>NZ_JAVDWU010000001.1:0-986510 GCF_031457455.1 Hydrogenophaga palleronii
CCTTCGTACCACCCGGTCGCGGGGTGGCGGGGGGGCCGGCGGGGCGCGGGCGCGCCGGCCCGCCCCGGGCCGGGGGGCCGCCGCGCCCCCCGCCCCCCCCCCCCCGCGCCGCACCCTGGGCCAGCGCCTCCAGCTTGGCCATCGCCACTTCGCGGCTCATGGGCGCCAGGCCGCAGTTGGTGCAGGCGATCAGCTTGTCCCTGGGCACGTACTTCAGCGCCATGCCGATGGTGTCTGCAATTTCTTCCGGTGTTTCGATGGTGTCGCTGGCCACATCGATCACGCCCACCATCACCTCTTTGCCTTCGAGCAGTTTCATCAGCTCCGGCGGCACGTGCGAGTGGAAGCATTCCAGGCTCACTTGGTCGATGCTGCTCTTGGCCAGCGCGGGAAACACCTGCTCGTACTGTCGCCACTGCTCGCCCAGCGTCTGCTTCCAGTCCACGTTGGCCTTGATGCCGTAGCCGTAGCAGATGTGCACGGCTGTGGTGCAGGTCAGGCCTCGGGCGGCCACTTCAAGCGCGGCCACGCCCCAGTCGGCGGCGTCCTGCATGTAGACGTTGAAGGCCGGTTCGTCGAACTGGATGATGTCCACCCCGTCGGCCTGAAGCGCCAGCGCTTCCTGGTTCAGCAGCTCGGCGAAGGCCATCGCCATTTTCACCTTGTCGCCGTAGTACCGGTCGGCCACGGTGTCCACGATGGTCATGGGGCCGGGCAGGGTGAACTTGAGCTTCTTCTTCGTGTGCTTGCGTGCGAGCTGCGCTTCAAACGCATGCACGCGGCCTTTCAGGCGCAGCGGCGCCACCACCTGCGGTACCTGGGCGTCGTAGCGGTTGTTGCGGATGCCCATGGTGACCTTGTGCTCGAAGTCGATGCCTTCCACATGCTCGACAAAACCGTGCACAAAGTGCTGTCGCGCCTGCTCGCCATCGCCGATCACGTCCAGCCCGGCATCTTCCTGCGCCTTGATCCACAGCAGGGTGGCGTCGGCCTTGGCCTGTTGCAGTTCAGGGCCTTGGGCCTTCCACTGAGGCCAGAGTTTTTCGGTTTCGGCGAGCCAGGCCGGTTTGGGCAGGCTGCCTGCGATCGCGGTTTCGAACATGCTGTCTCCTGTTTGATTTGGGGAATGAACGGTTGGGACTGGACCGATCCCGGGGCAGGATACATCGCCAGCTCAACGCCGGATGGCGTTGGGGAAATACAGGGCGGTCAGGCTGCGGCTGTGCACCGGTGAAAAATCATCACCCACCACCGTGCTGCCACTGCCATAGCGCCGCCATTCGCGCACCCAGTGCAGCTGGTCGCAAACCTCGGCCAGCCCCACGGTCTCGCGATCGCCGATGAGGATGCCGTGCACCCGCAGCGCCAGGCGCCGTTTGGCGTCTCGCAACTGGGCCAGCGTGGCGTGGGTGACGCCGAATTCGCCGTCGCTCACGATGAGCAGGTCGGCTTCTTCCCAGCCGGTGGTCTGTACCAACTCGATGGCGCGTTCCATGGGTGTCTGTACATCGGTGCCGCCATCAAAGCTCTGGCCCATCACATCCAGCAGGTGGGTCAGGCCGTCGGCGTCCAGTGCCAGCTCACGCTCCAGCAGTTCGTTCTGGCCACCGAAGGCCAGCAGGCGGCAGGGGCGGCGGCCGGCATGGGCGCTGCGCAGGGCCTGCAGCACACAGGCCTTGGCCACGTTCTCAGGCGCGCCGCGCATGGAGCCAGAGGTGTCCAGGCAGACGATGAGCGGGCCGTGGCCAGCCTGCCTGGGGACGCTGCGCTGGGGCGCCTGGTCGGGTCGTGGCTGGGGGCGGTTGGAAGGACTGCGTGCGCGGTCGTCGTAGGTGAGCAATTGCGCTTCGGCGAACCGTGCGCGCCACAGGCGTCGCAGCACAGGGTGCGTGAGGTTCAGGTATTCGCTGCCTGCCATGCGGGCGAGCGTGCGGGAGCGGCGAACGCCATCCACCGCGGTGGGCTCGGGGCGCCGTTCCTGTTCGTCGGCCGGATGGCGCGCGGCCGGTGCCTCGGGCAGTGGATGTTGCCGGGCCTGTTGCGCAGGCGGCCGATGCGGGTCGGTTCGGCTGCGCCCCACACCGTCGATGAAGCGGGCGAGGGTGGGCAGGCGTTGCAGCAGTTCGCCAATGCGGCGCGCTTCCTGCCACTCGCGCCGGTTGAGCTGGCCCTTCAGATCGTCCCAGCGCAAATGCGCCAGATCACCGAGCGACTGCAGCAGCGCGAGCACCTCGTCCCAACCCTGTCGCTGCAGCGTCCAGCTGTCGCGGAATTCGCTGGCCATCTGTTCAATGGCGGCCTCGCGGGATACGTCGGTTGCTCGGTCGATCAGGGCGTCGAGGTGCCAGAGCAGGCTTTGCATCACCTGGCGCGTCAAGGCGTCGCTGCCTCGGGTGAGCTGGTTCAGCTCGAGTTCCTGCAGCACCGGGCGCAGCGCCCGGATGGCCTGCGGATCGTCCCAGTCGTCGTGCGGATCGGGCAGGGCACCTTCGAACAGCGCGCTTTGCCAGCGCGCCAGCTGCGGCAGGCGGGCATCGGGCTGGCCCGCACTGCACACCACGGCCCAGCGCCACAGTTCCCGGGGCAGCTGGTCCAGGTGGTGGTAGGGCGCGGCCGCGCCGATGTTCACGGGTGGGTCCACGTCACGGGTTCGGGCGGTGAGGCATGGGCTTCTTCGTTCATCGGCAATGCAGAGAAGTCCTGGCGCACCCGTTGCAGCCGCGACAGCCATTGCGCAGTGGCCTCGCAACGCTGCTCATGCACCCCCTCAATCTGTGCCAGCCAGGAAGGTGGCAGCCAGTCGTGTGCACGAGCCCCGCGGCTCACCTCTTCGGCGGTCATGCGCAAATCTTTGTGTACTTCGCCCATTTGTCCCAGCACCGTGTCGCACTGGTTCACACGGGCGGCCACGTGCACCGAGCTGTAGTGGCGTTGCGCGCGTTCGCTGGTGATGCGCACCATCTCGCTTTCTCCGCTGTGGGGTGCCGAGATGGCGCGCGCCAACGCCAGCTTGCCGGCGCTGTCGTCCTGCGTGTCGGCGGGTGCGCGGCGTTCGATGTCGAGCTGCTGCTCAAAAGCCACCACCGCCCGTTCCAGCCCGTCCAGCAACACCGGCGCGGTGTGGGCCACCCGGTGCAGAAAGAATGCGGTCCAGCCAGGCACATCGTCTGGCCCGGCCGCGAGCACGAAGGGCAGCAGCCAAAGATCCCATGGACTCACCTGGTCGGCACCGCGACTGGCGGCCTGCAGCTTGAGCAGTTCCACCAACTGACGCCAGCGGCGGTCCGACACGGTTTGTGCGCTGCCGCAGGCATGCTGGCGGGCGGCTTGAAGCAACGCCAGCACGTCGCCCCCCAGCACCGCTGTGTGGGCCTGTTCGCGCAAGGCCTGCACGCGTGTGAAATCCAGGTGGGAATGCGCTGGCAAGGCCCTGTCTTCGTTCACCGGGGTGGTGAGCAGCGCGGCGAAATGCGCGTCGTCCACCGGCTGTACCGGCACGCGCAGCAGGAACCGGTCGTAAAAGGCCAGCAGGCTGTCGTCTTGCGGCTGCTCGTTGCTGGCCCCCACCAGGGTCACCAGCGGCACCGGCAACCGCTGGCTGCCGTTGTCGAACTGGCGTTCGTGCAGGATGCCCAGCAGCGTGTTGAGGATGGCCGAATTGGCTTTGAACACCTCGTCGAGAAACGCCACCTCGGCAGCCGGCAGATAACCCTCTGTGAGACGCTCGTAGCGGTCGTCTTCCAGGGCACGAAGCGACAGCGGACCGAACAGCTCCTCCGGCACCGTGAAGCGCGTGAGCAGGCGTTCAAAATAATGCGCCCCCGGCAACAGCCGCTGCAACCGCCGCGCCAGTTCACTCTTGGCCGTACCGGGCGGCCCCAGCAGCAGCACATGCTCACCCGCCAGCGCCGCCAGCAACAAGGCCCGCGCCGCCACATCGCGCTGTAGCAAACCCCGCTCCAGCTCTGCCAGCATGGGCGCCCATTCAGATGCACTGACAGGTTCACTCGCCATATGAGTCGGATCTTTTACGGTTTGTCGAAGCACATCAGCGCAGTCGGAGAAGGTGTCCTATTCCAGAGATGCCGTGGAACTGGCTTTGCCAGGCCACAGGCATCGCCCCCCTTGGGGGGTGACGCCGAAGGCGGCGCGGGGGGTGGACGTTTACGTCCTTTCGAATATTGCTGCGATCCCCTGACCACCACCAATGCACATCGTCACCAGCGCATAGCGTCCCTGCACCCGCTGCAACTCGTACAAGGCCTTCACCGTGATCAGCGCACCCGTGGCACCAATCGGGTGACCCAGGGAAATGCCCGAGCCGTTGGGGTTGACCTTGGCCGGGTCCAGATCGAGGTCGCGCGTGACGGCGCAGGCCTGGGCGGCGAAGGCCTCGTTGGCTTCGATCACGTCCAGGTCGTTCACCGTGAGGCCCGCTCTCTGCAGTGCGATCTTTGAAGCAGGGACCGGGCCGATGCCCATGTACTTCGGGTCCACACCCGCATGGGCATACGCAACCAGGCGCGCCAAGGGTGTCAGGCCGCGCGCCTTGGCCGTGCCAGCTTCCATCAACACCACGGCGGCGGCGGCGTCGTTGATGCCGGATGCATTGCCGGCGGTCACGGTGCCGTTTTCCTTGAGGAACACCGGCTTGAGCTTGGCCAGATCTTCCAGCGTGCAGTCGGGGCGGAAGTGTTCGTCGGTGGCATACGCCACTTCACCCTTGCGGCTTTTGAGCATCACCGGCACGATCTGATCCTTGAAGCGGCCCTCGGCGGTGGCACGCTGTGCGCGGTTGTGGCTCTCCACCGCCAGCTTGTCCTGATCTTCGCGGGTGATGCCCCATTTGGCCGCGATGTTCTCGGCCGTCACACCCATGTGGATGGTGTGGAAGGGGTCGTGCAGGGCGCCGACCATCATGTCCACCATCTTGGTGTCGCCCATGCGGGCGCCCCAGCGCATGTTCAACGATGCGAAGGGCGCACGGCTCATGTTCTCGGCGCCGGCGCCGATAGCAATGTCTGTGTCCCCGAGAAGAATGCTTTGTGAAGCGGAGATGATGGCCTGCAAACCCGACCCACACAATCTGTTGACGTTGAAGGCCGGCGTGCCCTCGGCACATCCGCCATTGACGGAGGCCACGCGCGAGAGGTACATGTCCTTGGGCTCGGTGTTGACCACGTGGCCAAACACCACATGGCCCACGTCCTTGCCATCCACCTGCGCGCGAGTCAGCGCTTCGCGCACCACCTGTGCGCCCAGTTCGGTGGGTGGCACATCCTTGAGGCTGCCACCGAAGGTGCCAATGGCAGTTCGGGTGGCGCTGACGACGACGACTTCTCGGCTCATGAATGACTCCTGGTCTGAAGGGGAACAACGCGACCCCACAGCGGCTTTCATGCTCGCCATGAGGCCAACAGCACATCGTACCCCCGTGAAGCCGGCGTTGCGCTTGATGGGGATCAAACGCCCCCGGTGGGCGGCGGGTCGCGCGATGGATGGTGCGGAGGTGCGTGCATGAAGGCCGACTTGCCACAGCGCGTGCAGCTCAACACCCGGGTCTGGGACAAGCCGCTGCCGGTCGTCACGCCTGAGGCCCATTTCTCGCCTACCCAGGGCGGAGCGGGTGTGGCTGCCACCCAGCCAGGGACCGAAACGGCCAGGCCGCCTGACACGCTTTCCGACATCTACACGGAACTGGTGAAGCTGTTTCGCAACGTCTGATCGACGGGATGGCTAAACGCTGTGCCTGGCGAGCACGCGAAGGCGTTGAGGGCTCATAGGCTCGGGGCGGGTCAGCAACATCTCGCCCATTGACGTGAATCCGCCGGTGAGCGCCGTGATGTTGACCTGATGGGTCACCAGCGCGATGTTGCCCGGGCCCTTGAAGTCCTTCAGCGCGTCCATTACCTCCCGCGTCTGGGTGTCGCCCGCGCCGCTGCGACCAAAAAACGAGTTGATGGGGTTCCACACCGTGTGCTTGCCGAACGCCAGCTCGGCCGTATCGACACAGCGGCACCAGGCGCTGGAACGCACGTCGTCCATGCGGATGCCCTCGCGGGCAAAGGCGGTGGCCACGCGCCGCGACTGCTCGCGCCCGGCCTCGCTGAGGTTGCGCTGGGTACTGCAGTCACCAATGCGGAAGTGGGCCGGATCACCCACGCCGGGCTCTGTCTGCGCATGGCGCATCAGCAACACATGGCCACCTTCGCGCAGCATGCGCCAGAAGTCGCCTTCGGCAGCAGGCTGGGCACGCACCTTGACCAGGAAACTCCCGGTACCCGCCAGTGCCAGCGCCAGCGAAGCGCGAAGGAACGAACGGCGTGGCAGGGGCGGGTGTGTCATGGGTTTGCCCGGTTCGTCGATTGGGGCCCCTGGCCTCAGTCGCGCACGTCGGCCACCGGCTGTTCGCCGAAGTCCGAGCGTTCCAGCCAGGCCAGCACACGCTGCGCGGCCTCATCAGGCGATGTGAGCTGGCCCTGCTCCTTCAGGTTCAGAAAACGTTGCCGGTCCGGGAAGGCTGCCGGGTCGCCTGCGCGCAGTTGCACCTGCATGTCGGTGTCGATCACGCCGGGGGCGAGTGAGACCAGCTTCGCGCCGTGGGGGCGCTGGGCCTCGTCGAGCGCGCTGCAGCGCGTGAAGTGATCCATGCCGGCCTTGGCCGCGCAGTAGGGCGCCTGGGCGGCCATGGCGTGGCGGCCCAGACCGGACGAGATGTTCAGCACCTTGCGCGGCCCCCGCCACCCCGCAGCCACCCAGGCACCGGTGGCACGCAAAAACGCAGCCGTGAGCTGCATGGGGGCCTCCAGGCCCACGCGCAAGGCGTTGGCCAGTTCCTCAGGCGGGCATGCGTCGAGCGGGCCGATGCGCGGGATCACACCGGCGTTGTTGATCAGCGTGGCGCTGGCCAGTCGGGTGGCGTCCAGCGCCTTCAGCCAGGCTTGCAGCCGCTCTGCCGAAGCTTGCGTGTCCGCCAGATCCTGCGACCACAGGGTGAGTGCGGCGTCCTGTTGCACGGCCAGCACCTCCAGTTCGCTGTTGGACTGGCGTGAAATGCACAGCAGGTGGCGATGGGGCGAAAGCAGCTGGCGCGCCATGGCCAGGCCCATGCCGCGGGACGCGCCGGTGAGGATGGTGAGGTGATGCGGGTTCATTTCAGAAGGGGCAGGCACTGGTGAAGGTCATGGGAAGGCCGGTGACGGGGTGATCCAGCTTCAGTTCGGTGGCATGCAACAACAGGCGGGGCGCCATGGCTTGCTGCGCAGGCGTGGCGTACAGGGGATCGCCCACGATGGGGTGGCCGATCGCTTGCAGATGGACACGAAGCTGGTGCGTGCGACCGGTGACAGGTTCAAGTTCTAACCGTGTTGCCAAGCCCGTGCGCAGTGGGGGGGATTGTGTGGCGCTTCGCCGCCAGCGGGTCACGCTGGGTTTGCCCAGCAGGGTGCTCACGATGCTGCGCGGGCGATTGAGCCAGTCCACGGCCAGCGGCAGATCGATTGTTTGCCAACCATCCTCCGTGGACGCTTCGGTGGGTTCGCCTGCCACCACCGCCATGTAGCGTTTGTGCACGCGCCGCTTTTCGAAGGCGTTGCTCAGTGTGCGCTGGGCTGCCAGCCCTCTGGCCATGACCACGACGCCGGAGGTTGCCATGTCCAGCCGGTGCACGATCAGGGCGTCTGGCCATCGGGCCTGTGCGCGTGCGCTCAGGCAGTCCTGCTTGTCGGGGCCGCGTCCCGGCACGGCCAGCAAGCCGGCGGGTTTGTCGAGCACCAGCAGTGTGTCATCGGCATGGATCACCGTCAGGGCGGCTGGCGCCGGAAGGTCCGGCGTCAATTGCTCCGCCTGCGCGGGAGCGTCGGGCAGGTCGGCGCCTGCCATCAGCGCACCAGAATCTCGGCGCGGCGGTTGCGGGGCTCAGGTACCTCGTCTTCGGTGGGCACGAGGGGTTCGCGCTCGCCGCGGCCCACGGCTTCGATCCGCTCTGGCGGGAAGCCCCGCTCGATGAACAGGGCGCGCAGGGCCAGTGCCCGCTGCAACGACAACTGGTCGTTGGCTTCCACGGTGCCCTGGCGGTCGGTGTGCCCGGTCACGACGATTTCGCCACCCGGACGGGCACCGGCCCGCTCAATCACAGCTTCCAGCCGGGACTGCGCCTCCTGGGTCAGGTCGGAAGTGCCAGGCTCGAACTCCAGCATGAAACGTTCTGGCGCCAAGGGTTCGATCGCCAGCAGCCGGGGGTATCGGGAGCGCACTTCGTCTGCGGTGGTGGTGTCGGTGCCCACGCGGCCGCTGCGCGCCACGTTGGCCACGCCATAGGGCGAATCGATCACGGATTCTGCTTGCGGCGTGCGCACCACCACCGCACTGGGCTCGCCCCCGGCCTGTGGCAGCAGGATCACGCGCGATACCGGGGCGCAAGCAGTCAGCCACAGGGCGATAGAAAGCGCGACAGCAGCGGTGATTGATCGGGCGAGAGGGCGTTGCAAGGGCATGAAATGGAATGTTGATGAACGGGGGGGCAGTGTGAAGGAGGTCACGCGTGTGTCGCGCCAAGATCACGCGTTTCAGCCCCGGCGGGCAGGTGAGGGGCGGTCAAGCAACGCGGGAAGACGCGCTACAAGGGCTCCATGGCTTCGACGATGAAGTCGGTACCCCGCACGCCCACCACCGACGTGGGGGTCTGCACCTTGAAGAGATCGGGGTTCACACGGGCCAGCAAACCTGTGACCACGCGCACCGATCCTTTGAGCAGGTCGAGCACGAAGTGCCCCTTCTGGGTGGTCGAATCAAAACTGAACCGGCTCAGGTCCATGGTGGTGTTGGGGCCCATGGTGAGCAGGGTGCCGTCCTTGAGCAGAATGCTGGCCGCACCGTCCGGGCCGGTGCTCAGCCGCTCGTTCTCGCGCACGCCGTCACCCGGGCGGGGTGCCTGCTGGGCGGGTGTGCGTCCCATCAGAATGGCGCCCTCCGCGTGTTTGACGGTGCCGATGCGGCTGGTGTCGTTGGCCGGTATCTCGATGGGTGGCGACACCGTTGCCGTGGCTGCTGGCAAGGGCGTCTGCGTTGCAGCAGCAGGCGCCTCGGGCGCGACCGCCTGGGCCATTGACAAGCAAGCCGTGCCGAACAGCACAGCACCCAGCACCGACGAAAAAAACAAGCGCATCCACCACTCCTGAAGCTCACAAACGAATCGCCGATGCATGGTACTGGACCGCTCCATCAGGGGCAAGCGGCCTAAAATGCCGCTCCATCACCTTGCGGCAGGTCTTCGCGAGACCTTCCCTTCTTCCTCCCCATCCCCATGATTCTTCTGCTCGCGCCCATGGAGGGCCTGCTCGACGCCACCCTGCGTGATGTGCTCACGCGCACCGGGGGCATCGATCGCTGCGTGAGCGAATTCATCCGGGTGACCAACACCGTGCTGCCCGAGCGCGCCTTCCTGCGGGTGGTGCCCGAATTGCTCAATGGCAGCCGCACGCGCGCAGGGGTGCCGGTGCGACCACAGTTGCTCGGTTCCGACCCGGCGTGCCTGGCCGACAACGCCGCGCGTCTGGCGGGCTTGAGGCCACATGGCATCGATCTCAACTTCGGTTGCCCGGCCAAGACGGTGAACCAGAGCCGGGGCGGTGCCGTGCTGCTGGACGAGCCCGAGCTGGTGGGCCGCATCGTGGCGGCCGTGCGGCGCGCCGTGCCGGCGCACCTCCCGGTGTCGGCCAAGATGCGGCTGGGCTACAACGACGACCGCCGCGCCGAAGAGTGCGCCATCGCCATCGCCGAAGCGGGGGCGGATGAGCTTGTGGTGCATGCGCGCACCAAGGCCCATGGCTACCGGCCACCGGCCTACTGGGAGCGCATTGCGCAGGTGCGTGAAGCCTTGCCGGCGCACCTGCAGATTCCCATGGTCGCCAATGGCGACATCTGGACCGTGGCCGACGCCTTGCGTTGCCAGGCGGTCACCGGCTGCGATGCCCTCATGATGGGCCGGGGCATGGTCACCAACCCGGGCCTGGCGTTGGCCATCAAGGGACAAGGCCTTGTGCCATGGAACGTGATGCCCGACTTGCTGCTGGCGTTCTGGCAACAGGTGGGCCTGCGGGTGGATCGCCGTCATCGGGCCGGTCGTCTCAAACAATGGCTGAACTACCTGCGGCGGCACTATCCCCAGGCACAGCAGGCATTTGATGAGCTGCGCCTCACCAATGACGCCGATGCCATCCAGCACTGGTTTGATCGCGTCGGCCCGGCGCCGTTGATCGGAACGACGGCTCAGGCCGCCAACATCGAGCCCCGGGCAGAACCGCTGCCGGCCTGAGCACATCGGCCGGGGGCTTGCCACCGCCCTAACGGCAGTGCACCATGGCGGTGCGGTTGGTCAGGCTGGCGCCAGCAAGATCCCGCTACACGTGGTAACTTCCGCCCCCCGGACCTGAAAACTCACGCTGTATGACCTCAAACCAACAACGGCTGGAAGCCATCCCGGGCCATCGCCTGCGTGGCATGCGCCGCGGCATTGAAAAAGAAAGCCTGCGCGCACAGCCCGATGGTCGCCTGGCACTCACGCCGCACCCTGCGGCGCTGGGCAGCGCGTTGACCCACCCGCACATCACGACCGACTACAGCGAGTCGCAGCTTGAACTCATCACCGGCGTGCACGAAAGCGTGGATGCCTGCCTGGCGGAGTTGACCGAGATCCACCAGTTCACCGTGCGCAGCCTGCACCAGCCGCACAGCCCGGGCAGCGACGAAATGCTCTGGGCTTCCAGCATGCCGTGCGGCCTGCCCACCGACGAAACCATTCCGCTCGGGCGCTACGGGTCGTCCAATGTGGGCCGTGCCAAGAGCGTCTACCGCATGGGCCTGGGTCACCGCTACGGCCGCCGCATGCAGACGATCTCGGGCATTCACTACAACTGGTCGTTGCCGGGGCTCGCCAGTGAAGACTATTTCGCACTGATCCGCAATTTCCGCCGCCACGCGTTTCTGCTGCTCACGCTTTTTGGCGCCTCGCCAGCGGTGTGTTCGTCGTTTGTGGAAGGGCGCGAGCACGAACTGCAGCGACTGGGCGAGCGCACGCTGTACATGCCGCACGGCACGTCGCTGCGCATGGGGCGCCTGGGCTACCAGAGCGAAGCGCAGGCCTCGCTGGCGGTGAGCTACAACAGCCTGGAGGGCTACGCCGCCTCGCTGCACGACGCGCTGACCCGTCCCTGGCCCGCCTACGAGGCGCTGGGCATCCGAAACCCGGGTGGCGACTACAACCAGTTGGCCACCACACTGCTGCAGATCGAAAACGAGTTCTACGGCACCATCCGTCCCAAGCGCGTGATCTTCCCCGGTGAGCGCCCGTTGCATGCTTTGCGCGAACGCGGTGTGGAATACATCGAGGTGCGGCTGATGGACCTCGACCCCTTCGAGACCATCGGTATCGGCGCGTCCACCATGCGCTTCCTCGATGTGTTCCTGATGCACTGCCTGCTCAGCGACAGCCCACCTGACAACCCGGCCGAAATCCACGAGATGGCGCACAACCAGCACCTGACCGCTGCGCGCGGCCGCGAGCCCGGCCTGTGCCTGCTGCGCCAGGGCGAGAGCGTGCCCCTGATGCAATGGGGGCTGGAACTGATCGAAAGGCTCAAGCCCATTGCACAGGCGCTCGATGCGGCCCAGGGCGGCACCGAACATGCCGATGCCGTGCACCATGCAATGGCGGCACTGCGGGCGCCCGAGACGTTGCCATCTGCCCGGGTGCTTGCGGCCATGCGTCGGGACCATGACGATTCGTTTGTTGCGTTTGCGCGCGAGCAGTCGCTCAAAACCCACGCCACGTTGCTGGCATTGCCCTGGAGCTCGCGCCAGCAGGCACGTTTCGAGGCCATGGCCGCCAAGTCACTGGACGTGCAGCGGGAGATCGAAGCGGCCGACACCATGCCGTTTGAGATCTACCGGCAGGAGTACACCTCGCCTGATCGCCTGGGTCGACCTGCCGCCGAGCCGGTGGTGGCTGCAGTTCACGCATGACCCCCCGCGTCGCCTTCGGCGCCACCCCCCTGTAGGGGGGCGACACCAGAGGCCCGGCAGAGCCGGTTCCTCGGTGTCTCTGGATTGAGGCATCGCGTTCGGTGCATATCGCATTTGACGATGTGATCCCGGGGCCGTTGATGTAGGCCCGCTCCAGTTACAAATCCATACCCGCACAGGGCGTTTCCCCTGAGGTCTGGCAACGGTCTCTGTTCTATCCTGCATTTTTTGCAGGGGGCCCGCATGAACCGACTCACCGCCGCCGATTTTGACCAGGAACTGCTGATCCTGTTTGACGCCTACGTGCACGGCGACATCGACCGCCGTGGCTTCCTGGATCGTGCCGGCAAGTTCGCGGTGGGTGGACTCACCGCAGCCGGCCTGCTCGCGGCGCTCAGCCCCGACTTCGCCGCAGCCCAGGTGGTGCCCAAGGACGATCCCCGCCTGCTGATCGTGACCGAAGAGGTGCCTTCTCCGCTGGGGCACGGCACCATCAAGGTCTACGTGGCCAAGCCCGCAGCCGGAACGCCGAAGCTGCCGGGTGTGATGGTGGTGCATGAGAACCGCGGCCTCAATCCCCACATTGAAGACGTGGCTCGGCGATTGGCGCTGGAAGGTTATGTGGCTTTTGCACCCGATGCGCTCACGCCGCTCGGCGGCTACCCCGGCGACGAGGACCGAGCTCGCGCCTTGTTCGCCCAACTGGACCAGACCAAGACCCGGCAGGACTTTCTGGCCGTAGCCGATGTGCTTCACAAACGGCCTGACGGTTCAGGTCGCACAGGGGTGGTGGGCTTCTGTTATGGCGGTGGCATTGCCCACATGTTAGCCACCCAGCGCCCCGAGCTTGCAGCGGCCGTACCGTTTTATGGCAACCTCCCGCCGGTGGAAGACGCGGCCAAGGTCAAGGCGCCGCTGATGATCCACTTTGCCGATGTGGACGAACGCATCAACGCCGCCTGGCCCGCCTATTCAGCGGCATTGCAGGCGGCAGGCGTGGCGTACATCGCCCACCGGTACCCGGGCACCCAGCACGGCTTCCACAACGACACCACACCCCGTTACGACCCAGTGGCAGCCAAGCTGGCCTGGGAACGCACGCTGGCGTTTTTTAAGCAGCATCTTCCGCCGGCCTGACGCCGCTGGCCGCTGCTGGCTCGCGCAGCACCAGATCGGACTCGGGATAGGCCGCACAGGGCAGCACCCAGCCCTCAGCCTTTTCTTCTGGCAGCAAACCCGGCCATTCGATGGCATAGCGCACGCGGCCTTGAACCAACTGGCCCATGCAGGTGCGGCAACTGCCATTGCGACACGAGACTGGCCAGGCCACGCCGGCCAGCTGAAGCGCCTGCCACAGGGTCTGTCCCGGTTCGCAATGCACCGTCTGCCCGGAAGGCACCAGCTCGACCAGGCGGGATGCTTCGATGGTTGTGGTGGGGTGTGCTGACATGTCAATCCATGGTGGTCATTGGGATGACCATGCGCCTTTGGGGACTGCCTGTTCAACAGGCAGTCTGATCTTTCCCCAGACAGATCATGCACTTGCGTGCGCCGTACAGAACTTGCCCCGAGTTATGCACAAGCTTGTCCAGTGCGGGCGGGGATAACAAAGGGCACCCCCGCGCCGCTTCGCGGCACCCCCCTCTCTTGCGCCTGCGGCTTGGAGGGGGGCGGCACCTTGGGCCGGCGGAGCCGGACCCTCTGTGCCCCTTGAAGGGAGTCACTGCGGCTTCGGGGGGTGTGGTTCTCCACTGCTCCTGGCTTCGCCCCTTCTCCTTTTCCGTTTTCCATCGCGCTGGAGCGCGATCCTCAAGCCTCGCCGCCGAAGGCCTTGATCAGGTTGTCGATGTACTTTTCGACCAGTTTCTCGAATTCGCCTTCGACCACCGGTGCCACCACCATCTTCATCAGGCCGGGCAGGGGCACTTCGATTTCGCCCTGGATGGCCAGTGTGATGCCGGTGGATTTCTTGTTGTCCACGATCTTCCAGCTGCCGCCCACCTGGGCGTTGCCCACGCCCTTGACCGGTGTCCACTTGACCGTGCCCTTGGCCTTGTCACTGGTGTATTTGCTGGCGTACACCGTCTGGATGTTCACCTGCGAAGTGCCCACTTTTTCCATTTCCCATTGGTAGACGCCGCCGCCCATGTCGGTGAGTTTCTCGACTTTGGGAAAATGCGCCACCGAGGCGGGCACATCGGAGAGCAGGTCGAACACGTCAGACGCCTTGGCCTTGACGTCGAACTCGTAGCCCAGATCGATCTTGACGGTGATGCTCATGTGTCTCCTCTTGAATTTGGATGGGGTCGGGAGATTGTAGGGACGGCGCCGGCCGCATCACCCCGGGCTTACACCAAGCTTCAGGAGCCCGGGGAGCAGGGCAGGGCACAATGCCAGCGCGCCGACCGGCGCCTGCTTTTCTGAAAGACGTTTCCCCAGATGACGATCCAGTGGTTTCCCGGGCACATGCACCTCACGCGCAAGGCCATCACCGAGCGCGTGAAAGACATCGATGTGGTGATCGAAATGCTCGACGCCCGCCTGCCTGGCTCCAGCGCCAACCCCTTGCTGGCCGAACTCACCGGGCACAAGCCCACCCTGAAGGTGGTGAACAAGCAGGACATGGCCGACCCGGTGCGCACCGCACTCTGGCTGGCCCACTACAACGCCCAGGACAAGACCCGCGCCATTGCACTCGATGCCAGTGTCACTGCGCCTGCGCGCGCCATCATC
Organism: Hydrogenophaga palleronii; assembly: GCF_031457455.1. GTDB lineage: Bacteria > Pseudomonadota > Gammaproteobacteria > Burkholderiales > Burkholderiaceae_C > Hydrogenophaga > Hydrogenophaga palleronii_A. The sequence continues at coordinate 14,755 of NZ_JAVDWU010000001.1, forward strand.
GCCGCCTGCTTTGAACTGGCGCCCAACCGTGGCGGCATGGTCAAACCCATGCGTGTGCTGATCTGCGGCATCCCCAACGTGGGCAAATCCACCCTGATCAACACGCTCATGGGCAAGCGAGCGGCCAAGACCGGCGATGAAGCGGGTGTGACCCGCAACGAGCAACGTCTGGCGCTGGCCGACGACTTCTACCTGTTTGACACGCCCGGCATGCTCTGGCCGCGCATCGTGGTGCCCGAGAGTGGATTCAACCTGGCGGCCAGTGGCGCCGTGGGTCGCAATGCCTACGACGATCAGGAAGTGGCGCTGGAGTTGCTGGCCAAGCTCAAGCTGGATTACGCCGAACTGCTGGAGGCGCGCTACAAGCTGGGCCTGTCGCATCAGGCCATTGCCGAGCTGCCTGAAGAAGATCTGATAGCCGCCATTGCCCGCAAGCGCGGCGCGCTCGCCGGCGGTGGCGCGGTCAACTGGCAGAAGGTGGCCGAACTGGTGATCGCCGACTTCCGGGGCACGCACATCGGCCGCATCACGCTGGAAACACCCGAGATGTTCAGCCGCTGGCTGGCCGCCGGCCTCAAGGCCGACGCGGCGCGCAGCGAGCGCAAGCAGGCGCGTGGCGACAAACCGCCCAAGCGCCGCAAGCGTTGAGCCTTTTCACCCGCAGGAGTCTTCATGTCCACGGTTCCATCCCAACCAGATCCAGAAAACGATCCCCGCGTGAAGGCGGTGTTCGATGACATCCGCGCCACCCGCAAGAGCGACTTCGTGAACAACATGTGGCGCTACCTGGCGTTCGACGCGACGCTGCTGGAGCAGACCTGGGCCGAGGTCAAGCGCGTGATGGCCACGCCGTCCAGTCTGGATCCTCTGACCAAGGAGATGGTCTACATCACCGCATCCATCATCAATGGCTGCAGCTACTGCGTGCACTCGCACACTGCCGCCGCCAGGGCCAAGGGCATGACGCCGCAACAGCACGCGGAGCTGCTCTCCATCGTGGCGCTGGCAGGCAAGACCAATCAGCTGGCGACCGGCTTGCAGGTGCCGGTGGACCCTGTGTTTGATCAGGGCTGATCCGGATCCAGGGAGTGGACCGACGCCGCCATGGCGGGATCTATTTCACCGTGATGGTGATGCGTTCGCTCAGCACCGGTGGGTGATGTGGGATGTGGTTCTGGTCGCCCAGCACCAGTTGCAAGGTGTGCTGACCCGGCTTCAGCTCCACGCTGGTTTCGGTCTGTCCTGCGCCGAAGTGGCGGAACTGGTCATTGGCCGGCAAGGGCGCATTGGCGTCGACTTCGTTCACGTTCACCAGCAGATGGTGGTGCCCTGTGCCTTCCTTTTCGATGCCGGCCGGGGCCACGCCCATGCCGCTGAGACCAAAGATGACCTTCACTGGGCTGGTCACGGTCATGCCGTTTCGCAGGTTGACGAAATACAGCTTGGCCGCTGCGGGTGAAGCCACCTTCTTGTAGCCCGACGACAGGGTGGGCGTGCTGGTGGACAGCGTCACCGGCGCGGTCGGTGTGGCGTTGGCCGCCATGGCGCCATGGTGCCGGGCGTGCATGGCGGCGTGGTGTGCGCTGCGATGACCACAAGCAGCCAGGCTCAGAAGGATCAAGGTGCCAGCGGCGATGCGGGTGGCCGTGTGGATCATGGGCATGGGCGTCTCCTGAATCTGGGTTAGGCCGGCCAGCTTACCCTTGGTGCCCACGTGCCCGCACAGTCCCCCGGCGTTGTCAGGGGGCATTGAGATTCAAGAACCGGCCTCAGGCGTGAACCTTGACACCCTTCCAGAAAGCCACCCGGCCACGGATGTTTTCGGCTTCTGGTTTGGGGTCGGGGTAGTACCAGGCAGCGTCGGTGTTGAGTTCACCGTTGACCAGCAGCGAGTAGTAGCTGGCCTGGCCTTTCCACGGGCAACTGGTGCGGTGGTTGCTGAAGGTGACGTAATCGCGGTTGAGCGCACTCTCGGGAAAGTAGTGATTGCCCTCCACCAGCACGGTGTCGTCGCTTTCGGCGATCACCGCGCCGTTCCAGGTGGCCTTCATGCGAAGGGGCTCACTTGTTCTTTTCCTTGCCACGCGGCATCACGGCCGTCGTGGGCGGGGTCGGGCGGTCGGAGCTGACCGGTCCCTTGGGTGCCGAGGTGTCCTTTTTCGGTTTCTTCGACATCTTTTCGTTGCGCTGCTCTTTGCCCATAAGGCCTCCTGGAGGGGCACACGGTGTGTGCGGATCGGCGGATGATAAGGCAGCCAGCCCTTACTGTCCCAGCCCGATCAACTCCGCCAGTGCATCTGTTGGCAGCGCGCCGCTTTGTGTGACCACCTGCCCAGTGCGCAGGTTGTGCGCCACGATGAAGGGGACCGACTCGGCGCCCAGTCGATTGAGCAACTCGGTGTTGCGCTTGATCTGATTCATCACCTCGTCAGGCACCTGCGCAGAGGCCGAAATGCCGCCCTGGTTGGACAGCAGCGACTTCTCGTGTTCGGTCATCGCTTCGGCAGGGTTCGGGGCGCCCAGCAGCGCAGCACCCTGGGGGGCGCTGCTGGCATTGAGGATGGCCACCGGCACCCAGATGAACTTCGCCTTGCCCAGCAGGGGCTGGGACGCTTCCCACAAGCGGGCGCAGTGCGGGCACTGGGGATCGAACAGCACATAGACCGGGTTGGCGCTCATCAGGGCGCCCACGGTGAAGCCCTTGCCTTCAGCGGCGAGTGCGTCGTGGGCCTGCTCGAGCGCGATGGGGGCGCTGTCGCCTGAAGCTGTCGGCGAATCAACACCCGCCTCCTTGGAGCAGGCGGCCAGGGTGAGCGCAATCGACGTGATGAGGGGCAGGAGAAAAGAGCGGAGCTTCATGTGGGTGGTTGCCTCCAGGGGCAGTGGAACCGGTGGACCGAAATCATCGCAGATGGTGAACGTTGCCGTGGAGCAAAAACAAACAGGGCACGGCATGTCCGATCATCGGCATGCCGTGCCCCCTGTGGCGTGGCGGATAACGGAGGTCAGTTGTTGAGAATGATGTGGGCGATCAGGCCGGTGGCCACCGCGATCAGCACGTAGTCGCTGCCCACCTGCACCCAGTGGTGGCCGCGCGGTGGTGCGGTGAGGCGATGGTGATGGTGGTTGACCACCACGTACTGGCGGTTGCGGTACTCGCGCGGAATGTAGTGGCCGCGCCGGAACTCCGGGCCGCGCGCGTGGTAGTAATAGTGCTGGACGACGGGGGCTGGCTGGTAGTAGCCATGGCGGAAGTCGCGGCGGTCATCCCGGCGGTGATCACGGCGATCGGCACGGTGATCGCGTCGGTCTTCCCGGCGGTCAGCGCGATGGTCCTTGCGGTCATCCCGGCGGTCGGCGCGGTGGTCCCGACGATCATCCCGACGGTCCTTGCGGAAGTCGTCCCGGTCGCCCCTGCGGTCATCGACATGCTGAATGGCGGCCGCTTCTGCGCGAATCACGCGCTGCATCGGGCCTTGCGCGAGGGCTGCGCTGCTGATGCCGAGCGTGAGGGCTGCGACAGCAAGGGCAAAAAAGTTTCGGGATTTCATGAGGTCACTCCTTGGGTTGGTGAGCCTTCATCTTGCGCCCCTCATGTTTCGCAAACGTAAACCGCGCCGCCCGCAAGCGCAAAGAAATGTAGCGAGATATTCGGGTGACCGGCGGAGGATTCAGCCCTTTGCTTCCGTCATGCGCTTGTGTTGCATGGTCTCCTGTGCATGCAGTTTGGCCGCGATGTACTCGCCATGGGTGACGTGCAGCAGGCCCGCCACCTTGCTGATCACGTGTTGCTCGTGGGCATCCAGATGGTGGTCAGCGTAGGCCACTTCCCACATGGCTTCAACCACGTTGATTTTCTGCTCTTGCGTGAACCGGTCGTTCAGGCTGCGCGTGAACCGCTGGTAGTCGTAGGCTGTGCGTGCCGTTTCGTGCGCGAGCTCAAACAGGCGATCGATCTCGTCGTCCTCGAGCGTGAATTTGCGGCGCAGCGCCTGGATGATGGCGTCGCGTTCGGCATCCTTCATGGCGGGTTCGGCCCGCATCACCTCCACCAGCAGCACCGCGGTGGCGAGCTGCAGCGTGTGTGCCTCTTCGGCGGGCGACAAGGCTGCAGAGCCGCTGAGCGAGGTGTTCAGTTTGTCAAAGAGATCTTTCAGGGTCTTGAGCATGCAGGGTGTCCGATCAAGCGATTTCGTTGTTATTGCGCGTCGCACGGTGTCGATGGAGGTCTTTGCGCATTCATAGGTTCCCTCGCGCGCAGGCCCTAGTCTGTGTGAGACCAGACCAGCAGCAGGTTGTTGGCGGGCATGGCATGGCGCGCTTTCAGTTGAAGCCCCGCCAATGCGGCTTGCTCGGCGACGGCTTCCACGCAGCGAATGCCCCATTCCGGGTGGGTGGCGCGCAGGCTTTCGTTGAATCGCAGGTTGCCTTCCGACGTGGGCACATGGTCTTCCAGGTAGGGCCCGTAGGTGATCAGCACGCCCGCCGGTCCGAGATGCCGCGATGCCCCCTGCATCAGCGCGGCGCAGGTGGCCCAGGGCGATATGTGCAGCATGTTGGCACAAAAAATGGCATCGAATGGTGCCTCGAATTCTGGGCCCTCGCTGGGCCAGGTGGGCGAAAGCACATCCAGCCGCTGGGCTGCACACACGTTGCCAAGGCCCGCTTCCCTGACGCGGGCATCGATCACGGGCAGCATCGCGGGTTCCTGGTCTGTAGGTTGCCAAGTCCACGCGGGAAGACCCGCTGCGAAATGCACGGCATGCTGCCCGGTGCCTGCCGCGATTTCAAGTGCCCTGCCTTGTGCGGGCAGCACGAGGCGCAAGACCTCCAGAATCGGTTGCTGGTTGCGTTCGGCGGCAGGGCTGAAGGGAAGCTCGCTTGTCCGGGCACCTTCGCCTTGCGGGCTGCGGAAGGCGCTTGCTTGGGGATGGTCGCTCACTGGAGTACCTTCGCCCTTCGGGCTGCGGTGCGAGCTTGCTTGGGAGCGGCCCGGCGCGGCGCTCATGCATCAGCCCTCGCACGCACGCCTTGCAGCCATGCACCCAGGGCAATGCCGCACAGCGCCCAGAGCAGGCTCCAGTTGCCCGTGCCCAGGCCGGCGATGGCCGGCCCCGGGCAGACGCCGCACAGACCCCAGCCCACACCGAACAGGGCCGAGCCCTGCAGCGTGTCGCGGTTCCAGCGGCTGACGTGGTGGTGAAAATGACCGCCCAGCAAGGGGCGGGCGAGCAGGCGCGGCAGCAACTGGTAGGCCAGGACGGTCACCATCACGGCACCACCCATGACCAGCATCAGGCCAAAGTCTTCAAAGCGCAGAAAACTCAGCACTACCTCGGGCCGCACCATGGTCGAGAGCGCCAGCCCGAAGCCGAAGAGGGCGCCACCCGCCAGCACAGCAAGGAATTTTCCTGGACTCATGTCAGTTGCTCCACCGCGCAGCGCGCGACCCACAACGCATGAAGGGGTCCAACCCAGGGGCACCGCCGGGCCGGCTTTGCCGGACGGCCAGTGCCGCCCCCTTGAGGGGGTGACGCGAAGCGGCGCGGGGGTGTTTCATCCTAACCTCCATGCGACCAGATGGGCCGTGATGAAGGCGGTGGCCATGAAGGTCAGCACCGCCAGCAACGAAGGCCATTGCAACGAACCAAGACCACAGATGCCGTGACCCGAGGTGCAGCCATTGCCCAGGCGGGCGCCATAGCCCACGAACAGGCCGCCCACCAACAGCATCCACGCCGGCACCTCGGTGGACTGCGGTGTGCCCTCAGCAACAATCCACCACCAGGCCAGCGCGCCCAGGATGAGCCCGGCCGCATACACCAGCCGCCAAGCGCGAGAACCCTTGAAGCGCTCCTGCTGGAAAAACGGCCGGTTCGATACGAACGACCAGGTGCTGGAGAACACCGTGCTCATGCCGCCCACCAGACCTGTGAGCAGGTACAGCAGCGCCACGCCGGTGCCAATGAAGAGGCCGCCCAGCAGGTAGTGCTGCCAGCCCAGTGGAAAAAGGGTTTGTGTGAGGTCCATGGGAAGCATTATGCGGAGCACCCGTGTGGCCTTTTTACGGTGACCCTGCTCGCGGTCCGGTATGGCGCGCCACACCCAGAGGCCTGCATCAAAGCTGGCGGTCTGGGCGCCTCAGCGCTGGGGTGCTGCCCTGCGCAGCTGCTCCGGCGTACCGGACCACACCTCGAAGAACCCTTCGCTTTGACGCACCTGCAGCCAGGTGTCCCAGCGCGTGCGCGACAAGGCTGGGTCAGAGACCGCCAGCGAGTGCTGTTCCACCCCCACGCTCAGGCTGCCGCCGCGGTTTTTCTCAGGGGCGGCCTGGGCTTGTCGCACAAGGGTCTGCACCCGCCGCAATTCGGCCTGTGTGTCCGGGGGCATGCTGTAGAGCAGCCAGCGTCGCCCCGCTGGCGGTGCTTTCAGGCCCAGCGTGGCGCTCGACGCCACGGCCAGCTGCAGCGAGAGTCTTTTGTCGATGGGATCGAAAGCGACGGGGTCGCGTGGCGTGAGTTTCACGATCAGCCGGGGCACTGCGCCTGGGGGCGGCACCAGCCGCGCATCCACCTGCAGCGCCACCATGAATTCGGCCGGGTTGGCATCCAGCAGCGACTCGGACAATTGCGCCAGGCGGGGCAGCGAACGCAGGGGAACACCGCTGCAGCCGGCGAGTACCACACTCAGTATCAGGCAGGTGAAAAAACGTTTCATGGGTCTTGACAGAGACTGTTAAACAGATTTTAATTATTTTAAAACAATAATTTATTGTCAATCGACAATCACTTCATTCATCGCTCCCTCTGCTCACGCCAGGAAGGTCCACCATGCACCCCACCACCGACACCCCCACCACCGCCCGCCCATCCGATCCGCTGCACCACATCCGCCGCACCAGCCGCCTCATGGTCTGGGCGTGCTGGGCGTTCATCCTGTTGCTGCCGGTGACACTGGCGGTGTACTGGGCCGTGGCCGGTGATGGGCTGCTGGCTGGTCACGCCAATCTGCCTGCTTCAGCCATCGGTGTGCTCTTGCAGCCCTGGCAGCGGCTGGCGGGCGCGGTGGTCATGGGGCTGCCGCTGGCCTTTTTGCTCGCAGGACTGTGGCAGGCTAAGCGCTGCTTCGAGCAGTTCGCACAGGGTCGCGTGTTCACCCGGCAGGCCACCGATTTGCTGCGCCGCTTCGCTGGCTGGGTGGCCGCCGCCGCGCTGGCCGCCATCGTGGCGTCGGCCGCGACCTCGGTGCTGCTCACGCTGCACAATCCGCCGGCCATGCGCCACCTGGCGCTGGGCATCGGCTCCAACCATCTGTTCACCTTCTTCTTTGCCGGCGTGGTGTGGCTGATGGCGGCGGTCATCGGGCAGGGTCAGGCCCTGGCCGAAGAAAACGAGCGTTTTGTCTGATGCCCATCGTTGTTCAACTCGATCTCATGCTCGCTCGGCGCAAGGTCAAGTCCAAGGACCTGGCCGAATTCGTCGGCATCACCGAAGCCAACATGTCCTTGCTCAAACAAGGCAAGGTCAAGGGTGTGCGCTTCGAGACGCTCGAGAAAATCTGCGAATACCTGCAGTGCCAGCCTGGTGAGTTGCTGGTTTACCAGCCAGAAGACGATTCGCCCTGAGAATTCACTGGCTTCGATCGTCGGACGTCTGGACCCACCCCTGCATGCACACCCTTGACCAACTGCGCAGCGGCGCGCTCACTGGCACGCGCCGGCTCGATTTGAGCTGCGGCCTGACCGAACTGCCCTCCGAGGTGCTGGCCCTGGCCGACACGCTGGAGGTGCTCAACCTCACCGGCAACCGCTTGAGCACCCTGCCGCCCGAGCTGGGGCGCCTGCGAAAGCTCAGGATCATTTTTTGCTCCAGCAACGCCTTTACCGAACTGCCCGAGGTGCTGGGCGATTGCCCCGAGCTGGAGATGGTGGGGTTCAAGGCCAACCGCATCGAACACGTGCCCGCTGCGGCGCTGCCGCCGCAGCTGCGCTGGCTCATCCTGACAGACAACGCCATTGAGCAACTGCCTTCTGAACTGGGTCTACGCCCTGCCATGCAGAAACTGATGCTCGCGGGCAACCGGCTGAGCGCCGTGCCCCCTGGCCTGGCCGATGCGCATTCACTGGAGCTGCTCCGGCTGTCCGCCAACCGGTTCACCGAGTTGCCCCCCTGGCTCACGCGTTTGCCGCGTCTGGCCTGGCTGGCGGTGGCGGGCAATCCGCTGGGTTGGCAACACGCTCACGCTCAGCGCCTGCCGCGCCTGCCCTGGCACCGGTTGCGTTTGGGCGACCAACTGGGCGAGGGCGCGTCCGGGCATATCCATCGGGTGCATCTTCTGGCTGAAGATTCAGCGGATCAGTCCCTGGCGCTGAAGTTGTTCAAGGGGTCGGTCACCAGCGACGGTCTGCCGGAGCACGAGATCGCGGCCTGCACCGCCGCCGGTCACCACCCAGCGCTGTGCACGCCGGTGGCCGAACTCACGGAACACCCCGACGGCACGCCCGGGCTTTTGATGCCGATCATGCCGCCCGAGCTGCGCAACCTGGCGGGGCCGCCCAGCTTCCAGAGCTGCACGCGCGACGTGTATCTCGATGGCTTTGCGCTGGGCGCCGGCGACGCACTGCGTGTGGCCAGCCAAATGGCGCAGGCGCTGGCGCACCTGCACCGGCGGGGCGTGATGCATGGCGACTTCTATGCCCACAACATCCTGTGGAATCCCGCCAATGGCGAAGCCATGCTCAGCGACTTTGGTGGCGCCAGCCTGTTGCCCGACGATCAACCCGTGTTGCGGCGCGCATTGCTTGCCCTGGATGTGCGGGCCTTCGGGTACCTGCTGGAGGAACTCGCGATGCATGCGAGGCCCGCCCCAGCCGATGGCGCGCTGGATGCATTTGATGAAACGCCAATGACCGGGCTCGCCGAGGCCTGTCTGAATCTCGATCCGGTTGCCCGGCCGACCATGGAGGAGGTGGCCGATGTACTTGACTCAGCAGGCACACGCCCGAACTGATTCGGTAAGGCTGGGCGATGGGGTTCCCACCCTCACGCTCACAGTGGTTGATGGGTCGCGTGCGCCTTGCGCCAACTGGCCGGCGTCATCTGGTGTTCGCGCTTGAAGGCGCGATGGAACGCGGGTTCTGACTCGTAGCCCGCTTCACCGGCAATGCGCGCGATCGGGTCGGTTGACTCCAGCAGGCGGCGCGCGGCATGCTGCATGCGCCACCGGGCCAGGTAGCGCATGGGCGGTGCGCCCAGCAGGTGGGAAAAGCGATCGGCAAAGGCAGAGCGTGACAGGCCAACCTCGCGCGCCAGTGCTTCGGTGGTCCAGGCGCGGGCGCATTGACCGTGCATCAGCGCCAGTGCGCGGCTCACCATCGGGTCACGCAGCCCGGCGACCCAGCCAGTGGCGGGTGCTTGCGGGTCTTGCAGGTACTGGCGCACCGCTTCCACAAAGAGCAGCTCGGCCATCTTGCCCAGCATGGCCGGCGACATGCCCCCCCCGCAGTCGGGCGTAAAACCGCGTGAGGCGAAGCGCAGCGAACTCTCGATCCATTGGCTGGCGGCCGCATCGGCCACGGAAAGGCGCATCACCCGGGGCAGGGCGTGGAGCAGCGGGTCGTCCGGCTGGTTGTGGCCGAGAAAGCCGCAGAAGAAACGAGTGTCTCTGTCGCCCTCACCATGCACCAGGCGGGCAAGTCGGTGCCCATCACCCGGCTGCATCAGGTCCGCAGCATTGATCGGCGCGGTGTGCAGATCGCTGCCGATGCGATGCCCGTCGTTGCGCGGCAGGATCAGCAGATCGCCGCCCCGCGCAACGATCGGGGCTTCGCCTTCGACCTTCAGCACCAGCTCACCCTCGCACACGAAGTGATAGGCGATGAAATGCCGTGGCACGGGCTGGAAGCCCACGCAGTCACCGGGTTCGACCTGAGAGAGCACACACCAGGGAGAAGAAAAAGCGGCTTCCAGAAACACGCCGCCTGTCAGGCGCATGGCGCGCAGCAGTTCGCTCAACGGGTCGGCGAGGGGCGAGTCCGGCATGGGCGGCGTATCGGCGACAAAAGTCGGCGTTTCGGGGATGGCGTGGCGGGAAGGCCGTCCGTAGAGTACATCCACCGGCACCGCGGACGCAACGCTGCCCAGTCAGGCCGGGCCTTTTAACCAACACTTTCCAAACGATTTCAGGAGCATCGACATCATGATCACAGACAGTCAGGGGCACGCGCTCAGCGGTGCACAGGCCGGCGCCACTGAGGCATATGAACAGGCTGTGCGGGCCTTCCAGCTGTACCGGGGCGACCCCATGGGCAGCCTGGAGCAGGCGATCACCACCGCCCCGCAATTTGCCATGGCCCACATCCTCCAGGCCCATCTGCTGGCGCTGGCCACGGAGCCCGCTTGCGTGCTCATGGCGCAAGAGGCGCTGGGCAGACTGCGGCACATGCCGCTGAACGAACGCGAAACCTCTCACGTCGCGGTGATCGAGAAAGTGCTGCAAGGCGAATGGACCGAGGCCGCCCTGGCCATGGACCAGCACAACCTGCAGCACCCTTATGACATCGTGGCACTGCAGGCCGGACACCTGATGGATTTCTATCGGGCCAATGCGCGCAACCTGCGTGATCGCCTGGCGCGCGTGCTGCCGCATTGGTGCAGCGACATGCCAGGGCACTCCATCGTGCTGGGCATGTACGCCTTCGGCCTCGAGGAGTGCGGGGACCATGCGCGAGCCGAAGCCATCGGGCGCGAGGCGCTGGACAGGGAGCCGCTGGACTGCTGGGCACACCATGCGGTGGCGCATGTGATGGAAATGCAGGGACGCGCTGAGGACGGCGTGGGCTGGATGCTCACCCGCGAGCCGTTCTGGTCTGGCGATGACAACTTCTTCAAGGTCCACAACGCGTGGCACGGCGCGCTTTGCTACCTTGATCTGGGTCAGACCACCGCGGTGCTCGCGCTTTATGACAACGTGGTGCGCAAGACGCCCAGTGCCGTGGCGCTGGATCTGGTCGACGCCTCGGCACTGCTGTGGCGTCTGCACCTGGCCGGGGTGGATGTGGGCGAGCGCTGGGCCGAGGTGGCTCAGACCTGGGACGCACACGCCGATGGCAAGCTCTATCCGTTCAACGACTGGCATGCGGTCATGGCCTACCTGGGCGCAGGGCGTGAGCAGGATGTGCAGCGTCTGCGCGACGCCATGCGCAACGCCAGCGGGACCTGCGAAGTCTCGCGCTGGGCGCTGGAGATCGGCCACGATCTGGTGGAAGGCTTTGTCGCGCACTGGCGCGGCGAACACGACCGCGCGGTGCAGCACCTGTTTCGTGGCAGGCACATCGCCAATCGCTTTGGTGGCAGCCATGCGCAGCGCGACATCATCGACTGGACACTGACCGATGCCGCCTTGCGCGCCGGTCAGCGTGGCATGGCCGAAGCGCTCGCACACGAGCGACTCGCACTCAAGCCACACAGCCCGGTCAATCGCGACATGCTGCGGCGTGCACGCACCATGGGCAGCGTGGCGGCGCCCGTCAAGGCGGGCGCGAAGGCGAAGCTGTCGCTGGCTTGACCGCAGGCGCTCAGGGCCTGTTGGGGCGGGCATACGGCCATCGCCAGAGCGCGCCCAGGGTGAGCACGGTCGCCGCCAGCAGCACCCAGCCCTGAGCGGATCCCATGGTCCAGAGCGTGGCGGCGCTGATGGCGCACCACACCAGGACCATCGCTTGCAAGGTCCACAGCAGCACGCGCCCGCTGCGGGACCGCGCCTCGGCCAGAAGCAGCCAGCCCAGCGTGGCCAGCGTCGTGGGGTCGGGCGCTGTGCCGAACAACTCGGCCTGGGCCAGGGGGCGCCCGAATGCCAGGGCAAGCAGGGGGTGCGCCAAGGTGGCCCATGCCAGCAGGGTGAGTGCGAACACGCGCCGACCGGACTGATCGGTGATCTGAAGGTTCGAGCGCGCGGCCAGGCCCAGCAGGCCAAGTGACTGCGCCGCAAAGAGGAGCGCAAACGCCTGTGCTGCCCAGTTGATGGCGGCGTAGCGTTGCCAAAGGAAGGCCCACGCCACGAACCCCCAGCACACAGCCAGACCCGCCACGCCCCATCGCAGCGAGGTCTCATGGCGCTGGGCCGGCCCCCGCAACATTGCAACCACCCAGGCGAGCAAGATGGCAGGGGGCAGCAGTTGAAAAGGCCACAGTGCGGTGTTGTGCAGCTCGAGCTGGCGCCAGTAGGTCTCCGGCGCGAACATCAGGAAGTCCGATGGCCGGTAGGTCCACCATTCGCTCATGTGATGCCAAAGGGTGCGGGTTGCGACTGACGCCGGGTCACAGCGCCGCCACGTCGCGCGCCATGCGCGAGCGAAGGGCGGCATCGGGCATGCGGCCTGTTGCGGCGCCCATGTTCTGGCGCACATGGGCCACCTGCCGGGTGGCGGGGATCGCGCAGGTCACCGCCGGGTGCGTGACGATGAACTTCAAGGCCACCTGGGCCCAGCTGTCGCAATCGATGTCGGATGCCCAGCCGGGCAAGGGGTGCCTGGCCAACTGGCGCAGCAGCGCGCCTTCACGAAACGGCCGGTTCACGATCACGCCGATGCCGCGTTCCTGCGCCAGCGGCAGAATGCGCTGCTCCACCTCGCGGTCGAGCAGGTTGTAGCTGATCTGGACGAAGTCGATCGGCTCGGTGCGCATGATGTCTTCCAGTTCCCGGTGGCGCCGGCCTTCTGATGTGGAGATACCCACGTACCGCAGGTTGCCGGCCGCTTTCATGTTCAACAGGCGCGGCAGGTGCGCCTGCCAGCCCAGCAGGTTGTGCACCTGCATGAGATCGAAGCGTGGCACCCCCCAGAACACGCGCGAGGCTTCCATTTGCGCGCGGCCCCGGTCGGCGTCACCCACCCAGACCTTTTCGGCAGAGAACAGCGAGGCCGGTTGACCCAGGCGAGCCAGCGCGTGGCCGATGGTGGGCTGTGAGGACCCGTACATCGGCGAGCTGTCGATCATGCCGCCGCCCGCGTCGAAGAAGGCGCGCACCACCTCGGCTCGGGCGTCCCGCGCTGCGGGGTCGTTGCCCACGTTGAAGGTGATCCACGTGCCCAACCCCACCACCGGTAATGCCTCGCCGGTGGAGGGGATGGTGCGTGTCATTAGAGGGGCGTTGCGCCTGGCTCCGGCGCTGGTCTGCGCGGCCACACCCAAGGCCAGCCAGGGCAGTCCGGAAAGTGTGACAGCCTGCGCCAGCCAGGTCCTGCGGGTCGAAGCCATGCCTTTGTGCGCAGATGTGTGGTGGTGTTTCATTTGTGCCAGGGCTTGAACGGCGGCGAACTTTTCAGAGAACGGCCCATCGCATGAAGTTCCTGCAACTGCACAGGCAATGGGGAAAGCATGGGGCGCAGATTGCCCCTCTCCAGCGTGGGCTGGCGCACCGACGCGTCACAGACAATGCCGTATGGTGATCGCGTGGGGCCATGCGCCCCCGCTAATTCAGAGAGGCCACATGGCGATCATCGCCAGGTGCTTTCTGGCCAACAAAAAGGAGTTTCCATGTCTACTCACGTTCTTTCCACCCACTCACACCTTTCCTCCATCCGTCGCTTGCGCGTGATCGCGGTGGGCGCCGCCATGCTGGTGGCCTCGGTGGCGTGGGCGCAGTCAGGTGCTGCAGGCGCCCGATCGTCCATCGAGGCCACCTACCAGAGAGACCGCGCAGCCTGCATGGCCAGCGACTCTCAGCATGAACGCACCAGCTGCCTGCGCGAAGCCGGAGCGGTGCGCGCCGAAGCCTTGCGCGGCGTTGGGCGTGGGGGTGAATCCCAGGAGACCCTCATGCGCAACGCCCTCGAACGGTGCAAACGACAGCCCGCCGATCAACAGGCCATCTGCGAGCGCATGGTGCGGGGTGAAGGTTCCGCCACCGGTTCGGTGGAAAGTGGCGGCATGATTCGCGAGCTCACGATCATGGAACCGGCAAGACCCGGCACCCCTTCACCGGCGCAACCTCCCATGGCATCTCCACCTCCCGCACCAGGCGCTGCCCCTCTGGCACCACTGCCTACACGCTGAAGGTCTCCCCGCCAGGCCCTGGCTGACAGGGGCCTGGCCGTGCGGGTCGATCAGATAGCATCGCCTGCATGAGCACCCAATTCGAGAGCCTGTCTTCCGTCGACCTGTACACCGAAGCCTTCAACGTGGACATGCCAGCGTTGCCGGTGGGCAAGGACGTGTGGCCACGCAAACCCGGGGTGTTCATCCGCTTGAAACGGGTCGAGCCAGCAGAGCCGCCTGAAGACCCGTCGGGCGACAAGCCCGAAAAGGTGGCAGAGGTCGGGCAGTTCGGCCTGGTGCCCACCTGGGTCAAGTCGGCGTCTGACGCCAAGCTGCGTTCGACCAAGCTGGTCAATGCCCGTGCAGAGGCCGTGACCACCTCCAACAATTTTCGTGGCGCCTGGCTGGCGGCAAAGCGCTGCATCGTGCCGATGATGTCGTTTCTGGAGGACGATTTCCGCAGTGGCAAGGCCGTGCCCACGCGCATTGCCCGGGTGGACGGCCGGGCCATGGGTGTGGCCGGATTGTGGGAAAGCTGGAGCGGTGCAGATGGCACGACCATTGTCAGTTTCTGCCTGCTTACCGTGAACGCGAACAGCCATGCACTGATGCACCGCTACCAGCAACCCGGTGCTGAAAAGCGCATGCCCGCGGTGCTCAACGAGGGGGGCTACGACGCATGGCTGAGCGCCCACCCCGAGAAAGCCCGAGAGTTTCTGCGCGCTTACCCGGCCAACTGGCTCACCGCCAACCCGGTGCAGAAATAGGTGGTCCGGGGACTGTCCTGAAAACCGCCGAAAACGAGGCCTCAGCTCAGGGGTGAGGGCGCGGTCAGCACGTCGTTTTCGATGCTCGGGCGATTCGCGGACGCATCGGCCACGGCCCTGTGTTCGGCGTCATTGAGCACGTCCAGCGGCGCAGCGCGCGTGGGGTCCACCGTGACCACGCCCATGCCCAGACTGGGCCTGAACACCTGCCGTGTGTGCTTGCCGTCCGTGACGATCATGGGCTGACCCACCATGTTGCGAAGGCGTCCCACCGTTTCGTTCACGGGAGGCTGATGGCGGTCGGTGTAGATCACCACCACGAAGCAGCGGGGGTGGTAGAGCCCCACCACGCACCGGAATCCCGCTGCCCTGCGGATCCGGGCCGACACGGTGACCTGAATCTGCTGCTCGATGGTGGAGCCACCGGTCTCGGTGAGTTCGTAGAGGTTGTTCAGGTGCAGGCACACCACCGTGCACTCGCCCTGCAGGCGGGCGGTTCTCCAGAAGGCGTGTTCCATGTCGGCAATCAGCGCCGCACCGGTGTGCAGACCGGTGGCGGCGTCCGATCCCGGCTCCAGGCGCGACAGCCGGGCCAGCAGACGGGCCTGCCGGTTGCGGATCACGCCCAGCACCGAGGCGATCAGGAAGAAGGTCACCGTGATGACCGCCGTGAACAACTGGGACACCATGCCCAGCCCGGGAGCATCCAGACCATGAAGATAGTGGCCCAGGACCATGGCGGCGAGGCAGGCAATCGCCAGCAACATCCAGGGTGCCAGTGGATCGCCCAGTTGAGTGGCGCGCATGACGGCCGACAGCGCCAGCAACACGGGCACCATGTTCACGACCGCCGCACTGATGAGCAGGGGACGAACATGTGCGAGGTCGGCCTGCGTGGCCGTGAGGGCCAGCGCCATGCCGGCAAAGAGCAGCAGACTGGCGCCCCAGGTCGTGATTTTGTGGACCTGCGCATCTTCGCGCACACCGCCCAGCCAGGTCCCAATGAAATACAGACCCATGGCGCCGGCCATGGGCCCCAGACTGGCCTTGAGCACGACCATCAACCGACCCGGCAGAAACGGGAAAAAAGCTTCCAGCAAGCCCGTCATCACCACGCAACTGGCGCCGGTGAAGACCACGAACATCAGGTTGCGGGCAGCGGCGACCGTGCGGTGGTTGATCACGTCGCCCAGCGCCAGGCCTGCGAGGGTCAGCAACCCCCCCAGCATGGCCGACCAGATCGCAACTTCGGAAACAGGCATCGAAGGATTATGGTTCGACAGATGCCACACTTCTGCGACATATGTCACGTCCAGCCCGCTCTTGGGCCCCTCCTGAAACCCCCTGGATGGGCTATTGAACATGTCCCGAAGGCGACCGGAAGTCGCCTGCAAGGCTCAGGGTATACGCGAGGAGCCGCTGGCGTTATGAAGCATGAAGTTCTATAAAACTAGCCGGCGCCCCGCCTCAAAAAAGCACCGTCTGAAAGGCGGTCACAACCCAGGAGACATCACATGTTCTTATTGCGTGCCCGCCCGGTCGCGGCCATGTTGGCGTTTGTGTGGATTCCCGTGGCCGCCCTGGCCGACGGTGTTTCGGTGCGCTACGACAGCGCACACAGCCCCTTCCCGAGCAATCGCCTCACGGTGCTCGATTTTTCCAACGCCACCTTCCGCCGGGTCAACCTGCCCAAACCCGACTGTGCGGTGCGGGTCAATGACTGTGCCGACATTGACGTGATCAACACTCTCGACGGCTTCTCGACGCAGCCGCGCATCACCATCCCTTTCACCGGCGACATCGACGTGTCGACCGTGACCAGCGACACCGTGTATCTCTACAACCTGGGCGACACCTTGACCTTGCGTGGTTTTGGTCAGAAGGTCGGTATCAATCAGGTGCTCTGGGACCCCGCCAGCAAGACACTGGTTTTTGAGCCCGACGAACTCCTGGCCGAACGCTCACGCTATGTGGTGGTGGTGACCAACGGTGTGCGCGACGCCAGCGGGAAAAAGCTCAAGATCAGTGATTCCCTGCAAGGCTGGCCGGGCCAGGGTCATGGCAAAGGCAAGGACAAGGCAACGAGGGGCGCTCCTTTTCAGCAGGGCGACCTGGACTACCAGCGCGAACTGCGTGATGCCACAAACGCCGTGCGAAGCCGAAGCAGGGGTCTCAATGTGGTGGCTGCTTCACTGTTCACGACCCAGACCACCACCGGCGATCTGGTCAATGTCATGCGCCAGATCAAGGCGAAGAATCCCGCACCGGCCAGCTTCGAGATTGGCGCATCGGCTGCTGGCGGGGTGCGCACCGTGTTTCCGGTGTCAGACATCCAGGCGATCCAGTTCAACCGGCAGACCGGCGTGCAGGCGTTCACGCCTTCGTTCCTGCCCACACCGGCACTCGACGTGGTGAGCGGCGCCGTGGGACGGGTGGCCTATGGCAAGTTCTCGTCGCCCAACTACCAGACAGCGGCCCGCTACATACCGCCCACGCCTTCGCTGACCGGCAGGCCGTCACCTCAGGGCAGCCATGAGCTGGTGTTCCAGCTGTTCCTTCCCAGTGGCACCGCCCCCAACGGTGGCTGGCCGGTGGCGATCTTCGGGCACGGCTTCACAGACAGCATGTATGGCGCTCCCTGGACCGTCGCATCGGTATTTGCGTCCCGTGGCCTGGCCACACTGTCGATCAATGTGGTGGGCCACGCCGGAGGACCACTGGGCACCCTCAACGTGATTCGCAACAGTGGCTTGCCGGTGTCGTTGCCCGCCGGTGGCCGCGGTTTCGACCAGAACGGCGACGGCAACATCGAGTCCACCGAGGGTGTGAATGCCGCCGCGCCGTTCGACATCATCGGCAGCCGCGATGGTCTGCGTCAGACCGTGATCGACCTCGTGCAGACGGTGCGTCAGGTTGAAGTGGGCATGGACGTGGACGGCGACGGCCAGACCGACCTGAACCCCAGGCGCATCTACTACGCGGGCCAGTCGTTCGGCGGCATCTACGGCACCATGCTGCTGGGGGTCGAGCCCAACATCCAGGCCGGTGTGCCCAACGTGCCCGGCGGGTCGATCACCGAGGTGGCCCGCCTGGGCGGTTTCCGCCTGCTGACCGCGGGCGCACTGGCTTCTCGCCAGCCGCAGTTGCTCAACCTGCCGCCGCTGCCGGGCGTGCCGTTTCCGTTCAACCTGGTGTTCAACGAGAACATGCCGCTGCGCGACCTGCCACCGGTGACCAACGACGTGCCGGGCGCCCTGGCCATCGCCGAGGTGCTGGACCGCACGGAATGGGTCCAGCAATCAGGCAACCCGGTGTCGTATGCGCCTTTGATCCGCAAGCAGCCCGTCCATGGCCACCGCGCCAAGCCGGTGATCATTCAGTTCGCGAAGGGCGACACCACGGTGCCCAACCCCACCAGCACCGCGATCGTGCGCGCAGGTGAGCTGCAGGACCGCACCACCTATTTCCGCAACGATCTGGCCTATGCGGCCAACAACGCGGTGAGCAAGAACCCGCACACCTTCCTCACCAACATCGGCTCCGCCGCAGGGCAGGCTTACGCCGTCGGTGCGCAGATCCAGATGGCCGAGTTCTTTGCCAGCAACGGTGCGCTGGTCATCGATCCTGATGGTCCGGGGCCGTTCTTTGAGGTGCCGATTGTTCCGCCACTGCCCGAGGGTCTGAATTTCATTCCCTGAACCCGACAACGCGCTTCCCAGGCGTGCAGGGAATGAAAGGGGTACGGACGACCGTGCCCCTTTTTTCCTTCTTGGCTTCAGCGCAACAGGCGCGACAGCGGCGTGGTGCAGTTGGCGCTGGGCAGGCGCTCGTGCGCGCGGGCCTGCAGGGCGTCTGCGCGCTGCGGGTCGGCCGCCACCCCTTCGCCGTGTCGCAGCAAGGCCGCCAGGCGGCAGTCGCCCCAGGGCAGGCCTGCGTCAGCGGCCTGCTGGTACAGGGCGGCGGCCCGGGCCGCGTCGGCCGGCACCCCCAGTCCCAGGTAGTGCATGTCGCCCAGGTTCACCATGGCTTCGGTGTTCTTGAGATCGACTGCCCGTTGAAAGTAGTTCACGGCTTGCGCCGGGTCCACGGGCACGCCGCGCCCATTGCGGTACATCAGGCCCAGGTTGTTGGCGCTGCGCGACTGGCCACCTTCCGCAGCCCGCTGGTACAGCGGCGCGGCCATGGCCGGGTTGGCTTCGCTGCCCAGGCCCTCTTCCCACATGGAGGCCAGGTCGTGGGTGGCGTTGACATGACCCGCGTCGGCGGCCTTGGTCAGCCAATGCCGCGCCTTTTCGTGATCGGGTGGCGTGTAGGTGCCATGCAGATGGGCCGATCCCAGCTGGAACTGCGACTCCAGCTTGCCGGCTTCGGCCGCGCGCGTGAGCCAGTGCATGCCCGCGCCCACATCGCGTGCACCGGCGTAGCCGTTGAGCATGAACGCGCCGGTGTTGTGCATGCAGTCCACCTCACCCAGGGTGGCACCCTTGAGGTAAGCGGCAAATGCGCGCTGCCTGTGGAGGGGATCGTCCCGCTGCTTGAGCAGCAGATCACCTTGCTTGCAGTGCGCCCCAGCGTAGCCGCCCTCGATGGCACGCTCGAACCAGCGCAGGGCGGCGGGCACGTCCTGCGTCACGGCTCCACCCATTTGCAGCATCACCGCCACGTTGAACTGCGACTCTGCATGGCCGGCTTCCGCCAGGGGCAACCAGCTCTGAAACGCCGCAGCGTCCTGATGCACCTTGAACTGCTCCACGCCCTTGTCCCGCAGGGCCATGCCAGCAGGTGTGAGTTGGCCGTTGATGACCCAGTGCTCGGGCGCGTGGGTGGCGGGTGCCGTGAGCGGTTGAGGCACTGGCACGGGTACAGGCACCGGAGCCGGAGCAGGAGCAGGAGCAGGAGCAGGTGTTGCTGCCGCTGCAGGTGCTGGAACGGGTTCCGGCGAAGTGTGGGGTGAGGTCTGGCACCCTGCGATCAGCACCGCGCTGGCGACCCACAAGAGCCTGACGCGGAACGATGCCAATGGCACCAGCGGGTGCTTCGAATGGGTGTGCATGGACATGGTGGGACGCATGTGCGGGTGTTGATGCAGAAGGGTGTTCGGGTCAGGTGCTGTCTTTGCTTGCGGTGGGTGCGGCACTGTCCGGCTTGGCCAGCACGTCGCTCACCTGTGCGGGCTGCCCGCCGGTAGCAGAGGGCGTTTCGGCTGTTTCGCGTCCCGGCCCCAGCAGCACCGCGAACCAGCGGGTGCGTGCGTCGCTTTCCGCAGCGATCTTGACCGCCATGGTCAGCGGGCCGGACAACAGCATGCCGACCGGACCGAGCACCCAGCCCCAGAACACCAGCGAGAGGAACACCACCAACGTGGACAGGCCCAGGCCTTTGCCCATCATCTTCGGTTCGACCACATTGCCAAACACCATGTTGACGACCACGAAGCCCGTGAGCACCAGCACCACACCGGTCGGGTCCAGTGCCACCATGGCCAACAGCACGGCTGGAACGGCCGCAATGATGCTGCCGATGTTGGGCACGTAGTTCAGCAGGAACGCCAGCACGCCCCAGAGCAACGGAAAGTCCAAGCCCACCAGCCACAGCCAGATGGCAATAGTGCCACCCGTGAGCAGGCTCACCACTGTCTTGATGCGCATGTACTCCTGCAGCCGCTGAGAAAACTCCTGAAAAGAACCTTGCACATCGGTGCGGTCACCCAGGGCCCTGCGCACCTTTTCCGGGAACCCGGCGGCTTCAAGCATGATGAAGACCACGGTGAGAAAAATCAGGAAAAAATTGGCCAACGCAGTGCCGATGCCGCCACCGATCTGCCGCACAAAACCGAGCGCCGCCGCCGGGTTTAGCAGGTCCTGCACGGCAGTACGTCCCGCGTCGATGCCCTTGCCCTGCAGCCAGTTGGTGGTCGAGATCACCATCGCCTGAACGCGCTCCTGGTACCCGGGCAGGGCCGCATAGAAGTCGTCAAAAGAGCTGCCCAGGATGGCCGCCAGCGGCAACCAGATCAACACCAGACCGAACGACAGCAACACCATGGCCACCGGCAACGGCACGCGCCGGCGTGTGAGCCAGTTCAGGGGCGGCATGAGCACCGTAGCCAACATGGCCGCGAGCAGGAAAGGCACCACCACCGGGGCGGCCATCTTCAACCCCCCAATGACGATGACCAATGCCGCTGCGCTCAGCAGCAGGCTGATGGGGCCGGGGGATGTGCGGGGGGATTCAGGCATGTGTGCGTCAACAGGCGTGTGAAGAAGGGCGCGATGCGCGCAACTGGCCGATGTTAGTTCGGTTTGCCCTTCAGGCCGTGAGCCAGGTCCGTGTCATTTTCTTCACAGTCCAGACGAAAAAAGCCCCCCACCCGTGAAGGTGGAGGGCATTAAAACCTTGGAGAACGGGAACGGGGAACGGTTAGAAGTCGTGACGCACGCCGAGGGCGAACAGACGACGATCGGTGGTGACGGTGCCCACACCGTTTTCCACTTCGCCATCCAGGTAGCCACCATACAGCTTGGTGCGCTTGGACAGCGCGTACGTGGCACCCAGCGAGAAGGCCTTCCCTTCTTCCGTGGTGATACCGCTCAGTTCAGACTTGCCCATGGCATAGCCGGCAGACAGTTCGAAGGCACCCAGGGGCATGGTCACGCCAATGGCGTATTCCTTGTCTTCCAGTCCGTTGCCTTGTTCGGCGAACTGGTACTGGCCGGAAACGCGCACAACCTTGAAGTCGTAGGCAGCAGCGAGCACGCGGTAGTCGCGTTCGTCGGCCACCACGCTGTTCTTCTGCTTTTGCAGGCCCAGGCCCACGTCGAGGCCACCGGCGCGGTAGCGGAGGTTCATGGCGTTGGTGTCGTTGGACACGCCAGCGGTTTCATCAAGCGCAATGCCAACGCTGGCAGAGAAGCCACCGAAGCTGGGGGTGTCGTAGCGGAGGTGGTTGCTGGGACGGCTGGTGTAGTTGCCCACGCCAGCGTAGGCAATGTTGGTGGGGGTGAAGGCAGAGTCAAACACGTTGTTGCTGTTGCCCATGTCGTAGATGTCTTTGTAGGCGCTGTCCAGCAGACCGGCGCGCACCGCACCGAAGCCGCCACTCAGACCGACCCACGATGCCCGATTGAATTTCAGGCTGCCAGCGGTGCCATCGTCCACGGTGAGCGCTGCCTCAAGCTGGAAGTTGGCCTTGAGGCCACCGCCCAGATCTTCCGAACCACGGAAGCCCAGGCGGCTGGTGGTCAGGTTGCCGCTGTAGAGCTTGGTGGTGCTCACGTCGTCCACGCGCTCGGAACCAATCGAGGCGTCCATGCGTCCGTAAAGGGTCACGCTGGATTGCGCGGCGGCGGTGCCGGCGGCGGTCAAAGAGGCCAGGGCGGCCAGAGCGACGATGCTCTTTTTCATGCTGAGTACTCCAAAGGATTGAATGTGGGCCTGTGGGCCCTTCCCCTTGCACCGTGCGAGAGGACTGCTTGAGAGTAGTTACAGCGTGTGTCAGGGCCATTTCACGAAAATTACATTTCGGTCATTTTCGATCGACGTGGCTCATTACGGTGCTCTGTAAGTGAGAGCAGACGCGGGTTTTGACCGCCTCGTCTGATGCGCCCCGGGGCCGCCTACAGGTCGTAGGTTTCAGAGTGTTCGGGCAACACGCTCAGGTCGAGCGGTCTGACGGCCCCCATCCACAGGGCGCGGTCGCGGTGGTCGACCAGGTCGTTGCCGGTGATCGGATGAATGAACACCACCAGGCCTTTGCGGTTCAGTGTCAGCCAGGGAATCACATCGGCAAACAGCGCTGCCTTGAACGCCAGTTGGCAGCTCCAGTCAGGGTGTGGTCCGACCGGCTTTTCGTGGACCCGCCCCATCTTCAACGGAAACAGGGCCGCAGCGGCCTCACACAGCGCGCGTGCTTGCGCAAGGGTCTCGGCGTTGAAATACACGTGGGCGTGGTACCCGTGGATGATGGTGGTGGGGGTGGCGCTGTCGTTCATGGGCGAGATGATGGCATGCCTGCCGACAGAGATCTACCGTCTTTCAGCCCGCCTTTTGCAAAGTCTGCAGCACCTGCTCAAAAAGAGCCGACACCGCAGGATTGGCTCGGGAAGCCTTGCTGCGATAGACCGCCACATCCATGTGGCCCAGCGGTGGCAGGCCTTGGCGTTCGCCCAGAATCAACAGGTGGGGTGGGGCGCTGCAGCGTGTGAGCACGGCAATCGCCAGGCCGCTTTCCACCGCAGCCAATTGCCCTGGCAGGCTGGAGCTGTTGTAGACCACCCGGTAGGCACGCGCCTGTGCAGTGAGTGCGGCGATGGTGGACTGGCGCGCCAGGCTGGTGGGCTCGTAGACGGCAATCGGCAAAGGTGTCTGGCGCCAGACCTCGAACTGCGGTGAGCCCACCCAGACCAGCGGTTCCTGGAACAGAAGGGTGCCACGGCGGGCGTGGTCACGCGACACCAGCGCCAGGTCGAGCTCGCCACGCTGCACCTTGGGAATCAGAGAAGTGGACTGCTCGCAGTCGAGCACGATTTCCACCGCTGCGTGGCGTGCGGCGTAGCTGCGCAGCACCGGCGTGAGGTAGGTAGCGGCGTAGTCATCGGGCACACCCAGCCTCACCTGGCCTGAGAGCGTGGGCCCGGCGAGTGCAGCCACGGCCTCTGCGTGCAACGCAAGCAGGCGCCGTGCATGGCCCAGCAATTCCGTGCCCAGTGGCGTCAGACTCAGGTGGCGCGGCCCGCGGCGCAGCACCGCACCACCCACGGCCTCTTCCAGTTTGAGCAATTGCATGCTGACCGCGGACTGCGAACGGTGCACCTGCGGGGCCGCTGCAGAAAGTGATCCGCTGTCGACCACCGCCACAAAAGCTCGAAGCCAGTCCACCTGCAGATCGGTGCGTGCCATTGGATGCATCCTTTGAATTCGTTTTTCGAATGATCAGGATCCGAATTATCCGCTTTGGAATCGGCGTTCCACCTGTGACCATGTGGACATGACATTGCAAGACGAGTCGTCGGCTCTGCGCCGATCCATGCCAACTGGAGAGGTCCGTGCGCCCTTGTACCGCCAAGACCTGGCGCCCCATCGACCGGGCCAGTGGTTCATGGTGGGTGGTGGTCTGCTGCTGGGTACGCTCGGCGTCTTCATTGAAGAGGCTGGCCAGCCGGCCCTCACGGCGGTGTGGTTCCGCTGCTTCTTTGGCCTGCTGGCACTCACGCTCTGGTTCGCTGTTTCGAGCCGCTGGTCTGAGTTGCGCCTGAGCCGTCGCGACGCCGCGCTGGCCATCTCGGGCGGCTTGCTCATGGTGCTCAGCTGGGTCCTGTTTTTTGAAGCGGTGCCACGAACCTCCATGTCGGTGGCCACGCTGGTGGTGCATGTGCAGCCCTTTCTGATCATGGTGATCGGCTCGGTCTGGCTGGGCGAGCGCGTGAGCCGCCGGCAGTGGAGCGTGGCGCTGGTTGCACTGGCGGGACTCGGGCTGGCCACGGGCGTTCTGGATCAGGTGCTGGGCTCTCAGAATGCCGGATCCATGGATCTGCGCGGCTTGGCCCTGGCGCTGGGCGCCGCCCTCGCTTACGCCCTGGCGCCGCTGCTGTTGCGCCGGGCCCATGGCGCAAGCCCATTGGTCATGGCCTGGTGGCAGTGCGTGGCTGGCACGGTCGCACTCGCCTGGTGGCCTTTCATGCAGGGATGGCCCGCACCCGGCCCGGCCTGGGGCTGGCTGGTGGGCATGGGCGTGGTGCACACCGGATTGGCCTACGTGTTGTTGTACACCGGCGTATCGCGCCTTCCCGCCGGGCGGATGGCCTTGCTGCAGTTCGTGTACCCGGCCAGCGCCATTGTGTTCGACGCCCTGGTCTACGGCCGCACCCTCAGTGGCATCCAGCTCACGGGCGGTACCCTGCTGTTGGCGAGTCTGCTCGTGGCTGCGCGCGAAAAGCTGCGGCCCTGAACACCGTTCGTGGCTGGCCTCGCATACATTGCCTGCATGCAGCTTCTTTCTTCTTCGTCCGATTTGGTCGACCTGGGTCACGCCGTTTCCCGCTTGCGCAGTGCGCGCCTGGCCGCCAGCAGCAAGCCCTATGTGGCCCGAGGTTCTGGAGCCGGGCGCTGTGGCGGCTGCCGTTTGATCGCCAGCCATTGCATTTGCGATCTTCGTCCTGTTGCCGGGCCAACGCGCGCGGGCGTGTGTCTGATCATGGGCGACATCGAGGCGCTCAAGCCAAGCAACACCGGCTGGCTGGTGGCCGACCTGGTGGCCGATACGTATGCCTTTGGCTGGTCGCGCACGGCGGTGGACCCTGAGCTGACGGCATTGCTGACGGATCCGCAATGGCAGCCCTATGTGGTGTTCCCGGGCGAGTTCGTGGCCCCGGGACGGGTGGTGCTCGATCGATTGCCTTCACCTGGCGAGGCCTGCGCAGAGCCGGTCAGAAGGCCGCTGTTCGTTTTGCTCGACGGCACCTGGGCGGAGGCGAGAAAAATGTTTCGCAAGAGCCCCTACCTCGACGCCTTGCCGGTGCTCAGCCTGCACCCGGAACACATCTCGACCTACCGCCTGCGCCGCTCGGCGCACGATCACCACTTCTGCACCTCCGAAGTGGCTGCGTTGTGCCTGCTGCTGGCGGGTGAAGAGCACACAGCCCAGTTGCTGGCCGCCTGGCTGGGGGTGTTTGGCGCGCACTACCTCAGCGTCAAACGCAATCTGCCGCTGGACAGGGACAGCCCTGCGCACCAGTGTTTGCGGGAGCTGATGGCACAGCCTGTTGTAGTCTGATCTAAAGCGTTTGCCGGTAGCGTTCCAGCATCTGCGCCTGCGATTCGGCCACGGTCTCCTCGCCATGGAACGCGCGGATCTGGTCGCGCATCATTTCACCCATGCTGGGCAGGGCAGAGCGTTCGACCTGCCTGGAGGCGTCCCAAAGCTGCGAACGCATCAGCGCCTTGGCGCAGTGCAGGTAGCAGCTCTGTACCGACACCCGCACCACCAGCTTGGGCAGGCGGTGCGCTTCGGCAGCTTGTCGAAGGTCGGCTTCGTCGGTGCTGAGCCAGGCGCGGCCGTTGATGCGCAAGGTCTCGTCCACCCCCGGCACCAGGAACAGCAGGCCCACCGGCGCGCCACTTGCGCCGTGGCTGACGATGTTCTCTAGGGTGTCGAGGCGGTTGTTGCCAGGCGCGTCTGGCAGCAGCAGGGTGTGCGCGTCGAGTACTTTCACAAAGCCCGGCGCGCCACCCCGTGGCGACGCATCATGTGCACCACTGTTGGCATCGCTGCTGCTGATCACCACCAACGGAGACAGGCGCACAAAGCGCGTGATGTGTTCATCCAGTCGGGGCAATTCCTTCTTGCGCGAGCGCTCACCGATCGGGTTGTACAGCGCTCGCAGCGATTCCGGTGTGGTGATGGGCATGGGGTTGGGTGAGGTATGAGCCGAGGGCAAGGGCGATTGTCCCTGAAGCGCCCGACTCAGGCCAGGCGCCGCTGCGCGGGTGGGTTGACGAATTCGTTGATGTTCGTCTGTTCACCGTGGTGCGTTTGGCGGATGGGCGCGTCCTGCACCGCAAGCGCGTCCCGGATCTGCATTTCTGACAGAACGTGCCCGTGCAAAGCCGCAATCGACTCGCCGTCGTGGCTGAAGAGCACTTGGTCAGATGCGCCCAAGTGGGCGTGCCGCGCGAGATGTTGTTCCCACGCGCTGGCGATGCGCTGCTGTTCATGCAGTGAATAGCCCGCTGCGCTCAGTGGCTGGGCCATTTGCGCCAACCAGGGCGATGGCGGTTGCGCCGGGGCGGCCTGTGCATCCTCCCTCCCGCGCGGCTCCATCAGGAGCGGAAGGTGCAAGCCCAGACCGCCGGTGTAGTTTTCCACGCGCACCGACTGGCCGCGCTCGTCGGTGACAGAAAGCTCACCGTCTTGCATGCGGAAGGCCAGGCCTGCGTCTGTGCTGCCGGTGAGGGCGCGCCCGTTCCAGAACAGCATGCCCTGGCCATCGGTATCGCGCAGCACGGCGCCATCTTGGAGCAGGAACACATCCATGCCCTGACCGCCCTGCAAGACGGTGTTGACGATGCGCCGATCTGGTCCTGGATCCACATGGATCGACGCGATGTCGATGCGATCATCCGCCAAGGCCTCGGCCAGGTGTGGGTGGTCCCCGCGCAGTTGTGCCAGCAGCGCCAGCCTGGCGGGCTCCAGCGATTCGCGCAACGTGGGCACCTGACCAAACGTGCCGGTCACGCCCGGGTAGTCACGGTTGGCCAAGGCCCGCAGGTCGCGCAGGCCAGGCTGACCACCCAGCGTTTCACCAAACCGCCTTTCCACTGTCTCAATGACATCGCGGTGCTGCGTCACCATGCGGAACACCGAACGTGCTTCTTCCGGCGCCACATTGGCCGGGTCATCGTAGAGTCCCAACACCTGTGCCTCGACGAGACGACGCTTGCGCAGGCCCGCTTCGTACTGCGTGTTCGAGCCCCAGCAGTTGTAGCGAAGCTGGTACCAGGCTTCGGCGCGATCGCCATTGCCAATCGCATCCAGCAACGCGTGCCCGCGCATGGCGCCCACGCCTCGGTTGTAGGTGACCGAGATCAATGCCAGCCGCTCGCGCGAATCGGGCATGCCCAGCGCATCGGCATGGGTGGCGTAGGTGTCCGCAGACGCGACCAGCAACTGGTTGGCTTCAGCCACGTCGAGCTCGCGGCCAAATGCCAGGCCCAGCCGGGTCTTGTCCTGCGCCGCAGCGGCATCCATCGCACGGATATCCCGCCACTGCGCCGCGGTCAGGCTGATGCCCGACGCCTGCCAGATGGCGTGGTTGTCGTTGCGGTTGAAGGTGTAGCCCCAGCCGATGGTGGCTTTGCCGTCGCCCACGTCCTGGGCGCGGGCGTGCAGTGATTCGGTTTCTGCAATCGTCAATTGCAGGCGCGCCGCGTAGGTGTCGCGGTCCATGTTCACGAAGTTCATTGATCCATCCCTGATCTTGTTTGATTGCGCGCCGGCTCTTGGCCAGCGCTGCGTGCGCTCTTTGGCGCCGCACAGGCTCAGCGGCCTGTTTGCCAGTGGGCCAGACAGGCCTTCTGCATGCCATCAAAGCCCTGTGCAGGCGTCACCGTTGCCGCCTTGGTGAGCTTTTCCCTGGTTGGGATGACCTCGGTGTCCGTGTCGGACCTGAGCACGGTGTCGATCAGTTGCCAGTCCAGTGTCCCGCCGTGCTGGCGAGCGGTGACCAGGTGGACGCTGTCGTTGCGACCACTGCGGATCGTGAGCACGGCGGTGTCAGCCACCACGGTGCCCACGATGGACAGGTCGCCGCCCTCGTCCAGTCGAGAGAGATTGGGTGTGGCGCCGCTGTGTGCACCGCAGAGCCTGGAACCCTGCTGCAGCAAGTGAGCCGTAAAGCCACCGCATGCCTGATCGGGCCGTGCCTTGTCGCACCAGGCGACGCTCCAGGTGCCCGTGAAATGGGCGGGTTCGCCTGCCTGAGTGAATGCGCTGCCCAGCATCAGCAGCGCTCCTGCTGCCGCGTGCCGTAAGCGCATGCCTTGTGTGTGTTGACAAATCGTGCTCACGCCATCCCTTCCCTGTGTTTGTTGTGGGGCGATTTTAGGCATGCATGAGGCAGGCTTCCGGGCGCTGGTTGCAACAGGGCGCAACCAGCGTCCCCAAGTGTGGGGTTGCGTCAGTCGTCGCTGTCCACCACCTCGGCTTCGACCTCAATGACGCCCTCGAACAGGTCCATGGCGGTGGACGCGACCTGGGCGGTGTCGTAGTAGACGTACGCCCCCACGCCCACCGCGCCCACGATCGGCACCCAGCGTGCCGCGCCTCTGCCCAGGGTGCGCTGCGCGAGTTTGCTGCCGATGCGGCGCGAGAGGGTGCGGATCAGCAGCGGCGACGCACGCCGCACCACCGTGCGCTGGCCCATGCGCACCACCAGATCGCGCACGCCCCGCGCAGCGGTGTGCTGGAACAGGCAGTACACCACCTGCTCGGGTGTGAGCGTGTCCTGTTTGCCATACAGCGCGGCGATGTCGGCCACCATCTGCCTCTGCATCTTCCAGACCCCCATCATCTCGGGCAGGATGGTCAACCAGCCCAACACGCCAGGTGGGAGCGCCAGCGCCCCGGCCGCTAGTGCGGCCTTTGCGGCGGTGGCATTGGCGCGTTTGCGTGCGTCGTCCAGTGGGGTCTGGCTGCGTTGCTCCTTCGATCTGGGCACTTTGCCCATCACCGACAGCACCGCCTTGGCGATGAGGCCGGGTTCGGAATCCCCATCAGGGGCAGTGGAAGTGACTGGTTTGCGTTTGGCGGGCATGGCGACTCCTGGCAAGGATGGGTCCGCAGTTCGATCCATCTGGTGTGGCGTATGGATGCGGCGCTGACGGAGAAGTGTGCCCTTGATTGTCTGACGCAGCACCAACCCGGGTTCAGATGCCTTGCTCATAATGCGATGGACGCCTGCTCCATCGCGTGGCAGGTGGTCGCGCAACCCCCCACGATGCACATCATGAACCTCACGCCCGATTCTTACCCCATCGGAACCCCAGGCCAGCCCTGGGGTGCCACCGAGCTCGCCGAGTGGCGCGCCCGGCAGATGAAACAGCGCAGCTACGCAGCCGACGTGCTCAACGCGATCGATGCGCTGCGTTCGCGTTTTGATGTGTCGACCTATGGGGAGGTGCGCTACGGCGACGAACACTACCCGTTGATGGCGATCCGTTCGCGCCACTGGCAAGCCGCCAGGCCCTGTGTGCTGGTCACAGGGGGCGTGCATGGGTATGAGACCAGTGGCGTGCACGGCGCATTGCAGTTTGTCGATCAACATGCCCAGCCGCTTTCCGAAGCGGTCAACCTGCTGGTGGTGCCTTGCGTGAGCCCATGGTCTTACGAACGCGTCCACCGCTGGAACTTTGATGCCATCGATCCCAACCGCTCGTTTCGCGAGAGCAGCCCCGCGCAGGAGTCCGTTGCGCTCATGCAGTTGATCGCCTCCCTTGCGGAGCGCTTCACCGCCCACATCGACCTGCACGAGACCACCGACACCGACGAGTCCGAATACCGTCCGGCGCTGGCTGCACGCGATGGCCTGCCGTTTGAACCCGGCACCATTCCAGACGGTTTCTATCTGGTGGACGACGCCGGGAACCCGCAGCCGGCGTTCCAGCAGGCCATCATCGCGGCGGTCCAGAAGGTCACCCACATTGCCCCGGCCGATGCCGACGGCCAGATCATTGGTTCCCCCATGGTCGCGCCCGGCGTGATCCGTTACCCATTCAAATCGCTCGGCCTTTGCGCCGGCGTGACCGGCGCGCGCTACACGACCACCACGGAGGTCTACCCGGACAGCGCCATCGCCACGCCTGAACAGTGCATCGCGGCCCAGGTGGAAGCGGTGCGTGCAGCGATCGCATTTGTGGTCGCGGCGCAGCGAGCGTCGGCAGACATGTTGTGACATTGCGTTAACCCCGCCTGTGCGGGGCCGAAGGGCTCCGGTGTAGGATGGAAAGCCTCTTTGACTCGAACAAGGTCACGAGGCAATGAACCGCCCCACACCCTGGCTACCCATCTCCTTTGTTGCGCTCACGGTGCTGGTCTTCGCGGGCTTTTTTGGCTGGCGGTATTACCAGTCAACCCAAGTACCTGCTGTGGCCGAGGCACCTGCGCCAGCCGATCCAGCGTCGCAGCCTGCTGCAGAAGCGCCGTCACCAGCCCCTCCTGCGGCAGATGCGCCCGCCGGCATCGAGCACCCGGTGGAAGAGATGGCGGTAGAGACCGAGAGCGAAGCCGTTGCCCTGCCCGGGCTCGACGAGTCTGACGATCATGTCAGCGGACGGCTCTCTGGCCTGATCGGCCAGCAGAACGTGCTCACCTTCCTGCAGCTCGACGGATTCGTCAGGCGCGTGGTGGCCACCGTGGACAACCTGCCTCGACAAACGGCACCGTCGGCGGTCTGGCCCGTCAATCCCTCGCCTCGGCGTTTCATGACGCTGAAGGAGGAGGGGGGTGTTGCAGAAACCATTCACCCCGACAACAGCCAGCGTTACGTGCCCATCGTGCGCATGGTGGAATCCGTGGACACGGCCCAGGCCGTGGCGGTGTACCGCAGCCTCTACCCCCTGTTTCAGCAGGCCTATGAAGAGCTGGGCTTTCCGGGTCGTTACTTCAACGACCGCGTGGTGCAGGTGCTCGACCATCTGATTGCCACGCCGGTGCAATCCGGGCCACTGGCCGTCACGCTGCTGGAGGTGAAGGGCGAGGTGCCATCCACACGCCCGTGGACGCGCTACGAGTTTGCCGACCCGGCGCTGCAGTCCCTGTCGGCGGGGCGAAAGATGCTGCTGCGCACCGGGCCGGACAACCACCGCCGGCTACAAGCGAAACTCGTGGACCTTCGTCAGCGCATCGCCCGCCGATGAAAACCTTTCAATGCTCCCATTGCCGCAGCCTGGTCTTTTTCAACGATCTTGTCTGCCTGAATTGTCAGCACGCCCTCGGGTTCGAACCCCGGTCGCTCACCTTGCTTGCCGTCGCGCCCGTACCAGAGCAGGCAGAAGACGACGATGCGCAAGCGGCCGATGGGCCGAGCCGCTGGCAGGTGGCGGGTGACCCTGAGTCTGAGCAATCACTGCCGTCTGGCACATTCCGTTTCTGCCGCAACCACACCGACCACCAGGCCTGCAACTTTCTTGTTGCAGACGACGACCCGGATGCCTACTGCGTGTCGTGCCGCCAGACCCGCATCATTCCCAACCTCGACATGCCCGGCAACCTGCAGCGTTGGGCCACCATCGAACACGCCAAGCGACGCCTGTTCTACACACTCGCCAAGCTCGGGCTGGAGGAGGGCGTGTCAGGCGGTCCCGGCGTGCGAACGCCGGTGTACGAATTTCTGGAAGACATACCGGGTGAACCTCCCGTCATGACAGGCCACGACGACGGGCTCATCACCATCAACATCGCCGAGGCAGACGACGCCGAACGCATCCGTCGCCGCATCGATCTGCACGAGCCCTACCGCACGCTGCTCGGCCATCTTCGACACGAGGTCGGGCATTACTTCTGGGATCAGTTTTTCCAGGATGACCCACAGGCGCTGAACGACTTCCGGGAAGTCTTTGGCGACGAGACACTCGACTATGCGCAGGCGCTTCAGCAGCACTACCAGCAGCCCAGGGCCGACTGGCAAAGCGCCTTTGTGAGCAGCTACGCCACCTCGCACCCCTGGGAAGACTGGGCCGAGACCTGGGCCCACTATTTGCACCTCATGGACCTGCTGGAAACCGCAGCCAACTACCAGATGGCGTTCACGCTGAAGAGCCCGGAGGGCCCCTTTGCTGTGCAATGCCTTGACCCCTACGAGGCCATGGCCGGGCTCGCTGCCACGCAAGATGCCGCGTCGCCTCCCGCGGCAGGCCTTGTCGAATTGCTCAATCAGGGCATGGGCGTTTCACTGGTGCTCAACAGCCTCAACCGCAGCCTGGGCCAGGAAGATGCCTACCCGTTTGCGCTGACCACGCCGGTGCTGAACAAGCTGGAGTTTGTCCACGAGATCGTGCAGCGCAAGCGGTCACAGGCTGGCGCGGGCGAGGCCTGAGCGCCCAGGCCATTGCCGCATTCAGCCTGGCTTCAGGTTTTCGGGGCCTGCGTTACATTGGCGCCATGTCCACACGCCAGCCCGCTCCCCCTCTGGTCCAACAACGCAAACCAACCATTCTGCTCACCGGGTTCGACGCGTTTGGGGGCGCAGACCTCAACCCCAGCTGGCTGGCCGTGAAGGCGCTGGGCGGGCGTCAGATCCTGGGGCACAAGGTGGTTGCTGCGCGCCTGCCCACCGTGTATGGCGAGTCGCTGAAAAGCCTGTACGCGCTGCTTCGACAGCACCGGCCCGCGTTGGTGGTCTGCGTGGGGCAGGCCGGTGGGCGCAGGGCCATCTCACTGGAGCGCGTGGCCATCAACGTGGACGATGCACCCATCGCAGACAACGCTGGCGCCCAGCCTGTGGACACACCGGTGGTGCATGGAGCACCAGTGGCTTACTTCAGCACCCTGCCCATCAAGGACATGCTGGTGGCGCTGCAGTCCGAAGGCCTCGCCGCCGAGGTGTCGCAGACGGCAGGCACCTTCGTCTGCAACCACGTGTTCTACGGGCTGATGCACATGCTCGCCAACAACCGCCTGCTGCGGCGCACGAGAGGCGGCTTCGTGCACGTGCCCTGGTTGCCAGAGCAAGGCACACCGCACATGGTACTGGAAGACGTTGTCAAAGGCTTGCGTCTGGCGCTGCGTTGCGCGGTTGCGGTTCAGGGCAAGCCTGGGGCTGCAGTGGGCGTGCGGGCGGGTACCACGCACTGAAGCGGCTTGGTATGTCAGCATCGCCCGCACCGTACGAACCGGCTGGCGCCACTCAGGCGTTCAGTGCGCGGTGTTCGTGAACCGCCACCGCTCGCGTGATCTCTGCGCCGAACAGGAAGATCTGGGCCGAGACGTACACCCACACCAGCACGGCCACCAGTGAGCTGGCGGCGCCGTAGCCCCCGTCCACGGCCGTGGTGCCGATGTACCAGCCAATGGCCCACCGGCTCAACGCAAACAAGGCCGCCGTGATGGCGGCGCCAATCCAGACGTGTCGCCAGGCCACACTCACGCTCGGAAGAAATCGCAAGAGCACAGCGAAAAGGGCGGCCGACAGGAGCGTGGAAATCACCAGCGCCAGCACACGCATCACGGTGGGCCAGCCGATCAGGTGCGCTTGCCAGATCGGCTCCAAGGCCGTGAGCGCCGCGTCCAGCGCCAGCGACACCAGCAGCAGGAACCCGATGGCCAGGATGGTGCCGAACGCGGTCAGGCGGGCCTGCAGCAAGCTCCACCACGGCACCTTTGCGTCGGATTCGCGGTACCAGTCCGTGTCGTGCCACAGCGTGTCGAGCGATGCCCTGAGTTGGGCAAACACGGTGGTGGCACCAAACAGCAGTAGGCCCACGCCCACCATCGCGCCCCATCCCCCCTGGTCCTTCTGCTCCACATTGGCCAGCAGCCCCTGCACCGCCGTGGCACCCTGCGTGCCAATGAGCCCTTCGATCTGGCTGAACAACTCACCGCGTGCCGCTTCTGCACCAAAGACCAGGCCCGCCACGGCGATGGCAACCATCAACATGGGAGCCAGAGAAAACAGGGTGTAGAAGGCGAGGGCGGCACCGGCCGCGGGTGAGTCATGTCGAAAGAAGCTGCCCACCGCATCCACCACCACGCGCCAAATGGTGCGCATGAGTGCCTGTGGCCCGGCCTGGGTGGAGCGAACTTCCGCCTGACTCATGAGTTGATGGCCATGCGCAGATGCGCATCACGACGGGTTGGCGTTGGGCATGTCATCCACGTCCGGATGGTCATGCAACATCACATTGAGTTCGTCGAATGGGAGTGCCCAGTCCCCATCGTCGGCCCGCCATGCTTCGGTTAAAAAAGCCAGTTGGGCGTCGGACCAGATCGGCGCTTCCGTGAGGGCTTGTTCAGCGGGCAAAGGCCCATGGCGCGCAACGAACTGGCGGATGTCGGCGTCTGACGAAGGCAGCCCCAGTTGTTCGAACAGATCGTTCAAGGTTCGATGGGTCGTGGTGTCCATGGGGAATCCTCCGGGGTGGTGCCAACTGGCTGGTGCAAGCGGTAATGTCTGGGACCATGCTCGCAGACGGCGCGCCACTGTGTCATCGGCCGCGAGGTCGAAAGGGTGTAGGACAGTTCCTACGACGCCTCTTGCCGATGCTAAGCTGACCACCATGGCAACGAACCCTGGCGCACCGCGCGCCACCCGCTTGATCTGTTTCAACAAACCTTATGGCGTGCTGAGTCAGTTCACCCCCGAAGGCCGTTGGCGCGGGCTCAAGGACTTCATTGACGTCCCTGGCGTGTACGTGGCCGGCAGGCTGGATGCCGACAGTGAAGGACTGCTGCTGTTGACCAACGACGGTCAGCTGCAAGCCCGCATCAGCCACCCACGCCACAAAATGGAAAAAACCTACTGGGTGCAGGTGGAGGGCACGCCAGACGACGACGCGCTGATGGCGTTGCGCCAGGGCGTTCAACTGAGCGATGGACTCACCCGGCCGGCCCGTGCACGCGCGATACCGGAACCAGCCTCGCTCTGGGAGCGCGATCCACCGGTGCGCTTTCGCCAGGCCATACCCACCAGCTGGATCGAGCTCGTGATCACGGAAGGCCGCAACCGGCAGGTACGCCGCATGACCGCCGCCACAGGCCATCCCACGCTGCGCCTGATTCGCGCGGCCATTGGGCCTCACGCGCTGGAAAGCCTGGTACCTGGGGCCTACCGGGGCTGAGTGGCTGGGCGTTTCGGGATGATGCTGGGGGCTGGGTTTTCAGGCCTGCCACACACCAAAACCGGCCGAGCGCAGGTCGATGCCGATCTCGATCTCCTTGTCCACGGCGTCTTCGTAGCGCATGGGGTTGAAGCCCTCGTACAGGTCCGGTAGCAGGCGAAGGCCGTATTTCTGCACGTAGGCATTGGCCTGAATGCCGGCCTTGTGCTTGTCAAAACGAACGTCCGGGTCCAGTCCGGTCATGCCCACATACACGCAGGGCTTTCCACTCACGTAGTCCGGGTTGTTTTTCCTGAACTTGTGCTCCAGCAGCACGTCCCGGGACAGCTCGACGACGTAGACGTTGTGATGGCGACTCATGCTGGTGTGTGTTGATTCGGCATGGGTGCGTGAATGGCCATCAGTTCAATCACCCAGTCAATGAACACGCGCAGCTTGGCGCTCACGTGCCGGTTCGGTGGGTAGGCCACGTGCATCGGCATGGTGTCGCATTGCCAGCCCTCGAACAAGGGCACGAGTTCGCCACGGGCCACGTGTTCTGCGGTCATGTATTGCGGCATCGCGAGAATGCCCATGCCCACCAGACCGGCGGCGAGGTAGGCATTGCCATCGTCCACCGCCACCACATACCGGCCTTGTACCTCAATCTGTTCAGCGGCGCCGTGTCGCATGCGGATGGGGAGCGTCTTGCCGCTGCGCGTGCTCAGAAAACCCACGACACGGTGGTGGGTGTCGACCAGATCACGGGGGTGCAGCGGCTGGCCGGCCCGCGCCAGATACCCGGGCGCCGCATACACGCCGATGGGCAAGTCGCCCACGCGGCGGGCCACCAGCGAGGGGTCTGTGATCTCGCCGCCGCGCAGCACGCAGTCCACGTTGTCGCCGATCAGGTTCACCATGCGGTCGCTCACCCCCATGTCGAGCTGGATGTCCGGGTAGCGCAGGTGAAACGCGGGCAAGGCCGGCAACATGACCATGCGGGCAAACGGGCTGGGCACATCCACCCGCAGCCTGCCCTTGGGCGTGGTGGACGCGCTGGAGAGGCCGGTGTCGGCGTCTTCCAGGTCGGCCAGCACGCGCACCACGCGCTCGTAGTAGGCGGCGCCATCTGCGGTGACCTTCACCTGCCGCGTGGTGCGGTTCAGCAGCTTCACGCGCAGCCGCGCCTCCAGCTGCTGCACCAGTTGCGTCACCGTGGTCTTGCTCATGTGCAGCGTCTGCGCCGCCTTGGTGAAGCTGCCGGCTTCC
This sequence comes from Hydrogenophaga palleronii, assembly GCF_031457455.1. Taxonomy (GTDB): domain Bacteria; phylum Pseudomonadota; class Gammaproteobacteria; order Burkholderiales; family Burkholderiaceae_C; genus Hydrogenophaga; species Hydrogenophaga palleronii_A. The sequence goes on from NZ_JAVDWU010000001.1 coordinate 51,134, forward strand.
ACCACGCGGGCGAAGGCCTGCAACGCATCGAACCGGTCCATCTCTGCTCCTGCTGCGCCCCCCGGCACGCCCGGGAGATTGTTTGGAATATCCAAACAGTGATTGTGCGTCCTGCCCGTTTATCTGGCGAACCGGGACGCCTAGAGTCCATATATCCGCAGTCCTCCCATCCCTTCACTCCAGAGAGTCTTCATGTCTACACGCGACGTTGTCTTTCCCGCCGGCCGCCAGGCCTTGTACGAAAAAAACCGCTATTCGCCCGCGATCCGCTCTAACGGCTTCCTCTTTGTTTCCGGGCAGGTCGGCAGTCGGCCAGACGGATCGCCCGAGCCCGAGCCGACAGCCCAGGTCAGGCGCGCATTCGAGAACCTGAACGCCGTCCTTGAGGCGGCCGGCTGCACCTTCAAGGATGTGGTCGATGTGACCGTGTTCATGGTGGATCCCGAAACCCACTTCGAGCAGCTCTGGAGCGAAGGCTTGAAGCACTGGGGCGAAGCGCCTTATCCCACGCTCACCGGCATCGGCGTGACCTGGCTCTACGGCTTCCAGTTCGAGATCAAGGTGATCGCCAAACTGCCTGAGACGAGCGCAGCCTGAAGCGTAGGCATCGACCCCGCCCGCGCTGCACCATTCACCCCGGGATTTCCGCCTCGATCAGGAACCCCAGCAACTGCAGCGATTGTTGCCAACCCACATGGCAGGCTTCAGCGGGAATCACGGCGGGAATGCCTTCCTGCACCACAGTCATTTCCGTGCCCACGGACACGGCCTTGAACGTGATCGTGGTGCGCATCTCACCCGGTAGGTTCGGGTCGTCGAAGCTGTCGGTGTGCACGATGCGCTCACCCGGCACCAGTTCCAGGTACTTGCCACCGAAGGCGTGCGATTGGCCATTGCCCATGTTGGTGAACCGCATGCGGTAGCTGCCGCCCACGCGTGCATTCATCTCCAGCACCCGGCCAGTAAAGCCATGCGGCGGCAGCCACTTGGCCATGGCGTCCGGGTCCAGGAAGGCGCGGTACACCCGGTCCGGAGGCGCGCAGAAGACGCGGTGCAGGGTGACGGTGCCGGTGGCGGGGGAAGTGGTGTTCGCAGACATGAGGGCGCCTTTCAAAGGGCAAAGGGGACGTTCAGAATGGAGCGTGGGCGTCAATTGCCGCCTACCTTCACACGACGAACAGGGTGGTGAAGTTTCGACACGCCGGCCTGCGACTGAGGTGCGATTTTTGGCACGAAGACCGCTTCCACTGATCACCAGCTGTGAAAAAACTCATCAAAAACGGGTGCGAATCAGGGTTGCCCGCATTGTGGCCTGCCCGGCCGGCGGCATAGCATGAATCAGGGGCAGCGTTCCGTCTGCCAGGACACACAAGATGAGCGAAGTTGACCAGCTACCCGCCGTCAAGCAAGGCCATTGGTTCTCTGGGGGCGTCACAGCCTGTTCGGTCCGCATCGTGCGCCACCACATCCTGCTCGGCACGCACGACCCCGACGATCCGCCTGAACTCGCAGAGGACAAGCCCACCGAGTGTTACTACATCCGCTACCACTCGCCGGGGGTGAATGGCGCCTGGCATGACGGAGGGATGGCATTGAGCGTCCGGGAAGCCATGTTCATGGCCGAACGCAAGCTCGGGCCCGTGGTCCAGTGGCAGGAATAGGGCCTGTCAACACCGTTTTTTGACTCCTGGCGGTTGGCCAGTTTGAGAAACCCGCTGGGGCAAAGACAGCGCACTCGCCAGCCTCAGATGCTGGTGTGACCCCAGCCAGTGGCCTGCACCAGGCGTTCCAGCGCAAATGCGCCAGCCACCGAATTGCCCTTGGTGTCGAGCTCCGGCGACCACACTGCCACCGCGGCCACGCCTGGCACGATGGCCACGATGCCGCCGCCCACGCCGGTCTTGACAGGAAGACCAATGCGGTAGGCAAAGTCGCCCGCCGCGTCGTAGGCCCCGCAGGTCAACAGCAAGGCATTCACCCGGCGTGCCTGATCGGCGCTGAGGAACGGCTCATCGGCCGGGTCGGTGTGGCTGAGGGCGCGCCCCTCGGCCGCCAGAAAAAGGGTGGCCCGGGCCAATTGGGCGCAGGTCATTTCGGTGGCGCACTGGCGGCAGTAGTTGTCCAGCACCGCTTCGGGCTGGTTGTGGAAGTTGCCGTGGCTCTTCATGAAATAGGCCATGGCCATGTTGCGGTGCGCCGTTTCGCGTTCGCTGCGGGCCACATGGTCGTTCCAGTACAGGTTGGGCTCATCTGCCAGGCGTCGCAGTGCCCCCAGCAACGCGTAGTCCAGCTGCGCGTAGCGGGTGGTGAGGATGTCGGTGATGACCAGAGCGCCCGCGTTGATGAACGGATTGCGCGGCCTGCCGCTTTCGGTCTCCAGCTGCACGATGGAATTGAACGCCGCGCCCGAGGGTTCGCGCCCCACGCGCTGCCAGAGCGCGTCTCCCTCTACCTTGAGCGCCAGCACAAAGGTGAACAGCTTGGTGATGCTTTGCAGCGAAAACGGTACATGTGCGTCGCCCACGCTGTGGCTCTGGCCGTCGACCGTGGTGATCGTCATGCCGAACTGGCACGGGTTCACGCTGGCCAGGGCCGGAATGTAGTCGGCCACTCTGCCCCGACCAAACATGGCCTGGGTGTCGCGGTGAATATCGGCCAGCAGGGCCGGCAAATCGAGGCTTGGGTTCATGGTGGGCCGCGATTCTAGGGTGTTGATTCAACCCCTCGGTGGCCTTATGCCAGGTGTGCATGCTTGTGATGCAAGCTTGGCATGGTGATGCTGAATGGGTCGAGGATGGCCCCTCCTCACGCGTTGCCACCAACACTCAGAGGGCTGACTGCGCCCGGCGGTTCTGGCCATGGCGGCTCAGGTAGGCGTCAAGCTCTTCGCGACTGAGGTTGCCGTCGCCGTTCGTGTCGATGTCCTTGAAATCTCCTGCCTCGCTCAAACCGCGCATGGCGCGGCCTTCGGTGGCGCGCTCGGTGATGCGCTGGCTGCGGGCGTCGACGAACTCCTGTTCGGTGATGCGTCCGTCGCCGTCGCCATCGAAGTCGGCAAACGTGGGCATGCTGCCGGGGCCCATGGGACGCGCGAATGGCTGGGCCGCTACGGGCAAGGCAATGAACAACACGGCTAAGGTAGCCACAAGGGTCAGTTTCATGATGTGCTCCTGAAAGATGGAAATTTGCAGGATGGCCCTCAGGTGATCGATGCCCATTGCGAAATATCAAGCGCGAGCCAGCAACCATGCCTCTTGGTGGCGTCCCTCCTGGCGGCGGACACTGGGGTTCCTTCTCTACAATCGCGCTCTTTTCTTACCAGGGCACGGTCATGGACATGGAGATTGCGCAGTCGACACCCACAGCGGCGGCCATTGCCAACGTGGTCCAGGCGAACTACGCGCTGGGCGAGGTGGTGACCAGTGAATTCCTGCGGCGCAGCTTCAATCACGTGTACCGCCTCAACCTGGCCAACGGTCGCAGCGTGGTGGCCAGGCTGAGTGCCGAGCGCCCGCGCGGCGAGCCCATGCTGCAGTTTGAGGCCGATGTGCTGCAGCACCTGAGCACTCACGGTTGCGCTGTCGCGAACAGCCTGCCCACCAGCTCGGGCGAGGTGGCACTGCGCGTGAAGATGCCCGAAGGCGAGCGCGCGCTCATGCTGTTCGAGCACCTGAAAGGCGAGCCCACCAGCGATGTGCCCGACAACATCCAGGCCTTTGGTCGTGGGCTGGCACGATTGCACGCAGCAGCCGAAAGCCTGCAGAGCAACGCCCGCCACTACACGCTGGATCTGGATCATTTGCTGCTGCGCCCGCTGCAGCAACTGCTTCGCGCAGCCACCATGACCACTGAACTGCGCCCGCAGTTTGAAGCCTTGGGCCAGCGTCTGCACGACCGCATCCTGTCGTTCGGTGATTTGACGCAGGTGCTCTGCCATGGCGACGCGCATGGCGACAACAACTTCATTGCCCTGCGCGAAACCGGTGAACGCGAGGCCGTGTTTTTTGACTTCGACGACACCGGCCCCGGCTACCTGGCCTTTGAACTTGCCGTCTACCCGTGGGTGTTGCACCCGCGCACGGTGGATGGCGTGTGGAGCGAGAAGGCCATTGCACGCTTGGGCCACTTCTTCTCTGCCTACAGCGAGGCGCGCGCAGTTGCACAGGCTGATCTGGCGGCCATCGCGCCCTTTGTGGCGGTGCGCCAGATCTGGCTGCTGGGCGAATATGCCGGGCGTGTGTCCACGTTGGGATCGCAGGCCATGCCCACGGACTACCTGCAGCGGCAGGCGAAGTTGCTGCAGCAGTGGGAGCGTCTGGAGTTGCCGGTGCCTGGAGGCACGTTGCCCAAAATTTCAATCCTTTGAGGTGCTTCAGGATCGTCCAGCTTGCGGGGTGGCTGCCGTGGTCCACACAATATCCAGGTCCACCGTGAAGTAACCGTGTGCCAACGCGTTGCGCATCTCGTAGGCAAAGCCCCAAGGTACCTGCGGGTGGCTTTGGGCAAATGCCGGGCCGTTCTTGACCACGCTGTTGCAGACCTCGCCAATGATCTCCAGATTGCGAATCACCGCCTCCTGCGTCTTGCGGTCTGCCTTGAAGATGGCGGCATCCTGGCTGGCCGTGTAGTTCTGAATGTTGTCGATGGCCTCGACGATGTGCAAGAGATAGTCCGCCGTTCGCAGCGGCTTGCTGCGTGTCATAGCCGAGCGGCTTCGCGAAGGACCTGTTCGCGATAGCTCTGAGGCAAGCCATTGGGCGTCAAGACATCCACCTCCATGCCCAGCAGGGCCTTCAGTTCGTACCTGATCGCGCCTATGCTGAAGACTGCGGCCGCCAGGGCAGCGTCGGATTGGCCAGCCGGGTAAGTGCTTCTCAGCTGGCCTAACACGCGAAGTGAGCAGCATTTTCGGGGCTCATGTGCGGATTGACGCGGGGCTTCGGCCCCTATGCTGTGTGATCCCCATCCTGGAGCTTTCACACATGACCACCGCGTTGCATGACATCGAAGAGCGCGCCAACCTCACGGGCAACAACAAGTTCGAACTGATGCTGTTCCGCCTGGGTGAGGCACCGGGCACAGAACGCCGTGAACTGTTTGGCATCAACGTCTTCAAGGTGCGCGAAATACTGGTGATGCCCACCATCACCGCCATGGCGAACGCCCCGGCCCATGTCCTGGGCGTGGCCAACATCCGCGGTCAGATCATTCCTGTCATCGACCTGCCCGCCGTGGTGGGCTGCAAACCCAAACGCGGCCTCACCATCCTGATGGTGACCGAATTCGCCCGCACCACCCAGGCCTTTGCGGTGGAAGAGGTGGACGAAATCGTGCGGCTGGAATGGAGCAACGTGCTGGCCGCCGATGGCAATGGCGGTGGCCTCGTGACCAGCATCGCCAAGCTGGACGGCGACGGCGAAAAAGGTCGCCTGGTGCAGGTGCTGGACGTGGAGCAGATTCTGCGCAATGTGATGCCCACGGCACAGGAAGAAATCACCCCGCAGGCGGTGGGCACGGCGGTGACGCTGCCACAAGGCTCCATCATCCTCGCGGCAGACGACTCCCCGGTGGCACGCATGATGATCGAACAAGGGCTGAAGGCCATGGGCACGCCCTATGTGATGACCAAGACCGGCCAGGAAGCCTGGGACCGTCTGCAAGTCATGGAGGCGGAGGCCCATGCAGAAGGCAAGACGGCACACGACAAAGTGGCCCTGGTGCTGACCGATCTGGAAATGCCGGTGATGGATGGGTTCACGCTGACGCGAAACATCAAGAGCGACCAGCGATTCAAGTCCATTCCCGTGGTGATCCATTCGTCCCTCACGGGCACAGCCAACGAAGCGCATGTGAGCTCTGTGGGTGCCGACGCCTACGTGGCCAAATTCGTGGCCTCTGAACTGGCCGCCACCATCCGGCAGGTGCTGTCGAAGCGCTGAGCAAACGGCGGGTGCCCCAACCAGGGTGGCATCTGCGCCGAAGTCGGCCACACCCACCGGGTTGGGCCAGCGAAAAGTGGAGCCGTCAAAGATGGTGCTTGTGGTGCACCCGTCTCTTTAACGGGTCAGCACCACTGGCTCCAGCGCGTCGGATGCGCCGCTGATGCGCCCGATGGCGACCGTCCGCGCGTAGCCTGCCGCCTTCAGTGCGCGGATGCAATTGGTGGCCTGGGCAGCTGGCACGCTGGCCAGCAGACCGCCCGCCGTCTGCGGGTCGAACAGCAGCGGGTAGCGCGGATCTTTCACGAAGTCTTCGGCGTTGCGCAGGGCGCGGCGCAGTCGCACATTGGCCGGTTGCAGTGAGCTGACGATGCCGGCCTCCACACAGGCCACCGCGCCGTCGAGCAAGGGCAGGGCGCTCAGCTGCAGTTCGGCGTCCACGCCTGAGGGGCGGGTCATTTCCACCAGATGGCCCAGCAGGCCAAAGCCGGTGAGGTCGGTGCAGGCGGTGGCACCGTGTTCGCGCAGGATCTGCGCACCGGCCTGGTTGGACACCACCATGGATTTGAGCGCCGCGTCGATCCAGCGCCCCTTGGCCGCGTGTTGCGCGTGGGCCGCAAACAAGGTGCCGGTGCCCATGGGTTTGGTGAGCAGCAGCACGTCGCCGGGCAGCATGCCGCCCTTGCGCATGACGCCCTCCATGCGTTCGTCGATCAGGCCATTGACGGCAAAGCCCAGTGCCAGCTCGCGGCCTTCGCCGGTGTGCCCGCCGACCAGGCTGCAGCCCGCGGCATTGAGCACCTCGACCGCGCCGGTCATCATCTGCAGCAGCAGGTCTTCCACCTTGGCCTCCAGGCCGGGCGGTACGGTGGCAATGGCGGTGGCGGACTGGGGTTCGGCCCCCATGGCGAAGATGTCGCCCAACGCGTGGTTGGCCGCCACCTTGCCGAACAGGTAAGGGTCGTCGATGAAACTGCGGAAGAAGTCCACCGTGTGCACCATGGCCTTGCCGGGTGGCACGCGTACCACGGCAGCGTCGTCGGGTGCATGCAGGCCGATCAGCACATCGTCGCGTTCCACCGGTTGCAGGTTGCCCAGTGCGCGCGTCAAGATGCTGGCGCCCACCTTGGCGCCGCAGCCGCCGCAGCGCATGGCAATGGCCGAAATGGCCTGGCGCGATTCCTCGGCGCTCAACACCAGGCTGCTGGCGGGCGCCGCCGCTGGCGCGGCACCGGGTGCCATCGCAGGCAGTTCGGTGAATTTGCGCATGAAGCGGCGGTCGATCCAGTCTTTCCAGGTCCAGACCCAGGCGCCGGCAAAACCCAGCCGCCCACGCGATGCCACCGCGTAGCGGTCGCCGGTGGAGATCAGCGCCAGCCAGCTGCGCTGGGGCTGGTAGGCCACCAGCGGCTGACCGCGCAGATGCAGGCGCAGGTTCTTCGCCAGCGGCGCGCCCATGCGCACTGCGAACACCCCGGCTTTCTCCAGCGGACGCGCGGTGAACGCGGCCACGTCGCCCGCCGCAAACACCTTCGGATCGTTCACAGCCTGCAGCTGTTCGTTCACCTGGATGAAGCCCTGCTTGTCCAGTGCCAGACCCGTGGATTGCAGCCACAAGGGCGCACCGGCCTGTGTGACCCAGAGGGTCTCGTCGGCGTCGAAGGTGCGATCGTCCTGCGTGTGCAGGCAGCCGGGCGAGACCTCGGTCACCTTGGCGCGCGCGTGCACCGACACATGGCGCGCCTGCAGCACCCGCAGGAAGCGCGCGCGCACCGATGGGTTGTGCGTCGGCAGGAGGCTGTCGTCTGCGGTGAGCAGAACGAAGTGCAGCAGGTCCGGGCTGCGGCCCAGCTTCTGCAGCTCCTGGCGCAGCCGGTACTGCATCGACAGCACCAGCTCCACCCCACCGGCGCCACCCCCGACCACCGCGATCGTGAAGCGGCCGTGCAGTTCGCGCACGCGCTCCAGCAGGCGCAGCCAGCGCTGGTTGAACTGCGCAATCGGTTTGACCGGCACGGCATGGGCCTGCGCGCCTTTGACCTGGCGCACATTGGGTGTGGAGCCGGTGTTGATGGACAGCAGGTCGTAAGGCACCGAAGGTCGGTCGCGCACCAGCACGCGCTGGTTGGCACGGTCCAGGCCGGTGACTTCGCCCTGGATGAATCGCGCGCCGGCAAACGACGCCAGGCGTCCCAGGTCGATGTGCACATCGTCAAAGCTGTAGTGGCCCGAGATGTAGCCGGGCAGCATGCCGGAGTAGGGCGTGTCGATGTCGGTGCAGATGAGGGTGATGCGCAGGCCGGGTTCGGGCTGCATGGCGAGCATGCGCAACGCGACCACGTGACTGTGGCCGCCGCCAACAAGGACCAGGTCGCGCAGGATGGGTTGTTCGGGAGCTTGCATGGAAGGGGATGTGAAGCGATCGCCGCCCATCATAGGAGCGGTTCGACAAAGCTCGACCCGCCGGCCTATTGACCTTGCAGCCACCGGGCGGGTGCACTACCACAATCAGCGCCCGGATGACACGCAGGACCGCCCCATCGGCTGTGGCAAACTGGCGCGCTTCTTGTTTCCACATCGACGGTGCATGCAGCAGATCATTCGGCAGATCGCCACAGAAATCAGGGTTGAGGAACGGCAGGTGCAGGCCGCCGTGGAGTTGCTTGACGGCGGGGCCACGGTGCCCTTCATCGCGCGCTACCGCAAGGAAGTGACCGGCGGGTTGGACGACATCCAGCTGCGCGAACTGGAACACCGCCTGGGCTATTTGCGTGAGCTGGAAGACCGCCGTGGGGTGGTGCTCAAGAGCATCGACGAACAGGGCAAGCTCACCGATGCCTTGCGTGCTGCCATTGCCAATGCGCCCACCAAGCAGGAACTGGAAGACCTGTACCTGCCCTTCAAGCAGAAGCGCCGCACCAAGGGTCAGATCGCACGGGAATTCGGCATCGAGCCGCTGGCCGACAAACTCTGGGCCGACCCCACGCTGGACCCTGCCGTGGAGGCAGCGGCCTTCACCCGCGAGCCCGAGGTGTTGGACGACGGCAAGCCCGGTGCCGATTTTTCCACCGTGCCCGCCGTGCTGGACGGCGTGCGCGACATCCTCTCCGAACGCTGGGCCGAAGACGCCGCCTTGCTGCAGAACCTGCGCGAATGGCTCTGGAGCGAAGGCCTGCTCAAGAGCACGCTGGTGGCCGGCAAGGACGAGAACGCACCCGAGGTGGCCAAGTTCCGCGACTATTTTGATTACGACGAACCCATTGGCCGCGTGCCCTCGCACCGCGCGCTGGCCGTGTTCCGCGGCCGGGCGCTGGAAATCCTGGACGCCAAGCTGGTGCTGCCCGAGCCGGAAACGCCTGCGGGAGCCAAGCCCGGGCCGGTGGTGTCGCTGGCCGAAGGCCGCGTCGCCCTGCACCTGGGCTGGAGCCACAAGGGCCGCGCGGCCGATGACCTGCTGCGCAAGTGCGTGGCCTGGACGTGGCGCGTGAAGCTCTCGCTCTCCAGCGAACGCGATCTGTTCGCCCGCCTGCGCGAAAGCGCCGAGGCGGTGGCGATCAAGGTGTTTGCCGACAACCTGCGCGACCTGCTGCTGGCCGCACCCGCTGGCCCCCGTGTGGTCATGGGGCTGGACCCGGGCATTCGCACCGGCGTGAAAGTGGCGGTGGTGGACGCCACCGGCAAGCTGGTGGACACCGCCACCGTGTACCCGCACGAACCCCGGCGCGACTGGGAAGGTTCGTTGCACACCCTGGCCAAGCTGAGCGAGAAGCACGGCGTGAACCTGATCGCCATTGGCAATGGCACCGCCAGCCGGGAAACCGACAAGCTGGCGGCCGACCTGATCAAGCTGGTGCAAAAGGGCACCGACGCCAGCCACCCCTGCCACGGCCTGCAGAAGGTGGTGGTGAGCGAGGCGGGCGCCTCGGTGTATTCCGCCAGTGAATTCGCTTCGCAGGAAATGCCCGACGTGGACGTGAGCCTGCGGGGCGCTGCCAGCATTGCGCGGCGCCTGCAGGACCCGCTCGCCGAGCTGGTGAAGATCGACCCCAAGAGCATTGGCGTGGGCCAGTACCAGCACGACGTGAACCAGAGCGAGCTCGCGCGCACGCTGGACACCGTGGTGGAAGACTGCGTGAACGGCGTGGGCGTGGACCTGAACACGGCCAGCGTGCCGCTGCTGTCCAGGGTGTCGGGCCTCTCGGGCAGCGTGGCCAAGGCCGTGGTGCGTTGGCGTGAAACGCATGGCGCATTCAAGAACCGCAAGCAGCTGATGGAAGTGGCCGGCCTGGGTGCCAAGACCTTTGAGCAGAGCGCAGGCTTTCTGCGCATTCGCGGTGGCGACAACCCGCTGGACATGACCGGTGTGCATCCGGAAACCTACCCAGTGGTCGAGCAGATCATGGAAAAGACCGGCAAGCCGGTGGCCGACCTGATGGGCCGCGCCGACATGCTCAAGACGCTGCGACCCGAACTGTTCGCCAACGAGCGGTTTGGCGTGATCACTGTGAAAGACATTCTGGGCGAGCTGGAAAAGCCCGGCCGCGACCCGCGCCCGGACTTCCAGGTGGCGCGCTTCAACGACGGTGTGGAAGACATCGCCGACCTGCGCGAAGGCATGATCCTCGAAGGCACGGTGAGCAACGTGGCCCAGTTCGGCGCCTTCATCGACCTGGGCGTGCACCAGGACGGTCTGGTGCACGTGAGCCAGCTGGCCAACCGCTTTGTGAACGACGCGCGCGAGGTGGTGAAGACCGGCGACATCGTCAAGGTCAAGGTCATGGAAGTGGACGTGGCGCGCAAACGCATTGGCCTGTCCATGAAGCTCGATGCCGAGCCTGGGCGGCGCGATCGCGATGCCGGCGCGGCGCGCGACAACCGCTTCGAGCCGGCGCGCCCGGGGCAGCGGGGAGGTCGCGCCGCGCCCCAGGGTGGCGGGCAAGCGGCGACGCCTTCGGCCATGGCATCAGCGTTTGCCAAGTTGCAGGGCCGCGACAAGCGCTGAAAAACACAGCCGCGTGTCGTTTACATGGCACAGCGCCAACGCGGGGAAAAGTGTCTGAAAAGCACCGCAGGAGGTTGCAACTGAATGTTGCAAAGCGGTGTAAAGTGGACCGGTAGATCGCGCTGATGGCGCGAAATTGTGTCTTCAAGTTTCCGGCGCAAGTGCCGATAAGCAAGGAAGACATCCCTCCACCGTCCTCTGGACTTCAGCTCATGCAACTCGAAGCCCTGTTGAATTTCCCCGGCGCGCTGCCCAGTATGCCGCGCAGCATCGCGGACCTGTTGGTCGAGATGAACAAGGAAGACCCCAATCCCAAAAAGATTGCGGAACTGATCGGCCAGGATCCCGCTCTCACCACGCGCGTGCTGCGCCTGTCCAACTCCGCGTTCTTTCGCGTGAGCCGCAAGATCGGCAACGTGCAGGAAGCCGTGGCCATGCTGGGGCTGACCCATGTGCGTTCGCTGGTGATGGCCGCTGCGCTGGGTGCCAGCTTCAAGAATATTCCCGGCATCGACCTCAAGCAGTTCTGGCGCTACAGCCTGCGCGTGGCCGACATTTCTCGCTCGCTCGCCGGGGTGTTGCGGCAGAACGAGGGCAACGCTTTCACGGCCGGGCTGATTCATGCCATCGGCATTCTGGTGATGCACATCGCCATGCCCGACGAGATGGTGCCGGTGGACATGGGGACCTCGCCGCTCGATCTGCAGCGCGCTGCCGCCGAGCGCAATTACTTTGGTTACACCTACGCCGAAGTGGGGGCCGGCATGGCCGAGAAGTGGCAGTTCCCACAGGAGATGGTCTCCGCTCTGGCCAATCAGATCACACCGTTCGAGGGCGAGGCCTACGACCGGCTGGGTGGCTTGCTGCACCTGGCCTCCTGGCGCGCCCGCGCCGAGGAAATCCAGCTCGATGCCAGCGGCCTGGTGGCCACTTTCCCCGACATGATCGGTCTCACGCTGGGGCTGGATCTGGACAGCGTGCTGGAGAAGGACCCGACCGAGTGGTCGTTCAGTCAGGCGCTCGGTGCGTTTATAGATTGACTCCCCCCTGCGCCGCTGACGCGGCTTCCCCCCTCTCTGGCGCGCCGTTGGCGCTTGGAGGGGGGACGGCATCTTGGGCCGGCGGAGCCGTCCCTTGCTGCCCCTGGATTGATGCACTTTGCTCCGGAAGGTGGTTCGGCGCTCCCCCCTGTGCCGCTGACGCGGCTTCCCCCCTCTCTGGCGCGCCGTTGGCGCTTGGAGGGGGGACGGCATCTTGGGCCGGCGGAGCCGGACCCTCGGTGCCCTTGGACTGGGCGCATCCTCGCGCGTTGCGGGTCGCGCGCCGGTGTGGGTTGCCGCGTGCAGGCGTTAACCCGGGGTGGCCTCAAAACAGCTCAAGTCCGCCCCCCATCTGACGAAATAGATTCAAACAGCGTATGTCCGTCTGTTTGAACAGAACCTTCGCAGGTGTGCAGCATGCAGATCGAAAAGCTCCTCAAGCAGCCCAGTGCGCTTCCTTCGGCACCCAAGGTGGTGCGCAAGCTGATCGAGACGTTCGAGCAGGAGGACGTCGACATCATGCAGGCGGCGATGTTCATCGAGTCGGACCCGGTGCTCACGGCCAAGCTGCTCAAGCTGGCGAACTCGGCTTTTTTTGGACTGCACCGCTCGGTCACCAATGCCCGTGATGCCATCAGCGTGATGGGTTTGATCAAGGTGCGTGCGCTGGTGATTGGTGCTGCGCTTGGCGATAGCTTTCACACGGTGGGCAGCGTCAACCTCGGCCAGTTCTGGCGCTACAGCCTGAACTCGGCGAACCTGTCGCGCTATCTGGCGCTGCCCATCAGGATCGACGAGAACACCGCCTTCACTGCCGGTCTGATCCACGGCATTGGCGAGCTGGTGATGCACGTCGGCATGCCCGAGGCCATGATCGACCTGGACCGCAGCGTGCCCATGCTCGACCTCAAGCGCGCCAAGGCCGAACGCGGGCTGTTTGGCTACAGCTACGCGACCGTGGGCGCGGCGCTGGCCCGGGAATGGAATTTCCCCAAGAAGATGATCGATGCTATCGAACACCAGAACGCGCCGTTTGACAATGACGTGTACGAGCCCATCGCAGGCGTGATCCACATTGCCTCTTGGCGGGCACGGGCTGAAGAACTCGATTTCCGCAGCGACAACCTGATCAACACCTACCCCGACCCCATCGGCCTGGTGCTGGGCATCGACCCCGACACCGTGGTGGCCGAGCAGATTCCATCCCTGACCAGGCAGACCGAGGAGAAAGAAGAAGTCTGAGCTTTGGCCAGCGCAAGCGACGGGGCGTAAGCGCTCCGGCTCAGGCCTTGAGTTTGAGCATCATGGTCACCGCACTGGCAATCGCCTGCTCAATCTGCAGGCTTTGCTCAAAGTCCTTGCCGTGAACCAGGGAGCTGAACCACTTTCTTTCCTTCAGCGACTGGGCCCATGACGGGCTCTGGGTGGCGGCGACCACGATGCGTCGCAGGTTTTCTTTTTGCTGGGTGGAGATGCCGGCAGGTCCGAACACCGCGCGCCAGTTGCCCAGGTCGGTGCGAATGCCTTGTTCTTCAAGCGAAGGCACACCGAACATGGCCTTGCGCGAGGACATCGCCAGGGGCGTGACGACCTTGCTTTCAATCGCCGCCTGGAATTCGCTGTAGCTCGATATGGCCACCTGCGCCGTGCCCTTCTCAAGAAGCGTCAGCGCTTCTTCCCCACTGCTGGTTGGCAAGTACTTCAGCTGGCTCGCGTCCAGCCGCAGCTGTCTGGCGATCATGCCGGCCAGCATGTGATCCACCCCACCTGCCGAACCACCGGTGAAAGCCACCGTGCCGAGGTCGCTGCGCATCAGGTCGGCCAACTCCGGCAGCGTGTCGGCTGGCGCGCCTGCTTTGGTGACCAGCACCATGAAATCGTTGGTCAGCCGCGCGATCGGGTTGACCTGGCTCAGCGTGACGGCAGGCTTTCCCATGGCGATGGCGCCCAGCATCACCATGCCGCCGATCAGGAGCGCCTGAGGGTCGTTGTTGTAGCGCGCCACAAAATCGGCCAGACCCAGGGTACCGCCCTTGCCGCCCTTGTTTTCGTACGACACCTGCGTGGCCAGCCCGGCAGACTGTATGGCCGCACCGAGGGCGCGACCGGTCTGGTCCCAGCCTCCGCCTTCACCACCCGGGATGTAGATGCGCATCGCAGACAATGGCGTGGGCGCTGCCTGGCCCCATGCCAGTGGCGCACCGAACAGCGCGGGCGTTGCGACGCAGGCCAGAAGGGCATTTCTTCGGTTCATGGTGCGTGTCTCCAGTCAATTGTTTTGGTTTGTCATTCCAATCCGCCTGGCTGTCGTTCGACTGTCATCGGCGTCAGGGTGAACCCGAGGTTTCGTGCAACTGACGGCTATGCTGCTGGCTCTGGATCACCTTGAAGCTGAACCTCTTTTACGCATCCACACCCATGCCCGCTCTGCGACTTTTTGCCGGCCCGGCGGCGGCTCGCCACATTCAGCTCAATGGCTTGCGACCCCAGGACATTGGAGCCATTCCAGGCGCGGCCGGCGGGCCCAAAGGCCTGATCCTCGGGCCGCTGGACCGTTTCCTCTTTGGCCAATGGCTGCCGCGCAGCCAGCAACCAGTGGCGCTCATTGGTGCGTCTATCGGCGCCTGGCGCATGGCCACCGCCTGCCTCAACGACCCACAGGCAGCGCTGGAGCGACTGGAACGCGACTACATCGCACAGCATTTCAAGCTGCCTCATGGCCAGAAGCGACCCACCCCCCACCAGGTCAGCGGACAGTTTGCTGAAAGCCTGCAGGTGTTCTATGGCGGGCGCATCGAGGAGGTGTTGCAGCATCCACGCTACCGGCTGCACATCGTGACCTCGCGCGGGCGCTTGCTGCTTTCGCGCGATGGCGCCTGGCGCACGCCGCTGGGCTACCTGGGAGCCTACGTGTCCAATGCCATGACACGCAAGGCGCTCGGCAGCTGGCTGGAGCGTGTGGTGTTCTCTGCCACGGAGAACAACGAACCCGCCGCGCTGCCATTTGGCACCCACGATTTCCGCACCCGGCAAGTGGCACTGCGGGCCAACAACTTCATGGACGCCCTGCAGGCCAGCTGTTCCATTCCTTTCGTGCTGCGCCCGGTGCCCACGATTGTGGGTGCGCCGCCCGGGCCTTACTGGGATGGCGGCATCACCGACTACCACCTGCATCTGCAGTACCAGCCATCGGCGGCCTCGCCCATCGTGCTGTACCCCCATTTCCAGAAGGCCGTGGTGCCCGGCTGGCTCGACAAGGCCTGGAAGCGCCGGCACCGCGCCAGCGCCGCCCTGGACAACATGCTGGTGCTCGCGCCCGACCCGTCCTGGGTGCAAGGCCTGCCCGGCGCCCGGCTGCCTGATCGCGGCGATTTCACTCGCTATGCACACGATCTACCGGGTCGCATGAAGGTCTGGTCGGCCGCTACCTCGGCCGCCCGGCAACTGGCCGACGAATTCGCCGAGTGGCTCGAACGGCCCGACCTCAGCCGGCTGGAGCCGCTCTGACCCGGTAACAGGATCCGTTGCAGGAGGATAATTTCGCCCATGCACACCTCCGCCCCAGAGGCCGCCGCCACCGAAGCGCCGCGACCCCGCTACCTCACCGCCGCCCTCTACAAATTCGTCGACCTGCCGGACTTCCCGGACCTGCGCGACCCCCTGCAGGCCTGCTGCGATGCGAACGGCGTGAAGGGCACGCTGCTGCTGGCACGCGAAGGCATCAACGGCACCATCGCCGGCCCGGAAGCCGGTGTGCGAGCCGTGCTCGCCCACCTGCACGCCGACGCGCGCCTGGCCACGCTCGCACACAAGGAATCCTGGAGCGACAAACCGCCGTTCCTGCGCATGAAGGTGCGGCTGAAAAAAGAGATCGTCACGCTGCGCGTGCCCGAACTGGACCCGAACAAGACCGTGGGGCAGTACGTGAAGCCGCAAGACTGGAACCAGTTGCTGGCCGACCCGGACGTGGTGGTGATCGACACCCGCAACGACTACGAGGTGGCCATCGGCACCTTCGAGGGTGCGATCAACCCCAACATCAAGACCTTCACCGAACTGCCGGCCTGGCTGGACGCCCAGCCCGCATTGCAGGGCGGCAAGAAGCCCAAGGTGGCCATGTTCTGCACCGGCGGCATCCGCTGTGAAAAATCCACCGCACTGATGAAGATGCGCGGCTTCGACGAGGTGTACCACCTCGAAGGCGGCATCCTGAAATACTTGGAGGAAGTGCCGCCCGAACAAAGCACCTGGCAGGGCGAGTGCTTCGTGTTCGACGAACGCGTGAGCGTGGGCCACGGCCTGCAACCCGGCCCGCACGAGCTGTGCCGCTCGTGCCGCTGGCCATTGAGCGAGGCCGACAAGGCCTCACTGCATTACGTCAAGGGCGTGAGCTGCGACCATTGTTTTGACCAGCGCACACCGGAAGAGAAAGCCCGTCTGGCAGAGAGGCAGCGGCAGGTGGAGCTTGCTGAGGTGCGTGGTGAGATTCACGTAGGCAAAAAGATGGAAATACCCCCCGCGCCGCAGAGCGAGGATGCACCCCCCGCGCCGCCTTCGGCGTCACCCCCCTGAAGGGGGGCACACCCTGTGGCCTGGCAAAGCCAGTTCCACGGGTGCTCTGGATCAAGAACCCAGCGCTCCGGCGCTACCACTGATCATTCATGACCATGCTTGCTGCTCCTTCGATCCTCGCCTTCGACATCTTCGGCACAGTGGTCGACTGGCATGGCAGCATCGTGGGCGAGATGCAGACGCTGCACCCGCAGGTCGATGCCGATGCGTTTGCGCTGGCCTGGCGCGCCGGCTACCAGCCGGCCATGCAGCGCGTGCGTTCGGGTGAGCTGGGCTGGACGCGCATCGACATCTTGCACCGCATGATCCTGGACGAACTGCTGCCGAAGTTCGGTCTCGATCACCTGGGCGAGCTTGAGCGCGCCGAGCTCAATCGCGTGTGGCATCGGCTCGATCCCTGGCCCGACACGGTGGCGGGTCTGACGCGCCTGCGCACACGATTCACCATCTGCTCGCTGTCCAACGGCAACATCGGTCTGCTCACGAACATGGCCAAGCGCGCCGGCCTGCCATGGGACTGCATCCTGTCTGCCGAGGTGTTCCGCGCCTACAAGCCCGACCCCGCCACCTACCTGGGTGTGGCAGACACCTTTGATGTGCCACCGGAGGGCGTGATGCTGGTGGCCGCGCACCAGGACGACCTGGCCGCCGCGCGCAATTGCGGCCTGGCCACGGCCTACATCGAGCGCCCGCTGGAGTTTGGTGCGGCAAATGTGAAAGACGTGTCGCCCGATGCAGCCAACACCTGGCACGCGCGCGACCTGGTCAACCTGGCCGAACTGCTCGGCTGCTGAGCCGGCCCGCGGGGGTTCACTCCACACGCACGGACGCGGTTACTGCATCGGCCATGCGTTTGGTGGGATCCAGGTTGTCGATCATTTCCAGACGCAAGTTGTAGCTGCCGGCGGGTGGCGCCAGCCAGACCTCGGTTTGACCCTCGGCGAAATCGAGCACGACGGCCGCACCCGAGCCGCTGGCAGGCACGGCCGTCAGGCGGAAGTGCCCGGTGTCGGGGATTTGTTGCGCCTGGTGGGCCACATTGATTGCCGAGGCATGAAACTGCACCCGAAACGGCCTTTTCACCGTTGGGCCTTCCAGCATCATGCTCAGGCCCTTGGTGGCGAGCGTGGCCGGATCCACGGGGTTCTTTTTCGTGACCGTGATGGTGGTTCTCTTGCTGTAGACGAAATGTGGCAGGTGCTTCTGGTCTGCCAGCAGCATGCGCAGGGTGTAGGTGCCTGGCTCCAGCGTGAGCACGGTCTCCATCTGCCCTTTGCCGAAGTGGATGTATTGATCGTTGAACGGCAGGGCTTCCTGGAAGTTCAGGGGCAAGTCGCGGTTGACGAGCAGGTGGTGGTGGCCGCTGCGGGCCCGACTGGACTGCGCAATGGGTGCCAGCCCCCAATTGCCGGACAGGCCAAATTTCAGGAGGTACGGGGTTTCGATCTGGTCACCGTCGTTGAGGTTGGTGAAGTAGGCCTCTGACGTGAGGCGCGGCGGCGGTGTCTGCCAAGGGTGGAGTGTTGCCCCGCCTGCATCGGGGGCGGTCTGCCCAAACGCGGGCGAGACCCATGCAATGGCCAGAAGCAGCGCGGTGGTTCTCAGGGTTTTGTGCATGGGTGCCTTCGGTTCAAGGTGGCGCTGGCAGCAGGTCAGCAGCACTGTTCAGTGATTACGCAGTGCGGAAAATTTGCTCGGGTATGCCTTGGGCGAGTGTATTCAATCCGGTCATGCGCTCGGTTTTTTGACGTCAATGGCCCCTGTTGGGGGGATGGCCCCGAGGGGTCACTTGGTGCGACAGAATCAACCGGGCACAGGCAGCATCCACCCCGCCAGCGCACAGCCCACCACCACCGCCCACGGCGGCAGCTTCCAGCGCATGAGTGCAATCAGGGCCAGCAGGGCCAGGCCCAGATCGGCCACGCTGTGGATGGCGCTGGTCCACACCGGGTCGTACAGGGCCGCCAGCAGAATGCCCACCACGGCCGCGTTCACCCCCATGAGCGCTGCCTGGGCCCGGGGCAGGGTCCGCAGCCTTTCCCAGAACGGCAGGGCGCCGGCAATCAGCAGGAACGACGGCGCAAACACCGACAGCAGCGCGATCAGGCCACCGGCCCAGCCGCTGGGTGGCGTGCTCATGGACGCGCCCAGGAAAGCCGCGAAGGTGAACAGCGGGCCGGGCACGGCCTGGGTGGCGCCGTAGCCGGCCAGGAAGGTGTCGTTGTCCACCCAGCCGTTGGGCACCACTTCGGCCTGCAGCAACGGCAGCACCACGTGGCCGCCGCCGAACACCAGAGAGCCTGCACGGTAGAAGGCGTCGATGCGCGCCAGGGTCGCATCGGGCACGGCCTGGGCCAGCAGGGGCAAGGCCACCAGCAGAGTGGCGAAGAGGGCCAGCCAGAACAGGCCGGTGCGTCGGCGAACGGTCAGCGGCAGCTCGTCGGTGATGCCAGTTGATGCGGGTCTGAACAGAAACAGGCCTGCTGCGCCGGCCACCACGATCACGCCCATCTGCGCCCATACCGATGGCAGCAGCAGCACCCCGGCGGCGGCCAGCACCGCCATCGCACGCCGCGTGGCGTCCGGACACAGGTTGCGAGCCATTCCCCACACCGCTTGCGCCACCACGGCCACCGCCACCACCTTCAGACCGTGCAATGCACCAGCAGACATGAGCTCGCTATGTCGCGCCATGCCCAGCGCAAACAGGATCAGTACGATGGCCGAGGGCATGGTGAATCCCAGCCAGGCCGCCAACGCACCTGCATAGCCACCGCGCGCCAGCCCCAGCGCCATGCCGACCTGGCTGCTTGCCGGACCGGGCAGGAACTGCGCCAGCGCCACGATGTCGGCGTAGGCGCGTTCGCCCAGCCAGCGCCGGCGCTCCACGAATTCGGTGCGGAAGTAACCCAGGTGAGCCACCGGACCACCGAACGAGGTCAGGCCCAGATGCAGAAACACCAGAAACACGGCCCAAGGGCTGCGGTCGTTGTCGGGTGAGGATGTCATGCGGGCAAGGCGTAGCGTTTGATGAAGTCGCGGTCGACGCGGTCCTTCCAGTGCCAGGCCCATCCGCCTTCTAGGTGCCAGGGACCATAGCTGACGATGGCGTGGCGTGTGCCGCAGGCGAGCAGGTTCAGCGTGTGTGCGGGTGCCGGGTGGGGCTTGAGCGGCTGGCCTTCGTGAGCGGCCAGAAGATTGTCTGCCAGTGCCGACGCAACGCGCGCGGTATACACGCCGTTGCCGGGACGGGGTGCATCGGACCGCATGGCCACATCGCCAGCGGCGAACACTTCCGGGTGGCTGGTGCTTTGCTGGAAGGGATTGACCAGCACCTGCCCCTGATCGGCAAGTGCCAGGCCGCTTTCCTGCAACCACAGGGGCGCATGGGCGCCAGTGGCCAGAATGGGCACGTCGCAGGCCAGGGAGGCGCCGTTGGCCAGATGTACCTTGCCCTCGTCAAATCCCGTGCAGGCTTCTCGCAGCACCGTGATGCCGCGCCGTTTCAACTGTCGCAGCACGCGGCGGCGTACGCCTTCAGGGTGGCCGTCGGCCACCTCGGGTCCCCCGGTGATGAGCGTGAAGCGCGCGCCGGGCCGGCCTTGTTCCCGGATCGACTGCTCGGCCGCGAACAGCAGTTCAATGCCCGCAACGCCTGCGCCGATCATGGCCAGCGATACCGCGCGATCACGCGCGAGTTCCATCACCTGGGGCCACAGGTGGACAAAGCCTTCGATGGGCCGCACGTTGAGTGAGTGGGTGCTGGCGCCGGGCATCTCTGCCTCCAGCCGCGCGCGATCGATGGCGGCGCCGGTGTTGATGGAGAGCAGGTCGTAGCTCAGCAGGGGAGGCGTGTCGATGCCGGCCCCCGCCACGCTCACCGTGCGGTGTTCTGCGTCCAGGCCCACGCATCGGCCCTGTATCCAACGCGCTCCGGCCGCCTTGATCAG
The DNA here is from genome assembly GCF_031457455.1 of Hydrogenophaga palleronii. Lineage (GTDB taxonomy): Bacteria > Pseudomonadota > Gammaproteobacteria > Burkholderiales > Burkholderiaceae_C > Hydrogenophaga > Hydrogenophaga palleronii_A. Next base: position 71,637 of record NZ_JAVDWU010000001.1, read on the forward strand.
GGGCGCCAGTGCGATGCGCGACTCTTCGGCGGTGTAGTGGCCGGCGACGAAGCCGGGGGTCATGCCGCTGCAGGTGTGGTGGTCGTAGGGGCAGAGCACCGTCACATCCAGATCGGCGGGGCGGTGTCGGGCCAGGCTGGCCAGCACATGCACATGGGCATGGCCAGCGCCGAGCAGCAGGAGTTTTTTGATGCCGTGGTGCATGGGCACCGATGTTACGGGTTGTTGCTGACGGGGTTTGCTGCGCCCGGTCACGCACCCGTCAACCAGTGGCGGAGCCGACGAGGCGGGTCAGGGTTGGGCCGGAGCCCATCGCAGGTCGGCGATCCAGGCGGTGCTTTTGCTGGCGGTGTTGTCGCTGTCAGCGCCAACGACCACCGACGTGACCCCTGGCACATCGGCCACGGTGGTTTCCCTGCCCATGGGCAATTCGTCGGCGAACAGGGTGATGAAGTCCTGAGCTACATCGCGTGATTGCGACACCCATTGATCCAGCGGCGCGCCCTTGCCTTGCAGGCTGAAGAAGCGCACCCGGTTCGTGTAGGGGTTGGTGGCCTGCAGCGTGGCCGGGCGGCCGCTGTCCCACACGTAGCACACGGTGGCGGCGGGCAAGTCCTCTGAACTCACGCTGCGCGCCAGGCGCAACAGGGTACGTTCCAGGAAGGGCACGCGGTCCAGCGGGTGGTCAAACATCACGCACACCTTGAGCGCAGCGTCGTCACCGGACTTGGTCATGAGGTCTGGCGGAGCCGTGCCGCCAGTCAGCGGCTGGTCCAGGCGCCAGCGCCAGCGCAGCTGCTGCGCAGTGCCGCGCCAGTCGTTCACCAGCGTGCCGTAGGAAGCGTCGGTGTCAACGCGCAGTGCGGACCGGCCTTCAATGGTTTCGGCCTGAAAGACAGTGAGCGGGATGTCGGCATGCCGCTTGGGAAAGCCCACCACTCGCCAGGCCGGATGAATCGATCCGCTTTCAGTGACCACCAGCGGTGGCAACTGGCGGTCAATGGCTTGGGCCTGCGCGGCGCAGCCGAGCAGAAAGAACAACGGCGCCCATCGGCGCAGGGGAGGGAGGCTCATACGACGAGTTTCGATCATGCACCTGTCGATCGGTCAACCCCGTTTCCAATCGTGGTATCTCTTTACCCATTCCAACAGTTGTTTCGGGGCGTGCGCGCGTTTCCATTCCCCGGCAGCGTACTTGTTCGCCTCGGCCAGCGTGGGGTAGGTGTGGATGGTCCCCAGCACCTTGTTCAAGCCCAGGCCGTGCTTCATGGCCATCACATACTCGGCCAGCAGGTCGCCCGCGTGCGTGCCCACGATGGTCACGCCCAGGATGGTGTCTTTGCCCTGCACGGTGAGCACCTTCACGAAGCCATGGGCCTCGCTGTCGGCGATGGCGCGGTCGAGGTCGTCGATGCCGTACTTCGTCACTTCAAAGGCAATGCCCTTTTCTTTCGCCTCCTGCTCGTTCAGGCCCACGCGCGCCACCTCGGGATCGATGAAGGTGGCCCAGGGGATCACCGAATAGTCGGCCTTGAACATCTTCCACTCGCCGAACAGGGCATTCACGGCCGCGTACCAGGCCTGGTGCGCCGCCACATGGGTGAACTGGTAGGGGCCGGCCACATCGCCGGCGGCGTAGATGTTGGGGTAGAGCGTCTGCAGGTATTCGTTGGTATCCACCGTGCGGTTCGTGGTGATGCCCAGTTCTTCCAAACCATAGCCGGTGAGCCGCGCGTTGCGGCCCACCGCGCAGATCAGTTGATCAAAAGCGATGCGATGCTCGGTACCCGCGTGTTCGACCACCAGGATTTTTTCACCGTCCACGCGTTCGCAGCGCAGCGCCTTGTGGTGTGTGAGCACGCGCACGCCATCTGCTTCCAGTGAAGCCTTCGCCAATTCGCTCACTTCTTCGTCTTCACGGATCATGATGCGCGGCGCCATCTCCACCTGGGTCACGTGTGCACCCAGTCGCGCAAAGCTCTGTGCCAGTTCGCAGCCGATAGGGCCACCCCCCAGCACCACCAGCCGTTGTGGAATCTCCTCGAGCTCACCGAAGGTTTCCCACAGCGTGTCGCTGGTCACGTAGCCCATGTCTTCAAGGCCCGGCAGGGGCGGGACGAAGGGCCGGGCGCCGGCCGCGATCACGATGCTGCGTGCGGTCAGCGTCTGCGTGCCGCCGTCGTTGAGCGCGATCTGCACCGTCCAGGGATTGACCAGTTTCGCGTAGCCTTGTAGCACTTCCACGCCCAGGCCGGTGTAGCGCTCGATGCTGTCGTGGGGTTCGATGGCCCGGATCACGTCCTGGATGCGCTGCATCACGGCCTTGAAACTGAAGCTGGGCGGGGTGTCGGACAGGCCGTAGTTCGAAGCGTGGCGCATCTGGTGCGCGAGCTTGGCGCTTTTGATCAGTGCCTTGCTCGGCACGCAGCCGTAGTTCAAGCAGTCGCCGCCCATCTTGAGCACTTCCACCAGCGTGACCTTGGCCTTAACCGTGGCCGCGATGTAGGCGCTCACCAGACCGCCCGCACCCGCGCCGATCACGATCAGGTTGCGGTCGAATACCCTGGGCCGCACGCTGGCCCAGCGCGCATACACCTTGCGCTTCTGCACCGCGCCCACGATCTTGCGGGCGATCAGCGGGAACAGCCCCAGCAGCACGAAAGACCCCAGCAGCGCGGGGCTCAGAATGCCTTGCAGCGAATCGATCTGCGCCAGTTGCGTGCCCGCGTTCACATACACCAGCGTGCCAGCCAGCATGCCGACCTGGCTCACCACATAGAAGACCACGGTCTTCATCTGGGTCAGGCCCATCAGCAGGTTGATCACGAAGAACGGCACCACCGGGATCAGGCGCAGCGTGAACAGATAGAACGCGCCTTCCTTTTCGACACCCTTGTTGATCTCTGCCAGCCGGTTGCCGAACTTCGCCTCCACGCTGCTGCGCAACGCATAGCGCGACACCAGAAACGCCAGTGTGGCGCCGATGCTGGAGGCGAACGACACGATCAGCGTGCCCCACCACAGGCCGAACAAGGCGCCGCCGGCGAGTGTGAGAATGGCGGCGCCCGGCAGCGAGAGCGCGGTAGCGGCCACGTAGATGAAGAAGTACGCACCCACCACCTGCAGGGGCTTCTGTGCATACAGCTCGGCAAAACTGGTCTGGCTTTCCTTGAGGTAGCTCAGGCTGAGGTAGCGATCCAGGTCAAAGGCGAAGAAGGTGATCACGCCCAGCAGCACCACAGCCAGCAGTAAAACCTTGCGCAGATTCACGACAACTCCAATAGATCGGTGCCAATCAGTCGCAACGATGCGGCGATTCTTACATTGCACGGCTTCCTGCACCGATCCAGCAGATCGTCTGCGCTTGCCACACGCTCCGCCAACCTCCATCAACATCGCCTCCCCCGCTGCATGTCACCAGTGCCCGTTCCCCAGCCGCTTTGCGAGCGCCTGCACCTGGCGCGATCTGCGCTGGGCGACCGCATGGCCTGATTCGACGCGCTTCCACCCGGACGCATTTTTGCGGCAGGTCAAAGCTTCTTCCAGAATCGCTGCGAACAGCTGGTTGTCCGGTGTCGGGTCCGTTAAGGTTCGTGCATGGCGACATCACATCCTGTACCCCGGACTGCGGCCCCCGGCCCCCATGCTTCCGGGCAGACAACACCTGCCTGGCATGCGCTGACGGCCGAACAAGCGCTGCAGGCACAGGCAGCGTCCACTGAAGGGCTCACGACGGAAGAAGCCCGGCGGCGCCAGCAGCAGCACGGCGCCAACCGGATCGAAGCCGTCGCGCCACCGAGCCTGTGGCACCGAGTGGTTGCACAGTTCCACAACCTGCTGATTTACGTGCTGCTGGCAGCGGCGGTCACCACCGCGTGGATCGGTCACGGCATTGACGCTGCCGTGATCATGGCCGTTGTCTTGCTCAATGTGGGCATTGGCGTGCTGCAGGAGGGCAAGGCCGAGAAGGCCCTGCAGGCCATCCGCCACCTGCTTGCACCCCATGCGATGGTGTTGCGCGATGGCCGCACCACAGAGATCGATGCCGCCGACCTGGTGCCGGGCGATGTGGTGCAACTGGCATCGGGTGACAGCGTGCCGGCCGACGTCCGCCTGCTCAAGGTGAACAACCTGCGGGTGGACGAGTCCGCGCTCACTGGCGAATCGATGCCGGTGGACAAGGCGCTGGCCGAGGTGGCGGCAGACGCTGTGCTGGGGGACCGCCTGTGCATGGCCTACGCCGGCACGCTGGCCACCCAGGGGCAGGCAAGCGCGCTGGTGGTGGCCACGGGCGCTGCCACGGAAATGGGTCGCATCGGACAACTGCTCACCACCGTGGAGCAGACCACCACGCCGCTGGTGCGCCAGATGGCCCAGCTCTCGCGCTGGATCACGTTGGCTGTGATGGGCGCCGCCGCTGCCCTGTTTGTCTTTGGCACCGCCGTGCGCGGTCTGCCCATGGCCGAGATGTTCATGACCGCCGTGGGTCTGGCCGTGGCCGCCATTCCCGAAGGGCTGCCCGCCATCATGTCCATCACGCTCGCCATCGGCGTGCAGCGCATGGCATCACGCCAAGCCGTGGTGCGCCGCCTGCCGGCGGTGGAAACGCTGGGCTCGGTCACGGTGATCTGCTCGGACAAGACCGGCACGCTCACCCGCAATGAAATGACGGTACAGCAGGTGGTGCTGGCGGGCCAGATCATTGACGTCGAAGGCGCTGGCTATGCGCCGGAAGGCGCGCTGCAACGGGACGGCCACCATCTGCAACCTGCCGAGCTGTTCCGTGAGGCTCCGGCGCTGCTCGCGTTGGCCGAAGCGGCAGCCCTATGCAACGACGCCAGCCTGCACTGCGAATCGCCAGGCGGTGACTGGCAACTGGCTGGCGATCCGACCGAAGGCGCGCTGCTCACGCTGGCCATGAAGGCCGGTATCGACCCGGTGGAGCTGACGCGCGAGCGACCCCGCGGGAGCGTGATTCCCTTCGAATCCGAACACCGCTACATGGCCACGGTGCACGCCGACGCCGAGGGCAGCGTGGCGCTGCTCAAGGGCGCACCCGAACGCGTGCTGGCCATGTGCGACACGCAGCTCTGCGCCGACGGCACAGTGGAACGCATGGACACCGCTGCCTGGGAGCAGGCCATCGATACCCAGGCCCGTGCGGGGCGTCGCGTACTGGCATTGGCGCGCAGATCGGGTGTGAATGCGGCCAGCTTTGGTCCCGACGACGTGGCTCGGGGCCTCACCTTGATCGGACTGGTCGGCATCATCGACCCGCCGCGCGACGAGGCGGTGCGCGCCGTGGCGCAGTGCCGCGCTGCAGGCATTCGCGTGAAGATGATCACCGGCGACCACGGCGTGACCGCCAGCGCCATCGCTGGACAGCTGGGCATGGGCGAGGGCCTGCGTGCTGTGACGGGCCCGGAAATCGGCGCCGCCACCGATGCCGTCCTGCAGCAGCTGGTGTTGTCGGTGGACGTGTTCGCCCGCGCCAGCCCGGAACACAAGCTGCGCCTGGTGCGTGCCTTGCAGGCGCAGGGCGAGGTGGTGGCCATGACCGGCGACGGCGTGAACGACGCGCCTGCGCTCAAGCAGGCCGACGTGGGCGTGGCCATGGGCCGCAAGGGCACCGAGGCCGCCAAGCAGGCGGGCGCCATGGTGTTGGCCGACGACAACTTCGCCTCCATCGCGCATGCGGTGGAAGAGGGCCGCACCGTCTACGACAACCTGCGCAAGACCGTGACCTTCCTGCTGCCGATCAATGGAGGCGAATCGATGTCCTTGCTGGCGGCGGTGCTGTTTGGCCTGGCGTTGCCCATTCTGCCGGCGCAGATCCTGTGGGTGAACATGGTGAGCTCGGTTGCCCTGGCCATGGTGCTGGCGTTTGAACCCACCGAGCCCGACGTGATGCGCCGACCCCCGCGCTCATCCACCGAGCCCATGCTGTCACCCTTTGTCATCTGGCGCGTGGGGCTGGTGTCGCTGCTGTTCTTGTTCGGCATCTTTGGCGCGTACCGGTGGGCGCTGGCCTCAGGCGCCGAGGTTGAAGCGGCGCGCACCGTGGCGGTCAACGCCCTGGTGGCCATGGAGGTGTTCTACCTGTTCAGCGTGCGTTACCTGAAGTCGCCATCATTCACCTGGGTGGGCGTGCAGGGCACGCCACGCGTGCTGGCGGCGGTGGCGGGTGTAGTGGTGCTGCAGGCGCTGTTCACCTACGCGCCGTTCATGCAGGCCTTGTTTGACACACGTGGGCTCAGTCTGCAACAGTTGCTGGTGTGCGCAGGCATCGGGGTGGCGGTGTTGGTGGCGCTGGAGCTGGAAAAGGCCGTGCTGCGGCGAGCACATTGACCAGCGCCTGGCGAAACGCTGCTGGGACTTCCCAAACGCTTCCGGAGCGAAGTGACCCATTCCAGAGATACCGTGGAACCGGCTTTGCCGGGCCGCTGGTATCGCCCCCTCGAGGGGGTGGCGCGAAGCGCCGCGGGGGTGTTCACCTCTTCCATGCCAATCCACTCAAAGCCACCACCCCCACCGTCAGCCCCACCGCCAGCGGCAAGGTCCGACTGAGCAACGCAGCAGTGAGCGCATCGGCCGTGCCCACTCCCTGAGCGTGGAGCAGCAGCACCATGGCGGTCTCGGTGGCGCCCACACCGCCAGGAATGAAAGAGGCCACGCCCGCCAGCAGACCCAGTGCAAAGATGGCCACCGCATCCGCGGCCGCAATATCGTGCCCGAGCATCGACAGCACGGCGTACATCGCCATGCCTTGCGCGGCCCACGCCAGGGCGCTCAGCGGCAGGGCCAGCCCCAGGCGCTGGCCTGACAGCAGGTGCGAAATGGCGGCCAGGCCATCGGAGGTGTGGCGACCCAGTGCGCCAGCGCCCAGCCTGCGGGCCAGCCATTCCAGGCCGTGCGTGCGGAACACCCACACCACCGCCACACAACCCGCTACCGCCAGCCACGCCCCGGTGCGGTGATCGGGCAGCCAGCCAATGGCCAGTGTGGCCAGCAGGCCCACGGTGAGCAGGTCCAGCAATCGTTCCGACAAGAATGCGGCGACGCTGTGCACATAGCCCACGCCCAGTGGCTTCAGGTAGAGCGAGCGCACCGTTTCACCGGCCTTGCCCGGGGTCACCGCCATGGCAAAGCCCGCCAGGTAGATGTGCAACTGGCGACCCCACGGCACGCGATGCCCAAGCGCGTGCAAAAAGCTGTGCCAGCGCAAGAAGCGGGCGGCATAGCTCACCAGTGTGAGCCCGAGCAACTGGGCCCACAGCACCATTGGCAGCGCCTGAATCTGCTGCACAAGGTCGCCGAGTGCGACGGGCTTCGCCAGCACCAGATAGGTGACCAGCGCCAGCACCAGCAGCACCGACAAGCCGCGCAGCCAGCCGGAGGCGGCGCTTGGCGCTGAGGCTTTTTGAGTGTTCATGCGCGGGCGTTTCACCGGAAGCGTTGCCAGCCCCAGCCGATGCGCAGCGCGGTGGTGATGCCGCACAGCACCGCAAAGCCGTAGGCAATGACCGCGAAATGCTGCGGCCACAGGCACATGGCGGTGAAGGCCAGCAGGGTTTCGGTGGCTTCGGTCAGGCCACCCAGAAAGTAGAAGCTTTTGTCCGGGAAGGCCATCGAGGTCAGGCGGCGCTTTTCTGCCACCGCGGCAAACGCCAGAAAGCTGCTGCCGGTACCGATGAAAGCCGCCAGCAGCACCGCTGCGGCGAGCGCGTTGGTGGCAGGGTCGGCCACCGCAAAGGCCAGCGGTATGGCGGCGTAGAACAGAAAGTCCAGCGTGATGTCCAGAAAGCCCCCCCGGTCCGTGGGCGTGGTGGTGCGCGCCACCGCGCCGTCCAGGCCATCCAGCAGGCGTGACAGCAGCAACAGGACCAAGCCGATCATGTACTGGTGCAAGGCAATGGACAGCGCCGCCCCCATGCCGACGGCGAATCCGGCAAAGGTCAGCGCATCTGCCCCGACGCCCCAGCTCACCAATACGCGCGCCGCGCGGGTGAGCACGGGCTTGATGGCCTGTTGAATGGCGCGGTCAAGCATGACCGGTGCACGCTGTCGACAGATCAACCACCAGTGCGGGGTCGGCGATGTCGGCCGCATCGTGCGTGACCAGCACCACCGGGATGCCCCGCGAGCGCACGTGCTCGAACACGAACTGGCGGAACTGGTCGCGCAACGTGGCGTCAAGCCGGCCAAAGGGTTCGTCGAGCAACAGTGCGCGGGGGCGGGCGAGCAGGGCGCGCATCAGCGCCACGCGCGCGCGCTGCCCGCCGGAGAGGGTGGCCGGGTCGCGGTCGCCATAGCCGGGCAGGCCGGCTTCTTCCAGCGCCTGTACCACCTGAGCACGGCGCAAGTCGCGCTCCCCTGGCGGCACGGCAAACAGCAGGTTCTCTGCCACGCTCATGTGCGCAAACAGCAGATCGTCCTGGAACAACAGACCGATGCCGCGTCGCGCCGTAGGCAGGTGGTGCAGATCCACGCCGTCGAGCTGTACCGAGCCTCGAAAGGACAGCGCATGCGCGCCCTCAGCCACCGCCGACAGGGTACCGGCGATGGCGCCCAGCACCGAGCTTTTGCCGCAGCCACTGGGCCCCATGAGGGTGAGGATGCGGCCCGGCGGGACGTTGAAGTGCAGATCGCGCAACAGGGTGCGTTGCGGGCTGCCAAGGTGATCGATGCGAACGGACAGGGTCATTGAATCTGAGGTTGATCCTGCACTGTAAATCGCCGTGGTCGGCCCACCCATGCGGCCAGCGCAAACCCCAGCACGGGCAGCACGAACTGCAGCCAGGCGTAGGCACTGGTGAGCGAGCGCTGCGCGCCGGCGGCCAGTGTCACGGCCTCGGTGGTCACGGTGGCAAACCGCCCTGCGCCGATGTAGAGCGTGGGCAGGTACTGGGCCACGCTCACGGCGAATCCCACAGCGGCGCCGGCGGCCAGCGCGCGCCGCAGCAAAGGCCACTTGACGCGCCACAGCAGCGTCCAGCGACCGTGCCCCAGGCTGGCGTTGAGCTGTGCGTAGCGCGGGTCAAAACCCAGGTAGGCGGGCGACAAGGCCAGCAGCACATAGGGCAGGGCCATCAAGGTGTGCGCCACCAGCAGCCCGCTCCACTGACCTTCCAGCCGCCATTGCAGCGCCAGCGCATACAGACCCACCACCCACAGAACGGCCGGCAGCACCAGGGGTAGGTAGAGCACGGGGCGCAACGCACGGTTCCAATGCCGCGGTGCGAGCTCCAGCCAGGCCACGCTCCAGATCAATGCCAGCGCGGACGATGCGGTAGCCAGGCCCAGGGTGTTGAGCACGGTGCCACGGCTGGCCCACACACTCGTCCAGGCCTGCGCAGTGAAGCGCTCGGGCCAGAGATGGGGGAAGGGCCACACGCCGGCAACGCTGCCCACTGCCAGCGACAGCAAAACGGCGCCGTACAAACTGGCCAGTGCGATGAACGACCAGGGCAGGGAAGCCCCTTGATTTGGCGTGGAATCCGTTGGTGGAGCCCGGCCGCGGCGCCCTGAGGTGTGCCGGCTCAATGTGGACCAGGCTTGCTGAGCACTGCGCCAACCCAGGCCGACCAGCAGAACGGCGAGCGCCAGCACGCCACCGGCCACCGCGCCCTGGGCGTTGATCGCCAGATCGGCGTCCTGCAACCATTGCCACGCCAGCACCGCGAGCGTGGGAGGCGCCGCAGGCCCGATCACCAGGGCCAGGTCCACCACCGTGAGCCCGTAGGCCAGCACCGCCATCAGCGGCCAGAACAACCGGGGTGCGAGCTGGGGCCAGACCACGCGCCAGAATGCCCGCTGGGGCGCGTAGCCCAGTGTCTGCGCGATGGCGTGTTCGGCCTGCCAACGCCGTCGCACGTCGTCGCGCTGCAACTGGGTGGCGGCGGTCCACAGCAGAAAAGGAATCTCCTTGGCGACCAGGGCCACGATCAGGCCCAAACCCCAGGGGTCCTGTGTGGTGGGCCACGGAGGCGGGAAGTCGAACCCAGTGAACCAGGGCGACAACAGGCGCAGAAGCCAGCCGCTGGGCGATACCAGAAACACCAGGCCGATGGCGAAGGCGGCGTGCGGCGTGGCCAGCATCACCGGCAGGCCGCGCAACAGCCGGCCCAGCGAACGCCGCACAAACCCCTGGGCCAGCAGCGCGGCGCTGCACCACCAGGCCAGCATGGTGGAGGCCAGGCCGGTCCACAGGCTCAAGCCCAGTGCGCGACGCCATTGGGTGTTGTGCCACAGCGCGCGCCAGGCTTCGGCGTCGAGCAGGGCGCCCATGGCCATGGCGGCGGTGGCCAGCACCGGCAGGGCGACCAACGCCAGAAGCGCCAAAACCGCCGCCCTGTGAACGAGCGTCATGTCAGTTCGTCATGGTGCCGTCTGCACCCTGGAAGTCGCGCGCAGCGCGGCGGGTGAGCGTTTCCTTTTCCGGTGCGAAATGACTCCATCCAGAGATGCCGTCGGGCCGGCTCTGCCGGACGACTGGAATCGCCCCCTTGAGGGGGTCGCGCGGAGCGCGGCGGGGGTGTTTCACATTTAGCTACCGTAGCGCCGTGTCCACTCCCGCTCAAGGGGATCCACCCAGCCCGCATGAGGCTCGGGCAACGTGGAAGCGCTGACACGCACCTGACCTGGCAGTGGCTGGCTCGGGAACCGGGCGCGTTCGGCGGCGGGCAGGCGCGCCACGTCGAGCACGGTCGGGTCGCCCCAGACCGCGATGTCGGCCTTGCGCGCCTGTGCCTGGGCCGAGAGCAGGAAGTTGGCCACCACCTGTCCGCCGGCAGCAGCGCGTGCGTTGTACGGGATGGCCACGAAATGTGTGTTGCCGATGGTGCCCTTGGCGAACTGCCAGCTCACCACGCTTTCCGGCAGGCGCTTGGCGGCAATTTCGTTGGCAGCCTCGTTCGGATTGAAGGTCAGCCCCAGCAGCAGTTCGCCGTCGGCCATCATCTGGCGGATGGCGGCCGGGTTTTGCGGGAACTGTTTGCCGGCGCGCCACAGCTGCGGATGCAGACTGTCCAGGAACGCCCACAGCGGCGCCGTCACGCGGGCGAAGTCGGCATCCACCGGCGGCCGGGCCAGCACCGACGCATCACCCACGGTTTCGATCAGTGCCTGTTTGACGAAGGTGGTGCCGGTGAAATCGGGCAGGCGGGGGTAGCTGATGCGGCCAGGCTGGCTGCGCGCCAGGGTCAGCAGCTCGGCCATGCTCTGAGGTGGATTGGGCAGGCGGCGGCTGTCCGCATACAGGGTGAACTGGGCCATGCCCCAGGGCGACTCCATGCCCTCCGTGGGCACCGAAAAATCGTTGAGTGTGGTGGGCTTGCCGGCAGTGTCCACGTAGCGGAAGTTCGGCAGGCTTTCCGCAAAAGGCCCGAACAACAGGCCGTCGCGCTTCATGGTGGCAAAGTTCTCACCGTTGATCCAGACCAGGTCCACCGTGCCCTCGCCCGCACCACGCCCGGCGGCCTTCTCGGCGCGCACGCGTTTGACCACGTCGGCGGTGTCGGTGATCTTCACGTGTTCCAACTTCACGCCATGGGCCGCCAGCACCTGTGCGCCCACCCATTGCAGGTAGGCGTTGGTGCGTTCGCTGCCGGCCCAGGCGTTGAAGTACACGGTCTGTCCGCGGGCCGCTTTTTCTATTTCGCTCCATGCAGTGCCGGTTTGGGCCAGGGCAGGGTGCAGGCTGCTGCTGGCGGCGGCACCGGCCAGTACAAGCCATTCGCGGCGGGTGAGGGTGTTTTTTCCGGGATGCAAGGTAGGGTCTCCAGCGTTTGGGTGAGCTTACCGGATGGAATGGGCAGGCATTTCCTGCTGGGGCGCTTGTCGCACAGACCAGGGCTTGAGCCAGAGACAGTCCACCGACCAGCGGCCCACGCCATAGATGACCAAGGCGGCCAGCAACACGCCCCAGGTGATGTGCTGCTGCAGAGCAGCGGGTGCGATCTCGCTCAGACTGAGTACCGCCACCACATTGACCACGCTGAGGCCCAGCGCGGCAAAGCGTCCGGCCAGACCCAGCAGCAGCAACACGGGCAACACCAGTTCGCCCGCGGTGCCCATGACGGCAGCCACCTGCGGGGACAACAAAGGCACCTGGTACTCCTCCGTGAACAGCAGCAACGTGATCTCCCAGTCGCGGATTTTGGTCAGACCAGAGAGGAAGAACACCTGGGCCAGATAGGCCCGCGCGAGGAGCGCTGCGAGCGGCCGCAGGCTGTCCAGCATGCTGCTGAACCGGCTCCAGAGGTCCAGGGCGAAATGAATGGGGGTGTGGCGGATCATGAGGGTGACTCCATGGCGTTTGAAGAAAGTGGTGCAGCGGTGCGAACACCGATCACCAGCCCATCGGTGACGGCACCGATGAGCCACTCGGAAAAGTCGAAATCGAGCTTGGAGGTATTGGCTGGCTCAGTTGCGCTCGCCTCACTGAGCGCCGACAGCAGGTCGCTGCCCACCATCAGGGAACGCAACAAGACCTGCTCCGCAGGGGGGCAGGGTGCCAGCCGGGGTCGAACCCCGTGGCGCCAGATCAGCGCGCTCTGTTTCACACCCGCACGCAGCATCCCGCCCACTTCAGAGAGTTCGGGTTCGCCAGTCTTATGGGAGGTGATCAACGCCACCACCGGGAAGCCGCTGTCGATCAACGTGGTGCGAGGTGCCAATGCGAGAGACAAGCCTGCAGGGTCTTCGGTGGACAGGCGGGCGAAGCTGGCGGTGTCCACGGTCGCGTCCGGCCAAGTGGCTGCGCGATGCATGGCCCATTCCACCCGCGCCACGTCGGCCAGGTAAGGCACGTCTGCCAAGGATTCGCTGCCAGCCAACCACGTGGGCAGTTCACCACCCCAGCAGGCCAGGTCACCCTGCGTGGGTGGGTGGCGGTGCCACAGGTCGCGCGCCAGCAGCGCGAAATTGTCTGCCCCCAGCAAGGCCGCAACCACCGGGTAGGCCGCGTTCAGCGTGCGCTCGGCCAGGGCGTGGCCGTTGGCGCGGTAGGCCATCCATCCCCGATGGGCCTGGGGGGATTCGGTATCCAGCGTGAATGAGAGCGCCGCAAGCGACGCTCCTGCCGAGCCTTCGCCAGGATGGGCGAACAGGGCTGTCAGCAGGGCTTGCTGGTCTCTCTCCAGTGCAGAAGACGCGCTCGCGGTCATGCGGGAAGTCCTTCTGTCTCAGGCAACATGACCATGACCTCTCGCGCGTGGCCGAGTGCCGTCGTGGCCTGCTGCAGCAACACGTCCAGTTCGGGAATATCGGTGTCCCACTCGACCAGTGTGGGGATGGCGCCGAATCGCGTCAAGGCGTGGCGATAGAGCGACCAGACCGATTCCATCACCCGGCTGCCGTGATCGTCAATCACGATGTCGCCGCAGTCGACATGACCGGCCACATGGATTTCTGCCACAGCCCGGGGGTTGATGGCGTCCAGCCAGCGCTGGCAGGCGGCCAGGGGCATGTCGGTGGCGCCCCGCAACCGAGCGTTGAGTGCGTTCACATAGATGTTGTTCACGTCAACCAGCAGCTGACAGCCTGTGCGTTCGGCCAGGGCGTTGAGGAAGGTGGGTTCGTCCATGTCGCTGTCGCGCCATTGGATGTAGGCCGACAGGTTCTCCACGGCAATGGGGCGGCGCAACCGGTCCTGCACGCGCTGCACGTTGGCGCACATGGCATCGAGTGCTATGTAGGTCATGGGAGTGGGCAAGAGGTCGGCGGCGTGCAGGTGGATGCCCGTCGCACCGGGCAGCGGGGTCCGTGCGAAGCTGGCATGGTCACTCACCCGGACCGGTTCAATCCGCTCGACCAGCCGGGCCAGTTGCTCCAGGTGTGCGTTGTCCAGGCCGGCGGCCGAACCCAGCGAGAGCCCCACGCCGTGCAGGCTGACAGGGTAGTGCGATCGGCCTTCATGCAGCACGGCGACAGCCGCACCACCATCGCCGAAAAAGTTCTCTGAATGGACCTCGATGAAATTCAGGGCCGGTCGCCGATCGATCAGTTCGGCGTAATGCGGATGGCGCCAACCGATGCCCACAGGCGGACGCAATGGGGCGATTTGCGAGGCACTGAGGGGATCGGCGGACGACATGGCATCAGCCCTTTTTCATCATGTCGTCTTTCTTCATGTCGTCTTTTTTCATCATGCCGCCCTTGGCCTCTTCCATCGTCATGCCGCTCATCTGCTTGCAGGTGCCAGCGGCCACGTACTTCCATTCGCCCTTGTCGTTGTCGACCTTGGACTGGCCGGCGCAGGAATGGGTACCCGCGAGGTTGGCGCAGTCGTTTTGCCCAGCCTTGGCAATGCCGAAGCACTTTTCTTTGGCGGCGTTCTGGGCCAGGGCGGGGCTCGACAACATGGCGAGTGACATCAGCGATGCGGCGGCGGCGGTGATCACGGTGCGTTGGTTCATTTCAATGGCTCCTGAGATTGTGAAAAGTGAGGAAGTGGAAACAACCGCGGCCTCTGCAGCGCATGGGCACATCGGTTGTGGGTGAGTCGGCCTGTGTGAAGGGTTCTTACAAGGAATCCGAAAAAATCTTCAGACCGGCTCAGAGCAGGTCCGCAATCCGGTCCCACGTGGCGGGCGCAATGCGCCCGGCGTAGCGCTCCACCAGTCGGCCCTGCTTGTCAATCAGGCAGCCACCTGGCAATTGTTCGGGTCGGCCCATGGTGTCGCGAAAGCCCGGGCCAAGCGCCGAAACCGAGACGAAATGCGGGCTTCCTGGCACTGTCTGGGCCACCAGCTTTTCGTAGGTCAGAAAGTCCTGAATATTGGCGTCCATGTTGACGCCCAGCAAGGTGAAGGGTTGGTCCTTCCAGCCAGCGAGGTTGGCGCGCAGTTCACGCATCGTGTCACGGCAGACGGCACACCCGGTGGACCAGTAAAACACCAGCACCACCTGCCCTCGCAGTGCGTCGAGGCGGATGCGCTGGCCATTCGACGCAGTGCCTTCCAGTTCAGGCGGCTCGCTGGTGCCAGGGGTGGCTGCCCGCAGCAGGCCGGGCAGGGCCAGCGCGCAGGCGGGCAGGAAAGCCAGCAACCGCCGGCGTGAGGGCAGAGCAAGGCGACGTTCAGTGGTCAATGGGGCCAGTGGCATGGGTGATTCCTCGGTGGAGATGACCCGAATTCGTCAGCCGATGTCGCCTTTCCTTACACTTGCACGCCAACGAGCCTCTCCATGCCACCACAAACCCCTTCCGAGTACGAGCAGCAACTGGTCGCCTTGCGTGACTACCTGATGCGTTTTGCGCGCCTCCAGCTGCGCAACGACGCGTGGGCGGAAGACGCCGTGTCAGAGACCCTGGTGGCCGCGCTGGCCAAGCCGCAAGCCTTCGAAGCCCGCTCGCAGCTCAAGACCTGGCTGGTGGGGATCCTCAAACACAAGATCATCGACACGCTGCGCCAACGGCAGCGCGAAGTGGTGCTCGACGGGGGCACCGACGACGACACCGCCGATCCGCTGGACCATATGGCATTCAAGACGGATGGCCATTTCGCCGAAAAGCCGGCAGAGTGGGGCAATCCGGAGCGCGACATGCAGAGCCGCCAGTTTTTTGCTGTACTCGAGGCGTGCACTGAAAAGCTGCCGCCAGCGCAGGGGCGGCTGTTTCTGATGCGCGAATGGCTGGAACTCTCCAGCGAAGACATCTGTAAGGAACTCTCGCTGACACCGACCAACCTCTACGTCCAGTTGCATCGGGCCCGACTCCGTTTGCGCGAGTGTCTTGAACTGAACTGGTTTGCACAGCCAACATGAAGCCCGTCTACCCTTTTCGCCGCACCTGCAAGGAAGTCTCCGCGCTGTTGATCGCACGCGAAGACCGCGAGTTGCCGCTGGCCGACCGCCTGGCATTGCGTTTGCACATGGCCATGTGCCAGGCGTGCCCGCGCTTCGAGCGGCAACTGCTCACCATGCGCAACGCCATGAAGCAATGGCGCAATTACGCGGACGCGGACGAAGCAGGTGAACGGGAAAAAGCGTGAGCCTTCAGGCCAGCAGGGCCTGCGCAAATTCCCGCGCGTTGAAGGTTTCCAGGTCTTCGAGCTTTTCACCCACTCCGATGAAGTACACCGGAATGGGCTTTTCCCGTGCGATGGCACAGATCACGCCGCCCTTGGCGGTGCCATCGAGTTTGGTGATGATCAGGCCAGTGAGCCCCAGCGCTTCGTCAAACGCCCTGACCTGCATCAGTGCGTTCTGGCCGGTGTTGCCGTCGATGACCAGCAGCACCTCGTGCGGCGCTGTGGCGTCGGCCTTCTGAACCACGCGCTTGATCTTGCGCAGCTCTTCCATCAGGTGCAGCTGGGTGGGCAGACGCCCGGCGGTGTCGACCAGCACCACATCGCGCCCGCGTGATCTGCCAGCCGTCACCGCATCGAAGCTCACCGCAGCCGGATCGCCGCCTTGCTGGGTGATGATCTCCACTGTGTTGCGGTCGGCCCAGACGGCCAGTTGTTCGCGCGCGGCCGCGCGGAAGGTGTCGGCCGCCGCGAGCAGCACGGTGGCGCCTTCGCTGGCCAGGTGACGCGTGAGTTTGCCGATGGATGTGGTCTTGCCCGCGCCATTGACGCCGGCCACCATCACCACCGTGGGCTTGTATTCGCCGATCACCAGGGCCTTCTGTAGCGGCTTGAGCAGGTCTGCAATGGCGTCGGCCAGCAGGCCCTTCACAGCAGCCGGGTCGGTGGTCCTGGTTTCCTTGACGCGGCGTTTGAGGTCGGCGAGCAGAAATTCGGTGGCTTTGACGCCGCTGTCGGCCATCAGCAGGGCGGTTTCGAGGTCTTCGTACAGCGCATCGTCGATCTGCGTGCCGGTAAAGACGGTGGCCAGGCTGGAGCCTGTCTTGCGCAGACCCACCTTGAGCTTGTCCATCCAGCTCCGTCTGGGGGCCTCCAGCGGCGCGGCTGCCACCTGCGCCGGTGGCGCAGGCTCGGCTTCGGCTGGCGCGGCTGGGGGCTCCGGCAGCGCCGGTGTGGGGGCGACGGGTTCGGGTGTGGGCGGTTTTTTGCGAAAGAACGAGAACATTTTTCCATCTCTAGAATCCATTGCATTCTATGAAACGCTCTTTGCTCGCGCACAACGCACTGATGGCGGCCACGTTCGCCCTGGTTCTCTCCCCTGCCGCGCTGGCGGCAACGCCTTCCCAGACACCCCTGACAGCACCTCCTCCGGCCGTTGTGGCTGCCGCGTCTCCCGGGGAGGAGGCGCCCGTCGCACAACAATTCACCCTCGCCAACGGCATGACCCTTATCGTGCGCCCGGACCGCCGGGCGCCTACGGTGGCCCACATGCTGTGGGTGCGGGTGGGCTCCATGGACGAGGTCGATGGCACCTCCGGCGTGGCCCATGCGCTCGAGCACATGATGTTCAAGGGTACGCCAGACCTGAAGCCTGGTGAGTTCTCGCGACGCGTGGCCGCGCTGGGCGGGCGCGACAACGCCTTCACCAGCCGCGACGCCACCGCCTACCACCAGCAGGTGCCTTCCCATCAGTTGGAGGCCATGATGCGGCTGGAGGCCGATCGGTTTGCCCGCACCCAATGGGCCGACGAAGAATTCGTGCGCGAGATCGAGGTCATCAAGGAAGAGCGGCGGCAACGCACCGAAGAATCGCCCCGTGCGCGAATGTTCGAAGCGCTCAACGCGATGGTCTTTCAGGCCAACCCCTATCGCCGCCCCATTGTGGGCTGGATGAGCGACCTCGACGCCATGACACCCGACGACGTGCGCGAGTTCTACCGGCGCTGGTACAGCCCGACGAATGCGGCCGTGGTGATCGCTGGCGACGTGGATGTGGCGCAGGTGCGGGCCCTGGCCGAAGACATCTATGGCCGAATCCCTGCAAGGGCCCTGCCAGCGCGCAAGCCGCGTGAAGAGCCTTTGCAGGTCGGCCCGCGCAAGCTTGAGTTCCGCGCCGTGGCCGACCAGGCTCTGGTCGCACTTGCCTGGAAGGCGCCGCGCTGGACCGGCGAGGGCGATGCCGGCGACGGCTCGCAGCAGGATGCGCTCGCACTCACCGTGCTGTCGGCCGTGCTCGACGGATACAGCGGTGCCCGGCTGGAACGCGCGCTGGTGCAGGGCTCCGGGGCGGGCGGCAAACGCGTGGCCGATACCGCGGGCGCGTCTTACGGCCTCATGGGGCGAGGACCGCAGCTGTTCCTGCTCAGCGCCGTGCCGGCGCGTGGCGTGACGCCCGAGATGACCACCGCCGCCCTGAAGTCCGAAATCGAACGCATTGCCAGGGAGGGCGTCAGCGAGGCAGAGCTGCGCCGCGTGAAAACCCAGTGGACTGCCAGCGAAATCTACAAGCTCGACTCCGTGTTCAACCAGGCGCGCGAACTGGGCAGCTACTGGATCAACGGCATGCCTGTCGATACGGGTGATCGCCTCATGAAGCTGCTGCAAGGTGTGACGGCTGCGCAGGTGCAGTCTGTGGCCCAGCGCTATTTCAGCGACGAACAGCTCACCACTGGCGTGCTGGTGCCCGAACCCGGGCGGCGCGAAACCGCCACGCCTGCCGCTGCCGGCAACCGTCCTGCCCTTCGTCATTGACACGCAACCGCGCTGCCTGGAATTTCCATGTCATCTATTTCGTTGTTCCGTACCCCTTTCAAACGACTACTGTGTGTCCTTGGCGTCTGCTTCTTGGGGGCCCATGCCCAGGCGGCCATTCCGATCGAGCACTGGACCCATGCCAGTGGTGCGCGTGTGTATCTGGTGGCCACGCCCGCGCTGCCGATGCTGGACGTGCAGGTGAATTTCGATGGCGGCAGCCGGCGTGAACCCAGGGCCAAAGCCGGTCTGGCGAGCGCCACTGCCGGCCTGTTTTCCGGCGGCGTGATGCCCCATGGCAACAAACCGGCGCTCGATGAGAATCAGCTGAGCGAAGCCTGGGTGGACCTGGGCGCCCAGTTCGGCGCACAGGCATCGGCCGATCGTTTTACCGTTTCCCTGCGCACCCTCACGGAGCCAGCGTTGCTGGAGCAGGCCGTGGCTTTGGCCGCACGACAACTGGCCGCACCTGCGTGGCCCGAAAACGTCTGGCAGCGCGACCGTGAGCGCACGCTGGCCGCATTGAAAGAGGCAGAAAACCGCCCGGCCACCCATGCGGGACGTGCCTTTTCGCGCGCGGTTTTTGGTGACCACCCCTATGGATTCGAAGCCGTGGCCGACACGCTCAACGCCATCTCGGTGGCCGACATGCGAGGCTTCTACCGCCGCCACGTGGCCGCTTGTCGTGCCCAGATCAGCCTGGTGGGCGCCATCGATCGTGCCGGCAGCGACCGCATCGTCAGCCAGCTCATGGCTGCGGTCCAGCCGCATGGCTGCGAACCGTTGACGGACGTTCCCCAAGTGAAGCCACTGGACCGTGCGATCGAAGAGCGGATGCCGTTCAAGGCCGCGCAGGCACAGGTGCTCGTAGGGCAGCCCGGCGTGGCACGCGACGACCCCGACTTCTTTCCGCTGTTCGTGGGCAACTACATTCTGGGAGGCGGCGGGTTCGTGTCGCGCCTGACTACCGAAGTGCGGGAAAAGCGGGGGCTGAGCTACAGCGTGTACAGCTATTTTTCTCCTGGCCTGCATGCCGGTGCGTTTCAGATCGGCCTGACGACCCGACCCGACCAGGCTTACCAGGCGGTGGGCGTGGTGCGGGACGTGGTGCGCGACTTCGTGGCCGAGGGACCTACCGACGAAGAGCTCAAGGCCGCCAAGGAATACCTCGTCAACAGCTTTGCCCTGCGCATTGACAGCAACCGCAAGCTGCTCGACAACGTCTCCAACATCGCCTGGAACGGTTTGCCGCTGGACTACCTGGACACCTGGACCGAACAGGTGGAGCGCGTGACGGTGGCCGACATCCGGCGTGCCTTCACCCGGGTGCTGCAACCCGACCGCATGGCCACCGTGGTCGTGGGTGCCCAACCCTGATGGTGCTGCGCGCAGGCTTACGGCGCGAGCGGCAGTTGCCGTAAGCTAGCCGCATGAAAGCATCAGGCAACAAAGCAGCTGGCCGCCTGGCCAAGGCTCCCCACGAGGTTCGCATCATCGGCGGCCAGTGGAAACGAACCAGGCTCACCGTGGTCGACGCACCCGGGCTGCGTCCCACACCGGCACGGGTGCGCGAAACGCTCTTCAACTGGTTGGGCCAGGACCTCAGCGGCTGGCGCTGTCTGGATGCCTTTGCCGGCACCGGTGCGCTGGGGCTGGAGGCTGCTTCTCGCGGTGCGGCCGAGGTGGTGCTGGTGGAACATGACAATGTCCTGCTGACGCTTCTGCGCCGCATGAAGGACCAGCTCAAGGCGGACGCTGTGAAGGTGGAACGTGGCGATGCCGTGGCCGCCCTGAGACAACGTGCCGGTCAGAACCTGGATGTGGTGTTTCTGGACCCACCTTTTGCGGATGGAGGCAACGAAGCGCTCTTTGCCTCTGCCCTGGCCGCCGCTCGCCAGTCCATTGGTCCCCAGGGGTTCATCTACCTCGAAGCACCCCGACCCTGGACCACCGACGAGCTTTCGCGCATGGGTCTGGAGATGCATCGCCAGGGACGCGCGGGTGCCGTGGCCTTTCACCTGTTGCGGACATTGCCCGGGCAGTGAGTGGCTGAACGGGGCCCCTCGCGCATAATTCCCGGATGAATGCTGAGTTGTCCACCACCACGACCGGTGGCCGCATCGCTGTGTACAGCGGTACCTTTGATCCCCTGACCCTGGGCCATGAGGATGTGGTGCGCCGTGCCGCGCAACTGTTTGACGAGGTGGTGCTGGCCGTGGCCATTGCCCACCACAAGAAGACCCGCTTCAGCCTGAAGGAACGCCTGGAGATGGCCGCTGAAGCCACGCGGGACGTGCCCGGGCGCGTACGGGTGCTGCCGTTTGACGGCCTGATCATGGATTTCTGCCGGCAAACCGGTGCGGTGGCGGTGGTCCGAGGCATCCGCAACATCACCGACTTTGACTATGAAGCCCAGATGGCCGCGATGAACCGCAAACTGCACCCCGCTGTGGAGACCGTGTTCCTTCTGCCGCAGGCCGAACTGCAGTGCATCTCCAGCACGCTGGTGCGCGAGATTGCGACGCTGGGTGGTGATGTCTCAAGCATGGTGAGCCCGCCCGTGGCCCGGCGTCTGGCTCCCGCGCCGTTGCAAGCCTGAGCGGCGGTACAGGAAAGGCTGCACACTATGGCACTCATGATCACCGACGAATGCATCAACTGCGATGTGTGCGAGCCGGAATGCCCCAATCAGGCCATCTACATGGGTCAGGAGATCTACGAGATCGATCCGTCCAAGTGCACCGAGTGTGTCGGGCACTTTGACGAACCCCAGTGTGTGCAGGTGTGCCCGGTGAGCTGCATTCCCATCCACCCCGAACACATCGAGAGCCGGGAAACGCTCTGGCAGAAATACCAGCGATTGCAGCAGCAGGGTCAGGCGTCTTCAGATGCGGGTGGCGCGCCTGTGGCGGATCCGGCATTGACCAAGACCTGAGCGCCAGGTTCTTCCTTTTTCTCGAGCCTGGGTGGTTTGGGTCGGGGCGGTTTGCTGGTGTGAATCTGCGCAGTGGCCTTGTCCATGTCACCGGCAATCAGTTGGGGCAGCGCCTTCAGACTGCGATCCAGCGCCTGTGCAATGGCGATGCGGTCGTCTGGCGATGGTTTCTTCAACACCCAGTTCGCCACTTCGTTTCTGTTGCCCGGGTGGCCGATGCCGATCCTCAGGCGCCAGTAGTCGGGACTGCCCAGCTGCGCGTGGATGTCACGCAAGCCATTGTGACCCGCATGGCCGCCACCCTTTTTGAGTTTGACCTCGCCGGGAGGCAGGTCCAGCTCGTCGTGGATGACCAGTACCTCTTCAGGCGCGATCTTGTAGAAGCGGGCGAGCGAGGCGACTGCGCGCCCAGACAGGTTCATGAAGGTCTGGGGCTCGATCAGCCACACAGACTGTCCATCCACATTGGCGCGGGCCACCAACCCCTGGTGCCCTCGCTCCATCTGCATCGACACCTTGAGCTGGCGCGCAGCCTCGTCCACCCACCAGAAGCCCGCGTTGTGGCGCGTGTGTTCGTATTCGGGTCCTGGATTGCCCAGGCCAGCGATGAGTCGGATCATGCGAGGGATTATCGGTGAGGCTAGAAGGGAACACCCCCGCTCCCCCTGGATTGGGCAGTTTCATGCGACGTGGGTCGGGCGCTGCTCGGTGGAGCAACTGAAATGGAAACGGCCCGCAGAGCGGGCCGTTGGTGGCAGAAGGCAATGTCCGGAAGGACTTACTTCTTCTTTTTGCCCTTCTTGTCGTCGGTCGCGGCCACCACGGGTGCGGCCACCACTTCTTCGACCGGCTCAACCACGGTCGCCACGGTCAGGTTGGAGCGGCCGTGCATGACCAGCTTGATGCCCTTGGCCAGCTTGATGTCACCCGTGTGGATGGTGCTGCCCTTGGTCACTTCGCTCAGGTCGACCACGATGTTTTCGGGCAACTGGGTGGCCAGGCACTCGATTTCGATCTCGTTCATCACGTGGTTGATCACGCACTTGTCGACCTTCACGGCTGGCGAGTTATCTGCACCTTCAAAATGCAGAGGCACTTTCTTGCGCAGACGGGTCTTTTCGTTGACGCGCTGAAAGTCCACGTGAAGCACTTGTGGCTTGTAGGGGTGGTACTGCACATCGCGCAGCAGCACTTTTTGCACGCTGCCGCCGATGTCCATGTCCAGAATGGCCGAGTGGAAGGCTTCCTTCTTCAGGGCATGCCACAGGGCGTTGTGATCGAGTTCGATCGTGATGGCTGGCGTATCACCGCCAAACACGATACCGGGCGCGCGACCGGTGTTGCGCAGACGGCGGCTCGCACCCGTACCCTGCTTGGCGCGCTCAAAAGCGACAAATTGCATGACATTCTCCAATTGAGGGATTCCGCGACCAGAACGCCTCTGTTAAAAAAAGCAGCCCCTCACACGAGGGGCGCTTGCTTTTTGCTGCCTGCAGGACCTCTTAGAAAAGATTGTCCTGATCGGCAAACAAACTCATGACCGACTCACCGGAAGCAATGCGCGCAATGGTCTCGGCCATCAGCGGTGCCACGGAAAGCTGGCGAATCTTGGAACAGGCCTGTGCAGCCTGAGACAGTGGAATGGTGTTGGTCACCACCACTTCATCCAGTGCGGTTCCCTTGGCAATGCGCTCAATGGCCGGGCCGGAAAAAATGGGGTGTGTGCAATACGAATACACGTGCTTGGCGCCGCGCTCCTTGAGCACCTCGGCCGCCTTGACCAGCGTCCCTGCCGTGTCGATCATGTCGTCCATGATCACGCAGTTGCGGCCTTCAATGTCACCGATCACGTGCATCACTTCGGACACGTTGGCCTTGGGACGCCGCTTGTCGATGATGGCCATGTCGCAGTTGAGCTGCTTGGCCAGCGCACGGGCGCGCACCACGCCACCGACGTCTGGTGACACCACCAGCAGATCGGGGTAGTTCTTCTGCCGCAGATCGCCCAGCAGCACGGGAGAGGCGTAGATGTTGTCGACCGGGATGTCGAAGAATCCCTGAATCTGGTCGGCGTGCAGGTCCATGGTCAGCACGCGGTTCACGCCAACGGCCTGGAGCATGTTGGCCACGACCTTGGCCGAGATCGGCACGCGGCTGGAACGGGGGCGCCGGTCCTGGCGGGCGTAGCCGAAGTAGGGGATGACCGCAGAAATGCTCACGGCCGACGCACGCTTGAGCGCGTCGACCATGATGATCAGCTCCATCAGGTTTTCATTGGTCGGGGCGCAGGTGGACTGGATCACGAACACATGCCGTGCCCGGACGTTCTGGGTGATCTCGACGGTCACTTCACCATCCGAGAAACGCCCAACATTGGCCGCGCCGAGCTGCGTGCCCAGGTGCTGGGCAATCTCCGCAGCCAGCACCGGGTTGGCATTCCCGGTGAAGATCATGAAATCCGGGGGCTGAACTTGCATGGTGTTTCCAGCGGTTTGAACGAAGCGTCTGAAGCTGTCGTCAAAAAAAGCCATTCTGAAATGGCTGATCGCGTGCTCGTCGTGCTTAAAAAGGGTGGCAGGGGAGAAAGGATTCGAACCTTTGCATGCTGGAATCAAAATCCAGTGCCTTAACCAACTTGGCGACTCCCCTACGCAAGCTGCTCGCTGGGCTTGTCACCCGGCAGGCAGCCAAAAAAATGTCGCTGAATCCGTATTCAGTGCTCGGCCGCTGAGCCCGATATTCTAATCGCGACACCAGCCAAACAATGGATGCGAATCCATGTTGCTGCAAACTTGTACCGTCCATGTGCCTGGCGCGTCGGTCAAAGCCGGCGGGGGCCCCACATGTGCAAATACCGCGGTACCTGATCCCGTCATGCGACCTGACAAATCGTGGCGCTGAAGCCAGTCAATGCACAGTCCCACATCAGGGCACAAGTCCTGCGCGACGGGTTGCAGATCGTTGTGGCCGAAGTCCAGAATTTTCTGGAGATCGAGTTTCAACGTGTCCGCTGACTCGTTTGCAGCAAAGCCTTGGAGTATAGCAGTTTCCGTGTCCCTTTTGAGTCGGGGTGATCGGAAAATCTGCTGTGTGGCTGCGCCTCCTGGTGGTTTGACCACAACAAAACGGGCCTTCTCCAAGGAAACGGGTGTGAGTTTTTCGCCGATACCTTCTACCCAGGCGGTCTGCCCGCCAATGAAAAAGGGCACATCAGCGCCCAGGGGCAGGGCGATGGCTGCAAGCTGCCCGCGGGTGAGGCCGAGCCCCCACAGCCGGTTCAGTGCCAGCAGGCAAGTCGCGGCATCGGAAGAGCCGCCACCCAGTCCGGCCTCCGAGGGCAGGTGTTTTTCCAGTCCGATGTGCACGCCCAGCGGACACCCTGTGGCGGCCTTCAGCGCTTGGGCGGCCCGGATGCAAAGGTCTTCTGCGGGGAGGGAGGGGCCAGAGATGTCTTCCCGCGTGACAAGGCCGTCGGCTCGGATCTCAAAATGGAGCAGATCGCACCAGTCGATCAACATGAAGACCGACTGCAACAAGTGATAACCGTCAGGCCGTTGGCCGGTGACGTGAAGAAACAGGTTGAGTTTGGCGGGTGCGGGCACATCCAGCAGTCGCCGCAGCGCCGGCGTGGCGAGGGTGCTCATTGCTGCAAAACCAGGCGCAATTCGGCACTGGGCAAAGGATGGGTGCGCCTTGCCGTGATGCGGCCCTCTGTGTGGCGTGACAGGTCGGCTTGCCAGCCATCAATTTCCAAGGCGGTTCCGTTCAGCCAGGCGAACAGGGCGGCCACCGGCAGCGCCGTTCCACCCAGTTCGGTGGTGAGTTCTTCAAGATTGCGCTTTTTGATCACCTGATCGCCTTGGCGCCATTCGGCGTCCGTTTCAGACCACACGACCCTGGCCACGGCATTGCCCAAAGGCGATGTGAGCAAAAGGGAACCCGCATCGGGCGAGCCCCTGAGATCAAAGCCGGCGGCCACCGATTGAACGGGCTCGGTATGAACAGTGAGTGCCAGGCGACCCATCCATACCGACTCACCGGGCAGAACCGGTGTCTGCGGGGTGGCGCAGGCGGTCATCAACAGGGCGGCGCATGCCACCACGCTCCAGAGCCGCCACCCTCCGGTGCGCGGCCGAATCGGACGACTCACGGCTGCACCTGCAGTCTCTTCAGGGTATTGAGCAGGGTTTCGTTGTCGCTGGCCAGAAGCAGACCTTCGCGCCAGATTTTCAATGCCTGTTCCCGCTGACCCATCGCCCAGTACACCTCACCCAGGTGGGCGGCGATTTCGGCGTCCGGGCGCTTGCCATAGGCAGCTTGAAGAATGCTCAACGCTCGCGACGTATTGCCCATACGGAATTCAACCCAACCCAGGCTGTCCTGGATGTAGGCGTCGCCTGGTGCGAGTTCCACGGCTTTTTCGATCAGTGCCTTGGCCTCGAGAAGCCGGACATTGCGGTCGGCCAGAGAGTAGCCCAACGCGTTGTAGGCGTGGTGGAAATCGGGCTTGATTGCCATCAATTGCCTGAGCAAGGCTTCCATCTCTGGCAGATTGTTGGCCTTCTCAGCCATCATCGCCTGATCGTAGAGCAGGTCGGTCTGGTCCGGGAACCGGCTCACGGCCTCCTTGTAGACCAGATAGGCCTCTTGCCATTCCTTGAAATCCCTGAGCAACTGGGCTTCAGCCACGAGCTTGAGCCGAGCGTCATCGGGGCGGCGCTCCGGCTGGTTGCGCAGCAAGGCCCTGGCCTGAGTCATTTGCCCCTGTCTGGCGAGCAGCGATGCGCGCCGCATCTGGGCAGCCATGATGTCGTCTGCATTCTCGATGCGGTCAAGCCAGGCGTTTGCGGCCTGAAAATCCTTTTGCTTTTCTGCGATCTGCGCCATGAGCAAATAGGCCTGGGTCAGGCTTCGAGTCGATCGTTCGTCGCCTGCCTCTCGCGCAAGCCGCATGTGGTTCTGCAGAGAGTGGCTGGCCGCGTCCAGCTTGTTTTCCTGGACCTGGATCGTGGCCTGGAGCAACCAGGCATCGGCCAAATCAGGCTGGTGGGTGGTCAGGCGCTCCAGTTCGCGGGCAGCCTCCGCTGTGCGCTGAAGGTCAAGCAGGATACGGGCGTAGGCCAGCGGGACCTGTGATCCGAAAGGACCGGTAGGCGAGGCCACGCGCAAATGGTCGCGCACGATGTCTTCCGCGCCTTGCTGGCCGCGTTCCACCAATTCAAGGGCCAGCATGGCCGGAAAGGGCGATGGTGGATTCGCTGTATGGCCCTTGCGCGCTGATGTCAACGCAGCTTCGGGTTGTTCCAGTCCCAATTCCATGCGCCCGATGGTGGTCCATGCGGCAGGCGCATGAGGGCCCTGAAGGTAGGGTGCGAGCGCGTCCCGAACCACTTGCAGTGCGAGCGCCTTGTCGGAGACGCGCGCGTAGGTTTGCGGAATGGCATTGATGGTTTCGTCGCGCAGCTCGCCTGCACCTGAAGCCAGCAGCGAGGAGAGCGCAGGCCCGGTTTCTGCCACGCGATTGAGTGCAAGCAGGATTTGCAGGACGAACCGGTCGGCGTCGGGGGACCCCGGCAGCTCCGTTGACCACGCCTGGGCAGCACTGAGTGCAGATTCGCCGGACCGTGCCTGCAACGCGATGTCGACCGCTCGCCGATACAGGAGCGGATCCTGTCGCTTGCGGGCCGCATCCAGGATCAGCGAGTAGGCAGCGCCGGCATCACCCGCACGCGCATTGAGTTCGCCGATCAGCAACTGGTAGAACAACGGGGCATCGAGCCCGGAATTCACAACAGCTTCAGATGTGTTGCTGACGGGTTCAGGCGTGGGCTGGGCGGGGGCGGCGGTCTGCGCACAAGCTGTCAGCGAGGAGCATGTCAGCCACGTGGCCAACAGGGCGAGACTGACACGGCGATGAAGCCGGGCAGGTACGGGATGGCTACCCTGACGATCCGGATGGGGTGTGGGGGTGCTGCTCAGGGTATTCATCGGATGATGATAATTGAAGCTTTGTGGCCGAAAGGGGATGAGAGTCCAAGACCCTGATTGCGTTCCACACCATTTGCGAATGCCCAAGCCCCATGCCTGAATTGCCCGAAGTCGAGGTCACCCGCCGGAGTTTCTCTGACCGCATCGCTGGGGCGAGCGTGTTGGGCGTGCATGTGGGAAAACCGCTTCGCTGGCCGCTCGGATGCGAGCCTTCTGCGCTCGAAGGGCGCACCGTGCACACCGTGACCAGGCGAGGCAAATACCTGATCCTTCAGATGGATGTCGGTATCTTGCTGTTGCATCTGGGCATGTCGGGCAGCCTGCAGTTTGCGCCCACATTGTCTGAGCGAGGTCCACACGACCACTTTGAGCTGCACACCAGCAAGGGTGTTCTGCGCCTTCACGACCCTCGACGATTTGGCGCTGTGGTCTTTGCCACAGCGTTGGACGCACCGCCCGCCACCAAGCTTCTGGGACGGCTGGGCGTCGAACCGCTTGAGGCCGGTTTTGAACCATTGCGGTTCCATCAGGCCTTGCGCCAGCGCCGCACCAGCATCAAACAGGCGCTCCTGGCGGGTGACATGGTGGTGGGTGTCGGCAACATCTATGCGTCCGAGGCGTTGTTTGCCGCCCGCATTCGGCCCTCCGTGCGTGCCGACCGCCTGAGCAAGCCGAGGGCATTGCGTCTGCATGGGGCCATCGTCACGGTCCTGCAGCGCGCGCTGGCGCTGGGAGGCAGCACGCTGCGCGATTTCTCCAGTGCCGAAGGTCAAACTGGCTACTTTCAACTGGACGCGATGGTTTACGGGCGGGCTGGTTTGCCCTGCCGGGTCTGTGGTAGTTTCGTGAAGGTCATGCGCCAGGGTCAGCGGTCGACCTTTTTCTGTCCCACTTGCCAGAAACCTTGAGGAGCAGCGGCGCCCTTGGGCGCCCCCACTGAGCCGTACCTCCGGCGAGACGGCTTTGGACATAGGGCCGGTGCTATATTGCCGGCATCAATGAGACACGGTATATGAGCTTCAATCAGGAATTCGATCAGCATGGGGTGTGGCGCAGGCAGTTTGCCTTGCGGCTGCGGCTGTTGTCTGAATGGTTGACCGACCACGACCTGATGGAGCCCGGTATCCGCGAGCGGCTGGACCAGCTTCATGAGCAGGTTCGCAACGACAAGATCATGGTGGCCTTTGTTGCGGAGTTCTCTCGCGGCAAGTCCGAGCTGATCAATGCCGTGTTTTTTGCCGGGTATGGTCGCCGCATCATGCCCGCCAGCGCCGGGCGTACCACCATGTGCCCGACGGAGCTCGGCTATGACGCCGACATTCCCCCTTGCCTGCGGCTGCTTCCCATTGAAACCCGCCTGCAGGCCAAATCGCTGCTTGACTGGCGCAATGCGCCGGAGAAATGGGAGCGCATCGACCTGGATGTGAACGATCCCGAGCAACTGGCACAGGCGATTCAGAAAGTGGCCGAGGTGCGCAAGGTCACGAAGGCCGAGGCGACAGCACTGGGTTTCTGGAACGACGAGCTGCCGGAAGACAACCCCATGCCCGGCCCAGACGGGATGATCGAGGTGCCGAAATGGCGGCACGCTTTGATCAACATGGCGCACCCGCTGCTCAAGCAAGGTCTGGTGATCCTGGACACGCCTGGGCTGAACGCCATTGGCGCCGAACCCGAACTGACCGTCAGCCTGTTGCCCCAGGCCCATGCGGTGGTGTTCATCCTGGCCGCCGACACCGGTGTGACCAAATCCGATCTGGGCATCTGGCGCCAGCATCTCTCCGTGCTGGGTGAGGGCAACGAGTCAAGACTGGTGGTGTTGAACAAGATCGACACCATGTGGGATGCATTGAGCTCGCCCGAACAGGTGCAGCTTCAGATTGCATCGCAGCGCACCGACGCGGCCGACATTCTGGGATTGTCGCCGCGCCAGGTGCTCGCGGTGTCGGCGCAAAAAGGCCTTCTCGCCAAGGTCAACCGCGACAAGAAGCTGCTCAAGGCGAGCAAGCTGATGGAGCTGGAGACAGCGCTCGGCGTGGACCTTCTGGGTCAGCGTCGCGCCATCCTGCGATCGGCCGTGGCCACCGGTATCCAGGCGCTGCGCCTGGAGACCAGCCGCCTGGTACACACCCGTGCGCGGGATCTGGTGGAGCAGGTTCAGGAACTGGAGGGCCTGAGGGGCAAAAACGACGGCGTCATCAAGCAGATGCGGTTGCGCATCGAACAAGAACAGGCGGAGTTCGATGCGAGCGGCGCCAAGATCCAGGCCGTGCGTTCGGTGCATCTGCGCCTGTTGAAAGATCTCTTTGCCCTGCTGGGGCACACCCATCTCAAGATCGAGGTAGCCGAGCTGACCAAGGCCCTCAAGCAACCGGGTGTCAAGCTCGGCGTTCGCCGCGCCTATGGGAAAACCTTTGAACGTCTGCGTGAGGGGCTTGTCCAGACGGAGCGCCTGGCGGGCGAGATCCAGTCGATGCTCGAAGGCAGCTTCAAGGGGCTGAACGCCGAATACGGATTTTCACTGCAGGCGCCTCCCCAGCCCAAGCTGGCGCGCTTCTACAGGGATCTGGAACTGATCGAAAAAAGCCATGTTCAGTACCTCAGCCTGGGCAATGCACTCAGGCTGGCGCAGCCTGAATTCGCCGAACGCCTGGCCAGAGCACTCATGAGCCGCCTGCGCGTGGTGTTTGAGACGGCGGTCAATGAAGTCGAGTTGTGGAACAAGTCGGCCGCTGCGCAACTCGACGCCCAGCTGCGCGAGCGGCGGCGCAACTTTGGTCGTCGCATTGAGGCGGTCTCGCGGATCCAGCAGGCAGCGGGCGGCCTCAATGAGCGCATCCGCGAGTTGCAGGCGCTTCAGGCCGAACTCAACCTGGCCGATGCCAAGTTGGCCGAGCTCACGGAGCACCTGCTCTCAGCCAAAGAAGAAGAGACCGCTGAAGCCACGGCTGCATGAGCAGCCAGCTTGTGGGGGCCGGCGCCGACCTGCCTGACGGTTTTGCGGCGGAATTGATTGCCTGGCAGCGGGTGCATGGCCGCAGCGGCCTGCCTTGGCAACACACCCGGGATCCCTACGTGGTCTGGCTGTCGGAAGTCATGCTGCAGCAGACACAGGTGAGCACCGTGCTCACCTACTTTCTGCGATTTCTTTTGCGTTTTCCCGATGTGCAGTCTTTGGCCAGCGCCCCCAGCGATGAAGTGATGGCGCTCTGGAGCGGGCTGGGTTACTACAGCCGGGCGCGCAATCTGCACCGCTGTGCGCAGGTGGTTGTTGCCGAGCATGGGGGGGCGTTCCCTCGGTCTGCGCGAGAGCTGGCGCTGCTTCCGGGCATTGGCGAGTCCACCGCCGCCGCCATTGCAGCGTTCTGCCATGGAGAAAGAATCTCGATTCTCGACGGCAATGTGCGGCGTGTACTCAGCCGTTTGCTGGCGTTTTCCGGCGACATGTCACAGGCGTCCGCTCAGAAGGCGCTGGGGTCGTTGGCACAGGCGCTGGTACCGAAGACAGCGGCTGGTGACGACATGACGGCCTATACACAAGGGCTCATGGATCTGGGCGCCACGATCTGCACGCGAAGCCGGCCACTGTGCGAGCGTTGCCCCGTGTCCGCCCTTTGTCGGGCCCGAGCCGCCGGCACCGTTGACCAGTTTCCCGTCAAGACACGCAAGACCCAGCGGCGGCATGAAACCTGGTGGCTGTTGCTGGCTAGGACGGTACTGGCTTCTGGCCAGACTCACTGGTGGTTGCAGCGCCGTCCTTCACAGGGCATCTGGGCAGGGCTCTTCTGTGTGCCCGTGTTTGACAGCGATTTGAGCCTGATGGAGACCGTGGACGCCACGCAACGCGACAAGCTGCGACTGCTGGAGCCCATCTCGCACAGTCTGACGCACCGGGAGTTGCGGTTGCAGCCCATGTTGCTGGATTGTGCCGAGCAGGATGCCGGCTGGGTTTCAAACGGGCAGTGGGTGCCGGAATATGCGCTGCATGCGCATGGCATGCCCGCGCCCCTGCGCACCTTGCTGCTGGCTCAGCGCCTTGGCGGCGGGCTTCAGGATGCCGAACCGGCTCGCTGAGCCTGTTGTGCCGCGGGCCAGCCGTCGATTTCCCTGTGCCGCATACGCGTGGACCATTCCGCGCCAAAGGCCTTGGCCAGGCGCTCGACCAGATACACCGACCGGTGCTGCCCCCCAGTGCAGCCGATGGCCACCGTGACGTAACTGCGGTGGTCTTTCAGCATATGCGGCAGCCACTGTTCAAGGAAAGCCTGGATCTGCGCTTCCATGGCCCGCACCTCGTCCTGGCTTTCGAGGTAGGTCGCCACCGCCGCATCGCGGCCGGTGAGGGGCTTGAGGGCGGGCTCGTAGTGGGGGTTGGGCAGCATGCGCACGTCGAAAACAAAGTCCGCATCCATGGGGATGCCGCGCTTGAACGCGAAGGACTCGAACACCAGTGTCAACGGCGCTGGCGAGGTGCTCAGCAAGGCCTTGATGTGGCTTCTGAGCTGTGCCGGCCGGATCAGGCTGGTGTCGAGCACCAGCGCCTCGTCACGAAGCTCGGCCAGGAGTTCTCTTTCGTATTCAATGGCATCGGTCAGCGCGCGCTGCTGGTCGTTGGCGGTCTTGAGCGAGAGCGGATGCAGGCGCCTGGTCTCTGAGAAGCGACGCACCAGCGTGTCTGTGGTGGCGTCCAGAAACAGCGTGGTGAGCAGAATTTTTCGGTCCGTTCGCTGTGTGAGGCGCTTTAGCCGGTCGGGAAGGCCAGGCAGTGAAGCGGCGCTGCGCACGTCCATCGCAATGGCCACCTTGTTTGCACGGTGGGTTTGATCCAGTGCCACGAATGCATCGAGCAGGTCGGGAGGCAGGTTGTCCACGCAGAAGAAGCCGATGTCCTCCAACGCGGTCAACGCGACCGATTTGCCTGACCCGGACATGCCCGTGATCAGGACCAGTTCGATGGTGGTTTCTGGCGTATTTGTCATGTGGCAGGGAGGAATCAGGCCGCGAGCAGTTCGCGCGCATGCGCCAACGACACTTCCGACTGGGCGCTCCCACCCAGCATGCGCGCCAACTCCTGCACGCGTGCTTCGGCTGCAATGGGTGCGACCGTGCTCAAGGTCTGTTTCCCGGCGCGCTGTTTGCTCACCAGCAAGTGGTGGTCGGCGCATGCGGCCACCTGTGCCAGGTGAGTGACCGCCAGCACCTGACGGTCCTGGCCGAGTTGCTTCAGCAATTGTCCGACCGTGTGCGCCACGGCGCCGCCAATGCCTGAATCCACCTCGTCAAAAATGAGCGTGGGCGCGGTACCCAGCCGGCTGGTCACCACAGAGATGGCGAGCGCAATGCGCGAGAGTTCACCACCAGAGGCCACCTTGCCGACGGGCTTGGGTGTGGTGCCGGCATGGCCCGCCACCAGAAACTCCACCTGTTCCCAGCCATGGGCCTGCGGTTCCTCGAGCTTTCTGAGCGCCACTTCAAAGACACCACCCTCCATGCCCAGCGTCTGCATGGTGGTGGTCACGGCGGCGGAAAGTTGCGGTGCCGCTTGCTGGCGCTTTTTCGTCAATGTCCTTGCGGTCTTCTCGAAAGCCTGCCACGCCTGTTGTTCAGCCTGCTGCAAATGGGCCAGATCCAGGGCCTGCCCGACTTGTCCCAGCTCGGTCTTCCATTGCACGAGCAGGTCCGCCAGGTCCTCCGGAGGTCGCCGGTAACGTCTGGCCAACGACATCCATGAGGAAATCCGCTGATCCAGGGCTTCGAGCTGTTCCGGGTCAAGGTCGGCGTGGCGGGTGTACTGGTGCAGGTTGTGCAGCGTATCCTGCACTTGCGCCAGCACGCCTTCCAGCGACTCGATGTGTTCGGCGAACAAGGGTTCAATGTGGGACTGGGCCTTCAAGGCGGAGACCGCCCGATGAATCAGAGCGGTCGCGCTGGTGTCTTCTTCATCTAGCGCCGTCAGCGCGGTCTGGGCCGCGTCCAGCAGCGCTTGAGCGTTGGCCAGGCGGGCATGCCGGGTGTTCAGGTCCTCCCATTCGCCAGGCAGTGGTGCGAGCTTTTCGAGTTCACCCAGCTGCCAGCTCAATCGGTCGCTTTCCTGCTGCAGCGAGGCCTGCCGCTCTGTGGCATCCGAGAGGGCCCTGCGACGCTCACGCCAAGCCAGCCATCCTTGTTCGGCTTCGCGCGTGTCAATCCCTGCGTAGGCGTCGAGCAGTTCGCGCACCGCCTGAGGGCGGGTGAGGCTTTGCCAAGCGTGCTGTCCATGAATGTCCACCAAGGGCTCAGCCAGTGCCTTGAGCTGGGCTGCAGTGGCTGCACTGCCATTGATCCAGGCGCGACTGCGGCCTTCCGAATCAACCGTTCGTCTCAGAAGCAAGGTCTCATCCACGGCAAACCCATGCTCTTCCAGCCAGGGCGCCAGTGAGGGAAGGGTTTCAAATTCGACGGCAATTTCGCACCTTGATGCGCCGTCCCGGACCACGCCACTCTCAGCTCTGCCGCCGAGCGCGAGTTGCAGCGCGTCGATCAGGATGGATTTGCCCGCACCGGTTTCACCCGTGAGCACGCCAAACCCCTCGTCAAGCTCAAGGTCAAGAGATTGCACGATCACGAAGTCGCGCAAGACAATGCGTCGCAGGCTCATGAGATGGAAAAGCTAAGGTCAAACAGGGGCCACGGAGTCCGTATTCTGACCGCTATTTCAGACCCCTTCATTCCAGTGCAGCTTCTTTCTCAAGGTGTCGAAGTAGTTCCATCCGGCAGGGTGCAAAAGACGCAACGCGTGTTCTGATCGCCGAACCACGATGCGGTCTCCGTGCAGCAGACTGGTGAGCGACTGCATGTCGAAGTTGGCGCTCGCGTCCTTGCCCGAGACAATCTCCACCGCAATCTCGCTGCGCGCCGGGAGCACAACCGGCCGGTTCGACAGGGTGTGTGGCGCGATCGGTACCATGACCCAGCCGTCGATGGCGGGGTGGAGCAAGGGCCCACCGGCGGACAGGGCATAGGCGGTGGACCCGGTCGGTGACGCGATGATCAGGCCATCAGCGCGCTGGTTGGCCACGAAATGACCGTCCACCTCCACGCGAAGCTCGATCATGCTGGCGGCTCCACCGCGGTTGACGACCACGTCGTTCAGCGCCGTGGCTTCAAAGACACACCGGCCATCCCGCCAGACGGAAGCCGCCATCAGCGCCCGGGCATCCTCTTCGAATTCGCCACGCAAAATGGGCTGCAGCGTTTCTCGGTAGCTTTCGAACGGAACGTCGGTGATGAAGCCCAGCCGGCCTTGATTGATGCCCACCATGGGAACGCCGTAGCGTGCCAACTGGCGTCCGATACCCAGCATGGTCCCGTCTCCGCCCACCACCAGCGCGAGATCGCAGTTTTGCCCCATGTCAGGAACGGAGAGCGCGGGATACTGGAGCAGCCCGGTGTTGAGCGCGGTGTCGCGTTCCAGCGACACGTCGCATCCCTCGTCGTGCAGGAAATGGGCAATCTCTTCGACCGCATTTCGAGAACCCGGCGCGTGGTACTTGCCCACGATGACCACATGGGGAAATCGAAGGTGGCGGGCCGCCTGCGAGGGGGCAGACCGTTGGTCGGGGGAGTGGCTCATGGGCAAATTACAGCACAGCTGGCCCAGCGTTCCAGTCTCCCAAACCCTTGCTGGCGCTCGGCACAACACCAGCACACTCCTTAAAATGCAGGCATGCTGGATGACCGCGCAAAGCTCTTGCTCAAGGCCCTGGTCGAGCGATACATCGCCGACGGTCAACCCATTGGCTCCAGAACGCTGGCCAAGGCCGCGGGGATGGATCTGTCGCCAGCAACGATCCGCAACGTCATGAGCGACCTGGAGGAGCTCGGCCTGATCGCCAGCCCACACACTTCAGCAGGCCGAATTCCCACGGCACGTGGCTACCGCCTGTTTGTCGACACCATGCTGACTGTGCGCCGTGAGAGCCTCTCTCCTGTGGGCGACATGTCCCCGCCCAGCATCCAGGGGGGGCAACCTCAGCGCGTGATCAGCCACGCAGCGAACATGTTGTCGACCCTGTCCCAGTTCGTTGGGGTGGTGATGGCGCCCCGGCGCGCATCGGTGTTTCGCCACATCGAGTTCCTGAGTCTGTCCGAGCGCAGGGTGCTGGTCATCATCGTGTCACCTGATGGCGATGTGCAGAACCGCATCATTCACACCCAGGTGGATTTTTCCCAGACGCAGTTGCTGGAGGCAGCCAATTTTCTCAACGCCCACTATGCAGGCCTGACCATGGAAGCCGTGCGCGAGCGTCTGCGAACTGAAGTGGATGCGTTGCGGGGGGAAATTGCCGATCTCATGAAAGCAGCGGTCGACATCGGTGCCGAGGCCGACAGCGAACACGATGATGTGGTTGTCGCGGGTGAGCGAAACCTGTTGTCCGTCAGCGAGTTCTCCAGTGACATGGGGCAGTTGCGCCGCATGTTTGATCTGTTCGAACAGAAGACCCAGCTCATCCGGTTGCTTGACGTGTCCACCCAGGCCGACGGGGTGCGCATCTACATTGGTGGAGAGAGCCAGGTGGTGCCCTTCGAGGACCTGTCGGTGGTCACCGCGCCGTACGAGGTCGATGGAAAGGTCGTGGGCACACTCGGTGTGATCGGCCCTCAGCGCATGCCGTACGACAGGATGATCCAGATCGTTGATGTCACTGCCAAACTGGTGAGCAATGCGCTCAGCCACAGCAAATGAACTGTCTGCGGCTGCGCCTACAATGCGCACTCCGTAGGGCCGTTAGCTCAGTTGGTTAGAGCAGAGGACTCATAATCCTTTGGTCGAAGGTTCAAGTCCTTCACGGCCTACCAAAAAGCCATGCTATACTGCGAAGCTTACGCGGCTGTAGCTCAGCTGGATAGAGTACTTGGCTACGAACCAAGGGGTCGTGGGTTCGATTCCTGCCAGCCGCACCAAAATGAAAGCCTGCAGCCAAAAGCTGCAGGCTTTTTCATTTTCTGTCTGAACACCCGCGCGGATGGTATGTTGCCTACCCACCTGATCGACTCCGGCGTCACATGAGCAAGGCCTTTACCCGAGAAACCGACCACGACGAGGATGACGACAATCCTCCCGCCGCGCCGATCGCGCCCGACGGCAAGAACTACATCACCCGGGCGGGTTACGAGCGACTGAGGAGTGAGCTCTTTGCGCTCATGGACGAGGAACGTCCCAAGATTGTGGAGATCGTGCACTGGGCAGCCAGCAATGGCGACCGGTCAGAAAATGGCGACTACCTCTATGGCAAGAAGCGCCTGCGCGAAATTGATCGGCGCATCCGTTTTCTGACGCGTCGGCTGGAAATCGCTGAAGTCGTGGATGCTTCGGTGCATCACGGCGGCGAACACGTGTATTTCGGCGCGACGGTGACCTACGCTGGTGCTGCAGGCGAGGAAACCACGGTCACGATCCTCGGTATCGACGAGGCCGATAGCGCCAAAGGCCAGATCAGCTGGGTGTCGCCCGTGGCTCGTGCCCTGCTCAAGTCCCGGGTGGGTGATGAGGTCCGGCTCGCGCTGCCAGAAGGTCAACAGACGCTGGAAGTGCTCGCGGTCAGCTACCCTGCACCAGGGCAGAGCTGAACACTCGTCAGTGTGATCCTATGGTTTTGATGGCTTGAATCTCTGCGCCTTGAGCACCGAAGGTGTGCGCTTGAGACTCCGGAGCACGTCCGCCAGGTGCACCCGGTCTCGTACCGACACCAGAAAACGGATGTCGGTGGCGGCCTGAGCGGGCTCGCTGCCCATGTCAACGTGGGTGATGTCGGCTTCAGCGGCCCCGATCGCCGCCGCTACGCGGGCCAGCACGCCTTTTCCGTTGGTGACCGTGACCAGCAAGGTGGTGTCGAATGAGCGCACAGGCTCGTCTGCCCACTCCACCTCCAGAAAACGCTCACTGTCCCGTGCCAGAAGGCGGCGTCCGGTGGGGCAATCTTCCGCGTGTACGATCAGGCCCTCGCCGCGTCCCAGGTAGCCCACGATGCGATCACCCGGGATGGGTTTGCAACAGGGAGCGTACTGCACCGACAGCCCCTCACTGCCATCCAGCGTGACCATGCCTTGTGAGACCGACTCATCGGCGCCGGCGGCGTAGCGTTCGGTACTGATGAGCAAAGCGTCGGGCTTGAGGCCTGTTTCCGAGAGCAGCACGGCGAGCTTCTTGCCCACCATGCCGGCAATCCGCTTGCCCATGCCGATATCGGACAGCAGTTCGATCCTGCTCTTGTTGCCTGTGAAGCGCAGCAGCTTGTCCCAGATGGCCTGATGTTCATCAGCTTCGGCAGGCAGGGCGGCGATGCCCTCTGAGCGCAGCGCCTGATTCAGCATGCGCTCCCCTAGCACGTGGGCCTTTTCCTGTGCCATGGTTTTGAGGTAGTGGCGAATCTTTGAACGCGCACGACCGGTCTTCACGAACGACAGCCAAGCCGGATTGGGCTCTGCGCCAGGTGCGGTGACAATTTCGACCACATCGCCGTTGTTGAGTTCGGTGCGCAAAGGCAGCTGTTCGCCATTGATCCGTGCGGCCACAGTGCGGTTGCCTACGTCGCTGTGGATGGCGTAGGCGAAGTCCATGACGGTCGCGCCTCGCGGCAGCGCCATGATCTTGCTCTTCGGGGTGAACACATACACTGCGTCCGGAAACAGATCGATCTTGATGTGGTCCCAAAACTCGCTGGCATCGTGGGTTTCCTGCTGAATGTCCAGCAGCGACTGCAACCACTGGGTGCCCAGCCGCTGAGACGTGTCACTGTTGGGCTCACTGGCCTTGTAAAGCCAGTGCGCAGCGACGCCGGATTCGGCCACCACGTCCATGGCATGGGTGCGCAACTGGAATTCGATGTTGGTGCCAAACGGGCCAATCAGCGTGGTGTGCAGTGACTGGTAACCGTTGACCTTGGGGATGGCCACGTAGTCCCTGAACTTGCCAGGCAGAGGCTTGTAGAGCTGGTGCAGGATGCCCATGCCTGTGTAGCAGTCGGTCAGCTCGGGCACCACGATGCGAAAGCCATAGATGTCGGTCACCTGCGAAAACGACAGGTGCTTGCTGTCCATTTTTCGGTACACCGAATACAGCGTTTTCTCTCGACCGAGGATTCGCACCGGCATGCCGTGCTGGGCAAAAAGGGCCTCGACCTCCTGCTCCACCCGGCCGATCAGATCCCGGCGGCGGGTGCGGGATTTGTTCAATGCCTTGCGAAGCACCTCATAGCGCCAAGGGTGCAGATGGCGGAACGCGAGGTCCTGCAGTTCGCGGTAGGTGAAGTTCAAGCCCAGGCGGTGAGCGATGGGCGCGTAGATTTCCAGCGTTTCACTGCTGATGCGCTCCCACTTGCTGCGCGGCATGTCGCCCATGGTGCGCATGTTGTGGGTGCGATCGGCAAGCTTGATCAAGATGACACGTACGTCTTTTGCCATCGCCAGCAGCATCTTGCGAAACGACTCCGCCTGATTCTGTTCGCGCGTATCGAACTCAAGCTTCTCCAGCTTGGTCAGCCCATCCACGAGTTCGGCCACCGGGGACCCGAACCGTTCCACCAATTCCGGTTTGGTGATGCCACAGTCCTCGATCACGTCGTGCATGAGCGCCGCCATCAGTGCCTGCGCATCAAGCTTCCACTCTGCGCACTGGGCAGCCACCGCAATGGGGTGGGTGATGTACGGGTCACCGTTCTTGCGCAGCTGTCCCAGGTGGGCCTCATCGGCGAGTCGATAAGCCTGGCGGACGCTTTCGACTTCGACCGGCGTCATGTAGTCGAGTTTGCCGACCAGCGCGGCAAAGCTGGCCGCAGCGGCGCTCACCGCAGGGTGCGAAGGCACTTCTGCTGGCGCGAAAACACCGGATGGGGCCACTGAACTCATGTCACTACTTTAGCGCGAGATGGATAACTTGGCCGCAGGCCCGACTGAAGCCCGTCTATGGGCGTCATTGATCAGGTCGCAGAAACAAAAAAGCACCGCATTGCGGTGCTTTTCAGCGTGAGGGCACTGCTGGATCAGAGCGGAACCTTCTTGAGCATTTCAAGCCCGACCTTGCCTTC
This sequence comes from Hydrogenophaga palleronii, assembly GCF_031457455.1. GTDB lineage: Bacteria > Pseudomonadota > Gammaproteobacteria > Burkholderiales > Burkholderiaceae_C > Hydrogenophaga > Hydrogenophaga palleronii_A. The sequence continues at coordinate 111,185 of NZ_JAVDWU010000001.1, forward strand.
GGCAATTTCACGCAGGGCGGTGACACCAGGCTTGTTCTTGCTCTCGATCTTGGGGGCGTGACCCTGGCTGAGCATTCTGGCGCGGTAAGTGGCTGCCAGCACGAGCTGGAAACGGTTCGGGATTTTTTCCAGGCAGTCTTCGACGGTGATGCGTGCCATGTGTGGGCTCCGGGTATTGCGGTGAATCAGGAGATGTTGAGTGCGCTGAACGTGTCGCTCCTGGCGATACGTTGGGCGGCGAACTTGAGCCGCTGAGCATGGACGATGGCCTTGAGGTCGAACAAGGCCCGTTCAAACAACTCGTTGATTATAACGAAATCGAATTCTCGGGCGTGGCTCATTTCAGTGGCGGCGTTCTGCAAGCGCAGCTCGATCACCTCTGGCGTGTCCTCGGCGCGGCGTTCCAGACGAGAGCGCAGTTCGTCCCAGCTGGGCGGAAGAATGAAGACCAGCACGGCATTCGGAAAAATCCGCTTGACCTGGATAGCTCCCTGGAAGTCGATCTCCAGTACCACATCGGCCCCTTGTGCCATGCGCTGCTCGATGGCCATTTTGGACGTGCCATAGCGGTTGCCATGCACCATGGCCCATTCCAGAAATGCGCCTTGGATGACCATCTGGTCAAAGGTCTCTTTGGAGACGAAGTAGTACTCCCGGCCGTGCAGCTCCTGTCCCCGTGGGGGGCGCGTGGTGTGCGAGATGGAGGGAACCACGCGTGCGTCGAGCTCCATCAGTGCTTTGACCAGGCTGGATTTGCCCGCACCACTGGGTGCGGCCACAACGAACAGGTTTCCAGGGTATTGCATGAAATTAAGGCTATTCAATGTTCTGGACTTGTTCGCGCATCTGTTCAATCAGCACTTTCATGTCCACAGAAATTCGGGTCAGCTCGAGATTGGACGATTTGGAGCCCAGCGTATTGGCTTCGCGATGCAGTTCCTGGATCAGGAAGTCGAGCCGTTTGCCCACTTCGGCGCCCTTGTTCAGCAGCCGCTCAATTTCGATCAAGTGCGAGTCCAACCGCGTTAGTTCTTCGGCCACATCGATTCGAATGGCGAACGCAGTGGCTTCCGTCAAGGCGCGATCATGGGCCATCTCGGGCGCCACCGAATGGCCTGTCGCTGCACCCGCCGAAGCCGAAAGTGCGTCATTCCATCGGTCGAGGAAACGCTGGCGTTGCTGAGCCACCAGTTGTGGAATCAGCGGCTGTGCGTCATGCGCGAGTTGCCGCAGTTGTCCCAACCGATCCAGGAGCATCTCGGTCAGCCGCTGGCCTTCGCGCGCGCGGGCCGAGAGCAGGTTGTCCAGCGCCTTGGTGGCCAGCTTCATCAAGGGCTTGTGCAGATCGCCCACATCGATATGGTTGCGCGAGGACAGTTGCAGCACCTCTGCAACGGACAGCGGTGCGGCGGTGGGCAGCCATGCTCGAACATTGTCCTGCAGGCCCACCAGCTTCTGGAGTTCCAGCGCACTGGGCGCGCGAGGGCCGGCATCGGTCCGACCTTCGATCCATGCACGGACTTCGACTTTTCCCCGCTTGAGCTTGGCCGTCAGGATTTCCCTGAGCGCCGGCTCGGCGCCGCGCAGGTCGTCCGGCAATTTGAAAGACAGGTCCAGAAAACGGCTATTGACCGAGCGGATTTCCACGCCCACAGAGGGTTGAGCCTCGCGGATTTGGTCTGGCGTTCCGGCTTCTGCAGAGCCTCCGGATTGGCCCGTCGCGTAGCCGGTCATGCTGTAAACTGCCATCGAACTGTGCCCCATCAGGTTGTCTGGTCCAAAACGAGGCGTTCCGGAATCCATCCGAATTATGTCAAAGGTCAAACCCGCCCCCTTGCCGCCCGACACCGTCATTGGCGGTTATCGCATCGTCCGCAAGGTTGCTGCGGGCGGTTTTGGCGTTGTGTATCTGGCCGTGGACACCGAAGGCCAGCAAGTGGCTGTCAAGGAATACCTGCCATCTTCGCTTGCTTCGCGGGCGCCAGGTGAGCTGCTTCCCCAGGTTCAGCCTGAAAAACTTTCGCTTTACCGGCTTGGCCTCAAGAGCTTTTTTGAAGAAGGCCGGGCGCTGGCGCAGATTTCGCATGCATCGGTGGTGAGCGTGCTGAATTTCTTTCGTGAAAACGAAACGGTCTACATGGTGATGAACTACCTTGAGGGTGCGTCCCTCCAGGAATTCATCATCACGGCGCGGGAACAAAAGAAGCAGAAGGTGTTTCGCGAGTCGACGATTCGCTCGTTGTACGACGAGGTGCTTCGGGGCTTGCGCATCGTGCATCAGCACAAGATGCTTCACCTCGACATCAAGCCGGCCAACATCTTTGTGACCGACGACAACCGGGCTGTGCTGATCGATTTCGGCGCTGCCCGCGAGGTGTTGAGCAAAGAAGGCAATTTCATTCGACCCATGTACACGCCGGGGTTTGCTGCGCCCGAAATGTACCGTCGCGACTCCTCCATGGGTCCGTGGACCGATATCTACGCCATTGGCGCCTGCATTTACGCCAGCATGCAGGGCTACCCACCCAATGATGCACCGCAGCGACTGGAAAAGGACCGTCTGTCGCTCGCTTTGTCCCGTCTGCGCGGTGTGTATTCGGACAACCTCATCGAGGTGGTGGAATGGTGCATGTCGCTTGATCCATTGTCTCGTCCGCAATCGGTGTTCGCCTTGCAAAAGGAGCTCAGCCGGGAGACCGAACGCAGCTACACCAAGCTCACGGTGGCTGAAAAGATGCGGTTGCAGTTTGACAGCATCGTGTCGGACAACAAGAAATCGATGCGCAAGTCCACGAACGCTGGCACCAAGTTTCGATGAAGTTTTCGGTCTACCAGATCAGTCGTCAAGGCGGTCGCGAGCGAAACGAAGATCGCATGGGCTATGCCTACACCCGTGAGGCAGGCCTGTTTGTGCTGGCTGATGGCATGGGTGGGCACCCTGAAGGCGCCATGGCTGCGCAGCTCGCGCTGCAGACCTTTTCTGCCTATTTCCAGAAGGCGGCGAATCCGACGGTGCGCGAGGTGGCCGAATTCCTCTCCAGCGCCCTGATGGCCGCGCATCACCAGATCATTCGCTATGCGTCTGAAAAAGGCATGCTGGACACACCGCGCACCACCTTGGTGGCGGCGGTGATGGAGCGCAATCACATGCACTGGGTGCATTGTGGTGACTCCCGCCTCTACATCGTGCGAGATGGCAAGTTGCTCACCCGCACACGCGACCATTCCTACATGGAGCAGCAGGCCCACCTCGGCAAGGCCACCGACCACATCAACCGCAACATCCTGTTCACCTGTCTGGGCTCGCCGGCGAAGCCGGTCTATGACCTGTCCGGGCCGCTGCAGTTGCAACAGGGCGACCGCGTGCTATTGTGTTCTGACGGTCTCTGGGGCACGGTGAAGGATCAGGAGATCGCTTCAGAACTCTCCAAGCGTCCTCTGGAGCAGGCCGTGCCCGAATTGGTGGAGATGGCACTCAAGCGCGGAGGGGCCCGGTGCGACAACGTGACCGTGTTGGCCATGGAGTGGGAAACGCCTGAAGAATTCCAGTCGACCAGCGTGTCCACCGAGGACATTGAAGATGGCGTGTTCGCCTCCACCATCCAGTCCGGCGTGCCCGATCCCACCATCGAAGACATGGACGACGAAGCTATTGAACGATCAATAGCCGAGATCAATGAAGCGATCCGCCGCACGGCCGAGCGCAAACTCTGACCCCCTCTTTCTTTCTCCAATGACAGCATTGTTTCGACCGGGCCAAAGGGCCCCAGATGCCCTGCGTGACGTTCGCATCACCCGTGGCTACACCCTTTACGCCGAAGGTTCGGTACTGATCGAATTTGGCCAGACCAAGGTGTTGTGCAACGCCTCGGTGGAAGAGAAGGTGCCGCCGCACAAACGTGGCAGCGGAGAAGGCTGGGTGACGGCCGAGTACGGCATGCTGCCGCGCGCCACCCACACCCGCAGTGACCGTGAAGCCGCCCGCGGCAAACAAAGCGGACGCACCCAGGAAATCCAGCGGCTGATTGGACGTTCCCTGCGCGCTGTGTTCGACCTCAAGGCCCTGGGTGAGCGCACCATTTCACTGGATTGCGACGTGATCCAGGCGGATGGTGGCACCCGCACCGCCAGCATCACCGGCGCGTTCGTGGCGGCACACGATGCGGTGAGCAAACTGCTCAAGGAAGGCAAGATTGCGGCATCACCGATCAAGGACCACGTGGCGGCCATTTCCGTGGGCCTTCTGCAAGGCGAGAGCCTGCTCGACCTCGAATATGTGGAAGATTCGGCCTGCGACACCGACATGAACGTGGTGATGACGGGCGCCGGTCATTTCGTGGAAGTGCAGGGCACGGCAGAAGGCGCCGCCTTCACCCGGCGCGAAATGGACACATTGCTGGTGCTGGCAGAAAAGGGCATCGGTGAACTCGTGTCCCTGCAGCGCCGTGCGCTGGGTCTGTCCTGACTTGTCGTCGTACCGGGCGTGAAGCTGGCATGAAGCTGGTACTGGCATCCAACAACGCGGGCAAGCTGGCCGAGCTGCAGGCACTGTTTGCGCCGCTGGGCGTGGAACTGGTGCGACAGGGCGAACTGGGCATTCCCGAGGCACCCGAACCCCATCGCACCTTTGTCGAGAACGCCCTGGTCAAGGCCCGCCATGCGGCGCGCGTGAGCGGGCTGCCCGCCGTTGCAGACGACGCGGGGCTGTGCGTGGAGGCCTTCGGCGGACTGCCCGGCGTGGACACCGCCTTCTATGCCACCCGGTTTGGATATGAGAAGGGCGATGACAACAATGTGCGCGCCCTGCTCGAACAATTGACCGACGTAAGTGACCGGCGGGCTGCGCTGGTCAGCACGCTGGTGGCACTGCGCAATGCAGATGATCCCGAGCCTTTGGTGGCAACAGGTCGCGCACCTGGGCTGATCACCCGCGAGCCCTTGGGAAAAAATGGTTTCGGCTTCGACCCTGTGATGTTTCTGCCCGAATTTGGAAAAACATTTGCCGAACTGCCTACCGAAGTCAAGAACGCCCACAGCCACCGGGGCCGGGCGGCCCGACAGATGCTGGCGCTCATGCGCGAGCGCTGGTTCGCACTGCCTGCCGAAGCGCGCCCATGACAGCGGGCAAGCCGGTGCCCATGTCCTGGCCCCGAGAGATCGCAGAAGGCCGGGATGCGTCCCCCCAGTCACAGGCCGCATGGAACGACGTGAATCGCTGGATGCGGCCAGGCACCCTGCAGTTGCAAAGCCTGCCGCCGCTGTCGCTTTACGTGCACCTGCCCTGGTGCCTGAAGAAGTGCCCCTACTGCGACTTCAATTCCCACGAATGGACCGCCACCGCAGGCGCAAATGAAGCCCTGCCGGAGGCGCGCTACCTGGACGCCTTGCGAGCCGATCTCACGGCCTCGCTTCCATTGATCTGGGGCCGGCCCGTTCACAGTGTGTTCATCGGTGGTGGCACCCCCAGCCTGTTTTCCCCTGCTGCCATCGACCGGTTGCTGGGCGATATCCGCTCTTTGGTGCGGCTTGATGCCGACGCGGAGATCACGCTGGAGGCCAATCCCGGTACTTTCGAGAAGGACCGCTTCCGTGCTTTTCGCGAAGCCGGTGTGACGCGGCTTTCGATCGGGGTGCAGAGCTTCAATGACCAGCACCTGAAGGCGCTGGGCCGGGTTCATGACGCGAACCAGGCCAAAGCGGCCGTCGAAGAAGCCGCCCGTTCATTCGACACCTTCAACCTGGACATCATGTACGCGCTGCCCGGTCAGTCGCTGGCCGATTGCGAGAAAGACATTCGCACGGCGCTGTCGTTCGCTCCACCACACATCTCCATCTACCACCTCACGCTGGAGCCCAACACTTATTTCGCGAAGTACCCTCCGGCGCTGCCGCAGGAAGACGATGCCTGGGACATGCTGGATCTGATCACCGACACCACCGCTCGGGCAGGTCTGGGCCGTTATGAAGTCTCGGCCTATGCCCGCGAAGGACATCGCTGCTGGCACAACCTGAACTACTGGCAGTTTGGTGACTACTTGGGCATTGGCGCGGGCGCGCACAGCAAGCTCAGTTTTGCACATCGCATTGGCCGACCGGTGCGGGTGCGCGACCCCAGGCTGTACATGGAACGAGCCTTGGCTGGTGACGCGGTGGTCAGCGCCGACGAAGTGTCGAGGAAGCAACTGCCGTTTGAGTTCATGCTCAACGCCCTGAGACTCAGGGACGGGTTCACGCTTCAACAATTCACCGAGCGCACTGGGTTGCCGCTCTCCAGCATTGATCAGGCGCTGCAGCAGGCGCAGGACCAAGGCTGGGTCACGCTCGACGCTTCATGGGTAAGGCCGACTGCCCGAGGCTTTGATTTCCTGAGCGATCTTCAAAGCTTGTTCCTCGCCGACTGATGGATCGCCCCTTGGCGTTGGGGCAGCGAATCAAGAACTCAGGCCGGCTTCAACGGCGCGCAGACTGAAGCCCACCCGGGTGGTGCCATTGGTCGACTCCGCCGTCGGAAAACCATCGTGCATGCGTGCAATGGCGGCCACGATCGACAGTCCCAGGCCATGATGAAGCCGGTCCGGCTCGCTCCTGGCGGAGTCTGCGCGAAAAAACCTGTCAAAGAGTCGTGGGAGATGGGCTTCGTCGATGCTGGGGCCAACGTTTTCCACCCAGAGCCGCACGGAACGGTCGTGGTCCTGGGCGATGTGCACCGAAAGTCGGGACCCTTTGTCTGCATAGCGGATGGCGTTGCCCAGCAGGTTGGAGAGTGCCCGTTTGACCAGGGGTTCATCCAGCGGCAGGCTGGCGTCACCCTCAATGGCCACGCCCAGACCTGACTCCTCGATGGCGGCCTCGTGGAATTCCACCACTTGCTGCACCAGTTGCGCCAGGCCGACGGGTGCACCACGCCTGGCCTTCACGCCCCGGTCAGCCTGGGCGAGGAAGAGCATGTCGTTGACAATGGCGGCCATGCGCTGGAGCTCTTCCAGGTTGGACACCAGCGTTTCGCTCAGCTCATCTGCGCTTCTTTCCCGGCTCAGGGCCAGTTCGGTGTGACCGATCAGCGTGGCCAGCGGGGTTCTGAGCTCGTGGGCCACGTCGGCGTTGAAGCCCTCGAGCTGCGTGTAGGTTCGCTCAACCCGGTGCATCAGCCCATTGAACTGATCGATCAGCGGTTGAAGCTCTTCTACCGGCTCCTCCAGCGTGAGGCGCTGGCCCAGCCGCCTGGCATCGATTGCCTTGGTCTGCGCCGCCAGATCGATCAGGGGCCGCAGACTGCATCGGACCCGCCAGAACGTGCCCCAGCCCACCAGGGCGGCACCGGTGATGACCGAAACAATCAAGAGCAATGCCACCCGGCGGCCTGTCTTGGCGTCCTGGGTGCAGTCGAGAACGAGTTGGCCCCGGTAAAGCAGTTCACCATTCGCTGCAGGCACAGTGAACGCCATGGCATTGGTGACGCTTTGAGCGAGGTCGAATGAGGGGGCAGCATCGTGGTAGAGCGCGCTGCCGTCCGCTCTTTCCACTTCCAGATAAAACCCGGAGCTTCGCTCGGCCAGCCAGCTCAGTTTGGACACGACCTCAGCTTCCCCGCCCTGGATGTTGGACTCCTTGATCACATCGACCAGCACGTTGCTGTAGGTGCGTAATTGCTCTTCGTGCTTCATGCTGAAGAGCATGGTGGTGGCGCCATAGATGGTCGCCAGCAACACACCAAGGCCTATCACCGTCTGTATGGCCAGCAGCAGCGAAAGGCGCCGGCCGATCGAATATGCGCAGGGTGTGGTGCCTGCCTTGGCTGCGGTCGCGCTGGCCGGCATGGCCGCGGTGTTGGTGTTCACTGGACGACCCTCCGTGCTGCGCACTGCGGGACTGAGCTAGCTTGGGAACGGCCCGGCGCGGCGCTCACTGGAGTGCCTTCGCCCTTCGGGCTGCGGTGCGAGCTTGCTTGGGAACGGCCCGGCGCGGCGCTCATGCTCTTTCCTCCAGTACGTAACCCATGCCCCGCACGTTGTGCAGCAGCTTGGGCTTGAATGGGTCGTCCATCTTGGAACGCAAGCGGCGCACCGCAACCTCGACCACGTTGGTGTCGGAGTCGAAGTTCATGTCCCACACCTGTTCTGCAATCGTGGTGCGCGAGAGGATCTGACCCTTGCGCCGGGCCAGCAACGCCAGCAATGAGAATTCCTTGGCGGTCAGATCGAGCCGCTGGCCCGCCCGCCATGCCTTGCGGCTGAGCAGGTCCATCTCCAGGTCGCTCACGGTCATGCGGGCCGTTGCGGCTTCGCTGGCCGCCGGGCCCCGGCGCAAAAGCGCCCCCACCCTTGCGAGCAGTTCGGAAAAGGCAAATGGCTTGACAAGGTAGTCGTCCGCGCCGGCCTCCAGACCTTGTACTCGGTCCTCCACCCGGTCGCGGGCAGTGAGCATCAACACGGGTGTGCCGTGACGCTGGCGCAAGGCGGAGAGAACACCAAACCCATCAATGCCAGGCAGCATGATGTCGAGCACCACCAGCTGGTAGTCGCCTTCGAGGGCCAGGTAGCGGCCCTCGATGCCGTCGCGCGCCACGTCCACCGTGTGTCCGGCTTCGGTCAGACCGCGCTTGACGTAGTCCGCCAGTTTGGCTTCGTCTTCAATGACCAGGATGCGCATGGTGTGAGGGCGTGGTGGTGCCGGTAGGAATGCGATGGGGAGGTGCAAATTGTCGGGGAATCAGGGTGTGGCTGCATTACGAATTGGTAATTCTCGTGTTCATGAAACGCAACCTGCGGTTTTTAAAGTTCATTCCGTGCCGCAAATCAGTCAAAGCAGCACGCCCTAGCAAACCTTTCAACCACTCAGGAATCATCATGAAACTCTCTACCCGAATTCTCGTTCCACTCGCATTCACGCTGGCCGCCGGGGCCTCGTTCGCAGAAGGCCCGCTGGAAGGCAACGAAGTCTTCTCTTCGTCCACGCAGTCGTCGCTGAGCCGCGCTGAAGTGCGTGGTCAGGCTGTGGCCGCCCGTGCCAGCGGCTTGATTGCAAATGGTGAAATCCAGCCCGTGCAAGCCGAGCAGGGCATCGGCAAGACCCGCGCCCAGGTGCGTGCTGAGTACGCAGAAGCACGTCGTCTGGGCTTGGTGGCCGCTGGTGAGATCCATCCGGTCGCCACGCCTGCACAAGCCGAGCAGATCCGCTTGGCGGGTGTGCGTGCAACGCAGGTCGTTCAGCGGTGATGGGTGCCGGCAAGGCCGTGTGGTGCGGTCTGCACTGAGGTGCGCGCACCACGCCACGCGGCCATTGCCAACTTGCTTCCCGCGCAAGCGAGGGCATGGGTGTGTTTCTCAGGATTGGGTGCTCGCCTGAAGTTCCGCTGTCAGCGCCAAAGCAAATTGTTTTCTCTTTGAAGGCCGTGCCGGTTTTCCGGATGTGAAGTGACGTGGGCCCTCATCTCCATAATGCGCAGGATCATTCACAGATCCTTCAGCATGGAGCCACGCACAAATGCGCACCCCCCGAATTCTTGAACGATTGATTGTGATCGGCGCCCTTGTGGCGGCGTGTCCACTGGCGGTGCAGGCAGCAGATGAGGCTTCCGCTGCTGGCGAGCTGAAGTACAGCTGCGGCGTGGATCAGCCGCTGGTGGTTCGCCTTGCCGCGGATCGGGCACAGCTCATCGTGGCCTTGCCGACCGGGCAGGTGCTGGAATTGCCGGCACAGACGACTGGGTCCGGCTTTGCCTATGGCGATGGCAAGCACTCGTTCAGTGGACAGAAGGACAGCATACTTTTGCAGCTGCAGGGTCAGGTGCCATTGGCTTGTGTCGCAGTCAAGCCCGTTGTCCTGGCTTCCGCCACACCCAGGGCGGATGTTGACGCGACCGAAATCTGCCTACTGGAGCGCTTGCGCAGCATGCCGCCGACCGCCACGTTGGCTGAGGTCCGCCGGTCATGTCAGCAGGCTGAAATGGTGCCGACTGAATCAGCGCCCGCCATTGCGACTGCGACTGAGGCTGTGGCTGTGGCTGTGCCGGAAGAAGCCACTGGGCCTGTGGCAGATGCGGAGCCTGTGGTAGCCAACACCAGCAGTCGGCTCGCCGGTGAATGGGCTGCCTATGACAATCCGTATGCGCTCACGCTGAACCGTCCTTCCTACCTTGTGCTCGCACGTCAATTTTCGGTGCCAAACTCGGCGCCGTTCCAGGCCGCCTTTCCGGAGGTGGCGCCAGCGCTGGACCGCAACGAGGCGAAGTTCCAGATCAGTCTGAAGGTGCCGCTGGCGCTCAACCTGTTTGACGGTCGGGCGGACCTGATTGCGGGCTACACGAACCGTTCGTTCTGGCAGGTCTTCAACAAGGAAATCTCTTCTCCGTTTCGCGAGACCAACCATGAACCTGAGGTGTGGATGCGTTGGCGCAGCGATCTTTCCCTTCTCGGCGGTCGCTTCAGGGTGATCAGCCTGGGCTTCAACCACCAGTCCAATGGCCAGGCGGGTCCTTTGTCGCGCAGCTGGAACCGGGTGTTTCTTGAATCCTTGTATGAAAGAGGGCCGTTCGCGCTCAATGCGCGTGTGTGGCAGCGCCTGAGCGAAGACGCCGCCAAGGACGACAACCCGGACATGGTGGACTACATGGGTCGTTTCGAACTCACCGGCATCTACCGCCTCGGCGAGAGCGAGTTCAGCGCCATGTTTCGTCGCAACCTGAGCACGCGCAAAGGCGCGTATCAGCTCGACTGGAGCTACCCGCTGTTCAAGAACCTGCGTGGCTATCTGCAGTGGTTTGATGGCTATGGCGAGAGCCTCATCGATTACAACCATCGCACGCGATCGCTCGGCATCGGCGTGCAGCTGGGCGGATGGTTGCTTTGATGGCAGCGTGCGACTGGCGCACTTCGGGTGTTGCGCCATCCGTCTTTTCCCGCCGGTTTGGGGATGTGGTTTCGGTGTGGTTGCGCTTAAATGGGCATCTCTTTCAGGGAGGTGTCCATGTTTCCATGGTTTTTGATTTTTGCGCCTCAGTGGCAGTTGCCGTTCAGCGGCAGCGTGGCACAGCGGATCGACCCGCACACCGATTGGTTTTTTGAGGGTATCGACGCGACTTCAGGCGACGGCAGGATCGAGCGGCAGGCCTTTGAGGTTGCCTCTTACGGTCGACAGCTTGGGCTGCTGACGGAGGTGCTGGTCGACTTGGCCGAGCAGGTCACGCCCCAGTCGGAGGCGGCCGTCAGGTCTTTGAAAAGACTCAGGGTCATTCAGGCCGAGATCGAAAAAATCAAGACCCAGGACGCCGTCTCCCTGATTCGCGATGTGGAGCAGGCGCTGGATCGCCTGCAGACGCAGCACCCAGCCGAGTACGAGCGATTGCGTGGAAGCATGCAGCTGCGCTTGGGTCGCCCTGACTGAATCCCGCTGCGGCAGGTCAGCTGGAATGAAGCGCACCCAGCCAGTGAACCAGGGCCGCGATCACCAGCAACGACAGCAGGTTCAAAGCGAATCCCGCTTTCATCATGTCTGACATCGCCACCTGACCGGATCCATAGATGATGGCATTGGGAGGCGTGGCCACCGGCAGCATGAACGCGCAGCTCGCGGCCAGGGCCACCGCCATGAGCAGGGGCAGCGGCTCGACACCCATTCCCACTGCGGCCGCCGCCATCACGGGCATGAGTGTGTTGGCCACCGCTGTGTTGCTGGTCAGTTCAGTCAGGAAAATGACCAGTGTCGTCACAGCCAGCAGTACCCAGAACATGGGCATGCCGGCCAGTGCTGAAAAACCGGACGCCAGCCAGGCGTCCACGCCGTGGGTGCTGATGGCGCTGGCCAGGCTGAGGCCGCCGCCGAACAGCAAGAGAATGCCCCAGGGCAGTTTGACCGCTGTTTCCCAGTTCATGGCGAAGGTGCGCCGCCGGATGTCGACGGGCAGGACGAACAGAAGCAGGGCCCCCGTCATGGCGATGGCCGCATCGGTCAACTGCGGGAGGTCGAGCCACTGGGACAACGGCAGGCGCAGCATCCAGCCCATGGCCGTGAGGCCGAAGACGCCAAGCACGATGGCTTCGCCCCGGCTCATGGGCGCGCGGCTACTCAGATCGTTCAAAAGGGATTCGCGCGTACTGGCGTCGACCTTGAGGCGGATGGGGAAGGCCACCTTGATCAGCCAGAGCCAGGTCAGCGGCAGCAACACCGCGACCAGCGGAAGACCCAGGGCCATCCATCCCAGCATGGTGATTTCCAGGCCGAGCCGCTCGCGTGCAAAGCTCGCCAGGATGAGGTTTGGAGGCGATCCGATGAGGGTGCCCAGGCCCCCGATCGAGGAACCGTAGGCGATACCCAGCAGCAGGCAGGTACCGAAATGGCGCAAACCGGGTTGCGCTGTGCCGTCGCTGAGGGCCGTGCGGTCCTGCAGCAACTGGATCACGCTCAGACCCACCGGCAGCATCATCATGGCCGCCGCGGTGTTGGAAATCCACATGCTCATGAAGGCGGTGGCTGCCATGAAACCCGCCACCAAGCGCGCCGGTGAGGTGCCCACCATTCGCACGATGGAGAGACCGAGCCGCGTGTGCAGGCCCCAGCGCTGCAGGCCCAGACCGATGATGAAGCCGCCCATGAACAGGAAGATGATGTCGGATGCGTAGGGTTGCAGCGTCTGTGCCGTGCTTTGTACCCCCGTGAGCGGAAAGGCCACCACCGGGAGCAGGGCGGTCGCAGGCAAGGGAATCGCCTCGGTCATCCACCAGACCGCCATCCAGACCCCCAATGCTGTCGTGAGGCGGCCCGCCGGACTGAGCGCGTCGCCATGCGGCAGCACCCACAGGCAGAGCAGGAACAGCGCCGGGCCGGCCATGAGACCCGCCCATCTCAAGCGAACTTGCCACCGTTCTTCGGCGGGGCCAGGGGCGCACGATCCGGATTCAGACATCGGAACAGGATAAACGGTGCTCACTTGTCGCCGTTCTGACCTGCGTCAAGGGTTCAGGCACGCTGCGAGCGGACACTGTGATCCTTCGCCCCTCAGGCGCCCAGTCTGCCCCCATCGTCCTGCCCTCACCGTGTCGTCCTACCTGTTGCATCGCCCCGCACCGTCTTCCATGTCGTCTGCCACCACGCATCCCCCGGCGATGCACCGCCTTCACGAGGACGTGCAGGCGTTGCTCACCGGGACCTTGTTCGTCGCGTTGGGCGTCGTCATGTTCCAACAAACCGGTCTGCTCACCGGTGGTACGGCAGGCCTGGCGTTCTTGCTGCACTACGCCACAGGCTGGAGCTTCAGCGCCGTGTTTTTTGCCATCAACCTGCCTTTCTACGCCTTGGCGGTGCGTCGCATGGGGTGGGCGTTCACGCTCAAGACCTTTGCTGCCGTGGCCCTGCTGGCTGCGTTCGTGCATTGGCTGCCAGGCTGGATCGCTTTTGACAAGCTGAGCACCGGCTTTGTGTCGGTACTGGGAGGGCTGCTGATGGGGGCGGGCATGTTGATGCTGTTCCGACACCGCGCGAGCCTGGGCGGCTTCAACGTGCTGGTGCTCTTTGCGCAGGAACGCTTCGGATGGCGGGCAGGGCACCTGCAGATGGCGATGGATTGTGCGATCGTGTTGGCCGCCTTTCTGGTGGTGGACTGGCAGCAGGTCGCCTGGTCCGTGCTGGGAGCGGTGGTGCTGAATCTGGCGTTGGCCATCAACCACCGACCCGGGCGCTACATGGCGATGTAAGTTGCCTGCGATCCTCGCTTGGCCGATGCCGTTGGAGGCATTGAAAGCGCATTCAAGGAAACGGACTCGCAGCGGTTCACGGGAAAGCCGTCTTCAGAGATGGCAGACTCGCTGCATGAGCCATTTTCGATTCGCGTCCACGGAGCTTCTTTCGCGACCGTGGTCCGCTCGCTTGCTCCTGTTCTTTGGCCTCTCTCTGGCTGTGGCGCTTGCGAGTGCCTCAGACAACCACCGCGAGCGGCAAATCAGCACCGAAGGGAAGGTGTATCTGGCCAAGGTGACCCGGGTTTTTGATGGAGACACTCTTTGGGTACGGCCCCTTGCGGGTGGGCGCTACCGCAAGCTGCGGCTGGATGGCATTGATGCGCCCGAGATTTGTCAGGCTGGCGGTGTGGCGTCACGTGACGCGCTGGCGACCATGGTGACGGCGCAGGAGGTGCGCGTGGAGGTACGCCGCTATGACGATTACGGGCGGGCGCTGGTGCGTTTGAGCGTGGATGGTGTGGATGTTTCGGCCCGACTCGTCGGTGCCGGCCATGCCTGGTCCTACCGCTGGCGGCGCAGTCTGGGTCCTTACGCCAAGGAAGAGGAGGTGGCTCGCAAACATCGCAGAGGAATATTTTCCGGTCCCACACCGGAACTGCCACGCGACTTCCGTCGCCGCCATGGGCCTTGTCCCCTGCCTTGATTGACTCTTTCCCCTGGTTCAGTGTTCTTGAGGCGGGCCGCACACCCCGCAATGGGGGTTTTGCGGTAGGGCAATCTCGTTGAACGCCATGTCCCGGCCGTCGATCATCATCAGCCGCCCCACCAGGCGCGAACCGATGCCCGTGAGCAACTTGAGCGCTTCGGCCGCCTGCAGCGTGCCCACGATGCCCACCAACGGCGCAAACACGCCCATGGTGGCGCAACGCGTTTCCTCCACGCCGCTGGTTTCAGGAAACACGCAGGCATAGCAGGGGTTGCCCGGCTGCCGGGGATCAAATACGCTGAGCTGACCATCCATGCGAATGGCCGCGCCAGAAACCAGCGGTTTTCCGTGCACCACACACGCACGGTTGATGGCATGGCGGGTCTCGAAGTTGTCCGTGCAGTCGAGCACCACGTCGGCCTGCGCCACCAGTTGGTTCAACATCCCAGGGTCTGCCCGCTGGTTGACCACGTGCACCACCACATCGGGGTTGATGGCCGTGATCGCGTCGCGGGCAGATTCAGCCTTGGGATGTCCGACGCGTGCCAGGTTGTGCGCGATCTGGCGCTGGAGATTGGTGGCGTCGACCGTGTCGTGGTCAACGATGGTGATGCGACCGACGCCCGCACTGCCCAGGTAAAGCACCACCGGTGACCCCAGACCACCGGCACCCACCACCAGCGCGTGAGAGGCAAGCAGCTTTTCCTGCCCTTCGACGCCCAGTTCGTTGAGCAGGATGTGCCGCGAATAGCGAAGAAGCTGCTCGTCGTTCAAGGGTGGAGTCTGCCAGCTTCGGCCAAGACAGTCAGTTCGCGGTTTTCTCTTCGGGTCGAACAGTTTGTGTCTTGCTCACGAGCACCGCCTGCCCTTTGAGCTGGTTCAGGGCTTGCTGCAATTGGAAGTCCTGCTCGCTGCCGAATTCGGGCACGAGGCGCTGCCCCGGGTTCTTGCGCGCTTCTTCCTCAAGTCGCAGACGCGCTTCTTCCCGGTCCTGGTCCCGGCGCTGTTCGGCTGCCCGTTGGGCGTCCGTCATCGGTGGAGCTGCTCCATTGCCGTTGCCCAGGTGCTTCTGCAGATCCGCTTCGCGGGTCCGCAGGGCAGCAAACACATTGCCTTCAGCCGTTTCGTCCACCAGCACGTCGGGCACGATGCCTTTGGCCTGGATGGATGTTCCCAACGGGGTGTAGTAGCGGGCCGTGGTGAGCTTCAGGCCGGTGTCCGGTCCCAGGGGCCGCACCGTCTGGACCGAGCCCTTGCCGAAGGTCTGGCTACCCATGATCGTGGCGCGTTTGTAGTCCTGGAGTGCACCAGCAACGATTTCACTGGCGGATGCCGAACCCTCGTTCACCAGCACCACCAAAGGCACGGTACGCAAGGCGCCCTTGGTGGCTTCGGTGAGGCGGCGAATGGGGTCGGCGCCGCCCCTGCGCAGGTAGTGCTGGGGCACCGCCTTGTAGATGAACTTGCTGTCTTCCAGTTGCCCGTTGGTGGACACCACCGTCACGTTTTCTGGCAGGAAGGCGGCCGACAGTGCCACCGCCGCGTCAAGCAGACCGCCCGGGTCGTTGCGCAGGTCAAGCACCATGCCCTTGATGTTGGGGTCGGCCTTGTAGATGTCCTCGACGCGGCGCGCAAAGTCCTCAATGGTGCGTTCCTGGAATTGCGAGACGCGAACCCAGGCATATCCGGGCTCAACCACCTTGGTCTTCACGCTCTGGGTCTTGATCTCTTCGCGCGTGATGGTGACCGAGAAAGTGCGGTTCTCATCCTTGCGGAAGATGGTGAGCAGCACCTTGGTGCGAGGTTCCCCGCGCATCAGCTTCACTGCGTCGTTGATTGCCAGGCCCTTGACCATGGTGTCGTCGATCTTGGTGATCAGGTCGCCGGGTTTCAGGCCTGCACGGAAGGCGGGCGAGTCTTCAATGGGCGAGACCACCTTGACCAGGCCGTCTTCCATGGAGATTTCGATGCCCACACCCACGAAGCGCCCGCTGGTGCCCTCGCGGAATTCCTTGAAGGACTTCTTGTCGAAGTACTGGGAATGGGGGTCCAGGCTGGCGACCATACCCGTAATTGCGTCCGAAATGAGCTTCTTCTCATCCACGGGTTCGACATAGTCGCTCTTGACCATGCCAAACACGGCAGCGAGCTGTTGCAGCTCTTCCAGTGGCAACGGCGCCATGGTGCCCCTGGCCACGGCCTGGAACTGCACCGTGGTGAGCGCCCCTGCCACCGCACCAATGGCCACCCAGCCTGCGATTCTCAGCTTGTGACTCACTTGTTTGCCCATCGAAATATCCTGAAATTAACACCAGCGCCAAGCACGGTTGGCCCACTGGCGAGCCAATATACACCTTCGAGCGGTGTCCAGGCCTTCAGTTCCGCAAAGCCCGTCACACACGTGCGATGTGCCTGCCCAACGGTGGCATTTCGGCGATATACGCTCTCCTGCGCGCCACCTCGTTGCCAGAGTTCTCAGGCCTTGCCCTGCGCCGCCACGGCCGCAGCGGCCTTTGCAATGGCTTCCGGATCGCCCAGGTAGTGGCTCCTGATCGGCTGCAGGGCGGCGTCGAGCTCATAGACCAGCGGAATCCCGTTCGGGATGTTCAGGTTGACGATGTCGGTGTCCGACACGCCGTCCAGGTACTTGACCAACGCCCGGATGCTGTTGCCATGGGCAGCCACCACCACGCGCTTGCCGGCGCGGATGGCCGGGGCCATGGATTCGTTCCAGAACGGCAGCACGCGTGCCACGGTGTCCTTGAGGCATTCGGTCAGCGGAACCTCGTTCGGGCCCAGCTTTTCGTAGCGGCGGTCGTGGCGTTCGCAGCGCAGGTCGTTCGGCTCCAGTGCCGGCGGGGGGGTGTCGTAGCTGCGCCGCCAGATCAGCACCTGCTCATCGCCATACTGTTTGGCGACTTCTGCCTTGTTCAGACCCTGCAGGGCGCCATAGTGCCGCTCATTGAGGCGCCAGCTGTGCACCACGGGCAGCCAGGTGCGGTCCATTTCGTCGAGTGTGTGCCACAGGGTGCGGGTCGCCCGCTTGAGCACGCTGGTGTAGGCCAGATCGAAGTCATAGCCCTCGGCCTTGAGCAGCCGGCCCGCGTTCTTGGCTTGTTCCAGACCCGTGGCGGTCAGGTCCACGTCGGTCCAGCCGGTGAATCGGTTTTCGAGGTTCCAGGTGGATTCGCCATGGCGAATCAGGACAAGTTTGTACATGGGCAGTGAGTCGGATTGAACTGAAAAAGCGATCGGGCAAAGCCCGGCACACAGGGGCGTCGGCTGACTGTTGGCGGCGGTCGCCACGCAGGACAGCCAGACATTCTAAAATCCCAGGTTGTCTAGAAAGGGTACCCCTGTGAGTTTCTTCATCGAAAACTGGATTTTGATTGCTGTGGCCTTTGCCGCTGGCGCCATGCTGGTGTGGCCGGCGGTCTCAGCGGGTGGTCGCGCTGGATCGCTCAAACCCACCGAGGCCGTGATGCTGATGAACCGGGACAAGGCGGTGGTGGTGGATGTGTGCGAAGCCGCTGAATTCGCCGCCGGACACGTCATTGGTGCCAAGCACGTTCCCCTGGCCGACCTGGAGACGAAGCTGCCCGGTACCGTGAAGAACAAGGCCACGCCGGTGATTCTGGTGTGCGCCACCGGGGCGCGTTCCAACCGGGCCTTGGCCATCGCCAAGAAGCTGGGTTATGAGAATGCCCATTCCCTCTCGGGTGGCATGGGGGCGTGGCGAGCGGCCAGCCTGCCGGTGGAAAAGGCCTGATCATTTGTTTCTTTTTTATTTTTAGTCTGATCCAGGAGAATCCATGGCCACCGTCACGATGTACACCAGCGCTTATTGCCCCTTCTGCAGCCGGGCCAAGGCCTTGCTCCAGCGGCACGGTGTGGTCGATCTGAAGGAGGTGTATGTGGACGGCCAGCAGGCGCTGCGCGCCCAGATGACAGAGCGCACCGGACGCACCAGCGTGCCGCAAATCTTCATTGGCGAAACCCATGTGGGTGGCTGCGATGACCTGCACGCGCTCGACGCCCGGGGTGGCTTGGTGCCCATGCTCCAGGCGGATTGAGCAGCCCTTGCCGTTGGGGCTGACATAATCCCCCATCAGTGCCCGCTGCGGACGAATACCACCGCTGCGGGCTTCGTTTTACTTATCGAGACACCACCATGGCCGACAACCAAGAACCCACTTTCCAGATCCAGCGTGTCTACCTGAAGGAAGCTTCGTTGGAACAGCCGAACTCTCCCGCCATCCTGCTGGAGCAGGAACAGCCTTCCGTGGACATCCAGCTTGGCGTTGAGGCCAGCCCCGCTGCAGACGGTGTCTATGAAATTTGCGTCACCGCCACCGTGACCACCAAGATCAAGGACAAGACGGTCTTTCTGGTGGAAGCCAAGCAGGCCGGCATCTTCGAGATCCGCAACCTGCCCGAAGAGCAGATGGGCCCCATCATGGGCATCGCTTGCCCGCAGATCGTTTATCCCTACCTGCGCTCCAACGTGGCCGACCTGATCCAGCGCGGCGGCTTTCCGCCCGTGCACCTGGCCGAGATCAATTTCCAGGCCATGTACGAGCAGCAACAGGCGCAGGCCGCCGAAGACGCGCCGCGCATCGTCACGCAGTAACGCCCGTTCGCTGGATCCAGCGCAATGAAGATTGTTGTGCTCGGTGCGGGGGCTTGGGGCACCGCGCTGGCGGTGAGTGCCGCCCGTCTGGCAGGTGCTGATCGTGAAGTGAGCCTCTGGGCGCGCGACGCTGCCCAGGCCCAGGACATGCAGGCGGTGCGCGAAAACCGCCGCTACTTGCCGGGGGTGGCTTTTCCACATGGGCTGATCGTAGATGCCGTGCCCCTGAAAGCCGTGTCCGACGCGGTCATGCAAAGGCTCGGGCAAGACGATCTGGTGATCATTGGGACGCCCATGGCCGGGCTGCGCGCTGTGTTGACCGGGCTGCGCGAACACACCGGACCCGTCGCCTGGCTCTGCAAAGGGTTCGAGTCGCCTCAGGGGCCGGATCAGCCCGTGGGTCTGCTGGGCCATGAGATCCAGGCCCGCGTGGCGCCGTTGCTCAAGGCGGGTGTGCTCAGTGGGCCCAGTTTTGCGCAGGAGGTGGCGCTGGGCCAGCCGACCGCGCTGGTGGCGGCCAGCGAGCATGCCGGTGTGCGTGAGGCACTGGTGACGGCGTTCCATGGTCCAGCCTTGCGGGTGTACGGCAACGAAGACCTGGTGGGCGTGGAAGTGGGCGGTGCCGTCAAGAACGTGCTGGCCATTGCCACCGGCCTGTGCGATGGCTTGAAACTGGGACTGAATGCCCGAGCGGCTTTGGTCACCCGCGGGCTGGCAGAGATGACCCGGCTGGGGCTGGCGCTGGGTGCGCGTGCCGACACCTTCATGGGGTTGTCCGGCCTCGGTGATCTGGTGCTGACCGCCACAGGCGACCTCTCACGCAACCGGCGCGTGGGTCAGCTGTTGGCGCAAGGGCTCAGCTTGAGGCAGGCCGTGGATTCACTGGGCCATGTGGCCGAAGGTGTATACAGTGCGCAAACCGTGGTGCAGCGCGCGCGCCTGCTGGGTGTGGACATGCCGATCAGCGAAGCCGTGGTCGATTTGCTGGATGCGCGGCTGCAGCCAGCGCAGGCCCTGGCCGTGCTGATGGGGCGCGACCCGAAGCAGGAAGCGCTGTAAGCTCCCCGCATCTCCACATTGCGAGGTCTTCCCAGTCGCCACGACTACACCTCGAAATTGTCGATCAGGCGCGTGCTGCCCAGCCGGGCGGCACCCAACACAACCAGCCGCTGGGCGGAGGTGGCGTCCAGCGCTTGCGGCACCTGGAGATCGCAGCGGCGTCGGACCGTCAGGTAGTCGGGTTGCCACCCGCGCTGCGACAGGGCGTGCATGGCGCGCTCTTCCAGCGCCTCTCTCTGGGCGGGCAGGCCGTCGGCAGCCGCCAGGGCATCACGAGCCAGTGAACGCAAGGCCAGCGACAGATGCACCGCTTCGGTCCTTTCGGTATCGCTCAAATACCCATTGCGCGAACTCAGGGCCAGGCCGTCTTCCGCGCGCTGCGTCTCGGCACCCACGATGTTCACGGGCAGGGCAAGCTGCTGCACCATGTTCCGGATGACCATCTGCTGCTGGTAGTCCTTCTTGCCGAACACAGCGTGGCGCGGACCTTTGGCTTCAGAGAACACGCACTGGAACAACTTCATCACCACGGTGCACACGCCCACAAAAAAACCGGGCCGGAAATGACCTTCCAGGATGTCGGCCAGTTCGGGCGGCGGGTGCACCTTGAAGCCCTGCGGTTCCGGATAGAGGTCTTTTTCCGACGGCGCAAACACCACATCGCAACCGGTAGATGCCAATTGATCGCAGTCGGCCTCGAGCGTGCGGGGGTAGGTGTCAAAGTCTTCGTGCGGCGCAAACTGCAGGCGGTTCACAAAGATGCTGGCCACGGTCACGTCACCGAGCGGTTTGGCTGTGCGGACCAGCGCCATATGGCCCTGGTGCAAATTGCCCATGGTGGCCACAAAGGCCGGTGAGTCGTAGGGCCGCAGGGCTGCGCGCAGGTCTTCGATGGTGTGGACGATTTGCATGAGAAGAAAGCCGTTCGTTCAAGGGCTGCCGCGGAACCGCCCTTCGACTGGCTCGGTGCGGGTAACTGGTGCAGCGAAGAGGTGCTACCAAGCATGTAGCGAGTTGTCCGGGAAGCTGCCGTTTTTCACGGCCGCCACGTAGGCGGCCATGGCATCGCGCACGCTGGCCTGTCCCTCCATGAAGTTGCGAACAAACTTTGGATTTTTGCCCAGATTGATGCCCAGCATGTCGTGCATGACCAGCACCTGACCGGCGGTGTCCTTGCCAGCACCGATGCCGATGGTGTGGCAGGTCTGGAGCTGTTCGGTGATTTCTTTGGAAAGCACGGCCGGCACCATTTCCAGCACCAGCATCGCTGCCCCGGCGTCCTGAAGCTCCAGCGCCTGGCGCTTGAGTTGCAAGGCGGACGCGTCGCCCCGACCCTGCACCCGGTAACCGCCCAGGGCGTGCACGGTCTGGGGGGTCAGGCCCAGATGGGCACACACCGGGATGCCGCGTTCCACCAGGAAACGCACGGTCTCGGCGGTCCATCCGCCGCCTTCGAGCTTGACCATGTGAGCGCCGGCGCGCATCAACTCCGCGGCGCTGCGCAGGGCCTGCTCCTTTGACTCATGGTAGCTGCCGAAGGGCAGGTCACCGATCACCCAGGCGGTGGCTTGCACGCGTTGCAGACCGCGCACCACGCTTTCGGTGTGGTAGCGCATGGTTTCAAGCGTGACACCGACGGTGCTGGACAAGCCCTGGCACACCATGCCCAGCGAATCGCCAACCAGAATGCACTCCACGCCGGCCGCATCGGCGACCGCCGCAAACGTCGCGTCGTAGGCCGTCAGCATGGTGATTTTTTCACCTCGCTCACGCATTTCATGCAGGCGCGGCAGGCTCACCGGCTTGCGCTGCGGCAGTGGCGAGGCCGACGGCAGCGTGCCATAGGGCGTGCCGGTGGGAGGGGAGGCGGAGGCGCTTGGGTTCATGTTCGGTTCCCTGTCGGCATAGACCACAGATGGGGGGCACTATATTCGATCCCGTTATGCTTGGCCCCTATGAAACACCTCTCTGAATTCAGCGCAAGCGATTTGGCAGAACTGGCGCTTTCCGATGTCAGCCGTGCCTTGGCCGAGGATGTCGGTGGCGGTGACCTCACCGCTGCGCTCGTCGATGGTTCCCGCCGGGCCTGCGCCCGCATTGTGGCCCGTGAAGACGCCGTGATTTGTGGCGCCGCGTGGGTGGAGGCGGCGGTGCTGGCCTGTGACCCAGAGGCCCGCCTGAACTGGCAGGTGAAAGAGGGCGAGCGGTGTTCGGCGGATCAGACCGTTCTTGAAATTGATGGATTTGCCCGGCCGCTGCTCACGGCCGAACGAACCGCGCTCAATTTCCTGCAGCTGCTGTCGGCAGTGGCCACCCAGACGGCTGCCTACAAGGCAGCGGTCGCTGGCACACGCGCCCAGATCGTGGACACCCGAAAAACCTTGCCTGGCCTGCGTCTGGCACAGAAATACGCCGTGACCACAGGGGGCGGCGTCAACCATCGCGTGGGTTTGTACGATGCGGTGCTGATCAAGGAAAACCACATCGCTGCAGCCGGCGGCATTGCCAACGTGCTGCAGCGGGTCCGCGACACCGTGCCGGAGGCCCGCTTTGTCGAAATCGAGGTGGAGACCCTGGAGCAACTGGATGAGGCGCTGTCGTGCGGCGCCACCATGGTGCTGCTCGACAACATGGACCTGGCCACATTGAATGAGGCGGTTCGTCGCAATGCCGGGCGCGCCATTCTGGAGATTTCCGGAGGCGTGAACCTGCAGACCGTGCACGCACTTGCAGAAACCGGTGTTGACCGCATCTCCATCGGAGCCCTCACCAAGGACATCAAGGCGATCGATTTTTCAATGCGCTTCGAGGCCATTTGAGCCCTTTCTACTCCTCGCACGAACGCAAGGCAGACCACCATGACACCCAGCGACTCCAGCGATGTGATCGACGTTGAATACGAACAACCCGCCTGCCCCACGCAGCACGCCTGGGCGCGCGTGCCGGTGGAGCCGGGGCCGAAGCAGCGTGCGGCGCTCAAGGAGCGCATTCGCCAGTTGCTCAAGGAGCGCAATGCGGTGATGGTGTCGCACTACTACGTGCACCCCGATCTGCAGGACCTGGCGGTGGAAACCGGTGGCATCGTCAGCGATTCGCTGGAAATGGCGCGTTTTGGTCGCGATCATGCGGCGCAGACGCTGGTGGTTTCCGGTGTGCGTTTCATGGGCGAGACGGCCAAGATTCTCTCGCCCGAGAAGACGGTGCTGATGCCCGATCTGGACGCCAACTGCTCGCTCGACCTTGGCTGCCCCATCGATGAATTCAGCGCGTTCTGCGACGCCCACCCTGACCGCACGGTGGTGGTGTACGCCAACACCAGCGCGGCGGTGAAGGCGCGCTCGGACTGGCTGGTCACGTCGAGCTGCGCGCTGGACATCGTGCGTGCGCTCAAGGACAAAGGCCACAAGATCTTGTGGGCGCCCGACAAGCACCTGGGTGCCTACATCCAGCGAGAAACCGGGGCCGACATGGTCATGTGGAGCGGCTCATGCATCGTGCACGACGAGTTCAAGGCCTTCGAACTGGAGGCCTTGAAGAAGGAACATCCCCAGGCCAAGGTGCTGGTGCACCCGGAGAGCCCGGCCGATGTGATCGCACTGGCCGATGCCGTGGGTTCCACATCGGCCATCCTGAAAGCCGCACGGGAAATGGATGCGCCAGCCTTCATCGTGGCCACCGACAACGGCATGATGCACATGCTGCGCCAGCAGAACCCGGGCAAGCAATTCATCGAAGCGCCCACGGCCGGTAACAGCGCCACCTGCAAGAGTTGCGCACATTGCCCCTGGATGGCCATGAACGGCCTGGCGGGCGTGGCGCAGGTGCTTGAAAAAGGCCTGAACCGCATCGAAGTGGATGCCGCGCTGATCGAACGCGCCCGCCTGCCGATCGACCGCATGCTGGCCTTCACGGCTGCGCAGCGCGGGGGGCAGAACCCGGGGGCGCTGGTGCCGAACATTGGCGCGGCCTGAGAGGTTTGTGCAGGTGAGCCAGGCGCCCACGGGCCGGATCAGCGCCTGGATCGATTTTGTTTCACCCTTGCAAACGGAAGGCAGCGAGCCTCTTCGACTGGCATTTGGTGAGCCTTCCCGTTGCCTGGTGGCGCACGCCCTCGAAGAGGTGGTGACTGTTCTGCAACGGGTCCACGAAGCATCTTTGCGGGGTAGCTGGTGTGTGGGGTACGTGCGCTATGAAGCGGCGCCTGCTTTTGATCCCGCCATGGTGGTGCATCCTGCGGACGGACCACTGGCCTGGTTTGCGGTGCACGAGGCGCCCTTGGCGACTGAAGCCTGGTCTCAGTGTGATCTTTCCGGGGGTGTGACGCTCGCGCCCTGCACGACCGAACCGGACCGAACGGCGTTCGACACCTGCCTTGAACGCATCCAATCGGCCATCAGCGCGGGTGAGCTGTACCAGGTCAATCACACAGCCGCCCTTCACGGCACCTTGCAGGGCGATGCGTTTCAATGGTTCCAGCGGCTGCGTCGTGCCCAGCCTGGCGGTTATGCGGCTTATCTTGACGATGGTCAGGAGCAGGTCCTGAGCGTCTCGCCTGAATTGTTTTTCCATTGGAACGGAAAGAGCCTGCTGGCACGCCCCATGAAAGGCACGGCGGCGCGGGGATCACATCCCGCCGACGACCTGGCTCTCAAAGAGGCTTTGCAAAGCTCGGAAAAGGACCGTGCCGAGAACGTGATGATCGTCGACCTGCTGCGCAACGACCTCTCGCGCGTGGCGCTGCCCCACACGGTGAAGGTGCCGGCGCTGTTCGATGTGAAAGGCTGGCCCACGGTGTGGCAGATGACGTCGGATGTCACCGCCCGAACCCGGCCCGGCGTGCAGCTGGATGACATTTTTGCCGCGCTGTTTCCTTGCGGTTCTGTGACGGGTGCCCCCAAACTGCAGGCGATGCGCCAGATCCGCGCGCTGGAGCCTGAGCCGCGTGGTGTGTATTGCGGCGCAGTCGGTGTGGTTCAGCCCGGTGGTGTGGCCACGTTCAATGTGGCCATCCGGACCGCCACCGTTCGCGGCACCAGTTGGCGATGCGGCATTGGCAGCGGCATCACGGCAGGATCCACCACCGAAGGCGAATGGGTCGAATGGCGCCAGAAGCGCGGGTTTCTGGAGCGGGCCCGCGAGCCGATCGAGATATTGGAAACCCTCTTGCTGCAGAGCGGGCAGGCGCGGCATGCCGAGCTGCACATGGCTCGCATGGCACAGGCTGCCAAGCATTTCGGCCATGCTTGGCAGCCGCAGGCCTGGCACGACGCCTTGAACGATCTTGCCCAAAGGCACCCTGCAGGCAACTGGCGCGTGCGCCTGCTGCTGCACGCCAGCGGCCAGCTCCAAGCCGAAGCCTTTGTGTTTCAGTCCACTTCAGGCGAGGTGCGCTTGCAAGTGGCGACGAGGGCCTTCGAGGAAGCGGGCAGCGAGTTCACACGTTTCAAGACCACGCGGCGCGCCCACTATGAAGCCCATGCACCTCAACACCCCGAGGTGTTCGACACCTTGTTGTGGAACACGGCGGGTGAGCTCACCGAATGTACGCGTGGCAACATCGCGGTGCAGATCGATGGCCAATGGTGCACGCCTTCGCTTCATGGCGGGCTGCTCAACGGCGTGCAGCGTCAGATCGGGCTCTCCAGCGGCCGTCTGGTAGAGCGTGTCATCGGTTTGGAGGCGCTGGCACAGGCGCAAGGCCTGGTTTTTTTCAACAGCTTGCGAGGCTGGTTGCCCGCGCGCCTAGGGTCGGTCGATGACACAGCGGCCATTGCCAAGGCCATCGCATGGACCTGAGTGACCGTTTGCAGCGGTTGGTGGTGGCCCAACTGGGCCGTGGGCAAGTGCAGGAGACCGTGCTGTGCCTGGCGCGGGACGGCGAGTTGTTGTGTGCATCTGCCGGTTTTTGGGCAGGCGTGCCAGTCACTGTGGATACCCCGTACTTCGTGGCGTCTACTTCCAAGCTGCTGGCCACCGCGATGATCTTGCGGTTGCGGGCCGAAGGGCAGTTGTCGCTGGATGACCCGGTTGTGGGCTTTTTCCCGGAGGGGTTTCTGGCCGGCCTGCACCGCTGGCGCGGACAAGACCTGACCAGCCGGATCACCCTGCGGCACCTGCTGTCGCACCGTTCGGGTTTGCCAGATTATTTTGAGGGTCGGCGGCGCGATGGCAGCCGCTTTGCCGACGGGCTGCTGGCCGGGCGCGATGTGAGCTATGGCTTGCCCGACGTGTTGAGCTGGGCGAGGGACGAGATGAAGCCCCACTTTCCGCCCGGAGAGGGGCGGCGCGCCCTGTATGCCGACACCAACTTCTACCTGCTGGGTGAAGTGATAGCACGCGTGAGCGGGACTTCCTTGAACGACGCCCTGCAGCGCTTGGTCACTGGACCGCTGGGGTTGCACGCCACGCAGTTCTATGAACCCGGCTTGCCGGTCTTGCCGCTGCGCCATGGCGCAGCCGTGCTGGAGGTGCCACAGGCCATGGCCTGCATGCCGGTGGACGGCGGCGCAGTTTCCACCGCGCGGGACATGCAGGCGTTCGCACAAGCATTTTTTGGTGGGGGCTTGTTCCCGCCTGGTGACGTGGTTGAACTGCAGGACTGGTGCAGGATCTTCTTTCCGCTGCAGTCGGGGGTGGGCTTGTTGCGCTTTCGCTTGCCGCGCCTCTTCTCGCCTTGGCGGGCGCCACCTGAGTTGCTGGGGCATTCGGGCATCTCAGGTGCTTTTGCGTTCCGCTGCCCGGAAATGAACGTCACTCTCACCGGCACCGTGAATCAGATCGCGGGGCGAGGGCGGCCGTACCGGTTGATGCTGCAGGCGCTGGAGCTGGTGCGCCGGTACGGGTGAACGTATCAGCGCGCCGGCGGCACCAGCACGGTGGGGCGGGCTTCAGGCAACAGGTCGGGGTGGTCGCGGCTGAAGTGCAGGCCGCGGCTCTCGCGGCGCATCATGGCCGACATCACGATCAGGTCGGCCACCTGCACCAGGTTGCGCAGCTCCAGCAGGTCGCGGGTGACGTGGAACTGTGAATAGAACTCGTGAATTTCGCTCTGTAGCAGGGTGATGCGGTGCGCCGCGCGCTCCAGCCGCTTGTCGGTGCGCACGATGCCCACGTAGTCCCACATGAAGCGGCGCAGCTCGTCCCAGTTGTGGGAGATCACCACCTGTTCGTCGGCGTCGGTGACGCGGCTCACGTCCCATTGGGGCAGGGCGGGGCTCCGGGAGGCATCACTCTGGCGGATCGATTTCACGGCCGCCTGGGCGAACACCATGCACTCCACCAGGGAATTGCTGGCGAGCCGGTTGGCCCCGTGCAGGCCGGTGCAGGTGGTTTCGCCCACCGCATACAGCCCTTCGACGTCGGTCTGGCCCTTCAGGTCGGTGACCACGCCGCCGCAGGTGTAGTGCGCCGCCGGCACCACGGGAATGGGTTCCCGCGTGATGTCGATGCCCAATTCGGCGCAGCGGGCCAGGATGTTGGGGAAGTGTTCCTGCAGGAACTCGGGGCTTTCGTGAGAGATGTCCAGGTGCACGCAGTCCAGGCCGTGCTTCTTCATTTCGAAGTCGATGGCACGGGCCACCACGTCGCGCGGTGCCAGTTCGGCGCGTGGGTCGTGGTCGGGCATGAAGCGGTGGCTGCCCAGTCGCGGTGGCAGCTTGAGTTGACCGCCCTCACCGCGCACGGCTTCGGTGATCAGGAAGCTTTTGGCGTGCGGGTGGTACAGGCAGGTGGGGTGGAACTGGATGAATTCCATGTTGCCCACCCGGCAGCCTGCGCGCCAGGCGGCGGCGATGCCGTCGCCAGTGGCGGTGTCCGGGTTGGTGGTGTAGAGGTAGACCTTGCCGGCGCCGCCGGTGGCCAAAATGGTGTGTGACGCGCTGAAGGTGATGACTTCGTCGCGCTCTTCGTCCAGCACGTAGGCGCCCAGGCAGCGAGGAGTGCTGTCGGGCGCGTGCGGCAGCTTGCGGTCGGTGATGAGGTCGACCAGCATGTGGTGTTCGAACAGGGTGATGCCGGGCGTGGCGCGCACGCGCTCGATCAGCGTGGCCTGCACGGCCGCGCCGGTGGCATCGGTGGCGTGCACGATGCGGCGGTGGCTGTGACCGCCTTCGCGGGTCAGATGCAGTTCGCCTTTTTCCGTGGAAAAGGGCACGCCCAGCTCGCGCAGCCAGGCAATGGCACCGGGTGCATTCTCCACGGTGAAGCGGGTGGCCTCGAGGTCGCACAGGCCGGCGCCTGCGATCAGCGTGTCTTCGATGTGCGATGCCACGGTGTCGCCTTCGCCGAGTACAGCAGCGATTCCGCCCTGGGCCCAGTTGCTGGAACCGTCCTCGACCTGACGCTTGGTGACCACCGCCACCCGGTGCGTGCTGGCCAAGTGCAGGGCGGCGGTCAGACCGGCCAGGCCGCTGCCGATGATGAGGACGTCGAAGCGGTGCAGGTCGGTCATGTCGGGTGAAATCGGATCAGGAGAAGACTTTCGTGGGGGCAACAGACAGACCGCAGCGCAGGGCCGCCCCAAGCAAGGTCAGCCCCTCTGGGGGGCAGCGACCCGCGCAAGCGGCGGAGCGTGGGGGCATACGGGCTTTGCGCAGGGCCGCCCCAAGCAAGGTCAGCCCCCTCGGGGGGCAGTGACCCGCGCAGCGGTGGAGCGTGGGGGCAATCATGCGGGTGTATAGGCCAGGCGCACGTAGATGGGCGCGAAGGCTTCGGCCTGGGTGAGCTCGATCAGGGTTTCCTTGGCCAGTTCCAGCATGGCTATGAAGGTCACCACCAGCACCGGAGAGCCCTTTTCGGGGTCGAACAGTTCGCCGAATTCAACGAACTTGCGACCCTGCAGGCGGCGCAGCACGATGCTCATGTGTTCACGCACCGACAGCTCCTCGCGGCTGATGCGGTGGTGCTGGACCAGCTTGGCGCGCTTGAGGATGTCGCGCCAGGCGCTTTGCAGGTCGAGCACGTGCACGTCCGGGAAGCGGGGCGCCAGCGATTGTTCGATGTGCACCTGGGCGCGCAGGAAATCACGGCCATATTGCGGCGCGTCGGCCAGGCGCTGTGCGGCCAGCTTCATCTGTTCGTATTCGAGCAGACGGCGCACCAGCTCGGCGCGCGGGTCTTCGGGCTCTTCGCCTTCGGCCGTCTTCTTGGGCGGCAGCAGCATGCGCGACTTGATCTCGATCAGCATGGCCGCCATCAGCAAATACTCGGCCGCCAGCTCCAGGTTGCCGGCGCGGATCTCGTCCACGTAGCTGAGGTACTGGCGGGTGACCGCCGCCATCGGGATGTCGAGGATGTTGAAGTTCTGCTTGCGGATCAGGTAGAGCAGCAGGTCCAGCGGGCCTTCAAAGGCTTCAAGAAAGATCTGCAGCGCGTCCGGCGGGATGTACAGATCCCGCGGCATGGTGAACAGCGGCTCGCCATACAGCCGGGCCAGGGCAACGTGATCGACGACGCTGGGCAACAAGGCCTCCAGGCCTTCAGGCGCGTCGTCGAGCGTTTGGGGCTCCTGGCTCATGGTGGGCGCGGGGCCGAGCGGAGGGTGTTTTTCAGACGTGGTCAGAGCGGGTCTGGTACACGTAGGGCTGCTGGGGCACCTCGGCAGCATCGGCCCGCGCCTGGAATTCGCGGTCGATCTGCTTGTCCCACAAAAGCGAGCGGCCCTCACGCTGTTCTTTTTCCAGGCTGGGCTTGTCGGCTTTCAGCTTCTGGATGAACTGGGTCACGTCAGAGGTGTAGTGCGGGCGGGCAAAGATGGACATGTTGAGGCGAACCAGACAAAGACCGCCATTTTAGCGAGCCGACGCAACCCGCCCCTGGAAAGGCCTTCCGAACCGACCCAGGCCGCTTTCTGGTGTTCAGCCGACTGGCGCCAGCGGCTCCACAGCACGGCTGTTCCAGTTGAGCACGGTCTTCCGCACGGTCATGAGCGGCGCGAGGTCCTCGAATTCCTTGCGCACCACGTCGGCAGCAAAGTCGGCCATGAAGTTGGACTTGAGCACGGCACGTGCCCTGTCAACACCAATGTCTTCATAGGGCACGGACGACAGGACCAAAAAGCCGTCATCGGGAATGCGGCCGGCGCGCATGTTGGCCTGGATGATGCCGGCCGCCTTGCGGATCGGATCGGCCAGATCGGGGCTGTAGGGCCCGATGATGAGCGCCAGGTTGGGCAGGTGCAGCCAGTCGAAACCGCGCCCGACGCAGATCATCCACTCGCGATGTTCGATGTCGAGCGTTCGCACGGTCTGGCGAATCTGCGCAATGTGGCGCAGGTTGCCCAGCAGCAGGGGCAGCAGGTCGTGCCGGATCTGGGTCGGCATGTCGGGCAGCAGATGCATCAGGCGCTGGGGCAGACCGGGCACGTCGGCTTCGCTCAGGTCGGCCATGTTCAGGGTTTCGCCGTTGGCTCCGTGCACCACCAGAGCGTCTTCATCGGTTTCAAATCCGCAGACCAGCGGGTACACCGTGCCATGCGCCGCGCCAAACACGGCAGACACCTCGCGCTGGATCTCGAAGGTGTGGGCGCGGGCGTCGGCGGTGCGGAAATTGAAGCCGGCGCAGCCACGCCGCTCATCGCCCTTGCTGTGGTGGTAGGTGATGACCACCAGCGCCTGGCGGCCGCTGCGCACCACTTTCTCCAGCGCGGCGGTGAGTGTCTCGCCCAGGTGCGGCCAGCCCAGGTTGAAGATGCCCCCCAGGTTGCGAAACGGCTGGATGATGCCCTTGGGCGTCTGGGTGGCAATGGGAATGTTGATGCGCCCGTCCATGCACTTCATCACCAGGATGGCGGTGGGGTGGTTGGCCAGGTGGCGCTGGCGGGCCAGCCAGGCTTCGGGGCTGGCGTATTCCTGTGCGTGTCGCTGCGCCAGACCAAACAGCCAGTCGATGCGTTCGGTGATGGGGCTGCTTTGAGGAACCATGGCGTGTGGGGTGCTCACTGGAAGGTGTGCAGCTTGGCCGCAAAGCCCGAGCGTTCCATCAGCGATTTGGGCTGTGGGTTCAGGCCCACCAATCCCAGGTGACCACCGCGCTTTTCCACCGCCTTGTGCAACTGCTCCAGCGCGTCCAGCCCGGTGGTGTCGAGTGAAATCAGGTGCGTGGCATCCAGCATCACGTTCACGGCAGCCGACGAGCGCTCCACCTCTGCCACGATCGGGTCGATCTTGGCCACCGCGCCAAAGAACAGCGAGCCAAAGAGCCGGAAGGTGATCTGCTGTTCGTTGCGGGAAATGGCCTCGGCACGGAAGATGTCGCTCTGGCGGCGCACGAAAAGCACCACCGCCAGAACCAGACCCAGTTCCACCGCCACCGTGAGGTCGAAGACGATGGTGACCAGGAAGGTGGACACCATCATCAGCCGATAGTGGTTGCTGAACTGTTTGAGCCGGCCGAATTCGCGCCATTCGCCCATGTTCCAGGCCACGAACAGCAACACCCCGGCCAGCACGGCCAGCGGAATGTGTGCCGCCAGCGGCGCGGCCAGCAGCACCACCGCCGCCAGCGTGCCGGCGTGCACCATGCCGGCCACGGGCGATGCGGCACCGGAGCGGATGTTGGTGACCGTGCGGGCGATGGTGCCCGTGGCCGGCATGCCGCCGAAGAAGGGCACCACTGTATTGGCAATGCCTTGCGCCATCAGCTCCTGGTTGGGGTCGTGTTTGGGAGCATCGCCGAGTTGGTCGGCCACCCGTGCACAAAGAAGGGATTCGATGGCCCCCAGCAGCGCAATGGTGAGCGTGGGCGTCACCAGCAGGCGCACGGTGTCCCAGGAGAAGGCGGGCAGCTCGAAGGCGGGTGCGCCTTGAGGAATGCCACCGAAGCGCGTGCCAATGGTCTCCACCGGCAAACTGAGCGCCCAGGCCAGCAGCGACAGTGAAACCAGCGCCACCACTGGCGCGGGCACTCGGGAGGTGGCCCGCAGGGCGCTCACCGTTTCGATCTTGTCGAGCTGCCGGCGGAACTGCGAATCGACCGCCCACAGGCGGGGCCAGATGAAAAGGCCGATCACACAGATGACGCCAAGCCCCAGGGCATAAAGATTGAGGCCGCCCATGTGACCGGCAATGGCGTCGATCTGGCTGAAGAAATCGGCCGGCATCTTGGTGATCTGCAGACCGAACAGGTCGCGCACCTGCGAGAGCGCGATCAACACCGCGATGCCGTTGGTGAACCCGATCACCACGCTCACCGGCACATAGCGCACCAGCGTGCCCAGCCGAAAAAGCCCCAGCAGGAACAGCAGCACGCCCGCACTCGCGGTGGCGATCAGCAGATTGGCCACGCCGTAGCGCTCGACGATGCCATAGACGATTACGATGAACGCACCCGCCGGTCCTCCAATCTGCATCGAGGTGCCACCCAGCGCCGAGATGATGAAGCCGGCGATGATGGCGGTCCACAAACCCGCCTCGGGCTTGAGCCCGCTGGCGATGGCAAAGGCCATGGCCAGGGGCAGCGCCACGATGCCCACTGTGATGCCAGCGCCCACATCGCGCATCAACTTGTCTCGGGTATAGCCCTTGAGATCCTGAATCAGGCGCGGGCGGAACGGGGCAAGCGGCGGCAGTCCTTTGAGCATCGGCAAATGTTACCTTTCACCACAGTTCGCGAAGCTGACAGGTGGGCAGCGCAGAACTGAGGGTTTACACTGATTTTTCTCATGATCTTCCGTCAACTCCACCAAACACGGCGCATTTCCGCCCTGTGCCGCTTGCGGACGGGGCTCCTGGCTGCGGGTGTGGCCCTCGCGCTGCTGGCCTGCGACGTGCAGAACATCAGCGAACTCGAAGAAGGCATCTCGACCGAGGAAGACGTGCGCGAGAAGATGGGCGAACCCGAAGCGGTGTGGGACGGGCCCGACGGCGCCCAGATCTACGAATACAACCGCCAGCCCGCCGGCCACCGCAACTACATGATCACCATCGGACCCGACGGCCGCATGGCCTCCTTGCGCCAGGTGCTCACGCCCGAAAACTTTGCACGGGTGCAGCCCGGCATGGACATGACCGATGTGCGCAAGATGCTCGGCAAGCCAATGAAGATCACACCTTACGAGGCCAGGCGCGAAACGCATTACGACTGGCGCTATCTGGACGGCCCGAACACCGGTGATTCGAAAATTTTCACCGTGGTGTTCGATGCCGATCTCAAGGTGGTGTCCACCATGTCGGTGAGCGATCCCGATCTGGAGCGCGGGCGCTGAGCAGAGGGACGGCACATCTGGGCAAGGTGAGTGCCCGTTCATGGCCTCGAAATGATCGACCTAGGGCAGGGGGCTCAAACCCAGCTCCTTCAAAAAGGCGTTGTGCTTTTCTTTGGCCGCTGCGATGTCTTTTTCAATCTCGACCAGCTTTGCATGCGTCGCCTCCAGATCAATCTCCGCCTCTCCCACCGCCGTGCTGATGTATCGCGAGATGTTCAGGTTGAAATCGTTCTTCTCGATTTCGGCCATCTCCACCCGGCGTGAGTAGCGCGCCTTTTCCTTGCGGAATTGGTAGGTCTCGATGATCTGGGCAATGTGCTCGTCGGTCAGCTGGTTCTGGCGTTTGCCTTTGACGAACTGCTCCGCTGCGTTGATGAACAGCACGTCGTCTGGCTTCTTGCACTTCTTCAGCACCAGAATGCAAACCGGAATGCCGGTGGAATAGAACAGGTTCGACGGCAGGCCTATCACGGTATCGATGTGGCCGTCCTTCAGCAGCTTGGTGCGGATGCGCTCCTCCGCACCGCCGCGGAACAGCACTCCATGCGGCAGGATGATGGCCATCACCCCCTCGTCTTTCAGAAAGTGGAAGCCATGCAGCAAAAAAGCAAAGTCCGCTGCCGACTTGGGCGCCAGGCCATGGTTCTTGAAGCGCACGTCGTCTGCCAGCGCATCGCTGTTCTCCCACCGGTAGCTGAAGGGCGGGTTGGCCACAACGGCGTCGAACTTTGGCTGCTTGGCCGGGTTCAGCTCGCGCAGCATCTCCCAGTCGTTGGTCAGCGTGTCGCCATGGAAGATTTCAAACTCCGTGTCCTTCACCCCATGCAGCAGCATGTTCATGCGCGCCAGGTTGTAGGTGGTGATGTTTTTCTCTTGCCCGTAAATCTTGCCAATGCCGTGCGGCCCCATGCGCTTGCGCACGTTCAGCAGCAGCGACCCCGAACCGCAGGCAAAGTCCATCACGCTTTCCAACCGCTCCTTCTTCCCCGTGGCGGGTTCCTGACTGTCGAGCGTGACGATGGTGGAGAGGATGTCGGAAATCGGCTGCGGCGTGTAGAACTCGCCAGCCTTCTTGCCGGAACCGGCCGCGAACTGACCGATCAGGTATTCGTAGGCATCGCCCAGCGCGTCGATGTCGGTGGAAAAGTCGGCAAGTCCCTCGGCGATCTTTTTGATGATGGCGCAGAGCTTGGCGTTGCGCTCCGGGTAGCCCTTGCCCAGCTTGGACGAAGCGAGGTCAATTTCCGAGAACAGCCCCTGGAAGGTGCTCTGGAAGGATTCGTTTTCGATGTATCTGAAGCCTGATTGCAGCACGTTCAGCAGCTCACCGTTCTGGGTGCGTGCCATGTGGGCGATGCTGCTCCACAGGTGCATGGGCAAGATCACGTAGTGCACCTTGCGGCGCATCTGCTTCTCGAACGTCGGCACGTCGGCTGCGTTGTTGGCGTACCAGATCGTGAGTGGCACGCTGCGGTCGTCGGCTTCCACCTGCGGGTAGTCTTTGCCCAGTTCCTTCTTGGCCGCCGCTTCGTAGTTGTCCGACAGGTAGCGCAGGAACAGGAACGACAGCATGTAGTCACGGAAATCGTCTGCGTCCATCGCGCCGCGCAGTTGGTCGGCGATCGCCCACAGGGTCTTGCCCAGTTGTTTCTGTTTTTCTTCGGTCATGGTGTGTTTTCGTCCGGTCCGCCGGATGGGGCGCACTCGTTGTTGCGTCCCCCGATCAAGCGTTTCTCGCGCTCAATCTCGGCAATCAGTTCTTCTTCGGTGGGCAAGATGCGCCGGTACTTGGATGCAAAGAGCTGCTGACTCTCCTGGATCACTGAGTACTTGACAACGGTCTCATCCTTGCTGTCGCAAAGAATGATGCCGATGGTCGGGTTGTCGTCCTCGCCTCGTTTGAGGTCATCGAACATCCGCACATACATGTCCATCTGGCCAATGTCCTGGTGTGTAAGCTTGCCCGTCTTCAGGTCGATGATGACGAAGCACTTGAGCAGGTAGTTGTAGAAGACCAGGTCGATAAAAAAGTGGCTGGTCTCCGTGCTGATGCGCATCTGACGTGCCACGAACGAAAAGCCCTTGCCCAACTCCAGCAGGAACTTCTGCAGCTCGTCGATGATGGCC
The DNA here is from genome assembly GCF_031457455.1 of Hydrogenophaga palleronii. Lineage (GTDB taxonomy): Bacteria > Pseudomonadota > Gammaproteobacteria > Burkholderiales > Burkholderiaceae_C > Hydrogenophaga > Hydrogenophaga palleronii_A. The sequence goes on from NZ_JAVDWU010000001.1 coordinate 146,581, forward strand.
TGTTCCAGTTCACTTTCTCTGAGCTGGCCCGTTTCAGGCAATTGCAGGAACTCCAGCACGTAGGGGTCCTTGATGAAGTCCAGATGTGCCGCCTTGGCTGTCGTCTTCGACGCCTCCACTTGGTTGGACAGCAGCCGCTGATAGTCCTTGGTGCGGATGTGTCGCTCCAGCTGTCGGACGGTCCAGTTTTGCTCCCTTGCCTCATTGCAGTAGTACTCGATGGCCTGGGGCGAATCGGCCCGAATGATCAGGCGCAGGTGACTCCAGCTCAATTCTCTACACAGCGTGTAGAGAATCTGCTGGTCTGGAAAGACCCGGTAGAACTGGCGGAAGTTGTACAGGTTGGCATAGGAAAACCCCTTGCCAAAGTCGGCCGTCAGGGCAATGGAAAGCTCCTCCATCAGGCGCGTTCCGTACTGGGCCTTGTGTTGTCCCTGTTGTTCTTCCTGCACGATGCGCCGGCCGATCAGCCAATAGGCTTCCACCATGGCCGCATTCACCGCCGACCGCGCTTTGCCGCGGGCCTGCTCAAGGATGGCTTTGATGTCTGCGTGGAAGGTCGTCAGCTCGTTCATGTGGAAGCGGCCTCTCTCGTTCTTGCGGCGGGCTGTTCTAAGATGTCTGGCAACGCGAACTGGTAACGCCCCAGGAACGCATCCAGGATCTGCCGGAACAACCGTTTGTTGTCGTCCACCATTTCAGCTGGTTGGTAAATGTCGTACTTGCCGTGGCTCAGCAGGTTGAGCGCGCGTGAAAACAGTTCCGCATCTTCAATGCCGTGTACGCAGGTGGAGAAGTCGTCATTGCCAAAGAAGGTGGCGGTCTTCTCCAAGATGCTGCGCAGCATGTTGAAGTGGTAGGTGTACAGCTTGCCATCCTCAGTCGCCTTCTTGATCTCGGCCAACATGGCCACGTGGTGGAAGAACGGGGTGTCGTCCGTGGTGCGTAGCGTGTAGGTAATGCCGCGCTCCGGGCGGTGCAAGAAGTAACGCTTGAGGGCATCCTTCTTCAGTTCGTTGCAGACCACGTTGAAAAACAGGGCGTGGTGAGACGAGACCACCGCCTTGATGGGGGCGGGCACCATGCGAGATACGTTGTCGGCCTCGCCCGGCGTGTCAGCAGCCACCAATTCCGTCCGGGTTCTGCTCTTGGCCTTGCGCAGCAGCTTGGCCAGATCACTGGCCACGGCAATCGCATTGTTGTCGTCGAGCGAGGTGATGGGGTCGTCGATGTAGAGGTACTTCACCCACTGGTACGACTCCGCCCCGTCGATCACGCGCTCACAGATGGCCATGAACACACACCAGATGAAGATGTTCTCTTCCCCGCGCGATATCTTGATGTGCCGCGCCTCACCCTTGCGAAAGCTCACTGTCCACTGGTCGTAGTCGATATCGAACAGAAAGTCCGCGTAGCGCGCCAGGTAGTGGCCAATGCGCTCGTCCAGGGCCAGTTCCTTCAGACTTTTGAGGAATTTCGAATCGGTGTTGATGTGCAACCGCCGCTCGCTGTCTTTCTCAAAATCGTTGTGCCAAGTGAAAAGATCTTCGGTATAGGCGTTGAAATAGAGAGTGTCGCTTTCAACTTTCTCAAAGGAAAGCTCATCGCCGTCTATAAGCAAGGCTTCCCCGTCTATGAGGAGTGGATGGGACACCCTCCTTTTCCCTCGATCTTTGAATGCCATCGAAAGGCGTGTTTTCCCTGTGCTGTTGTAGGCATAGAGCACTACGAAATCCTGACCGCCACCGTTCAGGTCGTCACGCAGCCGATCGACCAGCCTGCGCATGTCGGTGAAGCTGTGAATTTTCGGCTTCCCGCTCATGCTTCAAGCGCCTCGGCGGAGGGGAACAGTTGCTGCATCAGACCCTTCTTGTGGATCTTGAGCGATTCAAGCGCCTGCGATTGGGTGGCGATGCAGTCGTCAAGAGAACGCAGAAAGTCCGCGATGCGTTGTTGTTCCTTTGCGGTCGGGCATCGAAACGTCATGCGGGCGAAGTCATCGAAGTACAGCCGCAAACGGTCTTTGGTCAGGCCTCTTGAATGCGCGGTCAGCAGGAGCAGCATCTCCGGCCGTTTGAACATGTACTGGAAAAACTGCGGAACCGCGTCTTTCTTGGGTGCAAGTACGACATACGCGGGACTCACCAAGCAATCCTCCGGCGCTACGCCCATCGCGCCCTGCCACATCCGCATCATGTTGTAGGCAATGTCGTTCTTGAGGACCTTCTTGTTCCCTGATGCATCCACGATGTCGTCGACCTTGCGGTCCAGCGAGTTGCGTTTGACCATTCCGTCGTTCATCGTGACGGAGTAGATCGGGAGGCCATCTTCGCCTTTCGTCGTACGATTGACGAATAAAGATCCTGCGTTGCGCTCTTCCCATTCTCCGGCGCTCCGAAACCCAGGAAACCGCAAGCGCGGTTGGGTTTCGCCTTCGAGTGGAAAAAGCTGCTGCAGCAGACCTTTTTTATGGTTCTTGAGCGCATTCACTTTGCAGGCTTGCGCGGCGATCAGTTCGTCCAGCGAACTCAGGCACTCGACGACTTTCTTTTGCTCTTCTGCTGAGCAGGGAAAAATCAGTTTGATCTTTGCGAGGCGACTTGATGCGAGTCCAAGCACCTTGGCTCCCTGCGATTCCCTTTTTATCTGTGAACGAACCCGCTCGGATTTGAAGAGGTACCCTCCGAATCCAGCAACGAGCTTAGACTTGGTTTGGCGGGCTAGGATGGTGTGCAAGCCTGAGACGACTTGTTCGCCGTTGAGTTGGATGATCTCGATAGCCTTTCCAATGTCCTCCAAGTCCTCGGAGGCATCGGCGAAGATCAAATCACCTTCAATGCAAAAGTTGCCCGCCTTAGGAGACTCTGGCGAGTCGGATTCATTAATGTAGGGAGCTTCCTCTCGTGTGATGTCAAAGTGCGTCGAGAACTTCGTATGGATATCACCGTAGTGGATGTTCTTGATCGTGCCGCCCACGTAGTTCAACCTGTCACGGGAGAGCGAGTTATTGCCTTTGAAGCAATAGACCTCATTCATCAGCTCCTCAGTCCAGGGGTTGCCATTCCGAAACTCTCGAAACCGCAGCTTGGGCACCAGCGGTGTCTTTCCCTTATTGCTCATACGCACTCAACCCTGAAATCTCGCGCCCCTGCGCTCGTTTGGTCAGAAGAGGGTGCAGGTCATCCATCAGCGCCGTCTCAGCCTGCGCCCGAGCCTTCCAGCCCAGGTCCAGTGGTGCCATCAGGTCACTCAGCGCGTCGCCGTCCAGGATCAAGCGTTGCAGGACGCCGTCCACAAAGGTCTGCAGGGAGAGGGCGGCCAGGCCGTGCTTTGCGGCAATGGCGGCCAGCTCCGCGCAGTCCTTCTCCTTCTTGAAGCGGGTGTAGCCCTCGCGGATGGCGGTCTCGCTCAGGCCCTCGCCGGCCTTCAGCGTGTTGATGTAGGCGGCGATGTCATCGCGTTCGTTCATGAACTTGGCGTCGGCCTGGATGAGCCCGATGAGTTCTTCGCGGCTCATCTTCTGCTTGGTGCCCGCGCCCTGCTGGGAGTAGCGCGCCATCAGGCCCATGATGTAGTCGTAGTCGATGACGGCGGATGCGAACAGCACGAACTCGAAGTCGAGCTGGTCGACTTCTTCGCTTCCCGGATTGTCATCACCGGCTTGCGTGTTTTTGCCTTGTTGTGCCTTGAGGCGCTGGGCGGTGTCCAGGTACACGCCGCGGAAGGCTTGCAGGTCTTCGCGGGGGAGGATCGCTTCGATGGCTGCGGCGTTGTCGTCGGTCAGGTCGGTGTACTGATCGAGCTGGGTCTTCAGGCGCTGCACTTCTTTGAAAGCCTTGATGAAGGCGGCGCGGGCGTCGTCGCCCTTGAGTTGGGGCACGGCTTCGGGCGCGCAGGCCAGGCCTTGGGACTGCATGAAATCGGCCAGCTCCTGCACGGCGGCGTCCAGTTTTTCAATGACCACGGGCGCCTGGTCCACCAACCAGATCTTGCGCGCCTGCTCGCCGCTCTTTTCCCCCGAGAACAGGGCGATGGCGGCGTCCACGTTGTCTTGCTGTTGGCGAAAGTCGAGGATGTTGCCGTAGGGCTTGCTGCCGTTGAGCACGCGGTTGGTGCGCGAGAAGGCCTGAATGAGACCGTGGTACCTGAGGTTCTTGTCCACGTACAGCGTGTTCAGGTACTTGCTGTCAAAGCCGGTCAGCAGCATGTCCACCACGATGGTGATGTCGATCTTCTTGGCGGCGGGGTAGTCGGCGTTGGGCCACTGCTGGTCTTTGATGCGCTTTTGCACGTCCTGGTAATACAGGTCGAATTCGCCGATGCTGTGGTTGGTGCCGTAGCGGGCGTTGTAGTCGACCAGGATGGCTTTCAGGGCCTCCTTTTTCTTGTCGGGCTCAACCTCGTTGTCGGCCTTCTCCTGCGGCAGGTCTTGCTGCAACTGGTTCACGTCGGCGTTGCCTTCGGCCGGAGGCGAGAACACGCAGGCGATGTTGAGCGGTTGGAAGTCGGGATCGGTCAGCCTCTTAGCCATTTGCAGTTCGTCGAACAGGCGGTGGTACTCGATGGCGTCGTTGATGCTGGCGGTGGCCAGCACGGCATTGAAGCGGCGCCCGGCAGTGGCGGTGTCATGCTTGGCCAGAATGGCTTCGACCACGGCTTTCTTGGCCAAGGGTTCACCAGGTTTGGGCGGGAGTGCCTTGGTTCTGGGCCCCTCTGGCTTGTAGTAGTCCACATGGAAGCGCAACACGTTGGCGTCTTCAATGGCGTGGGTGATGGTGTAGGCGTGCAGTTGCTTCTGGAACAGGTCTTCGGTGGTTTTGAACTGCCCCTCTTCGCCTTCGAACTGTTTGGCGGTGGCGTTCTTCTCGAAGATGGGCGTACCGGTGAAGCCAAAGAGCTGCGCCTTGGGGAAGAAGGTCTTGATGGCCTCGTGGTTGTCGCCAAACTGCGAGCGGTGGCATTCGTCGAAGATGAAAACGATGCGCTTGTCGCTCAGCGGCTCCAACTGTTCCTTGTAGGTCTTCAGGTCGTTCCGCTTGCGCTGTTTGTTGCGCTTGCTGTTTTCGTCTAGTGCCAGGCCCAGCTTCTGGATGGTGGTGACGATGACCTTGTCGGCGTAGTCGTCTGACAGCAGGCGGCGTACCAGCGCGCCCGTGTTGGTGTTCTCTTCAACACAGCCTTCCTGGAAGCGGTTGAATTCCTCGCGGGTTTGGCGGTCCAGGTCTTTGCGGTCCACCACAAACAGGCATTTTTCAATATCGGGATTGTCCTTGAGCAGGGTGGAGGCTTTGAAGGACGTGAGCGTCTTGCCGCTGCCGGTCGTGTGCCAGATGTAGCCGTTGCCGCAGTTCTGGTGGATGCAGTCCACGATGGCCTTGACGGCATACACCTGATACGGCCGCATCATCAGCAGCTTCTGCTCGCTGGCCACCAACACCATGTAGCGGCTGATGGCTTCGCCCAGCGTGCACTTGGCGAGGAAAGTCTCGGCAAAGCTGTCGAGCTGGGTGATTTTCTTGTTTTCGTCGTCAGCAAACTGGTAGATGGGCAGGAAACGCTCGTCCTGATTAAACGAGAAGTGCCGTGCGTTGTTGTTGGCGAAATACCAGGTGTCGGTTCGGTTGCTGACGATGAAGAGCTGCAGGAAGCACAACAGGGTTTTGGCGTATCCGTTGCCGGGATCGTTCTTGTATTCAACGATCTGTTCCATGGCCCGGCGCGGGCTGAGCTGCAAGGTCTTCAACTCAATCTGGACGCACGGAACACCGTTGATGAGGATGAGAACGTCGTAGCGATGGTGGCTGTAGTCGGTGTTGATGCGCAGCTGGTTGACGACCTCGAACGTGTTTTTGCACCAGTCCTTGATATTGACCAGGGTGTAGTTCAGCGGTGTGCCGTCGTCGCGGGTGAAGGCGTTGCGCTCACGCAGGGTGCGGGCGGCGGCGTAGACGTCGGGGGTGACGATTTCGTCCAGCAAGCGGGCGAACTCGCCGTCGGAAAGGTGAACGCGGTTGAGGGCCTCGAATTTCTCGCGGAAGTTGTGCTCCAGTGAAGCTCGGTCGCGAATGTCAGCCCGGTATTCGTACTTGAGGTTCTGGAGTTTTCCAATGAAGCCGTATTCGATCTGTTCCTCTCTGACGACAGGACTCGGGGCGCCGGGCGGCAGTTCGTAGCGGATTCTTGATGGAGGCATGGGGGTCGGTGCAGCGAACAGGCTTTGAGTAGAGCCGCAAAGTATGTGGCCTGGGCTCCGTTAAATCATTCTAGGGCTGGCCCTCGGGCTGATCATCGCTCAATTACGTGCAACGCCACCCTATGTCAAACGCTGCTGCCGCAAATCGTCCAGCGCCGGTCGCATCACCAGCAGCAGCAACAAGCCCGCCAGTGGCACCGTGCTGATGTAGCCCGCATATTTGAAGCCCAGCGCCCCGGCCAGGCCACCCACGAAGAAGCTGGCAATGAGCTGGCCATGCACGCGCAGCCGGTCGCGGTTGGCCCTTACCGGTTGTTGATCAGGGTGGCGGTTGACGTACAGCAGCTTGCCCAGTTCGATGCCCAGATCGGTGAGCAGGCCGGTGATGTGGGTGGTGCGGATCACGGCGCGCGAGATCTTGGTGATCACGGCGTTCTGCAGCCCCATGATGAAGCACAGCAGCACCACGGTCAGGGGCAGGAACACGGCGGTCATCAGGCCGATGGCGGCGCCGAACAGGCCGAACACCAGCAGCAAGGCGGCCTCCAGCAGCAGGGGCAGGCCATAGGCGCTGCGCAACTGGCGGCGCAGGCCCCAATTCACCATCCACGCGGTGGTCATGGCGCCGAGCAGAAAGGCCAGCAACGCGCCCAGGCCACCGAGCGCCAGCGCGAACTGGCCGAGCACCGCGTTGTCGGCAACCGATGAGAGGATGCCCGTCATGTGAGAGGTGTACTGCCCCACGGCCAGGAAGCCGCCTGCATTGGTTGCGCCGGCCACGAAGGCCAGTACGGTACCGAGCTTCAGGTCGGCCTGCGGTGATCGCTGAAGGCTGGTGAAGCCCCGGATGCTGGCGAACATAGCCTCTAGTGCCTGTTAACAGGCACTAGCGCACCCGCATGCCGGGCGTGGCGCCCGGCCAGGGGTTGAGGATATGGATGCCCGGTTCGGCGTTTTCGTCGGCGTGGCTGGCCGCCAGCACCATGCCTTCGCTCACGCCGAACTTCATCTTGCGTGGTGCCAGGTTGGCCACCGTCACGGTGAGTTTGCCCACCAGGTCGGCGGGTGCGTAGGCGCTGGCGATGCCGCTGAACACGTTGCGGGTTCTGCCTTCACCCACGTCCAGCGTCAGGCGCAGCAGCTTGGTCGAACCTTCCACGGCTTCGCAGTTGACGATCTGTGCGATGCGCAGGTCGATCTTGCTGAAGTCGTCGATGGTGATAGTGTCGGCAATGGGCTCGCCGCCGGGCACGGTGGCGGGGGCCACCGGTTCTGGCGGGGGCTCGAACAAGGCATCGAGTTGTTTGACGTCCACACGCTGCATCAGGTGCTGGTAGGCACCAATGCTGTGGCCGGCGCCCAGCAGACGGGCGGCGTCGGCAAAGGTCAGTGGCGCCACCTTCAGGAACGCTTCCACCTGGGCCGCCAGCGCAGGCAGCACCGGCTTGAGGTAGATCGAGATCAGGCGGAAGGCCTCAATGCAGGTGGTGCAGACGTCCTGCAACCGCCCGTCCATGCCTGCCTGCTTGGCCAGTTCCCAGGGCTTGTTCTGGTCCACGTAGGCGTTCACTCGGTCGGCCAGCTGCATGATTTCGCGCAGCGCCTTGCCGTATTCGCGCTCGGCGTAAAGCTCGGCCACTTTGGGGGCGACGCTCTGCAGGTGGTCGAGCAAGGCATCACCGTCGGCCGAGACCGTGCCTAGCTTGCCTTCGAAGCGCTTGGCAATGAAGCCGGCGGCCCGGCTCGCGATGTTGATGTACTTGCCCACCAGGTCGCTGTTGACCCGCAGCATGAAGTCTTCGGGGTTGAAGTCGATGTCTTCGTTCCTGCCGCTGAGCTTGGCGGCCAGGTAGTAGCGCAGCCATTCGGGGTTCATGCCCAGGCTCAGGTACTTGAGGGGATCCAGGCCGGTACCCCGGCTTTTGCTCATCTTCTCGCCGTTGTTGATGGTGAGAAAGCCGTGCACGAACACCGCATTGGGTGTCTTGCGGCCGCTGAAGTGCAGCATCGCCGGCCAGAACAAGGTGTGGAAGGTGATGATGTCCTTGCCGATGAAGTGGTACTGCTCGGTGCTCGGGTCGGCCATGAAGGCGTCGAAGTCGATGCCCTGCTTGCCGAACCAGTTCTTCAGTGACGCCAGGTAGCCGATGGGGGCGTCCAGCCACACGTAGAAATACTTGCCTGGCGCGTCGGGAATCTCGATGCCGAAGTAGGGCGCGTCGCGGCTGATGTCCCAGTCGCCCATTTTGGGCTTGCCGTCTTCCCCGGGTTCGATCCATTCGGCGATCTTGTTGAGCACCTCGGGCTGGACCGCGCCGCTCTGGGTCCATTGGTCCAGGAAGGCCAGGCAGCGTGGGTCGGAGAGCTTGAAGAAAAAGTGGTCGGACTGCTTGAGCACCGGCTTGGCGCCAGAGAGGGCCGAGTACGGATTCTTGAGTTCGGTGGGGGCGTACACCGCGCCGCACACCTCGCAGTTGTCGCCGTACTGGTCCTTGGCACCGCACTTGGGGCATTCGCCCTTGATGAAGCGGTCGGGCAGGAACATGTTCTTTTCGGGGTCGAAGAACTGTTCGATGGTGCGGGTTTCGATCAGGCCGTTGGCTTTCAGGGCGCGGTACACGTCCTGCGCCAGTTCGTGGTTTTCGGGGGCGTCGGTGCTGTGCCAGTTGTCGAACCCGATGTGGAAGCCGTCCAGGTAGGGCTTGCGGCCGGCGGCGATGTCGGCCACGAACTGCTGGGGCGTCTTGCCGGCCTTGTCGGCTGCGATCATGATCGGCGCGCCGTGTGCGTCGTCTGCGCACACGAAGTGCACCTCGTGGCCCTGCATGCGCTGGAACCGCACCCAGATGTCGGCCTGGATGTATTCCATGATGTGGCCGATGTGGAAATGGCCGTTGGCGTAGGGCAGGGCGGTGGTGACGAACAGGCGTCGCTGGCTCATGAGAGGCTTTCCGGTAGAGGCTGTCTTGGGAGAACCGGTGATTTTAGGCCGCCGGCACGCTGGGCCTGGCGGTGGCGATGCCCTCATGCCGATTGTGTGAATGGAGGGGGCCAAGGCGCGCAGGTAGACTTCTGGTCACGCCGCTGGCGACCTCACCGCAACCGATTCCCACGATTCCACCGATTCCCACAGGAGATTGCCCCTCATGGCCGTAGAAACACAAGCGCTGCTGAACGCCCTCCAGGCCGTGACCGACCCGAACACCGGCAAGGACTTCGTGTCCACCAAGGCGCTGAAGAACCTGCAAGTGCAGGACGGCGACGTGTCGTTCGACGTGGAGCTGGGCTACCCGGCCAAGAGCCAGATGCCCGCCCTGCGCCGTGCGCTGATTGGTGCGGCCAAGGGCGTGGCCGGCGTGGACAATGTGTCGGTCAACCTGAGCATGAAGATCACGGCGCACGCAGTGCAGCGCGGCGTGCAGCTCATGCCGAACGTGAAGAACATCATCGCCGTGGCCTCAGGCAAGGGTGGCGTGGGCAAGAGCACCACGGCCGTGAACCTGGCCCTGGCGCTGGCCGCCGAAGGCGCGAAGGTCGGCATTCTGGACGCCGACATCTACGGCCCCAGCCAGCCCATGATGATGGGCGTCGAAGGTCGGCCTGAAAGCGCCGACGGCCAGACCATGGAGCCACTGGAAAACTACGGCGTGCAGGTGATCTCCATCGGCTTTCTGGTGGACCGCGACGAAGCCATGATCTGGCGCGGCCCCATGGCCACCCAGGCGCTGGAGCAACTGCTGCGCCAGACCAACTGGAAAGACCTGGACTATCTGATCGTCGACATGCCTCCCGGCACCGGCGACATCCAGCTCACCCTGAGCCAGCGCGTGCCCATGACCGGCGCCGTGATCGTTACCACGCCGCAGGACATTGCCCTGCTGGATGCACGCAAGGGCATCAAGATGTTCGAGAAGGTGGGCGTGCCCATCCTGGGCATCGTGGAGAACATGGCCGTGTACTGCTGCCCGAACTGCGGCCATATCGAACACATCTTTGGTGCCGACGGTGGCAAGAACATGGCGACCGAATACGGCATGGACTACCTGGGGGCGTTGCCGCTGAACATGAGCATCCGGGTGCAGGCCGACAGCGGCATGCCCACCGTGGTGGCCGACCCTGAGGGTGAAATCGCCGGCATCTACAAGACCGTGGCACGCCAGGTGGCGATCAAGATCGCGGCCAAGGCGAAGGATTTTTCCAGCAAGTTTCCGAGCATCAAGGTGTCGAAGGACACCTGAGAGGCTGAGTCCGCGCAAATACTGGCGGTTGGCGCGCCTTCAGTAGTGCGGGGGCAATTCGTCGCCAGGCACGTGCTGTCCACCGGCGCCCAGGCCCGTGTCCTGCTGCCGCAGGCGGGCCACTTCGCGCAGCAGCAGGTCGATCTGATCCTGCTGCTGAGCCACCAGTGCATTGAGGGTGTCGAGCAGGTCTTCGGTGTAGCTGATCTTGATCTCCAGCTGGGTCAGGCGTTCGTCGGTGGGCGCGTTCAATGAGGTCATGGGTGCTGTGTGAAAGTGGGGGCGTGGCGCTCTCGCGCCTCGCCACAAAGGTCAGGGGGCCGTGTGCAAGAGAAGCAGGTGCCCGTACTTGTTGGCCAGTGCGCCTTCGGCGCGTTCCAGCATGAAATAGCGAAAAGCCTCTGCGGCTGGTGACAGCAGCTTGGACAGCGTGTGCACCACGTTCCAACCGCGCACGATGGGTGTGCCCTCGACGTCGAGCGTGGCAATCAGCTGGTGCTCCAGCTCCAGGCCGATGGTGTGCAGCGACAGGAAGCTGATGCCCAGGCCCGCCATCACCGCCTGCTTGATGGTCTCATTGCTGGTCATTTCCATCACCACGCGGGGCTCCATGCGCGATGACGCCAGGAAAGCCTCCATGGCCGCCCTGGTGCCCGAACCGCGCTCGCGCAGGATGAATCCATAGGGACGCAAGTGGTTCACCGTGAGGTGATCCACCTTGAGCAGCGGGTGGTCGGTGGGCGCCACAAACACATGGGGGTGGGCCGCAAAAGGCTCGGCGCGGGTGGCCAGTTCGGTGGGCGGGCGGCCCATGATGGCGATGTCCACTTCGTTGCCGTGCAGCATCTTCACCAGTTGTTCGCGGTTGCCCACGGCCAGCCGGATCTCGATGCCTTCATGCTCGCGCCGGAACTCGGCCAGCAGGCCGGGCAGGAAGTACTTGGCGGTGCTCACCATGCCGATGGTGAGCGTGCCCACCTCCAGCCGCTGCAGGCGCGCGGCGGCATCTTCGGCGTCTTTCAGCGTGGCCAGCACCCTGCGCGCGTAGACCAGCATGTATTCGCCTGCCGTGGTCAGCGTCACCTGACGCCCCTGGCGCTCAAAAAGCGGCAGACCGATATGGCCCTCCAGCTCCTTGACCTGCATGGTCACCGCCGGTGGCGTGAGGTGCAGCACTTCTGCCGCGCGAGCAAAGCTGAGGTGCCGTGCGACCTCGGCGAACACCCGGAGCTGCCGAATGGTGGCGTTCTTCATTAAGGTTTTTCTGAATCGAAATTGAATAAATCGTGAATTTACCTTACTTCATCGGCTACTTATAGTCCGTCCATCCCCCGGCGAGACAGGGGTTCTGGAAGCGGGAGGCCCCATGTTGAAAGCGCTGATTTTTGATGTTGACGGCAGCCTGGCCGACACCGAGGCCCTGCACCTGGACGCTTTCAACCACGCGTTTGCCGAAGAGGGGCTGGACTGGAACTGGACCCCCGAGCAGTACACCCAACTGCTCGACATCTCTGGTGGCAAGGAGCGCATGCTTCACCACTGGCGCAGCATTCAACCCGACCTCAAGGAACTGCAGGGCGGCGCGGTGCGGGCCACCATCGACCGCTTGCACGAAATCAAGACGGCGTTCTATGAAAACGCGGTGAATGGCGGTGCCGTGTCATTGCGTCCCGGGGTGCTGGCCCTGATGAACGAGGCACTCGAGCAGGGTCTGGCGCTGTCGATTGCCACCACTACTTCGCCGGTCAATGTGGCGGCGCTGCTGCGCCACGCCATCGGGGCCGACTGGCGCATGAACTTCGTGGCCATGGCAGACGCTTCCTCCGCCCCCATCAAGAAACCCCATCCACAGGTGTACCTGCGGGTGCTGGGCGACATGGGCCTGCCCGCCGACGCGTGCATCGCGTTTGAGGACTCTGCCAATGGCTTGCGCTCCGCCATGGGCGCGGGTCTGTCCACCGTGATCACGCCGACCAGTTTCACCCGTCACCACCGCTTTCAGGGCGCGCTGCGTGTGGTGCCCGATCTGGCTGTGGTCAGCGTGTCGCGCCTGCGCGAATGGCTGGCGGCCGAGCCCGCACAGCGCGCTCGGGCCTGAAGGGCGTTCTCTTTTTTTTTCACCTTTGGCAGTGCCCATCCACCATGACCACACGACGCCGTTTCACCCTCACTCAGTACCTGATCGAGCAGCGCCGCCGCTTTCCGTCGGCCAGCGGGGACTTCAACGCCCTGGTGCTCGACGTGGCGCTGGCCTGCAAGGCCATAGCGCGCTCGGTGGCCTTTGGTGAACTCACCGGCGTGCTGGGCAACCCGGTCGTGGATGTGGCCACCAGCCTGAACGTGCAGGGCGAAGAGCAGAAGCGCCTGGACGTCATCAGCAACGAGTACTTCACCCAGATGACCGAATGGGGTGGTCATCTGGCGGGCATGGCATCTGAAGAGATGGACGAGCCCTACCAGATCCCCGACACCTTGCAGCGTGGCAAGTACATGCTGGTGTTCGACCCGCTGGACGGCTCCAGCAACATCGATGTCAATGTCACGGTGGGCAGCATCTTCAGCATCTTGCGTGCGCCACAGGAGGTCATTGACAGCGGTCGCGACGTGGTCGAAGCCGACTTCCTGCAACCTGGCGCGCAGCAACTGGCTGCTGGTTACGCGCTCTATGGCCCCACCACCATGCTGGTGCTCACGGTGGGCAACGGCGTGGCGGGTTTCACGCTCGATCCCAACCTGGGCCAGTTCATGCTCACCCACCCGAACATGACCGTGCCCGAAGACACGCAGGAGTTCGCCATCAACGCCTCCAACAGCCGCTTCTGGGAGGCGCCTGTGAAGCGCTACGTGGACGAATGCCTGGCCGGCAAGACCGGCCCGCGTGGCAAGGACTTCAACATGCGCTGGATCGCCAGCATGGTGGCCGAAGCCCACCGCATCCTCATGCGCGGCGGCGTGTTCATGTATCCGCGCGACAACAGGCCCCCCCCGAACGATGCTGCGCATCGACTCCCCCCAGGGGGCGACCTGCTTGGGAGCGGCCCGGCGCAGGTCAGGACGCCGGGCAATCCTGGCCGGCTGCGCCTGCTCTATGAGGCCAACCCGGTAGGCATGCTCATCGAACAGGCGGGCGGGCGCGCGAGTACCGGTCGCGAGCCCATGCTGAAAGTCAGGCCCTCCGGCTTGCACCAACGCATCGGCCTGGTGTTCGGGTCAAAGAACGAGGTGGAGCGCATCGAGCGCTACCACGCCGAGCCACAAGCCTTCAAAGACGAACGCAATCCACTGTTTGCGGAGCGCTCGCTTTTCAGGGATTGACCGAACACCCCCGCGCCGCCTTCGGCGTCACCCCCTCGAGGGGGCGGCACTGGCGGCCAGGCAAAGCCGGTTCCGCGGTGCCCTTGGCTGGACTTCCCGCCTCTCGAACGGTTTCATTTTTTGGAGAAATGCATGTCTGAGCGCCACCCCATCATCGCCATCACGGGTTCCAGTGGAGCGGGAACGTCCACCGTCACCCGCACGTTCGAGAACATCTTCCGGCGCGAAGGCGTCACGGCTGCCGTCATTGAGGGCGACAGCTTCCACCGCTACGACCGCAAGCAGATGAAGGTCAAGGCCGCCGAGGCCGAGGCGAACGGCAATCAGAACTTCAGCCACTTTGGCGCTGAAGCCAACCTGTTCGAAGAAATCGAGACCCTGTTTCGCACCTACAGCGAAACCGGCCAGGGCCGCAGTCGCAAATACCTGCACAACGCAGAGGAAGCCGCGCCCTACAAGCAGGACCCGGGCACCTTCACTGCCTGGGAAGATCTGCCTGCGGGCACCGACATGCTGTTTTACGAAGGCCTGCACGGCGCGGTGGTCACGCCCGAGGTCAATGTGGCGCAGTACCCGGACCTGCTGGTGGGCGTGGTGCCCGTGATCAACCTGGAGTGGATTCAGAAGCTCTGGCGCGACAAGAACATGCGTGGCTACAGCGCCGATGCGGTGACCGACACCATCCTGCGTCGCATGCCGGACTACGTGCACTACATCACCCCGCAGTTCCAGCACACGCACGTGAACTTCCAGCGCGTACCCATCGTGGACACCAGCAACCCCTTCGTGGCCCGCGACGTGCCCACCGCCGACGAGAGCATGGTGGTGATCCGCTTCGCCAAACCCAAGGGCATCGATTTCCAGTACCTGCTCAGCATGGTGCACGGTTCCATGATGAGTCGCGCCAACACCATCGTGGTGCCGGGCGGAAAGATGGAACTGGCCATGCAGCTCATCTTTACGCCGTTTATCTGGCGCATGGTGGAACGCAAGAAGCAGTACGCCCCCCGCGTCGGCTGACGCCGCCACCCCCCACTGGGGGGCAACGCGAGTGGCCCGGCGAAGCCGGTTCCACCGCGTTCTGGATGGACTTCCCTTCTCTCTTCCGAGGACGCTGTATGCAGAACCCTTCCCCCGAACTCGCCCGCCAGATGGCCAATGCCATCCGCATGCTTGCCGTCGATGCCGTTGAAAAAGCCAAGTCCGGCCACCCCGGCGCGCCCATGGGCATGGCCGACATCGCCGAGGTGCTGTGGAACCGCCACCTCAAACATAATCCGGCCAACCCGCGCTGGCCCGACCGCGACCGTTTCGTGCTGTCCAACGGCCACGGCTCGATGCTGATCTACGCGCTGCTGCACCTGACGGGCTACGACCTGCCGATGAGCGAGCTGAAGAACTTCCGCCAGCTGCACAGCAAGACGGCGGGCCACCCCGAGGTGGGCATCACCCCCGGTGTGGAAACCACCACCGGACCGCTGGGCCAGGGCATCAGCAACGCGGTGGGCATGGCGCTGGCCGAGAAGCTGCTGGCGCAGGAATTCAACCGCGAAGACGAAGGCGTCAGCCACCGCATCGTTGACCACCACACTTACGCTTTCCTGGGCGACGGTTGCATGATGGAAGGCATCAGCCACGAGGCCTGCGCGCTGGCAGGCACGCTGCGCCTCTCGAAGCTGGTGGCCTTCTACGATGACAACGGCATCTCCATCGACGGTCACGTCGAAGGCTGGTTCACCGACGACACCCCCAAGCGCTTCGAGGCCTACGGCTGGCATGTGATCCCCGACGTGGACGGGCACAATCCCGCCGCCATCGAAGCCGCGCTGGTGGAGGCGAAGAAGCAGGGCGCGCTGCCCCACGGCAAGCCCACGCTGATCTGCTGCAAGACCGTGATCGGCATGGGCTCACCCAACAAAGCCGGCACGCACGACGTGCACGGTGCCGCGCTCGGTGCCGCCGAGGTGGCAGCCACCCGTGAGCAACTGGGCTGGACGGCGTCACCGTTCGACATCCCGGACGAGATCGCCACCGCCTGGAACGCCGTGGAGCGTGGCGCCGCAGCCGAACGCGCCTGGCGCCATCGCTTCGAGGCCTACCGCACACAGTACCCGCTGGAAGCGGCCGAGTTCGAACGCCGCATGGCCGGTGATCTGCTCCCCGCATTTGCCGACAAACTGCCCGAAGTGCTGGAAGCCATCGCTGCCAAAGCCGACGCCTTCGCCACCCGCAAGGCCAGCCAGAATGCGCTCGATGTACTGGCCCCGCTGGTGCCTGAGTTCTTCGGTGGCAGCGCCGACCTGACCGGATCCAATCTCACCAACTTCAAGGGTTGTGTGAAGGCCGGCCGCGACGCCTGGGGCAACCACATGAGCTACGGTGTGCGCGAATTCGGCATGGCGGCCATCATGAACGGCATGGCGCTGCATGGCGGCTTCATCCCGTATGGCGGCACCTTCCTCACCTTCAGCGACTATTCGCGCAACGCCATCCGTATGGCGGCCTTGATGAAGCTGCGGGTGATCCATGTGTTCACGCATGACAGTATCGGTCTGGGCGAAGACGGTCCCACTCACCAGAGCGTGGAGCACATCCCCAGCCTGCGCATCGTGCCCGGGATGGACGTGTGGCGCCCGGCCGATGGCCTGGAAACGGCGGTGGCCTGGGCATGTGCCATCGAGCGCCGCGACGGACCCAGCGCGTTGTGCCTGTCGCGCCAGAACCTGCCCCGCCTGACCGATGCGGCCATGGCGAACCGGGTGCGCCAGGGTGGCTATGTGCTGGCTGAAGAGGCGAACCCCGTGGCAGTGATTGTGGCCACAGGGTCCGAGACCTCGCTCGCCATGGAGGCCCACCGGGTGCTGGCAGCCGAAGGCATTGCCACCCGCGTGGTCTCCATGCCCTGCACCAATGTGTTCGATCGCCAGCCGCTGGCCTACCAGCATGGCGTGCTTCCGCTCAACCTGCCGGCGGTGGCGGTGGAAGCCGCCCACCCGGATTTCTGGCGCAAGTATGTGGGTTGCACGGGCGCGGTGGTCGGCATATCGAGCTTTGGTGAATCCGCTCCGGCCAAGGATCTGTACGAACACTTCGGCATCACTGTGCGCAAAGTGGTCGAGGCGGTGAAAGGTCTGCTCGCATGACATTCCCCCTAAAACGGTGAGCTGCCGTGAACAACCGATTCGACCTCATCCTCTTCGACCTCGACGGCACGCTGATCGAGACCGCGCCCGAGATTGCCGATGCGGTCAACGACACGCTGGAGGCTTTTGACCGCCCGTCCATCAGCCAGCAGCAGGTCAATCACTGGATCGGCCACGGCACACGGGCGCTGCTGATCTCGGCACTGGCCTTCACCGACAAGAGCACAACCGAAGCGGTGCGAAAGAGTGCGAGCTTTTCACGCATTGAAGCCGCCTTTGGCGTGCACTACCAGAAGCGCTGCGGCACGCGCAGCCATCTCTACCCCCATGTGAGGGAAGCCTTGCAGACCTTGCACGATCGCGGTGTGAAGCTGGCGGTGGTCACCAACAAGGAGCAGCGCTACACCCAGGCTGTGCTCGATGCGCACCAACTCACGCCGCTGTTTGCTCGCGTCATCAGCGGTGACACCTTTCCGCTGAAGAAGCCTGACCCCATGGGCGTTCACGACTGCCTGCATCACTTCCTCATCCGTGGCGAACGTGCGCTGTTCGTGGGCGACTCATCCATCGACGTCGCCACGGCGCGCAATGCGGGTGTGGCCGTGTGGGCACTGCCCTATGGCTACAACATGGGCCAACCCATCGAAAGGGCCCATCCCGACCGCGTGATCACCGATTTCTCCGCCCTCATTGCTTGAACCCACCGAAGGAACCCCATGGCCCTCATCGCCCTGCGTCAACTGCTCGACCACGCCGCCGAAAACCACTACGGCGTGCCTGCTTTCAACGTCAACAACCTGGAGCAGATCCAGGCCATCATGCAGGCCGCCGATGCCAGCAACGCGCCGGTGATCCTGCAGGCCAGTGCGGGTGCGCGCAAGTACGCCGGTGAACCCTTTCTGCGCAAGATGGTGGAAGCGGCGATCGAGATGTACCCGCACATTCCCATCGTCATGCACCAGGACCACGGCGCCACACCTGCGGTGTGCCAGCAGTCCATCCGCAGCGGGTTCAGCAGCGTGATGATGGACGGCTCCCTGATGGAAGACGCCAAGACACCTGCGAGCTACGAGTACAACGTGGCCGTGACGCGCGAGGTGGTGAAGTTCTCGCATGCCGTGGGCGTGTCGGTGGAAGGCGAGCTCGGTTGCCTGGGCTCGCTGGAAACCGGTGAGGCCGGCGAGGAAGACGGCGTCGGCGCGGAAGGGCAACTCACGCACGACCAGATGCTGACCGATCCCCGGCAAGCGAAAGACTTTGTGGCACAAACCGGCGTGGACGCGCTGGCCATTGCCATCGGTACCAGCCACGGTGCCTACAAATTCACCCGGCCGCCCACCGGCGACATCCTGGCCATGGACCGCATCGTCGCCATTCACCGTGCCATCCCCAACACCCACCTGGTCATGCACGGATCGAGCAGCGTGCCACAGGAATGGCTGGCCATCATTCGTGAACATGGCGGTGAGATCAAGGAAACCTACGGCGTGCCGGTGGAAGAGATCGTGCGCGGTATCCAAAGCGGTGTGCGCAAGGTCAACATCGACACCGACATTCGTCTGGCCATGACCGGCGCCATGCGACGCACCATGGCGAAGAACCCGGGCGAGTTCGATCCGCGCAAGTTCTTCAAGGATGCGACCCTGGCCGCCAAGGACATCTGCCAAGCCCGTTTCCAGGCCTTCGGCTGCGCCGGCATGGCCGGCAAGATCGTGCCCTTGCCGCTGGAGAAGATGATTCCGCGCTACGCCTGAGTCGCCGCCGTGGCGACCCTCGCCACTGCTTGGGGGCAAGCGGGCAATCAGTGCTTTCGGTCGAGCACGCGCACGATCACCTCAGCCCGCGAGTGCACGCCCAGCTTGTCGAAGATGCTTGACACCTGGTTGCGCACCGTCTTGTCGCTCTTGTTCAACTGCCGCGCAATGGCCGCGTTGTCCAAGCCGAGGGCCACGAGATGCAACACCTCGCGTTCGGCCGGTGTCAGTGCGGCATCACCGTTGTCGTGCGTGGACTCGGCCGCAGCGGTGCCCAGAAATGTGCGGAGCTCATCCAGGAAGGCGGGCCACGCTGGTTCGGTGTCGAGCAGCACGTGGTTGTCGCTCTTCAGTGCAACGAAGCGTGCCCCTGGTATCAGCGCTGCCAGCCGCAGCCCTTCGTCGAAAGGCACGCGCGCATCACCCCGCGCATGCAGCACCAGTGTGGGTACGCGCAACTGGCGCGCAAGCTCGGTCACGTCGACGCGGTGGAACGCTTCCAGCGTGCGCGCGGCGTTCTCGGGACTGGCGGTCAGGCGCTCGAGTTCGTTCCACCACTGGTGCTGCGCCGGCGTGCCGCCAGGAATGAACTGGTTGGTGAACACCTGCCGGAAGGCATGGTTGTCCCGTCCCCAGCCCAGGCGAATCAGGTTGACCAGGGTCTCGGCCTCCAGCCGCTCGGCGTCGCTGGTGGCACGCTCCAGCGCACCTCGCGCATAGGCACCCGGCAGCACCAGATGCGATACCTTGTCCGGGTGGCGCACCGCATAGGCGATGGCCACGGCGCCACCTTGCGACATGCCGATCAGCGGAAAACGGCGCAAGCCCATGCTGTCGACCACGGCTTCGAGGTCGCCCACCCAGGCATCGAGCGAGAAGTCGGCCACCGCACTGTCGGACAGACCACAGCCCCGCTGGTCGTAGCAGATGTAGTGGTGGTCGCGCGAGAGTTCGGTCAGCCAGGGTCGCCAGACAGGGCTGTGCAGATCGTGTTCAACGTGGCTGAGCCAATGCGCTGCACGCAGCAGCGGTGGGCCTGAACCGATGGACGAGATGGCGATGCGGGTGCCGTCCGGCGCGTTGCAGAAACGCAGGCGCTGTCGCGGGATCGAGGGCGGACTCGGAACGGCGGGCATGCGCCATTGTCGCGCGCCTGGGTCTCAGGTCCCATGCCCTTGCCAGCGCGCTGTCGCCTTGCTGGGGGATATGGGACATCCGCCTCATGCGGGAATGCCTGCAGAGGTGAATGCTTGATGCACGTCGATTTGACGGATGCAACTTGAGAGGAACCACCATGCAGACCCAAGCCACTCCACTGGATATCCCGCGCTATGCCAAGACCATCGAGGTCTCCAAACGCGTTCGCTGGGACATTGATCGCGACGTCATCCGCGGTCGCGGTTTTGACCTGAACCACACCTTTTTGCCCGACGGGCTGTCGCTGGCCGACGAACTGACGTTTCTGAACCCGGCCGAGCGCCGCTTCCTGAGTCAGGTGCAGGGCCGCACCTATGCGAACATGTTCGGCTTGGTCGAGCGCTTCATCAGCGCGAAGATGCTGGACGTGAGCCGCGACCACTGGCTGGGCGATCAGACCGCGCTGGAAGCCATCGTGCGTCTCACCGACGAGGAGCTCAAGCACCAGGAACTGTTCCGTCGCATCGAGCTGCTGGTTGCCGCCGACATGCCAGCGGGCTACCGCTTTGATGTGTCGCCCAACGACGTGGCCACCTTTGTGCTGGGCAAGAGCACCTGGGCCGTGCTGGCACTCACCTGCCATATCGAGCTGTTCTCGCAGGCGCACTACCGCGCCAGTATCGCTGCGGCCGAGGACCTGTCACCGCTGTTCAAGGACGTGTTCCTGTTCCACTGGCGCGAGGAGTCGCAGCACGCGATCATCGACGAACTGGAATGGGAACGCGAAGACGCCAGGCTGGCTTCTGATGCGCAGCGCGACCAGGCGGTGGACGACCTGATTGCACTGGTCGGCGGCGTTGACGGCATCCTTCAGTCGCAGGCCAAGGCGGATACCGGCTACTTCCTGCACGTGACCGGCATGGGGCAGGTGGGCGAACGCGCCGATCAGGTCAAAGCCACCATGCTGAGGGCCTACCGCTGGCAATACATCGTCTCCGGCACGCTGGAGCCGCGCTTCCAGGCGATGCTGGGCAAGTTGGTCAGTGCGGCGCAGCTGGCGCGCATCCAGTCAGCGCTGGCACCGCTGAGTGGCGCCGTTCCGGCGCGTGCAGAGGCCTTGAGTGCTATGAGTGCGACCGTGCACTGATCCTGGTCGCGGTCATTTGCTGCTGAGGTATTCGGCCACGGCGGCCATCTCGAGTTCGGTCATCTTGTCCACCACCGCGTGCATCACCGCGTTGTCGGTGGTGCGCTCGCGCTTGCCGAACGACTTGAGCTGGTTGTGCAAGTAGCCCGAGAATTGCGTGGCCAGGCGGGGCAGGGTGGGCGTGCCTTCGCCAGCAGTGCCATGGCACGAGGCGCAGGCGGGCACGCCGCTGAATTTGTTGCCGTTGTGATAGATGTACCGGCCCATGGCCGCGAGCTGCGGGTCCTTCGCTTCTTCGCGCGGCAGACTCATTTGTTCGTAGTACTTGCCCAGTGCGAGCATCTCGTCGGGCGTGAGCCGCGCCACCATGTCGGCCATGGCGGTGCTCTTGCGTTGGCCTGATTTGAAGGCTTCAAGCTGGCGCGCGATGTAGCCCGCATGCTGACCCGCCAGACGCGGAAACGCCTCGCTGGTGGATTCGCCATTGGCACCATGGCACAGGAAGCAGGACCCGCCTGCGATCTTTTTGGCGCGTGCTTCATCGGCCTGCGCCCACGCACCACCGGTGCCCAGCAGGGCGCCGCTCGCCACGATAGCCAGGAGGAGGCGGGCAGGTGTCGGAAGCTTCATTGCATAACCCCAAACGGATATTCAAGCGCAAAGAAAAGCCCTGGCCGAAGCCAGGGCGTGGCGGTGGATCAGGCCAGGGTATCGGCCCAGATGTTGCGGGCCCAGGCCAGGGCGTAGCGTCCCTCCAGCTCGTTGGCGGCGGGCGAGAGACCGCCCGCGCCAGTGACGGGCAGCATGGTCTTCTTCTCGGCGTCGTACCTGTGCACGCTGGCCACGTGCACCACGTCTTCGGCAGTGACGAAGCTGTAGCAGGTGTTGGCATAGATCGGCAGCGACGGCGCTTCCTTGCCCTGCAGCAGTGAAACCACGGCTGCAGCGCAGGTTTTGCCATGCTGGTTGGCCATGTGGCCGGACTTGGGCATGGCCGGGGCGATCTGGATCGAATCGCCCAGGACGTGGATGTTCTTGTGCGCCTTCGATTCGAAGGTGAGGAAATCCACCTCGCACCAGCGTGCATTGGCGGTAGCCAGGCCGGTCTTCACCGCGATGTCACCGGCGCGCATGTTGGGAATGACGTTGGCGACACCGGCCTTGAAGTCGTCGTTGAACTCGAACTTCAGCGTGTTGGTGGCCGCGTCCACGTCCACCACCTTGTGCTTGGGCCGGTAGTCGATCATGCCTTTGTAGTGCTCGTCCCAGGCCTTCATGAACAGGCCCTTTTTGGAGGTGATGTCGTCGTTGGCGTCGAAGATCACGACCTTGCTTTTCGGCTTGGCCTTCTTGAAGTAACTGGCCACCATGCAGGCGCGCTCGTAGGGGCCGGGTGGGCAGCGGTACGGTGCCAGTGGAATCGAAAGGGCGTACACGCCGCCATCGGGCATGGCCTCCAGCTGCTGGCGCAGCGCGAGCGTCTGCGGGCCGGCCTTCCAGGCGTGCAGCACCTTGTCGGCCGCGCCCGGCTTGGCCATGCCTGGCAGGGTGTCCATCATGAAATCAATGCCGGGTGAGACGATCAGTCGGTCATAGGGCAGTTCGCCACCACTGGCCAGCTTCACCGTGCGTTTGCCCGGGTCGATGCTGGCCACCATGTCGCGCACCACCTTCACGCCGTGGCGCTTGCTCAGGTTGTCGTAGGGCGTGGTGATGTCGGCCATGGTCTTGTGGCCGCCGATCACCAGGTTGGAAATGGGGCAGGAGACAAACGCGGCATTGGGCTCGATCAGGGTCACGTCGATACCGTGATCGGAGAACAGGCGCACGTATTTGGCAGCGGTGGCGCCACCATAGCCGCCACCCACCACGACCACCTTGGCACCGCTGCCAGTGGTGGCGCAACCGGCCATGAGACCCAGACCGGCAATGGCAGAGCCGGCACCCAGAGACTGTACGAATTGACGACGTTTCATGGTGTGGGCTCCTTATTTCTTCTGCGCAGCGAAATAGCCGACGATCTGTGCCAGCTGCTCATCGGTGTAGCCCTTGGAGAGCTGATGCATGATGGTTGCAGGCTTGCGGCCGGACTTGAAGTCCATCAGCTTCTGCAGCATTTCGTCCTTGTCCTTGCCCGCCAGGGATTCCATGCCCGATTCGGCCCTCCCGTCGGTGCCGTGACAGTTGGCGCAAGCAGCGGCCCAGACACGTACCTGGTTCACCTGCGCCTGAGCGCCCACCGCACTGGCGCACAGCACGCCCGCCGCCAGCCATTTCATCGTTTTCACCATTGTTGTCTCCAGAAGAGGGGGTTGAACGGACACCATCGAAAACTGTAGCAGAGCCCTCAGCGCCGCTAAATATTAGTGATTACGCATATGTAGATGTTTCATCCTAGCATTGCGTCCCCGATGCATCTCACGGTGAAAACCCTAGCGTTCTCTTCATAGGATTCCACGTGTTTTACGGGGCATCCCGCCGCTGGAACGCGGTCTGGAAATGGCCACGTGCACGCGACGCCTCGGGGATTTCCGCGCCCGTTTTTCTGCCGATTCGACGTGCATTCGGGTTAACTCTAATCCGAATATCAGCAATAACGAATATAGTTGCTCTCCAAGCTGTCTGGTCACGGTGCTGCGGTGACCAGAATCCTGCCGCTGGCGACTTCAAAAGGAAATCACAAGTGTCCAAAGAGTTGAGCGATGTCATCGGGCGTGTTTTGCCGGCGCCCGAACATCATCTGAACGCAGAGAAGCTGGAGCAGGCCCGCAAGGCGCGGCGCAGCTTCATGGGCAAGGCCTTGGCCATGGGCGCGGGTGCAGCGGCCAGCGCAGCGGCGGCTACCCGTGCCGTCGCTGCTGAAGGTGAAGACGCCATTCTCAAACTCCCGGCCCACACCACCGGTCTGGGTCAGGGGGTGACCACCGACGGCTACGGCAAACCCAGCAAGTGGGAAGCCAACCTGCAGCGCCGCGAAAGCCCGGGACTGACCCGTGTTCAGCAGGCCTCGGTGAGCTTCACGCCGTTGCAAGGCCTGTTCGGCATCATCACGCCCAATGGCCTTCACTTTGAGCGCCATCACCAGGGCTGGTGGGACATCGACCCGAGCAAACACCGCCTCATGATCAACGGACTGGTGAAACGCGAGCGCGTGTTCACCATGGACGACCTCATGCGGCTGCCCAGCGTCTCGCGCATCCATTTCATTGAATGCGGCGCCAACTCTGCGCCCGAATGGGGCAATGTGGCCCTGCCTGCGGTGCAATACACCCACGGCATGCTGAGCTGCTGCGAATACACCGGCGTGTTGCTTTCCACGCTGTTGGAGATGTGCGGCTACGACAAGAAGAAGGGCAAGCACGTGCTGGCAGAAGGGGCCGACGGTTCGTCGATGACACGCACGATCGATATCGAGCGCGCCATGGACGACTGCATCGTGGCCTGGGCAATGAACGGCGAGATGCTGCGCCCGGAAAATGGCTACCCATTGCGTCTGGTGGTGCCCGGCATCCAGGGCGTGAGCTGGGTGAAGTACCTGCGCCGGCTGGAGGTGGGCGACATGAAGTGGGCCGCCAAGGACGAGGCCATCCACTACATCGACCACATGCCCGATGGCACGCACCGGCAGTACACCGGCATCCAGGAATGCAAGAGCGTGATCACCACGCCTTCGGGCAGCCAGACGCTGCTCGACAAGGGCTTCTACAACGTGACCGGCCTGGCCTGGTCGGGCAGGGGAAGCATCAAACGTGTGGATGTGAGCACCGACGGTGGGCGCAACTGGCGCACGGCGCGGCTTGAAGGCCCGGTGCTGCCCAAGGCGCTCACCCGGTTCAACATCGACTGGGTATGGGACGGCAAACCCGCCATTCTGCAAAGCCGGGCGATCGACAGCACCGGCTATGTGCAACCCAAGATCAACCAGTTGCGCGCTGTTCGTGGCACCCGGTCGATCTACCACCAGAACGCCATCCAGTCTTGGAAAGTCGCCGAAAACGGCGAAGTGTCCAACGTACAAGTCTATTGACAAGGCCCGCCATGCGAACCCTGACCCTTCTCGCGGCAGTCCTGATCAGCAGCGCTGCATGGGCTCAGCCCACCCCCTGGCACGACATTGGTCGCGACGCGACGCCGGCCGAAGTGAAAGCCTGGGACATCGACGTGCGACCCGACTTCAAAGGCCTGCCCAAAGGCGCTGGCACGGTGGAGCAGGGCGAGCGGCTGTGGGAGGCGCAGTGCGCGTCGTGCCACGGCAGCTTTGGCGAATCGAACGAGGTGTTCACGCCCATCGTGGGTGGCACCACCAAGGCCGACATCGAACGCGGCCGGGTGAAGAACCTGGAAGCCGGTAGCACTTTTCCGCAGAAGACCACCATGATGAAGGTGGCCACTGTTTCCACCCTGTGGGACTACATCAACCGCGCCATGCCGTGGAATGCGCCCAAGTCGCTCAAGCCCGACGAGGTCTACAGCCTCACCGCCTACATCTTGAGCCTGGCCGACGTGGTGCCCCCGGACTTCACGCTCAGCAACGAAAACATCGCAGAAGTGCAGAAGCGCATGCCCAACCGAAACGGCATGGTCTTCCATGAGCCGCTGTGGAAGGTGGGCGGCAAAGGCGATGTGAAGAACGTGGCCTGCATGAAGGATTGCCCGGTGGAGGTCACGATCCGCTCTTCGTTGCCCGACTTTGCGCGTGACGCCCATGGCAACATCGCCGAGCAGAACCGGATCATCGGGCCGGTGCGTGGCGCCGACACCACCAAGCCGCCGCCAGCCGGGCCGGTGGGCACGCTGCCGCGCCCGGTGGTGGCCGTCGTCGGCGCCGCCAATACGGGTGCAGGCAACGTCAAGACGCTGCTTGACACCAATGGCTGCACGGCCTGTCACGGCCTGAAGCAGAAGATCGTGGGGCCTGGCTTCAGCGAGATCGGTGCCAAGCACAACGGGCGGGAAAAGCTGGAGACCTACCTGAGCGGAAAGATCCGGGAAGGTGGCGTGGGCGTGTTCGGCGATGTGCCCATGCCGGCACAACCCCAGCTCAGTGAAACCGACGCTGATGTGCTTGCGCGGTGGATCGCAGCAGGCGCCCAGTGACCGAGAAGGTGAGCCCGTCGCACTCTCGGTCAGTTGATCTTCTTAGTTAAATATTTGCATGTACTCGTATTCCCTATTCAACCCGCGAGAAGGATTCCCTACCCTATGAAGATGCTCTCCACCCTCCCGCTGTTCGCTGCCAGCCTGTTCGCACTGGCAAGCTCCCCTGCATCGGCTCTGGATGCGGCTGCCGCCAAGGCGCTGGCGGCCAAGAGCGCCTGCCTGGCGTGCCATGCGGTCGACAAGAAGCTGGTTGGCCCATCCTACAAGGACGTGGCGGCCAAGCACAGAGGGCAAGCCGACGCGCTTGAAAAAGTGTCTGCTCGCATCAAGTCCGGTGGATCGGGCATGTACGGTCCCGTGCCCATGCCGGCGCAGGCCCAGCTCAAAGACGATGAACTCAAGTTGCTGGCAGGGTGGATCCTGGCCGGCGCACCCGACCAATGAACCCCCCATACACTCTTTCCCTTTCCTCATTTCACAGGAGCCCCCAATGAACCCCTCACGCCGAGTCGCCCTCAAGACCACTGGGGCTTTTGCCACGCTGGTGTCGCTGGGCATCATCACCCAGAGCCAGGCCCAGGCAGCCGTCGATCACGCGAGCTTCCAGGTCAAGACACTCGAAGACGCCCTCAAAGCGGTGGGTGGCACACCCGCCACCAGCGACCAGGTCACGCTGAACTCGCCCGACATTGCTGAGAACGGCGCCGTGGTGCCCGTGGGTGCCAGCAGCAAGCTGCCCAACACCACCGAGATCTATTTCATCGTCGAGAAAAACCCCATGCCACTTTGCGCTGCCTTCATGATCCCGGCAGGCACCGCGCCGGACGTGCAGACCCGCCTGAAGATGGGGCAGAGCTCCAACATCCTGGCCGTGGTCAAGGCCGACGGCAAACTCTATTCCGCCGTCAAGGAAACCAAAGTCACGCTGGGCGGCTGCGGCGGTTGATCGCCCACCACCTTCAGACACGATAGCCCACACAACCGATTTCAGGAGTCCATCATGGCCGATCCGATGCGCATCCGCGCCGCCCTTGCAGGCAACGAGACCACCGTTCGCGTGCTCATGTCCCACGTCATGGAGACGGGGACACGCAAGAACGCCTCTGGCGAGACCATCCCCGCCCACTTCATCCGCGACGTGGAAGCCACCCACAACGGCAAGACCGTGTTGAAAGCCATGTTCAGTGGCGCGGTGTCGCAGAACCCCTTCCTGTCCTTCAAGTTCACCGGCGCTGCCAAGGGTGACAAAGTGGTGGTGAAATGGGTCGACAACAAGAACGACACCCGGACCGACGAAGCCGTCATAGCTTGACCCACCCCCGCCGCGCTGCGCGCGACCCCCTCAAGGGGGCGTCGCCAGCAGCCCGGCAGAGCCGGTTCTGCGGCGACACTGGACTGAGGCACGTCGTTCCACGATTCGATAACGAGAGGAGACACCCGATGAAATTCACCGCTTCCCACTCCGCGCTGGCGATTGCCGGGCTGCTGGCCGCTGCATCCGTGCAGGCCCAGTCGTCCACCGCCGACGGCATCGCCAAATACCGCGAGATGCTGCAGGACGGCAACCCCGCCGAGCTGTTTGAAATGAAGGGCGAGGAGCTCTGGAAACAGAAGCGCGGCCCAAAGAACGCCTCACTGGAACAGTGTGATCTGGGCAAGGGGCCGGGGGTCATCAAGGGCGTGTTCGTCGAGTTGCCGCGCTACTTCAAGGACACCGGAAGGGTGCAGGACCTGGAGACTCGGCTCATCACCTGCATGGAAACGCTGCAGGGCTTCAAAGGTGAAGAGATCGCCAAGACGCCGTTCGGTCGTGGCGAAATGGCCAACGTCACCGCGCTGGCCACCTATGTGGCCACGGCGTCCAAGGGCATGAAGTTCAACCTGCCGCAAGCGCATCCGCAGGAAAAGCTGATGTACGAAGCCGGCAAGCGCATCTTCTTCACCCGCGGCGGCACACACGATTTCTCCTGCGCCTCCTGCCATGGCGAGGACGACAAACGCATCCGCCTGCAAGACCTGCCCAACCTGACCAAGAACCCGGGCGACGGCATCGGCTTCGCGGCCTGGCCCGCTTACCGCGTGTCCAACTCGCAGATGTGGGGCATGCAACTGCGCCTCAACGATTGTTTCCGTCAGCAGCGTTTCCCCGAACCCAAGTTCGGCAGTGACGCCACCATCGCCCTGGGGGTCTACATGGGCGTGAACGCCAAGACGGCCGAGTCCATCGTGCCGTCCATCAAGCGCTGAATGGAGAACACCCACATGAAACTGACACTCAATTTCGCTCTGCTGCCTGTGGCTGCACTCGTTCTGGCAGGCTGTACCGCCTCGCCCTCGGCCACTGACCTTGACAAGGCGACCGCAGACATTCTGAAAAACTCCTTCCAGGACCGCGGCATCGCCAAGGTGGACCGTCTGGCGCAAGACGAAGCCAACCGCGAATGCGTGGCCGCCGATGTGGCCGGCAAGCCCATCGATGAAAAAGTGGCCAAGTCCATTGAGGCGGCCAACATGAAGACCGTGAAGTGGCCCAGCGACGGCAAGTTCCTGGGCGACTGGAAAGAGGGCGAAAAGATCGCGCAGAGTGGGCGCGGGCTCACCTGGAGCGACCAGGCCGATGCCGCCAACGGCGGCAACTGCTACAACTGCCACCAGATCAGCAAGGAAGAGATCTCCTTCGGCACCTTGGGCCCAAGCCTCTACAACTACGGCAAGCTGCGTGGCGTGAGCGACCCGAACGCGGCCGCCAGCAAGGCCATCGTGGAATACACCTGGGGCAAGCTGTACAACGCGCGGGCCTACAACGCCTGCTCGCAAATGCCGCGGGCCGGGCACAAGGGCATCCTGACTGAAAAGCAGATGCAGCACGTGATGGCACTGCTGCTTGATCCGGCGTCTCCCGTCAACAAGTGACGCCCAGCGTTCCCCTGGGGTTGTGCCCCTGGGGGATTACTGTTGCCAGAGTGGCCTTGAACCGGCCCCGTCTCACGGATTCCATTGGATTCCGATGAAATTTGACTTAAATATCAGTAAACAATTGACAAGGAATATTTATGGGCTTCAGTCGCCGTGAATTCATGCAGGTGCTGGCGGTGGCCAGTGCCACAGGCATGGCCCTGGACCATCGTGATGTGCTGGCGGCTGCGCCTGGCGCGGGTGAGCGCCTGTACGACGTGCCGAAGTTCGGCAACGTGAGCTTCCTGCACTTCACCGATTGCCATGCACAACTGACCCCGATCCATTTCCGCGAACCCAACGTGAACCTGGGCGTGGCCGATGCCGTGGGCCGCCCGCCGCACCTTGTGGGCGAAAAGCTGCTCCAGCACTTCAAGCTCAAACCCGGCAGCGCACAGGCACACGCCTTCTCCTACCTGGACTTCAGCCAGGCCGCCAGGACCTATGGCAGGGTGGGCGGCTTCGCCCACATGGCCACGCTGATCAAACAGCTCAAATCCAGCCGGCCCAACGCGCTGTTGCTCGATGGTGGCGACACCTGGCAGGGCTCGGCCACCTCGCTGTGGACCAATGGCCAGGACATGGTCGACGCCTGCAAGCTGCTGGGCGTGAACATGATGACCTCGCACTGGGAGCACACCTTCGGTGCCCAACGGGTGCAGGAGATCGTGGAGAAGGATCTGAAGGGGAACATGGAATTCCTCGCCCAGAACATCAAGACCACCGACTTCGAAGACATCGTTTTCAAGCCCTACGCCATGCGTGAGATGAATGGCGTGCAGGTGGCGGTGATCGGCCAGGCCTTTCCCTACACCCCCATTGCCAACCCGCGCCACATGGTGCCAGACTGGACCTTCGGCATCCAGGACGAGCACATGCAGAAGATGGTGGACGAAGCACGGAGCAAGGGTGCTCAGGTGGTGGTGGTGCTCTCGCACAACGGCATGGACGTGGACATCAAGATGGTCTCACGGGTGCGCGGCATCGACGCCATCCTGGGTGGCCACACGCACGACGGCATGCCAGCGCCCACCATCGTGAAAAACGGCGGCGGCGAGACCCTTGTCACCAATGCGGGTTCCAACAGCAAGTTTCTCGGTGTGCTGGACTTTGACGTGCGCGGGGGCAAAGTGCAGGGCTTCCAGTACAAGCTGCTGCCCGTGTTTTCCAACCTGCTGCCGGCCGATGCCACCATGCAGGCGCACATCGACAAGGTGCGCGCGCCTTACAAGGACAAGCTGGAAGAAAAGCTCGCCATCACAGAAGACCTGTTGTACCGCCGTGGCAACTTCAACGGCTCGTGGGACCAGGTCATCTGCGACGCGCTCATGCAGAACAAGGGCGCCGACATCGCGTTTTCGCC
Organism: Hydrogenophaga palleronii; assembly: GCF_031457455.1. GTDB lineage: Bacteria > Pseudomonadota > Gammaproteobacteria > Burkholderiales > Burkholderiaceae_C > Hydrogenophaga > Hydrogenophaga palleronii_A. The sequence continues at coordinate 176,926 of NZ_JAVDWU010000001.1, forward strand.
AGGCGTGCGCTGGGGCACCTCGCTGTTGCCAGGTGACACCATCACCTACGAGCGCATGATGGATCAGATGGCCCTGACCTACCCGGCCACCACCCTCAACACCTTCACGGGCTCGCAGATCAAGGAGATCCTGGAAGACGTGGCCGACAACATCTTCAACCCCGACCCCTACTACCAGCAGGGTGGCGACATGGTGCGCGTGGGCGGTCTGCAGTACACGGTGTCACCCAAGGCGGAGATGGGACAACGCATCAACAACATGGTGCTCAAGGACAAGCTCATCGAGGCCGACAAGACCTACAAGGTGGCGGGGTGGGCGTCGGTGCAGGAAGGTGTGCAGGGCGAACCGATCTGGGACGTGGTCTCTGGCTACCTGCGCGACAGGAGGGTCATCAAGGGCGTGAAGATCAACACCCCCCGCATCACGGGCATGGAGGGCAATCCGGGTATTGCGTTCTGAGACACTTTTCACCCCTGTGAACAGGTGTCGCGGAATCCTGCTTTGTTATCCTCAAGCCTTGTTGAATCTTCAAGGACAAATCCATGACCAAGTTCGCAGGGATGCTGATCGCCGTGGCTGTGCTCGCAGGTTGCGCCTCGACCTCCAAACCCTATTGGCACAAGCCCAACGCCACTGCGGATGACGCCTACACCGAGTTGTCTGCCTGCCGTTTCCAGATCGGTCTGAACAAGATCCCTGAAAAGGAGCAGGAACTCATGGTTGCGCATTGCATGCGGGGCAAGGGTTTCCGCCTGCTGGCCAACGAAAGCTGATTTCCCTGCGCCCACCCACACAAGCCCCTTCATGGCATCGCCATGAAGGGGCTTTTTACTGGGCCGGTGGCTGCACAAGGCGTTTGGTATTCTCGATCCCGATCACCGCCCGACCGCAGGTGCACCACCTCTTGCGCGGCGGCGTCGCCCACCCCGTGTCCCGCCAGGGACCTGCCAACCGCGGATGCGCGTGCATCGGGTTGACAGGCCCCTGGCCAACCAGAGCGACCCATGGCTCATGAGACGGATTTCGCTGGTCTGAACCCGCAAAAGAGTGCGCGGCGCATGGTGTTCGCGGCACTGATCTTGGCCCTGGCAGGTTCCGTACTGGGGCTGACGCTGGGTCGATCCACCGGCGCGGTCGTGGGCGCAGAGATCTGGCTGGTGGGCGCCTCTGCCGTGTTCTGTGTGGTCATGATGGGGGTGCTGCTGGCCAGACCATTCGACCGGGCCGCCTGGATCGCGCCGGTGTCGAGCCTTTTCTTCCTGGTCTATTTGGTGCTGGGCGCGCTGTCGTCGATCACGCGCGAATCGATCTTGCAGAGCTTCCTGGTCTATCTGATGTGGTTCTTTCCCCTGCTCGCGTTCAACCGTTTCGTGAACGTGTCCTGGTACCAGCAGCGCCTTTCGTTCGCCATCTATTTCTGCGCAGTGTCACTGGCCGTGGGCAGGATTGCGACCACGCCCGCTGCAGAGACCGAACCGCCCATGCTGCTGGTGTATTGCCTGTGCGTGACCAGCTTTGCGCTGATTCTGGAGCTGTTCGCCAAGTACCGCGAAGCCTACATTTCAGAGCGGGAGCGGGCCGATGCGCTTGAAACCACCCGGCGAGCTGTGCAGGCCAGCGAGGCGGCGTTCCGTCGCACCTTGTCGAATGCCGCCAGCGGCATTGGCTGGATCACGGTGGATGGAAGGTGCCAGCACGTCAACACCACCTTCGGCAGCATGCTGGGTCATTCGGCGGAGGAACTCGATGGCTGCCGTTTTGAAACCCTGATCGCACCGGCATCGCAGCCCAGCTGGCAACGTCTGAAGGCCGACATGCAGCGCGGCAGCAGCACCGACTTCCAGGCCGAGCTGCAGTTGCAGACCGCCAGCGGGAAGACGCTGTGGACCAAGCTGAGTTTTGCCGTTGCCGCAGTGTCGCCGGGCGAACCGCCCGGCATGGTCTTTGTTTGTCTGGACAACAGCGCCGCCCATGAAATGGAGGAGCGCCTGCGGCAGTCGCAGCGCCTCGAATCGGTGGGCCAGCTCACCGGCGGTGTGGCACACGACTTCAACAACCTTTTGACGGTGATTCTTGGCAATGCCGAGCTGCTGCATGAACAGCTGCTCGACAACCCGAAACTCGCGCCCCTGGCCGGCATGGTGGTCAGCGCGGGCGAGCGTGGCGCTCAGCTCACACAGCGCCTGCTGGCGTTTGCCCGTCGCCAGACACTGGATCCCAAGCCGGTCGACATCAACCAACTGGTCGCTGAAATGGATCCTTTGCTGAGGCGCTCGCTGGGTGGACACATCGAAATCGAATTCGTCCGGGGTGCGGGGCTCTGGCCGGCGTTGGTCGACCCGGCCCAACTCGATAATGCCTTGCTGAACCTGTGCCTCAACGCGCGTGACGCCATGCCCGACGGGGGTCGTCTGACCATTGAAACCGGTGATGCGCGTTTGAGTGAAGACTATGCCGCGCACAACGCCGATGTGCGCCCTGGCCAGTACGTGATGCTGGCGGTTTCCGACACCGGTACGGGCATCGATCCAGCGCATCTGCGGCGGGTGTTCGAACCATTCTTCACAACCAAGGCCGCAGGCAAAGGCACCGGGCTCGGACTGGCCATGATCTATGGCTTCGTGAAGCAGAGCGGTGGCCATGTGAGCGTCTATTCAGAGCCCGGTGCCGGCACCACCTTCAGGCTTTACCTGCCGCGCGCAGTCGAGTCCGCAACAGCCCCCCGACGCGCTTTGGAGACGTTGCCTGTGGCAAGAGGGCATGAAACCGTGCTGCTGGCCGAAGACGACCCGATGGTGCGCCGCTACGCGTGCGATCAACTGGTGGCATTGGGCTACCAGGTGATCGAGGCCCACAGCGGGGCACAGGCGCTGGCCATCTTGCGCGAAGGCCAGGCCGTCGATCTGTTGTTCACCGATGTGGTGATGCCGGGCATGAGCGGCAGGCAATTGGCCGACCAGGCCATGGCCTTGCGCCCGGGCCTCAAGGTGCTGTTCACCTCGGGCTACACCGAAAACGCCATCGTGCATCACGGCCGGCTCGACCCAGGCGTGCATCTGCTGAGCAAGCCCTATCGACGCGAGGATCTCGCCAGAAGACTGCGAGATGTGATCGGGTCACCCGCAGAGCGCTGAAACTAGCGCCCCACGGCGATACCGGCCAGCGCCGAACGCAGCGCAGACAGGCGGGGCGGTTTCGTCATCACCTGATCGATGTGTTCGGGCAGTTGACCTTCGGCCAGCGGATCGCTGCCCCAGCCGGTGAGCAGGATCACATGGCGTGTGAGACCCCGCGTTTTCAGTTGCTCAGCCAGCGCCAACCCATCCATGCCCTGCATCGTCAGGTCTGTGATCACCAGATCGAACGGCTGACCCGCCGCTTTGGCGCGTTCGGCCTGGGTCAGAGCTTCTCCAGCGTCCGGCGCGCACACCACCGCATGACCATCAAAATTCACTGTGTAGGTCAGTGCTTCCAGCAACAGGGGGTCGTCGTCCACCAGCAGCACGCGCAGGCCAACGGCGGCAGGTGCTTGCCTGGGTGCTGAGACCACGGTTGACGCCTGAGGCGTGGAGGTGCCTGCCTGATCATCGAGCTGGGTGGTACCGGCATTGACCGGTCGGTCAAGTTGCCGGAACGACTCCAGCGATTGACTCACTTCTTCGATGGCCGCCTGCACACTGCGCAGCTGTTCCTGGCTGCGCGCGCTGAGCTGGTGTTCACGTGCGAGCACCGAATCCACATACAACGCCGCAGGAGAGAGCAGGTTGTTGATCTTGTGGGCAAGCTGGCTGGACGAGCGCTTGAGCGCCTGCAACTGTTCGCTGAGTGGCGCTTGGGCGTCGGCGGGTTTATCAGCGTTCATGTGTCGCCGCCTTTCATGTTCCGGTTCTGTCCGGGTTCGCTCGGGAGATCACCGGCTCGGCTCCCAACGGGTGCCGTGGAAAGACCATGGTGAACATCGCGCCTTCACCCAGCCGCCCCCGGGCTTCGACCGCACCGCCGTGCCGCTCAACGATCCGGCGCACATTGGCCAGGCCCATGCCTTCACCCACAAAGTCCTGCGCGGAGTGCAGACGGCGAAAAGGCTTGAAGAGCTGGTCGGCATGCGCTGGGTCAAAGCCAGCACCATTGTCGATTACCGAAATTTCATGGCTGCCACTGGGCCGCAACATGGCCCGCACTTCGATGCGGGCCTGTGCTTGCGCTGCCGTGTATTTGATGGCATTGCCCAGCAGGTTCACGAAGGCCTGGTGCAGCAAGCCCGCATGGCCGTGAATCGGTGGCAGTGGACCGATCTGCCACTGGATGTTGCGCCCCTTGCACAGCGGCTCCAGGGCGGTCATGGCGGTGTTCAATACATCGTCAAGCGCCACGGGTGCCAGCGTCAGGGGCTCGTCGCCCAGTCGAGCGAAATCCAGCAGATCCTTGACCATCCGCAGGGCCAGGTCGCCTGAAGCCACACCCCTGCGCAGCATGTCGGCAAGCGGCGCGTCTTCGGTGGCGTCCAGCTCCTGCTCCACCATCTGCAGAATGCTTCGCATGTTCACCAGAGGACCCCGCAGGTCGTGTGCGAGTCGGGCGGCAAACGCATCCAGTTCCTGGTTCACCGCGCGAAGCTGCCTCAGCTGCTGGGTCACTGCGGCTTGCAGACTTCGGTTGTTCACGCGCAGCCGCTGCACTTCCAGCGCACGTTCCACCACCGGAACGATGGTGCCCATGCGGAAGGGCTTTTGCACGTAGTCCAACGCCCCGTTCCTCATGGCATCCACCACGCTGTCGACGCTGCCATGCGCCGTCATCAGGACCACCACCGTGTCTGGCGACAGAACCTGTGCATGCCGGATCAGATCGATGCCATTGATGTCCGGCATCTGCAGGTCCGTCAGCAGCAGCTCGAAGCGTTGATTCTCAAGCGCCTGCAGTGCCGCTTGGGGCTCAGAAAAGCCGGTGGTGTCGTAGCCCTGCTCGGTCAGGATCTCGCACACGGCCTGCTGCTGCTTCGGCTCGTCATCGACCACAAGCAGCCTCGGCTTGTGGTTCTGCAGTGGCGCGGTGGCGTTGGGCATTGCGCAGGCGGGGTGTGGATCCCTGAAGTGGACGGCGTTCACGTCGGTCAGATGCCAACTTAACACCAATCCCGAATCTGTAAAAGTATGTGAGTGAAATCGCCACAGGTATGGGGGGATTGACCGTCTGCGGTATCAGGCGCACAGCTCAAGCCTGGCCCTGTTTCGCCGATAGATCACCTATGTAAAGTGAATCGGCGACGGGCACTTCCATGCTCTGTAAAACGAAAGTTGAGAGCAGTAAGAAGGAGGTAAACGCCAGCAGGTCCAGATGTGCAATTTCGGTTGAACTGGGATGTGACTTTCGGCGGCGAGCCCCGAACCTCAGGACTCCGAATCACTTTGCATGCATCGACAACTTTTCATGCATGGGGGTTTCATGACACACAAGACGGCGTTCTTCAGCCTGCTCAGCGCAGTTCTTCTCAGTGCCTGCGGCGGTGGCGGCGGTGGAGACACCAGCGCAACATCGGCTTCGCCCGCATTGGGCAGAAACGGAGCGGTGGATGTGAACACCGTCAGCCAGCCCGGCGGTCAGACCTGCGACATCGGCCAGTACGCCCAAAAGATACTGGCTGCCATCAACGCAGCGCGCGCGGCAGGCCAGGACTGTGGCGGAACCGCCATGCCGCCGGCCAATGCCTTGTCCTGGAACATGCTGCTGACCCAGGCGGCGGCCGGCCATTCGGCCGACATGGCCACACACAATTTCTTTTCCCATACCGGTTTCAACGGCAGCCACTCGTCTGACCGCATCGCCGCTGCAGGCTATGTGTCCAATGGCAGTGGCGAAATTCTGGCCAAGGTGGTGGGCGCCAATGCAGGCAACATGATTCCCTTGATCCTGGACGGATGGCTCAAGAGCCCGGGGCATTGCCGCGTGCTGATGAGCGGGGACATGAAGGAAATGGGTGCGGCGTGCACCAAAGGCGGCAAGAGTGCTTACACCACGGTCAACTTTGGTGGTTGATCAAAACCGCTAACTGCGTTCAATTCCATTAGAGGCAGTCTTTCATGTGAGACTGCGCGCGAGTCGGTACAGCAATACAAGTAGTGCCGAGTAGGCAAGTGCCAATGGTATGAAATACTCTACTGCTGTCCGGGAATAGAAGACTTGATGGATCGCGGCGGTAGCTTTGATACGCGTTCTGATTCTGGGGGGAAAGTTGAAATCCAGGCTGTTTCCGCCTGAGGACGTGCCAGTTTTTCCGGCCACTGCGAAATGGCGCGTAGTTGAAATGCTACCTTCCCAAAAATCGTTTGGCGAGATATGTACTGTGAGGAACTGCAGTTCACCATCTGATGTGTTTTCACCGTTCCATGTTGACCACGCGCCACGGCAGTAGTTTTCAAGATTCGTTTCGATGAACGCGGGTTGCTTTTTCAATCGATGGTAGTTTTTTAGTGTTTTCTCAATCAACGTATCGCGGACACGCGACATATTCCTTGACCAGTCCACGGACATAGCGCTCCGTGCAGCTGTATGTGCCTGAGAAAACCAATATCTCGCTACTAGATAGATCAGGACGCTGAGGGCCAGAGTTGTGACCCTCCAGGCCAGAGGGGGCGCATCCACATTGATCAGCGTGGACAGCAACCACATTTCTGGACGACCAAGCCAGGCACTGGCCAAGATCAGTGCGCTGAAAACTACCAAATTTCGTCTGACCTTGTCGTCGCCGTCGTCAATTGTCATATGGATGGGCTAGTTGTCGGGTATGGGGCAGGGGCGATTTACTCGTAGAGTATTATGACGCGCTTATGCACAGAGTGGACTCGAATTAGCAGCGAGTCGGCTAGACTTGATACGTGGTCAACTTGGCTGGGAGTAACGATGGTTTTCGATGACGAGTTTCTTGGGTCGTTCAAGCATGATCCACTTGATGCCTTGAACGTTTCTATTCAGAGAGTGAAAGCTGAAATCAGTGGGGGGCAGGGATGGGTTGAGTCAGACTATGAAGTTCTCGTCGAATGGCTTGCGCTGATTTCTGAGGCCATCGAGGCTGAATTGGTGAATGTTCCGTCGCCTACGCTCGACCTTAGTGGGACGGCCGAAGACACATGCAAAAGAATATTTCACTACCTCAAGGTTGTTGAAGCTCACTGTGAGGCCGAGTTGTCAAAGTCGAGGTTTGCAACACTGCGCTCTCGCTTCAAGACGGCATTGGGCAACGGATTTGCCTATGAGTTTACGCAGGGTGACCTGGAAAAAGTTCAAGCTCTAATTAATCAGCTACGCGATCTAATCGCTGAGGCCCAAGGTTTGAAGGAAAGTCACAAACAACGCCTTCTGAGTCGCTTAGAGAGGCTGCAGTCTGAGATTCATAAGAAGGTCTCAGACCTTGATAGATTTTGGGGTTTAATTGGTGACGCTGGCGTGGTGCTAGGAAAACTCGGCACGGATGCCAAGCCGATCGTTGATCGGATACGAGAGGTCGCAGATATTGTTTGGCAAACGCAGTCAAGAGCAGAGGAGTTGCCGAGCGGTGTCGAGCGCCCTCAGCTGCCTAATCCGCATCATTCCGAAAGCTAGTCGGAAATACACACGCACAGGCACTCATCTCAGCCGCTGGGATTGCTCGGATGCTTTTCCAGTTGCATACTCCGGGACGGTTGCGTGCAAAACTATATAGAAAAAGGCCCTGATCCTTGCGAATCAGGGCCTTTTATATAGTGGTGCCGGAGAGATGAATCGAACACCCGACCTTCTCATTACGAATGAGCTGCTCTACCGACTGAGCTACACCGGCAACAGCCTGCGATTATAGCTCGGAGTGGTAACGGGTGACGCGGTCCACTTCGTTCTTCGAGCCAAGCATCACGCTCACGCGCTGATGCAGCTTGGTGGGCTGGATGTCGAGGATGCGCTGGCGCCCGTCGGTGGCCGCGCCGCCGGCCTGTTCCACCAGCCAGGCCATGGGGTTGGCTTCGTACATCAGGCGCAGCTTGCCGGGCTTTTCGGGTTCGCGCTTGTCCCAGGGGTACATGAAGACGCCCCCTCGGCTCAGGATGCGGTGCACGTCGGCCACCATGCTGGCAATCCAACGCATGTTGAAGTCCTTGCCGCGCGGGCCTTCCTTGCCTTGCAGGCATTCGTCGATGTAGCGCTTCACCGGCGCGTCCCAGTGCCGCATGTTGCTCATGTTGATCGCGAATTCCTTGGTGTCTTCGGGAATGCGGATCTGGTCTTGTGTGAGCACCCACGAGCCCTGTTCGCGGTCCAGCGTGAACATGGCCACGCCGTCGCCCACGGTCAGAACCAATGTGGTCTGTGGGCCATAGACACAGTAGCCTGCAGCGGCCTGCTGGTGGCCCGGTTGCATGAAGTCTTGTTCAGACACGCCGGCCTCGGTGCTGGACTTTTTGAGCACGCTGAAGATGGTCCCGATCGAAACGTTCACATCAATGTTGCTGGAGCCGTCGAGCGGGTCGAACATCAGCAGGTATTCGCCCTGCGGGAAGCGGTTGGGCACCACGTAGATGCCTTCCATTTCTTCCGATGCCATGGCCGCGAGGTGGCCGCCCCACTCGTTGGCCTCGATGAGCACTTCGTTGGCGATCACGTCGAGCTTCTTCTGGACTTCGCCCTGCACGTTTTCGGTGTCGGCGGTGCCCAGCACTTCGCCTAGTGCTCCCTTGTTGACGTTGATGGCGATGCGTTTGCAGGCGCGGGCCACCACCTCGATCAGCAGGCGCAGCTCAGGGGGAATGCGCCCATGCACGCGCTGTTGTTCGACCAGGTAGCGGGTGAGTGAAATCTTGTTGCTCATGAAAGGATCAGGATGAAGAGGGGAAAGGGCGGCCTGCTCACTCGGCGAGCGAACGCGTGACCACTTCGCGCACGTCGTTGCTCAACTGCGTTCTGGCGGCCACGCGCGCGATCGCTTCGCGGGCCGTCGCGCGATAGGGCTCGGCCAGCTTTTTCCAGCGGTCGAGCGCACGCGCCAGGCGCGCAGCCACTTGCGGGTTGAAGGCGTCGAGCTCGATGACGCAGTCGCTCCAGAACTGGTAGCCCGCTGCGTCGGCCCGGTGGAAGGCGCCCGGGTTGGCGCTGCAATAACTGAAGATCACGCTGCGGGCGCGGTTCGGATTCTTCAGATTGAAGTCGGCATGTGACATGAGGCGGCGAACGGCCGGCAGCACGTCGCCGCCGCGGTCTGGCGCACCGGCCTGCAAGGCAAACCATTTGTCCAGCACCAGCGCCTCATTGCGGAACAGCTGGTGGAAGCGGGCCAGCGCGTCGCTCGCCAGCGGATGGCCGCTGACCACCAGGGCCGAGAGCGCGTTGAAGCGGTCGGTCATGTTGCCGGCGTCCTTGAAGCGCTGCAGGGTCTTGCCGGGCCACACCGGGCTGCCGCTGGCACGGGCGGCCAGGCAGAGCATGGTCAAGGCCATGCCGGTGAGGGCACGGCGTCCGGTGCTCAGCGGGTCGGGGCGGTAGGCGCCGTTGTCGCGATGGGCTTCAAACGCCCAGACCCAGTCGTCGTGCAGCGCCTGGGCCAGTTGTTCGCGCATGGCTTCGCGCACCGCGTGCACCCGCTGCGGGTCCACCACATCAAGCTGCTCGGAGATGTAGGTTTCCGATGGCAGGGTGAGCACCAGCTCCTTGAAGGCCGCGTCCAGCGCGGGGTGGCGCAACACGGCGCGCATGGCTTCAATGAATGCCATGTCGAGCGGTTCGGCTGGCAGGGCGCCTTCACTCTGTATGGCTTTCAGCGCCAGCCGCAGTGCCAGGCGCTGGCCGGCCTCCCAGCGGTTGAAAGGGTCCACATCGTGGGCCAGCAGCGTGAGCAGATGCGCGTCGCTGTAGTCAAAATCCAGCACCACCGGTGCCGAGAAGCCGCGCAGGATCGAAGGCACGGGTTCGGCGTCGAGGTTGACGAAGGTGAGGGTTTCGCTTTCCTGGGTCAGCACGAAGCTGCGGGTGCCGGCCTCAGGCTGGTTCCAGTGCGCGAGTTGCAGGGGCAGTTCGCCGCCCTGTGCATCCAGCAGACCGATGGCCACGGGGATCACGAAGGGTTCCTTCACGGACTGGCCGGGTGTGGGCGCGCAGCTCTGTGTGAGCGTGAGCGCGTAACTGCGGGTGCTGCTGTCGTAGACGCCCTGCGCTTTCAGGCGAGGCGTGCCGGCCTGACTGTACCAGCGCTTGAATTGGGGCAGCAGTCGCGCGAGGTCAGACGCCGGGTTGGCGTCGGCCATGGATTGGGCGAAATCGTCGCAGGTCACGGCCTGGCCGTCGTGGCGCGCAAAGTACTGCTTCATGCCAGCGGCAAAGCCTTCGCGTCCTACGAGGGTCTGCATCATGCGTACCACCTCGGCGCCTTTTTCGTAGACCGTGACGGTGTAGAAATTGTTGATCTCCACATAGCTGTCGGGTCGCACCGGGTGCGCCATGGGGCCGGCGTCTTCGGGGAACTGCGCGGTGCGCAGCACGCGCACGTCTTCAATGCGCTTGACCGCACGGGCCGAGGGTTCGGCGCAGAGGTCCATGCTGAATTCCTGGTCCCGGAAGACGGTCAGGCCTTCCTTCAGGCTCAGCTGGAACCAGTCGCGGCAGGTCACACGGTTGCCGGTCCAGTTGTGGAAGTACTCGTGGCCCACCACCGACTCGATGTTGGCGAAGTCGGTGTCGGTGGCGGTGGCGCTGTTGGCCAGCACGTACTTGGTGTTGAAGATGTTGAGGCCCTTGTTTTCCATGGCCCCCATGTTGAAGTCGGACGTCGCCACGATCATGAAGCGTTCCAGATCCAACGGCAGGCCAAAGCGGGCTTCATCCCAGGCCACGCTGGCGATCAGGGAGTTCATGGCGTGTTCGGTCTTGTCCATGTCGCCCGGCCGCACGAACACCTGCAGCAGGTGTTCGGTGCCGCTGCGCGAAACAATGCGCTGCTCACGCGCCACCAACTCGCCCGCGACAAGCGCGAACAAATAACACGGCTTCTTGTGCGGATCGACCCATTTGGCAAAGTGGCGCCCATCGGCCAGCTCGCCTTCTTCCACCAGATTGCCGTTGGACAGCAGCACCGGGTACTTTTTCTTGTCTGCGCGCAAGGTGACCGTGTAGCTGGCCATCACGTCCGGGCGGTCCAGGAAGTAGGTGATGCGCCGGAAGCCTTCGGCTTCACACTGCGTGAAAAAGGTGCCCTGGCTCACGTACAGGCCCATCAGCTGGGTGTTCTTCTCAGGCGCGCAGGTGGTGAAGATCTCCAGTTCAAACGGCTCAGAGCCTTCAGGCAGGCTCTCCAGCACCAACTGGTTGCCGTCCATCCTGAACGAGCAGCCCGCGCCATTGACCAGCACCCTTGCCAGGTTGAGGTCTTCGCCGTCGAGCCTCAGGGCTTGCGCAGGCACGTCGGCGTTGCGACGCAGGCGCATCTTGTTCAGCACCCTGGTCTTGGCCGGGTCGAGGTCGAAACTCAGCTCGACCGTGTCGATCCAGTAGGCGGGTGCGGTGTAGTCTTCCCGGCGCACCACGGTGGTGGGGCCTTCACGCAATGAGCTCATTCGGATTCCTTGTTGTATGAAGACGCTCCGCTACCGGGCCGCCCCAAGGCGGAGCGTGGGGGCCGCATCTCTAGACGCCTTGCTTCAAAGAAGCTTCAATGAACGGATCGAGATCGCCGTCCAGGACCTTCTGGGTAGCTGATATTTCGACGTTGGTGCGCAGATCCTTGATTCGGCTGTTGTCCAGCACATAGCTGCGGATCTGGTGGCCCCAGCCCACGTCGGTCTTGGTGTCTTCGAGCTTCTGCTGCTCTTCCTGCTGCTTGCGCAGTTCGAAGTCGTACAGGCGTGAGCGCAGGCGTTGCCAGGCCACATCGCGGTTGCTGTGCTGGCTGCGGCCGTCCTGGCACTGCACCACGATGCCGGTGGGGATGTGCGTCAGGCGCACGGCCGAATCGGTCTTGTTGATGTGCTGACCGCCGGCGCCGCTGGCGCGGAAGGTGTCCACCCGCACGTCGGCCGGATTGATGTTGATTTCGATGGAGTCGTCAATCTCTGGGTAGACGAACACCGACGCAAACGAGGTGTGGCGCCCGCCGGAAGAGTCGAACGGGCTCTTGCGCACCAGGCGGTGCACGCCGGTTTCTGTGCGAAGCAGGCCGAAAGCGTATTCGCCTTCGATCTTGATGGTGGCGCTCTTGATGCCGGCCGTATCACCAGCGGTTTCGTCTTCCACCGTGGTGCTGAAGCCCTTGCGTTCGGCGTAGCGCAGGTACTGGCGCAGCAGCATGCTGGCCCAGTCGCAGGCTTCGGTGCCCCCTGCGCCGGCCTGGATGTCCAGGAAGCAGTTCAGCGGATCGGCCGGGTTGTTGAACATGCGCCGGAATTCCAGCTTTTCCACCTCGGCGGCGATCTTGGCGGCCTCGCCTTCAATGGTGATCAGGCCCGCTTCATCGTCGTCGTCCAACGACATGTCGAACAGCTCGGTGTTGTCCGACAGTTCACCGTTGAGGCGGTCCAGCACCACCACAACGTCTTCCAGCGACTTCTTTTCCTTGCCCAGATCTTGGGCGCGCTTGGGGTTGTTCCAGACGGTGGGATCCTCCAGCGCGGATTCGACTTCCTTCAGCTTCGATGCCTTGGCATCGTAGTCAAAGATACCTCCGGAGCTCGACCACACGGGTGGTCAGGTCTTCAAGCTGGCTGCGGATGGTGTTGCTGCGTTCTGCGTCCATGGGGAGTACCTTCGTCAAAATTCTGCGGAAATGGGTCGGAGGCATTGCCAGGAGCGCGCCAGCCGAAACCGCGATTTTCTCACGTCACTCACCCATCGCGCCGGAGGGTGGCCCGCAGCGAGTGAAATGCCCTGGTCCAAGGGGCGACAAGGGTCCGGCTCCGCCGGCCCAAGGCGCCGTCCCCCTCCAAGCCGAAGGCGCAAGAGAGGGGGAAGACGCGTCAGCGGCGCAGGGGGTGCCTTTCTATCCCAAGAAGGATTCGATGAGGCGAGCCAAAGCATGGGGCTGATCGTGGTGCAGCATGTGGCCAGCGTCTGCAATCACCTCGCTTTGCAACTGAGGCACCGCCTGCAGGCGTTCCTGGTATTGCGCCAGGGTGAAAGTGCCTTTCCACCACTGACTCAGGCTGTCGTCGCTGGCCGTCACGCTGAGCACGGGCGCGCTGATGCGGCGGTAGATTTCCAGTGCCTCTTCGACTTGGTAGAGGTGGGCATTGATCACCTTGTGGGCGGGGTCGCCCAGAATTTCCCATTGCCCTTGTGCGTTCGGCGCTGCCCAGTGGCGGGCCAGCCAGGCGGCCTTGTCTGCACCCAGTCTGGGGTTGGTTTTCATCAGGCGGCGCGCCACGCCTTCGGGTGAATCGTAGGCCTTGAGCGCCATGTCGCCGGCGTGCAGCGACTTGATTTCATCGATCCACTTGGCGTAGCGCCCGGGTGCCTGGGACGGCTTGGTCGCAGGCAGGCCAAAACCTTCCAGGTTGACCAGGCGGCGAATCCGCTCGGGGCGCACACCGCCATACATCATGGCCACGTTGCCGCCCATGCTGTGGCCAACAAGATCGATTTGCCGCTCTTGTGCGAAGTGGTCGAGCAGCAGGTCGAGGTCGGCCAGGTAGTCGGCAAACCAATAGCTGTCGGGTGCCGGGCCGGGTCCGCGGGTCAGACCGAAACCGCGCCAGTCCGGCGCAATGATCCAGCGGTCCGCCTGCAGGGCGTCCACCATGAACTGCCAGGAGGCGGCCACGTCCATCCACCCGTGTACAAGCACCAGTGGCGCCTGATCCGTTGAAGGGGAGCTCCATTGCCGAACGTGGTACTGCAGGTGGCGAATGGGGACAAATGTGGACTGTGAGGGCTTCTGGGCTTGGTACATTCACCAGATCATAGAGAACACCACGGAGACAGACGATGCCATCGAGTCAACGCAGCGACAAGGGCCGCCCCGGAAAAGTGGCTGACGAGCAGCATCGCACTTCGCTTGCAAACCACTCGATCACGGACAGCTACGAGGCCTTGCACAGCGCGTTTCGCTGGCATGTGCCGCAGCGTTTCAACATGGCCGAGGTCTGCATGCGGCGCTGGGCCGAGAACCCCGCCACCGCAGCGCAGACCGCGGTGATCGCCTGCGCGCCGGGCGAACCCGACCGGCGTCACAGTTACGCGGAGCTGCTGAACCAGGCCAACCGCATGTCCAACGCGCTGACGGCCCTGGGTGTGCAGCGCGGTGACCGGGTCGCCATCGTGCTGCCCCAACGCTTTGAGACCGCCGTGGCCTACATGGCCGTGCTGCAGATGGGTGCGGTGGGCATGCCGCTTTCCCAGCTGTTCGGCCCCGAGGCACTGGCCTACCGCCTTCACGACAGCGAAGCGGTGGTGGCCATTTGCGATGCCAGCACCCTGGAAGCGCTGCAGTCCGTCAGCGACGATTGCCCGCTGCTGCATTCGGTGATTTCGCTCGGCGCGGCCGCACAGGGCGCGCCGGCGCTGGACTGGGCGGCCGTGCTTGCGCAGGAGCCCGAACAATTTACGCCCGTGCAGACCCATTGCGATGAGGCCGCGGTGTTGATCTACACCAGCGGCACCACGGGCAATCCCAAGGGTGCACTCATTCCGCACCGTGCGCTCATCGGCAACCTCACCGGCTTTGTGTGCAGCCAGAACTGGTTCGGCTTCGACCCGTTCGATGCCAGTGCGCCTTCGAACGCCGTGTTCTGGTCACCCGCCGACTGGGCCTGGACAGGCGGCCTCATGGATGCGCTGCTGCCGACGCTGTACTTCGGTCGTCCCATCGTCGGATACAACGGCCGCTTTTCGCCGCAGATCGCGTTCGAACTGCTGCACCGCCACGGCGTGACACACAGCTTTCTGTTTCCGACCGCGCTCAAGGCGATGATGAAAGCCTTTCCCGAGCCGAAGAAGCAATACCAGTTTCACTTGCAGGCACTGATGAGCGCGGGGGAGGCCGTGGGTGATGCGGTTTTCGACTATTGCCTTCACCAGCTGGGTGTCACCGTCAACGAGATGTTCGGCCAGACGGAGATCAACTACATCGTGGGCAACTGCGCGATGGCCGCAGCGCCGGGCCGCCCCAAGCAAGGCAGTGCCCCCTTGGGGGGCAGCGACCCGCGCAGCGGCGGAGCGTGGGGGCGAACAGGTTGGTTGGCGAAGCCAGGCAGCATGGGAAAAGGCTACCCGGGTCACCGCGTGGCCGTGATCGATGAAAACGGCAATGAGTGCCCCGTGGGTGTGCCTGGCGATGTGGCGGTGCACCGCCTGGACCGGCACGGGCATCCCGATCCCATTTTTTTCCTCGGCTACTGGAAGAACGAAGCCGCCACGCAGGCCAAATTCACAGGCGACGCCACCAACAGCTGGTGCCGCACCGGTGATATGGCGGTTCGTGACGCCGATGGCTACCTCTGGTACCAGGGGCGTGCAGACGACGTGTTCAAGGCGGCAGGCTACCGCATCGGCCCTGGCGAAATCGAAAACTGCCTGGTCAAGCACCCCGCCGTGGCCAACGCGGCCGTGGTGCCCAAGCCCGACGCCGAGCGTGGCGCGGTGGTCAAGGCCTATGTGGTGTTGTCGGCCGAGCACGCCGGCGTGGGCAATGAGGCGCTGGTGAAAGCGTTGCAGGCGCACGTGAAGGGCAAGCTTGCACCCTACGAGTACCCCAAGGAAATCGAATTCGTGGACGCACTGCCGATGACAACCACGGGCAAAGTGCAACGGCGCGTGCTGCGCCTGCAGGAGGAAGCCCGGTTCAAGGCCTCAACGAAGTGAAACAGGGACCTGGGCGGGCGCCTCAAGATCCGGCAGTGCGCGATGCGGGCGACGCGACATAGATGGTCACGCGGCGGTTTTTCGCACGGCCTTCGGGCGTGCCGTTGTCGGCAATGGGCTCTGAGGATCCACGCCCTTCCGTCTGAAGGCGGGTGATGGCCACACCCCGTGCGATGAGGTAGTCGCGGGTGCTCTGAGCACGCTCCCTGGAAAGCGCGTTGTTGGCCGCTGCACTGCCTGAACTGTCGGTGTGACCGACGATGGTGATCAAGGTGTCCGGGTGGGCCTTGGCGATGGCTGCGTACCGCGTGAGCAAGCCGGCAAGCGCCGGCTTCACCGCCGACCGGTTGACGTCGAAGGAAATGTCGTTCGGAATCTCGAGCCGGATCTGCTGATCGTCCGTCCGACTCACGACCGTGTCTGTACCCTCGCTGGCACGCTCGTAGGCGGCCAGCTGGGTGCGCATGTCGGCCGACCATGCCTGTTGACCGGCTGCTCGCCCGCTGGCGGCAGGCGCGGATGCGGACGGGCCACCCAGCCCGGCAATGCCTGCACAACCTGCCAAGCCTGCGACCATGAAGGCCGTAGCTGCCCATGTCGTGAGACGCGGGATGGTGATGGAGCCGACGAGGCTGGGGGTAGGCAGTGTCTTCATGCTGTTGTTCGCTTGGTCGCTGGCGTGCTGCCATGTCCAGGGTGATGGAGGCATGGCAAAGGAGGGGAAGGGTGCTCTCTGCATTCGCAGCAGGTGGCACACATGGTGCATGGCTTGCCCAGCAAGGAATGTTGCAGGCCTCTAAACTTATCACCGCTGCGCAGGGGTCTCCCGGCTTTTCAACTTTTTTTACATCAATTGCATGAACACAGTTTCACTGGGCGCCAGTCCACTCCACGTCACCCCCATCTGTCTGGGCACCATGACCTTTGGTGAGCAGGTGAACGAAGCAGAATCGCACCGCATCCTGGATCGGTCGCTGGAGAGAGGCGTGAATTTTCTCGACGCCGCCGAAATGTATTCGGTGCCTGCCCGGGCAGAAACCTGCGGCGCCACCGAGACCATTCTGGGCAACTGGTTCGCCAGCCGCCCCGGCGCGCGCCAGAAGGTGGTGCTGGCGACCAAGGTCGCCGGCCCCGCACGGGGCATGCCATGGCTGCGCCCGGACGTGAACAAGGCCGGCATCATCGAAGCCTGCGAAGCCAGCCTCAAGCGCCTGCAGACCGACGTGATCGACCTCTACCAGATCCACTGGCCGGCTCGCAACGTGCCGGCGTTTGGCGCCTTGTACTTTGACCCGGCCAAGGACAAGGCTGCCGCATCGGTGCTGGAGCAACTCGAGGCCATGGCGGAACTGGTCAAGGCCGGCAAGGTGCGGGCGATTGGCCTGTCCAACGAGTCGCCTTACGGCGTGCACGAGTTCGTGCGCATGGCCGAACAACATGGCCTGCCCCGTGTGGCCACGGTGCAGAACCCCTATTGCCTGATCAACCGCAGCTACGAGAACGGCCTGGATGAAACCTGCCACCGGCTGGGTGTGTCGCTGCTGGCCTATTCGCCGCTGGGGTTTGGTTTGCTCACCGGCAAGTACGACGCCGCCGGCCTGGTGGGCGATGCCGGCCGCATGGCCTTGTTTGAGTCCATGCGCAAGCAGCGCTGGGGCCGCCCCGAATCCCTCGCCACTGCCATCCGCTACAACAAGCTGGCCCGTGAAAACGGGCTCACACCGGCGCAACTGGCACTTGCCTTCTGCTACACCAACTGGCGCGTGGCGAGCACGATCATCGGAGTGACTTCGGTGGCCCAACTGGATGAATGCCTGGACGCCTGGGGCACCACCTTGTCGCCTGAACTGCTGGCAGAGATCGACAAGATTCGATGGGAGAGCAGGGATCCTGCTCAGTGAAGGCAACATCCCCGCCGCACGCTTGAAGCATGGCCAAAAAACAGCACATCAGTGAAACCCCTGCCACCGCCTGGCTGAAGTCCCATGGCGTGTCGTTCACAGAGCATCCCTACGAATATCTGGAACGGGGAGGCGCCCAGCACAGCGCGGAGGTGCTGGGATTGGACCCATTTGCGGTGGTGAAGACGCTGGTCATGCAGGACGATGCGGGCAAGCCGCTGGCGGTGTTGATGCATGGCAACCGCACGGTGTCCACCAAGAACCTGGCGCGGCAGATCGGGGTGAAATCGGTGGAGCCGTGCAAGCCCGAAGTGGCCAATCGGTACAGCGGCTACCTGGTGGGGGGCACCTCGCCGTTCGGGTTGAAGCGCGACATGCCGCTTTGGGTGGAGACCACGGTGCTGGCATTGCCGCGCATCTGGATCAATGGTGGGCGGCGGGGTTTTCTGGTTGGGCTGGATCCTGCTGTGTTGAGCCACCCGCTGGGGGCAGTGCCCGTGCAGTGCGCACTGGCAGAATAGCCGTGGTGCGCGCTGTTCGCCCGGCATGCACACACAACAACAACCGAGGAGCCCCACGTGGAGTTTGTCTACCCCTTTCTGGCCACCGTGGCCGCTTACCTGATCGGTTCGCTTTCCTTTGCCGTGTTGGTGAGCCGTCTGATGGGGTTGAACGACCCGCGTACCTATGGCAGCAAGAACCCGGGCGCCACCAACGTGCTGCGATCGGGCAACAAGGCGGCAGCCATCATTACCTTGTTGCTCGATGCGCTCAAGGGCTGGCTGCCCGTGGTGGTCGTGAAGGTGTGGGGCGAGGCCTGGGGGCTGGGCGATGGCACCGTCGCCCTTGTCGGTTTTGCGGCCTTCCTGGGGCACCTGTTCCCGGTGTTCTTCCGATTCCAGGGGGGCAAGGGCGTGGCCACGGCGGCGGGCGTGATCATTGCATTCGAGCCCTGGCTGGGGCTGGCTTCGCTGGCCACCTGGCTCATCGTGGCCTTCTTCTTCCGTTACTCGTCGCTGGCCTCCATCATCACCGCCGTGTTCGCACCATTCTTTTACCTGTTTGGTGACCGCGTGGTGTGGAATGCCCCCGGCGTGATCGCGCTGAGTCTGGCGGTCATGGGTCTCATGCTGGTCTGGCGCCACGCCGAAAACATCAACCGCCTGATTGCAGGCAAAGAAAGCAAACTGGGAGCCAAAAAGAAATGAACGCTCATATTCAACGCCATGGCGTGGCCGCACGCTACAGCGAAGCCGCCGTGTTCAACGGGGTGGTCTACCTCGCCGGCATGGTGCCCGAACGCGGTGCCACCGATATCAGGGGCCAGACGCAGGACGTGCTCGATCAGGTACAGCAGCGCCTGAAAGAGGCGGGCAGCGACAAATCGTTCATTCTGCGCACGCAGATCTTCCTGGCCGACATTCAGGACATCGGTGCCATGAACGAGGTGTGGGACGCCTGGGTGGTGCCGGGTACCGCACCACCACGCGCCACAGTGCAGGCCGCGTTGGCCAACCCGGACTGGAAAATCGAAATTATCGTGACCGCTGCGCAGGGAACGGCTCAAAACCCGGACTAACGCTTCTCAAGCGTCATCTGATCATTCTGGCGCTGCATCTGGAAGCGCGTGAGAAAGCTGTTGCCCAGCAGCACAAAAGGCATGGGTTGTGGCGCCACCACGGCTGCCACGTCGTACACCTGCACATCGCCCACCCGCACCGAGCTGAGCTGGATCTGGTAGGCATTGACCGTGCCGTTGGCGGTGCTGATGCGGACCGGGCGACCTGTCTCGAAGTTCAGGTTGAGGCGGCGCGCCTCGGATTCACTGATCGCGATCAGGGTGGCACCGGTGTCGACCATGAACTGCACCGAGCGACCGTTGATCTGGCCCTGGGGCAGGAAGTGGCCCGAGGCATCTGCCGTGAGCACGATGCGCTGGCCGCCAACGACGGCTCTTCCGCCCACGTGCACCGGCGCATCTCCCACTCTCAAGATTTGCCGTCGCCCCTCTACTTCGATCACCGCAACGTCTCCCTGAGCGCTGACCAGCTTCACCCCTTGCGATGTCTGGCCAGGACTCATGAAGCGTGGTGACGCGCCCTCGATCACGAGCAGCGCCCGGTTGGCGGACAGCCCAGCCAACGCCACCTGCTGGGCCAGAGCAGGACCGGCCAGCATCAGCAGCAGGCTCCCGCCAAGTAACCATTGCCCTGCTTTGTGCCTGCGCTCACGGGAAGCAGGGCGCATAGAGGCTCAATCCCGGAAGTTGTTGAACGACAGGGGCAGGTCTTTCATTTCGCTGCGGATCAGCGCCATGGCAGCCTGCAGATCGTCGCGTTTGGCGCCTGTGACGCGCACCGCGTCGCCCTGGATCGCCCCCTGCACCTTGAGCTTGCTGCCCTTGATGGCCTGCTGGATTTTTTTGCCGTCTTCGGTGCTGATGCCGTTCTTCACCTTGACGACCTGCTTGACCTTGTCACCGCCGATTTTTTCAACCTTGCCCATGTCGAGGAAGCGCACGTCCACGCCGCGTTTGGCGAGCTTGCTGCGCAGCACGTCTTCGACCTGCGTGAGCTGAAAATCGGCATCGCCGTAAAGGGTGATGTCCTTGTCTTTGAGTTCGATGGCGGCGCTGGTGCCCTTGAAGTCGAAGCGCGTGCCGACTTCTCTGGCCACTTGATCGACGGCATTTTTGACTTCGACCAGGTCGGCCTCGAGGACGGTATCAAATGAAGGCATGGTGATGGATCCGCTGAATGTGGGTGAGACAATCCGGTCATGTTAGTCGAGAAAAACGTGGCGCTCCAGTCCTACAACAGCTTCGGCATCCAGGCGCGTGCCTTGAAGCTGGCTCGCGTGCGCTCACAGGAGGCTGTGGAACAGCTGGTGTCGGGTCTTGGGCTGAATGGGGGTGACGCTGTGCCGCCGTTGGTGCTGGGTGGTGGCAGCAACCTGGTGATCACGGGCGACATCAAGACGCTGGTGATCAAGGTCGAGATCACCGGGCGGCGCGTGCTGGAAGAGCAAGAGAAGGGCTTTGTGGTCGAAGCGGGTGCCGGTGAAAGCTGGCATGACTTCGTCGCCTGGACGCTGGAGCAGGGCTGCCCTGGGCTGGAGAATCTGGCGCTGATCCCCGGCTCGGTGGGCGCGTCTCCGGTGCAGAACATTGGTGCGTATGGGGTGGAGCTGCAGGACCGCTTCCACTCGCTCGATGCGGTGGATCTGCGCACGGGTCGGACCTTCACCCTGAATGCCGCGCAGTGTGGATTTGGTTACCGAGACTCGGTGTTCAAGCACGCGCCATCGGGTGAAAAGGGGCTGGGGCTGGCGGGGCGCGCAGTCATCATCCGGGTGCGGTTCTGGCTGCCCAAGCCCTGGAAGCCGGTGCTGGGGTATGCGGACCTGGAACGCAAAATCGCGGAGACCGGCATTGAGCAACCCGATGCCCGCCAGATCTTCGACTGGGTCTGCGCGATCCGCCGAGCCAAGCTGCCCGACCCGGCAGTGATCGGAAACGCGGGCAGCTTTTTCAAGAATCCCACGGTGAGTGTGGAGCAATGCGCCGACATCATCGCGCGTGATCCCAAGGTGGTGCACTACCCCATGGCCGACGGCAGCATCAAGCTGGCCGCAGGCTGGTTGATTGACGCTTGCGGCTGGAAGGGCAGGGGTGTGGGCAACGCGGGCGTGTATGAAAAACAGGCCTTGGTTCTGGTGAACCGGGGTGGGGCCACCGGCGGTGAAGTGATGACGCTGGCGAAGGCGATTCAGACCAGTGTGTATGAGCGGTTCGGGATCTTGCTGGAGCCTGAGCCTGTGGTGGTCTGACCGCGCTCTCTATCGTTTCGGTTTCACGCTGGCATTGTTGCCAGGCCCGACGATGTCGGGTGGCCGGCTCCGCGAATGTCCCCCGAGTCGGCTGCGCCGCCTCTCCTCCTTTATTTCGCTGCGCCAGCCACCCGGCATCGTCGGGCCGCCAGCATGCAGGCGTGCGAAGGTTGAATACTGGCGCGCTTCTGGATCGGGGCGCCCTGGCGCTCTGCGCAGCGAAATAAAGGGGGAGGGCCGACAAAGCCGGCCCGGAGGACATTCGCGGAGCAGAGCGCCAGAGCGCCCCGATCCCGCGAGGCATCAGCAATTAAGGCTGTTACTCGCCTTCCAGCTTCAACATCTGCGACCCTTCACCCAGCGACAGCAAGCCGGTCTTGGCATAGATGCCCAGCTTGGCGCGCGTATCCACGATGTCCAGGTTGCGCATGGTCAGCTGGCCAATGCGGTCCAGCGGGCTGAACGGCGCGTCTTCCACCTTTTCCATGCTCAGACGCTCGGGCGCGTAGGTCAGGTTGGGGCTTTCGGTGTTGACGATCGAATAGTCGTTGCCGCGGCGCAGCTCCACGGTCACCTCGCCGGTGATGGCGCGTGCCACCCAGCGCTGCGCGGTTTCGCGCAGCATGATGGCCTGCGGATCGAACCAGCGGCCCTGGTACAACAGACGGCCCAGGCGCAGGCCGTTGATGCGGTACTGCTCGATGGTGTCTTCGTTGTGAATACCGGTGACCAGGCGTTCGTAGGCGATGTGCAGCAGCGCGAGCCCGGGCGCTTCGTAGATGCCGCGGCTCTTGGCTTCGATGATGCGGTTCTCGATCTGGTCGCTCATGCCCAGGCCATGGCGCCCGCCGATTTCATTGGCCTTGAGGATCAGCGCCACCGGGTCTGCGAACGTCTCGCCGTTGAGGGCCACGGGCTGGCCTTCTTCAAAACGCACGGTCACGGGTTCGCGCTTCACTTGCACTTCGTCTTTCCAGAACGCGACACCCATGATGGGGTTGACGATGTGCATGCCGCTGGAGAGTTCTTCCAAGTCCTTGGCTTCGTGGGTGGCGCCGAGCATGTTGCTGTCGGTGCTGTAGGCCTTTTCTGCGCTCATCTTGTAGCCAAAACCGTTGGCGGTCATGAATGCGCTCATCTCGGCGCGACCGCCGAGTTCGTCAATGAACAGCTGGTCCAGCCAGGGCTTGTAGATCTTCAAGCTGGGGTTGGTGAGCAGCCCGTAGCGGTAGAAGCGCTCGATGTCGTTGCCCTTGAAGGTGGAGCCATCGCCCCAGATGTGCACATCGTCTTCCTTCATGGCCGCCACCAGCATGGTGCCGGTCACGGCGCGGCCCAGCGGTGTGGTGTTGAAGTAGGTCACACCAGCGGTGCTGATGTGGAAAGCGCCGCACTGCAAAGCGGCAATGCCTTCATGCGCCAACTGGGTGCGGCAGTCGATCAGCCGCGCCTTTTCAGCGCCGTACTGCATCGCCTTGCGGGGGATCTCGTCGTAGTCCGGCTCGTCGGGTTGGCCGAGGTTGGCGGTGTAGGCGTAGGGGATGGCGCCTTTCTGCTTCATCCAGAGCAGGGCGGCGCTGGTGTCGAGCCCGCCGGAGAACGCGATGCCGACTTTTTGCTGGAGGGGGAGATTCTGAAGAATGGTGGCCATGTTGGTGTGGTGTGCGTCTGCGGGTTTAGCCGAAGTGGCAGATGTAGTGGTAGGCCTCTGTGACCCGGATCTCGAAACTGCTGTTGGCGGGAATACTGAAGCGATCGCCTGGGCCGGAGCTCAGCCAGGTGTCCGAGCCGGCCAGCTTGTACTCGCAAGCGCCAGCCACGCATTCCATGATTTCTGCAGCACCGGTGTTGAAGGTGAGGGTGGCGGGAAGCACCACGCCCACAGACTTCTTGGTGCCGTCCGGAAAGGTGACGCCGTGGCTGACGCATTTGCCGTCGAAGTAGACGCTGGCCTGGGTGTTGACGGTGACGCCGTCGATGTGGGTGGTGGTCATGGGCGATTCGGTGAATGAAGGCGAATCTGCGATTTTAGGTCGGCGAAGGGGTGGGCCCGCATGGGAGGCCCGTCCGATGAGGAACTGGTATCAAGCGCGGCGCTGCCATTCTGCCGGATCAAACCCCACGGTCAGACTGGCTGGGCCAGCCCCATCCCACTGCACCACCGGCCGTTTGATCACGCTGGGCTGATCCAGCATGAGCGCGCGTGCACTGACGCCATCGGCCACCTGATCGCGCGTGGCGTCGTCCAGTTTGCGCCAGGTCGTGCCTTTGCGGTTGACCAGCCGCTCCCAGCCCAGGACGACAAGCCATCGATCAAGCGCTTCTTCAGGGACGCCTTGTTTCTTGAAGTCGTGAAACTGATGTTCGATACCGTGCTCGGTCAGCCAGGCGCGGGCCTTTTTGACGGTGTCGCAGTTGGGAATGCCAAAGACAGTGATCATGGTCAGGGATTGTGCGGCAAACCCCTGCCGGCACGCCATGGGGGGCGCAGTGGGAAAATGCGGAATGCTTGAAATCCCCCTGCCCGAACATCCCACGACCCTGGCCGAGTGGCTCGCCCACTGCGAGCGCCTGCACCCCAAGGCCATCGACATGGGTCTTGAGCGCGTTCAACGCGTGGCAGAACGCATGGGTCTGGCGATGAATTGCCCGGTGATCACGGTCGCGGGCACCAATGGCAAGGGCTCCACCTGCGCCATGCTGGAGGCCATCTACGGCGAGTCGGGTTATCGCACCGGGGTGTACACCTCGCCGCACCTGGTCCGCTTTGAAGAGCGTTGCCGCATTGCGGGCACGCCGGTGGAGGCCAGCGCCTTGCTGCCTGCCTTTGCGGAAGTGGAACAGGCCCGCGCAGGGCAGGGGCAGGACGAAGCCATCAGCCTGACCTATTTCGAGTTCACCACCCTTGCCATCCTGCAGACGCTGGCGCGCAGCGGGCTGGACGTGGTGATTCTGGAAGTGGGCCTGGGTGGCCGACTGGACGCGGTCAACGTCGTGGACACCGATTGCGCTATTGTCACGTGCATCGCCCTGGACCACATGGCGCTGCTGGGCAACGACCGGGAAGCCATCGGCTATGAAAAAGCCGGGATCATGCGAACCGGCCGTCCAGTGGTGGTGAGCGATCCGGTGCCTCCGCAGAGCGTGATCGACCGGGCGACCGAGGTGGGGGCCAACCTGTGGCGCGTCGGCAAGGATTTTCATTTTGCAGGCGACCAGCAGCAATGGGGCTGGGCCATGCACCCGTCGCATGGTGGGCGGCGGTACAGCGGACTGGCCTACCCGGCGCTGCGTGGCGCCAACCAACTGGTGAACGCGGCCGGCGTGCTGGCTGCCATTGAGGCCCTGCGCCCGCGCCTGCCGGTCACGGCCCAGGCCGTGCGCAACGGACTGGCCATGGTGGAGTTGTCCGGGCGTTTCCAGATCGTTCCCGGCACGCCCACGCTGGTCCTGGACGTGGCCCACAACCCGCATTCGGTGGCAGCGTTGACCGAAAACCTCGATGCCATGGGTTATTACCCGACCACCCACGCCGTGTTCGGAGCCATGGCCGACAAGGATCTGCCCGCCATGCTGGAGCGCATTGCCCCGCTGATCGACCATTGGCACCTCACCGATCTGCCTCTGGACCGCGCCATCACTGCTGAAGGGCTGCGACAGGTGCTGGACGCCCATCCAGCGACCACCCCAGGCGGAAAAAGCCGCGTGGCCGGTTGCCATGCCGACCCGATGAGCGCCCTTCGCGCGGCCGTGTCCCTGGCAGACCCCGCTGATAGAATCGTGGTCTTCGGGTCCTTCTTCACCGTGGGTGGTGTGCTGCAGCAGGGCGTGCCTCGCCTCTCGGCCCGACACCTGACCGCCTGAGACCGGGCGCTGGTCAAGGTGGCCCTGCAATCCTTCATTCCGAATGATCAAATCCCGCGCAGCCTCTCAGGGCACTCCCCCGACGCCCCCACCGCAAAGCATTGAAGCAGTGCGCCAGCGTGCAAGGCACCGGTTGATCGGCGCCAGCATTCTGGTGCTGGTGGGGGTGGTGGGCTTCTCGCTCCTGTTTGACACGCAGCCTCGCCCCATTGCGGTCGACATCCCGATCGAAATTCCCTCCAAGGCGGCCCCAGCGGCGCCCGCTACAGGTTCTCCAGCCGCTTCTTCAGAAAACGCGAGCACGAGTGCCAAGAAAGAAGAGCCGGCGGCCGAGCCCGCACCGAGCGAGCCCGTTGCGGCCGCGCCTGCGCCGGTACAGGAGGCAACAGCCGTCAAGCCGGCACCTGCACCAGCCCCGGCGCAAGCAGATCCGCCGCCTGTCCTGGCGCCGGCGCCCGCCCCCACTGCCGAGGCTTCATCCAATGCCAAGACCGCGCCGTCTGCGCCCGCTGCGCCAGCGGAATCGGTCAGCTCCAGCGACAGTGAATCCCTGCGTCTGGTGGTGCAGGTCGGCGCCTTCGCTGAGGCCGCTCGCGCCCGTGAAGTTCGACTGAAAATTGAAGCCGCCGGCATGAAGACCTACACCCATGTGGCCGAGACCAGTGAGGGTCGTCGTACCAGGGTGCGTGTGGGGCCTTTCTCAAGCCAGACGGAGGCCGAAAAAGCCGCGGCCCGGGTCAAGGCGCTGGGCTACCCCGCGCGCATTCTCACGCTCTGATGTTTCGCCGGACTGCGCCTTCATGGGATTGATGGACTGGGTGCTGCTTGCGGTGCTCGTGTTTTCGGCATTGCTCGGACTGTGGCGCGGGTTGGTGTACGAAGTGCTGTCGGTGGCGGGGTGGGTTGCCGCCTTTGTGCTGGCACAGGCCTTTGCGGTGGACATGGCTCAAATGCTCCCCATGGAGGGAGCTTCACCTGCGCTGCAGGTTGCTGCTGGGTTTGCGCTGGTCTTCATTGCGGTCGCATTTGCGGGTGGTTTGGTGGCCTGGCTCGTACGCAAGTTGGTGACATCGGTGGGGCTCAGGCCGGTGGACAGGATATTGGGTGGTGCGTTTGGTGTGTTGCGAGGAGTGGTGATGCTGCTGGGTTTTGCTGTGGTGGTGAACATGACGCAGTTGCAGCACAGCGAGTGGTGGCGCACATCGGCCACAGGGGCAGTGCTGACGGTGACGCTGCACGAGCTCAAACCCCTGTTGCCCGAGGCAGTGGCGCGCTACCTGCCCTGAAGCGGTTTCGGTTTTTTCTCTTCTAGGAAGCTTATATGTGTGGAATCGTGGGCGTGGTCAGCCAGACACCCGTCAATCAGCTGATCTACGACGCGCTGCTGCTGCTGCAGCATCGCGGGCAGGACGCGGCGGGCATCGTGACGCAACAGGGCCGGAAGTTTTTCATGCACAAGGCCAAGGGCATGGTGCGCGACGTCTTTCGCACCCGCAACATGCGCGCCTTGCCCGGCAACTGTGGGCTGGGCCAGGTGCGTTACCCGACCGCCGGCAATGCCTACAGCGAAGAAGAGGCGCAGCCTTTCTACGTGAACGCCCCGTTTGGTCTGGTGCTGGTGCACAACGGCAACCTCACCAACGCCCACGCGCTTAAACAGGAGCTGTTCCAGACCGACCACCGCCACATCAACACCGAGAGCGACTCGGAAGTGTTGCTCAATGTGCTTGCTCACGAGCTGGAAAAGGTCACCCGCGGTATCACCTTGAAGCCGGCCGATGTGTTCGCCGCCGTGCGCGGGGTTCACCAGCGCATCAAGGGTTCTTATGCGGTGGTGGCGCTGATCGCCGGCCATGGCCTGGTTGCATTCCGCGATCCCCATGGCATTCGCCCGCTGTGTGTGGGCAGAAACGAACAGGGTGTGATGGTCGCGAGCGAGTCGGTCACGTTGGAAGGCAATGGCTTTGAACTGGATCGCGATGTGCTGCCAGGCGAGGCTCTGTTCGTCGATCTGGAAGGCAACATGCAATTCCAGCAATGCGCCGACAAGGTCAGTCACCACCCTTGCATCTTTGAGTTTGTGTACCTCGCGCGGCCTGATTCCGTGCTGGATGGCATTTCGGTCTACCAGGCCCGCCTGAACCTGGGCATCACGCTGGCCAAACGGGTGGTGTCCACCGTGCCACCGAACGAGATCGATGTGGTGATCCCGATCCCTGAATCGTCGCGTCCCAGTGCCATGGAACTGGCCCAGTTGCTGGGGCTGCCCTACCGTGAAGGTTTTGTGAAGAACCGCTATGTGGGGCGCACCTTCATCATGCCGGGGCAGGGCGTTCGCAAAAAATCTGTGCGCCAGAAGCTCAACGTGATCGGCAGCGAATTCAAGGGGCGCAACGTGCTGCTCGTGGACGACTCCATCGTGCGTGGCACCACCAGCCGCGAGATCGTGCAGATGGCGCGCGACGCGGGCGCCCGCAAGGTGTACCTCGCCAGCGCTGCGCCACCTGTGCGCTACCCCAACGTGTATGGTATCGACATGCCCACGCCTGATGAGCTCGTGGCCCACAACCGCAGCGTCGACGAGGTGCGCGAGAGCATCGGCTGCGATGCGCTGATCTACCAGGATGTGGACGCCATGAAACAGACGATCGGCTCCCTCAATCCGAAGCTCGCCGGTTTTGACGCATCCTGCTTTGACGGCGTGTACGTCACAGGCGACATCACGCTCGAAGACATCGCCCGCCTGAACGCCGGTCGCGACATGAGCGAAGAGGGCGAAGAAGACACATCGCGCCTGGCCTTGCCCAACGCGCAGACCGCCTGAAGGCTGCCGTCGATGAAACCAAAAAAACCCGACCTGCATCGCGATACCCTGGCCGTGCGCGAGGCTGTGGCGCGCAGCCACTTCGGTGAAAACTCCGAAGCGCTCTACCTCACCAGTGGGTATGTGCAGCCCAGCGCAGAAGCCGCCGCCCGACGCTTTGCCGGCGATGAAGAAGGTTTCACCTACGGCCGCTATGGCAACCCCACGGTGGCCAGCTTCGAGCAGCGCCTGGCGGCACTCGAAGGTGCAGAGGCCTGCATCTCCACCGCGTCGGGCATGTCGGCCATCCTGATGATGTGCATGGGTCTGCTCAAGTCGGGCGACCATGTGATCTGCTCGCACTCGATGTTCGGCTCCACGATCAAGCTGATCGGCTCTGACCTGGCCAAGTTCGGTGTGGAATCCACCTTTGTTTCACAGACCGACGCCAATGCATGGAAGGCCGCTGTGCGGCCCAACACCCGTTTGCTCTTTGCCGAGACGCCCACCAACCCGCTCACCGATGTGTGCGACATCCGGGCCCTGGCCGATATTGCCCACAACGCGGGTGCCTTGCTGTGCGTGGACAACTGCTTTGCCACGCCTGCGCTGCAGCGCCCGATGGCCCTGGGTGCCGACATCGTCATGCACTCAGGCACCAAGTACCTGGACGGGCAGGGCCGTGTCATGGCCGGGGCCCTCTGCGCCAGCGAGTCGCTCGTCACAAAAACCTTCTTGCCCGTGCTCAAGAGCGCAGGCATGACCCTGGCGCCATTCAACGCGTGGGTTGTGCTCAAGGGGCTGGAAACGCTGGACATCCGCATGCAGGCGCAGTCCGATCGGGCACTCAAACTCGCGCAGTGGCTGCAGGCGCATCCGGCTGTGGCAAAGGTGCATTACCCGGGTCTTAGCAGCCACCCGCAGCATGAACTGGCCATGGCCCAGCAATCGAACTGCGGCGGGGCAGTGCTGTCTTTTGAGGTGAAAGCCTCCGACGCCGATCAGGCGCGGGCCCGCGCGTTCCATGTGCTTGACTCGCTCCAGGTGCTGTCGCTCTCGACCAACCTGGGCGACACCAAGACGCTGGTGGCCCACCCCGCCAGCACCTCGCACGGCCGTCTGACCGAAGACCAGCGCCAAGCCGCCGGTGTGGTTCAAGGCCTCATCCGCGTGGCCGTGGGTCTTGAACACCCTTCCGACATTCAGGCCGATCTCGACATCGGCCTCTCCTCACTTTGACATGACCGTCCGCACCCGCTTCGCACCATCTCCCACGGGGTTCATTCACCTCGGCAACATCCGCTCAGCCCTGTATCCATGGGCGTTCGCGCGCTCCACCGGCGGCGCCTTCATTCTGCGCATTGAAGACACCGACCTCGAGCGGTCGTCTCAGGCTGCCGTTGACGTGATCATCGAAGGCATGAAGTGGCTCGGTCTCGATCACGACGAAGGGCCGTTCTACCAAATGCAGCGCATGGACCGGTACAAGACCGTGCTGGCCGACATGGTGACCGCCGGCCTGGTGTATCCCTGCTACATGAGCGTGGCCGAACTCGATGCGTTGCGCGAACGCCAGATGGCGGCCAAGGAAAAACCACGCTACGACGGCACCTGGCGGCCGGAGCCCGGCAAGGCATTGCCCCCAGTGCCCGAGGGCGTGAAACCCGTGCTGCGCTTCAAGAACCCGCAGGGCGGCGTGGTGGCCTGGGACGACAAGGTCAAGGGCCGTATCGAGATCAGCAATGACGAACTCGACGACTTGGTGATCGCCCGACCCGACGGCACGCCTACCTACAACTTCTGCGTGGTCGTCGATGACATCGACATGGCCATCACGCACGTGATCCGTGGCGACGACCACGTGAACAACACGCCGCGCCAGATCAACATCTTCCACGCGCTCGGCAAAGAGCCACCCGTCTACGCTCACCTGCCTACCGTGCTTAACGAGCAGGGCGAGAAGATGAGCAAGCGCAACGGCGCCAAGCCGGTCACGCAGTACCGCGACGAAGGCTACCTGCCCGACGCCATGGTGAACTACCTGGCACGCCTGGGCTGGAGCCATGGCGACGACGAAATCTTCAACCGTGCCCAGTTTCTGGCGTGGTTCGACCTCGATCATCTGGGTCGCAGCGCCGCACAGTTCGATGAAGCCAAGCTGCGCTGGGTCAATGCCCAGCACCTCAAGGCGATGGACGACGCAGCGCTGGCGCCCATCGTGGCGGATCAGTTGATGAAGCGGGGTGTGCGTGCGGATGAACGCCTTGCCCGTATCTGTGGCCTCTTCAAGGATCGCTGTGACACCACGGTGGCGTTGGCCATATGGGCCAGCGCGTTCTACGACAAGGTCATGCCATCAGACGAGGAGCGCGCGCAGCACATCACCGAGGCGATCAAGCCCGCGCTGGCTACTTTGGCTGCCAAGCTGGCCGAATGCGAGTGGACCAAGGCAGGTATCTCGGTGGCGATCAAGGAGACCACTGCGGCCCATGGCATCAAGATGCCGCAGCTGGCCATGCCGGTGCGGGTGCTGGTCATGGGAACGGCGCAGACCCCGTCCCTGGATGCGGTGCTTGAACTGTATCAGCGGCAAACTGTTTTGGAACGTCTGCAAAACAGCTGAAAAATGTCCTATAATTTGAGGCTTGCTGATTTGCACCGGGCAGTGAGATGCCGGGGGTGAATTGACAAACCCTGTGGGGGTATAGCTCAGCTGGGAGAGCGCTTGCATGGCATGCAAGAGGTCAGCGGTTCGATCCCGCTTACCTCCACCAAAAGTTCAGGGTTCTGCGGTGTTTCAAAAGAAGAACACAGTTCTTCAGATGCTACAATGCAGGGCTCGCAAAAACGCGGTTGAGAATGTCGCGTTTCGGTTAGTCCCAAGGTTTTGACCCTATCGTCTAGAGGCCTAGGACATCACCCTTTCACGGTGAGTACCGGGGTTCGAATCCCCGTAGGGTCGCCAGAATTTGCCGCAAGGCAACTCAGGCACAAGTGGTTGGCGCTTGGTTCGAAAGAACGAATGTCATCTACCAGGAGTGGTAGTTCAGTTGGTTAGAATACCGGCCTGTCACGCCGGGGGTCGCGGGTTCGAGCCCCGTCCACTCCGCCATCAAAGCAATGAGCCGTTGAAAATCCACGATTTTCAACGGCTTTTTTGTTTTGGATGCTCTGACGGCAGACCGTGGTGGCTGCCACAGCAACCCCCCTGCGTGAGCGCTCTAGATGCATCGCCCGGATCTAACGATCCTTCAGTGGCGCGGCCAGTGTGCCCTCCAGCCAGCGCAACCGGAGCAGACCGGTGGCCAGCAGCGTGCCGCACAAGATCACTGCGCCACAGATCACCATCCAGAGCGTGACAGTCTCAGCGAGAAAGATCGCCCCGTACAGCAAGGCAAACACGGGGACCAGGAAAGTCACGGTCAAGGCTTTGCTGGGGCCTGCCTGGGCAATGATCCGGAAGAACAGCACATAGGCCAGTGCGGTGCACAGCAGCGCCACGGCCAGAATGGCTGTCCATGCACTGCTGCTGACGGATTGTGTGGGCCAGAACAGGACGGTGGGCAGCGCCAGCCCCAGCGAGGCGCCAATCTGGCTGCCGGTGGCAGTGGCCAGCGGGTGCGCGCCGTTCAGGTGGCGTTTGGTGAAGCTGGCCGCCATGCCATAGCACAGGGTGGCGAGCAGCGCGGCGCCCATGGCGAGCAGGGTGACGGTTGTGTTGTCCGCCGCCGGCCGACCGGACGCATCAAAGCCGGACTTGCCGAGCACCAGCAAGCAGACGCCGGCAAAGCCAAGCATCAGCCCCAGCAACCGGGAACCGCTTGGTCGCTCACGCAGCCAGATCCAGGCGACCAGGGCACCGGAGAGCGGCACGGTGGCGTTCAGGATGGAAGTCAGGCCGGTGGTGATGTGCAGCACCGCGAACGAAAAAAGTGCAAACGGAAGCGCCGAGTTCAGCAAGCCGACAAACAGGATCAGCCCGGCCCTTTGGCGGAAGTCTGCCCACACACCTTTGACGAGGAATGCAGGCAACAGAAACAGGGACGCTAGACCCACGCGCAATCCAGCCGTCGGCAAAGGGCCGAATTCTGCGGCGCCCATGCGCATGAACAGAAACGAGGCGCCCCACAAGGCAGCAAGCAGGAAGAACTCGGCAATGAGAAGGGGGGGCATGGTTCAAGTGTCCGGTGTGGAATCAAGCCAGATCAAGGCAGGGCGTCGCGCTGCTCCAACCGCAGCAACGCCTGTTTGCGATGCAGTCCGCCAGCATAGCCCGTGAGAGACCCATTGGTGCCGATCACGCGGTGACAAGGCACGAAGATGCTCAGTGGATTGCGACCGATCGCTGTGCCGGCGGCCCTCACCGCAGCAGGTTTGCCCATCCGCTGGGCGAGCTCACTGTAGCTGATGGTGTTTCCCCATGCGATTTGCAGCAGGGTTGTCCACGCAGCAATCTGAAAAGGCGTCCCGGCGGTCAAGTCCAGTGGCAGGTCGAACGACTGACGCTCTCCCAGAAAGTAGTCGTTCAGCTGATTGGCCGCAGCCAGCAGCGCGGGGTGCTCGGGCTGTGACTGCCATTGGGCCACCAGCGAGGCCGCTGGCCCGTGGGCTTGTTCGTTGAACCAGGCGCCGCGCAGGCCTCCGGGGCTGGCCGCGAGCAGAATCGGTCCCAAGGGTGATGGAACGGTGTGTTTCGCCAGAATTGTCATGACATCAGACCTTAGGTTGTGGGCTGGGCGGCTCGGTAGGTGCCGGCCCAGGCGCGGATCACCGCATAGCTGCGCCAGGGGCGCCAGCGTTCAGCCATTTGCCCGGCGGCGCGGCGTGCCGCCTGGGATCGGGGGTTTTCCAGTTCAAGGGCCTTCACCAGTGCCACATCGCCTTCCGGCCATGCGTCTGGCCATCTCAGCGCCCTCATGGCGATGTACTGTGCGGTCCATGGCCCGATACCTGGCAAGCCTTGCAGCGTTTGCAGGGTGTCCGGCGCGACGCGGGACGGGTTCAAGTCGATGTGGCCTGCGAGCACGGCATGGGCGAGCGCTTTCAGTGCGACCTGCCTCTGGCGCACGATGCCCATTCTGCCCAGCAGGTCCTCGTCCGCTTGGGCCAGCGTCTGGGGCAAAGGGAATAGCCGATCAATGGCAGGGTCGGGTGTGACGATGGGGTCGCCCCATTGCTGGATCAGCCGGGCCGTCAATGTGCGGGCAGCCGCTACCGTGACCTGCTGACCCATCACGGCTCGCACGGCCAGTTCAAATCCGTCAAAACAACCCGGCACGCGCAAACCGTTCCCGGCAGGAAAGTCGTTTTGCAGGGCGGCGTTGATGGGGGTCGGGTCTGCATCGAGATCGAACAGGGTGCGCACACGCCGGATGACGCTGGGCAGCACCTTGAGCAAGCCGTCGCTCACTTGAAGCAGCAGCAGATTTTTTTCGGGTGCCCATACCCCTGAAATCCAGCCGGTGTGCGTGTGTCCTGCCACTGACAGGCGAACGGTTCGCTTGAAGCTCGGCTTGGGCGCTGAACAGAAGCGTTCGACGCCGCCCAACTGGCGCTCCTCAAAGAACTTCATCATGCTGCCCACGTCCAGCGGGGGGCGCCACGAAAGGCGAATGCTTTCACCACTTCCCACCGAGGCTGTGGACGTTACGGGATCTCGGCGCATTTGGGTCGGGTTGATGCGGTAGTGGTCGGCAAACGCCGCGTTGAACCGGCGCAAACTGGAGAAGCCGCTGGCCAGCGCCACATCGCTGACCGGCAGTCGCGTGTCGGTCAGCAACTGCTTGGCCGCCAGTAGGCGGCAGGTTTGCAGGTATTGCAGGGGAGAGACGCCCAGGTGCATGTCAAAAATGCGGCGCAGGTGGCGATCGCTCACGCCCAGGCGTGCGGCCACGGCAGCGATCCGTGTGCGTTCCGCCGCCGGTTCCAGCCAGGTCCCCGGGTCATCGAGCAACAGTGTGGCCTGATGTGCAAGTATTTGTGTAGCGTCCGTTGTGGTCCAGTGCCTGTGTCGCGGCGCGAGCTCCGGGCGGCATCGCAGGCAAGGGCGAAAGCCCGCCTTTTCTGCCTGTGCAGCGAGATCAAAGAAGCGACAGTTTTCCTGCCTGGGGGTGCGCACCCGGCAAACCGGCCGGCAGTAGATGCCGGTGGATGTCACGCCCACAAAGAAGCCACCGTCGAACCGTGCATCTTTCGAGCAAAGCGCTCTGTAGCGGGCTTCGTGTTGGGTGGGGGAAGGGGTTTGCATGTGGCCATGGTACGGTCTTTGCCGCCCACCGGCTGGCCGTTTCCGGACGCATGAACAGGCTTGCTGCAAGGGCGGTCCTGTAAGGCGACCCACCTACAATGGCGGGTTACCACAGCATCGGGAGTTCAGCACATGCAAGTTGCACCGTCCATCTTCAAAGCCTACGACATTCGCGGCATCGTGCCTTCCACCGTGGACGAGTCGGTGGCGGAGGCCCTGGGACTGGCATTTGGCACCGAGGCCCGTCGCCTGGGCGAGCACACGGTGGCCGTGGGGCGGGACGGGCGCATCAGCGGACCCGCCTTGTCCGCCGCCCTGATCCGGGGTCTGGTCGCTGCCGGTATCGACGTGATCGACATCGGCCTGGCCACCACCCCCATGTTGTACTTTGCTGCCAGCACTTTGTGCAGCAGCGGTATCCAGGTGACAGGCAGTCATAACCCGAAGGACTACAACGGCTTCAAGATGGTACTGGCAGGCAGGGCCATTTACGGTGAAGCCATTCAGGCACTTCGCCGATGCATGGAGACCGATGCGGGCCAGCTCGCTGAGGGCGGGAAGGTGCGGTTGATCAATGTGGGGGCGGCTTATCGCGACCGCATTGTGGGCGACATCAAGCTTGCGCGGCCGATGAAAGTCGTGGTGGATTGTGGCAACGGCGTGGCCGGGGCGTCGGCGCCCGCGCTGTTCCGTGCGCTGGGCTGCGAGGTGATCGAGCTGTTCAGCGAAGTGGATGGCAATTTCCCGAACCACCACCCCGATCCCAGCAAGCCTGAGAACCTGCAGGACGTGATGCGTGTTCTGCGTGAGACCGATGCGGAGCTGGGGCTGGCTTTCGACGGCGACGGCGACCGGCTCGGCATCGTCACCAAGGAAGGCAACAACATCTACCCCGACCGTCAGATGATCCTGTTTGCCCAGGATGTGCTGTCCCGCGTGCCGGGCGGCGACATCGTCTTTGACGTGAAGTGTTCGCAGCGCTTGGCCCCGGCCATTGAGGCGGCCGGCGGCGTGGCGCATATCTACAAGACCGGGCATTCCCTGATCAAGGCTCGCATGAAGGAGCTTGACAGCCCCCTGGGTGGCGAGATGAGTGGTCATATCTTTTTCAAGGAACGCTGGTTCGGGTTCGATGACGGCACCTATGCTGGCGCCCGCTTGCTGGAAATTCTGAGCCGGAGCCCAGACGCGAATGCGGTGCTCAACGCGCTGCCCACCAGCCACAGCACACCTGAGCTCAACGTGGCTTGTGCCGAGGGTGAACCCCATGCGGTCGTGGAGAAACTGGTGGCAATGGCCCGCTTTGATGCACCCGCCAAGGTGTCCACCATCGACGGCGTTCGCGTGGACTGGCCGGATGGCTTTGGCTTGATACGTGCTTCCAACACCACGCCGGTCCTGGTGTTGCGTTTCGAGGGTCATACCCCTGAGGCCCTGCACCGTATTGAATCGGCCATGCTGAGCCTGCTGAAGGCGGCCAAGCCAGACGCGGTCGTGGGCGCCAACGCACACTGAGGCACCGGCAAGGTGGTCCTTGAACCGTTGCCGGCGGCTCCTGAAGGGGCGCTCAGCACCCTGGCGGATGTCACGGTGGTGGTGGTCACCCATGAAAGTGCGCACTGCATCCCGCTGCTCGACGGCCTGCTGGGATCATGCCCTCACGTGATCGTGTCCGACAACGCCAGCACCGATGGAACGCCGGCCCTCGCGAACCGGCAATGGCCCAGCGCCCGCGTGCTTGAGCATGAGCGCAACCTGGGCTTTGGCGCGGCCAACAATCGCGCGCTGGCGTTGGTGCAGACACCCTTTGCCCTGCTGCTGAATCCGGACTGCGAGCTCTCAGTCGAAGGCCTTCGCACGTTGCTGACGACGGCGCACGACATGGTCGATGCCGCGGTGTTGGCTCCGCAACTCGCCAGTCCGACGGGCAAGCAGGAGGTCAACTACCGGTGGCCCAAGACGGTGTGGCACTCCCAAGGACCCGCCGCCACCGGTTTGGCCTGTGTGGGCTTTGTGTGTGGCGCTGCCATGCTTCTGCGAATGGCGCGTTTTCAGCAGATCGGGTTCTTTGACGAGCGCTTTTTTCTCTACTACGAGGACGATGACCTTTGCCTTCGCCTGTTCCGGGCGGGCTTGCCCATGGTGCTGGTGCCGGAGGTCAAAGCCATCCACCGCTCCCGCAGTTCCACCCGAGGAAGCCGGCCATTGCGAAGCGAGTTCGGTCGCGGCTTCCATCACGCTCAGTCGAAGCTGATCTTCACGGCCAAACACAGGTCGGTGGAGGAAGCCTTGCGGCTGAGGCGCATCTTATTGTTCACCACCAGCGTTGCGCTGCCGATTCGCACACTGGCGTTTGTTCCCCGTCTGGTGGCCAGAATGCTGGGCCGCTGGATGGGCTTGAGGAGTTGGAAATTCGATGATTGAGTCCCCTGCAAACCGGCTGTGTGTGGGCATTTTGACGCTCAATGAGGAGCGCCGCATTGCCCGATGTATCGAGAGCGCCAGCTTCGCAGATCAGATCATCGTGATCGACAGCGGCAGCACGGACGCGACGCGCGACATTGCTGCTCGCATGGGTGCGGACGTGCATCTGTTCCCGGATTGGCAAGGCTTTGCGGTTCAGCGCAACCGCATGTTGCCACTCGTCAAATGCGAGTATTTCTTTTTTCTTGATGCCGACGAGGTAATCACCGACGAGCTGAAGCGTGAGATTCAGCGGGCAGTGGCTTCGGGCGACAACGCGGCGTGGAAGGTGTACTGGGACCAGGTGGCGTTCGGCAAGGCGCTCAGCCGCATGGCGAAAACCGCAGGGGGTGTCAAACGTTTGTTCCGCACCGACAACATTCTGGAATTCAAGGGCGTGGTCCATGAGTACGCGCAATTGAAAGACGAGACCGTTCCCGCACGGGTGTTCAAGGGGCGTCTGCTGCATTTTTCGCGAGACACGGTCTACGAGAGCCTGCTCAAGCTCGCCCAGTACTCCCAGCTGGGCGCCCGGCGCAGGGAGCAGGCGGGGAAGAAGGGGGGCGTCTTGAGGGGATTGGGTTCTGCGATCTCCAATTTCGTGCGCTTTTATGTGTTCAGACGCGGCTTCATGTGTGGCCCCCAGGGGTTCCTCTTTTGCCTTTTGGTGGCGCTGGAGTGCTTCTTTCGATACGCCATCCTGGAATACGACCCACCTCAAGGGGCCAACGCAGTGGTCAAACGGTAATGAGGTATGGGCTTGCCGGGTAGACGCTGAGTGATCGAGAGGCATCCCGAACGGATCCCATGCAGGCACGGCGCCGGGCGCCCGGCCGAATTAGACATTGAACGGATTTTGAGCAATGAATTCAGGTTCCCCAGACACGCGCCCGCGTGCCTTGTTGACGATCGCCTCCGCCTATTGCCTGGTTCTTGTGTACTTTGCATTCCCGATGTCGGTGGCATTGGCCAACACGACGCTGGCGTTGGCCGTGCTTCTGGCTGGCGTGCGCCTGAGCGATGCACAAGCCAGAGCGGATCTGGTGCGGACGCTGCGCAATCCGGTGGTGTGGCCAGCGATGGGTCTGGTGCTGGTCATGGTCGTGGCGACTCTGTGGTCTCCGGCCGACTGGAGCGAGTACCAAGACTACCTTCGAAAGTATTTCAAACTCGTTTTGCTGCCCATTTTCCTGATGCTTCTTGCAGACGCTGAAGTGCGCAAACGCTGCTGGCAGGCATTTGCCGTTGCAATGCTTTTTACGCTCGTATCGACCTGGCTGAATGTGTGGTTCGACTTGCCCTGGTCGAGCACCCAGAATCAAGGATTCGGCGTCGATCACACAGTGTTCAAGGACCACATCTCGCAAGGGATCATGATGGCCTTCTTCACGTGTGCCACCTTGTTTTGGGCCACCAAATCGGCCTCCGCGGTGGGCCGAGTGCTTTGGACCAGTGTGGCGGTTCTGGCCGCAGCCAGTGTGCTCTTTCTGTCCGTGGGGCGAACCGGCTACCTGAGTCTGGTGCTGTCGGTGCTTGTGTTTTTTGTGGTGGCACTGGCGTGCCGACCGCGTCTGCTGGGCGCTGTGCTGGGCGCTGGCTTGCTTGGGCTGGTCCTTGCATTGGCGTTGTCCAGTCAGTTCCAGCAGCGCACCCTGCAGGCCTGGGAAGAGGCCAAGAGCAGCAGCCCCTCCAATGTCACGTCCGTGGGAGCCCGTGTGCAAGTGTGGTACTTCGCGGTTCAGCAGATTCGCGAGCGCCCCTTGCTGGGTGCAGGAACCGGTTCGTATCCCGTGCTGGCCACCGCCCATTTCGAGAACCCGGCCATGTGCGCCACCATATGCCCTCACCCGCACAACCAGTTCCTGTTTTTCCTGTTTGAACTGGGCTTGCTGGGCTTGCTGGTTTTTGCCTGGTTCCTGTGGGCGATCGTGCGACAGGCATTTCGACATCCGCCAGCGCACCGGGCACTGATGCTGGCTTTCGTGGCCGTGATGCTGGTATCCAACATGACGCACAGCTCGTTCTGGCTGTCCACAGAAAGTCACTTCTTCATCCTGTTTACCGCGCTCCTGATGGCGTCGGCCTTGCGGTCGGTTGAACAGGAAAAGGCAACCTCAGACTGAGGGCACCGCCTCTCATATCCTGAACCTCTGAGTTGAGCACCTGCCACCGCGAATGGCGGGGAGGAAGACGTCCTCCTTGTGCTGGGTTCAGACGGCTTGCTTCAATGGCGTGGCGTCAGCTTCCTGTTCCAGGAAAACCCAGTCGACGATGTCGCT
This sequence comes from Hydrogenophaga palleronii, assembly GCF_031457455.1. Classification (GTDB taxonomy): domain Bacteria; phylum Pseudomonadota; class Gammaproteobacteria; order Burkholderiales; family Burkholderiaceae_C; genus Hydrogenophaga; species Hydrogenophaga palleronii_A. The sequence goes on from NZ_JAVDWU010000001.1 coordinate 216,119, forward strand.
GTTGGAGGCATAGCCTGCCACCAGTTGTGCCAGCATGGCCTTCATGCGCCCCACATCGTTGTCATCGAGCGCCGCCTTGAACGTCTTGAGCTGCAATTGCAGGGCATCCCACGGAATGAATTCTTCGTGGGCTTTCATGATCAGGGGGTGCGACGTGGGCTTGGGGTTGTCGCCGATGAGCAGTTCTTCGAACAGCTTTTCGCCAGGACGCAGACCGGTGATCTGGATCGCGATGTCGCCTTCCGGGTGTTCGTCGTCCTTGAGCGTTAGACCAGAGAGTTCGATCATGCGCGTGGCAAGGTCCATGATCTTCACAGGCTCCCCCATGTCCAGCACGAACACGTCCCCCCCTTTGGCCATGGCGCCAGCCTGGATCACCAGCTGGGCGGCTTCGGGGATGGTCATGAAGTAGCGGGTGATGTCCGGGTGGGTCAGTGTGATGGGGCCACCGTCGCGCACCTGCTGGCGGAACTTCGGCACCACCGAACCGGACGATCCCAGCACATTGCCGAAACGGACCATGGAGAAGCGGGTCCGGGCGCCTTTGTCGGCCAGGGCCTGCAGGGCCATTTCTGCCAGCCGTTTGCTGGCGCCCATGATGTTGGTGGGGCGCACGGCCTTGTCGGTGCTGATCAGCACGAAATCGGCCACACCCATTTCGGCTGCCACCTGTGCCACGGTGATGGTCCCGATGGCGTTGTTCCTGATGCCTTCCAGCGGGTTGTGTTCCACCAGCGGTACATGCTTGTAGGCCGCGGCGTGGTACACCGTGTCCGGCTTCCAGGCCGACATGATCTCGCGCATGCGCTCTTCGTCCCGCACCGAAGCGAGCAACGGAACCAGACGGGCTTCCGACTCGGGTAACCGCGCGCTGAGCTCTTGATGCACCTCGTAGAGTGCGAATTCGCTCTGGTCGATCAGCAGGAGCGACGCGGGTTCCACCTTGAGGATCTGGCGGCACAGTTCGCTGCCGATGGAGCCGCCTGCGCCGGTGACCAGCACCACCTTGCCGGTGATGTTCTTGCCCAGCAGAATGTGGTTGGGGCTGACCGGTTCTCGACCCAGCAGGTCGTCAATGTCCAGTTCGCGCAGGTCAGAGATGTTTACCTTGCCCTGTGCCAGTTCGCTCACGCTGGGCAGGGTGCGCACCATCACATGGACCGGACGCATCTCTTCAATGATTTCATTGCGGCGATGGCGGCTGGCAGAAGGCATGGCCAGCAGCACCGTGCTCACCTGCAAGGTGTTGACCAGACTGGGGAGATCCGTCGGACTGTAGATGGACAGACCATTGAGCACATGGCCATGCAAGCGGTCGTCGTCGTCCATGAAGCCGACCACGCGCATTTCATGGCTGTTGCTCATGGCAGCCGCCAACTGGCGCCCGGCGTTGCCCGCGCCGTAGATCAACACACGCGGCAGTGCGGCCATCTTGAGCTGGTTCTTGTAAAGACCACCAAGCCAGAAGCCGGCGAGCGCGCGTGATGTGCCAACCCCAAGCAGCAGGAGCATGGGTTGGATCAAACCGATCGTGCGAGGCACGCCGGGAATGCCTATTGCAGTGATGAGTGCTGCATAGATCAAGGCATAGATGCTGATGGCCTTGATCACCGTGACCATGGCAGAGAGGCCAGAGTAGCGGAATATGGCTCGATAAAACCCGTTCACCACGAACAGCGGTAATGCGATGGCAAGCGCCGCCGCGACCGCCCAGACGGGTTGCCAGTAGGGGTCGCCAGACATTTTGACCCACTCGCCCAGACGAAGGTAGTAGGCCAACCAGACAGTGAGAACGCATAGCGTGGCATCGACCGCCAAAACCACCATGCGCTTTGCCAAGCGAGGCATGCCCAGTATGGGCAAGGCAAAACGGCTTAAGAACATTTGAATAAAACCACGTGGGCCTCAATGATAACGCGAACAAGTGACTTCTGGTCACATATATTGTTTCTGGAGAAAAGATGCAGCCAGAATATTCAGCCTGAATCTGCGTCCTTAAACATTCGCATCTTGGCTTTCAGCTTCAATAAAATGCATTGCGTAATCATCAAGGTCGAAACGATCATGATGGGAATCGTGGGTGCAAAAAATCTGGGTAGATTTTGAGACACAGACGTGTAGAAAACCATCATTAGGATTGGAGCGATTGTCAGTGATAGCCCAGCAGCATTTCTTTTCAGAAAATTGGATAAAAATATGACAATTAACGAAACCCCCAAGGCGGCATTAATCACATTTATTGCATAGGTCTTGTATTTCACGCTGTTAAGTAGCGGTATGTCAATATTGCTGGAGAGGTTCCAGAATCCACGCCAGAACATAAGGCTGCCCATCACCAAGTGGCGCATCGGGTCACTCAGGATCATGTCCTTCGCTTCAGCCTGCATCATCTTGTCCGCCAACAATTCCGGGTGTGGCAGACCTTGTTTTTTCATCTTATTGGAAAGCTTGATAAATGTTGCCGAGGTCTTTCTATAGAAGCTGATGGCATTTTCGGGTTCGCCGAAGGTCTGGGCACGTAAGTCCTCTTGAGAGAATTCTGATGGGCCGGCATACAACCTCCTGAAACGTCCATGCTTGGAAGTCATGTCTTCGGGTTCTACAGATAAGAAAGTGTCTTTCACCAGATGCCGATAGAGGTCAGGTCCAAAAACGGCAAATCCCCCGCGAAACTCTTCTTCTGTCATTTGGTTGAGTAAGGCGCGCTTGTAAAGTACCCAGCCACTCCGTCCGGATGTGATCTGGGCCGTGTCAAATAACATGTGATTTCGGACCACCCATGGTGCGACAATGATCAACGTGCCGCAAGTCATGAATAGCGCCCGAACTGCTCTTTCATAAAAGCGCTTTTTTTGATCTCCATTGATCATGGCTTTGGGCCAGAATACGATGGTAAGGATGATCATTGGCGCCACGTAGAGGAAGGCGCTCTTGGTCAGGCACAACAAACCCATAACAATGCCTGAGATCAGAAAGTAGCTCAATCGAAGTGTTTGAGTGGCTCTTACCATTAGCCAGGAAACCCACAGCAGCAAAACACCCGTAGCCAACTCGGTGTACAGGGAGTTGACGATGTAGATATTGTTGAAAAACAGCAGATAGCAGGCTGCAGCCGCAAATCCTCCGCCTAATCGGGTTTTGGTGACTTCATTCAATAATAACCAGGAGGCAATCAGTCCCAGGAATACCCAGCCCAGATTATGAAGTTTTACAAATTTTGCGGGATCGCCAGTGCGTAGATTTGAAATGGTGAGATAGCTTGAGTCTTTCCCGGATAGTGCGAAGTAGGTTGAAGTTACCAGGGTAGGGAACGGTTCGCGAAAATTGGTGAGATGAATTTTCTTTCCATTGGATCTGGCAAAACTTTTGTGATGATAGAGGTTTAGGGAGATGTCCAGGTTTTGTAGCGCATCGCCTTTGATGTTGTTGGTGGATATCTGCCGTGCAGACAGGGCTGTCAGCGCCAGGCAGACAATCAGCATGATTGCCCACCAGAATCTATTCGCAACAAAAAAAAATGCTGATGCGTTCATAGGTTGCTTTTCCTGGGGGCAAATGTTTTGAGTCAATTAGGTCTTTGATGCAAACGCATAGACATTTTTTCCGAGAAAGAAATGCAGCACCTTGTCAAGTCGAAGGCTTAGTGGAAAAATCCATTTGTCGTACAATTGCAGGCTGCGGGGATTGATGTTGCCCTCACCATTGTTGTGTAGCCGGTAAACAATGGTTGCGAAGAAGCCGAGGCTGTCCGCATACTTGATATTGTCAACTGTGAAACCTGCATTCAACAGTTGGGCGCGGAGTCCGGACTTTCGATAGCGACGATGATGCCCGACCTTTCGATCCATGCTGCTGTAGAGCGAGGGAAACGCTGGCACATATATCAGCAGCTTGCCTCCCGGTGTCAATTTTCGATGCCAAAGGCTCAATACGGCATCGTCGTCTTCAATATGTTCAAGCACATTGAAAGAGTAGATTCCGGTCAGACTGTTGTCTGCCACTGACTCCAGATCCCGCTGCACCTTGAGCTGCTTGTCTTCAAGGATCTTGCCAAGCACCGGGTCTGTTTCAATACAGAGCACATCGTATCCCGCTGCGACAGCGGGGGCGGCAAAGGTGCCATTGCCTGCGCCAAAATCCACGAGTGCGCCATGCTTGCTGAAACGCTGAAAGACAAGGCTCATGAGGTAGCCGTTGTAGTTGTGTGCGCATGCCATGATGTCGAGATTGTCCCGACCTGAATATTCAATCTCGCTCATGATTCAGTGTTCTTGAAAATGAGGCGGTGTGTGGCCACATAGTTGAACGCGAGTGCGAAAAATGCGGCCGCTCCAAGCGGTATCCATGGCCAATCGCGAAACGGCACGTAAAGGGTGATCAGCAAAGTGAAGATGCTCAGGTTGATCAACGCACCCAGGACCTGTATGGCCGTGTAGAGCGCGTACTGTCGCCCGACAACAACCACGCTCGAGTCTTGGAAAGTCCAGCTTCGATTCAGCAGCCAGGTGGCTGTCACGGCCATGGAAAAGGACACGAGCCTGGCCAACAAAATGCTCCATCCTGCACCCATGAGCCAGGTGAGAATGCCTGCATCCACGAAAAAGCCTGCTGCGCCAACAAGTGCAAAGCGCTGGAGCCTGCGGAAGCTTTGGGTCATCGGAAGGGCACCATCTGGTTTCCGGCGCAGTCGTTAGGGCTTTGCGATCAAGGAGGAACGGATACCACGGTTATTGATTCAGCAGATCAAGTTCGAACTGCAGCTTGTTCTGATGAACCATGGAATCCAGAATGAGGCCTATGCCCAGCAGCAGCACCGCCACAATCTCAAGTCCTGTCGCCAGTATGGCCAGTGGTACACGGTCAATGTTGTGCGTGGCAATCCATTCCGAAAGCACGGGCCAACCGGCCAGGAGTCCGAGCAGGCCGAACAGAAAGGCCGCAGTGCCGAAAAATGCCAGTGGCCGATAGTGCCGCATGATGTTGCCGATCGTTTTCAGGACACGCATGCCATCTTTGACGGTGCTGAGCTTGGAGACACTTCCTGCTGGTCGATCGTGGTAGTTGACCGGGATTTCGACAATGCGAAACCGCTTGTCGAGCGCGTGCAAAGTCATGTCGGTTTCGATTTCGAAGCCTTCGACGAGAATGGGATAGCTTTTGACGAACCGTCGATTGAGCACTCGGTAGCCACTCATCACGTCCGAGAGTCTGGTGCGGAACAAGCCATTCACCAGATCCCTTACCAGCCGGTTTCCAAAGCCATGCAGTGGGCGCTTGTTCTCTGCCGCGTAATGGCCTGCACTGTGGCGATCGCCGACGACCATATCTGCGGAGCCAGCCAGAACCGGTGCAATAAGCTCCTTTGCCGCTTCAGGTGGGTAGGTGCAGTCTGCATCACTGACCAGGTAAATGTCGGCTTCGAGGTCCATAAAGGCGCGGCGCAATGCATTGCCTTTACCCGGGCGTCTCTCACTCAGTACACCTCCTTGGCAATTCAGGTTGCTCAAGGTCTGGAGTGCGATTGACTTCGTGTTGTCGCTGCAGCGATTGTCGATAACCCAGATGGCTGCATCGGGGAGTGCCCGATGAAAGCCTTCAATGCTTTCTGCAATGGTCGAGGCCTCGTTGTACGCCGGCAGCACCACAACCAACCTGGGTGCCATGAAGGTAAAAGGCGGCTCCTTTGTGAGTTGGCTTTGTTCTTCTTGATGTGCGATTGACATGTTGAAGTACCTTGGTTTGATCGCCTGGCGTGCATTCGAGAATCAATGCGTAACGCCCTTGCTCCGCAGCACGCGTGCGAAAGTAAGCAGCAGAATTTTCAAGTCGAAGGACAATGAATGATTCCTGAGATACTCTTCATCCAGTTTGACCTTTTCTGGAATCGGTAACTCGTCGCGCCCGTTTACTTGGGCCCAACCAGTCAACCCCGGTACCAGTTGGTGCACGCCGCATTCGGTTCGCAATGCAATGAGGTCATCCTGATTGAACAGCGCCGGGCGCGGCCCGACAAAACTCATGTCGCCTTTGATGATGCTCCAGAGTTGCGGCAATTCATCCAAACTGCTCTTGCGTAGAAAGGAACCTATTGGCGTCAGGTGGTTTTTAGGATCCTTGAGGAGATGGGTGGCCACGGCTGGTGTATCGACTCGCATGCTGCGAAATTTGGGCATGCTGAAGATCTGGTTGTGCCTACCCACCCGGTTGCTCCAGTACAGCGCTGGTCCAGGCGAGGTAACACGTACCAGTATTGCCAGCACGGCGATCGGCAGGGCAAGCAGGCAAGCGGCAATGCTTGCGAGGACGAGGTCGAAGAGTCGCTTCACGGACGGGGCTCCCCGAGCCATCGGTTCAAACCCTGCGTGACCGTGACAGGCGGTTGCCAACCCAGCGTGGTGTGGGTTGGGCCTGGGTCCACGACGAGGGAGCCCACGAGACGCTCCACCTCTGCTGATCGGGCTGTCAACCACCCTGCCAGTCGCAGGCATGCTGGCGGGACCGGCAGCAGGCGTGCGGGACGCCCCATGGCGCTGGCCATGGCACATACAAGTTCAGGGGTTGAGAGGTCTTGGCCATCGGACACCAGAAAGCTATGCCCAGGCGCATCGGCGTGTTCAATGCAGCGGGCGAGCAGGTCCACCAGATTGTCCAGGGCCACGAGTGAGCGACGGTTGTCCACGCTGCCCAGGGGAATGGGCAAGCCTTGCGCCACCCACCGCCGCAGCCGTTCCATGTTTGCACGCACGCCCGGGCCATACACCAATGGCGGACGTACCACCACCACCTCCAGGCCTGAACCGGCAGCTTCATTCCACAGCGATTGTTCTGCTTCCCATTTAGAGCGGCTGTAGGCATCTTGTGGCCTGGCCTCGTCATTGGCGTTCCATGGACGCCCTGGTGAGGTTGATTCGCCATGGACTTTGACGGTGCTGAGAAACACCAATCGCCGCACGCCGGACTGGGCAGCCTGTCGTGCCAGTCTGCGCGTTCCCTCGACATTCACTTGACGGAACGCATCCAAGGGGTTGGAGGTCGACTCTCGCATCACATGAACGCGGGCCGCACAATGCACAATGCAGTCGACGTTCTCCAGGGCTTGAGTCCAATCTGTCTCTGCGCCGATGTCTCCGACGGACATCTGGTCGCGGTTGGCGCTATCCGCCTTCCTGACCAATTCCCTGACTTGGTGCCCGTGGCTCCTCAGGTGAGCGACGAGGGCGTGCCCCACAAAGCCATTGGCACCTGTGACCCCGATCATGATCGGGCCAGCTGTGAGCGTGGCAGCGCTGAGGACTTGCCCAGCGTGAACGGCAGATAGCGTTCCATCACATGCACGGCGGGGATCAGCATGACGACCGTCAGGCCCAGTACGACCAGCCCCAGTCCGATATCGTTGTCAATTGCATCCATGCTGGTTTGCAGCACCATGGCCAGCACAACCTTCACCGCCTTGATCAGCAGCATGTGGATCAGCATGATGGACAAGCTGTAGCGGCCAATGGCAGCGAGCCAGCCAGTATGGCCATCGAACCGTCGCAGGATCACCATCACCGACAACAGGCCGCTGAATGCAAACAGCATGAACCACCACGGATTGCCAACCAGTCCTTCACCAAACTGGATGAAGCCATTGACTGGGCTGAAGGCGCTGATCAAGAGCAAGACGCTCAGCAGCAACCAGTGTCCACGGCTGCCCAAGGATCGAGACCAATCGTCAAAACGGATGCTGTAGCCAGCCTGAAAGAAAACCAGCGCACTCAGGGCGGGGATCCCGCTGAAAGGGAGAGCAACTCGTCCTGCCAACCAAAGCCCGATGCCCGAGAACACGGCAACAGCTACCCACTGCCAAATTTTCTGGCGGATGTAAGTGTTGATGCTGTAGCCAAGCAGGAAGGTCCAGAACAGCGCCATCACAAACCAGAGTGGTCCGTTGATCAATCGCCCGTCGCCGATGGTCCCGTAGAAGATGCCGGCAAGAGGCGGCCACAGCCCGTAGTCGAACTGCTGGATGTGAATGCCACGATGTTGGGCCAGGAAGTAGCCAGCCGCGTAGAACATGTATCCCAGCATGGAATACCAGAGGTAAGGCACGATCAGCGTACGCACCTTTTTTGCCACCACGGAGGCAAACGGACCTGCCCCTGGCCGGAGCGTGACTCCCGAAATGAAGAAGAACAGCGGGACGTGGAAAGCGTAGATGTAGACGTACAGGATCGAAGGCGTGATGGTCGAATACACATGCCCGATCACGATCAGAAGAATGCCCAGTCCCTTGGCTGAATCAATCCACTGGGCACGGCCGCTGCCGAGAGGTAGCTGGGTGGATTTGTCCATGGACAAGTCAGGTTCGCTCCGAAGCACGTTCTTTCATTTGCTGGGGGTGGTCCTTGTCACGGTTCTCAAGACTCAGCGCACGGATCTCTTCGAGCAACTTGCGGTTCGCGGACAGAAGGTCGGCCACGAACGCGACCAGTATCGTGTGAAAACCGATGATCATCAACGAACTGGACAGGATCAGCGATTGGATGTGGCCCGCGTAACCGTATTCACTGGTCAGCCATTTGTAGAGAAACCGGAGCCCAATCAGGAAGCCTGCCCCAAAAAGGGCAAGGCCGATCGTGCCGAAGAAGCGGAAGGGCCTGTAGATGACGAAAACGCGGATGATGGTGACGATGCTGCGCCGGATGTACGACGACATGCTCTTGACCAGGCGCGACGGCCGCAGATCGCCGTTGACTCGGATCGCTACCGAGGTGATGGCCATGTTCTTTTGACCGGCCTGAATGATGGTTTCCAGCGTGTATGTGTAGTCGCTGAATACCACCAGCCGTCTGGCGGCGGATCTGCTGATCGAGCGGAACCCGCTGGGCGCATCGGGGATGTTGGTTTTGCTCGCGACCCGCACCACCCAACTGCCCAGTTTTTGCAGCAACTTCTTGACCGGGCTGAAATGCTCAATGGCCTGAATCGGGCGTGCGCCCACGACGATGTCTGCTTTGCCATCCAGAATCGGTTGGGTGAGAAGAGGAATGTCGTCGGCGTTGTATTGGTTATCCGCATCGGTGTTGACAATCACGTCTGCACCTTGCTCCAGGCAGGCCTGCAAACCATTCATGAAACCCCGGGCCAGACCCTGGTTGCGTGTATGCCGAACCACGTGATCCACGCCGTTTTCCAACGCGACCTTGACGGTGTCGTCCGTGCTTCCGTCGTCAATGACGAGCCATTCGACTTTGTCGAAGCCTTGCACACGCCGTGGAAGGGCGGAGAGCGCGATGGCCAAGGTCCCAGCTTCGTTGAAGCATGGAATCTGAATAATCAATTTCAAGAAAAACTCCTGTCTTCCGCCACAGTCTGGGCAGCCCGCGCGATTGTAGGTGACGCCTGCATGGCATCCACGGGTGGGATGCTGAGGCATCAACGGGGCGGTGTCTTGCTAGAGAACGCAGGTGTGCGTCGCTGCAGTGTGCCCCCCAAGCATCCACATACTAGGGCACTTGCACTGCTGTCCGGCACTTCCTGATTGTTTATCGATCAGGCTAGGGCCGATGGGACGGGGGGCCGTGCATGGAGCACCGCGCAGCCACTCTTGCCGAGCACCTCATGAAAGTGCGGCTTTGATATGAGATGTCATGAGTAGAGAGCACGAGCGATGTCCAAGGCCATGGTTTCAGGCAGATCAAGGTCATCGAACTCGATAATCTGGCCCGCATGAATGGGGCGGGTCACAACTGCATTTTGAATCAATCCAATCGGGACATGTCGCGGGACATCCTGTATGCGCGCTGCTTCTCCGCGTACCTGGAACCCACCAATGGCGCGCGTGATTTTGGTGCCGACAGGCAGGTCCGCTTTTGCGATGCCAACCACCGAAATCGTCGGGCTTTCAGAGTTGTTCAATAGTACGCCTCCGCCGTTGATGACGCGCCTGACTGTTTTCAGTATTTCGTATTGGCAGAGGTGGTAGTTCTTCATCAATACGTAATACGGCCCGCCACCCAGCTTCAGATAATTGAGTGCAGGTGCTTCCTCCTCCACATGGGTACACACCACAAAGACACCAGGCGCCTTGCCGGGTGCCAGAATGTAATCGGATATTGCTGATCCAGCTGCTGCTGCCTTCTGTGCCAATTCAATCGCGGTTTTGTCAACGTCCGTTGCCGGCAGACCTTCGAGTCCTTGTTTGGTGATGGTGGCGCCGAAAGCATTGGCAACGAATGCCTGTTCAATCTGGATCTTCGTGCCGTCGGTAAAGGATGTGGTCTGTTCGATGCTGATGCCTTGCTTGGAGGACCAATAGCTCATTTCTTCCGGCAAGGGGGTATGGTTGAGAAATCCCTTCATATTGCCATAGACGACTGGCTTGAAGCCCATCATTTCCGCTTCTTCACGGAGGGCGGCCAAGCAACCCGGCTGATCACCTTCAGCCTCTGTGACCATGCCCATCCGTGCGAAATATGAACCAGTGGTCACATGAAATTCTGAATTCATTGTGATCACCGGCTTGCCAGCAAGCATGGCCTGATGAATGACATCGGTGGCGTGCAGCACATCGCCGCTGCATTCAATAATGATGTCGGAGTTGTCAATGATTTCGGCAATCGAATGTGTTAATTGCTCCGGAAACGGGAAATTATTCTTTTCGTCCCGTGCGCGGCGGGTGAGAACCGATGTGAGTTTCAGGTCGCGACCGTGCCTTTGCAGCATTCGAGAGAATCCACTGGCAATGAATCCAGTACCGATCAAGCCGATTCGGTATTGCTTTTGATGGGCTCCGGTTTTCTCGAAATAAGGAGGAAATGGTCTTGACAGCGACCTCATCAGATCCTGTTTCGCTGAAGCTGATGTTTCGGGAATGGGGGAGTGCATGTCACGTCTCATTTCACGGGATTTGTCGGAAGATCGGCAGTCGTGAATTGGACTGCAGGCAGCAGGCGCTGTTGATTTCATCAACTTGCACAGCGCAATATTTCCTGGTCGAGGGGGAAGCTTTGCAATGTGGTCCGTTCAGGGCGAGAATATTCTCTTAACCTAGAAATTTTCAACGCGGAATCCTTAAGGGATCCTTAAGATTTGCTGGCCTTGTGTCGACTGTCTCCGTCCGACTACAGCGGAGGGCTTGCGGCATGTGCGGCGGGTGGCCAGACGTTGGTTCCTGCGCCGATGCGTTAGATTCATCGGCTCCTCAACAAATGACCCCGCTCCGGTCAATATCATCCAGGCCATGAAACTGCTACTTGTCGAAGACGATGCCATGCTGGGAGCCAGCATGGCAAAGGGTCTTCACCTCGCCGGCTTTACTGTGGACAGTGTGTCCAAGGGCGAGCACGCGCTGAACGCACTCGCCGAGCAGACATATGACGTGATCCTGCTTGACATCGGGCTGCCAGATATCAACGGGCTTGAAGTGTTGCATCGAATCCGGAACCAGAACGTAAAAGCACCCGTGATGCTCGTGACCGCCCGAGGGGCTGTGCGGGATCGGGTGGAGGGCCTCAATCTGGGCGCCGATGACTACCTCGCTAAGCCGTTTGATCTGGATGAACTCACCGCTCGCATTCATGCCCTGGCCCGGCGCGGGAGCGGCCGCGTACAGCCTCAACTTGAGCTTGGGCGGTTGTATGTTCACCCTATTGAGCGAGTGGCTCGGCTGGGCGACGTCGAGTTGAAGCTGTCTCCTCGCGAGTTTGACTTGCTTGAAATTCTGCTTCGGCAAGCTGGTTCGGTGGTTTCGACCAAGCAACTTGGACAGCAGCTCTACGCTTGGGGGGAGGAGGCTTCCAGCAACGCTGTGGAAGTGCATTTGCACCATCTGCGCAAGAAGCTGGGCGAGCCATGGATCGTCAACGTTCGAGGCGTTGGCTACAAACTGGTGCAGGTCGCTTGAGCTCGATTCGCTCCAATTTGCTGGCCTGGCAGATGCTGGCGCTGATCCTCACCGCGGTGGTGGTCAGCCTTCTCACGTCAAAGCTCGTTTGGGAAGGGTTCAACAATGTTCGCGACCTTGGCCTCGAGCAGATCGCAGAGACCGTCTTGCGACACGACGAGACACTAGGACCTACGCCACCTGGTGCAGATCATCGTGTAGACCCAGACAGCTCCATGCTGGAGAAGCGCTGGTTTGCCGATGAGGACTACCTTTCCCAGTTCGTCAGCCAGGTTTGGGGACCAAACGGCACATTGGTGTATTCGTCGTTGCCCGAGGTGGGACCTCCCCAGCAAAGCACTGGGCACAGCATCGTGTCGTGGGGGGGGCAGAGCTGGCGAGTGTTTACGACGCCTAAAGACGGACAGACGGTTCAGGTGGCAGTGACAACGCACATTCGTCGACAGCACTTTTACGAGTTGACCCTGTGGCTGGCGGTACCGATGCTCATGCTGGTGCTTGCATTGGGTGGTCTCAACTATCTCGTGGTCAATCGATCGCTGCGTCCAATTGAGAAAATGAGCGACCAGATCAATCATCGCGATGTCACATCCCTTGAACTGATTCCGACTGAAGCGATGCCGCGTGAAATTGCTCCGCTTGGGTTGGCATTGAATCAGCTGCTGGAGAGGCTCGATGCTCTTTTGGCCAATCAAAGACAATTGCTGGCGGATGCTGCTCACCAGCTCAACACGCCATTGGCAGCGATAAGGCTACAGGGCCAAATTGCGCGCCGAGCGTCGGGCTCGGAACAGCATGCGGCGCTCGATGAACTGGACAAAGGTATTGCACGGGTGGGGCATGTGGTTTCTCAATTGCTGCAACTGGCCCGCCTTGAACCCGAGGCCATGCGACCGGAATTCGCCGTTGTGGTGATTGACGAATTGATCACGCAAGCAATTGTCGAATTTTCTGATCGTGCGGTTTTGAAAGGTATTGATCTCGGGTTGACGCATTGTGTAAAGGCTGCGGTGTGGGGGGATCATAATTCATTGCGTGGATTGATGGACAACCTGGTCGACAATTCTCTGCGCTACTGCCCTTCAGGTTCGCGAGTGGATGTGGAGCTCAGCACCGTCGGTGATTCGGTCATCATCGATGTGATGGACAATGGACCGGGCATTGAACCTGCAGATCGCAAACGGGCTTTGGAGCGATTCGTTCGTCTTGATCATTCGCGCACGCACGGAAGCGGTCTGGGCCTTTCAATCGTTGATCGCATCGCAAAACTTCATGACGGTACCCTGGAGCTGAGGACAGCGCCTTCCGGGGGGCTTTGGGTGCGAATCGAATTACCGGCATTTCATCAAACCTGAAATGGTCTCGTTAATGTTAAAGGTGATTGGGTTCGGCCGCTGCTTTGAAGCGGGTTGATATGCTCCCTGCCGTTGACCACCCTATGAAATTGCTTGCCGCACGCCCCTGTGTCCATCAGCATGGGGTGGTTGAGATCTGCTTTCAGTCAGACGCCGTATATCCGGAACCCTTCAAAGTGATCGCTTTGGATGTGGTTTTTACTTCCCCCGGCAATAGGCACGTTGAGATTCCTGCCTTCTGGTCTGGGGGGCAAACCTGGCGTGTACGGTTCTCCTCTTCCGAAATTGGCATCCACGCATACAAAACCAGGTGCAGCGACGCAGGCAATCTTGGGCTGCATGCTCAGGTCGGCGAAGTTGAAGTCCAACCATATGACGGCGAAAACCCGCTCTACAGCCACGGCGGAATAAAGGTTTCTGAAGACAAGCGTCACTTTTGCCACGCGGATGGCACACCATTTTTTTGGTTGGGTGACACATGGTGGATGGGTTTGTGCAAGCGTCTCTCGTGGCCGACCGATTTTCAAACGCTTGCGGAGAACAGGAAAAAATTAGGATTCAATGTCGTTCAGCTTGTGGCTGGACTCTATCCCGACATGCCGCTTTTTGATGAACGAGGAGCGAGTCAAAGCGGGTTCTGCTGGGAAAAAAAACTGGACCAGATCAACCCCTCCTTTTTTGATGAAGCCGATCAGAAGATTTTTTACTTGGTAGAACTGGGCTTGATACCCTGCATTGTAGGTGCATGGGGCTATTATTTACCCATGATCGGATTGGAAAACATGCAGCGCCACTGGCGCTATTTGATTGCGCGCTGGGGTGCCCTGCCAGTGGTATGGGTGGCGGCCGGCGAGCAAACCATGCCTTGGTATCTTGAGAGCTCGGTGCAAAAAATAGCTTCCCAAGAGAGGCAAAAAAAGGATTGGAGCCAGGTTCTTGCATACATGCGAGCCATCAATGGGTTTGATCGCCTGATAACAACGCATCCGGTGTCAAGCGCCCGAGAGTCGGTCACTGATGTCCGTTTGCTTGATTTCGAGATGCAGCAAACCAACCATGCGTTGCCTACCTCGCATCATGCTGCGCGCGCGTGGACTGGTTGGCAAGTACAGCCACCGACACCTGTGATCAGCGCTGAAGCGCGCTATGAGGCCCTGGAGATCAGCCCCGCGGTAACGACCCAAAACACGCGCGAGGCGTTTTGGGCGCATGCACTAAATAGTGGCCTCGCTGGGCATACCTATGGCGCCAACGGAATTTGGCAGGTCAACACCACTCTTCAAGGTTTTGGACAATCGCCCACAGGACTTTGCTGGGGGAATTTGCCCTGGAACCAGGCGATGAGACTCCCTGGTGCCCAGCAGATAGCTCGCGCGAAGCGGTTTCTGGAGTCTGTTCCATGGAACAGGTTTGTGCCTCAGCCAATTCGAGCAAGTCGTTTGGAGAAGTTTTTTCAGGCTAATCCTCGTCTTCAAAGAGTTGCTCAAAAACTCGGGTGGCGCTGGAGTCCGTCAAATCCCATTGCGTTTGCAGTTTGTAAAGAACAGTCCGTCGCAATCATCTACACAATTACGAGACGACCCTTTAATATCGATCTGCATTTGTTCGATGTGCCCGTGAAGCTTCGCTGGATAGATCCGACGAATTTTGATACTCACCCTGTCGATTCTGTTTTGCGCGGTGATCATCTGCATGTGAAGTCGCATTGCAAAAATGCGGCCGGCGATAACGATTGGATATTGCTATTGCAGACTTGATGTCAATAGGTAATGCATGACTCAGCAGGGTTTTGCAAGCTCACCAGGTCAGAGCGCTGCTACCGGAATGTTTGCAGAGACTCGAGGTTGTGCCCACTGCTCCTGACCAGCGTGGCTACGAGCTCGCGAGCAAGTGGCCTTCGGCACACAGCCAGATCTGCCTTCCACATCGAGGTATCCCCAGCGCCGCCAGGGCTGCTACGCTCGCCCAGCGCTTCTTAGCCACGAGGCTTTGTCTGGACATGACATTGCTCGCCTGCTCATGAACTCATGCGACTCCGTTGTCCCCCCAAACCTCTTTCAGAGGCGGGGCGCTTGATCTTAATCGAATGTTAACGATCGGCTCGCTATATTCCCCCGGATGCGGCTGTCCTGAGCCTGCACTCAGTGTTGAGAGTGACTTTGCACTTGGACCATGAACATTCATGGCACTGATAGAGAGTTGAAGAGTTCCTGAGGAATGAGCAATGGATATGAATGTTTTGAGCAATCGCTTTGTTTTTGATGATCCAAAATACACCGAACTGGCGGAGCAAAATTCCGCCAACTATTCAAAGGGGTCGCCGTTTCCTCATATTGTGTTAGATAACTTCCTGCCAGTCGATGTGGTCGAGGCGGTGCTGAATGAGTTTCCTCAGCCTGGGGGTATCGATTGGCACAACTATAAGCGCCAGACCGAAATCAAGCTGGTGTGTGCCGACGAAGCCAAATTTGGGCCGGTCACCCGCCAATTGTTCTACCAGTTTCACTCGCTACCGTTTTTGCGTTTTCTTGAAAAGGTGACAGGCATTGAAAACCTCATCCCTGATCCGGCATTGCGCGGCGGCGGATTGCACCAGATTCGCCGCGGCGGGCTCCTCAAGCTCCATGCCGATTTCAATCAGCACGACGCTACTTTTTTGGATCGCCGGGTGAATATTCTTCTTTATTTGAATAAAGACTGGAAAGAAGACTATGGCGGACATCTGGAGCTATGGGATCGCGACGCCAAGCATTGTGGAAAAAAAATACTGCCAATTTTCAATCGGTTGGCGATTTTTTCCACGACAAGTGACTCTTTTCACGGGCATCCAGATCCACTCAATTGCCCTGAAGATGTCACTCGCAAGTCGCTGGCACTGTATTACTACACCAATGGCCGGCCCAAGAGGGAAGCTGAAGGAAGTCACACGACGATCTTCAAGGCGCGCCCCGATGAGCGATTCAGCGGGGTCGTATGGCGCATTGGTCAGGACTTCGCGCCACCCATCTTGTGGCGAGGCGCACGCAAGATGCGGGAGCGGTATTTTGGTGGATTGATCCAGAAGCGAGATTAGCCTGATTGCGGCTTCAATCCCAAGCGCAGCACTGCGTCTGTCTGCAAGTCCAATTTTTGAGAGACGCAGTTCGCTGCCGCGTCGCACACCGCGTGTATCTGGCTCAAAAGGTCGGGACCCTTGGTGGCCATGACAACCCGAAGTCTTCGTGCTCCAGCGTCAGATTGGGGTTGTAAGCAGGGTCGTTGGCTAGCCATGCTCCCCAGCGTTCACGCATCAATGCGGCTTCTCGTTGAAATCTGGCCTGCTTTTCAGGAGAGTCCTCGAAACCGCGCGAGATGGATTCATGGTGGATCATTTCGGCATGAGGGGTCCAGATGTTGCGGTAGCCGGCCTTGCGTGCGCGCAGGCAAAAATCGACATCGTTGTAGGCCACACCCAGTGCTTCGTCAAAACCGCCCAGCTGGTCAAACACCGTGCGCCGAACCACCATGCAGGCCCCTGTCACAGCGCTCATGGTCTGGTGGAGCAAGGCACGGTTCAGGTAGCCTGGGGCACCTTTGGGGAGGTATTTGTGCGCATGTCCAGCCACACCTTGAATGCCCAGCACAATGCCGCCGTGCTGCAAGGTGCCCTCTCCGTACCAAAGTCGTGCGCCCACTGCGGCCACGCCATTTTGTAAGGCCCAGCCCACCATTTCTTCCAGCCAGTCTGGTTGGGTAATCTGCATATCGTTGTTCAACAAACACAGAACCTCACCCTCGACTGTCGCTGCACCACGGTTGATCAATCGAGAGAAGTTGAACGGGGCATCGTCCTTCAAAACCTGTACCCGCGGATCGTCGATGCCATGCAGGTATGCCAAGGTCTCGGGCTTGACGCTGCCGTTGTCCACCACCACCACGCGAATGTCCGGGTAGCTGCTTTGCTGCAGCAGCGACTCCAGACAGACCGACAGCACTCCCACGTTGTCGCGTGTGGGGATGACAATGCCCACCCGGGGTGGGGCTTCTGGCAGCGTGAAACGGACCCGGCACGCACCGGGCAGGGTGGGGTGGGGTAGGGCGACGCCGTTCAATCCTTGACGTGCCAAATGGGCCTGCACCACCGCAGGCACTGCGTCGCGAACCCTTGATGCCGGATCACCGACTTCCGGACAACAGGGGAGGAAATCGTCTGCTCGTTCTTCTGCGCCTTCAGGACATTCCCGTCGATGACTCAGGACGCAGGGCAGGTGAAGGATGGCCTGCGCGGGTTCCTTCCATCGCTCTGTCAACCGAAGCCACAGGTCATGTCGGTGTGCCGCCCGCAGGGAGTTGTCCCAGCCCCCCACCTCAATGAGGTCTTCCCGCTTGCAGAGCACGAACTGTCCCAGGTAGTCGGATGCATTCAGCAGATCCAGATTGGCCGCACAGCGAAAGGCGGGAGCGTTGCGGGTACCTTCGGCATCCATGTGGTCGTCGTCTGCATAAAGCAGCCGGGCCGAGGGATGCGCGCGCAGGTGTTCCAGCGCTGCCAGCAAGGCATGCTCTCTCAGCAGAACCCGGTCATCGATCCACGCCAGCCACTCGCCCTTGGCTTGCTGGAGGCCGGTGTTCAAGGCCTCCCAGGGAGAGGCCTCATCCGCCCCGGCTTCGATTAGCCGGATACGGGGATCTGTCGCAGCCCAGTCTTTCAGACGCTCCAGGGGCTCGACCCCGCACACGATGAGCCACTCCCAGTTCGCATGGTGTTGAGCAGTCAGTGTTTCCCGCACCGCCAGCATGCTGGCCAGGGCACTCTCGGAAAAGCGTGGTACAGAAAACACCGATACCAGCGAGATCAGGGTGGGGTCAGCAACAAACTGAGCAGCCGCCTCTTGCAATGCCGCCCGCCGCTCTGTGGAGAGGGTGTCAAACCGGCGGACCCATTCGACGTAGTCGTGACGATCGGCCACGGCAAGTGATGCAGTCTCCTCCGTATCCCGGACGAGCACAGAACTTGATGGGGCGGCCGAAACAGGCAGGACGTCGCCAACTTCTTCAAGAGGACTCACCTCGGCCACCATATTGCCCCTGAGCCGCTGGCTCAGCCACCTCAGGGGGCGGGTCACGCGCCAGCTTGTGGAGCCTTCATAGCCGCGGCGCATTTCGCGCAGGCGCTGCCCGCGTCGATCGACTTCATGGAGTGCCGCCAAGTTCTGGTCGCGCAGGATCTCGATCTCGTTGCGCAGCGTATTGATGAGCGTTGCACGATTTTGAAGCAGCTTCTCCTGCTCAAAAGTCAGCTGTTCCAGTTTGGCTAACTTGATTTCGAGCAGTGACAAGGCCTGCATGAGGGCTCGGGACGCGTCGTCGTGGTGGCTCATGGCTTCAAGGTCATTCGGTATGGCCAGTCAACGCGGTCTGATTTTGAGCCTCGGGCACCATCCGCTCCACAGGTGATTCGGTATCTCAAATCCCGAACCTTTCAAAGAGGATGAAAGCCACAAGTGCTTTCTTTCGCCGCTGTGGATGGATCAGTTGTGGTGGCCAGGTAGAACCCGGCTGCGGTCACGGATGCGCCCATGAGTCGCTCCACCGCATGTGCCATGGTTCCGTCCACTTGTTGCCCTTCGGACTCAAAGTCACTCTGATTCAAGCCCAGCGCCATCAATGGCTCCATGGCACTCGGGCGAACGTAAAACATGGTGCCGCCGGAAAACAGGCTTGCCTCCCGGGCTATCAAGGTAGTTGGCATCCTGTTCAGCAGCGATTGAAAGCGTTCCCGATTTTGGCCCATGTATTTGTCAATCGAAAGTACATGGCCTTCAGGCGCCACCATGCCCAAGTTCGCGTTTTGGCCAAAGGCCCTGAATACGCGTTCCACCATCGAGGGTGACAAGAGCTTGTCAAGCATGTCGTTGCGCCAGGACTCGCCGTCTGACCGGTGCGGTGATTTTTTGGTGTGGATTTTCAACACCAGATCCCGTGGCTGCGCCTGACTCATGGCTATCAGGAAAGGCAGAATGTCCCGTCCTTTGTTCTCCACAGGGAGGACCTCCACTTCCAGATCCAACGCTTTTGCACATGACTTGACAATGTTCTGGTGTTCTTCCGAGGTCGTCACGAGAATCTTGGCCGGCAATGGCAGCGATTTGACTCGCTCCAACATGCCGGGCAACATTTCTGGATAGTAGGCATGAATGCAAACAAACAATCTGTTGGGCTTTGTCGTGGCATGTTTGAAGTGATGCTTCATTTTCGCCAGATGTGCCAGCGATGCTTTTGCTGCCTCGGCGAGTTGCAGGCGCGCCAATGATCTGGTGAGAAATCTGAATGGCTTTGTGAGTGTCCATGACCTGCTGCGCAAGATCATTTGCAGCAGATCATCTCGATCGGTGACCTGCCTGCGCAATTCGTTCACAAGTGCGTGAGCATGGCCAACAATCTCGGCGGCTTTTCTGGGGGCATCTGAAGAAATATCTGGAACTTGTTCCAGAGGCACAGAAAAATTCCGCAGATTTTCGAACTCATGGACCAGTTCGCTGTTCTGACGACGTTCCGATGCTATCGTTTCCCATACGTTGGCATGGCCGATTCCTGATTCAGTCAGTGCCCTGAATATATAGTCTGGACGCTGGTTCAGAATATTCACACGATGCTGAAGTTCGGACTCCAGCAAACAGAAGTCAGCCAGCCGGTCGGAATCAAGCGGGCAGTTGATGCTGGCAAAGCAGGCGTGGAGAAAATCAGCGTGCGTCGAAATGCTTCGCTTGGCGTGACTACCGATGCGAGTGAGCGAAAGGCTGAACGTGTGCAGTCCGCGGAACAGCAGGTAGCCTGATGAAATGTTCTTGTCCCATGCCCACTCCGTATCGATCAACTGAAATTGACCATCCTCTCGACACATGATGTTCTGGGGAAGGGCATCGATGAATCGGCCGGAAATGGTCTCATCAAACAGATTCTCTGCCTGGATGGGTGTGCCGATGGCTTCAGACACGGCGTGGAAGTACCGGTGGATAAAGCCGGCAATGGCTTCATCTGTCCAGCCCTCGCGTGTGACGATGTCCAGCAGCTCTGTCGAAAGGGTTTTTCCCCTGACGTATTCGGTGGAAGCTTCCAGCCTGTTGGTGAGCCCGTCGATTGATACCTGAGGATTGGCATCCTTGCGGGGACGGAAAGCGCTGACCAGAACCTGCTTCGTGTCGGTTTCCAGGAATTGGGTCACCTTGCAAAGATCCGCGCGTCGCTCTGTGCTGAAATGCCACGCCAACGTCGGTTCAGCATCGTTGGTCGGTTCGGTGTGAGCCGATATCAGAAACGAGTTGCTCAGATCGAGCGCAATCCGGTTTTCAAATAGCGATTGCCAGGTGCGCTCTGGTTGAAAGGCCAGCGTAGCGGGCAGCTGTGGGTCGCGGCGCACGGACTGGATGGCCAGGGCGCTGGCGTCAAACTCGCTGGACTCAAAG
The DNA here is from genome assembly GCF_031457455.1 of Hydrogenophaga palleronii. Taxonomy (GTDB): domain Bacteria; phylum Pseudomonadota; class Gammaproteobacteria; order Burkholderiales; family Burkholderiaceae_C; genus Hydrogenophaga; species Hydrogenophaga palleronii_A. The sequence goes on from NZ_JAVDWU010000001.1 coordinate 236,806, forward strand.
CCTTTCTCGCTGACGATCGAGACGGGAAACTTGTAGTCTGGAAATGGTGCAAAAAACCGGTTGCTGCTGAATCCGGTGCTTTTCAAAAGGGCGTCTATGGCGTGCCGTCCATAGGTTCTCACCCCATTGGGCAGATAGCGGTCTTCCAGACCAAACGACGGAATGCCGACATGGTCTTCGGGTGCGCCAGCAAAATACTTCAGTCCGAGCTGATTTTCGATCGCGATGATGAGCCTGCCCGTTGGCTTGAGCAGTTGCCTGGCCCGGGTCAACATGGCCACGTCGGGCCTTTCGGCCTGCACAAACATGCTGGCGTACTCCAACACGCCAATCAGCGTGACAACGTCGAATTTTTCGTCGGTTTCGAACGCGGAAAAACTCTCTGCAAGCACGGTGACGTTCTCGAGATCGTTGGTGCGGGCCCTGGCGATGGTGGCCCGTCGCAGTGTGCCTTCGAGTGCGAGCACATCGGCACCGCATTCACCCATGTAGCGGGTGATGGCGCCGCAACCTGCGCCAATTTCAAGCACCTTGCCTTTCAGATGGGGCTCGAACGGGCGCAGGATGTTCGCTCTGGAACCGCTCAGGTGGTAGGTGGATGCCCAGTCCGTGCAATGTGACTTGAGCTCAGGCGACAAAACCGAACGGTCCTGCGCTGCGCTGATGATGGACAACAGGCGTTGCTCAATTTCGTCGCCATCGTTGTAGGTGATGCCGCCATAGCCTGGGCGGGACCAGATCCTGGTGTCTTCATTGAACTGATAGGGGGCCATTGACTCGGGGTTCATGTTCTTGTTTCCAGCACATTCAGGCCCAGATTCAGATTGCTCAGACCGTAAAACGAGGCGTCCGGGCTGACCTGGAAGTGAATGGAGTCGTAGCGCCGATCATGAGGAACCACCTCATCCTTTTGCACACTGGCGACGCCGACGGAGATGAAATAGTTGCCCGGCGCGAGATGGCAGGTAAAACGAGACTCCACGACGATCACCTGGCCCGCTTTCCCTGACGCCGTGAACTCACCCACATGCTGCTTGTCGGTGTTGGTTCCGTAGACGGCCACACCTTCGTGTGTCTTGATGGTGACGCCGAGAATGGGGTTGAGCACCTCTTCCTCAAAGCGAATTGCCAGCCTGAGGGTGACCGCGCTGCCGGTTTCAATGATTTCGGGGTAGACCTTCGCGCCAACCGACAAGGTGTAGTCGAGGATTTTTGCCCGCCCATCTCCCCAACGGAATTCATGCGGATTGAACCCGGGGTGTGAGGAGAAGATGTCATCAATCAGGTTGGGCTGGCTATTGTCTTCTTCGGACAGGGCGTTTTCGGCACCTGACTCGACCGACATTTTGGCGCTGGCCTTTTTGCCGAATACCACATCGTGATAAACATTCACGACATGCTTGGGCACACCGGTCTCATGGATGCGACCCTGTTCGATGAGAATCGCCTGGGAGCAATGAGTAACGATTTGCTCGCTCGAATGGGTGACCAGCAGGATGCTGGTGCCGCGATTCTTGAGCTGCTTCAGTCTCTCAAAGCATTTGGCCTGGAACTTGATGTCGCCCACGGCCAGTGCTTCATCTACCACCAGAATGTCCGGATCTGACAAGGCCTGAACGGCAAAGGCCAGGCGCACGGCCATGCCGCTGGAGTAGGTTTTGGTGGGCTGAGAGAGGTGATCGCCAATGTCGGCAAAGGCGACGATTTCGTCGAGTTTGGCGGTGGTCTCTTCCTCGCTCATGCCCAGCACGGCGGCGTTCATGTAGATGTTTTCAAGGCCGCTGAACTCTGGATTGAAACCGGATCCGAGTTCCAGCAATGCCGCCACACGACCCTGGGTCTGAACTTCTCCACTCGTGGGGCTGAGTGTTCCGCAGATCATCTGCAGCAAGGTGGATTTGCCGCTGCCGTTGCGCCCGATGATGCCGACAGTCTCGCCCTTCGGCACCTCAAAGGAAACGCCGCTCAAGGCCCAGAATTCCCGGTAGTATTTTTTGGGTTCAAGACCGGCGAGTTTGCGCAGTCGCGGAAAGGCGTATTGCTTCAGGCGGTCTTTGGGGTGGTCATAGATCAGGTAGCACTTGCTGAGATTCTCGACCTTGATGGCGACATCAGAGGACATCAGCGAACCCTTTGCGCGTCTTCTGGAAGAACACGTAGCCCAGCCAGGCCGACGCAACCCCGATGCAGGTGTAGATCAGAAGCCCCGAGACGTCTGGCGTCTGGTGGAGCAGCATCACGGCACGCACCTGCTCAATGATGAAAGTGACCGGGTTGATCAGAAAAAGCCATGCCATTTTGGGCGGAACAGAAGACAGTGGGTAGAACACCGGGCTCAGGAACAGCATCGCGGTCAGGGCTGGTGCGATGATTTGCGCCACATCGCGCAGGAAGACGCCCAATGCGGCGATGAACCAGGTCACACCCAGCACAAACAGCACGAAGGGCAGCAGGATCAGCGGCACATACAGCACGTCGATACCCAGCGTCCAGCCAGAGAAGAACACCAGCACAGCCAGCACCACACAGGCAACCAGCAGGTGAAAAAGAGCGGCGTTGACCGCAATGATCGAAAGTATCTCCAGGGGGAAGATGACCTTCTTGACGTAGTTGGGGTTGCTCAGAATGATCTGCGGCGCTCTGCCCAGGCACTCGGAGAAGAAGTTGTAGATGAGCAGTCCGGCAAACAGTGCGGCGGCAAAATCGAGTCGACCCGTGGCCTCGCCGCCTCCCCATCGGGCCTGAAATATTTCACCAAATACAAAGGTGAAGACGGTCAGCATCAGGAGCGGGCTCAGAAGAGACCAGAACACACCGAAGAAGGAGCCTTTGTAGCGGCCCGCGACTTCCCGCCTGGTGAGCGAAACGATCAGGGCCCGATGCGACCAGAGACTTCTTGCCAGCCCTAGCGGTGATACGCTGGGTTGGACGTGAGGGTTCAAGCAAACACCTCGGCGGCAGCCAGGGTGGCGCCCGCTTCGTCCTTGGTGGAGAGCCTCGGTGCGCTGACGCCCATCCAGTCGATGGCCAGATCAGGGTCGTTCCACTTGATACTGCGCTCAAATGCCGGGGCGTAGTAGTTGGTGGTCTTGTAGAGAAACTCGGCGGTCTCGCTCAACACCACGAAGCCATGGGCAAAACCTTCGGGCACCCACAACTGGTGCTTGTTCTCGGCGCTCAACAAGGCACCCACCCATTTCCCAAAGGTGGGCGATGAGCGCCGGATGTCCACGGCCACGTCGAACACTTCGCCTTGCGCCACCCGCACCAGCTTGCCTTGCGGCTGCTGGATCTGGTAGTGCAGGCCACGCAGCACGCCCCGGCTGGACTTGGAGTGGTTGTCTTGAACGAAGCTGACCGCGTGGCCCACGGCCTCTTCGAAGCGGGCCTGGTTGAAGCTCTCAAAGAAGAAGCCCCGGTCGTCGCCGAAAACCTTGGGTTCGAACAGGATGACGTCTGGAATGGCAAGCGGTGTGGCGTTCATGGTGATCAGGGGTGGATTTCTTTGAGGATCTGCTGCAGGTACTGACCGTAGCCATTCTTGGCCAGCGGTTGGGCCAGAGCGGCCAGTTGTTCAGCGTTGATCCACTTGTTGCGGTAGGCGATCTCTTCAGGGCAGGCGACCTTTAGGCCCTGGCGCTTTTCCAGGGTGGCAATGAACTGGCCGGCTTCCAGCAGGCTGTCGTGCGTGCCGGTGTCCAGCCACGCGTAGCCGCGGCCCATGAGTTCCACATGCAGCGCGTTCTTGTCCAGGTAGAGGCGGTTGAGGTCGGTGATTTCCAGTTCGCCGCGTGGTGATGGCTTCAGGTGCTTGGCCATCTCGACGACCTGGTTGTCGTAGAAGTACAGGCCGGTGACCGCGAAGTTGCTCTTGGGTTGTGCAGGCTTTTCTTCCAGGCTGAGCACCTTGCCGCTGGGGTCGAACTCGGCCACGCCGTAGCGCTCCGGGTCGTGCACGTGGTAGGCAAAAACGGTGGCGCCGTCAGGGCGTTCGCTGGCATTGCGCAGCAGTTCGGCGAAGTCGTGGCCGTAGAAGATGTTGTCGCCCAGCACCAGCGACGAGGGGTTGTTGCCGATGAACGACTCGCCGATGATGAAGGCCTGGGCCAGGCCGTCCGGGCTGGGCTGAACCGCATACTCAATGTTCAGGCCCCACTGGCTGCCATCGCCCAGCAGGTCGCTGAAGCGCGGGGTGTCCTGGGGGGTGGAAATGATGAGGATGTCGCGGATACCGGCCAGCATCAGGGTGCTGAGCGGGTAGTACACCATGGGCTTGTCGTACACCGGCATCAGCTGCTTGCTGACCGCCTGTGTGACAGGGTACAGACGGGTGCCGGAACCGCCCGCGAGGATGATGCCTTTTCTTTGCATGGTGGTCTTCACAGGATTTGTTGAAGGATATGGCCGACGCCTTGCTGCCAATGGGGCAGATGAAGATCGAAGGTGCTCTGAATGAGCGTGGTGTCCAGGCGTGAGCTTTGAGGGCGCCTGGCCGGTTTGGGGTAGGCCGTTGTCGGGATCGGCAATACCCGGTCAGGCGTGGCCTTGATCGCCTTGCCTGCCTTGACCGCTTCGCCAATCACGAATTGTGCGTATTCGTGCCACGACGTTTCTCCAGCGGCCGCCAGGTGGTAAGTTCCAAACGGGAATTCAGTAGCGCCCTCGCGCTGGATCTGGCGCACCAGGTGCGCGGTCACATCGGCCAGCAGGGCGGCAGAAGTGGGTGCACCGAATTGGTCGGCCACCACCTTGAGCTCGTCTCGATCGGCTGCCAGTCTGAGCATCGTCTTGGCAAAATTACCACCGTGCGCGCCCACTACCCAACTGGTGCGCAAGATGATGTGGTGTGGCGTGGCCTGTGCCAGCGCGCGTTCGCCATCGAATTTGGTTTGTCCGTATACAGACTGCGGTCCCACCGAGTCGGATTCCTTGTACGGTGTGGTCTGGTTGCCGTCAAACACGTAGTCGGTGGAAAAATGGATCACGGCCGCGCCCAGCCGCTGTGCCTCTTCGCCCATGACGCCAGGCGCCACCGTGTTCACCGCCCGGGCCTTCTCTGCATCCGCCTCGGCACGGTCGACTGCGGTGTAGGCCGCCGGGTTGATGATCAATTGCGGTTTGACAGACTGGATCAGGGCGCGCAAGGCGTTGGCGTCAGACAGATCGCAGTCTGCCGAGCCGACGGCATGCACCGTGCCCAGCGGCGCCAGTGCGCGCTGCAGCTCGAAGCCCACCTGACCGTTCTTGCCTGTCAGCAGAATGTTCATGCGGTGGCCCCATATTGCTTGCCGATCCAGTTGCGGTAGTCGCCGCTTTGCACCGCTGCGACCCAGGCCGCATTGTCGAGGTACCACTGCACGGTCTTGCGGATACCGGTCTCGAACGTCTCGGCGGGCTTCCAGCCCAGCTCCTGGTGGATCTTGTTGGCGTCGATCGCATAACGGCGGTCGTGCCCGGGGCGGTCCTTGACGTAGGTGATCTGGCCGGCGTAGGGCTTGCCGTCGGCGCGCGGGCTCAGTTCGTCGAGCAGCGCACACACGGTGTTCACGATCTCGATGTTGGGCTTTTCGTTCCAGCCACCCACGTTGTAGGTCTCACCGGGGCGACCCGCTTCGAGCACGCGGCGGATGGCGCTGCAGTGGTCTTTCACGTACAGCCAGTCCCGGATCTGCATGCCGTCTCCGTACACCGGCAGAGGCTTGCCAGCCAGGGCGTTGACGATCATCAACGGGATGAGTTTTTCGGGGAAGTGGTAGGGGCCGTAGTTGTTGGAGCAGTTGGTGGTCAGCACCGGCAGGCCGTAGGTGTGGTGGTAGGCCCGCACCAGGTGGTCGCTGGCGGCCTTGCTGGCCGAGTACGGGCTGTTGGGTTCGTAGGCCGTGGTCTCGGTGAAGGGCGCATCGCCTGCGCCCAGCGTGCCGTAGACCTCGTCGGTGGACACATGCAGGAAGCGGAAATCGGCTTTGGCCGCGCCCTCCAGGCCGCCCCAGTAGGCCCGCACCGCTTCCAGCAGGTGAAAGGTGCCGACCACATTGGTCTGGATGAAGTCTTCGGGCCCATGGATGGACCGGTCCACATGGCTCTCTGCCGCAAAGTTGACGATGGCACGGGGGCGGTGCTCGGCCAGCAGCGCATCAACCAGCGAACGGTCGCCGATGTCGCCATGCACGAACGCATGCCGGGCATCGCCTTGCAGGCTTTCCAGGCTTTGCAGATTGCCTGCGTAGGTGAGTTTGTCGAGGTTGACGACGGGCTCGTCAAGCTGGGCGAGCCAGTCGAGCACGAAGTTGGCACCAATAAAGCCCGCTGCACCGGTTACAAGAATCATCCAGGTCTCCTACAAGTGGTATGGGGTGGCACTGACTGCGTCGAGCGAATGTCGGTCTCGGTGTCTGCGTCAGCGCGCTCGAACAGCCGCGGCCTCGTCGGTCAGGTCAGGGCCCTGAGTCAACGAAGGTGTGGGGCAGGCGTCCGAGGTGTTTGATGAAGTAGCGCGCCATGCTGGTCGCATGCCATGCCATGTACCGTGGGTGATGCCGGCTGGCGCGCTGTGCGGCATGAATGACTTGAACATCGGGGCTCAGCACGACTTTCCAGCCCGCTTTCCAGAGGCGAGCGCAAATATCGACATCTTCGTAGTACAGGTGGAATTTATCATCAAAGCCTCCCACATCCCGAAATGCATCGGCCCTGAACAGCAGGAACATGCCCGCCACCCACTCCACCGGCCGCGCGGCTTCGCCCTCGCCGGGCGACAGCTGGTACCGACCGTCGTCGCCGCCCATGGCCTTGCGAAAAAGATTGCCGGGCGTCGGAAAACGGCGGGCGCTGTCCTCGATCTGTCCGGCCGGACTGAGCACCAGCGGCGCAACCAGTCCGACCTTCGGGTCCTGCATCCGGGCCAGCAGGCCGGGAAACGGATCGGTGGGCAGGCGAATGTCGGGGTTGGCCACGCAGTAGAAGGGCTGGTCGCAGTGTGCGAAGGCCTGATTGTGATTGGCCGCGAAGCCCAGCGGTTGCCGGTTGTCCAGCTGTGTGGCCGGCCGGGGCATGGCCGCCCATGGCGACTCTTCGGGCAAGTTGCTGGTGACGATCAGCTGTTTAACCGCCTGCGTCTTTGCCAAATCGCCCAGAAACTGGTTTCCCAATGCCGCCTGGCCGTGGCTGACCAATGAAAGACAGATGTTCATAACCAGCGCAATACCCGGAACAGCACCCGCTGGAAGGGGGCGTAGTGCACCGCCAGGCCGCGAGCCATGGCCAGCACCATGCGCTGGTGCAGACCGAGTTGTCCGGCGAAGTGCATTGAGAACGCAGTGGCCTGCCTGGCGTTGGCCACGAACTGCTCGTGGTGGCGGTCGTCCAGGATGCGGGAAATGAAGTACCTGCGGGCCACGGGTTTGACCCATTCCTTGGCGCCAATGGTGTTGTTCGCGTGCTGGCGGTAGTCCAGCATGGCCTGCGGGAGGTAGGTGCGTTTGCCAAAGGCGCTGGCCACCAGTGAGATCCACCAGTCGTGCATGATGCATTCCGGTGGCACGGGCGTGCTGCGCTCCATCAAGGCCCGGTTCATCATCGCGGTGCAGCCAGTGACCGTGTTGCTGATGAGCTGGGCGGCAAAGCTGTCCCGGTCCGGTCTAAGGCCTTGGTAAGCCGCCATGGAGGGGGCGATGACCTGGCCCTGATCGTTCACGACGCGCAGGTCGCTGTGGACCAGTGCAGGAACCTGGGTGTTGCCTTGTTCAAGATGGCGAATGGCGGTCACGAGTTGCGCCAGCTTGTCGGCGTGCCAGACATCGTCCTGGTCCGACAGGGCGTAGTAGGTGGCTGCCGCAGTGCCGGGCGGTGACGCGTCCAGCGCCAGTGCGGCCTGCATCAGTTTCGAAAAATTGGCCCGTGCGCCCAGGTTGCCCAGCTCGTCGTCCAGCACCTGCATGCGCTGGGGGTGCTGGCTGGCATAACGATGCAGCACTGCGACCGAGTCGTCACTGGAGCCGTCGTCCCGGCACAGGATCATCAGATGGGGCATCGACTGCGCCAGGATGGAGTCCAGCTGTTCGGCCAGGTAACGGGCGCCGTTGTACACGGGAAGCAGCACCACGACCTGGCAGTCGCTGCTGGAATGCGGTTGATCTGGGCGCATCTCGGTCATGGCAGCGTGGCTGCGTCTTTCATGGCTTGGCGAAGGCTCGCCCAGTAGGCATGGCGCTCGGGCGAGGTCAGCAGCAGGTAGCTGGTTTTCAGGACAAAGCGCACGCTGTCCTTGAGCTTCCAGTTGCGCGGTGCGTGGGGCTGGCGATGCAGATGGATGCGGTTGCGGCTGGAGTAATAAAAGCGAAGCGCACTGTGCTGAACCACAATGCCTTTTCGCACGAGGTAGCTGGAACCGGCTTCGCCAATGCGGTGGTACAGGCGGGCATGATCGGTGCCCAGAATCTGGAAGCCGCTGGACTTTGCCCGGAAGCACCACTCCAGATCGACGTTGTCGATGAAATAGTCGGCTCTCATGGGGCCAGTGATTTTCAGTGCTGCCATTGATATGAGGCAACCGGACGTGATGAGGAATCCCGCGTGCACCAGCAGGCCACTGGGAACCGCAGGAGATTCATGCCGGCTGAAGAGGTGCTCGAAAGACCGGAAGGGAATGCGCCGGTGGGAGACAGGGTCTTCCGGCCGTGGGCCAATCGCCGCCACGGGGCCAGTCGCATGGGCATGGGCTTCATCCCAGGCCAGCAGCATCTGGCTGCAGAAGTCGGTGTCGATGGCGCTGTCCTGGTCGAACAGCAGGGCCAGTTCGTATTGCCAGTCAGACAGCTGTTGCAGCCCCAGGTTCAGCGCGGCCGCCTGACCGATGTTCGCGGTCTGGCGCAGCAGCGCACGGCAGTGCGTCAACGACGACACGATGGACTGCAGCGCGTCTGCGTTGGTCGACTGGTTATCGACCACCACAAAGTCGCAGCCGTTGGCTTGCAGCTGGCGCAGCAGTTGCCCGACCACGGCGATGTCGGGGTTGTAGGTGACCACGACGGCGCAGACGGCGCTGACAGCGGTTTGGCGGGTGGACATGCGCTGTACCGGCCCTTCAGACTTGCCAGTTCAGTGAAAAATCACCTTGCCGAGAGAGATTCGGGTTGTAGAAGCGGTCGTTGTGTATGTCGCCCCACTTTGTCGACCAGCGCTTGCGCTCCGGACTGAACAAACCCAGCTCGGTCAGGATGTTGGTGCGGCCAGAGTAGGCCGGATCGGTGAACATCAGGTCGGCGTAGGGAAACCATACATTCGCCAGACCTTGCCGCTGCAGCTCCAGGCATTTGTCGATCAGCGCCAGCTTGCCGCTGAAATCGCGCCCGAATCCGCCGGTCTCTGCGAGCAATGCGCGGCGAACCACCAGCAGGGCAGGGGAGAGCGCTGAAAATGCCTGCTGCAACGCCGCGCGGCCGGAATAGCCGTGGGCGGTTTTGGGCAAGCCCTTGTGCGCGTAGACGGCGCGCATGGGCGCGGTGAACAGCACGCCGCCATGGTCCAGCAGACCCGGCTTGTTGTGGATGCGCGGCGCCACAAAGGCCGTCCGTGCCTGCCCCGCGACGCGCGCCAGTTCCTCCAGCCAGCCTTCAGTCATGGTGCTGAACAAGGCAGACACCAGGCAGCAGAAATGCCCGCGCGACTGCTCGACCGCCGCGTTGTGGCGTTCGGGCAAAGGTGTCTGGGCGTCGGTCTTGATGACACTCACCGCAGGCAACTGATCAGCGGCAAAGCCCGAGAGCAACTCTTCGGTAGAAAGATGCCCGGCGGTGCATACGATGAACTCGCAGTCGATGGCGCCTCGGGTTCGCCACATCTCAGTCAGCATCGCCCGCAGCTTGTCAACGGATTCGTCCAGGGCAACGATCACGCTGACCAGGGCGTTGGGTTCCGGCAGTTCGTAGCGCACACGGTTGAAAAAAGGCAGTCCGGGCGCAGGCAGCACTTCGCCCGTCTGTCCGGTTCGCTGCAGGTGGTCGTGAAGCGCCACGCGGCTCGCGGTGCTGGCGTAGGACTTTTCGGAGTGGTCCAGGGCCGTGCTGCCCTTGATGGCGCGCCAATGGTAGAGAACTTGCGGAATGTGGCGAATCTGGTGGGGTTGCACCCGCTCCATGGCGCGCAGGGCGAGGTCGTAGTCCTGCGAACCTTCCAGACCCTCCCGGAAACCGCCGATGTCCATGATCAGCTGTCGGTGAAACACGCCCAGGTGGCTCACCATGTTCTGCCCGAGGAACAGGTCGTAGTTGAAGTCGGGTTTGAAGTAGGCGTTGCTGTGCTGCGAGCCGTCTTCGTTGATGCGGTCTTCGTCGGAATAGATGATGGCCGCATCGGGGTGCTGGGCAATGCATTGCGCCACTTGTTCGAGCGCGTCGGTGCTCAGCAGGTCGTCCTGGTCGAGAAGCAGGACGTAGTCGCCCGTGGCCAGCGTCAGGGCCGAATTGGTGCAAGCCGAGATGTGGCCATTGGTTTCGCGAAACACGACGCGAACCTTGGGATCGGACTTTGACAGCGCCTGCAGGTATTCCGTGAGGCTGGGGTCGTTGGAAGCGTCGTCGGCAATGCAGAGCTCCCAATGCACATACGACTGCCGGCTCACCGAGTCGATAGCCTCTTTCAGGAGTTCCAGGGGCGGCTTGTAGGTGGGCATCACCACCGAAATGAGCGGCCCATCTCTCACGGCACCGATGGGTCGGTTTTCGCGGGGCCCACGGGTGGCGAACCAGGCTGCATAGTCGTGGCGATCATGGTCGCCAGAACCCGGGGCCGGGTCTTTTTCTCCGTTGCTGTTGAGGTACTGCGCCAGGCGCCTGAAGTACTGCAGACGGTAGGCGCGTATGTCGGAGACGACCTCGGCCGCGCTGTCGTACCAGCCACCCCGGCTCGCCACTTCGTAGGCCATCACGCCCCAGGTGCGCTTCAGGTTGATGAGGCGCATGATCGGGCCACGGAACACCGCCGTCATGCGCCAGCTTGTCGAACTGTGGAGTTCTTCGAGTTTGCGTTGTGCCGATTTGAGGTCTTCCCTGGCCTTGAGCAGCGCATCGTTCAGGCTTTGCAACTCCTTGTCCCGAAGGCTCAGGAGCGATTTCAGCGCGTCGATGTCTTCTTCCTGAGAAGGCTGCGCGGTGTTCGGCGAATCGTGGTGTTCGAGCATGTTGGGTATCAATGCCGTGAGCTGCATTCCTGACAACCGGGTGGCGGCCCGACTGGCCGGTTCATGGCGACCATTGGAAAAGGCCTTCGCACCGGTGGGATCTCGCTGCACGCGCAGAGCGGTGTTTTGCGCCCATGAAAGACAGGCAAAACCCGTATTGTCGCTCGACCCGTGCGGTGCACCCCAAAGAGGTGCGTCATCCGGCGTTTTGCGCCCGCACCTCCAGAGAGGGCTGCCCGGGTCTTGTCTGGCGTCCTGGGATCAGATGGCCTCCCGGTTGCGGACCGCCGTCAGTATCAGACCCACAAGAAGCGACGCGAACAGCATGAGCAGGTAGGCGTTGTACTGGTATTTTTCCGTGTCCTTGAGCAGGACGATGCTGTGTACGAGGGTCAGGTCGGTGGGGGCGCCATTGATCTGAACGCGCTCGCCGATGGGGGAGCTGCTGAGCCAGGCGGTGACCGATCGCCCGGGTACGCCATCAACGCCGGCGATTTCCAAGGTGGCCGGCTTGCGATAAATCTGATGGAAGCGCAGATCTTCAAAGCAGACCTTTTCATATTGATTGTCCAGAACCTCGGCCGCCTGCACGGTCTTCACCTGCCTTACATCGACCGTGCTCACGCTGACAGCGAAAGTGCCCCTGTTGCGCCGGTTGGCGTAGTTGGCCATCAACAGATTCACGCAGAAGGGCTCACTCAGATCGCGCTCCAGGATGTCCGCGTCCTGGATGTTCAGGGGCTGGATCAGCCGGAAGTCCTGCACGATCTCACCAGCGGGCCGGCCGCCGACCCAGTCGATTTGGGTCAGCTCGAGTGGCATGAAGCGATATTCGTAGATTTCTTTCTGGTACTGCAGAAAAAAGGCGAGCCCGGCCAGCGCAGAGGCTACGAGCCACTGAACCGCCTTCCTATGTGCATGCTTCATATCTTCACGTACTCAAAGAAGGGAATCACCTGGGTCACATAGGCATGCAGTTCGCCCCAGGCCAGTGCGATCACGACCCACAGGTACATCACGGTGGGTACCTTGAAGCGCTGGAGGAGCAGCGCCAGAGCCACCAGCATGAAAGGCAGGAATGGATAGAAGTACCGGCCCTGTACACCCCGCATTTCAGCGAGAAGCGCGTATGCCTTGTGGCCTTGGACCAGGATCATGAGACCGAAACCGAGGAACAGCACCATGGCGTAGTACAGAAGGCGCTCATCAGTGTCGGTGTCAAGCAGAACGATGCCGAGACCCAATATGCCCACCAGACCCACAGCGACCATCATCGTGCGCGCCAACTCGGCTACCCAGCCCGGCTCGTGGTGAATGTTGATTTCGGCAACCGTGAAGACACTGACACCAACGATCAGCAAAGCACCGAGCAGAGCGGTGCGCGCCCCACCATGTCGCACGCTGTTCGCAACCCACTGCTGCAATGAGGCGGCAGGCTGCGCCGATGCGACCGGTTTGGCCAGTCGGCGGTAGCGCAAAAAAGTGTGGGCCAGAAGAAGCACGGTGATCGTCAGCAACACCAGAACCATGAAGTCGTAGGGCTGGCTGGAAATCCGGGTGGAGCGCACACTGGTGCACAGATGTCTGAGTTCCGGGGTCTGGCAATAGCCGGAGAATCCGATCAGCCCGTAGAAGTGCACCAGCATCCAGTCGAAGAATGGCTGGTTTTGCAAGTATTCGAGCAGTGTGTAGTCAGGCAGCCTTGGCGGTACGTTGACGACATTGATCTTGAGCGGATTACCGAAGTGCACATAGTTGCGTGCCATCCACCAGGCGGGCAATATCAGGGCGATGCCCGTGATGCCTGCCGCATGCAGGAGCCATGCTTTGAGTGGGCGCCTGAGTTCGTAAATCATGATGCCCACGAAGCCAGCAATGAGTATCCAGGCGGTCATTTTGGTAGCACCTGCCAGGGCCAGCCAGACGGCACAAAGGTACGCATCACGGATGGTCTGCGTTTTCACGAACCGCACCAAATGACGCGTGGCCAGCGCGCACAGCATGAACAGAAAGATGTCGTTGGTGATACCGGAAGCCAAGTGGCTCACCATGGGAATGAAGCCCAGGGTGGAAGCCAGCAGGAGCGCATGCGAACGGGAGATGCCAGCGTCCACGAGCGTCCAGAACAAGGCAAGGAAGAGCAGCCCCAGCGACAAGGCAGAAACCGTACGGGCGGCACGGATCTGGTACCACCGTTCAGCGGTGAAAAGCTGCGTGGCCTTCAGTGGAATCGCCGCCACTGCGTAGTACAGCGGCGGGTGCTGGGCGATGTAGTTGTCCCTTACGTAGGCCTGGGGTTCACCGGTATCCATCCAGAGGTTGTTGGGAATCATCGCCTTGTGCATCAAGGGGAAAATCTCACCGGCCGCGATGTCTCTGACGTAGGCGTAGTGCCCTGACTCATCCGGAATGTCACCTGGGGGTGTGACGTAGAAGGCCATATAGAGGGCCTTGAGCGAGAGCAGCACCGCGAATATCCACGACCATCGGAAAGTGACCGATTTCTTTTTGCGCTTGGTATCTGGATCGGTCAAATGGGACATCGGGGAGGCTGGCGCTGGTTTGTAAGCGATGAGTATTATGAAACAGCCTTTCAAGTGGCTTGGAGCGTTGGGACGGGTGATATGACCCGTTGTGTGCATGCGACGACGGCGCTTGAACCCACCTCGGTTATGAAGGGTGGCTGTGCCTCAGCCATGGCGTTGGCTCCACACACCCAGCAGGAAGGCCAGTCCGTCGCCTGCCAGCGTGGCCAGGCGCACGGTCACTCCCAGCCCGATGGCAGGTCCCGCGCCCACGACGGGCGTGAGCACCAACACCATCATGGCCTCACGCACCCCTATACCGCCAGGTGCACCGGGTACCACGTAGCCGACCAGCCAGGCTGACGTGAATAAAACCGTGATCGTCACCCAAGGGGCACTGGCCACTCCAAAGAGTCCCCTGGCATGCAAGGCCACCACGCCACCCAACACAAAGAAACACACGACCATCAGACCCGCCACCAGCACGGCGGTGCGCAGCCGGGGAGCCGTGACGAGCTTGCCACCTCCGACCCGTCGGCTCAATCCGGGAGCGAAGCGGTTGACTGTTTTGATACCCAGCCAGGGCAGCACCAGCAAACCGGCGGTGAGCAGACCCAGCTCGGCCCAACCCACCGATGGCAATGAGCGGGCGGTGGCTGCGTCGACGAAGAGCGCCAGTGCCGCCACCGCAAAGCCAGCGCCGATGGCCAGCGTCCAGGCGGTTTCGATCAAGAGGGTGCTTGCGGTCACGCCCAGCGGAATGCCGGCCTGCCTGGCCAAAACCGCGCGGCCGGCAAAATGGCCCACATTGCCTGGCAGGTACTTGCCAATTTGCGAGATGGCCACGATCTGAAGAGCCTTGAACAAGGGCATTTGAACGCCCTGGTCACGCAGCAGGAGGGTCCACATCAAGCCAATGAGCAGCACGATCAGCACCCCTGCGAGGCAGGACACCGCAGCAATGGCGGCGGTATCCAGGTTCCACGGAATGGGGGGGATTTCGCCAAACCGGCGCACCAGTTCCAGCACAAAGTAGCCGGTGGCCAGCGCCACGACCACATAGGCCAGTGTCTTGAGGAGCCGTTGCGCGGAGGGGTTCATGTCTGTCGCAGACGCGGGTTCAAAAGGGCCAGGGCAGCCCGAATGTGTTGCCACCCGCCCCGCCCGTCTCAGGCTCGGGCGCGGTACAGGCAGCGAGGTGGCCAGACCGCGCCTGTTCAGCGATGGTCTGCCCGAGACTCAGGCGGCCACGGCGTCCCGGTCGTTGATCAGGTCGGCGATGCGCTTGCCACTCAGGATGCTGTGGTCCATGTTGTAGTACTGCCAGTCGCCAAACCGCCCGCAGGGGTGGATGTCGAGGCTCACCAGGTAGTCGTGAATGATCTTCACGTTTTTCTCGTAGTCGAGGTCGTAGATGACATAGGCCGGGTCGACAGTCAGCACGTCGGCCGCCAGCACCTCGTCGTCCGGACGCATGATCTTGGCCTTGACCAGGCCGTCTATGGTGGCCTGGATGAGCGCCTCGCGGCCCTGCACGCGCAGGGGGCGGTGCTTGGAGTAAGAGATCTCGCAGCACACCGAACTGGTGCCGGGCGGGCAGGTTTTTTCTGAGGCGTTGCGTGGGAAGCTGATGCGGTGGAAGATGAAATCTTCCGCCTCATGGAAGTACAGCCAGTGGTAGGGGCTGATGTCGGGCCGGTTGATGCCGATGTTCACGCACTCGATCTGGTTGAACTGCAGGCCGTTGATGGCGTCGAGCACGTGCTGGGGAATGTCGTCGATGAAATGCGGCAGGTGGGTCAGCGAGAGCGAGTAGACCAGGTTCTGGTAGCTCACCACCTTGCCGGTGTCAAAGGTGACTTGCTTGGCTTTCGGGTCGATCTTCGTGACCGTGTGGTTCAGGTGGATGTTCTTCACCCCTTTTGCCAGGGCCACTGGCAGTGATTCGATCGCGCCTTCAATGGGGTACCAGAACTCCTGGTTGAAGCCGGTGCGGTCGTCTTCGTCCTGCAGCGCGCCGCGCAAGACGGCCTCGAAGTCGGGCTCAGGCACGCGGCGGTCGATCCAGCTGAAGTTCATATGCTTGGGGTCGATGGTCCAGATGCGCTCGGCGTACGGGATCATCAGTTGCTCGGCAATGCCTTTGCCAAAGCGCCAGTACATCCACTCGCGGTAGTTCTGGGGCTTTGGGCGATCGGGGTCGCGCAGCACTTCCACCAGGCCGCTGAGGCATTCGATGATGTCCTTGGCCGGCAGGCCGTGCAGGTGGGCCTGGTACGGGAACTGCGTGTAAAGGTCGTACTTGCCGTGGTAGATGAAAGCCTTGCGTTTCTTGATCTCGATATTGCCCTTAAGCAGGGTGTGGATCAGCTCATGCGCATAGGGATTGACCGTGTACAGGATATGGGGTGCGTAGTCGAACAGGAAGCCGTTGACCTCCTCTGAGCGGCACAGACCACCCACTTCGTGCAGCTTTTCGTAAATCTGGTAGTCGCCGTTCTTGAGGTGGTAGCCGGTGCTCAGGCCGGTGAGGCCGGCGCCCAGGATGAGGTTTTGGGTGTATTCCATTCGATTCCTTGTGATAAGTTGATGGTCGGCACTTGGTGTGGGTTACGGAGCCAAGATGCCGATGCCTGTGTTCGTCAGGCGTTGCGCTTCACAACACTTCGGACAATTCGGTCCAGCTGTGCGCCAAGTTGAGAAATTGTGCAGTTCGCAAGGAAGATCTCATGGGCCTTGCGACTGATGGACTCACGCAGTGTGGGGTTGGCCTGCAGTTCCAGAATCGCGTCTGCCAAAGCCTGTGGGTTGCCTGGTTCGATCAGCAGCGCGCTCTCTCGATGGGTAAACAGCTCTTGAACGGGCTGATTGAGGCGGGTGATCAATGGCTTGGCCATGCCGATGGTTTCAATGGCCTTGTTTGTCAGCACCAATTGGGCTCGGGAGTTGTCTCCAAATATGCCCAGGCACACGTCAGCTCTGGACATATAGATCGCGAGATCGCTGTAGGGCACGGTGTTCACGAAGGTGACATTCTTCAGGCCAAGATCGCGTGCCAGTTGCGTGTCCTCTTCGTAGGTGATGCCCCTCCCAATGATCTGGAATTGCACGTTCTGGTCTTCCAGGAGCTTGGCCGCCTGCAAGATGATGCGCACGCCATGGAACGGTGAAAACTCGCCATGAAAGTGCACCAGAAAGCCGTCGTGGCGCCGGTCGGCTTCGCGGGGGTAGATGGCCGAATCGTCCACCGCGAGAAACACGCGATGGAATTTCCTGGTGTCACTGTTGATGACCTTCCCGACACAGGCGATCACATGATCTGTGTCGAGAATGGTCGCGTTGGACATCTTGTACGCCAACCAGTCTGCAAGGGCGTAGATCCGGGCCATCAGGGTACCGGGGCGGGTCTTCTGCCGGTCAAACACCATGGTTTCGTAGGTGCCGATGTACATGTCAAAGACGATGGGCTTCCAGGTCAGCAAGCGCACGAAGGGCACCAGCAATTGTCCGTAGAACCCCACCAGCACCACATCACATTGCGGTGCTTTCAGCAGCGTGTTCCATAGGAGGCGTGGATAGTTCTTGAATGAACGATCTGGTGGAAGGCAGGTGATGACTTCATGACCTTTTTCGCGCAACGCACGCAACACGATTCGGGTTCGCGAGTAGGTCTCTTCCCGGCCCGCTACGTAAAGAATTTTCATGTTCAGGAGATATCGCCGTTCGATGTGGTGCTGAGACCGGATGGACTGGTGTTGGCGCAGACGGACCGGGCCTTTCTCAATACCTCAGATTGGCCTGCAGACTGACACGCTGACCTTGCTTCAGATCGCCTGCGTCGGTGGCATAGAAAGCCTGCACGTTGAAGTTGGGCGCGAGGGACACTGCGGCATTGAGTCCAATCTGGGTGCGATTGATCTTTGGACGGGCGAACACCTCACGCTGCACTGCGCCGTGGGAACCGAATCCCCCGGTTTCCTGCATGGCAATGCTCATGGTTTCGCGCTTGAGGCTCGTTAGGTGGTTGATGCCCGCACCCAAAGTGATGCTGCGGCGCTTTCCAAGGTCAATGGGGTCTGATCGCAGGTCCAGACCAAAGCCGGAGAGCCACTCGCTGGACTTGTTTGCCGAGTACCTGACATCGCTGGTGTAGAGCGACTGCGCGGTTTGCGCGTCCAGCTTGTGGGTCAGGTGGGTGAGCGACATCCATGGCGAAAGCGTCATGGAGCCAATACGGGTTGAATGCCGCAAGCGCTGTTCGAAGGACAAGGTGGAACCTGCACCGGCGTTTGCTACGCGAAGGTCCAGCAGATCGTCGTACTTGTAGCTGTCGAATTTCGTGCGCAGGAATGAGGCCTGGGTGGTGAAGTCAAAGCCCTGCAACTTCTTGTGCCAGAACATGGTGGTGGCGCTGAAGTCCGACTTCTGCGAAAGCGGTGTGTTGCGCTCGTTGAAGTAACGTGGCGTATGGCTGGTGTTGATGGCCAGGCCAATCCGGTTTGCACCGTTGCCCGCATACTGCTCGGGCTGGAAACTCAGCGCCACGCCACGGGTATCGCTGCCCGTGAGGTTGAGTTTGCCGACCATGTCAACGCGGGCGGGATTGGTGGAGCCCGGGAACATTTCATAGCGTGCCGAGCGGTAGGATTCCTCGCCCAAACTACCCAGTGCCTGCACAGCAAAACCCGACCGTGGCTGATTCCGGCTGTTGTGGTTGAACAGCAATACCTGATTGTCGATGTCCTGGTTCAGCCGAAGTGCCGCTTCGGCACCCGCATTGACTGTGCTGGCCCATTCCCAGCCGCGCGTGATGTAGTGCTCGAAAGTGCGCGAGATGACATCCTGGCCGCGGTCACCAAAATGTTGGGAGTCAAAATACAGCGCGTCTATGGAGGAGCGAGCGTAGTCGACCTTGTCGACGTTGACAAAACCGAATCGGCCGGGATTCGCGTAGATGCGTTCGAAAACGGTGAAGAGGTCGACGGCCACGATGTTCGGATTGGCATTGGCCTGAGAGACCACGAAGTCGTTCCACATAAACACCTGGCTTTGTATGCCGGGATCGTTGCGCGGGTTGCGGCTCCAATCATGGATCTGGGTGAGAAAGATGCGGTTGTTGCCGTTGGTGGCGCCTGCCTGAATCAAGGTGTTGATGCCATCAAAGTAACCCGCCCTTGCGGACCGAAGCCCATCAGAACTTCCGTGCCGGCCAATGTCGTTGTAGCCAAGGTAGACGACCGAGAGATTGGCGTCCAGTGGGTCGCCCGAACCAATGGGATTGTTGCCCTTCAATGCGGAGTTGATTTGCCGGTCGAAGGAGTTGTAGCGACCGGTAGCTGCACGCGCGCCGCCGATGGCGTAGTTGTCCACACGCTCCGCGCGGCCTCGTTTTCCGAGCTCGGTCGCCCAGTTGATGGTTCCACGGGTGTCTGTGTAGTCAAGCGCCGAGTAGCTGTCACCAAACACGCGCAGGGTTTTGACTTTGACTTGATCGAATGACGTGGCTCCAGGTGCTGCAAACGGGTTGTTCGCCAGCGCTTCTGGGGAAGCGTCATTCGATTGACCCCCGGAGCTGGCGCAGCCCGTGAGGACGATGCACAGCATCACGGCAGAGTACACGGCGGTTTGGCGAAGGGTCGTTTTCATGGAGATGGCTTCAACAGAAAAAAGAGGTTCTCGGAGATGCTGAGCGAACCAGACGGGATCAGTCGCTCTCAAAGAGGTCGCGGGTGAAGACCTTGTCTTTGACGTCCTGAAGGGCCGGTGTCATGCGGTTCGCGATGATCAGGTCGGACATGCGCTTGAATTCTTCCAGATCATCGACGACGTGCGAGTTGAAAAACTCCGGTTCGCCCAGGGCAGGCTCGTACACGATCACTTCAATGCCTTTGGCCTTGATGCGCTTCATGATCCCCTGGATGCTGGAGGATCTGAAATTGTCGGAACCCGACTTCATGATCAAACGATGCACGCCCACGGTTTTGGGTTTTTTTCGGATGATGCATTCGGCAATGAAGTCCTTGCGGGTGGTGTTCGACTGAACGATGGCCTGAATGAGATTTTGCGGAACGTCCTGGTAGTTGGCCAGCAACTGCTTGGTGTCCTTGGGCAGGCAGTAACCGCCGTAGCCGAAGGACGGGTTGTTGTAGTGGTTGCCGATGCGGGGGTCGAGGCCGACACCTTCGATGATCTGCCGCGTATCCAGGCCATGGACAACGGCATAGCTGTCGAGCTCGTTGAAGAAGGCCACGCGCATGGCGAGGTAGGTGTTCGAGAACAGCTTGATGGCTTCTGCTTCGGTCGAGTCGGTGAACAGCACCGGCGCGTCGGCCGTGATGGCGGCCTGCTGCAGCAACCGAGCAAACTGCTGTGCGGGCTCGTTGCTGTCGCCCACGATGATGCGCGAGGGGTGCAGGTTGTCGTGCAGGGCCTTGCCTTCACGGAGGAACTCGGGCACGAAGACGATGTTCTGGGTGCCCAGCGTATGCCTGAGGCCTGCGGTGTAGCCCACCGGAACCGTGGACCGGATGATCATTGTGGCGTCGGGATTGATCGCCATCACGTCGCGCGCCACGTTCTCGACCGACTCGGTGTTGAAATAGTTGGTCTGGGCGTCGTAGTTGGTGGGCGTGGCGATCACCACGTAGCTGGCGCCGGCATAGGCTTCGGTCTTGTCCAGCGTTGCCTTGAGGCGAAGGGGCCTGTTCTTGAGGTAATGCGCAATGTCGTCGTCGACGATGGGGCTGCGACCCGCATTGATGGCCTCCACCCGGGAGGGAACGATGTCCAGGGCCACGACATCGTTGTGCTGGGAAAGCAGAACGGCATTGGACAGGCCCACGTAACCGGTGCCGACAACTGCAATTTTCATGGCAAGGGCCTTGTTTTTTTGGCCGGGAAAGCGGGCTGATGGCAAGCAGGGACGCCCGCACCTGCGGGCACTGAAACCTTGCCCGCAGCCTCACGCTGTGTGGCCCGCAGCATCTCGACCGGCGCTGGGTCGGTGAGCAATGGCAATGAGGCGTTGAGAGCGTGCAAAGGTGAACTTTCTGGATCGAACGGACGCGTGGTCAATGCGGCACCTGGCCCGCGGCCCAGGTGAACAGGCACCGGGCTGGTCGGGCGGCTTCGCCGAGAATCTGCGGTCGTTCCACAAAAAACACGGCTCCTTGCGGGAGCCGGGCGTTCTGAAGTGAGCGTGTGTGAGGCAGTGGCGACCGGCACTTGCCGGACTGGTTTGGCTTCTGCCCCGAATTAGTGCACAGAACCGGCTTTTTGCCGAGCCCGTGCCGTCAGACAACCCGGGATTTTGCCACACCGATTGGAGTTATTTTGTTGTATTGATGCCGATGAAGGTGAGCGGCCGACCGGTTGTCGGGGTCGGCGCAGGGGCGGGGACGGCTCCGATCCTCAGATTGAGTGATAGCCGTGGATCAGGTGCGCCCATTCGTCGTCACCCCAGTGAAAGACCGGGCGCTTGCCCTTTTCCTTGCGCAGCGAACGCTGCAGGCGCGCCAGGTTGGCTTCCTTCCATGGGGTGCCGGGTCGGATCTCGCACCGGTCGAAGTCCACCACCCAGGCCATACCCCTGGCGTCGAGCAGCAGGTTGTGGCAGTTGAGATCGGCATGAAAGATCTGGCGGTCGTGCAGCTGCCGGATGGCCCGCCCCAGCGCATGCCATTCACCCGGTTCGAGGGGGCGTTGCGACAGACACTGTGCGACGTTCTGGCTGTCGGGGATCAGTTCGACCAGGATGTCGGCCCGGTAAAACCAGTCGCCGGGCTGGTGGCGCGCGGCCAAGGGTGCCGGGACGGGCAGGCCCCAGGAGCGCATGAATCGCAGCAGGGCGAATTCGCGCATGGCCCTGCTGTGCCCGACGGGTTTGCGCCAGTACTGGTCTTTGCTGAGCCGTGCCATGAGGCCGCCTCGGCGGTAGTGTCTGAGCACGGCTGGGTGGCCGGCGATGTTCACCAGGTGCGCCTGGCCTCGGCCGCTCCCGGTGGCCAGCACGCCTTGTGCGCTGGAGATGGGTGGCGGGGTAAACTGAGCCGGCTGAATGTCAGGCAGCCGGGAATCGTCGAACCAGAACGTCTCATTCTGCACCTCCACACATTGCAGGGGAGCGGGTGGATCCCCCAGCAGCGGTTTCAGGGACTGCATGCATCTCTGGGTGGCGCCCTGGTGCAACCGCATGAATTCGGTGGCTCGCCGTGCTTTCTGGTTCAGGCCTTCGGGGTGTGCGATCCAGGCTTCTGCCGTTGCAAGGAGTTCATCAGCGTCGACCACGCGCTGCCCTGCGCCAGCGGCTTCAATGGCTTCAAACAAGGTCTGTGCGTTGCGGATGTGGGGGCCGAAGAGCACGGGTTTACTCAAGGCCAGGGCTTCGAGCGGGTTGTGCCCGCCCACGGGTGCCAGGGTGCCGCCGATGAAGCACACGGTGGACAACCGGTACCAGTGGGACAGCTCGCCCATGGTGTCGCCCAACAGCACCTGGGTCTGGGGCGTGGGGGTTTCGCCCAGGCTGTGCCGCACATGAATCAGGCCGAGCTTTGCCAGCCTGTCTGCCACGGCTTCAAAGCGCTGGGGGTGGCGAGGCACCAGGATCAGCAGGGCGCCCGGGTGGCGGACCTGCCAGGCCGGCCATGCCGAGAGCAGGGCCGTTTCTTCCGCCTCGTGCGTGCTGCCAGCCACGATCACGGTGCGACCGATCAGCCACGGTGGCACGGGCCGCGCATCGGCGGCCGGTGGTGGCGTATCGAACTTCAGGTTGCCGGTGTTGACCAGCCGCTCGGGCGGTATGCCGAGCGCCTGCAGGCGATCCATGCTGGCGCCGTCTGCGGCCGCCACGAGCGCAAGCTGCGACCAGATGGGCGCCATCAGACCTGGCCAGCGCTGGTAGAGGCGCAGGGAGTGGTCGGAAAGCCGGGCATTGACCAGAACGACCGGGATGGCGCGCTGGCGGCATTGCAGCAGCATTTCAGGCCAGAGTTCGCGCTCCAGCAGCACCAGCATCCGGGGCTGCAGGCGGTCCAGAAAGCGCCCGCAGGCACCCGGAGTGTCCAGCGGCGAAAAGACATGCGCAATGTCGTCACCCCAGTGGTTGTGCAGGGTGGCTGCACCTGTGGGTGTGTGGGTGCTGACCAGGAGGGCGTGGTCGGGCCAGCGGCCGCGCAGGGCCTGAATCAGTGGGCGGGCGGCCTGCACTTCGCCCACGGACGCGGCCTGGATGAGGATGCAGCCCGAAGAAGCCGGACGGGGGCGCAGAAAGCCCAGCCGTTCGCCCATGCGGCTGCGGTAGCCTGGCTCCTTGCGGCCTCGCCACCACAGCCATGCCAGCATGGGCAGCATCAGCAGCCGGCTGAGCACGCGGTACCCCCGGTGCAAGGGGGTCGGGTCCCTCACCGCCAATGGTCGGCGACCCACTGGGTGGGCATGACGCGCCGGTACCACTTGCCGCTCACACCCGCTATGGCGTCAGGGGGGTTGGGCTTGCCATGAAAGGCAATGATGCGTGCGCCCGGCGGAATCACTGGCGGTGCAATCCAGCCCATCAGACCGCGCCGCAGGCAATGCCGTTTGAAACTGCGGCACCATGCCTCGGGCCAGTAACTGAGCTTGCCCTGGCGCGACAGGTAGCCGGTGATGAATTCCTGCTCATTGCGCACGTCGGCAATGGAGTCCGGGAAGTTGTTCTTCAGATGATCGAGGGCGTCGGTGTGGGCACCGATGGTGTAGATGTAGGCCGACGTGTTGCCCGTGCCGTCCGATTTGTCCCACTCCCGGATCACGATGAACTCGCCCTCTTGTTCGAAGAAGGGATCGAGACTGTCCAGGATGACGATGTCGAGATCGAGAAAAAGTGTTCGGCCTTGCAGGTCGTACAGGGGGCTGGCAAAGCTGGTGAGCTTGAGCCAGCCGTGGGCGAAGGTCCAGGGCTTGCGTTGATCAAATTCGTCAAAACCGATGGCCGGGATCGGTTTGACCTCGATTTGGGGATCGATCCCCGCTGCATCGTCGGTCAGGCACACAAAGCGGAACGGGCGCTTGAGATTGCGCCCGACCATGTTGTGCAGCTTGTTGACGTACTCGGGGCCGTATTTCTTGCCCCATTTGATGCACAGCACATTCACTGCTTGCATGAAAACCCTTCACTGATCGCGGCCGAGCTTGGCGCCTGCGTGGCGGGCAGTGTAGCGCGGTTCATTGAGCGAGCAGGGCGTTGATGGCTTGCAGATCCTGGGGTGTGAGCTGACCGCTGGCCTGCTTGAGGCGCAGTTGGCCCAGCAGCACGTTGTAGCGCGCTTGCGCCAGGTCGCGTTTGGTCTGGAACAACTGGCTCTGTGCGTTGAGCACATCGATGTTGATGCGCACACCCACCTGATAGCCCAGCTGGTTGGCTTCGAGGGCGCTCTGGCTGGAGGCTTCGGCGGCTTCCAGCGCCTTGACCTGACCCTGGCCAGAGAGCACACCAAAGTAGGCGCTGCGGGTGGCCTGGGTGACACCGCGCCTGGCGGCTTCGAGGTCGGTGCGCGCCTTTTCTTCAAGCGCCAGTGTTTCCTTGACCCGGTTCTGGATCGCGTAGCCAGCGAACAGCGGCATGTTGAACTGCACGCCCACGCTGGCGGTGTTGGTGCGCACATTGCCAGCTGTGGGAAATGCCGTGGAAGGGCCGCGGGCGACCTGGTACTGACCCACCAGATCGAGTGTGGGCTTGTGCCCGGCTTCGGCCTTGCGGGTTTCCAGCTTGGCAATCTCCAGACCCCGCGTGGCCTGCAGAATGGTGGGGTGTGCCGTTTCAGCCTGAGCGACCCAGGCCTCCGGGTCGGCCGGACTGATGGCCGGCAGTGCGACCGGAACAGCCAGTGGCCGGGGCGTCACGCCATTTTTCCCGACGAGCTGGTCCAGGGCCAGCCGCTTGACCCGCAGGTCATTCTCGGCCGCAATCTCCTGGGCCAGCACCAGATCGAACCGGGCTTGCGCTTCGCGTGAATCGGTGATGGTGGTGGTGCCCACCTCGAAGTTGCGCTTGGCCGATGCCAGTTGCTCCGACACCGCCGACTTCTGTGCCTGCACAAAAGCCAGCGTGTCAATGGCGGCCAGTACGTCGAAATAGGCGGCCGTGGTGCGCAAGACAAGGTCTTGCTCTGCCGCTTCCAGCTGTGCCCTGGCCACATCCACCGACAACTGCCCCTGTTCATAAGCCAAGGTGTTGGCGGGGCGGTAGAGCGGCTGGCTGGCAGAGAGCGTCACGTTCTGGTTGTTGACGCTGCGGCTGGAGCCCATGCCAGCGGTGTCGACATTGCCCCAGTTGGCACCGGCCGACAGCCCCGCTTGCGGCAGGATGCCTGCTCTCGCCTGTTCGGCGCGTGCGATGTTGGCGTCAAACTGCGAGCGTGCCGAGAGGTAACTGGCATCAAAGCTGCGCGCGGACTCGTACAGTTCCACCAAGTTCTGCGCCTGCGCGCCCGCAGCAGCGAACGAAAACAGGGCGGCCAAGGCCGCACGACCCAGGACAGACCGGGTGCGAATGGGCGTTGGGCTGGCTGAAAAGGGCGTCATGACAAGAACCTTTGTGAAAGATGGACAGAATGTCGGCGGGTGCTTGGAAGCATGATCCGGAAGGCTCGGGCAGTGCCGCAGGGACTCAGTAGGTGGGCACCGAAGGATCTTTTTCGTGTGACCAGGCGTGGATGCCGCCGTGCACGTTGACCACCTCGGTAAAGCCCTGTTCCATCAGGAATCGCACCACCTGCCCACTGCGCGCGCCGTGGTGGCAGAGGCAGGCAATCGGCCGCGTCCGGTCCAGCTCCATGTAGCGGGCCGGCACGGAGCGCATGGGCATCTGAATCAGCTCGAAGCCATCGGGCGTCACAGAGGCGGTCTGGAATTCCCAGGGTTCGCGCACATCCAGCACAACCGGCAGGGGGCCTTGCGGATCGTGTGCCTTGGCATGTTCAAGCCACTGTGCGAGTTGGGCCGGTTGAATGGCGTTCATGGCGGGGTCTGCCTTGGCTTAGAAGTGGAAGCGGGACGGTTCAGGAAAATTCAGCAGGCGAGGCGCCACGGTGTCCCAGGGTTGGGTCGTCTGAAACGCGGCTTCGGCCGTGCGGGTGACCACGGTGGCTCGCATCATGGGCTCGTCGCCCACGATGGCCACCAGGCGGCCACCTGGCGCGAGCAGGTTGAGCAAGGCCGGCGGCACTTCGGTCACCGAGCCGCTGAGCACGATGGCGTTGTAGGGCGCTTCTGTGGCGCAGGCAGCGAATTGCTGGGCGGTGGCGTCGGCCACACGCACGTCCACGTTGCCGATACCGGCCTTCTGGAGGTTGTCGCGCGCGATGCGGGCCAGTGCGTCGTCGATCTCGATGGTGATCACCCGCTGGGACAGGCTCGCCATGAGTGCCGCCATGTGTCCGCTGCCGGTGCCAATTTCCAGCACCTTGTCGGTGGGCTGAAGCCGCAGGTCCTGCAACATCCGCGCCTCGACGCGAGGAGGCAGCATGACCTTGCCTTCGACGGCAGGGTGTGTGAGGGGCAGTTCCATGTCGGCGAAAGCCAGCGCACGGTGCGAGGCCGGCGCGAAGTCTTCGCGGTGCACGCGGGTCAACAGGTCCAGCACTTGGGCATCCAGAACCTCCCAGGGGCGGATCTGTTGCTCGATCATGTTGAAGCGGGCCTGATCGATGCCGAGCGGGTTGGAGGTGGCTGAAGCGGTCATTTTCTATACTCCTTGGGGTATATTGTACGTCGATGCGACATTTTACTGAGCGCCTGTCTGCGCTGGCGTGACAAGCGGTGGGGACGTGGAAGGCGTAGTGCGAGGCGCCAGGCCCAGCCGCCGCCGGAACCATTGGGCCAGATCGTCCATGTAGCAGTAGACCACCGGTACGACCACCAGGGTCAGCAGAGACGAGGTGATCACGCCGCCGATGACCGCCTGGCCCATGGGCGCGCGCTGTTCTGAGCCTTCAGTGAGCGCAAACGCCAGGGGCACCATGCCGAACACCATGGCCAGTGTGGTCATCAGGATGGGGCGCAGGCGCACCCGGGCGGCCATCAAAAGGGCCGGCTCCCGTTCCAGGGCTTCCGTGCCCGCCCGCCCTTCGCGGGCGCGAATGGCAAAGTCGACCAGCAGAATGGCGTTCTTGGTCACCAGACCCATCAGCAGGATGATGCCGATGACAGAGAACATGCTCATGGTGGAGCCGAACATCATGAGCGTGAGCACCACACCGATCAAGGTCAGCGGCAGGGCGGTCATCAGGGCCAGCGGCTGCAGGAAACTCTGGAACTGGCTGGCCAGAATCATGTAGATGAAGATGACGGCCAGCGCCAGCGCCGACAGGGCGTAGCCGAACGACTCTTCCATGTTCTTGGTGGAACCACCAAACTCGTAGCGGTAACCGGGCGGAAAGGGGATGGTGTCGAGCGCTTGCCGGATCTCGGTCGAGACCTCACCGGCCGAGCGGCCATACACGTTGGCGTTGATGGCCACTTCGCGGTTCAGGTTGCGGCGGTTGATCTGGTTCGGTCCGGTGGATGCGAACACCTCGGCAATCTGTCCGAGCCGAACCACAGCCGATCCATCACCACCGGCGCTCCCCACCATGAAGGGAAGCTGTTCCAGTTGGCTGGCCTGGGCCCGTTGCTCTGGCGCCAGCCGCACGTTGACGTCGTAGCTCTGACCATCCTGCGCGCGCCAGTTGCCCACGGTTTGCCCAGCCACCAGCGTGCGCAGGCTGTTGGCCACCATGGCGGCACTCAGTCCCGCGTCGGAGGCGATGTCGCGGCGCACGCGCACGTCGACCGTGGGCTTGTTGGGCTTCACGCTCGCGTCCAGATCCACCAGGCCGACGATGGGGCGGATGCGCGCCATGATCTGCGTGGTCAGTCGTTCGAGTTCGACCAGGTCGTCGCCCTGCAGCGAAAACTCCACCTGCTTGTTGCCACCCACCGCGTCGAGCAGGCCCACGTGCGTGACGGTGATACCGGGCACGCTGCGCAGGCGTTCACGCAGTTGGGCCGACATGGCGTCGGCGCTCAATGAGCGGTCCTTGCGGTCCACCAGGCGCACATAGACGCTGGCGTACATGGCACCCTGCGCGTTGCCGGTGTTGATGGTGGACAGCGTGTACTGCACCTCGGGGAACTCGCGCAAGATCGCTTCGACCTGCTTCGTCTTGGCTTCGGTGGTCTGCAGGGAGGAGCCCACGGGCGTATGGAAGCTGAGCGAGGTTTCAGAAAAGTCTGCCTTGGGCACAAATTCGCTGCCCAGCACGGGCACGATGAACAGGCTGCCCACAAAGGTGGCCAGCGCCAGGCCCAGTGTGAGCAGCTTGTGCCTGAGAGACCATTTCAGGGCGCTCTGGTAGGCCTCGGTCAGGTCGTCCTGCACGCCGTCGAACCAGTGCGTGACGCGACCGATGGTGCGGTCGTACCAGGACTTCGGCTTGAAGGGCTGGCCGTGTTGTTCGATCGCCGGGTCGTGCCAGATGGACGACAGCATGGGGTCGAGCGTGAAGCTCACGAACATGGAGATCAGCACGGCAGCCACCATGGTGATGCCGAACTCGTGGAAGAACTTGCCGATGATGCCGCCCATGAAGCCGATGGGCAGGAACACCGCCACGATGGACAGTGTGGTGGCCAGCACCGCCAGGCCAATTTCCTGCGTGCCATCCATGGCCGCGTTGAACGGCGTCTTGCCCATCTGCACATGGCGCACGATGTTTTCGCGCACCACGATGGCGTCGTCGATCAGCAGCCCGACCGACAGTGTGAGCGCCATCAGCGTGATCATGTTGATGGTGAACCCGAACAGGTTCATGAAGAAGAACGTGCCAATGAGCGCGATTGGCAAAGTGAGGCCGGTGATGACGGTTGAACGCCAGGAATTGAGGAACAGGAAAACGATCAGCACCGTCAGCAAGGCGCCTTCGATCAGAGTGCGTCGCACGTTGTCCACGGAGACGCGAATGGGCCGCGAACCGTCGGCGATCTGCTCCAGCCGCATGCCGGGGGGGAGTTCGGTTGCCAGGGACTCCACTGCTGCCTTGAGCCCGTCGGTCACGGCGATGGTGTTTTCGTCCTGAGCTTTCTGGACCTGCAGCAGCAGCGTGCGCTGGCCGTTGTAGAGCGCCAGGCTCTCCACTTCTTCGGTGCCGTCGGTGATGCGTGCGAGTTCCCCCAGCCTGATGGCCTGCCCACCGCGGCGCGCGACGATGATGCCGCTGAAGTCGTCCGGGTTTTGCAGGCGCGAGAGCACCTGCACGACGCGCTCACGCTCCGCAGTTTTGAGCGTGCCCACGGGCAAGTCCTGGTTTTCGTTGCGCACCGCCGTCGCGATCTGGTCGGCGGTGACGCCGAGCGCTTCCATCGCCACCGGGTTGAGGTCGATGTTGATGGCGCGCCGCGTGCCACCCACCAAGTTGACCGAGCCCACGCCGCGCACGTTCTCCAGGCGCTTCTTCAACGTCTGTTCCGCCCAGGTAGTGAGTTCGACCCCGCTGGGGCTCTGGCCGTTGACCGCTTCGGGTATGACGGCCACCGACCAGATGGAGCGGCTGGCGGGATCGAAGCGCAGCACGCGCGGCTCTTCCACCTCGTCGCGGAACACGGGCCGCAGAATGGCGATCTTCTCGCGCACGTCTTCGGCGGCCTTGCGACCGTCCACCGTGAGCTGGAATTCAACGATGACGACCGAAGACCCTTCGTAGCTGCGCGAGGTGATGGCGTTCACACCTGCGATCGCGTTGACGGCTTCTTCCACCTTCTTGGTGACTTCCGACTCCACGATTTCAGGCGAGGCGCCCGGGTAACCCGTGGTGACGACCACCACCGGAAAGTCGATGCTGGGGAACTGGTCGACCTGCAGGCGTTGGAATGAGAAGATTCCCAGCACCACGAAGGCGACCATCACCATGGTGGCGAACACCGGGTTGAGCAGGGAAATGCGGGTGAACCACATGGTGCGGGCTCAGTGTGTATAGGTTGCAGTGCCGGGGGTGCTGGACGTGCCGTGCGGGACCGAAGTGGTGCCCACCCGTACCGATGTGCCTTCGCGAATCAGTCCGGCCTGCGCGCGCAGCACCACCGTGCCGGCGGGTAGCCCCTCGACCACACGCATGGGCTCACCGTTCAGCACGGCCTGTGCGCCCGGTTGCAGCGGCACATGCCTGACCTGACCCTCGTGCAGCACCTGCACGTAGGGCTGTGGCTTGTCGTTGCGCACGGCCGACAGGGGCAGGGCTAGAGCGCTGAGTTGTCCGGTATGGATGCTGCCCTGTGCGAACAGGCCCTGGCGCATGCCCGGCTGGGCCGGTACGCGCAGGTACACCAGCACGCTGCGGCTGCCAGCCTGCACGCTGGGGTTGATGCGCAACACCGCGGCCTGCAGTGGCTCGCTCAGACCCTCTACCTTCACGGTCGCTGGCTGGCCCACACGTACCTCGACAGCATCGGCTGGGGCAATGGCCGCCGCGAGTTCAAACGAAGAGAGGTCCACCACGTCCAGGATGCGCACGTCGACACCGACACGCTCGCCGTTCTGTGCCATGCGGGCAGAAACCTGACCCGTGAGTGGTGAGCGCAAGGTGGTGTCGGCGAGCGCCTTGCGAGCGATGTCCAGCGCAGCCATGGCCGCCTGGTGGTTGGCTTCGGCGCTTCTCAGGTTGGCGGTGGACGTTTCCAGTGCCGTGGCCGATATGAAGCCCTGGCGCACCAGCGCCTGATTGTTGTCCAGCGCACGGCGCGCAATGTCCACCTGCGCCTGCGCTGCGTCCGCCTGGCGAGCCGCCTGACGCACGCGCGACTCCGAGTCCGTGCTGTCCACCCGGGCCAGCACTTCACCTGCGACCACGGTGTCGCCTTCGCGCTTTGTCAGATCGCGCAACTCGCCCGCCACGCGGGCTTTCACGGTGGCGGTCTGGATGGCCTGCAGTGAACCGGACACTGCGACCGTCTGGGTCAGCGCGAGGGAAGCAACCTGTGTGACGTCGTCGTCGGAAAGCTCGTAGACCGGCGTGACCTGCAGCGCCTGCGCTGCCGCAATGGCGGTTTCCTGCTTGGATTGCTTCTTCTGAATGGCCCGGTAGAGCCCGCCCGCAAGGGCCAGCACCAGTGCAGCCAGAAGCAGCCATTTGAACCAGGAAGCGCGATCGCGTGGAGTGGACATGCTGGCAACCTGGAGGGGGAGGGATTCAGCGCGTGGGGGTGGGCGCCAGCATGCCGCCGAGCAGCAGACTGACCTGGGTGTCGATGAAGCTCACGGGATCGAGCTGCTGCGACGGGGGGCAACAGGGCGCCATGGAGTGTTTCCACATCAACAGGAAAATCATGGGTGCAATCAGGCTGTACACGGCGTACTCGATGGGCATCGGCCGGAACTCGCCGCTGGCAATGCCGCGCTGGAGCACCTTGCCAAGCAGATCATGCCCAGGTCCGATCACCTCCTGCTGGTAGAAGGCAGCGATTTCGGGGAACATGCCGGCTTCGCTCATCACCAGCTTGGTGATGCCCGAAGCAGCCGACATGCCGATCTCCCGCCACCACTCGTGCATGCAGTAGCGCACGAGTTCTGCGCTGGTGCCGGTATAGGTTTCCAGCTCCTGGCCAAACTCGGTGTATTTGCCGGAAATGCTCTCACGCACCACCGCCTTGAACAACTCTTCCTTGCTGGGGAAGTAGATGAAAAGCGTGCCCTTGGAAACGCCTGCGCGTGCCGCGACCTCTTCTACCCGGGTGGCAGCAAAGCCTTTTTCGACGAACAGCGCCAGTGCCGCATCCAGCAACTCACCGGGACGCGCTTCCTTGCGGCGGCTGCGGCGCTGACGCGGCTCTGCGTCGTCAGAGGCGTCGTGAGGTCTTTGTGGGGGTAGGGTTGCCATGGCTCAATTAATGACCGAACGGTTATTAATATACCCCATGCCTTGTCCGGCGATCGCCGCGAGCCATGAAAACCCGGTGTGAAGCCTGGGCGCAGTGTCGGGTGGATCTGTGCCGTGGCCTTCAGCCCAGCTTGATACCGACCTGCTGGATGCGCTCACCGTCCATGCTGCGCACGCTGATCTCGGCGTGACCAAGCTGTGCGCTGT
Organism: Hydrogenophaga palleronii; assembly: GCF_031457455.1. Classification (GTDB taxonomy): domain Bacteria; phylum Pseudomonadota; class Gammaproteobacteria; order Burkholderiales; family Burkholderiaceae_C; genus Hydrogenophaga; species Hydrogenophaga palleronii_A. Next base: position 268,599 of record NZ_JAVDWU010000001.1, read on the forward strand.
CGCCCTCGACGGGAGGGCGGTTGAGTTCCTGGTGAAGCCAGCGACCCACGGACTGTTGTGATTCGGCGGGCACCGGCAGGCCATAGAACGCGCAGAGGGTTTCCAGGGGCGTGCTGGCGTCGAGCACGAAGTCGCCAAACACCAGGCGGGCGTGTTCGGTGTCGTCGGGGTCGGGCAGGTCCACACCTGTCTTTCGCGCCGCCATGGCAATGGTGGAGCCCTGAAGCAACAACGAGGTGAGCACCACCACAAAGGCCACGTTGAAGAAGGTCTGCGCGCCCTGTACGCCGGCCATCACCGGGAACACCGCCAGCACAATCGGTACCGCACCGCGCAGGCCCACCCAGGAAATGAAAGTGATTTCATTGGGCTTGAAGTGCAGTGGCGCCAGACAAAGCCAGACCGACACCGGCCGTGCAATGAACATCAACACCAATGAGACGCCGAGGGCGGGCCAGATGGTGCGCAGCAGATCGGTGGGCGTGACTAGCAAGCCGAGCAAAAGGAACATGCCCGCCTGAGCCAGCCAGGCGTAGCCGTCCATGGCAGAAAGTGAAGGGCGCACCTGGCGCCGCGCCCGGTTGCCGGTGATCACGCCCATCATGTAGACCGCCAGAAACCCGGAGCCGCCCAGCCAGGTGGTGAGGGCAAACACCGCCAGCCCGCCGGACACCACCAGCAGCGCTCGCACGCCGCCGCCGCCATCGGCGCCGCGCCCCATGCGTTTGAGCAGGCCAGCCAGACCGAAGCCGCTGGCAGCGCCCATCAGAGCGCCCCACCCGAACTGCTGCAGCAGTGATTTGAAGATCCCCTCAACATCCAGGCCAGCCATGCCCTGGCTGGCGGTGGCCAGCGCTATGCCAATGAAGGTCAGCGTCAGATACACCGCCATCGGGTCGTTCATGCCGGACTCGATTTCCAACGTGGCCGCCACCCTTTCGTTCAGCTTCACGCCAGAAGACTTGAGCAGCGAGAAAACCGCAGCGGCGTCGGTGGAGCCAACGATGGCACCCAGCAGCAGCGCGAGTGGCCAGGAGAGATCCAGCAGCCAGTAGGCCGCTGCACCAGTGATGCCCGTGCACACAATCACGCCCACGGTGGCCAACAGCAGCGACGGGCGAAGCCCCGTGCGAAAGGTGGTGATGTCAGTACGCAGCCCGCCGTCCAACAGGATCACGGCGAGTGAGACGTTGCCGACCCAGAAGGCGAGGCGAAAGTCGTCGAACACCAGGCCGCCTGGCCCGTCGGTGCCCGCCAGTGTGCCCACAACCAGAAAAATCAGCAGGAACGAAAACCCCACCCGGGCGGAAAACACGCCCGCCAGCACGCTGATGAACACCAGCGAAGCAGCCGCCAGCAGGGGCAAGGCAAGGAAATCCAGAGAAATCGACATCCCGAGAAGCTAACAGAAATCGTGCCAGCTTCCGGGGGCATCGCGCAACTGGCGCCGTGCCCGGCGCATGTTTCAGGAGAAGGCCGCAATCCCCGTAATCGCCCGCCCCAGAATCAACGCATGCACATCGTGCGTGCCCTCATAGGTGTTCACCACCTCCAGGTTCACCAGATGGCGAGCCACGCCGAATTCGTCGCTGATGCCGTTGCCGCCCATCATGTCGCGGGCCAGGCGGGCGATGTCCAGTGCCTTGCCGCAGCTGTTGCGCTTGAGGATGCTGGTGATCTCCACGGCGGCGGTGCCCTCGTCCTTCATGCGGCCCAGGCGCAGGCAGCCCTGCAGGCCCAGGCTGATTTCGGTGAGCATGTCGGCGAGCTTCTTCTGGATCAACTGGTTGGCGGCCAGGGGGCGGCCGAATTGCTGGCGGTCCAGTACGTACTGGCGGGCGCGAAAGTAGCAGTCTTCGGCGGCACCCAAGGCACCCCAGGCGATGCCGTAGCGCGCGCTGTTCAGGCAGGTGAACGGACCCTTGAGGCCGCGCACCTCGGGAAAGACGTTTTCTTCTGGGCAGAACACTTCGTCCATCACGATCTCGCCGGTGATGCTGGCTCGCAGGCCCACCTTGCTGTGGATGGCCGGGGCGCTCAGGCCTTTCCAGCCTTTTTCCAGGATGAAGCCGCGGATCTGGCCGCCGTCATCTTTGGCCCAGACCACGAACACGTCGGCAATGGGGCTGTTGGTGATCCACATCTTGGTGCCGGAGAGGCTGTAGCCGCCGTCAACCTTCTTGGCTCGGGTGACCATGCTGCCGGGGTCGGAGCCGTGGTTGGGTTCGGTGAGGCCGAAGCAGCCGATCCATTCGCCGGTGGCGAGCTTGGGCAGGTATTTCTGCTTCTGCGCTTCAGTGCCGAACTCGTTGATGGGCACCATCACCAGCGAGCTTTGCACGCTCATCATGCTGCGGTAGCCCGAATCCACCCGCTCCACCTCGCGCGCCACCAGCCCGTAGCAGACGTAGTTCAGGCCAGCGCCGCCGTACTGTTCGGGAATGGTGGGGCCGAGCAGGCCGAGCTCGCCCATCTCGCGAAAGATCGCCACGTCGGTCTTCTCGTGGCGGAAGGCTTCGGTCACTCGCGGTAGCAGCTTTTCCTGGCAGTAGGCGCGGGCGGCGTCCTGCACCTGGCGCTCGTCGTCGGTGAGCTGGGCGGACAGGTGGAACGGGTCCTCCCAGTTGAAGGTGTTTTTGGGGTTGGCCATGGGGGTGTCTCCGGATGGGGGTGGCAATGGCGCATTGTCGTGTGGTGATGAATACCTGTCTAATATCGAAAAGGTATTCATCGATACAGAAAGCATATTCATGGAATTCCGACACCTGCGCTACTTTCTGGTGCTGGCCGAAGAACTGCACTTTGGCCGCGCCGCGCAGCGCCTGGCCATCACCCAGCCGCCGCTGTCGCTCAATATCCAGCAATTGGAGGCGTCGGTGGGCGCGCAGCTGTTCACCCGCAACAGCCGCGGGGTGCAACTGACGGCTGCGGGGCAGGCGTTTGTGCCAGCGGCCCGGCAACTGCTGGAAAGGGCTGGGGCGGCCGCGCGCGAGGCACGCGACGTGGCGCAGGGTGTGGTGGGCAGCCTGCAGGTGGGGTTTGCGGGCACCGTGCTGTACCGCGGCCTGCCGCAGATCCTCAAGCGCTTCCATGCCGAACACCCCCAGCTGCGTCTGGTGTTGCACGAGATGAGTTCCAGTGACCAACTGGTGGACCTCATGCATGACCGGCTGGATGTGGGTTTCGTGCACACGCCGCGGGTGGCCAGCGGGTTTTCGCAGGTGCTGGTCTCGCGGCAGTCCTTTGTCGCTTGTCTGCCGGGTTCACACCGCTTGGCGAAGCAGCGCAGCATCGACCTGGGCGCCTTTGCGGGCGAACCTTTTGTGGCCATCTCAAGATCGGTGTCGCCCGACTACCACGACCGCATCCTGGGTTTGTGCGCCGACCACGGGTTTTTGCCGGAGGTGCGGTTTGAATTGCGGCACTGGTTGAGCGTGGTGTCGGTGGTGGCCCAGGGCCTGGGGGTGTCGCTGGTGCCAGAAGCGCTGGCCATGGCAGGCATGCCGGACGCGCGTTTCATCAAGCTCAAGGGCGAGACGCCGCCGTACGACACGCGCTGCCTCTGGAAGACCGAGCGTGAGCAGGCGGCGCTGGGGGCATTCCTCGCGGCAGTGCGGGGCTTTGCCCAGCCGATAGAGTAGGGGTCGCGCCCGGCGCTGTTTGCTGGGTGTGCCCATTCACAAGTTGCGTTCAGATTGCAACGCGATACCTTCAGGAGTCAGGCCATGGCCGAAAACAATCAAGAAGTGCTGGTGCTGGGAGGCGGGTGCTTCTGGTGCACCGAGTCGGTGTACAAGGAAGTGCGGGGCGTGACCGACGTCGAGTCCGGCTACAGCAACGGCCATGTCAAGCAGCCCAGCTACGAGCAGGTGTGCACGGGCGACACGGGCCACAACGAAGTGGTGCGGCTGGAATACGACCCCACCGTGATCAGCACGCGCGAGATCCTGGAAATTTTCTTCGTGATCCACGATCCCACCACGCTCAACCGCCAGGCCAACGACGTGGGCACGCAGTACCGCAGCGGGATCTACTTCACCACACCGGAGCAGCAAGCCGAGGCGCAGGCCATCATCGACGAGCTGACAAAGGACGATGCTTTCGGACGCCCCATCGTGACCGAGGTGCTGGCCCTGAACAACTACTGGCCGGCCGAGCCCTACCACCAGGACTTCTTCGAGCGCAACCCGCACCAGGGCTATTGCATGGCAGTGGCAGCCCCCAAGGTCGCCAAATTCCGCAAGACCTTTGCGAGACTGGCGAAGTAAACCAGTCCTGCAATCACACCTGTTTCAGCCTTTATGCGGGTTGCTGGCGAAACACCGCGCGCAGCTTCGGCCACAGCACGATCACAGCCAGCCCACTCAGCACCAGGGCCGCTGCACCCAGCTTCCATCCCGGCAGTGATTCGCCCAGCGACAGCGCCGATGCGCCCATGCCGAACACCGGCACCAGCAGGGCCAGAGGCGCGACGGTGGCGGCCGGGTGGCGGGTGAGCAGCCAATTCCACACACCGTAGCCAAACAAGGTGTTGCCCAGCGCCTGCCAGAACACGCTGAGCCAGACGCCCGCGCTTGCATGGCGCATGGCGTCAGCCATCGCGGCTGGTCCTTCCAGCCACAAGGACAAAGCCAGCAGTGGAGGGATGGCGAACACGCTGCTCCAGACCATGAAGTGCAGCATGTTCACAGCCCCGAGCGACTTCACCACCAGGTTGGCGCTGGCCCAGAAGAAGGCGGCGGCCAGCACCAGTGCCAGACCGATCAGCGTGATGCTGGCATCCAGGTTCATGCCGATCACGGCAAGACCTGCCAGCGCCAGGGTCAGGCCCACGCCCTGAAACCAGCGCAGGCGCTCGCGCAGCAGGAACAAAGACAGGCCAATTGTGAAGAAAACCTGGGATTGCACCACCAGCGAAGCCATACCGGGCGAGATGTCGTTGCGCATGGCCAGGAAAAGCAGGCCAAACTGACCCACGCCCAGCAGAACGCCAAACGCGGCCATGCGTGACCAGGGCACCGTGGGGCGGGGCACAAAAAGCAACCACGGCAGAGCAGAAAAAACGAAGCGCAGCGTGGCGTAGAGAAACGGCGGCATGCCATCGAGCCCCCAGCGGATGACCACGAAATTGGTGCCCCAGACGAAGACCACCGCGAGAGCTAGAAGGGTATGAGAGAGGGGCAAGATGGGATGCGCTGAAGTGCAAAGGGTGTTCAGGTTATCGCATCGGGGTGCAGCCTGCCTTCTTCGATGTGCCATTGTTGGTGCGTGCTGTGCTGCGCCAAATGCACATCGTGGCTGACCAGCAGCATCGCGCAGCCGGTGTCTGCCATGGCACCGCACAGCGCCTCCATGGTGTCTCGCTGTGTCAATGCATCGAGTCGGGAGGTCGGTTCGTCGGCGAACACAAACACCGGCTTGAGCAGCATGGCGCGAAGAATGGCCAGGCGTTGCAGCTCGCCACCAGACACTTCGCTGGGCAGTCGGTCCAGCAGCTCGTCGTTCAGGCGAAGCTTCTGCTGCCAATGTGCAATGGGCGCGGGATCCAGCCGGTGCAGCCGCAGCAGGTGAGCCAGGGCTTGCCGGATGGTCTGGTGCATCGAGAACGATGCCACGGGGTCCTGGTAGAGCTTCTGAAAACGCCAGGGCGCCAGGCCAGGCCTTCGGTTCACCTGTCCGCTCGATGGTTTCAACAAACCCACCAAGGCGTTGCCCAGCGTGGTTTTGCCACAGCCGCTGGAACCCACCACCGCCATGAAATCACCGGGGTGGATGCGCAGCGAAGCATGTCGCAACACAGCGCGCCCACCCAGGTTCACGCTGAGGTCTTGCGCGCCGACCAGCGGATCGGCTTGCGCGGGTGTGCGGTTTTCGGCTGGCACGAGGGAGGTCCAACGCCGGGGTTGCGCCGCGAGCAAGGCCTGTGTATACGGGTGCTGCGGTGCCGAGAGCACGGTCTGCACATCGCCTTGTTCGACGATCTGGCCGTGACGCATCACGGCCACGCGCCCGCCCAGTCTCAGTGCAAGATCCAGGTCATGGGTGATGGTGAGCAGGGCCTGACCTTGCAGCTGCGCTGCGCCCAACAGTGACGCGACCTGCTCGCAGGCGCCTGCGTCCAAGCCCTTGGTCGGCTCGTCTGCGATCAGCAAGGGAGCGTTGCCCTGGCTGGCGCAGGCCACGCCCACCCGCTGGGCCATGCCACCTGAGACCTGATGCAGCCACTGGTGGCCGGCGTGGGCCAAACCCAGCGCGGCCAGATGTTGGTCGGCGTGCTTGTGCGCCGTTTGCCATCGCTGGCCGGTGGCGTAGTGACCGGCCTCTGCCACCTGTGTGCGCAGGCGCATGATGGGGTTGAGTGCCGTCCAGGGCTCCTGCGGCAGCATCACCACCTGGTGGCCCCATAGGGGCTGGGTGAGTTGGCGTTGTCCGTTGGTGGCCCGCCCGGCCATCGTCACCTCGCCCTGCACACGCATGACCGGCGGCAGCGTGCCCATGATGGCCTGGGCCAGCAAGGACTTGCCGGCACCGGATTCACCGATCAGTGTCAGGCGTTCGCCCGCTCGCACCTCGAAGCTGCAGGCTTGCAGCAATGAGCGTTCGGTGGGCGCGAGTGTGATGCCGAGATCGCTGATGCGAAGCACCACGTCGTTGGAAGGGATGGTTTTCACTGGAGTACCTTCGCCCTGTGGGCTTCGGTGCGAGCTTGCTTGGGAACGGCCCGGCGCGGCGCTCATGCAACCGCCTCCAGTGCGGGTTGGTCGAGGTGGCGGGTGACCAGTGCCTGCAGCGCGCCGATGACCAACACCAGTGAGACCACCGGTGCGGCCAGCAGCCAGGGCGCGTCGTAGAAGTAGGGCAAGGCCTCGGTCATCATGAGACCCAGCTCGGCCTGCGGTGGCCGCAGACCCACGCCCACGAAGCCCAGGGCGGCAATCGCCAGCACCGCGCTGGCCACCGCGTAGGCCCACAGGCGGGCCAGCATGCCGATCACCGGGCGCAGCACATGCCACCGCAGCACATACCAGGGGCCAAAGCCCAGCAGGCGCGCGGCCTGCACCGGTTGCCCCAGCAGGGCCGATCGCGTGTGGGCGCGGACCGGGCGGAAGAACTCCACCCAGGCGGTGATCACGAGGCCGCTGTACAGCGCCCACTTCTGGCCCGGCGCCATGGCGGCGATCAGCAGCACCCAGAGCAGGCCTGGGATGGACGAGATGGCATCTGCCGCCATGGCCAGCAGGCGGTCCGCCCAGCCGCCGCGCGCGCCAGCCAGCAGGCCGGTCGCGGTGCCCAGCACGATGGCCAGCGTGGCGGAAGCGAATGCCAGCCCGAGTGAGGTGCGAAGGCCTTCGCCCAGGCGGGCCAACTGGTCGCGGCCCAGGTGATCGGTGCCCAGCCAATGAGCTGCCCCAGGCGGCAACAAGGGCTTCATGAGGTTTTGCTGGTGGGGGTCGGCCGCCAGCCAGGGTGTCAGGGTGGCGATGGCCAGCACGAACAGCAGTGTCAGTGTGGCCACGGGCGCAAGCTGGAGACCCATTTTCCATGCCTTCATCGCTGCACCTCCGTGGCCATTTGAGCGTCGGCCATTCGGGGGTCGAGCCGGCGCAGCAGGGCGTCGATCAGGCCATTCAACAGCACGAACATCAAAGCCATGGTGAGCGCTGTGCCCTGGATCATGGGCACGTCGCGTGCAATCACGGCGTGCACCAGGGCGTGGCCGATGCCTGGCCAGGCGAACAGACTTTCCACCACCACCATGCCTTCGATCAGGATCACCAGCTGGATGCCCGCGTAGGCCAGGGTGGCTAGCAGGGTCTGGGGCAGCGCGTGGCGCCGCAGCGCGGCGCTCAGCGGCAGGCCCTTGATCTGTGCGAATTCAAAAGCATCGGAACCCAGTACCTTCAGGGCGGCGTCTCGCACCACTTGCGTGAAGCCGGGGGACAGCGCCAAGGCCAGTGTGAGGGCGGGCAGGAACACGTGTTCGGCCTCTCCGTGGCCAGCCACCGGCAGCCAGTCCAGGTGCACGGCGAGCACGGTGGAGAGCATCACCCCCAGCAGAAAGGCCGGGCTGGCGCGCAGCACCGTGTTGAGGGCATCGACGCCGCGGCGCAGCCAGCCGGCGGGGTGCAACGCGGTCCACAGCCCCATGGCCAGACCCAGCACCACGGCCATAAGCCAGGCCACCAGGGACAGGTAAAGGGTGTGCCCGAGTTGGGAGGCCACCTCGTGCTCTACGGGTTCGCCTGAAACCATGGCGGTGCCCAGCTTGCCTTTGGCCATCTCCCCGAGCCAGCCGGCCCAGCGCACCACGGCAGGGCGGTCCAGGCCCAGCTCGGCCCGCACCGCCTCGGCTGATGCGGTGTCCATCAGGTCGTAGCCGTAGCGGCTGGCAGCGATGCGGTAGGCGGCATCGCCAGGCAGGGTCTCCGCCATCATGAAACTCAGTGTGCCGACAGCGAACAGCACAAAAAACACCTGTGCCAGCAGGCGACTCCACCAGGGCCAGCGCATCATGCTGCCCAGGCCATGCGGCTGATGCGGTAGCTGCGCTCCAGCGGGTCCACGCTCACGTTGCGCAAGCGCGTGCTGGCCGTCATGGAGTGCTGGTACCAAGCCACCGGAATCACGGGCAGTTCGGCCTGCAGCACGGTGGCAACGGATCCGCGCAACGCCGAGCGCCGGCGCGGATCGACCATGGCGCTCATTTGTGCGAGCGTCTGGCTCACCTGTGTGCTTTGCCATGCCATGGCGCCCCAGTCGCCACCGCGTGGATCGAAGTCCTGCAGCAGGCTACCGATGGGGTCGGGCACCAGGCCATAGTTGCGCGCCAGCAGCGCGAGTTCCAGCGAGCCGTCCTGATGCCCAGAGGGAATCTCGCTGGCATTGCCCACCGCCACAGCCATGTCGATGCCCACTGCCTTGAGCTGCGCCTGGATGGCGGTGGCGATGGGGGGAAGCTCCGGCCGGTCAGAGAACGTGCGCAAGGTGACTTTGAACACGTCATCGCCTTTGCGCAGCAAGCCGTCGGCGCCCGGTTGCCAACTGGCTTCGCGAAGCAGCTGCCTGGCTTGTTCCACGTTGTGTGCCAGGGCTTTCAAGCCGGCCACGTGCCATTCCGCCATGACGGGTGGAAACAGCTGCGTGGCAGCGGCTTCGGGTGCGCGCAGGATGGCGCCGGCAATGCCCGGGCGGTCGATCGCCAGGCTCATGGCCTGACGCACGCGCACGTCGGACAGGAAGCGGTGCCCGGCGTTGACCTTGATGTAGATGGTTCGCGGCAGGGGTCGGGTTTCGAACCGGAGCTTGCGGTTCTGGCGCAGGCGCGCGTAGCTCACCGGGTCGTGGGTGAACACCAGGTCGGCCTGACCACTGCTGGCCAGCATGCCCCGGGTTTCTCCGCGCCCGGCGGCCAGGTACTCAATGGCTTCAATGGTGGGCTTCTTGCCCTCGTAGCCATCGAAGCGGCGCACGCGCATCGATTGCGGGACATTGACCTGTACCACCTGGTACGGGCCGCTGCCGATCAGGGCTTTCACAGAGCCATCCTTGGCGAAAGAAGCGGGTGCCAACACCAGGGCGGTGCTGTGGGCAAGGAAAGCGGGCAAGGCGGCAAAGGGGCGGGCCAGTGTGAACACCACCTCGTTGGCTTGTGCCTGAATCTTTTCAATGCCGGCGTTGCGCAACACCCCTGGCTGCTCCAGTGCGCGTTGCAGGCAGTCGGTCACTGCCTGCGCCGTGACAGCGCTGCCGTCATGGAAACGCGGGCTGGGCCGCAGGGCAAAGCGCCACTGCAGGCCGTTTTCGGAAGGCTGCCAGCTTTGAGCCAGCCCAGGTGCGAGCAGGCCTTGTTCATTGACGTCAACGAGCGTTTCGGCCACTTCCAGGCGCTGAAACACATGGCCCGTCTTCGACGGGTCAAGGTTCATCACCTCCCAGGGTGCCACCACTTTGAGGATGCGCGCATTCCCTGACTGCGCCAGGATGGGGAGACTGACGGGCAGCAGCGCTGTGCTTGCTGCCAGGCCGAGGAAACGGCGGCGGTCAGAGCCGGTGAGCAGGGCGGGAGCCCAGGCGAAAGGCTTCAGTGGGGCTTTGTCTGTTGGCATGCAATCAGTTCAGAAGAAACAAGAAGAAATCTGGTTGGCCGGATGAGACCCAGGTTGCAGGACATTGGTGTGTGTCGCCGATCACTGCCCCTGCACGGCTTGCGTGAGAGCGGAGGTGTTGAGCTTCATCATGGCCAGGTAGGTGGGCGCAGGACCGTTGGCGTCGGAGAGCGAGTCGGAATACAACTCGCCAGCAGGCTTTACACCCGTTTCACGACCGATCTGCTCGATCAGGCGCGGGTCTGAAATGTTTTCAACAAACAGGGCCTTGATCTGCTCCTGCTTGATCTGGCGCACCAGTTGCGCCACGCCCTTGGCGGAGGCTTCGCTTTCGGTGCTCACGCCCTGGGGCGCGAGGAATTTCACGCCGTAGGCGTGGGCGTAGTAGCCGAAGGCGTCGTGGCTGGTGATGACCTTGCGCTGCGCCAGCGGAATCGTCGCCCAGGCGGCGCGGATTTCGGCATCCAGCGCCTCAAGCTGTGCCGTGTAGGCGCTTGCGTTGCCGCGGTAGTGATCGCAACCGGTTGCGTCGGCCTTGCACAGACCGTCGGCGATGTTCTTCACGAACACCTTGGCGTTGTGCACGTTCTGCCAGGCGTGCGGGTCGGTTTCACCATGATCGTGACCGTGTTGGTGGCCCGTTTTGCGGTTCTCGTGCGCGCCTTCCTTGAGGGGCTTGATGCCTTTGCTCACGACCACTTGCTGGCCTTTGTAGCCTGCGGTCTTGAGCAGGCGGTTCATCCAGCCCTCAAACCCCAGGCCCACAGAGAACACCACCTGGGCCTGGCCGACCAGACGCGCCTGTGCAGGCGTTGGCTGGAACACATGGGCGTCGCTGCCGGGACCTACCAGCACATCCAGCGCCACACGATCGCCGCCCACCTGGCGCACCAGGTCGCCCAGGATGCTGAAGCTGGCCACGGCCTTGATGCTTGGCTGGGTGGCCGCCTGTGCCAGCGCGCCTTGGGTCCAGGTGACCATGCCCAGGAGGGCCAGGGCGCCCAGAAAACGGCGGCGAGGGGTGACGGGGATTGGTGTCGTGTGAAACATGGCGGTCTGTCGTTCAGGCTTTGAGGTGGAGGGAAGCGGGACGCTGGTGGCGCAGCAGCCCGTGCGGTGCGAACACCATGGAAAACAGGTAGGCCGCGCCCAGGCTGAGCACGATCACCGGCCCGGTGGGCCAGTCGGCGTGGTAGGAGATGAGCAGGCCCGCGACGCAAGCCAGCAGCGCGAGCATCACGGCGGTCAGCAGCAGCGGGCCGATGCAGCGCACCCAGAAGCGCGCCGTGGCTGACGGCAAAACCATCATGCCCACCGACATCAAGGTGCCCAGCGCGTGAAAGCCCGCCACCAGGTTGATAACCAGCAAGGCCAGAAAGCCGTAATGCGCCACTGGGCTCCAGCGGCTGGTGCCGCGCAGAAACCCCGGGTCCAGGCACTCGAGCACCAGTGGCCGATACAGCACCCGCAGGGTGACCAGCGTGACCAGCGATATGCCGCCCAGCAGGCCCAGCGCTGCGTTGTCCAGCGCCAGCACCGAGCCGAACAGCACGTGCAGCAGATCCACGCTGTTGCCGCGGGTGGACACAATCAACACCCCGAGGGCCAGCGAAAGCAGATAAAGAGCGGCCAGGCTGCTGTCTTCGCGCAGCACCGTGTTGCGGGCCACCAGGCCTGAGCCCACGGCCACCACCAGCCCGGCCACGACGCCGCCCACGGTCATCGCACCCAGCGACAGGCCCGCGATCAGGTAGCCGATGGCCGCGCCCGGCAGGATGGCGTGCGCCATGGCGTCGCCGGTGAGGCTCATGCGGCGCAGCATGAGAAACACACCCACCGGCGCCGCGCTCACCGCCAGCATCGCACAGCCCAGCAAGGCATGGCGCATGAAGCCGAATTCGACGAACGGACCCAGCCACGCCTGGGACCCCAGCGCCGTGTGCATCAGCACCGAACTCTCTGCCCCGGTCATGCCGACACCGCCTGCGCGAACGGGCGCTGGTGTGTGCCTTCACAAACCGGCGCGTGCTCATCGAACGGTTCCTGCATGCAAAGGGCGCGTTGCCCGTTGGCTTCGGTGAGCACGTCGGCGGTAGCACCCCAGGCCACGGGCTCGCGTGCCAGCAGCAGGGTGAGGGGGAAGTGCGCGCGCACCTGAGCAAGGTCGTGCAGCACGGCCACCACGGTCCTGCCCTGTTCGTGCCACCGATGCAGCAGGGCCAGCAAGTCATCGGTGGTGCGTTGGTCCACCGCGGCAAAGGGCTCGTCCAGCAGCACCACAGGCGCGTCCTGCAACATCAGCCGGGCGAACAGCGCGCGCTGCATCTGCCCACCCGAAAGCGTGTCGATGCTGCGGCGCTCAAAGCCATGCAGCCCGACGGCACCCAGGGCTTCATGACACGCTTGCCGGTGCGCCGCCGTGAACTGGCCGAGCGCACCCACCGCGTGCCACAGGCCCAGCAGCACCATGTCCTGCACGGTGATCGGAAAGCTGCGGTCCACGCTGGTCTGCTGCGGCAGCCACGCCACGCGCTGATGGACCAGGCCATGCACTTCGCCCTCGATCGGACGAAGCTGGCCGGCCAAGGCCTTGATCAGCGTGGATTTGCCCGCGCCGTTGGGGCCGACCACGGCGACCAGCGAACCGCTGGGGAGCGCCATCGAAAGGTGATGCACGGCGGGGTGGTGCTCGTAGCCCAGGGTCAGGTTCTGCAGCGTGATGGCGGTCGAATTCATGAGCGATTCAGGAGCAGGGCGGACACGGTGGCTTTGGCGCTAAGATATTGCAACTCAATTGCGATAGCGGAATCATAACGCAACAGAGTTGCATTAATACGAGGAACGCCTGTGTCTCAGCGAACCGTGAAAGAACCTGTGTCCGTGCCGGCGGAGATCCAGTCGCGTCTGGAGGGTGCTGGCCTGCGCCGCACGCTGGCCACGCGTGCCGTGTTGGGTCTGTTCCTGGCGCGCCCGGCCGGTGGACTCACGCATGCGCAATCGCTCGCCGCACTGAACGCGCGCGGCCTCGACATCAACCGCGTCACGCTCTACCGGCTGCTGGACCGGCTGGCCAGTTGTGGTGTGTTGCAACGCCAGAGTGACGACCAACGCACCTGGCGCTTCAGCCTGGCGCCGTTGTCAACCGACGCCGCGCCCGAGGTGGCCCCGCGATTTGAATGTGACGCCTGCCACCGGCAGTTCCCCCTGCTCGAAGCCAGCGAGCCCACCCGCACCGCCACCCACCACCTCTTCCAGGCACTCGCCCAGATGGGGCATGCGGGAGCCCGTGTGGATCTGGCGGTTCATGGCACCTGTGCTTCTTGCGTGGCGCCCGGGGCGGCACAGGAACCTGTGGCGTGATTCAGACCCGCGATCTGCGGTTCGCTTACGCGGGCCATGCGCCGCTGTGCTTTCGTGACGTGACGGTGCCACAAGGCGGCAACCTGCTGCTGCGCGGCGCCTCAGGCAGCGGCAAGTCCACCTGGCTGGCGCTGGTGGCCGGGTTGCTCACGCCGGCAGCGGGCGAGGTGGTGGTGGCCGGCCAGTCCGTTGGCACCTTGCCGTCAGGCCAGCGCGACCGCTGGCGTGCAAACCATGTGGGCTTTCTGCCTCAGAAGCTGCACCTGAGCGGCGCCCTCACGGTGCAGGACAACCTCGCGCTGGCCTACTTTGCGGCCGGCGCGCCGGTGGACCGGGAGGCCATTCGACATGCGCTGGCCTCGCTCGACATCACCGCACTGGCCGGGCGGCGCCCTCACCAGCTTTCTGGCGGTCAGGCACAGCGTGTGGCGCTGGCGCGTGCCGTGCTGATGCAGCCCCAGGTCATCCTGGCCGACGAACCCACCGCAAGCCTGGACGACCTTGCGGGTCAGTCAGCGCTGGCGTTGCTGGCGCAGACCGCCCATGATGCCGGCGCCACGTTGGTCATTGCCACGCACGACGCGAGGGTGCGGCAGGCGTTGCCACAGGCACAGGAACTGCCCTTTGATCCGCTTCGGCAGGGGGTGGACCCGTGAACGTGTTCAGCCTTTCCTGGCGCTACCTCTGGGCACGCCCGTTGTCCACTGCGCTGAACCTGGTTCTGCTGTCCCTGGCTCTGGCGTCCATGGCTTTTGTGATCATCGTGCAAGACCAGGCCGAGCGGGCCTTCGAGCGCGACCTGGCCGGGATCGACGTGGTGGTGGGTGCCAAGGGCAGTCCCATGCAGCTCATCCTGTCGGGGGTGTTCCACATTGACGTGCCGCCCGGCAACATTTCCCTGACCGAGGCCAACCGGCTGGCGCAGCACCCGCAGGTGGCGCAGCTGATTCCCCTGAGCCTGGGCGACAACCTGCAGGGCTACCGCATCGTCGGCACCACCCACGCCTATGTCGAGCACTACGGTGCGGAATTGGCGCAGGGTGCGCTGTGGACTGCCCCCATGCAGGCGGTGCTGGGCGCGCAGGTGGCACGCCACACCGGCCTGAAGCTGGGCCAGGCGTTTGAAGGTGCGCACGGCCTGGGCAGCGGCGGTGCGGTGCATGAGGCCACACCTTACCTCGTGAACGGCGTGTTGGCACCCTGTGGCTGTGTGCTGGACAGGTTGATCCTCACCGCCACCGAGTCGGTCTGGCACGTGCACGACGACATGCACGCAGGTGACGGCATGGACGAGGTCGAAAAGGCCGAACTGGCCGAAGCCCTGGCGGCCGACCGCGAAATCACGCTGGCCCTGCTGCGCTACAAGACGCCGCTGGCGGCGGCGAGCTTCCCGCGGTTTGTGAACCAGTCCACCTCGATGCAGGCGGCCGCGCCCGCGATCGAGATCACCCGCTTGCTGCACATGGTGAGTGTGGGCACCCAGGCGCTGCGTGCGATGGCGGTGGTGCTGCTCGTGGTGGCGGGCTTGTCGGTGTTCATTGCGCTGTGGAACGCGGTGCGCGAGCGCCGCGACGATCTGGCCATGTTGCGCATGCTGGGTGCGGCGCCTCAGCGGGTGGCACTGCTGCTTTTATTGGAAGCACTGTGGCTGGCGGTGCTGGCCTGTGCAGGGGGTCTGTTGGCAGCTCATGGCCTGGTGGCCCTGATCGGCCAATGGTTGATGGACAGCCAGTCGCTGTCCATTTCGGGTTGGCAATGGATTCCTGCCGAAGGGTGGGTGCCGTTGCTGGCCCTGGGGGTGGCGGTGGTGGCGGCGAGTCTGCCGGTCGCCAGCGTCTACCGCATCGATGTCACTCAACTCTTGAATTCAAGGTCCATTTCATGAAAAAAGCACTCCTGATCCTTTCCACCGCCTTGCTCGCCTCCGTGGCCATGGCCCAACACTCCGATAAAGAGGTGCAGGAGGACATCCAGCGCCACCGCGCCATGGCCGCGGCGCACGAAGGTGCCGCCAAATGCCTGGAAGCGGGCAAGGGTGAGAAGGTCTGTACGGCGGAACTTCAGGCCGCTTGCAAGGGTCTGGCTTTGGGCAAATACTGTGGCATGCGCCACGCCCACTGAGAGCACCCTTGCACCGGCGGTGCCGGTGCCGCAAACGTGCCTTCTTGACAGCTCAATCGCGATGCCCCGTTCTTTTTTCTCTTTTCATCGGTCATGCCGCCGCCACCTGTGGGTGCTCTGCCTGGGTGCCGCCCTGGCGGGGGGTGCGCATGCACAGACCCTTGGCTCGCCCCTGCCACCCGGCAACGGGGGACCGGTGTCACCCGAGCATGGTGTCGCTTTGCCCAGCGGGGAAGGGGCGGGGGTTCACAGCCCACTCAGCCCTTTCGCACCATTGCCCAAACGCGACGACGTGCTGGCCTGGTCGGTGCTGACCGATGTGACCACCCGCATCGAGAAGAAACGCATCGTGCCGGTGTACTCGGCAGAGGTGAAGGCGCTTCACCAGAAGAAACAGCGCCTTCAGGGATTCATGATGCCGCTGGACCCGGGTGAAACACAGCGCCACTTCCTGCTGTCTTCCGTGCCGCTCACCTGTGCTTTCTGCACGCCAGGCGGGCCTGAGAGCATGGTGGAGGTGCGCACCAAGGTGCCGGTGAAATACAGCCTGGGGGCCGTGGTGGTCGAAGGCACGTTCCACGTCCTGCCAAGCGATCCTTTTGGCTTCTACTACCGTTTCACCGATGCGGTCGGCGTGAAGTAGCGCGCAGTGCGTCGCCGCCAGCGTGCCAGATGCTCGCTGCAAGCCCTGGATCAACCCTCTCGAAGGCCCGTCCAGGTGGACAGGCTTAACATCGCCGGGTGAATCTTTCTGCCCACCCCGTCGTTGCATCCCTCACCCCCGTCTTTCTGCTTGTTGCGCTGGGCTTCATGGCGGGGCGCCTGCAATGGATCCGCGATGCCGCCATCAAGGACCTGTCCAATCTGGTCTTTCTGCTGCTGATTCCCGCATTGCTGTTTCGCACCATGAGTGCGGTGCGGTTCGAAGAGCTGGACCTCAGGCCGCTGCTGGCCTACTTTCTGGCGGCCGGTGTGCTGCTGGCCGTGCTGATCGGTTGGCGTGGTTTCAACCGCCGCAGTGTGGTGCTGGCGCTCACCGGCGTGTTTTCCAACATGGTGATGATCGGCATCACGCTGGTGGAGCTGGCTTACGGCAAGGCCGGTCTGGTGACGCTGCTCACCCTGGTGTCGGTGCATGCACTGTTGCTGCTGACCACCGCCACCGTGGTGCTGGAACTGGCGGTGGCGCGTGAGAACCGCCAGGCCGGCGCCGAGCAGCCGCACCTGCTGGCCACCACCTGGTCCGCCTTCAAGAGCGCGCTGATCCATCCAGTGCCTTTGCCCATCATTTGCGGCCTGCTGTTTGCGCAGACCGGGTGGAGCTTGCCCACGGTGATCGACCGCCCGCTGCAGTTGCTGGGCAATGCCTTTGGTCCACTGGCGCTGGTGCTGGTGGGTATCACGCTGGCGCGAACGCCGCTTACCGGCCACTGGCAGTCGGCGTTGTGGGCCACGCTGTCCAAAAACCTGGTGTTGCCCGTGATGGTCGGCGTCAGCGCCTGGGCGTTTGGTATCACCGGCCTGCCGTTGACGGTGATGGTGGTGGCCGCCGCACTGCCGACCGGCGCCAACGTGTTTCTGTTCGCACAGCGCTACGAAGTGGCACAGGAAACCACCACCGCCAGCATGGGTGTGTCCACCGTTGCTGCGCTGCTCACCTTGAGCCTGGTGATGCTGGTGATGTCGTGGTGGTGAGAACTACCCCTTTTGGGAGAGGCAACCAAGGCAACACCGGAATAGCGAGAATGTCGAGCAACGACGTGCCTCATCCAGGGACACCGAAGATCCGGCTCCGCCGGTCCAAGGTGTCGCCCCCCTCCCAGGGGGGTGGCACCGAAGGCGACGCGGGGGGTAGTGCTTTACTTCTTGCGCAGCAGTACCCACACCATGCCGGCCAATGCGGCCACGGCGCTCAGCAACACGGCCCACAGCCACAGGGCTTGCCTGGACGGTGCCGTGGCTGTGCCGGATGGCACGACCGGCGTGCTCGCTTCCGCCTCACTCAATGCCACCGTAGCCATGGGCAGCTTCTGCTCGTCCAGCGGCTTGTGGTTGGGGATGAGCGTGTTCAACGGCAGGTAGGCCGCCTTGTCGTTGACTTTGCCTGCGGCGAGGATGTATGGGGGCCCGCCACTGGCGAGAAAAACCACCTGCACAGGCGCAAAATGCGCCAGCACGACCGGATCGTCGCCGAGGCCTGCGCCCCTGGCGTCGGCTGCAATGCGGATCTCCCGGTACTGCGCGGCGGGCAAGCCAATCACCGTGTTCTTTTCCGCTCGCCCCTGGTCTTCGATCTGGTACACCACGCCGCTGCTCAGGTGTGACCACGGTTCAGCTCCAGACATCCGCCCCGACACCGTGATCGGCAGCAAGCTGTTCTGTCTTTCGGGCTCGATCTCCAGGGCGCTCAAGCGGCTTGCAAAGGGCAGGGTGAAGCGCCGTTCGTGAGCGTCTATTTTTTCGGTCTGCAGTCGCGCGCGAACGGGCGCTGCGGGTGCCGGACCCGGTTGTTCGGTCTCGATCACCACCTGGGTCAGGCGTGGGGGTGGGCTCTGGGGTGGCCAGGTGATGCGCAGGTACTTGTCGCGCAACGCGGTGGGCGAGGTGCTCAGGGCGCTGCCGGTGCCCATGGTGCCGGTTTCGCTGCGGTAGAGCACGCCGCTGCCCACGGGCGTCCAGGTTCGAAGGTCTTTGCTGGTGCTGATCTCCAGAGAGAGCATCTGGTGGGCGGGCCATTCGCCTTCCAGGTTCAGTGCAACCGCAGAGTGCTCGATGTTTCGCGTATCGACCAGATACCCTTCCACCCGGTTTTCCACCGGCACTACCTGCCCGCTGGCGTCCACTTGCACCGCCCGCTGGTTTTGCTCTTCAATGCGCAGTGTCCAGCCTGATGTGCTGGGTGCCTGGGCGCTGGCCATGAGCGGGTAGACGGGGCGTTGGTGGCGCTGTCGTTCCCGCGCCTGAAAATCCGGCGCGCGGGACAGGGCCATGCTGAGCATCTGACCCTCTGCGTTGAAGATGCGCAGGTCGGCCAGGTCTGCCTGGCGCAAAGTGGCCAACACAGGGGCGGGCAGGGCCAGCCTTTGCAGACCGGCACCACTTTGCACCGTCACTGGCCACTGGCGCTCATAGTCGGAGGGCTTGTCGGCATGAGCGTGGCTCCAGTAGCCGGCCAGCACCATCAGGCACACCGCCGCCTTCATGGCTGAACCTCAGTCGTGGGGTCGCTCGCCACCGGGGGGCTGTCTGCCTTGGGCGGCAAGGGGGCGAAGTAGCCCACCAGCAGCATCAACACACCCACCGCGATGAAGGCCACGGTGCGCTCCATGCCACCGGCATTGGACAGGTCGATCAGCATCAGCTTCACCACCACCACGGCCTGCAGTGCCGCACCCGCCATCCACCACGGGCGAAGCGCGCGCCGGTGGGCCATCAGCATCAGAGCCATGGCCAGCAGCGACCACAGAATGGCGTAGCCGGTCTGCACCACGAAACTCTCAAACAGGGCGTCGGCGCGCCAGGGCACACCAAAGAAGTGGTGGGCCACACGCAGCCAGACGGTGTTGAGCGCCACAAAGCCCAGCGCGGCCAGCGCCAACGGGGCTTGCGGCGTTGCCAGCCAGTGCGCCAGTGGTGGTCGGGGCTCTGCGGCAACCATGGTTCTGCGCCACAACAGCAAGACCACCATCGACAGAGCGAGCGCGATTTCCACCGGGTTGATCAGGGGCACATAGGGCAGGGGACGGGTGTCGCCCGGCGAGGTCCAGGCCAGCCACAGTGCGCCGATGAAAACCAGCAGCGCCAGTGGCGCAGCAGCCCATGCGTAGTACGCTGGCGCGTAGGGATTCAGCGGCCAGCCGCGCAACGCCCGATGCTCCGGCCTGTGGGCGCGGCCGGCCCACAGGCACAGCCCGGCCAGCACGGTCACGGCACTGAGCAGCCAGACCACACTGGCCCACGAACTGCGCCACAGGTTCGCTGCGTCGATGGCCATCCACAAGGCATCGGCCAGCTGCAGGCAGACCAGCCATGCACTGCCGGCGTGCAGTGCATGCAGCCAGCGAGGCGCGTCCGTCGCAGGCTCAACGGTTTCACTGTGCAGCGCATGGAGCCGCCGAAGTGCCCACACATGCAGCGTCAGCGCGATGCCCCACATGAGCCACAGCGGCCACTGCAAGACGTGCGCACCCTGACCGCCTTGCCAGAGACAGGCCACCAGCAGCGCGGGCAGCATGGCGCGCGCGGGCCAGGTGGCCACCTGCCACTGTTTCTTCTGCCCGAGCCAGAGGGCCACAGCTGCAGCAACCACCCAGCCGAGCATGGTGCTCACTGGCTGCACCGCCTCGGCGTACACCGGCATCGACAGCCCGTTGGCCGTTCCCAGTCGCGTGGTCTCGGTCAGCCAGGCCAGACAGGCGTAGCCGAAGCCCACCAGGAACATCGGTACCGACAGGCCACTTTCCAGCCTGGCGAACACCTCCGCCCAGCGCGATCCGCTGTGCGGCAGGGGCGCAGCGCGCAGCCACCAGGCCATCAGCAGCATCGCCAGTGCCAGCACCAGACCGTGCCACAACGCGGGGTTCAGCAGGGCGTGCGCAGACCCGCGTGCGGCCAGCCCATTCAGGTGCAGCAGGGCGGCCACCGCCACCAGCAACAGCCCGGCGGCCCTGGGCATCCAGCGGGCTTGTCGCATGCCCACCCAGAAGGCGCCCAGGCCTTCAAGCGCCCACACCACGCTGACCCAGCGCGCGTCCAGCGCCAAGGGCACGGCCAAGGTGGCGAAGCCCGCGCCCAGTGCGAGAAAGCACTCCATCAACATCTGTGACGAAACCCCGCCCCGGCGCTTGAGCGCCCAGGCCAGCGTCAGGTAAACAAAGCCGAACCCCACCGCGGAAAACGCCTGCCCGAACGGGATCGACGCCACCAGCCCGGCCTGCAAGCCGAAGCCGATCAGTGGTGTGCCGAACACCAGCGTGCTGTCCACCGCATTGCCCAGCCGGGTGGGCGTGTTGCGCGCGTACAGCACCGAGGCCGCGATGAAGATCAGCACAAACGCGATCAGGAAGGGCTGCGCGCTGGCGTAATGTTCAGGGCGGTAACTCAGCACCCCCCACAGCCCGGCGACCACAAAGGTTGAGAAAAAACCCACCAGGTTCAGCAGGCGCCATGAGCGCTTGTAGGCAATGAAAAGAATCGCCAGGTTCAGCAGCAGGTAGTAGGCAAACAGCGCCACATGGCTGCCGCCGCCGGTTGATAGCAACACGGGGGTGGCAAAGCCACCCAGGAAGGCAGCCACCGCCAGACTGTGCGCGTTTTGCAGCAAGGCGAGCGCACAGCTCAACGCGCAAATGATCACCATCAGGCCAAACGCCGGCAGGGGATCGATCAGCCCATAGAGCTTGAACGCGGCAAACACGGTGAGGTACAGCACCGCCACCCCGCCACCCTGCAGTGTGAGCGACAACCCCGGTTTGGCCAGGCGCTGGCGGAAGCCGAACACCAGCAACGCCGCACCCACCAGACCAATGGCAACCAGGCGCAATTCCACCGGCAGCAAACCCATGTGAGCGGCCTGCCGCGCCAGGAATGCCAGTCCGATGAACAGGATCAGCAGCCCGACCCGAAGCATGGTGTTGCCGCCCAGCAACCAGGCCTTGGCCGCTGTGAACGCGCCGTCCAGAGGCGATGGGTAGGTTGGGTTTGCTGGCGCCGAGACTTCGGTAGCGGGCTTGCGCGAAGCCGGGATTTGCCAGGCGGGATCTGTCAGCTCGGCTGTGGCCAAGGTGGGTGCAACCGCTGCCTCGGGCGGCGCCATCGCGGGGAGCGGTGCCAGATCCGGTTGAGCAGGTGGCTCGGCTTCCAGTGGCGGCGACCGTCGTTCGTTGTCCTGGGCGCTGGCAGCTCTTGGCGCCTGCGCCGGGGCCGCAGGGGGCGTGGCGTCACGGGCGGTGCCGGCTTCGGTTTCCCATAGCTTGCGCTGGGCTTGAAGCCACTTGTTGAGTGCTCGCCGCAGAGTGAGCCCCGCAGCCAGCCCCAGCATGGCGCCGTACACCAGGCCTTGGAAAAAGTCGTAGCTGGTCAACGCGCCGACGACCGCACCCCAGAAAATGCCCCATAGGATCATTCTTATCCCCCTCCAGTGGTTCGTGCATGCGCCTCTTCAGGGGCGCCAGAAAACTGCTGCTGTGGCGGGACGGATCAGGCGTTCAATCGGCGTCCGGCTGGCTGATCTTGCGTGCTTCTTCTACCTGGTATTCAAAGTAACGCTGGAATCCGAAGGCCAGGCTGCCCATGAGGGCGATCGTACCCAGCAACAAGGAAAACACCAATGCGGCGATCGTCAGCCAGTTCGTACCGCCTGCGGGGGCATCAGGCGCACTGGCGGGATTGAACTGCTGGTTCCATTTTTCGCGTTCGGTCAATGCGTACACGATGGCCATCAGGCAACTCGCCGCCACTGTAGCGCCCAGCAGCGGAATCAGCACCCAGGAGAGTTTGTCGTCCTGCCCGTAGCTGAGCACCCGGTCTACGCCCCACCATCCCAGCGCGGCAGGCACCGGGTGCAGCCAGCCCACCCAGTCGCCCAGGCCACGCAGATAGAAGCGGTGCAGGCCGAGCGTGCCACCCAGCAACGCGAGCCAGACGGCCAGCGTCTTGTTCTTGCGACCGGCGCTCACTGCCGGCTTTCGGTGTCGGTCGGTGGGGTGGTGTCGCCTGGCCCCAGGCTCTTTTGCATCAGCACGATGTCAAGCCAGCGGTCGAACTTCCAGCCGCACGACTGCACGATGCCCACGCGCTCAAAGCCCAGCGCTTTGTGGACGCCAATCGAGCCCGCATTGCCCGAATCGCCGATCACGGCCATCACCTTGCGGGCGCCGGCGCGTTCGAAAGCCGCCATCAGCTCGGCCAGCAGGGCGCGCCCCCAGCCCTTGCCAGCCGATTGGGGCGCCATGTAGATCGAGTCTTCGACCGAGAAACGGTAGGCGGGGCGTGGCTTGAACCAGTTGCCGTAGGCGAACCCCAGCACCTGACCGTTTTCTTCAATCACCAGCCAGGGCAGGCCTTTGGACAGCACGTCGGCCCGGCGGGAGGCCATGTCTTGGGCGGTTGGCGGGGTGGTTTCGAAGGTGCCTGTGCCGTGCAGGACGTGGTGACCATAAATGCGGGTGATGGCGTCAAGATCGGCGTCGACGCTGGGACGAATGAGCGGCATGGGTGTGGTTCAGGTGAAGTTCGGTCGGACGGCGTTTGGTTTTCAGCCGCACGGGCTATAATCGCAGGCTTTGTGGCGTTTCGCTGGCCGGGTGGTCAGTCGTGTGTCTCAAGCGCTGCAATCAAGCGGGTTGTTGTGTCGGATGTGTTGCATCCCGCAAGAACCCGGTGAAGTACCGATTTTGGTACCTCTCCACCCGAAGGATAAATCATGGTCGTCATCCGACTTTCCCGCGGCGGTGCAAAAGCCCGTCCGTTCTACAACATCGTCGTTGCCGACAAGCGCAACCGCCGTGATGGCCGCTTCATCGAGCGCATCGGTTTCTACAACCCGCTGGCCCGCGGTGGTGAAGAGCCGCTGCGTATCGCCATGGACCGCCTGACCTACTGGACCGGCGTGGGTGCCACCCCGTCCGACACCGTGGCTCGTCTGGTCAAGCAGAACGCCGAGAAGGCCGCAGCCTGATCCTCGGGCTGCTCCGTCCGGTGAAATTCTGGTGAGCAGCCCTTTGCCCGCGCCCTTCACCGCATCGGTCCTTCCGGACGATGCTGTCGAACTGGGGCGCATCCAGGAGGCCTGGGGCATCAAAGGATGGATGCGCATCCATCCCCACAGCACCGACACACAGGCGCTGTTTGCCTCCCCCCAATGGTTTCTTCAGCCACCCGAAGCCCGCTTCGCGCGTGGCTTTTCGGCGTTTTCCTGCAGCGTTTCGGTCACCGTGGCCGACATCAAAATGCATGCGGACGGCGTGGTTGCCCGATTTGAAGGCATGGACGACCGCAGCGCTGCCGAAGCGCTCAAGGGCGTCCGCATCTTTGTGCCCCGCAGCGTGTTCCCGCCCACACCCGAAGGCGAGTACTACTGGGTCGACCTGATCGGCCTCGACGTGGTCAATCGCGAAGGCGAGCACATGGGCGTGGTGCGCGATCTCATGTCGACCGGCCCCAACGCCGTGCTGGTGCTCGAATACACCGACACCATCGATGGTGTTGAGCAAACGGCAGAACGCATGATCCCTTTCGTTGCGGCCTACGTGGACGATGTGGATCGGGCTGCTCGTCGCATCACCGTCGACTGGCAAAAAGACTATTGAATCCCCGGGGGACAATACCCTCATGCGATTCGACGTCATCACCCTGTTTCCCGAGCTGTTTGAACCCTTCTTCAAGAGCGGTATCAACCGGCGGGCATTCGAGGGCGGCTTGGTGGACGTGCGGCTCTGGAACCTCAGGGACCATGCCGAGGGTCAGTACCGGCGGGTGGACGACCGACCTTTTGGAGGTGGGCCTGGCATGGTCATGATGGCCGAGCCTCTCTGGAGGTGCCTGCAGGCGGTTCGTTCAGACCGGGACGACCCGCCAGACCACCTGGCCCCGGTGGTGATGTTCACCCCCACAGGCGAACGCCTTTCACACTCGGGCGTCGAATCCTGGGCGAAGGGCGAGGGTGCCGTGCTGGTGTGCGGCCGGTACGAGGGCGTGGACCAGCGCTTCGTCGAGGCCTGTGTCGACATCCAGATCAGCCTTGGCGACTTCGTGCTTTCAGGTGGCGAGATTCCTGCCATGGCATTGCTCGATGCCGTGGCCCGACTGCAGCCAGGTGTGCTCAGCGACGAAGGCAGTCATCAGCAGGACAGTTTCAATCCCGCTCTCGATGGCTTGCTGGACAGCCCGCATCACACCCGTCCGGAGGTCTGGCACGGACCCAACGGCCCGATGCAGGCGCCCGAGGTGTTGCTGGGCGGCCACCATGAGCGCATCGCGCGGTACCGCCGCGAACAGAGTCTGGCCCTCACCGCGAGCCTGCGACCGGACCTTCTGGACCAGGCACGCGCCCGGGGTGCACTGAGCAAGCAGGACGAGGCTTTTCTGCGTTCCCGCAAATAGTTATAATCAAAGGCTTTTCGATCCTCTGACCGGCCGCCGTGACCGGGCCAGCCCGCAATGGAATCCATGTTTCATGGACCCACTGGACAGGGCCCCTGCCGGATTCGTGGCCTTTAGTGCAGCGCGGGCATGATCGTGAATCAGGAAACCATGAACCTCATCCAGACCCTTGAGCAAGAAGAAATTGCTCGTTTGAACAAAGACATTCCCCCGTTTGCCCCTGGTGACACCGTCATCGTGAGCGTGAACGTGGTCGAAGGCACCCGCAAGCGCGTGCAGGCCTACGAAGGCGTGGTGATTGCCCGTCGCAACCGTGGCTTGAACTCCAGCTTCATCGTTCGCAAGATCTCCAACGGCGAAGGCGTCGAGCGCACCTTCCCGCTGTACAGCCCCCGTATTGCCAAGATCGAAGTCAAGCGCCGTGGCGACGTGCGTCGCGCCAAGCTGTACTACCTGCGCGATCGCAGCGGCAAGTCGGCACGCATCAAGGAAAAGCTGGGCGCGTGATGCGCGGGCCATTGGCCCCGTGTCCTCGCTGAAAGGCCGCTCTTCGGAGCGGCCTTTTTTCTAGGTACATCCCTTTCCGCCGCCAGTGGGTAGGGCTGCTCCCCGTTGCCAAGACGCAGTTGGGCGATGTTGGGCCAGAATCAGTGCGTCGCTTGGTGATCTCACACTTTCCATGACCCGTTTTCTGCCTCAGTTTGATCCCCGTGCCGTGCCCGTGTTGGTCCGGGACGATGACCATGGTCTGCGCCCCGCCCATGCCGACCGGATGACACCTGAAGGTTTGCGCAAGCTGTTCGCCAGCCCGCCGGTGTGGACGCCGGAGGTGCATCGCGAGCAGAAATTCATGAATCGCGAAACGGCGCATGCGGCCGTATTGCTGCCCTTGGTCATGAGGGACCGGCTCACTTTGATCCTGACGCAGCGCACCACGCACTTGTCCACCCATTCGGGCCAGATCGCCTTGCCAGGCGGCAAGGTGGATGCGGAGGACGCCGATGCCACGGCCACCGCGTTGCGAGAGGCGCATGAAGAGATAGGTTTGTCGGCAGACGCCATTGAAGTGCTGGGCACCTTGCCGGTCTACACCACGGGTAGCGCGTTTGTCATCACGCCGGTCGTCGGGCTGGTGCAGCCTGATTTCTTGCCGCAGCCGAACCCCTTTGAAGTGGCCGACGTGTTTGAAGTGCCGTTGGCCTACCTGATGGACCCGGCCCATCACCGCAGGCACGTGTTCGAGTTTGAGGGTGTGGTGCGCGAGTGGTATTCGATGCCTTATCAGGACGGCCCCAGCGAGCGTTTCATCTGGGGTGCCACGGCGGGCATGCTGCGCAACTTCTATCGTCTGCTCTCCACCTGAGTCTTCGGGTGCCGCCGCTATGATGGCACCCATGAGTTTCTTTGCCATCCTCATTGCCTTGCTGCTGGAGCAGGCGCGGCCGTTGGCGTACGACAACCCGGTGCATGGCGCCATGCGCTGGTGGGTGAGGCTGGTGCGGCGCAACCTCGATGCGGGAGAGTCGGCCCACGGCTGGCTGGCATGGTTGTTGGCGGTGGGCGTGCCTGCTGCGGTGGCCGGTCTGGCCCATTGGGGGCTTTATGCCCTCAACCCGCTGCTGGGCTTTGTGTGGCTGGTGGGTGTGTTGTATGTCACCTTGGGTTTCCGCCAGTTCAGCCACCATTTCAGTGACATTCGCCAGGCACTGGAAAGTGGCGATGATCTGACGGCCCGAGAGAAATTTGCCCACTGGTTGCGCGTGGACGCACACAGCCTGCCGCGCACCGAATTGTTGCGACAGGTGATCGAGCACTCCGTGGTGTCAGCGCATCGCCATGTGTTCGGGGTATTGATTACGTTTGTCTTCTTCTGGATGCTGGGCCTGGGGCCGGTGGGCGCGGTGCTGTACCGTCTGGCAGAGTATGTGTCGCGAAATTGGCGCGCGAGAGTCGATGGCACCCCGAGCGTGGCGCTTCAGGTGGCAGCGGCGCGTGCCTGGCAATGGGTTGACTATGTGCCTGCCCGCTCCACCGCGCTGGGGTTTGCGGTGGTGGGCAATTTTGAGGAGGCGGTGGCGAACTGGCGAAGCGAGGCTGCCCGCCACGCACCGGGCAGCGATGGTGTGGTGCTGGCGGCCACCGCGGGAGCGCTGAATGTGCGCTTGGCTGCTCAGGCACCGCAGGAGGTGCTGGCTTCACAGGTGGATGGCAGCTTCCGACCCGATCCACAGCTGGCTCATCTGGGCGGCGTGGTCGGCCTGGTCTGGCGTACCGTGGTCTTGTGGATGCTGCTGCTGGCCTTGCTCACGCTCGCGCGCTTGATAGGCTAGCTACCCCCCGCGGCGCCTTCGGCGCCACCCCCCTGGAAGGGGGGCGATACCAGCCGTCTGGCAAAGCCAGCCCGGCGGTATCCCTGGAAGGGTCCCTTCACAAGATGCGAATCACGCTCCGACCAACAATGTGCGTCAGTACGTGCGCCTGTTTGAAAGCTCGTCAAACAGGTCGCGGTAGATGCGGTAGCGGTTTTCGCTGATGGCCAGGGTGTCTGGGGTGGTCAGCTCAGAGCCGGAATGCCCGCCTTGCACATGGGTGATCACCGAGCAGCCTGGTTCGTGCAGATGGGTGCAGTTGTAGAACTTGCAGTGGCCGAGTGTGGCGCGCAGGTCGGGCATGTATTGCGCAAGCTGCATGGGTTCAATGTGGTTGAGGCCGAACTCCTGAAACCCGGGGGAGTCGATCAGCGCGGTTTTGCGTTCCGCGTCGGTCCAGTACCAAGTGGTGCTGGTGGTCGTGTGTTTGCCTGAATTCAGGGCTTTTGAGATTTCACCGGTGAGGGCTTGGGCGTGCGGCACCAGCCGGTTCACCAGGGTGCTTTTTCCAGCGCCTGATGGCCCCAGCACCAGGGTTCGTTTGCCAGCCAGCTTTGCCAGAAGTGCATCGATGCCGGCCTCCGAACCTGCGGCCGTGTCGCCCTTGAGTCGCAGCGGCAGTACCGTGCAGCCCATGCGGCAGTAAGGAGCCAGTCGATCCCAGGCACGGTCAAACGCTGGCTGCAGGTCGCTCTTGTTGAGCACGATCAGCACGTCGATGCGCTCGGCTTCTGCCGCGATCAGGGCGCGGGCCAGCTGCGTTTCAGAAAACTCGGGGTCGGCCGCGACCAGCACCAGCACCTGGTCCAGGTTGGCAGCGAAGGACTTGGTGCGCAATTCGTCCTGCCGGTAGAAAAGGTTGCGGCGCTCTTCGACGCGCTCGATGCTGCCTTCGTCCCCGGTGTGTTGCCACCGCACCTGATCGCCCACGACCACCTGGCTTTTTTTCCCACGCGGGTGGCAGATGCGTCGCGTGCCGTCGGGACTCTCGACCAGGCAGTGCCGCCCAAATGCCGCCACCACCAGACCTTCCATGCTTTCCGCGGAATCGGCCGTCGACTGCGCGTGGCGAGGCTTCAAAGTGGCCCCCTGAAGATGGGTGTGTTCATTCAGGTCTTGATGAGTTGGTCCACCGCGGCGGCGCAGTGGAAATCGCTGCGCGAAATGCCATACACATCGTGGGTGTTGAAGCGCACCGTGCAGCGCCCGTAGCTCAGCGCGAGGTCGGGGTGATGGTCTTCGCGGTGAGCGACCCAGGCCACGGCGTTGACGAAGGCCATGGTTTCATGGAAGTTGGCGAATTCGAACGCCTTCTCCAGCGCGCCGTCCATCAGCTTCCAGCCCTGGGCACTGTCGCCATTGAGCTGGGTCAGGTGGGTGACGAGCTCGGTCGCGCTGAGCGCGCGGCGGTTCTGATGAACTTGATGCATTGTGATGATGAGATCGGATTTCAGTAGCCCAGGTGCCGGAGTGCGACCCCAATGCATGAAACAGTGCGGTCCGGGGCGCCGCCGGGCCGGCTTTGCCGGACGGCCAGTGCCGCCCCCTGGAGGGGGTAGCGCGAAGCGCTGCGGGGGTGTTTCATTTCAGGCGGCGCGCAGTCTGGCCAGGCGCTCGCTGGCCGGCGGATGCGAGTAGTAGAACTTCGCGTACACAGGATCGGGTGTGAGGGTGCTGGCGTTGTCCGTGTAGAGCTTGAGCAGGGCGGAGGCCAGGTCGGTGCCGCTGGTCTGGGCCACGGCGTAGGCATCGGCCTCGAACTCGTGCCGGCGAGAGAGCTGCGCGGTCAGGGGAGACAAAAAGAAGGTGAAAAGCGGGATCACCAGCATGAACAGCAGAAGCGCCAACGCGTCGTTGGGTGCATCCAGCGAAGGCGTGACACCCAGGCCGGTATAGAACCAGGCCTGCTGCGAGGCCCAGCCCAGCAGAGCGAAACCGAGAAGACTGATCGCGAACATCATGGCAATGCGCTTGACGATGTGACGGCGTTTGTAGTGGCCGAGTTCGTGTGCCAGCACCGCGTCGATCTCCGGTGGGCTGAGTTGCTTCAGCAAGGTGTCGAAGAAAACCACCCGCTTGGCCGCACCGAAGCCGGTGAAATAGGCGTTGGCGTGCGCGCTGCGCTTGCTGCCATCCATCACGAAAAGCCCGCTGGCCGCGAAGCCGCATCGCTGCATGAGTGCGTTCACCCGCGCTTTCAGTTCTTCGTCCTTCAAAGGCTCGAACTTGTTGAACAGCGGTGCGATCACGGTGGGGTAGAGCACCAGCAGCAGCAAGTTGAACACCATCCACGCGCCCCAGGCCCAGAGCCACCAGAGGGGGCCGGCAGCGCCCATGAGCCAGAGCATCAGGGCGGCGATCGGCAGGCCGATGAGGGCGGCCACCAATGTGCCCTTCACCAGATCGCCTAGCCACAGCGCGAGCGTCATCTTGTTGAAGCCGAAGCGTTCCTCAATGCGGAAGGTCGACCACCAGCCCATGGGCATTGACACCAGACCCCCGATCAGCCCAAACGCGGCCAGCAGCGCCAGTTGCTGCACCATGCCGCCACCCAGCGCCGCCAGCAAGGTCGCATTCAGCCAGTCAAGCCCGCCCAGCAGGGTCCAGGCAAGCAGCACTGCTGTCTCCAGCGCCAGTTCCAGCATGCCGAACCGGGTCTTGGTGATGGTGTAGTCGGCGGCCTTGCGGTGGGCTTCTGGCGTGATGGTTTGTGCGAATGCGGCAGGGACCGCACCGCGGTGACGCGCCACGTGCCGGATCTGCCGGCTCGCCAGCACCAGGCGCGTGACAAGACCCAGCATCAGAAGGACGCAGAAAACGGCGGTGAATGTGAAGGAAGCAGAATCCATGGAGGGTGAGTCTATCGAAGACGGGCGGTGGCGGTGGTCGAAGCGGGCATGCCGGTCGAAAGGGCCTGTTCGGCAGATCGGTGAGAATCAGAGTATGACCAGCGTCCACATACCCGAAAGCCCTCCGGCCGAAGCCGGTACCTCCCCACTCCTGACAAAAAGCGACCAGAACCTGGTCTGGCTCGACTGCGAAATGAGCGGTCTGGACCCCGAAAAAGAGCGCCTGCTGGAAATTGCGGTGGTGATCACGGGGCCGCAACTCACACCCCGGGTGGAAGGGCCAGTGCTCGTGATCCATCAGAGCGATGCGCTGCTGGCGGCCATGGACAACTGGAACAAGGGCACCCATGGCAGGAGTGGTCTGATCGACAAGGTCAAGGCCAGCACGGTGGATGAAGAGGCTGCGCAGGCCGAACTGCTGGCGTTCATTGGCAAGTACGTGCCCAAAAATGGCTCGCCCATGTGTGGCAACACCATCAGCCAGGACCGGCGATTTCTGGTGAAGTACATGCCCAAGCTGGAGGCTTACTTCCACTACCGTTGCCTCGACGTGAGCACCCTGAAGGAGCTGGCCAAACGCTGGCGCCCCGAGGTGTACGACGCGTTTAAGAAGCAGCAGAAGCACACGGCGCTGGCCGATGTGCACGAGTCCATTGACGAACTCGAGCACTACCGCACGCATTTTCTGCGTTGAGTTGCGCTGCACGACTCAGACGTTCAGGCACCTGTGTTCTGGCTCAAAGGTCGCCAGCACCCGCATGTCAAAATCATGAACTTTTCGTGAATTTCCCATGACAAAAAAATCCCGTTCGCGTTTTGTGACCCGGCACCAGGAAGCTTTGCAGCTGGGTGCAGCGGTACTCTTCCTCGTCATGGTCGGCGTGTATGCGTCGCTCACGGGCGCATCGACCGTCGGCCTGACCTCGTCAGCGGTGTGGCTCCTGATCGTCGCAGCCGGCGTGGGTGCCTACATGGCCATGAACATCGGTGCCAACGATGTGGCCAACAACATGGGGCCGTCGGTGGGCTCTGGCGCCATGACCATGGGCTGGGCGATTGTGGTCGCGGCGGTGTTTGAGGCGCTGGGGGCCATTGTGGCTGGCGGCGAGGTGGTGGGCACCATCAAGGGCGGCATCATCGACCCGGCACAGATCCGCGACGCCACCACGTTCGCCTGGGTCATGTTTGCCGCGTTGCTGGCGGGCGCGCTCTGGCTCAACCTGGCCACTGCAGTGGGGGCGCCGGTGTCCACCACGCATTCGATCATTGGGGCTGTCATGGGCGCTGGCATTGCCGCCGGTGGCTGGGGGCTGGTGAACTGGGACACCATTGGGGCCATCGTGATGAGCTGGGTGATTTCCCCCCTCATGGGCGGTGCTTTGGCGGCGGGGTTTCTCTACCTTATCAAGCGCAGCGTGACGTACCGAAGCGAAAAGACCGATGCCGCCGGTCGCGTGGTGCCGGTGCTGATTGGCCTCATGGTGTGGGCCTACACCACCTACATGTTGCTCAAGGGGCTGGGGCAGATCGTCAAGGTGGCGTTTCCGGTGGCCTTGCTCGCTGGCGCAGGGGTGGCCGTTGTGGTGTGGTGGTTCATTCACAAACCCCTGGGGCGTCTGGCCCTTCGGCAGGACAACAGCAAGCAGGGTGTCAACCGTCTGTTCACCTGGCCTTTGATCTGTTCCGCCGCCTTGCTGAGCTTTGCGCACGGTGCCAATGACGTGGCCAATGCCATTGGGCCGCTGGCCGCCATCTATGAGGCTGTGAAGAGCGGGGCCATTGCCTCGAAGGCAGCCACACCACTGTGGATCATGGTGCTCGGGGCGCTGGGTCTGGCGGTGGGCCTGGCGCTGTACGGGGCCAAGCTCATCCGCACCGTGGGCAAGGAGATCACCGAGTTGGACAACATGCGCGCGTATTCCATCGCCATGGCCGCTACGCTGACGGTGATCGTGGCCTCCCAGCTTGGGATGCCGGTGTCCACCACCCACGTGACCATCGGCGCCGTGTTTGGTGTGGGCTTTCTGCGGGAACTGCTGAAGGTGAATTACGCCAAGATGGAAGCGGTGGTGTTTGCCGGCCATCAGGGCGCCGACCGCGCTGAAGTCGAGGCTTATCTACACCGCTTCGAGGCGGCCGAGGTGCAAGAGAAGAAGCAGATGCTGGCCGACATGAAGCGGCGCGCCAAGCTGCGCGAAAGTGCGGAAGGTGCGGTGTTTGCGAAGAAGGAGCAAAAAGCGCTGAAGAAGGCGATCAAGAAGGAAATCGTCAAACGTTCGGTGGTGATGCGCATCGTGGCCGCTTGGATCATCACGGTGCCTGCCACCGCAGTGCTGGCTGCCATCCTGTTCCAGATCGTTTCAGCGATTCTGAGCTGAAGGCAGAAATAATCCAGGGTTTTCCCTGAATGTGTGTGATAATCATGGGCTTCGCAGGCAACTGCGATGATTTGTGCATCTGCCTCACACACCAGGCCCCCCGAACATGGGGTTGTCGCGCAGCCGGAAACGGTTCGCAGCAGCCCGCTAGGCTTTTTTTGCCCGGCACAGCGGATGGGGCCTTCGCTCCCGGCGTTATCCTTTGTGACCCACGGCGCGTTGATCGTTTGATGGTTGATGTTTTGTAACCACGAACGGATCAAGCGCCCCGGAGCTGCCACCCACTGAGGTCGGCATTCCATTCAGCGTCTGCATTCGATCAATTGCGCGTATTTTGCGCATGGACGAACATGAGCGACTCTTTTGAAGCCCGCGGCGATTTCACGCCCGAAATGAACTCTGCCGACACCGAAGCAGAGATTTCCTCCTCCCAGATGGCCCAGCCGGAAGTGCCCACCGGCCCGAACGGCTTCGAGCTGATTGGCCTGGCGCCCGAGCTGGTGCAAGCCTGTGCCGACCTGGGCTACCTGCAGCCCACAGCCGTGCAGAACAACGTGATTCCCAAGGCCATGCTGGCCGAAGGCGAACAGCGTTTTGCCGATCTGATGGTTTCCAGCCAGACCGGTAGCGGCAAGACCGCCGCCTTCCTGCTGCCCGTGCTGCACACCCTGCTGCAGCAGCGTGCCGATGCCGAGGCCCATGAGCGCGCCGAGCGCGAGCGCTTGGCCGCCGAAGCGATTGCCCGCGGCGAAGCACCTCCCAAGGCGCCCAAGCGCAAGGACCCCACCAGTTCGCGCAACTTCAAGGCCGCCACCCCCGGCGCCCTGATTCTGTGCCCCACCCGCGAACTGGCCCAACAGGTCGCCAACGACGCCATTGACCTGGTTCGCCACTGCCGTGGCCTGCGCATCGCCAACGTGGTGGGCGGCATGCCTTACCAGTTGCAGATCGCTCGCCTACAAAACGCTGATCTGGTGGTGGCCACGCCTGGCCGCCTGCTGGACCTGCAGCGCTCGCAGCAGCTCAAGCTCGACAAGGTGCAGTTCCTGGTGGTGGACGAAGCCGACCGCATGCTGGACCTCGGATTTGCCGACGACCTGGCCGAAGTCAACGAGCTCACCAGCCAGCGCCGCCAGACCATGATGTTCAGCGCCACGTTCGCGCCGCGCATCCAGCAGCTCGCCATGCGCGTGATGCACGACGGTGGCAAGCACGTGCAAAAGGTGCAGATCGATTCGCCGCAGGAGCAACACGCCAACATCAAGCAGGTGCTGTTCTGGGCCGACAACGCCGACCACAAGCGCAAGCTGCTCGATCACTGGCTGCGCGACACCAGCATCAACCAGGCCATTGTTTTCTGCAGCACGCAGATTGAATGCGACGGCCTGGCCACCGACCTGCAACAGTCCAACTTTGCGGCCGTGGCCCTGCATGGCGCTCTGAGCCAGGGCATCCGCAATCGCCGTCTGATGGCTCTGCGTGCCGGCCAGGTGCAGATTCTGGTGGCCACCGATGTGGCGGCCCGTGGCATTGACGTGCCCACCATCACCCACGTGTTCAACTTCGGCCTGCCGATGAAGGCCGAGGACTACACCCACCGCATCGGCCGCACCGGCCGTGCCGGCCGCGATGGCCTGGCAGTGACCTTCGCAGAGCTGCGCGATCGCCGCAAGATCGCCGACATCGAAGGCTATACCCGCCAACGCATCAACGTGGAAACCGTGCCCGGCCTGGAGCCGCGCCAGCGCGCGCCGCAGGCCGACACCTTCGGCCGTGGCCGCCCGCCAGCGCGTGGTGGTGACCGCTTTGGTGGCTCCAACGACCGCTTCGCCGACCGCCGTGGCCCCGCCCGTGGCCCGCGTTTTGAAGGTCGTCCGGAAGGCCGCGCTGAAGCACCGCGCACCGAGTTCCGCCGCCCTGACGCGCGCTTTGATCCGCGCTTCGAAGGACGTGCCGAGCCACAGCGCCCGGAGGGCCGCTTCGACAACCGGGGTGACAACCGCGGCGAACAAGGCGGCTACCGCCCTGACACGCGTCCGTCCGCTGGTCGTGGTTTCGGTGACCGTGCCCCGGCCCGCGCCGGTGGCAAGCCAGGTGGCTTCTCCAGCTTCGGCCGCAGCGACAGGCCCGCAGGTGCAGGCGATCGCGGTGGGTTCAGCGACCGTGGCAACGCCGAGCGCGGTGCCATGCGAGGTGATTTCCAGCCGCGTCGCAGCGAAGGTGGCCCGGCTCGCCCGGTTGCCCGCCGCAACCCGCGCTGATCCGGCTTCAATCGCTAAAAGCCAGGCCTTCGGGTCTGGTTTTTTTTCGTCTGGATCAGGCACTGACGCAGGTGAGTCAGCGAGCAGGCAAGATCTTGAGCGCCAGTTGTTCGGCGAAATAGCGCACTGCAGCCGGCGCCAGGTGACCGTAGTCGTAGGACAAGGGTTCGGTGGCGCCGGCATGCAAGCGCGTCAGACAACCCCCTTTGTTGCAGAAGTAGTCCATGCCGGAGATGAATTCGATGCCCATGGCCTCTGCGCGTGCCCGCAGCTGCTGGGCCATCTCGTCGACCCTTGGGTCCAGGCGCCTGTTGAGGCGCAGGGGAGGAGGCCGGGTGACGGGGCCTTTCTCCCATTCGCTGATCAGGACACGGGGCAGGCTCGTGTCCCAGTAGGGCACGGCACCGAGCAGGACGACGCGCGGCACGCCGGCGCGCTTGATCTCGTCCACCGTGGCTTCGAGTGTGCTGATGTCGTAGCGCGGATGGTGCCAGATGGCGTAGAGCAGGACCACATCGGGTTTTGACTGGCGAATGGCTTCGATGGCGTTGTCGTTTAGGCTCCCGCACAGCGGGCGTGCCTCTGGCCCGAGCACAGGAGGGCAGCCGGCGCTGCTTCGCTCGCCAATACCGAAGTCGTATTGGCCGCCGTCCTGCAACGCCTTGAAGCCCGGGTACAACGAGCCCGCGTGCGAATCGCCCCAGAGGAAGACCAAGGGTCGCTTCTCTTCGATACAGAAATCCTTGTAGTCGGAGGCCGGGTGCTCAAATTCAAGCATGCAGTCCTTGAGGCGCCAGCCCTGCGTCACGGCTTTCAGGCCGCTGCGTGTCAACAGCTCCCGCACCGTCTGGGGGTAACGTTCCTCGAAGCCTTCACGTTGTTGAATGGTGGTGCCCGCAACGGCCACGCCCACCATGGCGGTGCACAGGGCAGCGCTGATGGCGCGGGGGTTGAACGGGCCGAAGCGCACCGGCTTCTCGATCAGCCGGTAGGTCAGCCAGGCCAGCAGCACACTCAGGGCTACCCAGGCCAGTTGGGTGGTCCAGACCGGTGTTTCCCCTGCGCGCAGGTGCGCGAAGGTGAGCAAGGGCCAGTGCCAGAGGTAGAGCGGGTAGCTGATGAGCCCGACCCAGACCATGGGCCTGTTGGCCAGCAGGGTGCGGTTCAGGCGGGTGTGCGGCCCCGTCGCAATCAGCAGCACGGTACCCAGCGTGGGCAGCAGCGCCCAGGCGCCGGGGAAGGCACGCTCCGGGTTGACCAGGGCGAAGCCCAGCACCAGCAGCAGCGCACCGGACCATGCCATCACGGGCGCGGTCAATGAGGGTGTTGGGTTTTCAACCGACGCGATGCGCCCCAGCAAGCCCCGCCAGCCGGCAGGATGCAGGTGCACCGCAGCGAGCAAAGCCCCCAGCATCAGCTCCCAGACACGAGCGGCCGGGTTGAAGAAGGCGGCCGTGGGGTGCTCCCATACCAAAGCCAGGTTCACCGCGAACGACAGCACCAGGATCACGGCGATGCTGCGCATGGCCGACAGGCGCCAGCGGTGCAGCAGGTACAGGGCCAGCGGCCACAGCAGGTAGAACTGCTCCTCGATGGCGAGCGACCACAGGTGCAGCAGCGGCTTGCTGTGGGACTCTGTGTCGAAGTAGCCGGCCTCTTGCCAGAGCAGGAAGTTGGAGACAAAGGTGGCGCCACCGAGCAAGTGTTTGCCCAGTTCGGCGTAGTCGGTGGGAATGAGCTGGAACCAGTCCATGACCATGGTGGTGGCCAGCACCAGTAGCAAGGCGGGGAAGATGCGTTTGACGCGGCGCACATAAAACCCGGCGAAGCTGAAGCGCCCGCGCTGCAGACCCTGCAGGATGATGGTGCTGATGAGGTAGCCGGAGATGACGAAGAAGACGTCCACGCCCACGAAGCCACCGGGCAGCAGCTCGGGAAACGCATGGTGGATCACCACCGCCACCACCGCAATCGCCCTCAGGCCGTCAATGTCGGCCCGGTAGTTGGCGTGCAAGCTTGGTGGCGTGGAAGCCGGTGCGGAATTCAAGGTAGGGAAAGCAGGTGGCCCCGCTGCTGTGGTGTAAGAGGTGCGAGTCATTTGCACACCGCGTGTTCCCACGAGCTCGCCGCATCCCAAGTGCCACGTTTTGAAGCAAGGCCGGCCTGGACCGTGGTCGCTTCCGATGGGCAACCCGGCAAGGGCGGTCGGACGAGGGGGCGCGCGTTCAGCGCGTCCTGAAGATCAATGGAGCCAGTTGCTCGATGTAGTAGCGAACAGCATCGGGCGCCAAGTGTCCGTAGTCGTAACTCAAGGGTTCGACCGCATCCTGATTCAGGCGTGTCAGACAGCCATTGCGGTTACAGAAATAGTCCAGACCTGAGACGAATTCGATGCCCATGGCCTCAGCGCGTGCCCGCATCTGCTGGGTGATGCTTTCCAGCTTGGGGTCCAGTTGGGCTTTGAGTCGCAGGGGCGGGGGCTGGGTCACCGGGCCTTTTTTCCAGGCATCCAGCAGGATGCGGGGCAAAGGTCCTTGCCAATATGGCACCGCGCCCAGCATGATGATGCGGGGCACGCCCGCGGCTTTGATCGCGGCAACGGTGGCTTCGAGATTCTTCAGGTCGTAACGCGGGTGGTGCCACCAGGCATAGAGCACCACGACGTCGGGCTTGGCTTGGCGTATGGCTTCGATGGCGTTGTCGTTCAGGCTCTTGCACAAGGGGCGGGGCTCGATGCCCAGCACAGGGGGGCAGATGGCGCCAGTGCGTTCGCCGATACCGAA
Organism: Hydrogenophaga palleronii; assembly: GCF_031457455.1. Taxonomy (GTDB): domain Bacteria; phylum Pseudomonadota; class Gammaproteobacteria; order Burkholderiales; family Burkholderiaceae_C; genus Hydrogenophaga; species Hydrogenophaga palleronii_A. The sequence goes on from NZ_JAVDWU010000001.1 coordinate 305,928, forward strand.
GTCGTAGCGGCCACTCTCTTGCAGCGCCTTGAAGCCGGGGTAGAGGGATCCAGCGTGAGAGTCACCCCAGAGGAAGATCAGGGGCCTCTTCTGCTCGATGCAGAAGTCTTTGTAGTTCGATGCGGGCACCCGGAAATCGAGCATGCAGTCGCCGTCTCGCCATCCCTGAATGACCGCCTTTTTGCCACCACGGGTCATCAATTCCCTGACCGAAGGGGGGAAGCGCTCGTCAAATCCCTTCTTTTGGTGGATGGTGGTGCCGGCTGCCGCAGCACCCAGCATGGCTGTGCACAGCGCTGCGATCAAGGCACGACGGTTGAACCGGCCAAAGCGCACCGGTTTCTCCACCAACTGGTAGGTCAGCCAGGCCAGCAGTATCGCCACCGCCACCCAGGTCAGCTGGGTGGTCCAGGCTGGGGTGTCTCCCGCGCGCAGGTGCGCGAAGGTGAGCAGTGGCCAGTGCCAGAGATAGAGCGGGTAGCTGATGAGTCCGACCCAGACCATGGGACGACTGGCCAGCAGTGTACGGTTGATCAGGCTGTTTGGCCCCGCCGCTATCAGCAACACGGTGCCCAGCGTGGGCAGCAGCGCCCAGGCGCCAGGGAAAGCGCGCTGCGGGTGCAGCAGCGCCAGTCCAAGGCCGAGCAATAGCGCGCCCGCCCAGGCCATCCAGGCCGCAGCCTGCTCGGGGGCCTGTTTTTGCGTTGCAGGGAGGCCGAGCAGTCCGCGCCATCCAGCAGGATGAAGCTGGATGGCAGCCAGGAGAGCACCCAACATCAACTCCCAGACCCGCGCTGCCGGGTTGTAGAACGCAGCGACGGGATGGTCCGACACGAGAGCGAGATTGACAAAAAACGAGACCAGCAGAATCAGGGCGATGCTGCGGATCGCCGAGAGCCGCCAGCGGTGCAGCAGATACAGACACAATGGCCAGAGCAGGTAAAACTGTTCCTCAATGGCCAAGGACCACAGGTGCAGCAAGGGTTTGCTCAGCGACTCTGAATCGAAGTATCCAGCCTCCTGCCACAGCAGGAAATTGGAGATGAAGGCGGCACCACCCAGAAGGTGCTTGCCCAGCTCGGCGTAGTCCGATGGAATCAGGCGTTGCCAACCCATCGCTGCCGTGAAAATCAATACCAGCAACAGCGCAGGAAAGATCCGCTTGACCCGGCGAATGTAGAAGTCAGAAAAGGTGAAATGCCCATCGACCAGGCTGCGCAGGATGATCGTGCTGATCAGGTAGCCAGAGAGCACAAAGAAAATGTCTACGCCCACGAAGCCACCTGGCAAGAGGTGGGGAAACGCGTGGTGAATGACTACGGCTGTGACTGCAATTGCCCGCATCCCGTCGATGTCGGGGCGGTATTCGGCGTGATGCGCCGGTGATGGGGAAGTCGTCAAGATAACGTTCTATGGGTCGGATCGAGCAAACCTGCCAATGATATATGCCCGGTGAATGAGGGCTGAGAGTCGAAGCGTTGTCTACCTTTGCCGGTGAGAGCCTATCCTCAGGTCATGCCGTTGCGGCTGGCCAGTTCGACAAACAGGGCCGAATGGTCGAGTTCGGCCAGTCCGTGGTCGGCGGTCTGGGCAAAGAGCTGTTCAAGCAGTTGGGTGATGGGAGCTTCGAACCCGATTTCCCGGCTGGTGGACAAGGCATTGCGCAAGTCGTTGAGCTGGAGCGCGACCGCACCGTGTCTGGTGAAGTCGCGGTCGATCATGCGTTGCCCGTGCACCTGGAGGATGCGGCTGTCGGCGAAACCCCCGGTGATCGCCTCCTTGACCCTGGACATGTCGGCCCCGCCGCGCTGGCACAGCAGCAGGGCTTCAGCCACAGCACCGATGGTGATGCCGACGATCATCTGGTTCGCCAGTTTGGCCAGTTGGCCGGCACCATGGTTGCCCACATGGGTGGCTCGGCCCAGCAGGTCAAACAGCGGGCGCGCCCGTGCAAAGTCGGCAGGCTTGCCTCCCACCATGATGGCCAGTGTGCCCTGTTCGGCGCCTGCGGCCCCCCCGGACAGCGGGGCGTCGAGGTGGTGCACACCCAGAGCGTTCAACCGGGCGGCGTGGTCCTTCGCCTGCCGGGGCGAAATGGACGACATGTCGACGACGAGACTGCCCGGTCGCAAGCCGTTGATGGCGCCTTGATGGAAAAGCACCTCCTCGACCGCTGCGCCGTCGGTCAGCAGCAGGAAGATGATGTCGGCCCGGGCCACCGCTTCGGCTGGTTGACTGACCACGTGCACATCCAGCGAGGTCAATGGGGCGGCTTTTAAGCGCGTGCGGTTCCAGGCGGTGATGCTCACACCCGCCGCTCGCAGGCGGCGGGCAACCGTCATGCCCATGGTGCCGATGCCCAGCACGGCCATACTTGGCAATGGATCGGGCGTCGGGGTTGACTCGGGTAGAAGCGAAACGGAGGGGACGGCGATGTTCACTTTGAGTTGTGCAATGGCGGGTCTGGAGACCAGGGCATTGTGGTGCTCCGGACCGAACACGGGAAAAAAATGCGGTTCCCGGGTCAGCCCGGAAACCGCATGGAAGTGGCTCAACTACCGAGGCAGCTGAGAACCACGGAGTGGTAAGGTGACGGCCATGCCTTCGCCGATCGATTTGGCGTTGGAGTCCATTTGTGCGCCCAGGTTGGTGCTGGCGCGGCTGCAGTGGTGCTGCATCAGTTGTTCTGCCCGTTCAGCGTCGCCCCCGTTCACGGCGTTGGCAATGGCCTCGTGTTCGTCCCAGACAGGCTCGCGCAGCAAGTCGGACTGCAGCGCCTCACCCATTGCCCGGCGGATGTGGTGCCAATGCAGGAGCGCACTCTGTTCGATGAGCGGATTGCCGGCGGCGCGGTAGAGCGCGGTGTGAAAGGCGAGGTCAGCGTCGATCATGGCCTTGATGTCGTCGCGCTTCACGGCCGCTCGCCCGTTGGCGATCAGCGCCGGATCCATGACGGTGCCTCGCGATGCGGCCAGCCGGGTCGCCAGCGCGTCGAGTGCGCTTCGCACTTCGTAGACCTGTGCGATCCAGTGCGCATCCAGAGGCGCGACCTGCAGTCCACGGCTGCGGCCGGCTTGGCCACCGGTGATGGGCGCGTCATGCACAAAGCCGTCTTTTTTGAGCAACTTCAGAGCCTGGGTGATGGGCTGACGCGACACAGCCAGTTGATCGGCCAGTTCTTCCTGTGTGATGCGCTGGCCGGGCTTGAGCGAACCCGCGCTGATGGCATCGAGCAGCACGCGATAGACCTGATCGGCCAGATCTGGCGAGGTTTCAAGTTTGAGCAATTGGGCGACCATAAAGGTTTGTATTGAATACTGTATGCAGAATACCGCATCCTGAATGGTCTGTCACGCGAGCGTTTGGCACCTTGTACATGCCGCCTGCGTGCACAATGCCGTCGATGACTTCGCCGCAACTGAAAAATCCGACCTGGCTGGACGGCCAATACAACAACCGGGCCTTGGTGCCCGAGCACGGGCGGCACTTTGCCGAGTGGGCTGCCGCATCCGAGCAGGCGCGTCGCAGCACCACGGCCATACTCGATGTGCAGTACGGCCACGGCACGGGTGAGATGCTGGACATCTTTCCCGCCGCGCGCGTTCCTGGGCGTGCGCCCGCGCCGGTGGTGGTTTTCATCCATGGGGGCTACTGGCGCAGCCTGGACAAATCGGATCATTCGTTTCTGGCGCCGGCGTTCGTGAAGCAGGGCGTCTGTGTGGTGATGCCCAACTACGCCTTGTGCCCGGCGGTCACCATTCCAGACATCACGCTGCAGATGGTTCGTGCCCTGGCCTGGGTTTACCGCCACATCGGGGTGCATGGAGGTGATCCGGAGCGCATCACGGTGATCGGCCATTCGGCCGGCGGGCATCTTGCCGCCATGCTGCTGGCCTGCCAGTGGCCTGCGGTGGGTGCTGATCTGCCGGATGCGCTGGTCAGAAACGCGCTGTCGATCTCCGGCCTGTACGACCTCGAACCCCTTCGGCACACCCCCTTCCTGCGCGATTCACTGCGTCTGACCCCGGCGCAAGTCAGGAAGGCCAGTCCGGCCCTGCTGCCGGCGCCCACTCTAAAGGAAGGACGCGGCGCGCTGTTCAGCGTCGCCGGGGGGAACGAGAGCAGCGAGTTTCTTCGCCAGAACCAGCTCATCCAGCAGGTCTGGGGGCCGCATGTGGTGCCCGTGGCCGAAGCTCTGCCGGGCCTGAACCACTTCAGCGTGCTCGAAGCGCTGGTTCAGCCGCAACACAGGCTGAACCAACTTGCCAAACAGTTGTTGAGCGCGTAGGCCCATTTCCGGAGCGAAGTGCCTTCATCCAGGGATACCGAGGATCCGGCTTCGCCGGTCCAAGGTATCGCCTCCCGGAAGTGATTCAAAGCCTTTCCGGCGCGAAATGCCTTCGTCCATGGATACCGAAGATCCGGCTTTGCCGGTCCAAGGTATCGCCCCCTTGAAGGGGTCGCGCGAAGCGCGGCGGGGGTGGGCCAGTCTCTCTACATGAACAGGTGTTCCCCTGCGTTGTCGCCGCCCAGGATCACGTAGTTCACCTTGCGCACGTCCATGAGTTTGGTGCCGCCAGCGTAGCTGATGGAGCTTTGCACGTCCTGCTCCATCTCCACCAGCGTCTCTGCCAGCTTGCCCTTGATGGGTTCCAGAATGCGCTTGCCTTCCACGTGCTTGTACTCGCCCTTGTTGAAGTCGCTGGCCGAGCCGTAGTACTCCTTGTAAAGCACACCGTCGACCTCGACCGTCTTGCCCGGCGACTCTTCGTGGCCGGCGAACAGCGAGCCGATCATGACCATGCTGGCGCCAAAGCGCACGCTCTTGGCGATGTCGCCATGGCTGCGGATGCCGCCGTCGGCAATGATGGGTTTGGTGGCCACGCGGGCACACCACTTGAGCGCGCTGAGCTGCCAGCCGCCCGTGCCAAAGCCGGTCTTGAGCTTGGTGATGCAGACCTTGCCCGGCCCCACGCCCACCTTGGTGGCGTCAGCGCCCCAGTTCTCCAGGTCGATCACGGCCTCAGGCGTGGCCACGTTGCCGGCGATCACGAAGCTGGCGGGCAGCTTCGATTTGATGTAACCGATCATGTCGCGCACGCTGTCGGCATGGCCGTGTGCGATGTCGATGGTGATGTACTCGGGCAGCAGTCCCTCGGCGGCCAGGGTGTCCACGGTGGCACGGTCGGCGGCCTTGACACCCAGCGAAATCGAAGCAAAGACCCCTTTTTCATGCATATCACGCACGAACTGCACGTTGTCCAGATCGAAGCGGTGCATCACGTAGAAATAGCCGTTCTGCGCGAGCCACAGACTGATGGATTCGTCCACCACCGTCTTCATGTTGGCCGGCACCACGGGAAGGCGGAATGTGCGCCCACCCAGCTCCACGCTGGCGTCGCATTCCGAACGGCTCTGCACGCGGCATTTGCGTGGCAGCAGCAGGATGTTGTCGTAGTCAAAAATTTCCATAGCAAGAGCTCCAGAAAACTGTTGTTGAACAGGGAGAGCGCTTGGCTTGGCCGGTTCTGTGCGCAGGGCACAAAAAAACCGGGCGCAAGAATCTTGGGCCCGGTGACTGATTCTAGGCGCCCCGAGCGGTTTTGGGGCGACTTTGCAGGCTGTCGCCTCTTATGGTCGCCATATGGCTGACCATATAGCCTGCTGCTGCACCGAGGCTTCCTACAATCGCCGGATGCTGTTTGAAGATCACGTTGCCCCATCCCCGCTGCTCGCGGGCCTGAACACCGAACAGGGGGCTGCCGTCACCTTGCCGCCTGAGCACGCCTTGATTCTGGCCGGTGCCGGTTCAGGCAAAACCCGAGTGCTCACCACCCGCATTGCCTGGCTGCTGCAGACCGGGCAGGTCACGCCGGGTGGCATTCTGGCGGTGACCTTCACCAACAAGGCCGCCAAAGAGATGATGACCCGGCTCTCCAGCATGCTGCCCATCAATGTGCGTGGCATGTGGATCGGCACCTTCCATGGTCTGTGCAACCGCTTTCTGCGTGCGCACCACAAACTGGCCAACCTGCCGCAGACCTTTCAGATCCTGGACACCCAGGACCAGCTGTCGGCCATTAAGCGCCTGTGCAAGCAGTTCAATGTGGACGACGAGCGCTATCCGCCCAAGCAGATCCAGTACTTCATCAGCGGCTGCAAGGAAGACGGCCAGCGCCCCGGCGACGTGGTGGCGCGCGATGAAGAAGCGCGCAAGAAGGTGGAACTCTACGCACTGTACGAAGAGCAGTGCCAGCGCGAAGGCGTGGTGGACTTTGGTGAGCTGATGCTACGCAGCTTTGAGGTGCTGCGCGACAACGACCCGGTGCGCGAGCACTACCAGCGGCGCTTCCGCCACATCCTGATCGACGAGTTCCAGGACACCAACCGGCTTCAATACGCCTGGATCAAGATGTTCAGCACGCCACCACTCGAAGGGCTCACGCCAGCCGGCAACGCGGTGTTTGCGGTGGGCGACGACGACCAAAGCATCTACGCGTTTCGCGGCGCGCGCGTGGGCAACATGGCCGACTTCGTGCGCGAGTTCAATGTGCGCCACCAGATCAAGCTGGAGCAGAACTACCGCAGCTGCAGCAACATCCTGGATTCGGCCAACGAACTGATCAGCCACAACAGCCACCGGCTGGGCAAGAACCTGCGCACCGACGCGGGTGCCGGTGAGCCGGTGCGCGTGTTTGAAGCCACCAGCGACTTCGCGGAAGCGCAGTGGATGGTGGATGAGATGAAGCAGCTCGCCCGCAAAGACGTGCCAAAGGCCGAAATGGCCGTGCTCTACCGCAGCAACGCCCAAAGCCGCGTGGTGGAAACCGCGCTCTTCAATGCCGGCTTGCCGTACCGCGTGTATGGCGGCCTGCGCTTCTTTGAGCGGGCCGAAATCAAGCACGCGCTGGCCTACCTGCGCCTGCTGGAGAACCCGAACGACGACACCAGTTTTTTGCGGGTGGTGAATTTTCCGCCACGCGGCATCGGCGCGCGCAGCATCGAACAGCTGCAGGACGTGGCGCGCAGCGCGGGCTGTTCGCTGCACGACGCCGTGAGTGCGGTCACGGGCCGTGCCGGCGTGGCCATCGGGGCTTTCGTGGCCAAGCTGGATGTGCTGCGCGAGCGCTCAGAAGGCATGACACTCTCCGAGATCATCGAACTGGTGATCGACCACAGTGGCCTGGTGGATCACTACCGGGCCGAGCGGGAAGGGCAGGATCGGGTCGAGAACCTGGAAGAACTGGTGAGTGCCGCCAAGAGCTTTGTCGGCATCGAAGGCTTTGGCCGGGACGCCGTGGCACGCACGGTGGACGCCTCAGGGCAGCCGCTCACGCAGAGCCCGGCCAGCCAGGGGTTTGACGCTTCGCTCCCGGTGCTGGACGAACCCCTGGCGCCCGATGCCGACACAGGCGAAACCATGAGCCCGCTGGCAGCCTTTCTGACCCACGCTGCATTGGAGTCTGGCGACAACCAGGCGCAGGCCGGGCAGGATGCCGTGCAGCTGATGACGGTGCACGCCGCCAAGGGCCTGGAGTTCGACTGCGTGTTCATCACCGGCATGGAAGAGGGCCTGTTCCCGCACGAGAATTCCATGAGCGACCGCGACGGCCTGGAAGAAGAGCGGCGCCTGATGTACGTGGCCATCACACGTGCCCGCAAGCGGCTGTACCTGAGCCACTCGCAGACCCGCATGCTGCATGGTCAGACGCGCTACAACATGAAGAGCCGCTTCTTTGATGAACTGCCTGAGGCTTGCCTGAAATGGCTCACGCCGCAGCAACCCGCCTGGGGAGTACCTAGCGGTGCCGGTGGTGGTGGCGGGCAGTGGCAGAACGGCCGCCGCAGCTTCGGCGCACCTCCTGTGTTGCAACCAGCCTGGTCGCCCGGCTTCAATGAAAAGGGCGATCCCAAAGGCCTGGGCCAGACCGCGCCCGAACCCGACCGGGGCACCGACATCCGCGCGGGCCAGGCGGTGTTCCACAACAAGTTCGGCGAGGGCAAGGTGCTGGCCATTGAGGGTGCGGGTGCCGATGCGCGCGCCCAGGTCAGTTTCACCCGGCATGGCGTGAAGTGGCTCGCACTCAGCGTGGCCAAGCTGACCCCCATCCCCTGAGCGTGAGAGAGCAGGTCAGCTCGGCTCAGGCGGCCTGGCGCAACGGTATGTCGCCGGTATCGGCGCGGAGTTGCTCTGCGTGGACCGACACGTCCAACAGGCGCACCTTGCTGCTGTAGTAGCGGTCCAGCCGCCATTCGGCAAGCACATCCAGCGCCAAGCGGAAGCTCTCGTAGTCCAGCTGGTACAGCGTCGCCAGTTGAAACGGCTGGTTCGACTCCAGCGACACCACCAGCGATGACAGGATCTGTGCGGATGGTAGGTCGGGATCGGATTCGATGAGCTTTCGGGTCTTCTTCAGTGCGAGCATGGGTTCTCCTGTGCAGTAGACAAAAAAGGGGACAGACTTGCCCTTGGCCGGGCCAAGCCAAGCCAACCGCGCAAGCATAGGCAACGAGACGCCGTATTTCGTGACAGTTCTGTGACGAAAGACCCCTTCGCCCGCGTCTGCGCCCCTTCAGCCGCCAGACGGTGCCGGTGGTGTGTCCCTGGAGGATGGCCGATCGGGTAGCAGCAAGGGTTGCCCCATGCGCAGGACGGTGCCGATGTCTGTGCCAGGGGCGATGGCGTAGCCCGGCGGCGCGAGCACGATGATGGTGGAGCCGTGTTCAAACCATCCCATTTCCTCACCTTTGGCGTAGGCAGCGTCACAAGGCAACTCATTGGGTCCCCGATAACGCAGGTTCAGCGGCACGTCGAGCGCGCGCAGGCGCATGCTGGCCACCAGAATGGCCGCCACCGGTACGAGTACCAGGCGTTCGCGGGTGGGCATGCGCAGGTGCAGCACCGCGCGTTCGTTCTTGCAGAACAGGCGCTCCACCCGTTTCAGCGCAATCGGGTTGACGTTCCACGTGTCGCCGCTGATGTAGGTCACATGTTCAAGCCGCGCGTCACACGGCGCGTGAAAGCGGTGGTACATGCTTGACGTGAGGCGAAGGGTGACATAGCTGCCACCCACCAGCGACTGGGCCAGGGCCTTGGCCCGGTCGTCATCGCCCAGCAGGTCGCTCAGGTGGTACGGAAAGCCCTTGGCCTGTAACACCTGCGGGCCCTTGCCGGCGCCGCCGTCTTCAATGAGGCCGTGCGCACCCACGATGCCGTCGCTGGGACTGGTCAGCACATCAGGTCGTGCATCGACGGTTCGGGCGCCCGGCTTGAGCTCGCGGGTGAAGCAGTCGTGCAGGCTGTCGAAGCGGGTCTTTTTGGCGTCGCTCAGGTCCAGATCGGTGAAGGTGGTCCAGGCCACCATGGACAGCTTGCGCACCCAGGGGTGGCGGATGCGGCTCCACCAGCCCATGAAGTGCGTGAGACCGATGCGCGGTACCCGGTTGGTCAGCAGGAAATTGAGGTCTTCGTTCAGGACGATGCGTTGCAGCGAGTGGCGCAGATTCATGGTGATGACATGTGGCTGAAATAGAAATGAGGACTTGTTGAAATAGCGGAGTCATCGACCATGCCTGTTTTCTCCTACGTATTGCCTGCGGGGGCGCTGGCGCTGGCCTTGCCCCGCATCAAACGACGCATTGAGCTTTCGCGCGCCAAGCACCGTTCGCTGGCCGGGCATTCGCTCATGGCCAAACGGCTGGCGCGCTGGATGCCCGGCTACGCCTTTGATGAGGCCCGCTTCTTCAACTGCGACAGCGCCCCCAATGCCGTGGTACAGCGGCGCCGCGTGGGGTTTGAAATGCTGGAGGCTGGCTTTGCCCAGCGATACGCCAGCAGCCTGGCGCTGACCGCCCAGGCCCGCGAAGGTCTGGCCGATCTGCAGTTCACCAGCGCCTACCGCGTGCCGTTCCAGTTCAGTCCCATCGCCAGCCAGCGGCTGCGGGTCGGCGCCTTCGTGCAATCGGCCGAAGGGAAGACGGTGACGGACCTCGATGGCAACCAGCTGATCGACCTCACTGGCTCGTACGGTGTGAATGTGTTTGGCGTGGATTTCTACAAGGCCTGCATGGCCGAAGGCGCGGCAATGGCCGAGCCTCTGGGACCTGTGCTGGGTGCCTACCACCCGTGTGTGGCCGAGGTGGTGACGCGCCTGAAGACGATTTCGGGGCACGACCAGGTGTCGTTCCACATGTCGGGCACCGAAGCGGTGATGCAGGCGGTGCGTCTGGCTCGCTACCACACGCGACGCAAACATCTGGTGCGCTTCTGCGGTGCGTATCACGGCTGGTGGGAAGACGTGCAGCCCGGCCCCGGCAACCCGATGCCGCCACGCGAAACCTACACCCTCAAGGACATGGACGAGAAAAGCCTGCAGGTGCTGCGCACCCGGCGCGACATCGCCTGCGTGCTGGTCAACCCGCTGCAGGCCCTGCACCCCAACCGCAATGCGCCTGGGGACTCGACACTGGTCGATGGCAGCCGCACGGCGGCCTACGACCGCACGGCGTACACAGCCTGGTTGAAGCAACTGCGCGAGGTGTGCACCGAACGCGGCATCGTGCTGATCTTTGACGAGGTGTTCCTGGGCTTCCGGCTGGCACCGGGCGGCGCGCAAGAATACTTCGGTGTGCGCGCCGACATGGTCACCTACGGCAAGACGCTGGCCGGAGGCTACCCGGCGGGCGTGGTCTGCGGCAAGCGCGAACTGATGCAGCGCTACCGGCCTGAGCGCCCAGCCGATGTGTGTTTCGCTCGCGGCACCTTCAATGCGCACCCCTATGTGATGGGCGGCATGCTGGCGTTTCTGAAACGCCTGGAGTCGTCTGCCATTCTCGCGCTGTATGAAGACCAGGATGCGAAATGGGCAGCGCGTGCACAGCGTTTCAACGACACCATGCAAGCGCAAGGCCTGCCGGTGCGCGCCGCGAACCTGCAAAGCATCTGGACACTGATGTACACCACGCCAGGCCGCTACCACTGGATGTACCAGTACTACCTGCGCTGGCATGGCATCGCATTGAGCTGGGTGGGCACCGGGCGCCTGATTTTCGGCCTGCATTTCACCGACGCCGACTTTGACGAGGTACTGCGGCGCTTTGTGGCAGCTGGAAAAGACATGCATGCCCATGGCTGGTGGTGGCAGGGTGCTCAGACCCACCAGTCGATCCGCAAGAGCGTGTTCCGGGAGATGCTGGCGGTGCGTTTCGGGCGTCAGCAAAAGAAGGCTTGAGCAATGAGGGGCGATGCCCCTGCCGCCGCGGGGCAGGGGTGAACATGACTCAGTGGCGATGACCGATGCCGGGGTCGATCAACTGACCACGCAGCAGGTGCAGCGGGGCCTTGTGATACAGCTTGATGTCATGGAACGGGTCGGTCAGGATCTTGGTCATCCACACCAAACCGGTCTGCACGTCCTGAAGGAAAAACAGGTGCACGGTGCGAAACAGCAGGCCGCCCACGCCCAGGGCCAGCCACAGCGTGCCTACCTGGCGGATGAAGGCCTCAGCGTCTGCCGGTGGCGGGAACAGGCCGAACACGCCAGGCGCCAACCATACCAGCAGCGGCGTGCCGGCCCACAGCGCCATCAGTACCACTTTGCGCCGCAGGTTGTAACCCACCTTGATTTCTTCCTTGTGTTCGTGGGTGGCCTGGTTCACCACGTCGTAGCCCTTGGGTTCAAAGAAGAAGTGGCCTGCCTGGCGGCTGGTCATGGACACCAGCCAGGCAATCAGCGCCGCCAGCACCGGGTCGGTCCACAGCAGCGCATAGGCCACCACGAAGCTGATTGCGCTGATGAGATGCAACGTCTGGTTGATGCGGCTGTGGTGGTAGTAACGGTGATCGTCCCAGCGCTGGACTTCGAGGGTGCGCAAAAAGTCTTTCACTTCATCTCCTGATAGGAATGGAACCAGAGAAAGCGGTCAATGACCACGCGCCATCGTCTTCGTCTTGCGTGAAATCGCCGTGACAAAACCCCCTTGTCACGCAACTGGCACAACATGGCCACAAAACAGGCGTCTGTCATCAGTTTGTTGCGCAGCCCAGGGAAGATCGCTGCATGCAAGAAGTGGCTTCACAGCACATCGTGGTGCAGGACTTTCCCGCCGGGCGCCCTTCGCTGCGGCTTTCAGTTGTCACCGAAACCTGGCCACCCGAGGTCAATGGCGTGGCCTTGACACTGGCGCGCCTTGTGAATGGCCTGTGTGCACGCAACCACCAGGTGCAGCTGGTGCGGCCCCGCCAGACCGGTGTGGATCTGGCCCAGAGCGACATCGGATTTGAAGAGGTGCTGATGCGGGGCATGCCTATTCCCAGCTACCCGCAGCTCAAGATGGGCTTGCCCGCGAAGAAAGCGCTGTTGTCGGCCTGGGCCGTGCACAGGCCCGATCTGGTGCACATTGCCACCGAAGGCCCGTTGGGCTGGTCGGCACTGCAAGCGGCCCTGCGCCTGCGGCTGCCGGTATCCACCGACTTTCGCACCAACTTCCATGCCTACAGCCAGCACTATGGCGTGGGCTGGCTGCGCAAGCCCATCGTGGCCTACCTGCGCAAGTTCCACAACCTCAGCCACTGCACCATGGTGCCCACTCGTGCGCTGTGCGCCGAGTTGCTGAGCAACGGCTTCCAGAATCTGCGGGTGGTGGCGCGCGGCGTGGATACCGCGCTGTTCCGGCCCGACCAGCGCAGCGACGCCTTGCGCAGCCAGTGGGGCGCCAACGAGCGCAGCGTGGTGCTGCTGGTGGTGGGGCGGCTGGCGGCTGAGAAGAACCTGGATGCCGCGATGGCCGCCTTTGATGCCATGCGAGCGAACCATGCGGATGTCAAGCTTGTGTTCGTCGGCAGCGGGCCCCAGCAAGCCGCCTTGCAGCAACGCTGCCCGGAAGCCATTTTTGCGGGTTCCCGCGGGCACGATGAGCTGGCCGGCTACTACGCCTCGGCTGATCTGCTGCTGTTTCCCAGTCTGACCGAGACCTTTGGCAACGTGACGCTGGAAGCGCTGGCCAGCGGCCTGCCGGTGCTGGCCTTCAACACCGCCGCCGCTTGCGACTGGGTGCTGCATGATCGCAGCGGCTGGCTGGTGGATGGCACCGGGACCGACACCTTCGCCGCGCAGGCGCGGGAGCTGGCGCAGCAACCGCACCGGCTGACCGACGCCAGGCTGCACGCACGAACCCATGTGGCGCAGCTCGACTGGGCACAGATTGCGGCTCAGGTGGAGGGCGTGTTTCTGGAGACCATGTCGCGCCAGCGTGGGCAGATCGGGCTTGGCGACGCAGCGTTGATCCACGAAAGATAGCGAGCCGCACGGCAAACAAGGCCTGGACAGGGCGTTGCGTGGGTCTCGGCGAATGACCCCTTTGTGCCCGGTTTCATGTCATTGAAGTGAGGTCGAATTCATGCGCCTGTCATGTGCAAACGTGACGATTTGCACACCAGCCGGCGAATCTGGCTGGTCACTCGAACACTTTCTACCGACACTCCCAGGAGCCCCACATGTCACACCCCGATGACGACGTCGTCTGCAACACCTCAAACAATCCGCACTTCCAGGACATCATCGAAAGCACGCTGCAAAACCCGGCGCGCCGCAACCTGATCCGTGGCGGTATTGGCCTGGCCGCCTTGTCCACCGTGCCCTTTCTGGCGGCCTGCGGCGGTGGCGACGATGACGGCCCACCCGACGGCAAAGCGCTGGGTTTCGACTCGGTGGGCAAGAGCCTGCTGGACAACGTGGTGCTGCCCGCCGGCTACACCTACCAGGTGCTGCACGCCACCGGCGACCGCCTGGACAAGAACCTCACGCCCTACAGCAACGCCGGCGCAGAGGCTGACGACTGGTCGCGTCGCGTGGGTGATCACCACGACGGCATGGACATCTTCTACATCGACCGCAAAGGCCGTTTCACCACCAAAGAAACCGACCGTGCGGTGCTGTGCGTCAACCACGAAAGCTCGGCCGACGCGCACTTTTTCCACCCCCGGGGTCAGACTTCGGGTGGCCAGGACGGCAAGAAGTTCAGCCAGTTTGGTGGCTGGGACCTGGGTGAGCGCCCCGAGTTGGAAGTGCTCAAGGAAATCAACCACCACGGCGTCTCGGTGGTGGAACTCACCAAGAAGGGCTCGACCTGGAGCTACAAGCTCGACTCCACTTACAACCGCCGCGTGACCGCGCAATCGCCCATGAAGATCGCCGGCCCGGCCGCGCATCTGAAAGACATCCAGGCCCTGCTGGTCACTCAATTCGACCCCACCGGTGCCACCAGCCGCGGCACGCTGAACAACTGCGGTCATGGCAAGACGCCCTGGGGCACCTACCTGACTTGTGAGGAAAACTGGGCCGCCTATTTCCAGATGCCCAAAGGCTCCAACCCCATCGATACCAAGCTCAGCGCCTCGCGCGCCCGCTATGGCGTGGCCCGCACGCCGATCGCCGAAGCCGCCACCTCCGCCTCCACGCAAGGCTGGTACACGCCGTCGGACAGCGACGACCGGTTCACACGCTGGAACGTGGCTGCCTGGGGCGCCAACGCGGCGGAAGACTTCCGCAACGAACCCAACACCTTCGGCTATATCGTGGAAATGGATCCGCTTGACCCGAAATCGACACCCGTCAAGCGCGTTGCCATGGGCCGTTTTGCGCATGAGGGTGCAGTGTGCAGCATCCCCCAGCCAGGCAAACCGCTCGCCTTCTACATGGGCTGCGATTCGCGCAACGAGTACATCTACAAGTTTGTGAGCGCGGCCAAGTGGACGCCTGCCGACGAAGGCCGTGGTCTTGCGGCCGGCGACAAGTACCTCAACGAGGGCCAGCTCTTTGCGGCCAAGTTCCATGCCGATGGCACCGGCGAGTGGCTGGAACTCAGCATCAAGGATCCCCGCATCAGCGGCTATGCCGCTTACCCGTTTGCCAACCAGGCCGACGTGCTGGTCAACGCCCGGCATGCGGCCGACGCGGTGGGTGCCACCAAGATGGACCGCCCGGAATGGGGCGCTGTCAACCCGAAGAATGGCGAGGTCTACATCACCCTCACCAACAACGCGGCCTCGCTTCGTTCGCCCACGACGGTGGATGCGGCCAATCCGCGCGCTTACGAGGACATCGACGGACGCAGGGGAACAGGCAATCCCAACGGCCACATCATCCGCTTCAAGGAGGACCGATCGCTGGCTTCTGCCACGAAATTCACCTGGGACATCTTCCTGTTCGGTGCGGAGGAAGATGCTGGCGACGCCAACCTCTCCAAGCTGACCGACAAGAACGCGTTTTCTTCACCGGATGGCCTGTGGTTCAGTCCGGCCAGTGGCATCTGCTGGATCCAGACCGACGACGGTGCCATGACCGACGAATCCCACTGCATGATGCTGGCCGCCATCCCCGGCGAGGTGGGTGACGGTGGACCGGTTACGGCTCAGAACCGTATTGGCTCGGTGACCGGTACGCAGAAAACCTTCATGGGTGCGTTACTGGGTGAAGCGCGGCTGCGCCGTTTCCTGGTGGGGCCTGCTGGCTGTGAAATCACCGGTGTGACCGAATCCCCAGACGGCAAAGCCATGTTTGTGAACATCCAGCATCCCGGCGAAGGCACTCCCGCGCTGGGTGCGGCCAGTGCCTTTGACCTGGAAAGCGAATGGCCAGCCAACCAGGGCTATGGCACGGCGGGTCGCCCGCGCTCAGCCACCATCGTGATCACCCGCAAAGACGGGCGCGTGATCGGCCTTTGATCCGCTTTCGCTGACAGTTGCCATAGAAATTGGGCCCGGCAGACCATCTGCCGGGCTTTTTTTTTGAGGCATTAAAGATGCTCGCCAAAGCACCAAAGCACCAAAGCAAAAAAGCAAAAAAGCAAAAAAGCAAAAAAGCAAAAAAGCAAAAAAGCAAAAAAGCAAAAAAGCAAAAAAGCAAAAAAGCAAAAAAGCAAAAAAGCCAGTCAGCGTGAACTGACTGGCATCGCGCCCGAAACCGGGCGTTTGATGGCGGGCAGGGCCGATCAGGTGCCCAGAACGCCGCCGTCGTTTTTGGTGATCACGATGGTGGCCGAGCGTGGACGCTTGCCGGCGCCGTAGCCGGCGTTGGTAGGCCACTGGCTCTGGTACTTGGCTGGGTCGTTCACATCGGCCATGGCCGTGCCTTCACCCGGGTGCTGGATGTTCACGAACATCGCTCGGCCGTCGGGCGTCTCGCACCAGCCGGTGATCTCGCAGCCCCTGGGGCCGACCAGAAAGCGCGCCAGCGTGGTGGGCGTCGGGGTCTTGCCTGCGTAGGTAGTGACTGTCTTGTCGCCGTGTTTGACCGTGCGTGCGCCACCGTCGCCGAGCTTGCCCGGGATGGCGGCCAGCATCATGCAGTTGGTCTTGTCGGTGTAGGCGCCGTCGTCGGTCTGGATCCAGCAGATGCCGGTGGCCGGGCTGAAGACCAGGCCGTCCGGTGCCGACATGTCGTTCTCGTCGGTCAGGTTCGACAGGTTCACGGTGGACTTGTCGGCGTCGGCCTCTGCGCCGAAGACGTAGATGTCCCACTTGAACGCCGCGCCGGCGGGCGAGGCGTCGGCCATGCGAACGATGTGGCCATGCACGTTGCCTTTCTGTTCCGTGCTGCCCTTCATGTCGGTGTAGACGCGGGGGTTCACAGCGTCGGTGGTGGCAGCGGTGCGGCTGCTGTTGTTGGTCAGGGTGATGTAGACCTCGCCCGTGATGGGGTGCACACCTCCCCACTCGGGGCGGTCCATCTTGGTGGCGCTCACGGCGTCGGCCGCCAGGCGGGTGAAGATGGCAACGTCGGCATCGCTCTTGAACTCGAAGTAGGAGCTGTTGGCGATCACCGGGTTCTTCATCGACAGTTCGACCCACTCACCGCTGCCATCACCCTTGAAGCGCGCAACGAACAGCGTGCCCTTGTCGAGGTATTTGTCTCCTGCGGCAAGGCGGTTGGCCGGGCTGGCGTCTTTCGGGTCCCACTTGGCATCAGACACGAACTTGTAGATGTACTCGCCGCGCGCGTCGTCACCCATGTAGCAGACGATGGGCTGGCCGGCCTGCGGCTTTGCGAAGGCCACGCTCTCGTGGGCGAAGCGGCCCAGCCCGGTGCGCTTGCGCATGGGGGCCTGGGTGTCGTAGGCATCCATCTCGACCACATAGCCGAAGGTGTTCATCTCGTTGCGGTAGTCGGCCTTGGCGCTGGCGGCGTGGGCACTGTTGTTCCAGCGCACGTACTGGTCCTGCGGGCCGGCGCTTTCCCAGCCGTGGCGGCTGGCCGCGCCGGCTTTGCGGCCATAGCGGTTGAGCGCCTGGACCTGCTTGTCTTTCTTGCGCGCGTCGTCGTCCTTTGCGTCACGGAAGAAGTAGCCGTACCAGTTTTCTTCGCCCGAGACAAAGGTGCCCCAGGGGGTTTTGCCTGTGCCGCAGTTGTTGAGCGTGCCCCGGCATTGGGTGGCGTCGTTGCTGAACTTCGTGACCAGGTGTTCGCTGCCGCGCGCCGGGCCATGAATGGCGGCCGTGGTCATGCTGGTGACGCGACGGTTGAACGGCGAGCTGGCCTTGTAGGCCCATTGCTTGCCGCTGCTCTGGACTTCAACGAAAGACAGGCCGTGAATGGCCAGTTCCTTGTCAACTTCCGACGCCGGGCGGGGCAGGGTGGACGCACCGCCGTTGGCGTGGATGAAGAAAGAGCTGAGCTTTTCGTCGGTGGTGGCTTCGTGGTTCACGGCCAGGATGCCGCGGCTGTTGAAGCTGTTCGAAGGCTTGCCTGAAGCGTCCAGACCGAACCACTCCATGCCGTCGTGGTGGTCGCCCGCCCGCTGGTCGAAAGCGGTGTCGGTGCCATCGTTCTTGAAGGCCGGCACGCCGGCAACCAGTGGGTCACCCAGCGCGTAGATGATCTGGGCGGTGTAGCCCTCGGGCACGATCACCTTGTCGGCCAGGCTCTTGGCCACGGGCTTGAAGCCCAGGCTGGTGAGGGCCGGGCCGGTGGTGCCGGTTGCCCCGCCGGCGGTGGCACAGCCACTCAGGGCCGATGCGCCCAGAACACCCGCACCAGCGGCACCGGCCGCGCCACGCAGCAGGCTGCGGCGGCTCAGGCGGGCATCGAGCACCTGCCTGAAGTGCGGGTTGGTTGAGGTGTTGGAATCTTCTTCGTTGAAGTCCGTGGCTTGGATGTCTTGTGGGGTTTGGTCGCGCATGCTTGCCTTGAGGCGTCGTTGAAAAACGCCATGTTCGAGGTGTTGCATGACACACGCGTTAAGGCCATGTGACAGATTGAAGGCATGGCCCTCAACGGGCGCGCCTTGCCCCGTGCAGGGTGCAAGGCGCGCTTTGTCTTACCTGGGCATGGCGGGATGCGCTTCCGGCGGTTGTTCGTCCATGTAACCCCGGCCGTCCTTCACGCCGGTGCGCCCGGCAATCTGCCACGCGGTGCGTTGCCCGATCAGGCCGGCGAGAAACTCCAGTTCTTCGTCGGTGTGGTTGATGGCATTGGCGGGGGTGAGCAAGCGGCCGTTCTTCGGCTCGACCTCACCCCAGAACGACTGGTGGTAGCTGGCTTCGGAAACCGCCCGGTTTTCGCCAGCGACCAGATTCACCAGCCCATAGCAGTTGCAGAAATAGGTGCGCCCACCTTGGTCGGCCATGACTTCGGTGTACACACCCGTGCCCCGAATACCGGCCGTGAGCGTGGGAGTGACGATGGCACGGCTGCGGCTGCGCCCGAACACGCTCACCAGGGCGCCGTTGAGCAGGCGCAGCAGGCTCACGGTGTTGATGGTGCTGCCGCGCTCCACCGTGAGGCGCGAGTTCTGCCGCACATGAAACGCGGCGTTGCCGATCACGAACACCAGGCGTGACGCCGGGCCCGTGAGAATTTCATCGCCGGTCTGCACCGTTTGCTGCGGCAACATGCGCCGTCCGTTGAGCAGGATGTCGCCCACAAAGTCCACCACGTTGCTGCGCTGCTGTGCCATGGCGGCAGGCATGCCACCCATGGCCACCCAGGCCGCGGCGGCCTTGAGGGTGTCGCGGCGATGGAACCAGAGCACTTCGGCTTCGCTGCGGCCTTGCAGGATGTGCTGGGTCATGTGTCGTCTCCGGTGGTGGGGGAAGGCAGCGCGGGTCCATCATCCGTGACAAAGCTGTCGCGGACAGTGAAGAAGATGGAGGTGTGGAACATGGAGGCAATGAACAAGCCGGCCGGATAGACCACCAGATTGAGCGCCTGTGAACCACCGAGCAGCGTGGCCAGCAGGCCCATGATCAGCACCAGCATGAACATCACGCCCACCCAGCCCATCATGTAAATGAAAAATGCGCCCTTGTTGCCCCAGCAGGCCATGAAGCTGAAGAACAGGCTCTTGACGGGACTCACGCCATGCCAGTGCACCAGTGCGGGCGCGTGCCAGAAGGCCATCACTGTGGGCAGGTAGATCAGCAGCCCGAACCAGAAACCGGGGTTGTTGAAGATGGCCTGGACGGCCATTTCCGGTGTGGCCTGCGAGCCTTCCTGCAGCTCCATGGGGGCTGATGTACTGCCCACCAGGCCCGCAAAGGCCACCACCAGCAACAGGGCCGCAGCGTACATGCCGCCCAGAATGAGCATGGGTTGCGCCTTTTTCGCGCCGGAGCGAAACGCCGTGACGAGCGTGGTCGGCATGGGAAACCGGCCATTCAGCGCCTCCCGGGTGGCGGCCATGAGCCCCAGCGTGGCAGCAGGCACCAGCACCAGCGAAATGGCAGTGCCGAAGAGCGGAATCACCGACAACACCGACACCACGGCCATGAACATGAAGAACAGGCCCGTCATGGCCAGCGGCTGGCGAAAAAAGGTCTGGATGCCGAGCTTGACCCAGACGATGCCGGTACCGGCAGGAACGATGCGAAGTTTCATGGAGTGATGGAGGCGTTCGCTGCGCGTTTATGCGGCCGGGCGAAAGCGATGGGAGGGCAAGCGGGCATGAGCAAAAACCTCAGCCTCTCAGGCCGCCGCACAGGTTTCCTGGCTGGACGTCAGAACGGCTGGGGTGCCTGCTTGTTGGAGGCGGGTGCGCAATACCCGCTCGAAGTGACTTGGGTCGTGGGCCTGCAGCATGGCGGCTTCCCGTGGCAGGTGCAGATCCCACAGGCGCGAAATCCAGAACCGGAACGCACCGGCACGCAGCGTGGCAGGCAGCAGTTGCCGTTCGGTCGCCGTGAGCGGGCGCACCGATTGGTAAGCCGCCAGCAATGCCTGCGCACGCGCGGGGTCGTGTGCCCCGTCGTCGCTGTCGGCGCTGTGCCGCACGCACCAGTCGTTGAGGCACACGGCCAGGTCAAACAGGAAGGTGTCGCAACCGGCGAAATAAAAGTCGAACAGCCCGGTGAGCTCGCCGTCCTCGAACATCACGTTGTCGCGGAAAAGATCGGCGTGGATGGGGCCGCGCGGCAGGGCCACACACGCAGGCGAGGCAGCCACATGGTTCTGGTAGGCCAGCTCGGACCGGATCAGGCTGGCCTGATCAGGGTCGAGAAAGGGCAGCACCACCGGAACCGTCTCGTTCCACCAGGACAGGCCGCGCAGGTTGGGCTGGGTGAGTTCGAAGTCGCGTCCGGCCAGGTGCATGCGCGCCAGCATCTCGCCCACGGCTTCGCAGTGCACCACAGAGGGCTGCAACTCGCTGTGACCACGCAGACGGTCCACGACCGCGGCCGGCTTGCCCTGGATCGTGTGCAGGATGTCGCCGTTGGCGTTGGCGGCCGGATCAGGCACGGGAATGCCCTTGCCCGCCAGGTGTTTCATCAGGTGCAGATAAAACGGCAGTTGCTCGAACCCCAGCCGCTCGAACACGGTGAGCACATGCTGCAGCGTGACCCCATCGCGCTCGCTGGTGACGAAATAGTTGGTGTTCTCGATGCCGCCCTTGATGCCCTGCAGGTCGGTCAGATCGCCCAGATCGAGGGCGTGCAGCAAGGCAGCGGCTTCGGCAAACGCCACTTCGGTGTAAACGGCCATGAAAGCAACCCGCTTCAGAAACTCAGGATGCGCCAGCTGCTGCGTCCGGCGTTACCGGTGCGTTGACCCGCCACATCGCCTTTGGACGATGGCACGCCTGGTTCGGTGGTGATCTGGTAGGCGGGGGCGCCGTTCTTGGGCCGCACCTCGATGCTCTTGGTCTGGCCGCCCACCCGCAGTTCGTCGATGCGCGAGAGTTCGTCTTCGTGGGTGATGCGTTCGATGCGATCGGCTGCCTGCGCGCGCTGCGCCGCGGCGGCCGCAGGCTCGGGGGCGGATGCTTGCTGTGCGGTGGCGGACAGCACGGGCATGAGGGCCAGCGCGAGCATCAGGGGGCGGATTTGGGCGTTCATGCCGCATTGTAGGCAGGCTGAAGCTCCGTGAGCGCACCGGGGCTACTTCCCCTGCCGGGTTGTTGTACCGATTTCCTACACAATCGTGCCATGTCAGACGCCCAATCCCCCGCCCCCACCCTGTTGCTGGTCGACGGTTCCAGCTACCTCTACCGCGCGTTCCACGCCATGCCCGACCTGAGGGCCGTGCCCGGCGACCCGGCGAGCCCGGCCACTGGGGCGATCCGCGGCATGATCAACATGATGCAGAAGCTGCGCAAGGATGTGCGCGCCGACTATGCCGCCTGCGTGTTCGACGCCAAGGGGCCGACTTTCCGGGATGCGTTGTATCCGGCATACAAGGCCAATCGCTCGCCCATGCCCGACGACCTGCGCTCGCAGATCGGCCCCATCCACGAAGTGGTCAAACTGCTGGGCTGGCGTGTGCTGGACGTGCCCGGCGTGGAGGCCGACGACGTGATCGGCACGCTGGCCCACACCGCGGCGCAGCAGGGCATCACCTGCATCATTTCCAGCGGCGACAAGGATCTGAGCCAGTTGGTCAACGAACACATCACGGTGATCGACACCATGAACGACCGCCGGCGTGACGTGGCCGGCGTGACGGCGGAATTCGGTGTGCCGCCCAGCCTGATGCTGGACTACCAGACCCTGGTGGGCGACCAGGTGGACAATGTGCCCGGCGTGCCCAAGGTGGGCCCCAAGACGGCTGTGAAATGGCTGCTGGAATACGGCTCGCTGGAGGCACTGGTTGCTCGCGCAGACGAAATCAAGGGGGTGGCCGGCGAGAACCTGCGCAATGCGCTGGAGTGGCTGCCCAAGGGGCGCGAACTGCTCACCATCAAAACCGACTGCGATCTGGTGGAGCACGTCGTGGGACTGCCTTCGCTGGAAGCCCTCACGATCGGCGGGCAGGACTCCGAAGCGCTCAAGGCATTTGCCGAAACCTATGGCTTCAAGGGCCTGGTCAAGACACTGGTGCAGCACGATGTGCCGCCTGAACTGATCGAGGAACACCAGGCCAAGGCAAAACCCGCAGGCAGGGCGGGCGGCGGCTCGCCGGGGCTCTTCGACGAGCCCGATCTGAGTGGCAGCACCGAGCGCCCCAGCAACCTGAAGTACGACACCATCCTCACCTGGGCGATGTTCGACGACTGGCTGCAGCGCGTGTTGGCGGCCGATCTGGTGGCGGTGGACACCGAAACCACCTCGCTCGACGAGATGCGTGCCGAGATCGTGGGCATCAGTTTCAGCGTGAAGCCGGGCGAAGCCGCCTACATCCCCTTGCGCCACGCGGGGCCGGATGCGCCCGAGCAACTGCCCTTTGACGAGGTGCTGGCGAAGCTCAAACCCTGGCTGGAGAACCCCAAGCACGCGAAACTGGGCCAGCACGTGAAGTACGACCGCCACGTGTTCGCCAACCACGGCATCGAGGTGCAAGGCTATGTGCACGACACCATGCTGCAGAGCTATGTGCTGGAAGTGCACAAGCCGCACGGCCTGGCCAGCCTGGCCGAGCGGCACCTGGGCCGCCAGGGCATCAGTTACGAAGACCTGTGCGGCAAAGGCGCGCACCAGATTCCGTTTTCGCAGGTCGATGTGGCCAAGGCAGCCGAGTATTCGTGTGAAGACAGCGACCAGACGCTGGACGTGCACCTGGCGCTGTGGCCGCAACTGCAGGCCGATGACAAACTGAAGTTTGTGTATGAACTCGAAATCGCCAGCAGCGAAGCGCTCTACCGCATCGAGCGCAACGGCGTGCTGATCGATGCGCCCACGCTGGCAAAACAGAGCCACGAACTGGGTTCGCGTATCCACGCGCTGGAGCAAGAGGCCTACGAGATTGCCGGCCAGCCCTTCAACCTCAGCAGCCCCAAGCAGCTCGGCGAGATCTTCTTCGACAAACTCGGCCTGCCGGTGATCAAAAAAACCGCCACCGGCGCGCGCAGCACCGACGAAGAGGTGTTGGAAAAGCTGGCCGAGGATTACCCCTTACCCGCCAAGATCCTGGAGCACCGAAGCCTCTCCAAGCTCAAGGGCACCTACACCGACAAGCTCACACTGCTCACCCTGCCGCGCACCGGCCGTGTGCATACCCACTATGCGCAAGCGGTGGCCGTGACCGGCCGACTTTCCAGCAACGACCCCAATCTGCAGAACATCCCCATCCGCACACCCGAAGGCCGGCGCGTGCGAGAGGCCTTTGTGGCCCCGCCGGGTCACGTGATTGCCAGTGCCGACTACTCGCAGATCGAATTGCGCATCATGGCCCACATCAGCGGCGACGAAGCCCTGCTGCGCGCCTTTCACGAAGGCATTGACGTGCACCGCGCCACAGCAGCAGAGGTGTTCAGTGTGGACGCTGCGCAGGTGAGCAGCGAGCAGCGCCGCTACGCCAAGGTGATCAACTTCGGGCTGATCTATGGCATGAGTGCCTTCGGGCTGGCCAAGGCGCTGAGCATCGACAACACGGCCGCCAAGAACTACATCGCTCGCTATTTCGAGCGCTTTGCCGGCGTGAAGCAGTACATGGACGACACCAAGGCTCAGGCCAAAGCCCAGGGTTATGTTGAAACCGTGTTCGGCCGACGTCTGTACCTGCCCGAGATCAACAGCCCCAACGGCCCGCGCCGAAGCGGGGCCGAACGCGCTGCCATCAACGCCCCCATGCAGGGCACGGCGGCCGACCTGATCAAGCTCAGCATGGTGGCGGTGCAGAAAGCGCTGGACGCCGACCAGCGCGGCACCAAAATGATCATGCAGGTGCACGACGAACTGGTGTTCGAAGTGCCCGAGGGCGAGGTGGAATGGCTCAAGACCAGCATTCCTCAGCTCATGGCCGGTGTGGCTGAGCTCAAGGTGCCGCTGCTGGCCGAAGTGGGGGTGGGGCCGAACTGGGACAAGGCGCACTGAGGATCCCTGCAGGGACGCGTGTGAGGCGCTGCCTGGTGGGGGTCATGGACAGGCAGGCTGGCCGGGCGCCGGGACGGGCGAGTGTCGGCTTCAACGACCGCTGGTCAGCATTGCTTCGATCGCCTCACCCAGCTCGATCACCGCCATCGCGTAGTAGCTGCTCCAGTTGTAACGGGTCACCGCGTAGAAGTTGTCGGTGCCCAGCACATAGCTGCGCGGCGCATCGCCGTTTTCCAGTTCGACCAGGGCCATTTTCCCGATGTGCTGTTGCGCCTGCTCCTGCAGGATCAGGCCCTTGTTGGTCAGGCTCTCGACATCGAAGCTGGGCAGGATGTCGGGCGCCAGCAGGGTGGGCAGATCGAGCCGGGTGTGGTCGAAGGCGACGGGGTAGTGGGTGGGCATGCCGGGGTGCCAGCCGAAAGCCTTGAAATAGTTCGCTACCGACCCGATCACATCGGCCTGGCTGTTGAACAGGTCGATGCGGCTGTCGCCGTCGAAGTCGATGGCGTACTTGTTCCAGCTGCTGGGCATGAACTGTGGCCAGCCCATGGCCCCCGCATAGCTGCCGCGAAACGTCTGCGGGTCCACGCCGCTGCGGTCTGCGAGGCTGAGGAACTGTTCCAGCTCGTCCCTGAAGAACTCGGTGCGCACGGCTGCCCTGGGGTGGGCGGTCGGGAAGTCGAAGGCCAGCGTGCTCAGCGCGTCGATCACGCGGAAATTGCCGGTGTGGCGGCCATAGAGCGTTTCCACCCCGATGACACCTACGATCAGGCTGGCGGGCACGCCAAATTCACTTTCGGCGCGGGCCAGGGTGTCACGGTTGTCCTGCCAGAAGCGCAAGCCGGCATTGAGCCGCGTGGGTTCGATGAACCGGGCCCGGTAGGCCGCCCAGTTTTTGGGCGTTCCACTGGGTGCGGGGGACATGAGGCGAACCACATTGGGCAGGTGCTGCGCCTGCCCGATCTGCTGGCGCACCCATGTGGGGTCCAGATTGCGCCGCGCGGCCAGGTCGTCGGCAAAGGCCATGGCGCCGCTGTGCTGGTGATAAAAGAAAGCGGGCGCCTGGGCCGCTGGACGCGTCTTGGACGCACCGCTGTTGGCGAAGGCACCCGTGCCAGCCGCCAGACCCACACCCAAAGTCAAGGCCGCCACGGCAACCGGGCGGACACAACCAAACCTGAACATCAACGATTTTTCTCCCTGGGCCACACAAGCTGTCTGAATTCAGAACGAAGTGTACCGAGGGAGTGTGTGCTGGACTTGCTGTAGCGCTGTGCTTCGAGTTTGAGCAACCATTGTTTCAAGGGGGTGGCTTCCTCCGCGGCAAAGCGTTGTTCCACCAGCGTGGCCAAGGCGCGTGGCGGCAGGTGCTCGGTTTGGCTCAGGCCCAGCTTGTCAAGCTGGTGTCGAGCCTGCTGCAGCAGCCGCAGCCAGGGGTCGTGCTGCTGGCGCTCCCACAAGGTCCATGCGGCGCCGGCCAGACTCACCAGCACGATCACGCCGAGCAGCACATAGGCCAGGTCGGTCCAGCGCGGGGAATCGAAGCCCAGGTTCTTGAGCAGTTCCAGCTGGCGCCCCTGGGTGTAGTTCAGGATCCACTGGTTCCACCGGTTGTTGACCGCTTCCCAGAAGTCTCGCAATTGAGTCGCCAGCGAAGGGTTGAGGTTGCGGAAGGCCGATGCCAGGGCGCCTTCTGCCGGGCGCAACCGGTCCAGCGAACCGATGCGCCATTCAGCCACGGCGGCGGTGGGGTCCACCCGTACCCAGCCCTGCCCCGCGAACCAGACCTCGGCCCAGGCGTGGGCATCACGCTGGCGCACGGTCCAGTAGTTGTCGATCGCGTTGAGTTCGCCCCCCTGGTAGCCGGTCACGATGCGTGCGGGGATGTCCATGGCGCGCATCAGGATCACGAAGGCGGAGGCGATGTGTTCGCAGAAACCCTCCTTGCGATCGAACCAGAATTCGTCGGCCGTGTGCTCGCCGTAGAGCCCGGGATCCACCGTGTAGACGTAGCCGCCGGTGCGCAATTGCCCCAGCGCTGCCTGTACCAGGGCCTGGGCGTGCTCGGGACCCGAGCCGTGCTGGCGCCGGAGTTCCTGGGCCATCGCCAGCGTGCGCGGGTTGAAACCGCCGGGCAGCTCCGTGTGGTCTTGCAGGGCCACCTGCTGGCTGCGTGGCCCATGGCGGAAGTCCGGGTAGCTTTCTACCCGGAAGCGCACCAGGTCGTTCATGGGCCGGCGCGTCATCCATTGCAGGTCTGCCGTCATGAGTGGCACGGCGCCGGGCAGCGTGGGCGCGGTGGGCGTGGCCTCCAGGACGAACAGCCAGGGTTGGTTGGTGGGCTCCTGGATCACCTCGTAGCGGACCGGCTCACCGCGCACCGCGAGTTCTGGTTGAAGCTGCATGGACGCGGGGAATCCTGTTCGCAGGCCGCGCCATTCCCGACCATCAAAATCGCTGAACACCGGGCCTCTGAAATACAGCGCGCCCAGCGGTGGTACCTGGTCGTCGAATCGCACTCTCAGCGCGATCTCGTCGACTTCCATCAGGCGGGCCACGTCGCCGATTCGCATGCGCTCAGACAAACCGGTGCGCCCGGTCATGGCATCGCTGGGTACCCCCCAGAGCGGCGCAAATCGCGGGAACAGCATGAACAGCACCAGCATGACCGGTGCCCCCATCAGAGCCATGCCGCCTGCGGTGCGCGCGGCCAGCAGCAGGGGCGGGCGGCCCACCGGCATGTGGGCATTGACCAGCGCGGTCAGCAGTCCCAGCAGCGCGAGCAGGATGCCCGCTGCCGTCAACAGCGACTGGGAATAGAAGAAGTGGGTGAGCAGTGTGAAGAACGCCAGGAAGAACACCACGAAGGCGTCGCGCCGGGCGCGCATTTCCAGCGTCTTCAGCGCCAGAAGCACCACGATCAGCGTGACGCCCGCATCCCGCCCCAGCAGTGAACCGTGTGTGGCCCAGGTGGCTGCCAGGGTAAGGGTCAGCAAGCCTGCGCGCCAGAACCAAGCCGGCAGCGGCAGGCCGCGCAGCGCCAGCGTGGCCCGCCAGATCAACACCCCGGCTGTCAGCCCGGTGCACCACCAAGGGATGTGGCCGATCTGCATGAAGGCCACCCAGCCCACCACGACCACCAAAAAAAGCGTGTCGCGGGTGTCGCGTGGGAGAGAAGACAGTGACAGGACAGCCATGTCAGAGAGCGCAACGGCGCGAGGTGGTACATGCCACGGCAGCCGTGGAACTGGCTTCGCCAGGCCACAGGTTGCGTCTCCCTCCCGCAGGAGAGGGGGAAGACGCGAAGCGGCGCAGGGGGTGATTCATACCAGGGCCAGCGCTTTCAGACAACGTGAGCGGTGGGACGGGCCCTGGTCCGGCGACAGCTCGCGACCGGGCAGCCGCAGGCCGTAGTCCATGCCCAGCTGATCGGCCATGATGACCCAGGCCGTCAGCCGGGACAGGCGGGCTTCGTGGTCTGCGAGCCCGCATTGGGCATGATCCAGCCAGAGCTGATGGCGCTGTGTGGAGAGCGCATCGCGGCTGACCAGATCGGTGCGCCCCGCGGCAAACGCCTGGGCCGCTTTTTTCCAGACCACGGCGCGGATGGGATCGCCGCGCCGGTAGGCCCGCACCCCGTCAAATTCCCCGGTGCTTTCCACGCGGGCAGTCCCCTGGTGCCCGGCTTGCGGCTCCCCTGCGGGCAGGGGCGGTGCGTGGGCTTCCACGGCGGGATAGATCAGCACCTGTGAAGCAGGGCGCCACACCGTCCAGACACGGAAAGTGCCCAGTGGGTACATCGTGGTGGCCATCAGTGGTGGCAGGCGGTGCAGACCCCGCTGCAGGGCCGGCCAGGCCACCCGCACCTGGGCGCTTCCCTGCGCGGGCACATCCGCCCAGCCCAGTGGTGTGGTCCGGGTGTCCTGGTCGACCACGCCCAAGCCGATACCGTAGCGTATGCCCTTGCGTTCGCTGACCAGGCGGATGTCAAGCGATACCGCCTGGCCCACATGAACGGGGGCGGGGGGCGAGAGATGCAGCGTAAGGCCGCGCAGATTGCCGTGGCAGACGTACATGCCGACCAGCGCGCAGCCGGCCAGCAGGAACGTGAGCAGATAGCCCAGATTGAGCTGGTAGTTGATGCTGGCCACCAGCAACAGGGCGAGCGTGAAGGCCAGCATCCAGCCCGGGCGCGACGGGAGGATGTAGACGTTGCGCTGGGTCAGCGTGAGGGTGTCGGTGCGAGGCAGGCGGTCGTGCCACCAGGAGCGCAGACGTGCTTTGCCGGCACGAACCGGGTGGGCCCATCCCGAAACACCGCGGACCCGGCTCTGCGGCGCTGCCCCCTGGGCGGAGGCGCCCAAGGCGCTTCGGCGGAGGGTCATGGCAGCGGGGTGGCCTCGACCATGGCGCGCACCTGTTCTACCGCGCCACGACCTGCATCGCTCACCGGAACGAGACGGTGTGCCACCGTCTGGGGCAGGATGGCGGCAATGTCGTCGGGGGCCACGTAGTCGCGCCCGCTCAGGAAGGCCTGTGCCTTGGCCGAGCGCACCACGGCCAGTGCGGCGCGGGGTGACAGGCCTTGCGCAAACCAGCGGCCCGATCGCGTGGCGGAAACCAGGTCTTGCAGGTAGTCCAGCACCGGCTCTGCGGTGTGCACCGCGCTGACTGCTTGTTGCAGGCGTGCGAGGTCAGCAGGCGTGAGCACTGGCTGCAGCTTCTCCAGCATGTCGCGCCGGTCCTGGCCGCGCAGCAGTTCTCGCTCGGCGGCTCGGTCGGGGTAGCCCAGCGAGAGGCGCATGTGGAAACGGTCCAGCTGGGACTCGGGCAAGGCGTAGGTGCCCAACTGGTCATGCGGGTTCTGTGTGGCGATCACGAAGAACGGCGTCGGCAGCGCGCGTGTGGCACCTTCGACCGTGACCTGCTTCTCTTCCATCGCTTCGAGCAGGGCGCTCTGGGTCTTGGGGCTGGCGCGGTTGATTTCATCGGCCAGCAGCACCTGGGCGAACACCGGGCCGGGATGGAACACGAAGCCTTCGCGACCACGCTCGTAGACGGACACGCCCACCAGGTCGCTGGGCATGAGATCGGCGGTGAACTGGACCCGCGAGAACTGCAGCCCAAAAGAGCGCGAAAGGGCGTGCGCAAGCGTGGTTTTGCCGACGCCCGGCACGTCTTCAATCAGCAGGTGACCGCCCGCCAGCAGACAGGCCACGCAGTCCGCCACTTGCTGGCTCTTGCCCACAATGACCGTGTTAAGCTGATTCAAGAGTTGGTGTAATTTTGTATCGGCGTGCATGCCGCGAACCATACCGCAAAACCCCCATGAGCCAGGCCACCGGATATTTCACCCATCAGGATTGTTGGCGACACGAAATGGGTCGCGGCCACCCGGAGTGTCCCGAGCGGCTGGACGCCATTCAGGACCGCCTGCTCATCTCCGGTCTTGACGTGGCGCTGGAGCGCCGGGAGGCCACGGCGGCCTCGATGGCCGACATGGAACTGGCCCACGGCCGCATGCACCTGGCTGCGCTGCGCGGACTCAGCGACGGGCTGCGCGACGACATCGCAGCCGGGGGCCCCGAACATGCCCAGGTCGACCCCGACACCTCGATCAACGTGCACAGCTGGGATGCCATTCTGATGGCGGCTGGCGCTGCCATCGATGCCACCGATGCGGTGATGGCTGGTGAACTGGCCAACGCCTTCTGTGCCGTGCGCCCGCCCGGCCACCACGCCACGCGCAACCAGGCCATGGGCTTCTGCTTTGTGAACAACGTGGCGGTGGCCGCCAAATACGCGCTGGAGCGCCACGGCCTCAAGCGCGTGGCCATCATCGACTTTGATGTGCACCATGGCAACGGCACCGAAGACATCGTGGCCGGCGATGAGCGCATCCTGATGTGCAGTTTTTATCAGCACCCGTTCTACCCCGCCTGCGAGCACTCGACCGCGGCCAACCTGGTCAACGTGCCGGTGCCGGCCTACACCAAGGGCATGGAGGTGCGCGAGCTGATCGACATGTTGTGGATGCCCCGGCTGGACGCGCACCGACCCGAGATGATCTTCATCAGTGCGGGCTTCGATGCCCACCGGGAAGACGACATGGCCCAGATGGGGCTGGTGGAGAACGACTATGCCTGGATGACGCAGCGCATCATGGAAGTGGCGCAGCGCCACGCGAAAGGCCGGATCGTGAGCTGCCTGGAAGGGGGCTACAGCCTGAGTGCGCTGGGGCGCAGCGTGGAGGCGCATTTGCGGGTGCTTGCTGGGGTGTAGAGGACACCCCCCTGCGCCGCTGACGCGGCTTCCCCCCTCTCTGGCGCGCCTCCGGCGCTGGGAGGGGGGACGCACCCTGTGGCCCGGCGAAGCCGGTTCCACGGGTGCCCTGGTATGAGGCACCTCGCGCCGGAAAGTGGCTCGGCACTCCCCCTGCGCTGCTTCGCAGCTTCCCCCCCCCTCTCTGGCGCGCCTTCGGCGCTTGGAGGGGAGACGGCATCTCGGGCCGGCGGAGCCGGACCCTTGCTGCCCCTGGATCTGGGCACTTCGCTCCGGAAAGGGTTCGGTATTCCCCCCTGCGCTGAGGTGCCTCAGCTCGGGCTGCGTATTACCTGCTCACGACGGCCTGGCTCACGATCAGGGACGGGCTGGTCACTTTGGCGTCGAAGGGGTGTTGCTGGAAATCGAAGATTTCCTGGATGCGGCTGAGGTAGCCGCGTGTTTCAGCGTAGGGCGGTACGCCGCGGTGTTTGTCCACTGCGCCTTCGCCGGCGTTGTAGGCGGCCACTGCCAGCGCCACGTTGCCCTGGAAATAGGCCAGCAGCCAGCGCAGGTAGGCCAGGCCGCCGCGGATGTTCTGCTCGGGATCGAAAGGCTTGTTGACCCGGAAGCGCGCGGCGGTCTCCGGGATCAGCTGCATCAGGCCCTGGGCGTTCTTGTGTGACACGGCCTGAGGATTGAAGTTGGACTCTGCGCGGATCACGGCAAAGGCCAGGCCGGGGTGGATGCCGTATTCAGGTGCGAGGCGGTCAACGATGGCGAGGATCTTGCGGCGCTGGGGCGTGTCGGCCAGATCGCGGTAGCGGGCCTCTTGCCGGGCGCGCTCCTCGGCGGCCAGCCGTTCGGCCTGACGCTGGGCTTCGAGTGCTTCCGCTTGCACCACGCAAGGCGGTTTTTCTGATCGCAGGCCCACGATCTTCAACATGTTCGCGGACTGCGGGTGGCCTTGCTCGGCGGCCTGATGGAAAAAGAACGAAGCGTAGGCGTCGTTGCGTTCGGTGCCGCGCCCGTTGGCGTACATCCACCCCAGGCGATAGCGCGAGTCGGCATCGCCCGCCAGTGCTGCTTTGCAGTACAGGGCCATGGCCTGCACCGGGTCGCGTTTGACGCCATGGCCGTGCTCCAGGGCAACGGCCTGTTCTCGCCATGCGCTTGTCTGAGCGTCTTGCGGTGCCTGGGTGGTCGGCTGTGTTGAAACGGCCCCTGCGCTGGATGCGAAGCACCAGACCATCAGGAACAGTGGGCTCAATTTCATGGCTCTATGACGCGACCGGGGTTGAGAAGATTGAGAGGGTCCAGCGATTGTTTGATCTGCCGCATCAAGGCCAAGGCCACCGGGTCCTTGTAATGGGGCAGTTTGCCCACCTTGAGGCTTCCGATGCCGTGCTCGGCACTGATGGAACCATGGTAGCGCTTTACGGCGTCAAAAACCAGAGAGTTAAGCTTTTCTTCGTAAGAATTGAGGAAGAGCGGGCCGTCTGCGCCTTCGGGAGCTTGAACGTTGTAGTGCAGGTTCCCGTCGCCCAGGTGGCCGAAGTTGACCAGCCGCACACCGGGAATCTCGCGCTGAAGCAGCGCATCGGTTTCCTGACAGAACGCCGGTATGCGCGACACCGGCACACTGATGTCGTGCTTGATGTTGAGCCCCTCTTCGGCCTGAGCCAGTGGGATGCTCTCGCGCATGTGCCAGAGCTGCTTGGCCTGGGCCAGGCTCTCGGCGACCACCGCGTCGCTGAGCACCTCGCGTTCCAGTGCGGTTTCCAGCAGGCGTTCAAACTGTTGCCTGGCGTGCGCATCTGATTCGCTGTCGCTGTTCTCCAGCAACACGCAATAAGGTGCGTCGCGCCACAGGGGTACCCGCAACTGCGAAAAATGTTTGTCCACCAGGCTCAACGCGAACTGACCCATCACCTCGAAGCCGGTGAGGCCCGCGCCCAGTTGCTGGTGAGCCAGTCCAAGCAGTGTCACGGCGGCGTCCAGCGAGGGCACAGCGGTCCAGGCGGTCAACCGCGCGGCGGGCCGGGGGTAGAGCTTGAGCGTGGCGGCGGTGATGATGCCCAGCGTGCCTTCGCTGCCGACAAACAGATTGCGCAGGTCGTAGCCGGTGTTGTCCTTGCGCAGGCCGCCGAGGCCATGCCAGATCTCGCCCTGTGCCGTGACCACCTCAAGCCCCAGGCAGAGATCGCGTGTGTTGCCGTAGCGCACCACCTGCGTGCCTCCGGCATTGGTGGACAGGTTGCCGCCAATGGTGCAGCTGCCTTCGGCGGCCAGGCTCAGTGGGAACAGCAGGTCGGCGCGCTCCGCCACTTCCTGCAGGTCTTGCAGCACGCAGCCCGCCTCCACCGTGAAAGTGAGGTTGGCCGCGTCCAGCTCGCGCACCACGTTCATGCGTCTCAGGCTCAACACCACCTGGGTGCCGGTGTCGTCAGGCACCGAGCCCACCACCAAGCCGGTGTTGCCCCCCTGCGGCACGATGGAGACGCGGGCGGCCACACAGGCTTTCACCACCTCGGCCACTTCAACGGTGCTGCCCGGGCGCACCACCGCCAACGAACGACCGTGGGCGCGCTTGCGCCAGTCCTGCTCCCAGGCCGAGAGGTCGGTGGCGGGGTCTTCGTGCGTGAGCACATGGGCGTCGCCCACCAACGCACGCAACCGGGACAGCAGGTCCTTCATGGCTTGCTCACTGATTGAGGGCCCACGGGATCGGCCGCAGCGCCGGTGGCCAGAGCGTGGCGGGCGACGTCGGCGGCCACCGCTTCCTTGCCGGCTGCCCGCAGGCGGATGCGCACATGCAGGGCGCAGGCCGTGAACAACAGGATGCACAGCAACACCTCGGCACCGGCAAGCCACGCAGAGAGCCCTGTGTCGCTGGTGGCGCGCACCGCGCCTTCGGTGAAATAGATCCACACCAGCAGGCTGAGCCAGCGGTACGTGTACATGCGGTTCTTCAGCAGGCCGGCCAGTGGCAGGGTGAGCGGCAGCACCTTGATCGCCAGCCAGGAACCACCCGGACGCAAGGGCGCCAGCCACAGCTCCCATGCCAGACCCAGGACGATCAGGCCCAGCAGGCTGCCCACGGCGAGCCAGCGGGTGGCCTCGACGGCAAAAGGGTTCGCTGGGGGCGCGCCGGCGGGCAGCGGGGAGGAGGCCGTTGGAGAGGCAGACATGTCAGACGGTAGAGGGCAGCAGATGGCATGATACCGGCATGACCTTCAAGGAGCGCCTGCAGGCGATCGAGACCTTTTTGCGCGACCTGTGGACAGAGTTGCTTGCATTTCCCTGGCCTACGACGGCCCTCACGCTGCGCGAGCGCTTCCGGGAAGACCGGCTGGGGGTGACCGCCAGCAGCCTCACCTTCACCACCACGATTTCGCTGGTGCCCCTGTTCACCGTGGCGCTGGCGGTCTTCAGTGCGTTCCCGATGTTCGGGCGGCTGCAGGCGTCTCTGCAGCGCTGGCTGGTGCAAAGCCTGGTGCCTGAGAACATCGCCAAACAGGTGCTCAGCTATCTCAACGAATTCGCTGGGAAGGCCGGGCAGATGGGCTGGGCCGGCGCACTGGTGTTGTTGGTCACGGCACTGGCGCTGGTCCTCACCATTGATCGAAAGCTCAACGACATCTGGCGCGTGCGCCAGTCCCGCTCGCTGACCCAGCGTGTGCTGGTGTACTGGGCGGTGCTGACGCTGGGGCCGCTGTTGCTCGCCGGCAGTCTGAGCATCACCTCGTACGCCTTGACCGCTTCCAGCGGCGTCGTGTCGGCGCCACCGGGTGGCCTTCGGTTTCTGCTGGACACCTTCCAGTTCGCCATCGTCACCGTGGGCATAGCCGCGTTGTACCGCTTCGTGCCGAACACCCATGTGCGCTGGAACCATGCGCTGCTGGGCGGCTTGTTTGTGGCCACAGGGCTTGAGCTGGCCAAGAAGGTGCTGACCTGGTACCTCGCTCAGGTGCCGACCTATTCCGTGGTGTACGGCACCTTCGCCACATTGCCCATCCTGCTGATCTGGATCTATGTGGCCTGGGTGATCGTGTTGCTGGGCGCGGTGGTGGCCGCCTACCTGCCCAGCTTGTTGTCGGGCGTGGCGCGGCGGGGTGATGTGCCCGGCTGGAGTTTTCAGCTGGCGCTGGAAGTGTTGCAGTATTTGCGTCTGGAAAGGGAAGCCCACGGTGCGGGATTGAGCCTGGAAGGTCTGGCGCAACGCATGCGGGTGGAGGCCTTGCAGCTGGAGGAGCCAGTGGCGGCCATGGTGGCGCTGGACTGGTTGGGGCGCCTGGACGAGGACGACGAGCGCTACGTGCTGCTGATCGCCCCCGAAAGAATCTCACTGGCCCCGTTGGTGGAACGGCTGCTGCTCGTGCACAGCGACAGCACCGCCCGCTTCTGGACCTTGAGCCAATGGAGACAGCTCACGGTGGCGCAAGCGCTGGACTCGTCAGAGGCCGGCGGGATGCAGCACTTGGGTGGTGGTGTGGCCGAAGCGGCCGTCACCGGATCGAAAACGCCGCTCTGAGGAATCCCCGAAAGCGTGCCCGGCCGCCTCTCGTCGGCGGTTCGGCGAGCTGGTAGCCGGGAAAGCGCTGCAGGAAACGCCCAATGGCGATTCGGCCTTCCAGGCGTGCCAGGCTCAGGCCAGCGCACTGATGAATGCCGAAGCCGAATGCCAGGTGCCGGTTGTTCTCTCTCGTCAGATCCAGCACCTCGGGCCGATCAAACTGCGCAGGGTCGCGATTGGCCGCGCCGATGCACAGGGTCACCAGCGCGCCTTCGGGCAGGTCCACACCGCCCACGGTCGTGGGTTTGAGGGCCCGGCGGTTGCCCAACTGGTTTGACGACTCGAAACGCAGGAACTCGTCCACCGCCAGCGTCAGGGTGTTTTCCAGCATGGCCGGATCGCCTTGCTGCGCGCGCAGGGAGTCAAGCAGTCCTTCCCTGGCGTGCGGATGCTCCTGCAGGGCCAGCAGGCCATTGCCGATCAGGTTGGTGGTCGTTTCGTGGCCGGCGTTGAGCAGGAAGATGCAGTTCTGCAGCAGCTCCACCTCGCTGAGCTTGTCCCCCGTGGCGTCGCCCTGGATCAGGCGCGTGAGCACGTCGCGCTCGGGATCGCCAGGCTGGCGGCGCCGCTCGGTGACCAGTGTGCGCAGGTAGTCGAGCATTTCTGTCACGCTGCGGTTGCCCAGCGCGTGCTGCTCGGGCGTCACTACCGGTTCGAGCGCGCCCAGAATCGCCAATGACCAGTCGCGCAGCGGGCCCCGGTCGCCATGCGGAACGTCCAGCAGGTTGCCGATGATTTCCACCGGGATGGCCGAGGCGAAATCTTCGATGAGGTCGCCACCACCTTGTGCATCGATGCGGTCCAGAAGCTGATCGACCAGTTGCACCAGGCCTGGCTCCATTTCGGCGATGGCGCGCCGTGTGAGCGCGCCCATGATGAGTTTGCGCACCCTCGTATGCAGGGGTGGATCGTTGAACACCAGGCTGGTGGTGTGGTGTTCGAACAAGGGCGAGTCAGCGCCGTACTTGGGGGCGAACTCCACGTGCTTGTCGGAACTGAAAGTCTGGGCGTCCCGGTACACCGCCACCAGATCGGCGTAGCGAGTGAGGAAGCAGGAGCCGTCGGGCATGCGCCGGATCGGCTCGGTCTCGTGCAGCACGGCATAGACCGGGTACGGATTGGCGAGGAAGTCGGCGGGCAGGGCGCGCAGGTCGAAGCTGGCAGCAATCTCGCGCGCACGTGCCGCGCTCATGGTGGGTGTGATCTGGTCTTTGAACATGGTTCGGCGATTGTGGCTGTGAGTCGCGCGATGGGGGTGCTGGTTTTCCCGTCACGCATGCTCCCGCTGCTGCTGCTGCTGCTGCTGCTGCTGCTGCTGCTGCTGCTGCTGCTGCTTCGGCAGGCCATGACCGACCTCAGGTTTTTCCCTTCGGGAGCGAGAAATAGAAGGTGGCACCGAAATCAACAGCGCCTTCTGCCCACGCCCGGCCACCATGCCGGGAGACGATCCGCAAGACGTTGGCCAGACCGATGCCCGTGCCCTGAAACTCCTCGAAGCGATGCAGGCGCTGAAAGACGCCGAAGAGCTTGTCGCGGTACTGCATGTCGAAACCGGCGCCGTTGTCCCGGACGAAAACCACGGTTTCGGCCGCTTGATCAGGCGGGCAGCCGATGGTTATCTCTGCTTTTTCACGTTTCTGGGTGTATTTCAGGGCGTTTGAGATCAGGTTGACCAGCACCACACGCAACATGGCGCGATCGCCGGTGACCATGGGCAGTTCGGCAATGTGCCAGTCGACCTCTCTACCTTCGATCTCGGGCGCCATCTCCCGAACGATATCGGCCACCAAGGCACCCAGGTCCACGGCGGTCTTGCTCATCTCCTGGCGCCCCATCCGGGAGAAAGACAACAGATCGTCGATCAGCAGGCTCATGCGGCGGGTGGCGCTGGCAATCGATTCGATGAGCTTCAGATTGTCTTGATCAAGTGTCGGCGCAGCGCTCTCCTTGAGCAGCGACAGATAGCCGTCGATGTGGCGAACCGGCGCGCGCAGGTCGTGTGAGACAGAGTAGGAAAAGGCTTCCAGCTCCTTGTTTTTTGCGGCCAGTTCGGCCGTGCGTTCGGTCACTTCGCGCTCCAGTTTTTGGCTGTATCGCTTGAGCCGCATGACCCGCAGGCGATCAGCGTTGAAAGCCAGGCCCAGCAGGA
Source organism: Hydrogenophaga palleronii (assembly GCF_031457455.1). Lineage (GTDB taxonomy): Bacteria > Pseudomonadota > Gammaproteobacteria > Burkholderiales > Burkholderiaceae_C > Hydrogenophaga > Hydrogenophaga palleronii_A. The sequence continues at coordinate 343,155 of NZ_JAVDWU010000001.1, forward strand.
GCACCAGCATCAGGCAGATGAACCACCACGTGGCCCACCACGGCGGCGTGATGGTGACCTTGAGGCTGCTTCCCTGGTCGTTCCAGACGCCGTCTTCGTTCGAGCCCTGCACGCGGAACAGGTACTGGCCCGCAGCGAGGCCGGTGTAGACCGCCAACCGTTCGTTGCTCCCCACTTCGCGCCAGGTCCTGTCAAAACCTTCCAGTTGGTAGCGGTACTGGTTCTTGGACGGCGCGACATAACTCAACGCAGAAAACTCGAACGAGAGACTGTTCTGGAAGTGGGGAAGGGTCAGCGCATCGGTGCTGCTGATGCGCTTTGTCAGCACCGGGTCGTTGCCGCCGACCGGCACGGACTTGCCAAACAGCCGGAAATCGGTGAGCACGACCGGCGGAACAAAGGGATCATCCTTGATGTTGTCGGGGTGAAAGACATTGAAGCCGTTGATGCCACCAAAATACATTTCGCCGGTGCGCGGGCTTTTGTAGAAGGCCGTGAAGACGTTGAACTCGTTGCTTTGTAGTCCGTCCAGGACGTCGTAGTTCCGGAAGGTCTTCGTCTTGGGGTCGAAGCGGGTGAGGCCGTTGTTGGTGCTGATCCACAGCTTGCCTTGCGCGTCTTCCAGGATGCCTGCGATGGTGTCGTTGGGCAGTCCTTCCTTCTGGGTGTAGACCGCCGAGCAAGTTCCGGTGGTCCGGTCGAAGGCACACAGGCCACCGGCCGTTCCGACCCAGAACTGACCGACCTGATCTTCATGGAGGACCCGCACCGCGTCGTCGGGCAGACTGGCAGGATCTTTTGGATCGTTGTGGTATCGCTGGAAGGTTTCTGTCGCCGGGTCGAATCGGCTCAGGCCGCCGCCTTCCGTGGCCACCCACAAGGTACGCGCGCGGTCTTCGTAAATGTCGGTGACCGAGCCGCCTCCCAGACTGGTCGGCTGGCCCGGGTCGTGTCGGAATTGCCGGAAGGTTTCCGTTGCACGATCAAAGCGGTTCAGTCCATTGTTCCAGCCACCCACCCACAAGTCGCCGCTTGAGTCGCGGTAGAGCGCGCGGACAATGTCGTCGCTGAGGGTGTGGGGGGAATTGGGGGTAGCCCTGTAAGCCTTGAATTGGTTGATCTTGGGGTCAAACCGGTTCAGCCCACCGTTGTAGGTGCCGAACCAGAGTGTGCCATCCGGGTCTTCCTGGGTGGCTGTCACCGAACCGTTGGAAATGCTGGTCGGGTCTGCGGGGTCGTTGCGATAGGTCCGCCATGTGTTGGCGCTGCGATCCCAGCGGTTGAGGGTTCGGTCATTGCCGATCCACACGATGCCATTGCTGTCCTCAAAGAGCGAGAGGATGAAGTTGTCGGCAACACTGTTGGCATCTTGCCCGCGTCGGTAGAGGGAAAATTTGGGCGGCCGTGTTGAAAGTCTGTTCGCCCCGCCGCCCAGGGTTCCCACCCACAATGTCCCGGAAGGGTCTTCCCAGAACGCGCTGACGAAATTGTTGCGCAAGCTGTGGGGGTTGGCGGAGTCGTGCTTGTATTGCACAAGCCGGCGCTGAGCCGGATCAATTTTCAGGACGCCTGCGCCTCCGGTGCCCAGCCACAGCGTGCCAGTCGCATCTTCATGGATGGTCGTTATCGCATGGAGGCTGGCCACATCTCGCTGACTGGCCACCACGGTATGGCGTGTGAAGAGGTTGGTGCGCCGATCCAGCGAAACCATGCCCTTGTGGGTGACCACCCAGAACGTCCCGGCCCGGTCTTCGTGCATTCCGTGCACGCGTGAGTCCGGCAGCGCGTGCGGGTCGTCGGGGTTCGAGGCGTACCGGGTGATCCGGCCTGAGACCGGGTCGAGCTGGTTCAGCCCCGCGTCTGCCGTGCCGATCCACAGCGTTCCGTGCGAATCCCGGTAGACGCTTTCGATGTTGTTGCTGCTCAGACTGTTGGGATTCTGCGGGTCGTGCCGGAAGTGGGTCGCGGCGCCCGTCGCCAGGTCGAGCCGGTTCAGACCACTGTCATTGGTGCCTATCCACAATGTGCCCTGTGGGTCCTCCAGCAGGCCGGCTTTTGAAATGCTGTTGCTGCTCAGACTGCTGGGGTTCCTGGGGTCGTGGCGGTAGTGGGTGAAGGTTTCCGTTGCCGGGTCGAACCGGTCCACCCCTGCGCCGGTGGTGCCCAGCCACAACACGCCGCCGTGCCCCAACTGAATGCTCACAACGGTGTTGTGGCCCAGACTGTTGGGGTTGTTGCGATCGAATCGAAAGTTTCGGAAGGCATAACCGTCGTAACGGCTCAGGCCGTCGCCGGTTGCAAACCACAGGAAGCCCTGGGTGTCCTGGGCGATACCGTACACGTTCCCGGACGGCAGTCCCGCTTCTCCGGTGAGGGCTATAAACGGACGGTCCGTGCCGGCAACCACCTGCAGTCTCACGGTGTCCGAAGGCTCGCGGGCATGGACCCCCAGGGACGCCGAACCCAGGAGTACCAGTACGGTCAGAAATGGGGCGATCGCAGTCCTTAAGAATGCGTAAGCGTTCATGTTCTTCTTGTCGCCGTTCTTGGACAGACGCCAGTTTGGCGGAGCACCGCCACTTTTTTTCAGGATGACAGTTCCCGCTGCGCTTGGTTATTTTCGTCGATTGAGTGGCGGTTGGGGGAAATAGGGCTTGCGGCGGCGTCAAGCTTTCCATTCGCCCATCTCCGGTCGCCATCAGACGGGTTTGGCGGGTACCCGACGCCCAGTCGGGAGCATCCTACTGAGTGCTTAGGCGGCTCGCAATACCGGTGGCGGCGGGCTGTTGGCAGGGCGATCCAGCATCTGGCGCGCGATCTCCCCAATGCGCGCGAGGGCCTGCATGGTCATGGCGTTCCAGGGGCCGGAGAAGTTCAGGCGCAGGCAGTTGCGGTAGCGGTCGGTGGCGGTGAACAGCTCGCCCGGGCCGAAGGTGATGCCTTCGCTCGCGCAGCGCCGAAACAGGTCCATGCAGTTGATGGCCGGACTGAGCTCCAGCCACAGCGTATCGCCCGAAGGCGGGTTGCTCACGCGTGTACCCTGGGGAAAGTGGTGGGCGATCAGGTGCCGGGCCTCGCTCCGGCGCTGTCGCATGTGGGTGGAAAGGCGCCGCAGGTGGGCCTCGTAGCTGCCCTGGGTAAGCAGGTCGGCCAGGGCTTCTTCCAGCACCACATTGGTCGCTGCACCCTGTAGCCGCTTGTGGGTGGCAATGGTGTCGCGCCAGCGGCCGGCCTCGACCCAGCCCAGGCGGATGCCCGGCGTCAGGGTCTTGGCGAACGAACCGCAGATCATTACATTGCCTTCGGTGTCCCAGGCCTTGGCGGCCTTGCGCCGCTCGTCGCCGGACAACAGGTCGTTGAACACCACGTCCTCGATCAACGGCACGCGCCGCTGGGCCAGCAGGCGCACCAGCCGCTGCTTGGCCGACAGTGGCATCACCGAACCCAAGGGGTTGGACAGCGTCGGGGCGGCGAGCACGGCCTTGATGGGCTGCGTGTCCAGCGCCAGTTCCAGTGCGGGCAGCGAGAGACCGGTGGCCGGATGGGTCGGAATCTCCAGCACCCGCAGGCCCTGGGACTCGATCAGGTCGAGGTAGCCAAAAAAGGTCGGCGACTCCAATGCCACCACGTCTCCCGGCAAGGTGACGGCGCGCAGGCACAGGCTGACTGCATGGGTGCAACTGGCGGTGATGATGATGTCCGACGCATCGAACGCGCAGCCCAGGTGCAGGGCGCGCTGCGCCACCGCCTGACGCAGCGCGGGGCGCCCGGCATCGGCCTTGTTGTATTCGGTCAGGCTGCGCCGGTGCACGCGCGAGGCTCGGCCCACTGCCACGCGCAGGCGCTCATCGTCAAACAGGTCGCTGCTCTGGGGCGTGAATCCGCCAAAACTTGCACGGTCGCCGGGCTGGTGGAGCAGGGCGAAGGCTTCGGAACGGCTCTGGCGCTCCAGCAGAAAGCTGCGCTGTGGCGGCGCGCTCAAGCCGGGCTGTGCGATGCGTTGGGCGCGGCGCACGAAATACCCGGCCTTGGGGCGTGCCTGCACCAGGCCCTGTTCTTCCAGTTGGCGAAAAGCCTGCATGGCAGTGGAGATGGACACGCCTTGCGTCAGCGCTGTCTCGCGCACCGAAGGCAGCCGTTGGCCCGCCTTGAACGTGCCGTTGTGGATCAGCTGTGCCAGTGCCTGCGCGATCTGCTGGTACAGCGGCAGGATGGGGCCGGGGCTGGGGGGCGAGACCGGACACAACGTGAGAGTGGTTGGCGGCGCTGACATGGCATATCCATGCTAACCCAGCGCCCGGCCACCGCCGGGGCCGGCAGCGACGTGGACCGGTACAGATCAACCTGAAAGAGACCACACAGATGCGGCCTGTACCGGTTTCGCAGGCCCCAACTGGGCGAACGGTGTGTCTGTTGCGGGGCGGCGTGATCAAAGACAGTGGAGCCTCATCCAAAGGAGATCCGCCATGCACCCCACCGCGCCGACCACCCGCCTGCTGCCGCTACAGACGCGCATGATCAACGCCAGCAACGGCATGCGCCTGAGGGTGGTCAGTGGCCACTTCTGGCTGACCCAGCCGAACGCAGAGCAAGACCTTTTCCTCGGCCCCGGTGCCAGCGTCGACCTGCGGCAGGACTGGGTGGTGATCGGCGCCGACGCCGGTCCCCGCCCGTCGGCAGATGCGCCGCCCTGCTACAGCGAGTACCTGCTGACGCCATTGGCAGAAGCTCTGCCGAACCCCTGCTGGAACCACGCGGTCTGGCGTGTTTTGCAACGATGGATTCGGCAGGCAGCGGTCGCGACACGAAGCGCATGGCCCCGCGCCTTCGCCAAGTGACCGTCAGCGACCCTGAAGAAAATCCCGGATGCCAAACAAGGTGGCATCGGGCGTCTCGGTCATCTGGTGGTGACCCACCGGCAGGTTGAGCACCTGCACCGTCTTGCCCGCGGCCTGGGCCCCCTTGATCAGCCCTTGCGCGGCCTTGGGGTGCGTCATCTGGTCCTGGCTGCCCAGCAGGAACAGCACCGGGCAGGTGAGGGCCGCCATAGCGGCATCGCCACCGGCGTAGCTGTCGCAGGCCACAAAGCCGCGGTGGAACACGTTGACCCGCGTGTTGCTGGCCAGCACCCTGCGGCCCAGCGCCGTGCTGGCGCCGAACACCCAGGTGCCCGGGCCCAGCGCCGAAGGCGGGGCGGCCAGCGTGCTGCGCGAGAACACGTTGACCATCTTGAGCGCTTTCTCGGGCTCGTTGAGCGAAGCTTCGATGAGCGCGGGTGACACCTTCATGGGGTAGGCGGTGCCCACCAGCACCAGGTGGCTGACACGGTCTTTCAGCCGGGCCGCTGCTTCCATAGCGATCAGCGAGCCCCAGCTGTGGCCCACCAGGGCGGCCTTTTGCACGCCCGCGGCATCGAGCAAGGCGCCGATGAAATCGGCGGCTTCTTCCACCGAGGCGGGCGCTTCACCCTCGCTCTTGCAATGGCCTGGCAGGTCCACCGCCAGCACATTCCAGCCGTGGTGGGCCAGGTAGCGGCTCTGCAGGATCCAGACGCTGTGGTCATGGAGGACACCGTGAATGAACACCACGATGGGTTTTGCGGAATCAAAGGCCTTGCCGCCGGTGTAGCAGTAGGTGGGGGCGTTGTTGACGGTCAGGTACATGGTCAGGCCCCCGCTTTCTCGGCCGCTTTCAAGGCGCGCTTGAGGTCGTCAATCAGGTCGTCGGCGTCTTCCAGGCCGATCGACAGGCGGATGGTGCCTGGGCCGATGCCGCCGGCGGCCAGCGCTTCGTCGGTCATGCGGAAATGCGTGGTGCTGGCGGGGTGGATGACCAGGGAGCGGCAGTCGCCCACGTTCGCCAGGTGGCTGAAGATTTTCAGTGCTTCAATGAAGGCCTTGCCCTGCTCTCGGCTGCCCTTGATGTCGAAACTGAACACCGAACCGGCGCCCCGCGCGCCAAAGCGCAACAGCTTCTCCGCCAGCGCGTGGCTGGGGTGGGTTTCGAGCAGGGGGTGGCCCACGCGGCCCACCAGCGGGTGGCTGGCCAGGAACTGCACCACCTTTTCGGTGTTGGCCATGTGGCGGTCCATGCGCAGGGACAGTGTTTCCAGCCCCTGCAGGATCAGCCAGGCGCTGTGCGGCGACAGGCAGGCGCCGAAATCGCGCAGGCCCTCGCGGCGCGCCCGCAGCAGGAAGGCGCCCACGGTGCTCTCTTCGCTGAACACCATGTTGTGGAAACCTTCGTAGGCCTCGGTGAGTTCGGGGAAACGGCCGGACTTTTCCCAGTCGAAGCTGCCCGCGTCCACCACCACGCCGCCGATCACGGTGCCATGGCCGCTGAGGAATTTGGTGGCCGAATGGTAGACCAGGTCGGCGCCCAGCTCGAACGGTTTGACCAAGTAGGGTGTGGTGAGTGTGGAGTCCACCAGCAGGGGCACGCCGGCCTCGTGGGCAATCTGCGCCACGGTGGGAATGTCCAGCACGTCCAGCCCCGGGTTGCCCACGGTCTCACCGAAAAACAGCTTGGTATTGGGACGCACGGCCGCTCTCCAGCCGTCGATGTCACCGGGTTTGACGAAGGTGGTGTCGATGCCGAAGCGGCGCATCGTGTAGTGCAGCAGGTTCTGGCTGCCGCCATACAGCGCGGTGCTGGCCACGATGTGTGAGCCCGCGCCCATCAGGGTGGCCACGCTCAGATGCAAGGCCGCCTGGCCGCTGGCGGTGGCAATGGCCCCGATGCCGCCCTCGAGAGCCGCCATGCGCTGTTCGAACACGGCGTTGGTGGGGTTGCTGATGCGGCTGTAGACGTGGCCGGCGCGCTCCAGGTTGAACAGGGCCGCGGCGTGGTCGCTGGACTCGAAGACGAACGAGGTGGTGAGGTGGATGGGCACCGCGCGTGCGCCGGTGGTGGGGTCAGGGGCAGCACCCGCGTGCAGGGCGAGGGTGTCGAAGCCCGGGTCGGCGTATCCGGCCATGTGAATGTCTCCTGGGAGTCAAGGGTTCGGCGGGTCGCCAGACCGTGTTGACAGGTTGTTTCAAAGCGATCGAAGCGGCCTCGCCCATGGCAGGGAAGGCATGGTTGCTTGGCGTGATTGTGGGCTATATTCCTCCTCAGGCCAGCCCGACTGGCGACAGTGCAACTCCGAGGAGACCAGGCATGAAAGTCAGCGACATACTGCGCGTCAAAGGCGGCACGCTCTACACCATCTCACCCAACGAACCGCTTGAGCGGGCGGTGCAGACCATGGCCGAGTTCGACATCGGGTCCCTGGCGGTGATGGAGCACGGTGAGCTGGTGGGCATGCTCACCTTTCGCGAACTCATCCACACCCTTGCCCGCAGCGGCGGCTCCTTGGGCAACCGCACGGTGCGCGCCGTGATGGACGACCACCCCATGAGCTGCACGCCGGAAACCGAGCTCGAGCAGGTACGCCCCATGATGCTGGAGAAGCACACCCGCTATATGCCGGTGATGGACAACAAGATGCTGATGGGCGTGATCAGCTTCTACGACGTGGCCAAGGCCGTGGTCGACAGCCAGAACTTCGAAAACAAGATGCTCAAGGCCTACATCCGCGACTGGCCGGAAGAAGAAAACGGCAAAGCCGAACCCAACTTCCCCTGATCACCAAGCAAAGCGCCCCGCACTTCGGGGCGTTTTGCTTTGGAGAATTCGTAGGCGTGAAGGAGCCTTTCAAGTAGCACCGTGGAACCGGCTTCGCCGGGCCACAGGGTGCTGCCCCCTGAGGGGGTGACGCGCGCAGCGCGGCGCGGGGGGGAGCCCAAGTCAACAAGTGCTGAATATCGCTTCCCGCACCCGCGGATAGATCTGCTGGTTCCAGCGGCGCCCGCTGAACACGCCATAGTGCCCCACGCCGGTCTGCACATGGTGGGTCTTGCGGTAGGGGCGCACGCTGCTGCAGAGGTCCTGTGCAGCCACCGTCTGGCCCACGGCGCAGATGTCGTCGCGCTCACCTTCCACCGTCATGAGCGCGGTGCGGCGAATGGCCGCCGGGTTCACGGTGCGGCCTTGCCAGGTGAGCTTGCCCATTGGCAGGTCATAGGTCTGGAACACCTTTTCCACCGTTTCCAGGTAGAACTCGGCCGGCAGGTCGTTGACGGCCAGGTACTCCTCGTAGAAGTTTTGGATGGTGGCGGCTTCTTCCATGCGGCCGTGGTCCAGGTGTTCGAACATCAGGCGGAACGACTCTTTGTGGCGTTCCGGGTTCATGCTCATGAAGGCGCTGAGCTGCACGAAGCCGGGGTAGACGCGCCGCATGACACCCGCGTGGGGCAGGGGCACGCGGCTGATGAGGTTCTTTTCGAACCACTCGATGGGCTTGCTCACCGCCAGCCGGTTCACTTCCGTGGGGTTGATGCGGCAGTCGACCGGGCCGGCCATCAGCGTGAGGCTGCGGGGCTGTGCCGGGTTGTCGTCTTCGGCCATGATGGCCGTGGCAGCCAGTGCCGCCACGCAGGGCTGGCACACCGCCACCATGTGGCTGTCCGGCCCCACCGCTTCGGTGAACCGGATCATGTAGCTGATGTAGTCGTCCAGGCTGAAGCCCCCGTGCTGCAGGGACACGTCGCGGGCGTTGTGCCAGTCGGTGATGTAGACGTCGTGGTCTTGCAGCAGGGTGCGGGCGGTTTCGCGCAGCAAGGTGGCGAAGTGGCCGGAGAGCGGTGCCACCAGCAGCACCGGAGGCTGATAGGGCAGGCCGGCGTCTGCCTTGCGGAAGCGCAGCAGGGTGCCAAAGGGCAGCGTGAGCACGGTTTCTTCGGTCACGGGTACGTCCTGCTCGCCGACCATGACCGAATGAATGTTGTACGGCGGGCGCGCGTGGGTCAGCCGCATGCGCGAGAACACGTCGCAGGCAGCCGCCAGCTTGCGCAACGCGCTGCGTTCGGTCTGCTGAAACAACAGTGTCGAGCTGATGTACTGGGCCGCGAGCCGGAGCGGGGATGCCAGATCGGACTGGAACTGATAGGCCTGATACAGCATGGCGGACTTTCCGGAGAAGGATGCACCGAATGCAGGCAAGGAATGGGCCAGCGAACCTGCACCGAATGGGTGCGTGGGGATGCAGGGATTGCGCACAAACTTGGCACAGCCCTTGCTCAGTGCATGCCCTCACGAGGAGCTCTTCATGGCCACAGCGGTTCTCACGATCAGCAGCAAAAACTATGGAGCCTGGGCGTTGCGCGGCTGGTTGATGGCCAAACTGGCGCGCCTTGACTTCACTGAACACGTGATTTCGCCAGACGATCCCGACATGAAGGCCGAAATGCTGCTGCTGTCAGCGTCCGTGCGTGTGCCCGCCCTGGAGCACGACGGCGTGCATGTCTGGGACACCCTGGCCATTGGCGAATACCTGAACGAGATCAAGCCCAAGGCCGGGCTGCTGCCGGCAGACCGGGCTGCGCGCGCGCATTGCCGTTCGGTGTGCGGCGAGATGCATTCGGGCTTCAGCGCCATGCGTTCGTCGCTGCCCATGAACATCAAGGCCCACTTTCCGGGCTTCAAGCTGTGGTCGCGCGCCCAGGCCGATATCGATCGCATCGAGGCCATCTGGACCGAATGTCTCTCTACCTACGGTGGTCCCTACCTTTTTGGTGCCAAGCCCTGCATCGCCGACGCCATGTTCGCGCCGGTGGTCACGCGTTTCATCACCTACGAAGTGGCCTTAGACCCGGTGTGCGTGGCCTATTGCGACACCATCATGGATTTGCCGGCCATGAAGGAATGGGTGGCGGCGGCCGAAGCCGAGCCGGACGAGATCGATGAACTCGATGCAGAGTTCTGACCTATCTCCACCTCCACCTCCGCGCCCGCTCAAGAGTTCAAGGTATCAACCGATCTGCAGCGCGTGAAGTGTCTTGATCCAGGGGGCACCGTGGAACCGGCTCTGCCGGGCCACCAGTGCCGTCCCCCCTCGAAGCGCCGCAGGCGCGCCACGGAGGGGGGAAGCCGCAAAGCGGCGCAGGGGGGAGTCGCTAGCCCTACCAGGGGGTGGGAGGCGGAATCTCGCAGACGGGCTCGACGGGCACCGATTTGAAATCGGCGGGCGACACGATTTCCAGGTATTCCATGTCGGGGGAGTAGTCGAACAGGTAGTGGCGGATGCCGGGGCGCTGGTGCACCACGTCGCCGGCTTCGACCAGCGTCACTTGCTCTTCGTACATGAACTTGGCCCAGCCCTTGATCATGATCACGATCTGGAAGTCGGCTTCGTGGATGTGCCAGCCGGTACCGCCGTCGGGCGGCTCGTTGGCCTTGACCAGGTGGGCGATCACCTTGCCATGGGTGGCCTCTGCGATGCCCAGGTCGCGGTAGAGAAAAAAGTCGCGCAGGCCGCCTCGCACGAACGCGGTGTCGTTCGGCTTGACGTGGGAGAACAGGGTGGTGGTTCGGTCCAGCATGGGGCGCTCCTTGACACTGAAGGCAGCTGGATGGCTGCAATGCAGCGCCAAGCATGAAGCGTTCCATTGGTGGCTTGGGTGCAGGCTGGCCCTTCCTATCCGCCAACGGACTGCGCTGTGCACCAGTTTGGGTGAAGGTGCACGCCCTCGGACCCCGGGCCTCAGGGATAATCCAGCCCCATGAGCGGCAACACCATCGGCACCCTTTTCTGCGTCACCAACTTTGGTGAATCCCACGGCCCGGCCATTGGCTGCGTGATCGACGGTTGCCCGCCCGGCATGGCGCTGAGTGAAGCCGACATCCAGATCGAGCTGGACCGGCGCCGCCCGGGCACATCGAAGTTCGTGACCCAGCGCAACGAACCCGACACGGTGGAAATTCTCAGCGGCGTCTACGAGGGCAAGACCACCGGCACACCCATTGCCCTGCTCATTCGAAACACCGACCAGCGCAGCAAGGACTACGGCAACATCCTGCAGACCTTTCGCCCCGGCCACGCCGACTACACCTACTGGCAGAAATTCGGCATCCGCGACCCGCGCGGTGGTGGGCGCAGTTCGGCCCGGCTGACGGCGCCCACGGTGGCCGCCGGCGCCGTGGCGCGCAAGTGGCTGAAGGAAAAATTCGGCACCACGTTCCGTGGCTGCATGACGCAGATCGGCGAGCAGGTGATCCCGTTCGAAAGCTGGGACCATGTGCCCCACAACCCGTTCTTCGCACCCGTGGCCGACGTGTCCGCGCTGGAGGACTACATGAATGCGCTGCGCAAGAGTGGCGACTCGTGCGGCGCGTGCATCCGCGTGACGGCGACCGGCATGCCCGTGGGGTTGGGCGAGCCGCTGTACGACCGGCTCGACGCCGACATCGCGCACGCGATGATGGGTCTGAATGCCGTCAAGGGTGTGGAGATCGGTGCCGGTTTCGCCAGCGTGGCCGACAAGGGCAGCACCCACGGCGACAGCCTCACGCCCGAAGGCTTCGCCGCCAACAAGGCCGGTGGTGTGCTGGGCGGCATCAGCACCGGGCAGGATCTGGAGGTGGCCATTGCCATCAAGCCCACCAGCTCGATCCTGATTCCACGTGAAAGCATCGACACCACCGGTGCCGCCACAGAGGTCATCACCAAAGGCCGACACGACCCCTGCGTGGGCATTCGCGCCACCCCCATTGCCGAGGCCTTGCTGGCGCTCGTGGTGATGGACCATGCGCTGCGGCACCGGGCGCAGTGTGGTGACGTGGTGTTGCCGACGCCAGACATTGCCGCTGTGGGCCGCGGTTGATTCCCTTTTTGCAGCCTTCACAACCGTTCGCCCTGAGTTTGTCGAAGGGCTCGCAAAGGCTTCGACAGGCTCAGCCCGAACGGAGCAGTCGGTGAGTCAGCGCAAACAGCTGTTCCCTTTCGCCATGCTGTCGGCGAGCTACTTCGCCCACATCGGTTTTTTCAATCCCTATCTCCCGCTGTGGCTCAAGGACATGGGGTTCAGCCTGATCGCCATCAGCGTGCTGACCTCGGTGCAATCGGCCACCAGGCTGTTTGCGCCTTATGCCTGGGGCACGCTGAGCGACCGCACCGGTGAGCGCGTGAAGCTGCTGCGCTACGGGGGCACGGCAGCTCTCGTGCTCTCGCTGGGCTTGTGGTTCGACATGGGTGGTGTGGCGCTGTTCATCGTGCTGCTGCTCATGTTCAGCCACACCAGCGCCATGATGCCCATGAGCGAGGCAGCGCTGGCCCATCTGGTGAGCCATGGCGGCGCGTTCGACGCCCGCCGCTATGGCCGCGTGCGTCTGTGGGGCTCGCTGGGTTTTCTGCTCACGGTGGTGGCGGCAGGGGCCTGGTTCGAGCGCTTCGGAATGTCTCACTTTCCGGGCTGGACGGCGCTCACGCTGGCCGCCGTGGCCCTGAGTGTGTGGATGTTGCCGGATGCGCGCGAGGCGGCACACCACACCGACGAGCACCCTAACGTGTGGCCGGTGTTCCGCCAGCCGGCGGTGCGCTGGTTTTTCCTCTCGATGTTCTTCCATGTGCTTTCGCACATCTTCATCTACATCTTCTTCTCGCTCTACCTGGATTCGCTGGGCTACAGCAAGACCGTGATCGGCCTGCTCTGGGCGGTGTCGGTGGTGATCGAGATCGGCTGGTTTTTCACGCAGGGGCGCTGGTTGCCCTTGCTATCGCTGCCCGGTTGGCTGGTGCTGGCGGCCGCGCTCATGGCCCTGCGCATGGGCATCACGGCCGGCCTGCCGCTGGTGTGGCCGCTGCTGTTGCTGGCGCAGGCGGTGCACGCCATCACCTTCGCGGCGCACCACACGGTGTGCATCGCCTTGCTGTCTCAGCATTTTCCCGGTCGCCTGCGCGGGCGGGGTCAGGCGCTGTATTCGGTGCTGGGTTATGGGCTGCCGGGGGTGTTGGGCGGCGTGGGTGGCGGCTTCCTGAGTTCGGCGCTGGGGCTGGCCAGCGTGTTCTGGCTTTCCATGGTCAGCGCGCTGGTGGCCACCGGTTGTGCGCTGCGGTTGCGCCAGCTGGCACACCCAACCCGTCAGCCACAGTCCCTGCAATCGTGAACACGCTCTGAAGCGCTGTGCGGGCTCTTCTTGCAAATGAAAGGGGCCCCGAGACGGGCAGAATGATGTCTGTCCAGGCCGATGGGCCAGTCCCCGCAGCAGGCGCCTTGAGACGGGCTGCTGTTTCCCAACTCAGGCGCCACAGCCGTTGCGTCTGCCTACTCATATGGCCTCACATCAGTCCACCACCAGGGGTCGTGCACCCAGCAAGCCGCCGGAAATACCGCCGTTCTGGCACAAGCTGAATGCGTTCTTCCTGTTTCCTTTCCAGAGCAAACCGCTGGTTTATGCCTTGTTTTTGTCGCTGTGTGCGCTGGCAGTGACCGTGTCACCGCTGATCGCCTTCTTCACGTTGCTGGGCATCCTGCTGGCCACGGCCCGCTACAGCTTCAAGGTGGCGGCCATGGCGTCGATGGGTGTGATGCGCAGCGCGGACTACGACAGCACAGCCAGCGACCCCGGCTGGACCTACTTGCCCTGGAAGTTTCTGGGCGTGTTGGTGGTCCATGGGCTGGTCATCGGCTTCATGGCCAGAGCCAGTGAGGGTCTCGCCGATCTGGGCAGTCTGGTGTCTTCGCTCTTGATTCCCGCGACGCTGATGGTGTTGATCCAGTCCTGCAGCCTGCGCAGCGCGCTCAACCCTGCCGAGTTGTTGCGCGCCATGGCGGCTGTGGGGTGGCCCTACCTGTTGTTGTGCGTGTTCATGTTGTTACTGAGCATGGGCATGCCCATGGCGTGGGCGCTGTTGGTGCCGTTGGCGCCGAAGACGCTGATCGCCCCGGTGCTCATGTTCGTGGTGGTGTACTTTTCCTGGGTCACGGCCAGCATGATCGGCTACGTGATGTTCCAGAACCACCAGAAGCTCGACATCGACCTGGTGAAGGAGCCGGAGGAGGCTGTGTCTGGAACTGGGCAGGGCCGACCGGAAAATCCGGTTGCGAAGCTGGCCCGTGAACGCGATGCGGAGGTGGCGACCCTGATCCGCGAGGGCCAGGTCCGTGAAGCGTACGACTTCGCCTACGACTGGCAGCGCGTCAACCCCGACAGCCTGGCCGATCAGCGCCGCTACCACCGGGTACTGTTGCTGACGGACAAGAAGGACACTCTGGTGTGGTTCACGCAGAAGTACATCCAGAGCCTGCTCAAGGAACGCAAAGGGCAGGATGCCTTGAAGGCGCATGCGGCGACCCTGGACAAGGTCCCCGATCTCGTGCTGGAGTCTGCCGAACTTACGCTGGAGCTGGCGCACCTGGCCTGGAAGAGCCTGGACCACAAGCACGCCACGGCCTTGCTCAAAGGATTCGACAAGCGCTATCCGCGCCACCCTGCCATCCCCCAGGCCTACGAGCTGATCTCCCGCATCCTGCACCAGGGGCTGGGTCGCACCGACCAAGCCCTGACTGTGTACCGGGTACTGAAAGAGCGGTATCCGCAACATGCCAGCACCCAGGAAGTGGGATGGTTGCTGCGTGACCACACGGGAGAGGCAGTGGCTACAGCACCCCTGCGCTCAGCCTGAGACCGCTGACGCCGTCCGCCTGGTTGCTCAACCGCGCAGCGCGCGATCCACGACGCATGAAACGGTCTGACCCAGGGGCACCGCCGAGGACGGCCAGTGCCGCCCCTTTGAGGGGTGACGTGAAGCGGCGCGGGGTGTTTCATTTCTGCTTCGCCAGTAACTGAGTGACAGGTGCCGTCGGCGCGTGGGCCTGAAGGGCTGGCAGCCAGCCCATGGCCGCTTCCCACTGGTTGTTCTGAGTCAAGCCGTTGACCAGAAAAGTGAGCGTGTCGGGCCACTTGGGGTGAACAGACGTATTCCGCTGCAGCAGCCCGGCCAGCCGCTGAGCGTCGTCCCAGGCGTGTAGCTTGACGAACACCGGGATCAAATGAACCAGCGTGTTGGCGCTCAGGCGCAGACCGGGCTTCGCCAGTTTCAGGTAGGTGTGGAAGTGGGCGTGCGTGCGCTTGCGCGCGGCGTGATCGGTGTCAGGCAAGGTCAGCAGCAGCTTGGCAGCGGTGTGGAACTCATCGCTAGCAGGGAAGTGCTGTGCCACCTCGAACCAGGGCTCCAGTACTTCGGGATCACGGGGGCGCAGGCGGGCGGCGCTGTGCCAGGCCTGGTTGGCGGCGGCGTAGTCCAGCTCATCGGTCAGGCGCAGGGCGCGCTGGATGCTGGCCCGGGCTCGGGCCTCGTTGCCAGACAAAGGGGCGGCAACGGTGGGTATCAGGTTGGCGGGGGCATCGAGTTTTTTCAACGTCATCAGGAGCGCCATCAACAAGGCCCCGCTCAACAAACCACCAAAGTGGGCCATGTAGTCCACGCCCTGGCCGCCCAGCCATTGCTGCAGCAACTCATGGGCCATGTACACCGGCAGCATCATCAGCGCGGGCCATTTGGCGTAGTTGAAGTAGAAGAACAGCATGTAGAAGAACTGGATGCGCCGCAGCTTGTACATCACCACGTACATGGCCATCAGTCCCGCAATCGCTCCCGAGGCGCCCAGACCGTAGGTGGCCGTTCCAGCGTGGCTCCACAGCGACACGGCCGATGCACCCACGCCGCAGAGCAGGTAGAGCAACAGGTACAGCCGGGAACCCAGTGCCATCTCCAGTGTGAAACCGAAGAGGAACAGAAACACCATGTTGCCCAGCAGGTGGCCCACACTGCCGTGCAGGAACGTGGCGGTCAGCAAGGTCTCAGGGCGGTCCGTGAAGCCGCGATCAAAGTACTGCGCCCAACGGGTGGTGAAGGGCTGCGGTTCATGAGGTGCCAGCTGGGACCGAAGCCTCCGCCACTCGGCGTGTTGCGGGTCGTTCTCTCGGATCACCTGGCCCGCCAGCAAAACCTCGCGAAAGCGCTGCTCGTGCCACATGTCCTGGTACACCCATGCGTCTTTCCTGCCTTTCCACAGCGACTCCACCATCTCCAGATGTGGTTTGCCCTCCGGCGCCTGCTGGACCTGTCGCTCCAGATGGCGGATGTAGTGCGGCACCTCCAGTTCAGCCAGGCCGCTGAGGGCATAGTGCTCTGCGCTGCGCGCCACCGCCCGTTCTTCCGGCGCCTGCCAGCCCCAGTACACCAGCATGTTGATCACGATGATGAGCACCGTCATCCAGGGCGGTGCGTGCCAAGTAGGCTTGTTGGCAAGGGGTATGGCAAAGAACATGGGGCCACATTGTGCCGCTGCGCCAAACGGGGCCTTTCCTGTGGCTGCGTTCGTGAAGCAGTGCTGGCGCCCGCTGGAATCCTGCCTGGCTAAAGCAATGCGCGCAGTCCTCGCGCGGCCTCCAGCAGCACCGGCAGCACACGGGCCAGGGCGTCGACCTGGCTTTCCTGGTTGATCGGCATGGTGATGCTGATGGCCCCGTGCACACCGTTGTGCCGGTCCAGCAGCGGCACCGCGATGCCGCGTGTGTTCAGTTCCAACTGCTGTTCCAGCATGGCCCAGCCCTGGCGGCGGAAATGCTGCAGCGCCTCGTGCAAAGCCTGGGGTGTGGCGAGCGTGTAGGGCGTGAAAGCCTGCAAGGTGCGGCCGGTCAGCCAGGCATCGCAAGCCGCTTCGCCCCAGGCGGCCAGAATGGCCATGCCGGCGGTGGACAGCTGAGCCGGGATGCGCGAACCCAGGATGTAGCCGGTGTTCATGTGCCGCTGCGAACCGCTGCGCGCGATGTAGACGGCTTCGTCGCCGTCGAGCACCCCCAGGTAGGCGATTTCCTGTGTGCCGCCCGCAATGCGCTGCAGAAAAGGGTGCACCAGCCGGGGAAAGCGCGCCGATTCCAGGTAGGCATGGCCCAGGCGCAGGATGCGTGGCGTGAGCCAGAACAGCTTGCCATCGGTGCCCACGTAGCCCAGGTGCGCCAGCGTCAGCAGGTAGCGGCGTGCGGCCGTGCGCGTCAGGCCGCAGCGTGCCCCGGCCTGGCTGGCGGTCAGGCGGGGGTGCTGGTCGTCAAACACTTCAATGATGGACAGGCCCTTTTCCAGCCCGGCGATCCAGTCGCGTTTGTCCAGCGTTGAAGGGGGTGAAGGCGTGATGAGGTCCATGTGGCGAAGGGTGTCGTGACCGTGGAAAACCCGCAAAGCGATCGATGATCGATCGGAATTGAGCGATTATCGATCGCCAAAGGGCGCCTCAGGCGCCGCATCCACGACTGGCGCTACTACAGTGCTGAAAGAGTGCGGCCCCTGCAGGTGCGGGTGCGCCAGCGCCTCATTCGGAGACCTGCATGAGTGACCTGCTGCTCAACCACCCTGAGGGCCGCGAGCCCTTGCAAGCCTCATTCAGCGATGCCGCGAACCCGCTGGGGCTCGATGGCATCGAGTTCATCGAGTACGCGACTTCGCAGCCGCAGGCGCTGGGCCAGATGCTGGAAATGATGGGCTTTCGTCCCGTTGCCCGCCACCGTTCCCGCGAGGTGCTGCTGTACCGCCAGGGCGAGCTGAACATCGTGGTCAATGCCCATCCTATCGACGCCAAGGGCGCCGGGCACGGCAGCAGCGTGCCCACGCTGTCTGCCATGGCCCTGCGGGTGCGCGACGCGCGCGCAGCCTACCACTGCGTGCTGGAGCGCGGTGCCTGGTCGGTGAGCACGCACGCCGAGGTCATGGAGCTCAACATCCCGGCCATCCACGGCGCAGGCAGCAGCCGCATCTACTTCGTGGACCGGTACAAGGAGTTCTCCATCTACGACGTGGACTTCGTGCCGATTCCCTCGGTGGACCAGCACCCACCGGCCACCGCCGGCATCCACTTTTTTGGCATCGTGCAGTACATCGGACCGGAGCGCAGCAACGACTGGATCGCGTTCTACAACG
The DNA here is from genome assembly GCF_031457455.1 of Hydrogenophaga palleronii. GTDB lineage: Bacteria > Pseudomonadota > Gammaproteobacteria > Burkholderiales > Burkholderiaceae_C > Hydrogenophaga > Hydrogenophaga palleronii_A. Next base: position 360,952 of record NZ_JAVDWU010000001.1, read on the forward strand.
AGCTGTTTGGCGCGGAGCTGATCCCTGACGAGCAGCGTTTCGGCATCATGCCCAAGGGCACGCTGCTGCGGGTGCCCGCACTGGACTCGGCCAACCGGTTCATGCTGCAGTTGATCGAACCCGAGATCAATGTGGTGGACAGCGATGAGCGGCTGCAACGCATCGGGCTGGGTGTGCCCGACGTGCTCGCCGCCGTGAAGGCCTTGCGCGCCCTGGGTGTGGAGTTTGTGGAAACGCAGGCCGCCCACACTGAGCAGCGCGGTGCCATCAGCAAAACCTACCTCGGATCGGTGGTGTTCGAACTGGTGCACAGCCCCCTGGCCACCGCACAGGCCTGACGCCATGAACAGCCCTCACACGATCGCCGAAGCCATCAACTGTTTCGGCATGGACACCATCACTTTCGCCGGCCCGCTCGAGGCCAAGCTGGCGGCGATGAAGGCGGCCGGTTTCTCCCAGGTGATGCTCAAGGCCAATGATCTTGTGGGCCACCCTGGCGGACTGGACGCAGCGGTGCAGGCCGTGAAAGACAGCGGCCTGCGCGGCACCGGTTTTCAGGTGCTGCGCGATTTTGAAGGCCTCTCCGGTCACCTGCACCACTACAAGGTGGACATCGCCAAGAGCATGCTGGAAATGTGCGCCACGCTGGGCTGCAAGGTGTTGCTGGCCTGTTCATCCACCTCCACCCATGCCAGCCAGGACCTGGACCACATTGCGCGCGACCTGCGCAAACTCGCGATGCTGGCGCTGCCCCTGGGCATTCGCATCGCGTATGAAGGCTTGTCGTGGGGCCGCACCATCAACGAGTTCACCACCGCCTGGGACTTGGTCTGCCGCGCCGACTGCCCCAACCTGGGACTGGGCATTGATTCGTTCCACATCTTCGCGGCCAAGACCTCGCTGGAAGAAATCGACTACCTCGATCCTGAAAAAATCTTTCTGGTGCAACTCGCCGACTTCATGTGGCAGGAAACCAGGACCTTTGAAGAACGCATGACCACCGCGCGCACCTTCCGCGTGTTCCCCGGTGAGGGCGTGCACAGCGAACAGCTGGTGGACCTGGTGCTGCGGCTCGACCGGCTCGGCTACGAGGGTGACTACAGCTTCGAGGTGTTCAACGACGATTACCAGCAGATGCCGCTGCCGCAGGTGGCCGAGCGCGGCCGCCGATCGGCCCTGTGGCTGGCCGAAGATGTGCTGCGCCGCTCGGTGCCTTTGCCAAACCAGATGCGGTTGAAATCGCTGGCGGGCCGTTAAGCTGGGTCCGTTCGATCAGGGCCACGTGCACGGGCGTGCTTCCTGGCGACGACACTGAGCATTCATGCGACAAGGAAACCACATGCACCTACGTGGACAGGCCCAACTGGCGATCTGGAGCGACATAAAGCCGGAACAGGAAACCGACTACCTGCACTGGCTCACGCGGGAACACGTGCTGGAGCGGGTTGGCGTCGACGGCTTCCTCTCCGGACGGGTGTTTCGATGCGAGGTCGCCGACAGGCGCCGCTTCTTCATCACCTATGAACTGCGGGAGGCCGGCGCACTGGCGGGGCCGTCGTACCTGGCACGGCTGAACGCGCCCACGCCATGGTCGCAGCGCACCATGCCCATCCTGCAGAACTTTGCGCGTGGCGGTGGCCCTGTGGTGGCGCGTGCCGGCCTGGGCTGTGGCGCGGTCGTGGTGCCCTTGCGTATCGACCTCGAAGCCGCGGGTTTGTTGACTGCGCACGCGCAGCAACATCTGGTGCAGCGGATCGCAGGCCTCGACGCGGTGGCGCAGGTCTGGCTGATGCAGGTGGATGCCGCTGCGACCGGCGTGCCTACAAAAGAGAAATCCATGCGACGCAGTGAGGAAGGCGCGTTCGATGGCGTGCTGGTGGTCGAGGCCCTGCACGAAGCGGCAGCGCGCGCGGCTGTGGATGCGCTCATGAGCAAGGAACTGGCCTCGGCAGCACTGGCCGACCGGGAGGTGTTTGCCGCCTGTTTCCAGTTGGACCGCCGGCTGGCGGGGCTTCCCTGACGCGACCGTGGCCCGTCGCCTGTTCAGCGGCCCTCAGGCCTGGGTATCCAGCAGGGTTCCCAGCATGCGGTTCTGCGTCTCCACGGTGCGCAGATTGGCGGCAAAGCTGTAGAGGCTCATGCGCTGTTCAACCAGATCTTCGGCCAGGTGGCCGAAGGGCGCACCGCTCGCCGATGCCGTCTCGGGTTGACGCTCGACCTGTGCGTTCACGCCGCCAAGGTCCGGGCGGGCGGTCTGGGTCACGACCTGGCGCTGGAAGCCCGGCGTCAGCGCGTTGGCCACGTTGTGGGCCGTCGTGTCCAGCCGCAGCTGGGCGGCTCGCATGCCGCTCATGCCGGTGAATGCTGCGGAGGTGACGGACATGGCCATGGGTGGATCTGCTTTGAAAAGGACGGCGCTTGCGCCATACGCACCTGATCGGCACCTGGTGGCGGATCTGAAGCCGTGGGCGCCCGTCAGGCGACAAACGGTTGCCGCATGGCCCGGACAAGGTAGCGGGCGGCGGGAGTCAGTCGCTCAGGCGTGCAACAGAGCGCAGCACATCTGCCGTGGTGGTGGGCAGGCCGAAGTACTCCAGGTAGGCCGGAATCTGCTCGAACAGCATGTCAGTGCCCACCTGCACGCGGCAGCCGCGTGCCTGTGCGGCCGTCAGGAAGGCCGTCATGGTGGTGCGCATGACCACTTCGCCGACGAAGGTGTGCGGCTGCAAGCGCTCCACGTCCAATGGCAGAGGGTCGCCTTCGTTCATGCCCATGGGCGTGGCGTTGACGACGAGGTCGAAGCCGGCCGGATCGTTGCTGCCGGTGTGGGCTGCAATGCCCGGGTAGTGGGTGGTCAGGCGCTGTGCCAGTGCGTGGGCCGTGGCGGGGTTCACGTCGAAGAGGTGGATGGCCTTCACGCCAGCGGCCGCCAGAGACGCAGCAATGGCGCAACCCACGCCGCCGCAGCCCACCACCAGCGCGCTGGCACCGGTCAGATTCAGTCCCTTTAGGCGCACGCCGCGCACAAAGCCTTCGCCATCGAAGTTGTCGCCCTGCAGACGGCCGTCGGCAGTGCGACGCACCGCATTGCAGGCACCAGACACCCGCACCGCCGGGGTGACCTCATCCATCAGATCCACGGTCACCACCTTGTGCGGCATGGTGATGAGCGCGCCCCGGATGTTGGTGAGGCGGAAAACTGAACGCAGGAAATCAGGGTAGTCGGCCGACTGGCACCCCATGGGAACGACCACGGCGTTGATGCCCGAGTGCTCGAAGTAGGGGTTGTAGATCATCGGCGACTTGAAGCTGTGCGTCGGGTAGCCGATGTGGGCGATGAGTTCGGTGTGGCCGTTGATGGTGGCCGGGGTACTTTGTGTCATGGTGATGGGCGGCTTCTGCCTACCGGAAAGACCTGCAATTGCACATCAGCGGGCGTGCGCTGCACCGGCGCGATGCACAGGCGTTGGTTCAGCCACGCTTGCGGGCCGGCGGGTGGCCCGGCGGCGTTTGCCGCGAATGGGCCGATGCGCGCGTCGATGCTGAACGCGAAGCTTGGGGCCGGGGGCGTGGGGACCGGGTTCATGTCGTGATCGTGACGTCCCTGAGCCAGGCGCACATGCGCTGAAACGAAGCCTGCGCCGAGCCGTAATAGGCCTTGGCGCGCAGGTAGCCATGGATCAGGCTCTCCCCCCGGTCCAGCACGGCGGGTGTGCCGTCGGCTTGCAGCGCTTCGGCATAGGCAATGCCTTCGTCGCGCAGCGGGTCGTGTTCGGCCACCGCAACGTAGGCAGGCGGGAGTCCGGCGTGGCTCTCGGCCAGCAGCGGTGCCACCAGGGGATTGAGCAGGCCGGCTGGGTCGGGGCTGTACATGGCGTTGACCGCCGGCATGGATGCCACAGTGACCAATGGACCATCAGCGTTTTCGCGGTGGGACGGTCGGTCGGTGTTGAAGGATACGGCCGGGTACACCAGCAACTGCGCACGCAGCGGGTAGGCGCTGCCGCGCAGCACCAGGGTCACGGCCGCGGCCAGGTTGCCGCCAGCGCTGTCGCCGCCGATGGCAATGGCGTCTGAGTCGATGCCCAGCGCCTCAGACTGGTCAAAGGCCCAGCGCGTCACTGCTGTGCACTCATGCAGTGCGCGAGGAAAGGGGTGTTCGGGCGCCAGGGCGTAGTCCACGCTGATGACGATCTGCTGGTTCGCTGCTGCAATACCGGCAGTGATGTCCCAATGGGTTTCGGGGCTGCCCTGCATCCACGCACCACCGTGCATGTAGATCAGGGCGGGCAGCGCACCGACGGCCTGCGCGGGCCGGAACGTGCGCACCCGCACCTGTATGTCGGTCTCGGGAACGTCCACCAGATGCACATCGGTGACGATGCCTTCGGGGTGCGGCTCGCGCATCCCGGCGGCCACCACCTCGAAGTGGGCGCGTCGCTGGGCCGGGCCTGCGCCGGCAGGCAGGGTGGACCAGGCTTTGTCCCAGTCGGTGAGAAAACGTTGGATATCGGGATGGATCATGGGTCGGTGTGAACGGACATGAACAAAAGACGCTTGGTCTCTCAGCCCTGGTAGCCGAACTGCCGCGGCAGCCAGAGCACGGCGCCGGGCACATAGGTGAGAAAGGCGAGCGCGGCCAGCATCACGAACACGAACGGCAGGGTTTCCTTGACGATGCGCTTGATGGATTCGCCGGTGATGTTGCCCATGATGAAGAGAAGCAGCCCGTAGGGCGGCGTGATCAGACCGATCATGAGGTTGACCGTGACCACCACACCGAAGTGCACCATGTCGATGCCCAGCAGCTTGGCCGTGGGAATGAGGATTGGGACGATGACGAGGAGGATGGTGCCGCCTTCGAGCAGGGCGCCCAGCAACAGCAGCAGCACGTTGACCATCAACAGGAAGGTCATGGGTGTGAGGTCCATCGCGGTCATGAACTGGCTGACCGCCTGCGGAATATCTTCGCGGGTGACCACGTAATTGAACACCAGCGCACCAGCGATCAGAATGCCGATGGAGGCCATGGACCGGCCGCTGGAGAGCAATGCTCGGTACGCACCGACCGGTGTGACCGAGCGGTACAGCACCACCGAAATCACCAGCGCATACAGCGCGGCCACGGCGGCGGCTTCGGTGGGCGTCATCACGCCACTGTAGATGCCGCCCAGCAACACCACGGGCATCATCAAGGCGGGAATGGCGCGCCAGGTGATGCCGGGCAGTTCGCGCAGCGGCACCGGCGTTTCCACCGGGAAGTTGCGCACCCGGGCCAGGTAGGCATTCATGGCCATGAGCACCAGGGCCAGCAGCAGGCCCGGCACCACGCCGGCCATGAACAGGAAGCCGATGGAAGCGTCAGAGATCAGCCCGTAGAGCACCAGTGGAATCGACGGTGGAATGATGGGGCCGATCACGGCCGAAGCCGAGGTGATGGCCGCCGCGTAGGCGGGGGTGTAGCGGCCGTCCTTGGTCATCATGTTGATCACCATGCGGCCCACGCCGGCTGCGTCGGCAATGGCCGAGCCCGACATTCCCGAGAAGATCAGCGACGACAGGATGTTGACGTGCCCCAGGCCGCCCCGGAAGCGGCCCACGATGGCGTTGCAGAAGCGAAGCAGCCGGTCGGTGAGCGAACCCATGTTCATGATCTCCGCCGCCAGGATGAACAACGGGATCGCGAGCAGGGTGTAGGTGTTGTTCAGGCCTTGCAGCAGCTGTTCGGCGGCAATGCCCATGTCCTGCCCGGTGATGAACAGGTAGACGACCGAGCTGGCAATCATGGACAGCCCGATGGGCAGGCCCATGAGGCTGAGCGCAAAGATCAGGTAGACCGTGAGCGCAAAGGGCGAAAAGAAGTTCATACCGGGTCCTTGGCGCCATCGGTTGTCAGCGGGTCGTCGTAGAGGCGGCCGCGCAAGGCCTCAATGCCGATGTACAGGTGGCGCACCACCATGGCCACCACGAAGGCGATGTAGATGGAAAACAGGTGGTCCATGCGGATGCCCAGCGAGGCGGTGGACTCCACCTTCATGAAAGTCACATAGCTCCAGGCCGAAGGCATCGAGCCCACCAGGATCACCACCACCGAGACGCTCACCACCACGGTGAACCAGCGTTTGACTTCGCGCGGCACCTGTCCGATGAGCACGTCGAAGCGAATGTCTTCGCGGTTGCTCATCACGAACGAAGCACCCCACAGAATGCCCCAGATCCAGGTGATCACGCAGATCTCCTCGGTCCATGCCACGGGCTTGTTGAACACATAGCGGAACATGATCTGCAGGATGAAGGACACGAACATCGTGGCCATCATCACGACTTGCACGTGGTTGGCGCCCAGCCGGAGCCAGCGCAGTAAACGGAGAGCAAGGGGCAAGGAGGAGGTGGAATGCATGGCGGGATTCCGGGTCGTTCAGTTCAGGCGGTTCAATGGCTCCGGTGCGTCACCTGCCCCGCACGAGGCACCCCTTTCCTGGGGCACCGAGGAACCGGCTTTGCCGGGCCTCAGGTGCCGTCCCCCTCCCGCCGAAGGCGAGAGAGGGGGAAGTCGCGAAGCGGCGCAGGGGGTGATTACAGCTTGTTGATGCGGTCCAGCATACCGGCTGGCCAGTCGTTGGCGAACTTGGACTTGCTGTACACGTCGAGCACGTGCTTGCGGAACGCCGCCAGATCCGGGGTGTAGACGTCCAGCCCTTGCTGTTTCATGAAGGCCTCCTGCTCCACGTCGTCCTTGAGCGCCTGGGCGGTCACGGCAGCGGCGAACTTGTCGGCGGCATCCTGCACGGTTTTCTGCTGTGCGGGACTCAGGCTGTTCCACTTGCTCAGGCTGATGGCGAAGAGGTTGTTGGCCACCAGGTGGCTGGTTTTCACGATCTGCGAGCTCACCTCGTAGAACTTCATGCTGCGCACCGCGCCCATGGGGTTGTCCTGTCCGTCGATGGTGCCGGTCTGCAGGGCGGTGTAGACCTCGGTGAAGGCCAGCGGCGATGGGTTGGCGCCCATGGCGGTGCCCACGAACTGCCAGCCTTCACCGGGCGGCATGCGCAGCTTGATGCCGGCCAGGTCGGCCGGGGTCATGATCTTCTTCTTGGGCTTGAGGCCCAGGTGGCGCGTGCCGATGTAGGGCACCGACAGCACCTTGATGCCCATCTTCTCTTCCATCATGGCGAACAGCGCCTTGCCCACGTCGCTGTCGAACACGGCCTTCATGTGCACATGGTCGCGGAACACATAGGGCGTGGTCACGATGCTCCAGGCGGGAACCTGCCGTTGAACGTCGAAGGCGGCCAGGTTGGCCATGTGCAGGTTGCCCCGCTGCATGGCCACCGGCTCGGTGCCTTGCTTGAACAGGGTGGCGCCGAAGTAAGGCTTGAAATCGAAGTCGGCGCCCAGCGAGCCGCCGAAGGCTTCCTTGAGGATGGCGGCGCGCACGTCGCTTTCGGCCACCGTGTCGGAGTAGATCAGTTCGACTTTGCCCTGGGCAAGTGCAAGGGCAGGCAGGCCGGCAATGGCCAGACTGGCGGCGGCGCCCAGCAGTGTGCGACGTTGGATGTGTGCGGTCATGGTGTGTCTCCTCTTGGGGGTGGCAGGGGCGGTTTCAACAGGGTCGAATGCGGCTTGAAAGGCCTGCGTCTAATAATGTACGAACTGGTTAATTAAATCAACGAGATGCGATCGGGGTTTTCCCTGAGATCGGGATGAAAGCCGCTGAACGGTGGCTGGCCCGGGGGAATTGAGAGAAAGCGGCTGGCGCCTCAGTCGCGGCGCAGGTAGCGTTCGACCATCTCCACCACACTCTTGCGCCGCTGTGCCACCCAGTCCGGTGCGGTGGTGTCGCGCTTGAAGATCAGGCCAAAGGTGTGCCGGTTAGACACGTTGAAGAACGTGAGCGCCGAGATGGAGGCGTGAATGTCCAGTGCGTCCAGCCCCGGGCGGAAATCGCCTGCAGCCACGCCTCGGTCGTACAGCGACTGGATGGCCGAGATGGCGGGTACGTTGAGTTCCTGAATGAAGGGGCTTTGCGCCAGGTATTGCCCCCGGTTGATGTTTTCGCCCATCACCAGGCGGATGTAGTTTTCGCTCTCCCGGTGGTGGTCAAAGGTGTATTCCACCAGCTTGCGCAGCGCGTCCACCGGGGCCAGGTTTTCCAGATCAAGCTGGCCTTCATGAAACCGCATCTCTCCGTAGGAGGCCTCAAGCACCGCCAGATAAAGGCCCTCTTTGCTACCAAAATAGTAGTAGATCATGCGCTTGCTGGTCTGGGTGGCCGCGGCAATCTCGTCAATGCGTGCGCCCGCCAGTCCCTTTTCGGCAAATTCGCTCATGGCCACCTCGAGGATGTTGGCCATGGTGCGATCAGGGTCGTTGGTGCGGGGGGTTTCCCGGGCTTGTGCCTTGGGGCGGCCAGCTTTGCGCGCGAAATGTACCGGTTCGTTCATGGCGGCAGTATAGGTTCGGCTTTCGCCGCTGTGGGTATTGAGGGTGCCAGTCTGTGAGCCCTGGGCTTCAGGGTGCCGGATCCACCACCGGCCTTCGGCGCAGTGGGTTGAAACCGGTCACCAGCGCGGAAGCCAGCAGTACCAGGGCACCACCGAAGAATATCCCGGGCGAGAGCGCTTCATCCAGGAACAGGTGGCCCCAGGTGACGCCAAACACCGGAATCATGAACACCGGGCTCATGGCGGCCACTGGCGACACGTGCCGGATGATGCGCACATGTGCCCAATAGGCCAGGCCAGAAGTGACCACGCCCATGAGCACGACCGCACCCATGGCTTCCGCAGTGAAGGAGGCCTGCGGCAGTGCCCAGAGGGCGCCGGGCAGCACCAGCACCATGGCCGCCACATGGATGCCCGCCGCGATGGCCAGCGGCTGCATGCGGGTGGTGGCGCGTTTCATGAGCGGCGTAGAGAAACCGTAGCAGGCGGCGGCGGTGACGCAAGCCAGCGCAGCGGCGAGCGTGGCTGCGTCCGGCTGCATCGGACCCAGCCGCACAATCAGGCCCACGCCCACGAAGCCGCACACACAGCCCAGCAGCTTGCGCACGGTCAGCGTGTCTTCCTTGTACCAGGCAGAAGCCAGCGTGCCGAACACCACCGCCGTGGTGTTGAGCAAAGCGCTGTACCCGGCGGGAAGCCGCAGGGCCGCCCAAGCGTACAGCAGGAAGGGCACCGCGACCGACAGCGCACCCAACACCATCAGCTCTCGCCAGTGTTCCCACGGCCATTTCTGCTGCAGGCCGCGCATGATCAGCGCCAGTGTGGCGCCCGCCAACGCCACGCGGCAGCCGGCCAGCACCAGAGGACCCATGACGGGGCTGGCGATGCGGATGAACAAAAAGGAAGCGCCCCAGAGCGCCGACAGGGCGACCAACTGGGCGAAGTGGCGGGATTTCACCGCTCGATTGTGGGGCCAGAGTGCAACCCGTCTGAGCCGGCCTGTCGCGGGCAGGACCGGTCGTTCATCCGGCGAGCTGGCTGGCCTTGCGCACCAGGCCCTCAATGGCCAAACGGTAGCCGTCGGTGCCGAACCCGACCACGATGCCGGCCGCCGCTGGCGACACATAAGAGTGGTGGCGGAAGGCCTCGCGCGCGTGCACGTTCGAAATGTGCACCTCAATCACGGGCATGGGCTTCACGCCGCTGATGGCGTCGAACAACGCCACCGAGGTGTGGGTGAACGCGCCCGGGTTGAACACCACGCCCACCAGCTCACCGGCCTTGAAGCGGCGGCCGGCAGCGTGGATCTGGTCGAGCAGGTCGCCTTCGTGGTTGCTCTGGAAGGCTTCAAGCGAGTGACCCAGACCCTTGGCCACCTCGCTGCACATGGCCTCCACATCGGCCAGGGTGGTCGCGCCGTACACGGCAGGCTCGCGCGTGCCGAGCAGATTGAGGTTGGGGCCGTTGAGCAGGAGGATGGTGGACATGGTGATTTCGGAATAGGGTGAAAGCAGGAGGAGGGGGTCAGACCAGGGGCACGGTGAGCCGCTCGATCACCGGCCGGGTGTCGGGGCGCACCCCTCGCCACCACTGGAAGGCCTCGGCAGCCTGTTCGATCAGCATGCCCACGCCGTCGGCCACGCGGGCCACGCCGGCCGTGCGTGCCTGTTTCAGGAAAGGGGTGAGCCCCTTGCCATAGACCATTTCGTAAGCCAGCGCGCCAGGGGCAAACACGCCTGGCGGCAAGGGCAGTGTGTCTTGCGACAGGCCGGTGGACGTGGCGTTGAGTACCACATCAAAACTCAGGCCAGCCAGGTCGTCGTAGCCTCCGGTTTGCAGGTCCACGTGCGCGGCAAAGTCGGCCTTGAGGGCGTGCGCCTTGGCGGCGGTGCGGTTGGCCACGGCAATGAGCGCAGGCCCTTGCCCGGCCAGCGGCAGGATGGCCCCGCGTGTGGCACCGCCCGCGCCGCACAGCAGCACGCGCTTGCCCGTCAGCGACACGCCCTGGTTGCGAATGATGTCGTTGACCAGGCCGATGCCATCGAAGTTCTCCGCCAGGATGCGGTCACCATCGAACTTCAGCGCATTCACCGCACCGGCCAGCCGCGCGCCCTGGGAGGGATCGGTGGCCAGCTCGAAGGCCTGCAGTTTGAACGGCAGGGTCACGTTCGCGCCGCGTCCGCCCGCTGCGCGAAACGCCATCACGGTGTCGCGAAAGGCGTCCACCGGTGAGTCGATGGCGGTGTATTCCAGCACCTGACCGGTGGCCTGTGCGAACAGTCCATGGATTAGGGGCGACTTGCTGTGCGAAATGGGGTGGCCGATGACGGCGTAGCGATCGATCATGTGGCTCTGGGCAAACTGAACACGGGCGTTGGAGCGCCGATTGTCGCGCAAGCCCTTGATCTGGGCGTGGGCATCGGCGGTGGGCTTATTCTCGCCAGGCTCGTGGTCACCATCCTGAATCATCATGTCTCCACTCAAAATCGATTTTGTGTCCGATGTGTCCTGCCCCTGGTGCGCCATCGGCCTGGGTGCGCTGGAAGAAGCCCTGACCACCCTGAAGGACGAGGTGCAGGCCGAACTGCACTTCCAGCCTTTCGAGCTCAACCCGCAAATGGACCCCGGCGGCCAGGACATCGGTGAGCACCTGGCGCAAAAATACGGTTCCACCCCCGAACAGCAGCGCCAGATCCGCGAGACCATCCGGCAGCGTGGTGCGGACGTCGGGTTTGTGTTCAACCCCGAAGGCAGGGGCCGCATCTGGAACACCTTCGATGCGCACCGCCTGCTGCACTGGGCCGCTTTGGAAGGCCAGCCTGGACAGCAGCACGGACTGAAGAAAGCGCTGCTTGCGGCCTGCCATACGCGTTCGCAAGCCATGGAGTCTCACGACGTGTTGTTGGCCTGCGTCGCCGACGCTGGCATGGACACGGTGCGCGCCCGGGCCGTGCTGGCGTCCGCCGAGTTTGCGCAAGACGTGCGCGAGCGCGAGCGCTTCTTCACCAGCCACGGCATCCATTCAGTGCCGGCGGTGATCATCAATGATCGCCACCTGATCTCCGGTGGTCAGCCGGCGGCGGTGTTCGAACAAGCGCTGAGGCAGATTGCTGCGGAAAGCGCCACATGAACGGCGAGGCGCCGACCTGACGCGGACCTGTGTGTCAGGGCTGATCGGGATCGCCTTGCGCCGATCAATCGGGCGGGGCTCCCAGGCGTCAATCGGGCAAATGGGCCTCTTCGATGACACATCTGCATCGAGCAGGGGATGCCGATGTGCCGTGGGTGCATGAGTGGAATGGGCGGCACTGTTGAATTTCGGACCCAATTCACGTGACATTTGGTGAGAAAAAGAAACACCCGGCGGGTGTGCCACGTGGTTGCGTTTGTATCGCGCCATCCCATGCTGAGGGCCATTTGCCGCCTGAAGGTCGCTGCGCAAGGCGGGAAAGCTTGAGTCAAGCCCCGAAGACCAGCGACGTTTGAGACACCAAACCGGCGCCAACCTGCGCTGATGCGGTTGCACTTTCTGTGCGCATCTGATGCGCACATGGAAAAATTCGCGACAACTTCTTAACGGGTCAACCGTGCTGCCGATCGCCGAATTCGTCGAGCCGATAAGCCACGGGAGATTTCGCGGAGCATTCTTGGAAACCCATCGATTGACCGGAAATGTTCACTGAAGCGGAAGAATCCAGGCTCGTCGGGGATTGGGGAGGTATCACCACTGCCTACCCGAGAGAGGCGACCATCGGCGGGCTTTTCCTGGAGACAGCGCGCCGTTTCCCGGAAGGCGAGGCGCTGCGTTCCGGTGTGCGTTCGCTCACGTATTTCCAGTTGCATTCGGAGGCGAGCCAGCTCGCGCTGCAGTTGCGCGATGCCGGTGTTGCTCCCGGCGATTTGATCGCGATCAGTTCGCGCTCTTCACCGGAAATGATCGTTGGATTCCTCGCCATCCTGCTTGCTGGTGGCTGCTGCGTGCCGATCGACCCCAGCTATCCCAGGGACCGCTTCGCGCTGCTGCTGGAGGACTGTGGTGCGTCCATCGGCCTCGCGACGACGGGTTGTCAGGCCTACTATCCGCCGGGGTGGAGGGGGAAGATCATCCCGATCCCCGCAACAGGCCAGGTGAGCGCCCCGGCAGAGCTTCCGGAGATCCCGCTGACGGCGGAGCATCCGGCGCATCTGCTTTTCACCTCAGGCTCCACCGGACGGCCCAAGGGCGTCCTGCTTGCCCATCGTGGCGTGGTGCGGTTGGTCAGGAATCAGAACTTCCTCACCATCACGCCTGACGACGTCTTCCTGCAAGCCGCGCCGGTGTCTTTCGACGCATCGCTTCTCGAGATCTGGGGCCCGCTGCTCAACGGCGGCCGCCTGGTCCTGCTGCCCAACGGCCCGGGCATCGCGGAAATCGCCTCGGCGGTCTGCGAACACGGCGTCACCACACTTTGGCTCACGTCCGGCTTGTTTCAACTGATGATGGACACAAGCCCTGAGGCTCTCAAAGGGCTGCGCTATCTACTGTCGGGAGGCGATGTCCTGTCCCCTCTCCATGTGCGTCAGGCGCTGGAGGTTCTGCCAGACACCCGGTTGATCAACGGCTACGGACCCACCGAAAACACCACGTTCACCACCTGCCACACCATCACCCTGGCGGATCTGAACAAACCCTCGATCCCGATCGGCAAACCGATCGCCAACACCACGGTACATCTGTTGGATGACGCGCTCAGACCGGTCCCGGTTGGCATGCCGGGCGAGCTTTGCACCGGCGGAGACGGTCTGGCCATCGGCTACCACGGCGCGCCCGAACTCACCGCGGAAAAGTTCATCTTCCATCCCGAGTTCGGCAGGCTCTATCGCACCGGCGATCGCTGTCGCCGGGCGAGCGACGGCACCATCGAGTTTCTCGGTCGTGGTGACCATCAGGTGAAAGTCCGTGGCTTCCGGGTCGAACTCGGTGAAATCGAACTCCTTCTCGCCAGCCACCCGGACGTCCGCCAGGCCAGGGTCGCCGTGCGTGGGGAAAGCGCGGAAAGCAAACGCATCTTCGCCTGGGTCACGCTTCGCGAGCGCGTCAACCTTCTTGAGGCCGATCTGACAGCGTTCCTCGAGGCCCGGTTGCCGGCCTACATGCGACCCGACGCCGTCGGCATCATCGAATCGTTCCCACTCAATGCGAACGGCAAGATTCAGGTATCTGCCCTGCCTGACCCAGCGAGAACCCGGCGCGAGACTGTGACGAGACCAGCGGCACCGCCCGTTGGAGAGACGCAAGAGCGGCTCGCGGTGATCTGGCGTGAGTTGCTCGACATCGCGGACATCAACCGCGACGATGACTTTTTCGCTCTCGGCGGCCACTCGCTGATGGCCCTGCGGATGTTTGCCCGGATCCACAGCGAGTTCGACCGATCGCTGCCGCTGGCCACCTTGCTCCAGCATCCCACGATCGAAGGTCTCGCCCGCGTCTTGTCCCCACCGGACGAAGATAAGTCGGTCGAAAACCCTCCGATTCCGGGCAAGGGCAATGTCGTCACGCTCGCCTCTGGTGGCGAGGACACCCCTCTGTTCTGTATCCACGGTGGTGATGGCGGGGTTCTGTTCTACCGCAGTCTCGCGGCGTTGATGCCACCGGAAATCCCGCTGCATGCCATCGAGTCGCTGGAGCTTGGTAGCAGCGGTCCTGTCGAATATTCCAGCATCGAGGAAACGGCGGCAGGCTACATCCGCAGCCTGCGGGCCGTCCAGCCGCACGGGCCTTACCGCCTTGCCGGATACTCGTTCGGCGGCGTGGTGGCGCATGAAATGGCCATCCAGTTGACCCGGGAAGGCCACGCAGTTGAATTCGTGGGCCTCTTCGACACCCACAACCCGGTCGCCCCGGCGCGGTTCTACACGCTGATGGAGCGGCTGGGAGTCTTTTGGCGACAGAACTCGGCCGAGCCGGTCGGGCGCCGGCTGAAGCGGGTGATGGACCGTTTGATCGAAGGGATTCGGACCAACCGCCGGGTGAAGGCGGAAACCAGGGCCGCGCAACGCAGCGGTCCGGCGCCGCCCTACAGCGATCTGCGCCGCGTGCAGGTGCGCCAGGAAAACTGGCGTGCCATGCAGGCCTACCGCCCCCCGCCTTACCAGGGACGCATCACCCTTTTCAAAACCTCGATGATCAGCGACAAGGTCGAGCGTCCGGATGACTATGGTTGGGCTTGCCTTGCCGGCGGTGGGCTGAACATCGTCTTTATCTCCGGAGAGCACCTCACCCTTTTTGAGCCGCAGAACGTTGCCACCCTTGCGCATGCGCTGACGGAATCCCTTCTTCAGTCCGAGCGCTTGACGCGTTGATCGTTGCCCCGCTGGCCTGATCGTTCAGACGTGAAGGCCCGGCCGGGCCAGCGCCTTGGCGAGACGATTGCGCTTGACGGTGGAGCGCGGCACCTGCTGCGGCAGGTGGTCAAACCAACGGCGCACATCGTCTTCCACACACAGGCCGTGCATATAGTTGTAGATAGCCTTGCGCAGGCCGACGCCCAGTGCGTCGTGGTCCACCCCGGTGGGGTCGATGAAACCGATGTCGTTTTTGGCAAAACTCACCGGTGGCAATGGGATCAGTTCGATGCCGTATTCGGCCGGGTTCAAGCCCACCGGCGAATGCACGGTGCAGCTGAAGCGGTGGAAGAAGCCGCTCTGGATGCAGCCGTGTTCGAACAGCTGGCGCACGTACTCCAGCGCATCCACCGTGTCCTGCAGGGTCTGGGTGGGAAAGCCGTACATCAGGTAGGCGTGCACCAGAATGCCCGCGTCGCTGAAGCCTTTCGTCACGCGGGCCACCTGTTCCACAGACACGCCTTTTTTCATCAATGTGAGCAACCGGTCGCTGGCCACTTCCAGGCCACCGCTCATGGCGATGCAGCCGCTTTGCGCGAGCAGTTCGGCCAGTTCGGGCGTGAAGGTTTTTTCGAAGCGGATGTTGCCCCACCAGGAAATGTTCAACTGGCGGCGGATGAGTTCTTCGGCCAGCGCCTTCAGGGCCTTGGGCGGTGCGGCCTCATCCACGAAGTGGAAGCCGGTCTGGCCGGTTTCATTCACGATGGCCTCGATGCGATCGACCAGCGTGGCGGCGGTGGCGGTTTCGTAGCGGCCGATGTAGTCCAGGCTCACGTCGCAGAAGCTGCATTTTTTCCAGTAACAGCCATGGGCCACGGTGAGTTTATTCCAGCGCCCGTCGCTCCACAGCCGGTGCATGGGGTTGAGCATGTCGAGCAGGCTCAGGTAGTGGTCCAGCGGCAGACCGTCCCAGGTGGGGGTGCCCACGTCCTCAAACGGAATGTCGGGTTCGCCGAGGTGGATGTATTGCACCAGGCCTTCGTCGTTACGCACGAAGGTGCGCACCAGACGCTGCCGGGAGCGTTGGCCACGCAGATGCTCCATCAGCGCCAGCACCGGGCGTTCGCCCGCATCCAGGGTCACGTAGTCCACGAAGTCGAACAGGCGAGGGTCGCTCAGCTCGCGCAGTTCGGTGTTCACAAAACCGCCGCCCAGCGCCACGCTGATCATGGGGTTGTGCATCTTGATGGTTTGCGCGATGCGCAGCGCCGCGTACACCGACCCCGGGAACGGTACTGACAGCAGCACCAGCGCGGGCCGGTGCTGTTCCAGTGCGGCCAGCGTCAGGTCCTGCAGCAACCGGTCCACCAGCGTGGGCGGTGCGGCCAGTGCCTGGGCCAAGGGGTCAAAAGTGGGCTGGCTGCTGGCCAGCGATTCGGCGTAGCGAACGAACTCGAATCGTTCGTCCACCGCGTCGCGCAGCACGTCGGCCAGGTCGTTCAGGAACAGGGTGCACAGATGGCGGGCCTTGTCCTGCACGCCCAGTGCGCCAAAAGCCCAGGCCAGCGGATCACCGCTGCCGTCATCTTCATAGGCATCCAGCGCCGCAAAGCGAAGGCCTTCAGGCAGCAGACCGCGCGCGGCAATACGATGGGCGAGGGTGGAATCTCGGCCCTGCAGAAAGCGGATCACCGGCCCGATGGTGGCGCGGTAGGTGTCGAACTGGTCCAGGAAGGCATGCACGCTGCCGGTGCGGTCTCGCTCGGGCAGTTCCAACGCCTGCCCACGCACTGCTTCCAGCCCGGCCGGCGTGAACAGCTTGAGCACCAGCGCCAGCGCCAGATCCGCCTGCACCGCATCCACACCACGCGAGCGCAGGAATCCTGTGAGATAGGCGGTGGAAGGGTAGGGCGTGTTGAGCTGCGTCATCGGCGGGATGAGGCTCAAGACGCGGAAATCGGATGTCATGGAGCGTGGCAATGGGGAGAAGCAATGAGCTTAGCCCAAGAAGCAAGGCAGGGCGCGGTCGCCAAGAAGATCCCCCGCCAATATGCTTCCGGCATGCGTGCCCCCAATCCAGAGGTGCCGTGGAACCGGCTTCGCCGGGCCACAGGAACCGCCCCCTTGCAGGGGGGTGACGCCGAAGGCGGCGCGGGGGGTAGTCAATCCCTGCGCGGGGGTAGTCAACACTCCACGATATTGACGGCCAGACCTCCCCGCGACGTCTCCTTGTACTTGGTCTTCATGTCGGCGCCGGTCTCGCGCATGGTCTTGATCACCTTGTCCAGGCTCACAAAATGGGTGCCATCGCCACGCAGCGCCATACGCGCGGCGTTGATGGCCTTGACCGATGCAATCGCGTTGCGTTCAATGCAGGGGATCTGCACCAGGCCGCCCACGGGGTCGCAGGTCAGGCCCAGGTGGTGTTCCATGCCGATCTCGGCGGCGTTCTCCACCTGCTCGGGTGTGCCACCCATCACCGCACACAGGGCCGCAGCGGCCATGGAGCAGGCCACGCCCACTTCGCCCTGGCAGCCCACTTCCGCGCCGCTGATGCTGGCGTTTTCCTTGTAGAGAATGCCGATGGCCGCTGCAGTGAGCAGGAAGTCGACCACGCCGTCGTCGGTGGCGCCGGGCACGAAGCGGCGGTAATAGTGCAGCACCGCCGGTACGATGCCGGCCGCGCCGTTGGTGGGTGCGGTGACCACGCGGCCTCCGGCGGCGTTTTCTTCGTTCACCGCGAGCGCGTAGAGGTTGACCCAGTCGAGCACGGCCAGCGGATCGGTCAAGGCCTTTTCCGGGTGGGCGAGCAGGTCCTGGTGCAGTTGGTGCGCACGGCGCTTGACCTTGAAGCCGCCTGGGAGCACGCCGTCGGTGCTGCAGCCGCGCACCACACAGGCCTGCATCACCTCCCAGATGCGCAACAGACCAGATCGCACCTCAGGCTCGCTGCGCCAGTGGCGTTCGTTGGCCAGCATCACCCCGGCGATCGACAGGCCGTGTGCCTGGCAGCGCTGCAGCAGCTCATCGCCTGAGCGGAAGGGGATGGGCAGCTCGGTGGTGTCGGGCGCAATCGCCTTTTGCTTGCTGCCGTCGGCCGCCACCTCTTCACTCACGATGAAGCCGCCACCCACCGAGTAGTAGGTGCGCTCGGCCAGCAGCGCGCCGCCGGCGTCCCAGGCGCTCAGGCGCATGCCGTTGGCGTGGAAGGGCAGGGTCTGGCGAAAAAAGGACAGGTCTTCGCGGTCGTTCCAGTCCACGGCGCGTTCGCCCAGCAGCGGGATGCGCCCGGTGCTTCGGATGGTGTGGATGGTGGGTTTCACCGCGTCGATGGGTACGGTCTCCGGGTCGTGCCCGCACAGACCCAGCAGCACGGCCTGGTCGCTGCCATGGCCCTTGCCGGTTGCCCCCAGCGAACCATAAAGCCCGCAGTGCACCCTGGCCACTTGTGCCAGCAGCCCATGGGACTGCAGGCCGCCCACGAACAGCCGCGCGGCCCGCATGGGCCCCACGGTGTGTGAGCTGCTGGGCCCGATACCGATCTTGAACAGATCAAATGCCGAAATGGCCATGGTGTCTCCTGGTTGTTGTGATGTGTTTGTGGTGGCTCAAGCCGTGGCAGATCGCAGCGTGGCACGGCTTGCCTGTGGGTGCTGCCACTGTGCCACGTGATGGGTGAGCTGGTGCGCCGTGATGGCGGAAAGTGTCCAGCCCAGGTGGCCGTGGCCGGTGTTGTAGAAGACGTTGGCGCGGCGACCGGCACCCACGCGCGGCAGCATGCTGGGCATCATGGGGCGCAGGCCGGCCCAGGGTTCCACGCGGCGCGTGCTCACACCGGGGAAACAGCGGTTCACCCAGTCCACCAGCGGGCGGATGCGGTCGGCGCGGATGTCCAGGTTGAAGCCGTTGAACTCGGCCGTGCCCGCCACGCGGAAACGGTCGGCACCCAGCCGGCTGGTGACGAGCTTGGTTTCGTCATCGAGCAGGCTCACCCGCGGTGCGGCGGCCTGGCTGGTTTCGTCGTTCAGCATCACGGTGATGGAATAACCCTTGACCGGGTACACGTTGAGCCGGTCGCCGAGCTGTGCGCCCAACGCGCGGCTGTGCACACCTGCGCACACCACCACCGCATCGGCACTCAACACTTCGCCGTTTTGCAGCGTCACCTGGGCAGTCTGGTCCGTGCTTTGTACGCGCGTCACGGTGTGACCGGTCAGCAGCTTCACACCCAGGCGTTCGCAAGCCAGGCTCAGGCCGTGGGTGAATTTGTGGATGTCGCCGGTGCTGTCACTCTCGGTGAAGTAGCCGCCAAAGTACTCGCCCTGCAGTGTGGGCTCGATGGCGCGCATTTCCTCCGGCGTCACCGCGCGACGCGGCAGACCGCCTTCTGCCAGCAGCTTCGACACTTCACCCGCATGTTCGAAGCCGGCGCGGTCGCGGTAGATGTGCAGGATGCCTTCGCGCTTGAGGTCGAAGTCGATGCCCTCCGCTTCGGCCCAGCCGAACAGGTGTTCGCGCGCCGCCACAGCCAGCTTGGCGGTGGCCACGGTGTTGTCACGGTACTTCGGGATGTTGGCCACGAACTCGGCAAACCAGCTGAGCTTGTGCCAGGAAGGCTTGGGGTTGACCAGCAGTGGCGCGTCGGCCTTGAGCATCCATCTCAGGCCCTTGATCAGCGTGCTGGGGTGGGTCCAGACTTCGGCGTTGGAGGCTGATAGCTGACCGCCGTTGGCATGGCTGGTTTCCATGCCCGCGTAGCGGTGCTTTTCAATCAGGGTGACCTGGTGACCCTGCCGGGCCAGGGTGTAAGCGCTGGTGACGCCGGTGATGCCGCCGCCAATGACGATGAGGTGTGTCATGGAATCTCTCGGAGAAAGTCGTCAAACGTGGGAGGACACAACCCGCACACCGTGTGCGGGCCATGACCCCCTCTGTTTGGGACCTGAGAGATTCGCCCCCTGCCATTGCGGTAGGGCTTGCTCCTGCGGTGGGCCGGGAGACGAATCCCGGCCACTCTTCAGAGTGTGTGTAGCGCGTCGACCGGTCCTTTTGCCTGAGAGTTTCCGGGGCGGTTGCTCCTTCGGCGCCGAGCTTCGCGGCCTTGCGCGAAGTCGGTCTCTCCCGATCGACTGCTGGCGATTCTAGCCATTCCCCGCACCGGTGGGTGCCTTTCAAAAACCGTGCTGACGAATTAACAGCTGTTAATGCGCATTCCCGCTCGCGCAGCAACACTGCCGTGGCGGCCGATGGGTGCCGCTGCTTGACGGAGTCGAAGAATGTTTGTTGAGGACAACCGGGTCGCCATGGCCCGCAGGACCTTTCTGGGTGCCATGGCTGCCGGGGTCACCGGCGCGGGAGCGCAGGCCGCAGACAAGCTGTCCGCGCGCCTGCCGGCGGCCATGGTTCAGCCGGGCGGAGCCGACGTGCCCTACGGCCAGCCATCGTCCCACGAGGCCCATGTGCAACGCACGCTGTCCACCCAGTCCGGCTTCCCGGTGTGGCGCACGCCGCTGCAGCATCAGCATGGCATCGTCACGCCGAACGGGCTTCATTTCGCGGTCCACCACAACGGTGTGCCCGACATCGCGCCTGAGCGACACGCGTTGCGCATACACGGCCTGGTGAACAAGCCATTGCGTTTTGATCTGGAGCGGCTGATGCGCTACCCCATGGTCAGTCGGGTGCACTTCCTGGAATGCGCCGGCAACTCGGCGGCCAACGCCTTGTCGCCAACCGCCCTGGACGAATCGCTCGGCGAACTGGCGGGTGAGGTGTCTTGCGCGGAATGGACCGGGGTGCCGCTGTCGTATTTGCTGCACGAAGCGGGCCTGAAGGAGGGTGCGCAATGGGTGGTGGTCGAAGGGGCCGATGCCGGTTCACACAGCCGCAGCCTGCCGCTAGAGGCCTTGCTGAAGGACGCCCTGGTGGCGCTGTTTCAGAACGGGGAGAGGTTGCGTCCTTCCCAGGGCTATCCGATGCGCCTGTTCATGCCCGGCTGGGAAGGTAACGTGAACGTGAAGTGGCTGCACCGCCTGGAAGTGACCGATCGGCCGGCCTTCACCAAGGACGAGTCCGGCCTGTACACCCAGGTGCTGGCCGATGGTCGTATCGAACGCTTCGCGTTTCACATGGAGGTGAAGTCGGTCATTACCAATCCTTCAGGGCGCCAGACCCTTCTGGAGCCTCATGGTTTTTACGAGATTTCCGGACTGGCCTGGTCGGGTCGGGGCCGCATCGCCCGCGTCGAGGTGTCGGTCGATGGCGGCCGGTCGTGGGTCGTTGCTCAATTGCATGCGCCGGTGCTGGACCGCGCTTTCACGCGGTTCAGCTTGCCGTGGCAATGGACGGGACAGTCGGCCGTGCTGATGAGCCGCGCCACCGACGAGCATGGCAAGGTCCAGCCCCTGCGCAGTGAATGGAAGCGGCGCTACGCCATGCACTCCTTCAACCACTACAACGCGGTTCAGGCCTGGCGCGTGCGCACGGACGGTCGGGTGGAGAACGTGTATGCGTGAAGGCCAATACGCCAACGCACCGACCGACTGGGGCCCGCATCTTCGGTACATGGCAGTCGCAGGCATCCTGTGTGTGTCAGGCAGCGTCTGGGCGGCCGATGTTCAGTCGCCGCCCATCATCGGACTGGGGCAGAGAATGCCGGCGGAAGAAGTTGAGCGATATGCCATCACCGTGTTTCCGGATGGCCGCAATCTGCCGCCGGGGCAGGGCAGTGTGGAGCAGGGCGCTCGGCTGTATCAGCTGCACTGTGTAGCCTGCCACGGCGCAAGCGGCACCGAGGGACCGGCTGCGCGCTTGGCAGGTAGGGACGGCTGGATCGCCTGGAGCGACCCTTTCCGACCACTGCGGGTGCGCAAGTACCCTTTGCATGTGCTGTCGGTGGGCGCGATGTGGCCCTACGCCACCTCGGTGTTCGACTACGTGCGCCGGGCCATGCCGCCCCATGCGCCCAAGAGCCTGAGCAACGACGAGGTCTATGCGATCACTGCTCAGTTGCTGTTCATGAACGGCCTGCTGGACCGCAGCGCTGTGGTGAACCAGCAGAACCTGCCGCAGGTGGTCATGCCGGGGCATGCCAGAACATTGAGTGCCTGGCCCCCGCAGGATTGAACCTGAATTCCGCAGAAGCGCAAGGCTCAGGTATTCAGCATGCCCAGACGCGCGCGGATGCGTGAGAGCGAGACCGGCGATATGCCCAGGTAGCTCGCCACATGGTGCAGAGGCAGGCGCTGGGCCAGTTCGCCCTGGGTGGCCAGGAAAGACTGGTAGCGGGCTTCTGGCGGTTCGCTCAAGAGTTCGGCCTCGCGCTGGGCGTGTTGACGGAACTGGTAGCCCAGGGCCTCTTCCAGCAGGGGCTGGATGCGGGGAAAGCTGAGCTGCCACTGCTGCAGTGTGGCGTAGCTCAGCTCGACGGCTTCGGTCACTGCCAGGGCTTCGATGGCGTAGGGGCTGGGCAGCACCAGCGGCGGCATGCTGCCAGCCACCCAGCTGCCGGCACCGTGGAAAGACCGGTTGCGCTCGGTACCCTGTTCGTTCAGGTAGAACAGGCGCACCACGCCGCTTTGCAATTGCCAGCAGAGCGTGCTCGCTTCGCCAGCGTGCTGAACAAGCGTGCCCGCAGCGAACCGGCGGCGTGGCAGCGCAGCCCAGCGAGCGGCCAGACCGGGCTCGGACTGGACCAACATCGCCAGTTCGGGCGGCTGGCAGATGGAGCAGGCACCGGTAGCGGGTGTCGCCATGGTGTTTCTCAATGAGAGGCGATTCGACAGCAGATCATTCGGCCTCGCCCACTGGCACGCAACTGCAGAACAGATTGCGGTCACCATAGACGTTGTCCACCCGGCCCACCGGCGGCCAGTATTTCGCATTGGCCCGGGTGGAGGTGCTGGCCGCCCCGTCCTCGCGCGAATACGGGTGAAGCCACTCCGCCTTCATCAGACTGACGGCGGTGTGAGGCGCGTTCTTGAGCGGGTTGTCGTCCTGTGGCCAGGTGCCGTTTTCGATCAGCCGGATCTCTTCGCGGATGGCGATCATGGCGTCAATGAAACGGTCCAGCTCTTCTAGCGTTTCACTCTCGGTGGGTTCAACCATCAAGGTGTTGGCCACCGGGAAGCTCAGCGTGGGCGCATGGAAGCCGTGGTCCATCAGGCGCTTGGCCACGTCTTCGGCCATCACACCGCTGGTTTCCTTCAGGCCGCGCAGGTCCAGGATGCACTCGTGCGCCACGTGACCGTTGGCCGACGCGTACAGTGTGGGGTAATGGTCGGCCAGGCGTTTGCTGATGTAGTTGGCGCTGAGGATGGCGGTTTCGGTTGCGTGCTTGAGGCCGTCGGCGCCCATCATGCGGATGTACATCCAGCTGATGGGCAGCACAGCGGCATTGCCCAAAGGAGCCGCGCTCACTGCCCCCACGCCACCGCGAATACCTGCCGTTTCATGGCCGGGGAGGAAAGGCACCAGGTCTTCCACGACACACACCGGGCCCACGCCAGGGCCACCACCGCCGTGCGGAATGCAGAAGGTCTTGTGCAGGTTCAGGTGGCTCACGTCGCCGCCGAACTCGCCGGGCGCGGCCACGCCCACCAGCGCGTTCATGTTGGCACCGTCCACGTACACGCGTCCGCCGTGTTCATGCACCAGGGCGCACAGCTCTTTCACGGTGGTCTCGAACACACCGTGCGTGCTGGGGTAGGTGATCATCACCGCCGCCAGGTTGGCGCTGTGCTGTTCGCACTTGGCCTTCAGGTCGGCCATGTCCACGTTGCCGTTGTCGTCGCACTTGGTCACCACCACCGTCATGCCCACCATCTGCGCGCTGGCTGGGTTGGTGCCGTGCGCGCTGCTGGGGATCAGGCAGATGTTTCGGTGGGCTTCGTCGCGCGAAGCGTGGAAGGCCTTGATGGCCAGCAGTCCGGCGTATTCGCCCTGGGAGCCTGCATTGGGCTGCAGGCTGATGCCGGCATAACCCGTGGCCTCGCACAGCCAGGCGCGCAGTTGTTCATCCAGCACTTTGTAGCCCTGCAACTGGTCGGCCGGGGCGAAGGGGTGCACGTTCGCAAACTCGGGCCAGGTGATGGGGATCATCTCGCTGGTGGCGTTGAGCTTCATGGTGCAACTGCCCAGCGGGATCATGCTGCGGTCCAGCGCCAGGTCCTTGTCGGACAGGGCACGGATGTAGCGCAGCATGCCCGTTTCGCTGTGGTGGGTGTTGAACACCGGGTGGGTGAGGAAGTCGCTGGTGCGGCGCAGTTCGGTGGGGATCAGCGGCTCGATGCCTTTCTCGAAGGCCTCGAACGTGGGCCGTGCCTGGCCGTCATTTGCGAACACCGACCACAGCTTCGCAATGTCTTCGCGCGTGGTGG
Source organism: Hydrogenophaga palleronii (assembly GCF_031457455.1). Taxonomy (GTDB): domain Bacteria; phylum Pseudomonadota; class Gammaproteobacteria; order Burkholderiales; family Burkholderiaceae_C; genus Hydrogenophaga; species Hydrogenophaga palleronii_A. The sequence goes on from NZ_JAVDWU010000001.1 coordinate 385,097, forward strand.
TTTCGTCGAGCGTGATCGCCAACGATTCGGCGCACACGCGGCGCAGGTTCATGTCAGCTGCACGCGCTCGTGCCAGCAGCGCATCGGTCTGTGGGCCGCTGAGCACGCACAGCGTGTCAAAGGCGGTGCGCTTGCGCAGCGTGTGGCCCAGGCTTTGCAGGCCCTGCGCCAGCACGGCGGTGTAAGCGGCCACGCGCTGCGCAATGCGCTTCAAGCCCTGCGGCCCGTGATACACGGCGTACATGCTGGCCACCACCGCGGGCAGCACCTGCGCAGTGCAGATATTGGACGTGGCTTTTTCGCGGCGGATGTGCTGCTCGCGCGTCTGCAGCGCCAGCCGGTAAGCAGGGTTGCCGTGCTTGTCCACGCTCACACCCACCAGGCGGCCTGGCAGGCTGCGCTTGTATTCGTCGCGGCAGGCCATGTAGGCGGCATGGGGGCCGCCGGCGCCCATGGGCATGCCGAAGCGCTGGGTGGTGCCGACCACGATGTCCGAGCCCATCTCGCCCGGCGGCTTGAGCAGGGTCAGTGCGAGCAGGTCGGCGGCGACGATGAAGGCGCCGGAACGGGCGTGGGTTTGGTCCGCATAGGCGCTGAGGTCTTCGATGGAACCCATGCTGGCTGGGTACTGCGCCAAAGCCGCAAAATGTTCTGCCGCCAGCGCGGCGTTCCATTGTTCGGCGTTTGTTGTCACCACCACTTCGATACCCAGAGGTGCCGCGCGGGTGCGGATGACCTCGATGGTTTGCGGGTGACAGTAGCCCGACACCACAAACACCTTGCTCTTGCTCTTGACCGATCGCATGGCCAGCGTCATGGCCTCTGCGGCGGCCGTGGCTTCGTCGAGCATGGAGGCGTTGGCGATGGCCATGCCGGTGAGGTCGGTGACCATCGTCTGGAAGTTCACCAGTGCCTCCATGCGGCCCTGGGAAATCTCAGCCTGGTAGGGGGTGTAGGCGGTGTACCAGGCGGGGTTCTCCAGCACGTTGCGCAGGATCACGCCTGGCGTGTGCGTGCCGTGGTAGCCCTGCCCGATGAAGCTCTTGAGCACCTGGTTCTGACTGGCGATGGATTTGAGTTCGGCCAACGCGGCGGCCTCGGTCACCGCTGGGGGCAGGTCCATCACCACGCTGCGCGCGATGCTGCGCGGCACGATGCTGTCGATCAGGGCACGGCGCGAAGCCTCGCCGATGACGGACAGCATGTGGGCTTCATCGGCTTCGCTGACACCGATGTGGCGGGCGATGAATTCGCTGGGGTTTTCGAGTTCACCCAGGGGTTTGACGGCGGGCATCAGCATGGCTTGCCTTAAGGGAGATGTTGATCTGCGGTTCTTGAAGAGGGGCGGCGCGAAGCGACGCTAGGGAGACATCCATTGCTCCGGCGTGAAATGCCTTGTTCCAGAGATACCGTGGAACCGGCTTTGCCGGGCCACTGGTATGCCTTGCAGGCCGCAGCCCCGCCAGAGACGGGGCTTCTTCGGGCTGTCCAGGCCTGCGCAGGCAGGCCTGGAGCCGCGGCCCTCAGCCCCCTTGAGGGGGTCGCGCGCAGCGCGGCGGGGGTGCTCACTCTCACCCTGCAGCGAAGGCGTCGTAAGCGGTCTTGTCGAGCAGGGTGTCCACCTGGGATGCGTCCGAGAGCTTGATCTTGAAGAACCAGCCGGCAGCGAGCGGATCGCTGTTGGCGAGCGATGGGTCGGCACGCAGAGCTTCGTTGACTTCCGTGACTTCGCCGCTGACTGGCATGTACACATCGGCCGCAGCCTTTACGGACTCGACCACGCCAGCCACGTCCTTCTGGGCAAAGGTCTTGCCCACTTCGGGCAGGTCAACAAAAACCACGTCGCCCAGGGCGTCTTGCGCATGGGTGGTGATGCCGACGGTGGCGATGTCGCCCTCCACGGTGATCCATTCGTGGTCTTCGGTGTACTTGGTCGTCATGGGTTCTCCAGTAAAAGGGGAGGTTGAGAGCGAGGGTGGTTTTCTGGTCCAGAGCCACCGCAGAACCGGCTTTGCCGGGCTGCTGGTGGCGTTCCCCTTTCAGGGGGCGGACGCGAAGCGGCGCAGGGGGTCATCCCCTGTGATAACGGTTGGGCACGAAGGGCAGCGCCACCACTTCCATGGGCACCACCTTGCCACGCACGATGGCGTGCACCCGGGTGCCCACGGGGGCATGCACCGGGGTCACGTACCCCAGGGCCACTGGCTTGTCGGCCGTGGGGCCGAGCAGGCCGCTGGTGACTTCGCCGATGGTGTCACCCTGCAGGTTCTGCAGCTCGGTGTGATCACGCACAGGAACGCGTTCCAGCGCCACCAGCCCCACGCGCTGGCGGGTCAGAGGCTGGGCGCCATCGAGTTGCGCGAGCACGGTGTCGCTGCCCGGGAATTCCCCGGCGCGCGCACCACCGGTGCGGCGCACCTTTTGCATGGCCCAGGTGAGTGCGGCCTCCACCGGTGTGGTGGTCGTGTCGATGTCGTTGCCATACAGGCACAGGCCGGCTTCCAGGCGAAGCGAATTGCGCGCACCCAGGCCAATGGGTTTCACTTCGGGCTGCGCGAGCAGGGCTCGGGCCAGCAACTCAGCGTGTTTGCCGGGCACCGAGATCTCGAAGCCGTCTTCGCCCGTGTAGCCGCTGCGGGTGATGAACAGGTCGGCACCCTCCCACGCGAAGGCAGCGCCGGTCATGAACACCAGTCTTTCCACGCCCGGTATCAGGCGCTGCAGCGCCTCCACGGCCTTTGGCCCCTGCAGCGCGAGCAGGCCGCGATCATGCAGATGCTCGACCTTGCAGAGGGCGCCGATGGTGGCCTGAATGTGGGCGATGTCGCCCACCTTGCAGGCGCCGTTGACGATGACAAATATGTCTTCGCCCCGGTTGACGAGCATCAGGTCGTCGATGATGCCGCCGGATTCGTTGAGCAGCAGCCCATACCGCTGTTTGCCCACTGGAAGGTCGACAACATCCACCGGCATCAAGGTTTCGAAGGCCGACGCAGCGTCTTCACCGATCAACCTGAGCTGCCCCATGTGGGACACGTCGAACAGGCCGGCCGATGCGCGCGTGTGGTGGTGTTCCTGCAGCACGCCCATCGGGTACTGCACCGGCATGCTGTAGCCGGCAAACGGCACCATGCGGGCACCCAGTTCAAGGTGCAGGGCGTGTAGCGGGGTCTGAAGCAGTTCGGCGTCGAGAGGTGGCACGGCAGGCTTTCAATGGCGATTGAAATGGAGGCAGAACCCGCAGACGGGTCTCACGGTTCATCCGTGTCTGCCCCTCTGTCCGCTCTACCTGAGAGATTCATGTGGACGATGCCGCATTTGCTCCTTCGGTGGATCGCCTGCACCAGGTGGTGGGCGACCTCTCTCCAGTGGGGAACACCGGCCTTGCGGCTGGTGGTCATCAGTCCTTTTGCCTGAGCGTTCAGGGCCGGTTGATCGACCTCCTGCGCCTTCGGCGGCTCCTCGGGGGAGCGCTCTCCTGATGGGCTGAGTTTAACGGAATCGCCGCGTCGCGGAACTCATTCCACGTTGTCGAGCAGATGATCGGGCAGCAGCTTGGCAAAGCGTTCGCTGATGCCGTCCGCGCGCTCGCTGCCGGCGAGGCGCTCCACGTCGGCAATCAGGGCTCGCCCCGCCACCAGCATCGCCTGCGGGTCCCGGGCTTCGCGCAGGGCCTGGCGGTGGTGGCTGGCCAGGGCCTTGTCACGGGGGGCGAACAGCCGTTCGCTGATGTCAAACAGGAACATGCGGGCCGAAGCCAGCGAGCGCGCACCGCTGAAGGACTCGCCGTGAGCGACTGCCCGCTGCCCGGCAGGACTGGATGCGCCTGGCGTGAGCGCGGCTGTGCCGGCAGGGTGTCGCCGCTCCAGGTATCCCTGGGCCAGCAACTGGTTGAGCAGGCGGCGGCCATCACCCTGCATCAGCTCGGCCATCTTTGACTCGCTCTGCCGGCCATCGGCCAGGAGCAACAAGGTGCGCTCGCGCTGCCCCAGGGTCCGGTTCCCTGGGCGCAGCTCTTGCCGACCTTTTTCGGTCTTGATCAACATTGAATTCACGACTCCAACAACGATTTGCCGAGTGTGTGTCCTGCATATGTCACCGTCATGAATGACGGTTGCCGATGGAGGTGCCAGGGCGTCAGGCCAGGAAATGGTAGGTCTGCGAGGTCTCGTCGCAAGACACGCGGCGGTGCGCCCGGTGCATGCTGGCCTCCACCCGGCGGGCATTGGGCTCGTCGCTCTGGGCGATCCAGTCCAGTGCGGCTTCACGGCTGCGCCCGAACTGCACATGACGGGCCGCCAGGCGCTCCAGCCGCAGCGCGCTGTCTACCTGCAGGTACCAGACTTCGTCCAGTGCGGCGGCGGCCGCCTGCCAGGGTGATTCATCGAGCAGCAGGTAGTTGCCCTCGGTGATCACCAGGGGCGTGTGGGGAAACACCGGCAGCGCGCCTGCCACGGGTTCTTCGATCTCCCGTCGGAAATCCGGCGCATAGACCACCTCGTCATGGCCCTGGTGGCGCAACCGCTGCAACAGCGCTGCATAGCCGGCAGCGTCAAAAGTGTCAGGGGCGCCCTTGCGTTGGGTGCGGCCCAGTCGCAGGAGTTCGATCTGGGCCAGATGGAATCCGTCCATGGGCACGGCCTGCGCCCGCTGCCCGAGGGCCTGCACCAGCAGTGCCGCCAGGGTCGACTTGCCTGCACCGGGTGGTGCGACCAGCCCTAGCAGGCGGCGCGGACCGGCGCTGAGTGCGTGCAGGCGCTGCAGCAGCTCAGGGTGGAGGCACGGCACTTGTGTGTTGTCGCTCACTGGATGACCCTCCGTGCTGCGCATGGGGGCTATGCGCCGCCATTGCGCAAGGCCATGAGTCGGTCACGCGCGTGCTGTAGGTGCTCACGCAGGGTGTACCAGCGGTCGGCGAAGCGGTCAGGCAGCTCCATGTTGGCCACCTGCCGTTCAAGGAAGTCCAGCCGGGAGAGCGCCGCGCGCATCGCGGCAGGATCGGTGGCGGTGATGCTGGACATGTCTTGCTCAAGAAACTTCAGGTCGCCGTAGAAGTGCTGCAGCGCGGCGTCGACCCGCCATTCGATGTAGCGGGGCGCACGCCACAGCAACAGGCCGCCCAGCAACACGATGGGCAGCACCGCAAACAGCCACAGCTGGGTCCACTGCGCTGCGCGGAAGGGCAGCAGTGTCTCCATCCACGGACGCAGGCCCTGGGCATGCCGCAGCGCCGTGGGCGAGACTGCGAAGTCGCTGCCCAGGGTGGTGGGGTACATCCCTTGCCTTTCCAGAAAACCCGCCATCACATGCAGCTCGCCCGCCACATCGAGCAGCGCCCGCTGCGCGGCAGGATGCAGGCCAGGACGAACCAGCAGATGGGTCAGGGTGACCATGGTGGGCAGGTCGGATGCGGGCAGGTTGCTGCGCAGTTCGATCGACCCCTGGGGCATGATCACCGCGCGCAGATTGGGTTCGCGGGCGGCCAGCGCACCCGCACGTTCAATGCCCAGAATGCGCACATTGTCCATTCGCACCAGGGCATTGGCGGTCTGTGAGTCCCCTGTGGCCACGTGAATCACGGCATCCACTTCGCCGCTGGCCAGTGCAGTCAGGGCCTCGTCTCCCACATGGTCTGTGAGCTTGACTTCGTCCCCGTTGATGCGCAGATGGGCCAGCAGCAGGTTGGCTGCCAGACGATTTGACGAGTCCTGCACCGATGTCGCAATGCGCTTTCCCCGCAACTGGTCGATGTGTTCGATGCTTCGCTGGGCCACCACCCAGATGATTTCGTGTCCCACCACCGACAGCGCCTGCACGCCGTTGGTCTGTGCTGCGTACAGCCCTTGCGCGAAGGTGACGTCGATGGAAGGATCGCCCTCTGCCATGCGATGCAACGGATCCTGCGGGCGGGGGTGTGTGACGATGTCCACCGCCAGACCCAGGTGTTCCAGTCGGTTGGCGTAAGCACGTGCCAGCTTCAGATAGCTGCTCTGGGCCGGGCCGGTCCCGATCACGATCCTGGTGGGCGGCAAGGGGTCCCACACCCGTGCCACCACCGCGAGCAGCAAGCCCAGCGAGAGCACGATGGGGAGGTAGAGCAGCCACCAGCGGCGGCGGTAGAGCAGCAGGAGCTTCATCGGCCGCGGTACCCCCGGATGCGCGAGCGGACGAAGTCCACATGCTGGTGCAGGGTGTACCAGCGTTGAGCAAGTTCTTTCGGCAGCTTCAAGGACCCGATGGCCTGATCCATTTCGCGCAGGCGCCCGTTGATGCGGCTCAGCTCCATGCCTCCGACATCCACGTTCTTGTTGATCAGGTCGTTCTCGATGAATTTCAACTCGCCGTACCAGCGCGTGATGCGGCTTTCCAGGCGCCAGCGCACCCAGGCAGGCACCATGCGGAACAGCGCGACGGTGAGCAACAGCAAGGGCACACAGATGATCAGTAGACGCTGCAGCACCTGAACCCACCAGAAGGGCAACACACTCTCCATCGGCCCGAGGCCGCGCAACAGCACCTGCCTCGCCTCGGGGGCCGACGGAAAATCGCTCGACCTCAACGACGGAAACTCGCCCGCCCGGTGAAAGGCGCCGGCTTTTCCGTGCACTTCCATCGCGACGGCAGTGGCCATGCGCTTTAGCGCGGGGTCCAGGTCCTGCCTGACCAGCAAGTGCGCCGGTGTGGTCAGCATGGGTGTGTCAGAAGGCGGCAGGTTGGCGCCCAGGCCGTCTTGCGGCAGCAAGCGGCTTTCCAAGTAGTTGTTGCGCTCGGCGATGGCCGTGGTGCGCTCCAGGGTGGCCAGCGTCAACGCCGGGTTGCGCAGCAGTGCCAGCACCCCAGGCGAGCTTGGCGACGCCACCATGAAAACGGCGTCGATCTCGCCGCGCGTCAACGCCTCGTTCGCGGCCTGCCCGCTCAGGTCCGACCAGATCAGCTCGTCCAGCCCGATGCGCTGCTGCATCAGCAACCTTTGCAAGAGCACGCGGTGCCCGCTGCGTTCGGGACCGGCCGCGATCCGCAGACCGCTGAGTTGCAGCAATGAGCGGATGGGTGGGTTGCGGCTGAACAGCCACAAGGCTTCGATATCGACGCTGGCAAGCGTCTGCACGCCATCCTGCTGGCTGGACTCACTCATCGGCGATGACCAGCCATACCCACCTTGCACCAGCGCCAGATCGGTTTGGGGTGGATCGCTTTGCAGGCGCTCCAGATTCTGGGTCGAGCCCTCTGACGCCAGCACGGTCAACTCGATCCCCCTACGGGAAAAAGCTTCCACGTAACGGTTGGCGTAAAACTGGTAAGCCCCATCGGCCAGGCCCGTGCTGATCGTCAGCTGGGTGGGCGGCATGGGATACAGCCTGACCCACACCAAGCTGGCCAGCGCCAATGCCAACACCGCCAATGGCAGGCGGATCATCAGCCAGCGGTGTTGGTACAGGGCAGCAGAATTCATGGGTTTCCACAGGGCACGGGTGTCACAGAATAAATCAAGGTTATGTTTCGCAATGGACTTTTGGCGTGGTGTGGCGCAGGTGCAGCAGATGCGGGGCAAAAAAAAGACCGCACATGGCGGTCTTTTTTGACGGGTGAGGAGCTTCACATGCCCGCGTAGTTGGGGCCACCGCCCCCTTCGGGTGTGACCCACACGATGTTCTGCGTCGGGTCCTTGATGTCGCAGGTCTTGCAATGCACGCAGTTCTGCGCGTTGATCTGCAGGCGGTCGGTGTTGTCTTCATTCTTCACGAATTCGTACACGCCAGCGGGGCAGTAGCGGCTCTCGGGGCCGGCGTACTTCGCCAGGTTGATCTGCACCGGCACGCTTGCGTCCTTGAGCGTGAGGTGCGCCGGCTGATGTTCTTCGTGGTTGGTGTTGGACACGAACACGCTGGAGAGCTTGTCGAAGGTGAGCACGCCATCGGGCTTGGGGTAGCTGATCTTCGGCATCTCGGCCGCCGGGCGAAGCTTCACGTGGTCAGGGGTGGTGTTGTGCAGCGTCCAGGGCGGGCTGCTCACGCCCACCTTGGGCAGGAACCAGTGCTCCACGCCGGTCATGAGCTTGCCCAGCAGCGGGCTCTTCTTGAACCAGTTCTTGAAGTTGCGGTACGTCCACAGCTCTTCATGCAGCCAGCTCTTTTCGAACTTCTGCGTGAAGGCGCTGAGTTCGTCGCTGCTGCGCCCGGCCGTCACCGCCTCAAAGGCCGCTTCGGCACAGAGCATGCCGCTCTTGATGGCCGCATGGCTGCCCTTGATGCGCGCGGCGTTCAGGAAGCCGGCATTGCAGCCCACCAGCGCGCCGCCGGGGAAAGTCAGCTTGGGCAGGGCCTGCGGCGTGCCGTTGTTCAGCGCGCGCGCGCCATAACCCAGGCGTTTGCCGCCTTCGATGTGGGCCTTGATGCTGGGGTGTGTCTTCCAGCGCTGCATTTCTTCGAACGGCGACATCCAGGGGTTCTGGTAGTCCAGCCCCACCACCAGGCCCAGCGTGACCTTGTTGCCTTCCAGGTGATAGAGGAAGCCGCCACCGAAGGTGTCCGCGTCCATGGGCCAGCCGGCGGTGTGCACCACCAGGCCCGGCTTGGCTTTGTCGGCCGGGATCTCCCAAAGTTCCTTGATGCCGATGGCGTAGGTCTGCGCGTCCTTGCCTTCGGTGAGCTTGAACTTCGCCAGCAACTGCTTGCCCAGATGACCACGCGCGCCTTCGGCAAACACCGTGTATTTGGCATGCAGTTCCATGCCGATCTGGAAGCTGTCGGAAGGCTCGCCGTCCTTGCCCACACCCAGGTTGCCGGTGGCCACGCCCTTGACCGAACCGTCATCGTTGTAGAGCACTTCGGCAGCGCTGAACCCGGGGAAGATCTCCACACCCAGCGCTTCGGCCTGCTCCCCCAGCCACTTGGTGACCGCGCCCAGGCTGATCACATAGCAGCCGTCGTTGTGGAAGTTGCGCGGCATCAGCCAGTCAGGCGTGCGGGTGGCACCGGTTTCGCTGAGCACCAGCAGGTCGTCGCCAGTCACGGGCTGGTTCAGTGGAGCGCCCAGTTCCTTCCAGTTCGGGAACAACTCGGTGATCGCCTTGGGGTCCATGACCGCACCGCTGAGGATGTGGGCGCCGGGCTCGGAGCCTTTTTCCAGCACGCACACGTTGATCTCGCTGCCTTTTTCTGCGGCCAGCTGTTTCAGGCGAATGGCGGTGGACAGGCCTGCGGGGCCGCCCCCGACCACAACCACGTCGTATTCCATGGCTTCGCGTGGGCCGTAGGTGCTGAGGATCTCTTCAGGGGACATGTCGTGGTCTCGCTCTGTGGGTTGTCATGGCGCTGCTGGTTGGCGCCATGAAGAGACGCCAGCGCCGGAGAACGGTGAGCAAGCCTCACCGTATCGCGGGGTTGACTGTGATTCTAGTGGTCGATGCGACACAATGACTGTCACGTCCAACACGCGTTCGCCACATGGGCGCATATTTGAGGAGCCTCTCTAATGTCCTACAGCCTCGATCTTTCTGGCCGGGTGGCACTGATCACCGGTGCTTCCGGCGGCCTGGGGGAACAATTTGCCAAGACGCTGGCGCGCGCAGGCGCTGCCGTGGTGCTGGCGAGTCGTCGAACCGACCGGCTGATGGCGTTGCGGGCACACATCGAGGCCGATGGCGGGGATGCTCACGTCGTTGCGCTGGATGTGACCGATCAGGCGTCCGTCAAGGCTGCGGTGGCGCATGCCGAGACCGAAGTGGGTGCCATCGACATCCTGATCAACAACTCCGGGGTGAGCACCACCCAGCGACTGGTGGATGTGACGGAAGAAGACTACGACTTCATTTTCAACACCAACACCCGAGGCGCCTTTTTTGTGGCCCAGGAGGTGGGCAAGCGCATGCTGGCTCGGGCCAAGGGGGCTGCACCAGGCACTTTCGTGGGTGGGCGCATCGTCAACATCGCGTCGATGGCCGGTCTCAAGGTGTTGCCGCAAATCGGCGTTTACTGCATGAGCAAGGCCGCCGTGGTGCAGATGACCAAGGCCATGGCGGTGGAATGGGGCAGGTATGGCATCAATGTGAACGCCATCTGCCCGGGCTACATCGACACCGAGATCAACCACCACCACTGGCAGACGGAGCAGGGACAGAAGCTCATCGGCATGTTGCCGCGCAAACGTGTGGGACAGCCAGCCGATCTGGACGCCCTGCTGGTGATGCTGTGCGCAAACGAGAGCCATTTCATCAACGGCGCCGTGATTGCCGCCGATGATGGCTTTGGTGTCTAGCTTTGTCTCCCCACCTGCGCCGCAGGGATCATCCCCCCGCGCCGCCTTCGGCGTCACCCCCCAAGGGGCAACACCTGTGGCCCGGCGAAGCCGGTTCCTTGGCGTTTCTGGATTCAGGCACTTCGCTCCGGTGGGGTGTCTGGTTTGGAGTCTTTTTTTTTCCTTGCTTGAATTGACATGAGCAGTGTGGTGATCGATCGTCCGCTGGGCTTGCCGCCCGGCATGTGGCTGGGCATTCTGGCCGGGCTTGGGGCAGGTGCGTTCTGGGGCATGACCTTCATTGCGCCCTTGCTTGTGGCGGGCTTCAGTTCGGTCGACTACACGGTGGGGCGGTTTGTGGCCTGCGGTGTCTTCAGCGTGCTGCTGCTCGCCTGGGCCCAGTTCAAGCAACGCGCCATGGGCGGTGCGGCGGCGCGGTTGCCCAGCTGGCGCCAGGCCAGCGCGGCCGTGGGCTTGAGTCTGCTGGGTTACACCGGCTACTACCTGCTGCTTGTGCTGGCCATTGCGGACGCCGGCGCTGCCCTGCCGGTGCTCATCATCGGCACCATTCCGCTGGCCATCATGTTGCTGGGCAAGCCCGCCGGCTTGCGCTGGAAGACGCTGGCGCCTGCCCTTGTGCTCACCGCGCTGGGGCTGGCGCTGATGATGCAGGCCACGGCGGCTGAAGTGGGTGAGGGCGGCAGTGGCCACCTCTTTCGTGGCTTGGTCTATGCCGTGTGCGCCATGGCCAGCTGGACCGCTTTCGGCCTGCTGAACGCTGCGTGGCTGCGCCGACACCCGGAGGTGAATTCCACCCTGTGGGCCAACTGGCTGGGTGTGGCGGCCGGCCTGGGGGCGCTGGTGCTCTGGATGTTCTGGGGCAGTGCCTGGGCCGACATGGTGCAGCGTCCCGGTTTCTGGCCGTTTGTGGCGGTGTGCGCCGTCACCGGTATCGGCTCGGCCTGGGTGGCTGCCGTGTTGTGGAACATGGCCAGCCGGCGGCTGAGCCCCAGTCTCGCGGGCCAACTCATCGTCAGCGAGACGGTGTTTGGCCTGATCTATACCTTTGCCTGGAGTGGCCAGTGGCCTGCACCCGTGCAGTGGGCGGCTTCTGTGCTGTTCGTTCTCGGCATTCTGGCATCCATACGGGCCCACCGATGAAATTCGAACTACCCGAAAAGAAGCGCGAAGTCCACCGCATGACCATTCCTATCCGCTGGGGCGACATGGATGCCATGGGGCATGTGAACAACACGGTGTACTTCCGCTACCTGGAAACCATCCGCATCGACTGGATGCGCAGCATCGGCTGCGTGCCCGAGCCACTGGGCGAGGGCCCGGTGATCGTCAACGCCTTCTGCACCTTTCACAAACAGCTGGAGTTTCCGGGCGATGTGATCGCCATCATGTACGTGAGCGACACCGGCCGCAGCAGTTTCGAGAGTTGGTGCACGCTCAGCCGTGCGGACGACCCCGACACGGTGTACGCATCGGGCGGTGCCACCACCGTGTGGGTGGATTTTCCCAAGCAAAAGTCGGCACCAATACCTGACAAGTTGCGCCGCCACCTCGAAGGCTGACGGCACCGCTGCAGGGATCAGGCCGCTTTGGCCTTGGGCAGCCGACCCATCAGGTAGAACTCGGGGTTGGGGGTCATGCCGCTGAAGCTGGCCATGCGATTCGACAAACCAAAAAATGCGGTGATGGCCGCGATGTCCCAGGCGTCTTCGTCGTTGAAGCCGTGCGCGTGCAGGGCTTCAAAGTCGGCGTCTTCGATCTCGTGCGATTCCAGGCACACCTTCATGGCGAAGTCGAGCATGGCGCGCTGGCGCGGGGAAATGTCTGCCTTGCGGTGGTTGACAGCCACCTGGTCGGCCACCAGCGGTTTTTTCTCGTAGATGCGCAGAATGGCGCCGTGGGCCACCACGCAGTACAGGCAATGGTTGGCTGCGCTGGTGGTGGTCACGATCATCTCGCGGTCACCCTTGCTGAGGCCGGAGTCTTCCTTGAGCATCAGCGCATCGTGGTAAGCGAAGAAGGCGCGCCATTCCGCCGGGCGACGTGCCAGCGCCAGGAACACGTTCGGCACGAATCCCGCCTTTTCCTGCACCTCCATCACTTTGCTCTTGATGTCCTCGGGCAGGCTGTTCAGGTCGGGCAGGGGATAGCGTGGCGTGCTCATGGGTGTCTCCGTCATGGGTGTGAGGTATCGGTGCCAAAGTTTATCCTTGCAGTCCTCTTCACAACGTCAACCGGAGCACACATGCAGGACGAGCAGTACCAGCGGGGCCTGGCCACCCGCAGAGAGGTCATGGGCGATGAGTTTGTCGACCGCGCGCTGGGCAGCGTCACGCCCTTCACCCAACCCATACAGGATCACATTTCGCGTGCCGCCTGGGGCGATGTGTGGCAGCGCGACGGCCTGGACCGCAAGACGCGCAGCCTGATCACCGTGGCCATGCTCACCGCGCTGGGCAAGCAGCATGAGCTCAAGGGGCATCTGCGTGGCGCGCTCAACAACGGGGCCACACCAAAGGAGCTGCAGGAGGTGTTGCTGCACGCGGCCGTGTATTGCGGCATTCCCACCGCGGTGGAGGCCTTTCGCACCGCCAGCGACGTGGTGGGCAGTGGCGACATCTGATCGCAGCGGTCGACGCAGTACCCAGGTGCCTTTCTTGCTGGCATTTCTGCACCGAAACCGGCCTGTGTGAAGGGGCCAGGTCACCCCGTGGCGAACCACGAGGCCGCCGTCTTCCGCTTTCAACCCATCAAGGATTTGTTCATGTCCACATCCCGTAGAACCCTGATTGGCCATGCGCTCGCGCTGGCCCTGGGAGCATCGCTGTTCGCTTCGCCGCTGCTGGCCCAGACGCCCACCCGCATCCTGGTCGGGTTTCCGGCCGGGGGCGGTACCGATGCCATTGCCCGCATCCTGGGTGAGCGCCTCAAGGACGAACTCGGTGCCCCGGTGATCGTGGAAAACAAGGCCGGTGCTGGCGGCCAGATCGCTGCACATGCGCTCAAGGCGGCAACGCCAGACGGGCACACCCTTTTTCTGAGCCATGACCACAGCATCACCATCCTGCCGCTGGTGATGAAGAACCCCGGCTATGACTCAGCCAAAGACTTCGTGCCAGTGGCCGGATTTGCCACCTTCGTCAACGCCATTGCGCTCTCGGGCGGCACGCCCGCCACCAGCTTCAGCACCTATGTGGACTGGGTGCGGCAGCAAGGCGGCAAGGGTGCGGTGGGCATTCCCGCGCCCGCATCGGTACCGCAGTTCCTGGTGCAGGAGGTGGCACGCAAGAACGGCCTGGACCTGGTGGCAGCGCCATACCGCGGCAGCGCGCCCATGATGGCCGACATGCTGGGCAACCAGATCGCCGCCGGCGTGGCGTCCATTCCGGACTTCATTGAAAACCACAAGGCCGGCAAGCTGCGCGTGGTGGCCGTCATGGGCACCCAGCGCCAAGCCGCCATGCCCGAGGTGCCCACCTTCGCCGAACTGGGTCTGGCCGGGTTTGAAGAGATGCCGTACTATGGCCTGTTTGCGCCCGCCGGCACACCCCAGGCCACGCTCGACCGGCTGGCCGCTGCCGTTCAGAAGGCGATCGCCCAGCCCGACGTGCGCGACAAACTCACCGCCATGGGCCTGACCGTTGGCTACATGAGTGGCAAAGAACTCGGTGCGCGCGAGCAGGCTTACGGCAAGGTCTGGGCCAAAATCATCAAAGACAGCGGCTTCCAGCCGCAGTGAGTTTCAAAGGTTCACCGCCAGGCGCGCCAGTGCAGCCCGGCGGTGAACCCCCACCTTTTCAAACACCCGCTGCAGGTAGGTGCGCACGCTGGGCAGGGCGATGCCCAGTTCTCGTGCGATCTCCTTGTCGGTCAGGCCTCGTCCCACGCAGCGCGCCACGGCAGTTTCGCGGGGGCTCAGCAGGGCCATGGCCCTCTCGCTTGCATCGATGTCCGGTCGGCGCGCATCGCGTGCGCGGCGCAGTGCGGCAGCGAAGGCCGGCTCGATGAACTGCAGCAGCGATCGATCGTGCCCTGAAAAGTCGCGACCAGAGCGCCCGCGCCAGATGCGCAGGTCACCCAGGGCCTGCGCACCGTCGAAAGCGTGGAGGTTGATCCCCCAATGCAGGCCGTCGCGGCTGAGGAAGTCGTTGAAGAACTCACAGCGCAACAATTCACCACGGGGCATCACCTCGCTCACCAGCGTGGCACGGCGGCGTTGTTGCAGACGAAAGGTGATCGGATCGCGGTACTGGTACCAGGTCTCGTAGCGACTGAGGTTGCCTGGGTCCATGTTGATGGACACACCATGATCAAAACGGCCCGTGGCTTCGTCCCATACGTAGGAGGCGAAATGATCCGCGCGGAACAGGTGCAGCAATTGCCCACCCAGACGGGCGCGGATGTCGTGTTCGTTCAGGTCCTGGGCCAGCAGTGCGAAGCACGTTGCCAGCTGACCTTGTGCGGTGGGACTCAATTGCATGGCGGCAGGCTACCCCGGTCAAGGGAAGCGGTCAATCCGGATTGGGGAGCGGTTCGCATGATCAGCAAGTCGTGTGCCTGTGTCGTGTCATCCTTCTTCACGACAGACATCACATACAAGGGCGCGCAACATTGGGATCCCATTTATTGCCGGAGCCACAGTCATGCGTCAATTCCTTGTTTCCATCTGGGTGGGCCCGCTGGTGCTGGCAGGTTGTGCCGGCACGGGTGGGCCTGTGCCCGACCTCACCTCCCTCACCGCCAGCGAGGCCGCCGCAGCGGTTTGCAGTGGACGCGTGAGCAGTGAAACCCTCACACGCGCCTACCTGGCCCGCGCCAAAGCCCGAACCGCACTCAACGCGTTCGTCACACTGGACGAAGCGGGGGCCTTGACCGCTGCCCGGCAGGCCGATGCCCGCCTCGCCAGTGGCGCCCCCTGCCTGCCACTGCAGGGCGTGCCCGTGGTGGTGAAGGACAACATTGAAGCGGCCGGCCTCCCGACCACGGCGGGCACGCCCGCACTGAAGGGATTCGTGCCCAAGGCCGATGCGCCCGTGCTGCAAAAGCTGCGCGACGCAGGTGCCGTGTTGCTGGGCAAGACCAACATGCACGAACTGGCATTCGGCATTTCCGGGTTCAATGCCAACTTCAATACCGGCCCACAGCCCGGGGTGCGAAACGCCTACGATCCATCAAAAATGTCCGGCGGGTCGTCGTCCGGCACGGCGGTGGCCGTTGGAGCACGCATGGCGCCCGCCGGCCTGGGCACCGACACCGGTGGGTCCGTGCGCCTGCCATGTGCGCTCAACGGCTGCGCGTCCCTCAGGCCCACCATGGGTCGCTACGATCAGACAGGCATCGCCCCCATTTCACACACGCGCGACACCGCAGGACCCATGGCTGTGTCCATGAACGATGTGGCGCTGCTCGACCGCGTGATCGCCGGTGGTGATGCCGTGTCGGCCGCCAATCTGCAGGGCGTGCGCCTGGGTGTGGTGCCCGATTTCATGGCCAATCTCGACGTCGACACCCGGGGCGCCTTTGACGCAGCGATCCAGCGCCTGCAAGCGGCCGGTGTCACCGTGGTCCCCGTGGCCATGCCCAGGCTCATGGAATTCAACGGCTTGGTTGGCTTTCCCGTGGCCATGTTTGAGGCCCACGACGACATGGTGCGCTATCTGCGAGAGCGCGGCACCGGTGTGATCCTGCCGCAGCTCGTTGCGGGCATCACCAGCCCTGACGTCAAGGGCACCTACGAGGCCCTGGTGATGCCCCGCAAGCTGCCCGCGCCGCCGCCGGCCAACCTGGTGGATGCCGAGCCGGCCTACCGTGCCGCACTGGCCACCCACCGCCCGGCGCTCATCCGGCTGTACACAGACACCTTCGCCCTGCACCGCCTCGATGCACTGGTGTTTCCTACCGTGCCTCAGGTAGCACCGGATGCGGGCCCGCAGAGCAGCAGCCTGGAGACCTTTGGCCTGTTCATTCAGAACACCGATCCTGGCAGCAACGCGGGGCTTCCCGGGGTGCAGGTCCCCATCGGCCTGGGCGCTACCAGCCGGCTGCCCGTGGGCATGGAGCTCGATGGCCCCGCCGGCAGCGACCGCCGCCTGATGGCGCTGGGCATGGCCATCGAGCAGTTGCTGGGGCGCGTACCGCCCGGCCGCTGACCACTCCCATCAGCCTCTTCAGCCCGCCAGCAACCGGTGCACCAGATCCGGCGTGCTGTGCGCCTGGTACTTGCGCATCAGCCGCGCCCGGTAAATCTCCACCGTGCGCGGGCTGATGCCCAGCGCTTTTCCGATCTCCTTGCTGGTCAGGCCATCCATCAGAAAGGCGGCCACTTCGCGCTCGCGGGCGGTGAGCTCCGCTTTGACCGTGCGGCGCGAGCTCAGGTCCTCGAAGCTCCAGATGCCGGCTTCGTGCGGGGCTTCGCGCCTGAGCGCACGCCCGGTCACATGGCACCAGAAGGTTTCTCCCTTGAGCCTTCCGTCCACCCGCTTCATGATGCGGTCGTCGGCATAGGTACCGTTGCGCCCGAGCAGCGGCAACATGCGGGCACCCGTGCGCTCGTATTCGTCGGCACTGGGGTACAGGATCTGAAAACTCTGGCCCACCAATTGGTCGCGCGTGGCGCCGAACATCTCGCACAGCGCCTGGTTGCAATCGATCATGGTGCGTTGTCGCGAAAGGGCCAGGCCAATCGGCGCCAGCTCGAAGGCCAGGCGGTAGTCGATATCCAATGGGGCAGGGTTAGTCATTACGGCAAACTACGTATGTCATTACGTAGTATCGTAGCCTTCGTTCCATTTCAATTCTTGGAGGCACCGACGTGAACAAGATTTACCCGAGCGCAGCAGAGGCCCTCAAAGGCGTGGTGGCCGATGGCCAGCTCATGGCCGTGGGCGGCTTTGGCCTTTGCGGCATCCCCGAGGCGCTGATCGACGCCTTGCGCGACAGCGGCGTGAAGAACCTGACCGTGATTTCCAACAACGCGGGTGTCGACGGTTTCGGCCTGGGCAAGCTGCTGGAAACGCGCCAGATCAGCAAGATGATCTCCAGCTACGTGGGCGAGAACAAGGAGTTCGAGCGCCAGTACCTGGCCGGTGAGCTGCAACTCGAATTCACCCCCCAGGGCACGCTGGCCGAAAAGCTGCGCGCTGGTGGCGCCGGCATCCCGGCTTTCTTCACCAAGACCGGCGTGGGCACCCTGGTGGCCGAAGGCAAGGAGCTGCGCGAGTTTGATGGCGAAACCTATGTGATGGAGCGTTCGCTGGTGCCCGAGGTCTCGTTGGTGAAGGCACATCGCGCCGACAAGTCCGGCAACCTGCAGTTCCGCTACACCGCGCGCAACTTCAACCCAGCCGTGGCCATGGCGGGCAAGATCTGTGTGGTCGAGGTGGAGGAAGTCGTTGAAACCGGCGCCATCCATCCGGATCAGATCCATCTGCCCGGCATTTATGTGCACCGCATCGTGCTCAATGCGAATCCCGAAAAACGCATCGAGAAACGCACGATCACAGAGAAAGCAGGAGTCTGAACATGCCCTGGAACCAAGACCAGATGGCGGCCCGCGCCGCCCACGAACTCGAAGACGGCTTCTACGTCAACCTCGGCATCGGCATTCCCACGCTGGTGGCCAACCACACGGGCAACAAGGAAGTCTGGCTGCAGAGTGAAAACGGCATGCTGGGCATTGGCCCCTTCCCGACCGAAGACGAGGTCGATGCCGACCTGATCAACGCCGGCAAGCAGACCGTGACCACCCTGCCGGGCTCCAGCATCTTCGGCAGCCACGACAGCTTTGCCATGATCCGCGGTGGCAAGATCAATCTGTCTATCCTGGGCGCCATGCAGGTCAGTGAGAAGGGCGACCTGGCCAACTGGATGATCCCCGGCAAGATGGTCAAGGGCATGGGCGGCGCCATGGACCTGGTGGCAGGCGTGAAGCGCGTCATCGTGCTCATGGAACATGTGGCCAGGAAGAAAGACGGCACCGAAGACCTGAAGATCCTGCCTGCCTGCACCTTGCCGCTCACCGGCGTGGGTGTGGTCGATCGCATCATCACCGACCTGGGCGTGATGGACGTGACGCCCGAAGGCCTCAAGCTGGTGGAGCTGGCCCCTGGCGTGACACGCGAGTTCATCCAGTCCAAGACCGGCGTCACCTTGATCTGATCGGTCTTCGGGCACCCGTTTGCCGGCGGTTGCAGATTCACCCCCTCCTGGCAGGAGGCAGGGTGCCAGCTGGGTGCGCGGGTAAGACACGGTGCGCCTGCGAGGGGCCCGCAAGCGTGCGAAGCCCGGGCTGCGTGTTTTTTGGCGTGGCGCTGCGGCGCCGCGCCCTCGCTCGAATGGCCGACAAGGAAATGCGGCTTTGTCCTACGAGCCTCCTACTGTCGTCCCGATATCGTCAGGTGCATGCCAACCGATCGATAAGAAGCAGAAGGAGCAACATTTGGACAACATTTTTGAGGCCTTGCGCGAAAGCCACGAAACCCAGCGCAAGCTCTGTCGCCAGCTCGTTCGCATCAAACCGGAGGATGCTCGTGCTCAACAGGTTTTCAGGGCGCTCCGCATTGAACTGGCGGCGCATGCGGCCGCAGAGGAACGCTTTCTCTATGCCCCGATCCTGCTTGACGACATGGGATTGAAGTCGTCTCGCCATGCGCTCGCCGAGCATCACGAGATTGATGAATGTGTGGAGGAGATGGCCAGGGCAAGAGGCCAGCACGACGTCTGGCTGGAACTGGCGAAAAAGCTGTCACACGAGGTGCATCACCATCTTCGAGAGGAAGAACGAAAGTTCTTTCAGATCTCGGGAAAGATTCTGAGCGACGGGCAGAAAAAGCAGTTGGCCACCAAGTACCGCAAGGACCTTGATCGCATGCGCACGGTGGTAGCACCTTGATGCGAGGGCCATTGCATGCAGCGCCCAGCTGGTTCTGAAAAAGCGCCGATGGAGCGGGTGAAGGGAATCGAACCCTCGTATGAAGCTTGGGAAGCTGCCGTTCTGCCATTGAACTACACCCGCTTGAGCGAGTCGGATGATAACGCACTTGCATGGGTTGCCAGTTGAGCGAATGCGTGCAGCAGCCAGAAGCGATGCATGGCCTCTCACGAGGTTGGACAAGTTTTCGTAAACCAGACTTTCAAGGAGCTGAGATGACAACCTATAGACCATTTTCCATTCTGATGGCTGGCGTGCTGGCCGTGGGTTTGGCCGGTTGTGGCGCCACTGGTGGCCCGCGTGAAACTGGCGGGACTGTCATCGGTGGTGTTCTCGGGGGCGCGTTGGGATCGCAAGTGGGCGGCGGCTCGGGGCGCACTGTTGCCACGGTGATCGGCGCCTTGATCGGTGCGAACATCGGCGCCAATGTGGGCCGCTCCATGGATACCACCGACCGCATGCGCACCGCGCAGGCGTTCGAGACGGCACCCACCGGGCAACCAACGCAGTGGGTCAACCCGGATACCCGCAACCAATATCAGGTGACCCCTACGCGCACCTATGAACGAGGCGGGGCGCCGTGCCGCGAATACACCATGCAGGTGATGGTAGGCGGTCGTCCTGACACGGTCTACGGCACCGCCTGCCGTCAGTCCGATGGCTCCTGGCAGGTGATGAACTGATCAGTGCACGAGTTGGGAACCAACTCCGCCTGGAACCAAGCAACTCGGAAGGTTGATCCGCTCCGACTGGAGGGTCCTCATCCAGGGGCGACAAGGGTCCGGCTTCGCCGGCCCGAGACGCCGTCCCCCTCCAAGCCGAAGGCGCAAGTGAGGGGGAAGACGCGTCAGCGGCGCAGGGGGTGTCTTACTTCTGAATATCGCCCAGGCAGAGGTACTTGATCTCCACGTAGTCGTCCATGCCGTGGTGTGAGCCTTCCCGGCCCAAGCCGGACTGCTTCACGCCGCCGAAGGGCACGTGCTCGGTCGCCAGAATGCCGACGTTGATGCCCACCATGCCGTATTCCAGTGCCTCTGCCACGCGGTAGATGCGGCCGATGTCGCGGCTGTAGAAATAGCTGGCCAGGCCGAATTCGGTGTTGTTGGCGGCGTCGACGGCTTCTTGCTCGGTCTTGAACTTGAACACCGGAGCAAATGGGCCGAAGGTTTCTTCTCTGGCGCACAACATGTCGGCCGTGGCGTCGGCCACCACGGTGGGCTCAAAGAACTGGCCTTCGAGCCGCTTGCCGCCCGCCACCACGCGCGCGCCTTTAGCCACGGCGTCGTCCACGTGGCGCTGCACTTTCACCAATGCGGCTTCTTCGATCAGTGGGCCTTGGTTCACACCGTCTTCAAAGCCGTTGCCCACCTTGGCCGTCTTCACCTTGGCGGCGAACTTGGTGACGAACTCGTCGTACACGCCCTCTTGCACATACAGCCGGTTGGAACACACGCAGGTCTGGCCGGCGTTGCGGTACTTGCTGGCAAAGGCGCCTTCCACGGCGGAGTCGATGTCGGCGTCGTTGAACACGATGAAAGGCGCATTGCCGCCGAGTTCGAGCGACATCTTCTTCACCGTGGGCGCGCTTTGCGCCATCAGGATGCGGCCCACTTCGGTGGAGCCGGTGAAGCTGATGTGGCGCACCACATCGCTGGCGCAGAGCACCTTGCCCACGGCGATGGAGTTCTGGTCGTCGGCCGTGATCATGTTGAGCACACCGGCCGGGATGCCGGCACGGATCGCCAGCTCGGCGGCGGCTAGCGCGGTCAGCGGCGTGAGTTCGGCGGGCTTGATGATCACCGGGCAACCAGCAGCCAGTGCGGGCGCGACCTTGCGCGTGATCATGGCCAGCGGGAAGTTCCAGGGCGTGATCGCGGCGCAGACGCCAATGGGCTGCTTGAGCACCATCAGGCGGCGGTTGTTGTCGAACTGGGGGAGGGTCTCGCCGTTGACGCGCTTGGCTTCTTCTGCAAACCATTCCACGAAGCTCGCACCGTAGACCACTTCGCCTTTGGCTTCGGGCAGGGGCTTGCCCTGTTCGGCGGTCATGATGCGGCCCAGGTCGTCCTGGTTGGCCATGAGCAGGTCGTACCACTTGCGCAGGATGATGCTGCGTTCCTTGGCGGTCTTGTTTTTCCAGAGGGGCCAGGCGGCATTGGCCGCAGCGATGGCTTTTTCCGCATCGGCCGGGCCGAGGTTCGCCACGTCGGCGAGCTTCTGACCGGTGGCGGGGTCGAGTACATCAAAGCGGCTGGCACCTTTGACCCATTCACCATTGATCAGGGCGTCGGTCTTGAGCAGGGTGGGGTCGTTCAGCAGGGCCAGGGGGGAGGTCTTCATGTCCATGGTTGTCTCGTTCGGTTCGGTAAAAGGAAGAGGTTAGCGCCAAAGCCGGCCGCATGCCGTCACCGGTATTTCACCCCTGGGAGCACGCAGAGCATTTCAAACAGCAGGTTGGCGCCCAGCAAGGCGGTGTTGCCGCTGGTGTCGTAGGCTGGGGACACTTCGACCAGGTCGCAACCGACAAGGTTCAACCCGCGGCAGCCGCGAACGATCTCCAGCGCCTGCGGCACGCTCAAGCCGCCGATCTCGGGAGTGCCGGTGCCGCCGGCGTAGGCTGGGTCGATGCCGTCGATGTCGAAACTGAGGTAGGTGGGGGTGTCCGGGCCGATCTTTTCGCGGATCTGCGCCATCAACGGCGCCAGGCTGGTCCACCAGACTTCGTGTGCCGGTACCACGGTGAAGCCTTGCTGGCGCGGCCAGTCAAAGTCTTCGGCCGAATAACCGCTGCCACGCAAGCCGATCTGCCAGACCTTGTCGCCGATCAACAGACCTTCTTCCACGGCGCAACGGAACGGTGTGCCGTGGGCGATGCGCTCGCCAAACATGTCGGGGTTCACATCGGCGTGCGCGTCCACATGGATCAGCGCCACCGAGCCATGCTTCGCCTTGATCGCGCGCAAGATGGGCAGGGCGATGGTGTGGTCGCCGCCCAGTGTGAGCGGGATGCACCCGGCCTCGATGACCGGGCGGTAGTGCTGCTCGATGATGTCCACCGACTTCAGCAAGTTGTAGGTATTGATCGCCACATCGCCCAGGTCTGCCACCTGCAAGGCGTCGAAGGGCGCGGCGCCGGTGGCCATGTTGTAGGGGCGGATCAGGCACGACTCGGCGCGAATCTCGCGCGGACCAAAGCGCGCGCCAGGGCGGTGGCTGGTACCGATGTCCAGAGGCACGCCAATGAAGCCGGCATTCAGACCCACGGCGGAAGTGGCCACAGGCAGTCGCATCATGCTGGCCATGCCACCAAAGCGCGGCATGGTGTTGCCGCCCAGGGGTTGATTGAGAGGGGTGGGGTGGGTCATGTGCGGTGTCTTCTCATGCTCACGCCGTGGTGCTGCCCTTGGACTGGATGTGGTCGGTCAAGGTGGTGTTGGTATGGAGGGGCATGGTCGAGAGGTTTCGCGGTGAGGGTTTGCCTGTCAGTACGGGCCCTGCCGTCTGGTTTCAACGTCATCCAGGGCAAAGAATTCGCAGAGATCCGCGTCTGGAATCTGCTGTTCCGCGTAGTCGAACCGCCCATGCTCCAGCATGGCGCGAGATGCCCGACGGATCAGGCCCAGGCAGGCCCGTGCGAGGCTGCCTCCGGTGCTGATGCGCCGCACGCCCAGGCCGCGCAGGTCCGCCACCGTCAACGAAGACGAAGCCAGCCCCATCACGACGTTGACCGGCGCAGGCACTTCCGCGACCAGCCGGCCGATATCGTCCGCGGTCGTCAGACCCGGAACAAAGACACAATCCGCGCCAGCCTGCGCGAAGGCCTGGCACCGTTCGATGGCTTGCGCCAGGGCCTGTGTGCCGCCGATCAGGCAGGCGTCCGTCCGGGCGGTGAGTGTGAACCAGGAACTCGCGGAGCGCGCTGCGCGAATGCGGTCAAGGGCCAGCCCAAGGTCGTAAAGGCCGTCCGGACTGTTGGGGCTGGCATCCTCGATATTGCCGCCGACGGCGCCGGCCTGGATGGCCATGGCAACGGTTTGCGCCACATCGTCCGGGCTGGTACCGAAACCCGCTTCCAAGTCGGCGCTGACCGGTACCGACACCGATGAGGCAATGCGGTGCACAGCGTCCATCATCTCGGCGCGACCGATGGCCTGCGCGCCATCCGGAAGTCCGCGCGAATACGCGATGCCTGCACTGGTGGTGCCCAGCGTCGCAAACCCCTGGGCCGACAAGATGCGTGCGCTCCCCGCGTCCCAGGCATTGGGCATCAGGAAGCAGCCGCTGTTTCCATGCAGCGCTCTGAAGGCGACGGCTTTTTCCGCGGTGTTCATGGTTCCTCTCTGGGGCAACGCGTCACTTGCGGCGCCCACGCAGCCATTCCAGCGTCAACATCAACGCCGTGGTGAACAAGGTCAGCAGCGTGGCCACAGCAGCAATCGTGGGTGAGATGTTTTCGCGAATGCCGGTGAACATCTGGCGCGGCAGCGTGACCTGTTCCGGACCGGCCAGGAACAGAGTGACCACGACTTCGTCGAACGAGGTCGCAAACGCGAACAGCGCGCCCGAGATCACACCCGGTGCGATAACGGGCAGTGTGACGCGGAAGAAGGTTTCCAGCGGGCTGGCGCCCAGGCTCAGGCTGGCCTTCACCAGGTTGTGGTTGAAGCCTTGCAGCGTGGCCAGTACGGTGGTCACGACAAACGGGGCGCCCAGAGCGGCATGCACGATAACGAGGCCCAGGTAGGTGTCGTTCAGCCCCCACTTGGCGAAGTACAGGTAGCTGCTCACACCCACCACCACGATGGGCACCACCATGGGTGCGATCAGCAGGCTGGTGATGAAGCCTTTGCCGAAGAACTTCGTGTTCGCCAGGCCCATGGCCGCGAGCGTGCCCAGCACGGTGGCCAGCAGGGTGGCGAGCGGGGCGACGATGAAGCTGTTCTTCGCAGCACGGATCCAGTCGTCGGAATGGAACATCTCGCGGTACCACTGCAGCGACCAGCCTTCAATGGGGTAGGCGAGGAACGAACTGTCGCTGAACGACAGCGGGATGATCACGACCACTGGCAGCAACAGGTAGACGATGACACCGATGCCAACGCCGCGCAGGGCGAACCAGCCCAACTTGTCGAGCAGGGTGTAGTAGGCGGGGAAGACGGGCAGGAGTTTCATGGATGAACGACCCGACGGGCCGCCCCAAGGGTTGTTCGCGCCCCCGTGGGGGGCAGCGAGTACATGCAATGACGAGCGTGGGGGTGCATGTTTCTTTCCTGTTACCCGAGGCTGAGTTCGGCCTTGGAGACCTTGCGGTACAGCGCGTAGAGCACCATGGTGGCGGTCAACAGCACGGCGCCGAGCGCGCAGGCCATTCCCCAGTTGACTTCGACGTTGGTGTACTGCGCCACGTAGTAGCTGAGCATTTGATCGGCCGGTCCGCCGAGCAGGGCGGGCGTCACGTAGTAGCCGATGCAGGTGATGAAGACCAGCAGCCCCCCTGCGGCCACGCCCGGGTAGGTCTGCGGCAAATAGATCCGGAAGAAACCGGCCAGCGGCGTGCTGCCCAGTGAGATGGCGGCGCGCAGGTAGTTGGGTGGCACCGACTTCATGACGCTGTAGAGCGGCAGGATCATGAAGGGCAGCAGGATGTGCACCATGGCGATGATCACGCCCAGGCGGTTGAACAGCAGGGGAATGGGCGCATCGGTCGCGCCGACCCAGATCAGGAAACGGTTGATCAAACCGTTGTTCTGCAGCAGCACGATCCACGCCGCGATGCGCACCAGCACCGAGGTCCAGAACGGCAGCAGCACCAGGATCAGCAGCACGTTGGCCCGGCGGGCGGGGAGCGTGCTGAGCCAGTAGGCGAGCGGGTAGCCCAGGAGCAAGGCTGCTGCAGTGACGATGGCGCTGATCTGGAAAGTGCGGCCCAGGATATCGCTGAAGGCGGCCTCGTCGGCCCCCACGCGCTCAATGTCACCCTGGGCGTTGCGCTTGAAATCGAGCGAGGCAAGCAGGTAGTCCGGTGTCCAGCGGGAGCTGTTCTTGGCGATGGACTGCCAGTAGGGCAGTTCTTCCCAGCGCGCGTCATGTTCAATGAGTTTGCTGCGCGCCTCGTCGGCACTCAGGTTGTCGCCCAGGGGCAGAGCCCGGTAGGTGCCCATGACCAGCGAACGGGCACCAGCCACCTCGCTGTTGAGGCGGCGGGCCAGCGTGCCGGCCTGGGCGGTTTCTTCGATGCTGCCCAGGTCCGCCAGGATGGCGGCGTAGGCGGCGGCCGGCGGCGGGCTGTTGCGATCCCAGTCGACCAGCGCCTGCCCGGTGTGGGGCAGGACGTCGGCCACTTCGGGGTTTTCGACCGCCCGCACCAGCAAGGAACCCAGCGGAACCAAAAAAAACACCAGCAAAAACACCAGCAAGGGCAGGGTAAGTGCCAAGGCGCGCAGTTTCCTGCGCCGCTCAGCGCGGCGCAACTGTGCGGCGAGGGTGCCCCCCGCCAAGGCCTGGCCAGCGTCCCCTGCCGGGGCGGGTCGTTCCAGGGCGACCCCTGCGAACGGCTGAAGATCAGTTCCGCTGGCGCTCATCACTGCGCTGCCCAGGCGGAGAAGCGCTTCTCCAGGGCTTCACCCTGGTCGGCCCAGAAACTGATGCCGAACTGCAGCGCGTCCTTGCTGTTGGCGGCGGACGTGGGCAGCATCCCCAGGACCTTGGCGTCGAGCTTTTCCAGCGCCTTGTTGTTGGTCGGGCCATAGCTGATGTGCTTGGCGTATTCGGCCTGGGCGTCAGGCGAGCTGGCCATGGCAATGAACTTCAGGGCGGCTTCCTTGTTGGGCGTGCCCTTGGGCATGACCCAGTAGTCCAGGTCGTAGATGCCGCCGGTCCAAGTGATCTGGAGGTTCTTGCCTTCGCGCTGGGCGGCGTCGATGCGGCCGTTGTAGGCGGTGGTCATGACCACGTCACCGGCGACCAGGAACTGGGGCGGCTGCGCGCCGGCTTCCCACCACTGGATGTTGGGCTTGAGTTCGGTCAGCTTCTTGAACGCACGCTCGGCGCCCTCCTTGGTGGCGAGCACCTTGTAGACGTCGGCGGTCTTGACGCCGTCGGCCATCAGGGCGAATTCGAGGTTGTAACGGGCGCCCTTGCGCATGCCGCGCTTGCCTGGGAATTTCTTCACGTCCCAGAAGTCGGCCCAGGTGGTAGGCGCGGTCTTGAGCTTGTCGCCGTCATAGGCCATCACGGTGGACCACACGAAGGTGCCCACGCCACATTCGTGTACGGCGGCCTTCTGGAAGTCGGCCTTGTTGCCGACCTTGGCCCAGTCCATCTTCTCGAACAGGCCTTCGTCACAGCCTCGGCTCAGGTCCGGGCTCTCGACTTCGACCACGTCCCAGGTCACTTTCTTGGCCTCGACCATGGCCTTGATCTTGGCCTGTTCGCCGTTGTATTCCACGGCGGTGATCTTGCCGCCACCGGCTTTCTCAAAGGGCTCGAAATAGGCCTTTTTCTGGGCGGCACCATTGGCGCCACCAAAGTTGACGACCGTGAGCTGGCTCTGGGCCATCACGGGCAGGGCGACCATCATGGCCGCAGCCAGGAAAACGGGCTTCAGTTTCATCGGGGTTATCTCCAGGGGTTGAGGAACGGGGAACGGGAAAACTGCTTCAACGGTAAATACGGAGGTGTTCCGGCGGGATGTGCAGGTGGACGGCTTGGCCGGCGTCCATGTGGCCCAGGTGCTGCAGCGGTACCTTGACGCTGATCTCGGGCTGCCCGCTGACCTGGCAGCGCAGGCGCAGGTGGTCGCCGAAATAGATCACGTCGCCGATGGCCGCGCCCAGGCGGTTGTGGGTGGGGTCACTTCCGTTGACCACGGTGATGCGTTCGGGCCGCACGCTGCACTGCACCGCCTCACCAGCTTGTGCCTGGTTGACGTTGACGCCAGTCAGTCGCGTACCGTCGGCGAGCGCCACCTCACAATGTTCGCCCGTGGTCTGTACCACCTGGGCGTCGAGCACCGAGTTGTCGCCCACGAAGCTGGCGACAAAGCGGTTGGACGGTGTTTCGTAGAGCCGGTCGACCTGGTCGATCTGCTGGATCACGCCTTCGCTGAACACCGCCACGCGGTCGGACATGGTGAGCGCTTCCGACTGGTCGTGCGTCACGTAAACAAAGGTCACGCCCAGGCGGCGGTGCAGCGCCTTGAGTTCCAGCTGCATGTGTTCGCGCAGTTGCTTGTCGAGCGCGCCCAGCGGCTCGTCCATCAGCACCAGCTGCGGGTCGAACACCAGCGCGCGGGCCAGCGCCACGCGCTGCTGCTGGCCACCCGAGAGCTGAGCCGGGTAGCGGCTGCCCATGTGGCCCATCTGCACCATGTCGAGCGCGCGCTTCACCTTGGCTTCGACGTCGGCCTTGCCAAGCTTGCGCACAGTCAGCGGATAGGCGATGTTGTCGGCCACCGTCATGTGCGGGAACAGCGCGTAGTTCTGGAACACCATGCCGAAGTTGCGCTTGTGCGGCGGCGTGCGCGTGATGGGCACGCCGTTCAGGCTGATCTCGCCCGAAGTCGGAGACTCAAAGCCCGCCAGCATCATCAACGTGGTGGTCTTGCCCGAGCCCGAGGGGCCAAGCAGCGAGAGAAACTCGCCCTTCTGAATCTCCAAGTTCAGGTCTCGGACCACCAGGGTGTGGCCATCGTAGGTTTTCTGCACACCGGTGAAGGTGACGAGTGCGTTGGGGGTGGTCATGGGCGCGATCGGTTCTGGCGTAAGGACTGGAAGAGGTTCACGACTGGTCATGCAACCATCGTGCCGGGTGGGCGCCGAGGGAGGGGGGCGGCAGATCGGCGACGGGGCGCTGCCCGTCCAGCACCATCGGATTGGCGATCATGGGTGGCACTGTGGCACTTTCGGGTTGTATGCGCAATCCGCGCGCCGCCACGTGGGGATGCGCCATGACTTGAGCAATGTCAAGAATCGGCGAACAAGGCACGCCTGCGGCGCTCAGCAGCCGCACCCATTCGGCGGTGTCGCGCGCCATCGTCCAGCCGGTGAGCAGCGGCACCAGCGTGGCGCGGTGCTCCACCCGCGCCGGGTTGGTGGAAAAGCGCGCGTCGCGCGAGATTTCCGGGTGGTCGCAGGCTTCGCAGAAGCGCGCGAACTGGCCGTCGTTGCCCACAGCCAGCACCATGTGGCCATCGCGCGTGGGGAACACCTGGTAGGGAACGATGTTCGGGTGGGCGTTGCCCATGCGGGTCGGCGTCTGGTTTCCAATCAGCTGATTGGCGGCCTGATTGGCCAGCATGGCGACCTGCACGTCGAACAGGGCCGCGTCGATGTGGCGCCCCTTGCCGGTGCGTCCACGTTCGTGCAGTGCAGCCAGGATGGCGGTGGTGGCATAGACCCCGGTCATCAGGTCGGTCACGGCCACGCCCACTTTCTGCGGTTCGGCGCCCAGGTCGCCGGTGATGCTCATGAGCCCCGCTTCGGCTTGAATCGCAAAGTCGTAGCCGGCCTTGTGCGCCAGCGGGCCGTTTTGCCCATAGCCGGTGATGGAGCAATAGATCAGGCGCGAATTGATGGCTTGCAGGCTGGCGGCGTCGAGCCCGTATTTGGCGAGCTGGCCGACCTTGTAGTTCTCGATCAGCACGTCCGCGTCGCGCACCAGCTCGCGCACCTGCTGGATGCCTTCGACGGTCGCGATGTCGATCGCCACCGAGCGCTTGCCGCGGTTGGCGCAGACGAAGTAGGCTGCCACACGCTCGGCGCCTTCGCCCCACCAAGGCGGGCCCCAGTTGCGCGTGTCGTCGCCCGCACCCGGGCGCTCCACCTTCAGGACTTCGGCGCCGTAGTCGGCCAATAGCTGACCGGCCCAAGGGCCGGCGAGCACGCGCGAGATGTCGAGCACACGCACGCCCGCGAGTGGGCGGGGTGTGCTGGCGCCGTCGGGGGGCTGGTCTGCGCTCATGCCGCGAAAGCGGCTTCGAGCGAGGCAGCAATGATCGCCAGGCCCTCGTCCAGCAAGGCATCGCTGGCAGTCAACGGCACCAGGATACGCACCACGTTGCCGTAGGTGCCGCAGGTCAGGATGATCAGGCCGCGTTTCGTGGCTTCGGCGGCGAGCGCCTTGGTCAGGTCGGCGTCGGGCTGGTGCGGGTCGCCGTTCTTGCAGAGTTCCATGGCCACCATGGCGCCCAGGCCGCGCACGTCGGCGATGCATGTGTGCTTTTTCGCCAGCGCCTGCAGGCTGGCGGTGATGCGCTGGCCCACGTCGCGGCTGCGTTGCAGCAGGTCGTGTTTCTCAAACTCGTCCATCACGGCCAAGGCTGCAGCACACGCCATGGGGCTGCCGGCGTAGGTGCCACCCAGGCCGCCGGCAGCGGGTGCGTCCATCACCTCGGCGCGGCCAACCACGGCAGAAATGGGGAAACCGCCGGCCATGGACTTGGCCAGGGTGATCAGGTCAGGGGCAATGCCGCTTTGCTCGCAGGCGAACCAGGTGCCGGTGCGGCCGGCGCCGGTCTGCACCTCGTCGCAGATCATCAGGATGCCGTGCTGGTCGCACAGGGCACGCAGGCGCTGCATCAGCTCGGGTGGCGCCACGTTGAAGCCGCCTTCTCCCTGCACCGGTTCGATGATGATGGCCGCCACGCGGCGGGCTTCGATGTCGTTCTTGAAGATCTGTTCGACCGAGGCGATCGCGTCATCCACGCTCACGCCGTGCAGCGCGCTGGGGAAGCGGGCGTGGAAGATTTCGCCCGGGAAGGGGCCGAAGCCGGTCTTGTAGGGCGCGACCTTGCCGGTCAGGCCCAGGGTCAGCAGGGTGCGGCCGTGGTAGCCGCCGGTGAAGGCGATCACGCCCGAGCGGCCGTTGTGGGCGCGCGCGATCTTGATGGCGTTCTCCACCGCTTCGGCGCCGGTGGTGAGGAACAGGGTCTTCTTGGCGAAGTCGCCCGGGGCCTTGGCGTTCAGGCGCTCGGCCAGTTCCACGTAGGGCTCGTAGGCCAGCACCTGGAAGCAGGTGTGGGTGTACTGATCGAGCTGGGCCTTCACGGCTTCGATCACGGCCGGGTTGCGGTGACCGGTGTTGAGCACGGCGATGCCACCGGCGAAGTCAATGTAGCGTCGGCCTTCCACGTCCCAGACCTCGGCGTTTTCACCTTTGGCGATGAAGATCTGGTGGCTGTGACCCACACCGCGCGGGATGGCCGCCTGGCGGCGGGCCATGAGCATGGCGTTGGTGGCTTGGGGTTCGCGTTGCATGCAGGGGCTCCGATCATGAAGAAATTTCAGATTGGGGCGGACTGTAGGCCGCATGGGCCGCAGCTAACATATACAGACAGTGCCTGCACAGCGATGCACTGTGCAGCCCCACAGACCTGTACAGAATTACCCTGATAGCCGCCGATGTTTACCCTGAACCCCAAAAGCACCAGCCCGCTCGTGGTGCAGATCGTCGAGGGGTTTCGCGACCTGATCCAGAGCGGCAACCTGCGCCCTGGCTCCAAGGCGCCCTCCATCCGCCAGTTCGCCCATGCCCACGGCGTGAGCGTGTACACCGTGGTCGATGCCTACGACCGGCTGGTGGCGCTGGGCTATTTCACCTCGCGCCCGCACTCGGGCTTTTTCGTGCGCAAGCGCGAAGGTGTGGCGCCGCAGGCGCCCGGCACGCTGCCCGCTGAGACCGCGAACTACAACTTCGACTCCATGTGGTACCTGCGCCGGGTGTTCGAGGCCCGCGCGCTGCGCATGAAGCCGGGTTGTGGCTGGTTGCCGGGCAGCTGGCTGTTTGAAGAAGGTTTGCGGCGCAGTCTGCGCACGCTGGCGTCTGAGAACGTGGATCTGGGGGGTTATGGTGAGCCCAAGGGCTTTGCGCCGCTGCGCCAGCTGGTGCGCGACCTGCTGGCCGAACAGGAGATTGCCGTCAGCGCCGATCAGGTGCTGCTCACCCAGGGTTCCAGCCAGGCCATGGATCTGGTGGCGCGCCGCCTGGTTCGCCCGGGCGATGCGGTGCTGGTGGACGATCCCGGCTATCCCAACCTGCTGTTTTCACTGCGTTTCCTGGGTGCCCGGCTGATCGGCGTGCCACGCACGCCCGCCGGCTACGACCTCGCTGCGCTCGAAGCCCTGGTGATCGATCACAAGCCCAAGGTGTTCTTCACCCAGCCGCGCCTGCAGAGCCCCACCGGCTCGGTCGCCAACCTCGCGCACCTGCACCGCGTGGTGCAGCTCGCCGAACAGCACCATTTCACCGTGGTGGAAAACGACATCTACGCCGACCTCGACCCCGAGCCCCGGCCGTCGCTTGCCAGCCTGGACCAGTTGCAGCGGGTGGTCTACATCAGCAGCTTTTCCAAGACCATCTCGCCCAACATCCGCGTCGGCTACCTGGCCGCGCCACCCGACTTGCTGGAAGATTTCGCCCAGCTCAAGATGATCTCGGGCCTGACCTCGTCAGAGTTCAACGAGCGACTGGCCTACGGCGCGTTGGTGGACGGCCGCTGGCGCAAACACCTGCGCAACCTGCGCGAGCGCCTGGCGCAAGCGCATCAGCGTGTGGCCCAGCAACTGGAGAACCTGGGGTTCGAGCTGTTCTGCGAGCCCAAGGCGGGCATGTTTCTCTGGACGCGCCATCCCGAGATCCAGAATGCGACGGAGCTGGCCTACAAAGCGGCGGAACAGGACATCCTGATCGGGCCCGGCCATCTGTTTGCGCCCGACCTTCAGCCCAGCCCCTGGTTCCGTTTCAACGTGGCTTTCACCGAAGAACCGCAGGTGCTGGCGTTCCTGAAAAACCATCGGCAGACCGCCTGAGGCCCGGAATTCCGGGCGCGTTCCGACGTACCTTCGCCAGTTTGCGAAAATACCCGGTTCGGCGCTTCCCTTGCGCCAGACCGTTCCAGATCGACAGAACTTCTACAAGGCCCACATGACCCGCCCCGTCACCGCAGTTGCTTCCGTTGCCGACATTCGCAAGTCCTTCCTGGACTTCTTCGCCTCCAAGGGTCACACGGTGGTGGCGTCCAGCCCCCTGGTGCCGGGCAACGACCCCACGCTCATGTTCACCAACTCGGGCATGGTGCAGTTCAAGGACGTGTTTCTGGGCACCGACAAGCGCCCCTATGTGCGTGCCGCCTCGGTGCAGGCCTGCCTGCGCGCCGGGGGCAAACACAACGACCTGGAAAACGTGGGCTACACCGCGCGCCACCACACCTTCTTCGAGATGCTGGGCAACTGGAGCTTTGGTGACTACTTCAAGCGCGAGAGCCTGAAGTGGGCCTGGGAACTGTTGACCGAGGTCTACAAGCTGCCAGCCGAGCGCCTGCTGGCCACGGTGTATGAAGAAGACGACGAGGCCTACGACATCTGGACCAAGGAAATCGGTCTGCCGCCAGAACGCGTGATCCGCATCGGCGACAACAAGGGCGGTCGCTACAAGAGCGACAACTTCTGGATGATGGCCGACACCGGCCCCTGCGGCCCCTGCAGCGAGATCTTCTACGACCACGGCCCGCACATTCCTGGCGGCCCCCCGGGCAGCCCCGAAGAAGACGGCGACCGTTTCATCGAGATCTGGAACAACGTGTTCATGCAGTTCAACATGGCCGAAGACGGCTCGGTCACGCCACTGCCAGCGCCCTGTGTGGACACCGGCATGGGCCTGGAACGGCTGGCCGCCATCCTGCAGCACGTGCACAGCAACTACGAGATCGACATCTTCGACGCGCTGATCAAGGCCGCCGCCCGCGAGACCGGGACCAAAGAGCTGACAAACCCTTCGCTCAAGGTCATTGCCGACCACATCCGTGCCACCGCGTTCCTCATCAGCGACGGCGTGATTCCGTCGAACGAAGGCCGCGGCTACGTGCAGCGCCGCATCGTGCGCCGCGCC
The DNA here is from genome assembly GCF_031457455.1 of Hydrogenophaga palleronii. Classification (GTDB taxonomy): domain Bacteria; phylum Pseudomonadota; class Gammaproteobacteria; order Burkholderiales; family Burkholderiaceae_C; genus Hydrogenophaga; species Hydrogenophaga palleronii_A. Next base: position 418,164 of record NZ_JAVDWU010000001.1, read on the forward strand.
ATCCGCCACGGGTACAAGCTCGGCCAGAAGACGCCGTTCTTCCACAAGCTGGTGCCCGATCTGGTGAAGCTGATGGGCGATGCCTATCCCCACATGGCCAGCCAGGCGCAGCGGATCACCGAGGTGCTCAGGGTGGAAGAAGAGCGTTTCTATGAAACGCTGGCCAACGGCATGGAGATTCTGGATGCGGCGCTGGCCGATGGCGCGAAGGTGCTGCCCGGTGACGTGGCCTTCAAGTTGCACGACACCTACGGTTTCCCTCTGGACCTCTCGGCCGATGTGTGTCGCGAGCGAGGCCTGACCGTGGACGAAGCCGGTTTTCACGCCGCCATGGAAGCCCAGAAGGCCAAAGGCCGTGCGGCTGGCAAGTTCAAGATGGACAAGGCATTGGAGTACACCGGAGCCGGCAATGCTTTCATCGGCTACGAGTCGCTGGAATCACCGGCCAAGGTGGTGGCGCTGTACCTGGACGGCATGGCGGTGGCCGAGCTCAAGGCCGGTCAACAGGGAGTCGTGGTGCTCGACACCACCCCGTTCTACGCCGAGAGTGGCGGCCAGGTGGGCGACGAAGGCGTCATCACCAGCGGCTCTGCCCGTTTCACGGTGGGCGACACGCAGAAGATCAAGGCCGACGTGTTTGGCCACCACGGCGCCATGGAGCAGGGCACGCTCGCCGTGGGTGACACGGTGACCGCCAGCGTGAACATGGACCTGCGCGCCGCCACCGTGCGCAACCACAGCGCCACCCACCTGATGCACAAGGCCTTGCGCGAAGTGCTGGGCGAACACGTGCAGCAGAAGGGTTCGCTGGTGAACGCCGAGCGCACCCGCTTCGACTTTGCGCACAACGCACCCTTGACCGATGCGCAGATCCGTGAAATCGAGGCGCGTGTCAACGCCGAGGTGCTGGCCAATGTGCCCACACAGGCCCAACTGATGGACATCGAAGCGGCGCAGAAAACCGGGGCGATGATGCTGTTTGGCGAGAAGTACGGCGAGATCGTGCGTGTGCTGACCATCGGCTCCACCCAGGAACTGTGTGGTGGTACGCACGTGCAACGCACGGGTGACATTGGTCTGTTCACCATCGTGGCCGAGGGCGGCGTGGCCGCTGGCGTGCGCCGCGTGGAGGCGGTGACGGGTTTGAATGCCCTGGCCTATATGCAGGAAATGGAAGCCACGCTGGGCGGCGTGGCCGGCACATTGCGCGTGGTGCCCAGCGAGGTGCCGGCGCGGGTAGGCGCGCTGCTGGAACAGCTGCGTGAAACAGAGAAAGAAATGACCGCACTCAAGGGGCGCCTGGCTTCGGCACAGGGCGATGAATTGGTGTCGCAAGCAGTCGATGTCAACGGTGTCAAGGTGCTCGCTGCCACGTTGCAGGGTGCCGATGCCAAGACCTTGCGCGACACCATGGACAAGCTCAAGGACAAGCTCAAGAGTGCCGTGATCGTGCTGGCAGCCGTTGATGGCAACAAGGTGCAGCTGGCGGCTGGCGTGACCGCCGACAGCGTGGGCAAGGTCAAGGCCGGAGAACTGGTCAACTTTGTGGCGCAGCAGGTGGGTGGCAAGGGCGGCGGCAAGCCGGACATGGCTATGGCCGGTGGCACCGACGCCTCGGGTCTGCCCAAGGCGCTGCAGTCCGTGCAGGGCTGGGTGAAAGAAAGGCTCTGACCCTCTGCTCCGCCCTCGCGCGGCGAGGGGCGATCAATCGGGCCAGCTCAGGGCTTGCTGGCTTTCGAAGTGCCGCAGCGCACCGGTGAGGGGGTCCGTGAAGCGAATCGCCTTTGCCTGCAGGCGCAGCGGGTGGGCGAAGTCTTCAGCTTCGTCCGGCCCACGCAGAACACGTGGGTAGAACTGGTCGCCCGCAATGGGCAGCCCCAGCGCGTTCATGTGCACGCGCAACTGGTGGCGCTTGCCGGTGACCGGCTTCAAGGCGTAGCGCGCCCATTCACCGCGCCGTTCCAGCAGATCAATGTGGGTTTCGCTGTTGGGCTCACCAGTGGCTTCGGTCATGCGGAAAAACGCATCAGCCTCTTCGACGATGCGGCTGCGTCGCTCCAGGGGCCAGTCAAGGCGTTCGTCGAATGGTGCGATCGCCTCGTAGGTCTTGGCGACGGCCCGATCGCGGAACAGCCCCTGGTAGGCCGCCCTGTCCTGTGGGCGCAGGCTGAACACCACCAGGCCGGCAGTTTCGCGGTCGATGCGGTGGATGGGGCTCAGCGTGTCGATACCCAGTCGGTTCTTCAGGCGCACCAGCAGGCTTTGCTGCACGTAGCGCCCCGTGGGCGTGACGGGCAGGAAGTGGGGCTTGTCGGCCACCAGCAGGTGATCGTCCTGGAAGACCACGGCCTCCTGGAAAGGCACGTCCGGCTCGTCTGCCAGGTGGCGGTAGTAGTAGACCCTGGCGCCCGGAAGAAAGGGTGCGTCAGGCAGCAGGGCCTGGGCCGATTCATCGAGCACCTCACCTCTGTCCATGCGCTGGTGCCAGCTGTCTCGCCCGACGGCTGAGAGGCGGTCGGCCAAATAGTCCAGCACCGTGCTCCATGAGGCTGTCTTGTCGGGTGGCAGAGCCACGCAACTCGGCGACACGCCATTGCGCGTCGGGATGAGGGAACTCCGGCTGGGGCGGGCCACTGTCGGGGGCGCGTGGCCCTGGTTCAGTTGCGCCGGAACACCAGGTCCCACACACCATGGCCCAGCTTCAAGCCCCGGTTCTCGAACTTGGTGAGTGGGCGGTAGTCCGGTTTGGGCACATAGCCGTCGCTGCCAGGAGGCGCCGTGTTGACCAGCAGGGGTTCGGCGCTCAGCACCGTCAACATTTGCTCGGCATAGGGATGCCAGTCGGTGGCCAGGTGCAGGTAGCCACCGGGTTTGAGGTGGCGCGCCAGCCGGTTGACGAAGGGCGACTGAATCAGGCGGCGCTTGTGATGGCGGCTCTTGTGCCAGGGGTCGGGGAAGAAGATGTGCACGCCGTCCAGGCTGTTTTCGCCCAGCATGTGGTCCAGCACTTCCACCGCATCGTGGCGCACGATGCGGATGTTCTCCAGCCCTTCATCACCCGCCAGTTTGAGCAGAGCGCCGACGCCGGGCTCGTGCACCTCGCAGCACAGGAAGTTGTCTTGCGGACGGACGCGGGCGATGTGTGCCGTGGCACCGCCCATGCCGAAGCCGATTTCCATGACCAGCGGCGCCTGCCTGCCAAAGGCCGCATCGACGTCCAGTGGCTGCGGCGTGTAGGGCAGCAAAAAGTGGGCGCTGTAGAGCTCGTAGGCTCGCGCCTGTGCCACGGTGGTTCGCCCGGCTCTCAGCACATAGCTCTTGACGACGCGCATGTAGGTACCCGGCGGGGGGCCAGGCTTTTTGGCTGGGTCGGCGGCGGCCGTGGGCTCGGCGTTGTGAGTGGTGTCTTCGGTCATGGGCGTTCACGGATGCGGTGGGAGATTTTAGGTGGCCTTGCTTCTGTAGCTCCTGTGCTTATCTGATCTGAAGCAACGAGACAAGGCGTGCTGCAGTTCACGGAGCGCGCCTGCTGCGCCCGGTAAGCCCCGATGGGCGGTCGAATTAGACGACCCAATGCCCTTGGCGTCAGATAGGATCAAAAAAAGAATACCTTCAACAAGAACAAAGCGGCGTGAAACACACGCCGCTTTCAATTTGGGAGCTTACCTGCACCATGGCTGATTTTTCCCCTCGTTCCTCCGGCATCACCCGACGCAACTTCACCCGCCTGGCCGCCAGCGCCGCTGTGCTGGGTGCACCGGTGCTGCATGCCCAGACCAACAACCGCATCGTGCTGGGTCAGTCCGCCGCGTTCACTGGCGCAGCAGCCCAGCTGGGTATCCAGTTCCATGCAGGCGCCAAGCTGTTCTTCGACCAGCTCAATGCCCAGGGTGGCGTGAACCAGTCGCGCATCGAGATCATGCAGCTGGACGACGGCTATGAGCCCGATCGCTGCGCCGCAAACACCACCAAACTCATCAACGAAGACGTGTTTGCCCTGTTCGGCTACATCGGCACACCCACCAGCGTGGTCGCTCTGCCGCTGGCCACCACCGCACAGGTGCCATTCGTCGCGCCGTTCACGGGTGCCATGGGTCTGCGCCAGCCATTCAACCGCATGGCGTTCCACTTGCGCGCTTCGTACAACGACGAAACCGCCCTGATCGTGCGCAACCTCACCAACCTGGGCATCAACCGCGTGGCGGTGTTCTATCAGAACGACGCCTATGGCCGGGCCGGGCTGGACGGCGTGACGCTGGCCCTGACCGAGCGGCGCCTGGAGCCGGTGGCTGTGGCCACGGTCGAGCGCAACACGGTGGAAGTGGCGCAAGCGGTGGCCACCCTCAATGCCGCCAAGCCCCAGGCGGTGGTTCAGATCAGTGCCTACAAGTCGTGCGCTGCCTACATTCGCGCGGCCCGCGCCGCAGGCTACGGGGGGTCGTTCTACAACGTGTCCTTCGTCGGTACCCAGGCCCTGGCCGACGAGCTCGGCAAAGACGGAGCGGGTGTGGTGGTCTCGCAGGTGACGCCCACGCCGTACCGCACCACCCAGCCCATCACCCGCGAGTTCCTTGAGGCGGTGGCCAAGGGGGGCAACAAGGTGCAGCCCAACTTCTCCAGCATGGAAGGCTTCCTGGCGGCACGGTTGTTCACCGAAGGCCTGCGTCGCGCGGGTGCGCGGCCCACCCGGCAGAGCTTCATCTCCGGCATGGAGGCCATTGGCGATCAGTCGTTCGGGGGCTTCTCGGTGTCGCTGAGTCCCACCGACCACGTGGCATCCAGCTTCGTGGAGCTTTCCATGCTCTCCGGGGACGGAAAGGTCCGCACCTGAGCGTCTGGGGTCGGCGTGGGGGTCAGCCCCAGCGCTCCCGCCACGCCTGGACCCATCGATAAAGCAATTCGGGCACCTGCGCCTTCGCTTGAGGCAAACCCAGGCAAAGGGCCGCCTGATTGAGTGCTGTTGCAGGATCTGACAGGTTCAGTGCCGCGGCGCCGGTCTGTTTGCTCAGCTTCTCGCCTTTTGCGTCACGGACCAGCGGGGTGTGCAAATAGCTCGGGGTTGGCAAAGACAGGGCCTGTTGCAGCAGGATCTGACGCGCCGTGTTGTCGGCCAGGTCCTCGCCTCGCACCACAGCGTTGATGCCTTGTTCGGCGTCGTCCACCACCACCGCCAGCTGGTAGGCCCAGAGGCCGTCTGCACGCAGCAGCACAAAATCGCCCACGTCACGGTCCACGTCCTGCGCCTGTCGCCCCAGGCGCCGGTCGGTCCATTCCACCCGAGAAGCACCTGCGTCGCACAAAAAACGCCAGGCCCTCGGAGGCCGTCCGTGCAAGCCGCCCCGCTCAGGCCGGCAGGTGCCGGGGTAGATCGCCGCCTGGTGGCGTTCGCGTGGCTGCCCCATCGCCCGCAGGGCGAGTTCGATGTCCTTGCGTGAGCAGGCACAGGGGTAGGCGCGGTTGCCATCAATGAGTTGCTGGAGTGCCGCCTGGTAGAGGGCGCTGCGCTTCGATTGCCAGACCACGGGTTCATCACTGACCAGACCGCAGGCGGCCAACTGCTGCAGCAGAAAGGTGTCTGCACCCGGCACACACCGGGGCATGTCCACATCTTCCATGCGCACCAGCCACTGGCCGCCGTGCGCACGGGCGTCCAGCCAGCTCGCGAGGGCCGCCACGAGCGAGCCGGCATGCAACGGGCCGGTGGGGGAGGGGGCGAAGCGGCCCCGGTAGGCTTGGGTGGTGAGGGCGGTTCTGGCACTCACTGGACTACTCTCCGTGCTTCGGGGTGAGCGCCTTCGGGACGGCCCGGCGGCGTTTCATGGGGGCTGATCGACCGCTGACCGGCTGTGTGCGAACCCCGCCGGCCTCTTTTGGCAGCCTGGCTCAGGCCATCGCCAGTGCCAGTTCCAGCCCGGAGACAAAGGCGTCTTCCACCCGGTGCCCCAGGCACCAGTCGCCGCAAAGGCCCAGCCCCAAGTTTGCGTCCATCAGGTATGGCTTGCCCAGGGGTATCTGGGTCTGGGCGAAGCGCCAGCGGTGGACCACCGCGTGGCTGGGTGTGGCGCGAATGCCGGTGATCTCTGCGAAACCCTTGAGCATCTTTGCCTTGACCCGCTCGCCGTCGTCTTCCAGGTGTTTGGCTGACCAGGCCGGACTGGCCTGGATGGTCCATCGTTCGACGGGTTCGCGCCCGGGCTTGCTCGATTCGCGGGCCAGCCAACTGATGCGGTGGTGCGTGCTGCGCGCGGCGTTCCACTGTGGTCCCAGGTGGGGCAGGCCGGGCTGCATGGCCTGGGGGTAAGCAACCATCAGCGTCCAGCAGGGCGCCACGTGCACGCTTGCCAGCGCCTTGCGCAACTCTGGCGCCAGGCCCGATGAGCGCAAGAGGTCGTGCGCCTGGGGGTGTGGGATGGCAAGCACCACGCGGTCAAAGCCACCCAGCACGCGCAGGCCGCCAGCATTGTCTTCTGTGCGGACCTGCCATTGCTGTGGGTGAAGGGCATCGCGTTCAATCTGCGTGGCCCGCGTTTCAAGCAAGGCGGAGGCACTCAAGTGACCATGCTGGTCGGGCCTGAGCAGGGGTTCCGCCCACATGGCCACCAGGGCGCTCATGCCGGGCGAAGCCACAAAATGCGGTTCGGTGGGGGGTGGAGCGCTGGCCAGCACATGGCCGAATTCGTCAAGTACACGCACGGTGCTCGCGCTCCACGGTCGCACCACCTGGGTGGCGTTGCTGCGCAAGGCCTTCTCGAAACGCGGGTCGCGCACGGTGAAGTACTGCGCGCCATGGTCAAACCCGCCGAATTCGGTCCGCCGGGTCGCCATGCGCCCGCCAAACCCCCTGCTTTTTTCCAGCAGCGTGACCCGATGACCCGCTTGCACCAGCGTGCGGGCGCAAGCCACACCGGCCATGCCCGCGCCAACGACAACGATGTTCAGCGGCAAGGCCGCAGCCGGAGGTTTGGACTTGCGGGTCGAGGCGGTGTTTTTCATGTTCGGTTCTGCGGTGGAGGGCAAGGAGTGAAACCGACTGTAGCAGCCTGCTCATCCATACAAACCCCGATGGCGTCAAATCTGATGGTGGTTGTTGAGCAGCGCGGCCCGCGTGGTGGGGTGTTGCAGCCGGTCAAGCCACCAGCGTAGCGCCCGCCCTGTGTCACCCGCGCTGCGTGGCTGTCGCCAGGCATAGGCGAGCCGGATGGAGCTGGTGGGTCGTTCCACTTTCTTGACAATGAGCCGGCCCGCATGAATGAAGGGCTGGGCCATGGCCAGCGGCAAGAAGCCTGCGCCCAGTCCGCGCAACTGGGCCTCGAGCTTGTGCTGCATCGTGGGCACGGTGAGCACGTCCTGCCCGGGCACCAGGTTGTGGGTGACACCGTTGCCCCGTTTCGTGCTGTCGGCCACGGCAACGGCCCGGTACTGGGCGCGCTCTTCGTCGCACAGGCTGTGGTTGACAGAGGCCAGCGGGTGGTGGGGCGCCACTGCGAAGACGAACGTCATCGAACCCAGAGGGGCGGACTGGATTTCGGGCAGTGAGAGTTCGTGGGTGACGCCCAGGGCGATGTCCGCCTGGCCGCTTTGAAGCGCTTCGATCGTGCCGGACAGCGTCTCCGCGCGGATCTTCACGCGGGTTGGCGCGTTCTCTGCATAGAAAGCCTCGCAAAGCTCGAACAGCGTGGTGCGCGAGATCACGGCGTCGGCCGCGAGCGTCAGCTCCGGCTCCCAGCCTGTGGCCACGCGCTTGACCCGCTGCGCCACGGCATCGAGTTCGTCGAGCAGGTACTGGCCCGAGCGCAGCAACTCTGCACCGGCGGGCGTGAGTACCGCGCGGCGGGCGCTGCGGTCAAACAGCAGCACATCCAGTGCATCTTCGATCTGGCGCACGCGGTAGGTGAGGGCGCTGGGCACCATGCCCAGTTCGCGAGAGGCGGCGGCCATGCTGCCCAGGCGGGCCACGGCTTCAAGCAGACCGAGGTTTTCCGGGGAGAGGGCGGCGCGGGGTGAGGCAGAAGCCATGTCTGGGGCCTTCGATGATTCAATTCATTTGAATGATGCCATCAAACCCGTGCAGTCCGGTAGATGGGCCTGAGGTTCAGAATTGTCCCCACGTCACGCCGAATCGATGGATGCGGCAACCCACTCCTAACTCCTAAACAGGAAAGGAACACGCCATGATGAAGATTCGCCGCTCTGAAGCCCGTGGATATGCCGACCACGGCTGGCTCAAGAGCTTTCATTCGTTTTCGTTTGCGGAGTACTTTGACCCCGCCTGGATGGGCTGGGGCAATCTGCGAGTGATCAATGAAGACCGCATTGCGCCCGGCACCGGTTTTGGGACCCATGGTCACCGCGACATGGAAATCATCAGCTATGTGCTGCAGGGCAACCTGGCGCACAAGGACAGCATGGGCAACGTCAAGGGCATTCCGCCCGGTGACGTGCAGCGCATGAGCGCTGGCAGCGGCGTGCGACACAGCGAATTCAATCACGCACCCGATCAGACCACGCACTTCCTGCAGATCTGGATTGAACCGAACGTGACCGGCATTGAACCGGGCTACGAGCAGAAGAGCTTCGGCCCGGATCAGAAGCGCGGCAAACTGCGTCTGGTCGCGTCCAACGGAGGCGCTGAAGGGTCGGTGCACATCAACGCCGATGCGTCGATGTACGCGGGCCTGTTTGATGGCACCGAAGAAGCCCGCATCGAACTGAACCCGGCACGCAAGGCCTATGTGCACCTGGTGCGCGGGGAGATTGAAGTCAATGGTGAGACGCTGAAGGGCGGTGATGCCGCCGTGCTGGCCGAAGAAGGGCAGCTCCATCTGGCGAATGCCAAGGACGCAGAAGTGCTGGTTTTTGACCTCGTTGCCTGATCCCTTACAACCCTTTTCATACCCAAGGAAATTCTCATGAACACGTTGCAAAACCCCCTGGCCCTTGTGTCCCGTCTGTTGCTGGCCGCAGTGTTCCTGCCCGCCGGCATCAGCAAGATCGGTGGCTTCGAAGGCACCGCCGGCTACATCGCGTCTGTCGGTCTGCCCATGCCGGCGTTGGGCGCGGCAGTGGCCATTGCGGTGGAGGTGCTGGGTGGCGTGGCCCTGATTCTGGGCCTGGGCACCCGGTGGGCAGCGCTGGCACTGGCCGCATTCACCTTGGTGGCCTCGTTCTTTTTCCACAACTTCTGGGCCATGCCCGCCGAGCAGCAGATGATGCAGCAGCTCATGTTCATGAAGAACATCGGTCTGGTGGGAGGCCTGCTCGCGCTGGTTGCGTTCGGTGCAGGCGCGTTCAGTCTGGACGCTCGCCGCAAGGGCTGATCCCCATTGATGGGCAAGAGTGGTGCAGGGGCTTCGTTCGAAAGAGGACTTTGCCCTTGTGCCGGCAGGCACATGGAAGGGCGCCAGACAGGCCGCGACCGCGCTCCAGCCTTGTGTTGTCATCCGCACAGAGGGGCGATGAGGGTCAGGGTATGGTGGTGCTGGAAATCGGGGCTTGTGGCGCGCACGCCGTTTTTTTCGGTCAGCCGCTGCGGGAACCTGTGGTGCTCTCCGGCCATTCGTCGGAAGTCAGGAGAAGACACCGCAGCCCATGCCTGGATTTTCAGAGCGGCGCCCCATGGGCGAGCAGAGCGCTTGGTTGCGCGCTGAATTTCATTGAATCTCGCTGAAGAATTTTCTTCCACCTGCAAATCTGCGCGCCCGGCCGATGCCATGGGTGCCAACTTCAAGGGGTTTTGAATGGCAAAAGTTGTCGTGGTTTACCACTCCGGGTACGGTCACACCCAGCGCATGGCGCAGTCGGTGGCACAGGGTGCCGATGCCGAACTCATCGCCATTGATGCCGATGGCAACCTGCCTGATGGCGGCTGGGATGCGCTGGACGCGGCCGACGCCATCATCATGGGCTCGCCCACCTACATGGGTTCCGTGAGCTGGCAGTTCAAGAAATTCGCTGATGCCTCCAGCAAGCCCTGGTTCGCTCAGAAGTGGAAGGACAAGATTGCGGCCGGCTTCACCAACAGCGCCGGCATGAACGGCGACAAGTTCAACACCCTCACCACTTTGTTCACCCTGGCGATGCAGCACGGCATGATTTGGGTGAGCCAGGGCCTGATGCCCAGCAACACCAAGGGCGCCCAGCGCAACGATGTGAATTACCTCGTCAGCTACAGCGGCGCCATCGCCCAGAGCCCGTCCGATGCCGGTGCCGGTGACATGCTGCCCGGTGATCTCGAAACCGCCCGTCTGTTCGGTGAGCGCGTGGCCGCTGTGGCGGCAAAATTCAAGGACTGATCCTTGGGTCAGCCCCCTCGGGGGGGGCAGCGACCCGCGCAGCGGCGGAGCGTGGGGGCAACCCAGCCCTGCGGCGGAGTGTGGGGGTATAGCCTTACCATCGGGGCCTATGAAGTTCCTGAGTCTCATTCCCTTGCCCGACTGGCTGGCGCTGGTCTGCTTTTTTGCCCTGTGGATCGGCTACGCCTGGTTCGCAAAGGTGTGGGGCCGCAAGCGAGGTTCGCTGATACAGACCACCAACCGGTACCGGGGCTACTGGATGCTGCAGGCCACCGCGCGCGATCCGCGCATGCTGGATGGCCTCATCACGCAAGCACTTTCCAACACCCCGACCTTCTTTTCCTCCACGTCCATTCTGGTGATCGGTGGTCTGTTTGCCTTGCTGGGCACCACCGACAAGGCCACCGAACTGATGAGCGAGATCCCGTTCGCACAGACGACGACACTCGTGGTGTTCGAGTTCAAGATCCTGGTGCTGGTCTCGATCTTCGTTTATGCCTTTTTTCGCTTCTCCTGGTGCATGAGGCAATACACCTTTGTGGCCCTGGTGATCGGCTCCATGCCGTCGCCCAAGGAATTTGAATCCGGCAAGTTCGACCGGCACCGCTACGCCGAGCGCGCCTCGGCCATGGTAGGTGCCGCAGCCGAAACATTCAACGATGGTCTGCGGGCCTACTACTTCTCTTTTGCGGCGCTGGCGTGGTTCATTTCACCTGTGGCCATGGTGGTCGCCACACTGGCGGTGGTTGCCATTCTTTACAGCAGGGAGTTCCGTTCGGAAGTGCTCGGCATCTTGAAAGACGACGTAAATCCGCCTGACTGAGGCCGCTGTGGAGTGGAGTGGCTCCTAAAATGGCCGGATGTTCATACACCTGCGCCTGCACACCGAATTCTCCGTCGTTGACGGCACCAACCGCATCGACGACACGGTGGCCGCCGCCGCTGCCGATGGCCAGCCCGCCCTGGCCATCACCGATCTGAGCAACCTGTTCGGCGCGGTCAAGTTCTACAAGGCCGCCCGGTCGGCTGGCGTGAAGCCGCTGCTGGGCGCAGAGGTGATGTTGCAGGGGTTCAGCGATGAAACCCCGGGCGCCATGCCTGGCAGCCACCAGCCCGCAGCACCGCGTGTTGTGCTGCTGGTGCAAGACAACCAGGGCTACCTGAATCTTTGCGAACTGTTGGCCCGTGCCTGGACGCGCAGCGGTGCGCGTGGGGTGGCGCTGGTGCAGCGCGAATGGCTGGAGGAGCTGAATGCGGGTTTGCTGCTGCTCTCAGGGGCGCAGGCCGGGCCTGTGGGCCAGGCGCTGATCCAGGGCGACGCCCAGCGTGCCGCCGATCTGGCGCTCCAGCTTGCCGGCCTGTTCCCGCACCGCTTCTATCTGGAACTGCAGCGCGCTGGCCGCACCGACGACGAGCGCCACGTGATCGCTGCCGTGCAGCTGGCGGCGCGTCTGCACCTGCCGGTGGTGGCCACGCACCCGGTGCAGTTCCTCGAGCCCGACGACTACGAATCGCACGAGGCACGGGTCTGTATCGCAGACGGCGAAATCCTGGGCAACAGCCGGCGCGTGCGGCGCTTCACCCGCGAGCAGTATTTCAAGAGCGCGCAGCAGATGCAGGCGCTGTTTGCTGATGTGCCCTCTGCTGTGGCCAACACACTGGAGATCGCCAAGCGCTGCAACCTCACGCTGGTGCTGGGCAAGCCGCAGTTGCCCGACTTTCCCACTCCACTGGTCGACGGCGTTCCCATGCCGATGGCCGACTTCTTCCGGCAATCGTCGTTTGAGGGTCTGGAAGAACGGCTGGCCCATCTGTACCCCGACGCGGCCAGGCGCGACGCCGAGCGCCCGCGCTATGTGGAACGTCTGGAGTTCGAGATCAACACGATCCTGAACATGGGATTCCCGGGCTACTTTTTGATCGTGGGCGACTTCATCAACTGGGCCAAGAACAACGGTTGCCCCGTGGGTCCCGGCCGAGGATCTGGCGCCGGTTCGCTGGTGGCCTATGCGCTCAAGATCACCGACCTCGACCCGCTGCAATACAACCTGCTGTTCGAACGGTTCCTGAACCCGGAGCGGGTGTCCATGCCCGACTTCGACATCGATTTCTGCCAGACCAACCGCGACCGCGTGATCGACTATGTGAAGGACAAGTACGGCAAGGACGCGGTGAGCCAGATCGCCACTTTCGGCACCATGGCCGCGCGCGCCGCCATCCGTGACGTGGGCCGGGTGCTCGACTTTTCCTACGGCTTCTGCGACGGCATCTCCAAGCTGATCCCGAACAAGCCGGGCATGTCGGTCACGTTGCAGTACCCGCCCGTGCCCAAGAAGGAGGGCGACAAGAACAACTACGCCATCGAAATGGAGCCGGTGCTGGCCGAGCGCATCCAGAAGGAAGACGACGTCAAGACCCTGATCGAGCTGGCGCAGAAGCTCGAGGGCATGACGCGAAACATCGGCATGCACGCCGGTGGCGTGCTGATCGCGCCGGGCAAGCTCACCGACTTCTGTCCGCTCTACATGCAGCCCGGCAGCGACTCGGCCGTGAGTCAGTACGACAAGGACGACGTGGAGGCCGTGGGCCTGGTGAAGTTCGACTTTCTGGGTCTGGCCACGCTCACCATTCTGGAGATCGCGCGCGAGTTCATCGTCAAACGCCACCAGGGCAAAGAGAACTTCCGTTTTGAGGACGTACCGCTGGACGACCAGCGCGTGTACGCGCTGTTCTCACGTGGGCAGACGGAGGCTGTGTTCCAGTTTGAAAGCCGCGGCATGCAGGGCATGCTCAAGGACGCCAAGCCCACGCGTCTGGAAGACCTGATCGCGCTCAACGCGCTGTACCGTCCAGGGCCCATGGACCTGATCCCCAGTTTCGTGGCGCGCAAACATGGGCGCGAGCCGGTGGAATACCCGCACCCGGCAGTGGCCGAGATGCTCAGCGAGACCTACGGCATCATGGTCTACCAGGAGCAGGTGATGCAGACCGCGCAGATCCTGGGCGGCTATTCGCTCGGCGGCGCCGATTTGCTGCGCCGCGCCATGGGCAAGAAGAAGGCCGAGGAAATGGCCGAGCACCGCGAAAAATTCCGTGCCGGTGCGCTGGCCACGCATGGCATCACCCAGGAAAAAGCCGACGAAGTCTTCGACTTGATGGAGAAGTTCGCGGGCTACGGCTTCAACAAGTCGCATGCGGCTGCCTACTCGCTGCTGGCGTACCACACAGGATGGCTCAAGGTGCACTACACCGCCGAGTTCTTCTGCGCCAACATGACCGTGGAAATGGACGACACCGACAAGCTCAAGGTGTTGTTCGAAGACGCGCAGAAGATGGGCATCAGCTTCGAGGCGCCCGACGTGAACCGCGGGTTCCACCGCTTCGAGCCCATCACCGACAAGTCCATCCGCTACGGCCTGGGCGCCATCAAGGGCACAGGCCAGCAGGCCATCGAGGCCATCGTGGCCGCGCGTGAAGGCCGGGGCGAAGGCCCGGCCGGTCAAGAGAGCGGTCCGTTCAAGAGCTTGTTCGACTTTTGCCGCCGCGTGGACCGCACAAGGCTGAACAAGCGCACCGTGGAGGCGCTCATCAAGGCGGGCGCCTTTGATTCGTTGCACCTGAACCGCGCCGAGGTGCTGGCATCGGTGGAGCGGGCCTTCGACTTCGCGGCGGCCCAACAGGCGAATGCCAATCAAGGTGGCCTGTTCGATCTGATGGGCGGTGACGACCACGGCTCCAGCACCCAGGAACCCGACCTGGTGTCCACGGTGCCCTGGGGCGTGAAGGAGCGGCTCACGCTGGAAAAAACCGCGATCGGTTTCTACTTCTCCGGCCATCTGTTCGACGAGGTGCAGCGCGAGGTGAGGCGCTTTGCGCGAACCGAGCTCGCCGATGTGAAAGAAAGCCGTGACCCGGTGATCCTGGCCGGCATCGTCACCGACTTCCGCATCATTAACGGTCAGCGCGGCAAGCTGGCCCTGTTCAAGCTGGACGACAAGACCGCCGTGCTCGAGGTCAGCGCCGACGAAAACCTCATCAACCTGCACCGCAATGTGCTCAAGGAGGACGAACTCATCGTGGTGCAGGCCGTGGCTCAGCCCGACCGATTCTCCGGTGGTCTGCGACTGAAGATCCAGCACATCTGGGATCTGGCGGCGGCCCGCTGCCGTTTTGGCAAATACCTGCGGGTGGCCGTGAACGGGCAGGCGCCTTCCATCGCCGAACTGGTGCGCGAGTTCCCGCCCAAGCGCGAAGTCACCGATCAGGGTGAGCTGGTGAGGGGCCTGCCTGTGCGCCTGGCCTTGCAGCGCCCGGGCGTGCAGTGCGAACTGCAACTGGACGATCGGGCCTTGTTCTTCCCCACGGATGCAGCACTCGCGAGCTGGATGGCGCAAGCGCACGGGCAGCAGGCCGAGATTGTGTTCGACTGACCGGTCCGATTGACTCAAGGCTTGATTGCAAGGCACCAAAAAGGTGCCTTAGTGCCGTGAAATAGCGCATGGATGGGTGTCCGCTCGCTCAATTTAAGGAGGCGTCGGTCGATACTTTCGTAAACCATGAAACTGCAACACAAAGCCTGGGTGCTGATATTGCTCGTCGTTGCACTCTGCGCCGGCGGGGCCATGCTGGGCGCGCGCTTCATCGTTTCCGAGTCGTTTGAACGCCTGGAAGCCGACCGCGCGGCCACGGAAGGTGAGCGCGCCCGCCGTGTGCTGGATCAGCAGGTTCAGGCCTTGAGTGCCACCGTGCGCGACTACGCGTTCTGGGTTGACGCGGTGGCCTATGTGCTTGGGCAGAAACCCGAGTTCATGGACGACAACTTCGACACCGAGAATCTGGGGTACCTGGGTATTTCGGAAGTGCTGGTGCTCGATGCGCGGGGCAACACGGTGTCCACCGTGGCGCGCGTGGGAGGCGACGAGCTGGGTGAAATCGCTGCTGATCGTGTGGGTGCCCTGCGCGATCTCATGATGCCTGTGCTTGCTGCCGGAGATGTCAAAGCCTTTCTGAAGACCCTTCGCGTGGTTGATGGTCAACTCGAGGTGGTGGTGGGTGCTGCGGTGCACCGGCCGGACGACGAGAGTCCGGTCGCCGTGGGGGCCATCGTCATGGTGCGCCGTTTCGACGAAACTGCGGTGGAGAGCCTGTCCAATGTGTTGATGATGCCGGCTCGCCTGTCGTTGACCGCGCCGGACCACGCGGGTCAGCTTTCACATCTGGAACCCGGAAACGACGATCACGACGAGTTGCACGCAGTGCTTGTCGACCAGCAAGGGCTTCCGGTGGCCGAGCTGGTGCTGTCGCTGGACCGGCGGCTTCATCAGCAGGCCGAAACGGTGGCGTGGACGGCCATGGGCCTGGCGGCTTTGGCGGGTCTGCTGGCCAGTGTGCTGCTGGTGACCTTGCTGGATCGCATGCTGCTTCGCCGCGTGCAGGGTCTGCACGACGACCTGAAGCGCATCACCGAAGGTGATCTCACCGGGTCGGTGAGCGTGCGACCGTTGGGCAAAGATGAACTGAGTCACCTGGCACGCGGCATCAACCAGTTGCTTGACCGTGTTCGACGGGATGCCGTGGCCCAGCGTGAGGCGCATGCACAGCAGGAAGCCTTGCAGATGCAGTTGCTGCAAAGCCAGAAGATCGAGGCCTTGGGACGCTTTACCGGTGGCATTGCGCACGACTTCAACAATTCACTGGCCGCGATCTCGGGGTGGACAAAGATGGCCGTGGAAGATCTCGACTCGGCACACCCCAGCCACGAAGCCTTGCAGCACGCGCTGAAAGCCACCCGGTACGCCGACGGGCTGATGCGCCAGTTGCTCGCCTACAGCCGCCAGTCGCCGCCGCGCATGGAGCGGGTGCGCCTGAGCAGCTTGATCGAAGAAGTCCGTACGCTGGTGGCCTCCGGTTTGATACGCCGCAGCCAACTGGACATCCACCTGTTGACAGAGGACGACTGGGTGCAGGCCGATCCCACTCAGATGCAGCAGGTGCTGGTCAATCTGCTGATGAACGCTTCCGACGCCATGCAGGGCGAGGGCACCATCCACCTGACGCTCGATGCGTTTGATTTGCAAGCCGGCGCGCCGATTGCAAACCAACCCGAAACGGCAGGCCTGCCGGCAGGGCGCTATGTGTGTCTGCGTGTGCGCGACGAAGGCCCCGGCATTCCGCCAGAGCACCTGCACAGGGTGTTTGACCCCTTCTTCACGACAAAAAAGGTGGGACGCGGCACCGGCCTGGGTCTGTCGGTGGTGCACGGCATCATGTCGCGCCACGGTGGAGAAATCGGTGTGGCCAGCCCCCCTGGAGAAGGCGCATGCATGACCTTGTACCTGCCCGCAGCAGAAGAAGCGCGCACGGGCACCCCTGTCCAGCATCAGTCCCCGCCCATGCAGAAGAGTCGTCATCTGCTGTTCGTGGACGACGATCAGCTCGTTCGCCATGCCTGGAGTCGCCTGCTCGAACGCCAGGGGTGGCAGGTCACCCGCGCACGTGATGGGGAAGAGGGCTGGAAGCTGTTCACACAGAGCCAGACCCGCTGGGACGTGGTGCTGACCGATCTGACCATGCCCCGCCTCAATGGCCTGGGTCTGGCTTCCCGCATTCGGGCCACCAGGAGCCCACCCCCCATCGTGCTCATGAGCGGCAATATCGGGACCGAAGAGCGCCTTGAGCTGCTGCGCACCAGCTTTGCAGCGGTGTTGCACAAACCCGTCGATGCGGCCGAGCTCGAAAGCGTGCTGCGCGAAGTTACCCAGGACCGCGCCACTGTCGTTGATTGATGCAGAGCGTCTGGTGCGCCGAGTGCGCTGGCCTGTGGGCTGGTGGAGACGGGAGGCACCGGGCGCAAGGCGGAGCTCGGCGCAACGCGGCCGCTCCACTACAATGCGGGTTTTCCCTTGGCCTTGAGCATGCCGTCATGGCCCATGCCGCCCCATCGCGCCACACGGAGCCACCCTTGTAAAACCTTCAACCCGACCGTTTCGTTTGTCGTTCCGCGCCTTGCCCTTGCCTGCATTGCTGCGTGGCCGATCTGACTCGGTATACGGGTGAATTGCCTGCTGTCACCACCGGCAGCCCAGGCAACACGGGGTTCGTATGCACGGCTCGTGAAACCTCCGCGTTTCAATCCTCTTCGTCCCCATCTCCATCTTATTGACAGCCCGCCGAGCTCTCTTTTCGGCGGTGCGGAGTGTTTGAATTGATCAAGAATTTCCGACAGGACTGGTTGTCCAATGTCCGCAACGACTTGCTCGCCGGCCTCGTGGTTGCACTGGCGCTGATCCCCGAGGCCATTGCCTTTTCCATCATTGCGGGTGTGGACCCCAAGGTGGGCCTGTATGCCTCGTTCTGCATTGCAGTAGTGATTGCCTTCACCGGCGGGCGCCCGGGCATGATTTCCGCCGCCACCGGGGCCATGGCGTTGGTGATGGTCACCCTGGTCAAAGACCACGGTCTGCAGTACCTGCTGGCGGCCACGGTGCTCACCGGCGTGCTGCAGATCATTGCCGGGTGGGTGCGCCTGGGCGTCCTGATGCGCTTTGTGTCCCGCTCGGTGGTCACTGGCTTTGTCAATGCATTGGCGATCCTGATCTTCATGGCGCAGTTGCCCGAGCTCACCAACGTCACCTGGCACGTGTACGCCATGACGGCTGCAGGCCTGACCATCATCTATGGTTTGCCCTACATCACCAAGGCCGTGCCCTCGCCGCTGGTGACCATCGTCGTGCTGACCGGTGTGGCCATTTTCATGGACCTGGACATCCGCACTGTGGGCGACATGGGCGAGCTGCCCGACAGCCTGCCGTTTTTCCTGATCCCGGACATCCCGCTCACTTTCGAAACGCTGCAGATCATCCTTCCCTACTCGCTCACGCTGATGGTGGTGGGTTTGCTGGAATCGCTCATGACCGCCACGATCGTGGACGACCTGACCGACACCAAGAGCGACAAGAACCGCGAATGCGTGGGGCAGGGCGTGGCCAACATCACCAGCGGCTTCATCGGTGGTATGGCCGGCTGCGCCATGATTGGCCAATCCATCATCAACATCAAATCGGGTGGTCGCGGTCGCCTTTCGACCTTGTCGGCGGGTATCTTCCTGTTGCTGATGGTGGTGTTCCTGGGTGACTGGGTGGGCAAGATTCCCATGGCCGCGCTGGTGGCGGTGATGATCATGGTGTCCATCGGCACCTTCAATTGGAGCTCCATCCGCAACCTGCGCGATCACCCCAGGAGTTCCAGCTTCGTGATGATCGCCACCGTTGCGGTCACGGTGGCCACGCACGATCTGGCCAAAGGCGTGCTCACCGGCGTGTTGCTCTCTGGCTTTTTCTTTGCCCACAAGGTCGGTCAGATCCTGCGTGTGCGGTCGCTGTCTGAGGCCGAAGGCCGCACCCGCACCTACACCATCCTGGGCCAGGTGTTCTTCGCTTCAGCCGATCGGTTCATTGCCTCGTTCGACTTCAAGGAAGTGATTGAAAAGGTGCGCATCGACGTGAGCCGCGCGCACTTCTGGGACATCACCGCCATCGGTGCGCTCGACAAGGTGGTGCTCAAGTTCCGCCGCGAGGGCACGGAAGTCGAGGTGATCGGCCTCAACGAAGCCAGTGCCACCATGGTCGATCGATTTGCGGTGCACGACAAGGATGGCGCAGACAACATGCTGATAGGCCACTGATCCGGGAGACGAAAACATGACACGAGACCTCAAAGTCCTCGCCTGTGTCGACCAGTCGGCCTACGCCAATCACGTGGCCGACTACGCCGTCTGGGCCGCATTGCGCATGAATGCCCCGCTGGAGTTCCTGCACGTGATCGATCGCCACGCGCCTGTGGGTGCCGGTCAGGATCACAGCGGCTCCATCGGTGCCAACGCCCAGGAAAATCTGCTCTCGCAGCTCTCTACCGAGGACGAAGTCCGGAGCCGCGCGGCGCGCGACAGCGGGCGCATCTTCCTCAACACACTGCGCGAACGCGCACTGGCGGCTGGCGTGTCCACTGTGGACACGCGTCAGCGCCATGGCGACCTGGAAGAGACGCTGACCGAACAGCAGAACGACGTGCGGCTGTTTGTGCTGGGCCGCAGAGGAGCCTCGGCCGACAACACCCAGCGCGACCTGGGGCGCCATGTCGAATGGGTGGTGCGTGCTTTGCAGCGGCCGATTCTGGTGGTGACCGAGGGCTTCAAGGCGCCCGAGCGGGTGCTGATAGCCTTCGATGGCAGCAGCATCACGCGCAAGGGTGTGGAGATGGTGGCAGCAAGTCCATTGTTTCAAGGCCTGCCCATTCACATTGTGATGGCCGGCAAGCCCGGCCAGGATGCTCCCAAACAGATGGAGTGGGCCCGCAACAAGCTCGAAGCCGCCGGCTTTGGCGTGGTGACCGAGATCGTGCCGGGCGATCCAGAGACCGTGATCGGCGCAACCGTGCGCAGCAAGGGCATCGACCTGTTGATGATGGGTGCCTACACGCACTCGCCGTTGCGCAGCCTGGTCATGGGCAGCAAGACCACCGATCTGCTGCGCGTGGCGCGAATTCCGACGCTGCTGCTGCGCTGAAAGGGCGGGGGGCAGGCCTGGTGCTCCTGCAGCCCGTCGTCAGTCCTGCGGCCGAAGCCCAATGATCAACGACGAAGGCACACGACCATCGGTGTCGCGCGGCAGCGTGCCCGTGCGCTCGATGGCGCGCAGGGCGGCATCGTCCCAGGCCTTGTTGCCGCTGCTCTTGACCAGACGGCTCGATGTGATGGTGCCATCGGGCAGCGTGCGGATTTCGATTTCCGCACGCGGGTTGCCGGGCGCCGGTTCGGTGAAGAGCACATTGGGCTTGATGGTGGCCGCCACGCGGCCGGCGTAACCAGGGGAGGGTCCGCTGGATTGTTGTGCCGTGCCGGTGGCCTGGGGGCCGCCGCTTGCGCCAGCCTGTCCCATCATGCGGCGGATCTGATCCTGGCGGGCGCGCTCCTGCGCCGCCGCCTGCTCTTTCTGCGCCTCCGCCTGCTTGCGCGCATGCTCGCGTTTGGCGGCCTCTTCCTTGGCCTGCTTTTCCTTGCGTTCCTTATCTGCCTTGGCGCGCTTCTCTGCTTCCGCCTTGGCCTCGACCGCTTTCTTGGCATCCTCGGCCTTCTTGGCATCCGCAGCCTTCTTCGCTGCAGCCTCGCGCTCCCGCTTTTCTGCCTCCGCCTTTTTCTTGGCCCGTTCCACCGCGATCTGAGCCTCATTCGGGGCGGGCGGCGCTGGCGGAGGTGGCGCAGGCGCGGGGGACGGCTCTGGAGGGGGAGCCGGTTCAGGCTCGGGTTTGGGTTCGGGTGGGGGCGGCACAGCGCGTGGCGCTGCCTGTTGCGGCAGGCGCGACCAGATCTCAGCCTCGAAGGTGGCGGTCGGGTCGTCGTGCTTCCAGTTCACGCCCCAGGTCAGGGCCGCAATCAGCAAAGCATGAACCACCAGGGCAAGGCCCATGGGGCCCAGCCAGCGGCCGGCGCGGGGGGGAGCGAGGTCGAGATGGTCGGCGGTCGATTGCATGGATTAGCGAGAACTCTGAACCGACAGACCCACGCGCTCGATGCCGGCGCGCTGCAGGGCGTCCATGACCTTGACCACCGCTTCGTATTTCACGTTCTTGTCGGCGCTGATCACCACGGGTGCGGGCGCTGTACCTTCTGGCGCCGTACCTTGCAGCTGACTCACACGCTCGACCAGTTGACTCATGGGTACATCCTGGCCTTCACCTTTGGTGCTGCCTTCGCGCACTTTCAGCTGTTCGTCCTTGTCGATCACCACCTGCACGAAGTGCTCGGGCTGACGCGCAGCCTGGCCC
This sequence comes from Hydrogenophaga palleronii, assembly GCF_031457455.1. Classification (GTDB taxonomy): domain Bacteria; phylum Pseudomonadota; class Gammaproteobacteria; order Burkholderiales; family Burkholderiaceae_C; genus Hydrogenophaga; species Hydrogenophaga palleronii_A. Next base: position 439,277 of record NZ_JAVDWU010000001.1, read on the forward strand.
ACGGTGGGCAGTTCGATCTGGCTCGGCGTGATGAGCGGGGCGGTCACCATGAAGATGATCAACAGCACCAGCATCACGTCAATGAAGGGCACCATGTTGATTTCGTTGATGGTGCGGCGACCACGTCCGCGGGATGACACGGCTGGCATGTTCAGTGTCCCGAGGCGGTTTGGGGAGGCGTGTGCACGCCCAGGTTGCGCTGCAGGATGTTGGAGAACTCTTCCATGAAGGTCTCCATGGCATTGGCCACCCTGTCGATATCGTGCGCAAAACGGTTGTAGGCCACCACCGCCGGGATGGCCGCAAACAGGCCAATGGCGGTGGCCACCAGTGCTTCCGCGATGCCGGGTGCGACGCTGGCCAGCGTGACCTGGGCCATGGCCGCCAGACCGGTGAAGGCATGCATGATGCCCCAGACGGTACCGAACAGGCCCACGTAAGGTGCCACCGACCCCACCGTACCCAGGAAGGACAGGTTGGTCTCCAGCGCGTCGAGTTCACGCTGGAAGCTGGCGCGCATGGCACGGCGGGCGCCGTCGAGCAAGGTGACGCCATCGGTGATCTTGCGTTCACGCAGCTTCTGGTATTCGCGCATGCCGCTGGCGAAAATGCGCTCCATGGGGCCACCGTGACGCGCACTTTGCGCCGCTGCCGCATACAGGTCGTTGAGGTTGGTGCCTGACCAGAATTCGCGCTCGAAGCCCTCGTTGTGATTCTTGACGCGCTTGATTGCGAAGATTTTTCGGAAGATCGCTGCCCAGCTGACGATCGACATGACGATCAGCAGCAGCACCACCGCCTGCACCACCCAGCTGGCGTTGAGCATCAATTGAACAATCGAGAGGTCTTGGGTCATGGGCTTCGGAGTGAGAAGTCTGGAAAAGGTTTCGTCTGGCCGAACGGGATTCAGAAGCTGATGCCGAGGGCGTTCAGCACAGACGCGGGAATTCGTTGGGGGCGCAGGGTCGCTGCATCGACCCAGCCGATCCGTATGGTGCCAGAGCACAACAACACCAGATCTGCTTGCGCCGAATCGGTGGGCACCCGGGTCGATGGCGTCTGGCAGTGCGCGGACTGCCCGATTGTGAGCGACGCGCGCCCCGCTTCCAGCACACGCGCTGTAACCAGAAGAAAATCATCCAGCCGCGCTGGGCGCTGGTAACGCACCTGCGTGTCGGTCACCACGAACATGCCGCCGATTTCGTCCCGTAGGCGCTGTTGCTCAATGCCCAGATGCCTGAGCCATTCCGTGCGCGCGCGCTCGAAGAACTTCAGGTAGTTGGCGTAAAAAACGATGCCGCCGGCGTCGGTGTCTTCCCAGTAGACGCGGACGGGCCACTGAAAGCCACCCAGCTCGTCTGCCGCGTTCACAGCGCCTGCTCCATGCGTTCAATCGCCTCTTGCAATTGCGGCATCGAACTGGCGGTGGAAAACCGCAGGTAACGCCAGGGCTCTGCACTGCCAAAGTCGCGACCCGGTGTGGCTGCGATCTGGCAGCGTTTCATCAATTCAAAGGCCAGCGCCCAACTGCCCCCTTCATCCGGGCGTTCGCCGTGTGGGGGGATGTCCCATCGGTCGCACCACTGGCGCACGTCGGCCCAGGCATAGAAGGCACCATCCGGCATCACGGGCACGGTCAGCCCCAGGCGATTGAGTTCGGGAATGAAAAAATCCCGGCGGGCCTTGAATTCGGCACGGCGTCGCTCGTATTCCGCCAGGCTCTCCGGCGCAAAGCAGGCCAGCGCCGCATGTTGGGCAATCGTGCTGGCGCAGATGAACAGGTTCTGCGCCAGCCGTTCCACCGCATGCACCAGCGCGGGGGGCACCACCAACCAGCCCAGGCGCCAGCCGGTCATGTTGAAGTATTTGGAGAAGCTGTTGATGCTGATGATGTCTTCGCCCAGATCGGTGCCGTCGGCGCCGCGCAGGCCCAGTGCACTGTGACCATAGGCATCGTCGAAACTGAGCCCGAGGTAGATCTCGTCGACCATCGTCACGCCGCCCTTGCTGCGAACCCACTGCGCGATGCGTGCCAGTTCTTCACGGCCGATGGACGTGCCTGTCGGGTTGGACGGTGAAGCGAGCAGAACTCCCCGGGTGGCCTCTCCCCAGGCCGCTTCGACCTGGGCGGCACTGAGCTGGAAGCGGTTCTCCGGCCCTGACGGAATCAGCACCGCGCGTCCCTCGGCGGCCTGCACAAACTGGCGGTTGCAGGGATAGCTCGGGTCCGGCATCAGTACTTCGTCGCCTGCCTCGATCAAGGTGAGACAGGCCAGTTGCAAGGCAGCTGAGGCACCCGCCGTGACGATGATGCGCTGCGGGTCGATGTCCAGCCCAAAGCGCGAAGCGTACCAGCCGCTGATGGCCTCCCTCAACGCGGGCAGGCCCGTGGCCTGGGTGTACTGGCTGTGGCCCGCCTGGATGGCTCGCTGGGCAGCGGCTTGTACCAGCGGTGGCGCGGTGAAATCCGGCTCACCGATGTTGAGGTACAGCATGGAGCGGTCACCGGGCCGTAATTCGGCCGCCTGGGCCGCAGCGGCCTTGGCCAGTTCCATCACGTAAAAGGGTTCGACGCGCTGAGCCCGTCGGGAAATCTTCATGGCTTGGTCCCGAGCGCGTCAGGACGCTTCATCGCCCGAGCGGATGGCCGGGCCTTTGCGTGTACCTGTTTTTGCGGGTGCAGCTGCGACTTCCACGGGCCGCAACTGGGCGGCCAACTGGTGCAGCACGCCATTGACGTACTTGTGGCCATCGGTGCCGCCAAAGGACTTGGCGAGTTCAATGCACTCGTTGAGCACCACGCGCCAGGGCACGTCCAGGCAATGCTGGAACTCGTACACACCGATCCACAGCACGGCGTGCTCGATCGGCGAGATTTCGGCCATGGGCCGGTCCAGCAGCGGCGCAATCAGCACGTCTTGTGCAGAAGCGCCGGCAATGCAGCCGTGCAACAGCGCGTCGTAGTGCACGCTGTCTGCCTTGTGGAAGCCGCTGAGATCGCGGGTGAACGCGTCGATGTCGCCCGCGTCGTTGCGGCCGACCAGGTGCTGGTACAGCGCCTGGAGGGCGAATTCGCGTGCGCGGGTGCGGGCCGACTTGTCGGCCGCCTTGCGGGCCTTGGGGGGCGTGGTGGGAGCGTCAGTCATCGTCTCAGGCAATCTGTTCAAGCAAGTGCGCCATCTCAACCGCGACGCGGGCCGCATCGCGGCCCTTGTCCACCTGGCGCGCAACGGCCTGTTCCATGTTCTCGGTGGTGAGAATGGCATTGGCGATCGGGATCTGGTAGTCCAGCGACAGGCGCGTCACGCCGGCCCCGGATTCGTTGGCCACCAGCTCGAAGTGGTAGGTCTCACCGCGGATGATGCAGCCCAAGGCGATCAGCGCGTCGAAGTCGTCGCGCTCTGCCAGAGCCTGCAGGGCCACCGGCACTTCGAGGGCGCCAGGGACCTTCACATGCGTGATGTTCTTTTCCTGCACGCCCATGGCCAGCAGCTCGTCATGGCAGGCTTCGAACAGGGCGTCGGTGATGGATTCATTGAAGCGGGCCTGCACGATGCCCACGGCGATTTTTTTGCCGTCGAGGGGGTCTGTGCTGCCTTTGTCTGCGCCAAACATGTGGAATTCCGTTTCTATTTTTTGTTGATGACCGAATCAGTCGTCGTGGCCGAGGTAACCGGTGATTTCCAGCCCGTAGCCCGTCATGCTGGGCATGCGGCGCGGTTTGCCCATGAGCTGCATGCGATGCACGCCGCACTCCCGCAGAATCTGTGCACCCACGCCGTAGGTGCGAAGATCCATGCGCCCGCGCTCTGGCGCCTGCGCGGACCGGGCGGTGCCTTCGAACTGAGCCAGCAGCTGGGCCGCCGTTTCGCCGCAGTTGAGCAACACCGCTACGCCCATGCCTGCCTTCTCCAGATGTCGCAGGCTGGCTTCCAGACTCCAGCTGTGCATGGACCGGTTCACTTCCAGCGCGTCAAGTACCGACAGGGGCTCATGAACCCGCACCGGCACCGACGCTTCCGGGCTCCACTGGCCCTTGACCAATGCCAGATGCAAGGCGCCGCTGGGCTGGTCACGGAAGGCGGTGACGCTGAACTCGCCGAACGCGGTGTGCAGCGGGCGTGTGCCCAGTTTTTGCACCAGGGTTTCGTTGCGGCTGCGGTGTTCGATCAGATCGGCAATGGTGCCAATCTTCAGGCCGTGCTCGGCCGCAAACAGCTGCAGATCGGGCAGGCGGGCCATGGTTCCGTCGTCCTTCATGATCTCGCAGATCACGGCCGAAGGGCTGCAGCCAGCCATGGCGGCCAGATCACAGCCGGCTTCGGTGTGGCCGGCGCGCATGAGCACACCGCCTTCGACCGCCTGCAGCGGAAAAATGTGGCCCGGCTGCACCAGATCGGTGGCTTGAGCACCCGGAGCAACCGCCGCCTGCACGGTGCGCGCCCGGTCGGCCGCAGAAATACCGGTGGTCACGCCTTCCGCCGCTTCAATAGAGACCGTGAATGCCGTGCTCATCTTGGTGCCATTGCGCGGCACCATGGGCGGGAGGTTCAAGCGCTCGCAACGCTCACGGGTCAGGGTCAGGCAGATCAGGCCGCGGCCATAACGCGCCATGAAATTGATGGCTTCTGGCGAAACATGATCGGCTGCCAGCACCAGATCACCTTCGTTCTCACGGTCCTCTTCGTCAACCAGAATGACGATTTTTCCGGCCCGCATGTCCGCGACGATGTCTTCAACAGGCGAAATCTGGACCGGTGCCAGGGTATCGGTGGCGCTCATGCGTTTTCCTTGGAGGAGGGTAGGGCGCCCGCGCTGAGCATGCGCTCCACATAACGCGCGACGGTGTCAATTTCAAGGTTGACGGCGTGGCCCGCAGCCAGCTGGCTCAGGGCGGTGTTTTCCACCGTGTGAGGAATGAGGTTGATGCTGAACTCGCAGCCTTCGGCGCTGTCCTCGATCTGGTTCACCGTAAGGCTCACGCCATTGACGGTGATGGACCCTTTGTAGGCCAGGTATTTGCCCAACGAAGGTGGCGCCATCACCCGCAGCTCCCAGCTTTCGCCCACCTGGGCAAAACGCGTCACCCGACCCACGCCGTCCACATGCCCTGACACGATATGGCCGCCCAGGCGGTCATTGGCCCTGAGCGCTTTTTCCAGATTGATGCGGTGGCCCGGTTCAGCCAGGCCCGTGGTCCGTGCCAGCGACTCGGCGGAAATGTCGATGGTGAACAGCCGCTGATCGGGATCAAGGGAGGTGACCGTCATGCAGGCGCCATTGAGCGCAATGCTGTCGCCCAGGCCCACGTCGTCGAGGTAGCCTGGCGGCGCCTCGATAGCAAGTCGCCTGCCATGGTCCAAAGAACTGCCCAGAGCGTGGAGGGCGGCGATGCGCCCCACGCCGGTGATGATGCCGGTAAACATCGGGCTATTTTCGCAGGGTTTGTGCGCCTGCTCCGGGCAACGTCAGCCTTGGCCTGCTGCAAGGACCGAATAAAACCCGTGGCAGGTGGGATCAGCCCTTGAGAAACGCGTCTCGATCCACCCCGCGCGCCAGAATGCGCAGGTCTTTGCCCACCCGTTCAACCGACTGGAACTGCAGCGGCAACCCCTCGCCGAGCTGCTGCAAGGGGCCAAAATTGGAAATGCCAGCACCTTGCCCCAGCAGTGTGGGCGCCAGGTAGAGCAGACATTCGTCCACCAGGCCGGCGCGGAGAAACGATCCGTTGAGCTTGTAGCCTGCTTCCAGGTGAAGTTCGTTCACCTCGCGCTGGGCCAGATCTTTCAACATGGCGCCCAGGTCCACCTTGCCGTTGGCATCGGGCAAACACCTGATCTGCGCGCCCAGTGCTTCTAGCGCAGCCTGTCTGGTGGCACCGGGCCGAGCGCAGTAAATCCAGACCTGGCGGGGCAACCCGTGTGCGGCGGGCTGAAACAGCCGGGCATCCGGCGGCGTTTCGAGGCGGCTGTCGACGATCACCAGATGGGGCTGCCGAGTCGCCGGCACCAGCCGCACGTCAAGCATGGGATCGTCTTCAAGCACCGTACCGATACCGGTGAGCACCGCACAAGCCCGCGCCCGCCAGCCATGGCCATCGGTGCGCGATTCTTCAGAAGTGATCCATTGGCTGGTGCCATTGGCCAGCGCCGTCGTGCCGTCGAGCGAAGCTGCCATTTTCATGCGCACCCAGGGGGTGCCACGGATCATGCGGCTGAAGAAGCCGATGTTGAGTTCCCGCACAGCACGTGTCACCTCATGGTCTGCCGACAGTACCTCCACTTCAATGCCTGCAGCCCTCAACTTTTCAATCCCGCGCCCCGCGACCAGCGGATTCGGATCTCTCGTTGCGACCACCACCTTCCGCACGCCAGCCACCACGAGGGCGTCGCAGCAGGGAGGTGTTCGCCCGTGATGAGAGCAGGGCTCCATCGTCACATAGGCGGTGGAGCCCTGGATGTCCATGCCTTGCGCTACTGCAGCGCGCAACGACATGACTTCGGCGTGCGGACCACCCACCTGTTGGGTGTGGCCGATGGCGCGCCGCGAATCCTGGGAGATCAGGGCGCAACCGACCGCAGGATTGGGTGCGCAGATGAGTCGTGCCAGTTGACCCGCCTCGGCCGCAGCAAGCATGGGGTCGGCGCTTGCCGAAGCTTCATCAGATTTGGGGTTGTTCAAATCGAAAGTACTCACATAGACTCCATCGATTGGAAAAATGGGTTCTAAAGAACTCACGCGCTGGCATCTCATGTGAAGTGGCGATGCAGCGAACGATCATGCAGTGTCAGGGAGGTGCGCGTGCGAAAAGGGAGTATGGGGAGTATGGGGAGTGCGAGGGGTGTTACTGCGGTGGAACTTGCCGTCGTGCTGGCAATAATGGCCATTCTGGCGTCGGTTGCCATACCGAGCTGGAAAGAGTTTTCAGCACGGCAGCGCAGGGATTCGCTGGCCAGTCAGTTGACTGCGCATATGGCATTGGCTCGAAGTGCAGCGATTAGCAGAGGGAGGCCGGTGGCACTGTCTACGCGGGGCACCGGCTGGCATTCTGGCTGGCGGGTGCATTTGGAATTGCACCGCAATGGAAGATGGGACGCCAATGAACCCATACTGGCCGAGCACGAAGGCGACCCTCAAGCGCAGATGGTGGGGAATGGGGCCATGAGCCGCTACCTGATATTCGACGCTGATGGACGCCCCGCACAGAACAATGGCGGTTTTCTGGCGGGGAGCATGGAGGTCTGCATTCCTTCGCAGCAGGGAGTCACCATGCTGGTGATGAGTGCAACCGGCCGCGTCCGCCAGGAACAGCGTCAGTCAGGCTGTTCGCGCTGAGGACACCCGTTGCGCCTTTATGTCGATGTCCCAACTGCTCTGCGCTCACTGCCAGCAGAGATTCATGGCGGCCGTGCCACTGCGGCCCTTGGTACCAGCCTGTGTCAACGTCAGTGTTCCGCACCCGGCATCATTGGTCGCTTGGCCGCCTTGTGGAACTGCTTGAATCGTGTAGGTGGATTGGGTGGGTTGGCCAGCCGTGAAGCTGAAGGTGTAGAAGGCGGTCATTTCCGCCCGACAGGTGGGATTCGCCAGCGCCACAGCGACAGGGGGGGTGGCCGCCGTCTGGTCGTAGCGCATGTTGGTGGTATAGAAGCGCTCCATGAACTGCGCCATTTCCACCAGACATCCCTGAGCGGCAGTGCGGCGGGTTTTGGTCACTGATTGAATGTAGCTCGGGTATGCCACCGCCGCCAGGATGGCAACGATGGCGACCACGATCATCACCTCAATCAGGGTGAAGCCCCGATGGCTGGATTTGTTGCTCATTGGTTTGTCCGTCGCATGACTGTAAATGCATTAGTGAGTTGGGTCACCGCACGATCTCCCGCCATGAAATGCGACCACGTAAGCCGGAGCCTGCGGGGCGGATGATCGCAACGCTGCCCACTTCTCCTTCCGAACCACCCCCTACCAAAAAGGGATCAACCAGCGCTGCCTCACCAGGCTTGCCGACGCCCAGGTCGATGGACCCCGGATAAACACCGTTCAGCATATCTTGCGTTGCAGGGTTGTCGTCAACATCGAAGAGGGGACTGGCCAAACGGCCACCGGTGAATGGGTTGACCGCATTCAGGTAACCACGACCCCCGGGGTTACATACGTCGTCCACGGGAATGACGGAACTGGCAAGCAGGGTTGGGTTGGTCAAGTTGTAGAAGCGCGAAGCGGTCACCATCCGTTCACCTTCGAGCACATTGTTGAATATCAGATCAATGACCCAGCCTCTCCTCGTCTGCATGGCATTGGGTTGGATCTCCCTGAACGTGCGCACGGGCCTGCCCGCGACCTCGCCGGCGTTCAAGAGACCGGGTGTCTGTAGCAACTCACTGCGCAATATGGGCGTTCCTGTGTCAATCAGGCCGTACCACGACTGCAATGCCGTGTTGGACGGGTCGGAGGTTTGAAAGTCGCTGCCGGTGCCGAAATGCACAAACCACCGACCCACATGCGGGTCGCCAGCGTATTCCGCCTCGGTTTTCATGGTCGCGGTAATGGGCGCCGTGATGGGTTGTGCCACGCCAGCGCTGGTCTCGGCGGTGAACAGCGGTTGACCACTATTGGCAATCGACCATGAAGCAGCCGAGTTGCCGGAGAGGTTGAACTTCCAGACGTTGCCCATCAGGTCGCCAGCGTAAGCCGTTGTTACCCTGCCGGCATTGTCCAGAACAAGGCCCGGGGTGGCAAGGCCATTGTCCCCGGCCACTCCAGTATCCAGCTTGCGAATCAGGGCGCCTGTACTCAAATTGAAGACGTAGAGCACGGCTCGGCGGTTGGTGCTGTTGTAGCCGTTGCCAATGATCACAGCCCATGTGCCATTTTGCAGTTGGGCGATGATGGGGCGGCCCAGCATGTAGCCCAGATCTGCATCGGTGGGAGAAAAGTACTCCCAGAGCACGTCGTCGCCATCGAAGTTGGCCGGGTCCGTCACATCGAGGCCGTACAAGCCTTTGCCACCGCGACCCAGCGCGCCCACCAGGTAGTTGCGGCCAGCCGTCTGGGTTCTGTTGGAGACGGCGATGTCGCCATCCACAAAATATTCGTGGTTTTGATCAAAAGCGACTTGAGACAGGTTCCTCAGGCGACTGAGGACAGCGCTGGGGATGTAGGCAAATTGCTCCGCCCCGTCCGTGCCACTGAACGCGTGCAGCATGCCGTCATTGGCACCCACGAATACGGTGCCCGTATCGGGCAAGTAGAAAGGCGAAGAGTGTGCGATATCACCCAGCACGGTATGCGGGTTACGGTCACGGAGCGTGCCTCCGTTGGCGATCTCAAGATCGCGATCTCCACGCAGATAGTTGACGATATTGGAGTTGCCCAATAGGGCCCGTTCGCTGGTGGAGAGCAGGCCCCAGTCAAATTCCGTACCGTCCAGCGTGCCGCCTTCCATTGACCCGAAGTAAATGCGGCGAACGTCGTGGGCTGGCAGCTCTTCGGCAGCATTCCAGGTGGCAGCAGCTGCCACGCCCCTATTGGTAGTGTCGTTCGTGACACGGTAGGCCAGCAAGCCACCTGACCAATTTTCCGGGTTGAAAAGTCCCTGGAAGACAAAGGTGGTGGCTGACGCACTGGTGCTGTTGGCCACCACGTTAGCTCCGCTGCCAGCACGGTTGATGATGTTGTCGAAGGCTCTGCGCAGCGACTCACTGAGTTCGAGAGGGTTTTGGACGAAGAAATAGGTGTCCGGCACGCCGTCCCCATCCCGGTCCCACTCAGAAGTCTGATCTAGTGTTCCGCTGTTGTTGCCGTCTACATAGCCGCCATGTTTGGCCGCATACCAAAGAGGGTCCTTGAGCAAGGTGGCAGCAGCGTTGTTGCTAGGCGTGAAAGTGTAGGTGGCGGGCGTCGGGGAATCGGTTGATGGATTCGCATAGGGCAAGGTGCCGCAGTCGGCCGGCATGGGACTCTGATTGCAGTCCCCTGGTGCCTGGCCAGGTCTGACGTTGAGGAAGTAGCCCGGCGTGGCGCTGTTGTCCTTGGCCACCAGATAGATACCGTCGGCAGAGGAGCCGGAAACAATGTAGCCCATGGAGTGCCCAATGCCACCAGCCTCGTAGGTTGGGGTCACGGTCACTTCCACCTGTCCTGCGGCGTTTTCCTGGATCACGTACCTTGCGATCGCATCCATGTCGTGGTCGGCGCCCTGTTCCACGTCTTCAAAGTTGATCTGGAATATGGCTTCGTAGCGTCCCTCGTTGGCTGAAGCGTCTGCATCGCCTGTGCCGGAGTTGGCAATTCGCTCCACGTAGAAATCCACAATCTGGTTGGTGGGCTGGAACTCGCCACTTGCAGCGTTGATGCCGCTGCCGCTGACGGATTTGGCAAAGGGGACGATGGTCACCGAGCGACCATTCGACGTGGTGACTTCGATCTTTGGTAAGGGGGAACTCAGCGCAACGACGTAGGTGTCAGCCGATTGCCTGCCTGTCAGTTCAGGCCGGAGGTCGGTGTCCCTGGCGTATTTGGCAACGGATGCGCTGTAGTAGCTACCTTGTTTGGTGGGTTCTTCTGGGGCCAGGCCACGGATTGTTCCCAAAGAATTGACAGTCTTGGGTGTGGGTGCTGCATCATAGAGAGCTTCAGATTGGCCTATGAACCTCAAACCGGTGATGTTTGATTCAATCGTTGTGATGGCATCGCCGATGGTTTCGACATTCAAACCGGTCAGGTCACCGGTAAAGGATGGTGCAAAGTAAGAGCCAGGCAACTGGTTGGAGTCGAACGACGGATTGACATCAGAAATGGTCAAAAAGCTGGCGCGGGCACAGGCAGCACCACTTGCCTCACTGTTCGGTGAATACGGATCGTCCCATGTCACTGAACTCAGCCCCACCTGCCCGTCTATGGTCTCGTCCCCAGCATAGGCCGCGGTGGCAGCGGAGCTGCCGGCAAAATAGCGCGTCGCTTCATAAAGCATCTCTCCGATGGGGTTGCCCCAGTCAGGGAATTCGCCCTGATTCATCGCCCTGGTCGTGACCCATCCACCTCTGTAGCGGTTTTCCGTGTTGCCGTTGTTGAAGTCGCGAATGCGCAGGTTATTGATGGTGTTGACAATGCGGGCGTTCGCATTGAATTGGCCGGTGGTGCTGTTGACTTCGTTGCTGAAGGAAGACACCACTTTGCGCAAACGGCCGCCGCTCATGTTGCGGTCGTAGCTGCCGGTCAGCAGGCCGAAATACATGCTGTCGTCTTCGCCATAGTCGTGCAAAAGGCCGACCGGTTTGTAGACGGGAGAACCACCATTCGGGTACTGCTTGCAGCCTGCGTTGAATATGGCGGTACAAACCTCAACCCTGACACTGAAGTCTTGTGCGGCACCGGTCCCGCTTGGAAAGCTGCCTGTTGAAAGTGAACCGGCCAGCACAGGGCGCTCCTTGGACGCCCATTCCCAGATCCTGTGGTTATTGCCAACGTCGGTGCGCACGCGCAGCAAGGGTTGCCGATCACTGCAATCGCTCAGAGTCGCACAATTGATTCCGTTGGTGTCGGTCAGGCTACCGAAAAAATGCCGTCCGTTGTTGGCAGGCAGGGCGAGCGGGGTGTAGTCTGCGATGTCGTAGCCATCTGTGGCCACGCTGTGGTATTCCTTGCCCCAGCTATGCGCATCCTGCGGAATGTAGGCGCGGCGCAAGATGGTCTGTGTGGTACTGTCCACTTCCCGATGGCCGCCATAAAGCACTTTGCGCAGTGCGTCGATACGGGTGGTGGTCACGTAGTTGAGCCACCGGCCTGACCATTGTGCGGTCCCGGTGCAGCGACCGGTATTCGCTTCTGCCGTGCCTCCAGGGGAAAAAAGATTGGACGCGTAGTTATAACAAAGGGTGGAGTCAAACAGGCCGTAGTAGTCGATGGACGGCTTGAATCTCACGTCCAAAGTGCCGTCGCCATCGACATCGCTGGCATCGTTGTAGGCTTCGTAAAACAGTTTGTGGTCTTTGCCCATCACCAGCATGGTCATGGGTGTGGCGTTGGTGGTGGCGCCCAGCGGCGTGTTGGGCCAGGTGATTGCATTGGCGCCAAAATAGACGGCCAGCGCCGAAGTGGCCACCACCACCTGTGCAACCCGGTTTGCAATCGTGGACAGCTTCATGGTGTTGCTCTCTGTTCTGTGTTTCATGATGTTCCTCTCCTATTTCCGTATCTCAGGTGGTTTACTCCGTCGCATAGACGGATTGAAGAATCACTTCGGCGCGGTCGGCACCGGCTTGGCTGCGGGCTGAGATGCGGTAGCGGGCACAGGTGTTGTTCGCCAGCGGTTGGCTGGGGTCACAAGGGAAGGTGTTCCCCAGGAATTCCACAAAGTACTGCGGCGAGGATCCGGCCTGGGTGTTCAGGGTCACACCAGTTGCGTTGGTCCATCCCGTAAAGCCGGCAAGATTCCAGCGCCCTTCGCAGAAAGTTCCCGGCGGGGAGCAAAGGCCCCCAGAGCAAGATGAAGAGCACTGTGTGTTGTTGACAGGAGTGGTGAGTGCCAGAGCTTGGGCATGCCTGGGTGTTGCTGAAGCCTGAGCATCCGCAATGGCTTCACCGGCCCGGAGCCCCGCTTCTGCGGCCTGGAAGGCCAGACTGCGGTCGTAGAAGTTGGAGGCCATTTTTTCTTCCAGCACCACGTTGCGCAGGCTGGCTACCCCGACCAGAGTGATGAGCACCATCAGGATCAATGAAACGATCAGGGCAGCGCCGCGCTCGCGGCGCAGAGTGGCCTGGCGGATAACATGCAATTTTTTCATGGCAGGCGGTTGCGAAGGGTGACCACGTAAGTCATCTGGCGCTGAATGGGTGCGTTGTCGGTGCCGACGTTCTGCAGCGTCTGAAGTGTGAGAGTGACTCGGACTGCAGACACATCCGCCCAAGAGGTTACTGAGGTGGCGTCTACATAGTTGGTCGGCAGGGGGCCGGCGGCAGTAGGCTGAAGGTAGGTCAATTGAAGATCGGTGACGCCTTCGGCAATTTCTTCTGTGAGGGTGGAGGGCGTCCCACCGGAGTTGACCAAGCGCGCCCGGTAGAGAGATCTTCCTCCGCGGCCATTTGCGCCGACGTACCAGATTTCGCTCGACAAGCGGATCAAAAATCCACTGTCAAATACGTACTCATTTCCGTTCGCGCTAGAGCAATCGGTCGGGAAGCCCAAACCCTTGCTGCAGTTACCCGGCGTTCCTGTCCCTGAGTTGTGGACAACGGTATCATTGGTGGGCGAAGCGCTGGTTACTTGCAATAGGGCAGACTGCCGATAATTGCAAACCATGACGATCTCGCCATCGCTCAAGCCGTGGCTGGTGGTACCAAGTTGAAACTGAGCAGAAACAGGATTGTGGTCTTCAATAACTGCCCCTTGGTTTGCGTTGGCAAATACCAGAAATACTGCGTCGGTACCTTGAATCCTTTGGGCGGCAGCGGTGCCGAAGCCCACGCCGTCTGCAGCCACATCGTTGTCATAGCCCCGAATGCCATCTCCCCAGTTGGCCCACCAATGCGTGCCCGGGTTGTTGATCGTGTTGGCAGTCGGAATGCCACGACCACAAGGGCTACCACCAGCTTCGCGTAGTTGCCTTGCCATCAGCTCCACAGCGGTACGACCGCTTTCCTGCATGCGTGAGAGCTGTTCGGTGGTGCGGTAGGCCTGCTGGTTGCTGAGGAACACGCTGATGGCGCCCCCAACCAGAAACAGGCCAAGCGCCAGGGCGATCATCAGCTCGACCAGACCGAAGCCTCTGAGATGCTGGCGCGAAGGCAAGGGATTGCGGGTGCGTAGATGCCGGGTCATGGTGGTTCTTTTCACAGCACACTGATCGTTTCGACCGAATAGTTGTCACTGCCTTCTGTGGCGCGACTGTCATCCCAAAATACTCGAATCGTGCAGCGGTTACCCACGCAATTGATTTCGCCGCAAGTGGTGTCGCGATCTCCCAAGGTTTGTTTCATGGACTGCAACCACAGACGTTGGTCGTTGGTGATGAGCGTGCCGCCAGCGTTGACGTTGCAGGTCCTGTTCATGTTGTACTGCCCGGTACGGGCTGCATTCACATTGGCACGCATGGCGTCCAGCATGAGGTAAGTGAGGGTCACGGCCTGGCTGCGCTCGAAAGCGCTCTGGCCGTTTTTGAGCGCACGGCTCTGAAGGCCGGCGATGCCAAGAAGTCCGATGGCCAGCACAAGCACCGCAACCAGTACTTCGATAAGACCAACACCTCTCTGGGACGATCGCCTGCCGCTGGATGCTTGCCAAGCAAATGGACGGTACTTACTCAACATGGATAGACCCCGTGCGAATCCTGATGGTGCGTGTCTGAGCACCCGAAGTGATGGTGATCGTTCCGCCGGTGACCAGGGCGGTGCCGACCGCACTGCTGCCACAGGTACAGCTGTAAGGCAGGCCATCGGAACGGAAATCGGTGCAAATATCGGTTGCAGTCGTGTTTCCTTGGAGCGTGCCTTCCCGAATGGCGGTCGCTGAGGCGGGCGTGCGAACGATCCAGCCAGTGTTTGAATTGCAGAAGCGGTGGGTGGCATTCTTGCGAATGGCTTCGCTGCGTGCCGCCTGAAGGCCTCCAAGCAGTTCGTTGGATTGCGCAGCAACCCTATTTCGTTCCAGCATGTCCCGAAAACTTGGAACTGCTATGCCCAGCAGAACTGCTGCCACCGCCAGGGTCACCATCAATTCGATCATGGTGAATCCCTTGGAAAGGGTGATTGGGCTCCGCAGAATATGTGTCGACGTGTTCAAGCACTCTCCGTACAGGCAGTTACAAAAAATCACCAAGGCAGCAGTTTTTCCATACTGACTGATGAGCCTATCAGGGGAATGAAGGCCTTTTGTAAGAAGTGCGACGGACGGAAGAAGTTGCAGGTTGTACGGGAGCGGGGTGCTTTCTCAGGCCTTGGAGCGAGACGTTTCTCGCACGGCATCCATGAACTCGCTCACATCGTCAAAGCTCCGATACACGCTGGCAAACCGGATATACGCGACCTTGTCGAGCTTCTTGAGCTCGCGCATCACCATTTCACCGAGGCGGGCGGCAGGGACCTCGCGAGCGCCCAGGTTGAGCAGTTTTTCTTCAATTCGGTCAATCGCAGCGTCGACCTGTTCCGTGCTGACGGGGCGCTTGCGCAGCGCCAGGCTGAACGAGGCGCGCAGTTTGTCAGGAACGTAGTCCACACGGCGCCCGTCTTTTTTTACCACCGCGGGAAAACTCACGTCTGGCCGCTCATAGGTGGTGAATCGTTTTTCGCAATGGCCGCATTGCCGCCTGCGGCGGATGAAACCAGCGTCTTCAGACACACGGGTTTCCACGACCTGGGTTTCGAGATGACCGCAGAAGGGGCATTTCATGGGAGGTCGTGGATCGTATGTGTCATTAAATCAGCCGTAAACGGGGAAGCGGGCCGTGAGCGCGTTCACCTTGGCGCGAACCGCTTCAATATTGGCCGGATCGCGGGGGTTGTCCAGCACGTCGGCGATCAGGTTGGCGGTCAGCCGGGCTTCTTCGTCCTTGAAGCCCCGGGTGGTCATGGCTGGAGTGCCGATGCGCACGCCGCTGGTGACCATCGGTTTTTCCGGGTCGTTGGGGATGGCGTTCTTGTTGATGGTCATGTGGGCGCTGCCCAGCACGGCCTCGGCTTCCTTGCCAGTGATGCCTTTGGCGCGCAGATCGACCAGCATCACATGGCTTTCGGTGCGGCCGCTGACGATGCGCAGGCCGCGTGATGTGAGTGTTTCGGCGACGATGTGCGCATTTGTGAGCACTTGCTGCTGATATGCCTTGAATTCCGGCATCAGCGCTTCCTTGAAGGCCACCGCCTTGGCCGCGATCACGTGCATCAACGGGCCGCCTTGAAGCCCGGGGAAAATGGCGCTGTTGATGGCCTTTTCGTGCTCGGCCTTCATGAGGATGATGCCGCCGCGAGGCCCACGCAGGCTCTTGTGCGTGGTGGAGGTGACCACGTCGGCATGGGGCACCGGGTTGGGGTAGACGCCTGCCGCGATCAGGCCGGCGTAGTGCGCCATGTCGACCATGAAAATGGCCCCCACGTCCTTGGCCACTTTGGCAAATCGCTCGAAGTCGATGCGCAGGCTGTAGGCTGACGCGCCAGCGATGATCAGTTTGGGCTTGGTTTCGTGGGCCTTGCGCTCCATGGCCTCGTAGTCGATGGCTTCATTGGCGTCCAGGCCGTAAGACACCACGTTGAACCACTTGCCCGACATGTTCAGCGGCATGCCGTGGGTGAGGTGACCGCCTTCGGCCAGGCTCATGCCCATGATGGTGTCGCCGGGCTTCAGAAAGGCCAGAAACACGGCTTCGTTGGCAGAGGCGCCGCAGTGGGCTTGCACGTTGGCGGCATCGGCACCAAAGATCTGCTTGACGCGGTCAATGGCAAGTTGCTCGGCGATGTCCACGTATTCGCAGCCACCGTAGTAGCGCTTGCCCGGGTAGCCTTCGGCGTATTTGTTGGTGAGTTGGGTGCCTTGTGCGGCCATGACGGCCGGCGAGGCGTAGTTCTCGCTGGCGATCAGCTCGATGTGGTGTTCCTGGCGGGCGTTTTCGGCCTGAATGGCAGCGAACAATTCAGGGTCGGTTTGCTCGATGAGAATGTTGCGGTCGTACATGGTGGCAGTCTTGGGTGACGTGAATCCCTGTGCCTTGCGCGGTGCAATGACAGGGGCTGCCCAGGCGAACGGCTGAACGCCAGACCGACATACAAGGGTCAGGCGGCACGCTTCCCAGTGGTTGTCCCTTGCCTGCAGTTGCTCGGAAGGGGGTCCACGTCAACACCGCCACGCGGGTCATGCCCGGTTCCCGTGGTGTGCCTATCGCCAGTCGCGTACCCGCAGAGTTTAGCCGAGTGTCGTCAATCTGACGTCGGCCAATCCTGATCTGATCTCTACCCGATGGAGATCATCAGGATTGGGCAACCGTGACGTTGGTGGCTGGGGTGACACCTCCTGAAGGCTGCTGAACCGCATCATCTGCCACAGGAGCAATGGCGGGCGCTCGCCGCGCGGAGGCGTCTGGCAAGGTGGCCAGGGCAGACTCCGTGGAAACAGCGGCCGACTCCAACGGCGCAGGATCGACGGTAATGATGGGGCGTGCAGGGGCAATGTATCGAGGTACCGGCTTGCCCAGAGCCACGTGCTGCAGCCGCGTGTGCTCAGCCATCACCTTGTTGATGTAGTCGCTGCCATCGGAGGAAACGGCGCCCACGTAATAGCGAAGGCCCCCTTCGACGGACCCGGCTCGGCGAATGCAGTCCTTGAGCACCATCACGCCGACGCGAAGGTTGGTCAGTGGATCAAAGGCCGCCAGCTTGCCTCCGAAGTCTTCGTACTTTTCGGTGTGAACCTTGGTCAGCACCTGCATGAGTCCCTGAGCGCCCACCGGGCTCTGTGCGAAGGGATTGAACCGGGACTCGATTGCCATCACCGCCAGGATCAGGGTCGGGTCAATTTTCACCTTTTCGCCGATCTCAAAAGCCTCGCTCACCAGGACCGTCAACGGCTCAGGCGCCACCCGATATTTCTTGCTTAGCCAAAAAGCCACCCGGGCCTGCTGTTCGGGCAGCGATTGCGGATGAGCCGCCGTGACACGATCAATGGCGGTGGGTTCCGGGGCGATGGCCACCTGGGGGATAGTGTTCGCTTGTCGCTCCACCAGCCAACTCAGCAATTGTTGTTCGGCATTGGCTCTAAGGTCGCTCCGCGCGCCCAGCACGATGAGGCTCACGGCGAGGGCCGTGCCCATGAGCGCCAGCCCGTTGTGTGTGACTTCAAAAAACCCGCGGGCCACATCGCCCGCCGCAACTTTCACTGATGACCCCACGGCATGCAAGCCGCGAAGAGATGTGGGTTCGTTCGTTCTTTTCATGGTGTCGCTCCAGACTTCTCCAACCGGCCAGAGGGGCCGGTGGTTGGGGTGGGGTCGCCATCGGTGGCAGCACCTTGCAGGGTTGCCTCGGACTTAGCCTTGTGGGGCAGCGGTTAAGGGTTTACCCGTTGAATTGGGCAAAGCCAGCGGATGTTAGGTGGGGCTTAGTGTCAAGTCAAGTATAAAAACTCAATTTATATGCCAAAAAAGAATATCAAATGGAATGAAAAAGTTCCCCCACAGAGTTCGCTAGCGCGCAAGCGTGTGTGGCTGCGGCCTCTGAGAGCCTTACCTGCGGGACCTGGGACATTTACCGCTTGTCGCCCAAAAGCAACCCTTCATGTCTGATTCCTCCAATGTGAGGACGATGATGGGCGGGCAGGCCGTGATTGAAAATCTCCATCAAACCACGGTCTTGGAGGCTTGATGCGGTTGACGATACCGGGTAACCTGCAATCGCCTGTTGTCACAACAGGTGCTGCTGGTGACTCGATTCATTCGATAGCCGGCCCCAACGGGAGCAATCTGTTGCTTCCAGGCTGGGGAGACATCCATCTCTCTCCGCCAAATCCGACGGCATGAGCATTTAGCCCGCCGTCAACCCCGACGGGTTTGACCCGTCGGGGTTTCTTTTTTGTGCAATCGAGATGCGATATCCACTTTTTCACAGACCTTCCCTTGCTCGCGGCGGCGGAAGGCTTGCAGGAGCGAATGCCTCTTCTACTCATCTATCCAGGTGTCTTCTGGGATTCGCCCCTGGGCGTTGGCAGCGCCGCATGAGGTGCCTGCGCCAACAGCGGTGACAATACCGGGTTGCGAGCCGTGTTCTGATGGCCCAAGCGAATCATCTGCCCATCATCCATACCTCTCCATGTCGCTGTTCTCTCTGCGAAAATCCGCGCCCCAGTCCCCAGCCCCTGAATCTGCCGTGAACTCGCCTGCACCGTCCAAATCCGCCTCCGCCCATCCGCTGGACGCTCTCACCGGTGGTGCTTTTTCAGCACCCACCTCAGGCGAGCGCACCGCAAGAATTCGCGAGTGGCTCACGACCTCGCCTTCACTGGAGCAGATGTCTGACGTGTTCAAGGAGCTGTCTCACCGCGATCGGGGGGCATCCAAGCCACTGAAGGAAAAGCTCGACGAACTCAAGCGGCAGAAGAGTCAGGAGCAGATCGCCGTGGAATGGGCTGCCAAGGCGCAGGCGATGCTGGATCAGGCACGCCTCAATCTGGCCGATGCGCTGGCGTGGCAACGCGACGCGGCAAGGGCGGGAGCCCCCCTGTCGCGTGAGCCCCTGTCGGGACTGAAGCAAGCGCTTGGTGAACGCGTCAAGGCCATCGAGGACTTGCAGCACCGTGTGCAGGTCGAGCGGGAGGCGGCCGTCCTGATTGCCCAGCGCATTGAGGTGTTGTCGACCAAACCCTGGAAAGAGGCCCAGGCCAGCGCGCCTTCCTTGAGTGCCGACGTGAGCCATTGGCAGGAGCAAGTGGCTGGCCTCACAGAAGATCCCCAGTGGTCCAGCGTCGAGGCCAAATTCCCCACCATGCTGGATGCTTCCAGGAGCCAGCTGCAACTGGTCTGGGAGGCATTTGCAGCGGCGCTCGACCAAACCGTGGCAGCCGATGCAGATCCGCAGGCGCCATTGCCAGCCGTGCCGGTCTGGGCCGATGAGCTGCGCCTTGCCCGCGGGCAGGATGTCTCTGTCGCCGCTGAAAAGAACAATCAGAACACCCAGGCCGCGCAAGAGAAGCGCGCCCGCGCAGGCGCCGAGATCGACAAGGCGCTGACCGTGCTGGAGCGGGAACTGGCAGAAGGGCATGGCAAGGCCACGCCCAAGGCGGCCGCAGATGTGCGGGGCTTGCTCAAGACCCACGGCCGTCTGGTCAGTGCCGAACTGGAAGCCCGGGCGCATGCGGCGCTGTCTCAGGCAGGCGAGCTCGAAGGCTGGCAGCGCTGGCGGGCCGATCAATTGCGCGAAGAGCTGGTGGCCAAGGCCGAAGGTCTTTTGCGGGCGCCAGAGGGCCAGCGTCTGGGTGGCCGGAAGATGCAGGAAACGCTGCGCAGTCTGCGCGAACAATGGAAAACCACCGACCAGGGTGGTCAGGCCAACCATGCCCTGTGGAAACGCTTCGACGAGGCGTGTACCGAGGCGCACAAAGTGGTGGAGACCTGGCTGGCGCAGGTCCGGCAGCAGGCGGAGGTTCACAAGGCCCAACGCCTGGCCATCATTGACGAACTCAAGGCCTGGGCCGAGTTGCACGCTGCCAGCACTGACTGGAAGGCCCAGGTTCGGGAGTTGCACCGGTTTTCCGAGCGTTGGCGCGAAGCTGGGCATCTCAGTGAAAAAGCGTTTGCCGAATTGCAGCCTGCATGGAAAGACGTCATGCACAAGGCGCACGCGCCCCTGGAAGCGGCGCAGGCCGAGAGCACGGCGCGTCGTCGTGCCCTGATCGACGAAGCCGTTGCACTGGGTTCGGCTCCGCAGTTGCGTATTGATGCCGTCAAGGCGCTGCAACAGCGGTGGCAGGCCGAAGCGCACGCGGTGCCGCTGGAGCGCAAGCACGAACAAAAACTGTGGGAGGCCTTCCGGCAGCCCATCGACGACGCGTTTGCTCGCAAGAGCAGCGAACGTGAAAAAGCCGTCACGGCGCTCAGTGCGCACGATCAACGCGTGCTCGACGCTTCGCGGGCATTGGAAGCGGCCAGCGCCAGTGGAGACGCTCAGCGGATTCGGGAAGCCATGCAGTCACTTGAGCTGGCGCTCGCAGGGCAAGCCGATGCGGCAGCCAGCAAGGCTGAAGCAGTGAGTCAGCCTCCAGCGGCGCAAGCCGAAGTGGCCACTGATTCAACGACGGAGCAGTCTGCCGAAACAGTGGCTTCCGGCGAGCCAGCAGAGGACATGGCCGCGCAGGACAGCGAGGCCGATGTGAAGCCAGCGCCTGCCGCTCCGGCGTCCCCACCCAAGAAAGTGGTGGCGGTGCGAGGCGACGACCGGCCCGGCATGAAAAAGGCCGAGCCTGCCGCTCGCGATGGTCGCCGGGGGGATCGGCCCGATGGGCGCCGTGATGGACCGGGCATGGGCCGGGCCGACGCACGCGGCCGGGGCCCTGGCGCGTCGTCACCGTGGCGTGAAGAGCGCGAACCGCGTGGACCGCGTCTGGGCGACGCGGCCTTTCGTGCCCAGCGTCAGGCCATTGAAGCTGCCCAGATGAGCCTGCGTAAGCTCGCCGCGCAAGCTCATGGCGAGGTCCTGACCCAGCTGATGACCGCGTGGGAGCAGCGCGATGCCGAGCAGTTGCCGACGGCACAGGCTCTGGGGCCCCGCGTGAACGCGTCCAGCCGCAATGCCTGGGTCTCAGCGCTGGCCAAAAATGCCGGCCCGCTCCATGCTGAAGTGCTGCTCCGACTTGAAATCGCCGCTGAAGTGCCCACACCTGCCGAGCATCTGAGCGAGCGCCGCATGCTGCAACTGCAATTGCTCACGCGCAAGCACGCAGCCGCACCTGCTGAAACCTGGGTCGAAGATGTCGCATCGGTACTGGCATCCCGCTTTGATGCTGCGGCCGCGCGGCGCTTGCAGACTGTGCTGAAGAGCTTGTTGAAGCGCTGACTTGACCCACCCCCGCGCCGCTTCGCGTCACCCACTCAAGGGGGCGATACCTGTGGCCCGGCGGAGCCGGTTCCACGGTATCTCTGGATTGAGACATCTCGCTCCGGAGGAGTTGCACACCCCGCAGCGTTGCGCGCTACGCATTCAGGAGAGCGCACCATGTGCTTGGCGGGGTCTGAAAAAGCCGTCGTACAAAGGCAGCAGCGTCGGAAATTCTTCGCCAAACCGGTCGCGGCGCACGAAGTACGCTTCGCAGGTGACGGCAAAGAACTCTGCCGGATTCGTGGCCGCGTAGGCGTCCAGCCAAGGCGGTTCGACGCCAAATCGTTCCGACATGGACACGGCTTCGCGAAAGTCGTCAAACGCTTGTTGCATGGTCTGGCGCCAGAGGCGCTGGCCGCCGGCAAGCGAACCCGTCCCCAAAAAGCCGGATGGCAGCGGCGGGGCGCCACCGGGAGCGTCGCCCAGCCTGATGTCTCGCATGTCCATTTTGTGGACAAACTCGTGAATCACCAGATTGCTGCCGCTGGCGGCCGCCTCGCCCGCCATCGCCACCGCATCCCAGGTGAGCATGACAGGCCCGCGGTCCATGGCCTCGCCGGCCAGGACCTCGTTATAGTGATGCACCACCCCTGCGCCATCGACGACCTTTCTCCGGGCCACCACGGCGCCGGGCTGCACCACGATGCCGACGAAGTCGTCGTACCAGTCCAGCAACTCCAGCGGATCTGAAGCGGGCCGCCCCGACGGACTGTGCATGTGCAGCAAGGGAAGACAGGCTTGCGCAGCAATGGCCAATGCCATGGCATCGGTCAGACGCAGGCCGTTGGCGGGATGAAATTCCTTTTCGTTCAGAAAGTGGGCGCTCAACAGACGCAGACGTTGCTGTTCGACCGAACTCAGTTGGCCCAGAAACGCATAGGCGGCCACCACCTGGTTCCAGAGCCCATCGGGCACCGGCGGCGGGCGGCGCCATCGACGGGGCAGCCACCTCTGGATCAGGTCGAACATCGGCTGGTGCGGGTGGGGTGGCGGTTGTTCAGGGCGGCGTCATGGGTAGACGTTGCATGCCTTGGGCACCGATGCGCAACACCTCGGCTCGCGAGTGCTGGCCGCCGACCTCCCAGTCGCTGAGCACCACCCGCTGCAGTCCGCCGCCAAGCGGATGCTCGGCAGGACGGTGTGTGTGCCCATGTATGAGCGTCTGCGCCTGAGCGTGCAGCAACCACGCTTGTGCAGCAGGGTGATCCACGTCCGCCCAGCTGTGAGGGTCGCCCGCAGCGCTTTGCTTGCGCGCTTCGCTTTGCTGCCGCAGCTCGCGGGCGATGGCTTCGCGTTCTTCCAGCGGGCGCTCCAGAAACGTGCGCTGCCATTGTGGATGCCGGACCTGTTCCCGAAACTGCATGTAGTCGGTGTCGGCCAGGCAGAGTGCGTCACCATGGCTCAACAACCAGCGATGGTCCAGAAAATCCAGGGCGGTCGGGTCGCTCAGCAATTGCATGCCGCAGGCCTGTGCCGCGACTGGGCCCAAGAGAAAGTCGCGATTGCCCACCATGAAATACACCGGGGTCTGCTCGGCATGGGTGCGAATGACTTGGACGCATGTGCGCCAGAAATCGTGTTCAGCGGTACCAGTTTGAGCCAGTACATCGTCGCCCACCCAGACTTCAAAAAGGTCACCCAGGATGAACAGCGCGTCGGCCCGTTCAGTGAGCGGGCGTTCGAGGTAGCGCCGCCAGGCTTCGAACGTGGCCGGTTCGCTCGCCTGCAAGTGCAGGTCGGATATGAAATCGACCGTTTGCCAATGGGCCGGAGCCCGCAGCTCGGCAAAGCGGCCTGGGAGGTTATTCATGCCGGATAGGTGTGACCTACGCCACCCTCACCCCAACCCTCTCCCGACAGCGGGAGGGGGAACAAAGCCCGCAACGAAAGAAGTGGTGCCCAATCCAGAGGCACCGAAGGTCCGGCTCCGCCGGCCCATGGGTGCCGTCCCCCCTCCAAGCGCCCTGGGCGCGCCAGAGAGGGGGGACGCCGCGAAGCGGCGCAGGGGAGAGTCCATCAAAGCGCCACGGCCTTTTCAATCACCACGTCGTCCTTGGGCACGTCGTCATGGAAGCCTTTGCGACCGGTGGGCACGCCTTCGATCTTTTTGACGATGTCGGCACCGCCAACCACCTTGCCGAACACGGCGTAGCCCCATCCCTGGGCGCTGGGGGCGGTGTGGTTCAGGAAGCCGTTGTTCGCAACGTTGATGAAGAACTGGGCAGTGGCCGAATGGGGGTCACTGGTGCGAGCCATGGCCAGTGTGTAGGTGTCGTTCTTCAGGCCGTTGTTGGCCTCGTTGGTGATCGGGGCATCGGTGGGCTTCTGCGTCATGCCGGGTTCGAAGCCGCCGCCTTGGACCATGAAGCCCGGGATCACGCGGTGAAACACGGTGTTGTTGTAGTGACCCTTGTTCACATAGGCCAGGAAGTTGGCCGCAGACAGAGGGGCTTTTTCGGCATCGAGCTCGATGGTGATGACGCCGTGGTTGGCGATGTGCAGTTCGACTTGGGGGTTGGCCATGTTCATTTCTCCAGAGTGGCTTGGGTGATGGTGATGGGAGTTTTGGGTACGTTCTGGTGTCCACCCTGGTTGCCGACGGCTGCGTTGCGGATCTTGTCGACCGTGTCCATGCCCTGGATCACTTTGCCAAAGACCGTGTAGCCGTAGCCGTCGGGTGCGGGTGCGTTCAATCCGGCGTTGTCGACCACATTGATGAAGAACTGCGCCGTGGCGGAATTCGGGTTCGCGGTGCGAGCCATGGCAATGGTGCCGCGGTCGTTCTTCAGTCCGTTGCTGGCTTCCAGCGGAATGGGCGAGCGAGTGCGCTTTTGTTGCAGATCGGGCGTGAAGCCACCACCCTGGATCATGAAGTTGCTGATCACGCGGTGGAACACGGTGCCGTCGTAGTGCTTGTCTCGCACATACTGCAGGAAATTCTCGACCGTCTTGGGGGCTTTGTCGGGGTACAGCTCAAGCACCACGTCGCCCATCGAGGTGCTCAGCTTGACCTTGGGTGCGGCAGACGGCGATTGGGCCAACGCGGGCAACAAGGTGAAGGAGAGCAGGCCAGAGATGACCAGAGTGCCAAGGCGCCTGCGAGCGGGCTGCGATACGTGTTTCATACTTGTCCTTCAAAAAAAATCTTCCACTGGCCATTTTCAAGGCCCCAGTACTGGCGCTTGGTCACACCGCGAGATTGACCCTCCGCCACCTCGCCGAAAGTGACCACCATGGTGTCTTCACTGTCGCGCCAGCGCAGCACGGACAGATCCTTGAGCTGGATGGTGCGGTCGCCCTTGTTGCGGAGTTCGCTGTCCACGCGCGCCCACCATTGATCCGGGTTGCGCCCCGCGCTGCGGAACTGGTCAGAGTAATAGGGCTTCAACCCCTCCATCATTCCCAGGCTTTTGGCGTTGCGCCAGGCTTCCAGGGTGGCATGGAAGGCCTTGCGGTCCGGGTCCAGCGCATCGGGTTTCACCCATCGCAACTCCTGGGCAATGATCACCGGCGTTGAGCGAATGGCGACCGTGGCCAGCAAACGCTGAAGGTCCGGGTTGGACAGCACCACGCAACCGTCAGAGGCTTGAGGCGCGCGCACAAACTGGGCGCGCGGTGTTCCGTGCAGCCAGATGCCGTGTCCGGTCTTGCCCCGGCGCACATCAAGAGCATTGGGGTAGTTGATGGGCAGAGCCCCTGCGCCGTAGAGGTCGGGCAGGTTGGCAGGGTTGAGGTTGCTGGTGATGTAGTAGACCCCGAGCGGCGTGCGCTGATCACCTTCCACCACCTTCTCGATGCCTGAAAGCCCCACTGAAATATAGAAGTCGCCAATCAGGCGCAGTTGCGGCGTGGGTGGCTCACCCATTGCCGACTCGCTGGAGGCGAGATTTTCAAACAGGTAAAGACGCGATCTGGACGCGTCAACCGCAATGACATGCCGGCTCCTGGGGCCAAGGGCCAGGATCTGGTCGGGCATTGTGCCTGCCGGGGGGCGCTCCGTGAGCGCACGCAGCCTGCGGCTGGACTCGTCGCGCAAGGCCGCCAACTGCTCCCGGGCAGCGAGGGCTGTGGTGTCCGGTACGTTGCCCAGCTGACGAACGGGATGCGACTGCAGCGTGAGCAGGTCACCCAGAACCAGTTGGGCCAGTTGAAAGTTCGGGTGCGCCGTCACCAGGTTTTCGGTCAAGTGCAAGGCTTCCCTGTGCCTGCCCTGGCCAATGCGCTGGTAGATCTCGATCAACCTGGCCTCGGCTTCACCCAGCAGTGGCAGCACGTGCTGGAAGCTCTCGTCGGTCAAGCTGATGGAAGTCATTCCATTGCCGGAAGATGAGACCGCACTGAGGGGCGTGCTCACCACTTTGGCCTGCGCGCTTTCGATGAATGAGGGGAGGGCGTCCAGGCCACCCCGTGTGGTGGCGCCATCGTCTTCCGAGCCCGCGCGGGAGAATAACGACCCGGCTTCAGACCACAGGGCACTGTTGCCCAGCACGAACATGAAGCCCAGCAGAGCGGCCGCGCCAATGGCCAGTTGCAATGAACCGCCTCGTTTGAGCCCGGTGACCGGTGTGACTGCCGGCACAGGCAGCTGCAGACTGGCATGGCCAGTCTGCGAAGCGCGCGAACTGGCCATCAGGATCCCGTGGATTCCTTGACGATCAGCCATCGGTTTCCGCTCCTGACCAAGTCAAGGGTCTTCAGGCTGGTGACGTTCAGGGTGTCTGATGTGTAGACCTGCCGGAACCGCGCGGTGGCCCGATCGCCGTTGACTGCCACGTCCAGATCGTTGACTTCAACATTGATGCGCTGCCGGGGCACGATGCGCGCGCGCCGTTCGGCTTCCCAGTCGCTGCGCGCCTGACCACCGGTCGGCGTGAAGCTGGGTGCATAGGCCCCGAGGTAGTCCGGCATGCTCTTGTTCGACCATGCCTGTGCCCATTTCTGCACAGCGCTTTCGACGTCGGCTTGCCCGGCACCTCCGGTAGCGGCAGGCGTGGCAGGCGCGACCGGCGTGGCGGGGGCGGCCGCAACAGCGGGGGCTGGAGGTGCCGCAGATGTTGCAGGTGCTGCAGCCACCTTCTCGGCCTGGGCGGAGCGGCTATCGGCCGAAAAGAGGCTCCGGATCAGGCTGAGCTTGGGGGCCGCGCCTGTGTTGCCGGCATCCAGCTGAAGCGCCTTGCTGTAGGCCTGGCTGGCCAGCTTGGCGTACACGTCACCCAGGTTCTCGTGGGCGGTGGCGTAGCTGGGGTTGGTCCTGATGGCCATCTCGAGCGCGGCGCGCGCCTTGTCGAACTGGCTCTGGCCCGCGTACAGCACGGCGAGGTTGTTGTAGGGCTCTGGTAGCTCCGGATAGTCCTGGGTCAGGCTGAGAAATGCGGCAATGGCTTCGCTGGTCTTGCCGGATTCCGTCAGGATCACGCCCTTGAGGAAACGCATCTGCGGGTCGGCAGGCTTGGTGGCCAGGTACTGGTCGGTCTTGGCAAGGGCTTCGTTCAGTTGCCCAGCACGCACAAGCCGATTGACGTCGGCGTACGGGTCTGCCTGGGCCATCACAGCTGTGCTGCCGAGTGCCGCTGAAACCGCCAGCGACACGGCCAACCGGCGCAGGCTGGAGCGCATGCCACCGGGGGTGGCCGGGCCTGCCTCATGGTTCTGAAAAAACGGAGATTTCGTCGAATGGAACATGAGACCTCAGGGGCTGACTGGATATGAACTGGCCATGCAACAGGACCCTGGATCAACGATCATCAGGCCCGATGGACACACTGGCACAGCGCCGGGCTGGCTATACTGGCGCATTGTATCTGAGGGGTGTCGGTGTTCGACCCTTGCCCGCCCGGTGACTCCGGGGGAGGGCAAGCGGTAATGCAACACTCGGGCTGAAGCAATGGCCATGCGGGTCGTTTGCCTGGCGCAACAGATGCTCCCCCCTCTTTTCCCTCCCATGACTTTAAGAATCTACAACTCGCTATCGCGACGGCTGGAAGATTTCCAGCCCATCGAACCCGGGCACGTGCGCATGTACGTTTGCGGCATGACCATCTACGACCTGTGCCATGTGGGGCATGCGCGGATGATGATGGCGTTCGACGTGGTTCAGCGCTGGCTGAAGGTGAGCGGTTACAGGGTCACGTACGTTCGCAACATCACCGACATTGATGACAAGATCATCCGGCGTGCCCTGGAGCGGGGCATCAGCTTGCGCACGCTGACGGACGAAATGACGGCAGCCATGCACGAGGACATCGGTGCCTTGGGTATCGAGCCCCCGACACTGGAGCCCCGCGCCACCGAGTACATCCCGCAGATGCTGAGCCTCATCTCCCGCTTGCAGGACAGGGGGCTGGCCTATCAGGCCGACAACGGAGATGTGAACTTTTCGGTGCGCAAGTTCGAGGGCTACGGCAAGCTGTCGGGCAAGTCGCTGGACGATTTGCGCGCGGGTGAACGGGTGGCGGTGGCCCAGGACAAGGCCGATCCACTGGATTTCGTGCTGTGGAAATCGGCCAAGCCCGATGAACCTGCTGAGGCCAAATGGGAGAGCGCTTTCGGCCCGGGGCGGCCCGGCTGGCACATTGAGTGCTCTGCCATGTGCAGTGCCACGCTCGGCGAAACCTTCGATATCCATGGCGGAGGCGCCGACCTGCAGTTTCCTCATCACGAGAATGAAATTGCGCAGAGCGAGGGTGCCAACGGCAAGCCACTGGCCAGGTTCTGGGTGCACAACGGCTTTGTGCGGGTGGACAACGAGAAGATGTCCAAGAGCCTCGGCAACTTCTTCACCATCCGCGAGGTGCTGGTCAAATACGACCCGGAGACGGTGCGTTTCTTCATCTTGCGGGCCCACTACCGCAGTGCACTGAACTACAGCGATGTGCATCTGGACGATGCGCGTTCGTCGCTCAAACGTTTGTACACCGCACTCAGTCTGGTCCCGTTCAACAAGCTCTCGGTGGATGCCATTGACTGGCAGCAGCCGCACGCGCAGCGCTTCAAGGCGGCCATGGATGAAGATTTCGGGACGCCGGAGGCGGTGTCCGTGTTGTTTGATCTGGCCAGCGAAGTCAACCGCCACAAGGATGCGGCCAGTGCGGCACTGCTGTGTGCACTGGGTGGCACATTGGGTCTCCTTCAGGTCGACCCGGCGAGCTATCTGCAGTCGGGTGGTGTCCGTGCACAAGAAGGTCCGTCTGACGAAGCGGTGCGGTCCTTGATTCAGCAGCGGGCCGCCGCCAAGCAGGCCAAAAACTTCGCAGAAGCCGATCGCATCCGTCAGGAACTGGCAGCGCTCGGCATCGTGCTCAAGGATGGCCCTGCCGGCACCACTTGGGAGCGGTCCTGATGGCGCCGGTGGCCATGCCGGTACCGCTGCAGGACGCGCCTGAGTACTGGGTCGAGGCCTGTCGCCATCTGATCAAGCGCGACCGGGTGATGAAAAAACTGATTCCACAGCACGGTGGTGTGTGCCTGCAGTCGCGCGGCGACGCGTTCGTCACGCTGGCGCGCAGCATCGTGGGCCAGCAAATCTCCGTCAAGGCCGCCCAAGCGGTGTGGGACCGTTTTGAAGCCCTGCCCAAGAAGATGGTGCCGGCGCAGGTGCTCAAGCTCAAGGTGGACGACATGCGCGCAGCCGGTCTGTCTGCCCGCAAGGTGGAGTACCTCGTCGACCTGGCGCTTCACTTTGCCAACAACCAGGTGCACGTCGGTGCCTGGGCCGACATGGACGACGATGCCATCATCGCCGAGCTGGTGGCGATTCGCGGCATCGGCCGCTGGACGGCGGAGATGTTCCTGATCTTTCACCTGATGCGTCCCAATGTGCTGCCCTTGGACGATGTCGGGCTTCAAACGGGCATCAGCCGCTGCTATTTTTCAGGAGAGCCTGTCAGTCGCAGCGAAATACGTGAAGTGGCGGCCAACTGGGCACCCTATTGCAGCGTGGCGACTTGGTATATTTGGCGCTCGCTGGACCCGGCCCCGGTCGCGTATTGATCAAAAGACGTCGTTGTCGCAGACTCCCGCCCCACAGGATGCCCAATTCCTTCGCATGTGGGCTGCGGACCATCACAAGACCACAGGAGTGAACCTTGGCCAAAAAGAACTTTCTCGATTTTGAGCAGCCCATTGCCGAACTCGAAGGAAAAATTGAAGAACTCCGGTATGTGCAGACCGAATCGGCCGTGGACATCTCTGCGGAGATCGAACAGCTTTCCAACAAAAGCCTGCAGCTCACCAAGGACATCTACAGCACGCTGTCGCCTTGGCAGATCACGAAGATCGCCCGGCATGCGGACCGCCCTTACACGCTGGACTATGTGCGCGACATCTTCACGCACTTCGTCGAACTGCACGGCGACCGCCATTTTTCAGACGACCTGAGCATCGTGGGCGGCCTGGCCCGCTTCAATGGGCAACCCTGCATGGTGCTCGGCCACCAGAAAGGCCGCGATACCAAGGAGCGCGGGCTGCGCAACTTCGGCATGACCAAGCCCGAGGGCTACCGCAAGGCCTTGCGGCTGATGAAGCTGGCCGAAAAATTCAAGCTGCCTGTGTTCACTTTCGTGGACACGCCCGGTGCCTACCCGGGCATTGACGCCGAAGAGCGGGGCCAGTCGGAGGCGATCGGGCGCAACATCTTTGAAATGGCCCAGCTGGAAGTGCCCATCATCTCCACCATCATTGGTGAAGGTGGTTCCGGCGGTGCGCTGGCCATCTCGGTGGCCGATCAGGTGCTGATGCTGCAGTACTCGGTGTACTCCGTGATCAGCCCTGAAGGCTGTGCGTCCATCCTCTGGAAAACCAGCGACCGTGCCAGCGATGCGGCTGATGCGCTGGGCATCACGGCGCACCGCCTCAAGGCATTGGGGCTGGTCGACAAGATCGTGAACGAGCCCGTGGGCGGGGCGCATCGCGATCACAAGCAGATGGCCGCCTTCCTCAAGCGCGCGCTGGGCGATGCCTGGCGCCAGCTGGCCGATCTCAAGGTGAAAGAGCTGGTGGATCGACGCTATGCGCGCCTCAACAGCTACGGCCGCTACACGGACACCAAGGTCGACAGCAAAAACGACAAGCGCTGAGAGACTGAGAGTCTTTTGCTCATGTCCGCTCACCACCCCAAAACGCACCCGCTAGTCTCTGCAAACGCGCGCCATAGAACGAGCTATGGCTGTGCTTTGCGCCTTGATCGGGCACGTTTTGGCGCGTTGCTCGGACACGCCCAAAAAACTCTCAGCCTCTGAGGTGATCGCCCGGCCTGCGCCACCCGACGCCTGCGAAAAGGCGGTGGGCGATTGGTGCGGGCAGTTTCTCAGAACCGACAACCGCGCTGGCGAAGAAGCCCCTTGTATGGCCGTGGCCTACAGTGCGGGGGCCGATTCCACCGCCCTGCTGTTGGCCGTGCAGCGGCAGTGGCGGGGCAGGGTGGTGGCCTTGCATGTGCACCATGGCTTGCAGGCCGCCGCCGATGACTTTGAAGCGCGTGCCCAGGCACTCTGCGCCTCGCTTGGCATCGAGCTGCATTCGGCCCGGCTGGATGCCACGCCTTCGCCTGGACAAAGCCCGGAAGACGCTGCGCGGATCGCGCGCTATGGCGCATTGGCCCAGCTCGCACAACAGGCGGGGGCCGCCTGCGTCCTGCTGGGGCAACACGCAGACGATCAGGTTGAAACCTTGCTGCTCGCGCTGAGCCGTGGTGCCGGTTTGCCCGGGTTGGCGGCCATGCCCGGCCGCTTCATGAGGCACGGCATGTGCTTCGGCAGGCCTTTTCTTGACCTGCCAGGCGCCACCCTGCGCGCCTACGTGACGTCGCAATCCGTGGCTTTCGTGACCGATCCCACCAACGCCGACGAGCGGTACACGCGCAACCGGATTCGAGCGGTGCTGTCGCCCGCCTGGGAGCGGTGTTTCCCCGGGTACAGACCCATGTTGTTGCGCAGCGCCCGGCATGCCGCACAAGCGCAGAGTCTGCTGGAAGATCTTGCCCGACTGGATCTGGAGCGGGTGGGGTCGCCTCCTTCCATCGCTGCCCTACAAACGCTTGCGAGGGAGCGCCAGGCCAACGTGGTGCGCTACTGGTTGCGAACCAGCGCCCAGGTGGCGCCCAGTGCGGCGCAACTGGGTGAGCTGCTCGACCAGGTGGGCTGCTGCACCACGCGCGGCCATTCCATCTGGTTAAAGGTGGCCAATGGGTTCGTGTGCCGATCAGGCGATCGGCTGGTTTACCGGCCGTCGATATAATCAAAGGCTTTGTCCGACCGCGCGCCAGGCGCGGCCCGAGCCGTCTGGGTCCCAGGCGCAGCGGGTTGCACCTCCGAGCATCTTCCCGACACACGCAATGGCATTGATCGTTCACAAGTACGGTGGCACCTCCATGGGGTCGACCGAACGCATTCGCAATGTGGCTCGCCGCGTGGCCAAATGGCACCGCGCCGGCCACCAGATGGTGGTGGTGCCCAGCGCCATGAGCGGTGAAACCAACCGCCTGCTGGGGCTGGCCAAGGAACTTGCCCCCGGCCAGACCAACGCCGCTCACGACCGCGAGCTGGACATGCTGGCCGCCACCGGTGAGCAGGCTTCATCGGCCTTGCTGGCGATTGCGTTGCAGGCCGAGGGTCTGGAAGCGGTGAGCTACGCCGGATGGCAGGTGCCCATCAAAACCAACAGCGCCTTCACCAAGGCCCGCATCGAATCCATTGACGATCAGCGCGTGCGTGGCGATCTGGATGCGGGCAAGGTGGTGATCGTCACCGGCTTTCAGGGCATTGACCCGGACGGCAACATCACCACGCTGGGGCGTGGCGGCAGCGACACCTCGGCCGTGGCCGTGGCCGCAGCCCTCAAGGCCGCAGAATGCCTGATCTACACCGATGTGGACGGTGTCTACACCACCGACCCGCGCGTGGTTCCCGAAGCGCGCCGCCTGGCGCGCGTGAGCTTCGAGGAAATGCTCGAGATGGCCAGCATGGGTTCCAAGGTGCTGCAGATCCGCTCAGTGGAGTTCGCGGGCAAGTACAAGGTGCCCCTGCGCGTGCTCTCCAGCTTCACGCCCTGGGACATCGACCTGACCGAAGAGGCCGCCTCCGGCACCCTGATCACTTTTGAGGAAGACGAAGACATGGAACAAGCCGTTGTTTCCGGCATTGCGTTCAACCGCGACGAAGCCAAGATTTCGGTGCTGGGCGTGCCCGACACCCCGGGCATCGCCTACCAGATTCTTGGCGCGGTGGCAGAGGCCAACATCGAGGTGGACGTGATCATCCAGAACCTGAGCAAGGGCGGGCTGACCGACTTCAGTTTCACTGTGCACCGCAACGACTACCAGAAGGCACTCGACCTGCTCAAAGCCAAAGTGGTGCCGGCGCTGGGCGCTGCCGAGGTGGTGGGTGACGCGAAGATCTGCAAGGTGAGCATCGTGGGCATCGGCATGCGCAGCCATGTGGGCGTGGCCAGCCGCATGTTCAAGTGCCTGAGCGAGGAACGCATCAACATCCAGATGATCTCTACTTCAGAGATCAAGACCTCCGTGGTCATCGACGAGAAGTACATGGAGCTGGCGGTCCGCGCTCTGCACCGCGAGTTCGATCTGGACCAGACCGCCGACACGATTTCGGGCTGATACCTGCTGCGTGATGGCCTCGGTAGATGAGGCATAATACGCAGCTTCGGAGCGATGACCGAGTGGCCGAAGGTGCTCCCCTGCTAAGGGAGTATGGGGTGTAGAGCCTCATCGAGGGTTCGAATCCCTCTCGCTCCGCCAGACTGAAGCCTAAGTGACTTGTTCACTTAGGCTTTTTTCTTGGGCGTTTTCAAGGCTTTGCTTCTTGTCGGTGCCAACACTTTTTCGCTTGCCATCAGAACCCTTCCACCCATGCGCACCCCGCCACCCTTGATGGCCCTTTCGGGCACCGCCTTCGCGATCTTGCTGCTCATCGCCTTCATGATGGGCGCGAATCATGTGGCCGCGCGGATCGCCTTCGATCATGGCGTCGATGTGGCCACGGCGGTGACGTTTCGAAGTGCCGTCACGGCCTTGGTGGTGGTGGCGCTGCTGCGAATCTACAAGGTGCCTTTTCAGTTGACCGCACGCCATCGCCGCGCCCTGCCTGCCATGGGGTTGCTGGTGGGCATTCAGAGTCTGTGTCTGTATTCGGCCGTGGCCCGTCTGCCCGTGGCCATTGCGCTTCTGGCCTTCAACACCTACCCGCTGTGGACCGCCTTGTGGGCCCGTGTGGTGTACGGCCAGAAGCCGCCACCCAGCCTGGTGCGCGCCATGCCGGTGATGCTGTTCGGTCTGGCGCTCGCACTTGATGTCCTGGGTGCCTCATCCGGCCTGGGTGCGTCAGGACAGTGGCAGCAGATCGGTGCAGGCGTGGCGTTCGCCCTGACCGCGGCGGCCACGTTTGGCCTGGCGCTGGTGCTTACCCAGCACGAGACCGGTGATCTGGACGGGCGCTTGCGCACGGCGAGCACCATGGGCATCGTGGCGGTGCTGGCCCTGGCCGGCGTGGCCTCCCAGGGCGGCTTTCAGCTGCCACAGGCCCTGGCAGGGTGGTGGGGGCTGGTGGGCCTGACGGTGTTGTACGGAACGGCCTTCACCATCATGTTCACCGTGCTCCCGCGTCTGGGTGTGGTGGGCAATTCGGCCATCATGAACATCGAGCCGATTTTTGCGCTGGTGCTGGCCTGGGCCATTCTGGGGCAGGCGATTGCACCGGTGCAGGTGCTGGGGGGGCTGGTGGTGGTGGCCACGGTGGTGTGGCTGGGGCTGCGCAAGAACTGATGCCGTTCCTGACGGCGACTGGGCTTGCTCAATCGTCCACGGATGCGCTCCACCGGTCGTTCCAGGGTGCTGCGCCGGGGCGGTCACGCCGGTCACGCAGTTGATCGATGTCGCGCCGGTCGCGTTTGGTGGGGCGCCCAAGCGGCTGTGAATGCGCGGGTTCGGGTGCCAGGCGACGTCGCTCGGCGTTCTCTGCGCGCCGTGCGATGGATGCAGCGGTTTCTTCAAAGAGCAAGGCCGCCACGGGGGCCGGGCCACGCACGCCACTGACGCCGCGAACCACGATGGTCCTCGTTCCGTCTGAATGGCGAAGCTCGATCGTGTCGCCCGTGCGCACTTCTCGCGACGGTTTGGCCGCCTGGCCATTGACCTGAACCCGGCCTTTGTCGATTTCATCGGCGCTGAGCGCGCGGGTCTTGTAGAAGCGGGCCGCCCAGAGCCATTTATCGAGACGGACGCGAACGGACGGGGTGGCGGAGCCGGGGTGAACAGGCATCGTGCTTGAGGTCAGCTGGTGAACACGACCGAAAGGTAACATGCCGGGCATGACCCAAGACGACCGTCTGCCGCGCGACGCGCAAAGCATTCTTGAGCTGGCCGCCCGGTCCATGTTCGACCTGTTTGCCAACGCCAGCGAGGGCATGATGCTGGTGGACCGCAATGCACGGGTGGTGTGGATCAACGACCAGTACCGCCGCTTTCTGCCGGCCCTGGGTTTTGAACGCGAAGAGGATTTTGTCGGGCATCAGGTTTCCAGCGTGGTGCAGAACACCCAGATGCATCAGGTGCTGGCCACGGGAAAACCCATCCTGATCGACCTGTTGAGCAACAAGGCCGGCACCTTCGTGGTGAGCCGGATTCCCCTGCGCGACGAAGCGGGAGAGGTGATCGGCGTGCTGGGCATCGTGCTGTTTGACCACCCGGAGACCACGCTGCAGCCGCTGATCACCAAGTTCGCCCGCCTGGAGCAGGACCTGAACGACGCAAGGCGCGAACTCGCCAATCAGCGTCGCACCAAGTACACCTTTGCCAGTTTCGTGGGGAGCAGCCCGGGCGCGCTGGAGGTCAAGCGCCAGGCGAGACGGGCGGCGCTGTCGGCAAGCCCCGTGTTGCTGCTGGGGGAGACCGGCACGGGCAAGGAGTTGCTCGCGCATGCCATTCATGCAGCATCGCCCCGGGCCGGTCGACCCTTTGTGAGCGTGAACATGGCGGCCGTGCCCGACACCTTGCTGGAGGCCGAATTTTTTGGTGTGGCGCCCGGCGCGTTTACGGGGGCCGACAAGAAGGGCAGGGACGGGAAATTCAAGCTGGCCGATGGAGGCACCCTGTTTCTGGACGAACTGGGTGACATGCCACCATCGGTGCAGGTGAAACTGCTGCGCGCGCTGCAGGAGGGCGAGATCGAGCCGCTGGGCTCCAACAAGATCGTACGGTTTGACGTGCGGGTGGTGGCAGCCACTTCTCGCGATCTTCAGCAGATGGTGCGCGACGGCGATTTTCGCGAGGACCTCTATTACCGTCTCAACGTTTTGCCCATTCGCGTGCCGCCCCTGCGTGAACGCCGAGGCGACATCCATCTGCTGATCGAGGCCTTGTGCGAGGACATTGCCGCCAGAGGTGGCGGGCCACAACTGGAGCTGACCGCTGACGCGCAGGCATTGCTGGCAGCGCAGGTCTGGCGCGGCAACATCCGCGAATTGCGCAACGTGCTCGAACAGCTGGCCCTGCGCAGCGACACCCACCACATCGAGGCCGCACAGGTGGGCGCGGTGCTGGCCGAGGCTGGCCTGACCCTCATGGAGCCGATGGCGGTGTCGTCGTCTGCGCCAGCGTTACCGGAGCCGGGGTCGGCGTTCCGGCCGCTGCCCGAACAGATCGCCGAACTGGAGCGCAGGGCCATTCGCGAAGCGCTCGCGCGCACCGACGGCAATCGCGCCGCGGCTGCAAGATTGCTGGGCATCTCGCGAGCCAGTCTGTACGATCGCTTACAAGCAATGCTGTAGATGTCTGAATTTCAGTCATGTGTCTTGTTTTTAGACATATTTTCTTGACTGATTTGTCTGAATTTCAGACGTTGCATTGGAGTAGGCGTAAAAAATCTGAACAAAATCAAACAACTTGTCTGTTGGCACGAAGCCTGCAATGAAAAGGCACGGCGCATCGCGCTGTGCTTCCATTCCAACAGGAGACAAGACATGACAAACCCCACCCGCCGTCTGGCGGTCATCGCACTCGCCTGCGCCGCTTCCCTTGCTGCTTCCGTTGCCACGGCTCAGGCCAGCAAAGGCGAAATCCGCATTGCCCACGTGTACGACAAGACCGGCCCGCTGGAGGCCTATGCCAAGCAGACGCACACTGGGCTGATGATGGGGTTGAGCTACGCCACCCAGGGCACGATGATGGTCAATGGCAAGAAGCTGGTGGTGATCGAGAAAGACAGCCAGTTCAAGCCCGATGTGGGTAAGGCCCAACTGGCCGCCGCCTATGCCGACGACAAGGCCGACATCGCCATTGGCCCGACCGGCTCCGGCGTGGCATTGGCCATGCTGCCGGTGGCCGAGGAATACAAGAAGATTTTGCTGGTGGAGCCCGCCGTGGCCGACTCCATCACCGGCGACAAGTGGAACAAGTACATCTTCCGCACCGGCCGCAACAGCAGCCAGGACGCCATTTCCAATGCCGTGGCGCTGGACAAGGCCGGCACCACCATCGCCACCCTGGCGCAGGACTACGCCTTCGGCCGCGACGGCGTAAAGGCCTTCAAGGACGCCATCAAGAACGCCAAGCTGGTGCACGAGGAGTACCTGCCCACCAACACCACCGACTTCACCGCCGGTGCCCAGCGCCTGATTGACAAGCTCAAGGATCAGCCCGGTCGCAAGGTGATCTTCATCATCTGGGCCGGTGCGGGTAATCCGTTCAAGATCGCCGATCTGGATCTCAAGCGCTACAACATTGAGATCGCCACGGGCGGCAACATCCTACCCGCGATGACGGCGTACAAGCAGTTCCCGGGCATGGAGGGCGCGAGCTACTACTACTTCGGCCTGCCCAAGAATCCGGTGAACGACGCCATGGTGGCCGAACACTACAAGCAGTTCAAGGCACCGCCCGACTTCTTCACCGCCGGCGGTTTCTCTGCCGCCATGGCGGTGGTCACTGCGCTGAAGAAGACCGGTGGCGACACCAACACCAACAAGCTCATCCAGACCATGGAAGGCATGAGCTTCGACACGCCCAAGGGCACCATGACCTTCCGCAAGGAAGACCACCAGGCCATGCAGAGCATGTATCACTTCAAGATCAAGGTCGACCCGGCGTTCGCGTGGGGCGTGCCGGAACTGGTGCGCGAGATCAAGCCTGAAGACATGGACGTTCCCATTCGGAACAAGCGCTGAAAGCGCTTGACCCCCTGCGCCGCTGAGGCGGCTTCCCCCTGAAAGGGGGACAACACGAGCGGCCCGGCAGAGCCGGTTCCGCCGTGTTCCTGGAAGGGTGCATTGCGCTCCGACCAGCTCATTTCTGATCGCCAAGGAACCCCTGGAGACACAGGGGCAGGAGAGGTTTCGCCCGAAAAGACCCGCTCTTGAACACCCCAGGAGACAAACCCATGAGCTTCCAGCCGCTTCGTTCGCTTGCCGTTTTTGCCACGCTCTCTGCGATTTCTGCCAGCACCGCATTCGCGGCCATCAACCTGCCTGCCTACAACGTGGACACCAACCAGACCACGGTATCCGGCCTGTCTTCTGGCGGCTTCATGGCCAACCAGCTGGGGGTTGCTTATTCCTCGCTGTTCAAGGGTGTGGGCGTTTTTGCCGCCGGGCCGTACATGTGTGCGGGCCTGAGCAACTACACCTCGTGCATGTACAACGCCAGCATCTCCAGCACGGCTTTGGCGAACATGCAGAACCGCATCGACACCTGGAGCGCCAGCGGGGCCATCGACAACAAGTCGAACATCGCGGGGCAGAAGGTGTACCTGTTCATCGGCACCAGTGACACCACCGTGGGTCAGAACCCCACCACCGCGCTCAAGACGCAGTACACCAACAACGGCGTGCCCGCGGCCAACCTGGAGCATGTGGTGCGCAGCGGCGCGGCCCACACCTTCCCCACGGACTTTGACAGCACCGGGAACAACGGCTGCGGCAGTGCCGCCTCGCCCTACATCAGCAACTGCAGTTACGACGGCGCCAAGGCGGTTCTGCAGAAGTTCT
Organism: Hydrogenophaga palleronii; assembly: GCF_031457455.1. Lineage (GTDB taxonomy): Bacteria > Pseudomonadota > Gammaproteobacteria > Burkholderiales > Burkholderiaceae_C > Hydrogenophaga > Hydrogenophaga palleronii_A. The sequence continues at coordinate 477,839 of NZ_JAVDWU010000001.1, forward strand.
ACGGCACCTTGAACCCGCGCAACAACGCGCCAGCGGCGGGCAACTACATCGAGTTCAACCAGACGCAGTTCACCACCAACCCGGGCATGGCTTCGACCGGCTGGGCTTACGTGCCGGCGAACTGTGCCAGCGGCAGCCAGTGCAAGGTGCACGTGGCATTGCACGGCTGCCAGCAGAGCACCGACAAGATCGGCGACAAGTTCGTCAAGAACACGGGCTACAGCCGCTGGGCCGACACCAACAGCATCATCGTGCTGTTCCCGCAGACCAAAACCGACAACACCAGCCGCAGCACAGCGGCCAGTGGCTCGCTGGCCAACCCCAACGCTTGCTGGGACTGGATCGGCTGGTACGGCGGCAACTTCGCTCAGAAGGCCGGCACGCAGATGGCTGCCATCAAGGCCATGGTGGACCGCGTGTCTTCCGGCACGGGCTCCGGCGGCGGCACACCGGCCCTGCCAGCACCCACTGGCGTGACCACCTCCAACCCCACCAACACCAGCATGACGGTGACCTGGAACGCAGTGAGCGGAGCCGACAGCTACAACGTCTACCGCAACGCCAACAAGACCAACGCGCTGCCGGTGACCGGCACCAGCTTCACCGACACCGGCCTGGCCGCAGCCACACAGTACAGCTGGACGGTTCGTGCGGCTGATGAAAACGGCATCGAGGGCGCCGTGTCGGCGGCCGCCACCGGCACCACCACCGGCAGCGCGCCACCGCCGGCCACCTGCTACACGGCCAGCAACTACGCACACACCACGGCGGGACGTGCCTATGTGGCGGGGGGGTACACCTATGCCAACGGGTCCAACCAGAACATGGGCCTGTGGAACGTCTTCACCACCCGCACCTTGAAAATGACGGGCACCAATTACTACGTGATCGGCACCTGCTGAGCCAAACCATCCCTCCAAGGAGACCATGAGCTTGTTATCCACCCAGAACCTGACCGTGCGCTTCGGCGGCCACGTGGCGGTCAACAACGTGACCTGTGCTTTCGAGCCCGGCACGCTGACCGCCATCGTGGGCCCCAATGGCGCGGGCAAGACGACCTACTTCAACCTGATTTCAGGGCAGATCAAGGCCAGCGCCGGCAGCGTGATGCTGGGTGGCAAGGACATCTCCGCCTTGGGCGCGCCTGCGCGTGCACAGGCCGGTCTGGGCCGGGCGTTTCAGCTCACCAACCTGTTTCCCAACCTTACCGTGCGGGAGAACGTGCGGCTGGCGGTGCAGGCGAGGGCGGGTGCGGGTCTGAACTTGTGGCGCATCTGGAGCGACCGGCGCGATCTGACCGAGAAAGCAGACGAGGTGCTGGCGGCGGTGGCTCTGTCGGATCGACGCGATGCCCTGGCTTCCAGCCTGCCGCATGGCGACCAGCGCAAGCTGGAGGTGGGCATTCTCATGGCGCTGGAGCCGCAGGTGTTCATGTTTGATGAACCCACGGCCGGCATGAGCGTGGACGAGGCGCCCGTGATCCTGAACCTGATCCGCAGCCTCAAGGCCGACAAGACCAAGACCATCCTGCTGGTGGAACACAAGATGGACGTGGTGCGCGAACTCTCGGACCGCATCATCGTGCTGCACAACGGCGAACTCGTGGCCGACGGCGAACCTGCCGCGGTGATCGCGTCGCCGGTGGTGCAGCAGGCCTACCTCGGCATCAACCCTGAAGAGGAAGCGACCGCATGAAACAGCCCTCACCCCAACCCTCTCCCGCAAGCGGGAGAGGGAGCCAGAGTCCCGTGCATTTCCCCCTCTCCCGCTTGCGGGAGAGGGCAGGGGTGAGGGTGCCGGCATGAGCAATCTTTTGAGCCTGAGGGGTGTTCACACCCACATCGGGGCTTACCACATCCTCCACGGCGTGGACCTCGTGGTGCCCGCCAACCAGCTCACCATGCTGCTCGGCCGCAACGGTGCCGGCAAGACCACCACGCTGCGCACCATCATGGGCCTGTGGCATGCCAGCCAGGGCAGCGTCACGCTGGACGGGCAGGACATCACGCAGAAACCCACGCCTGAAATCGCCCAGTCGGGCGTGGCCTATGTACCGGAAAGCATGGGCATCTTCTCTGACCTGTCCGTGCGCGAGAACATGCTGCTGGCCGCCCGTGGCGCACGCAAGCTCGACGACATCGACACCGATCGGCTGGAGTGGATCTTTGGCCTGTTCCCCGCCATGAAGAAGTTCTGGCTGCACCCTGCGGGCAAGCTCAGCGGCGGGCAGAAGCAGATGCTGGCAGTGTCGCGCGCCATCATCGAGCCGCGCAAGCTGCTGCTGATCGACGAGCCCAGCAAGGGCCTGGCGCCCGCGATCATCCAGAACATGATCGAGGCGTTTCGCCAGCTCAAGGCGGCGAACACGACCATTCTGCTGGTGGAGCAGAACTTCAACTTCGCCCGCCAGCTCGGCGATTCGGTGGCCGTGATGGACGACGGCCGCGTGGTGCACAGCGGGTCTATGGCCGAGCTGGCTGCCGACGAAGCGCTGCAGGCCAGGCTGCTGGGCCTGAGCCTGGGAGCACACCAATGAACCCAGGGAAACGTATTCCCCTGCATGCCGACGAATCGGGAGACATCGCGTGATTCAACTCAAGGAACTCGACTGGAAGCCCATGGCACTGGTGCCGGCGCTGGCACTCATTGCGCTGCCGCTCACCGGCAGCCCTTCCACCTGGCTCACGCTCACGGTGGCGGGGCTGGCCATGGGCATGATCGTCTTCATCATTGCTTCCGGCCTGACGCTGGTGTTTGGCCTGATGGACGTGCTGAACTTCGGCCACGGCGTGTTCATTGCGCTGGGCGCCTTTGTGGCCACCACGGTGCTGGGCACCATGGGCGGCTTCACCACCAGTGACAGCCTCTGGCTCAACCTCATGGCGCTGTTCCCTGCCATGCTGGTGGCCATGGCGGTGGCGGGTGCCATCGGGCTGGTGTTCGAGCGCTTCATCATCCGCCCGGTGTACGGCATGCACCTCAAGCAGATCCTGATCACCATGGGCGGCATGATTATTGGCGAAGAACTCATCAAGGTGTTCTGGGGGCCTGAGCAGATTCCGCTGCCCCTGCCCGAAGCGCTGCGCGGCTCCATCCTGCTGGGCGACGCGGCCGTGGCCAAGTACCGGCTGCTGGCCGTGATCGTGGGCGCTGCGGTGTTTGCCGCCATGGTGTGGACGCTCAACAGCACCAAGGTGGGTTTGCTGATCCGTGCCGGCGTGCAGGATCGCGAAATGGTCGAGTCCCTGGGCTACCGCATCAAGCGCCTGTTCGTGGGCGTGTTTGTGGTGGGATCGGCGCTGGCCGGCCTGGGCGGCGTGATGTGGGGTCTGTACCAGGAGTCGGTGATTCCGCAGATGGGCCACCAGGTCAACGTGCTGATCTTCATCGTCATCATCATCGGTGGCCTGGGCTCCACGCTGGGTGCGCTCATTGGCGCCTTGCTGGTGGGCCTGATGGCCAACTACACCGGCTTTCTGGTGCCCAAGGTGGCGCTGTTTTCCAACATCGCGCTGATGGTCGCCATTTTGTTGTGGCGGCCGCAGGGTGTGTATCCCGTCACGAGTCGATGACACCCCCCCGCGCCGCCTTCGGCGTCACCCCCCAGGGGGCGCAGCCCTTGGACCGGCGGAGCCGGATCTTCGGCTGCTGCTGGATGGCGGGTTCGCGTTCGACGCGGGTTGGCATCCATATCCAAGAGGCTTTTCATGTTGAGTAGATTGCTTTCCAACGACCTTCCGCGCAGCCGCTGGCTGGTGGCGCTGCTGGTGGTGCTGTTCCTGGGTCTGGCGTTTGCGCCGTTCCTTTTTCCGGGTGTGAAGGCGCTGAACGTGGCGGCCAAGGTGCTGATCTTCATTGCGCTGGTGGCGAGCTTTGATCTGTTGCTGGGCTACACCGGCATCGTGAGTTTTGCCCACACCATGTTCTTTGGCATTGGCGCCTATGGCGTGGCCATTTCGCTCAGCGCGGCCGATTCACCGACATGGACCGCGCTGCTCACTGGTGTGCTCGCGGCACTGGTGGTGTCGTTGGTGCTGTCGCTGGTGATCGGGCTGTTCTCGCTGCGGGTCAAGGCCATCTTTTTTGCCATGATCACCCTGGCGGTGGCCACGGCCTTTCTCACGCTGGCTTCTCAGCTCTCTGACTTCACCGGTGGCGAAGATGGGCTCACATTCCGTGTGCCCGAGTTGCTGCAGCCTGGCTTCTCCCTGCGCGAGGAGCCTTTGCTCACACCGCTGGGCGAGGTGGATCTGAACGGGCGCTTCATCAGCTACTACCTGATCTTCGTTTCCGTGACCGCCATCTTCCTCACGCTGCTGCGCATCGTGAACTCGCCGTTCGGGCGCGTGCTGCAGGCCATCCGCGAAAACGACTTCCGCGCCGAGGCGCTGGGGTACCGCACGGTGATCTACCGCACGCTGTCCAACGTGCTGTCGGCCAGCTTTGCCACGCTGGCAGGGTGTCTGCTGGCGATCTGGCTTCGCTACAACGGGCCGGACACCTCTCTCTCGTTCGAGATCATGCTGGACATCCTGCTCATCGTCGTGATCGGTGGCATGGGCACGATGTACGGCGCGGTGATTGGTAGCGTGCTGTTTGTGCTGGCGCAAAGCTACTTGCAGGATCTGCTGCGTGTGGCGGGCAACGCGACCGAGGGCATCCCGCTGCTGCCCGCATTGCTCACCCCGGATCGGTGGCTGCTGTGGATGGGCGTGCTGTTCGTGCTGTCGGTGTACCACTTTCCCACGGGCATCGTGGGCCGGTTGAGGGAGCGAACCGCCAGAGCGCTGCGTTCGTCGCAAGCACCCACCGATGGTGGTACCGGTAGCCCGACCCAACCGATCGCTCGGCGCTCTTGAACAACACAGCAGGTTCACATGACCACATCAGCCATTGTCCAATCGCGCTACCTTGCGTGCGAAGGCCGCGAAATCCACTTCATGGACTGGGCGCCCGCCACCCCCAACGGATCGACCGTGGTGGCCTGGCACGGCCTGGCACGTACCGGGCGCGACATGGACCCGTTGGCGGCCCATCTCACCGCACTGGGTTACCGGGTGATCTGTCCCGATACCATCGGGCGCGGGCTGAGCCAGTGGAGCCCGGACCCGCAAGCCGAATACTGTCTGGATTTCTACGCCCGCATTGCCACGGCCCTGGTGGACCAGTTGAAGCTGGAGCGATTTTTATGGGTGGGCACGTCGATGGGCGGCGCCATCGGCATGGTGTGCGCCGCTGGCCTCTTGCATGGTCGCATCCAGCGACTGGTGCTCAACGACATTGGCCCCAAACTGGCCGAGGCAGCGGTGGAGCGTATCCGCAGTTATGCCGGGCATCCGGCCGCGTTTGCCACAGTGGGTGAGCTGGAGCAGTACTTTCGCACCGTGTACAAGCCTTACGGCTTCCTCACCGATGCGCAATGGATCCTGCTCACCGAAAGTTCTGCCCGCCGCCTGCCCGACGGCCGTGTGACGCCTCACTACGACCCCGCCATGGTGCAGCAGTTCGTGCACCACCCGGCCGATTACGACCTGTGGGACACCTACGACCGCATCGATGTGCCGGTGCTGTGCCTGCGCGGTGCCGAATCCGATCTGCTGCTGTCAGACACCGCCGAGGCCATGCGCGACCGAGGCCCGCGTGCGCTGGTGATCACCATTGCAGGTTGTGGACACGCGCCAGCGCTCAATGTGCCCGAACAGCTGGATCTGGTGCAGCGCTTCCTAGCGGACGGGCAGGTCCAGCCTGCCGAGTTGCATGCCTTGCTGGAACAGGGCGCTGCGTCTGGCGAGCGTCCTTTGCCGATCGGGCACTGAACAGCGCCGGCGTTGAGTGGGTTGGACGGAGCGAGGTGCGCTCAATCCTTGGCGCCCAACGCCAGTGCACGCTCGCGGCTGTCCTTGAGTGCCATGGGGTCGTCGGCCTGTTTCGTTGGCCAACCCTGCAGGTGCCGCTCGGTCAGATCGGCCAGCGCCCGGATCCAGTCGGGGCTGTCGTTGAGGCAGTCGATGTAGTGAAACTGTTCACCACCCGCATGCAGAAAGGCTTCGCGGGCTTCCATGCGGATTTCTTCCAGCGTTTCCAGGCAGTCGCTGGTGAAACCCGGGCAGATTACATCCACCGTTTTGACGCCTTGTTTGCCCATGGCGATCAGCGTGGGCTCGGTGTAGGGCTCCAGCCACTTGGCTTTGCCGAAGCGCGACTGGAATGTGAGCTTGTAGCGGTCCTTGGGCAGACCCAGCCGTTCAGCCAGCAGGCGCGCGGTCTTGTGGCACTCACAGTGGTAAGGGTCGCCCAGTGTCAGGGTGCGCTCGGGCACGCCATGGAAGCTCATGACGAGCTGCTCGGCCTGCCCGTGGTGCATCCAGTGCGCCCGCACCCGCTTGGCCAGCGCCTCGATGTAGCCCGGGTCGTCGTGATAACGGTTGACGAAGCGGAATTCGGGCAAGTGGCGGCGCTTCATGCCCCACTGCACGGCCGCGTCGAACACGCTGGCGGTGGTGGTACCGCTGTACTGCGGGTAGGCGGACAGAATGAGCACGCGCGTCATGCCCTCTTTTTTGAGTTCGTCCAGCACCGCCGGAATGGACGGGTTGCCGTAGCGCATGGCGTAGCGCACGCTGACCTGGTGGCCGCGTTCGCCCAGGTAGCCTCGCAGCAAGGTGGCCTGTTTCTCGGTCCACACCTTCAATGGCGAACCCTCGGGTGTCCAGATGCTGGCGTACTTGGCTGCCGACTTTTTCGGGCGCACGCGCAAGATGATGCCGTGCAGGATCAGCCACCAGACTGCTTTGGGGATCTCGACCACACGGTGGTCCCCCAGGAATTCGCTGAGGTACCGGCGCAGGGCAGGGGCTGTGGGTTCGTCGGGGGTGCCCAGGTTGCACAGCACGATGGCCGTTCGGGCGGCCTGACCATGCGAGTAGGAGGGTTCGGGCTGGAATGGCATGCGCTATTCTCGCTGAGCCATGAAAACCCCTTTCTTTGTGTCCCGTCGCACCGCCAAAGACACCGGTCTGGACCCGGACCGCATCCGTGCGATCACGCTCGATCTGGACGACACGTTGTGGCCGATCTGGCCCACCATCGAGCGCGCAGAGGCCGCGCTGCATGCCTGGCTGACCGAACATGCCCCCGCCACCGCCGCCTGGGGCGCCACACCGGGTGTGATCCGCTCGGTGCGCAACCACATGGGAACGACCCGCCCGGACCTGGCACACGACATGAGCGCGTTGCGGCTGGAGTCCATTCGCCTGATGTTGCAGTGCGCGGGGGACGACACGACCCTGGCCGAAGCCGCGTTCGAGGTCTTTTTCGCGGAGCGCCAACGGGTGGACTTGTATGAAGACGCCTTGCCGGCGCTGGAGTGGCTCGCCAGCCGTTTTCCGGTGGTGGCGGTGTCCAACGGTAATGCCGATGTGCACCGCATCGGGCTGGGCGCACATTTCCGGGCGGCTTTCAGTGCGCGTGAGTTTGGGGTGGGCAAGCCAGATGCGCGGATCTTTCTTGCGGCCGCTGAGGCTGCCGGTGTTGACGCTTCAGAGGTGCTGCATGTGGGTGACGATCCGCACCTCGACGGCGTGGGTGCCTTGCAGGCGGGCATGCAGATGGCCTGGCTCAACCGCGAGGGGCAGGCCTGGAGCCATGCGCCGCTGCAACCGCATTTGACCGTGAAGGATCTGGCGGCGTTGTGCCTTGCGCTGGGCAAGTAAAGCGGCCGCCTGCCCGGATTTCACCTGAACCATGAGCCTGACGATTTACGGCATTGCCGCCTCTCGTGCCAGCCGGCCACTTTGGGCTGCCACTGAACTCGGTCTGGCTTTCAAGCACGTGACCACACCCTACGCCGGTGGCGCAACGCGCACGCCCGCGTTCCTGGCGATCAATGCCAACGGCCATATTCCCGTGGTGGTGGACCAGCGCTCACCCGAAGAGGGCGGAGAAACCGTGGTGTGGGAGAGCATGGCCTGCGCGCTCTACCTGGCCCGCCACCATGGGCGGCCCGACGGGGCGAGCATCACGCCTGCCAACCCGAGGGAAGATGCTGAGGCGCTGCGCTGGAGCTTCTGGGCCGTGACCGAAGCAGAAGCCGATGCGCTCACGGTGTTGATGCACCGGATGGCCATGCCCGCCGGGCGCCGCAAGCCTGAACTGGCCGCAGCGGCTGAACGCCGCCTCGCCGTGCCGTTCAAGGTGATTGAGCAGCACCTGCAGCGTCAGCATGATCAAGGGCAAGGCTATCTGGCAGCGACACGCTTCACGGTGGCCGATGTGTGTGTGGCCAGCGTGCTGAACTGGGCGCGTCCTGCCCGCGGTCTGATGGCGGCCCATCCGTTCACCCGCGCGTGGTTGATGCGTTGTGTGCAGCGGCCGGCGTATCGGGCGATCCACGCGTTCGGAGAAGCCTGATCGGGTGGGCGGTAAAAGGCGTAAAGGGCCGAAAAGGGCGGTGGTGATGTCCGCTGAAGTCTGCACTTGAGCCGGGCCAGTTGCGCTCTGCGACGGCCAAAACGTATAGTCAGTGAGTTCAACCCGGCTACCGGTGGTTGAGCGGCTGGTCACCAGGTTTGCAGCAGCGTTCGGACTTTTCAGGTTGGTCGGGTTCTCGAGGACCGCGCGCGACCCCATTCACCCCAACCTGGAGGACACCCATGCACAAACCGTCTCACCTGACTCTGCCCGCCATCATGGCGCTGCTGATGCTGGCCGCCTGTGGCAAGACCGAGGACAAGGCGCAGCCCACACCTGCGGCCGAGGTGGCGGCCGAGCAAGCCTGTGGCAAGGTGACGGTGGCGAACATGGGCTGGGAGTCGGCCGAAGTGCTGGCTCAGGTGGACCGGCTGGTGCTGACGCATGCGTATGGGTGCGAAGTGGAGCTGGTGCCGGGCGACACGATGCCCACGTTCAACTCCATGATGGAAACCGGCGAGCCCGACGTGGCGCCCGAAGGCTGGATCAATGCCGCCCGGCAACCCCTGACGGCGGCCATGCAGGAAGGCCGCCTGCATTTTGGCGCCAGGGCCTTGCTGGACGGTGGGGTGGAAGGTTGGTGGATACCGAAATACGTGGCTGAGGCGCATCCCGAAATCAAGACGATCGACGATGCGCTGAAACACCCCGACCTGTTCCCCTCTGCCACAGACCCCAAGCGGGGGGCTGTTCACAACTGCCCTGCGGGTTGGCACTGCCGCGTTCCCACGGAGCACGCGTTCAAGGCCTGGGGCGCTGCAGACAAGGGGTTTGAGCTGGTCGACGTGGCTTCGGCCAGCGAACTTGACGACTCGATTGCCAAGGCCTTTGAAAACAAGACCGGCTGGCTGGGCTACTACTGGTCACCCACGTCGGTGCTTGGTCGGTTTGAGATGGTCAGGCTTGAAGCCGGTGTGCCGCACGATCAGGAGGCTTGGGAGATGTGCAACGCCGTGGCCGGGTGCGACAACCCGGTGAAAAACGAGTGGGCACAAGCAGAGGTGTTCACCGTGATGACGGACCGCTTCTACAAGGAGGACGGACCCGCTGTACGGTACCTGGAAGCGCGCGGCTGGGACAACCGCACGGTGAATGCCTTGCTGGCCTGGAAGCATGAAAACCAGGCATCAAGCGAAGAGACTGCGAAGCATTTTCTGAAAACCCAGCCGGAGGTGTGGAACGCGTGGGTCACCCATGAGGTGGCCGACAAGCTGAAGGCAGCGCTTTGATGAGCGCGCGGCCGGAGACCGCGCCTCCATGCCACCGAACTCACCAACCCCAGAGCAGGCTCTTGGCGATCCAGCCGTTGGGTGCGTCGCTGCGTTCGACGCGGACCCACTTGCCGCGCTTCTCGCGCGTGCGAACGACCTCGCCATAGACGGCCTTTCCAACGATGCGGTGCTGCGTGCCGGGCCCACTGCGGACATTGGCAGTGGGCCGCTTCACAATGTGGTGCGGCTTGCTGCTGGTGAGCGAGCCGGCCACCCAGCCGGTGTCGCCTTCAAAGTCCTTCACCTGCAGCCACTTGTTCTGCCGCTTGACCACTTGCAGTGGGTAGCCTTTCTTGAGCTCCCACAAAATATCGTTATGGGTGCCGGGCCCCGAGCGCATGTTCAGCGTGCTGCCCTTGACGCTCACCATGTTCTGGGCCATGGCGCTGGAAAGGGTGGCCAGGCATAGGCTGGCGGCGATCACGAAATGGCGTGCGGTGGGTGCTCCAAGCATGCGTAAAAACTCCTCGTTCCAAGTTAAAAGTTGTGACCCGGGTCAGAAGGCTTGCGTGCCTGGAGGTTCCCGAGTCAGTGACATTTTGGCAGGCGATTCGTTTCAAGCCCCGTTAAGCCCCTGCCCGATCAGCGCAGGCAGCGGCAAAAACGTTTCGGGAGTTCGGCGTTGGCCGCTGTCAAAGGGCTTGTGCCACAGCCACTCCGCTGCGCACAGCGCCTTCCAGCGTCGCAGGGTAGGGGCCCTCCACATAGTCGCCAGCGGCCCAAAGCGCGGGTGCGATGCAAAGCGGTGGCCTTTGCAACTCGGGCGTGCAGGCGAAGGTGGCCCTTTTTTCGACCACCGTTTGAATCGGCTGCAGCGAGTCCAGGCCCAGTTGGCGCGCGGCTTGCTGCAACACCCGCGATTGCAGGTCGTCGCGATCGCCCACGCTGGCACTCACCACGAAGGCCAGTACGCCGTGGTTGCCGGGTTCGTTGGGCTGGAGTTGACCCCGGTCGAACACAAACTGGGCCGGTGCGCTGTGTGCGTCTGGCTCGGCCCGCAAAGCCAGCAGGGGAGCGGGCAAGTGCACACCTTCGGACCAGGCGTAGACGGTGGTGATGGCGGTGAAATTCAGGGCCTGCGTGACAGAAGCCCATGCACGGAGTTGCTGGGCGACATTACCGTGCAGCGAGCGGGCTTGGGCCTCGTCAGCGGCTCTGCGCATGGCCTGTGCCGCAGGCGTCGCAGCCGTCGCCCAGATGACCTGATCAAATCGCTCCTCGCTGAGGGCACCCTGGCGCTCCACCTGCAGAACCCAGCCATCAGACGCAGGGTGCAGCGCGATCACCCGGGTGCCCGCGTGCACGCACGTCGTTTTTGGGTGGTGAAGGCCGAGCCACCGCTGCGCTGTTTGCGGAAAAGCCATGGACAAGTCCACCCTTGGCAGCAGCAGGTTCGAGGCGCCCATGGATCCGTGGCCTTTTCCGAACAGGGCATCACGCATGACGCGCAGAAACACTTGCGCGCTGGACTGCGAGGCAGGCGTGTTCAGCGCCGAGACGCACAGCGGCTCGATCAGTTCGGCCATCACCCGGCGAGGCAGACGCGCGCAGAGCTCACTGACCGTTGTTGACGGCGGGCACCGGAAACCGGCTGCTCGCCAAGCCAGCGAGGTGCGTACCAGCGCCAGGCGTTCTGACCAGCTCCAACCCCTGGCCGTGGCAATGGCGGCCAGCGCGTCCAGCGGCGCGGGCCAGTTCGCTGCCCAGCGCGGCGTCTGCAGCCCTTGTCCGTCAGGGTAGGGCAAGGCCAGCGGCATTGCCCACAAGGCCTCGGCCAGGTTCACCCCCACACGCTCCATCAAGGCCAGGCTGTCGGTGTAGGCGCCGATCAGGATGTGCTGGCCGTTGTCCAGCGTCAGCGGAACGCCGTCTGGCCGCTGAGCCGCCATCGCGCGTGCCCGCCCGCCCAGTGTGCGGGCGGCCTCGAACACGGTGACCTCACTGCCACGCTCCGCAACTGTGACAGCCGCCGCCATGCCGGCCCACCCAGCGCCCACGATGGCCACTTTCATGGGGCAGTGATCATGGTTTCAAGTCGACCACTGTCGTACCTTGGCAGCGGCGGCGTTCTGCGGCGATGGCTTCGCGTTTGGAGCGGCGGTGGACCTGCGTGGCATGTGTTGAGATGGCCGGTGGTCAAAGCCGGCCCAGCGCCTGCACCCGCCAGGCCAGCCAGAACTTGCGCAGGGGCGTGAGGCTGACCCGCTGGGTCAGCACCAGCAGTGGCTCGCTGGCGATTTCCTTGAGCAGGGTACGGTAGATGCTGGCCATCATCAGGCCAGGCTTCTGCGGGCGTCGATCGGCTTCGGGCAGCAGGGCCAGCGCCTCGTCGTAGGTCTGCAGTGCGCGCTCGCACTGGAACCGCATGAGGGCGGTGAAACGGCGTTCGAAATCGGCCGGGTCGGTGCCGGGTGCGGCACTGCGTTTGAGCAGTTCGTGGGCCTTCACATCAAAGCGCTGGAGTTCGTTGACCGGCAGGTAGATGCGTCCGCGGGCGGCATCTTCGCCCACGTCGCGGATGATGTTGGTCAGCTGGAATGCCAGGCCCAACCGGTGGGCGTAGGTGGTGGTCTGTTCCTGCGTCTGCCCAAAAATGCGGGCCGCCACCTCGCCCACCACGCCGGCCACCAAGTGGCAGTACTGCTGCAGGTTGGCGAAATCCAGGTAGCGGTTCTGTTCCAGGTCCATCTGACAGCCGTCGATCACGGCCAGCAAGTGCCGGGCCTCGATGCCGAACGTGGCGGTATGGGGCATCAGCGCCTGCATTACCGGGTGGTTGCGTTCGCCAGCGTAGGCCTGCGCCACCTCGCGGCGCCACCAGGCCAGTTTGGTCTGGGCCACGTCGGGGTCTCTGACTTCATCGACGACATCGTCCACCTCCCTGCAAAATGCATAGAAAGCGGTGATCGCCGCGCGCCGTTCCGGCGGCAGGAACAGGAACGCGTAGTAGAAGCTGCTGCCCGAGGCGGCGGCCTTTTGCTGGACGTAGTCTTGAGGAGTCATGGAACCGGAATTTTTCCGGCAAGTGTACGCATCGGCGGCATGCGCCGGGCAGACAAGCCCTATCCGGCGCTGGCATGAAAGTGCTTGATGGTTGTCAAGCCGCAGAGAGGGTCGCTGGCATAGCATGAATCTGCAATCCTGCAATTCCCCACGAGACTTCAAATGAACGGTTCAAATCGTCGTATTTTTCTGATGCAATTCGCCGCTGGCGGCTCGGTGTTGATGGCCGGCGCGGCACATGCACAGGCGGCCCCTCTGGTCGATGAAAAAAATGCCCAGGCCATGGCGCTGGGCTATGCCGCTGACAGCACCAAGGTTGACGGCAAGAAGTACCCCAAACATGCAGCCACCCAGTTGTGCTCCAACTGCACGCTCTACACGGGCAAGGCCGGCGAGGCCACCGGTCCCTGCGGAATCTTCCCTGGCAAGCATGTGACCGCGAAGGGGTGGTGTAGCGCTTACGTCAAGAAGGCTTGACCTTCGCCAGTTGAAGGCGTCAGCGCCGGCAGAGGTCGGCGCTGTGCATCAGGCTCGACACGGCCGGGCGCATGAGCGGCCAGTGCCGCGCAGCACCACCCAAGGTGCTGCACAAGCGCAGCATGAGCCGGCGTTCCCTAGAGTCCACAGGATGGGGATAGGTTTGAGATGCCGCCTCAAGGTCAACAGACGGGTCTGCCATTCTTGCTCACACTCTTGGCCATGGCTACACGATGCGCAAGCCCGCTCTCCCGCTCAAGCTGCAGCCTTCTCAGCAGATGCTCGACCCCACTGAACAACAAAACTTCTTTGAACTCGTGCTTGGCATAGAACGGCGCGTTCCACGGAATGTGGGCAAACGTGGTGAGCGTGACGTGGTGGCAACCTCGCTCTCTGGCTGCAGAGCACACCAATTGAAGTAGTTGTGCGCCAACGCCTTGCTTGCCGTGGCTGGGCAAAACATCCATTTCCACAATGTGCAGGCTGTCTCCGATCTGCTCTGCGGCAGCGAATCCGACCACGCCGGAGGTCTCATCTTCCGCGACCCACAGCAGCACAGCGGCGAGAAAACCAGCCAGCATTTCGGGAGAAGTGGACGAAGCAAGATGCGGTGGCAACACTTCTGGCGGGAACAGCTTCTCGGCTTCAGCTTCGATTTGCGTCAAGTAAGGCAAATCGCTTTGGGTCGCTAGTCGGAGGTGCACGGTATTCATTTTGTGTGTGACCTTATTGAAACGGATTGAAGTGGGCGCATCGGCCTCGGGTAGCGGCGCAGTGCACCCAAATCTGCCAGACCATCGGATTCATCCACGCTGGGGACGGATTAAACAAAGGGCGAGTTGATGGCAATGAAGCCTGCGATGTTCAACACAACGGTGGCCCAAAACGCCGAGCGAAATGAAGCCTTGCTCGACTTGTGTCGCAGGAACTGCTGGGCAACGATCGCTCCTGGCCAACCGCCAGCCAGGCCGAGCAAGAGCAGATTTCGTTCTGAAATGCGCCAGCCGCCCGAGACGGCTGCTGACTTGTCTGCAGCGTATGCGCCGAAGCAGACGATGCTGGCAATGATGTAACCCATCGCCATCCAGCCGGGAACACTCCATACGAAGGCAACAGCCAAGTACACGATGCCGAACGCCAGGATCGCAAACATGCTCGCGGTTCCCCATTGTGCAGATGGGTGGGACTGCCTGGCCTTTGTGAGCCGGGCTGGCTTGGCAACTTCGACATTCTTCGCCCGCTTTTTCCCGTCACGGTTGAGTTCGACTTCGAAAGTGACCCGCTGGTTGAGTTGTGGCCGGCCAGCGCGGGACGAAAAAGCCTTGATGTGGACGAATACCTCTTGCCCACCTTGATCGGCTTCGATGAATCCAAAGCCTCGGTCATCGTTCCAGGTCTTTATGGCGCCGCTGAATCGCATGAATGTGGGTCTACCAGACGACATTGGTTGACAGGAAATTCGATGGCAAAAGCGGTGGACCGCTGTCGCCTTTTCGTTGCATTTGCGTGAGCGTCCTCATGGTCTTTCGCCATCAACCAATCCATCCGCACAGCCTCCCCCGCCGTTGCTTCAGATCCACCGCGCCCGGGCTTCCAGGTGGCGCACCGCTTGGTGGATCGGTCGCCGCAGGCGAAGTGTCTGAAGATGAATTGGCGCAATGGCTGCGCGAACGCATGAAGCCCCGACAGCCATGAGCGCCGCACCGGGCCGTTCCCAAGCAAGCTCGCACCGCAGCCCACAGGGCGAAGGTGTTCCAGTGAGCGCCAAGCGCATGGCAACTGTATCCGGGGCCAGCATGCGGTGACGGTCCGCAGGGCGAGGCCGCAGAATTGGCTCAACCCGCCTTCAACGCGGTCACTTCCACTTCGATCTTCATGCGCGGATCAAGCAGGCTGGCCGAGATCATCATGGCCGCCGGGCGCACCTCGCCCAGGTACTTGCGCAGCACCGGCCAGCAGGCTTCGAACTCGCTGGCGTCTGGCAGCACGTAGGTCACCCGCACCACGTCAGACCAGCGTGCACCGGCCTGGGTGAGGGCGGCTTCGATGTTCTTCATACATTGTTCGGCCTGCTCGACGACGTCGTCCGAGATGGTCATGTTGGTGTAGTTGAACCCGGTGGTGCCGGAGACAAACACCCAGGGGCCGGCGACCATGGCGCGGCTGTAGCCGATCTGGGTTTCAAAGGTGGAGCCGGAGCTGATGAGTTGACGGTTCATGGGGTGAGGTGCTAAGAGGTACCAGAGGCAAGACAGGGGTAGCGAGCAATGTACTGCTCGAAGGCCATGAGGCAACGCCAGCTTGGTGGTCTGGCAGCGGTGAGAGCATTGTTCGTTCTGAAAATGGAACGCTGAGTGCGATCTTTGCCCACTACCGGATTTTTCGCCATCCCCATATGCTCTATCTACGGGTTTTGACGCGCGTCTGGCGTCTGGCCGTTTCAAGGAGTTCTCATGAAAAAAGTGCTTGGTGTTCACAATGCGCCGCCCCGCCACTGGGTGGGTGACGGTTTCCCTGTGCGCTCACTGTTCAGCTACGACGGCCTGGGCCTGCAGCTCAGCCCGTTCCTGATGCTCGACCACGCCGCACCCACACACTTTGAACCGGCGGCTCGCCCACGCGGCGTGGGGCAGCACCCGCACCGCGGGTTCGAGACCGTGACCATCGTCTACCAGGGCGAGCTGGAACACCGCGATTCCACCGGTGCTGGCGGGAAAATTGGTGCTGGTGACGTGCAGTGGATGACGGCGGCCGGCGGGATCGTGCACGAAGAATTCCATTCGCGAGCGTTCACTGAGAGTGGCGGAACGATGGAAATGGTGCAGCTGTGGGTGAACCTGCCCGCCAAAGACAAGCTGGCGCCAGCGGGCTACCAGACGCTGCTGGACGCCCAGATCCCATCGGTGGACTTGCCAGACGGGGCAGGCCGTGTGCGCGTGATTGCGGGGTCGTTTGACGGGCACCATGGGCCGGCACGCACCTTCACGCCCATTGATGTGTGGGACATCCGCCTGCAGCCCAACGGCAGTTCGCAATTAAAGGCGCACGAAGGTCACACGCTGGCGCTGGTGGTGCTCAAGGGCACGGTGATGGTGAACGCGGAGCACGTGGCGCGCGAAGGCCAACTGGTGCACCTGGACCGGGCGGGCAGCGATGTCAGCATCGAAGCCAACGGCGAGGCCACGGTGCTCTGGCTTTCAGGCGAGCCGATCGATGAACCGGTGGTGGGCTACGGGCCGTTTGTGATGAACAGCGAGGCCGAGATTCACCAGGCGATTGCGGACTTCAACAGCGGCAAGTTCGGGCGGGTGCCGGCCTGAAAGCCTGAAATCAAGGCAGGGCGCCGCGTCAGCGCCCTGTGGCGTGCGCAGTCGAATCGGCCATTGCCGCCTTGCCCTTGGCCACCGGCGTCGGCTTGTCCAGTCGCACGCCGTTTTTCACCGCCACCACCTCGGCCATGATGGACAGCGCAATTTCGGCCGGGGTCTTGCTGCCTATGTAGAGGCCGGCCGGGCCGTGCAGCGCTTGCAGAGCTTCGTCAGAAAGACCGAAGTGTTCGCGCAGGCGGGCGCGGCGCTGTTCGCTGTTGCGCCTTGACCCGATGGCGCCCACATAAAAGGCCTGGGACTGCAGGGCGTCGATCAGCGCCAGGTCGTCCAGCTTGGGGTCGTGGGTGAGTGCAACCACGGCGGTGCGGGCGTCGGGTTTCAGGCGCAGCACCAGGTCGTCGGGCATTTCGTGGCTCAGCTGCACGCCGGGCAGCGCCCAGGTGGCGCACTGCTCGGAACGCGGGTCGCACACGATCACCTCGAAGCCCATGCTCAGCGCCATTTCGCTCAGGTAGCGCGAGAGGTCACCGGCGCCGATGACGATCAGCCTGGCCTGCGGACCCAGAAAGGTGTGCAGCTGGGTGTCGTCGAGCCGGGGCACGCCATCGCGCTGGCCAGGTCGCAGGGTCACTTCTCCACTGTTCAGGTCGAGCACGCGTTCGGTGCTCTGGCGTTGCTGGCAGGCCTGCAACAGCTCGTGCAGCCTGCTGTGGGCGGCCACCGGCTCCAGCACCAGTTCCACCGTGCCCCCGCAGGGCAGGCCAAAGCGGTGCGCCTCATCGGCAGAGATGCCGTAGCGCAGCACGGTGGGCGTGCCGCTGGCGCACACCGCGGCCACGCCGCCTTCGTGAATGCGGTGGATCAGGTCGTCTTCAATGCAGCCGCCCGAGACCGAACCCACGGTTTCGCCCCTGGCGTTGATGGCCATGAGCGAACCCGGCGGACGCGGCGAAGAGCCCCATGTGCGCGCCACGGTCACCAGCACCACCGGCTCGCCTGCGGCGTGCCATTCGGTGGCGGTGCGCAATACACGGGTGTCGAGGTCTTCCATGGCGGCTCCTGTGGGTGGCGATCATGCCATCTTGAAGGGCAGTTCGCGCAGCGGTTTGCCTGTCAATTGCGCAATGGCGTTGGCAAAGGCCGGCGCCAGCGGTGGCACGCCCGGCTCGCCCATGCCGGTGGGGGCGTCGGCGCTGGGCACGATGTGCACCGCGATGGCCGGCATGTCGGTGATGCGTGGCACCACGAAGTCGCCGAAGTTGCTCTGCTCCACCACGCCGTCTTTCAGGGTGATGGCCGCACCCGGCAGGCACATGGACAGGCCCATGAGCGCGCCACCCTGGATCTGCGCTTCCACACTCTTCGGATTCACCGCCAGGTTGCAGTGCACGCCGGCGGTGACCTGGTGCAGCTTGGGCGCACCGTCGACCACCGAGGCTTCCACCACATAGGCCACCACCGAGCTGAACGATTCGTGCACCGCCACGCCCCAGGCGCGGCCGGCGGCCAGCTTCTTCTTGCCGTAGCCGCTCTTGTCGACCGCCAGTTGCAGCGCGGCGCGGTGGCGTGTGGCCTTGGCGTCCATGAGCTTCATGCGGTAGGCCACCGGGTCTTGTCTGGTGGCGCGGGCGATGTCGTCGATCAGCGTTTCCATCACGTAGCCGGTGTGGGTGGATCCCACGCTGCGCCACCACAGCACCGGCACGTTGAGCTTGGGGTGGTGGGCGGAGAGCCGCATGGGCACGTGGTAGGGCTCTTTCATGCCTTCCACCATGGTCGTGTCCACGCCGCCCTGGACCATCATGGGTTCAAAGAAGGTGCCGGCCATGATGGACTGGCCAACGATCACATGGTCCCAGGCTAGCACCTTGCCTTCGGCGTCAAACCCGATCTCTGCGCGGTGCACGTGCATGGGGCGGTAGTAGCCGCCACGCACGTCGTCTTCGCGGCTCCAGAGTGTGCGCACCGGCGCGCTGTGGCCGGCGGCCTGTGCGGCCTTGGCGATGCTGCAGGCCTCCACCACATAGTCGCTGGCGATGATGGCGCGCCGGCCAAAGCCACCGCCCGCCATCTGCACTTCCAGGGCCACGTTCTCGGGTTTCACACCCAGCACGCGCGCAGCGGCGGCAGCGTCGGTGCCGGGCATCTGGGTGCCCACCCAGAGCTTGGCCTTGGCGTCGGCCCCTGTGCCAGTGAGCTGCACGGTGCAGTTCAGCGGTTCCATGGGCGCGTGCGCGAGGTAGGGGAACACGAATTCGGCGCTGATCTTGAGCGGTGCGCTGGCCAGCGGGGCCATGTCGGCGTCGTGCTTGATGTGGCCGGTCTTGGCCGCGAGCTCGCGGTAGCTGGCGAGCTGGCGGGTGCTGTCCACTTTTTCCCGGCCGGCGTCGTTCCACTGCACTTTCAGTGCCTCGCGACCCTGCTTGGCGGCCCAGTAGCCGTTGGCCAGTACGGCCACGCCTTCGCCGCCATCGTGCAGGGGCACGCGCAGCACCGCCTTCACGCCGGGCACGGCGCGGGCAGCGGCGTCGTCCACCGCGGCCACCTTGCTGCCAAACACCGGCGGGCGGGCCAGCACGGCAGTGAGCATGCCCGGCAGGTTCACATCGATGCCGAAGTCCTGCTGGCCGCTGGATTTGTCCCTGGCGTCGAGCCGGGTGGTGGGCTGGCCGATGATCTTGAAGCGGGCAGGGTCCTTGAGCGTCACCTGGGCTGGCACAGGCTGCTGCATGGCGGCTTCGGCCAGTTCGCCGTAGCCGAGGCGCTTGCCGCCGGGGCCAATGACGACGCTGCGCTCTGCGGCCAGCGATGAGACGGGCACGTTCCACTGTTTGGCCGCTGCCGCCAGCAGCATGGCGCGGGTGCGTGCGCCCAGCTCGCGGTACTGGGTGTAGGAATGTTTCATCGACGTGGAGCCGCCGGTGATGTGCAGGCCAAAGGCAGGGTCGGCGTAGGCCATGTCGGCGCTGCCGTGCACGGCCTGCACCCGGGTCCAGTCGGCGTCCAGCTCTTCGGCCAGCACCATGGCCAGGCCGGTGTGCACACCCTGACCGAATTCCAGGCGGTTGATGGTCACGGTGATGGCGCCGTCGCTGGCGATGCGCACGAATGCAGCCGGTTGTTGCGAGGGCTTGAGGCCGTCGGCCGCGGCGGGTGCAGCCGCATCTTGCTGGGCGTTGGCCAGCAGGGGGAAGGCGCCGAGCGCGAACCCTGAGGCGGTGGCCACCTTGAGGAAGCTGCGGCGGGCAATGCCTCCGTCGCTGGGGGTGTCAGACGCGTCTTGCAGGCGGTGGGCCAGCGCGGGCGGCAGCATCGACCGGATCTGGTCGGCGGAGAGGGAAGGGATGTGCATGGTGGTGTCTCCTGTCAGGCCAGCGAACGGGCCGCCTCCTGGATGGCAAGCCGAATGCGCGCATAGGTGCCGCAGCGGCAGATGTTGCCGGCCATGGCGGCGTCGATGTCGGCGTCGGTGGGCTTCTTGTTGGTCTTGAGCAGGGCGGTGGCGCTCATGATCTGGCCGCTCTGGCAGTAGCCGCACTGAGCCACGTCGTGCTTGACCCACGCGGTCTGCAAGGCGGTGCCCACGCGGTCCTTGCCACCGGTGGTGGACTCGATGGTGGTGATGGACTTGCCCGCGGCGGCTGAAATGGGGGTGACGCAGGACCTGATGGCCTGGCCGTCGAGGTGCACGGTGCAGGCGCCACAGAGCGCCGCGCCGCAACCGAACTTGGTACCGGTGAGGCCCAGCGTGTCACGCAGTGCCCAGAGAATGGGGGTGCCGGGGTCCACATCGACCGTGTGCGGTCGGCCGTTGACGTTCAAGGTGGTCATGGGGTGCTCCTGTTCTGAGGCGTCGTTGAAGCGGCAGAGTGTGCCGGGCGATGGCGGTGCAGATTTGCCGGTTTTGACGTATGTTTTGCCATTTCTGATGATTCACCATCGAAGGCCAGACCGGTCTGGCGAACGGCGGTACAGTCGCCTTCGACCGCTCCTGGTGGCGCTGCCCATTGCGGCGTCGTCCTGCACTCTCCGCACGAATCGAAACGCCATGTCCATCCAAGCGCTCGCCCACCAGATTGCCCGGGTTGCCGTAATTGACGGCGAACACACCACCGCGTTTGCGCCCCTGTGTCTGTACCGCAGCAGCGCCCGCACCGATCCCACGCCTTGCATTTATGGCCTTGGACTGGCGGTGGTCGCGCAGGGGCACAAGCAGGTGGTCGCTGGCGAACAGGTGCTGAACTACGGACCAGGCCAGTCACTGCTGGTCTCCGCAGACCTCCCGGTCATCGGTCAGATCGACCAGGCCGACGTGGCCCATCCGTTCCTGTGCGCCTACCTCGCGTTGGACGCTCGCGCGCTGTTGCAGATGGCCGCAGAACTGGACCTGCCCCCGGCGGGGCGTGAGCAGGTGCCACGCGCCTTGTCGCTGAATGTGATTGACACTTCCCTGATCGAGGCGGTGATCAGGCTGGTGCAACTGCTGGAGGAGCCTGAGCTGGTGAACACCTTGGCGCCCTTGGTACAGCAGGAAATCATGGCGCGTCTGCTGGTGGGACCCCATGGGCCGAACCTGCGTCACATCGTGGCCGGCGGCACACCCAGCCATCAGGTGGCCCAGGCCATGGCCTGGCTGCGGCTCAACTACAAGAACGATTTCCCTATCGACGAACTCGCTGCTCGCGCGCACATGAGCCCGTCCACCTTCCGCCTGCACTTTCGCGGCCTCACCGGCATGAGCCCCTTGCAGTACCAGAAGCAGCTGCGTCTGCAGGAGGCGCGGCAGTTGATGATGAACGAGGCGCTGGACGCCGGCACCACAGCGGCGCGCGTGGGCTATGAGAGCGCTTCACAATTCAGCCGCGACTACAGCCGCCTGTTCGGCGAACCGCCGCAGCGTGACATCCGGCGCATGCGCGATCCTTCGGCTTCCAGGGCAGCGGCCCCCGTTCATCGGCTGGCCATGTGAGTTTCCGGTGGGCCGGGTAGCAAACATGGAGGTTCGGCAAGCCGTGGCTGCGGTCAGGCCTCACAATCGAACATGCTCCTCAAAGTCACTCCTTTGCCCTCCACGCGTGAGCCCGAAATCACGCTTTCGTGCGCCCAGTGCCAACTGCGGCCACTGGAATTGTTCCAGGCGCATGAACCTGCCGAGCTGGAGCTGGTGCAGTCACTCAAGCGCCGCGACATGCTCCTGTCTGCCGGGAAGGCACTGATTCAGGAGGGTCAGGTCGACGCGCCGCTCTACACGCTGCACAGGGGTTGGGCATTTCGCTTCAAGACGCTGAGCGACGGGCGACGGCAGATCCTGAACTTTCTGCTCGCGGGCGACTTCATCGGGGTGCAGCAGAAGATGGGCGACGCCGCCGCGCACGGAGTGGAAACGCTGACCGAGGCCGTGTTCTGCGTGTTCCAGCGCGACTCGCTGTGGGAGATTCACCGGCGTTCGCCGACCATGGGTTTCAACGTGACCTGGCTCACCGCACACGAAGAATCGCTGGTGGACGACACGCTGCTTTCGGTGGGGCGGCGCAGTGCCGAAGAGCGCATCGCCATGCTGCTGATCCTGCTGTTCAAGCGGGCAGCTGCGCTGCAGGAAGACGCTGGCTCGAAGGGCGTGCCGTTTCCTTTGACGCAACAGCACGTGGCCGACGCGCTGGGTCTTTCGCTCGTGCACACCAACAAGACGCTGCGCAAGTTGGAAAAGCGCGGCTTGCACCAGATCGTCGAGGGCCGTTTGCACATGCGCGACGTGAAGGCGCTCGCGCGCCTGGCCGATCTGTACGGAGACGGCCGCCCGCCAGTGCGTCCGCTGGTGTGAACGGGCTGCGGGATGAAAACCCGGATTGACAACCCGTAACACCTTTGTTTGGTTTCATGTCTTTGTACACAGTGAACGGTTGACCTGCGGCCTACATTGCGTCCAACCCTGCTACCCGCCGCAAAGGCCGGCAGGGATGTTGCAGCCCTCCGCCATGAACGGCAGGGGCTGCGGCAAGACGCAATGCCAACAGAGGCCGACATGATCCCTACCGTCTCACGGTTTGAAACGAACCAGTTGCTGGGCCACCTCTCTTCAGCCGAATCGCTTTGGCTGGAGCACGACCTGGAGCGTGTGGAGCTGGCCGTTGGGACGGTGCTGCATGCCAGCGGGTCTGCGCTGCGTCACGTCTACTTTCCAGGCACCGCCACCGTGTCGTTGGTGTCCCTGATGGCAGATGGGGCGTCGGCCGAAGTGGCTGTGGTGGGCAGCGAGGGCATGGTGGGCGTGTGTGCCTTCATGGGCAATGCCAGCGCGCTGAGCGATGCCGTGGTCCAGCGCCCGGGCCACGCCTGGCGCATGAGCACCACGGCCGTGCTCCACCACACCCGCCGCTCGCCCGATTTCATGCAGCAGTTGCTGGGTTACACCCAGGCCCTGTTCACCCACATGGCACAGACCAGCGCCTGCAACCGCCATCATGCGCTCGACGAGCAGGTGTGCCGATGGATGCTGCAGCACCTGGACCGCCAGGATGGCAATGAACTGCAGGTCACGCAGGAGCGCATGGCTCGCCTGTTGGGCGTGCGGCGCGAGGGTGTCACCTGGGCAGCGCTCAAGCTGCAGAAGGCCGGCCTGATCGAATACCGTCGCGGTCGCATTTTCATCCTGGACCGCGCCGGGCTGGAGGCGCGCAGCTGTGAGTGCTACGGCGTGGTGCGCAGGTCATTCGACCGGTTGTCTTGTTCGCACAGCCCCGCGCGGCGCTCGCCGTCGATGACAGACATGGGCCTGGCCACGCTGGTGGTGCACCGCCAGCCCATGGCCGTCAATTGAATTTCGCGTGGTTGTGCCCCCGCAGTGCCCAGTCGCCTGCCGCACCTCCCGCATCCCTCCTGCAGACGCCAGTTGTCCACCAGACAGGAGGCCGCACGCAGAATTCGCCCCGCCATCCAACCCTCACTATCTGGGAGCCACCACATGAACTACGAAGAACGCGATTCGTTCGGCATCTACTCTGCCACCCCCACCGCCATGGACGACACCGTCCCGGAGCGCAACCGTGGCCCGGGCCCCCACCTGATGGGTGCAGACACCCTGCTCGGCAATGACGTGGTGAACACTCAGGACGAAGACCTGGGTGACATCAAGGAAATCATGCTCGACATGCGCACTGGCCGCGTGAGCTATGCCGTGCTGTCGTTTGGGGGCTTTCTGGGCATGGGCGAGAAGCTGTTCGCCGTGCCATGGGAGGCATTGAAGCTGGATACGGTCAACAAATGCTTCGTGCTCGACGCAAGCAAGGATCGTCTGGAGAACGCGCCCGGCTTCGACAAGAACGACTGGCCCGACATGGCCGATACCGCCTGGGAAAAGGGTGTGCACGACTTCTATGGCACGCAGCCGTACGTAGACTCGCGCGCCCTCTGATTCCCCGCGCCGTCCACCTGGTGGTCGGCGTTGGGTGTCAAACGCCATCAAACCGCGCCGGCATTCGCCGCGCGGTTTTTTTTGCAGTCAAGGCGCTGCGCTGAACACTTCGTCCAGTGCCAGTTGGTCCGGCAGCACATATATGGTGGCCGACGTGCTGGAGAACACGGGCAGGATGTGGGTCTCGAAGAAGTCGACCGGCACGTTGATGCAGCCGTAGGAAATGCGGTTGTCTTCGCTCGTTTCAGAAGCCAGCCGCTCCAGTCGCCGTTCACTGGCGACGTTGGGGCGCACCCGGTGCATGGACACAGCCGCGTCGTAGTCGACCCACACCACCTCTTCGCCGCTGAGGTTGCGGCCTATCCGGCCGTTGAAGCGGCCTGCCGGCGTAGTGCGTTCTTCGGGCAATACGTCGGCAATGGCCTTTTCGCCGATGCCGGGGACGGTGTGATCGCCAATGGCCGAACCCAGCAGCACGGCCGTGTGGGCCTGCAGGTGGGCGCTGGCGTCGAACACATAGAGGCGCGCTGCCCGCTTGTCGATGATCACAAAGGGCATGGCGGCATGGTCTTGCGTGACCGCGCTCCAGAGCGCCATGTTCTTCACCTGGTCTGAAACCGGTGTGTCACCCCAGTCGGCCAGACGCACAGGCGCAGACGGCAGCGCAGCCGTACCGGTTCCAGTGGAAATGGCATTCGCGTGCGGCGGCGATCCGCTGGGCAGCACCAAGGCCAGGACGCTCAGGCCTGCGACAAGGCCCATGCGCAATTCGCCGATCAGGTGTGGAATGACGTGTTCCGACGCCGGAAAAGGCTGTGCTGCACCCGCGCAGCGAGGGTTCTTCTCCGCCTGACAGGAAGGGAGACGCATGATGCGTGCAGCTCGTTTGAACAGGAAGAAAAATTGGCCCGACAACCCGTACTCGCTGGCACGATGTGGCAGGTGTCAGGCCGGGAGGGTGAACCGATCAATTGCGGTCGGCGCGTGCAGCCAAGCGCTCATCCATGGAACGGTCCTGCTCCATGTTGGTGGTTCCCTGACTCAGGGTGCCTGAACCCGGGTTCGTGGTGTCAGTACCTTGACCCATGGTCGTGCCGGTATCTGGGCTGGTGGTGCCCTGGTTCAGGGTGCCGGTGGCAGGCGGGGTGGCGCCCTGGTTCAGTGTCCCGGTGGCAGGGTTCTGACTGCTGATGTCGCCGGGACCTGGGCTGGGCGTGCTGGGGGTGGTCTGGGCATAGACGAAGCTGGCGGAGCCAACCACGGCCAAGGCTGTCAAAGAAGCGGTGAGGTATTTGGATACGAGCATGGAAGTCTCCTTTAGGCTGCAAAGCAGCGTGGTTCAAATCCAGTCGGAAATCCCGACTGAGGTTCAGCGTAAGCCGGTGACATGCACAGGGTCTGTGCGCCTGCGAACCAACGCGGCGCCCGCAGGTGTAAGAGATTGCATATGAACCAGGTGTTTCTGTGCGCTGTCGAACCGACCGGCGCATACTGGTGCGTACCCTTCACGCATCATTGAAAAGGATTCAGATGGCTCAAACCGCACGCATCGTGGGCAAGGTCGAATACCGCGGGGGCGATGGCCCTCCGGTGGAAATTCGGGAAGGCCCTGTGGAGGTGTCGATCTCGGAAACCGACGCCACCTTGAGCTGGGTGGACGAGGAGGTGCATGGTTCTGCGGCCATGCCCCTTGGCGACTTCCAGCGTTATGTGGAGGAGGGCCTGATCAAGCTGGACGGGCCGGTACAGCCCGAGAGCTGAAGCGCACGGCAGTGCGTCTTCGCACTTTTCAGAACGCCCAGTTCAATCGCACCGAAGCGGTGTGGTCGCGCAGGCCCTTGCGCAGGCGCAGGTCGTAGCGGGCGACCAGTTCCATGTTGTCGCTGGCCTGGTGACTGATGCCTGCGCCCAGTTCAGCCAGGGTTTTTGACTGGGGCAGTCCTTCGGTGGTGAAAGCCACACCACCGCCGGTGAAACGGGCGGTCACCGCATTGCGCTGGTTGCGCAGGTCGTGGCCCAGCGCCGCGCTGACCAGCCATCGGGTCTGTGGGCTGATCTGTTGCTGCAGCTGTGCACCCACCTTCAGAATCGCTTCCTGCGCGGTCTGGGCATTGACCTGCAGGTTCAGTGCGCCGGCGCCGGTTTCGGTGTAGCCCTTGGCCTTGAGGCTGCGCCAGTCGAGCGCGAGCATGGGCTTGACCGTGGTCTGATCATTGACGGCGTAGGCCTTGCTCACCCCCACACCCAGGTGCCAAGCGTCACTGTTGTACTTGGCTTGTGCGGTGCGGCCGATGAAGCTGAGGTTGCGCTCTGACTCCACCCGGTTGCGGGTGAAGTCGCCCTGCCAGTTCAGTTGCCAGCCAGAGGCGTCCAGCGCGTGTTGCCCGTAGCCCACCAGTTGCACGCTTTCGATGTCGCTACGGTGGCCGGCGGCAAAGTCCTGGCCGTCCACCTTGCTGTCGAGGTATCCCAGGCCAAAGCCCAGCGTGGTGCTGGTGTTGAGTTCGGTCTGCGCGCCACCGATGAGGCCGTAGGTGGCCAGTTTGTAACCACTGGCGCCGAGCGCACCGTCCTGATTCACCCGATTGCCGAGTGGCTTCACCCATAGGTCCTTGCCGCCATGACCCAGACCACCTGCACCACCGCCGCTGCCACCGTTGGGCTCATGCAGGCTTGCGGCGGGGCCGCCTTCAAGTTGCTGCTGAATGGCGACCCCGGTGCTTCCGCCGATCGAGAGCAGGGTGGCGGGTGCGTTGCCATGCAGGGAGGGCATGGCCTGGCCCACCGCCTGGGCCACGGTGCGGCTGGTGGGCAGCTTGCCCAGGGCCGTGACCACGTTGTCGAAATCGGTGCCGGTGGCGCCACCGCGAATGAAGCCGTCGAGCACCCTGGCCGCCGGCACACCGTTGAGCAAGTTGTTCTCGATCACAGCGGGCACGATGCCGATCTGTTGGGGTTGTGCGGGTGCGGGTGCAGGTGAGGGTGCTGGGGAAGGAGCAGGAGCAGGAGCGGGAGCAGGAGCGGGAGCGGGAGCGGGAGCGGGAGCGGGTGCAGGTGCAGCGGCCACGATCTGCAGGTCCATCGCGTTGCCATTGGTCACCGATTCAATATCGAACAGGTAGCTGTTGTCGCTGACGTTGTTGCTCGGCGCGCTGTTGCTCAGGGTACCGCCTGCGGTGATCACGCCAGCCAGCGTCTGGCCCACCGCCAGGGTGTGGGTGGCATTCACGTCCACATCGAAGGTGGCATCGTTGGTCAGGGTCACGTTGCCGCTCACGGCCAGGCGCCCGTAGCTTGCGGTGCTGCTGGCGCCAATGCGCAGGGTGCCGCTTTGTGTGTAGTGGCCCTGCACGTTGGCCACCAGGCCCTCTGCCACGTCCAGGGTGCCGGCGTTGTGGAAGGCATCGGCATTCGGGCTGTCCACTGCCAGCGCGTACGAGGTATTGGCCACGCGCAAAGTGCCGTTGGCTTCGATGAGGAAGGTGTTGGACTCGAAGGTGTTCTCGGGCGTGAAGCGGGCACCGCTGCGCACGTTCACGGCCCCACCGGGGTTGTAAACCCAGCCGGTGATGCGTGACTGGTTTCCCAGGATGTTGATGGTAGTGGCGTCGGTGTCGACATCCCCTTCGATCACCCCCGCGTTGTTCAGGGTGGTGAGGCCCCCGTCGGGTGAGTAGATGGCGCTGAAGTTTCCTCTGATCACCGCTCCAGCTTCATTGGAGACAGTTCCAATCTGACCGAAGTTGTCTATCCCAACTTCGTCTGCAACCCCACCGATTTCGCCACCGGCTTCGTTGGTGATCGAGCCAATGGCGCCTTCGTTGTAGATGGAAATGTTGTCCGAGGTGATCGAGCCGCTATTCACAATTTGGCTGATGGATCCGACGTTGTAGATGGTGATGACGGTCCCGCTGATTTCCCCCTCGTTCAGGATGGTGACCCCGGTGACGCCTCCATCCACCCTGACAGGTCCAAAAAAACTGGCAATGCTGCCCCCGTCCTGAATGGTGAGCTGCTCGTTGGTTGCCAGGAAGCACGATCCACTTCTGTGATTCGAGACGATGAGCCCGCCATTGGCGTCGGAACATGAACCCGTCCCTGCATGCAGGGGACCCATGGCACCTCCCATCAACGTCAACGCCCCCAACGTGGCCGCAGAAACCGTGCGCAGTCTGGGGCCTGCACCAATGGCGGCGCCGCAGTGGCCTTGTCGTCTCATTTCAGGTGCCTGACAGCTCGGAGGTTTCGGATGACCAGACACAATGGCATCAACGTGATTCATGTTGTGTTGTCCCGCCGTTCGAGTTGTGTAAAAGCAGTCGCCAGGCTCCCGGGATGAAACCGATAAAGGCCCATTGGATATGGCGTGTGCATCGGACACTCGGCATGGCTGATGCATCCAATTTGCACCTATCCAAAGACTGACGGCAGACAAATATTAGCGAGTGGTGGCCTATTGCGCATCTCATGTGTCGCTGAAATGCCATAGACGTCACGCATTGCGCAACACTTGCCGGTCCCGCAGTCCGGCCATGGCATGGGGGAGATCCCCATTCACACCGTCGCGTGCCGCCGGCTCCTGGCGATTTTGTTGATCAGAACGCCCAATCCAACCGAACCGACGCGGTCTGATCGCGCAAGCCCTTGCGCAGGCGCAAGTCGTAGCGGGCGACCAGTTCCATGCTGTCGCTGGCCTGGTAGCGAATGCCCACACCCAGTTCGCCCAGGGTTCTGGACGGCGGCAGACCTTCTGTGGTGAAGGCCACGCCGCCCCCGGTGAAGCGGGCGGTTACCGCATTGTGCTGGTTGTGAAGGTCGTAGCCCAGTGCTGCGCTGGCCAGCCATTGGGTTTGTGGCGTGATCTGCTGTTGCAGCTGTGCACCCACCTTCAGCATCGCTTCCTTCGCCGTCTGTGCATTCACCTGCAGGTTCAACGCACCCGCACCTGTCTCGGTGTAGCCCTTGGCTTTGAAGCTGCGCCAGTCGAGTGCGAGCATGGGCTTGATCGTGGTCTGTGGGTTCACGGCGTAGGCCTTGCTCACCCCCACACCCACGTGCCAGGCATCGCCGTCGTAACTGGCCTGTGCAGTGCGACCAATGAAGCCAAGGTGGCGCACTGATTCCACCCGACTGCGCGTGAAGTCACCCTGCCAGTTCAGTTGCCAGCCAGCGGTGCCCAGCGCGTATTGCCCATAGGTCACCAGTTGCACGCTCTCGATGTCGCTGCCGTGGCTGGCGGCAAAGTCCTGTCCCTTCACCTCACTGCCGAGGTAGCCCAGCCCAAAGCCCAGCGTGGTGCTGGCGTTCATCTCGGTCTGCACCCCGCCGATGAGACCGTAGGTGGCCAGCCTGTAGCCGCTGGCGCCATCCACAGCGTCCTGGTTCACGCGGTTGCCCAGGGTCTTGACCCAGAGGCCCTTGCCGCTGGTGTTCAGGCCACCCGCGCCACCACCACTGCCG
The DNA here is from genome assembly GCF_031457455.1 of Hydrogenophaga palleronii. GTDB lineage: Bacteria > Pseudomonadota > Gammaproteobacteria > Burkholderiales > Burkholderiaceae_C > Hydrogenophaga > Hydrogenophaga palleronii_A. Next base: position 507,259 of record NZ_JAVDWU010000001.1, read on the forward strand.
CCGTTGCGTTCCTGCAGGCTGGCCACGAGGCCGCCTTCAAGTTGCTGCTGAATGGCGACCCCGGTGCTTCCGCCGAGCGAGAGCAGGGTGGCGGGTGCGTTGCCATGCAGGGAGGCATGGTCTGGCCCACCGCCAGGGCCACGGTGCGGCTGGTGGGCAGCTTGCCCAGGGCGGTGACCACGTTGTCGAAATCGGTGCCGGTGGCGCCGCCGCGAATGAAGCCGTCGAGCACGCCTGCAGCCGGGGCACCGTTGGGCAGGTTATTCTGCATCACTGCTGGCACGATCCCGACGGGCGGTGGCGGGGGGGCTGGCGCAGGGGCGGGTGCCGGGGAAGGGGACGGTGCAGGGGATGGGGACGGTGCTGGTGCTGGCGCTGGCGCGGGTGGAGGTGCCACGATCTGCAGGTCCACCGCGTTGCCGTTGGTCACCGACTCGAAGTCGAACAGGTAGCTGTTGTCGCTGACGTTGTCGCTGGGCGCGTTGTTGGTCAGGGTGCCGCCAGCGCTGATCACGCCGGGCAACGTCTGCCCCACAGCCAGGGTGTTGGTGGTGTTCACGTCCACATCGATGGTGGCATCGCCGGTCAGCGTGGCATTGCCGCTCACGCTCAGGCGACCAAAGTTGGCTGTGCTGCTGGCACCAATACGAAGGGTTCCACTTTGTGTGTAGTGGCCTTGTATGTTGGCCACCAGCCCTTCTTCCACGTCCAGGGTGCCGGCGTTGTTGAAGGCGTCGGCAGCAGGGCTGCTGACCGTCAAGGCGTACGAGGTATTGGCCACACGCAAGGTGGCGTTGCTTTCAATGAGGAAGGTGCTGGAGTTGAAGGTGTTCTCTGGCGTGAAGCTGGCACCACTGCGAACGTTCACGGACCCGCCGTTGTTGATGACCCAGCCGGTAATGCTTGACTGGTCTCCCAGGATGTTGATGGTGGTACTGCTTGTTTGAACATTGCCGTCGATCTCACCTGCGTTGTTGAGGGTGGTGAGCGTGCCAAACGGCGAGTAGATGGCTCTTGCTGTACCACGGATCAGTGCACCGGCTTCGTTGTTGATGGTGCCTATCTGGCCCCAGTTCGTGATCGTGAGGAAACCGCTCGTGAGTTCTCCGCCTGCTTCGTTGGTGATGGATCCGATGATGCCCTCGTTGTTGATGGCGGCGTCCCCGCCGGTGATGTCGCCGGTGTTGACGATCTGGCCGATGGTTCCGTAGTTGACAATGCCCTGCCAGGTGCCGCCGATGTCGCCATCGTTCTGGATGCCAACGCCGGTGATGCCATGGAGCACGCGGACGGGTATGGAGCCGCCACCGTCGATGCTTCCCCCCGGATTGACTGTCAATTCGTCGTCTGCTTCCAGGTCGCAGGTGCCTGCCCGGGCGTCAGACACCGTGAGTCCGCCGCTTCCCACGGAGCATGAACCCGTGCCCGCATGCACCGGACCCACGCTGCCGCCCATCAGAGCCAGGGCTCCCAGCGTGGCCGCAGAAACCATGCGCAGCTTGGCCCCTGTGCCAAAGGCGGCGCTGCCTTTGCCACGTCGCCGCGCGGTTTCCGGCGCTACTCGGCTGGGGCTCTGAGGATGGGCACAAACAATGGTGTAGATGTGGTTCATGGTGTGCGGTTATTGAGCGTTGACAGCAAGGAGCAGCAAGCGCGCGAAGGCACGCGCTTGGAGCCGCCTCCCATGGAACAGCTCACAGACCCATCGCGTAGCGACAGGGTGCCTGCACAAAGACTATAGGAGCCCTGGCTGTCTGAAATGTCGGAAGTGACCTGGATACAACGGTCACTTTGCGTTGTTCAACTCGTCCCGATGGTGGCCGAACGCTTGCCTGGAACTTGTCCGTCAATAGGCGGACAAGTGCTAAAACCCCAGCCGTTCCCCGGCCCCCCACAGCGTGGCCACGCCCAGCACCGCAAACACCGTCGCAGCGATGCCATGCACCAGCCTCATGGGGATTCTTTCGGCCAGCTTGTTGCCCACGAACACGGCGGGAACGTCGGCAATGAGCATACCCAGCGTGGTGCCCAGCACCACCCACAGCGGTGCCGCATAGTTGGCGGCTAGGGCCACGGTGGCGATCTGGGTCTTGTCGCCCATTTCGGCCAGGAAGAAGGTGATGAGCGTGGCGCCGAACACGCCAAAGCGGGTGGCCACGCGGGTTTCGTCGTCTTCGATCTGGTCGGGAATCAGTGTCCACACCGCCATGGCCAGGAACGATGCGCCCAGCACCCAGCGGAGCACCTCAGGGGTGAGTACGGTGGTGATCCACACACCCAGCGCACCCGCCAGGCCGTGGTTGATCAGCGTGGCCAGCAGGATGCCGGCGATGATGGGCAGGGGCTTTTTGAAGCGGGCGGCCAGGATGAAGGCAAGCAACTGGGTCTTGTCGCCGATTTCTGCTAGGGCAACGACGCCGGTGGAGACGAGCAGGGCTTCCATGAGAGGGGGGATCCTTGAGGCCGGAGCAACAGACGAATGACCACCACGCTTCCCCGGCCAACGCGGAGGCATGGTGGTCAAAGGTCTTGCCAGGCGGTGGGCTGCATGCGCCATGGCGGGAATGTGATTTCCCGACCAAGTGTGTTGACGCAAGCCTCTTCAAGGTGATGTGGTGAAGAGCGGCTACTCCCCAATGACGGGCGAGAGTTTATCAGGGCACCGGGGTGCGACACCGCACAGACGCTCTGCGATCTCCCGCATAACCTGAGCAGTCTGGCGCTGGAACTGTCTCCAGCGATCTCGCGCGGTACCGCCAGATGGTCCGCCGGTCTCTCATATCCAAGGAATACTCCATGAAAACCATCCAACGCATTTCGGTCCTCGTGCTCGCTGCCGCTGCTTTCACCACCATGGTGGGCTGCGCTTCCACCGCCACCAAGGAAAGCACCGGTCAGTACGTGGACGACACCGCCATCACCGCTAAGGTGAAGGCCGCCATCTTCAACGAACCCACGCTGAAGTCGGCCGAGGTCAATGTGGAAACCTACAAGCGCGTGGTCCAGCTCAGCGGATTCGTGAGCTCGCAGGCCGACATCCAGAAGGCAACCACGGTTGCCCGTGGGGTGGAAGGCGTGGCCTCGGTGAAGAACGACATGCGCATGAAGCAGTGAGGCACCCCCTGCGCCGCTTCGCTTCTTCCCCCTCTCTCGCCTTCGGCGGGAGGGGGACGGCACCTCAGGCCCGGCAAAGCCGGTTCCTCGGCGCCTCTGGTTGAGGTTGCTTCTGGCGGGCGGGTTCTGCTTTGGCGACTTGACCTTGTTTCTATAACCCCTTATTTTCTGAAAGCTCATCATGAACACGCCTGGCAACAACATCAGCAAAGACGTTTCCGCATTGGCCAACACGGCCGCACAAACCGCAGAAGGTGCCGTGCGTCTGGCTCAGCAGGGCGCAAGCCGTGTGGCTGACGGCGTGAATGAAGTGCGCGCGCAGACCGGCACCGCTTTCAAGCACCTGGCTCACGACACAGAGCTGCTCGCCCAGCACAGCAAGGAGGCACTGCGAGAGAGCATGGAGCAGTTGCGCGAGCGTTCACTGCAAACCCGCGATTCCGCTGCGACCTATGTTCAGCACGAGCCGATCAAGTCGGTGTTGATCGCCGCTGCTGTGGGCGCTGCGCTCATGGGCATGCTCACATTGCTCAATCGCCCACGTCGCTGAAAGGGTATAGGGGACGGCGGGACACTATCGCAGGTTGGAAGAGAGGCGTCTTCGCTTCGCGCGGGCGCTTGGTCTTGGGCGTGTTTGCTTTTCATGCAGGGGGCTCCATGATTGACGTCCTGGTAATCGTTTCGCTTCTTCTGTGGCTTCTTGGGCAGATCACCTCGACCACCCTGGATGGCTTGACCCACGTGCTGCTGGTGATCGCCGTGGTCTTGGTCCTCATGCGTTTGATATCAGGCCGACCTCCCGTCTGATCGGTGGCGATCACTTTTTGCCCTTGCGCCTGGAGCCTTTCCCAAAAAAAGACCTGCAACGCAGGTCAAAAGGGGGAGGAGATCTCTGGCAGCGGAGCCGGGATTTGGCTGGGGCAACGTTCGAAACCGCACAGACGTTTCGTCGCCCCATCTCTACCGTCAACCCTCTTCGAACAACGGCGACGCCCAGATTTCTTGTGGTGCTGTATGGGTGTTTCGGTCACAGGAGGTGAACATGACAAATCCCGGCACATTGGGCACCGAGCGCTCAGATCACGGTCTCGTCACCAGCGACCACGCCATCGAGCGTTCCTCATCAGGCATGAGTGCGGTTTCATGGGGGGCCATCTTGGCGGGTGCAGCGGCTGCGGCGGCACTGTCGCTGATCCTGCTGATTCTGGGTGTGGGCCTGGGACTTTCGTCAGTTTCTCCGTGGGCCCACGCAGGCGTGGGAGCCACCACCTTGGGCGTGTCAACCATCGCATGGCTGACGGTGACCCAGTTGTTGGCCTCCGGTATGGGCGGTTACCTCGCGGGCCGTCTGCGCCGCAGGTGGATTGGCACCCTTCCTGATGAGGTGTATTTCCGCGACACGGCCCATGGCTTTCTGGCCTGGGCCGTGTCGTCGCTGGCCACTGCAGCGCTGCTCACCTCGGTCATCGGTTCCATCGTGGGAGCTGGCGTCCAGGCCGGTTCCACCGTTGCAGCTGGGGCGGCTGGCGGCACCGGTGGTGCTCTCACTGCAGTGGCGAGCCTGGCGCAAGGCGAGGAGGAAAGGTCGATGGCTTACTTCGTGGACTCACTGTTTCGCCGCGATGCGACCGACGCGACGGTGGCGACCACTCTCACCGACCCGGGGCAAAAGAACGTCCTGGAGGCCGAAGAAATCAGCCGCATCTTCATGAATTTCAGTCTGTCGGAACCGCTGCCCGCCGATGATGTGCGGCATGTCGGCCAACTGGTCGCCCAGCGCACAGGTTTGTCGCAGGCCGACGCGGAAAAACGGGTCACAGATACCTACGAACGTGCTCAGGCTCGGAAGCAGGAGGCAGAAGCCGCAGCGCGGGACGCTGCAGACACGGCTCGCAGGGCTTCTGTGTACACAGCGCTGTGGATGTTCATCTCGCTGCTGATCGGGGCCTTTGTTGCCAGTCTCTCTGCCACCTGGGGCGGGCGTCAACGCGATACCTGAGATTGTTCATCCAACCGTTTTGGAAGGCACAACATGCGCTCACTTCTTCTCTTCTTCCTGGGCGTCCCGATCCCCGTGATCATCCTGATTGCTTTGATTTTTTGAAGGCATGGGTTGTCCGCCAGGCGGAGCGAAGCCCAAAAACGAAGCCCCAAAAAAAAGACCTGCAGCGCAGGTCGAAAGGGGGGGAGAACCTTTGCGGTCAGACCGCGATTTCTTGTGGTCGCCGCATGTCAGATCCGCGGCTCGCCGTCGCCATTGACTGTGACGGTGCGTCCGGGTGGTTCGGTCATCTGCACCCGGTGTTCGACACCGCGGAAGTTGTAGGTCACGTCCCAGTAGTCGGGTGTGCTGCGGCTGTGATCGGTGGTGCAGCGCTGCACGTCCTGCGTCTGGGTACCTCCGTAGCCACCACTTCGGCCCACGTTGGAACCCACTACCGCGCCCGCCACCACGCCACCAGCGGTGGCGATGTCACGCCCACTGCCGCCGCCGATCTGGTGACCCAGAATGCCGCCGATCACCGCGCCAACGACGGCGCCTGGCATATTGGCCGGGCCGCGCGTCACAGGCACGTTTTCACGCTCGATCCAGCAGCGTTGCCCGCGCTCACCCATGACGGCACGTACCGAAGTCACAGGGACGTCAAACAGGCGCTCACGATCGCGGCGGCGGTAGTCGCGCCGGCCTTCCTCGCGCCGGTTTTCCTGCTGCTGGACCTGCGGTGCCGGGTAGGTGTAGACCGGCTGGGGCGCCTGGGCCACCGGCTGTTCGTACACCGGGTAAGGGTAGGGCGCGGCACAGCCGGCCAGGGCCAGCACGGCAACGGCGGTGAGGGCGCTGGGCAACAAGCCCTTGAAGCTGCGGGGTGTGGATGTTTTCATGGAAGGCTCCTGGAAGACAGCAATATGCTGACCCTCAAGGTAGGCGCAATGTCGGGTGCCGTCTGTGCGCTGTCGCACCTGCCTGGGCCAGCAGGCGGATCACCGATAGAAGGTGAATCCGCCGGGGCCTGTGCAGGGGTTCAAGCCAGCATGCGCACCGATGCCTCGCGGGTCCATTGACGTGTACACGCGGCATCCACAAACGCCTTGGGGTTGTCCGCGCCCAGCACGCCTGCATCGGGCTTGATGCCGGCCGCCATCAGCAAAGCCTGCGCACCCGCATCGGTGGCAATGGCCTTGAGGTGGCCAAAGGCGTCGCGCACGAAATCCACCGCCGCCGCTTCATTGCACAGGGCATTGCCGGCCGACCCCGCGAGCACCAGCGCCACAGCGTCGAACAACACCGATGGCGAGCCAGCGAGTTGGCCGTCGGCCGCCAGCTTCTCGCCATTGGCCAGCGTGACGCCTCCCACGCGCGGCGCAATGACTTTTACGCCGGCACCGGCCGCCACTGCGGCTTTCTTCAACGCGGCAATGGCAGCGCCGTCGGAGCCATCGTCCACCAGAATGGCGATGCACCGGCCGGCCAGCGTGTGCCTGGCGTTGTCGATGATGCTCAAGGCCGCTGAAGGGGGCAGATTCTTCACCGGCTGGGCTGGCGTCGCTGCCGCAGGCAATTTCTCCAATCCCAGACCGTCTGCCACCCGCTGCCCCAGGGCCGCATCGATCACCAGCAGGTGCGACACCATGGCCTCGCGTATGTGCGGATGCTCCACTTTCGACAGTTCGAACACCAGCGCCGACGCGAGGTGTGCCTGCTCGGTTTCGGTCTGGCTGATCCAGAACTGACGCGCCTGGCTGTAGTGGTCGGCAAAGCTGGCGTCGCGCACCCGGCCGCGCTCGCCGCCTTCGTCCAGGGCCACGCTCACAAACCCATTGGTGCGATCGCTGCGCGGTGAGTCAGGCGACAACGTGTTGGGCTCGTAGGCCACGCGCCCGGCCGGTTGCGCCATCTGCATGTGGCCGTCGCGCTGGTGGTTGGCAAACGGGCACTTCGCCGCATTGATCGGTATCTGTTCGAAGTTCACCGAACCCAGGCGCGAGAGCTGCGTGTCGCGGTACGAGAACAGGCGACCCTGCAGCAGCGGGTCGTTGGAGAAGTCGATGCCGGGGACCAGATGCGAAGGGCAGAACGCCACCTGCTCGGTCTCGGCAAAGAAATTGTTGGGCCAGCGATCAAGCACCAGGCGACCGATCACCTGCAAGGGCACCAGCTCTTCGGGAATGATCTTGGTCGCGTCGAGATGGTTGAAGGGAAAGGCGTCGGCCTCTGCCTGCGTGAACAGCTGTACCGCGAACTCCCATTCAGCCACTTCACCCGCGCTCAGCGCGTCGAACAGTTCGCGGCGGTGGTAGTCCGGGTCGGCGCCGGCGATTTTCACGGTCTCGTCCCACACGGTGGACTGCATGCCCAGCTTGGGGCGCCAGTGGAACTTCACGAAAGTCGAATCGCCGGCGGCATTGAGCAGTCTGAAGCTGTGCACGCCAAAGCCTTCGATCATGCGCAGCGAACGCGGCAAGGTGCGGTCCGACATGATCCACATCACCATGTGCATGGACTCGGGCGTGAGCGAAATGAAATCCCAGAACGTGTCGTGGGCTGTGGCGGCCTGAGGGAACGCGCGGTCGGGTTCCATCTTGACAGCGTGGACCAGGTCGGGGAACTTGATCGCGTCCTGGATGAAGAAGACAGGAATGTTGTTGCCCACCAGATCCCAATTGCCTTCCTTGGTGTAGAGCTTCACCGCGAAGCCCCGCACATCGCGCGGCGTGTCGGTGGAACCCGAACCGCCGGCCACCGTGGAGATGCGCGAGAACACGGGCGTTTTTTCGCCGACCTCGGTGAGCACCTTGGCCGTGGTGTAGGCCGCCAGCGAATGGGTGAGTTCAAAGAACCCATGGGCGCCGGAGCCGCGCGCATGCACCACCCGCTCAGGAATGCGTTCGTGGTCGAAGTGGGTGATCTTCTCGCGCAGGATGAAGTCTTCCAGCAGGGTGGGTCCCTGGGGGTGAGCGCGCAGCGAATTCTGGTTGTCGGCGATCACCAATCCCTGCTGTGTGGTCAGTGGCGGATGCTCGGCGTTTGCCTGCTGGTGCAGTTCGCCGCCGTTGCCCAGCAGGTCGTCCTGGGTTTGAGGTTTTTTCATGAGGTTCCTTTTCAGTTGGATAGCTGAGGTTCGTCGTGGCGTCCTTCTGGTCGACAGGAGCCACGGGGGGCGACCTGGCAAGCATGGTGGGGCGGTCTGCTCCCGTCGGTGCTATGGCGTACATACCTGGCACGTCGCAGCCTGCCAACAGGCGTGTCGGCGTACGCGGAGCAGGCGCCTGGCTCAGCCGGCGGCAGCCGCTGGTTTCCTGTGCGTTCGCTGACGTACAGACGTCCCATTCGGCGCCTGACCCAATGAACCACACCGGCATCGCATGCCACTGCGATCGCCTTCCTTTTTGAACCCCTGCCACACGGAGTTCCCATGAATGCACTGATGAACACCCCATTCGTCTCGACGAAAGCGCCAGTCGCCTCCCTGGCCCTACCCACCGTGCACGTGAATGCGCCAGGCTTGCGGCAAAGGGATCGCGATGAAATGTTCATCCAGATGCTTGATGCCTACCGGGGAAGTGGCGGCCTGTCTCGCGGCACTCAGATCAGCGCCTTGCTCGAAGGGCGCGGTCGCCACACGGCTGGCACGGTGGACAAATGGAAAGACACCAACGAAGTCATCTACTTCGAATGGGAACTCGAAACCTGGTTGCCCAGGTTCCAGTTCGACATGGCCAACAAAGCGCCGTGGGCAGAAGTGGGTCTTGTGGCCACCGAGCTGGCGGGTGTTTATGACAACTGGGAAATGGCACTGTGGTTCGCCCGTCCGAGTTCTGCGCTGGAGGGGCGGCTGCCGGCAGACACATTGCGTTCGGATCCGGACCTGGTCATTCAGGCCGCACGACACGACAGATCCCTGGCGAGCTGATGGGCCACCTCGCCCCCGCCGCGCCGATCGGGCGGGAACGGGCCGCTCAGGTTGAAGCCACCATCAGTTCGTTGTACAGCAGCTTGTCGGCCTCATAGCAGCTGCACGCCTCACCTTCGAGCCCCACCCGGTCCAGCACCTTCAACTCGCCCCGCCGGTATTCGATGAGGCCATGTTTCTGGAAGTCGCTGGCGGACTGGGTCACGCCCACGCGCCGCACGCCCAGCATCAGCGAGATGAATTCCTGCGTGACGTGGAACTGGTCGGAGCCGGCACGGTCCTGGCTCATGAGCAGCCAGCGTGCCAGCCGTTGGCCGATGGGGTGGAAGCGCTCGCACGCCGAGGCCAGGGACTGCTGGTGCAGCCGGGTCATGAGTGTCCGTTGCACCAGCGACTGCAGGCCCGGCATGTCCTCCATCGCCTGCTGCAACGTCTTGACGTCGATGCGCAGGCTGTGGCCATTGCCCTGCACCACGGCGCGCCAGGGTGTTTTTGCCAGACCCAGCACCAGTTCAGAGCCCAACATGCCTTCGCGTCCGATCATGCCCACTTCCAGGGGTGGGTGGCTGTCGATATCGACGACCAGGGAAATGAAGCCTGTGCACGGAAAGTAGGCGTGGGTCAGCTGTTTCCCGCTCTCGATCAGGTCGGACGAGAGGACCAGCTCGAAAGGTTCACACAGAGCGATGAATCGTTTTTTTTCTGCCTTGGGCAGCAGTTCGATGAGGTGATTCTCGATGTCTGACATGGTGTCCGCCCTGTTCACATGCGCCCCCAGTCCAGGGGGGCAGTCTTGCGGGTCGCTTGAGCCCTGTGCCCGGCGATCCCTGGCCCACTATGGGGCGTCTGTGTCGCGCCGACCGTCTGTCAGCGAACACAGGATGGCGAAGTGGGCAGGGTGTGCATGCCGGTTGGAACAGCGATCTTCTCAGGCAGCAGACGGTCGTATTCCGCCTTCACGACCCGGTAGCACTCACAGGTGCGCTGCTCCAGCCGGGGCCGGTCCAGCACCCAGATGTGGCCGCGCGCATAGCGGATCAGACCGGCGGCCTGCAGCTTGAGCGCCGCTTCCGTGACACCTTCGCGGCGAACGCCCAGCATGTTGGCAATCAGTTCCTGAGTCATCACCAGTTCGTTGCCGGGCAATCGGTCCAGGCTGAGCAACAGCCATCGGCAAAGCTGCTTTTCCAGCGAGTGGTGGCGGTTGCACACGGCCGTCTGGCTCATCTGAGATATCAGGGCCTGGGTGTAGCGCAGGACCAGTTCCCGGGCAGGCAAGGATCGCTCGAACGCATCCTTGAAGGCGTGGGCAGGCATCCGGTAACCCGTGCCTGCGCTTTGCACCACGGCGCGGCTCGGCATGGCGTCACCGCCCATGACGGTGCAGATGCCCAGAAGACCCTCAAAACCAATCACCGCGATTTCCGCAGATGAGCCGTTGTCCAGCACGTGAAGCATCGAGATGATCGCGTCTGAGGGGAAGTACACATGGGTCCGCTGTACGCCGGACTCGTAGATCACCTTGCCCAGCGGCAGGTCCACCTGTTCAAGCTGGGGTTTCCATCGCTGCCACTCGGCATCGGGCAGGCCTGCCAACACCCTGTTCTGGCGTGGGTTGCATGGTTTCATAGCGTCGCTGTCCTCCCAGACTGCTTTTTTTGAATCACTGTGCGCTATCGCACTGTATCTGCCCCGGAGTCAGGTGGGAGCGACCGTTGGTCTGATCACAGCGGATCCGTGAACGCCGCCGTGATGCCGCCTTCAATTGGTTCATGCCCAAGGCCGCAGAGATCACGGGCAGGACAGCATGGCGGCCACTGTTCGTCAGCGTACAGACCGTTTTATCAAACGCCGATTCAATGATCGTGACGTGCTGCCGTGTCCGGCACCGGGAGTCCTGCATGCTGGCCACTGTCATTCGTGCCTACAAGGAAGCGATCTTTGTACGTGGGTTCTTGAATTCGGTGGCAATGATGGCCGGCACGCCTGGCGTACCAATGAACATCGCCAGCTTCGCGCCGGCCATGTGGTCCGGGAGAGCATCCTGTGCCACGCTCGCCAGGAGCGGCACGCCCTTGAGGCCAGGGGACCCATCATGTCGTTTGTAGAACGGCCCACGCTGAGTCAAGACGAGGCCACGGGGGAGCATGTGTGGCGGCGCTGGTTGGCCGATGAAGGGTGCCAAGAGCGCTGTGTCCAGGAATGGATTCCTCCCTGCGCGCGTTTGGTGATTGTTGCCCCGCATCCTGACGACGAGATACTGGCCTGCGGGGGACTGATATCTGCGCACGCGGCGCAAGGCGGGCGGGTATTGTCCGTTGCCGTCACCGACGGTGAAGACAGCCATGGCGAGTCTTCTCCGTTCAATCGCGAGGAACTGGCCGAGATCCGACGCAGCGAACAGGTGCTTGGCCTGCGGCGACTGGGGCTGTCGGACCCCGAGGTGCTGGCCCTGGCGCTGAGAGACGGGTGCGTCCGGCCACAGAGTGACGTCTTGCTGGACCGATTGATGTCACTGTTGCAGCCAGGCGATGTGGTGGTGAGCACCTGGGAGAACGATGGGCATCCCGATCACGACACAACTGGCTACATGGTCAATCTCGCGAGCGCTGCCACTGGTTGCCGCTTTCTCGCAGCGCCTGTGTGGATGTGGCATTGGGCTACGCCAGCGGACGTGCGTGTGCCCTGGCGACGTTTGCGCGGCATGTCCCTGACTCCCGAGGATGTTTCGCGCAAGCAGGCTGGACTGGCGGCCCACCAGTCCCAGCTCGTTTCGCGAAATTTCAGCCTGGGTGCCGCGCTGGATGACGCCATCGTCAAGCGGGCCGCCTGGCCCACCGAGTACTACTTTGTTTGAGTGCCTGAGCGTCCTTCCTCCAAGCCTGCTCGCCATGCCAAAGTGCTTCCACCCGGCCTTGCAAGTGCACGTCCAGGCCATGCCATCGTTGCGGCATAACGCCCGGGTCGAGCGCGTTCTGTGGTGAAAACAGGCGCCTTAAGTTCGCGAGCGCACAGACCTTGCGCGGGTCAGCGGGTACAAATGGTTTCAGTCCCTAGGAAGGCGTCTGCCTTCAATCATTTCAGGAGAGACCCATGCCCAAGAACACCGCTGTCACGCCACTGTGGACCACCTCGTCGTTCGGGCATCCGGCCGATTGGCTGTCGTCCGAACGTTCCGAACTGAGCGCCCACCTGACGCATTGCGGCGCCCAAAGGCGGCCCCTGCACGTGTTGCGCAGCGGGGCGGACCGGCTCCAGGGCGTGCTGGTGTCCCGCGTGGTCACGTCGGTCGTGGTGTTGGGTTTGCTGCTGGGTTGTTCCTGGTTGGCCCTTTGAGGCAGCCGGCGCTTCACCGCAGCCGGCCCCTCTCTGGTGGCGCCCCTTGCGGCGTTAGGTAAACCATGGCGTTCATGCAAGCACTGCCGGCGTGGACACCTGCCGATACGGTGCGGCGCATGCGGGTGGACGATGGCCCGCTGCTGGCACCCATCCGCTCGGAAATCTTCGGGCTGACCCGCTTCGAGGAGCACGGCCGCAGCCTGGGTCAATCCCACCGTGCGGATCGCCCCGCCTTTGGCCAGAGCACCTTCTACCCGCGCCTGCACAACAACATCCGCTGCCTGCGCCAAGCCTACCGGGACATTGCGGCCCATGCGGATGAAGGCCACGACATCAGCCCTTCGGCCGAATGGCTGTTCGACAACTTCCATCTGATTGAAGACCAGCTGCGGGAGATCCGGGAAGGCCTGCCCGGGCGCTACTACCGGTCGTTGCCGGTGCTGCTGGATGCGCCGCTGAGCGGCCTGCCGCGCGTCTATGGCCTGGCCTGGGCCTTTGTGGCCCACACCGACAGTGCCTTCGACCCCAGCCTGCTGGTGCCGTTTCTCAACGCCTACCAGGACAGCCGCGAGCTCAGCCAGGGTGAACTCTGGGCCCTGCCGACCACGCTGCGCGTGGTGCTGATCGAAAACCTGCGGCGCCTGTCTGACCGGATTGCCGGTCACCGCGCGGCGCGGGATCTGGCCAGCCAGTGCGCCAGCCGCCTGGACACGCTGTCGTTGAGCGAAGTGGAGATCCTGCGGGACAAGGCCGCCCAGCGCGGGCTGGACCGCGTGTTTCTGTACCACCTGGCACAGCAACTGGCCGGGCACCGGCCCACCGGCCAGGCCAGGGCGCTGCCCCTGCTGCGGCAATGGATGGCACTGACCCTGCCCGACCTGGCTGCGCTGCAGACCCAGCACCACGCCGACCAGGCGGCCGACCAGCTCAGCATGGGCAACGCCGTCACAGCCCTGCGGCTGATCGGCGGTGCCGACTGGTCGGGCATCGTGGCGCAGACCAGCCGCGTGATGCGGGTGATGCTGAGTTCTCCTGTGTTCCAGGCAGAAGACAGTGCCAGCCGGACCATCACCCTGCATGGCATTGAGCGGCTGTCGGCGCGCAGCGGGCGCAGCGAGGCTGCCGTGGCGCTGGCGCTGCTTAGCGCCATGTCCACCGGCACGGGCGACACCGCGTTGGCCAGGCACTGGCTGCAAGGCGCGGGCCAGCCGGCGCTGACCCAGGCTCTGGGCATGAACCGCCCGCTGTTTCAGGGCGCCCCTCGCGCCCTGCGCAGCATGCGGCTGCCGTTGTATTTCAGCGCTTTGCTCGGGGGCACGCTGGCACTGGTGAGCGCCTTGCTGTGGCCGACGCACTGGCAGATCGAAGGTGGATCGACGATGACCACCGTGTGGTGGTCGCTGGCGGCTTTCCTGGCGGTGTTTCCCGCGTCTGAGGCGGTGGTGGCGCTGGTCAACCGGCTCATCGGCGAGTCGATCCAGCCGGTGCAGTTGCCGCGCTATGCGTTGGCCCATGGCATTCCGGCCAGTGCGCGCGTGATGGTGGTGGTGCCGGCGCTGCTCAGCCATGCCGACAGCATCGCACCGTTGGTGCACCGCCTGTTGCTGCACTACCTGGCCAACCCGGAGCCCATGGCCCAGTTCGCGCTGCTCAGCGACTGGTCCGACGCCGACACGCCGGAACAGCCCGACGATGCTGCGTTGCTCACCATGGCCTCTGAGCAGCTCGCTGCCCTGAACCACAAATACCCCGCAGCCCCGGGTGCGGCGCCACGCTTCCTGTTGTTGCACCGGGCGCGCAGCCATTGCGCCACGCAGGGTCAGTGGATCGGCTGGGAGCGCAAGCGCGGCAAGCTGGAGCAACTGGTGGCGGCACTTGCCACAGACACACCCGGACCATTTCTGGCGCTGGGCGAGCTGTCCCACATCGCGCCAGGTACGCGCTACGTGCTCACGCTCGACAGCGACACCCAGTTGCCACCCGGGCGCCTGCGTGCCCTGGTGGGCGTGGCCGAGCATCCGGAGAACACACCCGTGCTGGACGCCAGCGGCCAGCATCTGAGCCGTGGCTACGCGATTCTGCAACCCCAGGTGCTGCCGCCCCTGTCAGATGGCGAAACCGTCTCTCCCTATGAATGGCTGCACAACGGCCAGCACGGGCTCGACCCTTACAGCGCCATGAGCTCCGACGTGTACCAGGACCTGTTTGGTGAAGGCAGCTTCACCGGCAAGGGCTTGCTGCATGTGGCCGCGGTGCATGCCGTGCTGGGAGGGCGCCTGCCGGCCGGGCAGGTGCTCAGCCACGATCTGATCGAAGGCGCTCTGGCGCGCTGCGCCGTGGTGACCGACATCACCTTGCTGGAAGCCGACCCGCCGCACGCCGACGTGGCTGCCGCCCGCCTGCACCGCTGGACCCGTGGCGACTGGCAACTGTTGCCCTTCCTGCTGCAGCCGCGGCGCTGGCCCATGGCGGTCATCAACCGCTGGAAGCTGTTTGACAACCTGCGCCGCTCATGGGTGGCGCCGGCCTCGCTGGCCCTGATCTGCCTGGCCATGCTCGGGTACGGCGTCTCGCTGCCTGTGGCGCTGTTGCTCAGCATGGCCGCGCAGGCGGCCGCCCCCCTGATGGGCGCACTGGCCGGGGCCGTGCCTCAGCGCCTGGCGCTGGTGGGTCTGCGTTTCGGGCGTGCGGTGCTGGTCGACGTGCTGCGGGCCGTGGGCGGTGGCCTGTGGCACCTGGCCACCTTGCTGCAGCAGACGCTGCTGCTGGTGGACGCGCTGGTGCGCACGCTCCACCGGTTGCTGGTGAGTCGGCGCCGCCTGCTGGAATGGACCACGGCCGAAGCCGTGACCGCAAGCCAACACCGTGGCATGCAAGGCGCCTTGCGCCGCCATGGCGGCGGTTCGGTAGTGGCACTGGTGCTGCTGGCTGCCCTGTGGTGGTGGGTACCACAACCCCAGGCACTTGCGGTGGCGGTGCTGCTGCTCTGGGCGCTGGGACCGTTGGTTTCCTGGTGGACCAATCGGCCCTGGCGCGTGCGTGCGCGAGAAGCGCTGCGGCCGGCCGACCAGGCCTGGCTCGACGGCGTGGCCCGCGACACCTGGCGGTTGTTCGAACACTGCGTGGACGCGCAGAACCACTTCCTGCCACCCGACAACCTGCAGACGCAGCCCTTCGACGCCGTGGCGCACCGCACCTCGCCCACCAACATCGGCCTGTATCTGCTGAGCGCAGCCTGTGCGCGGCAGATGGGCTGGATCGGTACCCAGAATCTGCTGGCCCGGCTGGAAACCACGCTGGCCACCCTGCACGAGATGGAGCGCCACCGGGGCCACTTCCTGAACTGGTACGACACCCTGACCCTGGCGCCGCTGCTGCCGCGCTATGTCTCCACCGTGGACAGCGGCAACCTCAGTGCCCACCTGCTGGCGGTGGCACAGGCCTGCCGGGCTTTCGCCTTCCAGCCGCATGAAGGAGTTTCGTCGGTGCAGGCCATCGGGCGTTCGTTCCTTCGCATCCAGCCACACCTGAGTGCGCTGCAGACGGCGGCGCGCCGCCCCTGGCGCGACACCGCGCTGGGGCGCCTGCTGCAGGCCCAGCCAGTGGACGCGCAGACCACCGACGACCTAGCCACGCAACACCTGCTGCTGTACGACGCGACGCGCGAGTTCCAGGCCCTGTGGCCCAAGCCGCCCGGCGAACGCACCGGGTCTGACGAACTGCAATGGCTGCTGGCCGACCATCTGGCCGCCTGGCGCTGCGCCGAGCAGGACGCCGTGGCTGCGATGGAGGGGGGTGGCGAGCGCGCCAGCGCCAGGCTGAAAGCCCTGGCGTGTGCGTTCGAGCAACTGGCCTGGTCCGCCGAATTCGGGTTCCTGTTCCACCCTCAGCGCGAACTGCTGCACATCGGCTACCGGCTGGACGAACAGCAACTCGACGGCTCCTTCTACGACCTGCTGGCGTCGGAGTCGCGCACCACCAGCCTGCTGGCCATTGCCAAGGGCGATGTGCCGGTGCGCCACTGGGCCGCGCTGGGGCGTCCGTTTTTTGCCAGTGGTGTGCACGCCGTGCTGCGTTCCTGGTCGGGCTCGATGTTCGAGTACCTCATGCCCTCGCTGGTGCTGGCGGAGCCGCGCGGCAGCGTGCTGTTCGACGCCGCCGCCGCCGCCGTGCGCGAGCAGAGGGCCTTTGGCCATCACCTGCAACTGCCCTGGGGTGTTTCCGAGAGTGCGTACGCCGGCCGCGACCACACGCTGGCCTACCAGTACGCACCGCAGGGCGTGCCCCGGTTGGCGCTGCGCCGCACACCCGAAAACGAACGCGTGGTGGCACCCTATGCCACCGTGCTGGCCACTCAGGTCGACGCCACCGCCGCCTGCCGCAACCTGCGCCGGCTCGAATCGCTCTCTGCGCGCGGGCCTTACGGTTTCATGGAGGCGCTGGACTACACGCCCGGCCGGCCGGCGCAAAACGGGGGCGTGGCGCTGGTGAGCACCTACATGGCGCACCACCAGGGCATGAGCATCGTGGCCCTGTGCAATGTGCTGCTGGGCAACGTGGCGCGCCGCTGGGGCATGGCCCATCCGCGCATTGAAGCGATGCTCCCGCTGTTGCACGAACGCACACCGCGGGTGGTGCCGCCGCCCGCGCCGCTGCTGGCCCAGCGCCTGCCGCTGCAGGCGCTGCAACCGCGCGCACCGGATCTCGTTCGCACCGTGCGCCCCGGCGAGCAGGCGCTCGAGCCCACACACATGCTGGCCAACGGCCGCTATGGTGTGACACTGCGGTCCAACGGTGCGGGCTGGAGCCGCTGGGCCGGCATCGGCATCACGCGCTGGCGCGACGATGCGCTGCGCGACGCCTGCGGCCATTTCATCTACCTGCGGCTGGGGGCCAAGGGGCCGCCGGTGTCCATCACCCGCCACCCGGCCCCAGACCCTTCAGCCAAGTACCAGAGCACTTTCCACGCCGATCGCATGGAGTTCGAGGCCTTGTGGCCGGAGCTGCGCATCACCACCACGGTGTGGGTCAGCCCGGAAGACGACGTCGAACTGCGCAAGGTGGTGCTGGTGAACCTGAGCGACAGCCCCATGGATCTGGAGCTGATCTCCGCCATGGACGTGACGCTGGCCACCCCTGCGGCCGACGAGGCCCACCCGGCTTTCTCCAACCTGTTCGTCAAGGCCCGCTGGATCGCCGAGCACCAGGCCCTGTACCTGGAGCGAACGCCGCGCCTGGCCACCGAACGCACGGTACAGGCCGCGCACTTTGTGGCCGAGGTGGAAGGCCCGTTGCGCGGTTTGAACTGTCAGACCGACCGGGCGCAGTGGCTGGGCCGCAACCACACGCCCAGTCAGCCGCTGGCGCGGCTGCGCCAGGTGCCGGAAGCCTCGCAGCCCCTGGACACCGGGCTCGACCCGGTGGCCGTGCTGGGCGTGCGCCTTCGGCTGGCGCCGGGCCACACCAGTTGTGTCACGTTCGGCACGGCCGCCAGCGACGACGAGTCCACCCTGCTGGCCGTGATCGACAAATACCGCCAGCCCGTCTATGTGGAGCGGTCGTCGGTCATGTCGGCCACGCTGGCCGGCATCCAGTCGGTCTCGCACCGGCCGCGCCCGGAATACCTGCCGGCGCTGCAGGCCATCACCACCGCGCTGGTCATGACGCTGCCCTGGATGGACCCGAGCCAGGCCCATGGACATCCGTCGGTCACCTGGGCCTGCGACCGCAGGCTGTTGTGGCCACTGGGCATCTCGGGCGACCGGCCCCTGCTGCTGGTGAACGCCGGCACCGTTCAAGGCATGGGCCTGCTGCGCATCCTGGCGCAGGCGCTGCGGGAATGGTCGCGCTGCGGCGTGTCGTGCGACGTGGTGGTCATCAGCAACGAGGCCCATTCGTACCACATGCCCCTGCAGCGCGAGCTCACCCAGCTACAGGAACAGCAGGTGGCCCACCACCTGGCGGAACCATCTGCCGCCACGGCCGAGCTGCACCTGGTGCGTGCGGAAGTGCTGTCGGACGAACAGTTGCACACGCTGGAGCACCTGGCCCGCCTGCATCTGCATGCGGACGGTCGGTCGTGGCTGCACCAGGTGCGGGACTGGCGCGTGCGCCAGGAAGCCCTGCGTCCTGCCGCAGCCACCGCTGCCAGCGACCCCGTGCCCACACGCGAGGCGGTGCTGCCCGCGCTGGCCGCCCGGGGCCAGTTCTCGCCCGACGGTTCGGTGTTTGCCTTTGAGGTGGGCAGCGCGCTGCGGCCTGCGCGCCCCTGGGTCAACGTGCTGGCCAATGCGGGTTTTGGCGCCATGCTGTCAGAGACCGGTGGCGGCAACACGTGGGCACTGAACAGCCGCCTGAACCAGCTCACGGCCTGGGTCAACGACCCGGTGGCCGACCCGCCGGGTGAATGGTTCCTGCTGCAGGACCGGCGCAGCCGCGAGGTGTGGAGCGTGGGCCCTTCGGCCTGGGGAGAGGACCGCCTGAACTACCGCGTGGAACACACGCAGGGTCGCACCACCATCAGCCACCGCCGGGGTCCGCTGGAGGTGACGGCCAGCTGGTGCGTGGACACCGATACAGCCGTCAAGCAAGTGCGCATCACGCTGCGCAACCGGGGCACGGCCATGGCCCACCTGCGACTGGTGGGCATGGTGGAGTGGGTGATGGGCGAGAAGCGCACCGACCGCGCCACGCTGGAGTCGAGGGCCTGCTTCGAGGCCGGTGGCGACGATGTGCTCACCGGCCTGCTGTGTACCCAGCGCGATGCTGCGGGCGGTTTTGGTGGCGGCACGGCCTTTTTCTGCGAAGCCAACGACCACCTCACGGATCACGACAGCCCGGCCAGCCTGGACTGGACCTGCGACCGCAGCGCCTTTTTTGGCGAAGAGGGCGAACTCGTCTTGCCCCGGTACCTGGGACAACGCAGCGGCTACGGCATGGACCCCTGTGCGGCGTTGTCGCGCCTGGTCACCTTGCGCCCGGACGCGGAACTTGAGCAGGTGTACCTGCTTGGCTACGCGGACTCGGCCGGCGAGGCACGGGCGCTCATGCGGCAGAGCAGGGCGCAGCCGGCGCGGGCGCGCGAAGAGGCCATTGCGGCGCATTGGGACGATCTGTTGGGCGCAACCGAAGTGCACACGCCCGACCCGCTGTTCGACGCCATGGTCAACCGCTGGCTGCTCTACCAGACCGTGTCGTCGCGCCTGTGGGCCAAGGCCGGCTACTACCAGGCAGGCGGCGCCACCGGCTACCGCGATCAGCTGCAGGACACCATGGCGATGAGCTGGGCGCGACCCGACTGGCTGCGCGAACAGATCGTGCTGTGCGCCTCACGCCAGTTCGCTGAGGGCGACGTGCAGCACTGGTGGCACAGCCCTGGCGGCGCCGGCGTGCGCACCCATTTTTCAGACGACCTGCTGTGGCTGCCCTACGCCTTGACCCACTACCTGCAGACCACGCATGACCACAGCGTGCTTGATGAAGCGGTGCCTTTCCTGGTTGCCGATCCCATTCCTGAAGGGGCCGAAGACGCCTACACCACGCCAATGGTGGGCGGCGATCACGCGTCGGTGTTCGAGCATGCGGCGCGCACCATCGACCGCAGCCTGCAGGTGGGTGAACACGGCCTGCCGCTCATGGGTGGTGGCGACTGGAACGATGGCATGAACCGCGTCGGCCATGAAGGGCGGGGCGAATCGGTGTGGTTGGGGTGGTTCCTGTGCACCATCGTGCGCGACTGGATTCCGCTGGCAGTGGAACGTGGCGAAACCGCCCGCGCCGACCGCTGGACGCAAGCCATGCACGGCTGGCTGGGGGCGCTGCATGGCCCGGCCTGGGACGGCCGCTGGTTCCGGCGCGCGTTCTTCGACGACGGCAGCGCGCTGGGTTCGGCGTTCATGTCCGAGGGCCGCATCGACCTGATCGCCCAGGCCTGGGCGGTGCTCTCTGGCCAGACCACACTGGCCCGCCAGCGCATGGCCATGGAAGCGGTGGAGACCCATCTGGTGAACCGCCAGAGTGGCCTGATCCAGTTGCTGGCGCCGCCGCTGGTGGATGCCGACCCCAGCGCCGGCTACATCCAGGCGTACCCGCCGGGCGTGCGTGAGAACGGCGGGCAGTATGCGCACGCGGGCGTGTGGGCCCTGATGGCCGCGGCCAAGCTGGCGGCCAAAGATGAAACCGGTTCGCCACTGGCCGACACCGCCTACCGCTATTTCACCTGCCTGAGCCCGGCGCACCGGGCCCATCACAAGCAGTGGGGACTGGTCTATGGCACCGAACCCTATGCCATGGCCGCCGATGTGTACAGCCAGTCCCCGTATGAAGGTCGGGGCGGCTGGAGCTGGTACACGGGCGCCGCCGGCTGGCTGCACCGCGCTGCCGTGGGATCGCTGCTGGGGCTGCAGGTGGAGGGTGAAGAGCTGTTTTTCACGCCCTGCCTGCCCTCGCACTGGCCGGGTGCCGAAATCACCCTGCGCCGCGATCAGCAGGAGTTGCGCGTGCTGCTGGTGCGCGTGAGGCCGGGCGGGGAGCCTGCAGACCCGACGCTTGCGGTGCCTGAAGGGGCACAGGCGCTGGCTGTGGGTGAACGCCTGAGCTGGCCGACGCTGCCATTGGCCCATTGCTGCGTGGTGTCTTTGCCTGGCGGGCAGAGCTGACCCGGCTGTGTTCGGTACCGAACATACAAACGCCTGATGCTCTGCGAACATGTGAAATCGGCCATGAATGCCACTTGTCGGCCGAAGCTCCCAGCTCACGGACGTGGTCTCCCATAAGGAAAAAAACAATGCCACATTCCGTCACCCCTCCGCCTGCAGAAGTGGTCACCGCAGAGATCACGCTGCGACCAGACCCCCTGCAGAACATGTTGCTGGCCGCTTTGCCACCCGCCGAATGGGCGCGCTGGCAGCCCCAGCTGGAACTGGTGGATTTGCCCCTGGGCAAGGTGTTGCACGAATCCAGCGTGCCCATGAACTACGTGTACTTTCCCACCAGCGCCATCATCTCCTTGCTGTATGTGCTGGAAAACGGCGCTTCGGCTGAAATCGCGGTGGTGGGTTTTGAAGGCGTGGTGGGTATTTCCATCATGATGGGGGGAGGCTCCACGCCCAGCCGTGCAGTGGTGCAAAGCGCCGGCAAAGGCTACCGCCTGCGGGCCGAAGCCATGAAGGGCGAATTTGATCGGTCCACGCCGGTGATGCACCTCATGCTGCGCTTCATCCAGTCGCTGATCACCCAGATGAGCCAGACCGCCGTGTGCAACCGACACCACACGCTGGACCAGCAACTCTGTCGCTGGCTGCTGCTCAGCCTGGATCGCCTGCACGGCGATCAACTGGTGATGACGCAGGAGCTGATCGCCAACATGCTCGGCGTGCGCCGCGAAGGCGTGACCGAAGCCGCCCTCAACCTGCAGAAGGCGGGGCTGATTCAGTACGCGAGAGGGCACATCACCGTGATGGACCGTCCGGGCCTGGAGAAGCGCACCTGCGAGTGCTACGAGGTGGTGAAAAAGGAATACGACCGCCTGCTGCCCGACCTCGAGGCGACGTGACTCGGGCGGGGAACACGCAGTGTGCGAAAACGAACAGACCGGCAGTTGATGTGGCGATTACATACGAGGGGTGCACGTTCCGTGCCCTCAAAAGCCCAAAGGAAACCGATCATGATCGAACTGGCCAATGCTCCCAGACCCAAACCCCTCCCAGCGGCGACACCGCCGTTGGCAGGTCAGCCCGCTGCCGCTGCCGAACGCGAACTTCCAGCGAACCCGGTGCGCGTCATCCCTCGGGTGCAGTCCAAGCCCATCACCGCTTTCGGGCAGCGACCCTGAGCGCACACAGGTAACGGAGGACAGAGACATGAGATGCATTTCCGTGGTCCGTCTGCGCGACGGACTTGACCAGCTCCATGGCGAGCACCGGTCGATACGGCAGTTGTTGCGCGCGTTTGAGCGCGTTCGTTTGCTGGGTGCCGGCGGGTATGACGAGAAGGCGGCCATCGTGGACAGCCTTTGCGACACACTCACGTTGCATGCCCGCATTGAAGAAGAGATCTTCTACCCCGTCGTGCGCTCGGTGCTCAGAGGGAACAGCGAAGCCACCTCAGCCTTTTGCGACCACGAGCGCCTGCTGGAGCTGATCGCTTCACTCGATGAGCTCGAGCCAGACCACCCCGACTACGACCGTCTGGTGCGAATCATCGGCGACTGTGTGCTGCCCAGCATGGAGCAGGAGCAAGAGGTGCTGTTTGAAGCGGTGCGCTCAGCCGGCCTGGACACACTGGCCCTGGGGCAACGTATGGCGCTCTACCGCAAGACGCACCGCCGCGACCTGACGGTGCTGGGCCTGCCGGAAAGCATGGCCTGAGCAGGCCGGCAGCCTGCCATGGCCACCCGGTTTCCGGTCATTTTGGCGCTGTGTGCGGTGACAGACAGTCTGGTTTGTCGAAGCCACCCACACTGCCTCCACAACCCACCGATTCCAGAGAAAAGGTGGGGTGACGACGGCCATCCGGTCGGCGTTTCGTGATCCTTGAACTCCTCCATGCCTGCCCGCGAAAACCACCTGATTCACCAGTTGCCCAAGTCCGCCCGCAAGCACTTCATGGATCGCTGCGAGCCGTTTGACATGGTGGTGTCTGCCGAACTGAGCGAGCGAAACCAAGCGCTCACCCATGCGTACTTTCCGTGTGAAGGCTGCATTTCGCTGGTGATCGATGTGGAGAGCCACCCGCAACTGGAAGTGGGCATGGTGGGGCACGAGTCCATGCTGGGTGCCGAGTTGATTCTGGGGCTGTCAAAGACGCCTTGGCGCGCCGTGGTGCAGGGGGAGGGCGCCTGCTGGCGCATGGCGGCCGAGACGCTGCGCGAATGCAGCGAAGCCATTCCTGAGTTGCACGACCTGCTCAACCGCACGCTGCTGGTGCGCCTGCACCAGCAGGCGCTGGCTTCGGCCTGCGAACGTTTTCACATGATCGGCCCCCGTCTGGCGCGCTGGATGCTGATGAGCCTTGACCGCGCCGAGGCCGACACGTTTGACGTGACGCAGGAGTTCATGGCCCTCATGCTGGGCGTGCGCCGTGTCGGCGTGACCATGGCGGCGGGTGAGCTGCAGCATGACGGCCTGATCGAATACCACCGCGGCCATCTGACCGTGCTTGACAGAACGCAGCTCGAATGCCGGGCATGCAACTGCTATGCCGCCGACAAGGTGATTTACAGGGACCTCATGGGTGGGCCCATGCCGGACCGGCGCCCGGCTTTTTGAAGCACCCCGCCGCGCTTTGTGCGCCAGGAAGCGTGTATTCGAAGCTCTGAGAAAGAGAAGAGAATCTCCGGAGCGAGGTGCCCCTTCCAGCAACACCCAGGATCCGGCTCTGCCGGTCCGAAGGTGTGCCCCTTTGAGGGGGTCGCGCGAAGCGCGGCGGGGGTGAGCCTAAAACAACCAGCTGCTGTGGGCCGAATCTTCCCAGCTCTGCACCTGGGCGTGTGCCTCTTCCGGGGACACGCTGTAGCGTTCCTGGATCCGGGCGGACAATTCGCCCCGATCGCCGGCCACAGACCGCAGGTCAGCGCTCGAGAGCATGTTCCAGCGAAACTTGGCTTGCCCGGTGAGGTGGGGCCAGTTGCCTTGAATGGTGTCCCAGGTCATGAGCGGCCTTTGAATGTGTGTGGTGAGAACTGGTACGGAACCAGCGACTCTGTGAATGATGCGAGCATCACGTGCGCAGGTCTGTACGCTGGCGAACAACGCCTGTTGGTTTCGGCATGCAGGCGGTGTTGCCGGCCCACAGGGTCACTTCAGCCAGTCGTCAGAAGACTTGGCTTCCCATTCCTTAAGTTGCTTTTCGGCTTCGTCTTTGGCAATGCCGTAGCGCTCCTGGATCTTTCCCGAGAGTTGGTCGCGGTGTCCGGCCACGACTTGCAGGTCGTCGTCGGTGAGCTTGCCCCACTGCTGCTTGGCCTGTCCGGTGAGCTGTTTCCAGTTGCCTTGAATCGTGTCCCAGTTCATGTGAATGTCCTCAGATTGGGACGGATGACGTATCCGCCTGGGTGCATCTTCCCGTCCGGGCCAAGCGCGGTCTGTTCGCTTTCGCACTTTGCGCGGATGGCTCGGAGACTGTTACAAGGGCCTACTGTGAGTGGGCACGAATATGGCTAAATTGGGCCATGACCTACCCGACCTGGCTTGACCCTGCCTGGCAGGAGTGGCTGCCCGCCCTGTGGGCCTCCTTGCTGGCGCTCTTGATCGCCGACCTGGTGTATCGCTTCGGCAAACGCGTCTACCTGCGCGCCACCCGCAAGGTCCCGGTGGCGGCCAGCGTGGGCTACGCCATCCGCGCGCCGGCCAGGCTGGCCCTGCTGCTGCTGGCGATCAATTTCGTGTGGCACCCGATATCTGCCGACGCGAGATGGGTGGCCACGCTGCAACACGGGATCGGCCTGTGCCTGATGGCCACGCTGACCTGGTTGCTGGCGCGTGCCGTGCATGGCGCGGCGCGCGGTGTGATGGACGCCCACCCGGTGACGGTGGCAGACAACCTCGTTGCGCGCCGCATCCGCACCCAGACGCTGGTGCTCTCGCGTGTTCTGCAAGGTCTGGTCGTGCTGATTGGTGTGTCGCTGATGCTCATGACCTTCCCGGCCGTGCGACAGGTGGGCACCAGCCTGCTCGCTTCTGCCGGGGTGGTGGGGCTGGTGGCAGGCTTTGCCGCAAGGCCGGTGCTCAGCAATCTGATTGCGGGCCTGCAGATCGGCATCAGCCAGCCCATCCGCATCGACGACGTGGTGATCGTGGAAAACGAATGGGGCGTGATCGAGGAGATTACCGGCACCTACGTGGTGGTGCGCATCTGGGATCAGCGCCGGCTGGTGGTGCCGCTGCAGTACTGGATCGAGAAGCCGTTTCAGAACTGGACCCGCAGCACCTCCGAACTCATCGGCACCGTGTTCCTGTGGGTCGACTACCGCATGCCGCTGGCACCGCTGCGCGAAGCCTTGCAGCGGGCCTGCGAAGGGTCTGAACACTGGGACAAGCGCCTTGCTTTGCTGCAGGTGACCGAAGCCGGTGAGCGGGCCATGCAGCTGCGCTGTCTGGTCACCGCCGCCTCGGCCGGGGCGGCCTGGGACTTGCGCTGTGAGGTGCGCGAACAACTGGTGGACTTCATGCAGCGCGAATACCCGCAGTTCCTGCCGCGTCAGCGGGCCGATGTGGCGCTGGAAGATCAACCCGCTGGCCGGGACGCGAGCGCTGCCTCGGTGCCCCCGGTCAGGCCGGGTTGATCATGTGACGAGGGGGCGTGCCTACTCGTCGCCCGGGTCCTGGTCGGTGGTGGTGCGGATCGTGTCGCGGCCATGACGGTCTTTCACGCGACCCAGGTCGGTGTCCAGTGCGCGTGTGAGTTTTTCCACCGCGTCGATGAAGGCAACTGCCATCTTGTCCGCATCGGCCGTCACGTTCACCGGCTGGCGGCTGGCGACGCGGGCTTCGAGGCGGCAGCGCTTGTCTTTGACACCCGACTTGCTGCCGTCGAGATCGGTCAGGAACACCTCCACGCGGGTGATGTGGTCACGGAACCGGCTCAGGCGGCTGACGGTTTCTTCGTTGACCCATTTGGCCAGGGACTCGCCCCCCTGGATGTGGTCGTCGGTGTTCACTTGGACTTGCATGTTCTGCCTTTCTGAGGATGGCCGGCACGCGGGCCGGGGTGGTGGGCGCGTCACTGTTCCGTGAACGGCTTGCCCGTTGGTCTCGATGAACCAGCGTAACACCGGGAGACGGGGTGTGCGGCGTGTTTTGGTGGGAACGATACCTGCGCTTACATCCTCTTTGATCTGCGTCAGATTCTGGTGGGCGCGAGGACTGGGCCAGGCCTGTAGCGGTCTCGGGCAGGTGCACCGCCCGAGCAGAGCAGACCGACAATGTGGCCATGTCCCTGACCCAGTCCACGTACCCATTCGATCAATTGCACACCATGTCCAAGCCACCTTTTTCTCTCGACCGGGTCAACGAAGGCGTCTACCGCGTGCTGGATGCGCAAGCGCAGCACGTGGGCAACCTGAAGCGCATCGGCGGACAGTGGAAATTCAAGGCCGTGGGCTACACCGAACAAGGTGCCTTGATCCCGGGCGGCGGGCCGCTCACCACGCAGCACAACCAGGTGTTTGAAGCGCCGGATGCGGACTTGGTCAGCGAGCGCCTGACACCGTTGCCTGGCGCGGGCGGGTGTGCAGACGCCCAGCCCTGATCAGTTCCGCGTGTCCGGTTGCGCTGATGGGTCGGGCTGTGTTGGCCGGGTCGGCGCAGGTGGGGGCGATGCGCGCTTCGCAGGGGACGAGACGTTGGCCAGATTGGGGTTGCAGGGATCGGCGTCCTTTTCGCTTCCTTGTTCAATCAGCGGCAGGATGGCGGCGACCGGTCCAGCGACAGAGCCCAGCGCCAGTGCACTGAGAACACGTGTGATCAATCCCTGCGGCTCCAGGCCCACATTCGGATTGCTGAGCGTGCCGGTGACGGTCACGGGCGTGCGCAGTGACACCAGCGAAAAGTCCTTGGGCCGGGTGACCACGTGCAGGTCCAGTGTTTCATCACGCAGGTTGACACTGCCGGTGATCCACACGGTGCTGTCTCGGTTGTCCAGCACCGCGAGCTTGGGCTCGATCAGGCCGTTGTTGGCGACCAGATCGAACCGGGCGCAGCGCAGGGGCAACGGACGATCACCCGTGATCATCACACTCAAGGCCTGCGCCACATCGATGCCCAGGGCCTCAGTGATCAGGTGCGACAAGGTGCTTTCCCGCAAACCCAGGTTCAGCGGTCCGCTGGCTGAGCCCAGGATCTCGGCTGTGGAATGGCCCGCGCCGCGCAGGTGCATGTTCCCGGAAAGCAAGCCCGTGAGGTAGGCCTGCACCGATTCACCGGAACCCTGATGGGCCTTCTTGCGTTCGCGAGCGAGCGCGCCTGTTGCGGTGGGTGGTGGCGCCCCGCCTTCTGCCGAGTCGGGGCGCAGGCCCCTGATCCAGCCCGCCATGTCCACGCCCTGGAAGTCCAGGCGCGCTTCCCACTTCGCGGGATTGGTGTTGCTGTCAAGCGAGGTCATGCCCTTGACCTGTCCGCCAGACACCGTGGCTTGCAATGACTCCAGTCGCAGTACACCGCCGTCGAGGAGCACTTGTGTTTTGAGTCCACGCAAGGGTGCCATCGCCTCGGTGCCGAAATCCAGCGTTTCGATGTCCACCTGCACGTCGGCATCCATGGCTTTGAGCGAGGGCAGATCAAAGCGCCGCTGTGGCAATGCGCGATCGCCCTGTCCCTCTGCGGGCGCTGCAGACTTGTCCTCGCCGTCCGCGCCAACCGCAGGCCCCAGGTCGGCCAAGGCCAGCTTGGGGCCTGTGAGGGTGCCCGTGAGGCGCGGCGGTTGAGCGAGTTGCGTGTACTGCACGTCGCCCTGGAGCCGGCTGCTGCCGATGTGGGCGCGTGTGGTCTTCAGCCGCCAGACACCGCCGTCCTGCTGCAGTTCGCCACGCAGATCGAATTCGGGCGTTTCCGGCAAGGTCAGGCCCAGTGGGGTGGCCACGTCCGCCAGCGAAGGACCGGCCACCTCCACGGTGCCTTGCAGGCGCGGGGTGCCGAGCAGGGAAGCGGCCTGGCCGTCGTACAACACACGGGTGGCGGCGACGGTGCCCTCGATCCTCACCGGCACCCAGGGTGCGTCGCCGGCGGCATCCGGGGATTGCAACAAGGGCAGGGTGCTGCCGGCGCGCAGCGTGAGCTTCAATGGCAGGGCCCGGTAGCGGCCGCTCAGGGTGGCCTCGTAGCCAGCGCCTGTGCCGGCGTTGACGCCTTCGCCGCCACGCACCTTCATGGCCACGTCCGCATCCTGCACGGCATCCACCCACGCGATCTGTCCCTGTCCCACCATCAGGGTCCCAAAACTTGGTAGCGCTGTGTCGTTTGAAGCATCGGGTTCTGGTAAAGGTTCGTCGGCACCCAGTTGCCAATTGGCCTTCCCATCTTCGGTGCGCACCAGATGCGCATCGAGCGTATCCGCGCGCAGCGCATGTATGTGCAGGTTGCCGCTGCGTCGCCAGCGCCAGACGTCGCCCCAGCGCCACGCCAATGCCACTCGTTCGGCTTTCAGCAAGTGCGGCGCTTCAAAGCGGGGGGCAGAGCCCATGTGGATCCGTTCGACTTCAAGTCTGGGGCGCCAGATGAGGTGCAGCCTCACATCGCCTTCCAGCTCGACCTGTGCCGCCGTGCCTCGCGCGATCGCCCGCTCCAGTGGTTGCCGCAGGAAGGGCCAACCGGCGACCTCGCCCAGCAACACGATGAGCAACAGCAGACCCACCGCACCACCCGCGATCCACAGGGCAGGCCGGTGCGCAAATGCCGCCCGTGCCCGTGCCCGTGCAGCGGCGGAGGGCGACGGCGGAGGGCTGTTGGTCGATGAGTTCATCTCGCAGTTGAGTCGGCGCCAGCGGCAGGCCGTTCCAGCCAGATCATAGAAGCGCACCTTCCTTCGGTACGTGCGGCATCGCACAGACCATACCGTCGATAGAATCCAAATTTCGAAGATGAATGGGTTCATCCATGCGCGACGCTTCCAGTGGAAACGCCTTGTCGGACACGATGGAGGTGAATGACGAGACGCAGGCTCCTGGTGCAAGCTGGCTCCCCCGGGGCGACGACTGGGTGCTGCAGCTCAGTGGGGCCTGGCGCGGGCAGCGCGCCGCATTGCCAGAGCTGCCCGCGCAAGACTTCAACGGTGCCGTGGCGGTGGATGCCGAGGCACTGCGCTCCTGGGACGCCGGGCTTGCGGCCCAGTTGTGGCAACAGCTCGACCCGCTCGCCCGCCGCTCAGTGACGCTGGATCTCCAAGGCTTGCCGCAGGGCCTGCAGGAGGTGCTGGCATTGGCGCTGCACGATGCGCCACCGACCGAAGAAGCAGCTGTCGGCCCTGCACACGGCCCGCTGGAGCGTCTGGGCGAACGCACCAAAACCTGGTGGGCCGACCACCGCAAGACGCTGACCTTCGTGGGCGAGGTGTTGCTGTCGATGGGCCGCTGGGTGCGCGGCAAGAGCGACATGCGCACGTCGGACCTGATGTGGCAGATCGAACAGACCGGCCCGCGCAGCCTGCCCATCGTGTCGCTGGTGTGCTTTCTGGTGGGTCTGATCGTCGCCTACATGGGGGCGGCGCAGTTGCAGCGCTTTGGTGCGCAGAATTTCATTGCGGACCTGGTCACGGTGGGCGTGGTGCGCGAGGTGGCTGCACTGCTGGTGGGCATCGTGCTGGCCGGGCGGGTGGGCGCGGCATTTGCCGCGCAGATCGGCAGCATGCGGGCCAACGAAGAGGTCGATGCGCTGACCACCCTGGGCGTGAACCCGTTTGATTTTCTGGTGCTGCCACGCGTGCTCGCGCTGCTCATCGTGGGCCCCATGCTCACTGCTTTTGGTGCAGCGGTGGGCATGGCCGTGGGCTGGCTGGTGGCCGTGGGCATTTACGGTGTCACGCCGCTGGAGTATGTGTATGCCAGCGTGGAGTCGCTGACGCTGCCGCACGTGGTGGTGGGATTGATCAAGGGCACGGTGTACGCGGTGCTGGTGGCGTTGGCGGGGTGCCTGCAGGGCATGGCCGCAGGCCGCAGCGCGCAGGCCGTGGGCGACGCCACCACCGCATCGGTGGTACAAGCCATTGTCTGGATCGTGGTGGCGGCCTCCGTGCTCACTGTGGTGTTCCAACGCCTGGATTTCTGATGACCGAATTGCTTGACTCCTCTTCCACCGCAGAACACCCCACAGGTGGCACCGCCGCTGCGCAGGCGCCGCTGGTGCAGGTGCGCGAACTCACCATGGCTTTCGGCGACAACGTCGTTCAACGCGATCTCACCTTCGATGTTCGACCCGGCGAGGTGCTTGCCGTGGCAGGTGGCAGCGGCTGCGGCAAGAGCACGCTGCTGCGCCACCTGATTGGCCTGCAGGCGCCAGCGAAGGGGCAGGTGCTTTACGGCAAATACGACCTCTACGCTGCGCAGCCCGATGTGCGGCGCACGCTCATGCAGACCTTTGGTGTGGCCTTCCAGGCCGGGGCCCTGTGGAGCAGCATGACTGTGGGTGAGAACATGATGCTGCCGATGCAGGTGTTCACCGACATGAGCGAGGAACAATGCGAGCAGGAAGCGCGCTTTAAGCTGGCGCTGGTGGGACTGGCCGGCAGTTTCGACAAGGAACCCGCCGCGCTCAGTGGGGGCATGAAAAAGCGGGCGGCCATTGCGCGGGCGCTGGCCTTGAACCCGGCGCTGCTGTTCCTTGACGAACCCTCGGCCGGTCTGGATCCACTGTCATCGGCCAATCTGGACGAACTCATCATGCACTTGCGCGACGATCTGGGCACCAGTGTCGTGATGGTGAGCCACGAACTGGCGAGTATCTTTGCGCTGGCCGATCGCCTGCTGTTCCTGGACGCCCAGACCAAGACCATGACCGCGCTGGGTCCGCCTCGGAATCTGCTGCGCGAAGGCCCCGAAGGCGTGCGGAATTTTCTGCGGCGTGGTGCTGCGCACGACGGGGAAGAAGAATGAAGAGAAAAGCCAGTGCCACATTGATTGGCAGTTTTGTGGTGCTGGGCCTGGCCTTGATTGCCACCACCATCATCGCCCTCGCGGGCAACACCTTGTTCACCAGCAAGGAGCGCGCGGTCCTGCATTTCAGTGGCTCGGTCTATGGCCTGCAGGTGGGTGCGCCGGTGGTGTTCCGGGGCGTGCGGGTGGGCAGCGTGGAATCCATCGAGGTGTTCTACGATCGCACCACAGACGACTTCTCCATTCCCGTGGTGGTGGGGCTCGACAGCAATGTCGTGAGCGGTCTTGATGGCAAGCGCGCCGATGTGGACGTGGGCCTGGCCTTGCCTGCCCTGATCGAACGCGGGCTGAGCGCGCAACTGGCCACACAGAGCCTGCTCACCGGCTTGCTCTATGTGGACCTGGACCTTCGACCACAACGCGAGCGCAGTGTGCGCGGCACCTATGAAGGCGTGACCGAAATCCCCACCACGGTCACGGCGATCCAGAACATCCGCGACCAGTTCGAGGGCATGGACTTCCGGGCCATTGCCGACGATCTCTCGGCGATTGCCGCCTCTGCGCGGGCGGTGGTGTCGGGTCCGCAGCTCAAGCAGGCCCTGAACGATCTGACCGAAATGGCGGCGTCGTTCAACCGCATGTCGACTCGCCTGGACAAGCGGCTGGACCCGCTGGCCGATGAACTGCAGCGCGCGCTGACGGCCACGCGCAAGGCCATGGAGGACATGCAGCAGGCCGCACGATCGGTCAATGAGACGGCCGATGGCGTGGGTCGCACGTCAGACCGCGTGGGCGATCTGCTGGCGCCGGACGCACCGCTGGTGCAGAACCTGCAGCGCGCGGCCGATGAAGTGGGACGCACCGCGGCAGCCTTGCGTGCCGCTACCTCGGGCGACTCCACGCTCATGGTCGGGGCAGACCGCGCGCTGGAAGACCTGTCCCGCGCCGCCCGCGCACTGCGCGACCTGGCCGAAACGCTGCAACAGCAACCCGATGCGCTGTTGCGTGGAAGAGAGACAAGACCTTGAACATGAACATGAATAAGAATCGCCGGCTCGCACTCACTGGCATGGTCATGGCGCCATGGCTGCTCACCGCATGTGCCCGCCCGACCGTGCCCACGCACTGGTACGAATTGCGCAGCCAGCCGCCGGAGCAGGTGCCCGCGGCGCGTCCGGGTGACGGTGCGCTGTGGGAAGTGGCCAGTGCGGTGGGCCTGCCCGGTGCGCTGGACCGCGAAACGCTGGTGGTGGCCAGCGGCGCGGCCAGTCTGGAACCCCTGGAAGGCCATCGCTGGGTGGAGCCGCTGCGCGACAGCATTCCGCGCCTGCTGGTGGCCGACCTGGCCGCGCTGCGTGGGCCAGGTCTGGTCTGGCGGGCGCCCGTACCGTCCGGGGTGAACGCCACCCGGCGCTTGCGGGTGGAAATCGTCAATTTGATGGCCGACGCAGGACGCCGGAATTTGCGCCTGCAGGCCCGCTGGTGGCTGGGCGACATGCGCGCGGGCGGCGCCGCACCCGCGCTGGGTCAGACCGATATCGACATCCCGATCAGCGATGCCTCGGTCGATGCGCTGGCTGCCGCGCACCGTCTGGCACTGTGGCAACTGGCTCTGCGCATCGTCGATTCAGGCCCCGTGTGAGGCAAAGCTGACCCATCTCCCAGTGATGCGCCGGGGGGAGGGGATCAGCTTGTCGTTCGCCTTAGAACGGCGAGTCCGGGTGGTAGAACTTGGAAGCGTTTTCCTTGGTGATCAACACCGAGGGAATGATGGTGGTGGCCGGCATGGCCTTGCCTGTGACGCGGGCTTCTGCTGTGAGCTTCATGGCGTCCGCGATCATGCTGGGCGAGTAGGTCACATCGGCGGTCACCACTGGGTCGCCATCCATCACTTTCTTGATGTAGTCCTTGGAGCCCGCGCCGCCCAGCACCAGCTTCACATCGGTGCGCTTTGCCTGTGTGATGGCGCGCTGCACACCCACCGCCATGTCGTCGTCTGAAGCCCACACGGCGTCGATCTGCTTGAAGCGGGTGAGGTAGTCCTGCATCACCTTGAAGGCGTCGTCGCGGTTCCAGTTGCCGTGTTTGGCGTCCAGCACCTTGATGTCGGGGTGGTTCTTCATCACGGCGTTGAACGCGTCTACACGCTCGTTGTCGATCACGGTGGGGATGCCGCGCAGAATCACCACGTTGCCCTTGCCGCCCATGGCCTTGGCCATGTATTCGGCCGCCACCTTGCCAAAGCCCGGGTTGTCGCCGGCCACATAAGCGTCTTGCGCACTCGGGTCGGTCAGGCCGCGGTCCACCACGGTGACGAACACGCCCTTGCTCTTCACCTGGGCCACGGGCCGGGTCAAGGGCGCCGATTCAAACGGCAGGATCACCAGGGTGTCGATCTTGTTCACCGTCTGCATGTCCTGAACCTGGTTGGCCTGCTCGGCAGCAGAGCCGGCGGTGCGCACGACGACCGTCGAGCCGGGGTACTGCTTCTCCAGTTCGGTCTTGGTTCGGTTGGCCCAGTACACCACGCCGCCGGTCCAGCCATGGGTGGCGGCAGGCACGGACACGCCCATCACCATCTTGTTCTGAGCGAAGGCAGGTGCGGTCATCAGTGTGCACACGGCCAATGAAATGGCCGAGAAAAGACGTCGATTCATGTTTGTCTCCTAGCTAGGTTCTTGAGGCAAAAATGGCCCGCCGGCCTCATGGCTGCGCGGCCGGAAGTTCATCGTCGCCCTCTTTGCAGGAAGGCCACGACGATGATCACGAAACCTTGCACCGCCGCGTTGAGGTATACGCTGATGATGCTGGTGAGATTCAGGATGTTGCCGATGACGGAGAGCAGAATCGCGCCCACCACCGTGCCCACAATGCGGCCCTGGCCGCCCTTGAGCGCGGTGCCACCCACGATCACGGCGGCAATGGCTTCCAGCTCCCAGAGCAGTCCGGTGGAGGGCGAAGCAGAGCCCAGGCGTGGCACGTAGAGCAGGGTGGCGATGCCCACGCAGATGCCCAGCAGCACATAGGTCAGGATCTTGATGCGGTCCACCGCCACGGCGGCGTAGCGCGCCACCTGTTCGTTCGAGCCGATGGCCTGCACATAGCGGCCGTAGCGGGTGCGGTTCAGCAACACCGCGCCGGCCACCGCCACCGCCAGGAACACCCAGATGGGGATGGGTATGCCCAGCCAGGCGCCGTAGTACACGGGGCCGTAGACGTCGCCCAGTTCATTGTCGAGCGTGAGCGCGCCGCCGTTGGAGAAGTAGGTAAGGTAGGCGCGGAAGATGCCTAGCGTGCCCAGCGTGACGATGAAGGGCTCGATGCGGCCTTTGGTGATGAGCACGCCATGCGCCAGGCCAAACGCCGCGCCCAGCGTCAGCGCCATCACCATACCCACCAGCACGGCCGCCACGGGGCTGCCCACCAGCGGGGCCACCCAGTTCATCACCATGATCATGCAGCCCGCGATCAGCGCAGCCATGGAACCCACCGAGAGGTCAATGCCACCAGAGATGATGACGAAGCACATGCCCACCGCGATGATGCCGATGAAGGCCGTGCGCGTGAGCACGTTCATCGCGTTGTCCCAGGTCGCGAAGTCCGGGTTGAGGATGGTGCCGGCGATGCACAGCAGCACCAGGCCGACGATGGGCCCAGCGTCGCGCAGGTATTGGCGCATGGGCTTGCCGGTGCGCATAGGGGAGGCGGCTTTGTCCGCAGAGAGAGTGAGGTCTTGCATGGTGTCAGTGGGTGCCCGTTGCGTGAGCAATGAGTTCTTCTTCGGTCAGATGGTCGGCATTCAAGGTGGCCTGGACAACGCCCGCCCGCATCACCACAACGCGGTGACACAGGCCGATCAGCTCCATCAGCTCCGAAGAAATCACGACGACGCCGCGACCTTCTGCCGCCAGGCGCTGGACCAGAAAATAGATGTCGCGCTTGGCGCCGACGTCGACACCGCGTGTGGGCTCGTCCAGCACCACCACGCGCGGGTCGGGCTGCAGCACCTTGGCCATCGCCAGCTTCTGCTGGTTGCCACCAGAGAGTGAGCCCGCAGGCGCATCGAGCGAGCCGGTGCGGATGCCGAAGTCGGCCACGGCCTTTTCCAGTGCGCGGCGCTCCGAACGCGGGTCTAGCCAGGGTCGCGCGTGGCGGTCCAGATCCATCAGCGTGAGGTTTTCCTGCAGCGACATACGGATGTGCAGGCCACAGCCCTTGCGGTCCTCGCTCAGGTAGGTCATGCCCTCGTGCGCCGCCTCGCGTGGGTTGCGAAAGCTCACCGTGCGCCCCGCCAGTTGCATCTCGCCTGCGCTTCGCGGGCGCAGGCCCAGCAGGCCTTCAAAGAGTTCGGTACGTCCCGCTCCCACCAAACCTGCAAAGCCCAGGATCTCGCCAGGGCGCACATCGAAGCTCACATCCTTGGCCCAACCCGGCACCGTCACGTGCCGCACCGACAGCAATGGTTCGGCCGCCGGTGGCGTGATGCGCGGCGGGAACATGTCGGAGAGTTCGCGGCCCACCATCAAATTGGCCATTTGATGGCGCGTGTGTTCAGACGTGGGGCCGCGCGACACGAATCGGCCATCGCGCATCACCACGATTTCGTCTGTTACGCGCTCCACCTCGTCGAGCTTGTGCGAGATGTAGACGATGGTCACACCCTGTTTGCGCAGCCGCGCAATCAGGTCGAACAGGCGCTGCGTCTCAGACGGCGTGAGCGTGGCGGTGGGCTCGTCCATCACCAGCAGGCGTGCGTTGCGCGACAGCGCCTTGGCAATCTCCACCAACTGCTTCTCGGCCACGATCAGGTCGCGTGCGCGGGTGTCGGGGTCGATGTCCAGGCCCACCTGCTGCAGCACGTCGCGCGCGGCGCGGCGCATGCTGGCCTCATCCAGCAGCCAGCCGCGGTGCGTCTCGCGGCCCAGAAAGATGTTCTGGGCCACGGTGAGATCGTCGGCCAGATTGAATTCCTGGTGGATCAGCACAATGCCGGCTTCTTCGGCTTCCCGCGAGCTGGCGAAGTGCCGCACCTGGCCATCGACTTCGAGGCTGCCACCGCTGAGTGACTCGTAGCCCGAGAGGATCTTCATCAGCGTGGACTTGCCGGCACCGTTCTCGCCCAGCAGGCCCACCATGCGACCGGGCGCGAGATCAAAGCTCACGCCGTGCAGCACGCGCACAGGGCCAAAGTCCTTGACGACTTCGTTGAAGCGCACGCTGAGGCTCACTGGACAACCCTCCGTGCTGCGCACTGCGGGGCTGAGCGCCTTCGGAACGGCCGGGCGGCGCTCACGCTTCCACCCCCACCCACTGCCCACCTTGCGCAGACGAACGCACCGCCGCTTCAATGAAGGCCATGCCGTGCACGCCGTCTTCGATGGTGGGGAACACCACGGCGGGCGCGATGGTCGAGCCATCGCGCGCTGCGCGCAGGGCCTGGGCAATTTCGGCATACACCGTGGCGAAGCCTTCCAGGTAGCCTTCGGGATGGCCCGAGGGCAGGCGGGTCACGCGGGCCGCGTCGGACAGGGCCGCGCCGGTGCCGCGCGAGATGATCTGGGTGGGTTGGCCAAACGGCGACCAGTGCAATTGGTTGGGGTGTTCCTGTCGCCATTCAATGCCGCCTTTGTCACCGTAAACGCGCAGGCGCAGGCCGTTTTCATTGCCGGGTGCCACCTGGCTGGCCCACAACATGCCACGCGCGCCA
This sequence comes from Hydrogenophaga palleronii, assembly GCF_031457455.1. GTDB lineage: Bacteria > Pseudomonadota > Gammaproteobacteria > Burkholderiales > Burkholderiaceae_C > Hydrogenophaga > Hydrogenophaga palleronii_A. Next base: position 543,911 of record NZ_JAVDWU010000001.1, read on the forward strand.
CCGGCGAAGCGCAGCATCACCTGCACGTTGTCGTCCAGCGCGCGGCCGGGCACGAAGGCGCTGAGTTCGGCGCACAGCGATTCGGTTTGCAGGCCGCTCACGAAGGCCGCGAGCTGGTAGGCGTGGGTGCCGATGTCGCCGATGCAGCCACCCGCCCCAGCGCGCGCCGGGTCGGTGCGCCAGGCGGCCTGCTTCTGCCCGCTGGATTCCAGCGATTCGGTGAGCCAGTCCTGTGCGTATTCCACCTGCACCACGCGCAACGTGCCCAGAGCGCCTTCGCGCACCAGCTGGCGTGCGTGGCGCACCATGGGGTAGCCGCTGTAGTTGTAGGTCACGGCCAGCACCAGGCCGCGCGCACGGGCCAGCTCGCGCAGGCGCTGCGCCTGGGCCAGCGTGGTGGTCACCGGCTTGTCGCAGATGACGTGAATGCCGGCCTCAAGGAAAGCCTCCGCCGCTGGTGCGTGCTGATCATTGGGTGTGACGATGGCCACGGCCTCGATGCCGTTGGCACCCAGCGCGGCTTCTTCACGCGCCATGGTGCGGTAGTCAGGGTAGGCGCGGGCCAGGCCCAGTGCCTGGGCCGAACGCAGGGCCTTTTCCGGGGTAGACGAGAGCGCGCCAGCGACCAGCTCGAAGTGGTCGTCCAGCCGCGCAGCGATGCGGTGTACCGCACCAATGAAGGCACCTTCACCACCCCCCACCATGCCCAGGCGGATGCGGCGGCCAGCGCCTTCAGCAGCAGAGCCGGCTTCGATGGTCATTTCGCGGCCTCCTGCAGGCCCAGCATGCGGCGCAGTTGCGCGGGGTCGGTGTCGCCACCGGCGAAGTCGTCAAAAGCCTTTTCGGTCACGCGGATGATGTGCTTGCGGATGAACTCCGCGCCTTCAGCCGCACCGGCTTCTGGGTGCTTGAGGCAGCACTCCCACTCCAGCACCGCCCAGCTGTCGTAGTTGTACTGCGCCATCTTGGAGAAGATGGCGCCGAAGTCCACCTGCCCGTCGCCCAGCGAACGGAAGCGCCCGGCGCGCTGCACCCACGGCTGGTAGCCGGAATACACGCCTTGCCGCCCGGTGGGGCGGAACTCGGCGTCCTTGATGTGCAGCGCCTTGATGCGCTCGTGGTAGATGTCGATGAATTCCAAGTAGTCCAACTGCTGCAGCAGGAAGTGCGAAGGGTCGTAGTTGATGCAGCAGCGTGCGTGGTTGTTCACGCGCTCCAGAAACATCTCGAAGGTGGTGCCGTCGAACAGGTCTTCGCCGGGGTGCAGTTCAAAACACACATTGCAGTCGGCGTCTTCAAAGGCGTTGAAGATCGGCAACCAGCGCTTGGCCAGTTCGTCGAACGCGGCTTCGATCAAGCCGGCAGGGCGCTGTGGCCAGGGGTACAGAAACGGCCAGGCCAGCGCACCGGGAAAGCTCACGTTGCTCTTGAGGCCCAGCCGTTGAGAAGCCTTGGCTGACAAGATCATCTGCTCCACCGCCCAGGCCTGGCGGGCCTTGGGGTTCTTGCGCACGCTTTCAGGGGCGAAACCGTCAAAGGCTTCGTCGTAAGCAGGGTGCACGGCCACCAGCTGCCCTTGCAGGTGCGTGCCCAGCTCGGTGATTTCCACGCCGTTTTCGCGCGCCACGCCGGCCACCTCGTCGCAATAGGTCTGCGATTCAGCGGCCTTGTCGAGATCAAAGATGCGTTTGTCCCACGACGGTATCTGCACGCCCTTGAAGCCCAGACCGCCGGCCCATTTCGTGATCGATGCCCAGGAATCGAACGGTGCGGTGTCACTGGCGAACTGCGCGAGGTAGATGCCGGGACCTTTGATGTTGGTGGCCATGTCAATGTCTCCTTGTCTGCTTGTCGAAACTCAGATATAGCTGTTGACCAGGTGCTCCAGCCGTTCCTGCTGAGAAGAGCGCGGCTGGGGCTCAAGGCCTTCGGCTTCCACTTCACGCGCCAGCGTCTCCAGCGAGCGCTCGCCTTGCAGGATGGCCTGGCCACGTGGTGTGTTCCAGCCCTGGTAGCGCGTGTCCACGTGGCGCTGCAGCGCGCCGTCCTGCACCATCTTCTCGGCCACCAGCAGCGCGCGTGCGCACAGGTCCATGGCCGTGGCGTGGGCCCACACCAGGTCGTCCGGATCGATGGACTGGCGGCGCAGCTTGGCGTCGAAGTTCAGGCCGCCCTGGCCGATGCCGCCGGCCTTGAGCACCTCGTACATCGTCATGGCCACCTGGGGCAAGTTGTTGGGGAACTGGTCGGTGTCCCAGCCCAGCATCTCGTCGCCGCGGTTCATGTCCAGCGAGCCGAAGATGCCCAAGGCACCGGCCAGCGCAATCTCATGTTCAAACGTGTGGCCGGCCAGCAGCGCGTGGTTCTGTTCGAGGTTGACCTTCACCTCGTTTTCCAGCCCGTGCGCTTTCAGAAAGCCGTAGACCGTGCCCACGTCGTAGTCGTACTGGTGCTTGGTGGGTTCAGCCGGTTTGGGTTCGATGAGAATCTGGCCCTTGAAGCCGATCTTGTGTTTGTGCTCCACCACCAGGTTCAGGAAGCGGCCCAACTGCGCGAGCTCGCGTTTCAGGTCGGTGTTGAGCAGGGTCTCGTAGCCTTCACGTCCGCCCCACAGCACATAGTTGTGGCCGTTGAGACGGTGCGTCATTTCCAGCACGTTTTTCACCTGTGCGGCGGCGTAGGCGAACACGTCCGGGTCCGGGTTGGTGGCAGCACCCGCCAGGTAGCGCCGGTTGCTGAACAGGTTGGCCGTTCCCCACAGCAGCTTCACACCGGTCTCGTCCATCTTGCGTTCGAACACGCCTTCGATGCGCTTCAAGTGCTCGTTCGATTCACGCAGCGTGGCGCCTTCGGGGGCCACGTCGCGGTCGTGGAAGGTGAAGAACGGCGAGTCGATCAGGCGGAACAGATCAAACGCCACGTCTGCCTTGTGCAGCGCCATGGCCATGGGATCACCCGCGCCGTGCCAGGGCCGCACAAAGCTGGGCTCGCCGAAGGGGTCCGTACCTCCCCAACCGAAGCTGTGCCAGTAGCAGGTGGCAAAGCGCAACTGGTCTTCCATGCGCTTGCCCAGCACCATGCGGTTCTTGTCGTAGTAGCGGTAGGCAAAAGGCTCGGCGGCTGTGGGCACAAAGCCTTCGCCACGAAACGTGAACGGCTCGCGAAAAGAGAAATAGGCACCGCTCTTCGCTGCGTCCGTGGGGGAGGGGGACAGGGTTGTGATCATGGTGAAGTGGGTCTGGTGCGTGACAGTGAAAAGGGTCAAGTGGCCGTGGCCCGGGCAACCACTGGCGGGTTGGGAGGCGGTGGCACCTGCCGCGCCAGTTCGTACAGGGTGCGCCAGCGGTGGTGAGCCTCGTTGTAGAAGGCAAGGCGCCGGGCGTCGGGTTCGAAGCTGCGCAGGCGTTGTGATTTGGCATACCTGGCTTCGCCACCAGCGGCGGTGCGTGCCAGGCGTGCGGCACCCAGGGCACAGCCGTGTTCGCCGCCTTCGATCTGGTGCAGTGGCATGCCCAGCACGTCGGCCAATATCTGGCTCCACTGCGCAGAGCGCGCGCCACCGCCCAGCAGGTCGGCATCCATCAGTTGGGTGCCGGCCGTGGCCAGGGCGTCGCGCGCATCGCGGAACGCAAAGGCCACGCCTTCGAGCACCGCCTGGGTCATGTCTGCACGCCCGGTGTCGGCCGAAACATGCATGAATCCGCCACGCACCTCGCTGTCGTTGTGCGGCGTGCGGTCGCCGGAAAGGTAGGGCATGAACCAACAAGAAGCGGGTGACGTCTGGGACCGGTCCAGTTCGTTGAGTAGCTGAGACTCGTTCACGCCATTCGTGCGCGCCCACCAGGCCAGTGAAGCCGCGGCCGAGAGCTGCACGCCCATCTGGTGCCACAGGCCGGGCAAGGCATGGCAAAACGCGTGCACGCCCTGGTGCGCGGCCGGGGCAAAGCCGGCGGTGGTGGCCCACAGCACGCCCGAAGTGCCCAGCGAAACAAAGGCATCACCCGCCTTGACCGCGCCCACGCCCACGGCACCCGCTGCGTTGTCGCCCGCGCCACCTGCAATCACCGGCGTGTGATCAAAACCCCAGCGCCGTACCCATTCAGAGCGCAACTGGCCTGCCGGTTCACTGCCTTCAACCAATCTTGGCATCTGGGCTTCGGTCAGCCCGCAGGCAGCCAGCAATTCTGCTGACCAGCAGCGCCTGGCCACGTCGAGCCACAGCGTGCCCGAAGCGTCAGACATTTCTTCGATGAACTCACCGCTGAGCTTCCAGCGCAACCAGGCCTTGGGCAGCAAGACCTTGGCAACCCGCGCAAACACTTCCGGCTCATGCTCGCGCATCCACAGCAGCTTGGGCGCGGTGAAGCCCGCCATGGCCGGGTTGCCGGTAAGCTCGCGCAGATGCACGGCGGGCGCTTCCAGTTCGGCGCACTGCGCACCGCTTCGCGCATCGTTCCACAGGATGCAGGGGCGCAGCACTTCGTCGTCGGCACCCAGCAGCGTGGCGCCATGCATCTGGCCAGACAGGCCAATGCCGAGCACGGCGGCGAGCGCCCGAGGGTGTTTGGCGGCAAGCTCGTCCAGGCAGCGTTCGGTGGCCTGCCACCACTCCGCCGGGTGCTGTTCCGACCAGCCCGGCGCAGGCCGCTGCACGGTGAGCGGCGCAGTGGCCGTGGCAATGGTGGTGTCGCCGTCAAGCAGCAGCGCCTTGATGCCGGAGGTGCCCAGGTCCAGGCCCAAGGTGATCACGGTAGGTTGTCCTTCAGGTAGATGTCAATGCGAATGCGTTCCTGGTCGGCGATCACCGGCTCTTGCGACCATTGCGCCAGCGCCACGCGCAGGGCAGAGCGGATCTCGTGGCCCGCGTCCTGGTTGATCACCGCGTCCATCGTGCCGTCGAGCAGGTCTGTGCGAGAAGCGGGCGTGAGCTCGTGGCCCACAAAAACCGTGTTGTGCGCGCGGCCGCTCGTGCGCAGCGCCGTGCTGATACCGCCGTTGCCGGCGCCCACGCTGTAAATGGCCGCGAGGTCCGGGTGTGCAGTGAACAACTCTTTCGTCAACACCTCGTTGCGAGTGGCATCGTCCTGCCCTTCCAGCGGTGGCAGCACGGTCAGGTGCGGGTGCTCATGCGCCATCACCTGGTTGAAGCCGAAGTAGCGTTCGGCATGGTCGCGCAGCGACAAGCTGCCCAGAATGATGGCCACCTTGGCAGGCTGCCGGCCGACGAAGCGGCCCACCAGCGTGGCGGCGGTGCGGCCAGCGGCGGTGTTGTCGATGCCCACGTAGTGCTGGCGCGTGGAGGAGGGCACGTCCGACACCAGCGTGATGACCACGGTGCCCGCCTGCGTGAGCTGGTCGATGGCCGAACGCACGACGGGATGGTCCAGCGCCATCACCATCACCGCATCCCGCTGGCCCTCTTGCGCAAGCAAGGCTTTGGCCAGCTCGCCCGGGTTGAACACGTTGACCGCCAGCACTTCGGAATCGATGCGCTGGTCGCGCATCCACTCCACGTTGGCTGCGATCTGTTCACTCAGCAAACCGACGAAGCGGTTGGCACCCGCCGGCAGCAGAAACGCCACCCGCCGCAAGCGCGAACGCGCCAGCTTGGCCGCAGAAGGGTCGGGCCGGTAACCCAGGCGCCGCACCGCCTCATTCACCCGGGCCACCGTGGCCGCGCGCACGCCGGGGCGTTTGTTCAGCACCCGGTCTGCGGTCGCCAGGCTGACCTGCGCGTGCTGCGCCACGTCTTCCAGCGTGGCGCGCACCTTTGGGGTGTTTTTCGCTTCCATGAAGGTATTTTGAGGTGCGCACCTCAGAAAATCACTCAGGGTTTTTACCAATCTTGGTTAGCTTTCTGAGGTTCGTAACTCGGAGGGTGATCGGGATGCTTGAGGTGGCCTGCGAACCCCTTTGTCGGTCCGCGACCGGAGGTCGGGAAGAGATCGGGAAGAAGTGGCAGCTCTCCCGTATTTGCTGCAAGTCTTTCATTCCATGCAGGCTGGGTACGCGCGCCATTGCACCACTCGCAAGCCCATTGCCCATAGGCCACGCTCGCCTGCGGTTGGATCAGCCGCAGGCACAGCGCTTGCCACTTGTTGATCTCATTCCATCCACGCTTTTTTGCTAAAGGAGGCAATCATGAACACATCCATCTCAACGTCCAACTGCGATGTCATCAGCTCAGACAAGGTGGAAGGCACCGCTGTGTACAACAACGCAGGAGAGAAGCTGGGCACGATCGACAATTTGGTGATCGACAAGCGTTCGGGTCAGGTGCGCTATGCCGTGCTTGAGTTCGGCGGCTTCCTGGGGATGGGTACAGATCGCTACCCATTGCCGTGGTCAATGCTCAGCTATGACACCGATCGCGACGGCTATGTGGTGCCCATCGACAAGAGCCGCCTCGACGAGGCACCACGCTATCCACTCGCCGACCCATCCCCTTTCACCACGGACGCAAGCTACGGCCAGCGAGTCAACAGCTTCTATGGCTACTGAGCACCCTGGTCGCACCCCTCCCATTTTTCACCAGAGAAAACGCCATGGAATTCAGAACCACTGCGCACTGGGAAAACCCGGGCCGACCACGAACGCGGCCGGAGAGGCTCAAGGCGTGCGAGTACCGCTCAAAGACGAAGTCCCGATCGATCTGGATCCGGCGACCGGCAAGGTGGGCGACGTCGCGAGCAAATGGTGGGAAGCCGATGCCAGAGATCGGGCCACGGATCGAGCGGACGACCAAAGCATTGAGCGGATGCACAAAGAGCGGCTTCATCGACGCCACCCATGGATTGCTTTTGGCCTGCCCGGAGGGACTCGAACCCCCGACCTGCTGCTTAGAAGGCAGCTGCTCTATCCAGTTGAGCTACGGGCAGACAGGGTGATTTGATACAAAAAAGGCCCACACTGTGGGCCTTTTTGTTTTTATGAATGGTCGGAGCGGCGGGATTCGAACTCGCGACCCTCTGCTCCCAAAGCAGATGCGCTACCAGGCTGCGCTACGCTCCGACTAAGCTGCGAATTGTACCCTGTGAATCACCCGGTTCTGGGCCAGCCTGATTTTGCTCAGCGTTTTTTGTATTGGGTCTGCCCAAACAGCACGTCGCGGGCCTTGTCGTCGGTCAGCGGTTTGCGTGCATCGGCGAGCACCGCCACGCCGCGTTGTACGGCAGGGCGGGCGTTGATGCGGTCGAACCACACTTTCAGGTGCGGATAGTCCGCCCAGTCGATGCCCTGGTTCTGCCAGCTTCGGAGCCACGGAAAGATCGCGATGTCGGCCACCGAGTACTGCTTGCCTGCAATGAAGGGGTGCTTGGCCACCTGCGCGTTCATCACGCCATACAGGCGCTTCGCTTCGTTGGTGTAGCGGTTGATGGCGTATTCGATCTTCTCTGGCGCGTAGAGGCGGAAGTGGTGCGCCTGCCCGAGCATGGGGCCCACACCGCCCATCTGGAACATCAGCCATTGCAGCACGTCGAACTTCTGCCGGTCGGTCTTGGGCAGCAGCTTGCCGGCCTTTGCCGCCAGGTACAGCAGAATCGCGCCCGATTCAAACAGGCTGATCGGCTTGCCGTCGGGCCCGTCGGGGTCCACCAGCGCTGGGATCTTGTTGTTCTGGCTGATCTTGAGAAAGTCGGGTTGAAACTGGTCACCCTGGCCGATGTTGATGGCGTGTACTTGCCAGTCGCGGCCCAGTCGCCAGCCGCACTCTTCAAGCATGATGTGCACTTTGTGCCCGTTGGGCGTTGGCCAGGAATAGACGTCAATCATGGTGAAAAGGGTTTATAGGTGAAGGAATGCTCATAATGATCGCACCCCACGAGATTTCGCTGCGACATGTTTGAACGCTTGAAGAACGCCTTGTCCGCCCGCCGTGCCTCATTGCCAGAAGACGAGGCGCTGCACCACTGGGCCATGGAAAGAATGCTGGCTCACGTGCCGCGCCAGCACGGTGGCTATGCGATCGCCGGCCAATGGATGGACCGACCGTTCCGGGCCGAATGTGCACCGTCGGCGCGCAGCTACATCGAGGGGTTCGAGTTCAAGGCCAAGGCCGAACTGGCCCTCACCCACGAGGTGCACCTGATCCTGATGAACCGCGCGCTCAAGCGCACGCTGGAGGCGCAGGCAAACAGCTTGTACGAGAACGTCACCGACGGCGTGAAGACCACCGCGAAGCAGTTGCCCGAAGAAGTCCGCTGGTTGTCCATGTACCGCGATGCCGGCTGGCCCGGGCCGGACGACAGTTTCTGGGCGCGGTACGCCGTGCTGACCGACGCACCCGAGATTGCCCGCCGCTGCCTGGACACACAGATCATTGAATTGCTCATGGACTGGCCCGAAGGCGTGGACGAGCGCACGCCGATGATGTTCATGTTGATTCGGGGCAATGCCTATGTGCGGATGCAGGTGGATCGCCCTTCGGACAGCGAGGCCGTGCTGCATGCACTGGACATTTTTGAGCAATTCAGCGCCCAGGCTGTGAAACAGCTCGAACGCTGAAGCGCGTGCGCTGCGGGTTCAGCAGCCCCGCGTGACGGGCATGTCCACCTCCGATTTCACAGCCATGTGCCGGGCCAGTTCGAGCTTGGCGATGGACTGGCGGTGCACCTCGTCAGGGCCGTCGGCCAGGCGCAGTGTGCGCTGGTTGGCGTAGGCGTAGGCCAGCGGGAAGTCGTCGCTCACCCCACCGCCGCCATGCGCCTGAATGGCCATGTCGATCACATCACACGCCATGTTGGGCGCCACGACCTTGATCATCGCGATCTCGGCCTTGGCCACCTTGTTGCCCACGGTGTCCATCATGTAGGCGGCCTTGAGCGTCAGCAGGCGCGCCATCTCGATGCGGCAGCGTGCATCGGCAATGCGTTCGTGCCAGACCGACTGGGCCGACACCGGCTTGCCAAAGGCCACGCGGCTGTTGAGGCGCTGGCACATGAGTTCCAGGGCACGCTCTGCCGAACCGATGGAGCGCATGCAATGGTGAATGCGGCCCGGGCCAAGGCGGCCTTGGGCGATCTCGAAGCCGCGGCCTTCGCCGAGCAGCAGGTTGCCCACCGGCACCCGCACGTCCTTCAGGATCACTTCCATGTGGCCGTGAGGCGCATCGTCATAGCCGAACACCGACAGCGGGCGCACAACCGTGACGCCCTTGCTGTTGGCCGGCACGACGATCATGGATTGCTGCGAATGCCGGGGCGCGTCGGGATTGCTCTTGCCCATCACGATGTACACCGCGCAGCGGGGATCACCGGCGCCGGACGACCACCACTTGCGGCCATTGATCACGTATTCATCGCCATCGCGTTCGATCCGGCACTGAATGTTGGTGGCATCGCTGGAGGCCACCTCGGGCTCCGTCATCAGGAACGCCGAGCGGAAATCACCCCGCAACAGTGGCTCCAGCCACTCGTCTTTCAGCTCCTCGCTGGCATAGCGCTCAAGGGTTTCCATGTTGCCGGTGTCGGGCGCCGAGCAGTTGAACACCTCGGCCGCAAACGGAACGCGGCCCATGATCTCGCACATGGGCGCGTACTCCAGGTTGGAGAGACCCTGTGGTGCGCGCACGCTGCGCGGCAGGAACAGGTTCCACAAGCCGGCGGCCAGCGCCTTGGGTTTGAGTTCTTCGATCAGGGTGGTGGGCACCCATGCATTGCCCTTGGCACGGTTCGCCGCAATCTCGGCGAAAAACCGGCCCTCGTTGGGGTAGATGTGTTCGTCCATGAACGCGAGCAGGCGTTCGCGCATGTCCTTGACCTTGTCGGTGTAATCGAAGTTCATCGGGGCTCCTGTGGGTGTGTAGGGGGGCGCGGTCAGGCCATCAGCCTGCGCTCGCGAATCGCCAGGCCAGTTCCGCCATGGGGCGGGCACCTGCCGCAGAGCTGACGGCCTGCGGGCTGGAAGCGGTGCCGGTCTCGACCCGCTTGGCAATGCCTTGCAGGATCGCTGCCAGGCGGAACATGTTGTAGGCCAGGTAGAAGTTCCAGTCGGCCTTGAGCTGGTCGGGCGTGGTGAAACCGGTGCGTTCGCAGTAGCGGGCGATGTAGGCGTCTTCGCGTGGAATGCCCAGGGCGTCCACATCCAGCCCGCCAATGCCCCGGAATGAGCCCGGCGGAATGTGCCAGGACATGCAGTGGTAGCTGAAGTCGGCCAGCGGGTGGCCCAGCGTGGACAGTTCCCAGTCGAGCACGGCCAGCACCCGCGGTTCTGTCTTGTGGAACATCAGGTTGTCGAGCCGGTAGTCCCCGTGCACGATCGACACCATGTTGTCATCGCGCGCCATCGCGGGAATGTTCTGCGGCAGCCAATCCATGAGGCGGTCCATCTCGGGGATGGGCTGGGTGATCGACGCCACGTACTGCTTGCTCCAGCGACCGATCTGGCGTTCGAAGTAGTTGCCGGGTTTGCCATAGCCCTCCAGGCCCACGGCAGACGGTTTCACCGTGTGCAAAGCGGCCATCACGCGATTCATTTCGTCGTAGATCGCAGCGCGCTGGTCGCGTGCCAGTTCGGGCAAGGCCTGGTCCCACATCACACGGCCTTCCACACATTCCATGACATAGAAGGCGCGCCCGATGACCGATTCATCTTCGCAGAGCACGTGCATCTTGGCCACCGGTACATCGGTGTTCTGCAGCGCGCTCATGACCCGGAATTCACGCTCGATGGCGTGTGCCGAAGGCAGCAGCTTGGCCACAGGCCCCGGTTTGGCGCGCATCACGTAGGCACGGTCGGGCGTGATGAGCTTGTAGGTCGGGTTCGACTGACCGCCCTTGAACATCTCCACCTGCAGCGGGCCGGCAAATCCCGCCAGGTTGGCGTTCAGCCAGTCTTGCAGCGCGGACTCGTTGAAGGCATGCTGCTCTGAAACGGGCCGGGTGCCAACGAAGTTCTTGTTGATGCTCATGCTCGTTGCCCGTGGTTGGCTGTCAGGTCGGTGGCGCCTGGCTGGGCACGAGTGCCATGGAGCACTTCGCCCCAAGCGGTGAGGGTCAGGATTCGGCTTCGGCAATGCGCATCAGCATTTCCCGGTTGCGAACCACCAGCCCGCCTTGTTCGATACGGATCGCGTCCTCGCGCTCCATGGATTTGAGTTCCTGGTTCACCCGCTGCCTCGATGCGCCGAGCAGTTGGGCCAGTTCTTCCTGCGCCAGTTGCAGCCCGATGCGAATCTCGTTGCCGTCGTTCAGACAGGGCACGCCGTAGCTGCGCACCAGGTGCAGCAGTTGCTTGGCCAGCCGTGCACGCAGGGGCAGGGTGTTGAGGTCTTCCACCAGTCCGAACAGTGTGCGGATGCGCCGTGCCTGCAAGCGCATCAGCGCTTCGTACAGCTCCACGTGCGCGCTGAGGATTTTCTGGAAGTCGGTACGGGCCACGTTGAGCAAGGTGGTCGGGCCATGCGCATACGCGTCGTGCGTGCGCTGATCGCCGTCGAACATCGCCACGTCGCCAAACCACACCCCCGGCTCCACATAGGTGAGGGTGATCTGCTTGCCAGAGAGCGAAGTGGAGCTCACGCGCACCGCACCCTTGGCCACTGCCGACCATTCGGAGGGCGGATCGCCTCTGGCGACGATGAGGTCGCCATCCTTGAATCGCTTGACGTGGGCGCATCGGAGTATGTCGTGTCGCAGGGAGGGTGAAAGAGTGCTGAACCAGCGACCACTGTTGATCGCCTCGCGTTCTTCCATTGTCAGAATCGGTTCGTCCATTGGCTGTCTTATGAGTGACTGGAAATGAGTGGATTGTCGCCACAGGGACCCGGAGTGCGCATCAGGGAATGCGCGAGCCGCTGTCCCTCAGGCGTCGCGGATGGGAGTTGAAAGCGCTTGAGCACCCGCCATCGGGTGTCAGCGGTAGCGGGCAGGGCGCTTTTCCAGGAACGCCGAAATGCCCTCGCCAGCGTTGGCGTGATGAAGGTTGCGCACGAAATGGTCACGTTCGGCACCCAGCTGGCTGTGCAGCGAGCCCGTGGGCACATCGTTGGCCAGCTCCTTGATGCTGGCCAGCGCATTGGGCGCCCGTGAGTTGAGCTTTTCAGCCATCGACAATGCCTCCGTCAGCGCGTCGCCCTGGCTGCACACCTGGGTGATCACACCCAGCGCATACAAGCGCTGTGCGTCCACCCGATCGCCTGCCAGCATCAACTGCATCGCCGTGGCCCGAGGCATGGAGCGCATCAGGCTCCAGGTGGCGCCGCCGTCTGGAGACAGACCGACATTGCTGTACGCCATGACAAACACGCTGTTGTTGGCCGCCGTGATCAGGTCACAAGCCAGCGCCAGCGAAAAACCTGCGCCGGCGCAAGAGCCTTCCACGGCTGCGATCACCGGCTTTGAAAAAGCGCGGATGGTCTCTATCCAGTTGTGGAGGCCTTCGATGCTCTGGGCTTGCACCTCCGGTGCCTGCTGGCGGTTGGACAACAGGCGCTGCAGGTTGCCGCCCGCACAGAAGTGACTGCCTTCGCCGGTGATGACCACGCTGCGGATGTCATCGTTGCCCTCGGCCACGTTCAGCGCCTCCACCCCCGCTGCGTACATTTCCGGGCCCAGTGCATTGCGGTGTTCCGGGTTGCTCAGCGTGAGCACCATGGTCTGGCCATGGCTGTGGCTTTTGAGTGTGGCTGTCATGGGGGCAGTCGTTGAGGTGATCGGGCTTCAGATTTCTTCGTGGGTCAGGCTCAGGCCCAGTGCGCCACGCCGGCGCAGCCAGGGGGAAGGGCGGTAGCGTGGGTCACCGTACACCGTCTGCAGATTGAACAGAATCTCCAGCAAGTTGGTGGGACCGATGCGGTCGCCCATGGCTAGCGGTCCCATCGGGTAACCGAGGCCGAGCGTGACGGCCACATCCAGGTCGGCTGGCGTGCAAATGCCTTGCTGGCACATGTCGGCAGCGATGTTCACGATGGTGGCCACGACCCGCTGAGAAACAAAGCCGCCACTGTCGCGCACCACGCTCACGGGCTTTCCGTCGAGGGCAAACAGGGCGTGGGCTGCGTCGCGCATGTCGAGGCGGGTGGCCGGGTTGGTGGCCAGCACACGCCGCTTGGTGGCACCGTCTTCCAGCATCATGTCGAGGCCCACGGTGCGGGTGGCGTCCAGCCGCTCGACGGCGGCGATGGTGGTCACATCCAGGCCCAGCGGGGCGACCAGAATCAGAGCCGACTCAGACGGCGCTGCACCGGTCTCGATACTCGCACCCAGTGCCTTGAGCAACTGGTAGATCTCTGGCCGGCGAGCCGCTTTGGGCGACACCCACACTGGAGGCAAGGCCGCCACCTCGGGTGCTGGTGGGTCCGCAGGAACCTGCGCAACACCTTCTTGGTAGGCGTAAAAGCCTGCGCCCACCTTCTTGCCCACCACACCGCCGGCCAGTCGCTGCGCGGTGATCACGCTCGGGCGGTAGCGCGGCTCTTCAAAATACTGGTGGTAAATGGACTCCATCACCGGGTGCGACACATCCAGCGCGGTGAGGTCCATGAGCTCGAACGGTCCGAGCTTGAAACCCATCTGATCTTTCAGGATGCGATCGATGGTCGCGAAGTCTGCTACGCGCTCACCGACCACCCGCAAGGCCTCGGTGCCGTAGCCGCGTCCAGCGTGGTTGACAATGAAGCCCGGTGTGTCTTGCGCCGATACCGGGGTATGTCCGAATTGCCGTGCGTAGTCAGAGAGTTGCTTGCAAACAACGGGGCCGGTCTTGAGCCCGGCGATGACTTCGACCACCTTCATGAGGGGAACCGGGTTGAAAAAGTGGTAGCCCGCGAACTGCTCCGGACGGCTCAGGCCAGCGCCAATCGCCGTGACCGAAAGAGACGAAGTGTTGGTCGCGAGCACCGTCTGGGTGCTCACGATGGCTTCCAGTTCACGAAACAGGCGCTGCTTGACATCCAGCTTTTCCACGATCGCCTCGACGACCAGCGTGCAGGGCGCCAGAGCGGAAAGGCTGTCTGCCACCGTCAGCCGATCCACGCAGGCCTGCAGGCCTGCGGCGTCCATCTTTCCTTTCTCCACCAGCTTTTGCCAGGTGGCATGGAGCGCGCTCCTTGCGGCTTCGGCCGCTCCTGGCTGAACGTCGAACAGCACCACCCGGCTTCCGGCCTGCGCTGCCATCTGGGCAATGCCCCTGCCCATGGCGCCGGTGCCAACTATGCCCGCAGTTTCAAAAATGGCTTGCATATCAAGGTATTAACTCAGGAAGTTCGGTGAGAACCTATGACAGAATGATTCACCGAAAAACAAAGGAAAACTGACGTGCGCCAGTTCTGGTTGGGCTGTATTTTGCTATCAACTGTGCTGAGCAGTGCCGCCGCGTCCTTGGGGCGGCACAGTGGCGCTGCGGTCATCGGTCGTCCGCTGGACGTGCGGGTTCAGGTTTTGCTGGCGCCGGGCGAAGAATTGAACGCACTTTGCCTGGCGGCCGAAGTGCGCTATGGCGACACCTTGTTGCCCTCAACGGTCGTGAGCGTGAGCCCTCAGCGCACCGCGCCCGATGCCGAGGCCTCCATTCGCGTGCAGGCTGCCCGGGCCATTGACGAACCCATTGTGATGGTCAATGTGCGAGCCGGATGCAATGCCTCGCATTCCCGGCAATTCGTGTTCCTCGCCGACCTGGTTCCTGACACCCAGGCTGCGCAGCAGCCTGCCGCCGGTCCCGCACCTGTCGCTGCCGCTCCCCTGCCTTCCGCAGGGTCTCGTCCAGCGCCCGGAGCTGCCTCCGTGTCGCCGGATGCGTCCGATGCAGCAGGGGCGGGGCAGGCCTCACCTCGGCGTCCAGCACCTCCCGCCGCAAGGCCGAAAGCACCAGCTCAGGCACCTTCCCCCAGTGTGGTGCGTCGTCCTGCCGCCATGCCGCCTCCCGCCCCTGTGCCACGTTTGCAGCTGGATCCCGTGGATATCAGCCTGAACATTGAACGCAATCCCACGCTCCGGTTGTCGATGACCATGCTCAGCGAACCCACCGATTCGGAGGAGGTTCGTGCGAACGCAGCGCGGTTGTGGGCGGCCATCAACGCTTCGCCCGAAGACATCTTGCGCGACGCGCAAAAGCTTGCTGTGCTGGAGGCCGAGGCGCAAGGCCTCAGAAGCGAAGAAGCCCGCAATCAGGCCACCATCGCGGAGCTGAACGCGAGCCTTGAGCGTTCGCGTTATGTCAATTGGCTGGTCTACCTGCTCGCGGCCTTGTTGTTGATGGCGGTAGCAGCCTTGATTGTGGTCTGGCGCAGAAGGGGCGTGGCGCAGGATGGCGAAGCGTCCAAGGCATGGTGGTCAGACGAGTCCAAGGCCGAGCTGGCCGGTAAGCCGAGAGAAAAGTCTGCTTCTGCCAAGGTTGACGACCTGGACCTGGCACTGGACTTTGAACTGGGAGAAGACTCCGGCTTTGGTGGACCCCGGCAGAACGATCCTCCGGTATCCCGGTCGAGGACACGCGAGAGCGACAGCATTCCCTCCATTCCTTCGCGAGACAAGCGGGACTTTTCGGCGAGTGCCATCGGCGGGTCGCGTTCCGTGGCCACGGAAGAGCTGTTCGATATTCAGCAGCAGGCAGATTTTTTTGTATCGCTGGGTGAGGATGAGCAAGCCATTCAGGTTCTGGTGAACCACCTTGCAGACAGCCATGAGCCCAGTCCGCTGGCCTACCTTGATTTGTTCAAGCTCTACCACCGGCTGAACCGGCGTGAAGACTACGAGCGTCTGCGCACGGAATTCAATGTGGTGTTCAACGCGGGTGCGCCACCGTTTGAACACTATACGGATCAGAGCCGCGGTCTTGAAACTTATGAGGCCGCATTCACCCGGATTCAGGCGCTCTGGGGCGATGCCCGTGTGCTGGACGTGATCGAGCAGTCGATATTTCGCGAGGCCGGCGATGGCGAGAGCGGTGGCGAAGTGTTTGACCTTGAAGCGTACCGGGAATTGCTTCTGCTTCATGCCATCGCCAAGGAGATTGTCAAACGCGAAGCTGCAAACGATGCACCGACCAATTTTCGGCACACCAAGGTGCAACCGCTCAAGGCCGCTGGCACCATTGGCGCGCCAGTGGTTGCCCAACCGTCTGCCACCGAAGGTGGGGCCGGAGCGTCTGAGCGCCACACGGAGCCGATGGAGGCGATGCCGCCTGCCTCACCCCGATTGGGTCTGGACGTAGACCTCTCGGAGCTGGATGCCTATTCGGAGTTTGAGGCTTCGCTGCCGGAAGTGGCCAGGCCTGTTGAGCCGACTTCAAGGCCCCGTTCGCTGACGGAGTCATCGAAAGACGGCCCGGCGAGCAACATGATCGACTTTGAGTTGCTCGACTTCGTGCCGCCATCGGACGATGCGTCGTCCGATCCTGGCAACCAAGACAAGAACTGATTCCTGAAAATTGCCGGATGCGCTCAGGCGTCGATGTCTGCGAACAGGACCCGCTCAGCGCCTGACTTGGAGGGCGCCCGGATTCACGATATTGGTGGGTGTGCCCTTGATGAAGTTCACCACATTGTCAAAGGCAGCAGAGAAGTAGGATTCGTAGCTGTCCTGCTCAACATAGCCAATATGGGGTGTGCAGATACAGTTTTCCAGTCTGAGCAAGGCATGACCCTGAAGAATGGGTTCAGATTCGAACACGTCCACCGCAGCCATGCCCGGCCGGCCTCGGTTCAGTCCTGCCAGCAGTGCTTCAGGTTCGATCAGTTCGGCGCGAGAGGTGTTCACGAGCAACGAGGTGGGCTTCATTCGCCCCAGATCTTCCAGCGTGATGCAGCCAGCGCTGGTTTCACTCAGGCGAAGGTGGATGGAGAGCACATCGGCCGACTCAAAAAGGCTTTCCTTGCTGGTCGCCACATCGAACCCATCGGCAGCCGCGCGAGCACGTGACTCTTCGCTGCCCCAGATGATCACGTGCATACCGAATGCCCTGCCGTAGCCCGCCACGAGTTGGCCGATTTTTCCGTAGCTCCACACGCCCAGTGTCTTGCCACGCAACACCATGCCAAGACCAAAGTTGACAGGCATCGCCGAAGATTTCAGCCCGGACTGCTGCCAGGCGCCATGCTTCAGGTTGGACACATACTGGGGGATGCGACGCATGGACGTCATGATCAGCGCCCAGGTGAGTTCTGCGGTTGAGAACGGTGCGCCAACGCCTTCGGCAACCGCAATGCCCCGTTCCGTACAGGCACTCACATCCAGATGGACCCCCACGCGACCCGTCTGGGCAATCAGCTTGAGACGGGGCAGCTTTTCGACCAGTTGGCGCGTGATGTGGGTGCGCTCTCGAATCAGCACCAGCACATCGGCATCCCTCAGTCGGACTGAAAGCTGGCCCACGCCCTTGACGGTGTTGGTGAAGACCTTGGCCGGATAAGGCTCCAGCTTTTCTGCGCAGCGCAGTTTGCGCACAGCATCTTGGTAGTCGTCAAGGATCACGATATTCATGCCGCTATTGTGCCCGCATGAATTTCAAGAACCCCAACAGGCTGGTGCGTTGCCGGCCGCGGCGTGTTTCGATTTGTGACCACAGGCGCGCGCCCGAGAGCCGCGCACGCCAGCCATCACATTTGCCGCATCAGCGAAGATTGTTCCTGCGCGGCCATGCGGTCCAGTTCCGCACACACATCGCCAATTCGGCCAGAGATCACCATACGCATGTCACGCCGGCCACCCACGCCCACACTGGCGGATCGCAGCACACGCACACCGCAGGCTTGAGGCACCGCAGTCGCCACAACCGCAACTGGTGTGGCGTGCTCCCGAGGCACCGAGGCCAGGTTCAGCCAACCCGCCCGGGCGAACAATTGAAGTGCGCGACTGGGTTTGCGCGGCACGGCTGATGGCGCCGCAGATCGCAGCGGCAGCAGGTTGTCGATCAGACGCAGCGGCGCGCGCCAGGTGTTGGATTTGAAGCGGATTCCCATGCGAAACTCCTTGAAGGGGTTGAACACAGGCAGGATTGCAAAAGAGGACGCCAACGCAGGGATGTGTCTGAGGGCTCCACGCACCACAGACCAACCGCCCGCCACCTGCTGAGGCGACACCAGCCCAGTCGTCAGAGCTGGAAACTGTTGCGGATCAGGCCCACCGCAAGGCCTTCAATTTCAAAAGGCTCGCCCGGTTCAACCACGATGGTTTTGTAGTCCGGGTTTTCGGCATGCAGTTCAATCGAATTCTGGCGCCGCATGAAGCGCTTGACGGTGACGTCGTCTCCCAGGCGCGCAACGACAATCTGCCCGTTTTTGGCTTCTTTGCTGGCCTGGACCGCGAGCAGGTCACCGTCCATGATGCCGATGTCTCGCATGGACATGCCCCTGACCCTGAGCAGGTAGTCGGGCGTGCGCTGGAACAGGCTGCGCTCCACCTGGTACGTCTGGTCCACGTGCTCTTGAGCAAGAATAGGTGAGCCCGCCGCCACGCGACCAATCAGAGGCAACATCAGTTGCGTCAGGCTGGGCAGGGGCAGTGTAAGCTGTCGCCCGCGTGACGCATTGATGGACTGAAGGTCTTCACTGCGCAAGCGAATGCCGCGGGACGTTCCGCTGACCAGTTCGATCACGCCTTTGCGCGCAAGGGCCTGCAGGTGTTCTTCGGCCGCGTTTGCCGACTTGAAACCCAGTTCGTGGGCGATTTCAGCCCGTGTTGGCGGCGCGCCTGTTCGCGCAATGGCAGACTGGATGAGTTCCAGGATCTGCTGCTGGCGCGCGGTCAATTTGGGCGGGAATGGCTGTGACTCGATCATGGCGTTCTCAAGTGGCGGGCTGTATGCGAGTGGTTGGATGGCGGAATACTGTTTCTCCATCCAGTAACTGTATTTTTCATCAGTTTTTGGGATTTGGCAAGTGACCGAAGCAGATTTGTTGTCGAAGGCTGACGGGTGTGTGGTTGTGTTGGGCACCGGCGGCACCATCGCGGGCAGGGCTTCCAGCCCTGATGATCTGAGTGGCTACGTGGCCGGTCAGGTCGGTGTGGCCGATCTGGTGCGGGACATCCCTGCGTTGGCCGGCGGTGCGGTCGAGGTGGAGCAGGTCGCGCAGATTGACAGCAAGGACATGGATCTCGGTGTGTGGCAGGCGCTGGTCGAACGGATCGCTCATCATCTTGCGCGCCCTGATGTGGTGGGCGTGGTGGTCACCCACGGCACCGACACCATCGAAGAGACCGCCTACCTGCTTCAGTCCGTGCTCAAGCCCCGCAAGCCAGTGGTATTGACGTGCGCCATGCGCCCGGCCACCGCGCTGGCGCCCGATGGACCGCAGAATTTGAACGATGCCGTGTTGCTGGCGCGGTGTGCCGGCGCGCAGGGCGTGGTGGTGGTGTGTGCGGCCAGGGTGCACGGCGCACTCGACATCGCCAAGACCCATACCTATCAGGTGGACGCGTTCGATTCTGGGGACGCCGGGCCGGTCGGGACCGTCGAACATGGGCAGGTCCGGTTGTTCCGACCCTGGCCTGGGGCTGGCGATACCGGAGAAGGGATGGTCGATGAAACGACTGTGAAGCGTTTCCTGAAGGCGACCCGTCTTCCCCGGGTCGAAATTGTCTTGAGCCACGCGGCTGCGGATGGTTTGATGGTGCGCTGCCTGCTGGAACATGGTCTCAACAGTTCGCCGGCTCCTCTTCAGGGCCTCGTCGTGGCAGGGACCGGCAATGGCACCGTACATCGCTCGCTCCTGTCGGTGCTGGAAGACGCCATGACCGCCGGGGTGCGCGTGGTCAGAAGCACGCGCTGCGCCCGGGGCCAAGTCTCTGCCGACAAGACCGGTATCCCGGATTCGGATGGACTCAGTCCGCTCAAGGCTCGTTTGGCCCTGATGCTGGATCTGTTGAAAGGCTAGGATGAAACAGCCCCCACGCGCACTTCTTTCGCTGACCCCCGAGGGGGTGCGTCAGTGCCTTCGGGCGGCCGCGCGTCACTGACATGTTTGCCGCGCTGGGTGCCCACCCCTGGGCCTATCCCATGCTGGAGGTCGCTCATATTCTGGGCATTGCGTTGATTCTGGGCAATCTCGTCTTGTTGGAGATGAGGGTCTTTGGATGGGCCACAGATCTGCCGATGGACAGCCTTGCACGTCTGAGTCTGGCGCTCGTGGGCATCGGCTTTTCGGTCGCCGCAGCATCGGGTTTACTGATGTTTGCCACCCAGGCAGAGGAACTGTTGGCCAACAGGGCATTCACAGCCAAGATGCTGCTGCTGATCCTGGCCGCATGCAACGCGGCTTGGTTCCATGGGCGACGATCACTGCAGCGGCTGGACGGCGGGGCGAAAGTCCTGATGGTGGTGTCCACGGTGACCTGGCTGCTGGTCGTGACCTGTGGTCGATGGATCGCCTACGTGTAAGCCGATCGCAATTCTTCAGGAGAGACTGATGCAAAGACGGATATTTCTGCATGCGAGCGCCTTCGCCGGCCTTTCGGCTGCGGGCGGCGCGGCTTGGGCCCACCACGGCTGGAGCAGTTTTGACCAGAACCGCCCCATCTACCTGGAGGGAAAGGTGGTCGAGGTGAAATGGCGCAACCCGCACGCGGAACTGGTGCTGGAGGTGCCTGAATCCCTTGTCCTGCCGGCTGATCTTGCGCAGCGGCCTGTGCCTGCACAAAGCGCCAGCATCGATGGCGCTGCGCTGCTGGGCAAGGCGGTATTGCCAACACGACGGGATCGGCGCTGGGAAATCGAACTGGCACCGCTGTTTCGGATCAATCAGTGGAAAATGCCCGAAGTGACCGTGGGCACCGAACTGTCCGTGGTCGGCTTCACTTTCAACGGCGAAGCAGGTGCCGCACTGGTGCGTGCGGAGTACGTCTTTTACGGCGGCAAAGCGTACGGCCTGCGGTCCAGTCCGGTGTGAATCCAGGGCAATCCGTTCTTGCATTCCGATTGGATGGCGCAGGTTGGTAGCCACAAAAAAACCCGGCGTTGCCGGGTTTTGTCACCGAAGGGCAGGCTCGATTCAGTGGCCAAGCGCCTCGAAAACCCGTGCGGTGATTTCTTCGACACTTCCCATGCCGCTGATGGCACGGTACTTGGGTGCTGAAGCTGCGTCCTCCTTGGCCCAGCTGCTGTAATACGCCACCAAGGGCCGGGTCTGGGCGCTGTAGACCTCCAGGCGTTTTTTCACGGTTTCTTCCTTGTCGTCATCACGCTGAATCAACGGCTCACCCGTGATGTCGTCCAGGCCTTCCACCTTGGGTGGGTTGAATGTGACGTGGTAGGTTCGCCCGGACGCAGGGTGTGACCGACGCCCGCTCATGCGGTTGATGATGGCCTCGAAGGGCACGTCGATTTCCAGCACGTAGTCGAGCTTGACGCCAGCGGCTTTCAGGGCGTCGGCCTGGGGGATGGTGCGTGGAAAGCCGTCGAACAGGAAGCCGTTGGCGCAATCGGCCTGGCTGATACGTTCCTTGACGAGATTGATGATGAGCTCATCGCTGACCAGACCGCCCGATTCCATCACGGACTTGGCCTGGACGCCCAGCGGTGTTCCAGCCTTGACCGCGGCGCGGAGCATGTCGCCCGTAGAGATCTGGGGGATACCGTACTTCTGGCAAATGAACGTGGCTTGCGTTCCCTTTCCGGCGCCGGGGGCACCCAACAGAATCAGTCTCATCGCTTTCCTTTATCTGAGTTTCAATGAATCGGCACGCAGTCTCGTGCGAGCCTGCCCGGCAGGCAGGGGCCCCGGGGCAACCGATCGAGGATAGCATGTGCTCGCCCGCCGCTGGCTTACAGCGGCAGACCTGTCGATTCACCCACTCAAGGGGGGGGAGGCGCATGGCGCAGCAGTTCGCGCACCCGCGCCAGGTCCTCTGGCGTGTCCACCCCAGGGCCAGGGGCCTGTTCACAGACATGCACCGCAATGCGATGCCCGTGCCACAGCACACGCAGTTGTTCCAGCGCCTCGACATGCTCCAGGCCGGCAGGTTCCAGATTCGGGAATGTACGAAGGAACGCCGAGCGGTAACCGTAGATGCCGACGTGGCGAAGAGGGGCTGGTTCGGCAAGCCCCTTCAATGCGTCTGGCGGCGGGGTGCCGTCTGGTCCTTCGCTGCTTCGCCACCAGGGGATGGGCGCTCGGCTGAAGTAGAGCGCGGTCCCTGAACGGTCGAGAACCACCTTGACCACATTGGGATTGAGAAATTGATCGAGGTTGTCTATGGCATGTGCGGCCGTGCTCATGACGCAGTCCGGCCGCCGGGTGAGTTCGTGTGCGACCGCGTTGATCAGATCCGGGTCCATCATCGGTTCGTCGCCTTGAACGTTCACGATCAGCGCGTCGTCCGGCAGCTCCAGCAGCTCGCAAGCCTCTGCCAGCCGGTCGCTGCCTGACAGGTGATCGGCCTTTGTGAACAAGGCCTCCACTCCGTGAGTCTGGCAGGCTAAAACAATGCGCGCGTCATCGGCCGCCACCACGCAGCGACGGGCACGACTGCGCATGGCCTGGTGCGCGACGCGCACGATCATGGGCAATCCTGCGATGTCCGCCAGCGGCTTCCCCGGAAGCCGGCTGGACGCCATTCTCGCGGGTATCAGAACGGTGAAGTCGCCGGTATCGTCGGCTTGCGCGTTCATGGCAGCGGTGTCGGCGGGCGCGGCCTTGCTGCCTCTTCTTCGCTGATCGGGCGGGCAATGTGTTCGAGCAGGACCGGAATGCCATCCCGAATCGGATACGCCAGACGGGCGCTGCGGGAAATCAGTTCCTGCTTTTCCCGGTCATAGATCAACGGCCCCTTGGTGACGGGGCAGACCAGCAATTCAAGCAGTTTGGTGTCCATGGGGCAATGATAGCTTCGGTGCGCTGGACTGAGAGGGCTCAGTTCTTTGTCGTCAGGGAGGTAAGTCGGTGTTCGATGGCCTCGAAGAAGGCAGGTTCAATGTCGACTTTCAAAGGGACAGACCACATGGCCGAACCAGGCGGGGCGGCATTCTGGAACAGTTTGACCGCATCTTTCTCAGTACAGATCAATGTCGGGGGTCTGGCGGCCAGCAGCGCCGCATAGGCTGCTGGCTCTGCATGGTCGGGCAGGGTCACTGCGTTTTGCAACGTGAGCCCACGTGCCCGCAACATGTCAAAAAAGGCGGTAGGTCGTGCAATGCCGGCCACCGCAGTCAGGGGAATGCCTTGCAGCGCCTGCATCGCCAATCGCTCTCCCCGAGGGCCCACCACCTCGTCTGAAAGGCGCCGTGTGGCATTGAAATCGGGTACACCGTCCGGCAATGTCACGGCCGTCGGTGGTCGGTCGTCGCGATGCTGGTGAAGCACGAAATCAGGGCTGCCCAATGCGCCGTGGAGTGGAGGCCATCGGTCACGCAGCAGACCTGCCGGCAACAGCCAGCCGTTGCCCGTGCCGCGGTCGTCAAACACCACGATGGAAATATCGCGCGCCAGGGCCAGGTGCTGAAGCCCATCGTCACAGATCAGGACATTCGTTTGGGGATACGCATCCAGCAGCGCGCGGGCGGCGTCCGCGCGGCGGGTGGCCACAAACACTGGCGCACCCGTGCTTCGGTGGATCAGGGCGGGTTCGTCACCACTGAGGGCGGGTGGCGTGTCTGCCTCAACCTGCGTGGGTCTGCCGTGCGTGCCGCCGTGACCGCGAGACACCACGCCCGGGTGCCAGCCCCTGGCTTGCAGATGCTGCACCAGCGCGATCACGGTGGGCGTTTTGCCTGCACCTCCAACCACAACGTTGCCCACCACGATCACCGGCACCGGTAGTCGGTGGGTGGTGAGCCAGCCCGCCGCGTAGAGCCTGCGGCGCAGTGCCATCAAGGCACCGTATACGATTGAAACCGGCCACAGTGCCCGCGCCGGAAGGCCTCTTCGTTGTGCGAGCGCCTGCCAGCGGGCTTCTCTGCGGGCCTGTGTGGCGCTCAAAGGGGAAGGGCCTTGTCAGGGGCGGGCACCTTTGGCCGACCCGCTGCTCGACTGCTGAGTGGCAAAAGTGATTTGAACAAGTTGGGCTCGACGCGCGGCGTCCATGACATTGATGACCGATTGGTGTGTGGCAGCTGCATCGGCGCTGATGACGACCACCACCACTTCGCCGTTGTCTGGCTTGGCTGCAGCCAGTGCGCGGGTCAGCGCTTCGACGCCGGTCTCCGTGAGCACTTGCCGATCGATGGCGTAGCGGCCATCGCTGCTGATGGAGACCACCACTTCCCTGGGCTTGTCCCGGGGCGCTTGGGCATCGGCGGTGGGAAGGTTGACCTGCAGTTCGGTGAACTTGCTGTAGGTGGTGGTGAGCATCAGGAAGATCAGCACCACCAGAAGGATGTCGATGAACGGGATCAGGTTGATCTCAGGTTCATCCCGGTTGGTGGACTGGAACTTCATCTCCGCACCCTGAGCAAGTGGCGTACGAAGCGCTCGGCTGACACTTCCATGACAAGCAGGTAAGCATCCACCCGCGCCCGGAAATAGCGCCAGAAGATCAGCGCCGGTATGGCCACCATCAACCCGAAGGCGGTGTTGTACAAGGCGATGGAAATCCCATGGGCCAGTTGGGTGGGATCGCCACCGCCGGGTGAAGTGCCCATGCCGCCCGCGCCACCCTGAGAGGCGAAGATCTCGATCATTCCGATCACCGTGCCCAGCAGACCGAGCAAGGGTGCCGCCGAAGCGATGGTGGCCAGAGCGCCCAGATAGCGCTGCAGCTTGGCCGCGGCTTGACGACCAGCGCCCTCAAGACTCGAGCGCAGATCGCTTTCGCTGACCTTGGGATTGCTGTTGAGTGTGCGAAACCCGCTGGCAAGCACCTCGCCCAGCACCGAGTTCTGCTCCAGTTGGGCCACCACGTCGGGGCCGGGAATGCTGGCGTTGGAAACCATGATCGCTTCGTCCAGCAGTTTGGGCGGGACGATCCGATCGGTTTTCAGGCTGATGAAGCGCTCGATGATGAGGGCCAGACCCAGGATGGAACAGGCGATCAGGGGCCAGATGGGCCAGCCAGCGGCTTGTATGATGGAAAACAAAACAGGGCTCCAGGCGGTCGCCGCCGCAACAGGCGGACTGATTTCAATCGATGGGATTATGGCGTACGAGCAAGGCCCGCCTCATTTGGCTTTTCCCTATGTGGTTGCATTCCGAGAGCGCTTCCATGGGTGCTCGTTTGGCCTCTGCCGGGATGCCAGGTGGCCTGTGGATAACTTTGTGAAGAACCTGGCATGGCTGGAAGGCGTACCAGTGCCGCCAATGCCAAGCGGGTCCTGAATACCCGGTGAGACCACACAAAACACTTTGAAATCAATGACTTGTTCCCATCATCACCCTATGGTGGCATGCCCCATGCCGCCCGCATGGAATATCGCGGCCTGTGGACACCTTTTGCCCTGGAGACCGCATGGCTGAAGCTTTTTTTTCCTCAACCGCCGAATCTGCGGGCCGGATATGGGCGGTTGGGCCTCTCATGCGAGCCATTGCGGACACCTTGTCGGCCCGGTTCAATCCTGTCGCGGTTCGCGGCGAGCTCTCCGGCTTTGCCCGAGCGGCCAGCGGACACTGTTATTTTTCGCTCAAGGACGACACGGGCCAAGTGCGTTGTGCCATGTTTCGGCGTGCAGCGGACCAACTGAGGTTCCAGCCCCGAGACGGACAGTTGGTGGAGGTGAGGGGCAAATTGGACGTGTACGGCCCCAGAGGTGACCTTCAACTGATCGTGGAAAGCCTGCAGCCTGTGGGGCAGGGCGCGCTGTTTGAGCAGTTTCTGTTGCTCAAGGCGCAGCTCGAATCAGAGGGCTTGTTCGACGCCGCCCGAAAAAAGCCTCTGCCGCTGCAGCCCAGGAGCATCGGTGTCGTGACATCGTTGGGTGCGGCCGCTTTGCGAGATGTTGTGACGGCACTTCGCCGGCGTGTGCCGCACCTGCCGGTGGTGATCTATCCTGCTGCCGTGCAGGGCAGTTCGGCGCCTGCCGAACTTTGTGCCGCACTTCAAAAAGCGTTCCAGCGCTTCCACGACCATGGCGAAAGCGACGTGGTGCTGCTGGTGCGCGGCGGCGGGTCGCTGGAAGACCTGTGGTCGTTCAACGATGCCGGTGTGGTGCGAACCATTGCGCAGGCGCCCATGCCTGTGGTCTGTGGCGTGGGCCATGAAACCGATTTCACGTTGGCTGACTTTGTGGCGGACCTGCGCGCGCCCACACCCACGGCCGCAGCAGAATTGTGTTCTCCGCCAAGGGAGCAGCGCCTGGGCGAACTGAGCTACCTGGGAGAGCGTTTGCGGGATGAAATGGTGAGTGGCCTGGATCGCCGTGCGCAGCGTATCGATTACATTGCCCAGCGCTTGGGACGGCCTTCATCCCGACTGCATGAAAGCGCTCAGCGACTGTCTTCGCTTCAGCACAGGATGCAAAGTGGTGTGAAGCATGCTGCCCAGCGCCATCGACTGCGCATCGAGGCCATGGAGGCCGCTCTTCCCCGGGCGGTGGAGCGGGCCATGGAGCTGCAACGCCGACGCTTGCAGACCTGTGAAACATCACTGGGAATGCTCGATCCGCATCTGGTGCTGGAGCGCGGATATGCCTACCTGAGTGATGCGCAAGGTGTGGCCATCACACGTGTGGACCAGAGTCATGCAGGTCAATCGGTGGTGGCCACCCTGGCGGACGGGCAAATCGGTTTGACGGTGAATGCAACGTAGAGACGTGTTTACGGGTCCCATGACGGCCGTGATCACGAGCTAAGACCCTGTTGCGGTTGCTTGCATCGGGGTTTCCTACAATGGCGTTCGCAGACGATGGTACGGCTTTTCAGGTGGACCATCGTTCGTTGTCTTCAAAACTTCAATCACACGAGGAAATCACATGGAACATACCCTGCCCGCATTGCCCTATGGCCTGGACGATCTGGCCCCCCACTACAGCCGCGAGACGCTTGAGTACCACCATGGCAAGCACCACAACGCCTACGTGGTGAACTTGAACAACCTGCAAAAAGGAACCGAGTTCGAAAACCTCGATCTGGAGTCGATCATCAAGAAGGCCAGCGGTGGTGTGTTCAACAACGCTGCGCAGATCTGGAACCACACCTTCTTCTGGAACTGCATGAAGCCCAATGGCGGGGGTGAGCCATCTGGTGCGCTGGCGACGGCCATCAATGCCAAGTGGGGCAGCTACGCCGCCTTCAAGGAAGCTTTTGTGAAGAGTGCCGTCGGCAATTTCGGCTCAGGCTGGACCTGGCTGGTCAAGAAGCCTGACGGTACGGTCGACATTGTGAACACAGGTGCTGCAGGCACGCCCCTCACCACCGACGACAAGGCGCTGCTGACAGTGGACGTCTGGGAACACGCCTATTACATCGACTACCGCAACGCGCGTCCGAAGTTTGTCGAGACCTTCCTCGACAAGTTGGTGAACTGGTCGTTCGCTGAAAAGAACTTCGGCTAAACGGGCCGTTCGCCGCGCCACTGAAGCCCGGGGGTTAGCCTTCCGGGCTTTTTTTCTTGCCGGTCTGGGGGCAAAGGTCCGTTCAACAAGGAAAAAAAGTTCGCGTCTTTCCATAATGCGGCATATGAGTTCAAAAAACGGCAAGGCGGTCAGAGCGCTGCGAGCAAAATCCCGAAGGATCCTTGGATTCGGCCGGACAGCCTCACGCTCCAGCGGAATTCAGACACCAAGAATGACACCCGGAGAAATCTCATGAGCAACACCCCATCCACCATCATCTACACGCTGACCGACGAGGCACCGCTGCTGGCCACCAGCGCCTTCCTCCCCGTTGTGCGTGCATTCACGGCGCCCGCCGGCGTGCATGTCGAAACCAGTGACATTTCGGTTGCCGCTCGCATTCTCGCGAACTTCCCCGAATACCTGTCTGAAGATCAGCGGGTGCCCGACAGCCTCGCCGAACTGGGCAAGCTCACGCTCAAGCCTGAAGCCAACATCATCAAGCTGCCCAACATCAGCGCGTCGGTGGGCCAGCTGGTGTCGGCCATCAAGGAACTGCAGGGCAAGGGCTACGCCTTGCCAGACTACCCTGAGAACCCGAAGAACGATGAAGAAAAGGCCATCAAGGCCCGCTACGGCAAATGCCTGGGTTCGGCCGTGAACCCCGTGCTTCGAGAAGGCAACTCCGACCGTCGCGCACCCCGCGCCGTCAAGGAATACGCGCGCAAGAACCCGCACAGCATGGCTGAGTGGAGCCAGGCCTCGCGCACACACGTTTCTCACATGCACCACGGTGACTTCTACCACGGCGAAAAGTCCATGACGCTGGACCGCGCCCGCAATGTGAAGATGGAGCTGATCACCAAATCTGGCAAGACCATGGTGCTCAAGGAAAAGGTCGCCTTGCTGGACCGGGAAGTGATCGACAGCATGTTCATGAGCAAGAAGGCCTTGCTCGCCTTCTACGAAAAAGAGATCGAGGACGCCCGCAAGACCGGCGTGATGTTCTCCCTGCACGTCAAGGCCACCATGATGAAGGTCTCGCACCCCATCGTGTTCGGCCACTGCGTCAAGATCTTCTACAAGGAAGCCTTCGAAAAACACGGCAAACTGTTCGAAGACCTGGGTGTCAACGTCAACAACGGCATGGTCGATCTGTATAACAAGATCGCCACCCTGCCGCAAAGCCAGCAGGACGAAATCAAGCGGGACCTGCACGCCTGCCATGAACACCGCCCCGAACTGGCCATGGTCGACTCGTCCAAGGGCATCACCAATTTCCACTCGCCCAACGATGTGATCGTTGACGCGTCCATGCCGGCCATGATTCGCAATGGCGGCAAGATGTGGGACGCCAACGGGCGCCTCAAGGATGTCAAGGCCGTGATGCCCGAGTCCACCTTTGCCCGTATCTACCAGGAGATGATCAACTTCTGCAAGTGGCACGGCGCTTTCGATCCAAAGACCATGGGCACGGTGCCCAACGTGGGCCTGATGGCCCAGCAGGCCGAAGAGTACGGCTCGCACGACAAGACTTTCGAAATCACCGAAGACGGCGTGGCCAACATCACCGACCTGGAGACCGGCGAAGTGTTGATGAGCCAGGACGTGGAGGCAGGCGACATCTGGCGCATGTGCCAGGTCAAGGACGCCGCCATTCGTGACTGGGTCAAGCTGGCTGTCACCCGCGCCCGCAACTCGGGCATGCCGGTGGTGTTCTGGCTGGACGCCTACCGCCCTCACGAGGCGCAGCTGATCACCAAGGTCCGGATGTACCTGCACGAGCACGACACCACCGGGCTGGACATTCAGATCATGAGCCAGGTGCGCGCCATGCGCTACACGCTCGAGCGTGTCATCCGCGGCCTGGACACGATCAGCGCCACCGGCAACATCCTGCGTGATTACCTGACCGACCTGTTCCCCATCATGGAGCTGGGCACATCGGCCAAGATGCTGTCCGTCGTGCCGCTGATGGCCGGTGGCGGCATGTACGAAACCGGTGCGGGCGGCTCGGCGCCCAAGCATGTGCAGCAACTGGTGGAAGAGAATCACCTGCGCTGGGATTCGCTGGGCGAGTTCCTTGCCCTGGCGGTGTCACTCGAAGACCTGGGCCTCAAGAGTGGCAACAAGAAGGCGACCCTGCTGGCCAGAACGCTGGATTTGGCCACCGGAAAACTGCTGGACAACCGCAAGGGCCCGTCGCCCAAGACCGGTGAGCTGGACAACCGCGGCAGTCAGTTCTACCTGGCCATGTACTGGTCCGGAGAACTGGCGGCTCAGACTGAAGATGCCGAACTGGCTTCGCACTTTGCTCCCTTGGCCAAGTCACTGGCTGAGCAGGAGCATGCCATCGTGGCCGAACTGGCCGCCGTTCAGGGCAAGCCAGTCGATATCGGCGGCTATTTCAAGCCCGACTTCGACAAGC
Organism: Hydrogenophaga palleronii; assembly: GCF_031457455.1. Taxonomy (GTDB): domain Bacteria; phylum Pseudomonadota; class Gammaproteobacteria; order Burkholderiales; family Burkholderiaceae_C; genus Hydrogenophaga; species Hydrogenophaga palleronii_A. The sequence goes on from NZ_JAVDWU010000001.1 coordinate 573,693, forward strand.
TGGCCCAGGTCATGCGGCCGAGTCAGGCCTTCAATGCCGCACTGGCTGCTGCGACCGCCTGAAGGTTGCTCACGGGGGAACTCAGCGGCTTGCGAAAGGTGAGCCGCTGAGCTTGAATCCCTTCTGGATGCCGCGCTTGGCAAACCAGCCCTGGTGCATCTCCAGCACGTAGCGCACCGGTTTGGCCGAGCAGTGCGAGTCGAGCGACCGCGGCTGCATGTCGGCCAGGTTGACCACTGTGCCGTCGTCCTGCACAAAGGCGGCGGTCAGTGGCAGCAGCGTGTTCTTCATCCAGAAACACTGCACGGCGGGTTGCTCGAACACGAACAGCATGCCTTCGTTGGTGGGCATGTCGACCCGGTGCATCAGGCCCACGGCCCGCTGCTGCGGCGTGGACGCCACCTGAGTCTGTATCAGGTGCATGCCGGCCTTGAGCGTGGTGCGCGGAAGGTCCAGTTGCGGGACATCCTGCGCCAGGGCGGGTGTCAGCAGGAGCATCAGCACACTGGCCAGCATGATTTTCATGGCGTTGGGGGACGTGGTTTTGCGCATGCAGGCATTGTCCCTCAAGGAAGAGGCGGGCCGGAAATCGGCGGCTGCGGCAGGGCAGGGTGATCTGCTGATAGGGACTAGAATTTGTCGGGTAGCCACCTGGGGCACCGTGCCGGGTGACTTTCTGTTATTCAACGCATTCCAACCGGAGACTCTCTACATGTACAAGCACATCAAAGTGCCCGCCGAAGGCCAGAAGATCACTGTCAATGCCGACATGTCGCTGAATGTGCCCGACGAGCCGATTGTTCCTTACATCGAAGGTGACGGCACCGGTCTCGACATCACACCGGTGATGCTCAAGGTTGTGGATGCTGCGGTTGCCAAGGCTTACGGCGGCAAGAAGAAGATCCACTGGATGGAGGTGTACGCAGGCGAAAAGTCGACCAAGGTCTATGGCCCCGACGTCTGGCTGCCTGAAGAGACGCTGGCGGCGCTGAAAGAGTATGTGGTGTCCATTAAGGGCCCGCTGACGACACCTGTGGGTGGCGGCATTCGATCGCTCAACGTCGCGCTGCGCCAGGAGCTCGACCTCTACGTTTGCCTGCGTCCCGTGCAGTATTTCAAAGGCGTGCCTTCCCCGCTGAAGGAGCCCGAGAAGACCAACATGGTGATCTTCCGTGAAAACTCCGAAGACATCTATGCCGGCATCGAGTACGAGGCGGAATCCGACAAGGCCAAGAAGCTGATCAAGTTTCTCATGGAGGAGATGGGCGTGACCAAGATCCGTTTCCCGAACACCTCGGGTATCGGCATCAAGCCTGTGTCCCGCGAAGGCACTGAGCGTCTGGTGCGCAAGGCGATCCAGTATGCCATTGACAACGACAAGCCCAACGTGACCATCGTGCACAAGGGCAACATCATGAAGTACACCGAGGGTGGCTTCCGCGACTGGGCTTACGCGCTGGCGCAAAAGGAATTTGGTGCTGAACTGATCGATGGTGGCCCATGGTGCAAGTTCAAGAACCCGAAGACAGGCAAGGAAATCATCGTCAAGGACAGCATTGCCGACGCCTTCCTGCAGCAGATTCTGCTGCGCCCTGCGGAGTATTCCGTGGTGGCCACGCTCAACCTGAACGGCGACTACATCTCTGACGCCCTCGCTGCACAGGTGGGAGGCATTGGTATTGCCCCTGGCGCGAACCTGTCAGACACCGTGGCCTGCTTCGAAGCCACCCATGGCACGGCACCCAAGTACGCTGGCAAGGACTACGTGAACCCTGGTTCCGAAATCCTTTCTGCAGAAATGATGCTGCGCCACATGGGCTGGACGGAAGCCGCGGACCTGATCATCAGCTCGATCGAGAAGTCCATCGCCAGCAAGAAGGTCACTTACGACTTTGCCCGCCTGATGGACGGTGCCACCCAGGTCAGCTGCTCTGGCTTCGGTCAGGTGATGATCGAAAACATGTGAGCGGCTGAGGTTTGCACTTCATCCGTTTGTCGGATGAAGTCCGGACAGTAGCGAATGCCACAAATAGCCGCCGAGAAGCACGGCTCCTCGGCGGTTTTGTTTTGGGCGGCCGCTGCACAATGGTGCATGCGTTGCTGCGCCAGACTTCACCTCGTGACTTGGCCCCAGGAAGAATCATGGTTCCTTGGCCCGGCTTTCAGTGAGGAAGTGTGTGCGCCGCTAGAATGGTTTTCATGGCCACCCAGAACCCCAAAAAACCCGAAACCCCCGTCGCGCCGCCCAGTGTGGGAAGCGACGACGCGGTGGTGCTTGAGCGCCGTACACAGCGCGCCAAGCCGCCCCAGATGTTTCAGGTGGTATTGCTCAATGACGACTTCACGCCCATGGAGTTCGTGGTACATGTCATTCAGGAATACTTTGGCAAGGACAGGGAAACAGCCACACAGATCATGCTCAAGATCCACCTGGAAGGAAAAGGCATTTGCGGGGTTTATTCTCGTGATGTGGCCAATACCAAGGTGGACCAAGTCTTGCAAGCGGCCAGAGGCGCAGGCCATCCATTGCAATGCTTGAGTGAACCTGTTGAATAAGACAGAACGTGCCCCAGATGTGAACGAACCCACCCAGTCTTTGCTCTTACCAGTTGCGATTCAGATCACCCACAGCCAAAGGACGTGTCCATGATTGCCCAAGAACTTGAAGTCAGCTTGCATATGGCCTTCGTCGAGGCCAGGCAACAGCGACACGAATTCATTACAGTCGAGCACCTGCTGCTCGCCCTGCTGGACAATCCCAGTGCGGCGGAAGTGCTCCGGGCCTGTTCGGCCAACATCGACGACCTTCGAAAGTCGTTGACCAACTTCATCAAGGACAACACCCCCCAGGTGGCCGGTTCGGACGAAGTGGATACCCAGCCCACGCTGGGCTTTCAGCGTGTGATCCAGCGCGCCATCATGCACGTGCAAAGCACCGGCAATGGCAAGAAGGAAGTCACGGGCGCCAACGTGCTCGTGGCCATCTTTGGCGAAAAGGATTCACACGCGGTGTACTACCTCCACCAGCAGGGCGTGACCCGCCTGGACGTGGTGAACTTCATCGCCCATGGCATTCGCAAGAGCGACCCGCCAGACACCGGCAAGCCCGGCGAGAGCGCCGCTGAGAACGAAGAAGCCGCCGAACCCAAGGGCAATGAGAAGGCCTCGCCGCTGGAGCAGTTCACCCAGAACCTGAACCAGCTTGCCAAGGACGGAAAGATCGACCCGCTGATCGGACGCGAATACGAAGTCGAGCGTGTGATCCAGATCCTGTGCCGCCGTCGCAAAAACAATCCACTGCTGGTGGGCGAGGCCGGTGTGGGCAAGACCGCGATTGCCGAAGGCCTGGCCTGGCGCATCACACAAGGCGATGTGCCCGAAATCCTGGCCGAATCCAGCGTGTTCTCGCTCGACATGGGTGCTTTGCTGGCGGGTACCAAGTACCGTGGCGATTTCGAGCAGCGCCTGAAAGGTGTGCTCAAGTCGCTCAAGGACAAGCCCAACGCCATCCTGTTCATTGACGAGATCCATACCCTCATCGGTGCAGGCGCTGCTTCGGGCGGTACGCTGGATGCGTCCAACCTGCTCAAGCCGGCGCTCTCCAGCGGCCAGCTCAAATGCATTGGCGCGACCACGTTCACCGAGTACCGTGGCATCTTCGAAAAAGACGCTGCGCTCAGCCGTCGCTTCCAGAAGGTGGATGTGGTGGAGCCCACGGTGGAGCAAACCGTCGACATCCTCAAGGGCCTCAAGTCCCGCTTCGAGGAGCACCACAACGTGAAGTACGCCTTGGCCGCGCTGCAGGCCGCTGCAGAGTTGAGCGCCAAGTACATCAACGACCGCCATCTGCCCGACAAGGCCATTGACGTCATTGACGAAGCCGGTGCCGCCCAGCGAATCCTGCCGGTGTCCAAGCGGAAGAAGACGATCAGCAAGACCGAGGTCGAGGAGATCGTGGCGAAGATTGCTCGCATTCCGCCCGCCAATGTGTCGAATGACGACCGCGGCAAGTTGCAAACGCTTGAGCGCGATCTGAAGAGCGTGGTCTTTGGCCAGGACAAAGCGCTGGAAGTGCTGGCGTCTTCGGTGAAGATGGCGCGTTCGGGTCTGGGCAAGAACGACAAGCCGATCGGCGCCTTCTTGTTCAGCGGTCCCACAGGTGTGGGCAAGACCGAAGCCGCGAAGCAGCTCGCCTACATCATGGGCATCGACCTGATCCGCTTTGACATGTCGGAGTACATGGAGCGCCATGCGGTGAGTCGCCTGATCGGTGCGCCTCCGGGCTATGTGGGCTTTGATCAGGGCGGGTTGCTGACCGAAGCGGTGACCAAGAAGCCGCATTGCGTGCTGTTGCTGGATGAGATCGAAAAGGCGCACCCGGACATCTTCAACGTGCTGCTGCAGGTGATGGACCACGGCACCCTGACCGACAACAACGGGCGCAAGGCCGATTTCCGCAACGTGATCGTGATCATGACGACGAACGCCGGTGCGGAGACCATGAACAAGGCCACCATCGGCTTCACGAATCCCCGTGAAGCAGGCGACGAGATGGCTGACATCAAGCGACTGTTCACACCGGAATTCCGCAACCGGCTGGACGCCATCGTGGGCTTCAAGGCGCTGGATGAGAACATCATCCTGCGAGTGGTCGACAAGTTCCTGCTTCAGCTCGAGGGCCAGCTCGCCGAGAAGAAGGTGGAAGTTGCGTTCACCGACACCTTGCGCAAGCACCTGGCCAAGAAGGGTTTCGATCCATTGATGGGTGCCCGTCCGATGCAGCGCCTGATCCAGGACACGATCCGCCGTGCGCTGGCCGACGAGTTGCTGTTTGGTCGCCTGACCGACGGTGGACGTCTGACAGTGGACTTGGAGACAGTCACCGACGAAGCCGGCAAGGAGACCCAGGAAGTCAAGCTCGACATCCAGCCTCTGCAGAAGAAGGAAGGCAAGGCAAAGCCGGAGGAAGCAACCGCCGGTTGACTTTGCCAAGCGCCAAAGAAAAAGGCCCGGTCGAACCGGGCCTTTTTTATGCTCGATTGCCAGTGGTTGTCAGGGTGCTGCGAGGTAGGCAGCGCGCAGCGCTTCCATCCGTTGGCGGTTCACACCGAAGTCCTCGCGGCCGAGGCGGCTGGCGCTGCGCAATTCAATCACACCACGCGCCGGGTTGGCCCAGAACTCCAGATCGTCCACGAACTTGAGCCAGCGCGTTTGCGCCTGTGCGTACAGGTAATCGGGCTTCCGTTCGACGACGGTGACGCCGGGCATGGCATTCAACGCGGCTTCGAGTGCCTTGAGCGAATCGGCTGAGCCACCTGGTTTGAACGGCAGCGCTTCAATGCTGGCGTCGGTGCGCTGGGGGTGTTCAGGATGCATTGCGGCCTGGCTGCTCACGCTGTTGCGGGTGAGCGACGGGGGCTTGAGCCTGCCGTCTTTCACGCCGAGATCCTGTGGCCGTTGACCGCTGAGCAAGCCGAGCTGGGCGATCGCCAGCATCAGCACGATGAAGGCCAGAAGCAGGTAGAAGGCGAACTTCGTGAACGTGTTCACTTTGATCGTTTGCCGCCCAACAGACCACCCAGGACGCCGCGCAGAATCTGTCGACCCAGTCCACTGGCCACGGTGCGCGCCGCGGTCTTGGCCATCGTCTGGACCAGTCCGTCATACTGCCCGCCGCGCGGGCCGGTGCGGCCGAACAGCGCTTCATTGACCTTGTCGCCGAGGCCACCTCCGCTGGTCCCCGGTGCCTGCTTCGTCGCGCCAGGAATGCGCGGCGTTTTGGGTGCGGCCTTGTCTTCTTGAGGCGCGGCTTCGGCGCCGCGCTGGGCCGCATGTTGGGCGAACATCTCGTAGGCGCTTTCGCGGTCCACCACCTTTTCATAGACACCTGCCACGAGGGATTCCTGGCGCAACTGCAGGCGTTGTGCTTCGGTGATGGGGCCCAGTTGGCTGCCTGGTGGCACCACGTACACGCGTTCGGTTTCGCAGGGGCGCCCCTTGGCGTCGAGCAGGCTCACCAGGGCCTCGCCCACGGCCAGCTCGGTAATGGCCGCTTCGATGTCCAGCCCGGCCTTGGGGCGCATGGTCTGCGCGGTCGACTTCACCGCTTTCTGGTCGCGCGGCGTGAAGGCACGCAAGGCATGCTGCACGCGGTTGCCCAACTGGCCGAGCACGCTGTCCGGGATGTCCAGCGGGTTCTGGGTCACGAAATACACGCCCACGCCTTTGGAGCGCACCAGTCTCACCACCAGCTCGATGCGCTCGATCAGTACCTTGGGTGCCTCGTTGAACAGCAGGTGGGCCTCATCAAAGAAGAAGACCAGCTTGGGTTTGTCGGGGTCGCCGATCTCGGGCAGGGTCTCGAACAGTTCGGACAGCATCCACAGCAGGAAGGTGGCGTACAGGCGCGGCGCATTCATGAGCTTGTCGGCCGCCAGGATGTTGATCACGCCCTTGCCATCCACGGTCTGCATGAAATCGCTGATGTCGAGCATGGGCTCGCCGAAGAACCGGTCGCCGCCTTGCTGCTCCACCTGCATCAACCCACGCTGGATGGCCCCGATGCTGGCCGCGCTGATGTTGCCGTACTCGGTGGTGAACTGCTTGGCGTTGTCGCCGATGTGCTGCAGCATGGCGCGCAGGTCTTTCATGTCCAGGAGGAGCAGACCGTTGTCGTCCGCGATCTTGAACACCAGGTTGAGCACGCCAGACTGCGTGTCATTGAGATTGAGCATGCGGGCCAGCAGCAGTGGCCCCATGTCGCTGATGGTGGCGCGCACGGGGTGACCCAGTTCGCCGAACACGTCCCACAGCGTAGTGGGGCAGGCCTGGGAAGGGGGCAGGGCGATGCCGCGGTCCTGCAGCACTTTGCTGATCTTCTCGCCAAAACTGCCCCTTTGGCTGATGCCGGAAAGGTCGCCCTTGACGTCTGCCATGAAGACCGGGACACCAATGTTGGAAAACTGTTCGGCCAGGGTTTGCAGCGTGACGGTCTTGCCGGTGCCGGTGGCGCCGGTGATCAGGCCGTGTCGGTTGGCCAGCCCGGGCAGCAATTGGCAGGTGGTGTGGGCGTTCTGGGCGATCAGCATCGGTTCGGCCATGGCGGAATCTTCCTATCTGGGCGTTGTTCGGGGCAGGACGGGTGAAATCGTAAAATTGCGGTCTTATTAGATCAAAGCCAGCACGGGCAGAAGGACAATTTCGTGGCCGGACACAGCAAATGGGCAAATATTCAGCACCGCAAGGGTCGTCAGGACGAGAAGCGGGGCAAGATCTGGACGCGTGTCATCCGTGAGATCACCGTGGCCGCGCGCCAGGGTGGCGGTGACCCGGCCATGAATCCGCGGCTGCGTCTGGCGATCGACAAGGCGAAGGCCGCCAACATGCCGGCTGACCGCATCAAGTACAACGTGGACAAGGCGTCTGGCAACCTGGAAGGCCAGGCGCTGGAAGAGATCCGGTACGAAGGCTATGGCATTGGCGGCGCGGCCGTGATCGTGGACACCATGACCGACAACCGCGTGCGCACGGTGGCCGAGGTGCGACATGCCTTCAGCAAGCACGGCGGCAACCTGGGCACCGACGGCTCGGTGTCGTTCCAGTTCAAGCACTGCGGCCAGCTGGTTTTTGCGCCGGGTACCTCTGAAGACAAGGTGATGGAGGTTGCCCTGGAGGCGGGAGCCGAGGATGTGATCAGCGATGACGATGGCGCCATCGAGGTACTGACCGCACCGACCGAATTCGAGACAGTCAAGCTCGCCCTGGAGGCTGCTGGACTGAATCCAGACGTGGCTGAGGTCACCATGCGTCCGGAGAACACCGTCGCGCTGGAGGGTGACGATGCCGTGCGCATGCAGAAACTGCTGGATGTGCTTGAAGACCTGGACGATGTGCAGGAAGTCTTTCACAACGCTGAGTTGTGACCCACCCCTGCGCCGCGCTTCGCGCGTCACCCCCTCAAGGGGGCAACGCGATGCGGCCCGGCAAAGCCGGTTCCGCCGCGTTCTGGGCTGGGACATCGTGCTTCGGCAAACTGCCTGAGTCAGGCTTGGATTTTTGGAGAATGGTTTGAAAGTATTGGTGATTGGTGGCGGTGGCCGCGAGCATGCCCTGGCCTGGAAACTCAAGCACGACGAAGGCGTGAGTCAGGTGTTTGTAGCACCCGGCAACGCCGGCACGGCACGTGACCCTGATCTGACCAACCTCGATATTTCTGACAGGGTGGCGCTGCGGGAATGGGCGCAAGCCGAAGGCGTGGCGCTGACCGTGGTGGGACCCGAAGCGCCCCTGGCTGCTGGCGTGGTGGACGAGTTCCGTGCGCACGGCCTGGCGATCTTTGGCCCCACAAAGGCCGCTGCCCAACTGGAAAGTTCCAAGGCCTTCTCCAAGGCGTTCATGCAGCGCCATGGCATTCCGACTGCAAAGTACCAGGCTTTCACCGATCCAGCATTGGCCCACGCCTACGTGGATGCCGAAGGTGCGCCCATTGTCGTCAAGGCCGATGGGCTGGCGGCCGGCAAGGGGGTGGTGGTGGCCATGACGGTGGCCGAGGCGCACGAGGCCATTGACTTCATGCTGCTGGACAACAAGCTGGGCGTCGCACATAACGCAGGCGGTGCGCGCGTGGTCATCGAAGAATTTCTCGAAGGCGAAGAAGCCAGCTTCATCGTGATGTGCGACGGAGAGCACGCGCTGGCCATGGCCACCAGCCAGGACCACAAACGGTTGCTGGACGCTGATCAGGGCCCCAACACCGGCGGCATGGGTGCGTACTCGCCGGCCCCGGTGGTCACGCCAGTGGTGCACGAGCGGGCCATGAACGAAGTCATTCTTCCGACCCTGCGCGGCATGGCATCTGACGGCATTCCCTACACCGGTTTCCTCTATGCGGGTCTGATGATCGCAGCCGATGGCAGCGTGAAGACGCTGGAATTCAACTGCCGCATGGGGGACCCGGAGACGCAGCCCATCATGATGCGACTGAAGAGCGACCTGTCACCGGTCCTGTTGGCAGCGACCCGCGGCGAGCTGGATCGGGTGGCGTTGGAATGGGATTCGCGCGTCGCGCTCGGCGTGGTGCTGGCAGCGGCTGGCTATCCTTTGAACCCGCGCAAGGGAGACACGATCATCGGACTCCCCGGTGATGCGGCTGAAACCATGGTCTTTCATGCTGGTACGAGTGCGAGCGGTGAAGCTGTGTCGGTCTCGGGTGGTCGGGTGCTGTGCGTCACCGCGCTGGGTGAGTCCGTGGCCGAAGCGCAACGCAAGGCGTATGGTGTGGTGGACGGTATCCACTTTGATGGCATGCAGTGCCGCCGCGACATTGGCTTCAGGGCACTTTGAAAACCCGTGATGCCGTCACCCTGGCCGTACACAGGTTTGAGTGGTTCTTGGCGTTTTTGCGGCATTGCGAGCGGACTGTGTGCGGCCATGCAGGCGCGCTGCATCATTTGTTATCCCGTATGTGTATGTATAAGACCCAGGAGACGGCTTCGTCATCATGAGCAAACAGACCCAAAACGTGAGGGACTATCTGACGGACCTCCAGGAACGCATCACTTCCACGGTGGCTCTGGTGGATGGGGGGCGGTTTCTGGTGGATCGCTGGAAAAAGCAGCCCGGTGACGCCCTGCAAGGCAATGGCAACACCCAGATTCTTGAGGGGGGTCAGGTGTTCGAGCGCGCCGGGTGCGGGTTCTCTCATGTGAGCGGACCCCGTCTGCCGCCATCTGCCACCCAGCATCGGCCAGAGCTGTCAGGCGCGCCTTTCGAGGCCATGGGGGTTTCGCTGGTTTTTCACCCTCGAAATCCATACGTGCCCACGGTCCACATGAACGTTCGGATGATTTCTGCGACACCGGAGGGCGGTGAGCCGGTGTGCTGGTTCGGTGGTGGCATGGACCTCACGCCCTATTACGGGTTTGAAGAAGACGCCATTCACTTTCACGCCACGTGCAAGAACGCGTTGGACCCGTTCGGCGTCGACAAATACCCTCGCTTCAAGGCCTGGTGCGACGAGTATTTCTACCTCAAGCACCGCGACGAACAGCGCGGCATCGGTGGTGTGTTCTTCGATGATTTTTCAGAACTGGGGTTTGATGGCAGCTTGGCCATGATGACCTCGGTTGGCGATGCCTTTCTGGATGCCTATCTGCCCATCGTGGACCGGCGCAAGAATGAGCCCTACGGCGAGCGTGAACGCAGTTTCCAGCTCTACCGTCGGGGGCGGTACGTTGAATTCAACCTGGTCTGGGACCGCGGCACCCATTTTGGTTTGCAGTCAGGCGGGAGAAGCGAATCCATTCTTTTGTCGATGCCGCCACTGGTGAGCTGGGCCTACAACCGGGTGACCAAAAAAGGCACACCCGAAGACCGCTTGTACAAGTCATTTCTCGTGCGCCGGGAGTGGGTCTGATGCCTGCCCCTCCAACAGTCAAGCGTGTCGGCATGTTTGGCGGCGCTTTCGACCCGCCGCATTGGGCACACTGCGAACTGGCCAAAACCGCGCTGGACCAGTTGGCGCTCGACGTGCTGCACATCCTGCCGACGGGACACGCCTGGCACAAGACCCGGGTACTGTCCTCGCCGGAACACCGCATGGCCATGTGCCGGCTGGCGTTTTCAGACCTGGAGCGCGTCCGTCTGGACGATCGCGAAATACACCGGCAAGGTCCCAGCTACACAGCCGACACCCTGCATGAACTGCGTGGCGAATACCCGGGTGCGGAGTTGTTTCTGGTGCTGGGCGCTGACCAACTGCTGGCGTTCAGGAGCTGGGTTCGTTGGCAGGAGGTGCTCGATCTCGCCACGCTGGCTGTTGCCAACCGAGCCACCAACATCGGGGCCGATGCACGGCTTGATCAAGCATCCGAGACCGATCTTTCCAGCGTCGACCTGCCGTTCAAGCGGCTGAGCATGCCCTTGAAAAACATCAGCGCTTCGGCGGTCAGGGCACGGGTCAGCCAGCCCAAGAGCAGGGAGGCCGCCCTGGAGGTTCTGGTGCCAGAAGCCGTCGCAAGCTATATTTCACAACATTCCCTTTACCAGACCCCTACATGACCAGCGAAACCACAGCCAAAAAAGACCTGCAACGACTCCAGCGAGCCATCATCGACGGACTGGAGGATGTCAAGGGTCAGGACATCGCGGTCTTCAACACCGAACACCTCTCCCCCTTGTTTGAACGTGTCATTGTGGCCAGTGGCACGTCCAACCGCCAGACCAAGGCGCTCGCTGCCAGTGTGCGCGACGCGGTTCGCGATGCCGGGTTCGACAAGCCGCGCATTGAAGGTGAAGAAAATGGTGAGTGGATCATCGTGGACTGCGGCGCAGCCGTGGCCCATGTGATGCAGCCGGTGATCCGGGCGTACTACCGCCTGGAAGAAATCTGGGGCGAAAAACCTGTTCGCATGAAACACGGCGCCGCCAAACCGGCAGAGGCCGAAGAGAAACCTGCAAAGCCCAGCCGCAAAAAAGCCGCAGCCCCTGCGAAAGCCGTGCCGGCGAAGACCGTGGCACGCAAGGCCGCACAATCGGCAGCCAAAGCTGCGGCCGCTCCTGCCAAAGCAGGCAAGGGCGCAGCCAAGTCTGCAACGGGCACGACGAAACGACCCGCTTCGGGTAAAGCCGCAACGTCCACATCCAAAGCCCCTGCCAAGTCCGCAGGAACGAGCGCTGCAGCCAAGACCGTTCGCACCACCAAGACGGGCACCACGGGTGCGGCCAAGCCCGCCATGCAGAAGATGGTGGTCAAGCCGCGCGCAGCCACCAAGCCAGCCGCCAAGGGTGCGGGCAAACCAGCAGCCAAGACCGCGTCCCGCGTGCCCGCCAAGAAAAAGGCATGAGGCTGTTGATCGTCGCGGTCGGGCAACGTGTGCCGGACTGGGCGCAGACCGCGTACGACGACTATGCCAAGCGATTCCCTCCCGAACTGAGGGTCGAACTCAAGGCCGTGAAAACCGAGCCCCGAGGCTCCAAGACGCTTGAGACACTTCTGGTGGCAGAGCGGGATCGCATTCAGGCTGTATTGCCCAAAGGCTGCAGGGTGGTGGTGCTGGATGAGCGTGGCACGGCGCTGACAACCATGGCGCTTGCGCAACAGCTGAAGCAATGGCAGCTCGCCAGCGATGACGTGGCCCTGGTGATTGGTGGTCCTGACGGGCTGGAACCTGCGTTCAGAGAACGTGCGCATCAGCGCATCCGCCTGTCAGACCTGACGCTTCCGCATGCCATGGTGCGCGTGCTGCTCATCGAGCAGCTCTACAGAGCCTGGTCGGTCAACGCCAATCATCCGTACCACAGAGAATGACTGTTGACCCCTACGCTCCGCCGCTGCAGTCCTTGTGCCCCCACGCTCCACCGCTTCGCGGGTCGCTGCCCCCGAGGGGGCTGATACGGCTTGGGGCGGCGGCGCCGGATCTCGTTGCCCCCATGCTCTATCGTGGCAGTTCTTGTACCCCCCCACGCTTCGCGCTGGGCGGGTCGCTGGCTGGCGCGGTAACGTCTTTTAACGCAACCTATGACCGATTTCATCTACCTGGCCTCTCAGAGCCCTCGGCGCTTGCAGCTGTTGGAGCAATGGGGGGTGCACTGCAAGCTCTTGTTGCCCGAGGCGGACGAGGACGTCGAAGCCCTGGAGGTTGTGAAAGCGGGTGAAAAGCCTGCGGCTTACGTGCAGCGTGTCACTGGTCTGAAGCTTCAAGCCGCGCTGGCGCGCATCAGACACCGCAAATTGAAGCCGGCGCCAGTGCTCTGCGCTGACACCACGGTGGCGTTGGGCGCCCGCATTCTGGGCAAGCCAGAGGGCAAGGCGGATGCGATGCGCATGCTGGCCGATTTGTCTGGGCGTCGTCACCGTGTGCTGACGGCGGTGGCTGTTGGTCGGCCCTCTTTGCGTGGGGACAAGGTCTGGTCGGCCTTGTCGACCTCGTGGGTGGAATTTGCACCGCTGACCCCGAGCCAGATTCGTCGCTATGTGGAAAGCGGCGAACCCATGGGAAAGGCGGGGGCTTATGCCATCCAGGGGCATGCCGCATTGTGGACGAGCCACATCAGCGGCAGCTATTCAGGCATCATGGGGCTGCCTGCGCACGAGACAGCGCAAGTGTTGAATGCCGCTGGCGCTCGGCTGAGATGAGACACCCCCCGCGCCGCTTCGCGTCACCCCCCTCTCTCGCCTTCGGCGGGAGGGAGGCGGCACTGGCCGTCCGGCAAAGCCGGCCCGGCGGTGCCCCTGGATGGGACCGTTTCATGCGTCGCGGGTCGCGCGCTGCGCGGTGGAGCAACTGATATGAAAAGAATTCGAGTGACCCCATGAGCCAGGACATCTTGATCAATTGGGCGCCGCAGGAGACCAGGGTCGCGGTGGTCGAGCAGGGCGCCGTGCAGGAGGTGCACCTGGAACGAACGCTTGAGCGTGGGCTGGTGGGCAACATCTATCTGGGCAAGGTGTCCCGGGTGTTGCCGGGCATGCAGTCGGCATTCATCGATATCGGTCTGGACCGGGCGGCCTTCCTGCACGTGGCAGATCTCATGCCCAACATCGCAGCGAAGCATGCGGTGCCAAGGGAACGCAGTCAGGCGACTGCCGTGCCTACAAACAGCTCGCCGGAGCAACCCGCGCAGCCCGCAGTTTTGGGCAACGGGCAAGCTGCCAAAGTGCTGACACCCAACCCCGTCTTGCCGATCGAGCGCCAGATCTTTGAAGGACAGGCGCTGATGGTGCAGGTGCTCAAGGACCCCATGGGTACCAAGGGCGCCCGGCTCACGGCCCAAATCAGCATCGCCGGGCGCCTCCTGGTTTTTTTGCCGCAGGACAGCCACATTGGCGTATCACAAAAAATCCCACCAGCCCAGCGCGACGCATTGCGCCAGCGACTGTTGCGTCTCACAGCGGTGGGTGAGGGCGGGCAGTCCGGTGGTTTCATCCTGCGGACCAATGCCGAAGACGCCAGCGATGACGAACTTGGCGAGGATATTGCGTACCTGCGCAAGACCTGGTTGCGCATCAAGGAAGCATCGACCAGGCAGCCACCGGCATCCTTGCTGCATGAAGACCTGAGCCTGATGCAGCGCGTGCTGCGTGACCTGGTCAGCGTTGACACACAGTCCATCCGCATCGATTCCAAAGAGCAGTTTGGTTTGCTGCAGACTTTTGCCAGTGAGTTCATGCCCGACACGGTGAACAAGCTGCAGCACTACAGCGGAGAGCGGCCCATCTTCGATCTGTTCAACATCGATGAAGACATCGTTCGCGCACTCAGCCGACGTGTGGAGCTGAAGTCGGGTGGGTATCTGGTCATCGACCAGACCGAGGCGCTCACGACCGTCGATGTGAACACGGGTGGCTTTGTCGGGGCCCGCAATTTTGACGACACGGTGTTTCGCACCAATCTGGAGGCCGCGCAAACCATTGCCCGACAGCTGCGGTTGCGTAACCTGGGCGGCATCGTGATCGTGGATTTCATCGACATGGTTCGAGAAGACCACAAGGAAGCTGTGCTCACCGAGTTTCGTAAACAACTCGCGCGCGACAGAGTCAAGACCATGATCGGCGGCTTCTCACAACTGGGTCTGGTTGAGATGACGCGCAAGCGCACGCGCGAGTCGTTGGCCCACGTGATGAGTGAATCCTGTGCGGCCTGTAGTGGAAAAGGAACGGTCAAAACGGCTCGAAGCATTTGTTACGACATCCTGCGGGAAATTCTTCGTGAGGCCCGCGCTTTCAATCCCCGTGAGTTTCGGGTGGTGGCCTCACCACAGGTGATAGAGCTCTTTCTGGACGAGGAGAGTCAGCACCTGGCCGGTCTTTCGGACTTCATTGGGAAACCCATTTCCTTGCAAAGTGAAGGCTCAATGACCCAGGAGCAGTACGACATCGTGTTGCTCTGAGTTCAGGCAGTGCTTTCCGAATCGCCAAACGGCAGACACGCGTATCACAGTTGCTGTTTCTGAATGTGAGCACTGTTGCCTACAGGGGATCGGTGCCGGAAACCTGCACGTCGCGTCCCACTGGATGTCGATAATGGAAATTCCTCGCACTCCTTGGCGCGCAGCCTTTCTGCTGAAATCTCCGGGAGGCGAATCTCCTCTTGTGCCTTTTCAACACCTTCATTCACCAAGACCTTATGAACTACAAAAACGCCACTTTCGTTCTCTCTGCCTTGGGTGCGGCCACGTTGTCGCTGAGCGTGCATGCAGGCATGGTCACAGACGCCAACGGCAACGTGGGCTATGACACCGCTGCCGAATGCGACATGGCAGTGCAATCGGGCACGGCGCGTTTCTATCAGCCCACCACCAGAATGCGTCCGCAGCGCCGCCAGGGTGAGGTCAGTGTGCGCACGGCGCAGCTTGCCGACCTCGGACCTCAGTATGCACAGGGGGCCTGCGACCTGGGTGTGGGCCGCAAGGACGGGCGCAATGGCGTGTCGAAGACTCTGCAGGGCAAATACGTGCCTTTCAGCCCCACGATGCCGGTCAACCTTTACCTCAACAAGGATGGCGCACCTGTGCGGGCCAGCATGGGGCAATGCGACAACCGATTCTCGGATGTGCAACCCCGACCGGTTGCAGTCGCCGCACCGGCGCCGGCGCCTGTGGCCGCTGCACCAGCACCCGCCCCCGCTCCTGCGGTCGCTGCGCCCGCTCCGGCGCTGGCGCCCGCTCCCGCACCAGTGGTTGCAGCACCTGCACCTGCAGCGAAGGGGATGACTCCCTATGTGTTCGGCACGCTGGGTATGGTCAACGACAGCACGATCTACCACGCACCCGTGCCAACGAACAGCGTTGGTGCCACCGATCGGCAGATGGGTGGCCAGATCGGCGCCGGTCTGCAGTTCAATGACCTGCTGGGCGCGGAAGTCTTCTACCAGGGCGGCAAGAGCCATGAGTACCCGTTGGCGAACGGTGTGGACACGGCCGGTATCGCGCTGAAGGCGCTTGGAGCCCGCCTGACGCTCGGCGGCAACGTCACCGAGAAGCTGCGCCTGTTCGGCAAGCTTGGTGCTGCCCGTGTCACCCATGACAGTTTCACGGGTGGCGATGAGTCCAAGACCCGCGGTCTGATTGGCTTCGGTGCGGCCTACCTGCTCAATGACAATCTCTCGTTGCGCTTCGACGCGGACCACTATCCCCGCATGAGCCCCAGCAGCAATCCACGCTGGGGCAACATCGACTACTTCGGTGTCGGCCTTCAGTACAGCTTCTGACGATCCATCCTGTCTGTTCTGTGAAGCAAAAAAGGGCTCCTGCGGAGCCCTTTTTTTGCCTGGCCGCCCCACCAGGGTGTCATCGATGCCCTTGCTCTTTCATGCGCCAGAGAGCCGCGCAGCTGTGGCATGCGCAGTCTGGGCTTTCTGAGATCCGGGCGGTGTGGTCGCTGCCGTCAAGCTGCACTTTGGCTTGTCTGCTCGGAGCCGTCTTCTGTTGTCTTGAATCCCTGGGCGTGCAGGCGCGCGTAGAGCCCGTCCGCGGCAATCAGTTCGGCATGTGAACCCTGCTCGCTGATCTGTCCGTCAGCCAGCACCACAACGCGGTCGGCGTGCTCAATCGTGGACAGACGGTGCGCGACCACCAGCGTGGTTCGTCCCTTCATGAGGCGGGACAGTGCCTCCTGAACCAGACGCTCGGATTCGTTGTCCAGCGCCGAGGTGGCTTCATCCAGAATCAGAACAGGCGCGTTCTTGTAGATGGCCCGGGCAATGGCCAGACGCTGGCGTTGTCCACCAGACAGCTCGGCTGCGTTGTGCCCGACCTTGCTGTGAATGCCTTGCGGCAACTGATGAATCAGGTCGAGCAAGTTGGCCGAAGTCAGGGCGCTCAACACGCTGGCCTCATCGAGTGAGCCGGGGTCGTCACCCAGGGCCACATTGGCGGCCAGCGTGTCATTGAGCATCACCACGTCCTGGCTGACCAGGGCAAATTGCCGCCGCAGGGAGCGCAGGTCCCATTCACCCAGCGGCACCTCATCGAGACAGATTTCACCCTCAGTTGCATCCACAAAACGTGGCAACAGATTCACCAGGGTGGATTTTCCAGAGCCCGATGGCCCGACCAGGGCCAGGACTTCACCGGGCGCAATGGTCAGGTTGATGCCCTTCAGCGCAGCGCGTCCCGCGTGCGCCTCGCCGTCGGTCGCGGCTCGCGACGGGTAGCGCACCCAGACATTGCGCAGCGAGAGACTGCCTTGCGCATGGTCAACCGCATGGCCGCCGCCCACTTGATCGGGCGTGCTTTCGATGAGGTCGAGTCCTCGCTCCAATGCTGCCAGGCCTCGGGTGATGGGTCCTGCAATTTCGGCCAGGTGGCGAATGGGAGCCACCAGCATCAACATGGCGGTCACGAACGCCACAAAATTGCCAACCGTCACGCCGCTGCTGCTGCTTTGCCACAAGGCAACCGCAATCACGGCCGAGAGCGCTGCCGACGCCAGCAATTGCGTCAACGGGGTCATCGCAGCCTGCGCAATGGTGGACTTCAATGCCAGACGCCTCAAGGCTGTGCTCAAGGCATTGAAGCGTGCGGTCTGACTGCCCTGTGCGCCGTGCAGACGCACCACACGGTGCGCCAGTGCGTTTTCTTCGACGACGTAAGCCAGTTCGTCCGTGGCTTGCTGGCTGGAGCGGGTCAGTCGATACAGTCGACGGGACAGCACCCGCATGATCATCACCAGCCCTGGAAAGATCAGCAGCACGATCAAGGTGAGCTTCCAGTTCAGGTACATGAGATAGCCCATGAGTGCCATCATCGTCAGGCTGTCTTTGGCGAGACTGAGCAGTGCATTGACCAACATCGTCGATCCGGTCTGTACCTCGTACACCAGTGTGTTGGACAATTTGCTTGCACTTTGCTGCGAGAACAGCTCCATCCGCGCGACATTGAGCTTGGCGAACATGGCGCGCCGCAGATTCAGAAGCCCGAGACTGGCCGTGTGAGACAACGCGTACTGCGCAAGGAACCCTGCCAGACCTCGGATACCAAACAGACCCATCAGGGCCACGGGCACCATCCAGAGGGCAATGTTCCCCTCTGCGAATCCCCGATCCAGCAGTGTCTTGAGCAGTGCAGGAATGAGCGGCTCGGTGAGTGCGCCCACCACCGAACAGATGGCCGCCAGCACGATACCGGCTTTTGCCGACTGAAAATACGGCCAGAAACGTAACAGCCGTTGGGCAATCGACCTCTGCGGTAGAGGTTTTGGGTGAGGTGATTCGGTCAAGTCCGTAGCGGCCTGAAAAGAGGTGAGGCGGGAATGAATGCCGGGATGCAAGATCGTAAGGCGTGCCAGGGAGCGACATCGCCATTCGAGCACATCTTGTCACGGGTGCAGGGGATCGATCCGGTATTATCCGCTGGAGGTTTGCGAGGGAACTCAATTTGAGTTTTTCGGCCAAAGCAACCATTCAGATATAAGGAACGCAGGATTTGAATCGAGACCATTGGCCGCTATCACGGCGACGTTTGCTTTCTCAGGCTGTTTTACTCCCCGCCGGTGCTTTGCCTCTGTCAAACGCCTTGGCGCAGTTTCGCGTCGAAGTGACGGGTGTGGGCATGACCCAGATTCCGTTCTCTGCTGCTGGCTTTCGGGGAAATGCACAGGTCGGTCAGGACATGGCGGCCATTGTTCGTGCCGATCTGGAGCGCAGCGGTCAGTTTCGTTTCGTGGACCCATTGCCCGGCCAATTGGACGAAACGTCACGGCCCGATCTCGCTCCCTGGCGGGCTCGAACCACGGACGCCTTGCTCACGGGCAGCGTGACGCGCCTCGCAGATGGTCGGCACGATGTCCGTTTCAGGCTTTGGGATGTGGTCAAGGCACGGGATCTGGGTGGTCTCAGCTACCCGGTGACAACACAGGACCTGCGACTGGCGGCGCATCGTATTGCGGATTACGTGTATGAGGCGCTGACGGGAGAGAAGGGCGTGTTCGCCACCCGAATCGCGTACGTTTCCAAGGCAGGCAGCCAACATATCCTCTGGGTGGCAGACGCCGATGGCGAGAACGCACGCGCGGCCCTGACCAGTCCTGAGCCCATCATTTCGCCCAGTTGGGCCCCTGGTGGCAGTCAATTGGCTTATGTGTCATTCGAATCCCGCAAGCCGGTGATCTACACACACGACGTGGCCACGGGACGGCGCCGGCTGTTGGCCAATTTTCGGGGCTCGAACAGTGCGCCTTCGTGGTCTCCCGATGGCAGCCAATTGGCTGCCACATTGTCCATTTCAGGCAATGCCCAGATTTATGTGATGAGCGCCAACGGCAGTGAGCCTCGCAGGTTGACCCAGTCGGGCAGCATCGACACCGAGCCCGTTTTCTCCGCAGACGGAAGCTCGTTGTTCTTTGTGAGTGATCGTGGCGGATCGCCCCAGATCTATCGCATGGGCGCACAAGGCGGGAACCCACAGCGACTGACCTTCACTGGCAACTACAACATTTCTCCCTCTCCCAGCCCGGATGGTCGTTGGCTGGCCTACATTTCGCGTGTGGGAGGGGCCTTCCGTCTGCACGTGATGGAGTTGGCCAGTGGCAATGCCACGGCACTCACCAGCACTAGCGGTGACGAGAGCCCGAGCTTTTCTCCCAACAGCCGTCTCATCATTTACGCCACCCGCGAAAATGGCCAGGAGGCGCTCATGACCACCACGGTCGACGGTCGCATCAAAACACGGCTGGCGGGTGCTCGGGGCGACATTCGAGAGCCTCAATGGGGGCCGTTTGCTCGCTGACGCCCTCGTGTTGTTTGCGGCATTTTCATCCATCCGCTCGAATTTCTATCCAATCTGAAAGGGAATCCTTCATGCTTAACCTGACCAAGCTCTCTGCAACTGCCACGCCTCGTTCACATCGTTCGATCCTGAGCGGCTTTTTTGCGGTGGTGCTGGCGTTCTCACTTGCCGCATGCGGCTCAAGCGTCAAACTCGATGAGGCACCGGTCGAAGACCGTGGCGCCGCTGCAGGGGGCACTGGCACGCAAGGCGGTACCGGCAGCGGCGTGGACCCCAGTGGCGTTTCGGGCGTTCAGGTGCCAGGGGTGGACTCACAACAGCCAGCCAACATGGCCCGGGTGATTTATTTTGACTACGACAGCTTTGAAGTGCGTCAAGAGTTTGCAGGTGCACTTGAAGCCAATGCAGCTTTCCTGAAGGCCAACCCCAGCCGCAAGGTTGCGCTGGAAGGCCACACCGACGAACGTGGGGGGCGGGAGTACAACCTGGCCCTTGGACAGAAACGTGCAGAGGCGGTTCGCCGAGCCATGCAATTGCTGGGCGTGAGTGAATCGCAGATGGAGGCCGTGAGCTTCGGAGAAGAAAAGCCGGCTGTCTATGGCTTTGATGAGAGCGCGTTCGCCCAAAATCGTCGGGTTGAAATCACCTACCGTTGATCAGCATGACCCATTCGATGAAGCGCTTTTCGTTCCAACTGATTGCCAGCGGGATTGCGATGGCGTCGATGCTTGCCCCCTTGCAGGCGCAAGCCTTTCTTGGTGACGACGAAGCTCGCAGGGCCATCATCGAGTTGCGTCAGCGGTTCGAAGCCAGTGAGGCCCGTCAGGCCAAATTGGCCGAAGAAGCGCGCTCGCAGGGCAACACAGGTCAACGAAGCCTGCTCGATCTGGCCAATCAGATTGAACAGCTCCGATCTGAAGTTGCCCATTTGCGGGGTCAGAATGAGCAGTTGGCGCGGGAGGTGTCGGAGCTGCAGCGCAAACAGAAAGACGTGCAGTCGGGTCTCGAAGAGCGCCTGAAGCAGGTGGAGCCCTCGACGATCTCGCTGGATGGTCGCGATTTCACTGCGGCACCGGCCGAGCAGCGCGACTATGAGGCTGCCATGGCCGTGCTGCGGCGTTCGGAATTTCCTGCGGCAGCCTCTGCCTACGCCAGCTTTCTTCAGCGCTATCCAGAGAGCGGCTACACCCCATCGGTCCTGTATTGGCTGGGCAATGCCCAGTACGCGAACCGGGCCTACAAAGAGGCCATCGAAAGTCATCGGCGTCTGATTTCACAGTTTCCTGGTCATCAGCGCGTGCCTGAAGGCATGCTGGCACTCGCCAACAGTCAGGTGGAGATGAAAGACAGCAAGGCTGCGCGTCGTACTCTCGAAGATCTCGTGAAAATCCATCCCGGATCTGAAGCCGCCTCCGTGGCGCGCGAACGCCTCTCGCGCCTGCGTTAGTCCACGACACTTGTTGGGCAAGTGGTGGTAAATGGCCGCCGTAGCGGGCCCTCCTGGGCCTGCTCCTACAATGGCGCCCATGGAAATCGACGAGCTCAATCAGCTGTACACATGGGTTCTCTGGGCAGCGTTTGCTGTCGCAGCTGCATTTGGCTTCATTGCCCAGCGCACGCATTTCTGCACGATGGGTGCCATCAGCGACATCGTGAACATGGGCGACTGGACCCGCATGCGCATGTGGGGCATGGCGGTCGGTGTGGCCATGATCGGGTTCTACGGCATGGCAGCACTGGGCTGGATTGACCCCACGCAGACCATCTACACCTCGGGTCGGGTGCTCTGGTTGTCGGCGTTGTCCGGCGGCGCGCTGTTCGGGTTTGGCATGGTGCTCGCTTCAGGCTGTGGCAGCAAAACGCTGGTGCGCATTGGTGCGGGGAGCCTCAAGTCCCTCGTGGTGTTCTTTGTGATGGGGTTTGCGGCCTTCGCGACCCTGCGGGGCGTGGTGGCTGTGTGGCGTGACAGCACGGTTGATCAGGTTGTGTTCGATCTGGCTGCGGGTGGCGCAGTGCCGTTCTGGCTGTCCAGTGGGCTTGGCCTGAATCCCGCTGTCGCTGGCATCTCGGCTGCGCTGGTGATCGGTGGGGGCTTGATCATCTGGGCGCTTGCGGGGACCGATTTCCGCACGGGCAACAACCTGCTCGCGGGGCTGGGTCTGGGAGCGGTCATCGTGGCCATGTGGTGGGTCAGTGGTTACCTGGGCTTTGTCCCCGAACACCCTGAGACGCTTGAGTCGATATATCTGGCCAGCAACTCACGGCGCATGGAGTCGCTCACCTTCACAGCGCCCATGGCCTACACATTGGATTGGATCATCTTCTACAGCGACTCCTCCAAGGTGCTCACATTTGGCGTGGTCACCGTGGCGGGCGTGCTGGTAGGGGCGTTGCTGTGTTCACTCATCGAGCGCAGCTTTCGGTGGGAGGGTTTTCACGGCACGCAAGACACGACCTTGCACCTGGTGGGCGCCGCGTGCATGGGTGTGGGTGGTGTGACGGCCTTGGGTTGTACGGTGGGGCAGGGCATGTCAGGGCTCTCCACGCTGAGCCTGTCCAGCATGATCGCTGTCTCCGGGATCGTGCTGGGGGCGGTTGGGGGGTTCCGTTTTCAGATGTGGCTGCTGGACCGGGAATGAGCGACTTGGCCAAGGAGACTTTTGAGCGGCGTTTCGGAGGACTGCGCAGGCTCTATGGCGTTGACGGTGCACAACGCATTTTTGACGCACATGTGGCGGTGGTGGGTATCGGGGGAGTGGGCTCATGGGCAGTCGAGGCCCTGGCCCGCAGTGGCGTGCGCGAACTCACGCTTATCGACATGGACCATGTGTCCGAGTCAAACTTCAATCGGCAGATTCATGCCATGGAGCCTTCGCTGGGGCAAGCCAAGGTACAGGCCATGCGTGAACGCATCAACCACTTTCACCCTGGGTGCAAGATCAACGTCATCGATGATTTCGTGACACCGGAGAACTGGCCAGCCCTGTTGTATGAGGGGGCGAGTCTGGATGGTCAGCGGCCCTTAGAGTCTTTTGCACTGATAGATGCCTGCGATCAGGTGAGGGCCAAGACGGTCATGGCCGCATGGGCGCTCGCGCACAACGTGCCTTTCGTGACTGTGGGAGCAGCGGGCGGCAAGCGCGAATCACAGTGGGTGGAGGTGGTCGATCTTGCCGAAGTCACGCACGATCCGCTGCTGGCCAAGCTCCGGTACGGGCTGCGTCGCTATCATGAAGGTGCTCGCACGGGTCGAATGGGCGTTGCTTGTGTGTGCAGCCGGGAAGCTGTGGCTCCACCAGATGCGTCGTGTGGTATCTCGGCAGTGGATGGTTCGTTGAACTGTCACGGTTATGGCTCGTCGGTGAGTGTGACAGCGACTTTCGGTATGTGCGCGGCGGGCTGGGCAATGAATGCGTTGACCAGGGCTGCACGAAAATCTGTGGCGGTTGAAAAAGCGTTCACAATGACGCTATAATTTGAGGCTTGGCGCAGTAGTCAATAGACGAAAAGAGATTTTCCGTTCGTCTTCATGTTCGCGGCAAAACCCTTGGGGCGTTAGCTCAGTTGGTAGAGCAGCGGACTCTTAATCCGTAGGTCGAGTGTTCGAGTCACTCACGCCCCACCATCCCCCGGACGGTGCGGGGAACAAGGTTTGTTTTGATGGGACGTTAGCTCAGTTGGTAGAGCAGCGGACTTTTAATCCGTTGGTCGGCAGTTCGAGCCTGCCACGTCCTACCAAAAACGTGAAGCCCTGGTCGCAAGACCAGGGCTTTTTCGTTTCTCGGGCACGGTGCGACCACCGCGTCGTTCTTGTAAGGGGCGCTCATTTGGGCGCGCGTGAACATGGCAGGGCGAACCGTCCTCAGCCTGCCCCGGTAGGCGCTGCGCAGAGCCAGCGTTCAGGGGTGAGAGAGCGCCAATGGCCCTTCATCAAAATGCTGGCGCCGGCCCTCATGACACTCAGAGTATCTCGCTGGCGAAATCGGCAAGCCTTGAACGCTCGCCGCGCGCCAAGGTGATGTGCCCCCCATGCGGCCAGCCCTTGAAACGGTCCACGGCATAGGTCAGGCCTGATGAGCCTTCCGTGAGATAGGGGGTGTCGATCTGGGCCAGGTTGCCCATGCAGATGATCTTGGTGCCCGGGCCGGCGCGGGTGATCAGCGTCTTCATCTGCTTGGGTGTGAGGTTTTGCGCTTCGTCGATGATCACGTACTTGTTCATGAACGTGCGGCCTCGCATGAAATTCATGCTCTTGACCTTGATGCGGCTGCGGATGAGCTCATTGGTGGCGGCGCGGCCCCATTCGCCGGCATTGCCGCCATCGCCCTTGGCAAGAAACTCCAGGTTGTCGTCCAGCGCGCCCATCCAGGGGCCCATTTTTTCTTCTTCTGTGCCAGGCAGGAAACCAATGTCTTCGCCCACGCTGACGGTGGCGCGGGTCATGATGATTTCGGTGTAGCGGCGGTCGTCCAGCACCTGGGTCAGGCCGCTGGCCAGGGCCATCAGCGTCTTACCGGTACCTGCCGTACCCGCGAGCGTGACGAAGTCGATCTCCGGATCCATCAGCAAGTTGAGCGCGAAGTTCTGCTCGCGGTTTCGGCTGGTGACGCCCCACACCGCGTTCTTCAGGTGGGTGAAGTCCTTGAGCGTCTTCAAGACCGCCGTCTTGTCGCGGATTTCGGTCACGCGGGCGTAGAGCGATGGCTCGCCGGGCGCCTCGAAGTACACAAACTGGTTGATGTAAAACTGCCCCACCGCCGGTCCGCTCACACGGTAGAAGGTGTGGCTGCCGCTTTGCCAGCTCTCGATGGTTTTGCTCTGGCGGGTCCAGAAATCCTGAGGAAGCGCCAGCGCGCCGGCATACAGCAGATCGCCATCTTCCAGGGTCTTGTCGTTTTGATAGTCTTCAGCCGCCAGGCCCAGGGCGCGGGCCTTGACCCGCATATTGATGTCCTTGGAAACCAGAATCACTTCCCGCTGGGGAAACTTGTCCCGCAGCGCATGCACCACGCCCAGGATCTGATTGTCCGCCTTGCCTTGAGGCAGGCTGGACGGCAACTCGCTGTCCAATGGCTCTGTCTGGAAAAACAGCGAGCCTCGGGCGGACTGGTGGCCTGTGGCAGACAGCTTGAGTCCCTTGGTGAGGTCAGCGCCCTGCTGGGCCACCAACGCGTCCAGGGTGCGGCTGGTTTGTCGACCGTTTCGGGCAACTTCCGTCATGCCCTTCTTGTGGCCATCCAGCTCTTCCAGCACGATCATCGGAAGAAAGATGTCGTGTTCTTCAAACTGGAAAAGACTGATCGGATCGTGCAGCAGCACGTTCGTGTCGAGCACAAAGAGACGGCTGATACCGTTGATGGTGGCTTTGTTGCGACCCGTACGACGGTTGCTGGCGACGGGCGAGACAACGGGTGCCGGCACCGGGGGGCGTGCGTCGGCAGGCTTCTGACTCTTGCCTTCGACAGGCATGGGCGCCATGGATGGCACCACCGCAGGCATTGCACCGCGTTTTGAACGGGCTTGGTCGCGTTCCGGCGCTTGTTCGCCCTTTCGCGACCTGGATCTGCTGTCCCGGCGGGGCTCAGAGCCCCTGGCGGCTTCCGTTTTATGGGATACCTCGGAAGAAGTCGGGGCTGCCGCAGGAATGGCATCGAGCACCACTTCAAAAAGATCTTCGGCTGCTTTGAGGCTGTAGGACTCGGGTGAGAGAAGGGCGGCGCGTTTGGTGGGGGCGGGTGGCAGTGGCATGGAATGGGGTGGTGTTCAGCGAGACGCCAGAAAACAAAAAGCCGCCGGGCTAACCGGGCGGCTTTCAGAGCTGCTTGAGGATGGGCAAGAAGGCGATGCGGAAGGACTTCCTAACGTCATGAAATCATTATGCACGAGTCATGTGACCGTACCCTAGCCCCCGGCAACCACACGGAACGCGGGTCGTCAGGCGGCTTTTTTGAGTGCCTTGACGGCTTTGAGAACGTCTTCCACATGGCCAGGGACCTTCAGGCCACGCCATTCCTGCTTGAGCACACCGTCGGGACCCACGAGGAAAGTGCTGCGCTCAATGCCTTTGACCTTCTTGCCGTACATGATCTTGTTCTTGACCACGCCGAACATGTGGCACATTTTCTCTTCGGTGTCTGCAATCAGCTCAAACGGCAGTTCGAGTTTGGTCTTGAAGTCGTCGTGGGACTTCATGTTGTCGCGCGAGACGCCAAACACCTGCGCCCCCGCTTTCACGAAGTCCTTGTACTTGTCGCGAAACTGCATGGCCTCGGTCGTGCACCCGGGCGTATTGTCCTTTGGATAAAAATAGAGCACGATGGTCTGACCCAGGTGCGTTTGATTGCTGACCTTGAGGCCGCCTGTGGCCAGCGCTTCAAATTCGGGAATGGGTTTGTTGACAACGACTGCCATACTGCGTGAGCCCCTGACATAAGTTGGTGGTGATTCGTTGGCTTCCCAGCTGCTTCATGATCTTGCTTTTGCCGGTTGGCAAACGGAGTCATGGCAGGAAACAATCGGCTATTTTACTCTGAACTGACAAGTCGCGGCTGTCGCGTCCGGTCACCCCTGCCGCGGCCATCGTTTGACGCCTGTCATTCATCCCCGGAGACCAAGTCTCCCGTGTCACTGCCTTCAATCAGCAAGGCCGCGAGCACTCTGCGACCTTCGCCTGCCAGGATGTTGAAGGTGCGGCAGGCGGCCTGGGTATCCATGGTCTCGACCCCGATGCCCCGGTTGATCAGGCTTTGCAGCAGGGCGGGGCGCACGAAGCGCAGGCGTTTTCCACTGCCAAAAATGACCAGTTCGGGCGGCGAGTCCATCAATTTCAGCAGCGACGCGAAGTGCCCGGCGTCCAGTTCGTCGTGCGCGCTGCAGCGCCAGTCGATGCGCTCGCCACTGGAGGCCAGTACCACGCTCCGGCTCAAGCGCTCGCCATTCACGGCGATCCAGCCGTCGCCGTAAGCGGTGACGGTGTTGGCATCGGGTTTGTCGGCGTGGAGTTTCATCAAAAATTCCCAAGGCACAGGGCGGTGTGTCGGCAGGCTTCATGCACCGAATACGGTGCCGAACTGTGTTCAAATTACAGGTTTTCCCAAGCGCAGCAGGCTTGAATATAGCGGTCCGGGTCCGCCCCCAAACTGTTGCAGACATTCTCACTGCCCCATGCGGGAGGGACTTTGAAGACCATCCAGAAATCCGCCAAGCTGGCCAACGTTTGTTACGACATCCGGGGTCCCATCATGGACGCCGCGCGCCAGATGGAAGAA
Organism: Hydrogenophaga palleronii; assembly: GCF_031457455.1. Lineage (GTDB taxonomy): Bacteria > Pseudomonadota > Gammaproteobacteria > Burkholderiales > Burkholderiaceae_C > Hydrogenophaga > Hydrogenophaga palleronii_A. The sequence continues at coordinate 600,686 of NZ_JAVDWU010000001.1, forward strand.
GAGGGGCACAAGATCATCCGGCTCAACATCGGCAATCTCGCGGTGTTCGGCTTTGATGCCCCGGAAGAAATCCAGCAGGACATGATCCGCAACCTGCCGAATTCGGCGGGCTATTCCGACAGCAAAGGCATTTTCGCGGCGCGCAAGGCGGTCATGCACGAAACCCAGAAGCAGGGCATCAAGGGCGTCACGCTCGACGATATTTATCTGGGTAACGGCGCGAGCGAGCTGATCGTCATGGCGACCAATGCCCTGCTCGACGATGGTGACGAGTTGCTGCTGCCCGCACCGGACTACCCCCTGTGGACGGCAGCGGTAAGCCTCTCCGGCGGCACGCCGGTGCATTACATGTGCGAAGAAGCCAATGGCTGGATGCCCGATCTGGACGACATTCGCCGCAAGATCACGCCGGCCACCAAAGGCATTGTGGTCATCAACCCGAACAATCCAACCGGTGCGCTCTACTCGGACGAGCTGCTCCGCGCCATTGTCGAGATTGCCCGCGAGCACGGGCTGGTGATTTTTGCCGACGAGGTCTACGACAAGGTGCTGTACGACGGCGCCAGGCACACGGCGATTGCCAGCCTGTCGGACGACGTGCTCACCCTGACCTTCAATTCGCTGTCCAAGAGCTACCGCTCCTGTGGCTATCGCGCCGGCTGGATGATTGTCTCGGGCGACAAGAAACCAGCCAAGGACTACATCGAGGGCCTGAACATGCTCTCGAACATGCGCCTGTGTGCCAATGTGCCGGGGCAGTGGGCGATTCAAACGGCACTTGGGGGCTACCAGAGCATCAATGACCTGGTCTGTGAGGGCGGCCGATTGCGCCGGCAACGTGACCTGGCTTATGAGCTGATCACCGCCATTCCCGGCGTGACCTGCGTCAAACCGTCGGCGGCACTCTACATGTTCCCCAAGTTGGACCCCAAGGTCTACCCGGTGGAAGACGATCAGCAGATGTTCCTGGAGCTCTTGCAGGAAACCCGTGTGATGCTGGTACAGGGCTCGGGTTTCAATTACCCGGACAACCAGCATTTCCGCATCGTGTTCCTTCCTCACGAGGACGATTTGCGTGAAGCGATCGGGCGGGTGGCCAGGTTCCTTGAAGGTTGGCGCAAGCGGCATGGCACCGCCTGAAGAGGCATCATTTCGCGCCGAAATGGCCATCAGTGCGGCATCGTCTCCCGTCTGGCCTTGATTGGGGACAACTGGGGGGCATCGGTGTCCCGTCTGTTTAATTGAATGAGAGAAGCATGAAACCGATCCAAATAGGCCTGCTGGGCATAGGCACCGTGGGCAGCGGCACATTCAATGTGTTGAAACGCAACCAGGAAGAGATCAAGCGGCGCGCTGGTCGCGGCATTGAAATCACCATGGTGGCTGATCTGGACATGGATCGTGCGCGCTCCCTGGTGGGGCCGGACGTCAATGTGGTGAACGACGCACGCGCTGTGATTGCCAACCCCGACATCGACATCGTCGTGGAGCTGATCGGTGGGTATGGCGTGGCCAAGGCGCTGGTGATGGAAGCCATCGCGGCTGGCAAGCATGTGGTGACGGCCAACAAGGCCTTGCTGGCCGTGCATGGCACTGAGATTTTCGCTGCGGCTTCGGCCAAGGGCGTGATGGTGGCCTTCGAGGCGGCGGTGGCCGGTGGCATTCCCATCATCAAGGCGCTGCGTGAGGGTCTCACGGCCAACAGCATCCAGTGGATCGCGGGCATCATCAACGGCACCACAAACTTCATCCTGTCAGAGATGCGTGACAAGGGGCTGGACTTCGATGTCGTGCTCAAGGAGGCTCAGCGACTGGGTTATGCCGAAGCGGACCCGACCTTCGACATCGAAGGCGTGGATGCGGCCCACAAGGTCACGCTGATGAGCGCCATTGCCTTTGGCATTCCTGTGCAGTTTGACAAGGCCCATGTCGAGGGCATCACCCAACTCAGTGGCACGGACATCCGCTACGCTGAGCAACTGGGCTACCGCATCAAGTTGCTGGGCATCACGCGGCGCACCGAGGCGGGTGTGGAGCTGCGTGTGCATCCGACCCTGGTGCCGAGCAAGCGACTGATCGCGAACGTGGAAGGCGCCATGAATGCGGTCGTGGTGCAAGGAGATGCCGTCGGCACCACACTGTATTACGGCAAAGGGGCCGGCAGCGAACCCACGGCCAGTGCGGTGATTGCCGATCTGGTGGACGTGACCCGACTGCACACCGCCGACCCGCACCACAGGGTGCCGCACCTGGCGTTCCAGCCCGATGCCATGAGCGACCTCCAGGTGCTGCCCATGAGCGAGGTCGTGACCAGCTATTACCTGCGACTCCGCGTGGCAGACGAGGCGGGCGTGCTGGCCAAGGTGACGGGCCTGCTCGCAGAGGCGGGCATCAGTATCGATGCCTTGCTCCAGCGCCGGGCCGAGGAGGTGAGTGCCGACCTGGCCGTGGCGGGTGCAGCTTCGACCGATCTGATCATCCTGACGCACGACACACGGGAGGGCGTCATGAACCGTGCCTTGGCCGATATGCAGGGCCTGTCTTCCGTGCTGGCGCCGATCACGCGCATTCGCAAAGAGGAGTTGAACTGACCTCCTGCGCCACTTCGCGTCTTCCGCCTGCGGGCGGGACCACACTCCTGACCTGGCAAAACCGGTTCCGTGGAGTGGCTGGATCAGACGCCTTGCACGCACGAGGGCGGTAGCTCGCAATGCCCTGGAACACTGACATGCTGTACCTCTCTACCCGCGGCCATCTGGATCGCAAACACTTCTGCGAAATCCTGCTGGAGGGCCTGGCGCCCGATGGCGGTCTGTACCTGCCCGAGCGTTATCCGCAAGTGGACGCAGCCACACTGGCACGCTGGCGAGGCGTGTTCAATGGCGGCGCCCCCGGCGGTTACGCGGCGTTGGCCTTCGAAGTGCTGTCGCTCTACATCGACGACATTCCTGCGACTGATCTGAAGGCACTTTGCGACAAGACCTACACCGAGGCGGTGTACGGCACGGCGGCCATCGTGCCGCTGAAGAAACTTGAAGATGGTTTCTACCTGGAAGCGCTGTCGAACGGTCCGACGCTGGCGTTCAAGGACATGGCCATGCAGCTGCTGGGCAACCTGTTCGAGTACGAGCTGGCGCGCCGCGGCGAACAACTCAACATCCTGGGTGCGACCAGTGGCGATACCGGCAGCGCGGCCGAGTATGCGATGCGAGGCAAGCAGGGCGTGCGGGTGTTCATGCTCAGCCCGCACGGCCGCATGAGCCCATTCCAGCAGGCCCAGATGTTCAGTCTGATGGACGAAAACATCCACAACATCGCCATTGAAGGCGTGTTCGACGACTGCCAGGACATTGTCAAGGCCGTGTCCAACGACCTGGCCTTCAAGCGCCAGTACAAGATCGGCACGGTCAATTCAATCAACTGGGCCAGACTGCTCGCCCAGGTGGTCTATTACTTTGCGGGCTACTTCCAGGCAACCTCGAGTGATTCGCAGAAGGTGAGCTTCACCGTGCCTAGCGGCAACTTCGGCAATGTCTGCGCCGGGCATGTGGCACGCCAGATGGGGCTTCCCATCCAGACCCTGGCCGTGGCGACGAACGAAAACGACGTGCTCGACGAGTTCTTCCGCACCGGTGTCTACCGCGTGCGCGCCAGCGCCGACACGCACGAGACCTCCAGCCCGTCGATGGACATTTCCAAGGCCAGCAACTTCGAGCGCTTTGTTTTTGATCTGCTGGGTCGCGACGGGGCGCGGGTCAAGGCGCTGTTTGGTGACGCGCTCAGCCGCGAGGGCCGTTTTGAATTGGGTGCCGACCCGGTGTTTGCCGAAGCGGCGATGCATTACGGCTTCGTCAGCGGCAAGAGCACGCACGCAGACCGCCTCGCCACCATCAAGGACACCTTTGAACGCTTTGGCGTGGTGATCGACACCCACACTGCCGATGGTGTGAAGGTGGCTCGCGCACACGCCAGAGCGGAAATCCCCATGATCGTGCTGGAAACCGCTCTGCCGATCAAGTTCGCCGAGACCATCGTCGAAGCGCTGGGGCGTCAACCTGACCGTCCCGCTCAATTCGAAGGCATCGAGGCATTGCCCAAACGGGTTCAGGTCATGCCAGCCGATGCGGTGGCCGTGAAGAACTACATCGTCCAGCACTGCGCCGATTCATGAAGGTTGTTGCCTTCGCGGGTTTTTCGGGGTCTGGCAAGACCACCTTGGTCGAGCAGCTCATCCCGGCGATGAAGCTGCGTGGGCTCCGGGTGTCGGTGGTCAAGCATGCCCACCACAAGTTCGACATTGACCATCCCGGCAAGGACACCTGGCGCCACCGCGAGGCGGGCGCGTTCGAGGTGGTGGCGGCCTCGCGGCATCGCCTGGTGCTGATGCGTGAATTCGAGCAACCCGTCGAACTGGGCGTTCACCATTTATTGGCCGAGCTGTACGACGGCATCGACTGGGTGTTCGTGGAAGGGTTCAAGGACTGCGACCTGCTCAAGATCGAGATCTGGCGCGCAGAGAGTGCAAAATCGACGCTTTACCCCAACGACCCGTTCATCGTGGCCATTGCCACCGACAGTGCCGACCGGCTCCCTGAGGCCACCCTGCGCCCGGTGCTGGATTTGAACCAGCCCGATGAAGTGGCTGCATGGCTGATCGAAAATGGGCAAAGATTTGATTACAACCCGGAGGCACACGGGTGACAGACAGATCCCCGCGCCAACAGAAGGCGCCGTGCTGACGCCAAACACCGTTCAAACATGACCGCTCCCGCCCACCTGCGAACGCCTTTGATGGAACTTGACCTTGCACTGGCGCAGTTGCTGGAGCGCGTCGAACCCCTGTCGGGCGTGGAAACGGTCGCCACCTTCGACGCCGATCGCCGGGTTCTGGCTGAAGACCTGGTTTCATCCCTTCAGGTGCCACCGCAGGACAACTCCTCCATGGACGGCTACGCGGTGCGTTGCGCCGATGTGAGCGCGCCCGGTGTGGTCCTGCCGGTTTCTCAACGAATCGCGGCCGGCCATCCAGCCAGCCCGCTGCGCGAGGGCAGTTGTGCCCGCATATTTACAGGGGCCACCCTGCCGCCAGGTGCCGATGCCGTGGTGATGCAGGAAGACACGGAAGAGGTGGGCGGCAACATCCACGGTGTGCACATCCATGCGATGCCGCAACCCGGCCAGTGGGTGCGGCGGGCTGGTGAAGATGTGGCCCTTGGTTCGGTGGTGCTGGCCCGGGGTGAGAGGCTCTCGCCTGCCGGTCTCGGCCTGGCAGCCAGCCTGGGCAGGGCCAGGTTGTCGGTGGTGGCGCGACCGCGTGTGGCGCTTTTTTCCACCGGTGACGAACTCGTCATGCCCGGCGATGTACCGCCCGAAGCCATGCCCCCCGGGGCTATCTACAACTCGAACCGCTTCTTTCTGCGGGCGCTGCTGCACCGAATGGGGTGCGAAGTGAGTGATTTGGGGATCGTGCCCGACCGGCGCGATGCGACCCTGGCCGCCCTGCAGTCGGCGGCCGACCACCACGACCTGATTCTCACCAGCGGAGGTGTGTCGGTCGGCGAAGAAGACCACATCAAGCCGTCGGTGCAACGGCTGGGCTCGCTGGACCTCTGGCAGATTGCCATGAAGCCCGGCAAGCCATTTGCCTATGGCACGGTCCGGCGGCATCCTGCCACGGAAGCGGCGGAGCAGCCGTGCCATTTCATTGGTTTGCCCGGGAACCCGGTGTCCAGCTTTGTCACCTTTGTGCTGCTGGTGCGTCCGTTTCTGCTGGCCTTGCAAGGTGTGAAGGCAGATGTTGTCCCATCCATGCCGGATCCGATGATGCTGCCGGCCCACTTTGACGTGACCCGCGCTGACAAGCGCCGAGAGTTCATTCGTGTGCGGCGCAACAGCTCAGGTGGCCTCGATCTGTTTCCCAACCAGAGTTCGGGCGTGCTCACCTCGGTTGCCTGGGCCGACGGACTGGTGGACAAGGCCGCAGGCCGTACCATTGCCCATGGTGACCTGGTTCCTTTTGTTTCGTTTGCAGAGTGGCTTGCATGAACGTCAACATCCGTTATTTCGCTTCCATACGCGAAGCTTTGTCCACGGGCAGTGAAGCGGTGAACACGAGCGCCCCAACGCTGGGCGCGCTGCGCGACGAGCTGATCGCCCGGGGCGGCGCTTACGCCGAGGCGCTGGCCCGCGGAAAGGCAGTGCGGGTCGCACTCAACCAGACCATGAGTGAAGAAACTGCCGCGCTGCCGGAAGGCGCCGAGGTCGGTTTTTTCCCGCCCGTCACCGGCGGCTGAGGTCGGTGATGCGGTCTCATTCAACCCTCAGGTGAATCACATGACTGAACGGGTGAGTATCCAGGTCGATGACTTTGACTTGTCCGCCGAGGTGGCACAGCTGCGTGAGCGCAACCCGGGTGTGGGCGCGGTCTGTTCGTTGGTCGGCACGGTCAGGGATCGCAATGACGGGCAGGGTGTGCATTCGATGGAGCTGGAGCACTACCCGGGCATGACGGAGAAAGCCATCGAGGCCATGATCGACGAGGCGCATCGCCGGTTCGACATCCTCGGTGCCCGCGTGATCCATCGCGTGGGCGTTTTGCAGCCCATGGACCAGATCGTGCTCGTGGTGGTGACCTCGGCCCACCGGGGCGAGAGTTTCCAGGCCTGCGAATTTCTCATGGACTACCTCAAGACCCAGGCACCCTTCTGGAAGAAGGAACAGACGCCAGCGGGCGCGCGCTGGGTCGATGCACGGGTCAGTGACGATGCTGCGCTTCAGCGCTGGGGCATCGCGGGTCAGAACGCCTGATCGCCCTAGGGCAGGGACGCATCCATGAGCACCGGAGAACGCGTGTTGTTGCCGCTTGCCGACACGGATGTGGAGTCCATCGAGCGCGCCACGCTGGAAGCGGTGGTGCCCGACCGGATGGAGCATCTCCCCGGGTGGCTGCTGCCCATTTTTGACGGTACTGTAGGCCGGGCGCGATCCGCGGTGCCCCTGCAGCACAGTCGGCCCGATGTCGGTCTGGTCGAAAGCATTGCCGAACGCTACCGGGCTCTGGGATTTGCGCCAGCATTCCGTCTGCCGGATTTGCCAGCTTTTGACGACTTTCATGCACAACTGCGTCGCCTGGCCTATGAGCGCGAGCAGCCCACGCTGACCATGGTCGGTCAGGTGGAAAACCTGTTGCAACTCCATCCCGGCCCGCCTGGCGTGCTGGAAGACAAAGCCGATTCCCAGTGGATGGCGATGTTTCTGGGGCCTGGCCTGGACCCGGTCGATGGAGCGAGCAGGGCCCGCGCACTCAGCCGAGCCCACAACACGCTGTTTGCCAGCGTGCGAGAAGCGGGGCGCACCGTGGCCTCGGGTGCGGCGGCGTTCGGGCGTGGCTGGCTCAGCGTGCATGGCATGCGCACCCATGCGGCTTGTCGGGGGCAGGGGCTGGCGCGACGCGTGCTGGTCACCATGGCAGAGGAGGCCCGGCGGCGCGGCGTGGCCAGGGTATTCCTGCAGGTGGATGCCGGCAACGCCGCTGCGCTGGCGCTTTACCGGCGAGCCGGCATGGAGACGGCCTGGCCTTACAGCTACTGGCGCAAGCCAGGCTGAACGTCGAGCCGGTTGACCTGCGTCAATCTTCGGGGTGCAGGCGCCGGCACGAGTTCGGCTTGCGCTTGAAAATGGGTGAACCAGCGCCAGATGAGCCGTAATTCATTTTTCCGGAGTACCCAGGCATGCGACTCGACAAACTCACCACCAAATTCCAGGAAGCCCTGAGCGAAGCCCAGACCTTGGCGCTGGGCAACGACAACGCCTACATCGAACCGGCCCATCTGCTGTTGGCCATGCTGCGTCAGCCTGATGGCCCGCAGTCCTTGTTGCAGCGTGCGGGCGTGAACGTGGCGGGCCTGAGCAAGGCTGTTGAGGCGGTGGTGAAGCGCCTGCCGGAAGTGCAGGGGCAGGAACAGGTCCAGGTGGGCCAGGAGCTGGCCAAGTTGCTGCAGGCCACCGAGAAAGAGGCCATCAAGCGCGGCGACCAGTTCGTGGCCAGCGAGCTCTTCCTGCTGGCTGTGGCCGACGCTAAGGGCGAACTCGGGCGCATCGCCAACGAGAACGGACTTTCCCGCAAGAGCCTGGAAAGCGCCATCGACGCCGTGCGTGGCGGCCAAAAGATGGACAGCCCCGAAGCCGAGGGCCAGCGCGAAGCGCTGAAAAAATACACACTCGACCTGACGGAGCGTGCCCGCGCCGGCAAGCTCGACCCTGTGATCGGCCGGGACGACGAGATCCGCCGCGCGATTCAGGTGCTTCAGCGCCGCAGCAAGAACAACCCCGTGCTCATCGGCGAGCCCGGCGTGGGCAAGACCGCCATCGTGGAAGGCCTTGCTCAGCGCATTGTCAATGGTGAGGTGCCAGAGAGTCTGCGCGACAAGCGCGTGCTGGTGCTGGACATGGCCGGCCTGCTGGCCGGCGCCAAATACCGCGGCGAGTTCGAAGAGCGCCTCAAGTCCGTGCTGAAGGAAGTCTCGCAGGACGAAGGCCGGATCATCCTGTTCATCGACGAACTCCACACCATGGTGGGTGCCGGCAAGGCAGAAGGCGCCATTGATGCCGGCAACATGCTCAAGCCTGCGCTGGCGCGTGGTGAGTTGCACTGCATCGGCGCGACCACGCTGGACGAATACCGCAAGTACATCGAAAAGGACGCCGCGCTGGAACGCCGCTTCCAGAAGGTGCTGGTCGACGAACCCACGGTGGAGCAGACCATCGCCATCTTGCGCGGCCTGCAGGAAAAGTATGAAGTGCACCACGGCGTGGAGATCACCGACCCGGCCATCGTCGCCGCGGCCGAGCTTTCGCACCGCTACATCACCGATCGTTTCTTGCCAGACAAGGCCATCGACCTGATCGATGAGGCCGCCGCCAAGATCAAGATCGAGATCGACTCCAAGCCAGAAGTGATGGACCGGCTGGATCGCCGCCTGATCCAGTTGCAGATCGAGCGCGAGGCCGTGCGCAAGGAGCAGGACGAATCGTCTCTCAAGCGTTTTGCCTTGATCGAAGAAGAGATCCACCGGCTGCAAAAGGAAATCGCCGATCTGGACGAAATCTGGAAAAGCGAAAAAGCCCAGGCCCAGGGCAGCCAGCATGTGCGCGAAGAGATCGAAAAGCTCAAGCTGCAGATCGAGGAACAGACCCGCAAGGGCGACTTCAACAAAGTGGCCGAACTGCAATATGGTCGCCTGCCCGAACTGGAAAAGCGGTTGAAAGAAGCGCAGGACAAGGAGTCCGCCAAGGTCACCGAAGGCGCCGCGCCCAAGTTGCTGCGCACGCAGGTGGGTGCCGAAGAGATTGCCGAGGTGGTGAGCCGGGCCACCGGTATTCCTGTGTCAAGAATGATGCAGGGCGAGCGCGACAAGCTGCTGCAGATGGAAACCAAGCTGCACGACCGCGTGGTGGGGCAGGACGAGGCCATCGCCGCCGTGGCCAATGCCATTCGCCGCTCACGCTCGGGCCTGTCTGACCCGAACCGCCCCACCGGATCGTTCCTGTTCCTGGGCCCGACCGGAGTGGGCAAGACCGAGTTGTGCAAGGCGCTGGCCGGCTTCCTGTTTGACACGGAAGAGCATCTCGTCCGCATTGACATGAGCGAGTTCATGGAAAAACACTCCGTGGCACGCCTGATCGGCGCGCCGCCGGGCTACGTGGGCTACGAGGAGGGCGGCTACCTCACCGAAGCCGTGCGCCGCAAGCCCTACTCGGTGTTGCTGCTCGATGAGGTGGAAAAGGCCCACCCAGACGTGTTCAACGTGTTGCTTCAGGTGCTGGACGACGGCCGCCTGACCGACGGCCAGGGCCGCACCGTGGACTTCAAGAACACCGTGATCGTGATGACGAGCAACATCGGCTCTCACCTGATCCAGGCCATGGTGGGTGAGCCCTACGAAGACGTGAAGGACGCCGTCTGGGGTGAGCTGAAAAACCACTTCCGGCCCGAGTTCCTGAACCGCATTGACGAGACGGTGGTGTTCCACGCACTGGACGCCAAACACATCGAATCCATTGCTGGCATCCAGCTCAAGGCCCTGCAGGCACGACTCCAAAAGATGGACTTGCGGCTGGAGGTGGCACCCGCTGCGCTGGCAGAGCTGGCCAAGGTGGGCTTTGATCCGGTGTTTGGTGCCCGGCCCCTGAAGCGGGCCATTCAGCAGCGCATCGAGAACCCGCTGTCCAAGCTGCTGCTGGAGGGGCGCTACCCGCCCAAATCGGTCATTCCGGTGGGGGTCGATCCGGTTCGCAACCCTGGCGTGTTCGAGTTTGGCGACGCCTTAAGCGCTGCCTGACAGCGCTGAGCCGGATTCACCAGGCGTGCCTGGGTTCCCCACCAATTGGAGCCCAGGCACTACCCGACGCGGCCTGCGGGTTCTATCATGGACCGCATGACCCAGAACCCGCCCGATTTCCCCTTGCGCGCGCTGTTTGAGGCGCAGCACGCCGCCAGCCGGGCACAGGTGGATGTGCCCCTGGCGCTGCGTCGCGACCGGCTCGCTCGACTGCGTGACCTGATCGAAACCCATGCTGAAGCCCTGTCCGAAGCGGTGGAGGCAGACTTTGGCGTTCGATCCCGTTCCTTGACTGAGGCCGCGGACCTGTTCGTCCTGCGAGCAGGAATGGCCCAGTTGCACAAGGAGTTGCCGCGCTGGATGAAGCGCCAGCGCGTGCGAACCCCTTTCTACCTGCTGCCCGCCAGAGGCTACCTGCAGCCCCAGCCGCTGGGTGTGGTCGGCGTGATTGGCCCTTGGAACTATCCCCTGCAGCTCACCCTGGGCCCGGCAGCCACGGCGCTGGCGGCGGGCAACCGCGTCATGCTCAAGCCCAGCGAGCTCACGCCGCAAAGCTCGGCGCTGATGGCATCCCTGGTGCGCCAGACCTTTGCCGCTGACGAGTTCTGCGTGATTCAGGGGGGAAGCGATGTGGCGCAGGCCTTCTCGCAGTTGCCCTTCGACCATCTCTTCTTCACGGGCTCAACGCAGGTGGGCCGGCAGGTGGCTGCGGCGGCTGCCGTCAATCTGACGCCCACCACCCTCGAACTGGGTGGCAAGTCGCCCTGCATCATTGACGCGTCTTGCGATTTGCACGACGCCGCGATCAAGATTGCGCACGGCAAGCTGCTCAATGCCGGTCAGACCTGCATTGCCCCGGACTATGTGATGCTGCCCAAGGGCATGGAGCCGGCATTTGAGACCGCCTACTGGGCTGCGGTGGCAAAACTGTTCCCCAGCATCGAGGGCAATCCGGACTACGCGTCCATCGTCAGCGAACGCCACCATGCCCGATTGCTGGCCCTGGTCGACGAGGCGTGCAAGCAGGGCGCCCGGGTGTCAGGCTGGGATGTCTCTCCGGCCAATGGCTCGACCAGGCGCCAGATGGCGCCCGCACTGGTGTTTGACGTGCCGCCCGGTGCGCGATTGATGACGGAAGAGATCTTTGGCCCCGTCCTGCCGGTGTTGTCGTACATCGATCTGGACGAAGCGATCGCCGCCATCAACGCCCGCCCACGCCCCTTGGCGCTTTACTGGTTTGGTCGCGAGGACGCCCACCGCGACAAGGTACTCATGCGTACCGTGAGCGGTGGCGTCAGTGTGAATGACACCCTCATGCATGTGGCTCATGAACAGTTGCCGTTCGGCGGCGTGGGTGAGAGCGGCTGGGGCGCCTACCACGGCAAAGCCGGCTTTCTGCGCTTCACCCAGCAGAAACCGGTGTTGGTGCAATCCAGGTTCGCCATGGGCCACCTGTTCTACCCACCCTACGGTGCGCGGTTTACACGGGTCATTGGCCTGATGAAACGCTGGCTCTGACAAAAGCCAGCAGCATTTTCACCTCAAGCGCCCGCTGAACTCTCTTCGTCGACATCGCCCGGCAACCTCAGTTCCGTCTCCTTGAGGTAGCCCCCGGCCTCCAGCGTGCTCGCCAGATCGTCGATGTCCTGGCCCAGCAGGGCCGAGAGTTCGAGACTGCTGCGTCGGCCATTGACCATCAGCAGCAGCGTGTGGGCCTCGCGACCCACCAGGTCGGGTCGTGTCAGCGCTTCCCATGCGCGGGGCGTCTTCATGAAACGTCGGATAGTGGTCATCTATTTTTCTCCCTGTGCCACTGGGGCACGGAGCCACTGTGTCAGAGGCTTGCATCCCTATCCGTAAGGTACCTGTCAGATATGACAGTGTGTTGACCGTTTGTCGCCCAACAAACATGATGGTGGCCGGCAGAACCTACCTCGGTCTTGTCAGCTGAACCTTGAGGTAGTCCAGAAAAGTCTGCGACGTGCGAGACAAGGTGCGACCCACCAGGGTCTGCACTTCGATATTGCGCAGATCCAGGCCGCGGTCCTTCAGCGGCATCGACACCAGTTCACCGCGTTCGATTTGTTCGCGCACGGAGATCTCTCCGCAGATCGTGATGCCCAGCTTCGAGTGGCGCAGGAAGCCCAGGAGGCCTGCAATGTAGCGACTGGTCAGCACCGGCTCGATCTGCAGGCGCTGTCGATGACAAGCGATGTCGAACAGCTGGCGCACCGTGGTGTCCTGCTCTGGCAATGCGAGCGGGTAGGCGGTCAGTTGCCGCAGGCTGATCTGCTTGAAGCGCACCAGCGGATGCGTGGGCCGCATCACAGCCCTGACCGGAGAAGGCTGGATGTGTTCGACCTTGATGTCCTTTTCTGCACCGCGACTCATGACGAGGCCGATATCGGCATCGCCCAGAAGAATGCGCCGCGTGCTCTCGGCGGGCGGGTGTACGCCCAGATGGAACTGGATGCCGGGATGCTGCGTCACGAACTCGCTGATCAAACGTGGAAGGAACTCCAACGAGAAGCCTTCGGTGGTGGCGATGCGCACGCGGCCCCGCTGCATGCCTTGAAGGGCCTGTACCTCGCCGACGATGCGCTCTGCATCGTGCGCAGATCGCAGGGCGTGGACAGCGAGCAGCTCGCCCGCCGCATTCGGCACCATGCCACGCGCATGACGGTCGAAAAGGCTCACCCCGAGAAGCGCCTCCAGTTGCGCGATGTGTCGGCTGATGGCCGAGCTGGCGACGTTGAGCCGTGCAGATGCCTCGCTGATCGACCCGCAACGAACGACCTCCAGGAAGTAGCGCAGCGCAGTGTCTTGCAGCTGCCGGGCAATGAGCTGGGATGTGGCCATGGCAGAGTTGATTATCGACGCGTGGACCACCCATCGTTCAGACGAGCCTTGCCTTTTTGGCATCGATGAGGTCGAAATTCTGTAAAGCTTGAAACGCTACCGAACCCTACTATTGCCCCGTCGGAGCGATTCTGTTCAACCTCTTTCAAGGAGCGTTTCATGGGGTATCTATCCACCACGCTGGTGCAGCGCGGACTTCTGGCAATGACTTTGGCTGTTGCCGCAGCGACGGCGTACGCCGGCAAGGCTAACGACACACTGACCTACGCGTCCGACAACGAGGTCGAGAACGTCAGCCCGTACCACAACAACATGCGCGAAGGCGTGATCCTGGCAGCCATGGCCTGGGACACGTTGATCTATCGCGACACCAGGACCGGTGAGTTCAAGCCGCAACTGGCCACCACCTGGAAGTGGGAGTCGCCCACGGCCTTGAACCTCACCCTGCGCCAGGGCGTGACGTTCCACAACGGCGACAAGTTCTCCGCCGACGATGTGGTCTACACCTTCAACGAAGTCACTGGCGCAGATGCCAAGATCGCAACGCGGCAGAACACCGACTGGATCAAGAGCGTCGAAAAACTTGGCGAGTACCAGGTGCGCATCCACCTGAAGACACCGTTCCCGGCCGCGCTCGAATACCTGGCCGGACCCACGCCGATCTACCCCGCAGCCTACTTCAAGAAGGTGGGGATCGAGGGCTACAGCAAGGCGCCGATCGGCACCGGCCCCTACAAGATCACCGCGGTCGTTCCTGGTCAGGGCGTGAATATGGTCAAGAACCCGGCCTACTTCAAGGACAGCCCGATCGGCCAGCCAAAGATCGGCAAAGTGAATTTCGTCGTCATCCGCGACCCTGAGGCGCGCATGGCACAGCTCATGACCGGTGCGGTCGACTGGATCTGGCGCGTGCCCGCGGACCAGGCCGAGTCGCTCAAGACCCTGCCCAACCTCACCGTGCTCAGTGGCGAGACCATGCGGGTGGGCTTCATCTCCATCAACAACCATGGCTCCACGCCTGAGTCCACACCTTTCAAGGACCCGCGAGTGCGCCAGGCGGTGAACATGGCGATCCATCGCGAGGGGCTCGCCAGCAGCCTGGTGCGAGGTGGCAGTCAGCCGGTGCACGCACCCTGCTTTCGCACCCAGTTCGGCTGCGAGACGGTCAAGGTCGTGAAGTACCCCTACGACCCGGTCAAGGCCAAAGCGCTGCTGGCCGAGGCTGGGTTCCCCAACGGGTTTGACACGGACCTCTGGGCCTATCGCGAGCGGGACTACGCAGAAGCCATGATTGGCGACCTGCGCAAGATTGGCATCCGTGCCCGTCTGCATTTCGTGCAGTATCCGGCGTTGCGCACAGAGGTTCGCTCCGGGCGTGCACCACTGAGCTTCCAGGCCTGGGGCTCTTACTCCATCAACGACGCCTCGGCCTTTACCGGCAACTTCTTCAAGGGCGGGGCGGACGACACGGCCAAGGACCCGCAGACCATCGATCTGCTGCAAGCCGCCGACACGACTGTGGACGCGGCGCAGCGCAAGGCCATGTACGCAAAGGCGCTGCAGCGCATCTCCGAGCAGGCCATGTGGGCACCGCTGTTCTCGTACTCGACCAACTACGCATTCACCTCGGACCTGCAGTTCGAGGCGCAGCCCGACGAGTTGCCGCGCTTCTTCATGGCCAGCTGGAAGTGACGCCAATCGAGCGAGGGCCCTTGCCATGCTGACCTACATCTTCCGGCGCCTGCTGGTGGCCCTCTCCGTCATGTTGACGGTGGCCGTCGTGAGCTTCATGTTGCTGCATTTGTCGGGTGACCTGGCAACGGCCATCGCCGGACCAGAGTCGAGCGCTGCCGACGTGGAGAAGATCCGCGTGCAGTACGGGCTCGACCGGCCGATCACCTCGCAGTTTTTCGACTGGCTGGGCGCCGCCTTGCGATTGGACTTCGGACGTTCGTTCTACTTCCAGGGCACCGTGATGGAGCTCATCGGCGAACGCCTTCCCATCACGCTGAAGCTCGGCGGCATGGCTTTGCTGCTGGCCGTGGTGGTGGCGATTCCGTTGGGCGTGCTGGCCGCAATCTATCGCGACACCTGGATCGACCGGCTGTCGCTGATGGTGGCGGTGGTGGGGCAGGCGATGCCCACATTCTGGTTCGCGCTCACGCTGGTCATCGTGTTCTCGGTCGGTCTCCAATGGCTGCCGGTGGCGGGCAATACGAGCTGGCAACACTTCGTCTTGCCGGCCGTGGCGCTGGGGTACTACGCCATGCCGGCGATCATGCGGCTCACACGCGCTGGCATGCTCGACGTGCTCGGCTCCGACTACATCCGAACGGCCCGGGCCAAGGGCCTGAGCCCGGCACGCGTGGTCTTCAAGCATGCCCTGCGCAACGCCATCATTCCGGTGGTGGCATTGGCTGCCGTGGAATTGGGCTTCATGCTCGGTGGCTCAGTGGTCATCGAGTCCGTTTATTCGATGCAGGGCCTGGGCCAGCTCGCGTGGGACTCGATCTCGCGCAACGATTACCCGGTGGTGCAGGCCGTGGTGCTGATCATCGCCGTGTTCTACATCGGCCTCACCTTCGTGGCCGATGTGCTCAACGCTGCGCTCGACCCGCGCATGCGCACGCGCTAAGGAAGCGGCATGAACACCACGACACTGTCGAACGATGCCGCGAGTTTTGCGGCACCCGCGCTGGCCTTGCCGCCTGCAACCGCCTGGCGGCGCCTGTTGCGCCGCGTGCTGGGGCAGCACGGTCTCACCATCGGCGCGGTGATCTTCGGATTGATCGCGCTGGCAGCGCTGTTCGCGCCCTGGCTCGCGCCCCACGACCCTTATGCGCAGGACGTCACGCGCCGCCTGATTCCACCGATCTGGCACGACAAGGGCTCGTGGGAGCACCTGCTCGGCACCGACAAGCTGGGGCGCGACTACCTGAGCCGCCTGCTGTTCGGTGCACGCGTGTCGCTGATCATCGGCTTGGTCACTGCGGTGATCGCCGGCGTGATCGGTACGACGCTGGGGGTGCTGGCTGGCTACTATGGCGGCCGCGTGGATGCGGTCATCAGCTACATCATCACCACGCGCCTGGCGATGCCGGTGGTGCTGGTGGCACTGGCCATGGCTTCACTGGTCGGTGGCTCGCTGCAGGTGGTGATCCTGCTGCTCGGCCTGCTGCTCTGGGACCGGTTTGCCATCGTCACGCGTTCGGCGACGCAGCAGCTGCGCGATGCCGAATTCATCTCCGCGGCCAAGGCGCTGGGAGCCTCCACGCCCTACATTCTTCTGCGCGAACTGCTGCCCAACCTCATGAGCGCGCTCACGGTGGTCGCCACGCTGGAGATGGCGCATGCCATCCTGCTCGAATCCACACTGTCCTTCCTCGGCCTGGGCGTGCAGCCGCCCACGCCGTCGTGGGGTCTGATGGTGGCTGAAGGCAAGGCCTACATGTTCTTTCAGCCCTGGGTGATCGTGATTCCGGGCGCGGTGCTGGCGCTGCTGGTGCTGTCGATCAACCTCGTGGGCGATGGCATTCGCGACCTGACGGCACCTGACGGCCGCAACTGAAGGATCACAACATGACGACACCATTGCTTGACGTGAAGAGCCTGCACGTCGACATTCCCACCGAACGCGGCATGCTGCATGCCGTGCGCGGCATTGATTTCCATGTGAACCGCGGTGAGATGCTGTGCCTGGTCGGCGAGTCCGGTTGCGGCAAGTCCATGACCTCGCTGGCGTTGATGGGCCTGCTGCCGCGCAAGGCGGTTCGCACGGCTGAGCACATCCGCTTCGATGGCGTTGACCTGCAGACCTTGCCGGAGAAGGGCATGGCCGCCCTGCGCGGCGCACGCATGGCGATGATCTTTCAGGAGCCGATGACCTCGCTCAACCCGTCTTACACGCTGGGCGACCAGCTTTGCGAGGCCTTGCGCGCGCATCGCAAGGTCAATGCCGCCGATGCGCGCGACCGCGCGGTGCACCTTCTTGAACGCGCTGGTGTACCGCAGGCGGCCGACCGGATGCGCCAGTACCCGCATCAGCTCTCGGGTGGGCTGCGCCAGCGCGTGATGATCGCCATGGCCCTGATGTGCGGCCCCGACCTGATCATCGCGGACGAACCCACCACCGCCCTCGACGTGACCATACAGGCGCAGATCCTGCGACTGATCCGGGAGCTGCAGAGGGAGTTCGGTACGGCAGTCGTTTTCATCACGCACGACCTCGGTGTGGTGGCCCGCATCGCCGACCGCGTGGCTGTGATGTACGCCGGCGAGGTGATCGAGACCGCACCCGTGGCCGAGCTTTTCGCCCGGCCCACCCACCCTTACACGCGCGGCCTGCTCAACTGCATTCCGGTGCGCGGCAAGACCTTGCCCGGCAGCCACCTGCAGGCCATTCCCGGTGTGGTACCGAGCCTGATCGGTGACGTGCAGGGCTGCGCTTTTGCCAACCGTTGCACCGAGGTGCAATCCGCCTGTGCACAAACGTCGCCCTATGTGATGCTGAACCAGCGACATGCCGTGCGCTGCGTGGCAGCCCGCGCCGAACTGGCGGAGGCGGCATGAATAACATCGTGCAACCCAGGCCTGCCGTGCCTGATGACGACATCGCACTTGAGCTGTGCGCGCTGACGCGCATCTACAAGCTCAAGCGCGGCCTGTTCCGTGCGCCGGGCGAGATCCGGGCGGTCAACGACGTGTCGCTGCGCATCCGCAAGGGTGAAACGCTGGGCCTGGTCGGTGAGTCGGGCTGCGGCAAGAGCACGCTGGCCAAAATGCTGCTGGGCCTGCTGGCGCCGACATCGGGCAACGTGCTGATCAACGGTCGGGAGATCGATCCGGGTCAACGCAAGGCGCTGGCCCGCGCGGTACAGCCGATCTTCCAGGACCCATACTCATCGCTGAATCCGCGCCGTACCGTGGCCGACATCGTTGGCGTTCCGTTGTGGCTGCACCAAATCGGTACGCCGGCTGAGCAGCGCCAACGCGTGAGGGACATGCTGGACCTGGTCGGCATGCCCGAGCGCACGCACGGCCAGTACCCGAATCAACTCTCCGGCGGGCAGCGTCAGCGTGTCGCCATTGCGCGTGCGCTGGTCTTGCGCCCCGACATCCTGATCTGCGACGAGCCGACGTCGGCCCTCGATGTGTCGGTGCAAGCGCAGATCCTGAATCTGTTGCTCGACCTGAAGGCGGAGTTTGGCCTGACCTATCTCTTCATCAGCCACGACCTCGGCGTTGTCGAGCACCTGGTTGATCGCGTTGCAGTGATGCACCAGGGCAGCATCGTCGAAAGCGGAACCCGTGAGCAGATATTCGCACGACCCGCACACCCCTACACCCGCATGCTGCTCGCATCCGCGCTCACGCCCGAGCCCGGCCTGGGCATACCCGACATCGAACGCGATCTGCCGCTCCCCGTCGCCTGATCCGTCGTTCACCCACCCCTTTCTTCCGAGACTTTTCCATGAGCCGTCACCAAGCCGTTACACAGGCGCTGGCCTGTTTCGACGACGGTCGCTTCCAGCAGACGCTGGCGCGCCGCGTCGCCTTTCGCACCGAGAGCCAGGACGCCACCAGCGGCCCGATCCTGCAGTCCTACCTGGACGACGAGATCGCGCCGCAGCTCCAGGCGCTGGGTTTCGTCTACCGCGTTGTCGGCAATCCCATTCCGGGCAAGAGCCCCTTTTTGCTTGCCGAACGCATCGAGCCTGGCGCGTCCTTCACGCTGCTGACCTATGGCCACGGTGACGTTGTGCGCGGTTACGACGCGCAGTGGCGCGAAGGGTTGAAGCCATGGGAGCTCGTCGTCGAAGGCAACCGTTGGTACGGTCGCGGCATCGCCGACAACAAGGGTCAGCACACCATCAACCTCACGGCACTGGAGCAGGTGATCGCGGTGCGTGGTGGCAAGCTCGGTTACAACGTGAAGATCATCCTGGAGATGGGCGAAGAGGACGGCTCACCGGGTCTGAACGAAGTCTGCGTGCAACACCGCAAGTCGCTGGCGGCCGACGTGTTCATTGCGTCCGACGGTCCACGCGTTTCGGCCTCGCGTGCGACCATGTTCCTTGGCTCGCGGGGTGTCTTCAACTTTGATCTGCACCTGAAGCTGCGTGAAGGCGGCCACCATTCCGGCAACTGGGGTGGCCTGCTGCGCAACCCCGGAATCCGGCTGGCCCATGCCATTGCCAGCCTGGTCGATGCCAAGGGCAAGATCCTCGTTCCCGGCTTGCTACCGCGCGAACTGCCGGACAGTGTGCGCCGTGCGCTCAAAGATATCGCGGTGGGTGGCGATGTGAATGACCCCGAGATTGATCCGGACTGGGGCGAGCCAGGCCTGTCGGCATCGGAACGCGTCATCGGGTGGAACAGCCTCGAAGTGCTGGCTTTCATCACCGGCAACCCGGCCATGCCGGTGCATGCTATCCCGTCGGATGCACGTGCGCATTGCCACATGCGCTACGTCGTCGGCAGCGACCACATCCGATTTCTCGAACACATCCGCCAGCACCTGGACGCGCACGGCTTCGACGATGTCGAACTGCGCGGCACCGACGTGCACATGGCCGCCACACGGCTTGATCCGGACGATGCGTGGGTGCGCTGGGGCATGGCTTCGATTGAACGCAGCACCGGTGTGCGCCCGGCGCTCTTGCCCAACCTGGGTGGCTCGCTGCCGAACGAGGTCTTTGCGGAAACGCTGAGCCTTCCGACGCTGTGGGTGCCTCATTCGTACCCGGCATGTTCGCAGCATGCGCCCAACGAACACATCCTGGCCGACGTGACGCGAGAGGCGCTGCACATCATGGCCGGTCTGTTCTGGGACCTGGCCGAAGAAGGACCGGGCGTCTTCAAGAGTCGCCCATGAGCGCGCCGGATCTCGAAGCTGCTATCGCCTGGCTTGCCAACCAGCGCGGGGCCATGCAGACGGCGCTGGCCACCCTGGTCGACATCGACTCCAACAGCCACGACAAGGCCGGGACCGACCGGGTGGCCGAGGCCATGCGAGGCTGGCTGCTCGCTGATGACATCGAGGCCGAGCATCATGCCGATCCTGCCGACGGTGATGTGCTGCTCGCACGGCTGCCTGGCGCGTTGCCATTGGCGTCGCCTGTTGTGCTGATGGGCCACCGCGACACGGTGTTCCCGACGGGTACCGTGCTGAAGCGCCCTTGGCACGTCGAAGGTGATCGCGGCTACGGACCTGGGGTCGCCGACATGAAGTCGGGCCTGGTGTTGCAGTGTTTTGTGCTGATGGCGTTGCGGCGGGTGGCACCATTGCCGTTTCCGGTGCTCGGCCTGTTCACCGCCGACGAAGAAATCGGCTCGCAACGCGGACGCATTGCTATCGAGGCGCATGCGCGCGCCGCGCGGGCCGCGTTCAACGCCGAGCCCGGGCGCGTCAGTGGCAACCTCGTCACCGCGCGCAAGGGCGGCGCCAATTTCGTCATCGACGTCACCGGCCGCGCCGCACATGCCGGCATGAACCACGCCGACGGGGCGAGCGCCATCGAAACTCTGGCACGCAAGATCCGGGCGCTGCATGCGCTGACCGATTACGCTGCCGGTATCACCGCCAATGTGGGCCTCGTCAGTGGCGGCCTGTCAAGCAACACCGTGGCGCCCTCGGCCCAGGGAAAACTTGACGTGCGCTTCTGCACACAGGCACAGCGCGAGACGCTGTTCGCGCGCATCCGGGACATCGTGGCTGAGCCAGGTGTTGCAGGAACGGTGGCAACGGTCACGCAAACGTCGGAGTTCCTGCCGCTCGAACCAAGGTGGAGCGAGGACCTGCTTGTGCGCTACCAGGCAAGCGCCGCACGCGTCGGCTTCGCGGTGGATGGTGAGTTCACCGGCGGCTGCTCTGACGCGGGCTTCACCGCCTCGCTGGGCATTCCGACGCTGTGCGGCGTCGGGCCAGTGGGGGCCAAGGCGCACACCGAGCAGGAGTACTGCTGCCTCGACACCCTGGTGCCGCGCGCACAAGCATTGCTCGCCACCATCGTCGGGCTTTCCACTCAAGTCGCGGCGTCAGCGGATAGATAGGGCGTTGGTCACGATGTAATTGCCCCTTCACATGCTTTCAGAGGTTCGTGATGGCCTGGGTTCTTGGAAATGCTCAGAACGGAGACGACAAATGCAACTTCGTGGCTAGGGCATGCTGGCTCCACCGCGTGGGCGGGTGGCCCACTGCCGCCTTGAACATCGCGCTGAATGCGCTGTCGCTGGTGTAGCCGGTGGCAGCGGCCACCTGGCTGACAGACGCCCCACGTGCCAGCAAAGGCAGCGCATGGGCCAGCACCGCCTGTTGGCGCCACTCCTGGTAGGTGGTGCTCAACTCTTCGCGAAACAACCGTGTCATCGTGCGCTCGCTGGCCCCCGCATTGGCGGCCCACTGCGCCAGGGTGGCGCGCTCGCCGGGCGCACGCAGCACCGCCTCGCACAGCGCTCTCAGGCGCTTGTCATGGGGCAGCGGTACGCCCAGTTGCTGGGTGTCGGCATGGGCCAGCTCGTCCAGCACCAGCCCAGTCAGCAAGCGGTCGCGGGCGGGCTCGGAAGCGCGGCGTGTGTCAGCGTCCATGGCCTGCACCAGCTCGCGCAGCAGTGGTGAAACGCGGATCATGCGGCAGGACATCCCTGCACAATGCCTCGCGCGGGCATGGATGTACAGGGTGCGCAACTCTGCCGCTTCACGCACCGTGACCGCGTGGCGGGTGTTCGGCGGAATCCACACCGCGCGGGACGGTGGCACGATGAAGGTCACGGCCTGCCGGCCTTCGTCTTCCGGCGCCACCATGACCTGCACGATGCCCGTGGCGCAATACGCCAGCTGGCCCCATGGGTGCCGATGGAGTTCGAAGTGGGTGTCTGCACTGAGCGAGCGTGCCCGCACCCGCACAGGGCGGGCCTCGTCGGGGGTGAAACTGTCGGTGTCGCCCAGCGGCGTCGGTCTGGGCTGGCGCAAGGATCTAGGTAGGCGAGGCGAGGGCATGGCGGAGGGGTGAAATGCGGTTTGGCGGGAAATCGACGAAACATGTCAGATCGTCGCCATTCGGCGAGTCCGGTCGAGTCTACGATCACGCCATGTCTTCATCAAGTCCCGCCCACGTCCTCCCTGCCAGCGGCCTGGTTCCCCTGCGTCAAGACGCCAGTCTGATCGGTCTGGTGGGGCTCGCGCACATGATCAGCCACTTCAGCCAGTTGCTGCTTGCGCCGCTGTTCCCCTGGCTGAAAGACGCGTTCGACGCCAGCTACGCCGAGCTGGGCTTTTTGATGACGATCTTTTTCGTCACCTCATGTGCTGTTCAGACTGCATCCGGTTTTGTCGTCGATCGCTTCGGACCGCGCCCGGTCCTGTTTGCGGGCCTGTCGCTCCTGGGGGTGGCTGCCTTTGGCTTTGCCGCCAGCACCAGCTACGCCATGCTGGCGGCCTTTGCGGTGGTGGCCGGCCTTGGTAACGGCGTGTTCCATCCGGTGGATTACACCTTGCTCAATCGCAAGGTCAGTGCCCCCCGGCTGGGCCATGCCTACAGCGTGCATGGCATCACCGGTAGCCTGGGCTGGGCGCTGGCGCCCGCCATGCTGGTGCCCATTGCCCTGGCGTATTCCTGGCGGGCGGCATTGGTGAGTGCCGGGGTGCTGGCTTTTGTGGTGTTGGGCGTGCTGTGGATGCACCGGGAACGCTTGAGCCTGCCGGCTGCACCGCCGCCAGAGCGCAGCGCGACTGGCCAGACGGCCGCAGAGAGTTCATTGGCTTTTCTTCGCATCCCGGCGGTGTGGATGTGTTTCGCTTTCTTTTTCTTTTACGCCATGTCTCTCAGCGTGGTGCAGGCCTTCGCCCCGGAGGCCGCGCGCCAGTTGCACGCCGTTCCGCTGGCTCTGGTGGCGGTCTGCCTGACCACTTACATGCTCTGCGCGGCAGGGGGGATGGTGGTGGGCGGGTTCTTGGCGGCCGATCCGACCCGCTGCGAAAAAGTGGTGGGGGTGGGCTTTGGCATTGCGGCGGGCATTGCCTTGTTGCTTGCGCTGGGCAAGCTGCCGGCGATGGCGGTGCCCGTGCTGTTCGGCGCCATGGGGTTTGCGGCGGGCATCGCCGGTCCGTCCCGCGATCTGCTGGTCAAGCGGTCCACACCCGAGAACGCCACCGGTCGCGTCTATGGCGTGGTGTATTCAGGTCTGGACATCGGGCAGGCGATCTCGCCGCTGATCTTTGGGTTGATGATGGACCAGGGCCTGTTCCGAGGTGTTCTGATCGGGCTGGCGGTGGTGCAGGGTGTGCTGATCGTGAGCGCGTTCAACGTGCGCCGCGTCAGGCGCACCGCGCTGGCCGTGGTCTGAGCAGCACACACCGGGCAGGCATCCCCTTCAGTCTGAGGTCTTTCGATTGAATTTGCGCCCCGGTCCAAGGCGGTGTGGGCTGAAATTTTTTCTGCGGCACCGCTGCCCAACCTTCCAGAAGGTATAACTGCGGCTTGTCCATTTTCCGATCGTCCGGCAGATTTCTGCAGACCGACAATGACGGCGCGTCCCCGATTGCTCCAACAGTGTTTTCAACAAGCGCTCACAGAAGCCCCTGAGATGCTGGGCCGCTGCATGGAAGTGGCCATTGCCGACCTGCAGGTCGCCGAGAACAAGGGCACGGACACGGCCATGCGCGACCGCGTGGCCCGGGCTTGGTGGCTTCTGCTGCAGAACAAGGCTCAATGGTCGAAGGCCTTTCCGCAGCGCTTGCGGGAGGCGTTCGAGGGTGCGCCGGGCGATACCCAGCTCTCCCGCCCTGCCACGCTCTCCGAGTCGGTCATGCTCTCCCTGGTCGACGAAGACGTGGTGAACGAATCGCTGGAGTCTGCGCGCCTGCTGCAGAGCATCCAGCCAACGCTTGAGCAGGAACTGGCGGTGCTCGATGCGCTGATGAGCTCGCTCATTGGCGAGGGAACGGTCCGAGCCGAGCTGAACCCCCTTCGGCCTTCGGTGTTCATACGGGCGTTGCGCGATCTGATGTCCAACGACGAGCCCGACTCTGAAATCAGGGGTTTGTGGCTGCGCCATTTTGGGCCGCCGCTGGGGCGTGAACTCAAGAAGATGTATGAGAACCTGGCCGTGATGCTGCAGCGCGCCAATGTGCGCGAGGCGGGTTACCGGGTTCGGCTCGCGCCTCAGGGTAAGCGGGCGGTGCGCGCCGGCATCGCAGAAGAAGGTTCCCAATGGGGCAAGCTCCCCGAGCAGGACGGGATGGGCGGACGGCTCTCCGGCGGCGCACCGCTGGATTACCCTGCCTATGATCTGCCACCCATGCCGCACCTGGGGCGCCTGCAGTCCGGTGTTGAGCATCGCGTGTTTCACGATTTTCTCGAACACGGTCACAGCCGCTACGAACGTCCCCTGGAAGGTGGCTATTACCAGCAGGTGGAGCGGGAGTTGCGGGAGGTGGAGCGGTCTGCTCCTGCAGAGCCGATTGATGAACAGGTGCTGCAGCAGCAGCGCATGCAGTACCGCGATGTCACGGCTGTGGACCGGCCTGCTCGCGAAGTGGGCATTGGCAGCGAACTCAGCCCCCAGGAATGGGGTGACTTCGCGGCCGCTCATGAGCGTTCCAAGCTGCTCTTGCAGCTCAAGCAGAAGGCGCAGAAAGTCAGCCAGGCCGTTGGCCTTGACGTGGTGCGCACCCTGGTCAACCAGGTGGCCAGCGACCCGCTGCTGCTGGCACCGGTGCGCGAAGCGGTGGTGGCCCTGGAGCCTGCACTGCTGCGCCAGGCGATGGCCAATCCGCGATTCTTCAGCGAGGACGAACACCCTGCAAGGCGCCTGATCGAGAGCGTTGCCCAGCGCAGCTTCAAATACAACGACGAGTTCGCGAGCGAGTTTGATCGGTTTTTCCAACCGGTACAGCAGGCATTTCGCGAACTCAATGCATCGGAACAGGCCGATTCCACTGCCTTTGCCGACCTCCTCGACCACCTGGAAGAGAGCTGGCAAGCGCAAGACCAGGCCGATCTGCAGCAGCAGGACCAGGGCCTGCAATCGGTTCGGTACGCAGAGGCGCGCCAGGCACTGGCCGACCAGATCGCCTGGGATATCAGCCAGCGCGCGGACATCGACCATGCGCCAGGCGTGATTCTGGATTTTCTCTACGGCCCATGGTCGCTGGTGATCGCCTCGGCCCAGCTCAACGACCAGACGCAGCACCACGATCCGGGGGGCTACAAGAAGGTGGTCTCCCACCTGCTCTGGAGCGTCAAGAAGGAAGTGACACTCAAGCGGCCGGCCAAGCTGTTCGAGATCCTTCCCAAGATGCTCAGTACCCTGCACGAGGGGCTGGACATGCTGGGCCAGACCCGTGAAGAGACCCAGCCATTCTTTGACGCTTTGATGCGTCTGCACGAGCCGGTGCTGGGCCTGCGCCGTGCCCGCACCCGCAGCGATGCCGGCTCTTCTGACCCGGTGCCGCTGGAAGGTTCGTCAAAGTCCATGGAGCTGGACGAGACCCTGCCTGCCACGCCCGAACAGCGCAAACCCCGTCAGTCTGGTCAGCCCTGGCTTGGGCGGCGTGAGCTTGACGCAGCCGGGTTCGAGGACACGCTGCCGACCGATTACGCCGATCTCGCCGAAAGCCAGGCCGCCGCCCAGGCCCATCAGGCCGACGAGCAGGCCATGGTGCAGGCGGCCATGGCGGAAAGCCAGGAAGCGATTGATCCGGCGATGGTGCTGGCCGGACTGCGCGAAGGCGACTGGGTGGATCTGAATTCCCGACGCGAGTGGCTGCGGGCGCAACTGATCTGGGCCAGCAGCAAAGGCACGCTGTTCATGTTCGTCAGCAGGGGCGGGCGACCGCATTCCATGACCAAACGCAGCTGCGAGCGGCTGATCGCCAATCGCCTGTTGCGCCCCATCGAGTCGCGCAGCGTGGTGCAGAAGGCCATCACGGCCATGGCCCGTGACGCGGCCCCGTCTTCAGAACCTGAGCCGGCCTGATCCTTAGGACAAACCCGTCGCGACCTCTCAAGGCGCGAGATCGACCCCTGGCGATTGACCGCCGGTAGCTCAGGAACAGCCGTCTGGAACCTCGAGTGCTCAGGGATGGTCGGCATGACCGACAACCCTCATGAACGTCATCGATTCCCGGGTATAAATTCGAATCCCCTACCTTCGCATTGAGCCAGTCTCCCGCCATGTTGGTCACATCTCCGCTGCTGTCGCAGTGCTTGAAGGAAGCACTGCAGCAATCCCCCGAACTCCTCGGGCGTTGCCTGGACGATGCCGTGACCTCCCTCAAAGCCCTGGCCGGGCAAGGGCGCGAAGTGGTGGTGCACGACGCGTCTTCCAAGGTCTGGTGGGACCTGCTTCAGAACAAGGCCGACTGGTGCCTTGCCTATGCCCACCTCCTGCGCGAAGCCTTCTCTGCTGGCCAGCATGGCAATCAAGGGCCCGACAAGGCGCTTCACCTGCATGCCTCCAAGCACGAACTGGCGCTGGAAGACGAACAAGCGGTCAACGAATGGCTGGACGCGGCGCGGCTGTTGCAGGAGTTGCAGACGGCGGTGGAGCAGGATCTGGCGGCCCTTGACGCCCGCCTGAGCTCCCTCAGCGGGCAGGGCGCCATTCTTGTCGAAAACACACCTTTGCGGCCTTCGGTTTTCATGGGCGTGCTGCGCGACCTGATGGCGTCGCTCGAACCAAGCCCTGGGGTGCGGGCGGTCTGGCTACGCCACATTGCGCCCACGCTGGGCCTTGAGCTGCGACGCCTGTATCAGCATCTGGCGCTCATGCTGCAGCGTGCCACCAAGGAACAGGTGAGCTATCGCGTGCGTCTGGTTGAAGCGCCTCAACCCGCCCCGCCACCGCGCCGCGACTTGCTGGGCGACGATTCTGGTCTGGCGGGCAGAGGCGATGCGGGTTCCGCCGCTGCAAAGCCGGCGCGGCTGGTGCTGCCGACCATGGTTGCTCTGGCCCGCGCCAAGTCAGAAGTGAGCCAGGCGATTCTGCTGGCATTCCTGCAGCACGGCGGTGTGCCCTTCGCGCGGGCGCTGTCTGACGACTACTTTGAACAGGTGAAGCAGGAACTGGCGCAACTGGACGAACACGTGGCATTGCCGGTGCTCAGCGAAGTGGTGGACCATGCGCACCGCGATCAGGCCCTGCCTGCCGTGGACCGTTCCGCGCGCGAGGTCGACATCGATTCGCGGCTCAACGCCACAGATTGGGGTGTGTTCGCCGATCCCCGTGAGCGCGCCCGTGTGGTTCTGAAACTCAAGCTGAAGGCCGAACGTGTGGCCCAGGCCATGGGCATCGACGTGGTGCGTCGGCTGGTGAACCAGGTGGCCCGCGATCCGTTGTTGCTGGCACCAGTGCGCGAGGCCATGGTGGCCGTCGAGCCCGCCCTGCAGCGGCTGGCGCTGGTGCAACCGCGATTCTTCAGCGAGGCCGACCACCCGGCCCGACGTCTGGTGGAAAGCGTGGCCCAGCGTTCCTTCAAATACAACGACGAATTTGCTTCCGAATTCGGCGATTTCATGCAGCCGGTGCGCCTGGCGTTCAACCTGCTCAACGAATCAGCGACCGAGGACCCCAAGATCTTTGCCGACGTGTTGACCGCCATGCGTGAACTCTGGGACAACCAGGACCAGCGCGAGAAGGTGCTCAAGGATCAGCGCTTGCGCGCCATGCGCTTTGCCGACGAGCGCCAGGCACTGGCCGACCACTTCACCCGCGAACTCGGCCAGCAGGCGGATCTTGAAGGCGTGCCCGGCTTCATCGTGGACTTTCTGAGCAGAATCTGGTCGCTGGTGATCGCCTCTGCCCGCCTCACCCACCCCAACGGTGGCGACGACCCGGGCGGCTACCGCGCCGCCGTGGACCCGCTGCTCTGGTGTGGGCGCAAAGAAGTCGTCATGCGCCGCCCGGCCCAACTTTTTGAAATCCTGCCCGATCTGATCCAGACCCTGCACAACGGGCTCGACATGCTGGGCATGACCAAGGACGAAACGAAGCCGTTCTTCGACGCGCTCATGCGCCTGCACGAGCCCGTGCTGGGCGCTCGCCGTGCCCGGGTGCGGCACGATGGCACGATCTCCGGCCCCACGCCGCTGGATTCTTCGATGTCGATGGACCTCGACGAGACCTTGCCCGCCACGTCGGAGCAATTGCGCCTGCGCGAAGCCGAAGAACCCTGGCTGGACCGCAGCGAACTCCATGCGGCCGGCTTCGAAGAAGCACCCTCGACCGACTTTGGTGAACTGTCGGACTTTCCCTCGGACGATGGGGGCGACGACGACGTGCCGCCGGTGGGTGCACCGATGTCGGACCAGGACGCCGAGGGGGTGCTGGCTCAGCTGCGCGTGGGCGACTGGATCGACCTGTGCTCCCACGGCGAGTGGCTGCGCGCCCAGATGATCTGGGCCAGCGCACGCGGCACTCTGTTCATGTTCACCAGCAGCGGTGGTCGCGCGCACTCCATGAGCAGGCGCAGCTGCATCAAGCTGATCCGCCGCCGCTGGCTGCGCCCGGTGGACACCCATGCCGTGGTGCAGATGGCCATCCAGGCCATTGCCGACACCGGCGACAACGGCGGTCCTGCAGGCGAAGCCCGCTGATCGGTCCCCGTGCGCATGCGGGCACAATTGGCCGCATGACTACCCAACTCGCTGGCCACCTTCTCGTTGAATGCCTGATCGCCCAGGGCGTGACCCACGCCTTTGGCGTGCCGGGCGAAAGTTATCTTGCCGTGCTGGACGGCTTCCATGCCCACGCCGACCGCATTCGCTTCATCACCAACCGGCAGGAAGGCGGCGCCGCCTTCATGGCCGAAGCCCAGGGCAAGCTCACCGGCCGGCCCGGTGTGTGCTTCGTCACCCGGGGGCCTGGGGCCACCAATGCGTCCATCGGCGTGCACACCGCGTTCCAGGACTCAACGCCCATGGTGCTGTTCGTGGGTGATGTGGCCAGTGATGCGCGCGACCGCGAGGCGTTTCAGGAAATGGACTACGCCGTCTTTTTCGGCCCCAGCACCAAGGGCATGGCCAAGCGGGTCGAGCGCATCGACGACGCCCGGCGCATTCCCGAATACGTGGCCCGCGCCTTTGCCACCGCCATGAACGGCCGGCCCGGGCCAGTGGTGCTGGTGCTGCCCGAAGACATGCTCACGCAATCGGTTGATGCCGAACCCTTGCCCCGCGTTGAGCCGGTACAAGCCTGGAGCGACCCGGGTTCGCTGCGTGAATTGCGTGAACTGCTGATGCAGGCCCGGCGACCGCTGGTGATCGCGGGCGGTGGCGGCTGGACACCGCAGGCCGCCGCGGCCCTGCAGCGCTTTGCAGACAACTGGCAACTGCCCGTGGCCAACGCCTTCCGCTTTCAGGACACGTTCGACAACCACCACCCGCTCTATGCAGGCGACGTGGGCCTGGGCATCAACCCCGCGCTGGCTGCCCGCGTGCGCGACAGCGACCTGCTGATCGCACTCGGCCCCAGGCTGGGTGAATCCACCACGGGCGGCTACACGCTCATTCAGGCGCCCGTGGCGCGGCAAAAACTGGTGCACATCCATTCCAGCGCCGAAGAACTCAACCGCGTGTACCAGGCCACCCTGGCCATTTGCGCCACCATGAACGCCGCCGCGCGCAGCCTCGAAGTGCTGGCGGCTCCGCCCACAGTGCCGTGGGCAGACTGGGCCAACGCCTGCCACGCCGACTACCTGGCCAACATCGACCCCGCCAACGGCGGCATCACGCTGCCCGGCACCATTGACATGCCGGCCATCATTCACACCCTGCAGCAACACCTGCCGGCCGACGCCGTGCTCACCAACGGGGCCGGCAATTTCGCCAGCTGGCTGCACCGGTTTTATCGCTACCACGGCCTGGTCAAAGGCCACAAGACCCAGCTCGCGCCCACCAACGGCGCCATGGGCTACGGTGTGCCCGCCGGTGTGGCCGCAGCCATCCTCACCGGGCGCACGGCTTTCACCATTGCGGGTGACGGCGACTTCCTCATGAACGGGCAGGAACTGGCCACCGCCGTGATGCACGGCGCCAAGAGCATCGTGCTGCTGCTCAACAACGGCAGCTTTGGCACCATCCGCATGCACCAGGAGCGCGAGTACCCCGCCCGCACCAGCGGCTCCGACCTGCAAAACCCCGACTTCTGCGCACTCGCCACCGCCTACGGCTACCGCGCCGAACGCATCACCCACACCAGTGAATTCGAGCCTGCCCTGCTGCGTGCACTGCAAGGGGAGGGCGGGGTACTGATCGAGGTCGCGCTGGACCTCGAGGTCATCACCACCCGCGCCACGTTAAGCGCAATAAGGAAGTCCTGAACATCGTTGCACGAAGGCGCCTGAGTAAAAGCGCCAGTCCACAACGCACGAGGTAGCGCCAAATCCAGGGGCACCGAAGGTCCGGCTCCGCCGGCCCAAGGGTGCCGTCCCCCCTCCCAGCGCCGAAGGCGCGCAAGAGAGGGGGGAAGCCGCGTCAGCGGCGCAGGGGGGAGTACCGAATCCAGGTACTAGATCACAAACTGACGGGTACCTTGATACGCCACTTAAGAACACGTTCTTCCTACACTGAAGCCAACTTCAGGAGGTTCCGATCATGTGGCAACTTAACGAAATGGACTACGGTACGGCGGCTCAGGCAGGTCGTCAGTCGCTTACCCCCAAGGGGCCCGGCGCAGCCATGCTGTTGCGCATGCTCGACGAAATCGACTACGGCGTCCTGGTGATCGACGCGCAAGGGCAGATCCAGCACGCCAACCACCTTGCCCGCCACGAACTGGCCAGCGGGCGGCTGGTCATGGTGCGTGGCAACTCCCTGCTGGGCAGCACCACCGAGCACAGCGCCATGATCCAGCAGGGGCTGGACCACGCCTGCCGCGGCCAGCGCAAACTGGTCTTGCTGGAGCAAAACGAGCTGGAGTTGTCGCTGGCCTTCATTCCCCTGAGCCACCCGCTGGAGGCCGAATCGCCCACCGTGCTGGTGCTGCTTCAGCGGCAGAGCACCTGCGACAACCTCGCGGTGCGCATGTTTGCCCGCAACAAGGGCCTGAGCCCCAGCGAAGAGTCGGTCATGATCGGCCTGTGCCGTGGTTTGGGCGTGCCGGAAATTGCCCGTGAACACGGCGTGGCCGAGTCCACGGTGCGCAGCCAGGTGAAGTCGCTGCGTGAGAAAACCGGCTGCTCCAGCATCCGCAGGCTCATGCAACGCGTGACCAGCCTGCCCCCGGTGGTGCCGGCCTTGCGCATCATCACCCCCATGGCGCATGGCGCAACGGAGTTCGTCCATCCATAATTGGAGGGATGAACGCGGCGCTCCCCACTTTTCAAGCTCCCCAATCCACCCACCACATTCAGGCCCTGGCCCGGCTGGGCGTTCAGCGGCGTTATCGCCGGGGCGCATTGCTGATCCAGGAAGGTGAGACCGGCGACACGCTCTATATCGTTCAGCAAGGCCGCCTGCGCGCCTTCCTGGCCG
Source organism: Hydrogenophaga palleronii (assembly GCF_031457455.1). Lineage (GTDB taxonomy): Bacteria > Pseudomonadota > Gammaproteobacteria > Burkholderiales > Burkholderiaceae_C > Hydrogenophaga > Hydrogenophaga palleronii_A. The sequence goes on from NZ_JAVDWU010000001.1 coordinate 632,358, forward strand.
ATGGCAATGGCAAGGAACTCACCCTGGGTAGCTACGGGCCCATGGAGTACGTCGGTGAAATGTCGCTCGACGGCGGGCCGCGCTCTGCCAATGTAGAAGCCTCAGAGAACTGCACCTGTTCGGTCGTCTCGCGTGAAGTGCTCCTGAGCTACATCGCATCTGAGCCGGAATTTGCCCTTGAACTCATGGCCCGGCTTATCCGCCGCGCCCGCCTGGCCACGGAAAGCGCCCGCAGCGTGGCGCTCATTGACGTGTACGGCCGGCTGGTTAGGCTGCTCAACCAGATGGCCAGGGAGCCCAACGAAGCGGGCGAACGCGCGTTGCGCGAACGAATGACCCACCAGGCCATGGCACAGCACCTGGCCTGCTCCCGTGAAATGGTGAGCCGGCTGCTGCGCGACCTGGAAACCGGCGGCTACGTTGCCGTGCGAGAACGCTGGATCTGGCTGCTCAAGCCCTTGCCTGCGCGTTGGTGAGTCTTTGCCTCTGGTCGGGCAATCGATCGCCGTTTCGTACGCAGCTCACCAGTCGTTGATCAGATCCCTTGCCAATTGCGGCGACGATGAACTGGTGCCAGCCAGCCTCACCACGCTGCCGCTCAAGCTGCCCGTTCCCAGCACGCCCCACAGGGCTGAGTTGTCGTCGCTGGGTTTGAGGGTGTCGGGTACCTTCTTCACGCCCGGTCGCTGAGGACGGCCGGCGTCCGGATCGGGTTTCTGAGGCGAATACAACGCGAACGGACCCACCGGGCTCGTGGGGTCGGCTTCGCGGCGCGTGCCGCCCACGCTCACGGTGCGTTGCCCGGTGGACAGGCTGTTGAAGGTGCCGCTGCGGCGGATGGGTGTTGGATTACCCGGATGGTCCACCCAGGCTTCCAGGTTGCCGCTGGTGTCGTAGAGCGCGTCTTCAAAATACGGCTGTTTGGCACCGGTGTTCTGGCCCAGGGCCACGTCGTCGCGCTCGATGTAGGCGTCCAGCGTCACCGCGTTTTCGCCGTGATTGGTCAGCGTGACCTGCCACCGGCCAAAGGGCGCAGTCGTCACGGAGGCACGGTGACTGAAGGTGGGCGCCAGCGCCAGCAGGGCGCAGGTTCCTTGAGTACCCAGGGCAGAGCTTGTCGGAAAGATGAGGGCGCAAACAGGCTCTGCGCCAGACCCCTGCGAGTGAGCCTCACCCATCCATAATCCCGATTGGCCCATGCGCACGACCGGCAAAGCTTGCGTGTAGCCCGGCGGCGTGACCGCGATCTCCACCCCTTCCGCGCCGTCCTGCAGCCACAGCTCCAGGAAACTCTCGGTGTGGTCGTCGGGTTGCACGCGCCAGTTCAGCGGCAGTGACTGCCCTGGCTGCAGCGTGGCATTGGCGTGGGTGCGGCTCTGGTAGGCGTTGCCGGCAGGCACGGCAATTTTTAGCTGACCATTGCGCAGTTCAATCAACTGGTCCATGGCAGCCTCCAGTATGGAACTGCCGTCGTGCGGGCCAGCCAGCGTGCCCCAGCTGATGTTCACCACCACCTGGGCCGAATCGGCACAGCGGGCCAGAATGAACATGAGGCCATCAAGCACGCTCACATTCATGGCGCCGCCAGAGGTGTCGAGCACGTTGGACCAGTCGAGCTGCACGGCCACCAGGTTCACCCGGCTGGCTTCGTCGTGTTGAGGGTTCAGTGGCAGGACGGCGCCAGCGGCGAGGCTGGTCACATGGGTACCGTGGTTGACCGGGCGACTCAGGTCCCACATCTGTAGGTACGCATAAAGCGCCTCTTCGTCCAACTGGCCGTTGTGGGTGAATTGCGCAATGGCTTCGTCGATGGCGGCGCCGGTGAGTTCATGCCCGTAGCCCATGTCGTCTGGAATGGGGCCGGCGCGCTCAGGGTCAAGCGGCACCTCGCGGTGACCATGCGTGGCTTGCCCGGGCCATGGTCCGCCGTAGTAGTTGTCCTGCCGCCAGAAGTATTGCACCCGCGTGGCGCCGGTGCCCTGCTTGCGGCGGAAGGTGGCATTGGCCACAGCCAGTCCGCCGTCGATCACACCGAGCACTTTGCCGGTGAGCCTGTCACCAGGGGAGGGCGCTTCTTGCGTCAAATGGGTAAGGCCGTCTTTGCTGCAGGGATTCTTGATGGCGTGGGTATGGTGCCCCACGGGCAAGCCCAGTTCGTAGCGCTGGATTAGGCTGCGCAGGTGCGCGTTGTGGCGCAGGTGCTTGAAGAAAGCCGAGCGCACACGGGCCGTGCAGTAACGCAGCGTGGGCAGGTTCACCTCCACATACACCTTGGGTATTTGCAGCCAGCGTGTCGACGAAGCATCCACAAGGTCTTGCACGCTGGCCTGAGCAGTGAGCTCGATCACGATGGGCACCCATTTGGGTGGCTTGTGCCCATGGCCCAGGCGGTAGCCCGCGAAGTGATCGCTCTCGGCCCAGATCAGATAGGGGTCTTCACCGGCAGTGGCGCCGGGTTGACTCCAATTGGTGCCCGTGAATACACCTTTCGGCAGAGGCTGCCAAGGCTTGGGTGGAGTCGCGGTCACTGGACTACCCTCCGTGCTTCGCACTGCGGGGCTGAGCACCTTCGGAACGGCCGGGCGGTGCTCATGCCCACTCCTTGAGGGCTTCCTCCCAGAGCCAGCCCACCAGCGGGGCACTACCGACCGAGTAACCGTTGGCCGCACGCGAGTAGCCGATATCGCCGTCGGTCAGGGGCTGGTGCAGGCTGAAATCCAGCGCAGTGCCGTCTGGCTTCTGGTATTGGCGGCCATCAAAGCCGCGCTCGTGCACCTTGCCTCCCGTGGCGCGGGCCACCAGGAATTCGGCCAACGCCGTGCCCAGCATGCGGCCCGCTGCACTGTCGACGGGGAAGTGCACGCCAGCCACCACTCGGTTGGTGGCGATGCGCGCCGCCAGGCGCTGCAACTGTTCGCGGCTGGCGGTGCCGTTGGCCGGTGTGGCCTCCGGAGGGGACGCGGCGTCGAGCAATTTCTCAAAGAACACGGCAAATGCGAAGGATTCCGTGGCATGGCCGCTGGGCCAACTGCCATGGCCCGGCGTTTCGATCATGGGCTGGATCTGGGGCGACATGGCCACCGGCCGCAGGCTGGCGAAGATGTGCTTGAAGCGCATTTCCGTTTCCACACACAGCAGGAACACCAGTTCCATGAGTTGCAGCGTTTTCTTGTGGCGGTGCGCCGAGAGCCCGATCACGGAAGACCAGAACGCCACCGGCAAACCCACCTGTGCGATCACTTCGGCGGCGCGGTCGGCACGCAGGTCGGCATAGGCGGCCGTCAGATCCAGCTGCTTTTTGAACTGGCCTTTGGTGGGTGCACGCAAGGTCACCAAGGGTTTGCGCTGGATGTTGTTGACCTGCAGATTGGCAAACCCCAGCTCCGCTTCCTTCGGTCCGTTGCGGGTCTTGAAGAGCAGGCCTTCGGCGAGGTCTGAAAAACAGGCTTCGATGCGGGGGCCGTCGGCCCACAGGGCCAGGTTGTCGGGCTTGTCGAATCCAGGCTCGTTGACATGGAGTGCCGGACCGATATAAGGGCCAACGATGGCGGCGCGGCTGAGGATAAGGGCGTCGGAGGATACGACAGCGGCGCTGATGCCACTGCTGATCCCGCTGCTAATGCCACTACTAATGCCACTACTAATGCCGCTGCTGATGCCACTGCTGATGCCACTGCTGATGCCACTGCTGATGCCACTGCTCATGTTTTTTCCTTTGTATTCAGTTTTTCGGTAATCCAAGCGACTCCATCACTTTGGCTACCCGACGACGGAGCGCGCTCTCGCCCCCCGACGACAGGTACTTGTCAATAGTTAGGTTGGATTGCAATGTCAGCATGATTTCGAACGTCTTTCGGGCTTCTGCTTTCTCGCCAAGTTCATGCTGTGCAGTCATGAGAGATCGAATCGTCGGGAGGTGATACCGGTTCTTCTTGAGGGAGGATTTGCACAATTCGACTACTTCCTCCCAACGCTCAAGCGCTACGTAGCTGGCCGCCAGCATCATCTCGAAGTAGTATTTCTGAGGGTCGAGAGGAGAAAGTCGCAATGCGTTCTCAGCTTCCACCACTGAGTCCTCTGCGTTGCCCCACATTTGAGACCACACGCTGTTGTAAAGCCAGGCCATTGGGTCATTTGGGTTTCCCTGGGCTGCTTCCAGAAGCAACTGGCGAGAAGTTGCCACGTCTTCACCGAGGTGGCACAGTGCATGCCCTTTGATGGCGAGAGCGAGCGAACTATTGGGCTCAAGGTCGAGTGCTCGGTTTGCGGTGGCAATTGCACGGTGGAAATCTCGCGCAGGTTCGCCGGAGAGTCCTTGCACCACTTGCATGATGTGCCATTTCGCGAGCCATGCCCAAGGCGCGGCCACGCGCTTGTGCCGCTCAGCCACGGCTTCAAGCAACTGGTGGCTGCGCTGCAAATCGCGCGGGGTGGAGCGGTGCATGAGGGTGATGCCACCCAGCATGAGCGCGTTGCTGTCGAGCTTGGGCAAGGGCAGCACCAGACTGCGCTGCACTTCTGAGTTGAGAAGAGCATGGGCACAGGCGGTGCAGAGCGAACCCAGCATTTCGCTCTGCACTTCCATCAGGTCCATCGTGTCGCCGCTGAGGCGTTCGGCCCACACCACCTCGTTGCGTCGGGTGTCGGCCAGCTCGGCCATGATGACCACTTTGCCTCCCAGGGTGGCGTAGCTGCCGCTGAGCACGAAGGCGGCATCAAGCCGGCCATCGATCTCGCTGGCCGATGCGCGCCGCCCGCGAAACGCGGTGGTGGAGAGGCGGGAGATCACGCGAAGGTCTTGGCTGCGAGAAAGCTGCGCAATCACGCCGTCGGCAATCAGCTCCCCGATCACAAAGTGTTCAGGCGACGGGTTGCGCGCTTCAAAGGGAATGACGGCAATGGAAGGTCGGAAGTCGGTGGCGGCAGCTTCGCGAGGCTCAGGCCGCCACAAGACTTGCCCCGCTCGCACCGGGTGCACACGCCAGGTGCGCACCGGTTCGGGCCAGTGCTTGAGGTAGCTCTCGCCCATGTCTTCCACTTCGCCGTCCACGCCGTCGACAATGCCGTCGCGCACGCTGGCGGTGACGACGATGTCGCCGGGCTCGGCCAGACTGGCCACACGAGCCGCCAGGTTCACACCATGACCGTACACATCGTGTTCACCCACGTACAGCTGGCTGGCGTTGATGCCGGCGCGAAGGTGCAACTGCTCGTTCGGGTGCAAGGATTTGTTCACCGGGATGAAGTGGCTGTGCAGTGCCATGGCCGTCTGCACGGCGTCGGCGGCTTCGTCGAATTCAGCCAGCAGGCCGTCGCCCAGGCTCTTGACCAACCGGCCGCGGTGTTCAGGCACGCACTTGGATGCGAACCGCATGAACCCTTGCCAGCGCTCCACCACCGCTGCTTCGTTGCTCGCCATCAGGCGCACCGATTCCACCAGATCCACCACCAGCACCACCTTGTGTTGTTGCAAAGGCAAGGCACCATCCAGTGGCGCGTCGACGCTGGAACCTTGTAACTGCATGTTGGTGGTTGTTGTTGAAGGTGTCATCCCACAACTGGGGGAAACAGTGGACAAAGTTTCTCACAGTTTGGCGACACGCCCTATGGCAGACCGTGTGCATTCGGCGACGAAGCGTTGCGTTGTTGACGTTTCCATCAATGCGTGCAGGTTGAACGGTGTGGTCTGAACGCGGAATTGAATCGCAGGTCAGGCACAAATGGGGGATGGCGCCCCAACCGTCGCGGTCGCTGATTCGGTTTGTGATGGGCAGCAACTGCTCATGGCGACGGCGCACAGGCGAAAAAAAAGCCGGCTTGCGCCGGCTTTTTCTGTGTGCGGCAGCTCCGAGTTAGAGCTGCCGCAGGCAGGGATCACTTGAGGTGATCGTTGATCATCTTGGTCATCTCGAACATGGAAGCCTGGGCCTTCTTGAAGATCTCCTTCAGCTTGGCGTCGGCGTTGATCATGCGACGGTTGACGGCGTCTTGCAGCTTGTTCTTCTTGATGTATTCCCAGACCTTCTTGGTCACTTCGGTGCGTGGCAGCGGATTGCTGCCCACGATGGCGGCCAGTGCAGCGCTGGGGGTCATGGCCTTCATGAAGGCCGCGTTGGGGGTGCGCTTCTTGGCGGGGGCTGCCTTTTTGGCGGGAGCCGCCTTTTTGGCGGGAGCCGCCTTTTTCGCTGGAGCGGCTTTCTTGGCAGGTGCCGCCTTCTTGGCCGGTGCCGCTTTTTTCGCAGGTGCTGCCGCCTTCTTGGCCGGTGCAGCTTTCTTCGCTGGTGCGGCGGCTTTCTTTGCCGGTGCCGCTTTTTTAGCGGGCGCTTTTTTCGCAGTTGCCATGGTTGAATGTCCTTCTAGAAGTTTGTAATTCACCAGCAGAAAACGCGCTTTCTTACTGGTGTCTCGGATGCTAATGGACTTGCAGAAGCAATCCAAGATGGGCAGCGCGCTTTTTGAGCGAATTTCATAGAGGGAACACCGGTTTGTGGCACGGAAAACAACACTTCTGCGCGCCTTGTGTGCGTGGCACCCGCATGGTGCCTGGGGTTCACTGCCTATGATGGTGTTTTTTCCTCTGCGTTTCCTTCTGCCAAACCTCTTCAAAACACATCTAATCCTTCGTGAGATCGACCATGTCGTCCAGTACTTCCAGCCCACCTGAGTTCACCCCTTTCGTGCCCACTTGCGATCTGTGCGACGCGCACAAGAGCGATGATTCCGGCCGCTTCCGGGTGCTGCCACCGGTGTTCCTGAGCATGGGTGGCCGGCAGCGTTTTGCCGGCGCAGTGGTCACGGTGAAATGCTTTGAAGACAACACACCAGTGAAGCAGGCCGTGGAGAGCCCGGGCGAAGGGCGTGTGCTGGTGGTGGACGGTGGGGGCTCGCTGCGCCGTGCGCTGGTGGGCGGCAACCTGGCCGCTGCGGCAGCGCGCAATGGCTGGGCCGGTGTGGTGGTCAATGGCTGCGTGCGCGATGCGGCAGAGCTAGCGGCGTGCGATGTGGGCATCAGGGCGCTGGCCTTGATACCGATGCCCACCGAGCGGCGCACCGAAGGGCAACGTGACGTGGCGTTGCAGATCCAGGGGGTGTGGGTGAGGCCGGGTGACTGGTTGTATGCCGACGAAGACGGCATTGTGCTGGCCGACCGCAAGCTGGGTTAAAGGGCGCGTACTCGAGATTCAGAACGGCGTTGAGGAGCTGAAGTCTCGCCTTCGATCCACATTAGTGCACATCAAGGCACTTCAAGCGGTCAAGCCTTTGTAGGCCATGTAGGCCGCCAGCAGGAAGAGAATTCCGGCAAACACCCGCCGCAGTGATTTCACCGGAAGGGCGTGCGCCGCCCGCACACCCACTGGCGCCATGAGCACGCTGAACACGGCGATCACCACCAGGGCCGGTATGAAGATGTAGCCGAACGACCCCGGCGGCAGATCGGCCACACCCTGCCCAGAGATGGCATAGCCCACCGCATTGGCCAGCGCAATGGGAAAGCCCAGTGCGGCGCTGGTGGCCACGGCGTTGTGGATGGTGACGTTGCACCAGGTCATGAAGGGCACGCTCACAAAACCACCCCCGGCGCCGACCAGGCCAGAGAGAAAACCGATGGTGGTGCCAGCTGCCACCTGGCCAGCGGTGCCGGGCAGTGTGCGGGTGGCCTTGGGCTTGCGTTCCATCAGCATTTGCGTGGCAGAGAAGCTCACAAAGGCCGCAAAGAACAGCGCCAGCCAACTGCCCTTGAGCAAGGCGAACACGCCCAGGCTGGCCAAAGCGGCGCCGAGCACGATGCCGGGCGAAAGGCGCTTGGCAATGTCCCAGCGCACAGCGCCCCGCTGGTGGTGCGCGCGCACGCTGGAGATGGAGGTGAAGATGATGGTGGCCATGGATGTGGCGATGGCCATCTTGACCGAGAGATCCACCGGCACGCCACGGCCCGCCAGAATCGCCGAGATGAACGGCACCATGATCATGCCGCCACCAATACCCAAGAGGCCAGCCAGAAAGCCGGTACACAGGCCCAGCACGATCAGCTGAGCGATCAACAGAGGTTCAAAAATCATGGAGGGATTGTGGCCGAACGCCAAGCGGCAAGCGTGCGCGGGGATGTGGGCCGTCCAGCGCGTCCGTGAATGTGATTCAGCTTGAGGCAGCCAGCACGTCAGGCGACGAAACAGCTTGGCTGTGGGGCTGCCGCCAAACACCAGGACCACATGCAGGAAGGGGAATCGGTCCAGGGCAGCCGTGGAACCGGCTTCGCCGGGCTACTGGCTGCGTTCCCCCTCCCGCAGGAGAGGGGGGAAGCCGCGAAGCGGCGCAGGGGGGTGTGCGGAATAGGGGTGTCTGCAAGTGCCACCGGACCGGCATCCTGAACCGGGGTTCAGGTGGGCAAGGTCAGCATGGCTTCGGGTTCGTCTGACGCGAGACGCTCACACCCACCATGCGATGTTCCAAGCCCGGGCTCTATGAGCATTGGTTCAAGGAAATATAAAGCCCGGCGCGCACTGCAGACAGTTCAAATTGTAGGTGCACGCGAAGAGGTGTGTGGACCATTGGTCCAGAAAAAACCTCTGACAGACGGACGGCAGTTGAACAGGAAAAGAAGGGCTGCGCTGCAAACGCCGGTCAGAGCAACTGGCCGTCTAAGCCGAGCGTACCGTCGAGCCGGCGGATGAGCTCGTCCACCCGGGCCTGGACGGCGGGGTCGGTGTCTTCGGCATCACCGAGCTGCGATGCTTCGCCACCAAATGACGAAGCCTGAAAACTGTCGGCTTCGCGTTGCGAAAGTTCGAAGGCGAGATTGAGAGAAGCCAGCACAGCGATGCGGTCGCGTGCCTTGACCTTGCCAGCGTCGCGAATGCGGCACATGGCGGTGTCCACACGCTCCACGGCATCGAGCAGCGCCGATTCGCCACCCACTGGGCAGGCCAGCAGATAGCTCTGTCCCATGATCTGAACTTCAACCTGCTTGCTGGTGGGCTTGTTCATGCGCGCTCCTGGCGGCTGGGGTCGGCGACGGGATCGGACTCGGCAGCACCTTGACTGCCTGGTAGCCGGTCGAGCAAGGCGTCGATGCGCGCGCGAGCGGCGTTCAGGCGGGATTTAAGGGTGTCGCGCTCGCTTTGCAGGGCCTGGATCTGTTCATGCAGCAGGGCATTGGTGCGCTGGAGTTCTTCATGGCGCAGCAGCAAGCGTTCTACCCGCTCGGCGATCTGGTCAAGGTGCTTGATGTCGGCCATGGTTACCACTTGAGTTTGCTCATTGTAGGGTCGACGCGCGATGGCCGGGCGTACAATGCCAGCCGTTGGTGCTCGCGGTGTGGTTCACATGCCGCAGTTCAACGGGAAGCAGGGGGGTCGCGTTCACCCGAACAGACCTAACCTGCGCTGCCCCCGCAACGGTAAGCAGACGAGAGACCCGAAACCCTTTCGGTTCGCTCCGCTTTCATCACGCAGCCACTGGATCGCAGTCCTTGTCGAAGGCCTGTGCCCTGGGAAGGCGATGAAGGTTGTTCTGTCAGCCCGGATACCGGCCAACAAGGTGGTAGTGCGTCCGGCAACGGGCACGCTTCCGTGACGTCCATGCACTGTCGGGGAAGACGGTGAGGACACCCAAGCTGGTTCTCTTTCATGAAAAACAAGTCTTCGCGCGTGCACCTTGCCGCGCTGCCGCTCGCCTTGCTGGCGGCTTTCCCTTCCCACGCCCAGACGGAAACCGTCGCCCTGCTCAAGGAAACCGTGGTCACCGCCACGCGTGTCGAAACCCGTACCGATGCCCTGCTGAGCGATGTGGTGGTGATCGAAGCCGACACGCTGGAGAGATCCACCGGCCGCACATTGTCCGAGGTGCTTTCGCGATCAGCCGGGCTGCAAATGTCGGCCAACGGTGGCTTGGGCAAGCAGTCGGGCCTGTTCGTGCGTGGCACCGAATCCCGGCACGTGCTGCTGCTGGTGGACGGCGTGCGCTACGGCTCGTCCACGGCTGGTTCGGCATCGCTTGACAACATTCCGCTGGGCATGGTCGAGCGCATCGAAGTGCTCAAGGGCCCCGCATCTGCGCTGTATGGCAGCGATGCCGTGGGTGGTGTGGTGCAGGTGTTCACCAAGCAGGGGTCCAAAGGCTTCCACCCCAACGCCAGCGTCACACTGGGCAGTTTTGGCCACCGCGCCGCCACCGGTGGCCTCAGCGGTGGTACCGACACGCTGACCTACGCCCTCAACTTCGGCACCGTGCGCGAAGACGGCTTTTCGGCGACCAACCCGAACGTGGCCTTTGGTGGATACAACCCGGACAACGACGGCTTCGACCAGGACAGCGTTTCCGGCTCGCTGCGCTGGGCTTTTGCGCCCAGCTGGTCGACCAACGTTCATTTCACCCAGGCCGATGGCACGTCCCAATACGACCAGGGCCTGGGCGACTTCAATGTGCGCACGGACACCACCACGCGCATTGCCGGCTGGGGCCTGGAACGGAAATGGTCGGCCAACTCGCGCACACAACTCAAGCTCGCCCGCAGCGAAGACCGTTCCACCAGCTTCACGGCTTTTGACACCGGGCAGTTCGACACCGCGCAGACGCAGACGACCCTGCAGCACGACTTGAACACAGCCGCCGGCAACGTGATCGTGGGTCTCGAATCGATTCGCGAGGAGGTTTCCGGTACGCAGTCCTATGCCGTGAACAGCCGCACCACGCGCGCCGTGTTTGCGGGCTTGCATGGTCAATCAGGCGCGCATTTCTGGCAGGCCAACCTGCGGCGCGACAGCAACTCGCAGTTCGGCGACGCCACCACCGGCTTTGCCAGCTACGGCTACCAGATCACGCCGCACTGGCGGCCGCACGTGGCCTATGGCACTTCGTTCAAGATGCCTTCGTTCAACACGTTGTACTACGTGTCGCCTTTCTTCAACGGCAACCCCACGACACAGCCCGAGCGTGGCAAGAACAGCGAAGTGGGGTTGACCTACAGCCGGGGTTTGCACGAGGTCAAGCTCACCCGCTTCGACAACCGGGTGCGTGGCTTCATCACCACCCAGCCGGTGGTGTTGAACGTGCCCCGTGCCCGCATGGAAGGCTGGTCGCTGGGCTACACCGGTGCGGCGGGCAATTGGACCTGGAACGCGAACCTGGAATTGCTGGACGCACGCAACGAAGCCAATCAGCTCAAGCTGCAGCGCCGCGCCGACGAAACACTGACCCTGGCCTTGGACCACCAGCGTGGCGCCTGGACCTGGGGCGGTTCGCTGCTGGCGGTGTCCGATCGCTTCAACAACGCAGCCAACACGGAGCCGCTGCCCGGCTTTGCCACACTGGACCTTTACGCGGCGTACCAATTGCGCAAGGACTGGTCGCTGAACCTGCGGCTGAACAACCTGGCCGACAAGGTGTACGAGACGGCGCGCGGCTACAACCAGCCCGGTCGCGCCGCCTACCTCACGCTGGACTGGAAGCCCAAGCGGTGAGTGCGCGCTGCCCGGCTGTTCTGGTGGCGGCTCCGGCGTCTGGCCAGGGCAAGACCACCGTGGCCGCAGCGCTGGCTCGGCTGCACGCGCGCGCCGGGCGGAGGGTGCGGGCGTTCAAGTGCGGGCCCGACTTTCTCGACCCGCACTGGCTGGCGCTGGCCACCGGTCACCCGGTGCATAACCTGGACCTGTGGATGACGGGCGAGGCCGATGCCCGCGAGCGCCTGCATGCCGCTGCAGTCGATGCGGACCTGATCGTGGTGGAGGGGGTGATGGGCCTGTTCGACGGCGAGCCCAGCGCGGCCGATCTGGCACAGCGTTTTCAGTTGCCCGTGCTGGCGGTGATCGACGCATCGGCCATGGCGGGCACCTTTGGTGCGCTGGCGTTCGGGTTGCAGCACTTCCGTGCGGGCATGCCCTGGGCCGGTGTGCTGGCGAACCGGGTGGCCGGGGAGCGCCACGCGCAGATGCTGGAATCGGCGCTGCGTGATGGACCTGAGGGTTCCGCGTCTGCCTGGCTGGGGGCGGTGCTGCGCGATGAGCGTTTCACCTTGCCCGAGCGTCACCTGGGTTTGACCGTGGCTTCTGAATTGCCTGATGCCATGGCGCGGCTGGACGCTGCTGCGCATGCACTGTCCACCACGGAACTGGGGCAGATGGACATGGCCGCACTGTCGCGATGGACGGTGGACTTTGATCCCCCATTGCCTGCGGGGCCTGTCGCACCCCTGCTGAAAGGGCGCACGGTGGCGGTGGCCCGAGATGCGGCTTTCTGTTTTATCTATCCCGCCAATCTGGACACCTTGCAGGCGCTGGGTGCACGGTTGGTGTTTTTTTCACCGCTGGCCGACGAACCTGTGCCACCTTGCGATGCGGTGTGGTTGCCGGGGGGCTACCCGGAACTGCATGGTGCGGCTTTGGCGAACAGCCACACCTGTCGGGAAAGCCTGGCTGTCCATGTGGGGGCGGCCAAGCCGGTATGGGCCGAATGCGGCGGCATGATGGTGTTGTTCGACGCGGTGGTGGATGCGGAGGGGCATCGCCACGATGGTTGGGGTGTGCTGCCTGGTGCTGTGCGCATGCAGAAACGCCTGGCGGCTTTGGGGCCGCACCGGCTCCCGCTGCCTGCAGGCGAGTTGCGTGGCCATACCTTTCACTACTCTGTGTGCGACACGTCCTTGCAGCCGGCGGCCCGGACCGTACCGGCGCGGGCGAGGGTGGTGTCCGACGGTGAGGCGCTTTACGCGCAAGGGTCGGTGCGGGCCAGCTACTTTCACACCTGGTTTGCGTCCAGCCCCGAAGCGGCGGCTTCGCTGTTTTTACCGGAGGCCCTTGCATGAACAAGCACCACTCGCTGGGCCCGCAGCGCATCGTCTGCCTGACCGAAGAGACCACCGAGTGGCTCTACCTGCTGGGGCAGGAGCACCGCATCGTGGGCATCTCCGGCTACACCGTGCGGCCGCGCCGGGCGCGCGATGAAAAGCCCAAGGTGAGCGCCTTCCTGACCGCCAAGATCGACAAGATCCTGGCGCTGCAACCGGACTGCGTGTTTGGTTTTTCTGACCTGCAGGCCGATATAGCCGCAGCGCTGGTGCGCGCGGGCGTGCAGGTGACGGTGTTTAACCAGCGCAGCGTGGAAGAGGTGTTCTCCATGCTGTACCAGGTGGCGGCCATGGTGGGGTGTGCGGATGCCGGACTGGCGTGGATGGATGCCCGGCGTGTGCGTCTGGAGGAGATGCGTCAGGTGGTCGATGCGCTGGTGGCGGCGGGCAAGCGCCGTCCGCGCGTGTTTTTTGAAGAATGGGACGAGCCGCACATCAGCGGCATCCGTTGGGTGTCCGAGCTGTTGGATGTGGCGGGTGGCGACGATTGTTTCCCTGAGCTGGCGCAGCAGTCGCTGGGCAAGGATCGCATCATTGCCGATGGCGCCGAGATCGTGCGGCGCAACCCCGACATCATCATCGGTTCCTGGTGCGGCAAGAAGTTCAGGCCCGAGAAGGTGGTGGCCCGCCCCGGCTGGGAAAACGTGGCTGCGTTGAAAACCGGGCAACTGTTCGAGATCAAGTCGGCCGACATCCTTCAACCTGGGCCGGCGGCCCTTACCGACGGCGTGGAGCAGATGCACCGCATCGTCACCCAGTGGATGAAGACCCATGGCTGAGACTGTGCGCAGTGAACTCATCCTGGGCGGCCAGCGCAGCGGGAAGTCCCGCCGTGCCGAATTGCTCGCGCGCCAGTGGCTAGACGCATCGCCCGCACACCGCGCGGTGATGGTCGCCACCGGTCAGGCCTGGGACGACGAGATGCGCGAACGTATCGCGCGCCACCGGCGCGACCGGGCCGAGCGGGTGCCGGGCATGCGCACGGTGGAAGAACCGCTGGCCCTGGCCGAGGCCGTGCAAGCACACAGTGCGTCGCAGACGCTGGTGGTGGTGGACTGCCTCACCTTGTGGTTGACGAACTTGATGATGCCGGCCGAAGGAGCCCCTGGCGATCCCGATGCGCCGACCTTCGCGCTGTGCAACGCGATAGGGCACGCGCACGGGCCGGTGGTGTTGGTGAGCAACGAGATTGGTCTGGGTGTGATCCCCATGGGGCGCGATGTGCGCGCTTTCGTGGACGCGCTGGGCGGCTTGAACCAGCGGGTGGCTACCGTGTGTGCGCGTGTCACCTTGATGGCGGCCGGCTTGCCGCTGACCTTGAAAGACGTCTCATGAAAGCTTGGGTTGGGTTCCTGCGGTGGTGCGGCCTGTGCATGGGCCTGTTGGGGGCGGGCGTGTTGCAGGCCGCTGGCTTGCAGATCATCGACGACCGGGGTGTGACCGTGACGCTGGCGCAGTCGCCGCAACGCATTGTCTCCCTGCTGCCTTCGTTGACGGAGACGGTTTGCGAACTGGGCCAGTGCCACCGGCTGGTGGGGGTGGACCGCTATTCGAACTTTCCTGCTTCGGTGCAGGCACTGCTCAAGACCGGCGGGGGCATCGACCCCAACATCGAGGCCATCGTGGCGCTGAGGCCCGATGTTGTGTTGATGGCCACGTCCTCGCGTGGCGTGCAGCGGCTGGAAGCGCTGGGGCTGAAGGTGGTGGCGCTGGAGCCGAAAAACTCGGTGGGCGCGCAGCGGGTCATGGGAAAACTGGGCCAGTTGCTGGAGGTACCTGACGCCGATCGCATCTGGCGCGCCATTGAGGCGGGTGTGAGCGCTGCGGCGCAGTCGCTTCCGCCCAGCGCCCGCTCTTTGCGCGTGTACTACGAGGTCAGCACCGGTGGCTATGCGGCCGGGGCGGGGTCTTTCATTGGAGAGATGATGACGCGCCTGGGTGTGCAAAACGTGGTCGATCCCGCGCTCGGTCCGTTTCCGCGCATCAACCCCGAATACGTGGTGCGCGCCAACCCGGATCTGATCATGATCGGCGCACGCAACGTGAACGGCATGGCGCAGCGACCGGGCTGGGCCGGCATGCGCGCCTTGCGTGAGCAGCGGTTGTGCGTCTTCACGCCGGAAGAGTCCGACGTCCTGGTGCGCCCAGGCCCTCGCATGGCCGAAGCCGCAAGGGTCATGGCGCGGTGTATCGCCGACAAAGGTGTGCCATGAGCGGCGCGCGCCACAGCCTCTGGCTCGGCAGCGCCTTGCTGCTGGCGGCAGCCGCCGTGCTGGCGCTGGGAGCGGGCGTGGGCAGCACCGGTTTCGACAGTGTGCTGAACGCGCGAACCGACCCGGTGGCCTGGCAGATCCTGTGGGACATCCGGCTACCGCGAACCTTGGGGGCCTGGGTAGCGGGCGCCTTGCTCGGCCTGGCCGGGTCGGTGGCCCAGGGACTGTTCCGCAATCCGCTGGCTGATCCCTATCTTCTGGGCAGCGCTTCGGGTGCGGCGCTGGGCGTGGCTTTGGTGCTGGCTTTCTTCGGCGCGTCACCGTTTGCCACGCAGTGGCTGGTGCGGCTGGGCCTGACCGGCGCGGCGTTCGCTGGTGCAGTGCTGGGCGTGATGCTCACGCTGGCGCTGGCCAAGGGCGTGCAGCACACTCTGCGTCTGCTGCTGGCCGGCGTGATCGTGGGCGTGGTGCTGGGCGCCGTGCGTGATCTGGTGACCATCGCCGAGCCCGACACGCTGCAGGCCATGCAGGGTTTTTCGCTGGGCAGCACGGGCTTCGTGGGTTGGTCGGCCTGTGGCGTGATGGCGGCGGCGTTGATCGGCAGCCTGCTGGTGGCCGCATCGCTGGGGCGGGTGCTGGACGGGCTGGCGCTGGGGGAATCGACGGCGCTCAGCCTCGGCCTGCCGCTGCTGGCCGTGCGTGGCGTGCTGGTGGCGGTGCTGGCCCTGGCCACGGGTGCGGCCGTGGCGCAAACCGGCCTGATCGCGTTTGTGGGTCTGGCCTCGCCGCACCTGGTGCGCTCCATCGTGAAGACCACGCATGGCAGGCTGCTGGTGCTCAGTGCGTTGATGGGCGGCCTGCTGCTGATGGCCGCAGACGTGCTGGCGCGCTGGGTGATCGCGCCGCAGGAGCTGCCCGTGGGCGTGCTCACCGCGGTGCTGGGCGGCAGCTATCTGCTCTGGCTGATGCACCGGCGCCGCCGGCCTGGAGGTGGGCTGTGAGCGCCGCACGGGGGTTTTGGGAATGACGCAGGCACTGCAAGCCACGGGCATTGGTGTGGCGCTGGGCGGCGTGATGGTGCTGCACGGCATTGACGTGAATCTGGCCGCAGGGCAGTGGACCAGCATCGTGGGTCCCAACGGCGCCGGTAAATCCACCTTGCTCAAGGCCTTGGCCGGCCTGTTGCCGCACACCGGCGATGTACACCTGATGGACCGACCCTTGGGGCAATGGCGTGGTCGCGAACGCGCACGCTGCCTGGCCTGGCTGGGGCAAGGCGAAGCCGGCGCAGACGATCTCAGCGTGTGGGACGTGGCCATGCTGGGCCGACTGCCGCACCAGGCCTGGCTGGCGGCGCCGTCGGGAGCCGACCGCGTCGCCGTGGAACAGGCCTTGCGCGCTACCCAGGCCTGGGACTGGCGCGAACGACCCCTGGGCGCACTCTCCGGCGGTGAGCGACAGCGTGTGCTGCTGGCGCGCTTGCTGGCGGTGCAGGCCGATGTGATGCTGATGGACGAACCCTTGGCCAACCTGGACCCGCCGCACCAGGCCGACTGGTTGCTGCTGGTGCGCGAACTGGTGGCGCAGGGCAGGACCGTGGTGAGTGTGCTGCACGAGATCGGCATGGCGCTGCACGCCGACCAGATGGTGGTGATGGCCCAGGGCCGCGTGTGCCACCAGGGCGCCTGCGACGACGTTCTTACCCACCGCGCGGTGGAGCAGGTGTTTGACCACCGCGTGGCGATCCACCCGTTGGGTGATGAATGGGTGGCGCTGCCCTGTGCGCCCCCTGCGGTCGCACCGCCATGAGCACACCTGAATGGCTTTCTTTTTCCTCGTTTTCAACCCGCGTTGTTACCCAACGCACTTCCTCAGGAGAAACCATGCACATTGAACCCGGACTGGTCGACAGCACCAAGATATTCCTGAGCTACGCCACGGCCACCGCGGCCTTCGGCTACGCGGCCAAGCTGGCGCTGGACACTGTGAAGAAGGAGGGCGTCGCGGCCGTGGTGCTGCGCGCGGTCATCGCGGCGGTCCTGGTGTTCGGCTTTTTTGAAGTGCTGCCGACCCACCCGGTGGGCGTGTCCGAAGTGCACTTCATCCTGGGTTCGACCTTGTTGCTGGTGTTGGGTGCGGGGCCGGCTGCCTTCGGTCTGGCCGGTGGTCTGCTGATCCAGGGCCTGTTCTTTGCTCCCGATGACTTGCCGCAGTACGCCATGAACGTCACCACGCTGCTGGTGCCGCTGTTCGCCACGGCTACCCTGGCACGCAAGGTCATTCCCGATGCCGTGGCCTACGTTGACATCCGCTACGCGCAAGCGCTCAAGCTCTCGCTGACCTACCAGGGTGGCATCGTGATGTGGGTGGGCTTCTGGGCTTTGTATGGTCAGGGCATGGGTGCGGAGAACCTCGCCAGCATCGGTACCTTCGGGGCGGCCTACATGACGGTCGTGCTGCTGGAGCCGCTGATCGACCTGGGTGTGCTGGCCATCGCCAAGACACTGCACCGCCTCAAGGGCTCGACGCTGGTGGAGCGCCGCCTCTACAGCGCGGCCTGAGGAGGGCGCGAGCATGGAAATCGAAGCACCTCCGGTGTTGCGCGACACCCCCAAACCGCAAGGCGAACGACGCGGCCTGGTGCTCGTGCACACCGGCACCGGAAAGGGCAAGAGCACCGCCGCCTTTGGCCTGGCCTTGCGCGCGCATGGCCGTGGCAAGGCGGTCAAGGTCTACCAGTTCATGAAGGTGCCTTCGGCGCGCTTTGGTGAACACCGGCTGTTCGAACAACTGGGCATTCCCATCGAAGGCCTGGGCGATGGCTTCAGCTGGAAGAGCCGCGATCTCGATCATTCCGCCGAGCTGGCCCTGGCGGGCTGGGCCAAGGCCGAAGCCACGATCCGTGCGGGCGAACACTTCATGGTGGTGCTCGACGAAATCATGTACCCGCTGCGCTACGGCTGGGTGCCGCTGGATGCCGTGCTCACCTGCCTGCGAGAGCGACCGCCCCACGTCCATGTGGTGCTCACCGGGCGCGGTGCGCCTGCCGAGCTGGTGGAGCTGGCCGACACGGTGACGGAGATGACGCTGATCAAGCATCATTTCAAGGCGGGTGTGCCGGCGCAGCGCGGGATAGAAGATTGAACCACCCCCGCCACGCTTCGCGTGTCCCCCTGCAAGGGGGCGGTATCAGCGGCCCGGCCAAGCCGGTTCCGCGATACCCCTTGACGCGACCGCTTCAGGCGTCGGTGCCTGCGTTGGCCGCGCTGGGCTTGTTGAGCTGCTTTGCTGCGGTGCCTGCTCACGCCCAACACCGCATCGTCACGCTCTCGCCCTCACTCACCGAGGCCGTGTGTGCGCTGGGGCATTGCGCTCAACTGGTGGGCACCGATCGCCACTCCACCTGGCCGGGTGGGGTGGGCAAGCTGCCCAAGGTGGGCGGTCTGCAGGATGCGCAGATTGAGCACATCGTGGCCCTGCGGCCCGACATGGTGCTGCTGGGGCCGCGCAGCCGCGCGGGCGAGCGCCTGACCTCGCTGGGGGTGCCGGTGCAGGTGTTCGATGCACGCACCCATGCCGACCTGAAACGCATGCTGCTGTCGCTGGGCGATTCGCTCGGGGAACAGGCGCGCGCTGCCGAACTGGTGCAGCGCATCGAGAGCGAGCTGGACGCTGCGTCGCGCCGCGTGCTTGCGGCGCTGCGTGGACGCAGCGTGTACGTGGAAGTCGGCATCGGCCCCACGGCGGCCAGCGCCAAGAGCTTCATCGGCGAGACCGTGGCGCGGCTGGGGTTGGTCAACATCGTGAGCGGTGAGCAGGGTTTGTTCCCGCGCGTCAACCCCGAGATGGTGGTGCGCCGCTCGCCCGATCTGATCATCGGCCCGATGAGCACGCTTGCCAGCATCGCCGACCGGCCCGCCTGGGTCGGCTTACCGGCGCTGCGTCGGCAGCAGGTCTGCCGGCTGGACACCGAGCGCATGGACCTGTTGTCTCGTCCCGGTCCCCGACTGGGCGAAGCCGCACACATGCTGGTGGACTGCCTGCTGGCGTTGCCACCGTTGACGCATTGAACAAACGACACCTTTTCATTTCGAGGCCACCTGATGCAAACCCGCAAGATCCCCGCCACCATCGTCACCGGCTTCCTGGGCGCCGGCAAGACCACGCTGCTGCGCCACCTGCTCACCCACGCGCAGGGCCGGCGCATTGCCGTCATCGTCAACGAATTCGGCGAACTGGGCATCGATGGTGAACTGCTGCGTGGCTGCGGCATTGGCTGCGACGAAAACGGTGAAGAGAACGGGCAACTGTTTGAACTCGCCAACGGCTGCCTGTGCTGCACGGTGCAGGAAGAGTTCGCGCCGGTGATGGAGCAGCTCGCCGCGTGGCGCGACCAGATCGACCACCTGGTCATCGAAACCTCGGGCCTGGCCCTGCCCAAGCCGCTGGTGCAGGCCTTCCAATGGCCCGCGTTGCGCAACACCTTCACGGTGGACGCGGTGATCACCGTGGTGGACGCTCCGGCCGTGGCCGCCGGCACCTTCGCCGACGACCCCGTGGCGGTGGACGCGCAACGCCGTGCCGACGACAACCTGGACCACGAATCGCCATTGGCCGAACTGTTTGAAGACCAACTGGCCACCGCCGATCTGGTCGTGGTGAACAAGACCGATGGCATGGACGCCGCCACACTGACCGAAGTGGAGACCCTCATCCGCAAGGAGACACCCGCTGGCGTGAAGCTGGTGCACGCGCAGCACGGCCGGCTGGATCTGGGTGTGTTGCTGGGCCTGGAGCGCGCGGTGGAAGACGCCATCGACCAGCGCAAGACCCATCATGACGAAGAAGAGGACCACGACCACGACGCCTTCGATTCGGTCTCGATCACGCTGAACGTGGCAGACCGCCAGTGTCTGCTGGATGCGCTGGCTGCTCTGGTGCAGCAGCACGAGATCTACCGCGTAAAGGGCTTCGTGGCCTTGCCCGGCGCGGCCATGCGCCTGGTGGTGCAGGGTGTGGGCCAGCGCTTCGACAGCCACTTCGACCGCGCCTGGCGTGGAGACGAAGCGCGAAGCACGCGGCTGGTGCTGATCGGTGACCACCTCGATGCCGCCGCCCTGCAGAACGCGCTTCAAGCCGCGCTGCTCGCCGACACCGCCACCGCCTGAAGCCCATGCACCTGCTCAGCACACGCCCGGGTGGCCACGTCGAAGACGGCGGGCAGGGCGTGGTGCGCGTGGCGCAGACGCCGGGCGACATCGTGGTGCTGAGCGCGGCAGACACCACGCTCTCGCTGCTGGCCGATGCGGTAGCGAGCCTGGGTGAAGACTTTCCTACGGTGAGGCTCGCCAACCTGATGTGGCTGCGCCAGCCCGCCTCCACCGACATGTACGTGGACGATGTGTTGCGCCACGCCCGCGTGGTGGTGATCGACCACCTGGGCACCCCCAGCGACTGGGCCTACGTGGTAGAGCAGGCGACCTCACTCGCCGCGAAGCACGGCCAGTGGCTGGCGCTGTTCTCTGGCGACAACGTGCAAGACCCGCAGCTGCTGATGCGCAGCACCGCACTGCCCGAAGACTGCGACCGGCTTTGGCGCTGCCTGCGCGAAGGTGGGCGTGAGAACGCGCTGGCTTTCTTCTCGCTCATCGGTCACGCGGCCTTTGGCCTGGGGCAACGGCCACCGCCGCCGCTGCCCTTGCCACCGGTGATACCTTACAGCCCGGCCGCCGCCACAACCTGGCGCGTGGGCGCGCCGACTGCGTTGCTGGTGTTCTATCGGGCGCACCTGCAGGCTGGCAACACAGCCGTGTTCGACGTCATGCTGGCCGCGCTGGCTGATGCCGGCCTCAACGCGCTGGCGGTGGCGGTGGACTCGCTGAAGAACCAGACCAGCTTGGCCACGCTGCAGGCCATTGCCGCTGAACACCGCGTGGGCGTGGTGATCAACGCCACCAGCTTTGCCATCGCCTCGCTCGACGGAGGAGACGAGGCTCCCGAAAGCGAACCGTTGGCCGGCGACGCGCCAGTGCTGCAGCTCATCACCGCCGGTTGCTCGATGGAGCAATGGCAGGCCGATCCGCACGGCCTGGCACCGCGCGACCTGGCCATGCAGGTGGTGCTGCCCGAGGTGGATGGCCGCATCGGTACGCGCGCCATCAGCTTCAAAGGTCTGGCCTGGCGCTGTGATCGCACCGAGGTGGACGTGGTGCGCTACCAGCCCGAGCCCGAACGCATCCGCTTCGTGGCCGAGCTGGCGCGCCGCTGGTGCGTGTTGCGCGAGAAGCCGAACGCAGACAAGCGAATCGCGCTCATCCTCGCCAACTACCCCAACGATGACGCACGCCTGGCCAACGGTGTGGGACTCGACACGCCGGCCTCCACCCTGAACATCCTGCACGCCTTGCGCGATGCGAGCTACAACACGGGTGAACTTCCGCCAGACAGCGACGCGCTGATGGTGCAACTCCAAAATGGCGTCACCAACAACCTCGACGCGAACGATCACCGGCCCGCCGGCCAGAGCTTGGCCATGGCCGACTACCTGGCCGACTTCCACGCCTTGCCGCCAGAAAGTCAGCAGGCAGTGAACGCCCTGTGGGGACCGCCTGAACATGACCCGATGATGCGCAGTGGCCGCTTCATGGTGTCGGGCCTGCGCGTGGGCCAGGTGTTCGTGGGCATACAGCCCGCGCGCGGTCGCGATCTGGACCTGGTGGCCACCTACCACGACGCCGATCTGGTGCCCACGCACGGCTACCTGGCGTTTTACTTCTGGCTGCGGCGCGTCCTCAAAGTGGACGCGGTGGTGCACGTGGGCAAACACGGCAATCTGGAATGGCTGCCGGGCAAGAGCGTGGCGCTGGGCGCTGCCTGCTGGCCCGATGCCATCCTGGGCCCCTTGCCGCACCTGTACCCCTTCATCGTGAACGACCCGGGCGAAGGCAGCCAGGCCAAGCGCCGCACGCAGGCGGTGATCATCGATCACCTCATGCCGGCCCTCACGCGCGCCGAGACCTACGGTCCGCTGCAGGAACTCGAGCGCCAGATGGACGAGTACTACGAGGCGCTCTCGCTGGACCCGCGCCGCGCCAGGCTGCTGCGCGAAAGCATCCTGCAGCAGGTGCTGAAACATCAATTGCACAAAGAGCTGGGCTTCCAACCACCGGCCACCGACGAAGAACGCGAGCAACTGCTGGCCCGGCTCGATGCCTACCTGTGCGAAATCAAGGAATCGCAGATCCGCGACGGCCTGCACATCCTGGGCCAGTCACCGCAAGGCCGCCAACGCACCGATACCTTGGTGGCGCTGGCGCGCTTTCCTGGTGGCCAGGCGGCGGGGCAGGGCAGCTTGCTGGTGGCGATGGCGAGCGACCTGGGCCTTGATGGTTTTGATCCGCTCAGCCTTGAGTGGGCGGAAGCGTGGACAGGGCCGCGCCCTGAGGTGCTGAAGGCATTGAGCGACGACCCCTGGCGCCACGCTGGCCACACGCGCGAACGCCTGGAGTTGTTGGCCACCGCGCTCGTGGAGGCTCATCTGAGCAAGGATGCAGCGCCGCTCGACGAGCAGGTCTGGCCGCGCACCGCGCCGGTGATCCACCGCATGCGCCAGACCCTCGCACCCCGGCTTGACGCCTGTGGTCCGAATGAAATGGGGCAGCTCCTGCGCGGCCTGTCCGGCCGTTTTGTGCCGTCCGGCCCCAGTGGCGCGCCCTCGCGCGGCAGGCCCGACGTGTTGCCCACCGGGCGCAATTTCTATTCGGTGGACACCCGCGCCGTGCCCACGCCCACCGCCTACGCCATGGGCGCCCTGGCCGCCGACCGGGTGATCGAGCGCCACCTGCAGGACCACGGCTGCTTTCCGGCTGCGATCGGCCTGTCGGTCTGGGGCACCAGCACCATGCGCACCGGTGGCGAAGACATCGGCCAGGCGTTCGCATTGTTGGGCGTGCGGCCCAAATGGGCACCGGGTAGCCACCGCGTGGTGGACATCGAAGTCCTGCCCATGGCCATCAAAAACCGACCGCGCATCGACGTGACCTTGCGCGTCTCCGGCTTCTTCCGCGACGCCTTTCCTAACGTGATCGACCTGTTCGACACGGCGGTGCGCGCCGTGGCCGCGATTCCTGAAGACGACGAGCCGGACGACGTGAACCCCATCCGCGCACGGGTGCGGCGCGAAGCCGCCGAGGCCGTGGCACAGGGCGTCGAAGCAGTGGCCGCACAGCGACAAGCCACCTGGCGCGTGTTCGGCCCTCGGCCGGGTGGCTACGGTGCGGGGCTGCAGGAATTGATGTCCAGTGGGCGCTGGAACGAACACGCCGACCTGGCCCAGGCCTACCTGCGCGCCGGTGCGTTCGCCTACGGGCAGGATGGTCACGGCACGGCCGCCCGCCAGACCTTCGAGCAGCGCCTGGCGCAGGTGGAAGCGGTGCTGCACAACCAGGACAACCGCGAGCACGACATCCTGGATTCCGACGACTACTACCAGTTCCAGGGCGGCATGGCCTCGGCCGTGCAGCACCTGGCGGGTGCGCCCGCCGCGCTCTACCACGGCGACTTCAGCACCCCCGGTGCGCCGCGTGTGCGCACCTTGAGCGAAGAGGTGGCGCGCGTGGTGCGCGCGCGTGCGGTCAACCCGAAATGGATTGATGGCGTGAAACGCCACGGCTACAAGGGCGCATTCGAGATCGCCGCCACCGTGGACTATCTCTTCGCCTTCGACGCCACCACCGGCGTGGTGGGCGACCACCAGTACGCCCTGGTGGCAGACGCCTACCTGCACGACGACGCCACCCGCGACTTCCTGCAACAACACAACCCGCTGGCCCTGCGCAGCATCGGCGAGCGCTTGCTGGAAACGATGCAGCGAGGCCTGTGGGGCGAGCCTGGCGAGCACCGCGAACGCATCACCCACCACCTGCTGGCGCTCGAACACTCGTTGGAAGAACAAGGACCCTTGTCATGAACACCACCGTTCCCGAACTGCACGCGGCCGCCAGCGCGGCCTTTCCGTTCACCGCGCTGGTTGGGCATGAGCCGCTGCAGCGCGCGCTGCTGCTCGCCGCCATCGACCCCGGCATGGGCGGTGTGCTCATCAGCGGCCCGCGCGGCACGGCCAAATCCACATCGGCGCGCGCGCTGGCCGCGTTGCTGCCGCAGGCGCCCTTCGTCACGCTTCCGCTGGCGGCGAGCCTGGAGCAACTGGTGGGCACGCTGAACATCGAAGACGTGCTGCGCGATGGTCAGGTGCGGCTGGCACCAGGAATGGTGGCGCGCGCGCATGGCGGCGTGCTGTATGTGGACGAAGTGAATCTGTTGCCCGATGCGCTGGTGGATGCGCTGCTCGACGTGGCCGCCAGTGGCCTGAACACCGTGGAGCGCGATGGTGTGTCGCGCCAGCACGCCGCGCGATTCGTGCTCGTGGGCACCATGAACCCGGAAGAGGGCGAGCTTCGGCCCCAGCTGCTGGACCGTTTTGGTCTCTCGGTGACGCTCGAGAACCCGGTCGACGCCGAGCAACGCCAAGCCATCGTGCGAGCACGCCTGGCCTTTGATCACGACCCCCAGGCGTTGCTGGCTCGACAAGCCAAGAAACAGGCGCTGCTGGTGGCCGCCATCATGGAGGGCCGTGAAGCCCTGAACGACCTGCACTGGCCGGACGCCGTGGTGCAGCACGCCGCGCAACTGGCGCTGACCGCTGGTGTCGATGGCATCCGCGCCGATCTGGTGATGCTGCGCGCGGCGCGCGCGCTGGCCGCGCTGGAACAACGCGGCAGCGTGCGCGTGGAAGACGTGGACGCCGTGGCCGAACTGGCTTTGGCACACCGCCGCTCGCCAGACGCAGCGCAGCCACCGGCCAATCGACCCTCACCCGCGCCCGCAGACGGGCAGCGGGCTGCGGAACAGCAGCCCACGTCTGAAGGCGATTGGGGCGCGCTGCCTCCGCAGTCACAAGGCATGGTGCGGTTCGCAGCCACGGGGGTATGGCCCCCAAAAAAAGCATGAGCCACCCCAGTCCGCGCGCTGCCACAGCGCAAGGCAACTGGCGGTGGCAGACCCCGACTCGTCCCCCGCGACTCGGCCTCACCCGCCACGTGCCTCGTCCAGCCGAGACCTCAGGCGCGGGCATTGACTGGGTGCGCACGCTGCTGGCCAAGGGGCCTCAGCGGTTGGCCGCTTCCCATCTGCGCCATCGCCCGTTGAGCGCGCGCGTGGCGAGCTTGCACCTGATCGCGCTCGACATCTCGGGCTCCATGCGCAACGGCGGGCGCCTGGCCCGCGCCAAGGGCTATGCCGCACACCTGATCGAACAGGCGGCGCGCGCGGGCGACGATGTGGCGTTGCTGTGCTTCGGCGGCCAGGGAGTGGAACTGCTGTTGCCGCCAGGGCCGGCACGCACGGCGGGCAGCGCCCGTGTGCGTCCTGTGGGCGGCGGCGGTGGCACGCCGCTGGCGGCCTGCCTGAAAGAGGCCGAGCGCCTGCTGCGAATGGTGAAAAAAAAAGGCGGCGGCAGCGGCGCCGCGCACCTGTGGCTGCTTACCGATGGCCGCACGCTTGAACAACCCGCGGCTCCCCTGGCCCCGGACCACATCGTCATCGTGGATTTCGACGATCCCCCGCGCTCCCTAGGGCGCTGCGCCGCCTGGGCCGAACGTTGGCAGGCCGAATACCGCCCTATTGGAATCACCTCCTGAACCCGATGTCTGCACCCGTTTTACCCCCCACCACCGAAGTGATCATCTGCACGACGTGCCGCCCGCCGGGCGCCTCGCTCGACCTGCCGGCCGCGGGTGCCGAATTGTTCGAAGCCGTGCAAACGCAGCTGTTGCTGCACGATGAGCGTTGGGCCCATGTGCGGGTGCGCGGGATGGCGTGCCTGAGCAGTTGTTCCCGCAGCTGTTCGGTCGCCTTCCAGGCGCCAGGCAAACACACCTACCTGTTTGGCGACCTGGTGCCGGATCTTGAAACCGCCCTGCACGTGCTGGACTGTGCGACCATGCACGCCGCCGCGAACGACGGCAACCTCGTTCGCAACGAAAGGCCAGCGCGCCTGCGTAGCGGCATCCTGGCGCGGCTGCCGCCCAGTCTGGCATCCACCCGAAACGAAGGCACAGCCCCGGAGACGGGCAAAATCCAGACCATCACAGGAGCTCAAAAATGACCACTCACACCCCATCTCGATCCGCCACCACCGTGCAACCGCTGCATTTCCACGCCGCGCCCAAGCCTGCGCCCGACACGGGCGCCTGGAGCGTGGAAGCCATTCAGGCCCTGTTCGATCTGCCGTTCGCGGACCTGCTGTACCAAGCCCAGACCGTGCACCGCGAGCACTTCAACCCCCGCGAGGTGGAGCTGGCCACGCTGCTGTCGGTGAAAACCGGTGGTTGCCCTGAAGACTGCGGCTATTGCCCGCAGTCGGTGCACTTCGACACCGGCCTGACCGCCGGCAAGCTGATGGGCGTGGACGCCGTGCGCGAAGCCGCCCAGCGCGCGAAGCAGGCCGGTGCCACACGCTTTTGCATGGGGGCGGCTTGGCGCGCACCCAAAGACCGCGATGTGGACGCCGTGGCCGAACTGGTGCGCGCCGTGAAGGAAGAGGGGCTGGAGGCCTGCGCCACCCTGGGTATGTTGAACGAAGGTCATGCCGAAACCCTGCGCGAGGCCGGACTGGACTACTACAACCACAACCTGGACAGCGCCCCCGACTTCTACGGCGAGATCATCACCACCCGCGACTACCAG
Source organism: Hydrogenophaga palleronii (assembly GCF_031457455.1). GTDB lineage: Bacteria > Pseudomonadota > Gammaproteobacteria > Burkholderiales > Burkholderiaceae_C > Hydrogenophaga > Hydrogenophaga palleronii_A. Next base: position 659,157 of record NZ_JAVDWU010000001.1, read on the forward strand.
GACCGGCTCGACACCCTGGAGCGCGTGCGCGGCGCAGGTGTGAAGGTCTGCTGTGGTGGCATCGTGGGCATGGGTGAATCGCGGTTGCAGCGCGCCGCGTTGGTGGCGCAGCTCGCCAACCTCGCCCCAGACTACCCGGAGTCGGTGCCCATCAACCATCTGGTGAAGGTGGCCGGTACGCCCCTGGCCGACCAGCCCGACCTGGACCCCCTGGAGTTCGTGCGCACCATCGCCGTGGCCCGCATCACCATGCCGCGTGCGCGGGTGCGCCTGTCCGCCGGCCGTCAGCAGATGAGCGAAGCCGTGCAGGCCTTGTGCTTTCTGGCGGGCGCCAATTCCATCTTCTACGGCGAGAAGCTGCTCACCACCGGCAACCCCGACGTGGCGGCCGACATGGGCCTGCTCGCCAAGCTGGGCCTTCAAGCGCGCCGGGCCTGATGCCGCTCCACCATGCCTGAGTTCTGGCCGTCCACCATCGCTGCGCCACTGGCGGTGCTCGTGGCCTTGGCGCTGGACCGCGCATTCGGCGAACCGCCCGCGCGCTGCCACCCGGTGGTGGCCATGGGGCACTACCTGTCCTTCATGGGGCGGCGCATCGCACCGCTGGTGGACGAGGCGCACAAGCGCCCGGCCTTGAGCTTCATTCTGGGTGGGCTTGCATGGTGCCTTGGCTTGGTGTTCTGCGTGTCGCTGGCCGTTGTGGCTGCCTGGCTCATGACCGGCTGGCCATGGTGGGCGCAGGCGCTCGCGCTGGGCGTGCTGCTCAAGCCCATGCTGTCGTGGCGCATGTTGCGGGACGAGGTGCGGGCCGTGGAAACGGCCCTGGCCGAGTCGCTGCCAGCGGGGCGCGAACGGCTCTCCTGGCTGGTCAGCCGAGACGTGAGCCATCTCGGCGAAGCAGCGGTGCGCGAGAGCGCGATCGAGACCCTGGCTGAGAACCTGAACGACTCGGTGGTGGCCCCCTTGTTCTGGTTCGCCGTGGCAGGCTTGCCCGGCGCCGCGCTCTACAGATTCGCCAACACCGCCGACGCCATGTGGGGCTACCCAGGCGAGCGCAACGGACGCGACTGGACCTGGGCTGGCAAATGGGCCGCGCGGGCAGACGATGTCTTGTCCTGGTTGCCCGCCCGCCTCACGGCGGCCCTGCTGGCCGTGCCGACTGCCCGGCAGCGACTGCGCCACTTGCCGGCCCAGGCCGGGTTGACCCCATCGCCCAATGGCGGGTGGCCGATGGCCGCCATGGCCCTGGCCCTGAACGTGCGGCTGGCCAAACCCGGCGTGTACATCTTGCATCCGACGGGCCGCAGCCCGACACTTGCTGACACGGCGCAGGCGCTGCACCTGAGTGCCCGCGTGGTCGCGGGGTTGGCCGCTTTCGCCTGTGTGGCTGCACTGTTCAATGGTTGGAGACACTATTCATGATGCGTGAACACGGCGGAACGGATGCCAATGGCGTGCCCCGATGGGACTTCTCCACCAACGCCAACGCCTGCGGCCCATGCCCGGTGGTGCTGGAATCCGTGCGACGCGCCGACGCCGCTCACTACCCAGACCCGCGCTACACGGCACTGAGGGAAGCTCTGGCTTTGTTCCATCAGGTGGACTTTCGCCGTATCGTGGTCGGCACCAGTGCCAGCGAACTGATCTCGCGTATCACTGCCTGCGCATTCCGGGCCGGCGCGCGCCGCTTCTGGCAACCGGCACTCGCTTATGGCGACTATGCGCTCGCCGCGCAAGCCTGGCGCCTGCATCAGGTTGACGACGCGGAGCAGGCCGATCTGGTGTGGTTGTGCGAGCCGTCCAGCCCGCTGGGTGTCGCCGAAAGCCAGTGTGTCCAAGCCGCTGTGCAGGGTCGCACTGTCGTGATCGACCGGGCTTACGAACCCTTGCGTCTGGCCGGTCAGTGCAGCTTTACCAGAGCCGAACTGGATGCGATCTGGCAACTCTGGTCGCCCAACAAGGCCATGGGCCTCACCGGCGTGCGCGGCGCGTACGCCATCGCGCCGTTGCAAAGCGCGACCATGGTGCGCGAACTGGAAGACATGGCGGCTTCGTGGCCGCTGGGTGCGCACGGCGTGGCGATGCTGCATGCCTGGACGGGCGTCGAGGCCCAGCAGTGGCTGATCTGGAGCCGGCATCGGCTCAGCGCGTGGAAACAGCAGCAGTTGAGCTTGCTGGAGCAATTGGGGTGGGAATGCCTGCCCAGCGTGACCAACTATTTCTCCGCCACGGCGCCCACGCCCGTCGACGAAGACACCTTGCGTGAACATGGTGTGAAGCTGCGCGACACCCGGACGCTGGGCCTGCCCGGCTACTGGCGCCTGAGCGTGCAGTCACCTGAGGCACAAGGGGCCTTGAGGGCCGCCCTGATACGGCGGAAGGAGCGCGTCACATGATCGCAGCGACGGGCCCTTTCCAGACCAGCTCGCTTTCACCGACACCCGCGAAGGGCGTCCTGTGACCGCTGTTTGCGTGATGGTACTGGGCACCACCAGTGGCGCCGGCAAGAGCTGGGTGACGACGGCGCTGTGTCGGTACTACGCGCGCCAGGGTTTGAAAGTCGCGCCGTTCAAGGCGCAGAACATGAGCAACAACGCTCGTGTGGTGAAGGGACCCACGGTGGAAGACCGTTTCGCCGCCGGGCCGCCCCAAGGCGAAACAGCCCCCCAGGGGGGCAGCGACCCGCGTCAGCGGTGGAGCGTGGGGGCAGAAATTGGCAGCGCTCAGTACTTTCAATCGCTCGCCGCCAACGCCGAACCCGATGTGCGCATGAACCCGCTGCTGCTCAAGCCCGAGGCCGACACACGCAGCCAGGTGGTACTGCTGGGACAGGTGAACCTGACCCTTTCCGACATGCCCTGGCGCGGCCGCAGTCTGCACGTTTGGCCGGAGATTGCCGCTGCACTGGATGCGCTGCGTGCCGAAAACGACGTGGTCGTGATCGAAGGCGCGGGCTCGCCGGCCGAGATCAACCTGCACGGCAGCGACATCGTCAACATGCGGGTGGCCAGACATGCCCAGGCGCGCTGTCTGCTGGTCACCGATATCGACCGTGGTGGGGCCTTTGCCCATCTCTATGGCACCTGGGCGCTGCTCCCGGCCGACGAACAGACACTGATCCGCGGCTTCGTGCTCAACAAGTTCCGCGGTGACGCCAGCCTGCTCGCGCCCGCACCGCAGATGCTGCAGGACCTCACCGGCATACCAACGGTCGCAACCCTGCCCATGTGGTGGCAGCATGGTTTGCCGGAAGAGGATGGCGTGTTCGACGACAAGACCCGTGCCTCTGGTGCAGTGCAAAAGACCATCGCCGTCATCGCCTACCCGCGCATCAGCAACCTTGACGAATTCCAGCCATTGAAGAACGTGCCGGGCGTGCGCCTGGTCTGGGCCCGCACGCCGGCCGAGTGCGTGGGTGCCGACTGGATCGTGCTGCCCGGTAGCAAGGCCACAGCGGCCGACCTGGAATGGCTGCGCGCACAGGGCCTGGACCGTGCAGTCACGGACCATGCCGCTGCTGGCGGGGCAGTGATGGGGGTGTGCGGTGGATTGCAAATGCTGGGCGAGGCCTTGATCGACCCGCACCAGATCGACGGCAACGCCCCTGGCCTGGGCCTGCTCCCGCTGGTGACGCAGTTCGAACTGCAGAAGACCGTGCGTCACGCCCAATCCCGCTTCGGCACGTTGTCAGGCCCTTGGGCGGCGCTGTCGGGCGTAGAGGTGACTGGCTACGAAATTCACCATGGACACACTTCGCAACACCCCGCCATGGCCGCCGGTGGTCAACTGGCGGTGGAGGTGTTGCCAGGGCTGGCTTGGCAGGCCGACAATGGCTGCGAAGGGGGCAACAAGGGCAACGTGCTGGGTGTGTACCTGCACGGTCTCTTTGAAGACCCCCGCGTGCTGCAAGCGCTGTTTGGTGCCACTGCACCCAACATGGACCACGTGTTCGACGGTCTGGCCGATTTCATCGAAACCCATTTCGATGCGGGCGTGCTGGACCAACTTGTAAAACCCTGAGATCAGAGGAGGCTCCCATGTCATTTGAATTGCCTGTCATTGAAGATATTGAACACACCGCACTTGCTGCGCGCCTGCAGCACTTGCTCGACAACAAGACCAAGCCTGTCGGGTCTCTGGGTCGCATCGAAGCGCTGGCCCAGCGCATCGGGCTGATCCTGGGGACCGAGTCGCCGGTGCTGGAGGCGCCGCAACTGGTGGTCTTCGCAGCCGACCACGGACTGGCGGCTCGCGGCGTCTCTGCCTTCCCCAGCGACGTGACCTGGCAGATGGTGGAGAACTTCCTCGCTGGCGGCGCGGCCGTGAGCGTGCTGGCGCGCCAGCACGGCATCGGTCTGACGGTGGTCGACTGCGGCGTGGCCCACGAATTTGCCCCGCGACCGGGGCTGGTGGTATGCAAGCAGGGGCCAGGCACGGCCGATGCACTGGATGGCCCGGCCATGAGCGCCGAGCAGTGCACCGAGGCGCTTGAAGCAGGCGCGGCTCTGGTGCGCGAGTTGCCGGGCAACGCGCTGTTGCTGGGCGAGATGGGCATTGGCAACACTTCGGCCGCATCCATGTTGCTGGCACGCCTGGCCGGCCTGGCGGTGGCCGACTGCACCGGCGCCGGCACCGGGCTGGACGCCGATGCCGTTCAGCGCAAGATCGCCGTGTTGCGCCAGGTGCTGGCGCGCCACCCGGACGCCAGGCAGCCGCTTGAGGCTCTCGCTGCCTTTGGTGGTTTCGAGATCGCCACCATGGTGGGGGCCGTGCTGGCCGCTGCCGCCGAGCGGCGGGTGATTGTGGTGGACGGCTTCATCGCCAGTGCGGCGGTGCTGGTGGCCAGCCACATGCAGCCGCACGTGCTGCAGCGCTGCGTGTTCGCTCACCGTTCGGGCGAGCGGGGCCATGCGCTCATGCTCGCGCACCTGCGGGCAGATCCGCTGCTGGAGCTGGGTTTGCGTCTCGGCGAAGGCTCCGGGGCCGCTTTGGCCTGGCCGCTGCTGGTGAGTGCCTGTGCACTGCTGCGCGAAATGGCAAGCTTTGAGTCGGCAGGCGTGTCGCGACAAGACGAAGCCCCGGCCGTTGCCGCACTGACCGCCTGATCCCACCCGCCGTGCAGCCCACACCCCCTGCCCAGGAGCCCCTTGGTACCGGTTCAGCCGGACCCAACGCGATGACCCCCCCAGGGGAAAACGCACCGCGACTCAAAAGGGGGGTCCTGTTTGTTCGCCACTACCTGCTGGCACTGCAGTTTTTCACGCGCGTGCCGGTGACGGGAAGGCTCGCTGCGTGGGTGGGCTTCAGCCCGGCCATGTTGCGGGCCAGTGCCGCGCACTTTCCCGGCGTGGGTTGGCTGGTGGGCGGGCTCACGGCAGCCCTGTTGTTTGGACTGTTGCAGGTCTTGCCCGCGGTGGCCGCCGGACCCTGGGTGGCGGCCATGGCCAGCACCGTTTTCGGCGTGCTGCTCACCGGCGCCTTCCACGAAGACGGCCTGGCCGATCTGGCCGATGGCCTGGGTGGCAGCATGGACCGGGAGCGCGCACTGGACATCATGAAGGACTCGCGTATCGGCACCTATGGCGCCATGGCGCTGGTGCTGGCTTTGTTGAGCAAGGTGGCGTTGCTGGCTTTGCTGGCGCAGGTCGATCCCATTCTGGCTGCCACAGCCTTGTTCGCCGGGCACGTGACCTCGCGCCTGGTGCCGCTGTTCGTCATTCGCACCTTGCCACACGTGGGGGACACGCCCACGTCCAAGAGCAAGCCCCTGGCCGAGCGCATTGGCAACGCGGGCGTGGTGATCGGTGTGCTCTGGTGGGCCGTGGCCATGGCGCTGGTGGTCTGGGCCTTGCCTGCTGCGCCCTGGTCGCAGGCGATCCTGGGTGCGCTGATTGGGTTGGCCTGGATGTGGCGCCTGCTCAGGCGGCGTCTGCAAGGTTTTACGGGTGACGGGCTGGGAGCCACGCAGCAGGTGAGTGAAGTGGGTTTCCTGCTGGCGCTGGCCATCGCATTGCCAGCTTCGCTCGCGGGCGGGGGAGTGTGAAGCTCTGGCTGCTGCGCCATGCGCGCGTTGACCTGGCGCCCGGCCTTTGCTACGGCGCATCGGATGTGCCCGCGCATGCGGATCTCACCCAGGCAGCGGCCGAAGCGCTGGCGCCCCTGGTGCCTCAAACTGCACCGCTCTGGGTGTCCGGCCTGGGCCGGGCCAGACAACTGGCCGAGGCCGTCCGACTTCTCCGGCCCGATCTTGAGCCCCTGCGCACCGATGCGCGGCTGAACGAGATGGACTTTGGGCAGTGGGAGCTTCAACGCTGGGATGCGATTCCTCGCCATGCGTTCGAAGCCTGGATGGCCGAATTCGCCCACCACCGGTTCGGTGGCGCCGAGAGCACCCAGCAGGTGATTGATCGCGTCTTTGCTGCCTTGAACGACACGCGCAAGACTGGCCGACCAGAAGCCGTCTGGGTCACCCACGCGGGGGTGATCCGCGCGGTGCAGTACCTCGCTGTGCATGGCGCCCGACCGATTCAAGACGCAAGTGGGTGGCCGGCCGATGCGCCTGAACCCGGTGGCCATCTCTGCCTGACACTGTGAACCCCTGACTGGCCTCTCCGCCAGCGGTCACACTTGCCACATGACAAGCCGGTCTCCCGTTTCACCCCTTCGCGAGCCCTACAGCCTGGCCCGCATGAAATCGCTTGCGCTGGGCCTGCTGCTGCTCGCGGCCCTGGTGTACGCCGTGGCCACACTGCTGGAGCCGCGCCATGGCGCCTGGGGTTACGTGGCCGCTGCAGCCGAAGCCGCCATGATCGGTGCACTGGCGGACTGGTTCGCGGTGGTGGCGCTGTTCCGCCATCCGCTGGGTCTGCCCATTCCGCACACCGCCATCATCGTGGCCAACAAGGACCGTCTGGGAGCACAACTCGCCCGCTTCCTCGGCGAACACTTCCTGACCGCCGAACATGTGCAGCGCGCGCTGGCCCGCTGGGACATGGCGGGCGATCTGGGGCGCTGGTTGTGCAGGCTCGAATCGGCGCAACAGGTGGGGCGATGGCTGCAGCAGGCCACGCCCGCGCTGCTTGACGCACTCGACCAGACACCCGCCAGGCAATGGGTGGCGCGAATCGCCCAGCGCATGCTGCGCGAGGCCGATCTGGCGGTGCTGAGCGGTCAGGCGCTGGCGGCGCTGACGGTGCACGGCCACCACCAGCAGTGGCTCGACGGACTGCTGCGCCAACTGGCGACCTGGGCCGAGCAGGAGAGCGTGCAGGAGCGCCTCACCGACGCCATCGCACTGGAACTCAAACAGCTCAAGTACGTGGGGCTGGACCAGATGGCTGCCCGACTCGCCACACGCAAGCTGGTGGCGGCGCTCACCCGCACCTTGTCAGACGTGGCCGCGGATCCCGCCCACGAGTTGCGCCACCGGTTTGATGACTGGATGCAGGCTTCCATCGAGCGCCTGCAGACCGACGCCGAATGGCGTGCCAAGGTGGCCGGCTGGCGCGACGCGTGGCTTGAACAGCCGGGCTGGGCCGTGCCGATCGACGCCTGGTGGCATGACTTCATGGGCACCCTGCGCGAAGACGCCGCCCGACCAGACAGCCCGTTGGCAGACCGGATCGCCGCGGTGGTGCAATCGACCGGGCAACAGCTGGTCAACGACGCGAAGCTGCGCGACTGGCTCAACTTGCAGGCCCAGGCGGCCCTGCTGCATCTGCTGGACGCCAGCCGCGACACGCTGGTGGCCTTCGTGACCCAACGGGTCGAGGCCTGGGATGCCCACGACATGAGCCAGGTGCTGGAGAACCACATTGGCCGTGATCTTCAGTTCATCCGCATCAACGGCACGCTGGTGGGTGCGCTGGTCGGGTTGGTGCTGCACGCGCTCACCCAGATGGCGCTGGGTTTTCCAGTGGTGCAGGGTTTGATGCAGCCGTGAGGCTCAAGGCCCTTGTTCAGGCCTTTGTCTTGTCCTTGAACTCGCAGTAGGCGCAGACCGCGCATTGGGGGCACAAGGGCTTGCGCGCCTGGCACACATAGCGCCCGTGAAGGATCAACCAGTGGTGCGAATCCACCGCGTAAGCTGGCGGGACGCGCTTCATGAGCTGGATTTCGACCGCCAGCGGTGTTTTGCCCGCCGCCAGGCCGGTGCGGTTGCTCACCCGGAAGATGTGTGTGTCCACCGCCATGGTCGGCTGCCCGAAGGCCACATTGAGCACCACGTTGGCGGTCTTGCGGCCCACGCCGGGCAGGGCTTCCAGGGCTTCGCGCGTGCCGGGCACTTCGCCACCGTGCTGGTCCACCAGCATGCGGCAGGTCTGCATCAGGTGTTTGGCCTTGCTTCGGTACAGGCCGATGGTCTTGATGTAGCTCTCCAGCCCGTCCAGACCCAAGGCCAGGATCTTCTGCGGGGTGTTGGCCACCGGAAACAACAGACGGGTGGCCTTGTTCACCCCCACGTCGGTCGCCTGCGCAGAGAGCAGCACGGCGGCCAGCAGTTCGAACACGCTGGTGTATTCCAGCTCGGTCTGCGGCTGCGGGTTGGCGGCTTGCAGGGTGGCAAAGAAGGCCTCGATGGCGGCGGGTTTCATCATGCGCGGGAGTTTAGGGCAACGCTGAACGCGTCTTCGTGGCGCGCGCATCCCTGCTGCGGGCGGTCTGCTGCGTTGCAAATCCTCGTGATACCGCCCGGTATCACTGCGGTTTGCGCCTTGCATCCCATCCCGCAGCCGGGCGCGCACATCCACGAAGACGTGTTCAGCGTCGCCCGAGGGCCTGGCACGGCACCAGGCGCGGAACACGCAGGAATCGTGCAACGGAATTGGCGACAATGCCGTTTTGCCCATTCACATCCCCGAAGAGACACCGACATGCCTTTCACCACGCCCTTCGCCGACCGCCTGAACAACGTCGAGACCTCCGCCATCCGCGAACTCTTCAAGCTGCTGGGCAAGCCCGGCATCATCAGCTTCGCCGGTGGTTTCCCGGACAGTGCGATGTTTGATGTGGATGGCATCCGTGAAGCGGTCAACGCCGCGCTCACCGAAGAACCCGGTGCGGCCTTGCAGTACGGCGCCACCGAAGGCTACCAGCCCCTTCGCGAGCAGATCGCCAGTTTCATGAAGGGCAAGGGCACCCAGGCCCTGGCACCCGAGGAGCTCATCGTCACCACCGGCAGCCAGCAGGCCCTCGATTTGCTTGGCAAGACGCTGATCTCACCCGGCGACAAGGTCATCGTTGAAGGCCCCACGTTTCTCGCCACCATCCAGTGCTTCCGCCTCTACGGCGCCGAACTCATCACCGCCCCGGTTGACGGCGACGGCGTGCAAACCGATGCACTGGAGAAGCTCATCGAGCAGCACAAGCCCAAGTTTGTCTACCTCATTCCCACCTTTGGCAACCCCAGCGGCGCCATGCTCAACCTGGAGCGCCGCCAGCGTGTGCTGGAAATGGCGGTGAAACACAACACGCTCATCGTGGAAGACGACCCGTACGGCGACCTCTACTTCGGCGAAGCGCCGCCGCCCAGCTTGCTGGCCCTCAGCGCCAGCGTGCCCGGCAGCCGCGAATTGCTGGTGCATTGCGGTTCGCTTAGCAAGGTGCTGAGTCCCGGTTTGCGCGTGGGCTGGATGGTCGGACCCGCCGAATTGCTGGCCAAGGCCACCATGTGCAAGCAGTTCAGCGATGCCCACACCAGCACCTTCGCCCAGGCCACGGCTGCGCAGTACCTGAAGGCTGGTCGCATGCCCGCCACGCTGGCCAAGGTGCGTGCGGTGTACGCAGAGCGCGCCACGACCATGGGCCATGCGCTCAGACGCGAACTCGGCGATGCCATTTCCTTCGTGCAGCCGCAGGGTGGTCTGTTCGTGTGGGCGCGCCTCACCGGCGCGGGCGGCAAGGTGGCTGACGGCGGTGAGCTGGCGAAGCGCGCGATTGAAAAGGGCGTGGCGTTTGTGCCCGGCGCACCGTTCTATGCCAGCCAGCCCGACCGTGCCACCTTGCGCCTGAGTTTTGCCACCGTGGGTGTGGACAAGATCGAAGAAGGGGTGGGGCGGCTCAGGGATGCCATCTGATGAGGTCGTTGCGTGCTGGCGCGGCAGCGCCTGCGCTGCTCGCGATGGGGCTCATTGCCCACGCGCCGTCCGGCCTGGCGCAACAAGTGCTCGACTGTGCCCACCCGAGCGAGCGCAGCGATAGGCTGCTTTGCTCCGATCAGGACCTGCAACGGGCCTTTCAGGACGCCGCGCTGCGGATCGGCGCTTTGGCGAGTTGGTCCAAGGCGCCGAAGGCCTGGTACCAGACCCAACGTCTCTGGGAGCGCGAGCGTCGTGATCCATGTGAAAACGCCGAGTGCTTGCGAGCGGCGTACCAGGAGCGCAATGCCTATCTCACTGTTTTGCACGAAACACCGACGCCGGTGGCGCCCGGACCATGGACGCCATTGATGCCCGCGCTGGTTCTTCAGCAAGTCGATGACACGGCACTTGTGCGCCTGCCGCCCATGACGTTCGCTGTCGAATCGCTGGTGCGTGTCGAATGGAAAGTGCCCGCCGGCGATCGGGCCAGATGGGCAGTTGCTGGGCCTGGCGGGCGGCTGTTGTGCCAGCCACCGGACGCACGCGAGGGCTATGCAGCTGACTTCACATTCCGCCAGTCGACCCAGGGGGTCTATTGGCCGCGATGGGAGCGCGATGGTCAAGGGGTCGTTTTCGAGGTGTTTTCATTTGTGGCGGGCCGCGATGTACCGCTGAACAAGCCGGTGCGGTGTTCATTCACCATCGGAGAAACCCTGGTGGATAACCCCTCCGTCATCTCGGTCTGGCAGGTACCAGTAGTGAAGCAGCATTAATGGCAAAAAACCGGCAAAAGGCGCTCCAGCTACCTGGCCGCCCTGCTTGAGGCTTTTCCTGCGGCGTGTTGCCTGGCAGAGGGCTTTCCCTGCAAGTCTTGATGCTTGGCCCCGGCTGTCGTGTGCTTCGCGTCGGTGCTGCTATTCGTGTTGCGCCGCATTCTTCCCCTTGAAGGGCGCATAAAACGCCTTGATGTGCACCATGTCGGCTTCAATATCGCCGCTGGGCACGAAGATCGGGCCCAGGCCGCTGCGCTTGGTGGCGTAGTCCATGTAGGCCATCACGATCGGTACCTCGGCCTGCAGCGCGATGTAGTAGAAGCCGGTTTTCCAGTAATGCGTCTTGCTGCGCGTGCCTTCGGGCGGAACAATGAGCTGCAGCGGACCGTCTGCGGCCTTGATGGCTGCGGCCGACGCGGCCACCAGGTTGTTGGATTGCGCGCGGTTCACGGGAATGCCACCGAGCCACCGCATCACGCCACCAAATGGCGCCTTGAAGATGCTTTGTTTGCCCATCCAGTGGATGTTGAGGCGCAAGGCGAAGGCCACCATCAGCGTGTAGGGCAGATCCCAGTTGCTGGTGTGGGGTGCGGCAATGAACACGCTCTTGCTTGCATGCGCGGGAAGGGCCCCTTCCAGTTGCCAACCGGTGAGTCGCAAAAAGCCGATTGAAAAGACCCGCAAAAGTGTATTGACCCCTGGGGTCGTGAAGATGGTTCTGCGCATTCAGGAAGTATGACCCAGCGGCCGTACCCTGACATCTTTGCGACGCCTGCGGCGCAGGCGTGCGCTACGATGCCGCCACAAGAATCCCAACGGAGACTCCCGATGCCAAGCATCCTCAGCGTCCAGGATATGGACGTCTTCATCGAAGGCCAGGGGCCGACCGTGGTCATGCTGCACGGCTGGCCCGATTCGCCTGCCTTGTGGGACGAAACGGTTGCCGCCCTGAGCGATGGCTATCGATGCGTGCGCTTCGCCCTGCCCGGGTTTGATCTCTCCAAGCCGCCCCGTCCGGTGTCTGTTGATCATATGTGTGAGCTCGTCGGTGCGGTGGTGGACGCCGTCAGCTCGGACGAGCCCGTCACGTTGCTGCTGCATGACTGGGGGTGCTTCTTTGGCTACGAATATGCTGCGCGCCACCCGCAGCGGGTCTCGCGCGTGGTGGGCGTTGACATCGGGGACACCAATTCCTCGGCCTACCTGAAAGGGCTCAGTGGCAAGGAGAAGCTCATGATTGCGGGCTATCAGGTCTGGCTGGCTGCCGCCTGGAAGCTGGGTGGCGTGTTGCCGGGTCTGGCCGACCGCATGACCCGCTTCATGGCCCGGAAAATCGGGTGCCGCACCGCCCCGGAGCGCATCGGGTGGCAAATGAACTACCCCTACGCCATGCAGTGGCTGGGCGCGTTCGGCGGCCTGCGCGGCGTCGCCAGGGTCGACAAGGTGTTTGGCCCCCGTTTGCCCACGCTGTTTGCGTTCGGCAAGCGCAAGCCGTTCATGTTCCATTCCTCCCGCTGGCTGGCCCAGTTGGCGAACACGCCCGGCAGCGCAACGCAAGGTTTTGAAGCCGGCCACTGGCTGATGCGGCAGAAGCCGGTGGAGTTCACCGCCACCGTGCGGAGCTGGCTGGACCAGAGCCGTGTGAACCCGCTGGAACCATGTGCCGAGACCACGGCATGAGGCCGGAAGACCTTGAGCGCCTGTTGACGGTGGAAATGCCCTTCGGCAAACACAAAGGCCGCGCTATCGCCGACCTGCCGGGCAACTACCTCAACTGGTTTGCACGCGAGGGGTTTCCCAAAGGGGAGATCGGTCGCTTGCTGGCGCTCATGCACGAGATCGACCACAACGGCCTGAGCGATCTGCTTACACCTCTACGGTCGGCTCAGGCTTTGAGTGCATCAAAGACGCGCGCTGCCGCGTAGGCGTCGTTCGCGGCATAGATCAACTGAGCTTCGCTCAGGCGCGGATTGGCCCAGTTCGAGGTGGCCGCCTTTTTCGATTTGATGAAGCGCTGATTGAACAGCACCGCCACCGCGCCCTTGACGCCCATGTCCTTGCGGTAGCCACGTTCGCGAAAGATCGCATTGAGCTCCAGCACGCCGGCCGGCTCCACCGCCAGCTTGGACTTGATGCGTTTGGTGTCGTCCCCCAGACCGAACCCGGCCTTGATGAACGCTTGCTCTGCCAACAAGCCGGCCACCATCTCCAGGCACCCGGGTTCGTGCAATTGGAACACCCAGGCCCTCTGCAGGGTCGCCAGCTGAACAATGTGTGGCCCGTCGGACACCTGATCCTTGAAGAAGGTGGGCTTGGATTCTGTGTCGAAGCCCCAGGCCGGGTGGTCACGCAGGGTCGCACTGGCTTCCACGGCCTGCACCCTGTTGTGGACCAGGGTGATGCGATCCAGACCGAGGCGGTCGAACGCCGGCAACAGCGCGATTGCTTCCTTGTCGGGTGTGGTGCGTGTGGTTTGCATGGATGGTGGGTTTGCTGACCAGGTCGATAATCCGGCCATTGTGCCCTCCACACTGAAATGACCTATTCCCTCAAGCTCTTCGTGCCCGACGACACCACGCCCGCCCAGCGGGAGGCGGCGGAGCGCCGTTTCCGCGATGCGCTTGAAGGCGCCCTGGGCGATGCCTCGCTGGTCGCGCCCGTGTACTCAGCCTACCTGCGCATTGCCGCCGTGCATGGTGAAGACCCAGGCGCCGACGCGCTCAGCGATGGCGAGCGGCTGGTGTTTGACCAGTGGCAGGCCGCCGAAGCAGCCGCCATGGAAGCGGTTTTTGGCCCGCACCGGCACATGGGGGAAGGTCTGGTGGAAATCCGCCTGCAGGCATAATCGGCGGCCTTGGTTCGCGTCCACACAGCGCGGTCTCCCCTCGCTTTACCTGGACTTCCCATGAGAAAAACCTACCCGCTTCGCCCTGAGGGCAAGCACCCTGATCGCGTGCTCGATGCCGTCAAGCACGACATCCGCAAATACATGAAGCGCGAGCGCCGGCGCGATGTGCCCGAAGGTGCGGATTTCTGGGATTTCGACTGCCGTTTCGGCGCCACGCAAGACACCGCAGAGGTGGTGCAGGCGAGCCAATTGACGGGTTTGCTGGATGGGCTGGCCCAGGGAGGCGCAACGCACTGTTACGTCGAGCTGCTGGCAAAGCCGGCTGTCTGGCAGCGGCGGGAAGCCGATGTCAATGCCGAGGCGGACCATCCGGCACAATCTGCAGATGGCCCTGACACAGACACCCCTTCCCGCGACGACCCCCCTCACTGACGGAGGCGGCGAACTGCCCGCAGAGGGCGAGTTCATCCGGTTTCCCGGGTCGCCCTTCGAACTGTTTCTTCCTTACCCGCCCGCAGGTGATCAGCCTGAAGCCATACGGCAACTGGTGGAAGGCATCAACGACGGCGAGGTGTTCCAGACCCTGCTGGGCGTGACCGGCTCGGGCAAGACCTTCACCATGGCCAACGTGATCGCCCGCCTGGGGCGCCCGGCCATCGTGTTCGCGCCCAACAAGACGTTGGCCGCGCAGCTCTACAGCGAATTCCGCGAGTTCTTCCCGAAGAACGCGGTCGAGTACTTCGTCAGCTACTACGACTACTACCAGCCCGAAGCCTACGTGCCGCAGCGCGACCTTTTCATCGAGAAGGACAGCGCGATCAACGAGCACATCGAGCAGATGCGGCTCTCCTGCACCAAAAGCATTCTGGAGCGACGCGACGTGGTCATCGTGGCCACGGTCTCGGCCATCTACGGCATCGGCAAACCCGAGAGCTATCACCAGATGGTGATGACGCTGCGCACCGGCGACAAGATCGGCCAGCGCGACCTGATCGCCCAGCTGGTGCGCATGCAATACGCCCGCAACGAACAGGATTTTTCGCGTGGCAAGTTTCGTGTGCGGGGTGACACCATCGACGTGTTCCCGGCCGAACACTCCGAAATGGCGATTCGCATCGAGCTGTTCGACGACGAGGTCGAAACCTTGCAGTTGTTCGACCCGCTCACCGGCAAGGTGCGGCAGAAGATTCCGCGTTTCACGGTCTACCCCAGCAGCCATTACGTGACGCCGCGAGAGCAGGTCATGCACGCGGTGGAAGCCATCAAACTGGAACTGGCAGACCGCCTCAAGGAACTGGTGGGGCAGGGCAAGCTGGTGGAAGCGCAGCGCTTGGAGCAGCGCACCCGCTTCGATCTGGAAATGCTCAGCGAGGTGGGGCATTGCAAGGGCATCGAAAACTACTCGCGCCACCTGGCTGGCAGTGCTGCGGGTGAACCGCCGTCGACCCTGACCGACTACCTGCCCAAGGACGCGGTGATGTTCCTGGACGAAAGCCATGTGCTCATCGGCCAGTTTGGCGGCATGTACAACGGCGACCGCGCGCGAAAGGCCACGCTGGTTGAGTACGGCTTCCGGCTGCCAAGCGCACTGGACAACCGCCCGTTGAAGTTTGAGGAATTCGAGCAGCGCATGCGCCAGGTGGTGTTCGTGTCGGCCACCCCGGCGGAATACGAAAAGACCCACGCCGGCCAGGTGGTGGAGCAACTGGTGCGGCCCACGGGGCTGGTTGACCCCGAACTGGAGGTTCGACCGGCCATCCACCAGGTGGACGACGTGCTGCAGGAAATCCGCATCCGGGTGGAGAAGAACGAGCGCGTGCTCATCACCACGCTGACCAAGCGCATGGCCGAACAGCTCACCGACTACCTGACCGAAAACGGGGTGAAGGTGCGCTACCTGCACAGCGACGTGGACACGGTGGAGCGTGTGGAGATCCTGCGCGATCTGCGCCTGGGCGCCTTCGACGTACTGGTGGGCATCAACCTGTTGCGCGAGGGTCTTGACATACCCGAGGTTTCCCTGGTGGCCATTCTGGACGCCGACAAGGAAGGCTTCCTCCGCTCCGAGCGCAGCCTGATTCAGACCATTGGCCGCGCGGCGCGCAACCTCAACGGTCGCGCCATTCTTTACGCGGACCGCGTCACTGACTCGATGAAAAAGGCGATGGATGAAACCCATCGTCGCCGTGCCAAGCAGGTGAGCCACAACCTGGCCATGGGTATTGAGCCGCGCAGCATCAACAAGCGGATCAAAGACCTGATCGATGGCGTTTACAGCGAGAAGGCGGGCAAAGAGGCCGACCGGCTGGCCGCAGAGAGCGCACACCGGGCCAGCGTGGAAGAAATGAGCGAAAAGGACGTGGCCCGTGAGATCAAGCGGCTGGAAAAACTCATGCTCGAGCACGCGCGCAACCTGGAGTTCGAGCAGGCCGCAGGTGTCCGCGACCAGTTGGGCAGGCTCAAATCCAAGGTGTTTGGTGCGTCAGGCACTGACAACATCGCCTGAGACGGGCAAGGTGCACCGGCTGAAACAAAGGTTGTCGAGCGAGTGGGGGAGGGGAACTCACTGCCCCAGCATAAGTCAGTTTGTCCTAGACAAACAAGGCGTTGGGCTACAATGCTGAGCAATTCACTGGGGTTTTAAGGTATACTCGACGAAAACAGTCGGGAATCCTTCAGCTAAGCGGCCAGAAAATGGCCGGGGTGGGCGGAGAAGGGGTTCAAGGGCATTTGCCTTTGGGCCATTCAACGACAGTCAAGCCAACAATTAAGGAGCTTGAAATGCGCCTCACGACCAAAGGCCGCTTCGCGGTCACTGCCATGATTGATCTGGCCCTGCGCCAGAACAACGGTCCCGTCACGCTGGCCGCCATCAGCCAGCGGCAACAGATATCCCTCTCTTACCTGGAACAGCTGTTCGGCAAGCTGCGGCGGCACGAACTGGTGGAGTCCACCCGGGGTCCGGGCGGCGGTTACACGCTGGGTCGCAAGGCCAGCGCCATTACCGTGGCGGACATTATCGTATCGGTCGATGAACCCATCGACGCGACCCAATGCGGTGGCAAGGAAAACTGTCTGGGTGAAGGCAATCGCTGCATGACCCATGAACTTTGGGCTGCCCTTAACACCAAGATGGTCGATTTTCTGGATTCGGTGTCCTTGCAGTCTCTGGTGGATGATCAGCTTGCAAAGGGCGTGGTGGTGGAAAACGCACCCATGATCAAGCGGGCGATTTCCAGTGCGCCAGTGGTCAAGCCGATCAGGGTGAATGCGCCCAACTCGGTTTTTGCGCTGGGTGGCGCTGCCTTTTCAAAGTGAGCCGCCTGCCAACTGGGGCGACGCCCTGGTGGCAGGCCTTATACACGGCCGCCCTTGCTTCGCTTCCATTCCACAGTCTGGGCCTGAGATCTGATCTCTGCCTGCCTCCGCCAGCTACCAACTGTCTGCCATGAGCACTCCACATTTCCCTATCTACATGGACTATAGCGCCACCAACCCCTGTGATCCCAGGGTGGTCGACGCCATGATTCCCTGGTTGCGCGAGCATTTCGGCAACCCGGCTTCGCGCAGCCATGCCTGGGGCTGGGAGGCTGAGAAGGCGGTGGAGACGGCACGCGAACAGGTGGCTGCACTGATCAATGCCGATCCAAGAGAAATTGTCTGGACCAGCGGTGCGACAGAATCGAACAACCTGGCCTTGAAAGGTGCTGCTCACTTTTACAAGACCAAGGGCAAACACATCATCACCGTGAAAACGGAGCACAAGGCGGTGCTCGATACCTGCCGCGAACTTGAACGCCAGGGGTTCGAGGTCACCTACCTTGATGTTCAAACGGATGGTCTCGTGGATCTGGAGGTTTTCAAGGCCGCCATTCGACCTGACACCATCCTGGCATCGGTCATGTTCGTGAACAATGAAATCGGTGTGATCCAGGATATCGCTGCCATTGGCGCCATTTGCCGCGAAAAGGGTGTGATCTTCCACACCGATGCGGCTCAAGCCACAGGTCGAGTCGATATTGACCTGAGCACGCTGCCAGTCGACCTGATGAGCCTGACTTCGCACAAGACATATGGCCCGAAAGGTATTGGCGCGCTCTTCGTGCGCCGCAAGCCGCGCGTGCGGATCGAGGCACAGATGCACGGCGGGGGACATGAACGCGGCATGCGTTCGGGCACACTGCCTACCCACCAATGCGTGGGTATGGGTGAGGCCTACCGTATCGCGAAGGAAGAGATGCACGCCGAGAACGTGCGCATCCGCGCCTTGCACGACCGCATGGTGGCGGGATTGAAAGACATTGAGGAAGTGTTCATCAACGGCCACGAGTCGCAGCGTGTGCCACACAACCTGAACATGAGCTTCAACTACGTGGAAGGTGAATCGCTGATCATGGGCATCAAGGGGCTGGCGGTGTCGTCGGGCTCGGCCTGTACGTCGGCCAGTCTGGAGCCCAGCTATGTGTTGCGCGCCTTGGGCCGCAGTGACGAACTGGCCCACAGCAGCCTGCGCATGACCATCGGCCGCTGGACGACCGAAGAAGAAATCGATTACGCCATTTCCACCATCAAGGAGAACGTTGCGAAGCTGCGCGAACTCTCACCGTTGTGGGAAATGTTCAAGGATGGTGTGGACCTGTCCACCATCCAGTGGGCGGCGCATTGAGTTAGTGAAACACCCCCGCGCCGCTTCGCGTCACCCCCTCAAGGGGGCGATGCCAGCGGCCCGGCAAAGCCGGTTCCCCGGCATCTCTGGATGCGGTATCGGCAAACGTAACGTGTCAGCGAAAGGAAATCATCATGGCTTATTCTGAAAAAGTGGTGGACCACTACGAAAATCCCCGCAACGTCGGCTCGTTCGACAAGGGCGATGAATCGGTCGGTACCGGCATGGTGGGTGCACCCGCCTGTGGCGACGTGATGAAACTGCAGATCAAGGTCAACCCCTCCACGGGTGTGATCGAGGATGCGCGATTCAAGACTTATGGCTGTGGCTCGGCCATTGCCTCGTCTTCGCTGGTGACCGAATGGGTCAAGGGCAAGACGCTGGATCAGGCGGCCTCGTTGAAAAACAGTGAGATCGCGGAAGAACTGGCACTGCCACCCGTGAAGATTCACTGCTCCATCCTCGCCGAAGACGCGATCAAGGCAGCGGTGGACGACTACCGCAAAAAACATGTGAACTAACCCCTTGCGCCGCTACGCGTCTTCCCCCATGGGGACCTCGCCTGCAGCCCGGCAAAGTCGGTTCTGCTGCTAGTGCTTGAAATGACACCTCTTTCGGTGCGGCGCCCTGGATAAAAATATGGCCATCTCGATTTCAGAAGCCGCTGCGCGGCACGTCAACCGCTACATTGCCAAGCGAGGGAAAGGTGTGGGCGTGCGTCTGGGCGTGAAAACGACGGGCTGCTCGGGTCTGGCCTACAAACTGGAATACGCCGACGAAATTGCACCCGAGGACGTGGTGTTTGAAGACAACGGTGTGAAGGTGTTGGTTGATCCCAAGAGTCTGGCCTACATTGACGGCACGCAGCTCGATTTCGTCCGCGAAGGTCTGAACGAGGGTTTTCGGTTCAACAATCCCAACGAGCGCGACCGCTGCGGTTGCGGTGAGAGTTTCCGCATCTGACAAAGGGTTGAATGCATCCAGGGCCGCCAGTGCGCATTTGTATTGGCGGCTTTTGTTTTTCCCGGGTCAACGCCTTTGAATTCGGTCGGCGCGTCGAGCAGCCTCCTACCTGAGAGATCAGTCCTGGCATGAGCCTGAATCTGCAATCCAATGACTTTGAGCTTTTTGGTCTGACACCCGGTTTCGCCGTGGACCGCGCCGCGCTGGACGCGCGCTGGAAGGCACTGCAACGCGAAGCCCACCCGGATCGTTTCTCCACCTCTGATGCCCAGGCTCAGCGTCAGGCGATGCAGTGGTCCGTGCGCATCAACGAGGCCTACCAGCGCCTGAAGAATCCGCTCAAACGGGCTTCCTACCTTTGCGAACTTCACGGCATTCCCATTGGCGCAGAAGACAACACGGCCATGCCTGCCGCTTTCCTGATGCAGCAGATGCAGTGGCGGGAAGAGCTTGAAGAGGCTCGCACGGTTGAAGATCTGGAGCACATGCTCGAAGAGGTGGTCACCGTGCGTCGCGATATGCTTGCGGCGCTGGCCCAGACCGCTGACGTGGAAAAAGACCATGCAGCGCTTGCCAGGCAGGTCAGAGCCCTTATGTTTGTTGAGCGCTTTGCAAGCGATGTGGAGCAGCGGCTCGATCAGCAGGGACAATAGTCGCTGTCCGTCAACAGTTCCCCTGCCTCTTTTTCCTACCAACTGTATTCATGGCGCTATTGCAAATTTCCGAACCCGGTCAATCCCTCGATCCACATCAGCGGCGCGTGGCCGTGGGCATCGACCTCGGGACGACCCATTCGCTGGTGGCGGCGGTTCGGCATGGGGTGGCAGAGTGTTTGCCTGCTGAAGACGGTAAGGTGATTCTGCCCAGTGTGGTGCGCTACACAGACCCGGCCCAAGGGGGGGCGGGTCGACAGGTCGGCTTCGATGCGCTGGCGGCACAGGTCAGTGACCCTGCCAACACGGTCAGCTCGGTGAAGCGGCTCATGGGCCGCACGCGCGCTCAGGTGGTCGATGTGGACCGTTTGCCGTTTGAAGTGGCGGATGAAAACGGCATGGCGGTGGTGGAAACCGTGGCCGGACGCAAGACACCCATGGAAGTCAGCGCCGAGATCCTGGCCACACTTCGCTTCCGGGCCGAAGACAGCTTCGACGACGAGCTTTATGGCGCGGTGATTACCGTGCCGGCCTACTTCGACGACGCACAGCGCCAGGCGACCAAGGATGCTGCGCAGTTGGCCGGCATCAACGTGCTGCGCCTGATCAACGAGCCCACCGCCGCCGCCATCGCCTACGGGCTGGACAATGGCTCCGAAGGCGTATATGCCATCTACGATCTGGGCGGCGGGACCTTTGACGTGTCCATTTTGCGCTTGACGCGTGGTGTTTTTGAAGTGATGGCCACGGGGGGAGATTCCGCGCTGGGGGGCGACGACTACGATCAGGCGTTGGCCGCCTGGGTGTTGGCCCAGCAAGGTATCGGCACCTCGTTGACCGCCTCAGAACGCGCAGCCGCGCATGCGGAGGCCCGCCGCGTGAAGGAAGCGCTTTCGACAGCCGAACGGGTGAGTTTTTCTGTGCAAGTGACCGGTCGGCACATCGAGCAGTCGATCTCAGCGACCGACCTCGAACAATGCACCGCGGCTCTCACGTCGCGGACCATGACGGCGGTGCGCAAGGTGCTGCGCGATGCAGGCCTGACCAAGGACGAGGTTCAAGGGGTGGTCATGGTGGGCGGATCCACCCGCATGCCGGTGATCAGGCGCACGGTGGGCGAATTTTTCGCGAAAGAGCCGCTGACCAACCTCAATCCGGACGAGGTGGTGGCACTGGGTGCCGCCATTCAGGCCAACGCACTGGCCGGCAACAGCCGCGACGGCGACTTGCTGTTGCTGGACGTGATTCCCCTGTCGCTGGGCATTGAAACCATGGGCGGACTGGTGGAGCGCATCGTCCCGCGCAACAGCCCGATTCCCACCGCCATGGCGCAGGATTTCACCACCTATCAGGACGGTCAGACTGCGCTGTCGCTGCACGTGGTGCAGGGGGAACGCGATCTGGTGGCTGATTGCCGCAGCCTTGCGCGCTTTGTCTTGCGCGGCATTCCGCCGATGGCGGCTGGGGCCGCACGCATCCGGGTGAGCTTCACAGTCGATGCCGACGGCTTGCTTTCTGTCAGTGCCAAGGAGCAGGGCAGCGGCGTAGAGGCCCGGGTCGACGTCAAGCCTGCCTATGGCCTCACAGACGAGCAAATTGCCGCCATGCTCAAGGACAGCTTTTCCACTGCACAGCAAGACATGCAGGCAAGGGCCCTGGTGGAAGCACGGGTTGATGCCGATCGCATGATCGCTGCCACGCGCACGGCACTGGCCGCTGACGCCGATCTCCTGGAGGCGGCCGAGCGCACGCACATCGACAGCCTCATGGAAGCGCTCACCCAGTGCGTGACGGGTGAAGATGCAGCCGCCATCGAAGGGGCTACCACCGCTCTGGCCAAAGGCACCGAAGCGTTTGCTGCCATGCGGATGAACCGGGGCATTCAGCAGGCCCTGGCCGGCAAAAAGGTTGAAGAAATGTGAGAGGCTGAGCAGCTCTCCGGCTTATTCCAGTACAACGAGTTCTCATGCCCACGATCAAAATCCTGCCCCATCCCGAGTACTGCCCGAAGGGCACCGAGGTCAGCGCACCTGCCGGCACTTCCATCTGCGAAGCGCTGCTGGACAACAACATCCCCATCGAGCATGCCTGCGACATGGTTTGCGCCTGTACCACCTGCCACGTCATCGTGCGAGAAGGGTTCAGCAGTCTGAACGAACTCGATGAAAACGAAGAAGATCTGCTGGATCGCGCTTGGGGTCTGGAGCCGCAGTCCCGGCTCTCTTGCCAGGCCATCCTGGCGCAGGAAGACGTGACGATTGAGATACCGAAGTATTCGATCAATCACGCAAAAGAAAAACATTGACCGCTCTTGGATCGATAGCAGAAGGGAAACAAGAACATGCGCCAGATCGTCCTTGATACCGAAACCACGGGCCTCTCCGCCGACAGCGGAGACCGGATCATTGAAATCGGCTGCGTGGAGCTGCTCAATCGTAAGCTGACGGGCAACAACCTTCACTTCTACGTCAACCCCGAGCGCGACAGTCATGAAGACGCACTCAAGGTGCACGGCATCAGCAACGAGTTCCTGCGTGACAAGCCCAAATTCGCGGCCATCGCCGATGAACTGCTCGACTACCTGCGCGATGCCGAACTGATCATTCACAACGCGCCGTTCGACATGAGCTTCCTGAACAAGGAACTCGAACGGCTGGGCCGCCCGCCGCTCAATGGCCTGATCGCACAGGTCACGGACAGCCTGGTGATGGCGAAGGAGATGTTCCCGGGCAAGCGCAACGGTCTGGACGCCTTGTGTGACCGGTTGGGTGTCGACAACTCGGGTCGGACTTTGCACGGCGCATTGCTCGACGCCGAGTTGCTGGCCGATGTGTACATCAACATGACGCGCGGCCAGGACGCGCTGATCATTGATCTGGAATCAACGACCAGTGATGCTGGGGAAGTGATTCAGATCGATCTCAGCGGCATCGAACTGCCCGTGATTGGTGCCAACGAGCAGGAGCAACAGGTACACGAACGCGTGCTGAGCGACATCGACAAGGCCTGCAAGGGCAAAACAGTCTGGCTGCATCTGGCTTCCGAAAACGCAAATCACTGACCGCCAAAAAACGAGGCCAGAAGCACGCTATAATTTGAGGCTTCCAAATGATTGGATCGAAAGAACAAAGTCATTTGGGCGGTTAGCTCAGTGGTAGAGCACTGCCTTCACACGGCAGGGGTCGCAGGTTCGAACCCTGCACCGCCCACCAGGCCATCAAGCCCGCAAGTTGAAAGACTTGCGGGCTTTTTGCTTTCCGTTCGGGTATCGGCACGCCGGAACCGTCGGCCCTGCGGCTGCAAAAAGTAGAAGAAAGTCACTGTTTCCGGGGTTGTTCGGGTTTTTTAAGTCGGTTTTCAGCGGTTTAATCTCGGCATGTACAAGCCGCTGCCACTGGATGCCATTGCGCTGAACCAACCGGTGCCCGTGAACGTCTGGGATCCGAAGGGCGTTCTGTTGCTGCGCAAGGGGGAGTCCATCACCTCAGAGCAACACCGCGGCCACCTGATGCTGCATTCGCCGATGGTTGAAGATGCCGATTGGCAGGCTTGGACCTACAGCTACAAAGCCGAGCTGGACCGCATGGTGCGCAGCAACGAATCTTTGAGTCGCATCGCCGGCCTCAGTCACCATGTGGAGGTGCGGGAGGCGCGCGACCGCCAGCCCCCTGAAGAAGTCGGCCCCGCAGTTGCCTGGCCCGATCTGCATGCCGCGCTGTCCACCTTGCTGCATCAGGGCGCCGATGCCAGCCAGTTCCCAGAACGCCTGGAGCGTTTGTTGTGGCGCGCTCGCGAACTCTGGCGCGTCGGCCCGGACGACAGTCTTCTGGTGTTGGTACAACTTCTGTTTGATCAGCGAATGGCTTACAGCGCCACGCATGCCTTACTTTCAGCGGGCTTGTGCGACATGGTGGCACCGTCGGCCGGTTTGTCCGTGAGCGAACAGTCGACACTCTTTCGTGCGGCATTGACCATGAACATCGGCATGACGCGCGTGCACGACGGCCTGGCGCGTCAGGTCGGTGAGTTGACCGACGCGCAGCGGAACACAGTCCGGCAACATCCATTGCTTGGTGCCAGGCTTTTGCGCCGCTTGGGAATTGATGATCCGTTCTGGCTGTCGCTGGTGGAAGACCATCATGAACAACCTGATGGCAGTGGATACCCGAGCGGCAAAGCCGTCAAAGACCTGTCCCAGCGCCTGTTACAGATGGCCGATGTGTACGTGGCTTGCATCAGTCCCCGTCAGAGCCGGGGAGGGCTGCTGTCGCAGAATGTGGCGCGCGAGCTGTACCTCGGCGCTGACCAGAAGCCTGACCCTTTGGGGGCCTTGTTCGTCAAGAGCGTCGGCTTTTATCCGCCAGGCAGCTACGTGCGACTCGCCAATGACGAGGTGGCGGTGGTGGTCAAACGCGGGGAACGGGCCAACACGCCGGTGGTCTGCTCCATCGTCGGACGGCAGGGCCTGCCCTTGGGTGAGCCTGTCATGCGAGACACCGCCAATCCGTTGTTCGAGGTCAGGGCTAGCCTGGCACCCGGGGAAGTGCGGGTGGTGGTGAACGTGGCGAAATTGCTGAGCCGCACCTGATGCCGCTGCAGGCTCTGCCTTAGCCGTTGCTGTAGACGGTTTTTCCAGGCGGTTGCCAGCGAAAGAACATGGGGTAGACCTTTTCAACCACCGGTCCATTGAAGTCCCAGGCGAGGCACTTCCCCAGATGCATGGGCGGGCTGCCGTCTGCCGGCGGGGCGAACGATGCGGACCGGCTTTGAAAGGCTGCTGTGGCCATGTTGAACAGCAGTTCACGAAGGTGGGTGCAACCCTGTATGCCACCCAGATGCCGTTCGATGGTTTGCCGCCAGCCCTTGCCCATGACGCTGCCGATCATTCGGCGCATGGGTTCCTGGGCCTGAGGGCATGGGCTGTGGGGCACGCTGTCCATGGCCACCGCAATGTCCCTGATCACCATGGCCGCGTCCAACGTCACCCGAATATGCATGTGATGCACCGGCTCTTCCGGCGCCCAGGTCCGTTCACCCTCGATCACGAAGGCATGGGGCTTGGTGTCCAGCAACTCGCCTTCGATGTCCCAAAGGCCATCATCACGTTCGAAACCGCGAAACGACATGCGGCGGGTGTGCATCAGCTTGCGGGGAGCGGGATCGGGGAGCGGCAAAACAGGACCTCTTGGCGACGGGTAACCCTGTATTTTCGCCGGATCGGGATGGTGGTGCCTGGCAAGGGGCACAGCGAGCCTGCTCGGCTCAGGGTGACTTTGATCCTGTAGCAGCCGCCGCGGCTCGTAGCTTGTCCTTCTTGCTCGGGCGTTTGCCCTTGATGCCGCCGCCACCCGGTGCGGGAGGCGGGGCAAGCTGCTGGGGCTCGAATCCGGGGATCTGCTCGCGCGGCAGGCTCATGCCCTGGCGCTTCTCGATCAGGCGCCAATGCGCGTCGGCTTCGGCGGTGACAAAGCTGATGGCCAGACCACCCTCGCCGGCGCGTCCGGTGCGGCCAATGCGATGCACATGATCCACCGCAGAACGGGGCAGGTCAAAGTTCACGACCACAGGCAACTGCGCAATATCGATGCCGCGCGCAGCGAGGTCGGTGGTGACCACCACGTCCCAGCGCTTCTCCTTGAACTCCTTGAGTGCCTGCTTGCGCGCGCCCTGGCTCAGTCCACCGTGAAAAGAGGTGGCGTAGATGTCGCCGTGGTGCAGCTTGGCTGCCACTCGCTCGGCCGCATACTGCGTGGCCACGAACACCAGCACCCGCTCCCACTGCCCTTCTTTCATGAGATGGCGCAGCAACTGCACGCGCCGGTCTGCATCCACTTCGATCAGGCGTTGCACCACCAATGGGGGTGAAGCGGCACCCGTTTCACAGGCAGCGTCCATCACCTCGATGCGCACGGCATCGTGCAGGAGCTCATTCGCGAGCGCCTGCACGTCCGGGGGAAAGGTGGCGGAAAAGAACAGGTTCTGCCGCTGCCTGGGCAGCAGGGCGAGCAGACGCTGAAGCTCGTCGGCAAACCCCAGGTCGAGCAAGCGGTCGGCTTCGTCAAGCACCAGCAACTGCACCGCATCAAGCTTGAGTGCGTTTTGTGAGACCAGGTCAAGCAGACGGCCGGGCGTGCCGACCATGATATCGGCGCCGCCGCGCAGCGCCATCATCTGGGGGTTGATTGAGACACCACCGAAGGCCACAGCCACCTTGGGCCGCGGTTCCAGATGCAGGGCAAACTGGCGCACCATTTCGCCGACCTGAGCCGCGAGTTCACGCGTGGGGACCAGCACGAGCGCGCCGACCCGGCGGTTTGAAGCGGTCTTTTGTTGCTGCAGCCGCTGCAGCAGTGGCAACGCATAGGCGGCTGTTTTTCCTGAGCCGGTCTGGGCCGTGCCCAACACATCCTTGCCCTCCAGAATCACAGGGATGGCCTCCGTCTGGATCGGCGTAGGTGTTGTGAAGCCGAGATCGGCGGCGGCCTTGGTGAGAGCGGGAACGAGTCCCAGTGCTTGGAATGGCATGTGGCAAAGTTTGAGTGCAGTGTAACGTTGGCGATTTCGCGCGCTACGATCACCACCCATGAAAAGCAAGTCTTCCAGTGGCGGACTGGTGTATTCCACCGAGGCGGGACGCATGTGCCCGGCCTGCCGACAACCCATAGCGCAGTGCGCGTGCGCCAAGCGAGCGTCTGTACCCGCAGGTGACGGCGTGGCCCGCGTGTCACGGGAAACCAAGGGCCGAGGCGGCAAGGCGGTCACCGTGGTCAAAGGCGTCGCTGTGACCACTGAAGCCCTGCAGGCGCTGGGCAAACAGCTCAGAACGGCTTGCGGTTCGGGCGGAACAGTGAAGGACGGCGTGATTGAAATCCAGGGGGATCACGTCGAGCGGGTGATGGCCGCATTGCAGGCACAGGGGCTCAAAGTCAAGCGGACCGGCGGTTGAAGCGCATGAACATTCAGGGCTGAACGACTTCGAGCAAGCGATCCAGACCGCCGGTGTTGATGGCCACCTTGGCCTGCGCACGCACGGCAGGTTTGGCGTGGTACGCCACCGACAGGCCGACCGCACCCATCATGGGCAGATCATTGGCGCCGTCGCCCATGGCAATGCACTGTGAGGGTTCGATGCCCAGCAGCGACGCCACCTCCAGCACGGTGCGACGCTTCTCTGCGCCATCGCAGATGTCGCCCCAGGCCTGGTCGACCATGCGGCCGGTGAGCTGGCCACAATTCGGCCCGCTTTCAACCTCCAGCACGTTGGCGCGCGTGAAGTCGATGCCCAGCGTCTGGCGCACGCGCTCGCTGAAAAAGGTGAAACCACCTGAGACCAGCAGCACCTTCAGACCAGCGGCCTTGCACGCTTGGATGAGTTCGGCTGCGCCGGGGTTGATACGCAGGCGCTCGACGTAGACATGCTCCATGTCGGCGATGGTCACACCGCGCAGCAGGGCCACGCGCTGTCTCAGGCTCTCCTTGTAGTCGGTGATCTCACCCCGCATCGCGGCCTCGGTGATGGCCGCGACCTCGGGCTTCTTGCCCACGGCATCGGCGATTTCGTCCACGCACTCGATGCTGATGAGCGTCGAGTCCATGTCAAAGGCAATCAGCTTGAAGTCGCTGAGTTTCAAAGGAGGCGTGAAGCCTTGGATGGTGAGGCCGGGGGCAAATTCGGAGGCGAGGTTCATGCGGGTTCCGGTTGTTTTGTAGGTTGGCCGAGCGAGCGCAGCACGTCACGCACCAACTGCACGCGGTCCTTGACCTCCGGCAGGGCGCGCTCGATGCGCAGCTTCTCGTTCCCCGCCAGCTTGATGTGGTGGTTCTTCTGAATGAGTTCGATGATGCGCATCGGCTCGATGGGTGGGTTGGCCTTGAAGGTGATGTTCGTCACCCCGGGCGCTGCATCGACCTTCACCACGCCATACGGTGCGCTGAGGCAACGCAGTCGGTGCACGTCGATCAGGGTCTGGGCCTGGGCGGGTAGTTTGCCAAAGCGGTCGACGATCTCTTCCAGCAGGGCATCGATCTGATCGGTTGTCTTGGCGGTGGCGAGTTTTTTGTAGAAGCTCAGGCGCAGATGCACATCGCCGCAATAATCGTTGGGCAGCAGGGCGGGTGCGTGCAGGTTGATGTCGGTGGTGACCGACAGCGGCGAGAGCAGATCGGGTTCGCGGCCCGCCTTGAGCGAGCGCACCGCCTCACTCAGCATTTCGTTGTAAAGCTGAAAGCCCACCTCCAGCATGTTGCCGCTCTGGTTCTCGCCCAGCACCTCGCCAGCACCGCGAATTTCCAGATCGTGCATGGCCAGGTAGAAACCGCTGCCCAGCTCCTCCATCTGCTGGATCGCGTCCAGCCGTTGCGCGGCCTGCTTGGTCAGGCCTTCAATCTCGGGCACCAGCAGGTAGGCGTAGGCCTGATGGTGGCTGCGGCCCACCCGACCACGCAACTGGTGCAATTGCGCCAGGCCGAACTTGTCGGCCCGGCTCATGACAATGGTGTTGGCCGTGGGCACGTCAATGCCCGTTTCAATGATGGTGGAGCACAGCAGCAGGTTGTAGCGCTGCGCCACGAAGTCGCGCATCACGCGTTCCAGCTCGCGCTCGGGCATCTGGCCGTGGGCGATGGCGATGCGCGCTTCGGGCAATATCTCTTCCAGCTTCTGCTTGCGGTTCTCGATGGTCTCGACCTCGTTGTGCAGGAAGTAGACCTGACCGCCGCGCTTCAGTTCGCGCAGCACGGCTTCGCGGATCACGCCATTGCCTTCATTGCGCACGAAGGTCTTGATGGCCAAGCGCCGTTGCGGCGCGGTGGCGATCACGCTCAGGTCGCGCAGGCCTTCCAGTGCCATGCCCAACGTGCGCGGAATGGGCGTCGCCGTGAGGGTCAGCACGTCCACTTCGGCGCGCATGGCCTTCATGGCTTCCTTGTGGCGCACACCGAAGCGGTGCTCCTCATCGATGATGAGCAGGCCCAGGTCCTTGAACTTCACCGATTCGCTGAGGAGTTTGTGCGTGCCCACCACGATGTCGACACTGCCGTCTGCCAGGCCCTTGGCTGCCGCGGTGATCTCTTTCTGGGAGCGGAAGCGGCTCATCTCGGCGATCTTCACCGGCCACTTACCGAACCTGTCCACCAGGGTCTGGTAGTGCTGTTCGGCCAGCAGGGTCGTGGGTGCCAGGAACGCCACCTGCCGTCCTCCGGTGACGGCCACGAAAGCGGCGCGCAGGGCCACCTCGGTCTTGCCAAAACCCACGTCGCCGCATACCAGCCGGTCCATGGGGCGTGGGCTGATCATGTCTTGAATGACCGCGTGAATGGCCGCGCGCTGGTCGGCGGTTTCTTCAAAGCCGAAATCGGTCGCGAACACCTCGTAGTCCTGTGCCGAGTAGCGGAACGCATGCCCCACCCGCGCCGCACGGCGGGCGTAGATGTTGAGCAGTTCAGCCGCCGCGTCGCGCACCTGCTCGGCCGCCTTGCGCTTGGCCTTCTCCCACTGGCCACTGCCCAGGCGGTGCAGGGGTGCTTCGTCGGCGCTTACGCCGGTGTAGCGGCCAATCAGTTGCAGTTGGCTGACGGGCACATACAGCACGGCCTTGTCGGCGTATTCCAGGTGCAGGAACTCCATCAGGGCCGGCGATCCATCGGGGTTTTTCTCCCCCATGTCCATGTTCACCAGGCCCCGGTAGCGGCCGATGCCGTGTGCGTTGTGCACCACCGGGTCGCCCACGTTGAGCTCGCTGAGGTCTTTGATGAGCGCGTCGACATCGCTGACCTGTTCCTGTTTCTTGCGGCGCCGGGTCGTGGGGCCGGCGGCGAACAGCTCGGTCTCGGTGACAAAGTCGATACCGCCTTCCAGCCAGGAGAATCCGACCGAAAGCGCCGCCGTGGCAATGCCGATCTTTTCTTCGCTGCCCTGGAATTCGGTCAACGAGTCAAACGCGGGTGGGCTGACCCCGCTGGCGCGCAGGAAGTCCAGCAGACTCTCGCGCCGGCCGTCGCTCTCTGCCAGCAGCAGCACGCGGTTCGCGGTGTTCCGGATATGGGCATGCAGACGGGCAAGTGGGTCGTCTGCGCCACGCACCACGGAGAGATCGCCCAGCTTCTGAATGTGTGCGTTGTCTGCCACGTCCGCCAGTTCGGGCCTGATGGCCAGCTGCGCGTGTGCGTTGGCGTGGGTGTAGAACTGTTCGGCGGAAAGGAACAGCGACTCGGGTGGCAGGGCGGGGCGCTCAGGGTCGGTGCGGACGATGCGGTAGCGGTCCTGAGTGTCTTTCCAGAATCGCTGGAAGGCCGGTTCCAGGTCACCATGCAAAACCACCGCGGCCGATTCCCCCAGGTAGTCGAAGACGGTCGCGGTTTCTTCGAAAAACAAGGGGAGGTAATACTCGATGCCGGCGGTGGCGACCCCGTTGCCCATGTCCTTGTAAATGCGGCTCTTGGTCGGGTCGCCCTCCAGCAGTTCCCGCCATCGGCTGCGAAAGCGCGCGCGGGCGGCATCGTCCATGGGGAATTCACGCCCTGGCAACAGGCGAACCTCGGGTACCGGGTACAGGCTGCGCTGGCTGTCGGGGTCGAAGGTGCGGATGCTGTCGATCTCGTCATCGAACAGGTCCACGCGGTAGGGCACCAGGCTGCCCATGGGGAACAGGTCGATCAGGCCGCCACGCACCGCGTATTCGCCAGGGCTCACCACCTGGGTCACGTGCTGGTAGCCGGCCAGCGTCAACTGCCCCTTGAGCTTGGCTTCATCGAGTTTCTGTCTGACCTTGAATTCAAACGTATAGCCCGCCAGAAACGCCGGCGGCGCCAGCCGATACAGCGCGGTGGTGGCGGGCACCACCACCACGTCGGCGCCCGCATCCTTGGCGTTCCCGTTGGCCCGGTTGTGAATGCGCCAGAGTGTGGCTAGGCGTTCAGAGATCAGGTCCTGGTGGGGCGAGAACGTGTCGTAGGGCAGGGTCTCCCAGTCGGGGAACAAGGCAATGCGCAGCTCCGGCGCGAAGAAGGCCATTTCATCAATGAGGCGTTGTGCATCGGTGGCATCGGCCGTGACAATGGCCGTGGGTCGACCGGCCGCCATTTCGCGTTGTGCCAGCTGAGCCAGCAGCAGGGCATCGGCCGATCCACTGGGTCGGGGTAGGGTGAAACGTTTGCCGGGCGTGAGTTTGGGCAGTTGCATGAGAGCGGTTTCGGATCGGAATCGGGGTCACACTTGACCGGCCATGACAAACACCCCCGGCCCGACAGGGCAGGGGGTGAACGAACTGATTTTAGAATGCGGCAGCCCTATGCCAGATCGACCCGACCAAATCACCCCGTCCCACGCCAACCGGCCTAACGTGCGTTGCCACCTGCTGTTGCCGTGTGCGGGCTCCGGAACCAGGTCAGGCAGTGTGCAGCCCAAGCAGTACCAGCCCCTCGCTGGCAAGCCCATGGTGTTGCACACGCTGGCTGCATTTGATTCGGTTGCACGTCTGCATACCCGACTGCTGGTCGTGGCACCGGGAGATGACACCTTGGGGGTACCTCCTGCCGGCGTGACAGTACAAGCCTGTGGCGGTGCAAGCCGCGCCCACAGTGTGTTCAATGGACTCGATGCGTTGCGGCGAATGGGCGCCGACCCCCTGGACTGGGTGCTGGTGCACGATGCGGCGCGGTGCCTGCTGACGCCGGATCAGGTGAATGCCTTGATGGATGCCTGCTGGGAAGATCCCGTGGGCGGTCTGCTGGCGCTGCCTCTTCCCGACACGCTCAAATCCAGTGCCGACGGGCGCGTGGCCGCCACGGTCGATCGGTCTGACAAATGGCTGGCACAAACGCCTCAAATGTTCCGCCTGGGCGCCTTGCACTCTGCAATGGCGCTTTACCTGGACCGGGATTTTGCAGGCGTGACGGATGAATCCAGCGCCATGGAGATGGCCGGTCACCACCCGCTGCTGGTGCGTGGCAGCGCCCAGAATTTCAAGGTCACCTACCCGGAAGACTTTTCACTCGCCGAAGCCGTCATAAGGAGCCGCACATGACATCGCCCATTCCTGCACTGCGCGTTGGTGAGGGGTGGGATGTGCATGCCCTGGTGCCTGGACGCCCGCTCATCATCGGCGGGGTTCACATCCCACATTCCATGGGTTTGCTGGGGCATTCCGATGCCGACGTGTTGTTGCACGCCATCACCGACGCGTTGCTGGGAGCCGCTGGGCTGGGAGACATCGGCCGGCACTTTCCGGACACCGATGAGCGCTTCCGGGGCGCCGACTCGAGCATCCTGTTGCTCGAAGTCGCCCGGCGGGTGCGCGCCGAAGGTTTCGAGATCGGGAACATCGACAGCACGGTGATTGCTCAGGCGCCGAAGCTGGCGGCCCATATTCCCGCCATGCAGCAAGGCATCGCGTCAACACTGGGCTTGCTTCCCTCGCAGGTCAATGTGAAGGCCAAGACCGCTGAAAAGCTGGGGCCCGTGGGGCAGGGGCTGTCCATTGAGGCCCGTGCCGTGGCATTGTTGTTCCGGTAGGTCCTGGTTCTCGCCGTTCAGGCGGGGGGCTTCACTGAGTGGCTCTGCGCAATTTGATGTGTGCAGCGAGGCCCCCGGTGCTGCTGTTGGCCAGGGCGAAGCGCCCTCCCATTCTGGCAATGGCGCGCTCCACGATGGCCAGCCCAAGGCCGGTGCCGGTGGCCGATTGGCGAGACGCATCACCCCGGAAAAACGGTTGGGTGAGCTGCTCCAGCATTTCAGGGCTCACGCCGCTGCCATGGTCACGCAGTTTGACGAGGATCGAATCATCCTTGGCCTTGGCAGCAATTTCCACGGTGGCGGTACCGGTCTTGGGGTTTCGGCCATAGCGCTGGGCGTTTTCAAGCAGGTTGGCAAAGACCCTTTGCAGTTCCACCGCGTCGCCCATCACCATGGTATCGGGCGGGATGTTGGTGAGGACCTGGGTGGTTGGGTCATTGCCCAGTGCGTAGACCGCGGAATCGATGACCTGATTCAGATTGATGCGCTCCGGCGTGAGGTGGTCCGGGCGGGCGTAGTCCAGGAACTTGTCAATGATGGCGTTGACCTGGTCGATATCGGCGGCCATGTGCTCCCGGGCCTGAAGATCGGTCACGCTCATCTCCGTTTCCAGGCGCAGCCGGGAGAGCGGTGTACGCAAATCATGGGAGATGCCCGCCAGCATCAGGGCGCGGTCCTGTTCAATTTTGCTGAGTCGCTGCGCCATGCGGTTGAAGCCGATGTTGACTTCCCGAATTTCGCTGGTCGCGACCGCCTCGCTGAGGTGGCTGGCCTGAAAGTCGCCCTCCCTCAAACGGCTGGCGGCGAACGAGAGCTTCTTGAGCGGGCGGTTGATCAGGCCCGCGATGAGCGCTGCGCCTGCAAGCGACAACACTGCGGCGGTTGCGAGCCAGATCAGCCAGGTGGTCCCCGTCACCAGCCCGATGCGCGAGGGATCGGTCAACAGCCAGTAGGGGTCTTCTTCGATGGTGAAACCGATCCAGAGACCCGGCGTTGAATTGACCTCCCGCGCCACCAGGGTGTCGGCGCCCAGCCGGGCGCTCAGCCGTTCGCTCACGCGACGACTGAGCGAGTCGGTGTTGTAGAGCCGGTAGGTGTCAGTGGGTTCGCGGGGGGCAATGCGCACACCTTCTTCATCGGCCAGCGTCTTGACCAGGGAGACCCTGGCGATCGAGTCAGAGTGCACCAGGGCCGCGCGGGTGAGGTTCACCAGCGAGGCCAGTTGTTGCGCGCTTTGCAACGCCCGGGGCTCAAACTCCAGTGCGCGAAAGGTCTGCAGCCACGCGATGATGCAGCCCAGCAGCAAGACGGCCAGCAGGATGAAGGTGCGCCAGAACAGGCTGAACTCCCTGGGAGGCCGACCGTCCAACGGAGCAGGCGCAGTTTCCAGGGAGGCGGGCTGCGTCTCGAACGGGACGCGCGACTCTTCGGACATCAGGAGGTGCCATCCGGTACGAATACGTAGCCCACCCCCCAGACAGTCTGCAGGTAGCGTGGTGATGCGGCGTCTTCTTCAATCAGCTTGCGCAGGCGTGACACCTGAACGTCCAGGCTGCGGTCAAACGGTTCAAATTCGCGCCCGCGAGCCAACTGGGCGAGTTTTTCCCGGGAGAGGGGTTGGCGAGGATGGCGCACCAATGCCTTGAGCATGGCGAACTCGCCCGTGGTCAAAGGCAGGTCTGCGCCATCCTTGCGCAGCGTGCGCAGGCTCAGGTCGAATTCAAAGGGGCCGAAATTGACCACCTCCATGTCCTGGGATGGGGCGCCGGGCACTTCCGCCGGCGGCCGACGGCGCAGCACGGCATGGACCCTGGCCAGCAGTTCACGCGGGTTGAACGGCTTGCCCAGGTAGTCGTCTGCGCCCACTTCGAGGCCAACGATGCGATCCACGTCTTCGCTTTTGGCGGTCAGCATGATGATGGGCGTTCGGTCGCCGTTGGCTCGCAGCCGCCGGCAGATGGAAAGCCCATCTTCGCCGGGCATCATCAGATCGAGCACGATGATGTCCACCGAATCACGCTGGAGCACACGGTTCAGGGCCTTGCCGTCTTCCGCCAACATGACCTCAAAACCCTCCTGCATCAGATAGCGGCGCAGCAGGTCGCGAATGCGAACGTCATCGTCAACGATCAGAACTTTGTTGGGACGGGTGCTGGTTTGTGGCATATGAGCAACTTCCTTGAAATGTAACAAACGCGATTGTGGCAGCGCCAAGTGCTTGTCAGCACACGTTTTTTGTTTTTATGACACGCTGTTACAGATGTTGCCTGAGCGGGTTGGGACGGCAGCCGGTGTGCGTCAGACAATGTCGTCCATGTCCACTCTTGGAGTCACCATGAAGCCGTTTGCCAGGCGAAGCATTTGCTTGGTGTTGCTAGTACCCGCCTGGGCTCTGTCAGCCGACCAGCGTCCAATCGACGAAGTACCCACCGAAACCGCCATGTCGGTGGTCCCCATCTCCATGGTTGAACCAGAGACCCGCACCACGGTCCGTCTGCGTGAGAGTTTGCGCCAACCCTACGGCGACGAGCTCGAGTCCAACAAGCCTTACCGCCTTTCGTTGGAAGAACGCGTTCGCCTAAGAGAACAATTGCGCGGTGTCCCCAGCCTCGCCAGCTCCCCCAAGTGATTCATGACTGAAAAATACCGTGTGGGAGGCATCTCCCAGGTTCTTTTGCGTGCGCTGCCTGTTGTTGTCCTCCTGGTTGGCCTGGGATCAGTCCCAGCATTTGCGCAGTCGTCCTCAAACTCGCAACCCGCTCCGCCGCTGTCCAATGTGGTCAGTCTGTCCGCAACAGGCGAAACCGAGGTCCCGCAGGACTTGCTCATCTTGAGCCTGCGGACCACAAAAGAAGGGTCCAGCGCGGCGGCGGTTCAGAACGAACTCAAGGCGGCACTGGATAGGGCCTTGGCAATGGCCAGAGCGCAGGAGAAAAAGGGCCAGATGGATGTGCGCACTGGCCAGTTCAGCCTTTATCCCCGGTATGGCAAGGAAGGCAAGATTGCCGGTTGGCAAGGCACAGCCGAATTGTTGCTGGAAGGCAGGGATTTTTCGCTGGTCAGCAGCACCGCAGGAAAGCTGGACTCGCTGACCATGTCGAGCGCCGCCTTCAGCTTGTCCAGAGAAGCGAGGCAACGACTGGAGAAGGAAGTGGAAGCGCTTGCCATCGAGCGGTTCCGCGCTCGTGCGAACGATGTTGCCAAGGGCTTTGGTTTCTCCAGCTACGTGCTCAGAGAGGTGTCGGTCAGCTCGACTGACGACGGGGGCATGCCCGTGCATCCCCGCATGATGGCCATGGAAGCCAAAGGCATGTCGGATGCCTCGATTCCGGTCGCGGCGGGAAACAGCACCGTCCGAGTGACCGTCTCGGGCTCCATCCAGCTGCGCTGACACTGGGTTCTAGGTTGGGCCGCGCCACCGGGGCTGCCCAGGGCTTTTTTCCAGGTCAGGCGGCCGCGTCGATCACTGTGCCACCCATCCTCCGTCCATGTTCCACGCCACGCCACGCACGTTGTTGCCGGCGGGCGAGCAGAAGAACACAGCCAGCGCGCCCAGCTCTTCCGGGGTGGTGAACTGCATGGAGGGTTCTTTTTCACCGAGCAGTAGTTTGATGGCATCGTCGTTGCTGATGCCCTGCGCCGCGGCTTTGGCGTCGACCTGCTTTTGAACCAGAGGCGTGAGCACCCATCCCGGGCAGATCGCGTTACAGGTCACGCCGGTAGACGCTGTTTCCAGTGCCGTGACCTTGGTGAGTCCTACAACGCCGTGCTTGGCGGCCACATAGGCCGATTTTTCAGCCGACCCCACCAGCCCATGCACAGACGCCACGTTGATCACCCGACCCCAATTGGCAGTGCGCATGGCGGGAAGTGCCAGTCGGGTGGCATGAAACGCGCTGGACAGGTTGATTGCAAGGATGGCGTCCCACTTTTCGACGGGAAAGTCTTCCACTTTGGCAACGTGCTGGATGCCGGCGTTGTTGACAAGAATATCCACACGGCCGAATTGCTCGGCGGCATAACCCATCATGGCTTCGATTTCAGCGGGCTTGCTCATGTCTGCACCGTGGTACTCGACCTTGACGCCCAGTGCTGCGATCTCGGCCTTGGGGCCTTCAACGTCCCCAAAACCGTTCAGCACGATGTTGGCGCCTTGCTGTGCCAGCGCTTTGGCGATGCCCAGGCCGATGCCGCTGGTAGACCCGGTGATGAGAGCGGTTTTGTTCGAAAGCATGTGGGAGCTCCAGTTCAATTACGATAGGTTGAAAGACGCTGGAACCATTATCGTGGACGCTTAAACGACAACCTCACCATGCAGGTACCCTCACTCAAGTTTTTGCCCGTTGGCGACCCCGCCGCAGTGGGTGGTGCCGCGCGCCGATTGGCCTATTGGGATTGGCCGAGCCTGAACGATCAGGCGAAGCACACCGTGGTGTGCGTGCATGGCCTTTCGCGTCAGGGGCGCGATTTCGATACTCTGGCTCAGTCGCTTCAGCCCACGTCTCGTGTTGTCGCGGTAGACGTGGCCGGGCGAGGTCACAGCGACTGGCTGGCCGATCCGATGGCCTACCAAGTGCCCACCTATGTGGCCGATCTCGCAGCCCTCATTCTTGCGCTGCGCGCGGAATCACCCGGGATCACCATGGATTGGGTCGGCACCAGCATGGGTGGCTTGATCGGTCTGGCCATTGCCGCGCAGCCTGCGCTGGCGCCGCGGCGTCTGGTGCTCAACGATGTGGGGCCGGTCATTCAATGGGCTGCGCTGCAGCGGATTGGAACCTACCTCGGCAAGAACCCGCAGTTTGAAAGTGAACAGGCTGCATGTGATTACCTAGCATCGATTTCTACCGGGTTTGGTCCTCACACCGCAGCGCAATGGCATGCATTGTGTGTGCCCATGTTGCGTCACCAGGAGGGCAAGTGGCGTCTGCATTACGACCCCGCAATTGCGCAACCCTTACTGGCTCTGCTGAACAGCAGCGACGAGGAGGCTGCGCTTCGCTCGGTGAAGGAGGGTGAGAACGCTCTTTGGCGGTTGTACGACGCCATCACATCCGAAACCCTTCTTCTGCGTGGCGCCGAATCCGACCTGCTGTCACACGAGACTGCTCTGCTCATGTCCCGGCGTGGACCCATGGCTGAGTGCATCGAATTCGCTGGCGTGGGTCATGCACCCACCTTGATCGCGGACGAGCAGGTCAATGCGGTGCGGCGGTTCCTGTTGAAGCCTTCTCGGGTGTCATCACGCTGACATGAAGTCTGCCGACCTTTCATCTTTCAGTGAACCGGCGGTGGCCACGGGCTCCGAAACCAGTGCGGGCCAGGGCGGTCAGGTGGTTCCTTCGGCCATCGTTGCGGCCACATCCGACAGCCTGCCACAGCAAGCTCATGCATTGGCGCGAGCCAGAGCGTTTGCCGAACCCCTGCTGGCCTGTGAGCAACTGGACACCGGAGAGAACACCTTTGCGCACGCCGATGCGGTGGCTGCAATCCTCCGCGACATTGGCGGCTCTGAAGCGATGCAGGCGGCTGCCTATCTGGTTTATGCCTGTCAACATCTGAATCGTCCCCACGAGGTCATCGCCAAGGCCTTTGGTGAACAGTTTGCAGCGCTGGCGGTTGAAACCACCAAGCTGGTGCAGTTGCAACGGCAAGCGCGTGCAAAGGCGGCAGAGGTGCAGGCCAAAAAGCACGAAGAGCGAACGGCCGCACAGGAGCTCGCGCTTCCGCTGGTTTCTCCCAACAAGGCGCCGGTCACCGAGCTGGCGGCGAGTCAGACCGAAAACGTCCGCAAGATGCTGCTGGCGTTTTCCCGCGATCTGCGCGTGGTGATGCTGAGACTGACATCTCGCTTGCAGACCCTGCGCTATTACGCGCTGAGCCGGGGTGACCCTGGCGAGGCGCTGGCCAGCGAATCCTTGCATGTGTTCGCACCGCTGGCCAACCGGTTGGGCATCTGGCAGGTCAAGTGGGAAATGGAAGACCTCTCCTTCCGCTTCCTGGAGCCACAGACCTACAAACAGGTGGCGCAGTTGCTGGACCAGAAGCGCGCCGAGCGGGAAGACCATGTGGAGCAGGTTCGCCTGCAGCTGGAGAACGACCTGCAGCAACTGGGGGTGAAGGCGTCGGTGCAGGGACGACCCAAACACATCTACAGCATTGTCAAGAAGATGCGCGGGAAGTCGCTGGACTTTGACCAGGTTTTCGATATTCGAGCGCTTCGCGTGGTGGTGCCGGAGAAGGACCATTGTTATGCCGTGCTGGCACACGTGCACGCTCAGTTCTCACCTGTGGCCGAAGAATTTGACGACTACATCGCCAAGCCCAAACCGAATGGCTACCAGTCGCTGCACACGGTGGTGCGCGATGCGCAAGGGCGGGCTTTCGAGATCCAGATCCGCACGCAGGCCATGCATGACCACGCCGAACATGGTGTGGCGGCCCACTGGGCCTACAAGGAAGCGGGGGCCAAAGGGTATGCAGGCGTGTCGGCGAGCTCAGACTACGACGCCAAGATTGCCGTGCTCAGGCAACTGCTGGCTTGGGAGCGCGATCTCAGCGGTGCGGCGCAGGGGCTTTTCGAGGACAGGATCTATGTGCTCACGCCCGATGCCGCGATCGTCGAGTTGCCACAAGGCGCGACGGCCCTTGATTTTGCCTACAGTGTTCACACCAGCCTGGGCCACCGCTGCCGGGGCGCACGGGTCGATGGCGCCATGGTCACCCTCAACACGCCCTTGCAAAACGGGCAGACGGTGGAGATCACGGCGGCCAAGGAAGGCGGGCCTTCGCGCGACTGGCTGAATGGTGATCTTGGCTATCTGGTCAGCCATCGAGCAAAAAGCAAGGTGCGCGCCTGGTTCAATGCGCAGGCCATGCAGGAAACCATGGCCCGAGGGCGTGAAGCGGTTGAGAAGCTGCTGCAGCGCGAAGGCAAAACCGCGCTCAAGCTGGATGATCTGGCGGTGACCATGGGCTTGTCCTCAGCCGCAGAGTTGTTTGAGCAGGTCGGGAAAGACGAGCTGTCCCTGCGCTCGATCGAGACCCACCTGAGGCCGTCCGATCCAGAGCCCGCTGCCGATCTTCCCATCTGGCTGAAGAAGCCACGAAAGCCCGCTTCGGGATCTTCGGGTGGGGTTCTGGTCGTGGGGGTGGATTCGCTGATGACCCAGCTGGCCAAATGTTGCAAACCCGCACCGCCTGACGAAATAGGTGGTTTTGTCACACGCGGCAAAGGCGTCAGCATCCACCGGGCGGACTGCAGCGACTTTGCCCACCTCAAAGTGAAAAGCCCGGACAGGGTGATCGAAGTGCAGTGGGGTGGAGAAAAGAACGGAGATGCCGGCGTCTACCCCGTGGATGTCGCGGTTGAGGCCGCAGATCGCCAGGGCCTGCTGCGGGATATTTCCGACGTGTTTGCCCGCGAAAAGATGAACGTCATTGGCGTGCAGACGCAATCGGTCAAGGGCGTGGCATGGATGACGTTCACCATCGAAGTGAGTGATGCCAGACAGGTTGCCCGTGCCATGGCGGTGGTCGGTGATGTGGCCGGGGTGAGGGTGGTGCGTCGCAAGTAGGACTTCGCAAAAAAGCCGCTTCGCCATGGGCTATACTCTCGGCTTCGAATTCGATCCCAGGCGCGTAGCTCAGCTGGTTAGAGCACCACCTTGACATGGTGGGGGTCGTTGGTTCGAGTCCAATCGCGCCTACCAGAATCAAACCCCTGATCTCTTTTTG
Source organism: Hydrogenophaga palleronii (assembly GCF_031457455.1). GTDB lineage: Bacteria > Pseudomonadota > Gammaproteobacteria > Burkholderiales > Burkholderiaceae_C > Hydrogenophaga > Hydrogenophaga palleronii_A. The sequence continues at coordinate 699,387 of NZ_JAVDWU010000001.1, forward strand.
AGACAGGGGTTTTTCTCATTGGGTTTCTTGCGTTTGCTTCGGTCGGGTACCGCCGAAGGTCTGATGCACAAGAGCGCCACGGTTTCACTTCGAACCCTGATTCAGATCAATCAATGATTGAAACCCTGCGCACAGGGAAAACCCATGGCACCAAGGCTTGCCAGGGTTTTTAGAATGTGTCATATCCTTCAAGCAGTCCTGAGGCGCGTGCCTCTTCCCTTCAGAAAGTCCGTAGTGCAAAAATCCAAGGCTGAGTCCGGTAGCGAGCGGGTGGGTGGTGTGCGCATCATCAAGAAGTACCCGAACCGGCGTCTCTACGATACAGACACCTCGTCTTACATCACCTTGGCTGAAGTGAAGGCGCTCGTGATGGACAACGAACCTTTCGTGGTCCGGGATGCCAAGTCCAACGACGACCTGACCAGAAGCATTCTTTTGCAGATCATCCTGGAGGAAGAGACGGCAGGTGTTCCCATCTTCACCGAGCAGGTGCTGGCGAACATCATCCGCTTCTATGGGCACGCCATGCAGGACTTCATGGGCTCGTATCTGGAAAAAAATGTGCAGATCTTCATGGACCTTCAGCACAAGATGACCGAGCAGTCCAGCGGCCTGAATCCGGAAGCCTGGAAACAGTTCATGAATGTACAGTCGCCGATGATGCAGGGCATGATGGGCACCTACCTGGAGCAGTCGCGCACCGCGTTCACCCAGATGCAGGAACAGATGCAGAAGAACAGCGAGCAGATGCTGGCCGCGCTGGGGCTGAAGCGCTGAAAGTTCGATCCCAGGCGCTCGGGCGCTGGGTCTGAGACAATTGGGGCATGTCCGAACCCGTTGCCCAGTCAGGGCCCTCATCGCCCAAAGTCGGTTTTGTCAGCCTGGGTTGCCCAAAGGCACTCACCGACTCCGAACTCATCCTCACGCAACTCAGCGCTGAGGGCTACCAGACCTCCAAGACCTTTGCCGGTGCCGATCTGGTCATCGTCAATACCTGCGGCTTCATCGACGATGCTGTCCGCGAGAGCCTGGACACCATCGGTGAGGCGCTGGCCGCCAACGGCAAAGTCATTGTCACGGGATGCCTGGGTGCTCGCGAGGGCGAAAACGGCGGCAATCTGGTGCGGCAGATGCATCCCAGCGTGCTTGCTGTGACCGGCCCTCATGCCACCCACGAAGTGATGACGGCGGTGCACCAGCACTTGCCCAAGCCGCATGATCCGTTTGTCGACCTGGTGCCGGCGCAAGGCATCAAGCTCACCCCCCGGCACTACGCCTACCTCAAGATCAGTGAGGGATGCAATCACCGGTGCACCTTCTGCATCATCCCTTCCATGCGGGGTGATCTCGTCAGCCGGCCGATCGGTGATGTGCTGACCGAAGCGCGCAAGCTATTTGATGCCGGCGTCAAGGAGCTGCTGGTGGTCAGCCAGGACACGTCGGCCTATGGCGTGGACGTGCAATATCGCACCGGGTTCTGGGATGGCCGGCCGGTGAAGACGCGGATGTTCGACCTGGTTCGCGCCTTGGGAGAGTTGGCCAAGGGTTATGGCGCCTGGGTGCGGTTGCATTACGTCTATCCTTACCCACACGTCGACGACATCATTCCGCTCATGGCGGAAGGGCTTTGCCTGCCGTACCTTGACGTGCCATTGCAACACAGCCACCCTGCCGTGCTCAAGCGCATGAAACGGCCTGCCAGTGGCGAAAGGAATCTTGAGCGCATCGCGCGCTGGCGCGAGCTTTGCCCGGAGATCGTGGTGCGGAGCACCTTCATCGCAGGGTTTCCCGGCGAGACCGAGGAGGAGTTCCAGCACTTGCTGTCGTTTGTTGAAGAAGCCCGCATCGACCGCGCAGGCTGTTTTGCCTATTCGCCCGTTCAAGGCGCAGCGGCCAATGAACTGGCTGATCCCGTTCCTGCAGAAGTTCGTGAAGAACGCCGGGCGCGCTTCATGGCTGTCGCAGAGGCCGCTTCCATCAACAAGCTGCGTCAGCGGGTGGGTGCCACCATGCAGGTGCTGGTGGATTCGGCGCCAGGGCTGGGCAAGAAGGGCGGCGTGGGGCGCAGCTACGCCGATGCGCCAGAGATTGATGGTGTCGTGCGGCTTTTGCCGCCAGAGAAGATCAGCAAGACGCTGAAGGTGGGTGAGTTCACCAAGGCGCGTATCGTGGCTGCCGAGGGGCACGACTTGCTGGCGGTGCCGATTTGAAGCGCTCCGCGCTGCAAGGCAATGGCTGCATGGTGCAGCGAATTTTGAAGGGGGCAGTTGCGTCAGCGAAGGATGAGGCGCTTCCGCTGCTCGCCTTTTTGATTGCCGCTGTTGCCACAACAAGAAAAGGCTTGCAAACGTTGTGTTTGCAAGCCTTTATGATTGGTGCCCAAGAGAGGACTCGAACCTCCACGCCTCTCGGCGCTAGTACCTGAAACTAGTGCGTCTACCAATTCCGCCACCTGGGCATCTCAGGAAAACCAGAAGTATATCAGAGAAAAAGTGAACGAAAAAAACAGCCTGTTGGCAGAATTTGAAGGTGTCGTGTCCGGCCATCGTGACGGGCACGGTTTTGTGATTCGTGACGATGGACAGGCAGATATTTATCTGCCATCCAATGAAATGCGAGCCGTCCTGCACAAGGACCGCGTCAAGGCACGGATCGTGCGCCTTGACAGAAAAGGGCGGCCTGAAGGCCGAGTGACCGAGATCGTGGAGCGCTCGGAGGCGCCGATCATCGGGCGCCTGCTGCAGGAAAGTGGTGTCTGGCTCGTAGCGCCGGAAGACAAGCGCTACGGGCAGGATGTCCTCATCCCGAAAGGCGCCACGGGCACCGCAAAGACCGGACAGGTTGTGGTGGTGGAACTCACCGAACCTCCTGCGCTTTTCGGGCAACCCGTGGGGCGGGTCAAGGAGGTGCTGGGTGAGATCGACGACCCCGGCATGGAGATCGAGATTGCGGTTCGGAAGTACGGTGTGCCTCACATATTTTCAGATCTGGCAATGGCCCAGGCCCGTGCTCTGCCAGACCACGTGCGCGCTGTCGATCACAAGAACCGCGTCGACCTGCGGGACGTCCCGTTGGTGACGATCGATGGTGAAGACGCCCGCGATTTTGACGATGCGGTGTACTGCGAACCCGCGAAAGTGGGCAGGGGCAAGGGCTGGCGGCTGCTGGTGGCCATCGCCGATGTGAGCCACTATGTGCAAACCGGCTCGGCCATCGATGTGGATGCTTATGACCGGGCGACCTCGGTGTACTTCCCGCGCCGCGTCATTCCGATGCTGCCAGAGAAGCTGTCCAACGGTTTGTGTTCGCTCAACCCCGGTGTAGAACGCCTGTGCATGGTGTGTGACATGCTGGTCAATGCCAAGGGTGAGGTTCACGCGTACCAGTTCTATCCTGCCGTGATGTTCAGTCATGCGCGGTTCACCTACACCGAAGTCGCGGCTATTCTCCAGAACACGCGAGGCCCGGAGGCCGCACAGCGCAAGGCATTGGTGCCTTACCTGTTGAACCTGCATGACGTTTACCGCGCCTTGCTGGTGGCACGCCAGGCGCGGGGGGCAGTGGATTTTGAAACCACCGAGACCCAGATCGTCTGCGATGACGCGGGACGCATCGAGAAGATCATTCCACGCACCCGCAACGATGCCCACAAACTGATCGAAGAGGCCATGCTGGCGGCGAATGTGTGTTCGGCCGACTTCATCAGCCAGGGCAAGCAGGCAGGCCTGTTCCGTGTGCACGAAGGCCCGACGCCGGAGAAGCAGGAAATCCTTCGCAACTACCTCAAGGCCATGGGTGTGCCGCAGACCATCAGCGACAACCCGAAGCCTTCGGAGTTTCAGCTCATTGCCAATGCCACCAAGGATCGCCCGGAGGCTCAGCAGATTCACACAATGCTCCTGCGATCCATGCAGCAGGCCATTTACACGCCCGTCAACAGTGGGCACTTCGGGCTGGCTTTCGAGGCCTACACCCACTTCACCAGTCCGATCCGGCGCTACCCCGATCTCCTGGTTCATCGGGTCATAAAGGCCATCCTGAGTCAGCAGCGTTACCAACTGCCCCAATTGCCAACGCCCGGCGAGGCGCACGCCAAGCTCAGCAAGCGCCTGGCCAGCCGGGCCAAGCCCGCTGGCGACCAGCCTGCGAAGAAGCCGTCGGTGGACACGCTGGCCTGGCAGGCCGCTGGTCTGCATTGCAGCGCCAACGAGCGTCGCGCGGACGAAGCCAGTCGCGACGTGGAGGCCTGGCTGAAATGCAAGTACATGCGCGAACACCTGGGTGAGGAGTTCAGCGGTGTGGTCAGCTCGGTCACCAGCTTCGGTCTCTTCGTCACGCTGGACGCCATGTATGTAGAAGGGTTGGTGCATATCACCGAACTGGGCGGCGAGTTCTTCCGTTTTGACGAAGCGCGTCAGGAACTGCGCGGAGAGCGAACCGGCATACGCTACGCCCTGGGATCTCGGGTCAACGTTCAGGTCAGCCGGGTGGACCTGGATGGACGGCGAATTGACTTCCGGCTGGTTTCCGGTGATGACGATCTCGTGTTGCGAGCCATGCGCGACAAGGGTGGTGTGGCAGACGCTGGTGAAGCCAAGGGCAGGCAGGGCAAACCGCGCCGCGCCAAAGGAGGAGGGGCATCCTCCCATTCGCCGGGTCGCCAGAACGAGCTTTCGGCGCCTTCAGCGAAGGAGCCTTTGCCGGCAAGTCGCAAGTCTTCTGGTGCAAAGAAGGCGGACCGGGGCACTGCGAGAAGCGCTTCTGGAAAGGCTCGAAAGAGTCGCAGGTGATGGGTGGGGGCGTGAGCGACAGGAAGACAATGGGTGATACGTCGGCGCGGGCGCCTGCGAAGCGAACCGCTCGCGACGTCCGGTCGCCAGCTTCCGGGACACGCGAGGCCCCCAGGGTCGTCAAAGCGGGGAAAGCGGAGGCGACGAGCAAGCCAAAAGTGGTCAGCAGTTCCGGCGAGCGACCCTTGCGCATCGGCGTATCGGCGCGCTTGCTCTACCAGGTGCCACAGGAACTCGGTTTTCGGAACAAGTATCTGCAATACATCGAACAGTCGCTGGCGCACTGGATCATGGAGCATGGAGCCGTTGCCTTCATGGTGCCTGCCGTGGCCCACGACAGCAAGCACGCGGCCCGACACCTCAAGGTGGATCACGTGGTGCAGGAACTGGATGCGCTTGTCCTGCAAGGGGGCGCAGACGTGGCGCCACAGACCTACGGCCAGACCCCCATCGATGAACGATGGCAGGGTGATGTGGTGAGGGACAAATACGAGCTGTCCCTGTTGAGGACATTTCTCGCCCAGAAGAAGCCGGTGCTGGGCGTGTGCAGGGGGGCTCAACTGCTTAATGTGGCCTTTGGCGGTACGCTGTACCAGGACATTCCCACCCAATGCCCTGCAGCTCATGCGCACGTCGACACAGAGCTCTACGATCAGCTCGAACACGACGTAACTTTCCTTCAGGGATCTGCCCTGACGAAGCTGTACCCCAAGTCCTCGCAATTGACCGTCACCAGCATTCACCATCAGGCAGTGGCCGAGCTCGGCAAAGGCATGGTGGTGGAGGCGGTGTCCACGCTGGATGGTCTGGTCGAGGCCATCCGATGGACCGGCGATGCCTACGCGCGAGGCGTTCAATGGCACCCGGAATTCCATCATGGGCGGCATGCGCTGGCCGACAGCTCACCGATCATGCTCGACTTCCTGCAGGCATCACGGGCGGCAGCGCTGGTCCGCCTCGAAGCAGGGCGCGAGCCCGACCCGAGAGTGCCGCGTCCACCTTTGCGGCTTGCCTGATGCCTGCCGTTTCTGGACGACACATCGAATCCGGCTTGTTGAAGCCTCATCCATTTTCCTGTCGAGAGCCGCGTTCGGTAAACTGCTGTGGTGGTGTTTGGCCGTGATTCAGCCCGACTCGCCGTCCGACTGACCGAAATAAACCCTTCCATCGCATGCGCATTGTTCTATTCCTGTTGGATACGCTGTTTTTCTTTCTGGTCGCGGCAGGATTGTTGCGGGCATGGATGAACCATTTGCGCGTCCCCATGTGGGCCCAGCCAGGTCGATTCGTGATGGCCGTGACAGACTGGCTGGTGGCTCCCGTGCGGCGCATCCTGCCCCGTGGGATGGCCCAGGGCCGCGTCGACTGGGGCAGCCTGATGGCTGTGGTGCTGATGGCACTGGCCTACGGCGGACTGTGGATCATGCTGGCCACGGGTTTCAACACGGTGGCCGTGTCGCCGGCCGCTCTGGTGATGGCCATTCCCGTGCTTGCCTTCAAATTGGTGCTGCGCAGCCTGTTGCAGGGGCTGATGGTGCTTCTGCTGGTGTATGCGGTTCTGTCGTGGGTTCAGCCTCAGTCCCCGATTCTGGCGACCCTTGACCGCCTTTGCGGGCCGATCTTGCGCCCCGTGCGCCGAGTCATACCCACCATCGGAGGGGTGGATCTGTCCGTGCTCGTGCTGATCATCCTGCTGCAGGTGGGCTTGATGCTGATCGCCTGACTCGCTGCGCTCTCGTTGGTGAATCTCAGGAGAATGGGCGAACCCGCCGGGCCAACTCGCCTGCGGTGAGGATGGCCATCATGTCGCATGGATGGCCGGTTTCGGCCCAGCTGTCTGCCAGCTTGCCATGTTGAAACACGGCAGATGCAACCCTGTGTCTTGCATCGCCCTCCGGTGAACCTCCGGGAGCCGCAAGTGCGGCGCCAATCATGCCCGCCAGCACATCGCCCGTGCCTGCGGTGGCGAGACGTGCATTGCCAGAGGCATTGATCCAGGGTGTGTCTCCTGGCTGAGTCACGATGGTGCCGGAACCCTTGAGCACGCAAATGGCGCCAAACCGATCGGCCAGTGTTTGGGCTGCAGCCAGGCGATCTCGCATCACCGACGCGGTGCTGGTTTCCATCAACCTCGCTGCTTCGAGAGGGTGGGGTGTCAGGACGGTCGTCCATCCTTGTTGTGAACGCTGCGTCAGTTGCGCCTGCAGGGCCGGATCTTTTGCAATCGCATTGAGGGCGTCGGCGTCAAGCACCAGGCGCCGTGATCTGGTCAGTACGGAAGGCAGAACGGCCGCCACCGCTTCGCCGCCGCCACATCCGCAAACGACGGTGGCGCTGTCTGGCAAGTCAGATTCGAGCATGCGCTGTGGGGCGCGAAACATCAGTTCGGGCGAGTGGGGTTCGTAGCGGATTTCAGAACCCGGTGCCTCGCCCAGCAGACTCACAAACACCCGGCCGGCGCCGGCGTGCAAGGCAGCCGTTGCGGCGAGGATGGCCGCGCCCGTCATGCCGACGCCGCTGCCCGCGATCGATTGTCCTCCCAGTATCAAAACGTCGCCGAACTTCCCCTTGTGGCTCGAATGGGGCCTTCTGGCTTGCAACGTCGTGTGCGGCGCCTCTGCATACAGCCTGGCCATGGGCGGTGTGTCTGGCTGCGGGACCGCTGACAAGTCGTCAAACCAGATCTTTCCCGACGCATCCCGCCCGTCATTTGTGAACAGGCCCGGCTTGAGTGTGAGCAGCGAGAGGGTGTATCTGGGTCCTGCCTGATGAGGCGTTGCAATTGATGGGTCGGCCAGCAAGGGTTGCAACTCACCGGTTTCCGCGTGCAGGCCGCTGGGAAGATCCACGCAAAGCACGGGGGACGAGGTATGGCGCAGGTGGCTCAGCGTCTTCGAAATCACGCCAGACAGAGGGCCGCTTGCGCCCATGCCGAGCAGTGCGTCGATGCCCAGGTCGAACTGTGCAGGGGGTTCAAGTTGAATCAACACGCCAGCCGTGCGCGCCGCTGCCAATGCGTTCTGTGCATCAGGCGGCAACACTTTGCTGAAGGCAGGGTCTGCGCTGCCATGGGTGGCGATCACGCGCACCCCGTTCCCTGTTGACTGCGCCCACTGGTGCAGGTGTGTCGCAGCCACCAGACCATCGCCGCCATTGTTGCCGGGGCCGCATGCCACCCAGATGCACCGGGCATGGGGTTGAACCGCGCGCGACAACTGAGCAATGGCGAGGCCGGCTCGTGCCATGAGGGTGTGCGGCGGAAGGCGGCCTGCGGCGAGGTGTTCCCAATGCCGGGTGGATTCAAGGCCGTAGAGTGCCTCTTCCCGATCGAGGGCGACGCGCCGGATCAACCTGGCCTCCCGTGAGACGGGGAAGTGAAGGCGTCGGGTGCAATGAGCAGGAGCGGGAAGTGCATGGAATGTCTGTCCGGCATCGACAAAAGGGCTGCTGATCCTGACAGCTTAGCCCGTCGCAGGCTCAACGCGTACTGCAGCCCGTCACGCCAGTCGACCATGACTGGGTACGTGCCTGGGCAGCAGATGCTATACTCGACTGGCTTTGCCTTGTGCAGCTGGCACTTTTTTGGTGCAGCACGAGGCCAGGCAAATCGCAAACCGGCCCAACCGGGTGTCGCTTTCAGCGTCCAGACCAAGTGAGTGTGGATGCAAGGTGATCAGGGTCGGATTTAAGACTCAACCTCTGGAACGTTAATCTATGTCTATCTCCATGCGCGAAATGCTGGAAGCTGGTGTGCATTTTGGCCACCAAACCCGCTTCTGGAACCCCAAGATGGCCCCGTACATTTTCGGCCATCGCAACAAGATCCACATCGTCAACCTCGAAAAGACGCTGCCTTTGTTTGAAGAGGCTGCCAAATTCGTGCGTCAACTCTCCGCGAATCGCGGCACCATTTTGATGGTGGGCACCAAGCGCCAGTCGCGCGACATCGTGGCCCAGGAAGCGCGTCGCGCGGGCGTGCCGTTTGTTGACCAGCGCTGGCTGGGTGGCATGCTGACCAACTTCAAGACGGTCAAAACCTCGATCAAGCGTCTGAAGGATATGCAAGCCCAGAAAGAAGGTGGCCTGGAAAGCATGACCAAGAAAGAGCAGCTGATGTTTGCTCGCGAGATGGAAAAGCTGGAGAAGGACATTGGCGGCATCCAGGATATGCCTGCATTGCCTGATGCGATCTTTGTCATCGACGTGGGTTTCCACAAAATTGCCGTGCTGGAAGCTCAAAAGCTGGGCATTCCTCTGGTTGGTGTGGTGGATACCAACCACTCGCCCGTCGGTATCGACTACGTCATCCCTGGCAACGATGACTCGGCACGTGCTGTGGCGCTGTATGCCCGTGGCATTGCCGATGCCATTCTCGAAGGCCGTGCCAATGCGGTGAATGACGTCGTCAAGGCGGTTTCAAAAGAAGGCAGCGACGAATTCGTCGAAGTCAAGGATGGCGCAGCGGCCTGACTGCTGCCCGCGTGAGTCAGAGGGGCTCAAGTAGCCCCTTTTTCACAAGTTTTAACGAATCACATGACATGTCTGCCGTCGCTTCATCGCGTGAGGCAGATCAAGGAGAAATGAAGATGGCGATTACTGCAAGCATGGTGGCAGAGCTTCGTGCCAAAACAGATGCGCCCATGATGGAGTGCAAGAAGGCGTTGACTGAAGCCGAGGGCGACATGGCCAAGGCCGAAGAATTGCTGCGGGTCAAGCTGGGCACCAAGGCTGGCAAGGCTGCCAGCCGTGTGACGGCCGAAGGCGTGGTGGCCTGCCATATCGATGGCACCACCGGTGCGCTGATTGAAGTCAATTGTGAGACCGACTTCGTCACCAAGAACGACAGCTTCCTGAATCTGGCCAATGCTGCCGCCCGTCTGGTGGCTGAGCACAACCCCGCCGATCTGGAAGCGCTGGCCGCCTTGCCCTATTCTCAGGAAACCTTCGGGCCCACGCTGGAAGACGTGCGCAAGGGGCTGATTGGCAAGATCGGCGAAAACATGAGCTTCCGCCGCTTCAAGCGCTACAGTGGTGCCAGCAAGCTGGCCAGCTACCTGCATGGCACCCGCATTGGCGTCGTGGTGGAGTTTGACGGGGAAGATACGCCCGCCAAGGATACCGCCATGCACATTGCCGCCATGAAGCCCGTTGCGCTCACCAGCGCAGACGTGCCGGCCGATTTCATTGAGCGTGAACGCTCTGTGGCGACCGCCAAGGCCGATGAAGCCAACAAGGAGCTGGTGGCAGCAGGCAAGCCCGAGCAAAGCGCCGAGATCACCGCCAAGCGGATCGACGGTGCCGTTCAGAAATACCTCAAGGAGGTTTCGCTGTTCAATCAGCCTTTCGTCAAGAACGACAAACAAACGGTTGAGCAGATGCTCAAGGCTGCTGGCACGACGGTCAAGGGGTTCACCCTTTATGTGGTTGGCGAGGGTATTGAGAAGAAGGTGGACGACTTTGCCGCTGAGGTGGCCGCCCAGGTTGCTGCAGCCAAGGGCGCCTGATCCGGATCGAGGGCCCGGACAGCCTGAGCCAGGAAGAATCAACGGGCCGAAAGGCCCGTTGTCACGTGCGACCTGGGGAAGGGGGCTTCGGCATGCCGGGGGTCCGCACAGAACGATAGGTAGCCCGAGCCAGAGTCAGCCCCGCTACACTCGTTGATTCAAAAATTTGAACATCGAAATTCAGAAGGTCACCATGCCAGCGTATAAACGCATTTTGCTGAAGCTTTCGGGCGAGGCCCTGATGGGTGACGACGCCTTTGGTATCAACCGGGCAACCATCGTGCGCATGGTTGAAGAGATTGCCGAGGTGACGCGCCTGGGTGTCGAAGTGGCCATCGTCATCGGTGGAGGCAACATCTTCCGCGGTGTGGCGGGCGGGTCGGTCGGAATGGATCGGGCCACTGCCGACTACATGGGCATGCTTGCCACTGTGATGAACTCGCTGGCGCTGGCCGACGCGCTGGACAAAGCCGGCGTCGTGGCGCGTGTCATGTCGGCCATTGCCATTGAGCAGGTCGTGGAGCCATACGTGCGTCCCAAGGCGCTCCAGTATCTTGAAGAGGGCAAAGTCGTCGTGTTCGCTGCCGGAACCGGGAATCCCTTCTTCACCACCGACACCGCTGCCGCATTGCGTGGCGCGGAAATTGGCGCAGAGATTGTTCTCAAAGCCACCAAGGTCGACGGGGTGTATTCTGCCGACCCCAACAAGGACGCCAATGCCACGCGCTATGCGTCAATCACCTTTGACGAGGCCATGGCCCGCAATCTTCAGGTGATGGATGCGACTGCCTTTGCCCTTTGCAGAGACCAGAAGCTGCCCGTCAAGGTGTTCTCCATCTTCAAACCCGGCGCCTTGCGCAAAGTGGTGCTGGGTGGCGATGAGGGCACCCTGGTTCACGTGTGATCCCGACCACTGCCGATCAGAGATCTATCGAGGAGCAATATGAGTACAGCTGAAATTCGCCAGACCGCCGAGCACAAAATGCAGCAGTCCATCGAATCTTTCAAGAGTGGCTTGACCAAGATTCGCACGGGCCGTGCCAATCCGCTACTGCTCGACACGGTTCATGTCGATTACTACGGTTCCATGCTTCCACTTTCGCAAGTGGCCAACCTGTCCCTGCTTGATGCGCGCACCATCGGCGTGGCGCCTTGGGAAAAGGGCATGGGGGCAAAGATTGAAAAGGCCATACGGGAATCTGATCTGGGACTGAACCCCTCCAGCCAGGGCGATCTGATTCGTGTGCCGATGCCGCCCATGACGGAAGAGCGCCGCAAGGAGCTGACCAAGGTGGTGCGGGGAGATGGCGAAGCGGCCAAGATCGCCATCCGCAATCTGCGCCGGGATGCCAACGAGGCTGTGAAAAGGCTCGTGAAGGACAAACTCGCTTCGGAGGATGACGATCGTCGCTCGCAGGAAGAAATCCAGAAATTGACCGACCGGATGATCGCGGAGGTCGACAGACTGGTTGCATCCAAAGAGCAGGACATCATGGCGGTTTGACGCACAAAGCGTTGAACGTGCACAGCATCAGATGACAGTCCCTGTTTCATCCAACCCGGTACCGCCCATGCAGGTCCCCAAGCATGTGGCGATCGTCATGGACGGCAACGGTCGCTGGGCGCAGAAACGCTGGTTGCCCCGGGTGGCCGGGCACAAGCAGGGCGTGGATGCCCTGAGAAACACGGTCGCGGCTTGTCTCGAGCGCAAGGTACGGGTACTGACCGTCTTTGCTTTTTCCTCAGAAAACTGGAGCCGGCCGGCCGACGAGGTTTCCGGGCTCATGGAGCTGCTGGTGATGGCGCTTGCGCGGGAAGTACCCAAGCTGGAAGCCAACGGTGTTCGGCTGCACTTTCCCGGGAACCGGAAGGGGCTTTCCGACAAGGTGGTGCAGGGGCTGGAGAGTGCTGAACGCGCGACACAACACAATGACCAACTGGTCCTCAACGTGTGTTTCAACTACGGTGGGCGCTGGGATGTGGCGCAGGCCGCACAGCGGCTGGCATCGCAAGGAATCGAGATCACTGAAGCCAGCCTGTCTCAGGCCATGTCCATGGCACACGTGAGTGACCCGGATCTGATGATTCGCACGGGCGGCGAACAACGTATCAGCAACTTCCTGCTGTGGCAGGCGGCCTACACCGAGCTCTATTTCACCGAGTGCCTTTGGCCGGACTTTGATGCCGCCGAGCTGGACCGGGCCTTCGCTGACTATGCTGGTCGACAGCGGCGTTTCGGACGGACGGCCGAGCAGTGTGCCTCTGAAGAGGCCGCGCCTGTCCCGACAGGCAGCTGCCATGCTTAGACAGCGCATCATCACAGCCCTCTTGTTGCTGGCCGTCCTGCTACCGGCACTTTTTTATTCTGATACGAGACCCTTTACGGCCTTGAGCCTGTTGCTGGTCATGACCGGCGCCTGGGAGTGGGCCCGTCTCAACGGATGTCGGCCCGGTGTGTCCCTGGCCCTGGGTCTGCTCCTGGGCCTTGCGATGGCGCTTTTCTGGTTTTTGGGGGGCCTGGATCGGTCCTGGAGAGTGGGCTGGATCGTGGTCGGGCTGCTGTGGGTGGCGCTCGCTTTCGGCATGCTCGCCAGAGGCGTGGCAGGGTGGTCGAACTGGCCTTTCCTGCCCAGGCTCTGGGTTGGGCTGTTCCTGATCTGCTGTGCCTGGCTGGCCCTGGTGCAGGCGCGGCAGCTGGGGCTGGCGTTTCTGCTGTCGGTCTTGATGCTGGTCTGGATGGCTGATGTGGCGGCGTATTTCGGAGGCAAGGCCTTTGGGCGCCGGAAGCTGGCGCCGTCGGTGAGTCCTGCCAAGAGCTGGGAAGGTGCCATCAGTGGTCTGATTGGGGTGTGCCTGCTTGCCGCCTGCTGGCTATGGGCCGATGCCGGGGGCCTTGGCGATCGGTCCAGCCTGTACGGCCGGCTCTGGCAGATGGGGCCTTTATGGGCAGCTGTTTCGCTTTTCTTCCTTGTGGCCATGAGTGTGGTCGGGGATTTGCTGGAATCACTGGTCAAGCGCAGCGCAGGCGTGAAGGATTCAAGTCAATTGCTTCCCGGTCATGGAGGGGTTCTGGATCGGGTCGATGCATTGCTTCCAGTCCTGCCATTGGCCATGATGCTGGTCTCGTTGTGAAATTTGCATGAACATGCGCCAAACCGTCACGATCCTTGGCTCAACCGGCTCCATTGGCGTCAATACCCTGGATGTGATTGCTCGCCACCCCGAGCGCTTCGCCATCCATGCACTGACCGCCTCGACCCAAGTCGAGTTGCTGCTCAGGCAATGTGAGCAATTCCGGCCACGCTATGCGGTCATGGTCAGTGAACCGCATGCTGTCGAGCTAAGGCACAGGGTGCTTCAGTTGGGACTGGATGTCGAAGTGCTTTCCGGAGAGCGTGCCCTGTGCGAGGTCAGCGAAGACCCCGACGTGGATATCGTGATGGCATCCATCGTCGGCGCCGCTGGACTGGCGCCCAGCCTTGCCGCTGCCGCTGCTGGAAAGAAGCTCCTTTTGGCCAACAAGGAGGCCCTGGTGGTTGGGGGCGGCCTGTTCATGGAAGCCGTCAGGCAAGGCGGTGCGACGCTGCTGCCCATCGATAGCGAACATTCGGCCATCTTTCAGTGCCTGCCTGAGCATCCCTCCAGTTGGCCTCAGAGACTGGATCACATTTGGCTGACCTCCTCTGGTGGGCCCTTCAGGCAGGCGCCTATGGATGCGCTGGCGGCCATGACGCCCGAGCAGGCGTGTGCCCATCCGAACTTTGTGATGGGGCGGAAAATATCCGTGGATTCAGCGACCATGATGAACAAGGCGCTGGAAGTGATCGAAGCCAGGTGGCTTTTTGATCTGCCACCAGAGAAAATCAAGGTGTTGATCCACCCTCAGCAAATCATCCACTCGATGGTGCAGTTCAAGGACACCTCCGTGCTGGCGCAGTTGGGCACACCTGACATGCGTGTGCCCATCGCCTATGGGCTTTCATGGCCGGAGCGGATGGACAGCGGTGCACAGCCGCTGGACTTCTCGACCCTGGCGTCGCTCACCTTTCTGGAGCCTGATCCGGTACGCTACCCGGGGTTGTTCCTTTCCTGGGATGCGCTTCGAGCCCCGGAAGGCACCACCGCCGTCCTGAACGCCGCGAACGAGATCGCAGTGGCGGCGTTTCTGGATCGTCGGCTGCGGTTTGATCAGATCCATGCGGTCAACCATGCAACTTTGACGGCATTGCAGCCCTCCAAGCCTGCAAGTCTTGCAGACTTGATGGCCATCGACGCGGAAGCACGGTCGATGGCTGAAGCGCAAATCCAGCGCGTGCAAGGTTGAACACCTCGGCAGCCTGCCAGTCCCGCCTTTTCACGCTTCAGAGCTCCTAGGAAACCTTGCCATGCTTACCCTGATTGCGTTTGTCGTAGCGCTTGGCATCTTGATCGCCATCCATGAGTACGGCCACTACCGCGTGGCCGTGGCCTGCGGCGTGAAGGTGCTCCGTTTTTCTGTTGGGTTCGGCAAGCCCTTGCTCCGCTGGCAGCGCAAAGGAAGCCCGACCGAATTTGTGCTGTGTGCATTGCCTTTGGGTGGCTATGTCCGGATGCTGGATGAGCGGGAGGGCCCGGTCGACGCGGCCGAACGGCACCTGGCGTTCAACACCCAACCACTGCGGTCGCGCGCGGCGATCGTGGCGGCGGGGCCTGTGGCGAACCTGCTTCTCGCTGCTGTACTGTATGCCGTGGTGAACTGGAGCGGCGTGGAAGAGCCCAAACCTATTCTGGCCAGCCCGGTTGCGGGCTCGCTGGCCCAGCAGGCCGGGATTGTCAGCGGGGACTGGGTGGCCAGTTCCGCTGTTGGCGATGCTGAGCCCATGGAAATGGGATCCTTTGGCGACTTGCGCTGGCGTCTGACACAGGCGGCGTTGTCCGGCGACGACATGACCCTCTGGGTTGGGAAAGGAGAGGGCGCACCCACCCGCGAGGTCCTGTTGCCTCTGAGCCAACTGGATGTGCGAGAGGTGGATGCGAAGCTGTTTGAACGCATGGGTATCACAGCGCCTTGGAGTGCGCCTGTGGTTGGCGGTGTCGTGGAAGGCGGCGCCGCTGCGGAAGCGGGGCTTCTGGCCGGTGACAAGGTCCGCGCAGTCGATGGTGTTCCCGTCGCCGATGGACAGCAGTTGCGATCCCTGATCGGCAGCGCAGTGAACCCGGACGGTCAACCGGTGAATCAGGAATGGCAGTTAGAGCGGGCAGGGCAGGTCGTCACGCTCCAGGTGTCACCAGCGTCGGAACTGGTCGACGGTGTCCCGGTGGGACGCATAGGAGCCTACATCGGCGCTGCGCCTGAATTCATGGTCGTGCGGTACGGTCCGGTGGACGGCCTGGTACAAGGCGTGGTCCGAACCTGGGAAGTGTCGTGGCTCACCCTCAAGATGATGGGGCGCATGCTCATTGGAGAGGCATCGGTCAAGAACCTCAGCGGGCCGCTCACCATTGCGGACTACGCAGGCAAGTCGGCCAGCTTGGGTCTCACTTCCTATCTGCTGTTTCTGGCCCTGATCAGCGTGAGTCTGGGCGTGCTCAACTTGTTGCCATTGCCTGTTTTGGACGGTGGGCACCTGATGTATTATCTTTGGGAGGGTGTGACCGGGCGCAGCGTATCTGATGTCTGGATGGAGCGCCTGCAGCGCGGAGGTGTCGTTGTGTTGATGGCACTCATGTCCGTAGCCTTGTTCAATGATGTGGCCCGTTTGGCGGGCTGAACATACCCTTTCCATGAAAAAAATCAAAAATGGTTGGCGCAGCCTGTCGCTTTCTGCGCTGGCCGCATCTATGCTGTCTGCCCTCCCGGCCTGGGCTGTGGACCCGTTCACTCTGCGAGACATTCGTGTCGAGGGTCTGCAACGGGTGGAGCCGGGAACCGTGTTCGCATCGCTCCCCTTCCGCATCGGTGATCAGTACAACGACGACAAGGGTTCGACCGCCATCCGGTCGCTGTTCGGCCTAGGCTTGTTCAGCGATGTCCGTCTCCAGATCAATGGCGACGTTCTTGTGGTGATTGTTGAGGAGCGCCCATCCGTTGCCGATGTGAGCTTTTCCGGCATCAAGGAATTTGACGCCGAAGTCCTGAAGAAGGCCCTGCGTGACATTGGCCTGACCGAGGGGCGTCCGTTCGACAAGGCGCTGGCTGACCGCGCAGAGCAGGAGCTCAAGCGCCAGTACATCAACAGGAGCATGTACGCAGCAGAAGTCACCACCACCGTGACGCCTGGCGAGCGCAATCAGGTCAATCTCAACTTCAGCGTGGTCGAGGGAGACGTGGCCAAAATCCGGGATATCCGCGTGGTCGGTAGCCAGGCCTTCCCGGAATCCACCCTGCGTGATCTGTTTGATCTGGATACTGGTGGCTGGCTCAGCTGGTACACCAAATCCGACCGCTACTCTCGCGAGAAGCTCAATGCCGATCTGGAAAAGCTTCGCTCTTACTATCTGACGCGTGGTTACCTGGAGTTCCGAATCGATTCCACGCAGGTCGCCATCGACCCTGAAAAAGATGGTATGTCCGTCACCATCAACATCACGGAAGGCAATCGTTTTGTCGTGTCGTCGGTGACGCTGGAAGGCGAGTATCTGGACAAGGAAGAAGAGTTCAAGCGACTGGTCACCTTGCAGGCCGGGGAAGCCTACAACGCGGAAGAAGTGGCCAATACCGTCAAAGCTTTCACAGATTATTTCGGCGCATTTGGGTATGCGTTTGCACAGGTTGACGCGGTACCGGACATTGACCGGGTGAACAACCAGGTGTCTTTCGTGCTGCGGGCGCAGCCACAGCGTCGTGTGTATGTGCGCCGGATCAACGTCGAAGGCAACAACCGCAGCCGGGATGAAGTGATCCGCCGTGAATTCCGGCAGTTGGAGTCCGCGTGGTATGACAGTGATCGCATTCGGCTGTCGCGCGACCGGGTGGATCGTCTCGGGTTCTTTACCGAAGTGGGCATCGATTCCCAGCCAGTCCCTGGCACGCAGGACCAGGTGGACCTGGTGGTGACAGTGGCGGAAAAGCCCACAGGCAATCTCTCCATCGGTGCTGGCTACTCTCAGGCGGACAAGCTCTCGTTCCTTGCCGGCATTCAACAGGAGAACGTGTTCGGCTCGGGCAACTACCTGGGGCTCAACGTCAACACGAGCAAGTTCAACCGGCAGTTCGTGCTGACCACCACCGATCCGTATTTCACGCCAGATGGCATCTCCCGTACCTTTGACGTCTATTACAAGACCACCCGACCCTACACCGAACAGGGTGGCGACTACCGCATCGTGACGCCAGGTGTGGGTGTGCGATTCGGTGTGCCGTTTACGGAGCGGGATACCGTATTTTTTGGCATCGGAGCTGAACGCATCCGCATTGATGAAGGCAACCAACTGCCTGTGGCCTACCGCGATCAGGATGGGACTTACATACCTGCCACGATTGGATGGACCCGGGACGGCCGCGACAGTGCACTGGTGCCCAACGAGGGCAGGTTGCAACGCTTCAACACCGAGTTCGGCGTCAGCAGCGACAAACGGTATGTCAAGCTCAACTATCAACTTCAACAATACATTCCACTGACTCGAAAATACACGTTGGCCTTCAACGGTGAAATCGGTGTGGGTCGAGGCATCAACGGTGACTTCCCCGTTCTGAAGAACTTTTATGGTGGTGGTCTTGGATCGGTCCGTGGTTTTGACCAGGGAACCCTGGGACCACGCTCCGAGGTGATTGGCTCCACGACGGGTGAGACGGTCAACGTGGGTGGTGCCAAGAACTTTGTGCTCAATACCGAGTTCATTGCGCCGTTCCCCGGTGCAGGCAACGACCGCACCTTGCGCATGTTTGCATTTGTTGACGTCGGAAACGTCTATGGAGAAAAAGAAAAAGTCAGCTTCTCCGATATGCGTGCATCAGCCGGCGTCGGCTTGAGCTGGGTCTCTCCCATCGGCCCCTTGCGCTTTGCCTACGCCACCCCGATCCGCAAGTTTGCAGGGGATAGAATCCAGAAATTCCAGTTTCAGATCGGAACCTCCTTTTAATGAATGCCTCCTTTTTTTCAGTGATTCGCGCAGCTGGTCTCGCGGTCATCGCCAGCATGATGGCGATGTCCGTGATGGCGCAGGACTTCCGAATTGGCTTCGTGAATACCGACCGGATTTTTCGTGAAGCCTCGCTGGCCAAGGCCGCGCAGGCCAAGCTTGAGCAGGAGTTCCTGCGTCGAGAGAAGGAAGTCCAGAATCTCGCAACCCAACTCAAGTCTGCTTCGGAAAAGTTTGAGCGTGAGGCGCCCACGCTGCCAGAGAGTCAGCGCGTGATTCGACAGCGTCAGCTGATCACCCAGGACCAGGAGTTCCAGCGCAAGCAACGTGAATTTCAGGAGGACCTGAATCTGCGCAAGAACGAAGAGCTTCAAGCTGTGCTCGAGCGCGCCAACCGGGTGATCAAGCAGATTGCAGAAGCCGAGAAATACGATCTGGTGATCCAGGAGGCCGTGTACATCAATCCCAAGCACGACATCACCGACAAGGTGCTGAGCAGCTTGAACAACGCCAAGTAGCGCGCGGAGAGTGGGCGTGACGAAGTCCCTGGGTGACATCGTGGATGCCCTCGGGGGCACACTGATGGGGCCTGCTGAAATCAAAATCCATCGGCTCGCTCCGGTGACCTCAGCCGCCGCAGGTGATCTCACCTTCGTCTCTCATGCCAGGTTCGCCAACCAACTGGCCTCAACACTGGCGGCGGCTGTCATTGTGCCGCCCGCGCTGCAGACACAAGCCGTTGCGAGGGGGCCCTGTGTGGTCACCGACGATCCCTATCTCTATTTCGCGCGACTGACTCAGTGGTGGCGGCGTGCGCACGAGCATCGCCCTGCAGCACGCGTTGATCCACTTGCGAGCATTCACCCCGATGCTGTCATTGAAGAAGGTGTCGATGTGGGGCCTTTTGCCGTGATAGGGGCAGGGGCCCGCATTGCCAAAGGTGCACGGGTCGGGGCTCACGCCGTGGTGGGTGCCGGTGCCCATGTGGGTGAGGGTACCTGGCTGCATCCTCGCGTGGTGCTGGGTGATCGCTGTGTGGTGGGTGCCCGCGGTGTGATTCATTCAGGAGCCGTGATCGGGGCCGATGGATTCGGCTTCGCACCCCACCAGGGCACATGGGTCAAGATCGAACAGCTGGGCGCGGTCCGTATTGGTGACGATGTCGAAATTGGCGCAAACACCTGTATTGATCGCGGCGCTCTTGACGACACCGTGATTGAAGACGGCGTGAAGCTGGACAACCTGATCCAGATTGGTCACAACGTGCACGTGGGCGCCCATTCTGCGATGGCAGGTTGCGTGGGTGTGGCGGGCAGTGCCGTTATCGGGGCGCATTGCACCGTTGGCGGCGGTGCCGTGGTGCTCGGTCATCTCACCCTGGCTGATGGCGTCAACATTTCGGCCGCTTCGGTGGTGACCAGGTCGATCAGCAAGCCAGGTCACTACACCGGCATGTTTCCCATCGACGACAATGCCAGTTGGGAAAAGAACGCCGCTTCCCTGAAACAGCTCAACCGCTTGCGAGAACGGCTCAAGGCCGTCGAGCAAGCGATCGCACAAGCATCAGAACAGACCCAAAAATCATGATGGACATTCACGAGATCCGCAAGCAACTGCCGCACCGTTACCCCTTCCTGCTGGTGGATCGGGTGCTCGAGATCGAGAAGGGCAAACGCATCAAGGCGATCAAGAACGTCACCATCAACGAGCCTTTCTTTGGCGGTCATTTCCCGAATCGTCCCGTGATGCCGGGTGTGCTGATGCTGGAGGCCATGGCGCAGGCGGCCGCACTGCTGGCATTCGATACAGCGGGTGTGACCATGGATGACAACACCGTGTACTACTTTGCCGGCATCGATGCGGCACGTTTCAAACGACCGGTCGAGCCGGGCGATCAACTGGTCATGGAAGTCGAACTGGATCGCATGCGGTCAGGCATCTACAAGTTCAAAGGCGTCATCCGTGTCGATGGCGAAGTGGTGTGCGAGGCAGAGCTGATGTGCACCATGCGCACCGTTTCCTGAGCGCTTTGCCGGAGTGCGCCTTGTGACTCAGATTCATCCCACCGCTTTGGTGGATCCCTCCGCGGAAATCGACGCTTCAGTGACCGTTGGCCCCTACACGGTGATTGGTCCCCATGTGAAGATTGGCGCGGGCACGTCCGTTGGTGCGCATTGCGTGATCGAAGGTCGCACCACGATCGGGCAGAACAACCGGATTTTCCAGTTCAACTCGCTGGGCGCAGTGCCGCAAGACAAGAAGTACGCGGGCGAGCCCACCGAGCTGCTCATTGGCGACCGCAACACCATTCGTGAATTCTGCACGTTCAACCTCGGTGTTCCTGGCGCAGGCGGCGTCACGCGGGTCGGCAATGACAACTGGATCATGGCGTACACGCATATCGCCCATGACTGTCTGATCGACAACCACACCACCTTAGCGAACAACACCACTTTGGCGGGCCATGTCCATCTGGCCGACTGGGTCACGGTGGGGGGCTTGACGGGCATCCACCAGTTTGTATCGGTGGGGGCACACGCCATGATCGGATTTGCCAGTGCCGTCTCTCAGGACGTGCCTCCCTTCATGCTGGTGGATGGCAATCCGCTCGCGGTGCGCGGCTTCAACATCGTGGGTCTGCGCCGACGCGGCTTCACGTCCGGGCGCATCGCCGCCGTCAAGCAGATGCACAAACTGCTTTACCGCCAGGGCCTCACCCTTGAGCAGTCGCGCAGCGGCATCGAGGCACTGGCGAACGATATTCCGGAAGCTGCTGCTGACGTGGACATGATGAGCCGCTTTCTGGCCTCATCGACCCGCGGCATCGCCCGCTGAACGTTTGCCGCTCTCATCCATGGAAGGACAACGCCGGATTGCGATGGTGGCAGGCGAGACGTCCGGAGACCTGCTGGCCGGCCTGTTGCTGAAAGCCATGCGCCAGCGCTGGCCCGATCTGAAGGCCGCCGGCATTGGCGGCCCGCGCATGGTCGAACAGAGGTTCGATGCTTGGTGGCCCAGCGACCGACTGGCCGTTCGGGGCTATCTGGAGGTGTTGCCCAAATTGCTGGGCATTCTTCGCATCCGCAAGCGCTTGCGTGAGCGGCTTCTGGCACAACCGCCCGCGCTGTTCATCGGCGTGGACGCACCCGATTTCAATTTCGGTCTGGAAGCGGACCTCAAGGCCGCGGGTGTGCGCACCGTGCATTTTGTCTGTCCTTCATTCTGGGCGTGGCGGCCCGAGAAGGTGGAGAAGGTGCGCCGTGGAGCCGACCATGTGCTGTGCATTTTTCCTTTCGAGCCAGCGCTGCTGGCCGTACATGGCATCGCGTCTACCTACGTGGGCCATCCGATCGCACATGTCATCCCCATGGAGCCCGATCGGGCGGCCGCAAGGCGCAAGCTGGGCCTTCGGGACGACGACCTCGTGGTGGCGATTCTCCCGGGCAGCCGGGCTTCGGAAATCCAGTATCTGGCCGAAAGGTTCTTTGCGGCCGCAGCCAGAATGCTCGAAGCCCGACCGGGGCTTCGATTCGTGGTGCCGGCGGTGCCCGCTTTGCGCGAGCGCATTGCCCGGCTGGCTGCGGACAGCGGCCTCGGCGACGCGCTGAGCCTGGTTGACGGGCAGTCGCACACTGTGTTGGCCGCCTGCGATGTCACGCTGATCGCCAGCGGCACCGCCACGTTGGAAGCGGCCCTGTTCAAACGGCCGATGGTGATCGCCTACAACATGAACCGGCTATCCTGGCACATCATGCGCCGCAAACAGCTGCAGCCATGGGTGGGTTTGCCGAACATTCTGTGCGGCGAGTTCGTTGTGCCCGAGTTGCTGCAGAATGCCGCAACGCCCGAAGCCCTGGCCCGCGCCACACTGGCCTGGCTGGATGCCCCCGAAAAAGTCACCGCTTTGCAGGCGCGATTCTGTGCCCTGCATGAGACGCTGCGACGAGACACCGCTCAACTCGCCACCGATGCGATCGAAAAAGTTCTTCAAAGCTGAACAGGCCTCCCTGGTCTGGGACGTGCCCGGTCTGGTGGCCGGCGTGGATGAGGCCGGGCGCGGCCCGCTGGCCGGGCCGGTGGTGGCCGCGGCGGTGATCCTGGACGAGCTCAAACCCATCAAGGGCCTGGCCGACTCCAAGCAGCTCACCGCCAGGCGACGCGAAAAGCTCTACGACGAAATTCGTGCCAAGGCGTTGTGCTGCAGCATCGCGATGGCCTCGGTGGAAGAGATCGACCACCTCAACATCTTGCAGGCGACGATGCTTGCAATGCAACGCGCGGTGCATGGGCTGCGCCTCAAACCCAACAAGGTGCTGGTCGACGGCAACCGCCTGCCGACGCTGGACGTGCTGGCGGAGGCCATTGTGTCGGGCGATGCGCTGGTGCCAGCCATTTCGGCGGCGTCGATCATCGCCAAAGTGACGCGGGATCGCCTGCTCGAGGAACTGCATCTGCAGCATCCGGCTTACGGCTTCGATCGCCACAAAGGCTACGGAACGGTGGTTCACCTGCAGGCGCTGCAAACGCTGGGCGCCTTGCCCGTGCATCGGCGATCTTTCACACCGGTCGCGCGGGTGCTGGCCATCACACAGGTCAAGCCATGAGCGCCGCGCCGGGCCGTTCCCAAGCAAGCTCGCACCGCAGCCCGAAGGGCGAAGGTACTCCAGTGAGCGCCGCGCAGGGCCGTTCCCCAGCAAGCTCGCACCGCATCCCGCAGCGCGAAGGTGCTCCAGTGAGCGCCGCCCGGCCGTTCCGAAGGCGCTCAGCCCCGCAGTGCGCAGCACGGAGGGTAGTCCAGTGAACGCCCCGACCACCATCTCATCCCGCGACAACCCGCTGCTCAAGCGCTTGCGCGTGCTCGCGCAGGACAATGCCGCGTACCGCAAACAGGGCCAGGTGTGGCTGGAGGGTGACCATCTCTGCCGCGCTCTGCTTGCCCGCGACCACAAGCCTGCGCTGGCGCTGTTCACGGAGGACGGCTGGCATCGGGTGGCGCCAGACCTTCGTCATGTGGCTTCAAAAAACCATGTGCTTTCATCGTCATTGATGAAGAGCATCAGCGGACTGGAGTCACCGGCCGAAGTGGGTTTCGTCTGGGATCTGCCTTCAGCGCCCGTGCTTCAACCAGCGCAGGCGACGGTGGTGCTTGACCGCTTGCAGGACGCGGGCAACGTGGGCTCCATTCTTCGCAGTGCGGCTGCATTTGGCTTCAAGCAGGTGCTCGCAATCAAAGGCACAGCGGCTTTGTGGTCGCCCAAGGTGGTTCGAGCGGGCATGGGCGCGCATTTCGGCTTGCAACTGGTCGAAGGCTTGTCGGTGGAAGACCTGTCTGCCTTGCGGGTGCCTCTGGTGGTGACCAGTTCCCATCAGGGCGTCCTGTTGCCGCAGGCAGAACTGCCCTACCCATGTGCCTGGGTGATGGGGCACGAAGGGCAGGGTGTGGGTGAGGCATTGGCAGCGCAGGCGAGGCTGTCGGTGCGCATCCCGCAACCCGGCGGAGAAGAGTCGCTCAACGCCGCCGCGGCAGCCGCCATCTGCCTGTACGCCAGTGCCGTCGGCGCGCCAGGGTAGCTGCGGTCTGAAGGCGCGCGGTGTGACCCTCCAGACTCAGGTATCTGGGGCTTGGAAGCACGGCTGACGGGGGTGGTATTTGCTCTGGCGCGGCCTCTTTGGCATGAACTGCGGGCTATAATTCCGGGGTTTACCCGCAATCGGCGCCACCCGCTGCGCCCGCCCGGCTTCCTGTCCAGGTTCAGTGTCTTTTTTTCGTCGTTCCGGCTGGCCCGTCTCGGCGAAAACGGACGCGATTCCTCCCCGGTTGTGCCCCATGGCGGGCGTGGGTGCGTCCCTCACTTCTGGAGAACCCCGTGCTTCCCGTCCACCCGAAAGCCCTTCTCGCGCTAGCCGACGGCACGGTCTTTACAGGCATCTCCATTGGCGCAACCGGCCAGACCTTTGGCGAGGTGGTGTTCAACACCTCCATGACCGGTTACCAGGAGATCCTCACCGATCCGAGCTACTGCCAGCAGATCGTCACGCTCACCTATCCCCACATCGGCAACACCGGCGTGAACAAGGAAGACGTGGAGGCCAGCCGCATTCATGCTGCTGGACTGATCATCAAGGACCTGCCCCTGCTGGCATCGAACTTCCGCAGCCAGGAAACCCTGTCCCAATACCTGCAGCGCGAAGGCACCGTTGCCATCGCTGATCTTGACACCCGTGCATTGACCCGCCATCTGCGCACCCATGGCGCCACCAATGGTTGCATCCTGGCACTGGCCTTGGGCGAGGCGGTGACCGACGCACACCGTTCGCAGGCCATTGCAGCAGCGAAAGCGGCGCCCAACATGAGCGGGCAGGACCTTGCCAAGGTGGTTTCGGTGGATGCCCCCTACAACTGGTCCCAGACCGAATGGCAGCTGGGCTTCGGGTACGGTGAGCAGATTGCGCCGCGCTTTCACGTGGTGGCCTACGACTTCGGCGTCAAACACAATATCTTGCGCATGCTGAGCGCGCGCGGCTGCAAGATCACCGTGGTGCCAGCCCAGACGCCGGCCGCTGACGTGTTCAAGCTCAAACCCAATGGCGTGTTCCTGTCCAATGGGCCCGGCGACCCGGAGCCTTGCGACTACGCCATCGAGGCGACCCGGGAAATCATCGAGAGCGGTGTACCCACCTTCGGTATCTGCCTGGGGCACCAGATCATGGCCATCGCCAGTGGTGCCAAGAGCTACAAGATGAAGTTTGGCCACCACGGCGCGAACCATCCGGTAAAGGATCTCGACAGCGGTCGCGTGTCCATCACCAGCCAGAACCACGGTTTTGCGGTTGACGAGAAGTCGCTGCCAGCGAGCTTGCGAGCCACCCATGTGAGCCTGTTCGATGGCACGCTGCAGGGCCTGGCCCGCACCGACAAGCCTGCCTTCTGCTTCCAGGGCCACCCTGAAGCATCCCCGGGCCCGCACGACATCGGCTACCTGTTCGACCGGTTCATCACACTCATGCAAGATCGGGTGCCGGCCTGATGCCTACGGAGGTCACCCCATGAAGCTCTTCAGTTTTCCGGTTTTTGCCGTCGAGAAAGCCATCTCCAAGCGCATGTTGTCGCTGGAGCCACAGCACCGCGAATGGTTCGCGCAGCGCTGGGCGCAGAAGCCCTACCGCAAGGCGTTCCTTGAGAACAAGGCCATGCCGCTGGTGACCCTGGTGGCCAAAGGCAAAACCTGGGACGACGAAACCTTCAACGCCGAAATGGCGGCCTGGGACGCCTTGTTCTATCCCGCGGAAGTTGAAGTCCTGCGGCCCATGGTTGAAGGCGACGGCCTGTTGCAGCTGATGCAGAAAAACGTACCGGCCGAGCGTGTGCAGGCCCTGTTGAACAAACTGGAAACCCAGCGGCAGTCCTGATTGGACTACGCTCAAAGAATCAAGCGAATCCATGCCCAAAAGAACAGACATCCAGACCGTCCTCATCATTGGCGCTGGTCCGATCATCATTGGCCAGGCCTGCGAGTTCGACTACTCCGGCGTTCAGGCCTGCAAGGCACTGCGCGAAGAGGGCTACAAAGTCATTCTGATCAACAGCAACCCCGCGACGATCATGACGGACCCGGCCACTGCCGATGTCACCTACATCGAGCCCATCACCTGGCAGACGGTGGAGAAGATCATCGCAAAAGAGCGCGCGCTGGCACAAGGGGGCTTTGCCATCCTGCCCACCATGGGTGGCCAGACGGCACTGAACTGCGCGCTCGACCTCTGGCGCAACGGCGTGCTGGCCAAGTACGACGTGGAGCTGATCGGCGCCACGCCGGAAGCCATCGACAAGGCAGAAGACCGCCTGAAGTTCAAGGACGCCATGACCAAGATCGGTCTGGGTTCGGCGCGTTCCGGCATTGCCCACAGCCTCGATGAAGCCTGGGCCGTTCAGAAGACGGTGGGATTCCCCGTGGTGATCCGCCCCAGCTTCACGCTGGGTGGCACCGGCGGCGGCATTGCCTACAACCCCGAAGAGTTCGAAGTCATTTGCAAGCGCGGGCTGGAAGCATCGCCCACCACCGAGCTGCTGATTGAAGAATCGCTGCTCGGCTGGAAAGAGTACGAGATGGAAGTGGTGCGCGACAAGGCGGACAACTGCATCATCGTCTGCTCGATTGAAAACCTCGACCCCATGGGTGTGCACACCGGCGATTCCATCACCGTGGCGCCTGCACAGACCCTGACCGACAAGGAGTACCAGATCCTGCGCAATGCCAGCCTGGCTGTGCTGCGCGAGATCGGCGTGGACACCGGTGGCTCCAACGTGCAGTTCTCCATCAACCCGAAAGACGGGCGCATGGTGGTGATCGAGATGAACCCCCGCGTGTCGCGTTCGTCCGCGCTGGCTTCTAAAGCCACGGGCTTTCCCATTGCCAAAGTCGCGGCCAAACTGGCTGTGGGCTACACGCTCGATGAGCTTCGCAACGAAATCACCGGTGGCGCCACACCGGCATCGTTCGAGCCTTCCATCGACTACGTGGTCACCAAGATCCCGCGCTTCGCGTTCGAGAAATTCCCCACCGCCGACAGCCGCCTGACCACGCAGATGAAGAGCGTGGGCGAAGTCATGGCCATGGGCCGCACCTTCCAGGAATCGTTCCAGAAAGCCCTGCGTGGCTTGGAAGTGGGCGTCGACGGCATGAATGAAAAGACGCAGGACCGTGAGACGCTGGAGCGCGAACTCGGCGAGCCAGGCCCAGACCGCATCTGGTACGTGGGCGATGCGTTCGCCGCCGGCTGGACGCTGGACGAGGTCCATCATTTCACCAAGATCGACCCCTGGTTCCTGGTGCAGATCGAAGAGATCGTGAAGATTGAGCTCGCCCTGGAGAAAACCAGCCTGGAAGCGATCGACGCCGACACCTTGCGCGGTCTGAAGAAAAAGGGCTTCTCGGACCGCCGTCTGGCCAAGCTGCTCAAGACAAACGACCAGGCCGTGCGCGAGCGCCGCATTGCCGAGAACATCCGCCCGGTCTACAAGCGCGTGGACACCTGCGCGGCCGAGTTCGCGACCGACACCGCCTACCTGTACTCGACCTATGAAGGTCACGGCGATGGCGAGTGCGAAGCCGAGCCGACGAACAAGAAGAAGATCATGGTGCTGGGTGGTGGCCCCAACCGCATTGGCCAGGGTATCGAGTTCGATTACTGCTGTGTTCACGCCGCACTCGCCATGCGCGAGGATGGTTACGAAACCATCATGGTCAACTGCAACCCGGAGACCGTGTCGACCGATTACGACACCAGCGATCGCCTCTACTTCGAGCCGCTCACGCTGGAAGACGTGCTCGAGATCGTGGACAAGGAAAAACCGCTGGGTGTGATCGTGCAGTACGGCGGCCAGACGCCCTTGAAGCTTGCGCTTGGTCTGGAAGCTGCAGGCGTGCCCATCATCGGCACCAGCCCCGACATGATCGATGCGGCCGAAGACCGCGAGCGTTTCCAGCAGATGCTGCACACCCTGGGCCTGCGCCAGCCGCCCAATGCCACTGCTCGTACCGAGCCGGAAGCGCTTGAGAAGGCAGCCGCCCTGGGGTATCCGCTGGTGGTGCGCCCGAGCTACGTGCTGGGTGGCCGCGCCATGGAAATCGTGCACGAACAGCGCGACCTGGAGCGCTACATGCGCGAAGCCGTCAAGGTGAGCCACGATTCACCGGTGCTGCTCGACCGCTTCCTGAATGACGCCATCGAGTGCGATGTGGATGCGGTGCGCGACCACACCGGCCGTGTCTTCATCGGCGGCGTGATGGAACACATTGAACAGGCCGGCGTGCACAGTGGCGACTCCGCCTGTTCGTTGCCGCCGTACTACCTGAGCAAGGCCACGGTGGACGAACTCAAGCGCCAGACGGCCGCCATGGCCGCAGGCCTGAACGTGATCGGTCTGATGAACGTGCAGTTCGCCATCCAGGAAGTGGAAGAAAACGGCGTAAAGAAGGATGTGATCTTTGTGCTCGAAGTGAACCCGCGCGCCTCGCGTACCGTGCCCTTCGTTTCCAAGGCCACGGGCATCCAGCTGGCCAAGGTGGCCGCGCGATGCATGGCCGGGCAGTCGCTGAACGATCAGGGCATTGGCGAAGAGGTGACGCCGCCTTACTTCAGCGTCAAGGAAGCCGTGTTTCCGTTCGTGAAGTTCCCGGGCGTGGATACCATCCTTGGCCCGGAGATGAAATCCACGGGTGAAGTGATGGGCGTGGGCAAGACCTTCGGCGAGGCCTTCGTCAAGAGCCAGATGGGTGCCGGTACCCGACTGCCGACCGCTGGCAAGGTGTTTCTCACGGTGAAGAACGGCGACAAACCCCGCGCGGTGGAAGTGGCTCGTCAACTGATCGGCATGGGGTTCGAGCTGGTGGCCACGCGCGGAACCGCGGCGGCCATCGCAGAAGCCGGGGTGGCGGTGCAGACGGTGAACAAGGTCACCGAAGGACGCCCGCATATCGTGGACATGATCAAGAACGGCGAGATCGTCCTGGTCATCAACACGGTGGAAGAGCGGCGCAATGCGATCACCGATTCACGCGCCATTCGCACATCGGCCTTGCTGGCCCGAGTGACCACCTTCACCACCATTGCGGGAGCCGAGGCAGCGGTCGAGGGCATGCAGTACCTGGACAAGCTGGACGTGATTTCTGTCCAGGAAATGCACGCGCAACTCTGAGCGCACGAGCAGCCTGCTGTCTCCGACGCTTCTTCGCTTGAGGGGCGAGGCAAGGCACGGGTTTGATCGACGTCGCGCCGGTGGCATCGGACCGTGAAAATACCGGCGGATTCAACGCGTGTTTGCCCGGATGGGGCGGCCGAATCTTTCGCGGCATAATGTGTTTTCTACATCACCGCCGAGCGGCAACGCCCGGCGGTTTGCTTTTGGAGGCCCGAACACATGTCCACCCTTCCCATCACCAAGCGCGGCGCTGAAAAACTCAAGGAAGAGCTCCATCGCCTCAAGACCGTCGATCGTCCGTGGGTGATCAATGCGATTGCTGAAGCCAGAGCGCAAGGCGACCTGAGCGAAAACGCCGAGTACGACGCCGCCAAGGATCGCCAAGGCTTCATTGAAGGCCGTATCGCCGAAATCGAGAGCAAGCTGTCTGCGGCCCAGATCATCGATCCTGCGGCGGTTGAAGCCGGTGGCCGCGTGGTTTTTGGGGCAACGGTGGAACTAGAGGACGAAAGCACCGGCGCTGCGGTGACCTACCAGATCGTCGGCGAAGACGAAGCCGATCTGAAGCACGGGCTGGTGAACATCAGCAGCCCGATTGCACGAGCACTGATCGGCAAGGAAGAGGGCGATGTGGCCGAAGTTCAGGCGCCAGGCGGAACCCGCCGGTATGAAATCGTCTCGGTGCGCTACGCGTAAGCCCATAGGGGTTCCATGCAGCGCCTGTCCCTGTTCCTCTCCGCCCTCTGGTGGGGTGGCATCACGGCATTGAGTTTTCTGGCTGTGCCATTGCTGTTTGCCCGCCTCGGGCCTTCGGTGGCGGGGCCTGTGGCGGCGCAGCTGTTCTCTTTGCAGAGCTGGGCGAGTGTCTTCATCGGCCTCGCGATGCTGGTGATGCTCAGGCGCCAGCGCTCGGGCGGTGGAGTGGAGAGGGGGGTGGATCTGGAGGGGGATCGTGTTTCCCTGGATGCTTCTGTGCTCGGCTCCATGGGATTTGTGCTCTTGGCCATGCTGCTGGCCCTGCTGCAGGAGTTCGGTGTGGCTCAGAAGATCGTGAGTGCGCGTGCCACGGGTGGCGATCTTCGGTTATGGCACGCGCTGGGCAGTGCCTTGGTGCTTGGGCAGTGGTTGTGTGCGGGCGCCCTGCTTTGGCGATCGGGCAGCGTGGAGCGCAATCCCCCCAGGATGGTGTGAGCAGAACCCCGGTTCAAAGCTCGATCACGGCTTTGGGCAGTACCCCCTGCGGCGCACCATGATCCGCCAGCAGCCAGGCTCTGTCGGTGTGCTCGGCGGCTTCATCGAGCAATTCACACAAGAACCGTGACGAAGGCCCATCCAGTGCCGCGAATGGCTGGTCCAGCAGAACCACAGGTGCATGGGCCGCAAATGCCGCCACCCACCACACCTTGCGGCGGCTGCCGGTGGAGAGCATGTACAACGGCTTGGCCATGTGCGGTTCCAGCGAGAAGCCATGAACCAGCGATGCAACGCGGCGGGAGTCGAAGTGGGGAAACTGTTCGTTCTGGCGCTTCAGAAAATCCTTGGCCGTGATGGCGTTGTGTGCGTCCGTGTGTGGGTCGATCCAGAAGACGTTCTGACGGCAAGCGTCGGGGTGCTCAGCCTGGCTGATGCCATTGATGGCGATTCGGCCTGACCGTGGTGAGAGGGCGCCTGCCAGCAAGGCCAGCAATGTGCTCTTGCCGACCCCATCGTCACCAACCACAAGGCTCACACCGGCGGGCACCTCAAAGGTGAGTTTCTCGAACAGTGGCCGCTCGGACCAGCTGAAGCAGAGATCGGCCACCGAGATCATCGTTTTTGGCGGTTGGTCCATCTGATGGCTGTCAGAAGCCGATGCTGTAGCGTGTGCCCTTGAAGTTGAGCACCGCGCTTCGCTGACCGATGGTTTCCACCTGAAGGCCAGGCGCAATCTCGTCGCCCTCCTGAATCACCTTGCCGTTGGCGATCAGCGTGCGCAGCTTCGGGTTGTTGGAGTAGGTGGACCCGCTGACGTTGACCTGTGGAAGCTGCGCACGAAGTTCGGGCGAAAGCTCTGCGAAGCGGCGCACGGCGGCAGCAGGCGGTGGGGCAGCCGCCGAACCGCCCGGAGGAGCCGTTGCAGCTGGCGCTGCAGTGGCTGGTGCGCTTGCCGGAGTTGATGCGATGGCAGCTGGGGCGTCAGCAGTTCCGCCCGCACTGGGGCGTTCTGCGCGTGCGGGTGGAGGCGGGGGGCGAGGCGGTGGTGGCGCCAGAATGGGTAGGTCGGGCGCGGTGGCCGTCCGCGGCTCGGAGGGGGCGACAGTCGGTGCAGCCGGTGCTTCTGCTGGTGCTTGAGCGGCCGGGATTGCCACTGGTTCCGTCGTGCCCGTGGTCGATGATGCGAGGCCCTGTTGGTGTTCGCCGGCAGGCCAGAAGGCCCACGCGGCCACCAGTGCCAGCACGAACAGACCGGTCCAGGCCGCGACGCGTGCCAGCTTGGGCGGCTGGCGCCGTCGATCGCGCTGAATGCTGCCGCTGGGCAGGTTCTGGCTGTGCAGGCCTGGCACGTTGCCACGCTCGCGCTCTCTTTCGGTGTCTGCGCGCTTGAGTGCATCAAGAATGTAGGACATGGGCGTGCCTCAGGTGGACGGTGACCTGAGACGGGGCTCATTCACGCCACTGACCCGGTTGAGTTGCATGAAGGTCATCGGACCCGCCAGACCATCGGTTTCCAGTCCCTGGCTGCGCTGAAACGCCTCTATTCGGCTGTTCAGGTTGGTCGCCGAGGCAATGGAGGGTTGACTGGAGGCCAATTGGGCGAGTTGTTGTCGCAGCCAGACGCCCGCCGCGCCACTGTCTCCCTGGCGGAGTTCGCCCTGATGGCCCGGCGGCAGTTGCCACAGCGTGGTGTAGCCGCCTCGCCAGATGTCGGCCAGCACACTCAGGGGCAGCCGCCATGTTTCAGATCCCGCGCGCAGTGTGGCCGAGTCAGGTGTGATGGCCGTCAGCAAGGCCCAGCGGTCGTCCTGGCCGGGAAGGTGCAGGGTAAGCACCGCCGGCCGATCCATCTGGCCCAGGCCATGCAAGGTCATGCGGTTGGTCCGGAAACACTGCAGACCGCGTCCCAACGCGCTGACACAGGGGTCGGTGCCATCGAGCGCCCTGTTCCAGATGGCTCCCAGTTCTCGCAACCCGGCCGTTTCACTGGAAAGCAGGGCGCCGGCTGTGGGCAGGCTGTTCGAAGGTGGGGGGGCAGCGACTGCCCCTGGGGCAGGGTCGGTGGTGGTGGTGGCATCTGAACGCGTTGGGGCTGCGGCGGCAGGAGTGGGCTCCGGCTTGCCTGTTGCCGGTTCGGACGCTGGTGAGGGGGTTGGCGAAGCAGCGTTCTCAGACCTGGATATGGGCGCGCTGCCGTTGCCCGAAGGGGCTGGCGAGCCTGGCCATAGCCAGAACATAGTGGCGGCAGCGAGCCCTCCCCCCAAGGCGCCCAGCAGCAGGTTCTTGATGCCAGCGGTCCACCGCTGAACCCGCACAGGGGCGGTCGCAGGCGTGTTTTCGTCGGTCTCGAACACTTCAGCTGCCGCCTTGTTCACCACCGCCTCATCCACGCGGGGCAGGCCATTGGCGTAGGCACCCAGCAACGATCTGTCGCAAAGCAGGTTGATGCGGCGGGGCACCCCACGCGTGATGGCGTGAATGCGCTGCAGGGCACCTGTAGAAAACGGCATGGGTCCGCGCAGCCCACCAATGCCCATGCGGTGTTGAATGTACTGGCGGGTCTCAGCCTCGGTGAGAGCACCCAGATGGAATCGGGCAATGACGCGCTGGGCCAGTTGCTCCAGTTCGGGCCTGGCCACCATCTGTCGGAGCTCGGGCTGCCCGATCAGGATCACCTGCAGCAGCTTTCGTTCTGCGGTTTCCAGGTTGGTCAGCAGCCGCAACTGCTCCAGAACGTGTGGCGTGAGGTTCTGGGCTTCGTCGATGATCAGGATGTTCTGCTGGCCCTTGGCGTGGCTGGCGAGCAGGTATTCGTTGAGCGGATCAAGGTGGTCCTTGATCGTGGCCGGGCCAATGCCTGTGTGCTGGACCGGGATCTGGAATTCGTGACAGATCGTCTTCAGGAGATCCGACACCGTCAACTTGGGGTTGAAGATGTAGGCTACCCGGCAATGCTCAGGCATCTGCTCCAGGAAGCAGCGGCAGATGGTGGTTTTGCCGGCGCCAATCTCACCGCTGAGCAAAACAAACCCGCCGCCGCCCCGGATGCCATAGAGCAGATGCGCCAAAGCCTCCCGATGCCGCTCACTCATGAAGAGGTAATGCGGATCGGGGGCGATCGAAAAAGGCTCTTGTTTTAGTCCAAAGTATTCGGCGTACATGCCCGGAGCATACCGGGGCCGAAGAGGGGCGGCAACGGCACCCGGTTGATCAATGCCGGGTGCCCTGTCTGGGATGGTCAGGCTGCGAGAGCCATGGAAGGTTTGTTGGCCGACCGGGTTGCCGTGGACACCGTGCATTCGATGTCGCCAGAGAGTTGGCCGCCTTCTTCAATCACGACCTTGCCATAGCGAATCTTGCCCGTGACCTTGCCCGTGGCGTAGATCACCAGCTTCTGGCGAACGGTGAGGTTGCCGTCGAACACGCCGCGGATTTCGGCGATGTCGATTTCAGCCGAGCCCTTGAACTCGCCCTGTTGTGCGATCTGGATCACACGCGAGTCCATGGTGGCCTCGACCAGACCTTCCACGACCAATGTGTCGCAGTCGGTGATTTCAACGCCTTTGAGTTTGATGTTGGGGCCGACCGTGAGCTTGCTACCGCCCTCTGGCGCCGAATTCGTGCTGGCGCTGGGCGCTGCGGCGGTCGGTGGGGTCACCGCCTGGGCCGCTTCCGGTGCTGAGGGAGGCTGCTGGGCCGGGCTGGGGGAAGCAGAACCGTAGCGGGGCGTGGCCATGCCGCTGCTCAGAGGTTTGGGTTGTTCAGTCTCGCGTTTGCCGAAATGCAGTGCCATGAAGCCTCCTTCAAAAAGTGAAGCGTCCATGCTAATGACCGAGAGGCTTACATTCGCGGTGGTACCGTAAGACCAGTAACCAGATGCACGGTTGAATGCGTTGCTTGAACGGCATGCTCATGCGGAACCTGAAGCACACCGGCGCACTGGGCGCGTTCAGATCGATACTTCCGACATGCAAAGTCACTGGGTATTGGAAACAAAACCATTAACCGGACCGACGGTCTCCCTGACGCATGCCACAGCGCTGCTGCAACAGCTGGGCATGGGGAACCAGCACGCGGTGGCAGAGGGCTTGTTGAATCTTCTGGGTGAACACCTGCCGCTGGCACAGTGCACCATTTTTGCCTATGAGGGCATGCGGGCCCCGCGCATCGTTGCGGTGGGCGACCGTTCGCGCACGCAGACACTGCCCGATATTGCCGAAGCCTATGTGACGCGCTTCTATCGGCTGGACGGCTGCATGACCGCCATGCGCGAAGAGCTGGCTGCGGCCCGCAAGGCGGGCATGCAGCATCCCCGCATCGTGATGCACCGCCAGACCGGCTCAGACATTGCCCACGATGAATACCGGCACGTGTGCTATGAACGGCCGCAGGTGGCCGAGCGGCTCGCCCTGCTGGCCTTGTTCGAAGGGCGACGGTGGTTGTCCGTGAATCTGTACCGCGGCATCGAACACGGGCCGTTTGATGCCAGGGCCATCGATGTGGTGAGCGCCTTTGCCCCGCTGATCGTGCACGCCGTGCGCCTGCACCACACCGGGCAGAGCGTGAACCAGGAGCTGGGCGACCTGTTGCTGGCGCGCCTGAGAGCGCGTCATCCGCAGCTCACCCCGCGCGACTGCGATGTGGTGCGCAGCCTGCTGGACGGTCAGAGCACCGCCGCGATGGCCGAGCGGCTGGGGCTCACGCTGGCCAGTGCGCGCACCTACGTCAAGCGGGTGTACCGGAAGCTGGGGGTGTCGGGCCAGCGAGACCTGATGGGCATGCTGCTGGAGCCAAGCTTGAAGGGCTGACAGCGAGGCAGCTTCAGATTTGTCTCCATATGGGGACATCGCGTC
Source organism: Hydrogenophaga palleronii (assembly GCF_031457455.1). Classification (GTDB taxonomy): domain Bacteria; phylum Pseudomonadota; class Gammaproteobacteria; order Burkholderiales; family Burkholderiaceae_C; genus Hydrogenophaga; species Hydrogenophaga palleronii_A. The sequence continues at coordinate 734,491 of NZ_JAVDWU010000001.1, forward strand.
CAAGGTCCACCCATAGACTGATCCATCCGCGGCCGTGTTCGCCGCTTTCCCAAAGTCCCAGAGGTCCTCATGCACCTTCTCCACGCCGAACCCCGTTCATCGCTCTACTACCGCTACGAGGTGTTCGATCCCTGGCTGCCCTCACAGCACGCCGGGCCGCAAAGCCACCGCGTCGTGGTGGCGGGTGCCGGGCCGATTGGTCTGGTGACGGCGCTGGCGCTGGCGCACCAGGGGGTGGCCTGTGTCTTGGTCGAGTCGGAGCGGCAGGTGTGCGAAGGCAGCCGGGCGATTGTGTTCACCCGCCGGTCCATGGAAATCCTGCAACAAGTCGGAGTGGCCGACCAGGTGTCAGCTTCTGGCTTGCCCTGGCGGTTTGGCAACTCGTTTTACCGGGGCCAGCGCGTCTTCCGCATGGAGGCGCCGCACGACCCGGACGACCGTTTTTTCCCCATGATCAACCTGCAGCAGCAGTTTCTGGAGGAATACTTGGTGGATGCGGTGCGCCAGCATCCGCTGATCGACTTGCGGTGGGGCAACCGCGTCACGGCGGTGGTGCAGGACGCGAAAGGTGCGAGCCTGGAGGTGGATACCCCGGAGGGGCCTTACACGCTGCAGGCAGACTGGCTGGTGGCAGCCGACGGTGCCCGCTCCCCCATTCGCAGCCTGATGGATCTGAAGCTGGAAGGCGCTTCCTACGAAGGCCGCTTCGTGATCGCCGACATTCGCATCGATCTGCCCCTGCCCACCGAGCGGCTGGCCTACTTCGACCCCGACTGGAACCCCGGCAACACCATCCTCATGCACCGGGAACCGCATGGCATCTGGCGGGTGGACTACCAGCTGCCACCGGGTGAAGACCCGGAAGACGCCCTGAAGCCAGCGTCGCTGAAGGCCCGCATCGATGCGCAGATGGCCATGATCGGTCATGCAGGCGTGCCCTGGGAAATGGACTGGTGCTCCGTGTATGCGGCGCGCGCGCTCACGCTGCCAGACTATGTGCATGGTCGCGTGCTGTTCGTGGGCGATGCGGCGCATCTGCTGCCCATTTTTGGCGTGCGCGGCGCCAACACGGGTTTTCAGGACGCGCAGGGCCTTGCCTGGCGCCTGGCGCTGGTGGTCAAAGGCACATCACCTGAAAGTCTGCTGAACACCTACAGCAGCGAGCGCGTGGCGGCCGCGCGCGAAATCATTGACGAAGCGGGCAAGAGCACCCGCTTCATGACACCACCTACGCGGGGTTTCCGCCTGCTGCGAGATGCCGTGCTGTCCTTGTCATTGACCGAAGACTTTGTGAGGCCGCTGTACCACTGGCGCACCTCGCGTCCGCACGAATACACACATTCGCCCATCAACTGCACAGATGACGACAACACATCGTTCCATGCTGGTCCAGGCCACGGTGCGCCGCCCCGAAACGTGCAACTGGGGCCCGACGACCACCTGCTCGATCACCTGGACCACCAGTTTGCCTTGCTCTGGTTCACGGACGCAAATGCGATGCCTGCAGATTTGCAGGTGGCCATACGCGAAATGCGGGATCGAGGCATTCCGCTGCGCGTGATCGCGGTGGGAAGGGGTGCGCCCGTGTCAGGCGCCGATGAAACGCTGAACAATGCCGCTGGGCATTTGCGCGACCGCTATGGCGTGACCGCCAGCGGTGCGGCGTACCTGTTGCGACCCGACCACCACGTATGCGCACGCTGGACGCGTCTGGACGCCACCCGCTTGCGCGCTGCGCTGAGCAACGCAGCCGGCCTGCAAGGAGCCTGACCATGCATCCATCTCAAGTCCTCACCGTGCCCGGCCTGGAACAGGTTTACGACGCACTCGCCACCGCCATTGACACGGCCGGCCCGGAGAAAACCGAGCTGTTTCTGGTCAAGCTGGCACTGATGAACGCCAACGCGCTGGCGGACCCGGGGCTGTTGCAGTCCCACATCGAGGCCGCCCTCAAGGATCTTTGAGACACCCGGCTCAGACAGCGCCACTGCCGGTCGATGCGGCCAGCGGCAGGCAGATGTCCGTCAGCAGGTCGGCCGGGCTGGAGGTGCGCGGGTTGTTGTGGTATTCCTCAAACACGGGCTGGTCGGCCAGTGCGTGGCCCGACGCGACCAGCCAGGTGCCGTAGAGCCACCGGTAGGCGTCGCGCATGTTGGGGTAGGGCCCCTGGTAGCGCAGCACGGCGCAGGGCGTGCCACCGGCAGTGAAGCGTTGCAGTGGCGGCTCGACCTGGGCACCAGGCGGCAACGACAACCCAGCGCGCGAGTTGAGCTGGGCCTCGGGGTAGGCGAAAGGGTCGTCGTGGTACTGGCCCACCCAGCGGGTGTCCTGCCGCATCAGGCCTTGCGCCGCGAGGTGGATCTGCGATGACTCGAAGGCCTTGCCGATGCGCATGTAGCTGCCCCGGTGGGGCATCCCGGCCAGCTCGATGATGGGCACATACCGGACTTCCACCGGCCATCCACGGGCCGGCTGGGGGTTGGCGTCTTGCCACGGCAGGTCGTCGGTCCGGGTGTCGCGCCAGGCCTGCGGACTCTGGCCAAAGCGCTGGCGGAAGGCGCGGGTGAACGATTGCGCATTGGGGTAGCCGCAGCGCCGGGCGATCTCGGTCACGGTGAGCGCCGTTTGCGCGAGATAGCCCGAGGCCCGGTGCAGCCGCACCCGGCGCACCGTGGCCGCCACCGTTTCACCAATCAATGCGTGATAGACGCGGTGCCAGTGGTAGGGCGAAAGGTCGGCCACCACGGCCAGTTCAGCCAGGTCCAGCGGCTCGGCCAGGTGGTCGTGAATGTGGGCGGTGACCCTGGTGAGCTGTGCGCGGTAGTCGACCCAGTTCGGCGTGGAGGGCATGGGGTGGGGTCAGTTCATTGGTTGGCGAAGAATCGTTTTCCATTTCGCTGGGTCTGCACGCCTCACATCGCTCAGGTAGATTTCGTGGTGCTTTCCACGAAGGCCAGACCGTTCGTTGATGAAGGCATGCATGCGTTCGATGGCAGGCCCCTCTTCAGAGAACGGCCCCACATGCAGCACCTGGGCACAACGCCCTTCCGTGAAGCGTTCGAGGCGCAGCCGGTCGACCCCGGGCAAATTCTTTTTTCTCAGCACCTCGCCAATGGCTTTGTGAATGAGTTCATCGGACACGAAGTCGGGCTGCATGATCATCATGGTCCATCGCCACTGCGCCTTGTCGGCTGTGGCGAAAGCGCGCATGTCGTCGGCCCACCACAGGCCTTCGAGCGGCATGACGGCGTAGTCCTGCGCCATGGGCCCCTTCTTGACCATGAACTTGGTGGTGTAGGCGACCGAGAACAAGGCCTGCACCGCCTCAGCGTACGCGGGCGATGTGTTGGGGTCGCCTTTACCATCGATCATCAGGAACTTGAACTCGGGCACGTCGACGATCACGACCGATTTTGCGGTTGCCCGGTACAGGTCTTTCAGGTCTTTCTTGAGATCAATCTGGGTCATGGGCACTCCCGTGAACGCCGATGTGGATGTCGATGCTGCCGTTTGGCTGGTAGCGCTCGTAGTCTGCCAGAGCGGTCTTTCGCAGATCGGCCATGGTCCAGATCACCTGCCACTGTTCAACGACCAGGTCGAATCGGCCTTTTTCAACCGGGAACACCGCGCGCTGCGACGCAGGCGCCACCACATGGATCAACCCTTCAGGTGGCAAATCGGGCGTATTGGCAGGCACCGCATGCCCGATGACCATGGTGTAGGTGCCGCCGATGTCAACGCCTGCGTTCTCGAAGTGGGTGTAGACCGCATACACATCGTCCGACAGGCGGTGGGGTAGGCGTTCGGCCAGCTGGGCCTGACTGAAGCGGGCCCAGTGTGCAGGGATGGTTTCGAATGCTTCGCCGTTGTGTGTGCGCAGGGCGATGCCCACCACGTGAAGGGCCTGGGGTTGGGGGATGAGTTGCATGGCGTTGCTCCGGGTTGGTGGAAAGGCATGCCATTCTGGGGACGGGATACGGACAAATCTTGCGGTCTGAGCGCCGTCTGTGTGCCTATTGCCATGGTGTCGTCAGCACCACACTCGCCACCAAGGTTGATGGCCAGCGCCTACACTTGAGGGTTACCCCCAGATTGCCTCCATGAACGCCCCCGTCGACGTCTCCTTTTTCGCGCGCGCAGCCAAGCCGCTCACCAGCTACCGTCCCTACTGGGCCAAGCGGTTCGGCGTGGCCCCTTTCCTGCCCATGAGCCGCGCCGAGATGGAGCAGCTGGGCTGGGACTCGTGCGACATCATTCTGGTGACCGGCGACGCCTATGTGGACCACCCCAGCTTCGGCATGGCAGTGATCGGCCGCGTGCTGGAGGCGCAGGGATTTCGCGTGGGCATCATCGCCCAGCCAGACTGGCAGAGCGCCGAGCCCTTCAAGGCGCTGGGCAAGCCCAACCTGTTCTGGGGCGTGACCGCGGGCAACATGGATTCCATGATCAACCGCTACACGGCGGACCGCAAGATTCGCAGCGACGACGCCTACACCCCTGGCGACGTGGGCGGCAAGCGGCCCGACCGCGCGGCCATCGTCTACAGCCAGCGCTGCCGCGAGGCCTACAAGGACGTGCCCATCGTGCTCGGCGGCATCGAAGGCAGCCTGCGCCGCATCGCCCACTACGACTACTGGAGCGACAAGGTGCGCCGCAGCATCGTGGTGGACGCCAAGTGCGACCTGCTGCTGTACGGCAACGCCGAGCGCGCGCTGGTGGAAGTGGCGCACCGCATCGCTGCGCGCGAGCCGGTCGACCAGATCACCGACGTGCGCGGCACCGCCTTTGTTCGCCGCCCGGGTGACCCTTCGACCGAGGGCTGGATCGAGCTGGACTCCAGCGAGGTGGACCAACCCGGCCACGTGGAAGACCACATCAACCCTTACCTGACCACGAGCGAGCAGGCGCAGGCGCAAGGCCAGAGCTGTTCCAAGGACGAGGAGAAGGATGGGAAGTTACCCCCTCTCTCGCTCGCGGGAGAGGGCAGGGGTGAGGGTTCTTCGGTCTACAAACCCATCACCATCCACCGCCCCCAGGGCGCGGGCGGCGTGGCCAAGCTGCCGCGCGAGCGCACTGTGATCCGCCTGCCCAGCTACGAGCAGGTGAAAAGCGATGCCGTGCTCTACGCCCACGCCAACCGCGTGCTGCACCTGGAAACCAACCCGGGCAACGCCCGCGCACTGGTGCAGGCGCACGGCGAGGGCGCGACCGCGCGCGATGTGTGGATCAACCCGCCCCCCATCCCGCTGACCACGGCCGAAATGGACTGGGCATTCGACCTGCCCTACGCCCGCAGCCCGCACCCCGCCTACGCAGACGAAAACGGCCGGCACGACGGCGCGACCAAGATCCCGGCCTGGGAGATGATTCGCTTCAGCGTGAACATCATGCGCGGCTGCTTTGGTGGCTGCACATTCTGTTCCATCACCGAACACGAAGGCCGCATCATCCAGAGCCGCTCTGAAGAGTCCATCATCAAGGAGGTCGAAGACATCCGCGACAAGGTCGAAGGCTTCACCGGCGTCATCAGCGACCTGGGTGGCCCCACCGCCAACATGTACCGCCTGGGCTGCCGCAGCCCGGCCATCGAAGCCGCCTGCCGCAAACCCAGTTGCGTGTACCCCGGCATCTGCCAGAACCTCACCACCAACCACGACCCACTCATCAAGATCTACCGCCGCGCGCGGGCGCTCAAGGGCATCAAGAAGGTGTTGATCGGCTCTGGCCTGCGCTACGACCTGGCCGTGAAAAGCCCGGAGTACGTGAAGGAACTGGTGCAGCACCACGTGGGCGGCTACCTGAAGATCGCGCCCGAACACACCGAGGGCGGGCCGCTGTCAAAGATGATGAAGCCGGGCATTGGCAGCTACGACAAGTTCAAGGCCATGTTCGAGAAGTACAGCGAAGAGGCGGGCAAGAAGCAGTTCCTGATCCCGTACTTCATCGCCGCGCACCCGGGCACCAGCGACCAGGACATGATGAACCTGGCCATCTGGCTCAAGAAAAACGGCTTCCGCGCCGACCAGGTGCAGACCTTCTATCCCAGCCCCATGGCCACCGCCACGGCCATGTACCACACCAGCTTGAATCCGCTCAAGGGCATTCACCGCGACGAGCGGGCCGAGAAGGTGGACATCGTGCGCGGCGACAAACGCCGCCGCCTGCACAAGGCGTTTCTGCGCTACCACGACCCAAACAACTGGCCGCTGCTGCGCGAAGCGCTCAAGACCATGGGCCGCGCCGACCTGATCGGCAACGGCAAGCACCACCTGATACCCACCTTTCAGCCGATGACCGATGGTGGGTATCAGAGTGCGCGGCGCAAGAACAGCACGCCTGGGGGCGCCAAGGCCAGCGAGCGGGCTGCTGCGGTGGTGAAGGCGGGTGGGGCGGGGCGGGGGGCTTCAAGCACTCGCGGCAATGCGCCGGTCAAGGGGAGCATGCTGACGCAGCACACGGGGTTGCCGCCGCGGGCGGGGGTGAAGGGGCAGACGCGGGGGAAGTAAGGCTTCTTGGTGCGGCTGGAGTCGACAAAGAGCGGCCAATGAGTGGTCGCAAAAACGGACGTGTAATGAATAGACTCAGCCAACAGCTAAAGGCGCAGCGTTTTGGCAGTCGGCTGGCGTGACGCTCTGATCAGATGGCAAAGAATTTTGTCTTTTGAGCTTTTTGCAGGTGCAGGATAAAGTTCTTTGGTCGCTCTGGACTAGGTTTTCTGCGAGTGACTTTCTCGTTTGATCCAAGCCAAGACATCTCCGAAAGTTTCAGTTATGGTTGCATACCGTATTTGTTGAACGCCAGATATGTTGGAAAATTCATTCACGCCCACTCTCATTAATATGATCGCCCGTGAAAATCCTAATTTTCCCTGAAAAAGACCTGTTTCATGAATCACGTTCGGCCTTGAATTAAAAGATCCGTCAGCAAGTTCATCTTCAGGAGTATGAACAAGAATTGCCAGCTCTGATCCGTCAAGCATGTCCTCTAGCACATCTCGAATTGTGTGTCCTGCGCGTGAGCCAACCTCATATGCTTCGATCTCTATTTCATGTTTGTCTTGGAGATGGTCTTTTAGTGCCCTCCAATCCTGGTCACGTCCGTGTCCTATGAATATAGTTGGAGTAGCTTTGTGCGCAATTTCGGGAAGTGGAACGATATGTGTAGTGGCCACATTATCCGCGCTCGTTTCGAATTGCACAATTTTTTTCTTGTCGTTCGATTTGATTTCCCATCCGAATCTTCCGTAGTGACATAGTCTGACTCTTTGTGAGTCACTAAACTCCAGAAAGAGATCGGAGTTGTTTGGATTCAATCCAGCTACGAAATCTTCAAGCTTGTCATACGTCCAGGTTCCATTGTGAGTATTTGCGTTGCCGTGGATTGAGTCGGGTTCTCCGAAAATATCTTCGCTCAATTGAATTAGGTTTCTCCAACCTAGTTCACTTAAATAGTATCCTTCGTACTTCTTGGTGCGCTCCATCGTAATTTCCTAATGTTTAAGTTGGTGGGCTTTCGCACTTTTTCTTACGGGCTCGTTAGAATCACGACGGTTAGCCCTTGTGCATGTACTGTTTGATAAGCACCCATAGTAGCTCCGATGTGCCCAAGAATACAGCCATACTCGAAATTAGGTAAAAAGTGCCGACCTTCAATTTCGCAATTGCCCAAATTGATTGACATAGATTCAGAACATACAAGGCGAATCCAGTCGCCACCAATAGGATGCCAAACACAATGCCTGCACCTGGAAAATTATTTGCTTGGGCTCCATGCTGAGCCAAATAGATGCCGGCGACGATGACTGTTGCAGCAATGCCATAGTTTCTGATGTTGTCGAAAATGAATTTCAATGTTATTTCTTCTAGCTTTACTTCGATTAGCTGTCGAAAAAAGCGCTCGGTTTGTGGCTCCTCTTTTTTTCGAAGCATGTGGGTTCCATTGTTTTGGAGGGCTTCGTTCTCGCGATAATTCTCATGGCGCCATTCACGCTGCATTTTGGAGAGGTGCTTGAATGGTTTTACATATAGAGGGGTGCATTCCCACTTGACTCTCTCCCAGTCGTGTTTGAGAAGGAGCGCAATGCGATGGGTGAATCCTTTTAGATCGTCGGACCCATCGGAAAACAGTTGATCGTAATGAACTAAGATTGCGCCGTCGTTGACACTGTCCTTGGGGTTGATAGACGTTGCGAGACGCGCCCTTAATGAGGCCACCTTTGCAGGAATTGCATTAACCCTATTTTCAACGTGAGCGTTGGTGATCTCTTCGCATAGCTTACGCATGTTGTCTCGCCACTTCGTTCGTTCTTTGGTGACTTGTTCAATCTGAATAGTTCGCTCATCTTTGCGAAAAGCGATGAAATATGAGATCCAGCCGCCGACAGCAGTAATGGAAATACCGGCCAATAATGATGTTAGGTCAATGTCGAAGCTCATGGATGGCTTAAATCTGAATTAAGATGCGCCGCGAAGTAGAGTTGGCTTGAATGAATTTTTAGGGTGCTAACCAGTCGCGGTCAGGTCTAGCTACTTGTCTCGCATTGTTGTATGCCATGTCTAGGGTCAGGCAAGTAGCGGCGCGATAGAAGTCTCCAAACCTCTCTGCAACCAGAGCTAGATCAGCTTTAGCTGGATCAAGTAGGGTTAGTGGAAGAAGCAACTGCACGCTTCCTTGATAGTATTGAGGAATTGCCGTCTTGTAGTTGCGCCTAACACGTTCGGTTGCAGAATCAATTGCCCCTTTGACGAGATTTTGAAGGCCGAACCTATTCATCGCCTTAAGGGTGTCGGGGAACCGCTCGATGTTGTCCTGGATAATGTGTTCAACATTCACCCGAAGTTCTTTGCGTGAGTCATAGACCAAGCTCGCCGGATTGTCATAGTAGTGAGCCATGTCGGGAAGGGAAGAGAATCTATTGAGATCAGATTCTCCTCGGCGACAAAATCTCCAAAAGTGCCAGTAATGCGATAAATTTTCTAGCTTGTTTTTAGAGAAGAGGGCGTAAATAGGTTCTTGTGAGGCGGTAATAAGACCCACATTCAGGCACGCGTACTCTTCGTCCGGAGTGACTGCGATCTTCTTTTCTTCCGCAACGCGACGATAGGTGTACGTAAGGTAGTTTCGAAGAATTGGTTTTGGATGGGCGGCAGCTGTCGCTTTGTAACCCCAGTCTTCAGGTTCAGCGAGAGCCGCAAGTGCATCAATGTTTTCTTCGAACTTCGGCATAAATACAAAGTCACGAAAGTGTTCTGGGAAGTCGTATGGTTGGTTCTTGCTCATGGGTTCCTCGGTGGGTGATAAAGCGCCTTACTTTGTACTTTGATGTGGTGGGTTAAAACACTAGATGGCCCAACGCCAACCGCTAAACAGGTCGCATGTTGCCTCTGAAAAGTGTTTGAATCAACCAGTTGGCTCAAACTGGCGGGTAGATGCGCAGGTATAACAGAATCGACAGGCCTGACCAAGCATCACCGCGATCGCTGCTCAGGTTCGCAAGCCGCTTGCCAGTTTAATTGGGTATGTTCGTTCTACTCAGCAGAACCTGCCAACCACTGCAATGGCAATGAAGACTATGCGACATTTGGCCGCCTCTTGCTCAGGACTGGCGCAGCTGTTTCTTGTGTTGCCGATTGGCGCAAAATGGCGCAAAATGCCCCATACAGGAGATTCGCCATGTCCAACGTTGCCCACTCGTTTGCGTCCGTGAAACTGCCCGCCGCCTTGGTGCAGCAGGCCCGAGAGGCGGCCCAGCCGCAGCGCCGCTCGGTGGCTGGTCAGATTGAATACTGGGCCACCCTTGGGCGCATTGCCGACGAAACCGGCCTCACCGTGCAAGAGGCTCGCGAGGCGATTGCACTTTACGACGCCCGCCACAGTTCCCCGGCAGACGATGAGTCGATCGACGCGATTGAAGCGCGTTTCATGGCCGCAGAGTCCACCGGTCGCCTGGCCCAGGCGGTGCGCGACACCGTGCTGGCCAACCGCCTCAAGGCCGCGCCTTCCCGCCACGCCGCCTGACGCCACGATCCTTTGGCCGCTCCGGTTTTTTACCTGCTGGCCGGGCCCAACGGCGCGGGCAAGTCCACGCTCTATCGCAGTGCGGTGGCCCAGGGCCTGATTCCGGCCGATGCCGAATTCGTCAATGCCGACCTGCACGAGGCGGCCCATTTGCAGCATGTGGCCGATGCCGCAGAGCGTTCGCGCCAGGCGCGCCAATGGACGGATGCGCGGCGGGCGCAGTGTATTGCCGACGGCCGCTCGTTCGCCAGCGAGACGGTGTTTTCTCACACCTCCAAGCTGGACCTGATGGCCGCGGCCAGGCGCGCCGGGTTCAGCGTGGTGCTGCTGGTGGTGTGCGTGGAAGACCCGCAACAGCTGATTGAGCGCGTGAATCAGCGGGTGGAGGAAGGTGGCCACCCTGTGCCGCCCGAGCGCATTCTGGCGCGTTACCCGCGCACGGTGCGCCACCTGAGTGTGGCGGTGCGGCGGGCCGATCTGGCCTTGCTGTACGACACGTCTCAACCACCGGGCCAGGTGTATCAGCCCCCGCGCATGGTGGCGCGGCTGCGCGGTGGCGAGCTGGTGTGGCAGGCAGATCCGCTGCCGGCCTGGGCTCGCCGGGTGGTGTCGCCTGAACCGATGCGCTGAGCGAGCACCTGCAAAAAGGCCCTTGACCACTCAGGCCGGCAAGGTGTGCAGGGGGATGTCGTTGGCTGCTGCCAGTTTGTCGAGTTGCTTGCGTGTCTGGCCAGCGAAGAAGCTGGCGATGGATGCATGGGTCTGTGGCTGGAACATGGCGCGGAGATCCGTCATAGGCACACCCGCCACCCTGCACAGGGCGGCCGCAAAGTGCGGCTCCAGTGCGGCCACCGCCACGCGTCCGCCTTTGCAGGCATACACCCGGTAGCCCGCATGGGCGCCGCCCACTGCGCCGGTGGGCTGGGTCAGGCCCCAGGTTCGCGGCAGGGCCAACCAGGCGGCAGCGTCTGACAGCGCCACTTCCTGAAAACTGCCTTTGCCGCTGGTGCGCTGGTTCAACACCGCCTTCAGTGCGGCTTCGCTCGCCATCAGAGCGCCGCCCATGTCTGCAAACAGGGTGGCGGGCAGGCTCATGTCGTTGACCAGGCCGGCCTCGGCCAGGTAGGTCAGGTCGTGCCCAGGCTCTTCGGCGCGCGCGCCGGGTGCACCCACAATGGCCACGACAGACAGTTGCGGGTAGACCTTGTGCAGCGCCTTCCAGCCCAGGCCCAGCTTGGCCAGCGCCGAGGGGCGGAAAGAGGTCAGCAGCAGGTCGGTGCGGGCCAGCTCCTGGTGCAGCCGGGCCTGGCCCTTGTCGGTCTTCAGATCGATGCTCAGTACCTTGATGCCCTGGTGCAGCGTGGCGTAGGCGGTCGGGTTGTACTGGCCCATGGGGTCGCCACTGGTGCCGGCGGGCGTACCTTTGGGGCCGGGCGGCTCGGCTTTGATGCAGGTAGCGCCCATGGCATGGAGGCGCATGAACGCGGCTGGGCCGGGCAGGTTGAGCGCCAGGCTCAAGACGCGGACGCCGCGCAGGGGCTTGAGGGGTTTGGACGTGGCAGGGGAGGGTGTGGACATGGCTGTACCGGTTGACGTTCACGTCAATGTACAGCCAAGCTCAAACGGACAGAGGCAAGGCGGCGACAGCGGCGGACATACCCTCCGGAGCGAAATGCCCCTGATCCAGCGACACCCAGGATCCGGCTCTGCCGGTCCGAAGGTGTGCCCCCTGGAGGGGGTGAAGCCGCAGGCGGCGCGGGAGTGGATCTATCTTTCCGGAGCGAAGTGCCCCCGTCCAGAGATACCGTGGAACCGGCTTTGCCGGGCCACTGGTATCGCCCCCTCGAGGGGGTGGCGCGAAGCGACGCGGGGGTGGGCCTGCTACTGGCCAAAGTCCAGCGGCAAGCCCACGTAGTTCTCAGCCAGCGTGCGGGATGCGGCCTCCGATCGAACCAGGTATTCCAGCTCGGCTTCCTGCACCTTCTGGCCAAAGCCTTCGGTGTCGGGGAAGCGGTGCATCAGGCTGGTGAGCCACCAGCTGAAGCGCTCCGCGCGCCAGACGCGGGCCAGCGCTTTCTGTGAGTAGTTGTCGATGCCGGCATCGGTGTGCTCGATGTAGTGCTCGGTCAGCGCATTGGCCAGGTACTTCACGTCGCTGGCAGCCAGGTTCAGGCCCTTGGCGCCGGTGGGTGGCACGATGTGCGCGGCGTCGCCAGCGAGGAACAGGCGGCCAAAGCGCATGGGCTCAGCCACAAAGCTGCGCAGGGGCGCGATGCTTTTTTCGATGCTGGGGCCGGTGATGATGCGCGAGGCCATTTCAGGGTCCAGCCGCAGGCGAAGCTCGTCCCAGAAGCGCTGGTCGCTCCAGTCTTCGACCTTGTCGTCCAGCGGGCACTGCACGTAGTAGCGGCTGCGGGTAAGGCTGCGCATGGAGCACAGCGCAAAACCACGCTCGTGATTGGCGTACACGATGGCGTGTGAAGAAACGGGAGGCACGTCGGCCAGCACGCCCAGCCAGCCAAAGGGGTACACCTTTTCGTATTCGCGAATGGCGTCGCGCGGCACGCTGGCGCGGCACACACCATGGAAGCCGTCGCAGCCGGCGATGAAGTCGCAGCTGATTTCTTTGGACTGGCTGTCCACTTCGTATTTCACCGTGGGCGTCTTTCCGTCGAAATCGTGGATGCTGACGTTCGCTGCGCTGTAGATGGTGGTCAGGCCAGCGGCGGCACGTGCCTCCATGAGGTCGCGCGTGACCTCGGTCTGGCCATAGGCGGTGACCACGCTGCCGCCGGTGAGGCCGGTTACGTCAATGGGGTGACGGGTGTTCTTGTAGACCAACTCGATGCTGTGGTGCACCGTGCCTTCGCTGGCCACGCGCTGGCCCACACCCGCTTCATGCAGCAGGTCCACGGTAATCTGTTCCAGAATGCCGGCACGGATGCGGCCGAGCACGTAGTCCGGGCTCTGTCGCTCGATGATGATGTTGTCGATGCCGGCCTTGTGCAGCAACTGGCCGAGCAGCAGGCCGGAGGGGCCTGCGCCAATGATGGCAACCTGGGTTTTCATGAGGGTGTCTCCTGGGCGTGTGGCCTGAAAGCTTGTGCGAATGAGATTCGACGGCAAGGGCGCCGCGACCTGCATGCAGCTTAGGCAGAGGGACCCGTGCGGGCAATGGCTTGCAGGCGGCGCTGCGCGATCTACGGATGCTTTGCGCGATGAACGCACAATCTGCCATCGCTTGGCCATAATGGCGCCCATGGACACCCACCCGCACCCCATCGCAAAGGCAGACTTCATCGAGGGCATGGCCAAGGGCATGGCCGTGCTGGAGAGCTTCGACACCGAACGCCAGCGGCTGAACGCCACGCAGGCCGCCGAGCGTGCGGGCCTGACGCGGGCCGCAGCGCGCCGGCATCTGCTCACGCTGGCACACCTGGGCTACCTGGACACCGACGGCAGCCACTACTGGTTGTCTGCCAAGGTGCTGCGGTTTTCCGGCAGCTACCTGGCTTCAGCGCGCTTGCCCCGGCTGCTGCAGCCCACGCTCAACCGCCTGGCCGCGCAAACGCGCGAGTCGTTCTCAGCGGTGGTGCTGGACGGTGACGAGGTGGTGATCGTGGCGCGCAGTGCTTCTGTGGGCGGGCAGCGGCTCATGGCTTACGGGTTGCACCTGGGCGCACGCTTGCCGGTGCATGCCACATCCACCGGGCGGGTGCTGCTGGCGGGCTTGCCGCGCAGCACTTTTTCAGCCTGGCTCAAGGGGCGCGAACTGGCCCGGCTCACGCCCAAGACCACGGTGGACCACAAGGGCTTGCGTGCGGAGGTGGAGCGCGTGCGGCGAGACGATTTCTGCGTGGCGAGTGAAGAACACGAACTGGGCGTGCATGCATTGGCGGTGCCGTTGCGCAGCATGCAGGGCAAGACCGTGGCCGCGCTCAACGTGGTGGCTTCGCCTGACCGGTTGGAGGCACAGACGCTACAGACCGACCTGCTGCCCCTGCTGCTGGACGCGGCCAGAGAACTGCGCCCCCTGCTGTGACCTTTGTCGGCTGCGTCACACGCCCAGGTACTGTTCCAGCAACTCCGGTGTTTCCAGCAGTTTGCTGGTGGCGCCATCAAACACCACCTCGCCCTTGACCAGAATCACGTTGCGGTCGGTGATCTGGGTGACGTGTTTCCAGTTCTTGTCGACGATCACGCTGCTGATGCCGGATTCGCGAATCAGGCCGCAGATGCGCCAGATCTCGCGGGCGATCAACGGGGCCAGGCCTTCGGTCGCTTCGTCGAGGATGAGCAGGTCCGGGTTGGTCATCAGCGCGCGGCCGATGGTGAGCATCTGCTGCTCGCCACCGCTGAGCTGCTGGCCCCCGTGGTTCAGGCGCTCGGCCAGGCGCGGGAAGGTTTCCAGCACGCGCTCGTAGGTCCAGTCGCGCTGCCCCTTGGTGCCTGCGCGTGCCGACATGACCAGGTTTTCCTTCACGCTGAGGTTGCCGAAGATGCCGCGACCTTCTGGCACGTAAGCGATGCCCTGGCGGGCCACTTCGAAAGTGGGGGCGCCGGTCATGGCCTTGCCCTTGACGTGCACGCTGCCGCCACTGGGTTTGACGATGCCCATCAGCGATTTCAGCAACGTGGTCTTGCCCATGCCGTTGCGCCCCATCAGGCCGATGGTCTGCCCGGGCGCGACTGTGAAGTCGATGCCGCGCAGGATGTGGCTGGCGCCATAGTGGGTGTGCAGGCCCTTGGCTTCGATCAGGGGGTGGCTCATGTCAGTGCTCCTCGCCCAGGTAGGCAGCTTGGACGCCTGCATCGGCTCGCACTTCGGCGGGTGTTCCGGTGGCAATGACCTGGCCGTTGACCATCACGGTGAGCTGGTCCGCCAGGGTGAACACCGCGTCCATGTCGTGTTCCACCAGCATCATGGCGTGGTCCTTCTTGATCCGGAGCAGCAGGGCCACCATGCTTTCGGCTTCGGCCTGCCCCATGCCGGCCAGGGGTTCGTCCAGCAGCAGCACCGTGGGTTCGGTGGCCAGGGTCATGGCGATCTCCAGCTGGCGCTGTTCGCCGTGGCTGATGGTGGCGGCCACGGTGTGGGCGCGTGCGGTCAGGCCCGCCAGTTCCAGAGCACGTTCACAGCGCTCATTCACGCCCGGCATGGCGCTGGCCGAAGACAACCAGCGCAGCGGGTTCCAGGGGCCGTGCCGCTCGCGCGACTGCGCGGCCAGGCGAACGTTGTCCCACACGGTGAAGGGCAAAAAAATGTTGGTCTTCTGGTAGCTGCGCCCCAGGCCCAGGCGGGAGATGGTTTCCGGCTTCTTGCCGGCGGTATGCGCGCCGTTGAGCGTGATCTGCCCAATGGTGGGGGGCAGGTCGCCAGAGAGCAGGTTGGTCAGCGTGGACTTGCCTGCGCCGTTGGGTCCGATGACAGCGTGGATGCGGTCACGGAACAGATCGACAGATACGTCGTTGACGGCCGCCAAGCCACCGAACCGTTTGGTGAGGTGCTGGGCAGAAAGAAGCAGGTCGCTCATGGCGTGTCCCCGCGCTTGCCAAAAAGGCGTTCACCCAGGCCCAGCAGTCCGCGGGGCGCCACCAGCACCACCAGCACAATGAAGCCGCCCATCAACAACTGCCAGTGCTTGGTGAGGTCCTTGAAAAAGTGCATCACATACTCGAACGCAAAAGCGCCCACGATGGCCCCGGCAAAGTTGCCCATGCCGCCCAGAATGATCATCATGATCGCGTGAGCGCTCATGTGAAAGCCCATGAGTTCGGGGTTCACGTAGCCGGTTTGTGCCGCCCACAGGAAGCCTGCCACGCCAGCCAGCGTGCCGGCCAGGGTGAAGGCGGCGAGCTTGTAGCCGAAGGTGCCGTAGCCCACGGCCCGCATGCGGTGTTCGTTCACGCGGATGCCCGCCAGCACACGGCCGAACGGCGAGAACAGCAGGCGCCGCAGGAACAGGTACACCAGCACCAGCACCAGCAGCGTGAAATAGAAGAAGGTGGTCTTGTTTTCCAGGTCGATCACTTGCCAGCCGAAGATGGAGGCATCAGGCCGGAAGTAGACGTAGATGCCGTCCGAGCCGCCCAGCGTCTTGTTGTCGAAGAACAGGAAGAAGATCATCTGGGCGAAGGCCATCGTCACCATGATGAAGTAGATGCCATGGGTGCGCACGACGAAGAAGCCGATGATCAGTGCCGCCAGGCCCGCGCCCAGCGCAGACACGGGCAAGGCCCACCACAGGCTGATGGGCGCATCTGCTGGCGTGAGGAAGGCCAGTGCATAGCCAGCGAGCCCGAAGTAGGCCGCATGCCCCAGCGAAACCAGGCCGGTGACGCCTTGCAGCAGGTCCAGACTCATCGCGAAGATCGCCAGGATCATCATCTGCGAGAGCATCTGGAGGTAGAAGTCGGAGCCGGTGAGCGGCACGAACGGGAACACGGCCAGTGCCACTGCGCCGAGCGCCAGCAGCATCTGCACGCCCTGGGGCAGTTTTTCGAGTTGGGCTTTGGGGGAACTCATCTGGGTCCTATTGCTTGAACAGACCTTCGGGCTTGTACAAAAGCACCCCGGCCATCAGCATGTACACCGCCATGCCCGCTATCTGCGGCACCAGCACCTTGCCGAAGGTGTCCACCAGGCCCACCAGCAGCGCCGCCACCAGGGCACCGCGCACCGAGCCGATGCCACCGATCACCACCACCACGAAGCACATGATCAATACCGAACTGCCCATGCCGGGGTAAACGCTGGCAATGGGCGAAGCAATCATGCCGGCGATGGCGGCCAGCGCCACACCGAGCGCGAACACCACGCCATGGATGAGCCGGATATTGATGCCGAGCGCTTCGGTCATTTCGCGGTTGAAGGCACCGGCCCGGATCTTCATGCCCAGGCGGGTTTTGGAGATCAACAGGTACAACCCCAGCGCCAGCGCGATGCAGACGCCCGACATGACCAGCCGGTAGACCGGGTAGGAGAGGTTATCGGTCAGCGGGACGGACCAATTCAACATCTCCGGCACTTGCACCGCGTGCACGTCGTCACCCCAGAAAATGGAGCGCATTTCTTCAAAGATGTAGATCAAGCCAAAGGTGAGCAAGACCTGATCGAGGTGGTCGCGGTGATAGAAATGCCTGAACAGCAGCCATTCCAGCAGCCAGCCCAGCACCACTGCAATCAAGGTGCCCACAATGATTGCCAGCACCAGACTGCCCAGCTGTGAGGCGAGGAACCAGGCCAGGTAGGCACCCAGCATGTAGAAGCTGCCGTGCGCGAGGTTGACCACGCCCATGATGCCGAAGATCAGGGTCAGGCCCGCCGCGAGCATGAACAGCAACAGGCCGTATTGCAGGCTGTTGAGCAGTTGGATCAGGAAGTTGGCGAAATCCATGGGGCAGGGGCGTTGGACAGGTGCTGGACACGCGTGCAAAAAACAGACCAGCGCCGTTCAAGCGCTGGTCTGCGGCACACGGTCGCGTGGAAAAAACGCGAGGACTCTTAGCCCATGCGGCAGCCGGTGGCTGGATCGGCCACGGCCTTTTGCGCAATGCCGATCACCTTGTTTTCCTTGTTTTCGACCTTGCGCAGGTACATGTCCTGGATCGGGTTGTGGGCCTTGCTCATCGTCCACTTGCCGCGTGGGCTGTCGATCACGGCACCTTCCATGGCGGCATACAGCGCCTGCTTGTTGCTGATGTCGCCCTTGACCGCGTTGGCACCTTTGATCAGCAAAAGACCCGTGTCGTAACCCTGCACGGCATACACGTCGGGCTGGGCGCGGAAGGCCTTGGCGTATTCCAGGCGGAATTGCTTGTTGCGGGGGGTGTCCAGCGAATCGCTGTAGTGCATGGTGGTCAACACGCCATCGGCGGCCGGGCCTGCGGCGTCCAGCACACCTTCGGTGAGGAAACCGGAACCGTAGAGTTGGATGTTCTTGTTCAGACCGGCTGCGGCGTAGTCGCGCAGGAACTTCGCAGCACCACCGCCAGCGAAGAAGCAGGCCACGGCGTCCGGGTTGAGAGAAGCGATTTCGGTCAGCAGGGCCTGGAATTCCACGTTCGGGAAGGGCAGGCCCAGCTTTTTCACAATGGTGCCGCCAGCTTCCGTGTAGCTCTTCTCAAAGCCTTCGAACGCCTCGTCGCCCGCAGCGTAGTTCCAGGTGATCCACACCGCCTTCTTGTGCCCGCGATCCACCATGGCCTTACCCAGCGCCAGCGTGGGCTGGGAGTTGGAGAAGGAGGTGCGGAACACATTGGGTGCGCACTGGGCGCGGGTGGCCACGTGCACGCCTGCGTTGGGAATCAGGTTGAGCACACCACTGTCGCGGGCCACCTTGTGAATGCCCATCTGCACGCCGGAATGCACGGTGCCCACCAACACATCCACCTTGTCGCGCTGGACCAGCCGGGTGGCGTTCTCGATCCCTTTGGCGGGGTTCGATTCGTCGTCCACCTTGAAGAACTCGATTTCACGCCCACCCAGCTTGCCCCCCTGCTCATTGAGCGCCATGCGGAAGCCGTTTTCAATCGCCACACCGAGCTGGGCAAAGGTGCCTGTGTAGGGCAGCATGAAACCCACGCGGACCTTGTCAGACTGGGCTCGCACAATCTGGGGCAGCAGCAAGCCGGTGGACGCAGCGCCAATCACGGCGGCACTGCGGGTAAGAACAATTCGGCGGGTGGTCATGGAATTCTCCTGTGGGTGGTTGGCCGGGATGCGATTGACTTTAGACGGGTGGTTTTGGATTGGCGATCCAGAATTACCCGTACTTGAGACCTGAATTGTTGAGGTATAAATTTAATTCCCATTGGCCTTGGCGGTCAATGCCGCCGGTGAACCAGAATCTGGGCGCGAGTTGAAGCTGCTCAAAGGCACCATGCGGGCGGGCGACTGCAAGGAAAGATGCTCTATATTGCATTTTCTGGGTAAGTCCTGTGTCGGTCTGCGCTGCCTTCTTTGTACCTGAGCCGGCGTCGTCGTTGCCCGGCAGTGGCCTCAATGGCGCCAATAGCGTGCAATATAGTGCACATTGCCGATTTTCGTCCCCGGGAAAACCCTTTGATCCCGGCGGGATGAACATGCACCACAGCCCCCGATTGGTGCTGTGCAGGTGCCATGTTGCATTCCGATGCAGACGCGCACGGGGCAGCGATGGGTGCGACACTTCCTGCATGAACAGGTCTTCCCATTCCAAAAGTCCGCGATCTCAAGCTTCTGCAGATTCAGCGGCCGGCAGCATCCCGGTCGACCCGCTGTTTCTGGCTGCGCCCAGGGTTTCTTCGTTTCACGGAACGCAGGCATTGACGAACGCGAGCGGGTTCTTCTTTGAACGTGAAGACAGGCTGTTTCTGGTGACCAGTCGGCACGTGGTGATCGACGAGGACACGAAACACTTTCCAGACCGCCTGGAAATCGAGCTGCACACCGATGCCAGCAACCTCACCTTGTCGACCGGCTTTTCCATGCTGCTGTACCAGGAGGGTGAAGCGGTCTGGCGGCAGGGGAGTGACAGCGGCGGCGACATCGACGTGGCGGTGTTGGAGGTTGACCGCAGCGCACTGCCGAAGGCGGCCGTGATTCGTGCCTTCTCACCGGCACACCTGCAGACGGCTTTTGGTGAAGTGCACCCCGGCGAGTCCTTGTTGGTCGTGGGATTCCCGCTGGGCTTCCACGATGCGCTGCACCACCTGCCGGTACTGCGCTATGCCGTGGTCGCATCGCCCTACGGCATCCGCTTTCAGGGGCAGGGGTTCTTTCTCACCGACGCCCGCACCCACAGAGGCACCAGTGGGGCGGCCGTGGTGATGCGTGATCACTCGCCCGGTGCTGCCACCGCCGCATTGCCCTGGAAGCTGCTGGGCGTGCACTCGGCGCGCATGGACATGGGTGATCGCGATCTGGTGCTGGACGAATCGCTGGGGCTCAACTGCGCCTGGTATGCCGACATCCTGCTCACACTGACCGAGCCACGAGAGCGCACGGGCGCCGCGCCGGGCTCAAGCGCCAGGGCGGTCACCTCTTAGGGCTGTTTTGTGGCGTTTGGCTGTGCCCGTGTGCGTACGGGTGGCAAGCGCATGGGCGGCACACACCCGCACGATGGGCGATCACATCCCGATCAAGCCGCCACTTCTGTGGAGAGTGCTGATCTGGCGGCCTTCAGCCGCTCGCCTTTGCGCCGCATGAAGGCCAGGAAAAGCAGCGGTACCACGAACAGCGTGAGCAGGGTGGAGAACGCCAGACCCCAGACGATGCTGGCAGCCACCGGCCCCCAGAGGAGACTCTTGCCGCCAATGCCGAAGGCCAGCGCAAACAGGCCGCCGATCGTGGTGGTGGTGGTGATCAGCACAGGCACCACGCGGCGTCGGCCGGCCTGGATGATGGCATGAATGGCGCCCATGCCGCGTTCCAGCCGGTCATTGGCGGCGTCAATCAGCACGATGGCCGAGTTCACCGCGATACCGGTGAGCGCGATCACCCCGTACAGCGTGTAGAGCGACAGCGGGTTGTTTGAAATGGCCAGGCCGAACGCCACACCCGTGAAGGCCAATGGCACGGTCACCAGGATCATCATGGGTTGGAAATAGCTCTTGAACTGTGCCGCCAGAATCAGGTAGATCAGGCCCAGTCCCAGCAGGAACAGCACCTGCATGGCGGCCAGGCTTTCTTCGATGTCTTCGAGCTCGCCAGAGAAGTCGAGGTCTATGCCCGGATGGCGCAGGCGGATGCTTTCCCATTCGGCCTTGATGAAGTCGTTGGCAACCTTGGTGTCAGTGACTTCCTTGTCCAGGTTGGCCTCCACCGTGGTGGTGCGGCGCAGGTTGTAGTGGCGGATGAAGCCGCGGCCGGGCATGGCTTCGGCTTGCACGAGCGCACCCAGGCGCGTCACGCTGCCGTCGGGCAAGGCAATGGGCTCGTCGAGCAGGCTGTCCGGGTCCACCCTCAGGGCGTCGCCTTTGAGCAGCGCCTGGTCGGACCGCACCCGCAGCTCCACCTTGTCGCCACCGTCGCGGGTGAAGGCCACCACTTCGCCGTCCACGGAAAGGCGCACCAGGCGAGCCACTTGAGCGGCGTTCAGGCCGGCCTTGCGCACGGCTTCGTTGTCCAGCGTGATCTGCAACTGATCACGGCCGGGCAGGTTGTCGTCTTTCACGTCGGTGGCGCCGGGAATGCGCCGCACGATGGCCTTGAGCTCATTGGCAGCGGCCTCGATCTGCTCGAAATCGTCGCCCCTTACCTTCACGCTGATGGCCTTGCCCGCAGGCGGCCCACCCGAGAGGACGGTGAAGCTCTTGGTGCCGGGCGAGGTCATGGCCTCCACCTCGGCACGCATGCCATCCACCACGTCGGTCACTTCGCGTGCGTCTTCGGTGCGCGGATTGAGTGACACGAACACCTGCCCGTACATATCGCCATACACCACGTCGGTTTCGGTGAATTTGATGCCGGCCGTGGAGGTGACGGCGCGGGCTTCGCCATTCGGATCGACGCCCTGCAGGCGAGAGCGCACCACTTCCTCGACGCGCTGGGTCGCCAGCAGCGTGTCTTCCAGGGTGGCGCTCTCGGGCATGTCCACGTTCACATAAAACGCCCTGATCGGGTCAAACGCGAAGAACTGAACCCGGACCACCCCGCTGACCAGCAGCGCCACGGCGGCCACCACGGCCAGCACGCCCACGGTAGCAAAGCGTTTGGGGCGACGCAGCGTATAGGCCAGCGCCTGCCCATAGCGCAAACGCAACCCTCGATTGAATCTTTCTCGCCAGCGTTGCACGCGGGTTGGGCGATCGAATCGCAGACCGACCGCGCTCACATGCACCGGCATCATCCAGAACGCTTCCAGCAGCGAGATCAGCAGAGCCAGGGTGACCACGAACGGAATCACGAACATGAACTTGCCAACGATGCCGGGCAACAGCATCAGCGGCAGAAAGGCTGCCATGGTGGTGGCCACCGAGGCCAGCACGGGTTTCCAGACTTCGGCAATGGCGTCCAGGCTGGCTTCCAGAGCGGCCTGACCCCGCTGCATGCGATAGAAGATCGCCTCGACCACGACCACCGCATCGTCCACTAGCATGCCCAGGGCGATCACCACGCCCAGCAGCACCGAGACGTTGACCGTGTAGTCCATGGTGTTGAGGACGGCAAACGTCCCCATCAGTGAAAACGGAATGCCGATGGCCACCAGCATGCCAATGCGCCACCCCAGGAACAGCCAGCACACCGCCAGCACCATGATCACACCGTAGAGGGCGTTGGTTTCCATCACGCCGATGGCCTCCCGCGTGGGCACGGTCTGGTCATCGGTGAGCACCAGTTCAAGGCCGAGTTCGGTCAGCACCTGGTTTTCACGTTCCATGAAGGCCTTGAGCTGATCTACCAGTTCCAGCGTGTTGGTGCGCGTCTTCTTGGTGATGGCCATGGAAATCCCGTCACGGCCTTCGGTGGCCGCGAGTTGCGAGGCGGGTGCCCGCGCGCGTTCAATGCGGGCCACTTCGCCCAGTCTGGCCGAAACACCAGGACGGCCGGATGACATCACCGGCAGATTGGCCAAGGCCTGCGGATCGGTGACCACGCCCTTCACGCCCACCGACCAGGCCCCGCTCTGGGTCTTGAGCGTGCCACCAGTGGTGTCGCGCCACCAGCTGGACAGCGTGTCGGCCACATCGGTGGACAGCAGACCGCGCGCGGCCAGCGCCTGCGGATTGGGGCTGACCAGGATTTCGGGATCGCGCAGGCCCACGGCCACCACCGTGTCTACCCCTGCGATGCGCTCGATGCTGGATTGGATGCGGCGCGCGTTGACCCGCAGGGTTTCGTCGTCGGCCTGGCCCATCAGAATCATCGTCGCAGTGGGAAACCCGTTGCTGGTCGTGATCTCCAGGATCACTGGGTCTTCTGCGTCGGATGGCAGTTCACTGGATGTCTTGCTCTGGATTTCGCGGCGCAGATCGGCCATGCGCTTGTCGAAGGTGCGCTCGTCGATTTCGCGGAATCTCACCAGCATGCTGGAGACGTTCTCGCGCGAGTTGGAGAGAACGAACCGCACGTCGGCGACGCCCTTGATGGCGTCTTCCAGTGGGTTGGTGATCAGCCGTTCGACGTCTTCTGCGCTGGCGCCGGGCAGGGCGGCCGTGACGGCGACCCAGTTGAAGTTGATCTCCGGGTCTTGTTCGCGGGGCATGGTCAGGTAACTGACCAGCCCGAGCAGCAAGACCACCGTGAAGGCGATATTGGCCAGCGGGTGGTTGGTGAGCAGGGCGCGCATGAAGGGCATGGTGAAGCCTTGAGCCTGGGGTGGTCTTGTGGACGATCGATCCGGGGTACCGGGATGGGGAGCGGAGGCAGCGCCGCAAGCCGTCAGTTGGCGGCGGGGCGCGACTCGATGGCCTGACCGTTTTGCAGGGCTTCATGGCCACGCACCACCACGCGCGCGGTTCCACTCAGGCCGGGAGGCGCAGGTGTGGCGCGGCTTTCCTGGGCGCCGGGGACCGGAACAAAGCGTGCGGTGGCCTGAGCGCCATCACCTTGCACCACAAACACACCCATGGCACCGTCGCGGCGCACCATGACCGATGGGGGCAAATGCGGTTGGCTCTCCTGCCAGCGCAGCGTGCCGCTGGCCCCGGCGGCGGGCGCGCTGGCGGCGTCCACAAATGCCAGGCGGGCCGCCCGGGTGCGCGCGGGTGCGGTGACCGCGTCAGACACACGCAGCAGCCGCACCGCAAACTCGCCTTCGCGGGTGTGGAGCTGCAGGTCGGTGGCGTTGCGCAAACCGGTCACGTCGGACGGGCTCAATGTCGCGTTCACTTCGTTGTGCCCCGATTCCACCAGCACGTACAGCACCGTGCCCGGTGCCACGGCCTCGCCAGTCTGGGCCATGCGTTCGCGCACCGTGCCCGCAAAGGGTGCCACCAGCTTCGTCTTGGCAAGCTGTCGTTGCTCGGTCGCCAGCTGGGCGCGCGCACTGTTGACTTCGGTTTGCAACAGCGCCACCTCGGTCTCGCGCTGGCCAAGGGCCTCCTGGGAGAAGAAGCCTTGCGCCACCAGTTCACGGGAACGTTGCAGCTGCGCCTGAGCCAGCTTCAACCGGGACTGGCTGGCATTCAGGCTAGCCTGTGCGCGCTGCACCGCCAGTTCGTAGTCGCGTGGATCGATCTGGGCCAGCAATTCTCCGCGCTTCACCGTGGCACCCACGTCGGCACCCCAGCGCTGCAGCGTGCCCGACACTTCCGCCGAAAGCCTGGATTCGTTGCGCGCGACCACTTCGGCTGGCGCTTCGCGCTTGGGCAGCAGCCAGACCTGATCGAGCGCACGGGTTTCCACGGCGGTCCGCGTGGCAGTGGCCGACTCGGCGCCCGCAGGTGGTGAGCCATTGGCGGACTGCGCAATGGCGGGGCTGTTGAAGAGGGAAAGCGCCAGAACCATGGCAGGCAGTGCAACTGGCTTGACCAGGGGCAGGTTTGCAGAAACGCGAGGGGTGGCAATCGACATGAGACGTCCTGAATGAATGGGTCGGCTGGTCAGCAGGTTGGAAATGCGCGTGTGCATGGCCGTGGCGTGAGGCTGTCTTGGTCACATCCACAGTGCACGCCAGATCAGGTGCGGCAGATCCGCGCGCTGCAGGCGCGGGCGTGTGAGCCAGCTGCGGTGGTCGATGGCCGCGATACCGTCGAGGATGCGAAGACCGCCTTGTACCACCAGACGGAGCTCCCATCCAGCGCGCCCTGGCACGCGCAATGCCAAAGGGGCGCCCTGCATCATGAGTCCGCGGGCGTGGGCGCAGAGCTCACCCACCACGGCACGCGCTGCGTGGTCGGGCAGGGGGGCGTCTGGCAAGAAGTCGGTGATTCTGGCACCGTGCCGCTGCAACATATCCTGGGGCAGGTAGCAGCGCTGGCGGGGCAGGTCGATGCTGATGTCCTGCCAGAAGTTGATGAGTTGCAATGCGCTGCAGATCTGGTCACTTTGCTGCAGAGAGGTCTCGTCGCTCACGCCATACAGGTGCAGCAACAGGCGCCCCACCGGCTGGGCTGACAGCCGTGTGTAGTCGAGCAGTTCATCGACGCTGGCATAGCGGTGGGTGCTTGCGGTGTAGCGCACGTCCTGTTCAAAAGCGCTGATCAGGTCGTGAAGCAATTGCAAGGGCAGCCCGTGTTCCCGGAGTGCAGCGGCCAAAGGGCCGAACACGGTCGGCCACTGGGAAACCAGTGCGGGTGGCCGTGGTTCAACGGGTCCTTCGGCGCGCGCATCGGCAGGCACATCGGTTGAGGCCGTGTGTGCATTGTTCACCCCCATGGCGCATGCGTTCAGTGCAGCACGGTAGCGTGCCAACTCGGCCAGGCGAGCCGGGGCGTCGGCAGGCCCTTCGTCAGCGATGTCGTCGGCGGTGCGGGCGAAGTGGTAGATCGCCATCACGGCCGGTCGCAGCCGTGCCGGGCACAACAGCGACGCCACGGGGAAGTTTTCGTAGTGGCCCACCCCTTGCGTGAGCGGTGTGGTGCGTGTCGCAGGGATCACCGCGACGGGGTGTACGGACGGGGGCGAGTTCATGGGCGATGGGATGGATGCGGTATCGGTGGCGGATTCCAAGAGGCCTGCGGCAGTGTGCCCGTCCAGGTGCCGCCGATCTTCAGCGGGTTGTGGCTCTTTGTCTGCGATCAGAAATGGCCTTTCTCCGGGGTCATGCGTTTGCACTACAATTTTGATTACTAACCAGTCAGTCATTAATATAGCCGCCGCAGTGCGGGCAAAACCCGCCGGGTTTGCGGCCCGGTTTCGCCGGTCTTTCGACTTTTACTGACATTCATCAAAGCGACCAGCCATGAAAACACGCCATTTTGTCCTGATCATGACCAGTTCGTTGGCCATGGCTGCCTGTTCTGACAGGCCACCCCTTCAGGAGCCCATCCGGTCGGTCAAGCTGATGACGGTACAGGCCGATGCGCTGGGCGCACACGCCGAGTACGCGGGAGAAGTGCGGGCGCAGCTGGAGTCGCGTCTGGGCTTCCGGGTGGGGGGCAAACTGGTGGAACGCCCCGCCGAAGTGGGGCAGCGGGTGGAGGCCGGACAGTTGCTCGCGCGGCTCGATGCACGAGATCTCGCACTGGGCAGCCAGGCTGCGCAGGCGCAGGTGGCCGCAGCGCGCACCCAGCGCGACCTTGCCGCCGCCGACCTGAAGCGATTTGCCGATTTGCAGAAGCAGGGATTCGTCAGCGGCGCCGAAATCGAGCGCCGTGAAGCCACCCTCCAGGCGGCGGAAGCCACTCTGCAACAGGCCCAGGCCCAGGGGGCAGTCCAGGGCAACCAGGCCGCGTATGCACGGCTGCAGGCAGATGCGGCAGGCGTGGTGGTGGCGGTGGATGCCGAGGTGGGCCAGGTGGTGGGTGCTGGAACGCCCGTGGTGAGGCTGGCGCAGGACGGCCCGCGCGACGTGGTGATTGCCGTGCCGGAAGACCGCGTGGCCTTGATTGGCAACGGCCTCGAAGCCCGTGTGCGTTTCTGGGCCGATGCCGGCAACGGCGCCTCGCCAGAAGGGGTGACTGCCACAGTGCGTGAGGTGGCCGCCAGCGCGGACCCCGTCACCCGCACCTTCCAGGTGAAGCTGGCCTTGCCTGGCGATCTGGATGTGCCGCTGGGCGCTACAGCTTATGTGCGTTTCGCTGCCAAAGGCCCGGCGGCCGCACCAGTGATCAAGGTGCCCACCACCGCGTTGCTGAAGGAGGGTGATGGCACGGCGGTCTGGGTGTTCGACGCGACCACATCCACCGTGAATACGCGCACCGTGCAGGTGCTCACCGCCGATGGCAACGATGTCGCCATTGCCGCCGGCCTGCAGCCCGGAGACGAGGTGGTATCGGCGGGTGTGCACGTGCTCTCGCCGGGCCAGAAGGTCACCCGTTTTGCCGCTGCGGCCACCCAGTGAGGCCGGGCATGAGCGAATCCCACGCAGCCGCTGCGACGACATCATCCTGGGTGTCGCGTTTCAACCTCTCGCAATGGGCACTGGATCACCAGGCCCTCACGCGCTACCTGATGATCGTGCTGATGCTGCTGGGCGTGGCCGCCTATTTCCAGCTCGGTCAGGACGAGGATCCTCCGTTCACCTTCCGTGCCATGGTGGTGAGCGCCTATTGGCCTGGTGCCACGGCGCAGCAGGTGGCCGAACAGGTGGCGGACCGGCTTGAAAAGACGCTGCAGGAAGTGCCGCACGCGGACAAGATCCGCAGCTATTCCAAGCCCGGTGAAACCCTCATCATCTTTCAGCTCAAGGACGATGCGCCGGCGGCTGAAGTGGAGCAGACCTGGTACACCGTTCGCAAGAAGATCGGCGATATGCGCGGCACGCTGCCGCAAGGCGTGGTGGGACCGTTCTTCAACGACGAATTCGGTGATGTGTATGGCGTGATCTACGCGCTGCAAGGCGACGGCTATTCCCCGGCTGACAAGAAGCAGGTCGCCGACTCCGTGCGCCAGCAACTGTTGCGCGTCAAGGACGTGAACAAGGTCGCCCTGTTCGGCGCGCAGGACGAAAAGCTCTATGTGGGGATCTCGCAAAAGCGCCTGGCCACGCTGGGACTGGACCTGAATCAGGTGCTGGCCTCGCTGGGCCAGCAGAATGCCGTGGAACCCGCCGGCACGGTACAGACGCCGCTGGACGTGCTGCAGGTGCGTGTGGGTGGCGCCTTCAATTCGGTGGAGCAGCTGCAGGCCATGCCCATCCGCGCGTCCAATGGCAGGCAGATCCGCCTGGGCGACATCGCCGACATCCGGCTGGGCTATGTGGACCCGGCCCAAGTGATGGTGCGACACAACGGCAAGGACAGCATCGCGCTGGGCATTTCCATGGCCAAGGGCGGCGACATCATTGCGCTGGGCAAGGCGCTCGATGTGGCCATGGTTGACATTGAGCGGCAACTGCCAGCGGGCATGTCACTTGTGCAGGTGCAGGACCAGCCCAGCGCTGTGACCGCCTCGGTCAATGAGTTCGTGAAGGTGCTGATCGAAGCCGTGGTGATCGTGCTGGCGGTGAGTTTCCTCGCGCTGGGCCTGCACAAACGCGAAGGCGGGCGCGGCCTGCGCCGCTATGTGCTGGACATGCGACCGGGCCTGGTGGTGTTCATCACCATCCCGCTGGTGCTGGCCATCACTTTCCTGGCCATGAACTACTGGGGCATCGGCCTGCACAAGATCTCGCTGGGCTCGCTGATCATCGCGCTGGGCCTGTTGGTGGACGACGCCATCATCGCGGTCGAAATGATGGTGCGCAAGCTGGAGGAGGGCTACACCATGATGCGTGCGGCCACCTTCACCTGGGACGCCACCGCCATGCCCATGCTCACTGGCACGCTCATCACGGCGGCGGGCTTTCTGCCCATCGGCATGGCGAATTCCACAGTGGGCGAATACACCTTCGCCATCTTTGCGGTCACCGTGATCGCGCTGGTGCTGTCGTGGATCGTGGCGGTGATGTTCGTGCCCTACCTGGGCATGAAACTGCTCAAGGTCAAGCCCCACGTGGGCGAGATTCAGGAAGTGTTTGATGGGCCGTTCTACGACCGCTTCCGCGCCACGGTGGACTGGTGTGTGCAACACCGGTGGAGCACCATCGGCGCCACCATCCTCACTTTTATGCTGGGCATTGTGGGCATGGGGCAGGTGCAGCAGCAGTTCTTTCCGGATTCCAGCCGGCCGGAAATCCTGGTCGATCTGTGGTCGCCCGAAGGCACCAGCATCGCCGCCAACGACGAAATCACCCGCCGCGTGGAAGCCCGCATGGCCGAGCAGCCCGGGGTGAAAAGCGTGAGCACCTGGGTGGGTTCGGGTGTTCCCCGTTTCTATCTGCCACTGGACCAGACCTTCCCTCAGACCAACGTCTCGCAGCTCATCCTCATTCCGCAAGACCTGAGCACGCGTGAAAGCCTGCGTCAGGCGCTGCCTGCCTTGCTGGCCACCGAATTCCCTGAGGTGCGCGGCCGCGTGAAGTTGTTGCCCAATGGCCCGCCTGTGCCTTACCCGGTGCAGTTCCGCGTGGTGGGCACCGATCCCACGGTGCTGCGCACCCTGGCCGATCAAGTCAAGGACGCGATGCGCCAGAGTCCGAACACACGCGGCGTGAACGACAACTGGAACGAGTCTGTGAAGATGTTGCGGCTGGAGGTGGACCAGGCCAAGGCCCGTGCGCTGGGCGTGTCCAGCCAGTCGATCGCCCAGGCGGCACGTACCCTGCTCAGCGGCAGCACCGTGGGTCAGTACCGCGATGGCGACAAGCTGATCGACATCGTGCTGCGCCAGCCGCTGGACGAGCGCGATGCCATCACCGACCTGGCGCAAGCGAACCTGCCCACGGCCAGCGGCAAGGCCATTCCGTTGCTGCAGATTGCCCGGCCGGTGTTCGACTGGGAACCCGGCGTGATGTGGCGCGAAAACCGCGACTACGCCATCACGGTGCAGGGCGACGTGGTCGAAGGCCTGCAAGGCGCCACAGTAACCAATGAACTGCTGCCTGCGCTGCGCGCGATCGAGGCCGGCTGGCGCGAGCAAGGCCTGACAGGTTACCGGGTGGAGGTGGCTGGCGCAGTGGAGGAGAGCAGCAAAGGATCGTCGTCAATCGTCGCCGGCGTGCCGCTGATGCTGTTCATCGTGTTCACGCTGCTGATGCTGCAACTGCAAAGCTTCAGCCGGTCTGTGCTGGTGTTCCTGACCGGGCCACTGGGCCTGGCGGGCGTGGCTGGCGCTTTGCTGCTGCTGGATCGACCGTTTGGTTTCGTGGCGTTGCTGGGCGTGATCGCTCTGATGGGCATGATCCAGCGCAACTCGGTGATCCTGATCGACCAGATCGAACAGGACCGCGCCCGGGGCGTGCCCGACTGGGAAGCGGTGGTGGAAGCCACGGTGCGGCGCATGCGGCCGATCGTGCTCACGGCCGCCGCTGCGGTGCTGGCCATGATTCCGCTCTCGCGCAGCGTGTTCTGGGGACCGATGGCGGTGGCGATCATGGGTGGGCTGGTGGTGGCCACGGTGCTGACGCTGCTGGCTTTGCCGGCGATGTATGCGGCCTGGTTCAGAGTGAGGAGGTAACACCCCAAGGACGGGAAACACCCCCGCGCCGCCTTTGGCGTCACCCCCTCCAGGGGGCGATACCAGTCGTCCGGCAAAGCCGGCCCGACGGTATCTCTGGAATGGGTCATTTCGCTTCGGAAGATGTTTTGGTCAGGGTGGGTGCCAGAGGCGTTGGTACACAATCTCCCCCATGCGTCTGCGCCACATCGAAGTCTTCAACGCGGTCATGCTCACCGGCAGTGTGAGTGCGGCCGCGCGCATGATCAATGTCACCCAACCGGCGGTGAGCCGCACTTTGCAGCATGCCGAGGTGCAGCTGGGCTTTCCGCTGTTTCAGCGGGTGGGTGGGCGGCTCAAGCCGACGGTGGAGGCGCAGACGCTGTACCCGCACATCGAGCGGCTGTTTGCCCAGTTGGATGAAGTGCAGCGCCTGTCGGTCAACTTGAAGGCCGGGCGGGGGCAGGGCGCCCTGCGGGTGTTGACGGTGCTGGCGCTGAGCTATGAAGTGTTTCCGCGTGCCATGCATCTGTTCAGGGAAAAGCATCCCAACGTGGTGGTGAACCACCAGGCATTGCATTCGCCGCAGATCGTCTCTTCGCTGGTGCTGCAGGAGGCTGATGTGGGCTATGTGTTCAGCGCGGTCTCTCACCCCGCGCTGGCACAGGAGCGGCTGGCCGAGCGGCGGGTGATGTGCGTGGCGCCCAAAGGTCTGGTCAGCGCACGGCAGGCGAAATCTGGCCTTATCACCCTGGCCCAGCTGAGCAAGCTGCCGGTGATTGCCCTGGACGGACAAGACCCGCTGGGCACCCTGCTGGCGCACACGGTGCGTGACAGTGGTGCCGGACTGAACGAAGTCATCACGGTGCAGACCTACCACGTGGCCCTGGCACTGGCCCACCACGGCGTGGGCGTGGCCATGGTGGAGGGGTGTACCGCTGCGTCGGCCGATCGCAGCAAGGTCGACGTGCTGGCGCTGGAGCCGGCCATCGCCACCTCCGTTCACATGCTGCGGCCCATCGCACGCCCCAATTCCATCACCACGCGCGCCTTCACGCGCTGCATGCAGCAAGCCCTGCAGCAACTGGCCTGACTTGCGGCCGCAGCGCGGCGGCAATGTGCTCGGCGCTGCCAAAGGCCAGCGTGAAGCCGAGGGCGCCATGTCCCGTGTTGAACAGCAGATTGGCCGGGCCGGCCGGCAGACGACCCAGCACCGGTAGACCTTTGGGCGTGGCGGGCCGCAAGCCCGCCCAGGGGTGCACATTTTCAAACCTGGTCGCTCGGGGGAACATGTCCCTTGTGGCCGACACCAGGGCGTCAATGCGGTCGCTTGAAATACGGCGATCTTCGCCCACCAGTTCGGCCATGCCCGCCACGCGCAGACGCTGCCCGATGCGCGCAAACACGATCTTTCTTCCTGCGTCCGTGACGTTGACGGCAGGCGCCGACGTAGCGTCTGCGCCATCTTGAATGTCCAGCGTGATGCTGTAGCCCTTGAGCGGATACACCGGCAGCCGCAGCCCGAGCGCAGCGGCCAGGCGTCGCGAACCGGTGCCCAGGGCCATCACGAATGCGTCCGCATGCACCGCGCCTGCGGGCGTTCGCGCCTCAACCACGCGGTCCCCTCGACGGACCAGGCCCGTGACCGGTGTGTCGAGCAGAAAGCGCACGCCGCGCGCCCGCAACAACTGCTCCAGCGCCTGGCAGACCTTGAGGCAATCAGCTGCGGATTCGCTGGGCGTGTACACGGCGCCATGAAAGTGTGACGTGCGATGAGAGAGAGCGGGCTCAATCGCCACGCACTCTGCCGGCGATAGCGCGTGCTGCTCACTGCCCAGCACGCGCTGCAGCGCCATCTGGTGTCGCGCTGCAGCAAAGCTGGCTTCGGTCGGGTAGAGCACCAGCTTGCCGGTGGTCGAGTGATCGGCATCCATGGCGGTTTCAGCCCGCAATGTGTCGAATGCCAGGCGGCTTTGCGCGGCCAGGTGCAGCAACTGGGCGGTGGTGTCGCGCGACACGCTGGCGCGACAGGCGGCCAGAAAGCTCAGCCCCCAGGCCCATTGGTGAGGATCCATCCGAAGCCGCAGCTTCAGTGGCGAGTCGTTGGCCAGCAGCAGCTTGGGCAACTGTCGCCAGATGGATGGATCGGCCAGGGGCTGCACGTAGGAATAGCTCAGCTGCGCGCCGTTGGCGGCGCTGGCGCCCGCACCACTGTGGGCGCTGTCGATCACGGTCACGGTGTGACCGTCGCGCTGCAACCGCCAAGCAGTGGCCAGGCCCACAATGCCTGCGCCAAGGATGCAGACATGCCGGGGAGATGAGGAGGGGTGTGTCATGGGAACGAACTCTAGGGCGTTCGTCGCCTGCTGAAAAATGCCGACTGCACACTCGCCCATGCCGCGAAGTCATGGTCTGTGGCGATCCGAGACCATAAGCAAAAGGCATGGAATCGGCGCAAAAAGGCATTTTTACGATCTCACCCAGGTACCTACACTGGCTTGTTTTTCACCACATCGGCGCTTCGCCGCTTGCCATCGATGCCTGCTTCAACCTCCACCCGCGTTTTTCATCGCCAGTTGCATCACGACCTGCCTGTGGCCGTGAGTGGTCAGGGGATTTCCATCACCGACAGCGCCGGGAAGGCGTACCTGGACGCCTCGGGCGGTGCGGCCGTCTCCTGCCTGGGGCACGGGCACCCCGACGTGATCGCAGCCATGCACGCGCAGATCGACAAGCTCGCCTATGCCCACACCAGCTTCTTCACCACCGAAGTCGCCGAGGAGCTTGCTGATCTGTTGATCGAGAGTGCGCCTGAAGGCATGAGCCATGCCTACTTTGTCAGTGGCGGCTCTGAAGCGGTGGAGGCGGCGCTGAAAATGGCGCGCCAGTATTTCGTCGAGATCGGTCAACCCCAGCGCCGGCACTTCATCGCGAGGCGCCAGAGCTACCACGGCAACACCCTGGGTGCGCTGGCCGTGGGTGGCAATGCTTGGCGGCGGGAGCAATTCAAGCCTTTGCTGATCAACGTGGCCCACGTGGCGCCGTGTTACGAATACCGTGACCGTCGCGAAGACGAGAGCGCTGAGCAATACGGCCAGCGTCTGGTGGCGGAACTGTCAGCCACGATTGAGCAGCTCGGCCCTGAAAACGTGATCGCTTTTGTGGCCGAGACGGTGGGCGGCGCCACCGCAGGAGTCTTGCCTCCGGTCCCTGGGTACTTTCGCGGCGTGCGCGAACTGTGTGACCGTCACGGCATCTTGCTCATTCTTGACGAGGTCATGTGCGGCATGGGACGCACCGGCACCTTGCACGCCTGCGAGCAGGAGGGCGTGGTGCCCGACCTGGTCACCATCGCCAAAGGTCTGGGCGGAGGCTACCAGCCCATTGGTGCCGTGCTGGCCCAGGCCCGGCTGGTGGACACGTTTCGGCAGGGCAGTGGCCTGTTCCAGCATGGGCACACCTACCTGGGCCATGCCGTGGCCTGCGCGGCGGCGTTGGCGGTGCAGCAGGTGATTCGGCGGGATGGTCTGCTGGCGCAGGTGCGATCCCGTGGCGAGGCGTTCCAGGCCAGACTGCTAGAGGCGTTTTCCAGCCACCCGCATGTGGGCGACATCCGCGGCCGAGGCTTGTTCTGGGGGCTTGAGCTCGTGACGGACAGGCGCAGCAAGCAGTGGTTCGACCCGGATTTGAAGCTGCACGCGCGCATCAAGAAGGCCGCCATGGCAGAAGGACTGATGGTCTACCCCATGGGAGGCACAGTGGACGGCCGCTGTGGCGACCATGTGCTGCTGGCACCACCTTTTGTGGCCAGTGAGGCAGAACTGGCGGAGATTGTCGAGCGGTTGAACCGCTCCATCGACGCCGCCATTCGATCTGCCGGGTAAACCTGTGGATGGCATGACGGGGTTATTACTTAGGGCGCGACGCGTTGGGAGGTAAACGTTTGAATTAACATCACCAGTCCAAGACACGATCTGTCGATTTTTTTCCATGCAACGCAGCGACCCTGCAGGAGACCTCAATGAAAAAATTGTTCGCATGCATCACCGCCATTGCCGCCGCCACCGCCATGCTCGCGCCGGTGACAAGCGTCCAGGCCCAGCAAAAGTTCATGACGATCGGCACCGGTGGCGTCACCGGCGTCTATTACGCTGCGGGTGGCGCCATCTGCCGCCTGGTGAACAAGGACCGCGCCAAGCATGGCTTCCGCTGCTCGGTGGAATCGACCGGTGGTTCCGTGGTGAACATCAACACCATCAAGGCCGGCGAGCTTGATTTCGGTGTGTCGCAGTCTGACGTGCAGTACAACGCCGTCAATGGCGCCCGCCAGTTCGAAAAGGACGGCAAGCACAGCGACCTGCGTGCGGTTTTCTCCATCCACCCCGAGCCCTTCACCGTGTTGACGCGCAAGGAAGCCAACATCACCAAGTTTGAAGACCTCAAAGGCAAGCGTTTCAACATTGGCAACCCTGGCTCGGGCACTCGCGCCGCCATGGAAGAGTACTTGAGCACGGCCGGTTGGAAAGTCTCCGACTTCGGCCTGGCTGCCGAGCTCAAGGCCGACGAACATGGTGCCGCCCTCTGCGACAACAAGATCGATGGCTTCTTCTACGGGGTGGGCCACCCCAGCGCCAACATCCAGGACCCCATTACCACCTGCGGCGCCAAGCTGGTGCCCCTGACGGGTGCGGCTGTGGACAAGCTGGTGTCGGCCAACACCTATTACGCCAAGGTCAACATTCCTGGCGGTCTGTACGCCGGTCACCCGAACCCCACGCCTACCTACGGTGTGCTGGCTTCTTTTGTGACTTCGGCCAAGGTGGATGATGCGGCGGTGTATGAGCTGGTCAAGGCCGTGTTCGAGAACTTTGACGAGTTCAAGAAGCTGCACCCCGCTTTTGGCGCGTTGGATCCCAAGAACATGATCAAGGACGGCCTGTCGGCTCCGCTGCATCCTGGTGCCCTGAAGTACTACAAGGAAAAGGGCTGGATGTAATTTCGCCCGACTGCTGAGGTCGACAAGGGCCGCAGCCACAGGAAAGCTCTGATTCGTCAGGGCTTTTTTTGTTTGCATCCCCACCTTCATACCAAGAGGACTGCATGAAAACCCAAACCGCAACCGACGTGGATGTCAACCAGCTGGTGGCAGATAACGACACCGGCGGCCGCTCGCCTGGCCCCGTGATCAGCCGCCTGCTGCTCTATGTGGCCATTGCATGGTCGCTGTTTCAGCTATGGATTGCGTCGCCGCTGCCATTCACCTTGGGCGTGTTCGTGTTCAACGACACCGAGACCCGTGCGATCCACCTTTCGTTTGCCGTGTTCCTTGCCTACATGGCCTACCCGGCGTTCAAGCGGTCGCCCAGGGCCTACGTGCCGGTTATGGACTGGGTGTTGGCCATTGGGGGCGCTTTCTGTGCTTCCTACCTCTTTCTGTTTTACGACCAACTGGCCACCCGCCCCGGCCAGCCCACGCCTATGGACGTGTACACCGCAGCCGTCGGCGTGGTGCTACTGCTTGAGGCCACGCGCCGGGTGCTCGGCCTGCCCATGGTGATCGTGGCCGTGGTGTTTCTGGTCTACACGTTCGGCGGCCCCTACATGCCTGACATGATCGCCCACCGGGGCTTTTCGCTCAATCGCGCAATGAGCCACCAGTGGCTCACCACCGAGGGTGTGTTCGGTGTGGCGCTCGGCGTCTCCAGCAGCTTCATCTTTCTGTTCGTTCTCTTCGGATCGTTGCTGGACAAGGCGGGTGCTGGCAACTACTTCATCAAGTCTGCCTTTGCCCTGCTGGGCCACATGCGCGGTGGTCCGGCCAAGGCGGCCGTGCTTTCGTCGGCGGCCACAGGCATCATTTCCGGCTCCTCGATCGCCAACGTCGTCACCACGGGCACCTTCACCATTCCCCTGATGAAGCGCGTGGGCTACCGCGGCGACCAGGCGGGAGCGGTCGAAGTTTCCAGCTCGGTCAATGGGCAGATCATGCCGCCTGTGATGGGTGCCGCCGCGTTCCTGATGGTGGAGTACGTTGGTATTCCCTATATCGAGGTCATGAAGCACGCCTTTCTGCCAGCCATCATTTCTTACATCGCACTGTTTTATATCGTGCATCTTGAGGCGCTGAAGGCCGACATGGTCGGACTGCCGCGTCGAAACACGGGTACCGCCAGTGCCCGTTTGCTCTCGTTCGGCCTGACTGTCAGCGGCTTTCTGGTGCTGGCCGGTGCGGTGTACTGGGGTATTGGCTGGATCAAAACCGTGATGGGGGACGCCGCCATCTGGATCGTGGGTGCCGGTCTCCTGGGCGCCTATGTGGGCCTGCTCTGGTTCGGATCCAAGCAGCCAGAACTGGAGCTGGATGATCCCAATGCACCGGTGTTCGAGCTGCCTGAGACCGGCCCCACCGTCAAATCAGGCCTGCATTACCTGCTGGCCGTGGTGGTTCTGATCTGGTGCCTGATGGTGGAACAGATGTCGCCAGGCCTCTCCGCCTTCTGGGCCACGATGTTCATGATCTTCGTGATGGTCACCCAGAAACCCATTGTCGCGATGTTCCGGCAACAGGGTTCCGTCGGAGCGGCCACACGGCAGGGGTTCGCCGATCTTGTCGATGGTCTGGCCACCGGC
Source organism: Hydrogenophaga palleronii (assembly GCF_031457455.1). GTDB lineage: Bacteria > Pseudomonadota > Gammaproteobacteria > Burkholderiales > Burkholderiaceae_C > Hydrogenophaga > Hydrogenophaga palleronii_A. Next base: position 771,200 of record NZ_JAVDWU010000001.1, read on the forward strand.
GCACGCAACATGATCGGCATCGGTGTGGCCACGGCCGCTGCGGGCATCATCGTGGGCACGGTGTCGCTCACGGGCGTGGGTCTGGTGATGACCGAACTGGTGGAGCTGCTCTCTGGCGGCAACCTCATGCTGATGCTGGTGCTGGTGGCATTCATCAGCCTGATCCTTGGCATGGGCTTGCCCACCACGGCGAACTACATCGTGGTCTCCACCCTGATGGCGCCCGTGGTGGTGGAGTTGGGCGCACAGAGCGGCCTGATCGTCCCGCTCATTGCAGTGCATCTGTTTGTGTTCTATTTCGGCCTCATGGCCGACGTAACGCCACCGGTGGGTCTCGCTTCTTTTGCAGCTGCCGCCATAGCGCGGGCTGATCCCATCAAGACCGGTATCACCGCTTTCTTCTACAGCATGCGGACCGCGATCCTGCCGTTCCTGTTCATCTTCAACACCCAATTGCTCTTCATCGGCTTGACCGGTCCGTTCCATCTGGTGCTCACGGTGGTCAGTGCGGTGGTGGCCATGCTGGTGTTTGCGGCGGCCACGCAAGGCTACTTTCTCGTGCGCTCGCGCTGGTACGAGAGCCTTGCCTTGCTGCTCGTCACTTTCACCCTGTTCCGGCCCGGCTTCTGGTGGGACATGGTCTACCCGCCTTACGACATGGTGCCGGCCGCCAGCATGAACAAGTTGATCGAGGAGGCTCCGGCCAATACGGGCAAGCGTTTGTGGATTGAAGGCACCAACCTCAACGGGGACGATGTGCGCAAGGGCGTGTTGCTGCCGCTGGGTGCTCAGGCGCCAGCGCGCGAACGCCTGTCAAGCGCCGGGGTAAGCGTGGTCGCGCAGGGCGACGAACTCCTGATCTCCGGTGTGAAGTTCGGCAGTCCGGCCGAGAAGCTGGGCATGGAGCAAGGCTTCCGCATCGTGTCGGCCGAGATTCCGGCCGATCGTCCTGCCAAGGAGTGGGTGTTCATCCCGGCTGTGGTCCTTTTGCTGCTGGTGATGTTCCTGCAGCGCTTGCGGCGCCCTCGTCAGCCTGTGGCACCTGCCGCAGCGCCAGTGCAATGACCCGGATCGCGCTCGTCCATGCCCTGGCGCATTCCGTGGCGCCGATCAATGAAGCGCTGGCGGCGGCATGGCCGGAGGCCGTTCGCATGAACCTGCTCGACGACAGCCTTTCCGCCGACCTGGCTCGCCATGCCGGCAGAGGTGCCGGTGGCCTGGACGAGGTCATGCATCAGCGTTTCGAGGCGCTGGCCGCTTATGCCGAGGGTACTGGCGCCGACGCCATTCTGTTCACCTGTTCGGCATTTGGTCCGTGCATTGAAGCGGCCGCTGCGCGTCGCCCTCACATGCCGGTGCTCAAGCCCAACGAGGCCATGGTGGCTGATGCCGTGGCCCTTGGAGGACGAATCGGTCTCATCGCCTCGTTTGCGCCCACTTTGACCTCCATGCCGCCCGAGTTCCCCTCCGGCGCTGATCTCGTCACCCGACTTGCCGATGGTGCGCTGGACGCGCTGAATCGAGGCGACGGTGACCGGCACGACGCACTGGTGCTGGGCGCCGCCCGGCAGCTCAGGGATCAGGGTGCCGAGGTGATTGCGCTGGCACAGTTCAGCATGGCAAGGGCCGGTGGTCGCGTGGAACACGAACTGGGCATTCCCGTGCTCACCACACCAGGCAGTGCGGTCCGTGCGCTGCGAAGGCGTCTGAGCGCATGATTCGATCGACGAAGAGTGCCGTGAGGCTACAATCTTGGGTTGCCGTGAAGCGGATGACCGAAAGCCCAGCGCTGAGATAGAGACTATCCCGGATGGCCGAGCCAGGCACTGCAATGTAGGCGCGCGGGTGGCGAAATTGGTAGACGCACCAGGTTTAGGTCCTGACGCCAGCAATGGTGTGGGGGTTCGAGTCCCCCCCCGCGCACCACCTCACAGACGAAAAGATCCCGGGTCGGCCAGGCAGGCTGGTTGACCGCCACCCATTTGGAGATTGCGATGACCGTGACCGTAGAAACCCTTGAGAAGCTCGAGCGCAAGATCACGCTGACGCTGCCGGCCGATGTGATCCAGAACGAGGTGTCCAACCGCCTCAAGCGCATCGCGCGCGACGTCAAGATGGACGGTTTCCGTCCCGGCAAAGTGCCCATGAATGTTGTCGCTCAGCGCTATGGCTACTCGGTTCACTATGAAGTGATGAACGACAAGGTCGGCGAAGCGTTTGCGGTGGCCGCCAATGAGGCCAAGTTGCGCGTGGCCGGCCAGCCCAAGATCACGGAAAAGGAAGAGTCGCCTGAAGGCCAGCTGGCTTTTGATGCCGTGTTCGAGGTGTACCCTGAAGTCAAGATCGACGATCTGTCGACCGCTGAAGTGGAACGCGTTTCGGCAGAAGTGACCGATGCGGCCATCGACCGCACGCTCGACATCCTTCGCAAGCAGCGCCGCACCTTTGCCCAACGGGCTCAGGATCAGGCCGCGCAAGACGGCGACCGCGCCACGATCGACTTCGCCGGCAAGATCGACGGCGAGCCGTTTGAGGGCGGCAAGGCCGAAGGTTTCCAGTTCATCGTGGGCGATGGCCAGATGCTCAAGGAGTTTGAAGACGCGGTGCGCGGCATGAAGTCTGGCGAGTCCAAAACTTTCCCCCTGGCCTTCCCCGAGGATTACCACGGCAAGGATGTGGCCGGCAAGACCGCCGATTTCCTCGTGACCGTGAACAAGCTCGAAGCCGCCCACCTTCCCGAGGTGGACGAGGCCCTGGCCAAGTCCCTTGGCATTGCCGAAGGAACGGTTGAGGCCCTGCGCGCCGACATCCGTAAGAACCTGGAGCGCGAAGTGAAGTTCCGCCTCCAGGCGCGCAACAAGCAGGCAGCGATGGATGCGTTGGCAGCCAAGGCTGAGCTTGACCTGCCGAAATCTGTGGTCCAGGCCGAGCTCGACCGGCTGGTCGAAGGCGCGCGCGCAGACCTCAAGCAGCGCGGCGTGAAGGATGCAGACAAAGCCCCCATTCCCGAAGAACTGTTCCGTCCTCAAGCGGAGCGCCGTGTGAAGCTGGGTCTGGTGGTCGCTGAGCTGGTTCGCGCCAACGAACTGCACGCCAAGCCGGAGCAGATCAAGGCGCACATTGAAGAGCTTGCTGCTTCCTACGAAAAGCCCGCCGACGTGGTGCGCTGGTACACCGGCGACAACCGCCGTATGGCCGAGGTCGAAGGCATCGTGATTGAAAACAACGTCACCGAATTCGTGCTGTCCAAAGCCAAGGTCAACGACAAGGCCATCAGTTTTGATGAGCTGATGGGTCAGTCCTGACACTTGCATGGCCTCGTTGCGGGAAAGGGCGGACTTGTCCGCCCTTTTTTTCGCCTGGCCGCTTGTGTTTGGCCTCCAGTGCGCCATATGCCCATCACGGCCATGGGTGCTGCGTCGGCAAGGCGGCGGCGGGTTGGTTACAGTATGGAAATCGCAATGCATCAAAACATGGAGAAACGCATGAGCGCAATGGAAATTCAGAACCTGGGCATGGTGCCCATGGTCATCGAGCAATCCGGCCGAGGCGAGCGCGCCTACGACATCTATTCCCGCCTTCTCAAAGAGCGCGTGATCTTCCTCGTCGGTCCCGTGAATGACCAGTCGGCCAATCTGGTGGTGGCCCAGTTGCTGTTTCTTGAGAGCGAGAACCCTGACAAGGACATTTCGTTCTACATCAACTCTCCCGGTGGCTCGGTCAGCGCCGGCATGGCGATTTTCGACACCATGAATTTCGTCAAGCCCGACGTGTCCACACTGTGCATCGGCATGGCGGCCAGCATGGGCGCCTTTTTGCTGGCTGCGGGTGCCAAGGGAAAGCGATTTGCCTTGCCTAACTCCAAAGTCATGATCCACCAGCCGCTGGGTGGCACGCAGGGGCAGGCGACCGAAATCGAAATCCATGCACGCGAAATCCTCAAGACCCGCGAGCAGCTGAACCGCATTCTTGCCGAGCGCACCGGGCAGCCGCTGGAGAAGATCGAGCGCGACACCGAGCGCGACTACTATCTGTCCGCAGCCGAATCGGCCGAGTACGGCCTGATCGACAAGGTGATCGACAAGCGACCTGGCGCCGCCTGATACCCGGTTGAACGATGCCGCGTCCACGACATCTTCATTGAGTTTGTATCAATGTCCACATTCCGGGTGCTTTTCCTTCGATCAGCCCGGGTGGGCCTTGAACTATCATTGGTCCTGATACCCCGTTTCCCGCACACCTGACACCAAAGACCCATGGCCGACAAAAAAGCCACCACGCCTGAAAAGGCGCTTTACTGCTCGTTTTGTGGCAAGAGCCAGCACGAGGTCAAGAAGCTGATCGCTGGCCCCTCGGTGTTCATCTGCGACGAGTGCATTGACCTGTGCAACGACATCATCCGCGACGAGCTGCCGGGTCTGGAATCGGTCAAGGCGGCAGGGGACGATGTTCCAACGCCAGCAGAGCTCAAGTCCAATCTGGACAACTATGTGATCGGGCAGGACTCTGCCAAACGGGCGCTGGCGGTGGCGGTGTACAACCACTACAAACGCCTGCGTCACAAGCAGAGCGCCAAAAAGGACGACGTCGAACTGGCCAAGAGCAACATCCTGCTGATTGGCCCCACGGGCTCAGGCAAGACGCTGCTGGCACAGACCATGGCGCGCATGCTCAATGTGCCCTTTGTCATGGCCGATGCCACCACGCTCACGGAAGCAGGGTATGTTGGCGAAGATGTCGAGAACATCGTGGCCAAGTTGCTGCAGAGCTGTAACTACGAGGTTGAGCGGGCCCAGCAGGGCATCGTCTATATCGACGAAATCGATAAGATCACCCGCAAGTCCGACAATCCCTCCATCACGCGGGATGTGTCCGGTGAAGGTGTGCAGCAGGCGTTGCTCAAGCTCATTGAAGGCACCATGGCCTCGGTGCCTCCTCAAGGCGGCAGAAAACACCCCAATCAGGACTTTCTTCAGGTCGACACCACGAACATTCTGTTCATTTGTGGTGGCGCGTTCGCCGGGCTCGAAAAGATCATCGAGAACCGCACCGAAGCGTCCGGTATTGGATTTGGCGCTGTGGTCAAGAGCAAGAAACAACGTAGCCTGACCGATGCCTTCAAGGAAATCGAACCGGAAGATCTCATCAAGTTTGGCTTGATCCCTGAACTCGTGGGGCGCGTGCCCGTGATTGCGGCGCTTGCCGAGCTCAGTGAAGACGCCTTGGTTGAAATCCTCACCGAGCCCAAGAACGCTGTCGTGAAGCAGTTTGCTCGCATGCTGTCGATGGAGGGTGCCGAGCTCGAAGTCCGTCCAGCCGCACTGAAGGCTATTGCTCGGAAAGCCCTGGCCCGCAAGACTGGGGCGCGAGGTCTGCGGTCGATCCTCGAAAACGCGCTCATCGACACCATGTTCGAACTGCCGGGCATGAGCAATGTTGAAAAGGTTGTGGTGGACGAAAGCACGATCGAAGAGAACAAACCACCCTTGCTGGTGTACCGCGAGGCCGCCAAGCAGGCCTGAATGTCGCCTCCAGGCACGCGTCATGCCTCTGTCTGTGTGAAGTTGATGATGCGTCCGGTTGAAATCGCCCGCATCTGCCCCACGTGCCCATTTTGTCGAGGTTGAAATGTCCGGACACACCCCTTTGCCCAACTCACCGATTGATCTGCCATTGCTGCCGCTGCGCGATGTCGTGGTCTTCCCGCACATGGTCATTCCACTCTTTGTAGGAAGACCCAAGAGCATCAAGGCACTGGAATCGGCCATGGAAGCCGAGCGCCGGATCATGCTGGTGGCTCAGAAAGCAGCCGCGAAGGATGAGCCTTCGACCGAAGACATGTTCGAGATGGGCTGCGTGGCCACCATCTTGCAGATGCTCAAACTGCCCGACGGCACTGTGAAAGTGCTGGTCGAAGGGCTGCAACGTGCCAAGGTGCTAGACATCCGTGACGGTGAAAGTCACTTCGTGGCCAGCGTGGCGCCGGTGGATCCTCAGGTTGAGCGCGCCGAATCGCAGTCGAACGAGCTCGAAGCACTGCGTCGCGCCGTGATGCAGCAGTTTGACCAGTACGTGAAGCTGAACAAAAAGATTCCGTCCGAGATTCTCACGTCGATTTCCAGCATTGACGATCCCGGTCGACTGGCCGACACCATTGCTGCGCACCTGCCGCTGAAGCTGGAGTCGAAGCAGGTGGTGCTCGATCTGGATCCGGTCAACAAACGGTTGGAGAACCTCTTCGAGCAGCTGGAGCGCGAGGTTGACATCCTCAACGTTGATAAGAAGATCCGTGGTCGGGTCAAGCGGCAGATGGAAAAAAACCAGCGCGACTTCTATCTGAACGAGCAGGTCAAGGCCATCCAGAAGGAATTGGGTGAAGGCGAAGAGGGCGCCGACATCGAAGAGATCGAAAAGAAGATCAAGGCTGCCAAGATGCCCGCCGAGGCACGCAAAAAGGCCGACGCCGAGTTCAAGAAGCTCAAGCTCATGTCACCCATGTCGGCCGAGGCCACGGTGGTGCGCAACTACATTGATGCGCTGGTGGGGTTGCCATGGAGCAAGAAGACCAAGATCAAGCACGATCTCGCGCACGCCGAGGCCGTCTTGAACGAAGATCACTACGGCCTTGAAAAAGTCAAGGACCGGATCCTTGAATACCTTGCAGTGCAACAGCGCGTGGACAAGGTGAAAGCCCCCATCCTTTGCCTTGTAGGACCGCCCGGTGTGGGCAAGACCTCTCTGGGTCAGTCGGTTGCCAAAGCCACCGGTCGCAAGTATGTGCGCATGGCCTTGGGTGGCATGCGCGACGAGGCCGAGATTCGCGGGCACCGTCGAACCTACATTGGTGCCATGCCTGGCAAAGTGCTGCAAAGCCTTGGCAAAGTGGGCACGCGCAACCCCTTGTTCCTGTTGGACGAAATTGACAAGCTCGGCACGGACTTCCGGGGTGACCCCTCCAGCGCGCTGTTGGAAGTGCTCGACCCAGAGCAGAACCACACTTTTGCTGACCATTACGTCGAGGTCGACTTTGACCTTTCGGACGTGATGTTCGTCGCTACCTCCAACTCCATGAACATCCCGCCTGCGCTGCTGGATCGCATGGAAGTGATTCGCTTGTCCGGCTACACCGAAGACGAGAAGATCAACATTGCCATTCGCTACCTGCTGCCCAAACAGCTCAAGAACAATGGCATTCGAGAAGGTGAAATGGAGATTCGCGAAGACGCGGTGCGCGACATTGTTCGTTACTACACGCGCGAAGCCGGCGTGCGCTCTCTTGAGCGCGAACTCTCCAAGATCTGCCGCAAAGTGGTCAAGGGCTTGCTGCTGAAGAAGTACACACCCACCGTGGTCGTGGATGCCGAGAACCTCAACGAGTTTCTGGGTGTGCGCAAGTTCAACTATGGCCGCGCAGAGGTTCAGAATCAGGTGGGTCAGGTGGTCGGTCTGGCTTGGACAGAGGTCGGTGGCGATCTGTTGACCATTGAAGTCGCGATCATGCCGGGCAAAGGCGTGATCACCCGCACGGGATCGCTGGGCGATGTGATGAAGGAGTCGGTGGAAGCTGCTCGCACGGTGGTGAGAAGCCGCGCACGGGCGCTTGGCATCAAGGATGAGCAGTTCGACAAACGCGACATCCACATTCATGTACCCGACGGTGCAACACCCAAGGATGGTCCCAGCGCAGGCGCCGCCATGACCACCGCCCTGGTGTCATCGTTGACAGGCATCCCCGTGAGGGCTGATGTGGCCATGACGGGCGAGATCACGCTGCGAGGGGAGGTGACCGGTATTGGTGGCTTGAAGGAAAAGCTGCTTGCCGCACTGCGTGGCGGGATCAAGACGGTGATCATTCCGGAGGAGAACGTCAAGGATCTGGCGGAGATTCCTGAAAACGTGAAGCAGGGTCTTGAAATCGTCCCCGTCAAGTGGATTGACAAGGTGCTGGCAGTGGCGCTCGAGCGCCAGCCCGTCGCCTTGACGGATGAAGAGGTTGCCGCTCAAGTGGCTGCCTCCGTGGGCCGTCCCGCGCCTTCGCCTGACGCAGTGAAACACTGACTCAAAAAATGTAGAGGGTCTTGAAAAGGGCTCGATTTCTACGCTATAATTTCAGCTTCAGACAAGCACAGCAATGTTCTGAAAAATGCGGGAATAGCTCAGTTGGTAGAGCGCAACCTTGCCAAGGTTGAGGTCGCGAGTTCGAATCTCGTTTCCCGCTCCAGATTCAAAAAGGGAAGCATTGCTTCCCTTTTTTGTCGGTTTGTTGGAACGTCTGACCTGCACGTTTCCAGTCTGTGGCGCGATAGCAAAGCGGTTATGCAACGGATTGCAAATCCGTCTAGCCCGGTTCGACTCCGGGTCGCGCCTCCAGTCCTCCATGCCTCGCCAACCTAGGTTGTCGAGGTTTTTTTTTGCGGTTCGCTCGGCAGGGCACGTGGGCAGGTCAGGCCCGACCAACCTGAGACAATACATGGCGTGCCTCGATGGTGAAATTGGTAGACACAGCGGACTTAAAATCCGCCGCCTTTAATCGGGCGTACCGGTTCGATTCCGGTTCGAGGCACCAGTCCCTAGGATTTTTCCGGAATCGCCGGTACAGTGAGTTTCCATGACCCGTTACAACGCCCCCTTTGAGATACATGTGCATGGGGATGTACCCCTGCGCGAGGACGTCGTGTATGCCCAGATACAGGACGCGCTCAAACCCTTATGGCAGTACGCGGGGGCGCGCTCGCTCGCTGCCGCCGCTGAAAGTGCCTACGAGGATGAGCCAGGCATCCGGTTCGATGCTGCCACCCACGTACTCCAGATGTGCTGGACGGTACCGGGTGGTGAAGAGTTTCGACAGGTGATCGAAGAGACCTGCATGGCGCTCAATGACATTGCAGCTGCAGGTGCGCCGCTTGAAGTGTCTTTTTACGATACGGAGTACGACGAGGAAGACGACGCGGCCGAAGAAGAGGCGCGGGACGATTTCATGATGTGTTTTGTCGGCCCCACGCCGGCGGCCATCATGCAAGTGCAGCGCGATCTCCTGGTGCAAGACGTGATCCATGTGATGGAGCGCCACTTTGACTCTGCGGAGCTTGGCGAGGTTGTTGCTGCCGTCGACAAACTGTTCACACAGCGGTTTGATGCGTTGGTCAACTCCATGCAGCTCGGCAAACCACCGCGTGGCCATGGCGGGTCCTCTGGTCACGGCGGACCCCGCAAGCCAAGGCACTTGCATTGAACACGGTGGTTTTTTTCCTGGCTCAAGCACCCAACGAGTGGCCCTTTCTGACCACGGTTGTGCCCGGCTACTGCACCAAACTGGTGGATTGTTGATCGGGAGTGAGAGGCCGGCCTTCAGATTGGTATCTGGCGGGTCGCCCTCTGATGCAAGCCAGGTAGCCAACGCTCACAAGTTTCTTTCAAGGCCGCGATGCTTCCCGTGGCACAGAGTGAAACGCAGCCATGCTGAGCCGTGGCCTGAGCCGTATGAGCATCACCGAGCAGGCTTGCGGTTCTTCTTGCAATCGGCGTTGCGTTATCGATCAGATGCACGCTCGGTCCGCAGAGCTGTTTCAGCGTTTCGATGGCAAAGGGGTAGTGCGTGCATCCAAGCACCAGACTGTCCAGGCTTTTTTGCACAGGAACCTGATTCATCAAGGCCGTGACGAATCGTCTGCAAAGAAGCTCGATTGCCGTTTTGTCATCCTGCTCGATCGCATCTGCCAGTCCTGGGCAGGGCTGGCAAAAGAATGTCAAGCCTGATCCAGCTGCGGAGGTCTCCACCTTGTTTCGCAGTGTGGCAAAACGGCTGCTTGCCAGCGTGCCACTCGTGGCCAGTACGCCAATGCACCCTGTGAGTGAGGTCTGGGCGGCGGTTTTCAGGGCCGGCTCCACGCCGACGATGGGCAGAGCCGGGAACATGTCACGCAGGCTGTCGATCGCATGAGCCGTGGCTGTGTTGCAAGCCACGACGAGTGCATCGAGCGGGTGTTCCTGGGTCAGCCATGCCGTGATGCGCAGGGACCTCTCGATGACTTCCTGATTGCTGCGGCCCCCGTAAGGTGCAAAGGCGCTGTCGGAGAGATAGATCCAGTGCGTGTGGGGTACCTCGCGCTGCAAAGCACGCAGCACGCTCAAGCCGCCCACGCCGCTGTCGAAGACCCCGACGGTTCTCAAGCGCTGGTGACGCCAATGCCCTTGAACTCGCCGCTGGCGATGCGCTTCTGCCATTCGGCAGGACCGGTGATGTGGGCGCTGGTGCCGCCCGAATCCACTGCTACGGTCACAGGCATGTCGATCACGTCAAATTCGTAGATGGCTTCCATGCCGAGGTCTTCGAACCCCACCACCTTGGCGTGTTTGATGGCCTTGGAGACGAGGTAGGCTGCACCACCGACCGCCATGAGGTATGCACTCTTGTGCTGTTTGATGGATTCGATGGCGACAGGGCCACGTTCGGCTTTGCCAATCATGGCGATCAACCCGGTTTGCTCCAGCATCATGTCGGTGAACTTGTCCATGCGCGTGGCGGTGGTGGGGCCTGCGGGACCAACGGCCTCGTCGCGGATGGGGTCCACCGGGCCGACGTAGTAGATGACCCGGTTGGTGAAGTCCACAGGCAATTTTTCGCCTTTGGCGAGTATGTCCTGGATGCGCTTGTGCGCGGCGTCCCGGCCGGTGAGCATCTTGCCATTGAGCAGCAGGGTCTGGCCCGGTTTCCAACTGGCCACCTGTTCCTTGGTGAGCGTGTTCAGGTCGACGCGCTGGCTCTTTTCGGTATCCGGCGTCCAGTTGACGTTGGGCCAGAGGTCCAGACTGGGCGGATCCAGGTAGACCGGGCCGCTGCCATCAAGCACAAAGTGCGCGTGTCGCGTGGCCGCGCAGTTGGGGATCATGGCCACCGGCTTGCTGGCCGCATGGGTGGGGTACATCTTGATCTTGATGTCGAGCACGGTGGTCAGGCCACCCAGGCCCTGGGCGCCAATGCCCAGCGCGTTGACCTTGTCGAACAGTTCCAGGCGAAGTTCTTCGACCTGGCTCAGCTTTTCGCCCTTGGCTGCCTTGGCTTGAAGTTCGTACATGTCGATGTCGTCCATCAGGCTCTCCTTGGCCAGCAGCACCGCTTTTTCGGCTGTGCCACCGATGCCGATGCCGAGCATGCCTGGCGGGCACCAGCCAGCGCCCATGGTCGGCACGGTCTTGAGCACCCAGTCGACCAGGGAATCGCTGGGATTCATCATGATCATTTTCGACTTGTTCTCGGAACCACCGCCTTTGGCAGCCACCGTGATGTCCACGGTGTTGCCTGGGACGATTTCCGTGAAGATGACGGCAGGCGTGTTGTCCCGGGTGTTCTTTCGCGCAAAGTGAGGGTCGGCCACCACGCTGGCACGCAGCGTGTTGTCGGGGTGGTTGTAGCCGCGGCGCACGCCTTCGTTGATGGCGTCTTCAAGGCCACCTGTGAAACCTTCCCAGCGAACATCCATGCCGACCTTGATGAACACGTTGACGATGCCGGTGTCCTGACAGATCGGCCGCTGTCCGGTGGCGCTCATCTTGCTGTTGGTCAGTATCTGGGCAATGGCGTCTTTGGCGGCCGGGCTTTGCTCGCGCTCGTAGGCGCGTGCCAGGTGGGCGATGTAGTCGGCCGGGTGGTAATAGCTGATGTACTGCAGTGCGGCGGCAACGGATTCGATGAGGTCGTTCTGACGGATGCTCGTGGTCATGGCTGTGGGGTGGTTGGAGTTTGCTGCAGGGGGTTGTTGTCGCGACAAGCCTGAGCAAGTCTGCTACGGTGGGCCAGGGTGTATTTTGACAGGTCGATCCAACCGCAGCTGACACAGGAGAGTGCACATGACACAACGCATGGAACATGACACCATGGGCGCGATCGAAGTGCCCGAAGAATGCCTCTGGGGCGCACAGACCCAGCGGTCGCTTCACCATTTCGCCATCTCCACCGAGAAGATGCCGCCCGAACTGATCCATGCCCTGGCATTGATCAAAAAGGCCTGTGCCAGGGCCAACCATGAGATGGCCGGGCTGGCTCCTGACAAAGCGACAGCCATCGCAACGGCGGCTGACGAGGTCATCGCTGGCCAGCATGCCTCGGCTTTCCCACTGGCGATCTGGCAGACCGGATCAGGCACGCAGACCAACATGAACGTCAACGAAGTGCTGGCCAACCGCGCCAGCGAACTGCTGGGCGGTCCACGGGGCACTGGTCGCCTGGTGCACCCCAATGACGATGTCAATCGCAGCCAATCGTCGAACGATGTGTTTCCGACCGCCATGCATCTTGCGGCGGTGGAGGGCATTGGAAATCGGTTGCTGCCTGCGCTTGAACGCCTGCGGGCTGAACTCGATCGGAAGCGCGGGGCCTTTGACGACATCGTGAAGATCGGTCGCACGCATCTGCAGGACGCCACCCCTCTGACCTTGGGTCAGGAGATTTCAGGCTGGGTGACACAGCTCGCCCACGGGCAGCGCCGCATACGGGAGTCCTTGCCCCACTTATGTGAGCTGGCGTTGGGAGGCACGGCCGTGGGCACCGGGCTCAACGCTCCCTCCGGGTTTGGCGATGTGGTGGCGAAGCTGCTGGCGGATGAAACCGGCTTGCCGCTGGTCAGTGCACCGAACAAGTTTGAGGCGCTGGCCGCGTGTGATGCGCTGGTTCATGCCCACGGTGCGCTGAAAACGCTGGCCGCCAGCCTGATGAAGATTGCCAACGACGTGCGCTGGCTGGCCAGTGGTCCGCGCAGCGGATTGTGCGAGCTGGCAATTCCGGAGAACGAGCCCGGTTCGTCCATCATGCCTGGCAAGGTCAATCCCACGCAGTGCGAGGCGCTGACCATGGCCTGCGTGCAGGTGCTGGGTAACGATGTCGCGATCGGTATCGCGGGCGCCTCAGGGAATTTTCAACTCAATGTCTATCGCCCTGTGTTGATCCACAATTTTCTCCAGAGCGTACGGCTGCTGGCAGATGGCATGGACAGTTTCGAACGACACTGCGTCAAGGGAATCGAGCCCCAGCGGGCGCGGATTGCCGAGTTGGTGGAGCGGTCGCTGATGCTGGTGACGGCACTGAACCCCCACATCGGCTATGACAGGGCAGCCGCGATCGCGAAGAAGGCGCACGCTGACGGCACAAGCCTGAAGGCCGCTGCTCTGGCTTTGGGCTATGTGAGCGCAGAGCAGTTCGACCAGTGGGTGGTGCCCGGGAACATGGTCGGGCGCTGATCGGGGATCAACCCGGAACGTTGCCCATCGGTGGGGGTGATGCTGGCGGCATGGCACCAGGAACTGAGGTGCGCAACAGGGTTTTGAGTTCCCCGATTTCCTGCCGCAGCGATTGGACCTCCGCGTGCAACTGGTGTTCGATCGAGTGACCCACCGTCTCCACCGCGCCGACCGTGGCCTGGTGTTCACTTTCCGTGAATGTCTGCATCGCGTTCACGATGATCGCGATGAACAGGTTGAGCATGGTGAAGGTGGCGAACAGGATGAACGGAATGAAGAAGGCCCATGCGTACGGCGATTCTTCCATCACCGGGCGTGAAATCCCCATTGACCAGCTCTCGAGCGTCATGACCTGGAAAAGGGTGTAGAGGGAACGGCCCAGGTGCCCGAACCAGTCCGGGAACTGCTGACCAAACAGATGGGTGGCGATCACGGCGAACACGTAGAACACCAGCATCAGCACCATGGCGATCGAAGACAAGCCGGGAATGGCTGACAGGAGCGCTCCGACCACCCGGCGCATGGACGGCACGATGGTGAGCACCCTGAGCACGCGCAACACCCGCAGGGCCCGCAGGACCGCAAATGGGCCGCTGGCCGGGATAAGTGCGATCGCCACGACGGCAAAATCGAAAAGGCTCCAGGGGTCGCGGAAAAAAGCGCCGCGATGGACATACAGACGCACTGCCAACTCCAGCACGAACACGGCAAGGATGACCTTGTCCACGGCCAGCAACCAAGGTCCTACCTCGGCCATCACGCTGGCTGACGTCTCCAGCCCCATAAAGACCGCGTTGAGCACAATCAGCGCCAAGATGCCGTGTTGAATAATCGGCCGGGCCAGGAAAGCATGGCAGCGTTGGCGGAAATCGAGGGATGGCAGGGTGTCTGTGGACATGGGAGCTGGTGGGTGGCCTGATCGGCGAAGCACGCATTTTAGGGATTTGACGGCGGTCTTCCGTCACCTGACCGCACGGAGGCGCTTGCCCACAGGGGATTGTTTGGGATCACTTGGGCGCCGGCTCTCCGGCTTGGTCCGCGCATTGTTCCGGCGACGGGCAAGGGTGCTGATTCGAGCCGGATGGGTCCAATGGCGTATACCATGTAAGTGGCTCGTAAGAGCCTTTGCGCACAGTCGCTGGCGAACCTGAACCCACAACATTTAAGGAGACTGCCCATGTCCGCACCTTCGACGTCCATTGAATCCACGCTGGTCGAGAATCGCGTTTTCGAGCCCACCGAAGCGTTTGCGAAGGGCGCTCGTGTGTCCGGCATGGCGGCCTATGACGCGCTGTGTGCGGAAGCGGAGAACGACTTCGAAGGTTTCTGGGCCAGGCTCGCGCGGGAATCGCTGACGTGGCACAAACCCTTCACCAAAACGCTCGACGAATCGAATGCACCTTTCTACAGGTGGTTTGACGACGGTGAGATCAATGCCTCCTACAACTGCCTTGACCGGCACATGGGCACGCCGGTCGAAAACAAGACGGCCATCATCTTCGAGGCAGACGGCGGTGAGGTGACCAAGGTCACCTACAAGGAGCTTCTGGCCAAGGTGTCCCAGTTCGCGAACGCGCTCAAGGCCAGGGGCGTGAAAAAAGGCGACGTCGTGGTTGTCTACATGCCGATGACAGTGGAGGGTGTGGTGGCGATGCAGGCCTGCGCCCGCATCGGCGCGACCCACAGCGTGGTATTTGGCGGCTTCTCGGCCAAGGCATTGCAGGAGCGCATTCAGGACGCGGGCGCGGTGGCGGTCATCACGGCCAACTACCAGTTGCGTGGTGGCAAGGAACTGCCCCTGAAGTCGATCGTCGACGAAGGCATCGCCATGGGTGGGTGCGAGACCATCAAGAATGTGCTGGTGTTCCAGCGCACCCAGACCGCGTGCAACATGGTGGCGGGTCGCGACAGCTTCATGCATGAAGCCATGGCAGTCGAATCCACCGACTGCCCTGCCGAGATGGTGGGTGCGGAACATCCTCTGTTCGTTCTGTACACCTCGGGTTCCACCGGTAAGCCCAAGGGTGTGCAACACAGCACGGCGGGCTATTTGCTGTGGGCGAACCTCACCATGCAGTGGACCTTCGATCTCAAAGATGACGACATCTTCTGGTGCACGGCAGACATCGGCTGGATCACCGGCCACAGCTATGTGGCCTATGGTCCACTTGCAGCTGGCGCCACGCAGATCGTGTTCGAAGGTGTGCCCACGTTCCCCAATGCGGGACGCTTCTGGCAGATGATTGAACGGCACAAGTGCACGATCTTCTACACGGCGCCCACTGCCATTCGTTCATTGATCAAGGCGGCTGAAAGCGACGAAAAGGTGCATCCGGCCCGTTCCGATCTTTCCAGCCTCCGCATTCTCGGTTCGGTGGGGGAGCCGATCAACCCCGAAGCCTGGATGTGGTACTACAAGCACGTGGGCGGCGAGCGCTGCCCCATCGTGGACACGTTCTGGCAGACCGAAACCGGCGGCCACATGATCACACCTCTGCCAGGTGCCACGCCGCTGGTGCCGGGCTCCTGCACGCTGCCGCTGCCAGGGATCGCCGCCGCGATTGTGGACGAGACCGGGAACGACGTTCCGAACGGCGCGGGCGGCATATTGGTGGTGAAGAAGCCATGGCCCTCCATGATTCGCACCATCTGGGGTGACCCGGAGCGGTTCAAGAAAAGCTATTTCCCTGAGGAGCTCAAGGGGTACTACCTGGCCGGTGATGGGGCGGTGCGCAGCGCAGACCGGGGTTATTTCCGCATCACGGGGCGCATTGATGACGTGCTCAACGTGTCAGGTCACCGCATGGGCACGATGGAAATCGAGTCGGCGCTGGTGGGCAAGACGGACCTGGTGGCCGAGGCCGCCGTGGTGGGACGCCCTGACGATGTGACCGGAGAAGCCATTGTGGCCTTCGTGGTGCTCAAGCGTTCTGTTCCGACGGGTGACGAAGCCAAGGCTATCGCCAACGAACTGCGCAACTGGGTCGGCAAAGAGATCGGGCCCATTGCCAAGCCCAAGGAAATCCGATTCGGCGAAAACCTGCCCAAGACCCGTTCCGGCAAGATCATGCGGCGCCTGCTGCGGGCACTGGCCAAAGGCGAGGCCATCACGCAGGACACCTCGACGCTGGAGAACCCCGCCATCCTCGAGCAGTTGGCCAAGACCAACTGAGCAGGCAGGGGCATCCACCACAAAAAACCCGCTGAAATCAGCGGGTTTTTTTGTCGACTGGGCTGGATTATTTGTGGGACAAGACCCATGCAGACAGCTTCTTGGCCTCTGCAGCGCTGACCTGGGGGTTGGCGGGCATGGGGATTGCGCCCCAGACACCGGATCCGCCCTTGACGATCTTCTCCGCCAGCGCGTCCACTGCCTTGGCGTCGGCGCCGTACTTCTTGGCAACGTCTTTGTACGACGGACCCACCAGCTTCTTGTCGATGGCGTGGCAAGCCATGCAGTTCTTGCTCTTTGCCAGGGCCTCATCGGCCAGGGCGGGTGCAGACAAAGCGGTAAGGGCGGCCATAATCAGGAAAGCGCGTTTCATGTGGGTGTCCTTGTGATTGATTGAAAAGCTCGTTGGTCTGAATTCTAGCGATCGGAACGCCGCTGAAACGCCCGCTTACAGTTTCTTGCCGGGCTTTATCGGACCTTTACCGGAGGGTGTGATGTATTTACTGATATTGGGCCTCGGCATGATGTTGCTGAAGTATCTGGAGATCGGTTTTGTGGCCGAACTGTCTTGGTGGTGGGTGTTGGCGCCCTTTGCATTGGCAGTGGCTTGGTGGGCCTGGGCCGATGCAAGCGGCTATACCAAGCGCAAGGCCATGGAGAAGATGGACCTGAAGAAGAAGAACCGCCTGGAAAAACAGCGCGAGTCGCTGGGTATCAAGCCCAGGCGCCGCTGAAGTGTGTGCCTCACGGCCGGGCGAGGCACACGGTTCAACCAGGGCTCAATAGTTGTCCAGCACGGCGCCCTTGCTGGCGCTGGAGGCGTTGAAGGCGAATTTGGCCTGCACGCCCCGCGTATAGCGCGGAGCCGGTGGCGTCCATCCGGCGCGGCGCTTCTCGATTTCCGCTTCGGGTACGTTGAGCTCCAGCAATAGCTGGTGTGCGTCAATGGTGATGCTGTCACCTTCGTTGACGAAAGCGATTGTGCCGCCCGCCGCTGCCTCAGGGGCGACATGGCCCACCACCATGCCCCAGGTGCCACCGCTGAATCGGCCGTCGGTGATCAGGCCCACGCTCTCACCCAGACCTGCACCGATGAGCGCGCCGGTAGGGGCCAGCATTTCAGGCATGCCCGGGCCCCCTTTGGGGCCCAGGTAGCGCAGCACCATCACATCGCCTGCCTTGATCTTGCCGTCCAGAATGGCCTGCAGGGCAGACTGTTCGTCATCGAACACCCGCGCTGGCCCTGTCATCACCGGGTTCTTCAGGCCGGTGATTTTGGCCACTGCGCCTTCGGGGCTGAGATTGCCCTTGAGGATGGCCAGGTGACCATGGTCGTACATGGGTTTGTCGATCGGACGGATCACGTCCTGGTCGGCACGCGGCTCATCGGGCACACCTTTCAGCACCTCGGCAATGGTCTGGCCTGTGATGGTGAGGCAATCCCCGTGCAACAGGCCGGCGTTGAGCAACACCTTCATCACTTGCGGAATGCCCCCGGCCTTGTGCAGGTCGACCGCCAGGTATTTGCCACTGGGCTTGAGATCGCACAGCACAGGGGTCTTCTGCCGCACGCGCTCGAAGTCGTCGATGGTCCATTCCACGCCGGCTGCGTGCGCGATGGCCAGGAAGTGCAACACCGCGTTGGTCGAGCCGCCCGTGGCCATGATCACCGCCACCGCATTTTCGATTGCTTTCTTCGTGACGATGTCGCGCGGCTTGATGTCCTTTTTGATCGCTTCGATGAGCACCTTGGCCGATTCCTTGGCCGAGTTCATTTTCTCGTCGTGCGGATTGGCCATCGTGGACGAGTAGGGCAGCGAGATGCCCAGCGCCTCGAAGGCGCTGGACATGGTGTTGGCGGTGTACATGCCGCCGCAGGAACCCGAACCCGGGATGGCGCGCATCTCGATCTCGCGCAGGTCTTCGTCGCTGAGGTTGCCGGCCGCGTTCTGGCCCACGGCTTCGAAGACGCTGACGATGTTGAGGTCCTGGTCTTTCCAGCGGCCCGGGAGGATGGTGCCGCCATAGACGTAGATCGCAGGTACGTTGGCGCGAAGCATGCCCATCAGGCCGCCGGGCATGTTCTTGTCACAGCCACCAATCACCACCACGCCGTCCATCCATTGGCCGCCGACGCAGGTCTCGATGCAATCGGAAATCACCTCGCGGCTGACCAGCGAGTACTTCATGCCCTCGGTACCCATGGCCATGCCATCGGAGATGGTGGGTGTGCCAAACACCTGGGCGTTGCCGCCGGCTTCTTCGATGCCGGCGATGGCTGCGTCGGCCAGCTTCTGCAAGCCGGAATTGCACGGTGTGATGGTGCTGTGCCCGTTGGCCACGCCCACCATGGGTTTGACGAAATCGCCTTCCTCGTAGCCCATGGCGTAGTACATGGAGCGGTTGGGCGCACGCGACTTGCCCTGGGTGATGTGAGCGCTGCGGCTGTTGATGGGCTTGATGGGAATGGTTTTGTTGTCGGCCATGGTGTCGTCTCGTGTGTGGGGAAAAGAGGGCAGTATGCGGCAGGGGCGGCGTGTTTTCCAATAGCTTTGGCTGGCGGATTTGATACGCTCAGCATATGAATGGGTCATCCAGATCGCTTCGCATTGAATTGCGGCAGTGGCGCCAGTTTGTTGCGCTGGCTGAAGAACTTCACTTCGGCCGGGCCGCGCTGCGCCTGCACATGACCCAGCCTCCGCTGACCCAGGCTATTGCCGGGCTGGAGGTGGCGCTGGGTGTGCGCTTGTTTGATCGCACTCGGCGCAGCGTACAGATCACGCCCGCCGGTGCGGCATTGCTGCCAGAGGTTCGCGAGTTGCTGTCGCGGGCGCAGGCGCTGCCTGAACTGGCGCGTGCGGCTGCGGCAGGCGAGTTGGGCCGGCTGCGGCTGGCGTTTGTATCCACCGTGGGCTTTGATCTGCTGCCGCGCTGGGTACGGGCTTTTCGCGAGCAGTGGCCGCAGGTGGCGCTGGAGTTGATTGAGGCCACGGGCGACGTGCAGCTGGATCTACTGGCGAAAGCTGAGGTGGACGCCGGCTTCGTGCTGCATTCACCCGGCTTTGCCGCCGCCGGACTCACGCAGATGCGCATTGCCAGCGAACCACTGGTGGTGGCTTTGCCGGAACACCACCCACTGGCGAAGCTGGATCGACCGGCGCTCAAAGACCTCTTGTCGGAACCCTTGGTGATCTTTCCCCGGCGCATCCTGCCCTCGCTGCACGACGCTGTTTTTGCGTTGTACAACGCAGCGGGTCAGGTGCCACGGGTGGCGCAGGAGGCCATTCAGATGCAGACCATCGTGAATCTTGTGTCTGCAGAGCTTGGCTTGGCCTGGGTGCCGCAGAGCGTGTGGCAGTTTCAGCGACCGGGGATCGTGTACCGGCCAGTGGAATGGCCCAGGGGCAGGGCGGTGCCCGCGTGTGAAACCAGCCTGGTCTGGCGGCCGGATTCGGTGAGCCCGGCACTGATGCATTTTCTGAACTTCGCGCGCGAACAAGCTGTCACAGGCCTGCCCAGGGGTAGTCAAGGTCCAAAGGCACAATAGGCCACATGCTCCAACATCCCCAAATCGATCCCGTTGCCCTCCAGCTCGGCCCGCTGTCCATTCACTGGTATGGCCTCACCTACCTGATCGCCTTCGGGCTGTTCATGTGGCTAGGGCACCTGCGTTTACGCCACCCGGCGTTTGCGGGCGCCAGTCTTGCTCTGCCCTGGACCCGGCGCGACGTGGAGGACATGCTGTTTCTGGGCGTGCTGGGCGTGATAGGCGGTGGCCGCCTGGGCTACTGCCTGTTCTACAAGCCGGCTTATTACCTGCAGAACCCGCTGGAGGTCTTTTTCGTCTGGCAAGGGGGCATGAGCTTTCATGGCGGCATGCTGGGAGTGGCGGCGGCCATGCTTTGGTTTGCACACAGCCGCAAGCGCCCGTTTCTGCATGTCATGGATTTCGTGTCGCCCTGTGTGCCTACCGGGTTGGCGTCAGTGCGCCTAGGCAACTTTGTCAATGGCGAATTGTGGGGTCGGGTGTCCGACCCATCGTTGCCCTGGGGCATGGTTTTTCGGGGTGCGGGCGATCTGCCCAGGCATCCCTCACAGATCTATCAGTTCTTGTTGGAGGGTGTTCTGCTGTTCGTGTTGCTGTGGGTGTACGGCAAGAAGAAGCATGCCACCGGGCAAGTGACTGCGGCCTTTCTTTTTGGGTATGGTGTCTTCAGATTCATTGCGGAGTTCTTTCGTGAACCAGACGCACATCTCGGCTTTTTGTCTCTGGGCATGACCATGGGCCAATGGCTCTGTGTTCCCATGATTCTGGGCGGCGCGGGTCTCTGGATCTGGGCTGGCCGTCGAAACACCTCGGTATAAAGGCGGGGGGAAACCCTGAGGCAAAAGACTTGCTTCCGGAGTTCTGCTCATTCATAATTACCGGTAATTACAGGTAATTCTGCTGACGCAGAGCATGCAAAATGCGCGTTGTTTCGAACTCCCTTCATGATGAAGTTGCCGCCCGGTTGCGGGACCTAATCTTTTCTGGCGAATTGCTGCCGGGCGCGTTCGTCGATGAAGTGGCTATCGCCCAACAGCTTGAGATATCGCGTACCCCGTTGCGTGAAGCACTCAAGGTGCTGGCAGCCGAGGGCCTTGTGCGCCACGAGCAGCGCCGGGGCTGCTTTGTCAACCAGGTCACGGAGCAAGACCTTGACGAAATCTTCCCAGTGATCGCGCTGCTTGAAGGACGGTGCGCGTTCGAGGCCGCGCGAAACGCCACCGAAGCTGACATCGCGGCGCTGGAAACGCTTCACGAGCGACTCAACAAGCACGCCCGCGCGGGCCGAATCACCTCGTACTACGAGGCGAACTTTGCGATCCACGAAGCCATCATCACGCTGGCGAACAACCGCTGGTTGGCTCAGGTGATTGCCGACCTGCGCAAGATCCTCAAGCTGGCCAGACTTCAGCAACTGCACGCCCCGGGCCGCTTGCAACAAAGCCTGTCTGAACACATGGCGGTTTTTGCTGCGTTGAAAGCGCGGGATCCGGAAGGCGCCGAAGCCGCCATGAAGACCCATCTGACAAGACAACGTGAGGCATTGCGTGAACTTGCGCGCAGTGGTCGATCGAAACTGGCATGAGCGACAAGGCAGCAACTTCACCGCCCGCCCACTACCTGGCTGTCAGCGATTTCAGGCCATGGCGGGCGAACATGGGAGTCAATCTATGAACACATCGGAATGGATCAACCGGGGCGTGACGATGCTTCGCACCGGGCCGCTGAAAGGCGTGGCGCAAGCGGCGGAGGTGCTGTCCAGTCCGACCAAGGCGGTGGCAAGGTCGACAAAAGAGCGCCTTGGCGCGACGCTTCGGCGTGAGGAAGAGGCGCTGTCTCCCAGAGTGCTGCGGCGTACGCTCGTTGAACTCCGGTCGATCGTCGACCCCAAGGTCAGCGAGGTCGAGGGGGGGCGCCGCGCACGTGGAGTGGCTGGCTGGTACGCCAGCGCCACACCGGAGCAACGCTATGACATGTGGCTGCTGATGAGCGAGCAGTTCGTGGCCGATCCTGCGAAGGTGAAGGCGGCACAGGCTCAGTACACAGCCGCCGTGGGCACGCCGGACGAAGCGGCTGCAGAGGTCAACTACCGCCGGGCCACGGTGTCTCCCAGGCGGCGTTTGTTGCAGCGCTTCAGCGTCAACCCGGAAGGCATTCGTTTTCTGGTCGATATGCGTGCAGAGATGCAGCCTCGGCTAAAGACCGACAGGCGACTGATGGCCCTTGACGTTGAGATGGAGTACATGTTTTCCACCTGGTTCGACGTCGGCTTTCTTGACCTGCGTCGAATCAGCTGGGATTCGCCTGCGTCCTTGATAGAGAAGCTCATCAAGTATGAGGCCGTGCACGACATTCGTGGCTGGGCCGATGTCAAGAACCGGCTCGACTCGGATCGTCGCTGCTATGGGTTTTTCCACCCAAGGCTGCCTGAAGAGCCGCTGATTTTTGTGGAAGTGGCCCTCATGGACGACATGGCGTCCAGCATCACGCCGCTGCTGGATGAATCGGCTGCGCCAGCCAATCTGTCCAGGGCCACCCACGCCATTTTCTATTCCATCAGCAACACCCAGACCGGACTCAAAGGCGTGAGCTTTGGTGACTCCCTCATCAAGCGCGTGGTCGAAACGCTGAAAGACGAATTCCCCAAGCTCAAGACGTTTGTGACGCTGTCGCCGATCCCGGGCTTGCGGTCCTGGCTAACAAGAAATGCGTCTCCCGATTTGCTCAAGGCTTGGGAGCAGGTGCTTGAACTGCCAGCCAGCGCGCCAGAACGGGCAGCGCTGTTGAGCATGGCTGCCCAGTACCTGGCGCGCGAAATGCGCGACGGTAAACCGCTCGACCCTGTGGCGCGGTTTCACCTGGGCAACGGCGCACGCGTCGAGCGAATCAATTGGGCGGGTGATCCGTCCATCAAAGGCATGAAGCAATCGTACGGGTTGATGGTGAACTACCTGTACGACCTCAAGCGACTTGACCGGCACCGGGCACTTCTGGCGCAGGGCAAAATCCCGACGGCTCCCGCCGTAGGCAAACTGATGCCACCTCCATAAGAGACTTTGGACTGGCACAACACATTGACAACAACAGGAGACAACGCATGACATGTTCCATTTCCCGGCGTACTGCACTGGGTGCTGCCCTTGCCGGACTGGCCAGCCACACCTTTCCGCTTCACGCGCAGTCGACCTGGCCCACCCGCCCGGTCAACATGATCGTGCCGTTTCCCGCCGGGGGAGGTACCGATGCGTTTGCGCGACCCATGGCGACACAGTTCTCGAAACTGACCGGCCGCCAATTGGTGATCGACAACAAGGGGGGAGCAGGGGGCACACTGGGCGCCACGCTGGCCGCCAGGGCCACACCCGATGGCTACAACCTGTTCATGGGCGCGGTGCATCACACCATCGCGCCGAGCATGTATCCCAAGCTCGAATACGACCTGGAGAAAGACCTGGAGCCTCTGATCCTGGTGGCCAGCGTGCCGCAGGTGCTGGTGGTGAATCCGAGCAAGGTGTCGGCAACGAACTTCGCCGATTTCCTGAAACTCGTCCGCGCCAATCCTGGAAAGCTTAACTACGGTTCTGCAGGCAATGGCACCTCGCACCACCTGGCTGGCGAACTGTTCAAGCAGCAGACCCGCACCTTCATCACCCATATTGCTTACCGCGGCGCCGGCCCGGCCCTGGGCGGCCTGATTGCGGGTGATGTGGAAATGATGTTCGACGGGCTCGGCTCTTCGGCTGCGCATATTCAGGGCGGGCGCATCAAGGCGCTGATGGTCTCCGGCGAAAAGCGCAACGCGGCGTTGCCCGACGTGCCATGCGCAGCCGAACTGGGCCTGCCTGACTACACCGTCACCACCTGGTACGGTGTCTGGGCACCCAAAGGAACGCCTGCAGACGCGCAAGCCAGGGCGATCGAGGAGCTTCGGAAAGCCTGCCAGACCGAGGACGCCAAGGCCGTCTGGGGCAAGCAGGGTGCCTCGTTCCCGGACCTCAGTGGCGCCCAGTTTGACGCGTTCATCAAAGGTGAAGTGCGCAAGTGGGCACAGGTGGTCAAGGCCTCCGGTGCCAAGCTGGACTGACCATCATGAGCGGACAGGTGCACTGCGAGATCCACGGCGTGCTGGCGCGGGTGCGCCTGTCCCACAGAGGCAAGTTCAATGCCATGTCGCGCGCCATGTGGCGCTCTTTGCGCACTGTGTTCCTGGATCTCCAGCACCATCACGCACTGCGGTGCGTTGTTGTGAGCGGCGCCGATGGGCATTTTTGTGCCGGTGGCGACATTGCGGAATATCCTTCGTTCCGCTTTGACGAAGCGGCGTTGCGCACCTTCCACGAAGACGAGGTGTGGGGTGGCCTGTCAGCGATGCTGGACTGTGACCTGCCGGTCGTGGCGTGTATCGATGGCAACTGCATGGGCGCCGGCATGGAGATCGCCAGTGCTTGCGACATCCGCGTGGCCAGCACCTCGGCCCGCTTTGGTGCGCCCATCGCACGACTGGGGTTTCCCATGGCGCCGCGCGAAGCGGCCCTGGTGGCGCGTGCGGCCGGCGAACTCACCGCCCGTGAGATGCTGCTCGGTGCTGCTTTGCTGGATGCCGCCGAGATGAGGCAGCGAGGCTTTCTGAATCAGGTGGTACCTGCGGAAGAATTGGCGCAGGCGGTCGAACAACGGCTGGAAGGCATGACCCAGCTGGCGCCCCAGGCTGCCCGAATGAACAAACAAACCCTGCGTGCGTTGGCGCGCGGGGATGGCGCCTCAGGGGCCTCAATGGAGAGTTACCGGTATGCAAACAGCGCCGAACATCGGGAAGGCATAACCGCATTCATGGCCAAACGAACCCCGAAATTCGTTTGACACGCTTCACAACAACAACTGACCCAGCCATCTCATGAGCAATCACAACCTGTTTGTCGCCTTGCGCAAGGCGTTCCCCGCAGACCTCGACGCCACCGCTGTGGAAACGGTGGGTGGCTCCGCTTCGTCGCTCCATTACAGCTGGCGGGATCTTGACCAGGCCACGGCAATGATGGCCAACCTGCTGGCTTCACTGGATCTGCCCAAGGGCGCCCGGATTGCCGTGCAGGTGGAAAAGTCGGTGGAAGCCTTGATCCTGTATCTGGCCACGCTGCGCGCGGGGTATGTCTTCTTGCCGCTGAATACCGCCTACCGCAGTGCCGAGATCGAGTATTTCATCGGCAACGCGGAGCCTTCGGTGGTGGTGTGCAGTCCGGCCAACTTCGGCTGGGTGTCCAAGATCGCTTTCAACGCCGGAACGCGCCATGTCTTCACGCTGGACGATGAGCGCCATGGCAGCCTGCTGCAAAGGGCGAGTCATCACAGCACAGACCACACGCCGGCCGTCTGTGCGGCCGATGACCTGGCCGTGATCATCTACACCAGCGGCACCACCGGACGCAGCAAGGGTGCCATGCTGACCCACGGCAACATCCTGAGCAATGCGCAAGTGCTTCGTGAGTACTGGTGCTGGCAGCCCGGCGATGTGCTGATCCACGCGCTGCCCATCTTCCATGTGCACGGCCTTTTTGTTGCCATTCACGGTGCCCTCATCAATGGCAGCCCGATGTTGTGGCTCAACAAATTTGACCCTGCCGAGGTGGTGGCCCTGTTGCCCAGGGCCACGGTGTTCATGGGCGTTCCCACGCTGTATGTGCGCATGCTGTCGGAGTCCGCCCTGACGCGCGCGCAAGCTGCGCACATGCGCTTGTTCGTTTCCGGTTCAGCGCCGCTGCTGATCGAAACCTTCAAGGCGTGGCAGGAGCGCACCGGTCACACCATCTTGGAGCGCTATGGCATGAGTGAAACGGTCATGTTGACGTCGAACCCGTGTGGGCCGGATGCCCGCTACGCAGGGCAAAGCGAGCGCCGCGGCGGCACCGTGGGTTTTCCCTTGCCGGGTGTGACGCTCAAGGTGGCTGGTGACGCAGGCCAGCCGCTACCCGCTGGCGAGATCGGCAGCATCCAGGTCAAGGGGCCCAATGTTTTCAAGGGCTACTGGCGCATGCCCGAGAAAACCGCAGAGGAATTCACCGTGGACGGGTTCTTCAAAACCGGCGACGTGGGGCGTGTGGATGAACGGGGCTATGTGACCATCGTGGGGCGCAGCAAGGACCTGATCATCAGCGGTGGCTACAACGTGTACCCGGCGGAGATCGAGGCCTGCATCAATGACATGCCCGGCGTGGCCGAGAGCGCCGTGGTAGGGGTGCCGCATCCCGATTTTGGCGAGGTGGGCGTGGCGCTGGTGACCGCGAAGCCGGGGGCAGAGCTCGAGGGTGCTGCGATCGTTGCGTCGCTGAAAACCCAACTGGCCAATTTCAAGATTCCCAAACACTGCTGCGTGGTGCCGGAACTGCCGCGCAACACCATGGGCAAGGTACAGAAAAACGTTTTACGGGACAGTTGGGCGCACCTGTTCACGTCTTGAGGGCGTCGTCGGTGGAGGCCTCTCGCTCGATCCGCTTGAGGACCTTGCGGCAGAGCAGGGCGCCTGCCAGCCCGAACATCACCACACCCAGCCCGTAGCCTGCCATCACGCCGCGCGCACCGAACCATTGCGCGCCAAGCCAGATGAACGGCACCACTCCCAGCGTGGCGCGCCCCCAGTTCAACGCGGTGGAATAGAAGGCAAAGCCCAGGTTGTTGAAGGCGGCATTGGCGACGAAGAGCGCGCCGTTGAACATAAAACTGCCAGCAACGAACACGCAGAAAAAGACAATCAGTTCACGTGCCTCCCCGGCGGCGCCAAAGGCATCGGCGATCCAGCCGCTGGCCATGGCCAGCAGCACCCACACGACAGTTACATACACCAGCACCACCTTGAGACTGTCGCGCACGGTCGCGCGCAGGCGGTCGTGGCGTCGGGCACCCAGGTTCTGACCCAGGATAGGACCTACCGAGCCGGAGAGGGCAAACAGCGCCACAAACGCTACCGGAATCAGCCGCACGATCACCGCCCAGCCTGCCACTGCGCTGTCACCAAAATCGGCAATGGCGGCTGTGACGAAGGCGTTGCCCACAGGTGTGGCTACCTGCGTGAGCACGGCCGGCACGCCGATAGCGAGGAAGGGGCGCAAGGTGTTGTGCAAAACAGGCATGGCGGGCCACACGAGCAGCCGGTGCACCCTCAGCAGGGCGTGCAGGCCGATGCCCACCATCGCAAGGCGTGTCAATACCGTGGCCACCGCCGCGCCATCCAGGCCCCATCCCAAAGCAAAGATCAGGATCGGGTCGAGTACCGCGCTGATGGCGCCGGCGCCCAGTGTCACGAACATGGCGCGTCGCGCATCACCCAATGAACGCAACAGGGCACCCAGGCACATACCCAATCCCAGCGGAATGGCCGAAGGCAAGACGATGCGCGTGAACCGCAGGGCGAGTTCGGCGGTTTCGCCGCTGGCGCCCAGCGCGCCGAGCAAGTACCTGAGGAAAGGGAAGGTGAGCACGACCGCTGCGGTCATGAACAAGGCCATCAGCAGCATGGACGCACCCGCCAGCTGCTGTGCGTGTGGCCGGTCGCCACGCCCCAGGGCGCGCGAGGTAAGGGCTGTGGCCGCGATGGACAGGCCAATGGCAAGGGATGTCAGGAAGAACAGCAGTGTGCCCGCATAACCCACAGCAGCAGCCAGTTCCTTCTGCCCCAGCAGTGAGATGTAGAAGAGGTTCAGCACGTCCACGAAAAAGACCGCCGCCAGCCCGATCGAGCCGGTGGCGGTCATCGTAATGACGTGTCCGAGTGTGGAGCCGGTGACGAACTTGCCGCTGGTCACAGGATGGGGTGGGGAGGATGCAGAGGTCATGCGGGCGTGGGTGGCCCGCGCACTCTACTCCTCACCGGATCGCCGGGTGCGACCCCCGGTTTTTTTGGAGGGAAGCCCGTGCTTCAGCGCAACACGAGCACCGGTGTATGGGAGTGCGTCAGTACCTGCTGCGTTTCACTGCCCAGCAGCAGCCGTTTCAAGCCACGGCGCCCGTGAGACGCCATGACAATGAGGTCGCATTTGTTGCGCTTGGCCGTGGCGATGATGGCCTCGGCAATCAGATCGGACTTCACGGTGACGGGCTTGACCTTCACCTCGCGCAGCTGGCCCGCGGACTTCACGGCGTTCACCGCCACCATGGCTTCCTCCTGCCATTGTTTCTCCACGCGCGCCACTTCTGCCGCTGCCAGCGCAACACCCCCTTCAAAGTAGGTCTGTGGGTAGCGGGGCACCACTTTCAATGCCACCACGTCTGCACCGGTGAGGTCCGCCAGATTGAGGGTGTGCTCCACTGCGCGTTGCGACAGCTTGGAGCCGTCGGTCGCGACCAGAATGCGTTTGTACATAGGTATCTCCTTGATAGCGTTGAAAGTGAACTTGCACGTTCCGCACCCCGTGCTTCGGACGTGCGACGCATTCTTTCTGAAATGGCCAAGCAAGCTCTGCGTGACGATTCTCTGGCCTGTGTCGTGCCTGGTCAACGAACACGCTTGCCATGCAGCGAACGCCTGTGGTCCACTGCTTCTGTGACACTGCACGAGACTAACAAGGATCAACCGATCGGGGTTGACCTAGGTCAACCGAGAGGAGCGACCATTGAATTACGCTCGGGGCATGAACCAGGCCGCCACCTTGCCCCCGGTGGGGCCTTCGAAACCTGCCGTATCGCCCACGCTCCAGCCGGCGGGTGGTGAAGAGCGCATGACCAAAAGCGCGGGTTGGCTGGGCGAACACCAGGGCCCTCTCACGGTGACCGACGATTTTTCGGTGTTGGACGACCCGGTCGAACAGAGGGAATTCACCGAGTTCACTGAAGAGGATGGGCAGGCCAGGGCCCATTCGGTGCTCATGGTGCAGGGCATGTATTGCGCAGCGTGCGCGGACACGGTCGAATCGGTGCTGCAGGATGTGCCAGGCGTGGAGCGTGCCCATGTGCATGCCGCCACCCGCCGCCTCAGCTTGCAGTGGGATCCCGCTGTCACGCAGATGTCGACCCTGGCCCAATACGTAGGCAAAGTAGGGTACCGGTTGTTGCCACTGCAACAGGCCCTGTCCATCAGCGAGCGGCTGGCCGAAACCCGTCAGGCGCTCTGGCGCTTGTTCGTGGCGGGCTTTTGCATGATGCAGGTCATGATGTACGCGTGGCCTGCGTACGTGACAGAACCGGGCGACATACCTGCAGACATCGTGCAACTGCTGCGCTGGGCGAGCTGGGTATTGACTCTGCCGGTCATTTTCTTTGCAAGCGGACCCTTCTTTCAGAGCGCGTGGCGCGACCTCAAACTGGGGCGCGTGGGCATGGACACGCCCGTGTCCGTCGGCATTCTCGTGACATTCCTGGTGAGTTCGGCCGCGACTTTTGATCCCACGGGACCCTGGGGGCAGGAAGTATGGTTTGACTCGCTGACGATGTTCGTGTTCTTCCTGCTGGGTGGACGCTACCTGGAACACAAGGCACGAGACCGCACGGCTGGCGCACTTGACAGCCTGATGAACCGGTTGCCAGAGGTGTGCGAGCGGCAGCGTGCCGATGGCACTTTCGAGTCGGTCTCGGTGCGCAGGCTGGAGCTGGGCACCGTCGTTCGCGTCCAGGCAGGGCAGGCCTTTCCGGGCGATGGCGAATTGCTGAGCGCCTCCGCGACCGTGGACGAGGCCTTGCTGACGGGTGAATCGCATCCGGTGACCCGTTCCACGGGTGAGGGCGTGGTCGCCGGCAGCTTCAATCTGGGCGGGCCGGCGCTGGTGCGGGTCGACAAACTGGGGCGCGATACCCGGTTCGCACAAATCGTGAATTTGATGGAGCAGGCCTCGACCGAGAAGCCCCGGCTGGCAATTCTGGCTGACCGGATCGCCACGCCCTTCCTGCTGCTGGTCATATTGGCGGCATTCTTTGCTGGCTGGTACTGGTGGCAGATCGATCACACCAAGGCGCTGGCCGTGGCTGTGGCCGTCTTGATCGTGACCTGCCCCTGTGCGCTTGCCCTGGCCACCCCGGCGGCCATGCTCGCTTCGGCTGGCTCATTGGCGCGACGCGGCATTCTGGTGCGTCGGCTGCAAGCATTCGAATCGCTGGCGGGGATCAACACCGTGCTGTTTGACAAGACCGGCACGCTCACCCACGACCGGCTGGTGCTGCAGGACGTGCGCACCCGCGCTGGCACCTCTCGGGAACAAGCGCTGCAACTCGCGGCGGGGCTTGCTGAGTCGTCCCTGCACCCGGTGTCTCGTGCGCTCGCCCTGGCCGCAAAGTCCGAATGCGGTTCCAATGCGATCCGACCGATCTGGGCCACCATCTCTGAAACTGCCGGCCAAGGGATGCAAGGCATCACCGACGATGGCCTCGAAGTTCGCCTGGGCTCATCCGCGTTCTGTGGTGTGCAAACAGAGCCGATCAGCGATCCGGACAGTCCGCGGGCGCACCTCAGCGACCGAGCGGGATGGGTGGCCACGTTCGAGTTGCAGGAAGGGCTGCGTGCAGATGCGCGCTCAGCCGTTCAGGCCCTGCGCGACATGGGCATCGGCACCTGGTTGCTTTCAGGCGACAAAGAAGGCGCGGCCCGTCTGGTGGGACAGGCGATCGGGGTGGACCGTGTGATCGCCGGTGCGACGCCAGAGCGCAAACTGGCCGAGGTCATCGAATTGCAGGCCAAGGGTGTGCGAATCGCCATGGTGGGCGATGGCCTCAACGATGGTCCTGTCCTGGCCAGGGCAGACACGTCGTTTGCACTGGGACATGCAGCCCCGCTGGCGCAGGCACAGTCCGACTACGTGATTCAGGGCGGGCAGGTGATGGATGTGGTGCGCACCCTCCAGCAGGCCCGGGCGACCATGCGCACCGTGCGCCAGAACCTGATCTGGGCCGGGGTCTACAACGCAGTCTCGGTGCCCATGGCCCTGGTTGGCTGGATGCCTCCCTGGCTGGCGGGACTGGGTATGGCCGCGAGTTCGCTCCTGGTGATCGGTAACGCCATGCGACTGGCGCGACGCACCGGCCCGGACAGTCCATTCAACCTGGACTCCCCAGAGGCCGCGTAGCTCTTCATCTCTTTAACAAAGGGTTCAACATGGACATCCTGTATTTGCTTGTGCCGATTTCCGTGCTGCTTGTCTTTGTGATCATCGGCATCTTCTGGTGGGCACTGCAAGGCGGGCAGTTCGACAACATCGAACGCGAGGGAGAGCGCATTCTGGGGGGCGATTGACGTAAGTCAAGGCGGCCCATGGGGTCCGTGAGGACACTTGGCAAAGTGACACTAAAGAGGAGTTCCCTGATGTCCGTGACAACAAAGACAGGCCAATCGGCGGTCTACAACGACAGTGTGGTTCGGTGGTTCGCCATTTCGTCCGTGATCTACGGCGTGGTGGGCATGCTGGTGGGGGTGATCATCGCGGCCCAGTTGACCTGGCCCGAGCTCAACATGGGCATCGAATGGTTGACCTATGGCCGGCTGCGACCACTTCATACCAATGCGGTGATTTTTGCTTTTGGTGGCAGCGTGCTGTTTGCCACCAGCTACTACGTGGTTCAGCGAACCTGCCACACCCGGCTGATCTCCGACAAGTTGGCCTGGTTTACTTTCTGGGGCTACAACCTGGTGCTCATACTGGCGGTGATCACGCTGCCCCTGGGCATCACCAGCAGCAAGGAATACGCAGAGCTGGAATGGCCCATTGACCTCTTGCTCACCGTGGTGTGGGTCGCCTACGCCATCGTGTTCTTCGGCACGGTGGGCATCCGAAAGGTGCGCCACATCTATGTGGCCAACTGGTTCTTCGGTGCCTATATCATTGCCGTGGCGCTGCTGCACATCGTCAACAGTGCAGCCATTCCGGTCAGCCTGACCAAGTCCTACTCGGCCTATGCGGGCGTGCAGGACGCCATGGTGCAATGGTGGTACGGCCACAACGCTGTGGGCTTCTTCCTCACGGCAGCCTTCCTGGGCATGATGTACTACTTCATCCCCAAGCAGGCCGAGCGCCCGGTTTACTCCTACCGCCTGTCCATCGTCCACTTCTGGGCGCTGATCTTCACCTACATGTGGGCAGGTCCTCACCACCTGCACTACACCGCGCTGCCAGACTGGACGCAATCGGTCGGTATGGTGTTCTCACTGATCCTGCTGGCACCCAGCTGGGGCGGCATGATCAACGGCATCATGACCCTGTCGGGTGCCTGGCACAAACTGCGCGACGACCCCATCCTGCGCTTCCTGATCGTGTCGCTGTCGTTCTACGGCATGTCCACGTTCGAGGGTCCGATGATGTCGATCAAGACCGTCAACGCCCTGTCGCACTACACCGACTGGACCGTCGGCCACGTGCATTCCGGTGCCCTGGGCTGGGTGGGTCTGGTCTCCATGGGCTCGCTGTACTACCTGATTCCCCGCCTGTTCGGTCAGAAAAAGATGTACTCGGTGCCCGCCATTGAACTGCACTTCTGGATCGCCACCATCGGCATCGTGCTGTACATCGCGGCCATGTGGATCGCCGGCGTGATGCAGGGTCTCATGTGGCGTTCGGTGAACCCCGACGGCAGCCTGACCTACACCTTCGTCGAGTCGGTGAAAGCCACCTTCCCGTTCTACGTGATCCGTCTGCTGGGTGGCGTGCTCTACCTGAGCGGCATGGTAGTCATGCTCTGGAACGTGATCATGACCGCGCGTCAAGGTCGCATCGTTGATGTGCCTGTGGCCAACGTCAACCCCGCACACGCCTGAGGAGCAACAACATGGCCAACAATCAAAAACTCACAGGTCACGCCCGCATCGAGACCAACAACTTTCTGATGATCGTGCTGATCACCCTGGTGGTCGCCGTCGGCGGGTTGGTGGAAATCGTTCCGCTGTTCTTCCAGAAATCGACCACCCAGCCCATTGAAGGTCTCAAGCCCTACACGGCGCTGCAGATCGCCGGGCGCGACATCTATGTGAAGGAGGGTTGCTACAACTGCCATTCGCAGATGATCCGGCCGTTCCAGGCAGAGACTCTCCGGTATGGGCCTTATTCGGTGGCGGGTGAATTCGTCTACGACCGTCCCTTCCAGTGGGGTTCCAAGCGCACGGGTCCCGACTTGCACCGTGTGGGTGGCCGTTACAGCGACGAATGGCACCGCATTCACCTGAACAATCCGCGCGATCTGGTGCCGGAAT
Source organism: Hydrogenophaga palleronii (assembly GCF_031457455.1). GTDB lineage: Bacteria > Pseudomonadota > Gammaproteobacteria > Burkholderiales > Burkholderiaceae_C > Hydrogenophaga > Hydrogenophaga palleronii_A. Next base: position 804,305 of record NZ_JAVDWU010000001.1, read on the forward strand.
CGAACATGCCCGCCTATCCCTGGCTGGAAAAGAAGCTGGTGGACGAGAACGGCCTGCCCAAGCGGATGGAAGTGCTGCGAATGCTGGGTGCACCGTACACCGATGAAGAAATCGCGGCGTCCGTCGAAGACGTGAAGGGCAAGACTGAGCTGGAAGCCCTGATCGCCTACCTGCAGGTGCTTGGCACCGCACGCAAGTAAACAAGGAGATCGACGTGGAAATCAACGATCTGCGCAGCATCGTCACCGTCGTCAGCCTCTTCACGTTTGTAGGCATCGTGATCTGGGCTTGGTCCAAGCGGAACAAGGCTGATTTCGACGAAGCGGCCCGTTTGCCGTTCACCGAAGACTGAACCACGGCATCAACAAGAGAAACATCATGAGCGACTTCACAAGCGATTTCTGGCACTACTATGTGGCCGGTCTGACGTTGGTCAGTATCGTTGCCTGTCTGATTCTGCTGTGGATCAGCGGCACCACCAAGGCGGCCACACACGCCGACAACACAACGGGACACGTGTGGGACGGCGATCTTCAGGAGATGAACAACCCTCTGCCCAAGTGGTGGGTCTATCTGTTCGTCATCACGGTCGTCTTTTCGCTGGCGTATGGGGTGCTCTATCCCATGTTCGGCAAATACCAGGGTGTGCTGGGCTGGACTTCCCGCGGTCAGCACACCGCAGAAGTGGAAAAAATGCAACAGGCCATCGCGCCCATCTACGCCAAGTTCAACGACATGAAGCCAGAGGACTTGGCGGGCGACGCACAGGCGATGGCCATTGGCGAGCGATTGTTCATGAACAACTGCGCGCAATGTCACGGATCCGATGCCCGTGGGGCACGCAGCTTCCCCAACCTGACGGACGGTGACTGGCTGTGGGGTGGCGACGCGCAGACCATTAAGACCACGATCACGGAAGGCCGCATGGGTGTGATGCCGCCAATGGCTGCGGCCGTTGGCAGTGCCGAAGACGTTCGCAACCTGGCGCACTATGTACTGAGCTTGTCGGGAAGCCCGAGCGACTCCATCCGCGCAGCGCTTGGAAAGGACAAGTTTGGTGCTTGCGCGGCTTGTCATGGCATGGATGGCAAGGGCAACACGGCGCTGGGGGCACCCAACCTGACCGATGGCATCTGGTTGCATGGCTGGGGCGAGGAGGCCGTGATCCGCGCCATCAACAACGGGTTCACGAATCAGATGCCTGCCCAGAATGCTCTGTTGAACGAAGCGCAGATACACGTGCTGAGCGGCTACGTCTGGGGACTCTCCAACAGGCCAGCAAACTGACGCACCGCGCTATGCCTTTGACGACCGGACAGGTTGTCAAAGGTGCATCTCAATAGCCAGCGCGATCAGCTACCAATTTTTGGACCCACGTGAGCTCAACCACACCAGACCACAACCGCATCATTCCCATTGTCCCCGTTGATCCCGAATCAGGGCAGGGCGGCAGCAGGGGCGATGAGGAGGAAATGGTCTCACTCTACGCCTCTCGCCAGAAGATCTACCCGCGCTCCGTGGCGGGGGTTTTCTCTTCATGGCGCTGGATCACGGTGTGGATCACGCAGATCGTGTTTTATGGCTTGCCCTGGCTGGAATGGAACGCGCGACAGGCCGTGCTCTTCGATCTGGAGGCGCGGCGTTTCTACATTTTCGGGCTGGTGCTTTACCCGCAGGACTTCATCTACCTGACGGGTCTGCTGGTCATTTCGGCGCTGTCGCTGTTCCTGTTTACAGCTGTGGCAGGTCGTTTGTGGTGTGGGTTTGCCTGTCCCCAGACGGTTTACACCGAGATCTTCCTCTGGATTGAAAAAAAGGTTGAAGGCGACCGGTCTGCGCGCATGCGGCTGGATCAATCGGCGTTTTCGGTTCAGAAGTTCGGCAAAAAGTGGCTCAAGCACGCCTTGTGGATCGCCTTTTCGCTTTGGACCGGGTTCACCTTCGTGGGTTACTTCACCCCCATTCGCGAACTCGCTGCGCTGTCGCTGGCGGCATCGCTGGGTCCCTGGCAGACCTTCTGGATCTTCTTCTATGGCTTTGCCACCTATGGCAACGCCGGCTTCATGCGCGAGCAGGTGTGCAAATACATGTGCCCTTATGCGCGCTTTCAGAGCGCGATGTTTGATCGCGACACCATGATCGTCACCTACGATGAGAAGCGGGGAGAGCCGCGTGGCGCCAGATCCAAAAAGGCCGATCCGAAGGCGCTGGGCCTGGGAGCCTGCGTGGACTGCACGCTGTGCGTTCAGGTCTGCCCAACCGGCATCGACATCCGCAAGGGGCTGCAGTACGAGTGCATTGGGTGTGCAGCGTGCGTGGATGTGTGCGACACCGTGATGGACAAGGTGGGGTATCCGAGAGGACTCATCAAGTTCTCGACCCAGAACGGCATGGCACAAGGCTGGAGCAGCCGGCAGATGGTGAAGCGCGCGCTGCGACCCAGGGTGCTGATCTATTCCGGCATTCTTCTCGCGATCACCTTGGCGGTCGCAGTCAGCCTGTTCATGCGCACGCCTCTCAAGGTGGACGTGATCCGGGACCGGGGGGCGCTTGCCCGCATGGTAGAGCAAGGCCGCATTGAAAACGTGTTCCGGCTGCAGATCATGAACGCCACCGAATCCACTCAGCGCTACGTGATCTCGGTGACGGGTTTGCCGGGCATAGAGATCGCATCCGACACCGAGATCGAGGTCCTGCCTACCGAGGTGCGTTCGGCGGCGGTCCGGGTGCAGATCCCGCCAGATGCGGCCACCACCGGTTCTCACACGATCCACTTCGACATCCGGTCTACCGGTGACGACGTTTCACAGGTGTCCGAAAAGGCGGCCTTTCTGGTTCCGCGATGACAGCTGCAGCTCATCGCCACTATATTTCTGAAGACATTCCATGAGCAACACGTCCCTGATGCCCTCATCTCCCAAGTCAGACACCCCTTGGTGGAAAATTCCACATGTGCTGCTCATTCCGGCGCTTCTCCTGAGCGGCGTGGTGGCCACCAGTACCATGGTGGTTATCTCCTCCATGGACCAGGATCCGGTACTTGACAAGGAGGTGTACGAGCGCGAGCGACGCGCAGCGCTGGCGCTTGAAGGGCAGGCAAAAGTCGATGCATTGATGGCTGTGCAACCTGCTCAGCAAGGGCGAAATCACGCCGCTTCGCCTCTCGTTCCCACTGACAATTGAACGCAGGTCGGGCCACCTGGCGCTACCTGGTGGATAGTCGTCCTGCATCATTAGTGAACAACCCCGAGGAGGCACCCCCATGTGGGCACAGCGCTTGATGTGGATTGCATGGCCGGCCTTTATGGTCGCCGCTGTGCTGGAGATGGTGGTTTTTGCCCTTGTGGACCCGGGAGACCTGCACTGGTTTGGCGCGCCGCTGGCGTTTTCGCGTGAGGCGGTCTATACGATGGCGTTCTTCGTGTTCTGGGGTGCCACCATGGTCTCCAGCGCCTTGACGACCTTGCTTGCCATTTCCCCCTTCGAAGTCAACCGGTGCCCGGTGCCTGAAGACCAGCGGCCTGAAGATTGCGCTCGGGGTGGTTGCTGAGTGCGGGTGACGCCGTAATCAAAAAAAAGCCCCGCCGGACAGATGGCCATGCGGGGCATTGGTTGCTGCGCTGGCATGCCAGCGTCCAGCCGTGATCACCGGCAGTTCTGTGAATTCACGATTTCCTTGAGACCTTCGGTGCTCTTGATGTGTACATAGCGCTGCTTGACGTCAATGATCCCGTCTTCCACAAACTTGGAGAAGGTGCGGCTCACCGTCTCCAGCTTCATGCCGAGGTAGCTGCCAATTTCCTCTCGCGTCATTCGCAGGATCAACTCCGACTGCGAGAAACCGCGGGCATGCAGACGCTGAACCAGGTTGAGCAAAAAAGCCGCAAGACGCTCGTCTGCCCGCATGCTTCCAAGCAGCAACATCACGCTGTGATCACGAACGATCTCACGGCTCATGATCTTGTGCACGTGGTGCTGCAAAGTGGTGAACTCGCGCGATAGCTCTTCCACCTGATCGAATGGCATCACGCAGACCTCGGCGTCCTCCAGGGCAATGGCGTCACAGGAATGGTGATCGCTCACGATGCCGTCAAGTCCGATGATCTCGCCAGTCATCTGAAAACCGGTGACTTGATCGCGACCGTCGGCGGTGGTCACGCAAGTTTTAAAAAATCCTGAGCGCACCGCATACAACGAAGTGAAGCGCTCACCGGTGCTGAAAAGTGCGGCTCCCCGCTTGACCCGGCGCCGGGTGGAAATCACGTCATCAAGCTTGCTCATCTCCGCCGAGTTCAGACCCATCGGCAGACACAACTCGCGCAGGTTGCAGTTGGAACAAGCGACTTTGATACTCTGTGCGTCCATGGTTTCCTATCCTTTTCGAACCTAGCTTAACCCATTGAGAGAACCTCTGTCGAGAGAGATGCCGGAGGCGGGCACTTGCCAGGGCGGGGAGAACGAAAGCTCAGTGGGCTTGATCAACATCAAAGGCCCTTGGCTCGGCTTGATGCACATTCACTCCACTGAATTGGAGGTTTGTCCGTGAGTCACGTTGTATCCCCTGAATTGCTCAGCCGCTTCGATGTGCCGGGGCCGCGCTACACCTCGTACCCCACTGCGGACCGGTTTGTCGAAGCCTTCACTGAACAAGACTACATCCAGGCGCTTGAGCAGCGCCGCGCGGGCTCGATGGCGCTGCCGCTTTCCCTCTACGTCCACGTGCCGTTCTGCGAGTCGGTGTGCTACTACTGCGCCTGCAACAAGGTCATCACCAAGCACCATGAGCGCGCCGCAGAATACCTGCGTTACCTCTCGCGTGAAATGGAGCTGCAGGTGCAGCATTTTGGCCAAGGTCACAGCGTTTCCCAACTGCATCTGGGTGGTGGCACCCCCACCTTCCTGTCAGACGCCGAGCTAGAAGACCTGATGAGCATGATACGGCGCCATTTCACATTGGTGCCAGGCGGAGAGTACTCGATCGAGGTCGATCCACGCACCGTCACCGAAGAGCGCTTGCAGACCCTCGCGCGCCTGGGTTTCAATCGGCTGAGCTTTGGCGTGCAGGATTTTGACCCTGCTGTTCAGAAAGCGGTGCACCGGGTGCAGCCAGCCGAGCAGGTGTTCTCCCTGGTCCAGAGCGCGCGAAAGATCGGTTTCGAGTCGATCAACGTCGACCTGATCTACGGCTTGCCGCTTCAAACGCCGGAGTCGTTCGCACGCACGCTGGCCCAGGTCAACGAACTGCGGCCCGACCGCATTGCGCTGTATGCCTACGCCCATCTGCCTGCGCGCTTCAAGCCTCAACGTCGGATCCTGGCGGCCGAGTTGCCCAGCCCCAGAGACAAACTGGCCATGCTCTCGGCTTCGCTCGACAGTCTGGTGGGCGGTGGTTATGTGTACGTGGGCATGGACCACTTTGCTTTGCCTACCGATGCGCTTGCTGTGGCCAAGCGGCAGGGGCGCTTGCATCGTAATTTTCAAGGCTACAGCACGCAACCCGACTGCGACCTGATTGCCCTGGGCGTGTCGGCCATTGGCCGCATTGGCGCCACCTACAGCCAGAATGCCAAGACGCTGGAGGAGTACTACGACAGTCTGGACCAAGGCCGACTCCCCATTGTTCGGGGGCTTGCGCTTTCTCGCGACGATCTGCTGCGACGCTGCGTGATCATGTCGATCATGTGCCAGGGCCAGTTGCTCTTTGAGTCGGTCGAACTGGGTCACCTCATCGATTTCAAGACCTACTTCGCTCGCGAGCTGGAAGTGCTGGCCGAGCTGGCCAACCACGGCCTGGTGACGATAGACGACAGCGGTGTGCAGGTCACGTCCACGGGGTGGTATCTTGTGCGCGCCATTGCCATGGTGTTTGACAGGAATTTGCAGGTCGATCGGGATCGGGCCAGGTTCTCCAAGATCATCTGAGCGGATACGGCGCGCCACTGCTACATTGACAGGCATGCAAACTTCGATGGCGATCACGGCTCTGTTCATGGGCCTGGTGGGCGGACCCCACTGCGTGGTCATGTGTGGCGCAGCCTGCGCTGGTATTGGGCGCGCTGCTGGTGATCGGGGCACCAGAGCCCTGTTGACTTTTCAACTCAGTCGCATGCTGGGTTATGCCCTGGTGGGGGCATTTGCCGCCGGTTCCGTTCAGGGACTTGCCTGGTTGGGCACCAACACAGCCGTCGTTCGCCCTGTCTGGACGATGTTTCACGTCGCGGCACTCCTGCTGGGGGCCGTGCTGATGTGGCAGGCCAGGCAACCCGTCTGGATCGAGACGCTGGGTCAGAACGTCTGGCGCAAAGCCCGCCCGGCACTTGTCCGCATGGGGCCGCGCGCCCCGGTGGTACTGGGTGTGGCATGGGCGCTGATGCCATGTGGACTTCTGTATTCGGCGCTGCTGGTGGCATCGCTGTCGGCCAATGCTCTGGAGGGCGCGGCGATCATGGCGCTGTTCTCTCTGGGGACCTCAATCTCCTTGACCGCAGGTCCCTGGTTGCTGTTGCGCCTGCGCCAAGCAGGCACGGGTGCCTGGGGCATTCGACTGGCAGGTCTGGCCTTGGCCGCCACATCCGGCTGGGCCCTGTGGATGGGCATCACGGACCCCACCGGTCTATGGTGTGCGTGACAGGCGGGAGCGCCGGGCGGGCAGGGTGGCCAGCACCAAGCCCAGCAAGGCGATGCCAAACGCCACGAGTTGAACACTGGTGAGGCGCTCTCCCATGAACAGCACCCCGATGGTCGCCGCGCTGATGGGCAGCATCACGGAGAACACACCTGCCTGAGACGCAGGCACCCCCTTCAACCCGGTCATCCACAACCAAACTGTCCATACACTGGCCGCGAGTCCATAGAACACCAGCAGGCCCCAGACCGGAAGGCTGACGGCACTGAAGTCAAAACGCATTGCCGCCCACACGCCCAAGGGGGTCACCAGTGCGAACCCCCACAGGTTGATGATGGCTGAAATGCGTTTGGGTCCCAGCCCATCCGTGAGGCGCTTTCCGATCACCACATAGGCAGCTTCGCACACCACGGCCGCGAACACCAACAAATTGCCCAACAACGCGCGGTCCATACCGAACAAGGCAGGCGCCTCGGGCGTGGCGGCAGGGGTTGCGCCCCCTTTTTGAAGCGAGAACAGGCCGATTCCGATCGCTGCACATGCGATGCCTGCTGCGCTGCGACGGCCGATACGTTCTTTGAGGAACAGCCAGCTCAGAAGCGCCACCATCGCCGGGATGGAGGACATCACCACCCCGGCGGCCACAGCGGTCGTCATGCTCACGCCAAACAACATGCAGATTGAAAACATGAAGTTGCCCAGAAACGACTCCAGAAACAGCAGTTTCCGGGTGTGTGGCGATAGCCGAGGTTCATCTGCCGGCTTTTTCAACCAGCGCCACATGGCCAGACCGCCGATGCCGAAGCGCAACCATGCAAGCAAGAAGACGGGGAACACGAGAACCAGTGGTTTGGAGAGTGCCACGTAGCTGCCAACAAGAGACATGCTCAGACCAAGGCATGCGTAGGCCCACCAGCGACTCATAGGTAATCAGAAGAAATGTTGAACGGTAGGCACAGGTCGTGAATCATGCCTCAACGAAGCGAGCGGGCCATCTTCTGCTGCTCCATGGGGGAGGCGTCTTCCAAGAACAGGTCTGCGGCTGATGGAAGGTTGCCGAATTCCGTAATAAGAAAAATTGGTTTTTCAATATGAAATTTGAAAATGGTGCAGCGCAGAATATTTTCTTGATATGAGAGAAAAGATTTTGTAATGAGGAATCATGTCAAAAGACCATTGAATTAAAAGCAAAAAATATATGTCTTGTATAAGATACAAGAGCTGTACAAAGTCTTCTATAAGACTTAAAGTTGTCGCATCGGGATCGCTTTAGCAGAGCGGTCAGTCGACCCTCCCACCTCAACCTCACGGAGCACTCCATGCCTCAATCCTTCAACGAGCAACTGAGCCGCGCACAGCAAATCGAAGCCCTGGAAAAAGACTGGGCGACCAACCCCCGCTGGAAAGGCGTCAAGCGCGGCTACTCTGCAGCCGACGTGGTGCGCCTGCGCGGCAGCATGCAAATCGAGCACACCCTGGCCAAGCGTGGTGCCGAAAAGCTGTGGGACAAGGTCAATGGCGGCGCCAAGAAGGGCTATGTGAACGCCTTCGGCGCGATTTCTGCCGGTCAGGCCATGCAGCAGGCCAAGGCCGGCCTGGAGGCGGTGTACCTGTCGGGCTGGCAGGTGGCCGCCGACGGCAACACCAGCGAGACCATGTACCCCGACCAGTCGCTGTATGCCTACGACTCGGTGCCCACCATGGTCCGCCGCATCAACAACACCTTCAAGCGCGCCGACGAAATCCAGTGGGGCCGTGGCATCGAGCCAGGCAGTCCGGAATTCATCGACTACTTCCTGCCCATCGTGGCCGATGCTGAAGCCGGCTTCGGCGGCGTGCTCAACGCCTTTGAGTTGATGAAGAACATGATCGCCGCCGGCGCTGCCGGCGTGCACTTCGAAGACCAACTGGCCGCCGTGAAGAAATGCGGCCACATGGGAGGCAAGGTGCTCGTGCCCACGCAGGAAGCCTGCGAAAAGCTGATCGCCGCGCGCTTTGCTGCTGACGTGATGGGTGTGTCCACCATCGTGCTGGCCCGCACCGATGCTGAAGCCGCCAACCTGATCACCAGCGACCACGACGCCAACGACAAACCCTTCCTCACCGGCGAGCGCACGCAGGAAGGCTTCTACCGCGTCAAGAACGGCCTGGAGCAAGCCATCAGCCGTGGCATCGCCTATGCACCTTACGCCGACCTGGTGTGGTGCGAGACCGGCGTGCCCGATATCGGTTTCGCCCGCGAGTTCGCCCAGGCCGTGCAGGCTGCATGCCCCGGCAAGCTGCTGTCGTACAACTGCTCGCCTTCCTTCAACTGGAAGAAGAACCTCAACGACAAGCAGATCGCCTCGTTCCAGGAAGACCTGGCCGCACTGGGCTACAAGTACCAGTTCATCACGCTGGCCGGCATTCACATCAACTGGTTCAACACCTTCCAGTTTGCCCATGCCTACGCCCGAGGTGAAGGCATGAAGCACTACACGGAGATGGTGCAGGAACCCGAGTTCGCCGCGCGCGAGAAGGGCTACACCTTCGTTTCCCACCAGCAGGAAGTCGGTGCCGGCTACTTCGATGACGTCACCACCGTGATTCAGGGCGGCTCTTCTTCAGTCAAGGCGCTCACAGGATCGACGGAAGAAGAACAGTTCCACTGATCAAACAAGTCCGCAGAGGTTAGAGGAAGACAAAACGCCACCCTGCGGGGTGGCGTTCCTGTTGGAGCGAAGGAAAAGAAGTGCCGCACTCACGAACCTCTCAAGCTCGTTTCCCCTGACTCGCCGAGCTCCGGCTCTTTGCCCGTGATCGCAGCTTTGGCCATGACCAACAGCTGTGTCAACTTGTTCTCTTTGACGTCCCAGTAATGCGCATGCTGCACTGTCACCGCCACCAAGGCCAGGTCCGGGTCTTCAGGCCCGGAGAACCACGCATCGGCGGCTTTGCTCCACAAAGCGCGGGCCTGCTCGACATCATTGACAAGCTTCGCGGTGCCTGAGACCGAGACGTAGGTATCGTCATCTGGCTCTGCGTAGCTCACATTGATGATGGGATCCGCGACAAGGTCCTCAACAGGGCCGCTTGAACGTGACATAAAAAACCACAGCTTGCCGTCATCAAAATTATTGTTCTGGGTGGTCATGGGCCGCGAATGCAGGTGACCCGTATGTTCACCCCCATGATGTTTTGTGGTGAACATGCCGAATTTGATGTCCTTGATCATCTTCCAGAGATCGCTGGGGCTTTTGGTAGTGGATGTCATTGTCTGCCTTTCAGAAAGTACATGTGTTTGGCTGGCAATTGGCGTTCCTGGCCATTTCCGCCATCGGGGCTGTCGCGCGATCCAGCGTCTTGTACAAAGTCGACCGCCTGCAAGCTCGCGGCGACCGGTTTTTTGTGGGAAAATTTCGGCTCTTCGAATCAGCAAGAGCGAGAAAGGCAATCTGGTTATGACACCGCGAACTCAGGAGAGCACCTTCAAGGCCGCCTAAGGCCTGCAGTTCGCGCCTGCCCGATTTCTTTCGTACCCACACCAGCGCGGCCCCTGCCGCGCTTTTTTGTTTTCTGGACTCCCCATGTTGCACATCACGCTCCCCGACGGTTCCCAACGCGAATTCCCCGGCCCGGTCACGGTTGCCGAAGTGGCGGCCTCCATCGGCTCCGGTCTGGCCAAGGCTGCGCTGGCCGGCAAGATTGACGGCAAAGTGGTCGACACCAGTTTTCTCATCACGCAGGACAGTCCGCTGTCCATCGTCACCGCGAAGGATCCTGACGGTCTGGAGGTGATCCGGCACTCCACCGCCCACCTGTTGGCTTATGCGGTCAAGGAACTGTTCCCTGATGCCCAAGTGACCATCGGCCCCGTGATCGAGCACGGCTTCTTTTACGATTTCTCGTACAAGCGTCCCTTCACGCCAGAAGATCTGGTGGCGATCGAGAAACGCATGACGGAGCTGGCAGCGAAAGACGAGCCCGTGATGCGCCGCGTGCTGCCGCGTGATGAGGCGGTCGCGTATTTCAAGGGCATGGGCGAGCACTACAAGGCCGAAATCATCGCCAGCATCCCGAGCAACGAAGATGTGTCGCTGTACCGCGAAGGCGCGTTTGAAGACCTGTGCCGCGGCCCCCATGTGCCCAGCACGGGCAAGCTCAAGCACTTCAAGCTCATGAAGGTGGCCGGCGCCTACTGGCGCGGCGACCATCGCAATGAAATGTTGCAGCGCATCTATGGCACGGCCTGGGCCACCAAGGACGAGTTGCAACAGCACCTGACCATGATTGAAGAGGCCGAGAAGCGCGACCATCGCAAGTTGGGCCGCGAACTCGACCTGTTTCACTTGGATGAGCACGCCCCCGGGCTGGTGTTCTGGCATCCCAAGGGATGGACGCTGTGGCAAGAGGTGGAGCAGTACATGCGCCGCGTCTACCGCGACAACGGCTACCAGGAGGTCAAGGGCCCGCAGATCATCGACAAGTCGCTGTGGGAGAAGACTGGCCATTGGGACAAGTACCGCGATGCCATGTTCACGACCGAGAGCGAAAAGCGCGACTATGCCTTGAAGCCCATGAACTGCCCCGGTCACATCCTGATCTACAAGCAGGGCATCAAGAGCTACCGGGATTTGCCGCTGCGGTACGGTGAGTTTGGCCAATGCCACCGCAACGAACCCAGTGGCGGCCTGCACGGCATCATGCGAGTGCGCGGGTTCACGCAGGACGATGGCCATATTTTCTGCACCGAAGAGCAGATCCTGCCCGAATGCCTGGCCTACACCACGCTGCTGCAAAAGGTGTATGCCGATTTCGGCTTCAAGAACATCATCTACAAGGTAGCGACCAGGCCGGACGCTCGCATTGGCTCCGACGAGGTCTGGGACAAGGCCGAACACGCGCTGATGGAAAGCCTGCGTGCTTCCGGGTGCGAGTTCGAGATCGCGCCGGGCGATGGGGCTTTTTACGGACCGAAGATCGAGTACACGCTGAAGGATGCCATCGGTCGGCAGTGGCAATGCGGCACCATGCAGGTGGATTTCTCCATGCCGGAGCGCCTGGATGCCGAGTACGTGGGCGAAGACGGTGCGCGTCACCGGCCTGTGATGCTTCATCGCGCCATCGTGGGTAGCCTGGAACGGTTCATCGGCATCCTGATCGAGGAACACGCGGGCGCGCTGCCGACTTGGCTGGCTCCGGTGCAGGTGGCGGTGCTCAATATCACCGATGCACAGGCCGAATACTGTCGTGAAATCGCCAAAGCGTTGCAAAATCAAGGGCTTAGGGTGGTGACCGACCTGCGCAACGAGAAAATCACGTATAAAATACGGGAGCACGCGTTGCAAAAGCTGCCTTTTATCCTGGTCGTGGGCGACAAGGAAAAAGAAGCTGGCGCCGTGGCTGTGCGGGCTCGGGGTAACAAAGACCTCGGTGTCATGCCGCTGGAAGCCTTTTCCAAACTCATTGCGGCAGACGTTTCATCCAAAGTTTGATATCAAACACTCCGGTTGATGCCCCCGCTGCTGCGGCACTCTGCGTGTGCATGAAGGCGACCAGAATGGTCGCCACTTACATTGTTTTGCCCACATAAAGGATTTCGCCATAGCTACCAACTTTCGCGACCGCCGCCAACGTGAAGAGCGCGCGCACAGATTGAACCGTGAAATCATGGCTCCCGAGGTTCGCCTCAACGGACCCGAGAATGAACCACTGGGAATCGTCAGTCTGCAAGAAGCGCTGCGCATGGCCGGTGAACTGGATGTGGACTTGGTCGAAATTGCGGCCACGGCCATCCCTCCGGTGTGTCGTCTGATGGACTACGGCAAGTTCAAGTACCAGGAGCAAAAGAAGGCCGCCGAGGCGAAAGCTAAACAAACGGTCATCGAGATCAAGGAAGTCAAGTTCCGGCCAGGTACCGACGATGGCGACTACAACATCAAGATGCGCAACATCCGTCGCTTCTTGGACGATGGCGACAAATGCAAGATCACGCTGCGCTTTCGGGGCCGCGAGATCACGCACCAGGAACTGGGCTTGGCCTTGCTGAACCGGATTCGTGATGAGCTGGCGGACTCCATTGTGGTGGAGCAGTTTCCCAAGCTCGAAGGGCGCCAGATGATCATGATGATCGCGCCCGGGCGCAAGAAGGCCGGCGGGGGAGCGGCAAAGGCAGCAGCAGAGCCGGTGGCAGAGAAACCGGCGGCTTGATGAAGAAGAGATTGGGCGGGCAGGGTAGTCTCCTGCTGGCCTGAGGTGCCGGCCGTAAGGCCGGTTACCGAATGGGAAGGCCGAAAGGGTTTCCTCAAAAAGTGGCTCGGGGCCAACAAGTCCGCGGAAGGTTCGCGGCGCCTCACGAGCACAAATGAAAAGGAGCATGCATATGCCCAAAATGAAGACCAAGAGCAGCGCGAAGAAGCGTTTTCGCGTTCGTCCCGGTGGCACCGTCAAGCGCGGTCAAGCCTTCAAACGTCACATCCTGACCAAGAAGACCACCAAGAACAAGCGCCACTTGCGTGGAGCAGTCACTGTGCATGAGACCAATATGGGTCACATGGCGCAGATGCTGCCCGGCATGGGTATTTGATCACCGACGAACAGGAGAACACACATGCCTCGCGTCAAACGTGGTGTCACGGCTCGCGCCCGACACAAAAAAGTACTGGCTCTGGCCAAAGGTTTCCGCGGCCGTCGCGGTAACGTCTTCCGCATCGCCAAACAGGCGGTGATGAAGGCTGGGCAATATGCCTACCGTGATCGCCGTACCAAGAAGCGCGTCTTCCGTCAGTTGTGGATTGCCCGTATCAATGCCGGTGCTCGCGCATGCGGCCTGACCTACAGCCAATTCGCCAACGGTCTGAAGAAGGCTTCGATCGAAATCGACCGCAAGGTGCTGGCCGATCTGGCCGTGAACGATCCGGCTGCCTTCGGCAGCATCGTGGAGCAAGTCAAAGCCAAGCTGGCCGCTTGATTCACGGCAGGGATGCACTCCGGTGCTCCCCGGTCGCTCAAAGGGGTTGAGGCTTGAGGGAAATTCCCTCGGTGGCTTCAGCCCCTTTTTTGTTTGCATCGATTTCAAGTACACACATGAACGAGTTGGACGCACTGGTTGACAATGCCCGCACAGGGTTTGCGCAAGCCATCACACCTGCCGAACTGGAAAACGTCAAGGCCCAGTACCTGGGAAAGACCGGCCGCATCACCGAGTTGATGAAGGGCATGGCCGCCCTTTCGGTGGAGGAAAAAAAGACCCGTGGTGCCGCGATCAACCTGGCCAAGCAGGCCATCGAGGCAGCTCTGACCGAGCGCCGCCGGGCACTGGCCGACGCAGAGCTGCATGTCCAGCTCAAAGCTGAGGCTCTGGATGTGACCTTGCCAGGGCGCCAGCGCGGGCAGGGCGGTTTGCACCCGGTGAGCCTTACCCTGGAGCGCATCGAGGCGATCTTCGGCTCCATGGGTTTCGAGGTCGCAGAGGGTCCAGAGATCGAGTCCGACTGGTTCAACTTCACCGCGCTCAACACGCCTGAAGATCACCCGGCTCGTTCCATGCACGACACCTTCTATGTGGAGGGTGGGAGCGAAAAAGCGCCCAACCTGCTGCGGACGCACACCAGTCCGATGCAGATTCGCCATGCCGTGCAGCACGTCAAACGCTACAAAGCTCAGTGGGAGGCCGGGCAGGATTCGCCGTCGGGCCGTGGGGGCTCTTTTTCCATGCCAGAGATTCGTGTCATCGCTCCGGGTCGCACCTATCGAGTGGACAGCGATGCCACGCACTCACCGATGTTCCACCAATGTGAGGGCCTGTGGATTGGCGAGAACGTCAGCTTCAAGGATCTGAAGTTTGTCTTTACCGATTTCTGCCGCACTTTCTTCGAATCGGAAGATCTTGTGCTGCGTTTTCGGCCTAGTTTTTTCCCCTTCACCGAGCCCAGTGCGGAAATTGACATTCAGTTTCAGGAGGGACCACTGGCGGGTCGCTGGCTGGAAGTGGCGGGCTCAGGGCAGGTGCACCCTAACGTGGTGCGCAACATGGGCCTGGATCCCGAGCGCTATATCGGCTTTGCCTTTGGCATGGGGCCTGACCGCCTGACCATGCTGCGCTACGGCGTGAACGACCTGCGCCTGTTCTTCGATGGCGACGTGCGCTTCCTCAGTCAGTTCCGATAACGCATGTTCATCCCCGCGCCGTTTGGCGTCATCCCTTCGATGGGTCACCAGCAGCCAGTCCATGCCGGGACTGCTGCAAGCCGAACCCACGCCTTTGCTGTGCTTACGTACTGAGTCGCTTCATGCAATTTCCCGAATCCTGGCTTCGTGCCTTCTGCAACCCGCCCCTGACCAGTCAACAACTGGCCGACACCCTGACCATGGCCGGCCTGGAAGTGGAAGAACTGCAACCGGTGGCACCGCCTTTTTCCCATATCGTTGTGGGCGAGATCAAGTCGGCCGAGCAACATCCCAATGCCGATCGCCTGCGCGTGTGCCAAGTGGACGTGGGGCAGGGCAGCCTGCTCAACATCGTGTGTGGCGCACCGAATGCGCGCGTGGGTATCAAAGTGCCTTGCGCATTGGTGGGCGCCGAGTTGCCACCGGGCGACGACGGCAAGCCGTTCGTGATCAAGCTGGGGCAACTGCGCGGCGTCGAAAGTCAGGGCATGCTGTGCTCTGCCCGTGAACTCAAGCTGAGCGAAGACCACGGCGGTTTATTGGAGTTGCCTGCCGATGCGTTGGTGGGCCGCAGCATCCGTGAGCAGCTGCAGCTGGATGACATGCTGTTCACTCTCAAGCTCACACCCAATCTTGCGCACTGCCTGAGCGTCTACGGCATCGCGCGCGAAGTGTCCGCACTCACGGGCACGCCGTTGACAGAGCCCGCATTCCCGGCCGTTGCCGTGTCCCTGCAGGACCGGCTGCCTGTGTCGGTGAAAGCGCCTGACCTCTGCGGCCGCTTCACCGGGCGCATCGTGCGGGGTGTCAATACCCGCGCCGCCACGCCCGCCTGGATGGTCGATCGCCTGGTGCGTTGTGGTCAGCGCAGCGTTTCCCCGCTCGTGGACATTTCCAACTACGTCATGTTCGAGCTGGGTCGTCCCTCGCACATCTTTGACCTCGACAAGATCCACGGCAGCCTGCAGGTGCGCTGGGGTCGCGAGGGTGAGACGCTCAAGCTGCTCAACGGCAACACCGTGTCGGTGGATGCTCAGGTCGGCGTCATTGCTGACGATCAATCCGTGGAGTCGCTGGCCGGCATCATGGGCGGCGACTCGACCGCGGTGTCCGACGACACACAGAACATCTACATCGAGGCGGCCTTTTGGTGGCCCAAGTCGATTGCCGGGCGTTCGCGCCGCTACAACTTCTCCACCGATGCCGGTCACCGGTTCGAGCGCGGCGTCGACCCCTCGACCACCGTCGAGCACGTTGAGCGCATCACGCAACTGGTGCTCGATATTTGCGGCGGACAGGTGGGGCCGATCGATGACCATGTGGTCAACATGCCGGTGTCCCAGCCTGTGACCCTGCGTGTGGCTCGTGCAGTCAAAGTGATTGGCATGCCGCTCACGCAAACGCAGTGCGTGGATGCCTTGCGCCGCCTGGGACTGGCACTCGAAGAGGGCGACGGGACCATCACGGTCACGCCGCCTGCTCATCGTTTCGACATCCAGATCGAGG
The DNA here is from genome assembly GCF_031457455.1 of Hydrogenophaga palleronii. Lineage (GTDB taxonomy): Bacteria > Pseudomonadota > Gammaproteobacteria > Burkholderiales > Burkholderiaceae_C > Hydrogenophaga > Hydrogenophaga palleronii_A. The sequence goes on from NZ_JAVDWU010000001.1 coordinate 820,584, forward strand.
AGGACCTGATCGAGGAGGTGGCGCGCGTGGTGGGCTACAACGCGTTGCCCGACACGCCGCCGCTGGCACCGATCACAGCCAAAATTCGGCCGGAGACCAAGCGTGGTCCCTTCGCTGTCCGCCGACTGTTGGCCCAGCTCGGGTATCAGGAGACCATCAATTTCAGCTTCGTGGAAGAGCGCTGGGAGCGCGAACTGGCTGGCAACGCCGATCCGATCCGCCTGCTCAACCCCATTGCCAGCCAGATGAGCGTCATGCGTTCATCGCTGATCGGCAGCCTGGTCTCGGTGCTCAAGTTCAACCTCGATCGCCGTGCAGAACGCGTTCGCCTGTTCGAAGTTGGCCGCGTGTTTCGAAAAGACACATCAGTTGTTGACAGCGACACGAGCGTGGCGGGATTTGACCAGCCGATGCATGTCGCAGGCCTTGCTTTTGGCTCAGTCGAGGCCTTGCAGTGGGGCGTGCCAGAACGCGTGGTCGATTTCTTCGACGCAAAGGGAGACGTTCAGGCACTGCTCGCGCCTTGGACGCCTGAATTTCGCGTCTGCGAACACCCTGCTTTGCATCCAGGCAGGAGCGCGGCCATTTGGTTGAACGAACAATGCATTGGCCACGTGGGAGAGCTGCACCCTCGGTGGCGTCAGGCGTACGAGCTGCCGCTTGCGCCTGTCCTGTTCGAACTGGATCTGAATGCAGTGCTCGCCAGACAGGTTCCCGCCTATCTGCCTGTGAGTCGCTATCAATCGGTCCAGCGTGATCTGGCCATCGTGGTCAAGGAAAGCGTGACGCATGCTGCCATCATGGAAGCCATACATGCGGCCCAAAGTCCCTGGTTGCACGACGCTTTGCTTTTTGACGTGTACCGCCCCAAAAAACAGTCGGCAGCAGAGGGTTCGATGCCGGCAGGGCTGGCCGAAGACGAAAAAAGCCTAGCGGTGCGACTGGTGCTCAAGCGCGACGACGCTACACTGACCGACGAGGCGATTGAAGCCAATGTGAAATCGGTGCTGGACTCGCTACAGAGGCGGGTGGCGGCGCGACTTCGCGCATGATTGACGGATCGAGAGGATGGAGGAGTCCCGCATGGAGCTAGCTGTTGAAAGTCTGGAAACACCCGCACTGACCAAAGCCCAGTTGGCAGAGATGCTGTTCGACCAGATAGGTCTGAATAAGCGCGAGTCAAAAGACATGATTGACGCATTTTTCGATCTGGTGACAGACAGTCTGGTGGATGGCAATGACGTCAAGATCTCCGGTTTCGGCAATTTCCAGATCCGAACCAAGGCGGCTCGTCCTGGGCGCAATCCACGCACGGGGGAGCCGGTGAACATCGATGCACGCAGAGTCGTCACATTTCACGCCAGCCCCAAACTCAAGGAACAGGTGCAAACTGCTGTCATTGGCGGCTAGCCCAACAACGCCGAACGATTTCGACCGTAGTGGGCTCTGCGCGGGTCTGTCTACCCAAAAAATGCGGTTGGTTGCATTGAAAAGTCGGCAGAGCATGCCGTTTGCAACACTTTTGGGACATTTTTGCCAGCCTCTGCACACGATGGGCTGTGTTAGAGTAAATTTCAAGGTTCGGTCCGTACCGCCTTGATTTTCATGGAAAAAACGCTCCCATCCATTCCAGCCAAACGCTATTTCACCATTGGCGAAGTGGGGGATCTGTGCGGAGTCAAGCCACACGTTCTCAGGTATTGGGAGCAGGAGTTCACGCAGCTGCGCCCGATGAAGCGACGAGGCAACCGCCGCTATTACCAGCACCATGAGGTGCTCATGATTCGCCGCATCCGAGAACTCCTGTACGACCAGGGATTTACCATCAGCGGCGCTCGTAACAAATTACAGGAGATTGTGCAGGCTGAGCGGGAGCAGCGGCGTCACGATGAAAGTGCGCCCATCGAAGTCATCGAGCTGACGGTCAATGGCGGGAGTGAAAGCGATGATCCGGTCATGCCTGCTCAACTTCATAACCAACTGGAATCGGGGGCAAAAAACGGCGCGAGCTTTTCACTCGTTCACGAGGTGCGCAGAGAGTTGCTTGAAATTCGCGAACTCCTGAGGCACCAAGTCTGAAACCCGAGTATTGCAAGCTATAATTTGAGGCTTGTCGGCGTGTAGCGCAGCCTGGTAGCGCACTTGCATGGGGTGCAAGGGGTCGCGAGTTCGAATCCCGCCACGCCGACCAACTACTGAAAGCCCGGAATCGCAAGGTTCCGGGCTTTTTCGTTTCTGGACCAGGCGGTCAGTGGTGATGCGTTGGTGCGGGCACCTGCCAACTCCGGCGCACGACACCGCTGCTGTCCACACTTTCCAAGTGCACGTCGAATCCCCACAGACGTGCCACGTGTTTGAGGACTTCATCGGTGGCCTCGTTCATGGGTATGCCATTGCGCTGGGTGTGGCGCAGTGTCAAGGCACGGTCCCCGCGGACATTGACGTTCCAGACCTGAATATCGGGTTCTCTGCTGCCGATGTCGTACTGGTGCGACAGCGATTCGCGCAGCGCACGGTAGCCACTGTCGTCATGAATGGCCGACACTTCGAGCTCGGGCGCCTTCTCATCGTCATGAATCGCGAACAGACGGAAGTCCCGCATCACTTTGGGGCTGAGAAACTGGCCGACGAAGCTTTCGTCCTTGTAATTGCGCATGGCATGGTCCAGTGTCTTGAGCCAGTCGCTGCCAGCAATGTCGGGAAACCACCGACGGTCTTCTTCGGTGGGGTTCTCGCAGATGCGGCGCAGGTCGGTGAACATGGCGAAGCCGAGCGCGTAGGGATTGATGCCGCTGTAAGCGCGGTGACCCACGGGCGGTTGGAAGATCACACTGGTGTGTGAACTCAGCCATTCCATCATGAAACCATCGGCCAAGAGGCCCCGGTCGTACATGGTGTTGAGCAAGGTGTAGTGCCAGAAGGTGGCCCAGCCTTCATTCATGACCTGTGTCTGGCGCTGGGGATAAAAGTACTGGGCGACCTTTCTCACGATGCGCACCACCTCACGTTGCCAGGGTTCGAGCAGGGCGGCATTCTTCTCAATGAAATAGAGAATGTTCTCCTGTGGCTCTTCAGGGAAGCGCCGCGACGTGCTGGCTTCTGTGCCTTGGCCCTCGCGGCGTGGGAGGGTTCTCCAGAGGTCATTCACCTGCTGCTGAAGGTGCCTCTCTCGCTCTTCGCGCTGCGCGCCTTCTTGTGCCAGCGAGCGCTTCTGGGGCCGCCGGTACCGGTCGACGCCATGATCCATCAAGGCGTGACAGGAGTCGAGGATCTCTTCGACGGCCTCCATGCCGTGGCGTTCCTCGCATTCGGCGATGTAGTGGCGTGCATAGACCAGGTAGTCAATGATGGAAGAGGCATCGGTCCACATGCGAAAGAGGTAGTTGCCCTTGAAAAAGCTGTTGTGCCCGTAGGCCGCATGGGCAATCACAAGCGCCTGCATGGCCATCGTGTTTTCCTCCATCAGATAGGCAATGCAGGGGTCGGAATTGATGACGATTTCATAGGCCAGGCCCATGTGGCCGCGCCGGTAGTTCTTCTCTGTGGTGATGAACTGTTTGCCATACGACCAGTGCCGGTACAGCATGGGCATGCCGACGCTGGAATAGGCGTCCATCATCTGTTCGGCCGTGATCACCTCCAGCTGGTTCGGATAGACGTCCAGGCCGAAGCTGCGCGCGGTTTTTGCGATCTCGGCATGGTAGGTCTCGATCAGGTCGAAAGTCCAGTCCGATGGGCTGGGCAAGGGCTGGGTGGCACGAGGTTCAGACAGCGCTTGTGTCATGTGGCGACCTCTCTCTTCTTGAACAGATCGCGGAACACCGGGTAGATGTCCTCAGGGGCTGCCACCTTGCGCATCGCGAAGTTGCGGCGACTCTCCAGCAGCTGGGTGTATTCCTGCCAGAGGTTTTGTTCGGGATCGGCCACCTGCACATAGGCGAAATAGCGAACCAGCGGGAGAATCCGGTCAGACAGCAGCTCGCGACAACGACCACTGTCCTGGTGCCAGTTGTCGCCATCGCTGGCCTGCGCGCCATAGATGTTCCATTCTCCGCTGGGGTAGCGTGCGCGGATGATTTCATCCATGAGCAGCAACACGCTGGAGACCACGGTGCCTCCCGTTTCGGTGGCGCGGAAGAACTCCTCTTCGTTGACTTCCTGTGCCTGGGTGTGATGGCGCAGAAACACCAGATCGATTTTTTCGTAGTGCTTGGTGAGGAACAGATAGAGCAACATGAAGAAACGCTTGGACATGTCCTTGCGTGGCTCGTCCATCGACCCTGAGACGTCCATCAAGCAGAACATCACCGCCTTGGCGCTGGGAATGGGCGTCTTCACCCGGTTGCGGTAGCGCAGGTCGATGGGGTCGATGAAGGGCACGTGGCGCACGTTCTTGCGCAGCGCCTCAATCGCTTCTTCGGTTTCGAGAATTTCATTCAGCAGGGCTTGCGTCTTGGGTTCGTGTTTCTGCAGGTGCAGCAGGTGGGCTTCCAGCCGATGCAGTTCCTTGCGCGGTTCGCCGCCCAATGCGATCCGGCGGGCCAGCGCCCCCCGCATGGAGCGCACCACATGCAGGTTGTTGGGTGTGCCATCGCTGCTGAACCCCGCGCGATGGGTTTTCCATTCCGGCACTTCGGCCAGTTGCGTGCGGATCAGGTGGGGCAATGCCAGGTCATCAAAGAAGGCCCGCATGAACTCCTCGCGCGTGAGGCGAAACACGAAATCGTCTTCGCCGGTGCCGCTGTCGCTGGGGTCACCCTGTCCGCTGCCCGAGCCAGACCCGCCGGGTGGTCGTGCAATGCGGTCTCCGCGCAGGTAGTCCCGGTTGCCCGGGTGCACGAACTCGCGGTCGCCACCTCGGGCATGTCCGAAGGAGGGTTCAGACACATCCCGACGGGGCAAGGCCACGTCTTCGCCTTGCTCCAGTTCGCGGATGTTGCGGCCGCTGACAGCTTTTCGCACCGCTTCCTGAATCTGCCCGCGGTAACGACGCAGAAAACGCTCCCGGTTGCCGATCGACTTGTTTTTGCCGGACAACCTGCGATCAATGATCTGCTGAAAGATGGCCACGCGAACTCGCTCCTATGAACTCTTTCTAACCCGCAGGTACCACTCGCACAACAAACGTACCTGCTTGGCCGTGTAGCCTTTTTCGACCATGCGGCTCACAAAATCTTCGTGCTTCTTCTGCTCGTCGGCGCTGCTCTTGGTATTGAAGCTGATCACAGGCAGCAGTTCTTCGGTGTTCGAGAACATCTTTTTTTCGATCACGGTACGCAGCTTCTCGTAGCTGGTCCAGGTCGGGTTGTTGCCCGCGTTGCCAGCCCGAGCACGCAGCACGAAGTTGACAATTTCGTTGCGGAAATCTTTCGGGTTGGCGATGCCGGCGGGTTTCTCGATTTTTTCCAGCTCACTGTTCAAGGAGGAGCGGTCAAACACCTCACCGGTATCGACGTCGCGGTACTCCTGATCCTGGATCCAGTAATCTGCGTAGGTGACGTAGCGGTCGAAGATGTTCTGGCCGTACTCGCTGTAGCTTTCCAGGTAAGCCGTCTGGATTTCCTTGCCGATGAATTCCGCGTAGCGGGGTGCCAGCAGTTCCTTGATGTAGCTGATGTACTTCTGCTCGGTTTCTGCAGGGAACTGTTCGCGTTCGATCTGTTGTTCCAGCACATACATCAGGTGCACCGGATTGGCGGCCACTTCCGCGCTGTCGAAGTTGAAGACTTTGGAAATGATCTTGAATGCGAAGCGGGTCGAAACGCCACTCATGCCTTCGTCCACACCCGCGTAGTCGCGGTACTCCTGCAGCGATTTTGCCTTAGGGTCGGTGTCCTTGAGGTTCTCGCCGTCGTAGATCTGCATCTTGCTGTAGATGCTGGAGTTCTCGGGCTCTTTCAGCCGCGTGAGCACCGAGAGTTGGGCCATCATGCGCATGGTTCCGGGTGCGCACGGTGCCTGGGCCAGCGACGAGTTGCGCACCAGCTTTTCGTAGATCTTGACCTCTTCGGAAACTCGCAGGCAGTACGGCACCTTGACGATGTAGATGCGGTCGAGGAACGCCTCGTTGTTTTTGTTGTTGCGGAAGGCCTTCCATTCGCTCTCGTTGCTGTGGGCCAGCACGACGCCATCAAAAGGAATGGCGCCGAAGCCCTCGGTTCCCTTGAAGTTGCCCTCCTGGGTGGCCGTGAGCAGGGGATGCAGCACCTTGATTGGCGCCTTGAACATCTCGACGAACTCCAACAAGCCCTGGTTTGCCAGGCACAGCCCGCCGGAATAGGAATAGGCGTCGGGGTCGTCCTGCGCAAAGGTCTCCAGCTTGCGGATGTCGACTTTGCCGACCAGGGAGGAGATGTCCTGGTTGTTCTCGTCGCCCGGTTCGGTCTTCGCCACCGCTATCTGCCTCAGGACAGACGGATAGCGCTTGACCACCTTGAACTTGCGGATGTCTCCGCCGTATTCCTCCAGCCGCTTCACCGCCCAGGGTGAAAGAATGCGGTTGAGGTAGCGCCTGGGAATGCCGTATTCCTTTTCCAGAATCTCACCGTCCTCCGCAGCGTCAAACAGCCCTAGAGGCGTCTCGTTGACGGGTGAGCCCTGGATGGCATAGAACGGCACATGTTCGACGAGCTGCTTCAGGCGCTCTGCGATGGAACTCTTGCCGCCGCCAACTGGACCCAGAAGGTAGAGGATCTGTTTCTTTTCCTCCAGGCCCTGGGCAGCGTGCCGGAAGTAGGAAACCACCTGCTCGATGGCTTCCTCCATGCCGTAGAACTCCTTGAACGCCGGGTAGATCTTGATGACCTTGTTGGCGAAAATGCGCGAAAGTCGTGGGTCGTTGCGCGTGTCGACCATTTGCGGATCGCCGATGGCCTTGAGCATGCGTTCCGCAGCACTGGCGTAGGCCACGGGGTCACGTTTGCACAAGTCAAGGTATTCCTGCAGCGAGATCACCTCTTCCCGCGTGCGCTCATACCGGGCGGCGAAATTGCTCATCACGTCCATACTGTCACCTCCATAGAGTCAACAAGACTTCAGGTCGGCATTGGGCTCGGCACCCAGAATGCCCATTGAACGCCGCACCCTTGCTGTGCGTGTTCAACAAAAAATACCACCACTTTCATCCGCACCACCAGCATAGAGCAAAGATCAGGCCTGTGCGCGCTGTTGCTATTCTGAACTGAGCCTCTGTGTCAAAGTTCCAAATATGAGGGGCAAACAGCGGCGTTTTCTTGCTCTTCGCAAGGACCTCGGGAAGCCCGTACTTTCTTGACAATTTCTGATTGGTGCGTCGCCTTGCGTGGTGCTCCCTTGAGGGCTATGCTGAACGCCGAAAGGGATGTCATGCCATGACCAAGCGGACCAGTGTCGCAACGCGCCATCACCCACCCAAAGTGGATGCCGCCCTTGAGCAGTATCGGCTGCGCGCACATGGGTACGACGCTGAACTGGCACCGTTTGAACCCCTGCGCCTGGACGCTATCAAGAGGTTGCAGCTGCAGGGCGGAGAGACGGTTCTGGATGTGGGTTGTGGCACCGGTTTGAGCTTTGAACCCCTGAAAGCTGCCCTGGGCGAGCGGGGGAAAATTATTGGTATCGAGCTGTGCCCTCAAATGCTCGGCAAGGCCAGGGACCGCGTCAAAGCCCATGGCTGGAAAGGTGTGAGACTGGTCAACGGGACCGCTGATATGGCCCCATTGAACGGTCAAGCCGATGCGGCGATTTTTCACTTCACGCACGACATTCTTCAGCAGCCCGAAGCCATCGACCACATCACTCGCCACCTCAAGCCTGGCGCAAAGGTGGTGGCAACTGGCTTGCAATGGGCCGCTCCATGGGCCTGGCCGGTCAATCTGTTTGTGTGGGGTGCAGCGATGTACTCGGTGACCACCATGGGCGGCCTGGACAGGCCCTGGTCCACCCTTGCCACCTATCTTGAGGAGTTGGAGGTGCACAGCACCTGGATGGGCAGCATTTTTGTGGCGACCGGTACGTGGAGAGGGCGCCCATCAAAGGCTTGATGGGCCCGGTCCCCGATGTGGCTGGAAATCGCACTCCTCATCAAAGGCGAGCAGGGGGGATCCCTGCAAAAACTTGAAGCAGAAACAGCTCAGCGCATTGTGCTGGCCCCTGGCTCAAGGGTGTGAGCATCCAACAGGACACGACGCGCGCCATTGAAGCGCTTGTTCCAGTAAGAGAGGCTCATGTCTTCCATCCGCACATGCGCACCGGCGCGAGGAGAATGGATGAACCGGCCTTCGCCCACATAAATGCCGACATGGCTGAAGGCGCGTCGCATGGTGTTGAAGAAAACCAGATCGCCAGGCTTGAGGTCGTTGCGGTCGATTTCCTGCGTTGCTGCCGCTTGCTCGTGTGATTGGCGGGGCAGCAGCTTGCCGGCAGATTGCTCATAAACCGCACGCACGAAGCCGCTGCAGTCGAAGCCCGTGTCATAGCTGTTGCCACCCCACTTGTAGGGCACTCCCAAAAATGCCATGGCGTTGATGACCAGGCCAGAGGCTTGGTCTGATACCGAAATCCGGGCTTGCTGCAATTGGTCGCCGAGGCGCGTCATCAGGCCTTTGTCCGCCAGCAATGCATCCATATCACTGTAAGTCTCCTGAGCTGGCGCCGCATGCGCTGCGGCTGACAGCATCAACAGGAGCGCGGGGATGCAACGGATCATGCCGGCGAGGGTATCGGTGTTGAATTGCGAAGTCAAGCGAAGAAAGGTCTTCAAGCAATTGATTCTGTTGCATTTTCCGATGCATGGTGAGATTGCTTGCGCCGACGGTATCTGTTTTTCCTGTGCGCCCCGGTCAAGGTGTCGGGCTGATGGTGAGAGCAGCTCACCAGGGCCAGCGCTGCCCCCAGGTGCACCACCCGACGAACCGCTCAGCGAGAATGCGGTTCCCGCAAGACAGAATTGATCAAAGGAATTGCATGTTGTTGGATGCTGAAGACTCTCAGCTGGTGCTCGTGGATTACCAGGAACGCCTGTTGCCAGCTTTGTCGGATGGCGCGCAGGCGCTGGCCAATGCCGTCCGTCTGGCCCGCATGGCTCAAATGTTGGAGGTACCGGTGCTGGGTACCGAACAGAGCCCCGGAAAACTCGGGCCGAACGCACCCGAGCTTCGTTCACTGTGCCTGAGAACCCTGCAGAAGACGTCTTTTGGCGCAGCGTCTGATGGCTTGGCCGACTGGCTGCGCCCGGTGGTGAAACAGCAGGGTGGCAACGCGCGAAGCCTTCCAAAACACCTGCAGAAGCCTGCCGCCGCAGCGCCGCAGGGTCGTCAGACGATTGTGATTGCAGGCTGTGAGGCGCATGTGTGTCTGCTTCAGACAGCGCTGGAGCTGATCGAACAGGAATTTGATGTGTGGGTGGTCACCGACGCTTGTGCGTCCCGCACGGAGCGCAACCGTGATGCAGCGTTTGACCGCCTCGCCGGTGCTGGCGCGGAACTGGTGACGACGGAAATGGTGGCATTCGAATGGCTACGTGGCGCGGACCACCCTTTGTTCCGCGAAGTTCAGGCGCTGATCAAGTAATTTTTTAAGTAGGGTGGGGTGGCTGATGGCAGTGTCAGCCTGTCGCAAGCCGTGTACTCATAATTATGAATTCAGATTGAGCCATTGATGACCCGCAGCGGGCTGTGGCCGCGTCGCGAGCGATGTCACCGGATTGTTCCGGGTGCGCAAAGGATGGCTTCATCCGAACTCTGAAACTGGAGACTTTTTATGCACGCTTCCGTCGGCTACGCCGAATTCCATCGCCGCTCCATCGAAGACCGCGACGCATTCTGGGGCGAGCAGGCCGCCTTGGTGGACTGGCACAAGCCTTTCGACCGCGTCTGCAACTACGACAATCCGCCGTTTGCACGATGGTTTGAAGGCGGTTTGATCAATCTATGCCACAACGCGGTGGATCGTCATCTGAAAGACCGTGCGGATCAGAACGCGCTGATTTTTGTGTCGACCGAAACCGACACCGAGCGCACCTACAGTTTCCGGCAACTGCACGCCGAAGTGCAGCGCATGGCCGCCATCCTCCGCGCCGAAGGTGTGAAGAAGGGGGATCGCGTGCTCATCTACATGCCGATGATTCCGGAAGCCGCATTTGCCATGCTCGCCTGCGCGCGCATCGGGGCCATTCACTCTGTGGTGTTTGGTGGCTTTGCGAGCCACTCGCTGGCGAGCCGGATCGAGGATGCAACGCCGGTGACCATCGTCAGCGCAGACGCCGGCTCCCGCAATGGCAAGGTGGTGCCTTACAAACCGCTGCTCGACGAGGCCATCGCACTTTCCGTGCACAAGCCCACCTCTGTGCTGATGGTGGATCGTGGGCTGGCACCGTTCACATCGGTCCCTGGGCGTGATGTGGACTATGCGAGTGCGCGGCAGCTTCATCTGGACGCGAGGGTGGATTGTGAATGGGTTGACGCCACCCACCCGAGCTACACCCTCTACACCAGTGGCACCACCGGCAAACCCAAGGGTGTGCAGCGGGACACGGGAGGTTATGCCGTCGCCCTGGCCGCGTCCATGAAACACATCTACATGGGTGAATCGGGCGAAACCTATTTCTCCACCAGCGACATCGGGTGGGTGGTCGGTCACAGCTACATCATTTATGGCCCCTTGATTGCAGGCATGGCCACTATCATGTACGAAGGTCTGCCCATCCGGCCGGATGCAGGCATCTGGTGGAGCCTTGTGGAGAAATACAAGGTCTCGGTGATGTTCAGCGCGCCCACTGCCGTGCGCGTACTGAAGAAATACGATGCCGCGCTGATCGCCAAACACGATCTTTCAAGCCTGAAGGCCTTGTTTCTGGCGGGCGAGCCGCTGGACGAACCGACCGCCAAATGGATCTCCGAAGCGCTGGGCAAACCCATCATTGACAACTACTGGCAGACCGAAACCGGCTGGCCCATTCTGTCGATCTGCAACGGTGTTGAGAAGGCGCCCACAAAGTTCGGCTCGCCGGGCAAGGCGGTGTATGGATACAACGTGAAGCTGCTCGACGATCAAACCGGTGAAGAGCTCGTGGGCGGCAACCAGAAGGGCGTGGTGGCCATTGAGGGTCCGCTGCCGCCAGGGTGCATGCAGACGGTCTGGCAGGACGATGAGCGGTTTGTCAAAACCTATTGGTCCAGCGTCCCGGGTCGCATGGTCTACAGCACCTTTGACTGGGGCATTCGTGATGATGAAGGTTACTACTTCATCCTCGGACGAACCGACGACGTGATCAACGTGGCAGGGCATCGCCTGGGGACCAGGGAAATCGAAGAAAGCATTTCCAGTCACCCGCGGATCGCTGAAGTGGCTGTGGTGGGCGTGGCTGATCAGCTGAAGGGGCAGGTCGCAATGGCATTTGCCGTGGTTCGGGACGCGAGCCTGTTGACCGACGAGGCGGCAAAGCTGAAGCTGGAAGGCGAGGTCATGAGGCTGGTGGACGAGCAATTGGGCGCGGTGGCGCGTCCGTCCAGGGTGCAGTTTGTGAGCCTGCTGCCCAAGACCCGCAGCGGCAAGATGCTGCGCAGAGCCATACAGGCGGTGTGCGAGGGCAGGGATCCGGGCGACCTCACCACCATGGACGACCCGTCGGCGCTGCAACAGATCAAGGATCTGTTGGCTAAAACGGTAACGTGATCGCGACGGGCGGTCTTGCAACCGTCCGTGCTGCAGCTGGCGGGGGTTGACGGGAGCGCCGGCTGAACGCCGTGCGTCAGGGGGCCCGCCCCGACTCCTGCACACCCCTTGGACGGCAGCCTGTGTAATCAGTATGATCCATGCTTATATTCACAAAGGTGATGCCTGCCATGGAACAGATGATCGAAACTGGCGCCAATGTCGAGAAAGCCCGCGTGTTCGAGCTGGCTGCGGAGTTGTTCGGTGTGCTCGCCACACCCATGCGGCTTCGCGTGCTCAGTGCGTTGTGCGACAAGGAAAAATCGGTGTCCCAGCTGCTTCAGGAAATCGACACCACGCAGCCCAATCTTTCCCAGCATTTGAACCTGCTCTACCGGGCCGGCGTGCTTGCCAAGCGCAAGGAGGGCACGCAGGTGATCTACCGGGTTCAGAGCGAAAAGGCGGTCACGCTGTGCCGAACCGTGTGCACCCAGATCGCGATCGAGATGGACGAACCCAGCTCTGTTCCCGCTTCCCAGCGGCTTTCGCCAAGAGTGGTTTCCTGAGCCAACCAATGGGCCGCGCGGCCGGGTTTGTGTTGCAGGTCGCACGACAAAAAGGTTGATTTCCTTCCGCATGCCGGCCCCAAAGACCAGTTTTTCTCCCTGATCTCTTGTTGCGGTGGCACAATCGCCGATTGCAGTCAGGTCCTTCCACAGTCACTGTCGCATCCGCCAAACGGTTCAGCCGTGTCGCGGAAGGTTTTTCTAACCAGCTAATGTTTCCCCAAGGGAAACGGAGGTCAGCGGATTCATGAGCGATACCCAATCGAATGGGGGCAACGTCTATGTTGCCTACAACAACAACTCCTACCTGTTTGGCGGCAATGCCCCTTACGTAGAGGAGATGTACGAAAACTACCTGGAAAATCCCGGTAGCGTGACCGAAAACTGGCGCAGCTACTTCGACGCGCTCCAGAATGTCCCCGCAGTCGACGGCACCAATGCCCGCGACGTGCCGCACCTTCCTGTCGTCAATGCCTTCGCAGAGCGTGCCAAGCAGGGTGGCACCAAGGTGGTCATTGCCGCTGGTGCCGACTCCGACCTGGGTCGCAAGCGCGTCGCCGTACAGCAACTGATCGCCGCCTATCGCAACGTGGGTGCCCGCTGGGCCGATCTCGACCCCCTCAAGCGCACTGAGCGCGACCACATTCCCGAGCTGGACCCGTCGTTTTACGGGTTTGCCGACGCCGACTTCGAGACGGTGTTCAACACCAGCAACACATTTTTCGGCAAGGAAGTCATGTCCTTGCGCGATCTGCTCAACGCCCTTCGCGAGACCTATTGCGGCTCCATCGGCGCAGAGTACATGTACATCACCGACCAGAACCAGAAGCGCTGGTGGCAGGAAAAACTGGAGTCCATCCGTTCCAAGCCTTCATTTGATGCGGAGCACAAGAAGCACATCCTGGATCGATTGACCGCTGCTGAAGGTCTCGAGCGCTTCCTGCACACCAAGTATGTGGGGCAGAAGCGCTTTTCTCTGGAAGGCGGAGAGAGTTTCATCGCCTCCATGGACGAGCTGATCCGCTCGGGTGGCGTCGCAGGCTTGCAGGAAATCGTGATCGGCATGGCCCACCGCGGCCGACTGAACGTGCTGGTGAACACCCTGGGCAAGATGCCCAAGGATCTGTTTGCAGAATTCGACCACACCGCACCTGAAGACCTGCCCGCTGGTGACGTCAAGTACCACCAGGGTTTCAGCTCCGATGTGTCGACCCCTGGCGGCCCGGTGCACCTCACACTGGCATTCAACCCCTCCCACCTCGAAATCGTCAACCCGGTCGTCGAAGGCTCGGTGCGCGCCCGCATGGACCGCCGCGGTGATCCCTTGGGCAAACAGGTCCTCCCCGTGCTGGTGCACGGCGATGCCGCATTTGCTGGCCAGGGCGTGGTCATGGAAACCCTGGCACTGGCCGAAACCCGTGGCTATTCCACCGGCGGCACCGTGCACTTGGTGATCAATAACCAGATCGGCTTCACCACCTCCGACCCCCGCGACAGCCGCTCCACGTTGTACTGCTCGGACATCGTCAAGATGATCGAGGCGCCGGTGCTGCACGTCAACGGCGACGACCCGGAAGCCGTGGTGCTGGCCACCCGCCTCGCGCTGGAGTTCCGCCTCACCTTCCAGAAGGATGTGGTGGTCGACATTGTCTGTTTCCGCAAGCTAGGGCACAACGAACAAGACACCCCCAGCCTGACCCAGCCACTGATGTACAAGAAGATTGCGGCCCACCCCGGCACCCGCAAGCTCTACGCAGACAAGCTCGCTGCGCAGGGCATGGGCGAGACGCTGGGTGATGACATGGTCAAGGCCTACCGCGCCGCGCTCGACGCAGGCCGGCACACCGTGGACCCCGTGCTTACCAACTTCAAAAGCAAGTACGCGGTGGACTGGTCCCCGTTTCTGGGCAAGAAATGGACCGACGCCGCCGACACAGCCATTCCCCTGGCCGAGTGGAAGCGCCTGGCCGATCGCCTCACCGCGGTGCCCGACAGCATCAACCCGCATCAACTGGTGAAGAAGGTGTATGCCGACCGCGCAGCCATGGGTCGTGGCGACATTCCGGTGGACTGGGGCATGGGCGAGCACATGGCCTTTGCCTCGCTGGTGGCCAGCGGCTTCCCGGTGCGCTTGTCGGGTGAAGACTGCGGCCGCGGCACTTTCACTCACCGCCACGCGGTCATCCACGACCAAAACCGCGAGAAGTACAACGAAGGCACCTACATCCCCCTGCAGAACGTGGCCGACAACCAGGCGCCGTTCGTGGTGATCGACTCGATCCTGTCGGAAGAGGCGGTGCTGGGTTTTGAGTACGGCTATGCGTCGAACGACCCGAACACGCTGGTGATCTGGGAAGCTCAGTTCGGCGACTTCGCCAATGGCGCGCAGGTCGTGATCGACCAGTTCATCGCTTCCGGCGAAGTGAAATGGGGCCGTGTCAACGGCATCACGCTCATGCTGCCGCATGGCTACGAAGGCCAGGGTCCGGAACACAGTTCGGCACGCGTGGAGCGCTTCATGCAGTTGGCTGCTGACACCAACATGCAGGTCGTGCAGCCCACCACGGCCAGCCAGATCTTTCATGTGCTGCGCCGCCAAATGGTTCGCAACCTGCGCAAACCGCTGATCATCTTCACGCCGAAATCCTTGCTGCGCAACAAGGACGCCACTTCGCCACTGTCCGAGTTCACCAAGGGCAGCTTCCAGACTGTGATTCCTGAGCAGGATGCAGCGGTGATCAAGAAGGCCGACAAGGTCAAGCGCATCATCTGCTGCTCGGGCAAGGTGTATTACGACCTGATGAAGAAGCGCGAGGAAAAGGGTGCGGATGACGTGGTGATCCTGCGTGTCGAGCAGTTGTACCCGTTCCCTCACAAGGTGTTTGGCGCGGAAATCCGCAAATACCCCAACGCCACCGACATCGTCTGGTGCCAGGACGAACCCCAGAACCAGGGTGCCTGGTTCTTCGTGCAGCACTACATCCACGAGAACATGCTCGAAGGCCAGAAGCTCGGTTATGCCGGTCGGGTGGCATCGGCCTCGCCGGCGGTGGGGTATGCCCATCTCCACCAGGAGCAGCAGAAGACGCTGATTGAAGCGGCATTCAGCAAGCTCAAGGGCTTCATCCTCACGAAATGATCTGTGGCAGGGAGGGGGATGTAGGGTGTGCCGGTCCAGGACCAGGTGCCTGAAGCTTCCTCCCCTGACGCGCAAACGCAATACCAGGAAAGAAAATGGCAATCGTAGAAGTCAAGGTTCCCCAGTTGTCCGAATCGGTGGCAGAAGCCACTCTGCTGGAATGGAAGAAAAAGGTCGGTGAATCGGTCGCGATGGACGAGATCCTCATCGAGATCGAAACCGATAAGGTCGTGCTGGAAGTTCCAGCGCCCGCTGCCGGCGTGCTGGTGGAGCTGGTGCAGGCAGATGGCGCCACCGTGGCCGCCGAGCAACTGATCGCCCGCATCGATACCGAGGCCGTGGCTGGCGCCGGTGCGTCGGCGCCGCCCGCTGCTCCTGCTGCAGCACCTGCCGCAGCTCCGGCGGCAGCGGCCGGATCATCGTCCAAGGCCGGTGTGGCCATGCCTGCCGCAGCCAAGCTGATGGCCGACAACAACCTGGCGGCCGGTTCGGTCAGCGGCACCGGAAAAGACGGTCGCGTCACCAAAGGCGACGTGCTCTCGGCAGTGGCCGGCGGTGCTGCAGCGCCCAAGCCTGCGGTGGCCGCTCCCGTGGCCATCCCGACCGGCGCGCCATCGAAAGTGCTGCCTCAGGTGGCTGTGGTGGCGCCGGACCTGGGCGACCGCCCTGAAGAGCGAGTGCCGATGACGCGCCTGCGTGCACGGGTCGCCGAACGTCTGCTGCAGTCACAGTCGACCAACGCCATCCTGACCACGTTCAACGAGGTCAACATGGCGCCGGTCATGGAGATGCGCAAGCGCATGCAGGAGCGTTTCGAAAAAGAGCATGGCGTCAAGCTGGGCTTCATGAGCTTCTTCGTGAAGGCGGCCGTGCACGCCCTCAAGAAGTTCCCGATCCTCAACGCCTCGGTCGATGGCAACGACATCGTCTACCACGGCTACTTCGACATTGGTATCGCCGTTGGCTCGCCGCGTGGTCTGGTGGTGCCGATCCTGCGCAATGCCGACCAGATGAGCTTCGCCGACATCGAGAAGAAGATCGCCGAATTCGGCCAGAAGGCCAAGGACGGCAAGCTGGGTATTGATGACATGACCGGCGGCACGTTCTCCATTTCCAACGGAGGTACCTTCGGCTCGATGATGTCCACACCCATCATCAACCCGCCCCAGTCGGCCATCCTGGGTGTGCACGCGACCAAGGAACGCGCCATGGTGGAAAACGGCCAAGTCGTGGTGCGCCCGATGAACTACTTCGCCATGTCTTACGACCACCGCATCATCGACGGCCGCGAAGCCGTGCTGGGCCTGGTGGCCATGAAGGAAGCGCTGGAAGATCCGGCGCGCCTGCTGTTCGACATCTGACGGCACTGAGGGCGCTTTGACCATGTCTCTGGCGGACGAACTCCTGAAACTCGAACAGCTCCGCGAACTCGGAAGCCTGTCCCTGGAAGAGTTCGAGCTGGCCAAATCTCGTCTGCTGGGGACAGGGTCGGCGCCACAGCAAGCTTCGCAACTGGCGCAGTCGCTGAACAACCTGCGCCGCTCCCGTACCGACAAGTGGATTGCTGGCGTGTGCGGCGGCCTGGCTGTTGCCACCGGCGCCGACGCCTGGATCTGGCGGCTGCTGCTGTCGGTGCTGTTTTTTGCAGGAGGGACGGGGCTGGTCCTCTACATCCTGCTGTGGATCTTCGTGCCCGCTGAATGATTGCGGCGCGCACCAACCGAGAGTTTGAACATGTCCCAGTCTTTTGATGTGATCGTCATTGGTGGCGGTCCCGGTGGCTACATCGCAGCCATCCGCGCCGCCCAGCTTGGCTTCAAGGTGGCCTGTATTGACGAATGGAAAAACGCCTCAGGCGGTCCAGCCCCCGGCGGCACCTGCACCAACGTGGGCTGCATCCCGTCCAAGGCACTGCTGCAGTCGTCGGAGCATTTCGACCACGCCAATCACCACTTTGCCGATCATGGCATCAGCGCAACCAACGTGAAGATCGACATCGCCAAGATGATCGGTCGCAAGGACACGGTGATCAAACAGAACAACGACGGCATCCTGTACCTGTTCAAGAAGAACAAGGTGTCCTTCTTCCACGGCCGGGGGTCGTTCGTCAAAGCGGTGGAAGCGGGCTACGAGATCCAGGTTGCCGGCGGCAAGGAAGAACTCTTGACAGGCAAGCAGGTCATCGTGGCCACAGGTTCGAACGCACGAGCGTTGCCCGGTGTGCCCTTTGACGAAGAAATGGTGCTGTCCAACGACGGCGCCCTGCGCATGGGGGCGGTGCCCAAGAAGCTGGTGCTGATCGGCTCCGGCGTGATCGGCCTGGAGATGGGTTCCGTCTGGCGCCGCCTGGGTTCGGACGTGACCATCCTGGAAGGTCTGCCCACTTTCCTGGGCGCGGTCGATGAGCAGATCGCCAAAGAAGCCAAGAAGGCGTTCGACAAGCAAGGTCTGAAGATCGAACTGGGCGTCAAGGTCGGTGACATCAAGACCACCAAGAAGGGCGTGAGCGTCGCTTACACGAACGCCAAAGGTGAGGCGCAAGGCATTGATGCGGACAAACTGATCGTATCGATCGGCCGGGTGCCCAACACCATCGGCCTCAATGCCGAGGCTGTGGGCCTGCAGCTCGACGAGCGCGGGGCCATCGTGGTCGACGACGACTGCCGCACCAATCTCAAGGGCGTGTGGGCCGTGGGCGACGTGGTGCGTGGCCCCATGCTGGCGCACAAGGCAGAAGAAGAGGGTGTGGCCGTGGCCGAGCGCATCGCCGGTCAGCATGGCCATGTGAATTTCAACACCGTTCCCTGGGTGATCTACACCAGCCCGGAAATCGCCTGGGTGGGCCGCACCGAGCAACAGCTCAAGGCCGATGGCGTGAAGTACAAGGCCGGCACCTTCCCGTTCCTGGCCAACGGACGCGCGCGGGCGCTGGGCGACACCACTGGCATGGTCAAGTTCCTGGCTGACGCCACCACTGACGAAATCCTGGGTGTGCACATCGTGGGGCCCATGGCTTCAGAGTTGATTGCCGAGGCGGTCGTGGCCATGGAGTTCAAAGCCAGCGCCGAGGACATTGCCCGAATCTGCCACGCACATCCTTCTCTGTCTGAAGCCACGAAGGAAGCCGCACTGGCGGTTGACAAGCGCACCTTGAATTTTTAATCCACCCCGTCGCTTGTTCGCCTCTTGTCGCCGCATCCTCCCTAAAAGAGGCCAATCCAGCAGTCCGGCAAAACCGGTGCTGCGGGTTGACCGCGTGTGGCCACTTCAGGCTTCTGGCCCGTGCGCTTTTGAAGGTTGTTCATGTCCGTAAGGGCATATTACGAGGCCGCGCTCAAAGAGCGCGGCTACACCACCGATCCTGCCCAGCAACGTGCGATCGAGGCACTGGAACGCTGCGCCACCGAATGGGCACACTACAAGGAAAAACGGTCGAATGCGCTGAAGAAGCTCATCAACCGGCCGGACATTCCTCGTGGTGTGTACATGTACGGTGGCGTCGGGCGTGGCAAGAGCTTTCTGATGGATTGCTTCTTCCATGCAGTGCCGATCAAACGCAAGACGCGCCTGCACTTTCATGAGTTCATGCGCGAGGTGCACCGCGAGCTGCGGGACCTTCAAGGCACGGTGAATCCGCTCGATGAGCTGGGTCGGCGAATGGCCCGGCGCTACAAGCTCATCTGCTTTGACGAATTCCACGTGGCGGACGTGACCGACGCCATGATCCTGCATCGCCTGCTCGATGCGCTCTTCAAGGCGGGCGTGGGCTTCGTCACCACCTCCAACTTCCACCCGGATGGTCTGTATCCGGACGGTTTGCACCGCGACCGCATTCTGCCCGCCATTGAGTTGTTGAAGCAGCGGCTGGAGGTATTGAGTGTGGACAACGGTACTGACTACCGGCAACGCACGCTCACGCATGTGCAGCTGTATCACTGTCCGCTGGGGCCGGTGTCTGATGCCGCCATGCAGGAGACTTTCAGCCAGTTGGCCGAGACAGCCGATCAGGACCCGGTGATGCGAATCGAATCCCGTGAGATTCACGCACTTCGCCGCGCTGGCGGAGTGATCTGGTTTGACTTCCAAACACTTTGTGGAGGCCCTCGTTCACAGAACGATTACCTGGAAATCGCGACCCAGTTCCACACCCTGATGCTCTCGAATGTGCCTCAGATGTCGGTGCGCCAGGCATCGGAAGCCCGACGCTTCACATGGCTGGTTGATGTGCTGTACGACCGACGCGTGACGCTGGTCATGTCGGCTGCAGTGGCGCCCGAACTCTTGTACACCGAAGGTCCGATGTCGCATGAATTCCCGCGAACCGTATCGCGACTGAATGAAATGCAATCAGCGGAATTCACTGCGCTGGAACACCGCTTGGTCGATACCAGCCTGACCTGATTTGATCGGCCTGTAGTCGGAACCGCGGATCGACCGAACCAGTATGGTCGCGCGAGGGCAATCAGCTGAGCGGGTCGAGTTTGACGATGACCAAGGACAGGTTGTCGCCCATGCCTTTGGCTCGGGAACGGGCTTTCTGGATCAGAAACTCACACGCTTCGCGCGGTGAAAGCATGGCCACGGTGCTCGACAGTTCTTCCGGCGTGAAGTAGTGCCACACGCCGTCGCTGCACGCCACCACGGCATCACCGGGCACCAACTGGGACACCACGTGGAGGTCCACCGGTGGATCGTTGTCGGTTCCCAAGCAGCCCATGAGGATGTTCGAATGCGGGTGGTCCAGCGCTTCTTCTTCGCTGATTTCGCCCTGATTGACCAGCGTCTGAACGTACGAATGGTCCATGGTGCGAAACACCATTTTCCCGTGGCGGAAGTGGTAGATGCGCGAATCGCCGGCATGCACCCAGTGGCTGTCGCCTGCAGGATTCACCAGGAAAGCGGCAATGGTGCTGTGCGGTTCCTGCTCAGCGGACACAGCCGTCAGCTTGATCACCAGATGCGATTCTTCAACGATTTGCCGGAGCAGGGCGGAGCTGTCATCGGAGTCCGGGTCGTAACGCTCGAACAGCTGTCGGGCGGTGAGCATCACCTGGTCGGATGCTTTTCTGCCTCCGCTGCGACCACCCATGCCATCGGCCACGACCGCCAGCAAGCAGCCGCTGTGGCGAGGGTGGTGCAAAAGGCAGACCTGATCCTGCTGGTAGTCGCGATCACCTTTGTGGATCCCGGTGGACGCCTGAATGCGGTAGCCTTTGGACATAGTCAATCTTGGAGTCAGTCAATGGAAGCGGTGACCGCAGAACCCTCGCAATGGTAACGACGAAATCGGCTTGTGCGCGCAGCCTATCACCAAAACCGAAACCGTCGGTCCACGGTCGACACCCTTCGGAGCTTCAGGCCGGCGCTGGCTTGCATTCGGGACGCGTCGATTGAAGGATCTTGAGCGAAGGGTGCTGGACGCCTGGGCCGAAGGCGGGGCGATGGCCAGGGGCGGCCTGCAACCGAGAACGGGGCAGATCGACATGGCCAGGCGGGTGGCGGACGCGATCACACGGCAGGGCTGTCTGGCGGTGGAGGCAGGTACCGGGATAGGCAAGACCTTCGCCTACCTTGTTCCCCTTCTCCTGAGCGGGCAGCGGGCCGTGCTGTCCACCGCCACCCACGTGCTGCAGGCGCAGTTGGCGCAGTGCGACATTCCAGCGGTTTCCCGGTGGCTGGGCATACCGGTTCGCGTGGCAGTTCTCAAAGGGCGTTCCAGCTATGTGTGCCTGCATCGGCTGGAACAGGCATGCCAGGAAAATGGCGGACGGATGCGAGACCCGGCGCTTTCAGTGCAGTTGGAGACCGTTCGACATTGGGCCAAAGGATCTCATCAAGGCGACTTCTCGGAACTCGACGGCTGGGACGGTCAATTGCCGCTGGCCGCGCTTGCGGGCTCCACCAGCGAAAACTGCCTGGGATCGGTCTGTCCGCGGGTCGCGGACTGCCACTATTTCCGCGCAAGGCGACAGGCCATGTCGGCAGACTGGGTCGTGGTCAATCATCACCTCTTTTTTGCGGAAACGGTTGGCCGAACGCCTGACGACGCCAACCTTCTGACGGCGAGGAGCGTGGTCGTGTTTGACGAAGCGCACCACCTGAATGACGTGGGTACACAGCAACTGGGCATAGTCGTTGGCGCGCGGCGTTTGAGGGCCTTCGCTGGCGACCTCGTGAACCAGGGCAACCGGTGGGCGCGTGGCTTGCGTCCATGGAGCCACCTGGCCTTGTCCATTGATCAGGCCATTCGACAGATCGATGGACTGGCAAAGGACGTGAGTTTGGCAGGGCGCCGCCGCAGCAGATGGGAGAGCGGGGTGCCAAAGGGTATCTACTCAGATGCCTGGATCACGGCTGCCGTTGCCCTGGACACGGCGCTGCGTTCGGCTTTTGAAGGCCTGAGAGGCACGTCCACGGCGGCGCCGGATCTGGGTCGCCTGCTGGAGCGGGCGCACGAGCTGGTGCTGGCATGGCGCAGACTGGCCCAGGGCAGCGAATCCGCTGAGGCGCACGAAGTTTGCTGGATGGACTGGGGCGAGGAGGGCGGTAACTCTGCGGGCTGGGCCATCGTCTGTGCGCCACTGGAAAGTGCGCGCTTTTTTCAGGAACTCATGGATCGCGCCGAGTTCGACGCCAACAGCTGGATTTTCACCTCCGCGACCCTGGGCAACGACGCGTCGCTGAGCTGGTTCACCGGGCGGCTTGGGCTCTTGGCACGCGATGGCGTTCAGACCGCACGGATTCCAAGTCCGTTTCACAGTGGGGCGCCAATGGCGTTGTATGTGCCACAGCACCTGCCCCTGCCCTCAGAACCCGAACACAGCATCGCTCTGGCGGACTCCGTTGCGAACTGGGCTGCCCAGCTGGGTGGGCGGACATTGGTACTGACCACCACCTTGCGGGCGGCCAATCGCATTGCCCATCGATTGCGCTGGCAGATTGCCCAAGGGGGTTGCGATGGGCTGGATGTGCTGGACGAGTCCATGCACGCAAGAGGTCGTCTGCTGGAGCGGTTTCGAGCCTCAGGCACCGCGATTGGGGAGGGCAGCGACCTACCAACCCGGGCTGCGGTACTGGTCGCGTCAATGGGCTTCTGGGAAGGCGTCGATCTTGCTGGAGACGTGCTTCAGCTGCTGGTGATTGACAAATTGCCGTTTCCACCCCCGGATGACCCGGTCATGGAGGCAAGAAGCCGGCAGCTTTCAGGCAAAGGTCTGGACCCGTTTGTGCACGGCTTGCTGTCGGAGGCGGAACAGGCGCTGAAACAGGGCCTCGGCAGGTTGATCCGTTCGGCCGATGACCGTGGGGTGGCGGTCATTGGCGACAAGCGACTGCTGTTTCGCGGATACGGCCTGCGTCTGTTGAGCAGTCTGCCGCCACACCGTCAACTGATGGACGAGGGCGAAATGACGGCGGAACTGACCGCTTTGCGCCTTACCAGAGCTTCCACCAGGGATCAGAAGCTTTCCTGAAGCCCTGGGTCAGAAACGTGCTCTGCGGATAGTTGGTCTCCATGACGCGCCGCGCGTCATCCCTCAGCTGGTCCATACCCAAAGCGTCGTAAGACATGACCAGGATGTAGAGCGCCTCTTCAAGTGCAGGTGCATCGGCATAGTCGGTCAGGGCCGATTGAGCGCGGTTGATGGCAGCCACATGCGCGCCGCGGCTGTGGTAGTAGCGGGCGACATGCACCTCATATTGGGCAAGCGAATTCACGATGTAGGTCATGCGAATGCGCGCGTCGGCCGAATACCGCGAATCCGGGAACCGATTGACCAGATCCTTGAAGGACTCGAACGACTCCTTCGCCGCCTTCTGGTCACGCTCTGACAAGTCCTGACGTGCGAGCGATCCAAAGAGGCCCAGATTGTCGTTGAATGAGACCAATCCCTTGAGGTACAGCGCATAGTCCATGGCCGGGCTGGTGGGATGGAGCCGCATGAAGCGGTCGATCGCGGCCTGGGCCTGGGCTGGCTCGCCACTCTTGTAGTGTGTGTAGGCCTTGTCCAACTGGGCTTGTTGGGCCAGTGGGGTGCCAGCTGCACGGCCCTCGAGCTTCTCGTACAACTCGACAGCCTTGTCGAAGTTGCCCGAATCGCGCTCGTCTCTGGCTTCGCTGTAGAGCTTGTTGGGGCTCCATCCAAGGGTGTTGTCGACGGGGGTGCTGCTGCAGCCCGACAGGGCCAGCGCTGCACCAATCAGGGGCAGCGACACAACCGATAATCTGAACGAACGTATCACACGCGCACCTTTACAACGGAACATAGCTTGAACGCTGAAATTATATCGACGGGGGAAGAATGCGATGACCCCCTGGATACCCCTGCTGATGTCGTGCTTTCAGAGGTGGAAATTCGGCACGGCGAGGTGCCGGCAGAGATGCATGGCTGGCGGCTGGACCGGGTGCTCGCACGGCTGATTCCCGAGTTCTCCCGCACCTACCTGCAGCAGCTCATTGTCGATGGCGCGGTCGAGCTGCGTGGTGCGCCCCAGCGCAAGCCCGCAGCCCGTTTGAACGTGGGCGATCGTCTGGCCGTGGGCCTTCGCCCCCCGCAGCAAGCCCAGGCCTTTGTGCCAGAAGCCATGAGCCTGGACGTGGTGTTCGAGGACGCCGATCTGCTGGTGATACACAAACCGGCGGGCCTGGTGGTTCATCCCGGAGCGGGCAACTGGAGTGGGACACTGCTCAATGGGTTGCTGGCCTTTCATGCCGGGGCCTCCGCGCTTCCTCGGGCCGGCATTGTGCACCGGCTGGACAAGGAGACCTCAGGACTCATGCTGGTGGGAAAGTCGCGTCGCGCGGTGGATGCCCTGGTTCGGGCCATCGCCGCCCGGGAGGTCAAGCGCCTCTACCTCGCCCTGGCCCATGGGCGCTGGAGCGGACAGCCTGAAATCGTGGTCGACCAGGCCATCGGGCGAGATACCCGCAATCGCCTGCGGATGGCTGTGGTGGAGGCCGGAAGCGGAAAGCCTGCGCAAACAACCCTCACCGTGCTCGACAAGACACCATTGGCATCCCTTCTGGCCTGTCGGCTGCACACGGGGCGCACCCACCAGATTCGGGTGCACGCTGCATGGCTGGGGCACCCTTTGGTGGGAGACGTCCTGTACGGGGGGCGTTCGCTGTGGGGGATGACGCGCCAGGCCCTCCACGCCACGCGTCTGGAGTTGAAGCACCCAGTGACCGGAGAAGCACTGGTGTTTCGATCAGAGCCTCCTCAAGACTTCATGGATGCCCTGCAGCAAGCCGGGGTCCATTACAATGCAGCGTGTCTGGATTGATTGCGCCAGAAACAGCCGTTCTGACGGAATCACCGCTGTGAAGCGGTTTGTCGAACAATAGACACCACGCGCTGGCGAAGATCTGAATCCTCGCCTTTCCGGACACCGCAGATCCTGCGTTGAGACAGACGCAACCACCCGCCGCCTCCCATGCCAGTCGCGCAACGGGTTTCGCATGCTTTTCTCCAGCCCAGCAGGCCACGAGCCATTGACTGACCATCACAGATGAATACCACGGATGCCAAGCGGGTCCTTGAAACGGCACTGATCTGCGCAGCCCAGCCGCTCTCCCTGCGGGAGCTCGCGGTCTTGTTCGACCAGGCCTTGTCTGCCGACACGCTTAAAAAGCTTCTGGCCGACCTCCAGCTGGAGTGGACCGGGCGTGGCGTGGAGCTTGTCCACGTGGCCTCCGGCTGGCGTTTCCAGTCGCGCCCGGAATTGCGTCCCTACCTGGACCGTCTGCACCCGGAAAAACCACCCAAGTACAGTCGCGCCACGCTTGAAACCCTGGCCATCATTGCGTACCGGCAACCCGTCACCCGTGGCGACATGGAAGACATTCGAGGCGTGACTATCAATTCCCTGATCATCAAGCAACTGGAAGACAGAGGCTGGATCGAGGTCATTGGCCATAGGGAGACCGTGGGCCGGCCGGCGCTGTTTGCCACCACGCGTCAGTTTCTGGACGACCTGGGACTCGCCTCGCTGGACCAATTGCCTCCGCTGGAAGCCAGCGAGATACAGGAGTCTGCGCTGGACCGACTGGACTTTGAAGCCCTATCCAGCAGTCTGCAGGCTGAGCCGACGGCCGAGACAGGCGACACAGAAATCCTGTCTTTTTCCGAACCTGCTGCTTCGAACCCAGCGCTCACCCCGTCCGAAAATACCTCCGGCGCGATGCCGGTGACCGACGTTACCCAGGAATCCAATGAACTCGGCACCAACTCCCCCCATTGAGCCCGTCGCGTCTGACACCACCGAGACGGACGCGAGCGCACAAAAAGAGGTTCGCGCGGAGCAGGGTGGTGCGAAAGAAGGTGAGCCTGTACGCAAACCCGTTGCGAGCGAATCTGCCCCCTTGCAATTTGACGATGTCGTCAGCGGTGCCTTTGATGCAGAGCAGGAGCAGGACCTGCCGCTGCCGACCAAGCGCGTGCTGGCGCCGCAGGCCGAGTCACCCAAACTCCACAAGGTGCTTGCGCAGGCCGGCATGGGTTCGCGCCTCGAAATGGAGCAGTTGATCCTCGAGGGGCGCATATCGGTCAACGGGGAGCCCGCCCACATTGGTCAGCGGATTCAGTTTGGCGACGTCATCAAGGTCAATGGCAGCCCGGTTCGTGTGCGCATGACACCGCCGCCGCCGCGGGTGCTGGCCTATCACAAGCCCGCCGGCGAGGTGGTCACGCGCGATGACCCTCAGAATCGGCCGACCGTGTTCCGGCGTCTGCCCCGTTTGCTTCAGGGCAAGTGGCAATCGGTGGGGCGACTGGATCTCAATACGGAAGGCTTGCTGCTGCTCACGAGTTCAGGGGAGCTGGCCAACCGATTGATGCACCCCCGCTTCGGCTTGCAGCGCGAATATGCGGTGCGGGTGCTGGGGGCCTTGTCCAACGAAGAAAAGAAGCGCCTGCTGGAGGGCGTGCAGCTTGAGGATGGGCTGGCCCAATTTGCGTCGATCGAGGATGGTGGCGGCGAAGGCGCCAACTGTTGGTACCGGGTGACCATTTCCGAGGGACGAAACCGCGAGGTTCGCCGCATGCTTGAAGCGGTGGGCCATGCTGTCAGCCGGCTGATTCGCATTCGCTACGGCGTCGTGATGTTGCCGCGTGGCCTCAAGCGCGGCGCGTGGATTGAGCTGGACCAGCGCGACATCGATCGTCTGACCGCTGCGGCAGGCCTGCCAGGTGCAGAGGGCGGCGCCGACCGTTCACCGCGTACTGGCGTCCGTCATCCGTCCAGCAGGGGAAAGTCGGGTGGCAAACCCAACAAGCCGCGCGGCAGTGCCGACGGCAACCGTGGGCCGGGGTCGTACTTCGGCGCTCGCGCGCAAGGTGGGGCTTGGGGTGAAGGGAATTCGAGTTCGCCGGGGGGAAGCCCACGCACCCGGGGCGCCAAGCCGCCAGGCAAGACCGCCGGGCCGCAGCAGCCCGATCCCATGAAAACCTCCTTTGGCTATATTGGCCAGGACGCCTTGCAACGCCGCCGAGAAGAAGAGGGTCGGCGTTCCGGTCCGCCGGGTGCAGGCCGCAAACGCGGCGGCGGGAACCGTTCTGGCCGGAAGTGAGGGCCCCTCTTCAAGGTGATGGGGTTGACCCTTTTGCCAAGGAAACAACGGCACTTCCCAGCGAGGCCGAAATTGTCTGGCGATGTAGAATCAAAAGCTTTGCGAACTTGCGCAAAACCCTTTTTCTTACCTATAAAACTCAGGATCCTTATGGCTATCGAACGCACCCTTTCCATCATCAAGCCTGATGCCGTCGCCAAAAACGTCATCGGTCAGATCTACGCTCGCTTTGAAGCCGCAGGCCTCAAGATCGTTGCCGCTCGCATGGCACACCTTTCGCGTGGTGAAGCTGAGGCCTTTTATGCGGTCCACAAAGAGCGTCCCTTCTTCAAGGACCTCGTGGATTTCATGATTTCCGGCCCTGTGATGATCCAGGCACTGGAAGGCGAAGGCGCCATTGGCAAGAATCGCGACCTCATGGGCGCCACCGATCCCAAGAAGGCTGCCGCAGGCACCATTCGCGCCGACTTCGCCGACAGCATCGATGCCAATGCGGTCCACGGTTCAGACGCCCCCGAGACAGCCGCTGCAGAAGTTGCTTTCTTCTTCCCCGGCATGAACGTCTACTCTCGTTGATTCTGTCTTCCGCGCTCATCTCCCAACCTCAACAGCGTTCAGGTGGGGTGGGGTGCGCGGAGCAGACGGGTCTGGAGAACATGAGATGAAGGTCAATCTGCTCGATCTTGACCTTGATGGCATGGCCGCTTTTTGCGAGCGGTTGGGTGAAAAGCGCTTTCGTTCCGTACAGCTGTTTCGCTGGATTCACCAAAAGGGCGCGCGCCAGTTTGATGAGATGAGCGATCTGGCGAAGTCGCTGCGTGAAAAGCTCCCCGCTGTGTGCCACATCAACGACCTGTCTGTGCTGTCACGGCAGGATTCGGTTGACGGCACCATCAAGTGGCTGTTTGACGTGGGCGGCGGCAATGCGGTCGAAACCGTGTTCATTCCAGAGGCAGATCGGGGTACGCTTTGCATCTCCTCGCAGGCAGGCTGCGCAGTGGGATGCCGCTTCTGCTCAACCGGTCATCAGGGGTTTTCGCGCAACCTCACGACCGGAGAAATACTGGCGCAGCTCTGGCATGCTGAGCACTTTCTTCGCAAACACCTTTCCTCCAGAGAGCGTGTGATCACCAACGTGGTCATGATGGGCATGGGCGAACCGCTGCAGAACCACGCGGCCCTTTTTCCTGCCCTTCGCGTCATGCTCGATGACCACGGCTACGGCATGTCGCGCCGTCGGGTGACGGTGTCGACTTCGGGAGTGGTGCCCATGATGGACCGCCTGGCCAGTGAGTGCCCGGTGGCCCTGGCCGTCTCGTTGCATGCGCCCAATGACGCCTTGCGGGACTCGCTGGTCCCGCTCAATCGAAAATACCCGATTGCCGAATTGCTGGATGCCTGCCTGCGTTATCTGCCAGCAGCGCCCCGTGATTTCATTACGTTCGAATACTGCATGCTGGATGGCGTGAATGATCAGATCGAACACGCGCAGCAGCTCCTTGATCTGGTGCGAACGCATCGGGGGAAGGGTGTGCCGTGCAAGATCAATCTGATACCGTTCAATCCTTTCCCGGATTCCGGCCTCAAGTGCTCACCGAAGCCGGTGGTGGCCCGGTTTGCACAGATTCTTGTTGATGCGGGCGTGGTAACCACCGTTCGCAAGACCCGCGGCGACGACATCGACGCCGCTTGCGGTCAGCTCGCGGGTGACGTTCTCGATCGGACCAATGCGAGTCAACGTCTGGCTCGGCTGCGCTCCGAGACGGGGCAACCCATTCGAATTGTTCACAGAGAAAGGCAGGCATGAATCACCCGTTTCGCGTTCGTTCCATTTCCACAGGCGTTCGGTTGACCTTGCTGCTGTCTGCATCGCTGATCGTGCTCGGCTGCGCGCAGGCACCGCTGGACAAGGGCGGGAGCGAGGTCGGGCCTGTGACCGAATCGGACGAGCCTGAGACGCGAAAGCGCGCCCGCATACGCCTTGAGCTTGCATCCAATTATTTTGAGCAGGGCCAGACCAATGTGGCACTGGACGAGATCAAACAATCGATTGCCGCAGATCCCACCTATACAAAGGCGTACGTACTCAGGGGCCTGGTGTTCATGCAGATGAACGAGAACCGTCTTGCTGAGGAGAGTTTTCAACGGGCCATCCAGCTCAACCCCCGCGATCCGGACGCCTTGCACAACTATGGGTGGTTTGTCTGCCAACAAGGCAAGCACGCGCAGGCCATCGATCTCTTTTCCAGGGCCTTGGCCAGCCCGGTTTATGGCGGGCAGGCCAAAACGCTCAGGGCCAAAGGCGTGTGCGAGATCCGTATGGGGCAGCTTGCCGAGGCGGAGGGCAGCCTTTCACGGTCTTATGAACTAGACCCTGCTGATCCATTCACTGCATACAACCTGGCGACCCTGCTGTTTCGCCGGGGAGAAGACACGAGGGCTCAGTTCATCATTCGTCGCTTGAACAATACCGAACTCGCCAACGCTGAAACCCTGTGGCTCGGTATCAAGGTGGAGCGGCGACTGCGCAACACAGCGGCCATGGAGCAGCTTGCCCAGCAACTGAGTCGCCGATTTGCTCAGTCACCTCAGTGGGGCTTCTACCAACGAGGGGCCTTCAATGAGTGAAGATGGACTGGACGCATCCAGTGTGTCGAACGGCCCCTCGGACGAGCCCCATGTGCCCCTCCACCTGCTCAGACAGGCGCGCGAGGCGATGGGTCTCCACATTGCTGCGCTGGCGGCAGCGCTGAAGGTGCCGGTTCGAAAGCTGGAAGCGCTGGAAGCGGGGCGGTATGAAGAATTGCCCGACCTCACATTCGCCCGTGCACTGGCTTCGAGCGCATGCCGACAGCTCAAGATCGATCCGGGCCCGATCCTGGAACAGATTCCCATGGGCCGGCAGCCTGTTTTGGGGCAGCCGGGAAACGCCATCAACGCGCCGTTCAAGGCATCGTTCCCGGGCGCATCGTCAAGTCAGTCGTCGTGGTTTTTCCGGCCCTCGGTGCTGATAGCTACCTTCTTGCTCGTGGCCGCGCTGGTGCTTCTTGTCCTGCCAGAGGTGGTGCAGTTGCCGTCTCTAGGGTCGGCTCCGGCCTCTTCGACAGACGAGTCGGGTCAATCCATCGAACCCGTGCAACTGGGCTCATCCATTCCCGAAGAAGGGGCGACCGATCCGGCTGGAGCGTTGCCTCCTGGCGGCGAAGTCGGAGCGGGCGTCGGCTCGACACCGGCCGACCCGCTGGCGGCTGACACCGTTCCAGACGGAACCACGCCCACGCCTCAAGGCGCGGGTGTTGCTGCGAGCGAAGCTGCCAAACCGGCTGAGGCGCCTTCGAATGCCAACGCGTTGCTGCGCATCGCTGCGGTGGGTGAGTCATGGGTGGAGGTCACCAATGGTGCGGGTACGGTGGTGGCTCAGCGCGTGCTCAAAGAGGGCGATGTCATCGAATTTTCATCGGCACCGCCTTACAAAGTGATTCTGGGGCGGGCCGAAGCCGCGCGGGTGCTGGTTCGCGGGCAAACGCTGGATGTGATGCCCTACGCACGAAACAGTGTGGCCCGTTTCGAGGTGAAGTGATCAACATGACCGAGCTCCACGCTTCAACAGCCATGCCTGCCGAGCTAGATCAGCCCATTGCATTGGGTGTGGCCCAGGTCCGCAAGACCCGTCAGGGCGTGGTCGCCTGGGGGGACCATCGTGTGACGGTGGGAGGTGGCGCGCCTGTGCGTGTCCAGGCGATGACCAACACCGACACCGCAGACGCGATCGGCACCGCCATACAGGTCAAAGAGCTTGCTCTGGCTGGTTCGGAGCTGGTTCGTATCACCGTCAACAACGACGAAGCCGCCAAGGCTGTGCCCTACATCCGCGAGCAACTGGACCGGATGGGGGTCACGGTGCCGCTTATCGGGGACTTTCACTACAACGGGCACCGGCTGCTCAGCGACCATCCGGCATGCGCTGAAGCCCTTTCCAAGTACCGCATCAACCCAGGCAATGTGGGGCGTGGCGACAAAGGCGATCGCCAATTTGGCCAGATGGTGGAACTGGCCGCGAAGTACGACAAGGCGATCCGCATCGGGGTGAACTGGGGCAGCCTGGATCAGGACCTGCTCGCCCGGTTGATGGACCAGAACGCCCAACGTGCGCGCCCCTGGGAAGCCAGGCAGGTGATGTACGAAGCGTTGATCACCTCCGCGCTGGAGTCGGCTGCAAAGGCCGAGGAGATTGGTCTGAACGGCAACAACATCATGTTGTCGTGCAAAGTGAGCAATGTCCAGGATCTGGTCGCTGTTTACCAGGCATTGGCCCAGCGTTGCGACCATGCCTTGCATCTGGGCCTGACCGAAGCCGGCATGGGGACCAAAGGTGCGGTGGCATCGGCAGCGGCCCTGTCGGTGCTGCTGCAGCAGGGCATTGGTGACACCATCCGCGTGTCGCTCACGCCTCAGCCAGGCGAATCCCGCACGCAGGAGGTTTTGATTGCCCTGGAAATTCTTCAGGCGCTGGGCCTCAGGGCGTTTGTGCCCAGTGTCACGGCTTGCCCGGGCTGTGGTCGCACCACCAGCACCACCTTTCAGGAACTTGCTAAGCAGATCGACGACTACCTTCGTGGATCCATGCCGCAGTGGCGCGAGCGTTATCCCGGTGTGGAGAACCTCAAGGTGGCTGTGATGGGCTGCATCGTCAATGGACCTGGCGAAAGCAAACATGCGGATCTCGGCATCAGCCTGCCCGGTACTGGAGAGGCGCCTTCTGCGCCGGTCTACATCGATGGCGAAAAGGCCATGACCCTGCGAGGCGACGCGATCGCGCACGATTTCCAGCAGATTGTTGAAAACTACATCGAGAAAAGGTTTGGTGTGGAGGCCTGAGCCCTGAACTGGGCGTTGCCCGGCGAAATCAGTTCGCGCACAGCCAGCAAAAAAATGGCAGAGAAAATCAGTGCCGTCAAAGGCATGAACGACATTGCACCTCCTGTGTCTGCGCACTGGGAGTGGCTGGAAGAGCAACTCCGCAGCCTGATGCAACGCTATGGGTACCGCAATCTGCGGACACCCATTGTGGAACCGACCGCCCTGTTCGTGCGCGGCCTGGGGCAGGTGACCGACATCGTCGAGAAGGAGATGTACTCATTCGAGGACCGGCTCAATGGTGAACAGCTGACCCTTCGCCCTGAAAACACGGCGGGCGTGGTGCGTGCGGCGATAGAGCAATCGCTGACCTATGACGGGGGCAAGCGCCTCTATTACATGGGCCCGATGTTTCGTCACGAGCGTCCCCAAAGAGGTCGCTACCGCCAGTTTCACCAGTTTGGCGCCGAGGCACTGGGTTTTGCCGGGCCTGACGTGGATGCCGAGCTGATCGTGCTGGCCTGTGACCTCTGGGCAGCACTGGGTTTGAGCGGCATCTCCCTGGAAATCAACAGTCTCGGGCAGCCCCCTGAGCGCCAGGCCCACCGGGCGGCGCTGATCGCCTACCTGGAGGCGCATGCGGAGCTGCTCGACGAGGACGCCAGGCGCCGGCTCCACACCAACCCGCTTCGCATTCTGGACACCAAGAACCCGCTCATGCAGGATCTGGTGAACCAGGCCCCTCGGCTGATGGACCACCTGGGCCAGGAATCCTTGGATCATTTCCATCGGTTGCGGACCTTGCTCGACGCCCATGGCATCGAGTACACAATCAACCCGCGCCTGGTGCGAGGGATGGACTACTACAACCTCTCGGTATTTGAGTTCGTCACCACCCAGCTGGGTTCGCAGGGCACGGTGTGTGCCGGCGGTCGCTACGACGGCCTGTTTGAACAGATCGGCGGGAAGTCGGTCCCGGCGGTGGGCTGGGCGTTGGGCATGGAGCGCATTCTTGAGCTGCTCAAGGAACAGAACAAGCTGCCAGAGCAGCCCGTGCCGGATGCTTACGCGGTGGTGCAGAATGCCAGCAGTCTCAGCCAGGTCATGCCTGTGTTGCGTACCCTGCGACTGGCGGGCGTGAATGTACAGATGCATGCCGGCGGACCGGAGGGCATGGGCAGCATGAAGTCCCAGTTCAAAAAGGCGGATGCCAGCGGTGCTCGCTTTGCGCTGATTTTTGGGCAAGCCGAACTTGAAAAGGGCGCGGTCGCCATCAAACCGTTGAGAGGGCCTCGGAATGACGCTGACGTGGGTGCGCCTGCCCAGCAGTTGTTGAAGCCGCTGGCTGAAGCGGCGCATTGGGCAAGCATCTTCCGGTTGCCTTGAGGCTGCCCCTGCGGCGGCGTACCTCGGGGGATGCAGGAGCAAGCTTTCCCTCCTCGCCTTGCACAGACGGCACCCCCCTACAATCACCGACTTCCATCGGAAATTCAAATGGCCAAACACCTCGACCTCGAAGAACAGGAACAACTCGACCAGATCAAGCATTTCTGGGCGCAGTATGGCAACGCCATCACCTGGGCACTGATCGCCGTACTGGGTTCGTTTGCTGCCTGGAATGGGTGGAACTACTGGCAAACCAACCAGGCCATCAAGGCTGCGGCACTCTACGACGAAGTCCAGAGCGCCGCCCAGGCTGCAGATGTGGATCGAATCAAGCGGGCGCTGGGGGACATGCAGGCAGGCTATGCCAAGACCAGCTATGCGGGTCAGTCTGCACTTCTAGCCGCTCGCGCACTCCATACAGCTGGCCAGAAGGACGCAGCACGTGAAGCGCTGGAGTGGACCGTCAACAATGGCACCGATCCCGGGTACCAGGCCGTTGCACGTCTGCGTCTGGCCAGTCTCGCGTTGGACGCAGGAGATTTCGACGCGGCCATGGGGTGGGTCAACACCTCACTGCCACCTGCATTCGAGCCACTGGCAGCAGATCGTCGCGGCGATGTGCTGAAGGCGCAGGGCAAGGTCGAAGAGGCGACCGCGCAATACCGGGCTGCCTGGCAGTCCATGCCCGACACGACGGAATACCGGCGCCTGATCGAGGTCAAGCTCGCTTCACTGGGCGTGGACGTTCTTACCCAGTCAACGGGTGTGACCCGTTGAGCATAGAAAGCAAAGTCGTGGTCCACACTCAAAAAGAGCGTTCAAAGTTCCTCCAGCGGTGTCTGATGGTGGGCGGTGCGGCCATCCTTGTGGCTTGTTCGTCCGGGCCGGATAAACCCAAACCCGAACCACTTCCACCGGTGGCCGCCTTGATAGGCGTCCAGCAGGCTTGGAGTGCCCAAGTGGGAGACTCGGCGGCATCTCTTTCGCCTTTTTCAGTCGCCGGTCGTGTGTATGTGGCATCGTTTGCCGGCACGGTCGCGGCATTGGACGCGGACACCGGCCAAGATGTCTGGAGGATCAACCTCGGCACATCGATCGCTGCCGGGGTCGGTTCCGACGGTGAAACCGCTGCCGTCGTCACCCGAGGCAATGAACTGGTAGCGATCACGGGCGGCAAGGAAGCATGGCGCGTGCGCTTGTCTGCCCGCACCTTCACCGCGCCGTTGGTGGCAGGAAAGAGGGTGTTCGTGCTGATGGCCGATCGGACGGTGTCGGCTTTTGACGGACAAACCGGTGCGAGGTTGTGGAGCCAGTCCCGCACCGCCGAGCCCCTGGTTCTCAGTCAGGGGGGTGTTTTGCTGGCGGTCGGGGACACCCTGGTTGCCGGTTTGTCGGGTCGTCTGGTGGGCTTGAATCCGCTCAACGGTTCCGTTCGTTGGGAGGCGCCTGTTGGCAGCTCCCGCGGCACCAACGAAGTTGAACGTCTCGTGGACCTGGTAGGCCCTGCCAGTCGGGTGGGCGGCAGTGTTTGCGTTCGGGCCTACAGTGCCGCTGTCGGATGTGTCGACACCTCGAGCGGTGTGTCATCCTGGGTCCGTCCGGCACAGGGCATTGTGGGTGTTCACGGTGACGCAAGCCACGTTTTCGGTGTCGAGACGAACGGCAGGGTCCAAGCCTGGAAGCGAAGCTCCGGCGAGCCTGCGTGGCATACCGACCGCCTGCTCCATCGAAGTCTGGGTGCCCCTTTGGCGGTGGGGCGCGTGGTCGTCATTGGAGACAGCCTTGGGACGGTGCATGTGCTCTCCCGGGAAGACGGCAGTGAAATGAACAGACTTTCAACCGACGGCTCCCCGGTGCTGATGGCTCCGATAATGGCCAACAATGTCCTTGTGGTCCAGACACGCAAGGGCGGTGTCTATGCCTGGCGGCCGCAATAGCGTGCCTTGCAGGTCGTCCACTTTTGCGGTCCTGAACGAAAGCTGTTTTCCTTGAAACCCGTCATCGCCCTGGTGGGCCGCCCCAATGTGGGCAAGTCCACCCTGTTCAATCGCCTGACGAGTTCGCGCGATGCCATCGTGGCCGATTTTGCCGGACTCACCCGCGATCGACACTATGGCAACGGTCGCCTGGGCTCGCGCGAATACATCGTGATCGACACCGGTGGCTTCGAGCCTGACGCCAGCGAGGGCATCTACAAGGAAATGGCCAAGCAAACGCGTCAGGCGGTGGCCGAGTCGGATGTGGTGATCTTCGTCGTGGATGCCCGGGCGGGCATCAGCGCGCAAGACCACGAGATTGCGCAATATTTGCGAAAACTCGGCAAGCCGAGCGTGCTGGTGGCCAACAAGGCGGAGGGCATGACCCAGGGCCTTCAATTGGTCGAGTTCTTTGAGCTGGGTCTGGGCGAGGTGCTGCCGGTCTCTGGTGCGCACGGACAGGGCGTGCGTTCCATGCTTGAAACAGCACTGGAGCGCATTCCCGGCCTGCCGCCAGAGGACGAAGAGGCGCCGGAGCCAGAGCCCGGCGTGATTCGCCTGGCTGTGGCGGGTCGACCCAATGTGGGCAAATCGACCTTGATCAATGCCTGGCTGGGCGAGGAGCGTCTTGTCGCCTTTGACCTTCCGGGGACGACCCGCGACGCGATTTCGGTGCCCTTTGAGCGATCAGGCCAGAAATACGAGCTGATCGACACCGCAGGCATTCGACGCAAAGGCCGGGTGTTTGAAGCCATCGAAAAGTTCTCGGTGGTCAAGACATTGCAGGCCATCGAAAATGCACATGTGGTGCTGCTCCTGCTGGATGCGACGCAGGGAGTGACTGATCAGGATGCCCACATCGCCGGTTACATCCTCGAAAGCGGCAGGGCGGTGGTGCTCGCCATCAACAAATGGGATGCGGTAGACGCCTATCAGCGCGAACAGATTGAACGCCAGATCGAGACGAGGCTGGCTTTTCTGAAATTCGCGTCGCTGCATTTGATTTCTGCACAAAAACGGCAGGGACTGGGCCCGGTGTGGAAATCCATCACGCAGGCGCACGCTTCTGCCATGCGAAAAATGACCACCCCGGTCTTGACGCGTCTGTTGATGGAGGCAGTTGCTTTCCAGGCGCCACAGCGATCCGGCATGTTCCGGCCCAAAATGCGCTATGCCCACCAGGGTGGAATGAACCCGCCAGTGATCGTGATTCATGGCAATTCGCTCGAAAACGTACCTGACGCCTACAAACGATTCCTTGAGGGGCGTTTTCGCAAGGCGTTTGATCTGGTCGGCACGCCATTGCGCATTGAATTCAAGACTTCCACCAACCCTTACAAGGAATAGCCTCCAACGGGCACCACACGGACGGTGGTGTGGTAAGGTCTAACCCTTAACAAAACTCTCTGAACACGGAGCATATCGTGAGCAACAACAAAGGCCAACTCTTGCAAGACCCTTTCCTTAACCAGCTGAGGCGCGAGCACGTTCCCGTGTCGATCTATCTGGTCAATGGCATCAAGCTGCAGGGTCAGATTGAGTCGTTTGACCAGTATGTGGTGCTGCTTCGGAACACGGTGACACAAATGGTGTACAAGCATGCCATTTCCACCATCGTGCCAGGGCGGCCGATGCAGTTCTCTGCAGCGCCTGCGGACGAAGCACCCGCTGCTTGATACCGATTCCGACGCCCGCCGGTTCTGACGCCGGCGTATCGGTCACCTTGGCGGCTCTTGGACCGACTTGATTCAGGCAGACCCACTTTCCACGTCCACACCCCGAGTCATATTGGTGGGTGTGGATCTGGGCGCCCCCAATTTCGACGGCAAGCTTGAAGAACTGGGATTGCTGGCGAAGACGGCCGGATACGAGGTCGCTGAACGAGTGGCTTGCAAGCGCCGAGCACCTGACCCTGCCTTGTTTGTGGGGTCCGGCAAGGCTGACGAAATCAAGATGCTGGCCCAGGCGACAGGCGCTACTGAAGTGCTGTTTGATCAAGCCCTTAGCCCAGCCCAGCAGCGCAATCTGGAGCGTCACCTGGGCATGCCGGTCAATGACCGCATCCTGCTGATACTGGAAATATTCGCTCAGCGGGCAAGAAGCCACGAGGGCAAGCTGCAGGTTGAACTGGCCCGGCTTCAGTATCTTTCCACCCGCCTGGTTCGCAGATGGTCCCACCTGGAGCGGCAAAGTGGCGGTATCGGGATGCGAGGTGGCCCAGGCGAAACCCAGATTGAACTCGACAGACGCATGATTGGTGACGCCATCAAGCGCATCAAGGAGCGTCTGGTCAAGGTCAAGAAACAGAGAGCCACCCAGCGACGGCAGCGGGAGCGCAGAGATGCGTTCACGATCTCCCTTGTGGGCTACACCAACGCGGGCAAATCGTCACTCTTCAATGCACTGGTCAAGGCGCGTGCCTATGCCGCTGATCAGCTGTTCGCCACGCTCGACACCACCACGAGGCAGCTCTACCTCGGCGAAGCCGGCCGCTCGGTTTCACTGTCCGACACCGTGGGTTTCATACGGAACCTCCCGCACGGACTGGTCGATGCTTTTGCTGCCACGCTGCAGGAATCGATCGATGCCGATCTGCTGCTGCATGTGGTGGATGCGTCCAACCCTGCTTACACCGAGCAAATCGCGGCCGTGCAAGGCGTATTGAAGGACATTGGTGCCGATGATGTCCCTCAGATACTCGTCTTCAACAAGCTGGACGCCATGCATCCAGACTCACTGCCACTGGTCCCACAAGACGTGATGGAACTCGATGGTGAGCCCATGGATCGGGTCTATGTGAGTGCCTTGACCGGGGAGGGGTTGCCCCGTCTGAGAGCACTGCTTGCGCAGCGCGTGGCAGAACGTTCGGGCACGGATGAAGACAATACCCCGGGGGAGCTCGCCGGTATCGGTGATGCGCCTCTGTGATTGGGCACAATGTGATGGTTTTGAATTGAAAGAAGTTGGCAAGACATGGACGTGAATTTGCAACCGCATGACCGCGGGTCGGAAAATTTGGCTCGCCGCCGTGGCTGGCTCTCGCGCCTGGGCGTGTTCAACCTCAACGATCCCAGGTGGGGCCGCGATGATGATGCGCCCCGCAATGCCGGGGACGACAACGACGATCGCCAACCGCAAAGAGACCAACGTCCGAGGGGACAGGGACCCAATCAGGGGCCACCAGATCTGGATGAGCTCTGGCGCGACTTCAATCGCAAGCTGGGCGGCCTGCTGGGAAACAAGGGCGGCTCCGGTGGCGGACAGGGTGGCGGCAACGGTGGCGGCGGAATGCCCGGGTTCAATCCCAACCCCAAGGCCACGGGCATAGGCGTCGGACTGATTGCAGGCGTGGCGGTATTGATCTGGCTGGGCACCGGCTTTTTCATCGTCCAGGAAGCCCAGCAGGCCGTGATCACGCAGTTTGGCAAATACCACAGCACGGTGGGCGCGGGCTTCAACTGGCGGTTGCCTTATCCCATTCAAAGACACGAAACGGTCTTTGTGACCCAACTGCGCTCGGTGGATGTGGGGCGCGACAACATCGTGCCAGCCACGGGCCTGCGTGAGTCGTCCATGTTGACCGAAGACGAGAACATCGTCGACATCAAGTTTGTCGTTCAATACCGCCTGAACGATGCGCGGGCCTTCCTCTTCGAGAGCCGAGATCCTGACGCTGCGGTGTTGAAGGCCGCCGAGACGGCCGTGCGCGAAGTGGTGGGCAAAATGAAGATGGATGCCGTGCTCGCAGAGGAACGCGATCAGATCGCCCCTCGCGTGCGTGCCCTCATGCAGACGATTCTGGAACGCTACAAGGTGGGTATCGATGTGGTGGGTGTGAACCTGCAGCAAGGTGGTGTCCGCCCGCCAGAGCAGGTGCAGGCCGCCTTTGATGATGTGCTCAGGGCAGGGCAGGAACGTGAACGGGCGAAAAACGAAGCAGAAGCCTACGCTAATGACGTGGTGCCTCGTGCCCGCGGTGCCGCGTCCCGCCTGACCGAAGAGGCGGAAGGTTATCGCGCCCGGATCGTGGCCCAGGCTGAGGGTGACTCGCAGCGCTTCCGCTCGGTCCTGGACGAATACCAGAAGGCGCCGCAAGTCACGCGGGAACGCATGTATGTCGACGCCATGCAGGAGATCTACAGCAACGTCACCAAGGTGCTTGTGGATTCCAAGTCGGGCTCCAATCTGCTTTATCTGCCCCTGGACAAGATCATGCAGATGACCGGACAGGGGGCGTCGGCCATCCAGAGTGCGCCCACAACGACACTGCCGCCACCGGCCTCCACGCCGGCCAATCGCAGTCTTGACAATGCTGCTCGCTCGCGTGAGCGAGAGAGCCGTTGAATGGGCTGGCGAGCACCTGTGACCAATGAGCAAGCGCTATGAATAAACTGGGTTTTATCCTCACGTCTTTTGTTGTGGTCCTCGCCATAGCGAGTTCCATGTTGTTTGTGGTTGATCAGCGCCAGTTCGGCGTGGTCTTCCAGCTGGGCCAGATCAAGCAAGTTGTGACCGAACCGGGTCTGAACTTCAAGCTTCCACCACCATTCCAGAATGTGTCGTACATCGACAAGCGCCTTTTGACGCTGGAGAGCACCGACACTGAGCCCACCCTGACCGCAGAGAAGCAGCGGGTGGTTATTGACTGGTACGTGCGCTGGCGCATCAGCGATCCACAGGTCTACATTCGCAACGTCGGCCTGAACGAACGGGCTGGGGCGCTGCAGCTCAACCGGGTGGTGCGCAACTCCTTCCAGCAGGAAGTGAACAAGCGCACGGTGAACGAGTTGCTGTCGACTCGGCGGGAGGAGCTCATGGCCGATGTCAAGCGGGACGTGCTGGCTGCAGTGCGTGGCGCCGATCAGCCATGGGGCATGGATGTGGTGGATGTGCGCATCACGCGGGTGGATTACGCTGAAAGCATCACCCGTGCGGTTTATGACCGTATGGAGGCCGAGCGAAAGCGGGTGGCCAACGAGTTGCGCTCCACCGGTTTCGCCGAAGGCGAAAAGATCCGCGCTGATGCCGATCGTCAACGCGAAGTGATCGTGTCTGAGGCCTACCGGGATGCTCAGCGCATCAAGGGTGAGGGTGATGGGCAGGCGGCCGCAACTTTTGCAGAAGCGTTCGGGCGTGATCCGGCGTTTGCCCAGTTCTACCGCAGCCTGGATGCTTACAAAGCCAGCTTCTCGGGCAAGTCCGACGTGATGGTGATCGATCCGTCATCGGACTTCTTCAAGGCGCTTCGCAACAGTAACGTCGCCCCTCGCTGACAGCGTTTGCCCATGGCCGACGTGTTCTGGGCAGCGCTCGCACTCGTCCTCATTTTTGAGGGCTTGCTGCCCTTTCTCTCCCCTGGGGGGTGGCGGCGCATGTTTGGCGAAATGCTGAAGATGCGCGATGGTCAAATCCGTTTCTTCGGATTGATCTCGCTGATTTCCGGGTGCTTGCTCTGGTGGTGGATCACCTGAAGCCCTTGTTGGCTTGCAGGTGATTCGTCACTTGCCACGGCGGTCGAGGTCTTGCGTGGGAGAGCGCAGCTGCGACCGGTAAAATTCTCTTTTTACTTTCCCCTCAAAATGCCCATGTCTGCCTGGGTCCTTCCGGATCACATTGCCGATGTCCTGCCCTCCGAGGCCCGGCACATCGAGGAACTTCGCAGGGGTCTGCTCGACACCGCCCGCAGCTACGGCTATGAGTTGGTCATGCCGCCGTTGCTCGAACACCTGGAGTCTCTGTTGACCGGCACCGGTGAGGCGCTGGACCTGCAGACCTTCAAATTGGTGGATCAACTCTCGGGCCGCACGCTGGGCTTGCGTGCAGACAGTACGCCACAGGTCGCGCGAATTGATGCGCACCTGCTCAACCGCCAAGGCATTGCCCGCCTGAGCTACTGTGGCCCGGTGGTGCACACGCGTATAGATCGACCACTGGCCAGCCGGGAGCCCCTGCAGTTTGGTGCCGAAATCTACGGCCACGGGGGCATGGAAGCAGACCTGGAGATCATCGAACTGGCGCAAGCCTGCCTGCGCGCAGCAGGACTGCAGAAGCTCCAGCTGGACATGGCGGACGTGCGGGTGATTGATGCCGTGCTGAATCCGGTGCAGATCGAGGCGACCAAGGAGACACTGATTCATTCCGCGCTGGCGGCCAAGGACGTGGCAGAGCTGAAATCGCTCGCTCGTGATTTGCCGGCACGGGTCCGGGAAGATCTTTGCGCCTTGCCTCGACTCTTTGGTGGAGCCGATGTGCTGGACGAAGCGTTGCAGGTCCTGCAACCCTCCATGGCGCTTGAAGAAGCCATCCGCTGTCTGCGGTGGCTGGCGTCACATGCACCGGCCGACATGGACGTTTCCATCGATCTGGCTGATCTGCGCGGCTACGCCTACTACACCGGCATGCGGTTTGCAGTGTTTTCGCATGGCACCCGGGGAGAGCCCGTGGAGGTGGCACGTGGCGGCCGGTACGACGAAGTCGGCGCCATTTTTGGCCGAAACCGTCCTGCTGTGGGTTTCAGCCTTGATCTCAAGGAACTGGTGGCGGCTGTCGCGCCCTGTCCATTGGTGGCCGCGATACGCGCACCCTGGAGCATGGACGCCGGGTTGCGGCAGGCCATTGGCGAGTTGCGCGCGCAGGGGCACACGGTGGTGTGCGTGTTGCCTGGGCATGAACACCAAGTCGATGAATTCAGGTGTGACCGGGAATTGGTGAGCGATGCCACCCATGCCGGCGCCTGGACTGTGAAGCAAATTTGAACGGAAATCTGAGAATGACAAACAGCAACAGCGCCGTGGTGCCAGGTCGCAACGTGGTGGTCGTGGGAACCCAGTGGGGTGATGAAGGCAAGGGCAAGCTGGTCGACTGGCTGACCGAAACCGCCACAGGGGTGGTGCGCTTCCAGGGTGGGCACAACGCGGGTCATACCCTGGTGATCAATGGCGTCAAAACGGCGCTGCATCTCATTCCCAGCGGCATCATGCGCCCGGGCGTCAAGTGCTACATCGGCAACGGGGTGGTGTTGTCGGTGGGCAAACTGTTTGAGGAAATTGCAGGGTTGGAGAAGGCCGGCGTCGATGTGCGCTCGCGTTTGCGGGTGAGCGAGGCCTGTCCCCTGATCCTTCCTTTTCACGCCGCGATCGACATCGCACGAGAGGCTGCCAAGGAGAAGGCGGGCACCGCCAAGATCGGCACCACCGGCCGCGGCATCGGCCCGGCATACGAAGACAAGATCGCGCGCAGGGCGCTGCGCGTTCAGGACCTCAAATACCCAGACCGGTTTGCGTCGAAGTTGCGTGATCTGCTTGATCTGCACAACCATGTGCTGACCACCTATCTCGGATCTGCGGCGATGGTCTGGGACGAGAAAATTGCGACCTACATGAAAGATGGGGCGATCCAGTTCGAACCCGTCTTTGATGAAGCCATGGCACAGGCCGAACTGCTCAGGCCCATGATTGCAGACGTGTCACGAGAGCTCAACCGGGCTCATGTGGAGGGCGCCAATCTGCTGTTTGAAGGTGCACAGGGAACGTTGCTGGACATCGATCACGGCACTTACCCGTTTGTCACCTCCAGCAACTGCGTGGCCGGCAACGCGGCAGCAGGCGCTGGCGTCGGGCCTGGCATGCTGCACTATGTGCTGGGCATCACGAAGGCCTATTGCACGCGCGTGGGCGGCGGCCCGTTCCCCA
The DNA here is from genome assembly GCF_031457455.1 of Hydrogenophaga palleronii. Lineage (GTDB taxonomy): Bacteria > Pseudomonadota > Gammaproteobacteria > Burkholderiales > Burkholderiaceae_C > Hydrogenophaga > Hydrogenophaga palleronii_A. The sequence goes on from NZ_JAVDWU010000001.1 coordinate 863,396, forward strand.
CCGAGCTCGCATGGGAAGAGGAAGGCACACCAGGCTGGCACATGGCCACGGTCGGCGCCGAAAAAGGCGTGACCACCGGCCGGAGCCGTCGTTGCGGCTGGTTTGACGCCGCCCTGTTGAAGCGATCCGCCCAGGTCAACGGCCTCTCAGGACTGTGCATCACCAAACTCGATGTGCTCGACGGGCTGAGCGAGCTCAAGCTGTGCACGGGCTATGAGCTTGACGGGGAGTTCATTGACATCCTTCCCATGGGCGCTGAAGACATTTCACGCTGCAAGCCCATCTACGAAACGCTGCCTGGCTGGTCCGATTCCTCTGTGGGTGTGACGCAATACGATGAGCTGCCTGAGAACGCGCGTCGCTACCTGCAGCGCATCCAGGAGACCACCGGTGTCCCGATCCATGTGGTGTCCACCAGTCCGGACAGGGATCACACGATCCTGTTGCACCATCCGTACCACGCGTGATGGTCGGTCGTTCCCCTTTCGTGCAGAATCCAAAACACAGACCCCACCCGGAGCCTACATGCTGACCGAAGACGGCAAACACCTCTACGTCTCTTACGACGAGTACCACAACCTGATCGAGAAGCTGGCGCTCAAGGTCTACCAGTCGGGCTGGGAATTCGACACCATTCTTTGTCTGGCCAGGGGTGGCATGCGCCCTGGCGACATTCTTTCTCGCATTTTTGATGTGCCACTGGCCATTATGTCGACCAGCTCCTATCGGGCGGAAGCTGGCAAACAGCAAGGTCAGTTGGACATCGCTCGGTACATCACCACGCCAAAAGGGGAGATTGCCGGGAGGGTGTTGCTGGTTGATGATTTGGCCGACTCGGGTGTCACCCTGCAAGCGGTGATCAAGATGTTGAAGACCAACTACGCGCCCATCACAGAGCTTCGCAGCGCCGTGATCTGGACGAAACAGTTGTCCACCTTCACTCCCGACTACTCGGTGGAGTTTCTGCCTACGAATCCGTGGATCCACCAGCCCTTTGAAGGGTACGATGCGCTGAGGCCGGCACAACTGCTGGAAAAATGGAAGCTTTGAGCTGAATGAGCGATCCTTTCACCACCCAGCTGATTCACCATCCTTACACCCCTCCGGCGGGGTTCGATGCCGTTGCACCGGGCGTGCACAAGGCGTCGACGGTCCTGTTTCCCAATGTTCATGCCCTGCGCACGCAGGAATGGAAAGACAAGAGCGGCTATACCTACGGCCTGCACGGCACACCCACCACGTTCACGCTGGAAGAGCGAATTGCCACGCTGGAAGGGGGGCGTTTTTGTGTGCTCGCACCCAGCGGCCTTTCGGCCGTCGTCCTGGTCGACATGGCATTCCTCCGGCAGGGCGATGAGCTGTTGATTCCCGACAATGCCTACGGCCCCGGCAAGGCATTTGCCGAAGGCGAGCTCAAGGCCTGGGGCATTTCACATCGTTTCTTCGATGCCATGGATCCGGCCGACCTGGCGTCAAAGTTGAGCCCCGCGACGCGGTTGGTATGGTTGGAGGCGCCTGGATCCATCACCCTCGAATTCCCGGATGTGCCTGCTTTGACCGCGGTGGTGCAGGAGGCCAATCGCCAGCGTGGAGCTTCACAGCGCCCGATCATCACGGCGTTCGACAACACCTGGGGCGCTGGCATCGCGTTCAATGCGTTTGAACTGGGTGTGGATGTGTCCATGCAGGCCCTCACCAAATACCCCAGCGGCGGCGCCGATGTGCTGATGGGGTCGGTGGTGACCCGGGATGCGCATCTTCACCAGGCGGTGTTGATGACTCACATGCGCCTGGGCTTGGGTGTCGGTGCGAACGACGCAGAACTGGTGCTGCGCGGCCTCAATTCCATGGCGGTGCGGTACCGCGCGCAAGATGCCTCTACACGCGACCTGGCCGCCTGGATGCAGAGGCAGCCCGGGGTTGTCAAGGTGCTCCACCCTGCATTGACAGACTCGCCCGGCCATGAACACTGGCTTAGAGACGCTCGAGGTGCGGCCTGCCTGTTCAGCGTGGTCTTCGACGAAGCGTTCGCTCAAGATCGCATCGATGGCTTCTGCGACGCGCTCCAGCTGTTTCGACTCGGCTGGAGCTGGGCGGGGCCCGTCAGCCTCTGTGCTCCCTATAACGTGTCGTCCATTCGCACCGCGCCATGGCCATACAAGGGCGGGTTGGTGCGCTTCGCCGTTGGGCTTGAAGCCGCAGATGACTTGCGCGCCGATCTGGCGCAGGCCCTGTCTGTGCTGACCGCCTGATCCCCTTTTCACCCTCCAAAGAAAGACAGTTTTGGCCACTCCCAATTACGGATTCGAAAAACGCCAGCGCGAACTCGCCAAGAAGAAGAAAAAGGAAGAGAAGCTCAGAGCCAAGGCAGCCGGCAAGCGCCACGATGGCAGCGATGCACCTGAAGGCGAAGCTGCTGAGGAGCAAGACCCAGGGGCCGCAGAAGGCGAGGCTTCCCCGGGAAGCGAGGGTCCTGGCAGCGCCGCTTGACCGGGCAGGGCGCTCGCCGGTATCACGCGCTGCGCATGGACGTGAAACCCGGTCTCAGTTCACGGGCGCTGTTGACCCCCGGGAAATCAAGGTCGAGGCAACCCCAGCAAAAGATGCCGGTGTCCGATCGGGTAGCTCAAGCGGCAATGCGTGAGCATATTGTCTGAAGTTTCTTTCGATCGACTGCGCGTACATCGGGTCGTAGTGCCTGGTCAACAGTTCCTGCACGACCCAGGGCGTTTCTCCTGCGTGGACCTTGGCAATCCAGTCTGACACCACCGCTTTGCCGCGAAGCTCCGTCAGGGCCTCCAGGCGCTCGCAGAAGTGGGTGGGATCCTGCACAAAAAAATCGTAGTCTTCCAGCAGCAGGGCAACGCGCTCTGAATCGCTCAGCCGCAGGTCCACGCACGGACTCTTGCGCATGGCCTCCATCAAGCCGTCAGGCACCCGAAGGTTGCCCACTTTCTTGCTCTCACTCTCCACATACACCACTTGCGCCGGATCGAACCGACGCAGGGCCTGCCAGACCAGACTGTCAAATCGCTTCTGACTGGGTTGGGGATGACCTGGGATATGTCCGAGGACAGAGCTCCGGTGAGCAGCCAATGCTTCCAGGTCCAGCACCTGCGCACCTTGCGCGGCCAGGGCATGCAGCAAACGGGTCTTTCCGCTGCCCGTGGGACCACAGATCACCCGGTACTCCAAACGCGGCGCCATGCGCGCGAGGTCGTCCACCAGCGCGGCGCGCCAGGCTTTGTAGCCTCCCTCAATGAGCGTGACCTGAAAGCCGATGGCGCCCAGGATGGTGGCCAGCGCGCCGCTGCGGTTGCCGCCGCGCCAGCAGTACACGAGCGGCTTCCAGTCGCGGGCTTTGTCGATCACCTCGCGCTCGATGTGCGCCGCGATGTTCTTCGCCGCCAGAGCGGCGCCCCGCTTTTTGGCCTCAAACGCATTGACCTGCTTGTACATCGTGCCAATGGCGATGCGCTCTTCGTTGTTCAGCGTGGGCCAGTTCACTGCACCAGGCACGTGGTCCAGCGCGTGCTCGTCTTCAGACCGGGCATCGATGATGGTGTGGAAATCGTCCAGACGAGCCAGCGCATCAGTTGCAGGCAAGGTAATGACAGGCATGTCTGTTTATCGCTTTGGCAGAAGTTTGCGCATTTCGGGCCAGACGTTGGCCAACATGATCGGCTGAGCACTCTCGTTGGGGTGAATGCGATCACTCTGAAACAGCTTGAGGGGATCACTGGTGTCGGCCACGTTCTTCAGGAAAAACGGAACCAGCGCTGCCCCTTCGGCTTTCGCCACGGTGGGGAAGACCTCCCGGAACTCCTGCGCGTACCGGGCGCCATAGTTTGGCGGCATCTCCATGCCCAGCAACAGCACCTTGGCACCGGCTTCTCGGGAAAGACGTGTCATCGTGGCCAGGTTGTCACGGGTCATGGTCAAGGGCAACCCGCGCAGGGCGTCGTTGCCGCCGAGTTCGATGAGCACCAGCGCTGGCTGATGTTGCCGAAGCAGCGCGGGCAGGCGGGAGCGGCCGCCAGAGGTGGTTTCGGCGCTGATGCTGGCGTTGACGACCTGGGCGGACACCTTTTCCTGGCGCAGTCGCTCCTCCATCAGGGCCACCCAGCCCTTACCGCGTTGCAGGCCGTATTCGGCACTCAGCGAGTCGCCCACCACCAGGATCAGGGGGGGACGGGAAGCAGATTGGGCTTGCGCCGGCTGTGACAGCGCAATTGAGCAAGCCCCCATAGAGAGGCCGATGGCAGCCAGGGCGTTAAAGTGACGTCGTTTCAACTTGAGAAGCCTTCCATGTCCGATGTGATGATTGCGGTCCAGCATGTGTTCAAGACGGTCACCGACTCCACCGGATCGCTGACCATTTTGCGCGATATCGATTTCACCCTGTCCAAAGGTGAAACGGCGGCTATTGTGGGCGCCTCTGGTTCGGGCAAGAGCACGTTGCTGTCCATCGTGGCCGGATTGGACACACCGAGCAGCGGCACAGTTCACATCGATGGTGTGGACCTGTTTGCGCTGGACGAAGATCAACGCGCCGCGCTGCGTGCCCAAAAGGTGGGCTTCGTGTTTCAGAGCTTCCAGTTGCTGGGCAACCTGACAGCGCTGGAAAACGTGATGTTGCCATTGGAGCTGGCTGGAAGACGCGATGCACGGGCGACCGCAACGCACATGCTGCAACGTGTGGGACTGGGTGAGCGGCTGTCCAGCTACCCCAAGGTGCTCTCCGGGGGCGAACAGCAGCGGGTGGCGCTTGCACGGGCGTTTGTCGTTCAACCTGCGGTGCTGCTGGCCGACGAGCCCACAGGGAGCCTGGACTTCGCCACCGGCGCCAAGATCATGGAGCTCATGTTTGACCTCAACCGCGAGCAGGGCACGACGCTGGTCCTGGTGACGCACGACCGGGCCATTGCCCAGCGCTGCGAACGACGCATCACGATCGAGGCAGGTGCCGTGCTTGCTGAAGCACCCGTGGCCTGAGTCTGAAGACAGGCAACAACCGCCGGGTAGGGCTGGTTCTTCGCCAGGGCTGCCTGGAGCAAAGTGGCGCAACCTCTGGGGGGCCCGATAATCACCAGATGTCTTCTCCCAAAGTGCTTTTCGGCTTTCACGCCGTGGGCGTGCGCCTGAAAACGGCGCCGCAGTCCATCATCGAGATCTATTACGAGCCAACGCGGCGCGATGCCCGCATGCGCCAGTTCCTGGACCGGGCGCGCGAAGCCAATGCCCGGCTGATCGAGGCCGATGGTCTGCGCATTGCCAAACTGGCGGGTAGCCATGGCCACCAGGGGGTGGCCGCGCGGGTGGAGGCCGTCACGCAGGTTCGTTCGCTTGACGAATTGCTGGAGCAACTCGAGCCCACTGGCGTGCCCCCATTGCTGCTGGTGCTCGACGGCATCACAGACCCTCACAACCTGGGCGCTTGCCTGCGTGTGGCCGATGGTGCCGGGGCCCATGCGGTGATCGCACCCAAGGACCATGCCGCCGGCATCAACGCCACCGTGGCCAAAGTGGCCAGCGGCGCGGCAGAGACCATGCCTTACTTCATGGTGACCAACCTGGCTCGCACCCTGGGCGAACTCAAGGAGCGCAACATCTGGATCATCGGTACCAGCGACGACGCGCCCAAGACGCTGTACCAGGTGGACCTCAAAGGTCCGGTGGCCCTGGTGCTGGGCGCTGAAGGCACGGGCATGCGCCAGCTCACCCGCAAGACCTGCGACGAGCTTGTCAGCATTCCCATGGCAGGCGCGGTGGAGAGTCTCAACGTGTCGGTGGCCAGTGGTGTCTGCCTCTATGAGGCGCTGCGTCAGCGCAGCTGACCTGCCCGGACGCAGCCATGCGGGACACCGTGCGCCAATGGACGACCGAAGCGCAACATCTGGTGGTGCTCACCGGGGCGGGCATGAGTGCCGAGTCAGGTGTTCCCACTTTCCGAGACGCGATGACAGGACTCTGGGCGCGCTTCAAGCCGGAAGAGCTGGCGACCGAACAGGCTTTCAGGGCCGATCCACAGCGGGTCTGGGACTGGTACGTCTCCCGGCGCGAAGCCGTTGCCTTGGTAGAGCCCAATGCGGGACACAGGGCCCTGGCGGCGTTCCAGTCCCGGTACCCGGGCCGCCTGACCCTGATCACCCAGAATGTTGACGGACTGCACCAGCGTGCGGGCAGCGTGCCCACCATTGCGTTGCATGGCGCACTGGCCGAAGATCGATGGCTGGACGCGCCGCGCGCCTGTTGCACCGCTGATTCAATCAAAGCCGGCAGGCCACCCCGGTGCGGCGTGTGTGGGAATTTGCGCCGGCCTTCGGTGGTCTGGTTTGGTGAGTCGTTGCCCTCAGCCGCACTGGATGCGGCTGAAAATGCGGTGCAGCAATGCGATCTCATGCTGGTGGTGGGTACCTCCGGGGCGGTGTACCCTGCGGCGGGCCTGGTCCTCAGCGCCCACCAGCTTGGCGCGCGTGTGGTGATGATCAATCCCGAGGTGACCGAACTCGACATCGTGGCCGATGCATGTCTGCGAGAGCCCGCTGCACGCTGCCTTCCATCGTTGCTGTCGGTTTGAGTTCGGTCATCACGCGGTGTTGAACGCGCGGTAAAGTCAACGCCGGTCGAATTCCCGCGCCGTTTCATCAGGCGCTCTGTTTTTCTGAGGAGCTTTTATGGACATTGTCGAACGCGTCAAGGCCATCTTGCTGAAACCGGCGGAAACCTGGCCAGTCATTGAACAAGAAGCCACGGATATCGGGCGCATCTACAAGGAGTACCTGCTCATCCTGGCGGCCATTCCTGCCGTGGCTGGCTTCATCGGCATGAGCCTGATCGGCTTCGGTGGCTTCGGCATGAGCTTCCGGATTCCCCTGCTGGCCGGTCTGGGCAACATGGTGGTCAGCTATGTGCTCTCGCTGGTGATGGTTTTTGTGATGTCGCTGATCGCCAATGCCCTGGCCCCCACCTTTGGCGGCGAAAAGAACGCACTGAACGCGATCAAGCTGATGGCGTATGGAAGTACCGCAGCGATGGTGGGGGGCATCTTCTACCTGTTGCCTTCGCTATCCATGCTGGCGCTGGTGGCAGCACTCTATTCCATCTACCTCATCTATACCGGCATTCCGGTCCTGATGAAGGCCCCGGTTGGCAAGGCTGCTGGCTACACGGCCGTGCTGGTGGTGTGCGGCATTGTGGCCGGGGTGATCCTGGCCGTTGCGAGCGCGCTCTTCGGTGGCGGCCGAGGCATGGGGCCGATGATGGGTGATGGGTCACCGAACATGTCCATCAAGGTGCCGGGGGCAGAGATTTCGGTCGACACCGCCAAGCTTGAAGAAGCCTCCCGCAAAATGGAAGAGGCCGGCAAGCGCTTGGAAGAAGCACAAGCCAAGGGTGACACCGCCGCGGCAAGCAAGGCCATGGGCGAGATGTTTGGCGCGGCTCTGGGCGGGCAGGGTGGCAAGCCTTTCCAGCCAGAGGAGCTTCAAAAATACATTCCGCAGAGCCTGGGTGGCATGGAGCGCAGCGAGTTCGAAGCGCGCTCGGATGCGGCGATGGGCATGAACATTTCCAGCGTCACCGCCAAATACCAGGGCAGTGATGGCGGTGTGGATGTCAAGGTGCAGGACATTGGTTCGGTGCCGGCGCTTGCCATGGCCATGGGCGCCTGGGCCCAGTCCACGGTGAACCGGGAAACCGCCGACGAGGTGGAGCGCATTTTTCAGCGCGATGGTGTCTCCTTCAAGGAGGAGTACCGCAAGGACGGGTCTGAGTCGGAAATGACCATGATGCTGCCCAACGGCATCCTGCTGGAATTCCAGGGTAACAACCTGGATATGGATGCCTTGCGAACGGCCGCTGCGCGCGTCGACGTCAAGGGGCTCGCGGGACTCAAAAGGGAGAAGTGAGGACCACGCGGCAGATTCGGGTGACTGTCAGACCCAGCCGAGCGCTCCCAGCACGGCGCCTGCGCCGATGAGCCACAGCAGGTGGACGCGGGTACGCCACACGATCAAGGTGGTCACCGCGGTGAGCAGCCAGAGCGGCCAGTCGCGCGCGGGGTGGTCGTGTGAGCCGGTGAGCAACCAGCCGGTGGCAATCAGCAAGGCAATCACGATCGGAGCCATGCCGGTCTTGAAGGCGCGCACGCCGCGCAACTCGCGGTTCCGGTGTGCCCAGCGCGTGGCGGTGTAGGTCAGCACGGAAGAGGGCAGCATGATGGCCACCATGGTCACCAGCACACCCAGAAAAGCCAGTGTCCAGGCCAGCCAGCCGGCCGAAGGTCCACCGCCGGCATTGAGGCCCACATTCCAGCCCAGCAGGGCCACAAAAAGCACATTCGGCCCCGGCGCGGCCTGCGATAGCGCGATGGACGAGGTGAACTGGGCATCGTTCAACCAGCCGTTGTTGTGCACCAGGTAACGGTGCATGTCAGGCGCGGTGGTGATGGCACCACCCACGCCCAGCAACGAGAGCGAGGCGAAGTGTGCAAACAGGTCCAGCCAGTTGGCGGCGGTGGGGACCATGCTCATGGCCGAGGCCCCTTGTCGGCTGGGCCATTGGACAGTTTTCGGTACGCCAACAGGCAGGCCACCCCCCCGATACCCAGCAACACCCAGAGCAGTGGCCAGCGCAGCAGCGCAATGGCGATGAAGGTCAGGGCGGCGAAACCGATGCACACACCCATGCCCATGGCGTTCTTGTCGAGCGCCGCGATGAGTTTGATGCCAGTGGCGGTGATCAGGCCAGCGGCCACGGCGCCCATGCCCCGCAGCGCGTTTTGTGCCACAGGGTATTCGGCCACGTTGCCATACAGAACCGCCAGGGCCAGCACGACCAGAAGGGGGAAGGCCAGCATCCCTGCCAGTGCGGCCATGGCGCCGGGCAGGCCGAAATACCGCCCACCAATCATCATGGACAGGTTGACCACATTGGGTCCAGGCATGATCTGGGCCACGGCCCAGTCTTCGACGAACTGTTCGCGCGTCATCCAGCGCTTTTTCTCCACCAGTTCACGTTGCACCACAGCCAGCACACCACCGAAGCCCTGCAGGGCGAGCCAGGTGAAGGACCAGAAAAGATCGGCGCGCGAGCGCGGGGCGTACAGGGTCTGCGCAGGAGAAAGTTCGCCAGATGGCAGGGGGTTTTCGGTCATGGCGGAATTATCGGCGGGCGACGGCTGCGCTGGCCTCTGGCTGCGTATGAACAGGTCGCAGGTCGCATCCCAGGCGAGTTCAGTCGCCCATCAACAGATCGCGCACCTTCTGCACGGTCAGTGGCTTGGTGATGAAGTCCTGGATCAGGGGCATTTCGCTGGCGATCTTTCGGTCCTGGGGAGCATCTGAGGAGGTCAGCATCATCAACCGCACCGTGGTTTTTCCGCTCAGCAAGTGTGCGGCATTGCGTGCGAATTCAAATCCGTCCATCAGCGGCATGTTGATGTCGAGAAAGATGCAGGTCGGCGTGATGAGGGAGTCCTTCTGAAGGAAAGCCAATGCCTCTGAGGCATCTTCATAAATCAGCAACTCGCCATCAAATCCGGCACGGCGGATCATGATCTCGTGAAAAACGTTGTCGGCTTCGTTGTCGTCAATGAGGATGAAGCGGGTCGGAGTGGTCACACTGGACTTTCGTTGGGGATCCCGTGCGCCAAAGGCAGGCGCAAGGTGAAGCGGCTGCCTTCGCCTGGAGCCGACTTGAGCGTCAGGTACCCGCCGTGCAGCGACGCAATTCGACGCGCAATTGGCAGCCCGAGACCCGATCCAGGGTGCGCGCGACGCAAATGCAGGCGCTTGAGCATATCGAACACGGCCTCCTGATGCTCGGGCGCAATCCCAATGCCATTGTCTTCGACATGAATCAGGTCGAAGCCAGCCTGACGCTCCGCCCTGACCCGCACATGTGCGGGTACACCAGATCGGGCAAACTGGAGCCCATTGGCCACCAAGTTTCGCAAGAGGTTGTACAGCAGAGCCGCGTCGCCCTGAACAAACGGCAGCCTGAGCACCTCCAACTGGCCGTTGCTACTCGTCAGCGCAGGTGCCACATCGGCCTGCACCTGTGCCATGACGCTGTGCAGGTCAACCCGCTCGGTGGTCATGGCATGCTTGTCCAGTTGAATGAACCGCAGCAGATCGTCCAGCAGTGCACCCATGCGGGCACCGCCAGAACGTACAAAACCCAGGTACTGCCGTCCGACATCAGGCAGATCGGCCTGGTGATCCGACTCCAGCAGGTTCGAGAAATTGTTGATGGCGTTGATCGGCTCGCGCAAATCATGCGACAGCATGTGGATGAAGCGCTCCTGCTGGAGCGTCTTCTGCTCCAGAAGTGACACCGTTTCGCGCAGGCGCGCTTCGCGCCGTCGAATCTCGTGCACATCCTGCGCCCGTAACACCACGCCCGTGATGGCACCTTGTGAATTGCGCGCAGGAATCAGCGCCACCTGGACATGGCGCAAACCTCTGCCTGGGAAACGTGTCACGCGATGGTAGTGACTGGTCTGCCCGGCCAGGGCGCATTCGAATTTGGACTGAATCACATCCTTGAACACCTGCTCGCCCACCAGCTCTTGCAGGCTGCGGCCAATGACCTGCTCACGCGTACAGGCCCAGTACTCAAGAAAGGTGTCGTTCACATGCTGGTGAATGCAGTTGCGGTCCACATACACCAGCAAATCCAGCCCGGCCACGGCCATGGCCGAAAGTTCTTCATGCTGGCGGCTCACGGCTTCAGCGGTGCGCGCGCTTTCCTGCTTCCGTGCTTTTTCATGCTCCAGCAGGGTGGCCACCAATGCCGACAGACGACGCAGGGCGTCCAGTTGCACAGCTGAAAGTTCACGTGGCTGCTGGTCAATCACGCACACCGAACCAAGCGCAAATCCATCGTCGGTCACGATGGGTGCCCCGGCATAGAAGCGAACCTGTGTAGGACCGCTCACGAGCGGGTTGTCACTGAACCGCTGATCCTTGAGCGTATCGCCGATCACCATGGGCTCGTCGGGATGCAGGATGGCATGCGAACAGAAGGCCACTTCGCGCGGCGTTTCGGTCAGATCCACACCAATGCGCGACTTGAACCACTGTCGATCGCGGTCAATCAACGTGATGAGCGCAATGGGCGTCCCGCAGATGGCCTGCGCCAGCGCCGAGATGTCGTCAAACGCCTGCTGTGGAAGGGTGTCGAGAACGCTCAGTCCATCCAATCGGGCGAGGCGTCTTTCTTCGTTGTCGGGCAGGGGAGCGATCAGCATGGGCAAGGCAAAAATGGTGTATACGATTTTTGCATGCTGATCTGAAAAAAGGGAGGCCGGTGGTCAGGAAGCACGGGGTACTGGGCAGTACCTCACGCCAGGAAAGCACCTCTGGTGTCACTCACTTCGAACAGGGCCTGCACAGCATGGCGGGACGTAACACTTCAGACCGACATGCCGCCAGAGACTTCAATCACCGCACCGTTGATGTAGCTGGCTTCGTCGCTGGCCAGAAAGGCGTAAACGTTGGCGATTTCTTCTGGTTGACCCAGACGGCGCAAGGGCACGCGATGCTCCATTTCCTGGATCACTTTTTCAGGAATGGTGTTCAGGATGGGCGTGCTGATGAATCCCGGGGCCACTGCGTTCACACGAACGCCCTTGGGGCCCAGTTCACGGCTCCAGGTCTTGGTGAAGCCGATCACGCCAAACTTGCTGGCGGCATAGTTGGTCTGGCCAAAGTTGCCGTAGATGCCCACCACCGAACTCGCGTTGAGGATCACGCCGCTGCCCTGGGCCGTCATGATGTCGGCCACCGCCTGTGCGCAGTGGAACACGCCCCGCAGGTTCACGTCGATCACCTTGTCGAACTGCTCCAGCGTCATCTTCTGCAGCCGCGCGTCCTGGGTGATGCCGGCATTGTTGACCAGCACATTGATGCGGCCGAAACGCTCCTTTACCTGGGCAACCACGGCATCCACCATCTCGCGCTGCGTCACGTCCATCACGAAGCCCACGGCAGTTGCACCTTCGGCCTCGCATTGCGCCACCGCCGCATCCACCGCCGCCTGCTTCACGTCGCAAACGATGACCGTGGCGCCTTCGCGGGCGAACTTGTGCGCGGTGGCCAGGCCAATGCCCTGGGCGGCGCCAGTGATGATGCTGATCTTGTTGTTGAGTCGTTTCATGTTGTCGATGAAGAATTGACGAGAAAAAGCCGGCGGGCTGAACAGCCGCCGGCCGCTGGTGAGGTGAAGTAGCCCTGGGTCGCCAGATGGACGAAGCTCAGTACACGGGCTGGTGCTGGCGAATCGCAGCCTTGACCACGTCGCTGAGAACGAAGCCGCTGCCGTATTTTGCAGCCAGTGCAGCGCATCGCTGCTCGAATGCATCCACGCCCATGCCGTAGATGAACTGCAAGGCGCCGCCTGTCCAGGCCGGAAAGCCGATGCCGAATATGGAGCCAATGTTCCCGTCGTGCACGCTCGTGAGCACGCCTTCAGCCAGGCAACGCGCCGTTTCCACGGCCTGACGGTAGAGGATGCGGTCCTTGATGTCCTGCAAGTCGTAGGCTTGATCAGGCTTTTCAAACAATTTCTTGAGCTCAGGCCAGAGCACCTTCTTCTGGCCTTGCGGGTAGTCGTAGAAGCCGCCACCGCCCGCACGCCCGGGTCGGTTGTGTTGCTTGACCATTTGCTCCACCAGCGTTTCTCCAGGTGTGGCGACGTATTGCTTGTCTTCTCTCTGAAAGTCGATGCGGGTTTGCTCCAGCACGTGCACCGACAGCGAGAGGGCGGTCTCGTCCAGTACCGCAAGCGGCCCCACCGGCATGCCCACCTGCATGGCGCAGTTTTCGATCACCGGCGCTGGAATGCCTTCACCCAGCATGGCAGCCCCTTCCATCACGAACGTGCCAAAAGTGCGGCTGGTGTAGAAGCCGCGCGAATCGTTCACCACGATGGGCAGCTTGCCCAGCGCCTGCACATAGTCGTAGGCCCGGGCAATGGTTTCGTCGTCGGTCTGCTTGCCTCGAATGATCTCCACCAACTTCATCTTGTCCACTGGACTGAAGAAGTGGATGCCGACGAATTTCTGCGGCTGGCTGCTTGCCTGCGCCAGACCCGAGATGGGGAGGGTGGATGTGTTGCTGGCAAAAAAGCCGCCTTCAGCAAGCATGGGCTCGGCTTCCTGCGCCACCTTGGCTTTGAGCTCGCGTTGCTCGAACACCGCCTCAATGATCAGTTCGCAGCCTTTGAGGTCTGTGGGGCTTGCGGTCGGCGTGATGAGGCTCAGAATGCCCGCCTGCTTTTCAGGCGTCATCTGGCCTTTGCCTACGCGCTTCTGCGTGAGCTTGGTGGTGTAGGTCTTGCCTTTGTCGGCAGCTTCTGTGCTCACATCCTTGAGCACCGTGGCGATGCCGCGGGTGGCCTGCGCATAGGCAATACCGGCGCCCATCATGCCCGCTCCCAGAATACCTACCTTCTTCGGCTGGTAGCGCGGCACATCTTTCGGGCGTGACTGCCCGCCCTTGATGGCGTTCATGTTGAAGAAGAACGTGTTGATCATGTTCTTCGCCACAGGGCTGATCATCAGCCCGGCCAGGTAGCGGCTCTCGACGCGCATGGCGGTGTCGAAGTCCACCATCGCACCCTCCACCATGGCCGCCAACGCGGCCTCCGGGGCAGGGTAGAGGCCCCGCGTTTTCTGCTTCAGCATCGCTGGCGCCACGCTCAGCATGCCGGCAATCTTCGGGTTGCTCGGCGTGCCGCCTGGCATCTTGTAGTCCTTGCGATCCCACACATGCTGGCAGGCCTCGGGCTTGCCTTGTGCGGCTTCGATGAACGCCAGGGCCTTGGGCATCAGCTCTTCGGTGCTGGCCACCAGCTCGTGAACCACACCCATCTTCAATGCCTCTTCAGGGCCGAACAGCTTGCTCTCAAGAATGTAAGGTTGCGCCGCCATCAAGCCCAGCAGGCGCGTCATCTTGGTGATGCCGCCCCCGCCCGGAATCAGGCCCAGCGTGATTTCCGGCAGACCAAACTGGATCTTGGGGTTGTTCACCGCGATGCGGTGATGCCCCACCAGTGCCACCTCCCAGCCGCCGCCCAGCGCCGCACCATTGAGGCAGCTCACCACCGGTACACCCTGCGTTTCCAGGGTGCGGAAGTTGCGTTTGATGCGCTCGATTTCGGTGAACACGCGCGGCCCGTCTGCAGCGGTGGAGCGCATCACGCCCTTGAGGTCGGCACCGGCGAAGAAGGTGCTCTTGGCCGATGCCAGCACGATGCCCTTGATCTGCTCGCGGTCCTTGACCACTTGCGCGGCGACGGCGTCGAGATCGTCCTGCCACTGCAGGCACATGGTGTTGACGGGCGAGCCCTGTTCGTCAAAGGTGATGGTGGCAATGCCGTTGGCGAGTTCGTAGCGGATGGTTTGGGTGATCATGTTTCTGTTCTCCGCTTTCTCTCAAACGCGTTCAACAATCGTTGCAATGCCCATGCCGCCGCCGACGCAGAGCGTAGCCAACCCGCACCGCTTCCCAGTTCGGTGCAGTTCATCTATCAACGTATTCAGGATCATCGCGCCAGTCGCACCCAGCGGGTGCCCCATGGCAATGGCACCGCCATTCACGTTCACCTTCTCGTGCGGCACGCCCATTTCCTGCATGAATTTCATGGGCACTGCGGCAAATGCTTCGTTCACCTCGAACAGGTCGATCTGGTCGATGCTCAGGCCTGCCTTGGCCAAGGCCTTGCGCGCGGCAGGCATGGGGCCGGTGAGCATGATGGTCGGGTCTGCACCTGATAGCGCCACAGCCACAATGCGGGCGCGCGGCGTGAAACCGTGTTGTTTGCCGGCGGCTTCGCTGCCGATCAGCATGGCCGCCGCACCGTCCACAATGCCGGACGAGTTGCCCGCGTGATGCACATGGTGGATGCGCTCCACCTGCGGGTAGCGCTGCAAGGCCACGGCGTCAAAACCCATGGCGCCCAGTTGTTCAAATGCTGGCTTGAGGCCTCCCAGACCTTCCATCGTGGTGCCGGGCTTGATGAATTCGTCCTGCGCCAGAATGGTCTGGCCCAGCGCGTCTTTCACGACCACAACCGAACGGTCAAAGTGGCCGGCAGCCCGAGCAGCGGTGGCGCGCTTCTGCGATTCCAGCGCGAAGGCGTCCACATCAGCACGAGTGAAGCCGTTGAGCGTGGCGATCAGGTCTGCGCCGATGCCTTGCGGCACAAACAGTGTGGCGCTGTTGGTTTCCGGGTCTTGTGCCCAGGCACCACCGTCTGAGCCAATGGGCACCCGGCTCATGCTCTCCACACCGCCCGCCACCACCAGGTCTTCCCAGCCGCTCTTCACCTTCATGGCGGCCATGTTCACCGCCTCCAGGCCCGATGCGCAGAACCGGTTGAGCTGTACGCCGGAACAACGCCAGTCCCAGCCCGCCTTGAGCGCGGCCACCTTGGGCAACACCGAGCCCTGTTCGCCAATGGGCGACACCACACCCATCACCACATCGTCCACGGCGGCCGTGTCCAGATCATTGCGGCGCTGCAGTTCGCTCAGCAAGCCTGACAGCAGGTTGACCGGCTTGACCTCGTGCAGGCTGCCGTCCTTTTTGCCCTTGCCGCGCGGCGTGCGGATGGCGTCGTAAACGAAGGCTTCGCTCATGGTGGGTGTCTCCTGGGGAACGTTCTGGGGATGCCACTGGTGGCCCGTGCAGGCGAATCAGTATAGACTTTTGCCAAGCATTTGCTTTGTATAAATCCACAGCCACAGTCTGATAGGTGACACCATGATCGACCGCACCCTGTTCACCCCCGAGCACGAAGCCTTTCGCGACAGCTTTCGCCGCTTCATGGAGAAAGAAATTGCCCCGCACCACGAGGCATGGGAAGAGCAGGGCTACGTGGACCGCGCGGTGTGGAACAAGGCCGGCGACAACGGCTTTCTCTGCATGACCATGCCGGAGGCCTACGGCGGTTCGGAGGCCGACAAGCTGTATTCGGTGGTGCAGATGGAAGAGCTCGCGCGTGGCGGCTTCAGCGGCATCGGCTACGGCTTGCACAGTGAAATCGTGGCGCCGTACATCCTGCATTACGGCACTGAGGCACAGAAGCAGAAATACCTGCCGCTGCTGGCCAGCGGGGCCATGGTGGGTGCCATTGCCATGAGCGAGCCCGCCGCCGGCAGCGACCTGCAAGGCGTCAAGTCCACCGCCATCAAGCAGGCCGACGGCAGCTATCTGCTCAACGGCAGCAAGACCTTCATCACCAACGGCTGGCATGCCGACCTGGTGATCGTGGTGGCCAAGACCCGGCCCGACGCCGGCGCCAAAGGCACCAGCCTGTTCCTGGTGGAGCGAGGCATGCCCGGCTTTGAAAAAGGCAAGCGCCTGAAGAAGCTGGGATTGAAGGCGCAGGACACCAGCGAACTGTTCTTCGACAACGTGAAGCTCGACGCCAGTCAGCTACTGGGCGGCCCAGCCATGGAAAACCGCGGCTTCATCTGCCTCATGGAACAACTGCCCTGGGAGCGCCTGCAGATCGCCATTGGCGCCGTGTCCGCCGCCCAGGCCGCGATCGACTGGACCGTGACCTACGTGAAAGACCGCAAAGTGTTTGGCCAGACCGTGGCGGCATTCCAGAACACCCGCTACAAGCTGGCCGAAATGCAGACCGAAGTGCAGGTGGCCCGCGTGTTTGTGGACAAGTGCTGCGAACTCGTCAACGTGAACAAGCTGGACACCGCCACCGCCAGCATGGCCAAGTACTGGTGCTCAGACCTGCAGTGCAAGGTGATGGACGAATGCGTGCAGCTCTTCGGCGGCTACGGCTACATGTGGGAATACCCCATCACCCGCGCCTACGCCGACGCGCGGGTGCAGCGCATCTACGGTGGTACCAACGAGATCATGAAGGAGGTGATCTCTAGGGGTATGGGCTTGGGCGGTCGTTGAGCGTTTACGGGTCAATGGCGATCAAGGCGAATCCATTCTGACCAGATCGATCTGTCCCTGATCTGGTCGACCGACCGGAAAAGGTTGATTCACCATTGGCGCTGCACCAGGTTGAACGCCATGTGTTCAAGGTGCAGCACGTCCGTTTTCATCTTCCTTTGCCTGCTCGTCAGTCTGCGAAAGATGAATTCAAAAGAAGCAATAGGCCATAAAAAGTAGGCCTACCCTGTCAACATTGACAGGGTGGTGAAAAAATAACTACTACCTAAGTAGCTATACTCCCGCCCAGATTTAAACAGAGCAAGGGGAGGGGGTTCCACAGCAATCCGGTGCAGCGGGGTTTGGCGCGCGTGTATGTGATCGTCCATCGGTCACGCGCTCAAGGCGTCGGCTATCTGCACCCGTGCCCGCCAGGGCGCACACAAAACACGCTCACCCGCTTGGGTGGATGTGTCATTGCTGAGGTGGCCTGCAGGCACCACATGTTCGATTGCCCCGATCTGGCCGTCCCCCGAGAAGTCATGCAGCACGTGGTGCAAGTGGAGTCTTCTCGCCACCCGTTTGCCATTGGCGTGGTGGGCGGGTATCTGGCCCGTCAGCCGCGCAACATCGAAGAAGCGCTGGCAGCGGTGCAAATGCTCCGACAAGAGGGCTACAACTTTTCTGTCGGCATTGCGCAGGTCAATCGCTACAACCTGGCGCCCTACGGTTTGAAAACCTACGCAGAGGCATTTGATGTCTGCGCGAACCTGCTGGCCGGATCGCGCATCCTGCGCGAATGCTACGACCGCGCTCAGGACTGGGGCAAAGCGCTCAGCTGCTACTACTCCGGCAATTTTTCCACCGGTTTCAAGCACGGCTACGTCCAGAAAATCTATGCGTCCATGCGCAAGGTGCAGGCGCGCGCCTCTGACTCAGCGGGTCTTCGCGTCATCCCGTACAACAACCAGCCACGGCGCTTGGCTCGCCAGGAAGATCTGCCGCTGGGAACGCCTTCTGTTGTACCGCCCGTCGACCTCAGCGCGCCCTACCCGGAGCCCTATGCGGTGCGGAAATTTCTGCCTCACACCCCGTTGGATGTGACCGCCAAGGCCATGGCGCTCGCTCGTGGCGTCGGGTTCCAGGCAGAGACCGCCGAGAGCCGGCCAGCGATTCCCGTGCCGGGGCCTGGGGCAGTGATGCCAGCCAGCATGGGCCAGGCCCCAAACAGTCTTGCGCACATTCCGCTCCAGGTTGTTGGTGTCAACGGTAACCCCTACCAGACCCGCGTGATTCCGCCGTCGCCGACGACCCCCGGCGAGCAACTGCCGCTGCCAGATCCTCACGCTGCCATCGATGTTCCTTCTACCCGTGGACGCACAGCAACTGCGTCGACCTCCGGATCTTCCATGGCGGCGCTCAAGGGCGGCAGCCTTCTCCACTCCACCGAGTCTTCAGGGAAGCCTGAAAACCCCGCTGCCAGCATTCGGGCCGGCAGCGGCGCCCAACCTCAACCCGACCCATCGGAAGTCGCCGACAGGTCATTCGTTTTTTGACAACTCAAGGAAGTACCCCCATGCACCCCAGCGCAAACCGCAACCGCATCGAATGGAACGTGGCCCTCATGATGATTGTCGGCCTTTGTCTTGTGGGCTTCATGCCCGAGGCGCTGGCACAGCAAGCACCTCCTCCTGGATTTACTGCGGCTTGCCAGAACGTCGATGGT
Source organism: Hydrogenophaga palleronii (assembly GCF_031457455.1). Classification (GTDB taxonomy): domain Bacteria; phylum Pseudomonadota; class Gammaproteobacteria; order Burkholderiales; family Burkholderiaceae_C; genus Hydrogenophaga; species Hydrogenophaga palleronii_A. Next base: position 882,035 of record NZ_JAVDWU010000001.1, read on the forward strand.
TTCATGCAGAGCGTCGTCAGGTTGTTGGGGGCTGTCTCGATCGGCGTGGTCACCGTCGCCATCATCTTCGCGGGTTATCAGATTGCTTTCGCTCACAAGCGACTTTCCGACGTCGCACCCATTCTGATCGGTGGCTTGCTGATTGGCGGTGCAGCCACCATCGCCACTTGGTTCGTGGGCTCCTCGATCGCGACCTGCTGACCAGTCAGCTATTCCTGCGCAGTCAGCCCAATTTCCCCATGCACAAAGACACGCTTTTTCGCGGCTGCACGCGCCCCGCGACCATCCTCGGGGTGCCCTACATCCCCTTCCTGGTCGGCGCGGGCGGACCGCTGATTCTTGCCATGTACATCTCGCTGTACTTGCTGCTGGTGATCCCGTTCTCCATTTTGATCATGCGACTGATGACCAAGAAGGACGAAATGATCTTCCGCTTGATTGGGCTGAATCTGGTGTTTCGCTTTCTACCGCGAAACCACGCGGCTTACCACAACGCCTGGGTGTTTGGCCCTGTGGCCTACCGCAAACGGGCCGCCCGCATGCGCGGATACGACCAGTGCTGAACCCGCCTCTTCAGTGATCCACAGCCCGGGCTCTTGCCATGTCTCTGCTTTCTCCCGACGCCAACTTCAGCAACTTCATTCCGTTCAGCACGCACGTGGACACGCACGTGGTGAAAACGCGTGAAGGCGACTACCTGATCACTTGGTTGCTCAGCGGATTCCCTTTTGTGGGCAGGGAAGACTGGGAGCTTGAGCACCGGCACAAGACCTTCAACAACCTGTTGCAGAGCCTGCGCGCCCCCGACTTTGAAAACGTCGCCTTCTGGGCGCACGATGTGCGCCGCCGCAGGCCACTGAAGGCGGGCGCACGGTTTCGCCAGCGCTTCAACCAGGAACTGCACGACCGCTACATCCAGCGCCTGTCCACCCAGCGCCTGATGCAGAACGAGCTGTACCTAACCATGATCTACCGGCCCGTGGTCAGCGGCAAACGCTTCGCTGCGCTTTCCAGAGACATCGAAGAACTGCGCCACCAGGAAAAAGTGTCGCTGGAAAAAATCTACGAACTCGCGGGCAACTGCGAGGCCTTGCTCAAAGACTATTCGCCTTACCGCCTGGGCCTGTATGAAAGTGCTCAGAAGCAGGTGTTCTCCGAGAACCTCGAGTTCTTTGGCTACCTCGTCAACCATGTGGACGAACCGGTGCCGGTGCTCAACGCGCCCATCCATCACTATCTGCCGACCAGCCGCCACATGTTCTCCACCGGCAGCGGCGACTTTGCTGTGCGCACCAGCAATGGCGACAACCATTACGGCGCCATCCTCAACATCAAGGAATACGCCGACAGCACCTGGCCAGGCATTCTGAACAGCCTGAAGTACCTCGAATTCGAGTACGTGATCACGCACTCGTTCACACCCATGAGCCGCTATGACTCCATGAAGGCACTGGAGCGCACCAAGGGGGCCATGCTGTCTTCTGAAGACAAGGCCGTGAGTCAGATCGTAGAACTGGACTACGCCATGGATCAACTGGCCTCCGGCAACTTTGTGCTGGGCCAGTACCACTTCAACATGGTGATCTTTGCGGCCAGCCAGGAAGAGCTGTACACCAGCGTGGCGCAGGCACGTGCACAGCTCTCTGGCGCAAGCTTCGTCACCACCAAAGAAGACGTGGCCGTGGCCGCTGCGTACTACGCGCAACTGCCCTGCAACTGGCGCTTCCGCCCCAGGCTGGCCAACCTCAGTTCGCTCAATTTCCTGGGCCTGAGCCCGCTCCACAACTTTGCCACCGGCAAGCCCAATTTCAACCCATGGGGCCCCTCAGTCAGCATCCTGCAGACGCTCAACAATCAAGCCTACCACTTCAATTTCCACGCGACCAAACCCAACGAGTATTCGCTGGGCGAAAAGGCAATCGCCAACACCATGGTCATCGGTAAGTCCGGTACCGGTAAAACCGCGCTGATCAACTTTCTGCTCAGCCAGGTCCAGAAGCTTGACCCAGAACCCACCATCTTTTTCTTCGACAAAGACAAAGGCGCACAGATCTTCATCCAGGCCTGCGGGGGACGTTACTTCACGCTGGAGAAAGGGCAGCCCACCGGCTTCAATCCTTTGCAGTGCGACAACAGGCCAGAGAACGAGCAGTTTCTGGTCGAACTGCTGCAAACGCTGTGTGGCAAAGAAAGGTACAGCGCCTCCGAGTCCGAAGACCTCATCCGTGCCGTGCGCGCCATGCTGGACACACCGCGCCATCTGCGCACCATGACCAACCTGCGCAAGAGCCTGACCAATCACGGCGAGAACAGCCTGTACGACTGCCTCTCTCTCTGGTGCCAGGGCGGCCCGGCCGCCTGGGTCTTCGACAACCCGCGAGATGCGATCGAGTTTGGTGGCGCCAACCTCGTTGGTTTCGACTACACCGAAGTCATCGAAGACGCCCGCACGCGCGAGCCCATCATCCAGTACCTGCTGCACCGCATGGAAAGCCTCATCGACGGGCGTCCGTTCATCTATGTGATGGATGAATTCTGGAAAGTGCTGGAAGGCAAGGGCGGGCTGAAGGAGTTCGCCAAGAACAAACAAAAGACGATCCGCAAACAGAACGGCCTGGGTATCTTTGCCACCCAGAGTCCGCAGGACGCGCTCAACAGCGACATTTCCGCCTCGCTCATCGAGCAGACCGCCACACTCATCCTGCTGCCCAACCCCAATGCCGATCCCAAGGACTACCTGGACGGACTCAAGCTCACGCGCGCCGAGTTTGAGTTGGTGGTCGGCCTGGACGAGCGCAGCCGCTGCTTTCTGGTCAAGCAGGGCCACAACGCCGTGCTCTGCCAGCTCAACCTCAATGGCATGGACGACGAACTGGCCGTGCTCTCAGGTTCCAGCGACAACGTGGAAATCCTGAACGATCTGCTGCGCCACCACCCCGAACCGGACAACCCCGATGCCTGGCTGCCCGAATTTCACGCCCGCCGAAAAGGCCTGCGCACCCAGCGCGAAACCTTCATGGCCAACAACCACGAGTTCCTGCGACATGCCCGGCCTCAGTCCGCCACTGCGGCGGTCGCTGGCTGAGCTGAAGACATCGTTCACCGCCATATCAAACACACCGCTCAGGGAGGCCCTAGAAAATATGAATTCCAGACATTGGATGTTGTGCGCAGCCTTGGCGTTGAGCGCCGGTCATTGTGCGGCCCAGTCATCGCGGTGCGACGGCGTCGACGCGCACGGTGAGACAGGCGGGGCCCACTTCAATTCCAACCTCCCGTATGAGCAAGACGTTTTTTCGTTCTGCCGCATCGGATACCCCCTGCATTGCTGGATTTCCGTGGTGCCGTCTGCCGGCACCTGGGCCTGGATTCCCAACTGCTATCCGCAGAACAGCCAGTGGATTCCTTCGTTCACGCAAACCTGCCCCCGGTCATCCACGGAAGGCACCTGGCAAGGGTCCGGAGGTCCGATGGAGGCATTGGAGAAAAAGGGCGACCCCAACGGGAGCAACGGAATCAGCGATTGTGAGCACCGCCGATGAGGTACTTCTGCCACATGCCATTTCGAGCTGCGAAGCATTTCCGTCGGTTTGGACTGAGCAGGTTCATCTCAACGATAGCGAGTGGCATTCGCCCCTCCATCGCAGCGCCCACGCTGCTGCTGGCCATTTCACTGCTGGGCGCTTGCGCGAGCCCGCCCGAACCCGCACAACAGGGAGCCGTCGTTGATCTCAAGGCACCTTTTGAGCTCACCGGGCGTGCGCCTGCCCGCTGGCCGGAATGGGACAACCAGGGCCAAATACGATTCCATCTCGCGGACTGGTTGAAATCGCCGGATAACTCATTGGCTGATCAGGCTGTTGTGCAAGTGACCCGCCAAAACGAACGGGTACTGGAGGTGCAGTACAGCTATCCGCGCGCCATGGTCGATGCGAAGGCGCCACCTATCAACACAGCCCATCAAGGCGTGTACCACTATTGCATTGCGGCCCGTCTCGCCGCTCTTCAGGGGGCCAGCCATTGGGGGTCGGGAGACGCATTTGACGATGTTGCGATGGAACACGATCGATCCGTTCGGCTATTGGCGCTGGCGTTGGATGCGGATCATGCGCCATACCGCCATCTGCTGCCCGAACACTTGCGTGATTCGGTTGACACTTTGGAACTGAACAAGGCGCGCGCGGTTTGTGAAGCGCACATGCGACCGGAGTTTTTGTGGTGAATGCTGTTATCGAATTGAATCATTGGCCAGATGCGTGTTCCGGCCAACCCATGAATAAATATGTCAGTTTGTCACGCGCCAGGGAGGAAGAGTTCACGGACGGTGTTGCGCCTTGTGCGCAACACCGGTCCAGTGGACCAACGATCAAAACCTTGCGGGCCGGCTCAAGCTATGCGCTTGTGCTAAGGCGCGACTGAAACCCGTTTTTCACACCACTCAATCAGGAGGAAAAGTTATGCAAGCCGACAGGAAAAATCAGATCCAAACCGAAGAGCAGGCGCTGAATCGTCGCACCTTCGCGCGCTGGGCATTGGGAGGCACGACTGCGTTGGCGCTGGTTGCTTGCGGTGGAGGGAGCGGGGGCGATGAGGGCTCTTCACAAAGTGGAAGAAGCCTTAGGCCTGCGCACGACGCTTTGCAACCGGGAATGGATAGGCAGGATGTGATCAATACGGTTGGCAGACTTCCTGACAATGACGTTCCTGAAACCATGACGTGGCGACAAAACGGAGAACTGCTTCGAGTTTCTTTTGGCTACATGAGCAGTACCGATACTTATCACATTGCCGGATCTCTCTGGGTGGCACCTTCACCAAGTGCTGAGCGCGACAATCGTCAGTTTGTCTAGAGCATTTTCATGAAGTACGCAATTCTTTCCTTGAGCCTAACCTTCTGTCAGTCGTGTTTTGCACAGTGGGCCGTTTTTGATAACAGAGTGTACGAAGAGCTGGTCAAAATTAATAACGTTCGATCTACTACACAGCCTTCTTTGGCTGATTTTGAAGAGCAGGCTGAGCTGAGTTCAGATTTTGCAACTATTGAATTGGCTGAGCGTACCCGATTCATCACAACCGAAGAGGACTGCGGCGACAGGCAGCTTAATGAGAAACATTATTTTGCTTGCCAAGGCTTGCGGAATTTGCGCTTGAAAACTCTTGAGCAAAGCGAGAGTCTGCTTCGTGTCATTCAGCAAAGACGAACACAGATTGGCCAATTGATTCAAACCGGACGTGGGGTCGCGGAAGAGTCAGGACCATTGCAGCGCCACCATTTCGAACTCCAGGGGCTGCAAGCTCAAATTCAAAATGATGCAATGCAACTGCAAGTTTTGATGTACGGCTACAAGCAGCGCGAAAAGATGTACGAAATGCAGATGGCAGAAGCGAGGCGTGTTTCCGATACGCGCAGGCCTGGGTCAAGAAGCCTGGGCGCAGTGCCGTTCGTGCCTGCTCTCATGCGGTAGCGCGGCTATGAACTCACATCCTAGTGCTCATCATGGGCTGTTTCAGTTCGCCCGAAGCGCCCAAGCCACGCAATTGGGAGGCTCCCGATGAACTGCGACGACGGCATATTGTTACAGGCCGTGGCGACCTTGTTGATGTTGGTCGCGCCAGAGTACGTCGCCACGCTGACCGATGCGGTGTTCTTTTGCACGGTTCGTGAGTACCTGATCCAGGACATGCTGATTGGCACCTACCGCGATGCGGCCGCTGCGCGGCTGGGCACGGCCCTGGGCATGTTGTCCACAACAATCGTGACGCTGTGGGTGCTCTACCAGGGTTTCATGGTGATCTCGGGCACCAACCGGCAGCCGTTTGTAGGGCTCCTTTTCAAGACCGCAAAGCTCGTGTTCGTGCTTTCACTGGTCAGCTTGGTGGCCAGACAGTCGCCCGCGATTGCAGACACGGTCCTTGATTTTCAGCGACTGGTGACAACGGCCGTGGTCGGAGAAGACACCAACGTCTACCGCATGATCGACATCAACCTGGGCCTGGCGCAGGTGATCAATCAGGTCATCAACAACCTCGCAGGTGGCCAGCAGGCAGGCGCCTCGGGCAACAGCCTGACCACGACGGCCGGTTTGCTGGGGCAGAGCGGCCCGGCCATGATCACCACCGTGTTGGCACTGCTGGCTGAAATTGCCATCACATTCGCCATCATGTTGGCGCCGCTGTTCATCTTTTTCTTGCTGTTCCAGCAGACGTCGTCGCTGTTCTGGTCGTGGGCCAAGTTCCTGTTGGGTACGTTTGTGTCGCTCGCGGCGCTTGCCGTGGTGTCCGGTATTGCGCTGCGCATGTCGGCGATTTATGGCGCATCTGTGCTGGCCGCCTATTACGCAAACGGCAGTGAGGGCCTCGGTTCAATAGCGTCCTTTGACATCTCCGGCAGCGCAATGCGCATGGCCACGCTGGGAACCCTGATGAGCGCCATCATCATTTCAGTGCCGCCCATGGTCATGCAGTTCTTCAACGCCGGCGTCGGGTTTGCCACTGGCGCCATGGGTGGAATGATGGGTGGTGCCATGGCGGGTCGCATGGCTGGGGGAGGTACCGGCATCCCGGGGATGGCCTATGGTGGTGCGGGGGGTTCAGGTGCAGGCCAGGGTGCGCAGGGTGGGAGTGGGTATCTGACGCCTCCGCCCGGCTTGCCTGCACCAGCAAACGGCCCCTCCGGTGACGGAAGCACGGGTATCGGTGGGCAGCAAGTCTCAAGGACCACCGGTCACCTCACTGGCGGAGATTCAACCGCATCTGTGGGCGCAGCCCCAGGCACCAGAGGGCTGGCTTCTGAACATTCCAGTGTTTCAAGAGTGGAGCAGATCAACGAAGTTCAGTCTCGCTCCACAGAGTTCAGGGATTTCGACACCGCCAACACCCATCAAAACGGGCAGGGCAACTGGAATGGGCGCGGTGGCCACCTGGGCGTGTCGGGTGCGGCCAACGAGCACGTGACACCGGCTGCCGCTTCGTCTAGCAACGCAGCGAATCACAACGGCGCGGCGAACACAGACGGTGGCGGAGGTAGCGCGTCGAGACCAGAGAACCCTGACACCTCAGTGCACCGCACGCCCCCGCCCGGCGCCACACCTACGCCATCTGCACAAAGTGAGACGGCCACGCGCCCACAGGTGCCATGGGACCAACGAAACACGGAAGGCGTCCGGTCGTGACTGATCCGGTCGCAGCCCCACGTCTACTCAGAACAGAACATCTTCCCTTATGACATCGCATCCCTATCTTCTACCCACCTTGCGACGCGCATTGCCCTTGATGGTGGGGGTTCTGCTCATGCAAGCCTGCGCCACGACGCCGCCCATGGCCGAAGACTTTGGTGACAACTGGAAGCCGGTGAACGTTCTGGCTGACACCCCCACGGAGATTCCGCTGAAGGAAGAGATGGCCATGCACCGTTTCCAGTTGCTTCCCACAGACACCAGCTTGCGGGGTTTGCTGGAGCGCTGGGCCAAGGAATACGGTGGAACGCTTGACTGGCAGTACCCCAGCGATCTGACCCTGGTGTCGGCGCTGGAGCAGGCGGCTGACAACAACCTGCAGCGCGCCCTGACCGTGGTGCGTCGCACCTACAGCCCTCAGCGCTTGCGAGTGCAGGTACTGGCCAATCGTGATCTGCGTGTCACGCGCCTGCCCTGAGGACCGGCCGCTCCACCCGATCTTCAGTCTGCCTGTCGAATCAAAAACCGAACCCGGAACGCCTCACCCATGGCTCTCTTCAAGCGCGAGATTTCAGAAGCCTCGCAAGACATCCTCAAGAAGTCGATCGACTTCGAGAGCAACACCATTTTTCAGGTCCGGCGCAGCGAGCGGCTGGCCTGGATCGTCACGTTCTGTTCCATGGCCGTGACCGTGTGCCTGGTGGCGGCCATCGCCTACATGCTGCCCCTGAAGGAAAAGGTGCCGTACCTGGTGACCGTGGATCTGAAGCGCAGCACCAGCACGGTCACCCACCTGCGCGACGACGTGGCGTATTCCGGTATTTATGCCAGTGAGGCGCTCAACCGCAGCTACGTGGCGCGCTTTGTTCAGGCCCGTGAGGGTTACGACTGGGACACCATCAACGAGCACGACTGGGAGTTTGTCGCCTCGATGTCGAACGATCAGGTGAAGCACCTGTTCGTCAAACAGTTCGACGGCAGCGCCCAAAGCCCGGAAAAGCGCTGGGGGCGCAACGCTGCCATCCGGGTCAAGGTCAACAGCATCGTGTTCCATGGCATGGACGAAGAACGGCGCAAGCCACCGGTGGGCGCGACGGTTCGGTTTGAAAAATGGAAGTTCGACAAGGCGAGTGGCCGCAGCGAGTACCTCAGCAGTCACGTGGGCACGATGAACTACGAATACAAGACCAACCTGCGCATGAGCGACAGCTTGCGGCTGCGCAACCCACTGGGGTTTCAGGTGACGGCTTTCCGGGTCGACGACGAGTTCAACGCGCCGGTGTTCAAGTCGCAGGAAATGGAGGGAGGCATTCCTCTGCTGGAAGAAGGCGAAGGCATTAGCTTCCGTGGTGCAGATGCAGCCGCGACCACCGTTCCTGCCACCGCCAAACAAGAAGAGCCTGCTGTCGGCCTGCCGGGTGCGCCGTCCACGCCGACCACTCAATGAAAAACGTATCGAGCGTGAACACAGCGGCCTCTAGACGGTGATACCCATGGGCATGAGGCCATGGATGTTGCCAATGAATTTTGATTTCAGGGAGTGAATGGAATGAACAGATCACGATGGTGGCCAGGCTTGGCGAGCGTGTGGTTGGGCGTGAGCCTTTGGGCGAATGCCGCCATCGCGCAGGAGGTGCGCACTGTGATGTACCAGCCCGATCAGGTGGTGCGCGTGAACACGGGGCTGGGCATTGCCACGCAGATCGAGATCAGTCCGCAGGAGCAGGTGAGCAGTTTCGGCACGGGTTTTAGTGATGGCTGGGAGCTGGTGCGAAAAGACAACGTGTTCTTTGTTCGACCCAAAAACGTGGACGTCGACACCAACATGTTCATTCGCACCAACATGCGGTCGTACCTGATCGAGCTGGTGGTCACGGCCACCAAGTGGCGATCCATTGAAGATGCCAAGCGCGCTGGCGTGCAGTACAAGGTGCGATTTGTTTATGGCAACGAAGCGCCTCCGGATGCACAGAGTTCCCAGTCGGCCCTCAACCAGGTGCTGTCACCCACGGCCGCACCGCTGAATTCCCAGTCCACCTACCACCTGAAGTACGACTACGCGGCGGTGCGCGAAGACTCGACCATCGTTCCCACCCGCGTGTACGACAACCAGCAGTTCACGTTTGTGCATCTGCCTGCCATGGCCAATGTGCCTGCGTTCTTTGGTCGCAATGAGCGCAACGGCGAAGAGTTTCTGGTGAACACCAAAACAGAAAATGGCGTGGTGGTGGTGCACGGCGTGTATCCCTATCTGGTGCTGCGCCTGGGTGCCGACATCGTCGGCTTGAGGAGGAACCCGTGATGAACGAACAATTCCCAACGGCGGACGGACAGCGGGCCGTCTTCAACGACAACATGCCGCGACTTTCATCCGGTTTGTCCCGCGGCGTGAACAAGATGGCTGTGGCCTACGTGGTACTGGTCTCGCTCGCCGTGATCGGTGCCACCCTGTGGATCACCAGCAGCGCGTTCTCAGCCGACGACAAGAAGAAACGCGTCACCTTCGAAGAAGTGGAGGTGCCCAAGAAGCCTGAATTCAGACCCGCGCCTCCACCCCCACCGCCTGCGAAGGCTGCCGCTGCATTGCCGGTGCCAGCCGCACCCTTGCCGCCTGTGCCGGAACCGCGAGACGACCTCCTGGAGCGCCGCATGGCCAACCAGGACAACCTGGTTGCCGCGCAACAAGGGCAGGGCAACAAGAGTCCGTTCTTCCAGGACGAGTTCTCATCGGTGAAGCGCGGCGCCGTGCAGCAACTGGCCAATGCCGACTTCACCCTCACGCGCGGGACGTTCATTCGGTGTGCACTGGAGACCAAGGTCGTGTCCACCCACCCTGGCATGACCTCCTGCATCGTGACCGAGCCCATCTATTCTGTGAACGGTCGACGGTTGCTGGTCGACAAGGGGTCCAAGGTCACCGGCGAATACAAGTACGTGGACGAGCACTTTGACCGCATCGGCATCGTCTGGACCCGCATTCTCACCACCACCGGCCTGGACGTGCGCATCGACAGCGCAGGGACCGACTCGCTGGGGGGCGCAGGTGTACCGGGCATCTACGACGGGCACTGGGGGGAGCGCATTGGTGCCGCTTTGTTGGTGAGTCTGCTGGCCGACACCATCGACGCTGGCGCACAGAAGTTTGCCGACCGAAACGACATACGAGGCAGAGAGACCACCCAATACGACAGCGATGGTCGGGTGGCGTCCACCCGGGTAGACCCCTGGGAATCGCACACGGCCACGACCACCAAGCGCGCAGCCACCGAAATGTTGTCCCGCTCGGCCAACCGCAAGGCCACGGTCACGGTGCTCAACGGCACGATCGTGAACATTTTTGCTGCGCGAGATGTGGATTTCTCTTCTGTGATGCGCTGATCGCGGCGACCCAGCGACCGGCCGGCGCCTGCGAGCTGCAGGTGCCGGCCACGTTGCTGTCCAACCCCACCACCCGCCACGCCATAGCCCGACTGCCTCTTTCATGACGCCTCACGACATTCCCGCAGAACCGGTTGCCGACATCTCGACCGAGTTTCTGGAATACCAGTACCACGTGCTGGGCATCACGGCGTACCTGAACGATCCCGAGGTGACGGAGATCTGCATCAACCGACCCGGTGAGCTGTATCTTGAAACGCAGGCAGGTTGGCAAACAGTGAAGGTGCCGGGGCTGACCTACGACCGCGCCAGACAGTTCTGCACCACGGTGGTCAATGAGAGCAAGACCGGCCAGCGCATCACCCACACCGATCCGGTGGTTTCACTGACCTTCCCGACCGGGCAGCGGGCGCAGTTTGTGCTGCCACCGGCAGTGCCTGCAGACACGGTGTCCATCACCATCCGGTTGCCTTCACGCTATGTGAAAACGCTTGATCAGTACCAGGCGGACGGCTTTTTCTCGCACATTCTGGAATGCAATGGCGAGGTCACCGAGCTGGACCGGGAACTGCTGGCGCTGCAAAAGGCAGGCGACTTTCATGGCTTCTTCAGCAAGGCCGTGCTCTACAAGAAAAACATCGTGGTGTCAGGCGCCACCGGCAGTGGCAAGACCACGTTCATGAAGTCGCTGGTCACGCACATTCCCGCCCATGAACGCTTGATCACCATCGAAGACGCGCGCGAACTGTTCATTGATCAGCCCAACGCCGTGCACCTCATCTATTCGCGCGGGGGGCAGGGGACCGCCAATGTCACCTCCAAAGGTTGCATGGAAGCCTGCCTGCGGATGAAACCGGACCGCATCATCCTGGCCGAAATTCGTGGCGATGAGTCGTTCTACTACATCCGCAATTGCGCGTCGGGTCATCCGGGCTCCATCACCAGTTGCCATGCCGGCAGCACCACCCAGACCTGGGACCAGATGGCCCTGATGGTCAAGGCATCACCCGAAGGGGCAGGGCTGGGGTTCAACGAGATCAAGCGCCTGCTGATGCTGACCATCGACATCGTGGTGCACATACAGGCCCATGCCGGCCGCCGCTACATCACCGGCATTGATTTTGATCCGGCTCGCAAGCTGGCGATGGTCTGACACAGCCATCGACAGCGCATTTTTTACACATCAGGAGGAAAGAAAAATGAACGTGTGGAACCCTATTCGACGCACCTGCGCTGTGGGCATGGTGCTGTGGATGACCGGCTGCGCCCTGTTGCCCCGTCCGGCAGCGCCCGAGCTGGCCGTGGTGCAATCGGAGGCCGAGTCCGGCGCCGAGGCCTACCGATTCCAGTTTGTGGCAGGCGACGGCCCGGATACAGAAAGCGGTTCGGTGGGTGTCGGGTTCATTGTGGTGACCCAAGGCGAAACCGAAGTGCAGAGCATCGCGCATGATTTCGGCATGTCCATGTCTGAGCTCGATCCTGCCCAGTGGTTGACCGTCGTGGATGCCAACGGCGACGGCCTGCCAGACTTCCTGGTCCCGAACCGCAGAGGTGAGGGTGACGAGCCCGTGGTCGGTAGCCTCTACCAATTTGACGAAGGGTCTGGGAAGTTCGAACTGGTAGAAGCACTTTCCAATATCGGCCTGATCGAGGTCACCAACCCTGGGTGCCTGACGATCACACAAGAGGTCGCAGACGCCCGGGTGATCCGACAGGAGCATTGCTACTCGCCCCAGGCGGGTCGGTGGGTCCGGCAGCTGTCACTGCCAGGGCTCATGGAGGAGGGGGATCGGCTGGCATCGGCATCGGCGTCGGCGTCGCCCGAAGCCCAGCAGGCCTGCGCCGGGCCTACGCCGACGCTGAGCGAATGCCGTCGCTTGCGTCTGACCACCGACCGCGCCCTGCAGGCCGCATTGGTGGAGCACAAGCAGGCCCAGCGTCCCGCTCTGGCCCGCGTACGCGGGCGCGTGTACGCCCAACGCTATGCCGTCAACCTCGATGCCAGCCACCGCTCGTGGCTGCGATACCGCGATAACCGCTGCCTTGCCTACGTGCGTGAGCAAGGCTTTCAGGCGCCGCTGTTCCAGTCGGCCAATGAGGCCTGTCGCTTCCGTCTTGCGCAATGGCAACTGCAGCAGTACCAAGTGCAATGACCTGCGACCGGTTGTCTGAAGTGGGGGCTGCATGCCCCGGGGCACCCGATGACAGGGGAGGCCATCCATGAGCAAGGCGAAATGGTGGTTCCTGGCTGGGCTGCTTCTCGCCTCGGCGGTCTGTGGGGCCTACCTGAGCGGCCTGCTGCTGTTCTGGCGGCTCGACATGCCGTTGCACCAGGTGGCCTTGACCAGCTATGGGGCGTATTGGCTGGCGCATGCGGACCACCCCTTGCACGGTTCAACCATCCGGTCCAGTGGGCTGCTGGGGTTCGGGTTCCCGCTGCTGGTTGGCGCGGCCCTGGCATTGGCAGCGGTGCTGCACCGGCGGCCGAACCTGTACGGCGATGCGCGATTCGCGACCTTGGCTGACCTGCGCGGCAAGAACATGCTCAAGGCCGAGGACACGGCGCTGGTGGTGGGCAAAAAGGACGGCAAGTTCCTGTACTTCAACGGTCAACAATTTGCCATGGTGGCCGCGCCCACCCGGTCGGGCAAGGGCGTGGGCATTGTGATTCCGAACCTCCTGAGTTACCAGGGATCGGTGGTGGTGCTCGACATCAAACAGGAAAACTTCGACCTGACCAGCGGCTTTCGGGCCAGGTACGGCCAGTCTGTCTATCTGTTCAATCCCTTTGCAGAAGACTTTCGCACCCACCGCTGGAATCCGCTGGGCTATGTGTCGCCAGACCCCAACTTCCGGATCAGCGACCTGCAAAGCATCGCCGCCATGTTGTATCCCACGGTCAATCTGCACAAGGACCCCTTCTGGGCCAACCAGGCGCAAAACGCCTTCATGGCATTTGCCTTGTACGCCTTTGAGCAGGCGAGCTACCTGTCGAAACGGTTCAAGTCCGATACCCCCATGGCAGCTCCCACCATGGGAAGTCTGTACCGGCTGGCATCTGGCCGGGCAGGGCAGGACTTCAAAACGTACCTCAAGGAACTGGCGAGCTGGTCGCTGCTGAGCCAGCCAGCGAAAACCGCATTCAATACGCTGCTGAGCCAGGCCGACGAAACCTTTGCCAGCATCATGGGCACCTTCAAAGAGCCACTGAATCCCTGGCTGAACCCGGTGGTTGACGCCGCCACCGCAGCCAATGATTTTGACCTGCGTGAGGTGCGCAAACGGCGCATGAGCATCTACGTGGTGATTCAGCCAAACAAGCTGGCCGAAAGCCGGCTGATCCTCAACCTGTTCTTCAGCCAGTTGATCAACCAGAACACACGGGAGCTCCCACAGGCCAACCCGGAATTGAAACATCAGTGCCTGCTGCTGATGGATGAGTTCACCAGCATTGGCCGGGTGGACATCATTGCCAATGCGGTCAGCTTCATGGCCGGCTACAACCTGCGACTGATGCCCATCGTGCAAAGTCTTTCGCAACTCGAGTCAACCTACGGCCGCGAAGTGGCACGCACGCTGCTGACCAATCACGCGCTGCGCATCATCTTTGCGCCACGCGAACAGCAGGACGCCAACGAATACAGCGAGATGCTGGGCTACACCAGTGTGCGCAAAAGCAGCGTCAGCCGCAGCCGCTCCCGTGAGTCGAGCTACACACGCAGCGAGAGCGAAGAGCGCCGCGCCTTGATGCTGCCGCAGGAACTCAAGGCACTGGGTGACGACAAGCAGATCCTCATCGTGGAAGGCATGGCACAACCGGTGATGTCCCAAAAGATTCGCTACTTCAAGGAGGCCGATTTCAAGCGCCGCCTGGAGCCGCGCGTGGTGCCCCCGCTGCTGCAAATGGACAACCGGCGCACCACCGGAATCGCGCCGCCCATGGGCTCCCCGGCTGCCGCTGAGACAGGATTGCCCCCAGACAGTGTGATGCACATGCAACCCAGGTCACCGCAGGAAACACCGTCGCCAGCCGCTACGGAGCAGCTCGGCAACGGTGTACCGACAAGCTCTGGACGCATTCCCCCCGAATACACTGGCCTGGGGGGCATTGTGGGAGAGTTCGATCGTGCTTTGTCCCATGTCAGGGCCAACACCACCGGGCAGTTTTCAGGTCTTTCGTCGATCGAGGTTCGGGCGTGAACGTACACCGTGTGGCACGACTTCGACGCATTGGCGAGGAGCACCCATGAGCGACATCACCGAACACCCTCCTGTTCCCCAGCTGCTGCAAGAGAAGCTGAAGGACTACCCCGAGCTGATCGCCCAGCTTCAAGAAACACTAAACAAGGTCGGACGATCGCCGCAGATGAGCAAGACCTTGCTGACGGATCAGTTTGAGTCAGCCATTTGGCGACTGGAAAGCAGATTGGATCGCCTCGCGTCTGAAGCCGCAGAGGAGCTCAAGGTTGCTGAAAGCGCGCGCGATCCGGAGCGCATAGCCAAGGCAGAGGCGAAGTGGCGTTTGATGGACGACTGTGCAGGCTGCGTTCCTGACTGTCTGCGTGAGCTTGCAGTCTTTTTCGGACAGACAGTAGGCCTATTCAAATCAATAGACTTCTTCTTTGTACCCACCGCCAAGGAAAATTCATGAGCGAACTCGTCGAACACCCACCCGTGCCTCAACTGCTGCAAGAAAAGCTGAAGGACTACCCGGAGATCCTTGCCGACCTGCAGGATGCGCTCAATGGAGTGAGCAGAAGTCCCGGAATGAGCAAGACACGCCTCACTGATGAGTTCGAGAAGGCCATCTGGAGTTTAGAGGATGGCCTGAGTCACTTCATGGCTGAGGCCGCCAGCGAACTTAGAGCCGCTGAGGCCTCGGGCGATTCAGCGCTTGTCGCCAAGGCTGAGGCGAAGTGGAAGTTGATGGCGAATTGTCGAAGAAGCGTTCCTCGCTGCCTGGATGAATTGGGCGCCTTCTTTGGCCGATGAGCGAAAAAGAAATAGGGGAGGTTCATCATGTCCAGCGAGCACTCACGAATACCCAAGGCGCAGCACAACAGTATTTTTGAAGACAGAGTACTTGCAGATAGTGAGTACACCAGTGTCAAGGGGGGAAACCAAACGCCACGGGCCATCATTCTTGCGGGTCAGCCGGGCGCTGGTAAAGGGGGAATGGTTCGATCCGCCAGGGCCGAATTCGACGGCAACATTGTCACTATTGATCCGGACGAACTGCGTGACTATCACCCCCATATCGACCACCTCCGTCGTCAGCATCCTTACACATGGTCGGGCGACACCCTTAGCGATGCGAGCCGATGGGCCAATGAACTGCGCGTCGATGCGGTGTCGCAACGCAAGCATCTCGTCATCGACACGACCACGCCCAAAGCCCGCCTGATTCGGGAGCTACAGCGCCAGGGCTACGAGGTGGAGGTGCGCGCGTTGGCTTCTCATCGGCTGGAGAGTGAACTGGGAGTGGATCAGCGTTTCTCTCGATCGTTGGAACGTTTTGGCCATGGGAGATACGTTCCCGAATCCGTGCGCAACGAGATCTACCAGAACCTGCCCGGCCAGCTGGACGACGTGCAAGCCAGAACGGGCGTTCCGATCCAGATATTCGATCGCGAAGGCCAGGTGCACTACGACTCACGTGTCACACCGGCCTTGGCGCCCGGTCAGGCGCTTGAAGCTGCTCGCGAAGCCCGGCTCACGCCCGAGCGTCTCAAGGAACTGGATGAAGCCTTGGTCGCCCAGCGTGAATGGCACCGCACACTGCCCGAACGCTTGCCCAATGCCCGCGTGAACGCACCGACCAGCGCGAACCTGCTGGCACAACGCAGCGAACTCCGGGTGGAAGAGGGTGTGGCCCAACTGCATCAACAAGTCCAGCGGCACCGAATCGATGCCACTTCCCGCGACGCACCCCATCGCCCCACCGAGATGGAAGCCGCGCGCGATGGGCCCCCGGGCCAACGCGACCACGTGACGACGACGCGGGACGGTCCACCGATCCGCGCAGGCACGGTGCTCAAGGGTGTGGGCGTGGCCGGCACGGCCTATGGCCTGTATGAAGGCTACGGCGATTTCCGTGATGCGGTGGACGGTGCGCGCTCCACCCGCGAGCAGCACGTGCGCGGCGCAGAAGCCGCCACCGACATGGGCGTGCGTGCCACGGTCTCGGGCACCTCGGCCGTCGTGGGTGGTGTGGCCGGAGGTGCTGCGGGTACCTTCGTCGCACCCGGCGTGGGGACCACGGCGGGTGCCGTGGTGGTGGGTGGGGCTGCTGCCGTCGGGGCTGAGCACGCCTATGAAGATTCACGGGTGCAGCAATGGAGCCGTGCGCTGGGGCGCGAGTTGGGTGCCATCAGCTACGACCATTTCTCCAAAGAAGGCCGGCTGCTGCGCCAGCTTGAAGGCTTGCGCGAAGAACTGAGCGAAGCCGCCAGTGCGGCCGAACGGCAACGGCTGCAAGGCGAACTCGACAAGGTAGGCGAAGCCTTCAAGACCGAGGCCGACCGCAACAACGCCTACTTCCAGGGGCGCGAGGCCATCGAGCAGGCCTGGCCCGCGATGAGCCAGCGCTTCGATGGACTGGACAAAGGCGACGTGGTCGATGCCTACCAGGCGCGCCTGGACGCAGGCATGGGCGCCAGCCGCGCGGTCAAGGCGGCCTACAGCGACACCGTCCACGAACAGGTGCAGCCCCGTGGCCTGCCTCACGTGCCGCAGGCCGACTACGGCGCCTACAACGACCAAGCGCTCGCCAGTGCCTGGCAGCGTTTCTCGCGCGAGGCCGAACAGGGTGGGCAACAGATTGAGACGCTGGAGCGCCGTGGACCGGAAGAGGCCAGCGTGCCGCTGGTGGGCGGCCTGATCGGGCGGCACTACCACGACACCACACTGGAGAAACTGCGCAACGCGCAATGGGAGGCCAATGGCCATCGGTCGGCGATCGAGGGTGAACTGCGCGAGAGAGGGCTGAGCGTGCCGCAGGTACCGGCGACGCGTCCGGCCAATGAACAAACGATGGAGCGCCAGCGTGATCAGAGCGGGATCGAAACGCCAGCCACCCGGCAGTCTGTCCCTATCGAGGTACCGGGTCGAACACATAGCGGTCTGTCCTCAGGCGCCACAGAGGGTCAAGGGCTCAGCCCGCAAAGCCGCAAGTTGCTGGCAGACAGTGAGCGAGAGGTGGCGCAGGTGGCCCGTCAACATGGACTGAAGTGGGACCAGGGGCTGAGCAACACCTGCTGCGCAGTGGCATCAGCGGCCCGGCAGGCCGGCATGACGCAGGTGAACCTGTTCAGGGCTGAGGCGGGTGTGATTCGCTTTGGGCAGTACGACGGTTACACCATCCGCGAAGGCGAGATCGACGCGGTGGCTGCGGCCAACACGCCGCAGACCGATTCGCTGCAGCGACTGGCTGCAGTGGACCGGCAGACGCAGCGGGACGAAGCCCGCGAGCTGCAACCGCTGGCGGCCATGGCGCGTGCGGAGCCTGAGGAACAGAGAACGCGGGTGATGTGATGGCCGGTGAACAAGTGATCTGGTCGGCAGCATGAATGAATGGGTGAGTAAGCATTCCGGTGTGGGCCAGACGGTTGAGCACACCCTAAAATGCCCACTCTCTTCAACGCCCTTTCCCTGCGATCCGGGCGCCCGTCGCACTCCTTCCGGACACTTTCCATGACACGCACCTATTTCGGCACCGACGGCATCCGAGGCACCGTGGGCCAGCCACCGATCACGCCCGATTTCGTCTTGCGCCTGGCGCACGCCGTGGGGCGTGTGCTCCGGCGTACCGAAGCACACCCCACGGTGCTGATCGGCAAGGACACGCGCATTTCTGGCTATATGCTGGAGAGCGCGCTGGAGAGTGGTTTCAACTCGGCCGGGGTGGATGTGGTGCTGCTCGGGCCCGTACCCACACCTGCCGTGGCCTACCTCACACGGGCCCAGCGTGCGAGCCTGGGCGTGGTGATTTCGGCCAGCCACAACCCGTTTGCCGACAACGGCATCAAGTTTTTCAGTGCGCAGGGCACCAAGCTCAGCGATGAATGGGAGCTGGCTGTGGAGGCCACGCTGGCGGAGGACCCGGTGTGGGTGGATTCGGCTGGGCTGGGCAAGACGCGGCGGCTGGATGACGCGGCGGGCCGGTACATCGAATTCTGCAAGAGCACCTGCTCGCACCTGTTCTCCCTCAAGGGCCTGAAGGTTGTGGTGGATGGGGCCAACGGTGCGGCCTACAACATCGCGCCTGACGTGTTCCACGAACTGGGGGCCGAGGTGGTGCGCATTGGCTGTTCGCCTGATGGCCTGAACATCAACCACAACGTGGGTGCCACGCACCCGCAGGCCTTGGTGGAAGCGGTGAAGCAGCATGGTGCCGACTACGGCGTGGCGCTGGATGGTGATGCCGACCGGCTGCAGATGGTGGACGCCAGCGGGCGTTTGTTCAATGGCGACGAACTGCTGTACCTGATCGCTTCAGACCGCATCGCGCGCGACATTGATGTGCCTGGCGTGGTGGGCACGCTCATGACCAACAAGGCGGTGGAGATGGCTTTCCGCAACAAGGGGGTGAAGTTTGTGCGTGCCAAAGTGGGTGACCGCTATGTGCTCGAAGAGCTCGAACGCAATGGCTGGGTGCTGGGCGGCGAGGGCTCGGGCCACATCCTGGTGCTGGACCGGCACACCACGGGCGACGGCCTGGTGTCTGCCTTGCAGGTGCTGCATGCCTGTGTGGACAGCGGCAAGACCATGGCGCAATTGCTGTCAGAGGTGACGCTGTTTCCGCAGACGCTCATCAATGTGAGACTGAAGCCCGGGCAGGACTGGCGCAGCAACACACGCCTGGCAGATGAAACCCGCGCGGTGGAGGCCGAGCTGGGCGATTCCGGGCGGGTGTTGATCAGGCCCAGTGGCACCGAGCCGCTGTTGCGTGTGATGGTGGAAGCCAGTGACGCGCAGCAGTCGCGCAGCTTCGCCGAGCGGCTGGTGGATGCCGTCAAAAGCCAGGTGCAGGTATGAACGCAGAACGCAATGACCAGATCAAGGTGGTGCGGGCCGACTACGCCGACCCTGGGCACGCTGCGGCACTGGTGATGGTGCTGGACGCTTACGCGAGCGAACGCGCCGGAGGCAGCGATCCCCTGTCAGCGTTTGCCAAGGCCAACCTGGTGCGCGAATTGGCCGCACGGCCTCAGGCCTACAGCGTGCTGGCCTTCGATGGCACGGCGCCTGTAGGCCTGGTCAATTGCATCGAGGGTTTCTCCACCTTTGCCTGCAAGCCACTGGTGAATGTGCACGACGTGGCGGTGCTGGCCAGCCACCGCGGCCGTGGCATTGCAGCGCTGATGCTGGCAGAGGCGGAACGCATTGCGCTTGAGCGTGGCGCCGTGAAGATGACGCTGGAGGTGCTCTCGGGCAACTCGGGTGCGGTGCGGCTGTATGAACGCATCGGCTTCGCCGGCTACGCGCTGGACCCGGCCATGGGCACGGCGCAGTTCATGCAGAAGTGGCTGGCCTGAACGCTGCGCTCAACGATCAGTAGAGTAGGTACTGCTGGCGCTCTGATGACCACGCTTCTTCATCCGGGCGCGTGATCGCCTCCAGGTCTGAAGGCTGCGCGGCTGGGTCGTCGACCCACTCCCGCAGTGCCGGCCCGCCGTTGATCAGGTCGATGGCCAGGCGGTCGTGTTCGTACTCGTAGGGGAAGTCGCGCCACAGCGGGTACTCAGGCGCCTGTAAACGCAGCGCCTTGAAAGCCAGGGCGTGCAGCCGCCAGGGTTTGAAAGCGGCGTGGTCGTAGTGCTGAGGGTCTTCCACATGGATTTGCACACCCGCGCAAAGCTTGCCCACGTGTTTGTGGAAGGTGGGCTCAAAGAAGCATTCCCGCAGCACGCAGCCCTGCAGCCACTCCGGTGCCAGCTTGCGCATGTCGTGCATCAAACGCCTGGCGTCGATGTCTGGGGCGCCAAACAATTCCAGCGGGTGCGTGGTGCCACGGCCCTCTGACAAGGTGGTGCCTTCGAGCATCACGGTGCCGGCATAGGCGCGGGCCATCCAGAGGTTGGCGGCGTTGGGGCTGGGGTTGACCCAGGTGCGCTCTGTGGGCCATCCAAAACCGGGCGCATCGTCTGGTTTCCAGCCTTCCATGGTGATGACGCGGTACTCCACTTCAAGGCCCAGCGTGGCAATGAACCAGTGACCGAGTTCACCCATGGTCATGCCGTGGCGCATGGGCATGGGGCCGGCGCCCACAAAGCTCTCCCAGCCCGGGCGCAGCGTGAGGCCTTCCACTGGCCTGCCCGCGGGGTTGGGGCGGTCCAGCACCCAGACGGCCTTGTCCGTGCGGGCGGCGGCTTCGAGCACATAGCGCAGCGTGGTGATGAAGGTGTAGATGCGACAACCCAGATCCTGCAGGTCCACCAGCAAGACGTCGAAGCTCTCCAGCATGGCGTCGGTGGGCCGGCGCACTTCGCCGTACAGGCTGAACACCGGTATGCCCAGGCGCGGGTCTGCGTAGTCGGGCGACTCGACCATGTTGTCCTGCTTGTCGCCCCGCAGACCATGTTGCGGGCCGAATGCTGCTGTCAGCCTCACATCGGGCAGGGCAGCCAGGGCATCCAGCGTGTGCGTGAGGTCCCGGGTGACGGAAGCCGGATGAGCCAGCAGACCCACGCGCCGCCCGGCGAGCGGGGCGCGCAGGGCGGGATCGGTCAGGAAGCGTTCGATGCCGAGTTTCATGAGGTAGGACGTTGGGATGGTGTGGCGGACCCACAGGCAGGGCCGGCAAGGTCCGCAGAAACCTGCAGGGCAAAGCCTTGTCGATGGTGAAAGTCGGGCTTGGCACCGGGGTGGCGCAATGCCCAGTAGCTCAATTGTTGATCCCTGGTTTCGATCACGGCAGTCAGACCGAGATCCAGTGGCTGACCGGAAGCGTACGTGTGCAACGCCGACACGGGAAGCCAGGCCTCCAGCACAAGGACCTCAGGTGTGCAATGCCACGCCACAGAGGGTGGAGGAAGGCTCTTCGCAGCCGACGCAGACTCCGCAGCGGTGTCGCGAACACGCTCGGCACTGAAGCGGTAGCTGGCCCATTGGCCTGACGGCGAAAAATTGAATTCCTGGTAGGCGGCGCCGCGCTCTGCCACAAAAGCCTCAAAGCAGGTGTGCTGCCACAGACCATCGGCAGGCCCGGGTGACGCCGGCTCAGGGATGAGCAATGCCGACAGGTCGCCCCGAACCTCATACCGAAGACGCCATCCCTCACCTGCAAACGTCACCGCGTGCTCGACCGACGCGGTGATCGCCAGCGAAATGCCGGCGGGTGCGGCTGGATGACAGATCAGCGGTTGTGGCGGTACCAGCCAGTGCGCAGCATGAAGGTGTTGGGGAGAAGTGGCGACGGGTTTCACAGCCCGCTATTCTGGCAGGCGCCTGCCGTGCAGAGCGCCCACTGAATGCTGCTGCACATCACGGCTGGTAGCAGCGGCCGCTGGGGTCCACCACAATGCGGATCAATTGATTGCCGCCACCGCCCCAGTCGTTGCCGCCGGTGAAGGTCAGGCAGCCTTCGCCCCTGTAGAACGTGATCAGGCGGCGCGCATCGGTACCGAAATAGAGTGGAATCCAGCGTTTGCCGGTTTCGTGTGCGTGCATCGCGTCGGGAATGCCAATCAGGCGTTGAACGGGCAGTGCCTCCATGCCAATCTGCAGTTGGGCGAAGCGGCTACCGGGCGCGGCGGTACCCACGATTTCACCTTCGAAGGAGCCGTCTCTGGATGGAACAATGCGGGTTTCACCGGGCCCTACCGTGCCGGCGGTACTGGCTGCCCTGGGGCTGGATGCCGCGGGTTTGGCGGGTTCGTCCAACGAGACGGTGGCGCAGCCCGCCATCAGCGAAGTGGTGAAGATCAGCAAAGCGCAATGACGGATGGGAGACATGCAGACAGGTCCTTGAATGGGATGTTGTACCAGCGGGGCGCTGACCCTGCTGATTCGGGGCCGCACTACGGCGACCCGGCAGGTTGAACCACCATTTTAGGGAGTGCGGAGGTGCGCGGCGCCCATACGCCACGCCGTGGAGGTAACAGTGTGCTGCGGTGTCAGGCAGGCAGATTCAGTGTTGGCGCCAGCGCCTGCATGGCATCGCTGCGGTCGCCGTCCAGGATCGCGGGATCGGGCAGCACCACCACAGGGGAGAAGCCGCCGCCTTCGGTGCGGAAGTTGGTGGTCTGCCCGGACCATGTTCGGGCGGCCAGCAATTGCACCTCACCCCGGAAGGTGTACGCACGCAGATCCACTTTCAGCCGCCGGGTCTCATCGTCCACCCACACCAGCCGCTCACTGGGTGGTATCAAGGTCTGTGCCACATAGCTGCCTGCGAGGATGTCACCCCAGACGCGTCGCGTCAGCTTGTCGCCCCGGTACGCGGCCCGGGCACCGAAACCGGCTGAGGGCTTGAAGAACAGCGTGCGCCGCTGCGCCCACAAGGCCTCGGCGTTCTCTGGTGTGACAAGCCGGGTTGCGGGCACAGCCTGCGCCAGCACCGCCAGCGTCGCCTGGTCCACTCCCCAGGACGCCAGCAATGCGGCGTCAGACAGCGTGATGAGGTTGCGTTTGTCTGCGTACAGCGCGTGGGTGCGCGGATGCGGGGTGAGCACCACGGCACCTGCCTGATAAGCGTGATTCAGGGCCAGGTGTTCCTTTGCCTCCAGGTAAAAATCGGTCAGGCGGTTGTAGACAAGATCCACCGACATGCCAGCGGGCAGGGCGGGGTGCCAGAGCGCGCCGTCGCGCCATTGCAACTCGCCTGGATCGGCGATCACGGCGATCAAGCCGTGGGCGGCGAGCAAGCCTCTAGCCATCTCGAACTCCGGCGCCAGGTACTGCTGTGCCGGCGCGTCGTCCACGATCAGGATGTTGCGCAATGGGCGGTCCGTCAGCTGGGATCGCCATTCGGCTTCGAACATGGACACAAAGGTGTCGTCCTGTGGCTTGGGCGTTGCAGGCGTTTTGAAGAGACCGTCAAAGGCTTCGCAGCAGGCCCGGTGGGCTCGGGCCAGTGCGGCGTTGAGAATCGCGCCACCTGCGTTGCTGTTGATCTCGATGAGCCTGGGGCCGTCGTCCGCCAGATGGAAGTCGTAACCCATGAACACGCCCGCAGGGCCCCAGTCCCTTTGCGCAATCGCCGGTGCCTGTGCAATGGCCAGCGCCTGCCATTCCGGCCGCGCGATCACGCGTTCGAGCGCCTGTACCGTTTGAGCGAGCTGCCGGCCGGTGCTGGCGTCGAGAAACACGGCGGTGGAAGAAAACAGGTGGGGGTGGCTCGTCGCCAGCTGGGCGACCAGTCCTTCAAGTGCCGGGTGGGTTTCCAGTTGCTCGCGCAGACGATCGGCTTGGAGCGTCTGGCACGCACAACCCAGGTTGAGTGCTTCGGCGAGGTTCATGGTGTTGAGGTGCAGGCGACTGCTATGAAGGATGAAGAAAAATAATACTTCAATGATATTTGAAAGATCTTTGATGGTGGGGGAAAGATCGTCATCAAAACTTCATCCAGATGCCATGCGTGGGTCATGCGCAATTCCCAGAATGCAGGTTCATGAACAGACACACAAACCACACGGGACCATGGAGCGTCCTGTTTGCAAGGGATCCGATCATGAACCTGACCAAGAAGCAGAACGATATGGGAGACCGGCCATGAAAGAGCTGCCGACCCCCACCCTGGACCTTTCGCCGTTGAAGATGCCTCGGCGGTGGACTTTTACCAAGCCCGCCTTTGGCGTTGCGGTTGAAATCCCTACCGCGGCCAAGCCATCGAAGACGACAGGTGGCATCGAAGTGTCATGGGCGCGGCATCAGGACGAGGTCCGCGAAGCCCAGCGCCTGCGCCACGACGTGTTCGCCGGGGAGATGGGCGCCATTCTCTCCAATGCCGTGCCGGGCCATGACGTTGATCTGTTTGATGATTTCTGCGAGCACCTGCTGGTGCGCGACAGCGACACCGGCGCGGTGATCGGCACCTACCGGGTGCTCACCCCCGCGCAGGCGCGGCGTGTGGGCAGCACCTACAGCGACACCGAATTCGACCTCACCCGCCTGCGGTTGATGCGTGAACGCATGGTCGAGCTGGGCCGCAGTTGTGTGCACGCCGATCATCGCCATGGCGGGGTGATCATGGCTTTGTGGGGGGCGCTGGCCGAATTCATGGTGCGCAACCAGCTTGACACCATGATCGGCTGCGCGAGCATCCCGATGAACTGCCAGGGCGCGCAGGGCCACGTCGGCGGTGGGCATGCAGCGGCCAGCATCTGGCGCCAGGTCAGGGAAAAGCACCTGGCCTCCATTGAGTTCCATGTGCGCCCGCGCCTTCCTTTGCCGATCGATCAGCTCGACGACACGCTGGATGTGGAGCCACCCGCATTGATCAGGGGTTACCTGCGGCTGGGTGCCAAGGTGCTTGGCCCACCGGCGTGGGATCCGGATTTCAACGCTGCCGATCTGCCGATGATGATGCGCATTGACGACCTGCCGCCGCGCTACCGCAAGCATTTCCTGGGGGCGTGATGAGAGCCGCGTTCGAAGCACTCGGCGGCTGGGGACTCAAAGCAGGCTTGCCGACCGGCTTCGACGACGCGGCCGAGGAAGACGACGCGAGCCAGGGGAGTGGCGAACGCGCACGGTACCGCGCGGTGTTCATTTCTGACCTGCACCTGGGAACAGCGGGCTGCCAGGCCCATGCACTGCTCGACTTTCTCAAGCACCACCCCAGTCACACCCTGTATCTGGTCGGCGACATCATCGACGGCTGGCAGCTCCGACGGAAATGGTTCTGGCCCCAGGCGCACAACGACGTGGTGCAGAAGCTACTGAGGCGCGCGCGCAAAGGGTGCAGGGTGGTGTTCGTGCCCGGCAACCACGACGAATTTGCGCGCCAGTTCCACGGACACAGTTTTGGTGGCATTGAAGTGATCAATGAGGCCGTGCACACCATGGCCGACGGGCGCCGGCTGTGGGTGGTGCATGGCGACCACTTTGATGGTGTCATCCAGTGTGCGAAGTGGTTGGCCTATGTGGGCGACAACCTTTATGAGTTCACGCTGCGGCTGAACCGGCACCTCAACTCCATGCGCGCCCGCTTGGGGTTGCCCTACTGGTCGCTGTCGCAATACCTCAAACACAAGGTGAAAACGGCCGTGAACTACGTGTCGGACTTCGAAGGCGCCGTCGCTGCCGAGGCACGCCGGCAGGGCTACCAAGGTGTGGTGTGCGGGCACATTCACCGGCCGGAAATGCGAACCATCGAAGGCACGTTGTACTGCAACGATGGCGACTGGGTCGAGAGCCTGTCCGCGCTGGTGGAGCATCTCGATGGTCGGCTGGAACTGGTGCACTGGGCGCCATTGGCGGGCAGGCAATCTGGCGGGGGGATCCCGGTCGCTCGAGAAGTCGAGGTCCGGCGCACAGGTGAGCTGGTCTGAATCCGGGCGACCACGTTCTTTCGGGCAGGGCTTGCGCATCGGTGCCGACTCATCACCTGGTGCAACGAAACTGTCACACAAACGTCATTTCTCCGTTCAATAATGGCGGTTACCGTGTGTCTGTCTGGCAGGTTCTGCGGAGCCTGCCTGCCGCACCGCCCAACTTCACCCCGGTATTCATGAGCGCGAGCAGCCCACAGACAAGAATTCCTTTCCTGGACCGCGACCACAGCATCCTGGCCTTCAATGAACGGGTGATGGACTGGGCACGTCGCCCCGATGTTCCGTTGCTGGAACGGCTCCGCTACCTGAGCATCGTCTCAAGCAACCTCGACGAGTTCTTCGAGGTGCGCATGGCGCCCCACTTGAGCGCCCTCAAGGCCAATGAGCAACGGGGGCTCTACACCGCTCAGACGCACCAGTTGATCGCCGACAAAATCCATCAGCTGGTCGCGCAGCAATACGCCATCTACAACGACGAGCTGCTGCCGCTACTGGAGAAGAAGGGCATCAAGCTTATTTCCCACGGCGAACGCAACCCGCGCCAGCGCCGCTGGATCAAGGACTACTTCAGCCGGGAAGTGCAGCCCCTGCTGCTGCCGATTGGCCTCGACCCTTCGCACCCGTTTCCGCAGGTCGCCAACAAGTCGCTCAACTTCATCGTGCGCCTCACCGGCAAAGACGCCTTCGGCCGAGAGAATGAAATCGCCATCGTCAAGGTGCCACGCATCCTGCCGCGGTTCTTTCGCATGCCGCCGGTCAAGGGTTCGAAGCAGACGCATTTCGTGTCCATTTCCAGCCTGATCCGTTCCCATCTGGGCGACCTGTTTCCGGGCCGGCAGGTCACGGAGTTCTCGCAGTTCAGGGTCACCCGCCATTCCGATCTGGCGGTGGACGAAGAAGAGGTCAAGAACCTGCGCACCGCGCTGCGCAAAGGGCTGCAACAGCGCCACTACGGCGAGGCCTTGCGCCTTGAAGTCACCGCTGGCTGTTCGGAATACCTCTCCGGTTTCCTGCTGGCCCAGTTCGGCCTGCCAGAACAGGCCTTGTACCGCGTGCCCGGCCCGGTGAACCTGGTCCGGTTGAACCAGCTGATCGACCAAGTGGAGGCCCCTGCGCTGCGCTTTGAACGCTACAACGCCGGCTGGCCCGCTCAGCTCACACCGGGGCAGTCTTTCTTTGAGCGCTTGCAGCAAGGCGATGTGCTGATTCACCAGCCCTACGAGAGCTTTGACGCGGTGCTGGCCTTCCTGCGTGAAGCGGTCGAAGACCCTCAGGTGTTGGCCATCAAGCAGACCATTTACCGGGCCGGCGCGCGTTCCGAACTGATGAACCTGCTGCGCGAAGCCGTGCGACGTGGCAAGGAAGTGACCGCTGTGGTGGAGCTCAAGGCGCGGTTCGACGAAGAAGCCAACATCAACTATGCGGAGCGACTGGAGTCAGTGGGTGCCCAGGTGGTCTACGGGGTGGTGGGTCTCAAGACCCACGCCAAGATGCTGCTGGTCACCCGGCGCGAAGACGGTCAGCTGCGCCGCTACGCGCACATGTCCACCGGCAACTACAACGCGTCCACCGCCAAGCTCTACACCGATCTCAACTACCTCACGGCAGACGAGGCACTCACGGCAGACCTTGATCAGATCTTCCTGCATCTGGCCAGCCAGAACCGTTTGCCGAAGCTCAACAAGGCCCTGATCGCACCCTTTCATCTGCACAAGGCCATGCTGGAAAAGGTCGATGCGGCTGCGGCTGCGGCGCGCGAAGGCAAAGAGGCTCGCATCATCCTCAAGATGAATGCGCTCACCGACGAACAGCTGTCGCGCGCGCTGGCGCAGGCCTCGCAGCAAGGGGTGAAGATCGACATCATCGTGCGCGGTGCCTGCATCCTGCCGGCGCAGGTGCCCGGCATCACCGACAACGTGCAGGTGCGCTCCATCATCGGCCGGCTGCTCGAGCATTCCCGGGTGTTTTATTTCCGGGTCGACGGCACAGAAGAACTGTGGCTCTCAAGTGCCGACTGGATGAACCGCAACATGCTGCGCCGCCTGGAACTCGCCTGGCCCGTGACGGACGCCAGCCTGCGCAGCCGCATCATGGATGAATGCCTGTCGGCCAGCCTGCACGACAACAAGGACGCCTGGCTGCTGCAGCCTGATGGTCGCTACGTGCCCGCCAGCGCTCTCGGCCCAGGCAAGGGCCGCAGCGGCCAGCATTCCGCACAGGCCGCGTTGATGGCCAGGTACGGCAGCAAGGGCTGAGCAGGAGCAACGACGTGGATCTCATTCTCTGGCGCCATGCCGAAGCCCATGAGCATCCCGACCTGTTGTTGGGTGCACCGGGCGATTCCAAGGACCTGGCGCGCCGGCTGACCTCGCGCGGTGAAAAGCAGGCCTCACGCATGGCCGCGTGGCTGGACCGGCAACTGCCTGAAGGCGCACGGGTGTTTTCCAGCCCGGCCACACGCTGTGAACAGACCGTGATGGCGCTCGATCGAAAGTTCAAGCTTCGTGACGAATTGCTGCCCGAGGGCGACCCCCTGGATCTGCTGGAACTCGTCCAGTGGCCAACGGGGAAGTCGCCGGTGGTGGTGGTGGGCCATCAACCCACCCTCGGGCGCGTGGTTGCCCGGTTGCTGGGCTTGGCCGAAGAAGACTGCTCGGTGAAGAAGGGCGCTTTGTGGTGGCTGCGCCATCGCGAACGCGGCAGCACAAGCCAGACCGTCGTGGTGACGGTACAGACGCCGGAGCTGCTTTAGAGCGACGCTGGGGAACGCGCCCAGCGTCGCAATGAACTCAAGCGAGTGTGCTCAGACTTGTGGGACCGAAGGCTTGGTCGCTGCTACCGGCTTGACGGCGGGCTTGGTGGCTGCCTTCACCGCAGGTTTTGCAGCGGCTTTGGTTGCGGCTTTTGCTGCAGGTTTTTGAGCGGATTTGGCGGCTGCCTTGGCCGGGGTCTTGGTGGACACGGGCGCCTTCTTCACCGCTGCCTTGGCTGGCGCGGGCTTGCTCTTGGCAACTGGCTTGCTGGCAGCGGCAGGTTTGGCTGCCGGTTTTGCCTGCACGGGTGCAGCAGGGCGACCTGTTTTCAAAGTGGGCACCGCCGTCAGAGCCGCCTTCAGCGCACCGTCGTTCAATCCTGTGAGCAGCATCAAACCCGCACGCAGCAGTTCGCTTTTCTTGACGCTGGTGCCAAGTGCAATGGCGCGGGTCTTCAGGAGATCGATGGCTGCAAACTCGGCCTTGGGGATGGTGAAACTGTCGCGAACGAGTTTGGGCTTCTTGCTGCTGGGCTTTGTATTCTGGCTGGCCATGAGGCACTCCGGGTGGTTTGAGATGGGCAATAGTGTAAACCGTATATACGGTTTTTAACTGACTCCCGAAACATGTCACTGGTATGACAGCTACGTGACAAATACAGATCGATGTCCCCCTGTAAGACGCCGGCCCGTTGAAGGACTGCACAGCCTTGCGCCTCACTCGCAGCGAAACATCAAAGCGCACTCAATGCCACCGCCGTGGCTTGCGCCGCCTGTTCAAGCGCAGGCAGCAAGGCGCGGGCACGCTCTGGCTGGCCGGCCTGCCGCTCAATGTCTTCGCACAGCCGCGCCAGCTCCTGGGCACCCACGTTGCCGGCGGACCCCTTGAGCACATGCGTGGCGTGGCGCAGCGCCTGTGCATCCCCGGCATGCACTGCGCGCGCAATCTCTGCAGCGCGACCCGCCAGGGAAGCCAGGAACTCGCCAATGATCTCTCGCCGCAGACTGCCCGAGGCGTCGTCGAATTCGGCGAACGCCTCCCAGCGTTCCGGGTCGATCCAGATGGTCTGAGCCGCCTGGGTTGAGTTCGGTTCAGAACCGGAGGCCGCCTCGCCGTTCTGCGGGCCGGCAGAGTGCTCCACTGATTGCGGCCGTTCCGTGAGGCGGCGCAGCGTGTGTGCCAGATGTTCAAGATTGAGCGGCTTGGGCAGGTAGTCAGACATGCCGGCGTCCAGGCACCGTTGCCGATCTTCCCCCAGTGAAGACGCGGAAACGCCCACCATTGCAGGGGCCTGGTCACCCCACTGTTCGTGCAAGGCCTGGGCCGTGGCAGTGCCATCGAGTTCGGGCATGTGACTGTCGAGCAGCACCACGTCAAAGGGGTGTCCCGACTGCCTGGCCTGCGCCACGGCCACCAGCGCGAGGCGGCCGTTGATGGCGGTAGCTGGCGTATAGCCCAGGTGCTGCAGCATGGCGCACGCCACCTTGAGGTTGATGGGGTTGTCGTCCACCACCAGCACCCGCTGTTGGTCGGTCGCGCAGGGGAGTTCAGCCAC
Source organism: Hydrogenophaga palleronii (assembly GCF_031457455.1). Classification (GTDB taxonomy): domain Bacteria; phylum Pseudomonadota; class Gammaproteobacteria; order Burkholderiales; family Burkholderiaceae_C; genus Hydrogenophaga; species Hydrogenophaga palleronii_A. The sequence continues at coordinate 912,393 of NZ_JAVDWU010000001.1, forward strand.
CCCGTCGGTCGGGATCTGGGCCGGGTCGACCGCCGCCGAGCGGATGGTGAAACGAAACGTCGAGCCCACGCCAGGCTGACTGTTGACAGTGATCTGCCCGCCCATCATTTCCACCAGGTGTTTGCAGATCATCAGGCCGAGCCCGGTGCCCCCATACACCCGGGTGGTGGATGTGTCGCCCTGCGCAAACGGCTGGAAGAGGGTGCCAATGCTGGCCGGTTTGATGCCCACGCCAGTGTCGCTCACGCTGAAATTCAGCACGGTGCCTTGCGCTTCGGGTTCCTGCCACACCCGCAGAGTGACCTCGCCCTGGTTGGTGAACTTGATGGCGTTGGAGAGCAAATTGATCAACACCTGGCGCAACCGCGTGATGTCGCCGATCACGGCCTGGGGCACATCCGCCGCAATGTGCATGGCCAGGTGAAGCCCTTTTTCCTGTGCGCGCAGCATCAGGATGTCGTGCGCCTGCCGGATGGCGGCGCGCAGGTCGAAGGCCTGCTGTTCCAGCGTGAGCTTGCCCGCTTCAATGCGTGAAAAATCAAGAATGTCGTCGACCACAGACAACAACTGCTCGCTCGACACCTTGAGCACACCCAGCAGGTCTTGCTGGGCTTCAGTAAGAGGTGTTTCGCGCAACAGGTCGCTCATGCCCACCACGCCGTTGAGTGGCGTGCGGATTTCATGGCTCATCACCGCCAGGAAGCCCGCCTTCGCCTTGACGGCGGCCAGGGCCTCTTCTCGCGAGGTCGCCAGTTCGGCGGTGCGCTGGCGCACCCGCTCCTCCAGCATCAGTGCCGCTTCGCGCAGTTGCTCGTTCTTCTCCTGAATCTCGCGGGTAGACGTCTGTATCGACTGGGCGCTGTCGTGCAGCACCTTGGAAAGCAGGTGCACCTCCTTGAAACCGGTTTGTTGTTGAACTTCGGGCACCTGACCCGCACCCACGGCGGTGGCCGAGGCATTGAGCAACTGAAACTGACCCGACAAGCCTTTGGCCACCAGGTAGGCCAGCACACCCGCCAGACCAATGAGCGCGGCCAATGCGCCCAACGCCACTTGCCGTGCCTGGGTGACCTGGTCGGTGAAGTCCGATTCGGGCGCCACCACGATGAGTTGCCAGTTGAGGTTGTACTTCTGTCCGAATGGACGCTGCAGGGCAATCAGGCGGTTGGACCCCAACCCGAGCAGCTGCTTCCAGTCCGATGCGGTGTCCAGTCGCACCAGGCCGGGATTGTGGTGCAAGGTGTCGCGGTACTGCGCGCTGAGCTGGGTGAACGACTCACGAACCAGCGGGTCCTGGCTTTGCAGGGGTGAGAGTCGCTGGAACTTGTTGTTCACCTGAACGCTGAGGTCCTCGTCGACCGACGATGCGACCAGCAACCCCTGGCTGTCGACCAGGTAGGTCACGGCATGTTCGCTGATTCGGGAGCTGCGGATCAGGTCGGTCAGGCGGGCAAGGCTCATGTCGACGGCGACCACACCCAACACGGTACGGCCGTCTGCGTCGAAGATCGGGTGCGCCAGTGTCAGGTCGAACTGTGCCTTGACTGCTGAGCGGTACACGTCGGTGAAGGTTCGCTGACCGGTGCTCAAAGCCAGCTGGTACCAGGGGCGCTTTCGCGGGTCGTAGAGCTGCGTTTCTGTTCGAACGAGCTGGCTGCGGTCGCCAGGCTGGTCAATCAGAAAGTGTTTTCGGCCGCTGTCGCCAGGGCGGATTTCACGCACTACGAAGCCATGGCTTTCGCGCTCCAGGCCAAAGAACGAGCCGTCGGCAGTACCCATGTAAAGGTAGGGCACGTTGGGTGACTGCTGCGTCAATGCATAGGCCATGGTTTCAAACGCTGCCGTGTCCTTGAGCCAGTTCCGGGTGCGCTCGGCTTCGGCCCCCGTGGCCACAAAGGGTGGCACCAGAGCATTCACCACGGTATGGGACTCACCCAGGTGAGCCAGTGCACCCACGTCCACGCGGTGCGCGGCCTGGCTCATCGCGTTTTCAGCCAGGGTGTTGATCGATTGCGAGCTGTTGGTGGACAGCAGCCATGCCGCCAGCAGGGCGGGGATCAGCGCCGCCAGCACCAGGGCGGTGATCAGCGTGGGCCCTATGGAAAGGCGGCGTCTGCCGGAAAACGATTTCATGCGAGCGGGATCTTCATCAAAGGCAAACGGGTGACCAGGGGGCCCGCCACTCGGTGTCGGCGTACTAGGGCAACGGCTCCACCAGGCACACATCCATGGGGTCCACCCGATGGGGTAGGGCAAGCAGGTACCGTCGCACGGGATGTACCGCTCCCGTGATGCTGCGCAACACCGGGGCCGACACCGTGATGCCGGTTCGACCTGGATACTGCGCATGCTTTTGCAGGGCCACTGCATCCATCACGGTCTCGCCGACGGGCACAGATTGTGCAGCACCGCCCAACAGACCATCGAGACGCATCATGGCCACCGGCCCGCCATGCAGGGCTACGCTCAAGTCCACACTCTCCAGACCATGGCCGGGTGCCAGGGTCTGCACGAAGCTGTTCAAACCGGAAACAGCCTTTCGAAGCGCCAAAGCTGCCTTGGCGGCACGCAGACCATGCGGCGACGTGGTCGGTGCATCGGTGCCGTCTGCAAACACGGCGACCACGCCGTCACCCAGAAACTGCAGGCTGTGGGCGCCAAACAGAAAGACAGTGTCGCCACAGCTGTCATAGAACCGCTTGAGCAACTGTGCCATGTCCTGCGCACTCAGGGTGTTGGTCCACAACGCGTGATTCACCAGGCCAGCACTGAGCACGGTGGCCTGCTCATGGTGGTTGGCCTGGCGGGCTGCACCCCCGCCTGGCCATTGTTCGTTCAGGGCTCGCGCCATGCGCTCTTCATACATGTCGCTCAACTCGCGCGCCTGAGCCTGCAGGGCGCCGCTCAAGGCCGACTGCACGTGCATGTCCTGCGACTGCGCACGCATGTTGTTCTTGTTGACCTGGGCCATGACCGCTTCTGCCAGTTCTCGTGCTCGAAACGGTTTGGCGATGTAGTCGTCTGCCCCCAGGCTCATGCCGTGCCTCATGTCACGGCGCTCCTGCAGCGAGGTCAGGAAGATGAAGGGCGTCAGGGCACAAGCCGGGTGCGCCCTGACGCGCTCCAGCAGTTCCAGACCGCTGAGGCCTGGCATGTCGATGTCACTCACGATGACGTCCGGGCGCAGTTGCTGAACGTTTTCCCAGGCGCTGGCGCCGTCCGACACGGCAACCACATCATGACCCTTCTTCTCCAGGACCACCGTCAACAGCTTGAGCGTGCCCGGGTCGTCCTCTGCCACCACTATCAATGTCATATCGGATCACAGGTTCTTCTATCTGGAATGAACCATGCTAGCCCGGGGGTGGGCGAAAGCCTGTGTCAGCGGTTTCAGTGCAGACACTTTGTGTGATGGATTGCCGCCCTTGATGCTTTAACGCACATCTGCGGTGAATTTCCAGGCAGTTTTTTGCCAGGCAATCACTTCTTCGCCGATCAGCCAGGCGGACTGCGGGTAGCGCTTGGCCCACCCTGGGTTGGTGACCAGCTTGAATGCGCCTGGCTTGTAGCTCAGGCGGATCGACTCGTATTCCGGCAGCTGCCGCGCGTGGCACAGCAACACCGCCAGGCGCAGGCACATCAGCTGTTTGGCAAACAGTTCGTCGCTCAGTGACTGCTCCAGTTTGCGCAGTTTGCCGCGCTGGCCCAGCACCAACTGGCTCATGCGGTGCAGTTCGGGGAATGAAAAACCGGGGGCGTCCACGTTGTCGAGGATGTAGGCGCCGTGGTGGTAAGAACGGTCGTGAGAGATGTGGGTGCCGATTTCGTGCAGACGTGCGGCCCAGGCCAGCTTCTGCGAATAGCGTTCATTCTGCGCATCGACCGCAGCCACCTGGGAAAACAGGGCGGTGCTCACTGTGCTGACCCGTTGCGCCTGGGCCTCATCGATGGAAAAACGCTCCCCCAGCCAGCGAACCGTGCGCTCGCGCACGTCACCGCCATCGGTCTCCCGGTCGATCAGGTCGTAGAGCGCCCCCTGGCGCAAGGCGCCCTGGGCTGGCAACAATTGCTGAATGTCGAACAGATCAAAGATGGCGTAGAGCACGCTCAGGCCACCCGCGATCACTGGGCGGCGATCGTCCTTGAGCCCGTCGATCTTGATCTGTTCGACGTTGCCCGCTTTCACAAAGCGTTCGACCAGCCAGTTCAGCCCTGAGCGGGTGATCACGCCCGATGCCCATCCATTGGCCGACAGCATGTCCATCACGGCGCCCACCGTGCCGGAAGAGCCGTAAGCCGCACTCCATTCGGACGGTGGAAAACTGTCCAGCGCTTCGTCCAGCACCGCCTTGGCCGCCACTTCGGCGGTTTTGAAGGCGCTGGCCGTGAACACACCGCGCGCGAAGTATTTGCCCGACCAGGCCACGCTGCCGAGCCGGTAGGACTCCATTCGGTGGGCTTTGTAGCCTTCACCCAGGATCATTTCGGTGGAGCGGCCGCCAATATCGAACACCAGGCGCTTTTCGTCCGACTGCGGCAGCAGACGGGACACGCCCTGATAGATCAGCCGCGCCTCTTCCTGGCCAGAAACCACCTCGATGGCAAAGCCCAGTATGGCCTGGGCCTGCTTGAGAAATTCGTCCCGGTTTCGCGCCTCGCGCAGGGTCTGGGTCGCCACCGCCCGCACCTGCTGCTTCTTGAAGCCGTGGAGCCGCTCGGCAAATCGCGCCAGGCATTCCCAGCCGCGCTCCATGGCGGCCTGGCTCAGGTTCTTGTTTTCGTCGAGACCGTTGCCTTGGCGGACGGTTTCCTTGAGGTATTCGATCCGTTCGATGTGGCCCGAGTGGTAGCGGCCGATTTCCAGCCGGAAGCTGTTGGAACCGAGGTCGATGGCGGCCAGAAGGGTACCGTTTTGCATGCGTTCGGCAGAGGGCCGCTCACCGGCTCTCCGCAAATCCTGAATCTGTTGGGTTGCCGGGATTGTGACGCATCGGCGCCGGGCACAACGCTTGCGAGGCCGCCATCTGGTAACCGAAAAGTGGCAGCGGCAGGCCGTCAACAGCCGAATTTTGCGCCTCAACCCCATGCGATGACAGCGAAAAGCCAGTCTGATCCGCAAGCTGTCGGTCGGATCGAGGCAGAAGCATGACAAGTCCGCACATGTCACACAGCTGTCACATTTGACCCATAGAGTCCTTTCTATTGCTTCTTCCTTCCTTTTTTCCAACCCCTGAGAGGACTCTCAATGAACACCAAACGCACTTTGCTCAAGACCGTGGCCGCAGCCGCACTGGCTTCTCTGGCCATGGGTTCTGCCATTGCCGCAGACATCACTGGCGCTGGCGCTACCTTCCCGTTCCCCATCTACGCCAAGTGGGCAGAAGCCTACAAGAAAGACACCGGCACCGGCCTGAACTACCAGTCCATCGGTTCGTCCGGTGGTATTCGCCAGATCCGTGCCAAGACCGTTGCTTTTGGTGCGACCGACGCGCCTGTCAAGGGTGAAGAGCTCGACAAGGACGGCATGGTGCAGTTTCCGGCCATCATCGGCGGCACCGTGCCCGTGTTCAACCTGGACGGCTTCGGCAAAGGCGAACTGCGCGTGACCGGCCCCGTGCTGGCAGAGATGTTCCTGGGCACCATCAGCAAGTGGAACGACCCCAAGCTGGCCGCTCTGAACCCTGGCAAAAACCTGCCCGACCAGGTCATCACCATCGTGCACCGTGCTGACGGCTCCGGCACCACGTTCAACTGGACCGACTACCTGAGTTCGGTGAGCCCTGAATGGGCCGACAAAGTGGGCAAGGGCGCTGCCGTGAAGTGGCCCGCTCCCACCTCGGTGGGTGGCAAGGGCAACGAAGGCGTGGCTGCGAACGTGACCCGGACCAAGGGTTCGCTGGGTTACGTGGAATACGCCTACGCCAAGAAAAACAACATCTCCGTTCTCGCCCTGGAAAACAAGGATGGCAAGTTCGTGATGCCTGGTGACGACACGTTCTCTGCCGCTGCAGCCGGCGCGGACTGGTCCAAGGCGCCCGGCATGGGCATCTCTCTGGTGAACCAGCCTGGTGCCGACGCTTACCCTGTGGTCACCGCCTCGTTCATCCTGATGTACAAGGATCCGGCCGACAAGGCGCAATCCGCCGAAGTGCTCAAGTTCTTCGACTGGGCCTTCAAGAACGGCAAGACCATGGCTTCCGAGCTGGACTACGTGCCGCTGCCTGACAAGCTGACCGCAGAGATCAAGTCCAAGGTGTGGACGCAGATCAAGAACTGATCTCCCTGATTGACAGCGCCGCCAACGGCTTCATCAAGCCGTTGGTGGGTTGTTTCTTGAACTTGACCAATGCAGGGAGCCCGCATGTCAGTTGTCGCGACCATGAACACTTCCACACCCAATGTCGATGCGCCCACCGCCTCCATGGTGGCCGTGGCTCGAAAACAGCGCATCCAGGACATCATCTTCCACCGCCTCACCCAGAGTTTCTCGCTGCTGGTGTTGTTCGCCCTGTTGGGCATCCTGGTGTCCCTGCTTTACAACGCATGGCCCACCTTTGCCAAATTTGGCGCTCACTTCCTCTGGTACGTGGAGTGGGACATCATCAACGAAGAATTCGGCGCCGCGATCTCCATCGTCGGCACCCTGGCCAGCGCTTCGATCGCCATGTTGATTGCCGTGCCACTGGCCTTCGGCATCGCGGTCTTCCTCACCGAAACCTGCCCCGTCTGGCTGCGCCGCCCTCTGGGCACGGCCATTGAGCTGCTGGCTGCCGTGCCGTCCATCATTTACGGCATGTTCGGCCTGTTTGTTTTCGCCCCACTCTTTGCGGACTACATGCAGGTACCTTTGCAGCAATTGCTGGGCGGCATGCCGATCGTGGGGACCCTGTTTGCAGGCGCCACCAACGGACTTGGCATCATGGCCGCCGGCATCATCCTGGCCTTCATGGTGTTGCCCTTCGTGGCGGCGGTGATGCGGGACGTGTTCGAAATCACGCCGCCCATCCTGCGCGAATCGGCCTATGGGCTGGGCTGCACCACCTGGGAGGTGGTTCGCAAGGTGGTGCTGCCCTACACGCAGAAGGGCGTGATCGGCGGCATCATGCTTGGCCTGGGGCGCGCCCTGGGTGAAACCATGGCGGTGACCTTCGTGATCGGCAACGCCAACCGCATGCCCACGTCGCTGTTCTCCCCTGGCACATCCATCGCTTCGGTGCTGGCCAATGAATTTGGCGAAGCCGAAGGCCTGCACTTCAACACACTGTTTGCGCTCGGCTTCCTGTTGTTCGTCATCACATTTGTTGTGCTGTCGCTGGCCAAGCTGATGATCCTGCGCGCTGAAAAGGCCAAAGGCTCCTGAGACCTGCAGCGTCCAAACATCTCCGCAGGAAAAAGACATGGAAATCAATCAAAACCTTTACAAGAAGCGCCGCACCACCAACCTGGTGGGCCTGACGCTTTCAATGACAGCCATGGCGCTGGGCCTGACCGTGCTGCTCTGGATTCTGTTCGTGTTGTTCTCCAACGGCCTGGCCGGCATGGACTTCAACCTGTTCACCCAGGACACGCCCGCGCCCGGTACAGACGGTGGCGGCCTGCGCAATGCGATTGTGGGCAGTCTGATGATCGTTGGCCTGTCGGTGCTGGTGTCGACCCCCATCGGTGTGCTGGCCGGTATCTACCTCACCGAATACGGCGATCAGAGCAAGACGGCCGAACTGACGCGCTTTGTGACCGACATCATGCTGTCGGCGCCGTCCATCGTGCTGGGCTTGTTCGTCTACGCGATCGCGGTGGCCACGGTAGGCAATTTCTCAGGCTATGCAGGCAGTCTGGCGCTGTCGCTGATTGCCATTCCGGTGGTCATGCGCACCACCGAAAACATGATGCGACTGGTACCCGGCAGTCTGCGTGAAGCGGCTTTTGCCCTGGGTGCGCCGCGCTGGAAAGTCACCACCATGGTGACCTTGCGCGCAGCCAAGAGCGGCGTGATCACCGGCTTGCTGCTGGCTGTGGCCCGCATCAGCGGCGAGACAGCGCCTCTGCTCTTCACGGCACTGAACAACCAGTTCTTCAGTTCCGACATGGGTGCCCCCATGGCCAACCTCCCCGTGGTCATCTTCCAATTCGCACTCAGCCCCTACGACAACTGGATTCGCCTGGCATGGGCGGGCGCACTGCTGATCACCATGGCCGTTCTGGTACTCAACATCCTGGCTCGGGTGTTCTTCAGGGAAAAAGTGCGCGCCTGATTCTGGTCGCACCTCATTCGAACTGATCGACCCTCCAATACCTCCAATAGACGAGATCCCAAAATGCCCGCAACCGCTACCGCTGTCGCCCCCTCCGTCGAGCTCAGGAATGCGCTTGAAGTTCGCAACCTGAACTTCTATTACGGCAAATTCCAGGGGCTGAAGAACGTGAACATGAACATCGCCGAACGCAAGGTCACCGCTTTCATCGGCCCTTCGGGCTGCGGAAAGTCCACCTTGCTGCGCACGCTCAACCGCATGTACAGCCTTTACCCCGGTCAACGCGCCGAGGGAGAGATCAACTTCTACGGCCAAAACATCCTGGACAAAAAACAGGACCTGAACCTGCTGCGTGCCCGCATCGGCATGGTGTTCCAGAAGCCCACACCGTTCCCGATGACCATCTACGACAACATTGCTTTCGGTGTGCGCCTTTATGAGAACCTGAACAAGAGCGACATGGATGATCGGGTTGAATGGGCGCTGTCCAAGGCGGCCCTGTGGGGTGAGGTGAAGGACAAACTGGGCCAGAACGGCCTGTCGCTCTCAGGTGGCCAGCAGCAGCGGCTTTGCATTGCCCGCAGTGTGGCGGTGAAGCCATCGGTGCTGTTGCTGGATGAACCCACCTCGGCGCTGGACCCGATCTCCACCGGCAAGGTGGAAGAGTTGGTGCATGAGCTCAAGGCGGACTACACGATCGCGATCGTCACCCACAACATGCAACAGGCCGCGCGCTGCAGCGATTTCACCGCCTACATGTACCTGGGTGAACTGATCGAGTTTGGATCCACTGAGCAGATCTTCTTCAAGCCCAGCCGGACCGAAACCGAAGACTACATCACGGGTCGTTTCGGTTGAAATTCCATACGGATCCATTTTGTTCAGGGGAGACCACCACATGAGCGACAAACACATTTCCAGCCAGTTCGACGCCGAACTGAACTCCATTTCCACCAATGTGCTCGAGATGGGCGGCATGGTCGAATCCCAGCTCCATCAGGCGGTTTATGCGCTGGTGAACATGAGCATGGAGTCGGCCGAGCAGGTGATCGAGAACGAGGCTCGCATCAACCAGATGGAGCTCCATATCGATCACGAGATCATCTCCACCATCGGTCGCCGTCAGCCGACCGCGCGCGATCTCCGCTTCCTGATGGCCATCTCGCGCACCACGCAGAATCTGGAGCGCGCCGGAGACGAGGTGGCGCGCATCGCGCGCATGGTCAAGTCGATCATTGAGAGCGGCTCACCGCGAAATCTGCCGATTTCAGAACTGCGCCTGGCCGCCGACCTGGCTTCGGCCTTGCTGCGAAAATCACTGGATTCTTTCGCCCGGCTGGACACCACGATGGCAGTGGCCATCATCAAGGGCGACAACGAAATCGACAATGAATACAACGGCTTTCTGCGAAAGCTCATCACCTACATGATGGAAGACGCCCGCACCATCTCGCCCAGTCTGGATTTGCTGTTCCTGGCCAAATCGATCGAACGCGTCGGTGACCATGCCAAGAACATTGCCGAACAGATCATCTTTATCGTCAAAGGGGAAGATGTGCGCCATTCCTCGATGGACAACGTGGAGTCGGTGGTCGGATGATCGACATCTCTTGCTACTTCCGTCCGGCGGGCTTTGAGAGGGCCTCACGATGAGAAAACTGCCCCGTGTGCTGGTGGTCGAGGACGAGCCGTCCATCGCGGAGCTGATTGCCGTCAACTTGCGGCACAACGGCTTTGCACCCACGGTGGTGTTCGATGGGGCCGCTGCACAGCGCGAAGTGGACGCCGTGCTGCCTGATGTGATCCTGCTCGACTGGATGTTGCCCGGGGAAAGCGGCGCGTCGTTGGCCCGCCAGTGGCGCAAGAACGAGCGCACAAAAACCGTGCCCATCCTCATGCTCACCGCTCGCAGCGACGAGTCCGACAAGGTCCAGGGCCTGGACGCAGGTGCCGACGACTACATCACCAAACCGTTCTCAACCCAGGAGCTGCTGGCGCGCATCCGGGCGGTGCTGCGCCGGCGCGCTCCTGAAATCGTCAACGACTCCGTTCAGGTGGGTGAACTTGCACTCGACGCGGGCACGTACCGCATCACTTTCCGGGGCGCCGAATTGAAGGTCGGCCCGACGGAATTCAAGCTCCTTCACTACCTCATGAAGCACGCCGAACGCGTGCACACCCGTGGTACGCTGCTCGACAAGATCTGGGGAGATCATGTCTTCATTGAGGAGCGGACCGTGGATGTGCATGTCAAACGTTTGAGGGAGTCGCTCGGTGAAGCGGCCGGCATGGTCGAAACCGTGCGTGGGGCAGGGTACAGGCTGACCGCCATGAACAACACGGGCCGCACGGCACAAATGTCTTCCAGTCCCAGCGCATGACCCGCCGCGCGATCGAGCTGCTGCTCCTGGTGGCCTTGGGGGCGGTGGCCGGTTGGATCCGCGGTACCGAGGGCTGGACATTTGGTGGCGCCTTGGTGGGCGCACTGGGCTGGAGTGTTCTGGATGGTTTGCGGGCCCGAAGCGTGCTGCGCTGGCTGAACAAGGGTGAAGTTTCGCGGGCACCCGATCTCTCGGGCATCTGGGGCGAGCTCGTCGATCGCAACCGCAAGCTGATTCGCCGACTTGAAAAGAAGGTGAACAACAGCGACGCTCGCCTGGAAGATTTTCTCGCCGCGATACAGGCCTCACCCAACGGGGTGGTTTTGCTGGACGCGGCAGGCCGGATTGAATGGTCCAACCTCACGGCCGCCAATCAGCTCGGATTCGATCCCCAGCGCGATCTGGGCCAGTATGTGCGCAACCTTGTGAGAAACCCCGCCTTCACGGCGTACATGACCGCTGGCAATTTCCAGCACGAGATCCAGATCGATGGACCGGGCGTGAGACCCTCTCAGCCCACCAAGATCCTCCTGCAGTTGCACCCCTACGGCAAGAAGCGCAAGCTGATGCTGACGCGGGACGTCACGGCGGTGCAGCTGGCAGAAGCCATGCGGCGCGACTTTGTGGCCAACGTCTCGCACGAGATCCGGACGCCGTTGACCGTGCTCAGCGGCTTCGTGGAAACCATGCAGACCATCCCGCTGGAGGAGGCCGACCGGACCCGCTACCTGAGCCTCATGAGCCAGCAGGCGCAGCGCATGCAGACCCTGGTCAGCGACCTGCTCACGCTCTCCAGGCTGGAGGGCAGTCCGGCACCTGGTCAGGGTGAGTGGATCGACAGTGGCGAACTCCTTCAACACGTGGTGCAGGAAGCGCGCGGTTTGTCCGAAGTGATCGCCAAACCGGTGCACACCATTGAGCCTGTGGCGGGGGCGCCCGTGTGGGTGGCGGGCGTCAAGACCGAGTTGCTCAGCGCGATGTCGAATCTGCTCAGCAACGCGGTGCGCTACACACCAGGTGGCGGAACGATCCGTGCAGGCTGGCAGGTGCGACCAGATGGGATCGGAGAATTCTTCGTGGAAGACACAGGCCCTGGCATTGCCGAAGAACACTTGCCTCGACTCACCGAGCGCTTCTACCGCGTGGATCGCAGTCGTTCACGCGAGACCGGTGGCACAGGCCTTGGACTGGCCATCGTGAAACATGTGGCACAGCGCCATGGCGGCCAGATCGAGGTTGAAAGCGTTCTGGGCGAGGGCTCACGCTTCATGATGCTGCTTCCCGCTTCTAGGGTTCGTGTGCACTGAGAGGCTGAGAGTCTCTCGCCGAAGCGCTTCCGGCGCGAAATGCCCCCTTCCAGAGATACCGTGGAACCAGCTTCGCCGGGCCACTGGTATCGCCCCCTCGAAGGGGGTGACGTGCCGAAGGCGCGGCGCGGGGGTGTATCCCAATTCAGTCACTTACGCGTTGGTAGAGCAGAAGGCTTTCCTTGCGGTCAGACAATCGGCTCACGGTGGCCCGAAATGCCCATTGCGTCAGCGTGACGCGCTCGTCCAGAGTGGGCTGAGTCTCTGGCGAGACCACCAATGCGCGACATGCCGCACCATCCAGGCCGCCGGTACGGACGAGTTTCAGCGCGCCGTGATGCCACAAGGCCGCAATTTGCGCCTGGCTGAGGCCGTCCACCAGCACGCAGGATTCAGGGGGCACCAGGCTGGCAATGCGTCTGGACAAGGGGCCATAGCTTCGCCCGAAATCCAGCAACGGCAACCAGAGTGTCATGAGCAGCAGCCAGCACAGCGTGCTGCCAGCGGCAGGCAGTACCAGACTCTTCCAGATGGCCTGGCGGTGCCGGCCCACGCGCCACTTCACCAGCCAGAACCATGCAATGGTGGCCAATGCGCCCATCCCGAAGAGAAACCAGGAGAACTCCGGAATGAACCCAGGCGCCAGGCGTGCCACGTTCGCGGCGGGTTTTGCAGGAACGCCGGTCTGCATGGCCACCCAGATGACCCAGATGATGAGGGCGCAGCCAGTGAAAAACAGCAGTGTGAACCAGTCGATCAAAGCCGAGACGCTGCGCCTCAATGTGGGCAATGAAAAGGCAGCCAGCACCGCGAGCGACGGCAACACCAGCAACAAAGCCCGGTCCTCCCGGGCCTGCCAGGCACTGGCTGCCACACAGATCACCGCGCCCCAGAGCGGCAGCGCCACGTGAGGACTCAGAAGCTGCCGACGCCATGACCACAGGCTCCACAAAACCAGTGGCCAGGCCGGCCATGTGAACCAGAGAAGCAACCGTCCAAAGCTGAGCCATTCGTCCGGGAACGAGGATGTTTGCGAGTCGTCTGGACCCGGCAGCACAGCCATGCCCGACAGGCCTGGTATGCCTGAGGCGCTGGCGCCTGATGGCGCCCATTCGGTCAAAAAAGGCAGGTGGGGAATGGAAAGCCAGCCCATCCACAGTCCAAGCAGGGTGACAGCCACCAGGCCCCCGCCCATCACCAACCGGCCGCTGAGGCGGTGGCCTTCGCTGCTCGCCGTTCCCCATCCAACCGGTGCCGGTGATTTCCCCAGCAAAAGCAGCCATCCCGTTGCGAGCAGCAGCGCCTGCCAACCCATCGCACTGAGAAAGAGCCCCAGCATGGCGAGTGATCCCATCCCCAGACTTAGCAATCGCCGATCTCCCGCACCCGGCGCCAATCGAGCCATTGCATGCAGCAGCACCGCCAGCAATGCCAACCGGACCAGATCGGGTGTGGTTTCATGGCCCAGCTGTGCCAGGCCCAGGCAGGCGATGAGCGCCAGCAGGCCGGCGTCGGCCAGCGCACGCGCATAGTCCCGTGGGCTCGCCTCGCCACCAAACGCAAAAGCCACAGGCTGCGCCGCGGGCAGGCGTGCCAGGTGGTAAACCGTGTACCAGGTACTCGCCAGGGTGATCAGCAACAGTGCGGCAAAAGGAATCCGGGAGGCAAAGACCGGGTCCAGAAACGGCAGCAGTTTGATGAACAGTGCGCCTATCCAGTAGGGCAGCAGTGCATTCTCTTGCGGTGCCGCCCCCAGCAACTGCGGCTGCAACCAGCTGCTCAGTCCTTGTGCCAGCTCCTGCATGACGCCAAACGAGCCAACGTCGTCCACCTTCCATGGCTCGCGGCCCAGGAAGCCTGGAAGAACATACGCTGCACAGAACAGCAGCAGCGCAAGGCGGGGAAGAGGGCGCACCGCCGTTTGGGTGACGATGGCAGGGGTCGGTCGGTTCACTGCGGGCAATATACAGGCGCTCGCGCCTTTCGGCCTTGGCCGGATGTGAATTGATGAAAAAAAAGCAGCCTGTGCAGGCTGCTTTTTTTTTTCAGGAGGCGGGGCAGGCATCAGACGGATGCAAGCCTTGGCCAGCTCACTTGGCGGCGGGGGTACCCTTGCCGTAGCGATTGCGGAAGCGCTCCACGCGACCACCCATGTTGTCCACGCTCTTCTGGGTGCCGGTGTAGAAGGGGTGCGACTCGCTGGAAGTATCCAGCTTGTACAGCGGCAGCTCGCGGCCGTCTTCCATCTTGATCATCTCTTTCGTGTTGGCGCAGGAGCGGGTCACGAACTTGAAACCGTTGGAGAGGTCCTGGAAGCAGATTTCGCGGTAGTTGGGGTGAATGCCGTCTTTCATGACGTTTCCTTCAGGTCAGGTGCGGCAGCCGCAGGGAAACCATTTCCCTGTACTTGTCGCGATTAGCAAAGCTTTGGATTCTAGCACGCAGGGGCGTTAGCCACCTCGCCGCATCATGTCGAAGAACTCGGAGTTGTTCTTGGTTGATTTCATGCTCTTGAGCACCATCTCCATGGCCTCGATTTCGTCCATGTTGTACATGAACTGGCGCAGGATGCGGGTTTTTTGCAAGATCTCGGGCTGCAGCAGCAGCTCTTCCCGGCGGGTGCCGCTGCGGTTGAGCTGGATGGAAGGGAACACGCGTTTTTCGTACAGACGGCGGTCGAGGTGGATTTCGCAGTTGCCGGTGCCCTTGAATTCTTCAAAGATCACTTCGTCCATGCGCGAGCCGGTGTCGACCAACGCGGTGGCGATGATGGTGAGCGAACCGCCTTCTTCAATCTTGCGCGCTGCACCAAAAAAGCGCTTGGGGCGCTGCAGCGCATTGGCGTCCACACCGCCGGTGAGCACCTTGCCGCTGGAGGGCAGCACGTTGTTGTAGGCGCGAGCCAGACGAGTGATCGAGTCGAGCATGATCACCACGTCTTTTTTCAGCTCGACCAGGCGCTTGGCGCGCTCGATCACCATTTCGGCCACGTGCACGTGGCGCGCTGCAGGTTCGTCGAAAGTGGAGGCAATGACTTCGCCGCGCACGGTGCGCTGCATTTCGGTCACTTCTTCGGGGCGCTCGTCGACCAGCAGCACCATCAGCTCCACCTCGGGGTGGTTGGCTGCAATGGCGTGGCAGATGTGCTGCATCATCACCGTCTTGCCGCTCTTTGGCGGTGCCACGATCAGTGCGCGCTGGCCTCGGCCGATGGGGGAAATGATGTCGATCACCCGGCCGGTGATGTTTTCGTCGCTCTTGATGTCACGTTCCAGGCGCATCTGTTCCTTGGGGAACAGCGGCGTCAGGTTCTCGAACATGATCTTGTGCTTGTTGTCCTCGGGGGGCAGGCCGTTGATCTTGTCGAGCTTGTTCAGGGCAAAGTAGCGCTCGCCATCCTTCGGGATCCGAACCTCACCCTCGATCATGTCGCCGGTGTGCAGGTTGAAGCGGCGGATCTGGCTCGGCGAAATGTAGATGTCGTCGGTGCTGGCGGTGTAGCTGGTGTCGGGCGCCCGCAGGAAGCCGAAACCGTCGGGCAACACTTCAAGCACGCCGTCGGCATTCACCAGTTCGCCGCCTTTGGCGCGCTTCTTGATGATGGCAAACATGAGCTCCTGCTTGCGCATGCGGCCGGTGTTTTCGATCTCAAGGGCTTCTGCCTGCTTGAGGACTTCAGACACGTGCAGTGCCTTGAGTTCGTTGAGGTGCATGGAATTCACTCCGAGAGGGAGTTGAGTCAAAAACCGGGGGGAGGGTGCGCCGGCGTCTGGTTGTCAGACGGTGCGCTGGGGTGAGGCTGGACTCTGTCAGTGCAGCTCTGGCGAAATTATGACAGGAAAAAAGCAGTCCGGCGCATGGGATTCGGGCATTGCACCCGGCATGTGCTTTGTGGACTGCTTGTTGCGATCGGGAATCAGGACAGCTGCTGGTCGATGAAGGCAGTCAGCTGTGCCTTGCTCAACGCGCCCACCTTGGTGGCTGCCGGTTGGCCGCCCTTGAACAGGATCAGCGTCGGAATGCCGCGAATGCCAAACTTGGCGGGCACGTCGCGGTTGTCGTCCACATTGAGCTTGGCAATCTTCAATTTGCCGTCGTAAGTGCCGGCCACCTCGTCGAGGATAGGGGCAATCATTTTGCATGGGCCGCACCATTCGGCCCAGAAATCGACCAGCACGGGCGCCTGTGCGTCCAGCACATCGGCCTTGAAGCTTGCATCAGAAACGTGTTTGATCAGGTCGCTGGCCATGTATCTTCCTAAGGAACGTTGAACGGGGAAGTTAAAGTCTGTACACCATCAGCGGGAGCCATGAGGCCAACCGCTTCAGCGTCAACGACGTCATTGTGACAGAAACCCCTATTCCATGAATCCTGCAGGACAGTCCGACGATTCCGGTCTGCCTATGGCGAGCAGCACCGAAGGCGCGGCTCCGGCGAAACTCGATCCCCAGTGGTCGCGCTTGGCGGAGGCGATCCATCGATTGACCGCACAGCATGGCGTCAAGCCCGGACGGGTGCTGGTACTGGTGCCTTACGCGCAGCTGATGGAAGAGGGCAGGCGAGCCTGGGGCTTGCTGCACCCCGGCGGGTTCCCGCCCCGTTTCGAATCGAGCCGGAATCTGGCGACCTCTCTGCAACCCTTCTTTCCGGGTGCAACCGATCTGAGCATGGACATGGCCCGCGACAGTCTGGTCGCAGCGTCTTTTGTGGAGCGGGTGGCCAAAGCGCGAACGGATCCGGCCATTCGAGCCCTGATGGTTTCCCGGCTGATCGAAGCGGCCACGCAACTGGCGCCGGCTGCCGCTGCCATTGCGCCCGAACAGCGGCTGGCCTGGGCCAACTCACTTCAGGAACAGCTCCGGCTGAGGCCGACAGCGCTGCACTGGGAGTCGCTGCTGGGCTCCTTGGCGCTCACGTGGGCCGGCACCTCTTCCTTTGCCACCGACGCGCTGTGGGGGCCTGCAGCCCAACCGGGCATCCTGGCGGACGCGATGCTGGTGGTCCCCGGTTTTCATGACGACCCGTTGGCGAAGGCGCTGGTCAGGCACTGGGGAGAGCGGGCGACCGTGCTGCCCTTGATCGACCAGGCGGATGACCCGCACCTGGGTCAGCACGCACACATGCTCCGCTGCGCCGACAGCGAGGACGAGGCGCAACAGGCGGCGGCCTGTGTGCTGACCCGCGTCAATTCGGGGCTGGCGCCGGTGGCTCTGGTGGCCAACGACCGGATCCTGGTGCGGCGCATCAGCGCCATGCTGACGGGTGCGGGCGTGGCGGTTCGTGATGAAACTGGCTGGAGGCTGTCTACCACACACGCAGCGTCGCAGGTGATGGCGCTGCTGCGTGCGGCCGGCCCGAATGCACGTACCGATGACGTGCTGGACTGGATGAAACTGGCGCCAGCCTGGAACGATGCGCAGATCCAGCGACTGGAGCGGGCCGCCCGCGAGGCCGGTGCATCGCGCTGGCGAGCGGTGCTGAAAACGCCCGCCCTGGCCGACGTGGTGCCAGCGGATCTGCCACCGCTGCTGGTGGCGTTGCAACCGCCACGGACGTTGAGTCAGTGGCTCACGGATACCTCAACCGCATTGATGGGCTGCGGGATGTGGGATCCGCTCCAGTTGGACGAGGCTGGCCAGCAGCTGATTCGCGCCTTGCGGCTGGGCCGCGCCGGAGCAGAAGAGCTCCTGGCCGTGAGCCAGGCTTTGACACAGACGGCCAACGTGGAAGACAGTCAGAAAAAGCAGGGATCCGGTACCGGCGGGCGCATGTCGCTGTCGGCTTTGGGTGACTGGGTGCAAAACGTGCTGGAAGGTGCCAGCTTCACCGCCAGGCACGGTGCCGACCCCTTGGTGGTGGTTCTGCCCATGGCGCAATTGCTGGGGAGGGGTTTCAAGGCGGCGGTGGTGCCGGGCTGCGATGAAGTGCACCTTCCCACCAGCCCAGAGCCACCGGGACAGTGGACCGCCGAACAACGCATGGTTCTGGGCCTTCCGTCACGCGCCGCGCTGGCTGAGGCCGCAGCAGGCGCATGGCAAGCCACGCTGGCCACGCCCCAACTGGACATTCTGTGGCGCAGCCAGGAGCGCGGCGAGTCCATGCTGGCCAGCGCCTGGGTGCAGGCGTTGCCGGCGTTTTCTCGCATCGCCGTTGCGGGCGCCACAGGCGATCATGGCACTGACCGCCGACCCATGCGTTCACTCGTTGCGCAGGTGGCACCTCGACCGACACCCTCCGCGAGCGATCTGTTGCCTGAGAGGTTGTCGGCCAGCGCCTACCAGGACCTGCGCCACTGCCCCTATCGCTTCTTCGCCTTAAGGCAGCTCAGACTGACAGAGACACCGGAACTCGATGAAGCGCCCGACCAGCGCGACATGGGCAACTGGCTGCACGCCGTGCTGCGCGCTTTTCACGAGCAGCGCGGGGATGCCCGCCCGGGGGAGCAGGCCGACCGGCTGCGACTGGATCAGCTGGCTGTAGAGACCGCCGACGCCATGGGGCTCAATGCAGACGAAAGCGCGGCTGGCTTTCTGCCTTTTGAGGCCATGTGGCCCGCGTTGCGCGAGGGCTACCTGGCGTGGCTGGCGGGCTATGAATCCCGGGAGAGTGGCGCAGGTCCGCGTTTCGAGATGGCTGAGGTGGCGCGTGAAGTACCGCTCGGGCCATGGAAGCTGTACGGCAAACTGGACCGGGTCGATGTCCAGGGTTCACCAGAAGGCCCCATTCCCCTGGTGATCGACTACAAGACCGAGAGCCGGGCAAGGACGCTGGATCGCGTCAAGGAACCTCTGGAAGACACCCAGCTGGCGTTCTACGCTGCGCTGTTGCCACAGGACAACCTCAGGGCAGCGTACCTGAGCATCACCGACAAGCGAGGCGACGGCCCCAAGGAGGCTTCCACGCTGTGGGTGGAGCAGGAAGACGTGCTCATGGCACGGGAAGAACTGCGCAAGGGACTTGTGCACGACATGTCGCGCGTCGCGGGTGGGCAAGCCATGCCCGCACTGGGCGAAGGGCAGGCTTGTGATTACTGTGCGGCCCGTGGCTTGTGCCGCAAGGATTTCTGGGGGCAGCAATGAAAATGCCCGCCTATCGAATCAACGGGCAGCCTGCTGAGCGCGAGGCGTTCTATGCGCTGGCCTGTGATCCCCATCGCAGCATCGCGGTCGAGGCCTGTGCTGGTGCAGGGAAGACCTGGATGCTGGTCTCGCGCATCTTGAGGGCCTTGCTCGATGGTTGTGCCGCGCAAGACATTCTGGCCATCACCTTCACCAAGAAGGCCGCGGGCGAAATGCGCGACCGCCTCAATGGCGAGTTGCGCCGATGTGCCACCCTCCCGGACGCCGAACTGGCGAGTGAGCTACGCGCGCGAGGCCTGAGTGCTCCCGACGCAGTGCTTCGTGCTCCCGAGCTGCGCACGCTGCATCAACGGCTGAACACCTTGGGCCGCCAGGTGCAGGTACGCACATTTCATGGCTGGTTCGCTTCCCTGCTGCGGGGAGCTCCGCTGTCCGTGCTGCAGGAACTGAGACTGCCACCGCAGTACGAACTCCTGGAAGACGACGCACAGGCCGTGGCGCTGGTGTGGCCCCGCTTCTATGGCGCTGTCGCCGGCGATGTTCAAAGCAAACAGGATTTTATGGACGCGGTGGCCGAGCACGGTCGCCATCAGACCCTCAAGGCCCTGGAAAACGCGTTGCAAAAGCGCGTGGAGTTCACGCTGGCAGACGGCGTTGGGGTGGTGGAAAGCTCTGTGAAGCCTTTTGGCGAGTTGTACCCCCGATGGGCCAGCCTGCGATCCCCCGAACAGGCCTTGTTGCAGCCCGGCGTGCGAGAGCGCTGGCTGGCCAGAGCCCAGGAGCTGGGCCGCGAGACCAACAAGACGCCTGTGACCGCCGCGCGTGCCGTGCTCGACGCCTTTCAGTTGCCGGACGAACCTGCGCACATGCCTGCGCGGCTGGCAATGCTGCGCAAGGCCTTCTTCGTGGCCAGCGAAGACCGCCTCACCAACCACCTGACCAAGTTCGTCGCCGCTCAAGATGCGGAGTTGGAACTGCTGGACCTGTGCACCGCCAGACGCCAGCATCAGGCCTGGTCGCATCACCAGCGCATGGCTCGGCTGTCGCGTGTGCTGCTCGCGTCCTATGCCGAACTCAAGCGGGAACGCGGCTGGGTCGACATGAACGACGTGGAAGGAGCCGCGCTGAGATTGCTGGGAGACAGCGAAATCTCTGGCTGGATGCAGCAAAGGCTGGACGCCCGCGTGCGCCATCTGCTGATCGACGAATTCCAGGACACCAATCCGCTGCAGTGGCAGGCGCTGTACGGGTGGTTGTCGGCCTACGCCGGTGCCGGGGTGGGCGAAGCGCCCTGCGTGTTTCTGGTGGGTGACCCCAAGCAATCCATCTACCGGTTCCGGCGCGCCGAACCCCAGGTGTTCAAGGCGGCGCAAAGCTTCGTCGTCAATGGGCTTTCGGGCGCCTTGCTCAGCTGTGACCACACGCGACGCTGCGCCACCGGTGTGGTGGATGCCTTCAACAGCGTCATGCTCGATGCTCTGGCCAGCGGCGAGTACGGCAGCGACTACCGCAGCCACACCACCGAGAGCCGGGAAGAGGGCGTGGTGCTGGCACTGCCGCAGGTACCGCGGGATGCGAGAGCGGGTGCGTCCCGTGGTGGGGTCGACGACGAGCCGGTCTGGCGCGACAGCCTGGTGACGCCAAGGGTATTGCCTGAAGACAGCATGTCGGCACTTGAAGCCCGCCAGGCCGCCGACTGGGTGGCGGCAGAGATTGCGTCGGGGCGCTTGCATGCCGAGGACGTGATGGTGCTTTCCCGTCGTCGGGAGCGGCTGGGCTGGATGCACGAGGCATTGCTGGAGCGGGGCATTCCGAGCGAGCAGCCCGAAAAGGTGGACCTGTGCGAAGCGCCTGCCGTGCAGGACGTGGTGGCCCTGCTGGATGCGCTGGTTTCTCCCTCGCACGATCTGAGCCTGGCCCGCGCGCTCAAGTCGCCGTTGCTGGGGTTCAGCGATGACCTGCTGGCGCAGATTGCCCGGTTGCGCTTGCGGTGGACGACGCGCACCGAGCCCAGCGATTCCGCAGAGACGCCCGCCGCCCCCCGATCGGTGTCTCCGTCGTGGTGGGAGGTGCTTCAACGATTCGAAGCGCTGCCTGCGCAGGAGCAGGTGGCTTTGCTGGCCTCGGCCTGTCCAACGCCTGAACACGCCCGTGAGCAAGCCGACTTGCTGGCCGCGAGCGCAGGTCAGCTGTCGCTCTACCGTGAATGGCTGGCCCGCTTGCCGCCTCACGACGCCTTGTCGGCCATCTTTGACCACAGCGATGCGCTGGCCCGGTATGCCCAGGCTGTGCCCGCGAGCCAGCGCGCTGCGGTGCTCGCTCAGTTGCGTGACCTGTTGTTGCAGTCCCTGACCCAGGAAGGCGGCCGCTTCCTGACGGCCTACCGGTTTGTGCGTGCACTCAAAGCCGGGGGCATCAAGGCCACGCCGGTCCAGACGGCGGGGGCGGTGCGCCTGCTCACCATCCACGGTGCCAAAGGGCTGGAGGCCCACACCGTTCTCCTGCTCGATACCGACGCGCCATCCTCCCGCCCGGACAGCATGGGTGTGCTGGTCGACTGGCCCGGTGAAAACCAGACCCCCAGCCGTTTTGTCTTTCTGGCCAGCGAAAAGTCACCTCCCGTCTGTGCGGCCGAAGTGCTGCAGGTGGAGCAAAGGGCCCGCGCCCTGGAGGAGTTGAATGCACTGTACGTGGCGCTGACCCGGGCCGAACACCGCTTGGTGATCTCCAGCTTTGAGCCGCATCGGCGCGGCCAAGCGGTCACCTGGTACCAGCGGCTGGCACCGCGGGCCCAGGCGGTCGAGGTGCCCACAGGCCATGCCGCCGAAGCCAGCCCAGAGTCTGGCGAGCGTGAGAAGTTTGAATTGCCTTGCCTGCCCGCGTTGACCGCGCCAGTGGCAGTGCCTGCCGTCACGGCCCCACCAGCATCCGATTCGCAGATCGACGTCCAGGGCGATCACACCCGTCGGATTGGACTGGCGCTGCACCGGTTGCTGCAGTGGTATCCCACTCCCGCGATGGACTTTGATTGGACGGACTTGCACCTGCAGGCCGTGGCGCGGGAATTTGATCTGGATGCAGCGCAGACCGAGCACGCAAGGTCCGTGGCCCAACGCATCGTGAAGGGGGCGGCCGCCTGGGCCTGGGATGCCGAGCGCCTGGCGTATTGGGGCAACGAAGTGGATCTGTTTCACCAGGGCGAGCTGTTGCGGCTGGATCGGCTGGTGCGGGAAGTGGCCACGGCTTCGAGCCCCGGCGCCTGGTGGGTGCTTGATTACAAGAGCGCCGCACATCCGGAACAGCAACCGGCCCTGTTGGCCCAGATGCAGCGCTACCGCCGTGCCGTGGCACAAACCTGCCCGGGAGAGACCGTCCGCGTGGCCTTCATCAGCAAGAACGGCGAACTCATTGAGCTGTCGCCCGAGGACACGCCCGGATGATCAACCACCCATTACAGGAACAACACATCACGCCGGCGCCGCTGCAAGTCGATGTAGCGGTGCTGGGCGGCGGACCTGCGGGCCTCATGGCCGCGGAGGTGCTGAGCGCAGGTGGTGCAGCGGTGCACCTTTTCGATGCCATGCCGTCGGTGGGACGCAAGTTTCTGCTGGCGGGCAAGGGTGGCATGAATCTCACCCACGCTGAACCCTTCGACGCCTTCGTGGCGCGCTACGCCGAAGCCGCTTCAGCTTTGCAGCCCATGCTCGAGGCGTTTGGCGCACAAGCGGTGCGCGACTGGGCCAGCAGTCTGGGTATCGACACCTTTGTGGGTTCGTCGCACCGGGTGTTTCCCACTGACATGAAGGCGGCCCCCCTGCTGCGCGCATGGCTGCAGCGCCTGCGTCACCCGGCGGGGAAGGGCGCAGCGGTGCAGTTCCATATGCGGCATCGCTGGACTGGCTGGACCGATGCACCCGTAGGACGGATCGGTCTGCGGCTGCAGTCACCTGCGGGTGAGGCGTTCGTGCACGCACGTGCCGTTGTGCTGGCGCTCGGCGGCGCCAGCTGGGCCCGGCTGGGCTCAGATGGTGCGTGGGTGGCGCCACTGAAATCCGCAGGCATTGCGGTCTCGCCCCTGCGCCCCAGCAACTGTGGTTTTGATGTCGCAGGCACATCACGGCATGGCGCTTGCGCGGGCTGGAGCCCTTTTTTCGTCGAACGTTTCGCCGGCCAGCCCTTCAAGGCGGTCAGCCTGTCGTTCACTGGGCATGACGGGCGCCACTTTGCCCGCCGGGGTGAATTCGTGGCCACTGCCAACGGTGTCGAGGGTAGCCTGATCTACGCCGTTTCGGCCCAGTTGCGGGAAACCATTGCATCGCACGGTCAGGCCACTTTTCACCTGGACCTGCAACCGGATCGCTCGCTGGAACAGGTGCGGGCCCAGGTGGCGCACCCCCGTGGCGCGCGCAGCCTTTCCAGCCACCTCAAAAGCAGGCTGGGTCTGGACGGCATCCGCATGGCCATATTGAATGAGCTGCTTGACAAGGACGCGCTGCACGATCCGCAGCAGCTGGCAGCCGCCATCAAGGCCCTGCCGGTGACGGTGGTGGCGCCGCGCCCCATTGATGAGGCCATCAGCACGGCGGGCGGTGTGTCATGGGCCGCCATGAATGCGCAGCTCATGCTGCAGGACAAACCAGGCGTGTTCTGCGCGGGGGAAATGATCGACTGGGAAGCGCCCACAGGGGGTTATCTGCTCACAGCCTGCTTGTCCACCGGGCGCCAAGCGGGAGAGGGCGCTTTGCGGTATCTGGCGTCGTTCCTCAACGGCGCCTAAGCGCCGTCTCGCGTCAACCAGCGACGGGATCTGCAGTCTTCTCTGCGCAGGCCTGCGCTGCCAATGTCAGAGAGCGAAGGCGCAGCGCAGGATCGAACACATCGCACACCAGCATCAGTTCGTCCGCCTCCGTGGTGGCCGCCAGGGCCGTCAGGCCCTCGCGCACGGTGTGGGGGCTGCCAATCACGGCACAGGCCAGAAAATCGGCAATGGCTGCGCGCTCCTGAGCGTGCAGTTGTTGCATGTAGTTGTGCACAGGCGGTGGCAGCTGCCCGCGCTGGCCCGTGAGAATGCCCAGCACGCGCTGGTAGGTGCTGCTGGCCAAGTAGTCGGCTTCTTCGTCTGTCGGTGCCGCCACGAGGGGCACACCCACGATCGCATAGGGCTTGCTCAGCGTGGCCGAAGGTTGGAAACGGCTGCGGTAGAGGTCCAGCGCCTGCAGCAGCAGCCGAGGGGCGAAATGCGAGGCAAAAGCGTAGGGCAGACCGCGCTCCGCCGCGAGCTGCGCAGAAAACAGGCTGGAGCCCAGCAACCAGATGGGCACCTCTGTGCCCGCTCCGGGCATGGCGATCAGCCGTTGGCCTGGCTGGGCCGGGCCCAGCAAGCGCTGCAGTTCGGCAACATCACGTGGAAAATCGGCCTCGGTTTCCACCCGGTCTCGACGCAGGGCCCGCATGGTCAGCGGATCGGTACCTGGTGCGCGACCCAGTCCCAGGTCGATCCGGCCGGGGTAGAGCTCGGCCAGCGTGCCAAAGGCCTCGGCCACCACCAATGGCGCGTGATTGGGCAGCATCACACCGCCCGACCCGACACGCATGCGTTGTGTACCGCCCGCAATGTGACCGACCAGCACAGCAGTGGCCGAACTGGCGATGCCGCTCATGTTGTGGTGCTCGGCCAGCCAGTACCGCTTGAACCCCAATGCTTCCGCATGCTGCGCAGTGCGCAGCGCAATGGCCAGCGCATCCGCGACCGTCCCGCCTTCGCGCACGGCGACGAGGTCAAGCATGGACAGCGGGATGGAGGATAGAGGCGTCATCGGAAGCGGCTTTCGGGTATCACATGGAGGCTTCCAGCATGCCACGGTACTCATTGACCGTGGCGATGCGGGGGTTTGTCTTGTGGCAGTGGTCGGCCAGTGCGCCGGTGATCACTTTGTCGAACAGGTCGGTCGTCACCCCCATGGCGGCCAACCCGCTGGGCAGGCCCAGGCGGGCGTTCATGTCCTTGATGGCCTCTGGAATGTCGCTGCCGCTCTGCAATCCCATGGCGTGCGCCATGCGCTGCAGTCGCTGTTCGTTCTGCATCGACTCGGCTTCGGCATTGAAGCGGATCACCGCCGGCAGGAACATGGCGTTGAGCGTGCCGTGGTGGAGCCGGGGATTGACCCCGCCCAGGCTGTGACTGAGCGAGTGCACGCAACCCAGTCCCTTCTGAAACGCCATGGCGCCCTGCATGGAAGCGCTCATCATGTTCAGCCGCGCTTCGCGGTCCTGTCCGTCCTTGGTGGCCCGTTCGATGTGTGCCCAGCCGCGCCGCAGGCCGTCCAGGCCAATGCCGTCTGCGGGCGGGTTGAAGGCTGGCGCCATGAAGGTTTCCATGCAGTGGGCAATCGCGTCCATGCCAGTGGCAGCTGTCAGCATGGGAGGCAGGCCCAGGGTGAGTTCGGGGTCGAGCAGGGCGGTTTTGGGCACCAGGTGCCAGCTGTGGAAGCCCAGCTTGCGGCCGTCGTCCACGATCACGATGGCGCCGCGCGCAACTTCGCTGCCGGTGCCGGCCGTGGTGGGCACGGCGATCAGGGGTGGCACCCGGTCGGTGATGCGGGGCGAACCGCCCTCGATCGTGGCGTAGTGCTTCAGCGGGCCTTCGTGTGTCGCGGCAATTGCCAGCCCTTTGGCACAATCGATCGAACTGCCGCCCCCGAGCGCGATCAGGCCGTCGCAGTTTTCCCGGCGGTAGACCTCGACAGCAGCGCGCACGGCAGCTTCGGTGGGGTTGGAAGGCGTTTGGTCAAACACTGCCACCGGCAATCCGGGCAGAGCAGCCACTGCCTTTTCCAGCAGCCCAGCGGCTTTCACACCCGCGTCGGTCACGATCAGGGGGCGCGTGATACCCACACGTTCACATTCAGCCTTCAGTTGGGCCAGGGCGCCGAAGTCGATCAGGATATTGGTCACATACAGGATCTGGGACATGGTTGTCTCGCGTTATGGTGTGGAGTTGGCAGAAAACTATAAGCCGCCTTGGCCCTCGCATCCAAACTGAATGCGGTGCACTCGGTCCCGCAAAAGACACCTTCAGACCTTCATGTCGAAACACCCCAACCCCAGAGCGCTGCTCACACCCGCCTCACGCACCCTGCTTGATCGCATCGCCCGAGCCGGACATCCACCCATGCACGCACTCTCTCCCGCGCAGGCCAAGCAGGCGTATGCAGCGGGCGCCAGCGTGCTGGATCTGCCGCCGCACAAGCTGGCGCGGGTGGAGGATCTGCAGATCCCGGCGCGTGATGGTCACACGCTCCCGGCGCGCCTGTTTGCGCCAGCGTCGGACACCGCCTTGCCCGCGCTGCTGTACTTTCATGGCGGGGGATTCACGGTGGGGAGCGTGGCCACCCACGAGCCACTGTGCCGGCACCTGGCTCACCTGGCCGAATGCGCCGTGGTGTCGGTGGACTACCGACTTGCACCGGACTGGAAGTTCCCGACCGCGGTGCACGACGCATGGGACAGCCTGGACTGGTTGCGTGAGCATGCCGAGGATCTCCGTCTCGACGGCACGCGCATGGCCATTGGAGGTGACAGTGCAGGGGGCACGCTGGCGGCGGTCACGGCCATTGCGGCGCGGGACGCCGGTTGGGCGCTGGCCTTGCAGTTGTTGTTCTACCCTGGGTGTGCGGGCCACCAGGACACGCCCTCGCACCACAGCTTTGCCAAGGGGTTTCTGCTGGAGGAGCCGCACATCAGTTACTTCTTCGATCACTACCTCAACGAACCAACCGAACGCAACGACTGGCGCTTCGCGCCATTGGATGGCGTGGGCACCAGTGGCAACGTCCGGGACCTGGAAGGCGTAGCACCCACATGGATGGGTCTGGCCGAGTGCGACCCGCTGGTCGACGAGGGCGTGATGTACGCGGATCGCATGCGCATGGCGGGCGTGCCCGTCGACCTGGAGATCTACGCGGGCGTGGTCCACGGGTTCATTCAGTTTGCAAGAGCCATCCCGCAGGCGCTGACCGCGCACAACGACGCAGCGCGGGCGTTGCGCCGTGCTTGGCGCATCTGACCACTTTTCCGACCACGCGTGCCCCTACGGTGTCAGAGTGACGCCCTCGGTTCGGCCGTGCCGGGTCCGGCGGTCGTACTCGATCTCTTCCCGGATCGCGTCTTCCAGAATCCGTCGCCCGATACCGTTGGCCGTCAATTCAAGCAAGGTACAGGTGGCTTGTGGGGTCAGGGCCAGTATCTGGCGGTCGATCTGACTGGCAGCGTCCAGGGCGAACTGGTAGTGACCCATCTCGTGACTTCGCAGAGCGGTCACGTACCGGTCAAACGTCTGGCGAACCTCGACGGGCGCGCCTTGCTGGAGCTCTGGCAGGGTGATGACACCGGTGACCCGGGTCTGCGTCTTGTGGATTTCGCAGCGTCCGTCGGGGGTGTTGTTCCACCAGAGCTGCCAGTTCACATGCCATCGTGTGAAACCATGGAAAACCTTGCCACCATGGCGGATGGGGGACGCGGCACTGATGGCATCGCGCAGCGACATGTCTGGCCGGAGCGACACGTTGTAGGTCTTGACCTCAAGCGACTGCACCACTTCGCCAAGCGCTGGTGCAGCGGCGAACGAGAGGGGAAGCAGGCAAAACAAGATGCGCATGGAGGCGCATCGTACCGCCTGGGCCGACTTGGTCGGTCTCCCATGGGTGCCCATGCATGAAGGGGCGCAACCCACTATCCTCCTGCCTTTGACCTTTCCCGAAGAAAACACCATTACGGAGACCCCGCCATGTCGCTGACCCGTGCCGACTTCCGCTTTTTCCATCGCCTGCGCGTGCGCTGGGCCGAAGTGGACATGCAGAAGATCGTCTTCAATGCCCACTACCTGATGTATTTCGATACGGCCATCACCGACTACTGGCGGGCGCTCGCGTTGCCCTACGAGGCGTCCATGCACGCGCTCGACGGCGATCTGTACGTGGTCAAGGCCACGGTGGAATATCACGCATCGGCCAAGGCGGACGACCAGATCGATGTGGCCATGAAGTGTGAACGTGTGGGCAGGTCCTCCATCGTTTTCACCGGCGCCATTTTTCGCGGCGACGAGCACCTGATCAGTGGCGAACTCGTCTACGTGTTTGCCGACCCGGCCACCCAGACCTCGCGCCCGGTACCCCAGGCCCTGCGGGATATCCTGCTCGGCTACGAGGCCGGCGAAGCCATGACCGAGGTTAAGGTGGGACCTTGGAGCGAACTGGGCGCCGATGCGCAACGTATTCGCACAGCGGTGTTCGTCGAAGAGCAGCGCATTCCCAAGGAACTGGAGTGGGACGAAGCCGATGCCACGGCCGTGCACGCCGTGGCCTACAACCGCCTGGGACACCCCATGGCCACTGGACGCCTGCTGAACGCCGGCGCCGGGACGGTGAAGATTGGCCGAATGGCCGTGAACCGTGTCCTGCGCGGTGGCAGCCTGGGGCGGCAGGTGCTTTTTGCACTGATGGATGCGGGCAAGGCCGCCGGTGCGCATGAAGTGGAGCTGCACGCCCAACGCAGCGCCGAGGGCTTTTATCTGCGCCTGGGCTTCTCACCTCGCGGTGAACCCTTTGAAGAAGCCGGCATACCCCATCAGGAAATGTTCAAGTCGTTGGCCTGATTACCAGGTCAGGCTTTCGCTGACCCGCTGCCGCTCCGACCATCGGTGCGGCTGGTTTTGATCTGCAGGCGGGGCGTGCGTCCACTCGTCCATCTGGACCCGCCACTGGTTCGTGCTGGTGGACCCCGGACGATCAACCCGCAGCAGCATGCTGCTGCGGGTGCCGTAGTGGCGATCCGGTATGTGCACAAAGGCGCTGGACAGCGATCTTTCGGCGTCTACCGGTACACCCGTGCGGGGCAGTTCACTGGCCGCGGCGACCGCTGCATCAGACAGAGCCTGCGTCAGAGTTCGTTCCGCGTCGAAGGCACTTTGCTCTACCGACATGCGCATGGCGTGCGCCAGTCGCTGTGATTTGGGCCACGGCGTGTCCAGTGCGGCGTTCGACAGGCTGTACACCCCTGGTGAGAGAAGCCGGTGGTGGAGGCTGGACTGGGCGTCTTCGTGCGGCGCTTGAGGTGAGCGGTTGCCCACCCAGCCCCACACACCGCGATGAAAATCACCCACCACCAGATTGAACCCTGCATAGTCGCCGGCACGGATGCCCGCGACCATGTCTGGCCAGTCCAGATCACCCTGCAGCCACCGCAGGGGCAGCTGACCCCGGCTTCTTTTCGCTCGCCTCTCGCCCGCGCCGCGCACATTGGTGAGCATCGCCACCCGGCCCGCGGCAGTCACGCCCAGCCAGGTGCCACCGTCTTTCAAGTCCCGGCCAGACCAGATTTCCCTCGTGCTGTCGGGCAAGACCCACCGGTGCAAGGGTGCCGTGGGTCGCTCAAAGAACTCGTCGCGGTTGCTCGCGACCATCAGTGGTCGCGACGGGCTCATGCCGATGGCGAAGGCGATCAGGCACATGGCGAGGTCGGCTCAGGGCTCAGATATCTTCGAGCAAGGGGTAGGGCAGTTCAAGCAGTTGAAGTGGAGGGCCATCGGGTGAGCCGGCATTGAGCCGGCCCGATGCGGCCGCGCTGGTCTGCATGGACACGATGGCATTCCACCCGTCACCCGGCCGGGCACCCGCCGCTGCCACCGTGCCGCAGGGCTGTTCGGCATCACTTTCGTGAAACACGGGCTGGCCGATTTCGAGCGGCGAGGCACTGTGCACGATGTAAGCCCGACGCTTGAGCGTGCCCCGGAACTGGCTGCGTGCCACCACCTCCTGACCCGGGTAACAGCCCTTTTTGAAGTTGACGCCGCCCACCGATTCATAGTTGAGCATCTGGGGCACAAAAGCTTCCACCACAGGCTGGCCCAGCATGGCCACGCCGCTCATCACTTCCAGCCAATCCCAGTCGGTTTCGTTGAGCAAGGGGGCCTGCGGTGCGGGTTGCTCAGCAGGTGCGAGCCACAGTGCGCGAGGCGTGGTACTTGCCGGATACAGGCGAACCACCAGCGCGTCATTGATGGCTGTTTTGCTCCAGACTTTTTCGGGCAATGTCCTCGGCACCGCTGAACCCGCCAGTCCCCACACCTGAAACTCGTCGCTGGCATCACTGATCTTGGCTTTTGCGCGCAGTACGAACATGCTCAACCGCTTGAGCGTGGGAGGCAACAGGTCACGGCTGCACACCAGCAAAATCTCGTCATCGCCGCGCTTGACACCTATGAAGCTCGCCAGCATGCGCCCCTTGGCCGAGCAGAATGCGGCCAGTCTTGCCTCAGAAGGGCCAAGCAAGGCGAAATCCTGGGTCAGCTGGCCATGCAGAAACTGGGCGGCATCTGCGCCTTGAACCCGAATCACGCCCAGACGGTTCAAGCGTGCCGCGCCCTGCAAGTCGGGCGTGTTGAGCGCGAGAGAATCGGGGGAGGGATTGGAGGTGTCGCTCATGTTGAAACAGTAAATGAAGGCAAAAGGCGAGGGCTCATGCCTGCTGTCGGGCAGGCCATGATCGAACGCGGCCAAGTGCGGCCCCAGCCAAGGGCTCGATTATCATCTCCCACCCATGAAAACTACGACCTCAACACATATGCCCCTGCAGGCATCGAGCCCGTGATCAGCCTGTTCAAACGCCTGATCTCGACGGCATTGCTGCTGGGTGTGCTGGGTTACGCGTTGGCCATCTGGTGGCTGCAGAGCCCCCTGGCCATGGAGGCCACCGTCACAGACCAAGCGCCACTTGAAGTCACCATCGACGCCGGTTCTTCTGCCAGGGCGGTGGCAGAGTCGCTATCAGACGCGGGTGTCACCCTTCCCCCGGTCGTCCTGTATGCCTGGTTTCGCGCCTCGGGTCAGTCTCGCAACATCAAGGCGGGCAGCTACGAGTTTCCGCCGGGCACCACACCCAGAACCCTGCTTGACAAACTGGTGCGCGGTGATCAGGCGCTGCGCAGTGTGACCCTCGTGGAAGGGTGGAATGTCAGGCAGGTGCTTCAGGCCGTGCGCACCTCGCCTGATCTCTCCCCCGATCTGGAAGGCTTGTCGCATGGGGAAATCATGGCCTTGATCGGCTACCCCGGCGTGCATCCTGAGGGGCGGTTTTTCCCCGATACTTACCGCGTGGTCAAGCGTGCGCCGGCGTCGAGCATCCTGCGTGCGGCGGCGCGGGCCATGGAGCAGCGTCTGGGCGATGCCTGGGCACAGCGCCTGCCCAACACCCCGTTGCGTTCGCCCGAAGAGGCCTTGATCCTTGCCAGCATCATCGAAAAAGAAACCGGGCAGGAAAGCGATCGGGCGCTCGTGGGTGGTGTCTTCAGCAACCGCTTGCGCATCGGCATGCGCCTTCAGACAGATCCCACCGTGATTTACGGACTGGGCGAGGCTTTTGACGGCAACCTGCGCCGCGTGCATCTGCAAACCGACACACCCTACAACACCTACACCCGCGCCGGCCTTCCCCCCACACCCATTGCCATGCCGGGGCAGGCCTCGCTGATGGCCGCGGTACGCCCCGAGGCCACCAACGCCATGTACTTTGTGTCCCGCGGCGACGGTTCCAGCCAGTTCAGTGCCACGCTGGACGAACACAACGCCGCCGTGCGCCGCTACATTCTTCAGCGCTGAACAACCATCATCCTTTTTCCAGATGTCCATCACCGGTCTTTTTGTCAGCTTTGAAGGCATCGATGGTGCAGGCAAATCCACGCACATCGCAGACCTGGCCGCTGCGTTCCAGTCGCTGGGGCGAAAGGTCACGCTCACTCGGGAGCCTGGCGGCACGCCCCTGGCTGAAAAGCTCCGGGCACTTGTGCTCAATGACGCCATGGACCCGTTGTGCGAAGCGCTGCTGATGTTCGCCGCCCGGCGCGACCATCTGGCCCAGGTGATCGAACCTGCGCTGGCCCGTGGTGACGTCGTCCTGTGCGATCGCTTCACCGATGCCACCTTCGCGTACCAGGGCTACGGCCGGGGCTTTGATCTGTCTGTGCTCAGCCAGCTGGAACAGTGGGTTCAGCACCTGCCCAATGACCCCGGGCGCCTGCGCCAACCCGATCTCACGGTCTGGTTCGACCTGCCAGCCCAGGTGGCCGCCGAACGCCTGGCCACCGCCCGCGTGCCCGACCGCTTCGAGTCGCAACCCGCGGCCTTTTTCAGCCAGGTGGCGCAGGGGTATGCGCAGCGCATGCAGGCCGATCCGGCGCGATTCGCGCGCATCCATGCCGATCAGGCCAAGGCGCTCGTCTGGCGCGATGTGAGACAGGTATTCATCGACAAGGGCTGGCTACCACCCGAAAGTGCGGCATGAGTGAGTCCAGTCGCGGCGCCGGGACCGAGGCACTCGCACCATGGCTGCAAAGGCAGCTGGAAGGGCTGCTCGCGCAACGCGGGCACGCGCTCTTGCTCGCAGGCCCGTCCGGATTGGGTCAATACGATCTTGCGTTGGCGCTCGCGCGTGCCTGGCTCTGCGAAAAGCCTACAGCGCATGGCGCTTGTGGCCTATGCGGGAGTTGCCATGCGATCGACGTGCGAACCCACGCCGATCTGCGCGTGCTGATGCCCGAAACCCTGTGTCTGGAGCTGGGGTGGCCACTGGACGAAGCGGCCCAGAAGGAAATCGACGACAAGAAGCGCAAGCCCAGCAAGCTGATCCGTGTGGATGCCGCACGCGACGCCGTGACCTTTACACAGCTCACCCGTTCGCGCGGCGCGGCACAGGTGATTTTGATTTTTCCGGCCGATCGCATGAACAACGAGTCTGCCAACACCTTGCTCAAGACGCTGGAAGAGCCGCTTGGCGAGGTGCGCTTCGTGCTGGCAACCGAGGCCGCACACCAGTTGTTGCCCACCATCCGCAGCCGTTGTCAGACCCACGTCATGTTCTGGCCGGGCGACGCTGAAGCACTGCACTGGTTGCAGGCTGCAGCCAGCCAACTCACCGGCAAGTCCGTACCGCCAGAACTGGCCAATGCCTGGTTGCAGGCCGCAGGCGGACGCCCGGCCGACGCCTTGCGTTGGGCCTCTGTTGGCCTGCAGGCGCAGGCCTGGTCCCAGTTGCCTCAGGCACTGGCCCGAGGGGACTGGTCCCTGATGGCCGACTGGCCGCCGGCCCAGCAGCTGGATGTGCTTCAGAAGCTGTGCCACGACCTCATGGCCCACCGCGCCGGTGCACCCACCCGCTTTTTTTCAGCCGATCAATTGCCTGCGCCGCCTCGCTGGTTCACTTTGTCCACCTGGTCGCGTGAGCTGTTCACTGCGGCCCGTTCTGTGGAGCATCCTTACAACGCCGGGCTGATGCAACAGGCCTGGGCCGCGCGCACGCGACAGGTGTTGGCATCGGTGGCTGAGTCCTGAGGCGGCTGAGGTTCATGGACGAAATTCGCTCGCAGGCGCGCCGGAGATCACAGCAAGAGCCGGAAATGCGGCGTCTCACGGCCTCAGTTGCGGGTCAATGGATACAGGTTTGCCGCTAAACTCCGAGCCATGAGCACATCGTCGCCACCGTCAGCTGCCGCTCGCCCCAGTGTGATCCAGCTCTCCATCAAGGAGAAAGCTGCCCTGTATGCCGCCTACATTCCCCTGTTTGCTGATGGCGGCATCTTCATACCTTCGTCGCGAGACTACCGGCTGGGCGACGACGTGTACGTGCTGCTCAGTCTGCCCGACGATCCTCAGCGCTACCCGGTGGCCGGCAAGGTCGCCTGGGTCACGCCAGCCAAGGCGCAGGCAGGGCGCACACAAGGCGTGGGCATCCGCTTCCCGGCCGATGAAAAGTCGCGGCTGCTCAAGCTCAAGATCGAAGAGATCCTGGGTGCCAGCCTGGGCTCCGAGCGTCCCACACAAACCATCTGATTCCGAACCCTCCGGTTCGGCGCCTGCGCCCTGACTGAGGACGCAGGTTTTGGCAACTCCCGTTGGGGCCAAGCATGTTCACCGATTCCCATTGCCATTTGAGCTTTCCTGAGCTGCAGGCGCAGCTCCCCTCCATCCTCGCTGCCATGGCTCAGGCCAAGGTCGACCGCGCGCTGTGCATTTGCACGACGCTGGAAGAGTTCGAAGACGTGCATCGGCTGGCCCGGGACAACGCCAACCTGTGGTGCACCGTGGGCGTGCACCCGGACAACGAAGGCGTACAGGAGCCTTCGCTGGATGACTTGCTCACGCGGGCCGCGGGCCCCAGAGTGGTGGGCATCGGTGAAACCGGTCTCGACTACTACCGCCTGGGTGAACGCACGGTGGCCGACATGGCATGGCAACGGGAACGCTACCTGACCCACATCCGGGCCGGACGCCAGATGGATCTGCCGTTGGTGATCCACACGCGAAGTGCATCCGACGACACCCTGGCCATTCTGCGGGAGAACGGTGGTTTTCAAAGTGGTGTTGAGACAGCAAGCACCCTGGCCCGCTCCCGAGGCGTCTTTCACTGCTTCACCGAAACCTCCGAAGTGGCGCGCGCTGCGCTGGACATGGATTTTTACATTTCCTTCTCAGGCATCATCACTTTCCGAAATGCCGCCGAGCTGCGCGAGGTGGTTCGGTTTGTGCCCATGGAGCGCATGCTCATCGAAACCGACAGCCCCTACCTGGCACCTGTTCCGTACCGCGGCAAAACCAATACCCCTGCCTACGTACCACATGTTGCCCAGCAAGTGGCCGAGATCAAAGGGCTGGGTGTGGAGCAGGTCGCGGAGGCCACCAGCCGGAATTTTGAGCAGCTTTTTTCACGCGTCACGGAGTGAAAATGTTCAGAAATCGCTTTAAGTTCATTCAAAAGAACTTTGTTTTTATTTGCGTTGCATTGCTCTCGGCACATGCTTTCGCCAGTTCATACGAGGCCTTCTTTGAAGCGGTGCAGAGGGACGACGAGTCGGCGGTGATCGCACTGGCCTTGCGCGAATTCGATCTCAATACCGTGCATCCCAGTGGCGACCATGGCTTGCTGATTGCCATACGCTCTGGCTCGGTGAAGGTCGCCAACTTCCTGCTGGATCAGCGATCGGTCAAGGTCGAGGTGCGCAACCGACAGGATGAAAGCCCGCTGATGATGGCTGCACTCAAAGGCCAGCTTGCAATTGCGAAACGGCTGATTGCGCGCGATGCCGAAGTCAACAAGCCGGGATGGACGCCACTGCACTATGCCGCGACCAACGCGGACCCGGTCAGCGTGGAGATGACGCGACTGCTGCTCGAACATCACGCTTACATCGATGCCGCTTCGCCCAATCGGACCACGCCCCTGATGATGGCCGCCCATTACGGGAATCCGGACGTCGTCAAGCTGTTGCTGGAAGAGGGCGCCGATGCTTCACTGAGGAACGAGAAGGGCTTGTCCGCCACGGACTTTGCCCGCGGCGCGAACCGACCGACCGTGGTCGACATCATTGCCTCGCACCAGCGCAAGCAACTGCCTCGCGGCACCTGGTAGCTTTCTCGCCCGTCCATCGACGGGCCGTTTCTACGTGCAATTACTTAAAGACGAACCCAACTTTTGCGCGTTCAATCACTGGGTTCGCCCGGGGTGAGGGCAATTCGTGCAGTTCGGCCAACCGCCTGACGTGGTTCGTTGGGGTTGAGCGCTCAATGGAGACAGAATGAAAAGCAAAGACATGCAAGACATCGTGGGCGGGCTGGCCGTCACGGCGCTGGGAATTTTCGCCGCGGTCTACGCGCAGAAATACGAATTCGGGGATCTCCATCGCATGGGGCCGGGCTACTTCCCGGTGGCGCTGGGCGTGGTGCTCGCCTTGCTCGGTCTGCTGATCGCCATACCGGCCTTCATGCGCCACGGGGAACCTATCGAGGTGAGATGGAAAACCTTCGCGCTGGTGCTGGGCAGCATCATCGCTTTCGCACTCACGCTCAAGGTCCTGGGTTTGATCCTGGCCACGGCACTTTCGGTCATGATTTCCTCGCTCGCCGACAACGAGACGCGCTGGAAGGGCCGCATTCTGCTGGCAATCGGCGTGGCGGTCATCACCTATCTGGTGTTCGGATTCGCGCTTGGTATGGTGCTTCCGGCCTGGCCCTGGAGCGCCTGACCCGGCCCCCCGCACTTCCATCCTTACACCATACAAGAGACATTCAGATGGACATCCTCAACGGTTTGTTGCTCGGCCTGGAATCGGCCCTGCAGCCTGTCACGCTCATGTACTGCTTCATCGGCGTGTTCGTGGGCACGCTGATCGGCGTGCTGCCAGGCATCGGCGCCCTGGCCACCATTTCGCTGCTGCTGCCGATCACGTACCACATTCCACCCACGGCGGCCATCGTGATGTTGGCCGGCGTGTACTACGGCGCCCAGTATGGCGGCTCCACCGCGTCCATCCTGCTGAATTTGCCCGGCACGCCTTCCTCTGCGGTGGCCTGTCTGGATGGATATCCCATGGCCAAACAGGGCAGGGCAGGCGTGGCATTGTTCATGACCACCATCGCGTCCTTCGTGGGATCCATGCTGGGCATTTTGGCGCTGATACTGTTCGCGCCTGGCATTGCCGAGCTGGGTTTGAAGTTCGGCCCCGCTGAATACTTTTCCATGATGCTGCTGGGCCTGATTGCCGCGTCAACACTGGCTTCGGGTTCGCCAGCCAAGGGCTTGGCCATGGTGGTCATGGGGTTGTTGATCGGCACCGTGGGCACTGACGTCAACTCAGGGGTGGCGCGATTCGATTTTGGTGTACCCGAGCTCATGGACGGGATCAACCTGGTGGCGCTGGCCATGGGTGTTTTTGGCGTGTCTGAGGTGATCACAGGCATCAACCAGTCGCGCGAAACGGAGGTCAAGGAAAAGATCACGCTGCGCACCATGACCCCCACGCGCAAGGATGTGAAGGACTCCATCATCCCCATGTTGCGCGGCACGGCCATTGGCAGCTTCTTCGGCGCCTTGCCCGGCACCGGTGCCTCCATCGCGTCCTTTTTCTCCTACGCAGTGGAAAAGAAGGTGGCCAAGGACCCCAGCCGCTTCGGCAAGGGTGCCATTGAAGGCGTGACGGCGCCTGAGGCCGCCAACAACGCGGCATCTCAAACCGCATTCGTGCCCACACTTTCGCTGGGTATCCCTGGTGACGCGGTGATGGCGCTGATGTTGGGAGCGCTGATCATTCACGGCATTCAGCCGGGCCCGCTGCTCATGACCCAGCAACCTGAACTGTTCTGGGGCCTGATCGTGAGTTTCGGCATTGGCAACATCATGCTGATGATTCTGAACCTGCCCATGATCGGCTTGTGGGTGGCCATTCTTCGCATCCCTTACCGTGTCCTGTTCCCGGCCATCCTTGTTTTCATCAGCCTGGGGGTTTACAGCGTCAACAACAATCCCTTTGACGTGTTGATGGTGGCAGGTGTGGGCGCAGTGGGGTACGCCATGTCGGTGACCAAGTTCGAAGCCGCGCCCATGCTGCTGGGTTTCGTGCTCGGGCCACTGATGGAAGAGAACCTGCGCAGGGCGCTGCTGCTGTCTCGGGGTGACATGATGACCTTTGTCGATCGACCGATCAGTGCAGGTCTGCTGGCATTTGGCGCCGCACTGATGGTCTGGACCATCTATGGTTCACTCAAACGCAATTTGCGCGAACGCGAACACCGACGTGATTTCCCGGAAGAAACCACCTGACGCGTCTCGAAGCGATCAGCGCGTTTCATCGACAAGCGGGGCCATTGGCCCCGCTTTTTCATTGGTGCTCCGCTGACGTGAGTGCTGGTGTCTTTTTGTGGTCCTGCCGCGACAAGTCCGCCAAGCGGTTCAGGAAGCGAGCCTCCTTAATTAGAATGCGACTGGTTCGCATTACTAATCAGGAGCTTTGACTTTCATGTATTCATCCCCTCTGCCAGCCCAGACCATCCGAACAACCAGGCACCCGATAGCCCGTGCCGCCCACATCGTTTGCTTATCGATCATGGCCAACGGGCTCTGGGCGGCTTCCAGCGCTCATGCCCAATTGGCTCCCCAAGGCGGCGCCACAACCGAAGCGACATTGCCCACCGTGACGGTCACTGCCGAGCAAGGGAGTGCCACGGGTGTGGTCAACCAGCAGAGGGCGGCTACGGTGGGCAAAAGCTCGGTGGCCATTCAGGACACACCGTTCTCCATGAGTGTCATAGACGCGGAGCAGGCCCGTGAAACGGGTGCGAAAAACGTTCAAGACGCCTTGCTCTACAGCGCAGGCGTTTACGCCGGGCGCTACGGGTTCGACACCCGCGGCGATTGGTCAGCCATCCGCGGCCTCTCACCATCCGTCTACATCGACGGCTTGCGCGGCATTTACGGTTTCTACAACAACGTCCGTCCAGAGTTCTACACCCTGGAACGGGTTGAAGTGCTCAAGGGTCCTTCGTCGGTGCTGTATGGCCAGGGCGACCTTGGCGGTATTGTCAACGTCGTCAGCAAACGCCCCCAGAAAGCGACCGCCAGGGAAATCAACCTGCAGCTGGGCTCGCACGCACGCAAACAGGTGGCCGCGGACCTGACCGGCCCACTCAATCAAGACGCCAGCCTGCTGTACCGGCTGGTCGCACTGAAACGCGACAGCGACACCCAGGTCGATCATGTGAACGACGACGCGCTGGTGGTGATGCCTTCCGTGACCTGGCAACCCGATGCCGACACCAGCCTGACGCTGCAGTACCTTCACCAGCGGAACGAATCCAAGGTGTCTTCCCAGTTTCTGCCGCAGAAGGGCACGCTGGATCCGGCACCATTGGGCACGATTCCCACCAGCCGCTTTGCCGGTGAACCGGATTGGGACCGCTACGACACAGATAGGGACGAGCTCAGCCTGTTCTGGGACCAACGGCTCTCCACCACCTGGAAACTCGCCGCCAACCTGCGCAAAACGCGCTCGTCCAGCGTCACGCGAGAGCACTACACCGCGGTTGGCCAGATCCCGGACGACGCAGGCAACATGCCTCGCACCATCCACGCGGCCGACCGCAGTACAGACGTGCTGGCAGCAGACGTTCGGCTGGAAGCGCAAGCCCAACTTGGCAGCACCCGTCACAACTTTGCC
Organism: Hydrogenophaga palleronii; assembly: GCF_031457455.1. Taxonomy (GTDB): domain Bacteria; phylum Pseudomonadota; class Gammaproteobacteria; order Burkholderiales; family Burkholderiaceae_C; genus Hydrogenophaga; species Hydrogenophaga palleronii_A. The sequence goes on from NZ_JAVDWU010000001.1 coordinate 951,447, forward strand.
GTGGGGGTCGATCACCAGAATGCCGAGTGGGAGGAGTTCAACTATCTGAGTTCGGCGACGGGTGGTGGCATTTTTAATGTCTACAGCCCGAACTACGGCTACCTGAACACCGACGCCTTGACCTTCAGCGACCGGCCCGACAACCGCATTGTGCAGACCGGCCTGTATGTCATGGACCACATGGAGTGGGGGCCTTGGGTGCTCTCTGGCGCGGTGCGTCACGACCGCGCCCGCAACGAGGTGTTGAACATCGGCACGCCCGACACCGTGGTGCGCAACGACGCCACCACCGGTCGCTTCGGCCTCATGTACCGCTTGCCTAACGGCGTTTCGCCTTACGTGAGTGCATCCACGGCGTTCAGTCCCAACCTGGGCACAGATGGCACGGGTGGCGGCTACCTGGAGCCCACCACCGGCGAGCAACGTGAGGCCGGCGTGAAATACCTTTCGGCGTCCGGGAACACCTCCGCCGCCTTTGCCTTGTTCGACATCGAACAGAAAAACCGCATCGCCAACGGCGCCACGCCGGGCGGCGTGGAGCAGATCGCGGCCCGTACCAAAGGCTGGGAGCTGGCATGGCGGCAGCGGTTGGGTGCCCTTGAGTTGCTGGCCAACTACACCAGGCTGGATGCAGTCAATCCACAGACCGAACATCGTCTGTCATCGGTACCGGAAAAAACGGCGTCGGCATGGGCACAGTACCTGTTCAGCTCGGGTTGGCGCATGGGCCTTGGTGCCAGGTACGTGGGCAATGTGACAGGCGGCGGAGGGCGACCAGTGGTTCCAGCGGTGAATCTGTATGACGCCATGGTGGGATACACCACCGGGCCCTGGGACTTCCGCCTGAACGTCCAGAATCTGGCAGACGAGGCCTACGTTTCGTGGTGCCGGGGTCCGGACCAGGACTGCGGATACGGTGAGCGCCGCAACGTACTGCTCACAGCCAGCTACAGGTTCTGATATCAACTGACTGGTTGATATGCGGGCGCCCAAAACAGGCGCCCGCACTTGTTTGACATGGGTGGCCGAATGTTCTTAGATATTCTACGATGTATATTATGTTAAGTTAAATGCGGGACTGGCACTTGCCGTCTGGTTTGTGATTGCGAACCATCGTGAGCCCACCAAGCACGCCCCTGCCATGTGCGCCAGTTGCCAGGCACCGTCCTTGCTAGCTGGGTACCAGTGGAAAGCTGGGCACCTGACCATCAGTGGAAACACCAGCGTCTGCCAGCGAATGACAGAACTGCCCAGACCTACAATCCATTACCTTTGCGGGAGGCCAATCCGGGTGCTCCCCGATCAACTGATTTATTTGGAAACCAATGAAAAACCTGATTCTGACCATGGGTCTGATTGCTTCTGCTGCACTGGTAGGCTGTGGCAAAACCGAGGCGCCTGCACCTGCCCCGCAAGAACCTGCGGCCACACCGGCTGCCGCTCCTGCTCCGGCACCTGCCGAGATGCCTGAGCTCAAGGTTGCCATCGACCCCACCTACGAGCCCTTCACCTTCAAGACCGCCGACGGCAAGCCCACCGGCTTTGACGTGGACATCGCTGAAGCGCTCTGCGCCGAAATCAAGCGCAAATGCGTGTATGTCGAACAGGTCTGGGACAGCATGATTCCCGGCCTGCAGGCCAAGAAGTACGACGCGATCATCAGCTCGATGTCGATCACCGAAGAACGCCTGAAAGTTGTCGACTTCACCGACAAGTACTACAACACGCCCAGCCGCATCGTGGTCAAGGCAGACACACCTTTCACCGATCTTGCCTCGCTCAAAGGCAAGAAGATTGGCGTGCTCAAAGGCAGCACCCAGGAGAAATACTCAATGGGCGAACTTGCGCCAGCGGGTGTTTCCGTCGTGCCTTATGAAGCACAGGATCAGGTTTACCTGGACATCAAGTCCGGTCGTCTGGATGGCACGGTGGCCGATTCGGTCGAGGTCACAGGTGGTTTCCTGAGCAAGCCAGAAGGCGCAGGTTATGGCTTCGTCGGCCCAGTTCTCAACGACAAGAAATACTACGGCATTGGCGCTGGCGTAGCCTTGCGCCAAGGTGAAGCCCAGCTCAAGGAAGAACTCAACGCCGCCATCAAGGCCATTCGCGCCAACGGTACCTACGATACCGTGAGCAAGAAGTACTTCGATTTCGACGTCTACGGCGACTGAACCCAGAGCGGTTTTGTCCGGCTACTACGCCTCCATCCTTCAGGGCGCCCTCCTCACCGTGGGGGTGTCTCTGTCGGCGCTTTTATTGGCCGTGCTGCTTGGGCTGATTGGCGCGGCGGCCAAGCTTTCCGGGCGAAAACTGCCGGTCGCGCTGGCCACGGTGTACACCACGGTGGTGCGCGGCGTGCCCGAACTGGTGCTGATGCTGCTGATCTTCTATGGCGGCACCATTGGCATGAACAACCTGCTCGAATGGATGGGCAGCAAGTCCACGTTTGACATCAATCCCTTTCTTGCAGGCGTGCTGACCATCGGCTTCATCTACGGCGCCTACATGACGGAGACATTCCGGGGCGCGATTCTTGCCATTCCCAAAGGCCAGATGGAAGCGGCCTGGGCATTCGGGATGGGACCTGTCCGAACCTTCCTGCGCATCACGGCCCCCCAAATGGTGCGCTATGCCCTGCCCGGCTTCACCAACAACTGGTTGGTGTTGATCAAGGCCACAGCGCTGATCAGCCTGATCGGTCTGCACGAAATGACCTATCTGGCCAAGCAGGCCAGTGCCGCCACGCGCGAGCCCTTCACCTTCTTTCTCTTTGCTGCGGCCCTGTTTCTTGTCTACACATCCGTTTCGCTCTGGGCGTTGCGCCGGCTGGAACGGCGTTACAGCATCGGCGTGCGGCGAGCGGCGACCTGAGGTGCAACACACATGAAGTGGAGCATCATTTTCGAGCCAGCCACACTGGCCATGTACGCCGAAGGCGTCGCGACCACCGTGACGTTGCTGGCGTCGTCGCTGCTTGTTGGTGGCGTCCTGGCGCTGGCGTTTGCACTCGCCCTGACCAGCAACGTGGCCGTGCTGCGTTGGCTGGTCGGCGCGTACACCTACGTGATACGGGGCACGCCACTGCTCATTCAGGTCTATCTCATCTACTACGGCATTGCCCAACTTGAATGGGTGCAGGAGCGCTGGAACGATGTGTGGCCCTGGACGCATTTCAAGGAGCCGTTCTTCTGTGCCCTGTTGGCCTTCAGTCTCAACACCGCCGGCTACACGGCCGAGATGATCGCCGGTGCGATCCGCGACACCCACGCGGGCGAAATCGAGGCGGCACAGGCCATGGGCATGAGTCGTTGGCAGGCGATGCGGCGCATCATCCTGCCCAGCGCACTGCGCCGCACCCTGCCCGCCTACAGCAATGAAGTCGTGATGATGCTGCACAGCACCAGTCTGGCCAGCACCGTGCCGGCCATGCTGGACATCACAGCGGCCGCCAGCCGGATCTACTCAGACTACTATCTGCCGTTTGAAGCCTATATGTTTGCGGCAGCCATCTACCTGGTCATCACATTTGCACTGGTGGGCTTGTTTCGTTTGACCGAGCGCCGCTTTCTGGCCCACCTGGCACCTCGCTCACATTGATGGCGACGCAACCAGCCTGCGCATGAATCGAACCGAACACCCTCTTCTGTCACAGAGTCTGGGCAATCAGAAAACCCTGGTCAGCTTCCGGTTCGGCGAGCCTGACGCGCGGCCCAAGGTCTACATACAGGCCAGCCTGCATGCCGAGGAGCTACCCGGCATGCTCGTTGCGCATCATCTGCGGTCATTCCTGCAGCAGGCACACGACGACGGCCGGATCCATGGGCAAGTGGTGCTGGTACCTGCTGCCAACCCCATTGGACTGGCCCAGCGCGTGGACCATCACGCCCAGGGCCGATTCGAGTTCGGCACCTCCGAAAATTTCAACAGACATTACCCCGACATGGCCGAGGCGGTCTGGCCGGTGATTCAGGGCCGCATGGGGCCTGATGCAGGCCCCAACGTCGCCGCAGTGCGGTCAGCCATGGGCAACTGGCTTGAACAGTGGCAGCCGGCCACCGAGCTGGAAAGCCTGCGCCGGCAATTGATGCTGCTCTCGCACGACGCCGATGTCGTTCTTGATCTGCATTGCGACTGCGAGTCGGTCATGCACATGTATTGCGAAGAGACTTGCTGGCAGGCGTTGGAGCCGCTGGCGCGGCTGCTGGCGTGTCAAGCCGTGCTGCTGGCAAAGGACTCCGGCGGTGGCCCGTTCGATGAGAGACTCTCCGGTGTCTGGTGGCAGCTGGGTGAGCGGTTGAAGGCTGCGGGTTTGAACGTGCCATTGCCGCAGGCCTGCGCCAGCACCACGGTGGAGCTGCGCGGCGAAGGCGAGGTGTCGCATCCGCTTGCATTGAAAGATGCACGGGCACTCACGGCATTTCTGGAACACACGGGAGTGCTTCGCCCCGCCGCAGCAACCGTACCGGAACTTCCCCCTCTGGCATGCAAGGCCACCCCCCTGGCTGGCTCACAGACGCTTCGATCAAGTCGTCCTGGCGTGCTGGTCTACCTCGTCCACCCAGGGCAATCGGTTGCTGTAGGGGACGTGATTGCTGAGGTCATTGACCCCACCACCGCAGAGCAATCCGGCGTGCATGAGGTCAAGGCGGGCGTGGCCGGGGTGCTCTATGCCGTGATCAAGGAACGCTATGTGATGGCCGGCGGCGAGGTCGGCAAGATCGCTGGCGCGAAGCCCTTTCGAACAGGTGACTTGCTGGGCGCCTGAAGGCCAGCCTTTTCAAACAACTCGAACAATACCCATGAACCCCGACGCCGCGCCCTCCAGCTCCCCATCAGCCTGTCTGTTGAAGGTCGAAGGCATCCACAAGCGCTTTGGAAACAACGAAGTCCTCAAAGGCGTGTCCTTGCAGGCCAACGCAGGCGACGTCATCAGCCTGATTGGCAGTTCGGGTTCCGGCAAGAGCACACTGCTGCGTTGTATCAACTTGCTGGAAAAGCCGAACGAAGGTCGGATCGTCCTGTCTGGTGAAGAGCTGCAACTCAAGGCCGACCGCCATGGTGAGTTGCAGGCAGTTCATGCGGCCCAGCTTCAGCGCCTGCGCACCAAGCTCGCCATGGTGTTTCAGCATTTCAATCTGTGGGCGCACATGACGGTGCTGCAGAACATCATTGAGGCGCCAGTGCACGTGCTGGGCGTGCCCCGTGATGAAGCGGTGGCCACGGCCCGGCGTTACCTGGAGCGCGTGGGTTTGCGCGATGTCGAAGATCGCTACCCGTCTCACATGAGCGGCGGACAGCAGCAACGCGTGGCGATCGCGCGCGCGCTGGCGGTGGAACCCGCCGTGATGTTGTTCGACGAGCCCACCAGCGCACTGGATCCGGAACTGGTGGGCGAAGTGCTTCGTGTGATGAAGCTGCTCGCCGAAGAAGGCCGCACCATGTTGGTGGTGACCCACGAAATGGGTTTTGCGCGGGAGGTTTCCAACCACCTGATCTTTTTGCACAAGGGATGCATTGAAGAACAGGGCGTTCCTGCCGAGGTGCTGGCGCGTCCCAAAAGCGAACGGCTTGCGCAGTTCCTTTCCGGCAACCTCAAGTAGGTCGCAAGACCAATCGCACGAAAAGCAGGTCACTTTCCTGCTTGTTGTGGCGCTTCCGTTCAGCGGGAATGTCAGACCATATGGGCAGTTCGCAAGAACATGTTGTTCCCATTTGAAAGGATCTGCCATGAGCACCGTCGAAGGAATCGGCTCCAATACTGCCAACCAATGGTCCCCTGCCCTGGCGTCGCTCGGGTCTACCCTGACGACCTACCTGCAAGACAAGATGCTGAAGAAGATCGACGTCGACAGCAGCGGCTCGGTCGGGCAGAGCGAGTTTCAGGCAGCCATGGAGCAACTCACCACCAAACTAGGGGTGGACCTGGGTGAAGACCACAGCGAAATGTTCGCCGGTCTCGATGTGGATGGCGATGGTGAACTGTCCGGCCAGGAGTTGGGTCAGATGATTCGCGCTGCGTTTTCTGCACCCCAGAACACACAGGACTTTCTGGCCGCGCGAGGAAACGAAAGCAAGCCGACTTCCGAGTTTGACGCGCTCGACACGGACGGTGATGGCATCCTCTCGCGTGCAGAGTTTGCTGGCCCGACTGCTGCCTCTGGCACCACTGTCCAGTCCGCAGACGCCGCATCCACGGTCACCAGCGTCACCAACGCATCGTATTCACCCTCATCTGAATCGCCCGTGTCGACCACGGCTGTGAACGATCCTTTGAAGACCCTCTTGAGCGGCCTGGACGCCGACAACAATGGCCAGGTCAGCAACAGCGAAGTGGATCAATTCATTGCACAACTGGCTGGCCAGATGCAGTTGGCGCTGAGCCAGCTTCGCGACACCTCAATCAATGATCAGCAGACTGGCGCATCTGGAACAGTGGCCTGAAGCAAGGGCCTTGACGTTCAGGGACGCACGCCTCGACCCAGGACCATCTGGCCGTCGACCAGCTTGAAGGTCACATTCGGCCCGCTGAAATCGGTGAACGGTGCGCCCAGGGCAATTTCACCGTCGCTGTGCAGCAGGCATTCCTGGCGTCTGAGTGAGATGGGGTTGTCGGCCCCACTGAAGCGAACCCAGGTCCCGTAGCTGCTGATGTCTTCGAGCACATAGTTGCCAGAACGGATGTCGATGCTGGCATGCAGCCGCGAAACCCGCGGGTCGTTGACCACGAAGTCTGCTTCGGGAACGCGGCCGATCTTCACAGGCAGGTCGGTCAGACTGAATGCATGGCTGGTGTCAAGCCAGCCCAGTTCAATCCCGCCATAGACCGACTCCCTGGACGTGTTCAACGCGTGCAGATCGGCAGGCAGGGTGAGGAATTCGGAGAGCATTTCCGACTGCCACTCGATACGAAAAACCTCGCACGGCTCTGCCCTGCCCTTGATGCGCATGGGGCCCAGGCTGCGGCTGCGCACGCCATGGCGCGCCCCCAGCTTGCGGATCACGGTGTCGGTGGCCAGGATTTGTTCAGGCCCGGCCAGATCGCTCAGCCTGGACGCGACATTGACCGCGTCGCCAAAACAGTCGCCGTCCACCTGAATCACCTGTCCGCGCGCCATGCCGATCTGCATCATGAGCTTGAGTCGACTGGGCCATTGCGCGACCCGCTGGGCATGCTCCTGCTGGATCTGCGTCATGGTTTCGACCGCCATGCGGTTGTTGTCGAACGACAGCAAGACGCCATCGCCCAGCATCTTCACCACCTTGCCGCCGTTGTCGATGCCCACCGAGCCGATCCACTGGGTGAGCTTGGTCACGGCCTTGGTGGCGCGGTCATTCCCCAGCGTTTCAAACACCGATACGCTGCCGGTCAAGTCCACAAATGCGATGGTCAGTTCTGCCATGGGAGGAATTATTGTGTGAATTAAATCACACGAAAAAAACACGTCTGGGTGCTCATGCCGTCAAAAACGCAGCGCCGTGTCGGAGGGAGGCGCAAACCACTCACGCGGAGACTTTGAGCCCAGGCCTGTCTCATAAGGTTCTACAAAGGCGCTTTGACCAGTCAAAAATGCACTACCAACCACCTGCTTTGGCGCTGCTTCGCCGCCAGACTGGTTAGAAAATTCTTACAAATGCTAAAGCGAAACCGAGACACAGTGGCTAAACGCATGATTCATTTGTTGTTTTTTTGGTTTCACTTACTGAAAGGAGATTGCACAAAGTCGTTTAAAGAGAGTATCTTTCGTAACACAAGTACACAGGCCCATGGTCAGCGGGCCGTCGTTGAGGAGTTCAAACATGCGTTGGTTTAAACCTGGACTGCGGCACAGCATCTCTGCGTTCCTGGGCACTGAGATTCGACGCGACTCGCCGGAAGCGCTGGAGCCTGTGCGCAAGGCCATGCTGGCTGCGCTTGGCGAAGAAGGCGCGTTGATCAACCCCCAGCTCTCCCGCCGTTTGCAGTACATGCCAGACGCCAACGCCCTGTGGTTTGCCCGTTCGGAAATGGTGGCCGTCCTCAGCCGCATTCATGGTGAGGCCAAAGCGGTCGACATCGTTCAGGAACTCTCGCCATCGTTCCGCGGTCTGCTGCCCCGAAGCCTCATGGATGCTGGCCGGATGCGCCGCTGAGTTCCACACAGCCTCCCGGCCCTTCGCTCAACCCCAGAAAATCAGGGCTTCCCGGTCCTGCACCAGCAGCTCCACCTTGCGCCCCACCGGCAGCACCACCTTGGTGGGCACGTGCCCATAGGGCAGTCCGGTCAGTACCGGTGTACGCAACCGGCTACGCAACCAGTCCACCACGGTCTGAAGCTTGAATCCTTTGTCATGAGGGCTCGGCTTGTAGCGATTGAACGAACCCAGCAACACCGCCTTCTGTTCGCCCAGGATACCGGCATGAAGCAGCTGGGTCAGTTGACGCTCGATGCGGTACGGGTGTTCATTGACATCTTCGAGAAACAAAACGCCACCCTTGACGCGAGGCAGCCAAGGCGTCCCGACCAGCGAACACAAGATCGTGAGGTTTCCGCCCCAGAGCACGGCATTTCGAACGCGCAAGGCAGGGTCACCCTCTGCTCCGGTCCGGGAAGAGGAAGCCAGCCCCGCCAGGTCTGACTTGGGCAACCGCCACCCGGTGCCTTCGCCCTGCCCGCACACGAGGTCATCAAAGCAGGCCTCCATGATGTCGTCGGGCACGCCTTCAGCACCAAAGTCTTCACCGAGCGCCGGGCCGGCCCATGTCACCGTACCTGTCTTGGCGAGCACAGCAGACTGCAGCGCAGTGAAATCGCTCATGCCCACGAAATGCGTGCCGGCATCAATCGCCTTGGCGATGGCCTTGAAGGGCAGCTCTGGCAGGATGCGGGTGAGCCCGTAGCCACCGCGAGAGATGAGCGCCACCTGGGCGCCGCTGGCCACCGCCCGGCCGATGGCTGCCAGCCGGGTGGCATCGTCTCCGGCAAAACGCATGTGCGAAGCAAGCGCGGCTTCGTCGATTTCAACCTCATGGCCCAGGTGCTTCAATCGGGCGACGCCACGCCGAAAGGCCGCCTTGTCGCGCACGGCACTGGACGGGGAGTAGATGTAGATATGGCTCATGAATGCGTTGTCTTTGAAAACTGAAAGGTGGCGTCATCATCGCCCAAAAATTCTGCATGCCTCCAATGCAATGCGTTCACCATCTTCTTGCACGAAATGACCGGAATCTGGCAGCAGCATCGGTTCCGGACAGCCTTTTATGGACTCTTGCAGTTGGCGCATGACGGGCTCGCCCAGCACCGGGTCCAACTGGCCAATGGCCATCATGGAACGCCCTTGCCATTGCTGCCGCCAGAAATCGCGCGCAAGACGCGAGGTGGCCGCTCCATCGTCATCCAGATGTTCCGGCACCATTGATGGAAACGCCCGCAAGGCTGCCCGGTGTCCTCGATCAGGAAACGGGGCGTCGTAGGCTGCACATTCATCGGGTGACATGCTTGGGTTGCCGCGAGAGAACAACCGGCTCACGCTGAATTCCGGTTGTTTCCTGCACATTTCCCGCCAGGCGAGAAACCCGTCGCTCAGTGGCCAGTCGCCCGTCGCCAGCGTGGTGTTCATGACCAGCAGGCCGCAGTAGCGGTCAGGCGAGGCCATGGGTAAGGTCAGGCCAAGAAGGCCCCCCCAGTCCTGCACCACGAGCACGATATTTCGCAGATCCAGTTGCTCCACCCATTCCAGCAGCACCTGGCGATGCCAGCTGAATGCATGTGCTCCTTTCTTCTTGGGCTTGTCGCTGCGACCAAAGCCGATCATGTCGGGCGCCACGACCCGGTCGCCTTCGCGAAGAAGGACCGGGATCATCTTGCGATAGAGGTAGCTCCAGGCGGGGTTGCCGTGCAGGCACATCCATGTCCTTGGTGCATCGCGGGGACCCTCGTCGAGGTAATGCATGCGCAAGCCGTGGAGGCTCGGCAAGTCGCTCACGTAATGAGGCGGCCAGACGTAGCCGGGAAGGTTCGCAAACCGCTCATCCGGTGTGCGAACCGCATCGTCACGCAGCGGGTGCGCCTGCTCACGGGCCTCCGCCCTGCGGCTTTTAAAGAAGCTCTGCAGCAGCGCAGCGCATTCCTCAGCCAATACGCCGCCCGTGACCTGGGTCTGATGGTTTAGCTGGGATATGGCAAACAAGTCGACCACCGAGCCCGCCGCACCCGTTTTGGGTTCTCGTGCGCCATACACCACGCGGTCCAGGCGGGCATGGAAGGCAGCCTGAGCGCACATCGCGCACGGCTCCAGGGTCACGAAGAGCTCGCATCCTTCCAGCCGGTAGTTGGACTGCAGGTGCGCGGCTTCGCGCAGCACACGAATCTCGGCATGAGCGGTGGGATCGTGCGTCGACACCGGGCTGTTGTGCGCCGCCGCCAGGATCGTCGCCGTGCCGTCTGCTTGTCGGCGAATCAGCACCGCGCCCACCGGAACCTCACCCGCCTCATAGGCCAGTTGCGCCTGAACCAAGGCCAGCTTCATCAGCCCATCGTCGTGATGGGGTGCTTGGGGCGGCGGTGTGAGGGCAGCGGTCATGAGGGCAAGTTTAGGTGAGCCTGACCCGAGTTTCAGCTTGTTGCATTGCAGGAGTGAAGGGACGGAACTTGTAGCACCTTGCCGTGCCTCTACTCTGGGGCCCGTATCCCGGTTCGTTTTGTTCTGCGGGACGGTCGTCAACAACGAAAGCTTCAAACATGAGAACTGAAAGCCGTCGTTGGGAATTGGATGCCATGCGGGGTTTGATGCTCGTGCTGATGGCCCTGACGCACTTTCCGACTCGGTTGTCGGACCCCATGGGGCAACCCTTCGGGTATGTTTCCGCAGCCGAGGGCTTCGTGTTGCTGTCCGCTTACATGGCTGGCCTTGTGTACAGCACAACCGCGCGTCGCAAGGGCGACGAGCCTATGAAGTCTGCGTTCTTCAACAGGGCGCTCAAGCTTTATGCCTGTCAGCTTGCATTGCTGCTGTTCGCCTTTACCCTCATAGCAGGCATCGCGCTCATCGGCCGCGAGGATGCCGTGACGGGTCTGTTGGGTTTCTACCTTGAGCGACCAGTGGTGGCAATGGTGAGTGCGAGCCTGCTGCTCTACAACCCCGCGCTGCTCGACATCCTCCCCATCTACATCGTGTTCATGCTGATCAGCCCGATCGTGCTGCTTCATGGCATGGAGCACGGGTGGCGGGGTGTGATGGCATTGAGTTTGCTGCTGTGGCTTGGCGCCCAATTCGGATTGGGTTCAGCCCTCTTTCAAACCCTGACCGGGTGGTTCGACATGCCATTGCAATACCAGGACTTGGGCGCCTTTTCCATGCTCGGCTGGCAATTTCTGTGGGTCTTCGGTTTGTGGATGGGCACCTCACACAGCGAACCCGATGCCCAGACAACCCACTTTCCCAGGTGGATGGTGGGGACCGCATTGGTCCTGGCCATCAGTGCCTTCTTGTGGCGACACGCAGTGGGTCAGACGCCACTGCCCGGGTACCCGGGCATCAACCTGATGTTCGACAAGTGGCAACTGGGTCCGTTGCGTTTGATCAACGTGATGGCCCTCATGCTGCTGCTGATGCACTTTGCGCCTTGGTTGAAGCGCAGGCTTCCACGGGTTCAAATGCTTGAAACGCTGGGCATGGCCGCACTGCCCGTCTTTTGCGCTCATCTGGTGGTGGCATTGCTGGCGCTGGGGCTCTTTGGATCAGCGCGCCCGGATCGCCCCTTTTCGGTCGATCTGCTGATTCTGTTCACCGGCTTCTATGCCCTTTATGCCGTTGCCCGGTACGCGGTGTCGCGGGACCAGAGCAAGGCCGCACACAAGAAGACCCGAACCATTGGCCCGGTTCACATGCGCCCTTCAGAGTCGAGCTGAAATGACTTTCTGCCACAAGCTGTAGCCATCGGCGTTGAGGTGAAGCCGGTCACCTGTAAACAGTTCTTCCCTGGGCTGGCCGTTTTCATCAAGCATCGCTGCAAACACATCAATGAACGCCAGTTGCGGATCGCTCTGGCTGTAGGTCTGTATCAATGTGTTGGCTTCTCGCACAGCTGGAATCAGCGATGCGCGCAAGGGGCTGGGTTTGATCGAGACAAAGGCGATGCGACTCTCAGGCAACGAAGCTTTGATTTTCTGAACAAAGGATTCGAAGCGCTCGAGCACTTGCTGGGGTGTGGCCCCCTCTGCCAAGTCATTTTCGCCGGCGTACACCACCACCAGCTTGGGCCTGTAGGACAAGACCAGTTGATCCGCAAGATCGACGCAATCGCGCAACTGGGAGCCACCAAACCCCCGTTTGACCACCGTCGGGTGCTGCTCGAAGCTGTCTTCCAGACCGGTCCACAACCGAATGGATGAACTCCCCACAAACACCACGCCACCCTGCGTCGGCGCGTTGACACGGTCGGCTGCTGCAAAAGCATCGAGACTGGACTGCCAGCGGGCGCTTGCCGTGACGATCGGCTTCGCTATCTGACCCTGCGCCCACAGGGAGGGCAAAGTGAAGCCGATCAACAGACCGGCCAGAAGTGGCGCACGTGCACGCGCGAGGAATTTGAGATAGGGAGAATGCATGGGTGGCTGGACCTTTGAAGCTGTGCCTGTGAGGAGCCGAAGTGCAGAAAGTTTCGTTCGAAAAGGGAAGTTTACGAACACCCGTGACCGATGACTCCCCAATACCGCTGAACGGGCACAACAACAGCGCCAATTGGCGAAAAAGCCACAGCGAACCCGCGGGACCTTGTTCGCGGCGCTGCTAGCCAAGCCCCAATCGGACCATCCAGCTCGCCAGCGCCCGCTCGTCATCGCTTCCTTGAGCGTAGGTCTTCAGCATGGCGCCGTGCGATTCTGGCCGGTGCTGGTTGAGCTTGACTTTGCACTGCAGATCGATCACGCGCAGCTCGAAGGCCGTGATGCCCTGCATCATCTTGTGCTGGTAGTCCTCGCTCAGAGCGCGCCATTGCTCGGCGTAGGCGGGGTCGTGGTCGTGGATCAGGTGCTTGAGCAGCCGGTCCTTGTCGTCAAAGTCCTCCATCAGCGTGGCTTCGACTGTGGCATGCACGGCCAGGTAGTTCCAGGTAGGCACCCGGGCCAGGTCGGGATAGACACGAGGCGACATGTAGGCATGAGGGCCCAGAAAGCTGACCCTGGCCCTGGACCTCTCTCGCAGGTACCGGCCATGCGGGTTCGGACGGGCCACATGGCCCAACAGCAGCAAACCTTCGCCCTCTTCTTCCAGGTGCAGTGGCAACTGCGTGACAAAAGGCAGGCCGTCGTCGTCGACAGAGATCAGGCTGGCAAACGGGTGCGAACGCATCAGCTCTCTGGCGATGGCGGCGTCTTTTGGGGCGAATTGGGGTGGCAGGTACATGCCGACATCATGCCCGCAAGTCCTCGAGCAACCAAGCCGGAACGACCGTTTGCCACGCTCTTCAGGCCGGTGTCAGTCCTTGAACCAGCCGCTCGACGTTGCTCGCCAGTTCAGCCAGCGGGTCCATGCCCACAGTAGACAACACCACCAGACGGGCGCCACCCTCTCTCACAGCGCGGGCCACTTCGGTGGCAGGTTCGCGGTGATGTAGCACGACCACCACCTCGGCATCTCGCAGGGTCTGGCTCAAGGTCTTCAGCGCGTCAGGTTCCCAGGCCGTATCGTCGCGATGATCGCATCCGGACAGGTCGAGGTTGAACCCGGCAGCGAAGTGGTCAAGTCGGTCCGACAGACTGAAAACAGTCACGTCCTCGAGTTGTGCCAATGCGACGCCTGCCTTGGCGGTGAGGGCCACCACATCCCGCTTGAAGGCAGCCAGTTGTGCACTGATGTGCGATGCGCTGTCGGGCGCCAGCAGTTTCAGGTCGTGCGCGACGATGTCGGCCATGCGCCCGAGGTTGGTGGGATCCAGCCAGGCGTGCTGCCCTTCGCCTGGCGCACCGGGCTGCAGGCTCACACCTGGCAGCGCGCCGTCGACAGGTTTGGCCGCGTCGATCTCCACAATGCGGATATTGGCCCGCCGAGCAAGCGGAAACAGGGGGTCTTCTGGCCAGACCGAACGCAGGCCGACGACCGCGTCAGCCGATTGCGCAGCCGCCGCCAGCGCCGCCGCCCCACGGCCCGCGAAATACGAAGTGTGACGGGTCGGCGGGAGTGATTGGGGTGCGACGCGTTCAAGCCGCACGGATGTGCCAGTGAGCAAGCGCTGCGTCACAGCATGGGCAACCGGGTGGGCTGCGAGCACCTTGATGCCGTCCCCCTTGGCTGGGGTCGCCAATGACAGGCCACTGGCACCCAGCAAGGTGGCGGTGATGGCGATGCGGCGGTTGAGCGAGGCATGGGTCATGCGGCTTGTCCTTTGAGTGCGGGAACGATGCCACGCAAGATCGCCGCGATGGCAAACAGGGCCCCCGCCAGCAGAATGATGGCCGCGCCCGAAGGCACGGGCAGCTCGAGTTCGATGGGCACCAGGATGCCTGCGATCGTGCTCACCGTGGCGAACAGCACCGACAGCCAGAAGAAGCTGCGCATGGAATGGCTGAGCAGCCTGGCCGCTGCGGCAGGTATGACCAGCAGTGCGCCCACCAGGATGGCGCCGATCACCTTCACCGCAGCCACAGTGACGATGGTCACCATGGCCACAAACAGGTAGTCCAGCAGCTTGACCCTGACCTTGCGCACTGCGGCGAGTTGCGGATTGAAGCTGGCCAGCATCATGTGGTTGTAGAGCGGCAGCGCCAGGGCCACCACCAACACCGCCACCACCGCCAGCACGGCGATGTCCTGCCCGTTCACGGTCAATACGGAGCCGAACAGCACGTTCTCCAGGATGTGGATGTTCACGCGACCCGACAGCAGCAGCAACAAGCTCCCGCCCATGGCCAGCGACACCGACAGGAACACCCCGATCAAGGTGTCGGCAGACAGACCTGTGCGGTTGCGCAGGAAATTGAGCAGCACACCAAACAGCAGGCAGTAGCCGAACAGGCTGCCGTAGGGGCCGGTGTAAGGCTCACCGAGCAGGATGCCGATCGCCACGCCCGTCAGCGCGGCATGGCCCACGGCCTCAGAGAAGAACGCAAAGCGCTTCACCACCACCAGTGTGCCCAGACCGCCCAGCACTGGCCCGATGATCAGCCCGGCCAGCAATGCACTGACCACAAATCCGTAGGCCAGCGAAGGCGGTAGCCAGCCCGCTTCGGCCCAGGCCTGCACCGTCAACCGGAATGTTTCATAACTCATGCGGTCACCTCTTCGGTCTGTGCCGCCGTGCGCGGACGCGTCGAAAACAGCGTGAGCAGGCGGTCGGGTGTCAAGACTTCAGTTGGTGGTCCGTCGAACAACACGAAGCGATTGAGGCCGGTAACCTGATCTGCCAGGCGCCCCACCGCTTCGAGATCGTGCTCTACCCAAAGCACGGTCACGCCGGCGGAGCGCCAGGCGGCCAACAGGTTCTCGAAAACCTGCACGCCGGCTTCGTCCAGTGCGGCCATGGGTTCATCCAGCACCATCAGCCCCGGATCTGGAATCAGGCTTTGGGCCAGCAACACCCGCTGGCGTTCACCTCCCGACAAAGCGCCCATGCGCCGGCTGCGTTTGTCTGCCATGCCCACACGCTCCAGCGCTGTATGGATGGCCGGTGCAGAACCGCGCGCTCGCCCCAGAAAGGCGGGACGCCGCTGGGTGGTCGCGGCCATGAAGTCTTCCACCGTCATGGGCAGGGTGCGATCAAATTCGATGGCCTGCGGCACGTAGCCGACCACCCCCGGCGTGTGGGGCCAGTTCAGTACCAGCCGGCCTGTGTGTGGCGTCTGGCCCAGCAGGGTCTTGATCAGCGAGCTCTTGCCGCCGCCGTTGGGACCCACCAAGGCATGCACGCGACCGGCTGCCACGGCAAAACTCACCTCTCGCAGGATGTTCGTGCGACCCAGCGTCAGGTCGATGCGATCAAAAAGAAGGGACGGTCCGCTCACAAGGTGGACTCCCGGATCGCCCGCACCACGGTGGCCAGATTGCGCGCGGTCTCGCGCTCGAACTTGTCGGCCTCGTAGGCGCCGTAGGAAATGTGGGTGAGCGCGTAGAGACGCACGCCGGTTTCGCGCTGAATGGTGTCCACATAGGTGGGCGGGAAGTCCATCTCGGAAAAGATGACCTTGACGTCGAGTTCACGCAGCCGGTCGATCGTGCCCTTGAGTTGGGACGGGCTGGGTTCGATGCCGTGGGCGGGTTCCACCACGGCGGTCACCTCCAGGCCGAATTCGCGCAGCAGGTAGTCGTAGGCGCCATGGATGGTGGCCACCCTGAAGCCGGCACCTGGCGCCTGGGCCAGTTCAGACAACGCATTGGCGCGGAGCGTGCGCAAACGGCGTGCGTAGGTGCGGGCGTTGTCCTGGTAGGTCTTGGCATTGGCGGGGTCGATCTGGCCCAGTTCGCGTGCGATCGTATTGACCTGCGCGATGGCCCCGGTCACCGAGAGAAACGTGTGGGGGTTGACCACACTGCCCGAGCCGCCCCGGCCAGCCATGCCCGTGGCCGCCAGCAGTGGCACATTGGCATTCGCCTCGATCAGCGGCAGGGTGGGCTTTTCGCTGGCGGCGATCATGCGTTCGGCAAAGTCATCGTGACCGATGCCGTTGACCACCATCACATCCAGCGTACCAATGCGTTTGATGTCCTCCGCCCTGGGCTCGTAGGCATGCGGATTGAAGCCGGCGGGAATCACGGGAACCACCTCGGCGCGGTCGCCCACGATGCGGGCCACGTAGCTGTAGTACGGATGCAGGGTCACGCCGATGCGCAGGCGCCGGGGGCCATCACTCGAATGTGCCCCTGCCGGCAGCATCAGCATCAGACCTGCACTCAGCAGCATCTGACGTCGACGAAGCACCTGCGTTGGGCTGGTGGACTTGGGCGGTTGGAACATGGGGACTCTCGAAATGGGTGGCGCCCATCGGGCAGGCGCCTTGATCAATGGGAGTGACGGGTCACGCCAGCGTCGAATCTGGACACCACCTGTTTCCACCCTTTGGCGATCAGGTCGTCGGGCGCGAGACGGTGGGGCAATTCGGGGCGGGCAGCGCGGTGCAGCCAGATGTCGGGTTCTTCGTCCGCGTGAGGGGCTTGCGCGTCATGGGGCAACAGGCGCAATAACATGGAACCCGCCACCTCCGGCGCTGTGCTCAGGCCCACATAGGCGTCTGCCTGCTCACTGCGAATGGCCGACCAGACATGCCCTCCCCGCCCGGACGAGCCGAGGTCAACGGTGAACGGGGGCAGATCGGCCTCTCTCAACTCTGCCACCGAAGGCCGGGCCTGCTCGTGAAGGCCTGGCAGTTCGATCACAACCAATCGAAGGTCGGCGTAGATGCCCTGCTCAGCGGCGGTGAGGTCGTCGCGCGCGTCCAGTTGGTGGGCTGCAACGGCAGCTGTCTCGGCCGGTGGAGAGCGCACACCAATGACCGCACCGGCCACCAGCACGATGGTCAGCGCACACAACGCCACCCAGGCGGTTTCATGGCCGGCACCGGCGGGTCTGACAAGCTGCTCGGCCATCAGTCGATGTCGGTGTGGTCGACTTCCACCACGTGGCCAGGCCCCGCGTCGAACAACACATAGAACGCGCCTTTGGGGCGCTTGAACGTGAGCGAGGAGTCTGGCCCCAGCTTGCCAGCCTTGACGATGGTTTCGTCGTAGGCGATCACGTCGAGCTTCACGCCAGCGGCCTTGCTGCCGTCGGAGAAACCGCCCACGCAGCGCACTTCGTCGCCACCGTGCTTCTTGCAGATGCAGACCGGGTTGTGCGCCCAGCTCAGGGAAGCACTGCCGAGCAGGCCAGCCACCAACATCAGCCTCAAAGGCATGCGGATGGTGGAGGTGCCTGGCGCACTGGTTTGAACGGAGTGGGGTTTCGTCATGATGCGTTTCCTCGCTTTTTCATCCATGCCAGCGTGACAGGAGATGCCTGTGCAAGCGGGACAGCCGCCTGGTGCACGGTGCCGTCCCAGCCCTCCAGCGTGATCCACAGGTCGGTGTCTGCCTCGGCCTTGTCCGGAATGCGCACGCTCGCCTGCTGGAGGTATGGGGTGCCGAAGAACAAACCGCCCGCCGCACGCAGGCTGCGTGGCTTGCCGACCCTGATATAGGCGGCCTTGACCTGCGAAAGGCACTGTTCACAAAGCGCCATGCTGAAGACCTTGATGTAGCCCGCTTCGCCATCGCGGAAGGGCTCTTGCACCTGCCACTCGGCCAGCCGCACCGACCAGGGTCCCACCACCACCTCCTCCACTTCTCCCTCACCGAGCCCTTTGGCACCGTCAAACAGCGCCAGGCGGTCGAAATAGGTGGTCAGCGTGACAACCGGAATCACCAGCAGCAGTGCACTCAGCCGGAAGCGCCACCGGTACCACCATGTGCGGATCAAATTCGCAGGCAGCCTCTGTGCTGATGACGGGTTCATTGGGCGCCTTCCATGGATGTGACGGTTGAGGCCGCTGCGTGCTGGGCTCCGGTGGGTTCCCGGGCGTCTCGATGTTCGCGTTTGAGTGCCGAAGCAGTGGCTTGTACGGTGCGCTTGGTCCAGATCAGCATGCCGCTGAAGACCATCATGGTCAGCAGCACGCCGAAGAAGAAATAGACCAGCTTGAGCCACAAGCCTGCGAAATCGCCGGTGTGCAGCGGTCGCATGGACTCGGTCACCAGCTCCAGTGCGGAGCGGTCTGAAACCCGCCGCACCGACTCGACCGCTCCGTTGTAGGGGTTGATGTGAAGGCGCTCGAACAGCAGCGGGTAATCGCCCCTGCCCTGCACCACGATGTGGTCGTAGGCGTTGGCTGGCAGACGCACACTCAGGGGCTGCAACTCGGGCATCACGTCACGTGCCCGCTGGGCCGCCTGTTCTAGCGTGATCAGCGGCGGCTTGAGGCCGTCACTGGTGATGGGCACATCCGCACGCGCGATGACGGGCGGCACGCCCTCGGTGGTGATGGAGATGGAGAAGTCGGACAACAGCGCCCGGGTCAGGAACCACAGACCCGTGACTGCCATGATCAGCACAAACGGAATCGACCAGATGCCGGCCAGTCGGTGAAAGTCGCCCCAGAACACCCGCGCACCTTGGCGCACCCGCAGCCGGGGTTTGAAAAAACCGCGCCAGAACTTCTTGTAGACCACCAGGCCGGTCACCAGCGATACCAGCATCGGCAATCCCAGCAGCGAGACGGCGTACCAGCCAAAGTTGAAGCCGTTGTTGAACGGCATGAGCAACCACCCATGCAGGGCGCGAATGAACTGCCGGAAGTCAAAACCCGTTTGCGTGCCCTGGATGTCGCCCGTGTACGGATTGACATGCATGATGCCGCTGGTCCCGTCTGCATACGACACGCGCACGGCCAGTGCGAACTGGGATTTGACCGGTCTGGCAATGTTGCGAACGATGGCATCGGGTCGTGCCTTGTTCACCGCTGCCAGGATCTCGTCGTAGCCCAGCACCCGCGCATCGGAAGAAGGTGGCCGCGCACGCACGGCGGGATCGGCGAGCCAGACGATCTCCTGGCTCACGGTCGCAATCGAGCCGGTGAGGCAGACAAAAAACAGAAAGATCCAGATCGGCAAGGCAGCCCAGCTGTGAACCAGAAACCACAACTTGGTGCGCGAGGTTTTTTTCTTGCCTTGAGAAGCCGCCTCAGCGTTGCGCGAACCGTCTGCGGGCACACCGTCGGTGTCGAAGAACTCGTCTGATGGGAGTTGTTCCGGGTTCTGGCTGACGGCAGCGGTCATGGGCAAACTCCTGAGACGAAGTGGCGCTTGTGGAAGGGGTTCTTCACGGCAATCAGGTTTGGTTGAGCGTCTGGAACAAAGGCGAATCCCATGTGTGCCCTCTTTCGGGACCACCGGCCGGGTTTTTCCTTGAGTAGATTAACGCGAATACGAATGGATCGCATTATATATACGGATGCAGCACCGGTGGACCCGGACCCACAGCGTCTCTTTCGAACGGCTCATGGTCCCTGCAACGGAATAACGCAAATGCACTGGTGAGGACTTCCTCATTCAAGGCCTCCGATGCGATGATGAGCGGCCGTTGTATCGTTGGTCTCCGCCCCATACCCCATGTCATTCATCCACCATCCGGCATTCCAGAGTCTGGGCTTGCCCCTTTTGCTGACCCTTGTGCTCACCGTGTCACTCGGCATGCGCCAGACATCGGCGGGGCTGCGGTGGTGGGCCATGGGCTCGGCCATGGCCTTGTTGCTGAGCTTTCTCCTGTTGCCAGGGTTTGACTGGCCGGCCACAGCAAGGGCACAAAAGCTGCCGTGGATCGCGTTGGGCGGCACGGGCCTGGCGTTCGTCTGGGTGCTGTCCGGCGCCACGCAACCCAATCGTTGGATGCACTGGGCCATGGGCTCGGCCCTATGGGCGGTGGCTTGTGTCTGGTTGACGGCCGACCCCGCTCAGTGGGCGCACTCATTGCTCGGCGCACTCGCGGGAGCGGCCGTGCTGGCATCGTTGCTGATCAAGCGCCCCATTCAAGGAAGGACACAGGGCGCACACGAACCACCGTCCACCCCTGCCAAGGCTGCGGTCAACGGTGTTGCCGATTCAGCTACGCTCACGGTGGCTGCCCTGGGGCTGGCCGGGATCGCGGCGGCTGGCGGATCGCTGCTGTTGGCGCAACTGGCCATGATGCTCGGCGTGGTCACGGCCGTTCCTGGGTTGTGGGCCTGGCTGCGGCCTGCTGCCGGCCTTGCAATCCAGCCGGCTGCCCTTTTTCCTCTGGGTCTGGCGTGGCTGGTCATCGCGTATTCGCTGGCGGTACCGGGTCCATCGACTGCAGGGCGCGTGGCGGTTATCGCATTGGCCTTTGCGGCACCTGTGCTCCTGAAGCGCGCCTCCTGGTCGGCGCGTCATCCCCGCTGGACGCCGCTGCTGACCGCCATGCTGGCGGCGCTTCCAGTGGTGGTGGCTTTGGCCTGGCTGTTGTTGGGCGATGCCGCGCCCCCCGGTGCCGATGGTTCTTTGGGCGAAACCACCGAAGACGACCCCTACTACAAGCCGACCTGGGAATGAACCTGCGGCCACCGCACGTTGTCCCCTACGGCTGGGTACAGGCTCCGCTGGCCGCCGCCGCAAAGTCCCTCGATTCGTTTGGGTCTCTGGGTTTTTTGGTCTGGATGCGAAGATGCTGCGCATGGTCAAACCCTTGCAAGTGAAAACCCCGACCGATCCCGCAGCCCTCGCCCCCGGTGACCTTCCTGCGGACTGGCCAGACCTATGGATGCAAATCCTCAAAGTGCGCCAGGGAGACACTTCTGCACCGCAACGCCACAGGCGCCTGACGCACAGCCGCCAGTTGGGATGGGCCCTGAACGGGCCTTGCAGCGAACGCAGCGCGGCCCTTTTCGCTCTTTACAAGCCCATGCTGGACGCGCGCCAGACCCACCGGGACCTGCCCGATGCGCCTCCTTGGGTGGTGGCGCAACTGGGTCAGAGCCTGGATGGCTTTGTTGCCACCGAAACCGGCGACTCCTACTATGTGACCGGGCCCCACAGCCTGGTCCACCTGCACCGCCTGCGCGCGCTGTGCGACGCGGTCTTGGTTGGCGCGGGCACGGTGGCGATCGACAATCCCCAACTCACGACCCGGCGGGTGCCTGGACAGAACGCGGTGCGCGTGGTGCTGGACCCCGACGCCCGGCTGGACGGACGCTCGCGGCTGTTCAACGATCGGCAATCCCCCACCCTCTGGCTGTGTGACGCTCGCCATGCAGCCACCGCGCGCGAGCGACTCGCGGCGCTGATGCCAACGGACGCCGCAGCAAACCATGCCAGCACCGAAGTGGTGGCGGTGGAAGGCCTGCTGGAAAAAGAAGGCTTGCCTTGTCAGTACCTTCCCCCGCGGGCCGTTGCTGCGCTGGCCGAACGCGGGTTGCGTCTGTTGTTCGTGGAAGGCGGCGGAGTCACGGTCTCGCGGTTTTTCCGCTCCAACGCCTTGAACCGCCTGCACCTGGTGGTGGCGCCGGTGCTGATCGGTCAGGGCCGGCGCGGCCTGCAGGCCACGGCACACGATGTGATGGCGGATTGCCCGCGACCACCTGCCCGCATGCTGATCCTGGGCGACGACCTGCTCTGGGACCTCGATCTGCGAGCCTGAACCCGCGCGGCCTGCCCTGGGTCTTATCCGGACCGTGCAGGTGGAAGGGCAAGCACATCGATGTGTCCCACCATGAGCCGCGCCTGCGGCGCGCGGGCCATTCGCCGGGCATGCCATGCACTCACCCGCTCCGTCGACGCTGGCAGCTGCTCCCGAACGGCTTCAGCCAGGCCATCCACCATCGCACCCATCAGCGCCTGTCCGCGGGGGTCGGCGCGGCCATCCACCTGCCAGTCGCTGCGCGCCTGCATGACCCGGTAGCCTGCCTGGCGCAGCAGTCGCACAAGCACTGGCACGGCCCTGGCGCCCAGTGCGGGTCCGAAGCCTTTGTCGCGCTGCTGATGTGCCGCGAACGTGTGCGACATCCAGATGTCGTCCCGGTCTGCGGGGTGCCACCGGAGCCGACCATCGACACTCAAGGTCAGGAGCAAGCCGGCCCGGGCTGCGCTGCAGCATGCCACGAGCTGCTTCAGCCAGACCGGCCCCACCAAATCGATCAGCGCGGAAGCGGTGACCAGATCGGCTGCCGACCAGGGCAGCGCCTCCAGATGCTGCGCCAGATCCAATTGGCGGCGAACGATCTCAACGGAAGCGGAAGGCAATGGCCAGCGGGCCACCCGCGTCAGGTCGTGTGCACCATCCATCAGCGGTGCGCCAGTGGACTCAAACACCGAAGGCCATGCATTCAGCAAGGCGGCATCGTGGTCCACGGCCAGCCATTGCTGCGCACCTTCCAGCCAGGGGGCCAGCCAGCGCAGGTTCGACCCGGTGCCGCAGCCCAGATCGATGACCCGCCACGGATGGGTGCTGCCCGAGCGCCAGCGCTCCAATCGCTCCACCCATCGCATGCGCCGGGCAGCGACATTGCGGGCTTCAAAGTCAAATGGTTCGCGCAGACTCAACCAGTCGGCGCTGAAGCCATCAGGGGCTGCTTCGGCAGATGGTTGCTTCATGCCAGCGTCTCCAGAACACGGGCCAGCATGGCCGCTTGGCGGTCCCAGTCGGGCAGTTGCTGCGCTGCGGCTTGCGCGCCGGCCGCCAACTGGCTTCGCAATTCAGGGGCAGAGATCAACCGAGCCAGCGCCTCACGCAGCGCGGCGGCATCCCCGGGCGGCACCTGAAGCCCGGCACCTGGTGGCAATGTGTGAGCCAGCGCCCCGGCGGTGGTGGTCAGCACGGGAATCCCGTGCGACACGGCTTCGGAGACCACCATGCCGTAACCCTCGTGCAAGGAGGGCAACACGAACACATCGGCCTGCGCATAGTGCGTCTGCAGCGCGTCGCCAACAACCGCACCGTGCCAGAACACCCGCCCCTCCAGTGCGTCTTCGGAGCTCATGGCTTGTACGCGACTGGCGAGCTCGAGGTCGCGGTCCAGGCTGCCCACATTGTGCAACTCCCAAGCAAGGTGACCCAGGCCGGCCAATGCTTGCAACAACACCGCATGGCCCTTGCGCGGGGTGACCGTGGCCACACACAGGAGCCGTACCACTTGCGATGGACCCACGGCGCGAACTGCCGGAATGGGCTGCCGGTCTGTCCCGGGCTCCACCACCACGATCTTCGCCAGCGGCACGCCCATGGCCGCCACGTCCTGCACCGTGGCGCTGCTGGTCACCACCACCTGAGCAGCCCATTGCAACGCGCGTGTCTCGCTGGCCAGCAATTGTTCGCGTGCCCGGCCGTCCAGACCGGTTTCCATGTGCAGCGGGTGGTGCACCAGCGCCACCCATCGAAGGCGCCGCGCGTGGGCCTGCGCCATGGCCGCCATGGCGCCAAACGCAAGCCCATCGGCGATCACCAGCGCGCCATCGGGCAGCCTCGCCACCGTGGCCGCCGTTTCCTGCAAGGCCTCTGCGTCTGGCTGCGGCCAGGCACCCGGCAGGTGCCGAACGTCGACCGACCACTCTGCCGCGCGCAGCGCCTGCACCATCCGCCGGTCGTAGACATAGCCGCCGGTGGGCGTGTCCCAGTCGCCTGGCACCAGAAAACAAAGGTTGCGCTCGCTCATGTGTTTGCCACGGTCAAGGCTGCGCCGGCAGATCGGCCTCAAACGATGCCCACGCGACGTGAGATTCGTTCAGCGTCACCCGCATCTGCTTGAGCCCTGCCCCGTGCGCGCCTGGCAAGGCCTGGGCACCGAGTGCCCCTGCGGCGATGCGCGCGGCAATGCGGTTGAAGATCACGCGGGCCAGAAATTCGGTGGTGGTGTTCTTGCCAGCGAACTCGGGCTGCTCGTCGAGATTGCGGAAATTGAGCTCTGCGAGAACCTCACGCAACACCTGAGTGGCCAAACCAATGTCCACCACGATGCCATCCGAGTCCAGTGCCACGCGCCGCAGTTCCAGATCCACCACGTAGGTGGCGCCGTGCATGCGCTGGGCGGGGCCGAACACTTCTCCCTGGAAGCTGTGGGCGATCATGAAATGGTCTCTGACGTTGACGGCGTACATGGGCAAGGGTCCTGTGATGGGTTCTGGAAGGAGGATGAAAAAAAGTGGTGCAAAGCAGGGGGTGACACGCAAGCTCAGGTCAACGAGGTTCGGGGTAGTCGATCCGGTGGCACAACACATCTGGCGCCCCGGACCCTGCCAGACGCTGGAGCACCTGAGGCAGTTCGTCAAACGGCGCGCTGTGTGTGATCAAGGCATCGAGTCTCGGATCGGTGAGCATTTTCAACGCCAGCTCAAGACGCTGACGGTGGCTCCATCGCCCCCGCATGGCCGTGGCGACCGAGCCGACCTGTGAGCTTTTGAGCACCAGTCGGCGCGAGTGAAACGCCTGCCCCAGTGGCACGGATACTTCGCGGCTGCCGTACCAGCTCAGTTCGAGCACCGTGGCCTCAAAGGCCGCCAGCCTCAAGGCAGTGGCCAGCCCTGCAGCGTGTCCACTGGTGTGGATCACCAGATCTGCTTCGTCCTTGGCATCCTCCGGCAAGCTGAAACTGGCGCCGAGCAGCCCGGCAATGGGCGCGCGCGAAGCCTGGATGTCAATCACCTGCACGCTGCACCCTGGCACCTGCGCCGCCAGCCAGGCCACCAGCAAACCCAGCGTACCACCACCAATCACGGCGATGCGCTCACCCATGCGGGGCGGCGCGTCCCAGAGGGCATTGATCGCCGTCTCCAGGTTGGCCGCCAGCACGGCCCTGGCAGGCGGCACATCGGGCGGCAAGGGCAGCACTGCAGATGCCGGCACCTGAAACACGGTCTGATGCGGGTAGAGGCAGAAAACCAGGCGCCCGACCAGATCCGGCGGACCCTCTTCCACCCTGCCAACGCTCACATACCCGTACTTCAGCGGAAAAGAAAACTCGCCTTCCTGGAACGGCGCGCGCATGCGCTGTGTCTCACTGGCGGGCACCTCGCCCCGGAAAACCAGGGTCTCGGTGCCCCGGCTCACACCACTGTGCAAGGCCAGGACACGCACCTCGCCAGGTGCCAATGCGGGCAAAGTGGTGGTGCGCAGCTCGGCTTGCAGGGGTGCATTGATCCAGCAAGCCAGGCTGTGTGCAGGGGCGTTTTCTGTCATGTGATCCGTTCGTGAACCCGGCTGTGCAATACCCACCCAACAAGGCAGGCGCAAGCGAAACTCCGACAATGTTACGGTGCCGACCATGAAACCCAAGGGCCACCGCCCCCTTTCCCCTCCGGCGGCAACAGCCGCCGGGCTGACCGCCCTGCAGCAGGATGCCCTGAAGCACCTGCTCGTCGGTGCCTTGGGGGTGCTGGTTGCATCGAGCATGCTGGTTGGCCAAGGCTTCTTCAATCTCGGCCACACAATCAAGACGATGGTGTTCTTCGGGGCAGGTGCCTGGCTGATCTGGCGCGCGTTGGCACCCCGCTCAGGCAACAGCGTTGTGCATCCCCATGCCCGTTTCGGACCCGCGAACCGGGTGACCCTCCTCCGGCTGGCCTTGGTGGCGCTGATCGCGGGGATGATAGGTGAACCCGTCCCTGCAGCACCGCTGGCTTCCACACCGGGTCTGGCCTGGGCCATCGTGGTCCTGGCCACGCTCACGGCCCTGCTGGATGCCGTGGACGGCCACCTGGCCCGCCGCAGTGGCTTGGCCAGCGCATTGGGTGCGCGGTTCGACATGGAAACCGACGCCTTCTTCATTCTTGTTCTGTGCGCCCTGGTGGTGCAGGTGGGCCAGGCCGGGCCATGGATACTGGCTTCCGGGTTGATGCGCTACGCCTTCGTCGGCGCTGCGCGCTTGTGGCCCTGGCTGTCTGCTCCCTTGCAGCCCAGCAAACGCCGCCAGACGGTGTGCGTGGTGCAGATCACTACACTGATCGTGTGCCTGGGGCCAATCATTCCGCCTGCCCTCGCTGCCGGCCTCGCCGCTTTGAGCCTTGTCTTGCTGACCGCCTCGTTCGCCATCGACGTGCGCACCTTGTCGCGTTGATCCACCCATCAGGAGACCTGAACCATGAACCAGCCCTTTGTCTTCTCACGCGGCATCACACGCCGCAAAGCCGCCACTTTTTTCGGTACCTCGATGGCGGCGCTTGCCATCGCCCTGTCTTCGTTGACGGCTGCGCCCGCGCAGGCCCAGGCGTCGCGCTACGAGATCGACCCTGACCACCTGACCGTGGCTTTCCTGGTGGACCACATCGGCTACGCCAAGGTGCTGGGCCTGTTCCGCTCGGCGCGAGGCAGCTACCGTTTCGACGAGACCACTGGCGCCCTGTCGGATGTGCGCATTGAAGTGGAAACCGCCAGTGTCTTCAGCAACCAGCGCAAGCGCGATGAGCATCTCAAGGGACCTGATTTCCTGAACAGCGGCGAGTTTCCCCGCATGGTGTTCACGGCCAGCAGCGCAAAACGCAGCGGCGACCGCGACTTTGAAATCGCAGGACAGCTGGAGGTGCTGGGCAAGACCCAACCGCTGACCCTGAAGGCCACCTGGAACAAGAGCGCCGAGTCGCCACTCGGTGGCATCGGCAGCAAGCCGTACGTGATGGGCGTCTCCGCCAGAGGCAATTTCAAGCGCAGCGCCTACGGCATGAACTACGCCGTGGCCAACGGCTGGGTGGGCGACGATGTAGAGCTGATCATCGAATTCGAGGCCGTTCGGAAGTGATGTTCTCTCTGTCTGCCGCTCCCACGTGAGCCACACGCCTCCACCCGCTGCGTCTTCGGCTTCGCCCGGGCGCCTTTCGGCCCTGCCGTGGTTGCTTCGCTTCGGCCTGGCCTTCGGTGTGCTCAACACCCTGCTGACCTTCGAGAACCGATGGCCGGGTTTTGGCCTGCTGTACATGCCACGACTCTCGTTCGAGCTGTGCATTGGTGTCGCCATGTTGATGGCCTGGGTGAGCTGGCGCGGGCGACTGTCTGCGGCAGCCACCACATGGCTGTCCGCCGGCTTCATGGCCCTGGTGGCGGTGCGCTACGCCTTTGTGACGGTGCCAGCCGTGCTGGGGCGGCCCGTGAATGTTTATTGGGACGGGCGGCATGCCGGCGAACTGCTTCGCGTTGCAGCCGAGTCAATGTCTGCTTGGCAACTCGCGGCGGGACTGGGAGTGACCGTTGTAGGCGTTTGGCTTCTCGGGTGGATCGTGCGCACCGCCATCCGAACACTGGCCGCGAGCCTGACCTGGCCAGTTGGCCGCCCATGGGTGCTGGGCAGCGTGGCGGCCCTGTCCGCCAGCTTTGTGGCCTATGTGCCCGATGTGCGCGACACGCGCTGGTTTTTTTCGCTGCCACTGACGCCCACCATCGTGAATCAGAGCCGCTTGCTGGCCCAGGTCTGGCTGCCTGAGCGCGTCGAGGCCGCACTGGGCCCCAGCCCGGCCTTCGACGGCGGCCTGTCAGGCCTGGAAGGTCCACAGGGACGGGCAGACGTGGTGTTGATCTTTGCCGAATCGTATGGCGCCGTCGTGTTTGACCAACCGGATCTGTGGGCTGCGCTGGCTCCATCGAGGGCAGAACTGGCGCAGGCCATCGCCCTCAGCGGCCGGCAGGTGGTGTCGGCGCGCATCACGGCACCCACCTTCGGCGGGTCGTCGTGGCTTTCGCATGCCACGCTGTTGTCTGGCGTGAACACGGCCGCTCACGCAGACCACCACCTGCTGCTGGCGAGCCAGCGTCAGACCCTGGTGAGCCACTTTGCCCGCAACGGCTACCGCACTGTGGGATGGATGCCCGGACTCAAGCGGCCCTGGCCTGAAGGGGCCTTTTATGGCTTCGATCGCCTGGCCGACGATGCGGGCATGGGCTACCGGGGGCCGGACTTCGGCTACTGGCGCATTCCGGATCAGGCCGCCATGGCGCTGTTGCACGAGCAGGAACTGCGCTTCGATGCCGATGCATCCGATCGCAAACCTCGGCTGGTCGTATTTCCCACCACCACCACCCATGCCCCATTCCACCCCATCGCCCCTTTGATGGATTGGCACAAGCTGACGGCCGCCGATGGCGGCTATCGAATGGAGGACGTTCGGACCGCCCTGGCCAACCCGCTGGCCTCGCAACGCCCCACACCCAACTACCTGGCCAGCATGCGCTACCAGTACGGGTGGATGGCTTCCTACCTCAAGGACATGGCGCCACGGCCACTGGTGTGGGTGGTTGTTGGCGACCACCAGCCACCTGCGCTCGTCTCAGGTCAAGGCGCCACCTGGGACGTGCCGGTGCATGTGATCGCCGACGATCCTGCGCTGATGCGGATCTTGCTGGCTGGCGGGTTTGTTCAGGGACTGGAACTGCCAGCCGCCGCGCTCGGTCCGATGGAGGACCTCACGCCGGTGTTGCTCAAGTTGTTCGACGGTGCACCACCTGAACACGCTGAGCCTATTCCCAGCGTGGCTGTAGGCGCTCCCGCCGACCTCCCCGCCGGCCCCCTACCCTCGGGTACCTGAGGCCGCATGCGATTCAGGTAGCCAGGCGTGCACATCACCCGAGGGTGCGTCTGCAGGTAACGCAAGAAGCCATTCACGCATGGCCGTTGCCGTGAGACCTTGCGGGGTCAGCAAACGGAGCCGCTCACCCAGTGAAACCGCGTAGCGATAGCGACCAGGCCCTGCCAGCGTCTCCAGCCTGTCGATGCAACCCAGTGCGACGTCCCGTACGGCAGGCAGGAACTCAAACGAAAGTGATGGCAGGGCAAGGCCCAACCCCATCAGCACCTCCAGCTCAAACCCCTCGACGTCGATCTTCACGAAATCGGGCACGCCATGGGCGGCAATGAGATCGTCCAAGGTGACCACAGGCACCACGGGGCCTTCTTCCCAACGCACGCCACTGAAGGCAGGGCTTGCACCGGCCCGTTGCACGAAGTCACGAGAAAGCGTCGAGACCGTCGGCGTGCGCGGGCTGGCCAACAGTTGTGCCTGACCTTTGACGCGGCCCACCGCCTGCGCTCGCAGCACCACGCCTTCGTCCTTTGAAAAGCTGCGCTGCAACCAGCGCACAAAATCCGGCTGCGGCTCGAGCGCCACCACGCGCGCAGAGAGTCTGCGAAATGCGGCTATGCGGTTTCCGGTGTGCGCGCCAATGTCAAAGGCAAGCCCACCTTGCGGCAGGAAGCGGCCATAGAAACGCCGCAGCTGGTAGCCGCGCCAGGGAATTCCGTGGTACACCAGCAGAGAACGCCAGAGGCCCCAGCGGCGCTCAGCCAGGCTTCGCCATACTGAGGTTTGGTTCATGGCGAATGCTCCAAGTGTTCGTCGGCCAGATGCATGGCATGCGAGTCGCCCCAAAGAAACAGATCAGGAGCATCACCAAGACCAGGCGTCACCAATCGCTGAAACCCATCTGCCGGCTCTGCAATGGCCACTGGCCCAAATTGACGTGTGTGCCGCGGCCAAGGAGACTGTCTATCAGTAGCAGTTCATCCACTCGCCAGCGAATCGGCGCGATCGGTTCGCGGCCTACATGCTCGTCGCAGTAGAGCAAGCTCACATGAGGGTTGAAAGGCTTGCGAATGTGGTGGCCGATTCCCGAGACTTCCATCTCCGTTGCCAGGGCGCGCTGCAACTGGCGCAGCCTTTTGAGTTCGACGCCGCCGGTCAGCACCAAGCCACCCTTCCCCGCACCGCCGAAGCTACCGATGCGGTCGAAGCCGACACCGAACGACGCCATCTCGACACTGCCACCCGCTTCCTTCGCGCGGCACAGCAGTTCGTGCGGCATGTCTTTGTAGTCCCCCAACCAGTGAAGCGTGATGTGCAAATTCTCCGGTCTGACACGACGACCCTCCAAGTGGCGCACGTCCACTTGCCGTTGCAGGGCATCGATCGCCATCAATCTGGCTGTCAAGTCAGGCCGGACCGCGTAGAAAAGCCTGTGAAGATTGATCATTGCGACAGGCCAGATCAGTGCTTTCGCCCCTCACTCCCACTCAATTGTCAACAGCCGGTCGCTGCTCATAGGTGAAAGCCGTGTATCTGCAGCCCAAAGCGAGGTCAATACCGACTTGCTTACCGTCGCCTGAAACCGCACAAAGCAACTCCATTTTATAACTACTGGCCATAAGGCGCCGTGATTTGGAGCTTGCCTCGCGATCGGCGCCGGACTTGTCCGCTTTGACGGTATCGCCTGCCCAGTCGGTCGGTGCCATGACGGTATTAGCCTCTGCAGTGACGGTATCAAGACTTCCGGTGCCCATCGACCATCCGCGGCGTCCACGGCACCTAGAAGGGGAACGAACTGAGCGGCTGTTGCCCCAAAGCCAGCGACCGCTTTCGGCTGGATGGCCATCCGACTCAGACCAGCCATGCACGGCCCTTGGGATCACCGACTTGAGCGGCAAGTCAAGGCTGGTTGCTGCCGGTCAGGTGTTCATGGCGCAATCGCAGCCGCGGCCCGAACCTGCCATTCCTCGTCTGCCAGGCGACCGACCGTTGCACCTCCAGCAGCGGCCACCCAACAGCGATGAGCCACACGAGGAGGCCGAGCGACTGCTACCCGCTGAGGCGACCGGCTCTTCGCGATCCGGAGGAGGCACTCGCCGCCATTCACGAAGCGGTAAGACCACACTCCGCGGGTCTTCGGCTTCGAACCTGCCTCATGCCCTCACCTTTATGTAGGGCCACGCACTCACCAATCCGATGCCAAAGGCGTCAAACATCAAATACCGGCCTCCGGGAACAAACCCGATACTTGACCCGCCATCCTCGGTGACGTAAACCGGACCCTCAGCGCTCACCAGCGAATGTGCCCTTCTGCCTAAAACCATTTGCAGGGAGTCCGTGGACACCGTAATGGTGACCTCGTTCGGATAGCCCTCGGTGTCCGGCCATGCGCTGCGATAGGTCCCGCCATACGATGACCACATTGCTGGGTACGCATGCTTCACCCCTTGTTCGGGCGAATCGCTCAGACCTAAAAGCTCATCCAGAATGTTGCGCGCGTTGACGCCATATCCTGCGGGGTGGTTGAACAGAGCAATGAACGCAAGCTTTTCCTGCGGCACCATCACAAAGGTGGAGCCGCAACCGAAGCCACCTCCACCATGTGTCACAAGCTTCCTACCCCTGTGGTACTCGATGTCGAACCCTAGCCCGTACCAACGTGGTTGCCGCGTGTACGCGTCTGCTTGCCGTTCGTGCATTGATCGCACGGTTTGCTCATCGAGCAGGCGACCCACAGGCAGCCTTCCACCGTGCATGTGGCTGATGGCAAGTTTCGCAAGGTCCTGGATCGTGGTCACTGCCCCACCCGCTGGATAGAGCACGGGTGGGCGCCTGAGATCGTCCACCGTATCAAGGGTCTTGCCAGCGAGTTTGGGCGCGGCAGCGTCGAAACTGGTCGATGTCATGGCCACTGGAGAGAAGATCATCTCTTCTGCCAGGTCTGCGAACCGAGTGCTGGTGACGTGTTCTGCCAGCAATCCTGCAATATTGAATCCAGCGTTGCTGTACCAAAAAACCTCCCCAGGACTTCCCGCAGCTTTGTATCGAGGAACGTCGTGACGCACGTAGTGTTCCAAGCAATCCCGGGAGCCCGAGAAGAAGCACTCTGGAATGTCAGGGTCCGATGAAAGGCCCGACGTGTGCGTAAGCAGGTGGCGGAGGGTGACTTGAGAAACGTCCCCGCCTTCTGGATACGTCAGCCAGGATAGGTGCCGAACAATCGGCTCATCCAGATTCAAGAGCCCTCGTTCAACGAGGCGCATGATCAAAGTCGCAGTGATCGGTTTGGCGGTGGAGCAGCTTGGAAACAGCGTATCTTCTGAGACCAGTCGTTGACTGCCGCGAGAGCCGACCGATCCAAATCCTTGGGCATACACCAGTTCGGAACCTTGGACAACTCCGAGGGCAAACGCCGGCACCCCAGTGGCCTGCAGGTACTGGCCCAATCTCTCCGTCAGCCGATCAAATGCGGGCACGGTTGTACTCCTGTGTGAGCCTATCTTCGTCCTCAGCGCGAAACCGACCCAGACTGCAGCTGTGCGACGGCCAGCTTGACCATCTCAGCGACGCGCTGCACCTCTTGTTCTGAGTTGAAGCGCACTTCGATCCACGGCAAGCCTGCCGACCGTACCGGGTGATGTACCGACCCGGAAGGATGTGAGAGCCCCAAGGACGCGATGATCTTCTTTGTCAGACGCAGGTCAAGTTCGTGGTCATGGTGAAAATGCGCAAACTCCTTGCCTCGAAAAAACAGGGCGGTGCCTCCTCCGACGGGGGACGCCTCAGCTGTCAGGCCCTCGACAGAGGCGAGCAATTGGAGCAACTGTTGTTTGTATACGGACATGGTTCGCAGATCCTGCTGTCTTGGTAGAGACGCTGGCCAGGTGTGGAGTGTGTGGCCGAACGGTCGAGCTAGGTCGTGCCCGTGTGTGGCTGCTCGTTTGCGCGGCCTAATTGTGGTTAAAGCGACCAAACGCCAATCCGCTGCCCAGCCTACCCGAGCCTGCATATTCGACGCAGCAGAACCTGCCGACCACTGCAACGCTACCCGAGGACTGCTTTGCTCCGCCGGGCCAGATGCGCGCTCTCGGCCATGAGCCGACTTTGCGCAGTGAAAAAGCAGCCATTCAACGTTTGCACGGCCCGGCATGTTGAGCCTCGAACTCGACATGATCAGCATCCATTTTTTCAATCCACTCAGCTTCGCTTGCAAACATTGAAAAGCGAGGCCAGCTGGTATCTGTCTCCATCTGGAAAGTCAAATGCACAGCGACGAGGCGCCCCGTGCCATCTTGCACCGCAAACAGCACTTCGTCCTTATCGTCCCTGCGCCCCAGTGCTTCGACAGGCATTCCGTGCAAGGCATGACCCTTCGCCACTTCCCTGCGCAGTTCGGCGGCCAATGCATCGTTCTTGGTCTCGTACCAAGGTGCAAGGAACTTCATAGAGATTTAACTTTGATTGAAACGGTCAGAAGCAGTCGACCTTCAAACGAGAAAATAGTCGTTCAACTTTGAAACTCACCGGACGAGGGCGAGCGCAGCTTTCCAGAGGTCCGGTGGATTGGAATGTTGGCCTCACTGAGCCTGAGCTGAGCTCTTGATGACAGTTGCGTCCACCTCAACCAGCTGGCCGGGATGCCCAAGGAATGCGACCCCGAGGAGCGTTGCCGGAGGAACAGTTCCAGAGAACCAATGTTGTACGCCAGCCCAGGCCCTTGTGAGGTTTTCTTGCTCGCCGGCGACGTAGACGACAAGGCGCTGAATGTCGTGCGTCGAGAAGCCGTTGACGGAGAGCAGCGTGTGCAGATTGCTCAGGCATTGCGAGGCTTGAGCGAACGGGTCCATGACCCCCACAAGCTGACCCGATGAGTTGTGAGGTACCTGCCCGGCGACATGAAGTTGACTTTCGGTACGTCTGGCGTACTCGTAGCCCGGTGTGGCCGCAAGACCGGCATTTGTTTCAAGTTCGTTCATTCTCTTGATCGGGACAGTAGGGGTTTCGTGTGAGGCCAACAAACGGATCAGATCGCGGCTTCGCGCGATCTATCCTTACTCGTTAGGCGCCGGGGCTCCGCCGGAGCCGGGCTCTCGCACCACTAAGCTTTTTGCCATGAACACATAGGAGAAGGAACACCCGTCGATTTTGAACATCTCTGGGATTTCACCGGTCTTGCCAAATCCCATGCGGCAGTAGAGTTCTATCGCTCCCCTATTCTCGGCAAGGACCTGTAGATCGATCCATTCGAGACCAGCCTTCTCGATCGCCCACGTCTCTGCAAATGAGAGCAAGGCCACACCGATCCGCTGCCGTCTGTACTGGCGATGCACTCCCATCCCGAGCAGGCAACGATGTTCGGTGAACCTTTCAGGATGAGAGCGGAGATCGATGTGGCCAACTATCTGACCGCCAGTCGATCGCATGACCCATAAGCGCCTCCAGCCTGCGGTGCCGATAGCCAGGTCTAGGCCATTCCGAAATGCTGACACTCTTTCTTCCGACAGCCGTGGCGTGCCACGTTGGAGCGGCTGGAAGTAGGTGTCGTCCACCCCGTTGTCAGCGAGATGATCATTCAGGTACTCGACAAAGAGTTCGAAGTCTGCATGTGTGACAAGCTCGATTGAAGCCGCCGGATCAATGGTCATAAGGATCGTTTAGAGCCTAACTTTGATCTAAAAGGCAAAACGCCGGATACCTACAACCGCTGCCGTTAAACAAAGTCTCATGACATTCCCAAAGTGCGTTTGAAATCAACTCAGTAGCGTCACACACCGGTTGAATTAACAGGTTTAACAGATCCGACAAACCCGACTGGTCTCTCTTTGCCTGAGCGGCTTGACAGATCGGGCGCGCGAGCCGTTGGGCAGTTTACTGGGAAGCACGCAGTTGCAGCGTCAGAACCTGCCGACCGCTGCAACCGGGATGACTGCTATGAGGGCCATTGCCGGAAGACCGCTACGGGCCAATTCTGTTGAAAAACTCGGTTTTGGCCCGTGCGGTGGGGTCACGCTGAATCCGCCACGATCAGAATTGAGTTTATTTCCCGGCCGCTTC
>NZ_JAVDWU010000002.1:0-660068 GCF_031457455.1 Hydrogenophaga palleronii
GCATCGCCTTTGCCGTTTGGCGCACCGGCAAACCGTTTGATCCGCAACGCATACCCCAGTCGCTTGACAACAAACCATAGAACCTTTGCCGGGCCTTTGGGTGCGCCCCCCTTTCAGGGGGGTGACGCCGAAGGCGGCGCGGGGGGTGGCCGTTAGGCCTGCCAAGTGCTCCCATGCTCCGGCACCAGCGCCTGCCAGCGCAACTCGTTTTCAATGCGGTAGCGCAGCCGGTCAGAGGCCTCCGGATCGCCGTGCACCACGAACACGCGGCGCGGTGCGCCGGGCAGGGCGCGCAGCCACGCCAGCAACTGGCCTGCGTCGGCATGGGCAGACGCGGAAGCGAGCTGAACGATCTCGGCGCGCACCGGGATGTCTTTTCCGTGCATGCGCAACTGGGTGGCCCCGTGCGCCAGACTGGCGCCACGCGTGCCGGGCGCCTGGTAGCCAGTGAGCAACACCATGTTGCGGTGGTCACCCAAGTATTTGGCCAGGTGGTGAAGCACCCGCCCGCCGGTGGCCATGCCGCTGGCAGAGATGATCACCTTCGGACCGTGCTGCAAGGCGATGGTCTTGGACTCGTCGGGCGTGCGCGTCATGGTGGCCACGGTGGCCATGGCGTGGCACTGGGCTGCGTTCAAGCGGTGCTCACCCAGGTGCTGGGCAAACAGCTCGGTGCTGTGGATGGCCATGGGGCTGTCCAGGTACACCGGCAGTCCGCTCGGCAGCGTGCCTGCTGCCTTGAGTTCGGCAATGGCGTGCAGCAGCGCCTGTGCACGGCCCACGGCAAATGCGGGTACCACGACGGTGCCACCACGCGCGGCCACGCGCTGCAGGGCAGGGCCCAGTTCGGCCAGCACGTCTTCATCCGGGTGCTCGCGGTCGCCGTAAGTGGATTCGCACACCACCACGTCGGCCGCTGGCGGGTTCTCAGGGGCCAGCATGATGGCATCGTCCGGCCGGCCCAGATCACCCGAGAACAGAATGCGCCGCCCGCCCACTTCCAGCAGCAGGCTGGCCGCCCCAAGGATGTGCCCGGCGCCGGAGAAGCGTGCCGTCCACCCGGGCACTGGCTCAAAAACCTGGTTCATGCGCGCGGTGCGGATCAGCTTCAGGCTGCGGCGGGCATCGTCTTCGGTGTAGAGCGGCAGCGCCGGCGCGTGTTTGGAGAAGCCCTTGCGGTTGGCAAATGCCGCGTCTTCTTCCTGTATGTGGCCGCTGTCAGGCAACAGGATCTGCGCCAGATCACGCGTGGCAGGTGTGGTCCACACCTTGCCGTGAAAGCCTTCGTTGGCCAGCAGGGGCAGGTAGCCACTGTGGTCCAGGTGGGCGTGCGTGAGGATCACCGCGCCGATGTTGTTGGGCAATATCGGTAACGGGTCGCGGTTGCGAAGCCGCAGCTGCTTGTAGCCCTGAAACAGGCCGCAGTCCACCAGCACACTGTGCCCATCGTGTTCGACCAGATACTTGGAGCCGGTGACGGTGCCAGCGCCGCCGAGGAATCGGATGTGTACGCTCATTCAGGCAGTGTAGTCCTGTGTGGTTCCGCGTCTGCCACCGGGTGGCACAACGTCTTGGCCTGGGCGCGCGTGGGCGGTAGACGTTATGAGGAGGTCGTCCCCCAATGGGGGCTGGAAGCTCTCAGGTCGCAGGCATTCAATGTGGATTCCGCTGGGCGTGAGAGCTTCGATCCGGTTCAGCGGGCAGTTCACACCACCCAAGGAGGC
Source organism: Hydrogenophaga palleronii (assembly GCF_031457455.1). Classification (GTDB taxonomy): domain Bacteria; phylum Pseudomonadota; class Gammaproteobacteria; order Burkholderiales; family Burkholderiaceae_C; genus Hydrogenophaga; species Hydrogenophaga palleronii_A. The sequence goes on from NZ_JAVDWU010000002.1 coordinate 1,725, forward strand.
TAGCCATGATCACCACCCGATTGCTCAATCCCAGAACCTTGTTGCGGCCTGACGACCTGCGAGCCATTGTGGCCGCGGTGCCGTCCTTGCGCGGCGACGCAGGCCAGCCGGATGAGCGGACGAAGCGCACCGGTTTCGTGGTGCTGCAACTGGCTGAAGGCGGGCTCACACCCGAAGCCGATGCCGCCGACAGCCTGGCTGCCGTGCTCAAGCAAGGGCAGCTTGGCGCCTTGGCAGACCTGCTCAAGTCGCTGGGGCTTTCCAAGGGCCGTCGATTGATCACGGCTGTTTCGCCCAAGCGCCTTCGTGAGATGGAGGAGCGTGCAGAGCGCAGTCCTTTGCCGCCATTGCGCAGCCTGCGTGCTTACTGGCTGCTCGACCTCCGTGGTCAGCCCCATGACATCGACGCCGTCGTCAAACGCCTCATGGCCACCCCCGGCGTGGCTCAGGCCTACGAGCACCGCAGCGGTGACGACCCGGCAAACAACCCCGGCAACGATCCCTTCAATGCCATGCAGGGCTACCAGGACGCAGCGCCTGACGGCATCGATGCCCGCTGGGCCTGGACCCAGCCCGGTGGCTTCGGTCAGGGTATAGGTGTGTGCGACGTGGAACAAGGCTGGCGCCTCACCCACGAGGACCTGGCAGCGGCCGCACCTTCACTGATCTTCAACGACAACCGGGCGTCCAGCTTCAACCACGGCTGTGCGGTGCTGGGTGAAATGGTGTCGGTCGACAACGCCGTGGGGGTGGTCGGCATCGCTTCGGCAGCGTCGCCTGTGCTTTGCTCAAGTCACTTCGATGCGGGCCTGGGCGTCAGTGGATTCGTGGCCGATGCCGTGATCGCCGCAGTGGACCAGATGGCGGCGGGCGATGTGATGCTGATCGAGGTGCAGACGAGCTTTCTACCGGCCGAAATCGTGGATGACACCTTTGACGCCATCCGTCTGGCATCGGCCCTGGGCATTGTGGTGTGTGCGGCGGCCGGCAATGGCAGCTCGAACCTGGACACCTTCACCAACGCCGGCGGGCTGCAGATCCTCAACCCGGCATCGGCGGACTTCCGCGATTCTGGTGCCATCATGGTGGGCGCCTGTCTGAGCCCACTGCCGCACAACCGCAAGGCCGCCAGCAATTTCGGCGCACGGCTGGACTGTTTCGCCTGGGGCGAGGACGTGGTCACCACGGGCACCGGCGACCTCGATGACGGCGGCGGCAACCCCGATCAGGCCTATGCCGGCGACTTCCAGAATACCTCCGCGGCAACGCCCACCATTGCGGGTGCCGCGCTCATCGTGCAGTCCACCCACGCCGCGGCCACCGGAGCACGCCTGTCACCCATGCAGATGCGCGCAATCCTTTCGAACCCGCTCACCGGCACGGCCCAGGGTGGCGGGGTGGCCGGCAACATCGGCATCATGCCGAACCTGCGCGCCATTCTCGACGGCAACCTGGGCGTGGTGGCCGATGTCTACCTGCGCGACAACGTGGGTGACGACGGCAGCGTGCCCACCGCCGGCGCCATCAGTGCCAGCCCGGACATCATCGTGCTCCCTGGCACTGTGCCCGACCCCAACGCCGCCTTTGGCGAAGGCTCTGGCACCGAGAACGCCAACAACCTGGGCTCGCAGGTGCAAGGCGGGCAGGACAACTTCATCTATGTGCGCATGAAAAACCGTGGCGGCACCGACGCCACCGGCGTGCAGGCCCAGGTGTTCTGGAGCCCTGTTTCCACGCTGGTCACGCCAGCGCTGTGGAACGCCATTGGCACCACCACACCTGTGGATGTGCCCGTGGGCGACACCCTTGTGGTAACCGACGCACTCACCTGGCCAGCCGCCGAAGTGCCTGCCACCGGCCACTACTGCTTCGTCGGCATTCTGGACCACGCGGCGGACCCGGCTCCGGTGCTGCCTTCACCCACCGACTTCGACGGTTTCCGCGCGTTCATCCGCAACCAGAACAACGTCACCTGGCGCAATTTCAATGTGGTGGAAGCAGTGGAAGAACCCTCGGCCGACCCTTCGGTGCACCACTTCCTGATTGCCAACTTCCCCAAGGAGCGGCGCTTCTTCGATTTCGTGATCCAGCGCCGCCTCTCGCGCGAGGTGCGCGTCACCCTGGATGTGCCTGCCGCACTGGCCAAGGCGTTCGTGGCCGGGCTGGAGATGGACTACAAGCTCGATAAGGCCCGCCAGCGTGCGCAGATCGTGTTGCCCAGTGCGCCCTACATGCGCGTGCCACGCGTGCTGCTGCCGGCCGACGCGCGGCTGGACTGCCGCATTACTTTCAAGGGCGTGGCCAAGCAGGCACGGGCCGGGCAGTCGCTGTCTATCGCGCAGGTGTTCGAAGGAGAAGAGGTGGGGCGCGTGACCTGGCGTTTCGAGCGCAAGCGCAAGGCCATCAAAGGCTGAGCGCTGTGGGCCTTCGGTTCCAAAGGCGCGGTTCATTGGGTCGGGCTTTGCTGATCCCGAACTACAGCGCCGCGTCCAGCATCAGCATGAACACAAAACCCGCCATCAGCGTGACCGAGGCCAGACTCTCGAAACCGTTGCGGTGCGTTTCGGGAATGATCTCGTGGCTCACCACAAAGATCATGGCGCCCGCCGCCACCGCCAGGCCTACCGGGTAAAACGCCGGCAGGCTGCCCAGCACCCACAGCCCCAGAATGGCGCCCAGCGGCTCGGCCAGGCCAGAGAGCGCCGCGACGCCCCACGACAAGGCCGCACTCTTGCCCAGCGAGCGCAACGCCATGGCCACGATCAGACCTTCCGGCATGTTCTGCAGGCCAATCGCCAGCGCCACCGAGGCGCCGGTCTGCGCCGCACCGCCCGCGTCAACACCCAGCCCCGCGCCCGAATACGCGGCACCCACCGCCAGCCCCTCAGGCACGTTGTGGATCAGTATGGCCAGCACCATCAGCCAGGCTCGCTGAGCATTCGCCGCTTCGCCGCCCGCCGACCACTGCCCGGCGTGGCCGGGCGCTGCCGGCGGCAGCACGGCATGTTCGTGCGGCATGGCCTTGTCGATCGCCAGCATCAGGCCCATGCCCAGCAGCAGGCCTACTGCCGTGAGCCCGGCCGCACCCGTTTGCGCCGCACCGGTGGCGGCCAGCATGGCCCGTCCGGCTTCCAGCGAGGGCAGCAAGAGCGCAAAAATGGCCGCCGCCAGCATCACGCCCGCTGCGAAAGCCATCAGCGCCGATTCCTGCCGCTTGCTCACCCGCTGCACCAGGAACACCGGCAAGGCCCCCACCGCCGTGGCCAGTGCCGCGATCAGCGAAGCCTGCACCCCCGCCGTCATCGCGCTGCTGGCGCCCGTGGCGTCCCACCACAGGCGAGCGGGCCCCCAGAAGGTGCTGCCTGCCACCAACCCTGCCATCAACAGCAGACCCGCGCCCAGCGCCAGCAAGGCGTTGCGCAGGGCATGAGGCGGCAAAGGAAGCTCCAGTTGCTGGATCTGGAACCAGGCGGGCTGCAGCTGACGGATGAGGGCGGTCATGGGGGGCTCCTGGATCGGAGTCTGTTGCAATGATTGATTAGTGTGGCAAAAACTATCGATGCTTCCTATTTGATTGATTCGATGTCGTTGATAGCTGTCAGCAGTGACCCGAGCCAGCAACATGGCGCACGGGGAGCTGGAGGTTCGATTCGGCCTTGGCTGGTCCACTGTGGTGGGCCAGCCGGGCTTTCCGGGGCGGAACAGAGGACGCGGCAGGACCGCCGGGTGGAGCAAAAATGAACAATCGCTCGGCGGTCCAGGCAGCAAAATCTCAGGGTTTATCCTGTATTCATCTAGTCCTATAGAGGACTATATTTCGAGGCATGAACCCACCTCTCCATCTTCTGAGATCGGAACCTGGTCTTAGCCGGTATGCCTCGCTGGCACAGGCACTCCGTGCCCGGGTTGTAGCTGGTGAATGGCCGCCGGGCTCGGCCTTGCCAGCCGAAAGCCAGTTGGCCAACGAGCACGGCGTGGCGCTGGGCACCATGCGCCGCGCGCTGGAGCTACTGGCAGAGCAGGGCTTCATCGAGCGCATTCATGGCAAGGGCACCTTTGTGCGGCAAGGGCTCACGGGGGCCACCATGTTGCGCTTCTTCCGGTTTGACAGTGGCACGGGCGAAGTGCCCAAGTCGCGCATCTTGCAGCGCAGCCAGGTCAGCGCACCGGCGACGGTGTCGCGAGCACTGGGCATGGGCGCCGGGGAGCCGGTGTTGCGGCTCCACCGCTTGCGCCTCATGGGCGACCAGCCCCGGCTTTTTGAAGAACTCTGGTTGCCGCTGGACCTCTTTGGCCCGCTCGCCGACGACGACCTCTCCACCTGGGAAGACCTGCTCTACCCGATGTTTGCTCGCCGGGTGCAGGTGCATGTGCACCGCGCGGTGGACGACATTGGTTTTTCCCAATTGAGCGCCGTGCAGGCTCAGCACCTGGCTTTGCCGCCTGGTCATCCCTGCGCGCAGGTACAGCGCTCGGCCTTTGATCTCGCCGGGCGCTGCGTTGAAGTGCGCACCACCAGCGGCGACGCCCACGCCTTTCACTACACCGTCACCATCACCTGAAGGAATTCCCATGTCTGCCATTCCCTCCCACACTGGCGCGCAGCTTTCGCGCCGCAGGCTCATAACCGCAGCCGGCGCCGCCCTGGCAGCTCCCTGGTTCGGTGCCCATGCACAGACCAAAATTGCCGGTGGCAAGCCGATCATGTTGGTGGTGTCGTACCCACCCGGTGGCGGTGCCGACCTCATGGCGCGCATCCTCGCACCCCGCATGGAAGCGGCCCTGGGTCAGCCCGTGGTGGTGGAGAACAGGGCGGGTGCCGGCGGGCAGATCGCGGCCGGCTATGTGGCGCGGGCCGCAGCCGATGGCAGCACGCTTCTGCTGGATGCGTCTTCCTTCTCCGTGACCCCATCGCTATACCCCAAGCTGCCGTACGACACCGCGACCGCCTTCACCCCGCTCGCGGTGCTGGCCACTTTCCCCAATGTGCTGGTGTGCAACCCGGCCTTTGAGGCCGAAAGCGTGAAGGACGTGATCCGCCTGGCCAAGGCCCGGTCGCTCACCTACGCTTCTTCCGGCAATGGCTCGGCGCAGCACCTGGCGGGTGCCCTGTTTGAACAGCGTGCAGGTGTGACGCTCACCCACATCCCCTTCCGTGGCGGCGGACCCGCCATGAACAACGTGATGGGTGGGCACGTGCCGCTGTTCTTTGCCAACGTGGCTTCTGCGCTGGGCCACATCAAGGCCGGCAAGCTGCGCCCCCTGGGAGTGACCAGCAAGCTGCGTGTGCGTTCACTGCCCGATGTGCCCACCATGGCCGAAGTGGGTGTGACGGGCTACGAGGTGCTGGAATGGAACCCCGTTCTGGCGCCCGCAGGCATCAACGCCGAGGTGAAAGCGACCCTGGTGGCTGTCATTCGCACGGCGCTGGACGATGCGGAGGTGCTTGGGCGCATCCGCCAATTGGGCGGTGACCTGTTTGCTGACCCCAGCCAGCAGAGTGCCGGCCAGTTCATCGCGGCGCAGCAGGCCCTGTGGGGCAAGGTGATCAAGGAACGGAACATCACGGCCGGATGAGCACACATCAAAACATCGTCAGCCCCGCCGGAGGCTGGGACTGCCATGTGCATGTGTTCGACGCAGCGCACCCGGTGCAGGGTGGCCACTACCGTCCGGTGCAGCACGACCTGGCCGACATTGAGGCGCTGGCGCAGGCGCACGGGGTGCATCATCTGGTGCTGGTGCAGCCCAGTGTGTACGGCACCGACAACACCGTGCTGCTGCAGGCGCTGGCTCATCAGCCAGAACGCCACCGTGGCGTGGTTGTGATCGACCGCGGTATTACCGACGCTGAGCTCGACCGCATGCACGCCATGGGCGTGCGTGGCGTGCGCTTCAACCTGGTCTCGCCGGTGGGCAATGGCCACGAAGGCCTGGAGGCGCTGGCCCCCCGCCTACGCGAGCGCGGCTGGCACGTGCAGTGGTACGCCAAAGCCGAGCAACTGGCCACCATTGCCGCGCTGCACGAAGGCACGGGCCTCACTGCGGTGCTTGACCATCTGGCTGGTATGGGCACGGCTGTTGCCTCCAGCGACCCGGCATGGGCGGCGCTGCGCGCGCTGGCGGCGCAGGGTGCATGGGTCAAGTTGTCAGGCTGGTACCGCCTGCAGGCCAGTGCACCTTACGACGCACTGGGTGCCCATATCCAGCGCATGGCTGCTGAAATGAAGGAGCGCCTGGTGTGGGGCTCCGACTGGCCGCACACCGCTTTTTCAGCCGATGCCTTGCCGCCCTACGCCAGCGTCTGGCGGCCGGTGGTGGACGCGCTGGGTCTCACACGCGCTGCGCAGATTCGAGCGGCAGGGGCCGCGCTGTACACCTGATTTCTATCCTCCGCTGCGCAGCAGCATGGCGGGGCTCAGGTGCATCTGGCGCAGCAGGTAGCGCGCGCCCATCCCCAGGCTGATGGCACTCACGCCCACGGCGGTGAGCACGCCGCTCCAGTACAGGCCGGCGGGGTCCATGTCCAGCCGCCAGCGCAACAGGCCGGTGGCCAGGGCGCTGCCGGCGAGCACAGCGAAACTGGCGGTCACCCCCGCCAGCAAGGTGTATTCCCAGTACAGCACGCGCCGCAGGCTGGAATGGCGAGCACCCAGGGCATGCATCACCGTGGCGTCGAACACCTGGCGGGTACGGCTGGCGGCCACCACGCTGGCCAACACCAGCAAGCTCGCGGCCAGGCACACGCCTGCCACCACCACCAGGCCGCTGCTCGCGCGGCCCATCAAGGTGCGGGTTTCGCGCAGCAGCGATTCGGTGCGCACGCTGGCGATGTTGGGTGCCACAGCGGCAAGGCGGTCCTGCGCGGCCAGGGCCTCATCGGCCGGCAGCCATGCGGCGCCCACGTGGCGGGTGATGAACGGGTCGAGCACGCCGTCGCTGAAGATGGCTTCCAGCCACAGGCGCGACTGCATGCGGCGCTGGCTGTAGATGGCTGACAAGGTCACTTCCACCGGCGTTCCCATGATTTCAAAGCGCAGTTCGTCGCCCACCTTCAGGCCAAGCTGATCCGCCTCTCGGTCTTCCATGGCCACCAGCGGTTCGCCGGTGTGGCCGGCCGGCCACCATTGGCCGCGGTCGATCACCACGTCGTCGATGTTGCCTTCCCGATTGCTCAACTTGTGCTCGTCGCGAGCCTCCATGGCGCGCTCGCCGTCTGCGCTGTCGCGCAGGGCTTCGCCGTTCACCGCCACCAGTCGGCCCAGCACGAGCGGTGCGGTCTGCACGCGGGCCAGGCCGGGTGCGGCCTGCAAGGTTTCGCGCAGGGTGTCGATCTGTTCGGTCTGCACGTCGTAGAACACGAGGGCGGGAGCGTTGGCCGGCACGGTTTCATTCACCGTGCGCAGCAGCGAGACCACCACCAGCGTGCAGGCCACCAGCAGCGTGAGTGCCGAGCCCAGCGACAGCAGCGCAGGGCGCAGCGGCGAGTGCGGCTGCTGCAGGCCGGCCAGTGCCAGCTGCAGCTCCACCGGCGGTTGCCAGCGGGTCATGCCCTGTACCTGGCGCGCCACGTGTTTCAGCCCGCGCGTGATGCCTTCCAGCAGCACCAGCAGGGCGACGGTGGCGGCCACGAAGGCGAGCCCAAAACGCGGGTCGGGCAGGGTCAGCACCAGCAGCAGCAACGTCATGCCGGCCGCAGCGGCCGTGAGCCACCAGGTGCGGCGCGGGGTCTTGAGGTTGGCGCCATTGACGCCGCGAAACAGCGCAGCGGGGGAGACCGACAGCGCGCGCCCCAGCGCCGGCAAGGCAAAGGCCACGGCCGTGAGCACACCAAACATCAGCGCCACCAGCGAAGAGGGCCACAGCCCGACCAGCAACACCGCCATGGGCAGGCGCTCGGCCGTGGCGAAGGCGGCTGCCAGGGCCAGGGCATTGCCCAGCAGCACGCCGGCGACGCTGGCCAGCAGCGCCAGCATCACGATCTGCAGCAGCACCATGGCCGCCAGTTGTCCGTCACGCAGGCCCAGCGCGCGCAGCGTGGCCAGTGAAGTGAGCTTGCCTTGCAGATAGGCCTGCACGCTGTTGAACACGCCCAGGCCGCCAATGAACAGCGCAGAGAACCCGATCAGCAGCAGGCCGGAGCCAATCTGTGCCAGCACCTCGGCCATGCGTGCGCTGCGCTGGCTGAAGGTGCGCACATCCGCATCCAGCGCGGGGAAAGCGGCCACGAAGGCGTCGCGCCATTGGTTGGCCGGCTCGTCGGTGCGCACGCGGTAGCGGTATTCCACGCGGCTGAGCGGCTGCACCAGGCCGGTCGCCTTTAGCGCACCATCGGCCACCAACACGGGGGCACCACCCCAGTCGGCGCGCAGGCTGCGGTCGGGCTGTCGGGTGATGAGGGCGCGCACTTCCAGGTTCAGATCGCCAATGTCGATGCGGTCGCCTGGTTGCAGGTTCAGGCGCTGGGCCAGCGCGGCGTCTACTGCCGCGCCCCAGTCTTGTCCGCGCTGGGCCAAGGCAGCGTCCAGCACAGACGCTGGGGCCAACGTGACCTCGCCGTACAGCGGGTACTGCGCATCCGTGCTTTGCAGTTCGATGAGTTGCGCCTGCCCGCTGGCAGTGCGAAGCATCGTGCGCAGCTCGACCATGCGCGAGACCGTGGCAGTGTCGTTCATCCAAGCCAGCACGTCGGCGTGCAGGGGCTGCTGGTATTCCACTTCCACGTCACCGCCAAACAGCAGGCGTGCGTCGGAGCGCAAGGCGTCGGCCACCTGCCGGTACAGGCCGCCGCCGGCCGCCACCAGCGACACGCCCAGCACCAGGCAGGCACAGAAGATCCACAGGCTGCGGCCACTGCGGCGCAGGTCGCGCCAGGCCAGATCAAGCAGGAAGGGCATGTGACGTGGTTCCTGCAGCGGGATGGTAGGTGGTGGAAGCGGTGAACGTGGGAGTGGAAGTTGAAGCTGAAGCAGGAATAGGGCTGTGCACCTCGCTCGGGGCGGTCTCGTGTAACTGGCCGTCGTGCAGGCGCAGCACGCGGTCGCAGCGTGCTGCAAAGTCGAGGTCGTGCGTGACCAGCACCAGTGTGGTGCCCAGGTCTCGGTTGAGCTCAAACAGCAGTTCGCGCACCGATTCGGCGGTGTGGTCGTCGAGGTTGCCGGTGGGCTCGTCGGCCAGCAGCAGGCGAGGGCGGTGCACCAGGGCGCGGGCAATGGCCACGCGTTGCTGCTCGCCGCCGGAGAGCTGCGTGGGGAAGTGATCCAGCCGACTGTCCAGACCTACACGGGTGAGCATGGCGCGGGCCTGCTCCCGGGCGTCTCGGCGGCCAGCCATTTGCAAGGGCAGGGCCACGTTGTCCAGCGCGTTCAGGCTGGGCAGCAGGTGAAAGCTCTGGAACACGATGCCCACGCGTTCGCGCCGCAGGTCGGCCAGACCATCGCTGTCCAGCTTGCCCAGGTCCACGCCGTCGATCACCACGCGCCCGCCACTGGGGCGCTCCAAGCCTGAGAACAGCAACAGCAGTGACGTCTTGCCTGAACCCGAGGGCCCGGCAATGGCCACGCGCGTGCCGGCTTCAATGCGCATGTTCACACCCCGCAGCACGTCCACCCGGGTGTGGGCCAGGGGGTACGACATGGAAAGGTCGTCGACTTCGATGATGGGTGGAATGGTGTCTGTCATTCGGTGCGGGGAGCGTGGGGGGAGGGCGCCTGGGTCAGGTGTGCTGTCTGTGCGGCAGGTCAACGCAGTGTGAGGCCATTACCCCACGGAGGTTCCTTCCAGTTCGTCCGAGGGTTTGTCGCAAGGGATCGGGCGTTTTGTCGCCGGGCATGGGTTCAGACCGGAGGCAGGGTCCACACGCGCTCGCCGCCTACGGCGTGGTGCTGACGGCCTGGCGCGGCGCCCAGCACATGGCCGCCGGTGAAGGCACCAAAGGCGGGCAGGATGGATTGCCCCGGCTCACTCACGAAACAGGGCAGGCGCAGCCGGTCACGGCCCGGTCCTTGCAGTGCCACCACCGGGTGCAGGTGGCCGGCCAGCACGTGGTGGGTGGAATGGCTTTGTGGGTGGTGGCAGCAGGCAAAGGGTCCGAGCAACCAGGGTCCGTCCACCGCGGCAATGCCCAGCGAGGGAGGCGGGTCACCGGCGCGATCGTCGTGGTTGCCGCGCACCAGGGTGGCGTCCAGCGCAGCATGGCGTTCGCGCCAGGCCTGCAGCGATGCCAGCACATGTGGTGTGCGCGCGGCTGAGGCGTGCAGGAAGTCGCCCAGGCACACCAAGTGGCGGGCCTGATGGCGGGTGATCAGTTCGTCGAGCCGCCTCAGGTTGTCCTGCGTGGTGCCGTGGGGCACGGGTTGGCCCAACGCGCGGTAGGTGGCGGCCTTGCCCAGGTGCAGGTCGGCCACGAACAGCGTGTGGGCAGCCGGCCACCAAAGCGCGCGTTCGGGCAGCAGGTGCAGGCTTTCACCGGCCCATTCGACGCAGGCGTGAGGGGTTTCGGCGACGGGGAGCATGCCCTGGATTGTGGGCAGATGTTGCTGGCAGGTGTGTGACAGCGGGCCAGACCTGAGCGCACTGCGGGGAGAAGGGAGTGCGCGTTCAACCGCTGTTTCCACGCTCAGAGCGGTGGCAGCGGGCGTGGCGGCTTGCGTTCGCGGCGGGGGCGCCGATCACCGGTGCGCCGGGAAACGGGGCTGTCGCGGCCGAAGTCCAGTGTGTCGAGCACGGCTTGTACGTCGCCTTCGTCCTCGCCTTCCGGGCTCTGGGACTTGTCGCGTGCCTTCCTCCTGGATGGGCCGTCAGCGGCTTTCTCCAGTTGGGCCACCATGCGCGCGATGCGCTGGGCCACGTTCTCGTTGCTGAACTTTTCGCGAAAGCGCTCCACCATGAGCGGAAAGGCAAACGGCGTGGGCCGCTCCAATGTGTGCAGCATCAAGGTCTGCTGGTTCATGCGCGCGAGTGCGGTCTGCAAGCGCGCCATGTCCAGCTCCAGCGCCAGCAGTTCCTGCTCGGCCTGGTGCAGCAGGCGGTTGCCTGGGTCGTACTGGCGGAACACCTCCCAGAACAGGCGCGACGACGCCTGTAGTTGCCGGCTGCTGCGCTGTTCGCCGGGGTGGCCCTGAAACACCAGGCCTGCCACGCGCGCGATTTCCCGGAAGCGTCGCTGCGCCAGCTCGCCCGCGTTGAGGCTGTCGAGCACTTCCTGCTGCAAAGCCTTGTCGCTCTCAGCGTTGCGCAAGACCTGCGGCAGCAGCTCGGCCCAGTCGGTGTGCGTGGGCGAAAGCAGCTCAAACCCATAGTCGTTGACCGCAATGGAAAACGTGGTGGGCGAATGGCGCGCCACGCGCCACGCAATGAGGCCACCCAGGCCCAGATGCACATGGCGGCCCGCAAACGGATAGAGGAACAGGTGCGTGCCTTCACGGGAGTGCAGCACTTCGGCCAGCAGGTGGTGACGCGTGGGCAGGGCCGACCATTCGCTTTGCACCGCCAGAAGATCCTTTGCGGCTCGCAGCTCTGGCGAACTGTGACGACCATCAGCCGCCAGTTCGAGCTGGTCCACCACCGCGTCGGCCAGCGTGGTGGACAGTGGCATCTTGCCGCCGTTCCAGCGCGGCACGGCGGGCCGCTGGCCCTGGGCACGCCTGACCCAGGCCGTCATCTCATGCACGCGCACCAGCTCCAGCAGGCGGCCGGCGAACAGAAAGCAATCGCCCGGTTTCAGTCGCGCGGCAAAGCTCTCTTCCACCTGGCCCAGCCGCGCTCCGCCCACGAACTGCACCGCCATGCTGGCGTCGCTGACGATGGTGCCGATGTTCATGCGATGGCGCCTGGCCAGCCGCGCATCGGGCACGCGCCACACGCCGTTCGCGTCCACCTGCACGCGGTGGAAATCCGGGTAGGCGCCCAGCGCCTCGCCGCCCTGGCGCACAAAGGCCAGGCACCAGGCCCAGTCGGCATCGCTGAGCTGTGCGTAAGCCGCGGTGCTGCGTACCTCGTGCAGCAATGCTTCGGGCATGAAACCACCGCCCAGCGCCACCGTGACCAAATGCTGCACCAGCACGTCCAGCGGTTGCTGCGGCACCTCGCGGGCTTCAATGTGCCCGGCCGCCACGGCGTCGCGTGCGGCTGCGCCTTCGATCAATTCCAGCGCATGCGTGGGCACGATGGTGATGCGCGAAGGGCGGCCCGGTGCGTGGCCGGAACGCCCCGCACGCTGCAGCAACCGGGCAATGCCTTTGGGTGAGCCGATCTGCAGCACGCGTTCCACCGGCAGAAAGTCCACGCCCAGGTCCAAGCTGCTGGTGCACACCACCGCGCGCAGCGCACCGCTCTTGAGGCCGGCCTCCACCCATTCGCGCACGCCGTGGTCCAGCGAGCCGTGGTGAAGGGCGATCAGGCCGGCCCAGTCAGGCCGCGCGTCCAGCAGGGCCTGATACCAGAGTTCGGCTTGCGATCGCGTGTTGGTGAAGACCAGCGTGTTGCCGCTGCGTTCGATTTCCTCCACCACCTGCGGCAGCATGCTGATGCCCAGGTGGCCGGCCCAGGGGAAGCGATCGGTGCGGGGCGGCAGCAGCGTGTCCACCGTCAGGCGCTTCGGTGTCTTGCCTTGCACCAGCACACCATCGCGCCCGGGGCCGAGCAAGGTGTGCTGCGCCACATCGAGGTTGCCCAGTGTGGCCGACATGCCCCACACCATCAGGTCCGCGTTCAAGTGGCGCAGGCGCGCCACCGCCAGCTGCGTCTGCACACCGCGCTTGTTGCCCATGAGCTCGTGCCATTCGTCCACCACCACCAGCCGCGCACGGCCGAGGTTGTCGGCCGCATCGGCCCGTGAGAGCAAAACACTCAGACTCTCAGGCGTGGTGACCAGCACGGTGGGCAGGCGACGGTCTTGCGCGCTGCGCTCACCACTGGTGGTGTCGCCACTGCGCGCGCCCGCGCTCCAGTGCGGAGCCATCTCGGTCAGCGGTTCCTTCAGGGCGCGCAAAGTGTCGGCGGCCAGGGCGCGCATGGGGGTGATCCAGATGACGGTGAGCGGTGCGGCGTTGGGCTGTGCGTGTGGGTTCGGGTGTGCGTCTGGAACCACGATTTCCGTGCTGGCTGTTTTGGAAGAGTTGGCGGCGTCCGCTTTCAGGCGCTTGGCGTCGATCAGCGCCTGCAGCGCACCCAGCCAGACCGCAAAGGTTTTGCCCGAGCCTGTCGTGGCGTGCAGCAGACCGCTCTGGCCGCGTGCCATGGCGGTCCACACCTGGCGCTGAAACGCAAAGGGCTTCCAATCGCGTGCTGCCAGCCAGGCCGTGGCGTTGGGGCCTTTCATGGCGAAATGGCGCTGGCCGCACCGGGCATCAGCGCGGCCAGGGTTTGCAGTGTGTCGGCTTCATCCACCGGCTTGTCTTCACGCCAGCGCAGCATGCGCGGAAAGCGCACCGCAATGCCGCTCTTGTGGCGGGTGCTGCGGGCAATGCCTTCAAAGCCCAGCTCAAACACCAGGGTGGGCCGCACGCTGCGCACCGGGCCAAAGCTCTCCACCGTGGTCTTGCGGATGATCGCGTCCACCTTCGCCATCTCGGCGTCCGTCAAGCCCGAATAGGCCTTGGCGAAAGGCACGAGTTGCCGGCGTTCGGTGCCTGGCGGCGCGTTCCACACCGCGAAGGTGTAGTCGCTGTAGAGGCTGGCGCGGCGGCCGTGTCCGCGCTGGGCGTAGATCAGCACCGCATCCACGCTGAATGGGTCGATCTTCCATTTCCACCAAGTGCCCACGCTGCGTGTGCGGCCCACGCCGTACAACGCGCTGCGCTGCTTGAGCATGAAGCCCTCGGTGCCCATCTGTCGGGCGGCTTCTCGCTGTTCTGACAGTTCAACCCATGAGTCGCCCTGCAGCATCGGGCTGGCGATGAGCTGGGGGTGGTTCATCTCCGCCACCAGCGCGTCGAGCTGAGCGCGGCGCGTCTGTTGGGTTTGTTCGCGAAGGTCGTTGCCCTCGGTTTCCAGCAGGTCATAGGCCAGCAGCACCACCGGCACTTCTCGCAGCAGCTTGGCGCCCAGCGTCTTGCGGCCGATGCGCCGCTGCAGTTCGGCAAAAGGCTGGGGCTGACCATCGCGCCACACCACGATCTCGCCGTCGATCACGGTGCCGTCGGGCAGGGCGTCGCCCAGGGCGCTGAGCTCGGGAAAACGATCGGTCACCAGCTCCTCGCCGCGCGACCACAGCCAGGTCTGGCCTGCGCGACGCACCAACTGGGCGCGAATGCCGTCCCACTTCCATTCCACCTGCCAATCGGTCGGTGAGCCCAGCAGTTCGTCAAAACGTTCAAGTGGTTCGTTCAACGGGTGAGCCAGGAAAAAGGGATAGGGTTGGCCGCTGGTTTTCTGGTTGGTTTCTGCGACGGACTCCGGCACCACCAGCGCTTCATATACTGCGGCAGTGGGCAAGGCGCCCACGTGCGTGTAGCCCATGAGCCGCTGCGCCACGCGCTGTGTGCTCACCCCGGCCACCGTCGCCAGCGCCTGCGTGACCTGCAGGCGCGACACGCCCACACGAAAACCACCGGTGATGAGCTTGATGCAGATGAAGCGTTGATCGTCCGGCAGCTGCTGCCACACGCTGTGCAGGGCTGCGGCCTGCACGTCGGGTGGTTGACCGCGCAAAGGCAGGAGGTGGTGGAGCAGCCAGTCCGCCAGACCGCGTTCGACCGCTTCGGTACCGGGCGGCAGCAACAGCGCCACCGTTTCTGCCAGGTCGCCCACGGCCTGATAGCTCTCTTCAAACAGCCATTCCGGCAGGCCGGCGGTCTCCCGGGCCATGGTGCGCAACAGTGCCGTGGGCACGATCTGGCGCGGCTTGCCACCGGCCAGGAAATACACCGCCCAGGCGGCGTCCTCGGCCGGGGCCTCGCGCAGGTAACGCTGCAGGGCAGCCTGCTTGTCGCGGCTGGATGTGCTGGCATCGAGCTCGCGGTAGAGGGCGGCGAAACGCTTCATGCGGCTTCACCTTCGGGCTGCTCTGGCTTGGGCTCGGGCGTTTCTGGAACAGCCTGGTCGGCCACATCGTCGTCACCATATTCGGTATCAAAAGCCTGCGCGTCCAGTCCGTTTTCATTGAGCCAGCGCACCAGCACGGGCACGCTGCCGTGCGTCACGCGGATGTGCTCGGCGCCCGTGCCCTGGATGGCGGCCATGAGGCCGGGCCAGTCGGCGTGGTCCGACATGACGAAGCCCCTATCCACACCCCTGCGGCGGCGCGTACCGCGCACCTGCATCCAGCCGCTGGCAAAGGCGTCGACCGCATCCGAACCAAACCGCTTCATCCATGGAGTGCCCTGCGCAGAAGGCGGTGCCAGCACCAGCGCGCGCTTGAGCGCAGCTTTGTCCATCGCTGCATCCGTCACGCGAAAGGTGGGCGGCAGATCTACACCCGCCGCCCGGTACACCGCGTTCAGCGGCTCCACTGCGCCGTGCACCACGATGGGCCCGATGGACGGGTCCACACCGTGCAGGATGCGCTGTGCCTTGCCAAAGGCGTAGCACAGCAATACAGACGCCCGGCCCTCATCGGCGTTGCTGCGCCACCAGGCGTTGATCTCGTCGAACAGCACGGCCTGCGTGGGCCAGCGGTAGATGGGCAGGCCGAAGGTGCTTTCGGTGATGAAGGTGTCGCAGCGCACTGGCTCAAAACCCGGGCAGGTGCCGTCGGGCTCGGTCTTGTAGTCGCCAGATGCCACCCACACCCGACCACCGTGTTCCAGCCGCACCTGGGCTGAGCCCAGCACATGCCCGGCAGGGTGCAACGACAAGCGCACGCCGTTGTGTTCGATCGATTCACCATAGGCCAGCGTCTGCAGGTGGATGCTCGCGCCCAGCCGCTGGCGCAGCGTGCCGGCACTGTCGGTGTGCGCAAGGTAGTGGGCATGACCGGTGCGGGCGTGGTCCGAATGCGCGTGCGTGATCACGGCGCGCTCCACCGGTCGCCAGGGGTCGATGTAGAAGTCGCCTGCGGGGCAGTACAGGCCTTCGGGGCGGGCGATGACGAGGTCTTGGGAAGCGGATGCCATGTTGCTTGAATGCCAGTGTGCCGGAAGTCGGTCAGAGTGGCTGGTGTAGTGTCTTGTGCCGCGCGGCGGCGCGACATGCGCCATCCGGCAGACGCTTCGATCGAACTATGATGCGCGTCGGCCGCCCGGGCCATTCGATTCAATTGCCTTTTGAGGGCGCAGCAGGGAGTTCAGATGACACGTTTGTTGAAGCAGGTGGCGCGCTGGCCGCGACCATCGCATTGCCACACATCCTCTGGGCCGGGGTGATGTCGCCAGGTCAGTGGGAAATCCGCGTCACCATCGAATCGGCCACCGGGCCGGGCGCCAGCATGCCACCCCCGGCCGGTCCCATGGTTCAGCGCGCCTGCAAGGCACAGAGCTTCGTGGACAAGGAAAACTACACCTCCACCGACTTCGCCATGGGTAGGCCGCGCCGCAACCAGTTTCAATGCCGGGTCGACTCGCGCGAAGGGGATGCTCGTGAGGCACGGTGGCAGTTCACCTGTGAACGCTCAGATGGTCTGCACGCGGTGACCCGTGCCGTCAACAAAGTGTCTGCCGACCGGCTGGAGCAGGTGGCCACGGAAACGATGACGCGGGATGGCGAACCCTGGAGCGAGGTGACGGTGCGCGTGGATGGCAAGCTGACGGGGCAGGCCTGCCAGGAGGAGGACATTCAATTGAAGTGAGGTGCAGCCCAGCGAACTCGCCATTGGCAGGCCACGTATCGAAAGATGAAACCATGACCGAACATAGGCAATATCTTTCCTGGTGGTATCCACTCGGGAACCCGGCCACATTGGCAACACCGAATGGCCCGCACGCCACGCCGCAGCCAGCCTGCCGTCCGTGACCACCCAGACCGGTGTGCATCTGGCCCGCGCTGGAATTCCGGGGTTCGTTGACCAGCGCCACACCGTGGGCCAATATCCCACGGCCGAAGTCGGCAGCGTGATGCGAGGCCTTCTGGACCAGACCCTGGCTCAGCCGATTCTGCTGGGTGAGCACACGATTTTCTACTGAAGAGAGGAACCTTCAATTGGCCATCAACGCTGTCACCCATTGGATTCGCCCATTTCCCGATCCTGCAGATGTGTTTGCTGGAGACGTGGAGCGGAGCTTTCGACATCTGCTGCCCCTGGTCTCCATCGACCTCGCGCAGGTCAATCCCCAGTGGTCTGGCTGGATCCATCTGGTGAACCCCTGCGAGCCTGCGGAAGGCATGATTGGGGACCGCACGGTCCGCTACCACAACGCGTATCTTCAGACCAACTGGCTGGCCTTCAAGCTCGATGCGAACGACCGCTACGAGCTGCTGGGGGATTGGCGCTATTTCTATTTGGAGAACCCCGAGCTGAATCGGCCCGATCGGCGTTTCCAGCGCGAGCGAGAGCAAGGTCTGAAGGCCATGCAGAAGTTGTTCGCCTCCATGGACAAGAAACTGCATGGATTCTCGAACGCGGTCGAACGCGAGCGAGAGGTCTTCCCCACGCATGAGAGTGCCTACGCACAGGTGCAGGCGCACTATGCCGAGCAGCACGAGGCTTACGCCATGGCCAAGCGCCGCTTTCTGGCGCATGGCAAGCTGCTATCGGTTAACCAGTTCCCGCGTGAGAACGCCAACTTTGATCGCGAGCCATCAAGCAATTTTCTGGAGCAACTGGGTGGGCCGGCGGCCGGCGGCAACTGGGCTGAAACGGACGGGGGCATTCGGCTCATGGCCGACGATGAGTGGAACGATGTCTATCCCGTGGGTCCCACGGGCAACCGCTTCCATTTTGTGGCCCAGGTGCCGGGTTGGCACTACTGCAAGGCCGGAGCGGACTCGATCATTCTGTTCTTCGAACCGGTGGAGCGCATTGCCTTGATCACCTTCGACTGGACATGAAGAGGGCTCGGATGCCCTGAACGTCCTGGCCCGCAGGCCCAAACAACCAGGCCGACCGGATCGCTCCAGTCGGCCTGGCGGCTGTCGATGTGAGCGGGCCGTTCAGGCGAAAAAGCTCTTCGCCTTCTCAAACCAGCCCTTGTCGTTCGGGCTGTGCTTGTGGCCACCCTTCTTAAACGACTCGTCCAGTTCCTTCAGCAGCTTGCGCTGGTACTCGGTGAGCTTGACCGGTGTTTCCACCGCCACATGGCAGTACAGGTCGCCAGGGTAGCTGCTGCGTACACCTTTGATGCCCTTGCCGCGCAGACGGAAGGTCTTGCCGCTTTGGGTGCCTTCGGGCAGGTCGATCGTGGCCTTGCCTTGCAGGGTGGGCACGTCGATCTCGCCGCCCAGGGATGCGGTGGTCATGGGCACGGGGACCTGGCAGTGCAGATCGTCGCCTTCGCGTTCGAAGATGTCGTGCTTGCGTAGGCGCACCTCGATGTAGAGGTCGCCTGAGGGGCCGCCGTTTTGCCCGGGTTCGCCGTTGCCGGTGCTGCGGATGCGCTGGCCGTCGTCGATGCCGGCGGGGATCTTGATTTCCAGCGTTTTCTGCTTCTTGATCTTGCCCTGGCCGTGGCAGGTGGTGCAGGGGTCGGGGATGATCTTGCCGCTGCCGTGGCAGTGCGGGCAGGTCTGCTGCACGCTGAAGAAGCCCTGGCGCATCTGCACCACGCCCTGGCCGTGGCAGGTGGAGCAGGTCTTGGCGCTGGTGCCGGGTTTGGCGCCGCTGCCCTTGCAGGTTTCGCAGTCGTCCCAGCTGGGAATGCGGATCTGGCTTTCCTTGCCTGCGGCAGCTTCTTCCAGCGAGATTTCCATCGCGTACGACAGGTCGGCGCCGCGGTAGACCTGGCGGCCGCCGCGCTGGCCGCGCTGGCCACCGAAGATGTCACCGAAGATGTCGCCAAAGGCGTCACCGAAGCCGGCAAAGCCTTCTGCGCCCGGGCCGCCGCGCATGTTGGGATCGACGCCAGCGTGGCCGTGCTGATCGTAGGCCGCCCGCTTTTGCGGGTCGGTCAGCATTTCGTAGGCCTCTTTGGCCTCCTTGAATCGTTCTTCTGCAGCCTTGGCTGCATCACCCTGGTTGCGGTCAGGGTGATGCTTCATCGCCAGCTTGCGATACGCCTTCTTGATTTCGTCGTCTGAAGCGTTCTTGGGGACGCCCAGCACTTCGTAAAAGTCGCGTTTAGCCATGGTGGAATGCGGTTCTTGTTGAGTGCAAACGCCGCGTCAGGTTGCCCTGACGCGGCGGTGGGTGGCAGGTGGAGCAGAAGGCAATCAGCCCTTCTTCACTTCCTTCACCTCGGCATCGACGATGTCGTCGTCGGCGCCGGCTTTGCTGCCACCGGCTTGGGCTTCGCCCTCAGGGGCACCACCGGCTGCGGCGGCCGCTTCGGCCTGCGACGCTGCGTACACCTTCTCGCCCAGCTTCTGGCTGGCGGTCATCAGGGCTTCTGTCTTGGACTCGATGGAGGCCTTGTCGTCGCCGTTGAGCGCCTCTTCCACGTCCTTGATGGCGGTCTCGATGGCTTCCTTTTCGGCGGCTTCGAGCTTGTCGCCATGTTCGCCCAGGCTCTTCTTCACGCTGTGCACCATGGCTTCGCCCTGGTTGCGGGCTTGCACCAGTTCCACCTTCTTCTTGTCGTCGGCGGCGTTGAGCTCGGCGTCCTTCACCATCTGCTGGATCTCGTCCTCGCTCAGGCCGGAGTTGGCCTTGATGGTGATCTTGTTTTCCTTGCCGGTGCCCTTGTCCTTGGCGCCCACGTGCAGGATGCCGTTGGCGTCGATGTCGAACGACACTTCAATCTGCGGCATGCCGCGCGGCGAAGCGGGAATGCCTTCGAGGTTGAACTCGCCCAGCAGCTTGTTGCCGCTGGCAATCTCGCGCTCGCCCTGGAACACCTTGATGGTCACGGCCGGCTGGTTGTCTTCGGCGGTGGAGAAGGTCTGCGCAAACTTGGTCGGGATCGTGGTGTTCTTGGCGATCATCTTGGTCATCACGCCACCCATGGTCTCGATGCCCAGGCTCAGCGGGGTCACGTCGAGCAGCAGCACGTCCTTGCGGTCACCGGAGAGCACCTGGCCCTGGATGGCAGCACCCACGGCCACGGCTTCGTCAGGGTTCACGTCCTTGCGTGGCTCCCTGCCGAAGAATTCCTTCACCTTTTCCTGCACCTTGGGCATGCGGGTCATGCCACCAACCAGGATCACGTCGTGGATGTCGTTCACGCTGATGCCGGCGTCCTTGATGGCGGTGCGGCAGGGCGCAATGGTGCGTTCGATCAGCTCTTCCACCAGGGCTTCGAGCTTGGCGCGGGTGAGCTTGATGTTCAGGTGCTTTGGACCGGACGCGTCTGCCGTGATGTAGGGCAGGTTCAGGTCGGTTGCGGCCGAGCTGGACAGCTCAATCTTGGCCTTTTCAGCGGCTTCCTTCAGGCGCTGCAGGGCCAGCACGTCCTTGGTCAGGTCGACGCCCTGTTCCTTCTTGAACTCGGTGACGATGTAGTCAATGATGCGCTGGTCGAAGTCTTCGCCGCCCAGGAAGGTGTCTCCGTTGGTGGAGAGCACTTCAAATTGCTTTTCACCGTCCACATCGGCGATCTCGATGATGGACACGTCGAACGTGCCGCCACCCAGGTCGTACACGGCGATCTTGCGGTCGCCCTTTTCCTGCTTGTCCAGGCCAAAGGCCAGTGCCGCAGCGGTGGGTTCGTTGATGATGCGCTTCACATCGAGGCCGGCAATGCGTCCGGCGTCTTTGGTGGCCTGGCGCTGGGCGTCGTTGAAGTAGGCCGGCACGGTGATCACGGCTTCCGTCACGGGCTCGCCCAGGTAGTCCTCGGCGGTCTTCTTCATCTTGCGCAGGATGTCAGCGCTGACCTGCTGGGCAGAGATCTGCTTGCCGCGCACTTCCACCCAGGCGTCGCCGTTGTCGGCCGCCACGATGGTGTAAGGCATGAGGTCGATGTCCTTCTGGACTTCTTTTTCGGTGAACTTGCGGCCGATCAGGCGCTTGATGGCATAGAGCGTGTTCTTGGGGTTGGTCACGGCCTGGCGCTTGGCGCTGGCGCCGACCAGCACTTCGCCGTCTTCTTGGTAGGCCACGATGGACGGCGTGGTGCGCGCACCTTCCGCGTTTTCAATCACCTTGGTGGTGTTGCCTTCCATGATGGACACGCACGAGTTGGTGGTGCCCAGGTCGATACCGATGATTTTTCCCATTTTGTTTGCTCCGTGAGAGGAAAGTTGAATTGTTGGAAAGATGTGGATAACTATGTGGATTTCAAGTGGGCGGGTTGTGGGCGGCCTGTGCGCTGCGGCTGGAAAAGTCTGGCACTGCGGCGGCCCCCTGCCTTACTTGGGTGCGGCCACCGTCACCAGGGCCGGGCGCAGCACGCGGTCCGCGATCAGGTAGCCCTTTTGCAGCACGGTCACCACGGTGTTGGGTTCCTGGTCGGCCGGCACCATGCTGATGGCCTGGTGCTGGTGCGGGTCGAACTTTGTGCCGCCGACAGGTTCGATCTGGATCACCTTGTGGCGCTCCAGTGCGCTCTTGAGCTGCTTCAGCGTGGCTTCAGAGCCTTCGCGCAGCTGTTCGCGCGTGGCCTCCTGAATGGCCAGGCCGGCTTCCAGGCTGTCGGCCACGGCCAGCAGGCTGTCGGCAAAGCTCTCTACCGCAAACTTGCGCGCCTTGGATGTTTCTTCTTCGGCCCGGCGGCGGGTGTTTTCGGCCTCGGCCTTGGCGCGCAGAAACTGCTCGGCCAGATCGGCGTTCTGGGCCTTGAGGGCACTGACTTCGTTCGTCAGGGCGGCCAGCGCATCGGTCTCGTTGGCGGCCGCAGCCGCTTCGGCTTCTTCAGGACGCACGGCTTCGGTGGCCGCAGCGTCGGCGGGTTGGGCGTTGTCGGCTGGGGTCGGGTTCTGGCTCATGGGCGATCTGAAATATCTTGAAAACATGGGCAAATAAGGTGCTGCGCGGCACATGGGGTTGAATGCCCCGGGTTCAAGGGTGCTGGCAGCAAAATGGGCGCAGGCCGGTGAAATTGGCGGTTTTCCACTTGGGGACACCCATGAAGCACTTTCGACACGGCTCGCCGGGCTCCTGGAGGCCCGGCCTGATCGACGCCCTTGGCGCCCTGCGCGACCTTTTCGGCGAGGCGGCCGACATCGCAGGCGCCTCGCTGACCCCCGATTCTATGGCCCCGACGGCCTCACAACACCTGAATGGCCCGATCCGGGGGGCGTCCGGGGGGCGGGCCTATGGGGTGAGGGCGATCAATCTGCCAGTGGCGGAACATGTCTCACCGCGCCAACGCGGGCAGGGGTCGGACCCGGTGCAGCCCAGGGCAGGGTGTCAGGCCCCCAGGCGCGGCGCGCTGGATCGAGACGCCGCAGCCACCGTGGCGTGGCTGCGCGCAAGCTGCTGCGACCATTTGCTCGCAAAGCGCTGCACCTCCGTCAGGCGCCGGGCCAGATCCGCGCCCTGAGAGGTGAGGCGGTAACCGTCTCCCCCGTGGTCCACCAGCTTGGCCGCGCGCAGCTCTTTCAGACGGGTATTGAGGGTGTTTGGAGTGACGCCGCCCACGCTGTCTTGCAGCAGGCGAAAGGTCTGAGGATGGCCATCGCTCAGGGCCCAGACCACCCGGATGGCATATCGGGACTCCAGCAAATCGAGCAACTGGACCATGGCAGCGTTGTCTCTCGCACTCATGCTTGTCTCCTGGGCGGCCTTCATTGGGCGCGTCAGTGCACTATAGGCCAGGAAAGCCCTTTTGCTACCCATTTGCTAGCTGTGTGCACTGCAGCAATAGGCCGCAGGCGGCGTGAGTGTGCACTTCTGCGCACGGCGGACCCCGCATGCGGATCAACACCAATTGACTGGTCGGCGGGTTTCAGCTTGCGAAGGCCTGTATTGGTGCAGCAGCGTGGCTGGCGCTTTGGGTGTTGTGGTTGCAAGCTGTCGTTGATTTCAGAAAAGTAAATCAAAAATGTTCATAATTCGGACCGCTCAGCAGCCATACAGAGCCTGATGAATTCCAATGGCATATTGGTTCCAGACCGCAGCGCCGAATTTCGGCCTGTCTGCCAGTCATGCCAAAGGGATCGTTCCCAAAGCAGCTTCCTATGGCGTACTCAAGGGCAGAGAGGCCGACTTTGTGGGGCGCATGCAAGGCATAGACATGGATGTGCGCATCTTTGTAGGGCAGGCGACGAGCCGGTACCCGGTGGTGCTCACCATCTACACGCCCAAAGGTGGCTTGAAACAACTTGCCGATGTGATCGAACGCAGCTGGGGGCAGCTTGCTTACATGGCCTGAGACCTCTTTGGCCACTTGCTTCCGACGCTCTTCCGCAAGCAGCCACGTATCGGAAGGCAAGCAAGCGGGTCCGGAAGCGAGGCTCTTGCTTGTGGAGTTGTTTGAGCGGCAATCCTTGCGCTTGCCTCAGCCCCGGTACACCTTCTTCAGCAAGTGAATCAATGTCTTGAGTTCTGCCGGCGTGAGCGAGTGGGTGGCGCCCTGCTCCAGGCTGGAAGCGGTGGCCTGGGCTTCGCGCTGGAGTTTCTTGCCTGAAGGGGTGAGATGCAGACCCTGAGCCCGGCGATCGGTGGGATGGGGGCGGCGTTCGATCAGTTCGCGTTTCTGCAGTTGTTTGATCATGCCCACCAGGTTGGGCGGCAGGATGTCGAGCGCGGCGCAGATCTGGCGGGAGGTGATGCCAGGGTTGTGCGCGATGAGCGTGAGCACGGAAAAATCGACCGGGCGCAAGCCATACGGCGCCATACGCTGCAGGAAGATGGTGATGACCGACAGGGCCGCACGGCGGGCGTTGTAGCCCAGGAGGCTTTCCAAGTAGCTGGTGTCGATGTCACCGGCGTCGCCTGCCGCAGCCTCGGCCGGTGATGGGGAGGAGCTTCTGGGCACGCGCGGACGGCGAAGGGCGTTGGCAACAGTGGTTTCTGGCATGGTCAGAGCATAGCTTGGCAGCGTGGCCCGCTTTTCGGGGGATTCTCGCTCACGCCGGTGTGAGCGTGGCGTTCATGGTCGCCAGGCGCATGTCAAATTCGGGCCAGACCCAGCGCCAGAAGCCCGTGTGTGCGGTTGACCAGCGCGTCGTACCTCCTGGATCAGCCATGTCGATGCGCGCCCAGGCCCAGGCCATCAGCACCAGGGCCAGAGCACGCAGAAAATCATCGGCCAGCCACTGGGCCGTGTCGATGGGGGCATCGGGGGACTGCAGGCGTGGCAGCAATTGTTGGCGTGTGAAGGCGGCGAGTTGCTCGATGGCCTGGCGGGCCCTTTGATATTGGGGCGCGTCGATCAAATCGTCGGTCAGGTCCGCTAGCACATGCAACAAGGCCTGACCACCGTCGGGAAGCACCTTGCGCAGCAACAGGTCAATCGCCTGGATTTCGTTCGTGCCCTCGTAGATCATGGCCACGCGGGCGTCGCGCACATGCTGTTCAATCCCCCATTCACGCACGTAGCCGTGGCCGCCGAACACTTGCAGGCAGGCGCTGGCGCCGGTAAAGGCCTGGTCGGTCCAAGCGGATTTGAGCACGGGCGTGACCAGACTGCACCAGCGGCTGGCGCTTTCGCGCCGCTCAGGGTCCGGGTGGTGCTTGAGGGTGTCGAGTTCCAGCGCGGTGCGGTAGGCGACCACACGGCCCGCGTCGATCCAGGCCCGTTGCGCATCAAGGATGCGGCGCATCGCAGGGTGGGCCTCGATGGCGTCCGCTTCCCCTGCTTTGGAGTGGCTTCCTGGCGCCCGCATCTGGCGCCGCTCTTTCGCGTAAGTGTCGGCCTTCTGCCAGGCGGCTTCCAGCAGGCCGATGCCTTGCAGGCCCACGTGCAGGCGCGCGGCGTTCATCATCACGAACATCGCGTTCAGGCCCTTGCCGGGTTCGCCCACGATCCATGCGGCTGCCTCGTCGAATCGCATCACGCAGGTGGGGCTGCCGTGCAGGCCCATTTTTTCTTCGATGCGTTCACAGACCACAGCACTTCTGCTGCCATCGCTGTAGAACTTCGGGCACAGGAACAGCGAGAGACCCTTGGGGCCAGGCGGCGAGTCTGGCAAGCGCGCCAGCACCAGGTGCACGATGTTGTCGGTGAGGTCGTGTTCACCGCCGGAAATGAAGATCTTGGTGCCACTCAGCGCGTATCGACCTTCCTTGTCGTTCGTCAGCGGCACGGCCCTGGTGCGCACCAGCCCCAGGTCGGAACCGGCGTGTGGCTCGGTCAGGCACATGGTGGCCAGCCATTCGCCGGTGGCCACTTTTTTCAGGTAACGCGCCTTGAGCGCGTCAGACGCGTGGTGCTTGATGCATTCGTACGCGCCGTGCAGCAGGCCGGGGGCCATGGTCCAGCCGTGGTTGGCCGCGCTGAGCATTTCGTACAGCATGGCTTCCAGCACCGTGGGCAGGCCCTGTCCACCGTCTTCGGTGGCGCAGGCCAGCGAGGGCCAGCCCGCTTGCCAGAACGCCTGGTAGGCGTCGCGAAAGCCCGGTGGCATCGTGACAGCGCCGTCCCTGAACTGCGCACCGGTCTCGTCGCCGTCGCGGTTCAGCGGCGCCACCACCTCGCCCACGAACTTGCCCGCTTCCTCCAGCACCTGCTGCATCAGGGCCTCGTCGGCTTCGGTGTGGGCAGGCAGGGCCTGCAGTTGCGCCGGGGCCTGCAGCACTTGCTGCAGGATGAATTGCATGTCGTCGGTGCGGGGCTGGAAGCTGTTCATGGATCGGTGCGTTACTTGCAGGTGAAGCTGGCGGCAGATTCGATGGGGCCGCTGCCCTTGTAGGTGGCCACGGTGGGGTAGGCGCACAGCGGGCGGGTGCGGTTGGGGGCCCAGTCTGCGGGAACGTCGTTGTTCACGCCACCGGCATTTCCCGGCCCACGGGCGGATGCGGTCACCGCCTGTGGTGCCTGGCCTTGTTCCACCCACTTCACCAGCGGGGACAGCAGGTCGAACTGATCCGTGGCCGGGCCGCCGCTGCAGTGCGCCATACCGGGCACGGGGAAGTAACGCGCAAAACGATCACCCTGACCGTCCAGGGCCTTGTCAAGCCGATGCATCCATTGGCGCGTGTCCTCGGCGGAGAAGATGGCGTCGGCCACGCCGTGGTAGATGATCATCTTCGCGCCCCTGGCCTGTAGCGCCCGCATGTTCGCCGGGCTCTCGTTGCCGGGTGGGCTCATGAGGGACAAGCCGGATTCGCGATAGACATCGTTGGTTGCGCTGAGCATGGGCAGGCGCGCGGCGATGTTGTCCTGCAGCGGGTCCACCCGCCCGGGCGGCACGCTGAAGATGGTGCCCACCGACAGCGGGTCCAGCGCGACCGAGTTGGTGAATTTCCATGTGGCCCAGTTGTCGGCGGCCAGGCCGGGGTCGAACGGGAAGGGGGCGTAGAAGGGCTTGCCGTCAGGGGTGCGGCCACCGTCGAACACGTTCTGCAGGACGGTCTTCTGTGCGGCGCTCAGGCACTGGCCGTTGCGCACGGCGGTGCAGGTGGGCACGGCGGTCTGCAGCTTGAAGGTGGATTGGCAGGCCTGGGTGGCCTGCACCAAGCCGTCGCGGGCGCCGTCGAGTGCGTCGCACTGGTTCAGGATGGCGTCGGCCACCAGCTTGCGCTCGCCCTTGGTGAGCGCACCACTGATGTCCGGGATGCGGGCGTTGGGGTTGAGTGGATGCTGGGTGGTGACGCCCGGTGTGGCCAGCGGCGCCCATTGCTGCGCGCCCCACAGCTGCGCCACGGCGGCCAGCGGCAGGCGGTAGCCCGGTGCGCCCACCAGGTAGCCGTCGTAGGCCTGGCCGCGCGCGGCTTCCACCATGGCGTGGCGGCCACCGTTGGAGCAGCCGCCAATGTAGGACCGATCAGGGGCCTTGCCGTAGGCGGCGGCAATCAGTGCCTTGGCCATGGGCGTGAGTTTGGCCACGGCCTGGTAACCATAGTCCAGGCGTGCTTGTGGCTCCAGGCCGAAGTAGGGGGTTTGTGCGCCAGTGTGGCCGGCGTCGGAGCTGATGACGGCGAAGCCTTGTGCGAGTGCGCCGGTGATGGGGCCGCCGCCGAGTGCGCCCTGGGCCGGGTGTACGTTGCCGTCCAGTCCGCCATTGCCCTGGTAGTAGAAGCGGCCGTTCCAGTCGTTGGGCAGGCGCATCTCGAACCCGATGGCGTAGTCGCGTCCATCGCTGCCCTTGCGCTGGTGCATCTCGCCTTTCACCAGGCAATGCGCACCCACGGCGGCACCGCCGGGTGCCACGCTGCCTGCTGCCACCGCCGCAGCAGACTGCAGACGCAATTGGTCGAACTGGAACTGACCCACCAGGGCGTCGCACTGGCGCAGGGCCGCACCCACGGCGGGCGCCAGGGGCTTGGCAGTCGGCTTCGATGGGCCGGATGCGGTGCCGCAGCCTGCCAGCGCGAGCACGAGCGCAGCGGGTAGCAGCGCCGGGGCTTGGCGGTGGGCGCGTGCTGCGGATGATTTTGTTGCGTTGTGAGCGGGTTTCATGTTGGTCTCCTTGTTGTGTGGAATCGAAAATTCCGGTGGCCATGCCCTGGGGTGAACGCTGGGATCCTCAGGCGGCCTGGCGCGCACTGCCCAGATAGGTCTCGATCACGCGTGGGTCGTGGGCCAGTTCGCTGGCGGGGCCCTGAGCGCTGACCTCGCCCATTTCCAGCACATAGCCGTGGTCGGCCACCTGCAGGGCGGCTCGCGCGTTCTGTTCCACCAGCACGATGGTCACGCCGGTTTCGCGCAGCCGCTCGATGATGGAAAAAATCTCTTTCACGATCAGCGGTGCCAGGCCCAGACTGGGTTCGTCAAGCATCAGCAGATCAGGCGCGGACATGAGCGCGCGGCCCACCGCCAGCATCTGGCGTTCACCACCAGAAAGCGTGCCAGCGAGTTGCACGCGCCGTTCCTGCAGGCGCGGGAAGATGCTGTAGACGTCGTCCAGCCGGCTGCGCCATTTCGCATTGCCCAGCCGCATCTGGCGGAAACCGCCGAGCAGCAGGTTGTCTTCCACCGGCATGGTGCCGAAGAGTTCGCGCTTTTCAGGCACCAGCGCCATGCCGTTCATCACGCGGTCTTCCAGCGTGAGGGTGCTGATGTCCTGGCCGCGAAACTCGATGCTGCCCTTGCCCGGCAGGATGCCCATGAGGGTGTTGAGCAAAGTGGATTTGCCCGCCCCGTTGGGCCCGATGACGGTGATGACGCCACCTTGGTCGGTCTGCAGATCGATACCGTGCAGCACCTCGGCGCGGCCGTAGCCGGCGCGCAGGCCTTTGACTTGGAGGATAGGGGTACTCATGTCAGTGCTCCGTTCCCAGGTAGGCTGCGCGAACCTTCGGATCTTGCTGGATCTGCGCCGGCGGGCCTTGCGTGAGCAGTGTGCCGAATTCCATCACCACGAGGTGGTCGCAGATCTGCATTACCAGGTCCATGTCGTGCTCGACCAGCAGGATGCTCATGCCTTCGTTCTTGAGCTGACGCAGCACGTCAGCCAGCGCCTGTTTCTCCTTGTGGCGAAGGCCGGCGGCGGGTTCGTCGAGCAGCAACAGCGTGGGGTCAGCGCAGAGCGCGCGGGCAATCTCCATCAGCCGCTGCGGCCCCATGGCCAGGTTGCCGGCCTGTTCATGCAGGTACTCGCCCATGCCCACGCGTTCCAACTGCCGCTGTGCTTCGCGGAACAACTGCTTTTCTTCCGAGCGGTTGGCGCGCAGCATGGCCGGTAGCACGCCCTTGCTGCCACGGGTGTGGGCGCCCAGGGCCACGTTCTCCAGCACGGTCATGTCGGCGATCATCTTCACGTGCTGGAAGGTGCGCGCCATGCCGCGTTTGGCGATGTCGCGCGATGGCAGGCCGCTGATGTTCTCGTTGCGGAACATCACCTCACCCCGTGTGGCCGGCAGCACGCCGGTGATGATGTTGAAGGTGGTGGACTTGCCTGCACCATTGGGGCCGATCAGGCCCACGATCTGCCCGGCATGGATCTGGAAGCTGATGTCGTTCACCGCCACCAGGCCGCCGAACTCCATGCGTGCCTTGCGCACGTCCAGCACCAGTGCGCCGGCTTCGGGTTTCTCGCGCTCTGCCAGTGGGGCTGCCTGTTGCCAGTCCACCGGGCGCGGGCGTTTGGGCAGGTGCCGCCCCACCAGCGACCACAGGCCGTCAGGCAGATACTTCAGCACCATCACCAGTGCAATGCCGAATACGATCACTTCGTAGCTGCCGCTGGTGCCCATGAGGCGCGGCAGCAGAACCTGCAACTGGTCTTCCAGCAGGCGGATGAGCCCGGCGCCCACGATGGCACCCCACACGTGGCCCACCCCGCCCACCACGGCCATGAAGAGGTACTCAATGCCCATCTTCAAACCGAAAGCCGAGGGGTTGACCGTGCGCTGGAAGTGCGCGAGCAACCAGCCCGCCACCGAAGCGAACAAGGCGGCCAGCACGAAGATGGTGACCTTGTAGCGGAAGGTGCTGATGCCCATCGCCTCGGCCATCTGCGAGCCACCCTTGAGCGAGCGGATGGCGCGGCCAGCTCGCGAGTCCAGCAGGTGCAGCAGCGCAGCGGCAAAGCACAGCAGGATGGCCCAGGTGAGCACGAAGAAGGCACGGCCCTGGCCGATGTCGAAGTCGCCGATGGACAGGCTCTTGATGCCCAGCAGACCGTCGTATTTGCCCAGACCGTCCAGGTTGCCCATGAGGTAGTAGAGCGACAGACCCCAGGCTATTGTTGCCAGCGGCAGGTAGTGGCCCGACATGCGCAAGGTGATCAGGCCCACCAGCAGCGCACTGCCAGCCGTGAGGCCCATGCCGATGAACAGCGTGAGCCAGGGCGAGATGCCGGTGTTGAGCGTGAGCCACGCCGTGGTGTAGGCCCCGATGCCGACGAACGCCGCCTGACCGAAGGAGGTGAGGCCGCCCACGCCGGTGAGCAGCACCAGCCCCATCACCGTCATGCTGTACATGCCGATGTAGTTGAGCTGGGCGATCCAGAAATCGGGCAGGGGAAGCACCGCGATCAGGGGGATGGCGGCGGCCAGTACCAGCAGGCCGATGTTTTGCAAATTCTTCATTTCAGTGGTCCTCTTCTGAATGGCCACTGCGCAAAGAGCGAATCAAGAGCACCGGAAGAATCAGCGTGAACACGATGACTTCCTTGAACGCACTGGCCCAGAAGGAACCGAAGGCTTCGATCACGCCCACGAACAAGGCCGCGATCAGCGCACCGGGGTAGCTGGCGAGGCCGGCGGCCACGGCAGCGACAAAGCCTTTTAATCCGATGAGGAAGCCGGAGTCGTAGAACACGGTGGTGGTGGGGCCGATGAGCAGGCCCGAGAGGGCGCCGATGAACGCGGCCATGGTGAAGGTCAACTGGCCCGATGCCTGCGATGAAATGCCCATGAGCCGCGCACCGGTGCGGTTCACGGCGGTGGCGCGCAGCGCCTTGCCACGCAGGGAGCGTTCGAAGTACAGCCACAGCATCACAATGAGTGCCACGGCGGCCAGCGCGGTGATGATGGCCTGGCCGGAGAGCATCACCGGGCCAACGTTCAGGCGAAGGTCCCAGAACGCGGGGTTGCGGAAACCTTCGGCGCCGAAGAAAACGAGCCCCAGGCCCGTCATGGCGAAGTGCACGCCCACGGAGACGATCAGCAGCACCAGCGGCGTGGCGCTCTCCAGCGACTGGTAAGCCACGCGGTAGACCAGGGGGCCGTACACGGTGACCACGGCCACGCTCAGTGCCGCCTGTACCGCCAGCGGGAATTGTTGTGGCGCTGCCCAGATGGCCACACCGGCCACCACCATGGGCACAAACAGCATGCGCCCGGCGGCTTTGAACGCGACCAGCGCGTTGCGGTGGTGCTGCCAGCGACCGGAAAGCTCCATCAGCGCGGCCACCGTGGCCAGCAGCATCAGCAGCCATACGGTGCCCGGTACGCGGCCGGTCTGAAAGATGGCCAGGGTGAGTGCGCCGTAGGCCACGAACTCCCCCTGGGGAATGAAGATGATCCGCGTGACGGTGAACACCAGCACCGTGGCCAGCCCGAGCAGGGCGTACACCGCACCGTTGGTCAAACCGTCCAGCAGGAGAATGCTGGCAATGGAGAAATCCATATAAACCTTTCACCCCCCGCGTCGCCTTCGGCGCCACCCCCCTCTCTCGCCTTCGGCGGGAGGGGGGCGACACCTCGGGCCGGCAAAGCCGGACCCTCGGTGTCCCTGGATGGCGTTGCCTCAGGCGAGGCGGGTGTGTGTTTGCGGGGGGTGCTTGCTTATTCGACTTTGAATTTGCCGTCTACAACCTTCAGCATGACCCCTGTCTCCAGGGTGAAGCCCCAGTGGTCGGCGGGTGTCCAGTTCATCACGCCGTGCGAGAAGATCGTGCGGCCCATGGTTTCGATGCTGTCGCGCAGCGCTGCGCGGAATTCAGGTGTGCCGGGCTTGGCCTTCTGCAGCGCCATGGGGATCACTTTCTCCAGCGTGATCTCTGCGTCGTAGGCGTGGCCCGCGAACTGGTTGCGCAGGCCGGCGCCCACGGCCTTTTCATACTTCTGCACAAAGTCAACCGCCACCGCCTTGGAAGGATGGCTGTCAGGCAACTGCTCGGCGATCACGGCCGGGCCGGAGACCACGTAGGCGCCCTCGACGGCCTTGCCGCCCACACGCATCAGGTCTTGCGTGGCCGCAGCATGGGTCTGGTAGATCTTGCCCTTGAAGCCACGGTCGACCATGGCCATGTGCGGCATGGCCGCGCCGCTGCCGGAGGCCACGATCAGCACCGCGTCGGGATTAGCGGCGTTGATCTTCAGGGCCTGCGGGGTCACGCTGGTGTCGGTGCGGGCGAAGCGCTCGGTGGCCACGATCTTGATACCAGCCTTGTCCAGCAGCGGGCCGACTTCCTTCAGCCACTGTTCGCCATAAGCGTCGGTGTAGCCCAGGAAGCCAATGGTCTTCACGCCTTGCTTCTTCATGTGCTCCACCACGGCGTGGCCCATGACGGTGTTGGACTGGGGCAGGCGGAACACCCACTTGTCCTTGCCGGGCGGCAGGCCCACGGGGGACGCGGCGAGCTGCACGGTGCCGGCTTCGGATGCGATGTCGCTCATGGCGGCAGCCACGGCGGTGATGCACGAGCCGATGATCATGTCCACCTTGTCTTCGGTGACGAAGCGGCGCGCATTGGCCGCACCTTTGCCGGGGTCGGTGGCGTCGTCCAGGATGATCAGGTTGACCTTTTCACCAGCGATGGTCTTGGGAAACAGCTTGAACTGGTTCTGCATCGGAATGCCCAGGCCGGAGCCCGGTCCGGTCAGCGCCAGGCTCACGCCGATATTGATGTCCGCCTGCGCGGCGCCCGCCAGGGTGGTGATGGCCAGGGCGAGCAGGGTTTTTGTGTATTTCATGAGATGTCTCCTCATTGAGGGTGGTAGGGAAAGGACCGGGGAACGCTTGAAACTCTTTTTATTGATCGTCTGTGCACAGCGCCCGGACGTCCGCAGGCACCGGGATCGCCTTGATGCGGTCGGGTTCGTCAGGGGGGTGGATCACGAAGGCGCGCGTTTCAGAGCCTTCGCAGATCAGCTCGTCACCTCGTCTGATGGTGTGCTGGTGAATGAACACTTTGTGGCGCCACTCCCCCACATGCGTGTGCACCTGCAGGCGATCGCCGTAAGAAGCAGGCCGGAAGAAGCGCACATGCGCTTCCACCAGTGGCGTGCCCACGATGCCGCGTGTGCGCAGCAGTTCGCGCCAAGGCGGCACACCGCATTGCCGAAAGAAATTGAGCGAAGACGCGTCCATCCACTTCGAGAAGTTCGGGTAGAAGACGATGCCTGCGGGGTCGCAGTCGCCGAACATCACCTCGACCTCGTAGACGACGGTTTTGGTCATCAGCGTGGTGCCATTCTGAGCGCGCCATCCAGCCGTATCACTTCACCATTCAGATGCCCGTTGGTCACGATGTGCGCGGCCAGCTGCGCGAACTCTTCGGGTTTGCCCAGGCGCGAGGGGAACGGGATCGATGCGGCCAGCGACTGCTGCACCGGCTCGGGCAGCTGCTTCATGAGCGGCGTGGCAAACAGGCCCGGTGCCACAGTGCACACGCGGATGCCGTGCTGTGCCAGGTCGCGCGCCATGGGCAGGGTCATGCCCACCAGGCCGCCTTTGGAGGCGCTGTAGGCCTGCTGGCCCACCTGGCCGTCAAAGGCGGCCACCGAGGCGGTGAACATCATCACGCCGCGCTCGCCGTCTTCCATGGGCGCGAGCTTCACGCATTCGGCCGCGAACAGGCGGCTGATGTTGTAGCTGCCGATCAGGTTCACATTGATCACCCGGGCGAAATCTTCCAGCGGCGCGGCATTGCCGTCTTTTCCCACCACGCGCTTGGCGGTGCCGATGCCGGCGATGTTCATCAGGATGCGCGCCGGGCCGTGCGCGGCTGTGGCCTTGGCCAGCGCTGCCATCACACTCTCGGTGTTTGTGATGTCGCAGCTGCAGGCCACGCCACCGATGTCGGCCGCGACCTTTTCCGCCAGCTCGGTGTTGACGTCGAGCACGGCGACCTTGGCGCCCAGGCGGGCCAGTTCGCGGGCCACGGCCTCGCCCAGGCCGGAGGCGCCACCAGTGACGAGTGCGGCATGTCCTTGGATGTTCATGATGGGTGTCGCTTTCAGGCTTGGGGTTTGAGGATGTTCGGGGCGGTGTCGGCGTGCAGGGCCTGCACCAGGGCATCGCGGTGCTTGAGCACCATGCGCTGGTTGATGGAGCCCTTGTCGGTGATCTCGCCCAGGTCGATGGAGGGCGGGTCGCTCAGCAGAACGGCACGTGCGATGCGCGTAGCACTGCCGGTGGCGGTTTTGGCCAGTTCGTTGATGACGAACTGGAAGTGCTCGACCACGTCGGGGTGATTCAGCACCTCGACCATGGGGGCCGTGGCCGGCAGGCCGCTCAGGGTTCGCACGTGCTGGGTCGGGAAGATCATGGCGCCCACTTCCTTCAGGTTCAGGCCGGTGAGCACCACGTCCTGCACATAGGGCGCACCGGCCGCGATCACCTTGGAGCGCATCGGGCCCACGCTCACAAAGGTGCCGGTGCTGAGCTTGAAGTCTTCGGCGATGCGGCCGTCGAAGCGCAGGCCCTTGTGGATGTCGTCGGGGTCGATCCAGGTGACGGCGTCGCCGCTGCAGAAGAAGCCTTCTTCGTCGAAGGCTTCTTGCGTGGCTTCCGGGCTGCGCCAGTAGCCAGGCGTGATGTTGGGGCCCTTGTAGCGCACCTCGGTCTTGCCGTCCACATCGACCAGCTTGATCTCCAGGCCCGGCGTGGGTACGCCCAGGTCGCCGGCTTTCACGTTGGCGCTGTTGACCGACAGCGCGAAGGGGCCGGACTCGGTCATGCCCAGGCCAGTGCACATCACGATGCGTTCGCCAATCTCGCGTTCCTGGCATTCGTGCAGCGCGTCCCAGATGGGCTGCGACAAGGCTGCGGCCGCATAGAAAAACATGCGCACGCGGCTGAGCAGGTTCTTGCGCAGCACGTCGTCGGTCTTCATCACGTCGGCGATCACTTCAAAGCCGGTGGGCACGTTGAAGTACACCGTGGGCGCGATCTCGCGCAGGTTGCGCAGGGTTTCACCCATGAGCGCGGGCACCGGCTTGCCATCGTCGATGTAGAGCGTGCCGCCGTTGTAGACCACCATGCCGAAGTTGTGGTTGCCGCCGAAGGTGTGGTTCCAGGGCAGCCAGTCCACCAGCACCAGGGGGTCCTGCGTCAGCGGCGTCATGGACTGGCGCATCTGCTGTTGGTTGGCGCACCACATGCGGTGGGTGTTAATCACCGCCTTGGGTAGCTTGGTGGAGCCGGAGGTGAACAGGAACTTGGCGATGGTGTCTGGCGTGACGCGGGCGGCAGCTTCGTCGACGGTTGCGGTGGCTTCCGTGGCAAGCAACTCTGCGAATGTGAAGACCTTGCCCGAGGCGCGCTCGTAACCATTCACCTGACTCAGCACCACGTCGCAGTCGGCCGGTACGGCGGCATCAATCGCCTTGGCGTAGCGTGCGCCGTCGCTGGCGAACACCAGGCCGGGCGTGAGCGTGGCCATCACATGCTTGAGCTTGCCGTGGTCGGTGCTGATGGTGGAGTAGGCCGGCGAGGTGGAGCAGTAGGGCACACCCACGTAAAGGCAGGCCAGCGAAAGCAGGGCGTGGTCGAGGTCGTTTTCGCTCAACATCACCACCGGCCGCTCGGCGTTCAAGCCGCGGTCGATCAGGGCCTGGCCGATGCGCCGTGCGCCGTCGAGCGCCTGCGCAAAGCTCAGGTGCTGCCAGTCACCGGCGCTGCCGTCGGCGTGGCGCTCGCGCCGTGCAAACAGGGTGCGGTCCGGGGCGACGCGGGCCCAGTGCGCCAGGCGTTCGCCCATGGTGGGGGCGTAGGGCAGCAGTTCGGGTTCACCGCGCAGGTAGCGCACGCCGCTGGCGCCCTCGCGCATCAGAACGCGGGGCACGCCGAAGGCCATCGGGCGGTATTTGGGCTGGGGTGATGCGCTGCTCATTGCCTTGTCTCCATGCGTCGCTTGTCGAAATACGGCGACCCCTCGTAGGGTCTGGTTGAAAGACGCTCAGTCTTTGCGAACTTTGTTGGCCCGGCCTTCCAGGAAGGCCTTCACACGCTCTTTCGCCTCGGGCGCTGACTGCGCAATCGCGGCCATGAGGGCCTCGGTCATCAAGCCGTGATCGGCTGTCTGGTCGGCGATGCGGGGCAGCACATGGGTGAGCGCGAAGTTGGTGGTGGGCGCGTTCTGCGCAATCTTCTCGGCCAGTTCCATGGCCTTGGCCAACGCCTGGCCGGCGGGCACCAGGTACTGCGCGAAGCCGGCGCGCTCGCCATCCTGTGCGTTGTAGACGCGGCCGGTCAGCATCATGTCGGTCATGCGTGCCACGCCTACCAGACGCGGTACACGCACCGAACCGCCGCCACCCACGAAGATGCCGCGCGAACCTTCTGGCAGCGCGTAGAAGGTGGATTCGTCGGCCACGCGGATGTGCGTGGCGCTGGCCAGTTCCAGGCCACCGCCCACCACCGCACCGTGCAGCGCTGAGACCACGGGCACCGGGCCGAACTGCACGGCATCCAGCGCCTTGTGCCACATGCGCGAATGGTGCATGCCGCCCACGGCGTCGCGCTCGCTGAGTTCGCTCAGGTCCAGGCCGGCGCAGAAGTGCTCGCCTTCGCCTTCAATGACCGCAGCTTTCACTTCTGGGCTCAGATTCTCAAACACGTCGCGCAGGCCCAGTACGAGCGCATCGTTGATGGCGTTGCGCTTGGCCGGGCGGGTCAGCCGGATCAGCGCCACAGCGCCCCGGATCTCAAGGGAAAGTTCGTCGGTCATGCGCGTCGTGGTCATCGGATTTCCTTGCTTCAGGCCATTGCGTTGGCGGGTCAATCTCGTTATAGTCTATAACCAAATGCAGCTGCGTACAACGCTGAAACAGACAACCTAGGGTTTGTACCAATGGGTGTTTTTTTCGGAAAGAAGCACACCGGCTGACGCCATTTCAATCCCGCTGGAGACAAACATGCAAGCGTTCATTCCCTATGGCATCTACTGGTCCACGCCCTTTTCCAAATGGCAAGGGTCACTGGCAAACATGAACGCGCTGCCGCTGGCCGCTGCGGTGGGCAAGCAGGCACTGGGCGCTCGCGGCTTCGACATGGCGCAGATCGACCTGGGCCTGCTGGGCATCACCAACCCGCAAAAGGGCAGCTTCTATGGCCTGCCCTACGTGACAGGCCTCATGGGCATTGACCGCGTGGCCGGCCCCACGGTGCAGCAGGCCTGTGCCACCAGCGTGCGCGCACTGCAGATGGCCGCACAGGAAGTGGTGTGCGGCACGGCGCAGTGTGCGCTGCTGGTGATGGCCGACCGCCAGTCCAACGGTCCGGTGGTGTTCTACCCGGATCCCACCGGCACCGGCGGCTACGGCATCACCGAAAACTGGGTGCCGGACAACATGGGCCACGACCCCTACGCCAAGAACCCCATGCTGCAGACCGGCGAGAACGTGGCCGCGCGGTACGGCATCAGCACCGCCGAACAACATGAACTGAAGCTGCACCGCTACCACCAGTACCTGGACGCATTGGCCAGTGACCGCGCTTTCCAGAAGCGCTACATGGTGGACGTGCCGCTGTCGGATTCGAAATTCCGCAAGCAGACCGGTACCTTGGCTGTGGACGAAGGCGTCTTCCCCACCACGGCCGAAGGCCTGGCCAAACTCAAGCCGGTGAAAGAGGGCGGCACCATCACCTTTGGTGGTCAGACCCACCCGGCCGACGGCAACGCCGGCGCCATCGTGACCACCCGCGAGCGGGCTCGCGAGGTGGCCACCGACAAGGGCATAGAGGTCGAGATTCTCGGGTTCGGAATGGCACGGGTCGAGCCCGGCTACATGCCCATGGCGCCTTCGCCCGCGGCGATCAACGCCATGAAGAACGCCGGCCTGGAGATCGGCGGCATCGACGTCATCAAGACCCACAACCCGTTCGCCGTGAACGACATTGCGCTGGCGCGCGACACCGGCTTTGCCTGGCAGAAGATGAACAACTACGGCAGCTCCATCGTCTGGGGCCACCCGCAGGCGCCGACTGGCATGCGCGCCATCATTGAAATGATCGAAGAGCTGGTGCTGCGCGGCGGCGGCGTGGGCCTGTTCACCGGCTGTGCGGCTGGCGACAGTGGCTACGCCACCGTGATCCGTGTGACCGAAAGCCGCAAAGGTTAAAACCATGAAACACTTCTCTGCTCGTTTTGCCAACACCTGGCTGGTTGATGGCGTGCGCACACCCATGGTCGACTACTGCGGTGCCTTTGGCGCGCTCTCGCCCACCGACATGGGCATCAAGGCCGCGCGTGCCGTGATCGAGCGCGCCGGCGTGCCGGCGACCGACGTGGACTCGGTGATCACCGGCTCCATGGCGCAGGCCGACTTCGATGCCTTCGTGTTGCCGCGCCACATCGGCCTCTACGCAGGCGTGCCCATGCAGGTGCCGTCCATTCTGGTTCAGCGCATCTGCGGCACCGGCTTCGAGCTGTTTCGCCAGGCGGCCGACCAGATCGCGCTGGGCTACGCCGAGCTGGCGCTGGTGGTGGGCACCGAGTCGATGACGCGCAACCCCATTGCCGCCTACACGCACCGCACCGGCTTTAAGCTGGGCGCGCCCGTGGAGTTCAAGGATTTCCTGGTGGAGGCATTGAATGACACCGCCGGCCCGGTGACCATGATTGAGACCGCCGAGAACCTGGCCAGGAAGTACGGCATCAGCCGCGCCGATGTGGACGCCTACGCCGCGCGCTCCTTCGAGCTCGCGCTCAAGGCTCAGGCAGACGGTTTTCATGCGGGGGAAATTGTTCCCGTGGTCAACGAAGACTTCGCCCTGGACGGTTACCACACGCGCGGCATCCGCCTGCCGCGCAAGATGGACCAGGTGACGCAGGACACCCACCCGCGGCCGTCGCCGGTGGAGGCGCTGGCCAAGTTGCGACCCGTGTACGCCGGTGGCGTGCAGACCGCAGGCAACAGCTCGGCGCTGGTGGACGCCGCCGTGGGCGCGCTGGTGGCCAGCGACGCTTATGTGAAACGCAACGGCCTGAAGCCCCTGGCCCGCCTGGTGGGCGCGGCCGCCGTGGGTGTGCCGCCAGAGATCATGGGCATTGGCCCGGCGCCAGCCATTCGCGCGCTGCTGGAGCGCTGCGAGCTCACGCTGAACGACATTGACCTGTTCGAAATCAACGAAGCCCAGGGTGCACAGACCGTGGCGGTGGAGCGTGAACTGGGGCTGAACCGCGACAAGCTCAACGTGAACGGCGGCGCGATTGCGCTGGGCCACCCGCTGGCGGCCACCGGTGTGCGCCTGACCGTGACGCTGGCGCGTGAGCTGAAGCGCCGGGGTTTGCGGTATGGGATTTCTTCTGCCTGTGTGGGTGGTGGGCAGGGGATGGCGCTATTGGTAGAGGTTTGATCCCCCCGCCGCGCTTTCGCGCGACCCCCCTTTGAAAGGGGGGCGCTGCCTTGGACCGGCGGAGCCGGATCCTTGTCAGCCCTTGATGGGGCATCGCGCTCCGGCAGTATTTTTTTGATTCGTTTTTCTCGACCCCGCATTTTTGGAGACATCCATGAAAGTCATCACTGCCGACGAAGCCGGTGCCCTGATTCCTGACGACGCCACGATTTTCCTGGGTGGGCTGGCGGTGACCAGCCTGCCGGAAGAGGTGCTGCAGGGCGTGGAGCGCACGTTCCTGAGTTCGGGCCACCCGCGCAACGTGACCACCTGGGCCTGTGGCGCGGTGGGCAATTCGGGTGAGGCGGGCATGAAGCACTTTGCCCACAAGGGCATGATCAAGCGCGTGATTGCCGGGCACTTTGGCCAGACCGGCAAGGAGATGATGAAGATGGTGTTCGACGGCGAAGTCGAGGCCTACAACTTCCCGCAGGGTTCGCTCTCGCACCTCACACGCCAGATCGCCAACCGCTCGCCCGGCCTGCTGACCCAGGTGGGCCTGGGCACCTTCGTCGACCCGCGCCTGGAAGGCGGCAAGATGAACAGCCGTTCCACCGAAGACCTGGTCAAGCTGGTGGAGTTCGAAGGCCAGGAGTGGCTGTACTACGCACCGCCCAAGATCGACGTGGCCATCATCCGCGGCACGCTGGCCGACGAGCGCGGCAACATCACGCTGGACAAGGAAGGCATGCTGCTGGAGCAACTGTCGATTGCGCAGGCGGCCAAGCGCTGGGGTGGCATTGTGATTTGTCAGGTGGAGGCGGTGGTGCAAGCCGGCAGTCTGCACCCCAAGGCGGTGAAGGTACCTGGCCTGCTGGTGGACTATGTGGTGATCGGCAAGCCCGAGAACCACATGCAGAGCATCGCCACCCAGTTCAACCCCGCGCTGTGCGGCGACATCCGCGTGCCCACCGGCAGCATGGTGCCCATGCCGCTGGACGAGCGCAAGGTGATCGCGCGGCGCGCGGCCATGGAGGTCACGCCCGGTGACATCACCAACCTGGGCATCGGCATCCCGGCGGGCATTCCCACGGTGGCGGCGGAAGAGGGTGTCTCCGATCTGCTCACCCTGTCCATCGAATCCGGCGTGAACGGCGGTATACCCGCGCAACTGGGCGACTTCGGTCTGGCCTACAACGCCGAGTCCATCATTGAGCAAAGCGCCCAGTTCGATTTCTACGATGGCGGCGGGCTTGACGCCAGCTTCCTGGGCCTGGCGCAGACCGATGCACATGGCAACGTGAACGTGAGTAAGTTCAATGGGCGGCCGGTGGGTTGCGGTGGCTTTGTCAACATCACGCGTTCGACGAAGAAGCTGGTGTTCTGCGGAAGCTTTACCGCCGGTGGGCTGGATGTGAGGGTGGGCGATGGCAAGCTGACCATCGTCCAGGAAGGCAAGGCGCGCAAGTTCATTGACCAGGTGGAGCAGGTCACCTTCAACGGCCACGACGCCGCGCTGCGTGAGCAGCAGGTGGTGTTCATCACCGAACGCGCCGTGTTCCACCTGCGCGAAGACGGCCTGGAGCTGACGGAGATCGCGCCCGGCGTCGACCTGGAGCGCGATGTGCTGGCCCACATGGCCTTCAGGCCCATCATCAAAGATCTCAAGACCATGGATCCGGGCATCTTCAGTGAGAAGTGGGGTGGGCTGCGCGGTTTTCTGGGGAAGTGAAAAAACCGCAGCGCTTCGCGGTGCCTTTGCTCCGTCCCCCGCTAACGAATGGAGGAGGAAGGCGCCCTGTACCGCCTTGGAACCAGGACCTGTAGCACTTCCATTTAGGGGAAAGTCCTAGGCAGTCAGCACGCTAATTGTTATGGAAAATAACGAATTGGCGGCACCCCTGAACCCGTTGCCATTCAGACTTCTGGCCCGTATGCGGGCCTCAACCGGAGACACACACATGAAATCCTGGACATTTAAAGTGGCTGCTCTGACCTTGGCCATGTCGGCCAGCGCTGGCGCGTTCGCTCAGGAGGTCACCCTGCGCCTGCACCAGTTCCTGCCCCCACAGGGCACCGTGCCTTCCAAGGCGTTGACACCCTGGACCAAGAAGATCGAAGAGGAGTCCAAGGGTCGTATCAAGATCCAGATGTACAGCTCGATGCAACTGGGTGGCACGCCGCCGCAACTGTTCGACCAGGCGCGTGACGGGGTGGTCGACATCGTGTGGACCCTGCAGGGCTACACCCCTGGCCGTTTCCCCAAAACCGAAGTGTTTGAACTGCCGTTCATCGCGGGCCTGTCTGCAGAGAAGACCTCGCGTGCGCTCTGGGACTACGTCCAGAAAAATGCGATGGACGAGTACAAGGACGTGCATGTGCTGGCCTTGCACACCCATGGGCCTGGCCTGTTCCACACCAAGCAGCCGGTGACCGGTCTGGAAAGCCTGCGTGGCATGAAGATCCGCGGTGGTACGCGTGTGGTCAACAACATGCTGGTCAAGCTGGGTGCCACACCCGTGGGCATGCCGGTGCCGGCTGTGACTGAAGCGCTTTCCAAAGGCGTGCTGGATGGCACCACCATTCCCTGGGAGGTGGCACCGGCACTTAAGGTGCAGGAACTGGTGAAGAACCACACCACGTTTGCTGGTGACCGTGCTTTGTACGTCACCACCTTCGTTGTGGCCATGAACAAGTCCGCCTATCACAAGCTGCCGGCAGATCTGAAGAAGGTGATCGATGACAACTCAGGTGCCGAGTTCAGTGCCCTTATTGCACGCACGCAGGATGTGGGCGACAACGCCGGGCGTGACCTGGCCGTCAAGGCCGGCAATACGATCACCGAGCTGGACAAGGCGGAGGTGCAGCGTTGGCGCCGGACAGCCGGTGCGGTGGAGGCCGACTGGCTCAAGGACATGAAGGGCAAGAACATCGATGGCGACAAGCTGGTGAGCGAGGCCAAGGCGCTGATCGCGAACTACGAGAAGTGATGGCCCTCCGTGCCGCATGAGTGCAGGGACCAGGCCAGCGCGGAACCGGCTTTGCCGGGCCGCAGCTGGCGCCCCCTTGTGGGGGTGACGCCGCAGGCGGCGCGGGGGTGATTCAGAGGCCCCCCCACACCTCCTGCGCCGTCTCCACCACCAGCGCCAGCTTTCGGCGCTGGTCTTCCACGGCGATGTTGTTGCCGTGCACGGTGCTGGAGAAGCCGCACTGGGGTGACAGGCACAGCTGGTCCAGGGGAGCGTACGTCGACGCTTCTTCGATGCGGCGCTTGAGGTCGTCCTTGCTCTCCAACTGGCCGAACTTGGTGGTCACCAGGCCCAGCACCACGATCTTGCCGGGTTTGAGGAAGCGCAGCGGGCGGAAGTCGCCGCTTCGGTCGTCGTCGTACTCCATGAAATAGGCGTCCAGGTTCATCTCAGACAACAGCGCCTCTGCCACCGGTTCGTAGTTGCCGGCGGCCGCGTGGGTGCTCTTGAAGTTGCCCCGGCACAGGTGCATGGCCAGCGTCATGCCGGCCGGCTTGTGGGCCACCACCTTGTTGATGAAGCCCGCGTAGCGGTGCGGCAATTCGTTGGGGTCGTCGCCACGGCTGCGGGCGGCCTCGCGCATGCGCTCGTCGCACAGGTAGGCCATGTTGGTGTCGTCCATCTGTACGTAGGTGCAGCCTGCGTCGGCCAGGCTTTGCAGCTCTTCACCGTAGGCCTTGGCCACGTCGTCGTAGAACACCGGGTCAAGCTCGGGGTAGGCCTCTTTGCTGATGCCGGCGCGCCCGCCCCGGAAATGCAACATGGTGGGCGAGGGAATGGTCACCTTGGGCACCACCCCGGGCAGGCCCAGCGCGTCCACCTGGCCCTTCAGGTACTGGAAGTCGGCGAGCTGGATGTTCTTGGCGTGGCGGACCTTGTCGATCACACGAATCACCGGCGGTGCCAGTTCCTCGGTGCCGTCGGGCCGAACGATGGTGACCGGGATGTCGGTCTTGACGCCGCCCAGCTGTTCCAGAAAGTCGATGTGGAAATAGGTGCGACGGAACTCGCCGTCGGTGATCGACTGCAGCCCCACATCGGCCTGGAATTTCACGATCTCGGTGATCGCCCGGTCTTCCACCACGCGCAGCTGCTCGGCACTCAGGCTCTTCTTGTTGAAGAACTGGTCACGGGCTTCCAGCAGGTAGGCTGGTCGCAGAAAGCTGCCTACATGGTCGGCCCGGAACGGGGGGTGGGTACGCAGTGTCATGAGGTTCCTCAGGTGTGGTGTGACGGGGTAGATGTTGCACTGTGCCAGCCTTTGCTGGATACAGAAACATCAGGAAAACCCCAATACAGGGGCATTTGCTGCCTTGAACCCCGGGTTTCTGTATACATTGAAGGCCATGGACCCAGTGATTTCCGTTGCCGCGTCGACCGCTCCAGACATCCCCGCCGAGCGCCGCACCCCGGTGGGCGACGGGGCGGAAAGCGTGCAGGTGCGCGCGTTGCTGCAGTTGCGCGAACTGGTGCTTTCCGGCGAGCTGCCGGGGGGCTCGCGCATCGCCGAAATGGCCATCGTCGAGCGCCTGGGCGTATCGCGCACACCCGTGCGTGCCGCGCTGATGCGGCTGGAGCAGGAAGGCCTGTTGGCGGCATTGCCCAACGGCGGCTATGTGGTGCAGACTTTTTCTGAGAGCGATGTGGCCGACGCCATTGAACTGCGCGGCACGCTGGAGGGCCTGCTGGCGAGGCTGGCGGCCGAACGCGGGGTGCCGGGTGAGGATGTCTTGGAAGCGCGTGAGTGCCTGGCCGCGATCGACGAGGTGCTGGCCGCACCTGTGCTCGACGACGAAGCGTTTTCCCGCTACGTTGCGCTCAACAGCCGCTTCCACGCCCTGATTCGCGACATGGCGAAAAGCCCCACCATCGCCCGTCAACTGGAAAAGGTGTTCAGCCTGCCGTTTGCCTCACCTTCGGGCTTTGTGCTGACCAAGGCGCACTCGTCCCAGGCACGCGACATGCTCATCGTGGCGCAGGACCAGCACCACCAGGTGCTCGACGCGATCGAGCGCCGCGAAGGCGCACGTGCGGAGTTCATCCTGCGTGAACACGCCCGCCTGGCGCAACGCAATCTGCGAGAGGCCCTGGCTGCCCACGCCATTGGCCAGGCGCCCGCGTCCCTGCCTTCCTTCAAACTCATTCGCCGGCCCTGATCACATGGAAGCGCTTGACCAATACCGGCTCCCGCCCAGCTTTGCTGGCGGCGTTCTATGCCAAGCTGGCATAGCTGAAAGTCCCAATTACCTCTGGCGCATACGGCGCCATCCTTGCAAAGTGTGGGCTCCCTCATTTCCAGAAAACTTCGATCCGGGGTCGGCCCACACGCCCCTGGTTCGAACTCCCTTCCCTCGACAGGAGACAAATCCATGACATCCCCTTCCATCAAGCGGCGCACAGCCGTGTTGGCGCTGGCAGTGGCAGCAGCTGGCTCCATGGCAGGCTCGGCGCTCGCCCAGCAGCCTGTGACCCTTCGTCTCCATCAGATGCTGCCACCCCAGGCCACGATCCCGGCGCGCGCCCTGACGCCCTGGGCCGAGAAGGTTGAAGCGGAGTCGGGGGGGCGCATCAAGGTGCAGCTTTTCCATGCCATGCAACTGGGCGGCGCGCCTCCTCAGCTGTTCGACCAAGCGCGCGACGGCGTGGTCGACCTGACCTGGACCGTGCTGGGCTACACCCCGGGTCGATTCAACAAGGCCGAGGTGTTTGAACTGCCTTTCATGAGCGGTTCGGCAGAGGCTTCCTCGAGGGCCTTTCAGGAATATGTGGAGCAGTTCGCGGCAGACGAATTCCGCAGCGTCAAGCTGATCGCGGTGCACACGCATGGCCCTGG
The DNA here is from genome assembly GCF_031457455.1 of Hydrogenophaga palleronii. Lineage (GTDB taxonomy): Bacteria > Pseudomonadota > Gammaproteobacteria > Burkholderiales > Burkholderiaceae_C > Hydrogenophaga > Hydrogenophaga palleronii_A. The sequence goes on from NZ_JAVDWU010000002.1 coordinate 46,553, forward strand.
CCTGTTTCACACCAAGAACCCGGTCACCGGTCTGGAGAGCCTGCGTGGCATGAAGATTCGCGGCGGTTCGCGCATCATCAACAACATGCTGACCAAGCTGGGCGCGACGCCGGTGGGCATGCCAGTGCCGGCCGTGACGGAAGCCTTGTCCAAGGGGGTGATCGACGGCACCACGATTCCGTGGGAAGTGACGCCTGCCCTCAAGGTCTCTGAACTGGTCAAGAACCACACCACCTTCGCAGGCACCACCGGTCTGTACACCCAGACCTTCGCCTTCTCCATGAACCGCAATGCCTATGACCGCCTGCCTGCGGACCTGAAGAAGGTCATTGACGACAACTCCGGTATCGAGACCGCCGCGATGTTTGGTCGCGCCATGGACGAGGGCGACAAGGCGGGCCGCGCCATCGCCGTCAAGGCTGGCAACAACATCGTGGCGCTTGATGTCGCCGAGACGCAGCGGTGGCGCCGCACGGCCGCCACGGTTGAAACCGACTGGGTGGCAGAAATGAAGGGCAAGAACATCGATGGCGCCAAGCTCGCTGCCGAGGCGCGTGCGCTGATCGCGAAACATTCTCGCTGAGGCCTCCATACCCCGTGGCCGTCCCTATTGCTGGACGGCCATTTTTTCGGGTGCGGCATGGCGGGTGGGCACCCGGCTCAAGCCTGGCTGAGAGCTTGCAGCGGGTGTTGGGTGGGTCGACGGTTACGAATAGGTAAATTGATTAAATGATGCGAAACACTGCGGTATATTCTCTGCGCTTTGGTCGCCTGCTGGATTCCAGCGGTGCTGGGACCATGGGAGACAATGACCGGAATTTGCAGGGTGCCCGCCTGGGTCACGCCCTTCTGCTTCCTCTGCACTGGACCTCGCCCACAAGGAATTGATGATGACTGGTTGGATATACCGGATCGCGAACTGGACCGCCCTGATCGGTGGTTTGATGCTGTGCGCCCTGACGATCTTGATTGTGATCAGCGTCTCTGGGCGCGCCTTGATCGGTCTGGGCCTGGGGCCGGTGCCGGGTGACTTTGAACTGGTGGAAGTGGGCACGGCGCTCGCGGTGTTCTTTTTCCTGCCCTGGTGCTACCTCAAGGGCGGCCACGCCACGGTGGACCTGCTCTACATGCACTTGCCCAATGTGGCGCGCCGGGTGATCGACACCATCAGCGATGTGCTGATGCTGGCGGTATGGCTGATGCTCTCCTGGATGTTGTGGGAAGGCATGCTGGAAAAGCGCGAATACCAGGAAACCACGTTCATTCTCCAGATGCCCATCTGGTGGGCCTATGCCGTTTGCATGGTGGGCGCTGCGATTGGCTGCCTGTGCTACATCGCCAAGACACTGACCCAGTTCGGTATTGGCTCGGTGCCTGCCGGGTTCACCACCGACGGTGGTGGAAGCCACTGAGCATGCGCGACGCCCGCCCCCCAATCCCCGTTTCCCTGCCCAGCATGGGCGCATTGACCGCCCTCGTGCCGGTCTGCCTGAAAGCCTGAAATGTCCGGTATCGAACTCGCCGCTTGGTCCTTCCCCATCCTGCTGCTGATGATCTTCATCCGCATCCCGATCGGCCTGTCCATGCTCGTCTGCGGCCTGGTGGGCGCCGGCATCATCTACGGCAGCGCTGCGCCTATCCTCAACCAGCTCAAGCAAGTCACCTACAGCACTTTCTCGAATTACTCGCTCTCGGTCATTCCGCTCTTTCTCCTGATGGGCCAGTTTGCGGCGCTGGGAGGGTTGTCGCAGGCGCTTTTCAAGGCAGCAGAAGCCTGGATCGGTCACCGCAAGGGTGGGGTGGCCATGGCGGCCGTGGGCGCGTGTGCTGGCTTCGGCGCCATCTGTGGCTCTTCGCTGGCCACCGCCGCCACCATGGGCCAGGTGGCCCTGCCGGAACTCAAGCGCGCTGGCTATGCCGGTGGTATTTCCACCGCCACACTGGCCGCCGGTGGCACGCTGGGCATCCTGATTCCACCTTCCGTGGTGCTGGTGATCTACGCCATCCTGACCGAACAGAACATCGCCAAGCTGTTCCTGGCCGCCTTCGTGCCGGGCATTCTGGCGGCCATCGGCTACATGATCGTGATTGCGATCTACGCGCGTGTGCGCCCCAAGGAAATGGGCACCATGCCGCCCATGCCCATGAAAGACCGCTGGCTCGCCACCGCCAAGGTCTGGCCGGTGATGGTGATCTTTGTGGCCGTGGTGGGGGGCATCTACAGCGGCCTGTTCACACCCACCGAAGGTGCAGCCGTGGGCGCCTTCGGCACCGGCCTGGCTGCATGGTTCGCCGGTGGGCTGAACCGCAAGACCCTGTTGGGCGCCATCCTGGGTACGGCGATTGCCACTGGCATGATCTTCATGATCGTGCTGGGTGCGGGTGTCTACAACACCTTCCTGGCGCTGTCGCAACTGCCGCAGGAAGCTGCGTCCATGGTGGGGGGCTCCGGCCTGAATCCCTGGGTGGTGCTGGTGGCCATTCTGGTCATCTATGTGATCCTGGGTTGCTTCATGGACTCGCTGTCCATGATTCTGCTGACCATCCCGGTGTTCTTCCCCATCGTCACGGCGCTGGACTTCGGGCTGCCACCGGAAGAGTTCGCCATCTGGTTCGGCATTCTGGTGCTGATCGTGGTGGAGGTGGGCCTGATCACGCCGCCGGTGGGCATGAACCTGTTCGTGATCAATTCCATGGCCAAGGACGTGCCCATCATGGCCACCTACCGGGGTGTGATGCCGTTCGTGCTGAGCGACGTGATCCGCACCGCCATCCTGGTGGCGTTTCCCTCGATCACCGTGTTCGTGTTGCGCCTTTGATGTCGGCGTGCGCTGCGCTTACATGCGCAAACGAAGGGCCTGCCCAAGCAGGCCTTTTTTGTTGACACTTGACGCTTTCGATCACTGAGCCCAAGGAGACCCCCGATGCCCGTACCGTTCATTCGCCGACGCCATCTTCTCTCACTTGCTGCGCTGGGTCTGGGCATGACAGGTCTGGCACCCACCCTGGCCACTGCGCAGGCCACGTTCCCCAGCAAGAGCGTGCGCATCATCGTGCCGTTTGGGCCAGGCGGCGTGGGCGACCTCACGGCGCGCGCCGTGGGACAGAAGCTGGCAGAGCGGCTGGGCCAGCCAGTGGTGATCGAAAACCGGCCGGGTGCCGGTGGCGTGGCGGCCGCAGAGGCAGTGGCCCGTGCCGAGCCAGATGGCCACACCCTGTTCCTGATGTCCAACGGCACCGCCGTCACTGCGGGCTTGTTCAAGACGCTGCCATTCAACACGGTGAAAGACTTCAAGCCCATCTCCACACTGGGCTACTTTGACATCGCCGTGGTGTCGGGCACGGAAGCGCCTTACACCACACTGGCCGAGGTAATTGCGTATGCCAAGGCGAATCCCGGCAAGCTGAACGTGGGCAGCATCAACGTGGGCAGCACGCAGAACCTCACCGCCGAGTTGTTCAAGAGTTCGGCTGGTATCGATGTGCAAGTGGTGCCGTTCAACGGCACGCCCGCCCTGGTGGCCGCCCTGCGCGGGCGCCAGGTGGACGTGGCGGTGGAGATGCTGGGGCCGGTGTTGCCGCAGATCCATGCCGGCGCACTGAGGCCGCTGGCTGTGACTGGAGAGACCCGCTCCATCGTGCAGCCTCGTGTGCCCACGGCCAAGGAGGCCGGCGTGACAGGCCTGGTGGCCTCGTCCTGGAATGCACTGGCTGCGCCGGCTGGCACACCGCCTGCTGTGATCAACCGCCTGCACCGCGAAATCGTGGCTGCCCTGGGTGACGCCGAGGTGCAACAGCGCCTGCGCACACTCAATGTCGAAGCCAAGGCCTCCACGCCCGAGCAGGCGGCCGCGCTGCTGGCCGCTGACATCCTTCGATGGAGTGCCGTGATCGAGCGCGTCGGCATTCCGAAGCAATGAGCATCAAAGCGAGGAAGAGAGATGGACAACATGCGTGTGGGCTTTGTCGGGTTTGGAGAGGTGGGCCGCATCTTCACGGCCGGACTCAAGGCCGCTGGTGTGCCCTGGGTGGGCGCCTGGGATCTGAAATTCGACGAGCCCGCGTTGCGCGACGCCATGGTGGCGCCGGCGACGGCCAACGAGGTGGTGGTGTGTGACGGACTTGCCGCCTTGTGTGCCGAGGCCACGCTGGTGGTCTCGGCCGTGACCGCGTCGAACACGCTGGCGGTGGCACAGGCGGTGTCGGCCCACATCCGGCCCGGTGCGTTTTTCCTCGATCTGAATTCCGCGTCGCCCGGCACCAAGCAGCAGGCCGCAGCGCTGATTGATGCGGCGGGTGCGCGCTACGTGGAAGCCGGCGTGATGACCTCGGTGCCGCCCTATGGCATTCGTGTGCCCATGCTGCTGGGTGGCGCGCATGCGGCGACGTTGTTGCCCGCACTGCAGGCCTTGGGCATGGACGCGAAGATCGCCAGTGAAAAGCTCGGCGTGGCCTCGGCCACCAAAATGTGCCGCAGCGTGATGATCAAGGGGCTGGAAGCCCTGGTGCTGGAGAGCTATGCCACCGCACGCCATCACGGCGTGGAAGACGCCATGATCGCCACGCTGCAGGAAACCTTTCCCGGCATCGACTGGCAGCGCCAGGGCAGCTATTTTTTCAGCCGTGTGGCGCAGCACGGCAAGCGCCGGGCAGAAGAAATGCGCGAGGTGGCGCAGACCGTGCGCGAAGCGGGCTTTGATCCCTTCATGGCGTCGGCCATTGCCGACAAACATGACTGGATGGCCGGGAAGGCGCGCGACGGCTTGTTTGCCGACCTGAGCCACAAGGCCGAGTCGCTTTCCCCCTGGCAGGCCTACGCGGATCGCCTGCTGAATCGCCCGCCTGGCGACGCTGCGCAGTGAGCTTCCAGCTGCATGCTTGACATCTTCACCATCACCGGCCCGATCTACCTGTGTATCGCGGCCGGGTTTGCGAGTGTTCGCCTGGGCCTGTTCAGCGCCGCCGACATGCGGGTGCTGGGCCGTTTCGTGATCCAGATTGCCCTGCCGGCGCTGCTGTTCAACGCCCTCGCTTCGCGCCCGCTGACCGAGGTCATTCACCCGGGTTACCTCATGGCCTACGCCGTCGGTTCACTGGCGCTTCTGCTGGGGGCGCTGGCGTATGCCCGGCGTGTGCAAGGCAAACCGCTGACCGAGAGCGCCTATGTGGCCATGGGCATGACCTGCTCGAACAGTGGCTACGTGGGCTATCCGGTCATGCTGCTGGCTTTCGGCCCACTGGCGGGTGTCATTCTTGCGCTCAACCTGCTCGTGGAAAACCTGGCCAAGCTGCCGTTGCTGTTTGCGCTGGCCGACGCGGGCAGCCACCAGGGGCAAAGGCCATCGGTGGCCCAGGTGCTGAAGCAGACCGCCGCACGGCAGATCCGCAACCCGATGATCGTGGCCATTTGTGCCGGTTTTCTGGTGGCCCTCGTGGGTTTGCGCCTGCCCGACGTGCTCTCGCGCACCATCAACCTGTTCTCTGCAGCCAGCGGTGGGTTGGCTCTGTTCATCATCGGCGGCACCCTGGTGGGTCTGAAGGTCAAGGGACTGCGCAGGCAGGTGGCGATGATCACCGTGGGCAAGCTGGTGCTGCATCCTCTGGCGGTGTTTGGCGCCGTCGTGTTGCTGCCCTTGCTGGGTCTGCCGGCCGTCACCGGCGAGCTGCGCGCTGCGGCGGTTCTTTCCGCGGCCATGCCCATGCTGGGCATCTACCCCCTCCTGGCCCAGCGCCACGGCCTGGAAGGCTTCACGGCGGCAGCGCTGCTGGCCACAACGGCGACATCGTTCTTCACACTCAGCGCCATCTTGTGGATGGTGAAGGGTTGAGCCCTCGCGGCGCTGCGCGGCGGAAGGTCAGCCCAGAATTGTTTTGATGAGGTTCAGCGTGGCCTGCTGGGTCAGCGTGGCCGGGCGCATGGAGCTGGTGGCCAGGCACACGCGGGTGCGCAGTGGCGGGTCACAGATCGGTCGGGTCAGGTAGGCGGAAGGGCGGATCGAGCTGGCCACGGCGTTGCGTGAGAGCAGGGCGGCGCCGGCGCCATCGGCAACCAGATCCAGGATGGCAGACACGCCATCGATTTCAAGTACCACCTGCGGCCGGCAGCCGATGTTGGCCATTTCGCTTTCCACATGCATGCGGATGGCATTGGGCCGGCTGGGAATCACCAGGGGCAGCTTGGCCACTTCGGCCAGCGGAATCGGTGGCGCGGGAGGTTCCTCGGCCAAGCCGGCCGGGCGTTTCTGCACCAGAAACAGGTCTTCGTCGCGCAGCGGTGTGATCTCGATTTCCGGTGCGGGCAGGGCGTTGTAGAGCACCGCGATGTCCAGCCGGCCAGTGGCCAGCCATTCCTGCATGGTGGCCGACAAGCCTTCGCTGATCGACAGGCTGGCTTCGGGCAACTGCTGGCGGAACGCCCGCGTGAGTGGCACCGTGAGCACCCGTGCCAGGCTGGGTGGCAGGCCGATGGCCACGCGCCCGGCCAGCGAGCCGCGCACACGGCCCAGTTCTTCGCGCGCGCGCTCCACCTGATGCAGGATGCCGCGCCCGTGCTCCAGCAACAGCCGCCCCGCTTCAGTGGGCGTGGCGCCGCGGCCGTTGCGCACCAGCAGGTTCTGCCGCAGTTCCACTTCCAGCAGGCGCACCTGCCGCGAGAGCGCGGGCTGCGCCACATCCAGCGCCTGAGACGCCTTGGTGAAGCTGCCCAGTTCGGCCACGCGGACGAAGTACGCCAGTTGCTTGAGGTCCATGGACGGGGAGCTATATCAAACAGGAATGGCTAATAGTACGGTATTCCGCTTGTAGGTTTCCCTGAGGTGAGCACAATGCAACGCATGTCCGACACCGCTGTGTCCGCCCTGCGCGGGATTTCTTCCATGGCCACCCGACTGGTCCTGGCCGACCTGATCGCTGCCTACGCCCAACAGCAGCCTTCTGCACCTGCCATCTCCATCGAATCGGTGGGCGGTGTGGATGCAGCGCGGCGCGTGGCGGCTGACGAGCCCTTTGATCTGGTGGTGCTGGCGTCGGACGCAATCGACAAGCTTGAAGCCGCCGGCAAGGTATTGCCGGGCAGCCGCGTGGATCTGGTGCGCTCCGGCGTTGCGCTGGCCGTGCAGGCCGGCGCGCCGGAGCCCGACATCAGTTCCGAGGCCGCCGTGCGCCAGGCCGTGCTGACCGCTCGCAGTCTGAGCTATTCCACTGGCCCGAGCGGCGTCGCACTGGCCAGACTGTTTGAGCGCTGGGGCCTGGCCGATGTGCTGCGTGAGCGCATCGTGCAGGCTCCGCCCGGCGTACCCGTGGGCACGCTGGTGGCGCGAGGCGAGGTGGAGCTGGGTTTCCAGCAGCTCAGTGAGCTGCTGCATGTCGACGGCATCACCTTGCTCGGACCCTTGCCCGACGCCATCCAGATCACCACCACTTTTTCGGCGGCCATCTGCTGCACAGCCAGCCAGCCCGACGCGGCCCGTGCCTTCATCGCCTTCATGGCCTCGCCGGAGGCGATGGATGCCAAAAAGCGTCAGGGCATGGAGCCGGCCTGAACACACACCATTCACCCTGGAGACAACATGAGCCTCATCATCGACTGTCACGGTCACTACACCACGGCCCCCAAGGCGCTGGAAAACTGGCGCAACGCGCAGATCGCCGGCATCAAGGACCCGGCCGCCATGCCGAAGGTGGCCGACCTGAAGATCAGCGACGACGAGCTGCGCGAGTCCATCGAGACCAACCAGCTCAAGCTGATGAAGGAGCGCGGCAGCGACATCACGCTGTTCAGCCCGCGCGCCAGTTTCATGGCGCACCACATCGGCGACTTCAACGTCTCCAGCACCTGGGCCGCCATCTGCAACGAGCTGTGCTATCGCGTCTCCACCTTGTTCCCTGATCACTTCGTGCCCGTGGCCATGCTGCCGCAAAGCCCCGGCGTGGACCCGGCCACCTGCATTCCGGAACTTGAAAAGTGTGTGAAGGAATACGGTGCCGTGGGCATCAACCTGAACCCCGATCCGTCCGGCGGCCACTGGACCAGCCCGCCACTGACCGACAAACACTGGTACCCCATCTACGAGAAGATGGTGGAGCACGACCTGCCGGCCATGATCCACGTGAGCACGAGCTGCAACGCCTGCTTCCACACCACCGGCGCGCATTACCTGAACGCTGACACCACTGCCTTCATGCAGCTGATCCAGGGTGATCTGTTCAAGGACTTCCCCACACTGAAGTTCCTGATTCCCCATGGCGGCGGCGCCGTGCCCTACCACTGGGGCCGCTTCCGTGGCCTGGCCCAGGAAATGAAGAAGCCGCTGCTCAGCGAACACCTCATGAACAACGTGTACTTCGACACCTGCGTGTACCACCAGCCCGGTATCGACCTGCTCAACACCGTGATCCCGGTGAAGAACGTGCTGTTCGCCTCCGAAATGATCGGCGCGGTGCGTGGCATCGATCCCACCACCGGCCACTACTACGACGACACCAAGCGCTACATCGAGGCATCCACCATCCTGAGCGCGGAGGACAAGCACCAGATCTATGAAGGCAATGTGCGCCGTGTGTTCTCACGGCTGGATGCGCGCCTCAAAGCCAAAGGTCATTGAAGGAACGGACTTAACTCCCTCTCCCCTTGGGGAGAGGCTGGGGTGAGGGTTCTCGGCACGCCAACACCCTCACCCTGACCCTCTCCCCAAGGGGAGAGGGGAAATCGACAACAGGAGACTGAACATGTACGAACTCGGCGTTGTTTACCGCAACATCACCCGCGCAGACCGCGCAGCCGCAGACGGGCTCGCCGCCCTGGGCTCTGCCACCGTGCACGAAGCCATGGGCCGCGTCGGCCTGCTCAAGCCCTACATGCGCCCCATCTACCCGGGCGTGCAGGTCAGCGGCACGGCCGTGACTGTGTTGCTGCAACCCGGCGACAACTGGATGATGCACGTGGCCGCAGAGCAGATCCAGGCCGGCGACATCGTGGTGGCGGCGGTCACCGCTGAATGCACCGACGGCTACTTCGGCGACCTGCTGGCCACCAGTTTCCAGGCCCGCGGCGCGCGCGCCTTGATCATCGATGCCGGCGTGCGCGACGTGAAAACGCTGCAGGAGATGAACTTTCCTGTCTGGAGCAAGGCGATCAGCAGCAAGGGCACCATCAAGGCCACACTGGGCTCGGTGAACATTCCCATCGTGTGTGCCGGCATGCTGGTCACACCGGGTGATGTGATCGTGGCCGACGACGATGGTGTGGTCTGTGTGCCCGCCGCACGCGCTGCGGCCACGCTGGAGGCTGCCCAGAAGCGCGAAAGCTTTGAAGGCGAGAAGCGCGCCAAACTTGCCAGCGGTGTGCTGGGACTGGACATGTACAAGATGCGCGAGCCGCTGGCTGCGGCCGGCCTCAAATATATTGACTGACCCCCGCCGCGCTGCGCGCGACCCCCTTCCAGGGGGCAACACCAGCGGCCCGGCAAAGCCGGTTCCGCGGTGTTTCTTGAAAAATTCACCTCACTCCCAGGGATCAGCAAATGACGAAACCGACATCGGGCGACTTCACCAAGACTGCAGGCTGGCTTGACTGGTTTGAGGGCCCCAGCAAGCCGCGCTTCCAGGTACCGGCTGGCAGCGTGGATGCGCATTGCCACGTCTTCGGCCCCGGGGCTGAATTTCCCTACGCGCCCGAGCGCAAATACACCCCTTGCGACGCGAGCAAGCAGCAGCTGTACGCGTTGCGCGACCACCTGGGCTTTGCGCGCAATGTGGTGGTGCAGGCCACCTGCCATGGTGCCGACAACCGTGCCATGGTCGACGCGCTGGTGCACAGCAAGGGCAAGGCGCGGGGTGTGGCCACGGTCCGTCGCAGCATCAGCGATGAGGACCTTCAATCACTACACGAAGCGGGCGTGCGTGGTGTGCGCTTCAACTTCGTCAAGCGCCTGGTGGATTTCACGCCCAAGGACGAACTGATGGAAATCGCCGCGCGCATCCAGAAGCTGGGCTGGCATGTGGTGATCTACTTCGAAGCGGTGGACCTGCCCGATCTGTGGGACTTCTTCACCGCGCTGCCCACCACCGTGGTGGTCGACCACATGGGCCGGCCCGATGTGAGCAAGCCCGTGGACGGCCCCGAGTTCGAGCTGTTCCTGAAGTTCATGCGCCAGCACCCCAATGTGTGGAGCAAGGTGAGCTGCCCGGAGCGCCTGTCTGTGGCCGGCCCCAAAGCACTGAACGGTGAACAGGCGGCCTACCAGGACGTGGTGCCCTTTGCGCGCAAGGTGGTCGAAGAGTTCCCGGACCGCGTGCTCTGGGGCACCGACTGGCCACATCCCAACTTGAAAGACCACATGCCCGACGATGGCCTGCTGGTCGATTTCATTCCGCACATCGCGACAACGGCTGAATTGCAGAAAAAACTGCTGGTGGACAACCCCATGCGCCTTTACTGGCCGGAGGAAAACTGACATGGCACTCGACAAACCCTACAAGGACGTGCCCGGCACGACTATCTTCGACGCCGAGCAGTCCCGCAAGGGCTACTGGCTCAACCAGTTCTGCATGAGCCTCATGAAGGCCGAGAACCGCGAAAAATTCAAGGCCGACGAGCGCGCCTACCTGGACCAGTGGGCCATGACCGAGGAGCAGAAGCAGGCGGTGCTCGCGCGTGACCTCAACTGGTGCATCCGCCTGGGCGGCAACATCTACTTCCTGGCCAAGATCGGCGCCACCGACGGCAAGAGCTTCCAGCAGATGGCAGGCTCCATGACCGGCATGAGCGAAGAGGAGTACCGCAACATGATGATCGCTGGCGGCCGTTCTGCCGAGGGCAACCGCGTGGTGGGTGAAGACGGCGACGCGCAGGCGCACCGCCAACCCCAGGGTGCCGCAGGCAAAGCATTCTCGAACAAGGGCAACTGACATGGCACGCATCACCGCATCCGTCTACACCTCGCACGTCCCGGCCATTGGCGCTGCGCTCGACCTGGGCAAAACGCAGGAGCCTTACTGGCAACCTGTTTTCCAGGGCTACGAGTTCGGCAAGCAGTGGATGAAGGACAACAAGCCCGATGTCGTCTTTCTGGTCTACAACGACCACGCCACCGCCTTCAGTCTGGAGATGATTCCCACCTTCGCCATCGGCACGGCGGCCGAATTCCAGCCGGCTGACGAAGGCTGGGGGCCGCGCCCGGTGCCCAAGGTCATCGGCCATCCTGACCTGGCCTCGCACATCGCGCAGAGCGTGATCCAGCAGGACTTTGACCTCACCATCGTCAACAAGATGGACGTGGACCATGGCCTGACCGTGCCGCTGAGCCTGATGTGTGGCCAGCCCGAAGCCTGGCCCTGCCCGGTGATCCCGTTCGCAGTCAACGTGGTGCAGTACCCGGTGCCCAGTGGCCGTCGCTGCTACAACCTGGGCCAGGCCATCCGCAAGGCGGTGGAGAGTTTCGACGAAGACCTCAATGTGCACATCTGGGGCACCGGCGGCATGAGCCACCAGTTGCAGGGGCCGCGCGCCGGCCTCATCAACAAGGACTTCGACAACGCCTTTCTCGACAAGCTCATCAACGACCCCGAAGCCGCTGCCAGCATTCCGCACATCGACTACGTGCGCGAAGCGGGCAGCGAAGGCATTGAGCTGGTGATGTGGCTGATCGCTCGCGGCGCCATGGCCGATGTGGCCGGTGGCGCCAAGCCGAAGGTGGCGCAGCGCTTCTACCATGTGCCTGCGAGCAACACCGCGGTGGGGCACCTCATCCTCGAGAACAGCTGACATCTCTTACGCCCTCTCCCAAAAGGAGAGGGCGTCAATCCCCTCAAACAGGAGAACTGAACCATGACCATCAAAGTCGCCCTCGCCGGCGCTGGCGCTTTCGGCATCAAGCACCTGGACGGCATCAAGAACATCGACGGTGTGGAGGTGATCTCGCTCATCAGTCGCGACCTCGACAAGACCAAAGAGGTGGCTGACAAGTACGGCATCAAACACGTCACCACCGATCTGGCCGACAGCCTGGCGCTGAAAGAGCTGGACGCCGTGATCCTCTGCACCCCCACGCAGATGCACGCCGAGCAGACCCTTGCTTGCCTGAAAGCCGGCAAACACGTGCAGGTGGAAATCCCGCTGGCTGACAGCCTCAAGGGCGCCGAAGAAGTGGTGGCCCTGCAGAAGCAGACCGGCCTGGTGGCTATGTGCGGCCACACCCGCCGCTTCAACCCCAGCCACCAGTACGTGCACAACGAGATCACGGCGGGCAAGTTCAACATCCAGCAAATGGATGTGCAAACCTACTTCTTCCGCCGCACCAACACCAATGCGCTGGGCCAGCCACGCAGCTGGACCGACCACTTGCTGTGGCACCACGCCGCCCACACGGTGGATCTGTTCGCCTACCAGTGCGGTAGCCCCATTGTTCAAGCCAACGCCATCCAGGGCCCGATCCATCCCGCGCTGGGCATCGCCATGGACATGAGCATCCAGCTCAAGGCCGCCAGCGGCGCCATCTGCACGCTCAGCTTGAGCTTCAACAACGACGGCCCGCTGGGCACTTTCTTCCGCTACATCGGTGACACGGCCACCTACATCGCGCGCTACGACGACCTGTTCAATGGCAAGGAAGAAAAGATCGACGTGTCGAAGGTAGCGGTGAGCATGAACGGCATCGAACTGCAGGATCGCGAGTTTTTTGCCGCGATCAAGGAAGGGCGCGAACCCAATTCCAGCGTGGCGCAAGTGTTCAACTGCTACCAGGTGCTGCACCAGCTGGAGCAGCAGCTCAACGCAGGCTGAGCGTCGCGAACGGGGTGGGCTATGGGCGGCGACAATGAGCGCCGTATGTGGACCACCTCATGAACTGGAAAGCCGCTTTTTTCATCGCTGCGGTCGCCTTTGGCGCCTACCAGCACCAGGCCTCCCGGCCGGTGAAACCGCCCGCCGGTGTGCTGGCGGCCGAGGTGCCTCGGCAGGGCGGTACCAGGCAAGATGCGTTTGATTTCAATGGCTTCCGCGTGACGCCGCTGCATGATTTCTCGATCCAGGCGCGCGTGCTGGGCGTCGAAGAATACCGGTTCGACCGCGAAGCCAGCCTCTCACCCGTGGACCTGGCGCTGGGCTGGGGCCCCATGTCTGACAGCGAAGTGCTCCAGCACATCGACATTTCACAAAGTGGCCGCTTCTACTTCTGGCGCGGCAAGACCCTGCCGGTTCCCCAGCGTGACATCGAACGCTCCAGTGCCAACATGCACATGATCCCTGCCGACAAAGCCATCGAACGTCGACTCAAATCGGTGCGTGTGGGGCAGGTGGTGCGCATCGAAGGCTGGCTGGTGGAAGCCAGAAGCCCGGACGGATTCTTCTGGCGCAGCTCGCTTACGCGCGACGACACTGGCGCTGGCGCCTGTGAACTCATTTTTGTCAATAACCTCCAGGTCCTCTGAACCCTCAGGCCTGCTTACCGGAATATCCACTGATGCAACAACGTCAACTCGGCTCCTTCACCGTCAGCGCCATCGGCCTGGGCTGCATGAACATCTGCCATGCCTACGGCGCCCCCGTGTCCGAAGCGCAAGCCGAGCGCCTGCTGCTGGCCGCGCTGGATCAGGGGGTAACCCACTTCGACACCGCAGCGCTTTACGGCTTTGGCGCCAGCGAAACGCTGGTGGGCAAAGCGCTGTCAAAGCATCGCTCTCAGTTCACGCTCGCCAGCAAATGCGGCATGCAGGGCGTAGACGTGGCGGGCGACGGCAAGCTGGTGCGCGTGATCGACGGCCGCCCGGCCACGCTTCGGGCCACCTGCGAAGCCGCTTTGAAGCGACTGCGCACCGATGTGATCGACCTCTACTACCTGCATCGCTGGGACAAACAGGTGCCCATCGAAGACAGCGTGGGCGCGCTTTCTGACCTGGTGCGCGCGGGCAAGATCCAGACCATCGGACTGAGCGAGGTCTCAGCCGCCACCTTGCGCAAGGCGCATGCGGTGCATCCCATCACCGCCGTGCAGACCGAGTATTCGCTGTGGACGCGAAACCCCGAGATTGCCGTGCTCGATGCCTGCCGCGAACTGGGCACCGCCTTCGTGGCCTTCAGCCCGGTGGCGCGCGGTTTTCTGTGCGGCCCCATCGACGTGAGCACGCTCGACCCCAAAGACATCCGCCGCGGTATGCCGCGCTTCTCGCCCGAGAACCATGCGGCCAACCTGAAGTTGCTGCCGCCCTACATGGCCATCGCCGATGAGGTGGGTTGTACCCCGGCCCAGTTGGCCATTGCCTGGCTGCTCCACCAGGGCGAGCACATCCTGCCCATTCCCGGCACCGCCCGCGAAGACCACCTGAAGGACAACCTGGGCGCAAGCGATGTGAAGCTGGATGCCGCCACCCTGGTGAAGCTGGACGCGCTGATCAATCAGCAGACCGTGAGCGGCAATCGATACAACGACCAGTCGAACCGGGAAGTGGACACGGAAGTGTTTGCTTGACGCCCCGTGTGGGGTGCTGCGGAGGTCAAGCTACCTCGCGGGCCTCACACAGCTGATGTCACCTTCTTCGCAGCTGAGGTGGCGCTCCAGTTCGGCCGTGCGTTCGCGTGTCATGCGTGCCTGGCACTGCCAGAGCACCATGGGTGCGGCACTGCCTCCCGCCACCGCGTTCTGTTCGAACTCGCAAGCCTTGGTGCGGAACTGCATCCATTCGGTCTGCACCTGTCGCAGCAACTGCCGCTGCTTGTTGCCCACGCTTTGTGAGAGTTTGCGGTAGCTGGCGCTGTAGGCAGCGCTGGCGGCTTCGAAGTCTTGCTGGGCGCAGGCGTTGAGCTGCATCTGTGTCGTCGCCTCTGCCGCGCAGTCCGCCACTTCGCTGGCAGGTGTCTGCGCGGTGGACAGTGCAATGCTGAAACATGCGGCCAGGCTCAGCACCCAGGTGCGCGGAGACAAGAAAACACCAAATGTCATGCAAAGGCTCCCGGCACCGAAGGGTGCGAAAGCGCCCATTGTGCCCAGGCTCACGCCCCGCCGCGAAACAGCGAGAAGCCCCAGGCGGTGAACTTGAACGGCAAGTGGTAGTGCTGCGCCGTGTCAGCGATGTGGAAGCGGTAGGGCACCCGCTCCAGGAAGGCCGGTGAAGGTACGACGTCACCGCGCGCCCGGTAGTAGCCGCCCACGTCGAACATCACCTCGTAGCCACCCGCGGTGATGGCTTCGCTCATCAACACCGGGTGTTGCAGCAGGCCGTTGTCGGCAATGCATCCTTCGGCTAGCAGGGGCGACAAGGGTTCACCTTGCGCCGAGAGCCGCCGAAGCTCCACGCGCATGCCCACCGCCAACTTGCCGTTGGCCACGTCCACACAGTGAATGGAAATACCGCCCCCCATCAGTTCAGCTTGGCACCGGTGGCTTTCACCGCCGGCCCCCAGTCGGCCACCTGCTTGTCCACGAAGGCCGCGAATTCCGGCTGGCTCATCTTGTCCACGGCAATGCCCATTTCTTCAAAGCGTTTGAGGATGGTGGGCTGCATGATGACCTCGCTCACCGCCTTGTGCACCTTGTCGATCACCTCTTGGGGCACTCCGGCCGGGGCAGACACGCCCAGGAAGTTCTCGGCCAGCAGTGTGGCAAAGCCCGCTTCGCCCACCGTGGGCACATCGGGCGCCAGCGGCATGCGCGCGCGCGATGTCACCGCCAATCCATTGAGTCGCTTGTCTTTCATGTAGGGCACATTCTGCGTCAGTGTGTCCACCGCGAACTGCAGCGTGCCGCCCAGCAGATCGCTGTGCATGGGGCCTGATCCCCGGTAGGGCACATGCTCCATGTTCAGCCCTTGCTGCTGCTTGAACATCTCGCCCACGATGTGGCCGATGGAACCCACGCCGCCCGAACCATAGTTCACGGGCTTGCTTTGCACCTTGATCCACTTCACCAGTTCGGGAAGGGTGCGCGCCGGCACCGAGGGGTGTACCACGAACACATTGGGCACCGAACCGATGTAGGCGATGTGCGTGAAGCTTTTGATGGGGTCGTAGGTGGGTTTGTCGAGCATGAAGGGTGAGATGCTGATGGGTGCGGTGTTTGAGAGCAGCAGTGTGTAGCCATCCGGCGCAGCCTTGGCCACCTCGTAGCCGCCAATGGTGCTGCCACCACCGGGCTTGTTCTCCACGATCACGGGCTGGCCCAGTTTCTCCTGCAGACCTGGCTGGATCAGGCGCGCCACGATGTCCGACGAGCCACCCGGCGCGAAGGTCACCACCACGCGGATCGGCCGTTGCGGCCAGGTCTGGGCCTGCACGCTGGTGGTGGCCATGGCGAGCAGGCCGATCGCGGCCGCGGTCAGCATGAATTGGCGCTTGCTGGTTTTCATGAAAGGCTCCTGAGGGGGGTGGAAACGAGGGACAAGGTGTGGGTGGTGGTTTCAAGCAGCACGGTGCGTGCCAGACGCCCGCGCATCACTTCACAAACCTGCAGCAGCGATACGGCGAGTTCGGTCTCCGGGTCGTTGTGCAGGCGTTGTTCAAAGCTGCGGAAGACGTCGGCCAGTGAGCCGTGCAGCCGCATGGCCGCCACATAGGGAAAACCGAAGCGTTCGCGGTAGCGCCGGTTCAGGTCGGTCAGGCGGGCCACGTCGTCGGGGTGCAGGTCGAGCAGGCCCAGTCGGCCCTGCTCGCTGTTGGAGTCGGCAGTCATGGTGCCTGCGGTTGCCTCGCTGCCTGCCAGCTCCGGGTGCACGCGCAGCAGGGCCAGTTGCTGCGACCGCGGGGCCAGTCGGATGGCGCGGGCCAGCGCGTCGTACAGAGCGTCCAGGTTGGCGAAAGGGCGATCGCCCCAGGCCCGGCGGGCCACCCAGGGCGAGTGTTCCACCACGCCGCCCAGCAGGTCGCAGAAGGCTTCCTGGTCCAGCGTGTTGAGCGTGGCCAGATGAATGGGGGGCAGGTGTTTCGAGGTCATTCCGGGGTGCAGTTTGTGGCTTCGACTGTGTTGCTGTCCAGCGCATAATTTGCATCCCATATCCCTAATATTTAGAACGCAGCCAAGGAACCCGCATGCCTGCCCAGAGCCCGTTGCATCCCAAGGCCTTGCGCTACCTCACGGCCGTGGCCCAGCTCGGCTCGGTGCAGGCCGCCGCGCGCGAGGTGTCCATTTCTGCCTCGGCCATCGACCGGCAGATCCTGTTGCTGGAAGAGAGTCTGGGCGTGCCCCTGTTCGAACGCCAGCCGCGCGGGATGCGGCTCACCGCTGCGGGCGAGTTGCTGCTGGCGCTGTCGCTGCGTTGGCGGGCCGACCTGAACCGCACACTGTCCGACATCCAGCACCTGCAGGGGGTGAGCCATGGGCAACTGCGGCTGGCCGTGATGGACAGCCACGCCAATGGCCTCATGCCGGAGTTTGTGCACACCGTGGCCACCGAATACCCGGGCGTGGTGCTCGATGTGGAGGTGGTCAATACCGACGACGCGCTGCGCCACCTGCAGGACGGCGATGTGGACCTGACCGTGGCCTTCAACGTGAAGCCTGGCCGCGACCTGCACATCGTCAGCACCGCCGACCTGCCGCTGGGCTGTGTGGTGGCATCCGGTCATCCGCTGGCGGTGCAGAAGCACGCCACGTTCAAGGACGTGGCCGCCTGGCCGCTGGCCGCGCAAAGCCGTGCACTGGCAATCCGGCGCTACCTGGAGCGCCGCCACAACTGGTTGCTGGAAGAGGCCCGTCCGCCTTTGGTGACGAATTCGCTGCAGTTGGTGAAGTCACTGGTGCGCAGTGGCAGCCATGTGGCGCTGACGTCCGAACTCGATGCCGGCCCGGAAATCCTGGACGGCAGTCTGCGCTTCATACCGCTGCGCGACAAGAGTGCGCAGGCCCAAACGGTGGCCGTGGTGATCAGTGCCAATCGACCGCTGTCACGCATCGGGCGCGTGGTGGCCGAGCGGCTGGGCGCGCATGTGCAGGCCTACCTGGCCAGGGTGAGAGCGATCCGGCACTGAAAAAAAACGATACAAAGCGAAACGGCGGCGAGACGACGCGCACAGCGCCACCCGGCACCATGACGGTCATGTTCAACCCCTCCTTCTATTCAAGGAAACCGTCATGAAAACCTGGATCAAACGCACCTTCATCGGCGCCCTCAGCGCCACCGTTCTGGTGGGTGGCCTGACCGCCTGCGGCTCTCGCGGCGAGCACCGCCACGGGGGCGGCTGGAGCGAAGAGCGCATCACCGAAATGCGCGGCAAGGCCATCCAAAAGGTCAGCGAAAAACTTGAACTCAACGAAGCGCAGAAGCAGAAGCTGGGCGTGCTGGCCGACGAGATGCTGGCACAGCGCAAGGCTTTGCGCGGCGACACCGCCAACCCGCGCGCCGAAATGCAGGCCCTCATCGCAGGCGAGAAGTTCGACCGCACCCGTGCACAGACTTTGCTGGAGCAAAAGACCCAGGCCGTGCAGGCCGGTGGTCCGCGCGTGATCGCCGCCATGGCCGATTTCTACGACAGCCTCACCCCCACACAGCAAGCCCAGGTGCGCGAGAAGATGGAGAAGCGCCGCGGCTGGTGGAAACGCGGCTGAGGCGGCACGCCATGTCGCCCGCTTTGTTGCCCATAGCGCGCCCCCTGCGCGAGCACGGCCCGGCCCTGCTTGCGCAGGTGCCCAACCCGCACGAAGAAGTATTGGCCATGGTGTGGGGCCCGCGCTTCGACCGTGAACATGCCTTGTGGCTGTGGTCACGACTGTCGCGGCTGGCCCCAGGCGCTGCGGTGCCCGTGCTGCCCGAACTGCTGGCCACCGCCGACCGCTACGACGCGATGGACCTGACCGACCAGCGCCGCGTGCGCCGCCTGATCATGCGCCATCGCGCACTCTGTGGCGCTGCGGCCGGCCGGGTGATGTGAGAATGCCGCATGCACCGCGTTTTGCTGATCGATGACGATGAACAACTGGGGCCACCGCTGGCCACTTACTTCCAGCGCTTTGAGCTGGAGCTGAGCCACGCGCTGCGCCCCAGCGACGGCCTGGCCCGGCTGCGCAGTGGCGGGTTCGACGCCGCCATTCTGGACGTGATGCTGCCCGAGATGGACGGCTTTGAACTCTGCCGCACCATCCGCAAGGAAAGCGACATTCCCATCGTCATGCTCACCGCGCGCGGCGATGTGATGGACCGTGTGGTGGGCCTGGAACTCGGCGCCGATGCCTACCTGCCCAAACCCTTCGAGCCGCGCGAACTGGTGGCGCACATCCAGACCGTGCTGCGCCGTCGCAATGGCCACAATGGTCCGGCAACCGCGCAGGCACCCGGGGTGCTGGCTTTTGAAGGTCTCACCATCGACCCCACCCAGCGCAGCGTGCTGCGCCAGGGTCAGGCGCTGGACCTGACCAGCACCGAATTCGACCTGTTGCTCCTGCTCGCACGCGAGGCGGGTCGCGTGTTCAGTCGCGACGACATCCTGAACCAGCTGCGCGGACACGACGCCGAGCTCTATACCCGTGCGGTCGACATCGTGGTGAGCCGCCTGCGCAAGAAACTTGAACCGCTGGACTGCATCAAGACACTGCGCAACGCTGGCTATTCCCTGGCACTGCGCCGGCTCTCGCAGTGAAGCCCTCATTGAAGCTGCCCTGGTACCGCCGCGCCCTGCACGCGCTGCGCTGCTCGCTCAAGCTGCGGCTGATGCTGGTGTTTCTGCTGCTGGCCATGGGCGTGGCTTTTACGTTCATCAGCGGTGCACAAAAGGCGTTTTCCATGGGCTGGCGCGAAGCGGCGAGACCATTGCTCATGGACTATGTGGATCGACTGGCCACCGACATCGCGCCAGCTGGCGGACCACCGCAGATTGAACGCGCCCAGGCCGTGATGAACCGCCTGCCCATCACCGTGGACATCACCGGGCCGATCGTCAACTGGCGCTCACACCCCGACCAAGCCGAGCCCTACTGGCGCAAGGAACGCGGCAATGACCGTGGGCGCAGAGCCTGGGACGACGAACCCGACTGGGAGCCGCTGCTGGTGCGCCAGACGGCCGACGGGCACCGCATTTCCTTTGGCATGGACGAAGCCACCCTCAAGAAGCGGCCCAAGGTGATTGGCTACACACTCGCCGCACTGCTGGTGCTCACGCTGCTGGCGTTCCTGTATGTGCGCCGCCTGCTGCGTCCGCTGGACGACATCCGCCAGGGCGCCCTGCGTTTTGGCTCCGGCGAATTCGGCGTGCCCATTCCCGTGAAGCACCCGAAGCGGCCCGACGAGCTGGGCGAGCTGGCCGCCACCATCAACACCATGGGCCACGATATCCACCAGATGCTCGAAGCCCAGCGCGCACTGCTGCTGGCCATCAGCCACGAACTGCGCAGCCCGCTCACACGCGCAAGGCTGAACACCGAACTGCTACCCGAAACGCCCGAGGTACTGGCCCAGCGTCAGGCCCTGCTGCGCGACTTGGCCGAGATGGCGCGGCTCATCAGCGACCTGCTGGAAAGCGAGCGCCTGGCGGGGCGCCACCAGGCCCTGCACCGCGAACCCACCGATCCCGTGGCTTTGGCCTACGAACTCATCGAAGAACTCGCCACCACCCAGCCCGCCGCCCACAGCATCACCGTGCACGCCGCACCGGACGTGCCCACCATTGCACTGGACCGCACCCGCGTGCGCCTGCTGCTGCGCAACCTGCTCGACAACGCACTGCGCCACAGCGCCGGCGCCCCACAAGCGGTGGAGCTGCACCTGCGCCCCCACGGTGTGGACGGGCAGGGGGTTGAACTGGAAGTGCGCGACCACGGCCCCGGCGTGCCCGACGACCAGTTGCCCCAGCTGGCACAAGCCTTCTTCCGCCCCGACACAGCGCGCACCCGTGCCGCCGGTGGCGTGGGGCTGGGCTTGTACCTGTGCCGTCTGGTGGCGCAGGCGCACGGGGGCACGTTCGCGGTGCGCAATGCCAAGCCTGGTCTGGCGGTGACGGTCACGCTTCCGCCGGGCTGAGTGACTCCATTCGTCGCCGGCTTGATGAGGGTCAGCCCGCGCCAGCGCAGGCCGTGCCATGCTGCATCCATGAACACCACCACATTGCCTGGTTTTGCTACCGCACCCACCCGCTTCCTGTTTTTCACCGGCAAGGGCGGCGTGGGCAAAACCTCCTTGTCCACCGCGACAGCCATTGCCATTGCCGATGCCGGGAAGCTCGTGCTGCTGGTGAGTACCGACGCCGCGTCCAACCTCGACGACATGCTGGGCATCACGCTGTCCAACCAGCCGGTGGATGTGCCTGGCGTGGCGGGGTTGTCGGTCATCAACATCGACCCCGATGCCGCTGCCGAAGCCTACCGCCAGCGCGTGCTGGCGCAACTTGAAGCCGGCGCCACCGACGAGGATCGCCAGACCGTGCGCGAGCAGTTGTCAGGTGCGTGCACCACCGAGATCGCCGCGTTCGACGAGTTTGCCGCGCTGCTGGCGGGCGAGGGCGTCGATGGTGGCTACGAACACGTCGTTTTCGACACCGCGCCCACCGGCCACACCCTGCGCCTGCTCAGCCTGCCCAAGGCCTGGACCGGCTTCCTCGCCGGAAACGACCGCGGCGCATCGTGCCTGGGGCCACATTCCGGGCTCAAGATGCAGGAAGCGCGCTTCAACGCCGCCCTGCAGACGCTGAGCGATCCCGCACTGACCACCGTGGTGCTCGTCACCCGACCAGACCCCCGCCCCATGCAGGAAGCCGCCCGCACCGCCGAAGAACTCAGCACCCTGGGCTTGGCCAACCAACGCCTCGCCATCAACGGCGTGTTTCACGCCACCGACCCCGGCGATCCGGTCGCCAACGCTATCGAAGCACTGGGGCGTGAGGCTCTGGCTACCATGCCGGATGCTCTCGCCAAGCTTCCGCGCGACGAAGTGCCCCTGCGCGCCTTTGACACTGTGGGCCTGCCCGCGCTGCGCGCTTTGCTCGGCGGCGCAGCACCTTCAGCAGCTGGCAGTCAGCCTGTCGACGGGCCTGCCCAGCGCTCGACCGCAAACGAAACCTTGCCCGCCGAACCCCTGAGCCGCCTGGCTGACGAACTCGCCGCCATCGGCCACGGCCTCATCATGGTCATGGGCAAAGGCGGCGTGGGCAAAACCACCATCGCCGCTGCACTCGCCGTGGGCCTGGTGCAGCGCGGCCACAGCGTGCACCTCACCACCACCGACCCGGCCGCCCATGTGGCCGACACCCTGAACGGCAGCTTGGAAGGCCTGAAAGTCGGCCGCATCGATCCCAAGGCAGAGACCACCGCCTACATCACCAAGATCATGGCCAGCAAAGGCAAGGATCTGGACGAACAAGGCAAGGCCTTGCTGCTCGAAGACCTGCAATCACCCTGCACCGAAGAGGTGGCCGTGTTCCACGCCTTCAGCCGTGTGGTCAACGAAGCGCGCAGCTCGTTCGTGGTGCTGGACACCGCGCCCACCGGCCACAGCCTGCTGCTCATGGACGCCACCGGCGCCTACCACCGGCAGATGGTGCAGCAGTACGAAGGCAAGACAGAAACCAACCCGGAAAGCAAGGGCCTGCACATCATCACCCCGCTCATGCGCCTGCAGGACACCACCATGACCCGCGTCATCATCGTCACCCTGCCCGAGACCACCCCCGTCACACAAGCCGCCGCACTGCAAGACGACCTGCGCCGCGCCAGGATCGAACCCTGGGCCTGGGTCATCAACAAAAGCATCGCCGCCACCGGCACCACAGACCCGCTGCTGCAGGCGCGGCTGCAAGGCGAAATCCGGCAGACCGAGCGGATTGCGGGCGGGTTGGCGAAACGGACGTATGTGTTGCCCTGGCTGTCGGCGTCGCCGGTAGGGGTCACGGCGCTGGGGGCATTGGTGGAGCCAGATCGGGCTGTCGAAGTGCTTTGATTCGATTCATTGTTTTTGGGTACCTTGGCACATTGCGTGGCAACTCATGGAGCGTCGCGTCGTTCAGGCGTTGGTCGCCTTCCTTGCTGGAAACACCGTCATGAAAACCTTTCCACTCCGCCTCAAGCCCGGCCAGGATCTGCGCGAGTCCCTCGAAGCCGCCGTGCGCGAGCAAGGTTGCCAGGCCGCATTCGTGCTCTCTGGCATCGGCAGCCTGGTCGATGCGCGCATCCGGTTCGCCGGAGCCAACGAGCCCTTGCTCATTCGCGGTGAATCGGAAATCCTGAGCCTGTCGGGCACGGTGGGAGTGGGGGCGGCGGGCAATGCCGGGCAGGGGCATTCGCACCTGCACATGGCGGTGGCAAACGCCAAGGGCGAAGTGTTTGGTGGTCATGTGGCGCCGGGTTGCCGGGTGCGCACCACGGCCGAGGTCTTGCTGGCTCTGTTGCCCGAATGGGTATTCACGCGTGAGGCGGATGCCGCCACCGGCTACGCGGAGCTGGTGGTGAAACCCCGCGAAGGCTGAAACTCGTGCAGCCGTTTACTTCACCAGCAAGCTCGCAAGATCAAAGCCCACATCGCCCGCCTGCTCGCGCGTGGGCGACACACCTGCATCCAGCAGCTTGCGCACCAACAGGTGATCCTTGCTGGCGTTGACGCTGTCGGCGGCGATGAGTTGGTTGCCCTTGAAGTGGTAGACAGTGAACGTGCCGGCGGCCATGTCGCCGTTCATCTTTCCCCGTATGGCCCAGTCGTCAGCGCCCATGGACAGGCCCGCCATCTGCAGCTTCTTGTCGTATTGGTCGCTCCAGAACCAGGGCGTGGCGGTGAAGGGGCGGTCCTGGCCGAGCAGTGCAGCGGCGGCACTCTTGCCCTGTTCGGTGGCGTTCTGCACCGATTCGAGCCGCAGCAGGCTGCCGTCAGGCAGGCGGCGCGCGGTGCAGTCGCCGGCGGCCACGATGAGCGGGTCGCTGGTGCGGCAGCATGCGTCGACCACGATGCCGCGGTCGCATTCGAGCCCGGCAGCCTGGGCGAGCTGGTCGTTGGCACTGACGCCGATGCCGACCACCACGAGGCCCGCGGGCACGACACTGCCGTCGGCCAGCTTCAGGCCGCTGACCGCGCCGTCTGCGCCGGTCTCGATGGCGGCGACCTGCGCACCCAGCATCAGCTGCACGCCGTGGCTGCGGTGCAAGCCGGCGTACCAGTCGCTCAACACCGGCGCGAGCACGCGGCCGAGCAGGCGCGGCGCGGCTTCGAGCACAGTGACGGCCAAGCCTTTCTTGCGCGCGGTGGCCGCCACTTCCAGGCCGATAAAGCCGCCGCCGATCACGACCACCGGGCGTTGCTGTTCGATGCACGAGGACAGGCGGTCGGCGATGGCGCTGGCGTCGTCGCGCGTGCGCAGGGCCAGCACGCCGGGCGCGTCGCCGCCGGGCAAGGTCAGGGCGCGTGGTGTGCTGCCGGTGGCGAGCACCAGGCCGGTGTAGGGCAGGATGGTGCCATCGCCGAGGATCACGTTCTTGGCGTCGCGGTCGATTCCCTTGACGGTCACACCTGTGCGCAGATCGATGTGCTTGCGCGCCAGCATCTCGGGCGCGCGCATCACCAACTGGGCCGCTTCGATCTCGCCGGCCATCCAGGCCTTGGAGAGGGGCGGGCGGTGGTAGGGGCCATAAGCTTCGTCGCCCAGCAGGGTGATGGCGCCCTCAAAGCCGCCGCTGCGCAGGGCTTCGGCGGTCATCACGCCGGCCTGGCCCGCGCCGACAATCACGATGCCGGCCACGGCCGCTTCTGCGCTCATTCCTGGCACTCCGGCAGGTGCACCACGCCGCCTTCCAGCGCGGGGCTGGCCTTGATCTGGCAGGCGAGGCGGCTGTTGGGGCGGCGCTCGGCCACCACGTTTTCCAACATGTCCAGCTCGCCCTGTGAGGGCGCAGGCAGCACGCCGGCCAGCAGCTCGTCCACGTAGCAGTGGCAGGTGGCGCAGGCGCAGGAGCCGCCGCATTCGCCCACGATGCCGTCCACGCCGTTGGCGGTGGCGCCCTGCATCAGGCTCCAGCCATCCGCGAGGTTGAGGGTGGTGGATTGGCCGTTGGCCTCGATGAAGGTGATGTTTGCCATGGTGTCTCCGGAATGCAAAAAGGCGCTGCCCGGTTGGAGGCAGCGCGGTGGTCAGGTCAGGCGATCAGACGGCCTTGAGTTCGAGCACCAGCGGGCTGCGGAAGGTGCTGGAGGGCATCCAGGGAAGCTGGTCAGCCACACGCTTGTAGTCAGGCACGACCTTGTGGAATTCCTCGAAGGCGATCTTCACCGCCAGGCGCGCGATGGCTGTGCCCAGGCAGGCGTGCACGCCGCCGCCAAAACCGAGGTGGCCACGCGGCTTGCGGCTGATGTCGTACACGTCGGGGTTGAGGTACTGGCGCTCGTCGCGGTTGCCGCTGCCGTAGGCCAGGCAGACGAAATCGCCTTCCTTCATGGTCTGGCCGTGCAGGGTCACGTCTTTCATCAGGCGGCGGCGGAAGCGCTGGGCCGATGTGTTGAAGCGCAGGCTTTCTTCGACCGCGTCGGGCAGCAGTTCAGGCTTGGCCACCACGGCACGGCGGGCTTCGTCGAAGCTGGCGAGGTTGTAGGCCATCATCATCATGAAACCGCCCAGCGATTCCACGCCGGCCATGATCAGCGTGGTGGTGGTCAGCAGCACCTCGCGGTCGTCCAGCCGGTCGCCGTCGATCTCGGCCAATGCGAAGTTGCTGATCAGGTCGTTGCAGGGTTCGGCACGGCGGATCGCGATCACCTTGCTGGCGTATTCCTGCATCCAGTTGTAGGCGGCGATGTGCTCCGGCCCTTTGGCACGGGTGCGCGCGTCACTCTGCACCATGAGCACGGCGCTCTCGCGCACTTCGTGTTCGGGCACCAGCGCATCTTCGCCCATGGGCAGGCCGAGCGCGGCCATCAGCACCTTCACCGTGAACTGTGACGACACATCCTTGAAGTCAAACTGCTTCGCGTCTTTCAACTGGCCGAACACCAGCCTGGCCACGTCGCGGATGGGCTCTTCCAGCGCCAGCAGGTTGCGCTTCATGAAGGCATGCTGAATGAGGCCGCGCAGGCGGTCATGCTTCGGTGGGTCGGAGCTGCCGAGGGTGGCGCCGGCGCGGCCGGGCAACTCGGTCATGAGGTTGCCGCTGGCGCTGGAGTAGGTCTGCCAGTCCTGGCCGGCGGAGACGATGTCGGCGTAGCGCGAGAGGATCCACATCTGGGCTTCCTCGCTCCAGAAGCAGGGGGCTTCGTCGCGCAGGTGCTTGTAGTAGGGGAAGGGGTCGGCGTCGATGGCCGGGGAATACGGGTCGAAGTGGAAGCGGTCCAGCGGCATCTCTTGTCTCCTGTGGGGTGGAATGCGAACTGAACTGTAGGCTTTGTGGCGTGCATTGGCACTGCACATAGCAGGGATAATTCTTGTACTTTTCGATCAATGTGAGCCGCCATGCCGCAAACGAAAAATTCTCCCTCGCGCGTCCGACCGCCGCGCGGCCAGCCTGCCGTCATCCCGCGCTTTGCGCTCTACGGCGAGGCCGCAACGCCCGGCCAGGAGATGCTGCACATCGAAGACGTGCAGTCGCGCAGTCGCCTCTACCACTGGGAGATCGAGCCTCATGTGCACCAGGGGCTGTACCAAATTCTTTGGCTGCAAAGGGGATCGGCGGAGGTGGTGCTGGACGAATGGCGTGCTTCGGTGACCGGGCCTGCCGCCATCGTGGCGCCGCCGGGGGTGGTGCACGGCTTTGTGTTTGCACCGGAAACCGACGGTCTTGTGCTCACGCTCAGTGCGCGTTTTCTGGTGGAGGGGGATTTCCAGGCCGTGGGTGACGCGTTCCGGTCGCTCTTCTCGGCACCTGGCATCTTGCATTTTTCAACCGATGATGGCGAGGCGCAGCGGCTGAGCGTGCAGCTCGGCGAACTGGCGGCCGAGTTTGCCTTGCCGGGCTCGGCCGACGCGCCGGTGGTGCAGTGGCTGGCGCGTGCCGTGGTCTGGCGGCTGGCTCGCGCCAGCGCGCAGGGCCAACGCGAAGGCAGCGACGCCCATTCGCACCAGGCGCTCTTCACCCGTTTCCTGTTGCTGGTGGAGCAGCACTTTCTGGAGCATTGGCCCATGGAGCGCTATGCCTCGCACCTCGGGCTTTCCATCCAGCGGCTCAACCGCCTGGTGCGCGCGGGCAGCGGGCGCAGTGCGCTGGAGCTGGTGCACGAACGGCTCACACGCGAAGCTTGTCGGCGGCTGGTGTACATCGCCGCGCCTGCCGCCAGTCTGGCGCTGGAACTGGGCTTTGAAGACCCAGCCTACTTCTCGCGCTTTTTCAAACGCCGCACGGGCCTGAGCCCGCAGCGCTGGCGCGAGGCGCAGCGCGCGCCTGCTGCGTGATGTTCAGCGCACGGTTTGCGGCATCTGCGCCGTTGCGTCCGGCGCCAGCGCAACCAGCTGTTCGCGCAGCCAGCGATGGGCTGCGTCGTCCTGGTGGCGGCGGTGCCAGATCATGTACATGGGCAAGGTGGGGCAGGGCAGTGGCACCTTGGCGCTGGCCAGTCCCTGCATCAGGTGCATCTGCAGCAGCCCAGGCGCAGTGGCCAGGCGCCGCGACCCCCGAATGAAAGGCGGCAGACCCGCAAAGCCCGGCACCAGCACGGTGAAGCGGCGCAGCACGCCGCGCCTGGCCAGATCGTTGTCCAGGTCCAGCGCACGCTGGGGTTCGTACACCACGGTGACGTGGTCGGCCGCGAGATACTCTGCCTTGGTGCGCGGGGCTTCGCGTACCTGGGCGTCGTAGAACACGCGGTAGCGGTCTTCGAACAAACGCTTCTGAAAAATGTCGCTGCCTTCGGGCGGTCGTGGGCTGATCACCAACTGGCACTGGTCGTGCCGCAGCATGTCAAGCGTGGGCACGTTGGACGGAATCACCCGCAGGACCACGCCCGGTGCCTGTTCATTGAGCCGGAGTGCCAGCGCCGGCAACAGCGTGTCGCGCTGCAGGTCGTTGGCGGCGATGGTGAAGGTGGTGTGCCAGCGCGCCGGATCAAAATCGCCTGACCGGGCGAAGCGCTCCAGCTGCCCGAGCAGTTCGCGGGCTTCCCTGGCCAGTGCTTGGGCGCGCGCCGTGGCCACGATGCCGCGCCCGCTCTTGACGAACAGCGTGTCGTCGGTGATGGCGCGCAGCTTGTCGAGCTGGTGGCTCACCGCCGATTGTGTGACCCCCAGCGACTGCGCCGCACCCGTGACGCTGCCAGCCTCGACCACCGCTACCAGCAGTTGCAGCAGGCGGGCATCCAGGTCTGACCAATCGAAATGATTCATGCGTTTGATGATCATTCATCTGTTTATCTTTGGCAATGAGCTGGAGATACTCGCGCTTGACCCAGGTCAAACCACCCCACGCAGGAGGCCCATGTGAGCAAGACGATTCCCGGCACCACGCCCTTTGACGGCGGCATGGCCCAGAAGGGCTATGCCCTGAACAAGATGTGCTTCTCGTTCAACGAGCAAGCCAACCGCGAAGCCTTTATGGCCGACCCGGAGGCCTACATGACGAAGTACGGCCTCAACCAGCAGCAGGCCGACGCGATCCGCTCCAAGCAGGTGCTGGCCTTGCTGGCCGCTGGCGGCAACGCCTACTACCTCGCCAAGTTCGCCGGCATCTTCGGTCTGGACATGCAGGACATCGGTGCGCAGCAGACCGGCATGACGAAAGATGAATTCAAGGCAAAGCTCGTTGCCGCGAATGAGCAGTGTTGAACTGAACCCGGAGAAACCACATGGCACAACTCATCGGTGGCCTGGCCACATCGCACATTCCTGCCATTGGCGGCGCCATTCACAAAGGCAAGCAGAACGAGCCTTACTGGAAGCCCTTCTTTGACGGCTTTCCGCCCATTCACCAGTGGCTGGGCAAGGTCAAGCCCGACGTGGTCGTGGTGTTCTACAACGACCACGGCCTGAACTTCTTCCTGGACAAGATGCCGACGTTCGCGGTGGGTGCAGCGGCCAGCTACAGCAATGCCGACGAAGGCTGGGGTATTCCCACGAGCGCGCCGGTGGCAGGCTGCCCGGAACTGTCGTGGCACATCATCAACCAGCTGATTGCCAGGGAATTCGACATCGTGACCTGCCAGGAAATGCTGGTGGACCACGCCTGCACCTTGCCACTCAAACTGTTCTGGCCGAACGATGAAGTGACGCCGGTGCAGATCGTGCCGATCGACATCAACACGGTGCAGTTCCCGCTGCCCACGGCCAGGCGCGTGTACAAGTTGGGCACGGCGGTGGGTGAGGCGATCCGGAGCTGGGACAGCGACAAGCGCGTGGCCGTGATGGCCACAGGTGGACTTTCGCACCAGCTTGAAGGTGAGCGCGCGGGCTTCATCAATAAGGCGTTTGATCTGCAGTTCCTCGACAGCATGGAAACCAACCCCGAATGGGCCACGCAGTTCAGTGACCTGGAACTGGTGGAGAAGGCAGGTACGCAGGGGGTGGAGCTGCTGATGTGGCTGGCCATGAGGGCGGCGCTGACGGCCGGTGGTTCGGGTGTGCGAAAGGTGCACAGCAATTACCACATTCCGATTTCGAACACGGCGACCGGGCTGTTGGCGTTGGAGACCGTTTGAGGTTTTTGTTTTCGTGATTCATTGGGGCTCCCCGAGGGAGCCCTTTTTTTGCGTGCCTGCGTGTTGGCGGGTGCCGGGAGTGTCGAGTATCCGACTCCGCGAATGTCCCCCGGATCGGCCTGCGGCCGATCCTCCTCCTTTATTTCGCTGCGTCGGATACTCGACACTCCCGGCACCGACAAGCGTGTTCGCTCGCCAGCGGTAGAGAGACAGTCAGTCGTTGCAGTGGGAGTATCCGGTGCCTGCCGCAGCGAAATAAAGGAGGAGGCGGCCTCCCGCCGCCGGGGGACATTCGCGGAGGCGGGTACCGGGTGCTCCCGCTGCCACAAGCACTGCAGGCACTCAATATTTGAGCAGCCAAACAAAACGGGAGCCCGAAGGCCCCCGTTACCAAATCAAAGATCCGAAAAGAATCAGATCGAATCGATGAAGCTGCGCAGCTTGTCCGAGCGGCTTGGGTGCTTGAGCTTGCGCACCGCCTTGCTCTCGATCTGGCGGATGCGCTCGCGGGTCACGTCGAACTGTTTGCCCACTTCTTCCAGCGTGTGGTCGGTGGACATTTCGATGCCGAAGCGCATGCGCAGCACCTTGGCTTCGCGGGGCGTGAGGCTGTCGAGGATGTCCTTGACCACTTCGCGCAGACCGGCCTGCATCGCAGCCTCGATGGGCGCGGTGTTGGCCTGGTCTTCGATGAAATCGCCCAGGTGCGAATCGTCGTCGTCGCCGATGGGGGTTTCCATCGAGATCGGCTCCTTCGCGATCTTCATGATCTTGCGGATCTTGTCCTCGGGCATCTCCATCTTCTCGGCCAGGATGGACGCATCGGGCTCGAAGCCAAACTCCTGCAGGTGCTGGCGGCTGATGCGGTTCATCTTGTTGATGGTCTCGATCATGTGCACCGGAATGCGGATGGTGCGTGCCTGATCGGCGATCGATCGGGTGATGGCCTGGCGGATCCACCACGTGGCGTAGGTCGAGAATTTGTAGCCGCGACGGTATTCGAACTTGTCCACCGCCTTCATCAGGCCGATGTTGCCTTCCTGGATCAGGTCCAGGAACTGCAGGCCACGGTTGGTGTACTTCTTCGCAATGGAGATCACCAGGCGCAGGTTGGCCTCGATCATTTCCTTCTTGGCATCGCGCGAGGTGGACTCGCCCGAGTTCATGCGCTTGTGGATGTCCTTCAGGTGCGCCAGCGGCACGACCACGCTGTTCTGGATCTCCATCAGGCCGGTCTGCAATTCCTGGATCGGCGGGATGTTGCGCTCCATCACCACGCTCCAGGGCTTGCCGGCGGCGGCCTGCTTCTCCACCCACTTCAGGTTGAGCAGGTTGGCGGGGAAGTCGGCGATGAACTTATCCTGCGGCATGCCGCACTTGTCCACGATGATGCGGCGCAGCTCGCGCTCCTTCTTGCGCACGTCGTCAACCTGGCTGCGCATGGTGCCGCACAGCTTCTCGATCGCCTTGGCGGTGAAGCGGATGGACATCAGCGTCTCGGTGATGGCCTTCTGTGTCTTCAGGTAGGTCGGCGTGCCGTAGCCTTCCTTGTCGTAGGTCTTGTGCAGCTTCTCGAAGAGGGTGCGCATGGTGTCGAAGCGGGTGAGGGCTTCGCGCTTGAGTTCTTCGAGCTTGCGGGTGAGGGCCTTGGAGCCCCCCTTGCCGTCGTCGTCGTCGGCTTCGTCGTAGTCGTCGAAGTCTTCTTCGGCCACGTAGTCATCGGCTTCGTCGGCGTCGGCAAAACCGTCGACCACGGTAGAGATCACGACCTTGCCGTCGCGGATGTCGTCAGCCATGACGAGGATCTCGGCGATGGTGGCCGGGCTCTCGCTGATGGCGGCCATCATGTCGTTCAGGCCGCCTTCGATGCGTTTGGCGATCTCGATCTCGCCCTCACGCGTGAGCAGCTCCACCGTGCCCATTTCGCGCATGTACATGCGCACCGGGTCGGTGGTGCGGCCGAATTCGCTGTCCACGGTGGACAGGGCGGCTTCGGCTTCTTCCTCGGCTTCTTCTTCGGTGGCGGCGGTGGGGCCGGTGTTGTTCAGCAGCAGGGTTTCGGCATCGGGCGTCTGTTCGTAGACAGCCACACCCATGTCGTTGAGCAGCGAAACCACCACTTCCAGCGTTTCGGCTTCGACCAGCTTGTCGGGCAGGTGGTCGTTGATTTCGCCGTGCGTGAGGTAGCCGCGCGTCTTGCCCAGCTTGATCAGGGTTTTCAGGCGCTCGCGGCGGGTCTTGGCTTCTTCTTCGGACAGGACGGTCTCGTCCAGGCCGAACTCCTTCATCAGCGCGCGCTCCTTGGCTTTGCTGATCTTCATGCGCAGCGGCTTGACCTTTTCGGTCGGCTGCGCGGTGGCGTCGGCCACCTCGGCTTCGGGTTCGCCGGTGAGATCGTCTTCGATGTCGCTCAGGTCGGCATCGTCCATGTCGGCGTCTTTGCTGGCGCCGGTCTTGGGTTTGCGGCCGCGTTTGGCGGCGGGTTTGTCACCGGCGGCTGCTTTGGCGGGGCGGCCGGGCTTTTTCTTGGCCGTGGCGGTCTCGGCGCTCAGTTCGGCGTCGAGCTCTTCGGGAGTGGCCTTGCTGCGTGCAGGGGACTTGGCGGCGGCTTTGGTGGCGGGTTTCGTGGTCACAGCGGGAGCTTTCTTGGTGCGGGCTTCCGGGGCGGCTTTGGCTGCGCTGGCCTTGCTGGCTGTTTTTTTGGCGCTGGACACGACGGGCGTACTGGACTTCTTCGCGGGCATGAGGACCTCAAAAAAATGTCGAACTGGAACCGGCAGAACAGACAAAAAACGCCAGATTAGCCGCGCGTCGCGGTCACCCCGGTGATTTTGTGAAGCACATGGTCCCGCCGTTTGCCGGCAAAGGCGGGCTGCAAGCTGTGGGGGCGAACATTTGGTGTGCAGTCCTTGCGGGGGTGTCTCAGGACCGCTGTGGTCGCTGAGGTGGCCAGGAAAAGGTTCCATGTAGCCCCTGTCTGTGGGGCCGGGCCGGTGCCGGAGGTGCTGCTGTCGCGCTTGCGTGCAAAACCTTGAATTATACCAGCGGACTGGTTTTCAGGGCTTTGATGCGCGCATTCACCAGCTTGAACTCCTCGTAGGCGGTGGGGTCGCCCTCTTGCACACGCCGGGCAAGCTGGTCGGCCTGGGCCTTCAGGTCGTCTTCGCGCAGCAGCTGCATGATGCCGGCCAGTTCGGTGAGTTCGGCGTCGGCGTCGTTGCCCAGCAACACCTGGTCCACCTGGGCGCAGGCCCAGACTTCGTTCTCGTGACCGCGCAGGGCCTCGCGCAGCGCCGCCCAGGCTTGCGGCCCGTGTTCGTGGAACTGGGCTTCCAGCCAGGCCACCACGGGGCCGTGAGGGGCGTTCAAGTGGGCCAGCAGGCTGTGGTCGTCACTGGTGAGGCTGTCCCAGGCCTGCGAGTTCGCGAGCAACAGGCCCACGGCGCGGTCGGCCCGGCTGGCCACGGCGGTGCGGGAGCCCAGCATGCGTGGGGGCGGGGCTTCACGGCGGTATTTGCCGAAGCGTTTCTTCTTGAAATCGCCTCCGCCACCTGAACCGCTGCCGTATGACGCGCTGTAGCCACCCGGGTCGCCGTAAGATGCCTGGCTACCCCCATGCTCCTCAAAGGGCGGGTACGGGTCTTCGCCGCCAATGTTCTGTCCGTGATCGCGGGGCTTGGCCGCTGGCTCGCCGGGTGCAGTTCTGCGCGGCCTGCCACCGGCTTGCTGCCAGAGTTGCAGCAGGTCTTGCGCACCCAGGCCAATACCTTCGGCCAGATCGCCGATCAGCTGACGTTTCAGAGCCCCATCGGGCAGGGCGCTCCACAGCGGGCGTGCCTGGCTGGCCATGCGGGCGCGGCCTTCGGCACTGGTGAGGTCGCAATCGGCGCTGGCGGACTCGATCAGGAAGCGCGAGAGTGGCACGGCTTCCTTCACGCACTGGGCAAAAGCCGCTTCGCCGTTGGCGCGGATGAAGCTGTCGGGGTCGTGCTCAGGGGGCAGGAACAGGAACTTGACGCTGCGGGTGTCGGTCGCCAGGGGCAGGGCTGCGTCCAGGGCTTTGCGCGCGGCACGCCGGCCTGCGCCGTCGCCGTCGAAGCTGAACACCACACTGTCGGTGAAGCGGAACAGTTTCTGCACGTGGTCGGGCGTGCAGGCGGTGCCCAGCGTGGCCACGGCGTTGGCAAAACCCAGTTGGGCCAGCGCCACCACATCCATGTAGCCTTCGGTGACCAGGGCGTAGCCTGCCACGCGAATGGCGGTGCGCCCCTCGAACAGGCCGTACAGCTCGCGGCCCTTGCTGAAGACCGGCGTTTCAGGCGAGTTCAGGTACTTGGGCTCGCCCTTGTCGAGCACCCGACCGCCAAAGCCGATGCACTCGCCTTTGACGTTGCGGATCGGGAACATGATGCGGTCGCGAAACCGGTCGTAGCGCTTGGCCTGGCCGTCGGCGCCTTTTTCGTCTTCGTGTTCGATCACCAGGCCGGATTCCACCAGCAGCGGTTCGGCGTAGTCCGGGAACACGCTGGCCAGGGCGCGCCAGCCTTCGGGGGCATAGCCCAGGCCAAAGGACTTGGCGATCTGGCCTGAGAGGCCCCGGCCCTTCAGGTAGGCCACGGCGCGTGGTGTGCCCTTGAGTTCCTTGGCGTAGGCTTGCGCGGCTTTTTCAAGCACGCCGGTCAACGTGACCTGCTTTTGCCGCTGCTGAGCGGCGCGTTCGCGGTCTTGCGGCGAGGCTTCGTCTTCGGGCACCTGCAGGCCGGTCTGCTGCGCCAGATCCTTCACTGCCTCGATGAAGCTCATGCCGGCGTGCTCCATCAGGAAACCGATGGCGTTGCCGTTGGCGCCACAGCCGAAGCAGTGATAGAACTGTTTGGTAGGGCTGACGCTGAACGAGGGTGATTTTTCGCCGTGAAAAGGGCACAGGCCCATCAGATTGGCGCCGCCTTTCTTGAGCTGCACGTAACGGCCCACCACGTCGACCACGTCGACGCGGTTGAGAAGTTCCTGGATGAAGGTCTGAGGGATCGCCACGGGGGTATTCTCTCGCACGGGCTCAGAACGCACAGAACGGCCCCAATTACACGGAGACAAGCCACATGATCAGCATCTTCGACCAGGATCTGCCACGGGTGGAGGCCAATTTCGCCCCCATGTCGCCCTTGACGTTCATCGAGCGCACGGCCGAGGTCTACCCCGATCGGCTGGCGGTGGTGCACGGGTCGCTGCGCCAGACCTGGGAGGACACCTACGCCCGGTGCCGGCGCCTGGCGAGTGCCCTGCAGCGAGCGGGCATCGGCAAGAACGACACGGTGGCCGTGGTGCTGCCCAACACGCCACCCATGGTGGAAGCCCACTTCGGCGCGCCCATGGCGGGCGCGGTGCTCAACGCCATCAACACCCGGCTCGATGCAGAAACCATCGCCTTCATGCTCGACCACGGCGAGGCCAAGGCCGTCATCGTGGACCCGGAGTTTTCCCTGAGCGTGAAAAAGGCACTGGCATTGCGCAAGGCCACCACGCCGCTGCTGGTGATCGATGTGGAAGATGGCCTGTTCACAGGCGGCTCCGAGCGCATTGGCAGCGTCACCTACGAAGACCTGCTGGCGGGCGGCGACGCCGAATTCAAATGGGACTTGCCGGGCGACGAGTGGGATGCCATTGCGCTGAATTACACCAGCGGCACCACCGGCAACCCCAAAGGGGTGGTCTACCACCACCGGGGTGCGGCACTCAACGCCATATCCAATGTGCTGGAGTGGGACATGCCCAAGCACGCGGTGTACCTGTGGACACTGCCCATGTTTCACTGCAATGGCTGGTGCTTTCCCTGGACGGTGGCGGCCCGCGCAGGCGTGAACGTGTGCCTGCGGCGGGTGGAGGCCCAGGCCATTTTTGATGCGATGCGCGACCACCGGGTGACCCACTACTGCGGCGCGCCTATCGTGCACGGCATGCTGGTGAACGCGCCCGCTGCCATGAAGGAAGGTGTGCCCGCTGGCGTGAAAGCCATGGTGGCCGGCGCCGCGCCGCCGGCGTCGATGATCGAAGGCATGGAACAGATGGGTTTTGACCTGACCCACGTGTACGGGCTGACCGAGGTGTACGGGCCCGCAACGGTGTGTGCCAAGCACGAAGCCTGGGATGCGCTGGACATTGGGGAGCGTGCGCGCCTGAACGCGCGCCAGGGCGTGCGATACCACCTGGAGCGCGATGTGCGCGTGCTGGACCCCGAAACCATGCAACCCGTGGCGCAGGACGGCGAGACCATGGGCGAGATCATGTTCAAGGGCAACATCGCCATGAAGGGCTACCTGAAGAACCCGACGGCGACCGCCGAGGCCTTCAAGGGCGGCTGGTTCCACAGCGGCGACCTAGCGGTGCAGTACGCCGACGGCTACTTCAAGATCAAGGACCGCAGCAAGGACATCATCATCTCGGGCGGGGAGAACATCTCCAGCATCGAGGTGGAAGACGTGCTCTACCGCCACCCGGCCGTGCTGGCTGCGGCCGTGGTGGCCAAGGCCGACGCCAAATGGGGCGAGACCCCGTGTGCGTTCCTGGAGCTGAAGGCCGGCGCCGAGGTGACGGCAGAAGACATTGTGGCCCACTGCAAGCAACACCTGGCCGGCTTCAAGGTGCCGCGCACGGTGGTGTTTGGTGAACTGCCCAAGACCAGCACCGGCAAGATCCAGAAATTTGAACTGCGAGCGCGGGCAGGTTCTGCCCAAGCGATTGACATATAGCCCCCCCCGCGCCGGCCTGCGGCCGTCACCCCCCAGGGGGCAACGCTGGCGGCCCGGCGAAGCCGGTTCCGCGGCGTTTTGGACTTAGGCACTTCGCTCCGGACAGATCTCAGTTTCCTGAGACGATGCCTTCGCGGCGTGGGTCAGCACCGCCCAGCCAGACCTTACGACCATTGACTTCGTCCCGTTGAATCGCCTGCAGCCCGCTCGGCATGGGGGCTTCACGCACTTCATGACCGCGTTGTTCCAGTGCTTGCACGGTGGCAGGCGGGAAGCGACCAGTTTCCAGCATCAGCGGGCCACCCAGCGTGCCGAAGTTGGGCAGGTCGATGGCGGCTTGGGGCGTGAGTCCCCACTGGTACATCCCGTGCAGGGTTTTGGCCGTGAAGTGGATGATGAAGGCCCCACCGGGGCTGCCGGCGCTGGCGAGCAGTTCGCCGGTGTGGCGGTCGAACACCAGGGTGGGTGACATGGACGAGCGGGGTCGCTTGCCGGGTTCCACCCGATTGGCCACGGGCCGGCCATCGGCGCTGCGTGGTGCGAAGCTGAAGTCGGTGAGCTGATTGTTGAGCAGGAAGCCGCCGGGGCGTGAGGGATCCGTGGTGACCATGAGGCGCGCGCCGAACGCCGCTTCGATGGTGGTGGTCATGGACAGCGCGTTGCCTTGGGCATCCACGATGCTGATGTGACTGGTGCCGTATTCGGGCTGCGCCGGCATGGGCGCCCAGGCGCTGGTGGCGCCGCCGGGTCGACCGTGGGTGACCGATGCGGCGGCCTTGTCGCCGATCAGTTTTGCTCGCTGGTCCAGGTAAGCG
Source organism: Hydrogenophaga palleronii (assembly GCF_031457455.1). Taxonomy (GTDB): domain Bacteria; phylum Pseudomonadota; class Gammaproteobacteria; order Burkholderiales; family Burkholderiaceae_C; genus Hydrogenophaga; species Hydrogenophaga palleronii_A. Next base: position 83,619 of record NZ_JAVDWU010000002.1, read on the forward strand.
GGTGCCAGCAGGCTGAGCCATTGGCCGCCGGGTGCGGCCACAAAGTCCGGATCGGCCACGTATTGCGCGCGGTCTGCAAACGCCAGGCGCGAGGCTTCTGCATAGTGGTGCAACCAGTCGGCCGATGGCGCGCCACCTTCCAGACCCGCAGCGGCTGACGGCGTGCGCGACAGCAACCCAAGGATCTGGCCCACGGCGATGGCGCCGCTGCTCGGCGGCGGAAAGCCGCAGATGCGCAGGGCGCGCTCGGCAGCGGCGTGGTCGTGGCACAGGGCCTCACGCTGCCTGGGCTGGTAGCGCTGCAGGTCGCCCATGTTCATGTGGCCAGGCAGGCTGGCATGCTGCTGCACCTTTTCCACGATGGCCTGGGCCACCGCACCTTCGTGCAGCGCGGCCGGGCCTTTGGCTGCGATCTGGCGCAACACATGGGCGAGTTCCGGGTTGCGCAGCACATGGCCCACAGGGTGGGGCGTGCCGTCGGCCCGGTAGAAATAGGCCTTGGCCACCGAGTCGTTGCGCAGAGTCGCGTCGTCCTTCAACAGGCTGTGCAGCCGCTGGCTGACCGCGAAACCTTTGTCTGCCAGCGAGATGGCGGGTTCAAACAGACGGTCCCAGGGCAGGCGTCCGTGCGCCTTGTGTGCCATGGCCAACATGGCGACCGCACCTGGCACACCCACCGCACGCCCGCTGTTCACCGCCATGGCAAAAGGCAGTGGCTGACCCTGTTCGTTCAGGAAAAGGGCTTCGGTGGCCGCAGCCGGCGCGGTTTCGCGGCCATCAAAGGCCTGCACGCGCTGCCCGTCGTGGTGCAGCAAGAAGGCGCCGCCGCCGATACCGCTGGACTGCGGCTCCACCAGCGTCAGCACCATCTGCACGGCGATCGCCGCATCCACCGCGCTGCCACCTGACCGCAGGATGTTGGCTCCCGCCTCGGCCGCCAGCGGGTTGGCGGCCGCCACTGCCTGGCGCCGGTGCACCCAGCCGGGTTTGGCTGTGATCGCAGAGGCGCCTTCGGGTTGAGGTGGGTTTGCAGCCGGCGCGCCCGAACCGCTGCTGTCTGGCGAACCGGCACAAGCCAAAAGCAGCCCACAAAGCACCAGCGAGAGTGCAAAGCGGGGGGGCATGGGTGTTGAAAATTTCATGGAAAGCCTTTTTTGCGGAAATGAGTGGCGGGATGTCGGAAACAAGCTTGACGCAGATCAGCCCGACTGAAAGCAAGGGCGGCTACCTTGTAAACATTAGTTACATATTCGTGCCTGCGATCAAGGAAATCAGATGCCGTCTTTAATACCTGAAATGAACCCATCGACCATTGGTTTGACGCCAGGGGCCAGACTGGTCCGCACGTTGCCCCAGCTCATGCAAGCCATCGAACGGCGCCACCGCGCACCGGTTCTGAGTCTGGGTGCCGCCCTGCGATTGCTTGGGCTGCTGGACGAAAAGACCCTGCATGACCTGGCAGCGGAAGACCCTGATCTGCTTCGGTCCCGCTCGGTGGAGCTGGTGCACCGCTTGCTGCTCACAGAAGAGGACTGGCAACATGCATTGGCGATGGTGGCGGGCTTGGCGGAGGTTGACGCCCTCACTTTTGAGCTTGATGAAGAGGCCTTGGACATTCTGCCGCTGCGCATAGCTCAAGCCCATGGGGTGGTGCCGCTGGGCATGGCGAATGAGCAGTTTTTTGTTGCCTCATGGGCGCCCACCAGCGAATCGCTCTATCACGAACTCTGCTCGCTGACTGGTCATTCGGTGGGGCTCGTCTGGGCGAGTCGCGAGGCGATCGAGCGCCGGCTGGAACTGCTGGATCCCGGCCAACACGACGAGCATGGCCTGCAGGTTCTGCCGGCACTGGACCTGGGGCAACCGGGAACGGGCCCCCTGGAGACGGGATGGGTTCACAGCCATGCCGCGGTGCCACTGGCCGAGCTGGTGGCGCAGGCCATGGTGGAAGTGGGCAATGCGGCCGACGCTGAGCAACTGGCGTCGGCCACCGAATCCGCCGGGATGGTGCGCCTGGTCAATCAGTTGATCAGCGAGGCCCAACAGACGGGTGCCTCCGACATCCACATCGAGGCCAATCCGGGCGATGCCCGGACCGCGATCCGCATGCGGCGCGATGGCGACCTGGAGCACTATCTGTGGGTGCCCGCGCGGTTGCGGGGTCCGCTGGTCTCGCGCATCAAGATCATGGCCAGACTCGACATTGCCGAGCGCCGCCGACCGCAGGACGGAAAAATTGACTTTTCCGAGTTTGGTGGCAAGGCACTGGAGCTTCGTGTGGCCGTCATGCCCACCCATGATGGCCTCGAAGACGTGGTTCTGCGACTGCTCGAATCGGCCAAACCCTTGCCCCTATCGAAACTGGGCCTGCAGTCGCGCGACCAGGACCTCATCGCCAGCTTTTCGCAGCGCAGCTTTGGCCTGGTGCTCGCGGCCGGCCCCACCGGCTCGGGCAAGACCACCACCCTGCATTCCATGCTGGCGGAAGTCAACACCACCGAGCGCAAGATCTGGACGGCAGAAGACCCCATCGAGATCACGCAACCGGGGTTGCGCCAGGTGCAGGTGAACCCCAAGATCGGCCTGACTTTTGCCAATGCCATGCGCGGCTTTCTGCGCGCCGATCCGGACATCATCATGATCGGTGAGGTGCGCGATGCAGAGACCGCACACATCGCCATCGAGGCCTCATTGACCGGACATCTGGTCTTGTCCACGCTGCACACCAACAATGCATGCGAGAGCGTGGTGCGTTTGCTGGACCTGGGCATGGACCCCATGAACTTCGCCGACTCGCTGCTGGGCATCGTGGCGCAGCGCCTGGTGCGTGCCCTGTGCCCCCGCTGCGCGGAGGATCAACCAATGGATGACCTGGCTTGGGAGACACTGCTGGATGAGTATAGGGAGGGCAGCGCGCTGAGCCGGTCTGAGGCCGAGGCTCGCCTGCTCAAGGCCGCTGGCCTGAGCACCTGCAGTCACGTCCGAACCCGACATGCCGTGGGCTGTGAGCATTGCGGTGGCAAGGGCTACAAGGGTCGGATGGGCATTTACGAGATCCTGCAGAACAGCCGTGCCATCAAGTCATTGATCCAGAACCGTGCCCGCCCCTCGGACATTTTCGACACCGCCGTGGGTGAGGGCATGCGCAGTCTGCGACACGATGCGCTGGAGAAGGTCGTGCAAGGGCGCATCGACATGAAGCAGGCGCGAACGGCCTACCTGTGAATCTGCAAAGCATCTGGAAGGCCAAAGCGCTCGCAAGCTTCGCCTGACCCTCAGCGCCGTGACAGGTCTTCCAGCAGCATGCGCGCCGTCGCCATGTTGGTCGCGCACGGCACGTTATGCACGTCGCAGGCCCTCACCAGCGCATTGATGTCGGGCTCGTGGGGCTGCGCGGTCATGGGATCGCGGAGAAAGATCAGGGTGTCGACCTCACCCATCGACAGCCGCGCACCGATCTGCAAATCGCCGCCCAGCGGACCGCTGAGCAGTCGTTCGACCGTCAGACCAGCCTCATCCTGCAGACGCCCGCCCGTGGTGCCAGTGGCCATGAGGGTGTGCTGCCGCAGCAGCGGCGCGAACTCGATGGCCAGGGCCACCATGTCGTCCTTTTTCTGATTATGGGCAACAAGGGCGATTCTCATGGTCATCTTTTGGCCCTCACGCTCCACCGCTGCGCGGGTCGCTGCCCCCCGAGGGGCTGAACCCGCCTTGGGGCGGCCCGGCGGCAGGTTCGTCGGCGCTTCGCATCATGACGTTTTTTCCATTTGTTTGGCGATGGTCTTGCCCAGTTCGACTCCCCACTGGTCGTATGCGTTGATGCGCCAGATCGCAGCCTGCACGAAGACCTTGTGTTCGTACAAGGCAACGAGGGCACCCAGGCGCTGGGGATCGAGCCGATCCAGCCAGAGGATGCTGCTGGGGATGTTGCCCTCGAAGCTGCGGTGGCCGGCCATGGCCGTGGCCTGCGCCTCACTCATGCCGCTCTTGAGCAGCAACTGACGCGTGTCCTCCAGGCTGCGGCCTTCGGCCATGGCCTGGGCCTGGGCACGAAGGTTGAGGTTGACCACGCCGTGGTGCGTGGCGGCCAGGGGCAGCGGCGTGTCTTCGCTCTGTACGCCAATGAAATCCACCGGCACGCTGTGACGACCTTGGTGGATCAGCTGGAAATAAGCGTGCTGCCCATCAATGCCGAGCCCGCCCCAGACGATGGGGCCGGTGTCGATGCCGGTGGCACTGCCATCGATGTGCGTGCGCTTGCCATTGGACTCCATGTCCATCTGCTGCACGAACGGTGTGAAGCGCACCAGCCGCGATGCGTATGGCACGATGAGCTGCGTCGGCATCTGCAAGAAGTTGCGGTTCCAGATGCCGTGCAGGGCCATTTGCACCGGCAGGTTTTGGGCCAGCGGGGCGGTGCAGAAATGTTCGTCCATTTCACGGGCGCCGGCCAGAAAGGCGCGGAAGTTCTGCGGGCCAATGGCGATGGCCAAGGGCAGGCCGAGTGCTGACCACACCGAGTAGCGCCCCCCCACCCAGTCCCAGAACAGGAAAGTGCGCTCAGCGGGGTAGCCGAGCTTGGCCGACTGCGCCGGGCTGGCCGTGATGGCGACCAGGTGCTTGCCCAACTGGTCGGTCGGGCAGCCGCTGTCGGTGAGCCAGCGTTGCGCGCTGGCGGCGTTGGTGAGGGTTTCTTGTGTGGTGAAGGTCTTGCTCGACACCACGAGCAAGGTGCGCCGGGCATCAAGCCCGCGCAGCACGCTCCAAAGCGCCCAGGCGTCGGGATTGGAGACGTAGTGCACGCGGATGCCTGGGACGGCAGGGTCTGCGAGGTGCGCCAGCGCGTCAGACGCCATGCGCGGACCCAGGTCGGAGCCGCCGATGCCGATGTTGACCACATCGGTGATGGCGTCGCCGGCATAGCCAGTCACCGTGCCTGCGGCCAGTGCTTCGGCGAAGTCGCACACGCGGGCCAGCTCGCGCTGCACATCGGCCTGCACGTCGGTGCCCCAGGGGCCGGTGTGCATCGGGTCACCACGCAGGGCCACGTGCAGCACTGGGCGGTCTTCGGTGAGGTTGATGGCGTCGCCCCGGAACATTGCGTCGCGCTGCGCGCCCACGCTGGCCTGTTCGGCCAGATCGAGCAGAGCCGTTTCAATGATGGGTGACACCCGTTGCCGGCTGGCATCCAGCGTGATGCCGGCGGCCGTGTGGGTCATGCGCTGGGTGCGCAAGCTGCCTTCGCTCAGCACCTCGAGCAGATGTTGTTGCGGGGCCTTTGCCAGGGTGGCCAGTTGGGACCAGGCGGGAAGGTTCAGCGGCGAGGTGTGCAGATCGGTCATGGGGAATGTTTGGCTAGTGTTCGTCTTGTCGAAGGACAGGCGCGGCAGATGGGATCACCGGCCTGGGTAGCGACCCGAAGCGGATTGTCCCTGTTTGGTCGCGCCAAGCCGTCACAAATCGTTGGCCAGGGCGGTGGCTTCTCGCGCCAGACGCGTGATGAGTGCCCAGTCGCCACGGGCAAGCGCGTCGGCCGGGGTGAGCCAACTTCCGCCGGCCATGGCCACGTTGGGCAGCTTCAGGAAGTCCTTCAGGTTGTCCGGACTCACGCCGCCGGTGGGGCAGAACTGCACGTCGGGAAGGGGTGCGCCCAGCGCCTTGAGCATGCCCAGGCCGCCGGCCTGTTGAGCAGGGAACAGCTTCATGAGGCCGAAGCCTTGTTCGCGCCGGTGCATCACTTCGCCGGGGGTCATCACGCCGGGGATGAAGGGCAGGTTGGCGGCTTTGACGGCATCGACCAGCGCATCGGTGCAGCCGGGTGAGAGGGCGAAAGTGGCGCCGGCGTCGATCACCTGCTGCACCTCGGCCACCCGGGTCACGGTGCCTGCCCCCGTGTGCATCTGCGGCACGGCTTTGGCGACCGCTTCAATGGCCGCGAGCGCGGCGTCGGAGCGCAAGGTGATTTCCATCACGTCAACGCCGCCTTCGAGCAGGGCGTGGGCCAGGGGCACCGCGTGGGCCGGGTCGGTCAAAACGATGACGGGCACGACACGGGAGGTGAAGGCGGGGCGGGTGAAGCAGGTGGTGGTCATAGAGGTATCCATTTCAGTTTTCCACGGCGCTACGCGCCACCTCGACGCATGAAACAGCGCCATTCAGGGGCACCGCCGGGCCGGCTTTGCCGGACGGCCAGTGCCGCCCCCTTGAGAGGGGGTGACGCGAAGCGGCGCGGGGGTGTTTCATATCTCAAGGGCGGTCACCAAACAAAGGAGATGCGCCGGATTCGGCGGTGCTCGCATGTGCACGGAACAGACCAAACAGCTCTCGGCCGGTGCCGTGGGCGTTGTGGCTGAGATCAGGGTGGGTCACGCTGCGCGCAGCCAAAGTGGCGGCGTCCACCTCCAGCTCGAGCACGCCCCGTTCGCAGTCGAGCGTGATCCAGTCGCCGTCCTGCACCTTGGCGATCGGGCCATCGGCCAGCGCCTCCGGGCTGAGGTGGATGGCGGCAGGCACTTTCCCAGAGGCGCCCGACATGCGCCCATCGGTGACCAGGGCCACCTTGAAGCCTTTGTCTTGCAGCACGGCCAGTGGTGGAGTGAGTTTGTGCAGTTCGGGCATGCCGTTGGCGCGCGGGCCCTGGTAACGCACCACGGCGATCAGGTCTTTTTCAAGCTGTCCGCTGTTGAACAGGGCCAGCAGGTCCTGCTGGTCGCTCACCACCACGGCCTGGGCGCGCACCAGACGGTGCTCGGGCTTCACGGCCGAGACCTTCACCACGCTGCGGCCGAGGTTGCCCTTGAGGAGGCGCAGGCCGCCGTCGGCACTGAAGGGGTCCGCCACGGGGCGCAGGACACTCGTGTCGCCGCTCTTCGCAGGCACCGGGCGCCAGGCCAGGCGTTCGCCGTCGAGCCAGGGTTCCTGGGTGTAGGCCTGCAGGCCGGCGCCCATCACGGTCATCACATTGCCATGCAGCAGGCCATTGGCCAGCAGTTCCTGCATGAGAAAACCCATGCCGCCGGCGGCATGGAAGTGGTTCACGTCGGCGCTGCCATTGGGGTAGACGCGCGCCAGCAAGGGCACCACGCTGGAGAGTTCGGCGAAGTCGTCCCAGTCGATGAGCACGCCGGCCGCGCGCGCCATGGCCACCAGGTGCAGGGTGTGGTTGGTGGAGCCACCGGTGGCCAGCAGCCCGATGACGCCATTGACGATGGTGTGGACGCTCAGGATGTCGGCCAGGCAGACGGCGTTGGCGTCTGGTGAGCCTGCGTGGCGCCCGGTGTTGGCCACGGCGCGCTGCATGGCGGCCTGGGTGAGGGCGTCGCGCAAAGGTGTACCGGGATTCACGAAGGAGGCACCGGGCAGGTGCAGGCCCATGATTTCCATCAGCATCTGGTTGCTGTTGGCGGTGCCATAGAAGGTGCAGGTGCCGGGGCTGTGGTAGGCCTGGGCTTCGGATTCGAGCAAGGCGTCGCGGCCCACCAGACCCTGGGCGTATTGCTGGCGCACCTTGGCCTTGGCGTCGTTGGACAGGCCGCTGGTCATGGGGCCGGCGGGCACAAACGCCGCGCTCAGGTGGCCGAACTGCGCCGCACCCATGAACAGGCCGGGCACGATCTTGTCGCAGATGCCGAGGAAGAGCGCCGCGTCGAACACGTTGTGCGACAGCGCCACCGCCGTGGACAGCGCGATCACGTCGCGCGAGAACAGCGAAAGCTCCATGCCCGCTGCGCCTTGCGTGACGCCGTCGCACATGGCGGGCACGCCGCCGGCCACCTGGGCCGTCACCCCCAGCGCGTGGGCGTGCTGGCGCAGTTGTTCGGGGTAGTGCTCGTAGGGTTGGTGGGCCGAGAGCATGTCGTTGTAGGCGGTGACGATGCCCACGTGCGGTACGCGCTCGGCGTGGATCTTGAGTTTGTCGTTGGCGGGCAGGGCGGCGGTGGTGTGCGCCATGTTGGCGCAGCCCATGCCGCTGCGCTGGGTACCCGTCTTGCGCTGGGCTTCGACGCTGGCCAGGTAGGTAGCGCGATTGCTGGCGCTGCGTTCTTCGATGCGGCGCGTCACGCGTTCGATGACGGGGTTCAATGGTGGGATTTTCACGGGGCTTTTCCTCAGTTCATCCAGACGCTCAGCGGCGTCTGGGTCTGGTTGATCACCAGCGAGATGGGAAGTGCCGCGTCCGCCTTTTGGGCGGCTTGGCGGTAGACGGCGAGTTTTTTCTCGCCGGCAATGGAGAGCAGCAGTTCACGCGCTGCCAGCAAGCTGGGCAGGGTGAGCGTGAGGCGTGCGTGCGGTGCGGTCAGGGGTGTCACCCAGGCCAGCCGTTCGGTGGATTGCAGCGCGTGCGTGTAACCCGATGCGCCGGGAAACAGCGAGGCGGTGTGGGCGTCTTCGCCCATGCCCAGCACCGCCACGTCCAGCGGCCAGGGCAGGTGGGCGATGCGCTTGTTCGCATCGGCGGCGAGGGCGTCGAGCACTTGTTCGGTCAATGCCGCTGGAAGTTCGCGGAAGAAGGGGACAAAGCGGGCTGCCGCAGCCGCTCCCTGCAGCAGGTGGCGGGCGACGAGTGCGGTGTTGCTGTCGGCGTGGTCGCGCGGGACGATGCGCTCGTCTACCAGCATCACGCAGACCTTGGACCAGTTCAGGTCTTGTTCGCGCAAGGCTTCGAAAATGGGGATGGGCGACTTGCCGCCAGAGACTGCAAGGCTGGCCTGACCGCGTTCGGCGATGGCTGTGCGCAGAGCTTCGGCAATGTGTGCAGCAATGGCTTGGGGTGTTGCGCTGGGGTGTTCGCGCAGTAGAGGTGCAGGCATGTCAGAGGTCCATTCCAGAAACGCCGCGGAACTGGCTTTGCCAGGCCGCAGGTGTTGCCCCCTCGAGGGGGTGACGCGAAGCGGCGCGGGGGTGGGTCACGATTCCTCCACCCAAGCAGAGCCTTCTCTCGCCATCAAGGCCGACGAAGCGGCCGGCCCCCAGGTGCCCGCTGTGTAGGCCTTGGGCTTTTCATGGAGCTGTTTCCAGCCGTCCAGGATCGGTTCGACCCAGGTCCAGGCGGCTTCGAGTTCGTCGCGCCGCATAAAGTGCGTGAGCCGCCCCTTGATCACGTCCATCAACAGGCGCTCGTAGGCTTCGGCGCGTCGCTCTGAAAACGCCAGTTCCAGGTCCAGGTTCAGGTTCACCGGGCGCAGGCGCATGCCGCTGCCGGGTTCCTTGGCCATCATCTGCAATTGCACATGCTCTTCGGGCTGCAGGCGGATCATGAGCCGGTTGACCGGCTGGCGCGGCGCATCGGGGAAGATGGTGTAGGGCAGGTCGGCGAACTCGATGACGATTTCGCTGCGGCGCTCGGCCATGCGTTTGCCGGTGCGCAGGAAGATGGGCACGTTGGCCCAGCGCCAGTTGTTGATGTGGGCCCGCAGGGCCACAAAGGTTTCGGTGGTGCTGCCGGAGGGAACGTTTTCTTCCTGCAGGTAGCCAATGGCCTTGTCGCCGTTGGAAGCACCCGCGCTGTACTGGCCGCGCACCGTGTCGCGCGCCACATCGGCCACGGTCATGGGGCGCAGCGAGCGCAGCACCTTCAGTTTTTCGTCACGTACAGCGTCCGGGTCGAGCGACACGGGCGGTTCCATGGCCACGATGCACAGCAGTTGCAGCAGGTGGTTCTGCACCATGTCGCGCAGTGCACCGGTGCCGTCGTAAAAGCCTGCGCGGCTGCCCACGCCCACCGATTCGGCCACCGTGATCTGCACGCTCTTGATGTACGGGCTGCGCCACAGCGGCTCGAAGATGGTGTTGCCAAAGCGCAGCACCATGAGGTTTTGCACCGTCTCCTTGCCCAGGTAGTGGTCGATGCGGAAGATCTGCGATTCCTGGAAATGGCGGCCCACCTGGTCGTTGATCTCGCGGGCGGAGGCCAGGTCGTGACCGAGCGGCTTTTCCAGCACCACACGCGAACGGGCGTCGATCAGAGAGGCGCCCGCCAGATGCTCGCAGATGGCCGTGAACAGGCTGGGGGCGGTTGCCAGGTAATACACACGGTCGGAGCCAGCTTGCAAGGCTTCGCCCAGTGCCGTGAAGTCGGCGGCCTGGGTGGCGTCCAGGCTGACGTAATTCAGCCTGTCCAGAAAGCCTTGCCAAGCGGCCTCCGTGCGGGCCTTGGCATCAATGAAACCGGGTACCTTGTCTTCGATGAAGGCCAGAAAGTCGGCGCGGTCCCAGGGCTGGCGGCCCAGTGCGTGGATGCGGGTCTGCGCCGGCAGGTTGTTGTGCAGGTGCGCCATGAACAGCGCCGGCAGCAGCTTGCGCACTGAGAGGTCACCCGCTCCGCCGAAGATCACCAGGTCGAGTGGGGAAGTGGAGGGCGCTGGAGCGGTGTAGGGCGTCATGTCTCTGTCTAATTAAGTTACTTGAAAACGATGAGTTTAATGTAATCAAGTTACATCACGGTTTCTTTCTTCTTTTTCGGTTCTGTACAGGTCTCAAGGAGCCAGAGCACAAGCCGCCGCCGTCCCCTCAGAGCGTGTTCACCACTTGGCCAACGGTGGCCAGCCGGTGCTTCACCTGGGCCAGGCTGGGCGGCACGCAGCCGGTTGCTTGTACGCAGAGGCTGGCACTGGCAATCGCATGCCCCAGTATGTGCACCAGATCGGTGGCGTCAAGTTCAAGCGCAGCGGCGTCGGGTGTGTTCTGCGCACGGGCGCGTTCCAGGAGCGCCGTCAACATGCCCGCCAGGAAGCAGTCGCCTGCGCCCACGGTGTCAGCCACTTTGACATTTTCTGACTCCACGGCGTGCCAGCCGCTGCCGTCGCGCTGCAGCAGCACCGCACCCTTGGCGCCCAGCGTGAGCGCCAGCCAGCGGGCCCGGGTCTGTTTCAGCAACTGTCGCGCGGCCTCAATCGGATCGCTCTGCGTGAAACCCAGGGTCTGCAGGTCGTCGTCGCTGACCTTGACGATGTGCGCTTCGCGCAGTGCCGCGAGCACGCTGTCCTGGTAGGGCGCCATGTCGGGCACGATGGCCGGCCGCAGGTTGGCATCCACCACCACCAGCCGGCCCTCGGAACGCTGCGTTTGCAGCCACGGAAGGTATTTGGGCGTGTCGTCGGCCACCAGGGCCAGGCAGCCCGTGGCCACCACCGACAGCGTGGGCTGTGCGCGGCACTGGGCGTTCATCTCGGACGCGCTCACGTGCCGGTCGGCCACGCCTTCGCGGTAGAAGCTGTAGCTGGCTTTGCCGTGAGCATCCAGCCCCACCACCGCCAATGATGTCGGTTCCATCACAGGGTGCGGGTGAGCCGGCTGCACCTGGGCTTCATGCAGGCCCTCGGCCAGCATCTGCCCGAAGCGGTCGCCAGACAGGGGATTGAGATAGAGCACGCCCACGCCCTGAAGCCCGAGCGCGCGAGTCAGGTTGTAGACCGCACCGCCGGCGCACGGGCGCAGCCGGCCATCGGCTTCTTCGATCATGTCGATCAGGGCTTCGCCAGCGGTGGCGACCTGGATGGGTGGGGTTGAACTAGGGAAAACCATAAGTAAATCCAATTGATTTATTAACCTGAACCGAAATATAGTGGAGGCACTCGGCGGCGCACCAGCGTGAAAACCCCAAGAGTCTGGCTGCCGGGATGTGAATTTGCCGCTTTTTTATCCACCCAAGATCCGGAGACATCCATGAAAAAATCCGTCCGTGCCGTTGCACACGCCTTCGCCTTGTCCACGCTTGCTCTGGCCTCCAGCATGGCGTTTGCCAGTGAACCGGTCATTGGCCTGATCACCAAGACCGAATCCAACCCCTTCTTCGTGAAGATGAAAGAGGGAGCCAGCGCCGAAGCCAAAAAACTCGGCGCCAAGCTGTTGTCCGCCGCCGGCAAGACCGATGGCGACAACGCGGGCCAGGTCACCGCCATGGAAAACATGATCGCGGCTGGCGCCAAGACCATCCTCATCACCCCCAGCGACGCCAAGGCCATCATTCCCGCCATCAAACGCGCCCAGCAACAAGGCGTGATGGTGATCGCGCTGGACAGCCCCACCGACCCTGCCTCCGCCGTGGACGGTCTGTTCGCCACCGACAACTACAAGGCCGGTGAGCTGATCGGCCAGTACGCCAAGGCCGCACTGGGCGACAAGAAGCCTGTGATCGCCACGCTCGACCTGTTCCCAGGCCACCCGGTGGGCGCGCAGCGCCACAACGGTTTCCTGAAAGGGTTTGGCCTGACCGCCCCTGACGCCAAGAGCAACAACCTGGGCGGTGCCGCTGCGGGCGTGGCCTGCATGGCCGACAGTTTTGGTGACGCAGCCAAGGGTCAGACCGGCATGGAAAATTGCCTGCAGAAGAACCCGAACATCAACCTCGTCTACACCATCAACGAACCAGCCGCCGCCGGCGCCTACAAGGCGCTCAAGGCCGCGGGCAAGGAGAAGGACGTGGTCATCGTGTCGGTGGACGGTGGCTGTGCCGGCGTCAAGGACGTGGGCGCTGGCGTGATCGCTGCGACTTCACAGCAGTATCCCTTGAAGATGGCGGCCATGGGTGTGGCGGCGGGCGTGGAATACGCCAAGACCGGCAAGAAGGTCAGTGGCTACACCGACACCGGTGTGACTCTGATTGCCGGCAAGCCGGTGGCTGGGGTGGACAGCAAGGACGTGAAGACCGGCATGGACTTGTGCTGGGGGAATAAGTAACTCCCCCCTGCGCCGCTGACGCGGCTTCCCCCCTCTCTGGCGCGCCTTCGGCGCTTGGAGGGGGGACGGCAACTTGGGCCGGCGGAGCCGGACCCTCGGTGCCCCTGGATGGGGGCATCTCGCTCTTCTGGATCGCGCTCCGGCGCGGTGAATGAATCGCCTATTGGAGAACTCCATTGAAAACCCTTGCCTCCAAGCTTCCGCCCATGGGCACGCTGGGGCCGTTCATCGCCCTGATCGTCGCCTGTGGGTTCTTCGCTACCCAAAGCGATCGCTTTCTCACGCTGCAGAACTTCTCGCTGATCCTGCAGCAGGTGATGGTGGTGGGTACGATTGCCATTGGCCAGACGCTGATCATCCTGACCGCCGGCATTGATTTGTCGTGCGGCATGATCATGGCGCTGGGCAGCATCGTGATGACCAAGATGGCGGCCGACTTCGGGCTTTCTGCGCCGGTGGCCATATCGCTGGGCATTGGTGTGACGGCCTTGTTTGGTCTGGCCAACGGCTTGCTGGTCACCAAGGCCAAGTTGCCGCCCTTCATCGTCACACTGGGCACGCTCAACATCGCGTTTGCCATCACGCAGCTGTATTCGGGTTCGCAGACCATCACCGAAGTGTCTGAAGGCATGACCTGGCTGGGCAACTCGTTCCGCATCGGCCAGACCAACGTGCTCTATGGCGTGGTGCTGATGCTGGCGCTGTACCTCATCACCTGGTTGTTCCTGCGCGAGACCGCGCCGGGACGGCACATCTACGCGGTGGGCAACAGCCCTGAAGCCTCGCGTCTCACGGGCATTTCCACCGACAAGGTGCTGCTCGGTGTGTACATGCTGGCCGGGGTGTTTTACGGCATTGCTTCGCTGCTGTCGGTGGCGCGCATTGGTGCGGGCGACCCCAATGCGGGTCAGACCGAAAACCTGGACGCGATCACCGCCGTGGTGCTGGGTGGCACCAGCTTGTTCGGTGGGCGCGGCATCATTCTGGGCACTCTGGTGGGCGCGCTCATCGTGGGTGTGTTTCGCAACGGGCTCACGCTCATGGGCGTGTCGTCGGTTTATCAGATTCTGGTCACCGGCATTCTGGTGATCCTGGCGGTGGCCACCGACCAGATGTCGCGCAAGGGAAACCGATGATGGCATCTCTCACACACCCCAAACTTCCTGCGTTGGAGAACTGACATGAGCCCAGAACCCTCTTCTGCACCACTCGTGATCCAGGCCAAAGGGCTGGTCAAGCGCTATGGCCAGGTCACCGCGTTGGATGGCGCCGACTTCGAGTTGCGCGCGGGCGAGATCCTGGCCGTGATTGGCGACAACGGTGCCGGTAAATCCTCGCTCATCAAATGCCTGGCCGGTGCCACCATTCCTGATGAAGGCGAGATCTTCCTGGACGGCAAGGCCGCCAAGTTCCGCAGCCCGATCGATGCGCGCCGGGCCGGCATTGAAACCGTCTACCAGGACCTGGCGGTGGCACCTGCGATGACGATCGCCGAGAACCTGTTCCTGGGCCGAGAGATCCGCCGCCCGGGCTTCATGGGGCGTGTGCTGCAGATGATCGACAAGAAAAAAATGCTGGACGAGAGCATCGCGCGCATGAACGATCTCAAGGTCGGCATTCGCTCCATGACGCAGGCGGTGGAAACCCTCTCTGGCGGACAGCGCCAGTGCGTGGCCGTGGCCCGTGCGGCGGCGTTTGCACAGCATGTGGTGATCATGGACGAGCCCACCGCCGCCTTGGGCGTGAAGGAGGGCAACATGGTGCTCGAACTCATCCGCCGCGTGCGCGACAAGGGCCTGCCCGTGATCCTGATTTCGCACAACATGCCGCACGTGTTCGAGATCGCCGACCGCATCCACATCGCGCGCCTGGGCAAGCGGGCCGCCGTGGTCGACCCCAAACACATCAGCATGAGCGACACCGTGGCGGTGATGACGGGGGCGAAGTCGGTCGACGACTTGCCGCCTCAAGCCCTTGCACACTGAAAGACCCAGATGCTCAAAGGCATTGACCCTCTGCTCACGCCCGACCTGCTCAAGTTGCTGGCCGAGATGGGGCATGACGACGCGTTGGTGATGGCCGATGCCAACTTCACGGCCATGAGCCTGGGGGCGGGCAAGCCGGTGTTGCGTCTGCCGGGCATTGGCATGGCGCGCGCGGTGCAGGCTGTGGTCAGTGTGCTGCCGTTGGCCGCTGACGTGCCCCAGCCGGTGGCTTACATGCAGGTGGGGGGCACGGAGGCGCCATACCGCTCGGCGTTGCAGCGCGAGACGCTGGCCGTGCTGGCCAGCGGAGGTCTGCCGGAGGAGGGTGCAGAAGCGGTGGAGCGCTATGCCTTCTATGAACGTGTGAAGAAGGCCTACGCCATTGTCGTCACCGGCGAAAGCCAACCCTGGGGCAATTTCATTCTGCGCAAGGGTGTCATTGGTGAGACCCTGCGGGCCTGACGCAGGCCTTGACCGTGTCAAACTCGGTGCCTGTGCCTCACTCACACGCTCCAGATGATTTGGATGGACCCGCCGCTGACGCTGCGGCCTCGGCAAGACTGCGCCCGAGGGGCTCCAACCAGGTGGGCATGCGCCAGTTCAATGAGCGTGTGGTGTTGCAGGCGCTCAGGGTGCATGGCAGTTGCCCCAAGGCCGAATTGGCACGGCTGACCGGCCTGACCGCGCAAACCATCGGCCTGATCACCGCGCGTCTTGACGAAGACCAGTTGCTCACCCGTGAAGCGCCAGTGCGCGGCAAGGTGGGGCAGCCCTCGGTGCCCATAGGGCTCAACCCTGACGGCGCTTTTGCCATCGGCATCAAGATCGGGCGCCGCAGCGCCGACTGGTTGTTGGTGGATTTCACCGGCAAGGTGCGCGACCGGCTGGTGCTCGACTACCCGTTTCCCGACAGCGAAACGCTGCTTCCCATCATCGAAGCTAATATGAACCGGCTGCTTCGAAGTCTGGGCGGACTGCGCTCGCGCGTGGTGGGCGTGGGCGTGGCCGCCCCGTTCCAGCTGGGGGGATGGCACCGCATGCTGGGGCTCACCGAAGCGCAGTCCCAGGCATGGAACCAGATCGACCTGGGCGCGCAGGTGCAGGCCATGACCGACCTGCCGGTGAGCTTCGCCAAGGACACCGCCGCCGCCTGCGTGGCCGAACTGCTGCAAGGCCGCGGTCGCGATATCCGCAGTTTTCTGTACCTGTTCATGGACACTTTTGTCGGGGGCGGCCTGGTGCTGCATTCCCACCTGCACCGTGGCGCACAGGGCAACGCCGGTGCGGTGGCGTCGCTGCCGCTGCGAGTGTCCACCGGGGGCGAGCCGCCGCCCCAGCTGGTGAGCCAGGCTTCCCTGTGGGATCTGGAGCAGCGCTTCCGGGCGCACGCGCTCGATCCCATGGCCGCCTACGACGACCGTGCCCTGCAGGAGCCATGGGTGCCCTACACGCGCGAATGGATCGACCGCGCCGCGCTAGCGCTGGCGCATTGCATCGTCTCCGGCACCGCGTTCCTGGACCTGGATGCAGTGGTGGTGGACGGTTCCATTGCCGCGCCGTTGCTGCAACACCTGCTCCAGCAGATCACCGAGGCACTCAAGGCCTACAACTGGGAAGGCTTGCAGCAGATGCCGCGGGTGGAGCTGGGCAGCATCGGCTCGGACGCGCGCGCGCTCGGTGGCGCCTTGCTGCCGCTGCACGCGTGCTTCGCGCCAGACCGGGATGTTTTCCTGAAGGTCTGACAGACGGTGGCGACCCCTGAGAGGGTGACGCGAAGCGGCGCGGGGGTGTGTCCCTTCAAGCCTGCAGGAACAGGCCACCCCAGGGTTCGAACACAATCGCGGCACCCTCGATGCGCGCGCCCTTCAGGCCGCTGCCTTCAAGCAAGCGGGCGCTTGACCAGTCTGCCGGCAGCACCAGCGTGGCGGGCGCATCGCTGAAGTTGAAGGCGCAGAGCAGGTGCTGGTCGCGCGCGGTGCGCACAAAAGCCAACACTTGTTCATCCATGGGCAGCAGGTCCATGTCGCCCTGCCACAGCGCGGGCTGATCGCGGCGCCAGTGGAGCAATTGTGTGAAGTAGCTGAGCAGCGAACTGGCGTTGCCTTGCTGGCGGTCCACCGCAAGGGGACGATGCTCCGGTGGCACCGGCAGCCAGCAACGGGGTGCCGTGGAGAAGCCGGCGTGTGGCGCCTCGGTGGCCCAGGGCATGGGGGTTCTGCAGCCGTCGCGGCCCTTGAGCTCGGGCCACATGCTGATGCCGTAAGGGTCCTGCAGATCCTCAAACGCGATGCTGGCTTCTGGCAGGCCCAGCTCTTCGCCCTGGTACAGGCAAATGGTGCCGCGCAGGCTCATCTGGAAGGCAGCGGCCAGGCGCAGCAGGCGCGGGTCGGGGTGCTCGCCACCCCAGCGCGTGCTCACCCGTGCCACGTCGTGGTTGGACAGTGCCCAGCAGGGCCAGCCGTCGCCCGCCACGCGCTGGAACTGATCGATCACGTCGTGCAGGAAGGGGGCGCTGTGCAAGGCGCCGAGCAGGGTGAAGCAGTACGCCATGTGCAGCTTGTCGCTGCCGCCGGTGTAGTCGGCCATCATGGTCAGCCCGGCCTCGTCGCCGATCTCGCCGACCATGGTGGTGTCGTCGTATTGGTCCACCAGCTTGCGCAGGCGCCGCAGGAAGCCCAGTGCCTCAGGCTGGCTCTTGTCGTACCGGTGGTGCTGCCACGAATAGGGATTGGACGAGGGGGCCGAAGGGTCTTCGACCAGCGGCACGCCGCGCCCCGGGTTGTCGCGCAGGGCCGCGTCGTGGAAGCAGAAGTTGATGGCGTCGAGGCGATAGCCGTCCACGCCGAGCTCCAGCCAGAACTTCACGGTGGCAAGCAGCGCGTCCTGCACCTCGGGGTTGTGGAAGTTCAGATCGGGCTGGCTGCTGAGGAAGTTGTGCAGGTAGTACTGGCGCCGGCGCGTGTCCCACTGCCAGGCGCTGCCGCCGAAGATGGACAGCCAGTTGTTGGGCGGCGTGCCGTCGTGCCTGGCATCGGCCCAGACGAACCAGTCGGCCTTGGGGTTGTCGCGGCTGGCGCGGCTCTCGACAAACCAGGGGTGCTGGTCAGAGCAGTGCGACAGCACCTGGTCGATCATCACCTTCAGGCCCAGGGCGTGGGCGCGGGCCAACAGGGTTTTGAAGTCGCCCAGGGTACCGAACATCGGATCCACGTCGCAGTAGTCGCTGACGTCGTAGCCGAAGTCCTTCATGGGGCTCTTGAAGAAGGGAGAGATCCAGATGGCGTCGACTCCCAGCGCCGCGATGTGATCGAGACGCTGGGTGATGCCGGCCAGATCGCCAATGCCGTCGCCGTTGCTGTCCTGGAAGCTGCGTGGGTAGACCTGATAGATCACGCCACCGCGCCACCACGGCTGGTTCCGGGAATCATTTTGTGAGTTCATGGATGGGATGAACGGGCTGTGGAAAGTTTCAGAGGTTGTGGGCTGCGCCAGCGGAGCGCTGCATGAGGGCCTGCAGCCAGCGGGCGCTGTGTTTTGGGGTGCGGGTCTGTGTGGCGTAGTCCACGTGAACGATGCCGAAACGCTGGCTGTAACCCTCGGCCCATTCAAAATTGTCGAGCAGGCTCCAGACGTAATACCCACGGATGTCGTGCCCCGCCTGGATTAGGGTGGCCAGTTCGGCCAGATGGACCTGCAGGTAGTTGGTGCGCATCACATCGGGGCAGTCGCCCTCGTTCACACCGGTGTTGTCGGCGGCACCGTTTTCCGTGATCCAGACCGGCGGCAGGGGCCACTGGCGGCTGAGGTTCTGCACCAACCGGCTCAGTCCCGATGGGCAGATCTCCCATCCGATGTCGGTCAAGGGCACATCGGCTCCGCTGGGTGGGACCAGCGCATAGCCACGGCGGACTTCGCTGGCAGCGGAAGGTGCACGCGCGACCGAACGGGTGTAGTAGTTCAGGCCGATGAAGTCCAGTGGCTGCGCGCAGATGGCCAGGTCTTCGGCACGGCGCTCATGCGAGCGGGTACCGATCTGGGCCAGCATTTCGGTCGGCCATTCCCTGCCGAACAGGGGGTCGAGGAACACGTCGTTGCGTTCGAGCTCGGCCATGCGCGCGGCCGCCGCATCTGCGGGGGCGGCGCTGGCCGGGTCGCACAGGTCGGGATTGAGCACGATGCCCAGCGCGGTGTCGGGTCGCACCGCGCGCCAGGCCTGCACACCCAGGCCGTGGGCCAGCATGAGGTGGTGGGCGGCGACCAGCGAAGCTTCGCGGTCCTTCAGGCCAGGAGCAAAAACACCCTGGTCGTGGCCCATGAAGGCGCTGCACCAAGGTTCGTTGAGCGTGGCCACGCGCGGCAGGCGGTCGCCCAGTTCACGCGCGATCAGGGTGGCGTAGTCGGCAAAGCGATGCGCGGTGTCGCGGTTCAGCCAGCCGCCTTCCAGGTGGGACGGCAGGTCCCAGTGGAACAGGGTGGCGTTGGGCGTGATGCCGTGTCGGTGCAGTTCGTCCAGCAGGCGCCGGTAGAAGTCCAGGCCGGCCGGGTTGGGGCGGTCCTGCGCGTCCATCACGCGCGTCCAGGCAATCGAAAAACGGTAATGCCGAAAGCCCAGTGAGGCCATCAAAGCGACGTCCTCGGGGTAACGGTGGTAGTGGTCGCAAGCCACCAAGCCGTCGCTGGCGTCCCTGATGCGACCGGGCTGCGCACAGAAATCGTCCCAGATGCTGGGCAACTTGCCGCCCTCGTGGGCACCCCCCTCGATCTGGAAAGCGGCGGTCGCGCAACCCCATTCAAAAGCAGCGGGAAAAGTCAATCCGTTGGTCATTGGTGATGGAGAGAAAAGTTGGTCGGAGAGGGATGTCTCTGCAAGCGCACGCCGAAGATTCGGCTCCGCCGGTCCAAGGGCGTGGTCCCCCTGGGGGGAAGCCGCGCAGCGGCGCAGGGGGGAGCAATGCTCACGGCGCAGGGGGCTCTACTTCACCGAGCCGGACAGCAGCCCCCGCACGAAGAAGCGTTGCAGCGAGAAGAACACCAGCACCGGCACCGCGATGGAAACGAAGGCGCTGGCAGTGAGGATTTCCCAGCTTTCGCCGCGCGAACCGAGCAGGTCGTTGAGCCGGATCGTCAGCACCACCTGATCAGGCGACTTGCCCAGGAACACGAGCGCGATGAGGAAGTCGTTCCAGACCCAGAGAAACTGGAAGATGGCAAAACTCGCCAGCGCGGGGATGGACAGCGGCAGCACGATGCTTGTGAAGATCTGGAAATGCGTGGCGCCGTCCATGCGCGCGCTCTCGATGATGTCGCGCGGCAGCGAGGCGATGTAGTTGCGCAGCAGGTAGATGGCCAGCGGCAGGCCGAAAGCCGAATGCGCCAGCCAGATGCCCAGGTACGACTTGGACGCCATGCCCAGCGTTTCGCCGAGGTCGTTGTACAGCCGCAGCAGCGGGATGAGCGACATCTGCAGGGGCACCACCAGCAGCCCCACCACCACCACAAACAGCCAGCGCCGGCCGGGGAATTCCATCCAGCTGAAGGCGTAGGCGGCAAAGGCGGCGATCAGGATGGGGATGAAGGTCGCGGGAATGGTGAGCTTGAAGGTGTTGAGGAAGGCATTGCCCACGCCTTCCGAAGCCACCACCTTCTGGTAGTTGGCGGTTGTGAATGAGGGCGGTTTCTCTGCCACAAAGAAGATGCGCACGCCGCGTTGGCTTTCATATGCCTGGGTCAGCACGAGCCGGTAGCTGCCGTCCGCAGACACTGTGAGCGTGCCGTCGGGCTGGCCGTCTTCGTCGTCGAACACCTGCGCGTCTGCTATCTCGATCGTCTCGTCGGCGGGAAACTCGTCCGGGCTGGACGACTTGAGCGAGAAGCGGCTCAGCTTGACCGACGCGCCTTCGGGAAACAGGCGCCCGGCGATCACGAAGTGGTCACCCTCGGGCACCACGCTCTGGGCACCACCGGTACGGCGCATGTCGGCCCGGGTCTGGGTGGACAGGGCGGTCCACCAGCCGCTGCTCACGATCTGTTCGCGGTCCCGGAAGCTGGAGACCAGCAGGCCGAAGGTCGGCAGCACCCAGGCCAGCACGATGACCAGCAGCAAGGCATGGGCGGCCAGTGATGTGGGGGACAGACGCAGTTTCATCGTTGGGCCTCCTCGGCGCGGAAGCGGCGGATGTTGAAGGCCATCACCGGGATCACCGCCAGCATGAGCACCATGGCCAGGGTGGAGCTGCGCCCGTAGTCGCCACCGCCGCGGAACATCCAGTCGTACATGAGGTTGGCCAGCACGCTGGTGTCCCACTGGCCGCCAGTCATGGCCATGACGATGTCGAACACCTTGAGCACCGTGATGGTGATCGTGGTCCAGACCACGAGGATGGTGGACATGACCTGCGGCACCATGATGGCAAAGAAGATCTGCAGCTCGCTGGCACCGTCGATGCGCGCAGCTTCAAGGGTGTCGTTGGGCACGCCTCGCAGCGCGGCCGAAAGGATCACCATGGCGAAGCCGGTCTGAATCCAGACCAGGATGGCCATGAGGAAAAAGTTGTTCCAGAACGGCAGCGTGACCCAGGCCTGGGGCTCGAACCCCATGCCGGTGACGATGGCGTTGAGCAGGCCGATCTGCTCGGCGTCGGGACCACGGAAATCGAACACGAACTTCCAGATCACGCTGGCGCCGACGAAGCTGATCGCCATGGGCATGAACACCAGCGTCTTGGCCACATGGCCCCACCACACGCGATCGGCCAGCACGGCCACCACCAGACCCAGGGCCGTGGACACGGCGGGCACCACCAGCAGCCACATGAAGTTGTTGCGGATGGTGATGAGGAAATTCTCGTCCTTGAACACCCATACATAGTTCGCCAGACCCACGAAGGTCTGGCCCACCGCGTCGAAAAAGCTCAGGCGGAAGGTCTCGAACAGCGGATAGACCAGGTACACGCCCAGCAGCACCAGGGCAGGCGCCAGGAACAGCCAGGGCTGAACATTCGTACGGATCGCCTCACGCCGATTGCGCGTCGCAAAAGGCAGGGCCACGATGCGGTCCAGCAGGAAGTTGCTGCCCGCGAAATACAGCAGACAGAAGCCGACGCTGACCACCACGGCCAGGAATGTCTGGAAGATTGAATCAGTCATGGTGGTCTTGGAAAAGAATGCGACGAAGCAGAGAAAGCGCTGCGCGCGCCGCTCCGCCATCCAGGGCTCCCGTGGAACTGGCTCTGCCAGGCCACAGGGAGCGTCCTCCCTTCAGGGGGGAAGACGCGAAGCGGCGCAAGGGGGTTATTTCAACGCCTCCCAGGACTTCTGGATGTCATCGGCCACCGCCTGCGCAGACTTGCCACCCGAGTAGTCGACCATGCCTTTCCAGAAGCTGCCGGCACCCACAGCGCCGGGCATCAGATCGGAGCCGTCGAAGCGAAAGGTGGTGGCGCCTTGCAGGATCTCGCCCTGCTTGCGCAGGGCCTTGGTCTTGTAGTGGTCCAGATTGACGCCCTTGTGCGGGGTGATGAAACCGCCCTCGGCCATCCAGATTTCGTGGGACTGCGGATGCTGCAGGTATTCCATGAAGGCGCGGGCGCCCTTGCTGTCCTTGGTGATGGTCATGATCGTGCCGCCGCCCAGCACCGGGTTGCCCAGTTGCTTGCCAGCGAAAGACGGCAGGTAGAAGAAGTCGGCGTCTTCGGCCTTGCCTTCGGGGAAGAAGGCGGGGATGAAGCTGGCCTGGCGGTGCATGTAGCACTTGGGCGGCGAGTCGAACAATCCTTTGGGGCTGTCCTTGAAGCTCACGGTGGCCACAGCCTTGGCGCCACCGTCCACGTAGGCATCGTTGCGGGCGAACCAGCCATAAGCCTCGATGGCTTCGACCACGCGTTTGTCGTTGAACTTCACCTTGTTGGTGGTCCAGTCGTCATAGACCTGCGGGCTCTGGGTGCGCAGCATCATGTCTTCCACCCAGTCGGTGGCGGGCCAGCCGGTGGCAGCATCACTGCCCAGTCCGATGCACCAGGGCTTGCCGCCGTCGGCGGCGATCTGCTTGGTCAGGTCTTGCAGTTCCTCCATGGACTTGGGCACCTTGTAGCCCTTTTCCTTGAAGTTTTCCGGGATGTACCAGACCAGGCTCTTGACGTTCACGTTGTAGAAGAATCCGTAGAACTCCTCCTTGCCAGCCTTGTTCTTGTAGGTGCCCAGGTCGGCCCAGGAACTGCCGGCCGCGTAGTTGGCTTTGACCCAGTCGCGCGCCTTGTTGCCCAGCGGCGTGAGACCACCCACGGCGGCCATGTTGGCGGCCAGCCCGGGTTGCGGGAAGACGGAGATGTTGGGTGGCGAACCGGCCTTGATGTCGATCACGATCTGCTGCTCGGAGCTCTGCGAGCACGAGTGCTTCACTGTGGCGCCTGTGGCCTTCTCGAAATGGGCGATGACCTTTTTGAACATGCCTTCTTCGGCACCGGTCCAGGGGCAGGTGATGGTGACGACCTCGCCCTGGAGGTCAGGACCCTTGTAGTCGGCCGCCATGGCCGCGCCACTCAGGGAGGTCAGGGCCAGGGCGGCAGCCCCGGCGATGGTGCTTGTCTTGAACATCTTTTGTTGCTCCTCTATCAACATCACGGACCATCCGCGACGCCATGGGTTGGATATCCCCGGGATGGGGCCCGTCAAATGCGCAGCCCCGCCGCATCGAAGCGGTACAGGTGCTCCGGCTGGTGACCCAGCCTCAGACGCTCGCCAGGTTCCACCGAGATGGACCCGTCGATGCGCGCTGTCAGATCGCCCAGCGGACCGGCGTCCACATAGGCGAAGGTTTCGTTGCCCAGCTGCTCCGCGTGGCGCAGCGTGCCTTCGAGCTGGCCCGCCGTGTCGATGCGCAGGTGCTCGGGCCGGATGCCCACGGCATGGGCGTCGAATTGCCGGGCGTAGCTGCCTTCGATGAAGTTCATCTGGGGCGAGCCGATGAAGCTGGCCACGAAGCGGGTGGCGGGGCGGTGGTAGAGCTCCAGCGGCGCGCCAACCTGTTCGATGCGGCCCTTGTTGAGCACCACGATCTTGTCGGCCAGCGTCATGGCCTCGACCTGATCGTGGGTCACGTAGACCATGGTCGCGCCCAGGCGGCGGTGCAGGGTGGCCAGCTCCACGCGCATCTTGGTGCGCAGGGCCGCGTCCAGGTTGGACAGGGGCTCGTCGAACAGGAACACCTTGGGATTGCGCACGATGGCGCGGCCTATGGCGACGCGCTGGCGCTGCCCGCCAGAGAGGGCTTTGGGCAGGCGCTCCAGGTATTCGGTGATCTGCAGAATCTCTGAGGCTTCGCGCACGCGCCGGTCGATTTCTGCCTTTGGAACCTTGGCGATCTTCAGGCCGAAGGCCATGTTGTCGTAGACCGTCTTGTGCGGATAGAGCGCGTAGCTCTGAAACACCATGGCCACGCCGCGCTGGCTGGGCGGCAGGTCGTTGACGGTCTGCCCGGCGATGGTGAGTGTGCCCCCGGAGATGTCCTCAAGCCCCGCGATCATGCGCAGCAGCGTGGTCTTGCCGCAGCCCGACGGGCCGACGAACACTGCGAACTCGCCCGGCTCGATGTCCAGATCCACGCCGTGAATGACAGGGACCTTTCCGTAGTTCTTCTGGATGTTGCGCAGGCGCAGATTGGATTGGCTCATGAGCGTGTGTGGGGTCGGATGAAACCGGAATGGGGCAGCGTTGAACTTCGTCCTTGCACGCAATTGGAACACTAATGCAAACGATTGCATGTTGGGAATTACCCTTAGGACGGAAGGCGTGCCCGGGGGGCACGGGCGTGTGCCGGGCGAGTTGGGCGGTGTGCGACGCCGGGCTGCGTCGTCGCTCGCGCTTTCAGCCAGCGCGGCACGCAGTGGCCCCAGAGCCGGTGCCGATCAGGCCAGCGGGAAATGCGCGAGCCCAGCGGGTTCGATTCTTTGGCGTCCTTGGTCCTGCTAGCGGCTGCTGTCGCGCTCGACCAGCTCGGTGGGCAGGGCGATGTTTCTGCGCGGTGCGCCGGCAATGGACTCGAACAGCAGCTCGACCAGCGCGCGGCCGGCCAGTTCGATGGGCTGGCGAACCGTGGACAGGGTGGGGTGCACGTGTCTGGCGAGCAGGATATCGTCGTAGCCCACCACACGCACCTGCTCGGGAATCGGCACGCTTCGCTCGCGCAGTGCGCCCATGAGCGAAATGGCCGTCACATCGCTGCAGGTGAAGATGGCGTCGAAGTCCAGATGCTGGTTGAGCCAGCCATCAATGGTTTCGCGGATGCGCGCGTCGCCAAACAGGTAATGCTGTCGCAGGCGGGGATCGGGTTCGATGCCAGCCTCTTGCAGGGCGCGCTCATAGCCGCGATAGCGCAGGCTGGCCTCCGGGTGTGCGGCGTCGCCGAAGAATGCAATGCGGCGGCAACCCTTCTCGATCAGGTGGCGCGTTGCGAGATAGCCGCCCCTGAAGTTGTCACCGCCCACGACCGGGTACGAGGCGCCATCCAGAGCGGCGCCCCACACGGCCATGGGAATGCCCTGCAGCGCGAGCTCGTTGAGATGGTCATGCAGCGACAGCTGGCCGATCACGACCAGACCACTGACCTGACCCGACTCCACCAGCGAGCGCATCTGGTCCTGGCGACCCTCCTGCAGGCGCGTCAGCAGCAGGTTCATGCCGAGATCGTTCACGGTGTCGGTCAGCGAGCCGAGGATACCCAGAACGAAAGGGTCAGAGATCATCTGGGTGCTGTCGCTCAGCAGCACGACACCAATGGTCTGCAGATCGCCTTTGCGCAGGTTGGCCGCACCCACGTTGACGCGGTAGTGCAGCGAGCGCGCCAGTTCGGTGATGCGGTTGCGGGTGGCTTCGGGGATGAGCGTGCTGCCGCTGAGCGCGCGGGAGACCGTGGATGTCGACACACCCGCCATGCGCGCGATGTCGATCATCTGTACACGCCTGCGCCCTTTGTCCGGGGGTGTGAGGGTGGTGGGTGCGGTGTCGGTGTCAGTGCTGATGGGAGAGGTGGGGGTGCGCGGCATCGTTTCATTATTTCACCCCGCAAGGCAACGCACAGGTCGCGCAGCGGATACCCCGGCGTTGGGTTGGCCCAAAAAAAGCCCGGGGCTGTGAAGCGCCGGGCGAAACTGATTGCCAGGGAGAAAGCAGTGCGGACGTGGCCCCGTGATGATTCACCAGAGCCACAGTCCCGCCATGCGTGTCGATCAGAACGCGTAGTTGATGCGCGCACGCACGGCAAGTTGTGGATCGGTACCGGTGCCGCCTTTGGAATAGCTGATTGCCGGGGTGATGGTGGCTCCTTTCACGCCGAACAGTGGCAGAGAGTAGGCCGCGTACACGGTGGTGACCTTGTCGGCCGAGGTGGCACCCTTGCCAACGATCAGGCCCACGCCCGCAGGACCAAACACCGCATTGACGCCGATGGATTTGTCGTCCTCCTTCTTGGCGAGGTTCAGGTTCAGGTTGCTGTCTTTGCCCAGTGCATAGCCGAGCGACAGGCCGACACCGTTTTCACTGCCGGCGGTGCTGCCCACCACCTTGACGCTCTCGATGCCGGCGCGCAGGGTGACGGGGCCGGTGGTGTAGGTCACGCCCGGTCGAAAGCCACGGGCCTCGCCGTCTTCTTTGCTGTACACCAGTCCGAGTTCCACGCGCAGGCCGGTGGCGGCGTTCAGGCCCAGGGCGCCGTGCACCACATCGCTGCCTTTGCGTCCGCGCAGGGTGTTGGCCAGGTAAGGGGTGTAGCCGGCGTACTCGACCACGGTGTCTTTGCCCACCGGGAACAGGTCCAGCGCTTCGAAGCGTCCCATCTTGATGTCCATGCCGGCATTGCCGAACTGCACCCACATGTCATCCACGCCGGTGTCACCGTCTTTTTTCAGCAGCAGACTGGCCCGGCCGGCCACGAAGGCGTCGCCGTTGGTGGCTTTTGCAGCCACATTGACTTCCACGCGGCCCCCCATCGACAGATCGCTGTCGCGGGCATTGGTTGCGGGTGCGTCGACCGCGTTGTAGTGGGTGGTGTCGAGTTCCAGGTTGGCGTCGAAACCAAGGTCGGCGTGGGCAGCAGCGGTGGTGGCGCACAGGGCGACCAGGGCGACCAGTTTGAAGGCGTGAGGCATGTGTTTGCTCCGAAGGTGGGGAATGACGTTCCTTGCCTGCCAACCGCGCTGGGATATGCGCAGTCGCCAGAAAAGGTGGCCGTATTCGACCATTCAAGCAAACGATTGCATTCCGTGAAAACCCTCAAAAGCACCAATAATTATTGAATTTTTTTGAGATTTGCGCCGAAGTCACAGTATGGAAACACCTCATTGTGCAAAGGTTTGCATTCAGCTAGAAGTGCCACGAGGAAAATCGTTGCGCGTGGATCGGACAGGGCGGGCAAGGGGCCCGGAAGGCCGCCCACACGCGCTGTCTCAGCGAGCCGTCAAAAGCAGCCCGAAGCCGTTAGCCGCAGCACGCGATGGGCCCGCGCCGCGGCCGCGTCGGAGTGGGTCACGAGGATCACTGCGGCACCACTTTCCTGTGCCTGTTGTTGCAGCACGTCCATGACCTGTTGTGCGGTGCCCGGGTCCAGGTTGCCGGTGGGTTCGTCGGCCAGCAGCAAGCCGGGGCGGTGCACGAGTGCGCGGGCGATCGCCACGCGCTGAAGCTGCCCGCCGGAGAGCTGGGCCGGCAGGCGCTCACCCAGTCCCCCCAGCCCCACGGCTTCAAGCATTTGCCCCACACGGGCTGGGTCCGGACGCTTGAGCAGCAACAGGGGCAGTCCCACGTTCTGCGCCACGTCCAGGTGCGGCAATACGTGAAAAGCCTGGAACACGAAACCGAGCTGTTCGCGCCGCCAGTGGGCGCGCTGGGTTTCCGAGAGTGCGCCCAGGTCGACGCCGTGGTGTGTGATCGTGCCTTCGTTCCAGTCGTCCAGTCCGGCCAGGCAGTTGAGCAGGCTCGACTTGCCCACGCCCGATTCGCCCACGATGGCGACGAACTCGCCCGGCTCCACGCGCAGGCTGACATGGCTGAAGACAGGGGTGTCACCGTAGCGCTTGCTCAGGTTCTGCACGAGCAGACTGGGTGTGCTCACCAGAATACCTTCGCCCTCCGGGCTGCGGTGCGAGCTGGCTTGGGAACGGCCCGGCGCTGCGCTCATGGCAGGTGCCCCCAGGTCAGGAACACCACCAACAGCAGCACCCACCATGCCAGATGTCCCAGCGTGCAGCGGCAACGAATGGCGGGGGGCAGGCGGTTGATCAGGCTTTTCAACATGGGTTGAAGCCCGAAGACTGGGGCCTGCCGAACCCGTGAACTGGCGGACCGAGCAGATCCTCCACCGAACGCAGCACGAGCGCCAGGGCATCAGGCGCGTCGCAGGCGATGATCTGGCGTTCGGGCATGGAGCGCAGCCAGGTGATCTGGCGCTTGGCCAGCTGACGCGTCGCAAAGATGCCTCGGTCGTGCAGTTCGGCGGTCTGGGCGTGTGTCAGTTGATCGCCTGCTGCATTCAGCGCTTCCCATGCCTGTCGGTAGCCCACGCAGCGCATGGATGGCAGGTCCGGGTGGAGGTCGCCGCGTGCCCGCAATCGGCGCACCTCGTCAATGAAACCACCGGCCAGCATGGCGTCGAAGCGCTGGGCGATGCGTGCGTGCAGCCAGGCGCGATCCGCAGGCTCCAGTGAAATCAGGTGCTCGGGGGCCAGTGGCCCAGCGTGCAGGGTGCCTCCGGTCTGAAAAGATGAAATGGGTCGGCCCGACACCTCGAACACTTCCAGTGCACGCTGGATGCGCTGCGAGTCGTTGGGGAACAGCCGGGCAGCGGTGGCGGGGTCAGCTTTTGCCAGTTCTGCGTGAAGTGCCGGCCAGCCCACTGCCTGGGCGCGTGCTTCGAGTTGGGCGCGCACGGCGGGGTTGGCGCGGGGCATGTCGTCCAGCCCGTGCATCAGCGCTTTGAAATACAGCATGGTGCCGCCCACCAGCAGCGGTGTGCGACCGCGCGCCTCGATGTCGTGCACGAGGCGGGTGGCATCCCTCACGAAATCGGCCGCACTGTAGGCCTGCAGCGGATCGATGATGTCGATCAGGTGGTGCGGTACCAGCGCGCGTTCCTGTGCAGTGGGTTTGGCGGTGCCGATGTCCATGCCGCGAAACACCAGGGCCGAATCGACGCTGATGATCTCCACCGGCCAGCGCTGCGCAATGGCCAGCGAGGCAGCGCTTTTTCCGCTCGCCGTGGGGCCAGCCAGGGCAATGCACTTGGGTCGCGAAGCGCCGGCGTTCATGGTTTGGAACCCGAAGCTTTCAGTGGGTCAAGCGGCTCCTGGCCACCTGAGGTAAGGGCGGGGATCTCACTCTTGCCGTGGCGCTGCACCAGCGTCCACGCGATTCCTGCGATCACCACGCTCCAGAACCAGATTCCGTTGGTCAGCGGCAGCACTGTTCCTGCCCCGTCCGCCACACTGGCCAGGCTGCGACCGAGCCAGCCGCCCATGAAAAAGGCCGCCACCATCATCAGGAACCCGCTCAGTGCCGATGCCGCGCCCGCGGCCTGGGGAAACGGCCCGACCGCACCGCTCTGCCCGCAAGGCTGGTGCACGCCGTGGGCCAGCATGAACAGGTAGAACGGCAACATGATCGCCATCACGTGCTGAACGCCGGCCAGAGCCAGTCCGCCGATAAGAGTGCCAGCGGTGAGTGTGCAGGCGCCAGCCAGCGCCACCGTGCGCCGCACGCCCAGGCGCGGCAACAGCCTGCGGCAGATGAGGGTGCCCACGATGTAGCTCAGCGACATAGTGAACATCACCAAGCCATAGGCCAGCTTGGACAGCCCCAACACCTGAATGAATACGAAGGATGAAGCGGCCAGGAAGGTGAACAGGCCGCCGTACGAGGCGGTCGACAGCAGCGTGAACGCCCAGAACGTGGGGTGCTGCACGATTTGCCACCAGGTGCGCACCAGCGTGCCCGGCTGCAAGGCCTGGGGGTTCTTGCGCTGCAGGGTTTCTTCAAAGCGCAGCGCCAGCACCAGCAGCGTGGCCGCACCGAACACCGCCAATACCAGCAAGGCCATGCGCCAGCCCAGGTATTCCGCAACGAGCCCGCCCAGGGGGGCGCTGGCGCAGGCGATCACGCCCAGCCCGGTGAGGCCCTTGGACATGATGCGCGCCCCTTCTGCAGGCGCATACAGGTCGCGCACGATGGCCCGTGCACACATCACGCCGGCGCCCATGGCCACCCCTTGCAGCGTGCGCCACAGCACCAGCTGTTCCATGGACGCCGAAAACGTGCTGCCGACCGACGCGATCACATAGAGCGTCATGCCCACGAGCAGCACGGGACGCCGGCCGAACCGGTCAGACATGGGGCCCCACACCATCTGCGACATGCCGAACGCCAGCAGCAATGCGGTCAGCGTGAGTTGGGCCTGCGACATGGGTGCGCCAAAACCCTGGGTGAGGGCGGGCAGGGCGGGGAGGTAGAGGTCGGTGGTGACGGGCTGCAGTCCGAGCAGCAGGGACAGCACGAGCACGATCAGGCCCGGCGACATCGACGAAGTGAGAGGGGCGGACATCCGGTCGAGGGTAGCAGATGGCGCTGGCGATGGCCGGCCGAGGGCATGGCAGCCAGTGCGTGCAGCGGCACCCTCAGTGCAAGGCGGTTTCCTGGATGTCGTTCCAGCCGAACAGGCTCGCGAGCGCTTCCCGGTACTGCACCTGCCCCACCGAATTGGTGTTGTGGTGCGACCCGCCTTCGACGAGCACAAAAGCCTTAGGCCCGACGGCGGCTTCATAAAGGCGTCGGCCCAGTTCGGGCCGAATCAGCATGTCGTTGCCGCCGTGCACGACCAGCAGCGGTGAACCGATGTCCGGCACGCGCCGCACGGCCTCAAAGCGCTGGGTGATCAGCAGCGACACGGGCAGCCAGCCCCACTTGAACGTGCTGACCACGTCTGCGATGGACGTGAAGGTGCCTTCCACCAGGGTGCCCGCTTCGTCAGGCACCTTGGCCGCCAGCTCGATGGCGATGGCGCCCCCGAGTGAGTGACCAAAGATGTAGCGTGGCCGCTCAGGGTACTGCTGCCCCAGCCACTTCCACGCCGCCTGCGCGTCTTCCACTGCCAGGGCTTCAGACGGCAGCTGGTTGGTGCTTTTGCCAAAGCCCCGGTAGTCGATGGCGAGCACCGAGAAGCCCAGTTCTTCCATGCGCCGCACCCGGAAGGCCGATCCGGTGACGTTGAAGCGCGCGCCATGCAGGTACAGCAGCACCGGGGCGTCGGGCCTGGCGTCAAAGTTGGCATTCTGGGTCCACAGGCCATGCAGTTTCACGGGTTGGCGGGTTTCCCTGGATACAAAATCGATCCAGACGTCGCTCATGCCCTCGGCTGCAAGGGTGCCGCCGTACCAGCTGCGGTCCGATGGCTGGAAGATCCACGCGCGTTGTTTTTCGTCCAGCGTGGCGCAGCCGGCGAGCAGGGCAATGGTGGCCAGCAGGGCCGCGATCAGTTTTTTCATTGCGGATATGGAGCGGGTGCCCGGACAAAAGTTCAGGTCGGAATGGCAAGATCCGTACCAAGCACCGTACCAAGCACCGTACCAAATGGCGACACGCCCTATCCCGAAAGAAAAGCCATGATCGACACTGTTTTTACCCGGATCATCCGGCGCGAAATTCCGGCTGCCGTCGTCTTCGAGGACGATCAGGTGATCGCTTTCATGGACGCCGGCCAGGTGAACCCCGGCCACGTGCTGGTGGCGACCAAGCGCCAGGTCGAAACCCTGATGGAGCTGGACGAGTCTGAGGCGGCCCACCTCTTTGCTGTCGCCGCCCGCATCGCCAAAGCCGTCCAGGCCGAATTCCAGCCCAGCGGCATGACCCTGCTGCAAACCAACAAACCCGACGGCTGGCAGACCGTGCCGCATGTGCACGTGCATGTGCTGCCAAGGCATGCCGATGACGGCGTCGGACTGGTCTGGCCTCGCAAGGACCCGCCGTTGAGCGAGTTGCAGGCGCTGGCCAAACGCCTACAGGTCTGACCTCAAAGCGGACTTGGGGAGCCAAAGCGCCTCTGCCGCGAAGTGCCTCAGTCCAAGCCGTGGAGCGGCGCAGAGGGGTGCCTCACAATGCCGCCGGGGCGAAGTGCCTTGTTCCAAGGCACCCGTGGAACCGGCTCCGCCGGGCCACAGGGAGCGTCCCCCCTCCCAGCGCCAAAGGCGCGCCAGAGAGGGGGGAAGCCGCGTCAGCGGCGCAGGGGGGGCGCCGAATCCAGGGGGGAGTTCTCTAAATGATGCCTTGCGCCAACATGGCGTCAGCCACTTTCACGAACCCGGCGATGTTGGCGCCGTCCACGTAACTGACCGTGCCGTCTGCACGGCGCCCATGCACCAGACAGGCATCATGGATACCGACCATGATGCTGTGCAGGCGCTGGTCGACTTCTTCGCGTGGCCAGCTGATGCGCATGGCGTTCTGGCTCATTTCCAGCCCGGATGTGGCCACGCCACCGGCGTTGCTCGCTTTGCCCGGCGCGAACAGCACACCGGCATCCTCAAAGCGCTGGGCCGCTGCCATGGAGGTCGGCATGTTGGCGCCTTCAGCCACGCATGTCACACCATTGCGGATGAGGGTGTCGGCATCGTCGACATCGATTTCGTTCTGCGTGGCACAGGGCAGGGCCACGTCCACCGGTATGCCCCAGGGTTTCACGCCTGCCACAAACCGCGATCCGGTGCGCTCGGCGTAATCGCTCACGCGGCCATACAGATGGTTCTTCACTTCCATCAGTTCGGCGAGTTTCTCTGGTGTGAAGCCGTCTTCGTCAATGATGGTGCCGCTGGAGTCCGACACCGTGACCACCTTCGCACCCAGCGCCATGGCCTTCTCCACGGCGTACTGCGCCACATTGCCCGAACCGGACACGCTCACGCGCAGGCCGTCGAAGGTCTTGCCTTGCTGCTTGAGCATCTGCTCGGCAAAGTACACCGTGCCATAGCCGGTGGCTTCCGGGCGAATCAGCGATCCGCCAAAGCTCAGACCTTTGCCGGTGAACACGCAGTCGGCCCGGTTGCTGAGCTTTTTCATCATGCCGGCCATGTAGCCCACCTCGCGTGCACCCACGCCAATATCGCCTGCGGGGACATCGGTGTCTGCACCCACATGGCGGAACAGCTCGCTCACCAGGGCCTGACAAAAGCGCATCACTTCACCTGGGCTCTTGCCTTTGGGGTCGAAATCCGACCCGCCTTTGCCACCGCCCATGGGCAGCGTGGTCAGTGCGTTCTTGAAGGTCTGCTCGAAGGCCAGAAACTTCAGGATGGAGAGGTTCACCGAAGGATGAAACCGCATGCCGCCTTTGTAGGGGCCGATGGCCGAGCTGTGCTGGATGCGGTAGCCGCGGTTGACTTGCACGTCGCCGTGGTCGTTCACCCACGAAATGCGGAACATGACCACCCGCTCAGGTTCCACCAGCCGGTCCAGCAGCCCATGCTCTGCATAACGGGGGTGGGTGGCAATGCAGGGCCAGATGCTCTCCATCACTTCCGCCACCGCCTGGATGAATTCAGGTTGACCCGGGTTCCGGGCGGTGACGTGTTCGAGAAAGTGGTGAACCGAGGTGTATTTCATGACATTCAATGCATTGAGTTGGTGCATTGAATGATACGCAGAGCCTCGCTGGGCTCAGTGATTTTGCACCTAAATGGTGTTTTCTCTTCACATCTGCTCGGTTAATGCCGTTTTTCGGTGCGTTTAACTGATCTTGTACGTAATGATGACTCTTGAGTGGTGCGTTCTGGACGTGTGCGCCCAGCCTCAGCGCCCGCGAAGGAACAGTGCGTCCAGCTCCTTCATGCTCACCTGCCGCCAGGTGGGCCGGCCATGGTTGCACTGGTCCGAACGCTCGGTGACTTCCATCTGCCGGAGCAGTGCGTTCATTTCTTCCAGAGTGAGCCGGCGGTTGGCGCGCACGGCGCCGTGGCAGGCCATGGTGGCCAGCAACTCGTTGCGGGCGCGCTGCACCACGGTGGAGGCGTCGTGCTGGCTCAGTTCGGCGAGCACGCTGCGGGCGAGCTCCACCGGGTTGCCTTGAGACAAGGTGGTGGGCACGGCACGCACGGCCAGCGTCTTGGGCGAAAACGGCACCACTTCCAGGCCCAGCATGGCGAGCACCACAGCGCTGTCTTCGGCCGTGGCCACCTCTTCAGGCGTGGCCGCGAAAGTGGCCGGGATCAGCAGCGGCTGGCTGGCGAGTTGTTCATCGTCCATCTGCTGCTTGAGGCGCTCGTAGACGATGCGCTCGTGTGCGGCATGCATGTCCACCACCACCAGGCCCTGGGCGTTTTCCGCCAGGATGTAGACGCCCTGCAATTGGGCAATGGCGCGGCCCAGTGGCCAGTCGCCCTGCGGCAGGGGGTGAGCTGGGGCCTCCGCAGGCGCCGCCGGAACGAAAACCTGTTGCGCCACAGGTTGAGGCGCACCTTCAGGCGCAGAAGCTGGGTAGGCCCATGTACCGGACCGCGCTGAGCCGGTGGGGACAGTGGGTTGTCTGTCACCCCAAAGGGCCTCCAGATCGCTGACCCGATGGCCGATCTCAGGTTCGCGTGGAGCGAAGGCCAGGCCTGTCTGTTGTGAGGGCGGTCTCCAGGTCATCACCTCTGCAACAGAAGTCACAGCAGCGGGCTCGGTTTCAACCTTGCCTGCGGAGCGCGGGACCGCCAGCGCCGATTCCACGGCGCGCCGCACTGCCTGGTGCACTTCGCGGCTTTCGCGAAACCGCACTTCGATCTTGGTCGGGTGCACGTTCACGTCTACCCGCGTCGGGTCCAGCGACACGAACAACGCATACACCGGCTGCCGGTGCCCGTGCAACACGTCTTCGTAGGCACTGCGTGCCGCGTGGGTGATGACTTTGTCGCGTACATAGCGACCGTTCACGTAGGCGAATTGCCAGTCGTTGCGCGAGCGGGCCGCGTCGGGCACGCCGGCGAAGCCTTGCACGCGCAATCGCTGGCCGCTGCCGTCGTCGGGCAGGTCGATCGGCCAGTCCACCGCCACGGCTTGCGTCACGAAGTCCTCACCCAGCACGTCGGCCAGGCGCTGACGCAAAGGGTCGGCATGGTCGCTGGCCACGGCTCTCCATTGGGCCACCAGCTTGCCTTCGTGCCAAATGGCAAAGCCCACGTCGGGGCGAGCCAGCGCATGCCGGCGTACCGCCTCGATGCAGTGCGCGAGCTCGGTCGCATCGGTCTTGAGGAACTTG
This sequence comes from Hydrogenophaga palleronii, assembly GCF_031457455.1. Classification (GTDB taxonomy): domain Bacteria; phylum Pseudomonadota; class Gammaproteobacteria; order Burkholderiales; family Burkholderiaceae_C; genus Hydrogenophaga; species Hydrogenophaga palleronii_A. Next base: position 118,548 of record NZ_JAVDWU010000002.1, read on the forward strand.
CGTCGCGCAGGCGTTGCAAAAAAGAGCTCGCGCACTTCCACCGTGGTGCCGCGGTTGCGCGCGGTGGGTTGCAGTTCACCACTGCGACCGTCCAGCAACCAGCCATGGGATTCGGGCGCGTCTTCCACCCGCGTGAGCACGGAGACTTCAGCGATCGAACAGATGGCAGCCAGCGCCTCGCCCCGAAAGCCCATGGTGTGCACCGATTCCAGGTCTGACAGGCTGGCGATCTTGCTGGTGGCGTGGCGCTTGAGCGCGGTGGGCAACTCACTGCGCACAATGCCGCAGCCATCGTCTTCCACGCTGATAAGCCGCACGCCGCCCGCCAGCAAGCGCAATGTGATCTGTGAGGCGCCAGCATCCAGCGCGTTGTCCACCAGTTCGCGCACCACCGAGGCAGGGCGTTCGACGACCTCGCCCGCCGCAATCTGGCTGATGAGCTCGTCCGGCAGTTCAAGAATAGGGGAGCGTTCGGAGGGGGGGAGACGGGCGTTCACATCCAAATTGTAGGTGGCAGGGATAATCCCTGCCCATGGAACTCATTGCATTCTTGATCGACTTCATCTTGCACGTGGATCAACACCTGCAGGCTTTCGTGCAAACTTACGGCGCCTGGGTCTACGCGCTGTTGTTTCTCATCATCTTTGTCGAGACCGGTTTGGTCGTCATGCCCTTTCTGCCGGGCGACTCGCTGCTGTTCATTGTTGGCGCGCTCTGCGGCGCCGGACTGATGGACTGGTCGCTGGCGGCGGGCCTGATGCTGGTGGCGGCCATCTTGGGCGACCAGACCAACTACACGATCGGGCGCTACTTTGGCCCGAAGGTGTTCCAGTGGGAGAACTCGCGCTTCTTCAACAAGAACGCGTTCAACCAGGCGCACAACTTCTACGAACGCTACGGCGGCGTGACCATCATCATCGCGCGCTTCATGCCCTTCATCCGCACCTTTGCCCCCTTCGTGGCGGGTGTGGCCGAAATGACGCGCAGCAAATTCACTGCTTACAACGTGATTGGCGCCATCATCTGGGTGAATGGCCTGACCGCCGCCGGCTACTTCTTCGGCAACCTGCCCTGGGTGCAGGCGAACCTTTCCAAGATCATCTGGGCGTTGATCATCGTACCGGGGTTGATTGCCATTTTCGGTGGCTGGCGGGCGGCAAGGGCAGAGAAGGCAAGGGCAGGGGAGGTATAAGCCCACTCCCGCGCCGCTCATACCCTCCGGCGCGAAATGCCCCAGTCCAGAACACCGAGGATCCGGCTCTGCCGGTCCAATGGTGTTGCCCCTTGAGGGGTGACGCGCCTCTGGCGCGGCGCGGGGTGGGTCTAGATCTGCCGGTTTCGCGCCAGCGGCGGGTTTTTGGAGAAGTAGCTCACGATGCCGCGCAGCAGGGCTTCGGCCAGATCGTTCTGGTACTTCGGGCTGCGCAGGCGTTTTTCTTCGTCCGGGTTGCTGATGAACGCGGTCTCCACCAGCACGCTGGGAATGTCGGGTGCCCGCAGCACGGCAAAGTTGGCCTGTTCCACGCGGGGTTTGTGCAGCTTGCCGATGCGTTTGACCTCACCCAGCATCGAGGCACCCAGCCTGAGACTGTCATTGATCTGAGCGGTGGTGCTCATGTCGAGCAGGGCACGCTGCAGTGTCGCATCCTTGGCTTTCACATTGAGGCCACCCACCAGATCGGATGCGTTTTCCTTGTCCGCCATCCAGCGCGCGGCCGCGCTGCTGGCACCCTTGGTGCTCAGGGCATACACGCTGGCGCCCTGCGGCCGCGGCGTGAAGAAGGCGTCGGCGTGCAGACTGATCATGAGGTCTGCCTGCACGCGCTGCGCTTTTTGCACGCGTACCTGTAGCGGCACGAAGAAGTCGGCGTCGCGCGTCATGAAGGCGCGCATGGGGTTGCCGTTCACACGGGTGGCATTGATGCGATCGCGCAGCCGGCGGGCGATGGCCAGCACCACGTCCTTTTCGTGCGTGCCGCCCGGGCCGATGGCGCCAGGATCTTCTCCGCCATGTCCAGGGTCCAGCGCCACGATGATCAGGCGGTCCGTTTTTGCTTTGCCCGGAAGTGGCTCCGTCGCCCCTTCTGCCACTGCTGGAGGGGCTTTGCTTTTCGTTCCGTTGGCGGCGGCGCGTTCCGCCTGCGCGATCAGTGCGCCGAGTGGATCGGTGGCAGGATCAGGGTCCCCTGCGCTTGCACCGCGTTCTTCCATGCGCCCGGTTTCCAGCCCCAGCAGGCTCGCGGCCTTTTCGCTGGCTGCGTCGAGATCGCGCAGGCGCTGGCTGATGAGCTGCTCCAGCGGATCCGGCGGGTTCAAAGGGTAGAGGTCGAGCACCAGGCGGTGCTGGTAAGCGGCCACCGGTTGCAGGTTGAACACCTGCGGCTTCACGGCCAGCTTCAGATCGACCACCAGCCGCACCACGTTGGGCGCGTTCTGTGCCACCCGGATGCGGGCGATGTTGGGATCGTCCGATTTGAGTTGTCCCACCAGTTCGCGCAGGCCGGGCAACAGGTCGATGCCCTCGATGTCCACCGCGAGCCGTGGCGGATCGCTCACAAAAAACTGCTTTGCCTGCAATTGACCATCGGACTCGATGGTCACGCGGGTGTAGTCATCTGCCGGCCAGATGCGCACCGCGACCACGTTGGCACCGCGTGCGATCTCCTGCACGCCCAGCAGCAGCACCAACGACCCCGCGCGCAGCAGGCTGCGCCGGTTCAGAACCGAAGCGGGCGGGATGATCATGGGAGCGCCTCCAGCAATCGATGTCCTGTGGGTGTGAGCGCCTTGACGCGCACACGGCGGGCTTCGGCCGGGTGTTCGGTCATGTCGGGATCGCTGGGTGGTTGGGCAAGGGATTCGTCAGGTTGTATGTCGATGATGAGGTCCACCACCGGCATGAAGGCGCCGGCACGCTCTGGCCATTCCACGAGCTTGAGACCCGGGGCGGCAAAAAGTTCGCGAAAGCCTGCGTCTTCCCATTCGCGCGGGTCGTTGAAACGGTAGAAATCAAAGTGCCAGATGGCCAGTGGCTCACCTGCCGGCATGAGCGGGCAGTCGATGGCGCTGTGAGGCTCCACCACGGCGTAGGTCGGGCTCTTGATGCGCCCGCGAACACCCAGTGCCCGAAGCAGGTGTCGAACGAAGGTGGTTTTGCCGGCGCCCAGATCGCCTTGAAGTGAAAGCGTGGCGTGGGCCATGGCCGGGCTGGTGGCCAGTGTGCGTGCAAATTCGGCCGTGCCTGCTTCATCTGCCCAGGCACCCGTCCAGGTCGATGCATCACCGGCCGCACCGCTGGAGAGCTGCGTTCCTACAATGGTCGGAACATGAACACCGGTCTTGCTGCTGATCAACTCGTCTCTCAGATTCAGGCCTGGGGCCAGGAGCTGTCATTTTCCCAAATTGGGATCGCAGATGTGGATTTGTCCAGCGCAGAAGCCGGTTTGAAGGCCTGGTTGTCGGCTGGATGTCACGGTCAGATGGGCTATATGGCCTCGCACGGCCTGAAAAGGGCCCGTCCGGCCGAGCTGGTGCCCGGTACGGTGAGCGTGGTGACCGCCCGCATGGACTACCTGCCGAGGGACACCACCGACGACTGGCAGGCGCAGGAGTTCGAACGCCTGCAGCGTCCCGGCGAAGCCATCGTGTCGATGTATGCCAGGGGGCGTGACTACCACAAGGTGCTCCGCTCCAGGCTTCAGAAGCTTGCAGAGCGCATTGAACAGGCGGTCGGACCATTGGGCTATCGCGTCTTCACGGACTCCGCACCGGTGCTGGAGGCAGAGCTTGCGCAGCGCAGCGGACAAGGCTGGCGCGGCAAACACACGCTGCTGCTGAACCGCGAGGCCGGCTCCATGTTCTTCCTGGGCGAGATCTACCTGGACATGGCGCTGCCCGTGACCGAGCCGGTGAGCGCGCATTGCGGTGCGTGCACGGCCTGCATCGACGTCTGTCCCACGCGCGCCATCGTGGCCCCGCACCGGCTGGACGCACGCCGTTGCATCAGCTACCTGACCATCGAACACGCCGGCGCCATACCGGAAGAGCTTCGCCCACTCATGGGCAACCGCATCTACGGGTGTGACGACTGCCAGCTCGTGTGCCCGTGGAACAAGTTCGCGCAGCGCAGCGCCTTGCCCGATTTTGATGAGCGTGCGGGATTGAGCGGCGCGCAGCTGATCGAGCTGTTTGCGTGGTCTGAAGACGAATTTCTTCAGCGCACGGAGGGCAACCCGATCCGGCGTATTGGTCACGAGCGTTGGTTGCGCAACATCGCGGTGGCAATGGGCAATGCCCTCCGCGCCCTTGAGAGCATGGACGCGCAGGGGTGCAGCACTGTCAAGGCCTCATTGATTGCCCGGCGGGATCACAGCAGCGGACTGGTGCGCGAACACGTGCTATGGGCTTTGGCGCAAGGCAGCGAGGAGAACGGCGGACGCTGAAACCGCGGTTCCTGCGTAGTCCAGAGCAGGACTCAAGGGTCGCTCACATTGGCCAGCAAACGTTCCAGCTGCGCCTTCAACCCCTCCAGCTCTTCGGTACTGAAACCCCGGGTCATGTCCTTCGCAAAGCGCTGCCGGTGCTGCTGCATGCGACGGTGCATGGCGCGGCCGGCTGTCGTCGGGTGCAAGCGCTGCACGCGCCGGTCGGCAGGATCGGTGCTGCATTCGATCAGGCCGCGATCGGTGAGGGCTTTGACGATGCGGGCGATCTGCGCCTTGTCGCGACCGGTGTGGGAGACCAGATCGCGCTGCGTGCTGCCCTCAAACCGGGCGAGGTGGTTCAGTGCGCGCGCTTCCATGATGGCGATGCCGTCGCCGTCGTCTCGGACGGCCTCGTGCATGCGCCGGTGGAATCGCGCCACGAGGCTGTGCAGGCGCTCCAGCACATCGGGCGAGTCAGGGGCAGACATGGGCTTCTTTCTATTGGTTGACACTATCATCCAAATCGCGCAGAATGGTTGTCATTATCAACCAAGCAGGTGCTGTGCTCCAGCGACTGGAGCCGCACTGCCCAGCCCATGACCGATTCCATCTCCGACTCTCCCTACAACGTTGAACGTATGCGCCACCCCTTGAAGGTCCGGCGGCTGCGCGTGCAGGAAGTGTTCAGACCCAGCCCCCACTTGGTACGCGTGCGTCTGAGGGGCGACGATCTGCATGACTTCATCAGCGCGTCGTTTGACGACCACCTCAAGCTCATGCTGCCACACCACCCGGAGGCGCCTCTGGTGCTGCCCGAGTCTGGCGCCGAAGGATTGAGCTATCCACCCGACGCGCAGCGCCCGATCATGCGCGACTACACGCCTCGCTGGTTTGATCCGGCGGCTGGCCTTCTGGATCTGGAATTCGCATTGCATGGCACTGGTGCGGCTGCCACCTGGGCCATGCAGGCCCGACCCGGTCAGGAAGTGGGCGTGGGTGGGCCACGAGGATCCTTCGTGGTGCCCACCGGGTTCGACTGGCATCTGCTGGTAGGCGACGAAACCGCCTTGCCGGCCATGGCCAGGCGCCTGGAAGAATTGCCACCGGGTGCGCAAGCTTTTGTGATCGCTGAAACCGCCGACCCGGCCGACCGCCGCGTGCTGGAAAGTCGTGCCGGCGTGACGGTGCAATGGCTGACGGAAGGCGCGGATGGTGGGCTTGCCGCTGCGGTGGCGGCATGGCGTCGACCGACGGGAGAGGGTTACGCCTGGGCCGCGGGTGAAGCGGCAGAAATGGCCGCCACGCGGCGTGTGCTGGTGGAGCAGCACGGCGTGGTGAAAGAACGCATGCGTGTGGCGGCGTACTGGAAGCGGGGCGCTTCTGCGCACCATGAAAACCTGTAGAGCGGTCAGTTCACGTAGCGCTGACGCAGCTCCCGTTTGAGCAGCTTGCCGCTCGGGTTCTTCGGCAGGCTGTCGGCAAACACCACGCGCTTGGGCGCCTTGAAGCTGGCCATGTGGGTGGTGCAGTGGGCAATGACCTCGTCTTCCGTCAGGGTCTGGCCGGTCTTCACCACGATCACCGCCGTTACGGCTTCCACCCATTTGGCATCGGGCAGGCCGATCACCGCCACCTCGCTCACGCTGCCCAGGCGGTAGATCATTTCTTCGACTTCGCGGCTGGCCACGTTCTCGCCGCCGGTCTTGATCATGTCCTTCTTGCGGTCCACCACCGTGATGTAGCCCTCGTCGTCGATGGTGGCCAGATCGCCGCTGTGGAACCAGTCGCCCTCGAAGGCGGCGCTTGTGCGTTCCGGGTCGTTGAAGTAGCCCAGCATCAGGTGCGGCGATCGGTGCACGATTTCGCCGACTTCGTCCACCGCCACGTCGTGCATGGCATCGTTGACCACCCGCGTCTCCACGTTGAGCACGGCCTTGCCACACGAAGCCGGTTTGCGCAGTTGGTCTTCCGGGCCGAGCATGGTGGCCAGGGGGGCAATCTCGGTCTGGCCGTAGAGGTTCCAGAGCCGCACGCCGGGGAGGCGGGCTGCCAGTTCCTTGAGCACTTCCACCGGCATGATGGACGCACCGTAGTAGCCCTTGACCAGCGTCTTGAGCTTGTCCGGATCGAACAGCGGCGAGCGCAGCAGCGCGATCCACACCGTGGGCGGCGCAAAGAAACTGGTGATCTGGTGCTGTTCGATCAGGGCCAGCAGGTTGTCGGGCACCGGCTTGCTGGTGATGTAGTTGCTGCTGCCCATGTAGATGGCGGGGCCGAAGAACACGTCGAGCTGGGCGCAGTGGTACAGCGGCAGGGCGTGCAGCGCCCGGTCATCTTCGGCAATTTCGGCGTTGATCACGCAGCTGACGTACTGCCACAGCACGGCGTCGTGGGTGAGCATGGCACCTTTGGGCGTGGACTCGGTGCCGCTGGTGTAGACGATCTGGGCCAGGTCGAAACTGCCGAGGGACACGTCTGGTATCGGTTCGGTGCAGGCCGCCAACTCGTCAAACGTGCGCATGCCCGGCACTGGCTCGCTCGGGTCCTCTGAGGGCAGCCAGATGAACTGGCCGACTTGGGTGTCGAGTGCCGCGGCTTCGCGCGCCAGGGCCGCCAGGCCGCTGTCAGTGGCCAGCACCCTGGCGCCCGCATGGCGCAGGATGTAGGCCACTTCGTCGGCCTTGAGCATGAAGTTGATGGGCACTAGGACCGCGCCACACCGCGCCAGCGCAAAACGCAGGGCCGCGAAACCTTGGGAATTGCGCGCGAGCACCGCCACCTTGTCGCCCTGCGTCACGCCCAGGGAGGCCACACCGGCCGCCAGGCGGTCCACCAATGCGTCGAACTCGGCGTAGGTCCAGCGCACGTCGCCACAAGCGATGGCCAGCTTGTTCGGCAGGCGGCATGCGGTGCGGTGCAGGGCGTCGGCGATGGTCTGGCGGCGGACCGAAGCGGGGAGGGTGGGCAGCATCCAGCAGGCTCCTGATGAAATGTGTGACGGTTGTCATGAGAGCAAGGTTCCAGCCGACATTGAAAGCCAGTTGGGCGCGATTGCCATGCGCGTTTACACCAGCATGCTGTCACCTTTGCACACCTCTGCGCCCGGATTGTTCTCATGGCCGGGGGCTATCATCGCGTCATGAATGCCGCTTCTGCCATGCAGGGAACGCTGGTCCGCTGGGGTCGGAGCGTGCGCACATCCGTGTTTGCCTGGTGGCATGTGCTGCTGCTGGGTGCGCAGATTCTGGTGTTGTCGCTCACGCCTTCGAGCTATCGGCGTGGCGCGCACCGTCTGGCCGTGTTGCGCAACCTGTACATGGCCACGGCACCGCTGCTGACCTGGTTCATGGTGCTCTCGGCCCTGATCAGCATCGTGCTGATTCGCATCGTGGTGGCCACGGCCTACAGCTACGGGCTCACGCAGTACGCGATCGAGGTGCTGGTGCGCACGCTGGTGTTGGAACTCATCCCGCTCTATGCTGCCATGTTCGTGGCGCTGCGCTTTGCCATGCCAGGCGCACAACGGGTGCGCAAGCAACTGGCCGATCAGCAGCGACAGGGGGTCGAATGGGAACACCGGGAGTTGCTGCGTATCGAACTGCTGCCGCGCGCGCTGGGCAGCATGTTCTCTGTGCCGATGTTGGCTGCCCTGAGCTGCGTGGTGGCGCTGGTGCTGACCTATCTCACCCTCTACGGCTTTTCACCTTGGGGCTTCCCTGCCTACACGCGCAGCGTGGGCCAAGTGTTCACCCCCGCTGTATCGCTCATCTTTTGTTTGAAGACATTTTTCTTCAGCCTGGCCGTGGCCGTGGTGCCGCTGGCCGGCAGCGCCCAGCGCGATACGGAAGGCCGGTACAGTCGGCGCAGCGATATTTCCGAGTTCGCCCGCTTGTTCTCCGTGCTGTTGCTGATCGAGGTGGTGTCCCTGCTCGGCAACTACTATTGATTGAGCGACCTAGAACCCCCTGCCAATGAACGCTCCTCAGAACCCGCCATCCGACGCGCCGCGGAGCGACGCGCCCTCCATCAGAAACCTGGAAATCAAGGCTGCGCTGCTGATGCTGCTGATGGTGTTGCTGCTGGTGGGATCGGCCGCCTACGTGCTGTACGCCCGTGGCGTGTTTGAGAGCACCCAGCGGCTGGTGCTCATCGCGGACGATTCCGAAGGCGTGGTGGTGGGCATGGACATCACCTTTGCCGGGTTCGCGATCGGTCGCGTGGCACGCATTGAACTTGGTGACGACGGCAATGCGCGCATTCTGGTCGATGTGCCCCAAAAGGATGCCAAGTGGCTGCGAACCTCCAGCATCTTCACCATGGAGCGGGGGCTGGTGGGCGGTACCCGTATCCGCGCCTACAGCGGCCTGCTTGACGATCCGCCGCTGGAAGACGGTGCCGAGCGCACGGTGCTGCGCGGCGACACCGCTGCAGAGATCCCGAAGTTGATGGCGTCGGTGCGTGAGTTGCTGGACAACCTGACTGCGCTGACGGCATCTGAGGCGGCTTTGTCGGCCAGCCTGGCCAACGTGCAGGCCCTCACCGAACAGCTCAAGGGTCCGCAGGGATTGTTGGGCACGGTCATGGGCAGCGAAGAAGATGCGAAGAAGCTGATCACGACCATTGATCGGACCAACGCCCTGCTCGCGCGCGCCGATGCACTGGCTGTGCGCCTGGACAGCCTGGTGGCCAATGCCGACCGCCAGGTATTTGGACAGGGCGAAGGCCCAGGTGGGGTGGCACAGGGAGGCTTGGTGAGCGACGCACGCACCACTGTGCAGGCGCTCAACAAGTTGCTGGACGACGCCCGAACCAGTCTGAAAAAGGTGGACGCCTTGCTGGTGGAGGCGCAGGGCATTGCCAGCAACACCCGCGAGGCCACCACCGATCTGGGTGCACTGCGCGGCGAGGTCGAATCCAGCCTGCGTCAGGTCGACTCGCTCATCAACGACATCAATCGCCGATGGCCCTTCGCCCGAGACACGGAGATCAAACTGCCATGAAGAGGACCACCCCCGTTGCTTGCTCGCTGCGCGTAGCCGCATCCCCCCTCAAGGGGGCGATACCAGTGGCCCGGCGGAGCCGGTTCCACGGTATCTCTGGAACAAGGCATTTCGCTCCGGATGCTTTTCTGGCAGTGCTGTGCTGGAGCAGACTCGCTCGCTGGAGCGTTGTTGTCATGGGTTTGGCGCTGGCCGCCTGCAGCAACACCCCTCAACCGCCCCAGTGGCAAATGAATGCCAAGGGCAGTGCCGAGCGGGCGACCGAGGCCTGGTTGAGTGGGGAAACGCGGGTGGAGGCGGCTGAATTTGCGCGGGCGCGTTCGGAGGTGACCAGAACGGGCCGGCCTGAGCTGGTCGCCCGCCTGGAACTGCTTCGCTGCGCTGCTCGTGTGGCGTCGCTCGACTTCGTTCCCTGCGATGGTTTCGAGGTTGTCGCAGGGGATGCGGATGCGCCGGAGCGGGCCTACGCTCGCTACCTGAGCGGGGCGATTGAGGCGGGTGATGCGGCGCTGCTGCCTGAACCGCACCGTGCGCTGGTGGTTGCCGCTGCCCCCGATGCGGCCCTGGCTGCGATCCAGGATCCCCTGTCACGTCTGGTGGCAGCGGGTGCGCTGATGCGCAGCGGGCGCGCCACACCGGGCGTGATTGCGCAGGCGGTGGAAACGGCGTCTGCGCGAGGCTGGCGGCGGCCTTTGCTGGCCTGGTTGAAGGTGCAGCAGCAGCGGGCGGAAGCCGCTGGTGATAGCGCCGCGGCGGCCAGCCTGCAGCGGCGCATCGATCTGGTGCTGTCGGCCGGCGGCTGATTGACCGTTCAGCGCATCGGGATGGTCTGTGCAGCGGGCAGCGCCACGGCCGTGATGCTGTTTTGCGGTGAGCCTTCAATGACCCGGTCGGAGTAGGTCAGGTACACCAGGGTGTTGCGCGTCTTGTCCACCATGCGCACCACCCGCAGCTTCTTGAACACCAGCGAGATGCGCTCGGTGAACACTTCTTCCTGCTGGCGCAGCGGCTCACCCGTGAAGGAGACCGGGCCGACTTGCGTGCATTCGATGCTGGCTTCGGATTTGTCTTCGGCCAGGCCCAGCCCGCCCTTGATGCCGCCTGTCTTGGCGCGCGAAACATAGCAGGTCACGCCCTTGACCTTGGGGTCATCAAAGGCGTCGACGACGATCTTGTGGTCGGGTCCCAGCAGCTTGAAGACCGTGTCGACCTCACCAATGGATTGGGCGCTAACCGCTGAGGCTGCCATCAACAGGCTCAGCGAGAGAGGAAAAGCGAAGCGTTTCATGTGAACCCCGGAAGCTTCAGAATTGAACAACGGTCTCCATCATGCACCCGCCAGCGGTCTGAGAACGCCGAGCGCCAAGGGCAGACTCAACATGCCCAGCAGCGTGGACAAAGTGACCAGCCCGGCCACATATGGGCCGTTGTAGCCCATGCGCGCGGCCAGCACGTAACAGCTGGAGGCGGTGGGCACGGCCGAGAACATCAGCAGGATGGTGATCTGGGTCGGGTCCAGCCGGAACAGCAGCGACAGGCCCAGCGCCATCAGGGGCATGCCCAGGTGCTTGACCGACAGCACCAGGGCCCCCAGGGTCTTGGCACTGGCCAGCATGCCGAACTGCATGCCCGCGCCAGCGGCCATCAGGCCCAGGGCCAGCGACGCCTGACCGATGCGGTTGACCGTGGGCTCCAGCCACACGGGCATGGAGAAACCCAGCAGATTGGCGGTGAGACCCGTGACGGTGCCGATGATCAGGGGGTTGCGCAGCAGCTCGCGCAGGAAGCCCCGGTTGGCGTGGCGGGCCATGGGCCAGACCGCGCCCACGTTGAACAGTGGCACGCAAACGCCGATCAGCACGGCGATCATCAGCAGGCCTTGTGGTCCTGCAACTTTTTCGGCCAAGGCCAGCGCGATGAAGGAGTTGAACCGGAAGCCCACCTGTGCGCTGGCAGCGTGCAGGCGTACGTCCAGCCGTTTGCCGATCCAGGGCCAGTGAGGCAGCGAATATGAAAGAGCAATGGCGCACACGCCCAGCGAAAGGCCGGCGCCCATCAGGCTGGAGGCTGCACCCAGGTCCAGCGGACTTTTCACGATGCTGTGGAACAGCAGCACCGGGAACAGGAAGAAATACACCAGGCTCTCGACCTGTTCCCACACCTTGCGGTTGAGCGCCGTGAAGCGGCACACCAGGTAGCCGCAGAGGATGAGGGAAAAGTCGGGGAATAGGAGTTGGGCGAAGTTCACCGGGTGAGCATAACGGGGCGGCGTATGCCCCTCAGAAGAAGGTCATCAGGGTGCCTGGCAAGCTGTGAGCAGCGTCACACCGCCATCGGACGGCAGCCAGTGCGACAGCGGCCAGCAGGTGCCGTTCATGCACAACTCGTAATCCGGAACGAACTCGGAGCGGCTCAGGCGCAGCGCCAAAGGGAAACGCTGCGTGGGTTTGTATTGGAACCACCCGTTCTGGAGCACCGCATCAGGCGGTGGCTCCATGCCGGCGGCAGAACCTTTGACTCTCGCTTCGGTCGCGTGCAGCACGGGCAGGGCACCGGGCGTGGATGGCCTGAGCACGGCGTAGTCTTCTTCCCAGCGCACCTTTTCAATGGAGTGGGTCCAGGCCAGCGTGAAGTGATCAGTGGCCACGAAGGCGGGCGCGTGGCCGGGCGTGGGGCCCATGGCCACCAGCACCAGACACACGCCCAAGCCTGCCACCTGACGGCCTGCTTTTCAGCGCGCTGTGCTGAGCGTGCGCTGCTGACGGGTGCGCCAGTAGTGCCATGCCACGAACACGGCCACCGCTCCCAGTCCGATCTCATCGGTCAGAGGCAACGCCACCACCAGGAAGCTGGCCGAGACCACAGCCACGACGCGTTCCACCACGTTCAGGCGGCCAAACAGGTAGCCAATGGCACCGGCGCCCCACATGCTGATGGCCACCAGGGCCTTGAACACGACCCAGAGCGTGTCCATCCAGTCGCCCGACTGCAGCATGAGTGCCGGGCTGTAGACCGCCATGAAGGGCACGATGAAACCGGCAATGGCCACGCGGATGGCCTGCATGCTGATCTTGAGCCCGGTTTCTCGCGCAATCGGCGCTGCAGCAAAACACGCCAGCGCCACCGGCGGAGTCAGGTCGGCCATGATGCCGAAATAGAACACGAACATGTGCGAGACGATCAGCGGAACGCCCAGTTCCAGCAGCACCGGCGCGGCCAGCGAGCTCGTGATGATGTAGTTCGGGATGGTGGGGATGCCCATGCCCAGGATCAGGCAGGTGAACATGGTGAGCAGTAGCGCCAGGAACAGGCTTTCCCGACCGACCGCAATGATGTAGCCACCGAGCTCTGCGGCCACACCGGTGAGGTTGATCACGCCGATGATCACACCCACCAGCGCACAGGCGATGGCGACCGGCAGCGCATGGCGAGCGCCTTCAACGAGCGCGCGCACCGCCAGTTGGCGCGCATCGCCACCCACCTTGCGAACGAAGGTGATCGTCAACAGCACCGCCGTGATCACGAAGAAGGTGATCACGCCGAATTCAATGAAGCCTGCACAGGCCAGACCCAGCAGCACCCAGAACAGACCACGCAGCGCATTGCCCTTGACGCCGGTCATGACCGCCGCACCGAAGATGAGAATGATGGTCAGTGCCAGGCCCACGGTGCCGGAGAACAGTGGTGTGTAGCCCGAGAACAGCAGCGCCACCAGGCCGGCCAGCGGAATCAGCAGGTACCAGCGCTCACGCACGGCGGTCCACGGGTTGGGGCAGTCTTCCTTGGCCAGGCCGGTCAGGTTCTTGCGGCCGGCTTCCAGATGCACCATCCAGAACGCGGTCACGAAGTAGAGGATGGCTGGAATGACGGCCGCCTGCACGATGGACAGGTAGGGCACGTTGATGGTCTCGGCCATGATGAACGCTACCGCGCCCATCACGGGCGGCATGATCTGCCCGCCCATGCTGGAAGTGGCTTCCACGCCGCCTGCAAACGCGGGGCTGTAGCCGAAGCGTTTCATGAGCGGGATGGTGAACTGGCCGGTGGTGACCACGTTGGCCACGCCCGAGCCGTTGATGGTGCCCATCAGGCCGGATGAAATCACCGACACCTTGGCCGGCCCGCCGCGCGTGTGGCCCACGGTGCCCATGGCGAAGTCGTTGAACAGGCGGATCATGCCTGCCTGTTCAAGGAAGGCGCCGAACAGAATGAACAGAAAGATGTAGGTCGACGACACGTAGGTCGGGGTGCCGTAGATGCCTTCGAGTCCCATGCCAAGCTGCCCCACGATCTGGTCGAGGCCGTAACCGCGGTGCGCGAGGTTTCCGGGCAGGTGCTGGCCGAACACGGCGTAGACCAGGAAGATCAGGCAGATCAGCGGCAGTCCCCAGCCCATCACGCGCCGCGCGGCTTCAAACACCAGCGCCACGGCAATCACGCCCACCACCCAGTCGGCCTGGGTGAGCTCACCGGCGCGCAGGGTCAGGTCGGCTTCAAAGACCAACTGGTACAGGCCGGTGGCAAAGCCGATCCCGCCAAGCAGCCAGCCCAGCGTGCGCCAGCCCATGTGGCGCCCACCCATGGGTGGGAAGAGGGCAAAGATCATGAGCAGCACAAAACCCACGTGCAGCGCACGGATCACCTGGCTGGAAAACGGGTGAAAAGCCGCCATCCAGATCTGGAAGGCGGAGAAAAGGATGGCCACCCAGAAGATGGCGCCAGTGAGCTCGCTGGGGTGCTCGTCCGGTGTGCCGGTGGGGGCGCTGCTCGGGGTGTTGTCTCTGCTTTTTTCGTTCATGGAAACCTCGGGTCTGGGAAGGGAAGCGGTCCAGCTTAGGGCCGCTTCCCGTGCGCCGGGGAGTGGCGCCTGAGTCTCTCAGGGGGCGTTCATCGCCCCCTGGTTTCAGCGTGCCATCACTTGATGAGGCCCACTTCCTTGTAATAGCGCTCGGCGCCCGGGTGCAGGGGGACGGGCATGCCCTTGATGGCGTTGTCGCGCTTGATGGACTTGGCCGCGTTGTGGGCGGCGTACAGCGTGTCGATGTTGTCGTACATGGCCTTGGCCATGCGGTAGGCCACATCGTCGGAGACGCCACTGTGGGTGACCAGGAAGTTGGGGATGGCCGCAGTGGGGATGTCCACGGTCTGGCCGGTGTAGGTGTTGGCCGGAATGACGGCGGGCTGGTAGGCCGGGTCACCGACCTTGGTCACCACGTCGGCAGGCACGGAGACCACCACGATCTTGACCGCGGTGGAGAGGTCGCGGATGGAGGCCACGCCCAAACCGGCGGACTGCAGGGTGGCGTCGAGCTGGCGGTTCTTCATGAGCTCGACCGACTCGCCAAAGGGCAGGTACTCGACCTTGGCCAGATCGCCGTAGCTCAGGCCAGCGGCCTTCAGAATGGCGCGAGCGTTGAGCTCGGTGCCCGACTTGGCCGCGCCCACCGAGACGCGCTTGCCCTTGAGGTCGGCCAGGGTCTTGATGCCGGAGTCTTCGCTGGCGACGATCTGGATGTAGTTGTTGTAGGTGGCGGAGAGGCCGCGCAGCTTGTCGAGCTTGTTGGCGAAGCCGGCTTCGGCATTGCCTTTCCAGGCGTCGGAGAGGGCATCGGCCAGGGTCAGGGCGAGCTCACCGCGACCGGCCTGCAGGAGGTTGAGGTTCTCGGCCGAGGCGCGGGTGACCTGGGCGGTGGAGCGCACGTTGGGGATGTCTTTGGCAAAGATCTGGGAGAGGGCCACACCCAGCGGGTAGTAGACGCCACTCTGGCCACCCGTGAGCACGTTGATGAACTGCTGTTGCTGGGCCACGGCCGTGCCGGTGATCAGGGCGGCGCTTGAGGCGACCACCAGGGCGCAAGCGGTCGTGAAGGCTCGTAATTTTTTCATGTTGTCTCCAGTTGAGGGTTGATGCAACCTCGCCACCGTCGGTCGCGGGGTCGTGTTCCTGTGAGCAACTTGCTTGCCAACTTCTGGCTTCGCCCAAGTGCTTGATTTTGTTACGAAAGGGAGCTTCGCGTGTGCGGCTATCCAGAATCGCTGAAGCGGTGTTGTGCGGATATCCGCACAGCGGTGTCGGTTTGCCTTGTTCATCGGTAATCGGCCGGATCGATCGCGTGCCGCGCCAGCTTGTCGTACAGCGTCTTGCGCGGTACCTGCAGGTGTTCCGCCGCTGCGGCCACGCTGCCCTGGCAGTTCGTCAGGGCATGCACCAGCAACTGCCGTTCAAAGCCAT
Organism: Hydrogenophaga palleronii; assembly: GCF_031457455.1. Taxonomy (GTDB): domain Bacteria; phylum Pseudomonadota; class Gammaproteobacteria; order Burkholderiales; family Burkholderiaceae_C; genus Hydrogenophaga; species Hydrogenophaga palleronii_A. Next base: position 134,204 of record NZ_JAVDWU010000002.1, read on the forward strand.
CCACCTGCTGGCTCAGCGACGATGCAACCGGCCCCGCCTCGGCGGGAACGTGCGCTTCCGGCTCCAGGCCCAGGCACAGTCGGTCGGCCACATTGCGCAGTTCGCGCACGTTGCCAGGCCAGGGGTGCGCCATCCATTGCGCCATCTGGGGGGGTGAGAGCTGAGGGGGTTCGGTCTGGTAGCGCTCAGCCGACAGGCGCAGGCAGTGCGCCATGAGCAGGGGAATGTCGTCGCGCCGTTCGCGCAAGGGTGGCAGCTCGATGCTGGCCACATGCAGGCGGTAGTAGAGATCGGCGCGGAACTGACCGGCATCCGACAACGCTTTGAGATCTTCCTTCGCTGCTGCAACAAAGCGGCAATCGATGCGGTGGCTTTGATTACCGCCGAGGCGTTCGATGGCGCGTTCCTGCAGCACCCGCAGCAGCTTCACCTGCTGTGTCATGGGCAGGCTTTCGATCTCGTCGAGAAACACTGTGCCGCCCCTGGCGTATTCGAGCTTGCCCACGCGCCTGCGCGACGCACCGGTGAAGGCGCCGGCTTCGTGGCCGAACATTTCGCTCTCGAAGATCGACTCGGGCAGCGCACCGCAGTTGACCGCCACAAAAGGGCCGGTGCGTCCCGACGCTTCGTGGATGGCCCGGGCCACCACCTCCTTGCCGGTGCCGGTTTCACCGCGCACGAGCACGTCGACCTGCGTGGGTGCCAGCGCCGCAATGCGCCGCTGCGCCTCGATCATGCCGGGTGTCTGGCCCACCAGGCCGTGTTCATGCCGGGAAGCCACCAAGGCCTGCAGGCGGCGGTTGTCGAGCACCAGGCGCCGTTTTTCCAGGGCGCGGCGCATCACGTCGACCAACCGCTCGGAAGAAAACGGCTTCTCAAGAAAGTCGTAGGCCCCCAGATGCATGGCTTCCACCGCCATGCGGATGTCGCCGTGCCCCGTCATGAGGATCACCGGCACTTCGGCGTCGAGCGCGCGCACACGCTTGAGCAGCTCGAATCCGTCTTCGTCCGGCAGGCAGACGTCGCTCAGCACGGCGGCCGGGCATTCGCGGGCGCAGAGCTGCAGGGCGGCCTCGACCGTGGTGGCCTGGGCCACCGGAATGTCTGCGAGCTGAAACGCCTGTACGGCGCCCAGCATCACGGTCGGATCGTCTTCAATCAACAGGACTTGCATGGGGATGAGGCGTGGTGGGTGCGGGTTGCAGGATCAGGTCGAACCTTGCACCGGGATGGGTGTTGGTGGCATTGATGCGTCCGCCCATTTCACGAACGATGGCCTTGGACAATGCCAGGCCCAGGCCCAGCCCTTTGCCGCTGGGTTTGGTGGTGAAAAAGGGTTCGAACAGGTGTTGCTGCACGTCGGGGCTGAGGCCGGGTCCGCGATCCTGTACCGAGACGCAAACATGGCCATCTTCGGTGTCTTGCACGCGAATTTCGATCTCTTTTTCGCGCTGTGCCTCCATGGCATCGATGCCATTGCGCAGCAGATTCACCAGCACCTGCTCCAGACGGATCGGGTCGCCCATCACCTGCCGATCGATGTCGTCGCTGACGATGCGCGTGCCGGTGGCATGCCGCATGGGCTCGATCAGCATCAGTGAACTGCCGATCACATGTTTGAGCGAAACCGGTTGCAAGCGCGCCGGCTCCTTGCGTGCAAAGGCCTTGAGTTCGCCCACGATGCTGCCCATGCGCGTGCACAGCTCACCGATGAGGCGAAGGTTGTTGCCCGCATTGCCGGCGTCCTGCCGCTCCAGGAATTTGCTGGCGTTGTCGGCGAGTGTGCGCAGTGCCGTCAAGGGTTGCGAAATCTCGTGGCTGATGCCGGCGGCCATCTGGCCCAGCAGGGCGAGCTTGCCGGTCTGCACCGCCGCGTCGTTGGCGGCGGTGAGCTCAGCGGTGCGGGTGGCGATGCGTTGCTCCAGCTCGGCCACCACCTGTGCGCGTTCACGCATGGAGGCCTGGCGCTCGGCCATGCGGCGCCGGTACTGCCACACCAGTGCCATGAGCAGCAGCAACAGGGTCAGCGCCATGCCGACCAGCTCGGCCGCGAGCAGCCCGCGGGCACGCGGCTTGGCCGGGTCGGAGAACAGCAGCAGTTGCCAGCCAAAGCGGTCGAGGGCGTGCCCCTGAACCAGGTAGGGCACACCGCCGACCTTCATGGCCTGAACCTGAGGCCCCGGGGCGGTGCCCACACGTTCGATCAGCTTGTCAGGCGTCAGGTTGCCGTATTGCAAGGTCTCGTGCAATTGAGTCAACACGGAAGTCGCCAGCGGGTAGAGGCTGCGGTAGCGCCATGCATGTTCGGTGGTCAGGAAAAGCACGCCTTTTTCGTCCGCGAGCGCCAGTTGCAGACCTTCGGCGCGCCACTTGTCTTCGAAGGCGTTCAGGTCGATCTTGACCGCAACGACGCCGATGACCCGGGACGCGGCCAGGATCGGTGCGGCGATGAAGAAGCCCGGTTCACCGGTGGTGGCGCCCACCGCATAGAACCTGCCGGTACCGCCTTTGAGCGCATCCTGGAAGTAGGGGCGGAAGCGGTAATTGCGTCCGACGAAGCTGGCCGGCGTGTCCCAGTTGCTGGCGGCCAGGGTCTGGCCCTCGGTGTCCATCAGGTACACCGCCGCCACGTCGGTGCGCTTCTGGGCGAACACCAGGTAGCGGTTGGCGTTGGCAATGCGGGCAGAGTCGTCGGGCGATTGCAGGGCCTGCGTCAGCATCTGTTCTGCGCCCACCAGGTAGGGCAGGTGCTCGAATTTTTCTACTGAAACAAGCAGGTCGCGCCCAAGGCGCTGGATCGCCGCATTGCCCTCTGCCCCCGCTTCGCGCAAGGCTACCTGATGGAACCAGACGAAGGCGAGCCACACCGTCACCATCAGCAGGACGATGATCGATGCGAGGCCCAGCCAGGGGCGCCTCATGGGCCGGCGGGACCATGGTGCCTGTTCAGGAGGTGACGGTAGCGCGATGGATGGCATAGGGCTTGGATGGACCCAAAAAAAAGACGGCCCCTAGCAGAAGCTGGAGGCCGCTTGCCGATCGGCAGATCGGGCTCGACAGGCGCCTCGCGAGAGGCAGGCCGGAGGCGTTTATTTGACCAGTCCGATTTCCTTGTAGTAGCGCTCGGCGCCCGGGTGCAGGGGGACGGGCATGCCCTTGATGGCGTTGTCGCGCTTGATGGACTTGGCCGCGTTGTGGGCGGCGTACAGCGTGTCGATGTTGTCGTACATGGCCTTGGCCATGCGGTAGGCCACATCGTCGGAGACGCCACTGTGGGTGACCAGGAAGTTGGGGATGGCCGCAGTGGGGATGTCCACGGTCTGGCCGGTGTAGGTGTTGGCCGGAATGACGGCGGGCTGGTAGGCCGGGTCACCGACCTTGGTCACCACGTCGGCAGGCACGGAGACCACCACGATCTTGACCGCGGTGGAGAGGTCGCGGATGGAGGCCACGCCCAAACCGGCGGACTGCAGGGTGGCGTCGAGCTGGCGGTTCTTCATGAGCTCGACCGACTCGCCAAAGGGCAGGTACTCGACCTTGGCCAGATCGCCGTAGCTCAGGCCAGCGGCCTTCAGAATGGCGCGAGCGTTGAGCTCGGTGCCCGACTTGGCCGCGCCCACCGAGACGCGCTTGCCCTTGAGGTCGGCCAGGGTCTTGATGCCGGAGTCTTCGCTGGCGACGATCTGGATGTAGTTGTTGTAGGTGGCGGAGAGGCCGCGCAGCTTGTCGAGCTTGTTGGCGAAGCCGGCTTCGGCATTGCCTTTCCAGGCGTCGGAGAGGGCATCGGCCAGGGTCAGGGCGAGCTCACCGCGACCGGCCTGCAGGAGGTTGAGGTTCTCGGCCGAGGCGCGGGTGACCTGGGCGGTGGAGCGCACGTTGGGGATGTCTTTGGCAAAGATCTGGGAGAGGGCCACACCCAGCGGGTAGTAGACGCCACTCTGGCCACCCGTGAGCACGTTGATGAACTGCTGTTGCTGGGCCACGGCCGCGCCCGATGCAATGGCGGCTGCCACGCTGAGTCCCAGACCGATTTTGTGAATCCAACGCATGGACGAGTCTCCTGTTTTGGTGATGAGGGCAAAAGGGCAGAATAACCCAATTCAATTCCAGGGCACACCCGGTAAATGCGTACCCCGGGGGGCGGGTTTTCCCCCATCCGCACAGGCCCTGCCAGCCCTTTTCGAGCCGGGTATTTTTGTTTCCTTGAACGCGGCCAAGCATGCCTTCTCACGAATCCAAGCCACCGTCCTCTCCGGTTCCCGGTCCCGAGTCCCTGCGCAGCCAGGCGAGCGCCGAGGCCTTTGTGGACGCGTTGTGGCTGGAAGAGGGTTTGTCGCGCAATACGCTGGATGCCTACCGCCGCGACCTGGTGCTGCTGGGGCAGTGGCTGGGTGGGCAAGGCAAGGCGCTCATGGAGGCCACAGAGGCCGATCTGAACGGTTACTTCGCGGATCGCCATGCCCAGACCCGCGCCACCACCGCGAACCGGCGTCTCACGGTGTTCAAGCGCTACTTTCTCTGGGCGCTGCGCGAACGCTTGCTGAGCAAGGATCCCACGCTTCGCCTGAGTGCCGCCCGCCAGCCCATGCGCGTGCCGAAGACGCTGTCGGAAGCGCAGGTGGAGGCCTTGCTGAACGCGCCGGACACCGGCACGCCGCTGGGCCTGCGTGACCGGGCCATGCTGGAGCTGATGTACGCGAGTGGCCTCCGGGTGAGCGAACTCGTCACGCTAAAGAACTGGCATGTGGGCATGAACGAGCACGTGTTGCGCATCACTGGTAAAGGCAACAAGGAGCGCCTGGTGCCGTTCGGCCAGATCGCGGGCCAGTGGCTTCAGCGGTACATGGGCCAGGGGCGGGGTGAGATCCTGGGTGGTTTGCAGAGCGAAGACTTGTTCGTGACCGCACGCGGTTCGCGCGCGGGCGAGGCCATGAGCCGGGTGATGTTCTGGTCGCTGGTGAAGAAATACGCGCTGCAGGCCGGCATCACCGTGCCGCTGTCGCCTCACACCCTGCGCCATGCGTTCGCCACGCACCTGCTCAATCACGGGGCCGATCTGCGCGCCGTGCAGATGCTGCTGGGGCATGCCGACATTTCCACCACCACTATCTACACCCACGTGGCGCGCGAACGCCTCAAGGCCATCGTGGCGCAGCACCACCCCAGGGGATAAAAAGGCTCAGTTCCGTGCAGCCGCCAGCAGCCGCTCGCGCCGCGCGGCGTATTCGTCCCGCGCGTCATCGATCTCGCGCAACACGCCCTCCATGTCCACTCGCTGCTGCTTCTGCTCGAAACGGCCGGTCAACACTGTGTCGGTGGACAGCAGGCCGCTCTGGTACAGCGACCAGATTTCGGGCCCGTAGCGGGTGTGCAGCAGCTCAGGTGCAAAGCGCCCGAAAAAGTCGCGCAGGTTGTTCACATCGCGCAGCAGCATGCGCTGGGCGTGGTTGTTGCCGGCGGCATCCACTGCCTGAGGCAGGTCGATGATCACCGGCACGTGGGTCACGCCCGGCTCATCCGAATGCGCCAGCAAGATGTTGAATTCCGACAAGTCGCCGTGGATGACCCCTGCGCACAGCATGCGCACCACTTCGCTGATCAGCGAAGTGTGGTGGGCTCTGGCGGCCTCGGGTGTGAAGACCACGTCGTTCAGGCGTGGCGCTGCGTCGCCTTCGGCGTCACTGACCAGTTCCATCAGCAGCACGCCATCCAGAAAGGTGTAGGGCTGTGGCACGCGCACGCCCGCCGCTGCCAGGCGGTAGAGCGCGTCCACCTCAGCGCTCTGCCAGGCCGCTTCCTGGGCTTCACGGCCGAAGCGGGTACCCTTGGCCATGGCGCGCGCCTGCCGCGTGTTCTTCACCTTGCGGTTTTCGGTGTAGTCCACCGCCTGCCGGAAGCTGCGGTTGTGTGCTTCCTTGTAGATCTTGGCGCAGCGGGTTTCGTTGCCGCAGCGCACCACGTACACCGTGGCTTCCTTGCCGCTCATGAGCTGGCGCACCACGGTGTCGATCAGGCCCTCGTCAATCAGGGTTTGCAGTCTGGGTGGTGCTTTCATGCGGGAGATTCTGCGCCAGGGCGCGTTGCGACATTGCTGGCGCAGTTTTTCACAGTGGCTTCAGGACCAGGCCAATCACCAGTCCCTGATCGCTCACGGTGATGCTGCCCGGCTGCATGTTGAGTGCATCGGCCATGGCCAGATCTTTCGGACTCAGTTGGTGCACCACCACCTCCATCAAGGACTGTTCGGCCAGCATGGGCGCATAGGTGTTGAGCAGGTCTACCACGCTGGGCTGCAGGGTGGGAAAGCGCAGGCGATTGAAGCGCAACTGGTGCGCGCGCACGCTGCGGTCGCTGGCCTCGTAGCGCAGCGCGAAATTCAGGTCGAAGGTACCGCGATGGGTGCGATTCAGTGCAGGTCCGGCAGCGATCACCTCCATGTCGGCACCCAGGCGGTTCTGATCGGGCAATAGCCGCAGGCGCGGCACCTGCACGTCCAGATTCAGCAGCCCTGGCACGGGGTAACGCAGCGGAAAGCGCCGCGCCACCGATTGTTGAAGCAAGGCTTCGGGCACGGTGTAGCCGGACGGGGAGGACACTTCAGCGTCTTGCGAACCGGCCCAGCCCGGCGCACTCCATGCCATGGCGCCAAGCGAAGCTGCAAACAATCGGCGATGCATTCAATGTGCTTTCGTTGGCATGCAGGAGGGCACCGGATGCCTTACTTGTAGAACACCTCGACCTTGCCCTTGAGCACGATCATCAAGGGCTGCCCTTTGCGATCCAGTGTCTTGCCAGCCGGTACCTTGACCCAGCGTTCGCTGATGCAGTACTCGGCCACGTCGAAGCGTTCGTTGTCGTTGAAGCGGATGCCGATGTCGTGTTCGAACACAGCAGCCACATGGTGCGGGCTGCGCGGATCGATGGACAGGCGGTCGGGCAGGGGAGGTTGGGTGGGTTTCAGGGTGTCGCTCATGGCGCCATTGTCGGTGAGTTCGGGTGTGGAATTTACCCGCCGAGCCCGGCGAACACGTTCTGCACGTCTTCGTTGGCGTCCAGCGCCGCAAGAAAGCTTTCCACCTCCTCCAGTTGTTCGGCACTCAGGCTGGCAGGGTCGACCGGGTTTTTGGGACGGTAACCCAGTTTGGAAGACAGCACGGTAAAGCCTTGTGCGGGCAGCGCCTTGCTCACCAGGTCCAGATCGGCCGGATCCGTCAGGAAAAGCGTGACGCCGTCTTCGTCGGAGGCCTCAAAATCCTGCGCTCCTGCTTCAATCGCGGCCAGCTCGGGGTCGGTCTCGGGTTTTTGCGTTTCGGCCTCGATCAGGCCCACGTGGTCAAAGTCCCAAGCCACCGAACCCGAAGTGCCCAACTGCCCCTTGCGGAACAGCACACGCATCTCCGAGGCCGCGCGGTTCACGTTGTCGGTCAGGCACTCCACCATCACCGGCACCCGGTGTGGGGCGAAGCCTTCGTACATCACATGCTCGAAGTGCACCGCTTCGCCCGTGAGGCCTGCCCCTTTCTTGATGGCACGGTCCAGCGTGTCCTTGGGCATGGACACCTTGCGTGCCTGCTCCACCACCAGCCGCAGCCGCGAATTCGCCGCCGGATCGGCCCCGTGACGCGCGGCGATCATGATGTCCTTGGCCAGTTTGCCGAACAGCCGGCCCTTGGCGTTGGCGGCGAGGTCTTTGTGTTTGGCTTTCCATTGCGCGCCCATGGCGTGTTCCTTCAGGTTGATTGGCTCGGCCGGCCTGCATCATGCAGCGGTCCGAGACAGGGCTTTCAGTTTTTTACGAGCGCTGTCGCACAGAGTTTAGTGGGAGCGTCCCTTAGGATCAGTGACCTGTTTCAACCTTTCCAGAACGGGACCATAGCCATGGAAACACAGGAACTGCATCGAGGTCGCCTGATCGACCACATCCAGCTTGTTGTGAAGGACCTCCCTGCAAGCCGGGCTTTTTATGAAGCGGTGTTCAAAGTCTTGAAGATACCCATGGGCGGCAGCGGCGAAAACTACTTCTGGGCCGACGAACTTTTTGTTTCCACGGCCGACAGCGAAGCCGCCAATGGCGAACTCACCGGCCGGCATCACATCGCTTTCCAGGCACAAGACCGGGCCATGGTCGATGCCTTTCACCAGGCGGCCCTCGCTGCGGGCGGCAAGGACAACGGTGCGCCGGGTGAGCGCAAGTACCACCCGGGCTATTACGGCGCTTTTGTCATCGATCCCGACGGCAACAACATCGAAGCCGTGTACCACGGCGAAGCCACCCGAAGTGCACCTTCGGTCAAGGTCACGTTCTGAGCCCGTTTCAGTCTTCCAATACCCGCACCTTCACGCTCTTGCCCTTGATGCGCCCGGCGCTGAGCCGGCTGGCGGCCTGCTGGGCGATGTCGCGGTTCACGGCCACGTAGGTTGACCATTCGTTCACGTTGATCTTGCCCACCTGCTCGCGCGTGTAGCCCAGGTCAGCGGTGAGGGCGCCCAGCACGTCACCGGGGCGGATCTTTTCCTTGCGACCGCCCTGGATGTGCAGCGTGACCATGGGCGGCACCAGTGGTTCGTTGCTGGCGGGCTTGAGTTCACTCAAAGGGTGCCACTTCGATTCGCGCCCCTGCATCTGTTCGATCTTGCCCACGCTGCCCATCTCGTCCATGCTGGCCAGGTTGAGGGCCAGACCACTTTCACCGGCGCGACCGGTGCGGCCGATGCGGTGGATGTGCACTTCGGCGTCAGGGGTCACGTCCACATTGATCACAGCGGCCAGGCTGGCGATGTCCAGGCCTCTAGCGGCCACATCGGTGGCCACCAGCACCGAGCAACTGCGGTTGGCAAATCGCACCAACACCTGGTCTCGCTCGCGCTGCTCCAGCTCACCGAACAGCGCCAATGCGCTGATGCCCTGTGCCTGCAGCACGGCCACCAGGTCGCGGCACTGGGCTTTGGTGTTGCAGAACGCGAGCGTGCTCTCAGGCCGGAAGTGGGCCAGCAGCTTGCTGACCGCATCCAGACGCTCGTTCTCGGCCACTTCGTACCAGCGTTGCTCGATCTGTGCGCCGGCGTGCTGCGCCTCCACCTTCACAGTGACGGGGTCGCGCATGAACTGAGCGCTCAGTTTCGCAATGCCATCCGGATAAGTAGCGGAGAACAGCAGGGTCTGGCGCGTTTTGGGGCAGCGCTTGGCCACCGTCACGATGTCGTCAAAAAATCCCATGTCGAGCATGCGGTCGGCCTCATCGAGCACCAGGGTGTTGAGCGCATCGAGTTGCAGGCTGCCGCGTTCCAGGTGATCCATGATGCGGCCTGGCGTGCCCACGACGATGTGCGCGCCGTGTTCCAGTGTCGCCAGCTGTCCGCGCAGCGGCACGCCGCCGCACAGTGTGACCACCTTGATGTTGTCTTCGGCTCGCGCCAGGCGGCGGATTTCGGTGGTCACCTGGTCGGCCAGTTCGCGGGTGGGGCACAACACCAGGGTTTGCACAGCGAAGCGTCGCGGGTTCAGATTCGCAAGCAGGGTGAGGGCGAAGGCGGCGGTCTTGCCGCTGCCGGTCTTGGCCTGCGCAATGATGTCCTTGCCCAGCAGCGCGGGCGGCAGGGCTGCTGCCTGGATGGCCGTCATGGAAAGGTAGCCCAGCTGTTCCAGGTTGGCCAGCATGGCAGGGGAGAGGGGGAGGGTGCCGAAAGCGGTCTGGGATGCGGAAGTCATCCCCGATTATCAGCGGCCTCTGTCTCTCAGATCTGACGCGTGGGTGTGCTCAGTCCGGGATTGTGAAGAAGAAGGTGGCGCCCTTGTCGGGTTGGGCCTCAGCCCAGATGCGCCCACCGTGCCGCGCCAAGATGCGCTGCACGATGCTCAGGCCGATGCCGGTGCCATTGAAGTCCGCGTCGCTGTGCAGGCGTCGGAAAGGGCTGAACAGGTCGTCTGCCAGGGCCATGTTGAAGCCGCAGCCGTTGTCCCGGAGGAAGAACACCTCCTCCCAGTCCTGCAGTTGGCTGCCCAGTTCAATGCGTGTGATCTCCCGCTTGGCACTGAATTTCCAGGCGTTGCGCAGCAGGTTGTCCAGCACGCTGCGCACCAGGGTGGCGTCGCCGCGGACTTTCAACCCAGGCGCAATGGACACGGTAGCCACCCGTTCGGGCTCGGTCTCCATTTGCTGGGCCATGATCTCGCTGGCCAATTCGCTCATGTCGATCTCGGTGCGAATGGGCGTCACCTTCGACAGCCTGGAGAGATTGAGCAAGGCATCGATGAGGTTGCCCATCTGTGTGCTCTTGGCAGAAATCCTGGCCACCAGCTTCACCGCTTCGGGGTTCAGGTTGTCGCGGTATTCGTTCAGCAGCATGGTGCTGAGCCCAGCAATGGCGCGTATGGGTGAGCGCAGATCGTGCGCCACCGAATAGCTGAAGCTTTCCAGTTCACGCAGGGTTTCGCGCAGTTCGATGGTGCGTTCGCTCACCAGGCTTTCCAGGCTCTCGTTGAGCTTTCTAAGGTGCCATTCAGTGTGCTTTCGCTCTGAAATGTCCTGCAACACGCCACTGATGCGTCCGCCAGGCAGCACGCTGGCGTCCACCTTGATCCAGCGCAAGGGTTGCTCGCTGGTCATCAACCGGAATTCCTCGCTGAATTTTTTGAGTGGTCCAAGGACCTCCTGGAAGCGGGCGGCAACGGCTGGGCGGTCTTTTTCGTCGATGCCGGCCAGAAAGTCGTCCAGGGACAGTGGCTGTCCCCCAAGCCGCCCGAGCAACTCTGCCGTGCGGCCATTGATGGTCATGGCCTTGGTCGACGTGTCGAGTTCGAGGATGCCCATGCTGGCCGCATCCAGCGCTTGCTGCAGCAGGCGGCGATTTTCTGCCAGATCCTTTTCCACTGCGTGCCGCTCCAGTGCCATCTGAATGGTGGCATGCAGTTCGCGCTCGGAGAACGGCTTGATCAGGTAGCCGTAAGGCCTCGTCTTGCGCGCTCGCTCCAGCGTGGAGTCTTCCGAATAGGCGGTCAGGTAGATCACCGGTACCGGGTTCGTCTCATTGAGTCGTGCCGCCGCCTCGATGCCATCCATTGCGCCTTCAATGTGGATGTCCATCAGCACCAAGTCGGGTTGACAGCGCGAGACAATGTCCAGACTTTGCTGTCCCGAGACCGCCACGTGCGGGACGTCGTAGCCCAATTGCGCCAGCCGCTGCTGGAGGTTGAAAGCGACGATGCTTTCATCTTCCACGATCAGGATCTTCGTCGGTACGGTCATATCGAAGCACCCAGCTGGAAGTGCAGTGAGAAGCGCGTCGGGTTCGCTCGGTGAATATCCAGCTGGCCGTGTAACTGGCGCGTGAGCAGGTGCACCAGTTGCAGGCCCAACGAACCTGTGTGTAGCAGGTCCAGGCTTTCGGGAATGCCTTGGCCATCGTCGGTGATGGACAGTTGCACATGTTGCTCTTCCATCTGTCGGATATCGACCTGGATCGTCCCTTGGCTGCGCTGGGAGAACCCGTGCTTGAGTGCATTGCTCACGAGTTCATTGACGATCAGTCCACAGGGAATGGCTTCGTTGATGGGCAGCTTCACCTCATTGGCCTGAACGTGGATTGCCACCTGGCTCGACATGGATCCATACGCCTCAGTCAGGCGGGGAAGCAGCTCCCCCAGGAAGCGCTGGAAATCCACCTGCGCGAAGTTCTGCGACTGGTACAGCGTCTGGTGGATCAGCGACATCGAGCGGACCCGGTTCTGGCTGTCCCGCAGCATGCCCACCATTTCGCTGTCGGAACACTTGAGGGCTTGCAGGTCCAGCAGGCTGTGGATGACCTGGAGGTTGTTCTTCACCCTGTGGTGCACCTCGCGCAGCAACAGCTCTTTTTGTGCCAGTGCGTCCTGGATCCGCTTCTCGCTCTGTTTGCGCTCACTCAGGTCGAGGATCACCGAAAGGATCATCGGCCCTTCGTTGGTCTGCACCGGGTTGATGCCGATCTCCACAGGAAACTCACTGCCATCCCTTCGAAGCCCGCTCAGATCGCGACCTGCCCCCATGGGCCGAGCGGTGGTTTCGGCCAGAAACCCCTGGCGATAGCCGGGATGCGCGTGCCGATAGCGGGCCGGGATCAAGGTTTCTACAGGCAGACCGATGAGTTCGGCGCTTGTGTAGCCGAAGGTGGTTTCGGCGAGTTGGTTCAGTCGAGTGATGGCACCGTGTTGGTTGACCACAATCATGGCCACGGGGATGCGATCAAATGCCTCCCCCAGAAACTTGTCGAGTTCGATCCGCCTCTCTGTCATGCCCAGTCCGCCTCTTGGTTATGCATGACATCTTAGGCAAATACTGGGAAAAGACACAAAGCTTTACGTGCTTTTAGGGGAGAGCGCTGAAGGCCATCCCCCAATTGGGGGATGCGTCTGATCGCAGATGCCAAGCTCTTGTATTTCCTGCGCAATGAAGCCTGCAGCCAGGCGCGCCGCTTCGTTGAATGGAGGGCGAAGTCGCGGCGCCGCATGGCGACGGGCAAGCGTCCGGTAGTGGGCCACCGGATTCAGGCTCTCCCGCTCACACAGCCAGGCATACCAGCGGTTGCCCACGGCCACATGACCCACCTCATCACGCAGAATCACGTCGAGGATCTCCACAGCACGCAGTGCTGCAGGCGTGCCCACCTTGCGCAGCCGCGCCTGCATCGGCGGTGTCGCATCGAGCCCTCGCGCTTCCAGCGTGCGCGGCACCAGCGCCATGCGCGCGGTCACATCGTGCTGCGTCTTCACGCACATTTCCCACAGCCCATCGTGGGCGGCGAAGTCACCGTAGTCGTGGCTCAGGCTTTGCAGGTGCTCGCGCAGCAGGCCGAAATGAATCGCCTCTTCATGGGCCACGCACATCCAGTCGCTGTAGTAGGTGGCCGGCATGTCGGCAAAGCGCCAGACCGCATCGAGCGCGAGGTTGACTGGTTTTAATGTAGGTACCGTAAAAAGGCCGACTCGACGCCCTGTAGCGATCTGTGAGTCGGCCTTTGGTTGAAGGGTCTGAGCGGCACAGCTCAGACCAAGGCCGCAGACTGAGCATCCAGAAACAAGAAGGGCTGACATTGAATGTCAGCCCTTCTTGTTTGCTTAGCACGCTATTTCAAGATTGCCAAACGGCAACCAGGTTTCTTTTTTTTGAAGCAGGTGAGCAATCCATGTAGGTCAGGATGCTGACCATCACAACCACGGCAGTCAGCCCCATCGAGACGACGGACGCATAGTTGGCTGCAATTTGGCTGACTTCCAGAATGGACATAGTGAGCCAAATATAGACGAAGTCGGGACCGGTGTGAAGGATCTGAGCGCTACGATCAGCGACATGACGACACTTAGACAGGCGGTGCTTGAACCGTTGTGCCTGACGCAGGCTGATGACAAGGCAGAAGCAGGGCTTTCGCTTGATTTGAATTTGCCTGTGAGCGCAGACCAGCTCGTAGAAGCGCAAGGTGCTGTCCCCGGCAGACCAACGAAACCAATCCTTGTGCCACCGACTGAAGTTAAACAGCGGTCGGTGCATACGCTTGAGGGTAGGGCAACCCTTATTCACGCCATCTGTCATATTGAGCTGAACGCAATCGATTTGGCTTGCGACATCGTTTGGCGTTTTCCGTGTATGCCTGATCTGTTCTATGTCCAATGGGCACAGATCGCCAAAGAAGAAGCACTGCACTTCTCGCTGTTGCGGGACCATCTTCGGCAGATGGGCTACGAGTACGGTGATTTCCCGGCGCACAACGGACTGTGGGAAATGGCTGAGAAAACGAAGGACGACTTGCTAGCCCGCTTGGCGCTTGTACCCAGGACCCTTGAGGCTCGTGGGCTGGATGCGTCACCACCGATCAAGAAGAAGCTTGTCCAAGCGGGTGATGTGCGGGCTGGCGAGATTCTGGATGTGATCCTGCGTGACGAGATCGGCCATGTGGCTGTCGGCAACCGGTGGTTCGGCTACCTATGTGAACAGCGGGACCTTGATCCGGTTCAGACCTACGCAGAACTTGCCGAGAAGTACGACGCCCCGAGACTGCGTGGTCCGTTCAATCTGGATGCCAGAAGACAAGCTGGCTTCAGTGAAGTTGAACTAAAAGCACTACAAGGTTGAACGAAAGAATTAATGTAGTTCTTTTGGTTAGGTTTTAACAACGAGGTTGATGGCGTTGAATTCGATGTGGGTGACGGCGTGCAGCAGCGCGGCCAGGCCTTCGGGAGTGAAGGGTGAGCGCTGGGGCCCCGCCGTCGGGGCAATGAGGTGGGGCTTCGTGGGGCGGCCGGGCAGCAGGGCCCCGGCTTCGGGTTCAAGGCGGGCGGAGGGGTCCAGCGTGGTGTTGCCCATCTGCATGGCTTCGAACAGCACATGGGTGGCCAGCACCTTCGCACCCGGGTCCTTCATGCACAACGCACGCAGGGCCTCCGTGCGCAGAGAAACCGGAGCGGGCGTGGAAATGGCTTGCATCCCTACAATTCTAGGTTTCGCGACAGGAGACCCCACATGGCAATTTACGAACTCGATGGTGTTGCGCCGCGCATGGCCGAATCTGCCTGGGTGGCCGACAGCGCGCAGGTGATGGGCAATGTGGTGTTGTCCGAGGACAGCAGTGTCTGGTTTGGCGCTACGCTGCGGGGCGATACCGAGACCATCACAGTCGGGCGCGGCAGCAATGTGCAGGACGGCAGTGTGATGCATGCCGACATCGGCTACCCCCTGACTGTGGGCGAGAACGTCACCATAGGCCACATGGTGATGCTGCACGGCTGCACCATCGGCGATGAATCGCTGATCGGCATTGGCGCCACCGTGCTCAACGGGTCGGTCATCGGCAAGAACTGCCTCGTGGGCGCAGGGTCGCTGGTGACGGAAGGCAAGACCTTCCCGGACGGCAGCATGATCATGGGCAGCCCCGCCAAAGTGGTGAAAACGCTCACACCGGAGCAGATCGAAGGCTTGCGGCGCAGCGCACAACACTATGTCGAAAACGCGCAACGCTACCGCGCCGGCTTGAAAAAGATCGGCTGACCCCCAGTTGCTTCAGCTTGATTTAGAAAGACCGTTTTGTCCGAACTCCACAAATTCATGTTTGAAGGCCTGCCGGTGCGCGGCATGCTGGTGCGCCTGACCGATGCCTGGCAGGACATCCTTCGCCGGCGTGAGCAGGCCGGCGGCTACCCGGCGGCAGTGACCGAATTGCTGGGCGAAATGACCGCAGCGGCCACGCTGATGCAGGCCAACATCAAGTTCGAAGGCGCACTGATCATGCAGATCATGGGCGACGGACCGGTGAAGCTGGCCGTGGCCGAAGTGCAGCCCGACCTGAGCCTGCGCGCCACTGCCACGGTGGTGGGCGAGGTGGCCACCGATGCACCGCTGTCGCACATGGTCAATGTGAACAACGAAGGCCGCTGCGCGATCACGCTTGACCCCAAGGACCGCGTTCCCGGCCGCCAGCCTTATCAAGGCGTGGTGCCGCTGTTTGGCGACCGGCGCGAAAAACTGGAAAAGCTCAGCGAGGTCATCGAGCACTACATGCTGCAAAGTGAGCAGCTCGACACCCGTCTGGTGCTCGCAGCCAACGACAAAGTTGCGGCCGGCTTGCTGATCCAGCGCCTGCCCCTGCAGGGCGAGGGCAACCTCGCCGGCAGTGGCGTGATGCGCAGCGATGAAGACGAGATCGGCAGGAACGAAGACTACAACCGCATTTCGATCCTGGCCGCCAGCCTCAAGCGCGAGGAGCTGCTGGAACTGGACGCCGACACCATCCTGCGCCGTCTGTTCTGGGAAGAAGACGTGCGCCACTTCGACCCCATGGTCGGCGGCGAAGGCCCCCGTTTTGCCTGCACCTGCTCCCGTGAACGCGTGGGCAGCATGCTGCGCAGCCTCGGCCAGGAAGAGATCGAATCCATCCTGGCCGAGCAAGGTCAAGTGGAAGTGGGGTGTGACTTCTGTGGCGCACAGTACCTCTTTGACCCGGTGGATGCAGCGCAAGTGTTCCTGCAACCGGCAAGCCAAGCCCCCGGATCACCAGGGGTGCATTGAGCACCTCTCCGGCGCGACGTGCCTCAATCCAGGCACACCGAAGATCCGGCTTTGCCGGTCAGAGGTGTGGTCCCCCTTCGGGGGGAAGACGCGAAGCGGCGCAGGGGGGCTGCTCAATCACTTCCAATATGTCGTAGCAGGCGCCCATGGTGTGGTAGTCCACCTTGCCCGCCGGGCTCTTCTCATCGCTGATCTTGCTGTTGTCGGCGCGCAGGATACGCCACCAGGCGCCGTGTTCATGGTCCACAAAATGCGCCCAGGCGTAGGCCCAGAGCCGGTCGTAGTGCGTCCAGTACGCTGACTCATCAGTGGCTGCTGCCAGACGTGCTGCGGCAGCCAGTGATTCGGCCTGCACCCAGAAGTACTTGTGATCGTCGCAAACCTGACCGTCCGGACCAAAGCCGTAGAACAGGCCCCCGTGCACCGGGTCCCAGGCTCGCTCCATGGCCGTGTCGAAAAAATGGCGGGCCAGGGGAATAAGGTCGGCTCTGGCGCGGCGCTCATTGAGCAACAGCAGCAGCTTGGCCCATTCGGTGAGGTGCCCTGGCTGGAAACCCCAGGGCCGGAAGATGTTGCTGCTGTCGTGGCGGTTGTAGTCCCAGTCCACCGACCAATCGGCCCGGTAGTGCTCCCACACCAATCCTTCTGCCAGGGCAGCCTGCCGGATGCAGATGTGGTCGGCCAGGGTTTGTGCACGGTCCAGGTAGCGGGTCTCGCCCGTGGCGTCGAAGGCAGCCAGCAGGGCTTCGCACAGGTGCATGTTGGCGTTCTGTCCGCGGTAGCCGCTCAGGCGCCAGTCTGCGGTGGCCTCGTCGGCGTACAGCCTGTGCGCGGGTTCCCAGAAGTGCCGCTCCAGCAGTTCGAAGGTTTCTGCGATGCCGCCGTGTGCTTCGGGCAGGCCGGCCATGTGGGCGTGTGCATGGGCCAGCAGCACGAAGGCCAGGCCGTAGGCGTGGTTCGTTCCGTCCGTCACTGTTTTTTGGCCGTCGCGCCAGTTCAGCTGCCAGGCGTAGCCGCCGCTCGATTCATCGCGGTGAGCGCGGCGAAGGAAATCAAAAGCGTGAGCCAGGCCTTGGGCGTGTGAAGGTTGCCCGGCGTCTGAAGCCAAGCCGTTCCGCACCGCCATGGCGTAGGTGTAGACGAAGCGAGTGCTGCTCACCAGGTGACGCGTGTGCGGGTCGTACACCGTGCCGTCGTCGCGAAAGAAGTGGAACATGCCGCCGCTGGGGTCGAAGGCGCGCGGGTGATAGAAGGCCATGCAGTCGCTGATATGCGCCTTCAGGAAGGCGGGTGAGCGAAAGTCGGGCAGCGGGTGTTGGGGCGTCATGGTCAATGCCTCAAGGGCGCGTTTTTTTTGAGCAAGGCGGTGAAGAGACGGTGTTCGCAGTCTGGGTCGCTGCATTTTTCACAGTTCCAGGTCACCCGCCCTTGGGCCAGGGTGGGGTCGCTGTCGACCAGGGAGCATCCAAGCAGCGGGCCCATGACCGACAAGGCTTGGTGCAGGCGCGCATCGCCCCGACCATAGACCGTTTGAAACGGCAGACCTGCTGCCTGCAGTTCGCGGCGAAGAAGGGTGTCAATCGCGTCTCGGATCGCAGGACTCTCCCTGAAAAGTCCGTCTGGCATCCAAGGCAGGTCCAGGCCCATGAGCAGATGCAAGTGGTAGCCACGCTGATGCGCAATGGCACCGGGCCACAAAGTGTTGTCGTTGAAGTACAGCTCGCTGTAGGCCGCGATCACCAGCGGCGTGGTGTCGGCAATCACCACATCCGGTGCAGGCTGGGCCTGGGTGGCTGCCACGATGAGGTGGTGTTGCTCCACGGCCAGCGCGGCCTGCTCATGCGCTTGTGGCGCGCGTCCCGCCAGCGTGCACCACTGGCGCAGGTTTTCCGGCACACAGATCGCGTGCAGGGACGTGTGTTGAACAAGGTGCTGTCGGAGCGACCGGGCCAGCGAGGTTTTGCCGGTGGACTCGCCACCCAGCAGGGTCACGATCAGCGTCACTGCCCGCGCTGCGCGAACTGAACAAAGATTTCGTTGGGCTTGACCATGCCCAGGTCGTGCCGCGCCAGTTCTTCGACCATGCCCAGGCCTTCCTGCAGATCGCGCACTTCGTTGGCCACCTGGTCGTTGCGCAACTGCGCTTCGCGGTTTTCTTTTTCCTGTGTGAGCAGTTGCTGCTTCAGGCTCGTCACCTGCGGCACACTGCCCCGTCCGAACCACAGTTGCGCGTGCAGCACCAACAGCAGTCCGAGGAGCAGGGCAGGGATAAGGCGGTGGCCCATATGGCGCGAGTCTATCGCTCAGGTTGAGCGAATGCCAGGAGCGCCGTCCAGCACACATCGTGGAACCGGCTTTGCCGGGCCACTGATGTGGTCCCCCCTTCGGGGGGAAGACGCGGAGCGACGCAGGGGGACGCCATCACTTTAAGTTGTAGAAAGCGTCGCGGCCCGGGTACACCGCCACTTCGCCGAGGTCTTCCTCGATGCGCAGCAGCTGGTTGTACTTGGCCATGCGGTCCGAGCGCGAGAGCGAACCGGTCTTGATCTGGCCAGCGTTGGTGCCCACGGCGATATCGGAGATGGTGCTGTCTTCGGTTTCGCCCGAGCGGTGCGAGATCACGGCGGTGTAGCCTGCGCGTTTGGCCATTTCGATGGCGGCGAACGTTTCGGTCAGGGTGCCGATCTGGTTGATCTTGATCAGGATCGAGTTGGCAATTGACTTGTCGATGCCTTCTTTCAGGATCTTGGTGTTGGTGACGAACAGGTCGTCGCCCACCAGCTGCACTTTTGTTCCCAGGCGCTCGGTGAGCACCTTCCAGCCGTCCCAGTCGCCTTCGGCCATGCCGTCTTCGATGCTGATGATGGGAAACTTGTCGACCCAGGTGGCCAGCATGTCGGTCCATTGCTCGGCGCTCAGGGACACGCCGCCTTCGCCTTCCAGCACGTACTTGCCGTCCTTGTAGAACTCGCTGGCGGCGCAGTCCAGGCCCAGGGCGATCTGTTCGCCGGCGGTGTAGCCGGCTTTGTCGATGGCTTGCAGGATCAGCTGCAGAGCGGCTTCGTGGTTCTCCACGGAAGGGGCAAAGCCCCCTTCGTCGCCCACGGCGGTGCTGATGTGCTTGTCGTGCAGGATGGCCTTGAGGGCGTGGAAGACCTCGGCACCCCAGCGCAGGGCTTCGCGGAAGCTCGGTGCGCCCACAGGAATGATCATCAGTTCCTGCAGGTCCAGCGAGTTGTTGGCGTGTGCGCCACCGTTGATGATGTTCATCATCGGCACCGGCATTTGCACCGCGCTCATGCCACCGAAGTAGCGGTACAGCGGCAGGCCGGCCTCTTCGGCCGCCGCACGGGCCACGGCCATGGACACGGCGAGCATGGCGTTGGCGCCCAGGCGACCCTTGTTGTCGGTGCCGTCGAGGTCGATCAGGGTCTTGTCCAGGAAAGCCTGTTCGGACGCGTCCAGGCCCAGCACGGCTTCGCTGATTTCGGTGTTGATGTTCTCTACCGCCTTGAGCACGCCCTTGCCCAGGTAGCGGGACTTGTCGCCGTCACGCAGTTCGATGGCTTCCCGCGAGCCGGTGGAGGCGCCCGATGGCACAGCCGCGCGGCCCATCACGCCGCTTTCCAGCAGCACGTCGCATTCGACGGTGGGGTTGCCCCGGCTGTCCAGGATTTCGCGGCCAACGATGTCAACAATTGCACTCATGTGTGTTTTCCTGTTTGAAGGTTCAAAAAGATCAAGATGGCCAGAGCGCCACCACAATGGACGCTACGGCGGCAAAGACGATGGGCGTGCCGACGACTGCGGCGATGGTGCCCACCAATAGGCACAGATTGGGTCCGTCGGGTGGCGGGCACACATAACGGTCCAGCAAAGGGGTCGCGTACTGGAGCGCCAGCCACAGACCCAGCAGGGCGGAACCAATTGCCCCTAACCCCATGCCGGCCAGGCGCTTCATTGCACGCCCTCCACCAGGACGAGGTTGAAAAAATCGGTGGCACCTTCGCGCTTGGCGCGGGCCTGCCGGTACAGCTCACTGTCGTAGAAGGCCTTGGCCTGCTCGAAGCTGGGGAAGCGCAACATGGCCAGCCGTGCCGGTTGCCAGTCGCCTTCCAGGGTTTCGAAGCGTCCGCCGCGCACCAGGTACTCACCGCCAAAGGCCGCCACGGCGGCCGGTGCGTCGGCCATGTACTGCTTGTACTGCTCCATGTCGGAGATCTGCATGTTGACAATGATGTACGCGGCTGCCATGGGTTCGGGTTCCGGTAGGCGCTTCAGTTGAAGCTGTCTTCAAGAAAGGGATGCTTTTTGGCCACGGTGTCGAGCGCGACCAGCGTCTCCAGCAGCGCCTTCATGTGCTTGAGCGGCACCGCATTGGGGCCGTCGCTCAAGGCCTTGGCCGGGTCTGGGTGGGTTTCCATGAACAGCCCGGATACGCCCACGGCCACCGCGGCACGAGAGAGCACCGGCACCATTTCGCGCTGGCCACCGCTGCTGGTGCCTTGCCCACCAGGCAGTTGCACGCTGTGGGTGGCGTCAAACACCACCGGTGCACCTGTCTCGCGCATGATGGCCAGGCTGCGCATGTCACTCACCAGGTTGTTGTAGCCAAAGCTGGCGCCGCGCTCGCAGGCCATGAAGTTGTCTTCGTTCAGGCCCGCTTCCTTCGCGGCAGCACGCGCCTTGTCGATCACGTTTTTCATGTCGTGCGGCGCAAGGAACTGGCCCTTCTTGATATTCACCGGCTTGCCGCTCTGAGCGACAGCCCGGATGAAATCGGTCTGGCGGCACAGGAAGGCGGGCGTCTGCAGCACATCGACCACGCGCGAGGCGTCGGCGATGTCTTCTTCGCTGTGCACATCGGTCAGCACCGGCACACCCAGTTCCTTCTTGATCTTGCCCAGGATCTCCAGCCCTTTGTCGCGACCCGGGCCACGGTAGCTGGTGCCGCTGCTGCGGTTGGCCTTGTCAAAGCTGCTCTTGAAAATGAAGGGAATGCCCAGGCTGGCGGTGATTTCCTTGAGGGTGCCGGCCGTATCCATCTGCAACTGTTCGGACTCGATCACGCAGGGGCCCGCGATCAGGAAGAAAGGCTGGTCCAGTCCGACGTCGAAGCCGCAGAGTTTCATGATGATTGCTTTCAGGCCGGCACAGCCTGTCGGCTTTGCTGGTGTTCAACCGCCGCCTTGATGAAGGCGTTGAAGAGCGGGTGGCCGCTCCAGGGCGTGGACTTGAATTCCGGGTGGAACTGCACGCCGATGAACCAGGGGTGTTCCGACTGGGGCAATTCGACGATTTCCGTGAGTTGCTCGCGCTGAGTGAGGGCGGAGATCACCAGGCCGGCTGCACGCAACTGATCGAGGTAGTTCACGTTGGCCTCGTACCTGTGGCGGTGGCGCTCGGTGACGATATTGCCGTAGATGCTGTGCGCCAGGGTGCCGGGTTGCACGTCGGAGCTCTGTGCGCCCAGGCGCATGGTACCGCCCAGGTCGGAGCTGGCGCTGCGTTTCTGGATGCTGCCGTCGGCGTCTTTCCACTCGGTGATGAGCGCGATCACCGGGTGCGGCGTGTTCGGGTCGAATTCGGTGCTGTTGGCGTGGGTGAGGCCGGCCACATGGCGCGCATATTCGATGGTGGCCACCTGCATGCCCAGGCAGATGCCCAGGTAAGGCACCTTGTGCTCACGGGCAAAGCGGGCGGTGGCGATCTTGCCCTCCACCCCGCGCATGCCAAAACCCCCGGGCACCAGAATCGCGTCGTAGCGGGCCAGGCGTTCCGATGCGTCGCCTTCGATGGTTTCGGAGTCGACGTGCTCGATCTTCACGCGCACGTGGTTGCGCATGCCGGCGTGGCGCAAGGCCTCGTTGACCGACTTGTAGCTGTCGGACAGGTCGACGTACTTGCCCACCATGGCAATGGTGATTTCGCCCTGCGGGTGCTCGGTCTCGTACACCAGTTCGTCCCAGCGCTTGAGGCTGGTGGGCGGCGTGTTCAGGCGCAGCTTGTCGCAGATCAGGCCGTCCAGGCCCTGCTCGTGCAGCATGCGCGGCACCTTGTAGATGGTGTCCACGTCCCACATGCTGATCACGCCCCATTCGGGCACGTTGGTGAACAGCGAAATCTTGGCGCGTTCTTCTTCAGGAATGCGGCGGTCGGCGCGGCAGAGCAGGGCGTCGGCCTGGATGCCGATCTCGCGCAGCTTCTGTACGGTGTGCTGTGTGGGCTTGGTTTTCAGCTCGCCGGCGGCAGCGATCCAGGGCAGGTAGGTCAGGTGCACGAAGGCCGCGTTGTTCGGCCCCATGCGCAGGCTCATCTGGCGCACGGCTTCCAGGAAAGGCAACGACTCGATGTCGCCCACAGTGCCACCGATTTCCACTATCGCCACATCCACCGCGTCTGGCGTGCCGATGCCGGCACCGCGCTTGATGAATTCCTGGATTTCATTGGTGACGTGCGGGATCACCTGCACCGTCTTGCCCAGGTAGTCGCCCCGGCGCTCCTTCTCCAGCACCGACTGGTAGATCTTGCCGGTGGTGAAGTTGTTGGTCTTTTTCATGCGCGTTTCAATGAAACGCTCATAGTGGCCCAGGTCCAGGTCGGTCTCGGCGCCGTCGTCGGTCACGAAGACCTCGCCGTGCTGGAAGGGCGACATGGTGCCCGGATCCACGTTGATGTACGGGTCGAGCTTGATGAGGGTGACTTTGAGGCCGCGGGATTCAAGAATCGCGGCCAGAGATGCTGACGCAATGCCCTTGCCTAAAGAGGACACCACGCCGCCGGTGACGAACACAAATTTGGTCATGTCTCGGGCGAGCCTGTCGCTCGCTGGAGGTGGAAATGCCGATTATAGAGGGGGGACGCTGGCGCCCCGGGGCCGGTTACCCCTGCTTGCAGGCCTTGGCCGGATGCCAGCAAGGGCACGGTCCCTCTGCTACATTGCCGCCATGAATGACCTGGCTGGCAAACACATCGTCCTGGGGCTCTCGGGTGGCATCGCCTGCTACAAGGCGGCTGAACTGTGCCGGGCGCTGATCAAGCAGGGGGCCACGGTGCAGGTGGTCATGACCGAGGCTGCCGAACAGTTCATCACACCGGTGACCATGCAGGCCCTCTCCGGGCGGCCGGTGTTCACTTCGCAGTGGGATGCGCGCACCTCGGCTGGCATTGACAACAACATGCCGCACATCAACCTCAGCCGCGAGGCCGATGCGATTTTTGTGGCGCCTGCGAGTGCGGACTTCATGGCCAAGCTGCTGCACGGCCGGGCCGACGACCTGCTCAGCCTGATGTGCCTGGCCCGGCCTATTGATCAGGTGCCGCTGATTCTGGCGCCTGCGATGAACCGCGAAATGTGGGCCCACCCGGCCACCCAGCGCAATGTGGCCCAGCTGCGCCAGGATGGCGCTACCGTGCTCGACGTGGGTGCCGGTGACCAGGCCTGCGGCGAAACCGGTGACGGCCGCATGCTGGAGCCCGACGAACTGCTGTACGAACTGGTGCGCTTTTTCACGCCCAAGGTGCTGGCGGGCCAGCATGTGCTGATCAGCGCCGGGCCCACCTTTGAAGCCATCGACCCGGTGCGGGGCCTGACCAACCTCTCCAGCGGCAAGATGGGTTTTGCCATTGCCCGCGCGGCGCACGAGGCCGGCGCGCACGTGACGCTGGTGGCCGGCCCCGTGAGTTTGCCCACGCCGCGCGGGGTGGGTCGTATCAACGTGAAGTCGGCGTTGAACATGCAGAAGTCGCTCCATGTGCTGAGCCAGAACGCGACGATTTTCATTTCTGCTGCCGCCGTGGCCGACTGGCGCCCGGCCGAAGCGACCGACCAGAAGATCAAGAAAGACGGCTCTGGTGCCGTGCCCACCCTCGCGTTTGTAGAGAATCCGGACATCCTGGCCGACATTGCCAGCAGCCCGCGCGCCCGCGAGCACAAACTCTACTGCGTGGGCTTCGCCGCCGAAAGCCACGACCTGCTGGCCCATGCCCAGGCCAAGCGCGAACGCAAGGGCGTGCCCTTGCTGGTGGGCAACATCGGGCCCGATACGTTTGGTCAGGACGACAACGCGCTGCTGCTGGTGGACGAGCAGGGCGCTACCGAGTTGCCGCGGGCGCCCAAGCTGGCGCTGGCGCGCCAGCTGGTGGCTGAAATTGCACGTCGCCTGCCGGCTTGAGTTTCTTCTACCGCCACCAGGGCAGCAGGCGTTTCATGGCCGCCACTTCACCGCAGTGATCGGGCGCATAGCCGGGCAGTTCGGCCAGGCGCTTTCCCCATGACGGGCTGCGCAACAGCGCGAGCAACTGCTTCACCGGGGCCTGATCGAGCGCGGATTTGAGGCCCACCAGCAGGTAGCGCTCTTCGGTGAGCGGCACGAAATCCAGCCCTGCTTCGCGCGCAGCGTACTCGGTGCCCAGCCCGGCATCGGCAGACCCGCTGGCCACCGCCTGTGCCACGGCGGCATGCGAAGCCTCCACGTTGTCAAACCCGTCGATGTCCTGCGGCAACAGCTGGCTCTGTTCCAGCAGTTCGTCCAGCAGCAGGCGCGTGCCTGTGCCCTTGGCGCGGTTCACGAACCTGGCCTGAAGCCGAGCCACGTCTTGCATGTTCCTCAGGCGCAGCGGGTTGCCAGGCGCCACCATCAGGCCTTGTGATCGCCGCGCAAACCCGATGATCTTGTGCGATCCGGGTTTGAGCAGCGGCCGGTAGGTGCGGGCACTGAGGCTGTTGGTGTCGGCGAACGGCTGGGTGTGAAAGCCGGCGAGCTGGCAGCGTCCTTCGTTCAGGGCACGGATTGCGTCCACACTGCCGCAGAAACGCAGATCCAGGTGCAGCGCCTGCCTCAATGAGTCAGCCTGTTGAGGGCCCCATCCAGCGGCCATGTCCTGCAAGGCGTTGAGGGCATGGTCGTGGCTGGCGTAAAGGGTGAGCAGACTCTTGGACCCGGCCTCGGAGGCGGGTTCAAAGGCTTGCGCAAACGCGCGTTCGAGCTCGGCTCGCAAGTGCTCCATCTGCGGTCCCAGCCGGGCTTGTGCCAACCGCTCTGCCATGAGCAGCCGCTGACCAAAAGGGCTGAGCAGGGCCGCCTGACCACGCTCCCACACGATCAGCTCCTGGCCCAACTCGGCTTCCCACTGCTTGAGTTGTCCCCACACGTGCCGGTACGACAGGCCAAGGTGCCGCGCCGCAGCAGAAATCGAGCCGTGGCTGCGCACTGCGTGCAGCACATCCATCATGGGGTTGCGCAACATGGCCGCCGAGTCTGACTCACCTGTTCGCTGGTGGTGCAGTGCGTAGGAAAGCTCGACTTTTCTCATGGGCGCGAGTGTGCCTCAAGGTCTGACATATGCAAAAACATGCCTATGTTGGCGTGTTCATACCGCGTCTTCACGTACTTCCCAGCAAGTCTTTGAGCGGTATGCTGAGCCGCGCCATGAACACCTTCTCTGACAGTATCGCCACTGCCTTTCAACTGGTGCTTTCCGGCGACCCAGGTCTGTGGCTGGTGGTGTGGCGCTCGCTCGCGGTCAGCTCCACCGCATGCCTGATTGCCTGCGGAGCCGGCGTGGTGCTGGGAGCCTGGTTGGCTGTGTCGCGCTTTGCTGGGCGTGGCATGTTGCTGACCCTGCTGAACACCGCGCTGGCCGTGCCTTCCGTGGTGGTCGGCCTGGTGGTCTACCTGCTGCTTTCCCGCTCAGGGCCGCTGGGCTTTCTGGGGTGGCTGTTCAGCTTCCAGGCGATGGTGGTGGCACAGGCCTGCCTGGTGTTGCCGCTGGTGACCGCGCTCACCCGCCAGGTGGTGGAAGACGCCGATCGCAGCCATGGCGAGCAACTGGCCTCGCTGGGTGCGGGCAAAGCGAGTCGCAGCCTGTTGCTGGTCTGGGACGAGCGCTACGCGCTGCTCACCGTGTTGATCACGGCGTTTGGCCGCGCCATTTCCGAAGTGGGTGCCGTGATGATAGTGGGCGGCAACATTGAAGGCTTCACCCGTGTGATGACCACCGCCATCGCTCTGGAGACCAGCAAAGGCGACCTTCCGCTCGCCCTGGGTCTGGGTCTGGTGCTGCTGGCGGTGGTGCTCTTGCTCAACGCGCTGGTGGCTGGGCTGCGCCGTTGGCGCGAGCGGGCGGACAGCGCGCAGACGGCCTTGCCCGGGGCGGTGTCAGCATGAGCGGCTTGCCGGTGGCGACCCACGCGTCGCAGGTGCCAACGGTGTGCTTCGATTTGCGCAATGTACAGGTGCACCTGGGCACTGCAGGGCGCCTGCATGCGCTAAGCGACATCTACCTGCGCGTTCAGGCCGGCGAGCGAGTGGCCTTGGTGGGGGCCAACGGCAGCGGCAAGAGCACCTTGCTTCGCACCCTGCATGGGCTGCAGCGAGCCAGTGGCGGCGAGGTTCACCGCGCATCGACCCTGCGCATGGCCATGCTGTTTCAGCGCCCGCACATGTTGCGCCTGAGCGTGCTTCGCAACATCGTGCTGGGCTTGTGGTTGCAGGGTGTTCCCTGGCGCGAAGCGCGCGAGCGGGCACAGGTAGCGCTGGCGCGTGTGGGTATGACCCATCTGGCCGAGCGCAATGCACGGGCGCTCTCCGGTGGGCAGCAGCAGCGTCTGGCGCTGGCGCGAGCCTGGGCATTGAGGCCCGATGTGTGGTTGCTGGACGAACCCACCGCCAGCCTTGACCCACACGCCAAACGCGAAGTGGAAGCCTTGATTGCCGAATTCACGCAGGGCGCTGCATCAGAAGGCAAAGAGGCGGCAGGTCGCCCCCCCACGCTGGTGTTCAGCAGCCACAACCTGGGTCAGGTCAAGCGCCTGGCCAGTCGGGTGATCTATCTGGAGCAGGGCCAGTTGCTGGCCGATCTGCCTGTTACCGATTTTTTCAACCACGACCTACTGCGTGCCCTGTGCCCGCAGGCCCATTTGTTTGTTCAAGGAGAAAGCTTGTGAATGCATTCCGCCGTTTGACCCTCGCTGCCGTGTTCGGTACCGCCGTGCTGGCCAGCGCCGGCGCCATGGCACAAAGCATCGTGGTGGCTTCCACCACGTCCACCGAACAGTCTGGCCTGTATTCTTTCCTGCTGCCCGAATTCAAGAAGGCCAGCGGCATTGATGTGAAAGTGGTGGCGCTGGGCACCGGCCAGGCCATCGACATGGCGCGTAGGGGGGATGCCGACGTGCTGTTCGTGCACGACAAGGTGGCGGAAGAGAAGTTCGTGGCCGATGGGTTTTCGGCCAAGCGACAGGAGGTCATGTACAACGACTTCGTGCTGGTGGGCCCCAAGACCGATCCGGTGGGTACCAAGGGCAGTGACGTCGTCAGTGCACTCAAGAAGATTGCCAGCGCCAATGCCGAGTTCATTTCACGTGGCGACAAGAGCGGCACCCACGCGGCTGAACTGCGCTTCTGGAAGATGACCGATACCGATGCCAACAAGGGAACGGGCTACAAGGAATGCGGCTGTGGCATGGGGCCGGCGCTGAACATCGCCTCCAGCAGTGGTGCATACGCCTTGACCGACCGCGGCACCTGGCTCAACTTCAAGAACCGGGGAGAAATGACGGTGCTGGTTGAGGGCGACAAGCGTCTGTTCAACCAGTACGGCGTGATGCTGGTGAGCGCGGCCAAGCATCCGCAGGTGAAAGCCGCCGAAGGCCAGAAGTTCGTGGACTGGGTGACTGGCGACGCAGGGCAGAAGGCTATTGCGTCTTACAAAATTGGTGGCGAGCAGCTGTTCTTCCCGAACGCCACCTCAGCAGCCCGCTGACTTCACTTCATCCCTCGGTAGGCCGAAGGCGTGAGCCCCACCGATTTGCGGAACTGGCGCGTGAACGAGGCCTGGTCGGCGTAGCCACACGCCAGGGCAATCTCGCTGATCGGGTCCCGGCCGTGGCGCAGCAAGTCGCACGCCCGCTCGATGCGCGCCCGGATCACGTATTGACCTGCCGTCACGCCAAACAGGCCACGGATGCGCTGGTCCAGTTGGAACACGGAAAGGCCCGCCAGGGCCGCGAGTTCTTCCAGATGCAATGGTGAGTCCAGGTGCTGTGCGACATGCTCGACGACCCGCGAGACCGCAGCGGTCTCGTTTGTTGAACCCATGGGCTGCTGGATGTCGCGCGACAGACCGGCCAGCCCGACGATGTGGCCTTGTGGGTCGGTGATCGCCACCTTCCATGTGAGGCACCAGCCAGGTTTGCGGTTGCTGTACAGGTGCAGCTCCAGCTGAGCGTTGATCGCAGGACCACCTTGCAAAACGCGCTGGTCCTGCTGCGAGAACCCGGAGCCCAGCGGGAGCGGGAACACCTGCTCCGCCGTCTTGCCGATCAGCTCCGCCTTGTGCTCGAAGCCGCAGCGCTTGACCAGGGTGTGGTTGACCGCTGTGTAGCGCCCCTGCGCGTCTTTCAGAAAGAACACGGTATCGGGCACGTGGTCGAACAGCAGGTCGCCCCGGAACAAGCCCTGGGCGATCAGGAACCCTGGTGACAGGGGTGCTGGCAGAGAAACATCCATGGCATTCAGGGCCCGAGGGTTTGTGCAATTTCCCCAGTCGGCACCCCACTTTCCAACAAGACGTGGAGCGCCCAAGCTGCGAGACTGCCGGCAGCTTAACAGTCACCGACAGTCACTTGAACGGAGCACACGAACCATGAACAGCAGCATTTTCAGCGGCACGATCCCCGCCTTGATGACCCCTTGCACGCCCGACCGGCAGCCGGACTTCGATGCCCTGGTCCAGACCGGCCGAGACCTTGTTGAGGCCGGCATGTCGGCCCTGGTGTACTGTGGCTCGATGGGCGACTGGCCTTTGCTGAGCGACGAGCAGCGCATGGAAGGTGTCGAGCGGCTGAGCAAGGCCGGCCTGCCCGTGATCGTGGGCACCGGGGCGCAGAACACGGCGCGCGCCTGCGCGCTGGCCGCGCACGCCAAGGCCTGTGGCGCCCAGGGGCTGATGATCATTCCCCGCGTGCTGTCGCGCGGCAACTCGGCGGCGGCCCAGCGCGCCCACTTTGCCGACATCCTGAGCGCGGCGGTCGACCTGCCCAGCGTGATCTACAACAGCCCCTACTACGGCTACGAAACCAAGGCCGACCTGTTCTTCGAACTTCGCTCGCGTTTTCCCCATCTGGTCGGCTTCAAGGAGTTCGGCGGCGCGGCCTCCTTGCGCTACGCGGCGGAGCATATCACCTCGCGCGATGAAGGGGTGACTCTGATGGTCGGGGTGGACACGCAGGTGTTCCACGGCTTTGTCAACTGCGGCGCCCAGGGCGCCATCACCGGCATTGGCAACGTGCTGCCCCAAGAGGTGCTGCACCTGGTGGCCTTGTGCGAGCAGGCGGCCCGTGGCGACGTGCTGGCCCGCCAGCAGGCGCAAGAGCTGGAGGCGGCGCTGGCGGTGCTGTCGTCTTTTGATGAAGGCGTGGACCTGGTGCTGTACTTCAAGCACCTGATGGTGCTGCAGGGCCACAAGGCTTACAGCTTGCACTTCAACCCCAGCGATGCGCTGTCGGACAGCCAGAAGAACTACGCCACGAGCCAGCTTGAGCTCTTCAAACGCTGGTACGCCAGTTGGCTGGGGAGGGCCTGACCATGGCACCGAACATGACGCGGATCGAGATGCAGGTCATCGACTCCCATACCGAGGGTGAGCCCACGCGCCTGGTGGTGGCTGGCGGGCCACCGCTGGGCAACGGCCCCCTGAGCGAACGCAAGGCCCTCTTTGCCCGCGACTTTGACCACTACCGGGCCCTGGCCGCCAACGAACCGCGCGGCTACGACGCGGTGGTCGGCGCCTTGCTGTGTGAACCGGTGGACAGCAACTGCGCCGTCGGCCTGATCTTCTTCAACAACACCGGCTACCTGGGCATGTGTGGCCACGGCACCATTGGCGCGGCCGTCACGCTCGCCCACATGGGCCGCATCGCGCCCGGTGTGCACCGCTTCGAAACACCGGTCGGCGTTGTGAGCGTGCACCTCCGCTCCGCCAACGAGGTGACGATCCAGAACGTCGAGAGCCTGGTGTTCCGGCGCGACGTGGCGATCGACGTGCCGGGCCTGGGGCGGATCGTGGGCGATGTCGCCTGGGGGGGCAACTGGTTCTTCCTGTGCCACAGCACGCCTTGCGAGCTGACGCTGCAGAACATTGGCGAACTCACCCGCCAGGCCGAGGCCGTCAAGGCCGTGCTGGTGCGCGAAGGCATCACCGGGCGTGACGGTGCCGAGATCGACCACATCGAGTTCTTCGGCCCCGCGGTGGCCGCCGACGCGCACAGCCGCAACTTCGTGCTGTGCCCCGGAGGCGCCTACGACCGCTCTCCGTGTGGCACCGGCACCAGCGCCAAGCTGGCCTGCCTGGCCGCGGCCGGCAAGTTGCAGCCGGGCCAGACCTGGGTGCAGGAAAGCGTGATCGGTAGCCGCTTCGAGGCCAGCTACCAGGCCACCGAACACGGCGTCATCCCCAGCATCACCGGCCGCGCCTACGTCACCGCCGAAGCGCGGCTGATCGCCGACCCGGCCGATCCCTTGCTGCCCGCGGCGTTTCGTTCGGTGAGTTCGCCCGACGCATGAGTTCAAACTTCAGCCCCGAGCCCGCACCCGCCGACGTGGCGGTGGTGGGCGCCGGCATCATTGGCCTGTCGGTGGCGATGCATCTGGTGGCCCAGGGCCGTTCGGTGCTGCTGATTGACCGCAAAGGCATTGCCCAGGAAACCAGCGCCCAGAACGCCGGCGCGCTGGCCTTTTCCGACATCCTGCCCCTGGCCTCACCGCGCATCCTGCGCCAGGCGCCGCGCTGGCTGCTCGATCCTCTGGGCCCGCTGTCCATCCGTCCGGGTTACGCGCTCCAGATGCTGCCCTGGCTGGCGCGCTTCGGCCTGGCCAGCCGGCCTTCGGCTTACCGGGCGAGCCTGCAGGCGCAGACGCAGCTGATGCGACTGGCCGCGCCCGCGTTTCACACCATGCTGGCGCGCGCGAAGGCTTCGCACATGATCCACCAGGACGGCTCCTTGCAAGTCTATGAAAGCGATGCGGAGTTCCAGTCGAACCTCGCGGGCTGGCAGTTGCGCGCCGAAGCGGGCATTGCCTTCGAGCACGTGAAAGGGGAGCGTTTGCGGGCGTTGCAACCGGGCTTGGCCAATTCCATCGTGGCGGGCACCTTCGTGCCGCACTGGGAAACCGTGAGCGACCCGTTTGAAGTGGCCTCGGCGCTGGGGCGCCATGTGATGCAGTCGGGCGCTGCCTGGCGGCAGGCGGAGGTGCGGTCCATCGCGCTGCGCCGTGGCGGTGTGGAACTGCGGTTCGCGCAGGGCAGCGCCGTTCATGCAAAGCAGGCGGTGATCGCCACCGGCGCATGGTCGCGCCATCTCGCGGCCCAGCTGGGGGATGCCATTCCGCTGGAAACCGAACGCGGCTACAACACCACGCTACCGCCCGGGGCGTTCGACCTCAAGCGCCAGATCATCTTTGGCGCCCACGGCTTTGTGGTCACCCCGCTGTCCACCGGCATCCGCGTGGGCGGTGCGGTGGAGCTGGGGGGCCTCAAGCTGCCGCCCAACTTCGAGCGATCGGCCCACATGCTGGGCAAGGCTGCGCGCTTGCTGCCGGGGCTGCGCACCGAGGGCGGCACGCAATGGATGGGGTACCGCCCCTCGCTGCCAGACTCCTTGCCGGTCATCGGACACGCCACGGCGAGCCGGCAGGTGGTGTACGCGTTCGGGCACGGGCATTTAGGCCTGACCCAAAGCGCCGCCACGGGGCATCTGGTGGCCCAGTTGCTGGCGGATCAAAGCCCTTCCATCGCACTCGAGCCGTTTCGGCCAGACCGCTTTCGTTGGCAGGACGCCGGCCTGTGCTAGGGTGCTGAACCATGCGAATCGTGCACCGAACCCTGTTGTTGGTCCTGGTCGTCGTGCTGGTGGGTCTGGCCTGGTACCAGCCGCTGGATCAGCTGGCCGTGGCCCATTCCGAAGCCGGGTTGAAGCGTGCGCTGGCTGCGTTCGCTACCGCACGAGGCCTCAACGCCGTGATCTCGGTCATTCAGGGCACCGAAGTCACGGGCGGCGCGTTCGTCAACGTCACCCTGGCGCTGGGGCAGGTGCTGGACCCGGTCAACGACCTGATCGAGCAGTTCGCCAAGCTGATGCTGGTGGTCAGCGTGGTGTTTGGGGTGCAGCTGTTGTTGATGCAGATGGGTGCGACCTGGCTGGTGTCGCTTTTGCTGACCGTGTTGCTGGTGGGCTGGGCGTGGCTGAAGCTGAGGCAGGGAGCCGCGCCTCCCTGGGTGGGTCGGCTGCTGATGGCGCTCCTGATCGTGCGGTTTCTGGTCCCGGTGGTCGCGATCACCAGCGAGCTCAGTCATCGGGTCTTCATGGCCGACAAGTACGCGGCCAGCCAGCAGGCCATTGAATTGTCGACGGCCGAACTGGGCGCCCTGGGCAGCGGCACGGGTTCCAGCACGCCCTGGTGGGACCTGCGCGAGAAGCTGGGGGAAAAAATCGAAGAACTCAAGCGCGATGCCGAGCGGGTGGTGTCGCACGTGATCGACCTGATCGTGGTGTTCGTTGCACAGACCATTGTGCTGCCCCTGTTGGTGCTGCTGGGGGTATGGTGGGGCTGGCGTGCCATTTCCACGCCCGGATGGGGCGGCCGGCGCCCCGTTGATGGCGAAACCCCATCTGGCGTGTAGACGCCACGGAAACGTTCGTATCGCACACCTGGGGGAAGCCGGCCAGCGCCAGTTCATGCCGCGCTTGTGACTTTCATGTTTCTGCCGCCATACTGATTGCGTACCGGATTTCCATCAACATTCACCAAGGAGTACTTCATGGGACTTTTCAACAACATTCTCGAAAAACTGGGCATCGGCAGCGCCAAGGCCGACCCCGTTCCCGCGCCCGCGCCTGCCACCGCGGCCCCGGCACCAGCTGCCGCCCCCGCTGCGGTTGCCGCACCCGCCCCGGTGGCTGCCCCCGCCGTGGCGTCCATCACCATGGTCGACGTGGTCGCACAGATGGAAAAGCGCGCCGCGGCCAACCCGCAGAAGCTCAACTGGCGCACCTCCATCGTCGATCTGCTCAAGCTGCTCGACATGGACAGCAGCCTGGCCGCCCGTAAGGAACTGGCCAAGGAGCTCTATTGCCCCGACGAGCTGATGGCCGACTCGGCCAAGATGAACATGTGGCTGCACAAGAACGTGCTGGCGCACATTGCGGCCAATGGCGGCAACATTCCGAAAGAGTTGCTGGACTGAGGCTGGGGCCGCTGGCCAAAGCTGCCCAGTTGCGGGTGGGGCATTTCGACCTGCAACTGGTGCTCGGACAGGGCCTGTGGGCGTCGGGTGTGCAGCGATTGCCGTCGGTGGGTACGCCCACACCACGCGGAAGAGCGACTGGCGAAGCGGCGCAGTGGGAGACAGGTCGTCGTCCATGCGGAACATCGGGCCACTACTGGCGAGGTCGCGACGCCTCAATCTCCTCTGAGAGGCCTGAGCTACCACATGGGATGACGTACCGCCAGCGATTCGATTCAAGGTTCGGCAAAGCCATAGAGCTTTGCCGGGTTGTCCTTCAATATCCTCGGCTGAAAATTCTTTGGCGTCCAACTTTGAAACAGACGCAGCAGTTGCAGGGCGCTCGGCTTTTGTCCATAAGGCTTGGTGTGGGGCCAGTCTGAACCCCATATCAGGCGATCAGGGCGAGCATCGATCAGAGACTCATGAATGGAGCGCACGTTCGCGAACTCGGGAGCCTGGTTCGATAAGTTCGCGATGCCGGACAGTTTGATCCACACCTGGCCCAGCGACAGCAATCCCCGCATTGCTCGAATGCCGTCGTGATCAGGCCCGAGATCGGCCGGTGCGCGGCCCATGTGGTCGATGACGATGGATATGTCGGCGTTGGCCAACTGATCGGCGATGCCTGGCAGCAGCCGGCTGTCGGTGAACAACTGCAGATGGAGGTTGTGGTCTCGCAGCCGCTGCAACAGTTGCTGGAACGCCGAGAACCTCACAAAGCCACCCCCGCAGCGCGGATCACCTTCTTCGAAGTGCGCCATCCGAACACCCTTGACACCAGCGGCAGTCAATCGATTCAACGCCGCGTCGTCCACATCGATGTCAACGGCCGCCACCCCGACCAACCGGTTTGGCGTCTGCCCCAAAGTGCGCAACAAGACCCTGTTGTCTGTACCGTAAAAGCTGGGTTGAACCACCACGCCGTGTGTGACTCCCACGGGTTCCAGAGTTGCCTTCCAGTCATCGAGGGATGCGGGCTCAGGCGTATAGGAACGCCCTGCCACCATCGGGGAGTCATCGGCCGGTGCGACGACGTGAAAGTGACAATCGATGATCACAGTGTTGGCTGCGGTTGCGTTTCTTTGCTTCAGTCGCGCGTGATCTTGGCTTCTTTCACGATGCGCGCCGTGCGGTCGATCTCACTGCGGATGAACGTCGCGTACTCGGCCGGGGAACTCTCGCGGGCTTCCGAACCCAGACGGGCGAACGCTTCTTTCACCGCCGGGTTCTTCAGCACCGTGATGAGCGCCTGGTTCAGCTTGCCTACCAGTTCGGTCGACGCGCCCCCGGGCAGCACAAGCCCGAGTGTGGTGGATGCGTCAAAGTTTGGCACACCCGATTCGGCCAACGTCGGAACATCAGCAAGCTGCTCCGAACGGGTGATGGTGGTGACGGCGAGCGGTCGCAGCTTGCCGCCATTGATCATGGGCAGGACCGACGAGAGCTGGTCGAAATGCAGGTCGACATGCCCTCCCATCAGATCAGAGTTCGCCGGCGCACTGCCTTTGTAGGGAATGTGCGCAAAGCGCACGCCGGTGGCATCCTGAAAAAGCTCCCCGACG
Source organism: Hydrogenophaga palleronii (assembly GCF_031457455.1). Classification (GTDB taxonomy): domain Bacteria; phylum Pseudomonadota; class Gammaproteobacteria; order Burkholderiales; family Burkholderiaceae_C; genus Hydrogenophaga; species Hydrogenophaga palleronii_A. Next base: position 169,089 of record NZ_JAVDWU010000002.1, read on the forward strand.
ATGTGATTTCCGCTGCCGTTTCCAGCAGAAGCCATAGTCATTCCACCTGGCTTTACTTTGGCGGCAGTCAACAACTCCTGCACCGAGCGGGCAGACATGGAAGGCCCCACCACAAGCACCATGGGCACACTGGCGATCAGACCGACCGGCGTGAAATCCTTGATCGAGTCATAGGGCAACTTGGGATATAGGGAAGGCGCCGTCAGGTGGTTGATCGGCGAAGCGACACCGAGGGTGTAACCATCGGGGGGCGACTTGGCAACTGCGTCGAGGCCCAGCGTGCCACTGGCGCCCGCCTTGTTGTCGACGATGACCGGTTGGCCCAGAACCTTCTGAAACTCAGGAGCAAGTATGCGGGCACTGACATCCACGTTGCCTCCAGGTGGGAACGGCACGATCAGCTTGATCGGACGGCTTGGATAGGTCGACTGCGCCTGCACCATTGCATGAGGTGCCAGGGCACAGAGGCTGACGACGAGTGCCAGGGAGCGACGGGATATCGGGTTCATGGTGATGTCTCCATTCATGGTTGATGTCCGTAATGCGGACAGGCGTTGGCAAGCGTTGGTTCGTTGCTGGCCGTTCGTTATGGGTGGTGGCTCCCTGCGTGAACCAGGGTTCCGGCCTCGTCCATATCGGCACGCAGGATGACGCCGCTGGTTGACTCGGTGCAATACAAGGTTCTGCGGTCTGCACCGCCAAAGGCCAGGTTGGTCAGCGATGCCCCGGTGTCCGTGGTCAACACCTGCACCGGCTCAGCCCGGTGGTTGAGGACCCACACATAGGCCAGACCGGGGTTTGCCACGAGCAGACGTCCGGCACCGTCCATCGCCAATCCATCCGGGCCACTCGGGCCATAAGACGTGAAGAACTGCCCGGCCTTGGACACACCGCCGTCGGCCAGCAGCGGCATGCGCCAGACGCAGTTGCCGCGCGTGGCAGCCACGAACAGGAATTTCTCGTCGAGCGACAGCACGATGCCATTGGGGCTCGGCACGTTGCTCAGCAACAGATCCAAACGACCGGAAGGGCTGAGCCGGTAGACGCGGCCCGTAGGATCGTGCAGGCCGGTCTGACCCTGGTCGGTGAAGTACAGGTTGCCATGCGAGTCAAAGGTGAGGTCGTTCAGCCCTTTGAAGCTCTCGGTGTTGCGCCGCCCCAGGTAAGGACGAACCGCACCGCTGTGGCTGTCCACCACCATCAGGCCGTTGCGGTAGTCGGTGACCAGCAGTTCAGTGGCGTTCAGGAACTTCATGCCATTGGGCTCGCCATCCCATTGCGCCACCAAGTCCCAATCGCCCTGAGGGTCGATGCGGAACACGCGGCCGAACGGGATGTCGGTCACATACAGATTGCCGGCGCTATCAAACACCGGTCCCTCCAGGAACGAGTCGACATCGCGCCCGCCCATGTTGGCGTCGCTCCAGCCGGTGCGTCGCTTCTGCCTGAACCGGGAGGGCAAGCTTGTCCAGGCATCCAGCGGACGCAGTTTGGGAGAGTTGAGCAGCAACATGGTGGCAGCGGGATCTGGTTGGGTTGGGACGCTTTCAACGCTTTTCGAAAGCGGTATTTGCAACGACCTTACCCCAGCTGTCGGTGCTGTCCTTGAGGATCGTCGCAAACGCTGGCCCGGTGACCTGGCGTGCCTCGGCGCCCATGCCCACTGCAAAGCTCTTCATGTCTTCGCTGGCCATGGCCTTCTCGATTTCCTTGTGCAGGCGCTCAAGTACTTCGACCGGGGTCCCTTTGGGCGCCCAGAGACCGGTCCAGTTGACCACGCCCGACCAGCCGATATTGGACTCCTTGAAAGTTGGTACATCCGGAAGAGCGGGAAGGCGCTGGTCCCCGCTGACCGCCAGCATCCGCATCCGACCGCCCTGCACGTTGCTCATGAGTCCGGTGGTGGAAGCAATCTGAAACTCGATGGCGTTTGAAAGCACGCCCACGGTGGCCTCGGCGGCACCCTTGAACGGGACGTGCATGAACTTCACACCCGCTGCGATGCCCAGTGCCTCACTGGCGAAGTGTGGCGTTGTGCCAGGGCCTCCCGTGCCGTAGCTCACCGTGTCGGGTGCGCTCTTGGCCTTTGTGGTGAGATCGGCCAAGGTCTTGTGCGGTGATTGCGCATTGACCACCAGACCCATTGGCGCAAAGACGTAGGCGCCCACCGGAACCAATTGGGTCGCATGGTCGAAGGGCAGCTTCTTGAAGATATGCGGCAGCAGCGAATAGGTGGTGTCGTTGGCCAGCAGGGTATAGCCATCGCCTGCAGACTGCGCCACCTGGTTGGTGCCGATGGTGCCGGTGGCGCCTGCCTTGTTCTCGACAATGAAACTCTGGCCGGTCTGTTCACTGAGCTTTTGGGCCATCTTGCGCGTCACCACGTCGACGGCGCCGCCAGGCGCATAGGGCACGATGATCTTGACAACGCGATTGGGCCAGTCGCTCTGGGCGTGGGCCACCGAAAGGCCCAGGACGGTGAGGGCGGCGCATGCCAAGAGGCTGCGGCGAAGAAGGGTAAATTGCATCTTTGTCTCCTGCTGGTTGAAAGGCGGGGTCTCAATGAGGTGGGGGGATGCCCACCAGGTGAACTCAATGGATGGCACTGACAAGGGTCTTCAGAGCGTCCAACGTGTTTCGGGCCGCCGCGACCCCCATGTTCACGTAGGCGTCGCTGGTCACACCGCCGATGTGGGGGCTGAGAACGAAGCCCGGTTGATGATGAAAGATGTGCGGGTGGCTCATGGGCTCGACGCAAAAGCTGTCGAGAGCGGCCATGCCGACCTGGCCGCTCTGCACCGCAGCCAGAAGCGCTGGCTCATCGATCAGTCCGCCGCGTGCGGTGTTCACCACGATCACACCGGGCTTGCACCGGGCCAGCGTCTCGGCGTTGAGCAGGCCTTTGTTCTCGGGTGTGAGCGGGCAGTGCAACGAGATGGCGTCGGCTTCGCTCCAGATCGTCGCCAGGTCCACTGCCGTCACATACTCAGGCAGGTTCTTCGCGAACGGGTCGAAGCCGATCACGTGCATGCCCATTGCATGGGCCATCGTTGCGAAGCGCAGGCCGATCGCACCCAGGCCCACTAGGCCGACCGTGCGGCCGCCCAGCTCCAGGCTCTTGTGCGTGGCCTTGTCCCAGTGACCGTCGTGCATGCGAGCATTGAGCTGCACGACCGACTTGGCGCAGGCCAGCAGCATCGCCATGGCCTGCTCGGCCACGGCTGCGGCGTTGGCGCCCACGGCGGCCGTGACAACGATGCCGCGTGCAGCCGCAGCCGCCTTGTCGATGGTGTCGGTGCCACTGCCGTGCTTGGAGATCACGCGCAGCGCGGGCGCCGCGTCCATCACCTCGGCGTTCACGCCGCTGTAGCGCACGATGATACCCACCGGGTTGTGTTGCCTGGCGAGGGCTGCGACATCCGACAGTTGCGGTGTCTTGCCGGCAAACACCACCTCGAAGTCGCTCAGCAAGGCGAGCGCCTGCGGTGCCAGATCGGCTCCGGTGACGAGGATGACGGGTTGCGTGCTCACAGTGTCTCTCCCGCTTTGAGCACACCGGCCGTGACCAGTGAGGCGTTCAGCCAGGCGGCCGAGGTGTTGCCGTCTTTGATCTGGGCAATGCGCTTGGCTTCGGCATTTACCTTGTGTTCGGCGAGCGGAAGCAGTCCGGCCAGCGACTCGCGTTCCACCACCACCACGCCATCACAGTCTCCGATGACAAAGTCACCAGGCTTCACCGTCACACCGCCCACGCTGATCGGATGGCCGATGCGTCCAGCGTTGTTCTTGGTCGGGCCATTGGGGTTGGTGCCGACCGAGAAGACCGGGTAGTCCATCTCGTCGATCTCCAGGCTGTCGCGCACAGCACCGTCCATCACCACGCCAGCGAGGCCAAGTTGACGGCAGGCGGTCATCATGATGGTGCCCATCAGGGCCGAGGTCTGGTCGCCTTTGCCGTCGATCACCAGCACGTCGCCGGGTTTGGCCAGCGCCATGGCGGCGTGGATCATCAGGTTGTCGCCGGGACGCACCTCCACGGTGAAGGCCGGACCAGCCACCTTCATGCGCGGACGTAGCGCCTTGATACGGCCGTGCAGCGCCCCACGGCGGCCGTTGATGTCGGAAAAGATGGCTGGCTGGTACTGGGTCGCCTGAGCGACCAGCTGGGGCGCGACGCGCGGGAAGTCTTTGATGATGTCGGATTGGGACATGGGATTCCTTGACGGAGATGAAGGGCGTCAAACGCGGACGCGGAGACAGGGTGTTCTGGTGCCAGTGGCGATCTGTGGGGGTCGATCAGTCCGATCCATCGCCAGCGGTGGCCAGATCGCGCCTGCGCCGCACCGAGGGCAGCACCATGGCGAGGAACAGCACGCAGGTGACGAGCAGGAAAGTGAGGCTGATCGGGCGCGTGACGAATACAGCGAAGCTGCCGTCCGACATCAGCAAGGCGCGGCGCAGGTTCTCTTCCAGCATGGGTCCGAGCACAAAACCCAGGATCAGCGGCGCCGGATGACATTCGAGCTTGGCCATGACGTAGCCCAGAATGCCGGTGGCGGCACAGAGGTAGACGTCCATGGCGCTGTTGTTAAGGCTGTAGTTGCCCAGCGCGGCGAACATCATGATGGCCGGGAACAACCAGCGGTACGGCACCTGGGTCAAGCGCGCCCACAGGCCCACCAAGGGCAGGTTGAGTACCAGCAGCAGCGCGTTGCCAACGAACATGCTGGCCACCAGACCCCAGAACAGTTCGGGTCTGGAATTCATGACCTCTGGACCGGGCTGGATGCCCTGCATGGTCAGCGCGCCCAGCATGAGTGCCATGACGGCGGTGGCCGGGATGCCCAGGGTCAGGGTAGGGATGAAGTGGGTCTGCGCGGCGGCGTTGTTGGCCGCCTCGGGTGCTGCGACGCCTTCGATGGCACCTTTGCCGAATCGGGAGGGATCCTTGGCCAGCTTCTTCTCCAGCATGTATGCCGAGAACGACGCTACGGAGGCTGTGATGCCTGGCAGCGCGCCGAAGAACGAACCCAGCGCCGTGCCGCGCAAGGTGGGCTTCCAGGCCGCCTTCATGTCTGCCCAGGTGGGCATCAGGTTCTTGATGTCCTTGGAGAAGATCTCGACCTTCTCGGTCCTGGAGACGTTCTGGACGATCTCGGCAACTGCGAAGAGGCCCACGGCGATGACGGTGAAACCCACACCATCGAGCAGCTCCGACACGCCGAACGAGAAGCGCGGCAGGCCCGATGTGACGTCGGTGCCCACGATGCCAAGCATCAGCCCGGCAGCCACCATGGCCAGCGACTTGACGAGGTCGCCATGCGCCAGTACGGCCGAGAACACCAGGCCCATGAACATCAAAGAGAAGTACTCTGCGGCGCCGAATTCCAGTGCCCATGTGCCAATCAGCGGGCCAAAGAAGGCCACCACCAGCGTGGAGATCGTGCCGGCCACGAAAGAAGAAACCGCCGCGATCGCGAGCGCCGGACCCGCGCGGCCCTGCCGTGCCATCTGGTAGCCATCGATTGCCGTCACGGCGGACGAGGCTTCGCCGGGCATGTTGACCAGAATCGCCGTGGTCGAGCCACCATACTGCGCACCATAGAAGATGCCCGCAAGCATGATCAGCGAGCTCACCGGATCGAGACCGAAGGTGATCGGCAACAGCATGGCAATCGTCACCAGCGGGCCAACGCCTGGAAGCACACCGATCAGCGTACCCAGCAGCACGCCCAGGAAGCAGTACGCCAGATTCTGCAGCGTGAAAGCGACCCCGAACCCGAGCGAGAGATTTGAAATGACGTCCATGGATCAGTGCCCCAGCTCGAAGGAAAACAAGGAATAAGGCAGGCCCAGTCCCCAGACGAAGATGGCCACGGCCATCAGGCACAGAATCACAGTGAGCACGACGGCTTCTTTCCACCGGAACTCCTTGCCCGCCCGCGCACTCGTCACGATCAGAACGACGAGTGCAGGCAGCAGGCCGAAGCGCTCCATGAGCCAGCCAAAAGCGACCAGCGCAACAGCCAGCAGCAAAAGCGGCAACCAGCTCCAGGAACCGTCGACCTGCTCACCGGACCGCAGTCCCTTGAGCAGGGTGACGATGCCGAAGCCGATCAGGATCACCCCCAGAACGCGTGGGAAGAAGCCCGGCCCCATTTCCTGGAGGCTGCCGAACGGGTAAGACAGCGCGACGAAGAAGCCGATGGTGCCCAGCGCCATAAAGAGCAGGCCGGCCAGTGCGTCGCGGTTGTTGGGGAACTTGGTGCTCATGCCTGTCTGCCTTCAGATGCTCATGAAATGGCTCACTGGCCCTTGATGCCGGCTTCCTTGATCACACCAGCCCATTTGTCGTGATCGCTCTTGATCGCCGCGGCAAAAGCGGCCGGACCGGTAACGATGCCGCCTTCAAGCTTCTCGCGCACGTCCGGTGCTTGCAGCACCTTGGTGATTTCGGTGTTCATTTGCGACACCACGGCATCCGGCGTGCCGGCAGGCACTGCAATGCCGAACCAGGTGACCGCAGCGAAACCGGGGAAGCCCGACTCGGCCACCGTCGGCACGGTTGGCCAATCAGCGATACGCTTGGCCGAGGTCACGGCAATCGCACGCAACTGGCCGGCCTTGATTGGCCCGCGCACCGACTCCACCGAAGCCACAAAGAAGGTGGCTCGGCCACTGATCACGTCCGGCAGGGCCTGGGAAGTTCCCTTGTATGGCACATGCTTGTAGCTGATGCCAACGGCCTTCTGCAGATACTCACCCGTCAGGTGCGCAACGGTGGCGTTGCCGGGGGAGGCCATCAACAGCTTGCCCGGGTCTGCCTTGGCCGCATTCACAAGATCGGCAAATGTCTTGATTGGCGAGTCGACACCCACTGCGATGGCCAGCGGCACTTCGCTGACCAGCGTCACCGGCGTGAAGTCCTTGACCGGGTCGTACGGAAGGCCAGACATCAGTGAGGGCGCTATGGACATGTTGCTGGTCTGTCCCATGACCATCGTGTACCCGTCGGGCCTGGCCCTTGCTGCAGCGTCCAGACCTAGCGTGCCACCGGCACCGGCCTTGTTCTCGATCACGATCTTCCAGCCCAGCGTGGTCGAAAGCTTGTCGCCGATCACCCGACTGATGATGTCGGTACCGCCGCCCGGGGGGAACGGCACAATGAGCTTGATGGGTTTGTCCGGAAAGCTGGCTTGCGCGAAAGCCGAGGCGGCCAGAAAGCTGGTAGCCAGCGCAAGCAGCAGGCGCCGTGTGGTCTTCATGTCGTTTGTCTCCTAATGTTGTCTGCGCCGTCATGACGCAGCGTTGACGGGAGTGCTGATTGTTGAAACACGACGACAATTGGTCCAATCGATAATTTCTTGAAATCCATTCACAGGACTTTTGCAATGGATCTTCGCGACCTCAGCTACTTCGAAGCCATCGCCGAGCTTCAGCACATGGGGCGCGCCTCGGCGAAACTGCACCGGACCCAACCCGCGCTCACCAGCAGCGTGCGGCGTCTGGAAGCGGACTACGGTGCGGCCCTGTTTGAGAAGTCGGGGCGTGGCATTCGGCTCACCGAGGCGGGCAAGGTCTTGCTGAAGTGGGCGAGAAGAATGCGCTTCGACGTTGAAGACGCCCGCCGCGAACTCCGCGCTATCGGCGCCGGGCTGACGGGGCATGTGCGCCTGGGCATCGTTCCCACTGCCGCGCAGGCTTTGCTGCCGTCGGTGGCGCGTGACCTGCTCCTGGAGGCCCCTGATGTGACCCTGCGCACCGTGGTTGGACTGATCGATACGCTTCAGCCACAGCTGCGCGCGGGGGAGCTGGACTTGATGGTCGGAACCGAGAGCGGCGTCGAGAAGGGCTTCCAATCGAAGCTACTTGCCGAAGACATGATCGTCGTGGCCGCCAGTGAGGATCACGAAGTATTTCACAACGCGAGGAGTTTCAAGGACCTCACGGGCTATCGCTGGGCTTTGCAACCATCTGGCGCACCGACACGCGACTGGCTGGATCACACGTTCGACAGAAAGGGCCTGCCCCGCCCCCACGTTCAGGTGGAAACCACCATGCTGTTGATGCTGCCGGCTTTGATCGTGCAGACCGGACTGCTCAGCTTTATTTCCCGATACCACCTGCAGGGACCTAACCGGATTCCCGGGTTGAAGGAAGTCCCCATCCGAGGGTCGTCCATGCGACGCAGGCTGGTGGTCACCTACCGTTCCAACAGTTTTCTGTCGCCGGCCGCCATGCGTTTGATCGAAGTGTTCGAGCGCTCGGCCTCAGCCCACATGCTAGACACCGAGAACAAGACTTGAACCATCGAAGCTCTGCTTGACAATTCCAGTTTCACATCCGTGACCAACGAACACAATGTCAAGGCGTTGCAGATTTGCATACAGCATGCTTCCTATCTAACCTGCAGCCTCTGAGTTGACCCCGGATCGCGACCAGGGTGGCCTGCGCTGGATGGCCGGAGATGGAGGTGCAGCGGTCGTTCAACCCTTGCGTCCTCGAACGTCAGGTGCCCGCGGCGGACGACATTCAGGCGTGTTAAGCCACCGGCAGCAACCAGCCTCAAGCTGCCGCACAAGTCGCCAGAATCTGTCGCCACTGAAAACCCACGCAGGAACCCACACCATTGCTTGCAGGGGCGGCTGTCCAGCCGGCGAGCCTATGCAGAAGCGTGCGTACCAGATTTGAACAACTGAGTTGAGTGGCGCGCGTGGGTGTGGCGTTCTGTAGCAGCGCTGCTTCAAAAGATGTTGCATTCCAAGCTGTGTGGGCTGGGTTTGCCGTGGCATGGAACTTGTAGTGAGTGTGGGGCCCGATTCGGGAATTCATTCTTCAATCACGTTCACCCAGAGGAAGACACCCATGCTTTATGCAGCCCCCGGCGCCGACGGCGCCAAGATCGCCTACAAGGCCCAGTACAACAACTTCATTGGCGGCGAGTGGGTCGCCCCGGTCAAGGGCGAGTACTTTGACGTGGTCACGCCGGTAAGCGGCAAGGTCTACACCCAGGCCGCGCGCTCCACGGCTGAAGACATCGAACTGGCACTGGACGCCGCCCACGCCGCCGCTGACAAGTGGGGCAAGACCGACGCCGCCACACGCAGCAACATCCTGCTCAAGATCGCCGACCGCATCGAGCAGAACCTGGAACTGCTGGCCTACGCCGAGACGGTGGACAACGGCAAGGCGATCCGCGAAACGCTCAACGCCGACATTCCGCTCACCGTGGACCACTTCCGCTACTTCGCTGGTGCCCTGCGCGCGCAGGAAGGTGGCATCAGCGAGATTGACGAGAACACCATGGCGTACCACATCCACGAGCCGCTGGGCGTGGTGGGCCAGATCATTCCCTGGAACTTTCCCATTCTGATGGCCGCCTGGAAACTGGCCCCTGCCCTGGGTGCCGGCAACTGCGTGGTGCTCAAGCCCGCAGAGTCCACCCCCATCTCCATCCTGATCCTGGCCGAGCTGATCGCCGACCTTCTGCCCCCGGGCGTGCTGAACATCGTCAACGGCTACGGTCGCGAAGCCGGCATGCCGCTGGCCACGAGCAAGCGCATCGCCAAGATTGCGTTCACCGGCTCCACCACCACCGGCCGCGTGATCGCCCAGGCCGCTGCCAACAACCTGATCCCGGCCACGCTGGAACTGGGCGGCAAATCGCCCAACATCTTCTTCGCCGACATCATGGACAAGGACGACGGCTTCCTGGACAAGGCCATCGAAGGCCTGGTGCTGTTCGCGTTCAACCAGGGCGAGGTCTGCACCTGCCCCAGCCGTGCGCTGATCCAGGAATCGATCTACGACAAGTTCATGGAGCGCGTGCTCAAGCGCGTGGCCGCCATCAAGCACGCCAACCCGCTGGACACCGACAGCATGATGGGCGCGCAGGCCTCCAAGGAGCAGCTGACCAAGATCCTGTCGTACCTGTCGCTGGGCAAGGAAGAGGGTGCCGAAGTGCTGGCCGGCGGCGGCCAGGCCCACCTCGGTGGTGATCTCGAAGGCGGCTACTACGTGCAGCCCACGCTGTTCAAGGGCCACAACAAGATGCGCATCTTCCAGGAAGAAATCTTCGGCCCCGTGCTGGCCGTGACCACCTTCAAGGACGAAGCCGAAGCGCTGGAAATCGCCAACGACACGCTGTACGGCCTGGGCGCCGGTGTGTGGAGCCGCAATGGCAACGTGGCCTACCGCATGGGCCGCGCCATCAAGGCCGGTCGCGTGTGGACCAACTGCTACCACGCCTACCCGGCACACGCTGCATTCGGAGGTTACAAGGAATCGGGCATCGGCCGCGAGACCCACAAGATGATGCTGGACCACTACCAACAGACGAAGAACCTGCTGGTGAGCTACAGCGAGCAGAAACTGGGCTTCTTTTGACCCACCCCCGCGCCGCGCCTGCGGTGCGTCACCCCTCAAGAGGGCAACGCTGGCGGCCCGTCCTGAGTTTGTCGAAGGGCGGTTCCGCTGCGTTCTGGAATGGGACATCTCTTTTCGGAGGTGTCCCTTTTTCTTTCAGAACCAGGAGACAGACATGGTTGAAAAAGTCATTGCCACACCGGCCGCGGTCGAGCTGATTGAATTCCTCAAGACCAAGCACGGTCCCGATCTCATGTTTCACCAGAGCGGCGGCTGCTGCGACAACAGCGCGGCCAACTGCTACCTGCCGGGCGAGATCACCATGGGCGCGGGCGACGTGTACCTGGGCCACATTGGCGGCTGCCCGTTCTACATCGGCAAGGCGCAGTACGCCTACTGGCGCCACACGCAGCTCATCATCGACGTGATCGAAGGCCACGGCGGCACCTTCTCGCTTGAAGGGCCGGAGGGCAAAGCCTTCCACACGCGCTCGCGCGTGTTCACGCCAGCCGAAATGGCCGAACTGGATGCGCAAGAGGCTTCCGCAGCGGCGTCTGGAAAGACCTGAGCTTGTTCAGGGGCCGGGCTTTTCGAGCTGTTGCAACACTTCAGCCTGGAAGTCGTTTCCACTGGATGCGGACATGAAGGTGTCGATGCTGCCGTCGAAACGCACCGTGCCCTGGTGCAGCAGCAACAGGCGGTCGGCCACCTTGGCTTCTTCGATCAGGTGCGTGGCCCAGAGCACCGCCATGCCGCGCGCGTGGCACAGACTGCGGACCTGGTCGAGCAGGTGCTGGCGCGAGGCCGGGTCCAGCCCCACGGTGGCCTCGTCCATCAACAGCAGGGCCGGTTCGTGCAGCAGCGCGCGCACCAGCTCCACCTTGCGCCGGTTGCCGCCGGAGAGGCTGCGCACCACGGCCCTGGCCTGGTCGCCCAGGCCCATGGCAGCCAGCCCGTCGGCGATGCGCTGTCGCGCCATGATACGCGGCAGGCCGTGCAGATCGGTGTGAAACAGCAGGTTGGCCATGACCGTGAGGTCTATGTCAAGCGCGGTCTGCTGGAAAACCACGCCCAGCGAAGCGAGCGCGCGGCTGGGGTGTCGCTGCAAGTCGTGCCCCATCACCACGATCGTGCCTTGATCAGGGCTGAACAGGCCGGTCAGCAACTGCAGCAGGGTGGACTTGCCCGCGCCGTTGGGGCCCAGGAGGGCCAGCATCTCACCCGCACGCAGCGTCAGGTTCACGCCTTTGAGCGCCGGCTTGCCGTTGTAGGCCTTGTGCAGGTTTTGCGCAGTGAGTAGAAAAGGCGTGCTCATGGCGATAGGGGGTGTCGAGGACATCAGTTGGCCGGGTGAGCCAGCAGGTTCATGCGTTTGAGCAAGCGGCTTTCGCGCTCCACCGTGGCCAGCACCGCCCGACGATAGTCGGCGGTGTTGAGGTAGTCCAGGCCCTGGTCGTACTTGGCCAGCGCGGCCTGGTGTCGCTCGCTGAACATGGCGCGGTGGAACGCATCGTGCAGCTTCTTCACCACCGCATCAGGGGTGCCGCGCGGTGCGGCCAGGCCCCAGGGGGATGTGTAGACCGCCTGCTCGTAGCCCAGTTCGCGCATGGTGGGCACGCTGGGCCAGCGTGCGCTGCGCTGCGCACTGAAAACAGCCAGAAGCCGGATCTTGCCTTGGTCGATCCAAGGGGCGAAGCCGGTGGAGTTGACGCCGGCCATGATCTGCGCGCCCGCAACGGCCAGCATCTGGTCGGCCGTGCCCTTGTAGGGTACGTGCACATAGCGCACGCCGTGCTGCAGGAGGATCTCTTCCATCGCCAGGTGGGCGGTGGTGCCGATGCCGGTGGAGCCCAGGATCAGTTCGCCTGGGTGCTTCTGCGCCCAGTCCAGCAGATCGGCAAAGTGATGCCACGGACTGCTTTCGGGCACCAGCACCCCGAAGGTCACGCCGGACACCTGCACGATGGGGCTGAAGTCGGTCACTGGGTTCCAGGGCACCGGGTTCATGAGCGCGTGGCGGTACACCGTGATCGGCACCTGCCCAATGGTGTAGCCGTCAGGCTGGGCGGCCTTGAGTGGCGCGGCCACCAGCGTTCCGCCAGCGCCGGGTTTGTTGATGATGACGATCGGCTGACCCAGCAGCGGTTCGGCCTCTTCGCACAGAATGCGCAATGTCAGGTCGGTCGCGCCGCCTGCAGGCCAGGGAACGATCATCTGCAACGGACGGCTCGGCCATGCCGGCTCGGGGCTGGAAGGCTGAGCGTGCACCCTGGGCAATGCCGCTCCCAGCACCAGAGATACCGCTGCGCCGATGAGGCTGCGCCGCGAACACCCGGGCGTGTCGTGATGGAACGCTTCTGGGGTTTCCCCTGTGTCATTTTTGAACGATGGTTGTGACGGTGGGTGTCTCATGGGGCGGCCGCCTTGTCTCCATTGCCCGGGAAAGCCCCGGGCACGGGTTGATTTCCCGCAATTTCTATTCCTGCGGGCCTGGCACCGTTTTTGCAGATTGACCATGCGCACCTCGATGCGTGCAGGACGAACACCCGTTCATCCATGACACACAAGACTGGAGACATTTCATGACCCACCAAGCCCCTTTGGCTTTCGCTCTGCGCGCCCTGTCCATCGCCGCAACTGCCGCCTCGCTCGCGTTCCCTGTCCAGGCACAAGGCGCAGGCAAGGTCTACGTGTCCAGCGAGAAGGACAACAAGATCTATGTGTTCGACACCCGGGGTGAGCGCACCGGCGCCATCGACGTGTGCAAGCGTCCACGTGACATGCGCTTCAGTGGCGACAGCAAACAGATCCTCGTGATCTGTGGCGACAGCAACGCCATGGGCCTGGTAGATGTGGCCACCGGCAAGTTGACCGGGACCGTGCCCCTGGGCGACAGCCCCGAGATGTTCGACCTCAGCCCGGACGGGAGAACAGCCTATGTGTCGATCGAAGACGAGAACGTGGTGGCCGCCTACGACATCGACAGCAAAAAGGCGGTGTTCGAGGTCAAGACCGGCGGTGAGCCCGAGGGCGTGCTGGTCACGCCCGACGGCAAGACCGCGTATGTCACATCCGAGGTGGCCAACGTGGTCCATGTGATCGACCTCGGCGCGAAGAAGGTCACGAAGAACATCAAGGTCGGCAAGCGCCCGCGCCGCTTCGTGTTGTCGCCAGACGGCGCCGAACTGTGGGTGACCAACGAATTGGACGCCACGGTGAGCGTGGTCGATACCAGGACCCACACCGAGAAGCAGAAGATCAAGTTCACGGTCAAGGGCATGCGCGAGGCCGACATCACCCCGGTGGGCATGACCATCAGCCTCGACGGCAAGTCCATCTGGGTGGGGCTGGGCAAGGCCAACCACGTGGCCGAGATCGACGTGGCCACCAAGGTGGTGAAGAACCAGATCCTGGTCGGCCAACGCGCCTGGGGTCTGGGCTTCCAGCCCGACGGTAAGACGCTGTACGTGGCCAACGGCCTGTCGGACGACATGACGCTGATCGACACGGCTTCAGGCAAGGCGATCAGGACGGTGCCGGCCGGGCGGGTGCCGCACACTGTTTTAGTTTCCCCATGAAAAGACGCTTGACGTCTTCGCTCCGCGCCCTGGCCGGGGTGCTGGCGTTGGCCTCTGTCTTGCCAGCGTTTGCGGCCACCCAGATCACCATCGCGGTGGTGTCGCTCGACGGCGATCCACGCCTTGCACCGCGCCGCCTGGAGAAGGCCTATCCCGGGCACCCGGGCGGGCGGGCCATTGATGGCGTGCGCCTCGCGGCCGAGGAATCGGCATTCGAGCTCGACGCGGCTGGCATCGAGCTGGTGGTGAAAGACGTTGTGCTGCCCAACGCCGCGGCGCTGCCCAAGGCGCTGGCCGAGCTGAAAGCTTTGAGGGTGCAGCACGTGGTGGCCGACCTGCCGCTGGCCGAGTTGCACGCGCTGGTACAGGCCGCGCCCGCTGCGCTGGGCGGTGCCATGGTGTTCAACACCGGGCTGGATGACGACCGCCTGCGCGGCGCCCAGTGCGCGGCGCACCTGCTGCACACCGCACCCAGCCGCGCCATGCTGAGCGACGCGCTGGTACAGTACTTGGCCGCGCGCAACTGGCGCAAGGCGCTGCTGCTGCAAGGACCACTCCCCGCCGACGCGCTGATGAACGAGGCCTTCAACCGCGCGGCCAAGCGTTTCGGCATCAAGGTCGTGGCGCAAAAGCCGTTCAAGCTCACCGGCGACCCGCGCGAGCGCGACCTGGGCAACACGCGCCTGCTCACCGGTGACCGCGAGCACGAGGTGGTGGCGGTGATGGACAGCGACGGCGAGTTCGCGCGCTTGTTGCCCTATGCCACGCAGTGGCCGCGTCCGGTGGTGGGCGCCAGCGGCCTGGTAGCGGCGGCATGGCACCCGCAGTGGGAGCGTCACGGCGGCCCGCAGCTCACGCGCCGCTTCGTCAAGCTGGCGCGGCGGCCCATGCAGGGCGCCGACTGGGCCGCCTGGGCCGCAGGCCGCGCGGTGGCCACGGTGCTGGCCGAGAACCCCAAGGCCACGGTCGCGCAACAGCTCAAGTCGCTGCGCGGCGGCAGCACCACGCTGGACGGCTTCAAGGGTCGCAGCATTTCCTTTCGCGCCTGGGACGGCCAGTTGCGCCAGCCGCTGTTCCTGAGTCACGTCGATGGCGTGGTGGGCACGGCGCCACTGGAGGGCGTGTTGCACCCGAAAGAAGTGCTCGACACACTGGGTGTCGATGAACAGGAGAGTGCATGCAAAGCGCGTCCGTGATGCGGCTCGGAGCGCCTTCGCTTCCACTGCACCTGCTGCGCGCCTTGCGCGCGGTGGTGGGTCGCGAGTTGAACCGCTTCCTGCGTCAGCCCACCCGCCTGGGTTCTGCGCTGGTGCGGCCGTTGCTGTGGTTCGTGGTGTTTTCGGCCGGGTTCAACAACGTGTTCGGTGTCGCCATCGTGCCGCCCTACGAGACCTACATCGAATACAAGGCCTACATGGTGCCCGGTCTGCTCGGCATGGTGGCGCTGTTCAATGGCATGCAGAGCTCGCTCTCGATGGTGTACGACCGCGAGATGGGCGTGATGCGCCTCTTGCTCACTGCGCCGCTGGCGCGCGGCTGGCTGCTGGGCTTCAAGCTGCTCGCGGGCACCTGCCTGTCGGTGCTGCAGATGGTGGTGTTCCTCGCCATTGCCTGGGCCTTTGGGGTGGAGGTGCCGCTGGCGTTCCTGCCGGGTCTGTTGGTCGCCATGGCCTGCGGTGCCACCATGCTCGCTGCGCTGGGGCTGATGCTCTCGGTGTACGTAAAGCAGCTGGAGAACTTCGCTGGCACGATGAATTTCGTGATCTTCCCGATGTTCTTCATCAGCCCCGCGCTGTACCCGCTGTGGAAGCTGGAAGAGTCGGGCGCGTGGTGGCTGCTCAAGCTGGCCCAGTGGAACCCTTTCACCCATGCGGTCGAGGCCATGCGGTTTGCGCTGGTCGGGCAGTTCACGGCGCTGTCGTGGGCGGTGGTGGTGAGCTGCAACATCGTTTTTTTTGTGGCTGCCTTGTGGGGCTACGACCCCCAGCGTGGCTGGATGCGGCGATGACCAATCGACGTGAAGCACTGGGTGGTGTGGTCGGTCTGGCCTGCTGGCCGCTGGCGTTCGCGCAGGACGATCCCAACGGCGGCGACCCGCTGGGCTCCATGCAGTACCCCAGTCTGCGCGAGCAGACCATCGGCAAGGCCACGGCCCGGTTCTCCGACGCGGTGATCGTCAAAGGCCCGGCATTTGCCGACGACGCGATGAACGTGCCGCTGCTGGTGGACGCGCGCGGGATGAACGCAGTGGGTGGTGGTGTGGCGCGCATCCGCGTGGCGGTGGACCGCAACCCGGTGCGCCAGGTGCTGGACTTCGAGCCCCTGCGTGCGCTGCCCATGCTGGCCTTTCGCATCCGCATGGAGCAGGCTTCACCGGTGCGGGCCTTTGTGCAGACCAAAGACAGCCAGTGGCACGTGGGCAGCACCTGGGTGCTGGCGGCGGGCGGTGGCTGCACGGTGCCTGGCCTCACACGTGCCGACGGTTCCTGGAGCAAGACCCTGGGCCAGGTGCAGGCGCGCTTTTTCAACAACGTGCTCGAAGGCAGCCGGCGCTTGCGCGTGCGTGTGATGCACCCCATGGACACCGGCCTGGTCGCGGGCATCCCGGCCTTCTACATCGAGGAACTGCAACTGGTGGACAGCGCGGGCCAGGCCTGGTGGAAGCTGGCGCTGCACGAACCGGTGTCGGAAAACCCGCTCATCACCTTTGAGCTGCCACCGCAGGTGGTGAGCGGCCTGCGGCTGGTGGGGCGCGACAACAACGGCAACCGGATCGATGCCGAGGTGGGGGCATGAAGTGCTGGCTGGTGGTGGCGCTCGTGCTGGCGGGCAGTGCGCAGGCGCAAAACAGCGCCGTGCCCCCTCTGGCATCGAAGCCCGACATCGCAAGCCTCAACTACGACCTGCAACCGCGCCAGATCGCCAAAGGCACCTGGGTCATTGAAGGTGCGGTGCAGGACTTCAACCGCGCCAACGGCTGCAACATCATCAACACCGCCTTCATCGCCACCGGCTCGGGTGTGGTGGTCATCAACACCGGGCCTTCGCGCCTGTACGGTGAGCAGCAGCGCCGCGCGATCGAAAGTGTCACGCGCGAACCGGTGGCGCGTGTGCTGGCACTCAACCTGCACCCCGATTACTTCTTCGGCAATCAGGCCTGGGCCCACCGGCCCACGCAGGCACTGCCGGGCAGCATCGCCGGGATGCAGGCGGAGGGCGCTGCCTACGCGGACAACCTCTACCGCCTCTGTGGCGACTGGATGCGCGGCACCGAACCCACCCCGGCGCGCGAAGCCGTGTTGCCGCAGACCCTGCAGCTCGACCAGCACCCGCTGGAGCTGATGCGTCTGCAGGGTCACACCGCCGACGACCTCGTGCTGCTCGACCGAAGGACCGGCGTGCTGTTCGCCGGTGGCTTGGTGTTCGCCGAGCGTGCGCCCACCACGCCGCACGCCGACTTTGAACGCTGGCTCGCCAGTCTCGACGCCTTGGAACAACTCATCGCAAGCGGTCAGGTGAAAACCGTGGTGCCCAGCCACGGCCCGGTGCACAGTGGTCTGGCGGGCGTGCAGCAGACCCGCGACTGGCTGCACTGGCTCACCACGCTGATGCTGGAGAGCGCTGAACGGGGGCTCGACCTGAGCGAGGTGCTGAGCACGCCCGTGCCCGATCGTTTCAAAGACTGGGCCGCGCAACCCGCCGAGCTGCACCGCAGCCTGACGCAGTGGTATCCGCATTACGAGCAGCGCGCGCTGGCCGGCCCGGTGCCCAGCCGCTGACGAATGGCGCGGGCACGGGCCTGCCCGCTGGTTGTTGCAGCTTGACCAACTGATTGCCACATTTCTGAACAGTGTCACGGCCCTGGTGGATCCACCGGGACAGTGGTTGGCGCAGTCCTGCGCATCCAACCCGATCGCTCTCAGGGGATACCCCTAAAACACCCGCAAAAAAACGCAGAAGTGGCGCAGAAAGGGCACTGAAAACGGCTTGAAAAAGCGGGAGAGAAAGGTGGCACAGATGTTGCCATCTTGATGCGCGTGCAACCCACAGACCGGAGGGTCGGGAGTTCACAAACGGCCGGGCACGCCGCACGGACGCAGCCCATCAACCTCACGAACGAGCAGGAGACAAACCAGTGAAACGCACTCTATTGAGCCTTATGGTCATGGCCGCCACGGCCCATGTCAGCGCCCAGGGCGTCACCGACGCAATGATCGCGGACGACGCCAAGACCCCCGACAACGTGCTGAGCTGGGGCCTCGGCACTCAGGGCCAGCGCCACTCGCCGTTGACCGGCATCAACGAGAAAACCATCAGCAAACTGGTGCCCGTGTGGTCCATGTCATTCGGTGGTGAAAAACAGCGTGGCCAACAAAGCCAGCCGCTGGTGCACAAGGGAAAGATGTTTGTCACGGCGTCCTACTCGCGCATCTACGCGGTGGACACCAAGACCGGCAAGAAGCTCTGGAAGTATGAGCACCGCTTGCCCGAGGGCATCATGCCCTGCTGCGATGTGATCAACCGCGGCGCTGCCCTGTACGACAACCTTGTCATCTTCGGCACGCTGGACGCTCAACTCGTGGCACTTGACCAGGAAAGTGGCAAGGTGGTGTGGCGCGAGAAGATCGACGATTACTCGGCTGGGTACAGCTACACCGCTGCGCCGCTGATCGCCGAAGGCCTGCTATTGACCGGTGTCTCTGGTGGTGAATTCGGCGTGGTCGGCCGCGTCGAAGCGCGTGACCCCAAGACAGGCAAGATGGTCTGGTCGCGCCCTGTGGTTGAAGGCCACATGGGCTACCTGGACGGCAAGGAAAATGGCATCACCGGGACCACCAACGCCAGTTGGCCCGGCGAGACCTGGAAGACCGGTGGTGCGGCCACCTGGCTGGGTGGCACCTACGACCCCAAGACCAAGCTGGCCTACTTTGGCACCGGCAACCCCGGCCCCTGGAACAGCCATGTGCGCAAGGGCGACAACCTCTACTCCACCTCCACCGTCGCCATCGACGTGAAGACGGGCCAGATCCAGTGGCACTACCAGAACACGCCTAACGATGGCTGGGACTACGACGGTGTGAACGAGTTCATCACTTTCGACATGGACGGCAAACGGGTGGGTGCGAAGGCTGACCGCAACGGCTTCTTCTACGTGAACGATGCCGCCACGGGCAAGCTGCTGAATGCATTCCCCTTCGTGAAGAAAGTGACCTGGGCCACCAGCATCGACCTGGAGACAGGACGCCCCAACTTCGACCCAGCCAACCGCCCGGGCGACCCAACGGCCGAAGGCGGCGACGGCACCAAGGGCAAGTCGGTGTTCTCGGCACCAGGCTTCCTGGGTGGCAAGAACCAGATGCCCATGGCCTACAGCCCGAAGACCGGCCTGTTCTACGTCCCCACCAACGAATGGGGCATGGAAATCTGGAACGAACCCATCACCTACAAGAAGGGCGCCGCCTACCTGGGTGCGGGCTTCACCATCAAGCCATTATTCGACGACCACATTGGTTCGCTGCGCGCCATCAACCCCAAGACCGGCAAGGTCGAATGGGAAGTCAAGAACGAAGCCCCGCTCTGGGGCGGCGTGCTGACGGCCGGCGACCTGGTGTTCTGGGGCACGCCTGAGGGCTACCTCAAGGCCGCGAATGCCAAGACCGGCAAGGTGGTCTGGCAGTTCCAGACCGGCTCCGGCGTGGTGGCGCCGCCCATCACCTGGACCGAAGGCGGCGAGCAGTACGTCAGCGTGGTCTCCGGCTGGGGCGGGGCGGTCCCGCTGTGGGGCGGTGAAGTGGCCAAGAAGGTCAACTTCCTGGAGCAAGGCGGCTCTGTCTGGACCTTCAAGCTCCTGAAGTGACCCCCCGTTGCGCCGCTGCGCATTGAACAGCGCCGGGCCACCGCCTGCGGTGGTGGCCCTTCGAACCAGTCTGGCGGCGCTGATGCGCTTGGCTGGTACTCCATCCTTTTTCACCCCATTTCCATCTTTCACCCATGCGCACTGTCCTGATCCTCACCGCCGCCGTGCTGTACGCCTCCGGCACTGCACACGCGATCGACGAAGCCGCCGCCTTGGAACTGGCGAAGAACAATGGCTGCCTGTCCTGCCATTCGTCCAAAGAAAAAGTCGTTGGCCCAGCCTTCATCTCGGTGGCTGAAAAATACAAAGACGACAAGGACGCTGTGGCGTCACTGGCGCAGTCCATCCAGAACGGCTCCAAAGGCAAGTGGGGCCGCATTCCCATGCCCGCACACCCCAGCATGAACCCCGCTGACATCAAGACCTTGGCCGAATGGGTCATGACCGCAAAGCCATGAACCCTCGGCATACGCTGCCTACTGCGTGTTGAAGCGGATGGGAGCGCCGTGGCGCTGGCGAAGGCCCGATTTCGTGTTCCGATGCTGACGGCTTTCAATCCGCTGGCTCAAGACGATCGGTCCTGGATGCAATCAAGGCATGGGATGCAACAGCCGCGATTCGGCGTCACTTCGGAACACGATGGGGATGTTGCGCCGCGCAGGCGCGTTCTTCACCACCTGCACCACCTTGTGGTGGTGGGCCGACTTGCTGCACACCGGGTCGGTCTCGGTGGCGTCGCCGGTGATCAGGAAGGCCTGGCAGCGGCAACCGCCGAAGTCCTTGTGGCGCTCGTCGCAGGTTCGGCAGGTGGGCTTCATCCACGCGTCGCCGCGGTAGGCGTTGAAGGCGGTGCTGCGCTGCCAGATGTCGGCGATGGGCGTGTCTTTCACGTTGGGCAGCTGCAGGCCGGGCAGGTCGCGCGCGTTGTGGCAGGGCATGGCCAAGCCATCGGGCGCGATGGAGAGGAACACCGCGCCCCAGCCGTTCATGCAGGCCTTGGGCCGCTCTTCAAAATAGTCGGGCACCACGAACAGCACGCGGCATTGGGGGCCGGTCTTGCCTTCCTGTTCGGCGCGGAAGCGGTTGACCACGGCCTCGGCTTCAACGAGTTCTTCGCGTGTAGGCATGAGGTGGTCGCGGTTGACCCAGGCCCAGCCGTAGTACTGCGTGTTGGCGAGTTCGAGGTATTCAGCTTCGAGCGCCACTGCCATCTCGATGATCTTGCGCACGTGCGGCAGGTTGTGTCGGTGCAGCACGCAGTTCATCACCATCGGCCAGTCGTGTTCCTTGATCAGCCGCGCTACGCGCTGCTTGAGATCGAAGGTCTTGGTGTGGCTGAGAAAGTCGTTCATCTCCTTGGTGGAGTCCTGGAACGAGAGCTGCACGTGGTCGAGCCCGGCGTCTTTCAGCTTCTGCGCGCGGGTGGGCGTGAGGCCCACGCCGGAGGTGATGAGGTTGGTGTAGTAGCCCAGGCGGTGAGCTTCCTGCACCAGTTCTTCGAGGTCGTCGCGCAGCAGCGGCTCGCCGCCCGAGAAACCCAATTGCGCTGCGCCGAGCTTGCGCGCCTGGGTCATCACGTCGACCCATTGCGCCGTACTCATCTCGTCGTGGATGTGCGCGTGTTGCGTGGGGTTGTAGCAAAACACGCAGTGCAGCGGGCACTTGTAGGTGAGCTCGGCCAGCAGCCACAGGGGCTGGCCGAGGGTGGGGGGTTCAGTCGATCCAGCCACGGCGTTGTCCTTCTTCAAGCAGGGCCTGCACTTCGGGTGAAATGCCTTTCGCGTTGAACGCGGCTTCCAGTTCGGCGACGATGCCGTCGAACGTGCGCACGCCGTCGCAACGCTGCAGGATCTCGGCCGCCGACGGATTGAGCTGCACCATGCCCTCGGGGTACAGCAGCACCCAGCGGCTCTGCGCTTCCTCGTACTGCAGCCGGAAGCGGCGCGAGAGCTTGGGTTGATTCGGAAGCGTGCTCATTGACAAGCTTTTTCTATGGCATCCAGCATGGTCCACAAAATGTCCAGCTTGAACTGCAGGATGTCCAGCGCGTGGTGCTGGGCCTGCCGGGTCTGGAAGTGCGCCAGCGTGACCTGCAGGCCGTGTTTGACGTCCCGCGTGGCCAGCGGAATGCGGTTGCGGAAATAGGCCAGGCCATCGGACTCGATCCAGGGGTAGTGGGTGGGCCAGGTGGCGAGGCGGTCTTTGTGGATCTGCGGCGCGAACATCTCGGTGAGCGAGGAGCACACGGCTTCCTGCCATGGCGCCTTGGCCGCGAAGTTCACGTAGGCATCGCAGGCGAAACGCACCGCGGGCACCACGCCTTGCAGCGACCACAGGTCTTCGCGCGAGATGCCGACCGCTTCACCCAGTCGCGTCCAGGCCTCGATGCCGCCCGCGGCCGATCCTTCGTAATCGCCATGGCCGTCGTGGTCCAGGATGCGCTCCAGCCACAGCCGGCGGTGCGCGCGGTCGGGCATGTTGGCGAGGATGGCGGCGTCCTTGCGTGGAATGCAGATCTGGTAATAAAAGCGGTTGGCCACCCAGCAGCGGATCTCGTCGGGCGTGCAGCCGCCGGCGTTCATGCGCACGTTGAACGGGTGGTGGATGTGGTACGCGCGGCCTTTGTCTCGCAGCTGGGCTTCGAAGGCTTCGGTGCTCCAGGCGGGCAGGTGGCTGTCGTTGCGGATGGCTTGGGCGATTTCCATGGCTGGGTCTTCAGAACGTGATGTGCATACCGTCAAAAGCCACCTCGATGCCGTGCTGCGTCAGCAGCGAGCGTTCCTCGGAGTCTTCCACCAGCATGGGGTTGGTGTTGTTGATGTGGATGAGGATCTTGCGCACGTGGGCGGGCAGGCGGTCGAGCTGTTCGACCATACAGCCCGGCCCGCTTTGCGGCAGGTGGCCCAGGTCGGTGGCGGTCTTGCTGTGCAGGCCCATGCGCTGCATTTCGTCGTTGGTCCAGAAGGTGCCGTCGACCATCACCACCGAACAGCCGGCCATCAGTTCCAGCAACGTGGGCGTGACCTCGCCCAGTCCGGGCGCGTAGAACACGCGCTGGCCGTTCAGCGGGTTGGTGATCACCAGGCCGATGTTGTCGCCCGGGCGCGGGTTGCCGCGAAACGGTGAATACGGCGGCGGCTTGGACGAGAGCGACACGCACTGCAGCTGCACGTCGGCCAGGCCGGGCACAGCCAGCGTGCGGCCGTCGATGGGCAGCTCGTGGCGGTCCACGCCGCAGAAATGCGAGAGGATGCGGGTGATGGGAAAGCCGTCGGACAAGTCCGAGAGCACCTCGGGCGTGGCCAGCAGGGGCAGCGGTGTCTGGCGCTCGCGCAGCATCAAGAGGCCGGTGACGTGGTCGATCTGCGCGTCCATCAGCAGCACGGCGACGATGCCGCTGTCGCGGATGGCACGAGCCGGTTGCAGCTCGGGGTTGTCGCGGATCTGGGTCAGGATGTCGGGCGAGGCGTTGACCAGCAGCCAGTCGCTGCCGTTGGCGCTGACCGCGATGGACGACTGCGTGCGCGCACGCGCCTTGATCGTGCCGCGCCGAACGCCGTCGCAATTGGGACAGTTGCAGTTCCACTGTGGGAAGCCACCACCGGCCGAAGAGCCGAGAACCCGTATGCGCATGTCAGTTCACCATGGAATGGAAAAAAAAGAGGCGCACGTGTGACTCACCCGTGCGCCCCGAATACATCACGCTGCGCTCAGCGGTTGGCGATGTACATCGTGATCTCAAAACCGAAACGCAGGTCGGTGAAGGCGGGGGTGGTCCATTGCATGGTGTGTCTCCTGTAGAGTGGGTTGGCATGAAACATGTCTGCGAACTTGTCAGCACCTCTGCACCTCAAGCCGCGACCATGTTCAGCAATATCAATGCCACGAAGGACCGTCCTAGGGATACCCCTGAGGTGGCGCCTGCCGCAGGTCGGCGCAGCGCCTGGCCGATGCCCACCTACCTGGCCGTCGGGCGCGGTCACTGCATGGCTTACCGGACTGTCGGCAACCCGCAGGGTGAGCCCTGGTTGCTGGTGCACGGTGGCCCAGGCAGCAGTTGCCAACCGGGCATGCTCGCACCGCTGGATCTGGCGCGTCAGTGGGCGATCGCCCCCGATCAACGGGGCTGCGGAGCGAGCCGGCCCAGAGGGAAAACCGCCGCGAGCACCACCCAGGCGCTGGTGGCCGATCTGGAGGCGCTGCGGCGGCATCTGGGTGTCGAGCGCTGGTCGTTGCTGGCGGGGTCGTGGGGAACGGTGGTGGCGCTGGCGTACGCGCAGGCGCACCCGCATCGGGTGCGGCGGCTGGTGTTGCGCGGCGCGTTCGCGCTCAGCCGGCGCGAGGTGGGTGGCCTGCTGCAGCCGTCTCGCCGGGTGCAACAAACCCTCGTCCGCGAGGCCGCCTGGCCCGCCGCGCCGGGTGTGCCACTGCCCGCGACGCTGGCCAGACTGAGACAACTGCTTCAAAGTGGAACACCGGGTGTTGCAGGCCGGCGCGTGTTGCGCCGCTGGGCCTTGCTGGAATCGGCCTGCGTCTCGAACGGCATGCGCCGTGCGCTGCTGCGGGCGGTGATGCAGACCCCCGCTGCGCGAGCCTCAGCGATGCGGTGTGACTGGGCCACGTTGCGGCGCCGGCAGCGACAGGCGCAAGCGAGCCGACACCGCCTCGCCATGCACCCGTCCGACCGGGCGGCGTTGCACAAATTCCGCATCCAGGCGCACTACCTGCAGCACCGGGGCTTTGTGCGGCCGGGTGCGCTCGATGCCGCCGTGCTCGGCCTGGCGCGCCTGGGCGTACCGGTGGACTGGGTGCACGGCACCTGCGACGCCGTCTGTCCGCCCGCCAACAGCCGCGCCTGGGCTGCGCTGGGCCGTCGACTGGCGCCGCAACAAGTCACACTGACCGAGCCCTTGAGCGGCCACCTGGGCGGCGAGCCGGGCATGCTTGCGGCCTTGCGTGCGGTGGTGCGGAGACACGGATGAGGACGCTTCCCATGCACGCTCACCGCCGCGCACATCACGCGGGGCATTTGGTGAGCGCTGTGCTGCGCCGCTGGCTGACCACGCTGCTGTGCCTCGGCGGCTTCGTCGCGCCGACGCACGCAACCGGTCCGTCACCCGATTGCCAGGCGGTCGATGCTGTGCCCTGGCAGCCGGTGGCGCCGGGCATCTGGGTCTGGCCTGCGACGGAGAATGGTGAGGTATCGCCCGACAACGCCGGCCATGTGCTGCCCACCAGCGTGGTGGTGAGCCGTGGCGAAGCACTGGTGATCGACCCCGGCCCGAGCCATCGACACGGCCTGCGCGTGCGCGCGTCTCTGGCCTGCCGTTTCAAGGCGAAGCCGCGCTGGGTGGTGAACAGCCATGCGCACGCCGATAACGTGCTGGCCAATTCGGCCTTTGCCGATCTGCTTGAAGCTGGCCAGCTGGAGATCATGGCCAGTGCCGCCACCCGCAGCGCCATGCAGCAACGCTGCGCGGATTGCCTGGTGAGCCTCACCAACCGCGTTGGCGCAGCGGCGCTGGCAGACACGCAGATCGTGTTGCCCAGTCGCACGCTGTTTGTCGGTGAGCGGCTGCGCGTGGGCACGCTGAGTCTGGTGGTGCAGGCCATCGAGCCCGGCCACACCGAAGGTGATCTGGTGCTCTGGAACGCCCGCCACCGAGTGCTGTGGGCCGGCGGCCTGGTGTACGACGGCCGTGTGCCCGAACTCGCGCAGGGCAGTCTGGACGGCTGGCTCGCGGCGCTGGAGCGGTTGAAGGCACTGCGGCCGCGGCAGGTGCTGGGCACGGTGTGGTCAAGCGCGGCCGCAGCGGGTGATCCGCCCCCGGCACTGGCGGCGACACAAGGCTACCTGACAGCGCTGAGATCGCGCGTCTTGCTTGCGATGGACGAGGGCCACCAGCCGCAGGAAACCACCTGGGGCGAGCTACCGGCCTACCGAGACTGGGCCGGCTACGAAGCACGCCACGGCTTCAACCTACAACGCGCCTGGCGCGAGCTGGAACCGGTATGGATGGATCAAGGCGCGACACCAACGAAATAAAACTTCCGGCGCGCAATGCCTTCATCCAGGGATGCGGTGGAACCGGCTTGCCGGGCCACTCGCATCGCCCCCTCGGGGGTGACGCCGAAGGCGGCGCGGGGGGTTACAAAGTGCCTGGAGGGAGCAAGTCCTTCTTTCGGTAGATGGTGTTCCGCGAAACACCCAGTGCCTTGGCCGCAGCCGACACATTGCCCTTGTGTAGCCGCAGCATCTGCGCCATCGCGCTCAGGGCCACGTCTTCCAGGCGCGTGCCTTCGGGCACGACGGGCTCGGGTATCGGGGCTGTGTTGGGCTCGTCCGGCAGTGGCTGGGCCGAGCCAATCGAGCCCATCAGGCGCGGCGGTATCGGGTGGGGCAGACCGTGTTCCAGCTCTTCCATGAAGTCGTCAGGCATGTGGCTCAGTTCGATCACGCCCTGGCAGCCCACCATGACAACAGCCGTGCGCAAGAGGTTGTGCAACTGTCGGAAGTTGCCCGGCCAATGGTAGCGCTTGAAGATGTTCATGACCTCGGCCGAGATGCCGACCTGTTCGCCGTTCTCGCACAGGGCCTTGAGGATCTTGCGCACGACCAGTTCGAAGTCGGAACGCTCGCGCAGTGCCGGCAGGCGCACTACCAGGCCGTTGAGGCGGTAGTACAGGTCTTCGCGGAAGTCGCCGCGCGCGATCATGTCCTTGATGTTCTTGTGCGTGGCGCAGACCACGGCCACGTCCACCTCCACTTCCTTGCCCGCACCCAGCGGGCTGACCCGGCGCTCCTGCAGCACGCGCAGCAGCCGCGCCTGCAGGTGCTTGGGCATGTCGCCGATTTCGTCGAGGAACAGCGTGCCGCCATTGGCCTGCAGGATCTTGCCGATGGCACCCTTCTTGCGCGCGCCCGTGAAGGCGCCTTCTTCGTAGCCGAACAGCTCGGACTCGATCAGCGTCTCGGGAATCGAGGCGCAGTTGACCGACACGAACGGCTGGCCGCAGCGGTTGGAGTCGCCGTGAATGGCTTGCGCCAGCAGGTCTTTGCCGGTGCCGGTTTCGCCCAGGATCATGACCGGGATGTCCTTGCCCGAGACCATGCGCAGCTTGTGAATGACCGACGAAACCTGCGGATCGCCCGTGTCCAGGTACTGCAGCGAAGAGAGTTGGGCCCGTTTGCCGGTGGACCTGGTTGGCAGGGGCGACGAGGTACTTTGGCCCGCGGTTTCACCAGCGGCAGATGGTTCCTGGTCCGGCGTCGACCGGACTGCCGACCAGGGGTGGGCGGCCGCCTTGACCTTGACACGACACCACACCGAGACGCCGTTGTGCAGCAGCAGTTGCTTGGGGTTGGGCAGCGTGCCGCTGAAGAGGTCAAACAGCGCCGAGATAGGGATACCGAACAGCGAAGAAAAGGTGTGGGCCTTGAGCGCTGCAAAGGGCAGGCCGATCTGGAACTGCCCGCTGCGGTTGGCCGAGATGAAGCGCCCCTCCGGCGAGAACACCGCGATGCCTTCGACCAGCGTGCCCAGGAACTCCGAGCGGGTATGGAAGTGGATGCGGATCGCCTTCGGGAAGATGTCGGCGAACATGTGGTTCTCGATCATCTGCGCCGACATGCGCACCAGCGCCAGCGTGTGCTGGTGAAAACTGCGGTGGTCGCCGGTGACGTCGAGCGCGCCGATGACCTGGCCATAGGGATCGAAGATGGGTGCGGCGGAGCAGGTGAGGAACTTGTTGGCGTTCAGGTAGTGCTGGCTGCCGTGCACCGTGAGCGCTTCTTCTTCGGTGAGCGCGGTGCCGATGGCGTTGGTGCCCTTGTTCTGCTCTGACCAGTCCATGCCCGGCGTGAGCGCCACGCGCGAGGCCTTTTCCAGGAAGTCGGTGTCACCCAGCGAATGAAGCACCATGCCCCGCGCGGAGGTGAGCAGCACCATGCTGTGGGTGTTGACGATCTGGTCGTACAGCGTCTCCATCACGGGAGCCGCGTGCTGGAAGAGAAAGCGGTTCTCGTCCAGCGCGTCGTTCAGCAACCCGCGCGATGGGCTGGAGAAGTCGGGCTCAGCCTGGGTCGTCAGTCCGTAGGACGCCGAGCGCTGGTGGGACTGGTCAATCAGGTCTGGGTTCGGGGAGGCGCCAGCTGGCGCAGTCCCGACGCTGCCACCATCGGGGCGCGTGTGGATGCCTGCACTCATGTCGTCTCCAGGATCGGTCGGAAATCCCCCCCAGTAGTCCATGCCCCATGGTGCATCGCGCGGAGCCAGGAGGGGTGTTGTCTCGTCTGTGTCTTGTTGGTCTTGGCTCATGTGATTCTCTTCATATCTGTCACATGAATCAACACTGGGTATTCCCGGTATGAAACATGTTGTACCTGCTGCCACGTTGTGAGACATAGCAAGTAGTTCGCCAACGGGCATGGCCGCTTGTGGCCCGCCATCGGGCGCGTCTGCATGTCAGTCTGTGACAGTTCGCTGGTCCGATGAGGGGCAACTGCTTCAATTTGGAACACTGAAATGCTGCCTTGGCGTGGGTCTCAGGATGTCCGAAGCTGGTGGCCCGCATATTGCTGAAAGGAGGGGTGAAGCCATTTGACAACAGGAGACATCCCCCATGAAAAACCCTCTCTTCAAGAAACCCTCGCGCGCCACGCTGCGTGTGCTGGCCTTGGCAGCCAGTGGCCTCGTCGCCGCCGTCGTCATGGCGCACGGCGACGTGGTGCCGCAGAGCGTGGACACCCACACCCTGCCACAGCTCGGCGAGAAGTGGCTCGACGCCAATCCCTACAACGAACAGAGCCCGGCGCGAGGCGAAGCGCTGCGCATCGGCACCTCGGCCTACAACCAGAACTGCGCGCGCTGCCATGGCCTGGAAGCCATTTCCGGTGGTATGTCCCCGGACTTGCGCAAGTTCGACGGCGACTGCACGGGGCTGGCCGATGCGGCCAAGAAGGCCGCCTGCTTCAGAGAAATGGACGACTTTTTCACTGCCACGGTGCGGCGTGGCCGCGTGCGGGACGGTCGCGTCTATATGCCGCCGTTTGAAGGCACGCTGACGCAGGAAGCGGTGTGGGCCATCCGCACCTACATCGAGACGCGTCGCGAACCCTGATCGCCGCCCGCCACTCCCGCCCGATACCCACAAGAGAGACAACGCAGCATGCCATTCGATTCAAAAAACTTCGAGGAGCCCTGGGCTGTGAATCGCGGGCTGACCCGCCGGCAGATGCTGGCTGTGCTGATGCCTTTGCTCGCAGGACACCACGCGGTGCACGCGCAGACCGAGCTTACCGACCTGGCCCGCATCCGTGCCAGCGGCGTGTTGAAGGTGTCGGTGTACAAGGACAACGCGCCGTTCTCGGATGGCGCCGCGGCCGCCATGAAGGGACTGGATGTGGCACTGGCCGAAGGTCTGGCGCGGCAGTTGAACCTGAAGCTCTCGTTGCTCCCTTTCGATGCCGGTGAAAACATGGGCGACGACCTGCGCAACATGGTCTGGAAAGGGCACTACCTGGGCTACGGCCCCGCCGACGTGATGCTGCATGTGCCGGCCGACAAGTACCTGGCCCAGAAGAACCCGCAGGTGATGATCTTCGCGCCCTACATGCGGGAGTCGCTGGTGCTGGTGCACGACGTCCGCAAGCTAGCCGACGCTGCAGTGCCCGAAGACCTCAAGGGCGTGCCGCTGACTGCCGAGCGTGGCGCGGGCGCGGCGAGTGTGCTCATGGGTTACGGCGGCGGGCTTTTGCGCCCGCAGGTCTCGATCCACAACACGGGCACTGAAGCGGTCCAGGCCGCAGTGGATGGCAAGGCCGCGGCGGCGTTCGTGACGCGCGCACAAGCCGAGTCGGTGCTGTCACGCAACCCGGACAGCGCCAGCCACTTCCGTATTGCCAAGCTCAACTTCAACAACGGCATCGTCGACACTGGCTGGCCGGTGGGCATGGCGATCAAGGCGGGCCACAGGGAGCTGGGTCAGGCACTGGAATCCGCGCTCAAGTCATTGCGCGAGAGCGGCGAGCTGCTGAAGATCTTCCAGCAGCAGGGGATGACACTCACCGCGCCGTAGTGGAGACTTCCCTGCGCCGCAAATGGCGCAGGGGGTCACCGTCTAGCGATTTTGCGGTACACCGTGGCCCGGCTGATGCCGAGCACGCGGGCGGCTTCCATGACATTGCCGCGTGCTTCTTCAACCGCGCGGCGGATCAGCGCGGTTTCCACGTCTTTCAGCGGCTGCTGTGGGGTGATGGTGCCCGCGCCCCCATGGTTCAGTCGTGCGAGCACCTGCAGTCGCAGGCCCGACCACAGGGGCAGTTCAGTGGCCGCGCGTTGGGCGCGTGCGGCATCGAACAGGCTGTCGGGCGGTACGGCGAACACATCGCTGCAATGTGGCCAGGGCAATCCGGAGGGCAGGGTCAGCATGTCGGCTGCCGTGCGGTTGGCGCCGGTGATCCGGCCATCGGCGTCCACGCACACCAGGCCATCACCTTCTTCTCCAAGCCCGGCACCTGGCCAGTTGATGCGCAGCAGCAGGCGGTGCGGCTGTGCCAGTGTGAGCGCGTTTTCGATGCTGCGAGCCGACTGGGTGACCAGGTGTTTGAGGGCAGGGCGTTCCGGCACGTTGATGCCGGTGAGGTCCAGCATGCCCACGCAGCGGCCATCCGGGCCAAACAGGGGAGCGCCGGCGCAGCTGTAAACCGTGGTGTCGTTGAAGAAGTGTTCGCCCCGGTGCAGCCACACCGGTTGCAACTCGGTCAAGGTGGCGCCGATGGCGGTGGTGCCCACCGCCGCTTCTGAAAGATTCACGCCGATGCGGGCGATTGCGCTGGCTTGGGGGTTCTGGTGGTCGATAGGGCCGTTGACGTCGATCACCACGCCCTGGGCATCGGTCAGCACGGCGAAATAGCGCGTGTCGGCCATGGCACGGGCCAGGGAGCGGATCACCGGCGCAGCCGCCTGCAAAAGGGGTTGGCTGGCCTCCAGGGCGCGCCGGGCTTCGGCGGCCGACACGGCGTCAAAGGAAAGTCGCTGCGAGGGCTGGAAACCCCGCGCCAGGCACCGGC
Source organism: Hydrogenophaga palleronii (assembly GCF_031457455.1). Classification (GTDB taxonomy): domain Bacteria; phylum Pseudomonadota; class Gammaproteobacteria; order Burkholderiales; family Burkholderiaceae_C; genus Hydrogenophaga; species Hydrogenophaga palleronii_A. The sequence goes on from NZ_JAVDWU010000002.1 coordinate 199,960, forward strand.
GCCAGGACCGATCGATCCAAGGCTCTACCCACTCTGTCGGCGCTACGGCGCCATCGCTCAGGATGTCCTGACGGGCCTTCTCGATCCGGGAGAGGCGCTCCACCTCCGAGGGCACGGCAGGCATGGTGTGTGAAATCGTCATGGGCCTGTCTCTTGGTCTTTTCGATCTTGCACCGCCATTCTGGCCCGATGTTCGGGCTTGCGCACGCCCAGTGTTCAAAGGGTCAGTGTTTCATTTTGAGAATATCCATCTGCACGTATGCCCGACTAGGGATAACCCTGAACTCAAAGCCCGGCGGCGCTCCAACAATGCTTATGCACTTTCCCACATAGGCATGGCGCAGCCAAGGCGCGCCGCTACCCAACAGGAGACACACATGCAGAAAGTCCTGCACATCAACCCGGACAAATGCACCGGCTGCTTGCAGTGCGAAATGGCCTGTTCCTTCGAGAACTACGGCACCTACGCCACCTCCAAATCGCGCATCAAGGTGTTCGACTTTCATCACACCGGCAAGAAGGTGCCCTACACCTGCACGCAGTGCGATGAAGCCTGGTGTCTGCATGCCTGCCCGGTGGAGGCCATCACGGTGGACAAGCTCACCGGCGCCAAGGTGGTCAACGACGCGACCTGCGTGGGGTGCAAGGTGTGCACCATCGCCTGCCCGTTCGGCACCATCAACTATGTGCAGGAAACCGGCAAGGTGCAGAAGTGCGATCTGTGCGATGGGGAACCCGCCTGTGTCGAAGCCTGCCCAACGACAGCGATCACCTTCATCGATGCCAACTGGACCGGTATCGACAAGATGAAGCAGTGGGCCGACAAGCTGGGCAACCAGCCTGCCGCCGCCTGAACACCACGCACACAAGGAGAACCGATATGTCCTGGGCTGGAAAACTGCTTCGCGTGAACCTCACCGCGGGCACCGTCAAATCCGAACCGCTGAACATGGAGTGGGCGCGCGCCTACCTGGGTTCGCGCGGGCTCGGCAGCAAATACCTGATCAGCGAGATCGATCCCAAGGTCGACCCGCTCGCTGCCGAGAACAAACTGATCTGGGCCACCGGGCCGCTCACCGGCACCATGGCCTCCACCGGCGGGCGCTACACCGTCATCACCAAAGGCCCGCTCACCGGCGCGATTGCCTGCTCCAATTCGGGCGGCTACTTCGGTGCCGAACTCAAGATGGCCGGCTGGGACATGGTGATCGTCGAAGGCAAGTCGGCCAAGCCGGTGTACCTGCACATCAGCGACGACGAAGCCGAACTGCGCGATGCGGCCCACTTGTGGGGTCAGAGCGTGTGGAAGACCGAAGAGATCCTCAAGTCCAGCCTGCAGGACCCGCTGATTCGGGTGTCCAGCATCGGCAAGGCGGGTGAAAACGGTGTGCTGTTCGCCGCCGTGGTGAACGACCTGCACCGTGCGGCTGGCCGCTCCGGCGTGGGCGCGGTCATGGGCAGCAAGAACCTCAAGGCCATTGCGGTGCGCGGCACCAAGGGCGTGGGCAATATCCGCGACCCCAAGGCCTTCATGAAGACCACCTTCGAGAAGAAGAAGATCCTGGCCGAAAACGCCGTGACCGGCCAGGGCCTGCCGGCCTACGGCACCCAGGTGCTGATGAACGTGATCAACGAGATCGGCGCGCTGCCCACCCGCAACCACCGCGACGTGCAGTTCGAAGGCGCGAAAGACATCTCGGCCGAGGCCATGGTCACGCCACGCGAGAGCGACGGCAAGAAGCACCTGGTGACCAACCAGGCCTGCTTCGGCTGCACCATTGCCTGCGGTCGCATCAGCAAGATGGACGAAGGCCACTTCACTGTGCAGAACAAGCCGCAGTACTGGGGCGCCAATGGCGGTCTGGAGTACGAAGCGGCCTGGGCACTGGGCGCGGCCAACGGCGTGAACGATCTGGAAGCGCTGCAATATGCCAACCTGCTCTGCAACGAAGAAGGTTTTGACCCCATCAGCTTTGGCGCCACGGTGGGCGCGGTGATGGAGTTGTATGAAATGGGCGTGCTCACCGCGGAGCAACTGGGCATCGACGCCAAGTTTGGCTCGGCCCAGGCGCTGGCGCACTTTGCCGAGATCACGGCCAAGGGCGAAGGTTTTGGCAAGGAAATCGGCCAGGGCTCCAAGCGGCTCACCGAAAAGTATGGCTACCCGGATCTGTCCATGAGCGTCAAGGGCCAGGAATTCCCGGCCTACGATGGCCGTGCCATCCAGGGCATCGGCCTGGCCTACGCCACCAGCAACCGGGGGGCTTGCCACCTGCGCGGCTACACCATCGCTTCTGAAGTGCTGGGCATTCCGGTCAAGACCGATCCGGTGGAGTCCGAAGGCAAACCCGAGTTGGTGAAGGCCTTCCAGGACGCCACCGCCGCGTTCGATTCGTCGGGCCTGTGCGTGTTCACCACCTTTGCCTGGGGTGTGGCTGACCTGGCGCCTCAGTTGCAGGCAGCGTGTGATGAAGCCTTCACTACCGAAGAGCTGGAGAAGATCGGCGAGCGCATCTGGAACATGGAGCGCGAATTCAACAACGCTGCCGGCTTTACATCCAAAGACGACAGCCTGCCCAAGCGTCTGCTCACCGAAGCCGCCAAGACCGGCGCTTCCAAGGGCATGGTGAGCAAATTGCCCGAGATGCTGCCCAAGTACTACGCCGCGCGCGGCTGGGACACGGAAGGTCGGCCGACTGCGGAGACCCGGGCGCGATTGAGCCTTTGATGCCTGGCCCCTCTTGAGCTTTGGCTGGAACCCAGGGGGCAGTTGTCACGCTGCCCCCTTTTTCATTTCTTGAGGAGACAGACATGCACCACGTCATCCTGGGCGCCGGCCCCGCCGGTGTCATTGCCGCAGAGACCATTCGCAAGCATGCCCCCGACGACCAGATCACCCTGGTGGGCGACGAAGCCGAGCCGCCGTATTCGCGCATGGCCATTCCCTATTTGCTGATCGGCAATGTGAAGGAAACGGGCACCTACCTGCGCAAGAGCCTCACGCACTACGCCGACCTGCGCATCGACCAAGTGGGTGGTCGTGCCACGGCGGTGGATGCAGCCGCCCGCACCGTGACGCTGGACAACGGAACCACGCTGTCCTTCGACCGCCTGCTGATCGCCACCGGCTCGCACCCGGTGCGCCCACCCATTCCAGGCATGGACTCGCCCGGCGTGCACCCGTGCTGGACGCTGGACGACGCCCGCGCCATCATGAAGCTGGCCAAGCCCGGCGCGCGGGTGCTGCAGATGGGTGCAGGGTTCATCGGCTGCATCATCATGGAAGCCTTGGCCGCACGCGGCGTGGAACTCAGCGTGGTGGAAATGGGCGACCGCATGGTGCCGCGCATGATGGGCCCCACGGCGGGCAACATGATCCGCGAGTGGTGCGAGAAAAAGGGCGTGAAGGTCTATACCGGCACCAAGGTGGAAGGCATCGAAGCCGGCGGTGGCGGCGGCGTGGTGAGCAGAATCGCCAGTGCCATCGGCCTTGGGTCAGACGAACCGACGGCGGGGCTGCGTGTGAAGCTCTCCAACGGGCAAACCGTGGAGGCCGACCTGGTCATCAGCGCCACCGGTGTGCGACCGGCCATTGGATTTCTGGAGGACTCGGGCATCACCTGCCTGCTGGGCGTGCTCACTGATGAGCACCTTCAAACCAATGTGCCGGGCATTTACGCCGCCGGTGATTGCGCTGAAGCTTTCGACAAGGTCAGCGGCAAGACCATCGTCAGCGCCATCCAACCCAACGCGGCCGAGCAAGCACGCGTGGCCGCCCTGAACATGGTGGGCCAGAAGACCGAACTCAAGGGCGTGACGCAGATCAACGTGCTCGACACCCTGGGCCTGATCTCCACCAGCTTCGGCAACTGGGAAGGCGTGCCCGGTGGCGAGCACACCGAACTCACCGACAAGGCCAGCGGTCGCCACCTCAGCCTGCAGTTCAAGGACGACGTGATGGTGGGCTGCAATTCGGTGGGCTGGACCGAACACGTGGGTGTGATGCGGGGGCTGGTTGAGGGGCAGGTGCATCTGGGAAGCTGGAAAGACCGCCTCATGCACGACCCCACCAAGCTCATGGACGCCTACCTGGCGAGTGCGCAAGGGCAGGGGCAATGGGCGGGTGCTGCCGATGAACGTCGACGCTGAAGGTATGGCCCCCAGGCTCCACCGCTGCGCGGGTCGCTGCCCCCGAGGGGGCTGATCCGCCTTGGGGCGGCCCGGCGGCGGATCGATCGCTGCCGAACAAAATGTCTTCCATGAACATCACCTTCAAACTGTTCGCCACCCTCACCGACTACCTGCCCGCCGAAGCGCGGCGCAGCAACCAGGTGTCGCTCGACGTCGACCCGGCTGCGACGATCAGCCAGATCATCGAGCCCTTTGGCCTGCCGCCCAAGCTGGTGCACCTGGTGCTGGTCAACGGCAAATACATCGAGCCTGAAGCCCGCTTGAGCACCACGCTCACCGAAGGCGACGTGCTGGCCATCTGGCCGCCGATTGCTGGCGGTTGAACATGAATCACCCCTGCCGCGCTGCGCGCGACCCCCTCAAGGGGGCGACACCAGCCGTCTGGCAAAGCCAGCCCGGCGGTGTCTCTGGGTTGGAACCCCTCCTCCGGTTGGGGGCCTGGCCCTCATGGCGGAGTGTCTGACTTGCAATCGAACTACGCCGAGCGCTTCGAGCGCGAAATGGGCTGCACAGAGGCCGAATGGCTGGGCTGGCTGCCGGCCGCCATGGGCGACTGTGTCTGGAGGCGAGACGGACAAAGAGCCACGGTGGAAGTGCCACCGGGCACGCTGTCTTTGCGCTGGGAAACCTGTCCCCCCAGGGTGATTGCGCTCATGCGCATGCCGGTATTGCAGGTGCGCTTTGCCTTCAGCGGCCTTGACGCCGCCCAGCGCTACACCTTCATGCGTCGCTTCGATCTTTACATGCAGCGTGGCGGCGGATGAACGGGCCGGGTGGTCTGCGGTTCAGCCGATCTCAGCGATCAGCTCAATCTCCACACACGCACCCATGGGTAGCTGTGCCACACCAAACGCGCTGCGGGCGTGCGCGCCTGCGGTCGGGCCGAACACTTCGCCCAGCAGTTCGCTGCAGCCATTGGTGACCAGGTGCTGCTCGGTGTAGGTGGCCGTGGAGTTGACCAGGCTGAGTACCTTGACGATGCGCTTGACGTGGTTGAGGTCTTTGTTGACCGCCAGGCAGGCGGCGGCCAGCGTGCCCATCAGATCGATCGCCACCGCGCGTGCAGCGAGTTTGGCCTCTTCGGTGGTCATGGTCAGGCCCACCTGGCCGACCCAGGGCTTGCCATCCTGGCGCGCAATGTGCCCGCTCAGAAAGATGAGGTTGCCTGTCTGCACGAAAGGCACGTACGCAGCGGCGGGCACCGAGACGGGCGGCAAAACGATGTTGAGGCGGGCGAGTTGGTCGTAAACGCTCATAAAGGACTCCTGAAAAATGACCGCTTCATTCTATCGACGCGATGGTTGGCCAAGGTGGCGGGTGCCCTGTCTGCGCCACTCGCATCAGCCGAAATCATGAGGGCGCGGTGACGTGGTCAGCGCCGCAGCAGGGCAGCAAACTCGTCAGGCGGAGCCACGGTGACGCCCACCTTCAGCGTGTGTTTGGAGCCGCCCTGCATCACACCACGCATCGGCGACACATCGCCAAAGTCCCGCCCGGTCGCCAGCGTCACATAGTCTTCGCCCGGGCTGCCCCAGCCGCAGCGGTTGTTCGTGGGGTCGAAGTCGAACCAGGTGCCTCTCGGCTCGAAGGCGGCCTCACTGTCGGACGCTGTCTCCACCGGCGGCAGGGGCAGGTAGAGCGATACCCAGGCGTGGGAGGCATCGGCACCGACCAGTCGCGGCTTTCCCGGTGGCGGCTGGGTCAGCAGGTAGCCGCTGACATACATCGCTGGCAGGCCCAGGCTGCGCAGGCAGCCCAGCATGATGTGGGCAAAGTCCTGGCACACGCCCTTGCCTTGTTCCAGCGCTTCCAGGGCCGGGGTGTTGACCTCGGTGCTGGCCGTTTCGTAGGTCATCTCTGTGTGGATGCGCTCCATCAGCGCGCGCACCGCGTCCAGCACCGGCAGGTCGGGCTCGAAGGCGGGGCGGGCGAACGCGGTGAACGCATCGTCGCGCGGCACATAGGGCGACGCAAACAGGAACTCGGCCGCCGGGTCGTAAGGGGCCTTGGCCCGGTACCTGAAGTGCTCGCGAACCTGCTCCCAGGACAGGGCTTCCCAGTCCGGGCCATCGGGCAGGGGAAGCGGTTCCGATGTCTCGACCAGACTTTCGGCTTCCACCGTCAGCGTGTGGTGAGGCGCCTGCTGGGAAAAGAAGGTGCGCAGGTTGCCAAAGGCATCCACGGTCTGGTTGCGCGCCGCTGGCTCCGGGTGGATGCGCAGCGCGTGTTCAAGCAAGGTCTGACTGCCCGTGTTCACCGGCGTGAGGTGCACCATGTGCTGCGCCATGTTGACCGAGCCGTGGTAGTCGTAGACCGTGCGGTGGAGGATGCGAAGCAGCATGTCAGGGTTTCCTGATACACCGCGTGCGGCGACACACAATGAGCAGGCAACGAGGGGGCGTCATATGGTTTTTCTGTCGGCGTGGCTGAAGTGCAGCCGGGTGATCTCGTCCGACAGTTCGCCCGCAGCCAGTTCGCACTGGTCCAGCAGTTCAGCCAGTTCACCCCAGGTTCGCAAGCCTTCGGGGCTGCGTTGCCAGTTGCTCAGATCGGCCAGCACCCAGGTGTCGGGGTCGGGCAGGGCCATGGCGAGTTCGGCGTCATGCGGCGCAGCAGTCTGCGACAGTTTGGCCAGCCGGGAGCGCAGCGTCTGCACCACCCAGGCCAGCGAACGCGGGTTGTCTCGGTCCATCACCAGCAGGTCGATGAGGGCGACCATGTCGCGCCGCTGCTGGTATTGCGCGTGAAAAGTGATGGTGCTGTCGAACAACGCCACCACGGCTTCAAACCCGGCCGCATCGTGCACGCAGCCGTGCTCCATGCCCAGCATCAGCGCGCGCGAAAGCGTGATCAGGCGCTCAATGTGGCGCCCCACAGAGAGCAGGCGCCAGCCGTCGTCGCGCACCATGCGGTCTGTCTGCGAGCCGGTGATGGCGGCGAGCAGTTCGCTCGCGTTCTGCAGGGCGGACAGGGCCTCCGCGGTGGTGTATTCGGCGTCGCTGGTCAGGGTTGCGCAATCGCGTGCGAACTCGGCTTCCGTGCGCTCGATCAGGTTCCAGTGTTCCTGCGACAGGCGTTCCCGGACCTGCGAGGCAGACGACTTCAATGCCCGCAGGTTGAAGCCCACGCTATAAGAGGTGGCCGCCATGGGGTCACCCTTGGCGGGTGACAGACCGGCAATGAGGCTGCGCGCGAACACCCGTGCCGACTGGCTGGCATCGGGCACATCGGCGAGCACCAGCGAGTTCTCGCGGGCGGTGGCTGACATCCACGCCATCAGCGGTCGTGAACTCGGTTCTTCGCCGCCCAGGTGGTCCAGCACGATCTGCGCGAGCCGGATGCTGTTTTCTGCGCGTTCGGTGTAGCGGCCCAACCAGAACAGGTTTTCGGCCGCGCGGCTGGTGACGGGGCGCTTCTGATGCGCCAGCGCCAGCGTGCTGGGCGCGGACTGCAGCAGGCTGGTGTGGTCCACCTGACCTTCGGTGATGGCCCAGCAATCGGCGCTGCTGCCCCCGCGCTGCATGGCCGCAATCAGCTGGCCACGCGGTGCCAATCTGACCATCCCACCGGGCAGCACGCGCCACGACTGTGGGCCATCCGCCAGGGCGAAAACCCGGAGCATGGCCGAGCGGGGTACCAGGCGTTCACCGCTCCAGGTTGGGGTCTGCGACAGCGGTAGCCACGACTGCACGGTGTAGTGATCCGGGTGGCGCACCATGCGGCCCGCCCATTCGTCGCGTTCGCGTGGGCTCAGGCTCTGACCCATCACGGTGTCAAGACCCGACCGCGGATAAGTGGGGCGGATCACGCTCTGCTTGAGCAGGGGCAGCACTTCACGCAGCGCGGCGTCTTCACCGCACCACCAGGTGGCCAGCGACGGCAACGCCAGTTCTTCCCCCAGCAAATGGCGGCTGATGGCGGGCATGAAGCCCAGCATGGCACTGGATTCGAGCGGGGCCGAACCCGGGGCGTTGGCCAGCAGCAGGTTGCCCGCGCGCAGCACCTGTAGCAGGCCCGGCACGCCCAGTGTGGAGTCCGAGCGCAGTTCCAGCGGGTCCAGCCATTCGTCGTCCAGCCGCTTGATCAGGGCGTGCACCGGCTCCAGGCCACCGAGCGTCTTGAGGTACAGGCGCTGGTCGCGCACGGTGAGATCGTTGCCTTCGACCAGGGTCAGGCCTAGGTAGCGGGCCAGGTAGGCGTGTTCAAAGTAGGTTTCGTTGTAGGGGCCGGGCGTGAGCAGGGCGATGCGCGCGTTCTCGCCCTCGGGCGCCATGGCCTTGATGCCCTCCATGAGGGCACGGTAGCTGGCCGCCAGGCGTTGTACCTTCATGCCGGCAAAGGCTTTGGGGAACTGTCGAGCGATGGCGATGCGGTTTTCCAGCAAGTAACCCAGGCCAGAGGGCGCCTGGGTGCGCTGGCCCACCACCCACCAGCGGCCGTCAGGCCCATGGGCCAGGTCCATGGCCACGATGTGCAGCCAGGTGTCGCCCGGTGGGCGCATGCCCTGCATGGCGCGCAGGTAGCCGGGGTGGCCTTGCACCAGCGCGGCCGGCAGCAGGGCCCGTTTGAGCAACTCGCGCTCGCCGTACAGGTCGGCCATCATGGCGTTGAGCAGGCGCGCCCTTTGCTGCACACCGGCTTCGATGTGCGCCCAGTCCCTGGGGCTCAGGATCATGGGGAACAGATCGAGCGCCCATGGGCGCTGCAGACCGGTGGCCGCGTCGGCGTAGACGTTGTAGGTGACGCCGTTGTCGCGGATCTGGCGCTGCAGGTTGTCCGAGCGCCGGTTCAGATCGGCGAAACCGTCTGCCCCGATGTGCTCGAAGAAACTGGCCCACTGCGCTGACAATTCTGCGGGGGCGTCCGGGTCTTTGGGGTTGGCCCGACGCAGCTCGTCCCGGTGGCCGGGATCGGCCGGGAGAGACAAAGACAGCGCCCAGTCACCGGGCGATTCGGGACTGAGTTCGTCAAACAGGGAGTCGGAGGCGTCGTTGTTCACGGGTTCCGAGTATGCCTTCGCTTCCTTCGAAGGGCCTTTGGGCGAAACCCGCGCCGCAGGTTTTCGTGTGTCGTCCGTCACGTCGAAAGGCCGCCGCAACCCAAAGGACTCATCCGGACCTGTCCCGGAGCATGCTCAGGCTCGCTCGCGGGAGCGCCCATCCAGGGCCAGCGCGGAACCGGCTTTGCCGGGCCGCTGCTGGCGCCCCCCTTCAGGGGGGTGGCGGCGAAGCCGACGCGGGGGGTGTTCAATAGCGCAAATCCAGCGTGAACGGGAACTCCCTGCTGTGAACAGCAGGCGCCACCGTCATGCGGCCAGAGGTGTGGCCCATCTGGAAGAAGCGCGACAGACGCCGACTTTCTGCCTCGTAGGCATTGATGGGGAAGGTGTCGTAGTTGCGCCCACCCGGGTGCGCCACGTGGTACTGGCAGCCGCCCATCGAACGCTGCATCCAGTTGTCGACGATGTCAAAGGTCAGCGGTGTGTGTGAAGGAATCGACGGATGCAGGGCAGACGGTGGGCTCCAGGCCTTGTAGCGCACGCTGGCCACGTATTCGCCCACGGTGCCCGTGCTTTGCAAGGGCAGGGCGCGGCCATTGCAGGTGATCACGTAGCGGCTGTCGTTGTAGCCGCTCACCTTCACTTCGATGCGCTCCAGCGAAGAATCCACGTAGCGCACGGTGCCGCCTGGCGCGCCTTCTTCGCCCATCACATGCCAGGGCTCCAGCGCATTGCGCAGTGTGAGTTCGATGCCGCGCGCCGCCACCTGGCCCACCAGCGGGAAGCGGAACTCGAAGTGTGGCTCGAACCAGGCCATGTCCATGGGGTAGCCAAAGTCGGTCAGGTCGGCCAGCACGTCCTCGAAGTCCATGCGGATGAAGGTCGGCAGCAGGAAACGGTCGTGCAGCTCGGTGCCCCAGCGCGTGAGTTTGCCCTGCCAGGGTTGTTGCCAGAAGCGTGACACCAGCGCGCGCAGCAGCAGTTGCTGGGCGATGCTCATGCGGGCATGCGGGGGCATTTCAAACGCGCGCAGTTCCAGCAAGCCCAAGCGCCCGGTGGGGCCGTCGGGCGAGTACAGCTTGTCTATGCAGAACTCGCTGCGGTGGGTGTTGCCGGTGGCATCGATCAGGATGTTGCGCAGGGTGCGATCCACCAGCCATGGCGGCATTTGCTCACCATGGACTTCCCGGTTCTTTGCAATCTGCGCCAGCGCGATCTCCAACTCGTACAACTGGTCGTTGCGCGCTTCGTCCACGCGCGGCGCCTGGCTGGTGGGGCCGATGAACAGGCCGCTGAACAAATACGAGAGCGAAGGGTGGTTGTGCCAGTAGGCGATCAGGCTGCCCAGCAGCTCGGGCTTGCGCAGAAAGGGCGAATCGGCTGGCGTGGCGCCGCCCATCACGAAGTGGTTGCCGCCGCCGGTGCCGGTGTGGCGACCATCGGTCATGAACTTTTCGGCGCAGAGCCGCGTTTCATGCGCGGCTTCGTACAGGAATTCAGTGTGATCGACCAGCTCGCTCCAGTTGTGCGCCGGGTGGATGTTGACTTCGATCACGCCGGGGTCGGGGGTGATCTGCAGGACCTTCAGCCGCGGGTCGCGCGGCGGTGGATAGCCTTCCAGCACGATGGCCATGCCCAGCATTTCCGCCGTGGCTTCCACCGCAGACAGCAGGTCCAGGTAGTCCTCCAGATGGGCCATGGGGGGCATGAACACATAGACGTGCTGAAACTTTCCGCCCATGTCTTTTTCCACCTTGGGCCCGTTCGAGCGGTGGGGGTCGCGCGCTTCCACCACCAGTGCGGTGCGCGTGAGCCAGGCAGCTGATTCGCTGCGCTGCGGATAGCGGGCCGACAAGGCCTGGGCAGGCGTGGAGCCAGGGCCAGGTTGTCCGGGGCGCAGGCCATCGATCACAGGTCCCTGGGCGTCGAAATCCACGCCTTGCATGGACACCGTGCCGCCTTCGGCAAAGCCGCCACCCACCTGGTGCGGCGCCACCTGGTGCCGGGTGGCGGCGCCACGCGGCAGGGGGTCGCGCGCGGTGTGCGGGTCCTGCTCGATGTGGTAGGGGTAGTCGGCCGCCGAGACCCAGGGCAACGAATCCAGCGGCAGGCGGTAGCCCATGGGTGAGTCGCCAGGCACCAGGTACATGCGCTCGTCGCGGAAGAACCAGGGGCCGGTGGACCACACGGTGCCTGAGACACGGTGGTAGGCGCTCTTGCCGTTGCTGGTCAGCGCGCCGCCGTGAGCTGCCGCCTGCAAAGGCAACACGTAGCCCACGGTGGCATCCAGGCCTTGCGAGAAGACTCGGCGCAGGCGCGCGCGCTCCAGTTCGTCGTCCAGCTTGGCATCGAACGGGTCCACGTTGACCGGCAGGCGGCGCTCGCGCCACAGGTAGTACCAGGTGTCTTCGTAGCCCGGGGTGATGTACTGCGTCGACAAACCCAGCTTGCGGGCCAGCGCCTGTGTGAAGCGTTGCGCATCTTCACTTGTGTAGTGTGCGTCGTCGCGCTCGTCAGCCAGCAGGGTCGGGTTGTGCCAGCAGGGATCGCCATCGGCGCGCCAGAACACCGACAGCGCCCAGCGCGGCAATTGTTCGCCGGGGTACCACTTGCCCTGCCCCATGTGCACGAAGCCGCCCTGGCCGTAGCGCTCGCGCAGGCGGCCCAGCAGTTCGGTGGCGTAACCGCGTTTGGTGGGGCCCAGCGCATCAATGTTCCACTCGGGGGCGTCGCGGTCTGCGGTGGCCACATAGGTGGGTTCACCACCCATGGTCAGGCGCACATCGTGGGCGTCCAGGTCGGCGTCCACTTTTTCACCCAGCGCCAGCACTGCTGCCCATTGTTCATCTGTGTAAGGACTGGTCACGCGCGGCGATTCGTACACGCGGGTCACACCCATGTGGTGGCTGAATTCGACCTCGCACTCGTCCATGGCGCCTTCCACCGGCGCGGCGCTGGAAGGCTGCGGTGTGCAGGCCAGCGGCACATGCCCTTCGCCTGCGAGCAAACCGGAAGTGGGATCCAGACCGATCCAGCCCGCGCCGGGCAGGAACACTTCGCACCAGGCATGCAGATCGGTGAAATCCTTTTCCGGGCCACTGGGGCCGTCGATGGATTTCACATCGGGCGCCAGCTGAATCAGGTAGCCCGAGACGAATCGCGCCGCCAGCCCCATGTGGCGTAGGATCTGAACCAGCAGCCAGCCGGTGTCGCGGCAGGAGCCGCTGCCCAGCTTGAGCGTTTCTTCGGGCGTCTGTACGCCAGGCTCCATGCGGATGGTGTACGCGATGTCGCGTTGCAGCATCTGGTTCACATCGACGAGGAAGTCGATGGTGCGGCGCTCCTTGCGGTCGATCTTCTTCAGGTAGGTGTCCAGCAGCCCAGTGGATGGCGCAGTGACCAAATAGGGGGCGAGCTCCTGCTTCTGTGCTGCGTCGTAATCGAATGGGAAGTTCTCTGCGCGCGGCTCCAGAAAGAAGTCGAACGGGTTGTACACCGCCATTTCCACCACCAGGTCGATCGTGACCTTGAATTCGGTCGTGGGTTCGGGAAACACCAGTCGTGCCTGGTAGTTGGCGAAGGGGTCTTGCTGCCAGTTGATGAAGTGCCCGCCCGGTTCGATCTTCTGCGAATAAGAGAGCACCTTGGTGCGGCTGTGCGGCGCAGGGCGCAGGCGGATCACCTGTGGGCCGAGTTTGACGAGGCGGTCGTACCGATAATGCGTGACGTGGCTCAGAGCAACATGAATGGCCATGCGAGTGCTTTCAACAGGGAGGAAAACAATGGGTCCGACAACGGGTCCGCAGGCAATCGGTTTGCCGTGCGGCTGGCAGCCATGCTAGCAAGTCTTGCGCCAAACGGCGATGACAATCGCTCCGGCTGCATGTCGGGCAGGGGATTCGAGCCTTGATCGCCGGGCGGCATGGCCTGGCCTTGATGTCGGGTACCGTGGTGGGTCTGGCGTGGCAGTTGCAGCAACCATGGCTTTGGTCCGGGAATCGCTACCTGGCCATGCTGGGCTGGAGTGGTCTGCTGGGCTTTGGCGCCGTGCTCTGGTTGTGGTGGATCCGATGCACGGGACGTCTCAGTATCCCGGGCAGACGGCTTGCGGCTGGCGTTTTTGTGCTTGCGGGCGTTCTGGCGGGCGCTGGTTCAACGGGTTGGCGAGCGGCGCACTTTGCCAGCCAGGCGCTGGCGCCTGAGCTGCAAGGCGTGAACATCGAGGTGACCGGGCACATCGATTCGCTGCCGCAGCGCACCGCGCAAGGGGAGCGCTTCCTGTTTGCCGTGGCGTCTGCCCGGCAGCGGGGCCAACCGGTGGATGTGCCGCAGCGGCTCCAGCTGGGCTGGTATGGCGGCGGCGAGGGGGCTGCCATGTGGGCTCGAGGAGCAGGCAGCCCCGGCCTGCGCACCGGAGAGCAATGGCGTTTCTCGGTGCGCCTGCGCAGCCCGCATGGCAATGCCAACCCCCATGGATTCGATCTCGAGCGCTGGCTCTGGAGCCAACGGATCGGTGCCACCGGCTATGTGCGCAATGGGCCGCGCGATCCAGTGCCTCAAAAAATCGCCGCCGCCAGCGGCTACCCCTTGCAGGCTGCACGGCAGCAGGTGCGCGACGCCATTCAGGCCAGGGTGGATGACCCTCGCGCGGCGGGCGTGCTCGCCGCCCTGCTGGTGGGCGATCAATCGGCCATCGAGCGCGCCGACTGGGCATTGTTCCGCACGACGGGGGTGGCCCATTTGATGGTGATCTCTGGCCTGCACGTGACGCTGTTTGCCTGGATGGCCATGGCCATGGTGGCGGCCATCTGGCCACGCCTGGGTCGCCAATGGCCCGTGCTGCTGCTCAGCGTGCCTACGCCGGTGGCCAGCGCTTGGGGTGGCTGGCTGCTGGCCGCGGGTTATGCGCTGTTTTCGGGCTGGGGTCTGCCTGCGCAACGCGCGGTCATCATGCTGGGTGTGGTGATGGTATTGCGGTTGGGGGCGCGTCGCTGGCCCTGGCCGCTGGTCTGGGGTTGCGCCATGTGGGCGGTGTTGCTGATCGATCCCATGGCCTGGTTGCAGCCGGGTTTCTGGCTCAGCTTTTTTGCGGTGGGGGTGCTGTTTGCTTCGGGCAGGCAGCTGCCGGGCATGCCATCGCAAGACGACGATGCACGGCCCTCCGCGGCGCGCGATCGTTGGCGACGCCTGCTGCTTTCCTTCATGGGCATGGTGCGTACCCAGGCTGTGGTGACCGTGGCGCTCGCGCCGCTGAGCCTCTTGCTGTTTGGTCAGTTTTCGGTGGCCAGTCTGGCCGCGAACCTGGTGGGTATTCCCCTTGTCACGCAACTGGTGATGCCGCTGGTGCTGCTAGGTGCCGTTTTTGCGCCCCTGTGGGATGTGGCCGCATGGCTGGTGCAGGTCTTGTCGGTGTGGCTGGGCTGGTTGGCCCAGTGGCCCTGGGCGGCGGTGCACCGCCCGGTCGCGCCCCTGTGGCTGTCGCTGGCAGGCGTGTTCGGCGGACTCCTGTTGGTGCTGCGATTGCCCTGGACGGTGCGCAGTGCCGGGCTGCTGCTGTTGTGGCCGATCCTGCTCTGGTCGCTGCCTCGCCCGCCGATGGCCGCTTTCGAATTGATGGCCGTGGATGTGGGGCAGGGCAGTGCGGTGCTGATTCGCACCGCGAACCACGGCTTGCTTTACGACACCGGCCCCCGCTATTCGCCAGAGAGCGATGCTGGCGATCGCATCGTTGTGCCTTTGCTGCGGGCGCTCGGTGAGCGTCTCGATACAGTGGTGGTCAGCCACATCGATGGCGATCACTCCGGCGGTGCCGATGCGGTGCAGGCCGCTCACCCAAAGGCCCGGTGGCTGTCTTCCTATGACCCGGATCCCGGAAGGCGCTGCCTGGCCGGTCAGCATTGGGAATGGGATGGCGTGCGGTTCGAGGTGTTGCACCCCCACCCGCACCACTTTGACGAAACAGGCAAAGGACGCCTGTCCACCAACGACATGTCGTGCGTGTTGCTGGTGACGGCGGGCGAACACAGTGCCTGGTTGGGTGGCGACATCACCGACCGGCAGGAGGTGCGCATGGCGCTTGACCGGCCCGATCTGCGCGCCACCGTCATGCTCGCGCCGCACCACGGCAGCCGGTCTTCCTCAAGCCCGGTGCTGCTGAACACATTGCGCCCGCAGTGGGTGATCGCGCAGGCGGGCTACCGCAACCGCTTTAACCATCCGGCGCCCACCGTGCTGGACCGCTACAGGCAGCGAGGGATTCCCTGGGTCACGTCGGCCAACTGTGGTGCGGCCACCTGGCGCAGCTGGCAACCCGACACGGTGCACTGCCACCGGCAGGCGGAAAGGCGCTTCTGGCACCACCCGGGCGAACCTGATTCGGCATCCCGTCCCGACTGACCTCTTGGCTTGTGCCGGCCATCTGCGCCGGGTTTGACAGGAAAATCCCTCTGCTGGCCCAGTCCTTGCTATGCTGTGGGCAGGAGAAAAAACGCCCATGAGCCGACCGATGTTTGACGAAATGAATGCCTCGCCCAGCGAGGTTCGGGCCCACTACCAGAGCTATGCACGCTGGCTGGCGCAGCAGCCACCCGACGTGATGGCGGCTCGGCGGGAAGAGGCCGAAATGATTTTTCGACGCGTTGGCATCACCTTTGCGGTGTACGGCGCCAAGGACGAAGACGGCTCCGGCACCGAGCGCCTCATTCCTTTTGATCTCATCCCGCGTGTCATTCCGGCAGACGAATGGCAGAGCATGGAAGAAGGCCTGGTGCAGCGGGTCACCGCGCTGAACCGCTTCATCCACGACGTGTACCACGACCAGGAAATCATCAAGGCGGGCCTGATCCCGTCTGACCAGATCTTCCAGAACGCGCAGTTCCGCCCGGAAATGATGGGGGTAGACGTGCCCCACAACATCTATTCGCACATCTCAGGTGTCGATATCGTGCGGGCCCCCAACACCGACGGCGTGGGCGAGTACTACGTGCTCGAAGACAACCTGCGCGTGCCCAGTGGCGTGAGCTACATGCTGGAAGACCGCAAGATGATGATGCGGCTGTTTCCCGAACTGTTTGGCGAGAACCGGGTGGCACCGGTGGAGCATTACCCCGACCTGCTGCTGGAAACGCTGCGCGCGGTGAGCCCGGCCACCACTGCTGAGCCCACGGTCGTGGTGCTCACACCCGGCATGTACAACAGCGCCTATTTCGAACACGCGTTTCTCGCGCAGCAGATGGGCATTGAACTGGTGGAGGGGCAGGACCTGTTCGTCAAGGACAACTTTGTCTACATGCGCACCACGCGCGGGCCCAAGCGGGTGGATGTGATCTACCGCCGGGTAGATGACGATTTCCTCGACCCGCTGGTGTTCCGGCCCACCTCCACGCTGGGGTGTGCCGGCCTGCTGGGCGTGTACCGCAGTGGCAACGTGGCCATCTGCAACGCGGTGGGCACGGGCGTGGCAGACGACAAGTCCATCTACCCCTATGTGCCCAAGATGATCGAGTTCTACCTGGGGCAGAAACCCATTCTGAGCAACGTGCCCACCTTCATGGGCCGTGACCCGGAAGACCTCAAGTACATGCTGGCCAACATGAAAGACCTCGTGGTCAAGGAGGTGCACGGGGCCGGTGGCTACGGCATGCTGGTGGGTCCGGCATCCACCAAGGCCGAGATCGAGGAATTCCGCAAGGCAGTGATCGCCAAGCCCGACGGCTACATCGCCCAGCCCACGCTCAGCCTCTCCACCTGCCCCACCTATGTGGAGAGTGGCGTGGCGCCGCGCCACATCGACCTACGTCCGTTCGTGCTGTCGGGCAAGGAGGTGCAGATGGTGCCCGGTGGCTTGACCCGCGTGGCGCTCAAGGAGGGATCGCTGGTCGTCAACTCGTCTCAAGGGGGGGGCACCAAGGACACGTGGGTATTGGAATAACCCCCCGCGCCGCCTTCGGCGTCACCCCCCTGGAAGGGGGGCGGCACCAGAGGCCCGGCGAAGCCGGTTCCTCGGTGCCACTGGAATGAATCACTTCATGCGCTGCGTTTGTGGCGTTGTTTGCTGGAGTTATAAAAATGCTTTCACGTACTGCCGACCACTTGTTCTGGATGTCTCGCTACACCGAGCGGGCCGAAAACACCGCCCGCATGCTGGATGTGAACTACCAGACGTCCATGCTGCCGCAGTCGGCCGAAGTGGCCCAGGTCGGCTGGGAGGGTTTGCTCACCATCAGCGAGCTTTTGCCCACCTATTCCGCCAAGTATGGCCAGGCCGTTACCCCGCGCGGCGTGCTTGATTTCATGGTGCGCGACGAGGGCAATCCGTCCAGCATCGTGTCCTGCCTGCGCGCTGCGCGCGAGAATGCGCGCGCCGTGCGCGGCGCACTCACCACCGAGTTCTGGGAAACCCAGAACCAGACATGGCTGGAGCTCACCCGCATGCTCAAGGGCAAGGACTTTGAGCGTGATCCTTCTCAGTTCTTTGAGTGGGTCAAGTTCCGTTCGCACCTTTCCCGCGGCGTGGCCATCGGCACCATGCTTCAGGACGAAGCCTTCCACTTCTATCGCATGGGCACCTTCCTGGAGCGGGCCGACAACACCGCGCGCCTGCTCGATGTGAAGTTTCATGCCGTGCAAAGCGACTTTTTCGGTGCTGCGAGCAAGCTGGATCAGGAATACGATTTCTACCACTGGAGCGCCATCCTGAGATCGGTCTCGGGCTTCGAGGTCTACCGCAAGGTGTACCGCGACGTGATCACGCCCGAGCGTGTGGCCGAGCTTCTCATCCTGCGCGCCGACATGCCACGCAGCCTGGCCGCCAGCCTCAATGAGGTGGTGAGCAACCTCAGCGTGGTGGCCAACGACCACTCAGGCGAAACATTGCGTCGCGCAGGCAAGCTCAAGGCCGACCTGCAATACGCCCGGATCGACGAAATCCTCTCCACCGGCCTGCATGCATTTCTTACCCAGTTCCTCGATCGGGTGAACGAACTCGGTGGTCGCATCAGTCAGGACTTCCTGGTGCCCACGGTGCATTGACGTGCGCTGCCCGGTCGGGCGCCATAACCCCATTTCTGCAGAACTTTGTCTTCGGGTCAGAATCGGAATGAGTCCTTTCATTTCAACCCAGGAGACAAGCTCATGCTCACAGGCAAACTCACACCCGACCTGACCCGCGATGCCGAAGCGCTTCTGCCCGGCCAGTCCACCGCAGAGGGTGCCACGCGGCGCACCGCGTTGAAGGTGGCCCTGGGCGTGGGCTATGCCGCCTCCGTGTTGCCGGTGGTGGCGCAGACGGCCATCAAGACGCCGTCTGATGGTCTGACCGTGGGCGAGGTGATGATCGATGTGAACGGCTATTCGATGCCAGCCTACCGTGCCGCGCCCGCTGGCAAGACCGGCCTGCCGGTGGTGCTGGTGATGTCCGAGATTTTTGGCGTTCACGAATACATCGCCGACACGGCCCGTCGTTTTGCCAGGGAGGGCTATCTGGCGATTGCCCCTGAACTGTTCGTGCGCCAGGGTGACGCGCAGAGCTATGGCGAGATCGCCAAGCTGATCGCTGAAGTGGTTTCCAAGGTGCCCGACGTGCAGGTGATGGCCGATCTGGATGCCACCGTGAAATGGGCCGGTGCCAACGGTGGCGATGTGAGCAAACTCGGTGTCACCGGGTTTTGCTGGGGAGGCCGTCAGGTGTGGCTGTATGCTGCCCACAACCCGGCGGTGAAGGCGGGCGTGGCCTGGTACGGGCGCCTGGAGGGGCAGAGCTCGGAGCTCAACCCGAAGCACCCGGTGGATGTGGCCGCTGGCCTGCATGGCCCCGTGCTCGGCCTGTACGGCGCGGCCGATACGGGCATCCCGCTTGACACGGTTGATAAGATGAAGGCCGCACTGGCTGGCGGCAACGCCGCCGCCAAGGCGTCGACCTTCGTGGTCTATCCAGACGCGCCGCATGCCTTTCATGCCGACTACCGGCCCAGTTACCGCAAGGAGCCTGCCGAAGATGGCTGGAAACGTGCACTGGCCTGGTTCAAGCAACACGGTGTGGGTTGATCAAGCTCAGGCCGTGAGGGGCCGGATTGAACAGGGTCGCCAGGAGGTGGCCCTTTTTTGTGGCTGAATAGGCATCGCGTGGATGAGGTGACCGGCACCCGTGCCCAGGGTTCTGGTACGAGCCGTATGTGAGTTTGAACAGAACAGAAAAACATGACTTTGCTTGCGATCCTGGTCGGGACCATCGCCGCGGGTGTCGGCAGTGTGTGGCTGGCGGCCTTGCTGGGCTTTTCCGTGCTCGCCCGGTACACCCAGCACATGCTCAGCCTGGCTGCTGGGGCACTCATGGCCACCGCCTTCATGCACCTGTTGCCAGAGGCTTTCGAGAGCGAGGCCGGTGCCCACGAGTTGTTCGCCCTGCTGCTGGCCGGGCTGGTGTTCTTCTTCCTGCTGGACAAAGCCGAGCTCTGGCATCACGGGCATGAGCACCACCAGGATCACACCCATGATCATGATCATGACCACGCCACGTCGGGTCTGGCGCATGGTCACCACCACGGGCATCACCACCACGCCAGAGGCGAAGGCCGCGCCGGCGGATGGGCTGTTCTGGCTGGCGACAGCGTGCACGCATTCGGCGACGGCATCCTGATCGCCTCTGCCTTCATGGCCGACATGCGCCTGGGTGTGGTTGCGGCGGTGGCCGTGCTGGCTCACGAAGTGCCTCACCATATCGGCGATCTGGTGGTGCTGCGGCAGGCCACGGGAACCGCCCGTGCCGCGCTCTGGAAGGTATCGATGGCCGGAACGGTCACGGCCGTGGGCGGATTGCTGGGCTACTTTCTGCTCAACCGTCTCGCCGACTACCTGCCTTATTTTCTGGTTGCCGCTTCGAGCAGCTTCGTCTACGTGGCTTTGGCCGATCTGATTCCCCAGTTGCAAAAGCGCCTGGGTCTGCGCGAAACGGCGGCACAAGTGGCCTGGTTGCTGACCGGCATCGGCATGGTCACCCTGGTGAGCGGGTTGGCTCACTGAGCACCCCCCCGCGCCGCTTCGCGTCACCCCCTCAAGGGGGCGGCACTGGCGGCCCGGCAAAGCCGGTTCCGCGGTGCCCTAGGACCAACCTCCCCTCCGGAGCGAATGACCCTTTCCAGAGATACCGTGGAACCGGCTTTGCCGGGCCACAGGTATCGCCCCCTTGAGGGGGTGACGCGAAGCGGCGCAGGGGTGGGCCAGTTCAGCCAGTGGTTTCGCTGCCGAAACTGAAGACGAAGGTCGCGCCTCCGCCCGGTTCGCCGGAGCCTGCAATGTCGCCACCATGCCGCTCTATGATGCGCCGCACCGTGGCCAGACCCACGCCTGAGCCTTCGAATTCGGTCACTGCGTGCAGCCGGTTGAAGGGCTTGAACAGGCGATCAGAGCGCGACATGTCAAAACCTGCGCCGTTGTCGCGGATGTAGAACCTGGGGGGGCCACTGCCAGTGCCTTCCCTGCCCATCTCGATCAAAGCCGGCGTCTGGTGGCGGGTGTATTTCCAGGCGTTGCCCAGCAGGTTCTCCAGCACGATGTGGGCCATACGCGCATCACAATTGGCCGTGAGGCTGGGTTGGATGCGCACCTCCACCTCTCTGCCTGCATCGGTGTGGTACAGACGGCGAGCCACATCCTCTGCCAGATCCGTGAGACTGACCTCCATGCGCTGCAGGCGCCCCTGGCTCACGCGTGCCAGGGCCAGCAGGTCGGTGATCAGGCTGTTCATGCGGGCGATGGCACCCTGCACCCGGGCGATCAGATGCTCGTCTTCCTGCGTGAGTCGACCGGCCATCTGTTCGCGCAACACGTGTGTGAAGCCGTCCATGGACCGCAGTGGCGACTTCAGGTCGTGCGACACCGAATAAGAGAAGCTCTCCAGTTCGCGGTTCAGGTACTCGAGCTGCTGGGTGCGCGCCGCCACCCGATGCTCCAGCGTGGCCTGCAGGCGGCGAATTTCCCTGTCCCTGCGCAAGCGCACCAGTTCGGCGTTGCAGCGGCTGGCGAAGATGGTGAGCAGGGCACGCACATCGGGCGTCGGGTCGCGCCGCTCGCGCCAGACCACCGCCATCACACCAATCGCCGAACCGTCCGGGTCGCGCAGCGCCACACCCGACATCGTCTGTGGTGCATCCAGTTCCATCGCAGGCACATTCAACACCATCTGACTCGCACGCGCATCGATGGTGACCAGTTCTTCCTGCGCCAGGATGCCGATCAAGGTGGTCTGCGCGAGCGCTATGCCCCGATTCGGCTGCAGGTCGCCCTCCTGTAGCAGGGCAAGCGTGTCGAGCTCACCGCTCTGACCGAGCTCGCCAATCAACACGCCATCTGCGCCAATGCCTTCGGCCAGGCGTTCGGCGAGCGAAAGGAAGAACGCCTCGCCGGTCTTGGACGACACCCCGCGAGCAACGCTCATCAACATGGCTTCCCGGCGTTGCTGCTCACTGACATTGACGCTGTAGACCAGTTCACAGGCCTCGCCATCCAGATCGATGCGGCGCGACCAGAGTTTCACGTGAACGGGCTCTCCCCACTTGTTGCGTAGCCGCGTGGGAAAACCAAGAACCTCTCCGTGTTCATTGAGTTGCCGGGTGTAGGCCTGGTGCTCCGTCTCTGTCACCCAAACGTTCAGGTCTGTCGAGGTGTGTCCGAGCATTTCGTCTGCGCGATAGCCCAGCACCTGCTCGTTGGCATCATTGACCTCCAGGTACTGGCCATCGCGCAATCGGCAGATCACGGTTCCCAGGGGGCTGAAACTGAAAGCGGTGGAGAAGCGTTGTTGCGATGTTTCCAGTGCCACACGCGACGCCACTTCGTTGGTGACGTCGAGCACCATCACCAGCAGAAGGCGCTCAAATCCTTCCTCCAGCAGCTCGGCAGAAATCTGCACATCAATGCAGCTGCCGTCCTTGCGCAGGCTGCGCGCACGCATGGCGCGAACCTCTCCGTGCTGTTTGAGCTGGGCCCGGAAACGCCGATGCTCGTCAGCGTCCGCCCAGAGCGAGGGGGGCAGTTGCCCTTGCACCTCTTCCCGCCTGTAGCCGGTGAGTGCCAGGAAAGCATCATTGGCATCGATCACCACCTTCGCTTCAACCGACTGCACCAGGCAGGCCGCGGGGTTGTTCCGGAACAGCGTCTTGAAGCGCTTCTCACTGGCGCGAAGGCCTTCCTGGGCGACCTGTGCTTTGAGCAGGCTCTGGGCCTGGCTGTGGTAGGCCTCGATCAGGCGATGGCGGCCAAAAAACATGCTGACCAGAATCGCCGCGATCACGCCCGCCTGGATGAACCAGACCACCCAGGTGACGGGCAGCATTTGGCTCCCAAGCATGCCTTGCTGCTCCATCCAGTTGAAGGCGCCCAGCACCGCGATGCAGTACACGCCCACGGTCGCCAGGCTCAGTTTGGGCAGGAAGGTGCCTGCCATGATCACGCCCGCCATCATGGCCAGCACAGCCGCACTGCGTACCGTGCCTTCGTAGTACAGCGCCATGGTGGAGGTGGCCAGAAGGCCGCCGATCAGCAAGTGCGCCACCAGCCGCGTGTGCCCAATTTGAAAGGGCAGCCAGAGGGTCAAGACAAAAACACACATCGCCCCCACCACCCCTGTCAGGGGCGTGAAGCCACTTCGATCAAGCAGAGCCAGAAAGATGACAGGCATGAAGCAGCAGACGGTCAGCAACAGTGAGCGCACGACCTGACGTTGCTGCTGTTCAATGGCGCTGGGCAGGCGGGGGCTCAACGGGTCGTCGTCGACGGGAAGGTAATCCATGAAGGCGTGGAATTTCAGGCTTGGGTTGGCGTGGTTCTGTTCGCCATCGCTTGCGGGCAGACAGGTTCAAGGTGAAACGAGAAGGTGGCGCCCGCACCCGGTTCGCCGTAGCCGCTGATGCTGCCGCCGTGGCGCTCAATGATTCGACGCACGGTGGCCAGCCCGATGCCTGTGCCCTCGAACTCGCCGGGCATGTGCAGACGCTGGAAGGGCTTGAACAGTTGATCGGCCAGTGCCATGTTGAATCCAACACCGTTGTCGCGCACATAAAAATCCGTCGGCAGTCCCGGGACGGTGGCCAACTGTCCGAACTCGATCAGGGGTGAGGCCTGCATGCGGGTGTATTTCAGGGCGTTGACCAGCAGATTCTCCAGCGCAATCCGTGTGAGGCGGGCGTCACATCGCGCGCTGAGCCCTGGCTTGATGCGTAGCTCCACCTTGCGTTCGGGTTGCCTGGCCAGTTCCTGTTCCAGGATGTCACGCACCATGCAGCTGAGGTCGACGGTCTGGAGTTGCAGCTTGCCCTGACTCACCCGGGCGAGCGCCAACATGTCGGCAATCAGGTTGCTCATGCGGTGGGTTGAAGCGAGGATCCGATCGAACAGAGCCTGCTCTTCCTCGGTGAGGCGACCAGCAAGGTGATCGCTCAGGATCTGCGTGAAGCCATCGATCGAACGCAGTGGCGACTTCAGATCGTGTGACACCGAATAGGCGAACGAGTCGAGCTCACTGTTGAGGCGTTGCAGGTCGGCGGTGCGCTCCCTCACACGGACCTCCAGTGTTTCATTGAGATGCCGGATTTCCCGGTCCCGCTTCAGGCGCAGCAGTTCGGCATTGGCCCGGCTGGCGAAGATCGACATCAGGGCCTGCATCTCGGGTGTGAGCACGATGGGGCGCTTCCACATTGCACTGAGCACGCCAATGGCCACGCCTTGCTCATCCCGCATCGACTGTCCCACGTAAGCCTCGAAGCCCGCAGCGACCAGGGACGTGCCGTCGGGAAACCGGGCAGCCAGTTGCTCTGTGTGCACACAGAGGCCTGCCTCACGAAGCGCCTGGTCGCAGGGTGTGTGCTGGGGGGCGAAATTGAAATTTCGGCTTTGCCCGCCCTCACGCCAGACCGAAAGGGTCTTGATTTTTTGCTCAGACCTCAATTCGCCCATGATCACCATGTCAGCGTCCAGTGACAGTGCCATGTGCCGGGTGAGAGCTGGAAAAAAGTCTTCCCCCGTCTTGCCGGTCACGCCTCGGGCCACATCAAGCAACAGGGCCTCCCGGCGTTTCTCGGCGCTGATGTCGACGGTGCAGGAAAGAATGCACGGCTCCCCGTCTATTTCGATCAGTTCGGCCCATAGCCGTGCATCGATCACCCTGCCATCCTTGTGACGCATGCGGGTGTCGTAGTTGTGAATGCGTCCCTCGCCTCTCAGTTTCGAGACAAAGGCATCCCGATCGGCCTGTGTGAGCCATGAGCCCACTTCCAGGGTGCTCTTGCCCTTGAGTTCCTGGGCCGAAAAGCCCTGCACGCGATCGGCACCTTCGTTGACTTCAATGAAGGAGCCATCCGACACCCGCGTGATGGTCATGTTCAGCGGGCTGAAGTTGAAAGCCTTCGCAAACCGCTCTTCCGATCGACGCAGCTCTTCCAGTGCATGCGCCAGTTCGCTGATGTCACTCACGGTGGTGATGATGAGCTTGTCCTCCCGGTCATTGCCCATTTCGCTGGAAACATGGGCCTCGAAGGTGCTGCCATCCGCACGCAATCCGGTGCATCGAAACAGCTGTACCTGACGCAATTCGAACAGGCGAGCGGCGTAGGCCACACGTTGCTCGGGTTGGGCCCAGAGCATTTCGTCCGACTGACCCAGCACGGCCTCACGCGCATAGCCGTAGCAGCGCTCAAACGCGGGGTTTACATCCAGGATGGCACCGGTTCTTGCCGACTGCGCGATCATCGGGC
This sequence comes from Hydrogenophaga palleronii, assembly GCF_031457455.1. Taxonomy (GTDB): domain Bacteria; phylum Pseudomonadota; class Gammaproteobacteria; order Burkholderiales; family Burkholderiaceae_C; genus Hydrogenophaga; species Hydrogenophaga palleronii_A. The sequence continues at coordinate 224,896 of NZ_JAVDWU010000002.1, forward strand.
TTGGGCTGGTCCGAAAGATGCGAGCAAAGCGTTCCTGATTGAGGTCGAGCTTTTTTTCTGTGCGCTTCCTGCGTTCCAGCTCATTGCTCAGTTCGGCCGACGTCGTTTCAAGCTGCAGGCGGCTGTAGTAGACCATGGCAGCCACCACGACCAATGTGATCGACAGTGTCCACCAGTTCTTGAGGCCGACCTGAAAATCAGCGAGGCGAAGAAGGCCGTTGGCTTCAGCTGCGATCAGACCGCCCAAGGAAATCACACTGAACGCCACCGCAGCGACAAGGGCCTTTCGACCCATGAAAATGCCGGCAGCGGCGACCGCGCCCACGAAAAGGAAGCTGGAGCTGGTTCGCACCGATCCGAATGCCACGACACCCACGACCGCCACAACCATCACCGAGAACACGAGGGCATGGGCCATGTACCTGCGAAGGCCCAGTCGAAAGAACACCCAGCAGGTCCAGCTAGACAGTGCCATCAGCGCCGTGACCACTGTTTCCAGCTGGTTGGAAGTGGTGAAGTAAACCAATGGCACCAAGATGGTCGCCGCCAGGCTGATCAGGAGTGCAATCCATCCCAACGACTCGCTTTGCCGGTCGATGGCCTGCGCTTCTTGAAGCGGCGGGGTGCTTGTCTCGATGGGTTTCACGGGGGTCGGTGCTCGTGGTGTTCTGTACGCTGTTGTCCCCGCGGCCTATTTCTTGCGCTCCGGCATGCCGGGCGCCTGCAGATTTATCGACCAGCTCCGCGCAGACTTAACTCTTGGCACGTGGTGTGCCCGGCGTGTTGCACCATGCGCTCCAGCTGCCGGGATACAGCGTGGTGCGTCCAAGGCCGGCAAGCTCCATGGCCAGCAGGTTCGGAATCGCGCTGACGCCACTGCCGCACTGGTGGACCACCCCTTGCACGTCACGACCGGCCAGCAAGGTCTTGAACTCGGCCTGCAACACCTCGGCCGGCTTGAACCGGCCATCGGGCAGCAGGTTGTCTGAAAAAGGCCGGTTCAATGCACCCGGTATGTGACCCGCCACGGGATCAAGCGGCTCCATTTCGCCGCGGAACCGGGCCGACGCGCGTGCATCGACGAGGGTCAAGGTCGGCTGGCCGATGCGCTTCACGAGGGTGGCGGTGTCGATGGTTTTCACCAGTGCGTCCCGCAAAGGGTAGTCCGTGGCTGGAATCGCTGCGGGGCCGGTGCCTGATTCGGTGGGAGCGCCGGTGGCCAGCCAGGCGGGAAGTCCGCCATCCAGCACGGCCACTGCTTCGTGCCCGACCCATTTCAGCATCCACCATAGGCGCCCGCAGTAATTCGCTCCCTGGCGGTCGTAGACAACCACTTGTTGATCTGGGGTCAGTCCGGTCCCTCCGAGCCAGCCAGCGAACTGTCCGCGAGAGGGAAGGGGGTGCCTGCCCTCACTTGCGTCAGCGCCGTGGGCGCTGAGGTGCAGGTTCAGGTCGGCGTGCCGGGCGCCTGGAATGTGCTGTTCTTCGTACTGCGCGCGACCTTTGGCTGGGTCGGTCAGATCAAAACTGCAATCGAAGACCCTCGGTGGCAGGCTGCTGTTGAGCAACGCCTGGAGCGTCTCAGCGGTGATCAGGGTGGTATGCATGCCCGGGATTGTCCCGCACGAGGCGCAATGTGGCCATGCCACCAAAGCGTTACTGCGGGCAGACGCCTGCGCAGGTTTTCACGAAATCAGGCGGGCATCAATGGTCTTCGGCCGGCGCATTGGGCACCGCGCGCGAACGCAGCACCGTGGCGGCGATGCCGCTGACGATGATGAGGGCCATGCCGGCCCAGCCCATCAGTGGCAGCACATCGCCGAAGAAAGCCAGTCCGTAGATGCCTGCGAACACGATGCCTGAGTACTGCAGGTTCGCCACCACCATCGTGGCACCACGCGAGTAGGCGCGCGTCATGCAAAGCTGACCCATCACCGCGAGCAGCCCGATCGGCAGCAACCAGAGCGCGCTCGGCCAATGCCATGCACTGGCTCCGACAAACAGCATGCCGAGCCCGCCAGCGACCACAGCACCCACCGAAAAGTAGAAGACGGTTCGGCTCTCTGGCTCGCCCGCGCGGGACAGTGACGCGACCTGCAGGTAGGCAAAAGCGGAGAAGATGCCCGAGAGCAGACCCACCAGCGCACCCACTGCCTGGTCATTGTTGAGCGTGGGACGCAGCATCATGGCCACGCCGGCGAAACCGGCCAACACGGTAAGAAACAGCGGGCCCTGCCGTCGGATCGGGGCATTGCTGCCCTGGGTGAGCACCGCACCGCCGACAAGGAAGGCGGCGATCCACACGCTGCTCATGTAGTTGAGGGTCACAGCGGTGGCCAGCGGCAGCGCGGCAATGGCATAAAACCACGCCGTCAGAGCAATCACGCCGACCACACTGCGCCAGAAATGCATCATGGGCACCGAAGTGCCGAGCGTCACCCCCCGCATGCGCGTGAACCCGATCAGAAATAGCACGCCCACCAGCCCCCGGTAGGCGACGATCTCGAAGCTGTTGAAGTGCACCGACGCAAATTTGATGCACACACCCATGGAGGCGAAGAACAGCGATGCCAGCAGCATCCACAGGGCCTGCATGACTAATAGCCCCCACGCTCCGCCGCTTGCGCGGGTCGCTGCCCCCCGAGGGGGCTGATCCGGCTTGGGGCGGCCCGGCGCCGGATCGCGTTGCCCCCAAGCGTCGCCGCTGCGCGGACAGCGTCGTCCAGGGTCACCGCGGAACCGGCTTTGCCGGGCCGCTGGTGACGCCCCCCTGGGGGGGTGACGCCGAAGGCGGCGCGGGGGGGATCATCCTCTCCCTATACCATTCATGGAAGTGCTGCATGCCATCTTCCATCGGGCTCTGGTAGGGCCCCACCTCGTTGTCGCCACGCGCCAGCAGCGCTTTGCGTCCCGCATCCATGCGTTCGGCAATCTCGTCGTCTTCAATACACGTTTCCATGTAGGCCGCGCGCTGCGCCTCGACAAACTCCCGCTCGAAGGCCGCGATGTCCTCCGGGTAGAAAAATTCCACCCGGTTGAGCGTCTGGTCCACGCTGATGGGGTGCAGGGTGGAAACGGTGAGCACGTGCGGGTACCACTCCACCATGATGTGCGGGTAGTAGGTGAGCCAGATGGCGCCGTGCTCAGGCATTTTGCCCTCCCGGTATTGCATCAATTGCTCGTGCCAGCGCTGGTACACGGGGCTACCGGCCTTCTTTTCCAGGTTCTGGGCACCCACGGTCTGTACCGAAAATTCCGGCTTGAACTCCCAGCGCAGGTCTTCGCAGGTCACGAAATTGCCCAGGCCCGGGTGGAAGGGGCCGACATGGTAGTCCTCGAGGTAGACCTCGATGAAGGTTTTCCAGTTGTAGTTGCAGGTGTGCAATTCCACGTGGTCGAGCACCATGCCTTCAAAGCTGAGCGCGGCGCGTGGCCCCATGCCCGCCAGATCGGCCTCGATATCCCGGCCGTTGTCCTCGAACAGCAGGCCATTCCACTCGCGCAGCGGGTAGCGCTTCAGGTTCAGGCAGGGGTCTTGCGCAAAATGCGGCGCTCCCAGCAGGGAGCCGAGTGGCGCCTGTTGCCCGCCGCTGTAGGTCCAGCGATGCAGCGGACACACGATCTGACCGCCCGCGTGGCCGGCCTTCTGCTCAGCCAGATTGCCCCGACCCTTGAGCATCACGGCCTGCCGGTGGCGGCAGACATTGGAGACAAGCTCCACGCCCTGGGCCGTGCGCACCAGCGCGCGGCCTTCGCCCTCATGCTGCAGCGTCTGGTAATCGCCCACGTTGGGCACTGCGTTGGCGTGCCCCACATACCGGGGCCCGCGCTGAAAGATCGTTTCCAGTTCGCGCTGGAACAGCGCCTGGTCAAAATAGCTGGAAACCGGGAGTTGGCTTCTGGCCTGCTGAAATTGAAGACTTAAATCAGACATGGTGGTCGTGACCTAGAGACTCCCCCTATGAAGGGGCAGGGTAAGCGCTGGTCGAAGATCGAATTCGCGCGGGAAGGGTGAAGTGGTGCGTCCCTCCGGACAATGATTGTCCGTCGTAGAAGAAAAAAGGGCGGATTGTACAGGTGGGGCGAAATGACGCAGCAAGAAACGCGCCCGACGGGCAGGGTGTCGCCTGCAGAATCGGCTTCGATGGTGGCGGAGGGATAAAATTCCCGAGATCACGTTTCAATCAGGTGGCACCCGGCCTTGCCTTGGTTGACGTTCACGAGGCCCGTGGCCCGGTTGACAAACTCCCCGATGACGACAGCACCTCCGACCAAAACCTCAAAATCGCTTGCCAGACCTGCCCAGGCGTCCGAGCCCGCCGCCAGCTACGAGGCTGCGCTTGAAGAGCTGGAGCAATTGGTGGCGCAACTGGAAGCCGGACAACTGCCACTGGACCAGTTGCTTGAGCGTTACCAGCGAGGCGCTGCCTTGCTGGCTTTCTGTCGTGATCGACTGGAGGCGGTGGACAAGCAGATCAAGGTGCTCGAAGGTGGCGAACTCAAACCCTGGGACGCCACGTGAACGCCAGAACATCTGAAAACGCCTCATTCGTCGCGTGGCGCGCGCAGGCCCAGCAGGCGGTGGAAACGGCGCTGTCGAACTGGGTGCTGCCTGGTGCACCGGCCGGTCTGGGTGATGCCATGCGTTATGCCGTGCTTGACGGTGGCAAGCGATTGCGTCCCTTGCTGGTGCTGGCCACCAGTGAAGCCGTTTCCGGCGATGCGGCTGCGGCCATGCGGGCCGCCTGTTCGGTGGAACTGATCCATGCCTATTCCCTGGTCCATGACGACATGCCCTGCATGGACAACGATGTGTTGCGGCGAGGCAAGCCGACAGTGCATGTGAAGTTTGGCGAGGCCCAGGCCTTGCTTGCAGGCGATGCCCTGCAGGCACTGGCCTTTGAACTGCTGGTGCCCGGCGACGCCAGCGTGCCGCTTGGCCTGTCTGTTGCGCTGTGCCGCCTGCTGGCGCTGTCGGCGGGTGCGGATGGCATGGCCGGTGGTCAGGCGGTGGACCTGGCCAGTGTGGGCAAGTCGCTCGATCTGCCCTCGCTGGAAGCCATGCACCGCCGCAAGACGGGGGCGCTGCTGCAGGCCAGTGTCATGATGGGGGCTGCCACCGGGCAAGTCAGCAGCGAAGCCACTGCCCAGCTGCAACGCTTTGGTGCCAGCCTTGGGCTGGCTTTTCAAGTGGTTGACGACATACTGGACGTCACCGCCGATTCCGCCAAGCTGGGCAAGACTGCGGGCAAGGATGCTGCCTGCGACAAGCCCACCTTCGTTTCACTGATGGGGCTGGAATCGGCCCAGCAATACGCCGACCGGGCGCTCGCCGAGGCCCATGATGCCCTGAGCCAGACCGGTCTTGTCCATCGCGATGTTCTTCACTCGCTCGCCGACTGGGTCGGCCGACGCGATTGTTGAACCGCCATTCGAACAGCGATCCACGCGCAGTCCCATGTCATCTTTGTTGTCCACGATCGAATCGCCCGCCGACCTGCGGCTACTCACCCGCGCCCAGTTGCATCCGTTGGCCGACGAGTTGCGCAGTTACCTGCTGGAGAGTGTGGCGCGCACCGGTGGCCACCTGAGTTCCAACCTGGGTACCGTGGAGCTCACGGTGGCCTTGCACTACGTGTTCAACACGCCTGATGACCGGCTGGTCTGGGACGTGGGGCACCAGACGTATCCACACAAGATCCTGACCGGCCGACGTGACCAGATGCACACGCTCAGGCAGCTCGACGGCATCAGCGGGTTCCCTCGCCGCAGTGAAAGTGAATACGACACCTTTGGCACCGCCCATTCGTCCACCAGCATCTCGGCTGCGCTGGGCATGGCGCAGGCGGCCCGGATCAAGGGTGAGGACCGCAATGCCGTGGCCATCATCGGCGACGGCGCCATGACCGCAGGCATGGCGTTCGAGGCCCTGAACAACGCGGGCGTGGCCGAGGGCCGCTTGCTGGTGGTGCTCAATGACAACGACATGTCGATTTCACCGCCCGTGGGTGCCTTGAACCGTTACCTGGCCCAACTCATGAGCGGGCAGTTTTACGCCGCCGCCAAGAACGTGGGCAAGCAGGTGCTGAAGAACGCACCCCCCCTCTTCGAGCTGGCCAAGCGGCTGGAAGAGCACGCCAAGGGCATGGTGGTGCCCGCCACGCTTTTCGAGAAGTTCGGCTTCAACTACATCGGCCCCATCGATGGCCATGACCTTGAATCGCTGATTCCCACGCTGGAAAACATCAGGCAGTTGCTGGAGGCCGGTAGCGGTCCCCAGTTCCTCCATGTGGTCACGCGCAAAGGCCAAGGTTACAAACTCGCCGAAGCCGATCCCATCGCTTACCACGGCCCTGGCAAGTTCGACCCGGCCGTGGGCTTGAAGCCACCAACGAGCACGCCCAAGACCACCTTCACGCAGGTGTTCGGGCAATGGCTTTGCGACATGGCGGCTGCCGATCCCAAACTGGTGGGCATCACGCCTGCCATGCGCGAAGGCTCTGGCATGGTCGAGTTCGAGCGCCGCTTCCCGGACCGCTATTTCGACGTGGGCATTGCCGAACAGCACGCGGTGACCTTTGCTGCCGGCTTGGCCTGCGAAGGATTGAAGCCGGTGGTGGCCATTTATTCAACCTTCCTGCAGCGTGGCTACGATCAGTTGATCCACGATGTCGCGCTACAGAATCTTCCGATGGTGTTTGCTCTGGACCGAGCCGGTCTGGTGGGCGCCGACGGTGCGACCCATGCGGGGGCCTACGACATTGCTTTTGTGCGATGCATCCCGAACATGGCGCTGGCATGTCCCGCGGATGAGGCCGAGTGTCGCCAGCTGCTTTCCACCGCGCACGAACAGAACCATCCCGTCGCCGTGCGGTATCCGCGCGGTGCAGGCGCCGGCGTGGCTGTGCCCGCCACCCTGGAAGGCTTGCCCTACGGCAAGGGGGAAATTCGACGCCAGGGCCGGAGCGTGGCCATTCTGGCGTTCGGCACCTTGCTCTATCCCGCCCTCAAGGCGGCAGAGAAGCTGGGAGCGAGCGTGGCCAACATGCGGTGGGTCAAACCGCTCGACGTGGAGCTGCTTCTTGAACTGGCCCGCACGCATCAGGCGATCGTCACGGTCGAAGAGGGCTGCGTGCAAGGTGGGGCCGGCGGCGCCGTACTCGAAGCCTTGCAGGCCGAGGGTTTTACACTGCCGGTGCTGACACTGGGTTTGCCCGACGTCTTCATCGAGCATGGGGACCCCGCCAAGCTGTTGAGCATGGTGGGTCTCGACGCTGAGGGCATCGAGCGCTCGGTGCGCGAGCGATTCTCAGCCATCGTTGACGCTTCTCCTGGCCTGAAAGTGGTGGCCTGAACCTGCTCAAGACGGCCCGCATTCGCATCTCATCTGCTGAATGTGCCGGCCTTTCGTGGCCTTCATGGTGATCTTGCATCACCTCGGCCTTGCCTTTGCACGGCATGAGCGGGGTTTTCGGTTTCGCATCTGAGCGGTGGCGTGACGCGGGGACCGGTCCTGTTTCGAAGCTTGCAAGAGGCTGAATACTCACCCTCAGGCACCCGTTTTCGAGGGAAAACCCCCACCGGTCATGGTGACCCCGTTCCTACAATTCCCCTTGACTATCGAGTCACCTGCCTGGATCACCGGGTCGGGTCTTTCCCATACCAACCACGGAGTCAATCGATATGGATCGTCGTTCACTCATCAAGCACGCAGGCATCGCCGGCGTGCTGGCAGCAGGGGCCGCACCTGCGGTTCACGCCCAGGCCGCCATTCGCTGGCGTCTGGCCTCCAGCTTCCCCAAGGCGCTGGACACCATCTACGGAGCGGCAGAAGTTTTCGCCAAGAAGGTCGGCGAAATGTCCGGCGGCAAGTTCTCGGTCTCGGTGCATCCGGGCGGTGAGCTCATGCCCGCGTTCGGCGTGGTTGATGGCGTGCAGGAAGGCACCGTGGAGTGCGCACACACCGCGCCGTACTACTTCTTCGGCAAGGACGACACCTTTGCTCTGGACTGCGCCATTCCCTTCGGCCTCAACAGCCGCCAGATGACCGCGTGGATGTACGAAGGCAACGGCATGAAGCTGATGCGCGAGTTCTACGAGGGCTACAACATTGTGAACTTCCCCATGGGCAACACCGGTGCACAAATGGGTGGCTGGTACCGCAAGGAAATCAAGAGCCTTGCCGACATCCAGGGCCTGAAGATGCGCATCGGCGGTTTCGCCGGCAAGGTGCTCACCACCATGGGCGGCGTGCCACAGAACATTCCCGGCGGCGAGATCTACCAGGCGCTGGAAAAAGGCACCATCGACGCCACCGAGTGGGTTGGCCCTTACGACGACCAGAAGCTCGGCTTCAACAAGGTCGCACCCAACTACTACTACCCTGGCTGGTGGGAAGGTGGCCCACAGCTCTCGCTGTACATCAACAACAAGGCCTATGCTGCCCTGTCGCCAGAGAACAAGGCCATTGTGGAATGCGCTGCTGCCATCGCGCACACCACCATGCAGGCCAAGTACGACGCACTGAACCCGGGCGCCCTCAAGCAGCTCGTGGCTTCGGGCACCAAGGTGCTGCCGTTCCCCAAGGCGGTCATGGACGCTGCTTTCAAGAATTCGATGGCGCTCTATTCGGACATCAGCAGCAAGAACGCGAAGTGGAAGAAGATTTACGACGACTACTCGGCCTTCCGCAAGGATCAGAACCTCTGGTTCCGTTTCACCGAAGCCCAGTTCGATCGCTACATGCAGTCTGCCAGCCTGTAATCGGCCCTTCAGTCCGATCAGAAAACCCCGCACCTGCGGGGTTTTTTGATCGGTTACCGTGCCCCGCCAGTCGCAGACGTGGCTGCTGCCGTCAGCCGTTCTTCAGTCCTCGTCCATGTCTGCCACGTAGACTCGCGTGTCGCTTCAAGCACCCGCACAAGCATTTGCGTCCAAGGGACCATCATGTCGTTATTGCTCAGAATCTCACGCCTCATTGACGCCATCGGCGATCTGATCGGCAAAGGAGCCATGTGGCTCATCCTGGCCGCCACGGTCATCAGCGCCGGCAACGCCATTGTGCGCAAGGTGTTCAACGTCAGCTCCAACGGATTGCTTGAAATCCAGTGGTACCTGTTTGCGGCCGTGTTCATGCTTGGCGGTGGCTATGCCTTCCTTCGCAATGCCCATGTCCGCATCGATTTCATCTCCAGCAAGTTCAGCCCGCGCACGCGCAACTGGATCGACGTCGCCGGCATCATCGTTTTCCTCTTTCCCATGTGCTACATGATGGCCACGCTGGGTTGGCCGTTGTTCGAGCGCGCATGGAACACGGGCGAAATGTCGTCGAACGCGGGTGGCCTCATCCGTTGGCCGGTGTACGGCCTCATTCCACTGGGCTTCACGCTGCTGTTCATCCAGGGCGTGTCTGAGCTCATCAAGCGGTTCGCGTTCATCACAGGTCAAGGGCCCGATGTCTTGAGCCACACCGGGCCTTCCGAGGCGGAACTGCTGGCCGAACAAATTGCCGCCGACGAAAAAGCGCGTCGCGCAGGAGCCGCGACATGATTGAACTGCTGACTCAGAATTTTGTGCCCGTGATGTTCGCGGGCCTGCTGATCTTTCTGCTGGCGGGTTTTCCGGTGGCATTCTCGCTGGCCGCCACAGGCCTGTTTTTTGGCTTTATTGGCATGGAGCTGGGGCTGTTTCCCTCCAACCTGTTCCAGGCACTCCCGCTGCGGGTCTTCGGCATCATGCAGAACGACACGCTGCTGGCGATTCCGTTCTTTACGCTGATGGGCATCATCCTGGAGCGCAGCCGTATGGCCGAAGACCTGCTGGAGACGGTGGGCCAGGTTTTTGGTCCGCTGCGCGGCGGCGTGGGCATTGCCGTGGTGCTGGTGGGTGCATTGCTGGCTGCGACCACGGGCGTGGTGGCCGCTTCGGTGATCTCCATGGGCCTGATCGCCATGCCGATCATGTTGCGCTACGGGTACAACCGCACCATCGCCACCGGCACCATCACCGCTTCAGGCACGCTGGCTCAGGCCTTGCCGCCCTCGCTGGTGTTGATCGTGCTGGCCGACCAGCTCGGCCGTTCGGTGGGGGACATGTACGCTGGTGCGCTGGTACCCGGCTTGATGCTGGTCGGCCTGTATCTGCTGTTCATTGTGGTCGTTGCACTGGTGAAGCCAGGCTGGGTGCCGGCCTTGCCACCCGAAGCCCGTATCTACAGCGAACCCAATGGTTCCAGTGGCCACCGCTCGCTGGTGCTGCTGCTGGCCATCTGTGCGGTGGTCAGCGTGGGCTGGGCGCAAATTCACGAGAGTGTGATGAACCCATGGCTGGGCCGGGAACTGCCGGCGCCGCGCGATGAGGTGTTTATTTTGTCCACCACCATCGGTGCTTTTCTGGCGCTGGGCCTGGCGTTGGTGAATCGGTTGTTCAAGATCGGTCTGCTCTCCCGACTGACCGAGCGCGTCACCTTCGTGTTGATCCCGCCGCTGGTGCTGATCTTCCTTGTGCTGGGAACGATCTTCCTTGGCATTGCCACACCCACCGAGGGTGGCGCCATGGGCGCCCTGGGCGCCCTGATCATGGCCGGCGCCCGCCGCACGCTGTCTTTCAGCCTGCTCAAGCAGGCGCTGGAGAACACCACCAAGCTGGCCATCTTCGTGATGTTCATCCTGATCGGCTCGACCGTGTTCAGCTTCACCTTCAATGCGGCCGACGGTCACATCTGGGTCGAGCACCTGTTCGACAAACTGCCGGGTGGGCAACTGGGCTTTCTGCTGTTCGTGAACGCGCTGGTCTTCGTGCTGGGCATGTTCATCGATTTCTTCGAAATTGCCTTCATTGTCATTCCACTGCTGGCGCCGGTGGCTGAGAAGCTCGACATCAACCTGATCTGGTTCGGCATCATCCTGGCCATGAACCTGCAAACTTCGTTCCTCACGCCGCCGTTCGGCTTCGCGCTGTTCTACTTGCGCAGTGTGGCGGCCCGCAACGACTACGATGACGTGATCACCGGCAAGCGCATCAAGGCGGTGACGACCGCGCAGATCTACAAGGGATCGATCGCCTTCATCATCCTTCAGCTCATCATGGTCGGTGTCATTCTGTTCAACCCGGGCATCGTCACAGGCAATCTGGACAAGGAGGCTGTGGTGGACGACGCGGCTGTCACCGACATGCTCAACAACATGCAGGACTTGCAGGGCTTTGACGAGCCGATGCCTGCGCCAGACTTCGGCCTCCCCGAGCCTGGAGCGGAGGGCAGCGACGCCACACCCGGTCAGCCACAGTCCGCGGCGGAGGAAGACCCTGCCAAGGCGCTGGAAGAGGCGATCAAGCGAGCGGCAGAATGAACGCTGGAGGTGCTTCCGCAACCATGCACATCGATCTCAAAGTTCTTGACGAACGCCTGCGCGAGCAGCCGCCAGCCTACGCCACCCCCGGCAGCGCCGGGCTGGATCTGAGGGCATGCTTGGATGCGCCGCTGACGCTGGCACCCAATGCCTGGCAATTGGTGCCCACCGGTCTGGCCATTCATCTGGCCGACCCGGGCTTCGCGGCCATGATCCTGCCGCGCTCCGGGCTGGGTCATAAACACGGCATTGTGCTGGGCAATCTGGTTGGCCTGATCGACAGCGATTACCAGGGGCAATTGATGGTCAGTGCGTGGAACCGCAGCGATGTGCCATTCACGATCGAACCCATGGAGCGCATCGCGCAAATGGTGATCGTGCCCGTGGTGCAGGCGAGCTTTCGTGTGGTGAACGACTTTGCGGAGGCCAGCGAGCGCGGTTCAGGTGGTTACGGATCGACGGGACGGGGATAGGCACCATCCCGGACGGGCGCGGCCAAGCGCCCGCCTTGCCGAAGCGACCCCATGCATCGATGACGCGGGCATGGCTGGCCGGGCTGTGCGCGGCAGCCCAAGCCATGGCCTTCAATGAAGTGTGCGGGATCCTGGTGAAGGGTCTTCGCCTTCGCCAGAAGGCCGGCTGGGGTCGAGCTGCATACGGAAGAAGCCCGTGCCCAGCGTGCCCAGTCCGACTTCGTTCAATGTGGCCTCGCGAACGGCATGCACCTTCATCTTGATGCGCAAGGCAATGCCCGCCAGAGGGTGGTTGCCATCGAGCACAACATGCTCTGGGTAGATGTCGCTGACGAAGTACAGTCGATCCTTCGGTGCCGCGGAGTTGCCGCCTTCAGGGAGCCCTTCAAACCCCATGCCTTCTTCGATGTGCTCGGGGAACAGGTGGCGGGGTTCAAGAAAAAGCAGGCGATCGTCGTAGTCACCAAACGCGTTCTGTGGTTCCAGGTGCAGTTCAATCGTGTCCCCGGCGACATGACCCTGCAGCGCATCTTCTATCTTGTCGAGCAGATCGGTTCCGCCAACCAGGAACTCGACCGGCTCGTCGAGCGTATCGAGTTCTTCACCCAATGTGTCTTTGAGCGTCCAGGTCAACGCGACCACGCATTGTTCAGAAATTTTCATCCGACAATTGTCCCATGACACCCGTCCGCGCCACCAGTCCCATTGCCCCGTCACCCCATGAGCCTTCTGCATTGCTGGGTGGCCTGTCCCCGGCCCGCTTCATGCAGCGTCATTGGCAGAAGAAGCCCCTGTTGATCCGCGACGCACTGCCTGACTTCGCACCATTGCTGAGCCGCCAGGCGCTGTTTGCCATGACCGCAGACGACGCGGTGGAGTCACGGTTGATTGAACACAAGGATGCTGGCTGGACGCTCCGGCACGGACCTTTTTCGCCCCGCGCCTTTCCGCCGTTGAAGAAAAAGGGCTGGACGCTACTGGTTCAGGGCGTGGATACCCATCTGGATGCCGCCCACGCTTTGCTTCAGAGATTCCGTTTTGTGCCGGACGCGCGGCTCGACGACCTGATGATTTCCTGGGCCAGCGATGGCGGCGGCGTCGGGCCTCACTTTGACAGCTACGACGTGTTCCTGCTTCAGGTCAGCGGACAACGCCGCTGGCGCATTGGTCGGCAGAAAGACCTGTCGCTGGAGCCGGATGTGCCCTTGAAGATACTGAGTCACTTCGAAGCCGAAGAAGAGCACCTGCTCGGCCCGGGCGACATGCTCTACCTGCCGCCTCGGTGGGCCCACGACGGTGTGGCCGTGGGCGGCGATTGCATGACCTATTCGATCGGTTTCCGGGTCCCGCAGCGCGGCGGCCTGGCCGGTGAGCTGCTTCAGCGCATGGCCGATGAATTTGAAGACACCACGCTCTACGCCGATCGGAACCAGCCTGCCACGTCGACGCCCGCTGCCATGCCGTCGGCGCTGGAGGCCTTTGCGGCCGACGCCTTGCAGCGGCTGCTGGCCCAACGCCAGACACTGGCCTGTGCGCTGGGCGAGGTCATGACGGAGCCCAAGCCGCGCGTGTGGTTCGACCAACCCGCTGGCGCCTGGTCGCCCCGGGCCTTGCACCTGGACCGCCGAACCCGCATGATGTACGACGATCGCCATGTGTTCATCAATGGAGAGGGTTTTCGGGCGGGCGGGGCAGATGCCCGGCTCATGCGTCGTCTGGCCGACCAGCGACAGCTCGCCGCAAGCGACGTGCGCAAAGCAAGCACCGCTGCGCTGGCTTTGCTGCAGGAGTGGTTTGAGGCCGGCTGGCTGCAGCTCACCGATCCAGACTGAACCTGACCCCCGCACAGATCAGCGAGGTTTGACTCATGAATCCAGCCACTGACCAGGCCCTCGACAACCCCTCTCTGCCCGAGGGGCGCATATTGGGTCGCCGTGCGTTCGTTGATCTGGTGCGACAAGCCATCGCTGCCGCTGCATCCGAGGGCTGGGTGAAGATGGTGTGGTGCGACCCGGACTTCGCCGACTGGCCCCTGGGTGAGCGCTCGGTGATCGAATCGATGCAGGCTTGGTCGGCCAGCGGGCGCTCGCTGCATCTGCTGGCACAGGACTTTTCCGTGCTTCAGCAACACCATCCCCGGTTTGTGCAGTGGCGCGTGATGTGGTCGCATCTGGTCGAGGCCCGTGCCACAGGCAGAGGGACAGGAGGTGAGCTGCCCAGTGCCCTGTGGACCTCCCAATGGACTATGGAGAGACTGGACTTGAAACACAACGTGGTGGTCGCTACCTTCGACCCGGCCCGGCGCGTGGCGCTGGGCGAGCGTCTGGATGCCGCATGGCACAAGGCGTCACCCTCATTTCCGGCAAGCACCTTGGGTCTGTAGAGGGCGTCGCAGCGTGCGTGCATGAGCACATCTCGAAGAAATGCGTAAGAAATGAAAGCGTTGGTTGGCTGGGTGATGCCAGCGCCCTTCGGGCGTATCATCTGGCCGCGTCATTTCATTCAAGGGAGCCTTTGCCATGAAAACAGCCATCTTGTTCGCCGCTTTGTTGACCGCCACGGCCATGTCTGCCTGCAGCAAACCGGAAGAGCCGACGGTGGTTGTGCCAACAACCGTTGAGTCCACCAGGAACGCCACATCCGAGGCAGCGGAAGAAGTCAAGGAAGGTGCGGCGGCCGTCACAGAGGCAACCAAAGAAGCGGCCAAAGATGGTGCGGAGCTTGCCAAGGAGGCGACAGGTGCCATTGCAGAAAGCGCGACCGAGGCCGGTGAGGCGGCAATGAAGGCGGCCAAGGAAGCGGGCGCTGCCGCTGCCGAGGCAGCGGAGGAGGCTGCACAACGGGCCTCCGATGCTGCCAAGGCGACCGCCGAGGCTGCGAAAAAGCAGGCGCAGTGATTGCCGCTCAGGCGCATCCTTCTGCGATGCCACGGAACTTGCGGGTGACCTGAACCTGTCGCCAGCATCGTCAGGTTGTCACATGCCCTCAGTGCCGAGGGCTCACCATGAAAAAACCGCCACACGGGCGGTTTTTTCATGGGACGCGGCATCCGGTGCCTTACTTGAGGTCGTCGGCCAGAAGTGTCAGGATGCGCTGCGCGTTCGCCGAACTGTCGGGCTTCCCCTCGCTGGAAAGCACGGTCACAGTGGTGATGTTGTCGGCGCTGACCACCGACACCCGGTAGCGCACCGGCGCATTTTCGGCTCTGGAGGCGCCAAACACCCGGCTGATCAATCCTGGCTGACCCTTGTCGGCGCGTGGCTCCACATACCGGACGAAGTAAATTCCCTGGCTGCGGTTGCGATCCTCGACGGTGAAACCGGTGCGGTCCAGTGCCAGGCCCACCCGGCGCCAGCCGCGGTCAAAACCATCTTCAAACTGCATCACGGGCACGTTGTTGGCCGTGGTCACACGCGCCGCAGCCACCACAGGTGCGGTGGCCGTGACGGCCTGGGATTGTGCTTCGCTCACGCCCAGTCGAACCATCAGCCGGCGCAGGAACTCGGTTTCCAGCTCCACGTCAGCCGGCCGGGGCTGCCAACGGGTGTCTTCCTTCTGCGTGTTGGTGTAGACCTCGATCATGCCGCGGTGGCTGATGTAGATCTCCGTGCCGCCTGAAGGTGTGCGTTCCAGACGGGTGCGGAAACGGTCGCGTTCCGCAGTGGAGTAGAACGAGTCAAGCACCCGGCCCAGTGTGCGGCGGATGAAATCCTGCGGCAACTTGGCACGGTTTTCGGCCCAGTCTGTTTCCATGATGCCGAGCGCTTCCTGATCGAGTTCCAGCACAAAGCCGTTCTCTTGCCAGAAGGAACGCACCGGTTCCCAGAGTGCATTGGCCGGGCGGTCCACCACCAGCCAGCGCTGGCTGCCCGCTCGCTCGATGCGCACGTCGCCGACGGTGGAGGCCGCTGTGCTGCCACCCGGCTGCGCAGGTTGGCCCGCTTCGAAGCCACTGGCCGTGACCGTCGCGCCTGGCACGTTGAAGCGGTTGTCGCGGTTGAGCTGGGTCAGATCAGGGGGCACTTCCAGGGTGCTGCCGCGTTGCGCGCTCTTGTAGTCGATCTTGTCTTCCTGAAGCACGGTGCAGCCGCTGAACAGGGCTGCGGCGGTGATGGCAATCAGCGTGGCGCGCAAGGGCGTGGCGCCGGTGTCAACCTGCGGGCGGGAGATGGGCGTTGACGCGTTCAATGGAAGCATGAATGGACTCGGTTGTTCAGAGGATGGCAGGTAGGAGTCTGACAGGTCGCAGAGGTTCAGGCGATCAGGCCGCTGTCCTGCAGGGCGCTTTCCACGATGGACTCGTACGCAGCGGCCATGGGTGTGAGAGGCAGGCGCATCGCCGGTCCGCACAGACCCATGCGGGCCATCGCCCACTTGAGTGGAATCGGGTTGGATTCGACGAACAGGTGCTTGTGCACAGGCATCAGTCGGAACTGGATGTCCATGGCGCGTCTGGCGTCACCGGCCATGGCCGCCACGCACAACTCATGCATCAGGCGCGGCGCAATATTGGCCGTCACGCTGATGTTGCCGTGGCCACCGCACAGCATCAAGGCCACGGCGGTCGGGTCGTCACCGGAATAGATGGCAAAACCTTCGGGCGCTTCGCGAATGAGCCATTGCGCCCGCTCGATGTTGCCGGTGGCGTCCTTGATGCCGACGATGCCGTCGATCTGGGCCAGACGAAGGGTGGTGTCAACCGACATGTCGGCCACGCTGCGACCAGGCACGTTGTAGAGCACGATGGGCAGGTCGCCCGAGGCTTCCGCGATGGCCTTGAAGTGCTGGTACTGGCCTTCCTGAGTGGGCTTGTTGTAGTAGGGCACCACTTGCAGCTGGCAATCGGCGCCCACGCCCTGGGCAAACCGGGCCAGTTCAATGGCTTCTGCCGTGGAGTTGGCGCCGCAGCCCGCCATGATGGGCACGCGCTTGGCCGCCTGCTCGACGGCAACCCGGATGATCTCGCAGTGCTCTTCCACGGTCACCGTGGGCGATTCGCCGGTGGTGCCGACCACACCGATGCAGTCGGTGCCCTCGGCAATGTGCCAGTCGATCAGTTCGCGCAGGGTGGGATAGTCCACGCTGCCGTCTTCCAGCATGGGTGTGACCAGGGCAACGGTGCTGCCGGTAATGGTGTTCATAGGCCAGTTGCTCAAAGAAAGCGTGTCTCGCGGACCAGACCATGGATGATCGGCGACGCGCAAGCACGAGGGTGATGCATTCTACCCAGTGGTCGCCAGGGAATGGCGCAGGGGTAGGGCGGACGGTGTTGTCGGTTTTCGTACCGCCGCGATGCGCTGGATGAAGCGCGCTGGCTGGTCGCAGAACCCGTCTTCAAATGCGACCACGTGCAGTTGCTCGCAGACCTGGAGCAGTTCACCGGGCTGCAGCAGGAAGTCGGGTCGCGAGGGCTTGCCTACGGATTCGTTGCCGGCCGCGAAGGTTTCGTAGATCAGCACGCCACCCGGCGCCACGCTGTCCAGCAAGGTGTTCATCAGCGGACGCCACAGGTAATTGGTGACCACCACCGCGTCAAACAGTTCGCCATCAAAGGGCCAGGCCCCGTTTTCAATGTCGGCCTGCACCGCACGACCCAGTGTCTCGACTGATGCGATGGCTTCGGGCGAACGGTCGACGCCGGTGACTCTGTGGCCCGCAGCAGCCAGCCATCGCATGTGCCGGCCATGGCCGCAGGCCACGTCCAGTACCGATCCCCCTGGCCCAATCAGGTGAGCCCAGCGCTGGACCCAGGGCGAGGGTGCTTCGTTGCCGTGCATCAGAAGCAACTCCAGAGCTGGTCGGCCAGGTTCACCAGAAACCCCGGTTGGTTGTAGAGCATGAGCGTGCCCACCAGGGCCAGTGCAATGGCCGCCCATACCGCAAGCCGGGTGGCCGTCACGCCGCCGCTCCTGCACGTTGCGGCCCACGGGCAATGGGTGACTCGCGCACTGGCAGGTTGATCAGTGCCGCAAACAC
Source organism: Hydrogenophaga palleronii (assembly GCF_031457455.1). Lineage (GTDB taxonomy): Bacteria > Pseudomonadota > Gammaproteobacteria > Burkholderiales > Burkholderiaceae_C > Hydrogenophaga > Hydrogenophaga palleronii_A. The sequence goes on from NZ_JAVDWU010000002.1 coordinate 242,693, forward strand.
CCCCAAGGCAATGGCGATGTACCACACGATGTCGTAACTGCCGGTGCGGTCGTAAAGCACGCCGCCGAGCCACACGCCCAGGAAACTGCCGATCTGGTGACTGAAGAACACGAAACCGCCCAACATGGACAGGTGCGCGACGCCGAAAATCTGCGCCACCACCGCGTTGGTGGGCGGGATGGTGGAGAGCCAGAGCAGGCCCATGACACTGGCGAACACGTAGACGCTCATGGGCGACAGGGGCACGATCAGGAACACGGCAATCACCACGGCGCGGGCGAAATAGATGAACGCCAGAATGTGCCGCTTCGCCAGTCGCTGCCCCAGGGCGCCCGCCGCATAGGTGCCGATGACGTTGAACAGGCCGATCAACGCGAGCGCATAGCTGGCCACTTGAGGTGAAAGCCCGTTGTCCTTGAGGTAGCTGGGCATGTGCACACCAATGAACACCACCTGAAAGCCACAGACGAAATAACCCGCCATGAGCAACTGGAAGCTGCGGTAACGAAGCGCCTCGCGCAGCGCGTGCATGATGCTCTGGTCGCGCAGCGGCGCGCCGCCGGCCGCAAACCCCGGCTCGCGCAGGCCCAGGGCCAGCGGCATGATGAGCAGCACCGCCGCACCCAGGAACAGCAGGGCTTCCTGCCAGCCGAAGCTGCTGATCAGCCAGCCCTCCACCGGCACCATCAGAAACTGGCCAAAAGACCCGGCCGCAGCGGCCACACCCATGGCCCACGAACGCTTTTCGGCCGGTATCTGGCGCCCGATGACACCGTAGATGACGGCGTAGGTGGTGCCGGCTTGAGCCGCGCCGATCAACACGCCGGTCGTCATGGCAAAAGCGATGGAGGATGTGGACAGCGCCATGCCCACCAGCCCGGCCGCGTACAGCACCGCCCCCACCAGCAACACCCGGAAGGCGCCGAACCGGTCCGCAGCCATGCCGGCGAAGATGCCGAAGGCGCCCCAGGACAGGTTCTGGATGGCCATGGCGAAAGAAAACGTCTCGCGCGTCCAGCCCTGGGCCATGGTGATGGGCTGCAGCCAGAGGCCGAAGCCGTGGCGAATGCCCATGGAGAGTGTCACGATGGCGGCGCCACAGGCAAGCACCTGCCAGAGGCTCAGGCGGGCTGGCTGTTGGAGGGGGGCGGAGGTGGGCGTGGCAGGCATCCGGCGACTTTAGCGAATTGCGCGAGCTTCTGCTTGTCGCGGGCGTGTGCCTGGCCGGTGACATTTCATGCGGCAATTGATGCGATCGGCGCATCAGCAGCTCCGTTCGGGCTCGGTGCATGTGATTCCATACAGGTCTTTGGGGGTGAGACGCTTACAATCCGCCCCCATGGCAAGCAAACCCCCCTCAGAATATTCCGAAGGCTCCATTCGCGTCCTCAAGGGACTGGAGCCGGTCAAGCAGCGCCCGGGCATGTACACCCGCACCGACAACCCGCTGCACATCATCCAGGAAGTCCTGGACAACGCGGCCGACGAAGCGCTGGCCGGGCATGGCAAAAAAATCAAGGTCACGCTGCACACCGATGGCTCGGTCAGCGTGGAAGACGACGGGCGCGGCATTCCCTTTGGTCTGCATCCGGAAGAAAACGCGCCAGTGGTCGAACTCGTGTTCACCCGCCTGCATGCTGGCGGGAAGTTCGACAAGGGCACGGGCGGCGCATACAGCTTTTCGGGTGGACTCCATGGCGTGGGCGTGAGCGTCACCAACGCGCTGTCCACCCGGCTGGAAGTCACCAGCTACCGTGAAGGGCAAGTCGCTCGCCTGGCGTTTTCCGCTGGCGATGTGATCGAGCCGCTGGCCATGACGCCCAAGGGCGAGGGCGACCGCAAGCAGGGCACCACCGTGCGTGCCTGGCCCGACGGCAAGTATTTTGAATCCGCCGCGCTGCCCATGGGCGAGCTCACCCATTTGCTGCGCAGCAAGGCCGTGCTCATGCCCGGTGTGTCGGTCACGCTGGTGAACGAAAAGACCAAGGACACCCAGACCTGGCTCTACAAGGGCGGCTTGCGCGATTACTTGCAGCAGACGCTGCATGGCGACCCGGTGATTCCGTTGTTTGAAGGCGAAGGCTTTGCCGACGCGAAGGATGACAACTTTGCCGAAGGCGAAGGCGCCACCTGGTGTGTGGCCTTCACCGAAGATGGCCAGCCGGTGCGCGAGAGCTACGTCAACCTGATTCCCACCAGCGCCGGCGGCACGCATGAAAGCGGCCTGCGCGATGGCCTGTTCCAGGCGGTGAAGAGTTTCATCGAGCTGCATGCATTGCTGCCCAAAGGGGTGAAGCTGTTGCCGGAAGACGTGTTTGCACGCGCTTCCTATGTGCTCTCAGCCAAGGTACTGGACCCACAGTTCCAGGGCCAGATCAAGGAGCGCCTGAACTCGCGCGATGCGGTGCGCCTGGTCTCCAGCTATGTGCGCCCGGCGCTGGAACTCTGGCTCAACCAGCACGTGGACTACGGAAAGAAGCTGGCCGAACTGGCCATCAAGGCCGCGCAATTCCGCCAGAAAGCGGGGCAGAAGGTCGAAAAACGCAAGGGCTCCGGCGTGGCCGTGCTGCCCGGCAAGCTCACCGACTGCGAAAGCCGCGACCTGGCGCACAACGAGGTGTTTCTGGTGGAGGGCGACTCGGCCGGCGGCAGCGCCAAGATGGGGCGTGACAAGGAATGCCAGGCCGTGTTGCCTTTGCGTGGCAAGGTGCTCAACACCTGGGATGTCGAGCGCGATCGCCTGTTCGCCAACAATGAAATTCACGACATTGCAGTTGCCATCGGTGTGGACCCGCACGGCCCCAACGACACGCCCGACCTCGGCGGCCTGCGCTACGGCAAGGTCTGCATCCTGTCCGACGCCGACGTGGACGGCTCGCACATCCAGGTGCTGCTGCTCACCCTGTTCTTCCGCCACTTTCCCAAGCTCATCGAGGCCGGCCATGTGTACGTGGCTCGTCCCCCGCTGTTCCGGGTGGACGTGCCAGCCCGCGGCAAAAAGCCCGCGAGCAAACAGTACGCGCTCGACGAAGGCGAGCTGCACGCGATCCTCGACAAGTGCGCGAAAGACGGCGTAGCGCCCGACAAGTGCCAGGTCAGCCGCTTCAAGGGCCTGGGCGAGATGAACGCCGAGCAGCTCTGGGACACCACGCTCAACCCCGACACGCGCCGCCTCATGCCGGTGCAACTGGGCGCCATGGACTTTGCGAGCACCGAGGCGCTCATCACCAAGCTCATGGGCAAGGGCGAAGCCGCCTCACGGCGTGAACTGATGGAATTGCACGGCGATTCGGTCGAAGTGGATGTTTGACCCCTCCCCCCGCGCCGCTTCGCGTCACCCCCCAGGGGGCAACATCTGCGACCCGGCAAAGCCGGTTCCGCGATGTTCTGGACTGCAGGCACTTCACGCATAGCCGATCCGTTCCTCGCAAAGATTTCTGATTCCACATGAACGACACCCCTGAACTCGATCTGCAGCCGGCCGATGCGCCCGGTGAAGACAACCTGGCCACCTACGCTCAGCGCGCCTACCTGGAATATGCGCTGTCTGTGGTGAAGGGCCGTGCCTTGCCCGATGTGTGCGACGGGCAGAAGCCGGTGCAGCGCCGCATTTTGTACGCCATGGACCGCATGGGTCTGGGCTTCAGCGGCAATACCGCTGCCAAGCCGGTCAAGAGCGCCCGGGTGGTGGGCGACGTGCTGGGCAAGTACCACCCGCATGGCGACAGCGCGGCGTACGACGCCCTGGTGCGCATGGCTCAAGACTTCTCGCAGCGCTACCCGCTGATCGATGGCCAGGGCAATTTCGGCAGCCGGGACGGCGACGGCGCCGCCGCCATGCGTTACACCGAAGCACGCCTGGCCAAGATCACCGGCCTGCTGCTCGACGAAATCGACCAGGGCACGGTGGACTTCATCCCCACCTACGACGGCTCGTTTGAAGAACCCCGGCAGTTGCCCGCACGCCTGCCATTCAACCTGCTCAATGGCGCCAGCGGCATTGCCGTGGGCCTGGCGACCGAAATCCCCAGCCACAACCTGCGGGAGGTGGCCGACGCCTGTGTGGCGCTGATCAAAACCCCCAAGATCTCAGACGAAGAGCTTGCCGCGATCATTCCCGGCCCAGACTACCCCGGTGGTGGTCAGATCATCAGCCCGGCCAGCGACATTGCCGACGCCTACCGCACCGGCCGCGGCAGCTTGAAGGTGCGTGCGCGCTGGAAGATCGAAGATCTGGCGCGTGGCCAATGGCAGTTGGTGGTGAACGAACTGCCGCCTGGCGTGAGCACGCAGCGCGTGCTCGAAGAGATCGAAGAAATCACCAACCCCAAGGTCAAGGCGGGCAAAAAGGCCCTGAGCCAGGAGCAGACGCAGCTCAAGGCGAGCATGCTCATGGTGCTGGACGTGGTGCGTGACGAATCGAGCAAGGACGCACCCGTGCGACTGGTGTTCGAGCCCAAGAGCAGCCGCATCGAGCAGCAGGAACTCATCACCGCGCTGTTGGCCCACACCAGCCTGGAAAGTTCATCGCCCATCAACCTGACCATGATCGGTCTGGACGGCCGGCCGACCCAGAAGAGCCTGCGGCTCATGTTGAGCGAGTGGATCGAGTTTCGCCAGAGCACCATCGTTCGCCGCACGCGGCACCGGCTGAACAAGGTGCTGGACCGCATCCACATCCTCGAAGGCAGACAGCTCGTCCTGCTGAACATCGATGAGGTGATCCGCATCATTCGCCACAGCGACGAGCCCAAGCCCGCGCTGATCGAGGCCTTCAAGCTCAGCGAACGGCAGGCCGAAGACATTCTCGAAATCCGCCTGCGTCAGCTGGCACGGCTCGAAGCCATCAAGATCGAGCAGGAGCTGAAAGACCTGCGCGAAGAGCAGGGCAAGCTCGAAGATATTCTGGGCAACCCGGCCAGCCTGAAGCGCCTGATGGTCAAGGAGATCGAGGCCGACGCCAAGACCTTTGCCGACCCGCGCCGCACGCTGATCCAGGCCGAGAAAAAGGCCGTCGCCGAAATCAAGGTGGTGGATGAGCCGGTGACGGTCGTCATCTCCAGCAAAGGCTGGGTGCGTGCGCGCACCGGCCACGGCCACGAGGCCGCCAGTTTCGCCTTCAAGGCCGGTGACGGTCTGTATGGCACCTTTGAATGCCGCACGGTGGACACACTCATTGCTTTCGGCAGCAACGGGCGCGTTTACAGTGTGCCGGTGGCCAGCCTGCCTGGCGCTCGCGGCGACGGCCAGCCCATCACCACTTTGATCGAACTCGAAAGCGGCACCCAGCCGCTGCACTACTTCGCTGGCCCGGCCAATGCCACCTTGCTGCTCAGTGGCACCGGTGGTTATGGTTTCCTGGCCACGGTGGAAAACCTGGTCTCGCGCCAGAAGGCTGGTAAGGCCTTCATCAGCGTGGGCGAGGGCGAAACCATCTGCGCTCCTTCGCATGTGGCCAACACCTCGGGCAGCCAACCGCTGGTACCTGCCACGCACGTGGCCTGCGCCTCGACTGGCGGCCGCATCCTCACCTTCGAAATCGGTGAACTCAAGGCGATGGAGAAGGGTGGTCGAGGCCTCATGCTGCTCGATCTCGACGCCAAGGACACCCTGGCCGGTGCAGCGGCCTACACCCGCAGCGTGAAGATCGCAGGCATTGGCCGAGGCGGCAAGGATCGCGACGAAACGCTGGAAATCCGAAGCTTGAACAACGCACGCGCAGCCCGGGCTCGCAAGGGCAAGGCGGCCGACCTGGGCTTCAAGCCCACGCGCATCACGCGGGTGGAATGATGGACATCAGCCTTGCCGGTGTGGTGGTGGCGGCAGCCTGCGCCGCCATTGCCTTCGGGATTGCGCGAGCGATTGCGGCCGCGATGAGAAGGCGTCGGCAGGCCCGCGAAGACGCGAACGCACAGACCCGGCAAAGTCGCCAGGTGCGGCGTGCACTGGCCCGCAAGCACCGGCGCTGAACATCTGGCTGGCCGCTGTGTGCCAGCGCGGCACGATGCTGTCTGCGATGGGGAACAACTGGAACTGGCAGCACCATTCGCCCGGATTGGGGTGGCACCTCTAGTTTTTGCTGCGGCGCAGCAAAAATACTTGCATTGCGCTGAATTCGCCCTAGAATCGACCCCATGCTGCACTGCAACATAAATTGACTTGTCGATTTGTGTTCCACGGTGCCCCGTCCATCCTCTCCACCTTAAGGAAATCGAAATGAACAACCCCGCAGAACACATCATGGCCACCAACAAAGCCAACCTGGAAGCCCTGGAAGGTGCCGCCAAGAAGGCCTACACCGGCGTCGAAAAGCTCGTGGAACTCAACATGGCCGCTTCCAAGGCTGCTCTGGGCGAGTCCTTCAGCTTTGCTCAAGCGGTGATGTCTGCCAAGTCGCCGCAGGAATTCATGTCTGTCCAGGCCGCTTTCTTCCAGCCTCTGGCAGAGAAGTCTGCAGCTTACTTCCAGCACGTGCAAAGCATCGCCACCGAAGGCAGCGCTGATTTCACCCAGCAGATCGAAGCCCAACTGGCCGATGCGCAAAAAGCGATTGGCGCCTCCGTGGACCAGATGGTCAAGAGCGCACCCGCTGGCTCAGAAGCCGCCATGGCGGCTTTCCAGAGCGCATTGAGCAACAGCCAGAAGGCGATCGAGTCTGCTCAAGCCACCATCAAGAAGGCTTCTGCCACCGCGCAAGCCAACTTCGCAACGGCTTCCAAGCAAGCCACCGATATGGCAAAGAAGGCTTCCAAAGCCGCTTGAGCCAGGTCTGGCGGGTCAGCGGCCCGCCAACTTGCTCAGCAAAAAAGAGAGGCTCCTTCGGGAGCCTCTTTTTTTTGTGGCCTTTTTCACATGGCCGGGCTCATCTCACCGCGCGCGGGCAAGCCGGTACGAACAGGCCGGGTGCCATTTCGATCCTGCTCGTTCATGCCCGTGGTCAAAGGCGCAGGCATGGTGCCTGTCAAGTTGCACGCCTGCGTGGTGACAACCAGCCCATGGTCGTGTACGTCAGCACAACGGTGGCCACCAGGCCGACCCCGTAAACCAGCGCAATCAGGAACCAGTCTGCCGGACCGCCCGCGTCGGTGAAGCCCGACGACGAAACCTTGGCCATGATGAACAGCGCCACGACACCGCCGAGAAGGCCCAGCACTTCGGCCTGAATCAGGCGGCGCGACACCACTTGGCGTTCGTGCACCAGCAGCGCCAGGAATGCCGCCAGGCACAACACACCGGCGATCAACATCAGCCACAGCCAGAAGCCGAGCATTTCCTGAAACACCGACAGAAATACCAGAGGATCGAGTTCTTTCACGGTCGTTCTCCTAAAAGGGTCAGGCGTTGCCGCGCAACATGCTGATGTAGGTGGGCTTGAGGGCCATGGTCTTCATGACCCAGCTGATCCACAGCTCCTCCAGGGGCGCGATCACGCTAGGGAAAGACATGATCAGGTTGTCCTTGTAGTCGAACTCGATCAGCATGGCCTGGCCCAGGCGGGTGATCAGCGGGCACGAGGTATAGCCGTTGTAGACCTCGGTGGAGGGCTTGCCTGAAATGTCCCCGAGGAGGTGCGATATCGCCACCGGAACCTGCCACTTCACACTGGCTGCTGTCTTTCCCTTGGGTACGCCGGCGATGTCACCAACGCCGAACACGTTGGGATAGCGCTTGTGCCGCAGCGTCTCGCGGTCGACTTCAACCCAGCCGTCGGCTGCAAACGGGCCTTCGGTCCAGGGCAGGGGGCTGTTGCGCACCACTTCAGGCGCTCGCATGGGTGGCACAACATTGATGAAGTCGTAGTTCTGCTCGACCGAACCCGCAGGGGTCTTGTAAGTGGCGATGCGCTTGTCCAAGTCGATGGCTTGCAGCACATGTTCGTGGTTGACCTTCACGCCCCGGTCCTGGAACAGCATGCGCACCTTTTCGGCGACGATCGGGACACCGAACAGGCTCTTGCTCTGCGCCATGTAGATCATCTCTGCCTTGCTCCGGTTGCCGCGGCGGCGCAGGTAGTCGTCTGTGACAAAGGTGTACTTGAGCGGTGCGCCAGCGCACTTCATTTCACCGGCAGGCCGGCCAAAAAGGCCAATGCCCCCCTTGTCGGCGAACCCGGACATGGCCTTCCATGTGGCGGACGCGCCCTCTGGGCTGTGGTAGATGCTGCCCATGCCGTTCTGGCCAATGCGCGTGGTGTCCATGCCTTCGATGCCTGCGTAGTGCAGCTCCAGCCCGGTGGCCAGGATCAGGAAGTCGTAGGCGATCGTCTTGCCGCTTTCCGTGGTGATCTTGTTGCTATCGGGGTCGATTTCGGCCACCTTCTCCGCCACCCACTCGACCCCTGCGGGGATGTAGCTGCCAGTGCTGGACACAACGTAATCCTGAGGCTTGATGCCCGAGGCCACCAAGGTGAAGCCAGGCTGGTAGTAGTGCGCCTTGCGCCCATCGATGACGGTGATGGAGGCGCCGTCGAGGGCGGCCGCCAGGCGGGAGGCTACTGCCAGGCCAGCAGCACCGCCGCCGGCGATCACGATGCGGGCGCTGCTCTTCATGCTGCTGGCACGCGCCTTTGTGCTGGTCTGCGCAAGCGTCGCTGCCAGCGGCAGGGCGCCCAGGCCGACAAGAAAGCGGCGGCGTGCAGCTTCCACCCGGTGATCTGATGCCTGGAAATCGGCCATGAATGTCTCCTGTTGGTGAACGTTTCCCGGGCTGGTGTTATATACCCCTGGGAGTGTCAAATGTAGACTTCACCAACGCACACGACGTTGATTTTTGTCAATTCGAGGGTTCACGCCCTTCATCGAAAATCGTTTCTGCCGGAGCGGCTTCGGTGCCCGGTTTCTTGGGGCAAGCACATTGACGCTACAGTCATGGATTCAACCGCTCTCAACCCCGGGCAAGGACTCATGCGACTCACTCAATGGACCGACTACAGCCTGCGGGTGCTGATGTATTGCGCCGCCTGCGAAGGGCGTGAACATCCGCCCACGGTGAGCGAGATCGCGGAGGCGCATGGCATTTCCCGCAGCCACCTCACCAAGATCGTCATGATCCTGGCGTCGTTCGGCTGGCTGGCCACCACGCGGGGTCGGGGTGGTGGCCTGCGTTTGCTCAAGCCGGCCCGGGATCTGACGCTGGGCGAGATCGTGCGCCAGACCGAAACCGACATGACCCTGGTGGAATGTTTTGATCGCAAGACCAACACCTGCCGCCTGGATGGCTATTGCAGGCTCAAGGACGCCTTGTACAAGGCGACAAAGGGGTTTTTTGACGTGCTTGATGGCATCACGCTGGCCGATCTGCTGGCTCCCGTGTCGTTGGCCAAGGCACAGGCAGGGCAGCTGCCGCACCTGATTCCGATCCAGATGGCTTCGCTGAATATGCGGAAGAAGGGGGCGGCCCCGGGTGCCAAGGCCGAACCCACGCACGTGCCTGCGGCCAAGCGCAAGCCGGCGAAAAAACCCACCAACACCGACTGACGTGAGGGTCTCGGGAAATTCGTCATGCGCGGACTATATGTCCGAATTAATTCATTAAAAATGAATGTTTGTGTGCGCTTGACTTGCATCAAGAAAATTGACCAACTGGCCGTCAGTGTCCGGGGGGGGCAGCCGCTCAGAACAACCAGCGTTGCGCCGACTTCATGCCGGCCAGCGTCAACGCCAGAGAGCCGAACAGGTGCAGGCTCGCGGTACCGGTGGCAAGCAACCAGCGGCCGTGCTGCAGCATGCCCACCACCTCCACCGAGAAGGTGGAAAACGTGGTCAGCGCACCCAGACAGCCAGTCACGATGGCGAGGCGCCAGGCCGGGTCGAGCTGTGTCTGGTTCTGGAAGTACACGACTGCCATGCCCACCAGATAGGCCCCGATCCAGTTCGCTGCCAGGGTGCCCCAGGGCAACAATGCAGTACCGTGGTTCAGCCACAGACCCAGACGCCACCGGGCGAGGGCGCCGACGCAGGCACCCAGGCAAATGGCAAGCACGCTGGGCAAAGTGTTCATTGCATCGCGGTTGGGTTTTCCGTGCGCCCGCAACCTGTCGAGAGCTCGTCAGGATGTGGCGGCGTGGCTGTTCCAGGTCCGGCCCGCACGGTCATGACGCTCAAAACGGAGGGCCTTCCTCGTCTGCCTCAGCGGTGACAGGCTCCTGTGTCATGGTTGCAGTGGCGAGCGAAGCCTCGTTGCCAACGCTGGTTGCGCTTGCGCTTGCGGTAGCCGCATCGAAGGTCTGTTCGCCACCCAGCGCCTCGACCAGTTCGGGAATCAGCTTCTGCAATTCGCCAGTGGAGAGCGCCACGTCGGTGTCGAAGCCGCTTTCATCGTCGTTGGCACGGTCGTCGAATACACCCTCCAGGAAGGCCAGCTTCTTGAGCTGTAGGGATTCGGTGAGCATAAAACCGATGCGGCCTTCCCAGCTCATGGCCAGGCGGGTGGGCAGCTTGCCTTCTACGATGTGCTTGCGCACCTCGTCGGTGGCGAGGTTGTGCCGAGTGAACTTCACGACCGACTTTTCTTCGTCGCCCGACTTGAGTTCACACTCGCGCTCGACAGCGAAGCCGCCGGGCACGGCGCCTTCGTCCGGGTCGGTGGAGGTGGCCGACAGCCACTGCGTCATTGCGGTTTGTGGCGTGACCTGGGTTTGAAGCAAGGTGATGGTCAGGCCGTCAAAGACCCGCACCAGTGCCGTCACCACTTCGTCGAGCTTGCCCTGGCTGCTGGCGTCGGTGACCAGCCAGCCGTTCTGAAGGTCGATCCACACCCACACATTCATCTGCCGGGCAAAGGCCTGTGGCAGCAGGGCCAGCAAGGCGTCTTCACGCAGGGCCTTGGTTTCTTTCTTGCCAGGTTTGCGGCCTGTGGAAGCCTCGATCTGGTCAGCCGCCTCCTGGGCCTTTTCGCGCACCACCGAGCCCGGCACACCCTTGGTCTCGATTCTCAGCTTGAGGATGCGTTGACCCGCCACCGACTCCACCAGCGGGCCATGGTCTTCACCGCGTGGTTCAACCCAGCCCACGGACTTGTCCTGCGTGGCGCCGCAGGGCACGAACCGGGTGGTATCCAGCGCTGCTTCCATGGCCTCCAGAGAGGGGCTCCAGCCTGGGGCCAGGCGGTAAATCGTCACATTCTTGAACACGGAAATCCTTCTGACAACAACAAAGAGTGGCGCCCGCTTGGCGAGCGCAACCCGTCATCTTAGTGGGGCCGGGATGAGATGCTTCGGTGGTAAGCGCCGGAGCGCCAGACGGTCACATGCGGCCTGGCAGCCAGGTCGCGATCTGGGGGAACCACCACAGCAGGGCCAAGGCCAGCACCATCAGGAAAAAGTAGGGAATGGTCACTTTGGCGATCCAGGTGATCTCGCGTTTTGTCATGCCTTGCAGCACGAACAGGTTGAAGCCCACCGGTGGCGTGATCTGTGCCATTTCCACCACGATGACCACGAAAACACCGAACCAGATCAGGTCAATGCCGGCGGCCGAAACGGTGGGCAGGATCACGCCCATGGTCAGCACGATCATGGAAATGCCGTCGAGGAAGCAGCCGAGCAGCATGTAGAACAGCGCCAGCGCGATGATGAGCACCACCGGCGACAGGTTAAGTCCGGTGACGTATTCGGCCAGATGCCTGGGCAGACCGATGTAGCCCATGGCCAGTGTCAGAAAGGCCGCGCCAGAGAGGATCAACGCGATCATGCAGTAGAGACGCGTGGCACCCAGAAGTGAGTCGCGGAACGTGGCCCAGGTCAGGGAACCCTGTGCAGCCGACAGGACCAAGGCGCCCACCACGCCCACGGCCGCCGCTTCGGTGGCGGTGGCGATGCCGGTGTAGATGGTGCCGATGACACCGCCAATGAGCAGCACCACCGGGATCAGGTGCCGCGATTCGACGAGCTTCTGTGCCAGGGTCAGCCGCGTGTCGCTCAGGGGCACCTGGCTGGGGTTGAAGAGTGCCCACACCATGATGTATCCACTGAACAGCGCGCCCAGCAACAGGCCGGGAACGACGCCGGCCATGAACAGCTTGGCAATGGACACCTCAGCCGCCACGCCATAGACGATCATGATGATGGAAGGCGGAATGAGCAGGCCGAGCGTGCTGGCGCCCCCCAGCGAACCCACGATCTTGTCGGCAGGGTAGCCGCGCTTGGACAGTTCGGGAATGCTCATCTTGCCGATCGTGGCGCAGGTGGCTGCTGACGACCCCGAGACGGCAGCAAAAATGGTGCAGCCCAGGATGTTCGTGTGCAGCAGCCGGCCGGGCAGGGCGTTCACCCAGGGTGCCAGCCCCTTGAACATGCTTTCCGACAGTTTGGTGCGGAACAGGATTTCCCCCATCCACACGAACAGCGGCAGCGCGGTCAACGTCCAGCTGCTGGCCGAGCCCCAGATGGTGATGGCCATGGCATCGCCAGCGGGGCGGGGGGAGAACAGCTCCATGCCGATCCAGGCCACACCCGCGAGTGTGAGGCCGATCCAGACGCCGCTGCCCAGCAGGGCGAACAGCGAGACGATGAGCAGCGTGGTGACGACGAACTCACTCATGGCGGGTGCTCCCGGCATCATGGTGGCGGCGCTGCCGGAGTTCGAGCACCCATTCGTCGACGAAAGCTATCAGTAACACCGTCGTGCCCACCCCCATCAGAATTTGCGGAATCCACAAGGGGGTGGCATCCGCTGCGGTGGAGATGTCGTGAAATTGATGCGACTGCCAGGCCAGCCGCCATGAATACACCGCGAGCAAGGCCGCCAGCAGCACCGCCACAGACAGCGACCAAAGCTCCAGACCACGGCGGGCTGAACCGGTGAGCTTGCCGATGATGAGAGTCACGCGAATGTGCTCGCCACTCTTGAGCGTGTGCGCCAGCGCAAGAAAACCAGCACCTGCCATGGCATAGCCTGCGTAGGCATCTGTGCCCGGCACATAGAACTGAAGCAGCCGACCGAAGATGGACAGCAGCACCATGACCAGCACACCGATCATGAACAGCGCGGCCAGCCAGGCCGAACCAAGGTAGAGTGCGTCGAGGATTTTTCGCATGAGCAGATTGCGCGCCGAGAGGGCGGTGCGGTGCAAGAGATGGTGGTGCAAAGGGATGGGCCGGACCCAATGCGTTGCCGGCGCGCAATGCCCCTTTCCAGAGACACCGAGGAACCGGCTCTGCCGGGCCTCTGGTATCGCCCCCTTGAGGGGGTAGCGCGAAGCGCTGCGGGGGTGTCTATTTTTTATACCCGTCCAGCATGGCCTGCCCTTCTGGGCCTGCTTTTTCCAGCCACTCCTTGAGCATGGTGTCGCCCACTTTCATCATGTCTGCCTTGAGCGTGGCCGATGGTGGTTCCACCGCCATGCCGTTCGCCTTGAGCACGGCCAGCGTATCGGTGTTGACCTTCTGCGACGCTGCCCAGCCGCGTGTTTCGGCATCGGCAGCGGCCTTGAGCACGGCATCCTGGGTGGCTTTGTCGAGTGCATCAAAGGCGCGCTTGTTGACGATGACGGCGTTCTTCGGCAACCAGGCCTGTACGTCGTAGTAAAACTTCAAATGTTCGTACAGCTTGCTGTCGACACCGGTGGCGCCGGAGGTCATGTTGGCCTCGACCGCGCCGGTGGCCAGGGCTTGCGACAGTTCGGCGGCCTGTACTGTCACGGGCTGGGCACCTACCAGCTCTGCGATGCGCGAAGTGGCGGGGCTGTAGGCGCGCCATTTGCTGCCCTTGAGGTCTGCCGCACTTGTGACTGCCTTCTTGCTGTAGATGCCTTGCGGTGGCCATGGCACGGTGTAGAGCAGCTGCATGCCCTGTTCGCCCAGCTTCTTCTCTAGGATGGGTTTCTGGGCCTTGTAGAGCTTCATCGCATCGTCGTAGCCGGTGGCCAGAAAGGGCAGGCCATCGGCGCCAAACATCTGCCATTCGTTCTGGTAAGCCGCCAGTAGGATCTCGCCAGCCTGGGCCTGTCCACCCTGCACCGCACGCTTGATTTCGGGTGCCTTGAAAAGCGACGCACCCGGGTGCACCGTGATCGCGAGTTTGCCGTCGGTGGCCTTGGCCACATCGCTGGCAAAAGTCGCGAGATTGACCGAGTGAAAGTTGGTGGCCGGGTAGGCCGCCGGCAGGTCCCATTTGGTTTGGGCTTGGGCAGCGGTGCCAAGGGCCAGGGCGGCAGCGAGCATTCCAAATTTGAACTTCATGGTTTCTCCGGGACAATGATTGAATGATGGGAAGCCAGAGCATAAATGCAAGTAGTGGGCCAGGCGTCAGGGTGTTTTCCCCTGTGCGGCGGTGCCCCGTGGGATGTCTGCAGCATCTCGGAGGCCTGACGTGAACCTTCGTTTTGTCGAGGCCTTCTACTGGGTGGTCTCGCTCAAGAGCGTGACCAGGGCGGCGGAAAAGCTGTTTCTCACGCAGTCGGCCATGTCAAGTCGCATAGCCGCGCTCGAGGACGAGCTGGGGGTGCTGCTGCTGGACCGGCGCGACAAGCAGTTCCGGCTCACGGTGGCCGGCACGCGCTTCTTCACCTATGCGCAGCGCTTGCTCGAGCTGCAGCGGGAAGCGAAAACCGAGATGGGGTCCGGTGCATCGCTGGCGGTTTCCATGCGCATCGGAGCCATTGAATCGGTGTTGCATTCCTGGTTGATTCCATGGATCGAGAAGCTGCGAGCCGATCACCCGGCGCTGGCGCTGGAGCTGACGGTGGAGACCACGCCCATTCTGGTGGAGCAGGTCCAGCGCGGAACGCAAGATCTCGTCTTCGCGGCCTTGCCCGCTTCGGCTGATGGCGTGCGCAGCAGAAGTCTGCCGCCCATGGACATGGTCTTCATGGGTCACACACAGATGCATCGCAAGCGCCGCTACACCCTGGCCGAACTGGGTGAGTTCGAGATACTGACCTTCCAGCGAGGCTCGCTCCCGCATGTGGCTTTGCTGGATGTGTTCCGGCAGGAAGCGATCGAGCCCCGACGCATACACACCATCTCGTCCATCTCGGCCATGGTGCAGCTTGTGCAGGGCGGCTTTGGGGTGGCCACCCTGCCGCGCAAGGCGGTGGAGCGCATGCAGAACTACCCGAACCTTCGCCCCCTGAGTTGCGATACGTCGCTGCAACCCTTGCCCATTCATGCCAGCTACCGGACCGACCCCAGCACGGATGCGGTCGAGACGGTGGTGAAGTCGGCACTGGCCTTCCAGGCGGTGCATGCAGGTTCCGGTGGCCGGGCAAAGAGTGCACCAAACAGGCGCACGGCGCCCCTTGATGGATCATCGAAAAAATCGATGAAGTAAGAGAAATATTTTGAGTTTGAACTGAGGCGCCACGCACTCCACAATCCGCCCAACGTCATCACGGTGACATGTTCGGATAACAGGAGACGCAGTGAAGAACGAAAGCGAACAGGCGATCGCGGTGTTTGGCGCCGAAGGCTTGCAGACCGCAGCGCTGGTGCGAAGCCGGATCCGCAAGGGTCTGTGGACCTCGCACACCAGCGGTCTGGCCGATGAACATGTGCAGGGCAACCTGGTGATCCTGCCCAAGGCGCAGGCTGACGATTTTCTGCTGTATTGCCAGCGCAACCCCAAACCCTGTCCGGTGCTCGCGGTGTCCAACCCGGGGGACCGCAGCCTGCCTACGCTGGGTGCGGACATCGACATCGCCACCGATGTTCCGCGCTACCGCGTGTGGCGCGATGGCGAACTGGTGAATGAGCCCACCGACATCACGGCGTTGTGGCGCGACGATCTGGTGAGTTTCGTGATTGGCTGCTCGTTTTCTTTCGAACAGGCGTTGATGGAAGCGGGACTTACCCTGCGGCATGTGGAGCAGGGGCGCAACGTGGCCATGTTCCGCACCAACATTCCTACACAGCCCGCAGGACCTTTTTCAGGGCCGCTGGTGGTGACCATGCGACCCCTGCGCGCCAGTGCCGTGATTCGCGCGGTGCAGATCACTTCCCGCTTTCCCAATGTTCATGGCGCGCCGGTGCACATCGGTGATCCCTCCCTGATCGGCATTGCCGACCTCGCCCGCCCTGACTACGGCGATGCGGTCGACGTGATGCCCGATGAACTGCCCGTGTTCTGGGCCTGTGGCGTCACGCCGCAGGCCGCGATCCAGCAGGCCCGCCCCGCGTTCTGCATCACCCATGCCCCCGGCGCGATGCTGATCACCGATCTCCTCAACCACCAACTCGCCAGTTTTTAACCAGGAGCCTCCGATGAAGAAAACCCTGTTCTGCCTCACCGCCGTCGCCTTTGCCTGTGCTGCTTCTGCCCAGACCAAATGGGATCTGCCTACCGGCTACTCGGCCAACAGCTTCCAGACCCAGAACGTTCAGCAGTTCGCCGATGAAGTGGACAAGCTCACCAACGGCAAGCTCAAGATCACGGTTCACGCCGGTGGTTCGCTCTACAAGGCCAACGAGATCAAACGCGCGGTGCAGACCGGGCAAGTGCCCGCGGCCGAGTTCATCCTCTCCGGTGCGGCCAACGAAAATCCTTTGTTCGGTGTGGACTCGATTCCCTTCCTGGCCACCAGCTATGCCGCGTCCAAACGTCTGTACGAAGCCGCCAAGCCGGCGCAGGACAAGCTGCTGGCCTCGCAAGGCATGAAGGTGCTGTTTACCGTGCCGTGGCCAGGCCAGTCGCTGTACTCGATCAAGCCTGTGAACAGCCCGGCCGACTTTGCCGGCACCAAGATGCGCGCCTACAACCCGGCCACCACGCGCATTGCGCAGTTGCTCAAGGCGCAGCCAGTGACCATCCAGCTCGCCGAGTTGCCCCAGGCCCTGGCCACCGGCGGTGTGCAGAACTTCCTGACCTCCAGCGCCAGCGGTGTCGAGAGCAAGCTGCACGAGCAGGTGAAGCACTTCTATCCGGTCAGCGCCTGGTTGCCGCGCAATGCCACGGTGGTGAACCAGAAGGCTTTTGATGAGCTTGATAAGGCCACACAGGACGCCGTGCTGAAGGCGGCCATGAACGCCGAGCAGCGCGGCTGGATCACCAGCGAGCGGCTCGACGGTGAATACATCAAGGAACTGGGCGCCAAGGGCATGACCATTGCCCAGCCTTCGGAGGCCATCAAGAAGGAACTCGCCGTCATTGGCGACACCATGACCGCCGAATGGCTCAAGACCGCCGGGCCTGATGGCCAGGCCGTGATCGACGCCTACCGCGGCCGTTGATCCTCCGCAGTGCGGCGAGCGTACCGGCAAGCCGGCCGCCCCGTCGCCTGCCTCTCCCACTGAATTGAAGACCGAACCAGGAGCGTGCGGTGTCCAGACTCGTCTATGCGTTTTATCAGGGCCTGCTGGCACTGTCCTGTCTGTCCATGCTCGCTGCCTTCGGTTCGGTGGCGCTCGGGGTGGTGGCCAGGCAGGCGCAGTGGGACATTCCCGGGCTTGACGCCTATGCCGGCTACGCGATCGTCTGTGCGCTGTTTCTGGCGCTGCCGGCCACGCTGGCCAGCGGTGATCACATTCGCGTCACCCTTGTGCTGGACCGCTTGCCGCCGTCGCTTCGGGGCGCGATGGAGTGGTTTTGTCTGGGTGCGGGTCTGCTGGTGACAGGTCTCATGGCCTGGTTCTCCGCGCGGCTGGCGTGGCAATCGTACGTGTACCACGACGTGTCGCCCGCAGCCGATGTGACGCCGCTGTGGATGCCACAAATGGGCCTGGTGCTGGGCAGCATCGGATTTGCCATGGCGTTTGTGCACGCCATTGTGTTGCGCTGGCAGGGCGGCGACTTCATGGCCAAGAGCGGCGACGAAGCCGCCCGTGCCGAATAACAGCGGCCTGGTGCCGTGAAGAAGAAAGAAAATATGGACGTCGTGATCGCACTGGCACTGATGGTGCTGCTGTTTGCCATTCTTGGATCGGGCCTATGGATCGGCCTTTCCCTGACGGCGGTGGCCTACATCGGCATGGAACTCTTCACCTCTCGCCCGGTGGGCGACAGCATGATGCTTACCATCTGGAGCCACACCTCCAGCTGGACCCTCACCGCCTTGCCACTGTTCCTGTGGATGGGTGAAATCCTCTTCCGCAGCAAACTCACCGACGACATGTTCAAGGGCCTGGCGCCCTGGTTGGAAAGCCTGCCGGGCCGACTGCTGCACACCAACGTGGTGGGTTGCACCATCTTTGCGGCCATCTCCGGTTCTTCGGCCGCCACTTGCGCCACCGTGGGCAAGATCACGCTGCCCGAACTGCAGAAGCGCGGTTATCCGGAAGAAATGTCGGTGGGCACGCTGGCCGGCGCCAGCACCCTGGGCCTGCTCATACCGCCGTCCATCATCCTGATCGTCTATGGCGTGGCGGCGAATGTGTCGATCGCCAAGTTGTTTCTGGCGGGCGTGGTGCCCGGGCTGCTGCTGGCCGCGCTGTTCATGGGCTACATCATGGTGTGGTCGCTGTTCAACCGGGACAAAGTGCCCGCTGCCGGCATCCGCATGAGCTTTCTCCAGAAGGTGGCGGCGGCGCGCCACCTGATTCCGGTGGTGGTGCTGATCGGGCTGGTGCTGGGAGGCATTTACAGCGGCATTGCCACCGCCACCGAGGCGGCGGCGGTGGGGGTAGCAGGTGCGCTGGCGCTCTCCGCCATTGAAGGCTCGCTGAACTGGAGCCGGTTCAAGGAAGGGTTGGTGGCGGCCTGCAAGGTGTACTGCATGATCGGCCTCATCCTCGCCGGCGCCGCTTTCCTCACCCTGGCCATGGGCTTCATCGGGCTGCCCAGGCACGTGGCGGAGTTCATTGGTGACCTGAACCTCTCGCCCTTCGTGCTGATGCTGCTGCTGATCGTGTTCTTCATCGCGCTCGGCTGTTTCCTGGACGGCATTTCCATGGTGGTGCTCACGATTGCCGTGCTGCTGCCCACGGTGGAGGCCGCAGGCTTTGACCTGATCTGGTTCGGCATCTTCATCGTGCTGGTGGTGGAGATGGCGCAGATCACACCGCCGGTGGGGTTCAACCTGTTCGTTCTGCAGGGGCTGACGCGGCGCGAAGTGACCTGGATTGCGAGAACGGCGCTGCCGCTGTTCCTGCTTATGGTGTTTGCGGTCATCACGACCTACTTTGTGCCCGAGCTGGTGCTCTGGTTGCCGAACCGGGCCTGATCCACCTTCCGAAAAAGGAGCCTCCCATGAAATGGATTGTTCTGGTTGCGCTGGCCGCAGCCTCGGTGGCGCACGCCCAGACCCAGTGGAAACTGGCCACCGGCTACCGGGCCGAGTCCTTTCACACCGAGAACATCGCGCAGTTCGCCCGCGACGTGGAGCGGGCCACGAATGGCGCCCTGCGCATCGAGGTGCACCCGAACAACACGCTCTTGAAGCTGCCCGAGATTCCGCAGGCGGTGCAATCCGGCCAGGTGCAGGCCGGTGAAACCATCATGACCAACATGGTGGCTGATCTGCCCATCGCGGGTGCCGATGCCATTCCATTTGTGGTCGGCAGTTACACAGACGCTCGCAGGCTCTGGGACCTGCAGCGGCCCCTTATTGCCAAGCACTTCTCCCAGCGAGGGCTGATGCCGCTGTACGCCGTGCCATGGCCGCCACAGGGGCTCTTCACCAAATCGCCGGTGCAGTCACCTGCCGATTTCAATGGAAAGCGCATGCGCACGTACAACCTGTCCACCCGGCGCATTGCCCAGATGCTGGGCGCCGAACCGGTCGACGTGCCCATGGTGGAGGTCAACCAGGCGCTCGCAGGCGGCAGGATCGACAGCATGATCACCTCGGCCATCACTGGCGTGGAGAACCAGGTTTGGGGGCAGATCGGCCATTACTACACCATCAACGCCTGGTTCCCAAAGAACATCGTCTTCGTCAACCTCAAGGCGGTCGAAGCCTTGCCGCCTGCGGTGCGCGAGGCGGTGCTGTCCGCGGCCAAAGAAGCCGAGTCGCGTGGCTGGGCCATGAGCCAGCAGGTGGCCGAGGCTTCTACCCGGGAACTTGAGCTCAAGGGCATGAAGGTGGGCCGGATTTCCCCCAGCTTCGAAGCCGAGCTCAAGCGCCTGGGCGAACGTTTTTCCCGTGAGTGGGTGCAGTCGGTTGGCAATGAGGCCAACGTCATCTTTGTGCCCTACTACTTTCAACGCTAAAGTCCCTCATCATGCAAGACACGACACCCCCCACAGGCAACCGCTGGCAGTTCTGGATCGACCGGGGCGGCACATTCACCGACATCGTGGCGAAGAAACCGTTGCCCGATGGAAGCTGCACACTGATCACCCACAAGCTGCTGTCCGAAAACCCGGAGCAGTACCGTGACGCGGCGGTGGCCGGCATTCGCCACCTGCTGGGGCTGAAGCCCGGTGAACTGGTGACGCCAGAGCAGGTGGAGTGCGTGAAGATGGGCACCACCGTGGCCACCAATGCCTTGCTCGAACGAAAAGGTGAGCGCACGTTGCTGGTGACCACGCGCGGTTTCCGCGATGCGCTGCGCATCGCCTACCAGAACCGTCCACGCCTGTTTGATCGCCACATCGTGCTGCCTGAATTGCTCTACAGCGAGGTGATCGAAGCCCGGGAGCGCATGGGTGCTGTGGGTGAGCTGGTGCAGCCACTGGATGAAGCCGCATTGCGCGACGACTTGATCGCCGCTCACGGTCGCGGACTTCGCAGCGTGGCTGTCGTGTTCATGCACGGCTACCGTTTCACCGAGCACGAACGCATCGCCAGCCGCATCGCGCGCGAGGTGGGTTTCACGCAGGTGAGCGCCTCGCACGAAACCAGCCCGATGATGAAGTTCGTGAGCCGGGGCGACACCACCGTGGTCGACGCTTACCTCTCACCCATCCTGCGCCGCTATGTGGACCAGGTGGCAGCCGAGATGCCTGGCGTGAAATTGTTCTTCATGCAGTCGTCCGGCGGTCTGACTGACGCCCGCGCGTTCCAGGGCAAAGACGCCATTCTCTCTGGCCCGGCGGGCGGCATCGTGGGCATGGCACGCACCGCCGGTCTGGCTGGGCACGAGAAAGTCATCGGCTTTGACATGGGGGGCACCTCCACAGACGTCTCGCACTACGCGGGCGAATTTGAGCGTGAATTCGAGACCCAGGTCGCCGGGGTGCGCATGCGCGCACCCATGATGAGCATCCACACCGTGGCCGCGGGTGGAGGCTCCATCCTGTCTTTTGATGGATCGCGTTTCCGCGTGGGACCGGAAAGCGCCGGCGCCAATCCCGGGCCGGCGAGCTACCGCCGTGGCGGCCCGCTGGCGGTGACGGACGCCAACGTGATGACCGGCAAGATCCAGCCACACCATTTTCCCAAGGTGTTCGGACCCGGGGCCGACGAATCGCTGAGCCATGAGGCGGTGAAAGCGAAGTTCGAAGAGCTGGCGACGCAGACCGGTCGCAAGCCTGAAGAGGTGGCCGAAGGCTTCATCAACATCGCCGTGCAGCAGATGGCCAATGCCATCAAGAAGATTTCGGTGGCACGCGGCTACGACGTCACCCGCTACACCCTGCAATGTTTCGGCGGGGCAGGGGGGCAGCACGCCTGCCTGGTGGCCGACGCGCTGGGCATGACACGCGTGTTCGTGCATCCTTTGGCCGGCGTGTTGAGCGCCTACGGCATGGGCCTGGCCGACCAGAACGTGATCCGTGAGGAGGCCGTTGAGTTGCCCCTGGAGGCCAACGCCTTGCCGCTGGTTGCTGACCAGCTCGACAAGCTGGCCGCCGCTGCACAGGGAGAGCTGGAAAGCCAGCAGGTCAGTGCAGGGCCCATCATCCTGCACCATCGCGTGCATGTTCGGTATGAAGGCAGCGACGCGGCGCTGGTGGTGCCGTTTGGCGATCTGGCCGCCATACAGGCTGGGTTCGAGGTGGCCTACCGCCAGCGGTTCGCATTCCTCATGCAGGGGAAGCGGCTGGTGATCGAAGCCGTGTCGGTCGAAGCCGTGATCGCAGGCGACGCGCCAAACGAACCCCGCTTCGACACCTTCGAGGCACGCGAAGTCCCCCGCCGCGAGACCGTGCGCATGTACTCCGGCGGCCAGTGGTTTGACGCGGCACTGGTGGTGCGCGAAGACCTGCGACCTGGCGATGTGATTCCCGGACCGGCCATCATTGCCGAGAAGAACGCCACCACGGTGGTGGAGCCCGGCTGGGAGGCTGTGCTCACCGCGCTTGATCATCTGGTGCTGGACCGCCGGATCCCGCGCAACGCCTCTTTTGCGGTGGGTACCACGGCCGACCCTGTGCTGCTCGAAGTGTTCAACAACCTGTTCATGAACATTGCCGAGCAGATGGGCTTGCAGTTGCAGAACACGGCCTACTCGGTCAACATCAAGGAGCGGCTCGACTTCAGCTGCGCGCTGTTCGACGCCGAAGGCAACCTGATCGCCAACGCACCGCACATGCCGGTGCATCTGGGCTCCATGGGTGAAAGCATCAAGACCGTGATCCGCGAAAACGCGGGCAAGATGCAGCCGGGCGATGTGTACGCCCTGAATGATCCCTACCACGGAGGCACGCACCTGCCCGATGTCACCGTCATCACGCCGGTGTATCTCGCCGCAGCGGGGAACGACAAGCCTCTGTTCTACGTGGGCAGCCGTGGCCACCACGCCGACATCGGAGGCACCACCCCTGGCTCCATGCCCCCGTTCTCCACCCGCATCGAGGAAGAAGGCGTGCAGATCAACAACGTCAAGCTGGTGGACAAGGGCATGCTGCGCGAAGCCGAAATGATCGCGTTGCTGCAGAGCGGTGAATACCCTTCGCGCAACCCGCAGCAGAACATGGCCGATCTCAAGGCACAGATCGCCGCCAACGAGAAGGGTGTGCAGGAACTGCGCAAGATGGTCGACCAGTTCGGCCTGGACGTGGTGCAGGCCTACATGGGTCATGTGCAGGACAACGCCGAGGAGTCGGTGCGACGCGTCATCACGCGTTTGAAAGACGGTGAATACACGTTGCCGCTGGACAATGGTGCACAGATCCGGGTGGCCATTCGCGTGGACACCCAAGCCCGTAGCGCCGAGATCGACTTCACCGGCACCTCCGAGCAGCAACTCAACAACTTCAACGCGCCTACCGCGGTGTGCATGGCGGCGGTGCTTTACGTGTTCCGCACGCTGGTGGACGACGACATTCCGCTCAATGCAGGTTGTCTCAAACCATTGAAGGTGATCATTCCCGCCGGCTCCATGCTCAACCCCAATCCGCCTGCCTCCGTGGTGGCAGGCAACGTGGAGACCTCAAGCTGCATCACCAATGCGCTGTACGGCGCTCTGGGGGTCATGGCCGCCAGCCAGTGCACCATGAACAACTTCACCTTCGGCAATGCCACCCACCAGTACTACGAAACCATCTCCGGGGGCAGTGGTGCAGGCGACGGTTTCGATGGCACGAGTGTGGTGCAGACCCACATGACGAACTCAAGGTTGACCGATCCGGAAGTGCTCGAATTCCGCTTTCCAGTCAGGCTGGAAAGCTATGAGATCCGCGACGGCTCAGGTGGGGCAGGGCGATGGCACGGCGGCAATGGTGGCGTTCGCCGTGTCCGCTTTCTTGAGGACATGACTGCGAGCATCCTCTCCAATGGTCGGGTGCACGGCGCGTTCGGCATGGCTGGCGGACAACCCGGCGCTGTCGGCATCAACCGCGTGGTGCGCTCAGACGGCAGTGTCGAGGACCTGGCTCATATTGGTCAGGCCGAGATGAAGCCCGGCGACATCTTCGAAATCCTTACGCCAGGGGGTGGTGGGTACGGTGCACCGTAGCGAACGCGGGACGCCAGGAATCAAGGGCGCCTCCCCGCAATGGTCTGTTTCTTCGCAAGGTTGGACCGAACCGCGAACCAGCCCAACCAGCCTTTCTCAGAAAAGAAGCATTTGAGAAGGCGTGGCCCCTCTCCCCAGCCCTCTCCCCAGAGGGGCGAGGAAGTAAGAGACACATCCTCCGGAGCGAAGTGCCCCTTCCAGAGATACCGTCGGGCCGGCTTTGCCGGACGACTGGTATCGCCCCCTTGAGGGGGTGACGCGCCGCAGGCGCGGCGCGGGGGTGGGCCAAGTCTTAAAGCTCTTCAACCCGCCTGGCCGGGTAACTGTCCCAGGTCTGGCACCCTGGGCAGTGCCAGAAGTGCTGCTGTGCTTCAAACCCGCATGCCGCACAGCGGTAGCGCTTGAGCGGCATGCTGGCCTGGGCGAGCGCTGTCTGTACGGGCGCCTGCGCGGCTGGGTTCGAAAACTGTTCACCCGCCAGCCACTGGGCCGCCAGAACCAAGGAGGATTCGCGGCCCAGATGGGTCAGGTACTGCGTCCGTGCAATTTCCCTGTCTTCACAAAGGCTGGCCAAGGCCTCGGTCACATCGATCGAGGGAGCGCGCTGGTCGCTGATCGTGAGCAGCTGTCTGGCCTCGTCCAGTCGCCCTGTCTGCCGGGCC
This sequence comes from Hydrogenophaga palleronii, assembly GCF_031457455.1. Classification (GTDB taxonomy): domain Bacteria; phylum Pseudomonadota; class Gammaproteobacteria; order Burkholderiales; family Burkholderiaceae_C; genus Hydrogenophaga; species Hydrogenophaga palleronii_A. The sequence goes on from NZ_JAVDWU010000002.1 coordinate 267,065, forward strand.
AGATCGGCAAGGGATCGGGCAGCCAGCGGCATGGCGGACGGTGCCTGCTTCTGCAGTTCGCGCAGCGCATTGAATGCCGCATCGGGCTGGCCTGCTTGCGATTTCAAAGAGGACAGCGCCAACCAGCCGCGCGCCAACTGCGGCGCCCGCGCCACGGCATCGTTCAGCAGCTTCAGCGCCTTCTCTGTGTCGCCGGTGCGCACAGCCTGCTCGGCTTCTTCACACAGATAGTGCGCCAGGCGGTTGGAGAAGCTGCCTTGTTCAGCAGTTTCGAGTTTTTCAGCGATCACCTTGGCTTGCGGCCAGTCGCGCGAGCGTTCGTAGATTGAAAGCAGTGCGAGCAAAGCCTCGGCCTCGTAGGCTGAGCCTTCCAGGCGGTGCAAGGCGGTCTCTGCGCGGTCCAGCAGGCCCGCTTTCAAAAAATCCAGCGCAAGCGCATGCTGTGCCCGGTCACGCTCTTTGCGCCCGATGTCGGCGCGCGAAAGCAGATGTTCATGGACGCGCACGGCCCGATCGTAGTCACCCCGTCGGCGAAAGAGATTGCCCAAGGCAAAGTGCAGTTCGGCGGTGTCCGGATCGCCTTGAACCGCCTCGATGAAAGCGTCGATGGCCTGATCCTGTTGCTCGTTGAGCAGGTGATTCAGGCCCCGGAAATATGCCTTGGGCGCTTGTCGACCCTCAATGCGCCACTGTCGCAGATCCAGTCGGGAGGCGATCCAGCCCAAGGCGAACGCCAGGGGCAGACCCCATAGCAACCATGTGAAATCAAAGTCCATGCCGCGGATCGTGAGGCTCGGGGAACTGGCTCACGTCGATCTCGGTGGCCGGTGCGGCGGGAGGCTGGGCGCGTCGCGCTTTGCGCGCACGCAGCCACAGCGGCAGCATCACGGCCACACCGAGAAACACACCGGCGATCAAGGCCACCAACAGGATCAATACCAAGGGTGCCTGCCAGCTTGCCCCAAAGAAGAGCCGCAGCGTGACATCGTCCTGGTTGTTCAGGGCGAAGGCGAAAAGTGCAAAAAAAATGGCTGCGTTGAGCAGCCACATCAGGTATCTCAAATCGTCCCCTTTGTGGTGGAACGATTGTAGCGATCCGAGCACAAGGTCGGATCGCCATCAGCCGCCTACACAGGCTTCTTTGGCTCCCGTCCCAGGATTTCAGCCGTTCTGGCATCCACATGCTCGCGCAATGCCTTGCCTGGCTTGAAATGCGGCACACGTTTCTCCGGAATCATCACGCTTTCGCCCGAACGTGGATTGCGCCCGATTCGGGGAGAGCGGCGGTTGACGGAGAAGCTGCCAAACCCACGGATCTCGATCCGATGACCTTTGACCAAGGCGTCGCCCATGGCGTCCAGGATCGCCTTGACGGCGAACTCGGCATCACGATGGGTCAACTGGCCAAAGCGGTTGGCCAGAGCTTCAACAAGGTCTGATCGGGTCATTGTGTTGTGGTTGAGCGTTGGACCTCAGGTGTTCGGCATGCATGCATCGGGCGGGAAAAACCCACCCGATGCATCAGGTCGAACGCCGTGCCTCGGCTATCAGTTGTTGTTGTCCAGCTTGGCGCGCAGCAGGGCGCCCAGGCTCGTGGTGCCGGCGTTTTCACGGGACGATTGCTGGCTCAGGCTGCTCATGGCTTCCTGCTGGTCAGCGGCGTCCTTGGCCTTGATGGACAACTGGATGTTGCGGGTCTTGCGATCCACATTGGTCACCACAGCGCTCACTTCGTCGCCTTCCTTGAGTACGTTGCGCGCATCTTCCACGCGGTCGCGGCTGATTTCGCTGGCGCGCAGGTAGCCCAGCACGTCTTCGCCCAGATCGATCTCGGCGCCCTTGGCGTCCACGGTCTTGACCTTGCCGGTCACGATGGAACCCTTGTCATTCACCGACACGAAGGTGGTGAAGGGGTCGCCGTCGAGCTGCTTGATGCCAAGGGAGATGCGCTCGCGCTCCACGTCGATGGCCAGCACGATGGCTTCCACTTCCTGGCCCTTCTTGAAGTTGCGCACGGCGGCTTCGCCGGTTTCGTTCCAGGACAGGTCAGACAGGTGCACCAGGCCGTCGATGCCGGCAGCCAGACCCACGAACACGCCGAAGTCGGTGATGGACTTGATCGGGCCCTTGACGCGGTCGCCGCGCTTGGTGGCTTCAGCGAACTCGTGCCAGGGGTTGGCGCGGCACTGCTTCATGCCCAGCGAAATGCGGCGCTTGTCTTCGTCGATGTCGAGCACCATGACTTCGACTTCGTCACCCAGCGACACCAGCTTGTTCGGGGCCACGTTCTTGTTGGTCCAGTCCATCTCAGACACGTGCACCAGGCCTTCGATGCCAGGCTCGAGTTCCACGAACGCGCCGTAGTCGGCGATGTTGGTGATCTTGCCGAACATGCGGGTGCTCTGTGGGTAGCGGCGCGAAACGCCCATCCATGGGTCATCGCCCATTTGCTTGAGGCCCAGGGAGACGCGCTGTTTCTCGGTGTCGAACTTGAGGATCTTGGCGGTGATTTCCTGGCCGGCCTGAACGACTTCGCTCGGGTGGCGCACACGGCGCCAGGCCATGTCGGTGATGTGCAGCAGGCCGTCGATACCGCCCAGGTCCACGAACGCGCCGTATTCGGTGATGTTCTTGACCACACCGTTGACGATGGCGCCTTCTTTCAGGGTTTCCATCAGCTTGGCGCGCTCTTCGCCCATGGAGGCTTCCACCACGGCGCGGCGGCTCAGCACCACGTTGTTGCGCTTGCGGTCGAGCTTGATGACCTTGAACTCCATGGTCTTGTTTTCGTAGGGCGTCAGGTCCTTGGTGGGACGGCTGTCGACCAGCGAGCCTGGCAGGAAGGCGCTGATGCCGTTGACCATGACCTTCAGGCCGCCCTTGACCTTGTTGCTGGTGGTGCCGGTGACGAAGTCGCCGGATTCCAGCGCCTTTTCCAGCGACATCCACGATGCGAGGCGCTTGGCCTTGTCGCGGGAGAGCAGGGTGTCGCCGAAGCCGTTTTCGACCGAGTCGATGGCCACGGACACAAAATCGCCCACCTGCACTTCGAGTTCGCCCAGGTCGTTCTTGAATTCGGCCAGCGGCACATAGGCTTCCGACTTCAGACCGGCATTGACCACCACGTGGCTGTGTTCGATTCGAACAACTTCAGCGGTGATGACTTCGCCCGAGCGCATTTCAGCGCGTTTGAGGGACTCTTCGAACAGGGCGGCAAAAGATTCAGACATTGAATTTCCTAAAACCGATCAAAGCCGTGCACAGCTGCGCACAAGAGGTGCAGCATGCGAATCGGCGTATGGGCGGTATTGACGTTGCGGGCCGGGGCACCGCGGGGTTAAGGGTCAAGAACCATCAGGCCTGCGGGCTGTGAATACCCGGCGGGACCGTCTGGGCCAAATACACCGACAAACTCAAACGCTTTTCAAACCTTTGGGAATGCCGTTTTGTCTTGCCACCAGATCAACATCTGATCGATCGATTGCTCGATACTCAAACCCGAGTTGTCCAGTTGCAAGGCGTCTTCGGCGGGCCTGAGAGGCGCATGGCTGCGGGAAGAATCTCGCTCGTCGCGCCGGATCAAATCCGCCAGAAGGTCGTCGATGTTAGCAGCAAATCCTTTAGAAATCAACTGCTTATGCCGGCGCTGTGCCCGCTGGCTGGCGCTGGCGGTCAGGAACACCTTCAGAGCCGCATCGGGGAAAACGACCGTACCCATGTCGCGCCCGTCGGCCACGAGGCCCGGGAGCTGGCGAAAGTCGTGCTGCAGACCCAGCAATGCGGACCGCACCTGCGGCACCGCCGAAACCCGGGAAGCGGCCATGCCGGCAGATTCGCTGCGCAAGAGCTCGGTCACGTCTTCCTCGTTCAGCAGGATATGGTCACCCGTGAAGCGCACCTGCATGCTCGAAGCCAGCTCGCCAAGTCGATCGGCCTGATTCTCGGCCTTCAGCGCAGTTTCGTCTGTTGCAAGGCCCGCTCTTTCCGCCGCGAGACCCACCAGTCGGTACAAGGCACCGGAGTCCAGCAGGTGGTAGCCCAGCCGATGTGCCAAAGCCGCAGCCAGGGTGCCTTTGCCTGACGCGGTGGGACCGTCGATGCAGATCACCGGTATGTTGGCCGGCGGGGTCTGGCACACCTCAAACAGGGTCTCGAAGTAGTCGGGAAAGGTCTTGCCCACGCATTTGGGGTCTTCGATGCGCACGGGCAGTCCGGCCGGGTTGAATGCCGCCAGAGAAAAACACATGGCGACCCGGTGGTCGTCGTAGGTGTGGATGCTGGCGGCGGACCAGGCCTCGGCGGACGCGGGCGGTGTGATGCGAATGAAATCCGGACCTTCCTCTACCAAAGCGCCGAGCTTGCGGCATTCTGTGGCCATGGCGACGATGCGGTCGGTCTCCTTGACGCGCCAGCTGGCGATGTTGCGCAATGTGGACGGACCGTCCGCATACAGCGCCATCACGGCCAGCGTCATGGCCGCATCAGGGATGTGGTTGCAGTCAAGATCAATGGCCTTCAACGGCCAGGCGCCTCGCCTGATGTGCAGCGTGCTGGCGTCACCGCTGAGGTCGGCTCCCATAAGCCTGGCGGCTTCAATGAAGCGGATGTCGCCCTGGATCGAAGCCAAGCCCACCCCCTTGATGGAGATGCCGTCGCAGCCGGGCGAGCAGGGCGCAATGGCTCCCAGTGCAATGAAATAGCTGGCCGATGAAGCATCACCCTCCACCGGGATGCGCCCGGGGGATCGGTACTGGCTGCCAGCCGGAATGGTGAAACGTTTCCACTCGTCCCGCTTCACGTCGACGCCGAAGCGCTGCATCAGATTGAGTGTGATTTCGATGTAGGGCCGAGAAATCAGCTCACCCGCCACATCGATATGAATGTCGCGTGTGCGGGCGGCCAGCGGCAGCGTCAGCAGCAGTGCAGTGAGGAACTGGCTGGAGACGTCGCCCCGGATCTGAATGGGTGCATCAATCGTCAGTTCGGTGGGCTCGCCGGTACCCAGGCGCAAGGGTGGATAACCATCGTTGAGCGTGTAGGTCACCGAACAACCCAGCTGCCGCAGTGCATCTACCAGGTCGCCGATGGGACGTTCGTGCATGCGTGCAACACCGCTGAGGTCGAATTGACCGCCGTGCTGGCTGGCCAAAACGGCCAGTGCCGCCGTGAGTGGTCGCATGGCCGTGCCGGCGTTGCCTAGAAACAGCGCTGCGGTTTTGACCGGCAGGGTGCCACCCAGGCCGTGCACCCGCACTTCACCGTTCGAACGGTGTTCAACTTGGCAACCCAAGGTGGCAAGTGCCTGAAGCATGACCTGCGTGTCGTCCGAATCCAGCAGGTCGGTGATGTCGGTATGGCCGGTGCTGAGTGCTGCCAGCAGCAGCACGCGGTTCGAGATGCTTTTGGAGCCTGGTAATTGAACCGTCCCGCCAGCGCTCGCCAGAGGGGGGATGTCTAGGTGGTCAGTTGAGTACATTCGGGCAGTTGGGTCGTGGGCGGCTCGTTGGGTCCATCACGTGGTGAGACGGATCGCGAGCGGGACCCGGGATTTCAGCCATGGGACTTGATTGCCGTCATGCGCCAATGGGATCGCGAAGAACTGGCAGCATCGATCAGGGCCTCCAGCGCATCCGGGTTGCCCGCCGCAATGGCTGTTTCCATCGTGTGAAGAGCACGCTGAAAGTGCCTGGACTGTGCGATCAGCTCTTCCCGGTTGGAGATCAGGATGTCGCGCCAGATGCTCGGGTCGCTGGCCGCAATGCGGGTGAAGTCCCGGAAGCCGGGACCCGCCAGGGAAAGGTAGGTGTCGCCATCCGCTTGGCCCTTGATGGAGTTCATGAGCGCAAAGGCAATCAGGTGGGGCAAATGGCTCACCGCAGCGTAGGCCGCATCGTGCGCCTCAGGCGACATCTGCCGCACGTGGCAGCCCAGTGCCGTCCACACCTGTTGGGCTTTTTCCAGCTGGGCCGTGAGGGTGCGCTCAATGGGCGTCAGGATGACCTGGCGCCCGCGATAGAGTTCGGCGTCGGCATGCTCCACGCCTGCCAGTTCCTTGCCTGTGATCGGGTGGGCGGGCACGAACACCCCCACCTGATCGCGCAGCACCCGGCGCGCCGAATCGATCACTTCGCGCTTGGTCGACCCGACATCCATGATGAGGGTGTTCGGTGTCACCAGATGGCGAATGGCCTTGAAGGTGGCCTCAGTGGCAGCCACCGGCACGGCCAGCAGCACCAGATCCGCGCCCGACACCGCCAGCAGGGCCGACGGCGCTTCCACATCGATCACGCCCATCTGCCGGGCGCGCTCGGTGGTGGAAGGCGATTTGCTGTAGCCCACCACCCGCTTGACCAGGCCCGCCTTCTTGAGCGCCAGAGCAAATGAGCCGCCCATCAGGCCGCAGCCAATGAGGCCAAGTTGTTCAAACATACAGTTTCTTCAAAAGAGGGCGGGTTGGCATCACTCTGTGACCGGGTAGGCGCCCAGAACCTTGTAGAAAGCACACAAATTCTGGAGTTCCCCCAGTGCCGCCGCCACATGAGGCTGGGACGGATGCCCTGCGATGTCGATGTAGAAGTAATACTCCCATTGACCGGATTTGGCAGGGCGGGACTCGAACCGGGTCATGGACACGCCATTGTTTTTCAGTGGCACCAGCAGATCGTGTACTGCACCTGGACGGTTGGGAACCGAAACCACGAGGCTGGTGCAGTCCTTGCCGGACGCCGGCGGCATGGCGAGCGTCTGAGGCAGGCAGATGACGGCAAACCGGGTCCGGTTGTATGCCTCATCCTGAATCGCATGGGCCACGATGTGCAGTCCGAACTGAGCTGCCGCGCGTTCGCTGGCCAGGCCGGCCCAGTTCGGTTGGGTCGCGGCCAGTCTCGCGCCCTCGGCATTGCTTGAAACCGCGCGCCGCTCGGCGTTCGGCAGGTGTTGGGACAGCCAGTTCTGGCACTGTGCCAGGGCCTGCGGGTGGGCCATCACGACCTCGATGCCGTCCAGGTTGTTGATCTGCCTGAGCAGGTTGTGGCGAACCAGCAGACTGACTTCGCCTACCACGTGTACGGGTGAGCGAAGGAACAGGTCCAGCGATCTTGCCACCACACCCTCGGTCGAGTTCTCCATGCCCACCACACCGTACTGTGCTGTGCCGGCTGCCGTGGCGTGAAACACCTCATCAAAGTTGGCGCAGTAGATCAGGTTGGCTGCGCTGCCAAAGAACTCGATTGCCGCCTGCTCGCAGAAGGTGCCTTGAGGGCCGAGCACCGCCACGCGCTGTGGTGCCTCAAGCGCCAGGCAAGCCGACATGATTTCTCGCCAGATGGAGGCCACGTGCTGGTTCAGCAGCGGCCCCTGGTTGGCGGCCTGGATCTTCTCGATGACCTGTGCCACCCGGTCCGGTCGGAAGAAGGGGGAGCCCTCCTGGCGTTTGATCTCGCCGACTTTTTCTGCGACGTGGGCGCGCTGATTCAGCAGCGAGAGCAGTTGCTGATCCAGGGCATCGATCTGGATGCGCAGATCGCCAAGCGAGTCCGATGGTTTGGGTTGCGTCATGCTGCTCAAGCCTGGGAGTGTTCGAAGTCGCGCATGTAATCAACCAGCGCTTGCACACCTTCCATCGGCATGGCGTTGTAGATGCTGGCCCGCATGCCTCCCACGGATTTGTGACCCTTGAGCTGGAGCAAGCCACGTGCTTTCGCTCCCGTCAGAAAGGCATCGTTGCGCGTCTCGTCGCGCAAGAAGAAGGGTACGTTCATGCGCGAGCGGCAGTCTTTGGCTACCTTGTTGACATAGAAGTCGGAGCCATCAATGAAGCCGTACAGCAGAGCGGCTTTGGCCACATTGCGCCGTTCCATCTCGGCCACACCGCCTTGCCTTTTGAGCCACTGGAAAGTAAGCCCCGCCACGTAGATGGCGTAGGTGGGCGGCGTGTTGTACATGGACTGATGAGTGGCCACGGTGGCGTAATCGAACGCAGAGGGGCAGACGCTCATCGACCTGCCAAGCAAGTCTTCGCGCACGACCACCAGGGTCAGTCCTGCGGGCCCGAGGTTCTTCTGCGCTCCACCAAATGCCAGGCCGACGCGCGACCAATCGACCGGGCGAGAAGCCACGTGTGACGAGAAATCAACCACCAGGGGCGCGTCGCTGCCGAGGGATTTCAGATCCGGCAGTTCGTGAAACTCGACGCCGTTGATGGTTTCATTGCCGCAGATGTGCACGTATTGTGCGTCTGAGTTCAACTGCCAGTGCCCGGGGTCAGGCAGGCAAGTGTGGTTGTCAGAGGTGTTGCTGGCCGCTTCATGGACCCGGCAGTACTTCTGTGCTTCGGCGGCTGATTTTTTGCTCCAGCTGCCGGTGACAACAAAGTCGGCGGCCGCGCCTCGTGAAAGGTTCAAGGGCACGATGGCGTTTTCAGCCAACCCGCCACCCTGCATGAACAGCACCTTGAAGTGCTCTGGAATGGCCAGCAGCTCTCGCAGATCGGCCTCCGCCTGATCGCGGATGGACATGAATTCCTTGCCGCGATGGCTCATCTCCATCACGCTCATGCCGCTGCCGTGCCAGTCAAGCATTTCTGAAGCGGCCTCTTGCAGAACCTCCGCAGGCATGGCCGCTGGACCCGCCGAAAAATTGAACGGACGCATCATGTGCCGCCGTTGCCTGCTTCTTCCGCGCCGTTCGCTTCGGGCGCGTCGGTCACATTGGCATCGTTTTCCACGATGCGTTGTAACCCAGAGAGTTCAGAGCCGTCGTCGAGCGCAATCAGCGTGACGCCCTGTGTGGCGCGCCCCATCTCCCGGATCTCGGAAACGCGGGTGCGCACCAGTACGCCTGTGTCGGTGATCAGCATGATCTCGTCATCGTTGTGCACCAGCGTGGCGGCAACGACCTTGCCATTGCGTTCGCTCTGCTGGATGGCGATCATGCCCTTGGTGCCACGCCCGTGTCGCGTGTATTCGGCAATGGATGTGCGTTTGCCATAGCCATTGATGGTGGCGGTCAGCACGCTCTGTTCTTCGTCTTCGGCCACAAGCATCGCAATCACACTCTGGCCTTCTTCGATCATCATGCCGCGCACGCCGCGTGCGTTGCGTCCCATGGGGCGCACGTCGTTTTCGTCGAAGCGGACGGCCTTTCCGCCGTCGCTGAACAGCATGACGTCGTGCTCGCCGTCGGTGAGCGCCGCACCCACCAGGAAATCCCCCTGGTCGAGATCCACAGCGATGATGCCCGCCTTGCGCGGATTGGAGAACTCGTCCAGCGCGGTCTTCTTGACGGTGCCCATGCTGGTCGCCATGAACACATAGCGATTGGAGGGGAAGGTGCGCATCTCGCCCGTCAGGGGCAGCACCACGTTGATCTTCTCACCCTCTTGCAGCGGAAACATGTTCACGATGGGGCGGCCGCGAGATCCTCGCGACCCAGCGGGCACTTCCCACACCTTCAGCCAGTACAGGCGGCCTCTGTTCGAGAAGCACAGGATGTAGTCGTGGGTGTTGGCAATGAAGAGTTGATCGATCCAGTCGTCTTCCTTGGTCGCCGTGGCCTGCTTGCCTCGGCCGCCACGCTTTTGTGCCCGGTATTCGGCCAGCGGCTGACTCTTGATGTAGCCGCTGTGGCTCAATGTCACCACCATGTCGGTGGGGGTGATCAGGTCTTCGGTGCTCAGATCTTGTGCGCTGTGCTCGATTTCACTGCGTCGCGCGCCCAGCTTGGTTTGTCCGAATTCCAGTTTTACCTCGGTGAGTTCATCGCCAATGATGGTCGAGACCCGTTCAGGTTTGGAAAGGATGTCCAGCAAGTCGTCGATCTCACTCATGACCTGCTTGTATTCGGCAACGATCTTGTCCTGCTCCAGCCCGGTCAGGCGTTGCAGGCGCATTTGCAGAATCTCCTGCGCCTGCGTCTCGGAGAGCCGATAGAGGCCATCCGAGCCCATGCCGAACTCGCGCTCAAGCGACTCCGGACGGTAATCGTCTGCGTTGACCACGCCGCCGTCGGCGCGTGAGCGGGTCAACATCTCCCGTACCAGTTGGCTGTCCCATGGCCGTGCCATGAGTTCCGCTTTGGCCACCGGCGGCGTTGGAGCACCGCGGATGATGGCGATGAAGTCGTCGATGTTGGCCAGCGCCACCGCCAGACCTTCGAGCACATGACCCCGCTCGCGCGCCTTGCGAAGGTTGAACACCGTGCGTCGGGTAACCACCTCCCGCCGGTGTTCGAGGAACACCTGGACCAGCTCTCGCAGGTTGCACAGCCTGGGCTGCCCATCGACGAGCGCCACCATGTTGATGCCGAAGGTGTCTTGCAGCTGGGTCTGTTTGTAAAGGTTGTTGAGCACGACCTCTGGCACTTCGCCTCGTTTGAGCTCGATCACCAACCGCATGCCGGATTTATCCGACTCATCCTGAATGTGGCTGATGCCCTCGATTTTCTTTTCGTGGACCAACTCGGCGATACGTTCCTGCAGCGTCTTCTTGTTGACCTGATAGGGCAGCTCGTCCACGATGATGGACTGGCGTTGGCCTTTGTCGATATCCTCGAAATGGCATTTGGCCCGCATCACCACGCGGCCGCGGCCGGTGCGATAACCATCCTTTACGCCATTGACGCCATAGATGATCCCGCCGGTGGGGAAATCCGGAGCGGGAATGATTTCCATCAATTCGTCAATGGTCGCGTCTGGACTGCGCAGCAGGTGAAGGCATGCGTCCACCACTTCATTGAGGTTGTGCGGTGGAATATTGGTGGCCATGCCCACAGCAATTCCGCCGGAGCCATTTACAAGCAAATTGGGAAGCCGTGCAGGCAGCACCAGAGGTTCTTTTTCCGAGCCGTCGTAGTTGGGCCCGAAGTTGACGGTTTCCTTGTCGATGTCTGCCAGCATCTCGTGGGCAATTTTCGACATGCGAATTTCCGTGTACCGCATCGCAGCCGCGTTGTCGCCGTCGACCGAGCCGAAGTTGCCCTGTCCATCCACTAGCATGTGCCGCAAAGAAAAATCCTGCGCCATGCGAACGATCGTGTCGTAGACCGCGCTGTCGCCGTGAGGGTGGTATTTACCGATCACGTCACCCACGATGCGGGCAGATTTTTTGTAGGGGCGATTCCAGTCGTTGTTGAGCTCATGCATGGCGAACAGCACGCGCCGATGCACAGGCTTGAGACCGTCCCGGGCATCAGGGAGAGCCCGTCCCACGATGACGCTCATGGCGTAATCCAGATAGCTTCTCCTCATCTCCTCTTCAAGGCTGATGGGCAGGGTCTCTTTGGCAAACTGTGTCATGAGTGGCGTCGGTTGTACGGGATGAGGCCAGAAGGCAACCTGACATTTTAGAGTGCTCAGGCAATCGGTCGCAGGCTGCGCCGGTGTTGCGGTTCAACAACGAATGCGTTCGCACAGCCAAAAGTGGTTACAACAGGTCCCTCATGCGTCGCATTAGCCCCATCAGGCTTGTGGCACAATGAATTCAACGCTTTGGGTGGTGGTCACTTCGAGCGTCAATTTCTGTAACGCAGCAAGTCTGCGGATCACCAAGAGGAATACCATGAAAAAACTGAATAAAGTGGCAATGCTGTTTGCAACCGCCGCCATGGCAACGGCCGCGGGTGCCCAAACCGTGGACAACTGGCGTGCTGCCGATGGCACTGTCTGGAAAAACGGCACCAACGAACTCTGCTGGCGCAATGCCGGTTGGACGCCAGCCACCGCAGCCGCCGGCTGTGACGGTGCTATCGTGCCTGTTGCCGCACCCGCGCCCGCACCAGCTGCTGCACCAGCTCCCGCGCCTGCACCAGCGCCTGCACCCGCACCCGCACCAGCGCCTGCTGCTGCCAAGGTTACTTACGCAGCTGATGCCTTCTTTGATTTCGACAAGGCTGTCCTGAAGCCTGAAGGCAAAGCCAAGCTGGACGATCTCGCCAGCAAGGTGGGTGGCATCAATTTGGAAGTCGTGATTGCAGTGGGTCACACCGACTCCACCGGCCCTGCTGGCTACAACCAGAAGCTGTCGGTTCGCCGCGCCGAAGCCGTCAAGGCTTATCTGGTGAGCAAGGGCATCGAAAGCAACCGCATTTACACCGAAGGTAAGGGCCTGACTCAGCCAGTGGCTGACAACAGCACCCGCGAAGGCCGTGCGAAGAACCGTCGTGTTGAAGTGGAAGTTGTGGGCACCCGCGCCAACTGATCACCGGGCAACCGACCAACAAAAAAACCGCGCTTCGGCGCGGTTTTTTTGTGTCCTGACGATAATCGACCCATGAATCCAAACATCAACGCCGACCCTGCCGAACTGGCCAAATTTTCTGATCTCGCGCACCGTTGGTGGGATACCGAAAGCGAATTTCGCCCATTGCACCAGATCAACCCGTTGCGCCTGGCCTGGATTGAGGGGCTTGCGGACATCGGAGAAAAGCAGGTTCTTGATGTGGGTTGTGGCGGCGGCATTCTTGCTGATTCCATGGCTCGCAAAGGGGCCAAGGTCACCGGGATCGATTTGTCCTCCAAAGCCTTGGGCGTTGCGCAACTGCACGCGCTTGAAGCAGCGACGCCCAATGTGAGCTACGAAGAGATCAGTGCCGAGGATCTCGCGCGGGATCGCCCTGGTTCGTTTGATGTGGTGACATGCATGGAAATGCTGGAACACGTGCCTGATCCGTCGTCGGTGGTCAGGGCGTGTCATGCGCTGGTCAAGCCGGGCGGATGGGTCTTCTTCTCCACCATCAATCGAAGCCCCAAATCGTTCCTTTTTGCTATCGTGGGCGCGGAGTATGTATTGGGCATGCTGCCCAAGGGGACGCACGAGTATGCCAAGCTGATACGACCGCACGAGTTGGCCAGGTATTGCCGCGAAGCCGGTCTTGAACTCGAGCACACACGCGGTTTGGAGTACAACCCGTTGACAAGGCGCTACTGGCTCAGTGCCGACACCAGCGTCAACTACATGGTGGCCACCCGCAGGCCATGATTTTCAAACCTGTTGAAGGCATCAAGGCGATCCTGTTTGATCTTGATGGAACTCTCATCGACAGTGCGCCCGATCTTGGCGCTGCGGCCGATCTGATGCGAACTCGCAGAGGCTTGCCATCGCTACCGATAGATCGCTATCGGCCGCATGCAGGTTCTGGAGCGCGAGGCATGCTGCGCGTGGCGCTCGAGTCGGCCCCGGGTGACCCGGACTATGAAGACCTGAAGGCTGAATTTTTGACGCTGTATGAGTCATGCATGCTTGAACGCACACGTCCCTTTGCCGAGGCCGCGGAGTTGGTAGAGGCTTTGACCGAGAGGGGCCTGCGCTGGGGCGTGGTGACCAACAAAGCAGAACGTTTCGCCCAGCCCATCACGGCCGCCATGGCCATGTTCGCGAGCGCGGGTGCGATTGTCGGCGGGGACACCACGCCTTTCTCCAAACCACACCCAGAACCACTGCTTGAAGCCGCACGGCGCTTGGCATTGCGCCCCGGTCAGTGCATGTATATGGGTGATGACGAGCGAGACATTGTTGCAGGCAGGGCGGCAGGCATGCACACCGTCGCTGCCAGGTACGGCTACGTGGGGGATGTGTCGACGGTTTCCGCCTGGGGAGCGCACGCGGAAGTGAACCATCCACTTGAGCTCTTGAAATTAATCGCTTTGCCTTAAACTACTCACTTCAGGGGCTGCACTGGTTTCGACGTGGGTTCGGACACGCAGCAGGGCATGTCGAGGTTCTGTCACCTCGTAAATCCGCAGAAAAAAACTAACTGCAAACGACGAACGTTTCGCACTCGCTGCTTAATTGCCAGTGAGCTTTGCAACAGCAGGCCTATGGGCTGGGCAAGGGTCCTTACGGCGCAAGCCGGCGGGGTCCAGGCTGCAAAGATAATTCAATAGGCTGGTTGTGCGTCGGGTAACTTGGCGCGCAATGAGATCCAAGGTTGCTGGCGTCTTGTATAGCGTGCCACTGCGCGATGCGGGAAGCGAGAATCAAATCAGATGGCTACACATGTAGAACTGCTCGGATAAGGCTTGCGGACGGGGGTTCAAATCCCCCCAGCTCCACCATAACCTGTGACAAAGGCCGCTAGGAACATACACCTAGCGGCCTTTTTCTTTGGAAAATCAAAGACCTAGCGTGCAGCGACATACAAAGACCGCTATTGACAGTCAGTTTCAGTGTGGGGAACAATGCGGGGAACAAAGCCTGTTACCCCACACTTTGTGGGGAACATCAGCGTATTGTGGGGTCAAGCCTCATGGTCGCGGTGGGGAACAGACTTCAACCACGCTACCTCATGCTGACCGACATCGACTGCAAAAACGCTATCTGCCCACCAGAAAAAAAGCGGGTGCGCCTAACCGATTCCGGGGGGCTTTACCTGGAGGTGAGTCCGAACCGTTCACGCCGCTGGTTCTGGAAGTTTCGCAAGGGTGCCAGCGATTCCCGCGTGGCCTTGGGCAGCTATCCCACGGTGACTTTGAAAGCGGCACGCATGGCCCGCGATGCTGCGAAGAGCCAAAGGGCGGATGGCGTCGACTTGGGGCAGGCCCGCAAGTTGAAAAAACTCAAGTCGACCAACCCGGCGGGCGACACATTCAAGGCGGTGGCCTTGGAGTGGTTCGACAAACAGGCGGGCCAATGGAGTGAGGCCCATGCGCAGAGATCAAAACGCCAGCTTGAGCGGGATCTGTTCCCCTGGATCGGTGAGCGGCGCTTGATCGACATAGAACCCGTTGAACTGTTGGCAACACTTCGCAAGGTGGAGGAGCGTGGAGCAGTCGAAACAGCAGACCGGGGCCTGATGTTGGCGCGGCAGATTTGGAGGTATGGGGTGGCGACGGGCCGGGTAGGGCGCGACATTACCGGCGACCTGAAGGGGGCTCTCATGCCTTACCGTGGCACTCACTTTGCTGCGACCACGGAACCGGCCAAGCTGGGGGAGTTGATCCGGGCTATTCGGGCTTACAAGGGCGGGCCAATAGTTCGGGCTGCGCTGCAACTGGCTCCCATGCTATTTCAGAGGCCCGGTGAGCTACGCGGTGCAACGTGGGCAGAGATCGACCTGGACGCGGCCCTCTGGACGATTCCGGCGGCGCGCATGAAGCGCAGCAAAGACGGGAAAGAAAACGGCGATCCGCACTTGGTGCCCTTGCCACGTCAGGCGGTGGAAATTTTGCGGGGTTTGCGTGGCTACACAGGCCACGGCATGAACGTGTTTCCCGGTGAGCGCAGCCACGATCGGCCCATATCTGAAAACTCGGTAAGAACAGCCTTGATCACGCTTGGCTACACCCCGGACGTGCAAACCTGGCACGGCTTCCGGGCAACGGCGCGCACGATGCTGGCGGAGCGACTTGAGTGTGACCCGCTTGTGATCGAGGCCCAACTGGCGCACTCGGTTAAGGACGCGAACGGACGGGCCTACAACCGCACGCAGTACATCAAACAGCGGGCGGACATGATGCAGCGATGGGCGGACTACATGGACCTCCTTGCCGCTGGTGCCGATGTCATTCTTATGAAACGAGCTTGAAGGTTTGACGCCATGCCTAGCCCCGGCCATGCCCGGGAGTGAAACGCGGGACTCTCCGACCCGTTGGTCCTGGTTTCTAGTCGGTGCAGCTAATCGAGGCCCATTTTGAACCTAGAAGTAGAGAAATCAGATGAACCGCTGTTGGGGCGTGTTATAGCGGCTGTAGAAAAACACTTGTGGGAAATCGGAGGATGGGGGCTATATATTGCAGGAACTGCAATAGTTCTGTTCTCCTTCTACAAACGATTTTATGGGGTTGTGGATCCAACTAAATTCAACGCTGAAGTGCTCGGAAACCTAGCAATCTTCGGAATGATGCAGTTCGGGATTCTTCTAATGGGTGTGGCTGCCTTATTTGGAATCATCTACCGAGTGCATCGAAAGCAGGAATGGATTTACAAAACCACACTTTGGACTTTCGATCGAGTGAGAGAATATGGGTTGCATCTTGCCCAAAAAGACCCGGTCAACGAAAGAACGGTGAGCACTCAGCATTGGCCCTGGGGAGGTCATCACACCGCGCAACTGGCGCATCTTGAGGCTGCAGCTCATAGATTCTGGACACTCTATGACCCAAGTGACACCTCGACCGCACCAACAAATGAAATGGTGGCGGATTGGTTGATGCAAGAGCGCGGCGTTGCAAAAGACAAGGCAAGGGCTATAGCTTCGATATTGCGAGCAGATGGTCTTCCCGCTGGCCGCCGTTAGCCTGTGGGGAAAGATGTCAATGGTTCCGAACCATTGACTTGTTATTCCCATCGATTGGTCCGACATATTTCGGAATAATCTAGTCTATTCATCGTAGCCCTCGATCAGTAAATTGCCCATGTCGAAATCCACCGACATACAGTAAAGGGCAAATATGGCGATCTTGAGACTCCCAGCCGTCAAGGCTGAGACGGGGCACCGTTCACATGCGAGCATCTACAACGCGATTCGGGTGGGGCTGTTCACTAAGCCGGTGCCTATTGGGGAGCGTGCGGTAGGCTGGCCTGATAGCGAAGTGCAGGCGATCAATGCCGCACGTATCGCCGGGAAATCAGAGGCTGAGATTCGGGAGTTGGTGAGTCGTTTGCACGCGAAGCGCGCAGACCTAGCCACGGTGTGAGGGGGAAAAGCCATGACAAAAGAAAAGGCCACCTCCCCCGAAAAGAAAGCAGCCCTGGAAATGATCCGAACCGAGTTTAAGGGCAATGCTAGCAGTTCGCAACGCGCGCGGTTGTTGGAGGCGCTGTCGCGCTATTCCGTGACCACGTTTGAAGCCATGCGCTACCTGGATGTGTATCACTGCCCCGCACGAATTCTGCAATTGCGCAAACAGGGCTACAAAATCGCAACCCATTGGCAGACCGTGGAAACCGAATCGGGTGACAAACACCGGGTCGGGTTGTACGTTCTTGAGGGCCAGCCATGAACCAGACAAACGATCTTGAAACACCAACGGCCGAACGGGAGGGCAAGGCCTTTGCTACGCTGGCGGCGCAGTTTGCTTTGCTGGGGTACGTGTTGATCAAGGGAGACCCGGCGATAGACGGGCAGGCGCTGTATTACGCAATGCGACTTGGCACGGTGCAACCGTTGGCGACCCTGGAGGCTGCAACGATGTTCCTTGCGGGGGTGCTGGGGACGGGTGATGGCGGGGGGTAACGCGCGGTACAAGGGAACCAAGTACGCCGAGCCATTCGTGGGCATCGTGCGCAGCGTGTTCGAATCTCCGGCCTTTGTCGGACTTAGCCCTCATGCCTGTAAGCTGCTACTTGAGTTGGCCGGGCAATACCGGGGGGACAACAACGGCAATCTGACGGTGGCATGGTCGGTGGTGAGCAAACGCGGCTGGCGATCCAGAACAACGCTCTGGCGCTGTAAGTCAGAGCTGATCAAAGCTGGCTTTGTGTACGT
This sequence comes from Hydrogenophaga palleronii, assembly GCF_031457455.1. Lineage (GTDB taxonomy): Bacteria > Pseudomonadota > Gammaproteobacteria > Burkholderiales > Burkholderiaceae_C > Hydrogenophaga > Hydrogenophaga palleronii_A. The sequence continues at coordinate 284,486 of NZ_JAVDWU010000002.1, forward strand.
GACCCGCAAAGGTCACATGCCGTCCACCTGTGAACTGCTCGCCTTGACCTGGTTTCCGCTGGACGTATCGCCAAAATTCGACCCCGAAGCATTGCACTGTTTCAAAGCCAAGGCCTATCGAATTGACACACCTTTGCCCATGCCCAATGCAAAGCCCAAGCGAGACTGGACATTACCCAATGGGGGACGGCAGCCAGATGAAAAAACGCAAAGCTTTGTCCACGGCTGAAACCATGAGAGGCGCTGCAAGTCCACCGCTGAAACCATCAAGGGGCGCACATGTCTTTGTACGATTCGCAGATGGACTTGCAGACGCCATTTCCGCCGGTTTCGATGTTTCAGAGATGGACAGCTTTATAGAGAAGCCATTCTCTGTTCTGTCTCTCTCGGTCTGCTTCTGCTCTGCTGACGGGGCCAAACACCTAGCGGCCTCGCGCGCGCGCGCGTACCGGTCTCCGAAAAAGGCACTTAGACAATTGATTTCGTATTCAGTGGAGGCGGCGACATGAGCAGGGGCGGTTCCCGTTGGGGAGCTGGCAGGCCAGCCACGCGCGCCAAAGCTGAGAACATGCAGCGCATTGATGTAAGGGAGTGGGCGCGGCGCGGCTATTTGAAAAGGGCAGCCACGTTTACCTGGTCCTGGCGGTGTGGCACTGAACCGGCGGGATCTATCGGGGTATCGGTTAGTTCGCCCAACCATTTGACGCTGCGTTACACCGTGACCGAAAACGGCGAACGGCGCGACGTTGCGCAAAGGGTCGAACTGCCGATGACTGCATGCCCTTATGGTGGCGCGAGACAATGGTTCGCCTGCCCTCGCTGTGGGCGGCGCGTGGCGCTGTTGTATCTTCGGTGGGGGCGGTTTGCCTGCCGAACCTGTCAGCGCATTGCATATGCCTCTCAGTCAGAAGATGAGATGGACCGGCTGTGGCGCAAGCAATCGCGGTTGTCAGCTCTTTTGGGTGATCACTGGCGCCGACCTAAGGGTATGCGGCAGCGTACCTATAAACACATCTTGGCGGGTGTAATGGACTGCGAACAGCTTCGGGAGGAGGCACTGAGTAGCTTGATGGCTCGCCTTCTATTGGCCTAGTTCAATCGTTGGTGCTCAAGGTATCTCCCAAAGAAAAAACCCGCCGAAGCGGGTTTATGCAAAACGCTAGCCACGGACGCGGCCGGAAAATTCACATCATCTGTAATTGCTTGCGCCGTTAGGTGTTGTCAGAGTCAGCACGTCAGTCGACTTGCTGTAGTTCCCGGTTGTGTTTAACGCGGTACATTGATTGTTCGTCCTTGCGTCATACGGTGAAACGATGCAACCAGTAATGGCAAAGGAGCCCGAGGTTTGCGAGCCAATGACCGTCAACGTGCACAGACAACGAACTGCGCTGGGGGGAAACAGTGCAACGGTGAGGCTTTGACCTAGCTGCAGCGCTTGCATATCAAGGGTGGCGCCGGTATCTGTGTTGGTCCACAAACTGTTCAAAGGCTTATCAACTGGACCATCACTGCCGCCGCCACAGGCTGCAAGCAAAATTGCTGCAGTCGCTGCCACTAGTAATTTCTTCACTGTCGTGTCTCCTGATGTGGGTGTAGTCAGGCACCCCTTTCCTGCCGTGGTCTGGGAAGCGGCTAAGAAATATTAAGCAGATCAAAGCCGAATTCGTAACACGATGTACGAGTATAGCCAGCTACACTTGTCTGGCGGTCTTTGTCGCAAGTCGCTAGCAGTTTTCGTGACCTAGCTCACTAACTGAGTTGGCAAATTGCCAAGTGAAGGGCTTTCGTGTTTCGCTCTTGGTTTTCTGTTTTTGCCGCTGCGGCGCTGTTTGGCTGCGCTGTGTCCCCCGTAATCTCGCCTGGTTCCAGTGAGTCCGGCTTTGCAGATGCGGTCTTTAAGGGAGAGGAGCTGGAGGTTGCCTCTCTCACTCCGGGCATGGAGCAATTCCGCATCTTTGAGCAAGGCGCAACAGGGTTCGTGCCCTTGTCTGGTGTCGTGGAAGATGTGGAGCACAACGCGGCGAAGTTTTGCGAGCACAAGGGCTCCGTCGTTCGCGCGGTGAAGTGGCGCAGATCAGTACCGCCTCATATCCTCGGAAACTTTCCCCGCGCTGAGCTTGTTTTTGAGTGCCATCCGGTGAAGGCAGCAGACCGAGCAGAGACGGCACCACAACAAGATCGCCTCACCCAGCTCGAAAGGCTCAAGAAACTGTTGGACAGTGGCGCGTTGACGCAGCAGGAATACGACTCTGAAAAAGCAAAAATTCTCAACTGAGCAAGGCTAGGTCGCCAGTCTGTGGGGAACAAAGGGGGGAACAAATGAAATTGAACCTTAGCAAAAGTTAGCGTTCATGCGGGTTCTGGACGTTCATTCAGTAGACCCCAGCACCAGGGCCCGGATTGTCTCCGGGCCCTTTTTATTTGCCACGACAGCCACCCACCGCGGCGCTACCAGCGTGCAGGCGTCAGGGTTTGCGTTCTGCAGGCTGTGGTTGAGACGGCAGGCGAGCTGCGCGGTCGCGAAGTCGCTTGTTTCTGTTCCATCGTGTCCTCAGTACCCACAAGCCACTGGCCAGGAAATACACGGCGATTCCGCTCGCACTTGCCACGATGGCCAAACCCACGACCAAAGGCTTGCCAACCGTGCGGAGGTGCTCGGCCCAGTAGGCCGCACGGTCGGACAATCCGGTGATCTCTGGCGGTTCGACTTGGGCATCTTCGAGCACCCTCATGGCCTCTTCTTCAGAAACTGGTGGCTCACCCAGCACCGCTTTGCCGAGTCGGTAGGCGCCGTAGTAAACAGGGCCAAAGGTCACGGGATTGGTGACCAGCGTACTGGCCACCGCCATCGGGAGGTTGGCCCGCAGAATCACGGCCAGGGTGGCAGAAAAAGGTATCTGGGCAACAGGAATGAGCAGGCCGAAAAAGATGCCCAGGGCCAAGCCAAGGGAGATGCCCTTGCGGCTGAAGTGCCACAGTCTCGGGTGCCGTAGCGCAGGACCCATCCACCTCAGCCAGCGGTTCTGAAGCAGTGTCTCCGGCTTGGGTAGCCATGACTTGAGTCTTTTTTTCATTTGGAATCAGATGCGGATGGCAGGGCGCCAATCAACCTCTTATTTTCGCCGAACCAGATGACACATCCGCCTGAGCAGCGACAATTCCATCACGATGATGCAGTTGCAAGACATATTGTTTTCACAAGGTTTCGGCACGCGACGGATCTGCTGTGGACTGGTTCAGCAGGGGTTTGTTGCGGTGGGAGAGGCGAAGGAGGCGTGTACCGATCCACTGGCACTTCTTCCGACCGAAGACCTTGTATTTTGGGTTCAGGGCGTTCGGTGGGTTTACCAGGAACGGGCCTATCTGATGCTCCACAAGCCTTCGGGTTTTGAGTGCTCGCAGAAGCCGGGCACCTACCCCAGCGTGTACACCCTGTTGCCAGGACCTTTGCGCCAGCGTGGGGGGAGCGCTGCGGCGGGCGTGCAGGCCGTCGGCAGGCTTGACCAAGACACCACTGGGTTGTTGCTGTTGTCGGATGATGGCAAGTTCATCCACCGGATGACGTCGCCCCGGCATCACGTGCCCAAGGTGTATGAGGCGCAGGTCAAGCACCCGCTCGACGATCGCATGACCACTCGCCTGCTGGAGGGGGTGGTGCTGGATGACGATCCCAAGCCGGTACGCGCCCAGGCCTGCACAGCCGTCAGTGAGCACCTTCTCCGAATGACGCTGACCGAGGGCAAATACCATCAGGTCAAGCGGATGATCGCGGCGGTGGGCAACCGGGTGGAGGCATTGCACCGGTCGGCCATCGGCCCCTTGGCACTTTCGGATTCGTTGCCGGAGGGACAGTGGCGCTGGCTGACGCGCAATGAAATCGAGACGCTGACGCAGAAGGTCAGGTGAGACCGCGGGGGCTCGTGGCTGGGGCGGCGCCCTGAGAGATCAGAGCAGGTCACCCTTGCGGCTGTCCAGTGGCATGAGAAAAGAGTTTTCGTCTTGCCACTGCGAATGAAAGTCGCTGCGGATGCCGCCGGTGGTGCTGTTGGACCAGTTGGACACCGGGCTGAAGTCGCTGTTCCGGCTGCTTCGCTGGCGCGTCAGAGCCGTGCGCAGGTTCGCCTGCGCTGCGATGATGGCCCGCTCTTCCTGCTCGCGCTCACGCATGGCCTGGATGGTGGGTGATTCCCCCAGAAATTCAGCACGGATCTCAACCACCGAAGGCAGGTTGTTGGACCGGACCACCCAGTACGGCAGGCCGCACTGGGTCAGAAGGGAGTGCTTGAGCATGCGGGTGCTCCGGGGAAGACCTGCGGAGCCCGGCACGTCCAGGCACCCCACCACCCTGCCATCTGGCTGGCAAATGGTGAAGGTGCAGTAGACACTGCCCAGCAACCGGTACCAGTGCATGCCCTGTTCCCGGTCCCTTGGCAGGGTGAACCGGGTGACGGGCAGTTTCACCATCACATGATGGTCATAGAACGTACGGGACAGCCAATGCCAGACCCTGGCTTCTTCGCTGTTGGTCAATGCGCGCGTGCTGAGCGGCCAATGCTTGGGAATGCGGCGCTGGTTCCGGGCCGTGCGCGCCACCCAGGTGCGATGCAGCCACGCTCCCAGCGCCATCAGGAGCGGAGCGAGGGCTGCGAGCAGCCAAGGGTTGTGCCATTCAATCATCTGATCGTGCGGAGGGCGAGTTGTATCAAAGTGTAGACAGATAGGTCGTTGGTGGACGGTATTTGGGTTTTATTGCCACACCTTAGTGTGCATTCTTTGGCGATTTTTGCCTAAATGCATTCATCGGAGTGCCCTGTGGCTCGTGGGCGACGTCAGATTTCAGGGGCTCAACCTGACGCCTCCTGCCCAGACTGGATCTTCGGATGGGCGGCCCCGTCGGGCATCAGCTCAGGGCAGTCCCGTGAGAAACGAAACCACCGAGGCCGTGAGGGTATCTGGCTGGTCTTTGTGAGGGGAGTGGCCGCAGTCTTTGATCACAACCTGGCGGGCATGTGACGCAGCCTCCTGCACCCACTGCAATTGCTGAAGGGTGCCGTATTCGTCGCTATCGCCTTGAACCAGCAGCAAGGGCGCGGTGATGGTGTGGCAGGTGGTCCTGATGTCGAATTGCCTGAACGCCTGGCTGAGCCAGACATCGTTCCATTGCCAGAACGCGTTGTCGACGTCGGCATGGTGCTTCGCCAGGCGCTGGCGGAGTCCCGGCTTGTCGGGTATCGGCTCTTCAAAAAGCTCCTTTGCGCGTGCAATGGCTGTGATGGCCATGTCTTCCACCATGACGTGCGGAGCGATGGCAACACAGGCTGTCACGGGCTGGCGACTCGCATGGAGGAGGGCGATGGTGGCGCCGTCGGAGTGCCCAACGAGCACAGGCTTGTGCAACTCCAGCTTCTGGAGCAGGGCGGGAAGCACGTGCCATGCCTCCAGATGCATGTAGTCCGGCTCGTGGCGGCCGGTGTGCCAGAAGCCGTCCCATCCCGGTTCGCCGCGAACATCGGGCACGGGATCAGACTGGCCGTAGCCGCGCCTTGAATACACCCAACCCGGACGACCCGTGCTTGCGCACAGTTCCGAGGGCCAATCCCGACCACGTTGGGTCCACATGGACACACTTCCGAGGCCTTCGTGGAGAAAGACGAGGGGCGCACGCTCTCTCGGGCCTGGGATCGCTGTCACTTCCAGGCAGACGCCAGAAATCTCGATTCGGTTCATCATGGGTGCATCCTAGCGTGCAGCACGGCGTGGCGTGGTCCACTTCCCAGGGCCCGCTTGGGAGCCTGGGCGGCGCATTCGCGCGCGAAGTATTGGTTGTATTCTTCGCAGCATGCGTTTGCTTTTTGATTCGTTCTGGCGTGCTGTCGCTTACTGCGCGCACCCGCGCGTCATCGCGCTTTCTGTGCTTCCATTGCTCCTGATGGTGCTGTTCTCTTTTGTCCTGGGCTATTTTTTTTGGGAGAACGCGGTTGCCATGGTCACGGCCTGGCTGGACGGGCTTGTGTGGGTGCAGACCTTTCTGGGATGGATGGACGGCATCGGCATGGGGCCTCTGCGCGCAGTTTTTGCCCCTTTGCTGGTGTTGATCCTGGCCACCCCGGTGATCGTGCTGATGTGCCTGTTGTTGGTGGCGATGTTCATGACACCTGCCATGGTGGAGCTGGTGGGGCGGCGCAGGTTCACTCGCCTGGAGCGCAAGCATGGCGGATCCCTGTTGGTGAGCGTTTTCTGGTCACTCGGATCGACCTTGTTGGCCGTGATGGCGCTGGTTCTTTCGATGCCGCTCTGGCTCATTCCTCCGCTGGTGTTGATACTCCCGCCCCTGATCTGGGGTTGGTTGACCTACCGGGTTTTTTCGTTCGATGCCCTGGCTGCGCATGCCAGCCGCGAGGAACGCAAGGTCATTCTCAAAGAGCATCGCACGAGCCTTTTTCTGATGGGCGTGCTCACCGGGTATCTGGGTGCTGCCCCCAGCTTGTTGTGGGCTTCGGGCGCGATGTTCATTGCGATGGCGCCAGTGCTTGTGCCGATGGCGATCTGGATCTACACCTTGGTTTTTGCGTTCGCCTCTCTCTGGTTTGCCCACTACCTGCTCAGCGTCCTGGAGCGCCTGCGGGCCACGCCGCCCATCGCGGTGCTTGACCCGGAACCCCGGTACGCCTTGAGCGGACGGCCGGTGCCGCCAGAAGATGCCGTCACCGCATATGAGCCGTACACCTTGCCAGCCCCAGGTCAACAAGGGACCCATTCATGAGCGAACCCACCTCACCATCACCCGCCTTTGGCCTGATCATCATCGGCGATGAAATCCTGTCTGGCAAACGCAGCGACAAGCACCTGCCCAAGGTCATTGAGCTGCTGGCGGCCAGAGGGCAGGGGTTGGCGTGGTCGCGCTGCGTGGGCGACGACCCGCTGCGGATCACGGCGGTGCTGCGCGATGCATTGGGCAGCGGCGATGCTGTTTTCTGCTGCGGAGGCATTGGTGCGACGCCGGATGATCACACCCGACAGTGCGCCGCCGCGGCGCTGGGTACGCCGTTAGCGCTGCACCCCGTTGCCAGAGATCTGATCTTCGAGCGCATGCGGGAGGTGGCAGCAGAGCAGGGCAAGGCATTTGATGCGGAGCATCCAGACAATGTGCATCGCCTGAACATGGGGGTGTTTCCTGTGGGCTGCGACATCATTCCCAACCCCTACAACCGCATCCCTGGGTTCAGCTGTTCGGGCACCTCTGGCAGTCGCGTGCACTTTTTGCCTGGTTTTCCGGTGATGGCCTGGCCCATGATCGAGTGGGTGCTGGACAACGAGTACCAGCACATCCAGCGACCGGGCGAGAGGCAGGAGCGTTCGGTCATCGTCTTCGGTGCCATGGAGGCTGCATTGACACCCTTGATGGAACAGATCGAACGCCAGCATGCGGTCAAGGTGTTCAGCTTGCCCAGCGTGGACCACCCGGAATACGGTCGCCATATCGAGCTGGGTGTGAAAGGCGAAACAGCCGCCGTGGGCGCTGCTTTTGCCGATTTGCTCGCCGGGCTTCATCTCCACCGTGCATCATTGGGCCCCGAAATGGTGCGATCATAGATGCACAAAAACAGTGCATCTGGACGCGAATGAATATAAAAAGTGCCAATGCGGTGCATTTCCGGTCGGCTTGCGTGCACCTGCGCGATCCAGATGGTGCGAGATGCGGGTTTGAACCGTTTTGATGCATGGCTGCGCCATAATTCCGGCGAAGCTTGTCGAGGCCGTCTGAGGGCGTCGGTCACCATTTGGCACAGATACTGCTTATAAGCATCGACTTTTCCTTTCCACTCACCCACCCAGCTACAGGAGTATTTGATGGCCAAGACCGTCGCAGACGTGATGCAAATGGTGAAAGACAACGAAGTCAAGTTCGTTGACTTGCGTTTCACCGACACCCGGGGCAAGGAACAGCACGTGACCGTGCCTGTGTCCCACTTCGACGAAGACAAGTTCACCTCGGGCCACGCTTTTGATGGTTCTTCCGTGGCAGGCTGGAAGGGGATTGAAGCATCGGACATGCAACTCATGCCCGACCCCAATACCGCCAACATCGATCCCTTCTTTGAAGAGACCACCCTGTTCATCCAATGCGATGTGATCGAGCCGGGCGATGGCAAGGCCTACGACCGCGATCCCCGTTCCATCGCCAAGCGTGCCGAGGCGTACCTCAAGGCCTCCGGCTTGGGCGATACCGCCTTCTTCGGACCAGAGCCGGAATTCTTCATTTTCGACGGCGTGCGCTGGAGTAACGAGCCCGGCCGCGTGATGTACGAAATCGAAGAGTACGAAGCCCCGTGGAACAGCGGCGCCAAGCTCGAAGGCGGGAACCGCGGCCACCGTCCCACCGTGAAGGGTGGCTATTTCCCCGTGCCGCCGGTGGACAGCATGCAAGACATGCGCGCTGAAATGTCCTTGATCCTTGAGTCGCTGGGCATTCCGGTCGAGGTGTTCCATCACGAAGTGGCGGGCGCTGGCCAAAACGAAATCGGTACCAAGTTCAGCACGCTGGTTGAGCGCGCCGACTGGACCCAGGTGCTCAAGTATGTGGTGTGGAACGTGGCCAATGCCTACGGCAAGACCGCGACCTTCATGCCCAAGCCCTACGCAGGCGACAACGGCTCCGGCATGCACGTTCACCAGTCGATCTGGAAAGATGGCAAGAACCTGTTCGCTGGCGACGGCTACGCGGGCCTGAGCGACTTCGCGCTGTACTACATCGGCGGCATCATCAAGCACGCCCGCGCCCTGAATGCCATCACCAACCCGGGCACGAACTCGTACAAGCGCCTGGTGCCTGGCTTCGAGGCTCCGGTGAAGCTGGCCTATTCGGCTCGCAACCGTTCAGCGTCCATCCGCATCCCTTATGTGGCCAACCCCAAGGGCCGTCGCATCGAGGCGCGCTTCCCAGATCCATCGGCCAACCCTTACCTTGCTTTCTCGGCACTGATGATGGCGGGTCTGGATGGCGTGGAAAACAAGATCCATCCCGGCGAGGCTGCTTCCAAAGACCTGTACCACCTGCCACCCGAGGAAGACAAGCTGGTGCCGACCGTGTGCCACAGCCTGGACCAGGCGCTGGAGTACCTGGACAAGGACCGCGAGTTCCTGACCAAGGGTGGCGTGTTCACCGACTCCATGCTCGACGCCTACATCGAGCTGAAGTCGGCCGAGGTGACGCGTTTCCGCATGGCGCCACACCCGGTCGAATTCGACATGTATTACAGCCTGTGATGCCTGCGCCTGGTGCAAACCAGGCCGCAGCAGGAGGTTCACTTCACATACAGACAATGGATCAAAAAAGGGACGCCACCAAGCGTCCCTTTTTCGTTCAGTCTGACGATTCGTCGCGCCACAGACGCGATCCGTCGCGCCGAAGCAGCGATCCGGGCACTTTTGGGGGGCTTTTGGTTCATACTGCCATTGGTTTGACAGGCGAGCAGGTGCCGCCGCGCAACCTGTGTCCACGGAGTAAACAGTGCATTTGAACTCGACACCCACATCAACGATTCGCTGGATGGCCGTCTTCATGGCGGGGCTTGGCCTGACCCAGGTTCAAGCGCAGGACCGCGTCTACCGTTGCCCCGGCACGCCTGTCGAATACATCAACAACGCCGAACAGGCGCGAAGCAGAGGCTGCGCGCTCATGCAGGGCGGCAACATCACGGTCATCGAAGGGATCAAACCTCAGGCAGCCAACCCTGCGGCGGCCCGTCGATCACCCGCAGCCGCCGAACGTGTGGATTCGGCGGCACAGCGTGCACGCGACAGCGACGCGCGCGCCATTCTGGAGACAGAACTCAGGCGTGCCGAAGAACGGCTGGCGGAGGCCCGGAAAGCCTACGCCGGTGGCGAGCCCGAGAAGCAGGGTATCGAGGGTCGCAATCACCAGCGTTACCTTGACCGGGTGGCCGAACTCAAGGAGGCCGTGGGGCGTGCAGAGAGCGATGTGGCGGGCATTCGCCGGGAACTGGGGCGCCTGCCCGCGGCGAACGGCTCGACACCTCCGTCGAACCAATGAACGGACGGAAGACGCCTTCGAAGTTCCCCCCCGATCTGTTGGCACGGCCTGGATCTGTTGCCAAACGCAAACTCACCGAACTGCTGATACCCGCAGCACAGCGCTTTCAGTCGCTTGACATGCTGGCGACGCTGGTGGCGGTGGTGTCTTCCAATGGCGACGTGCTGTATGCCAATGCGGCGCTGGAGGATGCGCTGGGCATGTCACGGCGCAGCATCACAGGGACCCCGCTACAGGCGTGTTTTAACGATCCCGCATTGCTTGAAAGCGCGCTGTCTGGCGCGCGAGGCAATGAATTTGCCGCTCTTCGTTACGACGCGTTCCTCAAGCGCACCAATCACGAGCCTCTGCCTGTGCATGTGGTGGTGGCGCAGACCGAGACACCAGGCGAGGTCATCGTCGAATTGCTGCCGCTGGAGCAGCAGACGCGCCAGGAGCGAGAGGAGCGTTTGCTCGATCAGGCGCAAGCCAACAAGGAGTTGATCCGCAACCTCGCGCACGAAATCAAGAACCCGCTCGGGGGCATTCGCGGTGCAGCGCAATTGCTTCAGATGGACTTGGAGTCCAAGGAGTTGATCGAGTACACCCAGGTCATCATCCACGAGGCTGATCGCCTGCAGTCGCTGGTTGATCGCCTGCTGGCGCCACACCGGCGGCCGCACGTGGTGGGCGATGTGAACATCCATGAGGTCTGCGAGCGTGTTCGTTCGTTGATCCTGGCCGAGTTTCCAAAGGGGCTGAGGGTGCTGCGCGACTACGACGCGTCGATTCCCGAGTTTCGCGGCGATCGCGAGCAACTCATCCAGGCGGTGCTCAACATTGCTCACAACGCGGCGCATGCCTTGTCTGCAAGCATTGCTTCAGGCGAAGGAGAGATCACTTTCAAAACGCGTGTGGGTCGGCAGGTGACCTTTGGCAAGCAGCGCTACAAGCTGGCACTGGAATTGCATGTGATCGATAACGGACCCGGCGTACCGGACTCGATCAAGGACCGCATTTTTTTCCCATTGGTTTCTGGGCGTGATGGCGGATCTGGTCTTGGACTCACATTGGCACAGACCTTTGTCCAGCAGCACCATGGCTTGATCGAGTGTGAAAGTGTGCCGGGGAAGACGGACTTCAAGATCCTGATTCCGTTGCCTTGAAATTTGAATCACACTGCCTCGCCGCACGAAGGGATGACCCACAAATGAAGCCGATCTGGATAGTGGACGACGACCAATCGATCCGCTTCGTGCTTGAAAAGGCGCTGTTGCGCGAAAACCTGCCGACCCGCAGCTTCACCAACCCCCAGGAAGTGCTGAGCGCCCTGGCAGACACGCCTGAAGCTGAGGGACCTCAGATTCTGGTCAGTGACATCCGCATGCCCGGCGGGTCCGGGCTGGAGCTGCTGGAGAAGGTCAAGGAGATGCTCCCCGGCCTGCCGGTGATCATCATGACCGCGTTTTCTGATCTCGACAGCGCGGTGTCGGCTTTTCAAGGCGGCGCCTTCGAGTACCTGCCCAAACCTTTCGATCTTCCCAAGGCAGTGGAACTCATCCACCGCGCGGTGGAAGAAAGTCAGCGCGAAGAGGTGGCCGAAGAGCGCATGGCGGCCGCGCCGGAAATGCTGGGTCAGGCACCGGCCATGCAGGACGTGTTCCGCGCCATCGGTCGCCTGAGCCAGAGCCAGGTGACGGTGCTGATCACCGGCGAATCCGGATCCGGCAAGGAATTGGTGGCGCGTGCGCTGCACAAGCATTCGCCCCGCGCTGGCGGTCCTTTTGTGGCCATCAACACCGCAGCCATCCCGAAAGACCTGCTGGAGTCTGAACTCTTCGGTCATGAGCGCGGCGCCTTCACCGGCGCGCAAACCATGCGCCGAGGCCGCTTCGAGCAGGCCGACGGCGGCACGCTGTTTCTTGATGAAATTGGCGACATGCCGTTCGACCTGCAGACGCGTCTTCTGCGGGTGTTGTCTGATGGGCACTTCTACCGTGTGGGCGGCCACAGCGCCGTGCGGGCCAATGTGCGTGTGATCGCTGCCACCCACCAGAACCTGGAGCAGCGCGTCAAGGAAGGCGTGTTCCGCGAAGATCTCTTTCACCGTCTCAATGTGATCCGCTTGCGCCTGCCTGCGCTCCGTGAGCGACGCGAAGACGTGCCCATGCTGACGCGCTTCTTCCTTCAGCAAAGCGCAAAACAGCTGGGTGTCGAGCCCAAGCGCATTTCGGAATCGGCGCTCAAGCTGCTGGGCACATTCGACTTTCCGGGCAACGTGCGCCAGCTCGAAAACGTGTGCCACTGGCTGACCGTGATGGCGCCAGCGCAGATGATTGAGCTCAAGGACCTGCCTCCGGAGGTGTTGCTGGCGGCCGGGGCTGACGGTGTGGCCGCTGCGAGAGCGCCTGTGGAGGCTGTGTCGCGCTCGACCGAGGTGCCCGACGTGAGCGAGTGGGCTGCGACCGAGAAGGGGTTGCGCGAGGCGCCGGAAGACGACGCGCCCATTGGCGGTGCCGTGCTCGCGGCCCCTTCTGTGGCGGATCAACCGAATTCCTGGGAAGCCGGGTTGCAGGCGGAGGCCCTGACCCTGCTGGAGGACGGCCGCACCGACGTGTGGGACGTGCTCACGCGGCGATTTGAAACGAGACTGATCCAGACCGCGTTGCTCAACACGCGTGGGCGGCGCATCGAGGCCGCCCAGAAACTGGGCATTGGCCGCAATACGATCACGCGCAAGATCCAGGAATTGCACCTGGAATAGTGGAGCCCCCACGCTCCGCCGCTGCGCGGGTCGCTGCCCCCCCGAGGGGGCTGATCCGGCTTGGGGCGGCCCGGCGCCGGATCGGATGGAGCCCCCGCGCTCCGCCGCTTTGCGAGTCGCTGCCCCCCGAGGGGGCTGACCTTGCTGGGGGCGGCCCGGCGCCGGATCGGTCCGCGATCAGCTCAGTGTCACCACCACCGGCGCATGGTCGCTGGGTTGTGGGTTCTTGCGGGGTGCGCGGTCAATGGTGCAGGCGGTCACTTTGTCGCGCAGCGCATCGCTCACGAGGATATGGTCGATACGCAGGCCGCGGTTTTTCTGAAAGCCCAGCATGCGGTAGTCCCACCACGAATAGCTCTTTTCGGGTTGTTCGAACAGGCGGTAGGCGTCGGTGAGGCCAAGCTGGAGCAACGCCTGAAAGTGGGACCGCTCTTCGACCGTGTGGTGGATGGTGTCCTTCAAACCCACCGGATCGAAGGAGTCGCGGTCTTCCGGAGCCACGTTGAAATCGCCCATCAGGACCAGCCGGGGATGGGCTTTCAGCTCTTCACCGATCCACCGGAGCAAGGCATCCAGCCAGCCCAGTTTGTAGGTGAACTTTTCGCTGCCGGGCACCTGCCCGTTGACGAAGTAGCAGTTCACCAGGCGGAGTGGACCGTCGGGAGTGTCCAACGTGGCGGCGATCACGCGTGACTGTTCGTCGCCGTGCCCGGGAATGTTTCGCGCCACGTCGCGCAGCGGCGAGCGGCTCAGGATCGCCACGCCGTTGTAGGTTTTCTGACCAAAGCACTCCGCGTGATAGCCCGCTTCCCGCAGCGCGGCGAAGGGAAACTTCTCGTCCACCAGTTTGAGCTCTTGCAGACCCAGCGCATCGACAGGGTTGGCCACCAGCCAGTCCAGCACCTGGGGCAGGCGCACGCTGAGGGAGTTGATGTTCCATGTGGCAAGTTGCATGGTTTCAGCGCTCCTGAGTGTAGGTGACGAAGGCGTAGGGCAGACCATTGGATCCGGTGTGGCTCTCGCGTGCGACTTCGTGCCAGGCGGGACCGAACGCGGGCGCGTAGGCGTCGCCCTCGAATTCTCGCGCAATCTCCGTGACCACGGCCGTTTGGGCCAGAGGCAGGGCGGCTGCATAGATCTGGGCGCCGCCGATCACCCAGGCGTCTGCGTCTGGCGGGCACAGCGCCAATGCATCTGCGAGCGAGGCCGCGCGCAATGCACCATCGGCCTGCCAGCTCGCGTTGCGCGAGACGACGATGTTGAGCCGACCCGGCAGGGGGCGGAACCTGGGTGGCAGCGAATCCCAGGTCTTTCGCCCCATGATCACCGGGCAGCCCAGGGTGGTGCGCTTGAAGTGCGCCATGTCTTCCGGCAAGTGCCAGGGCAGGGCATTGTCCTTGCCGATCACGCCATTGGCGGCGCGCGCGAAGATCAGGTGCAGGCGGGTGGTTTCCGTGGACATGGGGTTATTGTGCAGTGATGGGCGTGTTTGCCCGACGGGCAGGCCATAGGACGCTGGCGATAGCGATCATCACGAAGCCCATGGCGATCCAGTCCTGCCAGTGCGGCACCTCGCCCACCAGCGCCGTGGCGCTGAGCGTGCCCACCAACGGAATGGCCATGACGCTCATGGCGCTGGTGGCTGGCGGCAAGTCTCGCGCCATGCCGAACCAGATCAGCTGAGCAGCACCGTAGTTAATGAACACACCGTAGGCCAGGCTGATCCACATGGCCGATGTGAACGATGCCGGGGCCGGCACGGGTTCCAGCGCAATGGCCAGTATCCAGACGGCCAGACTGCCAAGCAGCAGCATCCAGACCGTGACCACCAGGGCCGACAGGGTCAGGTGGGCGCGACGGAACATCAAGGTGCCGATAGCCCAGGAAATCGCCGCAGCGAGCATCCAGGCCACGCCGGCCGGGCGCCCGGTCATGCGCTGCAGTTCGTGCCAGAGCAGCAGGCCCACCGCGATCCCGGCCGCCACCACCGCCACCCGCACGCGGGGTGTGATGCGTTCACCAAAGAACATGGCGCCGATCAACACCGTGAAGATCGGCATGGTGAAGCCCAGGATGGCGGCCCTTCCGGAGGCCAGTTCCTGAACGCCGAAGATCGAGAGCGTGTGCCAGCCCAGTATGTTGGGCACGCCCAGCACCGTGATGGCAAGCAGTTCCTTGCCTGTGGGGCGTAAGCGCTCGCCGCGGGTGGCCATGTAGGCCAACAGGCACACGGCACCCAGGCACATGGTGATCGCCCGGAAATACAGTGGGGTGAGTTGCTGCAGCGACAGCTTCATCATGGGCCAGTTGACACCCCACATGAGGGTGAGGGCCAGCAATCCCCAGAGCTGGCGGCGCGAAATCATGCGGTCGAAGCTGTCTCGGCCGGCATCAAACCGCCACGGGTGCCTTGATGGCGGGATGGCACTCGTAGCCTTGCACCTCGAAGTCCTCGTACTGGTAGTCGAAGATGGAATCGGGTCGGCGTTTGATGTGCAGGGTCGGGTAGGCGAACGGCTGGCGACTCAGTTGGAGCTCTACCTGCTCGTGGTGGTTGCTGTAGATGTGGCAGTCGCCGCCGGTCCAGATGAAGTCGCCCACATCGAGATCGCACTGTTGCGCCACCATGTGGGTGAGCAGGGCGTAGCTGGCGATGTTGAAGGGCACGCCCAGAAAAATGTCGGCGCTGCGCTGGTACAGCTGACAGCTCAGCTTGCCGCGTTCGCCCGGATTCTGAGGTGGCGCCACGTAGAACTGGAAGAAGGCGTGACAGGGCAGGAGGGCCATCTTGGAAAGCTCGGCCACGTTCCAGGCGCTCACGATGATGCGGCGGGAATCCGGGTTGGACTTGAGCGTCTGCATCACGTCGGTGATCTGGTCGATGTGGCCGCCTTCTGGCGTGGGCCAGCTGCGCCACTGCACGCCGTACACAGGTCCCAGGTCGCCGTCTTCACGCGCCCATTCGTCCCAGATGGTGCAGCCGCGTTCCTGCAGCCATTTCACGTTGCTGTCGCCGCGCAGGAACCACAGCAACTCGACGATGATGGCCTTCAGGAACACCTTCTTGGTGGTGATCAGGGGAAAGCCTTCCTGCAGGTTGAAGCGCATTTGATGTCCGAACACGCTGGTGGTCCCGGTGCCGGTGCGGTCGGTTTTCTGCACGCCAGTGGTGAACACATGGCGCATGAAGTCTTCGTACTGGGAACGGACGGGGCGGCTGGCGGGCGGATTCATGCGCAAACGGGTGGTTCAGGACGAGGGGCGTGGGTGAGCGGTTCCGGATGACGGAAGTCCAGTATCTTATGCTCTCGCCCGTGGCGATGCTTTGCTGCGCGGGAATCCCTGACAATGTTCAGCCCAGCTGTTGACTGAGACCACATGAACGCCGATCCCACCGATTCCGTGATGTTGCATGAGCGCGATGCGCGCGGCGTGCATCGTTTCACCTTGAACACACCCCGCAGCTTCAATGTACTGAGCGAAGCCATGCTGGCGGCCCTGCAACACGGGCTGGATGGGGTGGCCGCCGACGATCAGGCCCGTGCCGTGGTCATTGGCGCCGCCGGCAAGGCCTTCTGTGCGGGACATGATCTCAAGGAGATGCGCGCCCAGCCTGACCAGGCCTATTACCAGGCCTTGTTTGCGCGATGCACCCGCGTGATGCTGGCGATCCGCCGGCTGGAGGTGCCGGTGGTGGCGCGCGTTCAGGGGCTGGCCACGGCGGCAGGCTGCCAGCTGGTGGCCCAGTGCGACCTGGCGGTGGCTGCGCACGAAGCGCGCTTCGGGGTGAACGGCATCGATGTGGGGCTGTTCTGTGCCACGCCTGGTGTGGCGCTGTCGCGCAACCTGTTGCCCAAACAAGCGATGGAAATGCTGCTGACGGGTGAATTCATCGATGCCGACGAAGCGCGCGCGCGCGGGCTGGTCAACCGGGTGGTGGCTGCCGAAGAGCTGGACGCCGAAGTTGAGCGTTTGCTGGTGCGGCTGCTGGACAAGCCAAAAGAAGCGCTGGCCATGGGCAAGGCCCTGTTTTACCGGCAACTGGAAACGGGTGTGGAGTCTGCCTATCAACTGGCCGGACAGACCATGGCGTGCAACATGGCCCATCCCGTGGCGCAGGAGGGCGTTCAGGCCTTCATCGACAAACGTGCACCGAGCTGGCGCCGCTGAGATCCTATTTCCGCTTTCGACATGACCCCCAACTCTGACGCCGCTTCGCCCGCCCAGCCCGCACCGTCTGCCGTTTCCGGCGGTCCCAAGCCGATTGATGACCTGGAGCTCTGGCTCAGCGGGTTCACCCAGCCCACCGTGCTGGCGGAGCTCGCTGCCCTGGCCGTCTGCGTGTTGCTGGCCTGGGGCCTGACCTGGCTCTTGCGCCGCGCCGTCGGGGCCGAGGGAGACGAGGCCTCCGTCACCTTCGGCCGTCGCATTGTGGACGGGGTGATGTTTCCGCTGCTGTTGCTGGTGCTGGGCTACATCGCCCGTGCATGGCTGTTGAAGCTGATGCCGCTGGCGGCGTTCAAGGTTGCGATCCCGGTGCTGGTGTCGCTGGTGGTGATACGGGTGGGGGTGAAGGTCCTGCAGGTCGCCTTCGCCACCGCTCCGTGGGTGCGTGTGCTGGAGCGCACCATTTCCTGGGTGGCCTGGCTGGCCATGGTGTTGTGGGTGAGCGGCCTGTTGCCATTGGTGCTGGCCGAGATGGACCGGATCAACTGGAAGATCGGCTCCACTCAGATCAGCCTGCTGACCCTGCTGGAGGGCGTGCTCACTGCCGGAGCCGTGCTCATTCTGTCGCTGTGGGTTTCTTCGGCCATTGAGGCCCGGTTGCTGCGCAAGGCCGTGGGCGGCGATCTGTCGCTGCGCAAGGCGGTGAGTAATGCCACTCGCGCACTGCTGATGTTCGTGGGCCTGATCATTGCGCTCTCGACTGTGGGCATCGATCTGACCGCTCTTTCCGTGCTGGGTGGCGCGATAGGCGTGGGGATTGGCTTTGGCCTGCAGAAGCTCGCTTCCAATTATGTGAGTGGCTTCGTGATCCTGGCCGAGCGCAGCATGCGCATCGGCGACAACGTGCGGGTGGACGGCTTCGAGGGCCGTATCACCGACATCAATGCCAGGTACACCGTGATCCGCAGCCTCACCGGGCGTGAATCCATCGTGCCCAATGAATTGCTCATCATCAATCGGGTGGAAAATCTCTCGCTGGCGGACAACCGTGTCTGGCAGTCGACCATTGTCTCGGTGGCCTATGACAGCGATGTCGAGCTGGTGATTGCGTTGCTGATGGATGCAGCACTCGCGCAGGAGCGGGTGCTTCGCGACCCAGGGCCGTCGGTGGCCTTGTCGGCCTTCGGTGCTGACGGTCTGGAGTTCACGCTGGGTTACTGGATCAGTGATCCGGAGAACGGTCAGCTCGGTCTGCGCTCCCTCATCAACCGATGTATTCTGAAGGCGTTGCGGGAACACCGGATCGAGATTCCCTACCCGCAACGGGTGCTGCATGTGCCGGCAGCCGATCGCGCAGCACTGGCTGCGCTACAGGCTACCGGCCACCCACCGGCCGGTTCAACGCCCCATCAGGCTGGGTAGCCAAAGCGCGATCGACGGCACGGCGATCAGGATGCCCAGTCGCACGATGTCGGCCATCACGAAAGGTATCACGCCTTTGTAGATGGCACTGAGCTTCACATCGGGCAACAGGGAGTTGAGCACGAACAGGTTCAGGCCCACGGGCGGGGAAATCATGCCAATTTCAACAATCGTCACGATCAGGATGCCGAACCACACCGGGTCGAAGCCCAAGCCCGTGATGATTGGGAAGAACACGGGAATGGTCAGCAGCACGATGGCCAGCTCCTCCATCACCATGCCCAGCGCCAGGTAGATGCCCATCATCACCACCACCACCATGATCGGGTGTGGACTGAACTGCAGCACGAAGTCACGCAGGTCGCCCGGCATGGTGGTGAAGTTGACGAAATTGGTGAACACCATGGCCGCGATCAGGATGGCGAACAGCATGGCCGTGGTGCGGGTGCTTTCCACCAGCACATCCATCAGCACCCGGGGCGTGAGTGCACCCCTGAACAGCGCGAAGAAGAAAGCCCCCGCCGCGCCCACGCCCGCGCCTTCGGTGGCGGTGAAAACGCCGCCGTAGATGCCACCAATCACCAGCGCGAACAGCACCGCCACGCCCCATATGCCGCGAATGGCCTTCAGGCGTTGCGTCCAGTTAAAGCGCTCGGCAGGCGGGCCAGCCAGCGGGTCGCGCCAGGTCACGAAAACGACGGCCATGCACAGGCAGACGATGGCCACCACACCGGGCAGGATGCCCGCGATGAACAGCTTGCCGATGTCGGTTTCCGTGATGATGCCGTACACCACCAGAATGGTGGACGGCGGAATCAGGATGCCCAGCGTGCCGCCCGATGCAATGGAGCCGGTGGCCAGGGTGTCCTTGTAGCCGTGGGCCCTCATCTGGGGATAGGCGACGCGCGACATGGTGGCAGCGGTGGCAATCGACGAGCCGCAGATGGAGCCGAAGCCACCGGAGGCGATGATGCTGGCCATGGCCAGACCGCCGCGCCTGTGTCCCACGAACGCATTGGCGGCAGTGAAGAGTTCCCGCGCCAATCCAGCCTTGGCCACGAAGTTGCCCATCAGCACGAACAGGGGAATGACTGAAAGCACGTAGTGGAACCCGGTCTCGAAAATCACCTGGCTGGTGCTGGCCATCGCCGGTGACCAGCCGCGCATGAGGCCCATGCCGACAAAACCGGAAATGGTCATGGCCACGGCCAGCGGTATGCGCATGAAGGCCATCGTGAAAACGGCCAGGAAACCCAGGAACGCTTCGATCATGAAACGCTCCCGTCGATGTAGGCCGGGCCATGTCCCGGCGGGCGTTTCAGGAAAGCCCGCACGAAGTGGGTCGCTGCGGTCAGGAAGAGCAACGCCGCCATCAGGTAAGCCACGGGAGCGACCGGCAGCAGGAGGTATGCGGTGGTGTCACCGTATTCCTGAAAGCGATCTCCGCGCGTCACCATCAGGTACCCCAGGAACGCAAACACGGCACCGCACAGCAGGTCCACTAGCCGTGCCTGGATGTTTTTGAGCCAGTCGGGAATGAACGCGTCGAAGGAGTCGAATGTGACGTGCTCGTTGCGCCAGGACACCAGAGGAAGCGCGCCAAAAATGACGATCACCATCAGGATCTCGGTGATCTCCAGCGCGCCAGGCACCGAGTTGCTCAGGAACTTGCGCCCGCTCACATCAATGAGCGTGAGCCACATGATGGCGAACAATGCCATGGAGGCCATGAGGCCGGTCGACCAGTACAGCAGTCGGTCCAGAGTCTTTTGCATGTCAGAGCAGAAAGGGCTGGCAAAAAAAGGGCTGGCGGGGCAGCGTCAACTCGGGCTGCCCCGCCAGCCAGTGCCAGCAGGGGTTGGGGAGTGCCTTAACTTATTTCAGTTTGGCGATTTCAGCACGGAATTCGGCCAACACAGCCTTGGCGTTTTTCAGGCCCTTTGCTTCGGCTGCCGCCGCCCATCGGTCTTCAAGGGCCGCCTGTTTTGCCTTCACCTCATTGATGAAGCTCTCGCTGGCCTGTACCCGCTGCACACCTTGTGCTTTCTGCACGGTATCGCGAGAGACGGCGTCGACCTTGTCCCAGCCTTCGCCGAACACCCGTGCGACGCGTTCTCCCGAAATCTTGTCGACGACGGCCTTGTCTTCGGCCGACAGCGCGTCGTATTTGCCCGGATTCATCATGAAGACGAAGCTGGTGTTGTACAGGCCGCCAGGGAAGGTCGTGGCGTGTCTGATCATTGAGAGCTTGAAAGAAGCGACGGACTCGTCCGGGAAGAACGTGCCGTCCATCACCCCGGTGGACAGCAGTTCAAACGACTCGGGCGCAGGCTTGAGCGTGGTGTTCCAGCCCATGGCCTTGGACAGCTCATTGATGTTGCCGCCCCCGATACGGAACTTCAGCGAGGCCGCGTCGGCGGCTGAAGTCACCGGTTTCTTGGTGTTGAAAATGATGCCGGGGCCGTGTGTGAACACACCCAGCACCTTCACACCACGGTGTTCACCGAGCGGAGCGAAGTATTTGCTGTAGATGCGCTGGTAGGCCACCGAGGTCGCCACGGAACTGTCACCCAGAAAAGGGAATTCCGCCACTTGCGTGTTGATGAAGCGTCCCGGCGTGTAGCCGTCCACGGTGAACGAGATGTCGGCCAGGCCGTCCCGGATGGCATCAAAGGTGCCGGGCGGGGCCGCGACGGCCTTGGGCAGGGCATTGCACTTCATGCGTCCGCTGCTTTCTTTCTCCAGCTCACTGCACCAATTGGCCTGGGCCACGCTGATGGTGTGGGTGGGGGGGACCCAGCTGGAGGTGTTGAACACTGTCTGTGCAGAGGCCAGTCCACTGACCATGAGCGTGCCGGAAAAGACCGCACCGAGTGCATAACGTAAGTTCATCAACTGGCTCCTTATAAGGTCGGGAATAAGATTGTTCAACAGAAATAGATGCCCAACAGGGAACTATAGGCCAATTCCTTTTACGGTCGTCTCCATGCTTACCCGAGTTAGCCGACCAATGGGTTGGTTAATGCGGACGAGAAGGAGTCGCCTGCGTTTGTCCGCGATCGCGTGACTTCCCCTATAATCACAAAAAAGCACGATCGTTCGTTTTTTGCGGTGATCTGCGGAACGATCAGGCAGGCGGCAGGTCAATCCGGACTTTCCAGGGCCCCGGCTCTACAATCCGACAATTGACGTGTACGTCAATCAGATTCTTTTCACTACGTATCAGGAGCAACCCAGCATGAAGGTCATCGTCCCCGTCAAACGTGTGGTGGATTACAACGTCAAAGTGCGCGTCAAAAGTGACGGCACGGGTGTGGACATCGCCAACGTCAAGATGAGCATGAACCCGTTTGACGAGATCGCGGTGGAAGAAGCGGTTCGTTTGAAGGAGAAGGGTGTGGTCACTGAAGTGATTGCCGTCTCCTGTGGCGTGTCACAGTGTTCGGAGACCCTGCGCACCGCCATGGCCATTGGCGCAGACCGCGCCATTCTGGTGGAAACGGCGGAAGAGCTGCAACCGCTGGCCGTGGCCAAGCTGCTCAAGGCGCTGTTCGACAAGGAACAGCCGGGCCTGGTGATCCTGGGCAAGCAGGCCATTGACGACGACTGCAACCAGACCGGCCAGATGCTGGCGGCGCTGGCCGATCTTCCTCAGGGCACGTTCGCGAGCAAGGTGGAAGTGGCCGACGGCAAGGTCAACGTCACCCGCGAGGTGGATGGTGGCCTGGAAACCCTGAGCCTGAGCCTGCCGGCCATCGTCACAACCGACCTGCGTCTGAACGAGCCGCGCTACGTGACCCTGCCCAACATCATGAAGGCCAAGAAGAAACAGCTCGACATCCTCAAGCCCGAAGATCTGGGCGTGGACGTGAGCCCGCGCATCAAAACGCTGAAGGTCAGCGAGCCGCCCAAGCGCGGCGCCGGCATCAAGGTGCCGGATGTGGCCACGCTGGTGGACAAGCTCAAGAACGAAGCAAAAGTCATTTAACCCCCCGCGCAGGGATGACGCTCCCCCCGCGCCGCCTGCGGCGTCACCCCCGGGGGCGGACCCTGCGGCCTGGCAAAGCCAGTTCCGCGGGTTCCTTGACCGACACACTTCTTTCGACCTGTATCTGCTTTTTTAGGAATTCAAGTCATGACTGCACTCGTCATTGCCGAACACGACAACGCCACCGTCAAGGGGGCCACGCTCAACACCGTGGCCGCCGCCGCCCAGATGGGGGGTGATGTGCACGTGCTCATCGCCGGCCACAACGCCAGTGGCGCCGCCGCTGCTGCCGCCCAGATCGCGGGCGTGAGCAAGGTGATCCATGCGGACGCCGAGTACCTGGCCCACGGCCTCGCCGAAAACATGGCAGCCGAGGTGTTGAACATCGCATCCAGCTACTCGCACCTGGTGTTCCCGGCCACCGCCAGCGGCAAGAACATCGCCCCTCGTGTGGCCGCCAAGCTCGACGTGGGCCAGATCAGCGACATCACCAAGGTGGAAAGCCCGGACACCTTCGAGCGCCCGATCTACGCAGGCAACGCGGTGGCCACGGTGCAGAGCGCCGATGCCACCAAGGTGATCACCGTTCGCACCACGGGCTTTGATCCGGCCGCCGCCACGGGTGGCAGCGCCACTGTTGAAACAGCGGCAGCCCAGCCTGACAGCGGCAAGAGCACCTTCATGGGCAGTGAGATCGCCAAGAGCGACCGCCCGGAACTCACTGCAGCCAAGATCATCGTCTCCGGTGGCCGCGCCCTGGGTAGCGCAGAAAAATTCAACGACGTGATGACACCGCTGGCCGACAAGCTGGGTGCTGCATTGGGCGCCAGCCGCGCAGCGGTGGACGCCGGCTACGCACCCAACGACTGGCAGGTGGGCCAAACCGGCAAGATCGTTGCACCGCAGCTCTACATCGCTGCTGGCATTTCCGGAGCCATTCAGCACCTGGCTGGCATGAAGGACAGCAAGGTCATCGTGGCGATCAACAAGGACCCCGAAGCCCCGATCTTCTCCGTGGCCGACTACGGCCTGGAGGCCGACCTTTTCGAGGCCGTGCCTGAGCTGATCAAGGCGCTCTGAGCCCTCTGAAGAAAGCAAGGGCATCGTTCGCGATGCCCTTGTTCCTTGTTGTATCTGCACCCTGGAATCTGCTGGAGACAAGAGAATGAGTTACACCGCACCCCTCAAAGACATGCTGTTCGACATCGAGCATCTGGCACGCATCGACCAGGTGTCGCAGATGCCAGGCTTTGAAGACGCCGGCCTGGAGACGGCGCAAGCCGTCCTGGAAGAGTGCGCCAAGCTCAACGAAGGCGTGATTGCGCCGCTGAATTTCGAGGGCGACAAGAATCCGTCGTCTTTCAAAGATGGAGTGGTCACCACCACCCCCGGCTTCAAGGACGCCTTCAAGCAGTACGCTGAAGGGGGCTGGCAAGGCCTGCAACACCCGGTCGATTTTGGTGGTCAGGGCCTGCCCAAGACGATTGGCGCGGCCTGCGGCGAAATCCTCAACAGCGCCAACATGAGCTTCGCGCTCTGCCCGCTGCTGACCGATGGCGCCATCGAGGCGCTGATCACTGCGGGCAGCGACGAACTCAAGGCCATCTACCTGGAAAAGCTGGTGAGCGGGCAGTGGACCGGCACCATGAACCTCACCGAGCCGCAGGCCGGCAGCGATCTGGCAGCGGTGCGCAGCCGGGCTGAGCCGCAACCCGACGGCAGCTACAAGGTGTTTGGCACCAAGATCTTCATCACCTACGGTGAGCACGACATGGCCGAAAACATCGTGCATCTGGTGCTCGCGCGCGTGACCGGCGCGCCCGAGGGTGTGAAGGGCATCAGCCTGTTTGTGGTGCCGAAGTTCCTGGTGAACAAGGCCGGAACGCTGGGTGATCGCAACGACGTGCACTGCGTGAGCATCGAACACAAGATGGGCATCAAGGCCAGCCCCACGGCCGTGCTGCAGTACGGTGACCATGGGGGTGCTACTGCCTACCTCGTGGGCCAGGAGAATCGCGGTCTGGAGTACATGTTCATCATGATGAACGCCGCGCGTTACGCAGTGGGCGTGCAGGGCATTGCGATTGCAGAACGTGCCTACCAGAAGGCCGTGGGCTACGCGAAAGACCGTGTGCAAAGCCGCCCGGTGGACGGTTCAATGAGCGCAGCCGCACCCATCATCCACCACCCGGATGTGAAGCGCATGCTCATGACCATGCGCGCCTCCACCGAAGGTTGTCGCGCCATGGCTTCCGTGGCGGCCGCGGCCTACGACGCCGCGCACCACCACCCGGACGCCGAGGTGCGCAAGCAGAACGCTGCGTTCTACGAATTCCTGGTGCCGCTGGTCAAGGGCTACAGCACCGAGATGAGCCTCGAAGTCACCAGCCTGGGTGTGCAGGTGCATGGCGGCATGGGCTTCATCGAGGAGACCGGCGCGGCACAGTACTACCGCGATGCCAAGATCCTGACCATCTACGAAGGCACCACGGCCATTCAGGCCAACGACCTGGTGGGTCGCAAAACCGCCCGCGATGGCGGCACCGGCGCCAAGGCCATTGCTGCGCAGATCGAGAAGACCGAGGCCGAACTGGCGAAGCGTGACAGTGCCAACGCCAAGGCCGTGCACCAGCGCCTGAAGGCAGCGCGCGAGGCGTTTGTGGACGTGGTGGATTTCATCGCCGCCAACACGCGCTCCAACCCCAACGCGGCGTTCGCCGGCAGCGTGCCCTACCTGATGCTGGCCGGCAACCTGATGGCAGGGTGGCAACTGGCTCGCTCGCTGCTGGTCGCTGAAGAGCTGTCTGCCAAGGGACAGGACGTGGCCTTCATGCAGGCCAAGATCACCACCGCACGCTTCTATGCCGACCACATCCTCAGTCGCGTCCCCGGCACGCGCGATGCGATCGTTGACGGCGCGGACGCTGTCACAGCATTGGCCATTGAATCGTTCTGAACCAACCCCCATCGACGGAGACCAAATGACAGCACCCGCCCGCAGCCTGCCCCCGGTTCTCAAGAACATCAAGTTCCCGGTGATCGGCTCGCCGCTGTTCATCATCAGCAACCCCAAACTCGTCATTGCCCAGTGCAAGGCTGGTGTGGTGGGCGCCATGCCCGCGTTGAATGCGCGGCCAGCATCGCAACTGGACGAGTGGCTGGCCGAAATCACCGAGGCACTGGCTGCACATGATGCTGCCAACCCCGACAACAAGGCCGCGCCTTTCGCCATCAACCAGATCGTGCACAAGAGCAACGACCGGCTGGAGCACGACATGGCCCTGTGTGCGAAGTACAAGGTACCGATCATCATCACCAGTCTGGGTGCGCGTGAGGACGTGAACCAGGGCGTGCACAGCTGGGGCGGCGTGGTGCTGCACGACGTGATCAACAACGTGTTCGCGCACAAGGCCATCGAGAAGGGGGCCGATGGCCTGATTCCTGTGGCTGCGGGTGCCGGAGGTCACGCGAGCGTGAAGAGCCCTTTTGCGATGATCCAGGAGATTCGCGAATGGTTCGGTGGCCCGGTGGCTTTGTCTGGTTCCATTGCGTCGGGCGGCGCCATTCTCGCGGCACAGGCCATGGGTGCCGATTTCGCCTACATCGGCTCGGCCTTCATTGCCACCGAAGAGGCGCGCGCGGTGGACGGCTACAAGGAGATGATCACGAAGTCGAATTCGGACGACATCGTCTACAGCAATTTCTACACGGGCATCCATGGCAACTACCTCAAGGGCAGCATCCAGAACGCCGGCATGGACCCGGACAACCTGCCGCAGAGCGACCCGAGCAAGATGAACTTCGGCACCGGTGAAGGCGCCAATGCCGCCAAGGCCTGGAAAGACATCTGGGGTTGCGGCCAAGGCATCGGCGCCATCCGTGAAGTGGTACCGGCGGCGGACCTTGTTGCCAGATTCAAGAAGGAGTATGCAGAGGCCAGGGCGCGGATCTGCGCCCAGTGACGCTTGCGCCAGCCTCCTGCGAAAAAACCGGCCTTCGCCGGTTTTTTCTTTGCCCTCGTCGAGCTGAAGCGATGACGCCAGTCAGGGTCTCGAATCGAAGGGAAACATGCTCGGCACGTCGCTGAACAGGCTGCGAAGGTTCCAGAAAAGGCCCGGCGGCGGTGCGTACTCCACGTTGTCGGGATCCGAGATGTGTGCCACCCAGCCGCCTTCGCGCCACTCGCTGTAGAGCCAGTCGTCGCCTTCGCGCACCAGGCCGGCTGGCGGCGGCCCCAGTGGCTTGTTCGGTACGTCCTTGAGTGCTGCCGCCATGTAGTCGATCCAGATGGGCAGGGCCATGCGACCGCCCGACTCGCTGTTGCCCAGGCTGCGCGGTTGGTCGTGGCCCATCCAGACGACGGTGGCCAGCGACGGGTGGTGGCCGGCAAACCAGGCGTCTTGCACGTCGTTGGTGGTGCCAGTCTTGCCGTAGATGTCGCTGCGTTTGAGCAAGGCCTGTGCGCGCGCAGCAGTGCCCGTGCGGACCACTTCATTGAGCAGGCTGTTGGTCACGTACGCATTGCGGGCCGGGATGACGCGGTTGTCTTCGGTGTGCGCAGCGGGCGCAGGCGCCTCGAAAAGCACCTTGCCGTGTGCATCGGTGATTTTCTCCACCACGACCGGCTCCACGCGCCAGCCACCATTGGCCAGTGTGGCGTAGGCCTGCGCCATCTGCATCGGTGTGGTGCTTCCCGTGCCCAGGGCCAGCGTGAGGTCGTTGGGATGGCGTTCAGCATCCATGCCGAAACGGCTGGTCCAGTCGCGGGCCCGCTGAGTGCCCATGTGCTGCAACACGCGCACGCTGGCCAGGTTGCTCGACTTGGCCAGCGCCGTGCGCAGCGTGATGGGGCCTGCGAATTCGCCGTTGCTGTTGCCCGGACTCCAGCCGTTCGGGGCTGTGTAGGGCAGATCATCGATCAGGGTACCAGGCATCACCCGTTCTTCCAGCGCTGCGGAGTAGAGCAGTGGTTTGAATGCAGAGCCGGGCTGGCGCCAACTCTGGGTGACGTGGTTGAAGGGTTGGCGGGAAAAATCGAAACCGCCGACCAGGGCACGGACCCGGCCTGTTTTTGCATCCACCGCCACCAGGGCAGCCTCGACTTCCGGCCATTGCGAAATGGACCAGTTCTTACCCGTCTTCACGACCCGGATCACCGAGCCCCGAGCCAGCTTCAATGAGTCCTTGGCTTTCGGCGCCAGCCCACGCTGGGCCCAGCGCAGGCCTTCGCCCTGCAGGCGGACCTGCTCCCCGCTGGCCAGTTGAACCCGCACCTCATTGGGTGAAGCGGCGAGCACGATGCCCACCCGTAGCGTTTCGTCGTCGCGATGGTCTTTCAGGGCTTCTGCCGCAGCACGCTCCAGTTCCGCTCCACTGCCCGAAATCGCTTCAAACGATTCGGGGCCACGCCACGCGCCGCGGCGATCGTGAGCGAGCACGCCACGTTGCAGCGCTTCGTGGGCCGCACGCTGATCCGCTGACTTCAACGACGTGGTGACCTTGAGCCCGGTGGAGTAGGCCTCGGTGCCGAAACGCTCCACCACCGCCCGCCTGGCCATCTCGGCCACGTGGGCGGCGTTCACGCTGCGCGGGCCTCTGGTGCGCAGTTGCAGCTTTTCGGCTTTTGCGGCGGCCAGTTGCCTCTCGTCAATGACGCCCACCGCTCGCATGCGCTCCAGCACCACGCGCTGGCGTTTCACTGCCCGATCAAGGTTGGCGACCGGGTTGGCGTAGTAGGGGTTCTGCGGCAGTCCGGCCAGCATCGCGGTTTCAGCCAGCGTGAGCTTGTCCAGGGACTTGCCGAAATAGGCCTGCGCGGCGGCGGCGAACCCGTAGGCACGTTGACCAAGAAAGATCTCGTTGAGGTAGATCTCCAAGATGCGGTCTTTGGAGATCGCCTGCTCCAGCCGCAGTGCCAGCAGGATCTCCTTGGCCTTGCGTTCGGCCGACAGCTCGCGCGTGAGCAGCATGGTGCGCACCAGTTGTTGCGTGATGGTGGACGCGCCTTGCTTTCTGCCGCCAGTGAGCAGGGCCACGGCCGCGCGGGCCATGCCTTTCGGGTCGATGCCGGAGTGCTCATAGAAGCGGGAATCTTCCACGGCGAGCACGGCATCTTTCAGTTGTTGCGGCGTTTGTGCCAGCGGCACATACACCCGCCGCTCGGTGCCGAACTGGGCAATCTCCACACCGTCGGCGGTGAACACCTGCAGGGGGAGCTTCGGCGCATAGCTGACGATGCGATCCAGCGGAGGCAAATCGAACGTGGACGCTTGTGCTGCTGACGTGGCCAGCAGCAGTGGGGCAGAGATGGCGAGCGCCAGACTGAGCAACAGGCGGCGCGATTGACGCATAAGCATGGAGTGGGATTATCCGGCGCCCGGTCATCCTGCCAGTGCACAGTACGTAACTGAGTGTGCAGTCGTGTTTTTCGACACACGGATTCCTGGCATGTCAGCACACAATGGCGCTCATACTGCAGACAGAGCCTTCATGACCGAGACGCCTTTCCGGGAGACTGGCCAAACGGCCTTCAGCGAACACGCGGCCGAGCCCGGTCGACGTAGGCGCTCACGCCTGTGGCTGATGGTTTTGGGCACCCTGCTGTTGATGGCCATTCTGGCTGTCGTGCTGTTGTCACACGAAGCGCATACGTCTCGCTGGCAGGCCTGGGCGCTGCAACGCTACGCCGCCCCACTGGGGTTTGAAGTGGCCCCCGGGCCCAGCGAGCACATTCGGTTTCCCAAGCACGGTCCGTTCGATGAGCGCCTGGGTTACACCCGCATTCCTGCATTCCTCACCAGCCTGCAGGCCCGCGGCTTCGAGGTCACGGAGCAGGCGAGGCACAACCCGGCTCTGATTGCGCACCTGGATCGCGGCCTATACGCCCCTTATGCCGAAAAGGCGCAGGCCGGGCTGACGGTGTTCGACTGCCGCCACAACTCGATTCACCGCTTCCGCTATCCCCATCGCCAGTTCGAGCAGTTGGACAACGTGCCGCCTGTGGTCGCGCAGTCGCTGTTGTTCATCGAGAACCGCGACCTGCTGGATCCCGAGCGACCGAACCTGAACCCGGCGGTCGACTGGGTGCGTTTCACCCGGGCTGTGTTGGGTCAGCTCGGCAACCGCCTCCACGCCGAGGTCGACACGCCCGGTGGCAGCACCCTGGCGACGCAGATCGAAAAGTACCGGCATTCGCCTGCCGGCATCACCCACAACGAACGCGAAAAGTTGCGCCAGATGGTGTCAGCTGCGGTGCGTGCCTACCAGCGTGGCAAGGACACGCTGCCGGTACGGCGCCAGATTCTGCTTGACTATCTCAATACGGTTCCGCTGTCGGCCGCACCGCGCCATGGCGAAGTCCATGGGCTCGCTGATGGTTTGTGGGTGTGGTTTGGTACCGACCTCGACCGCGCCCGTTTCCTGCTCACGCCTGGAGAGGGGGTGGGCGAGCACCAGACCGAACGTGGCCAGATCCTGCGTCAGGTGGTGGCCCTCATGGTGGCGCACCGCCGTCCCTCGTGGTACCTCGCCCAGGGACGCGATGACCTCGAGGCCACGACAGACGCCTACCTGCGCCTGCTGGCTGCCGAAGGCATCATCGATGCCGGCTGGCGCGACGCCGCATTGGGGCAACGGCTTGGTTTCCGCGACATGGCTATCGATCCACCTCTGCTGCCCACCCACCTCGGCAAAGGCAGTGCCGTGGCGCGCAGCCGCCTGGCGACCTGGCTGGGCACGTCGCTCTACAGCCTGGACCGACTGGATGCCAGCCTGGACACCACGCTCCATGGCGAACTGCAGGATGCCGTCAGTGACTACCTGGGGCGCCTGAGCGATGCGGGCTTTGCGCGCTCGCAGGCACTCATCGGTGAGCGCCTGCTGCAGCCCGCCACGCTGAGCGAGGTGAACTACAGCTTCACCTTGTTGGAGCGCACAGACGAGGGCAATTTGGTGCGCGTACAGACCGACACCACGGCCCAGCCGCTGGACATCAACGAAGGCAGCAAGCTCGAACTGGGCTCCACCGCCAAGCTGCGGGTGTTGGCCACCTACCTGGAACTGGTGGCTGAGCTGCACGCCCGCCTGGCCCCCCTGGATGCGGAAAGCCTGCGGGCCAGCGCCTTTGACGGGCAGGACACGCTCACGCGCTGGGCTGTGCAGCACCTCAGCCACGCGAAAGACAGCAGCCTTGATGCCATGCTCCATGCCGCGCTGGAGCGGCGGTTTTCGGCCGACCCCGGCGAGGGCTTCTTCACTGGCGGAGGCCTGCACACCTTCAACAATTTCAACGCCGACGACAACTCACGCTCGCCGACCCTGCGGGAAGCGATGCAGGCCTCCATCAACCTGCCGTTTGTGCGACTGATGAGGGAAGTCGTCCGCCACACGATGTACCAGGTGCCGGGCAGCACCGCGCGATTGCTCGAAGACGACAGCGACCCGCGCCGTGAGGTTTACCTTGCTCGCTTTGCCGATCGGGAGGGGCAGACCTTTCTGCGCCGTTTCTGGCGCAAACTGGAACCGCGTAGCGCCACTGAATTGCGCTCGATGTTGCTCGAAGGCCTTCGCCCAACGCCTGAGCGTCTGACCGCCGTGTTCCGTTACCTGGAGCCGGACGCTTCGCAGGAGGCGCTGAGCGCCTTTCTGCACGAACGGCTTGGCGAGAGAACGCCGGGTGCACCCCGTCTGGAGCGTTTGTACAGCCGCTTCGCGCCCGAAACCCTGGACCTGCCCGACCGCGGCTACCTGGCCGGCGTGCACCCGCTGGAGCTCTGGCTGGTCGCGTACCGCTTGCAGAACCCCGCAGCCACCTTGAGCGAGGCGCTGAGCGCCAGCAAGAGCGAACGGCAGGCGGTCTACGGCTGGTTGTTCCGTTCCCGCGTCAAGAGTGCACAGGACACACGCATCTACACCCTGCTGGAAGTCGAGGCCTTCCTGGACATCCATCAGCGTTGGACCCGGCTGGGCTATCCGTTCGGCCACTTGGTGCCCTCGCTGGCCACGGCGCTGGGAAGCTCGGGTGACCGGCCTGCGGCGCTGGCCGAACTGATGGGCATCATTCTCAACGACGGCGTGCGCCTGCCGACCCGCCACCTGACAGGCGTGCAGTTTGCCAGCGACACCCCCTGGGCCACCTCGCTGGCGAGGGGCTCCGTGGCAGGCGAACGTGTGATGGCGCCAGAGGTGGCCCGGGCGCTGCAGCAAGCCTTGGCTGACGTGGTGGAACGTGGCACGGCGCGTCGCCTGGCGGGCAGCTTCCGCACCGAGGGCGGTGAAGACCTGTCGCCGGGAGGCAAGACCGGCACCGGCGACAACCGCGTGGTCGTGCGCGGTCGCGCCGCGCTTTCGCTCAACCGCACTGCCACCTTTGTGTTTCACCTGGGTCCGCGCTATTTCGGCACGGTGACTGCGTACGTTGTCGGACCCAATGCCGCAAGGTACCGGTTCACCTCGGGACTGCCGGTGCAGATCCTGAGTTCGATGGGGCCGGTGCTGAGGCCCTATCTGGATGCCTCGCAGGCCCAGACTTGTGCGTCAGCGCCGTCTTGAACCAAGCTGAACAAAGGGGTCTTATGCCGCGCCCCTGAATCGGGTGAGCGATTGTTTGCGGAACTCGCTGGGCGTCATGCCCTTCATTTCCAGAAAGCGGCGATTGAAGTTGGCCACGTTGTTGAAACCCACCTCAAAGCAGATGTGGGTGACCTGCTGATCCGTGTCCATGAGCAACTGGCAGGCCCGGCTGATGCGCACGCGGTTCACGAAGTCGGTGAAGGTGTTGCCGGTGGCCTTGCGGAAGAAGCGGCTGAACCGGCTCTCGCTCATGCCGAGCTCGGCGGCCAGTGCGGCCGCCGAGTGTTCGTCGGCCAGGCGGTCGGTGATGCGGCTGACCACGGCGTGGATCTGGTCGATGGAAGCGTCGTCGTCGTCGCTTTGCAACTGCACGCTGGAGAGCTGTCGGTAGTCGGTGCAGGCGGCGAGATCGGCCAGGTAGTCGCAGAATGCGATGAGGCGGCGCAGACCCCGTGCGGCCTTCACGCGGTGCCAGTGCTGTTCGGCGGCCTCGGACAGACCGAAGAACTCGATACCGTGTTTGGCGCGCTCCAGCAAGGGCAGCACTTCGCGCAATTCAGGAATGGTCTCGGAAGCTTGCGCCAGCGGCTCATGGGTGAACTGGATCACCAGATCACGCTGGGCCACCCCGCCTTCGGGCACGTCCATGCTGACCCAGTTGTGGGGCAGACGCGGACCGGTGAGCACCACCTGGCCAGGCTGGAAGGTGCCGATCCAGTCGCCCACGAACACCTTGCCGCTGGTGCTGGTGATCAGGTGCAGTTCGTATTCGTCGTGGTAATGCCAGCGCGCCAGGGGCGTGGGGAAGCCATGTGCCAGACATCGCACAAAGCCCACGTCGACTGGCGACTCGTAGCCCAGGTTGGGCGAGCGCGCCAGCTCGTGTTCCAGCTCGGGTCTGATCTGGCGCGGGGCACTGCGGCTGCGGACGATCATGGTGTTCCCCTGCGTGGCGATCCGCGTCAGGCGGCAGCCGGACCGACGCCGGTGTGGGCGGTGACAAAACGGCTCACCCGGTCGCGGGCACGGCGCACCGCTTCCACCAGGCGGGCGTCTGCAGCGAGTTCGCCCCACAGCGCATGCTCGGCACAGAAGGCGGCCACCGGGTCGGCCGCTTCGCAGAGGGCGTGTGCGGTGTCGGGTTTCATGGCTTGGTCCTGGTAGGTGTAGGGAAGCTGCCCGGCATGCCAGCGCTGCAGGTAGGCCAGAAAGAGCGCTGGCAGCATGGCCACACTTTCGATGCTCTCACCCCGGGCCAAGCGCTCGCGAATGGTCGGCACGACAAAGCCCGGGATCTTGCTGAACCCGTCCATGGCCACGCGCTGGTTGGTGTCGGCAATGGCGGGGTTGCTGAAGCGGTCAAGCACCACATCTCGGTAGGAGGGCAGGTGGATGGGGCAGGGGTGTTCCGGTGTGTCCAGCACGGGGATCACGTCGTCGGTGACGTAATCGTAGGCGAATCGGCGGATCACTGCATGCTGCGTGCCTTCGTGGATGTAACGCAAGCCCAGCAGAGTGCCGGCCCAGGCGATGCAGCTGTGCGTGGCGTTGAGCAGGCGGATCTTGGCTTCTTCAAAGGCATCCACCGAATCCACCATTTCCACACCGACGCGCTCCCACTCTGGCCGATCTGCAATGAAATCGTCTTCGATCACCCACTGGATGAAGCTCTCGGCCATGAGGGAAGCAGGGTCTTGTTCACCAGTGGCGGCCAGGACGCGATCGACCACGTCGGGCGAGGGGCGGGGCGTGATCCGGTCCACCATGGCGTTGGGGCTGCTGGTCTGGGCTTCGACCCAGGCCTTGAGTGCCGTATCGCCAAGTGCGTCGATGAACTGCAGCAGACCGCTGCGGGCGCGCTCACCGTTGTGACGCAGGTTGTCGCAGTTCAGCAGCGTGACAGGCCCGGCACCCGCCTTTGCCCGCGCTCGCAGCAGGGTGACCAGGGCACCGTAGAGGGTGTGGCCGGCCAGGCCCGTTTTCATGGCCTCCAGGTCGGCGCGCAGCTCTGGGAATCCGGCCCAGTCCAGGCGGCTGTTTGCGTCGAGGTAGTAGCCTGCTTCGGTGACGGTGAAAGAGATGATGCGTGTGGTCGGGTTGGCGCCCACGGCCACCAGGGGCGCCAGATCCGCCTGGTACGGGATCACTTGTTCAATGGCGGTGATGCGCGTGTAGCTGCGCTCGCCTTGCGGCGTCACGGTTTCGAGCGTGTAGGCGCCACCCTGTGACTGCAGTGCGGCGATGGTGTCCTGCATGTCGGGGCGCAGGTTGCCTGCGGCGATGCGCCAGCGCTTGTCGCCAAGTTGCCGCAGCTGATGGACATAAACGGCCTGGTGCGCGCGATGGAACGAGCCCAGGCCCAGGTGCAGGATGGTGTTCATGGTGAGCAATGACCCTTGGGGCAGGGTGTCGAGAGACGGAATGGTGAGATGGGTGGGAGCGGTCAGAGATCGAACTGGGTGGGCATCATCACGATGTCGCGAATCGTCACGCCGCGCGGACGCGTGAGCATGAAGAGCACGACCTCGGCCACTTCAGACGCCTCGATCAGGCTGCCGCTGGCCTTGGCCTCCTGCAACTTGTCGGCGGGCCAGTCGGCCAGCAATGATGTGATCACCGGTCCCGGTGAGATCGCGCCCACCCGGATGCCGTGTTTGAAGACCTGCCTGCGCACGGTCTGCACAAAACAGTTGATGGCCCACTTGGACGAGGCGTAGACAGGCTCCCAAGGTGTGGGAAAGTGGGCGGCCAGCGAGCTGGTGACGATGATGTCGCCGCTGCCGCGTTCGATCATGTGCGGCAGCACGCCACGCACGTTCTTCATGACCACATTGATGTTCAGCTGGAGCATGCGGTCGATGGCATCGTCGCTGGCGTCAACGAGGTTCCCTCCCACGTAGAGGCCCGCGTTGGCGTGAAACACATCGAGCCTCCCCGCTTGCGCGAGCACACGCTCCGGCATGCCTGCGCACTGCCCGGTGTCCAGCAAATCCAGCACCAGGGGTTGGGCGGCGGGTCCCAGGGACGCGCAGGCCCTGGCCAACGCGGCTTCATCGCGGTCGATCAATACGACCTGCGCGCCGGCCTTCACCATCGCATGGGCGCTCGCGAAACCAATGCCCGACGCCGCGCCCGTGATGGCTGCCACCTGGCCGGCAAGTGCTTGTGCTTGGCTCATGGTTTGAGTGAATGACAAAGGTGAGAGCGCCAGGTCACGCCGTTGCTGCGCTGTTCACCCGACCGACCACGCGTCCCGTGGTGTCGAACCAGTGGGCCAGCGAGGTGTCAATGTCCAGGCTCACGGCTTCG
Organism: Hydrogenophaga palleronii; assembly: GCF_031457455.1. Taxonomy (GTDB): domain Bacteria; phylum Pseudomonadota; class Gammaproteobacteria; order Burkholderiales; family Burkholderiaceae_C; genus Hydrogenophaga; species Hydrogenophaga palleronii_A. The sequence goes on from NZ_JAVDWU010000002.1 coordinate 319,739, forward strand.
CCTGCGTGCAGCTGGGTGCGCTCGTTCTGGCGCGCAACAAACTGCGCGCCGCTGGGTGTGCTCACGTAGATGAGCGTCTCCGCGCCCAGGGCCTCGACCAGGTCCACGGTGCCGGTGACCGGTGTGTGCCCCGTGGCTTGCACGGTCACGCTTTCGGGCCGCAGGCCGATCGCGCCACCCACGGCATCTGCCGGGGCCTGGTGCTGCACCAGCGGAGGCAACTGGTTCAATGGCACGACGTTCATCTGCGGCGTGCCGATGAACTGCGCGACGAACTGATTGGCGGGCCGGTCGTACAGCTCCAGGGGCGTGCCTACCTGTTCAATGACGCCGTCGCGCAGCACCACCACGCGGTCTGCCAGGGTCATGGCCTCGACCTGGTCGTGGGTCACGTAGATGGTGGTGGCGCCCAGGTCGCGGTGCAGCTTGGCAATCTCCACCCGGGTCTGGCCGCGCAGCGCCGCATCCAGGTTGGACAGCGGCTCGTCAAACAGGAACACCTTGGGCGCACGCACGATGGCGCGACCAATGGCCACACGCTGGCGCTGCCCCCCTGAGAGTTCCTTGGGCGTACGCTGCAAATAGGTCGTGAGGTTCAGGATGCGCGCGGCGTTCTGTACCTTTTCCTCAATCACCTTGGCATCGACCTTGGCCAACTTGAGCGCAAAACTCATGTTCTCGTACACGCTCATGTGCGGGTACAGCGCATAGCTCTGGAACACCATGGCCAGATCGCGCTTGCTCGAGGGCAGGTGCGTGATGTTCTTGCCGTCCAGCGTGAGCTGGCCACCGTCAATGCGCTCCAGCCCGGCGATCAGGCGCAGCAGCGTCGACTTGCCACAGCCCGACGGACCCACGAAAACGACGAACTCCCCTTGCTGGATGTCCAGATCAATGCCCTTGATGGCGCGGTGCTCACCGAAGAATTTTTCGATGCCTTTGAGTTGCAGGTAGGCCACTGGAATGTCTCCTCAGATGTTCGATGCCGCAGATGCGTTGCGAGCGAAGGTGTCTTGTTCAAGGCGACCGCGGAACCGGCTTTGCCGGGCCGCCAGTCGCGCCCCCCAGTGGGGGGTGGCGCCGAAGGCGACGCGGGGGGCGTTCATTTCACCGCGCCGAAGGTCAGACCCTGGACGAGTTGCTTTTGGCTGAACCAGCCAAAAACCACGATGGGCGCAATGGCCATCAGCGAGGCGGCTGACAGCTTGGCCCAGAACAGGCCTTCAGGGCTGGAGTAGCTGGCGATCAGCGTGGCCAGGGTGCCTCCCTTGGCGGCTGTGAGGTTGAGACTCCAGAAGGCTTCGTTCCAGCTCAGCACCAGACACAGCAGCCCGGTGGACGCCAGGCCACCCATGCCCAGCGGCAGCAGCACTTTGGTGGCTTCCTGCCAGAGCGTTGCGCCATCCATGCGCGCGGCCTCCAGGATCTCGTTCGGGATTTCCTTGAAGGATGAATACAGCATCCAGACCATGATGGGCAGGTTGGACAGCGTAAACACGATGATCAGTGCGAGCTGGGTGTCCAGCAGGTGGCTCTTCTGCGCGATCACGTAGATCGGCACCAGGGCGCCCACGGCCGGCATCATCTTGGTCGACAGCATCCACATCAGGATGTCCTTGTCGCGCTTGCCTTTGTGAAAGGCCATGGCATAGGCTGCCGGCGCAGCAATGGCCAGGCCCAGCAGGGTGGACACCACGCTGGTGACCACCGAGTTCCAGGCGTAGTGCAGGTAGTCGCTGCGCTCCTGCACCTCGTGGAAGTTCTCCAGCGTGGGGCTGAAGAACAGCTCGGGCGGCACGGCGATGGCCTGCAGTTCGGTCTTGAATGCGGTGAGCAGCAGCCAGCCCAGCGGAAAGAACAGCAACAGGGCCACGGCCCAGGCGGCGACGGTGCGCACGGCAAATGCGGGTGTATAGATGGATGCTCTCATCAGGTGAATTCCAGGACAGAGGGGGAGTCAGCCAGGGCTCCGTGGAACCGGCTTTGCCGGGCCACCAGAGCCGCCCCCTGGGGGGTCGCGCGGAGCGCGGCGGGGGGAGCCAGTACTTCCGCCCCCTTGAGGGGGGCGCGCGAAGCGCGGCGGGGGTGTTTCATAGTCACTTGTCCAGGTTTTTGCCAACCATGCGGATCAGGAAGATGGCAGCGATGTTGGCCATCACGATGGCGAACAGGGCGCCAGCCGAAGCGACACCGGCATCAAAATTCAGCAGCGCCTGCTTGAAGATCAGGAAGGCCACGTTGGTGCTGGCATCACCCGGGCCACCCGCGGTGGTGGTGTAGATCTCGGCGAACACGCTGAGCAGGAAGATCAGCTCGATCATCACCACCACGGCCACGGAGCGACCCAGGTGCGGGATGTAGAGGTAGCGCAGCTGCTGGCCGTAAGTGGCGCCGTCCATGCGGGCGGCTTCAAGCTGTTCACGGTCCATGCTCTGCAACGCCGTCATGAAGATCAGCGTGGCAAACGGCAGCCACTGCCACGACACCATGACGATGATGGAAAACAGCGGGTGATCGGTGAGCCAGTCAACCGGTGTGGCGCCGAAGAACAGCCACACCTGCGCCAGCACGCCATAGATGGGGTTCATCATCATGTTTTTCCACATCAGGGCATTGACCGTGGGCATGACGAAGAAGGGCGAAATCAGCAACACGCGCACCAAGCCGCGGCCGGCAAAGGGCTCGTTGATCAGCAATGCGATCGCCACCCCGAAGACCACGGTGATCAGGATCACGCTGCCCAGCAGCAGCACCGTGTTCCCAATGGCGGTGGCGAACGACGGATCGGTGACGAAGTATTCGAAGTTTTCCAGGCCGATGAAACCGGTCTGGTCGGGCTGCAGCAGGTTGTAGCGGATGAGGCTGAAATAGATCGTCATCACCAGCGGCACGATCATCCACAGGAAGAGCGTGGCCACGGCTGGCGTGAGCAGCAGTCGGGGAAGCAGACGGTTCATGGGGGCTTTGGAGATGACAAAAGCGTGTGTACGGAGCACGAGTACCAAACTCCCTCCCCCAGCGGGGGAGGGAGCACAAAGCACCCGGCGACAGCCTACTTGTAATACCCGGCTTTCTTCATCTCACGCTCGGCCGCCGTCTGGCTGGCCTTGAGCGCTGCATCGACCGAAGTCTTGCCTGACAGTGCGGCGCTCATCTGCTGCCCAACCGCGATGCCGATGGACTGGAACTCCGGAATCGCTGCGAACTGAACCCCTACGTACGGGCTCTTGGGCAGGGTGGAATCGGTCGGGTTGGCGCTGTCGATGGCCATCTTCTCGGCCGCAGCAAAGCGCGCTGCCTTCTGGAATTCGGGCGACGCGTACGTGCTGGCCCGGGTGCCGGTGGGCACGTTGGCCCAGCCATTGGTCTTGGCCACGAGCTGGATGTAGTCCTTGCTGGTGGCCCAGGTCACGAACTTCTGGGCGGCATCGACCTTTTTCGAGCCAGCGGGAATCGCCAAATTCCAGGACCACAACCAGTTGGCACCCTTGGGCGTGACAGCGGTGGGCGCCTGGGCGAAGGCCATCTGGTCAGCCACCTTGGACTGCTTGGGGTCGCTGACGAACGAAGCAGCGATGGTGGCGTCGATCCACATGCCGCATTTGCCCGAGTTGGTCAGCGCCAGGATTTCGTTGAAACTGTTGGCGGCCGATCCCGGTGGGCCGTAGTTCTTGAGCAGGTCCACATAGAAGTTGATCGCGTCTTTCCAGGGTTTGGATTCCAGTTGCGGCTTCCATTCCATGTCGAACCACTGGCCCCCATGGGTGTTGACCAGGGTCGTCAGGAAAGCCATGTTGTCACCCCAGCCCGGTTTGCCGCGCAGGCAGATGCCGTACACGCCGTTCTTGGGGTCGTGAATCTTGGCCGCCAAGTCTTTCACTTCGGTCCAGGTCGGGCGCTCGGCTACTTTTACACCGGCCTTGTCGGCCAGGTCCTTGCGGTACATCAGCATGGAGCTTTCGCCGTAGAACGGTGCGGCAAACAATTTGCCGTCCACGGTCAGGCCGTTTCGCACGGCGGGAAGCAAGTCGTCCACGTCATAGGCGCCGTCGGTCTTGAGCTCCTGCAGCCAGCCGCGTTTGCCCCAGATCGGCGCTTCGTACATGCCGATGGTCATGATGTCGAACTGACCGCCTTTGGTGGCAATGTCTGTGGTGACGCGTTGGCGCAGAACGCCTTCCTCCAGCGTGACCCACTTCAGTTTGATGTCGGGGTTGGCGGCCTCGAAGCTCTTGCTGAGCTTCTGCATCTCGATCATGTGGCCGTTGTTCACGGTGGCAATCACGAGTTCGGTGTTGGCGTGTGCCAGGCCGGTGCTCAGCAACGCAGCGGTCAGGACAGAAGCAAGGCGGAATTTCACAGTTGTCTCCTGGAAGGATGGGCGGAAGTTCTGGTCAACGGTTTTCGGTGAACCGTGGAAGAATTCTCGGCCGACGCTCAGGCGCGGTTTGTACGCAAAAGAGACGAATTTGTACTCTCTTGCGTTTGATGGCTGGGATTTACCCTGATTTGTGGCGCAAAGTTTCAGAAAGCGCCGCTGCCGTGGGGTCAGGTGCTGGCGCGCACCATGAGCTCGAAGCCGAGATCGGTCGAGTTGTGAGTCGGTGTTTCGCCGCGCATCAGACTCAGCAGCATTTGTGCGCTGGCCACCCCCATCGCGCTGCGGGGCGTGCGAACGGTGGTCAGCGGCGGCACCATCAGGTCGCTGCCGGAGAGATCGTTGAAGCCCGCGATGGCGATCTGCCCCGGGACATCGATGCGCAAGCGAAGGGCCGTGAGCAGCCCGCCTTGTGCCAGGTCGTCGTTGCAGAAAAACACGGCGTCCACGTCGGGGCGGGTGCGCAGCAGGTCTTCAAACAGCTCACCGCCCAGGCGCATGGACGAAGGCTGCGGGCTGAGAAGCTCCAGCCGCGGATCGTAGAGCCCATGCTCGCGCAGGCAGGCACGGTAACCTTCTGCGCGCTGCATGGTGCGAGGGTCCAGTTGCGCTGCCACGAAGGCGATGCGTTTTCTGCCGCGCGCCACCAGGTGTTCGGTCAGGTCGTGGCCCGCGTCATGTTGGGAGAATCCCACGCAATAGACGCCGCTGGCCTGTGTCAGCTCCATCAGGTGCACACAGGGCACACCGCTTTTCGCGACCAACTGTCTGGCAGCCTCTGTGCGGTCGAAGCCGGTCAGCAACAGCCCGGCGGGGCGGTGGGCCAGGTACGAACTCAGCAACTGCTCTTCCTGATCCGGGTCGTAGTGCGTGACGCCGATCAGGGTTTGGAACCCGTGCGGCTGAAGCGTCCGGTGCACGGCCTCCAGCACGTCCACGAACAGCGCATTTGACAGCAGCGGCACCAGCACCGGTACTTGTGCGCTGCGTTGAGAAGCCAGCGCGCGCGCTGCGGGGTCGGGCACGTACCCGAGATTCTTGGCCGCCAATTTGACCCTTTCCACGAGGCCGGCCGCCACGCCGCGCTCGCCGCGCAGTGCGCGTGAAGCGGTGATGGGGCTGACTTCGGCCGCTTTGGCCACGTCTGAGAGGGTGACGCGACCACTGGGGCGGCGCCTGCGTTCGGGTGTTTTCAAGGGTTTTCCCTGATGAAGGTGGGATGCGTTTTGCGTAGGATAGCGCTATCCATGAAGGCTCACAAGCCTTCTGATTCTCCACAGGATCCGTTGTCGAAGGCACGCGTTGCCCCTCCCGGATCCTGATTTTTTCCCTTTTTGGGATAGCGCTACCATAATGACAACATCATCCGAAAAGGCCTTTTTGGTGATCATGGGCGTCGCCGGCTGCGGCAAGTCCAGCCTCGGGTCACGGTGCGCCCAGGCGCTCGGTGTTCCTTTGCTGGAAGGCGATGATTTCCACTCCGCACAGAGTGTCAAAAAAATGCGGAGCGGTGTGCCTTTGACCGATGCCGACCGCCATTCGTGGCTGGACGTGCTGGCCAAAGAGCTTCAACTGCGCCTGTCGACCGGCTGTGTGCTGACCTGTTCCGCGCTCAGACAGCGCTACCGTGATCATCTGAGGCAGGCGGTGCCCGGACTTCGATTCGTCTTTCTGGCTCTGACACCCGCCCAGGCCCGCGAACGCGTGGCTGCGAGACCCGCCCATCTGTTTCCCGTGAGTCTGGTGGCCAGCCAGTTCGAAGCGCTGGAGGACCCCTGCAGCGAGCCTGGCGTGCTTAGCCTGGACGCCACCGCTTCGCTCGAATCACTGGAAGCGGACGTGGTGCGGTGGGTCCGGGTGGGTGAGCCGGACGGGCCGGTGGAGGTGGCACCATGAATCTCGCGAAAACCCTGCGTCATCTGGTGGAAGCCCTCATGGCGATGTGCATGACCGGCATGGTCCTGGCCGTGTTCGGCAACGTGTTGCTGCGCTACTTCTTGGGCACAGGCTGGGTGGTGTCGGAAGAGCTTTCGCGTCTGCTGTTCGTCTGGCTGGTGTGCCTGTCGGCCACCCTGGCCTTCGGTGAGGGCAAACACCTGGGCTTCGATCTGCTCACGGCGCGCATGAGTGGCACGAAGGCGACCGTGCTGCGCTGGCTGTCGCGCGGGCTGATCGCGCTGGCGCTGTGGTACCTCGTCCGCGGCTCCTGGGAACAGGTACTGGTGGGCATGGACAGCCGCAGCCCGGTCATGAACTACCCGCTGGCGCTGGGCGCCGCCGGTACGCTGGTCATGGGTGTGTGCATGGCGGTGCTGCTGCTGTTGCAGAGCTGGCAGGACCTGCGAGGCGACGGCCCTGGCGAGCAGGCAGCCGAGCCGGGGAGGGCGCAACCATGACCATTGCCATTTTCCTGCTGGTGTTGTTTGCAACCATGACGGTGGGCGTGCCCATTGCCTTCGCGCTCATGCTGACCGCCTTGGCGCTCATGGTGCACCTGGACTTTTTCGATGCCCAGTTGCTGGCGCAGAACGTGCAGGCCGGGTTCGACAGCTTCCCCTTGCTGGCGGTGCCCTTCTTCATTCTTGCGGGAGAGCTGATGAACGCCGGTGGGCTGAGCCGCCGCATCATCGATCTGGCCCGTTCCATGGTGGGGCACATTCCCGGTGGTCTGGGCTATGTGGTCATAGGCGCTTCGCTGATGCTGGCATCCATGAGCGGATCGGCCATTGCTGACACCGCTGCCCTGGCCACGCTGCTGCTGCCGATGATGCGCAAGCAGAACTACCCAGCCGGCCCCAGCGCAGGCCTCATCGCATCGGGCGGCATCATCGCGCCCATCGTGCCGCCGTCCATGCCCATGGTGATCTATGGGGTGACCACGAACACGTCGATCAGCAAGCTGTTTCTGGCCGGCATCGTCCCAGGGATCATCATGGCCATCGGCCTGGTGCTGGTCTGGCGCGGCATTGCGCGTGGCAAGGATCTGCCGGTGGCAGAGAAGACCAGTTGGGTCGAGCGCCGCAAAGTGCTCAGCGGCAGTGCCTGGGCGCTGATGATGCCGGTGATCATCATCGGGGGCCTGCGTTTTGGCTTCTTCACACCCACCGAAGCGGCGGTGGTGGCGGCCATGTACGCGCTGCTGGTGGCCACGCTGATCTATCGCGAGCTCAACCTGCAGCGGCTCTACCGTGTGCTGGTGGATGCCTCCCGCACCACCGGTATCGTGATGTTCCTTTGTGGAGCAGCCACCGCCGCCAGCTACATGATCACGCTGGCCGATCTGCCCAGCCAGCTGGCCCAGAACATGGGCCCGCTGTTGCAGAGCCCCATGCTGTTCATGGCCGTGGTCTGCCTGTTCCTGCTGGCCGTGGGCATGGTCATGGACCTCACACCCACCATCCTGATCCTGGCCCCGGTGCTCGCGCCACTGGCCGCCAAGGCCGGCATCGATCCGGTGTACTTCGGCTTTGTCTTCATCTTTGTGGGCTGCCTGGGTCTGCTCACACCACCGGTGGGCACGGTGCTCAATGTGGTGGCCGGCGTGGGTGGCCTGCGCATGGAGCCTGTCATCAAGGGCGTGACCCCTTTTCTGCTGGTGTATTTCGCCATGCTGGTCCTGCTGATTCTTTTCCCCGCCATCGTTCTGTGGCCTCTCAAGCTGATGTTTTGACACATCGCATTTTTCTTTCCCTCGCGGCACTCGCCGATTCCACCCCAAGGAGATAAACCATGAAGATCCGACAACTCACCATCGCCGCCGCTGTGGCGCTGGCCACGCTGGGCACAGGCCTGGCCCAGGCGCAAGACATCAAGAACCGCCTGATCCGCTTCGGCTACGGCTTGAACGAAGTGTCCAACCAGGGGCGCGCCGCCAAGGTGTTCGCCGACGAGGTGGAAAAGGCCTCGGGTGGCAAGATGAAGATCCGCGCCATTGGCGCCGCCGCACTGGGCTCCGACGTTCAGATGCAGCAGGCCTTGATTGGCGGCGCACAGGAAATGATGGTGGGTTCCACCGCCACCCTGGTGGGCATCACCAAGGAAATGGCCATCTGGGACACGCCTTTCCTGTTCAACAATGGCAAAGAGGCTGACGCCGTGCTGGACGGCCCGGTGGGGCAGAAGGTGATGGACAAGCTCCAGGAAAAAGGCCTGGTGGGCCTGGTCTACTGGGAAAACGGCTTCCGCAACCTCACCAACAACAAGCGCGCGGTGACCAAGCTCGAAGACATGGAGGGCATCAAGCTGCGCGTGATGCAGAACAACGTCTTCATCGACAGCTTCAAGACGCTGGGCGCCAATGCCGTACCGCTTCCATTCTCCGAGCTGTTCACCGCGCTGGAGACCAAGACGGTGGATGGCCAGGAGAACCCGTACAACACTATTCTGTCCAGCAAGTTCTACGAGGTGCAGAAGTACCTCACGGTGACCAACCACGTTTACAGCCCCTGGATCGTCCTGGTCAGCAAGAAGTACTGGGACGGCCTGAGCAAGGATGAGCAGAAGGTGCTGCTCGATGCTGCGAAAAAGAGTCGCGATTTCGAACGCAAAGACACGCGGGCTGAAGCCGACAAGGCGCTGGCCGATCTGCGCGCAAAGGGCATGCAGGTCAACGAACTTTCGTCTGCCGAGGCAGGCCGCATGCGCGACAAGTTGAGCGCGATCAACACCTCCATCGCTGCCAACGTGGGTGAGTCGCTGTGGAAAGAGGTGCAGGACGCTGTGGCGCAGGCGCGCACGGCCAAGTGAGTCAGTAGCGCTGACGAGGCGCGCTCAAAAAAGCCGGCCCACAGGCCGGCTTTTTTTATGGTGCTGCAGGCAGCAGCGAGCCAGGCAGGGCAGGCTTCAGCGTGGCGCGAGACGGATTGCTCCATCCAGTCGGATCACTTCGCCGTTGAGCATGTCGTTTTCGATGATGTGCTTTGCCAGCTTGGCGTAGTCGGCCGGCGTGCCCAGGCGGCTGGGGAAGGGGACGCTGGCTGCCAGGGCATCCTGCACTTCCTGCGGCATGCCGAACAGCATGGGTGTGCCGAAGATGCCGGGAGCAATGGTCATGTTGCGGATGCCGTTGCGCGCCAGGTCGCGGGCGATCGGAAGCGTCATGCCCACCACACCGCCCTTGGATGCCGCGTAGGCCGCTTGGCCAATCTGGCCGTCGTAAGCCGCCACGCTGGCGGTGCTGATCATCACGCCACGCTCACCGGTGGTTTCGGGCTCGTTCTTGCACATGGCGTCTGCCGCCAGGCGGATCATGTTGAAGGTGCCCACCAGGTTGACCATGATGGTCTTGGAATACACAGCGAGGCTGTGCGGTCCGTTTTTGCCGACGGTCTTTTCAGCGGGCGCAATGCCAGCGCAATTGACCAGGCCCATGAGTTTGCCCATCGAAGTGGCCTGTGCCACCACCGCCTGCCCATCTGCCTCGTTGCTGACATCGCATTTGACGAAAACACCACCGATGTCCTTCGCAACAGCCAGTCCTTTGTCTTCCTGCATGTCGGCAATCACCACCTTGCCGCCGTTGGCGGCCAGCATGCGGGCCGTGCCTTCGCCCAGACCAGATGCGCCGCCGGTGACGATGAATACCTTGCCTTGAATTTCCATGGTTTGCTCCTCGGGAGGATTTGACGTTAACGTAAACGTCAATTATGAACCAGGGCAATCACGGTGCCAGCTGTCACAGCCGTGGCACGTGATTTTCACGAGTTTGTCATGTGAGGTGGGTAGCCTGATCCGATTTTCCGATTCCGGAATGGAGTGATTTCATGATCGACAATCAGGACGAGCTGCTGCGCCGCATTCACAACGATTTGATGGACGGCTATGACGAAGAGATCGAGATGGAAATCGAAGATCGCCACGTCGACGAGTTGTCCCAGGGTTTGGACCCTTTGACTCTCGCGAGCCAGAAGGAGAGCCGTCGCGTCTACTTCCGGGAGCTGTTTCGCCTGCAGGCCGAACTGGTGAAATTGCAGGACTGGGTGGTGGCCACCGGGCACAAGGTGGTGATCGTGTTCGAAGGACGCGACGCCGCAGGCAAGGGCGGCGTGATCAAGCGCATCACCCAGCGTTTGAACCCGCGGGTTTGCCGCGTGGTCGCACTGCCGGCACCGAATGATCGCGAACGCACGCAGTGGTATTTCCAGCGCTACGTACCCCACCTGCCGGCGGGCGGCGAAATCGTGTTGTTCGATCGCAGCTGGTACAACCGTGCCGGCGTGGAAAAGGTGATGGGCTTTTGTACCGATGAGCAGTACGAAGCGTTTTTTCGTGATGTGCCCGAGTTCGAAAAAATGCTCACGCGCTCAGGCATCCAGCTGATCAAGTACTGGTTTTCGATTTCGGACGAGGAGCAGGAGCTGCGCTTCCTGGGCCGCATTCACGACCCATTGAAACAGTGGAAACTCAGCCCGATGGATCTGGAATCGCGCCGCCGCTGGGAGCTCTACACCAAGGCCAAGGAGGTGATGATCGCCCGCACACACATCCCGGAATCCCCCTGGTGGGTGGTCCCGGCTGATGACAAGAAAAAAGCGCGACTCAATTGCATTGCGCACCTGCTGTCGCAGATGAAATACAGCGAAGTGGAACGCCCCCCAATCACCTTGCCCGAGCGCGTGCGCCACGAAGGCTATCGCCGCCACCAGGTGCCGGGCGAGATCTACGTACCGCAGGTCTATTGAACACCTCCGCAGGGGCTAGGCCCACCCCTGCCGCGCTGAGCGCGCCCCCCTCAAGGGGGCGATGCGAGTGGCCCGGCAAAGCCGGTTCCACCGCATCTCTGGATAAAGGCATTTCGCGCCGGAGAGGGGTAAGAGGAGTGAGGAGGAGTCCAGTCAAGTGGCATCGCGGAACCGGCTTTGCCGGGCCGCTGATGCCGCCCCCTTGAGGGGGTGACGCGCCGCAGGCGCGGCGCGGGGGTGGGCTTACTTGTACCCGACACGATCCAGCATCTGCTGGACCTTGGTCAGATTCTTGGCAACCACGCCGAGAGGAATGGTCTCGGCCTTGAAGCTATCGCCGCCCATGGCCTTGATGGCCGGGTTGTTGACCTTCACGCCCTTGGCTGCAGGGAACTCGTTGTTGCCGTTGGCGAAGTAGTCCTGTGCAAAGGGGCTGGCCAGGAATTCCATGAAGGCGATGGCGCTCTCAGGGTTCTTGGCGTGCTTGGCCACGCCGGCGCCAGCGATGTTGACGTGCGTGCCGCTGGTGCCCTGGTTGGGAAACACCACGCGCACCTTTTCCATCACGGCGCGGTCTTCGGGTTTGCTGGATTTCAGCAACCGTGCCACGTAGTAGCTGTTGGTCACGGCCACACCGCATTCGCCAGACGCCACGGCCTTGATCTGGTCGGTGTCGCCGCCCTTGGGCGCGCGCGCCATGTTGGCGACCACGCCCTTGAGCCAGGCTTCGCCCTTTGCATCTCCCAGGCGTTCGACCACAGTGGCAAACAGCGACAGGTTGTAGGGGTGGGAGCCGCTGCGGGTGCACACCATGCCCTTGAGGGCGGGATCGGCGAGCTGTTCGTAGGTGGCCACGGCTTCAGGCTTGACGCGAAGCGGGTCGTAAACAATGACACGTGCGCGGGTGGAGAAGCCTGTCCATGTGACCCCGCCTTCACCGGCGTCAGCGCGCAGGTTGGCAGGAATCGCTGCATCGAGCTTGGCTGATTTGATCGGCTGGAAGAGTCCGTCGCTGTCGGCCGAAGCCAGGCGGGCGGCATCCACGAGCAGGATCACATCAGCAGGCGACGCTGCGCCTTCGGCGCGCAAGCGGGCAAGAATGCCGGCGTCGTCCGCATCGACCCGGTTGATCTTGATACCCGTGGTTTTGGTGAATGTGTCGTACATCACTTCGTCGGTCTGGTAGTGACGCGCTGAATAGAGATTGAGCACCTTCTCTTGGGCCTGCGCTGGCAGGCACAGGGCGGTGGCCATCGCGGCGATGGCCAGGGGGAGCTTGGCGAAAGAAGTCACTTGGGGCCTTTCTTTGAGTCGGAAAAACGGAATGCCAGCGTCACTTGCACGGTGCATGTCGTCTCGGACGGCGTGTGCACTGGTTCAGTTGTGAATGCTATCAGAAACACGAATGGTTATTAGTAAGCATTGAGAACTTGAAGCCGGTGGATTCACTGCGGTAGGGCTCTCATGCATGGCCGCAGGAGGACGCGCGCATAAAAAAAGCCCCCACCTTGCAGTGAGGGCTTAAGGGGTCCGATGAAACCGAATTTCGAAAAGGACCCGAGGAGACAACCAGAAAAAACGGGCAATTGCGAAAGAGCCGCCTTTGCAGGGCTGCGTGAATCGCACAGTGTCTCAATTGTGGGCGGTCTGACAAAAGTCAAGTCGCCCGATCAACCGTGCAATCCTGGTTCAGTTCAGCGCTTTTTGGCAGTGGCCTTGGTGGCGTTCACAGCTTGGGTGGTCACGGTGTTGAAATTGGCTTCGGCCATTTCGGTGGCTTGCTTGACAGCTTTCTGCACCGATTCCAGAGCGTTGTTGCTGGCAGAGATGGCGCTTTTCATCACGGCCACGGCGGTCTCGGAACCGGCAGGGGCGTTCTTGGCTGCATTGTCAACGAAGGCGTTGAACTTCTTCTGCGCGTCAGCTGCTTGGGCTTCAGCGGCCTTGCCGAATTCGGTGCCGGTGCCAGAAGCGATGTCGTACAGATGACGGCTGTAGGCCACGGTCTTTTCAGCCAGGGGCTGGAACAGGCTGGCCTGCAGGGTCAGCAGTTCCTGAGCGTCCTTGACGCTGAGCAACGCCTGTGTGCTGTTGGCAGACTCGGAGAGGGCAGCCTTGGTGGCTTGCACGTTGAGTTCAACCAGCTTTTCCACGCCTTCGAAAGCTTTGTTGGTCAAGGCGAAAAGGGTTTCAATGTTGGCTTTCTGGGCGGCGACGATTTGTTCAGCGGTCAGCATGTTCATACTCCTGAGGTGGATGACGGGGGTCGGATGACGGGGTCAGTTGAGGGCTGCTATGGAACACCGCGCTGTCTGGACGCTGTTGTTTTCGTTCGATTTGCTGCACTGCAACATGGTTTGAATTATAGGCAGTTGTGCGGAGTGTGCAAGTCCTAATTGTTGCAATGCAGCATATTAGATGGCAGCTTCTAAAACCCCACCATGGCGACTGGTGGTCGTGCGCAGCCACAATCCTCACCTCGTTTCACCCAGGTCTTCCGTGCACGCCTACTACGCCGACCATTTCGTATTGCCGCTGCCAAGCGGGCACCGCTTCCCCATGGCCAAATACGCCCGGTTGCGAGAGCGATTGGCCGTCGAGTTGCCGCAGGTGCAGATGCATGAGGCCATGCCGGCCAGCGATGGCGAGTTGGCGCTGGCCCACACGCCCGACTACATCGCCGCCGTGACCGCTGGCACCCTTTCGCCCGCAGCGCTGCGCGAGATCGGTTTTCCCTGGAGCCCTGCCATGGCCGAGCGCGCCCGACGGTCCGTCGGTGCCACGCTGCAGGCTTGCCGCACGGCAATGAGTGGGGCGGGCGTGTCGGCCAATCTGGCCGGTGGCACGCACCATGCCTATGCCGACAAGGGCGGTGGTTTCTGCGTGTTCAACGATGCCGCCGTGGCCGCCAGGTTGATGCAGGCCGAGCATGCGCGCGTGGCTCGCTCCAGCGGACCACTGCTTGTGGCCATCATTGATCTGGATGTGCACCAGGGCAATGGCACTGCGCGCATCTTCGAACGCGACGCCTCGGTGTTCACGCTGTCGATGCACGGGGCGAAGAATTTTCCCTTTCGCAAGGAGTCCAGCGATCTGGATATCGATCTGCCAGACGGCTGCGGAGACGCCGCCTATCTGGAGGCTCTGGAGCACGCGCTCGATGAGCTGGATAGGCGCTTCATCCCCGGACTGGTGATCTACCTTGCAGGGGCCGATCCGCACGAAGGCGATCGACTGGGGCGGCTGAAGCTCAGCTTCGATGGACTGGAGGCCCGCGACAGGCGCGTGATGGACTGGGCTTGGCAGCGCCGCGTGCCTCTGGCGTTTGCCATGGCGGGAGGCTACGGCGCCGACATGGAGACCACCTTGCAGGTGCAGATGCACACCTACCGCACGGCACTTGAATACGACCAGCGTTGGCAAGCCTTGGTACCGTGCTCATCCATGGCCGCTGCTGCGACAGGCATGGGTGCACCTCGCTGGCAAAATGCCGCTGCATGAGTACAGACAGCCGACCTTCCCGCGCCGAGCCGCAGCCCCGCAGTGCCTACCGCGTGTTCCGTCCCATCGGCACACGATGGGCTGACAACGATGTGTATGGTCACGTCAACAACGTGGTGTACTACAGCTGGTTCGACACCGCCGTCAATGCCTACCTGATCGAGCAGGGGGCGTTGGATATCCATGCGGGTGCGGTCATTGGCCTCGTGATCGAGACCCAGTGCAATTACTTTGCTCCTCTGGCTTTCCCGCAAACGGTAGAAGCAGGACTGCGGGTGGCGCATCTGGGCAACTCCAGCGTTCGTTACGAAGTCGGTCTGTTCGCTCCAGGCCATCAAGCGGCGGCGGCATGCGGCCATTTTGTCCACGTCTATGTAGACCGCGAAACCCGCCGGCCCGTCTCATTGCCCGCGCCACTGAAATCGACCCTGGAGACCCTTCTATGAGCCACAACCCCACGCCATCTGCGTCCGTGATCAGTGCCCAAGCGGTTGATGCTGCCATCACCAGCCGAATGTCTGTGCGAGCCTTTCTGCCGCAAGGGGTGGAACGCGAGGTGATCGAACACATCCTGGAGGTCGCGAGTCGCGCACCTTCCGGTACCAATACACAGCCCTGGAAGGTCTACGTGTTGCAGGGCGCCAGCCGTGATGCCCTTGTTCAGAAGGTGTGTGCCGCGCACGATGCCTTGCGCGCCGACCCGTCGCTGGCCAGCGAGTACCGGGAGGCCTACGACTACTACCCTGAAAAATGGGTCAGCCCCTACATCGACCGCCGGCGCGAAAACGGCTGGAGCCTGTACGGCCTGCTGGGCATCACGAAGGGCGACAAGGACAAGATGCATGCACAGCACCAGCGCAACTTCCGGTTCTTTGACGCACCGGTGGGACTGATGTTCACACTCGATCAGGTCATGGGACGGGGCTCGCTCGTGGACTACGGCATGTTTCTGCAGAACATCATGATCGCAGCCCGGGGCCGCGGTCTGCACACCTGCCCACAGGCGGCCTGGAACGGTTTCGCCAAGATCATCCTGCCGCATATAGGCGCAGGTGAGCAGGAGATGCTGGTCTGCGGCATGTCATTGGGCTATGCCGACCCTGAAGACAAGGTCAACGACTTCCACACGCCGCGCGAGCCGGTCGCGTCTTTCACGCACTGGTGTGGATGAAACACCCCCGCGCCGCGCTTTCAGCGCGTCACCCCCTCAAGGGGGCACACCTTTGGACCGGCAAAGCCGGATCCTGGGTGTTGCTGCAATGGGGCACTTCGCTCCGGAGAGTACACCCCCGCGTCGCTTCGCGGCGAACGGTTGATGCTTCACCGGGCCGGATCAATAAGCTGAGCGCTGCGAGGCCAATCCGGATCGCGCCTGGGTCTTGGCTCAGTACGGATCCGGCGCAAAGCCTGGTCGAGCGCCCGGGAATGGGTTGGGGTGGTGGTCAAAGCGGGGGCGTCTGCGGGGCGGCGGGGCGATGCCCCTGGCCACGAGATTGGCGTGGCTGTCGTAGCGGATCAGGGTGATCTCATCGGGTCGCTGGCTGCGCCTGACGAAATCGGTGGAGCTCACGCGATCCCGCTCACGCTCGCCATGACCGGTGCCCAGTTGCGGCCCTGTTCCCCAGGGGATGGACTTGCCCTGGGCTTCTGGCGCCGAACGCCCCTGAGCCTGCGGCACATCGCCGTAGTGCCCCCAGGGCGGTCGAGGCGTCGGCCTGGCTGCTTTTTCCCGGAACACCGCCACGCCGATCACACCGACATCGTCGGGACGCCCGGTGCGAGCGGCATACGATCGCGGCAAATCAGTGAAACGGAAGACCGCCACCTCACGGTGGCTCTTGCGCCATCCGGTGACCTCGTAGCGCTGCCCCGGCGCCAGCGCGTAGCCCGACTGGTGGAACGCGGCGGTCTCACCGGTGATCACGTTGACACCGTCGACCGAAACCACCGCCAACAAGCGTTCGCCACTCTCATTGAACAGCTCCACGGCATAGCGAGCGCCGGGCTCACCAGGGAGCCACAGTTCGCCCCGGTGCGGGTACAGGGGCAGGACCCGGTTGCGGTCGCGGTCAATCACACGCACGTTGGCGAGGCTGCCCAGCGCCTGGGCGGGAAGGGCGCTCAGCAACGCAGCGCCGGTGAGCGCTCCGAGTGCCATGCGGCGGGTCAGCAACAAGCTGGGTGTTTCCATGAGAAATCTCCAAAGAGAGTGGATGCGGAGACCACAGTAGATCTTGCGCACATCAACCCCATGTGACTCGTTTGCAAAGCGCCGGTAAACGGTGCTGCCGGCTGTATCGAACGCCGTGCCGGCGAGGGATTTTTCGGGCGGGGATAATCGGGTTTTGCCTATTTCATTTCCAACCCGAGGACACACCATGATCACCACCCCCAGCGGCCTGCAATACGAAGACACCGTGGTCGGCAATGGCGAAGTTGCGCAAGCCGGTCGCCCGGTCCAGGTGCACTACACCGGCTGGCTCTACACCAATGGCGTTCAGGGCGCCAAGTTCGATTCGAGCAAAGACCGCGGCCAGCCCTTCGAGTTTCCCCTGGGTGCGGGGCACGTCATCAAGGGTTGGGACGAAGGTGTGCAAGGCATGGCCGTGGGCGGTACGCGCCGGCTCGTGATCCCGGCAGAACTGGGCTACGGTGCCCGGGGTGCGGGCGGCGTGATCCCGCCCAATGCCACACTGCTGTTTGAAGTCGATTTGCTGGCGGTCTGATGGCTTTTGAGACGGGGAGCCGTCCGGGCATCTTCATCGCCCGCAAGGTGTTTCCTGAAGTGGTCGCCCGGCTCGGTGAGCACTTCGATGTCGAGATGAACGACACCGACCACGTGCTGTCACCCGAGCAACTGGCCCAGCGCCTGCAGGGAAGGGTGGGCGTGCTCACCACCGGCAGTGAGCGGGTGGATGCGGCATTGTTGGCCGCTTGCCCCGAGCTGAAGATCGTGGCCAATATCGCGGTCGGTTACAACAACTTCGACATGGCGGCGATCAACGCAGCTGGCGTGCTGGCCACTAACACACCAGACGTGCTGACCGAGACCACCGCTGATTTCGGCTTTGCGTTGTTGATGGCCACGGCTCGGCGCCTGACCGAAAGCGAACACTTTCTGCGAGCCGGGCAATGGAACCGCTGGAGCCTGGACATGTTTGCGGGCGCCGAAGTGCATGGCAGCACGCTGGGCATTCTGGGCATGGGCCGCATCGGGCAGGCCATTGCTCGTCGTGGCGCACACGGCTTTGGCATGAACGTGATCTATCACAACCGCTCGCGACTGGATGGCGCCCTTGAAGCCGAATGCAAGGCGCGCTATGTGGACAAGGCGGAACTGCTCAGGTGTGCCGATCACCTGATGCTGGTACTGCCCTACAGCCCTGAGTCTCACCACAGCATCGGTGCAGCCGAGATCGCCCAGATGAAGCCCAGCGCCACACTGATCAACATCGCACGCGGCGGCATTGTGGACGACGCTGCCCTGGCGCATGCCCTGCGTGAAAAGCGCATTGCCGCAGCCGGGCTGGATGTGTTCGAAGGCGAACCCAAGGTGCATCCCGACCTGCTCACCGTGCCCAACGTGGTGCTCACGCCCCACATCGCCAGCGCCACCCTGGGCACCCGCATGGCCATGGCCATGCTGGCTGCCGACAACGTCATTGCCTACCTGACCCAGGGCAAGGCACTCACCCCGCTGAACCCCGAGGTGACGCGCGAATGAGCGCCGCCCGGCCGTTCCGAAGGCGCTCAGCCCCGCAGTGCGCAGCACGGAGGGTAGTCCGGTGAGTGTCGAGACCTTGAGCTGGGTGCTGCTGGCGTTGCTGGTCTGCAATCTCCTGATCGGGATCTGGCTGGTGGTGCGCCCACGTCCTGTGGATGCTGACGAGCAAGCACACCGCGCGCATTTGCTGGGACACACCCAGGCCATTGGCCAGCGCGTGGAGCGGGTGGAAAGCGAATTGCGACGAGAGATGGGTGATAACGCGCGCAGCGCCCGGCAGGAGATCCAGCAGACGCTGGCCACCTTTCAGGAAACGCTGTCCCGGCAAGAGGCCGAAGCCACGCGCACCCAGAACGCCCAGCTTGACGGCTTTGCCCAGCAACTGATGCAGTTGCGGGGCACGCTGGGCGATACGCTCACCCGGCAGTTGCAGGACATGAGCGAAGGCAATGCCCGGCGCCTGACCGAGATCCGCACCACGCTGGATGGCCAACTCACCCAGTTGCAGCAAAGCAATGCCGCCAAACTGGACGAAATGCGAGCCACGGTGGACGAGAAGCTGCAGAGCACACTTCAGGCGCGCCTGGGCGAGAGCTTCAAGCAGGTGGCCGACCGCCTGGAGGCGGTGCACAAAGGATTGGGTGAAATGCAGACTCTGGCGCAGGGCGTGGGCGATCTCAAGCACCTGCTGACCAATGTCAAGACGCGTGGCATGTTTGGCGAGGCGCAACTCGCCGCCTTGCTGGAACAGGTGTTTGCGCCCGATCAGTACGCCACACAGGTGATGACCAAACCGGACAGCCGGTTCGCGGTCGACTTCGCCATCAAGTTGCCGGGACGGGGCGACGACGGCGCGCCGTGCTGGCTGCCGATCGACGCAAAATTTCCCAATGAAGACTACGAGCGCCTGCTCGATGCACAACAGCGAGCGGACGCCGAAGGTGCCGAACTGGCGGGCCGAGGGCTGGAGCAACGCATCAGGCTGGAAGCCCGGTCGATGGCGGACAAGTATCTGGCGCCACCCCACACCACCGACTTCGCGATCCTGTTCCTGCCCACTGAGGGGCTGTACGCAGAAGTGCTGCGCCGCCCTGGGTTGATGGAGGTCTTGCAGCGCGAACACCGCGTCACGCTGGCCGGGCCAACCACGCTCATGGCCATGCTCAACTCCCTCCAGATGGGCTTTCGCACGCTGGCGCTGGAGAAGCGTTCCAGTGAGGTCTGGCAGGTGTTGGGCGCGGTCAAGACCGAATTCGGCAAATTCGGTGATGTGCTCGCCAGGGTCAAAAGCCAGACCCAGACGGTGCTCAACACGCTGGACAGTGCGGAAACCCGCAGTCGCGCAATGGGTCGGGCACTCAAGACGGTGGAGGCCTTGCCGCAAGAGCAGGCCAGTGCGCTGCTGCCTCTGGACCCCAACGACGCCGGAGAAACTTGAACCCCAACCTGCGCGCTGCGCTGGCGCGATTCATCGCGGCACAGATCTGCCTTCACGCCTGCATGACGGGTTTTCGCATGGCCGCGCCGCTCATGGCGCTGCGTGAGGGGCACAGCCCTGCTGCGGTGGGTGTGTTGCTGGCGCTTTTTGCACTGGCCACGGTGTTCATCGCCTTGCCGGCCGGGCGCTACGCGGACCGACGCGGCCTCCGAAAGCCGGTAGCGATCTCGGTGGGGGTGGCCTCGGTGGGCGCGGCGCTGGCGGTGGCCTTTCCTGTTTTTGCGGTGTTGTGCGTGACCGCCTTCGCCTGTGGCGCGGCCACGGGACTTGCGATGATCGCGCTGCAGCGCCATGTGGGCCGGCTCGCTCAAGGCCCCACCGAGCTCAAACAGGTGTTCAGCTGGATGGCTATCGGACCATCGATCTCCAACTTCCTGGGCCCTTTTGCTGCCGGTGTGATGATCGACAGCTTCGGCTTTCGGGCTGCCTTCCTGCTGCTCGCCCTGTTGCCTTCCCTGGCATGGTTCTGGGTGCGTCACACCGTTGAACATGCGCCTGTGGATCCTGGGCTTCGTCAGTCCAGTGGCTCTTCATGGAACCTGCTGCGCGACAAGGGGTTTCGGAGGCTGATGACTGTCAATTGGTTGCTTTCCTCATGCTGGGATGTGCACACCTTCCTCGTGCCGGTGCTGGGCCATGAGCGCGGCCTGAGCGCCACGGTGATCGGCTCCATCCTGGGCGGTTTTGCCCTGGCCGCCACCGCCATCCGGCTGGCGATGCCCTGGCTGGCTGCCCATCTGCGCGAATCGGCGGTGATCACTGCGGCCATGCTGGCAACCGCCGCGCTGTTCGGCCTGTATCCCTTTGCACAGGCTGCGTGGGCGATGGCGGTGCTCTCGGTGTTGCTGGGGGTGGCACTGGGCTCGGTGCAGCCGATGATCATGAGCACGCTGCATCAGATGACGCCGCATCACCGCCACGGCGAGGCCCTCGGCTTGCGCGCCATGGCCATCAATGGGTCGAGTGTGGTCATGCCCTTGCTGTTTGGATCGGCGGGAGCCTTGATTGGCGTGGGGGCAGTGTTCTGGCTGGTGGGATCAGCTGTTGGTCTGGCCTCGCCCCTGGCCTGGTCCTTGCGAACGCCGCCCAGCGCACCTGAACGCATTCAGTCCTGATCCGAAGCCGGGCAGGGCGGCTGCGCCACGGGCTTGGTGGAAGCCACAACAGGGCCGCAAAAATTTACTTTTAGAATCAACGGTTAACCTGAAAGACATGCCGTGCTGTTGCTCATTGTTCTGCTGCCGCTCCTGTTGGGTACCTTGTCGACCATTTGGCTGGGGTCGAAATCCCGTTTGTTGACTGCCTTGGCCGCTGGACTGGTCACTCTGGCCAGCTTCGTGTTGCTGGTCTCCCATGCCCCGGCCGTGATGTCGGGTGAGGTGGTGATGAACAGCTGGCAGTGGGTGCCGGAGATTGGTCTGAACCTGGTGTTCAGGCTGGACGGGCTGTCCCTGATGTTTGCGGGATTGATCCTGTTCATCGGATTGCTGATCGTCATCTACGCCCACTTCTATCTCAGTCTGAAGGACTCGGTGGCCAAGTTCTACAGCGAGATGATGCTGTTCATGGCGGCCATGCTCGGTGTGGTCCTGTCCGACAACCTGCTGCTGCTGGTGGTGTTCTGGGAGCTCACCAGTCTGTCGTCCTTCCTGCTGGTGGGGTACTGGAGCCACCGTGCCGACGCAAGAGCAGGCGCCCGGCAGGCGCTGGCCGTGACCGGTGGAGGCGGCCTGGCCATGCTCGGTGGCTTTGTGTTGCTGGGCCAGATTGCGGGTACCTACGAAATTAGCGCCATGCTGGGTCAGGTGGCACAGATCCAGGCCGATCCGATGTTCGTGCCCGCGCTGTTGCTGATCTTGCTGGGCTGCTTCACCAAGAGTGCACAGTTTCCGTTCCATTTCTGGCTGCCAGACGCCATGGCGGCGCCCACGCCGGTGTCGGCCTACCTGCACTCGGCCACCATGGTGAAGGCCGGGGTGTTCCTGCTGATGCGCCTGTATCCGATCCTGGCTGGTTCAGGCTGGTTCGAGGTGATTGTCACCACGACCGGCTTGGCAACGATGATGTTTGCGGCCTTCATAGCGATCTTCAAGCACGACCTCAAAGGCTTGCTGGCGTATTCCACGGTGAGCCACCTCGGGCTCATCACTTTTCTGGTGGGGCTGGGCTCGCCGTTGGCTGCGGTGGCGGCGGTGTTCCATGTGCTCAACCACGCCACCTTCAAGGCCTCGTTGTTCATGATCGCAGGCATCGTTGATCATGAAACCCATTCCCGCGACATGCGCAAGCTCGGCGGCCTGTACAGCCTCATGCCCTGGACTGCCACGCTGTCGATGGTGGCGGCGGCCTCCATGGCCGGTGTGCCGCTGACGAACGGGTTCCTTTCAAAGGAGATGTTCCTCACAGAAGCCGTGGTGGGCACGGCTGGCCTGTGGAGCTTGCTCGTGCCGGTGGCGGTGACGCTGGGCAGCATCTTCAGCGTGGCCTATTCGGTGCGCTTCATTCACGACACCTACTTCAATGGACCGATCGGCGATGTGCCGAACCCGCATCCGCACGAGCCACCGCTGGGCATGAAGTTGCCGTCGATGCTGCTGGTGGCCATGTGCATCGTGGTCGGCCTCTTGCCCGCGCTCACCTTCGGCCCCCTGGTCGATGTGGCTGCCACCGCGCTGGCCGGCAAGCCATTGCCTGAATACCACCTGGCGATCTGGCACGGCTTCAACCTGCCGCTGCTCATGAGCGTGATCGCGCTGGCAGCGGGCGCTGGCCTGTACTTCTGGCTCGCCCGTGGCAGGTGGCTGCATCGAATCAGTTCCGAAGACTGGTTTGGTCCGGCCACGGGGCGTCAGATGTTCGACGGCGTCATTGACGGGCTGTTTGCCGTGTCCGGCCGGATCTCGGAGCGGCTTGAAAATGGGTCGCTGCAAAGCTATGTGGCGTGGTTGCTCGGTGTTGCGCTGTTGCTGGCCGGCATCCCCCTGGCCAACAGCAACATCGGTACCGGCGGGCGGGAATTGATGGCAGCATCTCCACTGGCCATCGCGGTCTGGGTGCTTCTGCTGGCGACTTGCATGGCAATAGCGCTCACGCACCGCGAGAGGTTTCAGACGGTGGTGCTGGTGGGTGTGGTGGGATTGGTCACCGCACTTACCTTCGTGAGCCTTTCTGCCCCCGATCTGGCATTGACCCAGCTTTCTGTGGAGGTGGTCTCCACGGTCCTGCTTCTCATGGGGCTGGCCCTGCTGCCGCAGCGGTCTCCCAAGGAGACGAAATCCATTCACCGAATCGGCCATGCGGGCTTGGCGCTGGCAGCCGGTGCGGCCATGGCTGGCATTGCCTGGGTGGTGCTCACGCGCGACTTCGAGTCCATCTCCTGGTACTTCCTCGAGAAGTCCATGCCGGTGGGTGGCGGTACCAATGTGGTCAACGTGATCCTGGTGGACTTCCGGGGCTACGACACGTTTGGTGAAATCACGGTGCTCGGCATTGCAGCGCTGGGCGTGCTTGCACTGATGGAGGGCATGCGCACGCGCCGGCCCGCAGCAGACCCTGACGGGCGCGCCTGGACCTTTGCCGCACAGCCGCTGCTGCTGCGCGTGGCAGCCTCGGTCGTGCTGCCGCTGGCGCTGGTGTTCACCATCTACATCTTCATGCGCGGTCACAATCTGCCCGGCGGCGGCTTCATCGCCGGATTGATCACGGCGGTGGCACTCGTCCTCCAGTTCATGTCGATGGGCCAAAGCAAGGCCGAGTCCTTGTTGCGGGCGCATGCAGGTCGCCGTTTTGTTGTCTGGATCGGTTCTGGTCTGGGCATCGCCGGGCTGACCGGGGTCGGCGCGTTCCTGTTCGGCCGGCCGTTCCTGACCAGCGCGCATGGTCACCCGCACGTGCCTTGGCTTGGTGAATTGCCGTTTGCTTCAGCCGCGCTGTTCGACCTCGGGGTCTATTTCACCGTCGTGGGTGCGACGCTGTTGACCATCTCGGTGCTGGGCTCTGTTTCGCGCGAAAGCCCCGCGCCCGTTCAATCTTCCGGGAGCGTTGCATGAGCATGGAATTCCTGTTGGCTTCCGGCATTGGCTTTGTCACGGCCTGTGCGGTGTACCTGATGCTGCGCGGGCGCACTTTTTCTGTCGTGCTTGGCCTGTCGCTGTTTGGCTACGCTGTCAACGTGTTCCTCTTCGCAATGGGCCGCCTGTGGACCAACGCCCAGCCCATTCTGGTGGGCGAGGGGGCCGTGGCCGATCCGCTGCCGCAGGCGCTGGTGCTCACGGCCATCGTGATCGGTTTTGCCACCACCGGTTTCGTGATCGAGCTCGCCTTGCGCAGCAGCCATGAAAGTGGCACCGATCATGTCGATGGCCGTGAACCCGGAGGGCGCAACTGATGTGGAGTGTGATCAGTGCTTTCTGGCTGCAGCACGCACCTGTGCTGTCGGTGCTTCTGCCGACTTTCACCGCGATCCTCATGCTGCTTGTTGGGGACCCGTCGGGCGTGTCGGCGCAGGGCGGTGCCCATGACGACACCCGCCTGCGCTGGCGTCGGCGACTGGCCATGGGCTCGGTATTGCTTGGCGCCTTCATGGCAGCCAGTCTGGTCTGGCATGCATCCAAGGGCGAGTTGCTGGTCTACCAAATGGGCGAATGGCCTGCGCCGTTCGGCATCGTGCTGGTGCTTGATCGCCTTTCGGCCCTGATGGTGCTGCTCACTTACGCGGTGGCCGTGCCCGCCATGTGGTACGCCACGGGCGGCTGGGACTGCCGTGGACGGCACTTTCACGCCCTGTTCCAGTTTCAGCTCATGGGTCTGTGTGGCGCCTTTCTCACGGGCGACATGTTCAACCTGTTCGTGTTCTTCGAAGTGCTGCTCATCGCTTCCTACGTGCTGCTGGTGCACGGGCAAGGCAAGGAGCGATTCCGCATGGGTGTGCACTACGTGGTGCTCAATCTCGCGGCGTCGGGGCTCTTCCTGATCGGCCTGGGCATGGTCTATGCCGTCACCGGCACACTCAACATGGCGGATGTGGTGTTTCGTGTCGGGCAGCTCACGGGCGATGCCGCATTCCTCGCGCGCGCTGCGGCGCTGGTGCTGCTGGTGGTGTTCGGCCTGAAGGCCGCCCTCGTACCCCTGTACTTCTGGCTGCCCGCGACCTATGCGTCGGCGAGCGCGCCTGTGGCGGCACTGTTTGCCATCATGACCAAGGTCGGTGTCTACAGCATCATCCGTGTGCACTGGGGTGTGTTTGGTGTGGAAGCCGGTGAGGCCGCGCTGGCGGTGCAGGACTGGCTGTTGCCGCTGGCGCTCACCACGAGCGTGCTCGGCGTGCTGGGGGCACTGGCCGCACATTCCATGGCACGGCTGGTGGCCTACCTCACCGTGTCCTCCGTGGGCACCATCCTGGCGGGCGTGGGTCTTTTCACGACCGGCACCCTTTCTGCCGCTCTCTATTACACGCTGCACAGCACCGTGGTGATCGCGGGACTGTTTCTGCTGGTGGAGCTCATGGCCTCACAACGCGGAGAAGCGCAAGACAGGTTGCGCCCTGCGGTGGCGGTGCGAGAACCGCTGTTGCTCGGCCTGATGATGATCTTCGGCGCCGCTTCGGCAGCGGGCCTGCCCCCGTTGCCTGGGTTTCTGGGCAAACTGATGGTGCTGGAAAGTGCTTCGGGCCTGCCCGCCCAGGCCTGGGTCTGGACCGTGGTGCTGTTGGTCGGCTTCTTCTCCATCGTGGGACTGGCCCGCGCCGGTGTGGTGGTGTTCTGGCATGTGCAACCGGCGCAAGGTGAGAGCAATGGTGCCTCGGGCTCCAGTCTCAAGCTGCTGTCAGCCGTGTGGGTCATTATGCTGATGACGGTGGCCATGGCCGTGCTGGCGTCGCCCATCAAGCGCTACACCGATGCGGCTGCCGCCCAACTCGCCGATCAGGCCCTTTATGTGCGCGCCGTGCTGGGCCCTGATCGCGCTACCACGCCCACCATGCGACCCTACGACGGCACGCGACCCGAGCCAGCCGTCAAGTCAACGGAGGACCGTCCATGACCGAACCCGCAACCGCGCCTCGATTGCCCGCATCCAGGGCGACATGGTTGGCCCACCCGGTGCTTTCCGTGCTGCTGGGTGTGAGCTGGCTCGCTCTTTCGCACAGCCTGGCATTGGTGCACCTGCTCTCGGCCCTGCTCATCGGGTTGATCGTGCCTCGCCTGTTGCACCCCTTTCTGGCGCCAGCGAACCGAATCGACTGGATAGCGGCACTGCGCCTGAGCGCGGTGGTTCTCAAGGACGTTGTGCTGTCCAACATCACCGTGGCGCGGCTGGTGCTCGGCCCCATGAGCCGTCCGCAGCCCGCCTGGTTGCCTGTGCCCCTGGCCACCGACCATCCCCGCATCAATGCGCTGTTTGCCACCATCATCACCACCACGCCGGGCACCGTGTCGTGCGTGGTTGACGAGCAGAGGCATGTGATCCTGGTGCACGCGCTCAATTGTGATGACGCCCAGGCCATGATCGACGACATGAAGAACCGTTATGAAGCGCCGCTGATGCGGATCTTTGGCCAGCAGGGCCGTACCGGGAGCAACACATGAGCATTCTTGGCATTGCCCTGAATATTGCGCTGGCCGCGATCACCGTCTCTCTGTTGTTGTGCGGGTGGCGGTTGTTGTTCGGACCTGAAACCACTGACCGCCTGCTCGCGCTGGACACGCTCTACCTGAACACCGTGGCCCTCATCGTGGTGCTGGGCATGCGCTGGAACACGCCCTTGCTGTTCGAGGCGGCCTTGCTGGTGGCCATGCTCGGATTTGCGTCCACCGTGGCTTTGGCGCGCTACCTCAGCCGCGGCGACGTGGTCGAATAAGGAGACGACATGAATCCCCTGATCGAATGGACAGCCGCCGCCCTGATCGTGATCGCTGCCTTTTTTCTACTGGTGGGTGCACTTGGCCTGGCGCGACTGCCCGACTTCTACATGCGCCTGCACGCGCCGACCAAGGCGTCCACCCTTGGCGTGGGCGGTGTGTTGATTGCTTCCATGCTGGTTGCCGCCAGTCAGGGACGCCCCGGCATCGCCGAATTGTTGATCACCTTGTTCGTGTTCGTGACGGCTCCCGTGTCAGCCAACCTCATGGCCCAGGCGGCGCTTCACCTCAAGCTGGCATCTCGTGCGCCGGTGCCGGCTGATGCGGTGCCTGAGCGCCGGAATGACTGAAGCCCAGGCCCGCAAAGTAAACATCCACTGTGTCGCGCCCGCTTTCTTCAAGGTCGAAGGCCTGCGGGTCCAGCAACCAGTTCTGGATCAGGCCGTCGATGATCACATGCAGGCCCAGTGCTGCAGTGGAGAGCGGGATCGGAAGCAGGATGCCCTCTCGGACCACCGCTTCATGCAGGGCTTTCTCGGTCATTGCGACACACTGATTGCGCACCTGAAGGTGACGGTCTCGCACGGCCTGCATTTCCGTCACGTATTCCACCTTGTGCGTGGCCACCTCAAAAACGCGCCGGGTCTGTTCGTCCGTGGCGGTCTGCCGAAGCGCGGCCATCATCAAGTCGCGCAGTGAGAGCAGGGGATCGTCAATCGTACTGGCGTTGCACGCCGTACCTGCCAGCGTGGATTCCAGCGGCATGGTCACACGCTCCATCATGGCGTTGAACAGGTCTGCCTTGTCCTTGAAGTGCCAGTAGATCGCGCCGCGTGTGGTGCCTGCAGCCACTGCGATGTCGTTGAGCGAGGTGCGCGAGACGCCATTGGCCTGAAATAAAAGTTCGGCAGCATCCAGCAGGCTGTTGCGTGTGGCCAGTGCGTCGGCTTTGGTTCGACGAACCATCGTGTTTCTCCGGTTGGCTTACAGTTTTGTCATGGGCGGGACTATACATACATTCGTGCATGTATGTATACTTTGCCGCTTTGCAATAGCACAAGCTGTCAGGGTATACCCTGTGGTCGTGCGGCTTCCACCTTCTATCCCAAGGACTCTCATGCCCGCCTTGAGCTTCATCAAGACCGTGCCCATCCTGCGCATCTGGTCTGCTCCGCTGCCTCCGCCTCAAATGGCTCGTGGCTTGTCTGTGATGGCCTTGTCTGCCGTGTTGGTGGCCTGTGGGCAGAGCGCTGCGCCCGAAGGTGCGGCGCCTGCGGGAGGTGGCATGCCTGCGCCCGAGGTCGGTGTGATCACGGTGACCCCGGGCGACGTCGGGCTGGTGACCGAGCTTCCCGGCCGTCTTGAAGCCTCGCGTGTCGCCCAGGTTCGTGCCCGGGCGGCCGGCATTCTTCAGGAACGCTTGTTCCGCGAAGGCAGCGACGTGAAGGCCGGGCAGGCCCTGTTCCGCATCGATGCGGGGCCCTATGCAGCAGCATTACAAAGTGCCCAGGCCTCGCTGGCCCGCGCTGAGGCCAACAAAGCACAGGCCACGGCGCTGGCCGAGCGTTACAAGCCCTTGGTGGCCGAAAACGCCATCAGCCATCAGGAGTTCGCCAACGCCGAAGCGGCGCAGAAGTCGGCCGAAGCCGATGTGGCCGTGGCCAGGGCCGCCGTGCAGACCGCCCGGATCAATCTGGGCTACGCCAACGTCACGGCGCCCATCGCCGGTCGCATCGGTCGCTCGCTGGTGACCGAAGGCGCGCTGGTGGGGCAGGGCGAGGCCACGCCGCTTGCGGTGATTCAGCAAGTTGACCCGATGTTCGTCAACTTCACCCAATCGGCGGCAGAAGTCATGGCGCTGCGCCGTTCGATGCAGGCGGGGCAACTCAAGGCCGCCGGTGCAGATGCGGCGAGCGTGCGGCTGGTGCTGGAAGACGGCAGCGAGTATGACAAGCAGGGCCGGTTGCTGTTCTCGGACCTGACGGTGGATTCGGCCACGGGTCAGATCACTTTGCGCGCTGAAGTGCCCAATCCGGGCGGCGCGCTGCTGCCAGGTCTGTACGTGCGCGTGCGCCTGGAGCAGGCCACGGCCGGCGACGCGGTCACCTTGCCCCAGCAGGCGGTGACGCGCACCGCGCAGGGCGACACGGTCAGCGTGGTGGACGCCGAAGGCAAGATTTCACGCCGGTCGGTCAAGGTGGGTGGCCAGCAGAATGGCCAGTGGGTCATCCGCGAAGGGCTCAAGGCCGGTGAGCAGGTCATGGTCGATGGCTTCCAGAAGCTGCAGATGATGCCGCCCGGTACCCCTGTGAAGGCGGTGCCCTGGAAGCCCCAGGGAGCGGAGGCGCCTGCGAAAGGTGAAGCCCCCGCACCGGCCGGCGCGACGAGCTAAGGAGCGCCCCACATGGCGAAGTTCTTCATTGACAGACCCATCTTTGCGTGGGTGATTGCGCTGTTCATCATGGTGCTGGGCGGCGTGTCCATCACCCAGTTGCCGATCGCACAGTACCCACCGGTGGCACCTCCTGCCATCGTCATCAACGCCAGTTATCCGGGTGCTTCGGCGGCCACGCTGGAAGACAGCGTGCTGTCGGTCATCGAGCAGGAAATGAACGGCTCCCCGGGCCTGATCTACATGGAGTCGGTGGCGCAGGCCAACGGCACCGGCAGCATCACGCTGAGCTTTGAGACCGGCACCAATGCAGATCTGGCGCAAGTGGATGTGCAAAACCGCCTGTCACGTGCCACGCCCCGGCTGCCGGCAGCGGTGACGCAGCAGGGCGTGCGGGTGGACAAGTCGCGCAGCAACTTCCTGCTGTTTGCCATCCTTTCCAGCGACGATCCGGCCTGGGGCCCGGTGGCCCTGGGTGATTACGCCTCGCGCAGCGTGGTCCCTGAACTGCAGCGGCTGCCCGGTGTGGGTCAGGCGCAGCTGTTCGGAACCGAGCGGGCCATGCGCATCTGGATCGACCCGACAAAGCTGCTGGGATACAACCTGAGCGCGGCCGACGTGGCGGCAGCGATTCGGGCACAGAATGCCCAGGTGTCTGCAGGCGAAATCGGTGCACTGCCCAACGTTGCGGGACAGAGCATCGCCGCCACCGTGGTGGTCAACGGCCAGCTGAGCAATGTGGAACAGTTTGGCAACATCGTGCTGCGAGCCAACACCGATGGCTCCACCGTACGCCTGAAAGACGTGGCGCGCATCGAACTCGGTGCGCAGGCCTATGCCACTTCAGCACGCCTCAATGGCAAGCCTTCCACCGGTATCGGTGTGCAGCTCTCGCCCAGTGGCAATGCGCTGGCTACCGCCGATGCGGTGCGCGCCAAGATGACCGAGCTGGAGAAATTCTTTCCCGAAGGCATGAGCTGGTCGATCCCCTACGACAGCTCGCGCTTCGTGAAAATTTCCATCCAGCAAGTGGCCATCACACTGGCAGAAGCCGTGGCGCTGGTGTTCCTGGTGATGTTCCTGTTCCTGCAGAACTTCCGCTACACCATCATCCCCACCATCGTGGTGCCGGTGGCATTGCTGGGTACGTTCTCCGTGCTGCTGGCGATGGGTTTTTCCATCAACGTGCTGACCATGTTCGGCATGGTGCTGGTGATCGGCATCGTGGTGGACGACGCCATCGTGGTGGTGGAAAACGTCGAGCGCATCATGAGCGAGGAGGGTTTGCCCCCGCTGGAAGCCACCCGAAAAGCCATGGGCCAGATTTCGGGCGCCATCATCGGCATCACCGTTGTACTGATTTCGGTTTTTGTGCCGTTGGCGTTCTTCGCCGGCTCGGTGGGCAATATCTACCGCCAGTTTGCCGCCGTGATGGGGGTGTCGATTGCGTTCTCGGCTTTCATGGCGCTCTCGCTCACGCCGGCCCTCTGTGCCACGCTGCTCAAGCCGGTGGAAGCCGGTCACCACCACGAGAAGAAGGGCTTCTTCGGTTGGTTTAACCGGGGCTTCTCCCGTACCGCCAAAGGGTACGAGCGCGGTGTGGCGGCCTTGCTGCCGCGCGCTGGTCGCACGCTGGTCATCTACGCCGTGATCATCGGTGCGGTGGCCTGGGTCTACAACCGTCTGCCCACTTCGTTCCTCCCCGGTGAGGATCAGGGCACCATGCTGGTGAACGTGCAGTTGCCACCGGGCGCCACACAGGAGCGCACGCTGGAGGTGATGAAGCAGGTCGAAGGCTTCATGCTGCAGCAACCGGAAGTGCAGAGCATGGTCGGGGTGCTGGGCTTCAGCTTCTCCGGGCAAGGACAGAACGCGGCGCTGGCGTTCGTGACGCTCAAGGACTGGGCCGAGCGCTCGGACCCCGGCAGTTCGGCACAGGCGCTGGCGGGGCGTGCGTTTGGCGCGCTCTCCGGTGTCCGTGACGCCTTCATCTTCCCGCTGAGTCCGCCACCAATTCCGGAGCTGGGTGCCTCATCCGGCTTCAACTTCCGGTTGCAGGATCGCGCTGGTCTGGGTCGTGAGGCGCTGCTGGGTGCTCGCAACCAGTTGCTGGGCATGGCGTCCCAGAGCAAGGTGCTGACTCAGGTGCGCCCTGACGGCCTGGAGGACGCGCCCCAGCTGCAGATCGACATCGATCGCGACAAGGCCAATGCCCTGGGCGTGGGCTTCGATGCCATCAGCGGCGCCATTGGTACGGCGCTCGGGTCCAGCTATGTGAACGATTTCCCCAATGCCGGACGCCTGCAGCGCGTGGTGGTACAAGCCGACGCACCCGCGCGCATGCAACCCGAGGACCTGTTGCGCATCAACGTGCTCAACAGGCAGGGTCAGGCCGTGCCGCTGTCGGCGTTCGCCACCACAAGCTGGATCACCGGGCCCATGCAGACCGTGCGCTACAACGGCTATCCGTCAATGCGCATCAGTGGCAGCGCGGCACCCGGCGCCAGTACCGGCGCGGCAATGGCCGAGATGGAGAAGCTGGCTGCCCAGTTACCCCAGGGCATGGGCTTCGAATGGACAGGCCAGTCGCGTGAAGAGAAACTGGCCGGCTCCCAGGCCATGGTGCTGTATGCCTTTGCCATTCTGGCGGTGTTCCTTTGCCTGGCCGCGCTGTATGAGAGCTGGACGATTCCGCTCTCGGTGATTCTGGTGGTGCCGCTGGGTGTGCTGGGGGTGTTGCTGGCCACGATGCTGCGCGGCTATTCCAACGACGTGTATTTCCAGGTGGGCCTGATCACCATCATCGGCCTCTCGGCAAAGAACGCGATTCTGATCATTGAGTTCGCCAAGGACCTTCAGGCCCAGGGAAAGAGCGTGATCGAATCGGCCCTGGCCGCTGCCCACCTGCGGTTCCGGCCCATCGTCATGACCTCGATGGCGTTCACGCTGGGCGTGGTGCCGTTGGCCTTGTCGTCCGGTGCCGGCTCGGCCAGCCAGCGTGCCATTGGCACGGGTGTGATCGGTGGCATGGTCACCGGCACCATCCTCGCCGTGGTGTTTGTTCCGATCTTTTTTGTCGTGGTGCGCACGCTGTTCAAGGGCAGCGACCGCCAGCGCCGCTTGCATGCGGCCGATGCCGAACACATGGGAGTGCACAGCGATGCATGAATCCACTGGTCCCAAGTTGCGCACAGCGCTTTCGCTCGTGGCGGCGGCCGTCCTGGCGGGCTGCTCGTTCATTCCCACCCATGAGCGCCCCGCGGCGCCGGTGGCTGATGCTTATCCCTCACTCGGGTCGAATGCCGGCACGCAGGCCACTGCGCCAGCCCTGGCCTGGACCTCGTTCGTTGGGGATGCCCATCTGCGTGAGCTGATCGCGCTGGCGTTGGCCAACAACCGCGATCTGCGTGTGGCCACGTTGAACATCGAGCAGGTGCGCGCACAGTACCAGATCCGACGTGCCGATCAGTTACCGTCTTTGGGGCTTGCCGCCAGCGGCAATCGCCAGCCCGATGGCAACGGTGGTATCAGCAGTACCTACAGTGCCGGCCTGGCATTGAGCAGTTGGGAGATTGATTTCTTCGGGCGTATTGCGAGTCTGAAAGAGGCGGCGCTGGCGCAGTACCTCGCGAGCGAAGAGGCACAGCGGGCTGCTCAGACCAGCCTGGTGGCGGCGGTGTCCAGCACCTGGTTGAGCCTGCAAAGCAGTGACGATCTTCTGGCGCTCACGCAGCGAACACTGGCCACCCGGGAGGACTCACTGCGTCTGACGAAGCTGCGTTTTGACAACGGCGCCACATCGGCGCTGGATTTGCGCCAGGCCGAGTCGCTCACCGCCGCAGCCCAGGCCTCGTTCGCTCAACAACAGCGCCAGCGCGCGCTCGACCTGAATGCACTTACCCTGCTGGTGGGGCAACCCATCCCGGCCAAGCTGCTCGAACCGAGCCAGCCAGCCGCATCCACCGGTGAGGGCGGTACTGCGATGCAGCCCTTGTTGAGCGATGTGCCTGCGGGCCTGCCGTCCGACCTGCTGGAGCGGCGCGCCGACATTCGCCAGGCGGAACAGCAACTCATTGCAGCCAACGCCAACATCGGTGCCGCGCGGGCGGCTTTTTTCCCGCGCATTTCGCTCACGGCCAGTGCAGGCACCGCCAGCAGTGAGTTGTCCGGCCTGTTCAAGGACGGGTCATGGGGTTTCACCTTGGCGCCGCAGGCGCTGTTGCCGATCTTTGATGCAGGGCGAAACCGGGCATCACTCGAATCGGCCAGGGTCGGTCGCGACATCGCCGTCGCCCAATACGAAAAAGCCGTTCAGACCGCCTTCCGCGAGGTCGCCGACGCGCTGGCGGGACAAGCCACCCTGGGTGAGCAGCTGCGCGCTCAGCAGGTCCAGGCCACCGCAGAGGCCGAGCGCTTCCGTCTGGCTGAATTGCGGTATCGCAATGGCGTGGCCAGTTTTCTGGATGTGCTGGATGCGCAGCGATCACTCTTCGGCACCGAACAGGCGTTGGTGCAAACCCGCCTGGCTCAACAACAGAATCAGGTGGCGCTCTATCGGGCGCTGGGCGGAGGCTGGTCCGAGTAGGTGCAGTCGGGTTCGCACCGTTGCTGCTCTAAAAAAAGCCGCTCTCTGATCCGTTCAGGCAGCGGCTCTTTGTTTTGCTTCGGAGAAGTTTGCACGCCAGGATGATGTGCCCATCCTCGCGTCTGGCAGCCGGGTCAGACCTTGGGGAGGTCGTAGAACTGCTTGACCGTTTCCCACGCGGTCTGCGGGTCGTCCACGTAGTTGAACAACTGCAGGTCTTCTGGCGAAATGGTGCCTTCCTCGACCAGCACATCGAGGTTGATCAGGCGTTTCCAGTAGTCGCTGCCGAACAGCACGATCGGTACCGGCTTGGCCTTCTTGCATTGCACCAGCGTGATCACCTCGAACAGTTCGTCCAGGGTACCGAAGCCACCGGGAAAAGCGACCAAGGCCTTGGCGCGCATCATGAAATGCATCTTGCGCAAGGCGAAGTAGTGGAACTTGAAACTCAGTCGCGGTGACACGTAAGGGTTGGCGGCCTGCTCGTGGGGCAGGGCGATGTTCAAGCCGACGTTGAGCGCGCCTTCGTCGTGCGCGCCGCGGTTGGCTGCCTCCATGATGCCGGGGCCGCCACCGGTGCAGATGAACAACTGGTCTTCCTTAGGGCATGCCTTGCTGTAGCGCGCCACGATGCGTGCGAACTCGCGCGCTTGATCGTAGTAATGGGCGTTGCGCACCAGCGCCTTGGCGCGCGCAATGTCGCGGGGTTCGCCGCTGCGCTCTGCGCGAACCAGCTGTTCTGCAGATTCGGCGGCGTCGCGGAAGCGGGCGCTGCCGAACACCACGATGGTGTTCTCGATGCCCAGGTCCTGTTGTGCCAGATCGGGCTTGAGCATCTCCAGTTGAAAGCGCATGCCACGGGTTTCCCGGCGCAGCATGAATTCGGGGTCCGCGAAGGCGAGCCGGTAAGCGTCTGCCTGCAGGGGGTGACCATCGTTGGCATGGGCCTGCAGCTCGGCCCAGGCATCTGCCAGGCGGCGTTCGTTGATGTCTTGTGTGGCTTCCATGAATTGACTCCTGACGTTGATCGAAATGAGGGGGCGCGGCTCAAAGGCTGAGTGCGAGCGCCAGCGGTACAAAGACGATGGCCAGCGCATTGCCCAGCATGATCATCGCACCAACCTTGTCCGGCTCCTGGTGGTAGCGGTCAGCCAGCATGAACTGCATCACAGCAGGGGGGAGGGCAGCAAACAACAGGAGCTGGCCTTTGGCTGCGCCTTCCAGCCCCAGTGCCCAGACCAGTGGCAGACCGATCGCCAGACCGATCAGCGGGCGAGCCAGGGCGCCCAGCATGCCCATGCCCAGTCCTGCGCGCGTCAGTGCGGTCAAGCGCACACCCAGCGCGAACAGCATCATGGGCAGCAGTGCATCGCCCAGCAGCTTCAGACCCGCCATCGCCACATCGGGTGGCCTGATGTCGGTCATCGCGCTGAGGAAGCCGAGTGCCGTGGCGATCATGAGCGGACTGAGCAACAGGTCGCGCGTGCGGGCGTGGCTGCTGGTGATGCGCGCACCAATCGAAAAGTGCAAGAGGTTGCTGACCGAGAACAGCGCCACAGCCGCACCGAAGTTCGCCGAGCCAAAGGCCAGCAGCGCCAGTGGTAGCCCCATGTTGCCGCAGTTGTTGAACATCACCACCGGCACCAGCGTTCGGGGCTGCGCACCGAAAGCACGCGCGATGGGCCATGCAATCAGGCCACTGCCCAGGATCAGGATGGCACCACCGATCAGCAGGGTGGCGTGTTCGGAGATGTGGAAGTCTTTCGCAGCGAGTGCCGAATACACCAGCACCGGCGCCAGCACATCGAGCGCAACCCGGTTGAACACCGTCATGTCGGGGTCGCTGCGGCGGGCGTAGCCAAAGCCGATGGCCACGATCAGGAACACCGGGAGGATGACGTCGGTGATGCGCGCGATGAGGTCCATGCAGGCTCAGCGGTGAGAGGGAAAATCAAAAGGCTCCCGCAGGAGCCTTCAGTGATGTCAGCGAGATCGTTAATCGATCAGACCCGGCGGCGGTATTCACCCGTGCGCGTATCGATCTCGATCTTGTCGTCTTGTGCCACAAACAGCGGCACCGCGACTTCAAAGCCGGTGGCGATCTTGGCGGGCTTGAGCACCTTGCCGGAGGTATCACCCTTGACGGCGGGTTCGGTCCAGGTCACCACGCGTTCCACGCTGGTGGGCAGCTCGACCGAGATGGCCTTGCCGTCATAGAACACCACTTCAACGGTCATGCCATCTTCGAGGTAGTTCAGGGCGTCGCCCATGTTCTCGGCTTCCACCTCGTACTGGTTGTAGTCGGCGTCCATGCACACGTACATGGGATCGGCGAAGTAGGAGTAGGTGCACTCCTTCTTGTCCAGAATGATCTGGTCCATCTTGTCGTCGGCCTTGCAGACGACTTCAGTGGCCATGTTGTTGAGCAAGGCCTTGAGTTTGAGGCGCACGGTGGCAGCACCACGGCCGCCCCGGCTGTACTCGGTTTTCAGCACGATCATCGGGTCCTTGCCGTGCATGATGACGTTGCCGGCGCGGAGTTCTTGAGCGATTTTCATAGGATTCCATCGGTTGGGCCGCGCGTTTCCTGAGTGGCCATGCGGCCCCTGGAACGTGGGTGGTGGTCGCGATCTGTGCGGCGAGGCAGATGCAGAAGGATCAGCCGGTAGACCCGGGCTGGTCCGCAAAACCCGCTATTTTAGTCGACGCATCCGGTGTGGCATAGCGGGGCAGCTTTCCAGCGTTTCGTCGGCTTGCGAGCTCATGAAGACTGCGCAGACGGTGGGATTTGGCGGATCAAAGGTGCCCGGCAGTAGTAGTTATTTAGTTACACTGTTGGCGGCCGCCAGACGCCATGCTGGTCGCATCCATTCGCAAGATTCGTCAGGAGGGCGCATGCAGCTGAAAGTTGGGTTGTTTCGGGGTTTCTGCCTCTTGGCGGCGGCGCTCCTCGCCGCTTGTGGTGGTATTGAAGGTGGCGAGAGCACAACCACACCCACGGTGATGCCGGTACAGGTTGCCGATGGCAGCCAAGGGGGTGGTATTGAAGAGCCGGTCGACGGCGAGTTCCCTTCTTTTCAGCCTGGTGTGGGCGCAGAACCGGTCGACGACACCGACACAGCGCTGAGCCAGGATTTTGAATCGGAAAGTGCAAGCTCGTATCCGGTGGCCGCGGCCAGATCCGGGGGGCGGTCGCCCATGCAGCCACGCGAACTGGCGTTGGCGCCGCAGGCGAATGTCGTGCAACTTGGTGCACTGTCGGCTGCGGAATTGACCAGCTCGCAGGACGAGAGTGGCAAACCCAGCGACGAGATGCAGCAGCGGCTGGTGCGTACGGGTGTCGGGCGCAGGCTGTCGCCGCAAGTCTCGGCATTGACCCGAAGCGAAGGTTCGAATTGGAATTGGCGCACCTTGCCCGACGGCTGGCAGGTAGGTTCGCTGGCCGTGAATACCGGCGATGCCAAAGGCGTCCGGCTGGGTCTTCAGATTGACGCGCTGCCTCCCGAAGCCCTGCTGCGTTTCTACGCACCGGAGGCGACTACCATGGTGGAGTTGCCGGCATCGCAGGTCCTGGCTCGAATGCAGGCCAAGCAGCAGGCCGGCGCGTTGCAAGGCGGTAGCACCTACTGGGCGCCCGCCTCGGCCGGGTCGGTGGGTGTTGTCGAGGTGGCAGTGCCCCCGGGTGTTTCTACGTCGGCCGTGCGCCTGAGCGTGGACCGGGTCATCCACATGGTGATGAGCACGGAAGAGGCGTTTGACCGGAGTACAGAGAAACGTCGGGAAGGCAATTTCTCTGGTGCGTGTCAACGCGACTTTGTGTGCGGGGGGGCTACGCCGCAAGTGGCAGACGCCGCGCTGTTTCTGGATTTTGTGCGGTACGACAAGTTCGGCTTCATGTCGAACTATTTGTGTTCCGGCATGCTGGTGGGCGAAAGTGCACAAACCAATGCACCCTATGTGCTGACGGCCGACCACTGCATCGGCACGGCGGCAGGCGCTTACGACACCGACGCCTACCTGTTCTTTCGCTCCACCACTTGTGGCGGTTCCACCGTGGATTCCCGCTATGCACTGTTTGCAGCAGGTCTCGAGTACCTGTATTCTGAAACCGTTCGCAAAGGGGCCGACATGGCCCTGTTGCGTCCTTTCGATGGCAACTACCACGTGCCAGCCGACGGTCTCACGCTCGCGGGCTGGAGTGCGGCCACACAAACGGGCACGCAAGCCGTGGTGGGGCTGCACCACCCCGGTGGTGACCACTTGATGCGCAGCCTCGGATTTGCATCGCCCGCCCGTTCCAGTAATTTCCTTCGCGTTCTCTGGCACGAAGGAGCGACTCAGGGTGGAAGCAGTGGCTCTGCTTTGCTCAATGCCCAAAACCAGGTGATTGGTACCTTGTGGGGTGGTTTCTCGGCGTGCAACTTGGCTGGCACGGCGGGCAATGGCCTGCCCGACGAGTATGGCCGTTTTTCCACGGCCTATTCCCGCGGCTTGCGCAACTGGCTGCACACCCCCACCCGGCCGCTGGTCATGGTGGCGCGCACAGGCCACACCACCGGTCCGCGCGAGCTGGTGCTGCGCGACCTGCGGGCCAGCCCGCTCGGGCGCACCGCCTACCAGGCCGCCCGTCTCAACGGTACTGCCAATGGCCTCAGCGAGGACGACACGTGGCGCTCACCAGCGGTTTTCCAACCGCTGGAATATGGAACCGCGAAAATCGTGGCGGTGCAAGACATTGACGGCGATGGTCGTGACGACGTGGTGCTGCGCCGCCCGGGCCTGTTTGGCACCGAAACCCTCAGTGTGCTGCAGGAACGTGACAACGGCGGCGGGACTGAGACCGGCGAGTGGCTGCTGCACGCCCGAATGGACCGCAGCATCAAGGTGCTAGGTCTGGGCGACTTTGATGGCAATGGCATCGCCGATCTGGCGCTCTACGATCCTCGCCAGCGGCTGATGCAGTTGGTGCTGCTCTCTCGTAACGGTTCAGGCAACTATGTCCCTGATCTCGTGGACTTCCTCTTTGGCTTCACAGACCTGAATGGGCGACTGATCACCACGTTCGCGCCGGTGGCAGTGGGTGACTTCAACGGCACGGGCCGCGCACAGGTGCTCTTCCGGAACAGTCGCATGCCGAAGGAGGCCCACTTTGTCCATTGGCAGGGCGACACCTTGCCCAATAATCCCTTCCTTTTGAGCGTGGGCGCGCTGAATCTGGCAGGAACCCTGGTCGCCACACCGGACATAGACGGCGATGGTCGGCCGGATTTCGTTTTCAACAACCGGGGCGCGATCCGCTATTCACTCAGCCAGGGGACTGGCTTGGCATTCACCATGTCGGCACATCAAACGGCCCTGACGGCCCTGCCATCCGGATTCCAGTTGGCGGCAGTGACCGACGTCAATGGCGATGCGCAAGCCGAGCTCGTTCTGCGCCGCACAAGCAATGGCGAAATCCGCATTGCAAGTAATCCGGGCACAGGCATCTGGACGCCACAGACGGTGTCGCTGATGCCGTCACCTTGACGGTGGGCCTTGCCTTCGTGTGAAAGGACTCAGGTCCTTTGCGCGGCTGCTTGCTCCACGAAGCTCAGCAGTTGTTCCGCCAACGAGGGCTGGCGCAACAGCCGCACCCGCGCTGACTCGACCGTCGTTTTCCACTCTGCCAGACTGGCGGGATCGGGCCAACGCAGGGTTTCAGCAGGCGCTCCACCGTTCCAGGCGAGATGGAATTGACGCAGGTCGTCTGGCGCTAGCAGCCAGTCCAGAAAGGCTGCGAGCTTGATCAGGTGGGCGCCCTCATCTTGCGGATACAGCTGCCAGACAAAAGGCCTGCCGGCCCACAGCGCGCGCACCAGCGAATCTTCTCCGCGCACAAAATTCAGATCGCACCCCCACAGCAGCTCATCGAACCCCGCCTGATCCTGAAGGGGCAGGGGATGCATGTGTTCGCCTGATGCCCAGGGTGCGGATACCTTTCGCATGCGCAGGGTTTGCACGGCGGCTGCGGCACGGCCAGGTGTGATCAACCAGTGCACTGCCCGGTCCCGATGCGCTGACTGGAGTAGCGCCATTTCGAGCGCCTGAGGTTCATAACAAAACAGGCTGACCGCCAGTGCATCTGTTGGGATCTGCATGCGCGCGCGCCATGCTGCTGCGCTGAACGACCCGCGCCTCGCCTCCAGATCGGGCTCGCGCAACAGCCCACCCGTGGCGGCCGTGAACCCGGGAAAGAAAAACCATTTGCCCAAACCTTTCAACGGTCCGCTCATCACCGGTGATGGCAGGCCGTGCGAGCGCTCCACATACGGCTCGGCGCTGAGGTATTCGAGGTTGATCCACGCTGGCGGCGTTACGCCCGTGGCAAGATGGGCTGCCAGGGCCTCTTGTGCCTCTTCGGGCGGGTGGCAGCCGAAGGTTTCCACCCAGACCTGGGCGGGTGTCAGTGACTCGCACAAACCTGCTGGCAGCGGTGTGGTCCACGGAATCACCTCGATCCAGGGGTGTGTGCCTTCCAATGCGCCCGGCGCCATCCAGCGCAGCGGTTCGGGCTGGTCCATCCAGAGCCGGATGTGTTGTCCTCTCGCAGCCAGGTTGGTGGCCAGGCGCCAGCACACACCGATGTCGCCCAGGTTGTCCACCACATGGCAGAACACATCCCACGTGGGACGGTCGTGGTTGGCAAGCGTGACTCTGGAAGGATGAACCATGGCCGTGATCTTGCCGCATTTCAAACTGGCCCACCTGCCATGACGACCCTTGCCGCTCAGTTCACAATGGCGCCCATGTCCGAGACCCATTCCGAACAACTGCTGAGTGAAGTTGCCACCCTGCCAGGCCTGCCCGGCGTGTACCGTTATTTCGACAGCCAGGGCCAACTGCTCTATGTGGGCAAGGCGCGCAACCTGAAGAAGCGCGTGGCCAGTTACTTCCAGAAGAACCACGACGGCACCCGCATCGGGCACATGGTGAGCAAGATCGCGCGCATGGAGACCACGGTGGTGCGCTCCGAGGCCGAAGCGCTGCTGCTGGAAAACAACCTCATCAAGACGCTGAATCCGCGTTTCAACATCCTGTTCAGGGACGACAAAAGTTACCCCTACCTGAAGATCACCGGTACCCGCGAAACCTTTCGGACGGCGCCGCGCCAGCCCTCGCCCTCCATCGCATTCCCGCGCATGGCCTACTACCGCGGCGCGGTGGATCGGCGACACAGCTACTACGGCCCTTACCCCAGCGCCTGGGCGGTGAAGGAGTCGATCACCTTGCTGCAGAAGGTGTTTCGCCTGCGCACCTGCGAAGACACCGTGTTCGCCAACCGCACGCGCCCTTGTTTGCTCTACCAGATCAAGCGTTGCAGCGGCCCCTGCGTGGACCTGGTGGACAGCGAAGCCTATGCGCGCGATGTGGCCGATGCCGAGCGCTTTCTGCGTGGTGAAACCCAGGCCGTGCTCGACGCACTGGAGCAGCGCATGATGGGCCACGCAGAAAAACTGGAATTTGAACAGGCGGCAGAGATCCGCAACCAGATGTCGGCGCTGTCCCGGGTGTTGCACCAGCAAGCCATGGACACCGTGTCAGACAAGGACGTGGACGTGCTGGCCGTGAAGGTGCAGGGCGGTCGCGCCTGTGTGAACCTGGCCATGATCCGGGGCGGCCGCCATCTGGGCGACCGGCCGTATTTCCCTGCTCATGTGGAAGACGCCTCTGCCATCGAAGGCGCGCTGGCCGACGATGAGGCTCCCCAGCCAGGAGAACCCAGCGAGCGCGTGGCCAGGCAGGTACTGGAAGCTTTCATTGCCCAGCATTACCTGGGCATTGCCATGCCGCACACACTGGTGACCAGCCACGCGGTGGGCAGGCCACTGCTGGATGCGCTTTCCGAGCAGACGGGCGCCAAGGTCAGCGCCGTGCACCAGCCGCGTGAGCACCGTCGCATCTGGCTGGAAATGGCACAGAAAAACGCCGAGATCGCGTTGGCGCGCCTGCTCGCCGAAGAGGGCTCCCAGCAGTCCCGCACCCGCGCATTGGCCGATGCATTGAATCTGCCCGACGACCAGCTGGACGCGCTGCGCATCGAGTGTTTCGACATCTCGCACACGGCGGGAGAGTCGACTCAGGCGTCCTGCGTGGTGTTCGAGGGCCACAAGATGCAGAACAGCCAGTACCGGCGCTACAAGATCGAAGGCATCACGCCAGGCGACGACTACGCCGCCATGCGGCAGGTGCTGTTGCGCCGCTACGGCAAGATTGCCGAGGCGATGAAGGAAGACACTGGCGAGGCACTCGTGCCGGCCGGCACCGAGGATTCGGTGTTGGGGCCTTCAGCCCCAGCGCTCGCAGAGCAGGACCCCGCCGACACCGCTCTGCCTGAACCCACGGTAGAAGCCATTTCCGGTCCACGAATGCCCGACTTGGTGCTCATCGATGGTGGCAAGGGTCAGGTGAGCATGGCGCGCGAGGTGTTTGAGCAGTTGGGGCTGGATCTCTCGCTCATTGTGGGCGTGGAGAAGGGTGAGGGCCGCAAGGTCGGTCTGGAAGAGCTGGTGTTTGCCGACGGGCGCGACAAGGTCTACCTGGGGCACGATTCCGCCGCCCTGATGCTGGTGGCGCAAATCCGCGACGAGGCCCATCGCTTTGCCATCACCGGCATGCGCGCCCAGCGGGCGAAGGTGCGCACCGGGGGCAGCCGGCTGGAAGATATTCCTGGTGTCGGGCCGAAAAAGCGTGCTCGGCTGTTGCAGCGCTTTGGCGGTGTGCGTGGCGTGGCATCGGCCAGCGTGGAAGATCTGTGCACCGTGGACGGCATTTCAGCCGAGCTGGCCGATGCCATCTACCGGGCGCTCCACTGACAGCTGCGATGGGATGGCCCTGGCCTGCGAGACGGCATTTCGTCGAGGTCACCTCTCGCCTG
This sequence comes from Hydrogenophaga palleronii, assembly GCF_031457455.1. Classification (GTDB taxonomy): domain Bacteria; phylum Pseudomonadota; class Gammaproteobacteria; order Burkholderiales; family Burkholderiaceae_C; genus Hydrogenophaga; species Hydrogenophaga palleronii_A. Next base: position 362,268 of record NZ_JAVDWU010000002.1, read on the forward strand.
ATTTCTGCAAAACCACATGGTTGAAACGCCCGGGCGGCGCCAACGCATAATCGCGTCATGTTCTTCAACCTTCCTACCTTGCTGACCTGGGCGCGCATCATTGCGATTCCCCTGATCATCGGGGTGTTTTATCTGGAAGGCATGAGCATGGCCCAAAAGAACCTGATCGCCACGATCATGTTCGTTGTGTTTGCAGCCACCGACTGGGCCGACGGCTACCTGGCCCGCAAGCTCAACCAGACTTCGGCCTTCGGTGCCTTCCTGGATCCGGTGGCCGACAAGTTCCTTGTTTGCGCCAGCCTCCTTGTGCTGGTGCATCTGGACCGGGCCGACGTGTTCGTGGCCCTCATCATCATTGGTCGGGAAATCGCCATTTCGTCGCTTCGGGAATGGATGGCGATCATTGGCGCCACCAAGAGCGTGGCCGTGCACATGCTGGGCAAGGTCAAGACCACGGTGCAGATGGTGGCCATTCCTTTCCTGCTGTTCAATGGCAGTGTGTTCGGGATGATCGATACCCATCTCTGGGGCACCTGGCTCATCTGGGCCTCTGCGGTGCTCACGGTCTGGTCCATGGTGTATTACCTGCAAAAAGCCTTGCCGGAAATTCGCGCCCGCGCGCGCTGATCCGCTGCCCAATGCGAACATGGTGAGCACAACCAAGGACAACGCGTGGCTGCGTGCCATGCCCTGGGTGTTCGTGCTGATCTGGAGCACGGGCTTCATCGTGGCGCGCTACGGCATGCCGCACGCACCCCCCATGAAGTTCCTGGCCGTGCGGTACGCCCTGTCCATCCTGTGCTTTCTGCCCTGGATCTGGTTCTCGGGTGTCAAGTGGCCGTCCAGTCGCAAGCAGTGGCTGCACCTGTCGGTGACCGGGGTTCTCATGCATGCGGGGTACCTGGGCGGCGTATGGGCCGCCATCAAGGCCGGCATGGGCTCCGGCCTGTCGGCGCTGATCGTGGGCATTCAGCCGGTGCTCACGGCCATCTGGCTCTCGGGCACGGGTGCCAAGGTCTCCAGGCGCCAATGGATGGGGCTCCTGCTGGGCTTTGCCGGCTTGGTGCTGGTGGTGTCGCGCAAGTTCGGCGCAGGCGGGCCGGGCGACCAGGCCAACTGGATCAATCTGTCGTTTGCCGTGATGGCGCTTTTGGCCATCACCGTGGGCACGCTGTACCAGAAGCGCTATGTGGCGGCCTGCGACGTGCGCTCTGCCAATGCCGTGCAGTTGCTTGCCGCGTTTCTGGTGACACTGCCGCTGGCCCTGCTGGAGTTTGAGGCCATGCGCTGGACGCACGGCGATGCTGGCGTGAACTGGGAGCTGACCGGCGCCATGGCCTGGTCGGTGCTGGGCCTGACCCTGGGTGGCAGCTCGCTGCTCTACATGCTGATTCAGCGTGGAGCGGCGGCATCGGTCACCAGCCTGATGTACCTGGTGCCACCGTGTACCGCGCTGATCGCCTGGATGCTGTTCGACGAGCCCATCACGCTCGTGACGGTGGCCGGCATTGCGCTCACCGCTTTCGGCGTGAGCTTGGTCGTGAGGCCGGCGAGGGCCGCCTGACTTTCCACGGTTCTTCGCGGAAGCGTTCGGCGAGAAAATCCACCAGCAGGCGAATGCGTTTGGGATTTTGTGGCCGGTAAGGTGCCAGCCAGTGGATGTCTGCATCCGTCATCGCATATTCAGGCAGCACACGCACCAACTGCCCGCTGGCCAGCTGGGGTCCGATGTCCCACAGGCTACGCAGCATGATCCCCTGTCCGGCCAGACACCAGTCGCGCACCATCTCGCCCGAGTTGCACGACATGCTGCCGCTTGCTGGCAGGTGCAGCACCTGGGGCTCGACGCCCCGCTGCAGTCGCCAATGGTCAATATGCCGATCGACCGGGCTGCTGTTCTCGCGCACGACGAGGCAGTTGTGTGCATGGAGGTCTTGCGATGTTCGGGGGGTGCCGTGGGCCAGAACGTAGCTGGGTGCGGCCACCAGCACACGCTGGTTGGGTGCCAGCCGTCTGGACACCCACTCGGCGGCGCGTTCGTCAGGCGCGTTCCACAGCCAGATGGCACCGTCAAAGCCCTCCACCGCCAGATCCGGCAGGCGCTCGGTGAGTTGCAGGTCGATCGCGACCCTGGGGTAGCGGTGTTGAAAGTCGGCCAGGGCAGGTCCCACCCAGAGCCGGCCGAAACCGAAGGTGGCTGCCAAGCGCAGCGGGCCGGCAGGCTCGACCTGGCGTTCCCTGAGCTCGGATTCCAGTTCGTTAAAAGCGCTCAGGATCCGGGCTGCGCGCTCGCACAGGACGTCGCCCTCGGCAGTCGGACTGACGCGGCGGGTCGTGCGCTGAAACAGGCGCAGGCCGAGTTCGGCTTCAAGGGCGGCGAGTCGTTTGGTGATGGCCGATGGGGCCACACGCAGGGCCTTGGCCACCATGACCAGGCTGCCATGTTGGCGGACGGCCGTGACAAGCTCCAGATCGGAACGTTCCAATTGTTTCTCATGAGGAAATGATTGATTCCATTATTGTTGCTCAGCTAAGGGCTATGCTGTGGCCATGGCATGAGATTTCAACCGCAGGAGAACACCATGAGCAAGCACCGCATCGCTGTCATCGCCGGAGATGGCATTGGCCAGGAAGTCATGCCTGAAGGACTTCGGGTGTTGGAGGCGGCGGCTTCCCGGTTCAACATTGAGCTGCAATTCGACCACTTTGATTTCTCGAGTTGCGACTATTTCGAGCGGCACGGCAAGATGCTGCCCGATGACTGGAAGGACCAGATCGGTGGCCACGAGGCCATCTATTTCGGCGCGGTGGGCTGGCCGGACAAAGTGCCTGACCACATCTCGCTGTGGGGTTCGCTGTTGCTGTTCCGACGCGAGTTCGATCAGTACGTGAACATCCGGCCTGCGAAGCTCATGCCAGGTGTGACCGCACCGGTGGTGCGCCGTGACGGCAGTCCACGGTTGGCCGGCGAGATCGACATGGTGATCGTGCGCGAAAACACCGAGGGTGAATACTCCAGCATTGGCGGGCGCATGTATCCCGGTACCGAGCGCGAGATCGTGGTACAGGAGACAGTGATGTCACGCATCGGCGTGGATCGGGTGTTGCGTTACGCCTTCGAGGTGGCGCGCTCGCGCCCCAAAAAGCACCTGACCAGCGCGACCAAATCCAACGGCATTGCGATCACCATGCCTTATTGGGACGAACGCGTGGCGGAGATGGCCAAACAGTATCCGGACGTCAGGGTCGACAAGTTCCACATCGACATTCTCACCGCCCATTTCGTCCAGCGCCCCGATTTTTTTGATGTGGTGGTGGGCAGCAATCTGTTTGGCGACATCCTCTCCGATCTGGGTCCGGCATGCACTGGCACCATCGGCATCGCGCCCAGTGCCAACCTCAACCCGGACCGCACGCACCCGTCTCTGTTCGAACCGGTGCACGGTTCCGCCCCCGACATCGCAGGACGGCAAATCGCCAACCCGATCGGGCAGATCTGGTGTGGCGCCATGATGCTCGATTTCCTGGGGCATCGTGCGGCCCATGACGCCGTGATGCAGGCCATCGAGTCGGTCCTGTCGCCTGGCAGCGGGGCTCCGCGCACCCCCGACCTTGGTGGCTCCGCCCAGACCAGTGACGTTGGCAAGGCCATCGAGCAGGCGCTGTTGGGCGCCTGACCACGGAAGGGTCCAACGTTGCGCCGCTGAGACCCTGTGACTGGGCCGGCCCGCCAGCACCCGTTGTGAAAGCGACTAGAATCTCGCGTTTCGTGATGTCTGGTGAGCTCCAGTGCCGCACGCGTATTGACAGCGGTGGCGGCCCGTGGGTCTAATCACCCGGCGCTCTGGCGTGGCCCGATGGGTTGCGCAGGTGCCCATCGGAGCTCACAGGGTTTGCCCGCGATACCAACAGTACCGTCGGCCTGCACCTTTCCACACGGATTCTTTCAATCAATTCAAGAGGGGCTATTTGTGAATAAAACCGAACTCGTCGAACACATCGCCAAGCACGCCGACATCTCCAAGGCGGCAGCTGCGCGAGCGCTGGACTCCACCATCACCGCCATTCGCACCACGCTCAAAAAGGGCGGCACCGTTTCGCTGGTGGGTTTTGGTTCGTTTGCCGTGACGAAACGCCCGGCGCGTAAAGGGCGCAACCCACGCACGGGTGCTGAGATTAAAATCAAGGCCGCCAAGGTCCCGAAGTTCCGCCCGGGCAAGGCCCTCAAAGATGCGCTGAACTGATGCGATCTGCAGGTTTCCGGTGGGGTGCTTAGCTCAGTTGGTAGAGCGGCGCCCTTACAAGGCGTAGGTCGGCGGTTCGACCCCGTCAGCACCCACCACCACTGAAAAGGCGAACCCGGGTTCGCCTTTTTTTATGTTGCCGCAGCGCCCGAGTGGGTGGCTCCGGTCTTTTGTTTCAGGGTATCAAGGCATGTTCGATTCCATCCGCAATCACAAGAAGTACCTCATGGGCTTCTTGATGATCCTGATCATTCCAGCGTTCGTGCTGTTCGGCGTCGAGGGTTACAGCCGCTTCAACGAAGGCGGGGAACCAGTGGCCACCGTCGACGGAAAAGAAATCAACAAGCTGGAATGGGATCGGGCGCACCAGACCGAATCGCAACGTCTGCGTGAAGCCATGCCTTCTCTGGACGCGCGCATGCTCGACAGCGAAGAGGCGCGCTACGCCACCCTGGAGCGCCTGGTGCGCCAGCGGGTTCTGGCCACTGCGGCTCAGAAACTCAACCTCTATACCAGCGATCGCCGGCTGGCACAGGATCTGCAGGCCAATGAAACCATTGCTTCCTTGCGTCGTCCGGACGGCACGCTGGATGTGGATGCATACCGTGTGTTGCTGGGTCGTCAGGGCTTGACGCCCGAGATGTACGAGGCGAGGGTGAGGGCCGATCTTTCGCAGCGGCAAGTTGCGCAAGCCATCCAGGGCACCAGTTTCGCCACCGAGGCGCTGGCAAATGTGTCATTGAACGCCTTCTTTGAACGGCGCGAGATCCGGGTGGCGCAGTTTCTGTCCACAGACTTTGCCGCCAGCGTGAAACCAACCGAGGCCGAGATCGAAGCGTTTTACAGCAGCAACGCGGCGCTGTTTCAGGCACCCGAGCAGGCCGATATCGAGTACCTCGTGCTCGACGCAGCGGCGCTGGAAAAGTCGGTCGTGCTGGCAGAGGCCGATGTGCGGGCCTACTACGAACAGAACGCTGCCCGCTTGTCAGGTTCCGAAGAGCGTCGCGCCAGCCACATCCTGCTGACCGTGCCCCAGGGCGCTTCTGATGCCGACAAGGCTGCTGTTCGTGAGCGCGCTGCTGCGCTGCTTGCACAGGTAAAGGGTGCACCCCAGACCTTTGCCGAAGTGGCGAAATCACAATCGCAGGACCCCGGCTCGGCGCCAAATGGAGGCGATCTCGATTTCTTTGCTCGCGGCTCCATGGTCAAGCCGTTTGAAGATGCGGTCTACGCGATGCAGAAGGGCGACATTTCCGATCTGGTGGAAACCGAATTCGGTTTTCACATCATTCAGCTCACCGACATCAAGGCTCCCCCACTGAAGAGCTTTGAGGACATGCGCGCCGAGATCGAGAAGGATCTGAAGCGACAGCAGGCACAGCGCCTCTTTGCGGACTCAGCCGAAGCCTTCAGCAACCTGGTGTACGAACAACCCGATTCGCTTCGGCCTGCCGCAGAGCGCTTCAAACTCAACATCCAGGAGGCGAAAGGCTTGACCCGCCAGCCTCAGCAAGACGCTGGCGTTCTGGCCAACCCCGCGTTGCTTGAGGCGATTTTCTCGCCCGAATCCATCGAGCGAAAGCGCAACACGGAGGCCGTTGAAACCGGCTCTGGTCAACTGACCTCGGCTCGCGTGGTCCAGCACTCACCTGCGCGCACCCTGCCTCTGGCCGATGTCCGCGAGAGCGTGCGGCAAAGACTGGTGGCACAGCGCTCTGCCGAACTGGCGCGAGAAGAGGGCGAGAAAAAGCTGGCCGCATGGAAAGCGGGAGGCGACACCACAGGGCTTGCAGCAGCGGTCACGGTTTCACGTGACAACCCGCAGGGCGTCCTGCCCCAGGTGCTCACGGCAGCGCTCAGTGCAGACCCCAAGGCTCTGCCGGCCTGGGTTGGCGTGAGCCTGGGCGAGCAGGGGCATGCGGTGGTCAGGGTGGACAAGGTGCTGCCCCGCGAACCGGGCGACGCACAGCGCCTGGCGCAAGAGGTGCAGCAGTACACCCAGTGGTGGTCCGCCGCCGAAGGCGTGGCCTATTACGACATGCTCAAGGAGCGGTTCAAGGTCCGCATCCTGGTTCCGGAACCTGCTGCTGCGGCCGCCGCACCACGTTGATCGACTTCACCCGGCATCCGGGTGAAAAGTCGAGTGGACTTCGAGCTATAATTCGACGCTTGCGGTGGCTGTAGCTCAGTTGGTAGAGTCCAGGATTGTGATTCCTGTTGTCGTGGGTTCGAGCCCCATCAGCCACCCCATCGAATGAAGAAAGCCCGGTTTTTGAAACCGGGCTTTTTTGTTTGTGGTCTTGACGCTTGCGAGATTTGCGATGGGGTTCCCCGGATGACAAGATATCTGGAAAGCGGAACCACTGACAGACCGACAGCAACAAGCCACGCGACGGCTTCCAGACTCGTCTGTTGAATGCCTGCGTTAGATAGCGCACAGACGGCTGGCCGAACCCATACAAAATGGGTCGTCTGCCCTGATGCCTCAGCACAGGCCGCGCCACCACCCCAGTTCCATCGACGGAGAAACCATGAACCTGAATTTGAGCATTGGCCCACTGATCGCACTGATCGCCGGCATCCTGATCCTCATCATGCCCCGCATGCTGAACTACATCGTTGCGATTTACCTGATCATCATCGGTCTGGTTGGCTTGCTGGGTGGCAGTTTCAACTTGCGATAGAGGAGCAGGGCTAGAGGCGCATGACGCCCTGCCGGTTCAGTTCACCAGCACCAACTTGCCCTTGACCGATCGCGATCCCATGATTTCGTAGGCCTTGTGCAACTCGCTCATGGGCAGGGTCTGGTCGATCACGGGCTTGACCTGGCCTTTGGCGTACATGCTGGCCAGTGTTTGCATCATCTCGGCGTTGGCCGTGGGTTCGCGGCGCGCGAAGTCGCCCCAGAACACGCCCACGATGCTTGCGCCCTTGAGCAAGGTCAGGTTCAAGGGCAGAGAGGGAATCGGGCCACTGGCAAAGCCCACCACGAGGTAGCGACCCCGCCAGGCAATGGACCGGAAGGCCGGCTCGGCAAATTCGCCGCCCACGGGGTCGTAAATCACGTCCGGGCCCTTGCCATCGGTCAACTGCTTGATCACGTCGCGAAGCCCCTTGGCGGGCGTGTGCTCGCTGTAGTTGATGGTGGCATCGGCGCCCAACTGCTTGCACAGCTCGCATTTCTCTTCGCTGGACGCTGCGGCAATCACCCGCGCGCCGGCCGCTTTGGCAATCTGTATCGCGGCGGTGCCCACGCCTCCGGCGGCACCGAGTATCAATACCGTCTCGCCGGCCTTGAGTGCGGCCCGGTCCATCAGCGCATGCCACGAGGTGGCGTAGATCATGATGAAAGCCGCTGCATCCACCGGAGGAAAGCCGAGAGGCAGCGGCATGCACAGCGCAGCAGGTGCCAGGGTGTGGGTACCAAAGCCGCCGGTGCCGCTGAGACACGCCACAGGCTGACCCACCTGGAGATGGGTAACGCCCTCGCCCAGGGCCTGAACCACCCCGGCGTACTCCGAGCCCGGCACAAAGGGCAGGGCGGGCTTCATCTGGTACTTGTTCTGCACAATCAGGAGATCAGGGAAATTCAGGCTCGCAGCCTGGATTTCGATCAGCACCTCGCCTTTTTGAGGCACAGGGGTCGGCAATTCTTTCCAGATCAGGGCGTCGACGCCCACCGGGTTCTCGCACAGCCAGGCTTGCATGGGGATTTCCTATGTTGAGGCACGGCATTCGGATGTGAGCAGCAGCGATGACAACTAAAACCGCGAGCATTCGCGGCAGCGTCCTCTGGGCGAAGGCGCCCATTCATGCCTGGAAACATCCGAATGGCAGGACCTGAATCAAAGCTGACCATGATAGAGACAGAGTGAGGCCCGCAACAACAGGGTAAGTCCAGCATTTGTCCCGGGCGTGACCCATGCGCAGCCAGCAGACGAACCCGATCAGCGAGGCCATTGCACCTAGAATCTGCTCAATGAAAATCCTCATCTCGAATGACGACGGTTACCAGGCGCCGGGCATCGTCGCCCTGTACGAAGCGCTCAAAGGACTGGCCGAGGTGGAAGTGGTGGCGCCGGAGCACAACAACAGCGCCAAGTCCAATGCGCTCACCCTGCATTCGCCACTGTATGTTCACACGGCACCCAACGGATTTCGTTACGTCAATGGCACCCCAGCCGACTGCGTGCACATCGCATTGACCGGTTTGCTCGGCTACCGGCCCGACCTGGTGGTGTCAGGCATCAACAACGGTGCCAACATGGGGGATGACACCATTTATTCCGGCACCGTTGGTGCGGCCATGGAGGGCTACCTGTTTGGCATCCCGGCCATCGCGTTTTCCCAGACCGAGAAGGGATGGGCTCACCTGGAGGCGGCTGCCAGCAAGGCCAGTCAACTGGTGGCTCAGTTGTTGCCCTCCTTGAGCGAGGCGGCGCAGCGGGCGGAACCCTGGTTGCTTAATGTGAACATCCCCAACCGGCCGCTGCAAGACATCAAGGGCTTCAAGGTGGCGCGCCTGGGACGGCGCCATGCGGCCGAACAGGTCATCTCGCAGACCAATCCCCGGGGTGACACCATGTACTGGATTGGAAATGCCGGGCCTGCCAAAGACGATGCCGAAGGAACCGATTTCCACGCGGCCGCCCAAGGCTACGCCACGATCACACCCCTGCAGGTGGATCTGACCGATCACGATAGACTGCCTTATTGGGCACCGGCGGCGGCCCAGCTTTCGCAAGCGTCGCCGTCGACGACGCAATTGCCCAAAGAAGCCCCTATGACGACCGACGCAGGAGATGCTTTTTGAAACGGGACGTCATCGGCAAGTTGGTCAAGCCATCGGCCGTCGGCGCGGAAGTGCGGCCCAGGCCCTCGTTTCCCGTCAAGCTGACGACCGCACAGCAGGCGCCACAGGGTCGCAGCCAGGTGGGAGCCTCCGGTCAGGGTCCTCGGGTGCAGGCAGTTGGCAAACCCGCTGCGTTTGCCCCAGTCCAGGTGGGGCGGGAACCATCAAGACCTCCAGTCCGAAAGGCCCACGGGACAGAGTCGCAGGCGGCTCGCTTGGCCATGGTGCGAAAGCTGGAGACCCACGGCATTCGGCATCCGGCGGTGCTTGCCGCCATGGGCAAGGTGGAACGGCACCGTTTCGTGGATTCGGCGCTGGCCAATCAAGCCTATGAAGACACCAGTCTGCCCATTGGCCTCGGGCAGACCATTTCCAAACCGAGCGTGGTGGCTCGCATGATCGAACTGCTGTGTCACGACCGGCCTGGGAAGCTCGGGCGTGTCCTGGAGATTGGCACAGGCTGTGGCTACCAGGCCGCCGTTCTGAGTGTGGTGGCGACCGAGGTCTACAGCATGGAGCGCTTGCGCGGATTGCATGAGCGGGCACGCGAGAACCTGCGCCTGTTGCGCTTGGCCAATCTTCATCTTTTGATGGGGGACGGCATGTTGGGCTTTGCCAAGGGGGCGCCCTATGCGGCCATCATCGCGGCCGCAGGCGGTAATGATATTCCGCAAGCGTGGCTTGAGCAGCTTGCCGTGGGTGGGCGGCTGGTGGCGCCGACGGTGACGGCCACCGGGCAGCAGAATCTGGTGGTGGTGGACAAGACCGCCAGAGGCCTGGTGCGGACCGAGCTGGAAGCGGTGCACTTCGTGCCACTAAAATCGGGCATCGGGTGAAACCCTGTGCTTCATGGGTAATCGAACATATTTTTTTGAGTACCGCCATCTGGTCGGTGCTTGCGCATAAAGGTGCAATTGGTGGGAGTTTTCATGATCAAGCGCGATTTCCTTGCTGCGGACTCCGCGGTCCATCCGGGACGGCCTTCTTGGCAGGGGGCTGCAGTGGTGGGCCTGATGGCCGTGATGCTGCTTTCTGCCGGTTGCGCAACCCGTCGCGCCTCGTCGCCCGCGCCCGTGGAGGACCGTATTGGTGGTGCTGTGACGGACGTCAAGCCTTTGCCTGGCGCTGAAAATGCCGGCAAGGCCGGCTTCTACACCGTCAAGCCGGGCGACACGTTGTTCCGGATCGCGCTGGACAGCGGACAAAGCTGGCGCGACATACAGGCCTGGAACAACCTGACCAATCCGAACATTCTGGAAGTGGGGCAGATCTTGCGCGTGCAGCCGCCAGGTGCCACACCACCCCCGGTGGCGGCGGTCACTCCGCCCGCTGCGACGCCGGGTACTGCTGCCGTCACACCTGTGGCGCCTTCCGGTGTGGTGCCGCGCCCGCTCTCCTCGAGCGATCCAGTGCCACTGGCGCCTGCCACACCGTCTGCGACCACCCCGGCGACTCCGGCCGTGCCGCCGAATACGGATTCGGCCGGCGCTGACGAACTGAACTTCGTGTGGCCTGCCCAGGGCACGGTGATCGCGGGTTTCGATGAAGCCAAGAACAAGGGCGTGTCCATTGCCGGTCGCGTGGGTGATCCTGTCATTGCGGCAGCAGATGGTCGGGTGGTCTATGCCGGCGCCGGATTGCGTGGCTATGGCAACCTCGTCATTCTGAAACACAACAATACCTACCTCACGGCCTACGCACACAATCAAGCCCTTCTTGTGCGCGAGGATCAGTCCGTTCGTCAGGGGCAGAAGATCGCCGAGATGGGCAGCAGCGACACCGACCGCGTGAAGCTCCACTTTGAGGTCCGCCGTCAGGGCAAGCCGGTCGATCCGCTCAACCACCTGCCGCGGCGTTGAGCCTGAAACCCAACTCGCACCGACGCCGAACAGCATGACCTGGCCTGTCATGGTGTTTGACATCGAGTCGATTCCTGATGTCGATGGTCTGAGAGCCCTGCATGCCGCCCCGCCCGAGTTGTCCGACGCAGAGGTGTATGGCGCCTGGCTGGCAGGGCGCAAGGAAAAAGGGCAGAGCGACTTCATGCCGTTGCACCTGCAGCGCATCCTGGTCATCAGCGTGGTGTTTCGCAACTCGGAAGGACTGCGCATCCATTCGTTTGTGGACCGCGATGGCCAGAGCGAAGGCAAGGTGGTCCAGACCTTCTTCAATGCGGTCGAGAAGCACACCCCACAACTCGTGAGCTGGAATGGCAGCGGCTTCGATTTGCCGGTGCTGCACTACCGGGGGCTGCGACACGGCGTGGAAGCCGGCAAGTACTGGGACCTCGGGGAAGACGACCGCGAGTTCAAGTGGAACAACTACATCAGCCGCTACCACATGCGTCACCTCGACCTGATGGATCTGCTGGCCATGTATTCGCCCAAAAACAATGCGCCGCTGGATGCGCTGGCCAAGCTTTGCGGTTTTCCGGGCAAGCTGGGCATGGACGGCTCGCAGGTCTACGCACAGTACCTCGCCGGCCAGTTGGAGGACATCCGTCGCTACTGCGAAACTGACGTGATGAACACCTACTTGGTGTATTGCCGGTTCCAGAAGATGCGCGGCGGCTTCACCGAAGCCGAGTACGAGCAGGAGATCGCCTACGTCAAGGAAACCTTGGGCAATCTGGCCTCCACGGAGAGTCACTGGGACGAGTACCTCACGGCCTGGATGTGAAACTGGGTCTGCGGTTGGCCGCGTGGCCAGACCGCCACTCGCGTCCTGAGACAATCGGGGGATGACTGCACCCCTTGCCCACGAAAACAGCTTGCTCACCACCGCGCGTGAAGACGCGCCCGCCGCATCCGAGGCCTCTTTGCCTGACGGCTGGCTGGCGGTGGAATCTCTCGACATCGATGCCCAGGGCATCGCGCGCCGTCCGGACGGCAAGGTCGTCTTCATCGAGGGCGCCTTGCCTTTTGAGGTGGTCAGCACCAGCGTGCACCGCAAGAAGAACAACTGGGAGGCGGGTGTCGTCACGGCGATCCACCGCGAGTCCTCGCAGCGGGTGCGCCCGGGCTGCCCGCACTTTGGCCTGCATGCCGGTGCCTGCGGCGGCTGCAAGATGCAGCATCTCCATGCGTCCGCCCAGGTGGCGATCAAACAGCGGGTGCTGGAAGACAACCTCTGGCACCTGGGAAAAGTGAAGGCCGAAACCATGTTGCGCCCCATCGAGGGGCCTTCCTGGGGCTATCGCTACCGGGCCAGGCTCTCGGTACGCCATGTGCACAAGAAGGGGGTGGTGCTGATCGGGTTCCACGAGCGCAAGAGCCGCTATGTCGCTGACATGACCGTCTGTCCCGTTTTGCCACCCCATGTCAGTGCCATGCTCATGCCGCTGCGGGAGCTGATCTTCGGCATGGACGCCCGCGAAACCTGCCCCCAGATCGAGCTCGCCAGCGGCGACGAGGTGACGGCTCTGGTATTGCGGCATCTGGAGCCCCTGTCGGAAGACGATGTGGCCCGACTTCGTGCCTTCGGGGTGCAGCATGGCGTGCAGTGGTGGCTGCAGTCCAAAGGACCAGAGACCGTGAAGCTGCTTGATGAGGGCGGCCCCATGCTCTCCTATGGCCTGCCGGAATTCGACATCTCCATGCCGTTCAAGCCAACCGATTTCACGCAAGTGAATCCGTATGTCAATCGGGTGCTGGTTTCCCGGGCCATTAGGTTGCTGGATCCCCAGAAAAATGAGCGAGTGATCGACTGGTTCTGTGGACTTGGCAATTTCACGCTGCCGATTGCCACGCTCGCGGGCGAGGTGCTGGGCATCGAGGGCAGTGAAACCCTGGTCGCTCGCTCACGCGAGAACTTTGAACTCAACCAGGCCGACCGGTTGGCGCCATTGGGTCAAACGGCTTTTGTGGCGCGCAATCTGTTTGAGATGACGCCGGAGATGCTGGTGAACGACGGCGTTGCCGACAAATGGCTGGTGGATCCGCCGCGCGAGGGCGCATTCGCCCTGGCAAAAGCCATGGCCGATCTGCACCAGCAACCCGATCTGCGCGGCGACTGGACGCCACCCAGGCGCATTGTCTACGTCAGCTGCAACCCAGCCACCCTGGCCCGCGACGCTGGCCTCCTGGTGCACCAGGCGGGCTACCGCTGTACGTTTGCCGGGGTGGTCAACATGTTCTCCCACACGGCGCATGTGGAGAGCATGGCCGTTTTTGATCTGGACGACTGATCGATGCAGGTGGGGTGCGCCAGCCCAGTGGTTGGCGCGCCTTGTTCAGGAGCTGCGCGAACCCTGGCCAGCCTTTGACGGATCGGGCGACACGGATTCCTGGGTGCTGGATGGGTCCGAGCCGCCGGTTGGGCTCACCGCCGGCATGCCGACGATGGCGTTTTCGCGCATGTACTCGTCCATCTCGCGCCAACCTGCAAACACGGCAGCCTTGCCGGCCCTGGGGTTGCTTTCAAAGCAGGCTTCGATGCTGCGCACCGCGTGACGACAGGCACTGCCAATGGCCTTGGCCTCGGCCTCTTTCTTGGCTGCAATCTGGGTCGCGGTCTCGATGCCCAGGGCTTCGCACCCAGCGAGCAGGCTCGCTGCGCTGACCAGACAAAGGGTGATGGCGGGGTGTCGCATGATGGGAAAGGGCTTGTTGGAAGTTCTTTCGGCATTTCCGTGCGCAACTTGATGCCTTTTGCAGAAGCGACACACCCGTCGCAGCAAAAAGAAAAAGGACCCGAAGGTCCTTTTTTTGTGCCTCAAAGGGCCAACGGGAACGGTGCACGTCAGTCGCGCTCGCCGCCAAAGATCCCCAGCAGTGCCAGCAGGCTTTGGAAGATGTTGAACAAGCTCAGGTACAGCCCAAGGGTCGCCGTGATGTAGTTGGTTTCGCCGCCGTCCACGATGCGCTTGAGGTCGTAGAGCAGGTACATGCTGAACACCAGAATCGCGAGCGTGGCGATTGCGGCCATGCCGGCGGTGCTGCCAACGAACACGTTGATGATGGCGCCGACCATGATCGCAAGTGCACCTGCGAAGAGCCACTTGCCCATGCCGGACAGGTCGCGCTTGATGATGGTGGACAGGTTGGCCATCACGAAGAAGACGGCCGCTGTACCGCCGAAGGCGGTCATGATCAGGCTCGATCCGTTGCTCAGGCCGAGAACGGCGCCGAGCAGGCGGGAGAGCATGAGACCCATGAAGAAGGTGAACCCCAACAGAACGGGCACGCCTGCTGCGGAGTTCTTGGTTTTCTCGATCGCGAACATGAAGCCGAACGCGCCACCAAGGAACACGATCAGACCCAGACCGCCGGTGAGGCCCGCTGTGATGCCTGTCTGCACACCGATCCACGCACCCAGCACGGTGGGCACCATGGACAGGGCAAGCAACCAGTAGGTATTGCGCATGACCTTGTTGCGCTCGGCAGAGGTCGAAACAGCAGTGCCGAAGCGGCCGCTGGTTTGGATGTGGTCGGACATGGTGGTGAACTCCTTCAATATCTGACTCAGGTGGGCAATCAAGCGCTTGGAGCGCAGGATTGTCGAAAGGGCATTGTAGACGGCTGGGGCCCAGCGCGTGCCCGGGCAAGTGCAAGCAGCCTTTGGGTATGCTCCATTCACCGCACCGGACTTGCGGCGTCTGTGTTCATGTACCCCATGCGCCGTCTGTCGTGTCCGTTCTCTGACCACCTCACCAAGGAAAAGTTCATGAAAAACAAAGCCGTTCTCGAACTCGTCGATCTCAAGGCCATTGCCGCAGCCGCCGAAGCAGAGGCCCTGCAGAACAACTGGGCCGTGACGATTGCGATCGTTGACGACGGTGGGCACCTGTTGTGGCTGCAACGTCTGGACGGCGCCCCGGCAATATCTGCCCACATTGCCCCTGCCAAGGCCCACACGGCAGCGCTGGGCCGCCGTGAAAGCAAGGTCTATGAAGACGTGATCAATCAGGGGCGCGTGTCGTTTCTGAGTGCGCCCACCGTATCCGGCATGCTGGAGGGTGGGGTGCCCATCCTGAAGGACGGGCAGACCATTGGCGCGGTGGGCGTGAGCGGTGTGAAATCCACCGAAGATGCCCAGATTGCCCGCGCCGGCATCGCTGCGATCGGTCTCTGACCGCGGTCTGATTCAAAAAATGCCTGGCTAACGGTCGCCTTGAGGGCTTCCCTGGCTGGCCAAAAACGACGTCGGGGAGGGTGAGATCCCCGGGTCGCCCCACGATGAAACAGATACAGATACCGGCGGAAGAACGCCTATTTGGTGAGGATGAGCTTGCCGGCCCGGGTGCTTTGCAGGCGGTAGAGCGCTCCGTTGTGTTCGATGGCCACCGTTTTCTGCCCTCGCAGCAGACTGGCGCTGTGCAACACCTGAGAGACTTCCGACGGCTCAGTCGGTGACATTTCGCGCGCCCATGAGGGCTTGCGCGGGTCGATGTCTGCGGCGGGTTGTGGTGTTTTCATGGCAATGTCCCTGGATGCTGAGCGGCGCAATCACTGCGCAGCAGGTTCGGTGATGAAACCAATCTTGCGAACACCGGCCCGCTGGGCGGCAGCCATCACCTGGGCCACCCGTTCGTAGCGCACAGCCTTGTCGCCGCGAATGTGCAGTTCCGGTTGTGGCTCCTGCGCGGCCGTTGCCGCCAGTCGAGCCTCGAACTCTGCGTCGTCGATCCGCGCGTCGTTCCAGAAGTAGACACCGTCTGCATCCACGGCGAGCCGGATGTTCTCCGGCTTGTCCAGCACCTTCTCGTTGCTGGCGCGTGGGAGGTCGATGTTGACCGCGTGTTTGATCACGGGGACGGTGATGATGAAGATGATCAGGAGAACCAGCATCACGTCGATGAACGGGATCATGTTGATCTCGCCCATCATGGTGTCGCTGTCTTCCTGGGTTCCTATGGCCATGAGCGGCTCTCCTTTATGCGTGAAGACTTCGATGCGCCGAAGCGCTATCCCGATGCATGACGCGGTACAAGCCCAGGGCGCCGCCGGGCCGGCTTTGCCGGACGGCCAGTGCCGCCCCCTTGAGGGGGTCGCGCGCAGCGCGGCGGGGGTGTTTCATTTCAGGCCTTCTTCATGGGAAGGACCTTGCCGTCGCCACTGGCGGTGACGCGTGCGCCGGTCACAAAGTAGGCATGCAGATCGTGTGCAAAGCGATTGAGCTGGTGAATCACACCCTTGTTGCCACGCAGCAGGGCGTTGTAGCCCAGCACCGCAGGAATGGCCACCACCAGGCCCAGCGCGGTCATGATCAGCGCTTCTCCAATGGGGCCGGCGACCTGATCGATGCTCACCTGACCCGCCGCGCCGATACCGATCAGGGCGTGGTAGATGCCCCAGACCGTGCCAAACAGCCCCACGAAGGGTGCGGTGGAGGCAACCGAAGCCAGCACGGACAGGCCACCCTGTGCGCGCGCCTGGAAGTCATCGACACTTTTGCGCAATGAGCGCTCGACCCAGTCGCTCACGTCCAGCGTGTCGTGCAGCTGTGTTCCGGTGCGGCCGTCCTTGTGCAGGATGTGCCGGGTGGCCTCCCGGCCTTCCAGTGCCACCGCCCGGAAAGGATTGCTTTCCGTGGAGCCTAGCTTGTCGAGACCTTCGGCGAAATCCGCGCTGTGCCAGAAGCCCTCAATGCCTTTGGCCTGTGCGCGCTGCGCGCGCTGGTCCAGCGCTTTCCAGAGAATGATGATCCAGGTGGCCAGCGACATGGCCAGCAGCACCAGGGCGACCGAGCGTGTGACCCAGTCACCCTGCAGCCAGACTTGTGCCAATCCTGATGTGGCGATTTGTGAATCCATTTGGGAAGTTCCTCAAAGACGGTTATTCAAGAACAAAATTGATGGGCACGTTGAACCACATGGCTTCGGCAACGCCATTGCGCTTGCCGGGCACATAGCGCCACCTCTGCACGGTTTGCAGTGCGGTCTGATCGAGGCGTTCGTAGCCACTGGAGGTGCGGATTTCGGCGCGCGTGGCAGTGCCATTCGCGTCGATGAATACCCGCACGACGACCTTGCCCTGTTCCCCGAGGCGTCTAGAGAGTGCAGGGTAGGCGGGGCGAGGGTTGTTGAGGTAGTCGGCGTCGCTTGAAGGCAGCTCGATGCGAGGCGGGGCAGGCTGCTGGACGGCTTCGGTCTGCACGGAAGGCGCTGTGGCTGGCGCCTGGGCGACGGGCGGCGGTGGGGGCGGCGCAGTGATCGTCGCCGGCTCAGCCACCTGGGGAAGGGGTTCGGCAATGGGCACGGGCTCTGGCCGGGGCACGGGCTTCACGACGGGGCGAGGCTTCTGAATCACGGGCTCGGGTTTAGGCGCCGGAGGAGGGGGCGGCGCAGGTGGGATCTCGGGCTGCGGGGCTTCGATCATTTCTGCGATCACCTGCACCGGAACCACCGTCTCGACCACGCGTGAAAGCAGTCCGCTCTGCATGGCCCACAGGCCCACGACATGCAGTCCGATCACGGCGCAGACAACGGCCAGCCGTTGGGGAATGCGGGTAGATGAAGCGGATGACATGAAGGGCTGGGGCAGTGCGGGCGCCAATGGAGAAGCAATCATGGTGTCAGCGTCGCAGGCAGGCAGGCGGGGTGGGTATCAAGAACAGGCTCTTCGTTCAAGAGCGAAACACCCACCAGAGCGCGGCGAGCACGGCAGCGAGGCTAAGGCCCAACATTGTGACTCCCGTGACCATGGTGGTTCCCTTCTTGAACGGTGCCAAATGGCATTTTCTGGGTTTAGTATAAACGAGAATGCGTCGCATTTATATGTGTATTTGAAGCGATGCCGATCTTTCGATGCTGGTCGGAGGTCCTTAGGGGGAAGACATCGGCTTGGCGAGCGCTTCACTGGCGCCAACCAGCGATGAACACCCTGTGAGGGCCATGGCCAACTCCAGCTCGTCGCGCAGGAGTCGCAACACGTGCGCCACACCGATGGCGCCCGCATTCGTCAACCCGTGAAGAATGGGGCGACCCACCATCACCGCGGCAGCACCCAGGCCGATGGCTTTCAGGACGTCGGTTCCGCGCCGGATGCCGCCATCCACCAGCAGGGGTACGGCACCGCCAACTACCTGCGCCACCGCCGGCAACAGCATGGCCGTGGCGGGCACCGTGTCGAGCGTGCGACCGCCGTGGTTGGACACGATCAGGCCGGCCGCGCCGGCGCTCACGGCGAGGCGGGCGTCGGCGGGGTGGGTGATGCCCTTGAGCAGCACCGGCAGCCGAGTGATGGACCGCAGCCAGGCCACATCGTCCCAGCTGGGGGCGTGGGTCATCAAGTCGTCGAAGAGGGCGCTCTGACCGGGCCGCAAGACCACCGGGTCGGGCTCGCGCAGTCCCCGAAGGTTGACGGCCGAGATGCCGGGCGGGAGTGTGAAGCCGGCGCGTCGTTCGCGATCGCGTGCTCCGTTGACAGGTGCGTCCACCGTGAGCACCAGCGCCTCGTATTCCGCCGCCTCGGCGCGCTGCACCAATTCGCGTGTGAAACCCCGGTCGGCCTGCAGGTAGAGCTGGAACCACAGCGGCCCGCGGGCACTCTCGGCCAGCACCAGTCGTGCCACGTCTTCCAGAGGCGTGCTGGCCTGGGTGCTCAGGACAAGACCGGCGCCCAGTACCGCCGCAGCCAGCGCCGTGGCCATTTCGCCATGGGGATGGGCCAGGCGCTGATAGGCCATGGGGGCAATCAAAATCGGGTGCGCCAGCGTACGCCCCAGCAACTCGACCCGTGTGTGCGCGCCCGCCAAGGGTTGGAGCACACGGGGCAGCAGCGCAATGCGTTGCCAGGCCAGCACGTTTTCGCGCAACGTGAGCTCGTCGGCCGCCCCGCCGTTGAAGTAGGCATCAGCCTGAGCGGAGAGTACGGAGCGGGCAAAAGCCTCATGGTCGGCGAGATTGACAAGGCCCTCGGGCAATGTCGTGCGCACCGATGCCGCATCAGTGGCCGGGCCGCCCCCTACCGAGTCAGCCCCCTCGGGGGGCAGCGACCCGCGCAGCGGCGGAGCGTGGGAGCCTTCAGACCGCAGCGCCGGGCCGCCCCAAGCAAGGTCAGCCCCCTCGGGGGGCAGCGACCCGCGTAGCGGCGGAGCGTGGGGGCCTTCAGACCGCAGCGCCGGGCCGCCCCAAGCAAGGTCAGCCCCCTCGGGGGGCAGCGACCCGCGCAGCGGCGGAGCGTGGGGGCCTTCAGACCGCAGCGCCGGGCCGCCCCAAGCAAGGTCAGCCCCCTCGGGGGGCAGCGACCCGCGTAGCGGCGGAGCGTGGGGGTCTTCTCCACTCATACTTCCGCCCACATGCGCAGAAGATTGTGGTACGTGCCGGTCAGGGCCGTGGTCTCGGCGGTTTCGCCGTGCTGCTGGCGCAGTGCGAGCAGGCTCATGTCCAGCTCGTAGAGCAGGCGGCGCTGTTCGTCGCTGCGCACCATGCTCTGCACCCAGAAGAAGCAGGCCACACGCTGTCCGCGCGTGACGGGTGTCACCTGGTGCAGGCTGGTGCCGGGGTAGAGCACGGCGTGGCCTGCGGGCAGCTTCACGCCGCGCGTGCCAAAGGTGTCGGCCACCACGAGTTCGCCGCCGTCATAGCTGTCGGGGTCGTTGAGGAACACGGTGCACGACACGTCGGTGCGCACGCGCTCACCGGTGTCGGCCTTGATGCGGATGCTGTTGTCGATGTGGTTGCCGTATGTGTTGGCCTCGCCGCTGTAGCGGTTGATGCGCGGCGTGAACACACGCAGGGGCAACGCGGCCGAAAAAAACAGGGCCGAACGGTCCAGGCCGCTGAGGACGAGGTGGCGGATGCGCTGAGCCGCCGCACAGTCGTGCGGCAGTTGCTGATTGTTCTTCACGGTCCGGGCCTGCGGGCCCGCGCTCTCGCGACCGTCTGCCCAGGGCGCGTCGGCCAACAACAGCTGGATCTCGGCCAGGTCTTTCGCAGTCAGGATGTCGGGCAGTTTGAGCAGCATGGGAGCTTCTGGGAAGATGAGCGGTATTCACAAAAAGGCAAAAAGCCGCCCCGCTGCGCAGCAGGGGCGGCAAACCCTGGAGACAAAAAACCTGACGGTGCGAGCGTTCAGAACTTCAAGCTGGCGGTCACCTGCAAGGTGCGACCAGCACCCGGGATGTAGTGCCCGGGGTAGAGCTGGTCGGCGTACAGCTTGTCGGTGACGTTGGTGAGGTTGGCCTTGAGCGTGAGGCGGTCGAAGTCGAACTTGTATTCGGCCATCAGGTCCGTGGTGACGTAGGAGGGCACACTCCAGTCGACGCGGGTGGGCTTTTGCTTGCTGCGGAAGTTCAACCCAGCGCCCACGCGCAACCGGGACGTGAGCTGGTAGGTGGTCCACACGGTGCCGCTGTGCTCAGGCGTGAGCGATGGGCGGTCGCCGACACGTTCACCGGGCGCGCCCTGAGTGCAGGCGCCGGTGGCCGGGCAGGGGGCTGCATTGTCCACCTTGGCCACCGGAATCCACATGTAGGAGCCATAGACCTCCCATTCGGGGGCGAGGCGTCCGGTGATGTCGGTTTCGAAACCGGCCACGTGGCGGCGGCCGCTCAAGGTGACTACCGGGCGGTCCGGATCGGTGTTGCGTTCGTTGAGCTTGGTGGAGCGAAACACCGCCAGGCGGGTGGTGAAGCGCTTGTCGGCCGAGTCCAGTTTGGCACCGATTTCGAGGTTGATGCTCTTCTCGGGCGGCGTGTCCACGTTGGACGCACCCAGCGAGTAGGCGTCCCCCGATGTATTGAAAGAGGTGCCTGCCGAAGCGTGGAAAGAGTGCAGGGCCGTGGGCTGGAACAGCACGCCCACACGCTGACTCACCTCAGAGACTTTCATGCGGTAGCTCTCGGCGGTCAGCGGACCGGCTGCATCGTTTGGCAGGTTGTAGGTATCGTAATCGCCGGTCAGGTGGTCATAGCGCAGGCCGCCCACCAGCTTCCAATGCGGGGCCACGTGCACAGTGTCCTGCACGTAGGCGCCGAATCCCTGCGCCACGTACTGATTGTTCACTCTCAGCACCCGTGAGGATTCATCGACCCAGGCGCCGTCGTTGGGCGTGCCCACGGTGGTGGTCGGCTTCGTGATCGTGACGCCGCCTTGAGCGGCAGAGCGAGCCGCAAACACCGTTCGCTTTTCGCGCGACACGTCGGCGCCAGCAATCAACTCGTGCTTCAGCCCCAGACCTTCGAAATGGGTGTTGTAGTCGGTCTGGGCATGGATGTTTTCCATGTCCTGAATTTTCAGGTGGTTGCCGCGCGTGAGCACCGTGCCGGGGCCGAAACTGTCCAGGCTGACGGCACTCGGGCACTGCGGGTTGTTGACCATACCAGTGGTCGGGTTGGTGTTCGAGGTGCACAGGCGGATGGCACCTGAACGCTGGTCGCGTTCGAACTTGCCCACACGCACCAGGGTCCTGAGCTCGCTGTCGCGGCTGAAGCGGTGGGTGTGGCCGAAGGTCGCGATGGTGCCGCCACTGTGGCTGTAATCGCTGGCAGCACCGTAGTAGGCATCGGGGCTCAGCGGCAGCAGCACCCGGTCGGTCGCGTCAGGGGTGGGTGCGATGTACGGAATGCCGTAGTTGATGCCATTGTTGTTGTCCAGGTGGTAGAGGCTGGCGAGGAACTCGTTCTTTTCACCGATGCCGCTGCGGTAGGCGATGGCCGCGCCGCGCTTGTCCAGGCTGGAGCCCGCGCCATTGTTGTCGGCCTTGGTGGCCATGGCGTTGAGTCGCAGGGCCGAGCTTTCGCCGGTCTTGATGTTGAAGTCACCCGTGGCGCGCACGTACTTGTGGCTGCCCAGGGTCAGGTCAACCTGGTGTTCGTCGATCAGGCGGGGCGCCTTGCTGACCTGATTGACGGCACCGCCGGTGGAGCCGCGACCAAACAGCATGGAGGCCGAACCGCGCAGCACTTCCATGCGGTCCAGGTTGAAGGTATCGCGGTCGTAAATGGCCGGGTCGCGCATGCCGTCGATGAACAGGTCACCCGTGGCTTGCAGCGAGAAGCCACGCAAGCGGATGTCTTCTTCACCGCCTTCTGCCGCGAGGAAGGTGATGCCGGAAGTGTTCTTCAGCGCTTCCTTGACGGTGTCGAGGTTGCGATCGTCGATGAGCTTTTCGGTGACGACCGTGACCGACTGAGGAATGTCGCGCAACTGCTGATTGCCTTTGCCGATGCGGGTTTCAGTGGCGCGCAATGCGTCCTTGCCCTCTGGCGCCTCGACCGTTTCACGCACCACCACCGTGGGTAACGAGGCTTCGGCAGGGGGCGGCGCGTTTTGCGCCATGGCGTTCATGGTGCCGGCCAGCAGCATCGCACCCAGCGGCAGCAGGGCGGCAGAGGAGCAGAGGGGGCTGACGGCGTCGGTGCCAGTGCCGGCAAGGGCAGGGCGAGAAGCAGGAGGGAAAGGGGTTGCAGACATGGGTGCGCAGTTCGCTGGCAAGGTGTTGTCGGCTGGCTGCGGCGCAACAATTTGCGCGCCATGGCTGGCTGGGAAAGCGATTCTATTGCAAATGAGAATGAGTTCTATACTGAAACTCATCTTCTCATGAAGATCCAGACTTGAGAGGCCTCAGCCCATCGAACCATGCGAGCCGTCGTTGCGGCTTCAGCCAATAACGAAAACCATTACGATTGTTCTTGAATGCTGCATGGCAACAAAAGCTATGCACTTCATAGCAACTATCAATTCGTTGATTTGATAGTTGTCTACTATGATTCGAGGGTCGCATCTGACGATTCCCTCCCTCTCTTTCAACCCTCCATCCAGGAAACACCATGACCATGATCAACCCCATTTCTCTGATCAACACCAAAGTTCAGCCGTTCAAGGCCCAGGCTTTCAAGCAAGGCAAGTTCATCGAAGTGAGCGACAAGGACCTGCAAGGCAAGTGGTCGGTGCTGATCTTCATGCCCGCCGCGTTCACCTTCAACTGCCCCACCGAAGTGGAAGATGCCGCCGACAACTACGCCGAATTCCAGAAGGCCGGTGCCGAGGTCTACATCGTGACCACCGACACCCACTTCTCCCACAAGGTGTGGCACGAAACCTCGCCCGCCGTGGGCAAGGCCCAGTTCCCGCTGGTGGGCGACCCCACCCACCAACTGACCCGTGGCTTTGGTGTGCACATTGAAGAAGAGGGTCTGGCGCTGCGCGGCACCTTCATCATCAACCCGGAAGGCGAAATCAAGACGATGGAAGTGCACGACAACGCCATCGCCCGTGACGTGAAGGAAACCTTGCGCAAGCTCAAGGCCGCTCAGTACGTGGCCAAGAACCCTGGCCAGGTCTGCCCTGCCAAATGGAACGAAGGCGAGAAGACCCTGACCCCTTCGCTGGACCTGGTCGGGAAAATTTAAGCCCGCCCCCACGCCGCGCCTGCGGCGCGTCACCCCCTCAAGGGGGCGATACCAGTGGCCCGGCAAAGCCGGTTCCACGGTATCTCTGGAATGGAGCAGCTCGCTCCGGAACCGCTCCCTTGATTGGCAGTTCCGCTGCCCGATGGGCTTGTTCATAGGCCCATCCAACAGCGGCACTGAACCCTTCAGTGCTCACCCGTTTCATTCTTCAGGAGTCCGCCATGCTTGACGCCACCCTCAAATCGCAGCTTCAGACCTACCTTGGCATGCTGCGCCAGCCCATTCACCTCATTGCCTCACTGGACGAGAGTGCCACCGGGGTGGAGATGCGCGGCCTGTTGGAGGACATCGTCAGCCTTTCCGACAAGGTGACCCTGGACACCTCGGGCAATGACAGTCGCAAACCGTCGTTCGTGGTCGCGCGATCCGGGGAAAGCACTGGCGTGCGCTTTGCCGGCTTGCCGCTGGGGCACGAGTTCACTTCGCTGGTGCTGGCCCTGCTATGGACCGGTGGCCACCCGCCCAAGGTGGAGGCTGACGTGATCGATTCGATCAAGGCGCTGGACGGTGATTTCGATTTTGAGGTCTACATGTCCCTGACCTGCCACAACTGCCCGGACGTGGTGCAGGCCTTGTCGCTCATGGCCATCTTCAATCCCCAGGTGAAGACGGTGGTGATCGAAGGTGGCGCCTTCCAGAAGGAAGTGACCGAGCGCGAGATCATGGCCGTGCCCATGGTGTTCCTGAACGGGCAGGTCTTTGGTTCCGGTCGCATGACGGTGGAGGAAATCGTCGCCAAGCTCGACACCAACGCTGGCGATCGCGATGCCGCGAAGCTCAATGCCAAAGACCCGTTTGACGTGCTGATCGTGGGCGGCGGCCCCGCAGGCGCCGCGGCTGCGGTGTACGCTGCTCGCAAGGGCATCCGGGTGGGTGTGGCGGCCGAACGATTTGGTGGTCAGGTGAACGACACCATGGCGATCGAGAATTACATCTCCGTGCTGGAAACCGACGGGCCCAAATTTGCTGCGGCCCTCGAAGCCCAGGTGCGCCACTACGAGGTGGACATCATGAACCTGCAGCGCGCAGACAAGCTGATTCCTGCTGAGGAGCCGGGTGGTCTGGTGCAGGTGCAGATGGCCAACGGTGGGGTGTTGCAGGCGCGCAGCGTGATTCTGTCCACTGGTGCACGCTGGCGCAACGTGAACGTGCCTGGCGAACAGGAATACAAAAACAAGGGCGTGGCGTACTGCCCGCACTGCGATGGTCCCTTGTTCAAAGGCAAGCGTGTGTCGGTCATCGGCGGTGGCAATTCGGGCGTTGAGGCCGCGATCGATCTGGCCGGTATCGTGCAGCACGTCACCTTGATCGAGTTTGCAGACGAACTCAAGGCCGATGCGGTGCTGGTGAGCAAGCTCAAGAGCCTGCCCAATGTGACCGTTCATGTGAATGCCCAGACCACCGAGATCACAGGCGCCGACGGCAAGGTCAATGGCCTGTCGTACAAGGACCGCGTCAGCGGTGGTGTGCATCACATTGAACTTGAAGGTGTGTTCGTGCAGATCGGGCTCGTGCCCAACACGGAGTTTCTCAAGGGAACGATTGAACTCAGCCGCTTCGGCGAGATCGTGGTGGATGCCAAGGGACACACCAATGTGCCCGGCGTGTTCGCAGCGGGCGACTGCACAACGGTGCCCTACAAGCAGATCGTGATCGCAGCCGGCGAGGGGTCGAAGGCAGCCTTGAGTGCCTTTGATTACCTGATTCGACAGCCTGTGATGGAGCCAATAGAAGTGGCCGCCTGAAACCTCGTCCTTCATCAGGGGCCCGCTGGCGGGCATAAAAAAAAGAGCGACCTCCTTGGTCGCTTTTTTTGTTTCTTACGCCAAGCTTGCTATCACTTTGAAAGCTTGGCGTCAGGTTTTCTGCGGGGTCTTAGGTGATTACCCTTGATGTCGCCTCAATAGGGCTGTCACGCAATTTTCGCGTAAGCCAGTCTCACGACATTGGCCCCGTAGTGGCACGAACCGTGTGTTCATGTCGTGCAAGTCGAACCAGTTTGAACACCGGTTCGTGGGACAACCTTCCATCGAGGAGACATCTTTCATGAGTAGCGATAGCAACGCAAAGGCCTATTGGTCTGCAACGCTGGGGCTGTTGACCAAGGTTCTGGTCATCTGGGCCCTGGTCTCTTATGGAGCCGGCATTCTGTTTGCCCCCTTGCTCAACAACATCAGTCTCGGCGGCTACCCGCTGGGTTTCTGGTTTGCACAGCAAGGCTCCATTTACGTGTTCATCGCGCTGATCTTCTGGTACGCGCACAAGATGGGCCAGATCGACCGCAAGTTCGGCATGCAAGAAGACTGATCAAGAGGAATAAAAATGGACCTTCAAACCCTGACCTACGTGGTGGTGGGCTTCACCTTCGCGATCTACATCGGCATCGCCGTGTGGGCCCGCGCTGGCAGCACCTCCGAGTTTTATGTGGCCGGCGGCGGCGTGCATCCCGTGACCAACGGCATGGCCACCGCAGCCGACTGGATGTCGGCCGCGTCTTTCATCTCCATGGCCGGCCTGATCTCCAACATGGGCTACGGCGGCGCCGTGTTCCTGATGGGCTGGACCGGCGGCTACGTGCTGCTGGCCATGCTGCTGGCACCGTACCTGCGCAAGTTCGGCAAGTTCACTGTGCCGGAGTTCATCGGTGACCGCTTCTACTCCAAGGGAGCCCGCAACGTCGCCGTGTTGTGTCTGCTGGTGGCTTCGCTCACCTACATCATCGGCCAGATGACCGGCGTGGGCGTGACCTTCGCTCGCTTCCTGGGCGTGACCAGCGATCAGGGCATCTACATCGGTATGGCGATCGTGTTTGCTTACGCCGTGTTCGGTGGCATGAAGGGCATCACCTACACACAGGTGGCGCAGTACATCGTGCTGATCCTGGCCTACCTGGTGCCGGCCTTCTTCATCTCGTTGAACCTGACCGGTAACTTCCTGCCACAACTGGGCCTGGGCTCTTCCATCGCTGGTACCGATGTGTCGCTGCTGACCAAGCTGGACCAGGTGGTGACCGACCTGGGCTTTGGCCAGTACACCACCACTGCTGCGGGTTCCACGCTGAACATGATGTTCTACACGATCTCACTGATGATCGGTACCGCTGGTCTGCCCCACGTGATCGTGCGCTTCTTCACCGTGCCCAAAGTGGCCGATGCACGCGCATCCGCTGGCTGGGCACTGGTGTTCATTGCACTGCTGTACACCACGGCGCCTGCTGTTGGCGCGATGGCCAAGTTGAACCTGCATGGCACGGTGAACTCCGCTGTGGGTCTGGTGAGTGACGCCGACGGTCGCCTGGGTGTGAACCCGGAGGCGGTCAAGGCCAATGCAGACGTGTATGCCACCGAAAACAGCCTGGTCTACGAACAGCGTCCTGACTGGATGAAGCGCTGGGAGCGCACCGGCCTGCTGAAGTGGGAAGACAAGAACGGCGATGGCCGTATCCAGTACTACAACGACAAGACCAAAAACGAAGTCGCCAAAGGCAAGGCCGAAGCGGCTGGCTGGAAGGGCAACGAGCTGACCGTGAACGCCGACATCATCGTGCTGGCGAACCCGGAAATTGCGCTGCTGCCCAACTGGGTGATCGCGCTGGTGGCTGCTGGTGGCCTGGCCGCTGCGCTGTCCACCGCTGCTGGTCTGCTGCTGGCCATTTCGTCTGCCATTTCGCACGACCTGATCAAGGGCGCCATCAAGCCTGACATCAGCGAAAAGGGCGAGCTCATGGCCGGCAAGATCGCCATGGCGGTGGCCATCTTTGTGGCGGGCTGGCTGGGCTTGAACCCGCCCGGCTTCGCGGCGGGTACGGTGGCTCTGGCGTTCGGTATTGCGGCTTCCACCATCTTCCCCGCGTTGATGATGGGCATTTTCAGCCGCACCATGAGCGACAAGGGTGCTGTTGCCGGCATGCTGGCGGGCCTGTTCGTGACCCTGTTCTATGTGTTCGCTCACAAGGGCATCTTCTTCATCCCGGGCACTGCCTATGTGGAGATGGTGGGTGGCGTGAACGGCTTCTTCACCATCACGCCCGAAGCCTTCGGTACCGTGGGTGCCATTACCAACTTTGTGGTGGCCTTCCTGGTGAACAAGATCACGGCACCTGCACCGAAGCACATCCAGGAGCTGGTGGAGTCGGTCCGCGTGCCCAAGGGCGCTGGCGTGGCCACTGGCGGCCACTAAGTAAGGTCTGAGACTGCTGACGCTGGCGGCGACGCCGGCGCTATGCTGAACACGGCCCCGTCGGTTCGCCGGCGGGGCCGTGTTGTTTCTGGTGCTCCAGGCGCACAATCGCGCCATGGATGTTGCCCATTGCGTGGGTTCTGCAAAGCCGTGATTGACGCGGGCTTTGCAGAGTCTGTTCATCGACGTTGACTGAAAACTGTTTTCCCAAGGACCGATCGAATGCCTTTGCCCAGTGTTTTCATCCTGAACTGGATCTTTTTGCTTGCGTTGTTTCCGGTGGCTTTTTTCTGGCTGCGACGCGCCTACCGCATTCTCGTGAAGCGGGACTACTCCGAGGTTGCGCTGAAAAAGGGCGTGCCGCCGCCCAATGTGGAAAAGTACGCCCCCTACGAGATGGCGATCAATCTGGTGGGAGGGGCCGTGATGGTCTGCCTGTTGGTGGCCGTGCTCGGCTTCCAGGCGCTGGCATCAGACGACTGGATCGCTGTTGCGGGTGTGACCTTGTGGTGCAAACTGTTTGCTTCGTTTGCGCTCAGCCGTCAGGCCCATGGGCTGGGCCCCAAGAAGAAACAAAGCAGCTGAGCACCTCTGTGTGAGCGAACTGCGGGAACGTCCATCCCGCGTGGAAAGAAGTGCCTCAGACCAGGGCACCCGAGGAACCGGCTTTGCCGGGCCTAAAGGTGCGTCCCCCCTCTGGGGGGAAGCCGCGTGAGCGGCGCAGGGGGGAGTCAATACTCCAGCCGCTCCGGCCGAATTTCCTGAAGGATCGTGGTGGCGATTTCTTCGATCGACTTGGTGGTGGTCGACAACCAGCGAATCCCTTCGCGGCGCATCATGCCCTCTGCCTCGCTCACTTCCATGCGGCAGTTGTCCAGGTTGGCGTAGCGCGAATTGGGCCGGCGTTCGTTGCGGATTTCGCTCAGGCGCTCGGGCGCGATCGTCAGGCCAAAGATCTTTTTCTTGTGCGGTGCCAGGGCGGGTGGCAGTTTGCGGCGCTCGAAGTCTTCCGGGATGAGGGGGTAGTTGGACGCCTTGAGCCCGTACTGCATGGCCAGGTAGAGCGAGGTGGGCGTCTTTCCGCTGCGGCTCACGCCCACGAGAATCACGTCGGATCCTTCCAGGTCGCGGTGACTCTGGCCGTCATCGTGGGCCAGTGAAAAGTTGATGGCCTCAATGCGATCGTTGTACGCCTTGCTCTTGGAGGCATCCGAAAACCGGCCGACGCGGTGATTCGACTTGAGACCCAGTTCCTGCTCCATGGGTTCGACGAAGGTGCCGAACATGTCCAGCATCATGCCCTGGCAGTGGTTGGTGAACACCGAGAGCACGTCCATGTTCACCACCGTGGTGAACACCAGCGGGCGTTTGCCCTCCACCGCAGCGGTGTGATTGATTTGCCGCACCGCCTGGTGCGCCTTGTCCACACTGTCCAGAAACGGCAGGCGCACCCGACGAACCGAGGTTTCGAACTGGGCCAGCAGGGCGTTGCCAAAGGTCTCGGCGGTGATGCCGGTGCCATCGGAAATGAAATAGACCGTTCTGTTGGACATGTTGTGGCTCTGACCGGGTCAGGTGACAAGGGACGTTGGGCTGGGCTGTGTTTTTTTACAGCGCACCCATCCGTCAGGCTTTTGAAATGGGCCTGCCCACTACAATCAGCGGCTTGGCTCGAACCCATTATCCCGGTTCTGCCTGCCTCGATTTCCGCCCCGTTGCCCGGCGCCCGACCCACAACACAACCACAGGTCATGAGCCTCGCGCATGGAGCCCCCGGTTTTTTAACTTGAGCGGAGTCTATCCATGTCCCTGTTTTCCCCGACCGATCTGGTCGTGCCTTTCGAGCATTTGCGGATGAGCGACGTCGAAACCGTCGGTGGCAAAAATGCCAGCCTCGGCGAGATGATTTCCCAGCTCCCCAGCGGCGTGAAAGTACCCACGGGGTTCGCCACCACGGCCCATGCGTTCCGGGAGTTTCTCAAGTATGACGGCCTGACCGATCGCATCAATGCGCGGCTTGATGCACTGGACACCGAAGACGTGCGCGCCCTGGCCGAGGCCGGTGCCGAGATTCGCGCCATGGTGGAAAACCAGCCATTCCCTGCCGACCTGGAAAAAGCCATCCGCGACGCGTTCACGACCCTGGTGGGCGACAACCACCAGGCGACTTTCGCCGTTCGTTCATCGGCCACCGCCGAAGATCTGCCCGATGCTTCGTTCGCTGGCCAGCAGGAAACCTTTCTGAACGTGCACGGCATTGACGAAGTGCTGCACAAGATGAAGGAGGTGTTCGCCTCGCTGTACAACGACCGCGCCATCAGCTACCGCGTGCACAAAGGCTTCGCCCATGCAGACGTGGCGTTGTCCGCAGGCGTTCAGCGCATGGTGCGCTCCGACACCGGCGCCGCTGGCGTGATGTTCACCATTGACACCGAATCCGGCTTTGAAGATGTGGTCTTCATCACCTCCAGCTATGGCCTGGGCGAAACCGTGGTGCAGGGCGCTGTAAACCCTGACGAGTTCTACGTGCACAAGCCCATGCTCAAGGCCGGCAAGCGCGCGCTGATCCGCCGCAACCTGGGGTCCAAGCTGATCCAGATGGTGTTCAGCACGGCCGAGGAGAAGGCCGCAGACGGTCCGCTGAAGGGCAAGCTGGTGAAGACTGTCGACGTGCCAGTGGAGCAGCGCAACCGCTACAGCCTGACCGACGCCGACGTGGAGCAACTGGCGAAGTACGCCCTGGTGATCGAGCAGCACTACGGCCGTCCGATGGACATCGAGTGGGGCAAGGACGGCACCGACGGCCAGATCTACATCCTGCAGGCACGCCCCGAGACCGTGAAGAGCCAGAGCGCGGGCAAGACCGAGGTGCGCTACAAGCTCAAGGGCAAAGGTGCGGTTCTGGCGTCCGGTCGTGCCATTGGCCAGAAGGTGGGCACCGGTCCGGTGCGCCTGGTGCACAACATCAGCGAGATGGACAAGGTGCAGCCTGGCGACGTGCTGGTGACCGACATGACCGACCCGAACTGGGAGCCGGTGATGAAGCGCGCCAGCGCCATCGTGACCAACCGCGGCGGGCGCACCTGCCACGCGGCCATCATTGCGCGCGAACTGGGTATTCCTGCGGTGGTGGGCTGCGGTGATGCCACAGACACCCTCAAGGACGGCACGCTGGTGACAGTGAGCTGTGCAGAGGGCGACACCGGCCACATTTACGACGGCCTGCTGGAAACCGAGATCACCGAGGTGCAGCGCGGCGAAATGCCCCCGCTGGATGTGAAGATCATGATGAACGTGGGCAATCCCCAGCTCGCCTTCGATTTCGCCCAGATGCCCAATGGCGGTGTGGGCCTGGCGCGTCTGGAATTCATCATCAACAACAACATCGGCGTGCATCCCAAGGCGATCCTGGACTACCCTCAGATCGATGCCGACCTGAAGAAAGCCGTCGAATCCGTGGCCCGTGGGCACGCATCGCCCCGTGCTTTCTACGTCGACAAGGTCGCGGAAGGTGTGGCCACCATTGCCGCCGCGTTCTGGCCGAAGCCGGTCATCGTTCGCCTGTCGGACTTCAAGAGCAACGAATACCGCAAACTGGTCGGTGGCTCGCGCTACGAGCCCGATGAAGAGAACCCGATGCTGGGTTTCCGTGGCGCAGCGCGCTATATCAGCGAAGACTTCCGCGAAGCCTTTGCCATGGAGTGCGAGGCACTCAAGCGCGTGCGTGAAGACATGGGCCTGAGCAACGTGCAGGTGATGGTGCCTTTCGTGCGCACGCTGGCGCAGGCCGAACGCGTGACAGGGTTGCTGGCCGAGAAAGGCCTCAAGCGTGGCGAGAACGACCTCAAGGTCATCATGATGTGTGAGATCCCCAGCAACGCGGTGCTGGCCAAGGACTTTCTGCAGTACTTCGATGGTTTCTCCATCGGTTCGAACGACCTCACCCAACTCACGCTGGGGCTGGACCGCGATTCGGGGCTGGAACTGCTGGCGCATGATTTTGATGAACGCGACCCCGCTGTGAAGGCCTTGTTGACGATGGCCATCGGTGCCTGCAAGGCTGCCGGCAAGTACGTGGGCATCTGCGGCCAGGGACCCAGCGACCACCCGGACTTTGCCCAATGGCTGCGCGATGAAGGCATCAGCTCGATCTCGCTCAATCCGGACTCGGTGGTGGACACCTGGCAACTGCTGGCGTCAACGGCCAAAGACGCGGATTGATGACCAGGCAGGACTGACGATCCAGCGAAAAGGCGAGGTCATGACCTCGCCTTTTTTGTGTCCGCCTGCGTAAGCGCTGGGTCAGTGCCTGGGGCACAATGAACGGGCAGGGCGACGGCAATGTACCGGGACCTGTCGAATGAGGAGACACACATGTTTCAAGGCCTGGACGCACAACGGCTGGTGGCCCTGTTTCTGGCAGGCTGGGCGCTGTTCAATTTCCCATTGTTGGCCCTTTGGGAACACGACACGGTCGTGTTCGGTCTGCCACTGTTTCCCCTGGCGTTGTTCGTGGTGTGGGCGCTGCTGATCGCTGCGCTGGCCTGGGTGATGGAGCGCAGTGCCTGGCGCGAAAAGCGGGCGACCGCCGCAACGCGCGGTGATTGAGTTCAGAGATGGCCATGCACATCCCTGCACATCTCAGAATCCCGTCACCATTTGGCATGCGTGCCTGTGGGGCCGCCTGGGCTGGTCGGCGCACCCGTTGCTGTCCAGTTCGCGCGGGGCGCCGACACGGGGTCATCCAGCGCCTTGACGCCAAAGCCCGCTGAGCATGCTGTCCGGGTCACTGGTCATCGGGGTTTCATTCGCGTACCTGCTGGTGCTGTTCGCGGTGGCTTACTGGGGCGATTGGCGCGCGGCGCAAGGGCGATCCGTCATCGCTAGCCCCTGGGTCTATGCCTTGTCCATGGCGGTTTATTGCACCGCATGGACCTATTTCGGCAGCGTGGGCAGAGCGGCCAATTCCGGGGTGTGGTTTCTGCCGATCTATCTGGGACCCATGCTGGCGATGATCATGGCCTGGATGGTGGTGCGAAAGATGATTCGCATTGCCAAGACCTACCGCATCACCTCCATCGCCGATTTCATCGCGAGCCGCTACGGCAAAAGTCCCACGCTGGCCGGTCTGGTCACGCTCATCACCGTGGTGGGCATCGTGCCCTACATTGCCCTGCAGTTGAAGGCCATTGCCAGCGGCTATGCGGTGCTCACATCGCCACTGGGCCAGCCGGCCGTACAGAGCACGCAATGGTGGAGCGACAGCACCTTGTATGTGGCGCTGGCGCTGGCCGGGTTCACGATCGTGTTCGGTGCGCGGCACCTCGACAGCACCGAACGACATGAAGGCATGGTGGCCGCCATCGCCTTCGAGTCTGTGGTGAAGCTGATGGCATTCATGGCGGTGGGGCTGTTCGTCAGCTTCTGGCTGTTCTCAAGCCCGGCGGCTTTGTTCGAGCAGGCCCGCGCCGTGCCTGCACTTCGCGAGCTTCTGCAGTTCGGACAAGGGCAGCCATTTGCTTACGCCCAGTGGCTGGGCCTGACCTTGCTGGCGATGCTGTCCGTGATCTTCCTGCCGCGCCAGTTTCAGGTGATGGTGGTGGAAAACGTGGATGAGCAGCACCTTCGCCGGGCTGTGTGGGCTTTCCCTCTGTACCTGTTTCTGATCAATCTGTTCGTCCTGCCGATCGCGATTGGTGGTCTGCTGCATTTTGGGCCTGGGGTCATGGACCCCGAGACCTTCGTGTTGTCTCTGCCCTTGTCGCAGGGCTACGGTTGGCTGGCCTTGTTCGTCTTCGTGGGCGGGCTGTCGGCCGCCACCGGCATGGTGATCGTGGAGGCGATTGCCGTGTCCACCATGGTCTGCAATGATCTGGTGATGCCCATCCTGCTGCGCATGCGGCGGTTTGGTGCCCGCGCCAGTGGCGACCTGACCGGCTTGCTGCTGGGGATCCGGCGCCTGGCCATCCTGGGCATCCTGCTGCTTGGCTACCTCTACTTTCACCTCGCCGGCGAGGCGTATGCCCTGGTCAGCATCGGCCTGATCAGTTTTGCGGCGGTGGCTCAGTTTGCACCGGCCATGCTGGGTGGCATGTACTGGAAAGGCGGCACCCGGCGCGGCGCACTGGCTGGCCTGATGGTGGGTTTCGCGTTCTGGGCGTACACCTTGATGCTGCCTTCGCTGGCCAAGTCGGGGTGGTTGCCTTCGGCTTTTCTTGATCAAGGCTTGCTGGGCGTCGAGCTGCTCAAGCCCGAGGCCTTTCTGGGCTTGACCGGCCTGGACAACCTCACGCATTCCCTGTTCTGGAGCCTGCTGGCCAACATCGCTGCATACGCCGGGCTGTCTCTGTGGCGTTCGCCCACCGCGGTTGAAACGAGCCAGGCTTTGTTGTTCGTTGACGTGTTCCACCGCACGGCGGCGTCTCATCCGGTGTTCTGGCAAGGCAAGGCACAGGTCTCGGCCTTGCTGCCCCTGGTGGGACGCTTCCTGGGGGCGGAACCTGCACAGCGGCTCTTTGAGGACTATGCCCGCCGCGTGGGTGTGGCCCGCATCGAGGACATCTCGGCCGATGCCCGGCTGGTGCAGTTCGTGGAAACCCAGCTCGCGGGAGCCATTGGCAGTGCGTCTGCGCGCGTGATGGTGGCCTCGGTGGTGGAGGAGGAGGCGCTCGACCTCGACGACGTCATGCGCATTCTGGAAGAAGCCTCCCACCTGCGCGCTTATTCACATGCACTGGAAGACAAATCCCGCTCGCTGGAACGGGCCACCTCCGAGCTTCGAAAGGCCAACCAGAAGCTCAAGAGCCTGGACCGCATGAAGGACGACTTCATGTCGTCGGTCACCCACGAGTTGCGCACGCCCTTGACGTCGATCAGGGCATTGTCCGAACTCATGCGTGATGATGACAATATGCCGCTTGCGCAGCGCCAGAAGTTTCTCGACATCATCGTGACCGAGGCCGAGCGCCTCAGCCGACTTGTGAACCAGGTGCTCGACATGGCCAAGCTGGAAGCGGGCCATGCCGACTGGCACCCTACCGATGTGGACATGCGCGACCTGCTGGCCAAGGCCTTTGGCAGCATGGCAGAGTTCTACCGGGAAAGGGGCATCACACTCAACATGCGCCTGCCCGACAAGGTGCGCACCCTTCGGGTCGACGCCGACCGCATCACCCAGGTGGTTTTGAACCTGCTGTCGAATGCGGCCAAGTACGCACCCCGAGGCGGTGGCCAAGTGGTGCTGACCTTGAGCGAAGATCAAGAGGGCATCACGGTGGAGGTACAGGACAACGGGCCGGGCATTCCAGACGACCAGCAAGGCATGGTGTTCGAGAAATTCCGGCAGGTGGAAGGGGACGAGCATTACCGCCCCGGTGGCACGGGTCTCGGCTTGCCGATCAGCCGACAGATCGTGGCGTACTTTGGCGGTCGCATGTGGCTGCGCTCGGAGGTCGGGCAGGGTGCCTGTTTCGGGTTTTTTCTCCCCTGGCATCGCGAAGCCCCTGACGAACAAGATGAACCCATGAACCGGAGCAGTGAGATATGAGCCAGAAGATCCTGATTGCAGATGACGAGCCCAACATCCTGATCTCGCTGGAGTTCCTGATGAAGCGCGAGGGCTATGAAGTGGTGGTGGCCAGGGACGGCCAGGAGGCCATCGACGCCATCGAACGTGAGCGCCCGGCACTGGTGCTGCTCGACGTGATGATGCCGATCAAGACGGGCTTCGATGTCTGCCACGAGGTGCGCGCCAGCGAAACCTTGCGGGACACCCCCATTCTCATGCTCACCGCCAAGGGACGCGACACGGATGTGGCAAAAGGCCTGGCCCTGGGCGCCAACGCCTACATGACCAAGCCGTTTTCCACGAAGGAACTGGTGCAGAAGGTGCGGGAAATGCTGGGGCAGACACCATGAGACATCCTGCCTCAAACCCTCGGCCGTTCCGAGGGCGCACGGCCTCGGAGTGCGCAGCACGGAGGGTGGTTCAGTGAACCGTCGTCCGCTGGACCGGCGGCTGCTGTGGGGCAGCGCCCTGATGGTGGTGGCTCTCGTGGCGTGGCTGCTGGCCACTGCGGGCCTGCTGTGGTCCACGCTGACCGCCAGCCAGCGCGGACTGCTTTCACAAGTCTGGGGTGAGTGGGGCTTTTCGGCGATGGCCCTGATGGTGATGATGGGCCTGGTCTTCGTCGGACTATGCGGTTTTGCGCTCCATGCGCTGATGCAGCATTTCCTGGCGCCGGCCGCCCAGCTGGCCGAAGAAAGCGGCGCGGTGGCGCGGGCGGATGTGGCACGCGGGCTGCCGGAGCGGGGCAGCACCGAGAACCGGGCGCTGGCGCGGGTGATCAATCTGTTGGTTGAGCAGCGCGGCAAGCTGCGGCGCGACATGGACGAGCGCGTGAAAGAGGCGAGCCAGAACATCGAGCTGGAAAAGAGCCGTCTGGCGGCGCTCATGTCGGAACTCACGCAAAGCGTGGTCGTGTGCAATCTGGATGGGCGCGTCATTCTGTACAACAACCGGGCACGCTTCCAGTTTCGCGCCTTGTCTTCCACACCCGTGGTCGCCGGAGGGGCCGAGCTGATCGGTCTGGGGCGCTCCATTTACAGTGTGTTCGATCGCAAGCTGGTGACGCACGCGCTGGAAAACATTCAGCAGCGCATGCTGCGGGGTGCGGATCAGCCATCGGCACAGTTCGTCACCAGCACCGCTGCAGGGCAATTGCTGCGTGTGCAGATGGCGCCGGTGCGTTCCATGCAGGCACAAGTCGCGGAGTCCCCCGCCGACCGGGCCGAGCTGACTGGTTTTGTCCTGATGCTGGAGAACATCACCCAGGACTATGAGTCAGACTCCGCGCGAGACCAGGTTCTGCATGCGCTGACCGAAGGCAGTCGGTCGGCCCTGGCCAACATGCAGGCCGCTGTGGACATGCTGGATTTCCCCGATCTGGACACCGCCACCCGTGAGCGATTCCTTCGGGTGATTCGAGAGGAAACGCAAATGCTCACCCGCCGCATCGCGGACGCGGAAGCCGGTGCCTTCGCCCACATCAAAAGCCGCTGGCCACTCGAGGACATGCTGGGCACCGACCTGCTGCAGGCGGCCCTTCGGCGCATCGAGACGGTGACGGGCCTGCAGGCCTCGACGATCGAGGTGGATGGGTCGCTGTGGCTCAAGGTGGAGAGCTTCTCGCTGCTGCAGGCATTGGTCTACCTGTCGGGGCGGCTGGCAGACGAGTTTTCGGTGCGGTTCGTGCAACTGCGCTTGAGTGCTGCCACTGCCAGCCCTGGCAAGGGGCAGCTCGATCTCATCTGGTCTGGAGGGGCGATGAGCACGGAGACCGTCATGAGCTGGGAGATGGACGGCATGAGAGTCGGGTCTGAAGCGACCCGCCTTTCGGTGCGCGATGTGGTGGAGCGACACGGGGGTGCCTTCTGGTTTGAGCGTGAGCGGGTACGCAATCAGGCGTTCTTCCGATTCCTGCTGCCCCTGGCCAACCCGCAGGAACAGCTGGACGTGGCCACCATTGTGCGCAACCAGGGGCGGCCGGAGTACTACGACTTTGATCTGTTCCAGACCTCTGAATTCACGCGCTCACTGGACGACCACAAGCTGACGGAACTGGTCTATACCGTGTTTGACACCGAGACCACCGGCCTGAATCCCCTTGAGGGTGACGAGATCATTCAGGTGGGCGCCACGCGCATCGTGAACGGCAAGCTGTTGCGGCAGGAGTGCTTCGATCAGCTCGTCGACCCACGGCGAAACATCCCGGCCGCCTCCATCCCCATCCACGGCATCCGACCAGAGATGGTGAAGGGCCAGCCCACCATCGATGTGGTGTTGCCCGCGTTCTACACCTTTGCGCACGACACGGTTCTGGTGGCACACAACGCGGCCTTCGACATGCGGTTTCTGCAGATCAAGGAGCGCCAGACCGGCGTGATCTTCGATCAGCCGGTGCTGGACACACTGCTGCTCTCGGCCCTCATCCACCCGCAGCAGGACTCCCACCGCCTGGAAGCGATTGCCGAACGCTTGAACGTCACCGTCATCGGACGCCACACCGCCATTGGCGATGCCATGGTCACAGCCGAGGTCTTCCTGAAGCTGATCCCCTTGCTGGCGGAGAAGGGCATTCACACGCTGGGACAGGCCCGCGAAGCGGCGCAGCGGACGTTCTACGCACGATTGAAGTATTGACGCCCGTGGCGGGCGTCAGAACCTATACCGCTGACCCAACACGCTCTGCATCGACTGCACCACGGTGAATGCGTCCTTGAGCAGGGTGCGTTCGAAGTTGGAGATCTCTTCCAGTCGCAGGTGATTGTCCGGGGGCTGGCCGGCACTGATCTGGCGGGTCTGGTGCTGGATGCGCATGAAGGCCAGAAACTCCAGGGCGTCGCGCAGATCCCTGGCGCTTTGTTCGCCGATGGCGGCACCGGGCACGCTGTTGGCGAGGCGGTCGTGGGTATTGACGGCTTCGTCGCCGCTGGAGAGTGCGTGGACACGCGCCAGGTCGACGATGGGCACGATGCCACCGTGCTTGAGATCGATCGTGCCCTTGTGCTCTCCACTGCGGATGAGCGATATGCGGTTGAACACATTCAACGGGGGAAAGTGGGTGAGTGCGTTGCCCACCATGTGTGCCAGGAAAAGGGTGTTGCCCTTGGTGCGTTGCAACACATCCTGGCGCAACTGGTCGAGCAGTTCTGATCGACCGTAGATGGCCCTCAGGTCGAAAAACACGCACGTCAGCATCAGCGCCTTGGGATCGGGTTGTCCGGTCCAGCGGGCGAAATACTCGGACCATCGGCGCATCGGCTGGCGCCACGCGTCGGTCATTGCCATCATCTCGCCGGGGCAGTAGATGTAGCCACAGGCGTCCAGCCCGTCGCAGACGAATTGCGACAGGGCCTTGAAGTAAGCCCCATGTGTGTTTTCGTCGAAGCTGTCGTCCAGCACCATGCAGTTGTCCTGATCCGACTTGGCCGACTGCTCATTGCGGGCCTGAGAGCCTGCTGCCACCCAGACATAGTCCACCGGGGCAGGGCCCAGTTGGGCCTCACCCAGTTGCAGCAGCCGACTGGTGATGGCGTCGGTGATGGCGGTGATGATATGGCCGGTGCTGTAGGCAGACGCACCGGCGGCAGCGAGACTTTGCTGGAGCGCCTTGACCTTGGTGCTCGCACGCTGCAGGCCCTCCACCGAAGATTGCTTGTAGATGTCACCCGCCAGAAAAACGGCCGAGGTGCTGTGTTGCTCGGTCAGGTCGGTGGCGGTGATCATGCCGACGACATGCTGACCATCGAGCACTGGCACGTGGTGGATGTTGTGGCGAGCCATCAGCAGCAGTGCGCTGAATGCCGGGTCATCCACGCCAACGGACAGCGGCGCCAGCGTGGCAATGTCCAGGATCGGGCGCGATGTGTCGAGGCCTGCAGCGATCACACGGTTGCGCAGATCCCGATCGGTGATCAACCCGAAGAGCAGGCCTTGCTCGACGATGAGGATGGATGAAACCCGCTGCTCGCTCATCACCTGCGCTGCCTCGCGGATGGTGGTTTGGGGCGGCAGCGAAATGGGCGCCCGCTTCACAAGCGCCCTGACCGGCGTGGTCATGAGCGTGAGCGCCGGATCGTTTGTCGGCCCCGCAACTTCGCTGGGTGGCGTGGCGGGCGAAGAGGAGGGGTCGAGAAGGTGACTGGACATCGGGACGATGAAATCGGGCACTCGAAAGGGTGCTTCATCCTAACGCTTGTGCCCAGTTTGGACTGAGGGTAAATCCTGAGAGGGTTTGACCTGTGTCAGCGCCGAGTTGGGACAATTTGTAAGAACACGGTAAGGTGCGAATTCAGAATGACACACATTCTTGTGAGGGCTGCATGCTCTTTTTCATTTCATCGGTCAAGTTGATTGCCGAAATCGCACTGCTGGCGCTGTTTGGTCAGTGGGTACTGGGTTTGCTTGCCGGGCAGCGCAAGAACGAAAACCTGTTCTACCAGTTGCTGCAACAAGTGGGAAAACCCTTTGTGCAACTGGCGAGACTGATCACACCAAAGTTCGTGCTTGAACGCCACCATCCCCTGGTGGCGTTTCTTGTTCTGGGCTTCGTCTGGATCGCCGTCACCTTTGCCAAGATCAATCACTGTCTCAAGATCGGAGTGGCATTGTGTCAATAGGTCGCTCCCTTCATCGGCGATTCCTCCAGCTCCAGGTTCGCGCCCTGGTGCTGTTAGGGCAACGGCAGCGTGCCCTGGACAAAGTGGACGAATTGCTCGACCTCAATGCTGCAGACCCGCATGCACTTGCCACCCGCGCCCATCTTCTGGCCGAACTGGGCGACAAGGCCGGGGCGCAGCAGAACCTGAAACGGCTGGTGGCGACGCAGCCCGAGCAGCCTGCGGCGTGGTTCAACCTGGGCTACCTTTGCGAAGAAATGGGTCAACTGGAGGAGGCCGAAGCGGCCTTTCGGCGCGCGACCGAACTGGACCCCAAACTCGACCGGGCCTGGTACGGCCTGGGTCTGAGTCTCATCCGCCAGCGCCGCTTCGAAGAAGCCGTTGAAGCCCTGCGCAAGAACACCGAACTGCAACCCATGAGTCCTTACGGCTGGTACCAACTGGCCCGGGTTCATGTAGACCGGCAAGAACCCGACGAGGCGGCGAAGATCATTCGCCACCTCAGAAAGTTCGAGCCCAAAGTGGCGGCACAACTGGAGCGCGAAACCGGTCTGGGGCATTCCCAGGCCTGAGGTCGCGCTGCCGCTGCGCAGCCATCAAAAGGGGGAGCCGGCGCAAGCAGGTTCCCGAGAAACGCGGACGGGTTGCAAGGCTGCCCGGGGGACATTGGCAGCGTCCGTGGCTTGCCCGAAAGGGTGTGTTTGATTGGAGGTCGATCGCATGGAACTGACTGACAAGCACCGCCGCTACTGGCGGAAAAACCTGAACATCACAGCCATACTGCTCGCCATATGGTTTGTGGTGACGTTCGTCGTGAGCTATTTCGCCCGTGAGCTGAGCTTCAACTTCTTTGGTTGGCCGTTCAGTTTCTGGATGGGTGCCCAGGGCGCCTTGGTGGTGTACTGCGTGATCATTGGGTACTACGCCTGGTACATGAACAAACTCGACATCGAACACGGTGTCGAAGAGACCGAGGAATAACACCATGGCAGGCATGTTCGAAACCAAAGCCGGCATGAGCGCGGGCGATTCCAATCGCGCGTTCAAACAACAACTCAACAAGGTCTACAAGTGGTACACGGGGGGCTTCTTCGTCTTCGTGATCGTGCTTGCAATCCTTGAGCAGATGGGTCTTTCCCGCGAGTGGATCGGCTTCATCTTCCTGCTTGCCACCATTGGCCTGTATGCCGGCATCGGCATCATGAGCCGCACCACCGACGCGGCCGAGTACTACGTGGCGGGGCGGCGGGTCCCGGCGGTCTACAACGGCATGGCCACGGGCGCGGACTGGATGTCAGCCGCGTCGTTCATCGGTATGGCGGGTACCCTCTACCTGACTGGCTACAGCGGCCTGGCTTTCATCATGGGCTGGACCGGCGGCTACTGTCTGGTGGCGCTGTTCCTGGCGCCTTACCTGCGCAAGTTCGGCCAGTTCACCATTCCCGACTTCCTGGGTGAGCGCTATGGTGGCAACCTGCCGCGTTTCATCGGCATCTTTGCCGCCATTCTGTGTTCGTTCACCTATGTGGTGGCGCAGATCTACGGCGTGGGCCTGATCACTTCGCGCCTGACCGGCGTGGCGTTCGAACTCGGGGTGTTCCTGGGCCTGGGCGGCATTCTGGTGTGCTCGTTCCTGGGCGGCATGCGCGCGGTGACCTGGACACAGGTGGCGCAGTACATCATCCTGATCGTGGCCTACATGATTCCGGTGGTGTGGCTGTCGGTGAAGCAGACCAGCGTGCCGGTGCCTCAGGCCATCTACGGTTTCCAGCTGGAGAAGGTGTCGGCCAAGGAAAAGCTGCTGACTGAAGATCCCAAGGAGCTGGAGGTGCGCGGCATCTTCAAGGCGCGTTCCGATGCGCTGGCCGAAAAGCTCAAGGACCCGGCGGCTGCACTGGTGGCGGACAAGGCCGCTGCTGAAGCCAAGCTGACCGAACTGCGTGCCGCCAATGCGCCATCCAGCGACGTCGCTGCGGCGGAAAAGGCGATCGCAGACCTGCCCAAGGACGAAGCGGCAGCCAAAGCCGCCTGGACCCGGGCAAAGACAGCCGCAGACAACAAAGCGAAACCGCTCAATGGCATGCCGCCTCACGCGCAACAGTTCTCTGGCAACCCGAACGGTGATGCAGCGGCTGTGGAAGCCTACGACACATCGCGACGCAACTTCCTGGCGCTGATCTTCTGCCTGATGATCGGTACCGCTGCGCTGCCTCACATCCTGATGCGCTACTACACGGTGCCCAGCGTGAAGGAGGCTCGGCAGTCGGTGACCTGGTCGTTGTTCTTCATCTTTCTGCTGTACTTCACTGCCCCAGCGCTGGCCGTGTTGGTGAAATACGAGGTGTTCCATGTCCTGGTGGGCACGCCATTCGATCAGTTGCCATCATGGGTGGCGTCGTGGAACAAGGTGGATCCTTCGCTGATGTCGATCACCGACATCAACAAGGACGGCATCCTGCAGCTCAACGAGATGACGATCGGTGGTGACATCATCGTGCTGGCCACTGCTGAAATTGGTGGGTTGCCCTATGTGATCTCGGGCCTGGTGGCTGCTGGTGGCCTTGCTGCGGCACTGTCTACCGCCGACGGCCTGTTGCTCACGATTGCCAACGCGCTGTCGCATGACCTGTACTACAAGATGATCGACCCCAATGCTTCCACCGCCCGTCGCGTCACCATCTCCAAGATGTTGCTGCTGATCGTGGCATTGTGTGCGGCCTACGTGGCGGCGCAGAAACCGGCGGACATTCTGTTCCTGGTGTCGGCGGCGTTCTCGTTCGCGGCGGCGGCGTTCTTCCCGGCGCTGGTGCTCGGTATCTTCTGGAAGCGTGCTACCGGGATCGCGGCATCACTTGGCATGATTGCCGGTTTGGGCATCACCTTCTACTACATGGCAACGACGCAAGTGTGGATGCGCGGCTTGTTCGGTGTGACCTCGCCTATCGAGCTGTGGTGGGGCATTCAGCCGATCTCGGCAGGTCTCTTTGGCGTGCCGGTGGGTTTTGCCGTGATCATCCTGGTGAGCCTGATCACACCGGCGCCCAGCCGCAAGATCCAGGAACTGGTGGAGCACGTCCGTTACCCCAGTCTGCGGTCTGCCTGACAGCTGAAACCGCTTTTCAGCCCCGAGCTGACCGACACCTCGGTGCCGGTCAGCTCCCCCCGACCCGGCCAGTTTTGCGACTGGCCGGGTTTTTTGCTAGAATCGCGGGCTTGCCTTGCTGCACCCCAAACGACGCTGGGGGTAGCTTTCATCCAGTCTCGCCGCTGAAGTCGGTGGGCGAATCCACAAGGAGAGTCTATGCGTCACTATGAAATCGTTTTGCTGATCCACCCGGATCAAAGCGAACAGGTTCCGGCCATGCTGGAACGCTACAAGGGCATGATCACCGCTGGTGGCGGTCAGATCCATCGCGTTGAAGACTGGGGTCGCCGTCAACTGGCCTACCAGATCAACAAGCTGTCCAAGGCCCACTACCTCTGCGTCAACATCGAGGCCGATCAGGCCGTGATGGCCGAACTCGAGCACGCCTTCAGGTTCAACGACGCCGTGCTGCGCCACCTGACCGTTCTGCGCAAGAAGGCCGAAACCGGTCCTTCGTCCATGATGAAGTCGGTCGAGCGCGAAGAAGCCCGCAAGTCCCAGCAACAACCGCAGGAACAGGCCGCAGCTTGATGCTGCTGCGTGACACCGTCAGCGGGTGAACCAACTCCAGTTGTCCGCCGTTGTGGTGCAGGTGCAGAGCATGCGCTACACCCCGGCAGGCATACCGGCCGTCAATCTGGTGCTTGAACACGAGTCCCAGATCGTCGAGATGGATACCCCGCGGCAGGTGAAGCTGCAACTGAAGGCCATTGCCTTCGGTGCGCAGGCCGAAGTGTTGTCCCGCCAGGGGCTTGACGCGGTTTGTGAGTTTCACGGCTTCATGGCGAGTGCACGCAACGGCAAAGGCGTTGTGTTCCATATCCAAGATTTCAGCAAAACATAGGAAGGCCCATCATGGCTGCACCCAAACGTTTCAACAAAGACAAGCGCCCCAAGCGCAACACCCAGTCGCTGCTGTTCAAGCGCAAGCGCTTCTGCCGCTTCACCGTGGCCAATGTCGAAGAAGTCGACTACAAGGACGTGGACGTCCTGCGTGACTTCATCGCCGAAAACGGCAAGATCATTCCCGCACGCCTGACCGGCACGCGTGCCTTCTACCAGCGCCAGGTCAACACCGCCATCAAGCGTGCACGCTTCTTGGCCATGCTGCCCTACAGCGACCAGCACCGCGTCTGAAAGAGAGCCTGACATGCAAATCATTCTGCTCGACAAAGTTGTCAACCTCGGCTCGCTCGGCGATGTGGTCAAGGTCAAGGACGGCTACGCCCGCAACTTC
Organism: Hydrogenophaga palleronii; assembly: GCF_031457455.1. Taxonomy (GTDB): domain Bacteria; phylum Pseudomonadota; class Gammaproteobacteria; order Burkholderiales; family Burkholderiaceae_C; genus Hydrogenophaga; species Hydrogenophaga palleronii_A. The sequence goes on from NZ_JAVDWU010000002.1 coordinate 406,460, forward strand.
CTGATCCCCTCCGGCCGCGCCCGCCGCGCCACGCAAGGCGCCATCGCCGAGTTCGAAGCACGCCGCGCCGAACTCGAAAAAGTGGCCGCCGCCAAACTGGCCGAGGCGCAAGCCCTGGGCGAAAAGCTGGCCGCCGCGACGGTCAAGCTGTCGCAAAAGGCTGGTGTGGACGGCCGCCTGTTCGGCTCCGTCACCAACCATGATGTGTCCGAAGAGCTCAACAAGCAGGGCTTCAAGGTCGCCAAGTCGCAAGTGCGCATGCCCAACGGTCCCCTCAAGAACGTGGGCGACTACACGGTGAGCGTGAACCTGCACACCGACGTGACGGTTGAAGTGGCTGTGACCGTGCTCGGCGAGTCGGCCTGATCCTTTTTGCTGGCGCCTACAGGTGCCGCACCAAAAGCCGCCACCCCAAAAGGGTGGCGGCTTTTTTTCTTGAGTGGGTGGATCGTGCATCAGACCGCTGGTCGCCTGGCCGTTGTTCCCACCCCGTCCACCGAGACTGCACCGGTTGTCCACAGGGTTGTCCCATGACTTCCGGCGCCTCAGCGCGTACCATCGTCGACTGACCAAAGAGAGCCCATGTCCGCCGTTTTTTCCAGTCCGTTTCCGCCTTTTGACTCGGGTCTTGATGACCCTTCGCTGGGTGATCGCCAGATCGCCCAATTGCGTGTCCCTCCCCATTCGATCGAGGCCGAGTCCAGTGTGCTGGGCGGTCTGCTGCTCGACAACGGCGCCTGGGACCGTGTGGCCGATCTGGTCAACGACTCTGATTTCTACCGGTACGAGCACCGACTGGCCTACTCAGCCATTGCTGCCCTGGTCAACGCCAGCAAACCCGCTGACGTGGTCACGGTCTTTGAACACTTGCAGAACCTGGGCAAAGCCGAAGAAGCGGGCGGACTGGCCTACCTCAACTCGCTGGCTCAGTACGTGCCCAGCGCCGCCAATATCCGCCGCTACGCCGAGATCGTGCGCGAACGCGCCATTCTGCGCAAGCTGGTAGCGGCCAGCGATGAAATCGCCACGGCAGCCTTCAATACCCAGGGCCGCCCGGTAGACAAGATCCTGGACGAAGCCGAGCAGAAGATCTTCCACATCGGGGAAGAGGGTTCGCGCATGAAAGAGGGTTTTCAGGGCATGGACACGCTGGTTGTCGACCTGCTCGACCGTGTGCAGGAGATGGCTGACAACCCGAACGACATCACCGGCGTGCCCACTGGGTTCATCGATCTCGATCGAATGACCTCCGGCTTGCAGGCCGGTGACCTCGTGGTGCTGGCCGCACGCCCTTCCATGGGAAAGACCGCATTTGCCATCAACATTGCAGAGCACGTGGCGCTGAACGAAGGGTTGCCGGTCGCTGTGTTCTCGATGGAAATGGGTGCTTCCCAGCTGGCGGTGCGTATCGTCGGTTCGATCGGGCGCATCAACCAGAGCCATTTGCGCAATGGCAAGCTGACCGATGACGAATGGCCGCGCCTGACCGAGGCGATCGAGAAATTGCGCAATGTGTCCTTGCACATCGATGAAACCCCAGGCCTGACACCCAGTGTGCTGCGCGCGAATGCCCGGCGCCTTTCACGCCAGTGCGGCAAGCTGGGCCTGATCGTGGTTGACTACCTGCAGCTCATGAGCGGCAGTGGCTCGGATGGTGACAACCGGGCCTCTGAACTCGGTGAAATTTCCCGAGGCCTGAAAATGCTGGCCAAAGAGCTGCAGTGCCCGGTGATTGCGCTCTCGCAGCTCAACCGCAGCGTGGAAACCCGAACCGACAAGCGACCCATGATGAGCGACCTCCGCGAATCCGGCGCCATTGAGCAGGACGCGGACATCATCATGTTCATCTACCGCGACGAGTACTACACCAAGGATGCGTGCAAGGAGCCCGGTGTAGCGGAGATCATCATCGGCAAGCAGCGTAACGGCCCCACCGGAACAGTGAAGCTGGCCTTCCTGAACATGCTCACCCGCTTCGAAAGCCTGGCCGGCGGCAACGACTACTGAAGCATCGGGGCGGCCAGCCGTTGGCTATTTTTTCTTGACCATTCCATAGATGACCAGTAGCAGGATGGCCCCAAGTACCGAGGCCACAAACCCTGCTGGTTGGCCAGGCTGGTACAGGCCCAGTGCGGCGCCCAGGTAACTGGCGACGAACGAACCGGCCACGCCCAGCAAGGCGGTCATGATCCAGCCCATGCCGTCATCACCAGGTTTGAGAGCTCGCGCAATGAAACCTGCAATCAGGCCAATGAACAGGGTGCCGAGAATGGACATCATGTGGTGCTTCCTTGGTTTGCAAAGGGGGCAGGCGCCCGATTGACGATCCGCTCAGGATACCGCAGCACCGTGTCAATCCATCAGAAGCGGCCCAATTCCTCAATGGCCTCGTGCAATTCGAGCCAACGTGCTTCGAGCGTGTCGGTTTCATCGCTCAAGGCCTTTAGGCGGCGCCCCATGTCTGCCATATCGCCTTGACTGATGGGTTGCGCCATGGCCGCTTCCAGGTCGGCCTTCTCCTGCGCCAGTTGGGTCATGCGCTTTTCGTTTTGATCAAGTTCCTTCTTCAAAGGCTTGGTCTTTTCGGCCAGTTGCTGGCGCCGCTGGGCGTCTGCGCGCTTCTGTTCAGGCGTTCTGCCGGGCTGCGTGGGCTTTTTGCTTGGTGCCGGGGCCGGTGCCTCGGCAGGCGCCGCAGCGCGCTGTGCGCCGCGCTGTTCCTGGCGCTGCGCTTCTCGCGACTGTTTGGCCATGTCGAGCAGGTAGCGCTGGTAGTCGTCCAGGTCGCCGTCGAACGGTTCGATACCACCGCGCGACACCAGCCAGAATTCGTCGCACACCGCGCGCAGCAGGGCGCGGTCGTGGCTCACCAGCATCACGGTGCCTTCGAACTCGTTGAGGGCCACCGACAGGGCCTCGCGGGTGGCCAGGTCCAGGTGGTTGGTGGGTTCGTCCAGCAGCAGCAGGTTGGGGCGCTGCCAGACGATCATGCACAGCACCAGCCTCGCTTTTTCGCCGCCGCTCATGCTACCCACCGACTGCTTGACCTGGTCGCCCGTGAAGTTGAAGTTGCCGAGGAAGCTGCGCAGGTCCTGCTCGCGGGTGGGCTGGCCGCTCAGGCGTCCCTCTGCCGTGCACTCGCGAACCAGGCGGATCATGTGTTCCAGCGGCGTGTCGGCCGGCCGCAGCACGTCCAGTTCCTGCTGGGCGAAATAGCCGATATTGAGGCCCTTGCCTTCGGTGATCTGCCCGGCAAGCGGGTGCAGGTCGCGGGCGATGGTCTTGACCACAGTGGACTTGCCTTGCCCGTTGGCACCGAGAATGCCGATGCGCTGGCCCGCCAGTACCGAGCGGCTGATGTTGCGCACGATGACGGTGGGTTCACTGCCTTCGTCGGGTGGTGGGTAGCCGAAGCTGGCATCGCTCATGGCCAGCATCGGATTGGGCAGGTTCTGTGGCTCGGCAAATTCGAAGGTGAACTCGGCATCGGCGAGCACCGGCCCGATCTTCTCCATGCGCTCCAGCGCCTTGACACGGCTTTGCGCCTGCTTGGCCTTGCTGGCTTTGGCCTTGAAACGATCGATGAATTTCTGCAGGTGGGCCATCTTTTCCTGCTGCTTGGCAAAGGCCGATTGCTGCAAGGCCATCTGTTCAGCCCGCATGTCTTCAAAGCGGCTGTAGTTGCCGCCGTAGCGCGTCAGTTGGGCATTGTGAATATGCACCGTGACATTGGTGACGGCATCCAGAAATTCGCGGTCGTGGCTGATCACGAGCATCGTACCTTCATAGCGCTTGAGCCAGGCTTCCAGCCAGACCAGGGCATCCAGATCCAGGTGGTTGGTCGGTTCGTCGAGCAGCAGGAGCTCGCTGGGGCACATGAGCGCCCGCGCCAGCTGCAGGCGCATGCGCCAGCCACCGGAAAAGCTGTTCACGGGGCGTTCGAGCTCGTCGGTACGAAAACCGAGTCCAAGAATCAGTGCCTGTGCGCGGGCCGGCGCATCGTGGGCACCGGCATCGTGCAGGGCCATGTAGGCGTGGGCCATGCGTTCACCATCGCCGCTTTCTTCCGAGGCGGTCACTTCCTGTTGTGCCGCGAGCAAGGTCACGTCGCCTTCGATCACGAACTGTGTGGCCGTCTGGTCGGTCTCCGGCATGTCCTGGGCCACCTGGGCCATGCGCCATTGTGGTGGCACGTAGAAGTCGCCCTTGTCTTCGTGAAGGGTGTGGTTGAGCAGGCCGAACAGGCTGGACTTGCCCGCGCCGTTTCGACCGACCAGGCCGACTTTTTCGCCCGGGTTGATCACGCAGGAGGCGCCATCGAGCAGGACCTTCACACCGCGGCGAAGAACAACATTTTTGAGGGTGATCATGACAAAGGGAAAGCAATAGGGAGTTGGCCGCGTCCTCGCGGCGCAGGGCGGTGCCGGTCAAGAAATGGCGGGTTGGCCCGAAATCATTGGACGGTGCTGCGCTGAAGCCACAAGGTCATGGCCGCAGGTCGTCCCGGGTGAGCAGCAGCACCTGGTCGTCGCCAGCACTGGTGCTGAGCCAGATGGCCTCCAGCCGAGGAAAGGCGGCCTCAAAATGCGTACGCTCATGACCGATTTCCAGCACGAGCACACCATTGGGGCTCATGCGGGTCGGCGCGTCTGCCAGCAGATGTCGCACGAAATCCATGCCGTCTTCGCCGCCGGCCAGCGCGAGCGCTGGTTCAGCTCGGAACTCGGCTGGGAGCGACTTCATGCTCTGCGTATTGACGTAGGGTGGGTTGCAGATGATCAGGTCGTATGGCCCGGGGCATTCAGACAGCCCGTCGGACAGCACCAGCTGAATGCGGTCTTCCATGTGGTGCCTTTCGACATTGATGCGCGCGACTTCCAAGGCATCGGGCGAGAGGTCGGCGCCGGTCACAAGCACTTCAGGCCAGGCCATGGCCGCCAGCACGGCCAGGCTGCCGTTGCCCGTGCACAGGTCAAGCACTGATTGCGTGTGCGCGCCCAGGAAGGGGTCGATGCCGCCGTCGGCGATCAGCTCGGCGATGAAGCTTCGAGGAACAATGGCACGCTCATCCACATAGAACGGCAGGCCCTGCAGCCAGGCCTCGCGTGTGAGGTAGGCCGTCGGCTTTCGGGATTCGATACGCTTCTTGATCAGCGCTTCGGTGGCCTGTGTCGCTTCGGGGCTCACCGTCAGGTCGGCATGCTCATCGAGATCGGTGTCGAGCGGCAGCCCCAGTTGCCAGAGCACCAGCCACGCGGCTTCATCGTGCGCGTTGTCTGTGCCGTGGCCGTAGGACAAGCGGGCTTCGTCAAGCTGCGCATGCGCCCACGAAATGAGATCTTTCAGGATCATGGGCATTCAGCGCCGGTCATCGGTACCGGCAGCCAGATTCTCCAGCGTGCGTCGGTAGATGTTCTTCAAGGGCTCGATGTCGGCCAGTGCCACGTGTTCATCGATCTTGTGGATCGTGGCATTCGGCGGACCCACTTCAATAACCTGAGGGCAGACCTGCGCGATGAAGCGCCCATCGCTGGTACCACCGGTGGTGGAAAGCTGGGTGCTGATGCCGGTCTCGAGTTCGATGGCCAGGCGCACCGCGTCCACCAGATCGCCCGGGGGGGTCAAAAAGGGCAGGCCGCCCACCGTCCATTGCAGGTCGTAGTCGACCTCGGCCTTCAGACCATGCCGGTGAAGCGCGGCGGCGGTGCGCTGCTGCAAGTCGTCGGGTGTGGATTCGGTGCAGAAGCGGAAGTTGAAATCGATCACCATCGTGCCCGGGATCACGTTGCTGGCCCCGGTGCCCCCATGGATGTTGCTCACCTGCCAGCTGGTGGGCGGAAAGAAATCGTTTCCCCGGTCCCACTCCGTGGCGGTGAGTTCAGCGAGCGCGGGTGCGACCATGTGAATGGGGTTACGCGCCAGATGGGGGTAGGCGATGTGCCCCTGCACACCCTTGACCGTGAGCTTGCCACTCATGGTGCCGCGCCGCCCGTTCTTGATCATGTCGCCGGTGCGTTCCACCGAGGTGGGTTCGCCCACGATGCACCAGTCCAGGCGCTCGCGGCGCTTCTGCAATTCGCGGCAAACCACCACTGTGCCATCCAGCGCAGGACCTTCTTCGTCACTGGTGAGCAGGAAGGCGATGTCGATGGGAGGGTGGGCGTTCTGTGCAATGAACTCTTCACAGGCGACCACCATGGCCGCCAGCGAGGTTTTCATGTCGCTGGACCCTCTGCCATACAGCTTCCCGTCGCGGTGCGATGGGGTGAAGGGTGGGCTGCTCCACTGGTCTTGCGGGCCTGTGGGCACCACGTCGGTATGTCCAGCAAAAACCAGGGTGGGGTTTTTGCCCTGGCCCAGGCGCGCCCACAGGTTGGTCACCCGGAACTCGGGTGGGCCGCTTTCGATGGTTTCGCAGTTGAAGCCCAGCGCGGACAGGCGCTCGCCGATCACGGCCTGACAGCCCTCGTCCTGCGGTGTGACGGAAGGTCGTGAGATGAGTTGTTCGGTCAGTCGCAGGGTGGCGGTCATCAGAATTTGACGTCGAGCGTGAACTCGGTAAAGGTCGCGCTGTCGCTGTGCTCTTCTTCGGTGGGCGTGGCGGACAGATTGGACTTGCTGGCGTTGAAGTCGTTTTGCAGGCGCCACATCAGGTTGTTGGGCGAGTCGGCGTGGGCGAGGCCCTCATTGCGAGCGATCACGCCGTCATTCACCAGGCGGGCGATGTCCTGTTCGAAGCTCTGCGAACCTTCGGCCAGGGACTTCTCCATGGCCTCGCGCACGCCGGAGAAGTCGGCCTTCTGGATCAGATCGGCAATCAATGCGGTGTTGAGCATGACCTCCATGGCCGGCACGCGGCCGCCGGTGTGGGTGCGCAACAGGCGCTGGGACACCACTGACCGCAGGGCGGCGGCGAGGTCGCCCAGCATGGTGGGGCGCACCTCGACAGGGTAGAAGCTCAAGATGCGGTTGAGGGCTTGGTAGCTGTTGTTGGCGTGCATGGTGGCCAGGCAGAGGTGGCCAGACTGAGCGTAGGCAATCGCAGCCGACATGGTTTCCCGGTCGCGGATCTCACCAATCAGGATCACGTCGGGTGCCTGCCGGAGGGCGTTCTTGAGTGCAACCTGCAAGGACGCGGTGTCGGAGCCGACCTCGCGCTGGTTCACCACCGACTTCTTGTTGCGGTACATGTACTCGATCGGGTCCTCCACCGTGAGGATGTGCCCGGTCGCCCGCTCGTTGCGGTGATCGATCATGGCGGCCAGCGTCGTGCTTTTGCCGGCGCCCGTGGCGCCCACCATCAACACCAGACCGCGCTTCTCCATGACCAGTTCGGCGAGCACCGGCGCGACGTTGAGCGAATCGAGCGAAGGGATTTCACTGGGCACAAAACGCATCACCACGGCGTAGTTGTTGCGCTGGCGGAAGGCGCTGACCCGGAAGTTGCCCACACCATCCAGCGGCACGGCCATGTTGAGTTCGCCGGTTTCCTGCAACTCTTCAATGCGGGTGGGCGGGACGATTTCGGCCAGCAGATTGCGGGGTGCTTCCGGCGGCAGCACTTGGCTGTTGATGGGGATGGTCTGTCCGTTGATCTTGATCATCGCCGGCGCGTGCGCCGACAGATAGACGTCGGACGCCTTCTTCTCAGCCATCAGGCGCAGGATGCGCTCCATCGTTCCGCTGCTCATGTGTTGCCTTTCAGGAAACTGGAAAACGGTCTGTCTTTATCTTTAGGGACGCAGGAGATCGTTCAGGCTGGTCTTGGCACGGGTCTGGGCGTCGACGCGTTTGACGATGATCGCAGCATACAGGCTGTACTTGCCGCCGTCCTTGGGCAGGCTGCCGCTGATGACGACCGAACCCGCCGGAATCCGGCCGTAGCTGATTTCGCCGGTGGCGCGGTCGTAGATCGGTGTGCTCTGTCCGATGTACACACCCATGGAGATCACCGAGTTTTCTTCCACGATCACGCCTTCGACCACCTCGGAGCGCGCGCCGATGAAGCAGTTGTCCTCAATGATGGTGGGGTTGGCCTGAAGGGGTTCCAGCACACCACCCAGGCCGACGCCGCCAGAGAGGTGCACGTTCTTGCCCACCTGGGCGCATGAACCCACGGTGGCCCACGTGTCCACCATGGAGCCTTCATCCACATAGGCGCCAATGTTCACGTAGCTGGGCATCAGGATGGCCCCTTTGCCGATGAAACTGCCGCGGCGCGCAACCGCAGGCGGCACCACCCGCACGCCAGTGGCCTTCATTTCAGCGTCGGACAGGTGGGCGAACTTGGTGGAGACTTTGTCGTAGAAGGCGAGGTCGCCACTGCGCATGATCTCGTTGTCCTTCAGGCGGAACGACAGCAGCACCGCCTTCTTCACCCACTGGTGCACCGTCCACTGACCCACCGCTTCCCGTGTGGCCACGCGCAGCTTGCCCGAGTTGAGTTCGGCGATGACGTGTTCCACGGCGTCCATGACCTCCTTGGGTGCCGTGGCTGGAGAGAGCTCGGCCCGGTTGTCCCAGGCGTTGTCGATCAGTGATTGCAGTTGTTGAGTCATAAGGCTTGTAGAAAGTAAAAAAGTCGACCTGTGCGTCTCAGGCGTTGCGGGTGACGAATTCGGCGATGCGGCGGGCGGCCTCCAGGCATTCCGCGGTTTCGGCCACCAGGGCCATGCGAACGCGCCCCTTGCCCGGGTTGACACCACCAAATTCACGGGCCAGGTAGCTGCCGGGCAGAACCGTGACATTGTATTGAGCCAACAGGGCCTGCGAAAAGGCCTCGTCCGCGCTCAGTCCAGGCACCCGGTGTTCAAACGATGCGGGTACGCCGGCCCAGAGATAGAAAGAAGCGTCCGGCAGCGCTACGTCCAGCACCTCCGCCAGCACCGGCGTGACCTGCGCAAACTTGTCCCGGTACTGGCGACGGTTGTCTTCCACATGGGTTTCGTCGGCCCACGCAGCGGCGCTGGCGGCCTGGACGGCGGGGCACATGGCGCCACCGTGGTAGGTGCGGTACAGCAGAAAGGGCTTGATGAGCGCCGCGTCGCCAGCCACAAAGCCACTGCGCAGGCCGGGCACGTTGCTGCGCTTGGACAGGCTGGTGAAACACATCAGGCGCTGGAAGTCGGTGCGTCCGAGCAGTTTGGCTGCTTCCAGCCCACCCAGCGGGGGTTCGTCGCGGAAATAGATTTCGCTGTAACACTCGTCGGACGCGATCACGAAGCCATGGCGGTCGCTGAGTTCAAACAGCGTGCGCCATTCGTCCAGGGGCATTACGGCGCCCGCCGGATTGCCTGGTGAACACACGAACAGCAACAGCGTTCGCGCCCAGACAGCTTCTGGAACGCTGGCCCAGTCGGCCGCGAAATTGCGCTTCGGGTCGCTCGCCACATAGTGCGGCTGCGCACCGCCCAGCAGCGCCGCACCTTCGTAGATTTGATAGAACGGATTGGGAAACACCACCGTGGCGCCGGGTTGTGAGGGGTCCAGCACGGTCTGGGCAAAGGCGAACAGGGCTTCGCGCGAGCCGTTCACCGGCAGCACCTGTGTCGACGGATCCACACTCACGCCGTAGCGTCGCATCAGCCAGCGGGCGCAGGCCTGTTTCAGGGCAGGCGTTCCTGCGGTGGCGGGGTAGTTGCTCAGGCCGTTGTCCAGCGCAGCGGACAGCGATTGTTTGAGGAATTCAGGTGCCGCGTGCTTGGGCTCGCCAATGCCCAGGCTGATGGGTTCGAACGCAGGGTTGGGCGTGACGCCCTCAAAAAGTTTGCGCAGACGCTCAAAAGGATAGGGCTGGAGGCGGGAGAGAAGCGGATTCATCCCGCAATTATCCGTGGGGCGGGCCTGACGCGCGGCAATCCTCACGCCGGGGTATCGAAGTGTGTACTTTCAGCCTGCTGTCGCGGGGTATCATTTCCCCGCTGTGCCTGCTCCGGTGGGTGCTTCCCCTCTTTTCGAATCCAAGCAGCCCGTGCGTCTCAACTCCATCAAGCTCTCAGGCTTCAAGTCTTTCGCCGAACCCACCAACTTCATGCTGCCGGGCCAACTGGTGGGCGTGGTGGGGCCCAATGGCTGCGGCAAGTCCAACATCATGGACGCGGTGCGCTGGGTGCTGGGCGAGTCCAAGGCCAGCGAACTGCGTGGTGAGTCCATGCAGGACGTGATTTTCAACGGCACCAACACCCGCAAGCCGGCCAGCCGCTCCAGCGTGGAGCTGGTGTTTGACAACAGCGACCACCGGGCCGGCGGGCAATGGGGACAGTTTGGCGAAATCGCGGTCAAGCGCGTGCTCACGCGCGATGGCACCAGCAGCTACTACATCAACAACCAGCCGGTGCGCCGCCGCGACGTGCAGGACGTGTTTCTGGGCACCGGGCTGGGACCGCGCGCCTACGCCATCATCGGTCAGGGCACGATCAGCCGCATCATCGAGAGCAAGCCCGAAGAACTGCGGCTGTTCCTGGAAGAGGCCGCGGGTGTTTCCAAATACAAGGAACGCCGCCGCGAAACGGCCCACCGTCTGGCCGACACGCGCGAGAACCTCACCCGGGTCGAAGACATCCTTCGGGAGCTCAACGCCAACCTGGACAAGCTGGAAAAGCAGGCCGAGGTGGCGGCGAAGTACAACCAGCTGCAAGCCAGTGTCACGCTCAAGCAGCACCAGCTGTGGTTTCTGAAGCGCAGCGAAGCCGAGGCCGATCAGGTGAAGGTGAAGACCGACGCGGCCCAGGCGGTCAACGACCTGGAGGCCCGCACCGCCGATCTGCGGCGCATCGAATCCGAATTGGAAACCATCCGCCAGGCGCACTACGCAGCGGGTGATCAGGTCAATCAGGCACAGGGCCGGCTGTATGAAGCCAGTGCCGAGGTGGGTAAGCTTGAAGCCGAGATCCGCTTCGTGGTGGAGGGGCGCACCCGGGTGGAACAGCGCCTGGTGCAATTGAAGGAGCAGATCGCCTCCTGGTCCACGCGAAGCGAAGATGCTGCTGTGGAGCTGGAGCAACTGGCGGAAAGCATGGTCGTGGCGGAAGACCAGTCGGTCGTGCTGGCGGCGCAGGGCGAAGAACAATCGGGTGCCCTGCCTGCGCTGGAAGACAGCCTGCGCCAGGCCCAGGCCCGTGCCAACGAGCAGCGTGCCAGCGTCTCGCAGGTGCAGCAGCAGATTCAGGTGCTGGCTGCGGAGCAGCGCAATATCGAAGAACAGAGCCGTTCGCTCAACCAGCGTCGTGAAAAGCTGATCGCAGATCGGAGTGCGCTCGCCGCGCCCGACGAGGCAAGGGTGCTGGAGGCACAAAGCCAGCTCGCCAGTGCGCAGGAAGCGGCCGACCTGAACGACGCCGTGCTGCACGAGCTGCAGGACAGCGTGCCCCAGCTGGACGAAGCGCGGCGGGCCGCGCAGCAAGCGGTGAACCAGGAATCCGCCAGGCAGGCCGATTTTTCGGCGCGCATGGAGGCGCTCAAGGCGCTGCAGGAGAAGGTCAAGACCGACGGCAAACTGAAGCCCTGGCTGGCCAAGCACGGGCTCGACAGCCTGCAGGGCCTGTGGAGCCGCATTCACATCGAGACCGGCTGGGAAAACGCCCTCGAAGCCGCGCTGCGCGAACGCCTGGGGGCCCTTGAAGTCTCGCGCCTGGACATGGTGCGGGCTTTCGGCGCCGACGCACCACCAGCCAAGCTGGCGTTCTACAGCCCGCCCGCGGGCGGTGCTGCGCCGGGGTCCACCACAGGGCTCAAGCCGCTGGCCGCCTGGCTGCGCCTGAACGATGCGGGCCAGCAGGCCCTGCTGGGCGAGTGGCTGCACGGTTGCCTGACTGCGCCCAGCCTGGAAGAAGCGATGGCGCAGCGCGACCAGTTGCAGCCCGGTGAAGTGATCTTTGTCGCCAGCGGTCACGCGGTCACGGCGCACAGCGTGAGCTTTTACGCGCCCGACAGCGAGCAGGCCGGCTTGCTGGCGCGTGCGCAGGAAATCGAAAACATCGAGAAGCAGCTCAAGGCCCAGGTGCTGATCAATGAGCAGGCACGTGCCGGCCTGGTTCGCGCAGAGGCCGCCTACACCGATGCCTCGCAGCGGCTGGTGAGTGCCCGGCGTGAAGCCGCCGAATCGCGCAGCCGGGCCCACGAACTGCAGGTCGAGGCCCTGCGCCTGACGCAACTGGCCGAGCAGACCCGAGCACGCAGCGAGCAGATCAACGCCGACCTGGCCGAGGTGGACGCGCAACTCGACGAACTGCAGGAGCGGCGCGTGACCGCTGAAGCGCGTTTTGAAGAGCTCGACATGCAACTGGCAGACAGTCAGGAGCGGCACGCCCAGTTGGACGATACGGTCATCGCAGCCGAACGCGCTTTGAATCAGGCGCGTGAACAGCAGCGCTCCCTGGAACGCACCGCACAAGAGGCCACTTTCGCTCTGCGCAGCCTCCAGGCGCGCCAGGCGGAATTGCAGCGCTCCCTGGAGACCGCTGCCTCGCAGGAAAAATCGCTGGCCGATGAGGAGCAGCGCGCCACCGAAGAGCTCGGTCGCCTCAACGACGCTGCGGCGCAGGCCGGGCTGCAGAACGCGTTGGCCACGAAGCTCGAGCGCGAGCAGGCGCTGGGCGCGTTGCGCAGCCAGTACGACGACCTCACCTCGAAGCTGCGAGCCAGCGACGAACGACGCCTTCAGCTCGAACGCGAACTGGAGCCCCTGCGCACCCGCATCACTGATTTCCAGCTCAAGGAGCAGGCCGCCCGGCTGGGTGTGGAGCAGTACAGCCAGTTGCTGGAAGAAGCCCAGGCGGACCTGGCCGCCGTGGCCCAGAGTGTTCAGGAAGGCAATGTGCGCCTGGCCGGCATGCAGGGTGAGATCGACCGCATCCACCGCGACATTCAGGCACTGGGTGCCGTGAACCTGGCCGCGCTGGATGAACTCACGGCGGCGAGCGAGCGCAAGGTGTTCCTGGATGCGCAGTGTGCCGACCTCAACGAGGCCATGACCACGCTGGAAGACGCCATCAAGAAGATCGACAACGAAACCCGGGATTTGCTGGGCAGCACGTTCGCCACGGTCAACACGCACTTCGGCAGGATGTTCCCCGAGCTGTTCGGCGGTGGCAACGCCAGACTGGTGATGACGGGCGAGGAGATTCTGGATGCCGGCGTGCAGGTGATGGCCCAGCCGCCGGGCAAAAAGAACCAGACCATTCACTTGCTCTCGGGTGGTGAAAAGGCGCTGACCGCCATCGCCCTGGTCTTCGCCATCTTCCAGCTCAACCCCGCCCCCTTCTGTCTGCTGGACGAGGTGGACGCACCGCTGGATGACGCCAACACCGAACGCTATGCGAAACTGGTGACCGCGATGTCGAAGGAGACGCAGTTCCTGTTCATCAGCCACAACAAGATCGCCATGGAGATGGCCGAACAACTGATTGGCGTGACCATGCAGGAGCAGGGCGTTTCGCGCATCGTGGCGGTGGACATGGAGTCCGCCGCTGGCATGCTGGAATCCACCTGAGCACGGGTCGAGAACACCATGAGTTCACTTCAAATCAGTCTGGCCATCATTGGCGGCCTCGTGCTGGCGGGGGTGGTGGCTTACAACGCTTGGCTGACCAGCAAGAGCGCACCACGCACGGCGCGCGAGTGGCCGCAGGATGCGCCGGGCACCGAGGCGGGCCAACAAGGGCCGCGCGCGTTTGTCGATACCGATTTGCCCGAGGACCGGCTGGCCCAACGGATCGAACCCGTGCTGGACGATGCGCCTGTGCTGGCTGAAGGGGGCACCGTGAACCCGCTGTCTGGCGCCACATCCGAACAGCAACTGGCACTTGTGGCGCCAGTCGCCCCTTCTGTCGCCCCTGTCTCAGTCGTTCCCCCGGCGGTGCCGGTCACGCTTAACCACGTGATCACCGCACCGGAAAAACGGCCCGGACTTGACGCGCTGATCGATGTCATCACGCCGCTGCTGCTGGAAAACCAGGTTTCCGGCGATGCGCTGCTGGCCGCGATGCCGGGCACTCGCCGCGTGGGAAGCAAGCCCTTTGCCGTGGAAGCCCAGTGCGAAGAGACCGGCGAATGGGAGACGCCGCGGCCGGGGCAGCGCTACCGCGTGTTGCAGGCCGGTGTGCAACTGGCCAATCGGGCCGGCCCGCTCAACGACATCGAGTTTTCTGAGTTTGTGGTGAAGGCGCAGGCCTATGCGGACGCCGTGGGCGCCAACCCGGATTTTCCCGACATGCGCGCCGAGGTGGCCCGCGCGCGCGAGCTCGACGCATTCGCCAGCGGGCACGACGCGCAACTTGGCTTCACCCTGCGCGCCCGCCGGGCCGCCTGGAGCCCGGGTTACCTGACGCAAAACGCGGCTCAAATCGGATTTGTGGCTGGTGTGTTGCCTGGTCGCATGGTGCTGCCGGGCAGCCAGGGCGGCAAGGCACCCATCCTGAGCCTGACGTTCGATTCCCAGGCGGCCATGGCCGAGGACCCGGAACAGACCGCGCTGCGCGAAGTGGCGCTGGCGCTGGAGGTGACCCATGTGCCGCGCAGCGAACAGCCGTTCCAGCGCATGCGCCAGGCGGCCATCGCGCTGGCCGAGGCCATGGACGGGGTGATCACCGATGACGCTGGTCAGCTGCTTTCGATCGAAACCATGGACAGCATCGGCGCCGACCTGGAGAGCCTCTACGATGCGCTGGACAGTCGCGATCTTTCTGCGGGCTCTCCACAGGCCCGACGGCTCTTTTCCTGACGCATCGGCATGGCCTGAAGCCCTGCGTGTGTGGCGCATCAAAACGGGCCAACGCGACGCGCCGGTCTTCCCTGAAGGGACCCCCGGTCGGACTTGCCCACAACCCAAGCGTGATCTTTTTGCATGAGCACACCTGACCTTTTTTCTTCTGACGTGTCGCCAGCCGCCCGGGCTGCCGCCTTGCGTGAGCAGCTCCATCACCACGCCTACCGCTACTACACGCTCGACGATCCTGAAATTCCTGACGCGGAGTACGACCGCCTTTTTCGCGAGCTTCAGGCATTGGAAGCGCGGCACCCCGAACTGCTCACCTCCGATTCGCCCACGCAGCGGGTGGGTGGACGCGTGCTGGACGAGTTGGTGGCGGTGCGGCACCGCATGCCCATGCTCTCGATCAATACCGAGACCGACACCGAACCCAGCGGGGCACGCAAATTTGACAGCCGCGTGCGTCGTGCGCTAGGTCTGAAAGAAGGCGATCCGGCGGTGGCGTATGTGGCCGAACTCAAGTTCGATGGCCTGGCCATGAGCCTTCGCTACGAGGATGGTGTGCTGGTGCTGGCGGCCACGCGTGGCGATGGCCAAGTGGGTGAAGATGTGACCCACAACCTGCGTACCGTGAAGTCGGTGCCCTTGAGGCTACCCAAGGATGTGCCCCCCGTGCTCGAGGTGCGGGGCGAGATCTACATGCGCCGCGACGATTTTGATGCGCTCAACGAACGCCAGCGCAACCGAATCGCGGCGGGCGCCAAGGGCGAAAAGACCTTCGTGAACCCGCGCAACGCCGCAGCAGGCGCCGTCCGCCAGCATGACTCCGCCATCGCTGCGCAGCGTCCCCTGCGTTTTTTCGCCTATGGCCTGGGCGAGATCACCCCACCGGACCAGGGTGGGCCTGAGTTTGGCACCCACCATGAAATGCTCATGCGCCTCAAGGCCTGGGGGTTTCCGGTGGCAGAGCAGACGGCGCTTTGCACCGGTGCGGACGAGCTGGTGGCGTTTCACCAGCGCATTGGCGCGGCCCGTGACCAGTTGCCTTACGACATCGATGGCGTGGTCTACAAGGTGAACTCGCTCGCACTGCAGAAACAGCTGGGCTTTGTTAGTCGTGAACCGCGTTGGGCGGTGGCGCACAAGTACCCCGCGCAAGAACAGCTCACCACCGTGCTGGCCATCGACGTGCAGGTGGGCCGCACCGGCAAGCTCACGCCCGTGGCCAAGCTGGCACCCGTGTTTGTGGGGGGCGTGACGGTGACCAACGCCACCTTGCACAACGAGGACGAAGCGCGCCGCAAGGACGTTCGGGTGGGTGACACGGTGATCGTGCGCCGCGCCGGCGACGTGATTCCCGAGGTGGTGTCGGTGCTGTTGGATCGGCGCAGCAACGCAAACGCAGAACCCTTTTCCATGCCCAGACAATGCCCCGTTTGCGGGAGCGCCGCCGTTCGCGAGGAGGGTGAAGCCGATTACCGTTGTACCGGTGGTCTGTTCTGTGGTGCCCAGCGCAAGCAGGCCATTCTTCACTTTGCCCAGCGACGGGCAGTGGAGGTGGAAGGACTGGGCGACAAGCTGGTGGAGCAATTGGTGGATGCTGGCCTTGTCAAGACCTTGCCCGACCTGTACCGCCTGGGCTTCACCGCTCTCGCTCAGCTCGACCGCATGGCCGACAAATCCGCCCAGAACATCGTCTCTGCGCTGGAGAAGTCCAAACAGACCACGCTCCCGCGATTTCTGTTTGGCCTGGGCATTCGGCACGTGGGCGAAACCACCGCCAAGGATCTGGCGCGTCACTTTGGCAGCCTGGACCGCATCATGGCCGCCAGCACGGAACAGCTGCTCGAAGTGAATGACGTGGGGCCGGTGGTGGCGCAAAGCGTGCGCACCTTTTTTGATCAGCCACACAACCTCAAGGTGGTGGAGCAGCTGCGCGCCTGTGGTCTGCATTGGGAAGAGGGTGAGCCCGCCGAACGCGCGCCCCAGCCCCTTGCTGGCAAGACCTTTGTGTTGACGGGCACCTTTCCCACGCTGAGTCGCGAGCAGGCCAAGGAACGGCTGGAGGCTGCCGGCGCCAAGGTGGCCGGCTCCGTGAGCAAGAAGACCAGCTACGTGGTGGCGGGCGCCGAGGCAGGCAGCAAGCTGGACAAGGCCGTGGAGCTGGGCGTGCCGGTTCTGGACGAAGCAGGCATGCTTGCGATGCTGGATGGCGGAAGCTAGCAGCGATCCGGATCTGAACCCGATCGAGTCTCAGAGCATGCGTCTGCAAGTGAAAGGCTCACACAGTATCTCGGCGTCTGGTCGGCCAGCCTTCAGCGCCGCATCCCGTCATTCATCATCCTCGGCCTCTTCCGCACCGGCTTCCTGTTCTTTGGCCAGGTCGGCCCGTTGCTGCAGCACGGTCGCCTTTTGCGTGAAATCAGTGATCGAGGTCGGTGCCACCATTCGCAACGAGGGGTACGACAGGACGTCCATGGTCTGAATCGATGTCAGCTGGCGGTTGGAAATCCACTCCTGCGTCAGCGGCACGAAAAGCACGGCCAACGTCACCAGCGCCCAGGCCCAGCGCGTGGTGGGCCAGTGTCTGGGATCTGCCTGTCGCAGATGGGCTCTCACCGTGATCGCAACGACCCCGATCAAAACGTACTGTGCGATCTGCAGCGGCCACACCCATCCTGCGGCAAATGCCAGGCCGTCCAGAAGGTCGCTGGTGACCGCTGCTGCGAGATAGCCGCTGCAGGCGATCAAGAGATGGGTGGTGAAGCGATCCGCGCCACTGATGAGCCGTCCGAACACCGCATAGGCCGTGCTCCACAGCGCCACGGCACCGACGACCCCGCTGATGCCGTAGAGATAGGGCGGCGACTTGTCCTGCACATCCATTAACCACAGCTCCCAGAGTGAATAGGCCACGACCCCCAGCAGGGCGAGCGTCGCCCAGACACCAAAGCGGCCGGCGCTCAGGGCGATTTCTGGCGCCAGTGGCCAATCGCTGCAGCGCACCCGGATGAGCTGCTGTCCGACTCGAACCGGTTGTTCGTCGGTGATGAGCAAGGCCTGGCGGCGCTTGCCCTTGGCGGTCGCAATGCCGTTCTTGCTGCCGAGGTCGTGCAAACTGGCGGTGCCGTCGGTGCCCGGCTGCAGTGTGGCGTGGTGAGCGGCGGTGTGCAGGTCGTCCAGCACCAGATCGTTGTCCAGCGCGCGGCCAATCCGGAACACGTCCCCTTGCACCGGAACACGGGCCAGCACCGAGCCGTCGCGGTGCAGATGTTCGACAAACCATTTCATCGCAGACGCTCCAGAAACAGCTGCCCCAGTTGCTGGGCGTTGTCGAAAGAAAATCCGCGCAGGCTCAACTGGCTGCTCAGCCGCTCGCGCGCATCGTCCACCTGGGTGGCTTGCACGGTGTAGTCGTAGAGACCCGGAAACTTGCGGTAGGCGCGCACGCAGATGGCCGCACGGTAGGTGCGTTCGCCGCCCTGTATGTAGGCGTCCGTGCAGCGGTTGGGTGTCAGTTCACCTGTCTGACCACTCCTCAGGTACCCCATGCCGTTGCCCAATGCCAGAAACTGGGGCGTGGCGAGCTGGTCGTTGCGCAGCAGGTTGTGTTCGATTTCCAGGGTGCCCGTGTAGAGGCTGTCGCGCACAAAGACGTCCTCCTTCAGGCTGCAATTCAACCGGTCACGCGAATAGCGCAATCGCTCGACATCACGCCCTTGGGCCCAGCACCGGGTGAGCGTGCCGTGCAGGGTGGGCACCGAACGACCCACGAGCGACTGTGACGAGAAACCTGCGGTCTGGTTTCGCTGCCCATCTGCAATGGGTGGCGCCTGCTGGTTCAGCATTTTCTGGGTCACGAACTGCTGATGCTCGAGCAGTTGCAGGGCGATCTGACTGCGCCATTCGACCTGTGGCGGCGCCGCCCAGGAGCGCTCCAGCAATAACTTCGCGTAGCGCACCGGCACGAGAAAACTCAGCTGCTGGCCATCACGTCGGGTGGCCACGTTCACGCCCACGACCTGGCCGCGCTGGTCAATCGCTGGCCCACCGCTCATGCCTGAGTTGATGGAGCCGGAGAAAAGCATCTGCTCGTACAAGCGGGTTTCGACCAAACCGTTGTAGATGCCTTCCGAAATCAGGAAGCCCAGTTCCAGCGGATTGCCCAGTGAAAACACCGGTGAACCCTGCACAAGGGACTGATCACTCAAGGTGAGCACCGGCCAGGCGGGTGCGGGCGATTGGGCAGACGGCTTGGTGCGCAGAACCGCCAGATCGTGAATCACATCAATGGCCACCAGTTCGGCTTCCACCACACGCTGGTTGGTGCCCCGGAGCTCCATCCTGTAGCGCTCGGGATGGATGGCCAGCGCAGAGATCACGTGGTAGTTGGTGACCACCCAGGCACCCTGATCGCCGTCGTCGCGCACCAGGAACCCGGAGCCGAGGGAGGACTGTTCATTTGCGCTGGACAGCAGCACCCGCACCTGGACGATGCCGTCTTTTGTGCGCGAGAACAGGGCCTGCGCCGACGACGAGGGTTCTGCGGCGGCTGGTGCAACCGCAGCAGGGGTTGAGGCTGCTGTCTTTGCCTGCTCGATGGTCGCATGTGCCGAGCTCAGAGAGACAACGAGGCCCAGGATGGCGTGGCGCAAGGCCCTCAAGGCAAAGGAATGTGCGGACATGGAAGTGGGAGGCATGAGGCAGCCCTGTAGTCTAGGGCTTGTGTGCACCGGATTCTCAGCGCGGTGCATGCAAACTGACCCAGTGGACAACCGCAGCGGTCGATTCAAAGCTGTATGACAATGAACCCGGCTCAACCATCCGCTCGCGCATCAGGCTCCAGGCCAATGCCCCTTTTCCGTCATGACCGTACACACCATTCTCAAAATGGGAGACGCTCGTCTCCTTCGCCTGGCGCAGCCTGTGCGTGAATTCAGTACACCGGCGCTTCACCAGCTCATCGTGGATTTGGAAGAAACCATGGCGGCGGCCGAGGGGGCCGGGCTCGCCGCGCCGCAGATTGGCGTGGACTTGCAAGTGGTGGTGTTTGGCAGGGAGAGTGTCAATCCCCGCTATCCGGATGCGCCGCTGGTGCCTCGCACGGTGCTGATCAATCCGGTGATCACGCCTCTGGGGGATGAGGAGGAGGACGGATGGGAGGGTTGCCTTTCCGTGCCGGGCATGCGGGGTGTGGTGCCCCGGTGGCAGCGCATTCGCTATCAGGGCTTTGATGCGCAAGGGCAGGCCATTGATCGCACCGTTGATGGTTTCCATGCCCGCGTGGTGCAGCACGAATGTGACCACCTCTGGGGAAAGCTCTATCCCATGCGCATGCGCGATTTTTCCCGGTTTGGCTTTACCGAAGTGCTGTTTCCCGGCTTGGCGGTGGAGGATGACTGAACTGCAGGTCTGCCGCACCCCTTGCAGGGTGGTCGCGACTATCCCTCCAATGTTTCCAGGAGTTCGGTTTCGATTTCGATCTGTCGGCGGTTGACCTGCAGTTGCGGCCCGCTGATCAGGAACGTGTCTTCAACGCGCTCGCCCAAGGTGGTGATCTTGGCCAGTTGGACGCTGATGTCGTGGCGGGCAAGCACGCGCGAGATGCAGTAGAGCAGACCCGCCCGGTCGCTGGCCGAGACGCTCAGCAGCCAGCGCTGAGCCTTCTCGTCTGGCCGCAGGTCGACGCGTGGGTTGACAGGGAAATTCTTGACCCGGCGCGAAAGGCGTCCTTTGGTGGGCGCTGGCAAAGGACCACGCTCGTCGATGGTGCGCGCGAGGTTGTTTTCCACCATGGCAATCAGTTCGCGGTAGTGGTCGGACAGCGTGGGTGCCACCACCTGGAAGGTGTCGAGCGCGTGTCCGTCCCGTGTGGTGTGCACGCGCGCATCCAGAATGCTGAAGTCGGACGTATCAAAGTAACCGCAGATGCGCGCAAACAGGTCGTGTTGGTCGGCCGCATACACCAGGACCTGCAAGCCTTCCCCAGCCGGCGAGAGCCGGGCGCGAACGATGGTTTTGCCGTCTGCATGAGCCGGGGAGGATCCGCCTGATTGTGAGATCTGGCGGGTCAGCACCCGGGTGTGCCAGGCGATTTCGTCGGCCTGATGGCGCATGAAATAGCTCACGTCCAGCGTGTCCCACAGCGCCTTGTGCGCCTGATGGGGCAGGGCGTGGAGTGCCAGGATCGAAAGTGCTTCGCGCTTGCGGGCCTCGATCATGGCGCCGGGATCGGGGGCGCGCCCGCCGAGTGCGCGCAGGGTGTAGCGGTACAGATCCTCCAGCAGCTTGCCTTTCCAGGCGTTCCATACCTTGGGGCTGGTGCCCCTGATGTCTGCCACAGTGAGGAGATAGAGGGCTGTGAGGTAGCGCTCGTTGCCAATCCGCTGGGCGAACGCACTGATCACTTCCGGGTCGCTGAGGTCTTCCTTCTGGGCCATTCGGCTCATGATCAGGTGCTGTGCCACCAGGAACTCGATCAGCTTGGTATCTTCTCGCGCAATACCGTGCTGGCGACAGAAGGCGCGCACATCGCGCGCACCCAGTTCGGAATGATCGCCACCCCGTCCCTTAGCGATGTCGTGAAACAGCGCCGCGATGTACAGGATCCAGGGTTTGTCCCAGCCTGCTGCGAGTTGCGAGCAGAAGGGGTACTCATGCGAGTGCTCGGCGATGAAGAACCGGCGGACGTTGCGCAGCACCATCAGGATGTGCTGGTCCACCGTGTAGACGTGGAACAGGTCGTGCTGCATCTGCCCGACGATGTGCCTGAACACCCAGAGGTAGCGGCCGAGCACCGAGGTCTGGTTCATGAGGCGGATCGCGTGCGTGATCCCTTCCGGTTCCTGGAGGATGCGCAGGAACGTTGCGCGGTTCACCGGGTCGTTGCGGAAGCGCGCGTTCATGACCGGACGGGCGTTGTACAGGGCACGAAGCGTGCGCGCCGAGAGTCCCTTGATGCCCACGGTGGTCTGGTACAGCAGAAAGGTTTCCAGAATGGCGTGCGGCTGCTGCACGTACAGGTTGTCGTTGGCCACCTCCAGCATGCCGCCCTTGTCAAAGAAGCGCTCGTTGAGCGGCCGCAATCGGTCCACACCGGCCTCGTCGCTGCTGAGCCGTTCTTCAATGTTGAGCAGCAGAATCTGGTTGAGCTGGGTGACGGCCTTGGCCGCCCAGTAGTAGCGCTTCATGAGCGCCTCACTGGCCCGGCGGGTGCCTTTGGACGTGGGCGCGGCGTGTGCTTCCGGTGCTGAACCGGTCAACACGGCGGGCGCGTGCGCCCTGAAACCGAAGGACTCCGCCACCGAGGTCTGCAGATCAAAAACCAGGCGGTCCTCGCGCCGGTTGGCCAGCAGGTGCAGGCGTGCGCGAATGAGGCTGAGCATGGCCTCGTTGGCCTTGATCTGGCGAGCCTCCAGTGGCGTGGCCAGTCCCTTTCGGGCCAGTTCGTCCCAGCTCCGACCCAGCCCGGCAGCTTTGGCCACCCAGAGAATGATCTGCAGGTCGCGCAACCCGCCGGGGGATTCCTTGCAGTTGGGCTCCAGCGAGTAGGGCGTGTTCTCGAACTTATTGTGGCGCTGGCGCATTTCGAGCTTTTTCGCCACGAAAAACGCCTTCGGATCCATGACGTCGCCCAGCTTTCCCACCAGGCGGGTGAAATGCGACTTGCTGCCGCAAAGCAGCCGACATTCGAGCAGCGATGTCTGCACCGTCACATCGCGCAGCGCCTCGTCCACACATTCCTCAACGGTGCGCACACTGGAGCCGATCTCCAGACCCAGATCCCAGCAGGCACCGATGAAACCTTCCAGTCGGGCCTTCAGGACGCTGTCGGAGTCCGGGGTGCTGCCATCAGGCAGCAATACCAGCACGTCGACGTCTGAACAGGGAAACAGCTCGCCGCGCCCATAGCCACCCACAGCCACTAGGGAATAGCCCGGACCGAACCCCGATCGTGCCCACAGCTCGCGCAAGGTTTGGTCGGTCAATTTCGAGAGCCGTTGCAAGGCGCTGCGCACTCCACGCGTCGAAGAGCCTTCAACACCCAGCTGTGCCAGCAGGGCCGCCTTTTCGCGGCGGTACTGCAGGCGCAGCGAACCGAGGTCGCTCACACCGGGCGCGAGCACGGGCGCTGACATGGTGTCAGGCGCTCGCCGTGGCGGTTTCGGCGGTGACGAAGGCGGGCGCCGGCGGATTGCCGGCGGACAGGGTGAGCACTTCGTACCCTGTGGGGGTGACCAGCACAGTGTGTTCCCACTGGGCCGACAGCGATCGGTCCTTGGTGACGATGGTCCAGCCGTCGCCCATTTCCTTGATCTCGCGTTTGCCGGCGTTGATCATGGGCTCGATGGTGAAGGTCATCCCTTCCTTGAGCTCTTCCAGCGTGCCAGGCCGACCATAGTGAAGCACCTGGGGATCCTCATGGAACCGTTGACCGATGCCATGGCCACAGAATTCGCGAACCACCGAGAAACCGCTGGCTTCGGCGTAGGTCTGGATCGCATGACCGATGTCGCCAAGGCGGATGCCCGGCCTGACCATGACAATGCCTTTCCACATGGCCTCGTAGGTCACCTGGCAGAGCCGACGTGCCTGGATCGTGCAGGCGGCTTCGCCGCCGATGAGGAACATGCGGCTGTTGTCACCGTACCAGCCGTCCTTGATCACGGTCACATCCACGTTGAGGATGTCGCCCTTCTTCAGCGGCTTTTCATTGGGAATGCCGTGACACACCACCTGATTGACCGAAGTGCACAAATGACCAGGGTAGGGTGGGTAGCCGCTGGGCTGGTAGCCGATGGTGGCCGAGACGGTTCCCTGCTGCTTCATGAACTCGGCCGCCAGGCGGTCGATTTCCAGCGTGGTGACTCCAGGCTGGATGAGGGGCGTGAGGTAGTCCAGCACTTCGGATGCCAGGCGCCCGGCCACGCGCATGCCTGCAATACCCGCTTCGTCTTTGTAGGTGATGCTCATGGCGCGATTATCCCATCGGTGGCGCGAGCGTGCAGGGCGACTCTGCGTCGGTCGCCTTGCGATGACAGGGCATCCCGTGGGCCGGCAGGGCGGGATCAGGGCAGTGTTCGTTCCGCCGATGCGAGCGTGTTCACCAGCAGCATGGCGATGGTCATGGGCCCGACGCCGCCAGGTACCGGCGTGATCCAGCCGGCCACCTGCTTCACCCCTTCAAAGTCCACATCACCGCAGAGTTTGCCTTCGTCGTTGCGGTTCATGCCCACATCGATCACCACCGCCCCGGGTTTCACCATGTCCGCGGTCAGCACATCGCGCCTGCCCACGGCCGCCACGATCACATCAGCCTGGCGCGTGTGCGACTTGAGGTCGACGGTGGCACTGTGGCAGACCGTGACCGTGGCATTCGCTTGCAGCAGCAGCAATGCCATCGGCTTGCCCACCGTGTTGCTGCGCCCGATCACCACGGCGTGCTTGCCGCGCAGATCAACGCAGGTGCTTTCAATGAGCTTCATGCAGCCGTACGGTGTGCAGGGCAGGAAACCGGGGAGGCCGCTCATCAGGTCGCCTGCACTCTGCACCGAATAACCATCCACGTCCTTGGCGGTGGAGATGGTCTCGATCACGCGCTGCGGGTTGATGTGTCTAGGCAGTGGCATCTGCACCAGGATGCCGTGAATGCTCGGGTTGCTGTTGAGAGCCTGGATGCGCTCCAGCAGGGCGGCCTCGGTCAGGTCGGCGTCGTAGCGCTCGAGCACGGAGTGCAAACCCGCCTCGGCGCAGGCTTTCACCTTGTTGCGCACGTACACGGACGAAGCAGGGTCTTCACCAACGAGGATCACCGCGAGTCCGGGTTGAACACCTTTTGCGGTGAGCGCAGCGGCGCGTGCCGCAACCTCGGATCGGATCTTCTGGGAAAGGGCGGTGCCGTTGATCAGTTGAGCGGTCATCGGAATGAGCGTGTGGGAGATGAAATGCGTTCGCGGCGCCACACCGCGTGTGCGCGGGCCCGCCATGGGTCGCTTGGTGGCGCTGATGGATTCAGACTTTGGCGGGCGTCTGTCCCAGCGCAATCTTGAGCAGATCGGCGACCGTGTTGGCGCCGAGTTTTTCCATGATGTTGGCTCGGTGCGCTTCCACGGTCTTGATGCTGATACCGAGGTCGTCGGCGATCTGCTTGTTCAGGCGACCCGCGACGATGCGCTCCAGCACCTGGGCCTCACGACTGGTGAGCTTTGACAGCAGGGCATCTCTGCTGGCGGCTTGCTGGTAGGTGGCGAACGCGTCCTTGGCATGTTCGAGCATGCGCTCGACCAGTGCGACCAGTTGATCTTCCTTGAAGGGCTTCTGGATAAAGTCCAGTGCACCCTTTTTCATGGAGTTCACTGCCATGGGCACATCGCCATGGCCCGTGATGAACACGATCGGCAATGGAGACTGACGTTCAATCAGCCGTTCCTGCAGATCCATGCCGCTCATTCCGCCCATGCGGATGTCAGCAATCAGGCAGGCGACTTCGCGTGCATCGTAGCGGCTGAGAAATGCTTCGGCAGACTCGAAACAGCGGACGCGGTAGTCCTTGCCTTCAAGCAGCCATTGGAGGGAGTCGCGGACGGCCTCGTCATCATCGACGACGTAGACGGTGCCTTTTTTGGGAATCAAACTCATCTCGCTCTTTCTGTGTCCGTCAACGACTTGGAAGGGGCGCTTTCACCAGGGTTCTCGGCACGCAGCCGCGACACCACGGGGATCCAGAAGCTGAAGCAGCACCCCGAGACCTCGTCGCCATTGTAGAGGTTCTGTACCTGCATTCTGCCGTGGTGGGACTCGACGATGCTGCGGCACAGTTTCAGTCCGATGCCCATGCCTTCGTTCTTGGTACTGTAGAACGCTTCGTAGATGCGCTCGATCATCTCGTCGGGCACGCCATTGCCGGTATCGATCACTGAGAACTCGATCACGTCTTGATCTTCCTGCCGACGTGGGCCGACCCGCAGTTCAATCGAACGGTTGCCCGGTGGCCGGCCGGCCTGGGCAATGGCTTCGCCTGCGTTTTTCAGCAGGTTGATCAGCACCTGCTCGATCAGGATGGGGTCCACCATGAGCAGCGGCAGGCGTGCGGCCACATAGGACGTGAGGCGGACCTGCTGGCGGCGCAGTTCAATGTCTGCCAGCTCGATTGCATTGCTCACCATCTGGGGCACGTCCGAGAGTGTCGGGTTCGGCTCACTGCGCTTCACGAAAGCCCTGATCCGCTGGATGATCTGGCCAGCGCGCTGGGCCTGTCGAGCGGTTTTTTCCAGTGCACCCAGCAGCTCGTCGGGGCTGATGCGTTGATCCTGCAGACGCGAGATCATGCCGTTGCAATAGTTGCTGATGGCAGTGAGTGGCTGGTTGAGCTCGTGCGCAACGCTGGAGGCCATCTCGCCCATGGTGATGAGGCGGCTGGCGGTTTGCGCGCGTTCAGTTTGCCTGGCGGTCTGTTCCTCGGCCAGTCGGCGGGGCGTGATATCGCTGGCGATCACCATCTGGGCCAAGCGGCCGTCGACCCAGGTGAGGTAGCGCGTTCGCACCTCCAGCCAGCGATCGAGTTCTTCGACAAACACCTCCGCGTTTTCCGAACCTGCGTCGGTGAGGGTCTCTGTGGGCATGCCCGCAAACGCATCCACCGCGTCGCCGTCGTCGGGACTGGGTGTGGGCTGGTTGCCTGCGAGGTCGACCAGATGGCGGTGTCCCTGGCCGCGCGTGCCAAACCAGAGCCGGTACATCTTGTTGGCGAACAGCATTTCATCGCTGCCCAGGGGTGCCACAGAGACGGCCGAGTCCAGACTTTCAAGCACCGTCGTGAAACGCTCGTACGAAGCGGACAGCTCTTCGCGAATGCGCTTGGGCTCGGTGATGTCGGTCATCGATGTCATCCACCCGGTCTGGTGCCCATGGGGGTCGATCAGCGGCGAGACATACATGCGTGCATCAAAGACGCTGCCATCGCGGCGCTGCACACGCACCTCGAATCCTCCCGGGGTGGAGCGCCCATTCAACTCGTCGTCCAGCCTGGCGGCCAGCAGGTCGTGGTCTTCTTCCGGCCAGTAGGGAAAGGGTGCCGTGCGCCCGACCAGCTCGCCCTCGGTCCACCCGGTCATGGAGCAGAAGGCGGGATTGACATAGGTGATCCTGCCCTGCAGGTCGAGCGCTCGCATACCGGTCAGCATGGAGTTTTCCATGGCCCGCCGGAAGTTGGTTTCTGAGACCAGGGCCTGCTGGGCCTGCACCCTTCGCCTGGTGTGGCGCCAGGTTCCCAGGAGCATCCAGACCGTCAGCGCACTCAACGCGCCGATCACCCAGAAAAAGCCGCTGCCAACGATGTCTTGCGAGGTGCGGTAGCCCTGCGCTTTCAGGATCAGCCCGTTGCCCACGGGGGACACGGGCACCTCGTGCTCGAGGGGTTGGTCGGACCACGGCAACAGGCGCAACACCTCGTTGGGCGTCTGCAGGCTGCCCGCCAAGACCAGGCCCTGTTCATCCACCAGTGCGACGGCGTAGCGGGCCATGATCTCAGGGGGGATGCCGAAGCGCAGAAGGCCGTCGACCGAGTACTCGCCCATGACCGTGCCAGAGAACCGACCTTGCTCACTCATCGGGACCTGGAGCATCAGCACCGAATTGCGCGGTTCTTTGCCCATCGGCCGGGAGTAGATGGGTTGTCGCAAGTCCCGGGCCAGTTCGAAAGTGCCGTCCGTTTCGCCCGCGTCGAGCGTGCTGTCCACAGGGCGCATCAGGTGCACAGGTGCGCTGGGCGATGCGTAGGCCGCCAGTACATTGCGCCGGGCATCGATCCAGCTGATGGCCATCAGCTCAGGGAATTGGCTGATCAGCGACTCAACCTGAAATTCGAACTCGTCATTTTCAATTTCCTTGTTGCCCACCTCGCGTGCCAGGCGCATCAGTTGTTCCTGACGCTCCAGCAGGCGCAACCTCAGGCGCTGCTGGGCGTATTCCACGTCCCGTGTGACGGCCTCCTGATCGCGCTTCAGTTCCTCAAAACGAAGGTAGGTGATGGCCACTGCGATGGCCGAGAGGAACAGCAGCACCGCCAGCAGCGGCCCGAGCGTGGCGAATCGGTCTTGTCTCGAGGGCGGCAGGCGCCGCCACCAGCGTTTCCACCACACGGTTTGTGGTCGCCGGGGTGCAGGTTTGAGGCTGGGCTGGGGCTGGGTCGACATTGCTGGACTGAGTCTACGTGAGTGTGTGATCTCGCTTCTCGTCAAAAGCGTGCATCGGCGTGCATTGGTGGTGGTTTCGGGTTCTTTTCTGAAAGTCTGCCTTGTGGTCATTCAATTCCATAAATTCGCAATATGAAATCTCCATGCACATATTGAAATTATGAAAACATTGTGGGAAAATCCGTGACACGGTGGAAAGCCCGCCTTAAGCTTGATTTCAAACCCTCAAAAGGAGACAAACATGTCAGTGACCGACCCGCACAACGGCCAGAGTGCCGTGGACGTGGACAGCCAGGAAACCCGGGAGTGGATGGACGCACTGGCTGCGGTCATCGAGCGTGAAGGGCCCGAGCGGGCGCATTTTCTTCTGGAGCAACTGCTGGAGGAGGCCCGGCAAAACAGCATCGACCTGCCGTTCTCCGCGAACACGGGCTACGTCAACACCATTGAGCCCACCGAGGAAGCGCGCTGCCCTGGGAACATTGAAATCGAAGAGCGCCTGCGTGCTTACATGCGCTGGAACGCCATGGCCATGGTGGTCAAGGCCAACCGCCACCACCCGGAAGACGGGGGCGATCTGGGTGGTCATATCGGGTCATTCGCTTCGCTGGCCCACATGTTCGGAGCCGGCTTCAACCATTTCTGGCATGCAGAGAGCGAAAACCATGGCGGTGACTGCCTCTATATACAGGGCCACGTATCGCCCGGCGTGTACGCCCGGGCCTACCTGGAAGGTCGTCTGACCGAAGAGCAGTTGCTGCACTTCCGTCAGGAAGTCGACGGCAAGGGGCTCTCCAGCTACCCGCACCCCAAGCTCATGCCCGAGTTCTGGCAGTTCCCCACGGTGTCCATGGGCCTGGGCCCGCTGATGGCGATCTACCAGGCCCGCTTTCTGAAATACCTGCACGCCCGCGGCATCGCCAACACCGAAAACCGCAAGGTCTGGGTGTTTTGCGGTGACGGTGAAATGGACGAGGTCGAATCTCTGGGGGCCATCAGCCTGGCCGCCCGCGAGAAGCTCGACAACCTGATTTTTGTCGTCAACTGCAACCTGCAGCGCCTGGACGGTCCGGTGCGTGGCAACGGCAAGATCATTCAGGAACTCGAAGGCGAGTTCCGTGGTTCCGGCTGGAACGTGATCAAGCTGCTTTGGGGCAGCAACTGGGATCCGCTGCTGGCGCGCGACAAGGACGGCGCACTGCGCAAGATCATGATGGAGACCCTGGACGGCGATTACCAGGCCTTCAAGGCCAACGACGGTGCCTACGTGCGCAAGCATTTCTTCGGTCGCGACCCCAAGGCGCTGGAGCTGGTTGCCCACATGACCGACGACGAAATCTGGAACCTGCGCCGCGGCGGTCACGATCCGCACAAGGTGTATGCGGCCTATCACCGCGCGGTGAACCACAAGGACCAGCCCACCGTGCTGCTGATCAAGACCGTGAAGGGTTTTGGCATGGGCAAGTCGGGCGAAGGCAAGAACACCGTTCACCAGACCAAGAAGCTCACCGACGAAGACATCAAGATCTTCCGCGACCGCTTCAACCTGCCGATTCCGGACAGCGAACTCCCCAAGATTCCGTTCTACAAGCCGGCAGACGACACGCCGGAAATGCAATACCTGCATGAGCGCCGTAAAGCCTTGGGCGGCTACCTGCCCAAACGCCGTGTGAAGGCGGACGAGAGCTTCACGGTGCCATCACTGGAAACCTTCAAGGCCGTGCTGGAGCCCACGGCCGAAGGGCGCGAGATCAGCACCACCCAGGCCTATGTGCGCTTTCTGACGCAGTTGCTGCGGGATCAGGCCCTGGGCCCGCGCGTGGTGCCCATCCTGGTCGACGAGGCGCGCACCTTCGGCATGGAAGGCCTGTTCCGCCAAGTCGGCATCTACAACCCTGCGGGTCAGCAATACACCCCGGTGGATAAAGACCAGGTCATGTACTACAAGGAGGACAAGGCCGGACAGATCCTGCAGGAAGGTATCAACGAAGCCGGCGGCATGAGCAGCTGGATCGCGGCGGCCACGAGCTACAGCACCAGCAACCGCATCATGGTGCCGTTCTATGTGTATTACTCGATGTTCGGTTTTCAGCGCGTGGGTGACCTGGCCTGGGCGGCGGGCGACATGCAGGCCCGGGGTTTCCTGCTGGGCGGAACGTCGGGGCGCACCACGCTCAACGGCGAAGGCCTTCAGCACGAAGACGGCCACAGCCATATCCTGGCCGGCACCATCCCGAACTGCATCAGCTACGACCCGACCTTCGCGCACGAAGTGGGCGTGATCCTGCACCACGGCTTGAAGCGCATGGTGGAGAAGCAGGACAACGTCTTCTACTACCTGACGCTGTTGAACGAAAACTACGCCATGCCCGGCCTGACCGCCGGTACCGAAGATCAGATCATCAAGGGTATGTATCTGTGCAAGCCGGGTGCCAAGGGCGACAAGCGGGTGCAACTGCTGGGTTCCGGCACCATCCTGCGTGAGTCCATCGCGGCCCAGGCGCTGCTGGAGAAAGACTGGGGCGTGGCCGCTGATGTGTGGAGCTGCCCAAGCTTCAACGAACTGACCCGCGATGGCCAGGACGCCGACCGCTGGAACCTGTTGCACTCCACCGAGCAGCAGCGTGTACCGTTCGTGGCACAGCAGCTGGAGAAGCATGTCGGCCCGGTGGTGGCGTCCACCGACTACATGAAGGCTTACGCCGAGCAGATCCGCCCGTTCATTCCCAAGGGGCGTACCTACCGCGTGCTGGGCACCGACGGTTTTGGCCGCAGCGACTTCCGCAGCAAGCTGCGCGAACACTTCGAGGTGAACCGCCACTACATCGTGATCGCCGCTCTGCGCTCGCTGGCCGATGAGGGCGCGATCCCCATGGCCAAGGTCACTGAGGCGATCCAGAAGTACGGCATCAAGACCGACAAGGTCAACCCGCTCTATGCATGAAGCGGGCTTACCCCTGCAGCGCCTCAGGCGCTTCCCCTTCAAAGGGGCGAAATCAGCCCGCAGGCCCTGCCAGCGCGGCGGTTTCCCGGGTTGAAGGCATCGCTTTCGGCGCATCGAACATCTGATTGGAGACAGACATGGCATTGGTTGAAGTGAAGGTCCCGGACATCGGCGACTTTGATGAAGTGGCAGTGATTGAACTGCTGGTCAAGGTGGGTGACACGGTCAAGGCGGAGCAGTCGCTGATCACGGTCGAGTCCGACAAGGCTTCGATGGAGATCCCGTCGAGCACGGCCGGCGTGGTCAAGGAATTGAAGGTCGCGTTGGGCGACAAGGTGAAGGAGGGGTCGGTGGTGCTGGTGGTGGAGGCGGCGGGTGAAGCCGCAGCACCAGCACCAGCCGCCGCTTCGGCGCCCGCACCAGCGGCTGCCGCACCTGCCGCCGCGCCGGCAACCCCTGCCGCACCTGCGGCTTCAGGGCCGGTGGAAGTGCGTGTGCCGGACATCGGCGACTTCAAGGACGTTGCCGTCATCGAGGTGCTTGTGAAACCCGGCGATGCTGTCAAGGTCGAGCAGAGCCTGATCACGGTCGAGTCCGACAAGGCTTCGATGGAGATCCCCTCGTCCGCTGCGGGCGTGCTCAAGGAGCTCAAGGTCAAGGTCGGCGACAAGGTCAATATCGGTGATCTGCTGGCGATCCTGGAAGGCACTGCAGGTGCCGCTGCTCCGGCATCAGCACCTGCGACCGCAGCGCCAGCTCCCGCCGCTGCGCCTGCCACGGCTGCCGCAGTCGCACCATCCACAGCCACCACATCGGCTGCAGCCGCGCCCGCCCACAATCCCACAGCCACGCCGGCGCTGGGTCTGCCTCACGCCTCGCCTTCGGTGCGCAAGTTCGCACGCGAACTCGGTGTGCCGCTGGAGGAAGTGCAGGGCAAGGGCCCCAAGGGCCGCATCACCCTGGACGACGTGCAGGGCTTCACCAAGTCGGTCATGGCCGGTGCGGTGCAGACCAGGGCACAGGCTGCCAAAGCGCCCGCCGCCGGTGGTGGTTCGGAACTGGGCCTGATCCCCTGGCCGAAGGTCGACTTCGCCAAGTTCGGCCCGATCGAACGCAAGGAGATGGGCCGCATCAAGAAAATCAGCGGCGCCAACCTGCTGCGTAATGCCATCATGATTCCGGCCGTCACCAACCATGACGACGCCGACATCACAGACCTCGAAGCCTTCCGTGTCTCCACCAACAAGGAGAACGAAAAGAGCGGCGTGAAGGTGACGATGCTCGCCTTCCTGATCAAGGCCTGCGTGGCCGCGCTCAAGAAATTCCCTGAGTTCAACAGCAGCCTGGACGGCGATGCGCTGATCTACAAGCAGTACTACCACATCGGTTTTGCTGCCGATACGCCGAACGGCCTGGTCGTTCCGGTCATCAAGGACGCCGACAAGAAGGGCGTGCTGCAGATCAGCCAGGAAATGGGTGAGCTCGCCAAGAAAGCGCGCGATGGCAAGCTGGGTCCGGCCGACATGTCCGGTGCCTGCTTCACCATCTCCTCGCTGGGAGGCATTGGTGGCCGCTATTTCACACCCATCATCAACGCACCTGAAGTCGCCATCCTGGGCGTCTGCAAGAACCAGATGGAACCGGTGTGGGATGGCAAGGCTTTCCAGCCGCGCCTGATGTTGCCACTGTCGCTCACCTGGGACCACCGTGTGATCGACGGCGCTGCCGCCGCGCGTTTCAACGCCTATCTCGGCCAGATCCTCGGCGACTTCCGCCGGGTATTGCTGTAAAGGAGCCGGACCATGGCAATGATTGATATCCAGGTTCCGGACATCGGTGACTTCGACGAAGTGGCCGTGATCGAGTTGCTGGTCAAACCCGGCGACACCGTCAAGGCCGAGCAGTCGCTCATCACCGTGGAGTCTGACAAGGCTTCGATGGAGATTCCTTCTTCGCACGCTGGCGTGGTGAAAGAGCTCAAGGTCGCGTTGGGCGACAAGGTCAAGCAAGGCTCGGTGGTGCTGGTGCTGGAAGGTGAGGGCGCAGCCTCCGCGCCCGCTTCGTCGGCTCCAGCACCTGCAGCCGCAGCGCCCACAGCTGCGCCGGCACCTGCCCAGGCCGCCACGCCGGTCGTGGCGCCCACGGCGTCCAGCTTTGCTGGCAGTGCCGATATCGAGTGCGACGTGCTCGTGCTCGGCGCCGGCCCTGGCGGCTATTCGGCCGCCTTCCGCGCGGCCGACCTCGGCCTCAAGGTGGTGCTCGTGGAGCGTTACGCGCAGTTGGGTGGCGTGTGCCTGAACGTGGGTTGTATCCCATCGAAGGCGCTGCTGCACGTGGCCGCAGTGATGGACGAGGTCAGCCACATGGCAGACCTGGGTGTGGAGTTTGGCCGACCAATCGTCAACATCGAAAAGCTGCGTGGCCACAAGGAAAAGGTGATCGGCAAGCTCACGGGTGGACTGGCTGCCATGGCCAAGATGCGCAAGGTCACCACCGTCCGCGGATACGGCGCCTTCGTGGGCCCCAACCACGTGGAGGTGGAAGAAACCTCGGGCACAGGCCAGGAAAAAACCGGCAGCAAAAAGGTGGTGGCTTTCAAGAAGTGCATCATCGCCGCCGGCTCACAAGCCGTGCACCTGCCCTTCATGCCCGACGATCCACGTGTGGTCGACAGCACCGGCGCGCTGGCGCTGAAAGACGTGCCCAAGCGCATGCTGATTCTGGGCGGCGGCATCATCGGCCTGGAAATGGGCACGGTCTACAGCACGCTGGGTGCGCGCCTGGATGTGGTGGAAATGCTCGACGGTCTGATGCAGGGCGCCGACCGCGACCTGGTGAAGATCTGGCAGAAGATGAACGCCAAGCGCTTCGACAACATCATGCTCAAGACCAAGACGGTGGGGGCCAAGGCCACGCCCGAAGGCATCGAGGTGACGTTCGAGAGCGCCGAGCCCGGCGGCACCGCGCCCGCACCCCAGGTCTACGACTTGGTGCTGCAGGCTGTGGGCCGCACGCCCAACGGCAAGAAGATCGCCGCCGACAAGGCTGGCGTGGCCGTGACGGATCGCGGCTTCATCAACGTCGACATCCAGATGCGCACCAACGTGCAGCACATCTTCGCCATCGGCGACATCGTGGGCCAGCCCATGCTGGCGCACAAGGCGGTGCACGAGGCGCATGTGGCGGCCGAGGTCATCGCCGGAGAACTGCAGGGCAACAAGGAGCTGGCCGCGGCCGCCTTCAACGCCCGCGTGATCCCCAGCGTGGCCTACACCGACCCGGAGGTGGCCTGGGTGGGCCTGACCGAAGACCAGGCCAAGGCGCAAGGCATCAAGGTCAAAAAGGGCCTGTTCCCTTGGACCGCTTCGGGCCGCGCCATCGCCAATGGCCGCGACGAAGGCGTGACCAAGCTGCTGTTCGACGACAGCCCGGAGGCCCATGGCCACGGCAAGATCCTGGGCGGTGGCATGGTCGGCACGCATGCCGGCGACATGATCGGCGAGATCGCGCTGGCGATCGAGATGGGCGCTGACGCGGTCGATATCGGCAAGACCATCCACCCGCACCCCACGCTGGGCGAGAGCATCGGCATGGCGGCGGAAGTGGCGCACGGGTCTTGTACCGATTTGCCGCCGGCGAAGAAGTAAACCCGTCTCCAGGCCAATCCAACAAAGGCCGATCCGGCAACTGATCGGCCTTTGTGCTAACGGCTGCGCTACTTCATGCTGCGCGATGGAGCGGTGCTGGGCATGGTGTTGCGCATCTTCCTGCGGGTGATGGAGCAAAGCCTGCAAGCCAGCAGCCCCGGTGCGGCGCATATAGACAAGGTGAACAGGGCGAGCTTGAACATCGGCGCTGTTGCCTACATCTGCCGGTTCGACTCCAGCCTGAACGAGCATGTGCACTTCCATGTGTGCGCTCGATGGGGTGTTTGAGGAAGTGGTGGACCCGCACGGGCAAAACACAAGGCCGAGTGTGATCTTCCACCCGGCCTGCGCAAACTGCGGCGCAAGCACAGGAACGCCGCGCAACCGCATCCTGCGGGCCTTTGTGGGCCGGGGCCTGCTGGAGCGTTTTGACGCCCAAGAGATGCTGGCGTACCGCCACAGCGGCTTCTCGGTGGACACCAGCGTTTGCATCGAAGCGCGCGACCGCCGTTTGCGCTGCAGCGGCCACGCAAAGCGGGCAGCGAGTTGGTCTACCGCTGCGCCAAGCAGCACAGCGAACCTGGCAGCAACCAACACGACAAGCGCGCATCCAAGGTGGACGAGATCACACTCACGCCACTGGAGCTGAAAGCATCGCCCGCATCTACGAGGTGTTCCCTTTGCTGTGCCCAACGTGCAGGCTTGTGATGCTCAATACCTGTGCAATACTCACTTTCATGCGGTTGGATTTCCTGTCCGTTTCAACATCACGCCGGCCGGGGACGAAGCGCTCGCCGTCGAGGTCAATTACACCCGCGCGCCGGTGCCACCGGCGCGGGGCTGAGCGGCGCGGCGCCCGACACCCGCCCGTGCCGTGGCCGATGGCGCCATCGTTCGCGGCCGATCGCAGCCGCCGGGCTGTGGGATGGGAAGGCACCACTTTGTTGCCCATGCCGCTAAAGCGCGATGATCCCGGCATGCCTGGGGCAGAGCAGTGACGACGCGGACTTGGCGCGTCGAGGAATGGCTGGGAGACACCCGTTCGTCTCGTATCGCCCGCGCCGTGCGGCTCGCCGATGGCGAGCGCGTGCTGCTGAAAATCGCCCACGACGGCGCCGACGCGGCGGTCCTGCGGCGCGAGCACGAGTTGATGCTCACGATCGACGTGCCGGGCGTTCCGCGGCCTGGCCCGCTGCTCCAAGGTGAAGAAGGGCTGGCGGCAGCGCTCGGGCCGGCCGGCGCGGTGCCGCTCGTCGGCCGGCTCGGGGCCGGCCCATGGGAGTGGCGGTTGGCGACGCGGCTCGTGCTCGTGCTCGCGCGCACCTTGGCCGCGCTGCACGCACGCGGCCTCGTCCACCGCGATCTTCGTCCCGGGAACCTGCTGCTCGACGCGCCCGCCGAGGCGCTGCGGATCGCCGACTTCAGCGCCGCCGCCCCGCCCGGGCCGGCGTCACCGCACGAGGGCATGGCAGACGGCAGCCGCGCCGACCTCAGCGAAACGGGTGATCCGTGGGCTTACCTCTCGCCCGAGCACACCGGCCGATCCGGCCGGCCGGTCGACGCCCGCAGCGACCTCTACGTACTGGGCGTGCTGATGTACCGGCTGCTGGCCGGGCGGCTCCCGTTCGAGGCGCGCGACCCCCTCGAGTGGGCGCACTGCCATCTGGCCCGCGTTCCGCCTTCACTGGCCGACGCCGTTCCCGCGCTGCCGCCGATACTGGCCGAGATCGTCGCCAAGCTGCTGGCGAAGGCGCCGGAACAGCGCTACCAGAGCGCCTTCGGCCTGCAGGCCGACCTCGAGCGCTGCCTTCACGACGCCGATGAACGCGGCGACGTGCACGGCTTCGCGCTGGGCACGCGCGACGCTGCGGGGCGCCTGGAGCTGCCGCAGGCGCTGTTCGGCCGCGATGCCGAGGCGGCCGCGCTCGCCGAGGCCTTCGACACAGTCGCCGCCACGCGGCGCAGCCGGCTGGTGCTGCTGACCGGTGGCGCCGGCATCGGCAAGACCTCGCTCGCGCTGCGCCTGCGCGAGCGGGCAGGGGCGGCAGGCGGCTGCTTCGCCGCCGGCAAACACGATCTGGCACAGCGCGATGTACCGTATTCGGCGCTGCAGGCGGCGCTTGGCGATCTGGTGCGCCCGCTGCTGGCCGCGCCTGAAGCCGAGGTCGAAGCCGCGCGGGAACGTTTCGAAGCCGCGCTCGGCATCAACACTGGCGTCGCTGCCCGCCTCGTTCCGGCGCTGGCCGTGCTGCTCGGCCCCGGTGTGCCGCCGGCGGAACTCGACGCCCTCGGTGCGCAGCGCCGGCTCCAGCGGGTGCTGGGGCAGATCCTCGCCGTGCTCGTCGGCTCGCATGCGCCGCTGGTGCTGTTTCTCGACGACCTGCACGCCGCCGATCCCGGCACCCTGTCGCTGCTGGCCGATTTGCTGGCCGACCCGCTCGCGACGCCGACGCTGGCCGTCGGCACCAGCCGAACCGCCGACGGCGACCTGCCGGGCCCGGTGTCCGCATGGCTCGAGCGCCTGCGGCAAGACGAGGTGCCGCAGCTGCGCATCGATCTGGCGCCGTGGGGACGCGCCGACGTGGCGGCGATGCTTGCGGCAACGCTCGGGCGTCCGGCCGCCAACATGGACGCGCTCGCCGCGCTGATGCACGAGAAGACCGCCGGCAACCCGTTTTTCGTCATCGAGTTCCTGCGCGAGCTGCATGCCGAATCGCTGCTGACCTTCGATGCGGCGCACGGCGGCTGGTCCTGGGACCTCGGCGCCATCGGCGCCAAGGGTTACTCAGGCAACGTCGTCGAGCTGATGCTGCGCCGGCTGCAGCGGTTGCAACCGCAGACCCAGCAGCTGCTGCGCCAGGCGGCCTGTCTGGGCAGCGCTGCGACGATCGACCTGCTGGCGGCGCTCAGCGGGCACACGCACGAACGCGTGGCCGCCGTGCTGACCGAGGCGCTGGAGGCGTCGCTGGTGCTGCCGCTCGACGGCAGCCTGAGCTTCGCCCACGACCGCGTACGGGAGGCGGCTTACGAGCTCATTCCACCGGCCGAGCGCGCCGCGATGCACCGGCAAGCGGGCCGCCTGCTGCTGGCGAAGGCCACACCGCCGGAACAAGAGCACCGGCTGTTCGATGTCGTGCACCAGTTCAATCGGGCCGCGGCGCTGCTGCAGGGCGACGAAGCGACCGAGGTCTGGACACTCAACCTGCGCGCGGGCCGCAAGGCCTGCGCCGAGTGTGCCTACGTCTCGGCGCGCAGCTACTTCCTGAATGCGCTCGCGCTGCAGCCCGCCGGCGCCTGGCAGACCGCCCACGAGCAGGCATTCGAGCTGGCGCTGGATCTGGCCGAAGCCGAATCGATCGCCGGCGATCCGGACGCCGGCGAACGCGCCCTCGACACCGCGCTGCAACACGCACGCAACGACCTCGAGTGCGTGCGGGTACACCGTATGCGCAGCCGCCTGCGCCTGGTCTGGAGCCGCTATGGCCCGGCGCTGGACGCCGCCCTCGAGGCCCTGCGCTTGCTCGGGCTCGAATTTCCGCAGGACGACGCGGGCCTGCAAACGATGCTCGAGGCCGACGGCGCAGCGCTCGAACAAACAATGGCCGGCCGCCGCCCGGCTGACCTGCTGGCGCTCCCGGCCGTGACCGAGCCTTCCCCGCTGTCGGCCATCGCATTGCTGGTCGACGCCTTCTTCCCGGCACGCAACGCCCGCCCTGCGCTGTTCCTGGTGCTCGTCGTCAAGGCGGTCACGCTGTCGTTGCAGCACGGCAACGCAGTGCAGAGCTGCCAAGCCTATGCCCAGTATCCGCGCCTGCTGCGGCGCCAGGGCCGGCTCGACGAAGCTTATGAATTTTCGCTGCTGTCCCTGCAGCTGGCCGAGCGCCTCGGCGCCACCGCGCTCCACGGCTCGCTGCTCTTTTCGCACATGGCGAGCAGCTATTTCCTGCGCCAGCCGTATGCGAGCGGGCTACCGCTGCTGGAAGACGGCTTCAATGCCAGCCTGCAGTCGGGCAGCCTGTACGACGCCACGGGCTGCGCACTCGTCGCGCTCGAGTATCTGCTCGAGTGCGGCGCATCGCTGGAGCAGATCGCCAAGGGCGCCGAGACCTACGCGCCTTCGTTCGGCCGGGCCCAGGCAGGCCTGTGGCCCTTGATGCTGCGCTCCTGGGCGCAGTTTGCGCGCGCCCTGCAAGGCCTGACGAGTGCACCCGACAGCCTGGACGGCGACGATTTCAACGAAGCCGACTACGTGTCCCGGTTGAAGGCCGCCGATGCGGTGCCGCTGCATAACGTCTACCTGGTGCTGAAGCAGGTGGCTGCGTGCATGGCGGGCCACCACGCGCTGGCGCTCGAGCTGGCGCGGCAGGCCGCAGAGTCGTTCCGCTCTTTGAGCGGCATGGCGATCGAGGTCACGCACCGCTACTACCGCGCGCTTTCGGCGGCAGCGCTGTGCCCGCGCGCCGCGCCGCCCCCGCAGTGGGTGGCGCTGCTCGAGGCCGAGCACGCCGCGATGCAGCAGCTGGCCGAGGCCTGCCCGCACAACTTCCGCCATCGCTGGTTGCTGATCGGCGCCGAACTGGCCCGCCTGCACGGCCGCGACGCCGAGGCCGAGGGCCTGTACGGGCACGCGATCGACACCGCACACCGGCATGGCTTCGTCGCGCACGAGGCGCAGGCGCTGGAGCGCGCCGCCGCCTTTCACCGCGAGCGCGGGCAGGCCGGCTTTGCGCGCGCCTGCCTGCGCGATGCGCGGCAGGGCTACCAGCGTTGGGGCGCGGGCGCGAAGCTGCGTGCGCTCGACGCCGAAGACCCGCCGGCTGCGGCGCCGGCGCACGGCCGCGAGGCGGATCTGGACGCGCTCGCGGTCGCCAAGGCGTCCCAGGCGCTGTCGAGCCTGATCGACCTGAACCAGCTGATCGACACCTTGATGCGCATTGCGCTGGACCATGCGGGCGCACAGACGGCCCGGCTGTACCTGGTGGACGGCGAAGCGCTTCAGCTGGCCGCACTGGCGGCGGTGCAAGGGACGGACGTGCAGGTGCATGTTCGGGGGCCGAGCGAGCATGCGGACACCGCAGCCGATGCGCCGGTGCCGTGGGTCGTCAACTACGTGCGCCGCACGCGGGAGCAGGTCTTGCTGGCGGACGCGGCGACGCCGCATGCGTTCTCCGCCGACCCCTACCTGCATCACGAGCCGCCCCGTTCGGTGATGTGCCTGCCGCTGCAGCGGCGCGCCGACCTCGTTGGCGTGCTCTATCTCGAACACCGCCTCAGCACCCACGCCTTCGGCGAGGGCCGGGGCGCTCTGCTGGAGATGCTGGCATCGCAAGCCGCGATTTCGCTGGAAACGGCGCGCCTGTATGCCGCGCTCAAGGAAGAAAACGCGGAGCGCCGGCGCGCCGAGCAGGCGGCGCTGGAGCGGCAATTGCGCCTGCAGCGGCTGGTGGAGTCCAGCCTCGTCGGCGTGCGCTTTTCCGATCTGGAAGGGCGCGTCTTCGAGGCCAATGACGCCTTCCTGCAGATGGTGGGCTATACGCGCGCCGACCTCGCTGCCGGCCTGCTCAGCAGCTACCGGATGACACCGCCGGAATACCGGGAGATCGATGCCCGCGCGTTGGAAGAACTGCGGCGCGAGGGCCGTTTCGCCCCGTACGAGAAAGAATACTTGCGCAAGGACGGCAGCCGTGTGCCGGTGCTCGTCGGCGGTATCTTGTTCGAGGGCACGACGCCAGAATCGGTGGCCTTCGTGCTCGACCTGACCGAGCGCAACCGGGCCGAGGCGGAGCGCGCGGCGCGGCAGATCGCCGAGGCGGCGAACCAGGCCAAAAGCGAGTTCTTGGCCAACATGAGCCACGAAATCCGCACGCCGATGAACGCGATCCTCGGCATGTCGCACCTGGCGCTGCAAAGCGGCCTGGAT
The DNA here is from genome assembly GCF_031457455.1 of Hydrogenophaga palleronii. GTDB lineage: Bacteria > Pseudomonadota > Gammaproteobacteria > Burkholderiales > Burkholderiaceae_C > Hydrogenophaga > Hydrogenophaga palleronii_A. The sequence continues at coordinate 446,868 of NZ_JAVDWU010000002.1, forward strand.
GAGCGTCAGCACAACTACGTGCAGAAGGTGCACCAGTCGGCCGAGTCGCTGCTGGGCATCATCAACGACATCCTCGACTTCTCGAAGATCGAGGCCGGCCAGCTGGACATCGAGCAGATTCCGTTCGACCTCGACGACGTGCTGGAACAGCTCGCCGACGTGCTGGGGCTGAAGACCGAGGAGAAGGGCCTCGAACTGGTCTTTGCACTGCCGCCGGGGCTGCCCTCGCAGGTGGTGGGCGACCCATCGCGCCTGCGCCAGGTGCTACTGAACCTGGGCAACAACGCGGCCAAATTCACCGAGCGTGGCGAGGTCGTCGTCGCCGTCGAGTTGGAGGGGCGCGACGCGGCTTCGGTGCAGCTCGGGTTCGAGGTTCGCGACACCGGCATCGGCATGTCGGCTGAACAACAGGAAAAGCTCTTCAAGCCGTTCTCGCAGGTCGATTCGTCGATCAGCCGGCGCTTCGGCGGCACCGGCCTGGGGCTGGCCATCAGCCACCACCTGGTGCGCATGATGGACGGCACGTTGGAGGTGAACAGCGCGCCGGGCGAGGGTAGTCGCTTTCACTTCAGCCTGCGGCTGGGAATCAGGCACGACGCCGTGAAGAAGGCGGCACCGGGTGCCTTGCTGCACGGCAGCCGCGTACTGGTCGTGGACGACAACGACTGCGCGCGCCAGGTGCTGCTGGAGATGGCCGGCAGCCTGGGCCTGAACGTCTCGGCCGCCGCCAACGGCGCTGCGGGCATCGACGCCGTGATGCAGGCTGACGCGAGCCGCGAGCCTTTCGACATCGTGCTGCTCGACTGGAAGATGCCGGGCATCGACGGTGTGGAGTGCGCCAGACGTCTGGCGCACTTGCCCTTGCACCACCGTTTGCCGACGGTGTTGATGCTCACCGCCTTCAGCCGCGACGAAGTGGCACGCCGGCTGGCAGCCGAAGGGCTCGCCGTGGCCGCAACCCTGTCCAAACCAGTGACGCCTTCGAGCCTGCTGGAGGCCTGCCTGCTGGCGGGCGGCAGCCCGCGCCGGATCGGCGATCGTGGCAAGCGCCGCGCCTATGCGGCGCAGCAAGACCGCGCCAGTCTGGCCGGCGCGCGCATTCTGCTGGTCGAAGACAACCCGATCAACCAGGAGCTCGCGCGCGACCTGCTGGGTCGTGCAGGCATCGTCGTGAGCGTGGCCAACCATGGCCGCGAGGCGCTGGACATGCTCGCGCGCGAGCGCTTCGACGCTGTCCTGATGGACTGCCAGATGCCGGTCATGGACGGCTACGCAGCGACGCGCGCATTGCGCGAACAGCCTCAGTGGCAAGGGCTTCCGGTCATCGCGATGACGGCCAACGCGATGGTCGGCGACCGTGAGAAGGCGCTGGAGGCCGGCATGAACGACCACATCGCCAAGCCGATCAAGGTGGACGAGATGTTCGCGACGCTGGCCCGCCACATGCGGCCGCCCGCGGCGACTGCAAACGAGAGCCTTCCCGGCATCGACTGGAAGCTCGGGCTTGCGGGGTTGATGGGTGATGAGCGGCTCTATCGGCGTCTGCTGCTGATGTTTCGCGACCGCGAAGCCAACTTCGCGACCCGCTTCCATGCCGCCTGCGCATTGCCTGACAAGAGCGTCGCCACGCGACTGGCGCACGACCTCAAGAGCGTGGCCGGCACGCTGGGCGCCCAGGCCGTTCACGAGGCTGCCGCGGCGCTCGAACTCGCATGCTCGGAGGGAGCCGGACCTGTCGAGCTGGAGGTGGTGCTGTCGGCCGTGACCTGCCAGCTCGATCCGGTGATCGCCGGGCTGAACTCGCTCAATTGACCTTGGGCATCGTCGATGGTAACCGTCCCCCGGCAAAGCCAGGGGCTTTCGGGATGTGAGCCGCTCAAAGCGGCTGGAGGGGGTCGCTAACGCGGCCCCTCGTTGCTGGGGCCCCCCTTGATGAACCCGACCAGGTCGCGCCGTCGCCAATGGCCGCGACGAAGGCGTCACCAAGCCGCTGTTCGACGACAGCCTGGAAGCCCATGGCCACGGCAAGATCCTGGGCGGTGGCATGGTGGGCACGCACGTAGGCGACATGATCGGCGAGGTCGCGCTGGCCATCGAGATCGGTGCGGATGCCGTCGATATCGGCAAGACCATCCATCCACACCCCACGCTGGGCGAGAGCATCGGCATGGCGGCGGAGGTGGCGCACGGGTCTTGTACCGATTTGCCGCCGGCGAAGAAGTAGAGCGCTTCTCCGCTCGCAGACACAGAAGACCTGGACGGGGAATGAACCGTCCGGGCTTTTTTATAGAAGCTGGACGGTATTGCCCCAGATCGACGCCACTTCACCCTGGCCTGTCGGCAGCGGCACTTATTTGTCAGAAGCGCCCAAACTGGGGTGCGCCGCTCCGGACCCGCTCAGCATTCGATCAGCGCCTTGACCACCCCCTGCGCCGGGTCCATCAGCGTGGCAAAGGCCGTAGGTACGTCGGCCAGTGGCATGCGGTGGGTGTTGAGGGCTGCGGTAGGCACCTGGCCGGCGCGCATGGCGTTCAACACGGTCTCAAAATCTTCCATGGTGGCATTGCGGCTGCCCAGCAGTGTGGCTTCGCGTTTGTGGAACTCGGGGTCGGAGAATGTGATGTTGTCCAGCACCACCGACACCATGACGTACTTGCCACCGTGCGCGATGAACTGGAAGCCACGCTCCATGGCGCGCGCATTGCCAGTGGCGTCAAACACCACGTCGTAGAAGTCGCCGTCTGTCAGCGCGCGCAGTTCCTCCAGGTCGTTTGGCCCAATGACCACGCCGGCGTGGGCACCCAGGTGCTGCTGGCAAAACGCCACCCGCTCGGGCCGGGTGTCCAGCGCCGTCACCTGGCCGCCACGCAGGCCGGCAAACAGCAAGGCCGCCATGCCGATCGGCCCGGTACCCACCACCAGCACGCGCTGGCCGGGTAACACGTCGGCACGGCGCACGGCATGGGCGCCGATGGCCAGAAATTCCACCATGGCCGCCTGGTCCAGCGAGACACCCTCGGCCTTGCGCACGAACGGGGCGGGCACGTTGAGGTACTCTGTGAAGGCACCGTCGCGGTGCACGCCCAGCACCTGGATGTTGACGCAGCAATTGGTCTTGCCTTGCCGGCAGGCCATACATCCGCCGCAGGAGATGTAGGGCATGACAAACACCTCGTCACCCGTGGCCAGGCTGCTGCCCTCGGGCGCTTCTTCCACGGTGCCAGAGATCTCGTGACCCATAACGCGCGGGTAGGCCAGGTAGGGTTGGTTGCCGGTGAAGATGTGCAGATCCGTGCCGCACACGCCCACACGCCGCACGCGCAGCAGCACTGCGTCTCCCTGACGGGCGGGGCGGGGCTTCTCCTGGGCCCGCAGCACGCCGGGTGTTTCGCAAATCACGGTCAGCATACGTGTCCTTTGGGTTCGAATCGATCGGGCCAGGAAACGCCATCCCCCGGGCGCGCGGCGCCGGAGGTGTGCATCAGGAGAAGGGCGGGAGGCTCAGTAGAGAACGTTCTTGGCCGCAGGGCTGTCGATGTTTTGCTTGTTCACCATCAACACGCCGGTGTCGCGGAAGGCAGGGACCTTCTTGCCTTCCACCAGTTCCATCACGGTCTTCACGCCCAGGTTGCCCATCTCGTAAGCGCTTTGCACCGCAATGGCTTCGATGGTGCCGTCCTTCACGAAAGCCTGCAGGTCGGCGTTGCCGTCAAAGCCGATGGCCACCACCTTGCCGGCCTTTCCAGTCTGGGCCAGCGCACGGCCCATGCCGATGGCGGTGGGTTCGTTGGCGCCGAAGATACCCTTCAAGTCTGGGTTGGCGGCCAGCACGTCGGTGGTCTGGTTCAACGCCGTGCCCATCTGCGAGTTGGAATAGAAGGGCCCGACGATCTGCAGCTTGGAGTGCTTCTTGATGTAGTCGGTGAAGCCGCCCACGCGGCCGATTTCCGAGCCCGAACCGGCTGTGAAGGACATGATGGCGATCTTGCCGGTGGTGCCGATCTTGTCGATCAGGGTTTTGGCCGACATTTCGCCCGCGGCCTTGTTGTCGGTGGCCAGGAAGGACTGGTAGTAGGCCTTGCCGGCGTCGGAGGCGGCGGAGTCGATCAGCACCACGGGGATCTTGGCTTCCCAGGCCTTCTTCATGGCGGGAATCAGCGCATCCGGGTCGGATGGCGCCAGCACGATCCCGGCCACTTTGCGGTTCACGGCGTTTTCCACCAGGGCCACCTGGCCGGCCAGGTCGGTGTCGGAGGCCGCCCCCTGGAAGGTCGCGGTGTAGCCTTTCGCTTTGCTCGCGGCATCGTTCGAACCCTTTTTCACGTTTTGCCAGAAGTCGGAGTTGGTCGTCTTCACGATCACAGCGATTTCCTTGTCGGCCGCCGTGGCCAGGGACGACGCGGCCACCAGCGTGGCCGCAATCAGGGTGCTCAGCAGTTGTTTCATTTCATTCCTCTTTGTGGATGGGGTGGAGCAGACGTCCCGGTAGGCCCTGCCGGTAGGGATCACTTGCGGTGGCGCATCTGGTCGATCCACACCGCGAGCAGGATGACCAGACCAATCAGAATCTGTTGCGTGAAGGCCGAGACGCCGGCCATGTTCAAACCGTTGCGCAGGATGCCGATCACGAAAGCGCCGATCACGGTGCCGGAGATCGTGCCCACACCCCCGCTGAGCGAGGTGCCGCCAATCACGGCGGCTGCAATCGCGTCGAGTTCGTACATCAGCCCTTCGCTGGGCTGGGCGGTGACCAGGCGCGACATCAGCACGCAGCCGGTCAGACCGGCCATCAGGCCGGAAAACACGTAGGCAAACAGCGTCACGCGCTGCACGTTCACGCCCGAGAGGCGGGCGGCTTCCATGTTGGACCCCACGGCATACAGGTGCCGGCCCAGCGTGGCGCGGTTGAGCAAAATGGACACGGCCACCGCCAGCACCACCAGCAGCAGCACGGGGTAGGGAATGCCGACGAACACCACATCGGGGAAACCGTCGGCACCTATGTTCACCACGCGCCACAGCGAGCCGTTGCCCAGTTCGGCAAAGCTCTCGCCCAGGCCGCCAATGGCCTTGGCATCGGTGATCTGCAGCGCCACGCCCCGCGCGACCAGCATCATCCCCAGGGTAGCGATGAAGGGCGGAAGCTTCAGCACGGTCACGCACAGGCCGTTGATCAGGCCACACAGAGCCCCCACCAGCAATCCGGTCAGCATGGCCAGCGGCACGGGCACACCGGCCTTCACGGCCAGGGCAGCCACCACGCCCGCCAGCGCCAGGATGGCGCCCACGGACAGGTCAATGCCGCCCGTGATGATCACGCAGGTGACACCAATGCCCAGGTAAGCGATGGAGGTCACCTGCAGCGCCACGGTCATGCCGTTGCCCACGGTGAAGAAGGCGCTGCTCGTGAAGGAAAAAATCACGATCAGGCCCAGCAGGCTGGCCAGCGCGGCAAATTTCTGGAGCAGGTCTTTCTGTCGTTCGGTCATGGGGTGGTCCGGTGGCGTTTCAGACAGGGACGGGGATGCTGCGACCCGAGGCGTGGTGCATGACTTCCTCCTGGCTGGTTTCGCGGGTGTTCAGCACGGAGACCAGCCGCCCTTCGTGGAACACCGCCACGCGGTCGGTCATGCCCATGATTTCGGGCAGCTCCGAACTGATCATCACCACGCCGATGCCCTGGCCGGCGAGCTCGTCCAGCAGTTGGTAAATGGCGTACTTGGCGCCCACGTCGATCCCGCGCGTGGGTTCGTCGAAGAACAGCACACGCGATTCGCGGAAAAGCCACTTGCTGATCACCAGCTTCTGCTGGTTGCCGCCCGAGAGCAGGCGCACGATCTGGTTGCTGCCGGGGGTGCGTATGTCCAGCGCTTTGATGTAGCGCGCCGCGGCGACCTGCTCCTTGTCAAAGCGGATCATGCCGACGCGGTTGGCCACAGCCGCCATGTTGGCCAGCGTGATGTTCTGCGCCACCGTCATCTTCAGCGCCAGCCCATCGTGCTTGCGGTCTTCCGACAAATAGGCCAGGCCGTGGCGCACCGCGTCTCGCGGGGAATGGATGGCGAGGCGTTGTTCGCCCAGGAACACCTGGCCCGCGTCGATCGGGTCGGCACCAAAGATCGCGCGCGCCACTTCCGTGCGCCCCGCGCCAATGAGGCCAGCGAACCCCAGAATCTCACCGCGCTGCAGCTCGAAGCTCACGTCGTGGAACACACCCCGGCGCGTCAGCCCCTGCACACGCAGCAGCACCTCCGGCGTGGGCACCGAAGTGCGTTTGGGGAACACGTCGTCCAGCGAGCGCCCCACCATCTTGGCCACGATCTGCTCCACGCTGGTGTCGGCGAAGCGGTCGGTGCTCACGTAGCGACCGTCGCGCAGCACGGTCACCCGGTCCACGATCTGCGCCAACTCGTCGAGCCGGTGCGAGATGTAGACGATGCCCACGCCCGCGCGCTTGAGCTCGTGGATGATGGCGAAGAGCTTTTCGGTTTCCGACTCGGTCAGTGACGACGTCGGCTCGTCCATGATCAGCACTTGGGCGTCGAGCGACAGCGCCTTGGCAATCTCCACCATCTGCTGCTGCGCCACCGACAGGGTCTTGACCAGCGCGTCCGGCGCAATGTCCAGACCCAGCCGGTCCAGGCACTGTTTGGCGTTGCGCCGCAGCGCAGCGCGGTCGATCAGCCAGGCTTTGCGCGGTTCGCGCGCCAGAAAGATGTTTTCGGCCACCGACAGGTGGGGCACCAGATTCAGTTCCTGGTGAATGATGGCAATGCCCGCCGCTTCGGAATCGGCGGGGGAGCGGAACTGGCAGGCCTGGTCCCGGTAGTGCAGGGTGCCCGCGTCGGGCTGGTACTGGCCGCTGATGACCTTCATCAGCGTGGACTTGCCCGCACCGTTCTCGCCGCACACCGCATGCACTTCGCCGCGACGCACTTCCAGACTCACTCCATCGAGCGCCAGCACGCCGGGAAAGCGTTTGGTCATGCCCTCCAGCCGCAAGATCACGCCAGCGGTGGTCGCCGTGCTGGGCGTCGCGACATGGACGGGATCGGATGCGGAGGGCAACAATGCAAACTCCTGTAGGGCAGTCAACGACGCCGAAACAGCGGAGGGGGCGTCATGGCAAATTGGTAAGACTGCATGACGCAATCGGCGTCATTTGGCCTTACCAATGTGAGTGGATGTATCGGTATTTACCCGGCATTTGGCTTGGATGCGGGTAGAAATGGCGCAAAAAAAGCCTGTGCAGGTGCACAGGCCTGACCACGCGAGCCGTGGTGCTGCGGTTGGCATTCAGGGGGTCAAGACCATTCGCGGCGGTTGTTTTCGACCCAGCGCTGTTCCGATGCCTGCAAGTGCATGCGCAGCGCGGTTTGCGCGGCCAGTACGTCTCGGTTTTCCAGGGCACGCAGAATGGCTTCGTGTTCGTGCAGCGCCGCAGCCCAGGTCTGGCCCGATTCGGCGTGGGCGCTGAGGCGTGCGGCAATCGGGCTGTGGCGTTCGTCAAACAACTCGCCCACCAGGCGCTCCAGCACGGCGTTGCCGGTCATGGCGGCCAGGGTCTGGTGGAACTGGCGGTCAAACGGCAGTGGCGACCGGTTTTGCGCGATGGCGGCCAGCATGTTGTCCAGAATCTGGCGCAGCGCCTGCAAGGCCTCCGGCGTGGCCTTGCCACAGGCCATCATCACCACGGTGCCTTCGATGGCGGCGCGGGCCTGCATCAGTTCGGTGGGGCTCTCGCCCATGGTGGACAGGGCTTGGGGCTTGCGCTGGGCCAGGTTGCATGCATACACCCCAGCGCCCATGCGTACTTCCACGCTGCCCTCAATCTCCAGCGCAATCAGCGCTTCGCGCACCGAGGGGCGCGACACACCCAGCTGCTGGGCCAGGTCTCGCTCGGGCGGCAGGCGCATGCCGGCTGTGTAGTTGCCCTTATCAATGAAGGCGCGTATCTGGTCGGCAATTTGTTGGTACAGCCGACGGTTGTCAACCTGTTTGAGGGGGTCCAGCATGGGTTCTCCGCGTGGGTTGCAGTGTATGCGAGGGCAAGGCCGAAGCCAGGATTGCCCACTGAAATGGTCAGGCCAATCAGTGAGCTACTGTACTGGCCTTACCAAAGTCCGCGTCGCGCATTGTCCATGCGGTGGCGACAGGGGCACCCATGCGGGCCCTGGTGATGGAGAAACCGACGCGGCTGTTGGCCAAGCCGTCTACATCGCCTGCTGCGTACATCAACGCGTTGGATCCAAAGGCGTGGAGTTGCGATTCTTGCGCTTGTGGGATTGGCCCATGGTGGGCATGCGGAAGCGGCGAGAGGTGCCGGGCCGGTCTGACGCAGTGCAGCGACCCTGGGGGGCGCGCTGTTCGCGATTTCACCGCGCGGCGCCGCCACGGCGCCATGCAGCCGGCGAAACGCCGGCGTAACGCTTGAAAGCGCGACTCAAGCTTGCTTCGGAGCCATAGCCCACGCTGTCAGCGATGTCGGCGACGCCACGTGTGGTCGAACGCAGCAACTGCCCGGCCACTTGCAGCCACCATCTTGCAAGGTAGGCCATCGGCGCCACACCCAGATGTCGCCGAAACCGCTCGTCCAGCCGCGAGCGCGAGCTGGCCGCCTCGCGCGCGAGGCTGTCCAGCGTCCAGGGCCTTGCATAGTCGCCGTGAAGCAGCTGCAGCGCGCGGCCCACCACCGGGTCGGCCAACGCACCGAACCAGCCCTGTTTATCGTGCGAGCCTGCCGCCAGGCACCTGCGCAGGCACTCGACGAACAGCAACTCGGGCAGGCGCTGAAGCAGCAGGTCGTCCGCTGGTCGGAGCAGTTCGGTCGCATGCAACGCATAGCGGAAGCTCGCCCGCACCCAGTCGGCCAGAGGCGTGTCGTCAGAGCGCAAGTGCATCAACCGCGGCAGCGCGCTGAGCACGGGGTTGAACAGGATGTCGTCGCTGTGCAGGTAGCCGCAGACGATCTGCGTGAGCTCGCCCCCCTCACCGATGCGCAGCACCGGCATCTTGGTCCAGGGCGGTGATGGGATCAGCGTCGAGATGTCGACAAGCTCAGCGTCAGGCGTACTCGCCACGCGGTGCTGGTCGCCGTAGGGGAGGATGATCACGTCGCCGGCAGCGAGTCGAGCACCGGTGCCGTTCGGCAGGCGCAGCCCGAACTGCCCCTGTGCGACGATGTGAAACAGGATCAGTCGCTGGGCGCCGGGCTTCAGCACCGCAGCCATGTGATCACTGGGCGGCGACTCGTAAGCCCAGGGTGCGCGCAGCTCGGCCCGAAGGAAGATGCCGCCGTCGATGCGCAGCCAGCGCAAGACATCGCTCAGCACCTCGTCGTTCCGCGGATGCTCAGCGGGTTGAACGGACAACAGATCAGGCTGCTCGGACATGGGAAGCGGCGTTTGCCGAAAGCATACTCAATCCACCACATTGTGTGGAAAACGAACTTGCTAAGGAGACATCATGCCCCGCTATCTGATCGAACGCAGCTTCCCAGAAGGCCTGTCCATCCCGATGAACGACGAGGGCCGCAAGATCACCCTCGGCGTCGTGTCCAGGAATGCCGAGCAGGGCGTCACCTGGCTGCACTCCTACGTGACGCCCGATCGCAAGAACACCTTCTGCATCTATGACTCACCCAGCCCGGACGCTATCCGCTCCTGTGCAGCGGCCAACGGACTGCCCGTTGACCGCATCACAGAGGTGTCGGTGCTCGATCCCTACTTCTATCGTTCGTGAGCAGCCTGCGGCATGTTCTGCCGCATTTCGAGAGGCCTGGGGGTCGGGCTAAAGCACGCCTTGCGCAGCGTGCCCGGCGCCATGCCTCGAAAGCGATACCCCTCAAAACTCGGTAACGACGGTGGCCCCGGCCACCACGAAGCTGTCCATGTTCATCAGCGCATCGATGGATTGCGCCAGGCTGATCTTTTCGCCGATGAGCTTTTCGGGAGACAGTTTTCCCGAATCCATCATCGCCAGCATGGCGCCGTACCGGTGGGCCTGCATGCCGTGGCTTCCCAGGATTTCCAGCTCGTGCGCGATCACCCGGCTCATGGGAACGGCGGGAGTGGTGTGTTCACCCAGCATGAGGCCGACCTGCACATGCTTGCCCCGCTTGCGCAGATTGCTGATGGAGTTGAAACAGGTGGTGGGGTGGCCCAGCGCGTCCAGCGACACATGCGCGCCACCCCGGGTGATCTCGCGCACGACTTCTGCCACGTCGGCCACCTGCGTGGCGTTCACGGTGGCCACCGCGCCCAGTGCGCTGGCCAGGCTGAGCTTGTCGTCGGCAATGTCAATCGCCACCACATTGGCGCCAATGGCGTTGGCGATCATGATGGCTGACAGGCCCACCCCGCCACAGCCATGCACCGCCACCCACTGCCCGGCCGAGGTCTTGCCCTGGTCAACGACGGCACGAAACGACGTGGCAAACCGGCACCCCAGGCTGGCCGCCGTGGCGAAATCGAGCGTTTCTGGAAGGGCCACCAGATTGATGTCGGCCTCGTGAATGGCCACGTACTCGGCAAACGAACCCCAGTGCGTGAAGCCGGGCTGAAACTGGTGGTCGCACACCTGCTGGTGCCCGGCGTGGCATTCGGGGCAATGCCCGCACGCCGCCACGAACGGCACCGTGACGCGGTCGCCAGCTTTCCATTTCTGCACCTGCTGCCCCACCGCTTCCACCACGCCTGAGAACTCGTGGCCTGGAACATGGGGCAACTGGATGTCGGGATCGTGGCCCACCCAACCATGCCAGTCGCTGCGGCACACCCCCGTGGCCATGACCTTGATGACCACCCCATGGGGCTCGGGTGTGGGGTCTGGAACCTGGGCCAGCCGGGGTGGGGCGCCAAAGGACTCGTAGAGAACTGCTTTCATGAATTTCCAACGGTGTGAATGATTCCGTCAGTTTATGGATTTCATGTGGAGGTGTTTTGCGGTTTGTGTCGGATCCATGATGTATTTCGATAAACTCCTTCGCGGCCTGCGGGTGGCTGCTGAAGGAATCTTTCAAACATGGACGCACTGGACAAAACCGACCTCGCCATGCTGGCCAGGCTGCAACAGGACGGCCGGCTGGCCAACACCAAGCTGGCCGAGGAACTGGCGCTGAGCGAAGCGTCTTGCTGGCGGCGCCAAAAGCGACTGGAAGAGCTGGGTGTCATCGAGGGCTACCAGGCCACCCTGAACCGCCGAAAGCTGGGCATCGGCGTCATGGCCTTTGTGCAGATCGTCTGCACCCAGCACAGTGAGGAGGTCACGGCCCACTTTGAACGCATCATCCGGGCCTGCCCCAACGTCGTGGATTGCCACAACATCACCGGTGAGGCGGACTTCTTGCTGAAGGTCGTGGCCAAGGATCTGGACGACTACAGCCGGTTTGTGGACCGGGTTTTGCGGCAGTTGCCGGGTGTGTTGAGCATCAGGTCGAACATCTCATTGCGCGAGATGAAGGTGACCAACCGATTGCCGGTATTGGATCTGCTTGCCAATTGACACCGTTGCGCCCCACGGCCGGATGTCGACATGGCCCAGCGTGACAAGGCGGGAGGACTACACCGGCCCTTAACACAGCAGGCGCAGGCTTCCGGCGAGAAGTTGATCACTGCTTAAAAAGCGGGCGCTCTTGGCAAACCCAAGCCTGGCGCCGGGCTTGATGATTGTGAACAGGCTTATCCACACAGAAGTCCACAGTGGAGCGGGGTAAGTTTTTTGCCATCGAGTTGGCGCCGACCAGGTGGACATCGGCAAGACCCTCCACCGCGCCAGAAACGGCTCGGGTTTTCGTCTGTTCGACCGGACGGACTACCCACGCGAATAGCCGCAGGCGGCCAGCTCCGGGTCTGACTTGAGCCGGCGGTACAGCGTCGCGCGCCCGATGCCCAGCATGGCCGCCGCCGCGGTGACGTTGCCCCGGGTCTGTTGCAAGGCGGTCGACATGGCCTTGCGCTGGGCATCGTGGACCGACAGCCCGACCCTCGTGTCGAGTGGCTGCGAGGGCCAGGGCGGTGCAGGCGCCGCAGCCGCTGGCGGCGCTTGGCCAAAATCGTCCAGCGCCAAAGGGCGCATCGGCTCAGCCACCGCAAATGCCAGCGTCAACGCATGCTGCAACTGGCGCACATTGCCGGGCCATGGGCGTTGGCGCAGTTGAACCCGCAACGGGTCGCTCAGGCGGGATGCGTCGGCGCCGATCCGGTGGCACAGGTTGTCCACGATGGCGTGGAAATCATCGCGCTCGCGCAGCGGGGGCACCGCCAGCACGAAGCCGCTGATGCGGTAGTACAGGTCTTCGCGAAAGCGGCCCTCGGCCACCAGCGCCTGCAGGTTGCGGTGCGTGGCACAGAGCACCCGCACATCCACCGCGCGCGGCTGCGTGGCGCCCACGGGCAGCACCTCGCCGCGGTCCAGCACCCGCAGCAGGGCCACCTGCAGCGGTAGGGGCATGTCGCCAATTTCGTCCAAAAACACCGTGCCGCCCCGCGCCGCTTCGAACTTGCCGATGCTGCCGCCGCGCACCGCTCCGGTGAAGGCGCCTTCCACATGGCCAAACAGTTCCGACGCGATCAGTTCGGGCGTGAGGGCGCCACAGTTGATGGCCAGGAACGGCGCCTGTGCGCGCTGGCTGGCCTGGTGCAGCGCGCGGGCCGCCACTTCCTTGCCGGCACCGGTTTCACCCGTCACCAGCACGGGCAGGCCGGCTTCGAGGGCGCGCAATGCCACCGCGAGTTCAGGAGGCCGCGGGGTGGCCACTTCCTCGGTCAGAACGGTGCATCGCGCGCTGACGGGGAGAGTCTGGCTGACGGAGGCCCGGGCTGCTGCGCGCTGTGGCAGCGAGACGCCTTGCAACCGCACCCCGCCGTGCAGTTGCAGGGGGAGCCTGCCGGCGGATTGGCGGCGGGCCCGGGAAGCCCAAGCGTCAAAGCGCCCTTCAAACAGGTCTTCAAAGGTGCGGCCCTCGCGGACCACGGGCATGTCGAACAGGTGGCGGGCGGCGCCGTTGGCGGCGAGCAGCACGCCGTCGCGGTCGAAGGCGAGGGCGGCGCCCTGGGTGTCGGCCAGTTCGATTCTCAGAAAGACGGGGAGGGCGTCGAACAGCCGGTGTTCGATCTGCTGGGCGCATTGGTGGGTGAGCCCCATCACGCCAGTGGCCAGCTGCGGCGCGTCGCGGGTCACGTCCACCGTGCCCATCAGGCGCCCGCGCGGGTCGAACACTGGCGCGGCGCAGCAGTGAAAGATCTGGTTGTTGGCGAAGTAGTGCTCGGGGCCCAGCACGCGCACCGTGCGCTGCTCGGCCAGCGCCACGGCCATGGCGCTGGTGCCGATGGCTGCTTCCGACACATCCACCCCGGGGCGAAAGGCCTGGCGCATGGGTTGGCAGTGGCGGTCCAGTGCGCCGGCCACCGCCAGCACCTGGCCCACGGTGTCGGTCAGCAGCACGGCGTAACCCACCTCGGACACGCGCCCGGCCAGCACGTCGAGTTCCGGGCGGGCGGCTTGCAGCAAGCGGTGTTCGCGCTCCAGCAGGGCGCTCAGGTGGCTGCGCTCCACTGGATCGAAAACCACATGTTCCTGGGGCGCCCGGCCCGACTGGCGGCAACGCTCCCACGACCGCAGCAGGGGCTGATCCAGCAGCCCGTCAGGCAGCTGGCCGTCGTTGAAATAGTGCTGGCGGGCTTCCCAGATGCGCTCGGGCCGGTAGTCGATGCGCGGACTCGGCAGGGTGGGGGCTGGGTTGTTCATGGGCGGCACAGCATGGGGGTCAATGCACTTTAGTGCATGTTGTGGAGCGCCTCATGCGGGTTTTCCCGGCGTTGAGACGGATCGTCCCGGCTTGAGACGAAATGGGCGTCTCAGTGAGACATCTTCACCGGGGCTGTGCGGGAATGGGTCCGATGGACGGCCGCCGACGGGCCAAAAACTCCGGACAAACCCGCAGAAAACAGCCGCGCATGCACTGGATTGCCGTTTTGGCACACCGCTTGCAGAAACGCCACCGGTGACCCACCACGAACACATACCTATACGGAGACAACCCATGAGCGTAAGCAGCCCCGCGATTTGGTCAGGCAAGATTTTCAGCAACGGATGGACAGACGCCGCTGGCGGCGTACAGGATGTGCGGGAACCCGCCACCGGCCAGTCCCTGGAACAAACCGGCATCGCCAACGCGGCCGACGTGAACCGCGCCGCCGCCAGTGCCAAGGCCGCTCGCGCGGCCTGGGCCGCCACCCCGTTCGACCAGCGCGCGGCAGTGGTGCGCGAGGCCGCACGCTTGCTGAAAGAGCGTGCCGCCGACATCAACACCTGGAACATCCGCGAATGCGGCTCCATCGGCCCCAAGGCCGAATGGGAACTGCACGCCACCTACGAGCAGATGCTGATGGCCGCCGCGCTGCCCATGCAGGCCAACGGGCAGATGTTCCCCTCGTCCATGCCCGGGCGCACCAACCTCTGGCGCCGTGTGCCCATGGGCACCGTGGGGGTGATTGCCCCATGGAATTTCCCGCTGCTGCTGGCCATGCGCTCGGTGGCGCCGGCGCTGGCGCTGGGCAACGCCGTGCTGCTCAAGCCCGACGCCCAGACGGCGGTGACCGGCGGCCACCTGATTTCCCAGGTCTTTGCCGACGCGGGCCTGCCTGACGGCGTGCTGCACGTATTGCCAGGCGGCCCCGAAACGGGGGACGCGGTGGTGCGCCACCCGGACGTGACGATGATTTCCTTCACCGGCTCGACGGCGGTGGGCAAGAGCATTGGCGCCACCTGTGGCGGGCTGCTGAAAAAGGTGGCGCTGGAGTTGGGGGGCAACAACGCCCTCATCGTGCTGGACGACGCCAACCTGGACGCCGCCGCCTCCAACGGCGCCTGGGGCGCCTTTCTGCACCAGGGGCAGATCTGCATGCAGGCCGGGCGGCATCTGGTGCAGCGCAAAGTGGCCGAGGCCTATGCCGACAAGCTGGTGGAGCGGGCGAGGGCGTTGTACGTGGGCGACCCGCACGCCGGCCCCGCGCACCTGGGCCCCATCATCAATGCCAAACAATGCAGCCGCGTGCAAGACATCGTGGACCGCAGCGTGGCCCAGGGCGCCCGGCTGCTCACCGGGGGCACGCACGAGGGCCTGTTCTTCCAGCCCACGGTGTTGTCGGGCGTGACCGCCGACATGCCCGCGTTCGCCGACGAGATTTTTGGCCCCGTGGCCCCCATCACGGTGTTCGACACCGAGGACGAAGCCGTCGAGCTGGTCAACGCCTCGCCCTACGGACTGGCGGCCGCCGTTCACAGCGCCAACGTGTCCCGCGCCATGGCGGTCGCCAACCGGCTGCACACCGGAATGATCCACGTCAACGACCAGACCGTGAACAACGAGTTCCACGTGCCTTTTGGGGGCATGGGCGCCTCGGGCAACGGCGGGCGCTTTGGCGGCCCGGCCAACCTCGACGAGTTCACCCAGACCCAGTGGGTCAGCGTGATGGAGCAACCCATCGTCTACCCCTTCTGACCCCACGCAGACCGAGAGGACGCACCATGCATCTGGACACTCAAACCCCTTTGAACCAGGCCCTGAAGGTCGTCGCCCGCCTGTCGCGGCGCGACTTCATGGTCTTTGCCAGTGCCGCCGTGGGCGTGGCCGCCAGTGGCGCCGCGTCGGTGGCGCAGGCCCAGGCCCCGGCGCTCAAGAGCATCAACGCCGCCGAGGCCGACATCTTTCGCCGCGTGGCCGAGGTGGTGCTGCCTGTGGGCGGCAGCGCGCTCGCGCCCTGGACGCCCGAGGTGCTGCTGGGCACGCTGGACGCGGCCCTGCTGGGCACCATGCCGCCCCACGTGCTGGCGGGCCTCAAGGGCGGGCTGCAGTATTTCAACGAAGGCCCGGTGGCGCAGCACGGCAAGCGCTTCACGGCGCTGGACGACGCCACGGCCACCGCCTTTCTGGACGCCTGGGGCAATGCCGAAGAAGTGCCGCACCGCGCCCTGGCTTCCGGCCTGAAGAAGCTGGTGCAGCTCTCGTATTGGGCCAACCCCGCGTCATGGGCGCCGCTCGAATACGAGGGCCCGATTTCCGTGCGCAGTGGCCTGAAGTCCCTCGGCAACGCCCCACTGCCCACGCGCTGAGCCCCCCACATCGGAGAGAACATGAAAAATCACGCGATCAAAGTTGAAAAGCAAGGCCTCAAGGTCACCCAGGCTGCGGACATCAAAGACAGCCAGATCCACCTGAAGGCCGACGCCGTGGTGGTGGGTTCGGGAGCGGGCGGTGCCATTGCCGCCTACGAGCTGGCCAAGGCCGGAAAGAAGGTGGTGGTGCTGGAGGCCGGGCCCTACATCACCTCCGACAAGTTCCCAGAAATGCTGGCCGTGGCCATGGGTGCGCTCTACCAGGACCACGGCGGGCAGACCAATTCGGCGGGCGACATCTCGGTGTTGCAGGGGGCCTGCGTGGGCGGCTCCACGGTGGTCAACGCCGCGCTGTGCTTTCGCACGCCCGACTATTACCTGAAGCTCTGGGCCAAGGAGTTTGGCCTGACCAACCTCACCCCGGCGGTGATGACGCCGATTTTTGAAAAGGTGGAACGCAACCTGCACATCAAGACCGTAGGGCCGCAGGAAACCAGCCCCGGCGCGTTGTTGATCGGCCAGGGCATGGACAAGCTGGGCTACCCGCAAGGCAAGGCCCGGCGCAACATCAAAGACTGCGCCATGACCGGCTTCTGCTTCAGCGGCTGCACCACCGACCGCAAGCAGTCCATGCTGGTGACCTACCTGCCGTGGGCGGTGGCGCATGGGGCCGTCATCCATTCGGACACCCGCGTCACCGAAGTGTTGTCCAAAGAGGGCAAGGCGGTGGGTGTCAAGGGCGAGATCATCGACCCGGCCACCGGCCGCAAGAAGGCGGACATCCAGGTCGATGCGCCTCTGGTGGTGCTGGCCGCCGGCCCGATCCAGACGCCCTTGCTGCTGCTCAAGAGCGGGCTGGCCAACAGCAGCGGGCAGGTGGGTAAGAACTTCGCGTGTCATCCGTCCATGTCGGTCACCGCAGAATTTCCGCACGAGGTGCGCGATTTCCACGGCGCCACCCACTCGCTGTACATGGACCAGAACACCCTGCCTGACAAAGGCGGCTACATCCTGCTCAACGCCATCCAGGAGCCGGTGGAAGCCAGCTTCCAGGCCGAGCCGGGCACGGGCAAGCCCTACGTGGCCTACATGTCGGGCTACAAAAACACCATCCGCCTGATCAGCCTGATCCACGACCAGAACGTGGGCCAGGTGAGCTGGAAGGACGGCCAGAAAGACATCAGCTACTTCGTGGACGACCAGGACTTTGAATCCATGAAAAAAGGGTTGATCGCCACGGCCAAGATCCTGTTCGCCTCGGGTGCCCAGCGGCTGCTCCTGCCCACCACCCACATCTCCAGCATTGACCGCGTGGAAGACGTGGAAAAGGTGATCGGCGGGCTGAAGAACGAGCCCGCCCGCTACAAGTACACCTCCTTCCACCCACAGGGCACCTGCCGCATGGGCCGCGATCCGAAGAAGACGGTGGTCAACCCCCACGGTGAGACGCACGACGTCAAAAACCTCTACGTGGTGGACGCCAGCCTGCTGCCTACCTCCATTGGCTACAACCCGTCCGAGACGGTGTACGCGCTGGCGCACTACGTGTGCGACCAGATGCTCAAGGCCCGGGCATGACCGATGGTGCAGATGAACCGACCCCGTGATCAGTTCACAACCATTGAGGGCCACCAGGTCCGGTATTGGCAAGAGGGACAAGAAGGGCCCGCGGTGCTGTGCCTGCACGGCATTGGCTGCTCGGTGCTGGAGTGGGAGCACTGCATCCATGCCCTCGCCACGCGGCACCGGGTGTATGCGCTGGATCTGCTGGGCTGCGGGCTCACGGCCAAGCCTGGCGATGCGAGCTACGACGTGGCGACCTTGGCCCGGTTCACGCTGGGGTTCATGGACGCGATGGGGCTGGATCTGGCGTCGCTGGTGGGCAACTCGCTGGGGGCGCGGGTGGCCATGGAGTGCGCCGCGATCGCGCCCGATCGGGTGCAGTCGCTGGTGCTCTCGGCCCCTGCCACCATGGCCAACCCGACCCTGCTTGATTTCCGGCTGGCCTCGCTGCCGGGCCTCGGTGAGTTGCTCACCCGGCCCACGGTGTTTGGCACCACGCGGCTGTGGCGAACGGCGGTGGCCGATCCGGCTTGCATCACGGCGGACATGGTCCGGGAGAAAGTGACCCTGGCCCGGCAGCCGGGTGCACAGAAGGCGTTCCTGAAAACCTTGCGGGGGTTGATGAACCTGGGCGGCTTTCGCCCATCGGTCATGGACGACACCCATGCCAAGGCGCGGCGCATCCAGACGCCCACTTGCGTGCTCTGGGGTCGGCAGGACCGGTTTCTGCCCGTGGCCCACCTTGATACCTTGATGCGGCTGATGCCCCACGCGAAGCCGGTGGTGCTGGCGCCCTGTGGGCATGCGCCCATGGTGGAACGGCCGGTGGATTTCAGCCGGATAGCGCTGGACTTCCTGGCCGGCGCTGGCATCGACCTTTAGCGCTGAGCGGTTTGGTAGTCGGGATGCACGAAGAACGGTGCGTCCGAGCGGGGCAACGGCGCCTTGCCCCGGATCGCGTCGGCCATTTTCTCGGCCAGCATGATGGTGGGTGCGTTGAGGTTTCCGCTGATGACGTCGGGCATGACGGACGCGTCGATCACCCGCAGGCCTGTCACGCCGTGGACCCGGCCGCTGCCGTCGGTGACGGCCATCTCGTCCATACCCATCCGGCAGGTACACGAGGGGTGTAGCGCGCTCTCGCCATGCTCACGGATATGGGCATCGATCTCCGCATCGGTCTGCAAGTGGTCCTTGGGCGACACGGCTTCTCCGCGGAAGCGGTCAAAGGCTTTTTGCGCAAAGATCTCGCGGGTCAGGCGGATGCCGGCGCGCATTTCCTTGCGGTCCTGTTCGGTCGCCATGTAGTTGAACAGGATGCGCGGCGCTTCCTTGGGGTTGGCACTTTTCAGCGTCACCGCGCCGCGGCTGGTAGGCCGCATCGGTCCTACATGGGCCTGGAAGCCGTGGAAGCTGGCGGGTGCGCTGCCGTCGTACTGGATCGCCATCGGCAGGAAGTGGTACTGAAGATCCGGGTGCTTGACGCCGGCTTCGCTGCGAATGAAGCCACCCGACTCGAAATGGTTGGTGGCCCCCAGGCCCGTGCCCTTGACCAGCCATTCCAGGCCGATCTGGGCTTTGGCCAACGGGTTCATTGCGCTGTACAAGGTGATGGGTTCCTTGCAAGCGTACTGCACGTAGGTCTCCAGGTGGTCCTGTAAATTGGCTCCCACGCCGCGCAGTGGTGCAACCACGCGAATGCCCAGCGCGCGCAAGTGGTCGGGGTTGCCGACGCCGGAAAGCATCAGCAGTTGCGGTGAATTGATCGCGCCGCCGCACAGAATGACTTCGCGACTGGCATGGATCATGTCGATCCGGTGGCCATTTGCTACTTCCACTCCCACGGCACGCGCCGGGCTGCTCCCGGGCTGGAACGCGACCCGCGCTACCAGCGCGCGGGTGCGCACCTGCAAGTTCGACCGCTTCAGCGCCGGGCGCAAGTACGCCATGGCCGTGCTCCAGCGGCGGCCTTTGTGGACCGTCATGTCCATCGGCCCAAAGCCTTCCTGACGGTAGCCGTTCATGTCGGCGGTGTAGGCATAGCCAGCCTGTTGACCGGCCTCGATGAAGGCGTTGTACAGCGGGTTGATGCAGGCGCCAGTGGAGACGTTCAGCGGGCCGCTGTCGCCTCGGTAGGCATCGCCGCCCTTGGCCCGGGTCTCGGCCTTGCGGAAGTAGGGCAGGCAGTCGGCATACGACCAGTTCTCCAGGCCTTCGTGGCTGGCCCAGCTTTCGTAGTCCAGTGCATGGCCTCGGATATAGACCATGCCGTTGATCGACGAGGAGCCGCCCAACACGCGGCCGCGCGGGCAGTACATGGCGCGGTTGTTCATGAAAGGCTCGGGCTCGGAGTGGTAGTACCAGTTGTACTTGTCGTTGGCCAGTGGGTAGGCAAAGGCCGAGGGCATGTGGATAAAGATGCTGCGGTCGCCGGGGCCGGCTTCCAGCAGCAGCACGCGCACAGCCGGGTCTTCGGTCAGGCGGTTCGCCAGCACGCAGCCGGCTGAGCCGGCGCCGACGATGATGTAGTCGAAGTTTTCGGCGCTCATGGTTCAGCGGTATCCACAGGCCACTTCGCCCAGTTCAACATACACGGTCTTCAACTGGGTGTAGTGCTCCAGCGCCACCATGCTGTTTTCATGGCCTATGCCGGACTCGCCAGCGCCGCCGAAGGGAACCTCGATCGGCGTGATGTTGTAGTTGTTGATCCAGCAGATGCCGGCCTTCAGCTTGGCGGCGACGCGGTGACCGCGCGCGCCATCACGGGTGAACACGCCGGCAGCCAGGCCGAAGCGCGTGGCGTTGGCCCGCTGCACCACCTCGGCTTCGTCGTCGAACACCAGCAGCGCCAATACCGGGCCAAAAATCTCTTCCTGCACGATGGTCATGCCGTCGGTGCAACCGGCGAAGATGGTGGGGGCGACGAAGTTGCCGTTTTCACAACCCGGCACGCTGACCGGTGTGCCGCCGCAGACCAGGGTGGCGCCTTCGGCCACGCCACTGGCCACATAGCCGAGCACCTTGTCGCGGTGGGCTGCGGAGATCAAGGCGCCGACTTCGGTGGCTGGGTCGGTCGGGTCGCCGACACGCAGCAGCAGCGCGCGCTCTTTCAACCGGGCCAGGAACCTGTCGGCAATGCCGCGTTGCACGAAGACGCGGGTGCCGTTGGTGCAGATCTCACCCTGGGTGTAGAAGTTGGCCATCATCGCGGCGCTCACGGCTTGCTCGAAGTCGGCATCGTCGAACACGATCAGCGGCGACTTGCCGCCGAGTTCCATGGTCACGCGTTTCAGCGTGCCGGCGGCGCTGGCCATGACGCGCTTTCCGGTGGGGACGGAGCCGGTGACGGACACCTTGGCCACGCCAGGGTGGGCGGCCAGCAGCGCACCGGTGGTTCCCCGGCCTTGCAGCACGTTGAACACGCCCGCAGGCACGCCGGCCTCCAGGTAGATCTCGGCCAGCTTTACTGCCGTCATCGGTGTGAGTTCGGACGGTTTGAAAATCATCGCATTGCCTGCGGCCAGCGCGGGTGCGGACTTCCAGCAGGCAATCTGAATGGGATAGTTCCAGGCACCTATGCCCACGCACACGCCCAGCGGCTCGCGCCGGGTGTAGGCAAAGGCGCTCTTCAGCGGGTACTGGGCGCCGGCCAGGGTGGCGGCTGCGCCGGCAAAGTATTCGACGCAGTCGGCACCGCTGGCCACGTCCACCACCTGAGCTTCCTGCCAAGGCTTGCCGGTGTCCTGTACTTCGATAGCGGCGAGCTCGTCGTTGCGTTCGCGCAGCAGCTGGGCCGCCCGGTGCAAGATGCGACCGCGTTCGGCGCCGGTCATGGCCGACCAGACGGCAAGACCACGCTCTGCAGCCGCCACGGCGGCATTCACATCGGCCTGGTCTGAGTCATGCACGCCGGCAATGACGGCGCCGGTGGCGGGGTTGATGGTCGTGAAGCGTTCCCCATGGCCATGCCCGGGCAGGCCATCGACGAAGCTGGGGATCAGGTGTTCGGTCATCGTTCTCTTCTTTTGGGAGGGCAGGAGGTCAGCGCAATACCACGGTCTTTATGGCATTGATGAAGACGCGCCGGTCCGGCACAAAGCGCAGCGCAAAGCATGCACCGAACTGCTGGGGCTGAATACGCTGCGCACAGAGATGCGCTCTGCCGTGTGTTCGTCAAACACCCAAGGCGGAGGAGGCGGCGGCGAGGCTTACTTGAGGGCTGCGGTCACTGCAGGCAGACCTTCTTGGCCGCCAAAGGTTTTCACGCCTTTGAGCCAGTCGTCCAACACGCCAGGATTCTTCTTCAGATAGGCCTTGGCCGCATCGTTGGGCTTGGCTTTATCGAGGATGGCCAGCATCACGGTGTTTTCGATTTCGGTGGTGAACTGCAGGTTCTTCAGCAGAGTGGCCACGTTGGGACAGCGGGCCTCATAGCTGGGGGGCACAGCCGTGAACACCTTGGCTTCGCCCAGGTTGGGGCCGAACACGGCGTCACCGCCTTCCAGGTACTTCATGCTCACCTGCACGTTCATGGGATGGGGTTCCCAGCCCAGGAAGACGATGGCTTTGTTGGTGCGGACTGCGCGTTGCACTTCGACCAGCATGCCGGCTTCGCTGGATTCGACCAACTTGAAGTCTTTGAGGCCGAACTCGTTCTTGTCGATCATGCCCTTGATCAGCGCATTGCCATCGTTGCCGGGCTCGATACCGTAGAGCTTTCCGTCAAGTTCCTTCTGGAACTTGGCGATGTCGGCAAAGGTCTTCAGACCCTTGTCGTACAGGTAGGTGGGTACGGCCAGGGTGTACTTGGCGCCAACCAGGTTGGGCCGGTCCAGCACCTTGATCTGGCCGGCCTTGAGGAACGGTTCGATGATGGGCGTCATGCTGGGATCCCAGTAGCCCAGAAAGACGTCGATCTGCTTGGACTTGATGCCGGCAAAGGTGATCGGCACCGAGGCGATGGTCACCGTGGGCTTGTAACCCAGGCCTTCCAATACCACCGAGGCCAAGCCGGTGGTGGCGGCAATATCGCTCCAGCCCACATCGGCAAAGCGAACGGTTTTACAGCTGGCAGGCTCGGCAGCCTGGGCGAGCGGCGTGCAGACGGACGCAAGGGCGGAGGCGACACCGAGCAAAGCATGTTTCAATTTCATGACCTGTTCCTTGAATAGAGGAAGTTGCACCGAGTGAGACTTCCCGGACTTTTACAGGTTGACGCGCCGGGAACTTGGTCAAGAACGACGCAAAGTTGTCTCAGTGCGGCAGATCGGCATCAGGCGTGAAAGCCAGGCATGAAATAGGCCTTCTGCGCTTACCTCAGCCACTTCAGCCTTCCAGCAGTTCCACCCGTAGCGCCACCACCGGCCCAGCCACCGCCGGGTGCGCTGCCAGCGCAAGCACGGCCAGGTCCACGGTGGATTGCGACACGGGGCCGGTCAGCACCAGAACTTGCGGCACGCTGCCGGGATGCAGCACCTTGTCCTGCGCCAGCGAGACTTGCAACACGGGCACGTGCTGCGTTGCCAGCCAGGCGCCAACAGCCTCCATCTGCGGCGCGCTGTGCACAGGCACGCGCAGGTAGTAACGGGTGTGCACGGCAGCGCGGGGCAGCACGGCCAATTGCTCGTTCATGGCATGCGCATGAAATCCCAGGTGTGGCACGCGCTGCGCAGCGGATGTGCCATCGAGCCGCGCCAGGTCCACCAGGTCGGCAATCACGGCCGACGCGGTTTGCTCAGACCCCGCGCCCGCGCCGTAGTACATCGTCACGCCCGCCGCATCACCTTTGACCATGATGCCGTTCATCGACCCGTTCACATGCGCCAGCAGGTGCGCGGCGGGCACCAGCGCGGGCTGCACGCGCAGTTCCACGCCGTCATGGCGGCGCCTGGCCACACCCAGTAGCTTGATTCGGTAGTCCAGTTGCTCCGCGCAGGCCACATCCAGCCCTTGCAGCGTGGTAATGCCCTCCACCTGCGCATCCGCAAACCGCACCGGCATGCCAAACGCATTGGCCGCCAGCAGCGTGATCTTGTGGGCTGCGTCGATGCCCTCGATGTCAAACGTGGGGTCGGCCTCGGCGTAGCCCAGTGCCTGGGCCTGGGCCAGCGCTTCGGCAAAGCCGACGCCTTCATCGCGCATCTTGCTCAGGATGAAGTTGGTGGTGCCGTTGATGATGCCCGCTACCCACTCGATGCGGTTGGCCGTGAGGCCCTCGCGCAGCGCCTTCACGATGGGGATGCTCACGGCCACCGCGCCTTCGTACGCCATGGCCACGCCGTGCTCGCGCGCGGCGGCGAAAATCTCGTTGCCATGCACCGCCAGCATCGCCTTGTTGGCCGTGACCACATGCTTGCCCGCGGCGATGGCGGCCAGCACCCACTCGCGCGCCGGGCCGATACCGCCTGCGACCTCCACCACCACATCCACATCGGGGTGGGTGGCGACCTGCATGGGGTCGTTGGTCAACGCTGCATCCTTTCCCACCACGCTCGCGGCGCGTGCCAGGTTGCGCGCGGCCACCACCACCACCTCAATGCCCCGCCCCGCGCGGCCCGCGATGAGTGCCTGATTGCGCATGAGCACGCGGAAGGTACCCGCACCCACAGTGCCTATACCGATCATGCCCACCCGCAAGGGGCGCATCGCCACAGTGGCGCAGTGGCGTGGTTGAGCTTCTGGGGACTGGACGGGATCGCGGTACATGGGCTTCTCCAAGCGACTGAAAACAATCGATCAATCAAACGAACAAACAAAAAAAACCCAGCTGCCAGAGCTGGGTTTCAGTCAATTCGTCTTGGAGAGAAGAGAGAGCGATCACCAGGTGGCTGCCGAAACGGCCACCTGCGCGTGCTCAGGTGGCCGCGGGGGTAATGGTGGTAATCATTCGTGCACCCACTACCTGCGCGCGCGCAGGCTGCATCAAGCCCATGCCCTGGAAGGCAGTGACGCGTGCGGTGAAGGGAAAAGGGGTGTACGACATGAAGGGCGCAGTGTACTTGATGCCCTTGGGCAGTCGCTAAGAATTGGTCCGTCAGTCGGTCTAAACCTGCAAGCCGAGCTGCGCCATCAAGGCCATGGCGCCAGCAGGTGCCCGCTCCTTGGCGCCGTTGATGAAGTACACGAACACGTCGCGCGGCCGCTCGCCACTGGTCCAGATGCGCACGCCCTGGGCCCACTGGGCGATGGTCTGGGGCGTGTAGCCGGTGGGTACGTCGGCCTGGCTGCGCATCAGGCGCAGATAGGCAAAGTCGGCTTCTGCATCGGCAATGGCTGGAAATTTCGGTGAATCGGTGTACACGGGCACACAGCCGTACTGGCGCGCCAGCGCCAGGAAAGCCGGCGTGGCGAAGCTCTCGTGCCGCACGTCGAGCGCGTGGCGCAGTGGGCGCCCATCCACCGCCTTGGGCAGCAGGGCGAGGAAGGCTTCGAAGTCCCCTGGATCGAACTGCTTGGTCGGCATGAACTGCCACAAGATGGGGCCGAGCTTGTCCTTGAGTTCGGAGATGCCGCTCTCCACAAACCGTGTGATCGAGTCGCCCGCGTCCGCCAGCACACGTCGGTTCGTGGCAAAGCGATTGGCCTTGAGCGAAAACATAAAGCCGTCGGGCGTCTCGCTGTGCCACTTGGCGAAGGTGGGCGGTTTGAAGGTGCTGTAGTAGGTGCCGTTGACTTCGATGGCGCTGAGCTGGCGGCTGGCGTAGTGCAGTTCCTTGCTGTGCGCGAGGCCTGCGGGGTAGAAGTTGTCACGCCAGGGCTCGAAGGTCCAGCCACCGATGCCGATGCGGATGTGCTTGCCGTTGCTGGCGGTGGTGTTCACGGTGTTCCCTTTTTTTGGCTGCGGTTCTCGCTGAAACGGCGTGGTTGTTCCAGATCAACCACAGGGGCAGCTCGGCGGCAACCAGCGGAAACTTCTCACAGATTCAGCCCTCTGAGTCGCTGACGACGAGAGAGTTTAACGGCGCACACACGCCCGCGTCCTTGGCGTTCACAGGGTGTTACCGGCCAGTGGCAGGTGCCGTAGTAGGGTAAGCGGTCGAGATCTTGTCTGCAAACCGTCGTAGTCCGCTGGTCTTGCTCTGCCGTCCGCTCATGGCCATGTCTGCCAGGCCACGGACAGGTTCCAAGGAGGTGTGCAATCGTTCATTCGCATGGGGCCGTTCATCAAGGCCGTCTGTCCTTCTTCTCTGGGCTTCTGAAGGCGTTTTCTGGGCACAGCAGGCGCCGGTCGCGCTCTCTGGCTGTGGCTTGCGCAGTGGCCCTGGCCGCTGGGACGGTCGAACTGCGCGCGCACGAAGTGCCGATGGTGCCGGTCGCGCCCTCGGCACCCCCTGCCTGGGTCGAACTGTTGCAGACCGAGCTCGCACTCATTCCCGTGCGCCACCCCACGGCGGAAGTGGGGGTGTACGTGCGCGATCTGGAGACTGGCTTCGAAGTGTCGCGGCGCGCTGACGAGCGCTGGTACCTGGCCTCTACCGTGAAGGTGCCGGTCGCGCTGGCGGTGCTGCGGGCGCTGGAGCGTGGCGATTTCACGCTCGACACCCCGCTGCGCGTTCGCGCAGCGGACTATGTCGACGGCGCCGGTTCGACGAATTCAAAGCCCGTCGGTACGCCTCTGAGCGTGCGGCAGCTGCTGGAGCAAATGATCATCTACAGCGACAACACCGCCAGCGACATGCTCATTGGACTGGTGGGTATCGACGCGGTGAACGCATTGGTGCAGCAACTGGTGCCGCAGGGGCTTGAGCGAATCACCTCATTGGCGGATGTGCGGCGGCACGCATACAAGCACCTCACCCCCGAGGCGGCGCATTTGACCGGGCAGGATTTTTTCATTCTCAAGCAGCAGCGCAACGACGCCGATCGGCTGCAGGCACTGGCCAACTTGCTCCAGACGCCAGCTGCTGCGTTTGAGATGCCCAGTGTGGGTGCCGCCTTTGAGGCGTACTACGCCAGTGGTCTCAATTCAGGCAGTCTCCAAGCCTATGCCGACCTGCTGCAGCAGGTGGTGGAAGGGCATGTACTCAATACCGTCCATACCCGCTATCTGTTTCGTGTGATGGAGCGCGTGCAGACGGGAGCGCAGCGCATCAAGGCCGGGTTGCCAGGGCATGTGCGTTTTGCCCACAAGACGGGCACGCAGCGCGCACGCACCTGTGATGCGGGCCTGATCAGCGTGCCGCGCTTGGGGCACGAGAGGCGCGTGATCGTGGTCGCCTGCACGCGCGGTGATCTGCAGAGCACACGTTCAGACCGTGCCCTCAGGGATGTGGGTGCGGCCATTTGCAGATCTGGCTTGCTCACCGATGGAAGACCCCATGACCCTTTGTGCCCCCCTGCTGCGCAGGCTGTGCCTCACCCTTTGCCTGACGAGCGCTAGTCTGGGGGCGTTCGGTGCCCAATGGAGTGACGCTTTGCGCCAGCGCATCGAGCGCATTGACAAGGCCACGCAAGGTCAGCTGGGCGTGTACGTCAAACGGTTGGACAACGGGGAAACCTTGGCCTACCAGGCCGACCGGCCCTGGTACCTGGCCTCATCGGCCAAGGTACCCATTGCCATCGCTGTGTTGCAGGATGCAGAGGCTGGCAGGTTCCGTCTCGATCATAAGATCGCGCTGCAGGATGGTGACAAGGTGGACGGCTCGGGTAACGTGGTGTGGCAGAAAAGCGGAACCACGTACACCGTGGATGCGCTGCTCAGGCGCATGCTGATGGAGAGCGACAACACCGCCGCCAACATGTTGATCCGAACCATTGGCGAAGACAGGCTGAACCATCGGGCCCGGTCGTACCTCGGCATGGAGGCGTTCAACCGCATCACCACGTTCACGCAGGTGCGCCGGGAGGTGTATGGCGAACTGCATCCCGATGCCCACCAATTTTCCAACATGGAGCTGCTGCGCCTGGCCTCCGTGCCCATGGGTGCCCGGCGCGTGGCTGCGTTTGCGCGCGCGTTGTCAGTCGATACAAGCGAACTTCAAGCCAAGACCATGCAGGAGGCCTACGCACGTTATTACGCCCGGCGGCTCAATGCCGCTTCGCTGTCGGCCTATGGCGGCATGCTGGAGCAACTGGTCACCGGCAAACTGCTCTCGCCGCAGAACCTGCAGCGCCTGTTTGGCGACCTCAAGTACGAAACCTATGACGCCTACCGGCTTGAAGCCGGGCTTCCGCGCACCGTGCGCTTCATCCACAAGACCGGCACACAGTTCGAACGTGCATGCCACATGGGCGTGATCAACCCACAAGACGGCGCCCGCGCTGCCATCATCGTGGCCGCTTGTGCCGAAGACCTGAACGAACACCGCGAAGCCCGCCGCGCGTTCGAGCAGATCGGACGCGCCATCACCCAGACCTTGCTGAGAGAACCCGCCGCCAGGTGAAGCGATGCAAAAGCGAAGCTTTGTCGGTGTGCTGCCACACGCCGCTGGCTGTGCGCTGCTCAAGAGGTCTCGATCGCCAGCCCCGCCGTCTCGCGCAGCACCGTGATGAAAGCCTGTGCAGACGGTGTGAGTGGCTCTGCCAGGCGGGTGATCAGACCGTAGTCGGGCATGCGATCCGGCAGCGCCACGGGGATGCGTGACAGCAGGCCCTTGTTGACGTACTTCTCAACCAGGGCCGCAGGTTGCAGCGACATCATGGTGGTGGTGTTCATCAACTCGAGCGCAAACAGAAAGGACGGCGTCTCCACCACGCCTGCCGACAACGCGAGACCGGCGCCGCCAAAGAGGTCGTCGCAGACTTTGCGCACCGCCGTCGACGCGGGGTACAGAATCCACGGCCAGTGGGCAAGTTCGGTCAGGGGCAGGTTCGCCGCACCGCGCAAGGGGTGGTGCAGACCGCCCACCACCCACAACGGCTCTGCAGACAGGCGCTCGTAGTGGAATTGGCTGCGCTGCGCCTCGTCGGTGAAGCGCCCGATCATCAAATCAATCTTCCGCTCTTCCAGCCACGAAATCAGTTGATCGCTGCTTTGCTCCAGGACCTTGAGCACCAGCAACGGACGCAGGCGCTGGATCTCCACCACCGAGGCCACCAGCAAATGCGCCGCAGAGCCGGTGATGGCACCAATGGTCAGGTGGCCATGGCCGCCTTGTTTGAGAGCGTTGAATTCATCGACGAACTTGCGCTGGCCGTCAAGTGCGGCGCCGGCATAGCGCAAGGTGAACAGCCCCAGCTCATTGGGCCGCATGCCGCGCGACAGGCGGTCGAACAGGCGCGCCTCCAGAATCGCCTCGATGTCCATCAGGATCTTGGTGGCCGCCGGCTGCGTCACGTGCATCTGCTCGGCGGTGAGCCGCAGGTTGCGCGTGCGTCCCAGGATGTCCAGGAACTGCAGATGCCGGAACCGCAGCCGGGCACAGGCCTGTGCCAACGACAAGGGTTTACCCGGAAATTCGTCTGGACTCATAAGTGTTTGGAATGGATCGTAGCAAAAGATTCAGTGGACCCGCATCGGTGCGCTCCCTAACCTTTGGCGTGCGTCAGGACGCTTCCACCCAAGGAATCGCAGGGCGCCGACGGCGTGGTACGCCAACTCGTCGCGAAACAGCCATTCCAACGGAGACAAAGATCATGAAATTCAAAACCCTCGCCGTCGTCGCCACGGTGCTGTCCGCTCTGGCCGCCCCGGTATCCGCACAGATCAAGGAGCACACGTTCAAGGTCGGGATCGGCCTGAGCGATGACCACCCACAGGCCCAGGCGGTGCGGCACTTTGCCGAAAAGCTCGCGGCCAAGAGTGGTGGCAAGATGAACGCCAAGCTGTATGCCAGCGGCGCATTGGGCAACGATGTGAGCATGACGTCGGCCCTGCGCGGCGGCACGCTGGAGATGACCATTCCGGACTCCTCCACGCTGATGTCGCTGATCAAGCCGTTTGGCGTGCTCAACCTGCCACTTACTTTCAACAACGAACAGGAGGCCGATGCCTTGCTGGATGGTCCCTTTGGCCAGAAGCTGTTGGCCATGCTGCCAGAGAAGGGCCTCGTTGGCCTGGGTTTCTGGGAAAACGGCTTTCGCCATGTGACCAATTCGCGGCGCCCCATCAACAAAGCCGACGATCTCGCCGGGCTCAAACTGCGCGTGATCCAGAGCCCGCTGTTTCTGGACACGTTCAACGCACTGGGTACCAACGCGATACCCATGCCCTTTACCGAGCTCTACACGGCGATGGAGCAAGGCGCCGTGGATGGACAGGAGAACCCGCCCGCCACCATCCTGGCCAGCAAGTTCTTTGAAGTGCAGAAACACCTGGTGCTGTCACGCCACATGTACAGCGCCTGGGTGCTGCTCATGTCCAAAAAGACCTGGGATGGCCTGTCGGCTGAAGAGCAGAAAATTGTGCAGGAAGCCGCACGCGAGGCCACGCTTTTTGAGCGCAAGACCATCCGCGCCTTCAGCGAAACGGCATTGGGTGAGCTGAAGAAGGCGGGCATGCAGATCACCGAATTGCCGGCAGCCGAGCAAGCCAAGCTGCGCACCAAACTGCAGCCGGTGCTGGCCAAGTACGGGCGCGAGTTTGGCGAAGAAACCACCAGCGAAATGATGGGCGAACTGGCCAAGGCACGCGGCACAGCAACCGCCAAGTAAATCGCCTTTACCCGCTGCAACGCGCGGCCCGACGCCGCGCGTTGACAGGCTCTTCCATACCTTCTGGTAGCTCCATGAAAAAGACACCTCGTCGCCACTTTCGTTCACGCGACTGGTTTGCCGACCCCGCTCGCTCGGACATGACGGCGCTCTACCTCGAGCGTTTCATGAACTACGGGCTCACGCCCGAGGAGTTGCGTTCGGGCCGGCCCGTCATCGGCATTGCGCAAACGGGCAGCGACCTCTCGCCCTGCAACCGCATCCACCTGGACCTGGCACGCCGGGTGCGCGATGGCATCCGTGATGCAGGGGGCATCCCCATGGAGTTCCCGGTCCATCCCATTTTTGAGAACTGCCGCCGTCCCACGGCGGCGCTGGACCGCAATCTCGCCTACCTCGGGCTGGTCGAGATCCTGTACGGCTATCCCATTGATGCGGTGGTGCTGACCACGGGCTGCGACAAGACCACACCCGCGGGCATCATGGCCGCGTCCACGGTGGACATTCCGGCCATCGTGCTCTCAGGCGGACCCATGCTGGACGGGTGGCACGACGGCGAGCTGGTGGGCTCGGGCACCGTGATCTGGCGCAGCCGTCGGCAGCTGGCGGCGGGCGAGATCGACGAAGAAGAATTCTTGCAGCGTGCCTGCAGCAGCGCGCCCTCGGCGGGTCACTGCAACACCATGGGCACGGCATCGACCATGAACGCCGTGGCCGAGGCACTGGGCCTGTCGCTGCCCGGCTGCGCGGCCATTCCGGCGCCGTACCGCGAACGCGGCCAGATGGCCTACGAGACCGGGCGTCGCATCGTCGAGATGGCTTATGAAGACCTGCGCCCTTCGAAAATTCTGACGCGCGAGAGCTTTCTCAATGCACTGTCGGTCATCAGCGTGGCCGGGGGCTCCAGCAATGCGCAGGTGCACATCATGGCCATGGCGCGCCATGCGGGTGTGAAGCTTGAGGCCAAAGACTGGACCGAGCACGCCTACGACCTGCCGCTGCTGCTCAACATGCAGCCTGCTGGCAAGTTTCTGGGCGAGCGCTTTTTCCGCGCGGGTGGTGTGCCCGCATTGATGTGGGAACTGCAGCACGCGGGCCGCCTGCACACGAATT
Source organism: Hydrogenophaga palleronii (assembly GCF_031457455.1). Taxonomy (GTDB): domain Bacteria; phylum Pseudomonadota; class Gammaproteobacteria; order Burkholderiales; family Burkholderiaceae_C; genus Hydrogenophaga; species Hydrogenophaga palleronii_A. The sequence goes on from NZ_JAVDWU010000002.1 coordinate 478,251, forward strand.
GCGCCAGCGTGACCGGCAAGACCATCGGCGACAACCTGGAAGGCCGCGAAGCGCGCGATCGTGAGGTGATCCGCCCGTTCAGCAACCCCCTGATGGAGAAGGCGGGTTTCATGGTGCTCAGCGGCAACCTGTTCGACTTCGGCATCATGAAGACCTCGGTGATTTCGCAAGCCTTTCGCGCGCGCTACCTCAGCCACCCAGGGCAGGAGGGCATCTTTGAAGCCCGCGCCGTGGTGTTTGAGGGATCAGACGACTACCACGCGCGCATCAACGACCCGGCGCTGGACATTGACGAGGGCTGCATACTGGTGATGCGTGGCGCGGGGCCGATCGGCTGGCCTGGCTCTGCCGAGGTGGTCAACATGCAGCCACCCGATGCGCTGATCCGGCGCGGCATCAACACCTTGCCCACCTTGGGTGACGGGCGCCAGTCGGGCACGGCAGACAGTCCTTCCATCCTCAACGTGTCGCCGGAGAGCGCCGTGGGCGGCGGCCTGAGCTGGCTGCAAAGCGGCGACATGATCCGCATCGATCTCAACACCGGCCGCTGCGATGCGTTGGTGCCGCCGGAAGAGATCGAGCGCAGGCGGCGCGAAGGGCCTGCGCCACCCATCCCGCAAAGCCATTCGCCGTGGGAAGCGTTGTACCGCGAGAAGACGGGGCAGCTCGCCGACGGCGCGACGCTGGACTTCGCGCTGGCGTACAGGCGCATTTCCGAAACAACGCCACGCCACAACCATTGAGGCGGGCGCTGCCGCCCATCGCGCAGCGACCCGCAGGGGCTGCGGCATGGCTGCGAATGGAACCCTTGAAGGAATTCGAATGAACAACATGACAACAGTTCGCATGACCGGTGAGGGCACACGCGTGCAAGTTCTGCCCGACGACGGCCTGCAAGGCACGCTGGTGGGCCGTGTGTGGGCCCCGGGCAGCATTCCCGGTCCAGCCGTCGTGGTGCTGCGGACCGAGGGCGTTTTTGACCTGAGCGAAAGCTACCCGACCATGAGCACATTGCTCGATGCCGAACAGCCCGAGAAGGCTGTGCATGGTGCCCGGGGACATCGGCTGTGCAGCGTGGAGGAACTGATCCACAACAGCCTGCCCGGAGAGCGCAACGCCAAGCTTCCGTGGTTGTTGGCGCCCTGCGACCTGCAGGTGGTCAAGGCTGCAGGCGTCACGTTTGCGGCCAGCCTGATCGAGCGCGTGATCGAGGAACAGGCGCGGGGCGATGCCAGCCGCGCTCAGGGGCTCAGAAGCCAGGTCATCGGGCTGATCGGCGAAAACCTGGCCGAGATCCGCCCTGGCTCACCCGAGGCGCAGGCCTTGAAGGCCTTGCTGCAGGAAAAAGGCCTGTGGTCGCAGTACCTGGAAGTGGGCATTGGCCCCGACGCCGAGGTGTTCACCAAAGCGCCCGTGCTCGCCTCGGTCGGCTGTGGCGAGGACATCGGCATTCGCGCCGATTCGGCATGGAACAACCCCGAACCCGAGGTGGTGCTGGCCGTGAACAGCCGGGGCCAGATCGTGGGCGCCACGCTGGGCAACGACGTGAACCTGCGCGACATCGAGGGCCGCAGCGCGCTGCTGCTGGGCAAGGCCAAGGACAACAACGCCTCGTGCGCCCTGGGCCCCTTCATTCGCCTGTTTGATGCCGGCTTTGGCCTCGACCAGGTGCGCAGCGAAACCGTGCACCTGCGCGTGGTGGGGGTGGACGGTTTTGAACTGCGTGGCATCAACACCATGGGCAGCATCAGCCGCGATCCCACCGACATCGTGGCCCAGACACTGGCGGCGCATCAGTACCCCGATGGGTTCATGCTGTTTCTGGGCACGCTGTTCGCGCCCATCGAAGACCGTGATGAGCCTGGCAGCGGCTTCACCCACAAGCTGGGCGATCTGGTCACCATTCAGAGCGCCTGGCTGGGTGGCCTGCAAAACTGCGTGACACACAGCGAAACCGCCGCCCCCTGGCGCTTTGGCTTGCGCGCCTTCATCAACAACTTGTCGCAGCGCGGTCTGCTGCGCGACGCCGCGCTTTGATTGCTTTTGCGCCTTGCAAAGTCCCGCCATTCAATCTACGTGCGACGCCTCTGAACCGCCTGAAGATTCGCCAAGGAGACACCACCATGCTCAACGCCCTCATCGACCGGTGCTGCCGGTGGATCAACCTGTTCATCGCCGTTGCCCTTGCGGTGATGGTGGTGATGGTGTTTGGCAACGTGGTGTTGCGCTACGGATTCAACTCCGGCATTTCGGTGAGCGAGGAGATCTCACGCTGGCTGTTCGTGTGGATCACCTTCCTGGGCGCCATCGTCGCCGTGAAGGAAAACGGACACCTTGGCACCGATATTTTTCTCATGAAGCTGCCACCCAATGGACAGCGGCTGTGCCTGGTCGTCAGTCACGGACTCATGCTCTTCTGCACCTGGCTGCTGTTCAGCGGCGCGCTGGCACAGGCGCGCATCAACTGGGACGTGGAAGCGCCCGTCACGGGGGCGTCGGTGGCGATTTTTTATGCGTCCGGGGTGGTGTTCGCTGCCGCTTCCGGCCTGCTCTTGTTGCTGAATCTCTGGCGCCTGCTCTCCGGGCACATACGGAACGAGCAACTCGTGCGAGGCGCCGGTGCCCAGGAGGCGATCAGCAGCGTGCAAGGTGATCAGGCCCACACGCCCAAATAGAGTTCCCCAGGAATCCCTCACATGACCATCTTCATTTTTCTTGGGTCCCTGCTGGCGGCGATGGCCATCGGGGTGCCGATTGCGTATGCGCTGCTGGTGTCGGGCGTGGCGTTGATGTGGCATCTGGACTTGTTTGACGCCCAGATCCTGGCCCAGAACGTCATCAACGGCGCGGATTCCTTTCCGCTGCTGGCCGTGCCTTTCTTCATGCTGGCTGGCGAGCTCATGAATGCGGGCGGGCTGTCGCAGCGCATCGTCAGGCTGGCGCTCACCCTGGTGGGGCACAAGCGCGGTGGACTGGGCTTTGTGGCCATCCTGGCGGCCTGCATGCTGGCGGCCTTGTCGGGCTCTGCCGTGGCAGACACCGCCGCACTGGCCGCGTTGCTGCTGCCGATGATGGTCAAGGCCGGTCATGACAAGGCCCGCGCGGGTGGGTTGATTGCTTCGGCGGGCATCATCGCCCCCGTCATACCGCCATCGATCGGCTTCGTGGTGTTTGGCGTGGCCGCCAATGTGTCCATCAGCAAGCTGTTTCTGGCTGGCATCGTGCCTGGCCTGCTGATGGGCTTGTCCATCGCCGTCGCCTGGTACTGGGTGTCTCAGCGCGAAAACATCGCACCGCCACCCAAGGCGTCCACGACAGAGATGTGGCAGGCACTGAAGGAGTCGACCTGGGCGCTGTTTTTGCCCGTGATCGTGATCGTGGGCCTGAAGATGGGTGTGTTCACACCCACCGAGGCGGCGGCCGTGGCGGCGATGTACGCCTTGCTGGTTTCCACACTGGTTTACCGCGAACTGCACTGGCGCCAGCTCCAGGCGGTGTTTGTGAACGCCGCCAAAACCACCGCCGTGATCATGTTCCTGGTGGCGGCGGCCATGGTGAGCGCCTGGCTGATCACCGTGGCCGACATCCCCAAACAGCTGATCGAACTGCTGCGCCCTCTCATTGAGCACCCCATGCTGCTCATGTTCGCGATCATGCTGCTGGTGATGGCCGTGGGCACCGCCATGGACATGACCCCCACCATTCTGATCCTGGCGCCCATGCTCATGCCCGTGGTCAAGGCCGCCGGCATCGACCCGGTCTACTTCGGCGTGCTGTTCATCATGAACAATGCCATTGGACTCATCACGCCACCAGTGGGCACGGTGCTCAATGTGGTGGCAGGGGTCGGGAAGATGCGCATGGATGAGGTCACCCGGGGCGTGCTTCCCTTCATGTCGGCTCAATTCATCATGATGTTCCTGATGGTCTTGTTCCCTGCCATCGTGCTGGTGCCCATGCGGTGGTTCATTGGTTAGGCGGTGGCAAGCGTTGCGCCGGCGAGCACGGCTGTTTGTGCAACGACCATTGGCGTCATTGCCCGGCGATGGACCGGATGAACGCCACAACCTGCTGTGCAATGCGCAGCTTGTCGTTGTCCAGTGTGGCTACGTGGTAGGAGTCATCGAGCCAGCTCAGTTCGATGCGGCTGGATCCCAGACGTTGTGCAATCAGAGGGCCGTTGGTCGGGTCGACGACGTGGTCCTCGCGAGCGGTGATCACCAGCGCAGGGCAGGCAATGGTGGGCAGGAGATCGTGCGTGACCGCCGCCAGCGCATACGCTTCGCGAAAGGCGGTCACCGGGACCTCCTTGTAGGCGAGCTCCTCGACGTCGGGGGCCTTGATGTCTGACCCGATGCCGGGCACGGTGTCAGGCGCGGTGCGGTCGTAGGCCACGGCAGCCATGCCAGGGCTGCCCACCCGCACCACAGCGTTGATCGTCACCGCGCCCTGAATCACCCCTGGGTGCTTCGCGGCCGTGTACAAGGTCAGCGTGCCACCCATCGACAGGCCGACCATGTAGATCTGCTTGCAGGTCTGGCGCAATTGGTTCATTGCCTCTTCGATCGATGCGATCCAGTCCGCTGCGCCGGTTTTTGCCATGGCCGCTGGTGAAACGCCGTGACCGGCCAGGCGGGGACCCATGACGGTGTAGCCAGCCGCATGGATTTGCTCGCCGAGATAGCGCATGCTTTGCGGGGTTCCGGTGAAGCCGTGGCTCACCAGCACGCCGATGTCGTTGCCAGCAAAGAAAAATGGCTCAGCGCCGGGCATGATGTTCTCGTTGGTCATGGATGCTCCAGGTAATGAAAAGGAGAAGTGCTGTTTCAGCGTTTGTTGAGGCTGTAAGCCAGTGCGGCGGCGGCAATGATTCCGCCCTGCAGCATCAAGCGGCCGGGCTCGCCCAAGCCGAGACTGGTCAGAAAATTGAAGAGGAAGGTGAGCATGAAGGCCGCTACCGCAGGACCGGCCATGCCGCCCCTGCCATTGCCGAAATTGACCCCACCCAGAATGGCCGCAGCCAGGGAATTCAATGCAAGGTCCTGCCCCAGCGTGACGCTGCCCTTGCCGACGAAGCCGACCAGAATGAAGCCGCACAGCACGGAAAACAAGGCCGAAGCCACATGGGTGAAGAAGATCACCCTCAGGTGTGGCAAACCAGACAACGCAGCAGCCTGCGGGTTGGCGCCAATGGCATCCAGGCTGCGGCCGTACACCGTGCGCCGCAGGAGCCAGGCCACCGGGATCAGCACCACCAGCCACACCAGCACCGGGAGCGGAACGCCAGCGATGCGCTTGCGCACCAGCTCACGCAGAAACTCAGGTGCGTCACCTGGTGCCCTGAACTGCGACAGAGCGATCACGACACCCATCAGGATCATCGCCACGGCCAGCGTGACGATCATTGAAGAGGCCCGCGCCTTCACGATCAGCGTGCCATTGACCACACCCACCACCAGCCCCAGCAGGACGCACAGCAGCATGGAAACCGTCTCCGAAACCTGAAAGTAGCCACTTGTCAGGAGGTAAGACACGCCCACGATCACTCCGCCCGAGGAAAGGTCGATCGAGCGGCCCCGCATCACCAGGGACTGACCGATCACCGCCAGACCCAGCGGCGCGGCCTGACGGGCAATCAGTGGCAACAGCATCATCGACAGCAGCTGTGGACGCATGACCGCCGCCAGCACCAGCAACACCAGAAGCCCTGCATAGGCCGGTGGCAGCGCCAGCGCCCAGCGCAGGGCCCGGCGCCACAAGGGCAGGGAACCGGACGGGGTGGCGCCGCCAGACCGAGGCCATTGAGAGGTGCTCATAGACCCACCCCTTTGCGACGCTGCAGGCTCACTGCCACGAGCAGCAACACCCCGGTGATGGTGCCGCGCAGAAATGGCGAGATGCCCAGCAGGTTGATGCCATTGGTGATCAGGCCCAGGCTCAGTGCACCGGTCACGGCACCCACGATGCTGCCCACGCCACCGGTCAGCTGCACGCCGCCCAGCGCCACTGCCGTGATGGATTCAAGTGCGAAGCTCGCACCCATGGTCGGGTCGCCTGACGACACCCGTGCAGCCAGGAAGATGCCGGCCACCGATGCCAGCAAGCTGCACACCACATAGGCCGCCACCACAACCGCCGCCGAGCGCACGCCATTGAGGTGCGCACTGCGGGCGTTGGCACCCACAGCAAAGATGTGCAGACCCAGCCGCGTGCGGTGAAGAAGCAGTGCAACCCCTGCAACACCCAGTGCACACCACAGCAAAGCCCGAGGCAGGCCCCAGATCGTGCCTGTGGCCAGTTGCCCCAGCCCGGACGCCAACTGACCACCGGGAATCGGCAGCACCACGTAGGCCAGACCCTGCAGGAAGGTCATGCTGGCCAGCGTCATGATCAAGGGGTGAATGCCGGCCAATGCCACGCCCGCCCCATTGACCAGGCCCACCACAACGCCCATCAACAGGGCCAGCACGACGCCCCACACCGGATCGGTCTGCGTGGCCACCAGTGCGCTGGCCAGGCTCACCACCGAGCCGACCGAAAGGTCGATGCCACCGACCAGGGCCACCACCAGTTGTCCCAGTGTGACGATCAACAAGGCGGTGACCTGGCCGCTGACGTTGGCCAGGTTCTGCGGTGTGAGGAAACTGCTGGCGCTCAACGCCAGCACGACGAACAACAGCAGCGGCAGGCCGATGGTGTAGCGGCTGATGCCGGAACGTGCATTGCTCATGGAGTAGCCTCCACCAGTGCCAGCGCCAGCAGGCTCTCTTCGGTGGCGGTGTCCGCTGGTACGTCGCCCACCACCTGGCCGGCGCGAACCATGAGGACCCGGTCACACAGACCGATCAGTTCCAGCAGGTCGGAAGACACGGCCAGCACCGCGCCGCCCCGGTTCACAAACTCCCGCAACAGGCCGTAGATTTCGGCCTTGGCACCCACGTCCACGCCGCGTGTGGGCTGTTCGATGAGCAGCGTGTCCACGCCTGCGACCAGCCAGCGCCCGATCATCACCTTCTGCTGATTGCCCCCAGAGAGCTCACCGGCCGGCTGTGCAAGGCTGCTCGCGCGCAATTGCAGCCGCTCGGTGATGCCGGTGAGCAGGCCGCGATCGCGAGGTGCCACCCGCATCAGCCCCAGACTGCGCAGTGCACCGAGCCACAGGTTGTCGGCGATCGGCAGATCCAGGTACAGCCCTTCGAGCTTTCGGTCCTCCGGGATCAGACCAACACCTTGTTGAACCACGCTCACCACGCCGACGCGCGGATCAAACGCCTGGGCCGGACCGTTTGGATCGTGCTGAACCTGCCGCAGGATCTCACAGGCATGCGGATACAGCACACCCGCAAGCGCCCGCACGATCTCCCTTTGACCCTGGCCCTCAAGGCCGCCGATGCCGACGATCTCACCGCGCCGCAATTGCAAGGCGGTGCTGGGGCCACCGGGAACAGGCGTGAGACTGCGCACGTCCAGCGCCACACTGGCGGGCTCTCTGGCCACGGCGGTCGCACGAGGCGGAAACAAGGCCTGCAGCGGTCGTCCCACCATCAGCGAGATGAGGCGATCGTGCGTCAGCGCTTTGGTAGGCTCGGTCGCCACGTGCTGGCCGTCCTTGAGCACCGTCACCGTGTCGCAGAGGCGGAAGATCTCGTCGAGCCGGTGACTGATATAGAAGACCAGCTTGCCCTGCGCCTTCAACCGAAGAATCAGTGCTTCCAGCTTGTCGACCTCGGCTCGGTTCAGTGGTGCAGTGGGTTCGTCGAAAATGAACACCGAGGCATCGGTGGACACACCCTTGGCGATCTCCACCAACTGCTGCTCGCCGACACTGAGGCTGCCGCAGGCGCGTTCGGCGTCCAGGTCCAGGCCGATATGGGTCAGCACCTCCCGGGCCTGTGCCAGCATCCGGGTTCGCTGCAGCCAGCCGCCGCGCGTGGGCTCCCGGCCCAGCAGCAGGTTTTCGGCCACCGTCAGATTGGGCAATACCGTCAGCTCCTGGAACACTGTAGACACGCCGGCCGCGCGTGCCGCCGCCGGGCTGTGAAGATGCACCGCAATCCCCTGGATCAGCAGCTCGCCAGCGTCTGGCTGATACACCCCGGCGAGCAGCTTCATCAGGGTGGATTTGCCGGCGCCGTTCTCCCCGGTGATGGCATGCACCGACCCGGCATACCCTTGGAGGCTGACCTGATGCAGGGCACGGGTGTGGCCGAAGGTCTTGCCGATGTTGCGCACGGTGATCAAGGGAGGTAGGGGCGTGGCAGTCCCCGCGCTGGCCCGCGCTGTCTCAAGGCTCATGATCAAAAAACTGGTCCTGGGCGATCAGCGCTTGAAGGTTTCCTTCAATGTGGCCTCGGGCAGCGTGGAGGGCAGCCAGTAGGCATCGCTCAGATCGGGGCGGAAGTGCTTGTCAAGTTCCGCCTGAGTGATGGCCGGTGGCGCCGAGAAATAGGTGCGGTACAAAGGCTTGCCCTCAAGCAGGGCCACCGTGGCCCGCACCAGCGCCGCTCCCACGCCTGGCGTGAACTGTGGGGCCACGCTTTTCACGCCGGTGGACTTCCACACCCGCAGGAAGCCGTTGTTGCCTTCACCGGTCATGGGCACCAGCGGTTTGCCGCTCTCCTTGAACACGTCGATACAGGCGCGGGTCATTTCAGCGCCAGAGAACCAGATGGCATCGACCTGGTTGCCTGAGAGCACCAGGTTCTCGCAGACCTGCTTGCCCTTGGCGTAGCTCCAGTCGCCAAACAGCTCCTGTGTGATCTTGACGTCCGATCCAGCGAGGGCCTTGCGGAAGCCGTTGTAGCGCAGTGTTTCCTCGTCCACACCAGCGACACCACGGATGGCCCAGATATTGCCCTTGCCCTTGAGCTCCTTGCGCAGGAACTCGCCACCCTGCTGGCCGAAGACCTCGCCTCCCGCGCCGATCTCGACGGTCGACTGCATCGCCTTGCCAAATGCACCGAACACCACCACCGGAATGCCGGTCTTGACCGCCTTGTCTGCCAGGGGCGCACCGATGCCTGCCGACATGGGGGCAAGGATCAGGGCGTCGACTTTGCGGGTCAGCAGGTCTTCCACGTCGGCCACCTGCTTGGCGGGTTGCCAGTTGGCTTCGGTGAAGATGAACTCGACGATCTCCTTGCGCTGCGCTGCTGCAAATTTCATCTCCTGAATCATCTGCACGATCCATGTGTTGCCCACGCCGGGGGTCGACACGCCGATGCGCCAGGTGCCAGCCTTCTTGAACTGGTCGGATTGGGTCTGTTCTTTGGTGGTGGGGGTCAGCAGTCCATTGGGCAGAAGCTCAACTTCGGCTGCCCTTGCTGGGCCGCACAGGGCCAGCGCAGTTGCAAGTGCGCCAATCTTGAGGAAGGCACGGGTCGTCAGTTCAGCCATGGTCGGGTTCTCGAACAAGAAAGGGTTGATGGATACGACTTGAATGACTGCCAGCGCCAGACGTTCGGTGAGACTGAAGGTCGAAGCGTGGAGCCCTGCTTGCGAAAGCCATAGCGATCGCAGAGCAGGAATGTAGGCAGTCGGGCGTCGCCCGTCTTGTCAGGAACGGCGGCTTTTGTCGAAACCGGACGTCAGCGTGCGAGATTGCGGCGATAGTCGCCAGGCGTTGTACCCACCTGGCGCACGAAGGTGCGCGTCAACTGGCTCTGATCTGCGAAGCCGCAGTCAAGTGCCACCTCACTGAGTGAAAGCCCCCGTGCGATCAGGCGCTTGGCGTTGTCCACGCGGCAGCGCAGGAGGTACTGGTGCGGTGAGACACCCGTGGCTTCACCGACGGCCCGGCAGAGTTGTCGCTGGCCCAGGCCAGAGACTTCAGCCAGGTCCTGCAGCGTGATGGGCTCGGCAAACCGTGTCTCCATCAGCTCGATGGCGCGCGCACAAGCTCGCCTGGCTGGCTGGCGCAGGACGGATGCCTTGGCCCCTCCCAGGTGGGCGACGATGGCTGTAATCAGCGAGTCGCCCACCAGCGGGCCGGCAGGACTGCCCTGAGCAAGATCGGCCTGAAGCGCATCGAACATCAGCTCCAGCATGTGCGAAGCGACAGGGCTCCGATGCCCCGAAGGTGTGAGTTCTCGCGCATCGCCAAGCACCGACGCTGCCATGTCGGATTCAATGAAAAGGAATTGCGAACGCCCGCCGCTGCGCCAGTCGAAGCGCTGCTCATCCCCCGCGCGCCAAACGGAAAAGCCAGTTGAAAACGGCTGCCAGTCCCGGCTGCCAAGCGTGCGCCGTGTCTCCTGGTGCAGTCCTCGCTGGACGCAGTAGCGCGCGTGTTTGTGATCAACAGTGCCTTCAGGAGCGCCGTCGATGTCGGTGAAGTACGCACCCTGCCAGCCGACTTGCTGGCTGTCGACCAGAAAGCGCGGCATCACTGACACACTGAAAAGGCCGTTGGGGCCTGGCAAGGGTTCTATTCGCATGGATGGTGGAACGAAGCGTATCGATGGAGCTGCTTCTGTCCAATCGGTGAAACTCCGGATGGCGTGCGCATCCATGTCCCTGCAATGCCTTGCCGCAGGAGCCAGCCCTCAGGCACCGGTTCAGGGCCCGAGGCAGCGGCGGGCTCAGTTGCTGTCGTGTGCGCGCAGCCAGAACAGTGCGGCCACCGCAGTCAGCCCGATGGCGGCAGAGATCCAGAGCGCGCCCGAGCCAAAGCGCTCGATGCACAAACCGAACAGCAAGGGCGCAAAGGCCTGCGCCACACGGGACGGCGCCATGATGATGCCTTGCCGCTGGCCGTAGCCTTGCGGGCCGAAGAACACCAGCGGCAAGGTGCCTTTGGCGATGGTGAGAATGCCGTTGCCAGCCCCGTGCAACACGGCAAACAAGGCGCCGACCGTCGGCCCCATCACAAGCCAGCACAACACGCCCAGAGGGTGCAGCATGGCTGCGATTCGCGCTGACAGCAACGGGTGGAACCGCCGCAGCAAACCGAATTCAAGCAACCTGCCAGCGACCTGCGCTGGCCCGACCAGCGCGCCGATGGCCACGGCCGCGGCCAGCGTCGCACCGCTGGCCACCAGCAATTGCGGGAGGTGAGCCGCCATGGCCGTGCTGATGAACCAGGTGGCCGCGAACACATACGAGAGCAACCAGGCGGTGTGGCGCGGCGGTGGTGCCAACGGCGCCTGCGCAGCCACGGGCATGTCTTCAGGTTGCACCGGCCTTGGCGACGATGGCAATGCCGCAGCGCGGGGGATGCTGGCATTGAGCGGCAGGCCCAGCAGCAGATGCAGGGCAGCCCAGGTCAGGCAGGCACCGCGCCACCCCAGTTCAGCCTCGAGCCATCCACTCAGTGGCCAGCCCACGGTGCTGGCGAAACCGGCGATGAGCGTGATGCCGGTGATGGAGGCGCGTGCCTCGGTGCCTTTGAGCCTCACCAGCGCCGCAAACGCGGCTTCGTACAAACCGCTGCCCATGGCCACGCCGAGCACCAGCCAGGCCAGCATCAAACTGACCATGCCCTGGGCCTGCGACAGCGCCGCAAGGCCAGCGGCAAACAACAGGCTGGTGCCCATGAGCACGGGGCGGCCTCCCAAACGGTCAATGGCGCGGCCCGCGAACGGTCCCAGTGCGGCCGATGCGAGCAAGGCCAGCGTGAAAGCGGCCCAGATCGTGGTCTCTGGCAAACCGAGCCCGGCCGCCATGGGCTTGGCCAGAAGGGCCGGCAGGTAGTAGGTGGAGCCCCAAGCCAGCGTCTGGGCGGTGCCCAGGGCAAGCACGAGCGGCCAATCGCGTTGCGGTTGCATGGGCTCAGCGGAGGTGCGCCAAGCGCACGCTAGGCGATGTCAAACGCGTGAAAACCGAAATGGCCCCGGCGCCGGTCGGCAAAGTAGTGCTCAAGCGTTTCGCGCACGGTGCGGAAAGCGATCTCGTCCCAGGGAATTTCTTCTTCCGTGAACAGGCGCGCTTCCATGGTCTCGTGGCCAGGGTTGAACTGGTCACTGAGCAGCCTCGCCCGGTAGTAGATGTGAACCTGCCCGACGCGGGCGACGTTCATCAGTGTGAAGATGTCGCCCATTTCGAAGCGGGCACCGGCTTCTTCATCTGTTTCGCGTGCCGCACCTTCGGCGGTGGTCTCGCCCAGTTCCATGAAACCTGCGGGCAGTGTCCACTTGCCGCGGCGCGGCTCGATGTTGCGTTTGCACAGCAGCACCCGCTCGCCGGTCTCACCCCAGACGGGCACGGTACCCACCACGTTCAGCGGGTTGTCGTAGTGCACGGTGTGACAGGCAGGGCAGACGGCGCGCGTTCGGGTGTCGCCATCGTCGGGCAGTCTCAGCTCGACCAGGGTTCCGCAATTGCGGCAGTGTTTGGCGGGCGTGCGATTCATGGGGGGCAGTTTATCCGGCGGCGATGATGCCAAAAAGAAACCGGGCCTGGGCCCGGTGTTCTTGATGGGGGAGCGCGCCTCTGGGCCGCTCAGGCCTTCTTGCCGTGTTTTTCGATCAAGGCCTTGGCGGTTTCGAACAGCTGCTTGCCGTTGAAGCCGCGCTTGTCCATGTCCTGCATCCATTCCACCTCGACCAGGCGCGCCTTGCGGCGGAATTCCTGTGCCTCTGCCGCAGCGATGGTGTAGATGCTGTTGCCCTGGTCCACCGCCGCCTTGCGCCCGGCCGGGTCACCGCCTTGCTGCACTTTGCCCAGCCAGCCGGAGGTCTCCATGCCGGAGTTCTTGTCGATGATGGCTTTCAGGTCGGGTGCCAGGCCGTGGTACTTGTTCTTGTTCATGGCCATCACAAAGGTCGTGGTGTAGAGCGCACCACCGGCCGGATCGAACTCGCTGTGGAACTTGGTGAGTTCGTGCACCTTGACCGATGGCACCACCTCCCACGGAATCACGCAACCGTCGATCACGCCCTTGGAGAGGGCGTCCGGGATTTGTGGCAGGGGCATGCCCACGGGCGTGGCGCCCAGGTAGCCCAGCATCTTGGTGATCTGGCGGGTCGGGCCGCGCACCTTGGAACCGCGCAGGTCTTCAGCGGTCTTGATCTGTTTGGTGCGCATGTGGAACATGCCCGGGCCGTGCACCTGCAGGGCAATGGGCTGCACGTCCTTGAACTCGTCCTTGGCCACGGTCTGCACGTACTCCCAGTAGGCCTTCGAGGTGGCTTCGGCGTTGTTCATCATGAACGGCAGCTCGAACACCTCGATGCGAGGGAAACGACCGGGCGTGTTGCCGGGCAGGGTCCACACCACGTCCACGACGCCATCACGTGCCTGATCGAACAGCTGCACGGGTGAGCCGCCGAGCTGCATGGCCGGGTAGGCTTCAAACTTGATGCGCCCGCCCGAGTCTTTCTCGACCTTGTCCATCCAGGCCCTGTGCATGTTGAGCCACACATTGGACTGGGGCGACATGAAGGTGTGGAACTTGAGCGTGACGCTTTGCTGGGCAAAGCCCACCAGGGCGGGGGCGCCCAGTGCGATGGCGGCACCGGACTGGAGCAGGGTTCTGCGCTGGATCATGGTCGGGATCTCCTAAGGTTGTTCAAAAAGGCGTTGTGGTGCCCGTCGTGCCCAAGGTAGGGATTTGCTGCACATCGGGAAAGGGGTCAAACCCGAAGACGGGTCCGCGCGGCGTTAAAAATTTAACAATGTGAAATGAGTTTATTCCTTTGGAAGTATAGAGAAACGGGATACAGGGAAAACCCGATGAAGACAATCAGGTCACCTGCACGGTGATCGGCGTCAGACCGCCGACCGTTCCATGCATCGTGTCGCCTCGCACCACCGCTGCCACACCTTCTGGCGTGCCGGTGTAGATCAGGTCTCCGGGCAACAATTCCCAGGCCTTGGACAAATGCTCGATGGTTTCCGCCACGTTCCAGATGAGCTTGTCGATGGTGCTGCTCTGGCGGGCCGCACCGTTCACCGTGAGCGCAATCGGCGCCTGGTGGATCGGGCCCGCTTCGGCCGCTGGCGTGATCGGTCCGATGGGGGCCGAGTGGTCGTAGGCCTTGCCGATGCACCAGGGGCGGCCCTGTTTTTTCATGTCGGACTGCAGGTCGCGACGCGTCATGTCCAACCCGACGGCGTAGCCAAAGATGTGCTCATGCGCCTGCGCGGCGGCAATGTTGCTGCCCCCTTTGCCGATGGCCACCACCAGCTCGATTTCGTGGTGCAGGTTGGCCGTGAGGCTGGGGTAGGGGATGGTCGTCGTCTGGCCATCTTCACACACCACCACGGTGTCGGCTGGCTTCAGAAAGAAAAACGGTGGCTCACGGCCGGTGAATCCCATCTCCTTGGCATGCTCCTCGTAGTTGCGACCCACGCAGTAGACACGGTGCACGGGAAAGCGCTCGGTGCGGCCAAGCACCGGCACCGACACGACGGGTGGGGGTGGAAACAGGTAGTCCATGGAAATCCTTTGGTCAGGCGAACGGGGAGTCACAGGCATCGGGCCTGTGCGGCTGTCGATCGGATTGTCAGTGCTGTGAAGCGGGCAGGTGCACCTCCAGGCCATTGAGTTCCGGCGTCAGACGGATCTGGCAACTCAGGCGGCTGGTCGGCTGAACCGGGCTGGCGGCGAAGTCGAGCATGTCGAGCTCATCGGGCGTGGCTGCGGGCAATTTCTCTGCCCAAGCGGCGCCGACCATCACATGGCAGGTGGCGCAGGTGAGGCTGCCACCGCAGTCTGCCTCGATGCCTTTTACATTGGCATCGACGGCGGCTTTCATGAGGCTTTGGTCAACAGCGGCTTCGATGTCCTGGTGGGATTGGTCGGCGGCGATAAAACGGATGTGGATCATGGTGTGTGAGCGAGGTGTGTTCAGGTGCGCGCGAAGTATTCGCGGCGCTCAAAGTCGGTCCGGTCTTCGGCCTGCGCGCAGCGGTCGATCTCGCTTTGCTTGATGCGGCAAAAGTAGCGCACGAAGTCGTTGCCCAAGCCCTCGCCCAGCGCGGTGTCGGCCTGGAGGGCTGCGAGGCCATCGGCCAGCGTGGTCGGGATTTTTTCAGCATGCTCGGCGTACGGCGTTTCACTGCCCGGCGGTGGTTGCAACGAGCGTGCCAGTCCGTCGAGTCCGGCGTGTATCTGCGCGGCCATGTAGAGGTAGGGATTGGCGGCCGGTTCGCCCACACGGTTTTCGATGCGGGTGGCGCTGTCGCCAGCGGCGCCCACCACGCGCAGCATGGCGCCGCGGTTGTCGCGCCCCCACAGTACCGATTGCGGGGCCAGCGCGTTCGGGCGAAAGCGCGCAAAGCCGTTGATGGTCGGGGTGCAAAGCGTGGTCATGCCGCGGGCGTGGGCAAGCAAGCCACCGAGCCAGTGCGCGCCGGCATCGGACAAGGTGTGCGTGGCATCGGCCGGGCCGCTGCCGGGGGCAGCGGTTTCGCGCACGCAGGCATTCCGGCCCGACTGGAGGTCGACCAGCGACTGATGCAGGTGCCAGCCGCTTGACATGATGTTCGGAAACGGCGGGCGGCACATGAAGGTCGCGTGGTAACCCGCACGCCGAAGCGCTTGGCGAACACCATTGCGGAACAGCACCATCTGGTCCGCGGCGGTCAGGGCATCGGTGGCATCGAACACTGCCTCCACCTGGCTGGGGCCGAGTTCGATTTCCAGCGATTGCAGCGGCAGACCCAGCGCCTGCGCGGTGTGCTGAACAATGCGCAAGGGTTCGTCGGCCATATCCATCATGGCCTCGGCTTGCAGGTTGTAGCCGGGATGGATCATTTCCACTTCCGGTGGCAGGCCGGGCCAGGCGGCCAGTTCGGGGTTGAGCTGGGGGCGTGTGCTGGTGATGCGGTAGATGTGAAACTCCACCTCCAGGCCGGTCTTCAGGCCGTAGCCTGCCTTCTTCAATCGGGCCAGCGCACTTTGCAGAACGCGGCGGGTGTCCAGGGTCACGGGCCTGCCGTCGCCAAACCACGGCTGACAGCGCAGCCAGCCGGTGCGGGGCAACCAGGGCAGGGTGGTGAAACTGGCCGGGTCGGGCAGCAGCATGAGGTTGGCCGCGCCGGCAAAGCCAGGTAGCTCGCTCACGCCATCGGGCTCAAACACCTTCCAGGCGGTGCGATCGGCGGTGTCCTTGAGCATGAGTGTGCCTACCATGCCCACGCCATCGCGCAGCGCGCGAATGGCCGCAGCCGCAGTGAGCGTCTTGCCTCGCAACATGCCGTGGGTGTCGCACCAGCCCATGCGCACCAGCTCGACGCCGCTGGCTTCGATGAGTTTGGCAAGTCTCAGGCAGGCTGCTTGGCGCTCAGGCGTGTGTATGCCGCAAAGGTCGGCAAAGCTCATGCCACTGGCTCCGGGCGAACGGCGGTGCTGGCTGACCAGGGCGCACCTTCACGCCGGGCCTGCACCGCGTCCTGCCACCAGGCCTGCCACTGCTGTGCGGGCGCAATGCCATCCACCGTGTCGGGGCCGTTGATCTGATCGTGCAGCGCTGGGTCGGCCATGCCGGGCGCGGTGCCGCCTTGCTCGACCGCATCGATGGCCTGTTGCAGCAGGCGCCGGTTGGCCATGATCACCTTGTCGGTGGTGCCCAGGTGTTCGCGTGTGCGGTCCTGGATGGCGCCCATGCTCTCGCAAGCCCATTGGTCGTGCACGTTGATGTCGTCTTCACCCATGCCCAGGTAAGTGCGGTTGACCTGCTCTTCGGCGTTGAAGCCCCACTGATTGTGGCGGCCGGACTTGGGGATGTAGTCCGGCAGGGTGACGGCATCGAGGCGCTGGTTGCGCATCGCCGTTTTATCCACCGGGCCGGCAAAGCTGGTGAAGAAGGCGAACCAGTAGTTGTGCGTGTCGTCGACCGGCACGTGCATCTGAGTGATGGTCATGGTCTCCGACAAGGGGATCACGAAGGTCTGGGGAAACACCGCGTTGGTGATGCGCACGTGCGTGAGTTCGTTGGTCATGGGGCGCAGCGCGGTGAGCTGCAGCCCGTACGGTTGCGGGGCAAACGAAATCTGAGGTTGGCCGAATTCGCGCATCACGCGCGTCATGGGCCAGCGCTCGCCGCCCACGTCACCCGCGCTGGCGCCGCGAAACTGCTTGCCGTAGCTGTCTTCCAGCGAGCCGTCGTTGAAAAAGCGGTGCAGGTAAGACGCATGGGCCGGGTCGATGCCCACTTCAAAGGCCTGCAGCCAGTTGCAGTTCCAGAGCCCCTTGAACGCAAAGGTGTGGGTGCCCGGCGCGGCAAAACAATCCAGATTGGGGAAAGGCGGAGGCGTCTGTCCCTCCGGGCCAAACCAGCCGAAGAGCACACCGCTTTTTTCCACCAATGGGTAGCTGCGCTGGCGAATGCGGGTGCAAAGGGTGCTGCCCGCCGGTTCCGCCGGGGTTTCGATGCACTGACCGGTGGTGTCGAATTTCCATCCGTGGAAGGGGCAACGCAGTCCATCACCCTCGTTGCGGCCATAAGCCAAGTCGGCACCACGGTGGGGGCAGTCGCGGTCGAGCAGGCCGTAGGCGCCCGATGCGTTGCGGAACAGCACAAAGTCCTGTCCCAGCAGCCGCACCGCTTTCACCGGACGCACCGCCATGCGCGGGTCCAGCGCGGGGTCGAATTCATCCAGCAAGGCCACCGGCTGCCAGTAGCGACGCAACAGCTCGCCCCCGGGAGTGCCTGGCCCGACCTGGGTGAGGCGTTGGTTGAGTTCGGCTTTCATGTGGCGTCCTTGCAGATTCGTTGTGGGCTGGTGAAATGGTATACCGTTTGTAAAATTCAGTGTACAGTTTGCGCCATGACCCTGCAAGACACTGTTTTGATGCAACTGCGTGATCTGATCCTGAGCGGTCAGTTCGAGCCCGGTCAGCGCCTGGCGGAGCAGCAACTCGCCGAACGCCTGGGTGCTTCGCGCACGCCGGTGCGAGCGGCCCTGGTCACACTGGAACAGGAGGGCCTGGTTGAAGCCAACGACACCGGCAAGTACCTGGTGCGGCAGTTCACCGCGCAGGAGGTGACCGATGCGATTGCGGTGCGCGGTCATCTGGAAGGCATGGTGGCGCGCCTGGTGGCCGAGCACGGCTTGACCCGACAGCTCCAAGGCGACCTGCAAGCCTGTCTGGACGAAGGCGACCGCCTGCTGGCCGACAACCCGCTCACGCTTGAGAGCTACGCCGCTTACGCTGTCATGAATGATCGCTTTCATTCGCTGTTGCTGGAGGCCTGCGGCAATCGCGCCCTGCAACGGGCCGTGGCATTGAACGACAAACTGCCTTTTGCGCCCGCGTCGGCCATGTTGCCCATGCAGGGCACGGTGGCCATGGACCGCGACTGGATGCTTTACGCCCACCGCCAGCACCACATGCTGTTCGATGCCCTGCGGCGTGGCGAAAGTGCACGCGCCCAGGCACTGGCGGTGGAGCACACCGAAGTGGCGCAGATGAATATGCGCCTGGCGTTGGAGAGGCGTGCCGAATCCGAGCGCGTGATGCCGGTGATGCGATTGGTGGTGGGCTAGGGCGGATCCCCCCCGCGCCGCCTACGGCGTCACCCCCCAGGGGGCGACACCAGCGGCCTGGCAGAGCCAGTTCCGCGGTGTCTCTGGAAAGAACAGCCTTCTGCGCGCGGTGTGACTGGCTTTTTTGCGGTGTATCGTGTCGAACATGGAGACGCAACAACCGCCCGCACCGGGAACCAGCCTGTCGCTGCGGCGCGTGGCCATCGACACCTACCACGAGAACGTGGCCTACCTGCATCGGGATTGCGCGGTGTACCGGGCTGAAGGTTTTCAGGCCTTGTCCAAGGTGGAGATCCGGGCCAACGGTAGGCGCATCCTGGCTACGCTCAATGTGGTGGACGACACCAGCATCGTGGGTTGCGATGAGTTGGGTGTTTCCGAAGACGCGTTTGCCCGGCTCGAAGTGCCGCACGGACACCCGGCCTCGGTGTCGCAGGCAGAGCCGCCGGAATCCATTCCCGCACTGTTTCGCAAGATCAACGGCGAGCGTCTGGGTCGAGAAGACTTCCACGCGATCATCCGTGACATTGCCGACCTGCGGTACTCCAAGATCGAACTGACCGCGTTCGTGGTGGCCAGCAACCGCAGCGAACTCGACCGCGAGGAGGTCTACTTTCTCACCGAGGCCATGGTCGCCAGTGGGCGCCGGCTGGACTGGCACGAGTCACTGGTGGTGGACAAGCACTGCATCGGCGGCATTCCGGGCAACCGCACCACCATGCTGGTGGTACCCATTGTGACGGCCTATGGCCTGGTGTTTCCCAAGACATCATCCCGTGCCATCACCTCACCGGCAGGTACGGCCGACACCATGGAGGTGCTGGCCAATGTGGAACTGCCTTTCGAGCAGCTCACCGGCATCGTGCGTGATCACAAGGGTTGTCTGGCCTGGGGCGGCACGGCGCAACTCTCACCGGCCGACGATGTGTTGATCTCGGTGGAGCGGCCGTTGAACATCGACTCGCCGGGGCAGATGGTGGCGTCCATCCTGTCCAAAAAAATGGCCGCCGGTGCCACCCACCTGGTGCTGGACATACCGATCGGCCCCACGGCCAAGGTGCGCTCCATGCCGGAGGCGCAAAAACTGCGTCGCCTGTTCGAATACGTGGCGCAGCGATTGCACCTGTCGCTGGACGTGGTGATCACCGACGGGCGACAGCCGATCGGTCGCGGTGTGGGGCCGGTGCTGGAGGCGCGGGATGTGATGCAGGTGCTGGAAAACCACCCGCAGGCCCCCGACGATTTGCGACAGAAGTCGCTGCGGCTGGCAGGGCGCATCATCGAGTGCAGCCCGGATGTGCGCGGCGGCGATGGCTTTCGCATCGCGCGCGACATTCTCGATTCCGGCCGCGCGCTCGCACAGATGCAAGCGATCATCCAGGCGCAGGGAACACGCGGGTTTGATCACCACCATCCGCAACTGGGCGTGCTCAGCCTGGACGTGCCGGCCCCCATCAGTGGCGTGGTCACCGGCATCGACAACCTTCAAATCGCGCAAGTGGCGCGGCTGGCGGGAGCGCCCAAGGTCAAAGGTGCCGGCGTGGATCTGCTGTGCAAACTGGGCGACGCCGTGACCGCGGGCGAACCGCTGTACCGCATGTACGCCAGCTACTCAGCTGATCTGGAGTTCGCCCGGCTGGCCAGCGTGCGCGCCAGTGGCTTCAGCATCGGCAGCGAGGCCGATGTGCCGCGCGTCTTCGTGGAGTTCTGATGAAGGATGTTCCGACCAGTGCGGCGGGCTGCCTGCTTTGTTTCGACGATGAGCTGCCGATGGCGCGGGCGGTGGCCGATCAGGCGGCGCTGCGGTGCGCCGTGATGGAGCGGCATCGCTTTCCCGATGGTGAACTTCGGCTGCGGCTGCCTGAAACGCTGCCGCCTCGCGTGGTGTTTTGGCGCGGTCTTCATCAGCCCAACGAAAAGCTGGTGGAACTGCTGATCGCCGCCCGCACGGCGCGCGAGTTGGGCGCCAGCCACCTCACGCTGGTGGCACCCTACCTGGCCTACATGCGGCAAGACATGGCGTTTCGACCAGGCGAGGCCATCAGCCAGCGCATCGTGGGCGGCTTTCTGGCCAGTCTGTTTGATGCCGTGATCACGGTGGACCCGCACCTGCATCGCGTGGCCACGCTCGAAGAAGCCATCCCGGTGCCCGATGCCGTCGTGCTCAGCGGTGCGCCGCTTCTCGCCGACCACATCGCCGCACATCGCCGTCAGGTGTTGCTCATCGGCCCGGACGAAGAGGCCTTGCAATGGGTGGCCGTGGCCGCCCGGCGGCATGGTTGGGACCATGCCGTGTGCCGCAAGACGCGCCATGGTGACCGCGAGGTCGATATCGAGCTTCCGGCCATGTCCGTTTCTGGGCGCGCGGTGGTGTTGATCGACGATGTGGCAAGCTCCGGTCACACCCTGGTGCGTGCCATTGAACTGCTGCGAGAAGCCGGTGCCGCCTCCGTTGACGTGGCGGTGACCCATGCCCTGTTTGCATCCGACGCCCTCGAACGGGTGCAAGCAGCGGGTGCTGGTGAGGTGTGGAGCACGGACTGCATTGCCCACGCCACCAACGCGGTGAGCATCGTCCCGGCGGTCGCAAGGGCTTTGATTGAGCTGCATGCCCGGCGAGGATGAAACGCCCACAATCGCGGCTTTTCGTTCACCAGGCCACTTCCTCATGTCCACTTTGTTCGAACCCGTCGCCGTTGGCGAACTGAACTTGTCCAGCCGCGTCGTCATGGCACCGCTGACCCGCAACCGCGCACCCGGGGCTGTGCCCACGCCGCTCATGGCCACCTACTACAGCCAGCGCGCCACGGCCGGTCTGCTCATCACCGAAGCCACGCCCGTGAGTCACCAGGGGCAGGGCTATGCCGATGTGCCAGGCCTGTATGCGCCCGAGCAGGTCGCAGGCTGGCAGCGTGTCACCAAGGCCGTGCACGACGCCGGGGGCAAGATCGTGGTGCAGCTCTGGCACGTGGGGCGGGTGTCCCACAATGATTTGCAGCTCGATGGCGGCGCACCCGTGGCGCCGTCGGCCATCCGCGCCAAGACCAAGACCGTGCTGATCGTGGACGGTGTGCCGACCTTTGTGGACACCTCCGAGCCACGCGCGCTGGCCCTGGACGAACTGCCCGGGATCGTGGAGGACTTTCGTCAGGCCGCGCTCAACGCCATCGAGGCTGGCTTTGACGGTGTGGAAATCCACGCGGCCAACGGCTACCTGATCGACCAGTTCCTCAAGACCGGCAGCAACCAGCGCACAGACGCCTATGGCGGCAGCATCGAAAACCGGGCCCGCCTGTTGCTGGAGGTGGTGAAGGCTGTCACGGATGCCATCGGTGGCGGGCGCACCGGCATCCGCCTATCGCCTGTGACGCCGGCCAACGACGTGGTGGACGCCGACCCCCAGCCCTTGTTTGATCACGTGGTGCGGCAACTGGCGCCCATGAACCTGGCCTACCTGCACCTGATCGAAGGCGCCACCGGCGGCCCGCGCGACATCGCCGATCGACCGTTCGACTATGCCGCGCTGCGCACCGGCTACCGCACTGCAGGCGGCAAAGGCGCGTGGATGGTCAACAACGGCTACGACCTTTCGCTGGCAGAGCAGGCACTGCAAGACGGTTCCGACCTGGTGGCTTTCGGCAAGTCCTACATCGCCAATCCGGATCTTGTCGAGCGTCTGCGGCGCGGCGGGCCGTTCAACACGCCCGATCGCAGCACCTTCTATGGCGGTGGTGCGCAGGGCTACACGGACTATCCGGCGCTTGCCTGATTGGCCTGTCGGGTTCTGCTGACCGCCCGATGCCGGGGCGCTCCCCTTCTTGATGTGTGTCAGTTATCGGCCGATTCTGCAGGCTGAGGGCTGGACAGCGGGCACTTGATTGAGGACCATGTGCCTGAACAGAAGGTTCTGGGGCTTTTGCCAGAGCCGGAGACAGGAGACAGGTCTTGCGCCATGGTCCCTTCACTGCTTGCGCAACCCGAGACACGGGAAGCCCGTTCTATTGCCTTCTGACGGCCCGGCTGTTCCCACTCCTGCTGGGGCTGGCGATGTTGGCTGCGGCGCCCGCCAGAGCCGCCACCGCGCCCGTGCTGACGGTGGAGGGCGCCATTGGCCCGGCCAGCGCCGACTATGTGGTCCGCGGCATCGCGCAGGCGGCCAGCGACGGCGCGCCGCTGTTGGTGCTGCAACTGGACACGCCAGGCGGTCTGGACCAGTCGATGCGGCAGATCATCCAGGCCATCATGGCCTCCCCTGTGCCGGTGGTGACTTACGTGACGCCGACCGGCGCCCGCGCGGCGAGTGCCGGTACCTACATCCTGTACGCCAGCCACGTGGCAGCCATGGCACCGGCCACGACCCTGGGAGCCGCTACACCAGTCGCGATTGGCATGCCAGGCGCACCACAGTCCGTACGCGAACCCGTACCCGCGGGGAGTGGCAAGGAGGGCGAGGTTCCGAAGGCGACAGATCCCAAAGCTTCGGCGCCAGCCGATCCGATGACCACCAAGCAGGTCAACGATGCCGCTGCGTTCATCCGTGGCCTGGCCAGAGAGCGCGGGCGTAATGCCGAGTGGGCCGAACGTGCGGTGCGCGAGGCCGTCAGTCTGACCGCGGCCGAGGCGCTGGAGCAGGGCGTGGTCGACCTGATGGCCAAAGACCTGACCGACTTGCTGGCGCAGGTCGATGGCCGCACGGTGCGCACCGCCAGCGGCGAGCTGCAACTGGCCACCACGGGTCTGGTCGTGGTCATGCAGCCGCCTGACTGGCGGCACCGGCTGCTTGGCGTGATCGCCAACCCCAGCTTCGCCCTCATCCTGCTGATGATCGGTGTCTATGGGCTGATGTTTGAGTTTTCATCGCCCGGTTTCGGCGTTCCGGGCACGGTGGGTGCGATCTGTTTGCTGCTGGCCCTGTTCGCCCTGCAGTTGCTGCCGGTC
Organism: Hydrogenophaga palleronii; assembly: GCF_031457455.1. Lineage (GTDB taxonomy): Bacteria > Pseudomonadota > Gammaproteobacteria > Burkholderiales > Burkholderiaceae_C > Hydrogenophaga > Hydrogenophaga palleronii_A. The sequence goes on from NZ_JAVDWU010000002.1 coordinate 501,621, forward strand.
AACTACGCAGCGCTGGCTTTGATCCTGCTGGGCTTCGCCCTGCTGGCGGCCGAGTTGCTGACACCTGCCTTCGGCGTGCTGGGCGTGGGCGGGGTGATTGCCTTCATGGCTGGTGGTTTGCTGCTGTTCGACAGGGATGTGCCCGGTCTTGGGGTGCCGCTGCCGCTGCTGTTCGGCATTTCACTCACATCGGCCGCGGCCGTCCTGCTGGGCGGAGGCATGGCCTTGCGGGCCCGTCGCGCGCATGTGGTCAGCGGCAGTGAGGTCCTGCTGGGGGCCACGGGTCAGGTCACGGCAGTGGAAGGGTCCAAGGCCTGGGCTCAGGTGCAGGGAGAGCGCTGGCAGGTGGCTGGCGAGCGCCCGCTGGCGCTTGGCCAGACCGTTCGTGTGCGGGCCGTCGAAGGACTGGTGCTGCGCGTGGAGTCCCTGGGCGATGAACCGATGCAGTCACACAAGGAGAATGCATGATGCTGGATTTCAACATTGGACTGGGCGGCATCCTGCTGCCAGTGGTGCTGGTGCTGCTGGGTGCTTCATTTCGCATCCTTCGCGAGTATGAACGCGGCGTGGTGTTCCAGCTCGGCCGCTTCTGGAAGGTCAAGGGGCCGGGCCTTGTGATCGTGGTGCCGGGCCTGCAGCAGATGGTGCGGGTCGATTTGCGCGTGGTGACCATGGACGTGGAACCGCAGGATGTGATCTCGCGCGACAACGTCTCGGTCAAGGTCAATGCGGTGGTGTTCTTTCGGGTGATCGACCCACAGAAAGCGATCATCCAGGTCGAGAACTACCTGATGGCAACCAGCCAACTGGCCCAGACCACCTTGCGGGTGGTGCTGGGCAAACACGAACTCGACGAGATGCTGGCCGAGCGCGAACGCTTGAATCTGGACGTGCAGCAGATCCTGGATGCACAGACCGACGCCTGGGGCATCAAGGTAACGAACGTGGAGATCAAGCACATCGACCTGAACGAGTCGATGGTCCGGGCGATCGCGCGCCAGGCCGAGGCCGAGCGCGAGCGGCGCGCCAAGGTGATCCATGCCGAGGGTGAAAAGCAGGCTGCTGTCTCACTGCTGGAAGCGGCGCAGATGCTGGCCCGGCAGCCCGAGGCCATGCAACTGCGGTATTTGCAGACCATGACCCAGGTGGCCGGTGATCGTGCTTCCACCATCGTGTTTCCGCTGCCCATGGACCTGCTGGGTCGTCTGCTGGACAAGCAACCAGGGGAGCAAGCACCTGCGAAGCCGGGGAACTGAGGCCTGGAGACGTTTCGAAAAAACCTGGCGTTCCAGGCCGCTTAGCCTAGCCTGCGCGATCAGGCCAAGGGTGGGCTTCAGCTTCAAACGCATCACTGCGCTGGCTTGCCCCACCGTTCGACAGCACCTGTGGTCACCGTCTTGTTTTGCACCTCGCTTGAATGCGAATTCGACGGAGCGATCTTTACGGTCTCTGCGCGCGGCGATTCTCGCGCTGCATGAACAGATACAGGCTTTCGGTTTTCTCCCGCGCCCACGGCGTGCGGCGCAGGAACTTCAGGCTTGAGCCCACACTGGGATCGTGTGTAAAGCAGCGCACGGGAATGCGCTGCCCCAGACCTTCCCAGCCGTAGTGATCGGCCAGTTCGGTCACCATGCGCTCCAGCGTGACGCCGTGCAGCGGGTTGCGTGGCTGGCTGGCCGATGATCGAGGAGGCGAGGGCGGTGGTGCATCTGACATGCCCGCCATTGTCGGGCTTTCCAGGGCTTGTCAGATGGGATCAGCGTGGGGTACGGGCGGGTCGGTCTGGCGGATAGGCCAAACGGGCCTCACAGCCTTTCGCCCCGGCCCTACACTGGCCGCCTGTTGCAGCAATGGCGCGCGTCGCACCCCTGACCATGTCCCTGTTTCCGCAAAATGCCCTGAAACCTGGTGTTCGCAAGCGCGAAGTCTTCGGCTGGGCCATGTACGACTTCGCCAACTCGGGCTACACCACGGTGGTGCTCACCGCAGTGTTCAGCGCCTACTTTGTGGGCGGGGTGGCCGGCGGCGAGGCCTGGGGCACCCTGGCCTGGACCAGCGCGCTGGCGGTGTCGAGCCTGATCGTGATGCTCACCATGCCTGCCATCGGGGCCTATGCCGACCTGCGTGCGGTCAAGAAGCGACTGCTGATGCTCTCGACGCTGGGCTGCGTGGCGGGAACCGCTGCGCTGGCTGGCGCCGGGCCGGGCGATGTGGCCTGGGCGCTGGTGGCGATTGTCCTGTCCAACGTGTTCTACACCTATGGCGAATCGCTGATCGCCGCGTTTCTGCCAGAACTGGCCAGCGAGGAGCGCATGGGCAGCGTGTCTGGCTGGGGCTGGGGCTTTGGCTACCTGGGCGGCATGCTCACGCTGGGGCTCAGCCTCTGGTATGTGCTGTGGGCTCAAGGCCAGGGTTTACCGGCCGCGCACTTTGTGCCAGTGAGCATGTTCATCACCGCCGGTGTTTTCGGTGCATCGGCAATGGTGACCTTTGTCTTGCTCAAGGAGCGCGCCCGGCCACAGGTCAGGGCGACGAAAGAGGCCGGCCTGAAGGCCTCGCTGGCCCGGCTCAAGCGCACCTGGCGAGAGGCCCGTTCTTTCCAGGATTTCACCGCTTTGCTCGCCTGCTCGGTGGCCTATCAGGCCGGCATTGCCGTGGTCATTGCGCTGGCCGCTGTCTACGCTGAACAGGTGCTGGGCTTCCAGCAGACAGAGACCATGATGCTGATCTTTTTGGTCAACATCGCAGCGGCATTGGGCGCCTTCGCCTGGGGTTACGTGCAGGACATCATCGGCCACCGGCCGGCGCTGGCCATCACCCTGGCGGGCTGGATCGTGATGATCGTGCTGGCCGCATTGGCCACCGGGCCCGGCCTGTTCTGGGTCGCAGCCGTGATCGCCGGGCTGTGCATGGGCAGTAGCCAGTCCGCCGGCCGCGCGCTGGCCGGTGCGCTGGCACCGGAACTCCGCCGGGCCGAGTTCTTTGGTCTGTGGATGTTCGCTGTGCGCCTGTCGGCCATCATTGGGCCGATGACCTATGGACTGGTCACCTGGCTGACCGACGGCAACCACCGCCTGGCCATCGTCTCAACCGGCGTGTTCTTCGTGGCGGGTCTGGGCCTGCTGACGCTGGTCAACGTGCAGCGGGGCATCGCAGCCGCAGCCGCAGCCAACGCGCGGGCAAGTGCATCGTCCAGCTGAAAGGAAAGTTGCCGGCTCAACGCCGCCTGGGACCGAAATCCGCGGCAGATTCGAGTTGACCCATGTCCTACAGTCTTCGGCAGCAAGGTTTATCCTTGCGGCATGAAGCTCTACAACTACTTCCGATCCTCAGCCTCTTTCCGTGTGCGCATCGCACTGGCGATCAAGGGCATGGCCTATGAATACCTGCCCGTGCACATCGCCAAGGGCGAACACCGGCAGACTGCTTTCACCGACCTCTCACTGGAAGGCCTGGTTCCTCTGCTCGAGCTCGACGATGGCACCCGCCTGACCCAGTCGATGGCGATCATCGAATACCTTGAAGATATGCATCCAGCGCCCGCCCTGTTGCCCGCCGATCCGCTGGGCCGCGCCCGGGTGCGTGCCTTGTCACAGATCGTGGCCTGCGAGATCCATCCCATCAACAACCTGCGCGTGCTGAAGTACCTCACCAAAGAACTGAAGGTGGAAGAAGAGGCCAAGAACACCTGGTACCGGCACTGGGTGCGCGACGGCCTGGAAGCGTTTGAGCGCCAGCTCGCAGCCGGGCCAGCCGCGCTCTACTGCCACGGCAACACCCCCACGATGGCAGACTGTTGCCTGGTGCCGCAGATTTTCAACGCGCAACGGTTCAAGACGCCGCTGGACGGGCTCCCGAGAACCATGGCGGTGTTCGACGCCTGCATGGCGCTCCCAGCGTTCCAGGCAGCCCAGCCGTCCGCCTGTCCTGACGCTGAAGCCTGATGGGCGGCTCTGTCGAACACATCGTTCCCGATTGGCCTGCACCTGCAGGTGTGCGCGCGCTGTTCACGACCCGCGTCGGCGGCGTGTCCCAGCCTCCGTTCGACAGCTTCAACTTGGGCGATCACGTGCACGACGATGCCGCCCCGGTGATGGACAATCGCGCGCGCCTTCGCGCCATGACCTCACCTGCGAGGCCGGTGTTCCTCCAGCAGGTTCACGGCACGCATGTCGCCCATCTTGATGCCACCACGCCCGATGGCACCGAAGCCGATGCTTGCGTGGTGCGGGCTGGTGCCGGCCTGGCCGCGACCATCATGGTCGCCGATTGCCTGCCGATTCTGTTGGCCTGCAAGACTGGCAAGGCTGTGGCGGCCGCTCACGCTGGATGGCGAGGTCTTGCAGGGGGCGTGGTCGAGGCCACCGTGCGTGCGCTGCATGAGGTAAGGCCTGGCGCTGCTGTGCCGCTTCAAGGTGGAGGTTCAGAAGTCATTGCATGGCTGGGGCCCTGCATTGGTCCGCAGGCTTTCGAGGTCGGACCAGAAGTGGTGGAAGCGTTTGTGACTCCGGATCCAGCCGCGATTGACTGTTTCAATGCGCAGCCGGGCGGCAGGTTTCTGGCGGACCTGCCGGCGCTTGCCAGGCGCCGGTTGCAGGCGGTCGGCGTGTCATCGGTGCACGGCAACGACGGTTCGCTGTCGTGGTGCACCGTGGCGCAATCAGCGCGGTTCTTCTCGCACCGGCGCGATGCCGTCCGCCTTGGCAGCACCGGCCGCATGGCCGCCTGCGTCTGGTTCGTCTGACGGCGCTGGAGCTGATGGTTCGCTTTTTTCCGCCAGCCTTGCACGGTCCTCTTCGGCTTCTTGTGCCTTGCGCGCCTTTCGCCGTTGAGGTGTGCGCATCAGGTAAACCACCAACGTCACCGGCATCAAACCGTAAAGAAAAAAGGTCACAATGGCTCCAAGCACGGTGCCGGTCGTGTTGGACGCTTCCGCCACCGACATCATCAGCACCACATAGAGCCAGCCAATCACAACCAGATACACATTTCACCTGCAGCCCGAGACGAACTGTCAGGCGACTGGAAATTCAGCCCCCTGACGCTAGGGAAAACCCGGAATGCGGCCCTAGACCGGTGAATAATAAGTCGACGGCCCAACCACAGGAGACATAGATGACATCAGGGAAAGATCCCCAGCAACCCTGGCTGGAGGCGGCGCAGCAGTTTCAACAGAATCTGGTGGCCCAGTGGACACAGATGGCCCAGGCCATGCCGGGGGCTGCGGCACAGGCTGGGGCCAAAGAGGGCGCCGACCCTTTTGCCGCCTTCAAGGCCTTCATGCCACAGAGTGGCGCAGCGAACCCTTTCGGCATGGCCATGCCCCACCTGCCCACGGTTGTGCAAGGTCTCCCGGGTATGAGCGACCTGTTCAGCAATGCCAATGGCCAGCCGGTGTCCTTCGATCCCGCCAAACTGATGGAGATCCAGAAAAACTACATGCAGGAAGTGGCCGGCCTCTGGAACCAGGGCCCCAACGTCAAGCCGGCCGGTGACCGCCGCTTCGCCTCGGATGCCTGGTCAAGCAACCCGGTGGCAGCGTTTTCTGCGGCTTCATACCTGCTCAATGCGCGCACCCTCATGGCCATGGCCGAAGCGGTGCAGGGCGACGCCAAGACGCGCAGCCGCGTGCGCTTTGCCGTGCAGCAGTGGATCGATGCCAGTGCCCCAAGCAACTTCCTGGCTTTCAACGCCGAGGCCCAGAAGAAGGCCATCGACACCCAGGGCGAAAGCATCGCCAAGGGCGTGGCCAACCTGCTGCACGACATGAAGCAGGGCCATGTGTCCATGACCGACGAAAGCGTGTTCGAGGTCGGCAAGAACGTCGCCACCACCGAAGGTGCGGTGGTGTTCGAGAACGAACTGTTCCAGCTCATCGAATACAAGCCGCTCACCGCGAAGGTCTACGAGCGTCCCTTCCTGCTGGTGCCACCCTGCATCAACAAGTTCTACATCCTCGACTTGCAGCCTGAGAATTCGCTGATCCGCTACTGCGTGGAACAGGGGCACCGCACCTTCGTGGTGAGTTGGCGCAACCCGGATGAATCACTGGCCCAGAAAACCTGGGACGACTACATCGAAGATGCCGTGATAAAGGCCATCGATGTCACGCAGGACATCACGGGCGCAAAAACCATCAACGCTTTGGGATTCTGCGTGGGCGGCACCATGCTGGGCACGGCATTGGCGGTGCTGGCGGCGCGCGGCGAAGAGCCTGTGAACTGCGCCACTTTCCTCACCACGCTGCTGGACTTCAGCGACACCGGCATTCTGGACGTGTTCATCGACGAGAACTTCGTCAAATACCGCGAAATGCAGTTTGCTCAAGGCGGGCTCATGCCTGGGCGTGACCTGGCGACCACGTTCAGTTTCCTGCGCCCGAACGACCTGGTGTGGAACTACGTGGTGGGCAACTACCTCAAGGGTGAAACCCCGCCGCCGTTCGACCTGCTGTACTGGAACTCCGACAGCACCAACCTGCCGGGTCATTACTACGCGCATTACCTGCGGCAGATGTACCTGGAAAACAATCTGGTCAAACCCGGACACATGACGGTGTGTGGTGAGAAGGTGGACTTGCGCAAGGTCAAGCTGCCCGTCTACATCTATGGCTCGCGTGAAGACCACATCGTGCCGATCGGGGGCTCCTACGCCAGCACCCAGGTGTTTCCGGGCAAGAAGCGCTTCGTCATGGGCGCTTCCGGGCACATCGCGGGTGTGATCAACCCTGCAGCCAAGAACAAGCGCAGCCACTGGATCGGTCCTGCCAACAAGTTCCCGGCTGACGTGAACGCCTGGATCGAAAGCGCCACCGAGCACCCCGGCAGCTGGTGGGGCGACTGGGCCGCCTGGCTCAAGCCTCAGGCGGGCAAGTTGGTGGCAACGCCCAAGGCCTATGGCAAGGGCAAAACCTACACCGCCATTGAGCCTGCGCCGGGCCGGTATGTGAAAGCAAAGGCATGAACAAATGAAGCACCCCCGCAGCGCTTCGCGCTACCCCCTCAAGGGGGCGGCACCAGAGGCCCGGCAAAGCCGGTTCCTCGGTGCCCCTGGAGTGGGCTACTTCACGCGACGCAAATCCACTTTCTTTTGAAACTACAAGGAGCAAACACATGGAAGACATCGTCATCGTTTCAGCCGCCCGCACCGGTGTGGGCAAGTTCGGCGGCTCGCTTGCCAAGACACCCGCCACCGAACTCGGCAGCATCGTCATCAAGGAACTGCTGGCACGCACCGGTTTGCCGGTGGACGCCGTGGGTGAAGTGATCATGGGCCAGGTGCTGGCAGCGGGCTGCGGCCAGAACCCGGCCCGCCAGGCCATGATGAAGGCCGGCGTGGCCAAGGAAACGCCAGCATTGACTATCAATGCTGTGTGTGGATCGGGCCTGAAGGCCGTGATGCTGGCGGCTCAGGCCGTGGCCTGGGGCGACAGCGAGATCGTGATTGCGGGTGGCCAGGAAAACATGAGTGCCAGCCCGCACGTGCTCAACGGCAGCCGCGACGGCCAGCGCATGGGCGACTGGAAGATGGTCGACACCATGATCGTGGACGGCCTGTGGGACGTTTACAACCAGTACCACATGGGCATCACCGCCGAAAACGTGGCCAAGGCCCACGGCATCACCCGTGAAATGCAGGACGCCCTGGCGGCCGGCAGCCAGGCAAAGGCCGCCGCTGCGCAGGCCGCCGGCAAGTTCAAGGACGAGATCGTGGGCGTGAGCATTCCGCAGCGCAAGGGCGATCCGGTGTTGTTCAACAGCGACGAGTTCATCAACGCCAAGACCACCACCGAAGTGCTGGCCGGCCTGCGCCCCGCCTTTGACAAGGCCGGTTCGGTGACCGCAGGCAACGCATCCGGCATCAACGACGGTGCCGCTGCCGTGATGGTGATGTCCGCCAAGAAGGCCGCCGCTCTTGGCCTGACGCCGCTGGCCCGCATTGCCGCTTTTGGCACCAGCGGCTTGGACCCCGCGACCATGGGCATGGGCCCCGTGCCCGCTTCGCAGAAGGCCCTGGCCCGTGCGGGCTGGAAGGCGTCGGATGTCGATCTGTTCGAGCTGAACGAGGCCTTTGCTGCACAGGCCTGCGCCGTGAACAAGGCGCTGGACATCGATCCGGCCAAGGTCAACGTCAACGGGGGGGCCATTGCCATCGGGCACCCCATTGGTGCCTCGGGTTGCCGCATTCTGGTGACGCTGCTGCACGAAATGCAGCGCACCGGCGCCAAGAAGGGTGTGGCGGCGCTTTGCATCGGCGGCGGCATGGGGGTTTCCCTGGCTGTGGAACGCTAGGGCTGTCCTCCCCCGCGCCGCCTGCGGCGTCACCCCCCAAGGGGGCGTCTGCAGCGGCCCGGCAGAGCCGGTTCCGCGCAGACCTGGACGTTCAGGCCAACGCATCTTCAAAGTACAAAGTTTTTTAATGCCATTCGGCAAACCTCAGAGGAGCAAACAACATGAGTCAAAAAATTGCATATGTCACGGGCGGCATGGGTGGCATCGGTACCGCCATCTGCCAGCGCCTGCACAAGGAGGGCTTCAAGGTCATCGCCGGGTGTGGCCCGACGCGGGATTTCACCAAGTGGCTGGACGAGCAGAAAGCCCTGGGCTACACCTTCTACGCGTCCGTGGGCAATGTGGGTGACTGGGACTCCACCGTGGAGGCCTTCACCAAGACCAAGGCAGAGCACGGGACCATCGACGTGCTGGTGAACAACGCCGGCATCACCAAGGACCGCATGTTCCTGAAGATGACGCGCGAAGACTGGTCGGCCGTGATCGAAACCAACCTGAACTCCATGTTCAACGTCACCAAGCAGGTGGTGCCTGACATGGTGGAAAAGGGCTGGGGCCGCATCGTCAACATCAGCTCTGTCAACGGAGAAAAAGGCCAGGCCGGGCAGACCAACTACTCGGCCGCCAAGGCTGGCATGCATGGTTTCTCGATGGCCCTGGCGCAGGAGCTGGCCACCAAGGGCGTGACGGTCAACACCGTGAGCCCGGGCTACATCGGTACCGACATGGTCAACGCCATTCGTCCCGACGTGCTGGAAAAAATCGTCGCCACCGTGCCCGTGAAGCGCCTGGGCAAGCCCAGCGAGATCGCGTCCATCATTGCCTGGCTGGCGAGCGAAGAGGGTGGTTATGCCACCGGGGCCGACTTCTCGGTCAACGGCGGTTTGCACATGGGCTGAATATGCCCACCCCCGCGCCGCGCCTGCGGCGCGTCACCCCCTCACGGGGACAACATCTGCGGCCCGGCAAAGCCGGTTCCGCGATGTTCTGGACCAAGGCACTTCGCCTCTCCCAAACCCGCTTCGGCGGGTATTTTTTTGGGCTGGGATAATCGGTGCCATGTCATCTGAACCCGCTTTGTCCCCATGGCGCCTTTCCGTCGCGCCCATGATGGACTGGACCGACCGGCATTGCCGTTATTTCCACCGCCTGCTGACCAGGAAAACGCTGCTCTACACCGAGATGGTGACGACGGGCGCGTTGATGCATGGCAGTGTGCAGCGGCACCTTCGTTTCAACGAAGAAGAGCATCCGGTGGCTCTGCAGCTTGGCGGCAGTGAACCGGCGGATTTGGCCGCGGCCGCCCGGCTGGGTGAGCAGTGGGGCTACGACGAAATCAACCTGAACTGCGGTTGCCCCAGTGACCGGGTGCAGCGCGGTGCATTCGGTGCCTGCCTGATGGCGGAGCCCGGGCTGGTGGCCGATGGCGTCAAGGCCATGGTGGATGCCGTGACTGTGCCGGTCACGGTCAAGCACCGCATCGGCATCGACAGGACCGAGAGCTACGAATTCGTTCGCGACTTCGTGGGCACGGTCAGCGAAGCGGGGTGTTCGGTCTTCATGGTGCACGCTCGCAACGCTTGGTTGCAGGGCCTGTCGCCGAAGGAAAACCGCGAGGTGCCACCGCTGCGCTACGAACTGGCGTACCAGCTCAAACGCGATTTTCCTCACCTCACCATCGGTGTGAATGGCGGTATCACCACCAATGAGCAGATCGACACGCACCTGGCACAGGTCGACGGCGTGATGGTGGGGCGTGAGGCCTACCACCACCCGTGGCTGATGACGTCCTGGGACGAGCGCTTCTTTGGCGCTTCGCCTTCCTTGATCACCCGTGAAGGGGTTGAGGAACAGATGGTGGCCTATATGGAGCGTGCTCACGCAGAAGATGGATGCCCCTGGTATGCGATTGCGCGGCACATGCTGGGCCTCCGGCACGGCTTGCGAGGGGCGCGGCTGTGGCGCCAGGTGTGGAGCGACCATCGGCTCAAACCGTTGCCGCCCAGAGAGGTCTGGGCCATGGCTCAGGCTCACATGGAGCCCGAGGTTTCAGAAGACGTCGACGACGCGCTTCGAGCGGTCGCGTTGCTCTGATCGCGCCCCTGTTTCTGGCGGGAGTGGCCGATGGAGGCCTCAGGCGGCGTCAGACAGCGGCTTCCAGTCCATTTCGGAAGTGTTCCCGCATGCGGGCCACCGCCAGGTCCGGTTGGCGCGACTTCAGTGCAGCCATGATGCCCCTGTGCTCTGCCAGAGACTCATTGAGGCGGCCGCTCTTGAACAAGGAGTTGTGTCGATTGAGCTTCATGACCTTGCGCAGGTCGGCCACCATCTGCTGTCGCCAGCGGTTGTCTGCGGTTTCCAGCAGCTTCATGTGAAAGCGCTCGTTGACCGCAAAAAACCGGTTCCTTTCAGCGGTGCTCGCCTCCAGTTCGTCGTGCAGGGCCTGCAGTTCGGCGATCTGTTCATCGGTTGCTTTTTGGGCCACCACGCCCGCCGCATCGGATTCGAGCAGGGAGAGCAGGTGGTAGACATCGGTGAGGTCCTTCTCTGACACTTCGGTCACGTAGGCGCCTCGCCGAACCTTCATGGTCACCAGCCCCTCAGCCGCCAGCACCTTGAGGGCTTCCCGCAAGGGCGTGCGACTGATACCGTAGGCCTCGGCCAGCTTGAGTTCGTCGATCCAGCTGCCTGGTTCCAGTTCGCGGTTGAAAATGCGCTGGCGCAGCAGTTCGGCCACTTCTTCATAGAGTGCGCGCGGTGCAAGGGAGAGTGCAGACATGTGGGTGCGAAATGGCGTAGGGTGTGACGGGCGGATTGTAGTCCCATCACCGAAATCTGCATCAATAATTATGAATGATGTATGATTGCCCCCGCTCCGTCGTTCCCCACCTCCCCCTTTCGCGTTGCCCGACATGACCACTCCACAGCCCGAATTTCAGCCCGCCAGCCTGGAGGCATGGACCCAAGCCGCCCGGAAATCTGCACCCGGCGGCAATGTGGATGCTCTCAACTGGGTGACGCCAGACGGCATCAGCGTCAAGCCCCTGTACACGGCAGAAGACACGGCGCACCTGCCCCATACCCACACACTGCCTGGCTTCGAGCCTTTCATCCGCGGCCCTCAGGCCACCATGTATGCGGTGCGCCCGTGGACGATCCGCCAGTACGCTGGCTTCTCCACCGCCGAGGAGTCCAATGCCTTCTACCGCAAGGCGCTGGCCGCTGGCGGGCAGGGCGTGTCGGTCGCCTTCGACCTGGCCACCCATCGGGGCTATGACAGCGACCATCCCCGCGTGACCGGTGACGTGGGCAAGGCCGGCGTGGCCATCGACAGCGTGGAGGACATGAAGATCCTGTTCGACCAGATCCCGCTGGACAAGGTCAGTGTGTCCATGACCATGAACGGCGCGGTGCTTCCGGTGCTTGCGGGCTACGTGGTGGCAGCCGAAGAGCAGGGCGTGGCGCAGGACCAGCTCAGCGGAACCATCCAGAACGACATCCTCAAGGAGTTCATGGTCCGCAACACCTATATCTACCCGCCCGAGCCGTCGATGAAGATCATCGGCGACATCATCGAGTACACGGCGAAGCACATGCCGAAGTTCAACTCGATCAGCATCAGCGGCTACCACATGCAGGAAGCCGGTGCCAACCAGGCGCTGGAACTGGCCTTCACGCTGGCCGATGGGCAAGAGTATGTGAAAACGGCCATTGCCAAGGGCATGGATGTGGACGCCTTTGCCGGACGCCTGAGCTTCTTCTGGGCGATCGGCATGAACTTCTATCTTGAGATCGCCAAGATGCGCGCGGCCCGGCTGCTGTGGACGCGCATCATGAAGGGCTTCAACGCCAAGAGCCCCAAGAGCCTCATGCTGCGCACACACTGCCAGACCTCAGGCTGGAGCCTGACCGAGCAAGACCCCTACAACAATGTGGTGCGCACCACCATCGAAGCCATGGCCGCCGTGTTCGGCGGCACGCAAAGTCTGCACACCAACAGCTTCGACGAAGCCATCGCGCTGCCCACCGAGTTCAGCGCCCGCATTGCACGCAATACGCAGCTGATCATCCAGGAAGAGACCCACATCACCCACGTGGTCGACCCCTGGGCCGGCAGCTACATGATGGAGAGCCTCACCCAGGAGATGGCCGACAAGGCCTGGGCCATCATCGAAGAAGTGCAGGCCATGGGCGGCATGACCAAGGCCGTGGACAGCGGCTGGGCCAAGCTCAAGATCGAGGCCGCAGCCGCAGAGAAGCAGGCCCGCATCGACAGTGGCAAGGACGTGATCGTCGGCGTCAACAAGTACAGGCTTCAGACCGAAGACCCGATCGAGGCGCGCGACATTGACAATGTGGCGGTGCGTGAGGGGCAGATCGCCCGTCTGCAGCAGATCAAGGCCACGCGCGACGCGGCCAAGGTCCAGGCCGCGCTGGCGGCCCTCACTGCGGCCGCCGAGAGTGGCGAGGGCAACCTGCTCGATCTGTCGATCCAGGCCATCCGCCTGCGCGCCACCGTGGGCGAGGTGAGCGATGCATTGGAAAAAGTTTACGGGCGCCACCGCGCCGATACACAAAAGGTGACCGGCGTGTACGCAGCTGCCTACGATTCCGCCGAGGGCTGGGACGCCCTCAAGACAGAGATCAACGCCTTCGCCGAAGCGCAGGGCCGGCGGCCGCGCGTGATGATCAGCAAACTGGGCCAGGACGGGCATGACCGCGGCGCCAAGGTGGTGGCCACGGCCTTCGCCGATCTGGGTTTCGACGTGGATATGGGGCCGCTGTTCCAGACGCCCGAGGAATGTGCACGCCAGGCGATCGAAAACGACGTGCATGCGGTTGGCGTGTCCACGCTGGCCGCTGGCCACAAGACCCTGGTGCCGGCCATCATTGCCGAATTGAAGAAGCAGGGCGCCGACGACATCATCGTCTTCGTGGGTGGGGTGATTCCTCGCCAGGACTACGAGATGCTCTATGAGGCTGGTGTGAAGGGCATCTACGGCCCTGGCACGCCGATTCCGGCCAGCGCGAAGGATGTGCTGGAGCAGATCAAGAAGGCCATCGGGTGAGCTCTTCGGTGCTGCAGGAGGGCATCCTGCGCGGCGATTCCGCCGGGCAACGCCGCGCCATGGCCAAGGCCATCACGCTGCTGGAGTCCACCCGGGCCGATCACCGCGCCCAGGGCGATGCGTTGCTCACCGCCTTGTTGCCACATGCGGGCACAGCCTTTCGGCTGGGCATCAGCGGTGTGCCGGGCGTGGGCAAGAGCACCTTCATTGAAGCCCTGGGGCTGTACCTGATAGAAAAAGGCCATCGCGTTGCGGTCCTGACCGTGGATCCTTCCAGCACTGTCTCGGGTGGTTCCATCCTCGGCGACAAGACGCGCATGGAGAAGCTCTCCGTGCACGAAAGGGCCTACATCCGGCCCAGTCCGAGCAGCGGCACGCTGGGCGGCGTGGCCGAGAAGACCCGCGAAGCCATGCTCGTGTGCGAGGCCGCAGGCTACGACATCGTGATCGTGGAAACGGTGGGTGTGGGCCAGAGCGAAACAGCAGTCAGTGGCATGACCGACATGTTCGTGCTCATGCAACTGCCCAATGCGGGCGACGACCTGCAGGCGATCAAGAAGGGTGTGATGGAACTGGCCGATCTGGTGGTCATCAACAAGGCCGACCTCGACCCCGACGCCGCCACGCGGGCACGGGCGCAGATCACATCTTCGCTTCGGCTGCTGGGTCTGCAAGGCCATCCCGAACACGTACACCACAACGAGGCCATCTGGCACCCCCAGGTGATTCAGCTCAGCGCGCTGCAGGGCCGTGGCGTGGATGCCTTCTGGGTTGAAGTCTTGCGCTTCCAACGTTTGCAGACCGAGAACGGCCGGCTCGCAGCCCGCCGCCAGCAGCAGGCCCGTGCCTGGATGTGGGAGCGCATCGACGCCGGTCTCAAGCAACGTTTCCGCGCCCACCCTGCCGTGCGCGCTGCGCTGGAAGACACCACGCAGCAGGTCCTCGCGGGTACATTGCCTGCCAGCACCGCCGCGCGGCAACTGCTCGCCATTTACGAATCCGACGCCGTTCGGGCTGAGCCTGTCAAAGCCCCTGAACAACCCCCACTCCGCCCTTCGACAGGCTCAGGGCACCCGGAGATTTGAAGCACCCACCATGCAAGACATCCTTCAACAACTCGAAGAAAAACGCGCCCGGGCCCGTTTGGGCGGTGGACAGAAGCGCATCGACGCGCAGCACGCCAAGGGCAAACTCACGGCCCGCGAACGGCTGGATGTGCTGCTGGACGAAGGCAGCTTCGAAGAATGGGACATGTTCGTCGAACACCGCTGCACCGACTTCGGCATGCAGGACAACAAGATCCCCAGCGACGGCGTGGTCACCGGCTACGGCATGATCAATGGCCGCCTGGTGTTCGTGTTCAGCCAGGACTTCACCGTGTTCGGCGGTGCCTTGTCCGAAGCCCACGCCGAAAAGATCTGCAAGATCATGGACCAGGCCATGAAGGTCGGCGCACCGGTGATTGGTTTGAACGACTCGGGCGGCGCACGTATTCAGGAGGGCGTGGCATCGCTCGGTGGTTATGCCGAGGTGTTCCAGCGCAACGTGATGGCCAGTGGCGTCGTGCCGCAGATCAGCATGATCATGGGGCCGTCGGCCGGTGGCGCGGTGTACTCGCCTGCCATGACCGACTTCATCTTCATGGTGAAAGACTCGTCGTACATGTTCGTGACCGGCCCTGAAGTGGTGAAGACCGTCACCCACGAGGAAGTGACGGCGGAGGAACTGGGCGGCGCGATCACCCACAGCACCCGAAGCGGCGTGGCGGACCTGGCGTTCGACAACGATGTGGAGGCGCTGCTGATGCTGCGCCGGCTCTACAACTACCTGCCCCTGTCCAACCGCGAAAAAGCGCCCGTGCGACCCAGCGGCGACCCCATCGACCGCGTGGAAATGAGCCTGGACACACTGGTGCCCGACAACCCGAACAAGCCCTACGACATGAAGGAGCTGATCGTCAAGACGGTGGACGATGGCGACTTCTTCGAGCTGCAACCCGAGTACGCCAAGAACATCATCATCGGCTTCGCCCGCATGGACGGCCAGACCGTGGGCATCGTGGCCAACCAGCCGCTGGTGCTGGCCGGTTGCCTGGACATCAAGTCGAGCATCAAGGCAGCGCGCTTCGTGCGCTTTTGCGATGCCTTCAACATACCCGTGATCACCTTCGTGGACGTGCCCGGTTTCATGCCCGGTACCTCCCAGGAATACGGCGGCATCATCAAGCACGGTGCCAAGCTGCTTTACGCGTATGCCGAGTGCACCGTGCCCAAGATCACCGTGATCACCCGCAAAGCCTACGGCGGCGCCTACGACGTGATGGCTTCCAAGCACCTGCGTGGCGATGTGAACTTCGCCTGGCCCAATGCCGAGATTGCGGTGATGGGGGCCAAGGGCGCGGTGGAAATCATCTTCCGGGAGGACAAGGGCGACCCCGAAAAGCTCGCGGCCAAGGAGGCCGAGTACAAGGCCCGATTCGCCAACCCGTTCGTGGCCGCCAACCGGGGCTACATCGACGATGTGATCTTGCCGCACAACACACGCAAGCGCATCTGCCGCAGCCTGGTGATGCTCAAGGACAAGAAGATCGAGAACCCGTGGCGCAAGCACGGCAACATCCCCCTCTGAACGGGCCGGAGACCAACAACATGTTCACCAAGATCCTGATAGCCAACCGCGGCGAGATCGCATGCCGCGTCATTGCCACCGCCAAGAAGATGGGCATCGCCACCGTGGCGGTGTACTCCGAAGCCGACAAGGAAGCCCGCCACGTGCAGCTGGCCGACGAATCCGTGCTGCTGGGCCCGGCACCTTCGCGCGAGTCTTATCTGGTCGCGGACAAGATCATTGCGGCGGCCAAAGCCACCGGCGCACAGGCCATTCATCCGGGTTATGGCTTCCTCTCAGAGAACGAAGCCTTTGCCAAGCGCTGTGAGGAGGAGGGGATCGACTTCATCGGGCCACGCCACTTTTCCATCGCGGCCATGGGCGACAAGATCGCCTCCAAGAAGCTGGCCAATGAGGCCAAGGTCAACACCATCCCGGGCTGGAACGACGCCATTGAGAACGCTGAACGCGCGGTGGAGATCGCCAGGGACATTGGTTACCCGGTGATGATCAAGGCCAGTGCTGGCGGTGGTGGCAAGGGTTTGCGCGTGGCCTTCAATGACAAGGAGGCGTTGGAGGGCTTCACCGCGTGCCAGAACGAAGCACGCAACAGTTTCGGCGACGACCGCATCTTCATCGAGAAGTTCGTGCAAGAGCCTCGCCACATCGAGATTCAGGTGCTGGGCGATTCGCACGGCAACGTGATCTACCTCAACGAGCGCGAGTGTTCCATTCAGCGCCGCCACCAGAAGGTGATCGAAGAGGCGCCGTCGCCCTTCATCAGCGAAGCCACCCGCAAAGCCATGGGCGAACAGGCCGTGGCACTGGCCAAGGCGGTGAAGTACCAAAGCGCCGGTACGGTGGAGTTCGTGGTCGGCAAGGATCAGGATTTTTATTTCCTGGAGATGAACACCCGCCTTCAGGTGGAGCACCCGGTCACCGAGTGCATCACCGGCCTCGATCTGGTGGAACTCATGATCCGTGTGGCTGCAGGCGAAACCCTGCCCATCACCCAGGATCAGGTGCAGCGCAATGGTTGGGCGATCGAGTGCCGCATCAACGCAGAAGACCCGTTCCGGAACTTCTTGCCGAGCACCGGACGCTTGGTGCGTTTCAATCCGCCGCAGCAGACCATGTACCAGGCGAACACATCGAGCTTGTTGGGTGTTCGCGTGGACACGGGCGTGCAGGATGGCGGTGAAATTCCGATGTTCTACGACTCGATGATTGCCAAACTCATCGTGCATGGCAACGACCGGAACGACGCCATCGCCAAGATGCGCGAAGCGCTCAACGCTTTCGTCATTCGTGGCATCAGCAGCAACATTCCTTTCCAGGCAGCGCTGCTCGCACATCCGAAGTTCGTGACGGGGGACTTCAACACCGGATTCATTGCCGAACACTATGCCCACGGGTTTCGCGCCGAAGACGTGCCGCACGACGACCCGGACTTTTTGGTGGCGCTGGCCGCGTTCGTGCGGCGCAAGTCCCGCGAGCGGGCGGCCGGCCTGTCGGGACAGCTCCCGGGCTATGGCGTGAAGGTCGGCCACGGCTACGTTGTCATTAGCCTGGCGGCCGACGGTGCCCACCGCTACACACCTGTGCATGTGGATGAGGTTGTGGGTGAAACCGGGGCGGCGCAGGTGGTGGTGTCGGGCAAGCGGTACCAGATTTCATCACCCTCGCGTTTGAATGACATCGTCATCACCGGCACCTGCAACGGACAGGCCTTCATCGCGCAGATGGAGCGGGGTTCGTTGAAGAATCCGCTGGCGCTGGTGGTGCAACACAACGGCACCCGGCTGGAGACCATGGTGGTCTCGCCCCGCATGGCCGAGCTGCATGCGCTCATGCCGTTCAAGGCGCCGGCCGACATGAGCAAGTATGTGCTCTCACCCATGCCGGGGCTGCTGGTGGACGTGGCGGTTCAGCCAGGCCAGAAGGTGCAGGCTGGTGAGCGCGTGGCCGTCATCGAAGCCATGAAAATGGAAAACGTGTTGTTTGCTTCGGCCGACGGCATTGTGGGCAAGGTGCTGGCCAGCAAGGGCGAGTCACTGGTGGTGGACCAACCCATTGTCGAGTTCGAATAAGCATTTCGATACCTTGCCGACCGCCGCCGGGTTCGCGATTTGACGGATTTCAGATACGCTGTGCCGCTTGATGACAGAGGAGACCGCATGAGGCAGCGACTGGCATTTGCACTCGGTTATTTGCGCAACCCCCGCCACGTGGGCGCCATTGCACCCGCATCTCGTGCGCTGGCCCAAGCCATTCTGGACGAAGTGCTTCGCAGCGACGCCCGCGTCCTGATCGAGGTGGGTGCCGGGACGGGCGGCATCACCAACGCGTTGATGCTGGCGAAGGACCGTCACGATCGGTTCGTGGTGTTTGAACGTGATCCCGGATTCGCTCGCCTGCTCAATGCACGGTTTCCCGAACTGGAGGTGCTGAACCGCTGTGCCTCCCTGGTGGACCAGCTTCCCCTGGATGCGCTGGCGCCGGTGACCGTGGTGTCGTCCCTGCCATTGTTGTCCATGCCCAAGCTGGAGGTGCAGAAGTGCGTCACCGCCATGCTTTCGCTGCTGGCTCACCGACCAGGATCGCGCCTGATCCAGTACACCTACGCCGCCCCGCACCTGCGTCCTTTCGCCAACATTCCTTATGGCTGGCGCTGGCGAAGGGTGACATCCATCTGGGCGAATCTGCCTCCTGCCACGGTCTGGTCGCTGGAACAGACACCACGCGGCACCAGCATCGTTCACTGACCCAACAATGGTTTCTTCCATGCAAGACACACAACGCCCTTTTCGGGTGCTGGGCATCCAGCAAATCGCCATTGGCGGGCCCGACAAACAACGGTTGAAAACCCTCTGGGTCGACATGCTTGGCCTGGAGGTGACCGGCACCTTCCGGAGTGAGAGCGAAAACGTGGACGAAGACATCTGCACAATGGGCAATGGGCCGTTCAAGGTTGAGGTCGATCTCATGCAGCCGCTGGACCCTGAAAAGAAGCCCGCTGTGCACACCACGCCCCTCAACCACGTGGGCTTGTGGATCGACGATCTGTCCACCGCAGTGGCCTGGCTGACGGCTCGTGGCGTACGGTTTGCACCAGGGGGCATACGCAAGGGTGCTGCAGGGTTTGACATCTGCTTCCTGCACCCCAAGGCCAACGAGGCTTTTCCCGTCGCGGGCGAGGGCGTGTTGATCGAGCTGGTTCAGGCGCCACCCGAGGTGGTGGCCGCTTTTTCGAAAATGGCCACTCACTCCGAGATCATGTAAGTCTTGGTGAGGTGTTCCAGCACCTCGAATTCCCCCGCAAAGCCCGGTGGCATGTAGAGGCCTTCGCCGGGGCCCACTTCTTCGTAGCCACCCTGCACGTCGTGCACACGGCAACGGCCGATCAGAACGGTGAACAGTTCTCGTTCAGTCTCGCCCATCGCGATCCGCCATCGCCCTGGTTCGCATCGCCACACCCCGCAGTAGACCCTGCCTGCTGGTAGATCTGAATCCACGCTGTTCCAGGTTTCGCGCAGCGGATTGCCTTCGATCAGCCTCTCTGGCCGAGGCCTGTCGAGGTCTGGCGACGTGTCGGGATGGGCGGTCAGTTTGAGCAGACGGGCAGAGGTGGAAGTCATGGTCGGATTCTGCCGCAGTGGGCATAAAAACCGTGAAGCTGCCCGGTATTTCACCCGCTGTTTCAGCCGATGCCAGCTGCTGAGGCGACCTAAGATACCGGCACAGAGCAGTACGCACCTCCTTGTCTGCACCTCTGTATTCAAGCCCCACGATCACAGGAGCCCGCCATGCGCCAGGTCTCAAAGCCACAGCAGATGGAGTCCACAGCACTTCCAGGGCGCATCACGGATGCGTCGACCAGACGTTGGTCGCCGTCTGCAGCGACGGCCTGGCCGGTCGAACTCCTGGACGCCTTTTGCTTGCGCATGTCGAGCCAGGGCATGTGTGTGAGCCGTGCCCTGATGCAGAACGATCGCCGGTACGGCCTTGAGCAGCTCTCGCACGCCCATAACATGGCCGACGACACCCTTCGGGTCATGGCAGTGCAGCTGTTCAGGCACTTCGAAGCCCAACAGTCGGGCATCGTTAACCCTCATTGAGCGATGTCCGAGTCTCAAGCTTCGGTCCAGAAGGTCGATACACACACCAATACCAAGAGGAGCGACACGCCCATGTCCGGAATTCATCCCCTTACCCCTGGCGTCTGGCTGATGAGACGCCTGCACCTGCGCAGCAAGCTTTTGCTGCTGGTGGTGACCTCAGCGCTGCCCCTTCTGCTGGTCTGGGCGATCTCGGGTTCGCCGTCCGCTGCACGCTGGATAGCGATGACCACACTCATCGGTGTCGCTACGCTGGCCTACATCATGGTGAGCTTCTATGTCAGCTTCATGGGCGATTTCCGGCAGGTGCTGGACTGCATGGAGCAAACGGCGTCGGGCAACCTGCGCACGGTTCTGAAAACCAAAGGCAGTGACGAACTGGCTGACCTTACCCGCCTGCTCGACCGCATGATTGGCAACCTGTCGGCCATGGTGGCCGAGGTGCGCAGCAACTCGGCCCTGGTGGCGCATGCCGGAAAAAGCCTGGCCATGGGCAACCGCGATCTGGCTGACCGCACCGAGCAGCAGGCGGCCAACCTGGAGCAGACCGCTGCCAGCGTGCACGAGTTGTCCAGCACCGTTCACCAGAACGCTGAAACGGCCGGTGATTCAGATCAGCAGGCGGCGCGCGTGCGTGATGTGGCCGAGTCCGGTGCCCAGTCCATGGGCAGGGCGGTGAGTTCGGTCGAGGTGATTCAGAAGAGCGCGCAGCAGATGAACG
The DNA here is from genome assembly GCF_031457455.1 of Hydrogenophaga palleronii. Lineage (GTDB taxonomy): Bacteria > Pseudomonadota > Gammaproteobacteria > Burkholderiales > Burkholderiaceae_C > Hydrogenophaga > Hydrogenophaga palleronii_A. The sequence goes on from NZ_JAVDWU010000002.1 coordinate 522,427, forward strand.
AGATCATCGGCGTGATCGACAGCCTGGCGTTTCAGACCAACATCCTGGCCTTGAACGCTGCCGTCGAGGCCGCACGCGCTGGCGAGCAGGGCAGGGGTTTTGCGGTGGTGGCCAACGAGGTGCGCACCCTGGCTCAACGTTCCGCCGCTTCGTCCAAGGAGATCAGGCAACTGATCGAAACGTCGCGCATGCAGGTGGATACCAGCGTTTCGCAGATCCGCACCGCTGGCAGCAGCATCGCGGAGATCGTCAACGGCGTGCGTGGCGTGGCCGCCAACATGTCGCTCATTTCGGCCTCCAGCGCCGAGCAGAGCAATGGGCTCTCCGAGATCTCGTCGGCCGTGACCCAGCTGGACCAGATCACCCAGCGCAACGCCCAGATGGTGGAGCGCGCCGTGGTGCAGGCCAATCAGCTCGAGCATCGGGCCGCCCATTTGTCCAAGGCGGTGTCTTCCTTCATGTTGCAGCAGGGCACCGCCGAGGAGGCGATGGTGCTGGTCGACCATGCGATCGAGCACCGCAACCGCAGTGGGCGTGATGCCTTCGTGCGTGATCTGACCGATCCGGCAAAGAATTTCCATGACCGGGACATGTACGTGTTCGCGCTCGACCGGCAAGGTGTTTACCGGGCGTTCGGTGGCAAGCCTGAAAAGGTGGGTAGCCGTGTGCAGGACATCGCTGGTGTGGATGGCCAAGCCTTGCTGGAGAGCATTGTGGCCCAGGCCGAAGTGGAGCCTGGTTGGGTGGAGTACGACATCGCCAACCCGGTCACCGGGGCCATTCAGGGCAAGATGTCCTACGTGGTGAAGGTGGACGATCTCTACGTGGGCTGCGGCGTGTACAAGACGGTGGCAGCGAGGGTATAGGAAGCCCCCCCGCGCCGCGCTTCGCGCGTCACCCCCTCAAGGGGGCGATACCAGTCGTCCGGCAAAGCCGGCCCGACGGTATCTCTGGAATGAGGCACTTCGCTCCGGAGGCTGGGTTCACCCTCGCCGCGTTTCGCGTCCTCAGGTCTAGGTCATTCGCCTCGTCGGGCGCGTGCCCGGGCCAGCGCGGCTTCGATGATGGCGCGTTTCTTGTCCAGTGTGGCTGGGTCCGTGTGCAGTGAATGCTCAGACAGGTCGGCCAGCTTCAGGCGAGCCTTGGCTTCCAGGCGCTCATCGTTTTCCACCTTCTCCCTCTCCAGGCGCAATTGACGCGATGAATAGCGCTCTCTGGCCTGATCGGCCTGGGCCGCTGTCCAGGCCTGCCAGCCGGTGAGCTTCGGGTCGACCACTTCCAGTTCAATGCAATCCACCGGACAAACGGGCAGGCACAGTTCACATCCTGTGCAGTAAGGCTCGATCACCGTGTGCATGCGCTTGTTGCTGCCCAGAATGGCGTCGGTGGGGCAAGCCTTGATGCACAGCGTGCACCCGATGCACCAGTCCTCGTCAATGACCGCCACCGTCAGCGGGCCTTCGATGCCGCAGGTCGGGTCCAGAGGGGCGGTGGGTTGTCCCGTGATGTCTGACAGACGTGCGATGCCTTCAACGCCGCCAGGGGGGCACTGGTTGATGCGTGCTTCGCCACGGGCGATGGCTTCGGCGTAGCTGGCGCAGTCCGGGAAGCCGCAGCGCGTGCACTGGGTCTGTGGCAGGGCCGCGTTGATGCGCTGGGCGAGATCGCTCATGCAGAGTGCAGCCGATCGGTCATCTGCGCCGTGTTCCCATCCCATGACAATCCATCGATCCTGAGCATGAGGGATATGCGATCAGGCGTCCTGGCTGCGCACCGGCTTTTTGGTTGTTGCAGGCGCCTTTGCCGCACGTGGTGCGGCTGGGCGAGCGCTCCCTTTCGAGGGCGCCTTGGCGGCAGGCTTAGCGCCCGCTGTCTGCTTTTTCAGTGCAGCGGCCGGTGCTGCCTTGCCCAGGGCGCTTGCCCGGGCAACCGCCCTCGCTCGCTGTGTTGCCTCGCCAACTTCCCGCACCACGGACACTGCCGCCTTGGCTTGTTGTACCTGGATGAAGGTCTTTATGACCGGGTAGACCATTTCACGCCAGCGACGCCCGCTGAAGATGCCGTAGTGGCCAGCGCCTTTGGCTTCGTAGTGCATGCGCTGTGACTTGGGCACACCGGTGCAAAGCCCGTGGGCCGCTTCGGTTTGGCCAGAGCCTGAAATGTCGTCGAGCTCACCTTCCACCGTCAGCAGGGCCGTGGTGGTGATGTCTTGTGGCCGCACCCGTTCGATCTTGCCCTTTTCGTTCTTCACGTCCCAAGTGCCATTGACCAGCTTGAAGTCCTGGAACACGGTGTCGATGGTTTCCAGGTAGTAGTCGGCATCCATGTCGAGCACCGCGTTGTATTCGTCGTAGAACTTGCGGTGGCTCTCGGCGCTCTCGTTATCACCTTTGATCAGGTCCTTGAAGTAGTCGTAGTGGCTGGTGGCATGCCGGTCGGGATTCATGGCCACAAAGCCGGTGTGCTGCAGGAAACCGGGGTAGACGCGTCGACCTGCCCCTGGAAAGTTGTCAGGCACACGGTAGATCACGTTGTTCTCAAACCAACTGTGGCTTCGCTGCACCGCCAGGTTGTTGACCGCCGTGGGCGATTTCCTTGCATCAATGGGACCACCCATCATGGTCATGGTCAACGGTGTGGTTTCACCCCGGCTGGCCATCAGCGACACCGCTGCCAGCACAGGCACCGTGGGCTGGCAGACGCTGATCACATGGCAGTTGCCGTAGATGTCCTGCAGGTGCCGGATGAACTCCTGCACGTAGTTGACGTAGTCATCCAGGTGGAATTCACCTTCAGACAGGGGCACCAGACGGGCATTCTTCCAGTCGGTGATGTAGACCTTGTGGTCCTTGAGCATGGTGCGCACGGTGTCGCGAAGCAGGGTGGCGTAATGACCCGACAAGGGCGCCACCACCAGCACGACCGGCTGCCCCTTGAGCTTGGTCAGCGTGTCGGTGTCATCAGAGAAGCGTTTGAAGCGGCGCAGCTCGCAAAAGGGCTTGTCAATTTCGATGCGTTCGTGGATGGCCACGTCCACCCCATCCACATCCACCGTGCGAATGCCGAATTCCGGCTTTTCGTAGTCCTTGCCCAGGCGGTGCATCAGGTCGTAGGCGGCTGACACACGCTGCGCCATCGGCATCTGGGCCAATGGCAGCATGGGGTTGTTGTAGAGCTTGGCTGCCACTTCGGCCAGGTCAGCGAACGGCTCCATGATTGAGCGCTGGGTTTCGTAAATCTGGTAGAGCATGGTGATGGAAATGGTTATGTTGCAGTGCAACAATATAGCAGCTTGCTCCACTGTGTGAGCCGGTGAAAACACCTAATTTCATCCAGGTTTTGTCACATTTGTGAAAGTTGCTCACCGCTGAATGTGAGGTTTTTGCCGCCGGTCGCGCAGTGGCATGTCATTTCCGGTGTCGCACCGTCGGGGCAAGATCGCCCGAGACGAAAAAAAGCCCGCACTTCCGGCGGGCTGATGTCTGGTTGGCGAGGCGCAGCGAAGGGCGCTCAGCCCATCAGACCACTTTGGCAATGGCCTGGCAGACGTGATCGATGTTCTTGCTGTTGAGGGCGGCCACACACATTCGACCCGTGTCGGTGCCATACACACCAAATTCCGTCCGGAGCCGGATCATCTGTTCCTTGCTCAGCCCGGAGTAGCTGAACATGCCGATCTGGCTTGTGATGAAGCTCATGTCCTGCTTCACGCCCGCAGCCTTCAGACCATCCACCAGCTTCTGGCGCATGGCCTTGATGCGCACACGCATTTCTGCCAGTTCCTTTTCCCAGATAGCGCGCAGCTCCGGATTGTTGAGAACCGCTGCCACCACGGCACCGCCGTGAATCGGTGGGTTGGAGTAGTTGGTGCGAATGACGATCTTGAGCTGTGAGAGCACCCGCGCGGCTTCATCCTTGTTTTCGCAGAGCACAGACAAGGCGCCCACCCGTTCGCCGTAGAGACTGAAGCTCTTCGAAAAGGACGTCGACACGAAGAAGGTCAGGCCTGCGGCCACGAACTTTCCGATCACCGCACCGTCTTCGGCAATCCCGTGTCCGAAACCCTGGTAAGCCATGTCGAGGAAAGGGGTGAGGCCACGGGCTTTGACCACGGCGATCACCTGGTCCCACTGTTCCGGGGAAATGTCGTAGCCGGTGGGGTTGTGGCAGCAGGCGTGCAACACGACGATGGTGCCCGGGGTGGCTTCGCTGAGGCTGGCCAGCATGCCGTCGAAGTTCACGCCGCGCTTGTCAGCGTCGTAGTAGGTGTAGGACTCGACGGTAAAGCCGGCGTTGCCGAACAGCGCGCGGTGGTTTTCCCAGCTGGGGTCGCTGATCAGCACCTTGGCATCGGGATTGAGTTTCTTCAGGAAATCCGCACCGATCTTCAAGCCGCCTGTGCCGCCGATGGCTTGCACCGTGGCCACCCGGCCGGAAACCACGGGCTCGCTGTCAGCGCCAAACACGAGGCTCTTGACCGCAGCGTCGTATGCGGCGATGCCGTCGATGGGCAAGTAGCCTCGAGCGGCGGGCTTGTCCATCATGGCCTTTTCTGCGGCTTGCACACATTGGAGCAAGGGCAGTTTCCCATTGTCATCAAAGTAGACACCGACACCCAGGTTGACCTTGTTGGGGTTGTCATCACTGGCGAACTGTTCGTTCAGACCAAGGATGGGGTCGCGCGGCGCCATTTCGACGGCTGAGAAGAGGGACATGCTGAAGTTCCGTTGGAGGTGAGACAAGAAGCGAAGCCGCAATTTTACCGATACGGCGGTGTCCGGCGCCGGGCACTTCATGCATTCTCTGCATCTGTAAGATCGGTCAATCCGGAGGCACTTGAGGCATAGGGGTGCCTTTCAGCAAGTTGCCTGGAGGCCTGCCGACCGGAAGACGGAACGTGAACGGAGCGCTTGTGGAACAGGTGGATGTGGTGGTGGTGGGCGCAGGCGTGGTCGGTCTTGCGATTGCAAGGGCCTGGGCCCTGCGCGGGCGCGAGGTGATGGTGCTGGAGCGCGAAGCGGGCATTGGCATGGGGACCAGTTCACGCAACAGCGAAGTCATTCATGCCGGCATTTACTACCCGCCGGGCTCTCTGAAGGCCAGGTTGTGCGTGCAGGGCAGGCAGGCGCTTTACCGGTATTGCGACGAACGTGGCATCCCCTATCAACGATGCGGGAAACTGATCGTGGCCTCAACCACCTCACAACGCGACGCCTTGCCGGATCTGGTGCGGCAAGCTGCCAACAACGGGGTGGATGACCTGGTGGTCGTTTCGCGGGAAGAGGCGCTCGTACTGGAGCCCCATCTGAACTGCATGGGCGCGGTCCTTTCACCCTCCACCGGCATCATCGACAGTCACAGCCTCATGCTCGCCCTGCAGGGCGATCTTGAACAGGCGCAGGGCCTGGTCGTCTGCCACACCTCTGTGTCTGGCTTACGGGCAAACGATGGCGGCATGGAAGTCGTCTGTGCGGACGGAACCCGACTCTGGGCCCGCTGTGTGATCAACGCTGCCGGACTGGGTGCCTGTGCCCTGGCGCAGCAGACGCAGGGTTTGTCGCCCTCGTTCGTACCGCGCGCCTGGTACGCCAAGGGAAGCTACTTCACGCTGGAAGGGCGTTCGCCGTTCAAGCGATTGATCTACCCCGCACCTGAGCCCGATCGACACCTTGCAGGCCTTGGGGTGCATCTGACCATCGACCTCGGCGGGCAGGCCAAATTTGGTCCTGACGTTGAATGGACAGAATCCCCAGACGATCTGCAGGTGGACGCCGTCCGGGGCGAGCGCTTCTACACCGCCGTCAGGCAATACTGGCCCGGGCTGCCTGACGGTGCGCTTCATCCAGGCTATGCAGGCATGCGCCCCAAGATCAGCGGTCCAGGCCAGCCGGCCGCGGACTTTTTGATCCAAGGGCCAGCGACCCACGGCGTGCCGGGTTTGATCAATCTGTTCGGCATCGAGTCGCCCGGCCTCACCAGTTGTCTGGCCATCGCCGAGCACGTGGTCAACCTGCCGTGATCATTGATCAGCGATTGGCGTACCGGGCTTTGATCGCCAGTGCCGACGCCTTCACCAGTACTGCGCCTTTGTAGATCAGGCCCGTGTAGATCTGGACCACATCGGCTCCCGCCTCGATCTTGCTCACGGCATCTTCACCACTGAGGATGCCGCCCACCCCGATGATGGGAAAGCCCTTGCCCAGCCCCGCACGCAGTTGCCGGATCACCTGATTGCTGGCTTGAAGCACTGGGGCACCAGAAAGCCCGCCGGCTTCATCGGCGTGCGGCAGCTTCGCCACCGCATCCCTGCTCAAGGTGGTGTTGGTGGCAATGACGCCCAGCGTGTTGTTGGGGAGGCCCTTGCTGTCTGCACCGTAGCGCAGCAGAGTCTTGGCGATGATCTCGATCTGGGCATCGTCCAGGTCCGGGGCAATTTTCAGGAACACCGGGGTGCGTCGCTCGAAGCGTTGCGCCAGCTGCTCCCGCCGATCCATCACGGCGCCCAGCAAGCTGTCGAGCGCCTGGTCGCTTTGCAGGCTGCGCAGGTTCTGGGTGTTCGGGCTTGAAATGTTGACGGTGACGTAATCGGCATGCGGGTAGACCGCATCCAGGCAGGTCAGGTAGTCGTCCGTGGCACGCTCGATGGGGGTACTGGCGTTCTTGCCAATGTTCAGACCCAGCAGCATGGGAAGCTTGACCCGGGCCTTTCGAAAGCGGGTTTGCTGCACATTGGCCAGAAAAACCTCCAGCCCTTCGTTGTTGAAACCCAGGCGGTTGATCAGCGCGTGGGCCTCTGGCAGTCTGAACATGCGCGGTCGGGGATTGCCCGGTTGCGCTTTGGGGGTGACGGTGCCCACCTCCACGAAACCGAACCCCATGGCCGCCAAGCCGTCGATGCAGCGGGCGTTTTTGTCCAACCCCGCTGCGAGCCCAACCCGGTTGGGGAAGGTAAGGCCGGCCAATGAGATGGGGTCGTCCACGCGGCCTTCACCGTACAGGCAAGTCAGGGGTGAGTGCTGAAATCTGGCGATGGCACCGATTGTCAACTCGTGCGCCGCTTCAGGGTCCATGCTGAAAAGGAAGGGGCGGGTCAAGGCGTAGGGCAGCAAGGACATTGGATAATCAAACGTTTAGTTTCTAGCGCGATTGTCTCAAATGACCCAAGACGAACTCAAAACCCTGGTTGGCCAGGCGGCCCTGAAGTATGTGCAGCCCGGCGAAGTTATCGGGGTGGGCACCGGTTCAACGGTCAACAAGTTCATTGACGCGCTCGCCACCATGCGCGACCACATTCCAGGTGCTGTCTCCAGTTCAGAGGCCACCACGGCCCGGCTCAAGGCGCTGGGCATTCCGGTGTTTGAAGCGAACGATGTGGGTGAACTGGCCGTCTACATCGACGGGGCCGACGAAATTGATGAGCGTGGCCACATGGTCAAAGGCGGTGGTGCTGCCCTGACGCGGGAAAAGATCGTTGCCGCCCAGTCGCGGTTGTTTGTCTGCATTGCAGACGAATCCAAGCTTGTGAAAGTGCTGGGCACATTTCCGCTGCCTGTCGAAGTGATTCCCATGGCCGCAGAACGCCTGAAGCGCCAGTTTGCAGAAAAGGGCGGCCAGGCCGCCATTCGGCTCAAGGACGGTTCGCCCCTGGTGACAGACAACGGCCAATTCATTCTCGACGTGACCGGCCTGCAGATCCATGATCCGCGGGCATTTGAGGCCGAGGTGAGTCAATGGCCCGGCGTGGTCACGGTGGGCGTGTTTGCCTACCAGAAGGCCGGGGTCTGTCTGCTGGGCACGGCGACTGGCGTGAGAACGCTGGCGTTCTGAGGCTCAACGCCAGCGCATCCATACAACCCCGAAGGGTCAGAACCGGATACCAGAGGGGTTGCTCACCGGGGGCGTGACCGGCACCGCAGGTTCAGGGCTGGCGGGCGGGGCACCGTCGGCGGGAGGCGTTGTGGCCCGTTCAGCAGCCGTCGGTGATGCCGCCTGGGTACTCACCAGCGGACTGGGTTCTGGCCGGCGGTAGCCCGCCGGCAGCGCCGACTGGGCGGGGTACCCGGCTGCATTGAGAAACTGGGTCCACTCAGCGTCCGAGTAACCCTTGAGTTGCTGACTGCCAATGGTCAAGAGGGGCAACGAAGCGTCTCCACTCAACCGTTTCAGGGCGTCGGCGTCATTGGCTGACGAGACGGTCTTTTCGGTGTATGGAATGCCCCTGCCGTTGAGCAGATTGCGTCCGCTGTTGCACGGGGCGCAATCTGCGCTTGTGTAGAGCGTGACAGGATAGCGGCTGACCACCTGCCGCAGCGTATAGGGCAACTGAGCATTGCCGGCGGCCGACGGGCCTGTCGCAGCAGGTGCGCGAGGGGCAGCATCTGCTGCAGGCGGCTGGTCCGAAAACGTGACACGGCCGTCCGGGCCCACGATCCGGTACACGCCTTGCGCGAGCACTGGCGCTACGGCCATGGCAAGCAGCACGCCTGCCATTCGCCTGCCCCAGGCAGGTGCAGACTTGGTAGTGTTGTGCGAAGCAAACGGAACGACGTTCATCTCAACTCCTTGGATCAAATGCCTGGGGTTCTGGACCACCTGTTCGGCCATCATGCCATGCCCTGATGCCGCATCAGCGCATCAATGCTGGGCTCGCGGCCCCGGAACGCCTTGAAGGATTCCATGGCCGGGCGGCTTCCTCCCGCTTCCAGTATGGCTTGCCGGTAGCGCCGGCCCGTGGCCACATCCAGGGTGTTGTGGCCGCTGGCCTGGGCCGCCTCTTCAAAAGCGGCGTACGCGTCGGAGGACAGCACCTCGGCCCATTTGTAGCTGTAGTAGCCGGCCGAATAGCCGCCAGCAAAAATGTGGCTGAAGGTGTTGGGTGTGCGGCTGTAGGGTGGGGGATTCAGCACAGCCACTTCATCCCTGACCTGCTGCTGCAGCGCCTGAATGGCTTCAGGGCTGGTCGCGGGCTCAGGCAGGCTGTGCAGAAGCATGTCGAACAACGAGAACTCCACCTGGCGCAGGGTTTGCAGACCGCTTTGGTAATTCTTCGCGGCCAGCATCTTGTCAAAAAGCGCGCGCGGCAATGGCTCGCCAGTGTCCACGTGAGCAGTCATGTGCTTGAGCACATCCCATTCCCAGCAAAAATTTTCCATGAACTGGCTGGGCAGTTCCACCGCATCCCATTCCACGCCGCTGATGCCGGACACGTCGCGTTCGTTGACCTGCGTGAGCATGTGATGCAAGCCGTGCCCGAACTCGTGGAACAGCGTGATCACGTCATCGTGGGTCAACAGGGCAGGGCGCACGACCCCGTCCACTTCAACGCCTTCCGCGAAGTTGCAAACCAGGTGAGCCACTGGCGTTTGCAGTGTGCCCGTGTCGGGGCGCAGCCAACGGGCCCGCACGTCGTCCATCCAGGCGCCGCCGCGCTTGCCTGTTCGCGCTGAGGGGTCCAGATAGAACTGCCCAACCAGCTGAGTCCCTTCCGGGCTTTGGCGTTCGATCCGGTAGAAGGCCACGCCGTCATTCCAGACAGGTGCGGAATCGGGCCGGATGGCCACTTCAAACAAGGTCTCGACGATCTGGAACAAGCCTGCCAGCACCTTGGGTGCGGTGAAGTACGGTTTGACTTCCTGTTCGCTGAAGGCGTAGCGCGCCTCCTTGAGCTTTTCGCCGATATAGGGCCAATCCCATGCCTGGGGATCGGGCAGGCTGAGCTCGGAGGCGGCAAAAGCACGCAGGTCGGCCAGGTCCTTTTCCGCGAATGGGCGGGACTTGACTGCCAAGTCACGCAGGAACGCGATCACCTGTTCAGGTGATTCGGCCATCTTGGGCACCAGGGAAACGTCCGCGTGGTGCCTGTAGCCCAGCAACTGCGCTTCTTCGTGCCTCAGACTCAGGAGTTCGCCCATGATGGCGCCGTTGTCGAACTTGATAGCCTCGCCTGAAGCCTGGTCGCTGGCCCGGGTGACATAGGCACGATACAGCGTTTCACGCAATTGGCTGCTGTGGGCGAACTGCATGACTGGCAGGTAGCAGGGCATCTTCAGCGTGAGCTTGTGCCCTGTCTTGCCCTCTGCCAGCGCCGCCGAAGCGGTTGCCTGGACCACATCGTCCGGCACGCCAGCCATTTCGTCTGCCGTCGCGAAGTAGGCAAAGGCGTCTGTGGCATCCAGGGCGTTTTCGCTGAATTTCTGAGCAAGCTCTGCCTGCCGTTCCTGCAGCCAGGCAAACCGGGTTTTGGCGTCACCTGTCAGATCGGCGCCACCGAGCACAAAGCCCCGCAAGGCATTCTTGTGTGCCTGGGCCTGCTCAGGCGTCAAGGTGCCGGGATCCATGGCCTTGTATTTTGCGTATAGGCGTTCGTCCGCCCCCAGACGGGTCCAGAACTCGGTCACCTTGGGCAGGGACGCGTTGTAGGCGGCGCGGAGTTCAGGGGTGTCTGCCACGCTGTTGAGATGGCTCACCGCGCCCCAGGCGCGGGACAGTCTCTCGGCCGGTACGTCCAGTGTCTTTGACAGGAGTTCCCATTTGGCCGGGAAGGACGCTGCCGTCACGGTTTCCAGTGCCTCGCTCGCCGCCTGAATCAGCTGGTCCACGGCGGGTCCCACGCAAGCTGGCGTGATGAGGTCGAACCGGGGCAAGTCAAGGAAGTCGAGCAGAGGATTGCCTTCTGCTTGGGCAGTGTTTGCGTTCATGCGGCCTCAGATTGGCTCGGGGACGGAAGATTCAAGGTATCAGCGAGGGACCCGTCAGTGATAACGGGCTACTGGGCGGACTTCTTGATGCTTTTTTTGACGACCTTGGCCCGCTTGACCTGACCACCTGTGGTGAGGCGCTGGTTGCCCAGCACCCTGACCACTTTCACTTCTGGCCGCTGACCCCCGCGTTTGCTGAATTTCAGCACTTTCACATCACGTGGACCGGGCTTGCGGTCTTCGTCAACGACTTTGACCTTCTCCGGCATCTCGCGCCACAACACCAGCAATTTGCCGATGTGCTGGATCGGTGCAGCATTGAGCTCTTCGGTCAGTGTCTGCAGCATGGACTCTCTGGCGGCCCGGTCGTCACTGAACACCCTCACCTTGATGAGGCCATGGGCGGTCAGCGCGGCGTCGACCTCTTTTTTGACCGCCGGGCTAAGACCGTCGCCTCCAACGAGCACGACAGGGTCGAGGTGGTGTGCATCGGCACGGTGGAGTTTGCGCTGGGCTGGAGTGAGTGTGATCTGGGGCATGGGACAATTATCGTTTAGTCAGCCTGAGAGCGCCCCATGGGAATGAAAGTCAAGTCGCAGAGCAAGAAGATCAACAAGGCGTGGCTCAATCAACATGTCAACGACCCCTATGTGCGTCTGGCCAAAAAAGACGGCTATCGAGCCCGTGCGGCCTACAAGCTCAAGGAAATTGACGAAACGCTGGGATTGATCCACCCAGGGGATTGCGTCGTCGATCTGGGGTCGACGCCAGGGGCGTGGAGCCAGTACGTCCGTCGCCGCCTGAGCCCGGAGGGGGCAGCGGTCGGAGAGCTGCAAGGACACATCATCGCGCTTGACATGCTGCCCATGGACCCTGTCGAGGGCGTGCAGTTCATCCAGGGTGACTTTCGGGAGGCGAGTGTGCTGACCGAACTTGAGGCGGCATTGGTCGAAAAGGGCGTCCAGGAAGTTGACGTGGTGGTGTCTGACATGGCGCCGAATCTTTCAGGCATTGGCTCTGCGGATGCCGCCCGCATCACCGACCTGGTGGAGCTGGCGGTGGACTTTTCGGTGCGCCATCTGAAAAAGGATGGCGCGCTGGTGGTCAAACTGTTCCACGGCGGAGCCTACGATCCGATGGTTGCCCTGTTTCGCCAGCGCTTCAAATCGGTCAAGACCTTCAAGCCCAAGGCGTCACGCGACAAGTCTTCAGAAACCTTTTTGGTTGGTCTGGGTCTCAAGCCTGTGCAGGTCGTTTCCGACTCGTGAGTCGTGCACAAAACATTTCCTAACCCCTTGATTGACATTGCCAAGTCATATATCAGGGGCATTGCAGCTTGAAAGTCCTAAAATGGGCTCAACATGCACATCTCTGAATTCCTTTTTGCCAGGAGCTGCACTTGAATAACCAGTGGTTCTCGAAAATCGCCGTGTGGATGGTCATCGCCATGGTGCTTTTCACCGTCTTCAAGCAGTTCGACGGCCGGGCGGTGGCAGGCGCCGGCTATATGGGCTATTCGGAGTTCATTGACGAAGTCAAGGCCCAGCGCATCAAGAGCGCCACCATCCAGGAAGGCCAAGGGGGCACCGAGATCGTTGCTATCACCCAGGATGACCGCCGCGTGCGCACCACGGCCACCTCGCTGGACCGTGGTCTGGTGGGCGACCTGATCAACAACAACGTCAAATTCGACGTTCGCCCTCGCGAAGAGGGTTCGCTGCTGATGACCCTGTTGGTCAGCTGGGGTCCCATGCTGCTGCTGATCGGCGTGTGGATCTACTTCATGCGGCAGATGCAGGGCGGTGGCAAGGGCGGCGCGTTCAGCTTTGGCAAGAGCAAGGCCCGCATGCTCGACGAAAACAACAACACGGTCACGTTCGCGGACGTCGCCGGCTGTGACGAGGCCAAGGAAGAGGTGAAGGAGGTGGTGGACTTCCTGAAGGATCCGGCCAAGTTTCAGAAGCTCGGTGGCCGCATTCCGCGCGGGCTGTTGCTCGTGGGCCCTCCTGGCACAGGCAAAACCCTGCTGGCCAAGGGTATTGCGGGCGAAGCCAAGGTGCCGTTTTTCAGCATTTCGGGTTCAGACTTCGTGGAAATGTTTGTCGGCGTGGGCGCAGCCCGTGTGCGCGACATGTTCGAAAACGCCAAGAAAAACGCTCCCTGCATTATTTTCATTGACGAAATCGATGCCGTGGGCCGCCAACGCGGCGCTGGCCTGGGTGGTGGCAACGACGAGCGCGAGCAGACCCTGAACCAGATGCTGGTCGAGATGGACGGTTTCGAGACCAATCTGGGTGTGATCGTGGTGGCAGCCACCAACCGCCCGGACATTCTGGATGCGGCCTTGCTGCGCCCTGGACGCTTTGACCGGCAGGTTTACGTCACGTTGCCCGATATCCGTGGCCGCGAGCAGATTCTGAATGTGCACATGCGCAAGGTCCCGCTGGGTACCGACGTAAACCCGAGCGTGATCGCCCGTGGCACACCCGGCATGAGCGGCGCCGACCTGGCGAACCTGTGCAATGAAGCGGCATTGATGGCCGCCCGCCGCAACGCCCGCGTGGTGGAAATGCAGGATTTCGAAAAAGCCAAGGACAAGATCTTCATGGGCCCCGAGCGCAAGAGCATGGTCATGCCGGAAGAGGAACGCCGCAACACGGCGTACCACGAGTCGGGCCATGCCCTGATCGGCAAGCTGTTGCCCAAGTGCGATCCGGTCCACAAAGTCACCATCATTCCGCGCGGTCGCGCGCTGGGCGTGACCATGAGCTTGCCGGCTCAGGATCGGTACAGCTACGACAAGGACTACATGCTGAACCAGATCAGCATGCTGTTCGGTGGCCGCATTGCCGAAGAAGTGTTCATGAACCAGATGACCACGGGTGCCAGCAACGACTTCGAGCGCGCGACCACCATTGCCCGTGACATGGTGATGCGCTACGGCATGACCGATGCGCTGGGACCGATGGTTTACGCCGAAAACGAGGGCGAGGTGTTCCTGGGCCGCTCGGTGACCAAGACCACCAACATGAGCGAGTCGACCATGCAGAAGGTGGACGCTGAGGTGCGCCGCATCATCGATGCACAGTACAAACTGGCGCGCGACCTGATCGAGAGCAACAGCGACAAGATGCACGCCATGGCCAAGGCCTTGCTCGAATGGGAAACGATCGACGCCGAGCAGATCGACGACATCATGGCGGGCAAACCACCCCGTCCTCCCAAGGACTGGACGCCCCGGAACCCATCGGTGGGTGGTGGTGGCAACGGTACGCCTCCGGTCGCACCCGATCCGGCGCCGACGGCAGCCTGATCGTTCGTTGGGCGTTTTCGTGATCTCAGACGGGGCTTCGGCCCCGTTTGCTTTTGGGACAGCAACATGCATTGGCAGACCAGCCGATTCGATATTGATCTGACGAAACCCAGGGTGATGGGTATCGTCAATGTGACGCCAGACTCTTTTTCCGATGGCGGGCTGTACGCGACGACATCCACTGCCCTGCAATGGTGTGAAAGGCTCCTCAAGGAAGGCGCGGACATGCTGGACATTGGTGGCGAGTCCACCCGGCCGGGTGCACCGGCGGTCTCGCTGGCGGACGAACTGGACCGAGTGCTTCCCGTGGTGCAGTCGGCGGTGCAACTGGGCGTACCCATTTCGGTGGACACCTACAAACCCGAGGTGATGCGCGCGGTGCTCGATGCTGGCGCCGATGCAATCAACGATGTGTGGGCGCTTCGCCGACCAGGGGCGCTTCAGGTCGTGGCGGAGCATGCGCGCTGTGGCGTGTGCCTGATGCACATGCACCGCGATCCCCAGACCATGCAGGTGGCGCCAATGGCGGGGGACGTGGTGGCTCCCGTGCTCGAATTTCTGCGCACTCGTGCAGACGCGCTGTTGGGTTTGGGGGTGGATCGGCAGCGGATTGTGGTGGATCCCGGGGTGGGTTTTGGGAAAACGGTGGAACAGAACTTCAGCTTGCTGGCGCAGCAGCAAAACCTTTTGACGATGGGCTTTCCTGTGCTGGCGGCCTGGTCGCGCAAGTCTTCGTTGGGTGCGGTGACGAACCGTGAACGCCCTGCTGATCGCATTGCGGCCAGTGAAGCGGCAGCGCTGATGGCAGTTGAGCGGGGAGCCCGCATCGTGCGTGTTCACGACGTGGCGCAGACGGTGGACGCCCTGAAGGTCTGGCAGGCGGTGCAGGAGGCAACCACCTCTTCGCCTTGAATGGGGGCTCAGCGCGCAGAGATAAAATTGGCGCTTTCCTCCCCCAACGGGATCACTCAGCCCATAGGCCTCCATCGTGACCTTGTCCCTGTGTTTCTTCGATGGCGGCAATGCCATCAGCGTTTTCAAAGTCCAGCAACTCCTACCCCGCCTGCAGGGCATTTCAGACAAGATTTCAGGCCTGACAGCGCGTTTTGTGCACCTGGCCTCGTTTGTCGAACCGCCGACCGACGCGACGCTTGAACGCCTTCGCGAGTTGCTGGCTTACGGCGATCCATGCGCCGAAGCACACGCCCAGGCCGAGAAGGCTGGCGCTGCGGCCATCCTGGTGATGCCTCGACTCGGAACCGTGTCGCCCTGGGCCTCCAAGGCGACCGATATTGCGCACAACTGCGGGTTGCAGGTAAAGCGGGTAGAGCGCCTGGTGGAGTACCGCATTCAGCTCAAGTCGGGCCTCCTGGGCAAGGGGCGGCTGTCAGAGGAGCAGCTTCGCGCCGTGGCCGACCTGCTGCATGACCGCATGACCGAGGCGGTCACGACCGAGAGAAAGCAGGCTGAAGCCCTGTTCACGGAGCTTCATCCGGCGCCCATGGAACAGGTGGACGTGCTCGGTGGGGGCAGGGCTGCTCTGGAAGCCGCCAACCAAGCCTGGGGTCTGGCGCTGGCAGATGACGAGATCGACTACCTTGTGAATGCCTTCCACGGTTTGAAGCGCAACCCCACCGATGTGGAGTTGATGATGTTCGCGCAGGCCAACAGCGAGCATTGCCGGCACAAGATCTTCAACGCCGAATTCACCGTGGATGGCGTGGCTCAGGACAAGAGCCTGTTCGGCATGATCCGCCACACCCACCAGACGAATCCGCAACACACCATCGTGGCGTATTCCGACAACGCCTCCATCATGGAGGGCAGTGCCGTCGAACGTTTTGTGGCCCGTGCGGGCAGCAACGAAGCGCCTGCCTATGCGGCCGAGGCTGCCGTGCACCATGTGCTGATGAAGGTGGAGACGCACAACCACCCCACCGCCATTTCACCTTTTCCGGGTGCAGCCACCGGCGCGGGCGGTGAAATTCGGGACGAAGGCGCCACCGGGCGGGGTTCCAAGCCCAAGGCGGGTCTGACGGGCTTCACCGTGTCCAAACTCTGGGGCGGCGCAAGTGATCGGGCCGGCGGCAAGCCGGAGCACATTGCCAGCCCCTTGCAGATCATGACCGAGGGTCCGCTGGGCGGCGCGGCTTTCAACAACGAGTTTGGCCGGCCGAACCTGCTCGGGTATTTCCGGGAATACGAACAGACGGTGGGGGGCGTGAATCGTGGGTACCACAAGCCCATCATGATCGCGGGCGGCCTGGGTGTGATCGATGCCCAGCTCACGAAGAAAATCGACTTTCCCGCCGGCAGCTTGTTGATCCAGCTCGGCGGCCCGGGCATGAAGATCGGCATGGGCGGAGGCGCTGCCAGCTCCATGGCCAGTGGCACCAATGCAGCCTCATTGGATTTCGACTCCGTACAGCGTGGCAATCCCGAGATCGAGCGCCGCGCGCAAGAGGTGATCAACCATTGCTGGGCACAGGGCGCTGACAATCCCATTCTGTTCATTCACGACGTGGGTGCGGGCGGCCTCTCGAATGCCTTCCCCGAACTCACCAACGATGCCGGTCGGGGCGCGCGTTTTGACCTGCGGGCCGTGCCACTTGAGGAGTCGGGGCTGGCACCCAAGGAGATCTGGTGCAACGAAAGCCAGGAGCGTTATGTGCTGGCCATTGCGCCGGAGTCGCTGCCGCGGTTCCGCGCGTTCTGTGAGCGTGAGCGCTGCCCCTTCTCTGTGGTCGGGGTGGCCACTGAGGAGCGGCATCTGTTCGTGGGCAACGAAGACGTCGTGCGCCGCGCCGGGCCGCCCCAAGCAAGCACAGCCCCCTCGGGGGGCAGCGAACCACACGAAGTGGGGAGCGTGGGGGCTGCAGTCGACATGCCCATGGATGTGCTGCTGGGTAAACCACCCAAGATGCACCGCGATGTGAAGTCGGTGGCGCGCGAAGCCGCTCCCATGGACCTCACGGGTGTGGATCTGCAGCAGGCGGTCATCAATGTGTTCAGCCACCCGACGGTGGCGTCAAAGCGGTTTTTGATCACCATTGGCGACCGAACTGTGGGGGGCTTGTCTCACCGCGACCAGATGGTGGGACCCTGGCAGGTTCCTGTGGCCGACTGCGCCGTGACCCTGGCCGATTTTTCGGGCTTTGCTGGCGAAGCCATGAGCATGGGCGAACGCACGCCGCTGGCTGCGCTGAATGCACCGGCATCGGGTCGCATGGCGGTGGCCGAGGCCATCACCAATCTGCTGGCGGCGCCCATTGAATTGTCACGCGTGAAGCTGTCAGCCAACTGGATGGCGGCCTGCGGTGAGCCGGGGGAGGATGCCGACCTGTATGCCACCGTGCGTGCAGTGGGCATGGAGCTCTGTCCGGCCCTGGGCATTTCCATTCCGGTGGGCAAGGACAGCCTCTCCATGCGCACCCAGTGGCAGCACGGCGGCGCGTCGCACAAGGTGACGTCCCCTGTCAGCCTGATTGTCAGCGGCTTTGCCACCCTGGCGGACGTGCGCGGCACGCTCACACCTGTTCTCAACAGCGAACTGGAGGACACCACGCTGGTGCTCATCGATCTGGGCAAAGGCCAGAACCGCATGGGGGGCAGCATCCTTGGGCAGGTGCTGGGTCAGTTCGGCGATGCCGTGCCTGACCTTGATGACCCGCAGGACCTGGTCAATCTGGTGAATGCCGTCAATGCGCTGCGCTCGCAGGGGCGGGTGCTGGCTTACCACGATCGAAGCGACGGCGGGCTGATCAGCACGGTGGCTGAAATGGCGTTCGCTGGTCATGTGGGCGTGTCCCTCAACGTCGACCTTCTGGTGACCGAAGGCGATGGCATCAGCGACAGCCGGGCAGATCACGGCGATGCGAAGAACTGGGCGGGGCAGGTGAGCGCCCGGCGCGAAGAACTCACGCTCAAGGCCCTGTTCAGCGAAGAACTGGGTGTGGTGCTGCAGGTGCCTACCGCCCTCCGCAACGAGGTCATGCAGGTACTGCGCGATCATGGTCTTTCCAGGCACAGCCACTTCATCGGCAAGACCCGCCCGCTGTCCTCGGCCATGGATGCGGGCAAAGGACAGTTGCAGGTGTGGCGCGACACGAAACCTGTTTTCAGCGCCAGCCTGCAAGACCTGCATCAGGTCTGGGACAGCGTGAGCTGGCGCATCAACCAGCAACGCGACAACCCGGTTTGCGCCGACTCGGAGCATGCAGCGGCCGGTCAGCCCGACGATCCGGGGCTGCATGTTGCACTCACGTTTGATCCGGCCGAGGACGTGGCGGCCCCGTTCCTGAACCTGGCGCGGCCTCGTGTGGCCATTCTGCGGGAGCAAGGCGTGAACTCGCACGTGGAGATGGCATATGCATTCTCACAGGCCGGATTTGAGGCCTTTGATGTGCACATGACAGATCTGCAGAATGGCCGCGCGAAACTGGTGGATTTCAAGGGCGTGGTCGCGTGTGGCGGTTTCAGCTATGGCGACACGCTCGGGGCCGGCATTGGCTGGGCCCGCAGCATCACTTTCAACCCGGCGCTGGCCGATCAGTTCAAGGGTTTTTTTGCGAGGCCAGACACATTCGGTCTGGGCGTTTGCAACGGCTGCCAGATGTTTGCCGAACTGGCCGACATCATCCCGGGCGCAGAAGCATGGCCGCGCTTCACGACCAACCAGAGCGAACGGTTTGAAGCCCGTTTGTCGATGGTCGAAGTGCTCGACTCGCCCAGCCTGTTCCTGCAAGGCATGGCAGGCAGCCGGTTGCCGATCGCGGTGGCGCATGGTGAAGGGTTTGCCAACTTTGCCTACCGTGGCAACGAGACCAAAGCCTTGACAGCCATGCGCTTCGTGGACAACAGCGGGGCAGCGACCGAGCGCTACCCCTTCAACCCGAACGGCAGTCCCGGTGGCCTGACAGCCGTGACCACGGCCGATGGCCGGTTCACCGCCATGATGCCGCACCCCGAACGGGTGTTTCGCAACATCCAGATGAGCTGGACCAGCGGTGATCCGGCGGCCTACAGCCCATGGATGCGCATCTGGCGCAATGCGCGCAAATGGGTGGGGTAGGTCTCGAGAAGGCCTCACCGTCCTGCTAGCATCGCGGCCACCACAACCACGCCGCGCAGCGGCTTATGCCCATGGCCACGAGTCTGCTTGCCCTGATCGACGACATCGCCACCTTGCTTGACGACGTGGCGGTGATGACCAAAGTGGCCGCTCGGCAGGGCATGGCCGCCGCTGATGACGTGGCCGCCATGACGCAGATGGCTGCGAAGAAAACGGCCGGTGTGCTGGGGGACGATCTGGCGCTCAATGCCCAGCAGGTCACGGGCGTGAATGCCGACCGGGAATTGCCGGTGGTGTGGGCGGTTGCCAAGGGCTCGTTGGTGAACAAGGCCATTCTGGTGCCCGCTGCCCTGGCCATCAGCGCCTTTGTTCCCTGGCTGATCACACCGTTGCTCATGTTGGGTGGCCTGTTTCTGTGTTTCGAAGGCGCAGAAAAGCTGCTGCACGCTTTCATGCGATCCAAGGGCGAAGAAGCCGCACATCATGCCGAGTTGGCCCGTGCGGTGGCCGATGAACAGGTGGATATGGTGGCCTTCGAGAGGGAGAAGATCAAAGGAGCGGTGCGCACCGATTTCATTCTTTCGGCCGAGATCATCGTCATCACCCTTGGCACGGTGGCGGTCGCCAGCTTCGCACAACGTGTTTCGGTGCTGGTGGGTATTTCCCTGATCATGACCGTGGGGGTCTACGGTCTGGTGGCGGGCATTGTCAAGCTGGACGATGCCGGGCTGTATCTCGTTCAGCGCAAGGCCGGCTGGCAGCAGGCGCTGGGCCGCGGCATTCTGACCCTGGCGCCCTGGATGATGAAGACGCTGTCGGTGCTGGGCACGGCCGCCATGTTTCTGGTGGGCGGCGGCATTCTGGTGCACGGCGTGCCCATGTTGGCACATGCGGTCGAGCAATGGGCCTTGCAGGCAGGCTGGGCGGGGGCTGTTGTGTCCAGCCTGGCGGGCGCTGTGGCCGGTCTGTTGGCCGGCGCGGCTGCGGTATTGATCTTCAACGCCATCCAGCGCATGCGTGGCGCCAGCGTCAGCCATTGACCTGAGTCAAGGTGCTGGCAGCCGCAGCGCCTAGACTGAAGACACGGTTCATCGTGAGTGTGATGAAGGTTTGCCTTCTGTCGCCATACATGCCGTTTACTTCAGGAGCGCACCATGTCTGCCCAGTCACCCGTCGACACACAAGCCCCGCTGAGCAACTTCAACAACTGTCATGTGGGGATCATTCAGCGCCTCAAGGCGCTGGATGAGCTGCCGGCCTTGCTGGAGCCTGCCGCCCGAGCCCGGCAGATTGCAGAACAGTCGCTCGAATTCTTTCGCGAAGCGATTTTTGAGCACCACCTGGAAGAGGAGCGCGAGTTGTTTCCTGCCGTGCTCGCCAGCGCTGAACCGGGTGAAGAACAGTTGAAGATCAAGGCCATGGCGACGCGCCTGACCGACGAGCACCGGTCGGTTGAAAAGCTCTGGAAGAGCCTCGAAAAAGGCCTCAAGCAGGTCATCAAAGGACAGGCCAGCGAACTGGATGTGAGCGATTTGCAGCGCCTGGTCACCGAATACCAGGCGCACGCCCACTACGAGGAGACCGAGTTCCTGCCCCTGGCGGAAAAAATCCTGAGCCGCAACAGCAATCACATGGCAGCTCTGGGCTTGAGCTTGCACATGCGGCACGTCAAGCCGGTCAACGCCTACATCTGAGTTCGGTCATTGCACCACCCCGGGTCAGAGGCGGCGCTGGTCAGTGGGGGGCGGCGGGGCGGCTCCGGTAAAACTGGATGGGGCTCGCGGGCACGGCGTTCAGCACGCTGCGCTTGATCTTGCCCACCACGTGCATCTCGCAGGGCTTGCAGTCAAACCGCAGAGTCAGCTTTTCCTTGCCATTGATCAACTGCATCGGTTCGGCACGCACCGTGCCCTGGACGCCCGTCACGCCTTTTGCCTGCTTGGGGCACAAGCTCAGGGAAAAGCGCACGCAGTGCTTGGTGATCATCAGGCTCACTTCACCTTCTTCTTCGTGGCTCTCGTAGGCCGCTGCGATGACCTTGACACCGTGCCTGGTGTAGAAATCCCGTGCCTTCTGGTTGAAAACATTGGCGAGGTAGCTCAGGGCGTCTTCGGGGTAGGGTGCTGGCGGGTCGACGGGTACGCCTTTTGGCAGGCGCTGCCATGCCTGGGTCCGGGCGGCTTCCAGCGACTCGATGGCCTCGCGCCGCAAGGCGTTGAGCTGTGAGGCCGGCACAAAGCGCGGTCCCTGCATGTCGAGCTGTATGTCAATGGGCACGAAGATCGTTTCGCCCAGGCGAGCCAGTCCTTCGCGCAACCTCGATTCGGCCTGCGCCGGGTCTTTGGCATCTGCAAGGGCGCCGGGCAAGGTGGCGCTGCCGCTGTGACCGTCTTCGTCTGTCACGTTCAAGGTCACTCCGTTAGCCGTCTCCGTCAGTTTGAGCCAGGCCCCGATGCGTCGCTCGGCCGATTTTTTCTCCAGCCCGCGCACCCAGTCCATGTCGCGATTGCGGTTGATCTGCGTGTTCTTGCGCAGGTCCTTGAAGCTGGCGACCGGGTCTTTCGGAAACACGCGCCATTGGCCTTGGGAAGCATCGATGGCCTCGGCCCGGTTGATCTGCAGGCCCACCAGCTCTTTCTGCAGGTCCAGGTAGCACAGGCCATCGCCGTTGTGGAGCACGGTGGCTGCGTCGTCCAGTTGCAGGTCCAGCGAGCTTGCCCCCACCTGCGTCACCCAGCCGATGGGGCGACCCGGGTTCTTGGGGGTGTCAAAGGCGCCAATGTCTTGTTTGCGCCCTTGCACAAAATAGTCGGTGAATTCGCGGTTGAAGTTCTGGTTGGGGTCGGGCTGGAAAAAGAAGCTGCACTCCCCGCTGGACGCGCGGGCCAGCTCCGGTCGTTCCTCCAGAATCTCGTCCAGCAGCAGGCGGTAGTGTGCCGTGATGTTCTTGACGTAGGCCATGTCCTTGTAGCGGCCTTCGATCTTGAAACTGCGGGCACCAGCTTCGATGAGGGCGCGCAGGTTGTCGCTCTGGTTGTTGTCCTTCATGGAGAGCACGTGTTTGTCGTGCGCGACGATGCGGCCCTGGCTGTCCTTCACCTCGTACGGCAGCCGGCAGGCTTGGGAACAGTCGCCGCGGTTGGCGCTGCGCCCGGTGTGCGCATGGCTGATGAAGCATTGGCCGCTGTAGGCCACGCACAGAGCACCATGAATGAAGAACTCCACGATGCAGCGCTCGGCATCAAGGGTTTGGTGGATCGCCTTGATCTGCTGCAGGGTGAGCTCGCGCGCCAGCACCAGCTTGGACAGACCTGCGTCCTGCAGGAAACGCGCCTTTTCAGGCGTACGGATGTCGGTTTGCGTGCTGGCGTGCAGCTGGATGGGCGGCAGGTCCAGTTCCAGCAAGCCCATGTCCTGGATGATCAGCGCGTCCGCACCCGCATCAAACAGCTGCCAGGCCAGCTTGCGCGCTGGCTCCAGCTCGTCGTCGCGCAGGATGGTGTTCAGGGTGACGTAGAGGCGGCTCCCGAAGCGGTGGGCGTGCCGGGCCAGGCGGGCAATGTCCTGCACCCGGTTGTCGGCGCTGGTGCGGGCGCCGAAAGACGGGCCGCCGATGTAGACCGCGTCGGCCCCGTGGTTCACCGCCTCGATGCCGATGTCGGCGTCGCGGGCGGGCGAAAGCAGTTCGATGTGATGAGGCAGCATGGCGGGTCGGTGCAGAATCGGGTGCGAATGCAGCCCGATATTGTCCTGGAGAATGAACATGATTGCAGCTTCCTCACCGCCCGCCACCGCTGTGGTTCTAGTACATGGTTCGTGGCACGGCGCCTGGTGCTGGGCCAGGGTACTGCCGCTTCTGCGCGCCGGTGGCGTGCAGGCATATGCTGTCACACTCACCGGCGTGGGGGAGCGGGCGCACCTGCTGAGCCCTGCGGTGGACCTGCAAACCCACATTCAGGATGTGATCGGCCTGATCGAAGCAGAAGAGCTGGAGCGGGTGCTCCTGGTTGGGCACAGCTACGCTGGCATGGTGATCACCGGTGTGGCGGACCGCTTGCAGCGCCAACGGCCCGGTCTGCTGAGCCGGCTGGTTTACCTGGATGCAGCGGTGCCTTACCCCGGTGACAGCTGGTCCAGCCACCATTCGGACGAAACCCGCCAGGCGCGCATTGAGGCGTCGAAGTCCAGCGGTGGTCTGAGTTTCCCCCCGCCCGATTCAGCCTTGTTTGGTCTGGCCGGCGCAGACCGTGAATGGGTCAACCGCCGCCAGACGCCGCAGCCGTTCAGGCTCTATCAACAACCGCTGAACTTCGATGGGGCGCTGGTGGCGCAGATTCCGCGTACCTTCATCGACTGCACCCAGCCGGCCTTGGCCACCATTGCACCTGCCCGGCAGCGGGTGCGCAGCGAGCCGGGATGGCAGGTGCTGGAAATGGCCACCGGGCACGACCCCATGGTGAGCCAGCCAGAAGAACTTGCTGAAATGCTGCTGTCCTTGAGCGGCACGCCATCTGATTGATATCCCCACACACTGACTCGGAGGAACAAGTTTGATTCGGTTTATTTCTGGCCGCACATGGTGCGCAGTGTCCATGTGTCTGGTTTTGGTGCTGGCCCACCCAGTGTTGCACGCACAAAAGACGGCCTGTGAACGGGGGGATCGCGACTGGGAGCAGGAGACCTTTGGTGTGGCCTTGCCTTCGCCGCCACCGGTGGATCTTTCGCGCCTGCCCACCCCCCTGATTGAACGGCACTACCTTGGCCCCTACCGCATGGCATCGCAGCTGGTGCGTGGGGATTTCGACGGCCTGCAATCGCACTGGGATGGTATCGCCGCCATGCCGGACCGGACCGAACAGATGCGCTGGGTGGTGCGCAGCCTGGACGCACTGGAAGGCCGAGGCTTGTCCACGCTCCACCAGGCGCAGGCATGGCACGCACGCAACCCAGAGTCACAAGCGGCCCAGCTCATGCTGGCGGCAGCCTGGGTGCATGCGGCCCATGAGGTTCAACGGGACCGGTACGTGCCAGAGCGTGCAGGGGGCTACTACCACCGGCCACGGAATCGCGCGCAACAGGCTTTACCGTTGGTGGATGCCTTGATTGCGCAAGGCGGCTTTTACGGCTTGGCGGCTCGCGAGGTGGATCTGCCGGCTCGCTTCCTGCTGGATGATGCCCAGCGCCAGGCAGCCTGGGACCGCTACCTGGGTCTCATCGAATACGCGCCGCACTATGAATGGCTGTACCTGCGCGCGGCCGCTCATGCCGGAGGGGCGCATGAGCGGGAGGTCCGCGATCAGCGGTTCGCTCAGCTCAAAGCGCTGGCCAACCGGCTGGGTCTGCCGCAGCCCCATCGCCGTTCGCTGGATCAGGCGCTCGACGAACACGTTCGCCCCACGGGAAGAGACCCCAACCTGCTGACCTGGCGGCCCTACTGGGAAGCCCGGGCGAAGACCGCGCCCACGCTCGACAATCTGGCCGGCTGGCTCGAAGCCGAAAACCGGGTGAACAACTGGCCGGCCATGGTGTCGCTGGCCGACCGGATGCTTGCGATTCATCCGCATCACAAATCGGCCCTGGAACGAAAATCGTGGGCGCTGCGCCAGCAGGGGCGCAACAAGGAAGCCTATGAGACCGCTTTTGCCGCCATGGTGGTCGGCAGCGACTGGGCGATGAAGCAGATCGTGCAGGCCCATGTGCAAGGCGGCCTGGGTCTGCCGCAAAGAGATTTCGAAAGCCTGCTGGCACACTGCAAACTGGGCGCGTCACTCGGGCTTGCCAGCGCTGCCCACTGCTTGGGCTCCGCCCACACAGATGGCTTTGCCGGTGTCCCGCGCAACGACACCCAGGCCCTGGCCTGGCACCTGCTCGGCGCGCGCGGAGGTCAGATGTCGTCGGCACACGACCTTGTGGTGCTGTTGCCCCGCGTGGTGACCGATCCGTCCCGCCGCGCAGCGGTCGACCTGGCCTCTGCCCACTGGATCAGGAAGGCCGCCAGCCACGAGCATGCGGCTGCCCAGAGCATGCTCGCGGCGCGTCCGGACTGGGGGCTGCTCTGTCTGCCAGGCGACGGGCCCTCGCTGTTTCAGCGCCTCTACCAGCGCCTGCTGGGCGGCGAGTGACCGCGCACGCATGACCACGCCTCAGGCTCACCAAGCGGGTCGCTTCGTTCGCATCGACCAGCTTCGCGCCGTGGCGATGCTGTGGATGACGGTTTTCCACTTCTGCTTCGACCTCAACCACTTCGGGCTGATCCAGGAGAACTTCTACCGCGATCCGTTCTGGACCTGGCAGCGCACCGCGATCGTGAGCCTGTTTCTGTTCACGGCCGGGCTGTCGCAGGCGGTGGCCAGCGCCCAAGGGCAGGGCTGGCCGCGCTTCTGGCTACGCTGGGTGCAGGTGGCGGGCGCTGCGCTGCTGGTCACCGCCGGCTCACTGCTCATGTTCCCCAAAAGCTTCATCTACTTCGGGGTGTTGCACGGCATCGCGGTGATGCTGGTGATGGCGCGATGTACCGTGGGCTGGGGTCGCTGGCTGTGGCCCTTGGGCGCCCTGGCCATGGTTGCCCCATGGGTCGCCGCCAGCCTGATTTCGCAGTATCCGGCCATGGAGGTGATGAACGCTCGCGGCTTGAACTGGCTGGGTCTGATCAGTCGCAAGCCGATCACGGAAGACTACGTACCCGTGTTGCCTTGGCTGGGCGTGCTGTGGTGGGGCGTGGCTACAGGGCAATGGGTGTTGCGCAACCGCCCCAGTTGGGCTCGCTCGGGCGTTCCACCAGAGGGCCGGGTGGCTCGTGGTCTGGCCACCCTGGGGCGCTGGAGCCTGAGCTACTACCTGGCGCACCAACCCGTGATGATTGGCTTGATCGGGCTGGCCCTGTACTTGCAGCGCTGAGCCGGAATGAACCGGCTCAGCTCGCCTCAACCACGACTTCGTCCAGTACCGCCGCCAGCGCGGCCAACAGCCGCTGCACGTCCTCGGCCGTGGTCTGGGGGCACACCAGCATCATGTTGTGAAAGGGCGTGATGAGCACGCCCCGGTTGAGCAGCCCAAGGTGGATCAGGTGCTCCGGTTCGGCATCCAGCCGCGCGCCGGCTTCGCTGCCGTTTCGCGGAGGAACCGGGCAGAACTGGAACTCCACCCGGGCGCCCAGTTCGGTCACGCACCAGGGGAGTCGACGCTCGGCCAGGAGGTCGCGTATGCCCTCGGCCAGCTCGTGGGCAAGGGGCAGCATGTGGGCGTAGGCTGCGGGCGTCATCACCTCGGTGAGGGTGGCCCGCATCGCTGCCATGGAAAGCATGTTACCGGTGAGGGTGGTGCCAATGCCGCTGTGTCCGGGCGGTGCATCGGCCTTGGCACGTACCGCGTGACCGGCCAGTTCGGCGCTCATGCCGTACACGGCGCAGGGCACACCGCCGCCCACCGGTTTGCCCAGTACCAGGGCGTCGGGCTCGATCCCATGGACCTGACAGTAGCCGCCGACACCGGTGCTGATGGTGTGGGTTTCATCCATCACCAGCAGCGCACCGTACCGCCGTACCAGCGCTTGTGCCGCTCGCCAGAAGCCCGGTGCAGGCAACACCATGCCGATGTTGGTCATGGCCGGCTCCGCCAGCACACAGGCCACGTCGCCGGCCCGCAGCGCCGCTTCCAGTGCAGCCAGATCGTTGAATTCGACCACCGCCGTGTGTTCCAGCAGGTCGTGCACCTGCCCCAGCAGGCTGTCGCGCTGGACCGCCTGTCCCTGCACCAGATCGACGAACACATCTTCGATGGTGCCGTGGTAACAGCCGTTGAACACCAGCAGCTTTTTTCGACCCGTGGCGGCACGGATCCAGCGCACGATGTAGCGATTGGCGTCGGTCGCACTCAGGGCAAACTGCCAGCAGGGCAAGCTGAATTGCTCGCTCAGTGCCTTGGCCACCACGGCGGCGTCTTCGGTCGGCAGCATGGTGGTGTACCCCTGGCCGGCCTGGTGTTGCAACGCGTTCTGCACGGGCGGCGGTGAGTGGCCGAACATGGCGCCCGTGTCGCCCAAACAGAAGTCCACCAGGGTGTGGCCGTCTGCGTCGACCACGTGGGCGCCACTGGCGTGTGCCACATGCAGCGGGAATGGCGTGCCCCAGTCGCGCATCCAGTGTAGTGGAACGCCCAACAACAGGTGCACGGCGGCCTGAGCCGCCAGCACCGCTGAACGCGGATTGCGCTCTGTATACAACGCGCGCTCACGATCCAGGAATGACAGGGCCCTTTCCCAATCCAGGCGTTCGCGGCCATTTGGCGTGGGCGAAGCAGTGGGGTGGGGTGCATGTTCAGGGGCAGCCAAGACGGGTCTCCCATTGGCGAAGGCGAAAGACGAAGTATTGAACCAGACGGCGCACGTTGCGGGGAGGCCAAAAAAGCCCGTGTCATGGGTGTCACTTCACCGAAATGTGGCGCAGGGGCAGGGACGAAAAAAAGGCGGCCGGAGCCGCCTGGGATGCTGAGCTGGCGGGCGCCCGTGGGGGTTGCGCCAGCAGGGGAGCCCTTATTCCACCTTGGCCTTCGCGCGCAGCGATTGCTGGAATTCAGCCATCTTCTGCTGGTTCATCTGTTGTTCCAGCTGGGGCTTCACCTCTTCAAACGGCGGCAACTGGGCTTCACGAATATCGTCCACGCGGATGATGTGCCAGCCGAACTGGCTCTTCACCGGCACTTCGGTCATCTGGCCCTTGTCGAGCTTGACCATGGCCTCGGAGAATTCGGTCACGTAGCTACCGGCTGCGGCCCAATCCAGGTCGCCCCCGTTGGCGCCGGATCCAGGATCCTTCGACTGCTTCTTGGCAATGTCTTCAAACTTGGCACCGCCCTTGATGGATTTGACGATGGCCTTGGCCTGGTCTTCCTTCTCGACCAGGATGTGACGAGCCCGGTATTCCTTGCCACTGTTGGCTGCCTTGAACTTGTCGTATTCGGCCTTCATGTCGGCTTCCGTCACCGGGTTCTTGGCCTGCTGATCGGCAAACATGGCACGGATCATGATGGTCTGGCGCGCCAACTCCATCTGGTTTTTGTATTCCTCGGTTGCTGCGATGCCGCGCTTCTCGGCTTCCTGCATGAAGATCTCCCGCAGGATCACTTCTTCCTTGATCTGCGCCCGCACAGCGTCGTCGACCGGGCGGCCAGACGCCGCAATCTGCTGTGCCAGGGCATCGACCCGGGTCGAGGGCACGGCCTTGCCATTCACGATGGCCACGTTTTGCGCAGCCACCCAGGGTGACGCGGAGATCAACACGGCCAAAGTGAGGGCCGACATAGAGAGTTTCATGGAGTTCCTCGGTACGAAAAATGGGATTGGAGCACGTGGCTCTGGCAAAGTTGCCTGGCAGCCCAGGCTCATGGTGTCAGAAGGTTTCGGCGCCGGTGGAGAGCATCTGGGGAGGACCGCAGCAACTTGCGGTCCTGTCAGGACTTGATCTCGATGGCCAATGCATGCAGTCCGGCATCGGTGAAATGGCGCAGCGCATCATACACAAGGCGATGCTGCGCGACCCGGCTCTGGCCAGCAAACGCCGGGCCACCGATCCGGACCCTGAAATGGGTTCCACGACCCAGGCCATTGGCGCCCGCATGGCCGGCGTGAGCAGCGCTTTCGTCGATCACTTCGAGCGTCACAGGCGACAAAGCCGCTTGAAGGGTCGCCTGAATCGCTTCTGCGCTGGGCACTTCGTCAGAGGGGGGCATCGTTCGGCTCATGATTTTTCCGCCCCGTCCTCGTCCTTGAGGTACCGCGAGATGTACAGGCCCTGACCCACGATGAAAATCAGCGGAAAGGCATAGCCCCACAACTTGAAGTTCACCCAGAATTCGGTTGAAAAATAGGCCGCCACGTAGGCGTTGATGGCTGCCATGAACAAAAAGTAACCAATCCAGATCACCGTCAGGCGTGCCCACACCGCATCGGGCAACGTCAACTGGCTGCCCAGCAAGATCTGAAGAAAGTTCTTCTTCCAGACCCACAAAGCCGCACCCAGCACGATCGCCATGCTGGCGTAGAGCACGGTGGGCTTCCACTTGATGAAGCGCTCGTCTTGCAGGAACAGGGTGAGCGCACCAAAGATTATCACCAGCACCAGCGTCACTTTGTGCAGTGTCTGAAGCTTGCGGTCGATGGTGTAGATGATGCCGGTCTGCACCAGCGTGGCGACCATGAGCACAGCGGTCGCTGTGTAAATGTCGTGCAGCTTGTAAGCGGCGACAAACAGCCCGATGGGGAAAAAATCAATCAGAAAACGCATGGGCGGATTATCGACGCAAGGCGCATTGCCGTCTGTGTGTAGGGTCCGGCGTGGATCGGCCCTGTTGAACTACATTGCAGGCTTGTGCAATTCAGTTGCGTGAGCCCATCATGACGAACACCGAACAACAAGCCCTTTTGACGATCGCCCTGATGGCCGCCTTTGCCGACGGCGAGAAGGCCGATTCTGAGCGGGAGGCCATCAAGTCACTGGCGGAATCCCTCGGCCACGAAGCGGGTGGGGCCGGTCTTGCCCGCCTGTACCAGGATGTGCTGCTCAAGCGCGTTTCACTGGCCGAGGCCGTGAATGGCCTGGGCGACGGAAGCCAAAGGCAGCTCGCCTATGAGATGGCGGTTTGTGTGTGCGATGCCGATGGGCGGCAAAACCCTGCCGAATCGGCGTTTCTGTCCGGTTTGAAGGACCTGCTCGGGCTGGACGTGGCGGCGGTGGCCGAGTTTGAACGTGAAGAGCAGGCCATGGTGGCTGCCGCAGGAGCCGCGTTGCCTGTGAGCACCCAGCCATCCACCAAAATGAGCAGTCCGTCTGCGCCATTGTCGGCGGCGCAACCACCTGGGAATGCGGAGCGTGATGCTGAGCTGGACCGCATGATCCTGAACTCGGCCAAGCTCAACGGCGCGCTCGAACTGTTGCCCCAGTC
Source organism: Hydrogenophaga palleronii (assembly GCF_031457455.1). GTDB lineage: Bacteria > Pseudomonadota > Gammaproteobacteria > Burkholderiales > Burkholderiaceae_C > Hydrogenophaga > Hydrogenophaga palleronii_A. The sequence continues at coordinate 552,446 of NZ_JAVDWU010000002.1, forward strand.
ATGGGCGTCCATGGCCATCATTCCCCTGCAGGTGCGCATGATCTACAACATCGGCAAAGCCCACGGGGTGGAGCTGGATCAGGGGCATATTCGAGAATTCATTGCCGCCGTGGGGGTAGGGCTGACCTCGCAATACATCGAACAATTCGGGCGCAAGTTGCTGGGTGGCCTCATTGGCTCGGTGGCAGGCCGGATGATCGGGGGCATCGGGCGGGCTGCCACGGGCGTGGCATTTTCCTTCGCCACCACCTATGCGCTGGGGCAGGTGGCCAAGCGCTACTACACAGGGGGCCGGGTCATGAGCACTGCCTTGCTGCAGGAAAGCTTCCAGAACCTGCTGGGCCCGGCCAAACAACTGCAGACGCAGTGGCTTCCAGAGATCCGCCAGACGGCCAGTACGCTGGACGCGGGCAAGGTCATGCAACTGGTGCGGGGCACCTGAAGGGTTCAAAAAAAGGGGGGTGACGAGCCTTGACCCCGGCACTGGCTACACAGTTAGGGCTGCTTGGTTCCCCACCTGACCCGGTTGGCCGCTTCACCATGCGGGAAGGCCCGTCGCTGTCCATTGTAGGCGATGGTGATCGCCCCCGCTGTCGACCTGTGCTTCAGGATGTTGGCGAAGGGCGCCGCTTAGAATCCGTCGCATGTCTTATGTCGTCCTTGCCCGCAAGTACCGCCCGCGCAATTTCTCCGAAATGGTCGGGCAGTCTCACGTGGTGCAAGCCCTGAGCAACGCCCTGACGACCCAGCGCCTGCACCACGCCTACCTTTTCACGGGGACCCGTGGAGTGGGTAAAACAACGGTGTCGCGCATATTGGCCAAGTCGCTCAATTGCCTGGGCGCGGACGGGCAGGGCGGCATCACGGCCGAGCCTTGCGGCGTGTGCCAGGCCTGCACCGATATTGACAGCGGCCGCTTCGTGGACTACACCGAACTCGACGCGGCTTCCAATCGTGGCGTGGACGAGATACAGGCGTTGCTGGAGCAGGCGGTCTACAAGCCGGTGCAGGGGCGCTTCAAGGTCTTCATGATCGACGAAGTTCACATGCTGACCAACACGGCGTTCAATGCCATGTTGAAAACGCTGGAGGAACCACCCGAATACCTCAAGTTCGTGCTGGCGACCACCGACCCGCAGAAGGTGCCCGTGACGGTGCTCTCGCGTTGCCTGCAGTTCAACCTCCGTCCCATGGCACCCGAGACGGTGCTGGAACATCTGCAGCAGGTGCTGCAGTCTGAGGCGGTCGATGCCGACACGCCTTCGCTGCGCCTGCTGTCGCGCGCCGCACGGGGCTCCATGCGCGACGCGCTCTCCCTGACCGACCAAGCCATCGCCTTCGGTGGTGGGCGGCTCCAGGAGGCCACCGTGCGCCAGATGCTGGGTGCGGTAGATCGTTCCTATGTGTTGCGGCTGATCGACGCGCTGGCCAGGGCGGACGGGGCGACGGTGGTGGACACCGTCGACACCATGCGCGTCAATGGCTTGAACGCGGCATCGGCGCTCGAGGAGATGACAGGCGTGCTCCAGCGCATGGCGGTGATGCAGGCGGTGCCTGGCAAGGCCGCGGAGCAAGATTTCGATGACCCTGATGCGGGAGAAATGCTGCGCCTGGCTCAGTTGCTGCCTGCGGACGAGACCCAGTTGCTGTACAGCCTCTGCCTGCATGGACGGGGCGAGCTCGGACTGGCGCCAGATGAATATGCGGCACTGACCATGGTGTTGCTGCGTCTGTTGGCGTTCAAGCCCGCATCAAACGTTTCGGCTGTGCAGCCGAATCTGGCGGAAAAAAAAACACTAAAAACTGACGCTGAGAAGGTTGGTGCTGCCAGCCCTCAGCCAGTTGCCCTTGCCCAGGTGGTGGCGACAACTGCCCCACCTGCTGTTCCGGCCGCTGTGCGGGCATTCGCCCCTGCGATTGCCAGTCAGGACCCCACGCCGAGTGGGCTGGCAAAGAGCCTTGCGACCGCACCATCCCCCACGGAGTCGACCCGCTCGACGCCGGCCATCAACAAAGACGTCGGCACATACCAGGAAGACATTCACGCGGATGTCGAGGTGGAGGACGATCACCCGCCATGGGACGAGATTCCACCGTCTGAACACGCTGCTCAGGCCACCCGACAAGTGGTCTCGGTTCCTGTGCGCGACCCGGGCATGTCTGAGCGCCTGGAACAGCGGCACACGCAAGGGGCGGAGCGACCAACCAACGGCGTCCAGCGCACGGCCGAAGGCGATTTCTGGTTCGACACCGTGATGGCACTGGCGCGCGCGGAGCTCATTTCTGCCCTGGTCCGCGAATTGGGGTTGCAATCACAATTGGTGGCGCGAGATGCAGAACAATGGGTGTTGCGCGTGGAGCGGGAATCGCTCAATCAGGGCAACAATCGGGATCGGCTGGCAGCGGCGCTGAAGGCCCACGGGCACGATGTCCGCTTGGTGGTTGAAATCGGTCGGGTCCTGGACTCACCGGCCTTGCGTGTGGCGGAAGATCAGCAGCGGCGCCAGCAGGAAGCCGAGCGGGTGATCAGGGACGACCCCTTTGTTCAAAGCATGATGCGAGACTTTGGCGGCAGAATCGTGCCTGGTACGCTGAAGGCAATTTCCGTCTAGCCGCCTTGGACTGCATTCCCATATCCTTACGTTTTTTCACTCAAGATTCAGGAAACTCACATGTTCAACAAAGGACAACTTGCCGGCCTCATGAAGCAGGCTCAGGCCATGCAGGACAACCTGAAGAAGGCCCAGGACGAACTGGCTTTCATCGAGGTCACGGGTGAGTCCGGCGCTGGCCTGGTCAAAGTGCTCATGACCTGCAAGCACGACGTCAAGCGCGTGACCATCGATCCCAGCCTGCTGGCGGACGACAAGGACATGCTCGAGGACCTGGTGGCGGCGGCTTTCAATGCGGCGGTGCGCAAGGCCGAAGAAACCTCACAAGAAAAGATGGGCAAGCTCACCGCAGGCATGCCGGGCTTGCCAGGCGGGATGAAGTTCCCCTTTTGATCCCCAGCTCCGCAAGCTGTCTGCGCCGCATGGATGGTCACCGTGGCTGAGGCGCACTCGCTCGAGCTGTTGGTGCAGGCCTTGCGCAAGTTGCCCGGTGTGGGCGTGAAGTCGGCCCAGCGCATGGCTTTTCACCTGCTACAGCACGATCGACAGGGCGCGCTCCAGCTGGCCACAGCCTTGCAGCATGCCTGCAAGCATGTGGGTCACTGTTTGCTTTGCCACACCTTCACGGAAGAAGAAATCTGCCCGACCTGTCGTGACCCCAGGCGCGATCGCAGTCTGCTGTGCGTGCTGGAAAACCCGGCGGATCAGGCGGCACTGGAGAGAACCGGTGCCTACAAGGGTTTGTATTTTGTTCTCATGGGCAAGCTCAGCCCGCTTGATGGCGTAGGGCCCAAAGAAATCGGCATGCATAAGCTGCTGGAGCGGGTTGACACCCTGGTTGACGGCGTGCGGGAGGTGCGAGAAGTCATTCTGGCCACCAACTTCACCGCCGAAGGCGAGACCACTTCCCATGTGATTTCTCAAGCGCTCAAGGCGCGAGGTGTGCAGGTGACCCGGCTTGCGCGCGGCGTGCCCGTGGGCAGCGAACTCGAGTACGTTGACCTCGGCACCATTGCCCATGCCCTGGTCGACAGACGCTGAGATTTGACCAGCCCACCTCCGGCATTGCCCTGCTAAGCGGCGTTGCCTGCCATTGATGGCGGAGCGGGTCGGTGAAAACCCGCTTGGGATAGGTCCCGATGCGCTTACCTGCCGGCTCCACTAAGCTGACTCCCAGATCAAGAAGTGCGTGAAGGGATGCTGGCATGTGGAATCGAAGGGGCTTGCTGGGAGCGGGCGTGACGCTGCTGGGCGCCGGCATGCCGCTGGCCTGGACGCAGACTGCCTCAGCGCCGGCCAAGTTGGTCATTGCTGTTGAGCAGAAGGCCTCGTTCTGCTACCTGCCACTGACCATCGCAGATCGAAAAGGCTTCTTTGCGCAGGAAGGCCTCGACGTGACGGTGCGCGAATTGACAAACCCGGGTGAGGCTCTGAATGCAGTGCAGTCAGGCGCCGCGCAGGTGTTGTCAGGCCCTTACCTCGCCACCATCAGCCAGCAGATCAGGGGCCATTCCCAAACGGCATTTGTGCTCCAGGGGCGTGCGCCACAAATGGTGCTGGGTGTGTCGCTCAAGGCCATGTCGCATTACCGGGAGTTGCGCGATCTGAGAGGGCGTCGCATCGGCGTGATGGCCGAAAGCTCTGCATCCGACCGTATTGCGCGATTGATACTGGCGCGCGCGGGGCTGATGGAGAGGAACGATGTGCAGTTCGTCAGGCTGGCTACGTCCACCGAAGCGATCGCCGCTTTCCACTCTGGCGGTATCGATGCCATTTGCTACAACGACCCGACTATCACGCAGCTGGAGCAAAGCGGTGCACTTCGCGTGATCGCCGACATGCGCACGGTGCGAGGCTGTACAGAGATTTTTGGTGGCCCCATGCCAGCGGGCTGTCTGAGTGCTCCTTCCGAATTTGTTGCCGGGCAGGCCAAGGTCTGCCAAGCGTTGACCGACGCAGTGGTACATGGCTTGAAATGGCTGCAGACGGCTGGGCCTTCCGACATCATCAAGACCTTGCCCGAACATTTTTTTCTCGGTGATCGGGCACTCTATCTGGCGGCCTTCAGCCGTGCCCGCGAAGCCTGGACGCCAGATGGCATGATGCCGGCCACCGGACCTCGTATTGCCGCCAACATGCTGACCAGATTCGACACCACCGGTGCCGTGCAGCGGGTGGATCTGGCGCGCACTTTCACCAACGACTTCGCGCGAAAGGCCAAAGCACGTTTCAAGGCTTGATTTTCCAGGCTGGCGCTGTTGTCACGGCGGCCATCCAGGATGTCGAAAAACGTCAGCCAGGCGGCCGCTTGCTGCTGGACGAGGGCTTGCTGCCTGATTTGCGTACAGATGGCTTTGCTGATGGCTTGGTTACGCGAACCGGTTTCTTGGTGGCCGCCTTCGCGACGCCAGCGCGATGAGGCAGCATCAGGGTGATTTGCTGTCCCACCTTCAGCTTGGCATTGACCGCGATCTTGTTCCAGCCTGCCACGCTGACCGGACTCACACCGTAGCGTCCGGCCAGCTGGGTCAGGGTGTCCCCTTTGCGGACGCGTACCACCGTGCGCCTCGATGCTGATTCAGGCTGGAATGTGAGATGGCCGTTGTCTGCAACGTGGATCGGCACGTCGCCATTGCGTTGCGCCGTGCGAGGCACCAGCAGGCTGGAGCCTGCGCGCACCATCATGCGCGGCGGTATGGCGTTCACCCTTCTCAGCTCCGCTTCGCTCATGCCCACGCGGCTTGCTGCCTGAGCCGGTGTCATGGTCGTGGGCACCACCCAGGCGGTCCAGGTGGCCAGTGGACCCGTATGTGTCTTCAGGCGATTCTCAAAGATGGCCGCGTTGTCCCAGGGCAGGAGAATGTTGGGTGTGCCCGCTGCCATCACCACAGGCCGGTTCAGCGAAGGGTTGAGTGCCCTGAAATCATCGATCTCGACTTCGGCTAGATTGGCAATGACATCCACGTCCATGTCGCGGTCGATGGTGACCGTGTCAAAGAAGGGGTGGTTTCCGATGGGCGGCAGCTCGACGCCGTAGTTCTTCGGGTCCGCCACGATGTTCTTCACCGCTTGAAGTTTGGGTACGTACTCGCGGGTTTCGTACGGCATCGACAGGTCGGTGTAGCCGGTCGGCAAGCCTTCTTTCGTATTGCGCGTGATGGCCCGGTTGACGTTGCCCTGGCCCCAGTTGTAGGCGGCGAGGGCAAGGTGCCAGTCGCCGAACCGCCGGTACAGCTGTTCCAAGTAGTCGAGCGCGGCTCGGGTGGATGCCAGGACGTCGCGGCGGTCGTCACGGAAGGCGTTTTGCTTGAGGTCGAACGATTGCCCGGTGGCGGGCATGAACTGCCACATGCCGGCCGCGCGCGCGCTGGACACTGCGCGTGGGTTGAACGCGCTTTCAATGAACGGCAGCAGAGCCAGTTCCATGGGCAGGTCGCGCCGCTCTATTTCTTCAACGATGTGAAAGAGGTATTTCCGCGAGCGGTCGGTCATGCGGAAGATGTAGTCGGGTCGGCTGGCGTACCACTGCTCGCGGTCATTCACGAGCGGGCTTTGCAAATCGTTCAAGGCGAAGCCGCGACGAATGCGGTCCCAGATGTCAGCGGGTGCTGCAAGCGCCAGCACGGGCGGCGTCTCACCCACAGCCACGCCGATTTCACTGAGTGGGGCGCCATACACCACCGGTGCCAACGGCTGCGGAGGCGCGCCGGTGGTCAAGGTGGGCGCTGTGGGGGGGGGTGTGGTGGTGGTTGATGTGGGAACGGTGCTGCATCCTGCCAACCAGACCGACAAGATGACGGCCATGACCGCGGGCCATGTTCTCAACGGGCGTGATGCCTCAGGCAATGAAGGGATCGAAGGAGAGGAAGCGCCCGCGATGGGCGCAGAAGAGGCAAAGGACATCAAAATCGGTTTTTCCATTCGCGTAGCGCCGCAAACACGGCCACCGGATCGTTGCTGGCAGCACCTGCTTGTACACGTGCTGACCGGGCCACCGTGTCCTGCGTGGTGCGCAGAAAAGGATTGATCCGTTTTTCAAGCCCGATAGAGCTGGGCAAAGTCACTAAGTTCTGGGCCCGCAGATCTTTACAGTGGGCCATGTGTTGGGCCAGATCCGTGTTGTGGGGCTCTACGGCCAATGCGAAGCGCAGGTTCGACAAGGTGTACTCGTGGGTGCAGCAGACGCGGGTGGCCTCTGGCAGGTGCGCAAGCTGTTCCAACGAGTTCAGCATCTGCGCCGGGGTTCCTTCAAAGAGGCGACCGCAGCCGCCTGAGAACAAGGTGTCACCGCAAAACACCAGGGGCTTGCCGTCGACGTTTTCGCAGTAGTAGGCAATATGTCCTGCCGTGTGGCCAGGCACTTCAAGCACATTGAACGTCAGACCCAGCACCTCGACGCTGTGCCCGGCACCCACGCGTTTGAGCGGTTCGGGCATCTGTTCATTCAGCGGACCAAAGACCTTGGCGCCGGTGGCGGTTCGAAGTGCGTCAACGCCGCCCGTGTGGTCGGGGTGATGGTGCGTGATCAGGATGGTGTCGAGAACAACGCCCTGTTCCTCCAGCCAGGCCAGCACCGCTGTGGGCTCGCCCGGGTCAACCACCAAGGCACGCTCGCGGTTGTGCAGGAGCCAGATGTAGTTGTCGGAAAAGACGGGAAGTGGGATGAGTTCCATTCGGCGGGGGGCTGGGACGTGTAGAGTTCGGCACATCAAGCCCGCAGCCGAGCGATTCAAACGAAGGAGGCGGGATCATCCATTGCCTGCGCACCACAAGCCATGTCTGAACAAATTATAGGCCTGCCGGAGTGGTTGCAGACCCCTCCAGGCCAGTATCTCCTCGAATGGGAGCAAGCCCAGTTCGACCTCGCGGTGGCGGATCTGTTCGGGTACAACGCCTTGCAACTGGGTTTGCCGGAATTGTGGGCGCTGAAGACCAACCGCATGCCACACCGATGGCTGGCCCTGCCCGAAGAAGCGGTAGCGCCTGTGGAAACGCTGCAGCCGTCGCCTGCGAACGTCAACGCATCGAAACCAGCCGGCGCCGGCGATCCGCTTCGACCCCGGGTGGCACTGGTCACGGACTCAGCCGCGCTGCCATTCCCTGCGGACAGTCTGGACCTGGTGGTGCTTCCGCACACCTTGGAAATGAGTGCCGACCCCCACCATGTGCTGCGCGAAGTGGAGCGGGTGCTGGTGCCTGAAGGCCGGGTGGTGATTTCCGGATTGAACCCGGCCAGTCTTTGGGGGCTGCGACAGGGACGGGGCCACATGGCCGGTCGCATGGGGGTGTCGGCACTCGGTGCCTCCCGCCTTTACCTTCCCGAAGTGGGCGACTTCATCGGGCCCTGGCGCCTGCGCGACTGGCTTCGTCTGCTGAGTTTTGAAGTAGAGTCTGACCGCTATGGCTGTTACCGGCCTGCGGTGCGCACTGAAAAATGGTTGCAGAGAAACGCCTGGCTGGATCGGGCCGGGGCGAAATGGTGGCCGGTGTTCGGCGCCGTCTATTTCGTGGTGGCGGTCAAACGTGTGCGCGGCATGCGTCTGCTCGGTCCCGCTTGGAAGCCGCGTCGGGCGACCTCGTCGGCACCTGTCCCTGCGGTCAATCGGCACTAGGGCCTGTTCGTCCTGTCTCTCTTGGCCGGTTTCTTGACCGGCCTTTTCTTTGATGTCTGGAGTTCGTGTTTTGAATCAAGTGGTGATCTACACCGATGGCGCCTGCAAAGGCAATCCCGGGCCGGGTGGCTGGGGTGTCTATCTCAAGTCTGGCAGCTTCGAAAAAGAATTGTGGGGTGGCGAGCGCGTGACCACGAACAACCGCATGGAGTTGATGGCTGTGATCGAAGCACTGACCGCACTGAAACGCCCGTGCAAGGTCGCATTGTTCCTCGACAGCGAATACGTGCGCAAGGGCATCACCGAGTGGATTCATGGATGGAAGGCGAAAGGCTGGAAGACCGCTTCCAGGCAGCCCGTCAAAAACGCCGACTTGTGGCAGCGCCTGGATGCATTGGTGCACGGGGGCGTCCACCAGATCGAGTGGCATTGGGTCAGGGGACACGCGGGTGATCCTGGCAATGAGCGGGCGGACGCGTTGGCCAACCGCGGTGTGCCTTTGTAAGTCCTGGGCCGGATGCCGCTGGTCGGTATCGAGGCCATGGAGGAGGCACAACCTGCGGTCATGCAGGGTTGGAAGGAACTTGTGCAAAAGTTTCCCCTCATCCTTGCTACATTTCGTTGCTTACCCTGGCGGTCGCTGTGTGGCTGCCCGGTTTCCCTTCGTCTTGAGCAGTGGATCCCATGGCAAAAAACTCTTCCTTCTTGCTCGTCGCCGTGGCGGGCATCGCACTGGCCACCCTTGGGGCTTGGTGGGTACAGAACAGGGAAGCGCCAGATGCAGCGTCTGTGCAGGCACCATCAGCCACAGGTGGTGGCGCCAATGCACCCGCTGCTCGAGGAGGTGCGACTGCCGTGCCGGGCGTGGAGGTTTCGCGGGTCTTGAAAGTCCGGTTGCAGGACGATGCACAGGCGGTGGGGACGCTGCGATCCCGGCAAAGCGTGGTGCTCAGGCCTGAGGTCAGCGGCCGGGTGGCACGCATCGCTTTTGCCGATGGCGCCAACGTGCGTGAAGGGCAGCTGCTGGTGCAACTGGACGACACCCTGCAACGCGCGGAGCTCAGCCAGGCGCAGGCACAACTCTCGATCGCCAAGGCCAACCTGAACCGCAACAAGGAACTGGTGGCCGAGAATTTTGTGGCCCAACGCGTGGTTGAAGAAAGCGAAGCCAACCTGCAGGTGGCCCAAGCCCAGGTGGCTCTGGCCGAGGCGAGGCTCAAGCGCATGCGCATCACGGCCCCCTTCAGCGGAACGGTGGGACTGAGCGGTACCAACCTGGGGGCGTATGTAAAAGATGGCGATGCGTTGGTCAATCTGGAGGACACCTCGGCGCTGACCGTGGACTTCAACCTGCCTGAGCGCTACCAGAGCAGACTGGCCACCGGTCAGTCGGTCCAGGTGCAGTTGGACGCTTTGCCGGGCGAGACCTTTGAGGCCCGGGTGCTGGCGGTGGATCCTCTGCTGGATGCAAACGGGCGTTCCATTGCCGTGCGCGCCCTGATGCCGTCGTCACGAAGCGGTGCTTTGCGCCCTGGCATGTTTGCCCGGGTGTTGACGGTTTTCTCGGTGGATGAAGCGGCCCTGGTGGTGCCCGAAGAGGCCATCGTGCCGCAGGCGGGCAAACAGTTCGTTTTCCGTATCGAGGAAGAGGGCGAGGGTGATGCAAAGAAGATGGTGTCGCGCCGGACCGAAGTCGAGATCGGTGTTCGTCGTGGGGCCGAGGTGCAAATTCTCAGAGGGGTTTCCGCCACCGATACCGTGGTGGTCGCGGGCCAGCAGCGCCTTCAGCGAGACGGCACGGCCGTGCGCGTGGTGGACATGACCCGCGCGGCCACAGGCGCCGCCCCTGCGACGCCAGCTGCCCCCGGCAACTGAACCACCCGGCCTACCCGCAACGGAGCAGCGCGCATGCAATTGCCTGAAATATCGATCCGCCGCCCTGTGTTTTCCACCGTGCTCTCGCTGATGGTGGTGCTGGTCGGCATGGTGTCTTTTGACCGGCTCACGGTGCGGGAGTACCCGCAGATTGACGAGCCGACCGTGACGGTGAGCACCCGACTGGGCGGCGCCTCCAGCGAGGTGATCGAATCCCAGGTGACCAAGGTGCTGGAGGATTCCCTGGCAGGCATTGAGGGCGTGGACATCATCACCTCCATCAGTCGCCAGGAGCAGAGCCAGATCACGGTGCGCTTCAAGCTGGAGCGCGACCCCGATTCGGCCGCCGCAGATGTGCGCGACAAGGTCAGCCGGGTGCGACAGCGCTTGCCCCAGGACGCGGACGAGCCCGTGATCGCCAAGGTGGAGGCCGATGCCCAGCCGGTGGTCTGGCTCGCGCTGAACTCCGACGTGCTCACCTCATTGGAACTCAGCGATCTGGCCAATCGCTATGTCAAGCCGAGGCTGCAGACCGCGCCGGGCGCAGCCGATGTGCGCATCTTCGGCGAGCGTCGGTACTCGATGCGCATCTGGCTCGACCCCGATCGCATGGCAGCCTACAAGCTGACCGTGCAGGATGTGGAGGATGCCCTGCGGCGCTCGAATCTGGAGGTGCCCGCCGGTCGCATCGAAAGTGCGCTGCGCGAATTCAACGTCACCGCTGCCACAGATCTGCACACGCCGCAGCAGTTCAACGAGGTCATGATTCGCAATGTGAACGGACAGGCGATCCGGATCGGTGACGTGGCGCGCGTGCTGCAGGCGCCGCAGGACGAACGAACCTCGGTTCGCTACAACGGTCGCGATGCGATTTCGCTGGGCGTCATCCGGCAGGCCACCGCCAACCCACTGGAACTCTCCGCCGGTGTGCGGAACATGCTGCCACGCATTGAGGCGGACCTGCCTGACGGCGTGCGTGTGGAGATCGCCAACGACAACTCCATCTTCATCGACCGATCCATCAAGGCCGTCTACACCACGATTGCCGAGGCGGTGGTGCTGGTGGCCCTGGTGATCTTCGTTTTCCTGCGTACGCTTCGCGCCTCCATCATTCCGCTGGTCACCATCCCTGTCAGCCTGATCGGCTCATTTGCGCTGATGGCATTGTTCGGCTTCTCGATCAACACACTCACGCTGCTGGCGCTGGTGCTGGCCATCGGTCTGGTGGTGGACGATTCGATCGTGGTGCTGGAGAACATCTACCGGCACATTGAAGAAGGCATGAAACCCTTCGAGGCAGCCATCAAGGGCGCGCGCGAAATCGGTTTCGCCGTGGTGGCCATGACGCTCACGCTGGCGGCGGTGTACGCACCATTGGCCTTCACACCGGGGCGCACCGGACGCCTGTTTGCCGAATTTGCACTGGCCTTGGCGGGCGCAGTCGTCGTGTCCGGGTTCGTGGCGCTCACGCTCTCGCCCATGCTGTGTTCCAAGCTGCTGCGGCACAACCCCCAGCCTGGCCGATTCGATGCGTTCATGGAGCGCCAACTCACCCGGGTCACGAAAGGCTACGCCCGTGTTCTGGGCGCTTCACTGCGGGTGCGCTGGATCGTGGTGGGCGTGATGTTGACCAGTGCGGTGGGCAGTTGGTGGCTGCTGGGGTCCATACGCCAGGAACTGGCGCCCATGGAAGACCGGGGCGTGGTGCTGGCCACCATCAACGGGCCGGACGGCGCCACGCTGGCCTACACCCGAAAATACGCCGAGGCCATTGAAGGCATTGCTGGCCAATACCCCGAGTTCGAGCGCGTCTTTACGATCGTGGGAAATCCGTCGGTGGCGCAGGGCAGCGTGATTCTGCGTGGCAAGGATTGGGAAGACCGCGACCGGACCACCATGGAAATTGCCCGCGATCTTGCACCAAAGATTGCCGCGCTTCCGGGTGTCAGCTCGTTCCCGATCACGCCGCCGTCGCTGGGCCAGGGCTTTCGCGAGCGGCCCATCAACTACGTGATCGTGACCAGCGACACCTACGAAAACCTCTCCAAGACGGTGAGGCAGTTTCAGGACAGGCTGGCGCAGAACCCCGGGTTCGTTCAAGTGGACACCGATCTTCGACTGAACAAGCCTGAGATCCGGATGGATGTGGACCGGGAGCGGGCAGCCGACATGGGCGTGGGGGTGGACGTGATTGCCCGCACGGTGGAAACCATGCTCGGGGGACGCACGGTGACACGCTTCAAGCGCGAGGGAGAACAGTACGACGTGGTGGTGCAGACCGTGTCTGCCAACCGAAGCACACCTGAAGACATCGATCGACTGTTCGTGCGGGGCCGGGGCGACGCGATGATCCCGCTGGCAGCCCTGGTGACCACACGGGAGGTGGTGGTGCCACGGGAGCTCAACCACTTTGGCCAGCGCCGCAGCGCCTCCATTACGGCGAACATTTCACCCGACTATTCGCTGGGTGAGGCGCTTCAATTCATGGACCAGGTTGCAGACGAGATCCTGCCCGCAGGGTACACGACCGATCTCAATGGCCAGAGTCGGGAGTTCCGGAAGTCATCGGGCTCGCTGGCCATCGTTTTTGCACTGTCGCTGCTGTTCATCTACTTGGTGTTGGCGGCCCAGTTCGAGAGCTTCGTGGATCCGCTGATCATCATGCTGAGTGTGCCGCTCTCGATGCTGGGCGCCCTGCTGGCCCTCAAGTTCACGGGAGGTACGCTCAATGTGTTCAGTCAGATCGGACTGATCACCCTGGTCGGACTGATCACCAAGCACGGCATTCTGATCGTGGAGTTCGCCAACCAGATGCAGGAACAGGGCATGGACAAGCTGCAGGCCGTGAAGCAGTCGGCTGCGCTGCGCTTGCGCCCCATTCTCATGACGACAGGCGCCATGGTGCTGGGCGCCATCCCCCTGGCATTGGCCAGCGGTGCAGGTGCAGAGAGCCGCCAGCAGATTGGCTGGGTCATTGTGGGCGGCATGAGTCTGGGAACCCTGCTGACCATCTTTGTGGTGCCGACCATGTACACCTTGTTGGCACGCACCAAAAAACACATTGGTGGGCGCCCGGTGGAAGGCATGGCGCCCGATGGTGGTGCCTGGCCAGCGCCTGCCGCCAAGTAGCACAAAAAAACTGTTGTCTCTCAACCGCAAAGCACGGCGCTTTACCGCGCCAGGACACGAAGCTCTGCTATCGTTCGCGATTTTTTGAGAGATATCAAATGATGGCTTTCGCCTTTTTGCGTGTTTGGGTTCGGTTGGTGGCGGCTGCAGGCGCAGTGCTCGCGATGTCCACAGTTCAAGCACAGGACATCGTTGTCGGCCAGATTGGTCCCTTCACGGTGTTGCCAGCGCCCGATGCGCATCAGATCAACCTGGGCGCCAAGGCTTACTTTGCCCAGATCAACGCGCGGGGTGGCGTGAATGGTCGGCGCATTGCCTTCTTTGAAGTGGACGACAAATACAGTCCCGATGAATTTGCCAGGCAGCTCGAACTGGCCATGCAGCGCAAACCCGTGGCACTGTTGTCCCCGGTGGGTTCTGCCACGATGCAGAAAGTCCTGCAGGACAAGCTGCTCGACAAGCACGATGTGCTGATACTGAATGCCGTGCCAGGTGCGGAGGTGTTGCGGGAGCCGGGACATGCCCGCCTGTTCCACGTGCGCGCAGGTGATCGCCAGCAGCTTGAAAAAATTGTTCAGCATGCACGGACGCTGGGCGTTTCGCGTCTGCATGTGCTGCACCAGAACATCCCGATCGGCACTTCGGGGCTTGAAATGGTCCAGGCGGCGGCGCAGGGCACGCCGGCAATGGAAGTGGCGGCCACCGAGTCCGGGCCGGAAGAGACCGCCATTGCGGCCGCTGCCAAAGCGGTTGCAGCGGGCAATTCGCAGAGCGTGGTCACCATTGGCTCCCCCAAGTTCATGGCAGACGCGATTACCCAATTACGCCGTGTCAACGTCACGCAGCAGATATTTGCCTTGTCGTATGTGCCTCCGGGCCTGATTGCGCGCCTGGCCGGCGAAGAGGCCGCCCGGGGTGTGGGCATTGCCCAGACCTATCCCAACCCCATGGGTGGCACGCTGCCGTTGCAGCGCGAGTTTGCTGCGGCCATGAAGGCACTGGACCCCGCGCTCACCCAATTCAGCAGCTTCCATCTGGAGGGTTACATCGTGGCGCGGGTGCTTGTGGAGGGTCTGCGTCGAAGTGGCGCCGACATACGGCCCGAAACCCTGGCGCGCGGGCTTCGCGCTGCTGGCGAGATGGATTTTGGTGGCTACCGTGTGAACTTCTCGAAGGAAAACACCGGCAGCGGTTTCGTTGATATCGGGGTGGTCACCAGCGGTGGGCGACTGCGCTATTGAAGGGCGTTCACGCGGCGGTCCGGTACGCTGTGACTCCGAGCGGTTGGCCTACACGACCCCCTCGAACATCATCACATCCACAGGATCACCCGCGGCCACATTGCCCTGATCGTGGTGCAACACGATCAGGCCATTGGCCTGAACCATCGAACTCAAAACGCCAGAGCCCTGATTGCCAGTCGTGCGGACCTGCAGGGCACCATCCGCAGTGCGAAACACGACACCACGCTGATACTCGGTGCGACCGGGCTTCTTGCGCAATGACTCTATGGAGTGGGCCTTCAGCAGGACCGGCTCACTGGCGGTGCAACCCATGAGGCGATGCAACGCCGGTCGAACGAATGCCAGAAAGGTGACCATGACCGCGACTGGATTGCCTGGCAGGCCGAACAGCAACGCGGACTTTTCACTTTCAGCGAGACTGCCGCCGGGCCGCCCCAAGGCAGGTTCAGCCCCCTCGGGGGGCAGCGACCCGCGCAGCGGTGGAGTGTGGGGGACATCCGACCGCAGCGCAGGGCCGCCCCCAGCAAGGTCAGCCCCCTCGGGGGGCAGCGACCCGCGCAGCGGTGGAGCGTGGGGGCCAACAATCCGGCCCACCGCCATCGGTCTGCCTGGGCGCATGGCGATGCGCCAGAAAGCCACATCACCCACTTTTTTCATCATGGCCTTGGTGTGATCGGCTTCGCCCATGCTCACCCCACCACTGGTGATGATGGCGTCGGCTCTGGCCGCGGCGTCACGGAAAGCGGCCTCCAGCAGCACGGGGTCATCGCCGATCACACCCATGTCGATCACCTCTGCACCCATGCGGGTGAGCAGGCCGAACACGGTGTAGCGGTTGCTGTCGAAAACAGCCCCCTCGCGGGGCTCATCGCCCAGGCTCAGGATCTCATCCCCGGTGGAGAAATAGGCCACACGGATGCGTCGGTAGACGTTCACCGAAGGCAAGCCCAGACTGGCGACCAGGCCGAGGGCGGCAGGCCCCAGCCGTTGCCCCTGGCTCAGTGCGGGTTGCCCCGCCATGAGGTCTTCTCCCAGCAGGCGCCGGTTGTCGCCAGGCTGCACTGCGTTGGCGGGCAGGGTGATGGCATCGCCCTGCATTTGAACAAATTCCAGAGGGACCACTGTGTCCAGCGCGGGCGGCATGATCGCGCCGGTCATGATCTTCAGGCACTCGCCCGTGCCCACCGTGCCTTGCCAGGCCTTGCCTGCGAAGGCGGTGCCCACGACGCGGAGGGTCAGGTCCTTGCCTGGCGCAAGTTGGCGGCTGTCGAATGCGAAGCCGTCCATGGCCGAGTTGTCATGGGGTGGCACGCTGATGGGAGAGATGACGTCTTCTGCCAGCACCCGGTCAAGCGCATCGAGGACGTTGACCGACTCACGCTCCGACACCGGTTCCACCAGTCTGGCGAGAAAGTCGTTGACGCGGTCGGCGCTGAGTGACTGGGGATCGTATCCCTGAAGTTCAGCTGCGATTTGATCGATCGTTTTCATGGGGTGCGAAGCGGGTGGCAGTGAAAGGCGCTCAGACGCACTCTGCCTCTCAGGGGTTTTCAAGCGCGTGCAGCTCGGCCAGCGTATTGGCGTTGAAGAATGCCCTTGGATCGTCAGCAGGCAGATCAAACGGGACGATCACGGTGTGGTGCTCTGCTGTCCACCGATCGATCTTTCGACCTCCGCCCTGGGTGAACGCCGTGAGGCTCTCCAGCAATTCGAGCTTCAGCAAACAGAACACCGGTTGGGCGCGCAGTTGTCCGTCTTCCTCCCGCGCGGCGGCCATGGCGATTTCGGTGTCTTCCTTTTCGAAGGCCTGCGCCAGCCGCACAGCCAGGTCCAGCGGGTACAGCGGGGTATCGCAGGGCACCGTCAGCAAGTAGGGCGTCTCGCAGCGCTCCAGGCCGGTCATGAATCCGGCCAACGGTCCGGCGAAGTCGTCCAGGGTGTCTGGCCACACCGGCACCCCGAACGCCTCGTAAGCCGCCAGATTGCGGTTGGCATTGATCATTTGTTCTGCCAGCAGATCGCCTTCCTGCATTTGCAGCCGCAGCAAGGTGTGCATGGCCAAGGGTGTACCGTTGAAGTTTTGCAGCCCCTTGTCGGCGCCACCCATGCGGGAGCCGCGACCGCCAGCAAGCACGAGACCGGTGATTTGGTGGGAATGGATCATTTCAGGGAAGACAAGTGGGAGGAAGGACCACGATCAAAACGTGGGAGCACCCAAGGTGGGACTCACGGCGATTCAAGTGAGCAGCGCAATGCGGTCCGCTCATCCGCCGATGTAGCTCATTTCGATCCGCCGGCTGGTGCCCGCCGTCACGTCCGGTGGAAGGCTTGCCCTCAGCTCCGAATACCGGTCGCGCCTCGGACGCCAGATCGCTGCGATGGCGGCGGCCAATTGTTCGTCCGTGGCGGTGCCTCGAACAAGAGGCTTGAGATCGTGGCCCTGCGTGCCGAACAGACACAGGTAGAGCTTGCCCTCGGTCGACAGGCGTGCGCGGTTGCAGTCGCTGCAAAAGGCTTGCGTCACGCTGCTGATGACGCCGATTTCACCGGCTTGGGTGTCATGTTTGCCGTGCGCGTCGGCATAGCCCCAGCGCTCGGCGGTTTCGCCCGGCGCTGCCGGGTCGAGCTGGACAAGGGGGAGCTCCGAGCGGATGCGGGCAATGACTTCGGCGCTGGGCATGACTTCGTCCATGCGCCAGCCATTGGTGGCACCTACATCCATGTATTCGATGAAGCGCAGCACCACGCCGGAGTTCATGAAGTGGCGTGCCATGGGCAGTATTTCGTGATCGTTGGTCCCGCGCTTGACCACCATGTTGACCTTGATGGGCCCCAGGCCGGCTTGGCGTGCCGCCTCGATGCCACGAAGCACATCTTCCACCGGGAAGTCCACGTCGTTCATGGCGCGGAAGATGGTGTCGTCCAGGCCGTCAAGGCTCACGGTCACGCGCTGCAGACCCGCCGCCTTGAGCGATGCGGCTTTGCGCTCCAGCAGCGAGCCGTTGGTGGTCAGGGTGATGTCCAGCGGATGCCCATCGACCGTGCGCAACTCGGCCAGTTGCGCAATCAGGATCTCGATGTTCTTGCGCAGCAAGGGTTCCCCGCCGGTGAGCCGGATTTTCTGCACGCCGTGTGCCACGAACTGCCGGGCCACCCGGGTGATTTCTTCAAAGCTCAGCAGTGCGTTGTGGGGCAGGTAGGGATAGTCCTTGTCAAAGACTTCCTTGGGCATGCAGTAGCTGCAGCGGAAATTGCACCGGTCGGTGACGCTGATGCGCAGGTCCCGCAGAGGGCGCCCCAGTGCATCAATGAGCAGGCCTGTCGCGGGTTCAGATGCCGCAGGAAGTGGCACGGGAATCGCCGCCAGGCGCTGATCAACAAGAGGAATGACTCGTTCCGACATGTCACGATTATGGTGGACCTGAGACCGCAGGGTGGGAGCGAGCCCAGGCGGCATGGGGTCTATCCGTCGCGGTTGCTCATGCAAAAGGCAGAGCCACGCCGTTTCATATGGCCCTTCAGGCTGTTTCGACCTTGGTGTAGAGCTGGGCGTTTTGTTTCAGCCAGTGGCTCGACAAGTCGCTGTTTTGCTGGTTGGGGTGGAAGTCCGGCTTGAAATACGCGAGCCAGGGTCTGAAGGTGCAGCGCAGCAGCCCTTGCTTGCCAAGAAGGTGCCGCCCTGCGCTGCGCCAGGTGCGCCACTGCCAAAGGGTGCCATCCCGCTTCAGGTTGTCTGCCGTTTGGCGCAGGGTGTCGGTCAGGAAAATGAGTGTGACCCTGCGCATCCAGCGGGTTCGCCAGGCTTGGCTTCCGCCCAGCTGCTGGTAGAGGGCAAACGCGGTGCATTTGTGCTCGGCTTCCTCGGCGCTGTGCCATTGCCAGAGGGCCTTGAGTCGCGGTTCGCAGCCGTCAAGCAGGGTGGGGTGGGACAGCAGCCACTCAGCAAACAGTGCGGTGAAATGCTCGTTTGCCGCCGTGATGGCCAGGCCATGCCTGGGATCGGTTCCCTCCAGCAGACGAAGTCGCTTGCGGGCCCGGGGCTCCCATTCATTGACGAGGCCGTGTTTTTCGATTTGGGCGTTGAACAAGGCATGAATGCGCCGGTGCGTGGCTTCCTGGCCTATGAAGCCTTTGATTTCGGTGTTGAAAGCAACTTGTTCTGGCTCGGGCAGTTGCTTGAACCCATTGCGCACGGCATCGATGAAGAACTGTTCGCCGACGGGAAAGCTCATGGACAAGGCGTTGAACCAGGCGGTCAGGAAGGGGTCGCCATTGCACCAATGGCGGTCGACCGGCTGTGTGAGGTCGATCAGGAGGCGGCGGACGACGAGTGCGGTCATGAATGTTCAGGAGGACGTTAAAAAACCAGCGCTGGTACCGATTGGTACCATGGGCGGTTCCACTCTGACGGATGTGGCCACGCCTGTCAACCGAAAACCCGCCGGGCGGCGCATGATTGCGCAAATGTCGGTAACGGCGCTTCGCGACACATGCGTGCACCTCTACCATTTGCACGGATGAACCAGCCCGAACTCCGCGAGCCACTCAGAACACCCACCGAACACCGCTTCAGGCTATTGAAGGCCATGGCCGATGTGGCTGCCCGCAAGGGTTATGCGGAAGCAACCATTGCAGACATCGTGCGGGAAGCTGGCGTCTCCAAGCGAACCTTCTACGAAAACTTCGAAAGCAAGGACGCCTGCTTTCTTGCGTTGTACCGGTCGGCCAGCCATGCAGCATTGCAAGCCCTGCGCTCGTCTCTGGCGCCCGACAAGCCATGGCAGGCGCAGGTTGAGCATGCCTTGAGCACCTATTTCGCCCATCTGGCGGCTGGGCCTGCATTGGTGCGCACGCTGTTCGTTGAAATCCATCAGTTGGGTCCGGCCGGCATGCAGGTCCGACGGGAAGTCATGCAGCACCTGGCGGACTTCATGCTGGAGACGGTCAACGCGCCTCTGGCAGAGCCGTCTGGCGGCAGCGTCATCGACGGGTCGGCGTCGCTGCCGCCGGCGCTGAGCCGAACCATGGCGCTGGCCGCCGTTGGCGGCATCAATGAGTTGGTGCTGGAGGCCATCGAAAAGGGGGAGGCCGAGCAACTCCAGGTCCTTTCGTCGGCAGCCGGCGAGGTGGTCCGCGCGTTGACACACGCACACTTGAAGGATCGGTAGTGCGCCTGGCGGCTGCCAGAAAAAGATCGGCCCGCTGAAGCGGGCCGATCGGTGGGCGGATGTGCCGCCTCAGGCCAGTGGCAACAGAGGCACGATCAGCAAGGCCACGATGTTGATGATCTTGATCAAGGGGTTCACGGCCGGTCCGGCGGTGTCCTTGTAGGGATCTCCCACCGTGTCGCCCGTGACAGCGGCCTTGTGGGCCTCGCTGCCCTTGCCACCATGGTGGCCGTCTTCAATGTACTTCTTGGCGTTGTCCCATGCGCCGCCACCGGTGCACATGGAAATGGCCACAAAGAGGCCGGTGACGATCGTGCCCATGAGCAGGCCGCCCAGGGCCTTGGGGCCAAGGAACACGCCCACCAGAATCGGCACCACCACCGGCAGCAGGCTGGGTATCACCATTTCCTTGATGGCTGCCGTGGTCAGCATGTCCACCGCGCGGCCGTACTCGGGCTTGGCTGTGCCCTCCATGATCCCGGGAATGTCCCTGAACTGTCGCCGAACTTCCACCACCACGGCACCCGCTGCCCGGCCCACCGCTTCCATTGCCATGGCGCCAAAGAGGTAGGGGATCATGCCGCCGATGAACAGGCCCACGATCACCATCGGGTCGCTCAGATCGAAAGTGATCTGATGGCCGTAGGTTTCAAGCTTGTGGGTGTAGTCGGCAAACAGCACCAGGGCGGCCAGACCGGCCGAGCCGATGGCATAGCCCTTGGTCACGGCCTTGGTCGTGTTGCCCACGGCGTCCAGCGGGTCGGTCACATCGCGCACGCTGCTGGGCAATTCGGCCATTTCGGCAATGCCGCCGGCGTTGTCGGTGATGGGGCCGTAGGCGTCGAGGGCCACCACGATGCCCGCCATGCTCAACATGGCGGTGGCGGCCACGGCAATGCCGTAAAGGCCAGCCAGCTGGTAGGAGGCCAGGATGCCGCCGCAGACGAACAGCACGGGCCATGCGGTGGAACGCATGGACACGCCCAGGCCAGCGATGATATTGGTGCCGTGACCGGTGGTGGACGCTTGGGCAATGTGTTTGACAGGGGAGTACTGCGTACCGGTGTAGAACTCGGTGATCCAGACCAGCACCGCCGTGAGCAGCAGACCCACCGCACAGGAGCCCCACAGGCGCAGCTGGCTGCCGGTGGCGGTGATGGCGTTGTCCGGCATGATCCAGCCGGTCACGAACCAGAAGGCAATCAGCGAAAGCACGCCGGCGATGGCCAGGCCCTTGTACAGCGCGGGCATCACATTCTTCATGCCCGGGCTGGCCTTCACGAAGAAGCACCCAACGATGGACGCCAGAATGGACACGCCGCCCAGCACCATCGGGTACAGCACCGCCTGCATGGGGGCGGCCGCCACCATGAGTGCGCCCAGCACCATGGTGGCGATCAACGTGACCGCATAGGTTTCAAACAGGTCGGCGGCCATACCGGCACAGTCGCCCACGTTGTCGCCCACGTTGTCGGCAATCACGGCGGGGTTGCGCGGGTCGTCCTCAGGAATACCGGCCTCCACCTTGCCCACCAGGTCCGCGCCCACGTCGGCGCCCTTGGTGAAGATGCCACCGCCCAGTCGGGCAAAGATGGAAATCAGCGAAGAGCCGAAAGCAAAGCCGATCAGTGGATTGAGCAGCTTGGCAAGATCCTGGACCGGCGTGAGGTTGCCGTTGCCCACAAGGAACCAGAAGAAGCCCGCCACACCCAGCAGCCCCAGGCCCACCACCAGCATGCCGGTGATGGCGCCACCGCGAAATGCCACGTCCAGCGCAGGCCCAATACCCTTGGTCGCCGCCTGGGCCGTGCGCACGTTGGCCCGCACGGAGATGTTCATGCCGATGAAGCCACAGGCTCCCGAGAGTACCGCACCCAGCACGAAACCGACTGCGCTCAGGCCATCCAGAAACACGCCGATCAATACCGTCAGCACCACGCCGACCATGGCAATGGTCTTGTATTGGCGGGCCAGATAGGCAGCTGCTCCAGTCTGGATCGCTCCAGCGATCTCTTGCATTCGGGCGTTGCCCGCGTCCTGGGAAAGAATCCAGCTTCTGGACCAGAAGCCGTAGATCACGGCCACCAGCCCACACACCAACGCAAATATCAGCGCACTTTGACCAACCATTAGTTTCTCCTGCTGTTTCGACTTGGAGGGGGCAACGCCTCCGGGGATGCCCCCGCTGCGTTGCTTCCTCGTTGCCGTCTCGGTGCGCAGCAAAGCGGTGAGAAGGACGATTGGCCAACGCCAGCAATTTAGCTGGAATTGCGCTTCGTGGGAAGGCCATGGCGTCAGGTGAGAATCGATCCGTAGCTGGGAGTAAGGCTGGAATCAGTAAAATCAGGGTAAATCCTAGGGCTTACTTCCGGTGCACCCCGACCCGTACCCCGCTCTCAGCCTGTTCCCATTTTTTATCAACCTTCGGCAATCAACATGTCCCTTGACAACGTCACCCCTGGCAACAATGTCCCCGAGTCGTTCAACGTGATCATCGAAATTCCGATGAACGCCGACCCGATCAAATACGAAGTGGACAAGGAAACCGGGGCCATCTTCGTGGACCGCTTTATGAGCACGGCCATGCACTACCCCACCAACTATGGGTATGTGCCCAAAACCCTTTCCGGTGACGGCGACCCGGTCGACGTGCTGGTGATCACGCCGGTGCCGCTGATTCCTGGTGTGGTGGTGCCTTGCCGCGCCATCGGCATCCTGAAAATGCAGGACGAAGCCGGCGAAGATGGCAAGGTGCTCGCGGTGCCGATCGACAAAATCCTGTCCATCTACACCCAATGGCAAAAGCCATCAGATCTCAACCCGATGCGCCTGAACACCATCCAGCATTTCTTTGAGCACTACAAGGACCTGGAGCCAGGCAAGTGGGTCAAGATCCTGGGCTGGGAAGGCCCGGAAGCCGCACACAAGGAAATTCTGGACGGCGTGGCCAACTACAACAAACTGCCAGGCTGATTTTTCAATCACTTGCTCAAGAACAAGGGCCTGCCGGATGTACTCCTGGCAGGCCCTTTTCCTTTTCAGCCGGCAGGTTTCAGCGTTGCTCTGCGTCGATGTCGCCGCGGTATTCGATCTTGCCGCGCACCCGTGCTCGCGGGTGCATGTCGATCAGGTCGTCGTAGCTTGCGTCACCGATCAGCGTGGCCGAGCCCGTGATCTCCAGCGCCTTTCGTGCGATCACCGTGCCGACCACCTTGCCCTCGATGAACACGTAGTCGGCTTCGAGCCGGGTGTTTTCGATCACACCGGTGGCGCCGACATGCAGGGTGCCTCCGGATTCAAAGGTGATGTTGCCCAGCAGCCGGCCATCGACCTTGATGCCTTGATCGCTGGAGGTGTGGAAGTTGCCTTCGAACACGGCACCTTCCGCAATCAGGCTGGTGATGGCCGTGAGGCGGTCGACAGGAACCAGCCGGGTGGGGGTGGGGTTCTCATTCATGGATCAAGGCTCCTTGCTGTGCAGCCCGATGTCGGGCTTGAGTTCTGGGATGGGGGTATTCGTGGTGTCGGTGTCTTCGAGGCTGGCGTTGTCTTCTTCCAGTTTGTTCGAAGAAGGGATGTCGCCTTCACGGCGCAGCTTGATGGGATCATCCGAACCATCACCATATCCAGGGGGTACCGGCGGCGCCTCGCCTTGCGAGGTACCACCCACGGGAGCTTGCGTGGCAGGAAGAGGGTCTGGTACCAGAGGTATTGCGGGGCTGGTGGCGGCTGGGCCCGGGATCACACGCGTTGAGCCAACATGTCCAGTCATTGCCGCGAGGGTCGCACTCAAGTGTGGCAATCCCCAGATCCAAACCGCCATGGCCGTTGCCAGGACCAGGAGCACCGGCAAACCGTACCGGCAAAGCGCCCAGACAGTCCATCGCATCCGCAACCTTCGGCGGCTCACCTCCTTGTCGCGCTGCCAGCTTCTTTGCAAGGCTTCGCGACGGAGTCGCTCTGAATCCGGCAGGGGTGCATTTCCCGTCGTCGCATCGACGGTCTGGACGGTGCTTGTCCACGGCATGGAGTCTGACAGACCTGTCAGTTCTGTGGGGAAGAGGGCGTGGCTCGTTCCAGCGTGGCGTTGAGATCCGCGCCATTGACCTGAATGCGGCCGTAGCGCACAAGACCATGCACGCTGGCGGTGTCGTGCAACGACACTTCGCCCTGGCCCGAGTCGAGGATGCCGTCCGTGTGCCCCATTACCGAGATCTTGTGCGCCGTGATGTCGCCCTTGACACGTCCGGACTCGGTCACCACCACGGCCACCTGCACATTCGGCGCCTGTTTGATATTGCCTTCGATGTGTCCGCCAATGCTGCAGGGGCCTCGAAGCTCCGCATTGCCGACAAACCGCATGCCTTCTGCGACCATGCTGCGCGCCGCTCCGGCTTCTTGTGCATCCAGCAAGGGCAATGCCTGGGTTTCTGGCTTTAGCAGAGGCAGGTGTGCAGGTTGCGAAGGCGGCATGGCATTGCCTACGTCCACTTCCATCTGGGTTACCGGCTGGTCCTGTGTGTCCTGCTGGTATTCCCCATCCGCAGCGTACTGCTCGTTATGGTCGGACGGACTGTTTGGCGCAAATTGGTCGTTCATGTCGAGATATTCCTGGTCCTGTTCAAGGTGGCGGTCGGGGTGCAGGTAGCGCTGGGATTTCATCGGTGCTTGCCTGTGTGAACGTCGTGCAGCACCGGCAGTTTGTCGCCCAGTTTGAGCGTCTTGAACGGTCCTTGCAAGTCGGCACCCTCGTACAGCTGCAGCCGCCGGGCCATCAGCGTGCCCGTGGAGATGCCCGTGTTGGCGACATACGCCATGCCCTGGCATTCCAGCGTGGTGGCGTTCGGGCCTGCGTCCGGCGAACCCAAGCGCCCGAACAGATACAGATCGCCAGTGACACGGATGCGGCCCCTGACAACGCCTCCCGTCCAGACGATGAGGTTGCCGTTGACGTGAAGGAGTCCGGACAAGTCGCCTTGCACCAGCAGGCCACCCTCGAAGCGAAGTTCTCCGCCGAGCTGGCTGCCCGCTGCCACGCGGTTGACCACATTCATGGCCACCGGATCGAGCGTGAGTGTGTCCTGGGGAGTCTTCAGAGCCATGACTTCAATGTCCAGAAGCCACCGGAAACAAGCAGCGACAACAAGCCGATCCCAGCCAGCCACAGCGCATGCCGTTCCATCCACAAACGGCCTTTGCCGGGAAGACGGCGAGACCGTCCAGGTTTATCGGTGGTGTGGTCGAGCACCAGCCAGTCCTGCCAGGTTTCGCTGAGCTGGTGGGTGCCCGTCTTCAGATTGACTTCGAGGCCGGCCGCGGCCAGCTCTTTCGGGCCGAGGCGCCGACCAAGCACCACAGAAAATGGTGCGCCCACGATGGTTTGAGTGAAGAAGGCGTCCGATTCGTTCATCTGGCGCTAGTGTAGCGAGCCATCAAGGCCCCAGTTGAAACGATACGCTCAGTCCTCCTTCGACTCTGCAATCTGGACTGCTTGCGGCAGCAAGGACACTCGCTTGACCGGGCTTCGCGCCTCCAGGTGGCGCACATATTGGTCGATACCTTGCCCCTCGCGCGCGAGAAATCGTTCCACCGCATCGGCGAAAGCAGGGTGCGTGAGCCAATGGGCGCTGGTGGTCTTGATCGGTAGCAGCGCCCTGGCCATCTTGTGCTCACCCTGGGCGCCACCTTCAAATCGGCTGTAGCCATGCTCGATGCACCAGGAAATCGGCTGGTAGTAACAAGCTTCAAAGTGCAGGCAATCCACCCGCTCCAGCGCGCCCCAGTAACGACCATAGGCCACGCCCCGGGCCGGATCGATGGCAATGAGGCTGCAGGCGATGGCTTGCCCTGCCTGTTCGGCCACAAACAGCAGCCAGTTTTCCGGCATGGTCTGCGCCATGCGAAGAAAAAAATCGCGATTCAGGTAGGGGGCGTTGCCATGCTCCAGGTAGGTACGTTCATAGCAGCTGTAAAAGAAACCCCAATCTGCGGGGCCAATGTCGCGACCCCGGCTCCAGCGAAACGTCACACCCGCTTCAGCGACCTTCTTGCGTTCCTGGCGGATTTTCTTGCGCTTTTCCTGCTGCAGGCTGGCGAGGAAATGTTCGAAGGTGGTGTACTGGCCAGCACCCGATCCACCGTTCTGCCAGTGAAACTGCACCGTGTGGCGAAGCATCAGGCCGTGGGCCTCGCAAGCCTCCACGTCCTCTGCATTCACGAAGAGCAGGTGCAGCGAAGAGAGATCTTCCTGGCCCGCGTGCTCGAGCAGGGCTTGCACCAGGGCTGACCGGGCGTGGGCATTCACCGCCAGCAGCCGTGCACCTTGCACCGGCGTGAACGGCACGGCCACCAGCGCCTTGGGATAGTAGTCCAGGCCGTGCTGGCTGTATGCGTTGGCCCAGGCCCAGTCGAAAACGTACTCGCCATAAGAGTGATTCTTCAAATACATGGGGCAGGCGGCGCAGAGGCGATCGCCCTCCCAGAGCGTCACGAACTGGGCTTGCCATCCGGCCCGCGGTCCTGCGCAACCGCTCAGATGCAGGGCAGCCAGGTACTCATGCCGCATGAAAGGGCTGGGGTCGGCCTCGTGCTTCAGCAGGGCATTCCAGCTCTCTGCCGGCACCTCCATCGGCGAGGAACAAACCCGGGTGACATAATTCGATCGCGTCAATTGCAGGCTCCCGGAAACGCCAGGAAGCCATGCATTGGCGCCAGCTGAAATCGCTCCGCCAATCTTCCTGTTTCAGCGGCCGATGCTGTTTCAATTCTTGACTGCATGACACTCTCAATTTGTGTGGCCCAGCTCAACTTCGTGGTGGGCGACATGGTGGGCAATGCCCAGAAAATCATCGAGGCGGCGCATCAGGCCCACGCCAAGGGTGTGCGTTTGTTGCTGACCCCTGAACTGGCCACCTGCGGTTACGCCGCAGAAGACCTGTTTTTGCGACCCGCGTTCATTGACGCCTGTGATGATGCCTTGAAAGCCATTGCCAGCGCGACCGCAGGTCTTCAGGGGCTGCATCTGGTGGTGGGACACCCGGCCCGCATCGCTGAGCCGATCAATGAGGCGGTGCGGGACCGCAGCAGCTCGGTGGCCCAGCTTCACAACGCGGCCAGCGTGCTGCTCGAGGGGCAGGTGAAAGCCACGTATGCGAAGCGCAGGCTGCCCAACTACCAGGTGTTCGACGAGCGCCGGTACTTCGTGCCTGGTGATGAAACCTGTGTGTTCGACGTGCCGACCGCTGAGGGGGAGACCGTGCGGGTCGGCCTGCTCATCTGTGAAGACGCCTGGTTTGAAGAGCCCGCCGCCGACGCCAGACGTGCCGGCGCCGAGATCCTGGCTGTCATCAATGCATCGCCGTTTCACACTGGCAAAGGAGGCGAGCGGGAGGCCACCATGCGCCAGCGTGTGTTGGCCACGGGCTTGCCGCTGGTTTATGCGCATCTGGTGGGCGGGCAGGACGAAATCGTGTTCGAAGGGCGAAGCTTTGTGCTGTCGGCAGACGGCGCCCTGGCAGGGCGTGCCGTGAGCTTTGAAGAGGCCCTTTTTGACTGCAGTTTCACCCGGCAGTCCCATGGCTGGGACATCGCTTCATCGACCGACCGGGACCACAGCCAAGAGGCCGATCTGTGGCATGCGCTGGTGCTGGGCGTCCGGGATTACCTGGGAAAGAACGGCTTTCCCGGCGCCTTGCTGGGTTTGTCGGGTGGAATCGACTCGGCCCTGGTGCTCGCGATCGCGGTGGATGCGCTGGGCAAAGACCGGGTGCGCACGGTGATGATGCCGTCCCCCTACACGGCCGACATCTCCTGGTTGGATGCGCGTGAGATGGCGTCGAGGCTGGGGGTGCGCTACGACGAAATCTCGATCGCGCCCCAGTTCGAGGCCTTCAAGGCTAGCCTCGCCGACGAATTTGCAGGCTTGCCCGAAGACACCACCGAAGAAAACCTGCAGGCACGCATCCGGGGCACGTTGCTCATGGCGTTGTCCAACAAGTTTGGCAGCATCGTGCTCACCACAGGCAACAAGAGCGAGATGGCCACCGGTTACTGCACCCTGTATGGCGACATGGCGGGCGGCTTTGCGGTCATCAAGGATGTGGCCAAGACCATGGTGTTCAAGCTCGCCCGGTGGCGAAACGCCCACGATCCCTATGGCACCGGCGCCAACCCGATCCCGGAACGGATCATCACGCGTCCGCCCAGCGCTGAATTGCGGCCTGACCAGAAGGACCAGGACAGCCTGCCGGACTATGCCGTGCTCGACGCCATCATCGAGCTCTACATGGAGAACGACCGCAGTCCCGCCGAGATCGTGGCCAAGGGGTTCCATGCGGCCGATGTGGACAAGGTGGTGCGGCTGATCCGCATCAATGAATACAAGCGTCGGCAGGCACCGGTAGGTATCCGGGTCACGCACCGGAGCTTTGGCAAAGACTGGCGCTACCCGATCACGAGCAAGTACCGGGCATGACGTCAATCTGAATTGAGGTGGGGGCTTTTGTGGTGCGCAAGAGCGGCCTGCCTGCTTTACCTCAGCTGCCGAAACGCAGTGTCACCACCGGGCGCATGTCGCCCACCTCGATGCCTGCCGAGTTCTTCAGTGGTGGCGGCGTCAGCGAAGACAGTGCCGCGCGACGCCCTTCATCCAGCCAGCCCAGCTGCTCGAGTACCGAGACAAAGGCAACCATCAACGGCGTGAGCATGCCGTCGCTGCACTTTGCGGCGATCGCCACGCCGCGGCTGAAGCTGGCAAGAACCTGCACCCCATCGGCGCCAACCTTGCTCACCCAGTCGCCGCCGCCCGCATTCATCAGGGTCAGATCGTTGCGCCCCTGACCACTGACCCATTCTGGGTGCTTGCTCATGGCCTTGGCGATGCGATGTGGCGTGTCGCCATAAATGGGGTCGGGTTCGGTCAAAGTCAGCTTGGCAAATGCACGCGCCAGCGCTTCGAGCGGCATGGCGTAGTTCGGCGCGCTGCAGCCGTCCGTGCCCCTGATCAGCTTGTCTGCGGGCAAGCCTGAAAAGTGGCTCACGCTTTGCACGATCTGTTGCTGAACCGGGTGGTCCACGTCCAGATAGCCTGCCAGCGGCGCACCCAGCGCATGGGCCAACATCAACATGCCGCCGTGTTTGCCTGAGCAGTTGTGGTGCAGCGATGTGTAGCGGGCTCCTGGCGCAGGGGTCTGGCCGGTTGCACCAAAAAAGTACGGGGCGTGGGTACCGCAGGCGAGATCGCTTTCACCGGCGCCAAATCGGGACAGAAGTGCCGCGACGCGATCCGCATGCATCGGCTCGCCGTTGTGGCTCGCGCAAAGCAGCGCCAGATCCGGTTCCTCCAGTCCGTACCGGTTCGACCACTGCGCAATCAGCGGCAAGGCCTGAAAAGGCTTGAGGCATGAGCGCGTGAACATGGGCGATATCACGTCTCCGGCGCTGGCGATCAAGCGCCCCTGAGCGTCGACAACGGCAACCGACCCATGATGAATGTTTTCTGGGTGGCCTCCTCGGTAGGTCACTGCAATCGGAACGTGGTGGGGAAGCAGGCTGGGATGCATGGCGCCGAAGAAGAGTTTGGGGGGTGATTTCAGCACAATTGGGCGCATGCTGGTCTGGGGCAGTCCGGATCCCGAACACGTCCCGGTGCGGCGTGAGGATGAGGGATGCGTGTTAAAGTTTTCGTCACCTTTTTTTCTTTTTCGCACCCGGAGAGCGTCTCATGAAGCAGATCACCGCCGTCATCAAACCCTTCAAACTCGAAGAGGTGCGCGAAGCTTTGGCTGAGCAAGGTGTCACTGGACTGACAGTGACCGAAGTCAAGGGCTTTGGCCGTCAGAAAGGACATACGGAACTCTACCGTGGCGCGGAGTACGTGGTGGATTTTCTGCCCAAGGTCAAGGTGGAAGTCGTCGTGAAGACCGACGATGTGGATCGCTGTGTCGACGCCATCGTTCGTGCCGCGCGCACCGGCAAGATCGGTGACGGAAAGATCTTCGTGACGTCCGTGGAGCGTGTGGTCCGCATTCGCACGGGCGAGGAAGACGAAACGGCTGTGTGAGTTCGGCGCGGGGACGCGCCTCTCGCGCTGGCCGGTCCCTGTCTAGATCTCGTCAAGTCGCGACTCAGGCGAAAACCCTGCCGCCTGTATCAGTTCCGGTATCAGGCGGTGCACGTCGGAATCCACCTGAATCAGGTCCATCTGCCACCCACCCATGAATTCTTGCTCCACGGTGCTGCGCAGGAAGCTCATCAACCCGTCGTAGTAGCCGCCGGTGTTGAGCAAGCCAACCGGTTTGTCGTGGTACCCCAGCTGCCGCCAGGTCCAGGCCTCAAAAAACTCCTCAAACGTCCCAATGCCACCGGGCAGGGCCAGAAACGCATCACAACGTTCGGCCATCTGGCGCTTGCGTTCGTGCATGGTTTCAACCACATGCAGCTCGGTGCAAGCGTGATTGGCCCACTCTTTCTCCACCAGTGCCTTGGGAATCACGCCGACCACGCGACCACCCGCATCGAGTGTGGCCTGGGCAATGGTGCCCATGAGTCCGTTGCGACCGCCACCGTACACCAGCTGGCCGCCATGCGCACCAATCCAGTGGCCCGTGGCTCGAGCCACTTCGGTGAATTCAGGACGGGCACCAGGGCGCGACCCGCAATAGACGCAGAGGGGGAAGGATGCTTGCACGGAGTGGCCCACTCTATCAGCTCAGGCGATGCCAAATGGCAGCAGCCCAGACACCCGCACACAGCAGGAGGCTCAACAAGACAGCAGCGCTGCCCATGTCCTTGGCGCGCTTGGACAGGTCATGCCATTCCGGGCCGATGCGATCGATGGCGGTTTCGATGCCCGTGTTGAGCAGCTCCACCACCATGACCCAGATGACCACCGCACAGAGGACGGCCACTTCCAGCCAGTTGGTTCCCACAAAGAACGCCAGCGGTACCAGGCACACCGCCAGCATGGCTTCCTGACGGAACGCGGTCTCTGACCATCCCGCACGCAGACCTGCCACCGAATACCCCAAGGCATGCACGATCCGGTTCAGCCCCGTTCGTTGCTTTTGTGCGCCCACAGCTTCCTTGTGCATGGTTCAAACTGCAAATGGGTTGATTCAGGCGCGGGCAGGGCGCTTGGGTGGGGGTGGTGGCTGGAAGTGCACCAGGCGTGTCCCGGCCAGAGCGTCGTGCAAGAACTGCTTCTGGGTGTGAAAGCGGGAAAGAATGGCCCAGATGGCAATCCATCCCAGCGTCAACACCGACACTTCCGCACCGGACAGGGAAAACATGTCGCCCGCAGCAAGCGGCGGCAGGAACCACAACCACGACAGCACATAACGCCAAAGGGCGCGTGCCTGCGTCAGCGGCCGACCTGCCCGGTCGACCACCCGGATATGCCATGTCTTCATGGCCAGGGTCTGCCCCCTGGCCCAGAACCAAGTGAAATAGATCCCAAACACCACAAACAGGAACGCCTGTTGCATGTGCCGGTTGTCAAGCGCGTGGCGGGTCTGGGTGAGGGTGGAAAACAGGTACCCCGCAATGAACACCACCCCGAACATCAACATGCCTTCGTACAGCCAGCAGGCCATGCGGCGCTTCAGGGAAGGGGCGGTGAGGGCGTCGCCCGCTCCTTGGGCGGAAGTTTGATCAGGAGTGTCTTGGGCGAGTGAGGAGGTCATGGGTGCTGACGCCGTCATGTGGACAGCGCATCTGGGAGGCTTCAGGCGCTGAATCGAGTGCCGGTTCGGGTTCGGACGGGCTGTATGGCAGGATGGGATTGTCGCATTGCGGCAAAAAGCAGTGAATTTCCGTCTGGGAAGGCGTTGGGTGAAACAGCCCGGCGCAATGCAGTGCGATAATCGGTGGCTGCAATTCAAAACAAGGCAAACGGGTCAAGGCCCGGCAGGGTATGTCTCTGCCCATGGTCATTGGCCTCAAGTCTCGACACCGCTTCACAAGAGTTGGTCGAGAGGCACCCAAGGTTTTTCGTTAGAGAAATTCTCGAAAGGTTCATCATGGAAATCAACAAGGCCGAACTGGCCTCCGCTGCCGCTGTGTCCGGCACCTCTCCCCAAGACCTCCGCGGCGCCGAGATACTCGTCAAGGCCCTTCAGGCCGAAGGTGTGAATTACGTCTGGGGCTACCCCGGCGGCGCAGTTCTCCACATATACGACGCGTTCTACAAGCAGGACACCATTCAGCACGTTCTGGTGCGTCACGAGCAGGCAGCCGTGCATGCGGCGGACGGCTTTGCACGTGCCACCGGCGAGGTGGGCGTGGCGCTGGTCACGTCAGGCCCAGGTCTGACCAACGCGGTCACCGGCATTGCCACCGCCTACATGGACAGCATTCCCATGGTGATCATCAGCGGGCAGGTCCCCACTGCCGCCATCGGCCTGGATGCCTTCCAGGAATGTGACACCGTCGGTATCACGCGACCGATCGTCAAACACAACTTCCTGGTGAAGGACGTGCGCGACATGGCCGTCATCATGAAGAAGGCCTTCCACATCGCGCGCAGTGGGCGTCCCGGCCCCGTGGTGGTGGATGTGCCCAAGGATGTGTCTTTCAACAAGACCGCCTACACCGGCTACCCCGAATCGGTGGAAATGCGTTCGTACAACCCGGTGCGCAAGGGGCACGGCGGTCAGATCCGCAAAGCCCTGCAGCTTTTGCTGTCGGCCAAACGCCCCTACATCTATACCGGTGGCGGTGTGCTGCTGGGCAATGCGGTCCAGGAGTTGCGCACGCTGGTGGACCTCCTTGGATACCCGGTCACCAACACCCTGATGGGGCTGGGCGCCTACCCGGCGTCTGATCGCAAGTTCCTGGGCATGCTGGGCATGCACGGCACCATCGAGGCCAACAACGCCATGCAGAATTGTGACGTTCTGCTGGCGGTGGGTGCCCGTTTTGACGACCGCGTCATTGGCAACCCCAAGCATTTTGCTCAGAACGAACGCAAGATCATCCACATCGACATCGACCCGTCGAGCATTTCCAAGCGCGTCAAAGTCGATGTGCCCATCGTCGGCGATGTGAAGGATGTGCTGGTCGAGCTGATCAACATGGTTCGTGAAAGCGCTCAGAGAGCCGACGAAAAGGCGCTGGCATTGTGGTGGGAGACCATCGAGGCCTGGCGTTCGCGCGACTGCCTGAAATACGATCGCGGCAACACGGACGTGATCAAGCCGCAGTACGTGGTTGAAACGCTCTGGGACATGACCAAGGATGTTGATGCCTACATCACGTCCGACGTGGGTCAGCATCAGATGTGGGCTGCCCAGTACTACCGGTTTGACAAGCCCAGGCGGTGGATCAACTCGGGTGGCCTGGGCACCATGGGTGTCGGGATTCCTTATGCCATGGGCATCAAGATGGCCAAGCCCGAGAGCGAGGTCTTCTGTGTCACCGGTGAAGGTTCGGTGCAGATGTGCATCCAGGAACTCTCCACCTGCCTCCAGTACAACACCCCGATCAAGATCGTCTCGCTCAACAACCGCTACCTTGGCATGGTGCGTCAATGGCAGGAAATCGACTATGAAGGTCGCTACAGCCACAGCTACATGGATGCGTTGCCGAATTTTGTGAAGCTTGCTGAAGCCTACGGCCACGTCGGCATGCTGATCGAGCGTCCACAAGACGTCGAGCCGGCATTGCGGGAGGCCCGCAAGCTCAAGGACCGCACGGTATTCATGGACTTCCGTACCGATCCAACCGAAAACGTGTTCCCCATGGTGAAAGCCGGCAAGGGCATCACGGAAATGCTGCTGGGGTCTGAAGATCTCTGAGGCCGCCGTGCCTGGGGTGGTCAGCGCCTTGCGCGCACCACACCCACACCACAAAGCTTCGCTCCCATCCATCACTGAAGAATCTATTTGCAGCCAAGCCTGCGCATTACCGTGCGCAGGGGAGGGCTCAGAAAAGAGGAATCCATTCATGAAACACATCATTGCCGTGCTGCTCGAAAACGAGCCAGGTGCGCTCTCTCGCGTGGTGGGGTTGTTCTCCGCCCGCGGATACAACATCGAATCACTGACGGTGGCGCCTACCGAGGACGCTTCGCTATCGCGCATGACCATCCAGACCACCGGGTCTGATGACGTGATCGAGCAGATCACCAAACATCTCAACCGACTGATCGAGGTGGTCAAGGTCGTGGATCTGACCGAAGGTGCCTACACCGAGCGCGAACTCATGCTCGTCAAGGTGCGTGCCGTGGGCAAGGAGCGCGAAGAAATGAAGCGCATGGCCGACATTTTTCGCGGTCGCATCATCGACGTCACCGAAAAAAGTTACACCATTGAACTCACGGGTGATCAGGGCAAGAACGACGCGTTCCTGGAGGCGATCGACCGGGGTTCGATTCTTGAAACTGTGCGATCGGGTGCCAGCGGCATTGGTCGTGGCGAGCGGATCTTGCGCGTTTGATTTTTTCAGGGCTCGGCCATTTGTCCGTTCTGGCCGTGCCTGTCGAAGCCTTGTTCCGTTTCCCGACGGAACAAGACCCCCGAGAGCCCTTCGACAGGCTCGCGAAGAACGGCACCACACCTATTTCAACTGAATTTCACTGGAGAAAAACATGAAGGTTTTCTACGACAAAGACTGTGACCTGAGCCTGATCAAAGGCAAGACGGTGGCCATCATCGGTTACGGCAGCCAGGGACACGCTCACGCACAGAACCTCAACGACAGCGGTGTCAAGGTCGTCGTTGGCCTGCGCAAGGGCGGCGCCTCCTGGGACAAGGTCGGCAAGGCCGGTCTGACCGTGATGGAAGTCGATGAGGCCGTCAAGGCCGCAGACGTCGTCATGATCCTGTTGCCCGACGAGATGATCGCCGAGGTGTACAACAACAACGTGGCCCCCAACATCAAGCAAGGCGCCTCACTGGCCTTTGCCCATGGCTTCAACGTGCATTACAACCAGGTCGTGCCCCGTGCCGATCTGGACGTGTGGATGGTCGCACCCAAGGCGCCGGGTCACACCGTGCGCAACACCTACACCCAGGGTGGCGGAGTGCCCCACTTGGTGGCGGTGCACCAGGACAAGAGCGGCAAGGCCCGCGACCTGGCGCTGTCGTACGCCATGGCCAATGGCGGCGGCAAGGCCGGCATCATCGAGACCAACTTCAAGGAAGAGACCGAGACCGATCTGTTCGGCGAGCAGGCCGTGCTGTGCGGTGGTGCGGTTGAGTTGATCAAGATGGGCTATGAAACGCTGGTGGAAGCAGGCTATGCGCCAGAGATGGCGTACTTCGAGTGCCTGCACGAGCTCAAGCTGATCGTCGACCTGATCTACGAAGGCGGCATCGCCAACATGAATTACTCGATCTCCAACAACGCGGAATACGGCGAGTACGTGACCGGACCGGAAGTGATCAACGAAGAATCCCGCAAAGCCATGCGCAATGCGCTCAAGCGCATCCAGAACGGTGATTACGCCAAGATGTTCATTCAGGAAGGCCGCCTGAACTACCCGAGCATGACGGCGCGCCGCCGCAACACCGCCGATCACCAGATCGAGGTGGTCGGTGCTCAGTTGCGCGCCATGATGCCCTGGATTGCCAAGAACAAGCTGGTGGATCAGACTCGCAACTGATGCCTTGGTGACCCGAATGGGTCTTTCGCTGAGCCAGATTGCCCAGGGCCACTTCGGTGGCCCTGGGTATTTCCGGACGGCCACTGGCTTACACTGACCCTTTGGCGATCCGCTGCCAACTGACGACACCTTGCGGTCACCTGCACCGCCACCGAGACTTTCATGCACGACGGAACCGACCCCATGATCCCGCCCAACTCGGATGTCCCGAGGAGGCGCAAGGGAATCTACATGTTGCCCAACATGATCACGTTGGCCGCGCTTTTTGGCGGCTTCTACGCGGTGGTAATGGCCATGAACGGTCGTTTCGACCTGGCCACTGTCGGCATCTTTGCCGCCATGTTTCTGGATAGCATGGATGGACGGGTTGCGCGCATGACCAATACCCAGAGCGCCTTCGGCGAGCAAATGGACTCGTTGTCCGACATGGTGTCTTTTGGCGCGGCCCCGGCCCTGATCGCCTACGAGTGGACCCTGCGCGACCTGGGCCGCTGGGGCTGGATTGCCGCGTTCGTGTATTGCGCCTGTGCCGCTCTCCGACTGGCACGGTTCAACGTGAATACCGGCGTAGTGGACAAGCGGTACTTCCAGGGCCTTCCGTCGCCTGCCGCTGCAGCGCTGGTCGCAGGCTTCATCTGGTTGATGACCGAACACGAGGTGCCCCCTGCCGATCTCACCTGGGCCATGTTCGCACTGACGCTCTATTCCGGGCTGACCATGGTGACCAACGTGCCGTTTTACAGCTTCAAGGACCTGAGCCTGAAACGCAGCGTGCCCTTTGCTGCCATTGTGCTGGTGGCACTCGGTATCGCCGTGATCAACATTCATCCGCCAACCGTGTTGTTTGGCCTTTTCGTCTTGTATGGCTTTTCGGGCTATGCCGTGTATGTCTGGCGCAAGGCCAAGGGCCGGCCGACCAGCGTCATCAGCACCTCGACCGATGAGCCGGACGAGCGTGGACTGCATGATTGATGCACGCGGTCGATATCTGTGCTACATTCGCCCCATGTCTTTGCGCGCCCTGTCCCTACTACTGGATGTCCTTCACGGGCAGAGTTGACAGCGCGAAAGCACTACCAATCCAAACGGCCCGTTTGCACCCGCAGCGGGCCGTTTTGCATTGGGGGCTGCGGGGGTTTTACCATCGAGATCCAATCATGTTGAACCAACCTGCCAGCAAATACCGAGCCTTCCCTCCGATTCGCCTGACAGACCGCACCTGGCCTGATGCGGTCCTCACGAAGGCGCCCATCTGGTTGAGTACCGACCTGCGTGATGGCAATCAGGCACTGATTGAGCCCATGGATGTTGCGCGCAAGGTCCGCATGTTCGAGTTGCTGGTGAACATCGGGTTCAAGGAAATCGAGGTGGGCTTTCCGTCGGCTTCGCAAGCCGAATTCGATTTCCTTCGACTGCTCATTGAGGAAAAGCGCATTCCGGACGATGTCACCATCCAGGTCCTGACACAGGCGCGTGAGCCTCTGATCCGTCGGACCTTCGAGGCGCTTGAAGGGGCACCCCGGGCCAT
Source organism: Hydrogenophaga palleronii (assembly GCF_031457455.1). Classification (GTDB taxonomy): domain Bacteria; phylum Pseudomonadota; class Gammaproteobacteria; order Burkholderiales; family Burkholderiaceae_C; genus Hydrogenophaga; species Hydrogenophaga palleronii_A. Next base: position 589,215 of record NZ_JAVDWU010000002.1, read on the forward strand.
TGTTCATCTCTACAACGCCACGGCGCCTGTCATGCGGTCGGTGGTGCTGGGCATGGGGGAAGATGCCATCGTGGCCCTTGCCACGGAGCACGCGCAGATGTTTGCGGATATGGCGGCCGCGAGGCCCCAGACCCGGTGGACCTTCCAGTATTCGCCGGAAATGTTCTCAGGCACCGAACTGGCCTTCTCCAAACGGGTGGTCGATGCCGTGACTGCTGTCTGGAAGCCCACACCGGATCGCAAGTGCATCGTCAATCTTCCGTCCACAGTCGAGCACAGCACACCGAACATCTTTGCCGACATGATCGAATGGATGCATCGCCATCTGGAACGGCGTGATGCGATTGTTCTGTCCGTCCACCCCCACAATGACAGAGGAACTGGCACTGCGGCGGGCGAGCTGGCCCTGATGGCAGGCGCCGATCGCATCGAAGGTTGCCTGTTTGGCAATGGCGAGCGCACAGGCAATCTCGACCTGGTCAATGTGGCGCTCAATCTGTACACCCAGGGTGTTTCGCCTGGACTGGATTTTTCCCGGATCGACGACATTCGGCGCACGGTGGAGCATTGCAACCAGTTGCCCGTGCATCCTCGCCACCCTTATGTGGGCGAGCTGGTCTACACATCGTTTTCAGGCTCGCATCAGGATGCCATCAAGAAAGCATTTGCAGCGAGGCGAGACGGTGATGTCTGGGACATTCCTTATTTGCCGATCGACCCCAAGGATTTGGGCCGGAGCTACGAAGCCGTGATTCGCGTCAACAGCCAATCCGGCAAGGGCGGCATGGCCTATTTGCTCGAATCCGAACACGGGCTTGAGATGCCGCGGCGGCTGCAAATCGAGTTCAGCCAAGTGGTTCAAGCGCAAATGGATGCGCAGGGGGGCGAGTTCACGGCCGACGACCTCTGGCGCATCTTCGTGAAGGAATATGGCCTGGAGCGTGTGGTCGCGCCTGGGCATTGCCTTTTGCAGCAAGACAATGATGGTCGCATGCACGTGAGTGCAGACGTGCTGCTGATAGACCGGTCACTGAAGTTGCAAGCGAGCGGGCAAGGCCCCATCGATGCATTCGTCAACGGACTCAATGCAGCTGGTGAGTGTGTGCGGGTCCTCGACTACCACGAACATGCGGTCGGCGAGGGCGCGGACGCCAAGGCGGTGAGCTATATCGAGCTTCGTGTCGGTGAGGAGGTGACCGTGTTTGGTGTGGGCATGGACACCAGCATTGTCGCGGCATCATTCAAGGCGGTGCTGTCGGGTCTCCTGAGAGCCAAGGCCAGAACCGACCTGACAGCAGCACCTTCTGAAACAACCATCAGTTGAAACAAATCAAAAACCGGAGAAGACGATGACCGACAAATTGATCATTTTTGACACCACTTTGCGTGACGGCGAACAATCGCCTGGCGCTTCGATGACAAAGGATGAAAAGCTGCGCATTGCACGCCAACTGGAGCGGCTGAAAGTGGACGTGATCGAGGCGGGGTTTGCCGCCAGTTCGAATGGCGACTTTGACTGTGTGCAAGCCATTGCCAACACGATCAAGGATTCCACGGTCTGCTCGCTCGCCCGCGCCAATGATCGCGACATTTCGCGCGCCGCGGAAGCCCTGCAAGGGGCCGCCAGCGCGCGTATTCATACCTTCATCGCCACCAGTGCCTTGCACATGGAAAAGAAGCTCCGCATGACGCCAGAGCAGGTGCTGGAGCAGGCGATCCAGTCGGTGCGTTTTGCGCGAAACCTTTGTGGGGACATCGAGTTCAGTCCCGAAGATGGCTACCGCAGTGACCCAGATTTCTTGTGCCGCGTGCTGGAAGCGGTCATCAAGGAAGGCGCCACCACGCTCAATATTCCCGACACCGTGGGTTATGCGATACCTGAGTTGTACGGTGACTTCATTCGCACGCTTCGCGAGCGGGTACCCAACTCGGACAAGGCGATCTGGTCGGTGCACTGCCACAACGATCTGGGCATGGCGGTCGCCAATTCGCTTGCCGGGGTGAAGATCGGCGGCGCGCGCCAGGTGGAGTGCACCATCAATGGCCTTGGGGAGCGTGCCGGGAATTGCTCGCTGGAGGAGATCGTGATGGCGGTGCGCACGCGGCGCGATTACTTCGGGCTGGATGTTGGTGTGGACACCACACAGATCGTGCCCGCCAGCCGCATGGTGAGCCAAACGACGGGATTTGTGGTGCAGCCCAACAAGGCCGTGGTGGGTGCGAATGCGTTTGCCCATGCCAGTGGCATTCACCAGGACGGCGTGCTCAAGGCGCGGGACACCTACGAGATCATGCGTGCGGAGGACGTGGGCTGGAGCGCCAACAAGATTGTGTTGGGCAAGCTCAGCGGACGCAATGCGTTCAAGCAGCGGCTGCAGGACCTGGGCATCGAGATGGAGTCTGAAAGCGAAATCAACACGGCCTTCGCCGCCTTCAAGGAGCTCGCAGATCGCAAGAGCGAGATCTTCGATGAAGACATCCTTGCGCTGTGCAGTGACGAAAGCGTGACGGCGGAAAAGGAGCAGTACGGACTGGTTTCCCTGTCCCAGTCGAGCGAGACGGGTGAACGGCCCCATGCGCAAGTCGTGTTCACCATAGACGGTAAGGAGTTCCAAGGTGCTTCTGATGGCAACGGGCCGGTTGATGCCTCGCTCAAGGCCATCGAAAGCCATGTCAAGAGCGGTGCAGAGCTGTTGCTGTACTCGGTCAACGCCATCACCAGCGGTTCGACGGAAAGCCAGGGAGAGGTCACTGTGCGCCTTCAGCACGGAGGGCGGGTGGTCAACGGGGTGGGCGCGGATCCGGATATCGTCGTCGCTTCAGCGAAGGCCTATCTGAGTGCTCTGAACAAGCTGCACAGCAAAGGCGACAGGGTCGCGGCACAAGGATGAAAAAGATGTGAGAAATCAAAGACTTGTGGGTACTTCCGTGTTAATGCTACGAAAAGCTACGGAAAGTTGCACCAGTTCTTCCGAACACTGAAGATCAATACACAAGTTTTTGATATTGCTAGTTTTTTTCGATGTCTCTATACTTCACACCAGCCTGATTGTCTGGTTGGAGTAAAGAGATGAAACTTTGTGCAAGCCGCGCTCGCAAACCCCTTCTGGGCTTTGCAGCGCTCATCATTTCTTTCGCGTTGGCGGTGCCGGTTTCTGCGGTGGCCAGTGCCAGCTCCAGCAAGCGCCCCGTTGCAGCCAAATCGGCCTCCACCAAAGCCAAGTCCGTCAAGCGGCCAGTCGCCAAGAAGCCAGTGGCTTCGAAAGCGAAACGAGTTCAGGCCAAAGTACCCCAGAGCCGGGTGGTGGCCAAGATTCGAAATGCACCGGTCAGGGTGGCCGCCAGCAAGAGCAAAGTGCCCCATTCGAGCAGCGTGCGCTCTGCCAGGGTGGTGCGTGTCGCGACCCAGCCCAGGCTGTCGAACGGAGAGCGGATGGGGTTGCGCCACGGCACCGACCCACTCGATCTCAACTCCAGCGTGGCTCTGGTGATCGATCAGGAAACCAACGAAGTTCTCTTCAGCAAGAACGACGACGCGGTGCTGCCGATCGCTTCACTGACCAAGCTCATGACCGGCTTGGTCATCGCCGAAGCAGGCCTTTCCATGGAAACGCCCATCACCATCACGCCCGCTGACGTGGACACTTACAAAGGCAGCCGTTCGCGACTGGCCATTGGTACCACGCTGAGTCGCGGCGAATTGATGCATCTCTCATTGATGTCCAGCGAAAACCGGGCTGCCCATGCGCTTGGGCGCACTTACCCAGGTGGAATGCGGCAGTTCGTGCTGGACATGAATGCCAAGGCGCGGGAGCTGGGTATGCACGACACGCGCTACGTCGAACCCACTGGTCTGTCCAGCGAGAACAAGTCCAGCGCGCGCGACCTGGCGACTTTGGTCTCAGCGGCCTATGAAAGGCCGATGCTGCGCGATTTGTCGACTTCCCCGGGTCACCAACTCGATCTTGGCCGTCGCACACTGCAGTACAACAACTCCAACCGGCTGATCCACAACCCGGCTTGGGACATTGGCCTGCAAAAAACCGGCTACATCTCGGAGGCGGGCCGCTGCCTTGTCATGCAAGCCCGTGTGGCCGGCCGGCAAGTGATCATGGTGTTTCTCGACGCCGCGGGCACTCTCAGCAGGAACGAGGATGCAGAGCGCGTGCGTCGATGGGTTGAGAGTCAGACAAACATCGAGGCAGCCATCAGGCCGCAGGGCTGACGGGCCCGCCGGTCTGCAACCTCGCCCACTGCGGTGCTTGGCGGCTGACGCAGGATCGAATTTTTGAGGGCGTCCAGGCCAGAGCGCGGAGGTGCAATCGCCCGCGATTCACCTCAAGCGTTGGGGCAACCCAGGGCCGCTGAAATTTCAGACGCCGTTGCCCGAAGCTTGGACACCCAGTTTTCGTCGATGCGGTCGGCAGGCGCGGAGATGGATAGCCCCGCAACCAGTTTGCACTGGTCGTCATAGATGCCGGCTGCCATGCAGCGCACACCCATTTCCAGCTCCTCGTTGTCCCGTGCAATGCCCGCCTGACGGCATTGATTGAGCTCACGTTCGAGGCTCGCCAGCTGGGTAAGGCTGTTGCGGGTATTGCCTGCCAAACCAGTCCGGGTGGCATAGGCTCGCACGCGCAGGGGTTCGTCTGCGGCCAGAAAGAGTTTGCCCACTGACGTGAGATGCAAGGGTGCCCGACCGCCAATGGCGCGAACCACTTGCATGCCGGACCGTTCGCTGTAGGCCCGCTCCACATAGACAATCTCATCGCCCTGCCGAACGCTGAGGTTGACGGGTTGCTGGATGAGCTTGTGCAGTTCGCGCATCGGTGTGAGCGCAGCGTCTCGTACATTCAGCCGTGCCTTGACCAGATTTCCCAGCTCCAGAAGGCGCATGCCGAGGCGGTAGCTACCGGCTTCAGGTCGATCGACGAAACGGCCGATCGTCAGGTCGTTCAGGATCCGGTGCGCGGTGGATGGATGGAGGCCGGTCTTTTCGCTGACCTCCTTCAAGGAAACCGGCTCTTCACGTGACGCCAGGACTTCCAGCAGGTTGAACATCCGTTCAATAACCTGGACGGTCGGGGTGGTGGGTAACTGATCGGAGCGTTTTGTCATGGTTTCACAAGGGTTGCCATGATTTTACAAGATGAAATCGGGACCCGCGCAAGTGGGCGTGAAGGCGCTTCGCGGTGCAGCGGCTGCGCGCTTCAGGGCGAAGCTGAATTTGCCGATGCCGGAATGCCGCACCAATGCCCGTCCATCAGGAGCTCATAGGGGCGAAAGCTGGACTTGTAGTTCATCTTTGCGCTCTCAGCGATCCAGTAGCCCAAGTACACGTGCGGCAGATCCAGGGCTTTCGCCTGTTCAATTTGCCACAAGACGTTATAAGTTCCGTAGCTGGCCTGGTCAGCTGGTTCATAGAAGGTGTAGACGGCAGACAGCCCATCATTGAGCACGTCGACAATGGAAACCATCACCAACCTGGCTGGATGCCCCTCTGTGGCAGGTTCGTAAAACTCGACCAGCCGCGAATTCACACGGCTTTGCAGCAGGAACTGGGTGAATTGATCGATGCTGTCGTGATCCATGCCGCCGCCTGCATGGCGATGGTTTTGGTAGCGCAGGTACAGCTGATAGTGTTCAGGAACGAAGCACAGTTTGAGCACCCGGGTTTGCAACCGACCGAATCGCGCCATGCAACGGCGCTGCGTCCGGTTGGGTGTGAAGCGCGCTACAGGCACCCGCAACGGAACACAGGCGTTGCAGCCATCGCAATACGGTCTGTAAGTGAACATGCCGCTGCGTCGAAAGCCATGCACCACGAGATCCGAGTAGGCATCGTTGTGGATCAAGTGGCTGGGCGTGGCCACCTGGGATCGGGCCTGACGCCCCGGCAGGTAGCTGCAGGGGTAGGGAGCGGTCGCATAAAACTGCAGCGCCTGAAGCGGAAGTTCTTTGAGATGTGTCACTCTCGTGCGCCGTCTTCAATCAATGACCTGGTTCCAGTATACGGGCTGAAATTCCCACTGGGGGGAGGGCAGGGCAATGGCGGATTTCAGGAAGCAGCAAAAGTCATTGCGTGCAATCGCTTGGGCACCCAGTGAGGCCAGATGCGGCGTGTCCTGTTGGCAGTCGATCATGGTGATGCCAGACGCCCGGCAAAACGCGACCAAGGCCGCGAGCGCGTATTTGGAAGCATTCGACTGGTGGCTGAACATGGACTCGCCGAACACCATACCCCCAAGTCCGACGCAATAGAGGCCCCCTACCAGATCGCCGTCGATCCAGGTTTCCACACTGTGAGCCAGGCCAGCGCGGTTCAAACGCGTGTAGGCCTGCACCATGGGAGGGAGTATCCAGGTGCCGCTTTGACCGCCCCTGGGCGTGTGCGCACAAGCCTGAATGACTCGATCAAAGTCATGATCAATCCGTATTGTCAGGCGCTGCTCGTTGAGCAGTTTCGCAAGAGACTTGCGCAGCGATCGGTGCATGCGAAAAGCGTCCGTCTGCAGGACCATGCGAGGATGCGTGCTCCACCAGAGAATGGGCTGTCCTGTGCTGTACCAGGGGAAAATCCCTTGGCTGTAGGCGGCCACCAGTGTGGGTACATCCAGGACCCCACCGGCGGCCAGCAGACCCGGGGCCGGATCGGTCTCTCCCCATGCCTGTTCTACCGGAGGAAAGCTCTGGTGGGGTTCAAGCCAAGGCAGCGGTCGGACATGGGGGGTCTTCGTCATCTGCGCTATTGTGATGCGTCCATGCGACCCTTTGGTGCGGTGGGCAGATAGCAGGGTTGACCAATTGACCCGGCATGTGGTTATCGGTTGAGGTGTTTCGCCCCCATCCAGATTCCGGTGCCCACCACGATACCGACAAGATCAGCGAACAGGTCGACCAAGTCGCCGTGCCGCCAGCCACTGAGGTGCTGCGCCAGTTCAATGAATGCGCCGGTCAGGAGCAGACCGAAGCAAACCTGCTTGAAACTTGCCGGGTACCCCGTCAGCCCGAGCACGGCAAGTCCGGCAAAGCCTGCGGCGTGCTGAGCCTTGTCCCAGACCAGGGATACCTGAGGCGGCAATTGTTCCGTGGGGAGCAGCGAGAGCACGACCACGCTGAACAAGCTGACCCAGAACGCGACTCTGATCAATGCGGTGGCTGGACGGGTCATTGGCACTTCAGGCGCTGAAAACAGAAAAGCCTTCCGAAGAAGGCTTTTCGTGTGTTGTATTGGCTCCCCGACCTGGACTCGAACCAGGGACCTGCGGATTAACAGTCCGTCGCTCTACCGACTGAGCTATCAGGGAACAGCCTCAAATTATAGCGCCGTTTTTTTGCGATTTTTGAGGAGGGTGCAATTTGTCAAAATTTTGTGGCGAGCCATTGGCGACAAGACGCTTGATCAATCAAACACCGGCGATTCCACACCCAGCACCTTGTGCAACTTGGGGCTCGTGGTGGTGTACTGGAGGAACACCTTTTTGTCCGGGAAGACGATGGGCATGGCACCGAAGGCTGCCAGTGCACATTCGTGGAACCCAGAGAGGATGAGCTTCTTTTTCCCGGGGTAGGTGTTGATGTCTCCCACGGCGAAGATGCCCGGCACGTTGGTCGAGAACTTTTCAGTGTCTACCACCAGTTGCTTGCGCTCGATCTGAAGGCCCCAGTCGGCGATCGGGCCAAGCTTGGGGGAGAGACCAAAAAACACCAGCAACATGTCCAGTGGCACGACGCGGGTGACCGCATCTGAGCCCGTGACTTTGAGACCGGTCAACAGGCCGTCTTTTTCCTCGTAGCCGGTGACCTGGCCCACGATGAACTGCATCTCATACTGATCGCAGAGTTCACGCATGCGCGCCACGCTGGCCGGGGCGGCCTTGAATCCGTCGCGTCGATGGATCAGGATCACGCTTTCGGCCTTGTTCGGCCCTTCATTGACGAAGTTCAAGGACCAGTCAAGCGCCGAGTCGCCGCCACCGACGATCACGAGGTTCTTGCCCGCGAAGGCGGCCGGGTTCTTCACACGGTAGAACAGCTGAGAGCCCTCGAACCGCTCCAGCCCGTCGACCTTGAGCGTGCGCGGCTGGAATGCGCCCACGCCAGCCGCAATGAAGATGGTCTTGGTCAGAAAGCGTGTGCCTTTGGACGTTTCCACATGAAAACGACCATCGTCCTGGCGTTCCACCTTGCAGACCTCCTGCCCGAGGTGAAAGGTAGCGCCGAAGGGCTCAATCTGTTTGAGCAGGGCGTCGGTCAGTTCCTGCCCGGTGCACACCGGAATGGCCGGAATGTCGTAGATAGGCTTGTCGGGGTACAGCTCCACGGGCTGCCCGCCGGGGTATGCCAAAGAGTCGATCACGTGTGCCTTGATCTCGAGCAGGCCGAGTTCAAAGACCTGGAACAGCCCCACTGGCCCGGCACCCACGATCACCGCGTCGGTTTCGATCGGTCCATCGTGTGCGATGGCGGTGTCCACCACTTCCTGGTTCAGTTGAGGCTCCATATTCAGCGCAGCAGTTCAGACAGCTTGTCTGTCTTGTCTTTCCAGTCGTCAGCGTCGGGCAAAGGCTCTTTGCGTTTGGTGATGCTCTTCCATCCTGGCAATCTGGCGAGTTCGGCGTTCAGATCCGTCATGTGGAGCTGGTCCTTGGGCAAGTCTTCTTCCGCGTAAATGGCGCTCACAGGGCACTCGGGAATGCAGACAGCACAGTCGATGCACTCGTCGGGATCGATGGTGAGGAAGTTGGGACCTTCACGGAAGCAGTCCACAGGACAGACATCAACGCAATCGGTGTATTTGCAGCGGATGCAGGATTCGGTGACAACATGGGTCATGGTGATGGCGCGGATTCGGTAAAACGCTCGATTTTAGGGTTTCCCCAGAGGCTAGGGCATGGCCATGCCCTTTGCATTGACATAAGTTAAGGTGAGAGTGCGGAGGTCAGTTCACGAGCACTGCTCCTGACGTCTTGTGGGAGGCGGTGTCGACCAGCACCATGGAGCCCAGTGCCCGTGACCTTTGAAAAGGCAATGTCGCCAGGGGTTCCTGAAGTGTCAGTTCAATGTGTCCGATGGCGTTCGGCTCCAGCGAACTGGCGTCTTCCTCGGCCAGGGTGTGGATGTCCAGCCGGTGAACGATGCGCTTGACCTTGGCCTTGACCCAGCGATGACCATGCAAGGCCCAATACACACGGCCCGGCACCAGCGGCTCGTCATCGAGCCAGGCCACGGTGACCTGCAAGTCGCGCGAAGAGCTGATTTCCGGTGTGCCGTCGCCGGCGGCGAGCAGCCAGTCACCACGGGAGACGTCGACCTCGCGGTCCAGCACCACGCCGGCACTGTGCCCTGCAGGTACCGCACGTGGGTCGCGAACATGGTTGAGCACTTGTGAAACGATCGCCGACTGGCCGTTGGGCATGATGCGCACCTGCTGGCCGGGCGCCACCCGACCGGTGGCCACACGACCCCAGAATACACGGCGTCCCTGGGTGGTATCCGAAGAGGAAGCGAACTTTTCAACCCATTGCACGGCAAAGGCAAAGGGCAGCGAAGTGTCAGCAGCCGTGACGGGGAGGTGTTCGAGGAGGTCAAGCAGGGTGGGACCCTGGTAGCCGCACCAGGCAGTTTGTGCAGGCGCGTCGACCACGTTCCAGCCCTTGAGCGCCGAAATTGGCACGATGGCCGTGACGGGAATACCGGCTTCGGCAGCAAAGCCTTGCAAGGCCGCGCTCACATGGGCAAACGCCAGCGCGCTGTCGTCGACCGCATCGAGCTTGTTGATGGCGAAGACCACCGAAGGCACGCGCAGGAGCTTGAGCAACAAGCTGTGGCGACGGGTTTGGGGCAGGAGCTTGAGCGCCGCGTTTTTCCAGTCCAGCTTGGTGGCGTCGACCAACACCACCGCAGCGTCGGCACTGGATGCAGCGGTAACCATGTTGCGGGTGTACTGCTCGTGGCCAGGCGCGTCGCCGATGATGAACTTGCGGGTTTCCGTGCTGAAGTAGCGGTAGGCCACGTCGATGGTGATGCCCTGTTCGCGCTCAGCCGACAGGCCGTCGGTCAGCAGCGCGAGATCGGTTTCGCCCTTGCGCTGCACGCCCGCCAGGTGGTCTTGCAGAACGGCCTTGCTGTCGACCAGCAGGCGGCCGATCAGGGTGCTTTTGCCATCGTCCACGCTGCCGCAGGTGATCAGGCGCAGGGCGGCGCGGGTGTCTGGCTGCAAGGCTTCGACAGACTCAGCCCGAACGGGTGTGGTGGTGTTCATATCAATCTCTTCAGGAATATGCAGGGTTGCCGGAGGAAGTGCCCCATCCAGTGGCGCCGCGGAACCGGCTTTGCCGGGCCGCTGGTGCTGCCCCCTTGAGGGGGTAGCGCGCCGCAGGCGCGACGCGGGGGTGGTCAGAAATAGCCGTCCTTCTTGCGCTTTTCCATCGAGGCATCGGAGGTTTTGTCGTCCATGCGGGTGGCGCCTCGCTCGCTCACTTCGGCCGCCAGCGTCTCGATCACGATGTCGTCGGCGGTGGCGGCGTTGCTCTCGACAGGGCAGGTGCAGGTGATGTCGCCCACAGTGCGGAAGCGCACGTCGCGCACCTGCACGGTTTCACCGTCGAGTGGTGGCGTCAACTCTGTCACGGGCACCAGCAGGCCACGGCGGTCCACCACCTGGCGGGCGTGGGTGTAGTAGATGGAAGGCAGGGCGATGTTTTCGCGGGCGATGTATTGCCACACGTCCAGCTCGGTCCAGTTGCTGATCGGAAAGACGCGGAAGTGCTCACCGGGCTGCAGGCGGGTGTTGAACAAGGTCCAGAGTTCGGGGCGTTGGGCCTTGGGCTGCCACTGGCCGAAGCTGTCGCGGTGGCTGAAGATGCGTTCTTTGGCGCGCGCCTTTTCTTCGTCGCGCCGCGCGCCGCCGATGAGGGCGTCAAAGCGGAACTCGTCGATGGCTTCCAGCAGCGTGACCGACTGGTGCACGTTGCGGCTCTCGCCGGGGTGCGACAGGCGCACGGTGCCGCGCGCCATGGAGTCTTCCACGCTGCGCACGATCAGTTCGGCGCCCAGTTCCCTGGCGCGCAGGTCACGGAAATCGGTCACTTCTGGGAAGTTGTGCCCGGTGTCGATCATCAGCAGCGGGTAGGGAATGCGCCCCGCGCCAAAGGCTTTTTCGGCGCAACGCAGCATCACCAGGGAGTCCTTGCCGCCCGAAAAAAGCAGAGCAGGGCGTTCGAAGGCTGCGGCCACCTCGCGCAGGATGAAGATGGTCTCTTCTTCCAGCGCGTCGAGGTGCGCGTTGCTCAGGTGGTGCGCGCTGTCATGTGCCAGGGCAGACTGGATGACGGCGGGTTCGGTGCGGGCGTTCATGAAGGGGTCCGTTCGAGGGTCGATACTGGGAGTGTGGAAACAGGCTGCACATGCAGGCCACATTCTTTGGCGCTTTCCTGTTCCCACCACCAGCGCCCGGCACGGAAGTCTTCGCCGACGCTGATGGCACGCGTGCAGGGTGCGCAGCCGATGCTGGGATAGAACTGGTCGTGCAGGGCGTTGTAGTCGAGCTGGTGCTCACCGATGAAGTGCCACACGTCGCCCCAGGTCCATTCGACCAGCGGGCTGACCTTGATGCGGTCGGGCTCTTGCACAATCTCGCCCACTTCTGCGCGCGCATTGGACTGTTCGCGGCGCAGGCCGGTGATCCAGCCGTCGTGCCCGGCCAGCGCGCGCGACAACGGCTCCATCTTGCGGATGTCGCAGCACTGCTTGCGCAGATCGATGCTCTGGTACATGGCCTCTTCGCCATGATTGCGCACAAACTTGACCACAGACTCGTTTTTGGGCCGGTAGAGGGCCACGCTGCGCGCATAGCGCTGCTCGATCTTGCTCACCAGCGCCAGCGTTTCAGGATGCAGCTTGCCGGTTTCCAGCACAAAGATGTCGGTCTTGATGCCAGCCAGATGAATCAGGTGCGTCACCACCATGTCTTCTGCGCCCAGGCTCGATGCCTGAGTCAGCAAGGGGTGCGTTTCCGAGACTTCGCGCAGCAGCGCCAGGCTGCGTTCCACCTTGGCGGCGAAATCAGGCGAAGGCTTGTTGTAGAGATCCAGGGCGTTCATGCATGGGCTCCTGATGCCAGGGCGAAGTGGGGCGCGGTGTGCACCGCATCGCCTTGATAGAACGCGGGGTAGTGGGCCAGCAGCGCCTGGCCGTGGGCCAGGTTCTGGTCTTCGCGCAGCACCGCCTGCGAAAAACCGCTGCGTTGCATCTGCAGCAACTGGTCGATCAACACGTCGCCGGTGGCGCGGATCTGGCCGGTGAAACCGAGGCGACGGCGCAGCAGAAAGGCCTGACTGAAGGCACGACCATCGCTGAATTTGGGGAACTGCAGTTCCACCGCGTCGATGCTGCTCAGATCGGCCTCGCGTGGATCGGCGTCGTTGGCCAGGGTGAGTGTGCGGTCTTCGGCTTCGGTTGCGGAATAGCTGCCGGCGATGAAAAGTTCAAGGGCTTGGGTCATGGGTTTCTCCTCAAGCGGCAGCGCGTGCGGTATGGGTGCGCACCGCATTCGCCGCGCTCTTGAATGCGTCAGGGCCGGTGCGGCGAAGGGTGCCAATGAAGGTCTCGCCGTCGTTGCGGGTGGCGCGGTAGGTGTCGAGCAGGGCTTCGATCACGTCGGGCACTTCACTGGCCGCGAACGAAGGCCCCACCACTTTGCCGGGCACGGACTCGCCCGACAGGCGTGTGCCGTCCGAGCCACCCAGCGTGATCTGGTACCACTCCTGGCCGTCCTTGTCGACGCCCAGGATGCCGATGTGGCCGCTGTGGTGGTGGCCGCAGGAGTTGATGCAGCCGCTGATGTGCAGGTCGATTTCGCCCAGGTCGTGCAGTTCGTCGAGGTCCTTGTAGCGGCCCAGGATGGCTTGCGCGAGGGGCAGCGAGCGCGCGTTGGCAAGGTCGCAGAAGTCGCCGCCTGGGCAGGCGATCATGTCGGTCAGCAGGCCGATGTTGGGCTTGGCCAGGCCGAGGCGGCGTGCCTCGCGCCAGAGTTCAGGCAACTGGTCGCAGCGCACCCAGGGCAGCAGCAGGTTCTGCTCGTGCGTGACGCGGGCTTCACCAGCGGAGAACCTGTCGACCAGCTCGGCCGCCCGCTCCAGTTGCTCGGCGGTGGCGTCGCCCGGGGCCTGGCCCAGGCGTTTGAACGACAGCGTCACGGCACGCAGGTCGGGGTTCTGGTGCGGCTTGACGTTCTGGTTGAGCCAACGGCTGAACTCCACATCGTCTTCGGCTGCTGCCTTCAGGATGTGGGCGATCTTGGCGTCGGCGCTTTTGCGGTCGCACTGCAGCGCCGGTGGCACGAAGAATGCGCTCACGCGGTCCAGCTCGGCCTGGGTGATGGTGTGGGGCGCGCCATCCTTTTCAAGGATGTCGGCGTATTCAGCCTCCACCTGGTCCACAAACGCCTGGCCTTCGGCCTTCACCAGGATCTTGATACGGGCCTTGTAGATGTTATCGCGCCGACCGAAGCGGTTGTAGGCGCGCACCACGGCTTCAAGGTAGTTCAGGATCTGGCTCCAGGGCAGGAACTCTCGAATGACCGCGCCAATGATGGGGGTGCGGCCCATGCCTCCGCCCACGCGCACCTGGAAGCCCAGGTCGCCGTCGACGTTGCGCAGTAGGCGAAGGCCCACGTCGTGCCATGCGGTGGCTGCCCGGTCCTCGCGTGCGCCGGTGATGGCGATCTTGAACTTGCGCGGAAGAAAGGCGAATTCCGGGTGCAGAGTGCTCCACTGGCGCATGATCTCTGCGAACGGCCGCGGGTCGGCGACTTCGTCCACGGCGATGCCGGCCAGCGCGTCGGTTGTGATGTTGCGGATGCAGTTGCCGCTGGTCTGGATGCCGTGCATGTTCACACTTGCCAGCAGGTCCATCACGTCGGCCGAGCGGGCCAGCGGGATCCAGTTGTATTGCACGTTCTGGCGTGTCGTGAAATGGGCGCAACGGTCTGGCAGGGTGGGCACTTCCGACAGGCCTGCGTTGGCGTTTGAGGTGTCGTGCGCTTCCTTGTGGTCAAAATCGCGGGCGATCTTGGCCAGCACACGCAGCTGTGCACTGGACAGCTCGCCATAAGGCACTGCCACGCGCAACATGGGTGCAAAGCGCTGCACATACCAGCCGTTTTGAAGGCGCAATGGCTTGAACTCAAGTTCAGGCAGCGAGCCAGTTTGCCAACGCTGGAGCTGGTCACGGTACTGATTGGCTCGCAGTTGAACAAACTGGCGGTCAAATTCGGAATACTGGTACATCGTGGTCGTGGGATTTGGAGTCGGCAATCAAAGGTCAGAATGCAATCAGTTTCAGCCCGGCATAGGCCAGCAACACGGACAGGGCGGAACGCACCAGCCGCTCCGGGGTGTGGCGCATCAGGCGCGTGCCCAGCCAGATGCCCGGCAGCGATCCGGCGAGCAACTGGCCCAACAGCGGCCAATCCACCGAACCCAGACTGGCGTGGCCGAGGCCGGCCACCAAGGTCAATGGCACAGCGTAGGCAATGTCGGCCGCGACGATGCGCGGCAGGGGAAGCAACGGAAACAGCAGCAACAGCACAGACACGCCGATGGCACCGGCGCCCACAGAGGTGAGTGTCACCAGCGTGCCAATGACGGCACCGAAGACCACGGGCAGGCTCCAGTGGCGGGCATGGGAAGCCTTGGCCAGTTCGTCGTCGGGAAGGGTGCGGCGCAGTTGTTTGCCGCGCGCTGCCTTGTAGAGCATGGCTGCAGCCGTCAACAGCAGCGCCACGCCCAGCGTGCTGGTCATCAGGCTTTGCACCGTCGGGCTCGCGGGGCCCAGTGCGTGCAGCACCCCCAGGGTGGCAATGGCGGCCGGAATGCTGCCCGCGCAGAGTTGGCCGACCACCCGCCAGGGCACCAGCCGTTGACGGGCCAGGCTGACGGTCCCCCCCAGTTTGGTGAAGGCGGCAAACAACAGGTCGGTACCCACCGCCAGGTATGGTTTGACGCCGAAGAAGAAGATCAGGATGGGCGTCATGAGGGAGCCGCCCCCGACCCCGGTCAGGCCCACAATGAGGCCGACGGCAAAACCTGCAAATATGATCGCAACATCGGGCATGGCGGTGACTGTACGCAGCGCCCCATAGATGGCCAACGACTTTTTGCTTATTGCAATATAACTTTTGGAAATGAAAGGCTTGCGCACCCAGCCCGCCATGGCGTCGACACTCGTCTGGCGCAGGCTGCACGGGGCAGCGTAATATTCGGCGCATGCAAAAACAAAGGGTTCTGGTGGGCGTGGTGGGGTTCAGCGATGTGGAACGCCACGCACTCAACACCGTCTTCCGGCTGTCGGAAGAGCGTGATCTCTCTTATGGACCATGGACGCCACCCACGGCGACCGACCCCAAACCCGCCCTGGCTCCTCCCCAGGTCATGCTTGTGGATGGCAGCTCGGCCGAGGCCGTGCTTTCCCACGCCAAACAGTTGCCTCGTGGTCAATGGCTCATCTGGGTGGGGCCAGACGCGCCGGAACACGCCTGGCGGGTGCTTGAGAGGCCCATCCAGTGGGTGAACATCCTGCACGATCTGGACGCGGTATTCGCCGTGCACCAGGCCGACTCGGGCCTGCTGGACCTGGACATCACTTCACCCGCGAATTTGCACGAAGACCCGTCTGCCACCGGAAGCCCTCCCAAGCGCGCCATTCTGGTGGGCGTGAGCGAAGATGAGACAGTGCTGCTCCGCAACAGCCTGAGCCTGGCTGGCGTGGAGGAAGTGGACACGGCCGCCACCACCAACGACACGATCGATCTGCTGGGGCGCAATCTGTACTGCTGTGGCGTGTTCAATCTCGACGACCAGCACATCGACCCCTGGACACTGATGGCATTGTTCCGGCGGCGCAACAGAGACGCCTTGCCGGTCGCGATCAGCGAGTTGGCCGGGCCATTGGCCGGCTGGTGGAGCCGCCGGCGCACCCGGCGCAACGCCGAGCGATTGGGTATTGCTGCCCTGCTCGCGCGCCCGCTCCAGCCAGAAGAGCTGTCGAAATGGATGGATCGACTCTGAACTGGCCGCGATCGGAATCCGGCCATCGGGACTTCCCGTCAGGCCGCAGACCTTCTCGCCAGCCTCCAGGCGAAACGGGCCGGGTCGATGGCCGCGACCAGATCCGGATCGGCTTCGCACGGCTCCCTCTCGATCTGCGAGGCCAATAGTCTGGCGCACCAGTGAGCCAGCGTGATTCCTCGAGACCCCATGGCGCTCAGCATGTACAGACCCGGTTCGCGCGGCGTGTCTGCCAGACTGGGCAGCTGGCGTTTGCGGACTCCCTGTAGCCGAAGCAGGGCATTGGTGTGGGGCACGGCACCTGTCAGGGGCAGCCGGTCCAGGGACGCGCAGCGAACCTCTGCCCATCCCAGGAGGTTGTTGGCGGCGGCAGCCTCGCGCAGACGGGAGGCCGCGTGTGCGTTCATCGCCTGCAGGCTCTGCGCGTTGCGCTCGTGGCCATCGCTTGTGATGTCCGTGCTGGCATCTCCCCGCACGTAGGTGGAACCCATTGCCCAGATTCGCGAGGGCCAGGTGGGTGCCAGGCCATGGTCTTCATAACAGGGCACATACACGCCGTTGTCTCGCTGTGGTCGTTCGGCCAGCGGGTCTCCCGTCAGTTTGGCCAGCGACATTTGTCCTTTGACCGGTCGCAGCGGCAGGGCGCCCATGGGCAACTCGACATCACGGCCCGTCAGCAGAGCGAGGCTGCCGAAGGCCGCGCACACCACCACCACGGGGGCTTCCGCAAGCATCGAACCGTCGGACGCCACCGCCTGCCAGGTTGCCGATGCTGTTGCTGCGCCTTCACCGGCGTCGGTGTCTGAATGAGCCCGCCTCAGATATGCCACCGGTTGATTCCAGTGCGCGGTCAGGCGGCCCAGCCGGGTGGCTTCGTCGAGCCAGGCATGAACCAAGGCCGCAGGCCGCACCAGTGAAGCTGGCCACCGACCCGCGTCGTGGCTCAGGTTGTCCACTTCGCAGGCTTGCCAGCCCTGTCCCTGAGGCAGCAGGCGTTCCAGTTCGGCACGCGTGGCGGCCACACCCAGTGCAGACAACCTCGAAAGTGGCGTGGGTGCCCGCGTGACATGCGGGCTGAGCATGCCGACCGGTAACGCAGAGGCGGCCTGGGCTGGCCCTTTGGCCGCGTCCAGCAAGGTCAACTGCCAGCCCTTGGCAGCCAGTGCTGAACAGACGGCGGCACCTGCCAGACCGGCACCGATCACCAGTGCATGGCGTGACCGGTCAGCCTGCACGAACGAGCCTTGTGCTCCGGGTCGATGTTCGGACGCTGATCACACTCAGGTGGTCAGGCTGGGTCAGATGGAGGCACGTAGCCAGCGGCCGCATCGGCGCCTTCGCCAAAGAAATGTTTTTCCATTTGGCGGGCCAGGTACTGACGGGCGCGCGCGTCGGCCAGGTTCAGGCGGTTTTCGTTCAGCAGCATGGTCTGGTGTTTGAGCCAGGCTGCCCACGCCTCTTTGCTCACGTTTTCATAGATGCGCTTACCCAACTCACCGGGGTAGGGGGGAAAGTCCAGGCCTTCGGCCTCTTTGCCGAGCTTGATGCAGTTGACGGTACGGGCCATGTCGAATTCCTTGCTGTGACTGATTGGGAAAGCTGAAATTGTGCCCGCTTTAGGAAACTTGCCTGGCGAATGGTGCTCCAATTGCCGCGCGGGCATCCAGTGAATGCCTTCTTCAGGCCCATCCCTTCCTCTCATGTTGAACTTCTCGAACACCAGACTCTGGCTGACCCTGATTTCCGTTGGCAGCATTGCCATGCTCGCTTTTGGCCTGTACCTGCAGCATTCGGTGGGGCTGGAGCCTTGCCCGATGTGCATCGTCCAGCGATATGCCTTGATTCTGGTGGCCGTGGTGGCCGGTCTCGCGGCATTCTTTGGTCAGCGGGTGGTTCAGACAACCGGGCTGGTGGCCATGGGTGCATTCGCCGCATTCGGCGCGTTTGTGGCGGCGCGCCAGAGCTGGTTGCAATGGAATCCGCCTGAGATTCTTAGCTGCGGGCGGGACTTTTTTGGAATGATCGAGTCGTTCCCACTCAAGCGGGCGATCCCCATGATCTTCAAAGGCAGTGGCGACTGCTCGGAAATCGACTGGACCTTTCTGGGCCTGTCGATCGCCAACTGGACGTTTCTGACTTTTTCCGGCATCACCGTCATGGCAGTCATCTTGCTGATGAGTCGCCGCAGCAGGTGAGCGCCTTTCTGTGAGCCGGGTCGCTCCCGTTTTCAACCCAGCTTCTTCACCAACACCTGGCTTTTCCGGTCCCAGTTGTACTTGCGCTTGCGCGCCTCGGGCAGCCAGTCGGCGTTGACCTGAACGAAGCCACGCTTGAGGAACCAGTGCATGGTTCGGGTGGTGAGCACGAAGATGCTTTGAAGGCCCTGCGCGCGGGCCCGGCTCTCGATGCGCTTGAGCAGACGCTCCCCATCGCCCTGGCTTTGCGTGTCGGGTGACACGGTGAGCGCCGCCATTTCGCCCGTGCGTTCTTCAGGGTAGGGGTACAGTGCCGCACAGCCAAAGATCACCCCATCGTGTTCGATGATGGTGTAGTAGCCGGCGTCGCGTTCAATCTCAGTGCGGTCCCGCTTGACCAGTGTGCCGTCTTTCTCAAACGGTTCGATCAGCGCCACAATGCCGCTGACGTCGTCCATGGTTGCTTCGCGAACGCTTTCGAGCTTTTCGTCGACCACCATGGTGCCGATGCCATCGTGGGTGTAGATCTCCAGCAGCAGTGCACCATCCACCGAGAAAGGCAGGATGTGGCTGCGGTCCACCCCACCTTCGCAGGCGCGAATGCAATGCTGGAGGTAGAAGGCCGGGTCGGTGGGCTGCGAGGGAGTCGGCAGGGCACCAATCATTTTTTTTGCCTCGGCCAGAGGCAGTTCGGTATCGATTTCGCTCTCCGGATCAGCGGCGTCGACCCGGATGCCCGGTACTTCGGTCAGGAACATCAGCTTGTCCACCTGCAGCGCGATGGCCACCGAAGTGGCCACGTCTTCCATGGTGAGGTTGAACGCCTCGCCGGTAGGGGAGAAACCGAAAGGAGAAAGCAGCACCATGGCACCCATGTCCAGCGTACGCTGGATGCCTTCGGTGTCCACCTTGCGCACCAGTCCGGAATGAAGAAAGTCAACACCATCGATCAGGCCGACGGGGCGGGCCGAGATGAAGTTGCCTGAAATCACCCGGACGGTGGCGCCCGCCATGGGTGTGTTGGGCAGCCCCTGGCTGAATGCCGCCTCGATCTCATAGCGCAGTTGACCAGCCGCCTCCTGCGCGCAATCCAGCGCCACGGAGTCGGTGATGCGCATGCCGTGGGAGTAGCGGGGCTGATGGCCCTTGGCCAGCAACTGTTCGTTTACCTGCGGCCTGAAGCCATGCACCAGCACGATTTTCACGCCCATGCTCTGGATCAGCGCCAGGTCCTGTGCCACGTTTTGCAACTTGCCTGCAGCGATCGCTTCGCCCGCAATGCCCACCACCAATGTGTTGCTTCGGTGCTTGTGGATGTAAGGCGCAACCGACCGGAACCAGGGCACGAAGGTGAAGTTGAAGACGTTGGACATGGGCGCAGTCGCGGAGGGTCAGGGGATGTGAAGCGGTGGTAGAGATCAGTGCGTGATCATAAGCATCCGAGGCGCTCGCTTTCATGCTTCGGGTGATTCAGTGCATCGCCGCCGAATTCGGCCAGTTTGCGGGCATATGACTCCAGTACCCGCGGGGCGTCCCAGGCGTTAAGGCCTTAGCGATGGGGCTTCTTGCCCGTGCGGGCGTTGCCTTCATCTTCCTCGCGCTCGGCCTCGTAGCCGGCTGCGGCGATTCAGTTTTCGTCTACATTCGATCTACTCGAATGAAGGCCGCGCTCCAGCGGTTGTCAATCGCTGAATAGGTTCATCTCAAGTGTGGGGGAAATGATGCGCGTGTTAATCGGCGGCGGAAGCGGATTCATTGGAAGTGCGCTTGCTGATCACCTTCGCTCACGTGGTGATTCGGTGACAATCATTTCTCGTTCTCCTGGAGCGAACCGCATCACATGGACCGAACTGCAGCGGGGGCCGCTCCCTCCATTTGATGCTGTGGTCAATCTTGCAGGACAACACATCCTGGATCCTCGGCGTCGCTGGACAGAGCAATACAAAGAGGAGGTCATTCGTTCTCGTGTTGATACAACCAAGGCGTTGGTAGATGTTCTGAACAGAAGTCGCACACCGCCATCGGTTTTTGTATCAACGGCGGGAAAATGCTTCTATGGGACTTCCGGAGCTGGCCCGGACCCCACTTACCCGGAGTTAACTGAAGAGTCAGAACCCATGGGTATCGATTTCCCCGCCGAACTGGTCGCACAGTGGGAAGCTGCAGCGGAGGGTGTCGACAGCTCCAGGATCAGGCATGTACGGGTTCGAATCGGTGTCGTGTTGGGTGCGGTTGAACGCAAGTCACTGATCGGCAAGCTTTGGCGCGTTGGGCGAGCACGCGGGTTTCTCCCGATCATCAGGTTGCCGTTCTGCCTTGGTTTGGGTGCAAAGCTCGGGCATGGACGCCAACCTTTTCCCTGGATTCATATAAAGGATATGGTTGGAATCCTCGTGGCAGTAATTGACGATACATCGGCATCTGGACGTTACAACGCTGTTGCTCCGGGGATTGTGAACAACGCTGAATTTACCGAGGCATTTGCGAAGCGGTTGCGCAGACCGGTCGTTTGGGCAGTTCCAGCCTGGCTCATAAAAGGGCTGGTCGGCGTCGAGCGCGCATCGATCCTGTTGGAGGGGCAGAACGTAAAGCCTCGCCGAACACTTGAGCAGGGGTACAAGTTTGAATACGCCAGCATCGATGCTGCTCTTGACGACCTTGTGCAGATTTCGTTCTAAACCAATCACCCGGCCACAGTCGGGGCAGAATTACCAGGCACTCACCGCTTCCATCACGCGGTCAATCACGTCGTCGATGCCGATGAGTTCGGCTTTCAATTGAGGCCGGGCTTGCTCGATGCGCTGTTGGCGCTGTGCCAGGGTGTCGCGGAGCCCTTCCCGGGGCTCGCGCGGTGAGGTAGGGGTATGCATATTCAATCGAGATTTCGGTTCGACAGGGGCAGTGCCTTTTGCAGCGCCACCTTGTCGGCGCGGCGTTGAGCCGCATGGGTTCGGATGTGTTTGCCAGCAGCGCTGGACAGGCTACGGCGGGCCAGAGCGGCGGCCACCGGGTTACGCGGCGGGCCGGACGCTTCCAGCTTGAGCACGATGGGCTGCTTCATGCGACGCAGCTTCTTGATGTCGCCTTGCGCAAAGGCGCGCGACGGTTTTTGGGCACTCATGTGCACTCCAGAAACAAAAAACCCCGGCGAAGTGCCAGGGCTCTTGGAGTGCGCGTGTTCGCGCCAGGGCCGTGGCTGGAAGGTGTGAGTGCACAGTCCAGCCGGGGCGGTGGACTGTGGTCAGGCGGGGGAGTCGAACAAGGCAGACATGGCGGTGACCTCCAGAGAGTCGGTGGAGATGGCGGACCGGAATCGGTGCGGGCCATCTGGCGAAGCTGCGAATTGTGTCGATTCGAGCGTGCCTTGGCAACGTTGAAGACCCCAAATGCCCTCAATGTGTCGCAAGAAACGCACAAGCAGCGGGCGAGCAGAGCCGATCCACTGCCGATAATCCCCACCTATGTCTTCTTCCGATACGGCGCCTCAGCCGGCGCGTACGCTGCCCACCATCCAGTTCCCCGAGTCCTTGCCCGTATCGGCCCGCCGGCACGAGATCGAGGCCGCCATGCGCGATCACCAGGTGGTCATCGTTTGCGGTGAAACCGGCTCCGGCAAGACCACGCAGTTGCCCAAGATCGCGTTGCAGATGGGGCGCGGCAAGGTCAACGCGAAACCGGGCCAGCGTGCGCAGCTGATCGGTCACACCCAGCCGAGGCGCATCGCGGCTTCCAGCGTGGCCAAGCGCATCGCCGAAGAACTGAAGACGCCGCTGGGCGAAGTGGTGGGTTTCAAGGTGCGCTTTCAGGACCGGCTGAGCAAGGACGCTTCGGTCAAGCTGATGACCGACGGCATCCTGCTCGCCGAAACGCAGACCGACCCGGACCTGCGCGCCTACGACACCATCATCATTGACGAGGCGCACGAACGCAGCCTCAACATCGACTTCCTGCTGGGCTACCTGCGCCAATTGCTGCCGCGGCGGCCCGACTTGAAGGTGGTGGTGACTTCGGCCACCATCGATGCACAGCGGTTTGCCGACTACTTTGCTTCTCAAAGAGGTCCTGCACCGGTCATTCAGGTGTCCGGCCGCACCTTTCCCGTGGAAGTGCGCTGGCGTCCGTTTGAGGAAAGTCGCGACTACGACCTGAACAGCGCCATCACCGATGCAGTGGACGAGCTCTGGCGGGGTCCGCAAGGGGGCGACATCTTGGTGTTCCTGCCTGGCGAGCGCGAGATCCGCGAAGCCGCCGACCACCTGCGCAAACATCTGAGCCACATCCCCACGCTGCGCAATGCCGAAGTATTGCCGCTGTTCGCGCGCCTGAGCCAGGCCGAGCAGGACCGTATCTTCCAGGACCACAGCGGTCGGCGTATCGTGCTTTCCACCAACGTGGCCGAGACCTCGCTCACCGTGCCTGGCATCCGCTACGTGATCGATGCAGGCACAGCGCGTGTGAAGCGCTACAGCTTCCGTCAGAAGGTGGAGCAGCTGATGGTGGAGCCGATCAGCCAGGCGGCGGCCAACCAGCGCGCAGGGCGTTGCGGTCGCGTGGCCGACGGCATCTGCATCCGCCTGTACGACGAGGCTGGCTTCAACAGCCGACCGAAGTTCACCGACCCTGAAATCCTGCGCAGCTCGCTCGCGGGCGTGATCTTGCGCATGAAGGCGCTGCGACTGGGAGCGGTGGAAGACTTCGCTTTCATCGAGGCACCGCAAAAGCGCGCCATCGTGGATGGCTACCAACTGCTGTCCGAATTGGGCGCGGTGGACGAGGCCAACGAGCTCACACGCATTGGCCAGACACTTTCACGCCTGCCGCTGGACCCCCGCGTGGGCCGCATGATCCTGGAGGCGCAGCAGCGCGGTGCGCTCGATGAGGTGATGGTGATTGCGTCTGCCCTTAGCCTGCAGGACGTCCGCGACCGTCCCATGGACAAACAAGCCCAGGCCGACCAGGCACACGCGAAGTTTGACGATGAGAAGAGCGAGTTCAGCGGCACGCTCAAGCTTTGGAAGTGGCTGGAGGACAGCAAGGGCGGCCACGGTAAAGATCACAAACTCAGCCACCGGCAATACGAAAACCTGTTGCGCGAGAACTTCATCAACGTGCGACGGGTGCGCGAATGGCGCGACATCCACACGCAGTTGCACACGGTGGTGGCCGAGCACAAATGGCAGATCAACACCGCGCCGGCCAGCTACGAACAGCTGCACCTTTCCATGCTCGCCGGGCTGCTGGGCAACATCGGCCAGAAGAGTGAATCGGAGGACTGGTACTTGGGCGCACGCGGCATCAAGTTCTACCGCCACCCGGGCGCGAACCTGAGCAAGAAGCCGGGGCGCTGGATCGTCTGCGCCGAGCTGGTGGAGACCACGCGTTTATTCGGCCGTGGTATTGCTGCGATCGAACCGACCTGGCTAGAGCAGGTGGGCGGCCACTTGATCAAAAAGCAACTGCTCGACCCGCACTGGGAGAAGAAGGCCGCGCGCGTATCGGCTCTGGAGCGCGCCACGCTCTACGGCATTGTGATCTACCACAACCGGCGCACCGACTACGGCCGGGTAGACCCGGCGGGCGCACGCGAAATCTTCATCCGCGAGGCCTTGGTTGCCGGTGAGTGGGACACGCGCTTGCCGTTTCTGGCGGCCAACCAGAAGCTGGTGAAGCAGGTGGCCGAGCTGGAGCACAAGTCGCGACGGCAGGACGTGCTGGTGGACGACGAACTCATCTACGCTTTCTACGACCAGCAACTGCCGGCCGATGTGTGCAATGGCGCGGGCTTCGAGCGCTGGTACCAGGGCGCGGTCAAGCTCAACCCCAAGCTTTTGCTGCTGACCAAAGAGGAGCTGATGCGCCATGAGGCGGCCGGCATCACCACGCAGGCTTTTCCCAAAACGCTGCGGCTGGGGGGCGTGGACTGCGCTTGTACCTACCTTCACGAACCGGGCGACCCGCGCGATGGCCTGTCGGTCACGGTGCCGATCTTTGCGCTCAACCAGGTGAGCGAAGACCGCTGCGACTGGCTGGTGCCGGGCATGCTCAAGGACAAGGTGCTGGCGTTGCTCAAGACGCTGCACCAGCGACCCCGGTCCCGCCTGGTGCCGTTGCCAGCCACGGCCGAACGCTTTACCGCTGCGCTGACCGAGCCGGCGGTGTTTGGCGCTGGCAACCTGATGGACGCACTGCTGAAGCTGGTGCGCGAAGCCACCCAGCTCGACATCGCACGCAACGACATCAAGGTGGACATGCTGAGCGCCCACCACTTCATGCATCTGCGTGTGGTGGACGAACATGGGCGCCAACTCGGACAGGGCCGCAATCTGGCGGCACTCAAGGCGGAACTGGGCAGTCAGGCACGGGGGGCGTTTCAGGCGCTGGCTTCGCTCAAGCTGGATCGCCTGCGGCCTGCCGCGCCCGAGCCCAAGACCGGGCCGACATCCACCAATGCCGGCGGTGCACGCCGCGTCGTGGCCGATGCGCCCGCCGCGCCGACCGCCAGCGCCACGCAGCGCCACACCTGCTGGGACTTTGGCGAACTGCCCGAACTGATGGAGATCCGCAAGGGTGGACAGACGCTGATCGGCTTTCCTGCGCTGATGGACTTGGGCGATGCGGTGGGCATTGAGGTGTTCGATGAGCCCGAGGTGGCCCAGGCACGCCACCGCGAAGGCCTGCGCCGCCTGTTTGCCCTGCAGATCCGCGACGCACTGAAGTACCTGGAGAAGAACCTGCCCAGTCTCATGACCATGGCCACGGCCTACATGCAGGTCGGCAAGACGGACAACGGATCGGGTGGCGGTACGCTGGAAGAACTGCGCAGCCAGATCATCGAACTCGCACTGGACCGCGCCTTCCTGGCCGATCCGCTGCCCGCCGACGAGGCTTCATTCAAGAAGCGGGTGGAAGAGGGCCGGGGTCGCCTCACACTGATTTCGTCCGAGATCGCCCGCAACGCTGGCCTGATCCTGACCGAATACACGGCGGCCGCACGCAAGCTCAAAGACAGCCGCCCGCCCGCCGACGTGGCGACCGACATCACTCAGCAATTGCAGCGCCTGGTGCCCAAGCGCTTTCTGCTGAGCACGCCGTATGCGCAGCTGCAGCACTTTCCGCGTTACCTGAAAGCGGTGCAGCTGCGGCTGGACAAGCTGCGTGCCGACCCGGCTCGCGATGCTGCCCGGTCCGCCGAGCTGCGCCCTCAGGAGCAGCGTTTCTGGCGGTTGGTGGCCGAACGCAAAGGCGTGCAGGACGCGCGCTTGCAGGAACTCAGGTGGTTGCTGGAGGAACTGCGCGTGAGCTTTTTTGCCCAGGAACTGCGCACGCCACAGCCAGTGAGCGTGAAACGCCTGGACAAATGCTGGGCCCAGCTCACGTTGTGAGTGTTCTGTACTTTCTGGACACCACCGACACACTGGCGGCATGCAGGCATGCGCCTTGCCCGGCCGTACGTCGACGGATTGCCTGAGCGGTTGACAGGGCTTTGCCTGTTGCTGTTCACTGTTCGGGAAATATCTTCCTGGCGGCGACGCCAAACCGGAGGGGCAACAAATGGACAGACGGGAATTTGTGGAGGCTTGCGCTCTGAGCGCATCGCCGCTGGCCGCCGCGCTCGCGGGTGGCGTGTGGGCCAATGACGCGATTGCCCAGAGCTACGGACGGGTGCTGCTGGTGGATGAAACCGGCGAACCCCTCAAGATGGGCAGCCTGAAACCCCAGACCAACTATGTCTTTCACTACCCTTTCGAGGCGACACCGGTTTTCTTGCTGGACCTGGGCAAGCCGGCGGCTTCGACGGTGCTGCAGACAAAAGACAGGACAAGCTATCAATGGCCGGGGGGCGTGGGCCCGCGACGCAGCGTGGTGGCTTTCTCCGCCATCTGTGCCCACAAGCTGGTGTATCCGACAAAGGAGCTGAGCTTCATCAGTTTCCGCAAAGGGGCGGCCGTCAATCCCCAAACGCCGAGCAAGGGCAACGATCTCATTCACTGCTGTGCCGACCACAGCCAGTACGACCCGGCGCGTGGCGCCCGTGTCTTGTCGGGGCCAGCGGAACAACCGCTTTGCGCTGTGCTGCTGGAGCATGATGCCGCAACAGACACCTTGACGGCCACCGGTACATTGGGCGGAGAGCTGTTCGACGACTTCTTCAAGAAGTACGAAATCAAGTTGAGCCTGGAAGTGGGACCCAACGCCCGGAAAACCGTGGCCAGCCGCAGCACGGTCAAGGAGCTTGATCGCTATTGCCGCAATCCGGTGCGCTGCTGACAGTGGGCCCGGTCCTCGAATAGCTGCTCACAGTCGACCCAGGCGCTGCAGGGCCTCCAGCAAGGTATCGTCCCGTTTGGCAAAGCAGAAGCGGATGACCTTCTGGTCAAAACCATCGCCGTAAAAGGCAGACAGAGGGATGGCTGCCACGCCGATTTCTCGAGTGAGCCACTGGCAGAACTCGCCCTCGGGCAAGTCGCGTTCTGGTACCGCGAGGTTGGCGATGCTCACACATTGGAAGTAGGTGCCTTCACTGGGCAGCAGCTTGAACCGGGTGCTGGCCAGACCCCCACGAAACAGATCGCGCTTGCGCTGGTAAAAGGCAGACAGCCCCAGGTAGGGCGCCGGATTGGCCATGTAAGCCGCCAGTGCGTGCTGCATGGGCGTGTTGACCGTGAACACATTGAACTGGTGTACTTTGCGGAATTCGGCCATCAAGGAGGCGGGCGCCACCACGGTACCGATCTTCCACCCGGTCACGTGGTAGGTCTTGCCGAAGCTGCTGATCACGAAGGCACGGGCCGCCAGGCCGGAATAGCGGGCGGCACTCTGGTGCTGCAGGCCGTCGAACACCATGTGCTCGTAGACCTCGTCACTGATGAGCAACACGTCGGTCGGCGCCAGCAGGCTTTGCAGCTTTTGCATCTCTGCATCGGTCCACGCGGTGCCGCTGGGGTTGTGCGGGCTGTTGATGATCAGCGCCCTGGTTCTTGGCGTGATGGCTGCTGCCAGGAGGTCGAAATCGGGCCGGAACGTACCAGGTGTCAGGGGCACCCGCACCACCACCCCACCGGCCAATTCGATGTTGGGCACGTAGCTGTCGTAGCAGGGTTCGAGCACGATGACCTCGTCGCCCGGATGTACCACGGCCAATATGGCCGTGAGAATGGCTTGCGTGGCGCCTGCCGTGACGGTGATTTCGGTGTTCGGGTTCACTGAGAGCCCGTAGAGCGCCTGCATCTTGGCCGCCATGGCCTCGCGCAGCGCGGGCACCCCTGGCATGGGCGGGTACTGGTTGTGCCCGGCCTGCATGGCCAGGGTCACCGCATCGACCAGCGAAGGGTCACATTCAAAGTCGGGAAAGCCCTGACCCAGGTTCACCGCCTGGGTTTCGCTGGCCAGAGCCGACATGACGGTGAAGATGGTCGTGCCCACATGGGGCAGGCGGGAGGTGAGGGCGGGGGTGTGAGGGGAGATCGAGGTCATGTCGTGCTCGGCATGGACGGTGTGGGAAAACGGGTTTGATCCAGAACACCGCGGCACTGGCGCTGCGAGGCCGCAGGTGATGCCCCCTGGGGGGTGAAGGCCGTCAGGCTGGTGCGGCGGGAGTCACAACTCATAGTCGTCTGGCGTGCCACTCATGGCGCGAAGGATCTGGTCTCGCGAGAGCCGGTCGCTCAGCAATTCCGCGAACCGCAGGACGAAGTGCCGCAGGTAGGTGCCGCGTTTGAAGGCCACGCGCGCCAGGTTGTGTCCGAACAGCTGTGCAGCGGGCCGTGCCACCAGATCGGGCGTCTTGTTTTCGCCCTGCATGGCCATCTCCGCGACGATGCCAACGCCCATGCCCAACTTCACATAGGTCTTGATCACGTCCGAATCAATGGCTTCGAGCACGATGTTGGGCTGCAGATGCCGCAGTGCGAACGCTTGGTCAATGCGGCTGCGCCCGGTGAAGCTGGGGTGGTAGGTGATCAGCGGCACGGTGGCCAGATCGTCCAGCGTGATGCGCTCGCGCTCCAGCAGCGGATGGTCGAATGGCAGCACCAGGACGTGCTGCCATTCGTAGCAGGGCAGTGTGATGAGATCCGGGTAGTTGACCAGGGATTCGGTGGCGACCCCGATTTCTGCCACTTCTTCCATCAGCATTTTGGCCACCTGGTCAGGTGAGCCCTGGTGAAGGCTGACACCTACCTTGGGGTAGGCGTGACGCAGTTGAGCCACCGGACCTGGCAGCACATAGCGCGCCTGGGTGTGGGTGGTCGCAATCGACAGCGTGCCGCTGTCCTGGGCCGAGTACTGCTCTCCGATGCGCCTGAGGTTGTTGACCTCGCGCAAGATGATGTCAATGCTCTTGAGCACCTGCGCTCCAGGTTCGGTGACCCGTTTGATGCGTTTGCCATGACGGGCAAAAATGTCGATGCCGAGTTCGTCTTCCAGTTCAATGATGGCCTTCGAAACACCGGGCTGCGAGGTGTGCAACGCCTTGGCCGCCTCGGTCAGGTTCAGGTTGCGGCGCACGGCCTCCTGCACAAACCGGAACTGATGCAGGTTCATGGGATTTGCTCCAGCGCAATGCGGGCCAGCAGTTCGGTGAGGCGGGGATCTTCACCGGCAGTGGCCAGCTGCTGGAAGTAAACGGAAGGGTACCGTTGCCCCAAGGCGCGGATCAGTTCCGGCAGGTCTTCGCGGGCATGTTTGCCCATGCCGAAAAAAAGTGGCAGCACATGGATGCGGCTCGCTCCTTGATTCACCAGCGTGTCGCAGGCAGTGGGAAGGTCGGGTTCGCACAGTTCCAGATACGCGCAGCTCACCACAACAGAGGCATCCCGCTGTGCGATCTGTCGGGCCACGGCTTCCACAGGCAGTCGCCATTGGGGATCTCTGGACCCATGGGCAAAAACAATCACACCAAGCATGTTTGCGCCTACCTTCGAAGGACCAGCCAGCCAAACGCGCCCAACGAAAAGAAGCTGTAGATCAGAGCGGGTGACGCCGCAGCCAGCCACGGGCGCCACTGGTTGAGGTTGCCGATGTAGCCAAACACGTTGTTGAGCAGGAAGAAACTGATGCCGATCATCACACCGCCAAACACGTAACCGGTGAGGGCGCCTGAGCGGAAATGCAGATAGGCAAAGGGCAGGGCGAGCACCACCATCACCAGGCAACTCAGGGGATAAAAAACCTTGCGCCAGAACTCGATCTCGTAGCGCTGGGCCGTCTGGTTGTTGGCGTCCAGATGCTGGATGTAGGCAAACAGATCGGCCGTGCGCATGCGATCCGGCCTGAGCAGGGCCACCGACACCATCTCGGTGCTCAGGCCGCTGGGCCATCGAAAACGCTCTTGCTCGACCCGGTTGATGTGCGCCGAAGAGAGCCCGGCCGTATCGAATTCACGGCGAACCAGGTTGTGAAGTGTCCAGGATTCGTCCGGTTCGATCTGTCCGGACTTGGCCTGCATGGTGGACACCAGAAAGCCGTGATTGTCGAATTCGAAGATGCGGATGTCAGCCAGTTCCCCTCGGGGTGTCATCGAGCCCACATTGACCGAAAAGTTGCTGTAGGTCTGGCGTTCCTTGAGCCAGGCGCCAGTCTGCCCCACGCTGATGCGGCCCTCGAAGCGGGCCTTCAGGAGCTGTGCCGTCCGGTCGGACAGCGGGGCCAGGTAATCGCCGATCGCAAAGGTCAAAACCACAAAGATGGCTCCGAGGCCGAGCAGGGTGCGCAGCGCCCGCCAGGGCCCAAGCCCGCTGGTGCGCAAGATGGTGTACTCGGAGCCCTGCGCCAGCCGGGCCAGCACAAACACCGATCCGATCAACACGGCAATCGGCATGAGCTCATAGATGCGGCTGGGAATCAGCAGCGCCACATACAGCAGGGCGTGTCGCAATTCGTAGCTCAATTCGGGCTCCAGCCGCGAACGGCGCCCGAGCGCGGTCAACTCATCGACAAAATCAAAGAAGTAAAAAAGCGAGAGGAAGGCCAGCAACACAAAGCCGACGGCAATGAAGATCTCGCCGTAAATCAGCCGCCGAATTGTCTTCAAAGCGAAGCCCTCCGTCCCATCAACGCCATCAGGCCTTCACGCAGACTGAAGTTGTGATGCCGCTTGGTCAGCCAGAGAACCCCTAGCAGAAACACCGTGCCATGCAACAAGAGCAGCAGGCTCCCCAGGCTCATCAGCCCGCTGGTCACCCAGCGCTGCCCAATGTTCAGGAAGTTGAAATACATGATGAACGCAAACATGGTGAAAAACAGATTGCCGCCCCGTCCGGCCCGGGGGTTGCTGACCGTCGTGGCCAAGGCAATCAGGACAAAATTCAGCGCAGTGAGTCCCACGCCAATGCGCCATCCCAGTTCACCCAGCTTGCCCAGTGTGGGACTGACCAGCAACTGCCAGGAAGACGTCGCCTTGAGCGCCTGCTCACTGCCGGGAGCCACCTTTGAAGATCCGATCTGCGTGGCGTACTCCTCAAACTCGCTGACCTTGAGGTCGCCCGTGTCCGGGCTGGTGTCCAGCCGCTGACCGTTGCTCAGGATCAGCATCTGCTGGTTGTCGATCGTTTCGATCCGTGCAGACCTCGCAGAGGTCACGTTTTCGGCGCCATCTTCTTCGATGCTGGAGATGAAGATGTTGCGCCCTTCTGTGCCGTCGGCAGTGTCCTTGTCAATGAAAAATACCCTTCGCCCGCTGGAGGACTCCTGGAACTGCCCCGGCGCCACCCGGTCCAGATCGCCACGCTGCTCAAAGCGGTCGCGCAAGTCGTTGATTTGCTGGTTGGCCCAGGGCCACACAAAAAAGACCATGAAGGTGATGACCAGCAGCACCGGCCAGGAGAACCGCATCACTGGGCCAAGCAAGCCTCCCAACGAGCGACCGCTGGCGAACCAGATGATCATTTCGCTGTCCCTGTACATGCGCGACAGCGTGAAAACGATGGAGATGAAAAGCGCCAGGGTGAGGATTGTGGGCATGCGGCCCAGCACGGTGTAACCCAGCACCAGCATGATCTCTTCTGGGTTGACACTTCCCTGGGAAGCAAGCCCCAGAGTGCGGATCAACAACATGGTGATCACGATGGTGAACAGGACCACCAGGGTTGCCCCGAAACTGCGTGCCAACTCTCTGCGAATGGAAGAATGGAATAACATCGAATGAGACTATAGGAATACGCAATTATGGACTTCGAACTCAAGACCCTGTCTCCCACCAGCGCCGCAGGGCTCACCGTGGATGCCCTTCTGGTTCTGGTACCGGACACGTTTGGCGCTGCCAGTGGTGGTCCGCTGAACGAACTGGTCGCGTCGGCTGTGCGCCTCGGTGATCTCGAGTCCGGCGTTGGCAAGACGCTGGTGTGCTACCGGGCGCCTGGCTTCAAGGCCGCCCGGGTGGTGCTTGTGCGCAGCGGCTCGGGCAGTCCCGCCAACGTCCGCAAGGCCGTGGCAGCGGCCGTGGCTCTGGTGAAGCTCCCCAGCGTGAAGAAGCTGGGCATTGTGCTCAGCCTGCTGCCCGATGACGGTCAAAGTGTCCGCGCGGCCATGCAGGCTTGTGCGGATGCCACCTACACCTACACCACCACCAAGCCATCAGCCAAAGGCCGTGCACTCCAACGTGTCACGGTGGGTGTTGGCAAGGTGGCCGTGGTTCAAAAAGACTTCGACATCGGAAAAGCCCAGATCGCTGGCGTGGAGTTTGCCAAGGAATGGGCCAACCGGCCAGCCAACCATGCCACACCGAGCATGCTCGCCGAGGCGGCCAGAAAGCTGGGCCGTAAACCCAATATCAAGACCGAAGTGCTTGGGCCCAAACAGGTCGAAGCGCTTGCCATGGGCGCGTTTCTGGCGGTTGCCAGGGGATCGGTTGAACCCCTGCGATTCATCGTGATGCACTACGCCGGTGGTGAAAAAGGTGCGTCTCCTGTGGTGCTGGTGGGCAAAGGCATCACCTTTGACACCGGCGGCATTTCCATCAAGCCTGCAGCTGATATGGATGAGATGAAGTTCGACATGGGCGGCGCGGCCAGCGTGCTGGGCACCTTTGCAGCGCTGGCCGAACTTCAGCCCGCCGTGAACGTGGTCGGTGTGATTCCCGCCTGCGAGAACATGCCCGACGGACAGGCCATCAAGCCAGGCGACGTGGTCACCAGCATGAGTGGTCAGACCATCGAAATCCTCAACACGGACGCAGAAGGACGCCTCATCCTGTGTGACGCCCTGACCTACGCCGCACGTCTCAAGCCCCACAGTGTGGTGGACATCGCCACCCTGACCGGGGCCTGTGTGATCGCCTTGGGCGGCGTGCGCTCAGGCCTGTTCTCCGCCCGCGACGATCTTGCCGACGCGCTGCACAAAGCAGGCGAAACAGCCTTGGACCCCTGCTGGCGCATGCCTTTGGATGACGAGTATGCGGAAGGCCTGAAGTCCAACTTTGCCGATATGGGTAACGTGGCCGGCAGGGCGGGTGGGGCCATCACGGCGGCCAAGTTCCTGGAGAAGTTCGCAGCAGATTTGCCCTGGGCACACCTGGATATCGCTGGCACCGCCTGGAAAAGTGGGGCGGCCAAGGGATCAACCGGCCGACCGGTTCCGTTGCTGCTTCAATATGTGCTGGACGTGGCTGCGGTACCGCGAAGCGGCATTGTGAACAAGTCGGCGAAGCCCACACGGCGAAAGTCCTGAGTGCCTTCCTGGAAATGATCCGCAATTGACCGAAGTCGCTTTTCATTTCAACGTGCTCGACAAGGTCGAGTACGCCTGTCGCTTGCTTCGCAAGGCCCATGCCAAAGGCTCGTCACTTTTTGTGCTGGCTGAGCCAGGTACGGTCCAGAAAGTCGAATCGGCGCTATGGACGCTGGCGCCCAACGCATTCATTCCTCACTGCATGACTGCTGCCGCGCCGTACGTGATCGCACGAACGCCCATTCAGATCGGGCCTGAGCTGCCGGCACAACCTCATGCGAGCATGCTGGTCAACCTTCAGCGGGAGTGGGTGGCCGGCTGGCGGCAGTTTGAAAAAATCTTCGAGATCGTGACACTGGACGATCTTGAAAGGCAAGCTGCCCGGGAGCGGTTGCGGCGCTACCGAGCCGAGGGGATCGATCCCGTTTGGCATGAGGTCAAGTCCGCGTAGGCTTGTGAAGGTTTGCAACATATGAGGTCCTAATGCTTCATTCATTGAGGTAATAGGACTTCGGGCAAACCCTTGATGTCTTCCGCCCTTGGTCTTGGTTATTCAATATGGGTGTTTTTTGGAGTATCTTTATGGATGTGGAGAAAAAAGTTCCCTCCGCATTCCAACTACTGCTCCTTTCCGAGGATTTCTATGCAACTGAACATCAAACTGGCCGTCATCGCTGCGGCTGTCGCACTTGCCGCTTGCGGTAAAAAAGAAGAGGCAGCACCCGCAGCAGCCGCACCGGAGGCTGCACCTGCGGCTGAAGCTCAGGTCATCAAGATCGGTCACGTCGGTCCTACCAGCGGCGCCATTGCGCACCTGGGCAAGGACAACGAAAACGGTGCGAAGATGGCCATCGAAGAGCTGAATGCAGCCGGTTTGACGATCGACGGCAAGCCCACGACCTTCGAGCTGCTGGCCGAAGACGACGCAGGCGATCCAAAGCAAGGCACCGCTGCAGCGACCAAGCTGGTCGACGCCAAGGTGGCCGGTGTGATCGGTCACCTGAACTCCGGCACCACCATTCCCGCTTCGCAGATTTACAACGACGCAGGCATTCCCCAGATTTCCCCCTCGGCGACCAACCCCAAGTACACCCGTCAGGGCTACGCTGGCGTGTTCCGCATGGTGGCTGACGACGTGCACCTGGGTGGCACACTGGGCAAGTACGCCATTGAGACCCTGGGCGCCAAGAATGTTGCCGTGATCGATGATCGCACCGCTTATGGCCAGGGCGTGGCCGACGAGTTCGAGAAGGGTGTTGCTGCTGCCGGTGGTACCGTGGTGGGTCGTGAATTCACAAACGACAAGGCAACCGACTTCAACGCCATCCTGACCACCCTGAAGGCCAAGAAGCCTGACGTGGTGTTCTTCGGTGGTATGGACGCGGTTGCCGGCCCGATGCTCAAGCAGATGAAGCAGCTTGGCATCAACGCCAAGTTCATGGGCGGCGACGGCATCTGCTCCAGCGAACTGCCCAAGCTGGCCGCTGATGGCATGGCCGACGACCAGGTTTTCTGCGCAGAAGCCGGTGGTGTCGAAGGCGAACAGAAGGAAGGCATGGAGAAGTTCCGCGCCGACTTCAAGGCCAAGTTCGGTGCCGACGTCCAGGTGTACGCACCCTATGTGTACGACGCCGTGAAGGTCATGGCGAACGCCATGGTGACCGCCAACTCGTCCGACCCAGCCAAATACCTGCCTGCTCTCAAGGCCACCGAGTACAAGGGTGTGACCGGTAACATTGCATTTGACGAAAAGGGCGACATCAAGAATGGTGCCCTCACGCTGATGACCTACAAAGGTGGTGTACGTACCACCCTGGCCGTCATTCGCTGATCGCCTGAGATTCGCCGGGCATCTTCAAGATGCCCGGTCGTTTCTCACCCGAGGCCGCCTTCATGGCGGCTTTTTTTTGTCTCCATGTGCACCAATGGAGAACCCGGCTGGCCTTGTGGGCATTTTCTTTTCGTACGCAGTCCGCCGAGAGGGGGACCCACTGGCAGGCTGAACAGCGATTCACCAACTGCCAACTCTGGTCTGCTCATGAACCATGATCCCCGTACACATGGCCTTTGGGAGGCTTCCGCACCTGCGGGGCCAGACACGAAGGCGCTGAACACGAGCGTGCACGCCGACGTGGTGGTGGTGGGCGCTGGATACACCGGCCTGTCGGCATCGCTGTACCTCGCACAACGCGGCGCCCGCGTCGTGGTGCTGGAGGCGCAGGAGGTGGGATTCGGTGGTTCCGGGCGCAACGTAGGCTTGGTCAACGCCGGGATGTGGGTCATGCCCTCTGCCTTGACCGGTGAATTGGGCGAAGCCATGGGCAACCGCCTTCTGACGCAACTGGGAGGTGCGCCCACGCTGGTGTTCGAGCTGATCGAGCGCCATGGCATGGACTGCGAGCCAGTGCGCAGCGGCACTCTGCATTGCGCTCCTGACACTGCGGGCCGAGGGCATTGCAAGAACGTGAAAATCAGTGGCAGGCGCTGGGCGCGCCCGTGAGGCTGCTTTCCCGAGCTGAGACAGCGCTTAAAACCGGCACCAACGCCTACCTTGGCGCATTGCTGGATATGCGCGCGGGCACTGTGCAGCCCCTGGCCTACGCTCGGGGACTTGCCCATGCCGCCGTGGCTGCAGGCGCCCGGCTGTATACCCAATCGGCAGTCAACGCCGTGCACGATGCGGGCCAGCATTGGCGCTTGAACACCGTCAATGGCGGCGTCGTTCACGCCCCCTGGGTGATCGTGGCGACCAATGCCTATTCCCATGCCGCAGGGCCGTGGGGAGCGCTGCAAGCCGAATTGGTGAGGCTGCCGTACTTCAACCTGGCGACGGCCCCGCTGCCACCTGCGGTTCTGGAGCAGATATTGCCGGAGCGCCAAGGGGCCTGGGACACTCGCCGCTTGCTGACGTCTTTTCGGCTAGACCGCCAGGGTCGGCTGGTGCTGGGCAGCGTGGGCGCCTTGCGGAACGGTGGACTGTCCATCCACCGTGACTGGGGGCGACGTGCTCTGGGCAAGCTGTTTCCACAGTTGAGTGGTACTCGCTTTGAACACGAGTGGTACGGCGAAATTGGCATGACGGCCAACGCCTTGCCGCGCTTTCATCAACTGGCCCGCAATACGGTGGCTTTCTGCGGCTACAACGGAAGAGGCATCGCCCCGGGTACGGTGCTGGGCCGCGAGTTGGCGCGCTTGGTGCTGGGGGAGATCACGTTAGTTGACCTGCCGCTGCCTGTCTCAGAGGCCGTGTCCGCGCAGATGAAGCGGGTGCGGGAAGCCTTCTTCGAAATCGGCTCGCAGATTGCTCACTTGACAGGTGCGCGGTGAGCGCGCCGGTGTTTGCCTGGATTTTTCACAGGCAATGAGATCGAAAGGGGGGAGGTTGAAACGAAAAAACGCCCCGAAGGGCGTGTTTCTTGATGCCTGGCGGAGAGGGCGGGATTCGAACCCGCGGTGGGGATTAGCCCACACACGCTTTCCAGGCGTGCGACTTAAACCACTCATCCACCTCTCCGCGAAGCCTCGCATTGTAGCAGGCCAGCCGGCCTGATCCAGGAAGAAGCGAGGCGACCTTGCGCTTCCGAGTCAAAGAGGTGTCCTACCTTTTCTCGCCAGTGCCCATGGCATTGGGCCATGCGTGCAATTGCAGGATCTCCAGCGGAACCAGCGTCAAGGCCTCTTCATGCGTGCTCTGAAGCACGACGGGGGGTGCCACGCCGGCCTCCAGCGCGTCCAGCCAGCGAAGCGCGCACAGGCACCATCGGTCGCCGGGTTTGAGGCCTGCGAAGCGCCACTCGGGTTTGGGTGTGCTCAGGTCATTGCCTGACGCGAATGAATAAGCCAGAAACTCACTCGTCACGCGGGCGCAGATCCAGTGCGAGCCGCGATCCTCGGGCCCGACCTGACAACACCCGTCCCTCAGAAAACCCGTCAGGGGGTCATAGGAGCAGGCCTGCAGCTCACCACCCAGAACATTGAGCGCCATCGGATCCTCGCGGTTTTGAATATTCAGCGATCAGGCCGCTCTTCCGACGCCAACCATCTTCATGGCAGACGTGATGAGCGCAGACACTTCCGTCATGTTGCTGGGAACGACCAGCGTGGTAGTGGCATCGGCTGCGACCTTGCCATAAGCTTCCACGGCCTTTTCGGCCACTTTCAGTTGCACCGCTTCGGCGCCGCCCGGCGCTTGAATGGCCACGGCGACCCGCTCGATGGCCTGTGCGGTGGCGTCTGCCACCGCCATGATGGCTGCGGCTTCACCCTGCGCATTGTTGATGGCGGCCTGCTTTTCACCCTCAGACCGGGCAATGAAGGCCTCGCGTTCACCGGTGGCGATGTTGATCTGCTCCTGGCGGCGACCTTCCGATGCTGCTATCAGGGCACGCTTTTCGCGCTCTGCCGTGATCTGGGCCTGCATGGCCAGCAGGATTTCCTTCGGCGGGGTCAGATCCTTGATCTCATAGCGCAGCACCTTCACACCCCAGTTCAGGGCGGCCTCGTCGATGGCATGCACCACCTGCGCGTTGATGATGTCGCGTTCTTCGAAGGTCTTGTCCAGCTCCAGCTTGCCGATGACGGATCGCAGCGAAGTCTGGGCCAGCTGGGTCACGGCCATGATGTAGTTCGAAGAACCATAGCTGGCACGCATCGGGTCTGTGACCTGGAAGTACAGAATGCCGTCAACCTGCAGTTGCGTGTTGTCGCGCGTGATGCAAACCTGGCTGGGAACGTCGAGCGGAATCTCCTTCAGACTGTGCTTGTAGGCCACCTTGTCGATGAAGGGCACCAGGAAGTTCAAACCCGGGGGCAGCGAGGCATGGTATTTGCCCAGACGCTCCACCACCCAGGAGTTTTGCTGGGGCACCACCTTGATGGAGCGGGTGATGAATATGGCGGCAATGACGAAAAGCAGGATGGCAATTTCCATGGCGTGTTCTTCTTTCTTCTTGGCAGGTTGATGAATGGAGAGGGAAGGTCGTCCAGGGGTGTGTCAGACCTTGTCGACCATCAGCCGGTTGCCGACAAGCTCTGCCACGCGGTAGGCGCCTGGCGTGGGTGCATTGCCCGGCCGCTGAATCACGGTCCATTGTGCACCCCGGTATTGAACGCTGGCCGTTCCATCAGCGCGCCATTCGTCTATTTGCAGCACTTCGCCGACGTCCAGATTCACGCTTCTCATGGAACGAACCGAGGGATCGGTCGGGCTGCGTCGCTTGATCAGGTACCAACCAATCACCGATGCCGATCCGACCAGGGCCGATGCGACCAACTGCATGGCCGTGCCTGCGCCCGCATGCGCGGCAACCGCCCCAGCCGCGAGCCCGATGGCGAGCATCAGCAGGTAAAAGGTTCCCGTGAAGAGTTCGAGGGCCACCGCAGAACCCGCCAGCAACCACCACAATGTTGAGTCCGCCATACTTGCTCCTCCAATTGAATGTACCGTGCCTCACCAAAGTCGCCACCGAACCGGCACGCGAAGGCATTGTCTGGCCAGCGCCACATTCTGCGACAAAAGGCCTGCCTGTACGCTGGCTTGCCATGTGATTTCCGTACACTTCGCGCCTGCCTGATGGTCAATTGGCCGCAGAGCTGGTTCCGTTTCTCATTTTTGAGCTGGTCACGCAGCTGGAGATCACCATGAAATTCCGTTTTCCCATCGTCATCATCGACGAGGACTTCCGCTCCGAGAACACCTCCGGCCTGGGCATACGCGCACTGGCGCAGGCCATCGAGGTGGAGGGCTTCGAGGTGGTGGGTGTGACGAGCTACGGCGATATGAGCCAGTTCGCGCAGCAGCAGAGCCGGGCAAGCGCCTTCATTCTGTCGATCGACGACGAGGAGTTCAGCCATGGTTCTGATGTGGACCCGGTGGTGTTGAACCTTCGCAACTTCATTGACGAGGTGCGCAGGAAGAACGCCGATGTACCGATCTACATCTATGGCGAAACCAAGACCAGCCGCCACCTGCCCAACGACATCCTGCGCGAGCTGCACGGCTTCATCCACATGTTCGAGGATACACCGGAGTTTGTGGCGCGCCACATCATCCGCGAAGCCAAGAGCTACCTTGAAGGCATCCAGCCACCGTTTTTCAAAGCGCTGCTGGATTACGCGGAAGACGGCTCGTATTCGTGGCACTGCCCCGGCCATTCGGGCGGCGTGGCGTTCCTGAAGAGCCCGGTGGGTCAGATGTTCCACCAGTTCTTCGGCGAGAACATGCTGCGCGCCGACGTGTGCAACGCGGTGGAGGAACTGGGGCAACTGCTGGACCACAACGGTGCTATCGGCGCGTCCGAGCGCAACGCGGCCCGCATCTTCAATGCAGACCACTGCTTCTTCGTCACCAACGGCACCAGCACCAGCAACAAGATGGTGTGGCACCACACCGTGGCGCCGGGCGACGTGGTGGTGGTGGACCGCAACTGCCACAAGTCCATTCTGCACAGCATCATCATGACCGGCGCCATCCCGGTTTTCCTCAAGCCCACGCGCAACCACTACGGCATCATCGGCCCCATTCCGCAGAGCGAATTCGAGATCGACGCGATCCAGGCCAAGATTCGCGCCAACCCCTTGCTGGCCGGCGTGGATGCCACCAAGGTGAAGCCCCGCGTGCTCACCCTGACCCAGTCCACCTACGACGGTGTGCTCTACAACACCGAAGCCATCAAACAGATGCTCGACGGTTACGTGGCCAACCTGCACTTTGACGAAGCCTGGCTGCCGCACGCGGCCTTCCACCCGTTCTATGGCAACTTCCACGCCATGGGCAAGAAGCGCAACCGTCCCATGGAATCAGTGGTGTACGCCACACAGTCCATCCACAAGCTGCTGGCCGGCATCAGCCAGGCGAGCCATGTGCTGGTGCAGGACTCGCAGAACGTCAAGCTGGACCGGCACCTGTTCAACGAGGCCTACCTGATGCACACCAGCACCAGCCCGCAGTACGCGATCATCGCCAGTTGCGACGTGGCCGCGGCCATGATGGAACCCCCGGGCGGGCGGGCACTGGTCGAAGAAAGCATCTTCGAGGCGCTGGATTTCCGCCGTGCCATGCGCAAGATCGAAGCCGAGTTCGGCGGCGATGACTGGTGGTTCAAGGTCTGGGGACCGGACGACCTGGCGGAGGAGGGTATGGGTGAAGCCAGCGACTGGGTGCTCAACCCGTATCCCGCAGTGAGCGAAGGCGAGTCACCCACCGCCAAGGACTGGCACGGGTTTGGCGACATGGCTCCCGGCTTCAACATGCTGGATCCGATCAAGGCGACCATCGTCACGCCTGGCCTCAATCTGGACGGCCGATTCGAGGCGACGGGCATTCCCGCTTCCATCGTGACCAAGTTTCTGGCCGAACACGGCGTGGTGGTTGAGAAGACCGGCCTGTACAGCTTCTTCATCATGTTCACCATCGGCATCACCAAAGGTCGCTGGAACACCTTGTTGACCGCGCTGCAGCAGTTCAAGGACGACTACGCCCGCAACCAGCCGATGTGGCGGATCTTGCCCGAGTTCTGCCAGAAGTACCCGCGCTACGAGCAGATGGGTTTGCGCGATCTCTGCCAGCATGTGCATGCCTTGTACGCGCGCTACGACATTGCCCGTCTCACCACCGAGATGTATCTGAGCGACCTAACGCCGGCCATGAAGCCCAGTGACGCGTTCGCTCATATCGCGCACCGCACCACCGAAAGGGTGCCGATCGACGACCTGGAAGGGCGCATCACCACCAGTCTGGTCACACCGTATCCGCCGGGCATCCCGTTGCTGATCCCCGGTGAGGTGTTCAACAAGAAGATCGTGGACTATCTCAAGTTCGCCCGCGAGTTCAACACGCAGTGCCCTGGTTTTGAGACCGACATCCACGGCCTGGTGGAGATGACTGACGCCGACGGCAGAAAAGCCTATTTCGCAGATTGCGTGAGATCGGGTTAACCTTCACCGTCCACTGGCGCTGTTTTGAAAGGACCCCGGATGTTTCCTGAATACCGCGATCTCATCTCCCAGCTCAAGGGACACGATGTCCACTTCACCCGCCTTTTCGACAAACACAACGATCTGGATCAGCGCATTGCCAACATGGAGGCGCAGATCCAGCCCAGTACGCACATCGAGATCGAAAACCTGAAAAAGGAGAAGCTGCTGCTCAAGGACCAGCTCTACGCGATCCTGAAGAAGGCCGCAGATTAGCCCTCCCCGCCGCGATTCGCGCGCCCCCTTCAAGGGGACGCACCTTCAGACCGGCGAAGCCGGTTCCTGGGTATTGCCGGACGGGCGCACTTCACCATGAAAGTGAAGTGCGCTCCGTCAAGCGGCCTGTTCGCTGTCCAGGCTCATGCCACCGGTCTGGCTGAAACCGCCATCCACATAGGTGATTTCGGCGGTCATGCCGGACGCAAGGTCCGACAGGAGAAAGGCGGCCACATTGCCCACGTCTTCAATCGTCACGTTGCGGCGCAACGGCGAGGCGTTGGCGACGATGCGCAGCAACTTGCCAAAATCCTTGATGCCGCTCGCGGCAAGGGTCTTGATGGGGCCAGCGCTGATGCCATTGACGCGCATGCCGCGCGGGCCCAGCGCCTCAGCCAGGTAGCGCACCGACGATTCCAGGCTGGCCTTGGCCAGGCCCATGGTGTTGTAGTTGGGAATGGTGCGCAGCGCGCCCAGGTACGACAGCGTCAGCAGCGACGCCTTGTCGTTCAGCATCGGCAGCGCTGCCTTGGCCATGGCCGGGAAACTGTAGGCGCTGATGTCGTGTGCGATCCGGAAATTCTCACGCGTCAGGCCTTCGAGGAAATCGCCTGCGATCGCCTCTCGCGGCGCGAAGCCGATGCTGTGAACGAATCCGTCAAACTTGGGCCAAACGGTGCCCAGATCCTGGAAGAGTTTTTCAATCTGCGCATCGTCGCTCACATCGCAGTCGTATATCAGTGTCGAGTTGAAGTCCGCAGCGAATTCCGTGATGCGATCCTTGAACCGCTCTCCAACGTAGCTGAAGGCCAGTTCCGCACCTTGTTCGTGGCAAGCCTTGGCGATGCCGTATGCGATGGATCGGTTGGACAGAACGCCCGTGATCAGCAATTTCTTGCCGGCTAGAAAACCCATTGTTCAATCTCCAAAGAAAATTCCAGCAGAATTGTCGCATGCGCATTTCCGTTCGCCGGTATCCCACTTTGCGAGCCGCCGTGTTCTTCATGGTGTCGCTCCTGCTGCAAGGCTCGCCCGCATGGGCCGCGCATGGGTATGCGCTGTGGGGAGAACTGAAGTACCCCGAGGGGTTCACCCACTTCAACTATGTGAATCCTCAGGCGCCCAAGGGCGGCGAATTGCGCCTGGTGAGCAACCTGCGAACCAGCACCTTCGACAAATACAACCCCTTTACCCTGCGCGGTGCGGGTCCGGCCTATCTCTCGAGTCTGATGTTCGACTCTTTGTTGGCGGGTTCGCTCGACGAGTCGGGCGCCGCCTATGGGCTGCTCGCTGAAGACGTGCAGGCAGCACCTGACGGACTCTCCGTCGTCT
The DNA here is from genome assembly GCF_031457455.1 of Hydrogenophaga palleronii. Taxonomy (GTDB): domain Bacteria; phylum Pseudomonadota; class Gammaproteobacteria; order Burkholderiales; family Burkholderiaceae_C; genus Hydrogenophaga; species Hydrogenophaga palleronii_A. Next base: position 631,666 of record NZ_JAVDWU010000002.1, read on the forward strand.
TCCGCCTGCGTGACACTGCTCGCTTTCACAACGGCGACCCCGTGCTGGCGGCCGACGTGAAACACACCTTCGACACCTTGATGGGCCCCCACACCTCACCCGCCTACAAGACGGTGTTGGCAGAAGTGGCGGGACTGGACGTGATCGACGAGCGCACCGTGCGCTACCGCTTCAAGTCGCCGGATCGTGAATTGCCACTCACAGTGGGCAGCTTGCCGGTGTTCAGCCGTGCCTGGGGCAATGAAATTGATCCTCAGACTGGCCAGCGCAAGACCTTCGACAAGGTCGTCACCGACATCCCGATCGGCAGCGGCCCGTACAAGATCGGGCCGGTCAACTTCGGCAAGGACATCACCTACGTTCGCGACCCTGCCTATTGGGCTCGTGATCTGGCTGTGCGCCGTGGCACCGCCAACTTTGATCGCGTCACCGTGAAGATCTACAAGGACGCCACAGCGCGCCTCGAAGCCCTCAAGGCGGGCGAGTTTGATCTGATGCGCTTTTTCTCGGCCGGTGACTGGGCACGCCGGGTCACCGGACGCAAGTTCGATACCGGTGAATTGGTCAAGGGCGAGTTCACGCACAGCCTGCCCACCGGCTTTCAGAGCTATGTGCTCAACACACGACGCGAACCGCTCGATGACATTCGTGTGCGCGAAGCCCTGGGCCTGGCCGTGGATTACGAGTGGATGAACCGGCAGATGTTCTACAACGCGTACCAGCGCGTTGAGGGCCTGTTCGGCAACACCGATTGTTCGGCCGATGGCTTGCCGTCCCCGGAAGAGGCGGCCTTGCTGGACCCGTTGCGCGGACAACTGCCTTCGGCGGTGTTCGGGCCAGCTTACAGGCCGCCGCGCACCGACCGCGAAAGTTCGCTGCGGCAAAACCTGCGCCGCGCCCAGGCGCTGCTGCGAGAGGCGGGCTGGACGGTGCAGGCGGGCGTGCTCAGGAATGCAGAGGGCCGGGCATTGGTGCTGGAGTATCTCGACAGCAACGAGGTGGGGGCGCGCGTGGTCGCACCCTGGATTCGCAACCTGCAAAAACTGGGGGTGACGCTGCGCTTCCGCCCAGTCGACTTCGCACTCTACCAACAGCGTCTGCGTGGTTTTGATTTCGACATCATTTCCATCAACTTTCAGGGTACGCACAATCCGGGCTCCGAATACGCCGACCTGTTTGGCTCGGAGGCTGCAAAGACGCCGGACTCGGGCAATTTTGCCGGTATGGCCAACCCCGCCGTGGACGCACTCATCAACCGGATGACCAGCGCCAAGACCCGGCCTGAGTTCCTGGCCGCCTGCCGTGCACTGGATCGTGCCGTGAGCCACAGCCATATCCTGATCCCGCAGTGGTCTGCCACCACGCACCGGATGGCCTACAACGCCTGGCGGCTCGAACGGCCTACGGAAATGCCGCCTTATGCCTCTGGCGAGGGATGGGCCATTGATACTTGGTGGGCAAAACAGTGAGCAATCCCGCGCGCCTCATTGGCCGTTTGCACAGGGTTCCTGCCTTGCAGCCCGGGCGTCGAAATTCCCTCGTTGATTCGATATTGGGAGCAAGCTGACCATGTGGGTCTACATTCTCAAGCGACTGCTTCTCATGATCCCGACCCTGCTGGGGGTGCTGACGATCACATTCGCCGTGGTCCAATTCGTGCCGGGTGGGCCGGTGGAGCAGTACCTTGCCGAGGCGCGCAGCGCCGAGGGTGGGGCGGCAGAAGGCGGTTCGGTGTACCGTGGCGCGCAGGGCGTGGACCCGCAGCGCATCGAGCAGATCAAGGCGCTTTACGGATTCGACAAACCCGCCCATGAGCGCTTCGTCGAAATGCTGGTGCGCTTCGCACGATTCGACCTGGGCACCAGCTTCTTCCAGAACAAACCGGTGGCCGACCTTATCGCGGAGAAACTTCCGGTATCCATCAGCCTGGGTCTGTGGACGTTTCTGATCAGCTACGGTGTGGCCGTGCCGCTGGGCATCGCCAAGGCGGTGAGGGCCGGTTCTCGGTTCGATCTGGTCACCACGCTGATGGTGCTGGTGGGCTATGCCATTCCCGGCTTCGTGCTGGGCCTTGCCCTGCTGGTGATCTTCGGCGGCCAGTTGCAGTGGTTTCCGTTGCGCGGGCTCACTTCGTCCAACTGGGAGGAGCTCAGTTGGGGCGCTCGCATCGTGGACTACCTGTGGCACATCACCCTGCCCGTGACCGCCATGGTGCTGGGCAGCTTTGCCGTCACCGCCATGCTCACCAAAAATGCCTTTCTTGAAGAGATCCGCAAACAGTACGTCATGACAGCACGCGCCAAAGGTCTGGGCGAACGACAGGTGCTTTGGAAGCACGTGTTTCGCAACGCGCTCATCCCCATCGTCACCGGCTTTCCTGCCGCTTTCATTGGCGCCTTTTTCACCGGGGCACTCCTGATTGAAACCCTTTTCTCGCTCGATGGCCTGGGGCTGCTGAGCTACGAGAGTGTGATTCGACGCGACTATCCCGTGGTGATGGGCACGCTGTTTCTCTTCACCTTGATCGGTCTGGTCACCAAGCTGATTTCCGACCTTTGTTACGTGTGGGTCGATCCCCGCGTGAAGTTCGACTGATGGGCGCCGCATCGATCAGCCCGAGCCGGCGAGCCTGGCAGCGCTTCAAACGCAATCGCCTGGGCTACTGGAGCCTGGTGATTTTCTGTGCGCTGGTGGTGGCGAGCCTGTTCGCTGAAGTACTTTCAAACGACCGGCCACTGGTGGTGCGCTACGAAGGACAGACCTACTTTCCCATCGCAAAAAATTACGCTGAAACCGTTTTTGGTGGCGATTTCGAAACCACCACGGACTACCTCGACCCCTTCATCCAGGAGCAACTCTCGAAGGGCGACAACTGGGCGCTCTTCGCGCCCAATCCCTATGGCGCAAGCACCATCAACTACTTCGCCGAATCGCCCAACCCCGCTGGCCCCACCACGGCCAACTGGCTGGGCACCGATGACCGGGGGCGGGATCTGCTGGCCCAGCTGATCTACGGCTTTCGCGTGAGCGTGCTGTTTGCGATCGCGCTCACCGCCATCGGTATCGTGCTGGGCATCGTCACGGGGGCGATACAGGGCTTCTTCGGCGGAAAGATCGATCTGGCTTTCCAGCGCTTCATCGAGATCTGGGGCTCCATGCCCGAGCTGTACCTGCTCATCATCTTCTCTGCGGTGTTTGCGCCCAGTATCAGCCTGCTGCTGATCCTGCTGAGCCTGTTCGGCTGGATGGGGCTGTCTGACTACGTGCGCGCTGAATTCCTTCGCAACCGCCAGCTCGACTACGTGCGGTCGGCCCGGGCGATGGGGCTGTCCAACTGGCAGATCATCTGGCGCCACGTGCTGCCCAACAGCCTCACCCCGGTGGTGACCTTTCTGCCATTTCGCATGAGTGCGGCCATTCTGGCGCTGACCTCGCTGGACTTCCTGGGGCTGGGTGTGCCCCCTGGCACCCCTTCATTGGGTGAATTGTTGAGCCAGGGCAAGAACAACATCGATGCCTGGTGGATTTCCATGTCCACCTTTGCGGTGCTCGTGATCACCTTGCTGCTGCTGACCTTCATGGGCGATGCCTTGCGGGATGCTCTAGACCCCAGAAAGGCGGACAAATGAGCGCCCCCACGCTGCCCCCCGAGGGGGCTTCCCTGCTGCTGGAAGTCAAAGAGCTGCGGGTTTCCTTTGGCGGCCAGCCGGTGGTGCATGGTATTGATTTCGCCATTCAGGCCGGTGAAAAGCTCGCGCTCGTGGGCGAGTCGGGCTCAGGCAAAACGGTGTCTGCGCTGTCCCTGTTGCGCCTGGTGCAAAACGCCGAGGTGTCCGGTTCGGCGATCCTCCAGGGCCGCGATCTTTTGAAGATGAGCGAACATCAGCTGCGCGGCGTTCGCGGCGACGAGGTGGCCGTCATTTTTCAGGAACCGATGAGTGCACTCAACCCGCTCTACACGGTGGGCGATCAGATTGCTGAAGTGCTGCAGCTCAAAAAGGGCATGACGCCGCGACAGGCGCTGGCGGCCACGGTCGAATTGTTGGCCTCCACAGGCATTCCCGAGCCTGCGCGCCGGGCCGGGTCGTTCCCCCATCAGCTCAGTGGTGGCCAGCGCCAGCGCGCCATGATCGCCATGGCGCTGGCCAGCCAGCCCAAGCTGCTGTTGGCCGACGAGCCCACCACCGCGCTGGATGTCAGTTTGCGCGGGCAGATTCTCGATCTGCTCAGCGACCTGCAGCGGCAACACGGCATGGCGGTGTTGTTGATCACCCACGATCTCAACCTGGTGCGCCGGTTCGCTGATCGCGTGGCGGTGATGGAGCAGGGCCACCTGGTGGAGCAGGGCGGGGTGGAAGCGGTGTTTTCAGCGCCGACGCACCCGTACACCCAGATGCTGCTGGCCAGCAAGCCCGAGCGAAACGTGGTGGAAGCCGCTGCGAACGCCGAGCCGACGGCGCCAGTGCTGGAAACACAAGCCCTGCGCGTGAGTTACCCCGTGCCTTTGCCGGGTCTGAGCGGCTGGTTCAAGAAGGGCGAGTTTGTCGCTGTGCAATCGGCAGACCTGCGGATCGGGACGGGTCAAACACTGGGCGTCATCGGGGAGTCCGGGTCCGGCAAATCCACCCTCGCGTTGGCGGTGCTGGGCCTGCTGCCTTACCAAGGATCGCTGGATCTGCGTGGCTCCGACTGGGTGCAGGCGCGCAAGTCCGGTCAAAGCCGCGCGCTGCGGCAACGGGTTCAGGTGGTGTTCCAGGACCCGTTTTCTTCGCTTTCCCCGCGCATGACCATCGAGCAGATCGTGGGTGAAGGCCTGCTGGTGCATCAGCCGGGCCTGTCTGTCGCAGAACGGCGAGAGCGCGTGGTGAGGGCTCTGGCCGATGTGGGGCTGGTGGACGACCCGAGGCGAGGTGGGGACTGGTTGCAACGCTACCCCCATGAGTTTTCAGGGGGCCAGCGGCAGCGACTGGCCATCGCCCGAGCGCTCATCATCGATCCCGAATTGCTTGTACTGGACGAACCCACGAGTGCATTGGATGTGACCGTGCAGAAGCAGGTGCTGGCCTTGTTGCAGCGCCTGCAGCAGGAACGGGGCCTGAGCTATCTGTTGATCACACACGACGTGGACGTGATTCGGGCCATGGCTCACGACGTCCTGGTCATGAAGGACGGTGCCGTGGTCGAATTCGGCCCGGTCACGCAGGTGCTTCAATCACCGGCGCATCCTTATACCCGGGCCCTGGTGCAAGCGGCCGCCTGAGTCGTTGGCGTTGCGGCGGTCTGCGGCCTTGACATCGGTCAACAGCTGCAGAGGGCACGCCCGGGCAGAATACAGGCGGCTCACTGCTCACCACCGCTCACTATTGGCAAGAGAGCACCCGTTGCGCTCAAAATGCCTGCATGACCGACACCATTTCCCCTGGACCCATATCCTCTCTCTCGCACGCTGTCGATCTGCGGTCGCCATGGCGGTGGATCGCTCTGGGATGGCACGATCTCCGACGCAACCCCCTGCCAGGCTTGGCTCACGGCCTGATGCTGGCCGTGTTTGGCTGGCTGCTCCTGTGGGCGGCGCGCGATCGGTTTTGGCTGCTGGCCGGGGCTTTTTCCGGCTTCCTGATCGTGGCGCCCATTCTGGCCACCGGCCTCTACAGCATCAGCAAGGCCGATCAGGAAGGCAGGCGTGCCGGCCTTGGCAGCGTGTTGGCACTCTGGCGATCCGGCGATGGCCGTCTGGTGCGGTTCGGTCTGCTGTTGGGTTTGGCGGGCACGGGCTGGGTGTTGACGTCGGCCGGGCTGATCACCCTGTGGTCGCCTGTGCCGATCGAAAAACCCGTGGACTTCCTGCGGCATGTGGTGCTGGTGCCCGAGTTGGGCCTGTTTGAGGTCTGGGTGCTGCTGGGTGCACTGCTTGCGGCACCTGTTTATGCATCCAGCGTGATCGCCCTGCCCATGCTGGTGGACACGACCGTTCCGGTGAGCATGGCCGTGGCGCAGAGTTGGCGCACCGTGGCCAGCTATCCGGGACCCATGGTGATGTGGGCACTGGTGATCGGGGTGCTGATGGCTCTTGGCATGTTGACCGCGCTGATCGGGCTGGTGGTGCTGGTGCCATTGGTGGGTCATGCCAGCTGGCACGCCTACTGCGACCTGACAAGCAGAGACGTGTCGGGGGCTTCCAGCCGTATTCCCGGGCCTGCGGATGGGCAAAGCCTGTGAACAACACGTTGTTTGGCTACACGGAGGCGCAAATTGCGCAATTCGGCCTGACCTTCGGGGTGGGCGCCTTCATTCTGTACATGCTGTTCATCGTCCTGAACCTGGCGCTGGAGTCAAAGGCGGGCAAGTTCGGAACTTTCATTCTCTTTCTGGTCTTGTCCTTCGGCATGCTTGGCTTCCTGGCCAAGAACATCATCCAGTGGGTGCTCGGCATCTGAGAGGCTGAGAGTCTTTCGTTCATGCCCGCTCCCCACGCCCAAACGCACCCACTCGGCGTTGCAAATGCGCGCCATAGCCCGAGCTATGGCTGTGCTTTGCGCCTTGACTGGGCACGTTTGGGCGCGTTGCTCGGACACGACCGAAAAACGCTCAGCCTCTGAGCGCTCGCCCGGCAAATGATTGGGCTCGATCTTGCAAAGGGTGTGGTGAAGGCGTTACAATCCTGCCTTCACGACCAAATGGGCGGGTTACTACCGGCCCATTTTTTTTGGCCGAACGCTTTTATCAACCCACAAACCCTCAGGGCGCACACCACTTCCAATGGCCTGGCAAGACACCGTAGAGCAAACCGTCACCGGACTGGGTTTTGACCTGGTGGATCTCGAACGATCTGCCGGTGGTTTGCTGCGGGTCACCATCGATTGGCCTTGGGCGCCTACAGAGCCTGGGCAGGATGCGCCGGAAGAAAGGTTTGTGACGGTAGAAGACTGCGAAAAGATCACTCGCCAGCTTCAGTACCTGCTGGAAGTGGAGAACGTGGACTACCGGCGTCTCGAAGTGGGCTCGCCTGGCATCGATCGGCCGCTCAAGAAGGAGATCGATTACGTCCGGTTTGTGGGGCAGGTGGTGGACATCACGCTGAAGGCGCCGATCGGTGTGACCGGCGCTGACATCGCGGCCAACCGGAAGAAGTTTCGCGGCACGCTGGAGCGGGCTGCAGATGGCGTGCAGTGGCAAATCGTCTGGAGCGATGCACCAGAACCCAAGCCCGGTCAGCGCGTCAGCAAGAAGCGCCCACCTGTGCCGATGCAGGCCATGGCCTTTGCGTTGAATGAAGTGCAGCAGGCCCGGCTTGCGCCAATTGTGAATTTCAAGGGGCGAAGAGCCCCTGCTGTGGATATGGGAGACGACGGCCATGCCGCGTCAAATGAATGAAAAAAACCATTGTGACTCTGGGCACGATATTCGGAAAGGCGGGCGAGTGAAATGAATCGCGAAATGTTGATGCTGATCGATGCGATCTCACGCGAGAAGAACGTTGAGCGCGATCTGGTGCTGGGTGCGGTGGAGCTGGCGCTGGCCTCGGCCACCAAGAAGCTCTACAAGGGCGAGGTAGACATCCGTGTCGCCATGGACCCGGACAATGGCTCCTACGAAACATTCCGCCGCTGGCTTGTGGTGCCTGACGAAGCAGGGTTGCAGAACCCGGATGCTGAAGAGCTGCTCTCTGACGCCCGGGATGAAATCCCCGACATTGAAGAAGGCGACTACATCGAGAAACCGGTGGAGAGCGTGCCGATTGGCCGCATCGGTGCGATGGCTGCCAAGCAGGTGATCCTGCAAAAAATCCGCGATGCCGAGCGCGAGATGCTGCTCAACGACTTCATGTCGCGTGGCGACAAGGTGTTCGTGGGCACCGTCAAGCGCATGGACAAGGGCGACCTGATCATCGAGAGCGGCCGGGTCGAAGGCCGCCTCAAGCGCAGCGAGATGATTCCGAAGGAGAATTTCCGCACGGGCGACCGTGTTCGCGCCATGATCATGGAAGTGGACCTGAGCCTTCGCGGCGCGCCGATCCTGCTGTCGCGTTCCGCCCCCGAATTCATGATCGAGCTGTTCCGCCAGGAAGTGCCCGAGATTGAACAGGGCCTGCTCGAGATCAAGACCTGCGCCCGTGATGCGGGTTCACGCGCCAAGATCGCCGTGCAGTCGCACGACAAGCGCATCGACCCGATCGGCACTTGTGTGGGCGTTCGGGGTTCGCGCGTCAATGGCGTGACCAATGAGCTGGCCGGTGAGCGTGTCGACATCGTGCTGTGGTCCGAAGATCCGGCGCAGTTCGTGATTGGGGCTCTGGCACCTGCCAACGTGGTCTCCATCGTGGTGGACGAAGAGCGCCATGCGATGGACGTGGTTGTCGACGAGGAAAACCTCGCGATCGCCATTGGTCGTGGCGGTCAGAACGTGCGCCTGGCGTCCGAGCTGACGGGCTGGCGCATCAACATCATGACCGCCGACGAATCGGCGCAGAAGCAGGCCGAGGAGGCCGATGGCATCCGCGCCGTGTTCATGGCCAAGCTGGACGTGGATCAAGAGATCGCCGACATCCTCATCGAAGAGGGCTTCACCAGCCTGGAAGAAGTGGCCTACGTGCCCATCCAGGAGATGCTGGAAATCGAATCCTTTGATGAGGACACGGTCAACGAATTGCGTTCGCGTGCCAAGGATGCCCTGCTGACGATGGAAATCGCGCGCGAAGAGAGCGTGGAAGAAGTCTCGCAGGATCTCCGTGACCTCGAAGGCATGACCACCGAACTGATTGGCAAGCTGGCCGATGCCGGCGTGCACACAAGAGATGAACTGGCCGACCTGGCCACCGACGAATTGACCGATATCACCGGACAGTCGCCCGAAGAGGCCACCTCGCTGATCATGTTGGCCCGCGCTCACTGGTTCGCCGGCGAGCAGGCACCATCGTCCAACTGACCAGCGGAGGCCCCAGCGGAGAAAAGAACCTATGACCAGTACCACCGTCGCCGAATTGGCTGCCGAGCTGAACAAGCCCACCTCCCTTTTGCTGGAGCAACTCTCCGCATCAGGGGTGCCCAAGACATCCGGGTCCGATCCCGTCAACGAATCTGACAAGCAGAAGCTGCTGGGTCACCTCAAGGCCAGTCATGGCACGGCGGGTGGCGAGCGCAAGAAGATCACGCTGGTCAAGAAGTCGACGACCGAGATCAAGCAGGCGGATGCCACTGGGCGTGCGCGCACCATTCAGGTGGAAGTGCGCAAGAAGCGCACGTTCATCAAGCGTGAAGACGAGGTCGTGGTGCCTGAGGCGCAGGCCGAAGCCGTGGCGCCCGCGCCCGTGGTCGACACGGAAGAGCTCGCGCGCAGGGAAGAAGATGCCCGCCGTCAGGCTGAACTGCTGCGCCGCCAGGAGGAAGAGCTGGCGCAAAAGCGCCGGGATCGGGAGGCTGAAGAGGCGCGTGAGGCTGCCAAGGCTGAGCAGGCCGAGCAAGCTCGCGAGGCCGCCGAGGCGGCAAGCAAGGCCAAGTCCAAAGCCAAGTCCGAAAAGGTCGTGACCGAGCAGGTCGGTGGCTCGCCGGACGATGCTGAAGTGGCTGCGCGCGCTGAACAGCGGGAGGCAGAAACCAAGGCCACCGAAGCCCGCGCCGCAGCGGCCAAGACGCTGGCCACCAAGAACGCCGAGGCCAAGAAGGTCGAAGACGCGCGCGCCCAGGATCTGGTGGACCGGCGCCGCAAGGCAGAAGCCGAAGCCGCCAATATTCGGGCCATGATGGCTGCACCGGCCAAGACGCTGGTCGCCAAGAAGCCCGAACCCGATCCCAAAGCCGCCAACGCCATCAAAGGCACGCTGCACAAGCCTGCTGGTACGCCAGGCAAGCCCGCGACCCCCGCGGCCACGGCCACCACGCCGGGTGCAGGTGGCAAGAAAGAAGTCAAGTCAGAGAACCTGTCTTCCACCTGGAAGGACGACGCGGCCAAGAAGAAAGAAATCAAGACCCGCGGCGACACCAGCGCCGGTCGATCGAACTGGCGCGGTGGACCGCGTGGTGGCCGACGCGACTCGCGCGATTCACGCGACAGTGGCCAGAGCAGTTTTGTGGCGCCCACCGAGTTCAAGGTGATCGAGGTGCACGTGCCCGAGACCATCACCGTGGCTGAGCTGGCCCACAAGATGAGCCTGAAGTCGTCCGAGGTCATCAAGCAATTGATGAAGCTGGGCCAGATGGTCACCATCAACCAGCCGCTGGACCAGGACACCGCCATGATCGTGGTGGAGGAGCTGGGGCACAAGGCCGTTGTGGCTGCGCTGGACGATCCTGAAGCGTTTACCGACGACGACGCCACGCAGCAGGAAGCCGAGCTGTTGCCCCGTGCGCCTGTGGTCACCGTCATGGGCCACGTCGATCACGGCAAAACCTCGTTGCTGGATTACATCCGCCGTGCCAAGGTGGCGGCGGGCGAAGCCGGTGGCATCACCCAGCACATCGGTGCCTACCACGTGGAAACGCCGCGTGGCATGGTGTCGTTCCTGGACACCCCGGGTCACGAGGCGTTCACCGCCATGCGTGCCCGCGGTGCACAGGCGACCGATATCGTGATCCTGGTGTGTGCCGCCGACGACGGTGTCATGCCCCAGACCAAGGAAGCCATCAAGCACGCGAAAGCGGCTGGTGTGCCCATGGTCGTGGCCATCACCAAGATCGACAAGCCCGGCATCAACATCGAGAAGGTGCGTTCCGAACTCGTGGCCGAGGAAGTCGTTCCCGAAGAGTTTGGTGGCGATGTGCCTTTCGTTGGCGTATCTGCCAAGACAGGCGAGGGCGTTGATGCCCTGCTGGAACAGGTGCTGTTGCAGGCCGAGGTGCTGGAACTGAAGGCGCCGGTGGAATCCATGGCCAAGGGCCTGGTGATCGAAGCCCGGCTCGACAAGGGTCGCGGTTCGGTGGCCACCGTGCTGGTTCAGAGCGGTACGCTCAAGACCGGCGACGTGGTGCTCGTGGGCCAGACCTCTGGTCGCGTGCGGGCCATGCTCGACGAAAACGGCAAGCCGATCAAATCGGCCGGCCCATCGATTCCCGTGGAAATCCAGGGTTTGGCCGAAGTGCCACAGGCCGGCGACGATTTCATGGTCATGCTCGACGAGCGCCGCGCTCGCGAGATCGCCACCTACCGTGCCGGCAAGTTCCGCAACACCAAGCTGGCCAAGCAACAGGCCGCCAAGCTGGAAAACATGTTCACCGACATGACGGCTGGCGAAGTGAAGGTGCTGCCCATCATCGTCAAGGCCGATGTGCAGGGTTCGCAGGAGGCGCTGGCCTCGTCGTTGCTCAAGCTCTCGACCGACGAGGTCAAGGTGCAGCTCGTGTTCGCAGGCGTTGGTGGCATCAGCGAATCTGACGTCAACCTGGCCATTGCCTCCAAGGCCGTGGTCATCGGCTTCAACGTCCGTGCCGATGTGGGTGCGCGCAAGCTGGCCGAAGGCAACGATGTCGACCTGCGCTACTACAACATCATCTACGACGCCGTGGATGAACTGAAGGCCGCCATGTCGGGCATGCTGGCTCCGGAAAAGCGCGAAGAGATCATTGGCTCTGCCGAGATCCGCACCGTGTTCGTGGCATCGAAGATTGGCACTGTGGCGGGTTGTATGGTCACATCGGGTCAAGTCACCCGCAACGCCCATTTCCGTCTGCTGCGCGACAACGTGGTCATCTACACCGGCGAGATCGACACCCTCAAGCGCCTCAAGGATGATGTGCGCGAGGTCAAGGAAGGCTTCGAGTGCGGTATCAAGCTCAAGAACTACAACGACATCAAGGAAGGTGATCAGCTGGAGTTCTTCGAGGTCAAGGAAGTGGCCCGCACGCTGTGATGCCAGGAGCACAAGACACCATGCGCCCATCCAAAGGTTTCTGGTCCGAGTACAAAGGGCTGATGCTGTTCATCGGCATCATGCTTGTGTTCCGTTCGGCCGTGGCCGACTGGAATTACGTGCCGTCCTCGTCCATGAACCCCACTTTGGTGACGGGCGACCGGGTGGTTGTGAACAAGCTCGCCTACAGTCTGCGCGTGCCTTTCACCCTGACCCAAGTCACCCGCTGGGCCGAGCCTGAGGCGGGCGACGTGATCACGTTTGATTCGCCCGCCGACGGTCTGAATCTGATCAAACGCGTGGTGGCGGTGGGCGGTGACACGGTTGAAATGGCCGACAACACCCTGATCGTCAACGGCCAGGCACAAGAGCGGGTACTGCTGGACGGTGCCCGCACCGTGCCCACCGAGCAAGGGCCGCTGTCTGTTGAAGTCTGGCTTGAAAGCCACGGTCAGCGCCGACATGAAACCGCGCTGATTCCCCCCCTCAATCACGCCAAGGCGTTCGGTCCGGTGCAAGTGCCCGACGGTCATGTGCTGGTGCTTGGCGACAGCCGAGACAACAGCCGGGACTCGCGCTTCATTGGTTTCATCGACGTGCAACGCATCACAGGCCGAGCCGAGCGCGTGGCCATGTCGCACAATCCGCAGCGTTTCTACGTGCCACGCGCTCAGCGCTGGTGGTTGCCGTTGGAAAGTGGAATCTGAAGACCATGGCCGTCAAGAAATCTTCCACCCCCAACCGCAGCTTCAAGGTGGCCGACCAGATCCAGCGCGATCTGGCGGAGTTGATCGCGCGCGAGCTGAAGGACCCGAGGGTGGGCATGGTCACGATCAATGCGATCGAGGTCACACCTGACTATGCACACGCCAAGGTGTTTTTCAGCCTGCTCACGGGCAATCCGGAAGAGACCTTGCAGGGGTTGAATGCCGCTGCGGGCTTCCTTCGCTCCGGCTTGTTCAAGCGCCTGCACATTCATACCGTGCCTACGTTGCACTTCGTCTTTGACCGCACCACAGAGCGTGCGGCCGATATGAACGCCTTGATTTCCAAGGCTGTTGCATCACGTTCCAAGAACGAGGAATGACCATGCACGGGCCGCGCACCAGGGTGCAACGGCGCCCTGTGCATGGGGTGTTGTTGCTGGACAAACCGCTGGGACTCTCCAGCAATCAGGCCTTGCAAAAGGCTAAGTGGTTGCTGCGCGCCGAGAAGGCGGGCCACACCGGAACATTGGATCCACTGGCTTCTGGTGTTCTGCCACTGTGTTTTGGCGCCGCCACCAAGTTCAGCCAATTGCATCTGGACGCCGACAAGACTTACCAAACCACGGTTCGCCTGGGCGTGAAGACCAGCACAGGCGACGTCGAAGGCGACGTGGTGCAGATGAGGGACGTGCGCTGCACCCCTGGTCAGGTGGTGGAAGTGCTGGATCGGTTCACTGGCCCTATCCAGCAGTTACCGCCCATGCACAGTGCCTTGAAAAAAGACGGCAAGGCCCTCTATGAGTACGCACGTCAGGGCGAAGTGGTGGATCGACCTGTCAGGCAGGTGATCATTCACGAACTCGAACTGATCAACATGCAGCTCGATGGTGAATCGCCACACCTGACACTGCGCGTGCGTTGCAGCAAGGGCACCTACATCCGCACGCTGGGCGAAGACATTGGCGAGGCGCTGGGCTGCGGTGGGCACCTGAGCATGCTGCGACGGACCGCGACGGGCCCTTTCGTGGAAGCCCAGTGCGTGACGCTTGAAGCACTGGAAGCCATGACCGAAGCCGAACGCAGTTCTGCGCTGTTGCCCGTGCAGAACCTGCTTGAAGGACACACCCCGGTCACGCTGGACGCCGAGAATGCCGGACGTTTCCTCAGCGGCGTGCGCCGTCGTGGAAGCTGGGCCGACAGCGACCGCATTGCGGTTTTTGGCCCTCAACCTCAAGGCGAACCGCCTTCTGAATCCGTCGTGCTGCTGGGCAGTGCCCATGCGCAGGCGGGCGAATTGATCCCGGGGCGGCTGCTGAGCCCCATTGAAATACAGCAAATTCTGGAAACCGCATCATGAGCAAACAAATCCGCAACATCGCCATCATCGCCCACGTTGACCATGGAAAGACCACCATGGTTGATCAGTTGCTCCGGCAGTCCGGAACCTTTGCCGAACACGAAAAAGTGGTCGACACCGTGATGGACAACAACGCCATCGAGCGCGAGCGTGGCATCACCATCCTGGCCAAGAACTGCGCCGTGAGCTGGGAAGGCACGCACATCAACATCGTCGACACCCCCGGCCACGCGGACTTCGGTGGTGAAGTGGAGCGCGCGCTGTCCATGGTGGACGGTGTGGTGCTGCTGATCGACGCGCAGGAAGGCCCCATGCCTCAGACCCGCTTCGTGACCAAGAAGGCGCTGGCCCTGGGTCTCAAGCCCATCGTGGTGGTGAACAAGGTCGACAAGCCGGGTGCCCGCCCAGATGCTGTCATCAACGCCGCCTTCGACCTGTTCGACAAGCTCGGTGCAAACGACGAACAGCTGGACTTCCCCGTGGTGTACGCCTCGGGCATCAACGGCTGGACCTCGTTGGAAGAGGGCGCCCCGGGCGAGCAGTGGGGGCCGGACATGTCGGCCTTGTTCAATACCGTGCTCAAGCACGTGCCCGCACAGAGTGGCGACCCGGCCGCTCCCCTGCAGTTGCAAATTTCTGCCCTCGACTTTTCCACCTTCGTCGGCCGCATCGGCGTCGGCCGCATCAGCCAGGGCACCATCAAGCCCGCCATGGATGTGCTGGTGATGGAGGGCCCAGATGGCAAGGCCATCAAGGGCCGTGTCAACAACGTGCTGACCTTCCAGGGTCTGGACCGGGTGCAGGTGACGGAAGCCGGCCCTGGCGACATCGTGCTTATCAACGGCATTGCCGACATCGGCATCGGTGTGACCGTGACCGACCCGACGAATCCGGCACCCTTGCCCATGCTCAAGGTGGACGAACCCACACTGACCATGAACTTCTGCGTCAACACCAGCCCGCTGGCCGGCCGTGAAGGCAAGTTCGTGACCAGTCGCCAGCTCTGGGACCGCCTGCAGAAAGAACTGCAGCACAACGTGGCGCTGCGCGTCAACGAAACCGACGAAGAGGGCGTGTTCGAGGTGATGGGTCGTGGTGAATTGCACCTGACCATCCTGCTGGAGAACATGCGCCGTGAAGGCTACGAGATGGCCGTTTCAAAGCCGCGCGTGGTGTTCAAGGAAATCGACGGTGTGAAGTGCGAGCCCATCGAGCTGGTGACGGCCGACATCGAAGAAGCCCACCAGGGCGGCGTGATGCAGGCACTGGGTGAGCGCAAGGGCGAGCTCGTGAACATGGAGCCGGACGGCCGTGGCCGCGTGCGCCTGGAATACCGGATACCCGCCCGTGGCCTGATCGGTTTCACCAACGAGTTCCTGAACCTGACCCGCGGATCGGGCCTGATCTCAAACATCTTCGACAGCTACGAGCCGCACAAGGGCGACATCGGCAGCCGCAAGAACGGCGTGCTGATTTCCATGGACGACGGTGAAATCTTCACCTACGCCCTGGGCAAGCTGGACGACCGCGGCCGCATGTTCGTGCGTGCGAACGACCCGGTGTACGAAGGCATGATCGTCGGCATCCACAGCCGCGACAACGACCTGGTGGTCAACGCCACGCGGACCAAGCAGCTGACCAACTTCCGCGTCAGCGGCAAGGAAGACGCGATCAAGATCACACCACCGATCGACCTCACACTGGAGTACGGTGTCGAATTCATCGAAGACGACGAACTGGTCGAGATCACACCCAAGAGCGTGCGCCTGCGCAAGCGTTATTTGAAGGAACACGAACGCAAGCGCGCCAGCCGCGAATCGTGATCCCCGCACTCCGCCGCCGTGCGGAGCACGGGTGGCCCGAGGGAATGAGTCTTGCCTGGGCGTGTTCCAGTGTGTCGACTCCTTTGTCAATCATTCAGTCATGCCATTCCGTGCCCTCAACCGTCTGACCCATTCGCAGGCGGTCATCCTCATGCTGGCGGTCACACTCATGTGGTCGATCGCTGGCGTGGTGACCCGTCAACTGGAGTCGGCGGCCCGGTTTGAAATCACGTTCTGGCGCAGCGCGTTCACCGCGCTCTCGCTGTTGGTGATCCTGCCGGTATGGCGGCACTTCGACCGAAGCGAGGGCCTGCTTGCGCAGGAGACGCCCGGGGCAGGGTGGCTGGAGCGGCATTGGGGCGTGCCCAAGGGCTCAAAGGCTTTCTGGGTTTCCGGTGTCTGCTGGAGCGTGATGTTCACGGCCTTCATGCTGGCGCTGACGTTCACTAGCGTGGCCAATGTGCTGGTGATCATGTCGGTGGGGCCCTTGTTTACTGCGCTGGTGGCTCGTGTTTTCATCGGTCAGCGCCTCGCGGTGCGCACCTGGCTGGCGATCGTGGTGGCGGGGCTTGGCATTGTCTACATGTACGGTAGCCAGTTCCTGGAGGCCACTGCCGAGCCTGGAATCGACACGTCCAACCTGGTGCTCGGCTCGCTGATTGCGCTCTGTGTGCCCATGGCCGCGGCTGTGAACTGGACCGTGGTGCAACGCGGGCAGACCCATGGAGAGAAGATCGACCTCGTGCCTTCGGTGTTGCTCGGCGCCGTGATCTCATCGCTGGTCACGCTTCCACTGGCCTTGCCCATTGTGGCCACCGGCACGGACATCGCCTGGCTGGCTTTGCTGGGATTGGTTCAATTGGCCATACCGTGTGCCCTGTGCGTGGTGTGTGCACGGGTGCTCAAGGCGCCCGAGGTGTCGCTGTTGGCCTTGCTGGAAGTGATATTCGGTATTCTTCTTGCTTGGCTGTGGGCTCACGAAGCACCAGGCACGGAAGTGCTGCTGGGTGGCAGTGCGGTGATTGCTGCACTTGTCGTGAACGAATTGCTCGGATGGTGGTCCCGTGCCGGAACGCCACGTATCCAGACCGTCGACAAACTCCCACAATGACGGGTTGTACCGGGAACACAGGCCATGACCAATTCTTCTGTCGAATCCAACGTTGTTGTTGTTGAAGTCCAGGGCCGCGTGGGCTGCATCACGCTCAACCGGCCCAAGGCACTCAATGCTTTGTCGCTGGACATGATTCGCGCCATCACCCATGCACTGTTGTCCTGGCGAGAGGACGACCATGTGCTGGCGGTCGCCGTTCGCGGCGTCAACAAGGAAGGGCCTTTTGGTGCCTTCTGTGCCGGTGGCGACATTCGCTTTTTCCACCAGGCCGCGCTGAGTGGCAATCCCGCGCTCGAAGACTTCTTCACCGAAGAGTATGCGCTCAACCACTTGATCCATACCTACCCGAAACCCTACATTGCCTTCATGGATGGCATCGTGATGGGTGGCGGGATGGGCATCAGTCAAGGCGCCAGCCTGCGCATCGTGACCGAACGCAGCAAGCTTGCCATGCCTGAGACGCTGATCGGGCTCTTTCCAGACGTGGGAGGCGGCTATTTCCTGAGCCGCTGCGCGGGCCGACTGGGCGAATATCTCGCACTCACCGGGCTCACACTCAGCGGTCGGGAGGCCATGTCGGCAGGTCTGGCCGATGGCTACATCGATGCTGGCCGCCTTCCTGGCCTGTGGGCCTCGCTGGCCCAAACGCCTTTTGAGAACGGGGCCTCCGTCGAACGCTGGTGTGCCAGTCATCTCAGCATGACTGCGACGGCACCTTCCTGGCCAACGAAAGAAGTCGACCGGGTGTTCGGCCTGGAGACCGTTGCCGACATGGCCGCCGCGCTGGCCGAGACCGACAGCGACTGGGGGCGCAGCACCCTGGCCGCTCTGCGCCAGAGGTCACCGCTGATGCTGGCTGTTGCGCTGGAACAAGTTCGCCGGGCCAGGAGCATGGGTTTGGCCGACGATTTACGGATGGAGCGTGAACTGGTTCGACGCTGCTTTCACCTGCGCCCAGGCGCGGGGAGCGATACGGCAGAGGGCATCAGGGCGCTGGCCATCGACAAGGATCACAGCCCGCGCTGGCATCCCGCCACCATCGAAGAAGTGACGCCCGAAGAGGTGGCCGCATTCTTCGTGCCGCCATGGCCCGCGCACGCCCATCCACTCAAGGTGTTGGGCTGATCATGCCCGGTGGCGTGATTTCATGACACGCTCCACCTCCCGCTTGCCCTCGCGATCCTTGATCGTGTCGCGTTTGTCGTGCTCGGCCTTGCCTTTGCCCAATGCGATCTCACATTTGACCTTGCCATTCTTCCAGTGCAGGTTCAGCGGCACGAGCGTGTAGCCTTTCTGTTCGACCTTGCCCACCAGTCTGCGAATCTGCTCCTTGTGAAGCAACAGCTTCTTGGTCCGTACGCTGTCCGGGCTTACATGGGTGGACGCCGTGTTGAGCGGGTTGATCTGGCACCCAATCAGGAAAAGCTCACCCGAACGGACCACCACGTAGCCGTCGGTCAACTGCACCTTGCCTTCCCGCAATGCCTTGACCTCCCAGCCTTCAAGCACCATGCCGGCTTCAAACCGCTCCTCGATGGCGTAGTTGAAGAGGGCCTTGCGGTTTTCGGCGATGCGGCTGTCAACACCTTTGGTGGTGGATTTGTTTGAAGAGGAGGCCATGTGGAAGCAAGTGGGGCCATGCTGGGGGATATGCAAGGCCAATACAATGAAGGGGCGCAGACGGACACGAAAGGAAGCACAGACTTTGCGGCTTCTGCTTTTTGTCAGCATCGTCGGAAGCCCTACCGGCCCAGCCAACACATGTGCTTGCGCGAAGCCTGCATTGTATGAAAACCATTCACAAGTCCGTGCTGCTATGGCACAGCGCTCACGAGATGTTTGCGCTGGTGACAGATGTTGAACGCTACCCCCAGTTCCTTCCATGGTGCGATCACGGCGAGGTGCTTGAGCAACTCGACGACAGCATGGTTGCGCGCGTGGGCATTGCGATCAGCGGCCTGCGCCACAGCTTCACGACGCGCAATACCCATGAGCAAGATCGCAAGGTCATCATGGAACTGGTGGATGGACCGTTTTCCCACCTGGATGGTTGCTGGGTGTTTACGGCACTGGGAGAGCCGACACAGCGTGCCTGCAAGGTGGAGTTCACCTTGACTTATGGCTTCTCCAGTCAGACCCTGGCCAAGCTGGTGGGCCCGGTCTTTGACAAGATTGCGGGCAGCCTGGTCGACGCGTTCGTCAAGCGCGCCGATCAGGTCTATGGCGTGAAATCATGAAATGTCTGGAGGCCCGGTGAAGGTTCTGGTGCTGTTTTCACCCTCGCCGCGATCGGTGCTGGAAACCCCGTTGGACTTGCCGCCAGGCGCGACGTTGGGGGACGCGTTGCAGCGTGCAGGCTGGCTGGAGGTACATCCTGAATTGCGATCCACCACGCTATCGACCGGGATCTGGGGACGACGGGCAGACTTGAACGCGAAACTGAGGGATGGCGACCGGGTGGAGGTCTATCGACCTTTGCGGGTGGACCCCAAAGTGGCCCGGCGCGAGCGGTTCGTCGGACAGGGCGCCAGATCCGCTGGCCTGTTCGCCCAGCGACGACCTGGGTCAAAAGCGGGTTACTGAGCCCGCCGGGCAGGTGCAGGCCCGCAATCATTGCGCATGATGTCGTTCAACCTGCGCGTCTCGGCCTCGCGGGCCGTGTCGTCCATGATCTCCCGCTCACCCTTCGCATTGGTCGTCGCGATACGCACGCCAGAATCGAGGGTGGCTTTGGCCCGCTGGGCGCGCTGACAGTTGTCTGCACGCAATTGGGCGATGCGTGCCTCCTCGGCTTTCTTCTTGGCTTCTTCAGCTGCTTCTGCCTGGCGTTTTTTGGCTTCGAGCTGCTCGTCCTTGGCAGGGGGCTTGGGCGCCGCCGGTGCTGCAGCGGCGGGGGCTGCTTCGTCGGGCTGGGTGCTTGGTGCGACGGGCGCACGAGGGCCCGGGCGTTGGAGAACGTTCTTGTCGGGGATGCCCGCAGGCGGCGGGGTATCACTGAACACCTTGCGCCCGGTGTTGTCCACCCATTGCCATTGTGCGAACGCGAGCTGACTGATCGCAAGCAGGACGATTGCCGCCAAGGGCTGGCGCCACGGTTGGCGAGAGGAGGGAGTTTGTGCCATGCGCGCAGTTTAGCGCCGGCTCCCGATGCCGTGGAGGGGCGGGCCGCGCCTGTGGCTCGCAAGATGCAGTTTCCGTGCGGTTTTGAGCCCAAAAACAGGCGATTTGGCGCTTGAATATGAACGCCCATCCCCGCCACGGCGCCGTTGGTCGCCGGATACAATGGCGCTTTTGGAGCTTTTTCCCATGCGCCTCCTCGGCAAAGCGCTCACCTTCGACGACGTGTTGCTGGTGCCAGCGTACTCGCAGATCCTTCCCAAGGACGCCTCGCTCGCGACCCAGTTCTCCCGCAACATCCACCTCAACCTGCCGCTGGTGTCCGCAGCCATGGACACCGTGACCGAGGCGCGATTGGCGATTGCCATTGCGCAGGAGGGGGGCATCGGGATCATTCACAAGAACCTCACCGCCCAGGAGCAGGCCGCACAGGTGGCCAAAGTGAAGCGCTACGAATCAGGTGTGCTGCGGGATCCGGTGGTGATTTCGTCCAGCACCACGATTCGCGAGGTCATGAAGCTGTCTGAGGAACTCGGCATCTCTGGCTTCCCCGTGGTGGACGGTGGCAAAGTGGTCGGTATCGTCACCGGTCGAGATCTCCGGTTCGAGACCCGCTTTGACTTGCCGGTGAGCGAAATCATGACGCCGCGCGAACGCCTGATCACCATGCCCGACGGGACCACACCTGCGGAAGCCAAGGCTTTGCTCAACAAGCACAAGCTGGAGCGCCTGCTGCTGGTCAACGACGCGTCCGAACTCAAAGGACTGATCACCGTCAAGGACATCACCAAGCAACTCAACTTCCCGAACGCTGCGCGAGACGCGGCGGGGCGTCTGCGCGTTGGGGCCGCTGTGGGCGTGGGAGAGGGAACCGAGGAGCGTGTGGAGGCCCTGGTGAAGGCCGGCGTGGATGCCATCGTGGTGGACACCGCACATGGGCACAGCAAAGGCGTGCTGGACCGGGTGCGCTGGGTCAAGCAGAACTACCCCCAGGTCGACGTGATCGGCGGCAACATCGCCACCGGAGGCGCAGCCACTGCTCTGGTGGAGGCGGGTGCCGACGGGGTGAAGGTGGGCATTGGCCCCGGATCCATCTGCACCACCCGCATCGTTGCCGGCGTGGGCGTGCCGCAGATCATGGCCATTGACAGCGTGGCCACTGCGCTGCAAGGCACAGGCGTACCGATGATTGCCGACGGCGGCATTCGCTACAGCGGCGACATTGCCAAAGCCATTGCAGCAGGCGCGAACACCGTGATGATGGGCGGCATGTTTGCCGGTACGGAAGAGGCACCGGGCGAAATTGTGCTGTTCCAGGGACGCAGCTACAAGAGCTACCGCGGCATGGGCTCCATCGGCGCCATGCAGCAGGGCAGCGCCGACCGCTACTTCCAGGAATCGAGCACCGGTAACCCCAATGCAGACAAGCTGGTGCCCGAAGGCATCGAAGGCCGTGTGCCTTACAAGGGGTCCGTGGTTTCCATCATCTACCAGATGGCAGGTGGATTGCGGGCCTCCATGGGCTACTGTGGTTGCCCATCCATCGAGCACATGCGCCACAAGGCCGAGTTCGTGGAGATCACCTCGGCCGGCATCCGTGAGAGCCATGTACACGATGTGCAGATCACCAAGGAAGCGCCGAACTACCGCGCTGACTGATCGCCGTGCGTCCCACCCCGCCACCTGAACCGCTGCGTTGGCAAGTGTGGGCGCTTTACGCGTTGGCACTTCTTCTGGGCGGAATGGTGGTTTACGGGCTCGTTGTCGGGGAAACACCTGGCAGGCACCCGTTCACCCTTGAAGACGATCCAGAACGGTTCTGGCAATCCCTGACCCTTTTGTTTGTGCTGGCGTGCGCAGCCTTTGGCGGCGCACGCTGGCTGAATCGGCGCTGAAAGCCCAACTGTCCACCCATTCATGCACCAGAAAATCCTCATTCTCGATTTCGGCTCCCAGGTCACCCAACTGATCGCGCGACGCGTACGGGAAGCGCACGTCTATTGCGAGGTTCATCCTTGTGATGTGAGCAGCGATTGGGTGCGCGAATTTGCCGCCGATGGGCAACTTAAGGGGGTGATCCTCTCCGGCAGCCATGCCAGTGTGTATGAGGTGGACGACAAGGCGCCGGACGCGGTCTACGAACTGGGTCTGCCCGTGCTGGGCATCTGCTACGGCATGCAGACCATGGCCCAGCAACTCGGGGGCAAGGTGGAAGCTGGCCATGCTCGTGAATTCGGCTACGCAGAAGTACGCGCGCGTGGCCATACGGCATTGCTCAAGGACATCGCCGACTTCACCACGCCCGAAGGCCACGGCATGCTCAAGGTCTGGATGAGCCACGGCGACAAAGTCACCGAGCTGCCACCGGGTTTCAAGCTGATGGCCAGCACGGACAGCTGTCCCATCGCCGGCATGGCCGACGAGGCGCGGGGTTACTACGCGGTGCAGTTCCACCCCGAAGTGACCCACACAGTGCAGGGCAGGGCGCTGCTGGAGCGCTTCGTGCTCGACATCTGCAAGACCAAGCCCGACTGGGTGATGCGCGATCACATTGAAGAAGCGGTACAGAAGATCCGCGAACAAGTGGGCGACGAGGAAGTGATTCTCGGCCTGTCCGGTGGTGTGGATTCATCGGTGGCGGCGGCGCTCATCCACCGGGCCATTGGCGACCAGCTGACCTGCGTGTTCGTCGACCACGGCCTGCTGCGCCTGCACGAAGGCGACATGGTGATGGACATGTTCGTCGGCAAGCTGCACGCCAAGGTCATCCGGGTGGACGCGGCCGACCAGTTCCTCGGCCACCTTGCCGGCGTGAGCGATCCGGAGGCCAAGCGCAAGATCATTGGCCGCGAATTCGTCGAGGTTTTCAAGGCTGAAGCGGCCAAACTCATTTCAAGTGGTGCATCAACAAAAGGCGCCAAGTGGTTGGCACAAGGCACTATTTACCCAGACGTGATCGAATCTGGCGGGGCCAAGAGCAAGAAGGCCGTGACCATCAAGAGCCACCACAACGTGGGTGGCCTGCCCGAGCAACTGGGCCTGAAACTGCTCGAGCCCTTGCGTGATCTGTTCAAGGACGAGGTGCGTGAACTGGGCGTGGCGCTGGGCTTGCCGCACGACATGGTCTACCGCCATCCCTTCCCGGGGCCCGGTCTGGGTGTGCGCATTCTGGGCGAAGTGAAAAAGGAATACGCCGACCTGTTGCGGCGGGCCGATGCGATCTTCATCGAGGAGCTGCGCTCCACCATCGATCATCCCAGCGGCAAGAGCTGGTACGACCTGACCAGCCAGGCTTTCACCGTGTTCCTGCCGGTGAAGAGCGTCGGCGTGATGGGCGACGGCCGAACCTACGACTACGTGGTCGCACTGCGTGCCGTGCAGACCAGCGACTTCATGACCGCCGACTGGGCAGAACTCCCGTATACCTTGTTGAAAAAGGTGTCCAGCCGAATCATCAATGAGGTGCGCGGCATCAACCGGGTCACTTACGACGTCAGCTCCAAGCCGCCTGCGACCATTGAGTGGGAGTGACGGGCGGTTAACAAATGTATAAAAATCAATGGGTTATAAGCGCCATTGACCATATAGCCGCATCATCAACGAAAACCGACGTGGTGCAGACCCCGAGCAGTCCTTTCTCCACGAACCGCGAAGCGGACTTTCAATGCCCATGGGCAATGGCATCCAGCGGGCTGGCCGTTCCACCGTAAGCGTCTGGACCCCCCATCTTGACGGCAGTGCTACAGGCCCAGCTTGTCCATCGCGACATTCACGGTATCGGGTCGAAGCCAGCGGAATCGAACGGTCAGCCGTTCCATCGCCATAGCCAAGTGCTCCGGATGACGAGGTCGACATAGCTGGCAGGATGTGACCATAGCCTGGTGGCCATAGCAGTACGGCCGCTGTGCAATTTCTCAGCTCGCCATCTGGTGCGGCAGGAGGCGGTCGTATTCGACCTTCACCACCGAATAACACTCGCATGCACGCTGCTCCAGGCCTACGCGGTCCAGCACCTTGATGCGCCCGCGCGTGTAGCTGATGATGCCGGCCGCCTGGATCTTCAAGGCTGCCTCGGTCACCCCTTCGCGGCGCACGCCCAGCATGTTTGAGATCAGCTCCTGGGTCATGGCAAGTTCATTGCCAGGAAGCCGATCCAGACTTAGCAACATCCAACGGCAGAGCTGTTCGTCCAGCGAGTGGTGCCGATTGCACACCGCCGTTTGTGCCATCTGGGTCATCAGGGCCTGGGTGTACCGCAGCAGCAGTTTTGCCACGGGCCCACCCAGATCAAATGCCTCTGACATGTACGAAGCCTTCAATCGGTAGCCCAGCCCAGCCGCTTGCACCACCGCTCGGCTGGTTGTCGTGTTGCCTCCCATGAAGAGGGCGACACCCACCATGCCCTCGTTGCCAACCACTGCAATCTCGGCTGAGTCGCCGTTCTTCATCACGTACAGCAGCGAGATGATCCCGGAGGTTGGAAAGAAGGCATGCGATTCCAGCTTTCCCGACTCATAAAGCACCGCCCCCAGCGGCATCTCCACAAGTTCCAGGTGTGGTAGCCAGCGCGCGATTTGCGTTTCGGGCAGAGCCGAAAGCAGCTCGTTGAGCTTGATTTCGCTGGACGTTGGCACCAGCTCACCAGACATGCCTTTGCGGCTGTCCCTATTAGCTATGGTGACTAGTTTCACTGACCGATGAACTTTCATGGCGACCTCACTCAGAGCGGCAGCAGGCACCCCAAATGAAGCGTAGCGCGCACCGAGATCAATGTAGGCAAGCATGTCGTCTGTGTATGTACGCTGAGGAACAGAGGCATTGCCAATGCGAGAGGACGCATAGCAATGGATGATGCTCACCGTGGTCTCGATGGGAGATGGTAAGCAGCCGGTGATCCCATCTTGATGGGTAGCTGTCCCCCATCTCCAAGGCTAGACTTCAGGAATCGGCCAGATGCGGTCGTTCAACGAGGTAGAGATGCGTATCCGAGAGTTCAGCCCGGAGCTAGATTCCGATGTAGTCAGGACGTGCATCTGCGAGCTACAAGACTTTGGTCGCGCGCAGGATGCAAGGATGCCCCCCGGGCGCCAGATTTCAAGTCGGTACCTCGCCGACCTACAGGAGAAGTGCGCCATGTGGAAAGGCGCAATTTTCGTCGCCGAGTCGGGAGGCCAGGTTGTTGGCTTTATCTCGGTACTTGCTGCTGTTCCTGTTGCCGAGCCGCTTGACGGTGTGACTGAGGAGGCCAGAGTTGTAGACCTATACGTAGCCGATTCAGCGCGTGGTCTCGGTTTGGGGAAGATGCTGATGACTCGCGCTGTCAGTTTCGTTGCTTCTCACTCGGCTCGATGGCTCCGAGTCTCAGTGTTTGCTCAAAATACGTCGGCGCTTGAGATGTACAAAAAGTTTGGCTTCTCCGAACTTGAACTTTCACTGGAGTTGGACCTAAAGTCACAGCGCCTCGCGCAGGAGACTCCCTGAACTTCCGCACAGGGCCCCGAAGAGCCGGTCGCCTCAGCGGGTAGCAGTCGCTCGACCCCTTGCGTGGCTCATCGCTGCTGGGTGGCCGCTGCTGGAAGTGCAACGGTCGGTCGCCTCGCAGAAGGGGAATGACAGGTTCCGCTGACGGATGTGATTGGGCTCTGAAAATCTGACCGGCTGTAGCCAGCCTGGAACCGACTTTGCGAAACCGAGAGGCAGCAGTGCAGCGATTGGAGCCTGTCGCCAGCGGCGGGTGTACTCCCGCTGTCTGGCACCAAGCAGTCGTCGGGCCTGGTCGCGCGCCAAGCCATGAACGTCGGCTGCATGGGGTACTGCGGACATCGGGCTCCCACGACCCGGATGGCGCAGCAACCGACCGCTTCCCCTTCAGCTGGACTGGAGCTACAGCCCAATGACGGGCGGGGCCGACAGCTCTGCAGCCAGCGCATCGGCACCGTGGAACCGGTGTTTGGAAACATCCGCCACAACAAGCGCCTGACCCGTTTGAATCACCGAGGACAGGTTAAGGTCAACACGCAGTGGCACTTGTACTGCATGGTGCACAACATCGAGAAGTTGGCGAAGACGCAGTTGGGGCGAACTGGGTACCAGTAGGGTAGGTGGACGGGCGAATGAACAGTCGTCAGGACCCGTTTGGGGACGAAATTGCGGCAAACTGCGGACATGAACACTCACACCCTGATCTTGACGCCGCGTCATGCCCAAGGCATGGCAATCGCTTGCGGGAAACAGGTTTTTTTACAGCCTCGTTAAGCCGCATGAATCTTGCGCTGCTCACCCGACGGTATTGCTTGCTGCTTTACTGGCTTATGTTTGCTTTGATCACCTTGTACCAAGCGCAGTGGCCTGGCCTGATGCTGCACCCCGAACGATGGAGCTACCCGTGGCGTGCCGTAGCTATCGTTTGGGCGTTGCTCGCAGTCTTGGTGGGTGTCTTGTACGTCATTCTTCGTCCCGAGACTTTTCACCGCTCTTGGGGACGCTTGGCTGGAGCCTTGGTATACGCTGCGGGGCTCTTGGTTGTTGGGATACTTTCCGTCGTGACCGACATGCCTGGGTACTACTATGTGCCAGCGCAGTTTTCGGTCGTCACAATGGCCGTCATGCTCATCTTTGCCGCGTTTCAAGTCCTCAGCGTCCTGTGGTGCAGGAGAAGAAATTCGGCTTAACAAGTCGGCACAGCACGGATGGCCTTCAAAACCCGGTACCGGCCAGAAGCTGACACAAGCGAACCCTCATGATTCAAGTGAAATATCCCGAAATGCGCAAGGAGCTTGAAGAGCATCTGCAGGCCCTCGCCGACCCCGCGTACCAGCGTCGAGCGTGGGTCGATGGCCAAGCCGAGGGCGCCGTGCAGCATGACAAGTTCGACTATGCGGTGCACTTCCTGTACGACGACACCCAACTGGCTAGCGATGCCCATTCCACAGTCGGCTGGATTCTGAATGATGCTGCGGAGGCTGATTGCGTTACCGCCCTGGTGAGTTCTATCGAAGTCGTGTTTGAGCGATACGGAACCAAACTCTCGGATGCGGAGTACATCGACCTTCCAGAATGGCATTCCGTGGTCCTAGCTGCCAAGACTGCGGCGGCCTCTTTGATGCGGCGCTAGCGAGAGGGCTTCAGAGGCAAAATGCGGCCAGAAGCGGTCTTTGCGCATCCGTAAAAGCATCCGTTCAACGCTGGAGGTGAGCCGCACACGACGCCGAGGCGCCTCGAAGGCTCAGAGCTCATGGGAGTACACAATGAAGCCGTGATGTTCGGCCATTTTGTCGTAGAGGGCACGACCAGCAACGTTGGATGTCTGGGTGGTCCAATAGACGCGCGAGCTCCCGGCCTCTTGCGCCGCGTCTAGGACCCGCTGAATGAGAGCGCGCCCCACTCCCCTGCCACGGCAAATCTCCTCGGTGAAGAGGTCTTGAAGGTAACAGACGTCAGAAAAGCGTGAGGTACTGCAATGAAACAGAAAATGCGCGATGCCGACGACCCGGCCGTCGAGTTCGGCAACGAACGCCCGCACAGTTTCGGCCTTGTCAAAAAACCGCTCCCACGTTTGTTTCGTCACACGCTCGTCCAAAGCCGTGGATCCGCTGCGTCCATAGAATGCGTTGTATCCGTCCCAGAGTGATCGCCACTGCTGGTGGTCATCGTGCCGAATTGGCCTAATGTGGGGATGAGCCATTGTGTATGTATTCGTAGGTCTGACGCCGCTGCTCAGCCGACGTCGTAGGCGGTAGGGTGCTGCAGCCTGTTGGGCCACGCTCCGGCAACGCGAAATGCTTGCGACTTCACAACGACGCCGCTGCTGCGTACACCAAACAAATAGCTGCAAACAGCGAAAGCCATGCGCCCGCCACGTTTGCAAACAGGACAACGTTTTCCGGCGTTGTTTTACCTCGCGTCAAACCCCTGTGCCCGGTGATGGCGGCCAACGGCATGGAGATGCAAAAGAAGTATGACGAAGCGATTAGGCATCCAGCGATGAACCACGACAAGGCCGCAGAAACAGACAACGACGTGAGCACGGCGGCCACGGAAAACATGAGGATTGCTGCAATTGGAAGACTCTGATGGGCAATGCGCCAGGAGTTGACAATATGAGCGGATGCCTCTCGATTGATGGCTTTCCCGTAGGGCGCGCCTAGTAGGAGACCGAACAGTAAGACAACTGAGCCATGGAAAATCAGATGTTTGGCAGGCGTGATCATCGTGGTGGTAGCGGTTCTGACGGGTCGGGCACGAAACTTTTGGGAGTTTACTGGGGAGCACCCGGTTGCAAGGGCAGAACCTGCCGACCGCTGCAACTGCAACGGCGGCTCCGCGACACTTGCCCAGACGACCGCTCGGGGCCAATTCTGTTGAAAAACTCGGTTTTGGCCCGTGCGGTGGGGTCACGCTGAATCCGCCACGATCAGAATTGAGTTTATTTCCCGGCCGCTTC
>NZ_JAVDWU010000003.1:0-554626 GCF_031457455.1 Hydrogenophaga palleronii
AGGAACACGATGATGTAGGGCACACCCACCTGACGGGCCAGCAGGATGTGCTCGCGGGTCTGGGGCATGGGGCCGTCAGCGGCCGAGCACACCAGGATGGCGCCGTCCATCTGGGCGGCACCGGTGATCATGTTCTTCACATAGTCGGCGTGGCCGGGGCAGTCCACGTGGGCGTAGTGGCGGTTGGCCGTTTCGTATTCCACGTGCGCGGTGTTGATGGTGATGCCGCGGGCCTTCTCTTCGGGGGCCGCGTCGATCTGGTCGTAGGCCTTGGCCGAACCGCCGTACTTGGCCGACAGCACGGTCGTGATCGCCGCCGTCAGCGTCGTCTTGCCATGGTCCACGTGACCAATGGTGCCCACGTTCACATGCGGCTTGGTCCGCTCAAATTTCTCTTTTGCCATTTTTCAGCTCCAAAATCAAAATTGCCGAAACACCAGATCAAAAAATCGTTGGTGCCCTTGGCGGGAATCGGACCCGCGACCTCTCCCTTACCAAGGGAGTGCTCTACCACTGAGCCACAAGGGCAAAGGCACCCAGCACCGGGCCGGACGCCTGAAAACCTTCACAACCACCCTGACGGGCACATCAACCAACGCAACATGGAGCGGGAGACGGGAATCGAACCCGCGTCATCAGCTTGGAAGGCTGGGGTTCTACCATTGAACTACTCCCGCCCGAACAGGCCCATCTTCAGAACCCAAAGACCGGCACTCTCAAAGCGCTTTGATTCCAATCGCTCGCATATCTCATCGGTTGCTGGTGGAGGAGGCTGGATTCGAACCAGCGTACGCGTTAGCGGGCAGATTTACAGTCTGCTGCCTTTAACCACTCGGCCACCCCTCCATAGCGCAGCCCAGCATTATGCCATGTTTTCTCTTCGCGCCAATGCAACACCACAAAGTGCATTTCACCACCGAACAGGTGAACGCCCCCGTTCCACCAGCCAGAGATTGGCCCGACTGAAATGCCCACACCCCAGAAAAGGCACCGGACCCCGGCTGGCCGACAGCGGCGAAGGGTGGTTCGCGCAGAGCACCAGATGACGGGAAGGATCTATCAACGGCAGCTTTTTCTGGGCATGAGCGCCCCACAGCAGAAACACCTTGGGGGGGCCGGCATCGCTGCAGCGGCGGATCACCGCATCGGTAAGCACTTCCCAACCTCGCCCGGCGTGGCTTGCGGGAAGGCCTTCTTCCACCGTCAGGCAGGTGTTCAACAGCAGCACGCCCTGCTCCGCCCAGCGCACCAGCGACCCATGGGCAGGCGGGAGCGTGCCGTTGTCGCGCTGCAGCTCCTTGTATATGTTGCGCAGGCTCGGCGGCATCCTCACGCCCGGCGCCACGGAAAACGCCAGGCCTTCGGCCTGCCCGGGACCGTGATAAGGGTCTTGCCCAAGAATGACCACGCTGACCACCTCAGGCCCGGCCAGCGTCAGCGCCCGCAGGGGCTCCGGGGGATACACAGGGCTCAGGACCACCCGCTCCCGAAGAAACGCCGCAAGTCCGAGGCCTGCCGGGCTTGCCCAGAAATCCCGAACCAAAGGCGCCCAACCACCGTCCACCTGCCAGCTGGCCGGGTCAACCATTGCCAGTCGCCCAGGGGCGTTCGCCGCTTCTTCGGGCAACAACTGGCCTTGCATCTCCGCCATGCTCATCCGAACAGCTCGGCCAGCGCCAGCCCGGGGTCGGGGGCGCGCATGAACGCCTCGCCGACGAGAAAGCCATGCACGTTGGCCTCGCGCATCAGGCGCACGTCGGCCCGGGACAGAATGCCCGACTCGGTGATCAGCAGCCGGCCGGCCGGTACCTCTGGCAGCATGTCCAGTGTGGTCTGGAGCGTCACCTCGAAACTGCGCAGGTTGCGGTTGTTGATCCCCAGCAAAGGCGTTTTGAGTTTCAGGGCGCGCTGCAGCTCTTCTCGGTCGTGCACTTCCACCAGCACCGCCATGTTGAGAGACAGCGCGAGCGCCTCCAACTCGGCCATCTGCACGTCGTCCAGGCAGGCCGCGATCAACAGGATGGCGTCTGCCCCCATCGAACGCGCCTCGTAGACCTGGTACGGATCGATCATGAAGTCCTTGCGCAGCACGGGCAAGTCACAGCTCGCACGTGCCTGCTTCAGGAAATCAGGGCTGCCCTGGAAGAACTGTCGATCTGTCAACACCGAAAGGCAGGCGGCCTGGGTCTTTCCGTCGCCCTCTGCATAACTTTGGGCGATATCGGCCGGAATGAAGTCTTCGCGCAACACCCCTTTGCTCGGGCTGGCTTTCTTGATTTCCGCGATCACTGCCGCCTGGCCCGTCTGGATCTTGGAGCGAAGCGCGGCCTCGAAGTCCCGGGTCAGCACGCGGCTTTCGGCATCGAAGCGAACCACGTCCAGCGGCTTCTTCTTGCGCGCGGCGGCGATTTCCTCGTGCTTGACGGCCACGATTTTGTTGAGGATGTCACTCATGGGATTCCGTTTCCTGGGTTGGGGGTGCCTGAAGCACCTTCTTGATGAACCGGTGCATCAGCACACCAGCCACCATGAAAAGCAGCGAGATGCCGATGGCGATCCAGGCGCCTTCGTTTTGCATCCAGACCGGGAGGTTCATGGCCTGGATCAGGCGCTGCCAGTGGTCGTGGCGGCTTGCGTGAAGTCGGTCAGCTCGCGCAGCTTTTGCGCCGCCGCGCCGGACTCGATGGTCTGGCGCGCCAGCGCGATACCCCGGGCCATGTCCTCGCAGACATTGGCGGCGTAGAGCGCCACGCCTGCGTTGAGTGCCACGATGTCTTTGGCGGCATTGACCGACGCCTCGTCGCTGTTGTTCAGCACGCCCATCAGCATGGCCCTGGAGTCCTCGGGCGTTTCCACACGCAGCGTGCGGTTGCTGGCCATGGTCAAACCGAAGTCTTCCGGATGGATCTCGTATTCGGTGATTTCGCCACTCTTGAGTTCCCCCACCATGGTGGCAGCGCCCAGCGACACCTCGTCCATGCCGTCGCGGCCGTAGACGACCACCGCGTGTTCGGCGCCCAGGCGCTGCAGCGCACGCACCTGAATGCCCACCAGATCCGGGTGAAACACACCCATGAGGATGTTGGGCGCGGAAGCGGGATTGGTGAGCGGGCCGAGGATGTTGAAAATGGTCTTGATGCCGAGCTCGCGGCGCACGGGTGCCACGTTCTTCATCGCCGGATGGTGGTTGGGCGCGAACATGAAACCCACACCCACCTGTTCAATGCAGCGCGCAATCTGATCGGGCGTCAGGTTGATGTTGATGCCCAGGCTCTCCAGCACGTCGGCGCTGCCGCTCTTGCTGCTGACGCTGCGCCCGCCATGCTTGCTGACCTTGGCGCCTGCCGCTGCGGCCACGAACATGCTGCAAGTGGAAATGTTGAAGGTGTGAGAGCCGTCGCCGCCAGTGCCCACGATGTCCACCAGGTGCGTTTTGTCGGCCACGTTCACCTTGGTGGAGAACTCGCGCATCACCTGCGCCGCTGCCGTGATTTCGCCAATGGTTTCCTTCTTCACGCGCAGGCCGGTGACGAGCGCGGCCATCATCACGGGCGACATCTCGCCGCCCATGATCAGCCGCATGAGGTGCAGCATTTCGTCGTGGAAGATCTCGCGGTGCTCGATGGTGCGTTGCAGGGCTTCCTGCGGGGTGATCTTGTGGCTGTGGGGCATGGTGTCTCCTACTGGGTGGGATTGTCGGTCAGGGCCAGTCGCAGGCCGAAACCCACGAACAGTACGCCAGCGGCGCGGTCCATCCAGTGCATGGCGCGCTGAACGGTGTGCACGCGGCGCGCTGCCCAGGCCGCCAGCCACGCGTAGGCCATGTTGATGGGGATGGCATTGACGTTGAAGATCACGCCCAGGGCAAGGAAAATCCAGGCCTTGTTGTCTGCGTCAGGCGCAATGAACTGTGGCACGAAAGCCAGGAAGAACAGCGCTACCTTGGGGTTGAGTACGTTGGTGAGAAAGCCCCGGCGGTAGACGCGCCAAAGGTTCACATCAACGGCGCCACCTTCCAGGTTCAGCGGCGTGGCCTTGGCGAACAACAGGCGCACACCCATCCAAAGCAGGTAGGCCGCTCCGATCCACTTGAGCACGGTGAAAGCTGTGGCGGAGGTGGCCAACAGGGCGCTCAGGCCCACAGCAGCCGCGGCCACATGCACAAAGCAGCCGCTGAAGATGCCGAAGCCAGCCACGACGCCGGCGCGCACGCCGCTTCGCAACGCGTTGGTGACGATGTAGAGCACGTCCGGACCCGGCGTGAGATTTAGCAACCAGCCGGCCGCAATGAAGAGCAGGAGTTGTGGCAGATCGGGCATGACGTACCCCGTTTCAGTAAACAGCGGTGCCCGCCGACCGCGACGCCGTCTGGCTTGCGCCTTCAGAGAAGAACGCCTGGGTACAGGCGATGGCGTGGTCGATGCCCGCCGCGTCCACGTCAAGGTGGGTCACGAAGCGCAGACCAATGAGCCCGGTGGCCCGCACACCGAGTCTTTCCAGGTGCGACAGCAGATCGGGGCCTAGGCCGTCCGCGACGTCTACAAACACAATGTTGGTTTGCGCCGAGCGAACGCTCAAGCCCTTGATGTTGGAAAGACCCTGTGCCAGACGCTGCGCCAGCGCATGATCATCGGCCAATCGGGCCACGTGGTGGTCCAGGGCATGGTGAGCGGCGGCGGCCAGCAAGCCAGACTGCCGCAATCCGCCACCGACCATTTTGCGCCAGCGGCGCGCACGGTCGATCAGCTCCCGGGATCCGCACAACGCCGATCCCACAGGGGCGCCCAAGCCTTTGCTGAAACAGATCGAAACGCTGTCGAAAAGATCAACGATGTCCCGCAGGTTTTGAAACGCGTCGCCGCCACGAGCCACCGCCGCGTTGAACACGCGGGCGCCGTCGAGGTGGGTGGCCAGACCATGCTGTCTTGCCAGGTCGGTCGCCTGTTGCAGATAGGCCTGCGGCATGGGCTGACCGTTCCAGGTGTTTTCCAGACACAGCAGGCGCGTGCGGGCAAAGTGCGGATCGTCCGGCTTGATGGCGGCGGCGATGTCTTCCAGTCGCATGAGCCCGGCAGCGTCCTGTGCCAGCGGTTGCGGCTGGATGCTGCCCAGCACGGCGGCGCCACCGCCTTCGTAGCGGTAGGTGTGGGCGTTTTGCCCCACGATGTATTCGTCACCGCGATCGCAGTGGGCCATCATCCCGCAGAGGTTGCTCTGGGTGCCACTGGCCATGAACAAGGCCGCTTCCTTGCCGGTGATGGCAGCGATGTGCGCCTGCAGCGCGTTCACCGATGGGTCGTCTCCGAACACGTCATCGCCCAGCGGCGCGGCCATCATGGCTTCGCGCATGGCAACGGTGGGTTGCGTTACCGTGTCGCTTCTCAGATCGACGGCCGTCATTGCACTTGCTCCAGGAAGTTTTTGAGCATGGCATGGCCATGTTCGGTGAGGATGCTTTCGGGGTGGAACTGCACACCTTCGATGGGCAAGGTCTTGTGCTTCACGCCCATGATCTCGCCGTCAGGCGTCCAGGCCGTGATTTCCAGGCATGCCGGGCAACTGGTGCGCTCAATGGCCAATGAGTGGTAGCGGTTGACGGTGAACTGCTCGGGCAGGTGGGCGAACACACCGGCCTGCGTCGTGGTGATGACGCTGGTCTTGCCGTGCATGAGTTCCTGCGCCCGGATGATCTTGCCACCGAACGCCGCACCAATGCTCTGGTGACCCAGGCACACGCCGAGGATGGGCAGCTTGCCCGCAAAGTGCTGAATCGCCGGCACCGAAATGCCGGCTTCTGCCGGCGAACAGGGTCCAGGGGAGATGACCAGGCGATCGACCTGGCCGGCATCGACCTGGCGCTGAATGTCATCGACCGTGATCTCGTCGTTGCGCACCACGCTCACCTCGGCGCCGAGTTCACCGAAGTACTGCACGATGTTGTAGGTAAACGAGTCGTAGTTGTCCACCATCAGCAATTGAATCTTCTTGCTCATTCCAGACCCTCCTCAACCAACTCTGCCGCACGCAGCAAGGCGCGCGCCTTGTGCTCGGTTTCTCTCCATTCCATTTCGGGCACCGAATCTGCGACCACGCCGGCCGCTGCCTGCACGTACAGGGTCTGGTCCTTGATGATGCCGGTGCGGATGGCGATGGCCACGTCCATGTCGCCGGCGTAGCTGAGGTAGCCACAGGCGCCGCCGTAGAGGCCGCGCTTGGTGGGCTCCAGCTGGTCGATCAGTTCCATGGCGTGCACCTTGGGCGCCCCGGTCAGGGTGCCGGCGGGGAAAGTGGCCTTGAGCACGTCCATGTTGGTCATGCCCGCATTGAGCAGGCCTTCCACGTTGCTCACGATGTGCATCACATGGCTGTACCGCTCCACGGCAAACGCCTCGGTGACTTTCACGCTGCCGACCTGGGCGATGCGACCAATGTCGTTTCGGGCCAGGTCGATGAGCATCACGTGTTCTGCCCGTTCTTTCGGGTCGTTGACCAGTTCCTGTTCGGTGGCCTTGTCCTTTTCCGGCGTGGCGCCGCGCGGGCGCGTGCCGGCCAGTGGGCGGATCGTCACCTTGGTGCCTTCGACCGTGCTTTCCTGTCGCACCAGGATTTCGGGCGATGCGCCCACCACATGGAAGTCACCGAAGTGGTAGTAATACATGTATGGGCTGGGATTGAGCGACCGCAGCGCACGGTACAAACTCAGCGGCGATTCGGTGTAGCGCTTCTTGATGCGCTGCCCCACCTGCACCTGCATGAAGTCGCCATTGGCGATCAGCTCCTTGGCGCGCTCCACAGCGGCAAGGTAGTCGGCCTTGGCAAAGTCGCGCTCGGCTGGAAAGCTCTGGCTGGGCTTGACCACCGGTGCACTCACGGAATACTTCAGCGCTTCGCGAAGTTCCCGCAAACGCTTCTTGGCGTTGGCGTAGGCCTCTGGCTGACCGGGGTCCGCGTAGACGATGAGATAGAGCTTGCCCGAGAGGTTGTCGATCACCGCGAGCTCCTCGCACTGGAGCAACAGGATGTCGGGGCAGCCCAGGGTGTCGGGTGGGCAGGTCGCTTCCAGTTTCTTCTCGATGTAGCGCACCGCGTCGTAGCCGAAATAGCCGGCCAGACCACCGCAGAAACGTGGCAGGCCCGGGCGAAGTGCCACTTTGAAACGCTTCTGGTAGGCGGCAATGAAGTCCAGCGGATTGCCTTGGTCCGTCTCGACGACCGCGCCGTCGCGCACCACCTCGGTTTTGGCGTCAGCACCAAATCCGCTGGCGCGCAGCAGGGTTCGCGCGGGCAGCCCGATGAAGCTGTAGCGGCCAAACCGCTCGCCGCCCACCACCGATTCAAGAAGAAAGCTGTATTTGCCGTCGCCACGCCCATGGGCCAGCTTGAGGTACAGCGACAGCGGTGTTTCAAGATCCGCAAAGGCTTCCACCATGAGCGGGATGCGGTTGTAGCCCTGCTGGGCCAGACTTTTGAATTCCAGTTCGGTGATCATGTTCGTTCAGACGCTCCGTCGGCTCCACCCGGTTGGGTGCAATGAAAGCCGTTTGTCCTGGGGTCCCTGCTCGGCGCGGCCGCCAGGGTTTGGGGGGGAGCGCACCACGGGCACCTCACAGCCGGTGACCTTCGCTACGCGCCCCAAAGGGATGGGCACATTTACGCTGGCTTACGCCAGGGCCAGGCTCCCCGGCCATTGCGGCTCGGCAGACCACCTGTGAAGGATGTGCGTGGGTTGAACATGGTGCCGCGAGTGTAGCAAAGCCCAAATGCAATTGACCAGCCTGTGCAAACCTTCACACCCCAACGGGAAAGCCCTGCTTGTTTGTTGAAGTCTGGCGGCAGAAAATATCAATTTTCGAACGATCGTTCGTTTTTCTGAAGTACACCATGCCTCATCCGATCCGATTGCTCCGCGCCGCCGCCTTTTCCATCGGCATCTTGTTGTTGACGCCCGCCTTGGCCCTGGGCGCCACCATCGATGTTGCAGGCGTGAAACTGGAAGACCGTGCCGTGGTGGGCGGCAGCTCGCTGCAGCTCAATGGTGCCGGCGTTCGCTACAAGGCCGTGTTCAAGGTGTACACGGCCGGGCTGTACCTGAGTGAAAAGGCGACCACCCCCGAAGCCGTGATGTCGGCGCCTGGCCCCAAGCGCATGACCATCACCATGCTGCGCGACATCGACTCGGCCGAACTGGGCAAGCTGTTCTCCAGAGGGATGGAAGACAACATGGATCGCAAGGCGTTTTCGCGCCTGATTCCCGGCGTGCTTCGCATGAGTCAGGTCTTCAGCGACCACAAGCGCCTTCAGACAGGCGAAACCTTCGTGATCGACTGGGTTCCCGGCACGGGAACCGTGCTGACCATCAAGGGCAAGGTCGAAGGCGAACCCTTTGTGGAGCCTGAGTTCTTCAACGCCCTGATGCGCATCTGGCTGGGCAACAAGCCCGCCGACTGGCAGCTCAAGGACGCCCTGCTGGGCAAGACGCCCTGAAGGCAGGGTCGCTCGGCCCGCAAGCGTCAAAGCTCAGGGAACGAGGTAGCGCCCAACGGCTGATTCGTCCCACTCGATCCCGGTGCCAGGGGTGTCTGACAGACAGGCGTGGCCGTTCCTGATCTGCAGGGGCCGGGCGAGTATGGGCGAAGCCCAGTCCACGAACTCCAGCCAGTGGCGCGTGGGTGTGGCCGCCATGAGATGCGCACTGACTTCCGGGAAGAGATGCGTGGAAATCGGCATGCCAGCGGCGTCTGCCAGCGTGGCAGCCTGCATCCAGCCTGTGACCCCACCGATTTTCATCGCGTCCGGCATGCCGAGATCTGAAGCGCCGAAGCTGAGGCACATGGCCATTTCGCTGGGCCCCCACCAGTTTTCGCCCATCTGGATCGGCGTCGTGGATGCCGCCCGCACCCGGGCGTAGCCCGCATAGTCATGTGCGGCGCAGGGCTCTTCGATCCAGCAGAGGCCTTCATCGGCAAGTGCCCGAACCCGGCGTTCGGCTTCGGGCACCGAGAGCCCCTGGTTGTAGTCCGACATGAGTTGCACACCCTCGCCAATGGCCGCCTTCACGGCCCTGACGACCTGGATGTCGGTCGCAAGCTCTGGATAGCCAAGGCGAACCTTGATGGCGGAGAACCCGGCAGAGACCAGGACTTCCGCCTCTGCCGGAGCGAGATCAGCACCGATCAGACCGAGCCCGCAACTGTTGTAGGCGCGAATCTCAAGAAGATCGGCCCCGAGTGCACGCGCCAGCGGCTGCGCCTGGGCGCGCGCAAACGCATCCCATGCCGCCATGTCGAGGCCCGCCAGCGCCATGCCCACAATGCCCTTGGCACCCAGCAGACGAAAGCGGGCGTGAAGCGCTCGGTTGATTTCCAGCGGCGCAACCGGCATGCCCTGCAGAAGCGGCGCCAGGTTGTTCAGCATGGCGCACACCGGCTTCAGGACGAGAGGTGTGTAGCAGAACAGATAGGTGCGGCCGGTCACGCCCTCCTGGGTATGAAGATCGATCAGCGCCAGCGGCGCAATGTGGATGGCACCGCTGCTGGTCTGCAGCGGAAGCCGCATCGGCACATGCACAGCACGCACATCCAGACCGGTGATGGTGAGCAGACCAGAAACACTCATGACTGGCTCCATGAAGATGAATATGGGGCGCTGCAAACACCCGCCTGGCGCCAGGCGGCCTGCACATTGTGGACACCCCTGATCCGTTTGCCAAGCCGCGGCCGGGCCCATCCATTCGATGCGGCCCGGGCGCGCCCGCGCTTCATTTCAACGCGCTGATTGCCCGGCCAGAAAATGCGCCACCAATGCATTGGCATGGCCATGGCCCATGCCGTGGTCCGACTTGAGCAGATCCACCAAGGCCATGTGCTTGAGGGGCCCAGCCTTCTGGAGCACGGCCAACCAGTGCGCAATGGGCTGACCGTACTTCTTTTCAATGGAAGGAAAGTAAGACGCCGGGCCCTTCACGGATCCGGCACCAGGGATGGATTTTTCGCTTGCAGGCATGAACGGCTCCTTGCTTTTGGCCCTGTGGGTCGAGGGAGGTTTTACGCTCTCTGCCTACGACGCATGGGGGCAGGCCAAATCGACAAGGTGATCCCAAAAAGCGGCAACGGGTCACACCCGAAGCGAACCGCGAAACCCCCTGCCCGAGTAGTACGACTGCGCGCCGTTGTGATAGACGAACACCTGGCCGTAGCGCCGGTCACAGAAGAGGGCTCCGCCCAAAGCCCGGATCGCAGGCGGGGTGCGGATCCAGCTGGATGTCTTGTTGTCGAATTCACCCAGCTGCTGCAGGGCACGGTACTGCGATTCGGTGAGTAGCTCGATGCCCATGTCGGCCGCCATGTCCATCGCGCTGTTCGCCGGTTTGTGTTCCTTGCGGGATTCGAGTGCCTGTCGGTCATAGCAGGTGCTTCTGCGCCCCGCGGGGCTCTCTGGGGAGCAGTCGCAGAAGATGAGACCTTCCGACGCCTCATCGCGACCGATCACGTCAGGCTCACCACCCGTGGCTTCCATTTTCTGCAGCGACCGCCAGGCATCCGGATGGGTTTCGAGCCTGGTCAGCACCTGCGCCCATGCGATACCGGCATGCCGGTGCATGTGCTTCTCAAAGCGCAGCTTCAATACCTGTAGCAGCTTGTCACGTTCTTTCGCGGGCATGGCGACTTCCTGATGGGCGGCGCTTCAATGCGAGTGCATGAGCCGACAGATGTCCGGATCAGGCCGAGGCAGGATGCTCCACGAGCTGAATCTCGTTGCCTGCCGGGTCGCTGAAGGTGGCCAGGGTACCGCCCCAGTCCTGGCGCTCCGGTTCACCGGTGAAGCTGACACCGCGCGCGCGCAGTTCACGGTGCCTGGCACGGATGTCGTTCACGCTGAAAGACAGCCCGGTGAAACGGCCCACCAGAACCTGCTCTTCCAACGGTGCGTCCTGCGTGACCGGCTCAACTACCAACTGGCACGAACCGGCACCAAAGACACAAAAGCCGTCTTCTGCCCGACCCGCCTGCAGCGGCAGTTCAAGCACTTGTTCGTAAAAGGCTTGCGCTGCTGCCAGGTCTCGTACGAACACGCGTGCGGTGTGGAGTTGCATGCCCGCCCCTTCAGTTGAGATGGTGCTCAAACCAACATTATGCGAGCGTTGGGCCCCTGAACTCCACCACATTGCCCTCCGGGTCCGTCACATAGATCGACGGACCTTCGCCTTCTGCACCGTAGCGTTGCTCAACAGGGCCGGCTTCATAGCCATGGCGCGCAAGCTGATCGCGCAGGTCCGTCTCGTCGAAAGGCTCGATCCGCAGGCAGAAGTGATCCAGATTTCTCCCCTCCTTGCCGGGTGCGGCTCCACCGACGCGCCCGAGCTTCCCATCGATGGGCACCAGGTCGATGAGCGCACTTCCGGCGCGGAGCTGAATCAGGCCAATCTCGTCCTGGCGCCTTTCCACCTTGCAGCCGATGGCATTGCAGTAAAAGTGCATCATTTTCTCCAGGTCAACGACACGGAGCACCAGGTGATCGATGTTGAGGAGGCGGAACACGGTGGGTCCTTGCAGGGTGGCCGAGGTTGTGTGGATCAAGGGCAAGTCGGGCGGTGCTGTTTCTCTGCAGCGGGTTGTCACGTGACATTCTCATTGGCCTGTGAAGACAGACAGCGGAGCAGGGCTTCACCGCGAGGCGACCGGGGATTGGGGGGCGAATTGCGCCGGGTCATAAAAGAACTGTTCCTTGCATATCCGTTCGCCTCGCCACTCCTGGTAGGCCAGTTCTTCCATTTCACGCACCGTGCCGTCCTGAAATTCGAATCGGAACAGCCAGCGGATCACAACGAAATCACCGTTCGTGAACACTGGGCCGACGCATTTCGACCGCACGGTCCTGGCTCGCTCCATCACACGCGACTCGTGGGCCACAAGCGCATCGCGCCCGACCCTGGGCGCTGACGTGTTCTCCTGCATTGAGGCGTCTTGCGTGTAGAACGCCTCAATCGCCTCAACGTGGGCGTTCTGCTCAACAAGCGCGATGAAGCGGGTGAGGGTTTCTGGTGCAGGCATGGGTGTCGACGGGTAGAGCGGTGCAGGTTACCGTTATGTGGCTCAGCTCAAATCGGCAGACTCTCAAACGGCTGAGGTTCGGTCTTGCTCGGCCGCGGTATTGATTTGGGACAGCGATTGACCCAGGTGATGACCCATTTGAATATTCACGTCGGGGCGGTGACGCCAATGCATTTGGGGCTGCGCGGTGGCACAAAGGCGCAACACTTCACCTATTCAGGTCGATGGCACACCGCCTCAATGTTGTTGCCTTCAGGGTCAATGACGAAAGCGCCATAGTAGTACGGGTGATAGTCTGGGCGCAGGCCAGGGGGACCATTGTCTTTTCCTCCGGCCCTGATCGCCGCCTGGTGAAAGGCATCCACTTGCGCACGAGTCTCGGCACGCCAGCACAGGTGACAGCCAGTTGTCGCTGGAGACCCGCCATATGGAGAGGGGCCATCGACGAACCACACATCGGCCTTCTTTCCGTCCGGCTCAGCGGCGTCCGGGTAGGCAAATCCCAGGACGTTCATGCCGAAATTGCCTTCGAAGGAAACGCTGTAGCCCAACGGCGCAAGGGCGGCGCTGTAAAACGATTTGGTTCGAACCATATCGGTCACGCGGAAAGTCATGTGGTCAAGCATGTTGAGATTCTCCAGGAGTAGGTTTGTCGCGTGGGCGTTCCGCCAGAGTCAGGGCTCATGCCCAAAGCAGTCGGCCGGCCCAGTACACCCCAATGGCCAGTTGCACGGCGAATGCCAGAAACCGCAGCGTGACGGCCAACGAGGAAATCGAAGCAAGGTGGATCACCGACTGCACGATGCGAGCACCGAGGAACACGTAAGCGAGTGAATCCGTGAGGGTGGTTTTTTCTGCCACCGCCGCAATAAGCATCAGGCCGCCGAAAATCGGCAGCCCTTCGACACAGTTGGCGTGAGCCCTTGCCAGACGCTGCATGAAGGGTGAAAGGTTCGCGTTGTCTGGCGTGAACCCGTTGGCCGGAACAACCTCGGTAACGACGAGCCTGGAGCGAATGACCTCCATGAGCAGCAGGAGAAACAACGACCAGGCAACAAAGCCAGTGAGTGCAGTGAGGGTTGGATTCATTTTTTTCGCGCTCGATTGGGTTTGAATCTCTGTGGCGCCCGTGAAGCTGGCAAACGAAAGGACCTGCTCGTACCCAGGTAAGCCACACGAAGACGGCCACCAGCATTGCCTTGTCCCGATGGGAAACCTGGCCACTCACCCTTCCAACTGTCCGGAGGAAGGCGAAGCCCCGCAATCGTATCGCCGGGCACCGATCTGGCCAAGCGCGAGCCTCACTTCAGCCCCTGGCCAGACGGCATCAGCATGTGCGCAGCAGCAAAATAGTGCCGCAGGTGCTGGCGTTTACCGGCAAGACAGTGCGAAGGATCGCGACCTCATGCGACGACCATCGAACAGCGGGAGGTATTGCTGAGGTCCCACTCAGTCTGCGAATTCTGCAGATGAGGATGAATGGGCGCTGGCCACCCGGCGCCTGGGCCGCGAAGCCGCTGCATGAAAGCCGCTTGGCTACCCCTGCACGAGCCGATATGCCAGATAGGCAAACAATGCGACGACCGCCCAGCCCCAGAACTTCGATCCTGTGTTGGGCACTTCGCCTGGCGAAAGTCCTTTGGCGGGGTTGATGGACCCCTTGTTCGCAGGCGCGCTTGCCTTTGGCGTCCCAACCGTTTGATCGCGCTGCCGAGGTGCGCTTTTTGTGAGACCCGCCCGATTCGCAAGCAACAGTTTGATGGCCTCCATAGGCTGACGCCGTTCAAACGCCGCCAGAACTTCAGGCGGCAGAGGCGGGTTGGGTTTGGCCATTTGCGTTGGTCCGTCGAATACTCAATGGATTGGCTCTGCGTCTTGCCGTTCTGAACTCTTCATGTGGAGACCGCCGCTTTGCGGAGCATCGCGTCGATCATAGCTTTTGCCTTCGTTCTGGCAAAGTCTGTCGAAGACGCCAACGTCGTTGCCGAGCAAGCCAGGGGCAGCTCAAACAGGTGCATTCAAGGAAGGCAGCGGACGGAAGACCCTCATTGCTGGAAGATCTGGACGCGAATTATTCGAGCCTGAGCAAAATTGTTTGCCCGACCTGCTGCGCGACAGCGTGTCCGCCTGCCTGTGCCGGCGAAAAAGTCCAGCTCCGAAGTGCCTTGACATACAAGGCGTCAACTTCGGGATTGCCACTGCTTTTGCCGACGACGACGTCGCGAACGGTCCCGTCGGTTTCCACAACCGCCCATACCAACAATTCGGCATGAAGCGGTCCCAAACGTGCGGGAATGTTCGGCATGCGGCGGATTCGGATCTGGGCGGGAGAGTCGGGTGTGCCCCTGAACAAATCGTTTCGGTTCACAAAGTGGTTGCTTGCGGGTGAAGACGGTCTGGCGCTATCCACTTCTATGTTTTGTCTGTAGCTGCCGTCGGCTGATGGAGGAAGAATCCATATCTGAGAGCAGCCAGCGATTGCGGCAGTGGCCATGACACCGACCAGCGCGAAGTGTCGTTTGAGTAAAAGTGCCATTTGCGCTTCTTGCTTGTTTGTTTGAGATCGCTGCCGTGTATTGAACAAGGCACTCTTCGGTCATGGTATCCGTCGTCATGCAGCGTCGAGAATTGGATTCAGGTCATGCAGCGTCAGGCATGGCAATCAGCCGATGTACCGGAAGACCCCATAACCACCACCACGGACCCTGCTCGTCAGACGGGATAATCTCCCGAACGCACCGATCCCACACAAAAGCTCAAGCCCATGCCTTTCGCCCCCCTGCAGAACGACACCTTCCTGCGCGCCTGCCTGCGCCAGTCCACCGACCACACCCCTGTGTGGCTCATGCGTCAGGCCGGGCGCTACTTGCCGGAATACCGCGCCACGCGCGCCAAGGCGGGCAGCTTCATGGGGCTGGCCACCAACACCGACTACGCCACCGAGGTGACCTTGCAGCCGCTGGAGCGCTATGCGCTGGACGCGGCGATCCTGTTTTCCGACATCCTCACCGTGCCCGACGCCATGGGCCTGGGTCTGTCGTTCGCCATCGGCGAAGGCCCGAAGTTTGCCAAGACCGTGCGCACCGAGGCCGACGTGGCCGCGTTGGCCGTGCCCGACATGGACAAGCTGCGCTACGTGTTCGACGCGGTGACCAGCATCCGCAAGGCCTTGAACGGGCGCGTGCCGCTGATCGGCTTTTCCGGCAGCCCCTGGACGCTGGCCTGCTACATGGTGGAAGGCGGCGGATCGGACGACTACCGGGCGGTGAAGTCGCTCATGTACAGCCGA
The DNA here is from genome assembly GCF_031457455.1 of Hydrogenophaga palleronii. Lineage (GTDB taxonomy): Bacteria > Pseudomonadota > Gammaproteobacteria > Burkholderiales > Burkholderiaceae_C > Hydrogenophaga > Hydrogenophaga palleronii_A. Next base: position 15,340 of record NZ_JAVDWU010000003.1, read on the forward strand.
CCCGACCTGATGCACCGCATTCTGGCGATCAATGCCGACGCCGTGGCGGCTTACCTGAACGCACAGATCGAGGCCGGCGCACAGGCGGTGATGGTGTTCGACAGCTGGGGTGGTGTGCTGGCGGACGGCAACTTCCAGCAATTCAGTCTGGCCTACACGCGCCGGGTGCTGGACCAGCTCAAGCCCAGTTTTGAGGGCGCCACCATCCCGCGCATCGTATTCACCAAAGGCGGCGGCCTGTGGCTGGACGACATGAAGGACCTGGACTGCCACGCGCTGGGCCTGGACTGGACAGTGAACCTGGGCAAGGCGCGCGCGCAGGTGGGCGAAGGCCCCGACGGCAAGGCGCTGCAGGGCAACATCGACCCGAACGTGCTTTTTGCCCCGCCCGAGGCGATCGACGCGGAAGTGGCGAAGGTGCTGGAGAGTTTTGGCACACCCCACCAGGGGCCAGGCGTGGGCGCCACTCACATCTTCAACCTGGGCCACGGCATCAGCCAGCACACCCCGCCGGAACACGTGACCGCACTGGTCGACGCAGTGCACACTCACTCACGGCGCCTGCGCCAAAGGGGTTGAAACCATCACCCTGGCAGGCCTGCCAGGACGGCTCTCGCCAAGGCCTGACAAGCGCCAAAAACCGGGTTGGCGCAGGCCCATAGCACAAAAGACGCCAAAAGAAACACTTGACAGGCCTTACTTATGCACAAATTTTGTGCTGCGGTGCGCAATGGAATTGCCGGGCCTGCAAATCCCTGCCGTTTGGAGAAGAGTTTGCTAAGTGCTTGATTTCATTGAAGTTAGATTTCTGCTTTTTTTGTGAGCACTTTAAGCAAACCGTTGATTTTCAAGGCCTCCAAGCGCGCCAAAGCAAACTATCAACAAAGTTATCCACAGAAACTCTGGACAGGTCTGGATCGCATGTCAAATCAATGACTTACACCGCTTTTCCACATTGCAACTGAGGAAGAACCGCTAAACATGGCTTTTTGGCCGAGTGTCGTGATCGCCACGCCAGCCCACAGCGGCATCGGCGCCAGCCTCACTTACCGAAGTGAGTTGTCGCTAGCGCCGGGCACGCTTGTGCGCGTTCCGCTGGGCTCGCGCGAGGTGCTGGGCGTGGTGTGGGACTGTCCCGCCGAGCCACCGGAAGGGTTGACCGTGGCCCAGACCAAGTCGGTGGTGGGCGCACTGGAAGGCCTGCCGCCGCTCAACGAACGCTGGCGCCAGTTGGTGAGTTTTGCGGGGCGTTACTACCAGCGCAGCGCCGGCGAGGTGGCGCTGGCCGCCTTGCCGCCGCAGTTGCGCGAGCTCGATGCCACCCAACTCGCGCGCCGGCTCAAGCGCCGGGCCAAGGCGTCGGCCCAGCCCGACGCGGCGCCCGATGGGCATGCACCACCCGCTGCCCCATGGCCGGCACTGAGCGTCGAGCAGGCCCAGGTGCTGGCTGAACTGGAGTGTGCGAATGCCCCGGTGCTGCTGTTCGGTGCCACCGGCAGTGGCAAGACCGAGGTGTACCTGCGGGCCACCCAGCGCGTGCTGGAGCAGGCCGGTGACGGCCAGGCGCCCACCCAGGTACTGATGATGGTGCCGGAGATCAACCTGACGCCGCAACTGGAATCGCGTTTTCGGGAACGGTTCGAGCCGCTGTTTGGTGCGGGTGCGGTGGTCTGCCTGCACAGCGGCATGACGCCGGCACAGCGCCTGACCAGTTGGCTGGCGGCACACACCGGCCAGGCGCGCATTGTGCTGGGCACGCGCATGGCGGTGTTTGCCAGCCTGCCCGGGCTGCGCCTGATCGTGGTGGATGAAGAACACGATCCGAGCTACAAGAGCCAAGATGGGGCGCGGTATTCGGCGCGGGACCTCGCGGTGTACCGAGCCAAGGTGGAGACGGAGGCCTTGGCCACTGAAGCGGTGGCTGGGCGTGCGGGCCCTCAACCCAGCTCTCTCCCAGGGGGAGAGGGAGCAAGTGCCCTTCGCTGCCAGGTGCTGCTGGGTTCGGCCACACCTTCGCTGGAGAGCTGGCACGCCGCCGACCAGGGGCGTTACCTGCGCCTGGAGATGCCGGGGCGCATTGGTGGGGGCAGCCTGCCGCGCCTGCGGCTGGTGGACATGAACCACCAGCCCAAGGGCGCGGTGCTGGCGCTGCCACTGGTGGCGGCCATGGCCGAACGCATCGGCCGCGGCGAACAATGCCTGGTGCTGCTGAACCGGCGCGGTTATGCCCCGGTGCTGGCCTGCCACGCCTGTGGATGGAAAAGCGGTTGCCCGCATTGCAGCGCGTACCGCGTTTTCCACAAACTGGACCGCACGCTGCGTTGCCACCACTGCGGCTTCACCGAGCGCGTGCCGCGCGCCTGCCCGGACTGCGGCAACCTGGATATTTCACCCGTGGGCCGCGGCACCGAACAGGTGGAAGAACAGCTGGCCGGTTTGCTGGCCGACGTGAAACGCGCCGATGGCGGCCCGGCGCGTGTGGCGCGCATGGACGCCGACTCCACCCGCCTCAAGGGCAGTCTGGAGGTCCAACTGGCGGCCTTGCACAGCGGCGAGGTGGACGTGCTGGTGGGCACGCAGATGATCGCCAAGGGCCATGATTTCCGGCGCATCACTCTCGTGGCCAGCGTGAACGCCGACAGCGCCCTGTTCGCCAGCGACCACCGCGCGCCAGAGCGGCTGTTTGCGCTGCTGATGCAGGCGGCCGGTCGCGCCGGGCGCGACGCCACGCAGAGCGCGGCCAGTGAAATGTGGGTGCAAACCTGGTACCCGCAGCACCCGCTGTTTGCGAGCTTGAAAAAGCACGACTTCCCGGGTTTTGCCGCCGAGCAACTGGCCGAACGCGAGTCCGCCGCCATGCCGCCCTATGGCTTCCAGGCCCTGCTGCGCGCCGACGCCCGCACCCAGGCCGCTGCCCAGGCCTTTCTGAACGCGGCGGCCGAGCAAGGCACTGCCTTGCCGCACCGCGACGAGATCACGCTGTACCCTGCGGTGCCGTTGACCATCCAGCGGGTGGCCAACGTGGAGCGCGCGCAATTGCTGGTGGAATCCCCCTCGCGCGCGGCGCTGCAGCGCTTTCTGGCCGCCTGGCAGCCGGTGCTGCTGGCCTGTCGCAGCCTGCCCGAGGCGCGTGGGCTGGTGCGGTTTGCGGTGGATGTGGACCCCCTTTCGATCTGAGCAAGACCACCCGCCCTCTCAATTCATGCGCACGCTTGCCCTCTCCGCTATCCGCTTGTACCAGCGCTTCGTCTCTCCCCACAAGGGCTTTGCCTGCGCCTACCGCTTGCACACCGGGCGCTGCAGCTGCTCACAACTGGGGTTCCGGGCCATCCGCCGTTTTGGGGTAACCAAGGGGTGGTTGTTGCTGCGCCAGCGGACCGGCCTCTGCGGTGTGGCCCATCGGCGCTTCACAACGCCGCGTCCGCGCCCTCCTTCGAAGGAGCGGGGTGACTGCGATCTGCCGTGTGACTTCGACTTCACGCCTTCGCCTGGCAAGTGGGGCTGGTGTGACTTTCTGAGCTGTTGCGACATCGGCAGTTGCGGTGGCTCCGACGCCAAAAAGAAGCGCAAGTCCGAAGACAAGGCCTACCTGCCGTCGCGGAGCCGACGCAACGCATGAAGTGGGAGGGGAACGCCCCCCTCACGCCAATCCCCGCGTCTCACGCCGTGAGCAGTTCCCGCACCGGCCAGAGCTGCTCCAGCGTGTGGATCACGTCGCGCAACTTGAACGGCTGAAGCAGCAAGCGCCGCACATCCAGTTCCTTGAGACGGGCCACCAGCGCTCCGTCTCCCGCGCGGGCCATCGCGGCCACCGGCATGTTGGCATCGCAACGGTAGGCACCCTCCCGAAGCCGGGCCAGAAAGGCCAGTGCCGACTCGCCTTCGGCCAGCGAAATCAACATGCCATGGGGCGTTCCGGCCTTGAGCCATTCTTCTGCCGACGCGATGCTGATCGCCTGGCGCACGCGCGCGATGTGCATGTCGCGGCAGACCGACGCGACCGTGCCACGCACCAGCCCGTCGGGTTCGATCAACAGCACATTGCGGGTGACGCCGCCTGCCCGGGCACTCATTGGACGACCCTCCGTGCTGCGCACTCCGGGGCTGAGCGCCTTCGGAGCGGCCGGGCGGCGCTCATACGGCCGCCTCTTCGCGACGGAAGAGCTCGTCCACCACCAGGTCGCGCAGGCCGCCGAGGATGGCAGCGTCCAGCTTGTCGAAATCGCGCGGGCGCCGGTCCATGATGCACAGCGTGCCGACCACCTGACCGTACGGCAGGCGCAGACCCGCCCCGGCGTAGAAGCGGATGAAGGGACGGCCGATCACCAGGGGGTTGTCGGCAAAACGGGGGTCGCGCAGGGCATCGGGGACCACCAGGGGTTCCGACTTGTTGATGGCATGACCGCAAAAGGACACGTCCCGCTTGGTTTCGCAAACGTCCAGGCCGAAGTTGGACTTGAACCACTGGCGGTCCTGGTCCACCAGGGACACCAGCGCGATCGGCACGTCGAATTCCTTCGCAGCGAAGGCCGAGATGCGGTCGAAGCGCTCTTCGGGCGCGGTGTCCAGAATCAACAGTGAACGAAGCGCTTCCAGGCGCTTGGCTTCGTTTCGGGGCAAGGGCGCTGCGAGCATGGGATCTCCGGGTGGTCTTTGCACAAGCTTCATCGGCACGCCGATCCAAAACGTGAGCCTGAACCCGAACCAAACATAAGCAAACTGCGATATAAGCGGAAAACAGCACAAAAACCACTTGGAGACACCCATGCGCCACGCCGCCCTGCGCACTTTTCTGACCCTGAGCCTGACCCTTGCCTTCACCGCACCCGCCCGATCAGCCGATGCCGAGCCGCCGATGCAGACCGTGCGCGTGGCGCCGAACACGCACTACGTGAAAGGCCTGTCTCAGCTGGGCTCGCCAAAAAACCAGAACTTCATTAGCAACGCCGGCTTCGTGGTCACGCCGACCGGGGTGGTGGTGGTGGATGCGCTGGGTTCGCCTCGGCTGGCCGAGCGCCTGACCGCCGCCATCCGGAGAATCACGCCCCTGCCCATCACGCACGTGGTGGTCACCCACTACCACGCGGACCACATTTACGGCCTGCAGCATTTCAAGGCCATGGGTGCGCAGATCGTGGCCCATCGGGCGGCGCAGGCCTACATCCAGTCCGACACCGCGCGGCTGCGGCTGGAGGCTTCGCGCAGCGACCTGGCGCCGTGGATCGACGACCAAACGCGCATCGTGGACGCCGACCTGTGGATCGACGGTCCCACTTCGTTCAAGGTGGGCGGCGTGGTGTTCGAGGTGGATCACGTTGGGCCCTCGCACACGCCGGAAGACTTGGTCGTTTACGTGCCCACAGAACGGGTGCTGTTTGCCGGCGACCTGTTCTTCAACGGCCGTCTGCCTTTTGTGGGCATGGCCGACAGCAGCCAGTGGATCCGTTCGCTGGAGCGGGTGCTGGCCTTCGACACGGCCGCGGTGGTGCCCGGACACGGCACGGCATCGACCGAACCGCGCAAGGACATCGGCATGACCCGCGACTACCTCAAGCACCTGCGCGCCAGCATGGCGCGCGCCGTAGAGGACTTTGTGCCGTTCGAGGAGGCCTACGCCACCACCGACTGGAGCGCGTTCGAGTCCACGCCCATGTTCAACTTCGCCAACCGCATGAACGCGTACAACACCTACCTGCTGCTGGAACAGGAGGCGTTGGGCACGAAGCGCTGAACCAAACAAAACGCCCCGCCAGTGAGCTGACAGGGCGCCGGGGCCAGGCTCATCCAGCCCGGCTCATCTGATGCGGAATCACTTCACGTCGAAGCGGTCCAGATTCATCACCTTGGTCCAGGCGGCGGCGAAGTCTTTGACGAACTTGGCCTTGCCATCGTTCTGGGCATAGACCTCGGCCAGGGCGCGCAACTGCGAGTTGGATCCGAACGCCAGGTCCACGCGGGTGGCGGTCCATTTCACGGCGCCGCTCTGGCGGTCGCGGCCTTCATAGGCGTTGTCACCGGTGGGCGTCCACTGGGTGGACATGTCCACCAGGTTGACGAAGAAGTCGTTGGTGAGTTGCCCCACGCGCTGGGTGAACACGCCGTGTCTGGAACCACCCACGTTGTTGCCCAGCACACGCAGGCCACCGACCAGCACCGTCATTTCTGGTGCGCTGAGCGTGAGCAACTGCGCCTTGTCGAGCAGCATCTCTTCGGGCGACACGCTGTACGCTTTTTTGCGGTAGTTGCGGAAACCGTCGGCCACGGGTTCGAGCACGTCAAAAGATTCCACGTCGGTCTGTTCCTGCGACGCGTCGGTGCGGCCCGGGGTGAAGGGAAGTTCCACGCTGGTACCCGCGGCCTTGGCGGCGGCTTCCACGGCGGCGTCGCCAGCCAGCACGATCAGGTCGGCCAGAGAGACCTTCTTGCCACCGGCAGCGCCACCATTGAATTCAGCACGGATTTTCTCCAGCGCGACCAGCACCTTGGCCAGTTGCGCGGGCTGGTTGGCTTCCCAGTCTTTCTGCGGCGCCAGGCGGATGCGCGCACCGTTGGCACCGCCGCGCTTGTCGCTTCCGCGGAAGGTGGAGGCCGACGCCCAGGCGGTGGACACCAGTTCCGGTACCGTCAGGCCGGACGCCAGGACCTGGGCCTTGAGTGCGGCCACATCAGCCGCATCGATCAGCGGGTGGTCCACGTCGGGCAGCGGGTCCTGCCAGATCAGGTCTTCGGCCGGCACCTCAGGGCCGAGGTACAGCACCTTCGGTCCCATGTCGCGATGGGTCAGCTTGAACCAGGCACGGGCGTAGGCGTCGGCGAACTCGTCGGGGTTGGCGGCGAAGTGGCGGGAGATTTTTTCGTAGGCCGGGTCGAACTTGAGTGAGAGGTCGGCCGTGGTCATGTGCGGCGGGTGCTTCTTGCTGGGGTCGTGCGCGTCGGGGATCATGTCCTCGGGCGCCACGTCCTTGGCGCGCCACTGGATGGCGCCGGCCGGGCTCTTGACCTGCTCCCAGTCGTACTTGAACAGCACCTTGAAGTAGCCCATGTCCCACTTCGTGGGGTTGGGTTTCCAGGCGCCTTCGAAGCCGCTGGTGGTGGCGTCGCCACCCTTGCCAGTGCCGTGTTTGTTGATCCAGCCCAGGCCCATTTCTTCGATGGGCGCTCCTTCGGGCTCCGGGCCGACCAGCGCCGGGTCACCCGCGCCATGCATCTTGCCGAAAGTGTGACCGCCGGCCACCAGGGCCACGGTCTCATAGTCGTTCATGGCCATGCGGGCGAAGGTCTCGCGCACGTCGCGGCCGGAGAGCACGGGGTCGGGATTGCCGTCCGGGCCCTGGGGGTTCACGTAGATCAGGCCCATCTGCACGGCCGCCAGCGGGTTCTCCAGATCGCGTTCGCCGCTGTAGCGGCTGTTGGGCTTGTCGCTGGTGGCCAGCCACTCTTTCTCGGCGCCCCAGTACACGTCTTCTTCGGGTGCCCAGATGTCGGCACGGCCGCCGCCAAAACCGAAGGTCTTGAAGCCCATGGTTTCCATCGCCACGTTGCCGGCGAGCACGAACAGGTCGGCCCAGGAAATGGCGTTGCCGTATTTCTGCTTGAGCGGCCACAGCAAGCGGCGCGCCTTGTCGAGGTTGCCGTTGTCGGGCCAGCTGTTGAGTGGCGCGAAGCGCTGGTTGCCGGTGCTGGCGCCGCCCCTGCCGTCAGCGGTGCGGTACGTACCAGCCGAGTGCCAGGCCATGCGGATGAACAGGCCACCATAGTGGCCCCAGTCGGCCGGCCACCAGTCCTGTGAATCGGTCATCAGGGCCACCATGTCTTTCTTCAGCGCCGCAAAGTCCAGCTGTTTGAAGGCCTCGGCGTAGTCGAAGTCCGGGTCCATCGGGTTGGAGGCGGGTGCGTGCTGGTGCAGGATGGACAGGTTCAGCTGGTTCGGCCACCAGTCGGCATTGGACTGCGCACCATGGGTGGCTCGGGCACCGCCTGCGGCATGGAACGGGCATTGGGCTTCGGTGGGGGTGTTGCTCATCGTCATCTCCTGGTGTGACAAAGTCGGATTCAGTGTGCCTGGGCCATGGCGGCCAGAATGTCCAGCCAACTGGCGTCAAGCGTAGGGGCAGAATTTGTCGGCTTCATGGCTGTGCTCGGGTGGGTTGATTGGAGCCACGACTTTAGAAGCGCCCTATTGATTTGTCGATCCAATTAGACAAATCAATGCGATAGCGCCTGCCAATGCGGCGGCGCAGCATCTGGCGGCCGGCCGGTGGTCCGCGTTCAGATCAGCAGGGCCACGGCCCCGGAGAACGTGAGAAAGGCCGCGGCCGTGGTGACCAGAATGATGCGCGCAATGCGCCCGTTGTCGGCACCCAGCCGTTCGGCCAGCAGCGACACATTGCTGGCGCTGGGCAGGGCCGCGATCAGCACCATCACCGAGAGCGCAAACGGCTCCAGCGGCACGCCCAGTTGGATGGCCGCGGTGCCCACGCCCAGCATCAGCAGCGGGTGCAGCACCAGCTTCATCAGCGCCACCGGCACGTAGTCGGAGAGCGGCATGGGATGGTTGGCCTGCAACTGGGAACGGGCCAGCACCGCGCCAATGGTGAACAGCGCCACCGGCGAGGCCGCGTCGGCCAGCAGCCACACCGTCTGCTCCACCGGCTTGGGCAAGGTGAACTCCACCGCAGATGCCGCCGCACCCAGCAGGATCGCCCAAGGCATGGGGTTGGCCGCCACGCCGCGCAGCGCCTTCTTGCCAGCGTCGATCATGGCCTGCCCGCCATGGCCTTCGCCTTCGTCCAGCCGCGACAGCGCCACACACAGCGAGCTGGTGATGATCATGTCGACCATGATGAGAACGATCACCGGCCCCACACTGGTCGGACCCAGCAGCGCGGCCAGCAGGGGCACGCCCATGAAACCGGTGTTGGGGAATGCGGCCACCAGCGCGCCCAGCGATGCATCATTCCAGCGGATGCGCGCGTTGCGCGTCATGGCAATGGCAAACGCCACCATCACCAGCGCGCACACCACATACACCCCCGCCACCGAGGCATCCAGCAACTGGGCGATGGGCGTGGTGGAGCCGAATCGGTACAGCATGGCCGGCAGGGCGAAATACAGCACGAAGCCGTTGAGCCCGGGAATCGCCTCCAGCGGCAGCATGCGCCGGTGCGCCGCCACGAAGCCGGCGAGCACAAGCGCGAAGAAGGGGAAGGTGACGAGCAGGACGGTGAGCACGGAGTGGGATTGTGTCAGGCGGGCGCGGGTGAGCGCTGTCGTGCTCAGAACAGCATTAGGAACGCCGCGAGCGGCACAACGGCGACGGGCAAGGGCGCTGCGGCTTTCAGGCGCTCCAGCGCTTCGTCCGGCAGCGGTTCCTTGCTCACCACCACACAGGCCTCGCAACCGTGCTCCTGCGCCAGCCGGGCGGCCTTGAGCACATCCTTGTCCAGCACCTGGTTGCGGTACTTCACCTCAACCGCGATGCGGGTGGAACCCAGGTCCACGATGAAATCGATCTCGTCGTTGTTGCGGCGCCAGTAGCCCAGCTCCACCAGCCCCGGCCAGCGGCGCAAGTGGTTGGCGACCACGTTTTCGGCGTAGGCGCCCATGAGCGTGGCGTCGGCCACCATCTGCTCCTGGCTGAGCTTCATCACCGCATTGCGCACGGCCAGGTCCACCAGGTAGGTCTTGAAGTTGCCGGCTTTGGGCGTGGCCTTGGTGCTGGTGTGCTTGTGCAGGCGCCAAACCAGGTCGGTCGCTTCCAGCAAGGGGAAGTAGCTCTCGATGGTGGAGCGCACCATGCCCAGTTCCTTGCTGACCTGCGACAGGTTGGACTCGCGCCCCGGGTCCTTGAGCAGACCCAGGTAGAAGCGGCGCAGCATCTCGGGCTTGCGGAATTCTGCTGCGACCAGAAGGTCTTCGAAGATGACGCGCTCGACCTGGTTCTGATAGAGGTATTCCTGCTTGGCGAGCAGGGTGGGGAGGTTCCAGACTTCGGGGAAGCCGCCTTCGAAGAGAAATGGCTCAACGATCGAAGCTGCCGTATTCCAAATACCCTGAAACTTTGGAAGCTCCTCGGACAAATGTGTGACCAGCGTTTTTTGGTCAACGACAGAAGACCACTCTCGCCCCAGCTCACCAAATCCAGGCAGCATTTTCCGCCTACGCGCGCTAAGCCCAAGATTTGGATTGGAAGCCCAGTACTCCCGAAAGCTGAACGGCAACACATGAAAGTCCTTGATCCGCCCCAACAAACTCTCACGCGACTTGCGAAAAATCGGCGTGCTGGCCGAACCTGAAACGATGAATCGAACAGGTGTCTTCAGGTCGTAGTACTTCTTGAGGTACAGCTCCCAGCGCGGAAAACGCTGGATCTCGTCCAGAAACAGGTACACAGTCCCTTCTTTCGCCTGCGCTGCGGCAGAGGCCACGAGCTGGTTGAAGAAGCGGTCTGCATCGAAGCCGGGCAGCTCCAGCCCTGGGTCCTGCATGGAAAAGTAGACGATGCGTCGGGCCTGGGCAGCGCCATCGGGGGCGTCGGCAATCAATTGCTGGATGCACTGTTGCAGCAAGGTGCTCTTGCCCACGCGGCGCGGCCCGGTGACGGACACCATCTGCGGCAGCGAGGTGACATCGGCGTACAGATCGTCGAACACATCGCGGCGAAAGGTTGGCAGTTCGGTGAATGCGATGGCCAGATCGCCCCACCACGGGTTGTAGGCGGTCAACAGTTCAAAAGACGAGAGGGTGGGCAAGGGCTCAGTAGACATTGGAAAATTATGCATATTTGTATTCATAACGTCAAATATGCAAAACCGAAACATGGCCAGAGCGACCACCCCGGTATCATTCGTCGCTTCGCCTCCCCCTTCCCATACCCCATGTCAGCCACCGCAGGCCACGGCCTGAACCTTGCCCAACTCGAAGCCGTGAACCACCTGGGCGGGCCCTGCCTGGTGCTGGCCGGGGCAGGTTCGGGCAAGACGCGGGTCATCACCCACAAGATCGGGCGCCTCATCCAGGCCGGGCTGGCGGCGGACCGCATCGCTGCCATCACCTTCACCAACAAGGCCGCCGCCGAGATGCGCGAGCGGGCCAAACAGCTGGTGGGCCGCGATGCCCGCAAGGTGCTGGTGTGCACCTTTCATGCGCTGGGTGTGCGCCTGCTGCGCGAAGACGGCGAGGTGCTGGGCCTGAAGAAGAACTTCAGCATCCTGGACACCGACGACATCACCAGCATGCTCAAGGACTGCGGCGGCACCACCGACGCCAACACCGCGCGCGGCTGGCAGTGGGCCATCAGTGCCTTGAAGAGCGCGGGCCTGAATTCTGCCCAGGCGCTGGCACAGGCCAAGGACGAAAACGAGCGCGTGACCGCGACCATCATGGCGCGCTACGAAGAACGCCTCACCGCCTACCAGAGCGTGGACTTCGACGACCTGATCAGCCTGCCGCTCAAGCTCCTGACCGAGCACCTTGATGTGCGCGAGCGCTGGCAGAAGAAGATGGGCCATGTGCTGGTGGACGAGTACCAGGACACCAATGCCACGCAGTACGAATTGTTGAAACTGCTGGTGGGTGAACGCGCGCGCTTCACCGCGGTGGGCGACGACGACCAGAGCATCTACGGCTGGCGCGGCGCCACGCTGGACAACCTCAAGCGCCTGCCGCAGGACTTTCCCGAGCTCAAGGTCATCAAGCTGGAGCAGAACTACCGCTCCACCAGCGCCATCCTGCGCGCGGCGAACAACGTGATCGGCCCCAACCCCAAGCTGTTTCCCAAGACGCTGTGGAGCGATCTGGGCGAAGGCGAGCCGGTGCGCGTGGTCGACGCCGACAACGAAGAACACGAAGCCGAGCGCGCCGTGGCGCGCATCCAGAGCCTGCGCGCCAGCTCACAACACAAGGAATTTCGCGACTTCGCCATCCTCTACCGTGCGAACCACATGGCGCGCCCGTTTGAACAGTCGCTGCGCCGCGCGCAGATTCCGTACAAGGTCTCCGGCGGGCAGAGCTTTTTCGACAAGGCCGAGATCCGCGACCTGTGCGCCTGGCTGCGCCTGCTGGTCAACAACGACGACGACCCGGCGTTTCTGCGCTCAGCCACCACGCCCAAGCGCGGCATCGGCCACACCACGCTGCAGCAACTGGGCAACTTTGCCACGCAGTACAAGCTGAGCCTGTTCGAAGCCCTGTTCTCGCATTCGCTGGGCACCGCCCTGCCCGCGCGCGCCGTGGCCACCCTGCACGAATTCGGCCGCGCGGTGAACGACCTGGAATACCGCGCCCGCCACACCGTGGGCCATGAAGCGGCGCGCGCCTTTCTCACCGAATGGCTGAAAGACATTGCGTACGAGAAACACCTGTACGACAACGAAGACAACGAAAAAGTGGCGGCCGCGCGCTGGACCAACGTGATGGACTTCTGCGACTGGGTGGCCGGGCGCTGCGGCGGCAAGATCGAGGACGACGCGGGGGTGCAGGTGGAGACGGAGCGGAAAACATTGCTGGAAGTGGTGCAGACCATCGCGCTGATTTCCACATTGAGCGAACGCGAGCAGGACCAGAACGTGGTCACGCTCTCCACCCTGCACGCCTCCAAAGGCCTGGAGTGGCCGCATGTGATGCTGGTGGGTGTGAACGAGGGTTTGCTGCCGTTCAAGATGGACGAAGAGAGCAACCGCGACGCCAGCCCGGAGAGCCTGGCGCAGCGACTGCAGGAAGAGCGCCGCCTGATGTACGTGGGCATCACGCGAGCACAACGCACGCTGGCGGTGAGCTGGCTCAAGCGCCGCAAGAAGGGCCGAGAAAGCGTGCCCGGGCAGGCCAGCCGGTTCATCAAGGAAATGGCGCTGGACGAGAACACGGTCAAGGAAGACCCGCGCGAAAAACTGCGCGCCCTGCGTGCCGAGTTTGCTCAGCGCGCCACCGATCAGGCGGCACTGAAAGCCGCAGAAACACCATGAGATTTCGCCTTTGCCACGCCCTGCGGGCACTGGGTTGTGCCGGGGTCATTGCCTGGCCCGCCTTCGGTCTGACCCAGGCCCAGCCCCCCACGACCGCAACCCCCGCTGCGTGCCAGAGCGTCCTCTTGCAGCCGGCTCAGCTCTATGGCCAGTGGTCGCTACGGCTGTGGCCGGAGGATGGCACCCAGGCCAAGCCCGTGGCCACCGGCACGGTGCATTTTGAACGCCACCCGGAGTACCCGGGCAGCGTGCGCGGGCGGCTGACGCTGAATGGGGAAGCGGGCGATGCCCTGTTGTCGGGCGACGCCACCGACGGTGAATTCCAGTTGGACGAATCCGAAGACGGCGTGGCCATCAGTGCGGTCTGGAATGCGGCGGTGAACCCGGCCGATTGCGGCCGGCGGCTGCAAGGCACGCGCCGGCCCACCGAAGGTCGCCCGGCCAGCGAGGTGTTGCTGAACTTCGAGCTGAGCAAGGTGCCGGGCTGGCGGTAAGCTTAATGGCTTGGCTTCTTCACGCTGCTTTGGCGTGCCCTTGCAAAACAACCGCGATGTCGACCAGCGAGTCCACCAGCAGGTCGTGAGGCGCCTGCGCGATGGGGTCGCCGTGGTTGTAGCCGTAGGTGACCAGGGCCACGGGGCAACCCGCTGCCCGCGCGGCCAGGCCGTCGTTCTGTGAATCGCCAACCATCAGCGTCTGTGCAGGCGCTGTACCCAGCGCTTCGCAGGTCTTGAGCAGGGGCAGCGGATCAGGCTTCTTGCGGTCGAAACTGTCGCCACCGAACACCGGGGCGAAGTGGTCGTTGAGCCCCTTGATTTCCAGCAGCGCGCGGGCGAACGACAAGGGTTTGTTGGTCAGGCAGGCCAAGGGAAAACCAGACGCACGCAAGGCCTGCAGTCCCTCAGCCACGCCCGGATACACGTCCGCATACTGACCATTCGTGAAACTGTAGTGGTGCTGGTAGCGCTCCAGCGCCAGCTCGACCATCTGTGCCTGCGGCCAGGTGAGCGCAACACAGCCTGAAGACACCACCTCCGGCAAAGCCAGCTGGTGCGTCAACACACTGCGCACCAGATGCTCTGACCCCTTGCCCACCGTGCGCTCGATCAACGCCCGCTCCACCGGCGGCAAACCCAGATCGCTCAGCGTGTGATTGAGCGCCACCTCGAAGTCGCCCATGGTGTCCACCATGGTCCCATCCAGATCAACGATGACCGCAGAAATAGCAGAAAGCCGCACGGTAGAAATCCAGTCAAAAAGGTATGCAGGTGGCGGCGCGTTTCCGGAGCGCGTGCCTTATTCCAGGGCTCCAGTGGAACCGGCTTTGCCGGGCCACATGGAGCGCCCCCCTTTCAAGGGGGGTGACGCCGAAGGCGGCGCGGGGGGTTGTCTCTGTCCTGGGGTTATTCGAGTGCTTTCCGCATGCTGTCAATCACCCCCTTGTAATCCGGCTTGCCAAAAATCGCACTGCCGGCCACAAAGGTGTCCGCGCCCGCATCGGCCACGCGGCGGATGTTGTCGGCCTTGATGCCGCCGTCCACTTCCAGGCGGATGTCACGCCCGCTGGCTTCGATGCGCTTGCGGGCGGCTTCGATCTTGCGCAAGGCCGAATCGATGAAACTCTGGCCGCCGAAACCGGGGTTCACGCTCATGATGAGAATGAGATCGATGTCGTCAATGGTCCAGTCGAGCACGTCCAGCGGTTGCGCTGGGTTGAAGGTGAGGCCGGCTTTGGCGCCCCTGGCCTTGATGGCCTGCACGCTGCGGTGCACGTGAGCGCTCGCATCCGGGTGAAAGCTCACCAGATCGGCCCCGGCGTCAATGAAGGCGCCGGCCAGCGCATCCACCGGCTGGATCATCAAGTGCACGTCGATCGGCACCGGCGTGCCGTCGGCCCGCACCGAATGCGGCTTGAGCGCCTGACAGATCATGGGGCCGAAGGTGAGGTTGGGCACGTAATGGTTGTCCATCACGTCGAAGTGAATCCAGTCGGCACCGGCGGCGATGACGTTCTTCACCTCTTCCCCCAGGCGGGCGAAATCGGCGGACAGGATGGATGGCGCGATACGGTAGGTGGTGGTCATGGGGGCCGGCAACGTTGGTTCTTGAGGCTGCATTTTCGCAGGCCGCAAGAACAAGGAGAGGATCTAAGCCTTTGGTATGCGAATCCACCGGGCGCGGGGTAACATCCTGCCCATGTCGAAATACCAGTTCACTTGCGACGTGGAGCCCCAGTACCTGAGCGAGCAGTCCACGCCCGACGAGGGTCTGTACGCCTTTGCGTACACCATCACCATCACCAACACCGGTGACGTGACGGCCCAGCTCATTGCCCGTCACTGGATCATCGATGACGCCCACGGGCACAAGGAAGAAGTCAAGGGCCTGGGCGTGGTGGGCCACCAGCCCCTGCTGCGACCCGGCGAATCGTTCCAGTACACCAGCGGCACCCGCCTGAAAACGCCCACCGGCAGCATGCGCGGCAGTTTTTTCTGCGTCGCCGAAGACGGTGAGCGCTTTGAAGCCCCTGTGGACAGCTTCACCCTGATCGCCGATGCCAGCGACGCGGGCGACGGCGCCGGGCGCGTGCTGCACTGAGCGCACAAGGCCGCGTCCTCCGTGAGGGCCTGCGGCGCACGGCCACCCCCATTGTTTGTCCCCGATGACGCTGTCCGACCTGCTCGATACGCTGGACCCTGACGCGCCCCTGGCCATCCGCCATCTGTGGCTGATGGATGCGTTGCGCTGGGTGCGCGGCGAAGCCGAAGATCCTCAGGCCAGCGTGGACCGCGTGCGGCAGTTGCTGACCGCCTTGCAGGCAGAACCGGCGCAACTGGCGCGCTGGCACCGCTGGTGGCGGCGCTTCGTTCAGACGGTGGACATCACGCCCCTGCTGGCCGACTTCGGTTTTGCCCCGCGCACCGCGTTCATGAGCGAGCTGGGCCACCGCCTGCGGCGCAAGCTGCTGCCGGGCACACCGGAGACCAGCGACATCACCGACCTGTTCGGCCTGCTGCTCTCCAGCCGCTTCGACGTGCGCTGGTTGCAGGCGCTGGATTCGCGCACGTTGCAGGACATTCACAGCGTGTTGCTGAGCCCGCCCGAACCCGCCGGCACCCCACCCGCTGCCGCGCCAGGGCGCGGCGAAGCTGCGGCGCCGTCCCACTGGCAGGCCGCGTTGCTGGATGCGCTGGTGTTCTGCGTCGGCCAGGTCAGTGCCACCGGTTTTTCCAGCGAGATCCGTGGCCGCATGAGCCACGAAGACCGCGCGCGCCGCGCGTTCCACGCCCTGCCCGTGCAAATGGAAGCACTGCGCCGCAGTGCGTTGCGACATGGCACGCGCAGCGGCCAGGCGCGTTATGAGGCCGACAAGCTGCGCCTGCAGCTCGACGTGTGCCGCGTGGCGGCCGAGTCGGTGTATGCGCATCTGGAAGAGCATGGCGTCTCCGTGGGCATCGTGTTCCGCCTGCGCCAGCTGGCCGAGCGCATCGTGCGCATCCATCAGCTGCTCGACTGCATGCTCTCCGACAAGCCCGAACGCGCCACCGCTGCCCTCCTGGCCGACCTGGCGCAGCTGGGGCATGACAACCGCAGCATCCGCGCGCTGGTGGCCCACAGCTCCGGCCTCACGGCCGCCAAGGTGGCCGAACGCAGCGCCGAAACCGGCGAGCGCTACATCACCCGCAACGCCACCGAATACCGCCAGATGCTGGGCATGGCCGCTGGCGGCGGGGCGCTGCTGGGCCTGACCACCTGGGCCAAGTTCGGGCTGGGGCTGCTGGCGCTATCGGCCTTCTGGGCGGGTTTCGCGGCGGGCCTGAACTACGCGCTGTCGTTCGTGCTGATCCAGCTGCTGCATTTCACCGTGGCCACCAAGCAGCCCGCCGTGACGGCACCGGCCATGGTGGCCAAGCTCAAGCACATCCAGCAGCCCGGGGCGGTGCGCCGCTTCGTGGACGAAGTGGCTCACCTGTTCCGCTCGCAGATCGCGGCCATTCTGGGCAACGTGGGGCTGGTGGTGCCTGTGGTGCTCGGGATCAGCTTCCTGCTGGCCCTGGCCACGGGCCGCCACATGATCGGGCCCGAAAAAGCCGCCTACGTCATGCACTCGCTGCACCTGCTGGGGCCCACGGCCTTCTTCGCGGCCTTCACCGGCGTGCTGCTGTTCGCCTCCAGCATCATTGCCGGCTGGGTGGAAAACTGGTTCGTCTACTACCGGCTGGACTCGGCCATCCGCCACAACCCACGCATCACGCACTGGCTGGGCACGGTGCGCGCGGCGCGCTGGGCACGGTTCTTTCGCGACAACATCTCCGGTCTGGCGGCCAACGTTTCGCTGGGTTTCCTGCTCGGTCTGGTGCCGGCGTTTGCGCAATTCTTTGGCCTGGGACTCGACATTCGCCACGTCACACTGGCGGCAGGCCAACTGGCGGCCGCCGCCATCGCCATCGGCCCTGGCGTGCTGGTCGACCCCACCTTCTGGTGGGCGATGGCAGGCGTGGTGGTGGTCGGCCCGCTCAATTTGATCTTCAGCTTCTACCTCGCCTACCGGCTCGCCTTGAAAGCACAAGGCATCAGCGACGTGAACCGAAGCCTGATCCACCTGGCCCTGCGCCGGCGCCTGCGCAGCCACCCGCTGGGCTTCTTCCTGCCACCGCGCACGGAAGCGGCGGTGCCGGCTGAAGATGTGAGCGACATTGAAGCCGCCTGGTCGCCCGACGCGCAGCGCGACACCATGGACGAAGAAAGCCGACGCTGGGCCGAAGCGTTTCTGGAGCGCTCTGCCGATGCGATGAAACCCGGCGAAGACCTGTGGGACTGGTCTGCCCACAACATGCCTGTCTCGCAGGCATCGGCCGCGCCTGCAATTGACGATGAACCCCCGGGCGGCGGCAAAACGCCTCAAGGCGGACCGCCTGACGACAGCCCCCTCACGCCATGAACGCACCGGCCCCCTCCCCCGAAACCCCGCGCCCGGCGGGTGAATTCGACCTGATCCGCCGGCATTTCCAGCGCCCGGGCCAGCCCGGTGCGCCGGGCGTGGCGCTGGGCATTGGCGACGACTGCGCGCTGCTGGCACCCCGCGCCGGCCATCAACTCGCGGTATCCACCGACATGCTGGTCGAGGGAAGGCACTTCCTGCCCGACGCCGACCCGGCAGCCCTGGGCCACAAGGCCCTGGCCGTGAATCTGAGCGACCTGGCGGCGATGGGCGCGCGACCGCTGGGCTTCACGCTCGCACTGGCGCTGCCTGACGCCAACGAGGCCTGGCTGGCGGCCTTCGCCAGCGGCCTGTTTGCCCTGGCCGATGCACACGCCTGCCCCCTGGTGGGCGGCGACACCACGCGCGGCCCGCTCAATCTCTGCATTACCGTGTTCGGTGAACTGCGCCCTGGCCATGCGCTGCGGCGCGACGCTGCGCAGGCCGGCGACGACCTGTACCTGAGCGGTCGCACCGGCGAGGCCCGCCTGGCGCTGGCCTTGTTGCGCGGAGAAGCCTGGGCACTGGACACGCTGGGACCGCTCGCACTGAAGACCCGGCCCGAACTGCGCCAGCGGCTGGACCGTCCCACGCCCCGGCTGGCGCTGGGGCAGGCTCTGGCCGGCCTGGCCCACGCGGCCATCGACGTCAGCGATGGCCTGGCGGGTGACCTGGGCCACATCCTGAACGCCAGCCACCTGGGCGCAGAGATCCGCCTGGATGCGCTGCCGGTGGCGCCCGCCTTGCAACCGCTGCCGCCAGCGCAGCAGGAAGACTGCCTGCTGCACGGCGGTGACGACTACGAACTGCTGTTCACGGCGGCGCCGGACAAGCGCGAAGCCATCGAAGCCGCCGCGCGCGACAGCGCCACACCCGTCACGCGCATCGGCTGCCTCATGGCGCCACCCGGTCTGTGGCTGGTGCAGGCCGACGGTCAACGTCGGCCGGTGGCTGCGCGCGGCTTCGATCACTTTGGTTGAACCTGGAAACCGCGGTTGGACGGGCCACCGATAATGCGCCGATGAGCGACGCTTCGATGGCCACCACCCCCGACCCCACCGCCCCTCTCCATCGCCCCACCTGGGCTTTCGCGCTGGCCCATCCGGCCCGCTTCATCGCACTGGGAGCGGGCTCGGGGCTTCCGCGGTTTGCCCCTGGCACGGTGGGCACCCTGTGGGCCTGGGCGGTATTTCTGCTGCTGGAACCCTGGATGAGCGACACCGGCTGGGCGGCGCTGATCGGGCTGGGCACGCTGGTGGGCTGGTGGGCCTGCACGGTGACGGCGCAGCACATGCGCATCGCCGATTCGAGCCACATCGTGATCGACGAGATCATCGCGTTCTGGCTGATTCTGTGGCTGGTGATGCCCACCGGTTTCTGGGGCCAACTGGCCGCGTTCGCGCTGTTCCGCCTTTTTGATTCGGTCAAGTTCGGCCCCATGGCCTGGGCCGATCAGGCCTTCAAGGGCTTCGGGCCGCGTGGCGGCTTCGGCATCATGCTGGACGACTTTGCGGCGGCCTTGTGCACCTTGCTCGTGATTGCTCTCTGGAAGTTCTAAAACCTCCGCCAAGGCACATCCGCATGACCCCATCGAACACCCTCACACTCGTCGAAACGCTCGCTTCGGAACTCAAGTCGCGCGGACTGATGATGGCCACGGCCGAGAGTTGCACCGGCGGCCTCATCGCCGGCGCCTGCACCGAACTCAGCGGCTCCAGCGACTGGTTCGAGCGCGGTTTTGTCACCTACTCCAACGTAGCCAAGGTGGAGCTGCTGGGTGTGCCCGCTGAACTGATCGACACCCACGGCGCGGTCAGTGAACCCGTGGCGCGGGCCATGGCCGCCGGAGCCGTGGCGCATTCGAAAGCTCAGTTGACGGTGTCGGTCACCGGCGTGGCCGGCCCCACCGGCGGCACGCCGGAGAAGCCGGTGGGCACGGTCTGGTTTGGTTGGGCCACGCCGCAGGGTGTGTTCACCGAACACCAACGTTTTGACGGTGACCGCGCCGCCATTCGGCAGGCCACGGTGTCACACGCGCTGGCCGGACTACTTGCTCGACTCGGTTGAAAAGCGCTGGGTCTGCGCCAGTCCATCGCGATACGGCGTGGGCTGCAGACCAAACGCCAACTCAAACTTGCTGCTGTCGAAGCGGTAGTCGTGTTCGTACTGGTACATCATTTCGCGGTTCTCGCGCAACACGGGCACGAACCAGCCCATGGCGTGCAGCAGCCAGCGCGGAGCCACCTGCAGGCGGTCAGGCTGGCCGGCGATAGCGCAGGCAGCGCGCGTCAAGGCCCTGCCCGTCACGGTTGCGGCGTCCAGGGTCTGTGCCGTGGGGAGGTGCCAGGTCTGCCCTAAAGCGCGCTGGTCCTGCCCCAGCATCGCCAGCGCTCGTCCGATGTCGGGTGTATAGCTGAAGGTGTGCACCCGCTGTGGGTCGCCCACCCACTGGGGCGCCTTGCCCGCTCTCAGGCGGGCGAACAACACCGACTCCAACAGGCTGATGTGAGCACCCGGCCCGTAGAAGTCGGCTGAGCGGGCGATCAGCGCCTGCAGATCGCCTTGGCGCACAGCGTCCAGCAGCGTGGTCGCGATGGTGGCGCGCACCTCGCCCTTACGGCTGCAGGGGTTGAACGGCGTGGTTTCGGTCATGGCGCCGTCCACCTGTCCGTAGGCGTAGACGTTGTCGAAGAACACCAGGCGCGCGCCGTGGCGAGCACAGGCATCCAGCGCGTTTCGCATCACGCGCGGCCACTGCGCTTGCCACGCCGCTGCGCTGTAGAGCAGACCGGCCACCAGGTACACCACCTCGCTGCCCGCCACCGCATCGTCCGTGGCACGGGCGTCGGTGAGATCGGCCGCCTGCCATTCGTCGCCCGCTTTCACCGCCACCGGACGGCGGCTCACCTGACGCACACGCAGCCCATCGCGCGCCAGTTGCAGCGACAGTTCGCGGGCCACCACGCCGCCCGCGCCCAGAATGGTGTGCAGGCCGGAGCCAGAAAAAGAAGCTGTGCGTGCTTGAGACATGCGGCGATTGTGGGCTCCGGGACGGCGCGCCACAATCCACCAGATGCGCACGATCGCTATGCAATATTGAATATGTCTGATTTCAACTGGCAACTGATCCCCTCTTTTTTGGCAGCCCACCAGCACGGCAGCCTGCTGGGTGCCGCCCGGGCGCTGGGCATCAGCCAGCCCACGGTGGGGCGCCATGTGACGGCGCTTGAAGCGCAGCTGGGCACGCCGCTGTTTGAGCGCACCGGCCGGGGCCTGATTCCCACGCCCGCCGCCGCCAGACTGGCCGAAGCGGCGCGGGCCATGGAGAGTGGCGCTCAGACGCTGATGCGTGGTGCGCAGCAGGCGCAGTCGGCGCTCGCGGGCACGGTGCGCCTCTCAGCCAGCCAGCCGGTGGGCTGCTTTCTGTTGCCGCCTCTGCTGGCACGCATGCGCGCAGAATTGCCGGGCATTCAGATTGAACTGGTCGTGAACAACGCGGTGAGCGACCTGTTGCGCCGGGAGGCCGACATCGCGATTCGCATGCTCCGCCCGACGCAGGGTTCGCTGGTGGCGCGGCGCATCGGCGTGACGGGCGTGAGCGCCTGCGCCCACCGCGACTACCTGACCCGGCGCGGTGTGCCGCGGGTGCCTGCCGACTTGCTGGACCACGATCTGGTGGGCAATGACCGGATACAGGACATCGCGCGCGGGTTCGCGGCCATGGGCCACCCCGTGGGGCCTGAGCAGTTCGCGTTCCGCACCGACGACCTGATCGCCTACTGGGCGGCGGTGCGCGCCGGTCTGGGCATTGGCTTCGTGGCCAACTACCTGCTGCACAATGACCCGCTGCTGGTGCAGGTATTGCCCGAACTGCCACTGCCGACGCTGCCCGTGTGGCTGGTGGTGCACCGTGATATCCGGACCAGTCGCCGCATCCGCGCGGTGCTGGACTTTCTGGCGCGCGAACTGCCGCCCCTGTTGTGAACCAACCAACGTGGAACCCTTCAAGAACCTCATCAACACCGACACCGTGAACAGCGCTGGCTTGCACCTGCAACGGGCGTGGCCGGCGTTCAATCGCCGCGTCTTTGAGGCGCAGGCCAGCCAGGGATTGGAAGACCTGGAATTCAAAGCCCGCGCCATGCGGCTGGCCGACGCGCTGGAGGCCACCCTGCCCCCTGACTTTGACGCCGCGTGTGCCGTGCTGGAAGCCAGCCTGGCGCCTCCGATGGCGCTGGATGCGGTGGGTGAACCGATCAATCTGGCCTCGGGTCGCGGCGATGCAGCACTGCGGGGACTCTCCGGCTGGGTGTTGTGGTCGGCGGGCGAGTTCGTGGCCCGGCGTGGCCTTGACCACGTGCCGCGCGCCCTGGCCTGCCTACACGCGATCACGCAGCGCTTCACGGCAGAGTTTGCCATCCGCCCCTTCATCCAGCAGGCGCCGCAGGTCACGCTGTCCACCCTCGCTGCATGGGTCAACGACCCCAGCGCCCATGTGCGCCGGCTGGTGAGCGAAGGCAGCCGACCGCGCCTGCCCTGGGGTCTGCGCCTGCAGGCGCTGGTGCTGGACCCATCCCCCACACTGCCCCTGTTGCGCGCACTGCAGGACGACGAGAGCGCCTACGTGCGCCGCAGTGTGGCCAACCACCTCAACGACATCGCCAAGGACCATCCCGATCTGGTGGCGCGCTGGGTGTCCGAACACCTGCAGGGCGCCAGCGCCGACCGGACCGCGCTGCTGCGCCACGCCAGCCGCAGCCTGATCAAGCAAGGGCATGGCCCCACCCTGAGCGCCTGGGGGCTGGGCCAGGGCTTGCAGGGGCAGGCCTCGATGGCCTTGTCCCGGCATCGCGTGGCGGTGGGCGAGAACATCGACCTCAGCGTGTCCCTCGTGGCCGATGCGCCTGCCGCGCAAAACATGGTGATCGACTACGCCGTGCACCACGTGCGGGCCAACGGCTCGCTCTCCCCCAAGGTGTTCAAGGGTTGGAAGCTCACACTGGATGCGGGGGAAACGCGCACACTGCAGAAGCGCCATTCGCTGCGCCCGGTGACCACCCGCCGCCTGTACCCCGGCCTGCACCAGATTGACCTGTTGATCAATGGCCAGGTCTGCGCCAGCGCCGAATTTGAACTGTTGCCCGAAACACCGACCTGATGTTCATCACTTTCCACAGGATCTCGCCATGACCCATCTCATCAGTCTGATCGGCGTGCCCACCGACATCGGTGCCGGCGCCCGTGGTGCCTCCATGGGGCCAGAAGCCCTGCGTGTGGCGGGCCTGGCCCAGGTGCTGGAGAGCCACGGCATCGAGGTGGCGGACCGGGGCAACCTCGCCGGACCGGCCAACCCGTGGCAACCACCGGTGGACGGCTACCGCCACCTGCCCGAGGTGGTGGCCTGGAACACCACGCTGCACGAAGCGGTGCACGCCGAACTGGCGCTGGGCCGCATGCCCATCGTGCTCGGAGGCGATCACTGCCTGGGTCTGGGCTCCATCAGCGCGGTGGCCCGCCATTGCCGCGAGGCGGGCAAGAAGCTGCGCGTGCTCTGGCTCGACGCGCACGCCGACTACAACACCGCCACCCTCACGCCCAGCGGCAACATCCACGGCATGCCCGTGGCCCTGCTGTGCGGCCACGGTCCCGCGGCGCTGACCGGCATTGGCGGCACATCCCCCGCCATCGACGCCAGCGTGGTGCGCGAAATCGGCATCCGCAGCGTGGATGCGGGAGAAAAACGCCTGGTGCACGAGGCCGGGCTGGAGGTATTCGACATGCGCTACATCGACGAAATGGGCATGCGGCACACCATGGAGCAGGCGCTGAAAGGCATCGACGGCAACACCCACCTGCACGTGAGCTTCGACGTGGACTTCCTCGACCCGGAGATCGCACCCGGTGTGGGCACCACCGTGCCCGGCGGACCCACCTATCGCGAGGCCCAGCTGTGCATGGAGATGATCGCCGACACCAACCGGCTCGCGTCGCTGGATGTGATGGAACTCAATCCCGCGCTGGATGTAAAAAATCGCACGGCTTTGCTGGCTGTGGATCTGATTGAAAGTCTTTTTGGAAAATCGACGCTCATGCGAAAGACTTCGCCGCGATCCTGATCGCCGGAACAGCGCGACCAAAAGCGCTCCTTTTCCGGCGTTTGGTAAGCCAAAAAGCGTGTAGCCAAACGCCCGTAGTACCTATGGGCAACATCAAGTCGCCCCTGAATCGACCGATACAGGAACCAGTACCCCGTCTGCGCCCCCGATGGCAGGCGGACCGCCACTGGAGTCCTGGATGCCGTCACCGTTCCCTCGCCGTTGGCTTGCCGCTGTTGTTGTGCTGCTGGCCACGGGCGCTGCCGCTCAAACCGTACCCAACGCCGACATCGAGCGCATCGCCAGCAAGGCGGCCTCTCCAGAGGGCGTGCGCCTCATCATTGGGCTGAACGAGCCCGCAGAACCCGAGGCCAGGCTGTCCCCGTCAGCCGCCGCGCTGCAGCGCGCCCGCATCCGAGCGGCGCAGAACAGCGCCATTTCGACGCTGCTCGGCGGCACCAGCGCCCAGGTGCGCACCCAATTTGAAAGGCAGCCTCACTTTGTGGCCGATGTGGACGCCAACGCACTGGCGCGCCTTCGCCATTCGAAGCTGGTCCGCAGCATCGAAGAAGACGTGCCGGTGCCCCGCACGCTGCTGGAAAGCACACCACTGGTTCAGGCCCCGGAGGTGTGGGCGTCTGGCCGCACGGGCACAGGCTGGACGGTCGCGGTGCTCGACACAGGTGTGGACAAGAACCATGCCTTTCTGACGGGCAAGGTGGTCTCAGAGGCCTGTTATTCCAGCAACACATCGATCGCGCAGTCGGTGTGCCCGGGCGGGGTCACCGCCAGCACGGCGGCTGGCTCCGGCGTGCACTGCAGCACGGACCCCAACGCCTGTCGGCACGGCACCCACGTGGCAGGCATCGTCGCAGGCTCGGGTGGCCCCAACAGCACCCAGGGCGTGGCCCCAGGGGCCAAGCTGATTTCGGTGCAGGTGTTCAGCCACTTCCCGTCCTACGGCACCGTGCTGGCCTACACCAGCGACATCATCCGGGGCCTGGAGCGTGTTTACGCGCTGCGGGACACGCACCAGATCGCGGCTGTCAACATGAGCCTGGGCGGTGGTCAATACACCAGCACGTGTGACGCGGTCAACGGCGCCACCAAGTTCGCCATCGACAACCTGCGCGCGGCCGGCATTGCGACGGTCATCGCCAGCGGCAACGAAGGTTACAAGACCGCCATCGCCTCACCCGCGTGCATTTCCAGTGCCATCAGTGTGGGCGCCTTGTGCGATGTGGGTCCGGACAACAGTGCCTGCGCGCAAGGTGCGGGCGGTGTGGCCTCCTACTCCAACATCGCCTCGTTTGTCTCGTTGCTGGCACCCGGCAGCTACATCCGCTCTTCGGTGCCGGGCACGGGCTATGCGTCGTTCAATGGCACGTCCATGGCGGCCCCCCATGTGGCGGGAGCCTGGGCGGTGATGAAGCAGGCTCAGCCTGGCATCAGCGTCACGGAGGCGCTGGCCCAGTTCAAAAACCACGGCGCGACCGTGGCGGACACACGACCGGGTGGCTCGGTCGCCGGCATGAAGCAAATGCTTATGGGCTTCCTGGCGACACCCGAACGCACCCTGACGGTGGCAAGAAGCGGCACCGGATCGGGACTGGTGTCTTCTGCCCCGGCTGGCGTGACCTGTGGCGGAGACTGCACGGAGACCTACGCGGACGGCAGCAGTGTCACCCTCGCAGCCACCGCTGCAACGGGTTCGAGCTTCAGCGGATGGAGCGGTGCGTGCAGCGGCATGGGCAGTTGCACCCTGACCATGACCGACGACCGTCACGTCATCGCAACGTTCACCGGCCAACCCCAGACCTTGTCCGTGCAGCGCCAGGGCAACGGCGCTGGCAGCGTGAGTTCAAGCCCGGCAGGCATCAACTGCGGTTCGACCTGCAGTGTTTCTCTGCCCTACAACAGTCTGGTGACGCTTTCGCCGCAGGCCGCCAGCGGCTCACGCTTCACCGGCTGGAGCGGCGCCTGCAGCGGCACGGGGTCGTGCACGGTGACCCTGAGTGCCGCCCAACAGGTCACGGCCAGCTTCGCGCTTCAAAACCATGCCGTGGCGGTCACCAAAACCGGCTCTGGCGTGGTCAGCTCCACCACCTCAGCCCTGCACTGCGGCAAGACCTGCAAGTCGTCGCAAGCCCACGGATCGCAGCTCAGCCTGTCGGCCACGCCGTCCGCCGGTTCGGTGTTCATGGGCTGGTCAGGCGCCTGCACGGGCACCGGTTCCTGTTCGGTGCCGGTGAATGAAGCCACGTCGGTGCATGCCGAATTCCGAAAGAGTCACTTCACATTGAACTACCGGCAACTGGGCAAGGGCCTGGGCACCGTTTCCTCGGACGATGGCATGTTCCAGTGCAGCCGCAATTGCAGGTCGTCGATGGCGTCCACCAGCTCGGTCACACTGCTGGCGCAGGCGGCTGAAGGTTCGTACTTCGCCGGCTGGGCAGGGGTGTGCGCGGGTGCCACGACCCCCAGCTGCACGGTGTCGATGGAGGCCGCACGCACGGTCACCGCGACTTTCCACCGCATCACCCATGCCCTTCAGACGGGGGCCGCAGGTGACGGAAAAGGGCGCATCACCTCCTTACCCAAGGGCGTCAACTGCGCCAGCGAGTGCAGCCGCCTGTTCAACAGCGGTACCCTGGTCACCCTCACCGCCAGACCCGCAAAAGGCTCATTGTTCGCAGGTTGGGGCGGGGCATGTGCCGGCAATCAAAGCCGCAGTTGCGAAGTCCTGATGTCCGAGGCCAGACATGTGATGGCGTATTTCGTGCCCAGCCACTTCGCGCTGAACGTGAGCAAAACGGGCAGCGGCCGCGGCAGCGTGGTTTCTGCGGAGGCCGGCATCCATTGCGGCAAGACCTGCGGCCGGCGCCAGCCCAACGGCAGCACGGTCACGCTCACGGCCACACCCGCGACCGGGTCGGTCTTCTCTGGCTGGGGAGGCGCCTGCACTGGAAGCGACAGCTGCACGGTAACCATGACCCAAGCCCAGCACGTGACCGCTCTGTTCGAACCCGCCGTCTCGTCGCTGTAGTGGCGCCCTGTGATGGGCGCAGGTCAGGCGGACTTGCTGACCAGCTCCAGATGCTCCACCACGGGTGGCTGTGCGAAGAACGGGCCCACGAGGGCGCGCCAATCGGCAAACGCTGCTGACTGGCGGAAACCCACGGTGTGATCCTCCAGCGTGTCCCAGTAGATCATCAGGATGTAGCGGCCCGGGCTTTCGATACTGCGGTTGACCTTGTAGCCCTGGAAGCCCCGGGCGTTCGCGATCACCGTGGAGGCGCCACGTTCGATGGCTTCTTCAAAAGCGGCGGCCTGAGACGGGTCGATGCGGATGTCTGCGAGTTCAAGAATCATCTTGCAAGTACCCCCCGCGCCGCTTCGCGTCACCCCCCTGGAAGGGGGGCGGTGCCTGTGGCCCGGCAAAGCCGGCTCCACGGCACCCCTGGATGAGAAACGGCACGCCGGGGATGGCTATGGTGAAGGGAAGGCAAGCCTACCGCAAAAGGATATCGACCGCCTTCTCCGCCATCATGATCACCGGCGCATTGGTGTTGCCGCCCACCACCTGGGGCATCACAGAAGCGTCGATCACCCTCAGGGCCTGCACGCCGCGCACGCGCAGTTGGGCGTCGACCACTGCAAGTGCATCGCCGTCCGGCCCCATGCGGCAGGTGCCTACGGGGTGGTAGATGGTATCGGCGTGGTTCCGAATGAACTGCTCGATCTGCGCGGCGGTCTGTGCGCTGGCCGATGCCTGGGACTCCACGCCGCCGTGGCGCGTCAGCGCCGGTTGTTGCAGCAACGCACGCATGCGCTTGAAGCCCCGCACCATCCGGGCCATGTCGTCCGGGTCCTGAAAAAACGCGGGATCGATCAGCGGCGCCCGCTGAGGGTCCGGGCTCGCCAGGCGCAGCGTGCCGCGGCTCTTCGGACGCAGCAGGCAAACGTGGCAGGAATAGCCGTGCCCGAACACCGTTTTGCGCCCATGGTCCACCAGCTTGCCCACCACGAAGTGCAATTGCAGGTCCGGGATCGCTTCTTCCGGCGCGCTCTTGATGAAGCCACCGGCCTCGGCAAAGTTGGTGGTGAGCATGCCGCTGCGCGAGCGGTGCCATTCAAGAATTGCGCGCACGGTGTTGACCGTGCCTTGCCACGACAGACCAAACAAGTCAGTGAGCTTGGGCGCGTTGACCACCATCACCATGTCAGGGTGGTCGTGCAGGTTTTCACCCACACCGGGCAGGTCGCGCACCACGCCTATGCCGTGTTCGCGCAGATGCTCGGCAGGGCCGATGCCGGAGAGCATCAGCAACTGAGGCGAACCAAAGGCACCCGCGCTCAGCAGCACCTCACCGCCTGGCTTCAGGCGCAGGGTCTGCACCGCGCCGTGACCGGCGTCGGCACGGTATTCCACCCCCACTGCGTGCACCTGGCCGTCGCGGTTTTCGGTGACCACGCGCGTGGTGAGGGCACGGGTGATGAGCTTGAGGTTGGCGCGGCCCAGGTGCGGCGTGAGGTAGGCCTTGGCCGCGCTGAATCGCTCGCCGTTCTTGTGCGTGACCTGGTAGGCGCCGATGCCTTCCTGATCGGCACCATTGAAGTCGGTGTTGTGCCGCTCGCCGGCCTGCACACCCGCTTCGACAAAGGACGAAAGAAACGGGTTCGGACTGCGCAAGTCCATCACATTGAGCGGACCGCCTTCACCGTGAAAGTCGTCGGCGCCGCGTTCGTTGTGTTCGGCGCGTTTGAAATAGGGCAGCACGTCGGCATACGACCAGCCAGGATTGCCGCGCGCGGCCCAGTCGTCGTAGTCGCTGGCATGGCCACGTGCATAAACCATGGCATTAATGGAGCTGGAACCACCCAGCACCTTGCCGCGCGGCTGGTAACCCTTGCGTCCATTCAGGCCGGGTTGAGGCACGGTGTTGTAACCCCAGCCGTTGAGCTCGAACTTGGCCATCACGGCCAATCCGGCCGGGCAGTGAATGAGGATGCTGCGGTCCGCGCCACCGGCTTCGATCAGCGCCACGCTGACATTCGGGTCTTCGCTGAGGCGCCCGGCCAAAGTGCAGCCTGCCGAGCCGCCGCCGACGATGATGTAGTCGTACATGCTGGTTGTGTCTCCTGTGCGTGCACGCGGGCAGGCGCCCGCTGTGCACAATCGTGGCGGCAAGTTAGCACCGCGCACGACCCAAGGGTAGACGCACCTGTCTAACGCGGACGCCTGGGCGACTCGGTGGAAACCCCAGTGGTCAGGCACCACAATCGCACCACCTCTTCACATTTCAGGAGCAGTTTTCATGAGTAGCATTCAAACCGTCGGCATCATCGGCTCGGGCACTATGGGCAACGGCATTGCCCAGGCCTGCGCCACGCAAGGCATCCGCGTGGTGATGGTCGATATCGCGCAGGCGGCGGTCGACAAAGGCCTGGCCACCATCGCGGGCAGCCTGGACCGCCTCATCAAAAAGGAAAAGATCAGCGCCGCCGACAAGGACGCAGCGCTGGGGCTCATCCAGGGCAGCACGAACTACGACGACCTCAAGGGCGCACAGCTGGTGATCGAAGCCGCCACCGAAAACGAGGGCCTCAAGGTCAAGATCCTGCAGCAGCTCGACGGCCTGCTGGCGCCCGACGTGATCGTGGCCACCAACACCAGTTCCATCAGCATCACCAAGCTGGCTGCGGCCACGCAGCGCCCTGATCGCTTCATCGGCATGCACTTCTTCAACCCCGTGCCCATGATGGCCCTGGTGGAAATCATCCGCGGCCTGCAGACCAGCGACGCCACGCACGACGCGGTGAAGGCCCTGGCCGAGAAGCTGGGCAAGACGCCGATCACTGTGAAGAACGCCCCCGGCTTCGTGGTCAACCGCATCCTGGTGCCCATGATCAACGAAGCCTTCTTCGTGCTGGCCGAAGGTCTGGCCACCCCGGAAGACATCGACGCCGGCATGAAGCTGGGCACCAACCAGCCCATTGGCCCGCTGGCCCTGGCCGACATGATCGGCCTGGACGTGTGCCTGGCGGTGATGAACGTCTACATGGCCGAATACAACGACAGCAAGTACCGGCCAGCGCCACTGCTGAAGGAGATGGTCGCTGCCGGCTGGCTGGGGCGCAAAACCGGTCGCGGCGTGTTCACTTATTGATCCCCCCTGCGCCGCTTCGCATCACCCCCCCAGGGGGGCGATGCCAGTGGCCCGGCGAAGCCGGTTCCACGGCATCCCTGGAATGGGGCACGCGCTCCGGGTTGGTGTGTGGTCTGTCGGGTGCTGGGGCCTGTGGGTCTATTTTTTGAGCCAGATCAAGCTGCCTCGTTGCTGCCTGTTCAATGATGGGGCTCTGACCAAGGAGATCATCATGAGCGCAGACACCGTCGCACCCGAGCTGTTCGGGTTTCTGGATGCCACCCACCGCGAGATTCAGCAGCAGCTTGCGCAATTGCATGCATTGGTCGACGCGATCGAGTCCAACGGTTTGAACGCCGCCACACGGGCGCGGGCGCGCGGGGTGCTCGACTACTTCAACGGTGAGGCGCGGCAACACCACCTCGATGAAGAAAAACACATCTTTCCCGCCTTGCTGGGCAGCCAGGATGCCGAGATCGTGCAAGCCGCAGAGCGCCTGACCCAGGACCATGGCTGGCTGGAAGAGAACTGGATCCAGATCGCGCCCAGCCTGGAGGCCGCCACCAACGGGAACCTCTGGTTCGACCCCGTGGAACTGCGCCATGCGCTGGAGGTGTTCGAGGCGCTGTACCTCGATCACATCCTGCTTGAAGAGTCGATCGCCTACCCCGCCGCCCGGCAACGCCTGGCGGCATACAACACCCACAACATGGGCCGTGAAATGGCTCGTCGGCGTTTCCGCTCAGACAGCGCTGTTTCGCACGCTGGCTGAAGCGCTGTCGGCGCTGCCTGCGCCACAGCGAAGCCACGTGAGTCTGGAAACGGCCTTCAGGCCTGCGGCGGCAATGAGTGTGAGCGCCACGGACCCATGCCTGCGATATGCGGGGAGGCTTCGCCCAGCAACCAGCACAGCGGCAGCGCGGCAGACACGCGGCGCGCGTGTTGAATGCGGAATTGCACGAGACGCTGTGCGCCGGGAAAGGCTGCGAGCGCTGGACCGTCCTCGATCAGTTCGCCTGTCGTGGCAAGCCACAGCAGGTCGCCGCGCTCAAAGTCCACAAACAGCAGACCGGCCTGTGGGTTGACCACCAGGTTGCCCAGGGTGTTGAAGAAGAAGTTGCCGACCAGGTCCGGCACGGTGAGCGTGTCGCCCTGCAGTAGAACAAAGCCGGGCGGGCCACCCCGGTGCGACACGTCCACGCCGTGGGCCGGGTCGGCACTGTGCAAGGCGTCGGGGTGTGCGGTGGCGATGAAGAAGGTGTCGGCGCGGGCGATCAACTCGCGCGAGGCGGCGTCCAGCGCTTTGCCTTCGTGCACCAGCGCAGGCGCTGGCGCATCGGGCCACGCCATCGGTTCGCGCGCCTGGATGTACTTGGGGCAGTTGCCAAAGCTCTGGCCCACCCGCACCTGCCAACCGCCAGCCTGCAGATGCACCACGCCATTGAGCCGGTTGCGCCGCCTCGTATGGGGTTGCAGGCCCAGCAGGCCCACCGGCGCGCCTTCGCTCAGGTTAGCGGCCAGCGGGTCCCACGGGCCGGGCCACGCGTGCACGTTCAGTGCCTGCGGCGTGGGCGCCGACAGAAACCCGGGCGAGCCTGCCAGCGCGCTGGCCCAGGGCTGGCCATGCCGGTCCACACTGCCCACCAGCACCCACGGCAGCAGGCCGAAGAATTCGCGGTGCTGGTCGGGCATGAAACTGCGCAGCACGCGGGAACCCACCGCGTCCAACTGTTCTGCCACACCGGCACGGGCCTGCAAGGCGCGCTCCCCCGCGTGAAACACCGCGCCTGTGCTGCCAGGCTCGGCGGTCACTGACGTACCTTCGCCCTGCGGGCTACGGTGCGAGCTTGCTTGGGAACGGCCCGGCGCGGCGCTCACTGACGTACCTTCGCCCTGCGGGCTGCGGTGCGAGCTTGCTTGGGAACGGCCCGGCGCGACGCTCACTGACTTACCTTCGCCCTGCGGGCTGCGGTGCGAGCTTGCTTGGGAACGGCCCGGCGCGGCGCTCATTCGGCCAGCCCCACCGGGGTCTTCACCATGGGAACAAAGCCGGGCAAAGCCTCCACACGGGCCAGCCAGGCGCGCACCGCCGGGTAGGCCTTGAGGGACACGCCGCCCTCCGGCGCCCGCGCCACGTACGCGTAGTGCACCACATCCGCCAGCGTGGGCTTGGTACCGACCAGCCAGCCGGTGGCCGCCAGCTCGCCGTCCATGTGGGCCAGCAGCGCGTGCGCCCGCTCGATCGCCGGCTGAGGATCAAGGGGACGCGAGAACACCTGGATCGCGCGTGCCATGGCCGGGCCAAAGGCCAGCGGCCCGGCCGCCAGCGACAGCCAGCGCTGCACCCGCGCAGCGCCCACCGGGTCACGGGGCAGCCACTGACCCGGCGCGTACTGGCCTTCCAGATAGACCAGGATGGCATTGGAATCGGCCAGGGTCACGTCGCCGTCCTGCAACACGGGAATCTGACCCAAAGGGTTCAGGGCCAGAAAGGACGGCGACTTGTGTTCGTTCTCAAGGAAGTTCAGTTCCACCTTCTCGAACGGCAGGCCCAGCAAGGAAAGAAACAGCTCGACGCGGTGGCAATGGCCAGAGACAACGTTGCGATACAGACGGATCATGAGAGGCTCCAGGGGTTGACGAGATGGCGCATCTTCTTTCTTGCGCAATCAAACATCAATAGCCTTTTCCGAACAAAACCCATTCGATTTTCGGTTTAATACCGCATGGACCGTTTCCGCGCCATGCAGACCTTCGTGCACATTGCCGACGCCGGCAGCCTCACGGCCGCCGCGCAGGCCATGGGCAGCTCGCTTCCGGCCGTGGTGCGGGCATTGGCCGGCTTTGAGGAAAGCCTGGGCGTGCGCCTGTTTCACCGCACCACCCGCCGCATTGCACTCACCGAAGAAGGCCGTGCCCACCTGGATCACTGCCGGCAGGTGCTCACCGCTGTGGCCGAAGGCGAAGCCGCCTTGCGCCAGGACCTGGCCGAACCCAACGGCCTGCTCACGCTCACGGCCCCGGTGATGTTCGGGCAGCTGCACGTGGCGCCCCTGGTCACCCGCTTCCTGCAGCGCCACCCGCTGGTGCGTTGCCGGGTGCTGCTGCTGGACCGGGTGGTGAACTTGCTGGAAGAAGGCATCGATGTGGGGGTGCGCATCGGCCCGCTGGAAGACTCCAGCCACATTGCCCGCCCGCTGGGTCACGTCCGCCGGGTGGTGGTGGCCAGCCCCGGATTTCTCGCCCAACAGGGCACGCCCGCCCATCCACGCGACCTGCAGGCCGCGCCCTGCGTGTGCAGGCTCGACGGCGCTTCCGCCTGGGGCCCGTTTCGCGATCAGGGCAAGCCGCTTCGCGTGCCCGTGAACGGCCGCCTGGCCTTCAACCACAACGCCCCCGCCATCGACGCCTGCATCGCTGGCATGGGCTTTGGCCAGTTTCTTTCCTACCAGGTCGCGCAGCACGTGCAATCGAAAGCGCTCACAATCGTTCTGTCCGAATTCGAGGACGCGCCGCGTCCACTCCATCTGGTCTACCCTCACGCCCGCCTGCTGCCTGCGCGCACCCGGGTCTTTGTGGAATGGATCGTTCAGGAACTCCGCGGCTTCGACACCACCTCTTCATCACCATGACTTCTTCCTTCGACTTCGACCTTTTTGTGATTGGCGGCGGCAGCGGCGGCGTGCGTGCCGCGCGCATGGCGGCACA
Source organism: Hydrogenophaga palleronii (assembly GCF_031457455.1). Classification (GTDB taxonomy): domain Bacteria; phylum Pseudomonadota; class Gammaproteobacteria; order Burkholderiales; family Burkholderiaceae_C; genus Hydrogenophaga; species Hydrogenophaga palleronii_A. Next base: position 49,235 of record NZ_JAVDWU010000003.1, read on the forward strand.
GCGCGGCGCGCGCGTGGGCCTGGCCGAAACCCTGGGCACCGACGGCCTGGGCGGCACCTGCGTGAACGTGGGCTGCATTCCAAAAAAGCTCTACAGCTATGCGGCGCATTACAGCGAAGCCTTCGAAGAGTCACGCGGCTTCGGGTGGGAAATTGATTCGCCACCCCAGTTCAATTGGGCCACCCTCAAGGCCAACCGCGCCAAGGAAATCAGCCGCCTCAACGGCGTCTATGGCAACCTGCTGCGTGGCTCGGGTGTCACCGTGTTCGACGCGTTTGCCCGCCTGACCGGCCCAAACGGTGTGGCCCTGGCCACACTCAATGTGGACGGTTCGCCCGGTCACCAGGCCTTCACCGCCAAGCACATCCTGATCGCCACCGGCGGCACGCCGCATGTGCCGCATTTCGTGGGCCGCGAACACGCCATCACCTCCAACGACATCTTTGACGTCGAACCTTTCCCGGGACGCCTGGTGGTGGTGGGCGGCGGCTACATCGCCAGCGAATTTGCTTCCATCTTCAACGGCCTGGGTTCGAAGGTGACCCAGCTCTACCGTGGCGAACAGATCCTGCGCGGCTTCGACGACGAGATCCGGCATTTTGTGGCTGCCGAGATGATCAAACACGGTGTGGACCTGCGGCTGAATGCCGACGTGGTCGATATTCGCAAGACCGACGACGGACTGCGGGTGGAATGCGAAGGCGGCGGCATCATCATGGCCGACGCCGTGCTCTACGCCACCGGCCGCGTGCCGAATGTGAAGGACCTCGGGCTGGAAACCGTGGGCGTGGCCCAGGGCGGCAAGGGCGAGGTCATCGTGAACGCGCACTACCAGACCAACGTGCCCAGCATCTACGCCGTGGGCGACGTGACCAACCGCATGCAGCTCACACCCGTGGCCCTGGGCGAGGCCATGGTGGTGGTGGACCAGCTGTTCGGCCCGGCCGCCGGCAAGCCGCCGCGCGACATGAGCTACGACTGCATTCCCACCGCCATCTTCACCCACCCCAGCGTCGGCACCGTGGGCCTGAGCGAAGTCCAGGCCCGTGAACGCTATGGCGAGGTGACGGTGTTCCGCAGCGAATTCAAGGCCCTGAAGCACACGCTCTCGGGCAGCACCGAGCGCACGCTCATGAAGCTCATCGTGGACACCGCCACCGACCGCGTGGTGGGCCTGCACATGGTCGGCGCCGAAGCCGGCGAAATCGTCCAGGGCTTCGCCGTGGCCATGAAGGCCGGCGCCACCAAGGCCGTGTTCGACAGCACCATCGGTATCCACCCCACGGCGGCCGAAGAGTTCGTGACCATGCGCAGTCCAGCGGGTTAGTGTTGGTGCCCCCACGCTCCGCCGCTGCGCGGGTCGCTGCCCCCCGAGGGGGCTGGGCCTACCTTGGGGGCGGCCCGGCGGCTGGCCCGTTGCCCCCACGCTCCGCCGCTGCGCGGGTCGCTGCCCCCCGAGGGGGCTGGGCCTGCCTTGGAGGCGGCCCGGCGGCTGGCCCGTTGCCCCCACGCTCTGCTGCCACGCGGGTCGCTGCCCCCCGAGGGGGCTGACCTTGCTTGGGGCGGCCCTGCGCTGCGGTCGGTCCGTTGCCCCCACGCTCCGCCGCTGCGCGGGTCACCCCAACGCGATCAGCGCCACCGTCATAAGGGTGTGCACCCACAGGCCAGGTGCCAGCCACGCCAGGTAGCGCCAGCCACCAGCCACCCCGGCGGTCACGCTCTTGCTGCCAGCGTGCACAACCAGCGCCAGCATCAGGGCCTGCAGGGCTGCGCCGTCGGCGCGGGGTGCGGCCGAAGCGAACACCGCCGACAGGGCCGAATGCAGGTCCACGAGCGCACCCAGCAACGCACCCACCACCAGCCCTGCCTCGCCCTGCCAGAGTTGCAAGGCATGCACCATGGCCTGAATGCCGGACAGCAGTGCGGCCACGGCGGCTGCGCCGCGCAGACTGAACATGCGATCGCCGGGTTTGTCGTCTGGGTGGGTGGTCGCCTTCTGTGGTGCCGATTCCGGGGCCATGGCAGCCACATTGACGCCGCCCCTGACCAACCACCAACCCCAGGCCAGCGCCAGTGCCACGCCCGCGAGCGCCGGCAACCACAGCACTGCCAACCAGGCCGGTCGCACGGCCGACGCCACCAACAGCAAGAGCAGCAACGTGGGCACACACGACAGCAAGCCTCCGCCGGCCATCAGCCGTGCGCCCGACCGGCCCTCGCGCACCGCCAGCCCCATCGTCGCGATGGTGGCCGTGCTGGAGACAAACCCCGATGCCAGCGCCGACAGCGCCACCGCATGACGCGCCTGCAGCAGGCGCCGGCACAAATGGGCCAATGACTGCACCGCCAGCAGCAATGCCAGCAACTGCAGGATGGTGTGCGGGTTGAGCACTTCGCCCCAGAGCGGCCGGTCCGGCGCCAGCGGCAAGGCCATCAGCACCAGCGCGGCCAGCAGGATGCCGTCGCGCACCTCGCCCGGGCGCAACCAGTGGCGGGCAAAGCGGTGCAGCTTTTCGCGCCCAGCCAGCAAGGCCGTGAGGCCCACGGCCAGACCCGCCGCCAGCGTTAGGCTGGACGCGCACAACACTCCGATCAGGTAGGTCAGCAGCAGGGCCACCTCGGTCGTCACGCCCGGGTCGTCCGAGCGGTCGTTCCAGTAGGCCACCACCCCCAGGGCCGCCACCAGGGCCGCGCCGGTCACCACCAGACCGTCGATCCGGGTCAGTGCAGTGGTGGCGCCCATCAGGCAGGCCACCGCAAACGTGCGCAGCCCGGCGAACGCCCGGCCAGGCCCATCGCCCTTGCGCCGCTCCCGTTCGACGCCGATGAGCAGTCCGCAGCCCAGCGCCACGCTCAGCACGGTGGCCGCGCGGGCCAGATCGCTCATTCCGGCAAGGTCGGAAGCTTCAATTCCCAGCACCAGAGGTTCTCCACGATGCCAAGCGCATGGCATTCCATCCCATGACATGCAGCAGGGCCAAAATAGCGCCATGCACAAGACACCCCACTTTACCGCCCCTCTGTTTTTCAGCGATCCTGCCGCCGCCCTGGCCCAGGTGCAGCGCATCTACCTCGACGGGGTGGATTTCCTGCGCACCGCCATGCGAGAGTTTGTCGACGGCAATGACGCCGGCGGTCAGCAGCGCGTGCGGGCTTGTTACCCCTTTGTGCGGCTGCACACCCACAGCGTGATGCGCCAGGGCTCGGTCCCCAACAGCCGCCTGAGCTACGGCTTCGTGGCCGGCCCGGGTCGGTTTGAAACCACGCTGACCCGACCCGACCTTTACGCCAACTACTACCTGGAGCAGTTCGAACTGCTGCTGGCCAACCACGGCGGAGAGCTCGAGGTGGGCACCAGCGCCCAGCCCATCCCCATCCACTTCTCGTTCGCCGAACACGACCACGTGGAAGGCACGATGAGCGCGGCGCGGCGGGCCCTGATGCGCGACGTGTTCGACCTGCCCGACCTGGCCGCCATGGACGACGGCATCGCCAACGGCACACACGAGCCGCGCCCGGGCGAGCCGCACCCGCTTTCGCTGTTCACCGCCCCGCGCGTGGACTATTCGCTGCAGCGCCTGCGGCACTACACCGGCACCGCGCCCGAGTGGTTCCAGAACTTCGTGCTGTTCACCAACTACCAGTTCTACATCGACGAGTTCATCAAGCTCGGCCACGCCGAAATGGCCGACCCGCAGAGTGACTACATCGCCTTCGTGGAACCCGGCAACGTGGTCATGCGTCGCACCGGCCTGCCCGCCGAAGTGGGTGACGAGCTGGGCCACGCGCCTCCCCGGTTGCCGCAGATGCCCGGTTACCACCTCATGCGCGCCGACCGCACCGGCATCACCATGGTCAACATCGGCGTGGGACCGGCCAATGCCAAAACCATCACCGACCACATTGCCGTGCTGCGCCCGCACGCCTGGCTCATGCTGGGCCACTGCGCCGGGCTGCGCACCAGCCAGCAACTGGGCGACTACGTGCTGGCCCACGCCTACGTGCGCGAAGACCACGTGCTCGATGAAGAGCTGCCACTGTGGGTACCCATTCCCGCGTTGGCCGAAATCCAGCTGGCCCTGGAGGGCGCCGTGGCCGACGTGACCGGCGTGCCGCCAGCCGAACTCAAGCGCATCATGCGCACCGGCACCGTGGCCAGCACCGACAACCGCAACTGGGAACTGCTGCCCGACAACATGCCCCAGCGCCGCTTCAGCCAGAGCCGCGCCGTGGCGCTGGACATGGAGTCCGCCACCATCGCCGCCAACGGCTTCCGCTTCCGCGTGCCCTACGGCACCCTGCTGTGCGTGAGCGACAAGCCCCTGCACGGCGAAATCAAGCTGCCCGGCATGGCCAACCACTTCTACCGCGAACGGGTGGACCAGCACCTGCGCATCGGCATACGCGCGGTGGAGCGCCTGCGCGAAGGCGGGCCAGACCAGCTGCACAGCCGCAAGCTGCGCAGTTTTGCGGAGGTGGCGTTTCAATAAGTGGGTGTGTGCTGCTGGCGGAGAAATTGCCCCCCGGTCGAGCAAGCCCCTATCAAAGCCTTCACCGTAGGGCGTCTCTCAGATTCCTGTTTGTCCGAAATCCGTGCAACTTTTCGGACAAATAGAAACTCACTGCTTCACCACAAGCCTCGCGCACCCACGCCCAACAGCCTGGACTCGCAGCTGTCACGCCGCGTGCAACGCAGCGTAAACGGCGCGGTCTTCAAGCGCGGCACTTCTCTGTCCAAGGTGTCTGGCGTGATCAACCGATTTTCGGAAGACATCAACCTGTGCTTGGTGCTGACGTTCATGGCCGAGGCCGAACACTGGATGAATGCAGCTTGAAGCAATTCAGCTTTTGCTCCGAACAGGACACTTTTCCCCCTTCTACCGGTCAGGCGCAGCTGAATTGCCCTCACAAGGACAAACATCCAGGTCGACCCCTCACCCCTCTTCCTCATCCCCCTCGCTCAATGTCACCAGCAACTGCACCACCTCCGCACACTCTTCCTCAATCCGGCTGACGGCGCGGCGCCCCCCTGGCGCCAGATGTTCGTGCTCCTTGCTGCGCAGGTATTCGGCCTGCTCCAGAATCGCCGTCATGCGTTCGAAGAGTTCGGAGGTGATCGCATCGGTGCGGTTGGCAGATTGGGGAATCTGGGTGGCTTCGAATTCGGGGGGTGCCGTCGGGGCCTGATCAGTGTGAAACGCAAAGTCGCCTTCGGCATTGGAGGCCAGTTCGATGGTTTCCATTTCAGCGAACGCGAGCAGCTGCTCGACCCGCTCGCGGATGAAAGCCCGGTCGAACGGCTTGACGAAAAAATCCACCGCGCCCAGAGCCAGCGCCTGATCGCGGTACGACTGCTCGGTGTGCGACGAAACCATCACCACCTGCGTGCCCATGAGCCTGGGGTTGCCTCGCATGCGCTCCACCACCTCGTAGCCGCTCAGGTCCGGCATGTCGATATCGATCAGCATCAGGTCCGGCGTGTTCGCCTCCAGCTTGACCAACGCATCTTCCCCCCGCACGGAAAAATGCAGCTGGGCCAGGTCCAGCAAGGTTCTGGCCAACACGTGGACGACGCCGGGATCGTCATCGACGATCAGGATTCTTCGGCGTCTCTTGGTCTGGTCTGACACGGTGGTTTGCATCCGGTTGTCCCTTCATACGGCGATTCGATTCAATCCGTTGTTGAAACGGTATCACGATCGATCAAAAGTCCGAAATGCCGGACATGCGCTGATGCTGAACGTTTGCGACCCAGACGAAGCACGGAAAAGCCCGACATTTGCAGGCCAATCACGCGCAACACGCTCCAGACAAGCCGCCCACGACGTGCGCCACCACCGGCGCCCAGCCCATATGACCGCCCATGCATCCGCTCAAAGCCGCAGCGCTTTACAAGCGGTTCACAAACACGACACACCACGGACGAAGGCGCTGCGCACAATGACGCCAACGCAGCCCCTGCCTGCCCCCATTTCCATGCCACCACACCCCATCCCAACTCCTCCGATGCGCCTCGCTCACCCGGTGCTGGCACTCACTGCGGCTTTGCTACTGAGCGCCTGCGCCAGCCTCTCGCCTTCGGGCACCAGTCTGCCGGAGACCCCGCTGCCCGCCAATTGGTCTGCCCCGGATGGACCCCTCACCCAGGGCGCGTCTCCCACGGTGCTGGCGCAGTGGTGGCAGCGATTCGACGACCCGGCGCTCACCGCCCTGGTGACCCAGGCGCTGCAGGCCAACACCAGCGTGCGCGGCGCGCAGGCGGCGTTGTTGCAGGCCCGTGCCCAGCGCGATGTGCAGGCAGCAGCTCTGGGTCCTTCCCTGGGGGCGTCAGGCTCCGCACAGCGCAGTCGCACGGGCGACGCCGGCGCGACCAACCGCTTCCAGGCCGGGTTTGATGCGAGCTGGGAACCCGATGTGTTCGGCGGCACGCAGAGCGGGGTCAACGCCAGCGAGGCCGACACCCGTGCCGCCGAAACCTCGCTGGCCGATGTGCAGGTGTCGCTGGCCGCCGAGGTGGCCGTGACCTACATCGAGCTGCGCAGCTTGCAGACGCGCCTGGCCATCGCCCGCAGCAACTTGGCTGCACAAACCGAAACCCTGCAGATCACCCGCTGGCGCGTGCAGGCCGGCCTGGCCTCGTCGCTCGATCTGGAGCAGGCCGTGGCCGCCAGCGAGCAGACCGCGGCCCAGTTGCCGTCGCTGCAGACCGGTGTGGCCCAGGCCCTGAGTGGTCTCGCGGTGCTCACCGGCCAAGCCCCCGGCATGCTGGAAGCCACGCTGCAGGCCGGCTTGACGGCCCTAGCTCCCATTCCTCAGGCGCCGGCCACGCTGGCGCTGGCCTTCCCGGCCGACACCCTGCGCCAGCGGCCCGATGTGCGCACCGCCGAACACCGCATCAGCGCGGCATTGGCCCGGGTGTCTCAGGCCGATGCCGCGCGCTACCCGAGCTTTCGGCTGGGCGGCTCGCTGGGTCTGAGCGCCCTCACCCTGGGCACGTTGAGCAACGGCGCGTCAGTCGTGAGTTCGCTGCTGGCCAGCGTGTCGGTGCCGCTGCTGGATGGCGGTGCGGCCGTGGCCCGGGTGCGCGCCCAGGAAGCCGCACTGAAACAGGCCCGTGCCAGCTACCAGGGCACCGTGTTGGCCGCGCTGAAAGACGTGGAAGATGCGCTGGTTTCGCTGCAAGGCAACCAGGAGCGTCTGGTTCGCCTGCAGGCCGCCAGCGCCGCTGCGGCCAATGCCGAGCTGCTGGCCCGACAGCGGTATGAGAGCGGCCTGATCGACTTCCGTGCCGTGCTCGACACCCAGCGCACCCTGCTGTCCACCCAGGACAGCGTGGCCACCACCCAGGCCAACCTGAGCGCCGACCTGGTGCGCCTGTACAAGTCACTCGGCGGCGGCTGGACGCCCGAGACGGTTGACACCGGAGGGGTCACCGCTCCTGCCATCAGCCGTTGAGCAGTCCCTGCCTTTCCTTTCAGACACGCGCCATGAACAACAACACCCCCTCTTCCGCCACCGAACCGTCGACCGCGCCTGCTGCCAGCGGCACGCCCCCCTCCGATCTGGACACGCTGCTGGGCGAAGACCATGTGCCGCGCTGGTGGAAGCGTGCCTCGCTGTGGATCGGTGTGGTCGTCGTGCTGGCCATGGCGGGCGCCGGCTACACCTGGCAGCAACAGAAAAAAGCCAATGCGGCGCCGGTGTACGTGACCCATGCGCTGAGCCAAGGCAACCTCACGCTCACGGTGTCTGCCAATGGCACGCTGCAGCCGACCCGCGCGGTGAACATCGGCAGCGAACTTTCGGGCACGGTCAAGCGGGTTCTCGTCGATGTGAACGACCGCGTGAAGACCGGGCAGGTGCTGGTTGAGCTCGACACCGCCAAGCTCAACGACCAGGTGACGCGATCGCGCGCGGCCCTGGCCGCCACACAGGCGCAACTGGCCCAGGCCGGCGCCACAGTGAAGGAAGCGCAAGCCAGCCTGGCGCGCTTCGAAGAAGTGGCCCGCCTCTCGGGCGGCAAGGTGCCCTCGGCCACCGAGCTCGACACCGCTCGCGCCGCCGTGGACCGTGCCGTGGCCAACGAAGCCAGCGCAAGGGCCAACGTGAGCTCGGCCCGGGCCACGCTGGCCACGGACGAAACCAATCTGTCCAAGGCATCGATCCGCTCGCCCATTGATGGCGTGGTGCTCACCCGCACGGTCGACCCCGGCAACGCGGTGGCGGCATCGCTGCAGGCGGTGACGCTGTTCTCCGTGGCCGAAGACCTGTCCAGACTCAAGCTGGAGGTCAGCGTGGACGAAGCCGACGTGGGGTCGGTGCAGGTGGGCCAGCGCGCCAACTTCACCGTCAGCGCCTACCCGTCGCGCCGCTACCCGGCCACCACCAACCGGGTCGCCTTTGGCTCGACCAAGATCGACAATGTGGTGACCTATGTGACCACGCTGGATGTGGACAACACCGATCTGAGCTTGCGCCCCGGCATGACAGCGGCCGCCACCATCGTGGCGGTGGAGCGCAAGGACGTGCTGCTGATCCCCAACACCGCCTTGCGGTTCACACCGACGCAGGCCGCTGCATCTGACCGCTCTGCATCAGGCGGCAGCATCCTGTCGCAACTCATGCCGCGCATGCCGCGAAGGGGCGGCCAGCGCACCGCTGGTGAAACCCGCGACAGTGCACAAGGCGAGCGCAGCATCTGGGTGCTGCGCGACGGACAGGCCGTGCCCATGACGGTGCAGACCGGCATCACCGACGGGCGCATGACCGAGGTCAGCGGTGAAGGCGTGAGCGAAGGCCTGCTGGTCATCACCGACCAGCGCAGCAATGGCGCATCCGGGGCATCGAGGACATCGCGATGAACGGCGGTGTTCCACTGATCCGCCTGCGCGGCATCACCAAGGTGTATGGCGAAGGCAGCACGGCCTTCCAGGCCCTCAAGGGCGTGGACCTTGACATCGAGGCGGGCGACTTCGTGGCCATCATGGGGCCCAGCGGCTCGGGCAAGTCCACCGCCATGAACACCCTGGGCTGTCTGGACACGCCCACCACGGGCACCTACGAATTCCAGGGCGTGCCCGTCCAGTCGCTCGGGCGCGACCAGCGCGCGCGCCTGCGCCGGCGCTACCTGGGCTTTGTGTTCCAGGGCTTCAACCTGCTGGCGCGCACATCGGCACAGGAGAATGTGGAACTGCCGCTGATCTACCGCGGTGAACCGGCGGCTTCCCGCCATGCGGCGGCGGCACGTGCACTCGCTTCGGTGGGCCTCGCTGGCTGGGAGCACCACACACCGGCCGAACTCTCGGGCGGGCAGCAGCAGCGCGTGGCGATCGCGCGCGCCATCGTCACCCAGCCAGCGGTGCTGCTGGCAGACGAGCCCACCGGCAACCTGGACTCCCAGCGCAGCCAGGAAATCATGGAACTGCTCTGGCACCTCAACCACGACCAAGGCATCACCGTGCTCATGGTCACCCACGAACCCGACATGGCGGCCTACGCGCGGCGCATCGTGCGTTTCGTGGACGGCGTGGTCGAAAGCGACACGCGCAACCCCCACCCCGTGGGCATGCACCACAGCGCATTTCAGACGCAGGGGCAATGAGCCTAAAAACCGCAGTTGACCGCGCCATATCCGCTGGAGATGCCCATGAACACTGAGATTCTTGACCACGAAGAAGCCCACCTCATGGGTAAGGGCGCTACAGACCCGATTGAGCCGTCAGGGAGCGCACTGGCGGCGTTGCTCCTCCTTGCGGGCAACGGGCCAGCCGCTGGGCCGCCCCCAAGGCAGACCCAGCCCCCTCGGGGGGCAGCGACCCGCGCAGCGGCGGAGCGTGGGGGCAAGTCCCCCCCGCTGCGTCGTCGCGCCTTGCCAGCCCACCCCCTGACGGCCCACTCGGGTCCGTCCAACTGCAGTTTTTAGGCTGACCATGTGGCTCAACACCCTTTTGCTCGCGCTGCGCTCGATCCGGCGCAACCTCATGCGCTCGTTCCTCACGATTTTGGGCATCGTGATCGGCGTGAGCGCGGTCATCACCATGGTCACACTGGGCAATGGCGCCACCATGGCCATCCAGAGCCAGATCTCCGGCCTGGGCACCAACCTGCTGCAGATCCGTCCCGGGCAGCGCATGGGCCCTGGCGGCAGCGGCGGCGCGGCAGCCTTCAAGGAGAGCGACGCGGAGGCCATCGCCTCGCAGATTGGCGGCGTGCTGGCCGTGGCCCCCGAAGCACGCACCAGCGCCACCGTGGTCGCCAATGGCCGCAACTGGACGAGCAGCATCATCGGCAGCACCAACGACTGGCTCACCACCGGCAACTGGAGCATCGGCCAGGGTCGCGCCTTCACGGACGATGAAATGCGCGCCGGTTCGGCCGTGTGCCTGATCGGTGAAACGGTCCGGCGCGAGCTCTACGGCACGCGTCCGACCCTGGGCGAGCAATTGCGCGTGCGACAGATCTCTTGCGAAATCATTGGTGTGCTGGGCTCCAAAGGCCAGGGCGCATTCGGCAACGACCAGGACGACATGGTGCTGCTGCCCCTGAAGACCCTGCAACGGCGCGTCACCGGCAACACGCGGGTGAATACCCTGCTGGTGTCCATGGGTGACGGCAGCGACCCCGCCCGCGTCACCAGCAGCCTGACGCAGCTGCTGCGCGAACTGCGCAAGCTGGCCCCCACCGACGAAGACAACTTCAACGTGCTCGACACCAAACAGCTCGCAGAAACCCTCTCAGGCACCACGCGGGTGCTGACCACGCTGCTGGGCGCGGTGGCCGCCGTGAGCCTGCTGGTGGGCGGCATCGGCATCATGAACATCATGCTGGTGAGCGTGACCGAGCGCACCCGCGAGATCGGGCTGCGCCTGGCCATTGGCGCGCTGGAGCGCGAGGTGTTGCTGCAGTTCCTGATCGAAGCGGTGGTGCTGGCGGCGCTGGGCGGGCTGGTGGGCATCGTGCTGGCCACGGGGGCGTCGATCGGGTTGTCTGCCGTGATGAACGTGCCTTATGTGTTCAATCCGGGAGTGAACCTGCTGTCGTTCGTGTTCTCGGCCGGCATCGGCGTGCTGTTCGGTTATTTCCCGGCGCGCCGTGCGGCCCGGCTGGACCCGATCGAGGCGCTGCGCCATGAGTGATCCGGTCCGGGGGTCAAGAGGGTCACCGCAGGGCTTTGTCCCGGCCGCCGGTGCGGCGGTATATGCTGCACGCTCATGACGCTTGCGTCCCCCATGGGGCCGCCCTCTGAGGCGGGCGTGCCGCCTTGCCCCACCCACCATCCGGAACTCACAAAACACCCATGGCCTTGACGAGAAGAAAGTTCATTCTGGGCAGCCTGGCCGCCGGTGGAGCCCTGGTGGTGGGTTGGTCGGTGCTGCCACCGCGCCAACGCCTGCACACCGAGGAGCCTCTGGCCCTTCAGCCCGGGCAGGCGGCGTTCAACGGCTGGGTCAAGATCGCCACCGACGGCACGGTCACCGTGATCATGAGCAAGAGCGAAATGGGCCAGGGTGTGCTCACCTCGCTCTCCATGTTGCTGGCCGATGAGCTCGATGCCGACTGGTCGCGCGTGACCTACGAGATGGCGCCCATCGACAAGATCTACAACAACGTGAGCGCCCTGGTGGACGGCCTGCCGTTTCACCCGGACAACCAGGGCCTGGTGCGCCGTGCCGCCAGCCACCTGACCGCCAAGACCGTGACCCATCTGGGCGTGATGATGACCGGCGGTTCGTCCAGCGTGAAAGACCTCTGGCTGCCCATGCGCGAAGCGGGTGCTGCCGCGCGCCAGATGCTGCAGACCGCAGCGGCCCTGGGATGGGAAGTGGCCTTTGAAGATTGCCGCACCGAAAACGGCCAGGTGCTGGGCCCCAGCGGCCAGGTGGCCGACTACGGCTCGCTGGCGATCAGGGCGGCCGGGCTGCCCGTGCCTTCCACCATACGCTTGAAGAGCCCCGACCAGTTCAAGCTGATCGGCCAGCCCACGCACCGGATCGACAGCACCGCCAAGATCACCGGCGCCGCGCAATTCGGCATCGACGCCTTGCCCGCCGGCCTGCTGTATGCAGCGGTTCAGATGTGCCCGACCCTGGGTGGTCGTGTGACCCGATTCGACGCAGCCAAGCTTACTGCTGCCCCGGGCGTGCGCCACGCCGTGGCCGTGGAGCCGCTGTACGGTGGCACCGGTGGCGTGGCCGTGATTGCCGGCAGACCCTGGCAGGCACAGAACGCGCTGAAGGACTTCGAAGCCGAGTGGGACCACGGCGCCCTGGCCGGCTTCAACAGCGAAGCCGTGATGGACCAGTTGACCCAGACCCTGGACGATGGTGCCAAAGGCTTCAGCTACCACAGCACCGGCGACGTGGACGCGGCCCTGCAAGGCGCGGCCCGCATCGTAAGTGCCGACTACCAGGCCCCCTACCTGGCACACGCCACCATGGAGCCCATGAACTGCACCGTGCTGCTCAAAGACGGCCGGGCCACGGTGTGGGTATCGACCCAGGTGCCCAGCATGGCGCGCGACGCGGTGGCCGAGGTGCTGGGCCTGCCACCGGCAGCGGTCACGGTGCACGTGATGCTGCTTGGCGGTGGCTTCGGTCGCCGGCTGGAGGTCGACTTCATCGCCCAGGCCGCCCAGATTGCACGCGCAACCGAAGGCCTGCCCGTGCAGACCCTGTGGACACGCGAGCAGGACATGCGCCACGACTTTTACCGGCCGGCCTGCGTGTCGCGCTTTGCCGCGGGGCTGAACGAACAGGGCCAGCTGTTGGCCTGGAAGAACACCTCCGCCGGGCAGGCCATCGTGCCCCAGGTGCTCCAGCGGGGCTTTGGCCTGCCGGGCGGCGGGCCCGACAAGACCACGTCCGAAGGCGCTTTTGATCAGCCCTACGAGTGGCCGGCGGCACGCATCGCACATGAGGCGGTCGACCTGCCGTTGCAGGTGGGGTTCTGGCGCGCGGTGGGGCATTCGCACCAGGCGTTCTTCAAGGAATGTTTTCTGGACGAAGTGGCGCATGCCGTGCAGGCCGATCCGGTGGCCTACCGCGCCAGCCTGCTGCAGCGCCACCCCCGGCACCTCGCGGTGCTGCAGCGTGTGGCCGAAATGAGCCGGTGGGGTGAGACGATCGCCTCGGTGGCGGGCACGCCCGCCCGGGCGCGCGGTGTGGCGTTGCACGAGTCGTTCGGCTCCATCGTGGCCCAGGTGGCCGAGGTGTCATTGCGGCCAGACAACACGACTCGCGTGCACGAGGTATGGTGCGTGATCGACTGCGGCCTGGCGGTGAACCCGCAGCTGATCGAACAGCAGCTGGAAAGCGCCATCGTCTACGGTTTGTCTGCCGCCCTGCATGGCGAGATTCACATCGTCAACGGGCAGGTGCAGGCCACCAATTTCCACGATCAGCCGGTCCTGCGCATGAACGAATGCCCAGTGATTCAATGCGCCATCATGCCCAGCACCGAACCCCCTGAAGGCGTGGGCGAGCCTGGCCTGCCCCCCATTGCGCCCGCCGTGGCCAATGCCCTGTTTGCCCTGACCGGCCAGCGCCTGCGCAGCCTGCCACTGAGACTTGCACAAGCTTGAGACTTGCATGAGCACCACCATGACCCCCATTCAACTCAACGGCCAGCCCGTGCAGGTCGATGTCGATGGCGACGTGCCCCTGCTGTGGGTGCTGCGTGCCGAACTGCAGCTCACCGGCACCAAGTTTGGCTGCGGCATGGCGTTGTGCGGCGCCTGCACGGTGCACCTCGATGGCGTGCCCACCCGGTCGTGTGTGACCCCGCTGGCCAGCGCGGCGGGCCAGTCGGTCACCACCATTGAAGGCCTGCAAGGGCCGGTCGCCGATGCGCTGCGCGCCGCGTGGACGGAACTCGACGTGGTGCAGTGCGGCTACTGCCAGAGCGGCCAGCTGATGCAGGCCCACGCCCTGCTCGTGACCCACCCGCGCCCCACCGATGAACAGATCGACGAGGCCATGAGCGGCATCATCTGCCGCTGCGGCACCTACCCGCGCGTGCGAGCGGCGATTCACAAGGCGGCGGAACGGGAGGGGTAGTCGCGCATGCGATGCAATAGAAGGAGTCCGGCGAGGGAGAGCACATCTCCCGCCCGAAGTGTCCCCCTTCCAGGGATGCCGAAGATCCGGCTCTGCCGGTCCAAGGCATCGCCCCCTTGAGGGGGTCGCGCGAAGCGCGGCGGGGGTGCTTCAGATCTTGCGTGGATGCACCTTGCTGGCGGCGAGCTTGGCCTGGGTGCGGGCGACTTCGACGTCCTCGTCAAACACCAGCGCCACGCCCATGCGGCGCTTCACAAAACTCTCGGGCTTGCCGAACAGGCGCACTTCACTGTGTGCCACGCGCAGCGCCTCGTCCACGCCGTCGAACACGATGCCCTGCGCATCCACGCCGCCATAGATCACGGCACTGGCGCCCGGGCTCTTGAGTGTGGTGTCCACCGGCAGGCCCAGAATGGCGCGGGCGTGTAGTTCAAACTCGTTCTGCCACTGGGTGACCATGGTCACCATGCCGGTGTCGTGCGGGCGTGGGCTCACTTCGCTGAACCAGACCTGATCGCCCTTCACGAACAGCTCGACACCGAACAGGCCCTGCCCACCGAGGTTGTCGGTCACGGTCTTCGCGATGCGGCGCGACTCGGCCAGCGCGGCCGGCGTCATCGGGTGCGGCTGCCAGCTCTCCACGTAGTCGCCGCTGACCTGCACGTGACCAATGGGGTCGCAGAAATGCGTCTGCACCTGGCCATCGGCATCCAGCGCCCGAACGGTCAGCTGGGTGATCTCGTAGTCAAAATCGATGAAGCCTTCCACAATGACGCGGCCCGGGCCCACACGCCCGCCGGCCATGGCGTAGTCCCAGGCCTTCTTCACGTCGGCTGGGGTGTCGATCTTGCTCTGCCCTTTGCCGCTGCTGCTCATCACCGGCTTGACGATGCAGGGGTAGCCGATGTGCTCGTCGATGGCCGCCTGAAGTTCTCCCAGCGAGTCGCAGAAGCGGTGCGGGCTGGTGGGCAAGCCCAGCGTTTCGGCGGCCAGCCGGCGGATGCCTTCGCGGTCCATCGTCAGGCGCGCGGCGCGCGCCGTGGGAATCACCCGCACCACGCCCGCCGCTTCCAGCTCTTCCAGCATGGGCGTGGCAATGGCTTCGATCTCGGGCACCACCAGGTGCGGCCGCTCGGCCTCGATCAGGGCCTTGAGCTGCTGCGGGTCGCTCATGGTGATGGTGCGCGCATGGTGCGCCACCTGCTGGCCCGGCGCGTGGTCGTAGCGGTCCACCGCGATGGTTTCCACGCCCAGGCGCTGCAGGGCGATCAACACTTCCTTGCCGAGCTCGCCCGAACCGAGCAGCATGACTTTGGTGGCGTGAGGGCTGAGCGGTGTGCCGATGGTGGTCATGAGGGATTCCGGTTCAAACGGTGGCGGTGGCGACTGCAGAAGGTGTGGCATTGAGCACGGCCCTGCCCATGGTTTCGCCCATGCGCACGCCTTGCTCGGGCATCCACTGCGGATTGAAGGTGATGGTGTCCTTGGGCCAGAGCATCACCACGGTGGAGCCCAGCAGAAAGCAGCCCATTTCTTCGCCGCGCGCCTGCATGAACACCTGATCCTCGTAATCCCACTCGCGGACGCGCTCGGTGCGCGGCGGATTGACCACGCCGTGCCACACCGTGGCCATGCTGCCCACAATGGTGGCGCCCACCAGCACCAGCACGAAGGGACGGGTTTCCTGGCTGCCTTCGGGGCCGAACGGAATGTCGTACACACACACCACGCGCTCGTTGCGCGCGAACAGGCCCGGAATGCCCCGTGCCGTGGCTGGGTTGACAGAAAACAGGTCGCCCGGCACGTAGATCATGCGGCGCAGGCGGCCCGCGCAAGGCATGTGGACCCGGTGGTAGTCCCTGGGGCTCAGGTAGAGGGTGGCGAAAGAACCATCCACGAACTGGTCGGCCAGCGCCTGATCGCCGCCGACCAGGGCGCGCGTGCTGTAGTGGTGACCTTTGGCCTGGAAAATCTGGTCGTGCTCGATGGTGCCGTACTGGCTGATGGCACCGTCCACCGGGCACACGAATTCCGCACGCGACAAGGGCCGCACGCCGGGCTTGAGCGCGCGGGTGAAGAATTCGTTGAAACTGGCGTAGCTGCGCACGTCCGGGTTGGCGGCTTCGTCCATGTTGACGCTGTAGCGTTTGATGAACCAGCGGATGATGGCGTGGGACACCGCACCAGCGCGTGCCCCTGCCACCCAGCCTCCAAAAACGGTCAAGGCCCGCTTGGGCCACAGGTACTGCAGGGAAACAGAAATGGGAGTTGCCACGGCGAAAGTCGGGTGAAAGACGGAGGGTGCGGAACGGGACAAACCGCCGCCAAGCCTGGCATGCATTGTAGGTTCCGGCCCAAGGGTCACCGCGAGGAGCCGACATCGTCCTCGACCGATCCGGCCACGGCACGCGTGCAGGCACAATGTCCTGCCTATGAGCACCCCTCTGTTTGAAGCCCACGATCTGGTCAAACGCTATGGCGACACCACCGTGGTGGACGACCTGTCGTTTTCGATTTCACCCGGCGAGTGCCTGGGCGTGATCGGCCCCAACGGCGCCGGCAAGACCACCACCATCCGCATGTGCCTGGGCCTGACCGCGCCCGATGCCGGTCGCATCGACGCCTTCGGCAAATCCATGCCCGCCGACGCCCTGGCCATCAAGGCCCTGCTGGGCGTGGTCAGCCAGATGGACACGCTGGACCCCGATTTCTCCTGCGCCGAAAACCTGCTGGTGTATGGCCGCTATTTCGGCATCGACAGCGCCACCATCCGCCAGCGCATTCCCCGGCTGCTGGAGTTCGCCGCACTCACCCACAAGGCCGATGCCACGCCGGGCGAACTCTCGGGCGGCATGAAGCGGCGCCTGTCGCTGGCCCGCGCCCTGGTGAACGACCCGCGCCTGCTGATGCTCGACGAGCCCACCACCGGCCTGGACCCGCAGGCCCGCCACCTGATGTGGGAGCGCCTGCAACTGCTGCTGCAGCAGGGCAAGAGCATCTTGCTGACCACCCACTTCATGGACGAAGCCGAGCGGCTGTGCTCGCGCCTGCTGGTGCTGGACCACGGCCGCAAGATCGCCGAAGGGCGCCCGCGCGAACTGATCGCGCAGCACCTGGAGCCCGATGTGATCGAGGTCTACGGCCAGGGCGCCGTGGCCCTGGCGCAGGCCGACGAACATGCCGCCCTGCGTGCGCTGGCCGCAAGGGTTGAAGTGAGCGGCGAAACCGTGTTCTTCTACACCGCCCAGGCCATGCCGCTGCTGGCCGCCCTCAGCGAGCACCACCAGTTGCGCACCCTGCACCGCCCGGCGAACCTGGAAGACTTGTTCCTGAAACTCACCGGCCGACAGATCCGCGAGGATGGATGACATGAAGACCCCCTCCAACAAAGAGCCCGCCGGAGAAGAAGGCAATCACGACCAGGGCACCCGCGGAACCGGCTTTGCCGGGCCGCAGGGTGCGCCCCCCTCCAGGGGGGTCGCGCGAAGCGCGGCGGGGGGTGCTCACTTTGCTCGCCCTCGCCTTTCGATGCGCTGGTGGCCTGTGTTCCTGCGCAACCTGTTGGTCTGGAAGAAACTGGCCATTCCCAGCCTGGTGGGCAACATCGCCGAACCGCTGATGTGGCTGGTGGCGTTTGGCTATGGCATGGGCGCACTGGTGGGGCAGGTCAACATGGCCACACCGCAGGGGTCAGTGGCGGTGCCTTACATCCTCTTCCTGGCCAGTGGCAGCATCTGCATGAGTGCGATGAACGCCGCCAGCTTCGAGGCGTTGTATTCGGCCTTCTCGCGCATGCACGTGCAAAAGACCTGGGACGGCATCATGAACGCGCCGGTGAGTCTGGACGATGTGGTGCTGGCCGAAATGCTCTGGGCGGGCTTCAAGGCCCTGTTCTCCGTGACGGCGATCATGGTGGTGATGCTCGCGCTGGGCATCAGCCACTCGCCCAAGCTGTTGCTGGCCTGGCCGGTGCTGCTGGGCGTGGGCATCACGTTTTCGTGCATTGCCCTGGTGTTCAATGCCCTGGCCAAAGGCTACGACTTCTTCACCTACTACTTCACGCTGTTCCTCACGCCCATGATGTTCCTATCTGGCGTGTTTTTTCCCAGAGAACAGCTGCCGGGCGTGGTGAAGCTCTTTTCGGACTGGTTGCCCCTGACCAACGCGGTGGAGCTGGTGCGCCCCCTGTTCATGGACCAGTGGCCTGAGAGACCCTGGTTGCACGCGGCGGTGCTGCTGGTCTACACCGTGGCGGCATTCTGGACCGCCCTGGCATTGACCCGCAAGCGCTTCGCCAAATAAGCAGGGCTGTTGCGCATGAATGATTCCCCTGCCCAGGAAAGCTTGCACAGCCGGTACGGGCTCACCCCTTTGATCAATGCCGCGGGCTCTTTCACGCCGCTGGGCGTTTCCCGCTCCAGCGCGCATGTGGCGCACAGTGCAGCTTTGGCGCTGCAATCGTTCTTCGTCATGAACGAACTCCAGGCGCTGGCGAGTGACCGGCTGTCGGCGTTCAGCGGCTGCGAGGCTGCTGCGGTGACTCACTGCGTCTCCGCAGCCATCACCCAGGCGGTCGCTGCCTGTATCGCAGGCACCGACGCGGAAGCGGTTGCAAACCTGCCCGAGACGAAAGGGCGTGCCAACGCCGTGGTGATTCCCGCCGGGCACTGTGTGAACTACGGGCATCCGCTGGTGACCGACATCCGGCTGGCAGGCGCCACCGTCATTCAGGCCGGAACCAGGGAGGCTTGCAGCCTGCGCAACATCGAACAGGCGCTGGATCAACCGGGTGCTTGCTGTCTGCTGCTGGTGTCGTCCCGTCTCACGACCTTCCAGGATCTGGACACGCGGGGCGCGGTGACCGCTGCGCGCACTCGGGGGATTCCCGTCGTGATTGACGGTGCGGCGCAGGACATGCGCATCCCCGACCTGCTGGGCACGGGCGCCGACGCCGTGCTGGTCAGTGCGCACAAGTACCTGGCCTCACCCACGGCGGGCCTGGTGCTCGGCACGCAGGCCTTCGTCGAGCGCTTTCGCGCACAGGAAACGGGTATTGGCCGGGCCATGAAACCTTCCAAAGAGGCGATCGTGGGAGTGCTGGCGGCGCTGGAAGAACGCCAGGCGATGGACCCCGTTGCCTGGCGCCAGCAACAGGACAGAAAAGTGGTGAAGGCGGTGGCGCTGCTCGGCGCCTGCACGGGCATTCAGGCCAGTGCCGAACCCGATCCGGTGGGCATGCCCTTTCAGCGGGTTCGCGTGCGATTTCTCAAAGGTGCGGCCGCTGCGCGGGCGGTGGCACAGACCCTCAAGGCGGGCAATCCCAGCATCTGGGTGATGGAACATCAGCTCGATCAGGGTGCGATCTTGCTGGAACTGGTGGCGCTCTCAGAGGAGGAAGTTCAACAGCTTGTCGAAGCCATCGGCTCGGCATGGACTGCGCTGGCGTCCCGCTGAAACAGGCATTCCGATTTTGACAAGGCGGCCGGTGACGCCGATCCGGCCTTTGCGCTGCCCTGCCTGCGGGGGCCAGCGCACGAAATCAGGAAGATGCTCAGTGAACCGCTTGCAGCGAGGGCTGGGCGTCCATGTAGTGCTCGCAGCCACTGTCCATGAAGTCCTCGGCGTCGATCACGGCGTCGTATTCACGGGTCAGGTTGTGCGTCTTGGGGATCAGCGGCTTGTCCAGCGGACGGCAGATGCGCTGGCGCAGGCCACGCAGCGGGGTGCTGTTTTCCATGGCGCTGATCACGGACTCCGGATCGAGCATGAGGACGAAAGGGTTGGTGCGGCTGTGGGTCGAGTTCATGGCGAGGTCCTGAAAAAAAGCGGTGGATCAAACGGCTGGACGACTGGTGTGTCGATGTGTCAACTGTATTGATGTTGTTTCAGGACGTTAAGTCGGCGCCTTGCCATTCCGTCTGTAAGAAGTTGCCTGACAAACCCGGAACTGGCCCGTTTTCACCCCCTACTTTCTGCCTGTGTGACGCCGGGTCGGCGTGACGTACCGCACGCCACGGCTCCCGATGGTCACGGGCCTATGCGCAGCGCCTCCACGCTGGCGCGCACCACACCCTGCACGCTGCCGTTCTCTGCGTAGCGCCGGCGCAGAAAGGTGGCGTGGTTGCCGTCGTGGCCGGCGGTGCGTTCGATCTCGTCCAGCGCCGCCCGGGATTTCAGGGCATCGGCATGCGGCTCCAACAGGCGCAGGGTGGCCAGGATGTCTTCACGGATGCTGATCTGCTGGCGGGTCTTGGGGTTGACCATCATGCCGTCGAGGCCGAAACGGCAGGCCTGGAAGCGGTTGTAGGTGTAGACGAGGTAATCGTCTTCTTCGGGCGGCGGTTCTTTGCGTTCCAGCAGATGGCGGCACAGCGCCTGCAGGTAGCAGGCCAGGCCAGCGGCACGTTCCACCGTGAGCGGCGTGTCGCACACACGCAGCTCGATGGTGCCGTATTCGGGCTTGGGTCGGATGTCCCAGTAGAAGTCCTTCATGGACTTGACCACGCCGGTGCTCTCCATCTTGGTGAAGTACACGTTGGCAAACTCTTCCCAGCTCAGCATGAAGGGTGCACGGCCGCTCAAGGGAAAGGCAAACACGGAGTTCAGGCGTGCCGAGTCGAACAGCGTGTCCACGCCCTGCGAAAACGGCGAGGACGCGGACAGCGCAATGAAATGTGGCACATAGCGGTTGAGCGAGTGCAGCAGGAACAGCGCTTCGTCTGCGCTGGCGCAACCGATGTGCACGTGCTGTCCGAAGACCGTGAACTGCTTGGCGAGGTAGCCATACAGGCCCGAGAGTTCCTGGAAGCGTGGCTTGGAAAAGATGCGCTGTTCGAACCAGCGCTGGAAAGGGTGTGTGCCACCGCCCGCAATCTCGATGTTGAGTCGATCGCCTGCAGCCACCAGGGTGTCGCGGATCTGCTGAAGCTGCGCCAGCAGCGGGCCGTGCTCGCGTTGCACGTCGGTGGCGATCTCGATCATGCTCTGCGTCATCTCGGGTGTGACCACACCCGGAAACGGTTTGCGCCGCAGCAGTTCCAGCAGGTCGTTGGCGCTGCTGGAGAGATCCAGATCGTAGGTGTTGACGAGCTGCAGTTCGAGCTCCACACCCATGGTCAGAGAATCAGACGCCTTGAAGGTTTCTAGTGGCATGCAGGTCTCCTATGCCTTTGTCACATGGGTTTCGTGAGCCGTCATCAGCGCACGCTGCGTGACCACGGGCCCCAGCAGTTCCTGCAGCATCAGCATGCCGGCCATGACCGACAACACCTGCACCGCAGGCCCCAGTCCATACAGGCGCGTCTGCTCCAGCAACAGAATGGCGAACGCCGACATGGGCGTGAGCGCCAGACCGGTGAGCAATCCCTTGCGTTCGGTGATGCCAGACAAGCGCGCAGCCACGAGGCTGCAGCCCACCTTGGAGGCGGTGCGCACCGCGATGAGCACCAGCCCCAGCACCATGCCCCCGGCAACGTCGGCCCAGTTCAGCAACGAGGCAATGTAGACAAACAGGAACAGGGTGAGCACGTCGCCAGCCGTGCCGAACCCGCGCTGGGCATTGGTGAGGTGCACACGCCGCTCACGCGCCACGATGCCGAAGGTGAGCGCGGCCAGCAACGGCGAGAGCTTCAGGCCGTAGGACATGGTGGTCAGCAGCAGCACCGCCAGAGCGAACACCACCGTGACGCCGCGTTCGTGCGAACTGCGAAAGCGCAGCAACCAGGGCACGGCCACGCCCAGCAGCGTGCCCACCGCCAACGAGGTGACCAGCACGTGAACGCTGCCAAAGGCGGCCTGCACCAGATCGCCCGAGGTGCTCAGGTGCCAGTAGCCCACCACCAGCTTGAGCGCCAGCACCGACACCATGCAGTTGATCGCACACAAATGCAGCACCCGCTCGGTCACCTGGCCGGCGCTGTGCAGTTCGTTCGCCACGCGAACAATGCCCGCTGGCGAGGCCGACACCGACAGGGCCGCGATGATCAGGCGCACATCGGCGGCCAGTTCGAAGAAGCCACTGGCCCAGTACACCGCGCCGAAAGTGATCACCGACTCCACCAGCCCCAGCACCAGCACCCATGGGTTATGGCGGAACCAGCGCAGGTTGATGCGGTAGCCCAATTCAAACAGCACCAGCGAGAGCGCCACGTTCGCAATGAACGGGAGGCCGGCCACCGAAGCGGTCAGCCCAGGCAGGTTGACGAGCCCCCCCAGCAAGCCCACCGCCACGTAGCTGGTGACCCGGGGCACGTTCCAGGTCTCGTACAGGCGCTCTGCAAGGAACCAGGCGAGCAGCAGCACCAGCGGCCAGGCCATGGATTGCAGCAGGAAATCGACATCGGTGATCATGGACTAGGTCTCCTGATGAGGCCCGGGGAAATGTGGCCTGGGTGGGAGGGTCCCGCTGCCGGCTCTTTGTCCGGTTCGGCGCTGGGCCGACGGGTACCACGGTAAGGGTGTGTTCAGCACCGCCGTTGCCGGCCGGCCCTGGATTCAGACAGCGAAGCGGGGCGCGAGTTCTTGCAGGTTCAGCTGTTCCAGCACCTGCGCCAATCTCTCCTGGGCCCTGACGCGGGTCCCCGTGCGATCGTGCGCCATTCTACGGGCCAGGATCAGTTCGTTTTTCATCGAATGCTCCCACCCCACGAGTTCGGTGACGGTCACACTGTAACCATGGGCTTCGAGCTGCAGGCAGCGCAGGACATTGGTGATCTGGCTGCCGAATTCACGGGTGTGCAGAGGATGGCGCCACAGCTCGGCCAGCGGCGTGCGCGACAGGCTCAGCGCCTTGTGCTGGCGCATCACGCCCGCCACCTCGGCCTGACAGCAAGGCACCAGCACCATGTGACTCGCCTGCTTGGCCAGGCCGAAGGCAATGGCGTCGTCGGTGGCGGTGTCGCAGGCATGCAGCGCAGTGACCACATCAAAACGCTCGGGCAGTTCGGTGTGGGTGAGTGCGGCCTGTACCGTGGTGGCCAGAAAGTGCATGCGCTCGAAGCCCAGCTTTTTGGCCAGCGCCTGCGACTTGTCGACCAGTTCGGCCCGCGCTTCCACGCCATGGACCCAACCCACGGCCTTGTCCTTGAAAAACAGGTCGTAGAGGATGAACCCCAGGTAAGACTTGCCCGCCCCATGGTCGGCCAGTGTCACGTCGCCGCGGGATTTCAGCACTTCTTCCAGCAGCGGTTCGATGAACTGCACCAGGTGGTACACCTGCTTGAGCTTGCGCCGCGTGTCCTGGTTGAGCTTGCCCTCGCGGGTGAGGATGTGCAGTTCTTTCAGCAACTCGACCGACTGGCCCGGCCGCAGCTCGGGCAGTTGCTCCTGCAGCGTCGGTGCCTGGCGGGCGTGGGCTTTGTTTTTGGCCGTGGTTTTGGACATGGCTTGATGATAGGTGAGCGCCCTGTTGCAAAGGGATGACAGGGCACCGGCGACAATCCCGCATGACTTCGCCATCGACCTCCGCCAACGACCACCCCTACAGCGCGCTCACACCCGACGTGGTGCAGGACGCACTGGGCAGCATCGGCCTCTGGGGCGACGGGCGCATGGCCGCGCTCAACAGTTTCGAGAACCGCGTGTACCAGATGCACCTCGAATCTCCTGTGGGCGACGTGGAGCAGGTGGTGCTGAAGTTCTACCGCCCCGGTCGCTGGAGCGACGCGCAGATCGCCGAAGAACACGCTTTCGCCGAGGAACTGGTGGCGGCCGAAATACCCGCCGTGCCCCCGCTGCGCATACAGGGCACCACCCTGCACCACTTTGGCGGCTTCGCCTTTTCGGTGAGCCCGCGCCGGGGCGGGCGCCGGCCGGAACTTGAAAACTTCGAGGTGCTGGAGTGGATCGGGCGCTTTCTGGCGCGCATCCACACCGTGGGCGCCGCCCAGCCGTTCCATGTGCGGCCACACCTGAACGCGGCCACTTTCGCTCACGAACCGCGCGACTGGCTGTTGGAACACCAGGCCGTGGCCTCGGAGGTGCGCACCGCCTGGGCTGCCGCGCTCGAAGAGGCCCTGGTCCTGATCGAGATGCACCCGGCCTTGCGACCCGGTACGCCGGCAGACCCGGAAGGCATCCAGCTGATCCGCCTGCACGGCGACTGCCACCCCGGCAACATCCTCTGGACACCCGAAGGCCAGCCCGGTGCGGGCCCGCACTTTGTCGACCTCGACGACGCGCGCACCGGCCCGGCGGTGCAGGACCTGTGGATGTTGCTCTCCGGCGAACGGCGCCAGCAGATGCAGCAACTGGGCGCCCTGGTGGACGGCTACGAACAGTTCCGCCCCTTTGACCGACGCGAACTCGCCCTCATCGAGCCGCTGCGCACCCTGCGCCTGATCCACTACAGCGCCTGGGTGGCCCGCCGCTGGGAAGACCCTGCCTTCCCGATCAACTTCCCCTGGTTCGGTACCCGCGATTACTGGCAAGGCCAGGTGGATATGCTGGTGGAGCAGATCGAAGAGATGCAGGGTGAGCCGCTGATGGCCTGACGCTGGCGCGTGGCATGCCGCCATCGCGGTTGACACGCCTCGTTGCAACACACATTCGTCTTCGCTGTCACCATGCACGGGACAAACCCGCTCGATCTTTATGGTTGTTCACAATTAAATTGCGCGCAATTTAATTTTCAGTCACATTAACAACCCATGAACACCCCAGCACTCAACAGCGACCAGGCACTGCGGCTTGACCACCAGCTCTGCTTTGCGCTTTATTCGGCCTCGCTGGCCATGACCAAGCTCTACAAGCCGTTGCTGGACGAAATGGGCCTGACCTACCCGCAGTACCTGGCGCTGCTGGTGCTGTGGGAGCAGGATGGCCTCACCGTCTCTGACCTGGGCGAACGCCTGCACCTGGACTCCGGCACGCTGACGCCTCTGCTCAAGCGCCTGGAAACCGCCGGTCTGCTGAGCCGCCTGCGCGACGTGCAGGACGAACGGCGCGTGCTGATCCGCCTCACGGCCGCCGGCCGCCAGCTGAAGAAGCGCGCTGCACGCATTCCGGGTTGCATCCTGCAAGCCACGCAATGCGATGTGACGGAGGTGCTGCAACTGACCCGGCAAGTGCAGGCCCTGCGCGACCGCCTGAGTGCGTGAACAGCGCCGGACCGCCGCTTCGTTCATCCCTCTTTCCAATCCCACCGTTTTTTCAACCTGCTTCCAGTAAGCAATCCTCAAGGAGTCCACACCATGCCCACCATCCTCGAAAAAGTCGTTTATACCGCCCGCGCCCACACCACCGGCGGCCGCGAAGGCAGCTCGCGCAGCGACGACGGCATGCTCGACGTCAAGCTCTCGCCCCCGAAGGCCATGGGAGGCTCGGGCAATGCCACCAACCCGGAGCAACTGTTCGCCGCTGGCTATTCCGCCTGCTTCATGGGTGCCATGAAGCACGTGGCCGGCATGAAGAAGATCGCCGTGCCCGCTGACGCGTCCATCGACGCCGAAGTCGACATCGGCCCGATCCCCGCTGGCTTCGGCATCGCCGCCCGCCTGAACGTGAGCCTGCCCGGCATGGACCGCGCCGTGGCGCAAGACCTGGTGGACACGGCACACAAGGTGTGCCCTTATTCCAACGCGACGCGCGGCAACATTGAAGTGACGATCACGGTGGTTTGAGCGACACCGCCCCACATCAGGCCCACTCGGTGCGAACCGGGTGGGCTTTTTTTTGATCAGTTTTTTCGCCAAGATTCACGGTATTCGTGCGGCCCAGAAAAACTCAACAGCAGCAAGAACCTTGGTCGGGCGGGCTCGACATTACGGATTCAATACAAGATTTAACACTTGTGTGATCCGGCAGGTCGAATTTTCACGCCATCCGCAACAGCGACTTGGCAAAAAACACTGCTCATTGAATACTCAACTGAATTATCAGCAAATCCATGTTTTCATCGGAGTCATTGATCAAACCATGCTCCCCGTATGGAGGATTTTTGATCATATCGCCTTTTTTGATAACCATTTCTTGACTACCAAGATGCATGGTCCCGCGCCCTTCAAGAACAATATAGATTTCTTCATTGTTACCATGCATGTGAAACCCTACCGTTGATGCCGGCGGTACCACCACCCGGTCAATGAAATCACAACCACTCAAGAAGTCGGATTTTTTCCATATTTCGTATAACTCAACAAACCCTTCGCCCCCGTGAGAAGCGGTCTGAATTTTCTTCTCTGCGTCAAGAAAATTTCTAATCATACAATTGCCTCCTTGTGTTTACGTTCTTCCCATCGGCGTATCGCTATTTGCCGTGCTCCATTGAGTGATGCATCAGTTTTCATTCCTTCGCCGCAGCACTTCCAGAACCGACCGATGGAAATCGGTAAGCGCCAGATTGGCCCAGAACCTGCCATATATGCGTGGTGATGCACGATTGTCGTACGTGTCATGGGCACCCATGTCGAAAAAAGTGTCTCCGCGCTACCGTCAGCCGCCGCATCAGCTCTCGTTCAACGACCGGAAAAGTGCGATGAGATCTGGTTGATCGATGTGGTGGCGCCTTTCGGCGGCATACCCATGATCATGGAAGCCTTGCGCAGTGAAGCACTGTCCGGGCAGGTGATTCACCAATTGGCACCCCCCGCAAGGGGACCTTCACGCGTGGTGAGCTGGCCGCCTGCATAAGCTGTGCTTCAAGCACGTCACACGCTGGCACCGATTGACCCAAGAAGTCGGCGCACGAAGGGGTGCGCACCATCAAATGTCGCCACAGCGAATCAGTCGGTGCGCCCCAGCCGCTCCATTACATCAGCCAGCCAGTCGGCTGGAAGCGCAGGCGCATCGGCCAGCGTCACGCGCCAGCCGTCGAGCTCCGCACTTACCTGAGCGCGGCCACCCTGCCAGAGCAGCCAGGCGAGCCAGCCGCATTGTTCGTGCGTGGGCATGGTGCCCGCTGGGGCCGTGAGCAGCGCATGAAGCAGATCGCCTGGTGGCAGGTGCACCGCCGCGCCCTGCACCGCGCCACCGCCCAGTTTTGCCAGTGCCTGCAGAGCGGCATCACCCCCGGTCTGAGGGCCAAATCCATCCAGCCACTGGCGCAGATGCCCTGCCACCGCCGCCCCCCGCAAGGCTTCGGCCTGCAGCAGGTCGGCGTGTTCCCAGCGATGCCAGTCCACCGCCGGCTCGGTGCCACCCACAGCCAGCACCGTTTCGGCAAAACGGTGCACAGCCGCAGGAGCGCTCTCGGCGTTCATCGCGGCGCCCACCATCAGCAACGCCGCCAGACGGTTCGCCAGCAGTTGGCTCTGTTGGGCCATCAGCTTGTCGCGCATCAGTTCGTCGCGTTCGTTGCGCAGGGCGGCCAGTTCCAGGGCGTTCTTCAGGTCGGCGCGCAAGGGCTCCAGCTCCCAGGGCTTGTTGATGTAGCGGTAGATTTCGCCCGTGTTGATGGCTTCGATGGCATCGCCCAGTTCGGAATAGGCGGTGGTCAGCATGCGCACGATGCCGGGGTAGTAGTCCCGGGCATGGCGCAGCAGTTCGTTGCCTCGCTCGCCGGGCATGCGCTGGTCGCACACCAGCACCGCGATCTCCGGGCCGTGTGCCTTGAGCACGGCACGGCCCTCTTCCACCGAACCGGCGGTCAGCACGGGCGCCAGCGGACCCACCAGACGCTCGAAATACTTCAGCGCCATGGCTTCGTCGTCGACATACAGGATCTTCTCTGGCTTCATCTAGGGCCTGTTAACACTATTTTTCCAAGTGCGAATGGGTTGAAAACAGCGCCAATCTAGGCGCACGACGACGACCAGACCGGGTGTCTGGCCTAGGAGTGCAACAACGAGTGGCGCTGTTTTCAACCCATTCCCTTCGGGTTGCGGCCAAAAAGACCATGCGCGGCGTTGCGAAGCCTTGCCGGGGGGCGACCCCGGCTGCGTTTTGCGCCTTGCGCATGGCCTTATTGATCCGCAACGCATCTTGAAAAAATAGTGTTAACAGGCCCTAGGCTCCTGGGCGGCTCGCGGCGGGCGGCCGTCGGCAAATGGGAAATACAGCATCACCTCGGTGCCCTGACCAACTTCGGAGCGCACCTCGATGGCCCCGCCCAGTGCGTTCATCACCCGTCCGCAGAACAGCAGGCCCATGCCACTGCCACCGCCATCGGCACGGGTGGTCACCGGTTCAAGAGTGAGCCGCTTGAGCACCTCGGGGGCAATGCCGGGACCGTTGTCGCGCACACGGATGGCGGGCTGTTCGGGCAGACCCGGCGCCGACGCCGCGCGGGTCAGGGCAATCTTCACCTCGGGCTCGCGCTGCATCTGCGCCGCCTGTGGGCGCAGCGCCATCAGGGCGTTCTTGACCAGGGTACACAGCACCAGATAGAGCAGATCGCGCCGCCCGGGCAGGGCGAAGTCGGCATTCAACTCAGTGGAAAGCCAGGCCTCTTCCCCGGCATCGAACGGGTATTCCTGCTGCACGGCTGCCACGAGTTCGCTGGCACGAAGACTGGCCGAGGCATCACCCAGACTGGCGTCGCGGGCCGACTGCACAAAGGTGGAGACCAGCGACTGGGCGTACTCGGCGCGGCGCTGGGCGGCTTCGATCATGAACAGCACGTCGCCGGGTTTTTGCTGGGCGATGTAGGCCAGACCGCCCTCGCCTTCCGGGACATCGCGGTGGCGTTCGCGCATGGCCGACAGATAGCCCCGCACAGTGGCCAGAGGGGAGGCGACCTCGTGCGCGAGAAACCCGAGCGTCTCACGCAGCGCGGCCTCGCGGCGTTCGAGCAAGGCATTCTGACGGCTGCGCTGCAAGCCGGTCGCCAAGGCCTCGCGGAGGGTTTGCCGGGTCAGCGCCTCATCCAGCGGCTTTTCGAGAATCGCCTCCACCTGGCCCTGGTTGACGGCCGAGAGGGCCATGTCCTTGTCGGCATAGGCAGACACCAGCAAGCGGGCCACGTGCGGGTATTCCCGCCGAACCGCACTGAGCAGGGCCACCCCGTCGCGCGCGGGCATGGCGTAGTCGGTGAGCAGCACCGCCACCTCGTGCCCCCGTTGCGCGAGCAGCGCCATCGCCTGGTCCACGCTGTTGGCGGTCAGCACGGTGAATTCGTTGCCGTACAGGCGCGCAAACCATTTGCAGGCGTGCACCTCGTCGTCCACCATCAGGATGGCATGGGGGCCCTTGGGGGCCTGTCTGGCACCGTTCGCTTCCGTGTTCATTCGGGTCTCGGCAAATCAAAAGTGAATTCGGTCCACGCGCCCAGCACGCTGTCCACCGTCAGCGTACCACCGTGGCGCTGCACGATGCCGTAGCTCACGCTCAAACCCAGGCCCAGGCCGGCACCCACGTCGCGGGTGGTGAAAAACGGCTCGAAGACGCGCCCCACGTTGTCGGGCTCGATGCCGCGCCCGTTGTCGCGCACGGAAATGCCCAGGCGATCGCCTCGCACCGCGACCTTCAAATCGATGCGCGGCGCGGCCCGTTCGGCGGCGTGCACGGCATGGGCGGCGTTGCTCAGCAGGTTGATCAGAACGCCTATGATCGCGGGCTCGTCGCCCAGGGCATGGGTGTCCTGCGGCAGATCGATCGCGACCTCGATGCCCTTGAGATCGTAGCCCGACAGCCGCACCGCCGAACGCACGGCGTTTTCCAGCAGGAAGGGCCGCTGGCTGTCTTGCCCCGGCTTCTGGTAGGCGAAGGTCTTGAGGTCGGAGACGATGTTCTGCACCCGCTGCATGCCTTCCAGCGCATCGTCCAGGCTCTCCTTGAGCATGGCGTCGCTCTTGGCACCCGGGCAGGTCAAACCCATGTTGATGGCCATCAGGCTGTAGTTCACGGGGTTGTTCAGCTCGTGCAGCAGGCCGGCCGAGAGTGTGCCGATGGCGGCCATCTTTTCGCGCTGGATCAGTTGGCCTTTGACTTCGGCGAGGGTGCGGTTGCTCTCTTGCAGGCGGGCATTCTGTTCGGCCACCTGCTCCCTCAGGGCGAACAGGCGAAGTCGGCTGAGTTCAGCAAAATAGGTACACCCCACGCAGATGATGGCCGAAAAGGCCGTGAACAACAGGTGCGCGATGAACTGGCCCGACGAAACAATGCCCCCTGCATACCAGAAGCAAGCAGCGACATAGATGAGGCAGGTGAACACGCCAAACCCAAGCCCTTCGAGGTAGCTGATCGGCACGATCATGCCCACGGCGTACAGGGCGAGGTGAAGCCCCACGAAGTAGATCGACGCCGCGCCCTCAGTCTGGGCGATCATCCACGCGATCATGATTTGCGGAAGCGCCAGCCACAACAGGGTCAGCACGCGCACATTGCGCCGCCCAAACTCTCCCTGTATGACCCGGAGAATCAGCAAGGTGGCCGCAGCCACCAGTACACGAACCAGCAGAAACGTGGGTGCATGCTCAGGATAGACCGCCAGATCCAGCCCCACCCCTGCCAGCACCAGCACAGCCGATGTGACGCAGCCGGTCTTGCTGAATGCGAGCCGCACATCCTGCACGGCCACTCGCAGTGACTGTGCGGTAGCTGCGGTCACGAGACGGTTGCCCGCTCAAGCGCGGGCACATGAAACGACGCAAACACGTTCACACCAGTCGCATCGGTAAAGATCTTTTCGTCGCTGCGCCGGCTTGGCAAGACCCCTTGCAAGCGGGCTTCGTCGCGGTAGATCAGGTACCACTCCAGCACGTGCTCCATGACCCCCCGCTGCGAATTGCTGGCGTGAACGTTGGTGACCAGCACCTGTCCGCCCGGACGGGTTCTGGCGTGCATGTACTCCAGCAGCCGGCTGCAGACCTTGTCGGACAGGTAGTCGAACAGGCCAGCACAGTAGGCAAAGTCGTAGGCTTCGCTCGCATCGGTGGCATCTGCACGGGTGGCACGCTTGAGCAGGTTGTGTACCGAATCGTTGACAAGCTGAAACTGAACGAGCTTGCCCAGCTTCCGGCCAACGGTCTGCATTTTCTCGCGGGTGTGCTCCAGGGTCACTTCGCTGAAGTCCAGCAGTGTGAAGTGTGCGCTGCCCGGGTCGCCACCACCCAGCAGAAAGCGTTCGATCTCCGCCGCCGGACCGCAACCGATGTTCAAAATGCGCACCGGCCTGCCCAGTGTCTGCGCCTGCTCGGTGGCTCTTTGCAAATGCGCCACCAAAATGTCGATGCGGTTGCGGTGTGCCTGCGCCACCGCAGACTGCAGGAACAGGGCGTTGATCATCTGGAAGTAGGTGGTACCTCCCTGCTGGGGATCCGACAGGATCTGATTCACCATTTCGTAGTCGCCTGCATAGCCGAGCGGTTTGGCAAACGTGCGGTACACAAATGGCGCGCGAAGCAGCAACGGGTGCAAGGAGGCCTGCGCAAAGCTTCGGTAGGTGGCCAGATCCTCCTCGGGCACATCACGTGTTTCGGCCTCCAGTGCAGCAAAGTAATCAGCCGCCGCCGCCATTACGGGCGATGCAATTTCCTGAAAGACCGCCGGCACCACACGACCGTCTGCTTCCCTGGGCAAGGCGCTGGAAAAGTCGGCATGGTCGGTCCATCGCGATACCTCGGTGAGATAGGCCCGTATCTCGCTCACCGCCACCAAGTAACCACGCTTGATCTTGAATCGCTCAAACCAGCCTTCCACAAACCGCTGGGCCTGCTCGCCCACACTGCCAGACTCGCCACGAGTCATGGTCAGATCGGACCACTCGTCAATCAGTGCCAGCGAAACCACGGCCATCAGCCCGGTGTTGAGCAGGCTCACCACCACCGCCTTGCCCTTGTAAAGGCTGCGATCCCCCGAGCGGATATTCAACTCGCTGAGCACCTCGCTGACCTGCACGATGGAGTAAGGGTTGTAGACCTCCATCACCAGCGAGCGGCGTTGCAGGCTGGTCAGGGTTCCGCGGGCGGCCTCGCCCTGGCTGTTGCGGAAGGTGACGACGGGATCGAATGGACGCTGAAAATGCACGGCTTGGTTGCTATCAACAAGTGAGAGGCCGAGCAAGGCGTCAGCCAGATTTGAAGGTCCCGAGCGCGAGTGTAGTCACCTCGCGTGATTTGCGTCACGCGCCTTCACCTGCATGCAACACCGCCAGCTTCCAGACACAAAAGCCCGAACCGGCTCTCACCGGTCGGGCTTGTTCTTTGCAAACACCGTGGCCGCTGGCGGCGCTGGCTCGACGCAGCGCAGCGCGGCGGTACGGCATGTTCGGGTGGCCTCGCTTCCACCCAGGTGGTGACTGCCCGATGGCGCCTGGACGTCAAACCAGCAGCGCGTTCACCCGCTTCACATACGCAGCCGGATCATCCGGCAGACCGCCTTCGGCCAGCAGGGCCTGGTCAAACAGGATGTGCGCCAGGTCGTCGAAGTGAGCACTGCCTTCGAGCTTCTTCACCAGCGCGTGGTCGGCGTTCACCTCCAGGATGGGCTTGACATCGGGTGCCTGCTGGCCTGCCTGTTTGAGCAGGCGGGCGAGCTGGGTGCTCATGCCGTGGTCTTCCACCACCAGACAGGCGGGCGAATCGACCAAGCGGGTGGTCACGCGGACGTCCTTGGCCTTGTCCCTCAGGCTCTCCTTGAGCTTCTCCAGCAACGGCTTAAAGGTTTCGGCGGCGGCTTCAGCGGCCTTTTTCTCTTCCTCGTCCTGCAGCTTGCCCAGGTCGACCGAGCCCTTGGCCACGCTTTGCAGCGGCGTGCCGTCAAATTCGTTCAGGTGCGACAGCGCCCACTCGTCAACGCGGTCGGCCATCAGCAGCACTTCGATGCCCTTCTTCTTGAACACCTCCAGCTGCGGGCTGTTCTTGGCGGCGGCCAGGGTGTCGGCGGTGATGTAGTAGATGGCCTCCTGGCCTTCCTTCATGCGCGCCTTGTAGTCGGCAAAACCCACGCTCACCGTGTCGGTGGTGGTGCTGGCGAAGCGCAGCAGTTTGGCGATCTTGTCGCGGTTGGCGAAGTCTTCGCCCAGGCCTTCTTTCAGCACCGAGCCGAATTCGGCATAGAAGGCCGAATACTTGCCGGCCTCTTTCTCGGCGGCGGCCTTGTCTTCGGCGGAAACCACTTCAGCCTTGTCTTCCGCTTTGGGCGCCACGTCTTTCTTGGCCATGTCTTCCAGCATGGCCAGCACGCGGCGGGTGTTGCCCTCGCGAATGGCCTTCACGTCGCGGCTTTCCTGCAGCAGTTCGCGGCTCACGTTGAGCGGCAGGTCGGCCGAGTCGACCACGCCCTTGACCCAGCGCAGGTACGACGGCATGAGCGCCTCGGCCTCGTCCATGATGAACACGCGCTTCACGTACAGCTTGATGCCGGCCTTGCGGTCGCGGTTCCAGAGGTCGTGCGGGGCCTTGGCGGGGATGTAGAGCAGTTGCGTGTACTCGGTGCTGCCTTCGACCCGGTTGTGGCTCCAGGCCAGCGGCGCTTCGCTGTCGTAGCTGATGTTCTTGTAGAACTCGGCGTACTGCTCGTCGCTCACGTCTTTTTTGCTGCGCGCCCACAGGGCGTTGGCGGAGTTGACGGCTTCCCACTCGTCTTTCTGCACGTACTCGCTCTTCTCGGCGTCCCACTCTTCCTTCTGCATCAGGATGGGCAGGCTGATGTGGTCGGAGTACTTGCCGATGATCTGCTTGAGCTTCCAGTGGCTCAGGTATTCGGTCTTGTCGTCGCGCAGGTGCAGGATCACACTGGTGCCGCGCGCGGCGCGCTCGATGTTCTCCACCTCGAAGTCACCGGTGCCGCCACTGACCCAGCGCACGCCTTCGGCCGCCGGCAGACCGGCGCGGCGGCTTTCCACCGTGATCTTGTCGGCCACGATAAAGCCCGAATAAAAGCCCACGCCGAACTGGCCAATCAACTGCGCGTCCTGCTTCTGGTCGCCGCTGAGGCGGCTCACGAAGTCCTTGGTGCCGCTTTTGGCGATGGTGCCCAGGTGCTCCACCGCTTCGGCCAGGCTCATGCCGATGCCGTTGTCGGTGATGGTGATGGTCTTGGCGGTCTTGTCGAAGGCCACCCGCACTTCCAGGTTGGGGGCGTCTTCGTACAGGGCGCTGTTGTTCAAGGCTTCAAAACGCAGCTTGTCGCAGGCGTCCGACGCGTTGGAGACCAGCTCGCGCAGGAAGATGTCGGGGTTGGAATACAGCGAATGGGTGACGAGGTGCAGCAGCTGTGCCACCTCGGCCTGGAAGGACAGGGTTTGTTTGCTCATGATTTCAGTTGGCTGGAAAACGACAGACCGGCGCACACCGGAACGAAACAGCGCATGGCGCGGACCGGCATTCTGGCACCGGACCGCAGACCCGGCCATTTTGGCAAGGCCGGGCCGGGACTCAGATGGCGGTGGCTGGCGCGGTTTCAAGAGGCCGCCAGCATGCCCGGCAGCCTTTCTGCGAGCAGGTCAATCACCACCCGGTTCTTCAGCGGTAGACGCCGGCTGTGCGGCCACAGCAGATGCATGGGAAAGCCAAAGGGCTGCGGCTCTTCAAACACCTGCAGCAACTGGCCAGAGGCCACGGCCGGTGCCACCAGCCATTTCGGCAGGCGTACCAGGCCGAGCCCGGCCACGGCGGAGGCACACATGGCCTCGATGCTGTCGAACACCAGGGCCGGCGCGGGAATGGCCAAGGTGTCTTCAGACTGTTCGCCACTCGCAAACCGCCACAAACCCGAAGCGCCAGGCCGACCATAGACGATGAAGCGGTGCGCCGCCTGCTGCGCACGCAGATCGGCCAGACCAGCGGGTCTGCCTCTGGCCGCCAGGTAGGCCGGCGCGGCATACAACCCCATCCACTGGTGCCCCACGGATCGCGCCGACAGCACCGCGCTGTCGGGCAGCGCACCGCTGCGCAGCGCCACGTCCACACCGTCTTCCACCAGGTCCACGCGCCGGTCGTTCAGCGACACCTCCAGCACCAGTTCGGGGTGTTGCTGCGCCAGCTCCAGCAGCAGGGGCACCACGCAGCGGCGCCCCACCACGTCGGGCATGGACACGCGCACCCGCCCGGTGGGCACCAGGCGCCCGGCGTCGATCTCCTGCTTCGCGGCCTCCAGTTCCTGCAGCGCGCGGCGGCAGCGCTCATAGCAGGCAGCGCCTTCATCGGTCAGGCTCTGGCTGCGGGTGGTGCGGTGGAACAGCCGCACGCCCAGGCGCGACTCCATCACCGAAATGCTCTTGGCCACCGCCGAGCGCGTGATGTGCAGGCGCTGCGCCGCTTGCGCAAAGCTGCCGACTTCCACCGCGGCCACGAACTCCTCCACGCCCCGAAACTGCTCGCTCATTGACAACCTTTGTTCAACATTGTGTTGAAAATTATCCACCACACGCTTTATTTAGGAACCAATAGCATCGATCGCTGGTTTCAACCCTTCAAGCATTCACACCATGACCGACACCCCCAAGACCCTTTCCCGCTGGCAACTCAGCGACTATGGCCGCCAGCACCTGGCCTACGTCGAAGCCCCCATGCCCACCCCCGGACCGGGCCAGATCCTGGTGCAGGTGGCCGCCGCTTCGCTCAACTTCCGCGATCTGCTGATGATCGACAACGGCATGGGTGCGCCCTTCACCGGTCCCTGGACGCCGGGCTCCGACATGGCGGGCCGCGTGATGGCAGTGGGCGATGGCGTCAAACGCTGGCAAGCGGGCGACGAAGTGATCAGCACCTTTTACGCGGGCTGGATCGACGGCAGACCTTCACCCGAGGTCTTTCCCCTGGGCGGTCCCGGCCCAGGCATGCTGGCCTCCCATGTGCTGCTGGATGCGCAATGGGTCGCGGCCGCACCCACCACCCTGAACCTCGCGCAGGCCAGCACCCTGCCCTGCGCGGCCCTGACCGCCTGGTTTGCGCTGATCGAACAGGGCGGGCTGCGGGCCGGCCAGACGGTGCTGATTCACGGCACGGGCGGTGTTGCGCTGTTCGGCCTGCAACTGGCACGTTTGCATGGTGCGCGCACGGTGGTGGTCTCTGGCGATCCGGCCAAGCGCGCCCAGGTGCTGGCCATGGGCGCCAGCCATGCCCTGGCACGTGATGGCGACTGGATCGCCGAACTGCGCGAACTGACCCAGGGCCAGGGCGCCGACCATGTGCTGGAACTGGTGGGCGGCGCCAACGTGGAACGTTCGGTGCAAGCCCTGGCGCCGGGCGGCAGGCTGTCG
The DNA here is from genome assembly GCF_031457455.1 of Hydrogenophaga palleronii. Taxonomy (GTDB): domain Bacteria; phylum Pseudomonadota; class Gammaproteobacteria; order Burkholderiales; family Burkholderiaceae_C; genus Hydrogenophaga; species Hydrogenophaga palleronii_A. The sequence continues at coordinate 85,367 of NZ_JAVDWU010000003.1, forward strand.
GTCATTGGCGTGCTGGACGGGGACCGCATCGGCACGTCCGCCTACCCGCTGATCCGCCACCAGACCGTGCTGCAAGGCATCAACGTGGGGCACCGCCGCGCCCTGGAAGACCTGGTGCGCGCCATCGACGTGAACCGGCTCACGCCCGCCATCGCCGCCACTTACGCGGCGAGCGAACTGCCCGCCGCACTGGACCACCTGGCCCGGGGCGCCTTCGGCAAGGTGGTGGTCACGTTCTAAGAGTAAGAGGGCGCTGGCACCAGCCACTGCTGCAACTGCATCGCCACCTTCGGGCTGGCGAGCAGATCCAGATGACCGGTGCGGTAGAAGATGCGCTGGCGGCGCTTGTCAAAGCGCAGCTGGCGCGCCGGCTGATCGTGCTGGCCCAGCGCACTGCTGAGTCGCACCAGGCCATCGCCCATCAGCCTGTCGGCAAGCGCGCCTCGCTGGCCGGCGAGTGTGCCTGCCACGGCAAAACAGTCCACGCCTTCAGGCAAGGGCAGCGGCACGCGGTGGTCTTCGGGTGAAGCGAACAGGTCGCGGCCTTGCCAGTCGGCGTCCTGCACATGGCCGTGACGCAGGTCGGTGATGCCTGCGCTGCGCAGCCGGCCCAGCCTGGCAAACGGCGCGGTGAACGGCGTGGCGGCCAGCAGCAGGTCCACCCCGTGGCCGGCACGTTCCAGCGGCGCGCCATGGTGCGGTGTGCCCAGAAACACCAGCTCGCGCAGCAGGTTCGGCCACTGCAACCCTGCTTCACGCGCCACATGGACCGCAGAGCGGAATACCAGTCCGCCCATGCTGTGGCCCAACAGGGTGATCCGCTGCAACGGCACCGGCCACACGGTCATCAGCTGTTCCAGCATCAATGCCAGTTCGCGACCGTTGACCGAGGTGTGCAAGCCGCTGTTGTAGCGCAGGTAGACCGGGGTGCAGCCCAGCGCCTGGGCCAGGTGCTCGCCGTGGTCGTGCCCGGCGCGGCGCCACTGCGTGTCGTTCATGCACAGGCCGTGGGCCAGCAGCAGCAGGTGCGGGCTGGCGGGGGTGCCGGTGGTCGCTTTCAATTGCTCCGCCAGGCCGTCGGGCGTCATGCTCAGGGTTTGACCACCGTGCCGCAGCTCCATCGGCTGCGCCAACGCATTGCCCATGGCCAGCAGCTTGTCGCCCATCACCCCATTGAGCGCCGCCAGCACGGCCTCGCGCGCCGGTGAGGACTCGGGGTGTTTGGCCGGGTCGTCCAGCAAGGGCAGCAGCGCACCCAGCAGCGCATCGGTGGCATGGCTCACCAGCTGGGTCGCACCGCGCACGCCTCGGTAAACCTGCCCGGTCAGCCCCCCGGTCTGTTCAGGCACCGCCCCACTGGACAAGCCCAGCCGATTGCGCACCGACTGGTGCACCCCTTCGGTGATGTCGATCACACCGTGGGTGGCCTGAACGGCGAGCTGGGCGGCGGCACGCAGGTCGGAAAGGCGCAGGTGGCGGCGCAAGCTGCGTGGGGGGTCGTTGGGCGATGTCATGCGCCATTGTGGCCGGGGCATGGCGTTGGCGATGGGGGCAGCACTCTATGGCGGCCGCGCGATCTGAGGGTCGGCTATTGGGGCAGAGTTCGACCCGCTTCACGATCGACATGCACAGCAAAGCCCTCGCGCGGGGGAAATGCGTGGGGGGCTGCCGCCTGGCACGGGGCGCTCTTGGCCTGCGTCGCCGGTTTTTCCCGCGGGAGCGAGAAGTAGAAGGTCGCGCCGACGCCCACCTTGCCTTCGGCCCATGTGGTTCCGCCGTTTCTGGAAATCACGCGGTTCACGTTGGCCAAACCGATTCCGGTGCCTTCAAATTCCTTGAAGCTGTGCAGACGCTCGAAGACACCAAACAGCTTGTTGGCGTAGCGCATGTCGAAACCCACGCCGTTGTCGCGTACGAAGACCACGGTTTCGTTCTCGTGCCCCGGTTCATCGGGCAAGGCGCCGATCTCGATCACCGTCTGCTCTCGTGTCTGGGTGAATTTCAGGGCGTTTGAGATCAGATTGGCCAACACGACCCGCAGCATGGCGCAGTCGCCAAAAACCACCGGCAATTCGCCGATGCGCCAGTCGATGACCCGGTGCTCGGCTTCCGGCTCAAACTCGTGGATGACCTCGTTCACCAGCACCCCCAGATTGACGGGCGCCTTGGACATTTCCTGGCGGCCCATGCGGGAAAAGGACAGCAGGTCGTCGATCAGCTCACCCATGCGCTTGACCGCCTTGGCGATGGTGTCCATGTAATGCGCGCTCTGCGCGTCGAAGGAGACGCCGGGTTGCTCCTTGAGCAGGCCGAGAAAGCCGTCGATGTGCCGCAGCGGCGAGCGCAGGTCGTGTGAAACGGAGTAGGCGAAGGCTTCCAGCTCCTTGTTGGCCTCTGTCAGCTGGGCGGTGCGTTCGGCGACGCGCTGCTCAAGTTCCTGGTTGAGCTGGTGGATTTCTGCTTCCACCTGTTTGCGCTCGGTGAGGTCGTAGACCAGGCCCACGAAGCCGGTGATGTTGCCCTCCTCGTCTCGCAAGGCGGTGACGGAAAGGTTCGCCGGTACGCGCGTGCCGTCCTTGCGTGTGAGGGTCCACTCCCGTTCTTCGGGCAGGCCGCGGCGCGGGCGGGCGGCGAACACCTCGAATCCCGGCGAGATCTTCTCGCCCAGTTCAGCAGTCAGGAACCGGGCGTGTTGCGCCATTTCTTGGGCATCGTGCCAAAGCGCGGGGGTCTGTTTTCCGGCGACCTCCTCGGCGGTGTAGCCCAGCAGACGCTCGGCGGCTGGGTTGAAACTGGTGACCACCCCATCGGGCGCGACCGAAATGATGCAATAGGCCGCGTTGGCCAGAATGGTGCGCTGGAAAGTGGCCAGGCGGCGCAGGTCGTCTTCCCGCTGCTGGATGCCATCGAGCATGGCGTTGAAGCTCTGGCCAAGCCGGGCCAGTTCGTCGGCGCCGGAGACCGGCATCCGGTGCAGGTAGTCTGCCCCGGCACGAACCCGCTCGGTCGCCTCGGTCAGCGAAGCGATGGGACGCACGATGGTTCGCCGCAGCACGGCCATCTGGACGAGCGTGGCGGCCAGCAAAATGAGCATGCCTGCGCCAAAGATCCACATGGCCTGGTGTGCCTGTGCGCTGAGCTGCTCCAGCCCCATGCTGATGCGCAGGCGACCGCCTTTCGGCAGGCCTTGCACCAGTTGTGCGGCACCGGTGCCGAGGTAGATGCCGTCCGGTTGCCCTGCCAGCGGCAGTTGCCCTGCATCCAGCGCGTTGCTGAAACTGGCCAGACGGCGACCATCGTCCAGGACGATTTCCGCCTCCAGAATCTGCGAGTTGGCTCGCAAGGTATCGAGGATTTCCTGTGCCCGCACCGGATCAGCGAAGGCCACGGCCGCGTCCGTGCCGACGGCGACCATTTGCGCGTACGGTTCCATGATCTGCCGGGCGCGGTTTTCCAGGGTCAGGGCTTGATAGAGCAGCAGCCCGGCAGCCGCCGCCACGAATGCCAGCAGGGCCGTTCCCCAGAGAACCAACGTGAGTCGCTTGTGGATGCTCAGGTGGCGGAACATCAACTACCTCATCTTCCGGACCACACCGTTGTCGAGCACCTCGCTGGAGACTTCCAGCATGCGGGTCTGAATGGTCAGCGCCGCGATGCGGGCCTGATCCAGGTTGATGCTCAGACGCACCCTGTCGTCGACCTGAAAACGGATGGTGCCTCCTTCGCGCAGAAATTCCGGCGCATCACCCACCGTCAGGATCGGCTTGTTCTTCAACTTATCGAGGGCGGCTCGGCGCCTGGCATCGTCCTTGTCGCTGAGAAAAACCATCTGGCACGTCGGCAGCTGATCCAGCGTTTCGGCGCGGAACACTTCAAATGAGCGTCCTTGCTCCGTGCGGCCCTGCAGGCTCGTTTCCAGAATGTCACCAAAAGGATCCGGCCCAAGGACGCAGATGTGCCAGGGCGTGCTGCTGTCGGGAAAGGCGTTGGCCGGCCAGCTGACGTAATGGGCGAAATTGCGCAGAAACGCGGCCTTGACCCGGTTCGGGTTGGCTGGCGCCAGATCCTGGCTGGCGACCAGACCGGGCAGGTACCACATCCACAACAGCGCAATGACCCACAGACGGAGGTTGGTTCTCATGGATTTGCTCGGCATCAGAACCTCGCCACGTAGGTGAGCTGGAACTCGCGGGGGCGTCCGCGCGTGCTTTGCGAGGGCCGGTACTTCTCGTCGCGGAGGTTCTTGCCCATGAGGTCGACACTCATCCGTCGGCCAAACGACTGCCAGGCGTAGCCGATGCCGGCATTGATGAGCGTGTAGGTCTGGCGGGACGAGGCCGGACTGTCCGGCAGGATCGTCTGGTCGCGCACGAAGTTGGCGCCGCCGACGAGGTAGAGCCCATGCAACCCGGGCTGCGTGAAGTTGTAGCGCGTCCAGAGGTTGGCGAGATGCGGCGCGCTCATCTGCAAGGGTGCGTTGTGGAAGCGCAGCACGTTCTTGTAGTTCGTCCGTCCTGAAGCGTCGAGCGTGGCCGGATCCTGGGCCAGGATCGCGGCATCGTTGCCACTGAACTCGGTGATGCGGGCCTTCATGCGGCTGTAAGAGAAGTACAGCTGCCAGTTGTCGGTAAGCGCGGCCGTCGTGTCCAGTTCGAAGCCGCGCGAGCGCTGTTCGCCGCTCTGCACGTTGTAGATGACCACACTGCCCTGCGCATCCGTGACGGCCAGGTCATTGACGATGTTCCTGTTGCGGATGTCGAAGTACGTGAGCGTGCCGGAGAGACGGCCATCGAACAGATCGGCCTTGAGGCCGACGTCGTGGCCCCGGCCCCGGGTGGGTTCTGCCGCTCTGCTTGTCCCGTCGGGGTTGCGCAGGATCTGTGTACCAGGAACAAAGGATTCGGCGTAGGAGGCGAATGCAGAGAGCCCCGGGGTGAACTTGTACAACACGCCGTATTGAGGGGTCACCGCACTGGCGGTGATTTTTTCCTGGGACACCCCCGTCAGGTGGTTGTCGAGCTGGCTCTCGGTTGCGGTTCTGCGCCAGCCTGCGAGCACCAGCAGGCGATCGTCGAAGAAGCCAAAGGTCGAGCCGCCATAGATCGACTTGTCGACATAGTCGGTGCGCGTGTCGGTCGCGTTCTCCGTCAGCGCGGAACGTGGGATCGAGACGTGGCGGTTCCAGGTGGAAGGATCGCTCAGGTCCCACAGCGGCAGCGGCGACGCCGTGGGATCGCTGCCGAGTGCCGGGTCGTTGGGCGCCTGTGCGGCCCAGTTGTCGAAGCGGCGGCGGCTGTATTGCCCACCGACCAGCAGGCGCAGGCTGGTTTCGCCCAGCTGGTATTTGCCGACGGCATGGGCCCCCAGGGTGTCGTCGGCATTGGTGTACGTCTGGCCCCGCAGGCGGCGGCCCTGCAGGCGCGTGGCATTGTTGGCCATGCCGAGGTTGCCGGAGAAAAGCGCATCGATCTCATACGACTGGCGGGCATAACCCGCGCGCAGGTTCCAGCGGTCATCTGCCTTGAAGTCGATCCAGGCGCTCGTTGACCGGGTCTTGCTGCGGCGGTAGTCCGCGTAGGACATGCTGTTCCAGTTGTCCGGCAGGCCGGGCACGTCGACACCGGAAAGGTTCGGGTCGGCCGGGGACGGCGCGATACCGCTCTGTGTGTTGTAGCCGGGTTTCTGCATGACCTGCGGCGTTTCGGTCTTGTCGAATGCCTCGTACTTGAGCGACACACTGAGGCGTTCGGTGGGCTGCCAGAGCAGGGAGGGCGCGATGTTCCGGGAATGGGCGTCGTAGGGCTTCCAGTAGTCGATGTCCTGATCGTAGGAGGCCGCGATACGGTAGAAGAGCGTTTCCGTGGCCGGGCCGGTCACGTCGGCTTCCACACGGTGTTGACCGTAGGAGCCCGTCCGCGCCTCGGCCCTGGCGGAAAACGTGCGCTGCGGGTTTTTGGTGATGACGTTGACGATGCCGCCCGGAGCCACTTGCCCATAAAGAAACGAAGCCGGCCCCTTGACGACTTCCACGCGCGAAAGGTTGGTGAAGTCGAAGATCGAGGGGCCGTAGAAGCCATCGCGCAAGACCTGAACATTGCCGGGCGTGGCGCTCACGGCGAAGCCGCGGATGGCGAGGTTGGCGTTGCCCTCGTTGAAGTCGTTGCTGCGGTAGGTGACGCCCGGCGAGTAGCGCGCGATGTCGAAGAGGTTCTGCGGCTTCTGGTCCTGGATGAAGGACTGGGTGAACGCCTGGATGGCGAACGGCAGATCGCGGATCGGCGCATCGAAGCGGGAGCCTGATACCGAATTCGAGGCGCGGTAACCCCGGTCCAGATGGGTGGAGACCTCGAAGGGGGAAACCCTGACGTTGACCAACTCTGCGATGTCCATGTCGGCCACGTCTGTGGCCGGACGCCCTGACGATTCGACGGCCAAGGCTTCGGGCAATGCCCACAGCAACAAGCCGGGTGTCAGAACGAGCGCGACCCGACCGGACATACAGAAGATGCGCTGCGCCAAGCCCTTCGAGAGCCGGGGTGCCTTCATCTTGGTCATGATCGGTCTCCTCGGTTCGGTCTTGCCACGCGTCAACCTCGAATGCTCGGCGCCTCACCGCCGAGCTCTGCAGCGCACTGTTTCACCTGTTACAAGCCAAGTATCCACCCGGCGGCGCGTTTACACAATGTCGAGATCCAGGGTCGCATGGCCTGCATGCGTAAATGCAAAATCGCCCGGACCGTGACAGCTTCACCCGCTGGGCTGCGCCAAACGCCGCCAGCGAGGCCCGAAGCTCGCAGCGGCCAGCGCCGACATTCAGAACGACTCCTCTGCCCCCAGATAGCGCCACTGCCCCACCGGCAGATTGCCCAGCACCACCTTGCCGATGCGGATGCGCTTGAGGCCCACCACGTGCAGGCCCACCTGTTCGCACATGCGGCGGATCTGGCGCTTCTTGCCTTCCTTGAGGATGAAGCGCAGTTGCTCGGGGTTCATCCAGTCGACCTGCGCGGGCTTCAAGGGCTGGTCGTCCAGGCTCAGCCCGTGGCGCAGCAGGGCGAGTTTGTCGGCGGGGAAGACGGCCTGCACGTTCTGTGTGACCACGCCCGCGCCTTGCGGGCCGTTGGGCGCCCAGTGCACGCGCACCAGGTATTCCTTTTCGATGCCGCTGCTCTCGCCGATCAACTGGCGCGCAATGCGGCCGTCTTGCGTGAGCACGAGCAGGCCGACGGAGTCGATGTCGAGCCGGCCGCAAGGAGCGAGGCCGCGGGTGTGTTCGGGGGCGAAGCGGCGGTTGTCGGCCGGGTGGCGGGCATCGCCACGCCACTGGCTGGGCGCGCCGATCAGGGTGGCGGCGGCTTCGTGGCCGTCTTCGGGCTGGCCGCTCACATAGCCCATGGGCTTGTGCAGCAGGATGGTGACCTGCCCAGCCTGCTGGTGGCGGGCCTGCGGCAGCACCTCCACCTGGGCGTCGGGCGCCACGGGCATGCCCATGACCGCGGGCTCGCCATTGACCAGCACCCAGCCGCGCGCGATCCATTCGTCGGCTTCGCGGCGCGAACACAGGCCGAGGTCGGCCATGCGTTTGTTGAGGCGGATTTCGCCACGCACGTTGCCGACGCGGGCGAGGTCGGGCCGGTGGGGTTGGGAGGGGCGCGGTGCGGCGGTAGGTGTTCGTTGCGGGCGGTCTGTGCCATAGGGCGGGTCGGCTCGGCGAGGGGCTGGACGCTCGTTCCAGTTGCGGTCGCTGTCGCGTGCCGCCTCAGGTGGGCCGGACCGAGGACGGTCGCCGGTGGGTCGCGGGCCTACAGGCCGGTCGCTGGCTGGCCGGTCTGCGCCATAACGCGGACGCTCATTGCGATCAACCTCGGGGCCTGCGCGCCTGCCGCCGGAGCCTTGAGCGGGCTCACGCGGCGGTTTGGGTGCCGAGGCGGACACGCTTTTGGCACGGGCCGGGCCGGGCGGACGCACGGGGGCGCGGCGTGGCGCAAACGGATCGGTGGGTTTCTTTTTGGAGGCTGCCGGCGTGAGCTTGAGCGTGCCGGGCTTCTTGTCGGTGGTCATGGGGGGATCATCCCAGATTGGATGTACCAACGGCTTCAGTTACCGATGTACTCCATCTGCAACGCCACCCAGGCCGCGGTGCGCGGGCCGTAGTCGGCCTCGATGCCCTTGAGCGCCTGGTCGAGCGCCTGCAGCGGACGCGCTTCGTCAAGAGGCGGCAGCAGGCGACGGGGTGCGTCCTTGCCGGCAACACGATCGGGAATGATGGTGAGGCCGCGCCGGGTCTTGAAAGACCCCGGCTGCGGCGCGACGGTGTAGGCCGTGGAGCGGTAGGTGGCCGAGTAGACCTCGGCCTGCAGGGCCAGCGCGATCTCGTCGACACCGGGCGCCACCGCAATGCCCACGTCTTCGTGTGCCCAGAACGACAGGAAGTTGCCCGCCACGGTGAACTTGTGACGCCACGCGAACTGGAAGCGCTGGCTGGAATGGGCTGGCGACAGGGAAGCCTCACTGCCGCCCAGCGAAGCGGCCACGCCGGTGGCGCGGCCAGTTCCCGCAATGGCTTCGACCAAGGCAAATGAGACAGGTATGGTCGCGGTCACGCCGGTGGTGGTGATGAGCTTGCCATCGGCGACATAGCGCCGGTCGGTCTGCCAATCGGTCTGTGGAAATTTCTTGCGCAGATCCTGGAAGGCGTACCAGTGGCCGGTGGCTTTGCGGCCATTGAGCAGGCCCGCGCGCGCCAGTACCCACACGCCGTCGCACACACCCACGATGGTGGCACCCTTGCGCGCCTGCGCCGTGACCCAGGCGATGAGCGTGGGGTCGTCGTCGCGGTGGACGGCGGGCACGATGACGTAGTCGGCCCCATCGGGGAAGCGGCTGTCGAACGCCGCGGTGGTGGCCTGCGGCTCAACCTTCAACGGGGCCGGAAACATGCGGATCGGCCCAGGCTGCGTGGCCAGGGCCCACACCTCGGCCACCCCTGAGTCCGCGAGAATGCCGTAGGGCACCACGTAGTCGGTGAGTTCGGTGTAGTGGTTTTCGCCCACCACGGCGACCACTGGCCGGGTGCGCCCAAACCGCGGCTCGTACGCGGGCAGACGCTGAGCAGCGACGGCGGACGGGCGATCGGGAGCAGGCAATTCTGCGACCGCAACCTGTGCGTCCTGTGCGGTGACGCTGCAGGCGGTGCTGCCCATCAGCAGAAACGCAAATAACAGAATGAAGCGGCTCATGACTCCCCTGACTCAAGATGGTGAGGCGGTAGTTTGCCTTGCTTGCGCATCACGAACATGCCAAACCTTCGAACGGATGGCAAATGGCATCAAGAATTCAGATCTCCCGTGCGTAACGCCTGCAGATCCAGCACCCGCAATCCCCCGTACTCCACCCGGATCCAGCCCTTGGCAGACAGCGTGGACAGCGCCTCGTTGACGCGCTGGCGCGACAGGCCCACCAAGTAGGCCAGTTCTTGCTGGGTGATGCGCAGAACACCGCCCACGTTGGGTGAGAGCAGCGGATGAAACAGGGCGGCGAGGTTGCGGGCGACGCGCAGATCCGGGCTGGAAATGCGGTCGATTTCGCGCGCGGCGATGAACTGGCCCAGGCGCTCGTTGAGTTGGTGCATGACGAAGCGGTTGAAACCCAGGGAGTGGTCGAGCAGCCAGTCGAAAGTTTCCACCGGCAGGCCGGCCACGCGGCTTTTGCGCAGGGCCTGGATGTTGTAGCGGTATTGCTCGTGCTTGAGCACCGTGCCTTCACCAAACCACCCGCCCGGGGCCACGCCGGTGAAGGTGATGACGGGGCCCATGGAGTCGTCGTTGCTCATCTTGAGCAGACCGTCCACCAGACCGAACCAATAGGTCACGGGCCGTCCGATACGGCAGATGTAGTCGCCGGCCTGGGTCTCGGTGACGACGAGGGCGTTGATGGCGCGTTCGCGCTCGGGCTCGGTGAGTCCGATCAGCCACGGGATCTCGGCCAGCTCTTTGTCGGTGGGGGTGCGGGCGCGTTCGCGCAGCGCGCGCAGCGAGGGGGAAGCAGCTTGCATGGGGTTGATCCCTACGGGAAAGTCCTAGGCAGAAAACCCCGGGATTGTCGTCGGACGGACAACATAACGTCAAACAGAGGCCTACCATGCGCAGCAGAACGACACATTGTTGAACGGGTCAGTGGAACCAGCGAGTGCTGGCTCCCGGCCCCGGACGCAGGAGACACGCATGCAAACGACTTTTCCCCGGCTCTTGCTGGACCACGCGCAGCAGCGCCCTGACGCGCCGGCCATGCGTGAGAAGGAATACGGCATCTGGCAGACCACCACCTGGGCCGGCATGGCGAAGCTGGTGGAAGCCATCGCCTGCGGCCTGCACCAGGCCGGTCTGCAGCGCGGCGAGCACATGGTGGTGATCGGTGCGAACCGTCCACGCCTGTACGCCACCATGCTGGCGGCGCAGTCCATCGGTGCCATTCCGGTGCCGCTGTACCAGGACGCGGTGGGCGCCGAATGCGTGTTCCCCATCAACAACGCCGATGTGCGCTTCGCCGTGGTGGAAGACCAGGAGCAGGTCGACAAGATGCTGGAGATCCGCGACCGCTGCCCGCAACTCGCCCACATCTATTTCGACGACCCTCGCGGCCTGCGCAACTACGACCAGCCCGGTCTGAGCTCGCTGGAGGAGCTGATGGCGGCGGGCGAGGCCTTTGCCAAGCTGCACCCGCAGGTGTTCCGCGAACAGGTGGCCATGGCCAGCCCGGACGACGTGGCCGCGATGTTTTTCACCTCCGGCACCACCGGCAACCCCAAGGGCGTGGTGCACACGCACAACACGCTGATCGACCGCGGCGCAGTGGGCGCCCGCTTTGACAAGCTCACCCCCAAGGACGAGGTGCTGGCCTACCTGCCCCCGGCGTGGATCGGGCAGAACATTTTTTCCTATGCGCAGTGGCTGGTGGCCGGCTACGTGGTGAACTGCCCGGAGTCGGGCGCCACCGTCACCATCGACCTGAAGGAGGTGGGGCCCACCTACTACTTCGCACCGCCGCGCGTGTTCGAGGGCCTGCTCACCAGCGTGATGATCCGCATGGAGGACGCCGGCCTGCTCAAGCGCAAGATGTTCCACTACTTCATGGACGTGGCACGCCGCGTGGGCCCGGACAAGCTCGACGGCAAGTCGGTTGGCCTGGTGGATTCGATCAAATACGCGCTGGGCAACGCCCTGGTGTACGGCCCGCTGCGCAACAGCCTGGGCTTCAGCCGCGTGCGCGTGGCCTACACCGCCGGTGAGGCCATCGGCCCCGACCTGTTCAGCTTCTACCGCTCGATCGGCATCAACCTCAAGCAGCTCTACGGCTCCACTGAAACTGCGGTGTTCGTGTGCCTGCAGCCCGACAACGAAGCCCGCGCCGATACCGTGGGCGTGCCCTGTGAAGGTGTGGAGATCAAGCTGTCCGACACCGGGGAAATCCTGGTGAAGTCGCCCGGCCTGCTCAAGGGCTACTACAAGAACCCCGAAGCAACGTCCGAGGTGCTCACGGCCGATGGCTGGTACCACACCAGCGACGCCGGTTTCATCGACGCATCGGGTCACCTGAAGATCATCGACCGCGTGAAAGACGTGGGCCGCATCAAGGGTGGCGCACACGACGGCGCCATGTTTGCGCCCAAGTACGTGGAGAACAAACTCAAGTTCTTCTCGCACATCAAGGAAGCCGTGGCCTACGGCGACCAGCGCGAGAAGGTGTGCGTGATGATCAACATCGACTTCGATGCCGTGGGCAACTGGGCCGAGCGGCGCAACCTGCCCTACGCCGGCTACACCGATCTGGCACAAAAGCCCGAGGTGTACGAACTGATTCGCGAGTGCGTGGAGAAGGTCAATGCCGACCTCAGCCGCGACGAACTGCTGGCGGGCAGCCAGATCAGCCGCTTCCTGGTGCTGCACAAGGAGCTGGACGCCGACGATGGCGAACTGACCCGCACCAACAAGGTCCGCCGCGGCTTCATTGCCGAGAAATACGGCGTCCTGGTGAGCGCCCTGTATGGCGACCAGAAAGAGCAGTACATCGAGACCCAGGTGAAGTTCGAGGATGGCCGCACAGGCTCCGTCAGTGCCACGCTCAAGGTGGACGACGCCAGGACATTCACCCCTGTGAAGGCGGCCGCATGACAAAAAAAATAGGCGACGTCATTCTGGACGTCAACAACATCAGCTTGCGCTTCGGCGGTGTCAAGGCGCTGACCGACATCAGCTTCGATGTGCGCGAACACGAGGTGCGCGCCATCATCGGCCCCAACGGTGCCGGCAAGAGCTCGATGCTCAACTGCATCAACGGCGTGTACCAGCCACAGGAAGGCACGATCAGCTTTCGGGGCCAGACCTTCAAGCACATGAACAGCCGGCAGGTGGCCGAAATGGGCATCGCCCGCACCTTCCAGAACCTGGCGCTGTTCAAGGGCATGAGCGTGATCGACAACATCATGACGGGCCGCAACCTGCGCATCAAGAGCAACCTGTTTGCCCAGGCGTTTCGCAATCCCTTCGGCATCGGCGGTGCACAGAAAGAAGAAGAGGCCAACCGCGAGTTCGTTGAACACATCATCGACTTCCTCGAAATCCAGGCGCATCGCAAGACCCCGGTCGGTCAGTTGCCCTACGGCCTGCAGAAGCGCGTGGACCTCGGGCGGGCGCTGGCGATGGAGCCGCAGGTGCTGTTGCTCGACGAGCCCATGGCCGGCATGAACCTGGAAGAGAAGCAGGACATGAGCCGTTTCATTCTGGATGTGAACGACGAGTTCGGCACCACCATCGTGCTGATCGAGCACGACATGGGCGTGGTCATGGACATCTCCGACCGCGTCGTGGTGCTTGACTACGGCAAGAAGATCGGCGACGGCACACCTGAAGAAGTGCGCAACAACGAAGAAGTCATCAGCGCCTACCTCGGTACGAGCCACTGAACAGGGAGACAACCAGATGGCATTCTTTTTAGAGACTCTGCTTGGTGGCCTCATGGCCGGCATGCTGTATTCGCTGGTGGCGCTGGGCTTTGTGCTGATCTACAAGGCTTCGGGTGTCTTCAACTTCGCGCAAGGCGCAATGGTGTTGTTTGCGGCACTTGCCATGGCCCGCTTCTCGGGGTGGATTCCCGGCTGGCTGGGCATTGAGGACAAGTTCCTGGGCAATCTGATCGCCTTCATCCTGGCGGGCGCGCTCATGTTCGTGCTGGCCTGGCTGATCGAGCGCCTGGTGCTGCGCCATCTGGTCAATCAGGAAGGCGTGACGCTGCTGATGGCCACGCTGGGCATCACCTACTTCCTCGACGGACTGGGTCAGACCATCTTCGGCTCCGACATCTACCAGATCGACGTGGGCATGCCCAAGGACCCGATCTTCCTGTTCGAGGGCGTATTTGAAGGTGGTGTGCTGGTCAACCTGGAAGACGTGTACGCCGCCTGCGTGGCCGCGCTGCTGGTGATGGTGCTTTCGCTGTTCTTCCAGAAAACCGGCACCGGCCGTGCACTGCGCGCAGTCGCCGACGACCACCAGGCAGCCCAATCCATCGGCATTCCGCTCAACCGCATCTGGGTGATCGTGTGGTTCGTGGCCGGCATCACCGCGCTGGTGGCCGGGATCATCTGGGGCTCGAAGATGGGCGTGCAGTTTTCGCTCACCACCGTGGCCCTGCGCGCCCTGCCCGTGATCATCCTGGGCGGCCTGACTTCGGTGCCCGGCGCCATCATCGGCGGCCTGATCATCGGCGTGGGTGAAAAACTTTCCGAGGTGTACCTGGGCCCGTACGTGGGCGGGGGCATCGAGATCTGGTTTGCGTATGTGCTCGCGCTCGTCTTCCTGCTGTTCAGGCCACAAGGACTGTTCGGCGAAAAAATCATTGACCGAGTTTAGATATGAAGCACCCCCTGCGCCGCTTCGCGTCTTCCCCCTCTCTCGCCTTCGGCGGGAGGGGGACGCTCCCTGTGGCCCGGCAGAGCCGGTTCCACGGGAGCCAGGGACAAGGCACTTCTCGCCGGACACAGTGGACTACCGAGGAATAAAAGAACATGTTCTACAGAGAAAACGGTCAGTTCAAGACCTCCTACCGCACCGATCAGCAGATCTTCCCGATCGCGCAGGACCGCTGGCTCATCCTGGCCTTGATTGCGTTCGCCTTCATCGGCGTGCCGCTGCTGGTCGACGAATACATGTTCCGCGCCATCCTGATCCCGTTCCTGATTCTGGCGCTGGCCGCGCTGGGGGTGAACATCCTGGTGGGCTACTGCGGGCAGATCAGCCTGGGCTCGGGCGCCTTCATGGCGGTGGGTGCCTACATGGCCTACAACACCTATGTGCGCATCGAGGGCATGCCGCTGATCGTGGCATTGCTCGCAGGTGGCTTCTTCGCCACCCTGGTGGGTATGTTCTTCGGCATCCCCAGTCTTCGCGTCAAGGGCCTGTACCTGGCGGTGGCCACGCTGGCCGCGCAGTTTTTCTGCGACTGGGCCTTCCTGCGCATCGGCTGGTTCACCAACAACACGGCATCGGGTTCGGTATCGGTGTCCAACCTCAGCGTGCTGGGCTGGACCATCAACACCCCGGTCGAAAAATACCTCTTCTGCCTGGGTTTCCTGGTGGTGTTCGCGCTGCTGGCCAAAAACCTGGTGCGCTCGGCCATTGGCCGGGAGTGGATGGCCATTCGCGACATGGACGTGGCCGCTGCCGTGATCGGCATCCGCCCCATGTACGCCAAGCTCAGCGCCTTCGCCGTGAGCTCCTTCATCATCGGTGTGGCCGGTGGCCTGTGGGGCTTTGTTCACCTGGGCTCTTGGGAGCCTGCGGCCTTCTCCATCGACCGCTCGTTCCAGCTGCTGTTCATGGTGATCATCGGCGGCATGGGATCGATCATGGGCAGCTTCTTCGGTGCGGCCTTCATCGTGGTGCTGCCCATTTTCCTGAACCAGTTCCTGCCCTGGCTGGGCGGTCTGGTGGGTATGACCATTTCCACCGCAGCGATCTCGCACACCGAGTTCATGGTCTTCGGTGCGCTGATCGTGTGGTTCCTCATCGTGGAGCCCCATGGGTTGGCCAAGCTGTGGAGCATCGGCAAACAGAAGTTGCGGCTGTGGCCGTTTCCGCATTGACTATGAACACCCCCCTGCGCCGCTTCGCGTCTTCCCCCCTCTCTGGCGCCTTCGGCTTGGAGGGGGGACGCTCCCTGTGGCCCGGCAGAGCCGGTTCCACGGGAGCCCTGGATTTCAGGCACGCGCTTCGGAGAGACAGCGTTCTTGGTGAAGGTTTTTTGAGATGGTGAAAGCGGGTTCGGCCGTGTATTGCTTTCGTGGTGTTGTGTGTGTGTGAACTTCCTATAGGAGACAAGTGATGAAAATACGTAATCTGGTTCTGTCCGTGTCGGTGGCCTGTGCCGGGCTCTCGGCCGCGCTGGTCACCCCTGCCGCCATGGCCCAGGCCAAGGAGCAGTTCTTCCCGTCGCTGGTGTACCGCACCGGTGCCTATGCGCCCAACGGCGTGCCGTTTGCCAATGGCTATGCCGACTACCTCAAGCTCACCAATGCGCGTGGTGGCATCAATGGCGTGATGGTTTCTTTTGAAGAATGCGAAACCGGCTACGCCACCGATCGCGGTGTGGAGTGTTACGAGCGTCTGAAGGGCAAGAACGGTGGCGCCACGGTGTTCCAGCCGCTGTCCACCGGCATTACCTTCGCACTGACCGAAAAGGCCCCGGGCGACAAGATCCCGCTGATCACCGCCGGCTATGGCCGCAGCGAGTCGGCCGATGGCGGCGTGTTCAAGTGGAACTTCCCGATCGCCGGCACCTACTGGGTGGCGGCCGACGTGTTGATCCAGCACATCGCCAAGAAGGAAGGCGGCTACGACAAGCTCAAGGGCAAGAAGATCGCGCTGGTCTACCACGACAGCCCGTACGGCAAGGAGCCGATCCCGCTGTTGCAGGAGCGCGCCGCCATGCATGGCTTCCAGCTCAGCCTGTTGCCGGTGACGCACCCTGGCGTGGAGCAGAAAGCGACCTGGCTTCAGATCCGCCAGAACCGCCCCGACTACGTGCTCAACTGGGGCTGGGGTGTGATGAACTCCACCGCTCTGAAGGAAGCACAGGCCACCGGCTACCCGCGCGAGAAGATGTACGGCGTGTGGTGGGCCGGTGCAGAACCCGACGTGAAGGATGTGGGCGCGGGCGCCAAGGGCTACAACGCCATCACCATGCAGCACGGCACCGAAACAGGCTCGGCCGTGGTCAAGGAAATCCTGGACAAGGTGCACGCCAAAGGCCAGGGCACCGGGCCGAAGGAAGAAGTGGGCCAGGTGCTCTACATGCGGGGTCTCATGAGCGCCATGTTCGCGGTGGAGGGTGTTCGCGCCGCGCAGGAAAAGTACGGCAAGGGCAAAGTGGTCACCGGCGAACAGGCGCGCTGGGGCTATGAAAACCTCAACCTCACGCAGGCCAAGCTCGACGCGCTGGGCTTCAAGGGCGTGATGCGCCCGATCTCCACCAGTTGCCAGGACCACATGGGCGCCGCCTGGGCCCGCATCCACACCTGGGACGGCAGCAAGTGGGAGTTCAGCAGCGACTGGTACCAGGCCGATGAGCAGATCATCAAGCCGATGGTCAAGGCCGCGGCCGACAAGTACGCCGCCGAGAAGAAGCTGACCCGTCGCACGAGCGCCGACTGCACGAGCTAAGCCCACCCCCGCGCAAGACTTGACCCTCCCCCGCGCCGCGCCTGCGGCGCGTCACCCCCTCAAGGGGGCGACACCAGCGGCCCGGCAAAGCCGGTTCCGCGGTGTCTCTGGAAGGGGTCATTTCGCTCGCGGTGGATCTTTCCTCCGGCAACTGAATTCAGTTGCCATTTACAAGGCCGGCGTGCCGTGCCTTGTGAATGGTCCAGACAAGGGATCCATAAGGAACACATCATGAGTACTCCCAACATCGTTCTCAACGTCAACGGCATCGAGGTCATCTACAACCACGTCATTCTGGTGCTCAAGGGCGTTTCGCTCAACGTGCCCCAGGGCAAGATCGCGGCGGTGCTGGGCGGCAATGGCGCGGGCAAGACCACCACGCTGCGCGCCATCTCCAACCTGCTCAAGGCCGAACGGGGCGAGGTCACCAAGGGCAGCATCGAGCTGCGGGGCGAGCGCATTGAAAACCTCACACCGGCCGATCTGGTGAACCGGGGGGTGGTGCAGGTGATGGAAGGGCGGCACTGCTTTGCTCACCTCACCATTGAAGAGAACCTGCTCACCGGCTCGTACACCCGCAAGGACAAGGGCGAGATCGCGGCCAACCTGGAGAAGGTCTACAACTACTTCCCGCGGCTGAAGACGCGCCGCACCTCGCAGGCGGCCTACACCTCGGGCGGCGAACAGCAGATGTGCGCGATTGGTCGGGCCTTGATGACCAACCCCAGTGTGATGCTGCTCGATGAGCCCTCGATGGGCCTGGCACCGCAGATCGTGGAAGAGGTGTTCGAGATCGTCAAAGACCTCAACACCAAGGAAAAAGTCACCTTCCTGCTCGCCGAGCAGAACACCAACATGGCACTGCGCTATGCGGACTACGGCTACATCATGGAGTCGGGCCGCATCGTGATGGACGGCGCGGCCGAAGACCTTCGCAACAACGAAGACGTGAAGGAGTTCTACCTGGGCATGGGCGGAGGGGAACGCAAGAGCTTCAAGGATGTGAAGAGCTACAAGCGCAGAAAGCGTTGGTTGGCGTAGCCAACCAACGCGGCGCTTTCCGCAAGGACTTTCCCCACCCCCGCGCCGCCTTCGGCGTCACCCCCTCAAGGGGGCGATGCCAGCGGCCTGGCAGAGCCAGTTCCGCAGCATCTCTGGACAAAGACACCTCTCTCTCACTTTTGTGGTTTTCGACATGACCGACTACTTTGACGCACTGGAAACCCGCTCACCTGACCAGCGTGAGTCCGAGCTGATGGCATCGCTGGCGGGTCAGGTGGCGCATGCACAGGCACACAGTGCGGCGTACGCCGGCATCCTCGATGGCGTGCGCGCTGCCGATGTGAACAGCCGTGAGGCCCTGGCCCGATTGCCCGTGACGCGCAAGAGCGAGTTGCTGCAGCAGCAGAAGGCCTCGCGTGCGGCGGGCGGCGATCCGTTCGGGGGGTTTTCTGCGCTGGTGCGCGGCCCCCAGATGTCGCGGGTGTTCGCCTCCCCCGGTCCCATCTACGAACCCGAAGGCAGCACGCGCGACTACTGGCGTGCCGGGCGTGCCTTGTACGCCGCCGGGTTCCGATCCGGCGAGCTGGTCCACAACGCGTTCAGCTACCACATGACACCGGGCGCATTCATCCTGGAATCCGGCGCCCACGCCGTGGGCTGCACGGTGTTCCCTGCGGGCACCGGCCAGACCGAACAGCAGTTGGAAGCGATCGCCGAGTTGCAGCCCAATGGCTACACCGGCACGCCGAGCTTTTTGCGCATCCTGATCGAGAAGGCGAACGAGACCGGCACCGTCATCCACAGCCTGACCAAGGCCTCGGTCGGGGGGGAGGCCTGCCCGCCCAGCCTGACCAACTGGTTCAAACAACAGGGCGTGGCCGTGTACCAGACCTACGCCACCGCCGACCTGGGAATGGTGGCGTATGAGACCGCGGCGCGCGAAGGCCTGGTGCTGGACGAAGGCGTGATCGTGGAAATCGTGCGGCCCGGCACGGGCGACCCGGTGCCAGAGGGTGAAGTGGGCGAGCTGGTGGTGACCACGCTCAACCCGGCCTACCCGCTGATCCGCTTCGGCACCGGTGACCTCTCGGCCATGCTGCCGGGCCCCTGCCCGACCGGGCGCACCGCTCCGCGCATCAAGGGCTGGATGGGCAGGGCGGACCAGACCACCAAGGTCAAGGGCATGTTCGTGCATCCCGCCCAAGTGGCGGAAATCGCTCGCCGTTTCCCCGAAATTGTTCGCGTGCGACTGGTGGTCAGTGGCGAGATGGCCAACGATCAGATGATGCTGAAGGTGGAGACCGACGGCAGCCGCGCCGAAGGCCTGGAGCAGCGCGTGGGTGAGGCGATCCGTGAAGTCACCAAGCTTCGCGGGACGGTCGAACTGCTGAGCCCTGGCAGCCTGCCCAATGACGGCAAGGTGATTGAGGACGCCAGAAAGTATGAGTGACTCCCCCCTGCGCCGCTGACGCGGCTTCCCCCCTCTCTGGCGCGCCTTCGGCGCTTGGAGGGGGACGGCATCCTGGGCCGGCGGAGCCGTCCCTTGCTGCCCCTTGATAGAGGCATTTCGCGCCGGACATTCCTTGGTCCTGGGTAGAGGCACTGCGCGCCGGAAATTGGGTGGCATACCTCTTTGCTAGGGACGGCGAGCCAGGCTTCTTTGCGCCGAGTAGAGGGTTTTCCCCGGTGCAACGCTACGTAATTTCCGCGATTCCCCGTGTCTGGGCTGGGGATACGATTCCGTGTCCCGTTCAACCTAGGAGCCCACCCATGAAGAAGATCCTCACCCTGGCACTGACTGCTGCCGTGTCCGCCGGTGCATTTGCACAAGGCTTCCCGAGCAAGCCCATCACCATCGTGGTGCCATTCGCCGCTGGTGGCCCGACCGACACCGTGGCCCGCCAGCTGGCAGAAGCCCTGCGCGCCCCGCTGGGTGACGCCACCATCGTGGTGGAAAACGCTGCCGGCGCTGGTGGAACCATTGGTGCATCCAAAGTGGCCCGCGCCACTCCGGACGGTCACACCCTGCTTGTCTGGCACATCGGCATGGCTGCAACCGCCGGTCTGTACCGCAAGTTGCCCTACAAGCCTCTGGAGGATTTTGAGTACGTCGGCATGATCAACGACGTGCCCATGACCCTGCTGGGCTCGCCCAAGGTGCCCGCCAACACGTATCGCGATTTCGAGGCCTACATCCGTGCCAACGGCGGCAAGGTCAACCTCGCCCACGCCGGCCTGGGTTCTGCTTCGCACCTGTGCGGCCTGATGTGGCAGTCGGCCATGAAACTGGACAAGTCGCTCACCGCCATCGCCTACCGCGGCACGGCACCCGCCATGAACGATTTGATCGGTGGCCAGGTGGATCTGATGTGCGATCAGACCACCAACACCACCAGCCAGATCGAAGCCGGCCGCGTGAAAGGCTATGCCGTCACGACCGCCAAACGTCTGGACAGCCACAAGCTGCTCAAGGACTACCCCACGCTTCAGGAAATGGGCCTGAAGGACTTCAACCTCACCATCTGGCACGGTCTGTATGCGCCCAAGGGCACCCCGGCCGACGTGACCAAGAAGATCAACGACGCCCTCAAGGTTGCGCTGAAGGACCCCAAGTTCATCAAGGGCCAGGAAATGCTGGGCGCCGTGGTGGTCACCGACAACCGCGTGAATCCTGAGGGCCACAAGGCATTCGTGGCCGATCAGATCACCAAGCTCAAGACCGTGATTGATGCGGCTGGTCAGTACGCTGATTGACTTTGGCCCACCCCCGCCGCAGGGCTTTGCCCCACCCCCGCCGCGCTTCGCGCGACCCCCTCAAGGGGGCGACATCTGTGGCCCGGCAAAGCCGGTTCCACGATGTCTGCTGGATGGGGTACTTCTCTCCGGCGGTATCTGTTTCGGCGTGAGGCAGTGACATGATCCGGCTCCGTGTGGTGGACTCCATCACCGAATTGCAGCCCGCTGATGCGGGCTGCATTGCTTTGAGCGGTTCGCATGGGGGCTTGAGTTCGGCGCGTTATGCGCTGGCGGCGCGGCCGTTGTTGTCGGTGTTCAATGATGCGGGTGTGGGCCTGGATGACGCGGGCATTGCGGGCCTGGATTTCTTGCAGGCGCATGGGCTGGCGGCGTGTGCGGTGTCTCATATGAGCGCGCGAATCGGCCTGGCCGCCAGTACATTGGAGCGCGGTGTGGTCAGCCATGCCAACGCAGCCGCAGAGGCGCTCGGCATTCGCACCGGTCAAGCCCTGCGGTCTCAGATTGAACAACTCAGCAGGAGACCCGCATGAACTTCACCCGACGCACTTTGATGGCCCTCGCCGCAGCGGCGGCCCTGCCCGGCGCGGCGCTGGCACAGGGCAACTGGCCCACCAAGCCGGTGCGCATTGTCGTGCCCTTCGCACCCGGCGGCACCACCGACATCCTGGCCCGCGTGCTGGCCCCCGAGCTCTCCAAGGCGTTCGGGCAGCAGTTCATCGTGGACAACCGGGGCGGTGCCGGCGGCAACATCGGTGCCGACCACGTGGCCAAGGCAGACGCCGACGGCCACACCCTGCTCATGGGCACGGTGGGCACACATGGCATCAACAAGGCCCTGTACAGCAAGCTGCCCTATGACCCGCAGAAGGACTTTTCCCCCATCACCCTGGTGGCCGGTGTGCCCAATGTGATGGTGATGAACGCCGCGCGAGCAAAAGAACTCGGCATCAACACCGTGCCGGACTTCATTCGCTATGCCAAGGCCAACCCAGGCAAGCTCAACATGGCTTCCAGCGGCAACGGTACCTCCATCCATCTGGCGGGTGAGCTGTTCAAAGCCCAGACCGGCGTCTTCATGACGCACATTCCCTACCGGGGTTCGGGTCCGGCGGTGCGCGACCTCATTGGGGGCACCATGGACATGATGTACGACAACCTGCCATCGGCCATGCCTCACATCCAGGCCGGCAGCCTGAAAGCGTTCGCCGTGACCAGCGCCACGCGCTCACAGGCCCTGCCCGACATCCCCACCGTGGCCGAAGCCGCCAACCTGCCGGGTTTTGAAGCCAGCTCCTGGTTCGGCATGCTGGCGCCCGCCGGCACGCCCCCGGACATCGTGTCCCGCCTGCAGACCGAAATCGCCAAGGCATTGAAACTGCCCGAGATCAACACCCGCCTGGCGGGCCTCGGCGCGATACCCAGCGGCAACACGCCCCAGGAATTTGCCCGCCTGATCGACAGCGAAATTGCCAAATGGGCGCCTGTGGTGAAGGCGGCTGGAGCTAGAGTAGATTAACTCCCCCCTGCGCCGCTGACGCGGCTTCCCCCCTCTCTGGCGCGCCTGCGGCGCTTGGAGAGGGGACGGCATCTGGGGCCGGCAGAGCCGGACCCTTGCTGCCCCTGGACCTGAAGTCACTTCGCGCCGGGTGAGCGCCAGATCATCGAATTCCTGTGAACGCCGGACACCTCACCGGCGTGCGAGCTTGAATCAAGGGCTCCCGTGGAACCGGCTTTGCCGGGCCACAGGGTGCGTCCCCCCTCCAAGCGGCAAAGCCGCGCCAGAGAGGGGGGAAGCCGCGTCAGCGGCGCAGGGGGGAGTTCTCTACACCCCCCAGACGATTTCAACCCCAGCCTGCTCACAACGCTGCATCATCTCGATGAAGGGCGCGCTGCGCATGCGCAGGCTGACGTGATCGAATTCGGGCGGGGGTTCACCTTTGGCCTGAGCCTCTTCGCGCTGCCTTTTCTGGTCGGCCTCTTCCTGCACCACCGCATCGCGCAGGGCCTGCACGGCCGCCGGCATCTGTTGCGGCAGCACGATGCCCTGGGGCGCCGGGTCTTTGCCGATGATTTCGAGCACGCGCTTGCCGTGTGGCTTCAGCATCACGAGATCCCCGGTTTCACGGGACTTGAATCGGTAGACGGACATGTTGGATCTCCTTGTGTGTTCGGACCATTCTTGCATCAACTCTGCATCAAGGATGCTTGATCGGGCCATCAACGCCCACGGATTGACCGATCCATTCTGTCCCTGTCCCCGCAGAGGGTCAACATCGACCGACGCTCCCCCTCGGTTCGGCAAAGCACCTGGGTTCCATAGAAACCCTGCGGGTTTTGGCGAAACCCTTCGGGTTTTACTGAAGCCTTCGGGTTTTACTGAAGCCTTCGGGTTTTAGCGAAACCTCTTCGGGTTTTCCCGATACGCTGAAAATCGTTTAGGTCTAAACTATTTCAGCATGAACACCCCCATCCCTGCGCTGCGGCGCATCCTGTGCATCGGCGGCGGCCCGGCTGGGCTGTATTTTGCTCTGCTGATGAAGCGCCGTTTCCCGGATCTGCAGGTCACGGTCGTGGAACGCAACCGGCCGTTCGACACCTTCGGCTGGGGCGTGGTGTTCTCGGACCAAACGCTGCAGAACCTGAAGGTCGCTGATCCCGAGTCGGCCCAGCTCATCGGTGATGCGTTCAACCACTGGGACGACATCGAGGTGTTCTACAAAGGGCGCAGCGTGCGTAGCGGCGGCCATGGCTTCTGTGGCATTGGCCGCAAGCGCCTGCTCAACATCCTGCAGGAGCGCTGCATCGCGCTCGGCGTGGATCTGGTGTTCGAGACCGACGTGACCGACGACCAGGCCCTGGCAAGGCAATACGACGCCGACCTGGTGATCGCGAGCGACGGCCTCAACAGCCGCATCCGCACCCGCTACGAGGCCACCTACCAGCCCGACATCGATGCCCGTCAGTGCCGCTTCGTCTGGCTGGGCACGCACAAGACTTTTGACGCCTTCACCTTCGCATTCGAAAAGACCGAACACGGCTGGTTCCAGGCCCACGCCTACAAGTTCGACGGCGAGACCTCCACCTTCATCGTGGAAACGCCCGAAGAAGTGTGGCGCGCACACAGCATTGAAGACATGAGCCAGGACGAAGGCATCGCCTTCTGCGAAAAACTGTTCGCCAAGTACCTGGACGGCAATGCCCTGATCAGCAACGCCAAGCACTTGCGCGGCTCAGCCAACTGGATCCGTTTCCCCCGCGTGATCTGCAAGACCTGGGTGCACTGGCAGGAGTTGGGCCCCCACGCTCCGCCGCTGCGCGGGTCGCTGCCCCAGGACGGGGAAGGGTCCCGGTCCTTGCCGGGTCCAGGGGCTGATCTCGCGCGACGCATACCCATCGTGCTCATGGGCGATGCCGCGCACACCGCCCACTTCTCCATCGGCAGCGGCACCAAACTGGCCCTGGAAGACGCCATCGATCTGGCCGACGAATTCCGCGACGCAGCCGGGCGCAGCGAATCGATGGCAGAAGTGCTGCAGAGCTACGAGGCGCGGCGCAGTGTGGAGGTGTTGAAGATCCAGAACGCCGCACGCAACTCCACCGAGTGGTTCGAAAACGTGGACCGCTACACCGGCATGGAAATCGAGCAGTTCAGCTACTCGCTGCTCACGCGCAGCCAGCGCATCAGCCACGAAAACCTGCGGCTGCGCGACGCGAAATGGCTGGAAGGATATGAAGCGTGGCTGGAAACCAAGACCCGTCCTGGTACCGCACGGAAGAAACACCCCACGCCGCCGATGTTGCTGCCGCTGAAGGTTCGCAACGTCGAACTGAAGAACCGCATCGTTGTCTCGCCCATGGCGCAGTACAAGTGCACCGACGGCATCGCAGGCGACTGGCACCTGATGCATCTGGGTGCACGCGCCGTGGGTGGTGCTGCTCTGGTGATGGTGGAGATGACCAGCCCCACTCCCGAAGGCCGCATCACGCCGGGCTGCCCCGGCCTGTGGAACGCGCAGCAGCAAACCGCTTTCCAGCGCATTGTCGACTTCGTGCACGGCCAGAGCAGCGCCCAAATCGGCCTGCAACTCGGCCACAGCGGGCCCAAAGGGTCCACGCAGCTGGGTTGGGAACAGATCGACGAACCACTGCACGCAGACAACTGGCCGATCCTGTCTGCGAGCGCTGTGCCATATGGCGCGCAGAACCAGGTACCGCGTGCCATGACGCGCGCGGACATGGACGCCATGACGGCTGCTTTCGTCGAATCCACCCGGCGCGCGGCGGAGGTAGGGTTCGACTGGCTGGAGCTGCACTGCGCGCACGGCTACCTGCTGTCGGCCTTCATCTGCCCGCTCACCAACCAGCGCACCGACGACTACGGTGGTTCGCTGGAGAACCGCTGCCGCTACCCGCTGGAGGTGTTTACCGCCATGCGCGCCGTGTGGCCCGCAGACAAGCCCATGAGCGTGCGCATCTCCGCGCATGACTGGGCGCCAGGCGGCAACACGCCCGACGACGCCGTGGTCATGGCGCGATTGTTCAAGGCTGCGGGCTGTGACGTGATCGACGTGTCCTCCGGCCAGACCACGCGTGCCGCCAAGCCGGTGTACGGCCGCATGTACCAGACGCCATTCGCCGACCGCATCCGCAATGAGGTGGACATCCTCACCATGGCCGTGGGCGCCATCAGTGAGGCCGACCACGCCAACAGCATCATCGGCGCCGGCCGCGCCGACCTGTGCGCCGTGGCGCGGCCGCACCTGGCGAACCCGGCCTGGACGTTGCATGAAGCCGCCAAACTGCAGACACGCGCTGTGGACTGGCCGCGTCCTTACGAAAGCGGACGCGATCAGCTCTACCGCGAAATCGCGCGCCAGCAGGCACTGCAAGGCACGGCCATTCCACAGGACCCTGCGGAGACCACATGACCACCGCCCCCCTCGACACACTCGACCTCGAAGCGCGTGCCCACAGCGAACACGCCCACGAGTTGCGCCTGTGGCTGCGTCTGCTGACCTGCTCGCAGCTGATCGAGAAGCGGGTGCGCACCGGCCTGCGCGAACAGTTCGACACCACCTTGCCGCGCTTTGACCTCATGGCCCAGCTGGAACGCCACCCCGCCGGCCTGAAGATGAAAGAACTCTCGCACCGGCTCATGGTCACGGGCGGCAACGTCACGGGCATCACCGACCAACTGGTGGCCGAGGGGCTGGTGGAGCGCATGGAAGTCGAGGGCGACCGCCGCGCCTTCCGTGTGCGCCTGACCGAACGCGGTCGCTCCAGTTTTGCCAGCATGGCCCAGCACCATGAGCAGTGGATCGTGGATGCCTTCGAGGGCCTGGGCGCACGGGAGCTCGACCAGTTGTACCGGTTGCTGGGCAAGGTCAAAGGTGGATTGAAATGACGCCCCCAGGACTGGCTCCTCCCTGCGCCGCTTCGCGTCTTCCCCCCAGAGGGGGGACCACACCTGGGACTGGCGGAGCCAGATCCTCGGTGTGCCTGGATGGCGCTCCTAGCTCCGGAAGCTTTTTTTCATTTGCTCCACTGAATTTTGATTGACTGACGATTGCCATGAAACACCCCATCCCCGATCACAACCCCATGCGCGGCCAGTTCACAGCGGTGGCGGGTCATGCGCCCAAGCATTTCGCCTTGAGCGTGGCGGATGGCGTGGCCACGGTCACCTTGAACCGGCCGGAGCGCAAGAATCCGCTCACCTTTGACTCCTATGCCGAGCTGCGGGACTGGTTCCTGGCTTTGCAGCGGGCCACCGATGTGAAGGCGGTCGTGGTCACGGGTGCTGGCGGCAACTTCTGTTCGGGTGGCGATGTGCACGAGATCATCGGGCCGCTCACGAAGATGACGATGCCGGAACTGCTGGCCTTCACCCGCATGACGGGTGCATTGGTGAGCGCGATGCGGGCCTGCCCGCAACCCATCGTGGCTGCGCTGGACGGTGTGTGTGCCGGTGCTGGCGCCATGATGGCGCTGGCTTCCGACCTGCGCCTGGGAACGCCGCAGGCCACCGTGGCTTTCCTGTTCACACGCGTGGGACTGGCCGGTGCCGACATGGGAGCCTGCGCCCTGCTGCCGCGCATGATCGGCCAGGGGCGCGCCAGCGAGCTGCTGTTCACCGGCCGCGCGATGAGCGCCCAGGAAGGACACGCCTGGGGCTTCTTCAACGCGCTGCATGAAAGCGACGCACTGCAAGCTGCCGCGCACAAGCTCGCCGCCCAGCTCGCCCAGGGTCCGACCTTCGCGCACGGCATGACCAAGACCATGCTGCACCAGGAATGGGCCATGACACTGGACCAGGCGATCGAAGCGGAAGCACAGGCACAGGCCATCTGCATGCAGACGCAGGATTTCACGCGTGCATACGAGGCGTTTGCCGCCAAACAGCGCCCGCAGTTTGAGGGAGATTGAACATGAACCCCCACGCACATCACTTCGTGTATTTGCTGCCCCCCGAGGGGGCACCGGCCTCCCTTGGGGCGGCCCGCCGGGAGTCCTGATGGTTGCTTTTGAACGCCCCCACGGCATGCACCCACCGCAAGCACAGTGGGAAATGCCCTTCTTTGACGCCCACCACCGCGAAATGGCGCCGCAGCTGGCCGACTGGGCCGCGCTGCAAAACGTGGACGAAACCGACGACCGCGCTGCCTGCAAAGACTGGGTGGCGCGCCTGGGCCGTGATGGCTGGCTGCGCTATTGCGTGCCTGCTGCGCACGGCGGCGCATTGCCGGCACTCGATTCGCGCTCGCTGGTGATCCTGCGCGAGACGCTGGCTTTCCATTCCCCGTTGGCCGATTTCGCCTTCGCCATGCAAGGTCTGGGCAGCGGCGCCATCACGCTGGGCGGCACGCCCGAGCAACAGGCCAAATACCTGAGCGCAGTGGCCACGGGGCAGAAAATCGCCGCCTTTGCGCTCAGCGAACCCGACGCCGGCTCCGACGTGGCGGCCATGGCCACCCGCGCCACCCGGTCCACAGCCGGCTGGATGTTGAACGGCACCAAGACCTGGATCAGCAATGGCGACCTGGCCGATTTCTACGTCACCTTTGCCAAGACCGATCCGGACGCAGGATCGCGCGGCATCAGCGCCTTCGTCGTCGACGCGCCGCAAGCCGGCCTCGACAGCAGCGCGCACATCCACGTGATGGCACCCCACCCGCTGGCCACGCTGCGCTTTGCCGAGTGCCAACTCGGTCCGGACACACTCGTGGGTACGGTCAACGGCGGTTTCAAGCTCGCCATGCAGACGCTGGACATCTTCCGAGCATCCGTGGCCGCCGCCGCGCTGGGCATGGCGCGCCGCGCCTTCGCGGAAGCCGTGCACCAGGCCAGGCAGCGCCGCATGTTCGGCCAGCACCTGGCCGACTTCCAGCTCACCCAGGCGCGTCTGGGCGAGATGAGCGCGCTCATTGACGCCGCCGCCCTGCTCACCTACCGCGCCGCCTGGATGCGCGATTGCAGCACCACCCAAGGTGCAGGCACACCGGCCTACACCGCTGCGGCTGCCAGCGCCAAGCTCACCGCCACGGAGAACGCCCAGCGCGTGATCGACATGGCGCTGCAGATGTTTGGCGGGCGCGGCGTGCAGGTGGGCGAAAAGGTTGAAAGCCTGTACCGCGACATCCGCTCGCTGCGCATTTATGAAGGGGCGAGCGAGGTGCAGTTGCTGATCCTTGGCAAGGCAGCTCTGAGATGAACACCCCGCCGCACTTCGCGCGAGGCATGTTCTGTGCATGGTCTGACACACCTTGTCCTCACCGCCATCACCCGGCGTATTGAATGAAAGAACCAGCCATGCTTTCTGCCCAGACCGACCGATTCGTTCATGACCATTTGCCGCCTGCCGATCAATGGCCGGAGATGCGCTACGACTTGCCCGAATTGCGCGTATCTGAGCAGTTCAACGTGGTGCAGGCCCTGTTTGATCGGGCGTTTGCGAACGGCCACGCCGACCGCCCGCTGTTTCGCAGCGACGAACGCACCCTGAGCTACGCGCAGGCACTGGCCGAGGTGCAGCGCATTGGCCATGTGCTCACGAAGGACCTGAGTTTGGTGCCCGGCAACCGCGTGCTGCTGCGCGGGGGCAATTCCATTGCCATGGCATTGGCCTGGCTCGCAGTGGTGCGTGTGGGATGCATCGCGGTGGCCACCATGCCGCTGCTGCGGGCCAGCGAGCTTCAAGCCATCGTGGCCAAGTCAAAACCCGGCGCAGCGCTGTGCGACGTGAAACTGCAGGACGAACTCAAGACCGCGCTGGCAACCGACCCGACCACAGCCACGCTGCCCCTGCGGGTGTTCAACGTGGGCGATGCCGCCGCGGCCCTGCCCGATTCGTTGGAAGCCCTGGCACGCCACCACAGCGCCACCGGCGACGCCTGCCCCACGGCCGACAGCGACATCGCCCTGCTGGCTTTCACCTCAGGCACCACCGGCAAACCCAAGGCCGCCGTGCACAGTCACCACGACGTGATGGCCGCCTGCGAAGCCTGGCCGCGCCACGTGCTGCGCGCCACCCCTGAAGACATCGTCATGGGTTCACCGCCACTGGCCTTCACTTTCGGCCTGGGCGGCCTGCTGGTGTTCCCCATGTGGGCCGGTGCTTCGGTGTACTTCCCCAGCATCCCGTACACGCCCGAAGCCATGGTCACGCTCATGAACCGCGTGGGCGCCACCATCTGCTACACCGCACCCACTTTCTACCGGCAGATGGCGCCTTTCGCCAAACAGCACGGCGTGGGCCAGTTGCGCATCAGCGTGAGCGCAGGCGAGGGCCTGCCCGATGCGACACGCCAGTTGTGGAAGGAAGCCAGCGGCCTGGAAATGCTTGATGGCATCGGCGCCACCGAGATGTTCCACATCTTCATCTCATCGCCCCCCGAGAGAGTGCGTGGCGGCGCCATCGGCCAGGTGGTGCCGGGCTACGAAGCCCGCATCGTGGACGAACAAGGCCAGCCCGTGCCGCACGGCCAGGTGGGCCGGCTGGCCGTGAAAGGCCCCACCGGCTGCCGCTACCTCGACGACGCGCGTCAGGCGCAGTACGTGATCGACGGCTGGAACTACCCCGGCGACGCCTTCAGCCAGGACGCCGACGGCTACTTCTTCTACCAGGCGCGCACCGACGACATGATCATCACCGCCGGCTACAACGTGGCCGGCCCCGAAGTGGAAGCCTCGCTGCTGCTGCACCCGGCGGTGGCTGAATGCGGTGTGGTGGGCCGGCCTGACGACGAGCGCGGCATGATCATCGTGGCCTATGTGGTGCTCAAGCCGGGCGAAGCGGGCGATGCGGCACAGGTCAAGGTCCTGCAGGACCATGTGAAGCACAACCTGGCGCCCTACAAATACCCGCGCGATGTGATTTTCGTGAATCAGTTGCCGCGCACCGAGACTGGCAAGTTGCAGCGGTTTGCACTGCGCAGGCTGACATGACTCCCCCCGCGTCGCCTGACGGCGCCACCCCGCTCTCTGGCGCCTTCGGCTTGGAGGGGGGCGACACTTCGGGCCGGCGGAGCCGGACCCTCGGTGTCCCTTGAAGGGTCTGTAGCGATCGTTGCGTACCGTTCTTTGTCAGAGTCCCTTTGTTCGAACCCACCCACCCGCTCTCACATGAAACTGCTTCAACCGCCCGGATGGGCCACTCCAAAAGGTTATGCCAACGGCGTCGCCGCCAAAGGCACCATGGTGTTCGTGGGCGGCCAGATCGGCTGGAACGGAGCACAGGAATTCGAGAGCGACGACTTCATCGCCCAGACGCGACAGGCGCTGCTCAACATTCGCGACGTGCTGGCCTGCGCCGGCGCCGGCCCGCAACACATGGTGCGCATGACCTGGTACATCGTCGACCGCGTGGAATACAACAACCGCCTGCGCGAACTGGGGGCGGTGTACCGCGAGGTCATGGACAAAAACTTCCCCGCGATGACCTGCGTGGAGGTGAGTGCGCTGGTGGAGGAGCGTGCGAAGGTGGAGATCGAAGTCACGGCGGTGGTTGACTAGGTCCACCCCCGCTGAAATAGGCTCACCCCCGCCGAGCTTCGCTCGACCCCCTTCAAGGGGGCGATGCCTCGGACCGGCGAAGCCGGATCTTCGGCATCCCTCGAATGGGACAACTCGCGCCGAAGGCTTGCGTTCTACTCTGCTGGTTCACGTTCGTCACCCCCGCATCACATGCGCATCCACGCCCCTCCTGGGTGATGGCCCAATCGTCGGCGCGTGCCCCAGCCTGGCCCACATCTGCACCGTGAAGCGGGGCAGCGGCGCGCCGACCAACTCGTGTATCTCTCGATAGAGCTCCGCTTGCTCTGGGTATTCCTGCAGGGCCTGTGAAATGGGTTGCATGGACAGGCCCTGCGCCGTGGCGGCAAGCTGGGCGCGGGCCCAGGCGCGGCCGGCTTCGATCTGGGTCACGCGGTCATTGCCTTCGGTCACCAGCCAGTAGAACGCGGGCGTGGTGTCGATCTTGGGATTGAAATCGTCGATCTGCATGCGGGTGGCCGAATCCTCGGGGCCCGGTGGCTTGCTGCGGTCGAACAGGCCCACGGCGGCCAGTGCGCGCACCAGGGGGTCGTTGACCGTGAGGCCATCGCGGTGCTGGGCGATTTCTTTTGGCCCCACGCGCAACACCTGGATCGATTCCATCACCGTGCGTGGTGTCACCAGCTCGATGCGCCAGGCCTCTTTGGCGATGCGTCGGTGCTGTGCGATGGCCTCAAGCTGCGAAGCCAGCACGAAGCCGGTGCGCATGCGTGCCGGTGAAGCGCTGCCGGCGATGGCGGCCAGTGCTTCGGGCGCGGGCTCGCGGGTTTCGTAGGCTTCGCGGTTGGTGCGCCGGTGGAACACCTGCTGGAACAAGGGGTCGCGCATCACCCCTGCGTCGGGCACCAGGCGAATCTGCGCCGTGGGCCGTGCGTCAATCGCCGTCGGCCCGAACACGCCCTGTGGAAACAGCGTGATCTCGGCGCGCAGGCCTTTCTCTCTTGCGGCCAGATCCAGCAACTCCAGGAAGGTGCCCTGGCTCATCATCATCTGACGTGAGAAGGGATCGGTCTCGGGCAGCAAGCGGCTGCGATCGATGTGCAGCGTGATCGTGTCGGGCACGGACAGATCCACCAGCCAGCTCTGCAGGTTGTGGGAGTGTGGCGCCAGAATGGCGTGGCTGATTACCCAGCGCCGGGGATCGGGTTCGTTGCCCGGTCCGTTCCAGGCCGCAATGGCTTCGGGTGGCAGCGCGCTGCTGCAGCCGACCAGGGTGGTGGCGCTGGCGGCGGCAATGGCGCCCCCGCCGGCGAGGCGAATGAACTGTCTGCGTTGCATGGTGAACCCTTCGGCGCCGAACACCAGCGCCATGGCATGCATTGTCGAAAGCTCTTGCGTCATACACAATGGCTCAAACTCGAACACCAGCCATGCACGAATGAATACCAGTGAATTCAACTGGACGCTCATCCGCTCCTTTCTCGCCGCCCTCGACCGGGGCAGCCTGATGGCAGCGGCGCGCTCGCTGGGCACGACACAACCCACCGTGGGGCGCCACATTGGCGAGCTGGAAACCCAATTGGGCGTGGTGCTTTTCGAGCGTACCGGGCGTGGGCTCGAACCCACCCTGCACGCGCAGCGCCTGGCCGACGCGGCGCGCGCCATGGCCAGCGCTGCTGACCAGCTGGCGCGCCAGGCCTCGGGCGCCCAGAACGAAGCGAGCGGCACGGTGCGCATCAGCGCCAGCCAGCCGGTGACCTGCGTGCTGTTGCCCCCCGTGCTGTCGCAAATGCGCCTGGCATTGCCCGACATCCAGATCGACCTGGTCTCCAGCAATGCGGTGAGCAACCTGCTGCAGCGCGAGGCCGACATTGCGCTGCGCATGGTGCGACCCGACCAGGCGTCGCTGGTGTGCAAGCGCATCGGCCAGGTGGTCATTGGCACCTACGCCCATCGCGACTACCTGCGCCGACGGGGGACGCCGCGTGCACCTGCCGATCTGCTGACCCACGACCTGATCGGCAACGACCGCAACACCGACATTCTTCGTGGCTTTGCCGACATGGGTTTCTCGATCAAACGCGAAGACTTTGCCGTGCGCACGGACGACCTCAACGCCTACCACGCCGCCGTGGGTGCGGGGCTGGGGGTGGGCTTTCTGCCGCGCTACGCGGCGCGCCTGAATCCGGAGCTGGTGCCCCTGCTTCCCTTGTTGTCGATTCCTCCGCTGCCCATGTGGCTGGCGGTGCACCGCGAGATTCGCAGCAACCCTCGCATCCGGCAGGTCTGGGACTTTCTGGCCCAGGCCCTGCCACAGGCGCTGGCCTGAATCACGTACCCTCTTCCACAACAGGAGCACAACCCCTATGGAGACAGACTGGTTTGATGGATTCGAGCGACTCACCGTGCTGACCGCCGGGGAGCAGACCACGGTGCGGGTGGGTGGCCGGGCCGACGGCCCACCCCTGGTGCTGTTGCACGGTTTCCCTCAGACGCATGTGATGTGGCATCGGGTGGCGCGGTTGTTGGCGGCTGACTACCGGCTGGTGCTGCCTGATATGCGCGGCTATGGCGATTCTTCGCACGCCCCCGGCCTGCCCGACCACAGCAACTACAGCAAGCGCGCCATGGCGCAAGACGTCGTTGAAGTCGCCAACGCATTGGGCATTGACGATTTTTTCCTTTGCGGTCACGACCGGGGTGGCCGCGTGGCACACCGGCTTGCGCTGGACCACCCGGCACGTGTGCGCAAGCTGTGCCTGATCGACATCGCGCCCACGCTGGACATGTACGAACACACCGACATGGCCTTTGCCCGCGCCTACTACCACTGGTTCCACCTGATCCAGCCCGCACCGCTGCCCGAACTCATGATCGGCGGCAATGCGCGCGCCTATCTCTACACCAAGCTCGGTGGCTGGGGCTCGGCACCGGCGGCCGACAGCGCCGCAGCGGCGCGGCTGCCCCACATCGAACCGCAGGCCCTGGCCGAATACGAGCGCTGCTTCTGCCGGGCCGAATCCATACACAGCGCCTGCGAAGACTACCGAGCGAGCGCGGGCATCGACCTCGAACACGACCGCGCCAGCCGCAGCCGGGGCGAGCGCATCGCCTGCGAGACCCTGGTGCTCTGGGGTGAACGTGGCGTGGTGCACAGGCTGTGCGAGCCTCTCGCCTTGTGGCAGGCCCGTTGCAGCGCGCTCGTGACCGGTCATGCCCTGCCGGCGGGTCATTTCATTCCGGAAGAATTGCCCGAGCTCACCGCTGAAGCGCTGCGCGCATTTATACGTAACGAGAATCGTTGAGGTACGCTCGCGCTCATTCCCTCAGACACAGAAAGTCGCCATGCTCACCGTTCACCACCTCAACAACTCCCGTTCGCAGCGCGTGCTCTGGATGCTCGAAGAGCTGGGGGTGCCCTACGAGATCCAGCGCTACGAGCGCGACCGCAAGACCATGTTGGCACCGCCTGAGCTGCGCAAGGTGCACCCCCTGGGCAAGTCGCCCGTGGTCACCGATGGAGATGCCACGCTGGCCGAATCGGGCGCCATCCTGGAGTACCTCGTGGAGCGCTACGGTGAGGGCCGCTACTCGCCCGCGCCTGGCACGCCCGAGCACCTGCGCTACCGCTACTGGATGCACTACGCCGAAGGTTCGCTCATGCCACCGCTGTTGCTCAAGCTGGTGTTTGACCAGGTGGAAAAGGCGCCCTTGATCGTTCGCCCGGTGGCCAAGGCGATCTCGGCCACGGTGAAGCGCACCTTCATCACGCCCAACCTCACACAGCACCTGAACTTTCTGGAAGGCGAGTTGAAAGCCTCCCCCTGGTTCGCTGGCGACCGGTTCAGCGCGGCCGACGTGCAGATGAGCTTTCCGGTCGAAGCCGCCGTCGCGCGGGCGGGCCTCGACACCAGCCGCCCGCGCCTGATGGAATGGCTCAAGCGTGTGCACGGTCGCCCAGCTTATCAGCGCGCCATCGACAAGGGTGGTCCCTTCGCGTTGTGAGTCCGGGCGGGCTCGCCCCGCCACCTTCCCCTCGCCCCTGTCGGGCACGTACCACATTTGGGGGAAGGCCCAGCGTGCACAGGTTCACACACCCGCCATCCTTGAGCGAACACGGGCGCCAGAACCGCCACCTTTTGTTACGCTCACACGAAGCGGTCAAGTGCCACGCAAGGCTGTGCCCTGCAGCGCCTGGCAACCCCTCTTGCAGGGACGTCGTCGAGATGAAGATCCAGAACCTGTTCAAGCACCTGTTCAGGCCGATGTCGAACCCGGCCAGTACCCATGGCCGGGGCGGCAACGCGTCGTCGCGCCATTCGGAACTGGAGCGTTCTTCGTCACTGTCGGCGCAGGACCCTGAAGAACTGCTGGCGCAGGACATCGCCAAGCTCGACATTCAACGCGCCCTGGTGCACCACCTGGAGTGGTGCGTGGTGTTCAACGAACGCCTGCACCGCGCCAACAGCCTGCTCACCGAAACCGAGGCCCATCTGCCCGACGCTCACGAAAGCGGCCTGGGCCAATGGCTGGCCAAGGCCGCTGAACAGATCGTGGGCCATCACGACATGTTTGTGGAACTGCGGGACGAGCACGAGCGCCTGCATGAACTCGCCAGCCAGGCCTTGATGCATGCGCGCAGCGGCCGCATGGACCTGGCCAGCACCCTGCTCAACACCGACTTCGAGCGCAGCCGCATCCGCGTGCTGGAAACCTTGCGCATGCTGCAGCGCGGCTGAGCCACGCAGGGGCCCAGGCGCCGTGCGATGGGCGTGCCCGTCAGGCTCGCACGCCTTGTCAAGGTACGGTCAATTCAGACCGTGGCACTTCTTGTATTTTTTCCCGCTGCCACACCAGCAAGGATCGTTGCGACCCGGTGTCTCGGCTTTGCGCACCGTCTCCACGCGCGGTCCGATGCTCTGCCACAGTTCGCGCAGGTCGTACACCGCCCAGATGGCGGCGCCAAAGTCGTTCAAGCGCGCTTCGCTCACACTGGGCGGGCCGTCTTCGGTGTGCATGGAAACCGTTGGCGGATCGGTATCGTCCTCGGTCAATGACACGATGCTGTCCAGTGCTTCATTGAGCAGCGCTGCGGCCTCCTTGTCGCGCGGGGCCGCCCATTCCTCGGGCCAGTTTTCCACCACGAACATGAACCCCAGTGCCCACACCTGCGCGAACGCCGGCAGCTCCTGATCCCCGATCTCGGCACGGGCCTCGTCAGGCAGGCTGGCCACCGCACCGCGCACATCCATCACCTCGGGCTCGTAAGTGCGCTCGTCTTCCAGCGTCTCCACGTCGGCACCCAGCGCCTGCGCCACCTCGTTCCATCGTCGGGTCCACAGCGTCACGAAGCGGGTGAACTGCTCCTCGTCTTGAAACTGGTTGTCGCCATCGTCGCCGGTGCCCAGCAGCACGGGAAAGTACTCGCTGGGCAAGATCAGACGGCGCGTGCACAACAGGGCCGCGATCGCGCCTTCGCAGAACTCCCATTGCGGCACATCTTCGCCACGCGTGCGCAGGTCGTCCAGGATGTCTTCCAGGGCTTCGAATTCGTCGGATGTCAAGGGCGCGTTCAGATCGGCGGGCGTGGCAGGGATGTTCATCTCGTGAGGGAGCGCAGGGTTTTATGATGCCCGCCAGTGTAGGGCCTGTTCACACTGCGATCCACCTGGCGTGACCGCGTGAACCGGCCCTGCGGCCCACCCCTTTGAAAGCCCGCATGCTCGCACGTCTGAATGCCCTGTACCCCGTCCGATACACCGCACTGGCCCTGTGTGTGGCGGGTGCATTGCTGAGCCTGTTTTCCTGGGTGGCATTTGGTGTCGGCGGGGCCTACCTGGTGGTGTTTCTGGCGTTGTCGCTGCTCGGCCTGCGCGACCTGAAACAGACCAGGAGCTCGGTGCTGCGCAACTACCCACTGATCGGTCATCTGCGCTTCATGCTCGAAGGCATTCGCCCCGAGATGCGGCAGTATTTCCTGGAGGCCGACAACGAGGCCACGCCATTTTCGCGCAGCCAGCGCAGCCTGGCCTACGCACGCGCCAAGGGCGAGACCGACAAACGCCCCTTCGGCACCCAGGTCGACCAGAACGCCAACGGCCACGAATGGCTCAATCATTCGCTGACCCCCACCCTTCTGCCATCGCACGATTTCCGCACGCTCGTGGGCGGCCCGGCCTGCACGCAACCCTACGACGCCAGCGTGTTCAACATCTCGGCCATGAGCTTTGGCGCCCTCTCTGCCAACGCCATCCAGGCCCTCAACGCAGGCGCCCGGCGTGGCGGCTTTGCCCACGACACGGGTGAGGGCTCCATCTCGGCGTGGCACCGCCTGCACGGGGGCGACCTGATCTGGGAGATTGGCTCGGGCTACTTCGGCTGCCGCGACGACGAAGGGCGGTTCAGCGAAGACCGCTTCAAGGCCAATGCACAAGACCCGCAGGTCAAGATGATCGAGCTCAAGCTCAGCCAGGGCGCAAAGCCGGGTCACGGCGGTTTGCTGCCTGGCGCCAAGGTCACACTGGAAATCGCCGCCGCCCGCGGGGTGGCCGTGGGCAAGGATTGCGTGTCACCGGCTGCCCACAGCGCCTTTGCCAGCCCGATCGAATTGCTGCAGTTCATCGCCCACCTGCGCGAACTCTCCGGCGGCAAGCCCACCGGATTCAAGCTCTGCATCGGCCATCCCTGGGAATGGTTCGCCATCGTCAAGGCCATGCTGGAAACCGGCATCACGCCCGATTTCATCGTGGTCGATGGTGCCGAGGGTGGCACCGGTGCGGCCCCGCTGGAATTCACCGACCACGTGGGCGCGCCGCTGCAGGAAGGACTGCGACTGGTGCACAACACCCTGGTCGGCGTGAACCTGCGTGACCGCATCAAGATCGGTGCCGCCGGCAAGATCATCTGCGCTTTCGACATCGCCCGAACCATGGCTGTGGGGGCCGACTGGTGCAACAGCGCGCGCGGCTTCATGTTCGCGCTCGGCTGCATCCAAGCGCAGACCTGCCACACCGGCAACTGCCCGACCGGCGTGAGCACCCAGGACCCGGTGCGTCAGCAGGCACTGGTGGTACCCGACAAGACCACGCGCGTCTTCAACTTCCACCAGCAAACGCTCGAAGCCCTCAAGGAACTGGTGCAAGCCGCGGGCCTGCACCACCCCAGCGAGATCAGCGCCCACCACATTGTGCGCCGCGTGAACGAGAACGAAGTGCGCCTGCTGGCCAACCTGTTGCCCGAGGTGCCGGCCGGCTCCCTGTTGCTGGGTGCCGAAGGCCAGCACGCGGTGTTCACCACCTACTGGGACAAATCCAGCGCCGGGCATTTTGGGCTGGAGTAAGTTCGGTATGGTGTTGCCTCAGGTGCCCGCCGTGCGCAGGTTGAGCCACCAGACAATGCCCGCGTAGAGCAACCCGTTCCACAGCAGGATCGACACGCCGGCGATGCGCTCCATACGCTGGGGCATGCCACCGGGATACACCAGCGGGCCCAGGTAGTGGTGGACGAACCCGCCCTCATAGGACTTGCCGCCTGAGGCTTCACGCAGCCGGTTCTCCAGCGGTGTGAGCGGACAGGTCCACCCCACCAGGTTCACCACAGATGACCAGATCACGATGGGCAGGTGAATCCACACCCAGCCAGGTGCGATCAGAACGCCTAGCGCACCGAACACCGCGAGCATCACAAAAGCAAAATGCAACAACAGCACCAGCTCGGCAGCAAGACGGCGGATCATGGCGCAGGCACCTCAGAGGCAGGCCGGGCGTGGCAATCTGGACTCAAGATCATGGGTGGCTCCATTTATCGCAGGGCAACCCTGGCCCTCGTCACACCCGCGAGCCGTCCGGCAGAAAGCGCTCGTCCTTCTCCAGCGCCCCTTGTGCGCCGTACTGCTTGCGGCGCAACAGCACCCCGCGGTCGCCGTGTTCTTCCTCGCGCCGCAGGACACCGGCCTCATCAAAATACTTCTGCCACCCCAGCAAGCGGCCGTTGCGGTCCACGTTGATGGCGGCGGGTTGGCCGTTGTCCCAGAAACTTTCGGTGTGGCGTTGCTGATGGCGCCCGTCGCGCTGGATCGCCTGCCGCAGCTTGAGGCGCCCGTTGAGGTACCACTGCCGGATGGTTTGCTCCTGACCGTTGGCCCACTGCGTTTCCTGCGTGAGCTGGCCGCCCTCGGCCCACTCCCGCGCCAGGCCTTCGCGCCCCTCGCCTGAGGAAGGGTCCCTTTCAATGAAGTCGGCTTCAGACCGCAATTGGCCTGAGGGATAGTAGACACGCTTGATGCGCCGACCCTCTTTGACTTCTTCCGTGCGTACGATCGCGCCACGTCCGTCGATCACGGCGTGGTATTGCAGCTGCCCCGCGAGGTAGCGCAACTTGCCACTGGGCGTTCCCGGCTCGCGAAAAAGCGTGACTTCGCTGAGCACACCTGCATGCCCGCAGGGTGTCCGGTCCTGCGGCAACAGCGACTGCCCGGCACAACGCAATTCGCTGAGCGAACCATCGGACAGCAGCCCCAGTGTCACCACCGCTCGGCCATCCACAAAAAAGTCCAGCCGCTGCAAGTGCCCGGCCTCGGCGAACTGCTTTTGCTCGCCCACCGCCCGTCCGTCAACCAGCTGCTCTTCCCTGCGCAGCGTACCCCGGGCATCGAATTCACGAGCCACACCGTGGCGGTTGCCCCGCTCGTTCACGCTGTATTCCTTGCGGGTGCCGTCGCGCAACTCCAGGCGCACCGGTCCTTCGAAGCGTCCTTCGCGCACCGTCTGTTCGCGCAAGCGCAGCTCACCCAGATCGTCCGTGCACCGCATGACGCCGCTCTTGCCGGAAATGGTGTGCCCGTTGGCGGGGTTGACCGCTTCGCCATTGAGCTCGCACAGAGGCAAGGCATGCACCGTTGTGCCCACCGCGAAGAGCACCACCCCAAGGCCGATTCGGCGTGCGGTGCGGGCGGGCCAGTGCATGGCGGTCACTCAATCCAGATGGGCAGCTGCAAGGGATGCCACGGTCCAGACCCGGCACACACGCACCCCCAACCGTTCAAGCCGCCGCGCCATGCACAGCACCTCTGCGTCCTTGCTCACCAGCGTGGCACCGTGGGCCGCCGCCAGATCAATGAACACCTGATCGTCCGGATCCTTGCAAGTGAAAGGCGCCTTGGCTGCGGCTGGCACGATGCGGACGTGCCGGTCGAAAGCGTCCAGCACCTCGCGTTCCGACAAAGCTGCCGCCACCCGACGGCGCACGATCTGCGGGTAGGCCAACACACGTGCCAGCTCCTCGCGCATGGCACCCGTGGCCAGCCAGTTGAGCGCGTCGCTCTTCAGGGCTTCGCGCAGCGGCGCAATCGCCGGATCTTGAAAAACAAAAAGATCGAGCGTGATATTGGTATCAATCACAACCGCGCTCATGTCAGACCTCCTTCATTGCGGTGCACAAACCGCTGCGCGCGAACCGCCGAACCACGAACCCCTTTTCCGGAGGGAAGTGCCCCCAATCCAGGACACCCGAAGATCCGGCTCCGCCGGTCCAAGGGTGTGCCCCCCTCTCCGAGGGGGGTGACGCCGAAGGCGGCGCGGGGGGAGTTTCACTGCCGCCTCGCCATGAGATCAAACCGGAACAATCGGCATTCGATCGGCCCGTTCCACAAAGGTACCCGACGCGACTCCTTGAAACGCATCTTGCCCGGCAGCTTCAGGTCTGGCGTGAGCAGCCAGGCGCTCCAGCCCGCGTAATGGGACTTCCAGTGCGAAGCGAGTTGCTGGAAGAACTCGCTGCCATCCCCGCCATCGGCCATCTGGGCACTCTCGCGGCCCAGACCGGGTGCGGGTGGTGCCGCCTGGCCCACGGTGAAAGTGCGCGGCGCGCGCGGCGCCATGCGCTGGGCCCGTGCACTGGCGCGGTCTTCCGAGCTTTGCCCAGCCACGCCGGCAGCGGCAATGCGCTCGCCGTAAGGCGGATTGAGCAGCAGCACGCCTGGTTGGGTGGTGGGCGGCTGGCGCTGCAGCGCATCGCCGCCCCGCAGCTCAACCGCATGCGCCACCCCGGCGCGCTCCGCGTTGCGCTGGGCGAAGTCGACCATGCGGAAGGACACGTCGCTGCCGAACACGATGGGGGCGTGTCCCTCTGGCCACTCACGCTCCCCGCGCACGGCATCGTCCCGGATCGCCTGCCAGACATGGGGCTGGAACGGCAGCATTTTCTCGAAAGCAAAGCGGCGGCGCAGACCAGGCGCGATGCGAAGCGCGATCTGTGCGGCTTCGATCACCACCGTGCCACTGCCGCAGCACGGGTCGTACAGCGGCACGATGTCATCCAGCGCCTGATCGGCGCACGCATCCCAGCCGGTGGCGGCGATCATGGCGGCCGCCAAGGTCTCTTTCAGGGGCGCGTCGCCTTTGTCTTCGCGCCAGCCCCGCTTGAACAGCGGCTCGCCCGAGGTGTCGATGTAGAGCGTGAGCGCGTCTGTGGTGAGGTGGGCGTAGATGCGCACGTCGGGCCAGGTGGTGTCCACGCTGGGACGCTCGCCGCGCTTGTGGC
The DNA here is from genome assembly GCF_031457455.1 of Hydrogenophaga palleronii. GTDB lineage: Bacteria > Pseudomonadota > Gammaproteobacteria > Burkholderiales > Burkholderiaceae_C > Hydrogenophaga > Hydrogenophaga palleronii_A. Next base: position 126,370 of record NZ_JAVDWU010000003.1, read on the forward strand.
GGAATCGGTCACAGATGGCGTCCTTGATCTTCAGCGCCGCAAAATTCAGGCTGGTCAGTGGGCTGTGCTGGGCGGTGATCTCCACCTTGATGGTCTGGGCCGGTGTGAACCAGATTTCCCAGGCCACGTCGCCAGCGGCGTTGTAGAGGTCCTGCTCGTTGCGGTATTCGCCATGCCAGAGCTGCACCAGCACGCGCTGGGTGAGCCGACTGTGCAGGTTCAGCCGCATGGCGTCGCGCCAGGAAGCCTGCACCCCCACGCCGCCACGCGCCTTGTGCTGCGCGGCCTCACCGGTGATGCGCTGCACTTCGGCGCTGAGCATGTCCTCCACGCCGGCGGCGCAGGGAAGAAAGAGCTGGAGCTGGTTCATGGAAAAGGCAAACGCTGGGCTGACAGCGTAGGGCAGAAAGTCAAAAGAGTGAAGAGGTGGGCCATAGACGGCGTGTTCAGCCCCAGGCGACGAGACCGAGTCCCGTCAGCGTTTGCGCAGATTGGCCGGCGCAATGCGCAAGGCTTCGCGGTATTTGGCCACCGTGCGGCGAGCGCACTCAATACCCTGTTCGCGCAGCAGATCGGACAACTGGTTGTCTGACAGCGGTTTGGCAGGCGTCTCGGACGCAATGAACTGCTTGAGCAAGGCCCGCACGGCCGTGCTCGACGCGTTGCCACCGGTCTCGGTGCCCAGCGACGAACCAAAAAAATACTTGAGTTCGTAGGTGCCGAAGGGCGTGGCCATGTACTTGGCGGTGGTCACCCGGCTGATGGTGGATTCATGCAGGCCGAGTTCGTCCGCAATCTCGCGCAGCACCAGTGGGCGCATGGCGAGCTCGCCATGCATGAAGAAGTTGCGCTGGCGCTCGACGATGGCACTGGAGACCCGCAGGATGGTGTCGAAGCGCTGCTGGATGTTCTTGATGAACCAGCGCGCCTCCTGCAGGCGTTGCTGCATGGCCGCATGACCGGCTTCGCCACCGTTGTCGCGACCGCCCCTGTTCTGGCGCATGGCGTTGGCATACACGTCGTGCACGCGCAGGCGCGGCATCACGTCGGGATTGAGGATGACCTTGAAGCCCCGCCCGGCACGCGAAACAATCACGTCGGGCACCACCAGGTTGCGTTCCAGGTCCACAAACTGGCGGCCCGGCTTGGGCTCCAGCCGGGCGATCAGCGCCATGGCAGCACGCACGATGTCTTCATCGAGCCCGCACAGAGTGCACAGGCGCTTCACGTCTCGTTTGGCGATCAGCTCCAGGGGTTGGTTGCAGATGGCCAGGGCCGCGCGCGCCTCGGGCGTGTTGCGCAGTTCCATGATCTGCAGCCGCAGGCATTCGGCCAGATCGCGCGCGCCCACGCCAGCCGGCTCCATGTGCTGCAGCCAGTGCAAGGCCGTGGCCAGGCGCTGCTCCAGCGCTTCGCGGTCTTCCAGGCTGGACTGCATATCCGCACCGGGGCTGTCACCGTCACCGGCTGGAACGCCCATGCGCAGCCAGGCAGCAGCAAGGTCGGACAGGCTTTCTTCCAGGTAACCGTCGTCGCTGAGCGATTCGATGAGAAAGTACAGCGCCGCACGGTCTTCATCGCTCAGTCGCAGGCAGCGGGCCTGGTCGTGCAGGTGGTCCTGCAGGCTGACGTTGGCCCGCGCCAGGTCGGCGGCCGAGGCGGTCTCGTCGCCGTCTGACACGCCGCTGTTGCGCGCCGGCGCCTCGCCACCCCATTCGCCATCGTCGGGCGCGATGTCCACCGAGCCATCGCCTTCCCAGCTTTCTTCCAGCGGAGACGCGCCGTCGATGCGGCTCTCGACTTCTTCACTCTGCGGGGTGTCGGTGCTGATTGAGCCGTCCCGGTCCATGGAGGCCCGCTCATGCTCGACCGGGCCCACAGCCAAGGGCTCATCACCGGGCAGGGAGGCGTCAGCGATCTGTTCACCGGCACTGACCGGCGCATCGGCCTGCTCAAGCCCAAACGCTTCGCGCTCGGCGATTTCTTCGGTGCGCTCCAGAAACGGGTTTTCATCGAGCATCTGCTCGACTTCCTGGGCCATTTCCAGCGTGGAGAGCTGCAGCAGGCGGATCGATTGCTGCAGCTGCGGTGTGAGCGCCAGATGCTGCGAAACACGCAGTGAAAGGCCTTGCTTCATGATGCGAGCAACAGGCAGGCCATCACATCCGGAAGTGCTCACCGAGGTACACCCGGCGCACGTCGGCGTTCTCCACGATCTCGGCGGGTGTGCCGCTGGTCAGCACGTGCCCATCGTTGATGATGTAGGCACGGTCACAGATGCCCAGGGTTTCGCGCACGTTGTGGTCGGTGATCAGCACACCGATGCCGCGCCCCTTGAGAAAGCCGATGATGCGCTGGATCTCGATCACGGCGATCGGGTCAATGCCGGCAAACGGCTCGTCCAGCAGGATGAACCGCGGATTGGTGGCCAATGCCCGCGCAATCTCCACTCGGCGACGTTCACCACCGGACAGCGCGGGCGCAGGTGAATCCCGCAGGTGGTCCACATGCAGTTCTTTCAGCAGGGCTTCAAGCCGGCTGGAAACCTCCGCTTGCGATAACGGTTTGCCCTCGCCATCGGTTTGCAGTTCCAGCACGGCGCGCACATTGTCTGCCACGTTGAGCTTGCGGAAGATGGAGGCTTCCTGCGGCAGGTAGCCCAGCCCAAGGCGTGCACGGCGGTGGATGGGCAGGCGCTCGATGGACTTCCCGTCGAGCATGATCTGTCCGCCGTCGACACGCAGCAGGCCCACGATCATGTAGAACGAGGTGGTCTTGCCCGCACCGTTCGGCCCGAGCAGACCCACCACCTCGCCTTTGTCCACAGCGAGCGAAACATCTTTGACCACCTTGCGGCTGCCGTACGCCTTCTTCAGCCCTCGGGCCTCCAGCGTGCTGCGGTCAACCGACACGGGCGGCCGGGCGGCCGCGTCTGTCGTCACTGGCTTTTCTCTTTGATCTGGCCACTGGGGCGCAGGGTGGCAGGATCGGCAGGAGCGGCAGCGGGTGCAGCCCCTTCGGTCGGCGTCGGCGTGAGCATGGCGCGCACGCGTCCGGACGGATTGGCCGCATCGCGCCCTGGCTCATTGCCCTTGACGGTGAACACCTCCGTGGCGCTGTTGTAGACGATCTGGTTGCCACGGGCTTCGTCGTTGATCTGTTCCCCCCGGTAACGCCGCAGCACGGCACTGCCCGTGAAGCGGATGATTTCCGACTTGCTGTCGTAGTCAATGCGCACCCCTTCACCCTCGATCCATTCATCCAGCCCTTCACGTTTCTGGCGGAAGAAACCAGGCGTTGCGGCGGTACCGGTGAGCACCCCCACCTGATTGCCCTGCGCGTCCTGCTTCACCTCGATCTGTTTGCCCCGCATGATGATGGTGCCTTTGGTCAGCACCACGTTGCCGGTGAACACGCTGGTCTGCTTGGCGTCGTCATAGCGCAGGGCGTCGGCCTCGATGTTCATGGGTTTGTCCTTGTCGGCCGCCTCTGCCAGGGCCGCACCCATGCAGAAGAGACTGGCGGCCAGCACGGAAACAAATCGGGTCAGGGTTTGGGTCGGCATAGAGGAGGGTATGACGGTTTGGGGCACGAAACTTGCATTCATTGTAACGGCGTGAATCCGGATTCCTGTGGCACTTTCACCCCTGATGGGAGCCCCACGCAGAAACAGAAAACCCCGCAGGGCGGGGCTTCTCGTGGCGTGATTTCTGGCCGACACCCAGGGGGTCCGGGAAGCGGCACTTTCAGCCTTTGCGCACCTCGGCGATCAGGGCATTGGCCACAGCCAGTGTGCGCGCGCCCTGGCCGGGTATGTAGAACCGGCCAGCCACGCCGAGTGCAGGCGTGCCTTCGACCTGGTAGGCCTCTTGCAGTTGCGTCGCCCGCCGCGCTTTGCCGGCCACGGCAAACGAGTTGTAGAACTCGGTGAACTTGGCCCGATCAACACCCTGCTTCTCAATCCAGTTGGTGATGGCGTCGGGCGTGGTGATCCGTTGCTTGTCGATGTGGATGGCTTTGAACACCTTGTCGTGCAGAGCATCGACCTGTCCCATCGCCTCCAGCGCGTAGTACAGGCGCTGCAGCGGCAGAAAAGCGTCGCTGAACGCCACAGGGGTGCGGCGCAAGGTGACATGGGCCGGCTTCTTCTTGAGCCACTCGGTGATGTGCGGCTCGAAGTTGTAGCAGTGGATGCAGGTGTAGGCAAAAAACTCAACCACCTCCACCTGGCCGGCGGCGCTGTCCACGGGCGCCGGGCGCGCCAGACGCAGATAGTCCGTACCTTCCTTGAGGCCAGCGATCTGGGCCTGGGCGGTGCCCCAGCCCAACGTGCCGGCTGCCGCCAGCCCACCACTGGCCAGCAGGGCCCGGGAAAAATTTCGACGTTGCATGTGTTCAGACTCCTGATGTTGACCGCACTTGGGGCGTTGGCCGGGTCGATAGTTCCCGTCGATTCACTGGGTTCAGCGATCGACGCGAACCAGGGCTGCGTCCACGCCGTTGACGGTGAGCTGCTCACGGGTGACATCCGCCAGCGCACGGTCGGCGAACGGGCCGACGCGCACACGGTAGACCGTCCGGCCCGCTTGTTCTCGCTCGGTCACGGCGGCATCGATACCGAGCATGGCCAGGCGGGCGCGCTGGGCCTGTGCGTCATCGGGATTGCGAAATGCACCCGCCTGCACAAAATACGCTGAGCCGCCTGCGGGATCGGCAGCAGCAGGCGCAGCAGTGTTCGGTTGACCCAGGCGCGATTGCACCAGATCCCCCAAGGGGTCACCAGCCGTGGCGGATGGCGCGCCGGCAGGCGGAAGGGATCGGCCGTCCGCAGGGGGCACCACGATGGCGCCTGCCGGGTCGGCGGGAGGCACCACCACCGGCGCCACCGGCTGGGTGTCGGGCCGCCCACCGAGCGTCGCATTGGGGTTCCAGCCACGGTTGCGCTCGGCCTCGATCAGATCCTGGTTCGCATTGCGCGACACGCCCCGATCTACAAAGGGAATCGGTACTTTGGTGACGTAAACGGCCACCGCCAACGCGGCGCCGAGCCCGACCAGCACCCCAACGACAAAGCCAAGCAGGGTGCCGCCTTGCTCTCGGCGTCGGTTCAAACACGGGGATTTCATAGACCAGGCTTCCACTTCACATCTTTTGGGGCGCGCTCACACCCAACACATTCAGGCCATTGTGCAACACCTGCGCCGTGGCAGCGACCAGGGCCAGGCGGGCGGTTCTGACCGCTTCATCATCCACCAGGATGCGCTCGGCATCGTAGTAACTGTGGTAGCTCGCAGCCAGCTCACGCAGGTAAAAGGTGACGTCGTGCGGTGCGAAGTCCCTCGCGGCGTCGCTCAACATGCCCGGGTACTTGGCCAGCAGCAGCATCAGGGCCTGGGCAGGCGCGCTGTCGAGGGCCAAGAGGTCGGCGTCTTTCAGGGTGGCCACATCACCGCCCCAGCTGGTCAGCACCGAACAGATGCGGGCATGGGCGTACTGCACGTAGTAGACCGGGTTGTCGTTGTTCTTCTGCACCGCCAGATCCACGTCAAACGTGTACTCGGTGTCGGGCTTGCGGCTGAGCAGGAAGAAGCGCACCGCGTCCTTGCTGGTCCACTCGATGAGGTCGCGCAGCGTCACGTAACTGCCCGCGCGCTTGCTGATCTTGACTTCTTCGCCGCCGCGAACCACACGCACCATGGTGTGCAGCACGTAGTCGGGGTAGCCTGGGGGAATCCCCACATTGGCCGCCTGCAGGCCAGCGCGCACCCGGGCGATGGTGCCGTGGTGGTCGGTGCCCTGGATGTTGATGACCTTAGTAAAACCGCGCTCCCACTTGCTGATGTGGTAGGCCACGTCGGGCACGAAGTAGGTGAACGAACCATCGGACTTGCGCATCACGCGGTCCTTGTCGTCGCCGTAGTCGGTGGACCTGAGCCAGAGCGCACCGTCCTGCTCGTAGGTCTTGCCGGCGTCGATCAGCTTCTGCACCGTGGCCTCGACCCGGCCGCTGGTGTAGAGGCTGGATTCCAGGTAGTAGTGATCGAACTTGACCGCAAAAGCTTGCAGGTCCAGGTCCTGCTCATGGCGCAGGTAAGCGACCGCAAACTGCCGGATGCCGTCGAGATCATCGATGTCGCCACTGGCGGTGAACTCGCGGTCGTCGGCCTTCACGGTCTTCTTCGCCAGGAAGTCGGCCGCGATGTCGGCAATGTAGTCGCCGTTGTAAGCCGCTTCCGGCCAGTTCGGATCGCCGGGCTTGAAACCCTGTGCACGCAGGTGGGTGGACGTGGCCAGGGTGCCGATCTGCACCCCTGCGTCGTTGTAATAGAACTCACGATGCACGCTCCAGCCCTGGGTTTCGTACAGGCTGCAGATGGCGTCACCCAGCGCGGCCTGACGGCCATGGCCCACATGAAGAGGCCCTGTGGGATTGGCCGACACGAACTCGACCATGAGTCGCTGACCGTTGGGCTCGGCAACGCCGAAGCGTCCAGCGGCAGCCAGCACTTCACGCACGATCTGCTGCTTGGCGGCTGGCTTGAGCCGGATGTTGATGAACCCCGGACCAGCGATGTCGATGTCGGACACCCATTGGGCGTAGACCGGCTGCGCCAGCAGGTCGTTGCGCAAGGCTTCCGCCAGTTGGCGTGGATTGAGTTTGAGTGGCTTGGCCAGCTGCATGGCGGCGGTGCACGCGAAATCGCCGTGGGCCGCCACTTTGGGCGACTCGAACGCGGCCTTCTCGCCTGCGCCGGGGGAACGCATTTCCAGTGCGGCGGCCAGTCCCGCCAGCAGTTCTTGTTTGATCTTGAGCATAGGGCGAGATTCTAGGGCTGCGGGCATGGTCGGCTCCCCACGCATCACGAGAAGCAGCGCCAGCAAGGATCCAGCAGTGATCCGGAGGGAAAGGGGACAAGCGCGGGACTTGCCAGCCCGACGGGTCCGTAAAAGAAAGTAGCTCAGTCACATTCGTTGCAACTCGGTTTGAATACCTTCTGTATTGCGGAGCATCCGAAGTCATGCATTTGAGATGGTCCAGGAACGAAAACAACACTTTGGGTTGCAGTTCCATTGGCTATCAAATCGGCGGTTTAACTGGGCGTGCAACCCATTTTTTTACGTCCTCTTACAGGCCTCCCCGCTCAAGCCTCCGGATAATCCGTTCAGCGGCGAGGGGGCCAACCACTGACTGGGCCTGAATACATTGGCGTTGTGGATTTTCTGAAAGCTGTTCCAAACATCAATCAGACATTCACGAGGATGTGTGAAGGACTGAGGGTTTGCCCACCAGCCCTGCAATGACTGCGGCGAGGTCCGTGAAGTGAGTGTTGTACAGGTACGGCGCTTGCATCACGGATACCTGGTTCAGCTGGATCTGATCGAGCTGTCCCGTCTCCTGAGTCACATATCCCATGAACTGGTTTCAAAGTTCTCGCGAGGGTGCTGTACCTCGCGGAGGGTAGGTTTGTCTTGGACGTTGACGGGTGCAACACCTGTCCGAGATGTGCAGCGCAGGAATTGTTTGACCATTACCGATTGCACCGTATTTGAATTTCGTTAAAGCGACATTGACCCCATGATTTACCTCAAAAACTCCGAACTCAAATCGTTGCACTCCAGCGGGATCGTACTGGCAACCCTGGTGTTGGCCTCTGCTGCTTCGTTTGATGCGCACGCACAGCAAACCATCGGTGGAATCACCTTCAGCTCCACAGCCTGTGCCACTGAAAATCGAACCTGCAGCTTCACTGGGACGCGCACAGTAGCCTATGGCGCTGCCAGCAGATTCAATGTCCGTACATTGGCGGGACCTGTGAATTGCAACAACAGCACCTTTGGCGAACCCATCTATGGGATCGTCAAGGCATGCTATCTGGCGACAGCTCCTGCTCCTGCTCCTGCTCCTGCTCCTGCTCCAGCTCCTGCTCCTGCTCCAGCTCCTGCTCCTGCTCCTGCTCCTGCTCCAGCTCCAGCTCCAGCTCCAGCTCCAGGCACCCAAATCATCAATGGTCAGACATTCGGCAGCTTGGCATGCGCCACCGAAAGCCAGATGTGCAACTTCTCAGGGCAACGGACTGTCGCGTATGGCGCTGCTGGGAGGTTCAGCTTGAGGACACTCAGCGGCCCCGCAAGTTGCTCCAACGGGGTTTTTGGTGATCCAATCCCCGGCACGGCGAAGTCTTGCTACCTGAGCACGACCACAACAGCACCAGCACCAGCACCAGCACCAGCACCAGCACCAGCACCAGCACCAGCACCAGCACCAGCACCAGCACCAGCACCAGCACCAGCACCAGCACCAGCTCCTGCACCTGCACCTGCACCTGCACCTGCACCTGCACCTGCACCTGCACCTGCTCCTGCTCCTGCTCCTGCACCTGCACCTGCTCCTGCACCTGCACCTGGAACCCAGATCATCGATGGCCGTTCATTTGTCAGCTCGGCATGTGCCAACGAAGGTCAGAGCTGCAATTTCGCTGGTCAACAGGAGGTGGCGTACGGTGCTGCGGGGCGCTACAGCATCAGGGCACTCAGTGGCCCTGCAAGCTGTTCAAACGGTGTGTTTGGCGACCCCATTCCTGGCACGGCGAAGTCTTGCTACCTGAGCACGGCCGCAACTGCTCCAGCTCCAGCTCCAGCTCCAGCTCCAGCTCCAGCTCCAGCTCCAGCTCCAGCTCCAGCTCCAGCTCCAGCTCCTGCACCCGCACCCGCACCTGCTCCAGCTGGCGCTCCTACCGCAGCTCTGCAGGCGACCCGGTTGACTGGCGTTGCACCGCTTGCCGTCATGTTCGATGCCACGGCATCGTCAGTGGGTACAAGTGGCACCCATGCCTTCCATGACCTCTCCTACGAATTCAACTTTGGCAACAACAATGGCCAAACCTGGAGTCACTCAGGCGAGCTGAAGAACACGCAGACGGGAGGTCCGCTCGCAGCCCATGTGTTCGAGCAGGCTGGCACCTATTCGGTCCGCGTCCGGGTGCGGGCACCCAATGGGCAATACACCGATGCCACCGTGTCCGTGACGGTCCAGGACCCTTCCGCCTACTATTCGGGCACACGAACGGTTTGTGTCTCGACTTCAGCCAACTACACAGGCTGCCCCACGGGTGCGACGCGGCAGACCACGTTGCCAGCCAGTCTGGACGGCAAACGGGTCCTCTTGCGCAGGGGTGAGAGCTTCCCCGCGATCACTGTGCGTCACGAAGACGATGTTGTACAAGTCGGCGCCTACGGAACCGGTGCAAAGCCAAGGGTGGCATCGGTACAAATTGGCCCGGGCCGCGCGGCGACTGCAGATTTTCCCGATGACATCACCGTGATGGATCTGGATGTCGCCAACGGCATCGAACAGACGGCGTCGGCGTCCAAGCTGCTCTTCCTGCGCAACGACCTTGACGACGCAGGCAGCAGGGTGAACAACAGCATCGTCATCGGCAGTGCCATGGGTTACTGGGCGACCACTTCCGATCCCTATCGCACCGTTCCCTTGAATGCGTTCTACAACCCGCACGAAATCTTTGTCGTCGAGAACCGTGTGATCGGCAGCACCGAGAATGATGACGTACCGCTGGCCAACCTGCACGGAAGCGGTGCTCGCATGGCCCTGCTGGGCAACGAGTTTGGCCGCTCCAGCCAACACACGGTGCGGCTGTACAACGCCTACAAGACGGTCATCGCTCACAACGTGATCAGGGGTATTTCTTCAGACGGCGTTCGTCATGCGCTCAAAATCCACTCGGGTGGGTTTGGGGAATACAACAACAACTTCTCCATCTCGGGCGGAACCTGGGCAGCCAAACAGATCGTGATCACGAACAACCTGATGGGCGATCCCGCCGACAACAACAACTGGACTGTGGCCATTCGCCCGCAGAACAGCCAGGAAAACAGCGGCGAGGGCATTGAGGACGTCATCGTTGAGAACAACCGCCTTGCCCGCGGCCCTCGGACCAACGTAGACATCCTGGTTGTCGGTCGCCGTGTCACTACCCGTGGCAACGCCCGGACCGTTGATGGCCAAAACCTGAGCGTCAGCACGGAACAGTCCGCCAGCTACCCGCTGTTGCCACAGTCTTGGAGAGGCCCGTACTTCATCAGGGACTGACGCGGAATGGGAGGGGAGTTTTCGCTACCTGAATTGCCGCAGTGACTCCCCCTCTTGGTTGCGCAAGGACTTTCCAGGAGCCTGCGCGGCAGAAGGCATCGAACGAAACGCACGCAAATCGGGGATTGTGTGGTGCGACCCAAAGTCCAGAAAATCATCTCTGGACTCAGCAGGTGGTACCAGTGGTCACAGGTTTGGCGTGCGCTTCAGTTGATGCTCTCTCTGCCGCGCAGGCTCCTCGTTTTGCGCGGTAGGTTCGCCTGCTGAAGAGCCTCCCCCTCTGAACACCGGAGGCAGGGCGCAACGAATGGCCGGACTCCTGTGTTTCGCAATCACCCTCAACTCAAAGCCAGCAGACTGCCTCGTGCGGCCGCCTTCACAGCGGCCGTGAGCCGCTGGGCTGAGGGCGGTTCGTGTGCCCAGTGTTGCCAATACAGCACCACGTCCACCGTGGCGCCAGGGAGCAGTTCTTCCAGGCCCGGCTTGTTCAGCAGGTGCTGCTCGGGCACCATGCCCCAGCCCAGCCCCAGTTCGATGGCAGTCTCAAAGGCCTCTACGGCGGGAGCGAAATGCCGGGGGTAGTTGGGCTGGTGCAAGCCGAAGTGCTGCTTCAGGAAATCGTCCTGCAGCGCATCTTTCCGGTTGAAGATGACGGCGGGTTGTGAGAGCAGTTTGTGCGGCGACACCGCGCCACTGGGTGTTCGACAGCGCTGCACCAGCTCGGGCGCGGCCACACAGCGGTAGCGCATCACGCCCAGAGGTTCGGCCACGCAACCGCGCATGGCGACAGCCAGCGTGGTCACACAACCCATCACGTCGCCGCTCTTGAGGGCGTCGTGGGTGTGGTCCTGATCGTCAATGACGATTTCCAGCAGCAAACGGTGGCGGTGCAGCATGGCCGCCACGCCGGGCAGGAACCAGCTCGCCACCGAATCGGCATTGATGGCGACCGACAGGCTCTGCCAGCGCGGCCCGCGACCGCCCGAAGCCGCTGCCCCGCCCTGCAGGTCGGCCAGCAGATCCGACTCCATCAGGCGCACTTGCTTCACATGGCCCAGCAACGCCTGACCGGCGGGCGTGGCCCGGACCTGTTTGCCACGCACCAGAAGACGCTGGCCCAGTGTGTCTTCCAGTGACTTGATGCGCAAGGACACCGCAGCGAGTGTGAGCGACAAGGCCTTGGCGGCAGGACCGAAGCCACCGTGTTCGACCACGGCGGCCAAGGCTTCCAGTTGACGGGCGTCGAGCATGAGAGAGCAGGCACTTCAAAGAAATGACATTGAGAAATGGCATTGATTTCAATATAACTTGAGTGAAGCTACTTTTAATTGATTTTGTTTAATTATTTGACGGTGACGCGCACACTCTCATCCATCGGCGCCCGGACTCCTACCGGGCGCTGCACCGTGAGAAACACCATGTCTGCCCTCGCCCTCCCTGCCCTGAACTTGCCTGCCCTGTTTTCACCCGCTTTCACCGCCGGCATGGTGCTCAGCATTTCACTGATCATGGCCATCGGACCCCAGAACGCGCACGTGCTGCGCATGGGTCTGCAACGCCAGCATCTGTGGCTCACGGTCGCGGTGTGTGTCGTGGCCGACATCGTTCTCATCGGTTTGGGGGTGCTGGGCCTGGCCCAGCTTGGCGGCCTGTCGGACAAGTTGCATGGCGCGCTGGTGGGTGCCGGCATGTTGTTCCTCGCGGTGTACGGCTGGCAGGCTTTCCAGCGATTCCTGCACCCCAGGACGCTGGCCATCGTGGCCGACGAAGACAAATCAGCGACCGACAAACCCGACGCCGCAGCGGTGACGCGCCGCCAGGCCTTGTTGTCGGCACTCGCTTTTTCCTGGCTGAATCCTCACGCCTGGCTCGACACCGCCGTGTTGATAGGCACCGCCTCGCTTGCCTATGGGCAGGGCAGCACGGTGTTCGGCCTGGGGGCCGCCGCCGGCTCGGTGGTGTGGTTCCTGGCGCTCGGCGCGGCCGCCTTCTGGCTGGGCCGCAGACTGAATTCACTGCGCGTGTGGCGTGCGCTGGACGGCATGGTCGCGCTCATGATGTGGGGCACCGCCATTGCGCTGCTGGTGAGCCTGTTCTGATCACACCCCCATTGCACAACCGGCAGAAACAGAGAAGACTGACGTCTGCCCTCCGCCCAAACCCATGACAACCTTGCGCACCCCCGACGCACCCGTCACTGTCTTCGGACCGGACTTCCCTTTCGCTTTCGACGACTGGATTGCCCACCCCAAGGGCCTGGGTGAGTTGCCCGCCGAGGTGCTGGGCAGCGAAGTGGCGATCGTTGGTGCCGGCATGGCCGGTCTGGTCGCCGCTTACGAACTCATGAAGCTGGGGCTGCGCCCGGTGATTTACGAAGCCTCCAAAATGGGCGGGCGTCTGAGATCACAGGTCTTCGAAGGCGGACGCGGCGTGGTGGCCGAGCTGGGCGGCATGCGGTTTCCGGCGTCGGGCACGGCGTTCTTCCACTACGTGAACCGGCTGGGCCTGCAGACCCGGCCCTTTCCCAACCCGCTGACGCCGGCTGCGGGCTGCACCGTGATCGACCTGGAAGGCCAGACCCACTGGGCGCGGCACCTGGACGAGCTGCCGCCGCTGTTTCGCGAAGTGGCCGACGCCTGGGCGCAGGCGCTGGAGCAGGGTGCGGGCTTCAGCGGTTTGCAGCAGGCCTTGCGCGAGCGTGACGTGCCGCGCCTCAAAGCCTTGTGGGACCGGCTGGTGCCGCTGTGGGACGACCGCACTTTTTACGACTTTGTGGCGCAGTCCGACGCCTTCGCGGCGCTCTCGTTCCGGCACCGTGAGGTGTTTGGCCAGGTCGGTTTCGGCACCGGGGGCTGGGACTCGGACTTTCCCAACTCCATGCTGGAGATCCTGCGTGTGGTGCTGACCGCCTGCGACGACGACCAGCATCTGATCGTGGGCGGTGTGCAGCAGGTGCCCCTGGGTCTCTGGCAACACGCGCCCGAAGCACGCGAACTGCGGCATTGGCCCGCCGGCACCACCCTGGCCTGGCTGAACGCAGGTGCCCCCCGCGCCGGCGTGAAGGCAATCGCCCGGGCCCCCGACGGCCGACTGGCGGTCACCGACACCTGGGGCAACACCCGCGCCTATGCCGCCGTGCTCACCACCTGCCAGAGCTGGCTGCTGACCACGCAGATCGCGGTGGAAGAATCGCTGTTCTCGCAAAAGCACTGGATGGCGCTGGACCGCACGCGCTACATGCAATCGAGCAAGACCTTCGTGATGGTGGACCGCCCGTTCTGGAACGACCTGAAGGCCAACGGCTGGCCGCAGATGGGCATGACGCTGACCGACCGCCTCACGCGCGGCACCTACCTGTTCGACAACGGCCCCGACCAGCCCGGCGTGATCTGCCTGAGCTACGCCTGGATGGGCGACGCGCTGAAGATGCTGCCCTACGACACCGAAAAGCGGGTGCAGCTCGCACTGGCTTCGTTGCGCAAGATCTACCCGGACGTGGACATTGCGAGACACATCATTGGCGACCCGATCAGCATCTCGTGGGAAGCCGACCCGCATTTTCTGGGGGCCTTCAAAGGTGCGCTTCCCGGCCACTACCGTTACAACCACCGCATGTACAGTCATTTCATGCAAGACGGCTTTCCCACCGTCGAGCGGGGCATTTTCATTGCCGGCGACGATGTGTCGTTCACACCAGCCTGGGTCGAAGGTGCGGTGCAGACCTCGCTGAATGCGGTCTGGGGCATCGTGCACCATCTGGGCGGTCGCAGCCACGCCGACAACCCGGGCCCGGGCGATGTGTTCGCAGAAATCGGCCCCGTGGCCCTGCCGGACTGACGAGCATGGACGCGCCCGCCGACACCCTTGCCTTGGCGCTTTGGCAATGCGCCTATGCCGAAAACACCTCGGACGCCCTGCTTCGGCTGGATTCGACAGCAGCGCAGGCACGAGCCCATGGCGCGGAGCTGCTGATCTGCCCCGAGATGTCGCTCACGGGCTATGCCATTGGCGCTGAGCGTGTCGCCCACCTGGCCGAATCCCCTGACGCCCCGCTGGCTCAGGCGGTGGGCATGATCGCTCAGCGCCACGGCCTGGCGATCGTGTATGGCTACCCCGAAAGCAACGGCACCCACCCACCTTTCAATGCCGTGCAGATGATGGGCCCGGATGCCCGCCCCCTGGCGCATTATCGCAAGACGCACCTGTTCGGTGACACCGACCGCGCCCAGTTCACCCAAGGCGACCGGCCACCAGCCGTGTTCACCTGGCGCGGTTGGCGCCTGGGCCTGCTGATCTGCTACGACGTGGAATTTCCCGAAACCATGCGCCTGCTGGCCCTGCAAGGCGCCGACGCTGCGCTCGTGCCCACCGCCAACATGCTCGCCTTTGATGAAGTGCCGCAACTGCTGGTGCCTGCCAGGGCATGTGAAAACCAAATGTATGTGGCCTATGCCAACGCCTGTGGAGAAGAACCGGGGTTGAGCTACGGTGGACTGAGCACGCTGGCATCCCCCCGGGGTACCGTGATGGCACGGGCCGGGCGTGAAGCCGATTTGCTGTACGGCGAGTTGCGTCGCTCGGTCAGGGGCGAAGCGAGTGCGGCATCTCAACTACGAAACCGCCGCATTGACTTGTACGGAGGCTTGCTGATTCAGCCGTGACCGCCTCGGACCGCCGGTCCAAGGTGCCGTTGTCTGGTGAGTGACGCGAAGCGGCGCGGGGGAGGCCTCTAGATCACCACGGCGTCTGGGGCGTGGGTGCGAATGAAGTCCAGCACTTTGGGTGTCTGGATGTTGGTGAACAGCGACACATCGCCCACGCCGCAGTCGCCGCTGGTGCCCGAAGACGTGATGCCCACCACACCATGCGTACCTCCCACTGCACGGTACATGGGGCCGCCAGAGTCACCAGGGCAGGTGTTGGCGCCTTTGCCGTCGTAGGTGTAGCCCAGGTGCAGCGCATTGACGATGCTCACCTTCGCGAAGCCTGCGGCCAGCTCGTTGTCCGGCCCGCCCCAACCCGCGATGAACACGCTCTGGCCCGCGGAAGAGGGGTTGCTCACCAGCAAGGGCATGGGCGGCGCAGGCAACGGGCTGCTCAGGGTGATGACGGCCGCGTCGTTCAGGAAGCCGGCTGACGTGCGCTGGTATTCCGGGTGCACCGCCCAGCTCTTTGCGCGCAGCGCGCGGGCCGTGCCGTCGGCCTGCCAGACCGGCGTGGTGACACGCGTCACCTCAGACGGCAGGCAGTGCGCGGCGGTAAGGATGCGGGTGGGGCTGATCAGGGTGCCCGAACAGTACAGGCCGGAGCCGTCGCTGCGGGTGGCGATGAACACCACCACCGGCGTCTGGCCCGGCAAGGCGCATTCCGTTCCGCCCCGGATCTTGGGTACCACACCGATGCTGGCGCACTGCGCCGCCGGCGTGGGGTCGGCCACCGCGTCCCCCCCTCCACCGCCGCAGCCAGCGAGCGCCAGAGCCGCAAGCGCAAAAGAACCGTTTGCAAACCAACCCATGACACTCCCTTTCGTGGATGTATTGAATGTTCTGAGGGTGGCACATGCCACCAGCAGCGGATGTTAGTCGAAAGCCCGATCACCCAGCCCAGCGCTTACCCGACAGGCCCCGACCAGAAATCGGCCTGTCCATAGTGGTGCTTGAGAAAGTCGATCCACAGTCGCACACGCAGCGCCAGGTGCTTGCGCTGCGGGAAAAGGGCGTAGATGCCGTTGGGCGGCGCAGCGAAAGCGTCCAGCACGCTGACCAGGCGCCCGGCTGCAAGGTCGGCCTCGACCTCCCACATGCTTCGCCACGCAATGCCATGGCCTGCCAGACACCATTCGTGCAGCACCTGTCCGTCCGAACAGTCCAGCGGGCCACCAGGGCGCAAGTGCACCAGTTCACGCTCATCGCTGTCTTCGATCGGCACGGAAAAGGCCCAGCCACGGGTCTGCGAGGCGTCGCTGGACAGCGTCAGGCAGTCGTATCGCGTCAGGTCGGCCGGCGTTTGGGGCGATCCATGGTGTCGCAAATAAGAAGGGGCGGCCACGCACAGGCGGCGGTTGTCGGCCAGGCGCACGCTCACCAGCGAAGAATCTGGCAGGTCGCCCACCCGCACCGCACAGTCGTATGCCTCGCCAGCCACATCGACCACACGGTCACTCAGGTTGAGCGAGATCGTGACCTCCGGGTGCAGTTCGCGAAACCGCGGCACCAGGGGCGCGACGTGGCGGCGGCCAAAGCCGGCCGGTGCGGTGAGCCGCAAATGCCCGCTGGCCTTGACGCCCCCGGCGCTGACGCTGGCTTCGGCGTTGGCCAGGTCCACCAGCAGGCGCTGGCAGTCCTCAAGGAAAGCACTGCCTTCGTGGGTGAGCGTGATGCGTCGCGTGGTGCGCACCATGAGCTTCACGCCGAGGCGAGCCTCCAGGGCGTCCAAGCGCCGACCAATGATCGCGGGGGCCACGCCCTCGGCACGCGCTGCGGCTGTGAGGCTGCCTCGCGAAGCCACCGAGGCGAAGGTTTCAAGCTGCTTGAGTTTGTCCACTGGCGCAGATTACCTCATGAAAAATGACAAATCAATCCAATAACTCCATTCATTTTTGTGTTTTTGGTGGCTATTCTTGAGGACGCGCATGGTAAGCCTGATCCTGGTCGCGCCACACATGATTGCCTCGAACCCATTACCCATCAAAAAGTCACAGATCCATCGCTTTTACCGCCATAAATCGAATTGCAAGTTCGGAATACAGTACATGCATGAGCCCACCCCGCGCTGTCTTGTTTGACGCCTATGGCACCTTGTTCGATGTGTACAGCGTCGGACTGCTCGCCGAGCAGCTGTTTCCCCAGCACGGCGCACGGCTGGCGCTGGTGTGGCGCGACAAGCAGATTGAATACACCCGGCTCGTGACCACCAGCAACCACGGCGCGCACTACCAGCCGTTCTGGTCCATCACGCGGCAAGCGCTCACTTTCGCCATCAAGCTGGTGGCC
Organism: Hydrogenophaga palleronii; assembly: GCF_031457455.1. Classification (GTDB taxonomy): domain Bacteria; phylum Pseudomonadota; class Gammaproteobacteria; order Burkholderiales; family Burkholderiaceae_C; genus Hydrogenophaga; species Hydrogenophaga palleronii_A. Next base: position 143,470 of record NZ_JAVDWU010000003.1, read on the forward strand.
CCCGCTGCCCGGCAGGACTGGGCGCCGTTCGAGCCGCTGGCGGTGCAGCTGATGAACCAGTACCGCCACCTCTCCGCCTTCCCCGAGAACCACGAGGTGCTCAAGGCCTTGCGCGCACGGGGCGTGGTCACCGGCATTCTGAGCAACGGCGAGCCCGAGATGCTGGGCATTGCGGTGCGCAGCGCCGGGCTCGAAGGCCTGCTGGACCACGTGATCAGTGTGGACCCGATCCGCAAATACAAAACCCACCCCGACGCCTACGCGCTGGGCGAAGCCGCCACCGGCCTGCCGCGCTCGCAGATTGCGTTCGTCAGCAGCAACGCCTGGGACGCCCTGGCCGCGACCTGGTTCGGCTACCGCACCCTCTGGGTCAACCGCCAGAACCTGCCGTTTGAAGAACTGGGCACTCAACCCACCCGCACCGGCAGCAATCTGCGTGAAGTGCAGGGCTTCTTTGATTGAGCCTTACCTTTTCAACGTTTTCCTCTCCTCTCCGTTCGGGCTGAGCTTGTCGAAGCCCTCACCAGAAAGCCATCCATGACTCAACGCACCACGATCCACGGCCTGCAAGTGGCCTCCGAGCTCTACACCTTCATCAACGACAGCGTGCTGCCCGGCACCGGCGTTTCGGTCGATGCGTTCTGGAAGGGCTTCGACAGCATCGTGGCCGACCTGGCCCCCAAGAACGCCGCCCTGCTGGGCGAGCGCGACCGCCTGCAGGCCGAGCTGGACACCTGGCACAGCGCCAACCCCGGCCCCATCCGCGACATGGTGGCCTACCGCAAATTCCTGGAAACCATCGGCTACCTGGTGCCCGAGCCCAAGAAGGTCAAGGCCACCACGAAGAACGTGGACGACGAACTCGCCACCCAGGCCGGCCCGCAGCTGGTGGTGCCGATCCTGAACGCGCGTTACGCGCTCAACGCCGCCAACGCGCGCTGGGGCAGCCTGTACGACGCGCTCTATGGCACCGACGTGATCAGCGAAGACAAGGGCTGCGGCAAGGTGGCCAAGGGCAAGAAGGGTGGCTACAACCCCAAGCGCGGCGCCAAGGTCATCGAGTACGCGCGCCACGTGCTGGACCGCTGCGCGCCGCTGAAGAAGGGCTCGCACGTGGGCTCCACCAGCTACAAGGTCAACAAGGACGGTGAACTGGTGGTGGGCCTGGCCGAGGGCGGGACCAGCAAACTGGTCGACAAGACCCAGTTCATCGGCTTCCAGGGCGATGCCAAAAAACCCAGCGCCATCCTGCTCAAGCACAACGGTCTGCACCTGGACATCCAGATCAATCGCAGCACCCCCATCGGCGCCAGCGACGCAGCCGGTGTGAGCGACCTGGTGGTGGAAGCCGCCCTGTCCACCATCCTGGACCTGGAAGACTCCGTGGCCGCCGTGGACGCCGAAGACAAGGTGCTGGCCTACCGCAACTGGCTGGGCATTCTGCAGGGCACGCTGGTCGAGTCGTTCGAGAAGGGCGGCCAGACGATGACGCGAGGTTTGAACGCCGACCGCGTGTACACCTCAACCACCGGCAAGACCGTGCGCCTGCACGGCCGCTCGCTCATGTTCCTGCGCAACGTGGGCCACCTGATGACCAACCCGGCCATCCTCTGGGGCACGGAAGGCAAGGAGATTCCCGAAGGCATCATGGACGCGATGGTCACCACGGCGATTGCCATGCACGACCTCAAGCGCACGAAGAAAGACGCCATCCGCAACTCGCGCAAGGGCTCGGTCTACATCGTCAAGCCCAAGATGCACGGCCCGCGTGAAGTGGCGTTTGCCGCCGAACTGTTCGGCCGGGTGGAGAAGGTGCTGGGCCTGCCCGAGAGCACCGTCAAGCTCGGCATCATGGACGAAGAGCGGCGCACCTCGGTCAACCTCAAGGCCTGCATTGAAGCCGCCGCCAGCCGCGTGGCCTTCATCAACACCGGGTTCCTGGACCGCACCGGCGACGAGATGCACACCGCCATGCTGGCAGGCCCCATGGTGCGCAAGGGCGACATGAAGGCCAGCGCCTGGATCCAGGCCTACGAGAAGAACAACGTGATCGTGGGCCTGAACTGTGGCCTGCGTGGCAAAGCACAGATCGGCAAGGGCATGTGGGCAATGCCCGACCTGATGAAGGCCATGCTGGAACAGAAGATCGCTCACCCCAAGGCCGGCGCCAACACCGCCTGGGTGCCCAGCCCCACCGGCGCCACGCTGCACGCCCTGCACTACCACCAGGTGCTGGTGAGCGACGTGCAGAAGGAGCTGGAAAAGATCGACGCCACCGCCGAGCGCGACAACCTGCTCACCGGCCTGCTCACCGTGCCCGTGAGCAGCAACCCGAACTGGAGCGACGCCGAGAAGCAGCAGGAACTCGACAACAACGTGCAGGGTATCCTGGGCTACGTGGTGCGCTGGGTTGACCAGGGCGTGGGCTGCTCCAAGGTGCCCGACATTCACAACGTGGGCCTGATGGAAGACCGCGCCACGCTGCGCATCAGCAGCCAGCACATCGCCAACTGGCTGCACCACGGCATCGTGAGCGAAGCGCAGGTGAAGGCCAGCTTCGAACGCATGGCTGCCGTGGTGGACGGGCAGAACGCTGGCGACCCGTTCTACAAGAAGATGGCCGGCAACTTCGCCACCAGCAAGGCCTACCAGGCTGCGCTGGACCTGGTGTTCCAGGGCAAGGCGCAGCCGAGTGGTTATACCGAGCCGCTGCTGCATGCGTGGCGGCTCAAAGTGAAGGCTGCCTGACCGCCGCCCGCTCCCCCTGGGAGTGTGCTGGGGTGGGGAGACTGTGCAAGCCATGGACTGGAAAAGGAGCGGCGCCATCCGGCGCCGTTTTCTTTTTGGTTCCCGTATGAATGCGCACATGAACAACGCGCTTCCGAGTGCCACCCATTTCGGATAGATCGGATCAGTCCAGAAATCTGGTGGCGAAATCTGCGGGCGGCAGGATGCAAGTTTCCGAACGGCCAAAGATCCAGTAGCGGTTTCTGGCGATGAACCGGTATGCCGCGTCTCTCAGCACGGAAGGTATGAGCCATGCCACCCATGCCAGACGCCAAGGCCAGCCCAGTTGGTGCAGCACCTGAAAAATGGCGGCAGAGTATTGCCACCTGCGGTTCCCCTGAATCACCAGCAAGGTGTCGAGGCCTTCGGTTTTCAACCCGACCTCATCGAGCAGACGCATGCCGTTTACACCTTGAATGGAAGCGAACCTGATGTCACCCCGCCGGTCGTTCCGCAACAGAAACTGGACCCAGCCGTTGCAGAGCAGGCACTCAGCATCGAACACGACGATCATGGCCGGACCTCCGGCTCGAGCACCAGGTGCCCCTGATAGCTGGCCACGATGCCAATCAGGGGCACCGTCGCCGATACCCTGAAGTGGATCTGGTTGTGATCGCCATGTTCCTGCGCAACAATGGTTGGCAGCAACCAGCGGGGACACGGCACCCCCAGAAAGTGCAGGCGCTCAAGTTCCATCTCCAACCCGGCATCGGTGGCGCGCAACCTGAAGCGCAACCTGGACGCACCCAGCTGCTCCTCCACCCGTTCACCCGACCTGACCAGCCGGGACTTCATGGTTTTGGCGGGGAAGTGACGAACCCAGATCTCGGCTTCGGGTTGGGCATCCAGTTCAAACCGAATGCGTCCACGCTCGTCCTCTTGGGGCGAACCCAGACAGTACGCCAGCAATCGTGCCAGCGGGCTTGAAGGTGCACGGGTCTCCACCCAGCCTTCCAGCGACCGCTGGCCAGAGAGCCTGTGAAACCGCTGCACGGCAGCGGGCAGGCGCGCAAAACTCGTACCCATCACCTGTTCATACAAGGAGAGCTGGCTCACTCGTTGGGTCCCGTCATCTGAATTTGCAGTCCGTCGCATTCGCGAATGAAGTCTTCCAATGACAGTATGCCCACGCAGGGCCTGGCACCCGCCAGCGAGCCGTCGGCATTCTTGAGCTTTCGCACCAGGGCGGCGGCGGCGAGGGTCGGCACATACGGCCCGTCGCCGTGTGTGGCTACCAGATGCCATGTCCGGTGGCTCAAGTCTCCGGCAGTGGTGGTGCCCTTGACCGTGACGTGCATGGCGCCCGCGTCGCTGCCCAATGTCTGGAAGACATCGGCAGCGCGCTTGAGCAGCGGTGCGTGGACCGACCAGTCCGGCACCAGACCCCAGCGGGCCAGCCGGGCCATGGCATTCATGCCGCGATGCAGCGTGCGCAGTTCCAGACCGGCACCAAACCTCACCCGAGGTTTGCCCGGGTACCGATGGGGCAACAGCGCAAGGTCCGGCACATCGCACGGCGAAAGCAGGCGCTCACCGACCGGCGCAGGGTACGCGTGGCGGTAGCTGCCGACCCAGCCGAAGGTGTCATCTGGGCCGGGCAGCGGCTTTCCGCAATAGCTCAGGATGGCCTGCACGGTGGACAGACCACGTTCGGTGCGGTTGCCCGGGCTGATGCCGATGTCAATGGTCTGGATTTCCTTGAGGCCTTGAGCCAGGTGGTCGACCGCCGCACTGGAGAGCGCGGGCACCGAACTGGCCCCGCTGATGACGCACAGACCGGCGGCCTGGGCGGCGCTATGCAGCACGACGATTTCTTCCACAAACCGGCGCCCGTCAGCAAGGTCCACATAGTGCGATCCGCAGGCCAGGCAGGCCTCTGCCACGCGGTAGTCCTGGGCCTGGAACGGCCCCGAGGTGTGGATGGTGAGCGCCGGGGCAAGGGCGGCCAGATCGCGTTTGAATGTGGGCGACAAAATATCGAGTGTCGTGGCACTCAGCATGGACGTACCCGACGCGCGAAGTCTCTCTACCAGTGCATGCGCTTTCTCGGCAGACCTTCCGCCTACCACGATGTGCAGCCCGCTCTGCCTGACCAGCCGTTCCAACAGGCGGCTACCGAAGAATCCATACCCGCCTATGACCAGCACCCGGAAAGCTTGCATGCCACGAGTCTATCCATCGGCGCTGAGGTCTTTCGCAAGGCAGCGCGAGGTGCAGAGAGCGCTCAGGGCCGGTCAGGCTGTTGCACGTGCCAACTGCCGTGCACGCTGCGTCTGCCCACCATAGCCCCAGTCGGTGGCCGGCAGTTCGCGCACCGTGACATAGCTCGCCACCTCAAAGCCACCGTCCGGTGCCAGTTGGCGTTGCAGTTCGCGGAACGCGGCTTCGATGAATTGCGCCTTTTCCGCATCGGTGTTGGTGCCGGCGGTGATGGCGATTTCCAGTTGGGCGGTGGCGCCCTGCACCGGCCTGCCGCCCACGCACCAGCGCGCGCGGGGCAGGTCGTCGATAAAAACCGCCGTCACTTCAGGGCGCTTGCCCAGGATGTCGGCGGTGAGGGTGGTGAGCGCGGCGGCCAGGGCGTGGTAGCGCTCGGGGTTTTGCAACGGCGCGACTTTGAGGTTGAGCGTGGGCATGGTCAGGCCGCCTCGATGACACGTGTGCGGGCGGCAGGATGGCGCACGCCTGCCACCGTCTGCAGCAACCGGTGCGGCCAATCAACAAGCAGGGCATGAAAAAAGGTTTGCACGGCTTGGCGGTGCTCGCTCTCGGCCTGTTGCCTGATGTCGTCCTGCAGCCTGGCGTAGGCCTGGGGCGAAAGGGTTCGGTGAAGGTGTTCGGTGTGCATGGTCAGCTCCTTTGAGAGGGTGACTGGACTTTAGGCAAGACCCCTCCAGGCGGAAACGGTACCGGGCTCAAAACGGTTTTGCAGTGCGTGCAAGGCACGGGCCCGCCGCACTGGCCTACCATCGCCGCCATGGACAACCTCGCCTTCGACGACCTGAAGCTCTTCGCGCGTGTGGCCGCGCTGGGCAGCCTCTCGGCCTTGGCGCGCGAGCGCGATGTGCCGGTCAGCCAGGTTTCGCGTGCCCTGGCCCGCATTGAAAAGACCTGCGGTGCGCGCCTGGTGCACCGCTCCACCCATGGGCTCTCGCTCAGCGCCGAGGGCGAGACATTTCTGGTCTATTGCCACCGCATCACCGGTGCAATCGACGAGCTGCAGGGCGAATTCGCGCACCAGGCGGGCGAAGCCAGTGGCATGGTGCGGGTCGCGGCCAGCTCCCTGATCGCGCAATACCTGCTGCTGCCCAGCCTGGGCGCACTCAACCTGCGCCACCCGAATCTGCGCGTGGACATCCAGGTGAGCGACCAGCTCGCGGACATGGCGCGTGAAGGGATCGACATCGCCATCCGCACCGGCACCGCCCTGCCCGAAACCCAGGTGGCCCGCGCCCTCGGCCACCTGGACCGCGCGCTCTATGCCGCCCCGGCCTACGCCAGCCGGCTGGGGTTGCCGCAGCATCCGGATGAACTGAGACAACACCGGCTCATCATCAACACCGCCGCACCCCACCTCAACCAGTGGCCATTTGTGGTGGGTGGTCAGACGGTGCAGCTGCCGGCCGAAGGCTACTGGCGCATCAACGACACCGGCCAGGCCGCCAACATGGTGCTGCAGGGTCTGGGCATCGGGCGGCTGTCCACGCTGGCGGCGGAACCACTGGTGCGGCAAGGGTTGCTGCTGCCCGTGCTGCCCGCCTATGTGGAGCACAAGCCGGTGCCGCTCTACGCCATCACCGCCAGCGCACGCCAGCGCCTGCCCAAGATCCGGGCCTGCATCGAGTTCTGGGTCGAGTGGATCGCCCAGCAACAGAATCCCACTGTCACAGCCCCTTGACGGCCCCCTTCGCCATGCCCCTGCACTACCTGATCTTTGAAGCCTGCGATGACGGCGAAGGCTCCGGCACCTGGGACGCCATGGCCGGCGTGCGGGCCGAGCATGTGCCTGCCGTGATGAAGGAGGTGGAGGCCGTGATGGCCTGGGCCGATTCACACAGCCCCGGCCCGCGTGGCCCGCTGGACGAAGGCGGCGCCTGGGACGCCGACCAGCAGGTACAGACCGATGGCGAATGGACCACGGTGACGCTGACGATCACCGGGCCGTGGGTGTGGGGGGAGGAGCTGGTGCGCAGTCTGTGTGGCCCAGACTGACGGCTGCGGCCTGAAAGGCCGGGCCGGGTGTGCTCAGCGGCTTTGTGAGCGCGCCGCACGCGGTGGTTTGGTGCCAGCGTTGGCCGCCGCCTGCGCCCGCTGCAGCCGTTCGCGCACGTCCGGGTGGGTCGATCCCATCAGCAGGTTGAGCGAGGGGGTACCGTTGCCGTGCAGCTTCGCCAGCACGCTCACCATGGCATGGGGGTTTCGGCCGACGCGGCGCAGCAGTTCGATGCCACGCAGGTCGGCGTGATGTTCCTGGTCGTGCAACTCGCGACGTGCTTCACGTGCAATGTGGGAATAGGGGTTGAACATTTCCAGCGCCATGCGGTCGCGGGCCTCTTCGAAGCTGAGGTCGGGTTGTTGCAGGCGGTTGAGGTTGGCACAGGCTTCGATCAGCGAATCACGTTTTTCAATGTGGGCGAGTTCGTGGGCGATGACGGCGGCCAGTTCGTCGTCCGACAGGTTTTCCTTTTCGCTCCACAGCGCGCTGGTGAGGATCACCAGGCCGTGGTCGGCCGCATAGGCGTTGAGTTCGGCGTCATCGAAGGCCAGCAGGTGAATGGCGGGGCCATCGCGAAGGCGGGGAGAGGCGGCCACCAGGCTGTCCAGCATGCGGTGCAGCCGCTGTGGCAGGGCGATCACCTGGAAGCTGTCCATCATGTCGATCACCTGGGCTTCGTCCAGCACGCGCAACTCGTGGGCACGCTTCGGGTCGTTCAGGCAGGCGTCGCGCGCCAAAACCTGGCCGGGCCAGAGCAACATGGTGCAGAGGCTCAGCAGCAACGCCATAAAACGAGGCATACCGTTCATACTGTTTATACCGTTTACGCTTGCCGTTGTACCCCTTTCCCCGCCGGCCGACCACCCCTGGCGTGCGCCCGGATCAGCCGGGCCGACAGACGGCAGGGGCGCCGATCCGCAACAATGCGGTCAACGCCCCACTGCCCGGACAGCCCCATGCCCAAGAACCCTGCCCCTGAAACGCCCGATGTGGCCTTGAGCAAACTCGACAGCGCCCTGCTCAACATCCTGGTCAAGGATGGCCGCGCGTCGTTTGCCGACATCGCGCGCCAGCTGGGCATTTCGCGTGCCCACGCACGGGCACGCGTGCAGGCCCTGCAGAGCAATGGCGTGATCGAGTTGTTTGGCGCGGTGATCAACCCGGAAAAGCTGGGCAAGGTGATCTCCACCTTTGTGGACATCAAGGTGGCACCGGCTGCGATGGAGCAGATCTCGCAGGAGCTGGCGGACTGCAAGGAGGTGGTGAGCCTCTACATCATGAGCGACCTGCAAAGCCTGCATGTGCACGCGCTCACCGACAGCTACGAGACCTTTGATGCCTTCGTGCGGCGCCACATCTTCAACCGCCCGGAAATCCTTTCAGTCGATTGCAAGACGCTGATGACGCGGGTGAAGAACCGGCGCGGCGGCGCCCGGCTCTGACAAAAAACAACAGTTGACGCCCCGCACCCCCGTCGTGGTGCGCCCGCACGGTCGGCGTGCATGGTGTGCATTTGTTTTCTGCAGGGGTTGCCACTCCCCGTCTGGATGACCAAGATTTGCCAATTGGCAGTTCCGGCTGACGAATGTTCATGAAATGGCTGATTTCTTGCCATTTGGTCGAACGAGCATGCTGGGAAATTTCAATGAATGCACCTTGCCGGACATCTCCCGATTCGGCTACATTGCATTTTTATTCAATAAAATCAATTACTTGAATCACACGTCCAGCGTGGCACAGCGATTGCTATGAAGGGTCAGCGCCGCTTTACAAACGGCATCCACGGGCTCTGCCCGCCCTCCAACCGCCACAGGAGTCCACGCTCATGACACCGATTCGCCGCCAGTTCCTTGCCACCGCCGCCCTCTCAGGCGCCGCGCTGGCCGCGCCCAGCATCGCCAGCGCACAAACGACCAAGTTCAACTGGAAGATGACCAGCGCCTACGGCAAAGGCTCGCCTTTCTACATGGACGGCCCCGGCAGCGCGACCGACCTGGCCAAACGCATCCGCGAGATGTCGGACGGCCGGCTGAACATCCAGGTGTTCGGCGCCGGTGAATTGATTCCCGCCTTTGAAGGTTTTGACGCCGTTCGCGCCGGCACGGTGGAAATGAACCACGCCAACAGCTATTTCTGGACCGGCAAGACCTTCGCCGCCCAGTACTTCACCGCCGTGCCCTTCGGCATGAACTTCCAGGGCATGAACGGCTGGCTGTACGACGGCGGCGGCATCGACCTGTGGAACGAGGTCTATGCGCCCTTCGGCATGGTGGCCATGCCCTGCGGCAATACCGGCGTGCAGATGACGGGCTGGTTCAAGAAAGAACTCAAGACCGTGGCCGACTTGAAGGGCCTGAAGATGCGCATTCCCGGCCTGGCCGGCAAGGTCTACGCCAACCTGGGTGTGGACGTGAAGGTGCTGCCCGGTGGCGAAATCTTCCCCGCGCTGGAGCGCGGCGTGATCGACGCGGCCGAGTTCGTGGGCCCGTTCCAGGACCGCCGCCTGGGCCTGCAGAAAGCCGCCAAGTTCTACTACACCACCGGCTGGCACGAGTCGGCCACGGTGTCTGAGCTGCTGATCAACAAGGCCGCCTGGGACAAGCTACCCAAGGACCTGCAGGCCATCGTGAGCAACGCGTCGGCCGCCTGCAATGTGATCAGCGAAGCCTGGTGCCAGAAGGCCAACTCGGAAGCCATGGAAGACCTGGTCAAGAACCAGGGCGTGATCGCCCGCCCGCTGCCAGACGACATCATCAAGGCCCTGCGCGCCGAGACCGACAAGGCCCTGGCCGAAGCGGTGGCCAAGGACCCGATGACGAAGAAGGTGCACGACTCCTACATGGCCTTCATGGCCAAGTACAACCGTTGGACCGACGTGAGCGAAGGCGCTTTCCACGCCAGCGTGCGCGGCTGAGGCGGAGGCAGGTTCATGCTCAAGTCCCTGCGGCCCCTGGCCACTGGCATCGAAGGTTTCATCGACCGGCTGGGCTCGCTCACGGCGTGGATCGCGCTGGTGATGATCGGCCTGGTGGCCACCAACGTGATCCTGCGCTACACGCTGAGCCTGGGCTCGGTGTGGGCACAGGAACTGGAGTGGCACCTGCTGGCCGCGCTGATCCTGCTGGGCATGAGCCACGCACTGCAGCGTGGCGACAACGTGCGCGTGGACCTGTTCTATGCGCGCTACTCGCCACGCCTCAAGCGGGTGGTGGACGTGATCTCGGCGCTGCTGCTCATTGCGGTGGCGCTGGCGTTCATCCAGCTCTCGCTGGGGTATGTGGAACAGTCGCGCTCCATCATGGAAGGCTCACCGGACCCCGGTGGCATTCCCTACCGCTGGGCAGTGAAGGCCCTGATTCCATTGGGCTACGGATTGCTGGTGCTGCAACAGCTGGCGCATCTGCTGCGTCTGCTGACAGACCCGGTGGTGCCGGTCGAGCCGAAGGAGGCCGCCCGTGTTTGAAATGCAGACCTACGCCCTGATGATGCTGGGCGGTTTTTTCCTGATGCTGATGATCGGCATTCCGGTGGCGGTGAGCATCGCCACCGTGGGCTTTGTCTTCGGCTGGCTGGGCTTTGGTGACGTGCTGTTCAACCTGCTGCCAGCGCGCTTGTACGGCATCGTGAGCGGCTACCAGTGGATGGCGATTCCGCTGTTCGTGTTCATGGGCGTGATGCTGGAGAAATCGCGGCTGGCGGATGACCTGCTCGACGTGATGGGCCACATCGCCGGCGGCGTGAAGGGCGGCATGGCGGTGGGCATCGTGCTGTTCGGCGTGCTCATGGGCGCGACCACCGGCATCGTGGGCGCCACCATCATCACGCTGGGTCTGCTCACCCTGCCCACCCTGATCCGGCGCGGCTACGACAAAAGCGTGGCCTGCGGCGTGATCTGCGCCTCCGGCACACTGGGCCAGATCATCCCGCCCAGCCTGATCCTCATCTTGCTGTCGGACATCATGCAACTCTCGGTGGGCACCTTGTTCGCGGCGGCCGTGGGCCCGGGCATGCTGCTGGCGGCGGTGTACATCGTCTACCTGCTGGTGATGGGCTGGCTGCGCCCGGCCAGCATGCCGCCCATTCCCCTGGCCGAGCGCGACGCCGTTTCACGCCGTGAACTCTGGGCGCGCTTCTTCAAGGTACTGGTGCCGCCGGTGATGCTGGTGGTGGCGGTGCTGGGCTCCATCGTGGGTGGCATTGCAGCACCCACCGAAGCGGCCAGCATGGGCGCGGTGGGCGCGGTGCTGATCACGGTGTTTTCAGGCCGCTTCAGCTGGGCCACGCTCAAGGCCACCGCGCTGGACACCAGCAAGATCACCGCCATCATGATGTTCATCCTCATGCTGGCCCAGGTGTTCGCACTGTCGTTCCGCGGCTTGCAGGGCGAGGCGCTCATCGAAGGCCTGTTCGAGGCCCTGCCGGGCGGCGCCAATCTGGCCGTGTGGTTCATGATGCTGATCATCTTCGTGCTCGGCTTCTTCATCGAGTGGATCGAGATCAGCTACATCGCCGTGCCGCTGTTCCTGCCCATCCTCATCAACCTGGGCGTGGACCCGGTCTGGCTGGCCATGCTGGTCACGCTGAACCTGCAGTCGAGCTTTCTCACCCCACCGTTTGGCTGGGCGCTGTTCTACCTCAAGGGCGTGGCGCCACCCGAGGTGAACATCAAGGACATCTACCTGGGTGTGCTGCCGTTCATTGGCCTGCAGTTCACCGCGCTGGTGCTGCTGTTCTTCTACCCCCAGATCGCCCTGTGGCTGCCCAAGGCCATCGGCTGGTGATTCCACAACCACCTCTCAACAACAACGACGGAGACCCATGGCTTTCTTTGACCAATACAGTGCGGCCTGGCTGATCGGACTGGTGCTGGCCCTGCTTGCCACCGGCCTGGTGGCCGGCACGCTCGCCGGACTGCTGGGCGTGGGTGGGGGCATCGTCATCGTTCCGGTGCTCTATCACCTGTTCACGCTGCTGGGCATCGACGAATCCGTGCGCATGCACGTGGCGGTGGGCACCTCGCTGGCCACCATCATTCCCACCTCCATCATGTCCAGCCGCGCCCACCGCAAGAAAGGCAGCCTGGACATGGCGCTGATCAAGCGGCTGATGCCATCGGTGATCGTGGGCGTGATCGCTGGGTCGATCGCCAGCCGTTACCTCAGTGGTGCGGTGCTCACCGCCGTGTTTGCCACGGTGGGCCTGGTGGTGGCGCTGAACATGGCGTTCAAGAAAGACGGCTTTGCCGTGGGCAACGGCCTGCCCGGCACGGCTGGCACCGCGCTGCTGGGCGCCGGTATCGGCGGCATTTCCACGCTCATGGGCATTGGCGGCGGCACGCTCAGTGTGCCCATCCTCAATGCGCTGCGCGTGCCCATGCACACCGCCGTGGGCACCGGCGCCATGCTGGGCATGGTGATCAGCTTTCCCGGCGCGCTGGCTTTTCTGTACAACGGACTGGGCGTGCCGCTGCGCCCGCCGCTGAGCGTTGGCTATGTGAACCTGCTGGGCATGGCGCTGATCGTGCCGGCCACCATGCTCACCACGGGTTTTGGCGCGAAGCTGGCGCACAGCATCGATGCACGGCGGCTGCGGCAAGTGTTTGCGGCGTTTCTCGCTCTTACTTCGTTGCGAATGTTTTACGGGATGCTGTGACTCCCCCCTGCGCTGCTGACGCAGCTTCCCCCCTCTGTTGCGCGCCTGCGGCGCTTCGAGGGGGGACGCACCCTGTGGCCCGGCGAAGCCGGTTCCACGGGTGCCCTGGAGGGAGGCATTTCGCGCCGGAATGATGTTTGAACGCCTATTGCTTTTCCTGTCAGTCAAGAAAGAGAGACTCCGATGATCCACACCCTCAAATCCCTCGGCGGCATGGCCGTGGCGCCGCATCATCTGGCCGCGCAGGGGGCACGCGATGTGTTGCGCGACGGCGGCAATGCGGTCGAGGCCATGGTGGCGGCGGCTTCCACCATTGCGGTGGTGTACCCGCACATGAATGCCATTGGCGGTGATGGCTTCTGGTTGATCCATGAGCCGGGCAAGGTGCCAGTGGCCATTGACGCCTGTGGCCCGGCTGCGGCGTTGGCCACACCGGCTTTCTATGCCGGGCAGAAAGCCATCCCGGCGCGCGGTCCCCAGGCCGCGCTGACCGTGGCCGGCACCATTGGTGGCTGGCAGAAGGCGCTGGAAGTTTCCAGCCGCTGGGGCGGTTCGATGCCGCTGTCGCGGCTGCTGCAAAACGCCATCGACCACGCCCACAACGGCGTGGTGGTGACCGCCAGCCAGTCCCAGCTGACGCGCGAAAAGCTGCCCGGCCTGAAAGACGCACCCGGTTTTGCCGAAACTTTTTTAACCAAGGGCGATGCGCCCGAACCGGGCGCAGTATTGAAGTACCCCGCTCTGGGCCACACGCTCAGGCAACTCACCGAACGCGGGCTGGACGATTTCTACCGCGGCGAACTGGCCCAGCGCATGGGCGCCGAGCTGGAGCGCGTGGGCAGCCCGCTGCGCACCAGCGACCTTACTGCCTACCGGGCCCAGTTTGTCGACCCGCTGGCGGTGCGGCTGAACGACAGCACGGTCTACAACCTTCCGCCGCCCACGCAGGGTTTGTCGGCGCTCATGATCCTGGGGCTGTTCGAGCGACTGGGCGTGACCGAGGGCGAGGGCTTTGCCCATTTGCACGGTCTGGTGGAGTCGACCAAACGGGCCTTCCGCGTGCGCGAGCGCGTGGTGACCGACCCCGGTCGCCTGCCGGCCAACCCGGCGGACTTCCTCACCCCTGAAAAACTCGACGCACTCGCCGCCGACATCGACATGCAGCGCGCCCTGCCCTGGCCCGACCTGGCCAAGCCCGGCGACACCATCTGGATGGGTTGCGTGGACGCGCAGGGCCGGGCGGTCAGCTTCATCCAGAGCGTGTACTGGGAATTCGGATCGGGCGTGGTGCTGGGTGACACCGGCGTGTGCTGGCAGAACCGGGGCACCAGCTTCTCGCTGGACCCGAAAGCCCTCAACACCCTGGAGCCCGGGCGCAAGCCGTTTCACACACTCAACCCCTCGATGGCCTTGTTCGACGACGGCCGCGTGATGCCCTTCGGCACCATGGGTGGCGAAGGCCAGCCGCAGACGCAGGCTGCGGTGTTCACCCGCTACGCGCGCTTCGGCCAGGGCCTGCAGCAGGCCGTCACCGCCCCGCGCTGGCTGCTGGGTCGAACCTGGGGCAGCGAAACCACGTCACTCAAGCTGGAGTGCCGCTTCGATGCCGTCGTCGTTGAGCAGTTGAAGGCCGCTGGTCACGATGTGGAGGTACTGAATGAAGCCTTCAGCGACACCATGGGTCATGCGGGGGCTCTGGTGCGCCATCCCAATGGCGTGATCGAAGGCGCGGCCGATCCACGCAGCGATGGGGCGGTGGCGGCGGTGTGAAATGGCCCGGGTCGGCTCAGCGGGCCGGCGCCAGCACCTCGTCCAGCCCGGCCTGCGCCATCAGCTCGTCGAACCACAGGCGGTAGCCGGCGTCGCTGGGGTGCAGGCCGTCCACCGCATGCAGCCCGGGTTGCTGCGCAAACGGATCGTTGGCCGCTTCCTTGAACAGGTTGATGTAGACCGCGCCGTGACGCTGGGCGGATTCGCGTACCAGGGCATGCAAGGTGCGGGCGCGCGAGGTCATGTACCAGGAGGCCGGCGCGATGAAGAACGGGGCATTGCCCACGTTGCCCGCGGGCATCACCAGCACACGTTCGCTGCGCGCGCGGGCGAGTTGCAGGGCGCGGTCTATGTCGGCGCGCATGTCGTCTTCGCTGCGCAGGCGGATCACGTCGTTGCCGCCAGCGTGGATCAGCACCAGGTCGTAGCGCTCATCGCCAGCCAGTTGCTCCACCACACCTTCAAAGGTGGCGCCATCCTTTGCGCGGTTGTCGATGTGGAGCCTGGGGTAGGCGCTGGCGAGCAGGCCGGCCAGGCTGGTCTGGGGCGAGCTGGCCCCGGTGCCCACGCCGGTGCTGTCGCCCACGATGAGCAGCCGCAATGCGGTGTCTGCAGGGCGGTGCTGTAACGGCTCGCTCTGGCGAGCCAGGTCGGCCGCTTGCCCGATGCGCCAGGCGGCGCAGCCGGACACCAGCAGCAGCGCGGCCCCGGCGGCCAAAGCGATCAAGGGAGCGAAGCGGCGGGAGCGGGAAGGCATCAAGGCAGTGTAGGAGCAGCGTTCCCCGTCAACTGCACCCGCATTCAATGCCCCGTGAACTTGGGCGGTCGTTTTTCGATGAAGGAGCGCACGCCCTCTTTGGCGTCTTCGCTGTTGGAAAGGCGCTGCTGCACGGTCTCGAACTCGCCCATGGCCACCAGCGGGCCGTGCTCCAGCGCCTTCAGCACACTGTGGCGTGTGGCCACCACGGCCAGTGGGGCCTGCAGGGCAATGGCACGGGCAATGCGCACGGCCTCGGCCAGTTCCTGACCGGCGGGCACCACCCGCTGCACGAAGTTCAGGCGAAGCGCCTCGGCGCTGTCGAACTCATCGCCGGTGAGCAGGTGCAGCATGGCATTGCCCAGTCCCGCCCGCTCGGCCATGCGCAGCGTGGCGCCACCGGTGGCCATGATGCCGCGCCGCACCTCCAGCTGGGAGAACCGCCCGTTGTCTGCCGCCACCACGATGTCGGCTGCCAGCATCAGCTCGATGCCCAGCGTGAAGGTGATGCCCTTGACCGCCACCACCATCGGCTTGTTGCGGCGCCGGTAGCCGGCACGCCCCAGGTCGGTGGGGTCCACCAGCCCGAACGGCACGGCCCGCTCACCGCGCTGCATGAGCGGCGCAAAACTCGGCAGATCCAGCCCGGCCGTGAAGTGATCGCCATGCGCATGCAGCACCCCCACCCGCAGCGCTGCGTCAGCGTCCAGCTGCGTATAAGCCTCGGCCAGCGCCGCCATCATGGCCGGCGTGAACCCGTTGCGTTTGGCGGGCCGGTCAATGCCGATCAGCAGTACACCGTCCTGCACTTCGCAGGTGATGCGGCCGTCGGGTGGCGAGGGTGAATCCGATGTGAAGGCGGTGGTGGTGTTCATGGCCACCATCTTAGGATTCAAGACGCGCCATCGCCATCGCCTGCGCGACGGATGAACCCAACTCGAAGACTCGACATGAGGAGGTCTCCGGCGCGAGGTGCCTTCTTCCAGAACACCCGTGGAACTGGCTTTGCCAGGCCACAGGGTGTGTCCCCCTTTCAGGGGGGACGCGAAGCGGCGCGGGGGGTTAACGAATTTTGCTCACCTCCAGCGGCGTCACCGCACTGGCCTGGTTGCCCCACGACCGGCGGACGTGGGACGCCACGGTGGCAATCTCGACATCGGTGAGCAGTGTGCGGTACGGGGGCATGCCAAATGGCTGGGGATGGCCTTCGGTGGTCGGCGCGAAGCCTCCGCTCAGAATGGCTTGCACCAGATTCACCGGCGAGTCCATGAGCACGGCCCGGTTGCCCGCCAACGGCGGGTAGGCATGGCGCGCACCCTGACCCCCCGCTCCGTGACAGTCCATGCAGTGGGTTTCGTACAGGCGCTGGCCCAGTTCGCGATCCCATGGAGCGGGCGCTGCCTTCGCAGGCGGCGCGGCCACCCGCGGCTCAAGGCCCTGAAGGTAGACGGCCATGGCGCGCAGATCGGGCTCATTGAGGTGCTGGGTGCTGTGAAACACGACTTCGGCCATGGGCCCCATCACGGAGGCCGATGCGTCTCGCGCCACGCCAGTCTGCAGCAGACGCACCACGTCGTCTTCGCGCCAGTCGGTCACACCGCCTTCGCGACGGTCGTGCAGGGAAGGCGCGTACCAACCCTGCTCGTGCATCAATCCGCCTGTGAATTCGGCCCCGCTGGACACCCCGGCCAGCCTGTCGCGTGTGGCGTGACAGGCCGCGCAATGGCCCAGGCCCCGCACCAGGTAGGCGCCACGGAGCCACTCGGCTGCGCGGGACGGATCCACCGCCGGCCCAGGCTGTGGCAGCGCCGTCTCGGGGTCGAAATACAGCGCCCGCCACACCGCCAGTGCGGTCTGCGTGCCGAACGGAAAACGCAGCGCATGAGGCGGGTTGGGTCGGGACACCGGCGCCTGACTCTGGAGGAAGGCGTAGAGCGCATCGCTGTCTACACGGGTGATGTGGGTGTAGCTGGTGTAGGGAAACACCGGGTTGAGCAGGCGCCCGTCGCGCGACTGGCCGTGGCGCATGGCGCGCCAGAAGGCGTCGGCGCTCCAGCGCCCCAGGCCGTGTTCGGGATCGGGCGTGAGGTTGCCCGGGTAGACACGGCCGAAGCGCGTTGCGATGGCCACACCGCCGGCGTAGGGCGCCTCGCCGCGTTCGGTGTGGCAGACCGCGCAATTGCCGGCGCGGGCGAGGTAGGCGCCGCGCTCCACCAGTTGAGGCGATGCCGCCGGTGCCGGGTCGGCCGCCGGCGGCAGCGCGGGCACGGCGAGCTGGGACACCAGCGCCACGGCAGCACCGGCCAGCATCAGCACGCTCAGCCCCCCCGCCAGCCACAGGAAGCGGCGCGCCACGCGCGATGCACCGCCAGAGGCCTTCATGCGCTCGATCATGGGCGGCTCCCCTGCTGCGCGTGACTGCCACAGGCCATGGGCAAGGCCTGGTCCGTTGCGGGCGCCGCACGGGTGTTCGCGGGCAGGGGCTGCGCGGCAAGCCAGCTGGCGGCCGCGCTCACCTCCTCAGCCGACATGCGCCGGGTGATCTCGCCCATGCAGTCCGGCTGGCTGGCCCGACGCAAACCGGTTCGCCACGCACCCATCTGGCCGATCAGGTAGTCGCGGGGCAAGCCCAGCAGACCCGGTATCGCCCGCCCAAGACCCGTGAGTGCCGACCCGTGACAAGCCATGCAGGCAGGAATGCCGCGCTCCGCATCACCCTGGCGCACCAGCGCCTCTCCTCGCGCCAGCACCTCGGGCGACACGGCCGGTGGCTGCGGCGGCGGGTAAGGCAGGTCCAGACCGGCGAAGTGCGCGGCGATGTCGCGCAGGTACGCCTCGGACAGGTTGTCCAGCAAACGGGCCATGCCTTCGTTCTGCCGGCGCCCGTCGCGGAAATGCAGGAGCTGGTTGTAGAGGTAGTCCACCGGCTTGCCGGCAATGCGCGGAAAGTAGCCGCTGCTGGTGGCGCGGCCCTGGGCACCATGGCACAGGGTGCAGGCCTGCATGCGCTGGGCCATGGTGTCGGGCACGGTGCGGGGATCGGGTTCAGCGGCCTGTGCCCCGAATCTGGCTTGCCCAAGCCACAATGCAAGAAAAACGAATGCGAAAAAGCGGAGGAATGGAACATGTGGCATGGCCTTTCGAAGCTACCACAGCGCCCCACCCTTCCGCGTAGACCGGAGACCGAACCCCCATGAAACCCACATCCCACCCTCCCCCACCCGCCAGCGGCTTTGACCCGACGCGTTGCCCCCTGTGCGGCGGCGACAACCGCTGCGCCATGGAAGTCGAACGGGAAACCGGGGTGCAACAGCCGCCTTGCTGGTGCGTGTCCGCCTCCTTCAGCCCGGACCTGATGGCCCGTCTTCCCACTGAATCCGCGGGCAAGGCCTGCATCTGCCCAGACTGCGTGGCGCGCTTTGCGGCCGAAGCACAGGGCCGCACTGCAGCTGACCGATGAAGGGCTTGATCGCCTGCAGCTGCACCGCAAGCCCAGCGCCCAGCCACGCTGACCGTTGCAGACATCGCCGGGTGCAAACCCGATAAGCTCGAAGCCCCTGCAACCCGCACCCATGAAGCCCGACGACCACACCCTGCCCACCCTGCGCGAACGCTATGGCGAGCGCTACCGCTGGTTGCTGCTGCTGTCGGTGATGGTGGGTACCATGGCGGCCATCATGTCGTCCACCATCGTCAACGTGGCCATCCCGGACATGAGCCAGCACTTCGCGCTTGGGCAGGAACGCGCGCAGTGGGTGACCTCCGGTTTCATGGCCGCCATGACGGTGTCGATGCTGACCACGCCCTGGCTGCTGGCGCGCTACGGCTACCGCCGCACGTATTCGGGCTGCATGTGGTTGCTGCTGGTGGGCGGTGTGGTGGGTGGCTTTGCGAACGACTTCCCGCTGGTGCTGGCCGCGCGCGTGGCCGAAGGTCTGGCCGCAGGCGTGGTGCAACCCATCCCGGCCATCATCATCCTGCGCGCCTTTGAACCGCACGAGCAGGGGCGCGCCAGCGGCATCTTCGGCATGGGCGTGGTGCTGGCGCCGGCCATTGGCCCCAGCATCGGCGGCGTGCTGGTCGATGGGTTTGGCTGGCGGTCCATCTTCTTCATGGTGGTGCCGTTCTGCCTGGCCTCGCTGTACCTGGCCAAACGCTTCGTGCCCACCACATCGCCGGGCGGCGTGGCGGCCAACCCGCAAGGCGCCGCACTCGACTGGCGCGGCCTGACGCTGGCCGCTGCGGGCACGCTGTGCCTGCTCAACGGGCTGGTGGAACTTCAGGGCGGTTCACCGGTCACCGGCATGGTGCTGATGGGCGTGGCCGCGTTGCTGTTGCTGACCTTTGTATGGCTGCAGCGGCGCACCCTCAAGGCCCGGCGCCGCCAGCCCGAGGAAGGCGTCGACCCGCTGATGAACCTGTCGCTGTTCAACGACCGGCGTTTTGCCATGGGCAGCATCGTCGCCTTCATCTACGGCATTGCGCTGTTCGGCTCCACCTACCTGCTGCCGGTCTACATGCAGATGGGCCTGGGCCTGTCGGCCTCGTACGTGGGCACCATCCTGCTGCCGGCAGGCCTGGTGCTCGCGGTCACGATCGCCATCGTGGGCCGCCTGGCCGACCGCCAGCCCACACACCGGCTGGTGAGCATTGGCCTGGTGCTGCTGGCCGCCTCGTTCGCGCTCATGGTGTCCATTGACCTGAGCCGCCCGGGCCAGATCATTCCCCTGCTCATTACCTGGGCCATCCTGGGCCGCATTGGCCTGGGCTTCATCCTGCCCTCGCTCAACATCGGCGCCATGCGCGGCCTCGACCGCAGCTTCATCCCGCAGGGCTCCAGCGTCATCAACTTCCTGCGCATGCTCGGCGGCGCGGCCGGCGTGAGCCTTTGCGGCATCGTGCTGGAATGGCGCGTGGCCGCCCACGGTGCGCTGCTCGACACCGGCACCACCAGCCCGGCCCGCATGGCGGCGTTCAATGAGACCTTTGTCATGCTGGCGGTGATTTGTGGGTTGGCGATTGTGGCGGCGCTGCGTCTTCGCGAGCGCCAGACTGGAGGACAATGAGCCCCTCACCCTCAGGAACAGCAATGCGTGTGAACAGCCGCCCGGAGCGAAAGGCTCCTTCAAGCACACACCGTGGAGCCGGCTTTGCCGGGCCACCGGCGTGGTCTCCCCTTCCAAGGGGGAAGGCGCGCAGCGGCGAAGGGGGCAGCCCCCAGACGCACAACTGGCCGGAGCGAAGGGTTTCCTCAAGCACACGCCGTGGAACCGGCTTTGCCGGGCCACTGGCGTGGCCCCCCCTTCCAGGGGGGAAGACGCGCAGCGGCGCAGGGGGGTCTCTCTAGTGTGTCAATTGCTCGGCCTCAACTGCGCCACCCCCACCGACGCCTCCTTCAGCTTCACCGGCTTCTGCCAGCGCGGCGGCAACACCGACCACCACGCCGATGGCTGGGGCATCGCCTTCTTCGAGGGCAAGGGCCTGCGCCTGTTTGTCGACCACGAAAGTGCCTCGCAGTCGCCCATGGCGGAGTTCCTGCAGCGATACCCACTCAAGAGCCGCAACATCATCGCCCACGTGCGCAAGGCCACGATTGGCGAAGTGGCCCTGGAGAATGCCCACCCGTTCGTGCGCGAACTATGGGGCCGGCATTGGGTGTTTGCGCACAACGGCGATCTCAAGGATTATTTTCCGCCGCTGCACGGCCACTTCCGCCCGGTGGGCACCACCGACAGCGAGCGCGCCTTCTGCTGGCTGATGCAGGAACTGGCCAAGTCGCACGCCAGCCTGCCCGACGTGCACGAGCTCACCCTGACCCTGCGCGAGCTCATTCCGCAGGTACGCCGCTTTGGCACTTTCAATTTTTTGCTCTCGAACGGCGAAGCGCTGTGGGCGCACTGCAGCACCAAGCTGCACTGGCTGGTGCGCCAGCACCCGTTTGCGCAGGCCACGCTGATGGACCGTGACTGGACCGTGAACTTCGCCGAACTCAACCACCCCGGCGACCGCGCTGCGGTGGTCGTCACCACACCGCTGACCAGCAACGAGCAATGGGCCGCGTTCGAGCCCGACGAACTCAAGGTGTTCATGGACGGCCTGCCCGTGGGGTAGAACCCACCCCCGCGCCGCCTTCGGCGTCACCCCCTGCAGGGGGCACACCTTTGGACCGGCGAAGCCGGATCCTCGGTGTTGCTGGATGGAATCGCTTCGCGCCGGGTCTGGCCTTGGGCATAGGGCCAACCCTGATACCCCCGTGACCCATCGGGCGGCGGTCACGGACTATCATGGTCCGGCACCCCTTGCAGGGTCAACCGGTTCACATCACAACAGGAGACACAGCATGAAAAGACGCGATCTGATTGCCGGCGGCCTTGCCGCGGCCACCTTGCCCACCTTCACCTTCGCCCAGGGACTTGAGAAGCCCAAGGCCACCATCGCGGTGGGCGGCAAGAACCTCTTCTATTACCTGCCGCTGACCATCGCCGAACAGCTGGGCTACTTCAAGGACGAAGGGCTGGACCTGACCATCGTGGACTTTGCTGGCGGCTCGCGCGCGCTCGCTGCGGTGGTGGGCGGCAGCGCCGACGTCGTCTCTGGCGCTTTCGAACACACGGTCAACATGCAGTTCAAGGGCCAGCCCATGCGCGCCTTTGTGTTGCAGGGCGCAGCCCCTCAGATCGTGCTGGGCTACAACCCCAAGACCATGCCCAACTTCAAGGGTGTGGCCGACCTCAAGGGCAAGAAGATCGGTGTGACCGCACCAGGCAGCTCCACCAACGTGATGGCCAATTTTGCGCTGGCCAAGGTCGGCTTGAAGCCCGGCGACGTGAGCTTTGTGGGCGTGGGCGCCAGCAGCGGCGCGGTGGCCGCCATGCGCGCGGGCCAGATCGACGCCATGAGCAACCTCGACCCGGTGATCACCTTGCTGCAACGCTCGGGCGATCTGAAGATCATCTCGGACACGCGCATCGTGAGCGAAGCAGAAAAGGTGTTTGGCGGTCCCATGCCCGGAGGCTGCCTGTACTGCCCACAGTCCTTCATCGACAAGAACCCCAACACCGTGCAGGCCATGACCAACGCCATGGTGCGGGCCAACAAGTGGATCCAGAAGGCCGGCCCGGGCGACATCATCAAGGTGGTGCCCGAGAGCTACCTGCTGGGCGACCGCTCCATCTACATCGACGGCTTCCTGGCTGCACAGAAGGCGCTGTCGCCCGACGGTACGTTCCCCGTCCGGGGCGCCGACACCGCGTTCAAGGCACTGGCCAGTGTGGACGCCGAACTCGCCAAGGCCAAGCTGGATCTGGCTGCGGTCTACACCAATGCGTTTGCTCAGAAAGCCAATCAAAAATTTAGGTAACCCCCCGCGCCGGCCCTTGCGGGCCGTCACCCCCTGCTGGGAGGGGGGGGACACCTGAGGCCCGGCAGAGCCGGTTCCTCGGTGTCCTTGGACATTGCCTTGGCGCTTGAACATCTTTTCTTTATATGCAACATCCAGCCATCGAACTGCAGGACGTGGCCTGCACCTTCATCAGCAAGGACGCACCCGGCCAGCGCTACACCGCTGTGGAGAACGTGTCGCTGACCGTGGGTGCGGGCGAGTTTGTGAGCGTGGTGGGCCCCACCGGCTGTGGCAAGAGCACGCTGCTCAATGTGGCAGCCGGGCTGCTGACGCCGAGCAAGGGGTCGGTGCGCATCTTCGGTGAACCGCTCACCGACATCAACGCTCGCGCCGGCTACATGTTCCAGACCGAGAGCCTCATGCCCTGGCGCACCGCCCGCGACAACGTGCTGGCCGGCCTGCAGTTCCGTGGCGTTCCCGAGGCCGAGGCGCAACAGCAGGCCGACGACTGGCTGCGCCGCGTGGGCCTGGGTGGCTTTGGCGACCGCTACCCGCACCAGATGAGCGGCGGCATGCGCAAGCGCGCCAGCCTGGCGCAGACCCTGGTGCTGGACCCAGACATCATCCTGATGGACGAGCCGTTTTCTGCCCTCGACATCCAGACCCGGCAGCTGATGGAGAACGAGGTGCTGGAACTGTGGCAATCGAAGAAGAAAGCCGTGCTGTTCATCACGCACGACCTTGATGAGGCGATCGCGATGAGCGACCGCGTGGTGGTGCTCAGCGCCGGCCCGGCGAGCCACCCGATTGGTGAATTCCATATCGACATCGACCGGCCGCGCGACGTGGCCGAGGTGAAGGCCACGCCGCGCTTCATGGAGCTGCACGCCGCCATCTGGAGCGTGATGCGCGAGGAAGTGCTCAAGGGCTACCAGCAACAGCTGCTGAAAGCCGCGTGACGCGCGGCACCGAAAATGAAACCCAAACCATGTGGAATCTGATCAAACCCCGCGCAGCCACGCTGCGCATCTGGCAAGTCGGCATTCTGGTGATGCTGTTCGTGTTCTGGCATGTGATGACCAAGCCGGGCCTGGTGCCCACCTTCATGTTCGAGAACGACCGCCAGGCCGCCTTCTTTTTTGGAGAACCACTGAAGATCTTCCAGCGCATCTGGGTCTGGTTCGTCACCGACGCCGACATCTACAAGCACCTGTGGGTGACCCTGGCCGAGACGGTGATGGCGTTTGCCATTGGTGCCGGTGCCGGTCTGGGTGGCGGTCTGTGGCTGGCGCTCAGCCCCATGGCATCGGCCATCCTGGAGCCCTACATCAAGGCCTTCAACTCCATGCCACGCATCATCCTGGCGCCCATCTTTGCCGTGTGGTTCGGCCTGGGCATGGGCTCCAAGGTGGCGCTGGGGGTAACGCTGGTGTTTTTCATCGTGTTCTTCAACGTCTACCAGGGCGTCAAGGAAGTGAGCCCGGTGGTGCTGGCCAATGCGCGCATGCTGGGCGCCAACCGCAAGCAGTTGCTGCGCCACGTGTACCTGCCCAGCGCCACCAGCTGGGTGTTCAGCTCGCTGCACACCAGCGTGGGCCTGGCCTTTGTGGGCGCGGTGGTGGGCGAGTACCTGGGCTCTTCGCAGGGCGTGGGCTACCTGATCCTGCAGGCCGAAGGCCAGTTCGACATCAACACCGTGATGGCCGGCATCCTGGTGCTGACCACCTTCGCACTGGTGCTCGACGCCGCCGTGGGGCGCATCGAGAAGCACCTGATGAAGTGGCAACCCAAGGCGGGGGAGACGGAGAAGCTGTGAGTGACGGGCCGCTGTTGCAAGCGGTCCGGTTTCAAGTGACCAGGGCCATGCCGTGGGCGAGCGCGTAGACGCCACAGATCAGTGAAGACACGATCATGAAGCGTGTGCGCATGGGCGCCAGCACCGGCACAAGCAACAACGGCGCAAAGGCCCTGACCGCATAGATGGCGGTGATGGCCATGAGTGCTGCCTGTGGCACGGGCAGGGCGGGAAAGTGACCACCCGCCGTCATGGCGTAAGCACCGAACAGGCTCAAGGCCGTGGCGATGGCCAGCGTGACCACCGTGGGCCATGGGTGGCGGCGTTCGGCCATGCGCGCCATGGCTTCGCCCGCACCAAAGAACCGGTACCAGGCAGGGCCACCCAGCACGATGCCCACATGCAATGCGGCCGCCAGGAAATCCAGCCCGGCGGCCCAGACCCAGGCGCTCACCGGACCACCCGCGGTGCTCACGAGGGGTTCCCCATGTTGGCGAATGCCATGGCTTGCAGCGCGTGGTCCATCTGCACGGCATCTGCAGGTGAAATGAACGCCTGCAGGTGCTGCATGCCCACCAGCTGCGCGTAGGCCATCTTGGCCAGCATCACGGCCTGTGCGTCGGAGGCGCCCATGCGCTGAGCCAGTTCCACCAAGTACGCCAGGCGCTGGGCATCCACCTCACGCACGGTGGCGGCCACTTCGGCATGGCTGTTGGCCCAGGCTCGCATGGCCACTTCGGGGCGCATGTCTTTCTGGTAGACCAGTTCGCTCAGTCGCTGACTGCGAGCGTATGGATCATCGATGCCCGCCACCGCCTGAATGAGCTGCTGTGTGTAGGTGGTTTTCCAGTACTCGAGCAGGGCGCTCACGTAGGCGGCATGGTGC
Organism: Hydrogenophaga palleronii; assembly: GCF_031457455.1. Lineage (GTDB taxonomy): Bacteria > Pseudomonadota > Gammaproteobacteria > Burkholderiales > Burkholderiaceae_C > Hydrogenophaga > Hydrogenophaga palleronii_A. The sequence continues at coordinate 168,675 of NZ_JAVDWU010000003.1, forward strand.
TTGAAGTGGTGATAGAACGAGCCCTTGGTGACGCCCAGCACCTTGCACAAGGTGTCGATCTTCAGGTGCTGGGGGCCCTCGGTGCTCAGCAGGTGCAGGCCTTGTTCCAGCCAGTCGGTGCGGCTCAATTGCATGGGAGCCTCATGCCGGATTCAGTGCGGTGCGGGGCGGCAGGGCGACGCGCAATCCCAGGGGCATGAACAGCCAGGCCCCTGAAATGGGCAGCACATAGGCCACCAGCACACCCGTGGCGAGCAAAGCCCAACCCAGCGCCACAGGCAGCGACCCGAACCGCTGCAGCCACTGCTGCATGAGCCAGCCCAGCGCGATCCAGCCCAGGCCCGCCACCTGAAACCACAGCACCGCGAAGCGGTCCATGTGCAGGGTGTCCACGCCTTCGATGCTGTGCCACCACCCGGCGTCGTGCCAGGCCGCCAGGATCTCCCAGCCCAGGATGAGTCCGATGCCGCAATGAATGATCCCGATCGCCACCAGCAACCAGCCGGCTTTTTGGTATGCCCACATGAAACGCTCCTTTGAAGTTGTTTCGTGTGGCGGAAAGAATACCATACTGAACGGTATGTTTCAGGTGGTGTCTGTGGGAGGTCGCCCATTTGAGGACGGCAAATCACTGCCATGCGTCGAATAGTCCACATAGCCCGCCGCGCCACCGCCGAAGAAAAGACGGGCATCGGGTTCCTGAAGTGGCCAACCGTGGCGAAGGCGCGCCGGCAGGTCGGGGTTGGCAACGAACGGGCGGCCAAACCCGATCAAATCTGCCCAGCCCTCGCGCAGGGCCACTTCGGCGCGTTCGGCCGAGTACTTGCCGGCATAGATCAGCGTGCCGGTGTAGATGAGGCGCAGCGCCTCCTTGAACGCTGGCGGCATCTCGGGTGCGTCCTCCCAATCGGCTTCGGCAATGTGGAGGTAAGCAACGCCGATCTCATCAAGCAGCTTGGCCGCTGCCAAGTAGGTGGCCTGGGGGGTGTCGTCCACGGTGCCTTGCAAGCTTGTCAGCGGTGCCAGACGCACGCCGACGCGTTCGCGCCCCACCACGGCCACCACCGCCTCCGTGACTTCGCGCAGGAAGCGCAGCCGCTTGAGCAGCGTTCCGCCATAGCCGTCGGTGCGGGTGTTCGCCCGGGAGTCGATGAATTGATTGATGAGGTAGCCGTTTGCAGCATGCAGTTCGACGCCGTCGAAACCGGCTTCCAAGGCATGGTGTGCAGCGGCGGCAAAGTCCTGCACCACCTGCATGATCTCAACCTCGCTCAGAGCGCGCGGCGCCGAGTGCTGCACCATGACACCGACGCCGGCTTGAGGTCCAAGGCCCTCGGGGTCGATGAAGACCTTGACGCCTTCGGCCGTCAGTGGAGAAGACGACACCGGCGATGCGCCGCCCGGTTGCATCGACACGTGAGAAACCCGGCCAACGTGCCACAACTGGGCGAATATGTGGCCCCCGGCGGCATGCACGGCATCGGTCACGCAGCGCCAGCCGGCCACCTGCTCGGGGCTGTGGATGCCGGGGGTCCAGGCGTAGCCTTGGCCTTGCTGACTGATCTGCGTGCCCTCGCTGACGATCAAGCCGGCAGAGGCGCGCTGGGCGTAATACGTCGCCATCAGCGGTGGGGGGACGTTTCCGGTCCCCGCGCGCGAACGCGTCATCGGGGGCATCACGATGCGATTGCTCAGGTTCAGCTTGCCCAGGCGGTAAGACTCGAACAGCATGATTCAGCGCTCCTGTTTGGTGGTCGGCATGCTTCCGTTCGGCGTACCGATGCCCTTCAGCAAGGTTTCAAGATCAACGGAATCGGCCATCGCGCGGTTGCCTTCGTCTCCGGGGTGCAGCCGGTCACCAGAATCGAAACGCGCGCCAAGGCGGGCCGGATTGGCGGGGTCGCGCAGCACCGCGTCGAAGTCGATCACCGCATCGAACACACCGCTGTCACGGATCCAGTCGTTCAGTTGCCGCCGCAAGGCGTCTTTGTCGGCGTGGTAGTAGTTGTCCAGGGGTGTACCGGGCAAAGCGCCTTCAAATGGCGTGAGCGTCGCGCCGATCACACGGACGCCATGGCTATGGGCCTGTGCGACCAACTGGCGATAGCCTGCCTGCAGGGTCTCCAGTGTCGGCCGCAGACTGGTCGGCGCGAACGCGGTGCCAGGCCAGGCGATATCGTTGATGCCCAGCATCACAATGACGCTTTGCACACCCGGCTGGGCCAGCACATCGCGGTCAAACCGCGCCAGGGCGTTGACGCCCATGCCATCGGACAGCAGGCGGGCACCCGAAATGCCCGCGTTGACCACGGCCACGCCATGCGGAGCCAGACGAGTGGCCAGAAAATCTGGCCAGCGACTGTTCTTGTCCAAGGTCGCGGTGGCCCCGTCGGAAATGGAGTCGCCAAGCACCACGAACGCGCGCGGTGTCTGCGCCGTCTCCACCTGAATCCCTGTCAGAAGAAGGCGCGCCGTGGTGTTCAGCACGGATTCGTGTCCCGCCCTCAGTTCCCGGGCCAGAGTCTGATTGCCGGGGACGATCCAGGCGCTCTGGCGACCGTCCCAATGGAAGGTGGCTACCGGCGTCGCTTCAGGCAGATACAGACTCACGGCGACTTGCTCGAGCGCAGCGATCGGCAACTCAACAGGATCACTGAGCAGTGATGCGCCTGGCAGGATCGTCGCTGCCTCTTGGCCGCCAAAGGTCACGCGGCGCACACTGCCAGGGATCACGGTGCTGCCCGCCCCCGGCATTGCGACAGTGGCCCCGCCCACGACGAGTGGCTGCCGACCAAAAGCGTTGGACAACACGATGCGCAGACGTGCCCCACCCAGGCTGACGCGCGCGATCTGGCGCACTGTCTGGTGGTGCAGCACGGGTGGAACGTTGGTGGGGAGGAGGAAGTCCGGTCCCCACGTGGGTTGAGGACTGGCCTGCCAGGTCGTTACCCAGTTTGCAGTGGCCGCAGTCGCAATTGCGGGGGAGCCACCGAGGACGGCACATGTCAAAAGCGCGAGAGTCAACACGGCTTTGACGGCGGACATGGAGAAAGAGACGGTGTTCATGTTTGTGAATTCATGGCCTGAAGAAGACCAAATAATGAATTCAACGACTCAAATGGACTAGACTGCCGCCTGGAAAAACACATGTGACTTGAACTCACAAGGAGGCGGCATGGCCCGCTTGGAAGTCAACCGATCTGGTGAGCTGGAGGTGCTCACCCGCGTCATTGAATTGGGCGGTTTTTCTGCCGCTGCCCGGGCCTGCGGGATGACACCCTCCGCCGTGAGCAAGCTGATTTCGCGCATGGAACAGCGTCTGGGGACACGACTGTTGAACCGGTCCACGCGACAGCTTCAACTCACCCCGGAAGGCTGTGCCTTTTATGAACGCGGCGTGCGCATCCTGGCCGACCTGGACGAAGCAGAACGCTGCGTCAGTGAGCGCTCAGCACCGCGTGGGCGGCTGCGAGTGAATGCGAATGTGCCGTTCGGACACCATTTCCTGCTACCGCTCGTCCCGGAATTTCTGGAACGCCATCCGGGCATGACTCTGGACATCGTGCTGACCGATGAGGTCATCGATATCCTGGAGCAACGCACCGACGTGGCGGTGCGAGCCGGTCCGCTTAAGAGCTCGAACCTGATGGCGCGCAAGCTCGGTCAAACAAGAATGGTCATCGTGGGCGCTCCCGGCTATCTGGCGCGTCATGGCACGCCGTTGACACCGCAGGATTTGACCCAACACAATCGTCTGGGTGCGAACTACGTGCGTGCCCAGCCGGGCTGGCCATTGCGGCAAGGTGGCGAGGACGTCGTGGTGCCGGTGACCGGTAACGCACAGGCCAGTGATGGCGAGGTGCTGCGTCGCCTGGCGCTCGCCGGCGTGGGGTTGGCGCGACTGGCCGCCTTTCAGGTGCGCGAAGACGTCGCCGCCGGTCGATTGCGACCCGTGCTCGAAGACTTCAATCCAGGCGACAGCGAGGAAGTCCATGCCATATACGTCGGCCAAGGCGGGTACCTGCCGCTGCGTGTGCGCGCCTTTCTTGACTTTCTTGTAGAGCGCGTCGACATCGGTGCGGGAGCCGCTGGGGCCCGGGCATCGTCGACATCGTGGCTGCAGCACTGAGCTTCGTGGGTCTGTCCGTCGCCCTGCGCCATCTCCCCGTTGGCACGGCCTATGCGGTATGGGTGGGTATCGGTGCTGTTGGCGTAACACTTGCCGGAATCCTGGCGCTGGGTGAATCGGCTTCGCCACTGCGTCTTCTTTTTCTCGCGGGAATCACTTCAAGCGTGGTGGGGCTGGTCTTGATCGAGAGCTGAGCACGTGCGCTCGCAATTGCTTGTTTTTGAAATGCTGGCTTTTGGGTTGGCCTGAAAGCTCACCCTGGATGAACAAGCGGCGACGCACCCGCATGCAGGCACCGCTTTCACTTCCTCCGCGTGATGCGCAGAATGGCGTCGTAGATCTCGTCCTCTGCATCCACCGGATCGAGCTCGCCTGCGGCCGCCGCAAATGACACAGCCTCCGCTGTTCCCAGCATGGCGCGCATGCCTGCGGGCCCAATTGGCTGTTTCGAAAACGGCTGGAGCGCCGCCTGGCACTTCGCCGAGAACGCGGCCTCGTGCTTCTTCTTCACGGCGTCGAGCTCCGGCGACCCGGCCAGCGCGGCGCTGATGCCGGGCATCTCGCGGCCCATTTCCACGACGCAGTTCACATATGCGCTGGCGATCACCCTTGCAACGGCCGGGAGCGACTTTGCGGACGCACTCAGCGCCTCGTCCATCAGTGCGTGTTGCCGGCTGTCGTATTCCCCGTAGAGGGCGGCGAGCAAGCCGGTTCGTGTGCCGAAATGGTCGTACACGACGGGTTTCGTCACACCAGCGCGCTCCGCCAGGTAGCCCAGCGTGAGCGCGTCCGTTCCCTCGCTCCTCACGATGGCCCATGCATTCGCCATGAGCTGGCGGTTTCGGTCCTCCTTGGGCAGGCGCTTCTTCGCAGTGGTTTGAACCGACAACTTGGGTTGTTTGCTTGACATTTATAACCTACCAAAGGTAACCTACGATAAGTAATCTACCAAAGGTAGTTTACATCTCAACCTCAAGGAACCAGCATGCACGCTCTCATTGTCATCAGTCATTCAGACCCCCAGTCTCTCACCCACGCCATCGGGCGCTCGTTCGCCGAAGGTATAACGGCATCAGGCGACCACAGCGTCGAGATCGCCGACATCGCCGCAGAAGGCTTCGACCCGACTTTCAATCAGGCAGACCGCAGCGCCTATCTTCTCCAGAAGCCCGTGCCATCGGACGTCCTGCGCGAGCAGGCGCGTATTGACCGGGCCGACGCACTTGTGCTTGTCTACCCCGTCAACTGGTGGTCGTTTCCCGGCCAGCTCAAAGGCTGGATTGATCGCGTATTCTCCAACGGATGGGCCTATGACGAGGCTCCCGACGGCAAGCTCAAGCGCCGACGTATTTCGAGCAAACACTGAGACTCGGAGCCATCGAGCCGAGTGAGAAGCAACGAAACTGACAGCGCGAGTCATCAGCATCTTCCCCAAACCGTGACCACGAGCTGAATCGGCAACATAGAGGTCTACAACTCTGGCCTCATGGGTCACACCGTCAAGCGGCTCGGCAACAGGAACAGCAGCAAGTACCGAGATAAAGCCAACAACCTGGCCTCCCGACTCGGCGACGAAAATTGCGCCTTTCCACATGGCGCACTTCTCCTGTAGGTCGGCGAGGTATCGACTTGAAATCTGGCACCCGGGGGGCATCCTCGCATCCTGCGCGCGACCAAAGTCCTGGAGCTCGCAGATGTATGTCCTGACTACATCGGAATCTAGCTCCGCGCTGAACTCTCGGATACGCATCGCTACCTCCTTGAACGTCCGCTCCTGGCCGACTATCGACGTTGCCCTCGCTTTTCACTGCTCCCGTCGCTATTTGTAAAGTTCATCCCACGCCAACTTCTCTTCGACCAGCTCGTCAAGCTCCGAACTGTCCAATGAAGACACCAGTGCTCCGAGCTTGATCTGACCCTTGCACAATGCAAGTGCGCCCAGGATCGCTTGTACCGTCAAATCATCGTCTCGCAACGGCAAATCAATCAAAGCAAGGGCCTGCATCTGCTGCAATGCGGCTTGGTAGTCGTCAATGAGCCAACCGGGCAGCGGCGGGTTACTTGTTCTGTGCCGCTCGACCTCAATCGTGGATACGAGCCCGTAGAAGTTCCAGTCGCGCCGATCTGTCTCCGCTGCTATGCGGACCAGGTGAGGGACGGCGGCATACGAAGCCTCGTCAACATCTCCTTGATGGTGAAGATCGTTCCACAGATCTTGCCAAGCGTCCTCACCTCGTTCGAGTCGCGACAGGGCGTCAGATGGCACGGTTTATGGCTCCTTCCACGCTATCGAATAGCGCGGTGAAACACTTCGATGCCACAGCCTCATCGAGCTTCTCGCGGGCTAAGTCTTGCATTCCCATGCTGAGGGCAACATAGCCCGTCATGTAAGACCGGATAGGCGAAGGGCGCCTTCCAAAGCCCCAGAGCAATTCCATGTCTTCGCCGTCCTCAAGAAGCACTCGCAGAACTTCGCTGCGGTCGCTGAGCCTACCAAACCACCGGTGAACCTCGGGAAGCTGTCCAACCACGTCCTGAATACTCCACGGAAGGTTCCTTCCTTCGTTGTCGACTGACCATACGCCGCTTTGCTTACTTCCGGGCTGTGAGACTGTCGGGCTGAGCCTACCCCTGAAATTGCACTCGGATTCTTGGGGCATGAGCTGTCCCTCTTTTGTCTTGGGCGGCCACGTCGGCGGGACGTAGGTCAGATAGCAGCCTAAGTTCACGGAGAACGAAAAAGGTGTCACGCCCATGACGTCTGCGTTGTATCGGTTGAACGACTGGAAGTTGACGACATCAACTTGTCCTTCGCTATCTCGCCATGCAGTCCTTGAGCTGAACCTCGTGAATCCCTGCTCTTTTAGCAGTGGCCAAATCCGCCCTCGAATTTCCTTGGTTACTGCTTTGCTGTCCATTTGGGTGCCTCTCCTCGTTACCGCTAGTGTCTTACCGCAGTTGAGATGCTACTTCGCTCAGGGCCGGGGTCGCCAGTCCAAGTGTGGAGAAGCGTTCCGTGGCGCGGCGCCTTCCAGACCGCAGAGGCCCTATGACTGCAACACGTCCCACAGCCGCCACTCGGGCCAGCGCCGGGCGTATTGATCAACAGCCGCTTCGAGGCAGTCAAGTTGAGTACGCCTGGCAACGCCCACCGACCGCAATCGCTGCAGAGCGACCCTTCACTGGCCGCCACGAATGCTCACAAAGGACCGAGCAAGCACTGCAATTAATGCAATTTCCACGCAGTTAAGCATCGCGAGTGCAAGAGATCAGGCATACCCCACCCAGCCCCGGAACGTGAACCCCGCGTAGAACAGCTGAACATCGCGGAACCCGGCCTCGCGAAGAATGGTCTCGTCCTGTGCGGGCGTCAGCACCGGCAGCTCGCGCTGCACGTTTTCACGCGCCGCGTTGGCCTGCGTTGGCGTCACGCCTGATGCAGTGATGTAGGCGGCGTAGCGGGACATCCAGCGGTCGCGCTCCTCGCTTTGTGCGCCGCCCTCCACGCTCATGTGTGCGGCCACGAAGGGTGCGCCGGGCTTCAGGCGTTGGTAGATCTGTCGGGCCATGGGCGGCCGCTCTTCGGCCGGGACGAAGTGGAAGGTGAGCAGGCAGGTGGCGCCGTCGAAGGGGCCGGCGGGGGCGTCTTGCACATAGCCTTCGTGGAGTGCCACGCGTGATGCCAACGGCCCCAGCCGGCGGGCGGCCAGGTCGAGCATGGCTGCGCTCGGGTCCACGCCGTCGAACTGCCAGCCGGCATGCGCTTTTGCAAGGTCTTCCAGTTCAAGCCCGCCGCCCGCGCCCACCACCAGCACGCGGCCTTGGGGCGGCACGCGTTCAGCCAGCAGCACGCGGGTCATTTGCAGCAGGCTGTCGAACCCGGGCACGTTGCGGCGCGGGCCCTGGGCGTAGTTGGCAACGGCCTGGGGATCGTTGAAGACGGTGTTGGAAGTGGCAGGTGGCTCGATCATGGGCAATGATCCTGGAAACAGCAGTTGACCGCACTCTAGCCGATGGAAATCCCCAGGAAAGGCCGGCGCGGCGACCAGCGGCGCATTCAATGTGCGGAGCGCACGGACCTTTTTCCTCATGCGTTCAGACAATTGCGCCCATGCGACTATCGCCCACCTTGCTGCTCGCCTCGGTGCTTGCGTTGGGGCTGCTGAGCGCGTGCGGTGGCGGTGATGGTCCCAAGTTCAAACGCACCACCGAGCCTGTCCCCGTGGCCGAGCTGCCTGTCGCGGTGGGGAATCCTTCGGCCATGGCGTTTCTGCCCGACGGCCGTTTCGTCGTTGTGGTGCGCGACGTCTACGTGCGCCTGTACGAAGCCGACGGCTCAAGCTACATGTACCTCAATCACGCCGCTTTCCGCAATGTCGTTCGGGGTTCGGAACACACCGGCTTGCTGGACGTGGCGGTGGACCCGGACTTCGCCAGCAACCGACGGCTCTACTTCACGGTCACTGAAGCGTCCGTAGCGACCTACGGCACGGCGGCGGTGCGTGCGGAGATGACCGACGATCAGGATCTTGCGAACCCTGAGGTCATCTACCGTCAGCTGCCGAAGGTCAGCGGCCTCATGCACTTTGGTTCGCGCATGGCGCTCGACCGCGAAGGCCATCTCTTCGTCATGCTGGGTGATCGGGAGAGCGTCGAGCAGCGCGAGTTCGCACAGGACGTGACGCGGGGAAACGGCAAGGTGGTGCGCATCACCACCGAAGGCGATCACGGCGCCCGGGCGCAATTACGGCTGGCCCGCTATCGACTGCGCCGGGGCCAAGTCGGCGCGCCACAGTGTAGGCCTCGCATGTCGCGCCTACTCGTCGAGCTGGGTCGCTGCGCCCAATCCGTGCGCTGATCCGGCAGAGCTGCGCCTGCCGGACGGCGCACAGCTCAACCTGTCATGGACGCACGCAGCAGAACGCTGGTCTCTGCGCGTCGATCGAAAGCGTGTTCAACCGCGCGCTCTAGGCAACCCAGACCACGACGGGCTGGGGCTGACCGCCACCTTCATGCACTGACCTGAAGGCTGCCCCGGTGCCTTACACCAGCGGGCGTTGAGTGGCCTGCGCGTCGACGCTTTCCTGGCGCTTGGCCTTCATGGCGTTGTCCCCGGCGGGGATGTCTTTTGCGAGCGCATCGAACCAGGGCTTGATCGCGGCGTGGATGCCCACCGCATTGCCCAATGCCAGCACCGCACGCTGGGCGGGGCCCTCGACCGCGCTGGCAAGCATGTTCGTGACGGTGGCAGCGGCGCTGGTTCCCACGGTTGCAGCCGCCATCTCCCCCGCCCGGCGCACACCGCTGGCCACGACGTTGTCCACGGTGTGCCGGACCCGGTTCGCCGTGCTGGCACTCTCCGCACCCGGCGTCGTCGGTAGCGGTTCGGCCAGCGGGCCGGCGACAAAGGCTTGTTTCACAGCGGCGGCAGGAACGCTCACCACGCTGGTCAGCCCGTTGCCGACAGCCTTGAGCGTGTCTCGGATCTCTGCCATCCGGCTGCGCTGTTCCGCGCCTGAGGCCACCGCAGCGCCACCCATCTCGATGTCGAGTGGGCCGGCTTGAGCAGGCGCAGCAGCGCCCATGTGCTTGGCAAAGAACAGCGGCACGGCGTTCGTCGGCACCTGGGCCAGCATCGCTGGGCCATCGGCCAGACCCGCCGCAACCGCTTGACGCAAGTCATCGATCTTCGGGATGTCCATCGTCGCGACCGACTGGCGAACCGCCATGGTGGCGCCGATCGCCGCGCCCGCTGTGGCTGACACGGCCAGGCCCACACTCACCTGCCCGGCCACGCCGAGCGGTGTGGCGCCCTGCATGGCAAAGCGGCCCGCTGTGATGGCATCGAATGAAATCTGGCCCAACTTCACGTTGCTCGCGCTGGAGATGTTCGTGATCTCGCCCTGGTTGGCCTTGACCTGGTCACGCAACTCGTTGCCGGAACCCGGCTTCAATTGGTTCATCAGGGCGACGGTCTCATCCGGCACCACGGCACGCGCGTCGATGGGGTTGAACTGCCGCGGCATCAGGTTGAGCACCGGCGTGACCACGAACTGCCCGGCCAGGTTTCCCGCAGCGCCGGTGGCCGCCCCAAGCGCCCATTGCTTCACGCCGCTTGCAAGCGAATGGCCCACCGCCTCCGAAGACAAGGTCGAGGCCGGTGCCGCACTGCCGCTGATCACACCGCCCGACTGCTCCGCGCCGCGAGCGGCACGCGCGGCCGCATCACCGGCGGCCGCGCCGCTGTTGCGCCCCAGGCCGAAGGCCATGGACGTGCCGGCCACGGCGATGCGCGCCACCGACAGCACGAACGGCAACACGCGGTCGAGCATCTGCGCCGAGTGCTTGCCGTACGCCACCGCCTGTTCGTGAGCGCTCATCTGGGCATCGGCTTGCGCCAGGTTTGCGCCCAAGGCGGCCTGCAGGGGCTGGCTCGAGGCCGACGGTTGAGCGGCCTGCTTCACGCCCTTGATGCCAGTGGCCACGATATCCACGGCCAGTGACGCAGCCGGTTTCGCCACGGCACTCGCCAGACCCCCGAGCGCCTGGGCCACGCTGGAATCGGCCACGGCGGCAGCTGCCTGCGGCAGTCCCACGCGGCGCGCCATGCCCGCAGCGCCATCGACAATGGCCGCCACCCGCGATGGCGGGGCGCCCTCAAGGGCCACTTGGGTCTGCGGCGTGGAGGGTGCAGTGCTGGTGCGGCCACCCGAGGGAACAAGGGGCTCCGGGCTGCGCGTGGGCGTCGTGCCCGTGACAATGGACATGCTCATCATTGCTCTTTCGCAGCGGTCATTTCGACGTCGAGCAGCCGGGCGAGTTGGCGTGCGACGCGCATGCTGTGCGCCAGGTCGCCGGCCGCCGTGTCGACGACGCTCATCACTCGGTGCAGCACGATCGCACCATCGGGCTGGCAGCCGATCGCCGCATCGAACACGGCAAGCAGGCCGGGCGCTTGAGCGAGCAGCTCCACGGCGGCCTGCGCACTCAGGTCTTGCAGACGGCGGCCGGTGTCCACCGACACCATCAGCTTGCTGTTCGCCAGCGGCCCATCGGCAGGGTCCAGGGGCAGCGCAGACACGGTGACCAGCGCGCCATCGAGCACCACACCACCGTCGACCGCCGCCTGGGCCGCAGCCTGGGTGTTCAGGCCCAGGGCCTGGGATGCGTCTCGGGTCAGGTCGTGCGCTCGCGCCAGCAGCGCAGCGTAGGCCGCATCCGTTGCTGGTGCGTTCACGGCAGCGGTGGAAAAAGTCGATGTCATGGGGTTTCCTCGTGCATGTGGATGGATACGAAGGGCCGTCGGCAACCTCTTGCATGAAGCTTATGAACCCCACACCGGGTGCGCACCACATTGGACGAAGCCATGTATTCGCGAACGAAGCCGCGCCGAAACGGTGCGCAATTTCGGCTCTGCATCATGTCGTTCGCATTCACGCCACCGCATGTGCACCACGCAAGAACACTGTGCGCAAGACATCTCGAAGAAGACAGACATGACGTACAGCCGCATCCCTACGGTCGCTTCAAATGCCCTACGGCTGGCGAGCACTCCCGCACTCCAGCTGTTGCAGCGCAGCAGCAGCAGCAGTACCAGCGGTGGGCGCGCGAGCGGCCACGGTGCCCAGGCACCAGACGGTGTCCCACCGTCACGGTCCGGCACCGCAGCTGCGGACGCGAACCTGGTGCCACGACAGCCACTGTCTGCCCTGGCGAATAGCGGCGCAACCGGCCGCACCGCGGCGAGCAACGACCCTTCCGCGCCAGCGGCCCCCCCGGGTTCGAGCCGCCCCATTTCCACGGTTGCGACTCCGACGGTCACCGATCCCAAAGGTCGTGTGCGGGACCCCGGGCACATCCAGCTGCAAACGTCTCCTGCGGAGCAGGCGCAGTATGGGGTTGGACCGGTGCTCGGCCACTCGCCACAGACTGGCCAGCGACCAGCCTCGCGCACGGTCGAGCACGAGACGGGCACTTTCCCTGACGGTCGGCCGTTCGACATCAAGGCCGTCCGCTCGCCCGCGCTGGCCGCCGGGCAGGACAAGGTAATGAAGGATGCCCCCATACGCCACGACCACGGCCACATGACGCCGGAACAGGCCGAGCGCTTCAAGTCCTTCGAGGGCAAGCCGGTGAGTCCCGAGTATCAGACGGTGCGCGACAACTGCGTGACGGGCTACGACCAGATGTTCTCGGGCGTCATGGATCGCCCGCCACTGAACCCGCCTGTGGGGACGCGGCCGCAGGACATCGCGGACGCCAACAAGGACGTGCGCACCGACGGTTCAGACCTCAAGCGCAAGTGAACCGAGGGAGGAGCGCGGCCGAACTGGTCATCGAGAGATGATCACATCCCGCTTGCCGGCACGTGCGCTACCGCTGTGCCGGCGCTTCACCCCGCCGCGCTGCTTCAATCGCGGCGATGTCGATCTTCTGCATGGTCATCATGGCTTCGAACGCGCGCCTGGCGGCGGCGCGGTCCGGGTCGGTGATGGCCTGGGTGAGGGCGCGTGGGGTGATTTGCCAGTTCACGCCCCAGCGGTCTTTGCACCAGCCGCAGGCGCTCTCCTGGCCGCCGTTGCCCACGATGGCGTTCCACAGGCGGTCGGTTTCGGTCTGGTCGTCGGTGGCGATCTGGAAGGAAAAGGCTTCGTTGTGCTGGAACGTGGGGCCGCCGTTCAGGCCCAGGCAGGGGATGCCGGCCACGGTGAATTCAACCGTGAGCACGTCGCCCTGTTTGCCGCTCGGGTAGTCGCCGGGGGCGTGGAGGATGTGGCCAACGGTGCTGTCGGGGAAGGTGGCGGCGTAGAAGCGGGCGGCGTCGAGTGCGGCGCCGTCGTACCACAGGCAGATGGTGTTGCGCGGGGTCGCGGAACGGCGCTGCCACGACGCGCTCCACGCGGGTGCGGCGGAGCGGATGAGCGCCAGAATCTCTGGCGGCAGGTCGCCGGCGCCGGTCAGGGGGCGGACCTCCAGCACGTCGTCGAAGCCCATGCCTGAGGGTGCGCGCAGGGCCCACCGGATGGCTTCGTCCAGTGAATCCACTTCAATGATGTAGAAGCCGCCCACCAGTTCCTTGGACTCTGCAAACGGCCCGTCGACGACTTGGCGCTTGCCGTTGGTCAGCTCGATGCGCGCGCCCCCTGCACCGGGGTTCAGCCCTTCGGACGCCACCAGCACGCCGGCCCGGTGCATTTCTTCGTTGAACTTCATGTAGGCGGTGAAGAGCGCTTCATTGAAGCCGGGTTCAGGGGCCGCCGTCTTCGTGGCGTCTTGCTGACCGGACTGTGCGGTGATGATGAATCGCATGGGGTGCTCCTTGGGCGTTGCGGTGGAAAGGTGAGGGCCTGATCACACGACGAACGAGGGTGGGTGAATTCGACAGGCATTCAACACTTGTGGCAAAGTGGTTCCGGCACTTGAACCACTGAGGGAGACCACTGCTTGAATGCCTGGATGATGCTCGCGCTGGCCATCGTGGCCGAAGTGATTGGAACCACCGCCCTGAAAGCCAGCGAGGGCTTCACGCGGCTTGCGCCTTCGCTGATCGTGGTGGTGGGCTACGCGGTGGCGTTCTATTGCCTATCGCTGGTGCTCAAGAGCATTCCGGTGGGCGTGACCTACGCGATCTGGTCGGGCCTGGGCATTGTGCTCATCACCGTGGTGGCGTTTCTGGTGTACGGCCAGCGCATCGACCTGGCCGGCCTCATCGGCATGGGCCTGATCATTGCCGGTGTGGTGGTGCTCAACGTGTTTTCGAAGACAGCGGTGCACTGACCGCGAAGCTCACAGCACCTTGAAGAGCTTTTCTTGCAGATCGGGCAGGCGTTTTTTGCCGGTGCGGTCACCTTCCATGGCCTGCAGCCATGACAAGTAGGCCATGCGCAGCTCGTCGGTGGTCTTGGAACGGCTGATGGTTTCGATCAGCGTCAGGCGCGAATGCTGGCCAAAGATGGTGTTGACTGTGTTGACCATGAAGTTGCGGGCCATGTCGTTCTCTGCCGGGCTGCGCGTGGCAGCGTCGGGCAGCACCGCCAGGCCGTTGTTGGCAGATGGGGCTTCCTGAGCCGCAGGAGGAGGTGCCACAGGTGCGGGAGCCGCCTTGGCTTCAACGCAGCCCTTGTCGACCAGCTCTTGAAGAATGGGTTCAACCTCGTTGCCCGCGACAAACACGGCCAGGTCCTTGCCTGTGCGCTGGCCGTCCACGAGCACCAGCAAGCGCCTGACCAGCGGGGCAAGACCGAGCGAACGTTTCTGGATTTCCTGCTGACCTGTTTCGGTTTTTGCAAAGGAGGCTGCTATCAGATCAATGGCTTCAGACATAGGCGGATATGGGCGTGCACGCGAAATCTCCGGGGCACTGGGTATCAAAAGTGCCGGAATTGTGCAGTGCGCTCCCGCCTCCCACAAGTGGGGTTTGGCCTTGGTTTGGGTCGTTCATCGACGATGGTCGGCCGCAAACGGAAGATATTCAGCCGTTTGATGAATTCATCACAGTCTGCAATGCGTCGACAAACATGGCCGGCACATCAAAACCGGTCTGTTGATGAATCTCCTGAAAGCAGGTGGGGCTGGTCACGTTGATCTCGGTCACCTTGTCGCCGATCACATCCACCCCCACCAGCAGCAGGCCGCGCGCGGCCAACGTGGGGCCAATGGCGCGGGCAATGGCCCAGTCGCTGTCCGACAGCGGCATGGCCACACCCTTGCCGCCAGCGGCCAGATTGCCCCGGATCTCGCTGCCCTGGGGAATGCGCGCCAGGCTGAAGGGTGCTGCCTCACCACCGATCACCAGCAGGCGCTTGTCGCCGTCCACGATCTCGGGCAGGTAGCGCTGCACCATCACGCTGGTCGCGCCGCCCTGGTTGAGGGTTTCAATGATCGAGCCCAGGTTCATGCCATCAGGCCCCACGCGAAAGATGCCCATGCCGCCCATGCCGTCGAGTGGCTTGAGAATGATGTCCTTGTGTTCGGCGTGGAAGTGGCGAATGGCCTCGGGCGAGCGCGTGACCAGCGTGGGTGGCGCGAACGCGGCGAATTCCATGAGCGCGAGTTTTTCCGGGTGGTCACGCAGCGCGCGCGGGCTGTTGAACACTTTCGCGCCTTCGCGCTCGGCCTGCTCCAGCAGGTGTGTGGCGTAGAAGAACTCGCTGTCAAACGGCGGGTCCTTGCGCATGAGCACGGCGTCATAGGTGTGCAGCGCTTCGCGGCCCTGGTGCAGCACGCGGTACCAGTCGTCGGCGTCACCGGTCAATTCGATCTGGCGCACCAGCGCGGTCACGGGATGGCCCGTCTGCCATTGCAGATGCTGCGGCTCACAGGCCGCCAGCGTGTGGCCGCGTTTCTGCAGCTCGCGCATCATGGCAAAGGTGGTGTCTTTGTAGGTCTTGAACGAGACCAGCGGGTCGGCAACAAAAAGAATGTTCATCCTGGGATCACGGCTTGCTTTTCTGGCGAAGCCCGTACTGTTGCACAAACTGCGGCAGCGCGTTGGCCGCAGAGGTTTTGAACACCCTCCCGCGTAAACCCTAGTCGGCTCACCTCCCGTTTGGTAGGTGCCGTCGCGCGCGCCGATCCCTAACCTCCGGTATCAGGTTTTGTTGCCTGTTCCACCCTGATCCACGAGAGGTTACCCATGATCCGCCCTTCCCTGCGCACCCCGGCCAAGCACTTGCTCGCCATGGCCCTGGTCTGCGTTGCCAGCGTTTCCCACAGCGTCGAGAATGGCGCGCCCATCACGCCGTTCGGCGTGTTCGACTTTGGTGCAGGCATGCTGCCCCCGGCGGGCGTGACGGTCGGGGTACGTGGTGCGGCCTACAGCGCCAGCGAATTGCGCGATACGAATGGCGATCGTTCGCCGGTGGGCATCAAGCTCAACGTGAACAGCGCCGCGTTGGCGGTCATCAAGACCACCGACATTCCACTGCTGGGCGGCACCTATGGGTTCGCTGCGGTGGTGCCGTACCTGGACATGGACAACCGCTTGACGGTGCCCACACCCATGGGGCCGCTGGGCCTGCGGGGCGCCAATGTCGCCATCGGCGACGTGAGCATCGCACCCGTGATGGTGAAGTGGACGCCTTCGCCCGGGCTGTTCGCCAACGGCCGGGTGGAGTTTCAGTTGCCCACCGGTTCGTACAAAGCCGACCGTCTGATCAACACCGGCGCCAACCACTGGACCATCTCACCTGCGTTTGCGTTCACCTGGATCAGCCCCTCTGGCCTGGAAGTGTCTTCCAACATGCAGCTGAACTTTCATGGCAAGAACAAGGACACCCAGTACCAGTCGGGCGTCGAGTACCAGCATGAATTTGCCGTCGGCCAGCACGTCGGCCCCTGGACTTTTGGTGTGGGCGGCTACCTGTACCAGCAGCTCAGCGACGACAAGGTGGGAGGTGTGCGGTTCGAGGACGGCAACCGTTCGCGCGTAATGGCACTGGGCCCGGCGATCAGCTTCTTCGAGCTGGGATCGGACTGGCCGCTGATCTGGGCCCACGTGTACAAGGAGTTCGGCGCGCGCAACCGCACCCAGGGCACGCAGTTCGCCATTCGCGCGGCCTGGTCGTTCTGAATCAGATCCGGGACCCGGGAGCCACCAGATGGGCCGCTGCGGAAGACAGCACCAGGCGCACCAGGTCGGCCTGACGGCGCTGGCCGGTCTTGGCCTGGATCTGCTTGAGCTGCATCCGCGCAGTGCCCACAGAGACGCCGCGCAGCTGGGCGTATTCCTCCACGGTGCTGCCGGTGGCGATGGCGCCCAGCAGACGGGCTTCGGTGGGCGTGAGGCCGAACAGGCTCTCCAGCGCCAGCGCGGGCAAGTCCAGCGGCTGCGCGGCGCGGGAGATCACGAGCATCAACGCCGCGGGGTCGTCACCCGGCCGGATGGCGACGTGCAGCACCTGGTCCGCATCTTCGCCCAGCCGCAGATAGCCCACGCGCTGCTGCCCGGCGCGGCGGGCGCCAGACAAGGCGGTCAGCAGCGCCTGGGTGTCCGCAGCGGTGCGCCCGTGCAGGTGATCACCGCGCAGGCTCAGCGTGGGGTTGCGCTCGAGCATGGCCAAGGCTTGCTGGTTGGCCCATTGCACCCGCCCCTCCACATTGCACAACACGATGCCAAAACACAGGCTGTCCATGAGACGGCACAGGCGCTCATCGCGCTGCACCGAGACCTGCAGCTGATCCGTCAGCAAAAAGGCTTGCCCCAGATGGGGCGCAAGGTCTGCGAGGCGGTTGACATGTTCGTCGCCGAAATTCGTGGCGTCATCCACCGAGCGGTGCAAGGCCAGGCCCAGGTAGACGCCCCGACCGACGTCCTGCAAGGTGCCCATGAAGCGGCCCAGGCCCAGGGTCGCCAGGCGCTGTTGCAGCCGCGGGCGCGCTTCGTCCTCGGGGTCGAACAGCAGGTCATCACTGGCCACCCGGTCCAGGCCGCGCAGCACGCGGTGCTGGTCCATGCGCGGGTTGTCGCCAGACGCAAGTTCGGGGGACTGCACGGATGTGGTGTCACGGGTGCGCGAGTCCTGCGCCGACCAGAACACCTGCGCCCGCCCCTGTTCAAAACGGAACGCCTGCACCACCGCCGACTGCGCACCCGTGATGCTGCACAAGCGGTCCATCGACTGTGTCCATCGTTCTGGCTGCGCGGCGCTGGCGTACAGGTCCACGAGCAGTTCGTCAGGTTTTCTCAGGTAGGCGGTGGACATGGTGGTGAGCTTAGCGAACGCGGCCGACTTCGCCACGGTGGATTCCCTGCCTGAACGTTTTCCCAATCTCTCTTGACATTGAAGCCACACCATGAATGAAACCATTTTTCATCACGCCCGCATCTGCACCATGGCGCCTGAACGTCCATGGGCAGAAGCAATTTCCGTGCGCGATGGGCGCATCGTTGCGGTGGGCACGCTCGAAGAGGCGCGGGCTGCGCTGCCCGGTGCGCCGGTGGTGGCGCTGCCCGGGGAGATGGTGGTGCCGGGCCTGCTGGACGTGCACAACCATTTTGTCTGGGCCGGCCGGGCCGAGCTGTACGAGATGTTCGTGCCGCCCATCCTCAGCCTCGACCAGGTGCTTGACGCCGTGCGTGAGACGGCCAGCAAAAAGGCGCCTGGCGAATGGATCGTGGGAGGCATGCTGGGTTCTTCGCTGATCGGTCAGGTCGACCGCAGCACGCGCCTGCGGCTGGACGAAGCCGCAGGCGGCCGGCCCGTGATGCTGCGGGACGACTCGCAACACAACCGCTTCGTGAGCACGGCCGCGCTGGCCGCCGCCGGCATTGACCACGACACGCCCGATCCACTCAACGGCACCATCGTGCGCGACCCGGCCACCGGTGAAGCGTCTGGCCTGCTGGTGGAGGCCGCCTGCGGTCTGGTGGAACTGGCGCTGGCGCGCGCGCTGGCGGCCACGCCGCACCTGGACGTGGAAGCCGCTGCGCACGCCGTGAAGCGGCTCAACGCTTTTGGCGTGACCGCCATGCAGGAAGCGCTGAGCTCGCGTGCCGTGCTGCGTGCCGTCAAGACGCTGGACGACGAGGGGCGCCTGAGTGCCTGGGTGGTCGGGTCGATCCCGGTGACCGAGGCGCCGCTGGCACCGGGCGAAATACCCGAAGAACTGCTGGCCATGCGCGAGGATTTCCGCACCCGGCACTTCATGCCCGACGCCGGCAAGATCTTCCTTGACGGCGTGCCCACCTCGCGCACCGCTGCCATGCTGGAGCCCTACCTGCCCGACGCGATCCACGGCTGCTGCTTTCGCGGCGGCACCACGCTGACTGTGCCCCAGTTGGCCAAAGTGCTGGCCGAGGCCGAGACCAACGGCATCCGCGTGAAGATCCACTGCACCGGCGACGCCTCCACCCGCGCTGCGCTGGACGCCATCGACGTGCTGCGCAGCTTCAACGGCCCGGGCCTGAGGCACCAGATCGCCCACGCCAGCTTCATCGACCCGGCAGAGATTCCGCGTTTCGCCGAGCTGAACGTGGTCGCAGACCTGTCGCCGCCGCTGTGGTACCCGAGCGTGATCGTCGAGGCCATTCGCACCACCTTGCCGCAGACCCTCGTCGACCGCCTGGCGCCCATCCGCTCGCTGGTCGAAGCGGGCGCATTGATCGCCGGCGGATCGGACTGGCCGGTGGTGCCCGACCCCAGCCCCTGGCCGGGGATCCAGGGCATGGTCACCCGCCGCGACCCCACTGGCCGCATGGAAGGCGCGCTGTGCCCGGAACAGGCCATTGGTGTGGCAGACGCGCTCAAGGCCTACACCATCAACGCCGCGCAGGCCATTGGCCTGGGCCACCTCACCGGTTCCATCGAAGTGGGCAAGTCGGCCGATCTGGCCGTGCTGAATGCGCGGCTGTTCGATGTGGATCCGGCGGACATTGGCAAGACCCAGGTGCTTCAGACCTGGTTCGAAGGCCGCTGTGTGCACGAAGCCAACTCATGATCTTGGACACGCGAACACCCGTCATCCTGCTCACGGGCTTCCTGGGCAGCGGCAAGACCACGCTGCTCAAGAACCTGATGGCGCGCGCGCAGTGGCAACACACCGCCGTGATCATCAACGAACTGGGCGAGACGGGGCTGGACCATCTGTTGGTGAAACACGTGGCGCCCGAAGTGCGCTTGCTGCAAAGCGGCTGCGTGTGCTGTTCGGTGCGCGACGACCTGACCCAGACCCTGGCGGAGCTGGGCACGCTGGCCGAGAGCGGTGCGGTGCGGTTTGATCGGGTGATCGTGGAAACCACGGGCCTGGCCGATCCCATGCCCGTGATGCACACGCTGGTCACCGACCCGGCCACCGTCCGCCGCTTCCGGCTGGGCGGCGTGGTCACGGTGGTGGACGCGCACAACGGCTTCAACGCGCTGGATCAACACGAAGAGGCTCGCCGCCAGGTGGCGTCGGCCGACACCGTGTTGCTGAGCAAGACCGATCTGGTACAGGCCTCGGCACTGGAACGGCTGACACAGCGCCTGAGCCGCATGAACGCCAGCGCGTCCCAGCACCGGGTGCAGCACGGCGCTTTGCATTCCGATCACCTGCTCCAGTTGCAAACCCGGTTTCTGGCGCCGTTCGGCAAGGGCCCAGGCACAAGCACCGGTCTCTTGCGGGTAGCGAGCACCCACGCGTCAAAGTCAAGCTCGGCGTTCACACGGTTTCCGTCGCCGCACGTGGGCGACATCCAGACCCATTGCTTCACCGTGGACGAGCCGTTGGAAGCAGAGCGCTTCGAACACTGGCTTGCGCTGCTCACCGCCATGCGCGGCGAAAAGCTGTTGCGCTTCAAAGGCCTCATCCACATCGCAGAGCACCCGTCGCAGCCACTGGTGGTGCACGCCGCCCAACACCTGATCCACCCGCCGGATCGGCTCGCCGCCTGGCCCGATGAAGACCGGCGTTCGCGGCTCGTCTTCATCACGCAAGGCATGCCGAAGGAGCTGATCGAAAGCACCTTGCTCAAGTACGCCGGCGCCTGCGCCACCGCCCTTTCCGTCTGAAATTTCAATGTTGGAGAACACCATGACCGACCTGCGCCCTTCACTTTCAACGTCCTCCCCGCGCCGCCAGTTTCTGAAAAGCTCGCTGGCGCTCACGGCCGCCGGCAGCCTGCCCGGCTTTGCCATCGCGCAAGCCAAGTCGCTGCGCATCGGCTACATCACCGCCCTCTCTGGCCCGCGAGCGCCATTTGGCGTGTCGGACCAGTGGCACCTGGCCAAGCTCAAGGAGCTGTTGAAGAACGGTCTGGAGGTGGGTGGCAAGCGCGTGCCAGTGGAGATCGTGCTCAAGGACAACCAGTCCGACCCCAACCGCTCGGTTCAGGTGGCCAGCGAGCTGGTGCTGCGCGAAAAAGTGGACCTGTTGCTGGTGCAGGACGGCGACGCGGCCACGCCCGCGGGCCAGCTCTGCGATGTGCACGGCGTGCCGATGATCAGCACCATGTCCCCCTGGCAAGCCTTCCTGTTCGCCCGCAATGGCAAGGTCAACAAGGGCTTTCCCTTCTCGTTCAATTTCTTCTGGGGTGCGGACGACGTGGTCAACACCTTCACCGCGTTGTGGGACAGCGTGAAGACCAGCAAGTCGGTGGGCACGCTCTACATCGACAACCCGCCCGGCGCGGCCTTTGCCGATCGGCTGATGGGCATGCCGCCGGCCCTGAACAAGGCGGGCTACCGCGAAACCACGGGTGGTTTCTTCAAGGTCGCCACGGACGATTTCAGCAACCAGATCGCCACCTTCAAGAAGGCCAACGCGGACATCGTGTCCGGCTTCATGTACGAGAGCCACTTCGCCACCTTCTGGCGCCAGGCGCAGCAACAGGGCTTCAAGCCCGAGGTGTGCACCGTGGCGGCGGCGTTCCTCTTCCCCAGTGCACTCAAGGCCCTGGGCGCAGCGGGCAACGGCATGTCCACCGAGGTGTGGTGGACGCCCAGCTTCCCCTTCAGCTCGTCGCTCACCGGCCAGAGCGCGACCGAACTGGCCGCCGAGTGGGAGAAGAGCACCGGCAACCAGTGGACGCAACCGCTGGGCTATGTGCACGCCCTGTGGGAAGTGGGCCTGGGCGCCCTCAAGACCGCAGGCGATCCGTTCGACCGCAAGGGCGTGCGAGACGCGATCCAGAACATGACCCTGGACACCATCGTCGGCAAGGTGGACTTCAAGAACAGCCCCATCAAGAGCGTGGCCAAGACTTCGCTGGCGGGCGGCCAGTGGCGCCGCTCGGCCGACGGTGCCAAGCACCCGTTCGAGCTGGTGGTGGTGAACAACACGCTGGCGCCAGCCATTCCCCTGGGCGGGAAGCTGGAACTGCTCTCGCAGCTCAAGTGAAGACCGCCCCATGACACTTCAAGTCAGAGGCCTGTGCAAGGCCTATGGGCAGGTGGTGGTGGCCGACCAGATCGATCTCGATCTGTCGGCGGGCCAGTGCCTGGGTGTGATCGGCCCCAACGGGGCAGGCAAGAGTTCGCTGTTTCACCTGCTGACCGGCACGGTGAGCGCCGACGCCGGTCAGATCGTGCTGGAAGGGACCGACATCTCCAGCGCGCCCGTGCACCGGCGTGCCTGCCTGGGCGTGGCCCGGGCGTTCCAGGTGCCCCAGCCCTTTGGCAATCTCAGTGTGTTCCAGAACGCCCTGGCCGCGGCCAGCTTTGCGGGCGGCCTGCACGGCGACGCGGCTGCGCAGGCGGCGGCCGACGCGCTGCGCCTGTGCGGGCTGGCGGCGGCAGCCGACAAGACCGCGGGTGCCCTGCCCCTGCTGGACCGAAAGCGCCTGGAAATGGCCAAGGCCGTGGCATCGGGCCCGCGCCTGCTGCTGCTGGACGAAGTGGCCGGCGGGCTGACCGAACGCGAGGTGCACCAGATGGTGGCGCTGGTGGGCGAGCTCAAACAGCGCTACGCGGTGATCTGGATCGAACACATCGCCCAGGCCCTGCGCGCCGTGGCCGACCGCATCATGGTGCTGCACTTCGGTCGCAAGCTGCTGGAAGACGCCCCGGCCCGGGTCATGGAAAGCGCCATCGTGCACGAGATCTACATGGGGGTGCCCGCCAATGCCGCTGCTTGAAGTGCAACAGGTCGACGTGTTCTACGGCGATTTCCGGGCCATCGCCGGCGTGAGCCTGTCGCTGCAAGCGGGTGAGGTGCTGGCGCTCATTGGTGCCAACGGCGCCGGCAAGACCACGCTGCTGCGCACGGTCACCGGCCTGCTCAAACCGCGCAGCGGGCGCATCTGTTTTGAGGGTGCCGACGTGACCGCCCTGCCCGCCGAAGAACTGGCGCGCCGTGGCGTGGCCATGGTGCCAGAGGGGCGCATGCTGTTCCCTTCGCTCACGGTGGAAGAAAACCTGCAGATGGGCACGCTCACGCGGCGCAAGGGCGCCTGGACGCTGGACACCGTGTACGACATCTTTCCGGTGTTGAAGGACCTGCGCCAGCGCAATGCCATGCAGCTCTCAGGCGGGCAGCAGCAGATGGTGGCCATTGGCCGCGCCTTGTTGAGCAACCCGCGCCTGCTCATCTGCGACGAACTCTCGCTGGGCCTGGCGCCGCTGGTGGTGGAAGAGATCTACCGCACCTTCGAACGCATCCGCGGCGCGGACCTGTCCATCGTGTTGGTGGAGCAGGACGTGGCGCGCGCCTGCGCAGTGTCTGACCGGGTCAGCTGCCTGCTCAAGGGACAGGTCACGCTGCAGGGCGCCAGCCGGGCCATGGAGCTTTCGCAGGTGACTGCGGCCTATTTTGGGGAATGATGTGGATTGGTTGTCGACTTTGATCAATGGCCTGCTGCTGGGTGGGCTGTACGCCCTGTTCGGCCTGGGCCTGGCGCTGGTGTTCGGTGTGATGCGGGTGGTGAATCTGGCACACGGCGAATTCATCGTGCTGGGCGCCTACGCCGGCTTCTTTCTGGTGGGCTGGTTCAGCACGGTGCCGGTGTGGGCCATGCTGCTGCCCGTGGTGCTGATTGGGTATGTGTTTGGCTGGGTGCTGCAGGCCACGCTGCTCAACCGGGCCGTGCGCACGGGCAATGTGCTCACGCCGCTGGTGCTCACGTTCGGGCTTTCGGTGTTGCTGCGCAACGGCATGGTGGAGCTCTTCGGTGCCGACTCGCGCGCGGTGGATCCCGGCGCCCTGGGCAGTGCCAGCATGAACCTGTTCGGCATGTCCGTGGGGGTTTATCCGGTGCTGATGCTCCTGCTGGCGCTGGCCCTGTTCGCCACCCTGCAATGGGTGCTGAAGCACACCGAGTTCGGCCGCACCGTGCGCGCCACCGCTGACTTTCCTGACGTGGTCCGCCTTATGGGCGTGAGGCCCGAGCGGGTGTTCTGCCAGGTGATGGGCCTGGCCGCGGCCTTCGCCATGGGCGCGGGTTACCTGCTGGCACAGCGCACCTTGTTCACGCCGTTTTCCGGGGTGGAGCGCATGCTGGTGGCCTTTGAGGTGGTGATCATCGGCGGCCTGGGCTCGTTCTGGGGCGCCATCGCCGGTGGCCTGGTGCTCGGCGTGGCGCAACTGTTCGGCCAGCGTGTCGATTCCAACTCGGGCTCACTGTACGCCCACCTGCTGTTCCTGGTCACGCTGATGATCATGCCCAAGGGTTTGGCCGGAGGCCGCTCATGAAGGCCGCGTCACTTGCATCCCTGGCCTGGACACTGCCCTGTGCCATCGCGGCCCTGCTGGCGCCGCAGTGGCTGGACGCTGGCCTGATGCGCCTTGCCAGCGAGGTGCTGCTGGCGATCTGCATGGCGCAGATGTGGAACCTGCTGGCCGGCTACGGTGGCCTGATGTCGCTGGGCCACCAGCTTTTCATTGGCGTGGGTGCCTACGTGCTGTTCGACCTGGCGCAACGCACCGGGCTCTCGCCCTACTGGCTGTTGCCGTTGACCGGCGTGGCGGGCGCCCTGTGCGCGGCGCTGATCGCCCCCGCGCTGTTCCGTCTGCGCGACGCGTACTTCGCCATCGGCATCTGGGTGATGGCCGAGGTGGTCGCGCTGCTGGTCTCGAAAACCTCGGCGCTCGGTGGCAGTGCGGGCATCACGCTGGACATGTCGGCGCTGGACGACATCGCGCTGTTTGGCCAGATCAGCTTCTGGCTGGCCTGCGCACTGGGCATCGCCTCGGTGGCTGGGCTGCAGATCCTGATGCGCTCGCGTCTGGGCCTGGCCATGACCGCCGTGCGTGACAACGAAGTGGCGGCCCGCAGCGTGGGCATCGACGTGCAGCGCGTGCGCCTGGTCGCCTTCGTGATCTCCGGCGGCACGACCGCACTGGCCGGCGCGGTGTATTTCATGGGCGGCCTGTTTGTGGTGCCCGCCTCGGCCTTCGACATCAACTGGGTGGTGATGATGCTGTTCGCCACGCTGATCGGTGGCATCGGCACCATCGGCGGCCCGGTCATCGGCGTGCTGATCTGGTTTGCGCTGCGGGAAGTGCTGGCCACTTCGCTCGGCATCTCGGGCGGCTGGTACCTGATCGCCATGGGTGCCGTGGCCGTGCTCGTCAGTCTGTATGCACCGCGCGGATTGTTGGGCCTGTTTGGCCAGCTTGGCATTCGTTTGCGGGCCTCGCCCAAAGGAGCGGCATGATGAAGCACCGTCGTCTCACCACCCTGGTCTTTGCGGTGCTTGCCGCCACACCCCTCGCCGGGCATGCCCAGGCGGGAGACGACAAAGGTCCCATCGTGGTGGGCGCGGTGAGCAGCCTCACCGGCGCCGGCGCATCAGACGCCAGCACCCAGGCCGCACAGCTCGTGTTCAATGCCGTCAACGCGGCGGGTGGCATCCAGGGGCGACCCATTGCATACCGGGTCATCGACGACCAGATGAATCCTGTCAAGGCGCAAGAGGCGGCCCAGGCCCTGGTGAACGACCCGCGCGTGGTCGCTCTGGCCGGGGGTTCCAGCGTGCTGGAATGTGCCGTGAACCACGCGCGCTACGCCCAAGCCGGCCTGTTCAGCCTGCCCGGCGCCGGTGTGGACCCGGTCTGTTTTTCCGCCACCCACATCGCCCCCTTGAACGCTGGCCCCTATGCGTCCACCGCCAATGCATTGACCTTTGCCAGCAAGGTGCTCAGGCACCAGACCATCTGTGTGGTGTCACCCGCCCTGCCCGGCATGACCGAAGCTTTCAAAAAGACGGTGCTGGAATGGGCCCAACGCGCATCGGTAACGGCGCCCACGCTGGATGTGTACCAACTGGATGACCCGCTGCCCCCGCTGGTGCAACGCGTGGCCGCACGGGGGTGCCAGGTGGTCGTCTACACCGGCCCGGGCGGACCGGCCGTCGGCTGGGTGCTGGCCAGCCGACCGTTCATGCCCAAGGTCCCCGTGGTGATGCTCACCTCCGCCTACACCTCTCAGGCGGCCAAGGCGCTGGAAGCGGTGGGCCAAGGCATCTATGCGATGGCCGAGTTCGACCCCTGGTCCAGCGGCACGCTGCAGATCATGAATTGGCGCCGTCTGCTGATTGCGCGCCAGGTCGAACCCAGCTCGCTTTCGCAAGGTGGCCACATTGCCGCGCAAGCGCTGGTGCATACGCTGCAAGGCATCAAGGGCCCCATTCACCGGGCCAACGTGGCCAAGGCCCTGGAGACCATGGCGCCCTGGCGCAGCGGCATGACCCATCAAGCCTTTCGCGTTGGCGCCCAGGGAAAGCACGAACTCAACCGCAGTGCACTGCCCATGCGGCTGGATGGAGACCGCTGGCGCATCGCGCACCCCGAGTGGATCAGCAATTGATACTCGGTTTACTCGGCGAAGAGACGCAACACATGTTCGCGGAACCAGCGGTTGTCGGGGTCGCTTTCAAAGCGGTGGCTCCAGTGCAGTGAAACCGTGAAGCTGCGGCCAGCGAACGGTGGTTGCACCATCACACAGCCACCCGCTTCCACAAAGCCCTGCGCGATATTGCCCGGCATCACCACGCAAAGATTGGTCGCGCTCACGATGGAGGGCAAGACCATGAAGTGTTCGGTGGTCAGTCGCAGGCGGTCCTGCAGGCCGGTCTGCTCCAGGATGCGCAGCGTATCGCTGTGCGTGCGCACGCCCACGAAGTCCAGCTTTCGCAGCGCCTTGAGCTGGGCTGCGCCGCGCATGCGATTCAAGGTTTCGTACATGGGGTGGCCGGTTCGCATGAGCACCACGTAGCGGTCGCGCAGCAGCTCTGCCCGCTGCGTGTCTTTCACCTGCGGCAGAAAGCCGAAGGCAAAGTCGATCACGCCGGTGTCGAGTGCCTCGGCCATCTGGGCATGGGCCACTGGCCGGGTCGCCAACCGCACGCCGGGGGCGCTTTCCTGCAGGCTGGCCATCAGCTCGGGCAGAAAACGGTTCTCACCGATGTCGCTCATGTGCAGGCGAAACAGGCGCCGGGATTTCTGAGGGTCAAAGCCGGCGGATTCGTTGATCGCCTGTTCCATGATGGACAGCGCGCTCTCGATCGCACCCGCCAATCGCTCGGCACGCGGCGTGGGCTTCACCCCGCCGGGCGTGCGAACGAACAGCGCATCTTTCAGCAGCAGGCGCAGCCGGCCCAGGCCCTGGCTGGCCGCCGGCTGGGTGATGCCCACGTGTTCGGCGGCGCGGCTCACGCTGCCGGCGCGGTGGATCGCTGCGAACAGGCGCAGCAGGTTCAGGTCGATGTCATTGATATGCATGGAATTGATATTCGATATCGCCTGAATCATATTTCCGAATAAGCTGCGCCCCCACACAATCCGCCGTTCGGTCACCCCACAGATGGCCACAGGAGACAAAAGAAGTGGAAGTTTCATTCACCCAGGAGATCGAATCCCTGCGGCTCGGCAACGGGCAGACCTTTCATGGCGAGGGCATCCTCGCCATCACCAAGGCGCTGCTGCAATCGGGCGTGTCCTACGTGGGCGGCTACCAGGGCGCACCGGTTTCCCACCTGCTCGACGTGATGGTGCAGGCCAAGCCCTACATGGACGAACTGGGTGTGCACGTGGAGGCCTGCTCCAACGAAGCCTCGGCCGCCGCCATGCTGGGCGCCTCCATCCACTACCCACTGCGCGGCGCCGTCACCTGGAAGTCCATCGTGGGCACCAACGTGGCGGCCGACGCGCTGTCCAACCTGGCTTCGCCCGGCGTCACCGGTGGTGTGCTGGTGGTGGTGGGCGAAGACTACGGCGAGGGCGCCAGCGTGATCCAGGAGCGCACCCACGCTTTTGCGCTCAAGTCGAGCATGGTGTTGCTGGACCCGCGCCCGGACCTGGCATGCATGGTGCACATGGTCGAGCAGGGTTTCCGCCTGTCCGAGGCGTCCAACATGCCAGCCATGATGGAGCTGCGCATCCGCGCCTGCCACGTGCGCGGCAGCTTCACCACCAAGGACAACGTCAAGCCCGCGCTCTCGCGCCACCAGCTGATCGACGAGCCGGCCAGCTTCGACTACAACCGCCTGGCGCACCCCCCGGTCACGTTCCGCCACGAGAAGCTCAAGGGCGACGAACGCATTCCCGCCGCGCGGCACTACATCGTCGAACACGGCCTCAACGAACACTTCGACGGTCAGCACCAGGACCTGGGCCTGATCGTGCAGGGCGGCTTGTACAACACTCTCATCCGCGCGCTGCAGCAGTTCGGCCTGGCCGATGCATTTGGCGACACCGCCATTCCCATGCTGGTGCTCAACGTCACCTGCCCGCTGGTGCCACAGCAACTCACCGACTTCTGCGTGGGCAAGCGCGCCGTGCTCATGCTGGAAGAGGGCCAGCCTGAATACATCGAACAGGAGCTGGCCACGCTGCTGCGCCGCAGCGACATCCAGACCCCGCTGCACGGCAAGGACATGCTGCCCAACGCCGGCGAGTACACCGCCGAGGTGATGGCCAACGGCCTGGCCAAGTTCATCGGCCGCTACCTGCAGGACCCAGCCACCCAGGCCACGGCCGACGCTGCACGCGCCTGGCTGCAGGGCAACCAGACACGCCGCGCCGAAGCCGCTCAACAACTGCAGGCGCCCTTGCCCGCTCGACCACCCGGCATGTGCATCGGCTGCCCGGAGCGGCCGGTGTTCTCTGCGCTCAAGCTGGCGCAGGAGGACACCGGACCGGTACACATTGCCGGCGACATCGGCTGCCATGCGCTCGCCACCTTCGAGCCGTTTTCGTTCGGCCACTCCATCCTCGGCTACGGCATGAGCCTGGCCAGCCGCGCCGGTGTATCGCCGGTGATGAAGCGGCGGGTGCTGTCGGTGATGGGCGACGGTGGCTTCTGGCACAACGGCCTGCTCACCGGCGTGCAGAGCGCGCTGTTCAACGGCGACGACGCGGTGCTGCTGATCTTCAAGAACGGCTACACCTCGGCCACCGGCACGCAGGACATCATCTCCACACCCGACGACGACGCCAAGAACAGCGCCAGCGACAAACAGGCCAGCCTGGCCCACACCAACCAGACCATCGAGACCACGCTCAAGGGCCTGGGCGTGCAGTGGATGCGCACCGTGAACACCTACGAGGTGGACACCATGCGCGCCACACTCACCGAGGCCTTCAGCACGCCGTTTCAAGGCCTGAAGGTGATCGTGGCGGAAGGTGAATGCCAGCTCGAACGGCAGCGCCGCATAAAGCCCTGGATCGCCAGCCTGCTGAAGAAGGGCGAGCGCGTGGTGCGCGTGAAGTACGGCGTGGACGAAGACGTGTGCAACGGCGACCACGCCTGCATTCGCCTCTCAGGCTGCCCCACGCTCACGCTCAAAGACAACCCCGACCCGCTCAAGGTCGACCCGGTGGCCACCGTCATCGATGGTTGCGTGGGCTGCGGCCTGTGCGGCGCCAACGCGCACGCGGCCACGCTGTGCCCCTCGTTCTACCGCGCCGAGGTGATCCAGAACCCGCGCTGGTTTGAGCGCCTGGTCCATTCGCTGCGCGGCTCCGTCGTTCGCATGCTGCAACCGTCCTGAACATGTCTTCCAACCAACAACCCATCTCTCTGCTGCTCTGCGCCCTGGGCGGCGAAGGCGGCGGCATCCTGACCGACTGGCTGGTGGAGACCGCGCGCCACGCCGGCTACGCCGCGCAGGCCACCTCCATCCCCGGCGTGGCGCAGCGCACTGGCGCCACCACCTACTACCTGGAAGTGTTCCCGGTGCCCGTGAGCGAACTGGACGGGCGCCGCCCGGTGTTCGGCCTCAATCCTCTGCCCGGCCGGCTGGATGCACTGGTGTCGTCCGAGTTGCTGGAAGCCGGCCGCCAGATCACCAACGGTCTGGCGTCGAACACGCACACGCTGGTGATCAGTTCGTCGGCGCGGGCACTGACCACCGGCGAGAAGATGGTGATGGGCGATGGCCGGCGCGATGCGGCCGAGCTGCTCGCCCTGGTGAACACCCACAGCCGCGCGCGCCACGTGCTCGACATGGCCGCGCTCACCAAGCAGGCCGGCACGGTGGTGAGTGCGGTGATGCTGGGCGCGATCGCCGGCAGTGGCCTGCTGCCTTTTGCGCGGCGCGATTACGAGGCGGTGATGGGCGACAGCAGCG
Organism: Hydrogenophaga palleronii; assembly: GCF_031457455.1. Classification (GTDB taxonomy): domain Bacteria; phylum Pseudomonadota; class Gammaproteobacteria; order Burkholderiales; family Burkholderiaceae_C; genus Hydrogenophaga; species Hydrogenophaga palleronii_A. Next base: position 198,789 of record NZ_JAVDWU010000003.1, read on the forward strand.
CCAGTGCCAAGGCCAGCCTGCGCGGCTTCGCGCTCGCCTTCGATGCGGTGCAGGCTCAACGCGCCCAGACCGCGTACGTGGAACAGGTGCTGGCAGATGAGCCGGAACCCACGCCCACCCGGGCTCGCCTGCCCGACGCCTTGCAGCACGAGTTCCCGCCCGAGGTGCACGAGCTCATGGCGCTCGGCCATGCGCGGGTGTGCGAATACCAGAACGCCGCCTACGGTGATCGCTACGCCGATCGCTTGCGAGGCGTGTTGGCCGCAGAGAAACAAGGCGACCCGCAGAACCTGCACGGCTTTCGCACCACGGTGGAGATGGCGCGCTGGATCGCGCTGTGGATGGCGTTCGACGACATCGTGCTGGTGGCCGATCTGAAAAGCCGTGCCAGCCGCCAGGCCCGTGTTCGCACCGAGGTGAAAGCCGGCAGCGACGACCTGCTGCGGGTGTACGACCACTTCAAACCCGGCGCGCCCGAGTTCGCTGCCATGCTGCCCGTCTCGCTCGCGCGGCGTGTGCTGGCCTGGGACCGACAGCGCGTGGCCGCAGGCAAGAGCCCCTGGGCCCTGCCGCTGAAGATCGGCACGCACTCGGTGCTGGGCATGCTCGCGCTGCGGGGCCTGGCGGCCACCAAACGCCTGCGCCCCCTGGGCAGCCGCTTCCACACCGAACAGGCGCTGATCGACCGCTGGCTCGACGCCGTGGTGCAGCTCACCGCCCTGCACGCGCCGCTGGGCCACGAGGTGGCCCTGTGCGGCCGGCTCATCAAGGGCTACGGCAGCACCAACGAACGCGGCAAGGACAACCTGCTGCACATCATGGACCACCTCGCCTTGCCGGCGCTCGCAGAACCAGCGAGTGGCCCGCAACGCTGCGCCGCGGTGGCGTCGGCGCGGCAAGCCGCCCTGAGCGACGAAGCCGGCGTGGCCCTGGACCAGGCCCTGCGCCAGCACGGCGCCCCCGCACGACCCGTGAAAGAGCAACCCATCCGCTGGCAACACAACCCGCGCTTGAAGGTGCGCGCCGGCACCTGAGGTGCGCAAGACATCCCTCGATAACCACAAGGAGACAAACCATGAAACTGCCGATCAAATCCACCCTCGCTGCCATCCTGGCCCTGGGTTTTGCCCCCGCGCTGCTGGCTCAGAGCTACCCCGACAGACCGATCAAGGTGGTGGTGGGATTCCCGCCTGGCGGGGCAGCAGACCAGATCGCGCGGTTGGTCACCACGCCCCTGGCCGAGGCCCTCAAACAGCCGGTCACCGTGGAGAACCGGCCCGGTGCCAACGGCAACATCGCGGGCGGTGCGGTGGCCAAGTCGCCGGCCGACGGCTACACGCTGCTGATGGCCTCAGGCGGCATGGTGTCGATCAACCCCCATCTCTACGCCAACATGCCTTTTGATCCCGTGCGGGATCTCACGCCCGTGGCCTCGGCCGCCAGCGTGCTGGTCTACCTGATGGCGCGGCCCACGCTGGAGGTGAAGGACGCCAAAGCGTTGATCGCGCATGTGAAGGCCAACCCGGGCAAGCTCTCCTACGGCTCCGCCGGCAACGGCAGTTCACCCCACCTCGCGGGAGAAATGTTCAAGGCGCAGGCGGGCCTGTTTGCGGTCCACGTGCCTTACCGGGGCGCCGCGCCCGCTCTCACCGATCTGATGGGTGGCCAGATCGACTACTACTTCGACCCGGGCATCGGGCTGCAGGCCGCCAAGTCGGGGCGCACCAAGCTGCTGGCCGTGGGCAGCCTCAAGCGCTCTCCGCTCTTCCCCGACGTGCCCACGCTGGACGAGGTCGGCCTCAAAGGCTTCGATGCCGACAGCGTGTTCGGCTTCTACGCGCCGGCCGGCACACCTCCGGCGATCATCGAACGGCTGCACGGCGAGATCAACCGCATTCTGGAAACACCGGCCTTCAAGGACCGCATCCACCAGCTCGGAGGTAACCCGCTCGTGCTCACCCCCGCCGCGTTCGCGGCCAAGATCACGGAAGACTCCCAGCGCTTCGGCGCGCTCATCAAAGAGCGCGGCATCAAGAGCGATTAGTCGCGCGCCATTCTGCGCCCACCCATGTCACACACCGCCGTCTACACGGTCAACGTCGAGTTCGGCGATTGCGATCCCGCGGGCATCGTCTGGTTTCCCAACTTCTTTCGCTGGCTCGACGCCGCTTCGCGGCACTATTTCATCACCTGCGGCGTGCCCCGATGGGAAACCACCCGGGACAGCCTGGGCATCATCGGCACCCCACTGGTCAATACCCAGACCCGCTTCGTGCAATCGGCCACCTATGGCGACACGCTGGCCATTCACGTCAGCGTGCGCGAATGGCGCCGCAAGAGTTTTGTGCAGACCTACGAGGTGCGGCGCGGCGAAGCGCTGATCCTGGCCTGCGAGGAAGTGCGCGTGTTCGCCGCGCAGCGAGAAGACGGGCCGGGCATCCGGGCATTGCCTGTTCCGTCTGAGATTCGCGCCCTCTGCGAGAACTTCGAGGCGCTTGCCTGAGGGTGATCGGCTGCTTGCGCCCCCACTCACCGCGAACCCAGCCACGCCTCGGCAAGTTCGATACCGGTTGCCACGAAGCGCGCGCTGCGCTCCACACCACCCTCTTCATCCATGCGCGGCACGATCCAGCCGATGTAGGTGAGCGCCCTGAGCATCAGGAACAGCTGGAGCTGCCCGGTGTCGATCACGCGCAGCGAACGGTAGCCCTCGCAGAGGGCCGCTTCCAGCGCGGGGTAGTCCGGTTCCGCGCGGTTCCTGAGCAGGGCCGTGGCCAGGTCAAACAGCCGAAAGCCGTAGGCGCAGTCGTCAAAGTCGATCAGCTGGATGCGCCCCTGATCGATCAGCACGTTCTCGCGCACGGCATCGGCGTGAATCAGGCCGAAATCGAGTGCCGGCATCCATCCTCCCAGCGCATCGATGGCCGCAGCACGGGCCCTCTCCAGTGTGCGCCTTTGCACCGCCTCCAGCCGGGGGTGCGCCCAGAAGGACCCCCAAAGCGGTTGAGGGCCCAACAAACCGTCAAGCCCCCACTGTGGCCGAGTGAACCCCGGCGGCGGGCTCCAGGCGTCGGACAGGTTGTGCAATCGCGCCAGCGTTTGGCCAAGCGCCCGAAAGACGCCTTCGCGTGACGCGATGTTCAGCGGCGTGCCCGAGCGGCCCAGGGGCACACCGGCCAGCCACGAGAGCATGCTGACGCGCTGGCCCTTGACCGCTTCAAGCATGCGCCCCTCCAGCGAAGCCAGCGGGGCGGGCACGGCCAGCCCACCTCGGGACAGCGCCTGCATCCAGGCAAGTTCCGATGCCAGCTCGGCGTCACTGCGGTAGCCGGCCCGGTGGACGCGCAAAGCGAAGTGCTGCCCAGTCACCGTGATGAGACGGAACACCTTGTTCTCGCGGCGGGCAGCAAGTTCGATGCGCTCCACGGAAAGCGGCCAGCGAGAGGCTGCCTCTCGTGCGAGAGCGAGCCAAGCAGCGTCCTCCATCAGGCGTCCAGGTCCAGCGGCAGTTCGATCAACACCTCGTCAAGCCGGGCCAGCAACAGGTCGGCGTCGGCACGCGAGAAAGGCATGGGCGGCCTGATCTTGAGGGTGTTGTAGTGAACACCGAGGAAGTTGATGATGACCCCGCGCCGACGCATTTCATTGGCCACCTGCTTCGTGTAGGCCGTAGCGGGTTCGCGTGTGGTGCGCGACTTGACCAGTTCCGTGCCGAAGAACAGACCACTGCCACGCACGTCGCCGATGACCGGGTGGCGCAGTGCCAGATCGGCCAGTCCCTGCCGTGCATGGGCACCGACCTCCCGAGCGTTGTCCATCAGCTGCTCATCCTGCAAGACCGAAAGCGTGGCCATGGCGGCGGCGGCCGAAACCGGGTTGCCGCCGAAGGTGTTGAAGTAGCGAAAGGACTTGCGAAAAGCGGCCATGGCGTCAGGCCGCGTGACGACACCGCCGACGGGGTGTCCGTTGGCCATGGGTTTGCCCAGGGTCACCACGTCGGGCACGAAGCCCATGCGTTGGTGGCCCCACATGTGCGTGCCCAAGCGGCCAAAGCCGGGCTGCACCTCGTCGGCAATGACAATGCCTCCTGCCCGTCGCACCACCTCGATGGCTGGATCCAGCCAGCCCGGAGGCAGATCCGGAAAACCTTCGTTGGCAAAGAAAGGGCAGAGGATGATGGCAGACAGGCCGAATCCGTCGGCTTTCAGTTCAGCAATCGCACGCTCCACCTCGGCCGCAAAGACCAGCGCATGGGCTTGCCCCCCTTCGCCGCCCAGCGGGCGGTAACTGTCCGGTGCGGGCACGAACTTCACGTTGGGCCAGTGGCCGCCAGGGGGCGGATTGGTGCGGCTCAGCTGCGACACGGCCAGGGTGTTGCCATGGTAGGTGTGATTGGTGGCGATGATGCCCGTCTGCCCGGTGACGGCCCGGGCCATGCGAATCGCGATGTCGTTGGCCTCCGATCCGGTGCAGGTGAGGATGGCGGTGGACAGCTCGGGCGCAAAGGTCGCGGTCAGTCGATCCAGGTAGTCGAGCATGCCCTCGTGAAGGTAGCGCGTGTGCGTGTTCAGCATCGACGCCTGCCGGCAGATGGCCTCGACAACGCGCGGATGGCAGTGCCCCACATGGGGCACATTGTTGTAGCAGTCCAGGTAGCGGTTGCCATCGGCGTCCCAGACCCAGACGCCTTCACCCCTCACGAGGTGCAGCGGCTCTTCGTAGAAGGTGGAGACGTTGGGTCCCAGGCGCAGGGCGCGGCGCTCCACCAGTTCACGCGTGCGCGTTGATACTTCGGTGATGCGGGTCATGTCATCCCTTTGCTGAGCGCCCAACGGCGCGCGGTTCGTCAATCTGCGCATCAACGCCCAGCATTTCCAGCGCCTGCTGGTAGGACGCGGCGGGCCGCAGCACATCGAAATGCACCACCCGCATGCCAGCGCGCACACCGCCGTCGGCGTTGCGCTTCTGGTCGTCCACAAACACGCACTCGCTGGCCGGTAGACCGAGCGCCTCGGTCACCGCCGCATAGGCGCGCGGATCGGGCTTGAGGATGCCGGTGTAAGTGGCGTCCACGATGAGGTCGAAGTGCTGCAGCAGCGGCAGGCGGCTGCGAAAGTCGGCGCCGTAGAACAGGTCCAGCTCGTTGGAGAGGATCGCCAGGCGCTTGCCCGCGGCCTTCGCTGCGTGGATGGTTGCAATGGCCTCGGGGCGGATCACCGCTGTGACATCGGCGCCGCGCGCCCGCTGCACAAAGGTTTCCATCGCGCCCCAGTCTTCGCCCACCAGACGGCCCACCTCGCGGGTGCGGGTCATCCAGTAGTCGCGCTCGCTCAGTTTGTCGGCCTGCATGTCCTGCCACAGCGGGTCGCTGCCAGGGTCGAACGGTCCCTTCCAGGTGAGGGAGCCGGGCGCCAGACCCAGCGCCTGTTCGGTCAGGGGGTGCGTCTCAAACAGCATACGGCTGATCACGCCGCCGAAGTCGAGCACCAGGGCTTTTGCATTCGATGGTTCGCTCATGCGACCGCCCTGGTGGCAAGTTCGTGAGTGACACCCGCTGGTACCAGCCCGGCGGCCACCCAGGCATCAAACACCTGCAGTGCGGCCTGCGCGAAGGCCTCGTCGTTGATGTGAGCGTCCACCGGCTGGAACACGGTGTCGGGCGAGACCACGTGGGTCATCTCGTCGACAAAGGCCTTGAGGCCCTTGGGGTCGTGCAGGGCTTCGCCGGGGCGGTCCCATTGCTCCACGCCGCCCGTGGGCAGCAGCAGGCAGGTGGGGCCGGTGGCCTCAGTCAGTCGGTCGCTGATGGCGCGGGCCACGCTGCGGCGCATGTCGTGGTCCACACAGACTGAAGCGATCAGGCGGTTGTGGTCGTGCACGGCGCGCCCGGCGAAGCGTTCGGGGCAGCGCGTCCAGGCCGCAAAGTCCACCATGTCGGTGGCGCCGGGTGCGACGATCTGCGGCACACCGGCCCGGCCCGCGCCCAGCAGGCGCTCACTGCCCGCGCTCACACAACTGCCCGCCAGATCGTTCACCAGTTCCTGCAGGCTGAAGTCCATCACCGCCGCAAAGTAGCCGCGCTGCGCCAAGTCTTCAAAGGCGCGCCCGCCCATGCCGGTGGTGTGGAACACCGCCAGTTCGTAGCCGCGCGCCTCCAGCGCGGGCTTGAGCTTTTTCATGTACGAGAGCGCACTGCTGCCCAGCGAGGTCATGCCCACCACGGGACGCGGATCGCCCTCGACCGCCTGCGCCCGGCAGGCACCCACCACCGCGCCCGCAGCCTGGCTCAGCGCGGCCTTGCACAAACGGTTCAGGCCGTACAGGCCACCGGCCCAGAGCCGCATGATGAGATCGGGCGGGATGCGGGCGGGTGGGATCAGGGGCGAGTACGCGATGGTGGACAGCACCACCTTGGGGCAGCCCAGGGGCAAGGCGTTGGCCACGTCCAGCGCGAGGTCGGTGCCCATGGTGCCGCCCAGGGCCAGCAGGCCGTCGAAGCGGCCTTCCAGGTGCCACTGCGTTGCGATCAATGCCGCGCCGGTGGCCATGAGCTTCATCGAGGTGTTTTCGTCGCCCGTTTCCATGACCTGCTGCAGCGTCACGCCAGCGGCGGCGGCCACCTCGGTGTTCAGGATGTCGGGCGTGAAGCCGCCTTGGCCGAGCACGCCCACGTCCATCACCAGGGCTGTGCCGCCGCCGTGTTCGACCGACTCGCGCAGGAAGGCGATCTCGTCGCTCTTGGTGTCGACCGTGCCAATGAGCAGGATCACCGGCGGCCTGCTCACAGCGATGCCTCCACCGCCGCGAAGGATGCCTCCAGCGTGTCGCACAGGTGGTCGACCTCGGTCTGCGAAATCACCAGCGGCGGCGAGAGGATGAGGTTGGGGCCGGAGATGCGCACCATCAGGCCGCGCTGGTAGGCCTCTTTGGCCACGCGGGCGGGAATGTCGCTGCTGCGTGGCATGGGCGTGCGCAGCGCCTTGTCCTGCACCATCTCGATGCCCAGCATCAACCCCACGCCACGCACATCGCCCACGAAGCTACAGCTCTGCGCCAGCTTGCGCAGACGGGCCTGCATCACGGCGCCCACGCGCCCGGCGTTGCCCGGCACGTCCAGCCGCTCGATCTCGTCCAGTGTGGCGAGTGCGGCGGCGGCGCCCACCGGGTGGGCGCTGTAGGTGTAGCCATGGCCCACGGCGGCCTGGCCAGTCTTGTCGTCGTTGAACACCTGCGCCACTTTCGAGGAAATGGCGGTGGCGCCCAGCGGCACGTAGCCCGAGCTGATGCCTTTGGCCAGGCACCACAGGTCGGCGCGAATTCCCCCTCCTTGGCCCCACAGGCGGGTACCGAACAGGTGGCCGGTGCGACCGAAGCCGGTGACCACCTCGTCGGCGATCAGCAGCACGCCGTGCTTGTCGCAGATCTTGCGCACCAGGGGCCAGTAGTTGGCCGGTGGCACGATCACGCCGCCTGCACCCTGCACCGGCTCGGCGATGAAGGCGGCCACGGTGTCCGGCCCTTGAAACACGATTTCGCGCTCCAGCAGTTCGGCGCAGATCTCGCCCAGTTCCAGCGGGTCGTCGGTGAAGGGGTTGCGGTAGAGCCAGGGCGTGTCGATGTGAAAGCACCCGGGCAGCAGCGGCTCGTAGGCACGGCGGAAGTTGGTGTTGCCGTTGACACTCATGCCGCCGAAGTGCACGCCGTGGTAGCCCTGGCGCAGGCTGATGAACTTGAAGCGGTCTTTCTCTCCGCGCAGCTTGTGGTACTGCCGCGCGAGCTTGAGCGCGGTCTCCACCGCGTCGGAGCCGCCGCTGGAGAACATCACGCTGGCCACGCCATCGGGTTCCATCAGCTTGACCAGCCGGGCGGAGAGTTCAATGGCGCGGGGATGCGAGGTGCCGCGGAAGGTGTTGTAGAAGGGCAGCTCGTCGAGCTGGGCCACGATGGCGTCGCGCACCGCCGTGGCGCTGTGGCCCAGGTTGCTGGCCCACAGGCCACCGACGCCGTCGAGCAGCTTGTGCCCGTCCACGTCCCAGATCCAGCAGCCCTCGCCGCGCGCGACGATGTCGGGTCTGGTCTTTTTCATGGCCGCCGGGTGGGCCATGGGGTGCCATTGGTACTGGCCGTTGTCTGCCTTGAGTTGTGCGATGTTGCTCATGATGTACTTTCAAATAAAACCGATGTCTTGCCCAGCAAACACTGCGGAACCGGCTTTGCCGGGCCGCTGGTGTTGCCCCTTGAGGGGCTGAGCGGCTACGCGCAGCGAGCAAGCGATGGGGGTGGTCACGTTTTTAGAATGGCTGACCGACGGTGATGGTCTTGACCTCGGTGTAATGCGTGATGCCCTCGGCACCCTGCTCCTGCCCGATGCCACTCTCCTTGTGGCCACCAAAGGGCAGCTCGGGCTGCGAGACGCCGAAGTGGTTGATGCCGACCATGCCGGCCTCGATGGATTCGCCCAGTCGGTGGGCGGTGTGCAGGTCGCTCGTGAAGGCGTAGGCGCCGAGCGCGTAGGGCAAGGCATTGGCCTGAGAGATCGCGTCGTCCAGCTCGTCAAAGGGCTGGATCACGGCGATGGGGCCGAAGGGTTCCTGCTGCATCAAACGACTGGTGGGCGGCGCCTCGGCGAACACCGTGGGCTCGAAGAACCAGCCTGGCCGGTCGGCACGGTGGCCGCCCGCGAGCAGGCGCGCGCCCTGGCCCACGGCGTCGTCCACGAAGCGCTCCATGTCTTCGATGCGGCGAGCGTGGGCGAGCGGACCCATCTGGGTGGCGGCGTCCAGGCCCGAACCCAGCTGCAGCTTCTGCGCGGCGGCGGCGAAGCGTTCGCTGAAGGTGGCGAGCTGCGCGCGCGGCACGTAGAAGCGGATCGGCGAGGCGCAGACCTGGCCGGCGTTGCGGTACTTGGCGGTGACCGATTGCTTGAGCACGAAGTCCAGCGCAGCGCCCTCGCACATGTCCTCACACACGATCACCGGCGCGTGGCCACCCAGCTCGCCGGTGAAGCGTTTGACATGGCGCGCGGCCTGCTCGCCCAGCAACTTGCCCACCGCCACCGAACCGGTGACCGAGACCTTGGCGATCTCTGGCCGCTCGATGAGGAACGACGACACCAGCGCCGGGTCGCCACACAGCATGTTGATGACCTCGGCGGGCAGCCCGGCATCCAGAAAGCAGCGCACCAGCAGCATGCAGCTGGCCGGTGTTTCTTCGGCCGGCTTGATCACCACGCTGCAACCCGCAGCCAGCGCACTGCCCAGCTTGCGGCTGGGCAGGTTGACCGGGAAGTTCCAGGGCGTGAACGCCGCCACCGGGCCCACCGGGACGCGGCTCACGGTGTGCGAGAGGATGCCATCGACCCGTGGCGCCACCGTGCGGCCGTACAGGCGCTTGGCCTCTTCGGCCTGGAAGTCGATGATGTCGGCCGACAGAACCACCTCGCGCTTCGCTTCGGCGAGCGGCTTGCCCTGCTCCAGCGTGAGCACGGTGGCGATCTCATCGGCGCGCTGTCGCAGCAGCTCCGCCGCGCGGCGCAGGATGACGTAGCGGTCGTGCGGGCGCACGCGGCGCCATTGTTCGAAGCCGTGCTGTGCCGATTCGGCAGCCGCGGCGAGTTCGGCGGGGCCGGCCAGCGGGAGCTGGCCGATCTCGGTGGCGGTGGCCGGATTGAACACAGGGCGCGCGCCGCCGGAGGCCTTCTCAAGCCATTGGCCGGCCACGTACAGGGCCGGGTTCACAAAGGTGGTCGTCATGAGGCTCTTGGGTTGAAGTCGCATCGGCGGCCAGGATTGGCCACCGGGACTTGAACCTTAAAAGCACCCCCTGCGTGGGCGTGATCGGTTTTGCGCAAAGCCAGGCTCAGGGTTTACCCCGACGGCCCAGCGCCCCGTTCAACCGCGTGCAAGTTGAAGAGTCTGCGAGGGCAGTTCGTGGAACTGGCGCTTGTAGTCCAGCGAAAACTGTCCCAGGTGCCAGAAACCCCAATGCGCGGCCACGTCCTGCACCGTGGTACGCGCATCGGGCTGGCTCAGGGCGCGGCGCACGCCGTTGAGGCGCAAGGCGCGGAAGTACTTGGTGGGCGAGGTGCCCAGCACGTCCTGGAAACAGTAGTTGAGCTTGCGCCGACTCGCCCCCACCCGGCTGCACACCTGCAGGATCGACAAGGGTTCGTCCGGCTGGGCCAGGGCGAGTTCGCAGGCGCGGTCCACCATGCGTTTGCGCCGCTCCTGGGTTTGCAGATCGCTCAGGTCCACAGACGGGGGCAGCGCCTCGATCCACTCGATCAGGATGTCGTCGCGCATCTGCAGCATGGGCGCCGGCATGTCCGGCAGGGTCTTCAGGCTGAGCGCCTGGCGCAGCAGCTGTTGGTGGTTCAGGCGCAAGGCTGCGGCCGCCTCCGGCGAGGCCTGCAGCACCAGTTGCTTCTCCAACCAGAGCGCCAGCGGCTTCTGGTACATGCGCTCCCACAGCGGGGTCAGCAGTGAACGCTCCACCACCAGTGCGATGAGCTGGTGCCCGGCGGGCGTGACCAGGTCGATGTCGTTGCCGCGCCCGCACATCACCGCATGCGGCGGGACCTTGCGGCCATGGAAGTACACCTCGTCCACCGGCGCCAGCGACATGGCAAAGCCATAGACCTCGTCGCCCAGCCGGCCTTGCTGGCGCAGCACCACGTTGGTGCTTTCTTTGACCAGCCGCAAGCCCGGCAGTTGCACGAAGACCAAGCCCCCCTCGAACCGGCCACTGGACAACTGTTCATAGGCCAGCGCCCAGCCACCCTGCGCGCGCGCATGGGCGTCGATGTCCTGGCTTTGCACCGCGCGGACCCATGAGGCCGAATCGTGCGACGACGACACCGCCGCCGCCGCTGGGACGGCACCCGCTTCCTCTTCCTGCATGACCGCCATGAAAACTCCTTGCCCTCAGCTTGCCTTGCGAGGCGATCCGGGGTCTTGGTGGTAACCCTTAGAGCGTCCTGCGCGCTTTTGATAACGGATCTGCGACCGCGACTCCTAGCATCGCACCACCAGTTTTCGCTGGCTTGGCCCGCCCTGAGTCACAGCAATTTTCAAACCAGGAGTTCGCGATGAGCACCCCCAACCCCGCCCCCGAAGCCAGCCACGGCGCTGGTCAATCCTTGCACAAGAGTCGCCTGGTGGCGGTCGATATCGTCTTCTTCGTGATTGCCGCAGCAGCTCCACTGGTGGGCATGACGGGCGCACTGCCGGCAGCCATCGTACTGGGCAACGGCGCGGCCGCGCCGGGCGCCTACCTGCTGGTGGGCCTGGTGCTGCTGCTGTTCAGCATCGGCTACGCGGCCATGGGGCACCGCGTCACCAACGTCGGCGCCTTCTTCGCCTACATCGGGCGCGGCCTGGGCATCCACTTCGGGGTGGGGTCGGCCTTCACTTCCCTGCTCGCCTACCTGGCCATCCACCTGTCGGTCTACGGTTTCTTTGGGGGCCTGGTGGCGGAACAGGTGGGCGGCCTGCCGTGGTGGGGTTGGTCGGCACTCGCCTGGTGCCTGGTGACCTACCTGTCGCTGCGCCGTGTGGACGTGGGTGCGCGCATCTTGGGCGTGCTGCTGGTGCTGGAACTCCTGGTGCTCATCGTCACCAGCACCGCCATCTTCATCAAGGGAGGTCCCGAGCTGGCGCAATGGGGCGCTTCGTTCAACCCCACCAACATCCTCGCGGGCGGACTGGCCGGCTCGGCGGGCATCGCCTTCGCGTTCGCCTTCGCCTCCTTCATCGGCTTCGAAGCCACGGCCATCTACGGCGAGGAGTCGGTCAACCCCAAGAAGACCGTGCCGCGCGCCACCTACATGGCCGTGACGCTGATCGCCACCTTGTTCGCCGTGACCGCGTTCGCCGTGGTGACGGGCCTGGGCGCCGGCAGCGTGGTCGACAAGGTGGTCGAACTGTCCTCGGTGGATGGTGTGCCACTGGCCAACCCGGCAGCGGTGCTGTTCACCCTGGCCTCCACCTATGTGGCGCCCTGGCTGGGCAAGACCATGGAGGTGCTGGTGATCTCCAGCATGTTCGCCGGCCTGCTGGCGTTCCAGAACTCGGCCAGCCGCTACTTCTATGCACTGGGCAGGGCGGGCACCTTGCCCGTGGTGCTCAGCAAGGTCAACCGCCGGGGCGCGCCGGCCGCCGGTTCGCTGGCCACGTCGGCGATCACAGCGCTGGTGATCTTCCTGTTCGCCGTCAACGGGCTCGACCCGGTGGTCAACATGTTCTTCTGGTTCAGCGGCATGGCCGTGCTGTCGATCCTGCTGATCGAGATCCTGGTGTGTCTCGCCGTGATGTCGTACTTCCACAGCCACCCGCAAGACGCCAACCTGCTGCAATCCAAGATCGCACCCGCCCTGGCCAGCATCGGACTCACCATCGGCCTGTACCTGCTGATGTCGCGCTTCGGCCTGCTCACCGGCGAAGTGGCCGAAGGCATCGACCCCACCGTCACGGCATGGGGCCTGAATGGCCTGGGCTGGTTCATGCTGTGGCTGCCCTTCGCCACCCTGGTCCTAGGCTACGCCTACTCCCGCCTGCGCCACGCCAACCAAGTGCAAGCCATTCAGGACGTGGTGACCTGAGAGGCTCGATTAAAAAAGCAGAGACAGGCCCTGCTACTTCTCCGACGCGAAATGCCTTGATCAAGGGATTCCGTCGGGCCGGCTTTGCCGGACGACTGGAATCGCCCCCTTGAAGGGGGTGACGCCGAAGGCGGCGCGGGGGTGGACCTTAACTTGCGGAGCGGGGGTTATTCGTAGACCTCCGCTTCCGGATCCGTCGCCTCCAACTCGTAGCTGGCAGCCAGCATGGCCAGCCGCCCGATCACGCCGTACATGTAGAAGCGGTTGGGCACGCTGGCACCGGGTTTCACGCCGGGCTGCGGCAGCTGGGCGCTCTGCTCGAAGGCCAGGGGCACGAAGCGCGAACCCGGGGCGTTGAGGTTTTCGTCCACGCCGCGCTCGGCATGCACGCGGTAGAAGCCGCCCACCACGTAGCGGTCCATCATGTAGACCACCGGTTCGGCCACCGCCGCATTGACGCGCTCGTTGGTCAGCACGCCTTCCTGGATGATCACGTCCGTCACCGTCTGGCCAGCCTGCACCTGGGCCATGCGCTCCTTGGTGGCGGGCGACAGGTTGTCGATGTCCTTGGCGTCGCGCACGGTGAGGATGCCCATGCCGCCGGTGCCGTTGTCGGCCTTGATCACCACAAACGGCTTTTCGTTGATGCCGTATTCCTTGTACTTGCGGCGGATCTTGGCGAGCAGCGCGTCGGTGTTGCTGCGCAGGCATTCCAGGCCGGCGTCTTCAGCGAAATTGACCTCGCCACACTGGTTGAACATCGGATTGATCAGCCAATGGTCCATGCCCAACAATTTGCCGAAGCGCTTGGCCACTTCCTCATACGCCTTGAAGTGGTGGCTCTTGCGGCGCACGCCCCAGCCGGCGTGCAGCGGCGGCAAGAGGTACTGCTCGTGCAAGTCTTCCAGAATGCCGGGCGCGCCGGCACTGAGGTCGTTGTTCAGCAGGATGGTGCAGGGATCAAAATGCTTGAGACCCAGGCGGCGCTTGCTGCGGATCAGCGGCTCCAGCGTGACCGACTCGCCCCCGGGCAGATCGATCTTGGTGGGCGCCTTGATGTCGTTGGAGAGCGAACCCAGGCGCACGTTCAGGCCAGCCTGGAAGAAGATGCGCTGCAGCTGCGCCAGGTTGCTGAGGTAGAAGATGTCGGTGGTGCTCTCGGGCACCAGCAGCAGGTTCTTCGCCTCTGGGCAGATCTTTTCAATCGCGGCCATGGCGGCCTGCACCGCCAGCGGCAGCATTTCCGGCGTGAGGTGGTTCCAGCCGCCGGGGTAGAGATTGGTGTCCACAGGCGCCAGCTTGAAGCCGGCGTTGCGCACGTCCACCGAGGTGTAGAACGGCGGCGTGTGCTCCATCCATTCCAGCCGGAACCAGCGCTCGATCACCGGGGTGGATTCAAGAATGCGCTGTTCGAGCTCGTTGATGGGGCCGGTGAGAGCGGTGACGAGATGCGGAACCATGCTGGAGGAGCCCCCCGCGCCGCCTGCGGCGTCACCCCCCGGTGGGGGGCGCCAGCTGGGCCCGGCAAAGCCGGTTCCGCGCTGGCCCTGGACGCTTGTGCGTTGCGTGTGGGCTGGAATTGGAGGGGTTAAAGAGGCGAAGGCTTCGAGGATATGGGGACAAAGGCCGGGCTTGCAAGCTCGATCAGCCCCTGATTTCACCCTCGCCAAGCACCACGTACTTTAGCGAAGTCAGCCCTTCCACCCCGACCGGGCCCCTGGCGTGAAATTTGTCTGTGCTGATGCCGATTTCAGCACCCAGCCCGAACTCGAATCCATCAGCGAAGCGTGTACTCGCATTCACCATCACGCTCGCCGAATCGACCTCGCGCAGAAAACGCTGGGCGTGCACGTGGTTGGTGGTGAGGATGGCGTCGGTGTGGTGGCTGCTGTAGCGGTTGATGTGGGCAATGGCTTCGTCCACGCCTTCGACGACCTTGATGCTGATGACCGGTGCCAGGTATTCCTCGGACCAATCGGCCTCGGTGGCGTCTTTCAGGCTGCCGCCCTGCACCGCAGAAAGAATGCCCTTCGACGCCGGGCACACCCGCATCTCCACCCCTTTGGCTGCATAGATCGCGCCAATCTTTGGCAGGAACTCTGCCGCCACGCCCCGCGCCACCAGCAGGCTTTCGGTGGCGTTGCAGGGGCTGTATTTCTGGGTCTTGGCGTTGTCGGCCACCGTGACCGCCATGGCGATGTCGCAGGGGTCGTCCACATAGGTGTGGCAGTTGCCGTCCAGGTGCTTGATGACGGGCACCTTGGCCTCGGCGCTGATGCGCTCGATCAGGCCCTTGCCGCCGCGCGGAATGATCACGTCCACGTACTGCGGCATGGTGATGAGCTGGCCCACGGCGGCGCGGTCGGTGGTGGGCACGAGCTGCACCGCATCGGTCGGCAGACCGGCGTCCGTCAGCGCCCGCTGCACCAGCGCGGCCAGGGCACGGTTGGACTCGATCGCCTCCGAGCCGCCACGCAGAATGGCGGCATTGCCGCTCTTGATGGAGAGTGACGCGGCTTCGATGGTCACGTTCGGCCGGCTCTCGTAGACCATGCCGAACACACCAATGGGCACGCGCATCTGCCCCACCCGAATGCCGCTGGGCATCTGCTTCATGCCGGTGATGTCGCCAATGATGTCGGGCATGGCCGCGAGCTGCTCGCAGCCCTGAGCGCAGGTTTCGATGACCTTGGGGGTGAGCTTGAGGCGATCCACCATGGGCTCGCTCAAGCCGTTGGCCCGGGCGCGCTCCAGGTCTTTGGCGTTGTCCAGCTGCAGCGCGTCCACGTTGGCGCGCAGCAGAGCCGCCAGACCACGCAAGGCCGCGAGCTTGGTGGCTGCACTGGCCTTGGCCATAAGTGCCGAGGCCGCCTTGGCCTGCAGCCCCAGCGTGTTCATGAGTTCGGTGGTGTTGGTCGCGTTCATCGGGCGATTTTCGCAGAGCAACAAGCACTTGGGGGAATCAGGGCCACACCGGTCGCACAAGAGGCGAAACGCGTGTGACAACCGCACGCGCCGAACCGGTGCACCATCTCGACTCCCTGTTCCCCTCTTCGCGAGCCGCCGCATGACCACCACCCAGTTCCAGGTCCGCAAGGACCGACTCGACAACACCCGCACCGTGGAGTTGCCCCAAGCCGCCCTGGCTGACGGCGAAGTGCGGGTACGCATCGAACATTTCGCGTACACGGCCAACAACATCTCTTACGCCGCGTTTGGCGACGCCATGAACTACTGGCAGTTCTTCCCTGTGCTGCCGCAGGCGGGCGAGCCGGCTGACGACAACGTGCCCTGGGGCCTCATCCCGGTGTGGGGCTTTGGCGTGGTGGTGGAGACCCGTTGCGCCGGGGTGGCCGAAGGTGAGCGCCTGTATGGCTACTGGCCCATGGCCACGGATGTGGTGCTGCAACCCGCCCGCGTGTCGCCCGAGGGTTTTTTTGACGGCGCCCCGCACCGCGCCGCCCTGCACCCGGTCTACAACCAGTACCTGCGCTGCGCGACCGACCCCTTGTACAACCCCGCCAACGAACCCCTGCAGGCGCTGCTGCGGCCTCTGTTCCTCACCGCCTGGCTGATCGACGATTTCCTGGCCGACAACGATTTTTTTGGAAGCAATCAGCAAGGCCAACGCGGCGTGATGCTGCTCTCGTCGGCCAGCAGCAAGACCGCCTACGCCACCGCCGCCCAGCTGGCCCGGCGGCCCGAGGTGAAGGTGGTGGGCCTGACCTCGCCCGCCAACGTGGCATTCTGCGAAAGCCTGGGCGTGTACAGCCGCGTGCTCACCTACGACCAGCTCGACACGCTTGCGGCCGATGCGCCCTGCGTGTACGTGGACTTTGCAGGCAACGGCACGCTGCGCAAGGCCATCCACAGCCGCTTCACGGCGCTGGCCTACAGCTGCTCCATTGGTGGCACCCATGTCGACCAACTCGCCGGCGGCCGCGACCTGCCCGGGCCGCGACCGGTGCTGTTCTTTGCGCCGGCACAGGTGAAGAAGCGCCATGGCGACTGGGGTGCAGCTGGGTACAAAGAACGCATGACCCGCGCCTGGCACGCATTCGTCCAGCAGGTGAATCAGCCGGAAGCGCCCTGGCTGGTGGTGCAGCAGCACGGTGGCCCCGAGGCCGTGCAGGCGGCGCACGCGCTGGTGCTGGGCGGGCGTGGCGACCCGAGGCTGGGGCACATGTTGTCGCTGGTGGCCTCCACACACTTGCGCAATTGAGCGGATGCGCATGGCGCAGACTTGAACCCAGGCCATTGCGCCACACCTGCCTTGAACCCGTCGCCCCTTGTAAGAGATCCCGATGAAAAACGCCATGAACCTGGTCGCCGCCGCCAAAGCCCACGTCACCGAAGTGCCACTGGATGCGGCCGATGCCGCGATCCGCGATGGCGATGTGCTGATCGACGTTCGCGAAGAAAGTGAATTCGCGGCCGGGCACATTCCCGGCGCCGTGCACGCCTCGCGCGGCATGCTCGAGTTCAAGCTCAGCAGCACACCCGCCCTGCAGCCGCGCGACCTGAAAGTGGTGCTCTACTGCAAGACCAGCGGGCGTGCCGCCCTGGCGGCACAAACCATGCGCGACATGGGTTACCTGAACGTAAAGTCGCTTGCCGGGGGCTTTGATGCCTGGAAGGCGGCGGACAAGCCCGTGGTGCAGCCGGAGCTGCCGAGTTTCGGCTGACTCGCTTTAAAGGGAAGCGGCCGCGCCTTTAGCCAGAGCATGCCCAACCATCCCCTGAACAGGCTCTAAATCAAGGGCAGGAGCGCCATGGCTGTCTCGCGCAGCTTGGGCAGCAGTTGCTTCTCCACCGATTCGATGGACCAGGCGTGAACCTGCAGCGTCATGCCAAGCGCGCCCTTGCATTGGCCATGCCGGTCAACGAGCGCCACGGCAACGCCCATAAGGCCTGGATCCAGCAGTTGCATGGTGATCCAGTGGTCCATGCGCTTGGCCTGACGCACCCACTCGACAAAGGTCTCACCATCGCAAGCGGCATGGGTGGTGAACACCGCAAATTCATGTTCATCGATCCATTTCGACAGCGCCTCGTCGTTCATTCGCGCCAGCAGCACCACGCCCGGCGTGACCACATGCGCCGGCACGCGAGCGCCGGAGTGAAAGCCGATGGACACCACACGCGGGCTGTTGCTGCGCGCGATGTAGACCACCTCGTGGCCGTCGAGCACGCTGACGTTGACGGTCTCGCCGGTTTCCATCGAGAGCCGCTGGATGAAGGGTTGCACCAGACGCGGCAGGCGCGCCGCGCCCAGGTAGCTCTGGCCCAGGCGGAGCACGCGCGGCGCCAGCCAGAAGCGTTTGCCGTCGGTCTGTGCGTAGCCGAAGTGGCACAGGCTCAGCAAATACCTTCGTGCCGCCGTGCGGGGAATGCCCGTGCGCTGCGACACCTCGCTGACGGTCATTCTCGGATGGTCATCGTCGAACGATTCGATCACCAGCAAGCCCCTGCCCAAACCCGCGATCAGGTCGGCCGGATCGATCGGGAACTCGACATGCAGCGCGGAGGTGGACATAGGGAAAGCGATAGATATGACCGGAGATCGGACAGACCCATCCGATTATCGGTGGAGATGAAACCCAACGCTATCGACTGAATCGGCGGCAGTTCGTACAGTCGCCGACATGCCATGCATCCAGTCATTTGTTACCGCCATGCCCGCCGTCCGCGGAAGCACCGAACTGCTCTTCACCGTCGCCAACCCCGTCGCCCAGGTCATGGCGCCACAGGCGTTGAACCTGATTTTTTCGCGTTTTGACATGGATGCGGTGGGGGTCCCCATCCGGATCGAGGACCATCAGTTCAAACCTTTCATGACCAGCGCGCTGGCGGCGGGCAATGTGCGCGGCATGCTGGTGTCCATTCCGCACAAGACGCGATTGATGAAGCTGCTCGACAAGGCAGACCCGGCGGCCACGCGGGCTGGCGCGGCAAACGCGGTGCGCCGCAACGCCGACGGAATGCATGAGGGCGCTCTGCTTGATGGCAGCGGCTTCCTCGGTGCGCTGCGCCACCATGGTGTCGAGGTTGAAGGACGCAGGGTGCTCCTGCTGGGCGCCGGTGGCGCCGGCCTGGCCATCGGCTGCGCACTGGCCGCCTGCCAACAGGGTCCCGCCGAAGTCGCGGTCTTCGACTCGGACGGACATCGCGCAGAGCAACTGGTGAAACTGCTGGAAACCACCCCACCGGTGCGCACGCACGCGCGCGTCGCTTCCAGCAGCGACCCTGCAGGCTTCGATCTGGTGATCAATGCAACGCCCCTTGGACTGCGCGCGACCGATCCACTGCCCTTTGACCCGCAGCGTATGGAGCGCAGCGCGACCGCCTTCGACATCCTGATGAAGAGCCAAACCACGCCGGTGGAGCGCGCGTGCCTAGAAAGAGGCATCCGGGTCTTCCATGGCCACGAAATGATGGTTCAACAGATCCCCGGCTACCTCGACTTTTTCGGGTTCGGAGCGATTGCCGCAGAGCTTCGTCAGGCCGATCACCCGGTGATGGCTGAGGTTCGCCACGCCATCGTCGGTCGGGCCCGCGCAGCCTGATTCACCCGCAACCAGCCAGCCACCACCACCTCATGTCGTCGAACAGCCGCCCCTCTCTGCGTCGACCCCGCGCACTGGTCACCGGTGCGCGCCGCGGCATTGGCAAAGCCATTGCCCTGTCGCTGGCGCAATCGGGCTTTGACCTTGTGTTATCTGATCTGGAAGACAGCAACGATTTGCAGCGGGCTGTGGATGAGGTGAGAGCGTTGGGCATCCATGCGGCCGCTGTGCCCGCCGACATCGCCGACGTGTCCTCCCACCAGCAATTTCTTGCTGACGCAGAAGCCACCATCGGCGAGCTGGATTGCCTGGTCAACAACGCGGGCGTTTCCGTGTTGTCCAGGGGCGATCTGCTGGATGTGACACCCGAAGGGTTTGACCACTGCCTGCACACCAACACGCGCGGTACTTTTTTCCTCACCCAGGCTTTCGCCCGCAAGCTTCTCGCCCGGCCGGCCACCGCTCATCACCGCAGCATCATCACCATCACGTCTTCCAATGCCCAGGCGGTGTCGGTGCAACGGGCCGAATACTGCGTGTCCAAAGCGGCGCTGGCAATGGTGTCTTCGCTGTTCGCCGTGCGTCTCGGCGGTGAAGGTGTGGGTGTCTATGAGGTGGTGCCGGGTTTGATCGAAACCGAAATGAGCGCGGCATCAAAATCACACTACGATGCGGCGATCGAGCGCGGCTGGCTGGTCATGCCCCGGTGGGGGAAACCTGAAGAGGTGGGCAAGGCCGTCAGCACGCTGGCGATGGGTCTGCTGCCCTACACCGTCGGCCAGTCGATCAAGGTCGACGGTGGCATGCTGATCCAGCGTTACTGAAGGAGTACCCAACAACCGTGTACAACCCTCGCCGAGCAACCCTTTTCCCCCGGTCCATCGAAGACCCTTTTTTCAAGTCCGCAACCACCAGGAGACAACGATGAAATTGATTCGAACCACCATGGCCGCCTTGGCGAGCGTGGCCATCATGGCCAGCGCCTCGGCGCAAGGATTCCCGGAGCGCGAGCTCTCCGGCATCATCCAGTGGGGCGCAGGCGGCGCGACCGATGTGGTCAGCCGTGCGCTCACGCCAGGCGCCGAAGAGGCACTGGGCAAAAAGATCGTGCTGCAGAACAAGCCTGGCGGCGTGGGCGCCATTGCCACCAACTTCATCAACCAGCAGCCCAGCGACGGCTACACCTTGCTGTTCGGCGCAGAGAACCCGCAACTGCATCCGATCCTGGGCATCAGCGACCTGGACTATTCCAAGTTCTATCCGGTGAACATCGTGGGCCGGGGCAATGTGCTGCTGGTGACGACCCCCAACAAGCCATGGGCTTCTTTCAAGGATCTGCTGGCCGACGTTCAGGCCAATCCTGGAAAAATCAAACAGGCGTCAACCGGTACCGGCGGCTTGCCTTTCACCGTGGGCGCCATGATCTCCACGGTCGCCAAGTTTCCCGTGACCTCTGTGCCGTTTGATGGCGACGGACCGGGCGTCACCGCCTTGCTCGGTGGCCATGTGGATCTGATGTTCGTGGGCGCGGGTGCTGCGGCCGAACACATCAAGGCGGGGCGCCTGAAGGCATTGGCCGCCATTGACGCGAAGCCCTTTGGCGATGTGCCTCCGATCACCCAAGACCTTCCTGCGCTGGGGAAGTACCTGCCCTGGGGACCGTTCTACGGCGTCTTCGTCAAGAAGGACACGCCCGATGCAGCCAAAACCCGGTTGACCGAGGCCTTCAAGAAGGCCGTTGACGACCCGAAGTTCAAGGAACTGATGGCGGCCCGCGGCAACGTGGTGATGAACCTGTCGGGCGCCGAAGCTGAAGCCTTTTTGAAGAAGTGGCAGTCGGTCACCGCCTGGACCTACCAGGAGGTGGGTGTGGCGAAGAAGAACCCGGCCGACCTGGGCATTGCCAAGCCCTGAGAGGGGCCCATGGGCCTAGCAGGCCCGGCGGCTCCAGAGTCGCTGGGCCTTGCACCACCTTGAAGCCTCAAAAGAGGAACACCCCATCATGCACCTCCAACGAAGCCGGCTGCCCGGCCAAATCGCATTCACTGTGATGCTGTTGATGTTCAGTGTCTTCATGCTCTGGACCGCTTACGGCATTTCAGGCTTCGAGTCGCTGACGTCGGCCGGTTCGTTCCCCATGCTGGCGACCGCCGTCATGGTGATCACCGGTCTGGTCAACGTCATGCAAGCCCTGCGTGAAACACCCAGTCCGGCTCAGGAGGGCGAGTCATTGCCCCGGCAGTTCATGCGCCAGCTCACACCGGGCGTGCTGATCGGTTTCACGCTCGCGATCGTGGCCTACATGCTGGCGCTGGAATGGGTGGGTTTTCTGCTGTCTTCGTATGTGTTCCTCGTGATCTCCATGTGGCTGCTGGGCAGCCGACGCATCGTGCTCAATCTGGTGGTGTCGGCACTGAGCCTGGGCGCCATCTACATGATCTTCCAGACGGTGTTCTCTGTCGTTCTGCCCAGCGGAAAGCTCTTTGCCGGGTGGCTCCCATGAGCGAGACGCTCGGGTTTTTTCTCATCCCCTGGCTGGATCCGCAACTGCTGATGCTGACAGCGGCCGGCACACTGGCCGGCATCTACATCGGCGCCATTCCCGGCTTGTCCGTGACGATGGCGGTGTCGATCCTGATCTCGTTCACGTTCAAGTGGGAGGTCAATTCGGCGCTGGCCTTGATTGCCGGGATCTACTTTGGCGGTGTCTATGGCGGCTCGCGCAGCGCCATCCTGCTGAACATTCCCGGCGCGCCCTCGGCCATCGCCACGGCGCTGGACGGCTACCCCATGGCCAAGCGCGGCGAAGCCGGCCAGGCCATCGGCCTGACCACCATCATTTCGGTCTTTGGCGGCTTCATCGGCATCCTGGCGCTTGCGCTGGCCGCCCCTGCGGTGTCGGAACTGGCCCTGAAATTCGCGCCGCGCGACTACCTGATGCTGGCAGTCTGGGGCATCCTGCTGGTGGGCAGCCTGTCCGGCAATTCGCTGTCCAAGGGCATCTTCGCAGGCGCGCTCGGCGTGCTGATCGGTTCCGTCGGGCTGGACCCCATGACCGCGGAGCCACGCTTCACCTTCGGCAACCTCCAGCTCACGGCGGGCATCTCGTATGTGGCGGCCATGATCGGATTTTTCGGGGTGGCAGAGGTACTGGCTCAGTTGCACGAGTTGAAACTCAAAGCAATCAAGCAAAACGTGTCCAAGATCATCCCGTCGTGGAGCGTGGTGCGCAAGCACCTTCCCCTGGCCACGCGCACATCGGCCATCGGGGTGGTGGTGGGCGCCCTGCCCGGGGCCGGTGGCGACATTGCCGCACTGATGGCCTACGACCACGCCAAGCGCAGCGTCAAGAACCCGGAGGTTCCCTTTGGCGAAGGAGCGGTGGAGGGTCTGGTGGCCCCCGAGTCCGCCAACAACGCGGCCATTGGCGGTGCCTACATTCCGATGATGACGCTGGGCATTCCCGGCGATGCCGTGACCGCCGTGGTCATTGGCGCGATGTACATCCACGGTTTGAAGCCTGGGCCGCTACTCATGGTTGAGACGCCCCACCTCTTCTGGTTCACCGTGGGTTGTCTGACGCTGGCCAACATCTTCCTGCTGGTCTTCGGCCTGACCGGCATCAAGCTGTTTGCCAAGATCGTCGAAACGCCCAAATCCATGTTGCTGCCCTTGATCCTGGTGCTGTCAGCGGTGGGGGCCTACGCGATCAGCAACAACCCCACCGATGTCTACTGGATGCTCGGTTTCGGGGTGCTGGGCTATTTCCTGAAGATGTATGGCTACCAGGTGGGCCCGGTGATCCTGGGGATCATCCTCGGACCCCTGATGGATCGCAGCTACCGACAGGCCATGATTTCAGCTGAGGGCAATGTGGGCCAGTTCATCGGCGAGTTCTTCACCTCACCCCTGTCTGCCATCATCCTGGCGGCGCTCACCTTCACCATCGTCAGTCAGACCCGATGGTGGAAGCGGATGCGCCACCGCGCCGCATGAAGGGTGCCATTTTCACCGCTGTGGTTGCCGAACTGACAGGCGAACCAAGTGTCTCTGTTGGCCAGCGCGGAAAGAAGGGCTTTGGCTCGTCCGCGTTGCAGGTGAACGGCAAGATCTTCGCCACGGTTTCTTCCGAAGGCGCATTCGTGGTCAAGCTACCGAAGCAGCGCGTTGAAGCGCTCGAGGCTCAGGGCAGGGGCCAGCGCTTCGACCCTGGGCACGGTCGGCTCATGAAAGAGTGGCTGGTACTTAACCAAGCTTCAACAGGGGAGTTCATTTCACTCGCCCGCGAGGCATTGCAATTCGTGGGTGGTGGAACGCGAGACCCCTCCAATTGACGCCGAATCGGGTAACCGGGAGTTACTCGAACGCCTGGTGCCCACACCACCCACCACACGGGTTCGCAGCGGGCGGATCAGCAAGAGCGATTGAAGAAGATGGGTTGTTGCGGCTCACACGCAGAGCAACTTGAAGAAGCCATTTCCTGGTTTTGCATCGACATATGGCCTCTCATTAGGAGAAGCCCATGAAGCTAGACCCCGATCGAATCGACCAAGCCGTCTTGGCGCTCCTCTTCCTTGGGCTGCATGAAGGCTCCAGAGCCTGGAAGTCTTTCGACTGGGGCTTTGAAACGAAACGGGCGCTGTACCAGGCCATGATTTGCCGCTTAGGTGACGATGGGATTCCGCGCGAGAACTGGGGTCTGGCCGGTGGTCAGGTTGGCTCCGAAGTCGATCCAGGCTATCAGGTCGAAAGGTAGCGAAGCGCCCTGCTCCGCTCTCGAGACAGCGCGGTGCGCGGGTGGGAATCAGGAAGACGCACAGCAGACGGTATTCGGAGGTTGACGGCGGGACCAGCGCGCCGTCGGCATGGCGCAGCAACGCACGAAGCCGAGCCACCAGCTCGCCAGGCTCGAACGGCCCGAACGGCTTGCTGACGTAGTCAGCCGGACCGATTTAGAAGGGCAGGAGCCAGTCTGAAGAAGACGTTGGCCAAATCCGAGCCGAAGATCCCAACCTCGACGCGGATCCCGCCTCACCTCTCAGGCCACGTGCCTTCGAAGGTGAGTGGCGGTTTCACCCGTTCCGTTGGCGAGCATCGCGGCAACGGTTCCTGCGAACACGACACGGCCGCCCCGCTGGCCGGCCTCCGGACCCATGTCGATGACCCAGTCCGCCTGGGCGATCACGTCCAGCTGGTGTTCGATGACGATGAGCGTCGCGCCACGCTCGATGAGGCGGTCGAACAGCCGCAGCAGACGGTCGATGTCCGACAGGTGCAGGCCCGATGTCGGCTCGTCAAACACGTAAATGCGCCCGGACTGCGCCAGCTCTGTCGCCAGCTTCAGCCGTTGCCGTTCCCCTCCTGACAGGCTGGACAGCGGCTGACCGAGCGACAGGTAGGCCAGTCCGACTTCATCCAGCCGATCCAGCGCGGGCAGAATGTCCGGTTCATCGAAGAAAGCCCGTGCCTCGCCCACGCGCATCGCCAGGATCTCAGCGATGTTCTTGCCGCGCAGCCGATGTTGCAGCACTTCCTCGGTGAATCGGCGGCCGCGACATCGCTCGCAGACGCTGACGATGGGCTCCATGAAGGCTAGGTCCGTTTCCGTGGTGCCAAGGCCCTTGCAGACCGGGCAGGCACCGTCCGAGTTGGTGCTGAACAGCGAGGCACTGGCCGTGTTGGCTTGCGCAAAAAGCCGCCGAATCGGATCGAGGATGCCGGTGTAGGTCGCAGGGTTCGAGCGGCGCGATCCGCCAATGGCACCTTGGTCGATGCACACCGTCTCCGGGTACGCGTGCACGAAGGCGCCATTGATCAAGCTGCTCTTTCCCGAGCCGGCCACACCGGTCACGGCTGTCATGACGCCCTGCGGAATGTCAACGCTCACGTCTTTCAGGTTGTGCAGGCTGACCTTGCGCAGCGGCAACCAGTCCGAGGCAGCCCGGGGGGCAGAGTTGACCCGCGCGGGACGCGAGAGACAACGACCCGTGGGCGTGTTGGCCCTACGCAGATCCGCCACGCTCCCCTGGAAGGTGATGGCTCCGCCCGCTTCGCCCGCCCCGGGACCGATGTCGATGACGTGGTCGGCCATCGCGATGACATCGGGATCGTGTTCCACCACCAGGACCGTGTTTCCCTTGTCCCGCAGGTGTCGCAACAGTGCGGCCAGCCGTGCGACGTCACGAGGGTGCAGTCCGACGCTGGGCTCATCGAAGATGTAGCTCATGTCGCTGAGGCTGCTGCCCAGGTGCCGGACCATCTTCACGCGCTGGGACTCGCCGCCCGACAAGCTTGTCGTCTCGCGCCCGAGGCTCAGATAGCCGAGCCCGATGTCGACCACCTGCTGCAGCCGGTGGGCAATCATCGGAACCAGGGATGCCGCCAGGGGCGCGTCCACTTCTTGCACGACTGGCAGCAGTTCGCCCACTTCCAAGACACACCAGTCCGCGATGTTCCGGCCGCTGATGCGACTGCTCAAGACTTTCTCGTTGAGCCGCGCTCCCTGACACTGCGGGCAGGGCCCGGCGGTGACCAGCCAATCCCATTCCGCGCGGTTCAGACCCTTGATGTCGTCGAGGTTGCGGCGCAGAAAGTTGCGCCGGATGCGCGGCAGCACACCCTCGTAGCGGCTCGTGGGCGGCCAGCCCGGGCCGGGCTGCTCAATCGGCACATCCTCGGCATGGAGCAGCGTGTGCCACTCATCCTTGCTGAAGTCCTTCAATGGCTTGTCGTTGTCGAAGAGGCCGCTGTGCACGTAGCGCTTCCAGCGATAACCACCGACCGCAAACGCGCTGAAACGGATGGCCCCCTGGTTCAGCGACAACTCGCGATCGAACAGCCGATCCAGGTCGACGGTGTCGACCTTGCCCAGCCCCTCGCATTGCAAGCACATGCCGTCGGGATGGTTGAACGAGAAGATGTTGGAGTAGCCCACGAAAGGCTGCCCGATCCGCGAGAAGAGCAGGCGGATCAGCGCCAGGATGTCGGTCGCCGTACCGACCGTCGAGCGTGCGTTCCCGCCCAAGCGGCGTTGATCGACAACGATGGCGGCGCAGAGGTTCTGCAGCGAATCCGCGTCTGGCTGCGGATGGTGAGGCAATCGATGCCGCACGAAGGTGGAAAAGGTTTCATTCAGCTGGCGCTGGGACTCGGCTGCAATGGTGTCGAACACGAGCGACGACTTTCCGGAACCAGACACCCCGGTGAACACGGTGACTCGCTTCTTCGGAATGTCGACACTGACATTGCGCAGGTTGTTTTCCCGCGCGCCCACGATGCGGATGACATTTGTCGAAACAGGCGGAAGATTTGTCGTTGAAGGACTTCTTGATGTCATATCCATTCTTGGCAATCCGCGTTCCTGCCGATAGCGGGTTTTGCGACTCCGTGACGCCAAGTGGGCTTGCTTTCTACGCCGTGTGCAAAGCGGGGCATCTTCTTCGAGTCGCGTGTCCTCATCTCCATTTCTTAAGTGTGCAATGGTAAGCAAGGCCTTGTCCTACAGCATGGCTCGGCTTGCCGGGCCACGATGGACGCCATCACCATTCTGCGTGGTGACAATCCCAAGGAGCAACATATGAAATCGACCTGGATTCTGGTGGCCGACGAGGCCATTGCACGCATCCTGGAACGGCCCCGCAAACCGGGCGCCGCGTTGGTGCCGGTAGAAGAACTCACTGACCCTGACGCGCATGCAAATGAATCCGACATGCACCGCGGTCCACATGGCAGGCGTGCTGGCGGAGGCGGAGGCGGCAACGCAACCGTTTCAGCGAGCGACTCCGAACGCCACCAGCGCGCACAGCTGTTTGCCTCGCGCATCGCACAACGGCTACTGGTGTCTCGGCGTGAAAAGCGCTTCGACAATCTGTACCTTGTGGCCGCGCCACGACTGCTGGGCTACCTGCGGGCGGAGCTTCACAGCGAGGTGTCCGGCGTGGTGGTCGAGAGTCTGGACAAGGATCTCATTCACGAAAGCAACGCCGACCTCGCGCAGCGCCTTTTTCCACCAGAGCGCGCGAGAGCCTGACGCCCACCAACGGAGCGGGCCGCGAGACCTTGACCTGTAGCCGGAAGAGTCTCGCGTTCAGAACGGATAGTGCCGCGGCGTGGTCTGCAGGGTGACCCATCGCAGCTCGGTGAACTCGGCAATGCCGGCCTTGCCACCGAAGCGACCGATGCCACTGCCCTTGACGCCGCCGAAGGGCATCTGGGCTTCGTCGTGCACCGTGGGGCCGTTCACGTGGCAGATGCCGGAATCGATCTTGCGCGCCACGTTGAAGGCGCGCGCAATATCGCCACCGAACACGGCGGACGACAGGCCGTACTCGTTGTCGTTGGCGCAGGCAATGGCTTCTTCCACGCCGTTCACGCGCACCACGCACTTCACCGGGCCGAAGGTTTCTTCGTGGTAGATGCGCATGGCGGGTGTCACATGGTCGAGCACGGTGGCGGGCATGAGGGTGGTGTCGGCCTTGCCGCCGCACACCAGCTTGGCGCCTTTGGCCAGCGCGTCGTCAATGAGTTCGTTGCAGTGGTGCACGGTTCCCATGCCGATCACCGAGCCCAGCACCACGGGCTCAGGTTTGCGCGGGTCGCCCACGGGCAGCGCCTTGGCCTTGTCGCTGAACTTCTTCACGAATTCATCGGCGATTTTCTGGTCCACGATGATGCGCTCGGTACTCATGCAGATCTGGCCGCTGTTGGCAAACGCTCCGAAGGCCGCGCCGTTCACGGCATCTTCGATGTTGGCGTCGTCCAGCACCACCAGCGGCGCCTTGCCGCCCAGTTCCAGTACCACGGGCTTCAGGTACTTGGCACAGGTCATGGCAATGATCTTGCCGATCTTGGTGGAACCGGTGAAGTTCACGCGACGCACTGCTGGGTGGGCCACCATGGCTTCGACCACCGCGCCCGCATCGGCCGGCGCATTGGTGATGTAGTTCACCACACCGGGCGGGAAGCCGGCATCCTGAAACGCGTCGATGATGAGCTGATGGGTGCGCGGGCAGTTTTCACTGCCCTTGAGGATCACCGTGTTGCCACAGGCCAGCGGCACGCAGATGGCGCGCACGCCGAGGATGATGGGCGCGTTCCAGGGTGCGATGCCCAGCACCACGCCAGCCGGCTGGCGCACGCCCATGGCCAGCGAGCCGGGCACGTCGGACGGGATCACCTCGCCCGCCACCTGAGTGGTGAGCGATGCCGCTTCGCGGATCATGCCGGCGGCCAGGAACACGTTGAAGCCGCCCCACATGCCGGTGGCGCCGGTCTCTGCCGACACGGCTTCAATGAAAGCCGGCGTCTTGGCTTCGAGCGCATCGGCGGCCTTGAGCAGCAGTGCGCGGCGTTCGCCGGGGCCGGTTTCACTCCAAGTCTTGAAGGCTTCGGCGGCGGCTTCCACCGCCATCACCGCGTCAGCGGGCGAGGCGGCCGGGGCGCGTGTGGCCACACTGCCGTCGAGCGGGTTGCGGCGTTCAAAAGTGGCGCCTTTTTCGGCGGTGACTTTGAGGCCGTTGATGAGCATGGACATGTCGGACATGGGGTTCTCCTAAGTAAACAACTTCACGGTGTCAGGGAGGTGGCCACGGCCTTGCGGCGCTGCACCGCATCGGCCGCACTGGTGGTGCCGGTGGCGGGGTCTTTGTCTGCGCCCAGGTAGGCCTCGCGGATCACGGTGGAGCGCGCGAGCAGCTTCGCCGGCCCATTGGCCACCAGGGTGCCGCGTTCCATCACGTAGCCCCGGTCTGCCACGGCCAGCGCCTTCTTCACGTTCTGTTCCACCATCAACACGGTGGTGCCCGCGTCGGCAATGCGGCGCACGATGGTGAGCAGCTCGTCGACCATCTTCGGCGCCAGGCCCAGCGAAGGTTCGTCGAGCATGAGCAGGCGCGGCGCGCACATCATGGCGCGGGCCACGGCCACCATCTGCTGCTCGCCGCCGCTCATGGTGCCGGCGAGTTGCGTGGCACGCTCCTTGAGCTTGGGAAAGTCCACAAAGGCTTGCGCCAGGCGCTCGGCGCGTTGGGCCTTGGGCACCAGCCAGCCGCCGAGTTCCAGGTTTTCGGTCACCGTCATCTGCGGGAACAGCTGGCGGCCTTCCGGCACCAGCGCCACGCCGGCCTGCACGATCTCGTGGGTCTTCTCGGGCATCTCCTGGCCATCGAGCAGCACCGTGCCGCCGCGCGGGATCAGGCCGTTGAGGGCCTTGAGCAGCGTGGTCTTGCCCGCGCCATTCGGGCCCAGCACCACGGTCAGGCCGGGCTGGATCTCGAGCTTGAGGTCGCGCAGCACCAGAAAGGCGCCATAGCCGGCTGAGAGGCCGTTCACCTTCAGGCGCGCGCGCCCGCCGCCGCCGAGTTCGAAGGGGCTTGGGCGGTACCACATCATGCGGAGGCCTCCTCGACAACATGTTCGGTGGAGGGCTCGTTCATTTCGTCACCCAGGTAGGCCTCGATCACCTCGGCATTGCGCACCACCTCGGCGGGCGTGCCGTCCGCAATCTTCTTGCCCTGGTACAGCACGATCACCCGTTCCACGTG
Source organism: Hydrogenophaga palleronii (assembly GCF_031457455.1). Classification (GTDB taxonomy): domain Bacteria; phylum Pseudomonadota; class Gammaproteobacteria; order Burkholderiales; family Burkholderiaceae_C; genus Hydrogenophaga; species Hydrogenophaga palleronii_A. The sequence continues at coordinate 228,494 of NZ_JAVDWU010000003.1, forward strand.
GCGCAGCAATGTGGTCACGGCATGTTCGATCCACACCACCGTGAGGTCCAGTTCGTCGCGCAGGCGGCGGATCAGGCGCGCCATTTCCTCCACCTCGTTTTCGGTGAGACCGGCGGCCACTTCGTCGAGCAACAACATGCGCGGGCGGGTGGCCAGCGCCATGCCGATTTCCAGCAGGCGTTGTTGTGAAGGTGTGATGGCTGCGGCCGGCAGATCGGCCTGGTCGCGCAGGCCGATCAAGCCCAGGATGCTTTCGGGGGTGCGCAGCACCCAGGGCACGGTCGTCTCTTCACCCCACCAGATGTATTTGCGTGGCCGGCGGCCAGCGAACTTCAGGCCGAAGGCGATGTTGTCACGCACCAGCATGTCGGGAAACGTGCGCGGGGTCTGGAAAGTACGCGCCAGGCCATGGGCCGCAAAGCGGTGCGGGCCTTTGCCACTGAGTTCGCGGCCTTGCACCTTGAGCGCGCCGCTGGTGGGTTGGGTGACGCCGGAGATGGCATTGAAGAAGGTGGTCTTGCCCGCGCCATTGGGGCCGATGATGCCGACGAGTTCGCCAGGCATGAAGGTCGCGCTGACGCTGTCAACGGCCACCAGGCCGCCGAAGCGCACGGTGATGTCCTTGGCATCCAGAAGTGGTAGCAGTGCCATGTCAGCAACCCCTTCCGTTTGGGAATACACAGTCCGGCACGCAGAGGCCCCATCCAGGGATGCCGAGGAACCGGCTTTGCCGGGCCTCTGGCATCGCCCCCTTGAGGGGGTCGCGCGAAGCGCGGCGGGGGTGTTTCTTAGAACACATCACGGCGCTCCCTCAGGCTCTTTTCCCGCTGCTTGTGGCGCTTGGCCTCACCACTCAGGTCATCCCGCGTCTCCTGCCACCACAGCTTGGCACCATCGCGCCAGCCCCGGAAGGTCTCGGTGCGCAGCGAGGCCAGGCCGCCCGGCAGGTACAGCACCGACAAGATCAGCAGCAGGCCGAGCGACATCATGTAGATCTGCGGCACCTGCAGGCGCAGGGTCTCGGCCAGCACGCTGAAGACGATGGCCGCGATCAGGGGCCCCCACAGCGTGGCCGCGCCGCCGATGAGCGCGATCAGCACGGTCTGGAAACCGATGAAGGGGTTGAACACGGTGTGCGGGTCGATGTAGGTCCAGCGCACGCTCATGGCCGCGCCCACCGCACCGGCCACCGCCGCCGTGAGCGCGAAGCCGGCCACCTTCACCCAGCGCGTGTTCACACCCAGGGTCTGGGCACGCTGTTCGTCGGCCCCGATGCCGAGCATGGCCAGACCAAAACGCGTGCGCCGGATCGCGATGGACAGTGCCACCGTGATCACGGCCAGCGCCAGCACGGTGAAGTAAATGGTGTCGCGCTCGGGCACCACCATGAGCACGCGGCCCACGGTGCCGGTCACACTTTTTTCGAAGTAGCTGATGGCATGGCGGATGAGTTCGGTCATGCCGAAGGTGAGCACCGCGAAATAGGTGCCACGCAGGTGCAGCACGGCCGCGCCCATCACCACCGCCACGGCCGCTGCAATCAAGGAACCCAGCGCAATCGCCTGCACCCAGGACAGCTGTTCCAGCAGGATGGCGCTGGTGTAGGCGCCGATGCCAAAGAAGGCCGAGGTGGCCAGCGACAGGTAGCGCGTGGTGCCGCAGAACAGCGCCCAGCTGGACGAGAGCGCGATGTACATCAGGCAGGTGAGCGCCATGGACACGGCGAACTCGCTGGCAAAGCCAGGCAGCGCAATGGCCCAGCCGGTGAGGCCGAAGAGCACCAGCAGGTCGCGGATGAGGAACTGTCTTGAGTTCATGAAAGGTCAGTCTCGCCGGGCCGCCCCAAGGGGCTGACAGCCCCCACGGGGGGCAGCGAAGTACACGTAGTGACGAGCGTGGGGGTCATGCTTTTCTTGACTTGCGGGAAAACAGTCCTTCGGGCCGCAACAACAGCACGCTGATGAAGACCACGTAGCTCAACAAGGCCTTGAGCGAGGGATTGGTGAAGTGCATGCCCAGGGCTTCGATCACGCCCAGCAGCAGACCACCGGCCAGCGCACCACCCATGCTGCCGAAGCCGCCCAGGGTGATCACGATGAGCGCGGTGATGGTGTAGGGCTCGCCCATCGATGGCGAGATGGTGTAGGCCATCGAGATCAGGCAACCGGCCACACCGGAGAGCCCCAGGCCGATGCCGAACATCAGCGGGTGCAGCTGCCGCGTGTTGATGCCCATGAGCTGTGCGCCGGTGGGCGACTGCATGAGCGCGCGCACCCCCTTGCCCAGCAGCGTGGTGCGCAGCAGCACGATGAGCGCGCCCGAGAACAGCAGCGCCAGCGCAAACACCAGCAGCTTGTTGCCGGCAAACTGGGCCTCGCCGCCCGGCAACGGAATCTGTACCGGCTCGGTCAGAAAGTCGTAGCCACGCAGGTCGCCGCCCCACATCCACGAAGCGAAGTTCTGCACCAGAAACATGAGGCCGAAGGCCACCATGAGGCCGCGCGCTTCAAAGATGTCGATGTTGGGCGAGGTGGCGGTAAGACGCCGGAAACACAGCCGATGCACCACCCAGCCCAGCACGAACAACATGCCGAACGACACCGGCACCATGAACAACGGGTTCAACCCCAGCGATGTCTGCGCCATCCAGGTAAGGTAAGCCCCCACCATGAGGAACTCGCCATGCGCAATGTTGAGGATGCGCATCAGCCCGTACTGCAGGTTCAGCCCGAGCGCGACGAGCGCGTAGATGCCACCGGTGATGAGACCGGAGGCGAGGAGTTCGAGCCAGGCAGAAAAGGACATACGAGTGAGGGGAAGTTATCCAGGAGCGCGGCGGAACCGGCTTTGCCGGGCCGCACGCGCTGCCCCCTTGAGGGGGTGGCGGCCGTCAGGCCGACGCGGGGGTGGGCCTACTTCCAGGCAGGCTTTGCCGGATTGAGCGCGGCCGTCGCCACGTTCTTCGGCCACACCACCTCAAACTCACCGTTCTGCCACTGGGACACGGTGCCTGGCGTGCCCACGTTCTCGCTGCCGTTGAACTTGATGTCGCCAATGATGGTCTTGTGCGTGGTGTTGGCCACGTAGTCGCGGATGGCTTTGCGGTCCAGGCCCTGCGCCTTCACCGCGTTGGTGAGGATCTCCAGGCCGGCCCAGCAGGCGCCGCTGGCCCAGCGATCCGGTTCCTTGCCTTCGAACTTCTTGGTGTGCGCATCGAAGTAGGCCTTGGCACCCGGGCTGGTCTTGCTGTTCCACGAGCCCATGCCCAGCACACCTTCGGCGCCGGCGGGGGTCATCACATTGCGGTAGAGCTGGAAGGCCGTGCCCACCGAGGCGTAGAAAAACTTCGGATTGAAGCCCACTTCCTTGGCCTGGCGGCTGGCCAGGATGGTGTCGGGCGGGTAGGTGAAGCCGACGAAGGCGTCGGGGTTCTTGTCCTTCATCGAACGCAGCACCGGCGAGAGGTCTTTCACGCCGCCGGGGTAGCTCTTGTCTTCCACCAGCGTGATGCCACTGCCCTGCAGCGCCACCTTGAACGCGGCGAAGTTCTCCAGGCCAAACAGGTCGTCCACGTAGATCAGCGCCACGGTCTTCACGCCATTGGACTTGAGCATGTCGACCAGCGCGTTGGTCATGGCGCCAGGTTGCTGCAGCAGCAGGAAGAAGTACGGCAGCCGCATTTCCACCAGGCGCTTGCTCAATGCGGTGGGCGCCAGGAACGGGTACTGGAAGCGGTTGGCCAGCGGTGCCACGGCGAAGTTGGCGTTGCTGCCCCAGGGCGGCAGCACCAGGTCGACCTTGTCGCTGCCCATGAGCTTTTCGTAGGTGCGCACCACGGTTTCGGTGTCGCTGCGGTCGTCGCTGCTGATGAGTTCGATCTGGCGTTTCACTCCCTTCACATCGAGGCCGCCCGCGGCGTTCTGCTGCTCGGCCCAGAGCAGATAGTTGGGCTCCTGGCTCACCTGCGCGCCGCCCGTCCAGGGACCGGTGCGCGACATGGAATACCCGATGCGCACCGGCGCCGACTGCGCCATGAGCTGCGGGGCGAAGGACATGGCGCCCACTGCAGCGGCGGCGCCCTTGATGACCAGACGGCGATTGGGATGAACCATGGTATGTCTCCTGTTGTGGGTATCGAGCCATCAGCATGGTAGGTCGTCGCCTGCCCGGCGGCTTGTCTCTGCGTGCAAAACCCGCTTGCCAAAACGTGCACATCGCTGCGGGTTAACCCTCAACGTCACCCCTCGCACAGCGCCACGGCGGGGCACATAATTTCCCTTCCACCCACCCGACGGAGCCTGCCCATGACCCCATCCTCCGTGATGAGCACCGATTCGGTCGCCCCACGCGACCGCGCCGCCATCTGGCGTGACTGGGTCTGGACCCACTTTGGCGGACTGGAATCCGACCTGTACGGTGACACCGGTTTCGACGGCCACATGGCGGCCACGCAGGCCGGCTCGGTGGTGCTGACCAAGCTCGAAGCCAACCGCCACCGCGTGCTGAAAAGCCCTCGCCTGGCCCGCGCCAGCGAACGCAACTACCTGAAGATCGTGGCACCCTGGCGTGGCAGTGCCACGGTGGAACAACAGGGCCGGCAAGCCTGGGTGCGCCCGGGTGGATGGGCCATTTACGACACCACCGGCAGCTACGAGATCGGCAATCCCGAGCGCGTCGAACACCTCATCGTGATGCTGCCCAAGGAACAGCTGATCGAGCGCGGCTTGAAGCTGGAGCCGCTCATGGCGCGGCATGTGGGCGGCGTCAGCGGCATTGCCCGCGTGGCGCTGGAAACCATGCGCAGCACCTACCAGGAACTGCCCAGCATGAGCGAGGCGGCCGCTCGCGGTGCCGGCGAACTGATCGTGGAACTGGTGCGCCTGTCGCTGCAGGAACTCGCGGGTCGCGAGAGCGCCACCACCCAGCTCGAAGCTTTTCGCGACCGCATCCGCGAGCACATCGGCCGCCACCTGCGCGACCCCGCCCTCACGCTGGACCACATCGCCCAGGCCCTCAACTGCAGCAAGCGCCACCTGCACAACGCCTTCAGCACAGAAGACGACACGCCAGCCCACTACATCCTTCGCCGGCGACTGCAGGCCTGCATGCGCGACCTGCAGAACCCCGCCCACGCCCAGCGAACCATCACCGACATCGCCTTCTCCTGGGGCTTCAACAACGGCGCCCACTTCAGCCGCGTGTTCCGCGAACACACGGGTCTGACACCAAGTGATTTTCGGGAAGCGATGTTGAGACGGTCGTTGGCTGGGGAAACTGCTCGGAACGACTGACACGATGGTTGTGCCTTCGCTCTCTCACCTTCTGAGGAGAAGGGTGGGTTGAAGGGCCTGTGTCTGCGTGTTGGTTTCTCTCCGGAAGCTTTGTTTGGCCGGGTCTCGGCCCGGCGGCCGAGTAACTTTCTTTGTCTCGCCAAAGAAAGTCACCAAAGAAAGGCGAGCCGAAGTCCGGGGCCCTGCGGGCTTCCTTGCGCTGCTCGCGTCGTGGGGGAAATTCGCAAACTTGTCCGCTGCGCGTCCTTCGGACATGCGAATTTCTGATCCCCACGCCGCTGCGCTGCTCAGCCCGGCCACACGGCACAGGCGGGATCGGGAGCGGACTACCCCTCAGGCAAGCGGGCTTCCAGCCAGGGTCAGCCTGGGAAACGGTGCAGGGGGAGAGCCAATCCCTCCGGTGCGAAATGCCCCTGACAAGGGGCAGCAAGGGTCCGGCTTTGCCGGCCCAAGCTGCCGTCCCCCCTCCAAGCCGAAGGCGCAAGAGAGGGGGGAAGCCGCGTCAGCGGCGCAGGGGGGTGCTTACTTAACCCCCAACGTCACCTTCATCGCCATCTGGTGCAGCGCCTGCCACGGATCGGTCGGCCATCCGGGCACCTTGATGCCCTTCACGATGCCGTCCACCAGGTGAGCATCTTCCAGCCATCGGCTGAGCTGTGCCATGGAGAGCAAAGGCAGTGCGCGCTCCATGAGTTTTTCCTTCACGCCCCACACACGGTTCTCGCGCAGGGCCATGGGCAGCGGGCGCCCGGCGTCCATCGCGCTGCGGATGCGGTGCAGGGTGCGGATGTCTTCGGACAGCGCCCAGTGCACCAGCACCGCCGCCTCGCCTTCGGCCTGCAGACCTTCGAGCATGCGCTGCACGCGCACGCCCTGTCCGCCTAGCACGGCTTCGGCCAGCTTGAAGGGTGTGTAGCGGGCCACGTTGAGCACCGCCGACTCGACCTGTTCAAAGCTGAGTTCGCCAGCGGGGTACAGCAGCGCGAGCTTCTGGATTTCCTGGTGGGCAGCCAGCAGGTTGCCTTCCACGCGATCGGCAAAAAACTGCAGCGTGCGCTGCCCTTCTTCGCCACTGGCCACGTGCTGCCTCTGCAGTTGCAAGCGCTGCGCGATCCATTGCGGCAAGGCCTTGCGCTCGACCGGCTCAATGCGCACGGTCACGCCAAAGCTGTCCAGTGCGGCGAACCAGGCGCCCTTCTGTGTAGCGGCGTCGAGCCGCGGCAGGATCACCAGCGTGACCGTGCTGTCGTTGTCCTGGGCCGCCTGCGCGATCTGCTGCAGCACCTGTGAGCCGTCCTTGCCCGGCTTGCCCGAAGGCACGCGAATCTCGATCAGCTGCTTGTCGGCAAAGAGGCTGAGCGAGCCGCCACTGGCCAGCACCTCGCTCCAGTCAAAGTGGGCACCGGCCACGGTGTGCACCGTTCGCTCTGAACAACCCTGGGCGCGCGCCTCTGCGCGGATGGCATCGGCCGCTTCCTGCACCAGCAGGGGCTCGTCACCGTAGACGGTGTAAAGGCTCTTCAGGCCGCGTTGCAGCTGGCCCGCCAATTGCGCCGCAGCGACCTGCATGGCAGGGTCAGACGGCCTTCACGGCCGCCAGTCGCCGGAGCACCTGCTGAACGATTTCCGACTGCTGGTCCTGAAACATCATTTCCTGCTCAGCCGCCTTGGACAAGGCCGCCGTTTCGGAGAAGCTGAGATCACCTTCGAGCAGGATTTCGGTGTCTTCGATCAGCGTCCGGCCGGTCATGGTGCTCAGACGGAAAGTAAAGCGGGTGCGGATCTGGAGCTCCCGCACCTCGCCGGTTGCCGTCTGGCCCACCACCGCGCGTTCGCGCTGATCCAGCAGCACGGTCAGCAGCACCATGGTGATCCCCGACGGTGGGTTGCCTGGCCTTGTGGTGCCAAAGGTGCGCACGCCGGAGGTGTCCAACACACTTCGCAGCGCCCGGGTCACCGGCCTGTTTTCGTTGCCGGCGAAGCGCACGGCATCGAAAGCGAATTTCGGCGTCTCGCGCAAGGCAAAACCGCAACCCGTCAACCACCCGGCCGACGCCAGGGCGCCCGCCCCGAACAGACCGCGGATCAGCGAACGGCGGCCCATGGGACCGGATGCATACAGGGGGTGTGGGGAAGTGCGGTTCATGTCGAAAAAGGTTATATCACCACGTTGACCAGACGCCCCGGCACCACCACGACCTTTTTCGGCGTGGCGCCCTGCGCCTGCTTCTGAAATGCTTCGCTGGCCAGGGCCACTGCCTCGATGGTGGCCTTGTCTGCGCCGGCGGCCACGGTGATGCTGCCACGCAGCTTGCCGTTGACCTGCAGCACCAGCTCGATCTCGTCGCGCTGCAGCGCGGCTTCATCGGCCACGGGCCAGGGCGCGTCGAGCAGTTCGCCCGCGTAGCCCAGACCGCTCCACAGCGTGTGGGCAATGTGGGGCGTGGCCGGGTACAGGCAGCGCAACAGAATGCCGAAGCCTTCGGCGAGCGCGGCGTTGTCGGCAGCAGAGCCGTCAGACTTGAAGTCCTCCAGCGCATTGAGCATCTTCATCGCGCCCGACACCACCGTGTTGTACTGCATGCGCTGGTAGTCGTAGTCCACCTGCTTGAGCACGGTGTGCATCTCCAGGCGCAGCGCCTTGGCCGCCTTGGACAGTTTCTGACCGGACACGCCATCAGCGAGCACCCCCAGCTGGCCGATGGGTGCGAGTTTGTGCCCAAAGCCCCACACCCGCCGCAGGAAGCGGTAGCTGCCCTCCACCGCTGCGTCGTTCCACTCCAGCGTTGCCTCGGGCGGTGCGGTGAACATGGTGTACAGGCGCGCGGTATCAGCACCGTATTTTTCGATCAGGTCTTGCGGGTCCACACCATTGTTCTTGGACTTGGACATGGTGCCCACGCCCTCGTAGTCGATGGGCGTGCCCACGGGCAGCATACCGTCGCCGCTGGTGGCCGGGTTCTTGAGCTTCGCGCCCACCACCTTGCCGGCGTCGTCGAGCACGTGCTCCACGTCGTGCGGCCAGAAGTAGTCCTTGCCGCCCTTGGCGGTGCGCCGGCTGTAGATGTGGTTGAGCACCATGCCCTGGGTGAGCAGGTGGGTAAAAGGCTCGTCCACCTTCACCAGGCCCAGGTCGCGCATGACCTTGGTCCAGAAGCGCGCGTAGAGCAGGTGCAGGATGGCGTGTTCGATGCCGCCGATGTACTGGTCCATCGGCATCCAGTAGTCCGCGCCTTCGGCCACCATCTTCTCGCTGTTCGTCGGGTCGCAGTAGCGCATGAAGTACCACGACGAGTCCACGAAGGTGTCCATGGTGTCGGTCTCGCGCCGCGCGGGCTTGCCGCAGACCGGGCACACCACGCCGGCGTGAAAACCCTCGTGCTTGTGCAGCGGGTTGCCCGAGCCGTCCGGAATGCAGTCCTGTGGCAGTACCACCGGCAGGTCTTTTTCGGGCACCGGTACCGCGCCGTGTTCTTCGCAATGGATGATGGGGATGGGCGTGCCCCAGTAGCGCTGGCGGCTCACGCCCCAGTCGCGCAGGCGGAAGGTGGTTTTTTTCTCGCCCATGCCTTTGGCGGCCAGCAGTTCGGCAACCTTGTCCACGGCGGCCTTGTAGCTCAGGCCATCGAGCACACCGGAATTCACGCACACGCCGCGCTGCTTGTCGCCGTACCAGTCGGCCCAGGCGTCAAGGCTGAAGGTCTCGCCTTCGACCGCCACCACCTGCTGGATCTTCAGGCCGTATTTCTTCGCAAAGGCGAAATCGCGCTCGTCGTGCGCGGGCACGCCCATCACCGCGCCGTCGCCGTAGCTCATCAGCACGTAATTGCCCACCCACACATCCACTTCCTCACCGGTGAGCGGGTGCGTGACAGACAAGCCGGTGGCCATGCCCTTCTTCTCCTGCGTGGCCAGCTCGGCTTCGGTCGTGCCACCGGTCTTGCACTCTTCGATGAACGCGGCAAGGACCGGGTTGCTGGCGGCGGCGTGCGTGGCCAGCGGGTGCTCCGGCGCCACGGCGCAGAAGGTCACGCCCATGATGGTGTCGGCGCGCGTGGTGAAGACGTACATCCGGCCGCCACTGATCGGCTCACCGCTGGCGTCCTGGATCGTGTGCGGGAAGGCAAAGCGCACGCCCTCGCTCTTGCCGATCCAGTTCTCCTGCATCAGCCGCACCTTGTCGGGCCAGCCATTGAGCGTGGCCTTCTCGTTGCCGATCTGCACGTGGTCGAGCAGTTCGTCGGCGTAGGCGGTGATGTTGAGGTAGTAGCCAGGGATCTCGCGTTTCTCGACCACCGCGCCGGTGCGCCAGCCCTTGCCGTCGATCACCTGCTCGTTGGCCAGCACGGTCTGGTCGACCGGGTCCCAGTTGACGACCTGGGTCTTGCGGTAGGCAATGCCCTTTTCCAGCATCTTCAGGAACAGCCACTGGTTCCATTGGTAGTAGCTGGGGTCGCAGGTGGCCACTTCGCGCGACCAGTCGATGGCCAAGCCCATCGCCTGCATCTGCTGCTTCATGTAGGCGATGTTCTCGTACGTCCACTTCGCCGGTGGCACACCGTTCTTGATCGCCGCGTTCTCGGCCGGCAGGCCGAAGGCGTCCCAGCCCATGGGCATGAGCACGTTCATGCCCTTCATGCGCAGCTGGCGCGCGAGCATGTCGTTGATGGTGTAGTTGCGCACATGGCCCATGTGCAGCTTGCCGCTGGGGTAGGGCAGCATGGAGCAGGCGTAGAACTTGGGCTTGCCCGCGTCTTCGGTCACCCGGTAGGCGTCGGTGGCGTTCCAGTGGGCGTGCGCGGCGCGCTCGACTTCCTTGTGGGCGTATTTTTCTTGCATGAACCAGGGGGCCGGACAGAGGCGGCGGTGATGATCGGGTGGCGCGGTGGCGGGAGGCCGGGAACCAACCCCGCCGGCGCGCCACGGAAACCCTGAATTTTAGGCCTTGGGCAGGCCCGGGCTGCGGCAGCGGTGAATCAACGCGCAGGTGCAGCGGGTGCGCCCAGTGCACCGGGCAGCTCATCGGTGACAAAACCGATGCGCGACAGGCCGGCGGCCTGCGACAAACCGATCAGCTCCACCACGCGGCCATAGGGCACGGTGGCGTCTGCGCGCAACTGCACTTCGGAATCGGGGTTGGCGCGCGCGGTGTCCTGCAATCGCTGCTTCAGCGCTTCAACGCTGATGGGCTCTTCGTCCCAGAAGGTCTGGCCCTGCGGGTCGATCGCGATGGACACGAAAGCATCCGGCTCCTGCGTCACCTGGGCGTCGGACTGCTCTGTCTGCGGCAGATCCAGAGCAAGGCGGCTCGCCATGAACGGTGCTGCGATGATGAAGATCACCAGCAACACGAGCATCACGTCGACCAGCGGCGTGACGTTGATCTCGCTCATGGGCCGGTAGCCCGCTGGTTTCTCCAGTCCACCGAAACTCATGCCCCCACGCTCCACCGCTGACGCGGGTCGCTGCCCCCAGAGGGGGCTGATCCGCCTTGGGACGGCCCGGCGGCGGAACCTATGCCCCCACGCTCCGCCGCTGACGCGGGTCGCTGCCCCCCAGAGGGGGCTGATCCGCCTTGGGACGGCCCGGCGGCGGATCTCATTCCACCTGCTCCTTGTGATGCACCAGCAACTCGCGCAGATCGCGGGCAAAGCCCTCGAGGTCGGCTTCGATGCGGGCGATCTGGCGGCCGAGCACGTTGTAGGCCAGCACGGCGGGAATGGCCACCGCCAGGCCGGCGGCGGTCATCACCAGGGCTTCACCCACGGGGCCGGACACCTGTTCGATGCGGAAGCGGCCATCAACCCCGATGGCGACCAACGCATGGTAGATACCCCAGACCGTGCCCAGCAGGCCCACAAAGGGCGCCGTGGAGCCCACGGTGGCCAGCAGCACCTGGCCGAACTGCAGGCGGTGCAGGATGCGATGCAGCGCGTCGCGCAGCACACGGGTGAGCTGCTGGGAACGGTCACCGGCAGCGGCCAGCGTGTTGGGCACTGCGCGTTCGATGGTGAGCGCCGCCTGCACCAGGGGCAGCACCAGGCGCCGCTGGTCTTGTGAACCCAGACGCTGCTGGGCATCGTCCAGATGGGTGGCCTGCCAGAACAGCGCAGCAGAAACCTGCACGTCGACCGCCGCCCGGCGCAGCAACCACCCTTTCCAGAGGATCACCACCCAGCTCGAGACCGACATGGCGAGCAGCAGCAGCGCCACGCCGCGGCTCACAGCATCACCCTGGAGAACGGTTTCCCAGAAGCTCACATTCAATTCCGAAGTTCAGCGTGCAACGAAACTCAGCGCAGGCCGAGCACGTCGAACATGTCGTACAGCCCGCTGGAGCGGCCCGCCAGGAAGCGCACGGCGCGCAGGCTGCCCTGGGCGTAGGTGGCGCGACTGCTCGACTTGTGGGTGATTTCGATGCGCTCGCCCGTGCCCGCAAACAGCACGGTGTGGTCGCCCACGATGTCACCCCCGCGGATGGTCGCGAAGCCAATGGACGAAGGATCGCGCTCACCGGTGACGCCTTCACGGGCGTACACCGCGCATTCCTTCAAGTCTCGCCCCAGCGCGTCGGCAATCACTTCACCCATCTTCAGCGCGGTGCCGCTGGGTGCGTCCACCTTGTGGCGGTGGTGGGCTTCGATGATCTCGATGTCGTAGCCAGTGGACATGGCCTTGGCCGCCATCTCCAGCAGCTTCATCGTGACATTGACGCCCACGCTCATATTGGGCGCCATCATGATGGCGATCGACGAAGACGCCTTGGCGATCTCGTCTTTCTGCTCTGGCGTGAATCCGGTGGTTCCGATGACCAGGTTGACGCCGAGCTTCACGCACTCGCGCATGTGCGCCATGGTGCCTTCAGGGCGGGTGAAGTCGATCAGGTACTGGCTGCCCAAGAGGCCGGTGGTGAGGTCGGACGTGATGATCACGCCACTGGCATGCCCACCAAATGCGGCGGCGTCCTGTCCCAGCGCGGGGCTGGTCGCCACGTCGAGCGCACCGGTGAGCTGGCAGTCGCCGCTGGCGCGCACGGCTTCCACCAGCATCTGGCCCATGCGGCCACTCGCACCCGCAATGCACACGCGGTGCAGGTCGGCGGCGGTCATTGTGCAGCCCCGGCGGGCTCCAGCGGCGGATAGCTCGATGCCGGCTGGGCGGCAGGCTCGCTGGTCGTGGCATCGGCCTTCTTCGGCGGATTGCGTTCCTGGAAACGCTGCAACTGCTCTTCCGTGGCTTCCAGGGGAACGGGTTTGCCGAGTTTCTTCTTCACTTCAAGCGAGGACACGAACTCGGCCTCGGTGGGCAGTTCGTCGGCTTCGACCCGCTCCAGCACGTTGTCGCGGAAGAAGACCGCGAGCTTGCGGCGCTGGGTTTCCTGGCCCTGCCGCCGGAAGGTGAACACATAGTCCCAGCGGTTGCCATGGAACACACTGGTGAGCAAGGGCGTGCCAAGGATGTCGCGAACCTGCTCGCGCGGCATGCCGGGGCGCAGTGCCGCTGCCTGCTCGCGCGTGACCACATTGCCCTGCACGATGTCGATCCGGTACGGTGTGACCATGTTGCCCAGATCACCCACGGAAGGCGCACTTGAGCAACCCGACAGTGCAGCGAGGGCGGCCGCCGGAACCCACAACCAGAATGTCCGGCGTTGGCGATGCGCGCTGGCGGTACCGCGATGCTTGGAGAGGATGTGCATGAATGCTGACCAGAATGTGCACGAACAGAGCCGCACATCCCTGGGAAAATGCAGCATTCAGCCCGCGCTGGCGATATGATCCGGTCATTGTAGCCCTCAGGCCATCGCCAGGCCGCCTACCTTTCTGAATGGGCTTCGTTCGCCGACGTGCCCACGAAAGCCCCTTCAGACACCCGCCCATGACCAACATTGAAGAACTCAAGAACACCGGGCTCAAGGCCACACTGCCCAGGCTGAAGATTCTGGATGTGTTCCAGAACGCCAAGCAGCGCCACATGACGGCCGAAGACGTGTTCCGCGTGCTGCTGGAGGATCGCTCCGACATCGGTCTGGCCACGGTCTACCGTGTGCTGATGCAGTTCGAACAGGCCGGCCTGCTCACCCGCAGCAACTTCGAATCCGGCAAGGCGGTCTACGAACTCAACGAAGGCCAGCACCACGACCATCTGGTCTGCCTGGACTGCGGGCGGGTGGAAGAGTTCTTTGATGCCGAAATCGAAAAGCGCCAGCAAATGGTCGCCAAGACCCGCGGCTTCATCCTCCAGGAACACGCCCTGTCGCTCTACGCGAACTGCAGCAAGACCGACTGCCCCCATAGAGGTGGGTAGCACCCCCCTGCGCTGCTGACGCAGCTTCCCCCCTCTCTGACGCGCCTTCGGCGCTTGGAGGGTGGACGACATCTCGGGCCGGCGGAGCCGGACCCTTGATCTCCCTTGACGAGGGCACGTCACGCGATCTGGATCACACGCTGGAGAGCAGTGCACTTTCTGCGCCACAGAAAAAGAAGCGTCTCCAAGAAGCGATGTCCCCATCCAGGGGCACCGAAGGTCCGGCTCCGCCGGCCCAAGGGTGCCGTCCCCCCTCCAAGCGGCGCAGCCGTGCCAGTGAGGGGGGAAGCCGCGTCAGCGGCGCAGGGGGGTGTCACTCACTACGCATCATCGCGGCCCGATGTCGCGAGACGAATTCCTGGTAGGTGTCAATCCCGCGCAGTTGCAGGATGGTGTTGCGCACGGCGGCTTCGACCAGCACGGCGATGTTGCGGCCTGCCACCACCTGGATCACCGACTTACGAACCGGCACACCCAAGACGTCCTGATACAGCGGCTCGTGTGGCATGCGTTCATAGTCGCGCTCCAGTGTCTCTTTGCGGACCAGATGCACGATCAGCGTCAGGCGCATCTTTCGCCGGACGGCCGTCTCGCCAAAGATCGCCTTAATGTCGAGCAGGCCGATGCCCCGCACTTCCAGCAGGTTCTGTAGCAGCTCAGGGCAGCGGCCTTCGATGCTGGTTTGATTGATCCTGAACAGGTCGACTGCGTCGTCGGCCACCAGGCCGTGACCGCGTGAGATCAGCTCCAGGCCCAGCTCGCTCTTGCCCAGGCCCGACTCACCGGTGATGAGCACGCCCATGCCCAGGATGTCCATGAACACGCCGTGCATGGAGGCGCGGTCGGCAAAGTGGCGTGACAGATAAGCCCGCAGCACATCGATCACGAAGGCCGCCGACTCCTTGGTCGAGAACATCGGAATCTGGGCGCGTTCGCACATGGCCACCAGCGCATCTGGCGCCACCTGACCGTCGGCCACCACCAGCACCGGGGGCTCCAGCGTCACGATGCGTGAGACTCGGCGTCGGTTGTCGTCTTCACTGGGGCTGGTGAGATAGGCCACCTCGCGTTCGCCAAACACCTGGACCCGGTAGGGGTGGATGTAGTTGAGGTAGCCCACGAGGTCGGCACCTGAACGGGCCTCGCGAATCGCCACTTCGTCGAACCGGCGCTCGGAAGCGCCGAGGCCAGCCACCCATTGCCACTTCAGGGCGTCGCGATGGTCCTCAAACAGTACATCGGCACTGACAACGGTGGGTTTCATCTCTGGTCACCTGAAGGGCGACCTGCAGCCGCATCAACCGATGCCGACACCCGCGCGTGGCTGGGGTTCGGGCAAGGCAAGGAGCGGGCGGCGCGCCGTCTCACGCAGCGGCGTGGGCCGATTGCCAGGTGGTGATGAGCGAGTGAAGGGCTGCACCGTCGGTGGAGCTCTTCATCTGTTCGCGCAGGTTGCTGTCGCTGAGCAGTTCGGCGATCTCTGACAGGATTTCCAGATGCTTCTGCGTGGCCGCTTCCGGCACCAGCAGAAAGATCATCAACTGCACGGGTAATTCGTCGGGTGCGTCGAAACCAATGGGGTTCTCGAGCTGGAACACCGCGGCCAAGGGTTGCTTCAGGCCCTTGATACGCCCATGCGGGATCGCCACGCCGTGACCGAGGCCGGTGGACCCCAGGCGTTCTCTGGCAAAGAGGCTGTCGGTGATGAGTGCGCGGTTGAGGCCGTGCAGGGTTTCAAAGAGCAACCCTGCTTCTTCAAACGCACGTTTTTTGCTGGTCGCATCCACGCTGACGAGCACTTGCGCGGCGGGCAATATGGCAGATAGTCGGTTCATGTGGGCCTCTTGGACCGCAAATTATGACGAGTTGGGCGGCGATGGCTAGACTCTGGCGACAAAAAAGCCGCTTGACAGAACAAGCGGCTTGTTGCAGTGCAGCATTGAAAAATGGCTGCACCGGCGGCCATCGTGACGGATGTCACATCAATCGTTTCGTCGATTCATGGTGGTGATTCTGTGACTTGTCTTTGTAGCGCAACACCTGGCGGTCCAGTTTGTCTGCCAGTTCGTCAACAGCGGCATACAGGTCGGCATGTGCGCTTTCTGCAAACAAGTCCCTGCCCTTCACATGGATGTTGCATTCGGCGCGCTGACGCAGGTCTTTCTCCTTGAGGTTGTCTATGGTGAGCAGGACCTTGACATCGACCACCTGGTCAAAGTGCCGTGAGATCCGTTCGAGCTTGGTGGTGACGTAGCCGCGCAAGGCGGGCGTGACCTCGAGGTGGTGACCGCTGATCGTCAAATTCATGGATGAGCCTCCTGTTGCTCCTGGTTGACACAAGCCACCGGCTGGTCAGGACCTCCCGGCGGCCACGGGGATGTCTTGGAGCCACTATGCACAGGAACCCCGGGCGACGCAAGCTTGCACTGCAACATCCTGCAAAAAGACGAACTTTTGATGTGCTGGCGTTCGCAGCGGCTCAGTTCGGCGGTGCGATCTTGTCCTGTGTTCCGGTATCGAAGTCGCTCGCATCGTGCCGCTCGTGCAGCTGGCTGGACGGCGCGCCCCAGGTGCGATTGACCATGCGACCCCGCCTGGCACCGGGCCGCTGTGCAATCTCGTCGGCCCAGCGGATCACATGCGTGTATTCGTGCACCTGCAGGAATTCGCCCGCTTCGTAGAGTTGGCCCTTGGCCATGGCGCCGTACCAGGGCCACACGGCCATGTCGGCAATGGTGTATTCGTCCCCGGCCAGGTAGCGTTGTTCGGCCAGGTGGCGGTTGAGCACGTCCATCTGGCGCTTGACTTCCATCGCGTAGCGGTCGATCGCGTATTCGATCTTGATGGGCGCATACGCGTAGAAGTGGCCAAAGCCGCCGCCCAGAAAGGGCGCGCTGCCCATCTGCCAGAACAGCCACGACAGGCATTCGGCCCTGGCCGCGCCCTCGGTGGGCAGGAAGGCACCGAACTTTTCGGCCAGGTAGATCAGGATCGCGCCGGACTCGAACACGCGTTGGGGTGTGGCGCCGCTGTGGTCCACCAGCACCGGGATCTTGGAGTTGGGATTGGCCGCCACAAAGCCGCTGCCAAACTGTTCGCCTTCGTTGATGCGGATGAGCCAGGCGTCATATTCGGCGCCGGTGTGGCCCGCCTGCAGCAGCTCTTCCAGCATCACCGTGACCTTGGCGCCGTTGGGCGTGCCCAGCGAGTACAGCTGCAAGGGATGGCGACCCACGGGCAAGGGCTTGTCGTGCGTGGCGCCGGCCACCGGGCGGTTGATGTTGGCGAAACGGCCGCCGCTTTCCTTTGGGGGCGACCAGACTGGGGGTGGGGTGTAGGCAGTGGTGTCGTTCATGCGGTCATTGTGGTGTGCGTCCGCGTTCCTTGCAGGCGCGACCCAAAAGGCCCGCCGGGCCATCTCGTATAGTGCCCCGACCAACGTACCCGCCCTGAGCCCATGCCCACCCCCAAGAACCCTCCAGCACCCGCCCTGCACGCTGAGCCCGGGCATCTGATCCGGCGCGCGCACCAACTGGCCGTGTCCACCTTCCATGACACCCACGGACGCGAGATCACTCCGGTGCAATACGCCATCCTGCGCGCGCTGCAAGACCACCCCGGCATCGACCAAGTCACCCTGGCCGACAAGGTCGCGCTCGACACCTCCACCACTGCCGACATCGCCACCCGGCTGGAAGCCAAGGGCTGGATCGTGCGCGAGCTGCTAGCGCGGCGCCAGCGCGCCCTGCGCCTCACCGCGGCGGGCGAAGCCATGCTGCAGGACATGCTGCCCCGCGTCGCCCCCATGTACCACCGCCTGCTGGAGCCGCTCTCGGCTGAAGAACAGGCGCAGTTCCTGGCGCTGTTGCGCAAGTTCGTGCACCTGAACGACGCCGCCCGCGCCGAGTCTCCCGGTAAATCTCGCGAAACCTAGGGTTTACCCGATGTTTTGAGCCCTTTTATTTTGATTCTTCATTCCGTACAATGAACGTCATTCAGCATACTGAATGAATCAGAATTCCCCTCACGACTTCCGCCCAAAAGGAGACACCCCATGTTCCCCACCCTCACCTGGTATGTCGCCTGCACGGCCGACGAGATCAACGAAAAGCCCCTGGGTCGCACCATCTGCAACCAGGCCATCGTGTTCTACCGGCCACAACCCGGCCAGGTGGCGGCGGTGGAAGACTTCTGCCCGCACCGGGGCGCCCCGCTGTCGCTGGGCACGGTGTGTGAAGGCAAGCTGGTGTGCGGCTACCACGGCCTGGAGATGGGCTGCGACGGCAAGACCGTGGCCATGCCCGGCCAACGCGTGGGCGGCTTCCCCGCCATCCGCAGCTTCCCCGTGGTGGAGCGCTACGGCTTCATCTGGGTGTGGCCCGGCGACAAGACCAAGGCCGACCCGGCGCTCATCCCGCACATGGTCTGGTACGACAACCCGGAATGGGCCTACGGCGGCGGCCTGTACCACGTGAAAGCCAACTACAAGCTCATGGTCGACAACCTGATGGACCTCACGCACGAGACCTACGTGCATTCCACCAGCATTGGCCAGAAGGAGATCGACGAGACGCCGTGCAAGACCACGGTCAATGGCGACGAAGTGGTCACCAGCCGCTTCATGGAAAACATCATCGCGCCACCGTTCTGGAAGGCTGCGCTGCGCGCCAAGGGCCTGGCCGACGACGTGCCGGTGGACCGCTGGCAGATCTGCCGCTTCACGCCACCGAGCCACATCATGATTGAAGTGGGCGTGGCCCACGCCGGGCATGGCGGCTACGACGCGCCCGCCGAACACAAGGTCTACAGCGTGGTCACCGACTTCATCACGCCCGAGACCGACACCAGCATGCACTACTTCTGGGGCATGGCGCGCCAGTTCAACCCAGGCGACAAGGCGCTGACCGCCCAGATCCGCGAAGGCCAGGGCAAGATCTTTGCCGAAGACATGGAGATGCTGGAGCGCCAGCAGAAGAACATCAGCGCCTTCCCCGACCGCAAGCTGTTGATGCTCAACATCGACACCGGCGGCGTGCAGTCGCGCAAGGTGATCGATCGCGTGATCGCGGCCGAACAGGCGGTGGTGGCATGAACGTTCACACGGACACGCTGCGGGTGCGCGTGGCCAGCCGCAGCACCGAAACGCAAGACATCTGCAGCCTGGAACTGGTGCCCGTGGAAGGCACCACCCTGCCCGCCTTCACCGCCGGCGCACACGTGGACGTGCACCTGCCCGGCGGGCTGGTGCGCCAGTATTCGCTGTGCAACCGGCCGGGCGAAACGCACCGCTATCAGATTGGCGTGCTGCGCGACGCGGCATCGCGCGGCGGCTCACAGGCGGTGCACGAAGCCTTGCTCGAAGGCACCGAGCTGGACATCAGCACACCGCGCAACCTGTTTGCCTTGAGCGACAGCGCACCGCACCACCTGCTGCTGGCCGGCGGCATTGGTATCACGCCCCTGCTGGCCATGGCGGAGCACCTGAGCGCACAAGGCGCCAGCTTTGAGCTGCACCACTGCACCCGTTCACGCGACCGCACACCCTTTGTGCCGCGCATCACCGCCGCCAGCTATGCGCAGAAGGCCCACCACCACTTCGACGACGGCGATGCCGCCCAGAAGCTGGACATTGCCACCACCCTGGCCCAGGCACCCGCCGGCACGCACCTGTATGTGTGCGGACCACAAGGCTTCATGGACGCGGTGCTGAACGCCGGTCGTGCCGCCGGCTGGCCAGAAGAACGCCTGCACCGCGAGTACTTCGCCGCCGCACCGGTGGACCACACCGGTGACGGCAGCTTCGAGATGGAAATTGCCAGCACCGGGCGCGTGATCCCGGTGCGCGCCGACCAGACCGCCCTGGCAGCCCTGCACGAAGCCGGCCTGGACATCCCCATGTCGTGCGAACAAGGCATTTGCGGCACCTGCCTGACCGGCGTGAAAGCCGGCAAGCCCGACCACCGCGACCAGTACCTCACGCCAGAGGAACGTGAAGCATGCGACCAGTTTCTGCCGTGCTGCTCCAGGGCCAGCAGTCCCCGTCTGGTTCTCGATTTGTGAGAAAGCTCCCCCTGCGCCGCTGACGCGGCTTCCCCCTCTCTTGCGCCTTCGGCTTGGAGGGGGACGGCGGCTCGGGCCGGCGGAGCCGGACCCTTGTCGCCCCTGGAGTGAGGGCGCCCCAATTGCTGCGGACCATACTCCGGCAACCGGGCTTGAAGCGCCTCAGGCTGAAGGCACGGGAAGAACGGTCGTTTCAAACACCTCCTTCAAGCACACGAAGGTGCGCACCTGGCGCACGCCCGGCAGCGCGATCAGCTGGGCGCTGTGCATGTCGTTGAACGAGTCAATGCCCTGGATGCGCAGCTTGACGAAGTAATCAAATTCGCCGGTCACCAGTTGCACCTCCAGGCAGCCGGTGAGCCCGGCCGCGGCCTTCTCGAACGCAGCGAACGAATCGGGTGTGGACCGATCCAGCACCACGCCAATGATCACCAGCCCCGTGTAGCCCAGCGCGCGCGGGTCCACCAGGGCCACCGTCTTGCGGATCAAGCCCGACGCCCGCAGCCGCGCCACACGCCGCGAACAGGCCGGCGGGCTGAGGTGGGTGCGTTCGGCCAGTTCCAGGTTGGCCAGCGAGGCGTCTTGCTGCAAAAGCTCCAGCAGTTTGCGGTCGATGCGGTCAAGCGGTGTTTCCATAGCTGAAACCTTCATTTGTTGCGTCAGGCGGCCATTTCACACCATCTATTCAACAAATGCCTAGAAATTAGCATCAAAAACTGGTTTCTTAAGGTCAATTGGCAATTCGTAGCAGCGCCACCGCCCTACGATGAACTTCGTTCTCACCCCAACGGAGTTCGCCCCATGCCCACGTGTTTTGCCGCCATGACGCTGTACGCACCCGGGCTGCAAGCGCTCCTACACACCAGGACCCTTGATGCCATGACCACCGTCACCACCCACACCCTGAACCTGCAGAAATTTCCCCGCTACCCGCTCACCTTTGGCCCCAGCCCCATCCAGCACCTCAAGCGGCTCAGCAACCACTTGGGCGGCAAGGTGCAGCTCTACGCCAAGCGCGAAGACTGCAACAGCGGCCTGGCTTTCGGCGGCAACAAGACACGCAAGCTTGAATACCTGATCCCCGAAGCCATCGCCGGTGGTTACGACACGCTGGTCTCCATCGGCGGCATCCAGTCGAACCAGACGCGCCAGGTGGCCGCCGTGGCCGCGCATCTGGGCATGAAGTGCGTGCTGGTGCAGGAGAACTGGGTCAACTATTCCGACGCGGTGTACGACCGCGTGGGCAACATCGAGATGAGCCGCATCATGGGTGCCGACGTGCGGCTGGACGCGGCGGGTTTTGACATCGGCATCCGCCCCAGCTGGGAACAGGCGATGGAAGACGTGCGCCAGGCCGGCGGCAAGCCCTTCCCCGTGCCCGCCGGTTGTTCAGAGCACCCCTACGGCGGCCTGGGCTTCGTGGGTTTTGCCGAAGAAGTGCGCCAGCAGGAAGCCGAGCTGGGTTTTCAGTTCGACTACATCGTGGTGTGCTCTGTGACCGGCAGCACCCAGGCCGGCATGGTGGTGGGTTTTGCGGCAGACGGCCGCGCGCGCAAGGTGATCGGCATCGACGCCTCAGCCAAGCCCGAAAAGACCCACGCACAGATTCTGCGCATTGCGCAGAACACCGCGCAACTGGTGGAACTGAACCAGGACATCACGGCAGAAGACGTGGTGCTGGACACGCGCTACGGTGGCCCCGAATACGGCCTGCCCAACGAAGGCACGCTGGAAGCCATTCGCCTGTGCGCGCGGCAGGAAGGCATGCTGACCGACCCGGTGTACGAGGGCAAATCCATGCACGGCATGATCGACAAGGTTCGCCGCGGCGAATTCCCCGAAGGCTCGCGCGTGCTCTACGCCCACCTGGGTGGCGTACCGGCGCTCAATGCGTACAGCTTTCTGTTCCGGAACGGCTGAACAGAACAAAGGCATGAGCCGTGCCTTCGCTCCCTCCCCCGCTGGGCGAAAGGCACAAGCGTGCACGAAGATGGGGTCAAGGGGTCTCGGTCATGCACCAAGGTGGCACAAAAGAAGCGCTGAAACTGCCAACAACCTGGCATGGAGATTGCGGCATGTGCCTCGGCGGGAATGGTCTGGCATTTGCTGGATTCGAAGAGCCACATCATCAATAGACGGCTAGGGTTCCGGCCTGCGCAAGCAGGTGTCTGGTCCGAGAGCTGTCGACCTCTTCGGGGGTTACACGGCGGGATAAAAGCCCGGGAGAACAAGCGCATTGTGGTGCGCCGTTCCCGTGTGCCATCTCCAAGGAGTTATCCCATGCTTTCTCGCCGACTCTTCAAGCAGGTCGTCACGGCGGCCGTGTTCTCCGGTCTGACTGTGCTTGGCAGCACGTCCGCCCTTGCCGCACCCAAGAAAGACTTCAAGGTCTGCTGGACCATTTATGTGGGCTGGATGCCGTGGGACTTTGCCAAGTCCAGCGGCATCATGGACAAGTGGGCCAAAAAGTACGACATCAAGGTCGATGTGGTTCAGCTCAACGACTACGTGGAGTCGATCAACCAATACACCGCCGGTTCGTTCGATGGCTGCACCATGACCAACATGGACGCGCTGACCATTCCTGCTGCGGGCGGCGTGGATTCCACCGCCTTGATCATTGGCGACTTCTCCAACGGCAACGACGGCATCGTGATGAAGGGCGAGAACAAAAAGCTCGCCGATCTCAAGGGCAAGCAAATCAACCTGGTGGAACTGTCTGTGTCTCACTATCTGCTGGCACGGGCACTGGAGAGTGTGAAGCTCAGCGAGAAGGACGTGAAAATCGTCAACACGTCCGACGCTGACCTGGTGGCGGCATTCAAGACCCCGGGTGTTGACACGGTGGTCACCTGGAACCCCTTGCTGGCCGAAGTGGCCGCCACGCCCAAGGTCAGCAAGCTGTTCGACTCCAGCAAGATTCCCGGCGAGATCATCGACCTCATGGTGGTCAACAGCAAAACCCTCGCAGACAACCCCAACTTCGGCAAGGCCCTCGTGGGCGCCTGGTACGAGGTGATGGGCATCATGGGCAGCGACACGGCCCAGGGGCGCGAGGCGCGCACCCAGATGGCGGCCGCGTCGGGCACCGATCTGAAAGGGTTTGATGCGCAGCTCGCTGCCACCAAGATGTTCTTTGCCCCGAAGGACGCTCATGCCTTTGCCATCAGCAAAGAGCTGCCCGCCACCATGTCCAAGGTGTCTCAGTTCAGCTTCACGCATGGCCTGCTGGGTGAGGGCGCGCGCAGTGCAGACGCCATTGGTGTGCAATTTGCCAAAACACAGACGGGCAATGCCAAGAACGTGAAGCTGCGCTTCGACCCGAGCTACATGAAGATGGCCGCCGACGGCCAGATCAAGTAAGCCCCCACGTCGCTTTTTCTCTCCAGCGGGGGGCCCATGCGCCTGATCAACCTCATTCCCGGTCGCGGCCTTCGGGTCGGACTGGCGGTGCTGCCTTTCTTGCTTCTGCTCATCGCCTACGCGATGGCCTCGGACGCCAGACTGGCCGTCAATCCGGATGACAAGCTGCTGCCCAGCTTTGGCCAGATGGCGGACACCTGGCAGCGCTACGCCTTGCAGGAAGACGCCCGGACCGGCGGCTGGCTGTTCTGGGATGACACCCTGGCCAGCCTGCGCCGCCTGGGGATGGGCATACTGGTGGCCACTGCCCTGGCTTTGGTTCTGGGTATTGGCCTGGGTGCCCTTCCGCTGGTAGGTGCGACGCTGTCACCCGCCGTGGCGGTGATCTCGATGATCCCGCCATTGGCCATCCTGCCGGTGCTGTTCATCGTTTTCGGGCTCGAGGAGTTGTCAAAGGTCATGCTGATCGTCATCGGCATTGCCCCGGTGATGACACGGGACCTTGAGCAACGGGCGCGGGAGATCCCGTTGGAATGGCTGATCAAGGCGCAGACCCTGGGGGCCAACACATGGACCCTGGTGCTGCGGGTGATCCTGCCGCAACTGATGCCGCGCCTTCTGATTGCGCTGCGGCTGGCGCTGGGGTCGGCATGGCTGTTTCTGATCGCGGCAGAGGCCATCGCATCCACCGACGGCCTGGGCTATCGCATCTTTCTGGTGCGGCGTTACCTGGCCATGGATGTGATCCTGCCCTACGTCGCATGGATCACCCTGCTGGCCTGGTCCATGGATTTCGCACTCAAAAAAATGACTGCCTTCTTGTTTCCCTGGCACGAAGGGCGCTGACCATGGCATTTCTCAAAGTCAGCAACGTATGGATGGCATACGGCGAACAGGTGGTGCTCGAACGCATCAACCTGGAAGTTCAGGAGGGACAGTTCTGCACCATGGTGGGCGCATCAGGCTGTGGCAAATCAACCTTCCTGAGGCTGCTGCTGGGCCAGGAAAACCCGACGAAGGGCAGAATCACGCTGGACGGCCAACCCTTGGCGGCTGAACCGGACGCCAGCCGGGGCATCGTGTTTCAGAAGTACTCGGTGCTGCCGCATCTGACCGTGCTGGACAACGTGGCGCTGGCGCTGGAGCTGCCACGCAGCCCGGTGCTGGGCCGCCTGTTCGGGAAAGCCAAGGAAGCAGCACGGGAAGAGGCCCGGGCCATGCTGGACAAGGTGGGCCTGGCACCCGCCTTGCACAAGTACCCACACCAGCTCTCTGGTGGGATGCAGCAGCGCCTGGCCATTGCCCAGGCGCTGATGGGCAAGCCCCGCATCCTGCTGCTCGATGAGCCCTTCGGTGCCTTGGATCCCGGCATCCGCAAAGACATGCACCAGCTGCTACAGGATCTGTGGTCCCAGAACCGGCTGACCGTGTTCATGGTCACGCACGACCTGTCAGAAGGCTTCCACCTGGGCACACGCCTGCTGGTGTTCGACAAGGTGCGCATCGACCCCCAAGCCCCGCAGGCTTACGGGGCAGCCATCACCTACGACATCCCTCTGAACCAGGACCGCGCCGCTGCCAATGGCCTGCTGGATGCGGTCCGCAACCAATACACCCTGCCGGCAACGTCACAGGCAACGATGACATGACCACCGCACACCCAGATACCCCGATGAACGCCAGTATCACCAACCCACCGAGCGAGCAGCCCGTGGACAACCTGGCGTGGTGGAAGCGTTTCCCCGCTGAAGCCACCGCCAACCTGACCACAGAAGACGTGCTGTGGTCGGACATGATGCCCGGCGGCAACCACTGGTCATGGCGCATGCAGCGCGGGCGTGCCCTTCGTTTTGTGGCCATGGACCCCGGTGTCAACCTGAGCATGGTGCTGTACGCCGCCCACGACAAGCTCGAACGCTACAACATGCCCGACTCGCTCAAGGCCCAGCACACGGCCCACTACCGCCAGG
This sequence comes from Hydrogenophaga palleronii, assembly GCF_031457455.1. GTDB lineage: Bacteria > Pseudomonadota > Gammaproteobacteria > Burkholderiales > Burkholderiaceae_C > Hydrogenophaga > Hydrogenophaga palleronii_A. The sequence continues at coordinate 253,485 of NZ_JAVDWU010000003.1, forward strand.
GCCACGTGCTGATGAGCGACATGGGCCGATCCCTGGCCAGCATCACCCACGACAGCCTGGGCTGGCACGACCCGCTGGGCCTGTTGCTGGACAACGCCAGGCTCCAGGCACGCTACGGCGAACAGCGCTACCAGACGCACCGGAACGCCATGTTCCGCAGCGGCAAGGACGGCTTGCTCACCGAAATCGGCAAACACGGATTGACCGCACGCGACCTCATCATCGGTGTGAACTGGTTTTCCAAGGTCAGCGTGGATCCGCAGGGGAGCTTTGTTTTTCACCCCGGCCACAGCCAGCCCGGACATTGGTTCGAGTTGCGCTGCGACATGGACGTGGTGATCGCCGTGTCCTCAGCGCCGCATCCACTGGACCCGAGCCCGGTGTACCAGCCGGGCCGCATCGGGGTGCTGGCGCGGCAGGTGGGCGCTGCCGCCGCCGATGACGCGTGCCGCGCGTTCCGGCCGGAGAACGCCCGCGCACTGCACAACGCCGACATGTTTCACGCCTGAGCAGGGAGCCCGCCATGACCGCCATCACCACATCTTCAGCCACAGCCACAGCCCCCGCCGCCGCGACGCGCGTGACCACCAGCGCACTGCAGCCACAGCATGCGGTGTGGAGCGAAACCCACCCGGCGGGCGAACCCATCCTGTTCCAGGTGAAGCAAGGTCAAACGCTTCGCATCGTGGACCTGGAAGGCAACCAGGCAGCCGACGTGATTTTTTACGCCGCAGACGACCTGGCCGAGCACTACAGCGCCACAGACACCATGCTGGCCCAGGGCGGCATCTACCTGACGACCGGAACGCGCCTGATGAGCAACGTGGGCCGCCCCATGCTCACCATCGTCGCCGACACTTGCGGCCGCCACGACACCCTGGGCGGCGCTTGTGCGGCCGAGAGCAACACCGTGCGCTACGCCCTGCAGAAGAAGTACATGCACAACTGCCGCGACAACTACCTGATAGCGATCCAGCGTGCCGACATGGGGCTGACCAAGCGCGATCTGGTGCCCAACATCAACTTCTTCATGAACGTGCCGGTCACCGAAAGCGGCGACCTCAAGTTCGACGATGGTGTGTCAGGGCCTGGCAAGTACGTGGAAATGCGCGCCGACATGGATGTGTGGGTGCTCATTTCCAACTGCCCCCAGCTCAACAACCCGTGCAACGCCTACAACCCCACCCCGATTCAACTCATCGTCTGGGACCCCGCCTGAGACTCAACCCATCTGCAGGACGGCCTGCAGATGCACACACCAGGCGGGACGGCCCGCACAAGGATTCCATGTTTGAGAAGGTACTGATTGCCAACCGAGGAGCCATTGCGTGCCGCATCATCCGCACGCTCAGGCAAATGGGGGTGCGCAGTGTGGCGGTGTATTCGGAGGCAGACGCACAGGCGCGCCACGTGCGTGAAGCCGACGAGGCCTACCTGATCGGGCCTGCCCCCGCCGCACAGAGCTACCTGTGTGGCGATCGCATCCTGGCGGTGGCCAGGCAGGCCGGGGCAAAAGCCATCCACCCTGGCTATGGCTTTCTGTCAGAGAACCCCGACTTTGCCGAGGCCTGCGAGGCAGCAGGCATGGCCTTCATCGGGCCAACGGCTACACAAATGAGGGCCTTCGGGCTCAAGCACACGGCGCGCCATCTGGCGCAATCGCTGGGGGTACCGCTGCTGCCCGGCTCAGGGATCATCGGTGACCCCGAACAGGCCTGCCAGCAAGCCCAGGCCATTGGCTACCCGGTCATGCTCAAGAGCACGGCTGGCGGTGGCGGCATCGGCATGCGATTGGTGTGGAACGAGGCCGAAATGGTCGAAGCCTTCGAATCCGTGGGCCGGCTGGCACAAGCCAATTTCAAGGACGCTGGCCTCTTTCTGGAAAAGTATGTCGAGCAAGCGCGCCACATTGAAGTGCAGGTGTTCGGGGATGGCGCAGGGGGTGTGATCGCCCTGGGCGAGCGCGACTGTTCGGTGCAGCGCCGCAACCAGAAGGTGATCGAAGAGACGCCCGCCCCAGGGCTGAGCGACGAGCAGCGCCAGGCGCTGCACACCACCGCCGTGCGCCTCGCCCAGGCAGTGAACTACCGCTCTGCCGGCACGGTTGAGTTTGTGTACGACGCCGTCGGCCACCAGTTCTACTTTCTGGAGGTGAACACCCGCCTGCAGGTGGAGCACGGCGTGACCGAGCAAGTCACGGGTGTTGACCTGGTGGCCTGGATGGTGAAGCTGGCCGCAGGCAAGCTGCCGCCATTGGCCACCCTGCAGCCGGTGGCGCGCGGGGCCTCCATACAGGCGCGGCTGTACGCCGAAGACCCTGCTCGGCATTTCCAGCCCAGCGCGGGGCTTCTCACCGATGTGCACTTCCCACCCGAGGCCCGGGTGGACGGCTGGGTGGAGCGCGGGACCGATGTGCCCCCGTGGTATGACCCCATGCTGGCCAAGTTGATCGTCACGGCCGACACCCGCGAACAGGCCTTGCAACGCATGGATGCCGCGTTGGCCGCCACCCGGCTGGCAGGCATTGAAACCAACCTGGCGTACCTGCGGTCTGTGGTGCAAGACCCGGTGTTCAGGGAGGGGCGCCAGGTCACCCGCTTTCTGAACACATTTGTGTTCCGCCCGCGAACCATCGAAGTGCTGGAGCCCGGGGTGCAAACCAGCGTGCAGGACTGGCCCGGCCGCACGGGTTACTGGGACGTGGGCGTGCCCCCCAGCGGCCCTATGGATGCCTACGCCCACCGAATGGCCAATGCCCTGGTCGGCAACCCACCCGAAGCAGCAGCCCTGGAAATCACGCTGGCCGGTCCCACCCTGCGCTTCAACACGCCTGCCGTGGTCGCCGTGACCGGTGCACCCGCCAGCCTCACATTGAATGGTCAGCCCGTGGCCATGTGGCAGACCTTGCACATCGAGGCAGGCAGCACCCTGGAAATCGGCCGCACAGAAGCCGGCGTGCGCTTGGCGCTTGCCGTGGCCGGAGGGCTGGATGTGCCTGCCTACCTGGGCAGTTGCAGCACATTCACGCTGGGCCAGTTTGGCGGCCATGGTGGCCGATGCCTTCGCGCCGGAGACGTGTTGCACCTGGCCCAGAACAGCCATGCACCGCAGGCCTGCTGCCCGCCCGACCTCGTGCCGCACTATGGGCACCACTGGCACGTGGGCGTGATATACGGCCCGCATGGCGCTCCTGATTTCTTCACAGCTTCGGACATCGATACCTTTTTCGACACCGACTGGAAGGTGCACCACAACAGCAGCCGGACCGGGGTGCGACTGATCGGTCCCAAGCCTGAGTGGGCACGTTGCGATGGCGGTGAAGCCGGGCTGCACCCGTCGAACATCCACGACAACGCGTATGCGATCGGGGCCATCGACTTCACAGGTGACATGCCCGTCATCCTGGGTCCGGACGGGCCCAGCCTGGGGGGCTTTGTGTGCCCGGCGGTGGTCGCGCATGCCGAACTCTGGAAGCTGGGTCAGTTGCGGCCAGGCGACACGGTCCGGTTTTATCGCGTGTCGCAAACGCAGGCACTGGAGCGGGAAGCGGCCATCCACCGTGCGATCACCGCGCGCTGCGGGCCATTGCCCGCTGCACCCCGTGACGATGCCGCCGCCCACCCGACGCCAGTGATTCACAACGACCCCGGCCGCGGCGACGTGCCTGACATGGTGGTGCGTCAGGCCGGGGACCGCTACCTGCTGGTGGAGTTTGGCCCGCTGGTGCTCGACATTGAACTCCGGCTGCGCGTGCATGTGCTGATGCAAGCGCTGCAAGATCTGCGCAAAGCCGGGAGCCTGAACGGCATCATCGACATGACGCCGGGCATCCGGTCCCTGCAACTGCACTACGACCCGGCGCAGATCGCCCAGCAAGCGCTGCTTCAGCAGGTGATCGATGCCGAGGCTGGATTGCCGGCGGTCGATGACATGGTGGTGCCCAGCCGCACCGTGCACCTGCCCCTGTCATGGGATGACCCGCAGACCAAACTCGCCATCGAAAAGTACATGCAGTCGGTCAGACCGGACGCACCCTGGTGCCCAAGCAACATTGAGTTCATCCGACGCATCAATGGGCTGGAAACCTTGGAGGATGTGCACCGGACAGTCTTCGATGCCAGCTACCTCGTGCTGGGCCTGGGCGATGTCTACCTGGGCGCACCTGTGGCCACGCCGCTGGACCCGCGCCACCGCCTGGTGACCACCAAGTACAACCCCGCCCGCACCTGGACCCCGGAAAACGCGGTCGGCATTGGCGGTGCCTACCTGTGTGTGTACGGCATGGAAGGGCCTGGCGGCTATCAGTTCGTGGGGCGCACCCTGCAAATGTGGAACCGCTGGCATCACGGCCAGCCCGGCCCCGCGTTCGAGCAGCCCTGGTTGCTCCGCTTTTTTGACCAGATCCGTTTCCACCCCGTGAGCCAGGACGAGTTGCAGCACATCCGCGCCGGGTTTCCCAGCGGGGGTTACACACTTCGGATCGAAGAGGGCGTGTTCAGCCTGAAGGACTACCGACAATTCCTGGCCGACGAAGCCGTCGGCATCACCGCCTTCAAACGGCAGCAGCAGGCAGCATTCGAAGCCGAGCGGCAACAGTGGGTGGCGGCCGGGCAAGACATGCCAGGCAGCGAGGCAGAGCTTGTTGCTGACGGCGCCACCCTGGAACTGGATCTGCCCCCGGGTGGCCGTGCCATCACCACCAGCGTGCCCGGAAGCGTGTGGAAAGTGACGGTCACCCCTGGCCAGACCGTGAAAGCGGGCGACGTGCTCATGGTGATCGAGTCCATGAAGATGGAGTTCAACCTGCTGGCCCCGGCCGATGCCACGGTGCACCAACTCTTTTGCCAGCAGGGCGCTGCCGTGACAGCAGGCCAAACCGTGCTGGTGCTGATGGACCCCGCCGCCGCCGAAACGCTGGCCGCCTGAAAACGCGCGTGCTGTACGCCCACCTGGGCGGCGTGCCGGCGCTCAATGCGTACAGCTTTCTGTTCCGGAACGGTTGATCCGCGCCACCCCGGTTTCAGTGCAGAAAAAGCGATGGCTGGCGGGCGGTGGTGCACAGCCCACCGCCCGCACCGCTCACCCCGCCTGTATGCGCCACTCCGATTGCCGGTCCTGGGCATCGCCGCGGCGAAAGTCGCGCGGAGACAGGCCGATCTCGCGTTTGAACACTTTGGAAAAACCGAAGGCGTCGCTGTAGCCGACTTCTTCTGCCACCTGGTCCAGCGGGCGCTCGGTCTCGCTGAGCAAGTGCATGGCTTTTTGCATGCGCACGGTGCGCAGGTGGCTCAGTGGCGTGTCGCCCATGGCTTTGCGGAAGCGCTCGGCCAGACCGGTGCGCGACAGCCCCACCGCGCGGGCGAGTTCGTCCAGTGTCCAGTTGCGTGCGCAGTCGGCGTGCATGAGGTGGATGGCCTGGCGCACTGGGAGGTCGCGCACGGCCATGGCCCAGCCGGTATGCGCCTCGCCTTCGCGCGCCAGCAGCTCGCGCAGGGCGTAGGTGAACAAGGCGTCCAGCAGACCGTGCACGATGGTGCGTGCGCCCATGCCGTGGTGGCGCAGTTCCTGATCAAGCAGGCCCACGGTGAGCGCGAGCGCGCCCAGCCTGGGCAGTTCTTCGGCGCGCAACACGAACCACGATGGCAGATCGCGAAACAGCGGGTGCACGGGCGCGTGCCAGAACTGGTAGGCGCCGCTGATGACGGTGGGGGTGGCGTCGTCCTGCCCTTCGCTGGATACGTTGGGTTCGGCGGGTTCGGTGATGTGGTCGATGCGCACTTCTTCCGCCGCACGCCAGCCGGGCTGCAGGCTCAGCACATGGTGGCAACCGCGCGCCATCACCGCGATGTCGCCGCGCGCCAGCGCCAGCGGCTGTGCCAGCCCAGGCGCACTCAGGAACAACTGGCCCTGCGTGACCACGTGCAGGCCCATGCTCTTGTCACAAGGAAAACGCAGGGGCGCGCCTTCGCGCAAGCGGCGCAGGTCCAGCAGGCGGCGGTGCAGGCCGGCCTGTTGCAGCACGTCGGTGAGCAGATCCATGGCGATAGAGTGGTGGTGGAGTGAGGGTTGACTGATCCATGATTCCGTACGATTGAACATGAATCATGAACTGGCATGCATTCTAGTTCAAGCATTCAGCCAGAACAATGCAGGCTTCTCCACTTCACAAAGCAGCTTTCCATGGCCAACATCCTTGTCATCGGTGCCAGCGGCACCGTCGGTTCCGAACTCTCCCGTCTTCTCAAGAGCGCTGGACACGGCGTGGCCCGCGCCACCAGTCGCGCCCCCAAGGCACCTGACCAGGTACAGCTCAACCTGGCCAACGGCGAAGGCCTGGACGTGGCACTGGCCGGACGCGACGCGGTGTTCCTGCTCTGCCCGCCTGGCCACACCCGCCAGCACGAATGGCTGGTGCCAGTGATCGACCGTGCCAAGGCGCTGGGCGTGCCCAAGCTGGTGCTGATGACCGCCATGGGCGCCAACGCCGACGAGGCAGCACCGCTGCGCATGACCGAACGGCACCTGGAGGCCAGCGGGTTGGCCTACAACATCATCCGGCCCAACTGGTTCATGCAGAACTTCCACACCTTCTGGCTGCAGGGCATTCGCGAGCACGGAAAGATCTTCCTCCCGGTGGGTCAGGCCAAAGGCAGTTTCATCGACGCGCGCGACATTGCGTCGGTGGCTGCCGTGCTGCTCACCAGCACGCAGTGGGACAACCGCGACTTTGACCTCACCGGCGACCAGGCCCTGGACCACGACGAGGTGGCGGTGATCTTGAGCCGAGTCACCGGCCGCAACATCAGCTTCCAGGACGTGACGCCGGAAGACATGCGCCCCGGCCTGCTGGCCGCTGGCCTGCCGGCGGACTACGCCGACTTTCTGCTGCTGATTCTGGGCTTCTTCAAGGCCGGCTACTCGGAGCGCGTCACCGATGCGGTGCAGACCATCACCGGCCAGACACCGCGCCGCTTCGAGGCCTACGCGCAAGACCACCGCAGCCACTGGCTGGTCTAAACACCGCCGCGCTGCCTGGGCGCTGGGGGGCGCAGCGAGACGCCCGGCAGCGCAAGATGACCCCGCGAGGCAGGCCGTGCCTTCACTCCCTCGCCCCTCTGGGGAGAGGGCTGGGGTGAGGGGCCACGCCTCAATCTTTGGACCAGATCTTGAACGACACGTACATCCCATACCCCAAGGCCAGCACGCACCACACCAAGAAGAACACATTGCCCCAAAACCGGCCCGCATTCTCAGCCAGGGTGTAGACCTGTCCCGCGCAGCCTTTGCCGACGCATTCGATCTGGCCTTGCACCAACGCGCGCAGCACGCCAAAGAGAAGAACGCATGCAATGGCACCGCACACCACAAAGCTCACGGGCCCCATGGGCGGTTTGGTGATTTCATCGTTCTCATCGCGGAAGCCTTGCTTGAGCAGCTTTTGCCCGTGCCTGTACACGACAAAGCCGAGCAAGAGCATCAGCGCGTAATAAACGACGGTCAACATGCCTTCACGTCCGTTGAGTTAAAAAAGAAAGCGGTAGATGCATTGGCAGGGATCGTACCCGAGCAAGATTCGGTGTCGCCGGCCGCGGCAGGAAGGCATGCTGACCGACCCGGTGTACGAAGGCAAGTCCATGCACGGCATGGCCAGGCGATTGACCTCAAGCTGCGGCGAGCCCCTGGGCATCATCCGGCGGGCTCGCGCGTGCAGCCATTCGATTGAGGCAGCGCGCTTCAATGGCATCGAGTGTTTCGACGGGTACGCGATGGATGTACTTCTTCCGGATGTTCTTGGATACCACTCCACCGTTGTGAAATGCAGCAGCGACAAGGTGGGACAGGTCGTTGTCCCTGATGTCAAACCTGGCCTTGATCTGGGCATAGACAAGGTCGAAGTCGCCCAGCCATTGGGCTTCTCCTAGCAGGTCTTTCTGCAGGGCGACCTGGGCCATGCGCATGGTGAATTCAACGCATGCCGTCAGATCCATGAACCTGAAGGCCTCGTCGGCTTCCGGCAGCCAGTCGAAGGCATAGTTGGCGTCACCCCCCCATGTCACGTGGCACAGCTCGCGCGCGGGTTTGCTGAAGGCGTGCAGCGCTTCCAGGTAGGCGTCTTCATGCCGCCTCAAAGCCACCGAGACGGGAAGCACGAAGGCCGTCGGCAGCGCGTTGGACTGCCCCAGGCAATGGTGAACCAGAAACCGGGACAGCCGGCCGTTGCCATCCATGAACGGGTGGATGTACACAAACCCGAAGGAGATGATGGCCGCGTGCACAAGGGGGTCCAGGCCTTTGGGTGGTCTGTTGGCCAATGCCATCAGGGGCGTCATCAGCGGCACGACCATCTCTGGCCGCGGCGGCACGTAGCGCACGCCTGCTGCCCCCACACCTTTTTGGAGCCGGTTTTGTTCACTGCGGAATTCCCAAGCCTTGTCGAAGGGGTTGGTGATGCTCATGCGCTGCAATTCGCACAGGAGTTCCTCCGTCAACGCCTTGGGATCGCTGGCGTGCTGCAGCAACTGGGTGAACGCGCGCGCCTTGTCCTGCGTCGGCACCTCACCCTCAATGGCGAAGGATCCCTCCGTCTCACTCATGTAGGCCCAGCCCAGCGCACGGTCCAGCATCTCCGTGTTGGTGTTCTCAGCGAACGCTCTGGCCTGCTTCAAAACATCCTCGGCCAGCAATTGCTGGATGCCCGGTGTTTTCCTGACGATGGGGCAGAAGCTGATGTCGCCCAGTCCGTTGAAATCCACCCTCCACTTCGCACTCTTGCGTGATTCGCCCACAAAAAATTGCACTGGGTCGAAGACTTCCTGGTAGGGCGCTGTGATCGTGGCGCCGTTGGTGGCCAGGCTTTTTCCAGTGACCATCTCCCAAAGGCAGCAAGCCGTCCGGATGTACACCCCGTTGGGCGTGGCCGCAAAGGAGGCCTCCATGTCCGAGCTGGGCACCCTTTTCAGGGCAAGCGCCAGAAGATGCAGGTTGATCTGTTCGTGCTTGAGTGCGAAGAGCACATGATCGAGAATGGTGGCCGGCGGCGCCATGCGGGCCGGCACCAGCAGCCCGCCTTCAGGCAGCCTCTCGAGGGCGTTGACGCCTGCCATTCGCGCTTCGCGGGCGCCCAGGAAAGATGGGACATTCAGATGGTCCCTCAGCCAGGCATAGCCAACAGGCCCCGTGATTTTTCGCAGATCAGTCATGTGAGGCGCGATTATCTATAGAAGATTCGCATTTTCTATAGTTCTAGCCTTTTCGGCAAACTTATCTATAGTCGAGGTCGTTCTTTCGTCAAGGCAAAGGGCTCACGCAGTGGGGGAACACGCCTCTCAACATCGCAGCCATCTGCGCGCCCGCTACCTTCACCCGCCAACACCCGCCTGCCACGCCAGCACGGGCAAGCCCAACATCGTCAGAAGTGAGAACAAAACCAGGCCGCCGTCCCGGGTCAACAGACCAGCGGCCAGCATCGAAATGATGGCGGCGGCGATGGAGCCGGAGACCGGGACGAGTTCCATGAAGGGCATGAAAAGGCACAGCACCAGGACCATGCCCAGCGGCAGATACCGCCACGGCCTTTCCAGAATGAAGGTGAGCCGGGCCTTCAGAAAGCGCTCGACAAAAACGACGGGCTTTCTCAACCATCCAAGTGCCTTGCACAACGCTGCCTTGGAAATGCAACGGTGGCGAATGAAGGAAGGGAGCCACACACTCTCGCGCCCGACGATCATCTGGCTCACCAGCAGGAAGACGATGACCGCGACCGACGCCGTGACGCCCGGGATCGCGCTGGCCGGAGAGACTGCGATCAGCGGGAAGATCAGCAGCAATGACGCAAACGACCTTTGACCCAGCGTCTCTACGATGTGCTGCACGCTCACCTCTTCCCCATTGATGGATTTCTCCAACCCATCAAGAACCTCGCTCAATGCGTGGCTCACACGCTCGGTCATCTTTCCTCCTGTTCGATATGGTCGACACGGAACCCCGCAGGATTTCCCACTGTAGCGACTCCGTCGAAAGGAAATGACGGCATCCACAACACCCGCATCAGAATGGCGGCACCGCTTCCCCATCCACAAGGAGCACCGCATGGACCGCCCGCAGCCCGGCCTGATGAACAACGAGCCGCCGCCCCCTGATGCGCACGACCTATGGCGGCATTTCTCTGAAACCTATTTCTCGCTCAGGCTGGGGCTGGCGGTGCTGGCCTTTGCCTTCCCGGCGGTGCTCTATTTCTGGGGCCGCTTCGTTCACGATCTGCCGCTGCAGCCTTCGATGAGCGCCTACTTCTTCGCCGCCCGCGCCACAGCCGAAGCCGGCGCCATGCAGTGCGCCGCATCCCCATGCGCACCTTCTTCGTGGGCGGCCTGTTCGCCATCGCGGCCGGGCTGCACCTTTACAAGGGGCTCAGCGGGGTGGAAGGCGACGCCGATTAAATGGCGCATGTCCCTTCAATGAAGCCGGTGGTGCTGGACCTCTCCAAATAGCGACTGCTACGAGCAGGACGAGCAGAAGCACAACACATAGCCCCGCGTACTGAATGACGTAGTAGCGCACGCCTGAGTGGCCGACTGCGACGTGCATCCACCATGGCAGTAAAAAGCTGCCTGCGCTGTTCGACACGGTGCCCGGCCCGGCAAGCAGCACAAGAAGTGCAATCGCATTCAGCCCTCGCAACAAAAACGTCTTAACTCCCCGCTCGGCAGCCAACGCCACGAATAGCAGCGAGGCGAGGGTGACCACCGGCAATGCAAGGGGGAACACAAAGACCAGTACGACAAGAAGCAGGCCCATAGTGACGGGATAGAGTTAAAGCCGCCCACGGGTGCGGGTAGCCCAACTGTACATCCGCTCCTGGCCGGGACCACGAATTCGCCGCCGCCACATTTGAGGTCGTAGACCTGCGCGGTGCACAAACCGACAGCACGACGGAATTCAGCCGCGCCATTCTTGAATGGCTGCATCGGCTGCGCTGTGGCTGCCATTCGCAAACCCTGACGTCCGCAGCACGCCATCGGTCCTGCGGCCTCTGTACCCGTTGGGTTGATCCGCAAGCAGCTTGACTGACTGATTGATTCATTGAGGGAGTGATTGATTGAGTGGATGAGCCAAGCATCCCTGCACCAAAGGTTCACGCCCACACACACCCGCATCAGAATGGCGGCACCGCTTCCCCATCCACAAGGAGCACCGCATGGCCCACCCGCAGCCCGGCCTGATGAACAACGAGCCGCCGCCCCCTGATGCGCACGACCTATGGCGGCATTTCTCTGAAACCTATTTCTCGCTGAGGCTGGGGCTGGCGGTGCTGGCCTTTGCCTTCCCGGCGGTGCTCTATTTCTGGGGCCGCTTCGTTCACGATCTGTCGCTGCAGCCTTCGATGAGCGCCTACTTCTTCGCCGCCCGTGCCACAGCCGAAGCCGGGGCCATGCAGTGCGCCGCATTCCCCATGCGCACCTTCTTCGTCGGCGGGCTGTTCGCCATCGCCACAGGCCTGCGCCTTTACAAGGGCCTCACCCGGTGGGAGAACACGCTGCTCAACACCGCAGCCATCTGCGCGCTGATCGTCGCCGTGGTGCCGGAACGCATCAGAGCGGAAGACCTCGCCGGCGACGAACGCATCATGCAGTTGGTGAAAGACTGCCCTGCCGTGCTGGAGTGGGCCAGCCACCAGCCCAGTCCGCCCATCCACTTCGCGGCGGCTGCCGTGCTGTTCGTGTTGCTGGGCATCGTCGCCTGGCAATGCGCGTGCAAATCACTGAGCTACCTGCCAGCCCACCAGAAGCACCGGGAGCCGATGCTCAAGCGCACCTACCGCGTGCTGGCCGTGTTGATGATTTTGTGCCCGGTGACCGGCTTCGCCCTGGCGGCCTTGCTTGCGGGCGGCGGCAACTTCGTGTTCTTTGTGGAGATGGCCGGGATCTGGACCTTCGGTGCCTACTGGGCGCTCAAGACCTGGGAGTTGTCGCTGTCCAGACTTGAGAGGGATCCTGGGGCTGCTGTGCGGAATATGGCGGGCGATCCGCGCGATCCTCATTGAGGTGGTGTGGATAGCTTCATCGCGACCTGGTGCGCAGTGTCGTCCGCTCTATGTGAATGACCGAGGAGCAGCGAGTGCTGCCGGTGGGTGCGGCGAAGCGTTCGCACGGTGACTGCCATTAAGCGGCTGTTGGATGGTGCGCCCGGCGCTGGGCTGAGTGGCGGCTGTACGAGGTACTGCGGTCAATGGCTTCCGCGACCCGATTCCTGAAGTCTAGCTTTTGCGCGCGCGGCCCGACCCCCGTCAAGGTGGCATGACCGGACGCATACGCATCGGATGGCAGTGAGCGCAACAAACCCGCAAGGTTTGCCATTTGTCGACCCATATTGATCCTTGCCGTGGTCTTGTGGTCGCACAGCGGGCTAAGCAATGCTCACTCATCCATTCCCCGTCGTTGTTGATGCCACCCGTCAGCTCGGTCTTCTGTTGGCACCAGCCCATGCCATCGAAGCATAAATGCTTGGCCAAGCCGCAGCTATTGAGCAGCCTAGAGATGGCACGCTCGACATGCCAATGAACAACATCTGCGCTACAGGCGAGGAGATTCTGGCTTTCTAAGGGAATTACCGCCGAGTGCGGAACGAGGCGAGCAACTCCTGTGGCTCTCGCCGTCGGCGAGTGTGGGCGGGCACCCGGGCGTCGGGTGCTCACCCACACTGATCAGGACATCAACCTCCCCACTCGTCGGTCGTGATGTTCAACTTTCGCAGCTTGTCATGGAGCGTTTGGCGTGCAACACCCAGTGCCGCGGCCGTTGCACTCTGATCGCCCCGGTGCCGCCGTAGCTCCTCCACGATCACTGCGCGCTCGAAACTCTGAACCTGCTGTGGGAGGCCCTGTGGCAGGTCCGACATCACCTGACCGGCTCCACGGGTCTGGGTCAGACGATCACCCAGCAGTCCCAGCGTAAAGCGGTCCGCCACGTTGCGCAGTTCTCGTACGTTGCCGGGCCAGGCGTAGGCCATCAACTCGGCCAGTTGGAGGCTGCTCAACGTCGGCGCGACACGCCCGTAGCGACTTGCTGCGAGCAAGGTGAAGTGTTCAAACAACAACGGGATGTCTTCCAGGCGTTCGCGCAATGGTGGCAACTCGACGAAAGCCACACCGATGCGGTAGTACAGGTCGGCCCTGAACTGCTTCTGATCGCTGAGCGTCTTGAGGTCGTCCTTGCTGGCCGCGACCAGCCGGCAGTCAAATGGGATCGACTTGTTCGACCCCACGCGCTCGATGGAGCGCTCCTGTAGCGCGCGCAGCAGCTTGATCTGTACGGCCATGGGCATGCTCTCGATCTCGTCGAGGAAGAGGGTGCCACCATGCGCATATTCGAACTTGCCTACGCGTGGGCGGTTGGCGCTGGTGAATGCGCCAGCCTCGTGACCGAACAACTCGCTCTCGGCAAGGGCTTCGGGGAGCCCGCCGCAGTTCAGCGCCACAAAGTGGTGCCGCCGGCGCTCACTGTGATCGTGCAGGCAACGCGCCACAAGTTCCTTGCCGGTGCCGGTTTCGCCATAGATCAGCACGTCGGCTGATGTTTCCGCCAGGTTCATCACGGTGCGGCGCACCTGCTGCATTTGCGCCGAACGACCAATCAGAACGGCCTGGATGCCGTGCCAGTTGTCGAGAGCATCACGCAGCGCTCGCACCTGCAACGACAGTTGCCGTCGCTCCATCGCATGTCGCACAACCGCCAGCAGCCGTTCGGTTGTGAAGGGCTTTTCGATGAAATCGTACGCGCCTTCGCGCATGGCCTGCACTGCCATTGCGATGTGGCCATGGCCAGTCACCAAAACCACGGGCAACTCCGCATCGATGGTGCGGATCTGCGGCAGCCAGTCGGTGCCGCAAAGCCCTGGCAACTTGACGTCGCACACCACGATGAGCGGAGCGCCGAAACTGATATGAGCCCGGGCACGCTCGACACTGGCGAAGTCATCCACCTCGAAGCCGGCCAGGCTCAGGGCCTGGATGGTGCTGATGCGTACGTCATCGTCATCTTCGACCAGCAGCACGCGGATGGGAGTTGATGCACTCACTGTGGGTGAACCCTATCGGCAATCGGTTGTTCGACGCCAAGCGGCAAGTCGATGGTGAAGATGGCACCACCCTCGTCGCGATTGGCGGCACGCAGCACCCCCCCGGCGCCGCGCACCAGTTGCTCGGAAATGACCAGTCCCAACCCGAGCCCCGCACCGGCCGGCTTGCTCGTGACGAAGGGTTCGAAGAGGCGCTCGAGGATGTCAGGACGAATTCCGTGGCCCGTGTCGGCCACGCTCAGGATCAATCGGCCGCCTTGTGCTCGGGCCTGCACCCGCAACTCGCGTTGCGCAGCCTCCCTCATGGCGTCGACGGCGTTGCGCATCAGGTTGACGAGCACGCCGCTCAGCGCGGCCTCGTCGGTGACCAGGCTCAGCCCGATGGGCTGCACGTCGACCAAGAGCCTGATGCCGCGCTCCTGCAGTTCGCTTTCGAGCAGGGCTTGCGCATCGGCGATGCTGCGGGCCACGGTCACATGGGCCAGGGCCGTGTCGCTCTTGTGCGCAAAGGTCTTAAGCTGCGTGGTCAGCCGCGCCAGGCGATCCACCATCCCGGTGATGCGCCGCAGGTTGCCGCGCACATCGTCAGACCGCCCCTTCTCGAGCAGGATCGCGGCGCTGTCCGACAAGGTGCGCAATGCCGTGAGCGGCTGGTTCAATTCGTGCACGATGCCGGCGGACATCTGTCCCATCGCCGCCAGCTTTCCCGCATGCACCAGTTCGCCCTGCGCCGAACGAAGTTGTGCCGTGCGCGCGACCACCGTCGATTCGAGGCTGTCATGCGCCGCCTGCAGCGCCGCCTGGCTGGCCAGCTTGTGGCGCACGGCGCGCCGTCGCTGCCACAGCGTCACCGCGACCAGCACCAGCACCGCCATGGCCAGGCTGCCGGTGATGGCGGCATAGCGGGCCGCCACCCGCACCGGCGCCATTTCGTCCAGGACCACCAACTGCCACGGGCTGTGCTGCAGCGCGCGCGTCGAGGCCAGGTGGTCCCGCCCGCTCAGCGTCACCAGCTTCACGCCGTCGGCCAATGTGGTTCGCTCGCTCCAGTCCGCTGGCTGCAGCGTCGCCTGCCCGTAGGAGCGGGCCAGCCGAACCTCTGCGTGTTGCTCGGCATCCAGGGGCGCCAGCGGCCGGTACTTCAGGTCGTGGAGCGTGGACAGGATGACGACGCCGCGTTCGTCGATCAGCAACACGTGGCCAGGCAGGTTGCGCCAGGCGCGCTCGGCCTCATCAATATTGACCTTGACCGTCATCACGCCGCGCAACTGATCGTCGCGCCGCAGTGCGTACGACAAGTAGTAGCCCGGCTTGCCGCTGGTGATGCCCACGCCGTAGAAACGACCACGCCCCTGCTTGACGGCGTCGCGCATGTAGGGCCGAAAGGAATAGTCCTGGCCGTACGATGTGCCCGGCTGATCCCAGTCGGACGCGGCGACGGAGGTGCCGCCCGCTTCCAGCACGTAGAGCATCTCGGCGCCGACGCTGGCGGCGACCTCCTTCAGGTAGCGGTTGACACCGTCCCGCAGGCCCGGATCGGACGGCGCGTCGAGCAGGGCCGGCACCACGGGCGTCATCTCCAGCAGCGCGGGCAGGTACTCGAAGCGCGCCAGGTGGGCGTCCAGGCCAGTGGCCACGAGGTCGAGACGGTGCTGGGCTGCGTCACGCAGGCGCGACAAGCCCGTCTGCAAGGCCGCCTCGTGGCCCATGTAGGCCGCAGCCGCCACCAACGCCAGGGCGGTGCCCCAGCCCATCAGGAAGCGCCTGCGGCGTGCACCGGGCGCGGCCTTCGTGCGGAGGCCGTCAGGCGAGGTCTTCGTCATGCGCCGAGTATCGTACAAGTCCGCGGCGGCGAGCAGACCATCATGCGTACTTGAGTTCACTCGTCTTGCCTCGGAAAACGCGGTACGAAAACACGGTGTAGCCGGCGATGGCAGGCACCGAAATGCACACACCGACGAGGATGACCTTCAGCGCCTCGGGGCTGCTTGCGGCGTCCCAGATCGTCAGTTGGTCGAGCACCACGTACGGGTACAGGCTGTAGGCCAGGCCCAGGAAACCGAGCACGAAGACCAGCACCAGCAACACGAAAGGCAGCCAGCACAGCGGTCCACGCACCTGGCGTGTGCGCAGCAGGGCTCGAACGGCCAGCAGGCACCCGCCTGTCATCAGCGGAATCGCCATCAACGCGATGAGCTCGGGCAGCGCGAACCAGCGCTCGCGTACCGTCGAGCTGACCCACGGCGTGGCCATGGAAATCAGCACCAACCCGCCGACCATCGGCGTCCAGGCAATACGCGCCCAGACCACCGCGCGTTCCTGAAGTTCGCCCTCGGTCTTCATGATCAGCCAGGCCGCGCCCATCAGCACGTAGGCCATCGGCAACGCGACGGCAATCGCGGCGGCGAACAGTGGGTAGTTCCAGCCGACGCCGAAGCCGCTGACATAACGCCCGAGCATCCAGCCCTGCGCCACCGACGCCAGCAAGGAGCCGGCAAAGAAGAGCCGGTCCCAGGTGAGCTTGTGCGTGTCGCGGGCCTTGACGCGGAAGTCGAAGGCCACACCGCGCAGGATCAGACCGACGAGCATCAGCGCCACCGGCAGGTAGAGTTCACCCAGCACCAGGCCGTGCGCCTTCGGGAAGGCCACCAGCAGGATGCCGACGCCCAGCACCAGCCAGGTCTCGTTGGCGTCCCAGAACGGGCCGATGGAGGCGACCATCACGTCCTTGTCGGCGTCGCTGGCGCGGTGCATCAGCATGCCCACGCCCAGGTCGTAGCCGTCACTGACCACGTAGACCAGCATCGACAGGCCCATCAGTGCCATGAAGATCACCGGCAGCGCCTGGTCGAAGTTCATGGGCGTCATGGGCTCGTCCCTTGCAACAGCGAGGGCGAGCCGGCGTCCACCGGCAGTGGCGTTTCCGGCTTTTCGGCCATGTACTTCAGCACCGCGATGTAGGCGACGATCAATGCCAGGTACACCGTCACGTAAAGCGCCAGCGTCAGCCCGACCATGGGCGCCGGCACCTGCGCCACCACGTCGGCGGTGCGCACCAGGCCCTGCACGATGAAAGGCTGGCGGCCGATCTCGGTGACGTACCAGCCGGCGACGGTGGCCACCCAGCCGGAAAAGGTCATGCCGGCGAATAGCCATAGCAGCTTGCGTGGCAATTGCGCAGGCTGCCAGCGGCTGCGCCGCAGCAGCCACCAGCCCAGCCAGCTGGTGGCCAACATCAGCAGCCCCATGCCGATCATGATGCGAAAGGCGAAGAACACCGGCAGCGACGGCGGGTGTTCGCCGATGAAGTCGTTCAGGCCCTGTACCTCGCCGTCGAGCTGGTGCGTCAGGATCAGGCTCGCCAGCTTGGGAATTTTGACCTCGAAGTGGTTCATGCGCCGCTCGGCGTCGGGCAGCGCAAACAGCAGCAACGGCACGCCGCGCTGGGTCTCCCACACGCCTTCCATCGCGGCGATCTTGGCCGGCTGGTGCTTCAGGGTGTTCAGCCCGTGCAGGTCACCGACGAAGATCTGCAGCGGCACCAGCAGCGCCGCCATCGTCAGGCCGACGCGCATCACCCGCGGCGCCGAGCGCTGGGCCACGCCTTTGAGCACCTGCCAGGCCGACAGCCCTGCCAGCAGGAAGGCGCAGGTCAACGCCGAGGCCAGCAGCATGTGTGTGAGCCGGTAGGGGAAGGAGGGGTTGAAGATCACCTCGAACCAGCTGCTGACATGGTAGACACCGTCGCGGATCTCGTAGCCGACAGGCGTCTGCATCCAGGAGTTCAGCGCCAGGATCCAGAACGCCGACAAGGTGGTGCCCAAGGCGACGAAGAAGGTGGCCATCAGGTGCACCCGCTCGCTGACCCTGCCGTGGCCAAAGAGCATGACCCCGAGGAAGCCGGCTTCCAGAAAAAAGGCCGTCAGCACTTCATAGGCCAGCAGCGGGCCGGCGATGTTGCCGACCTGTTCCATGAAGCCGGGCCAGTTGGTGCCGAACTGGAAGCTCATGGTGACGCCGCTGACCACCCCCAGCGCGAAGCTCAGTGCGAACACCTTGGTCCAGAAGCGGTAGGCGTCGAGCCAGCCCTGCGCATGGGCCATGTCGCCGCTGCGCTGCGTCCTCAGCCAGCGCCAGCGAAAGAACAGCAACACCCAGCCCAGCGCGATCGTGATCGTGGGGAACAGGATGTGGAAGGTGATGTTGGCCGCAAACTGCATGCGGGCCAGGATCAGCGCGTCCATCGGCGTGGGTTCTCGTCCGTGCGCAAGGAGCGGCTCAGCCGCGGGATGCCCGCTTGCGCGGGCTTGCGGCCGGGGCCGGTGGCCTTTCTCCTTGCAGGGCCTGTGACATGCCGATGAGCACGCCGCTGACCAGCGTGGTGTACGTGTCCAGCATGGCCTGCGACGCGCGCAGGCTGAGGGCGCGCCCGTCGCGCAGGCTCTTCTGCGTGTCGTCCAGCAGCTGTTCGAGCGCTGCACTGGCCTGGGTGCCGGTGCCGGTGGCCTTGCCCTGCACGGCTTGCAGGACGGCGGACCAGGGGCCCTGCAGGGCAGAGTCCGCTCCCGCGGCGGCCTTGCGCACGGCGGCGAACAGGGTGTCCTCCATCTTGTCGATGTCGGCCAGCGCTTTTTTCAACTGCGTCTCGCGCAGGCTCAGGCCCTGGTCCACCATCTGTTGCAAGGCCGTGCGATGCGCCTGCACGGCCTGCTCCAGTGCTGCGTCCATGCCGGCAAACGCCTTGGTGAGCAGGGCCTGCACGTCGGCCGTGCCCAGTGGGCTGGCGGCGGCGCCTGCGGAGGCCGACCGCGTCACGGTGTCCAGCACCTGCCGGATGTTGGCCAGAGACAGCTCACGCCCCTGCAAAGCCTTCAGCGTGGCCTCGTTGACGGCCTTGCGCAAGGCTTCGCCCTGGCGGGCGGTGGCCTGGGAGAACTGGGTGATCAGCGCGTCCTGATCGATGCCATGTTTGATCATTTCGTTTCCCTTCATTGCATGTGCTGGCCGCCGTTGATGGCGATGTTGGCCCCGGTCACGAACGCGGCCTCTTCGGAAGCCAGGTAGATGATCAGTCCCGCCACCTCTTCCGGTTTGCCCAGTCGTCCCACGGGGATGTGCGGCAGGATCTTGCTGTCCAGCACCTCCCTGGGAATGGCCGTGACCATCTTGGTGCCGATGTAGCCCGGCGAGATGGTGTTGACTGTGACGTTCTTCTTCGCCACCTCCAGCGCCAGTGCCTTGGTGAAGCCGTGCACACCGGCCTTGGCGGCCGAGTAGTTGGTCTGTCCGAACGCGCCCTTGCTGCCATTCACGGAGGACACATTGATGATGCGGCCCCACCCCCGCTCGGTCATGCCGTCGGCCACCTGCTTGCTCATGTTGAACAGGCTGTCGAGGTTGGTGCGCAGCACCGCGTCCCAGTTGATCTTGTCCATCTTCTTGAAGGTCATGTCGCGCGTGATGCCCGCGTTGTTCACCAGCACGTCGATCGCGCCCAGCCTGGACTGCACCTCGGCCACTGCGCTGGCGCAGGAATCGAAGTCCGTCACGTCGCATGGCACGGCCAGGATCTCGTAACCCCTGGCCTTCATCTGTGCCAGCCAGTCGCCATGCGTCTTGTTGCCGGGCGAATACGTCACCGCCACCTTGTAGCCGGCATCGACCATCTTGGTCGAGATGGTCTCGCCCAGGCCACCCATGCCACCGGTGACCAGTACCACGCGTTGTTGACTCATTTCATTGCTCCTTGTGTTGATGAAGAAAGGGGTCAGGCTCGTTCCACCGCCAGCGCCACGCCCATGCCGCCGCCGATGCACAGCGAGGCCAGGCCCTTGTTGGCGCCGCGGCGGCGCATCTCGTGCAGCAAGGTCACCAGCACGCGGCAGCCCGAGGCACCGATGGGGTGGCCGATGGCGATGGCGCCACCGTTGACGTTGATCTTGCTGGTGTCCCAGCCCATCTCCTGGTTCACCGCGCAGGCCTGCGCCGCGAAGGCCTCGTTGATTTCCATCAGGTCCAGGTCCTGTGCATTCCAGCCGGCTTTCTGCAGGCAAAGACGCGACGCCGGTACCGGGCCCATGCCCATGATCTGAGGGTCGATCCCCGCGCAGGCATAGGCGCGGATCACGGCCAGTGGCTGCAGGCCGAGCGCAGCGGCGCGCTTTGCCGACATCACCAGCACCGCCGCGGCGCCGTCGTTCAGCCCGGAGGCGTTGCCGGCCGTCACCGAGCCGGTCTTGTCGAAGGCCGGGCGCAGGCCGGCCAGCGCCTCGGCGCTGGTCTTCTTGTTGATGAACTCATCGGCGGCGAAGACGATCGGGTCGCCTTTCTTCTGCGCGATGGACAGCGGGAGGATCTCGTCGGTGAAGCGACCCGCCTCCTGCGCTGCCGCCGCCTTCTGCTGCGAAGCCAGCGCCAGGGCGTCCTGCATGTCACGGTCGATGCCGTATTGCTTCGCCACGTTCTCCGCCGTTGTGCCCATGTGGTACTGGTTGTACACATCCCACAGGCCGTCGGTGATCATGGAGTCGACCATCTTCCAGTCGCCCATGCGCTGGCCGTCGCGCGAATTGAGCAGCACGTGCGGCGACGCGCTCATGTTCTCCTGGCCACCGGCCACGACGATCTCGGCGTCGCCGCATTTCACGGCTTGCGCGGCCAGCATCACGGCCTTCAGGCCCGAACCACACACCTTGTTGATCGTCATCGCAGGCACCGACTGCGGCAGGCCGGCCTTGATGACGGTCTGCCTGGCCGGGTTCTGTCCCGAACCGGCTGTCAGCACCTGGCCCATGATGACCTCGGACACCGCGTCGCCGGGCACACCGGCCTTGGCCAGCAAGCCCCTGACCACATGCGCGCCCAGGTCGGGCGCCGTGGTGCGGGCCAGCGTGCCACCAAACTTGCCTACCGCCGTGCGTTGCGCGGCCACTATCACGATGTCGGTCATGAGACTCTCCTTTGGGGTTGAAAGACGGTATTGGCGGCCGGTGCTCACGCCGCTGGTGTGTTGACGTAGCGTCCAGGGGCGGGCTCGATGACGGGAAACGCCGCGTTGCCTGCCTTGCGAGGAGGCGCGACCTGTTTGCCGGCATGGCCCTGCAACCACTCGCTCCACGCCGGCCACCAGCTACCCTCGACACGCTGCGCAGCGTCCAGCCAGGCCGGGGCATCCGCCGCGAGCGGCCCGGTCCAGTGATGGCGCTTGCGCTTGGCTGGGGGGTTGATCACGCCTGCGATGTGGCCACTGGCGCCGAGCACGAAACGCGTGTCGCCGCGCAGCAGGCGCGTACTGGCATAGGCGCTGTGCCAGGGCACGATGTGGTCCTCACGCGAGGCGTAGACGAAGGCCGGCGCATCGATGCGCGAGAGGTCCACCCGTACGCCGCATTGCAGCGTACCGCCCGGCTCGCGCAGGCGGTTTTCCAGATAGGTCTGGCGCAGGTACCAGCAATACATCGGCCCTGGCAGGTTGGTGTCGTCGCCGTTCCAGTGCAGCAGGTCAAATGCAGGCGGCGCTTGGCCCTTGAGGTAGCTGTTGACCACATAGGGCCAGATCAGGTCGTTGGCGCGCAAGGCGGCGAAGACCTGGGCCAGTTCGCGCCCTCGCAACAGGCCGCCCTGGCCGATGCTGGCCTCGCGCGCGGCGACCATCTGCGGGTCCACCATCAGGCCCAGTTCACCGGTGTCCGAGAAGTCGAGCAGTGTGGTCAGCAGGGTGAGGCTGGCCGCCGGCGACTCGCCGCGCGCCGCCGCCACCGCCAGTGCGCTGGCCAGCAAGGTGCCGCCAATGCAGAAGCCCAGCGTGTTGAGCCGCTTGCTGCGGCCGATGCGCTGCGTGACCGACACGGCCTGCAACACCCCCTGCTCGACGTAATCGTCCCAGCCCAGGTGGCCCTGCTCCGCCGTGACGTTGCGCCATGACACCAGGAAGACGCTGTGGCCCTGGGCCACCGCGTAGGCCACCAGCGAATTCTCGGGCTGCAGATCGAGGATGTAGTACTTGTTGATGCACGGCGGCACGATCAGCAAGGGTCGCTGGTGCACCTTGGCGGTGGTGGGTGCGTACTGGATCAGCTGCATCAGTTCGTTTTCGAACACCACGCTGCCCGGTGTGGTGGCCAGGTTGCGACCCACTTCGAAGGCCTGGTCGGCGGACATCGAGATCCGCCCCTTGGCCACGTCGGCCATGAACAGGCGGGCGCCTTCCAGCAAGCTGGCGCCGCCGCTGTCCAGCACAGCCTGCATCGCCTCGGGGTTGGTCGCCAGGCAGTTGGCCGGGCTCATCGCGTCGACCACCTGGCGCAGCATGAAAGCGCACTGCGCCTTGCTGCGTGCGTCCAGTGGCGCCTTGTCCACCGACTGCTGCATCAGCGTCGCGAACCGCAGGTAGGCCTGGCTCATGGAGGCGAAACGCGGGTCCTGTTGCCAGGGATCGGCGGCAAAGCGGCGATCGGTCGCGGCAGCGTCAGTGGGCATCAGGGCCGCAGTCCAGAACGCGTTGACCTGCGCCAGTCCTTGTTGCCACGCCTGCAAGGTGGCGTCGGCCAGCGGCCACGGGGAGGTCGACGTGCGCATCAGCTCGTCGAGCCACCGGGCGGGGTCAAACGGGGGAGGGGATGGGTTCATGTGGCGCCGTGCTTCAATGCAGCTTGACGTGAGGTTCGGTGCGCCGCGTGATCAGCCGCGCCATCGTGTCCAGCGTGACCTTGGCCGGACCGTGCAGCGCCAGCTCGTGCATCTTGTAGAGCGACACGTACATCAGGCGGGCGAAGGCGCCTTCGATCATCAGGCTGCCGCCGATCAACCCGCCCATCATGTTGCCCACGGTGCTGTACTCGCCCAGCGACACCAGCGAACCGAAGTCCCGGTAGCGGTAGGCCTGCAGGGGCTTGCCCGCCAGGCGGCGCCTGATCTGCGCGGCCACGTGCGAGGCCTGCTGGTGTGCCGCCTGCGCGCGCGGTGGCACCCAGCCGCCCTTGCCTCCGTTGGCCTGCGGCCATGCACAGGCAGCGCAATCGCCGATGACGAAGATGTCCTCGTCACGCGTGGTCTGCAGGCTGGGCCGCACGACGAGCTGGTTGATGCGGTTGGTTTCCAGGCCGGCGATGTCCTTCAGGAAATCCGGAGCCTTCACGCCCGCCGCCCACACCACCAGTTCGGCAGGCAGGAGGCGGCCATCGGCCAGGCGCACGCCCTCGGGCAACACCTCGGCCACCTTGGCGGCGGTGTGCACCTGGACGCCGAGCTTGGCCAGCAGGGCCTCGGTGGCCTTGGACAGCCGCTCCGGCAAGGCGGGCAGCACCCGGTCGGCGGCTTCGATCAGGTTGACCTGGATGTCCTTGTCGGCATCCACGCGATCCAGCCCGTAGGCCACCACCTCGCGCGTGGTGCGGTGCAACTCGGCCGCCAGCTCCACGCCGGTGGCCCCGGCGCCGATGATGGCCACGTGCAACTGCTCGGGCCGCAGGGGTGTGCTCTGGGCATGGGCGCGGATGCAGGCGTTGACCATGCGCGCGTGAAAGCGTTGCGCGTCGGCCTTGGACTCCAGCTTCAGCGCGTGCTCGCCGACGCCGGGCGTGCCGAAGTCGTTGCTCAGGCTGCCCAGCGCCAGCACCAGCGTGTCGTAGCCAAACACGCGGTCGGGCGTGACCTCGCGGCCCTCGGCGTCGAGGTAGGGTGCCACGCGCACTTCGCGACGCTCCCGGTCCAGCGCTGTCATCTCGCCGATCCTGAAGCGGAAGTGGTGCCAGTGCGCCTGTTCCAGGTAGCCGACCTCATGCGCGCTCAGGTCCATGCTGCCCGAGGCGATCTCGTGCAGCTTGGGCTTCCAGACATGGGTGCGGTTCTTGTCGATCAGCGTGACATCGGCGCGGCCGCGCTTGCCCAGCGTGTCGCCCAACCGGGTGGCCAGTTCCAGGCCGCCTGCACCGCCACCGACGATGAGGATGCGATGTCGTTCGGTAGCCGGTTTCATGGTGTGGACCTCGACAGCATGGATGGGCGACTCAGACGCCGGCCGCATGGGCCTGCTGGTCGGCGTGGTAGCTGGAGCGCACCAGCGGCCCGCAGGCGGCGTGCAAAAATCCCATGGCCCGCGCCTGCTGTGTCAGCGCGTCGAACTGCTGCGGGGTCACATAGCGCTGCACGGGCAGGTTGCCTGGCCGCGGTTGCAGGTACTGCCCGACCGTCAGCATGTCCACGCCGTGCTGGCGCAGGTCCTGCAGGACTGCCAGCACCTCGTCGTCGGTTTCGCCCAGGCCCAGCATCAGGCCCGACTTGGTCGGCACAGATGGGCAGCGTTGACCGAACCCGCGCAACAGCTGGAGTGAGTTCGCATAGTCCGCGCCGGGCCGCGCCTGCCGGTACAGGCGGGGCACGGTTTCCAGGTTGTGGTTCATCACGTCGGGTGCATCGGCGGCCAGGATGTCCAGGGCGATCTCGACGCGCCCGCGGAAGTCGGGCGTCAGCACCTCGATGTGCGTCAGCGGCGATTGGCGGCGCACCGCGCGGATACACGCCGCAAAGTGCGCCGCACCGCCGTCGCGCAGGTCGTCGCGGTCGACGCTGGTGATGACCACGTACGCCAGGCCGAGCCGGGCCACGGTGTCGGCCAGGCGCTGCGGCTCCAGCGGGTCGGGTGGCTGGGGCCGGCCATGCGCCACGTCGCAGAACGGGCAACGCCGCGTGCACAACTCACCCAGCACCATGAAGGTGGCCGTGCCCTTGCCGAAACACTCGCCGATGTTGGGGCAGGACGCTTCTTCGCACACCGTGTGCAGGCTGGCCTCGCGCAGCAGGTGCTTGACCTGGCGGAAGCCCTCGCCCTGCGGAACGTGCACGCGTATCCAGGGCGGCTTGGGCAGCGCTGCGGCCGCGACCACCTTGATGGGTATGCGCGCGGTCTTGGCGGCGCCGCGTTGCGCGGCAGCGGTGACGGCTTCGCTCATTACCGCCTTACGCGCCGGAGCGGTCGGCGCTGCGCTGCGCCGAAGCGTCCACCACCGCCAGCGCCGTCATGTTGACGATGCGGCGCACGGTGGACGATGGCGTGAGGATGTGCACCGGACGCGCCGCACCGAGCAGGATGCCCCCCACGGTGATGCCGTTGCCGGCGGCAATGCGCAGCAGGTTGTAGGAAATGTTGGCCGCGTCCACATTGGGCATGATCAGCACGTTGGCCTCGGTGCTCAGGCCCGAGTCGGGGAACTCTCGGTCCAGGATCGGCTTGGACAGGGCCGCGTCGCCGCGCATCTCGCCTTCCACCGCCAGGTGCGGGTCGCGCGCGCGGATCAGGCCAAGCGCCGCGCGCATCTTCACCGCCGAGGCGGCGTCGGAGCCACCGAAGCTGGAGTGCGACAACAGCGCGACGCTGGGCGTGACGCCGAAGCGGCGCACCTCTTCCGCGGCCATCAGCGCGATCTCGGCCACCTGCTCGGCATCGGGGTCGCGATTGACATGCGTATCGCAGATGAAGAGCTGGCGCCCGGGCAGCATCAGCATCTGCATGGCGGCCAGCGTGTTCGTGCCGCTGCGCAGGCCGATCACGTCACGCACATGGCGCAGGTGCTCGACGTAGCCGCCGACCGTGCCGCACAACATGGCGTCGGCGCGACCCTGGCGCACCCACATGGCCGCCAGCAGGGTGCCGCGGCTGCGCATCTCTGCGCGGGCCACCGCGCGCGACACCCCATTGCGACGCATCAGCTGGTGGTAGCCGTCGGCGGCCTCGCCATACACGGCGGGGTCCAGCGCGTTGACGATGTCGCAGTCCCCGCCGGGCTTCAGGCGCAGGCCGAATTCGGCGATGCGCTGGGTGATCACCTCTGCTCGGCCCATCAGCAGCGGCCGTGCCAGGCCTTCGTCCACCACCACCTGAGCCGCGCGCAGCACACGTTCGTCCTCGCCTTCGGCATAGACCACCCGCTTCGGGGCCTGCTTGGCGGCAGCAAACAAGGGCTGCATGCTGCTGCCCGACTGGTAGACGAACTGCGCCATGCGCTGGCGATAGGCCGGCATGTCGTCGAAGGGGCGGGTGGCCACACCGCTGTCCATCGCGGCCTGCGCGACCGCCGGAGCCACCACCTCGATCAGGCGCGGGTCGAAGGGCTTGGGGATCAGGTAGTCGCGCCCGAAGCGCAGCCCTGCTGCGCCGTAGG
This sequence comes from Hydrogenophaga palleronii, assembly GCF_031457455.1. GTDB lineage: Bacteria > Pseudomonadota > Gammaproteobacteria > Burkholderiales > Burkholderiaceae_C > Hydrogenophaga > Hydrogenophaga palleronii_A. The sequence continues at coordinate 279,716 of NZ_JAVDWU010000003.1, forward strand.
CCTGGGCCACCACCTCGGGAATTTCTGCATGGGCAAGCTCGGCGATGGCGCGCACCGCGGCCAGCTTCATCTCCTCGTTGATGGTGGTAGCGCCGGTGTCGAGCGCGCCGCGGAAGATGAAGGGAAAGCACAGCACGTTGTTCACCTGGTTCGGGTAGTCCGAACGGCCGGTGCCGATGACCGCGTCGGGCCGCACCGCCAGCGCCGTCTCCGGCATGATTTCCGGCGTCGGGTTGGCCATCGCCAGGATGATCGGATCGCGTGCCATGCTCTCGACCATCTCGGGCTTGAGCACGCCACCGGCCGACAGGCCGAGGAAGATGTCGGCTCCCGGGATGATGTCGGCCAGCGTGCGGGCGCTGGTGTCGCGCGCATAACGCGTCTTGTTCGGATCCATGCCTTCGGTGCGGCCCATGTACACCACGCCCTTGGCATCGGTGACGAAGATGTTCTGCGGTTTCAGGCCCAGGCTCACCGCCAGGTCCAGGCAGGCCAGTGCCGCAGCGCCGGCGCCCGAGGCCACGAGCTTCACCTCGGCGATGTTCTTCCCCACGTGCTTCAGGGCGTTGAGGATGGCCGCCGCGGCGACGATGGCGGTGCCATGCTGGTCGTCGTGGAAGACCGGAATCTTCATGCGCTCGCGCAGCTTGGTCTCGATATAAAAGCACTCGGGCGCCTTGATGTCCTCGAGGTTGATGCCGCCGAAGGTGGGCTCCATGCGGGCGATGGTCTCGATCAGCGCGTCGGGGTCGTTCTCGGCCAGTTCGATGTCGAACACGTCGATACCGGCGAACTTCTTGAACAGGCAGCCCTTGCCCTCCATCACCGGTTTGGAGGCCAGGGGGCCGATGTTGCCCAGGCCCAGCACGGCGGTGCCGTTGGTGATCACTGCCACCAGGTTGCTGCGCGCGGTCAGGTTGCCGGCCTCGAGGGGGTCAGCGACGATGGCCAGACAGGCATCGGCGACGCCGGGTGAATAGGCCAGCGACAGATCGCGCGCCGTGGCCATGGCCTTGGTCGGCGTGACCGAGATCTTGCCCGGTGTGGGGTAGCGGTGGTAGTCGAGAGCGTCTTGGCGCAGTGTGTCTGACATGCTGTTTTGTCTCCATGGGTAAACGAATCGGAATCAGCTGGTTGCCGGCAGCGGGATGGTCTCGGCCAGCCAGCCGCGCAGCGCCTGAATCAGTGCCTCGGGCTCGTCGGCATGCACCCAGTGCCCGGCATCGCGGATCTGCTGCAGCTGCGCCCGGGGAAACAGGCGCACGATGCCCGCGCGCGATTCCGGGCGCACATACCGGGAATGCTCACCCGCGACGAACAGGGCCGGCCCCGGGTAACGTTGGCGAAGCAACTCAGACGGGAACGCGCACAGGTCTTGCATGCATACGGCTGTCGCCATCAGGTTGAGCCGCCAGTCGAAACGTTCGTTGTGGCGCTGCAGGTTCTGCATCAGGAAGTCCACCGGCGCGTCAACGTCCAGGCGGCAGGCAAGGGCCTGCCGGACCTCCCGGCGGCTGGTGGCCGCCGCCACATCCAGGCCGCGCATGGCATTGACATACGGCGAGAACTGGTCGGCGTAGGCCTCGGGCGCGATGTCAATCACCGCCACGCCCGAGATCGCGTGCGGATACTCGAGCGCCAGGGCCATGGCTGTCTTGCCCCCCATGCTGTGGCCGATCACAACGGGCCGCTGCAAACCCTCGCGGTCGATCAGCTCCAGCACGTCCAGGGCCATGTGGGAGTAGCACATGGTGTCGGCCCAGGGCGACGCACCGTGGTTGCGCGCATCGGGCAGGTACATCCGGTAGCTGCCGGACAGGGCCTGGGCGATGGACGCCCAATTGCGACCGGAACCGAACAGTCCATGCAGGATCACGACGGGCGGGCCGTCGCCCATCGCTTCGTATGCCAGCTTGACGGTCATGGCGCAGCTCTTCACTTCTTCTTCTGCGGCGGCAGGTCGGTGCAATGGCCTTCGAAGACCTCGGCGGCCATGCCGATCGATTCGCCCAGAGTCGGGTGCGGGTGGATCGTCTTGCCGATGTCGGCGGGCTCGCAGCCCATCTCGATCGCCAGGCAGACCTCGCTGATCAGGTCACCGGCATGGGTGCCGACGATGCCGCCGCCGATCACGCGGTGCGTGGCTTCGTCGAACAGCAGCTTGGTGAAGCCTTCGTCGCGGCCGTTGGCGATGGCGCGGCCCGACGCGGCCCAGGGGAACACCGCCTTGCCGAACTTGATGCCCTCGGCCTTGCACTGCTCTTCGGTCTTGCCGGTCCAGGCGACCTCGGGGTCGGTGTAGGCCACCGACGGGATCTGCCGCGCATCGAAGAACGAGGCCTGGCCGTTCGCTGCTTCGGCCGCCACATGCGCTTCGTGCACCGCCTTGTGCGCCAGCATGGGCTGACCAACGATGTCGCCGATCGCGAAGATGTGCGGCACGTTGGTGCGCATCTGCTTGTCGACGTTGATGAACCCACGCTCCGTAACGGCGACGCCGGCCTTCTCGGCAGCGATCTTGTTGCCGTTCGGGCTGCGACCGACGGCCACCAGCACCAGGTCGTAGAGCTGGGCTTCCTGGGGTGCCTTCTCGCCTTCGAAGTTGACCTCGATGCCGGCCGGCGTGGCCTTCGCGCCCACCGTCCGCGTCTTCAGCATCACGTGGCCGAAGCGGTGCGTGTTCATCTTTTCCCACACCTTGACCAGATCACGGTCGGCACCTTGCATCAGGCCGTCGAGCATCTCGACCACGTCGACGCGTGTGCCCAGTGTGGAGTAGACGGTGGCCATCTCCAGGCCGATGATGCCGCCGCCAACGACCAGCATGCGCTTGGGGATGCTCCTGAGCAGCAACGCGCCCGTGGAGTCGACGATGCGCTCGTCGTCGGACATGAAGGGCAGCTTCACCGCCTGGCTGCCGGCGGCGATGACGGCGTGGGCGAACTTCACCACCTTCTTGCTGCCATCGGCGGCGACCACTTCGACGTGGTGTGGATCGAGGAAGCTGCCCACCCCGGTGAGCACCTCCACCTTGCGCGCCTTGGCCATGCCGGCCAGGCCACCGGTGAGCTTCTTGATCACGCCGTCCTTGAAGCCTCGCAGCGCGTCAAGGTCCACTTCGGGCGCCGCGTACTTGATGCCGTGGTGACCCAGTGCCTTGACCTCGTCCATCACCGCCGCGGTGTGCAGCAGCGCCTTCGACGGGATGCAGCCGACGTTCAGGCACACACCGCCCAGCGTGGCGTAGCGCTCGACCAGTAGGGTTTTCATGCCCAGGTCGGCGCTGCGGAACGCTGCCGAATAGCCGCCGGGGCCGGCGCCGAGCACGAGCATCTCGCACTCGGCATCGGCCTTGCCGGAGTAGCTGGCCGCGCCGGGCACCGGTGCCGCTGGTGCCGCTGCGGCGGGTGCTTGGGCGGGCGCAGGCGGTGCCGCGGCTGGAACCGCCGCCGAGGCCCCGGTCGCTTCGATGACCAGGATCACCGAGCCTTCGCTGACCTTATCACCGACCCTGACCTTGATCTCCTTGACGGTGCCGGCGTGCGTCGATGGAATTTCCATCGATGCCTTGTCCGACTCGACCATGATCAGCCCGGTTTCGACGGCGATCACCTCGCCGGGCTGGACCATCAGCTCGATGATCGCGACATCCTTGAAGTCGCCGATATCGGGAACCTTGACTTCCACGAGTTGTGCCATGGTGGTGGTTCCTCTCTCAGAACAGGATGCGCCGCATGTCGGCAAGCAGATGGGCGAAGTGCACGTTGAAGCGCGCGGCGGCGGCGCCGTCGATGACGCGGTGGTCCCACGACAGCGACAGCGGCAGGGTCAGGCGCCAGCTCGAACTCTTGCCGTCGCTGGAATGCTGCTTCCAGTAGCTCTTGCACACGCCCATGATCGCGACCTCGGGCGCATTGATGATGGGCGTGAAGTAGATGCCGCCGATGCCACCGAGCGAGCTGATGGTGAAGGTGCCGCCCGACATCTGGTCGGGCTTGAGCTTGCCGTCGCGCGCCAGCTTGGCCAGCTCGCCCATCTCCTTCGCGATCTCGGGAATGCTCTTCTTGTCGACGTCGCGGATCACCGGCACCACCAGCCCATTGGGCGTGTCGGCGGCGAAGCCGATGTGCCAGTAGTTCTTGAGGATCAGCGCGTCGCCGTCCAGGCTGGCGTTGAATTCCGGAAACTTCTTCAGCGTGGCCATCGCTGCCTTCATCATGAAGGGCAGCATGCTGACCTTGACGCCGGACTTCTCCAGTTCCTTGTTCATCTGCACGCGGAACGCTTCGAGCTCGGTGATGTCGGCCTCGTCGTGCGTGGTGACGTGCGGGATGACGACCCAGTTGCGGTGCAGGTTGGCGGCAGAGATCTTCTTGATGCGGCTTTGCTCCTTGCGCTCGATGGGCCCGAACTTCGCGAAGTCGACCTTCGGCCAGGGCAGCAGGTCGATGCCGCCCACGCCCCCGCCGGCTGGCGTCGCCGCCGCCTTGGCAGCCGGGGCTGCCGCGCCGCTGCCGCCCTTGGCGAAGGCCTCGACGTCCTCGCGCACGATACGGCCGTGGTCGCCACTGCCCTTGAGCTTGCCGAGATCGACGCCCAGTTCGCGAGCCAGCTTGCGCACCGCCGGGCCCGCATAGGCGAGGGCGAACGCTGCTTCGTCGACGCCACCCCCGCTCGGCGCCGCTACAGCAGACGCTGAAGCAGCGGTGACCGGTGCGGCAGCAGGCGGCGCGGCCGCAGCAGCACCGCTCCCGGTCGCCAGCGCCATGATGATGCTGCCCTCGCTGACCTTGTCGCCGACCGCGACGCGGATCTCCTTGACGATACCGCCCAGTGGCGCCGGCACGTCCATCGTGGCCTTGTCCGATTCGAGCGAGACCAGGGGGTCCTCAGCCTTCACCGTATCGCCGACCTTGACGAAGATCTCGATCACCGGCACATCCTTGAAGTCGCCGATGTCGGGGACGCGCACCTCGGCCAGACCGGTCGGCGCACTCACGGGCGCGGGCGCTGCGCTGACGCTGGGTTTGGCGGCTTCGGCCGGGGCGGCACTCGCGCCGGCCTCGGACTCGAAGCTCATGATCACGCTGCCTTCGCTGACCTTGTCGCCGACTTGCACGGCGATGGACTTCACCTTGCCGCCGCGCGGCGCCGGCACGTCCATCGTGGCCTTGTCCGACTCCAGCGAGACCAGCGGGTCCTCGGCCTTCACCGTGTCGCCAACCTTGACGAAAATTTCGATCACCGGCACGTCCTTGAAGTCGCCGATGTCGGGTACCTGGATTTGAATGCTCATGCTGTTGCCCCTGCTCAGACCGTCCACGGCGCGGCGCGCTCGGTATCCAGGCCGTACCTGGTGATCGCCTCGGCCACCACCGCTGGCTTGATGACACCGTCATCGGCCAGTGCCTTCAGTGCCGCCACGACGACGTAGTGGCGGTCGACTTCGAAGAAGCGGCGCAGCTTGGCGCGGTAGTCGCTGCGGCCGAAACCGTCGGTGCCCAGCACCACGTAGCGGCGTCCCGCGGCCTGAACGTATTCGCGCACCTGATCGGCGTAGTTGCGCATGTAGTCGGTGGAGGCGACCACCGGGCCCTCGTGGCCTTCCAGGCAGGTCTCGACCCAGCTCCTGCGTCGCGGCTCGGTGGGGTGCAGCAGGTTCCAGCGCTCGGCCGACATGCCGTCGCGGCGCAGTTCGTTGTAGCTGGTGGCGCTCCAGACATCGGCGGTGACGTTGAAGTCGGCCTTCAGCATCTCGGCGGCGGCGATCACCTCGCGCAGGATGGTGCCGCTGCCCATCAGCTGCACGCGCAGACCCTTCTTCGATGCCTTGCCACCATCCTTCAGCTTGTACAGGCCCTTCAGGATGCCCTGTTCTGCGCCTTCGCCGGCTTCGGCCAGACCGGGGTGCGGGTAGTTTTCGTTCATCAGGGTGACGTAGTAGTAGACGTCCTCCTGCTCCTCGTACATGCGGCGCATGCCGTCGCGGATGATCGTCACCACCTCGTAGGCGAAGGTCGGGTCGTAGCTGACACAGTTGGGGATCGTGGCGGCCAGGATGTGGCTGTGGCCGTCCTCGTGCTGCAGGCCTTCCCCATTGAGCGTCGTGCGGCCAGCGGTGCCGCCGAGCAGGAAGCCGCGTGCGCGCATGTCCCCGGCCAGCCAGGCCAGATCGCCCACGCGCTGCAGCCCGAACATCGAGTAGTAGATGTAGAAGGGGATCATCGGCACGTTGTTCGTGCTGTACGAGGTGGCTGCGACGATCCAGCTCGACATCGCGCCGCCTTCGTTGATGCCCTCCTGCAGCACCTGCCCGTCCTTGGACTCGCGGTAGTACATCAGCTGGTCGGCGTCCTGCGGCTTGTACAACTGGCCCACCGACGAATAGATGCCGAGCTGGCGGAACATGCCCTCCATGCCGAAGGTGCGCGATTCGTCGGGCACGATGGGCACGATGTGTTTGCCGATCTGCTTGTCGCGCACCAGCGTGCCCAGCATCTGCACGAAGGCCATGGTGGTGCTGATCTCGCGCTCGCCACTGTTCTCCAGCAGACGCTGGAACGTGGCCATTGGCGGGATCGTCAGCGAAGTGGACTTGCGCCGGCGCTGCGGCAGGTAGCCGCCGAGGGCGGCGCGTCGCTCGCGCAGGTACTTCATCTCCGGGCTGTCCTCGGGCAAGCGGATGAAGGGCACCTTCGCCAGATCGTCGTCGGACACCGGGATCTGGAAGCGGTCGCGGAAGCCGCGCAGGGCATCGGCCGTCATCTTTTTGGCCTGGTGGGAGATCATCTGTCCCTCACCCGACTCGCCCATGCCGTAGCCCTTGACCGTCTTGGGCAGGATCAGCGTCGGCTGCCCGGTGTGTCTGGCCGCAGCGGCATAGGCGGCATAGACCTTTTGCGGGTCGTGACCGCCTCGCGTGAGCTTCCAGATGTCGTCGTCGCTCATGTCCGCGACGAGTGCCTTGGTTTCCTCAAAGCGCCCGAAGAAATGCTCTCGCACGTAGGCGCCGCTCTTGCTCTTGAAGTCCTGGTATTCGCCGTCGACACACTCCTCCATGAGCTGCAGGAGCTTGCCGGTCTTGTCCTTTGCGAACAGGGCATCCCAGCCGCCGCCCCAGAGCACCTTGATGACGTTCCAGCCGGCGCCGCGGAACACGCTCTCCAGTTCCTGAACGATCTTGCCGTTGCCGCGCACCGGGCCATCGAGGCGTTGCAGGTTGCAGTTGATGACAAAGACCAGGTTGTCCAGACGCTCGCGGCCGGCCAGCGAGATCGCGCCCAGCGATTCGGGCTCGTCCATCTCGCCGTCGCCCATGAAGGCCCAGACCTTGCGCTCGGACGTGTCGGCCAGACCCCGGCCCTGCAGGTACTTCAGGAAGCGCGCCTGGTAGATGGCCATCAGCGGGCCCAGGCCCATCGAGACCGTGGGGAACTGCCAGAAGTCGGGCATCAGCCAGGGGTGCGGGTAGGACGACAGACCTTTGCCGCCCGTCTCCTGCCGATAGCCCAGCAGTTGTTCTTCGCTCAGGCGCCCTTCAAGAAAGGCGCGGGCATAGATGCCCGGCGAGCTGTGCCCCTGGATGAACAGCAGGTCGCCACCGTGGGTGTCGGTGGGCGCGTGCCAGAAGTGGCCAAAGCCGATGTCGTACAGCGTGGCCGCCGACTGGAAGCTGGCGATGTGGCCGCCCAGCTCCGACGAGTCCTTGTTGGCGCGCAGGATGATGGCCATTGCGTTCCATCGGATGATGGAGCGCAGCCGGTGTTCGATGGCGCGGTCACCCGGGTTGCGCTCTTCGCGTTCGGGCGGGATCGTGTTGCAGTAGGCTGTGTTCAGCGAGCGCGGCACATAGACGCCATCGCGGCGCCCCTGATCGACGAGCCGGTTGATGATGAAGTTGCTGCGCTCGCCGCCGCGGTGCAGTTGCACCGCGCGCAAGGCATCGGTCCATTCGCCGGTTTCGGTGGGATCGGGATCGCCCATCATGTCCATGCCTGTCTCCTGTGTCTTTGTGGGTGAAATGTTCGAGAAGCGCCGGGTCGCCGCGCGGTGCTTGCCAGCGCGGGTCCGGGGCCCCTCAGGGAATGACCAAACCGAGCGCCCAGGGGCCGAGCAGCACCGTGAAAATGGTGATCAGCACAGCGCCCAGCACGTTGAGCAGCAGCCCGCCGCGCGCCATCTCGTAGATGCTGACGCAGCCGGTGCCGAACACGATCGCGTTCGGCGGCGTGCCCACCGGCAGCATGAAGGCACAGGTCGCCGCCAGCGCCGCCGGGATCAGCAGCGTCATCGGGTCGATGCCGATGCCGATCGCCACCCCGCCAAGGATGGGGATGAAGGTGGCAGCGGTCGCCGTGTTGCTGGTGATCTCGGTCAGGAACAGCACGATCAGGGTGACGGCGCCGATCAAGGCGACGATCGGCAGCACCCCCAGGCCCGTCACCTGCAGGCCGAACCACTTGTCCAGGCCGCTGGCTGCCACCGACGCCGCCAGGGACAGACCGCCGCCGAACAGCAGCAGCACGCCCCAGGGCAGCCCCTCCTCGGCGTCCTTCCAGTCGAGCACGGCGCGCCTGGGTTTTCCGCTGGGCAGCAGGAACAACAGCAGGCCGGCCGACAGTGCGACCACCGTGTCGTTGAACAGGCGCAACCATGGCAGGGTGTTGCCCAGGTCGCCCATGGTGGACAGCAGGCTGGGCACGATCCAGCAGAACGCGGCCAGCAGGAACACGAGGCGCACGCTCTTTTCGCCGCGACTCATCGGGCCCAGTTCGGCGATCTCGTCCTCGATCATCTGTTTGCCGCCCGGCACCTCGTCGAGCTCGAACCGGAAAAGCACGCGCGTGATCAGCAGCCAGGCCAGCGCGAGGAAGATCACGACGATGGGTACACCGAGCATCATCCACTGCGCGAAGCCCACTTCCTTGCCCAGTTCTTTGCTGATGTAGCCGGCGACGATGGCGTTGGGCGGGCTGCCCAGCAAGGTGCCGAGGCCGCCGATCGATGCCGACCATGCAATCGCCAACACCAGTCCGACACCGAAAGTCCGTATGTCCTTGTCATGGATCAAGTCGCTGACCTTGTGTCCGGCGGCCAGACCGGCGCGCACGTCGACTGCTGCGCCCTTGGCGCGGTCGCTGTTCTCGGCCACCAGGGCCAGCACGCTCAGCGCGATGGGCAGCATCATCAAGGTGGTGGCGGTGTTGGACACCCACATCGACAGGAACGCCGTGGAGATCATCATCCCCAGGATGATCTGGCGTGGGTGCGTGCCGACGGCGCGCAGGGTCAGCAAGGCGATGCGCCGATGCAGGTTGACCTTCTGCATGGCGATCGCCAGCAGGAACCCGCCGAGGAACAGAAAGACGATCGGATTGGCGTACGGAGCGGTCGCCTGCGCCACCGTACGATCCGTCATCAGCGGGAACAGGATGATCGGCAGCAATGAGGTGACCGACAGCGGAATGGCCTCTGTCATCCACCAGATCGCCATCAGCGTACCGACCGCGGCCACCACGCGCGCATCGTTTGAAAGTTCTGAGTTGCCCAACAGGGCATACACCAGCAAGGCGGCGCCCAACCCAAGCGCACGCAACAACCAACTGCTCAGGTTCGAGCGCGGAGGTATTCGGTCGTGCGGCTGATTGTCGAACTCGCCCTGCTCGCGCACGATGGCGCCGGCTCCTGTGCTCGTCGATGTCATGGTTGTCTCCGTTGTGTCGTGAGGGGGCATCAGGTGATGCGTCCGCCCCTGTCTTGTGCAACCCTCGTGCCAGGCCTCACAACGCACTGCCGGTGCGCTAAGTCATTGATTTGAAATGGAGTGGTTCGCTGGCCCGGTTTGTCGGACCGCCGAATGTCCGGCGATCGCCGCTGTGCGATGTCCGGGACGCCGGACGGCCGGGTTTGCGTAAACCCTAACTTCAGCGAGAGTGGGTGGCTGCAGTGCCGTTATCAGGTGTACGGATGGGCACGCGGCCGGCACCACGATCTGTCTTGCCCTGATACAACCCATCGGATGCAGGCAACCGATGTGCTGCGGCGCGCGACGGGTGAAACAGCAGATACAGTTGCGGGTCGCTGATCACTGATGTACCCCCCGATTCCTCCCTCTCGGAGCATCCATGGCCCTCAGGTTTGTTCTGCTGCCAAAAAGGTAGGCCTCTATCCGTTTGAGTGGTGGCGAACGTCAAGTTTCAGGGGTAGAGCAGCCCTCCACTCCCACCGAACCCTGAGCGACCGGTCTGGTCACTCTGCAACATTCGACTGACAAATTCGAGTGGCCGCTACCAGCCTTGACCTGAAATTGTCCGCGTCAGTTCGCCGAGAAAGGGCTTCCCAGTGAGTGCTGTGAGCTGACCCGTTGCCGGCAGGTCCATACGCCCGAAGGCCAACTTCATGTAGGCTGAAGAATCAGTCGCTCAAAGGCCCACTACCTCACACCTTGTCACGCCAGACTTCATAGATGACCTCGCCCTGCTCGCCTCCTGCGAGGGGTTCTAGAAAGCTTGGGAAAACCGTCTCGACATAGCGAAAGCCCGCCTTCTCCATCACCCGGCGCGAACCGTGGTTGACCGTCATGGTCTGGGCTCGGACGCGATCAAATCCCAGATTTCCAAGGGCCTCGGCCACCAGAGCGCGGGCACCCTCGGCCCCATAGCCTTTGCCCCAAGCATCACGTCGCAGTCGATAGCCCAGCTCTGCCGTCTTGCACCCCCCGGCCAGGCCATCGCCGAACAGCGCGAACCATCCGACAAATTCGCCTGTCTCGCGTTCATGCGCCACCAAGACCTCGGGTTCCGTACCGCGCGGCGTCAGAAAATCGCCATCGGTGTAGCCTTCTAAGGGAACAGGGCGCCCACCGTTCAAAAAGCGCATGACCTCTGGGTCCGCCTCTAGCGCCACAAGGTCTGCACAGTCGGCAGGCGTGCTTGAGCGAATGACAAGGCGGGCAGTGATGAGGCGAAAGTCAGGTGGCATCTGTTCAGAACATAACAAATCCCACGCGAGCGGTCGTCGCCTACCACCTCGCTGGCCGCAGGCCCCACCCCAGCCCTCCCCTAGAGGGGGAGGGAGCAGCTACTCAAACCGCATGCAGCGGCAACGCCGTCTTGTACCGCACCTGCTTCATCGCAAAGCTGGACCGGATCTTCTCCACCTGCGCAATGGGTGAAATCTGTTCCAGGATGAAGCGAAAACTCTACCCGGCGAGCTGACTTGACGCCTCAGCCGCCGACCCGAAGGATCCCGCCGGAGGGAAGGGTGAGCACGTACAGATAGCCGTCGGTGCCCATGCGCACATCGACGATGCGCTCGTTGCGGTCAGCGAGCAGGCGTTCGCGGCCCACTTCGCGCTTGCCGTCGAACTGTATGCGCCAGAGGCCAGTGCCCTCGCGTGCGCCGACGAACAGGCTGCCTTGCCAGTGCGCCGGTTTGCTGCCGGTGAAGAATGCCATGCCGCTCGGTCCGATGGACGATTTCTGACCACTTGTCCAGGGGCTGCCGTCGCTGGTGTTCCAGACCGCCAGCGGTTGCTCCATGCCCCGCTTGCGGGTGCCCTCGCCAAACGGCGTGGTGGTGCCCGGCACCTGGCCGTGGCTGATCACCGGCCAGCCGTAGTTGCGTCCGGGCAGCGTGAGGTTGATTTCGTCGCCGCCCTGGGGCCCGGCTTCGTGCGTCCACAGTTCGCCGGTGTCCGGGTGGATGGCAGCGCCTTGCGGGTTGCGATGGCCCCAACTCCACAGGCCAGGGAGCCCGTCCGGAATGACTGGGTTGCCCGGCGCGGGTTCGCCTTCGGTGGTGATGCGCACCACCTTGCCATTGCCACTGGACACGTCCTGCGCGAGCTCACGCTGCTCCGGCGTCTCGCGGTCGCCCAGGGTCACGAAGAGATGGCCTTCACGGTCGAACGCCATGCGCCCGCCATAGTGAAAGCCCCCATCGGTCACCTTCGGCTGCCGGTAGATGACTTGGTAAGACGGCACGAGATCTCCGTCGGCTTCGTCGGTCAACTCAGCACGCGCCACCGCCGTGCCCCTGCCCTGAGGACCGTCCGAACCCTCGGCGAGGGTGAAATACACGCGTCGGTTGGTCTCGAACGCCGGGTCGACCGCCACATCGCGAATCCCAAGGTGCTCGTTTCCCACCACCATTCTGCTGAACGCCGCGTGGTTGAGGTAGGTGTAGCTCGATCCGTCGGCCTCATAGAGGCGCAAATAGCGGTCGCTCGTGACGACGATGAAGCGACCGTCGGGCAGAAAGGCCATGGCGGTCGCATTGGAGAAGCCGGCAGGTAGCTGCGTCACGGCAACCGGTTCGGTGGTGGGCGTGAACTTGTCGCGGTCGCCGCCTCCGCACGCGTTGAGCAGGCCCAACGTGATCGCGGATGCGAGCAACAGGCTGGGCAAGAGGCGCAGGGCGGGCATGCGCACGATGGTAGGCACGTGGGCTACAGCGTCTGTGCGGTATCGCGCATTGGCTCATCCGCGTCTGCCGCGCCGACCAAAGGTCGCCACCCACCGTGCGGCTACGCACAAGTTCTTGGGGTGTACGGTGCTCCGGATCAAGACGGTGCTGTATGAAATGATGCGGCATGCCATTGAGTTCCGAAGACCTGCAACAAATCGCCGCGCGCACCCTGGCGCACTACGAACAGCACGCCCAGAGCTACTGGGAAGGTACGCGTGACCACGACGTGAGCCAGAACATTGCGGCGCTGCTGAAGCACATACCCGGGCCACCGCCCTTTGACCTGCTGGATTTCGGCTGCGGGCCCGGGCGGGACCTGCACACCTTCAAGACCCTGGGCCACCGCGCGGTGGGCCTGGAGGGCGCGCCCAGCGTGGCGGCGCTGGCACGTGCGCACAGCGGCTGTGAGGTGCTGGAGCAGAGCTTCCTGCAACTCGACCTGCCCGCAGAGCGTTTCGACGGTGTGTTTGCCAACGCCGTACTGTTCCATGTGCCGCGCCAGGTGCTGCCGCAGGTGCTGAGACAACTGCATGCCTGCCTGCGGCCGGGCGGCGTGCTGTTCAGCTCAAACCCGCGCGGCGATGGCCAGGAGGGCTGGAGCGGTGAGCGCTACGGCGTGTTTCACGACTGGCCCAGCTGGCGCAGCCTGGTGACGGCCGCCGGCTTCGAGGAGCTGGAACACTTCTACCGGCCGTCGGGCTTGCCGATTGAGCAACAGCCCTGGCTGGCGAGTGTGTGGCGCAAGCGCTGAGCCCTGGGCACGATTGCTGTGCGGTTGGCAGTTTTTTGCAGATTTGGCGATTGCAGATAGTTTGCTGTACAGCAAATCAAGAGAAAAGACGACAGGCTCAGGACAGGCCAAGCCTCCCCCAGCGGGGGAGTGAGCCTTTGCTCAAGCCGCATGCAACGGCAACGCCGTCTTGTACCGCACCTGCTTGAGTGCGAAGCTGGAACGGATTTTCTCCAGCCCGGGAATCGGCGAGAGCTGCTCCAGGATGAACCGCTCCAGCGCCCCGATGTCGGCCACGGCCACGCGCAGCAGGTAGTCGCTGTCGCCCGACATCAGGTAGCACTCCATCACCTCATCGTGCTCGGCGATGCGGCGCTCGAATTCGGCCAACGCGGCCTTGGATTGCTCTTTCAGACTGACCGAGATGAAGACGTTAAGCCCCAGCCCCAAGGCCTTGGGATCGGCCAACGCCACATAGCGCTGGATCACACCTTCGTTTTCCAGCGCCTTCACCCGCACCAGGCAGGGCGATGGCGAAAGACTCACCCGCCGCGCCAGCTCCACGTTGCTGAGCGATCCGTCTTCCTGCAGCTCGGACAATATGCGGACATCAGTTGCATCTAAAGCCATAAATACTCTAAAAATTAATTTGTGAAGCAGTTTATGCTGATTTTTCTCAGAACACAGCGCCAATTCAAAAGCACATGTGGTCAACAACCCCTTACAGTAGTTCATGACTGACACCCGCCAAGCCCGTTATCTCAACACCCCAGAAAGCGATACCGACCCCTCCGAAACAGCGGAGTGGCGCGAAGCGTTGACCGCGTTGCTGGCCTCACAAGGGCCCGAGCGCGCACGCTTCATGCTCGACGAGATGGCGCGACTGGCACGGGGCCAGCGCATCGGCTGGCAGCCGGAGTTGAACACGCCCTACATCAACACCATCGCGGTGGAAGACCAGCCCGCCTTCCCCGGCGACCTGGCGGTGGAAGAGCGCCTGGCTTCGCTGATGCGCTGGAACGCGCTGGCCATGGTGGTGCGGGCCAACCAGGCGTATGGCGAGCTGGGCGGGCACATCGCCAGCTACGCGAGCGCGGCCGATCTGTTTGAGACCGGGTTCAACCATTTCTTTCGCGCCGGGCGCCAGGGTGACTTGGTGTTTTTTCAGCCGCACAGCGCGCCGGGTGTGTATGCGCGGGCTTTCCTTGAGGGCCGGCTGAGCGAGGCCGACCTGCTGCACTACCGGCAGGAAATCACCGCCCCCGCCAGCGGCGCGCGCGGCCTTTCCAGCTACCCGCACCCGTGGCTGATGCCGGACTTCTGGCAGTTCCCCACCGGCTCCATGGGCATCGGCCCCATCAGCTCGATCTACCACGCGCGCTTCATGCGCTACCTCACGCACCGGCAGTTGCTCAACTGTGAAGGCCGCAAAGTGTGGGGCGTGTTTGGCGACGGCGAGATGGACGAGCCCGAGAGCATGAGCGCGCTCACGCTGGCCGCGCGCGAGAAGCTGGACAACCTGGTGTGGGTGGTCAACTGCAACCTGCAGCGGCTGGACGGCCCGGTGCGCGGCAACGGCCGCATCATCGACGAGCTGGAAAAGCTGTTTGCCGGTGCGGGCTGGAACGTGATCAAGCTGGTGTGGGGCAGCGACTGGGACGGCCTGTTCGCGCGCGACACCACCGGCGCCCTGGTGCGCGCTTTTGCCAACACGGTGGACGGCCAGATGCAGACCTTCGCCGCCAAGGACGGCCGCTTCAACCGCGACAACTTCTTCGGCCAGAACCCCGAACTGACGGCGCTGGCCCAGGGCATGACGGACGAGCAGATCGACCGCCTGAAGCGCGGCGGCCATGACCTGGTGAAGATCCACGCCGCATACGCTGCTGCAGCGGCCCACACCGGCCAGCCCACGGTGATATTGGCGCAGACCAAGAAGGGCTACGGCATGGGCGCGGCCGGCCAGGGCAAGATGACCACGCACAGCCAGAAGAAATTCGACGAGGGCGACCTGATCGAATTCCGCAACCGCTTCAACCTGCCGTTGACCGATGAACAGGCCAAGGGCCTGGCCTTTTTCAAGCCCGCCGACGACAGCGCCGAGATGCGCTACCTGCGCGAGCACCGTGCGGCGCTGGGTGGTGCCATGCCCAAGCGCGAGACCGCGTGTGAGGAGGTGCCGGTGCCCGCCATTGACGCCTACGCCAGTTTTGCGCTGAAGGCCGACGGCAAGGAGATGAGCACCACCATGGCTTTTGTGCGCATGCTGGGCACGCTGCTGAAAGACCCAGCGCTGGGGCCGCGCATCGTGCCCATCGTGGCCGACGAAGCGCGCACCTTTGGCATGGCCAATTTGTTCAAGCAGGTCGGCATCTACAGCAGCGTGGGCCAGCGCTACGCGCCGGAAGATATTGGCTCCGTGCTCAGCTATCGCGAAGCACTGGAAGGGCAGATTCTGGAAGAAGGCATCAGCGAGGCCGGCGCGCTGGCGAGCTGGACGGCGGCGGCCACAAGCTACAGCGTGCACGGCCTGGCCATGCTGCCGTTCTACATCTACTACTCGATGTTCGGCTTCCAGCGCGTGGGCGACGCCATCTGGGCCGCTGCTGATCAACGTTCGCGCGGCTTCCTGCTGGGCGCCACCTCGGGCCGCACCACGCTGGGCGGCGAAGGCCTGCAACACCAGGACGGCAGCAGCCACCTGGTGGCCGCCACTATCCCCAACTGCAAGGCGTATGACCCGGCGTTTGCGGGTGAGCTGGCAGTGATTGTGGATGCCGGCATGCGCGAGATGCTGGTGGAGCAGCGGGACGTGTTTTATTACGTCACGCTCATGAACGAGAACTACGCCAACCCTGATTTGCATGAAGGGGCGGCTGAGGGGGTGTTGAAGGGTGGTTACCACTTCGGCAGCTATGGGCCGCAGGGTGGCAAGCAGCGCGTCACCTTGCTGGGCTCGGGTGCGATCTTCACTGAAGTGGTGAAGGCTGCGCAGCAACTGGCTGAGCAGGGTGTGGGGGTGGATGTGTTCAGCGTCACCAGCTGGAGTGAGCTGGCGCGGGATGGTGTGGCCAGCGGCGATGGGGTGCCTTACCTCACGCAGTTGCTGGGGCGTGGCGAAGGCCCTGTGATTGCGGCGACCGACTATGTGCGGGCGGTGCCGGAGAGTGTGCGGGCTTTTGTGCCTGAGGGGCGGCGGTTCCACACGCTGGGGACGGATGGGTTTGGGCGCAGTGATACGCGGGTGGCGTTGCGGGCGTTCTTTCAAGTTGATGCGGCGAGTGTTGTGAAGGCGGCGCTTCACTCGCTGGGCCCGCGTCAATCGTGAGCTTGGTGTCTGACTCCCTCGCCCCTGGGGGAGAGAACTGGCGCGCAAAGACCCCTCACCCCAGCCCTCTCCCCAGAGGGGCGAGGGAGTGAAGCCACCTCAAAAGAGTCAAACCACCAACCCAAACTTCTTCGCCCGATAAGCCACCGTCGCCCGGCTCACCCCCAAATCCCGCGCCGCAGCAGACAAATTGCCACCACTGCGCCGAATCGCCTGGCGCAACAACGCCAGTTCGGCCTGCTCCAGCGTGCCACCGGGCGCAGTGGCAGGTGCTTCTCGTTCGTCAGCAACCTGAGCCGCACCACGCAGGTTGAGCGTGACCGGCCCGTCTTCACGCCACGCCAGCGACAACACGTCCTGCGCGAGCGACTCGCCGCTGCTGAACAGATGGTGCACTTCAATCGCCTCGCCGTCGCCCACCAGGATCACGCCGCGCTCCACCAGGTTCTGCAGCTCGCGGATGTTGCCGGGGAAGCCGTAGTTGTACATGGCCTTCACGGCGGCCTGGCTGAAGCCTGCCACGCTGCGGCGGTGGCGCCGGTTGTAGTGCGCCAGGAAATGGCTCATCAGCAGGGGGATGTCGTCGCGCCGGTCGCGCAGGGGTGGCAGGTGGATGGGGAAGACGTTGAGGCGGAAGAACAGGTCTTCGCGGAAGTGGCCGTTGCGCACCGCCTGGCGCAGGTCCACGTTGGTCGCGGCGATCACGCGCACGTCCACCGGAATGGTCTTGCTGCCGCCCACGCGTTCCACTTCGCCCTCTTGCAGCGCGCGCAGCAGCTTGCCTTGGGCCACAAAGCTCAGGGTGCCCACTTCGTCCAGAAACAGGGTGCCACCGTTCGCGCGTTCAAAACGCCCGGCGCGCGAGGTGCCTGCGCCGGTGTAGGCGCCGCGCTCCACGCCAAACAGCTCGGACTCCATCAGCGTTTCAGGAATGGCTGCGCAGTTGATGGCCACAAAGGGTTGCTCGGCTCTGGGGCTGATGCGGTGCAGGGTGCTGGCAAACATCTCCTTGCCCACGCCGGACTCGCCCGTGAACAGCACCGTGGCGGTGGTGGGTGCCACGCGGCGCAGCATGTGACAGGCTGCATTGAAGGAGGACGACGCGCCAACCATGGTCGGGTCCGGGCCCGGGTTGGCGGCGGCGAAGGCGGCCAGGTCGGCAATGGGCGCGGATGCGACATCGCTGGCTGTGCTGCCGACAAAGGACTGGACGTTGAGGTAGCGCAGGTCTTGCTGCACGTCGTCCCAGAGTTCGGCCGACCTGCCGATGACACGGCAATGAGCGTCACCGGACGAGCGGCAGCTCATTTCGCGAAACACGACGAGCCGACCAAACAGCGTGCTCACATAGCCGGTGGCATAGCCCACCTGCATCCAGCACGCGGGGGAACCGCCCACGCCGTAGGCGGCGATGTGCTCGTCGTCTTCAATGGAGTTGTGCCAGAGGAATTCGCCATCGTAGGCGCCTGAGACCGCGTCGTAGCTGGCATGCACCAGCTCCACCCGCACGGAGCCTTCCAGTGCATGCAGGCGCGTGCCGGCCAGTGCGGTGGAGGTGGGGTCGGCGTCGGGCCATTGTTGGCGCACCATTTGCGCATCGCGTGCGCCACTCACATAGCCTGCCCGTGTGAGCAGGCCGCGCGCCTTGTCCAGCCCGATGCTGTCGATCAGCTCGCGGCGCAGCGAGCCCAGGGCATCGGAGTGCAACAACAGCATGCGCTGGTCCTGCAGCCAGATGCGGCCGTCGCCTGGCGAGAAGAACAGGCACTCGCTCAGGTCGGCCACCGTGGGATGACCGGCCTGGCTGCTGTCGCTGACGTCGAAGCCGGTCAGCGGCAAGGGCCTTTGCGGCGCTCCCGCCTCAGCTTCAGCCTGCCGCGCGCTTGCCAAACGGGCCAGCTCGGCCAGGGAAATGCGCTTTTTGGTCATGCGGTGGTGGTGAATACCAGGTGAAAAATTTGATGTCTGGTGAAAATCCAAACATCAAATTTAGTTACCAATCATAAACATATGAGGTGGTTTCGCCCAGTCCCGGCCGTCGTTTTTCACCCTAGGGAAACTCCTGATCTCCGTCTCTGAAAAACGCGGCGTTTCAGGCTCCCGCAACCGCGCCGCATGACGCGGCTGGTATGCCCGTTGCAATTCCTGTGGCACCCACCGTGTGGTGGCGTTCAAGTTCAACAGGAGATGAATCATGGGTGTGAGCGAACAACTGACCTGGCTGGACAGCAGCCTCTGGGAAGGCAAGGCCTTTGACGGCCAGTGGACCACCGCGCTGAGCAGCGTGCGCGACGTGAAAGAACCGGCCACCGGCCAGGTGCTCTCCAAAGTGGGCATCGCCAGTGCGGCTGACATGCGCGCCGCCATTGGCCGTGCACAAGCTGCGCAGGCCGCCTGGGCCGCCACGGGGCCGCGTGAACGCTCCGCCGTGTTCCACCGCGCCGCCGCGCTGTTCCAGCAGCACTTCGGCGAACTCGCCATGGCCATCGCTCGCGAAACCGGCGGCATCGTGCCCAAGGGTCAGCACGAGGTGAACGAGTCCATCACGCTGTGCCACCTGGCCGCAGCCCTGCCCATGCAGGCGCAAGGCCAGGTGCTGCCCGCTGCGGCAGGCCGCCTGTCTTTTGCGCGGCGTGTGCCGCACGGCGTGGTGGGGGTGATTTCGCCCTTCAACTTTCCGCTGATCCTGAGCCTGCGCGCCGTGGCCCCGGCGCTGGCACTGGGCAATGCGGTGGTGCTCAAGCCCGACACGCGCACCCCTGTGAGCGGCGGTTTCATCATTGCCAAAGTGTTCGAAGAAGCCGGCCTGCCGGCCGGTGTGCTGCAGGTGCTGCCGGGCGATGCCGAAGCCGGCGAGGCGCTGGTGACCGACCCGCGCGTGCCCATGATCGCCTTCACCGGCTCGCCCACTGTGGGCCGCCGCATCGGCGCGCTGGCGGGTGAACACCTGAAGAAGGTGTCGCTGGAACTGGGTGGCGCCAACAACCTGATCGTGCTGGAAGACGCCGACCTGGATGCCGCCGCCAGCGCCGCCGCCTTCGGCGCCTGGTTCCACCAGGGCCAGATCTGCATGGCCTCCAACCGCATCCTGGTGCACGAGTCCATTGCCGAAGGCTTCAAGGCGCGCATGGTCGGCAAGGCCACGCACCTGCCGGTGGGCGACGGTGCCAGCGGCCAGGTGGCCCTGGGCCCAATGATCGACGCCAAGCAGCTCAAGCACTTCGACGACGTGATTCAGGACAGCATCAAGCAGGGCGCTGTGCTCGAAGCCGGCGGCACCTACGAGGGCCTTTGCTACAAGCCCACCGTGCTTTCGGGCGTGAAGCCCGGCATCCGCTCGTTCGACGAAGAGCCCTTCGGCCCGGTGGTCAACCTGGTCACGTTCAGCACCGACGACGAAGCCGTGCAGCTGGCCAACACCAGCCAGGGTGGCCTGGCCGCTGCGGTGATCAGCCCCTCGATCGGCCGCGCCATGGCCATTGGCCAGCGCCTGCGCGCCGGCATGGTCCACATCAACGACCAGACCGTTTGCGACGAGTGCACCAACCCCTTTGGTGGCCCCGGCATCGGTGGCAACGGCGGCAGCGTGGGTGGCCCGGCAGACATCGACGAGTACACGCAGTGGCAGTGGATCACGGTGAAGGACGCGCCACCAGCATTCCCCTTCTGATCCGGTCCTGATCTTCGCAATTCACCCCCACTAGAGGAGACAAACATGAACAACACACAAAACCACCTGGGCCGCCGCGATGTGCTTCGCGCCGGTGTCGCCACCGCCGCCGGTGCCGCACTGCCGATGCTGGCATTTGCCCAGAGCGACACACTGCGCATCGGCGTGGTCAGCCCCACCTCCGGCCCGCTGGGCATCTTCGGCGAGGGCGATGGCCATGTGCTGGATCTGGTGCGCAAGACCGTGGCCGGAGGCATCGACGCCGGTGGCAAGCGCCTGAAGCTGGAATTCATCCACAAGGACACGCAGTCCAACCCGGTGCGCGCCGCGCAAGTGGCCAAGGAGCTGATCAACAGCGACAAGGTCGACCTGGTGCTGTCCACCTCCACGCCCGAGACGGTGAACCCGGTGGCCGACGCCTGCGAGGCCGCAGGCATTCCGGCGCTGTCCACCACATCGCCTTGGGAAGCGTTCTACTTCGGTCGCGGCGCCAAGCCGGGCGAGCCTTCGCCGTTCAAGTGGACCTACCACTTCTCGTTCGGTGTGGGCAACTTCGCCAAGCTTTACGCCGACCAGTGGAACCTCGTGCCCACCAACAAGAAGGTGGGCATGCTGCTGCCGGCCGATGCCGACGGCAACGCGATCCGCGGCCTGCTGATCCCTCAGTTGGAGAAAGCCGGCTTCACCGTGGTCGACGCCGGACCGTACCAGAACGGTGTGGCCGACTTCTCGGCACAGATCGCGCTGTTCAGGAAAGAGGGCGTGGAGATCATCAACACCTTCCCCTTCCCGCCCGACTTCGCCGTGTTCTGGCGCCAGGCTGCACAGCGCGGCCTGGCCAAGCAGGTGAAGATCATGCAGATGGCCAAGGCCGGCCTGTTCGCCGCCGAACTGGAGGCACTGGGCGCGCTGGGCCACGGCCTGCATGCCGGGGCCTACTGGCACCGCAGCTATCCGTTCCAGTCGCCGGCCACCGGCCTGTCGTGCGCACAACTGGCCGACAGCTATGAGAAGGCCAGCGGCAAGGTGTGGAACCAGCAGCTGGGCGCCACCGCCTCGCTGTTCGACGCCGCACTGGCGGCCGTGCGCGCCTGCCCCAACCCCAAGGACCGCGCAGCAATGGCGCAGTCGCTGGCCACGCTGAAAACCGAGACCGCGGTGGGCCTGGTGGACTTCACCGCCGGGCCGGTGCCCAACTGCACCCCCACCGGTGTGGTGGGCGTGCAGTGGGTGCGCGCCAAGCCGGGCTCGAAGGCGAAGTTTGATGTCGAGATCGTTTCCAACGTGGACCATCCGCGCGTGCCGACGACCGCAAAGATGACGGCGTACGCGATGGGGGCCTGAAGACTCCGCTCCCCCCCGATGCGCCTGCGGCGCTTCCCCCTCAGGGGGCGGCGCTGGTGGCCCGGCAAAGCCGGTTCCACGGCGCCCTGGGTTGAGACTGCTGCGCTCAACTGCTTTTTCCGCCCGCGCGGTGATCTGAGGGATGGTATGGGGCCGCGCGGGCATTTTTCTCTTCTCTTTCCATTCTTCGACTGAAGGTCATCATGGATCTCTTGAGCGGCACGCGCATCGTGAAGCGCTTTGGCAGCCTGGCTGTGCTGCACGGCGTGGACATTGCCATCCGGCGCGGTGAAGCGCTGGGGGTGGTGGGCCCGAACGGTGCGGGCAAGACCACGCTGTTTGGCGTGCTCGCGGGCACGTTGCCGGCCAGCGAAGGCCAGGTGCATTTTGAAGGCCAGGACATCAGCGCATGGCCTGCGGCCACACGCTGCCGCCACGGCATTGCGCGCACCCACCAGGTGCCACGGCCGTTTCTGGGCATGTCGGTGCTGGAGAACACGCTGGTGGCCGCGCAGCACGGCGCGGGCATGCGCGGCGCCGCAGCACTGAAGCAGGCGCAAGAGGCGCTGGACCGCGTGGGCCTGGGCGCGCTGGCGGCCCGGCCCACCGCCACGCTGGGCCTGCTGGACCGCAAGCGCCTGGAACTCGCGCGCACCCTGGCCACGCAGCCCACCGTGCTGCTGCTCGACGAGATCGGCGGCGGGCTCACCGAAGGCGAACTGCACCAGCTGGTCGACCTCATCGGCACGCTGCGCGACGACGGCCTGACCATCGTCTGGATCGAGCATGTGCTGCACGCGCTGCTGCGCGTGATCGACCGCCTGATCTGCATGGACGCCGGTGCCGTGCTGGCCGAAGGCACGCCCAGTGAGGTGATGGCCGACCCGCGGGTGATGAGCGCTTACCTCGGAGGGATTCCGGCATGAGCGCGGGAGATTCTCAAATGAACGACACCCTGCTTGAAGTACAAGGCCTGCGCGCGGCGCATGGCCAACTGGTCGCCGTGCGCGACCTGGATTTTTCCATCGCACGCGGCGAGGTGGTGGCCCTGATCGGCGCCAACGGCGCGGGCAAGACCACACTGCTGCGCTGCCTGGCCGGCGTGCACCCCAGCGCGGCGGGCAAGGTGCTGCTCGACGGCGCCGACATCACTGCGTTGCTGGCCCACCAGCGCGTGCGCAGCGGCCTGGCCATGGTGCCCGAGGGCCGACGCCTGTTTGACGACATGAGCGTGCGCGAGAACCTGCGCGTGGCCGGCGACAACGGCCGCCCCGGCGACTGGACCCTGCCCCGCGTGCTGGAGGCGCTGCCCGCGCTGCCACCCATCATCGACCGGCCCGCTGGGGCGCTCTCCGGCGGGCAACGCCAGGCCGCAGCGATTGGCCGCGCGCTCATGACCAACCCCGACGTGCTGCTGCTCGACGAGGTGTCGCTGGGCCTGTCGCCGCTGGCGGTGGAAGAGGTCTACCGCAACCTCGCCCATCTGCGCGAAGTCGGCCGCACCAGCCTGCTGCTGGTGGAGCAGGACCTGTCGCGCGCCATGGCCTTTGCCGACCGGGTGTTGTGCCTGCGCGAGGGCCGCATCGTGCTGCAAGGCCCTGCAGAGTCGCTCACCCGCGAAGCCGTCACGGCGGCTTACTTCGGCGTTGAAGCAGGCGTTGAATCAAGCGCCCAGGCCGAACGACCCATGGAGACACAAGCATGACCGAAGCCCTGATCCAGGGCCTGCTGCTGGGGGGCTTCTACGCCATCCTCGCGGCCGGCCTGTCCCTGATGTTTGGCGTGATGCGCATCATCAACCTCGCGCACGGCGACCTGGCCATCGTGGGCGCTTTTGGCGTGATCACGCTGACCGAGCGTTTCGGCATGTCACCCTGGCTGGCGCTGTTGCTGATGCTGCCGGTGATGGCAGTGGTCGGCATCGTGCTGCAGCGCTGGCTGTTCGCGCGCACGCTGCGGGCGGGCATTCTGCTGCCGCTGCTGGTGACCTTTGGCCTGGGCGCGGTGCTGCAGAACGCGCTGTACGGCGCGGTGGGCTCGGAGGCCCGTTCGCTGGGCAGCGCGCTGGGCGACCTGGCCTGGGCCAGTTGGGAACTGCCCGGCGGCATCATCGTGGGTCAGTTGCCGGTGATCGTCTTCTTGCTCGCGGTGGCGGTGCTGAGCGCGTTGCAGCTGGTGCTCAGCCACACGGCCCTGGGCCGCGCCATCCGCGCCGCCGCCAGCGACCCCGAGGCCGCTGCGCTGTGCGGTGTGGACGCGCAGCGCGTGCACCGGGCAGCCGCCGCCATCGCTGTAGCGCTGGCCGGCCTGGCCGGTGCGGCGCTGGCCATGCAGGCCACGGTGGAACCCTATGGCGGGCCCACTTTGCTGATCCAGGCCTTTGAGGCGGTGGTGATCGGCGGCATTGGTTCGCTGTGGGGCACGCTGCTGGGTGGCGTGCTGCTGGGCGTGGCGCAGAGCCTGGGCGCGCTGTGGGCGCCACAGGGCTTCCAGCTCGCCGGCCACCTGCTGTTCCTGGCGGTGCTGGGCGCTCGCCTGTGGCGCCATCACCGCCACCAGCTGGGCCGCCCCGCGTTGCCCGCCTGGCGCCACCCGCGTGCACGAAAGGCGGCACAGGCATGAACACCTCCAAACAACTTTCGCTCGCGCTCGCCGCCGTGCTGCTGCTGGCCTATGTGCCCGCCTTTGCGGGCGCCTCGATGGTGGACAAGCTCACCACGCTGTTCATCTACATGCTGCTGGCCACCACCTGGAACCTCATGGCCGGTTATGCAGGCCTGGTGTCGGTGGGCCAGCAGGCCTTCTTCGGCCTGGGCGGCTACCTGGCGCTGCGCCTGGTGGACGGCGGCCTGCCGGCCTACCCTGCGCTGCTGGCAGGCGCAGTGGGGGCGGCGCTGGTGGCCTGGGTGCTGTCTTTCTATGTGCTGCGCCTAAAGCATGGCGAGTTCGCCATCGGCACCTGGGTGGTGGCCGAGGTGATCCGCATCCTGGTGATGCTGGACCCGCTGATCCAGGGCGAAACCGGCACCTCGCTGATCGCGCTCAACGCGGTGGAGCCGGCGCTGCGCCGCAGCATCGGCTACTGGTTCGCGCTGGCCGCGCTGGCCGGCATGGCGCTGGCCATGGCCGTGCTGCTGCGCAGCCACGTGGGCACCGCCGCCCGGGCCATTGGTGACGACGACGAGGCCGCCGCCTCGCTGGGCGTGCGCGTGCTGCGCACCCGCCAGGCGATCTACGTGCTGGCGGCCTTTGGCGCGGCACTGGCCGGTGTGGCCTGGCTGGCCAGCGCCATCACCTTTCTGCCGCGCACCAACTTCGGCGTGCAGTGGTCGGTGCTGATGCTGTTCATGGTGCTGGTGGGCGGCCTGCGCAGCGGGCCCGGACCCTACATCGGCGCGCTGCTGCTGTTTGCGCTGCAGGAATTTTTGGGCGACTTCGGCGCCTGGTACCTCGCTGGTCTGGGCGCGGCCGCCGCCGGCTGTGCCCTGTTTCTGCCGCAAGGGCTGTGGGGCGCACTGAGCCCCCGCCTGGTGCGGCTCTTTGCCCGCCCTCCTGCTTCACCCGTTTCCATCCCCCAAGAAAGGACTGCTCCATGAACCTCCAAGGCAAAACCATCGTCGTCACGGGCTGCGGCTCGGGCATCGGCTCCGACTTCGCCAAACTCGCCCGCCTGCAAGGTGCGCGCGTGATCGGCGTGGACCGCAACGATCCCATGCTCACGCTGGACGGCTTCGTCAAGATCGACCTGGGCGACCCGGCCGCCATCGACGCCGCCATGGCCCAGTTGCCCGCGCACATCGACGCGCTGGCCAACATCGCCGGCGTGCCCGGCACGGCGCCCGCCGAGCTGGTGGGCAAGGTCAACTACCTGGGTCTGCGCCACTTCACGCAGCGCGTGATGGAGCGCATGGGCGAAGGCGGCTCGGTGGTCAACATCTCGTCCATCCTGGGTGCCGAATGGCCGGCCCGCCTGGAGCTGCACCGCGAACTGGGCGCCACCGCCAGCTTCGAGGCCGGCGCCGCCTGGCTCGCGAAACACCCGGTGCCGCAAGAGACCTGCTATCAGTACTTCAAGGAAGCGCTGATCGTCTGGACCTACACCCAGTCGCAGAAGCAGTTCCTGGAGCGCGGCGTGCGCATGAACTGCGTGGCGCCTGGCCCGGTGTTCACGCCCATCCTGGGCGACTTCGTGCAGATGCTGGGCAACGAGCGCGTGGAAAAAGACGCGCACCGCATGAAGCGCCCCGCTTTCAGCGACGAGGTGGCACCAGTGATCGCCTTCCTGTGCAGCGACGCCTCGCGCTGGGTCAGCGGCATCAACCTGCCGGTGGATGGCGGGCTGGCTTCGACCTACATCTAAGAGCCTGACGTGCTTTCACAGCGACACGGACGACCTGTATGGCGATCGGTGGCCGGTGCGGTGCTGGCCGCTGCCTGTGCCACGGCCGCGTTTGCGCAGAGCGAGCGTCCCATCCGCGTGGGCGCCGTCAGCGCGCTCGCCGGACAGGCCGGCTTTCCTGAATCGTCCTGGGCGGCCGCGAGCTACTTCAATGCCGTCAACGCCGCTGGTGGTGTGAACGGTCGCCGCATCGAATACCTGTCGCTGGACGAAGGCCCGAACCCTCAAACGGCGGCCAGCGCTGCCAGGAAACTGGTGGCCGACCCGGAGGTGGTCGCGCTGGTGGGCGGGTCGGGCCTGTTCGACTGTCCGGTGAATGCCGCCACCTACGCCGCGGCCGGGCTGATGTCGCTGCAGGGCGCGTCGGTGGCACCGGAGTGCTTTGCTTCGTCGCACATCGTGCCCATGAACAACGGGCCTTACCTGGCTCTGGAAAACGCCGTCGCTTTTGCGGCAGAACACCTCAAGCACCAGCGGGTCTGCCTGAGCATTCTGGACCTGCCCGGCATGGGGGCCGGCTACAGACGCTCGCTCGACCGCCTCAAACCTTCATTGAAATCGGCGCTGGCCGATGTGGCCTTCCTGCAGCCGGACGCCGACTTTGCCGATGCCGTGCGTGACCGCCTGGCCCGCACCTGTGGCGCCGTGATCTTCACCGGCCATGAACCCGCCGTGCTGCGCTGGCTGGAAGAGGCGCAGAAGCAGGGCATGGGAAGCATCGACTGGATCTTTCTCACCCCGGCCTACACCGACCAGGTGGCCAAGGCCATCCGCTCGCCACAGGCGCGCGTGTACGTGATGGCGGAATTCGAGCCCTGGCAGAGCGCGTCGCTGGCGATGCTGGACTGGAAGCGCGTCATGCGCCAAGGCGAGCTGCCGCTGAGCGCGCTGGCGCAAGGGGGCTACGTCTCTGCACAAGTCTTCGTTCGCGTGGCACGCCAGATCCAGGGGCCCATCACCCGCGCGACATTCGCCCAGGCTTTGCGCGACATGCCTGAAGCCGAACTCTCTTTCCTGGGCATGCCCTTTCATGTGGGCCAGGCACAGGCCCATGCACCCAACCGCGCCAGCCTGCCCGTGACCTGGCGCAACGGCCACTGGAAGATCGCGGCCCCTGTGTGGATACAGGCGCCGCCACTGACTGCCCCTACCCCCTGATCCATCACCACTTTTTTCAACCACCAAGAGGAGACTTCATGAAAAAAACCAACCTGCTCATGGGCGCTGCAGCCCTGCTCACCGCCGCCTCGGCATCGTTCGCCACCGAGGGGGGCGGATCGACCTACCCCATCGGGGCCGAAAACCACCTGGCGGGCGCCGCGCCGCCACCGGGCGTCTATGTGCTGGAGTACGTCAACGTCTACAGCGCCGATCGGCTCAATGACGCACAGGGCAATGCCATCCCGGTGCCCGGCTTCAAGGTGAATGCCGTGGCGGCCGCCACCCGCATCGCCTGGGTGACGGACAAGCCCGTGCTGGGCGGTCAGCTGGTGGCCCACACCATCCTGCCGCTGGTCAACGTCAAGGTCAGCGTGGCGGGTCAGTCGGCTTCGCGCACCGGCCTGGGCGACGTGACCGTGGGCACAGGCGTGGCCTGGCACCATTCGCCGCAGCTGCACAGCGTGGCGGCGCTGGACCTGGTGCTGCCGGTGGGCAGCTACGACGCGGCCCGACCGGTCAACATCGGCCGCAACTACGCGTCGCTCCAGCCAATCTACCTGGTCTCCTGGATCGATCCGAACGGTTTGAACGCCGATGCCAAGATCGGCCTGAGCCTGAACCGCACCAACAAGGACACCGGCTACCGCTCGGGCAATGAGCTGAACATCGACTATGCCCTGGGCTGGGGACTGGGCAATGGCTGGGTGGTGGGCGTGGGCGGCAACATCTACCAGCAGCTCTCCGATGACAAACTGAATGGGCAGTCTTTGCCGGGCTCCAAGGGACGCGCCTACTCGATCGGCCCGAACCTGAAGTACGACGGCGGCAAGGGCTGGTTCATCACCGCCAAGCTGGCCAAGGAGTCTGGCGTGCGCGCACGCACAGCGGGCACCCAGTTCTGGCTCAAGACCACCATCCCGTTCTGAAAGAAGGAACGACCATGAACGACCCTTTCGTGCAGATCGACGGCGCCAGGATTCGCTATTGGGACAGCGGAGGGTCCGGACCTTCGGTATTGATGACGCACGGCATTGGCGAATCGCTGGAGTTCTGGCACCGGCAGTTCGACGCCCTGGGTCAGTCCTTGCGCCTGATCGCCTGGGACATGCCCGGGCACGGGCTGTCGGATGAGCTGGCCAGCGCCATGAGCCTGGACGGGCAGGCTCGCGTGGCCTGGCAGCTGCTGGACCAACTGGGGATCGAGCAGGCGCACCTGGTGGGCAATTCGCTGGGGGCGGCCATGTCCCTGCGCATGGCCGACCAGAAGCCTGCCCGTGTCGTATCCCTGGTGCTGTGCAACTCGGCGTCCCTGGGCGCCGAGGTGTTCGGCGCCTTCAAGCTGATGACGCTGCCCTGGCTGGGGGAGCTGATGAACAGGCCCGGCCCCATGGCGGTGGCACAACAGATCAAGGCGATCGTGCTGCGGCCCGATGCCATCACGCCGCAGGTGCGCACCGCCATCGAGCGCAACGTGCACAGGCCGGGTGCCTCCGCTCACTTCCTGAAGCTGCTTCGCGGCATGACCACACTGGGCGGCCAGCGCCGGGAAGTGTGGGCCCGTTCCCATCAGGTTCTGGGCAGCCTGGGCATGCCCATGCGGATCGTTCACGGTGAACAGGACGTGGTGCTGCCGATTGCCCACTCCATCGCGGCGCACAGCCTGTGCAGCGGTTCCGAACTGGTGCGGCTGCAGGACTGTGGACACACCCCCCAGCTGGAACAACCCGCCGTTTTCAACGCGCTGCTGCAGAAGTGGTTTCTGCAAAGCGAGTCCATGGCCACATCCATCTGATCCATCTGATCCATCTGATCCATCTGATCCATCTGATTCAGGAGAACCCATGTCCATCCCCACCACACTTCCCCGCGCACCCATGGACCCCGCCCTCGCTGGTTTTCTGGCGCAAGCCGCGGCGCAGGGCAATCCGCCGCTGGAGTCGCTGCCGCCTGAAATCGGGCGCCAGATCTACCGCGACCTCGCTGCCGGCCTGGGCTTGCCGCCACCGGCCGTGACCACGGAAGACCGGCATATCCCCGGCCCTGGCGGACCGCTCAAGCTGCGCATCTACCACCCCGATGCCGTGGGTGAACTGCCCGCGCTGTTCTATGTGCATGGCGGTGGCTACGTGATCGGCGACCTTGAAACCCACGACGCGGTGTGCCGCACCCTGTGCCACGACGTGGGTGCCGTGGTGGTGGCGGTGGACTACCGGCTTGCGCCGGAGCACCCGTTTCCCGCCGCCGTGGACGATGTGATCTGCGTGCTTCAGTGGCTGGCAACGCATGCGCGCGCCATGCGCGTCGATCCGTCACGCGTCGCCGTCGCGGGCGACAGCGCGGGAGCCCAGTTGGCCACCGTCGCGTGCCTGCGCACGGCCGGAACGATCATGCCGCCGCGCGCCCTGGGCCTGATCTATCCGGTGGCGCAGCATCACAGCGAGCCCAGTGCCTCAATGGCTGAGAACGGCGAAGGCAAGTTTCTCACCCTGGGCGTCATGCAATGGTTCATTGACAGCTACCTGGGTGATCGCGACGAACTCAAGCGGCACCCGGATTTCGCCTTGCTGAGCGCCCCCACGCTGGCCAACCTGCCGCCCACCTGGGTCGCCACCATGGGCCACGACCCGCTGCGCGACGAAGGCCATGCGCTCGCGCAACGCATCGAACAATCGGGCGTGGCCACCGAGCACCGCCACTACCCAAGCGCCATCCACGCTTGCATTCATTTCACGGCCGTGTCGCCGGTGGGTGCGGAGGTGGTGGCCGATCTCGCCGGCTGGTTGCGCGGGCGGCTGTCGTGAAACACGACTGGCGCTTCAAAGCAACCGGCGCGCAGGCCTTTCAGGGCATGTTGACAAGGCCGATGCTGTAAGCGCTCAACGGGCGGCGAGCCCTGTGCGCGCC
This sequence comes from Hydrogenophaga palleronii, assembly GCF_031457455.1. GTDB lineage: Bacteria > Pseudomonadota > Gammaproteobacteria > Burkholderiales > Burkholderiaceae_C > Hydrogenophaga > Hydrogenophaga palleronii_A. Next base: position 309,720 of record NZ_JAVDWU010000003.1, read on the forward strand.
GACCCGGTGGCCGAGCGAGACGAAAGGTACAGCGCCACCAGCGCCAGCACAGCGGGCACGGTCTGTACGAACAAGGCCTTGGCGGTCGAGGTGTAGGCGCCGTACATGCCTGCCACCGCCACGCAGGTCAGCACGAAGGCCAGACTCTGCCTGTGCTTGAAGATCACCGCCCAGAGGATGCCTGCCGCCAGGAATCCGTTGTACAAACCCTGGTTGGCCGCCATGACCACGGTGGCGTTGGCAAACTCCGGCGCCAGGTTGAACGTCTTCATGCCCAGCGGTTTGTTCCAGAAGAACATCTCGATGGCGAGGATGTAGGCATGGATGGCGCAGACCAGCAGGGACAGCGCCAGGGAGATCTTTTTCATTGTGGTTCCATCGGGAAGTAGGGAAGCTGAAAGCGCGCACAGGTTCGGTACCCGCTCGGGCGCACCGCCGTGCCAGGACCGCATACGGGTACGCCGATTCGGCATACTAGGCCCGGCCCTGTATCCTGAATATCAATTGGCCGACAGTTTGTTCATTTGATCCCCATGACCCCGGCATCCCGCGCTGAACAGAACGCCGTCTGGAAACCGACCCTGCTCGGCAACGCCTGGTACGCCAGCTGCCCGGCGGTTCTGCAGGACGCGCTGCTTCTGCACGGTCGCCTGCGCAAGGTGTCTGCGGGAGGCCGGGTGTTCGAGCACGGCGCGACCGACCACGCGCTCTATTGCGTGCTCAGCGGCCAGGTGCAGGCCTACTACCCCGACGCGTCGGGCGCCATGCCCCTGCTGGCCACGCTGGACCCCTCGCACTGGTTCGGCGAGATGTCGTTCATCGACGGCGAGCCTCGCTCACACGTGGCGGTGGCAGAACAGCAGGCCCTGTTGCTGTCGGTCGCCCGCGCCGACTTGATGCCGTTTCTGGACCAGCACGCCTGGTGCTGGCGCGACATCGCCCGCCTGGCCGTGAGCAAGCTGCGCCGGGCCTACCAGCTCATTCCGCTGGACGCGCAATTGCCGGCAAGAAGCCGGCTGATCAAGCGGCTCTGGCTGGTGGCCCATGGCTACGGTTTCAAGGAAGACGCGCCGCGAACCCGCTTGCACCTCTCGCAGGACCAACTGGCCTCCACGCTGGGCATGACCCGGCAGACGGTCAACAAGGTCTTGCGCGAACTGGAACTGCAGGGTCTGGTGAAGCTGCACTATGGGGAGGTGGAGCTGCTGAACCTGCCGGGGTGGCAGCAGATCATGCAGACGGCTTAGGGCCTACAGAACGACCGGGATCTCTGTGGCCGGCGGCGTGTTGCGGCTGCGGCCGCAGCGCACGATGCCGTCGATCATCACCATGCCCACGCCGGGAATGTCACCCAGCGCCACACTTTCCAGCAGGCCTTTGCCGGCCGAATGCTGGGCCTTGTCCATGAACACGAAGTCGGCGGCGCGGCCCACTTCGATCAGGCCGCAGTTCAGGCCCCGGATGCGGGCCGTGTTGCCGGTGGCAAAGCAGAACACCAGTTCGGGCGGGATGTTGCCCAGGCTGGACAACAGCGCCACCATGCGCAGCATGCCCAAGGGCTGAACACCCGAGCCCGCCGGACCGTCGGTGCCCAGGATCACCCGGTGCGGGCACTTGAGCTGCAGTGCCGCCTGTGCGGCGGCAATGGCCACCTTCTCGTTGCCGTTGTGCACGATCTCGATGGCGCGGGACGATTTTTCACAAAGCTCGCACACGTGGGCTTCCGGCAAGGCGGTGTGCCCACCGTTGATGTGGCCAATGATGTCGGCGTCCGCCTCCAGCACCACATCCTTGTCGATCAGGCCTGAGCCGGGAATCGACGGCCCGCCGGTGTGGATGGTGCTCTGGATGCCGTGCTTGCGCGCCCAGGCCACCATCTGCTGTGCTTCGTATCCGGCCTTGACCGAGCCCAGGCCCACTTCGCCCAACAGCTTCACACCAGCGTCGGCCAGGTCCTTGAAGTCCTGCTCGACCATGCCTTTTTCGATCACGGGCGCGCCGGCCAGCACTTTCACGCCGCCCGGGCGAAAGTTGTCGAAGGCGCGCTGTGCGGTGATGGCCAGGGCCTTCAGGCCCACGATGTCCTTGGGCCGCCCGGGCAAATGCACTTCGCCGGCCGAGATCATGGTGGTCACGCCGCCATTCATGGTCGAGTCGATCCAGCCGATCTGGTTCTGGCGTGGCGTCCAGTCGCCGAACACGGGGTGCACATGGCTGTCGATCAGGCCTGGGCACACACAGGTCTGGCGCACATCGATGGTGACATTCGCGCCTTCGGTGTCGCAGTCGGCGGCCTTGCCCACCGCCGTGATGAGCCCGTCCTGCACCACGATGGTGTCTGCATCCAGGATGGGTCGATCGATATCGCCCGAGAGCAAGAGCCCGATGTTCTGGATGACGACCTTGCCTGATGGACCGCCGGCGGCTATCTCTGCCATGTGTGCTGCTCCTGATTGTGTTCGTGGGTTGATGTAGTAAATACTACATTCAATGCGAACCGGTGGCAACGGCGTGCAGGCAAAAAAACGGGCAACCTGGGTTGCCCTGACACATGCGCCTTTTGAAACTTGAAGTGTTCAGATTTTGACCGCACGCAGCACGGCGTCGATCACGAAGCGCTGCCAGTGTTCCTGGGCTTCAGCGCTGTCGAGCTTCTCGCCCAGAAAGGCCGAGAGCGTGAAGCGGTTCGACAGGTAGAAATAGTTCATCGCCGCGATCATCAGGTAGACATCGCGCGCCGAGAGCCCGGTGCGGAACAGTTTCTTTCGCGCCCCGCTGGCCAGCACCTGTTCCAGGATCTGGATCGCGGGTGAGGAGTAGTCACGGGCTCGCAGCGACTTGGCGATGTGCTTGCCACGGTGCAGGTTTTCGTCGTTGAGCAGGGTGATGAATTCGGGGTTGCGCTGGTAGAAGCTCCACATGAAGCTGATCACCGCCGTGAGCGATTCCACCGGCTGGTCGCCACTGAGTTCCAGCGTGGCCTCGGCCTCGTTGAAGCGGCGGTACATCTCTTCGAGCACCTCGATGTAGAGCGCTTCCTTGCTCCCGAAGTAGTAGTAGATCATGCGATCGAACGACTTCGCAGCCTTGGAGATCTCGTCGATACGGCCACCCGAAAAACCGTGCTTGGCGAAGATCTTGGTGGCCGCGCGCAGGATGCTGTCGCGCGTGTCCTGTGCCGCCATGGCCCGCGTGCCGGTACGGCGCGCCACAGGCGTCTTGGCGGCGGCGCTGCGCCGGGGGGGGCTGGTGCTCATGGAGAACCCTCGCTGGGGGGAATGCGGCGGACCTGGTGGGCAGGCCCACCGGATTCATTGCTCGGCAAAGGCCCGTTCGATCACGAAGGCACCTGGCGTGGACGTGTTGCCTTCGGGAAAGCCCTGCTCTTCCAGCATGTGCTTGAGGTCGCGCAGCATCGCCGGGCTGCCGCAGATCATCACACGGTCTTCGGCAGGGTTCAGGGGTGGCAGACCCAGGTCGCTGAACAGCTTGCCCGATTTCATCAGTTCGGTGACACGGCCGGTGTTGCGGTAGGACTCGCGCGTGACCGTGGGGTAGTACCGCAACTGGCTGCTCACCATCTCACCCAGCAGTTCATGCGCCGGCAGGTGTTCGACCAGCACGTCGTGGTAGGCCAGTTCATCGACCTGACGCACACCGTGAATCAGGATGATTTGCTCGTAACGCTCGTAGGTTTCGGGGTCGCGCACGATGCTCATGAACGGTGCCAGTCCGGTGCCGGTGGACACCAGGTACAGGCGCTTGCCGGGCAGCAGGTAGTCGATCAGCAGGGTGCCGGTGGGTTTGCGGCCCACGATGATCTTGTCGCCGACCTGGATGTGCTGCAGGCGCGAGGTGAGCGGGCCGTCCGGCACTTTGATGCTCAGGAACTCCAGATGTTCTTCGTAATTGGCGCTGACGATGCTGTAGGCGCGCAGCAGCGGCTTGTCGTTCACGCGCAGACCGATCATGGTGAAGTGGCCGTTGGAGAAGCGCAGGGACTGGTCACGCGTGGTGGTGAAGGTGAAAAGGCGGTCGGTCCAGTGGTGGACGCTCAGGACGGTTTCTTCGTTGAAGGCACTCATGGTTGGAAGGGGAAACAGAGGTTGAAAAGCGTTGGGCCAAGTATGCCGCGTCGTCTTGGCGGCTTCAGCGTGGGGCGCCGGAGGTTTGCTCCAGGTCAAGGAGCTTATTTTCGCCGTTCTTCCAGCGCTCGGCTTCGGGCAGGGGCGCCTTGCGCGCCGTGATCACGGGCCAGGTGGCCGCCAGACGCTGGTTCAACGCCAGGAAATGCGCCATGTTGGCGGGCAGTTCGGTGTCCGCATGGATGGCGCTGACGGGGCATTCGGGAATGCAGACCGCGCAATCGATGCACTCATCTGGGTCGATCACAAGGAACTCGGGCCCTTCATGAAAGCAGTCCACCGGGCACACATCCACGCAATCCGTGTACTTGCAGCGAATGCAGGGGTCTGCAACAACGTGAGTCATTTTGGTGCTCCCGGTCTGCCCCGAATCGGGGCGAAAAAAATGTGTTGCGCGTCTGAAAACATTGGTTTAAATTGCACTTCATGTAGTGTTCACAACATTTTCATTCAGTGAATGCTACACAAACGAAAGCGATCGGACAAGCGGTTTGACAACCACCTGAAGCCCCACACGGAACATGACAGAACACACCAAAACCGATGGCATGCCCGCGATGGACGGCGTCCCCGATCTGCAGTTCCTGGAGCGCTCGGCCCCGCGCAACGAGCGCATGGCGGGCGACAAGGTGGAATGCAACGCCTGCCCGGTGCTGTGCCAGATCTCGCCGGACAAGACGGGTGCGTGTGACCGCTACGCCAACGCGGCAGGCGTGCTGGTGAGGGTGGACCCGGTGGTGATGCTGCAGCGCACGCTGGCGCAAGACCAGGGGCAGGTGGTGGCGTTTTCTGCACGCGATCCCCAGACGCCCGCCCTGCTGGCGGACGCACCGGCCAACGAACTGTTCGTCACCGGCATCGGCTCATCCACCACTTATCCAGACTACAAGCCTGCGCCGTTCATCGTGGCCTCGCAGGCTGATGGCGTGGATCTGGTGACCGTGGTCACCGAGGGCATCTTCAGCTACTGCAGCCTCAAGGTGAAGATCGACACCGACCGCTGGCTGGGTCCCGAGCAGGCGAACGTGCGCTGCAAGGGCGAAGTGGTGGGGCACATCACCACCGCCGAATACGGCTCGCAGATGCTGTCGCTGGGTGGCGTGCACCACCTCACCGGCGGCAGCAAGAAGGAGGGCCGCATCACCTGCGACATGATGCAGTCGCTGGGCAACAAACAGGCGGTGGCGTTCACCATCGATGGCGGTGCGCAGATCGTGATCCAGGCGGGCAAGGCACCCATCGTCAATGGCGTGGAGGAGCAACGCATGCGCGTGGGCTGTGGCTCGGCCACGGTGGGCATCTTCGCGCGGCAGTTCTTCGGCCATGCCGACGAGGTGGTGGTGGTGGACGACCACATCACCGGTGTGCTGACGCCGCATCAGGCGGGCCGCTGCCTGGGCATGCGGCCTTCGGGCATCCGCATCCGGGGCCGCAAGTCCACGCCCGGGCGCTTCTTTCAGGTGGCCAACCCGGGCAACGGCTGGGGCGGCACCGACATCGCCGATCCGCTGTCCATCATCGAAGGCTGGGATACCGAACTCGCCTGGCCGGGCTTGCGCCTGCTGATGGTCTCCACGACCGGCGAACATGCGGCCTGGTTCGAGCTGGACGAGAACCTGGTGCCGCGTGAGAAGCCCATGCCTGAAGCGGTCGCACACACGGTCGCCCGCATTGGCGAAAACTGCGAACCTTCACTGGCCACCGTGCTGTTCCTTGGCGGCGCCGGTGGCAGCCTGCGGGCCGGCGTCACCGAAAACCCGGTGCAGCTCACACGCGCCATCAAGCAGTCGCTGATCAACGTCACCTGTGGTGGCGCACCGGCCTATGTGTGGCCGGGCGGCGGCATCACTGTGATGGTGGACGTGATGCGCATGCCCGACAACAGCTTCGGCACCGTGCCCACCCCGGCCATCGTGGCGCCGATCGAATTCAGCATGAAGCTCGACGACTACCGCGCCGTCGGCGGCCACATGGGTTACGTGCGATCGCTGGCCGACGCGCTGGCCCACGGCGCCTGGCACAACGACGGTGCCCCCACCGGACGGCGCATGGAAGCGCTGCCGCCTGCCAACACCTGGCCCCTGGGCGAACCGCCCATGCTGGGCTGAACGCGGACGACCATGAGCGCGGAACGACAAACCCTGCCCGGTCAGCGCTGGCATTTCCAGCACGGTCCCATCGACATCGTGATCGGTGCCGATGGCGAGACATCCGCCGTGCAGGCGGCGCATGAAGCGGCCTGGCTGCGATTTGCCACCGTGCTGGACGAGCTGGTGTGCGAACTGCCTGCGCTGCGCCAGCCGGTGGGCGATCGTTGCGAGCTGACCGGATCGGTGGCGCGCCGCATGTGGCAGGCCTGCCAGCCCTACCGCGCGGGCTTCGTCACGCCCATGGCGGCGGTGGCGGGTTCGGTGGCGCAGGAACTGATCGAGCATTACGCGCGCCCCGGGATTCAGCGGGCCTGGGTGAACAACGGCGGCGACGTGGCGCTGCACCTGGCACCCGGCGAGTCGATCCGTGTGGGCCTGTTCGCCGACCTCGCGCGTTTTGACGCCGCGGCCGCCATGTTGCCGCTGCAGACCGACGGCCACATGACGGTGCACGCCACGCTGCCGGTGCGCGGCGTGGCCACCAGCGGCTGGCGCGGGCGCAGTTTTTCCCTCGGCATTGCCGACAGCGTCACCGTGCTCGCGCGTACCGCCGCACAGGCCGACGTGGCCGCCACCCTGATCGCGAATGCGGTCAATGTGCCTGACGCGCGCATCGAGCGCCGCCCGGCGAACGAACTGCGCCACGACACCGACCTGGGAGACAGGCCCGTGACCTTTCATGTGCCGCCACTGGACCAGGCCACCGTGCTGCGCGCGGTGCGCGCCGGCCAGCGCATGGCCCGGGAATTGCAGGCGTCCGACCTGATCTGGTCGGCCGTCATCGTGTGCCAGGGCTGGAGCGCCACAGCCGGCGGCGAGCCTGGACATACCGGCAATGCCTGGGCGCTGGAACACGACGTTCGAACCTCTTTTGCAAGTGCATGACCCTGCATTCACCATCCCCATGACCACCCCTGCCAGCCTGATCGAGATCCGCCGCGTGTTCACCCACGTGGAAGACATCCACCACGAGTTCGGACCGCCTGCGGCCACACCGCTGCGCCGCGGTGCCATAGCGGTGCTGCTGCGCAACCCATTTGCAGGCCGTTTTGAGCCCGACATCCTGCCCATGATGGATCAGCTGCAGGCGGTGGGCGTGAACATGGCACAGCGCCTGCGCGTGGCCATGGACGTGCCAGTGGAAGCCATCCAGGGCTACGGCAAGGGATCCATCGTGGGTGCGGCGGGCGAGCTGGAGCACGGCGCCCTGTGGCACGTGCCCGGTGGCTACGCCATGCGCGAACTGCTGGGCTGGAAGGGCGACGCCACCGCCTACGCGCAAGGGCGCGCCGATGGCCCCAAGGGCCAACCAGCCAATGCGCTGGCCATTGTGCCGTCGACCAAGAAGGTGGGGCCGCCGGGGGCCGCGCTGGATGTGCCGCTCACCCACATCAACGCCGCCTACGTGCGCAGCCATTTCGACGCCATGGAAGTGCGCATGCCCGGCGCACCGCTGGCCGACGAGATCGTGTTCATCCTGGCCATGAGCACCGGCGCCCGCGTGCACGCCCGGGTGGGCGGCCTGCACGCCAACGACATCAGCCGCTGGGACGGCCTGCGCTGAGGCGCAGCCTCGTTCCACACACCAGCCAACAAGGAAATCACATGAAAAGCCAGATACGCAAAGTCGTGGTGCAGGTGGATGAAGTCCACATCGAAATGGGGCAACCGGTGTCCCCGCCGACGCGCAGGGCGCTGGCCATGGCGGTGATCCACAACCCCTACGCGGGCCGCTACAGTGAGAACCTTGATGAGCTGATCGCCATCGGTGAAGAACTGGGCGGCATGCTGGGTGAGCGTTGTGTGCGGGCCCTGGGCATTGAGCCCGCGCAGGCACAGAGCTACGGCAAGGCCGCCATCGTGGGTGAAGGCGGCGAGCTCGAGCATGCCGCGGCCATCCTGCATCCCAAGCTGGGCGCGCCGCTGCGTAAGGCGGTGGAAAAAGGCGCCGCCCTGGTGCCATCGAGCAAGAAGCATGGCGGGCTGGGCACAGCCATCGACGTGCCGTTGGGCCACAAGGACGCCGCCTTCGTGCGCAGCCATTTCGACGCCATGGAGGCGCGCGTGTCCGACGCGCCGCGCGCCAACGAGATCGTGGTGGCGGTCGTTGTCACCGACAGCGGCCGCCCGCTGCCACGTGTGGGCGGTCTGCAGGCCCACGAAATTCAGGGAGAGGACGGCCTGCGCTGAGCGCTCAGGACCGGTCCCGACACATCACCGTTCGCATCGACGTTCACTTCGCCCAACCCGTTCTTCCCCTTCCCTTTCACCCAGGAGTTCGCCCCATGCTTGCACGCCGTCACTTTCTTGCCCTCGCCGCCGCAATCGCCTGCGGCACGGTCGCCTCCACCGCCCATGCCCAGGGCGTGATCAAGATCGGCGAAATCAACAGCTACAAGGCACAGCCTGCCTTCCTGGAGCCCTACAAGAAGGGCATGGAACTGGCGGTGGAAGAGATCAACAAGGCCGGCGGCCTGAACGGTCGCCAGGTGGAACTGGTGGTGCGCGACGACAACGCCAACCCGGGCGACGCCGTACGCGTGGCCGAAGAACTGGTCTCGCGCGAGAAGGTTGACGTGCTGGCCGGCTCGTTCCTTTCGCACATCGGCCTGGCACTCACCGACTTCGCCAAGCAGAAAAAATTCTTCTTTCTGGCCGGCGAGCCGCTGACCGACAAGATCGTGTGGGACAACGGCAACCGCTACACCTTCCGCCTGCGCCCGTCCACCTACATGCAGGTGGCCATGCTGGTGCCTGAAGCGTCCAAGATGAAGAAGAAGCGCTGGGCGCTGGTGTACCCCAACTACGAGTACGGGCAGTCGGCCGCCGCCACCTTCAAGAAGCTGATGAAAGAGGCACAGCCCGACATCGAGTTCGTGACCGAACAGGCTTCGCCGCTGGGCCGGGTGGACGCCGGCAGCGTGACGCAGGCCCTGGCCGACGCCAAGCCCGACGCGATCTTCAACGTGCTCTTTGGTGCCGACCTGGCGCGCTTTGTCCGCGAAGGCAACACGCGTGGCCTGTTCAAGGACCGCGAAGTGGTGAGCCTGCTCACCGGCGAGCCGGAGTACATGGACCCGCTGAAGGACGAAGCCCCCAATGGCTGGCTGGTCACCGGCTACCCCTGGTACGGCATCGACACCCCCGAGCACAAGGCCTTCCAGAGCGCCTACCAGGCCAAGTTCAACGACTACCCGCGCCTGGGTTCGGTGGTGGGCTACAGCACCATCAAATCGCTGGGTGAGGGCATCAAGAAGGCCGGCTCCACCGACACGGAAAAACTCATCACCGCGTTCCGTGGCCTGCAGGTGAGCACACCGTTCGGGCCCATCACCTACCGGCCTGAAGACCACCAGTCGACCATGGGTGGCTACGTGGGCCGCACCAAGAACGAAGGTGGCAAGGGTGTGATGGTGGATTACCGGTATCTGGACGGTGCGGCTTACCTGCCGCCTGCGGCCGAAGCGAAGAAACTGCGTCCGGCGGAATGAGGGGCACCCCCCTGCGCCGCTGACGCGGCTTCCCCCCTCTCTGGCGCGCCTTCGGCGCTGGGAGGGGGGACGGCAGCTTGGGCCGGCGGAGCCGGACCCTCGTTGCCCCTGGATGGGGGCACCTCAGGCGTTGCGTTTGTTGATCCAAAGCTGCGCCTCTCTTCTCACTTAAGGAAGCATTCATGAACTTGCACGCGTTCACTTGCTGCGGCTCACGCCGGTCACTGCAACACCCACTGCCTGAGGTGTGTTCATGAATTTTTCGGGTTTTGTGGTTCAGTTGCTCAACGGGCTGGCTGGGGCTTCTTCGCTGTTTCTGGTGGCGGCGGGCTTGTCGCTGATTTTTGGTGTGACGCGCATCGTGAACTTCGCGCACGGGTCGTTCTACATGATCGGCATTTACGTGGCCTATTCCATGGTGGGCTGGCTGGGCACCGGGCTGGGGTTCTGGCCGGCGCTGCTGCTGGCGGCCCTGGCGGTGGGTGTGCTGGGGGCGGTGGTGGAGATGGTGCTGCTGCGCCGCATCTACCGCGCGCCCGAACTGTTCCAGTTGCTGGCCACATTTGCACTGGTGCTGGTGCTGCGCGATGGCGTGCTGTGGCTGTGGGGCGCCGAAGAACTGCTGGGGCCGCGGGCGCCAGGGCTTTCAGGCTCGGTGATGATTCTGGGCCGACAGTTCCCCACTTATGACCTGTTCCTGATCGTGGTGGGGCCGGCGGTGCTGGGCCTGCTGTGGTTGCTGCTCACCCGCACTCGCTGGGGCACGCTGGTGCGCGCCGCCACGCAGGACCGCGAGATGGTGAGTGCGCTGGGCGTGAACCAGGCCTGGCTGTTCACCGCCGTGTTCGCGCTGGGTGCGATGCTGGCGGGCCTGGGCGGTGCGCTGCAATTGCCGCGCGAGCCGGCCAACTTGGAGATGGACCTGCACACCATCGGCGCTGCCTTCGTGGTGGTGGTGGTGGGTGGCATGGGGTCGATCCCGGGTGCCTATGTGGCGGCCCTGCTGATTGCAGAACTCAAGGCCATCTGCATCTGGCTAGGACTCGTGGATGTGTTTGGTATTCCGGTGAGTTTTTCCAAGCTCACCCTGGTGGTGGAATTCCTGGTGATGGCCGCGGTGCTGGTGCTGCGCCCCTGGGGCCTGATGGGCAAGCCACAGGGTGCCAGCCGCCACGCGGGCGCAGCCGAAGCACCGCTGCGACCACCGGGCCTGCCCTTCATGGTCGGCAGTGCGGTGCTGATCCTGTTGCTGGTGGCCATGCCGCCGCTGACCACCGCCTCGCCCTACATCACGGTGCTGATGATCGACTTGATGATCGCCGCGCTGTTCGCCGCCAGCCTGCACTTCATCATGGGCCCGGCAGGCATGCACTCCTTCGGTCATGCGGCCTACTTCGGCCTCGGTGCCTACGCCGCCGCGCTGCTCATGCGCACACTGAACCTGCCCATGGAAGCGGCCCTGCTGGCCGCGCCGCTGGCCGCTGGCCTGGGGGCGCTGCTGTTCGGCTGGTTCGCGGTGCGCCTCTCGGGGGTGTATCTGGCCATGCTCACGCTGGCCTTCGCGCAGATCACCTGGGCGGTGGTGTACCAGTGGGACGACTTCACCGGTGGCAGCAACGGCCTGACCGGGGTGTGGCCGTCCGCGTGGCTGGCGGACAAGACCACCTACTACTACCTCACGCTGGCCCTGGTGGTGGTCGGCGTGATCGCGCTGCGTCGCATGCTGTTCTCCCCCTTTGGCTACGCCATGCGTGCCGGGCGCGACTCGGTGCTGCGGGCCGACGCCATCGGCATCGACGTGAAGCGGGTGCAATGGATGGCGTTCGTGATTGCGGGTGTGTTCGCCGGCCTGGCCGGTGCGCTGTTCGCGTTTTCCAAAGGCAGCATTTCGCCCGAGGCCATTGCCGTGGGCAAGTCGGTTGATGGCCTGGTGATGGTGCTGCTGGGTGGCCTGCAGACCCTGGCCGGCCCGGTGGTGGGCGCGGTCACCTTCACCTGGCTGCACGACACGGTGGCGCGCAGCACCGACTACTGGCGCGCGCTGCTGGGCGCCATCATTCTGTTGCTGGTGCTTTTGTTCCCGCAGGGCATCGCGGGCTTCTTCCGCCAGATCTTTGACCGCCGCCGCGACGCGGGCGAGGTGCGCTCATGAGCGCCGCCCGGCCGCTCCGAAGGCGCTCAGCCCCGCAGTGCACAGCACGGAGGATTGTTCTATGAGCTTATTGACTGTTCAAGGACTCGGCAAATCGTTCGGCGGCGTCAAGGCTGTCGATGGCATCAGCTTCGAGGTGGCGCCGGGCGAACTGCTGGCACTGATCGGCCCCAATGGGGCGGGCAAGTCCACCACCTTCAACATGGTCAACGGCCAGATCAAACCCAACACCGGCTCAATCACACTGGGTGGGCGCGAACTCACCGACCTGAAGCCGCGCGAGATCTGGCGCCTGGGGGTGGGACGCACCTTCCAGATCGCCGAGACCTTTTCTTCGCTCACCGTGGTGGAGAACGTGCAGATGGCGCTGATCTCGGCCGACGGCCGCCTGTTTTCCCTGTGGCGCAAAGCGGCCGAGCACAAACGCGCCGAGGCGCTCGCCCTGCTGAACCAGGTGGGCATGGCCGCCCAGGCTGACAGACCCTGCAGCGTGCTGGCCTATGGCGATGTGAAGCGGGTGGAGCTGGCGATTGCCATGGCCAACGACCCGAAGCTGCTGCTGATGGACGAACCCACTGCCGGCATGGCGCCCAAGGAACGCAACGAGCTGATGGCCCTGACCAAGCGCCTGGTGGTGGAGCGCGGCATGGCCGTGCTGTTCACCGAACACAGCATGGACGTGGTGTTCGCCTATGCCGACCGAATGATCGTGCTGGCGCGCGGTCGCCTGATTGCCGAGGGCCAGCCGGCCGAAATCCGCGACCACCCCAAGGTGCAGGAGGTGTACTTCGGCAGTGGCAAGACTTTCGAGAAGAAGACCCCTGGAACCCCGTCCCTGCAGGAGGCCGCATGACGCTGCTGGATCAACACGATGCCCCTGCGGCCTTTGCCGACACGGCACCCAGGGAGGTTCTGCTGGACGTGAAAGGCATGTCGGCCTGGTATGGCGCGGCGCAGATCCTGTTTGGCGTGGACCTGCAGGTGTGCCGGGGCGAAGTGGTGGCGCTGATGGGCCGCAATGGCGCGGGCAAGTCCACCACGCTCAAGACCATCATGGGCATGGTGCCCAAGCGGCGCGGCAGCACCAGCTTCATGGGGCAAGACGTGTCGCGAAGCGAGGCCCACGCCATCGCTGCGCGCGGCCTGGGCTTTGTGCCGGAGGACCGGCGCATCTTCACCGACCTGAGCGTGATGGAGAACCTGGAAGTGGGCCGCCAGCCGCCGCGGCGATGGCCCGACGGCAGCGCCGCACCAGTGTGGACGCCCGAGGCCTTGTTCCAGCTGTTTCCCAACCTGGGCGAGATGCCGAACCGCCCGGGAGGCCGCATGAGCGGTGGCGAGCAGCAGATGCTCACCGTGGCGCGCACCCTCATGGGCAACCCCTACCTGGTGCTGCTGGACGAACCGTCCGAGGGCGTGGCACCGGTGATCGTGGAGCAAATGGTGCAGATGATCCTGGCGCTGAAGGCGCAGGGCGTGAGCATCCTGCTGTCCGAGCAGAACATGCACTTCGCCGAACTGGTGTCGGACCGTGCTTATGTGCTGGAAAAAGGCGAGATCCGCTACGCCGGCGCCATGGCCGAACTGGCCGAGGACGAAGCCGTGCGGCGTGCCTATCTGAGCGTCTAGGGATCGCCGCACATGGGCACGCATCGTGCTCGTGTGTAGATCTTTCCGCTTCCGTCCTTTTACCGAAAGAGGTCACCATGAAACCGATGCATCGCCGAAACCTGCTGCGTGGCGCCACCCTGAGCCTGGTGGCCGGCGCTGGCTGGCCCCTCACCTCCCTGGCCACTGGCGCGATCAAGCCCGATGCGGCGTCTGCCCTGATCGTGGTGGACGTGCAGAACTGCTTCGTGCCAGGCGGCACGCTGCCGGTGGACAAGGGCGACGAGGTGGTGCCGGTGATCAACCGGCTAGCCAAGGGCTTCAAGAACGTGGTGCTCACGCAGGACTGGCACACCGAAGACCACGCCTCGTTCGCCAGCACCCACCCGGGCAAGAAACCGTTCGAGACCATCGACCTGTCCTACGGCACGCAGGTGCTGTGGCCGGACCATTGCGTGCAAGGCACGAAGGACGCCGAGCTGCATCCGGCGCTGTCCATTCCGCACGCACAGGCCATCATCCGCAAGGGCTTTCATGCGCAGGTGGACAGCTATTCCGCGCTGCAGGAAGCCGACCGCAAGACCCTCACCGGCCTGGCGGGCTACCTCAAGGAACGCGGCATCAGCAAGCTGTATGTGTGCGGGCTGGCCACCGACTTCTGCGTGGCCTGGACGGCGCTGGACTCGCAGGGCATGGGCTTTCAGACCTTCGTGATCGAAGACGCCTCGCGCGGCATCGACCTCAACGGCTCGCTGGCCGCCGCCTGGAAACAGATGACCGCCAAGGGCGTGAAGCGCATCCAGTCGGCCGACATCGCCCTGGGCTGAAGCCTGGAGCAACGCTGCGCTACAGTGCCCTCACCCCACGGATCGGACCGCGCTCACCGGATGCTCACCCTGACCGTCAACGGAGAACCCCGCGAAGTGGCCGCACAGGCCAGCGCCCCCTTGCTGGACGTGCTGCGCAACGACTGTGGCCTCAACGGCCCCAAGTACGGCTGCGGGCTGGGCCAGTGCGGCGCCTGCACCGTGCTGGTCGACGGCGTGGCCGCACGGGCCTGCGTGATCCCGGCCGGGGGCGTGAAGGGGCGCGCCATCACCACATTGGAGGGACTGGGCAGCCGGGATGCGCCACACCCTGTGCAACAGGCCTTCATTGACGAACAGGCGGCGCAATGTGGCTACTGCCTCAACGGCATGATCATGATGGCCACCGCCCTGCTGACCGAGAACCCGCAGCCCACCGAGACCGAGGTGCGCCAGGCGCTCTCCGGCAATCTGTGTCGTTGCGGCACGCACGTGGAGATCGTGCGGGCCGTGCTCATGGCGGCGGACCGCATGGCGGGGAGCAGAGCAGCATGAGTGCATCCGATCGCCTGGCCACCCTGCGCACGCGCAGTGACTTCCTGCAGGCCAGCGGTGTGTTGCTGATCACCCGCGACCCGCCGCCGCCCCCACCGCCCACGCCCGGCCAACCTGCGGCCGTGCCCGGCAACCCAGCCGAGGGGGTGGAGGTTCTGCTCTCCGTGTGGGACGACGGTGAGGTGGTGGCGCTGCACGGCCATGTGGACCTGGGCACCGGCATCCAGACCGCGCTGGCGCAGATCGTGGCCGAAGAACTCGACGTGGGCATGGCCCGGGTGCGCATGGTGCTGGGCGACACTGCGCGGGCACCCAACCAGGGTGCCACCATTGCCAGCGCCTCGATCCAGATCCACGCCGTGCCGCTGCGCCTGGCCGCCGCGCAAGCCCGTGCCTTCCTGGTGGCGCGCGCGGCGCAGCACCTGCAATGCGAGGCGGCGGCGCTGGTGGTGAACGACGGCGTGGTGCAGGTGGCAGGCGATGCCAGTCGCCGCGTGAGCTACGGTGATCTGCTCAACACACAGCGCTTCGAACTGACGCTCGATACAAGCACGCCACTGAAGCCACCCAGCGACTACCGCATCGTGGGCACCTCCACGGCGCGCGTGGACATTCCGGCCAAGGCCACCGGCGAACTCAGCTTCGTGCACGACATGCGCGTGCCCGGCATGCTGCACGGTCGCGTGGTGCGTCCGCCCTATGCCGGTGCCGACCACGGTGACTTCATCGGCAATACGCTGGAATCGGTGGACGAAAGCTCCATCGCCCACATTCCCGGTGTACGGGCCGTGGTGGTGATCCGCGACTTCGTGGGCGTGGTGGCCGAGCGCGAGGAACACGCCGATCAGGCGGCGCGCGAACTGCGCGTGGTGTGGAAGGACTGGCCCGGCCTGCCCCGCACCGACGACATCGAACAGGCCCTGCGCGCCAACCCGTCCACCCGACGCGTGCTGGTGGACGAAGGCGACGTGGAGGCCGCCACCGCCAGTGTCGAACAACGCCTGTCACGCACTTACCTGTGGCCCTACCAGATGCACGCGTCCATCGGGCCTTCGTGCGCGCTGGCCGACTGGCAAGGCGAGCGCCTCACCGTGTGGGCCGGCACACAGAACCCGCATGTGCTGCGGCTCGACTTGTCGCGCCTGACCGGCCTGGCCGACGTGGCCATTGAGGTGGTGCGCATGGAAGCCGCCGGCTGCTACGGCCGCAACGGCGCCGACGACGTGGCGGCCGATGCGGCATTGTTGTCGCGCGCGGTGGGCGCGCCGGTGCGGGTGCAGCTCACACGCGAACAGGAACACCTGTGGGAACCCAAGGGCGCCGCGCAGTGGATGACCGTGGATGGAGGCCTGCAGGCCGATGGCAGCGCGGCTTACGACTTCACCACCAGCTACCCGTCCAACGGCGCGCCCACGCTGGCCCTGCTGCTCACGCGCACCATCGAACCCACCGCGCAGGCCTATGAAATGGGCGACCGCACCGCGCGCCCGCCTTACGACTACCCGGCGCTGCGCGTGGCCATCCACGACATGCCGCCCATCCTGCGCGCGTCGTGGCTGCGCGGTGTGTCGGCCCTGCCCAATTCGTTCGCGCACGAGTCGTATGTGGACGAGCTGGCCACCGCGGCAGGAGAAGACCCGGTGGCTTTCCGGCTGCGCCTGCTCAAGGACCCGCGCGCACACGAATTGCTGGAAGCCACCGCGCGCCGCGCCGGCTGGCGGCCGCACACCGAACCCCAGCAGCAGGGCCGCACCGGCGACATCCTGCACGGCCAGGGCGTGGCCTATGCGCGCTATGTGCACAGCAAGTGGCCGGGCTTCGGTGCCGCCTGGGCCGCCTGGGTGGCCGATGTGGATGTGAACCAGAAGACGGGCGAAGTGCATGTGAAGCGCGTGGTTGTGGGACACGACGCAGGGCTGATGATCAACCCCGCTGGCGTGCAGCACCAGATCCACGGCAACGTGATCCAGACCACCAGCCGCGCGCTGAAAGAGCGCGTGAGCACCGAACCCGCCAGGAACACGGTGGCCAATGCGGAATGGGGCAGCTACCCCATCCTGAATTTCCGCGAGGTGCCGGTGATCGACGTGATGATGATGCCGCGCCCGGACCAGCCGCCGCTGGGCGCGGGCGAGTCGTCTTCGGTGCCCGGCACGGCGGCCATTGCCAACGCCATCTTCGACGCCACCGGCGTGCGCTTCCGCCAGCCCCCGTTCACGCCCGAGGTGGTGCGCGCCGCCCTCAACCCCTTGCCTGCACCGCAGCAGGCAGCGCCTGCACCCGCACCGGAACGCCAGGTGCCCGCCAGCGCGCCCTGGCCGCGCCGCCGTTCCGGCTGGGCGCGTGTGCTGGCGCTGGCCGCAGGCTCGCTGGGCGTGGGCGCCGCGCTGCTCGGCTGGCGTCCGGCCATTGCGCCGGTCGCACCCGCCAGCGCGTCGGTCTACACCGCCGCCACCATCGAACGCGGCCGCGTGCTGGCCGCAGCGGGTGACTGTGTGGTGTGCCACACGACACCGGGCGGTGTGCCCAACGCGGGCGGACGCGGCATGGCCACACCGTTCGGCACCATCTACACCACCAACCTCACACCCGATCCTGACACCGGCATCGGCCGGTGGTCGTTCAGCGCCTTCCAGCGTGCCATGCGCGAAGGCGTCTCGCGCGACGGCCGCCATCTGTACCCGGCATTCCCGTACACCGCCTTTGCCCGCCTGAGCGACGACGACCTCACCGCCCTCTACGCCTACCTGATGAGCCAGCCAGCGGTGGCGGCCGCGCCGCCATCCACCGATCTGGCCTTCCCGTTCAACCAGCGCGCCCTCATGGCCGGCTGGAACGCGCTGTTCCACGACCCCAGGCCCTACCAGCCCGACCCCAGCCAAACCGTGGAATGGAACCGGGGCGCCTACCTGGTCAACGGCGTGGGCCACTGCGGCGCCTGCCACACGCCGCGCAACGGCCTGGGCGCCGAACAGGGCGGCCGCGCCTACCTGAGCGGCGCGGTGGTCGACGGCTGGGAGGCCCCGGCGCTCACCGCATTGAACAAGGCGCCGGTTCCCTGGAGCATCGACGCGCTGTACCGCTACCTGCGCAGCGGCCATTCTCGCCACCACGGCATGGCCACCGGACCCATGGCACCGGTGGTGCAGCAGCTCGCCGCGCTGCCGGATGACGACATCCGCGCCATGGCTACCTACCTGGGCGCGTTCCAGGCGCCCGTGAACGACGAGGCCGCCGAAGCACAGGCCGTGGTGGCCCGGGCGGCTGCACAGGCACCCTCCCTGCTTGGCAACGGCCAGCGCATGTTCGACGGCGCCTGCGCCGCCTGCCACCACGACGGCGACGGCCCCCGCCTGCTGGGCACGCAGTCACCGCTGGCGCTCAACACCAACCTGCACAGCGAGCGGCCCGACAACGTGCTGCGCGCCATCCTGGAAGGTGTGCGCGACCCGGCCGGGCCTGAACTCGGCTTCATGCCGGCGTTCCGCCACGCGCTGAGCGATGCGCAGATCGCCGAGCTGGCCAGCTACATGCGCCAGCGTTTCGCGCCCGGGCAGCCACCCTGGCAAGGCCTGGCGCAAGCCGTTGCGCGCGTGCGCGCCACACCATCGGATCCCTGAGGCCCCTGCCGCTCGGCAGACCCAAAGGCCCGGCTGTCGGCACAACGGCCGGATCGCGCGCGGCCTCACGCACTTGTTACAAAGTGTTCACCTAGAATGAGCCCGGCATGCCATGTGCGCGTCAGCGACACCGGCAGGCCACCCCCACACCACGACAAGACGGCCGCAACGCCCGAGTTCGCCGGGCATCTGCACCGGACGACGGGAGCCTTGAAGCGCCGCGCAAGCAGGGAACGTTGTCCAACCCGGAGGAGAGATTTGTGGGTTCACCGCGCATTCGCACGCCCGAGTTCCTGGCACTGACTGCCCTGCTGGCGGGGCTGCTGCTGTTCACCGCCTTCAGGTACCCGTTGCAGACGCTGGCGCTCAATGCCGCATCGGTGGTGATGTTCCTGGTGAGCCTGTGGGCGGCGCACGTGCTGCTGGGCCGTGTGCGGGCCAACGGGTTTGCCGCGCTGGCACTGGCCGTGGGCTGGTTCGCCGAGCAGATGGGCTCGTCGCGCGGCTGGTTCTTCGGTCACTACACCTACACCGACGTGCTCGGCGTCACCCTGGGCGATGTGCCGCTGGTGATTCCCATGATGTGGTTTGCGCTCACATTGCTGGGCTACGTGATGGCCTGCCTGATCCTGTGGCGCCGGCCGGTGCTGGCCGCGCCCGGCTGGATCACCGGCGGACTCACCGCCTGGCTGGCCGCCCTGATCGTGACCGCCTTCGACCTGGGCGCCGACCCCTACTTTGTGTTCGTGCTCAAGGCTTGGATCATGGAAAAGAAGGACGGTGGCTGGTTCGGTGAAACCCTGCAGGGCTTCGTGGGCTGGATGATCATCGGCTTCGCCATTGTGGCCAGCTTCCAGTGGCGGGCACGCCCGGTGGCGCCCTCGCTGACCGACCCGTTGGTGAGCCGCGCCGTGCTGGTGCCGCTGCTCATCTATGCAAGCGGCCTGGTGTTCCAGATGATCTGGGGCCACCCGATCGAGGTGCGCGCCATCGCCTTCTTCGCCATGGGCATCCCGCTGTTCATCGCGGGGGTGGCCTGGTTCCAGTGGATTCAACCGAACGGCCCTTTTGTCAAGGGTGTGACGCCATGAACACCGTACAGGGCTTATCCCACGTCAGCTCACAACCTGGCTCTCCGAGCGGAAGCTCACCCGTGATTGCCGTGGCTTCCATGGCAGCCATGGAACACGTGGGCGACCCGCTGGCCGACGACACCGTCTCCCGTCTGGTGGGCGAGCGCCCCTTGCCCAGCTCCACACTCACCATGGATGGGCCGAACGCCACCGCACGCCTGAACGAGGCCACCCGCCTCATGGCCGGGTGGACGCACAACGGCACGCTGCTGAAGTGGCCGGCGGTGCGCCCCGTGTCCAGCCCGGGCGAAGAAGCCTCCGTCACGGAGGTGTTGCACGACTACCTGCAGAGTGCCGCCCACCTGCCCCACTGGGCCGACGCGACCAAAGTGGCCCGCGCTGAAAACCTTTTTATGTCGCACGGCGCCATGTCGTGCACGCTGCTGTTCTGCGCCAGCCTGCCGGAATGTTATGTGCTGCCGCAATTGGCCGGGGTGCTGCACATCGCCGGCCAGCTCGAAGCGCACACCGAACACCGCATCCGCCAGACCGCGGCCATGGTGTTCCCCGTGATGATGCGCGGCGGCCTGATGAGCCCCGGTGGCACGGGCGTGGCGCAGGTGCTCAAGGTGCGCCTGATCCACGCCACCATCCGCCACCTGATCCTGCGCGGCAACCCGGCCCAGGTGCGCGGTCTCGTGCCGCGCCGCCAGATGGGCGAGCCCGCAGGCATGCACCAGGCCATGTCGGACCACGGCTGGGACGTGGACGCCCAGGGCGTGCCCTGCAACCAGATCGAACTGGCCTACACCTTGCTGACCTTCAGCTACGTGTTCCTCAATGGCATGCGCAAGCTGGGGCAACGCCTGTCGCACGAAGACGAAGAGGCCTACCTGCACGCCTGGAACGTGGTGGGCCATGTGCTGGGCATCCGAAGCGAATGGATGGCGCACACCATGGAGGAAGCGGCGACGCTGTTCGATCGGATCCAGGCGCGCGCTCGAACGGTGGTCGTCACCCCCGACGCGCGCCCCGCCCTGGGCCGTGCGCTCATGAACACCATGGCGAACAGCATCCATGTGCCGGTGCTGCGA
Source organism: Hydrogenophaga palleronii (assembly GCF_031457455.1). Taxonomy (GTDB): domain Bacteria; phylum Pseudomonadota; class Gammaproteobacteria; order Burkholderiales; family Burkholderiaceae_C; genus Hydrogenophaga; species Hydrogenophaga palleronii_A. Next base: position 330,414 of record NZ_JAVDWU010000003.1, read on the forward strand.
CATGTTCCGGTGCCGCTCACGCAATGGCTGATCGGACGACAGACCGCGCGCGACATTGGTGTGGACGAACACGTGCCGCTGCTCTCGCGGCTGCTGTTCCGTCTGGGGCTGGTGCTGGTGCGTGCGGTCGATGCGGTGGTGCGGCTGATCTCGTCGCGCTTCTCCATCGTGCGGCTGTTCACGCGCACCATCGGCTATCACATGCTCACGCGATTTCTGCTGGACCAGACCCGGCCGCTGACCCTGCCCGACCAGGTGTTGAACCCGATGATGGACACCGTGGCCGAGTGGAGCGACGACCCCAAGGCCAGCGCGTGGATCAACCGGCTGGAAGACCGCCTGACCACCGCCGGCACCTGGCGGCCTTCTGCTGCAAAACAGCAACAGAACCAGCGCGCCTGACACGGTTTTTCAGGCAATAAGTCCGACAACCGACCCTTTGTGCGTTCCCCATGAACAACACCAGCGGCTACGATGCTTCCATGACACGTCTTAGCGCCAAGGCTTCGTTGGCCCGCTGGGCGGCCCTGCTGTTGCTGGCCAGTTTCTGCTGGACCACCCTGGCCATGGCCCAGCCCCTTACCGATCCTGGTATCCAGGACAACAACACCACCCTGCGCGACATCACGATGCAGGGGCGCATCCTGCTCGACCCCACCGCTGAACAGACCATCGAGGAGGTGGTTGCGAAGGGGGCCGACTTCGAACCACTGACCTCCCCCCGCGGCTTCCAGCTCAAGGGCGCGGCACTGTGGATGCGGTTTGAATTGCCGGAACTCGACCCCGCCCAGCGCTGGTACCTGATGCTCGACGGCGGCGCCTTCACGGACCGCGTGAACTTTCACCAGGGCGATCCCGCCCAAGGCTGGAAGGAGCAGGTGGCCGGCGACCATGTGCCCGTGGCCGAATGGTCCGTCCCGGACCGCTCACCCGTGTTTGCCATCGACACCGCACAACTGCCCGGCCCGGTATGGCTGCGCCTGACCAACGAGCCATCGCCGCTGAGCCCGCGGGTCTATCTGATCGCCGAAGACGAGCTGCAAAACAAGCGCGTCTGGACCTACCTGATGATCGGCGGCTACCTGGGTTTTGGCCTGCTGGTGATGTTCCTGGGCTGGGTGCATGCCCGCCTCTACGCGGACCGTTCGTTCGTGGCCTACGTGATCTACGTGGCCTGCATGCTGGGCTTCCAGGTGGCGTTCACCGGCATGGGCGGTTTCTTCTTCTGGCCGAACGCGGCCTGGTGGAACAACGCGGCCGCACCCATCTTCATGCTGTGGCTCACCGCGTCGGGCATCTGGTTCGTGCGCGAGGTGTGCGCCGTCTCGCGCTACCACCGCAAGGTGGACAGGGCGGTGCTGGCCTGGTCAGCCTTCGGCTTTCTGTTCCCCATTCCTTACCTGCTCCTCAACACCCCGCCCATGTTCACCATCCTGAACATCTATGGCCTGCTCTCGGTGCTGCTGAGCTTCAGTCTGTGCATCTGGACCTGGCGCCTGGGTGAAAAGTACGCCGGCTGGATGGCGCTGGGTTTCCTGCCGGTGCACCTGGGTTATCCCTTCCCGGCCCTGCGCGCCGCCGGTGTGCTGCCCGACAGCTGGGCCACACAGTACGCGGTGCTGATCGGCTCGGCGATCGAGATTCCACTGCTGCTGTACATCCTGCACCGCCGTGCCAAGGAATACAACGAGAACCGCGCCCGCATGCGCGCGCTCGACAGCGCCGACCCCCTCACTGGCCTGACGATTGCACCCGTGCTCTACCTGCGCATGCGCGACGCTGTGCGCCGCGCCCGGCGTTACGGCCACCACTGCGGTGTGTTCCTGGTGGAGCTGTCCAACCACGGCGAGATCGTGGCCAAGGAAGGCCGCGAAACCGGCGACCGCGCGCTGGTGGTGGCGGCCTCGCGGCTGTCGCGCGTGGTGCGCGAGGTCGACACCGTGTGCCGCATCTCCAACACGCGCTTTGCCGTGCTGGTGGAAGGGCCGCTGCGCCAGGCCACGCTCAAGGTGATTGCCCAGCACATCGTTGCCAAGGGTCTGGAACAAGGCCCCACCCTGCCCGCCGATCTGCCCCTGCGCTTCCGCATGGTCTCGGCCTTGCTGCCGTCTGAAGAGATTCCGTTCGCCGAAGACGAAGACCGCGATGAGCGCCGCTTCCTGGGACACCTTCACAAGGAGCTGGACAGGCTGGCCGAGGACCCGAAGAAGAACGTGCTGCACCTGCCGTTCGTGCCATCGATGCCGCCGGCGAGCATGGCTTGAAGGGAAGCAGCGGCTGCTGCGGCGGGGCAACGCTGCGCTCACCGCGGGCACCAAGCCCTACTCGGCAACCTCAGGCGCTCGGAAGGCTTTGCTGTAATAGCCCGAAGGGTCAAAGCAGCAAACCCGGCGCTTGCCCGAGGCGAGCATGTCGCAGGCATCGGCAACACGTTTGGCGCGGGTCTTGGCTTGCTTCGCCGAGGTGATCCAATGAATCCAGTCCAGGCGGGCGATGTTCGTGGTTTCTTCCCAGACCGCGCCGGCCTCGGGCGCTCCGGCGAGGGCTTCCAGCAGGTCTGAAGGCGCCTCAGGGTCGGGCTCATCGGCCAGCGCGGCGATCTCCAGCGTGGCCACCTCGCCCACGTTGACGCCAGCATGCGCAAGCAACGCCTGTTCAAGTCGGAGCCAGTGACTCAACTGCCCGTCGGGTTCCAGCGTTGCCTGGAAACCGTGGCCGTTGATACTTCCTGCCACGGTCGTTCGCCCGCGTCTGGGAAGCTTGGCGCTGGCGTCCTTGGGAAGCACGACAAAGGCCCAGGGCGCGCCGTCGTCCGATTTTTTGGGACGAAGCAGCTTGGCCTTGAAGCGGGATCTTGTGGTGTCCGGCATGGGTTTCCAACCTTGCGTGATCAGGCGTTTTTGCTCTGCAGGGGCTTGAGCGCGAGCCGGCCGTAAGCCACGAACGCACACACGGAAGCCACGACCAGCCAATAGATCAGCTGCCCGTGGTTCGGATCGCCTGAATACAAGTGCAAAGCGCAGTAGAGGAGCATGACCGCCGCAATGCAGATGGCGGCCAAGGGCGCCAGAAGGGCGGCCGGTCTGTACAGCGCCGGCAGTACCAGGGCCAGCCCCAGGAACAGCTCAAACACACCCAGCCCCTGCCAGACACCGTTGGGAATCAGTTGCAGAGAAGGCACGGTTTGCACGGGATTAAAAAACTTCCAGACCGCGCCGGCCGCCGTATGCAAGGCAAGCAGGACTTGCAGCACCCACAACAAGGCATTCATGGCACATCTCCTTCGTCGACACTTTCCAGCACCAGTTCGAGGGCAGAAATGAACCGGGGCCAACCCGCCGAAGCGCCCACGTAGTAGCGAGACTGATCTGATGGGAAACCCACTTGCTCCATGCGCAGCAGCGTTCCGGTCGGCGTGGGTGTGAGGGTCCAGGTCACCACACTGTCCAGCTCACCCGACGTCCATGTGTAGGACAGCCGCTGGCAAGGCTCCACTTCCAGCACCTGGCCATCCACGGCGCCCCAGTCGAAGTGCAGTTGGAAGCCATGACCCACCACCGGGCTGAAATCACTGTGTGACAGCCACGCCTCCATCAGGTGGGGCTGTGTGAGCGCTCGCCAGACTTTTTCCGGCGGGTGCGCGAGCACTCGATCAACGCGCACGGACTGTGCTTCTTTTGCTTCGTCGTTCATTGGTCCATTTCCTTCAGCAGGATTTCCAGGTCGTCAAACCGGCCGTGCCAGAACGCGGTCATCTGATGCGTCCATTTCACCAGGGGCTTCAGGGCACCGGGCCTTGCGCGGTAGTGGGTCTGGCGTCCCTGGTGCTGGTCGCTCACCAAGCCCGCCAACTTCAGTACCCCAAGGTGCTTTGAAACAGCCGGCTGCGAGATGCCGGCATGTGCCGTCAGCGCTCCGACCGTCGTCGCACCTTCATGACACAAACGCTCAAAAATGGCTCGGCGTGTGGGGTCGGCCAAGGCTTTGAAAAGAACGTCTTGAGCATGTGTCATGGTGAAATATATAACCCGTCAGCTATGTAATAAATCATAGCCACAAGGTTATGCTTTGGTCAAGCATGCTTTGACTCCCCTGGCGATCACCGGGCCGGCCAGCTCAGGGCGTGGCGTGCTGCTGCTACACAGGCTGCAGCGGACGAAGCCGTTCCGGAACATGATCGATCGCCACCGTGTCACCCGCCCGGACCACACCGCCGACGAGCACGACACACATCACGCCGGCCTTCCGTACCAGGGCACCCTCTTCGTCTCGTTCAAGAACCGCTTGCAGCAAGCCGGGCCGGAACGCCTCGATCTGGGCACAGGGGTTTCGCAAGCCCGTCACCTCCAGCACCACCGCCGGCCCCAGCTTCAGCCGGGTGCCGGTGGCCAGCGCAAGCAGGTCGATGCCGCAGGTGGTGACGTTTTCACCCATGTCGCCTGGGCCCACCTCCAGGCCGATGCGCCCCACCTCATGCAACAGCTCTTGCTGAAGCAGATGGACCTGGCGCAGGTTCGGCTGGGTGGGGTCCCTGGCCACCCGCGAACGGTGCTGCACGGTGGCGCCGAAGTGCGCATCGCCCCGCACGCCAAGGCCTTCCACCACTTCAATGAAGGGGGAGGTCGACTTCGAGAACACATGCCCGGCACTGAGGTGCACGGCAACGACGCGGCCTGGCATGGGCTCAGGTGTCGGTTGGGCCATTTCAGACACCGGCCTTGACGTTCACGCCCCCGGCTTGGGACGGTGGATAGCGCAGAGCTTGTTGCCGTCCGGATCACGGACATAAGCCAGGTACATGTCCCCCATCGCGCCGACACGCAGCCCCGGCGGATCCTGAATGGAAGTGCCGCCGTGCGTCACCGCGGTGTCGTGAAAGAGCTTGACCTGTTCGGGCGAATGGCATTTGAAGCCGATGGTGCCGCCATTGGCAAAGGTCGCGGGTTCGCCATCGATGGGTTCGCTGATGCAGAAGGTGCTGCCGTCGTGGCGGTAGAAGAGCCGCGTGTGACCGGTGCCGGCCTGGTTGCGATGCGGCTCACCGGCCCCGAGCGTGCCCAGCACCGCGTCGTAGAAACGCTTGGATCGCTCGATGTCGTTGCTGCCGACCATGATGTGGTTGAACATGTGAGGTGTCTCCATTGCCGCGGCGCAACGCCGCGATTGACCGAGGGCAAACAGGGTCGATGTTAGAAGATTTGTCCGCAGTGACCTTCGCCGACGCTCTAGGGCCGGCAAAGGAGGCAGCCACGGCCTCGTCCCATCATGCCCGCGACCGAAGCCCTCTACAATCGCGCCCTTTTGCCCCGCAAAGCGCGACATGAACATCACCGTCAACGAAGACCTGAAGGCCTACATCGAACCTCTCACCGCCGACGAACACGAGGCACTGGAGCGCAGCCTATTGGCCGAAGGCTGCCGCGATGCGCTGGTGCTGTGGGGCGATGTGCTGGTGGACGGGCACAACCGCTATGGCATCTGCCAGAAGCACGGCCTGCCATTCAACACGGTTCAGAACCCGAGACTGAAGACGCTGGAAGATGTGCACCTGTGGATGATCGACCAGCATCTGGGGCGGCGCAGCGTGTCGGACTACCAGCGCGGCGTGCTGGCCCTGCGCAAGCGCGAGATCGTGGCCGAGCGCCGGGCGCGGGCGCAAGCGCTGGCCAATGAAGCACGGCCGGCGGATGACGCGACCCATGCCGAAGAAGACGACGCCTCACTGGAAGCTGCAGCGAAGGCTGCGGTGCTGGAGCCCAAGCCGCTGCAGAGCCGGGAAGACATTGCGCGTGCTGCGCGCCTGAGCAGCAGCCAGGTGGGCATGATCGAAAAAATCCAGAAGCAGGCTGCCCCTGAAGTGGTGGCGGCCTTGAAGGCGGGTGAGTTATCGCTGAACGCGGCGGCGGTGGTGGCCAGCCTGCCGGTGGCCGAACAGCAGGCGGCGGCGCAATCGGGCAAGGACGGCCTGAAGCAGGTGGCCAAACAGGTGCGCGAGTCGCGCCGCAAACCCAGGGCCGCCGCAGCCGACGGCAGCGATACCGACGAAGGCAGAACTTCAGACCCCGTGGCCGGCGGGGCCGGTGCAGGTGCGGCCAGCGATGAAGTGCAGGCGCTGCGCGCGCGCGTGGCGCAGCTGGAGGCAGAAAACGCCGAACTGCGCCAGCAGGTTCAGGCCTTGAGCGCGCAACTGGTCTGATCGCGTCTGATCAGGCCAGTGTCTGCTGCATCACGGTGGCGTCGCGGCCGTAGCAGGCAGAGGCTTTCAGGCCAGGCACCGCCTCAAAGCCCAGTTTCTGCCAGAACGCACCAGAGCCCTGCACAGCCACCAGGCGGATGTGCCGGTACCCCAGCTTGCCTGCCGTTTCCAGCAACTGCTTGACCAGTTGGGTGCCTGCACCCACACCCGTCAGCTTCCTGGAGACCGCAATGTCGTGCAGGAACAGGCCCTGGCCCTGGCTTTCGGCCGGCAGCGGCTGGTGAAGTTTGGGAGGATGGATGCTGTCCCAGGCATGGGCCAGCAGGTAGGCGAGCACCTCGTCACCCTTGCGCATGGCGAAGCAGCAGGCAGGTGAATGCAGCCATTTGCTGCGGAGAATCTCGGTGCTCTCGGGTTCGACGTCCAGGTACACCTCGGATTGAACCCGCTGGATCCCGTTCCACATGGTCTCTTCGATCGGTTCAATGGTCAGGCTGGTCACGCAGGCATCCACAGGTAGAGGCGAAAAGCCGCGATTATCCCACCCGGTATCTCGCTTCCCGGTCTTGGCATCTCACATGTGGTGGCGAGCAGCGATGTTGCCCGTCACTCGAACGTGTGGCTGACGAAGCCGTCACACCGGCTGCAAGAACACCCGCGCCTTCTTCGGCGACACCACCAACTTGTCGCCGTCCTTGAAACCCAGTTCGCGGAAACGCTCGGCGGAGATTTGTGCTTCGATCAGAGGATCGTGCCCGTCTGGCGACTGGGCATCCACCGGCAGCAGTTCCAGCCGTGCGATCGGACCCACCACGATGGCGCGCTGCAGCTCGGCGACGATGCCGCTCAGGCCCGGCTGGTAGCGCTGCACGTCGAGGTCGTGCGGGCGCACGTAGGCAAAGGCCTTGGCGTCCTGCACTTGCGCGTGTTCGGGTGCGTCCACCGACACGCCGTCCAGATGCAGCAGGCCCTCGTGGGCGCGTCCATGGAACAGGTTCACGTCGCCCAGGAAGCCGTACACAAACGGGCTGGCGGGGTGGTCCCACACGTCTTGCGGTGTGCCCACCTGTTCCACCTGACCCTGGTTCATCAGCACCACGCGGTCAGACACCTCCAGCGCCTCTTCCTGGTCGTGCGTGACGAAGATGCTGGTGACATGCAGCTCGTCGTGCAGGCGGCGCAGCCAGCGGCGCAGCTCCTTGCGCACTTTGGCATCGAGCGCGCCAAAGGGTTCATCGAGCAGCAGCACCTTGGGCTCCACCGCGAGGGCGCGTGCCAGGGCAATGCGCTGGCGCTGGCCGCCTGAAAGCTGCGAAGGGTAGCGGTCGGCCAGCCAGTCGAGCTGCACCAGGCCCAGCAGGTCGTGCACCTTTTTCCTGATCTGCGATTCGCTGGGGCGCTCGCCGCGCGGCTTCACGCGCAGGCCGAAGGCCACGTTCTCGAACACCGTCATGTGGCGGAACAGCGCGTAGTGCTGGAACACGAAGCCCACGTTGCGTTCGCGCACGTGTACGTCGGTGGTGTCTTCGCCACTGAAGTGGATGCTGCCGCTGTCGGGCGTTTCCAGGCCCGCGATGATGCGCAGCAGCGTGGTTTTTCCGCAGCCGGACGGGCCGAGCAGGGCCAGCAGTTCACCGGAGGCGATGTCGAGGTTGACGTCGTTCAGCGCCTGGAAGTTGCCGAAGTGTTTGTTGATGTTGCGGATTTCGATGCTCATGGGTGTCCTTCTCTTTCTCCCTAGCCCCTTTGGGCAGAGGGGGTCAAAACCGCGGGCTGCTCGGGTGGCAGTTCTTCGAGCGCCTTCATCTCGCGCTCCATCTTCCATTCGGCCACCGACTTGATCACCAGCGTGACCAGCGCCAGCAAGGCCAACAGCGACGCCACAGCGAACGCGGCCACCGACTGGTATTCGTTGTAGAGCACCTCCACGTGCAGCGGCATGGTGTTGGTCTGGCCGCGGATGTGGCCGGAGACCACCGACACGGCGCCGAACTCGCCCATGGCGCGCGCGTTGCACAGGATCACGCCGTAGATCAGGCCCCACTTGATGTTGGGCAGGGTCACGTACCAGAAGGTCTGCCAGCCGCTGGCGCCCAGCACGATGGCCGCCTGCTCTTCGTCGTTGCCCTGCGCCTGCATCAGCGGAATGAGTTCGCGCGCGATGAAGGGGAAGGTGACGAAGATGGTGGCCAGGATGATGCCCGGCACGGCAAAAATGATCTTGATGTCGTGTTCCATCAACCAGGGACCCAGCCAGCCCTGCGCGCCGAACACCAGCACATAGATCAGGCCGGCCACCACGGGTGACACCGAAAACGGCAGGTCGATCAGCGTGGTGAGAAAGGACTTGCCCCGGAACTCGTACTTGGCCACACACCAGGCTGCAGCCACACCAAACACCAGGTTCAGCGGCACCGCCACGGCGGCGGTGAGCAGGGTGAGCCTGATGGCGGCCCAGGCGTCGGGCTCCTGCAGCGCTTCCCAGTAGGCTTCTGCGCCCTTGCGCAACGCTTCGGTGAACACCGCCGCCAGCGGCAGCACCAGGAAAAGGAACATGAAGCTCAGTGCCACACCGATGAGCATGTAGCGAACCCACGGCGCTTCGGTGGTGCCCTTGCGCGCGGTGCGGAGCGAAGAAGACGTGCTCATTGGTTGTTACCCCCGGAGCGCTTGCGCTGCCACGCTTGCAGGCCGTTGATGATCAGCAGCAGGATGAAGGAGACCACCAGCATCACGGTGGCCACGGCGGTGGCACCCGCGTAGTCGTACTGCTCCAGCTTGCTGATGATGATCAGCGGCGTGATTTCCGAGATCATGGGCATGTTGCCGGCGATGAAGATCACCGAGCCGTATTCACCCACGGCGCGGGCAAAGGCCATGGCAAAGCCGGTGAGCAGCGCAGGCGCAATGGCCGGGAAGATGACGCGACTGAAGGTCTGCCAGCGCGTGGCGCCCAGGCAGGTGGCGGCTTCTTCCAGTTCTTTCTCGGTGTCTTCCAGCACGGGCTGCACCGTGCGCACCACGAACGGCAGGCCAATGAAGATGAGCGCGATGACCACACCATTGGGATTGAACGCGAGCTGAATACCCAGGGGCTCGAGGTATTGACCGATCCAGCCGTTGCCCGCCAGCAGCGCGGTGAGCGAAATGCCGGCCACGGCGGTGGGCAGCGCAAACGGCAGATCCACCAGCGCGTCGATGATCTTCTTGCCAGGAAACGTGTAGCGCACCAGCACCCAGGCCACCAGCAGGCCGAACACGGCATTGACCGATGCCGCGATCAGCGACGCGCCGAACGTAAGCCGGTACGAAGCCACCACACGTGGCGATGACACCGCTTCCCAGAACGCCGGCCAGGTCATGGTGAACGACTTGAACACCAGCGTGGACAGCGGAATCAGGACGATCAGGCAGAGATAAAAAAGCGTGAAGCCCAGCGTGATGTTGAAGCCCGGCAGCACGCGCCGCGTGGTGCGGCGGGCGCCGGGGAGGGAAGCTGCAGCAGAAGGCAGCGTGGCAGTGGTCATGTGAAGGAGGTGAACAGAAGCGCTCAGCCAAAAAGAAAGAACCAACCGAAGAGATCGCCCACAAGCTTCCGGAGCGAAGTGCCTTCAAGTCCAGGGGCAGCGCGGGACGGCTCCGCCGGCCCAAGATGCCGTCCCCCCTCGAAGCACCGCGCAGCGGTGCGCCACGGAGGGGGGAAGCCGCGTCAGCGGCGCAGGGGGGTGTTACTTAACTGTATACAGTTGATCAAACTTCCCACCATCGTTGAAGTGCACCTTCTGCGCCTCGCTGAGCGAACCAAAATACTCGGCCACGGTGAACAGCTTGATCGGCTTGAAGGCCTGGGCGTATTTCTTCAGCACTTCTTCGTTGCGCGGGCGGATGTTGTGCTTGGCCGCAATCTCCTGGCCTTCCACGCTGTAGAGGAAATCCAGATAGGCCTTGGCCTGCTCGGCAGTGCCCTTCTTCTTCACCGTGCGCTCCACGATGGCCACCGGGTTCTCGGCCACGATGGAAGCGCTGGGGTGCACCGCATCCACCTTGCCTGCGCCGAACTCGTTGTTCACCGACACCACCTCGGACTCAAACGTCACAAGAACATCACCAATATTGCGCTGCAGGAAAACGCCCGTGGCGTCGCGGCCGCCACGCGCCAGCACCGGCACGTTCTTGTAGAGCTTGCTCACGAATTCGGCGGCCTGCTCGTCGGTGCCGCCTTTGGCACGCACATGGCCCCAGGCGGCCAGGTAGGCCAGTCGGCCATTGCCTCCGGTCTTGGGGTTGACCACCACCACCTGCACGCCGGGCTTGATCAGGTCGTCCCAGTCCTTGATGCCCTTGGGGTTGCCCTTGCGCACCAGGAACAGCATGGTGGACGTGGTGGGTGACGCGCCGTTGGGGAAGCGCTGGGCCCAGTCGGCGGCAACCACGCCTTTGTCGGCGAGAAACTGCACATCGGTGGTGGTGTTGAAGGTCACCACATCCGCTTCCAGGCCATCGGCCACGGCGCGCGCCTGGGCACTCGATCCGGCGTGCGACTGGTCCACCTTGATGTCCTTGCCGGTGGTCTTCTTGTAGTGCGCTGCAAATGCGACGTTGAAGTCCTTGTAGAACTCACGCGCGACGTCATAAGACACGTTGAGCAGGCTGGTCTGGGCCGATGCGATGGAGGCCAGAGACAGCGCCAGTGCGCCCAGGCCAAGTTTGAGGGTGTGTTTCATGAAAGCTCCGAGTTCAGGGATTACATCGATTCTGGGAGCCGCTCTGACAAAAGCAAACGACTTTGTTCTTCTTTCGTTATTGCTTTCAGGCATAAGCAACGCGACAGTGCTGGGTGCAAAATCATCCCGCCGTCAACGCAGCAGACGGCGGCACACGCTGCCGCTGCCTTCAGCGATTGGGCTGAGGCGTGACGCGCAAGTAGGGCCTCACAACGGTGTGGCCCTTGGGAAAGCGCTCCGCGATCTCGGCCGGGTCCTGCAGGCTGGGCACGATGACCACGTCGTCGCCGTCTTTCCAGTTGGCCGGTGTGGCCACCTTGTGGCTGTCGGTGAGCTGCAGCGAATCGATCACGCGCAGGATTTCATCGAAGTTGCGCCCCGTGCTCGCGGGGTAAGTGAAGGTGGTACGGATCACTTTCTTTGGATCGATGATGAACACGCTGCGTACGGTAGCGGTGGTCGACGCGTTGGGGTGGATCATGTCGTAAAGCCTGGCCACCTTCTGGTCTGCATCGGCCAGGATGGGAAAGTTGACCGTGGTGTTCTGGGTTTGATTGATGTCGAGCACCCATTCGCTGTGTGACTTGAGCGGGTCGACGCTGACCGCGATGGGTTTGACATTGCGCTTGGCGAACTCCGTGGCCAGGGCGGCGGTCTTGCCCAGTTCGGTGGTGCAGACCGGCGTGAAATCGGCCGGGTGTGAGAACAGCACCACCCAGGCGTCGCCCGCCCACTCGTAAAAGCGGACGGGGCCTGCGGTGGAATCCTGCGTGAAGTCGGGGGCGATATCGCCGAGTCGAAGCGTGGTCATGGCTGTGCACTCCTTGAATGGAAAACCCCATGGTGGTGACTCCCTCCATCAATCCCAACGACGATGAAGTGGTTTGTATATGGGGCAGAGGCGTGAGGTCCGGGAATCCATGCCAGCGTTCCCTGCACAGACGTAACAAACCGCCACAGTGCCTAGGGTTTGGCGCACACTGCACCTGCGGCCCGCCGACAAGGGCGGTGCGCCATGGGTCCTCTCGGGCCCATGAGACCAGAAACGGAGGTCGCCATGCCACACCATCACCCGCCGCCGGATCAGGCCCTTGCCGAACATCCCCTGGCGTACTCAGACCCGGAACTGCGTGCCTACGCCGAAGAACAGGCGGAAGACATTCTCGATTCCGTGGTGCACTACATGCCTCTGCTCTTGCCCATCATGGGCGCCATCCTGATCTTCATGCTGGCCTTCATCGCGGTCGTCATGGCCTGAGCGGCCTGTGTGTGCAGGGCGCGCAGGGCCCATTGGAGCTCATTTGCGCGTGTAGATCTGGTCGAAGGTGCCGCCGTCGGCGAAGTGCACCTTGGCCGCGTTGTCCCATCCGCCAAAGGCGTCTTCAATCTTGAACAGATTGAGTTTGGGCAGCTGTTTGGCGTACTTCTCTTGCGCTTTGGCTGAGGTGGGACGGTAGAAGTGTTTGCCGGCCAGGTCCTGGCCTTCGTCGCTGTACAGGTATTCCAGGTAGGCCAGTGCCACGGCACGCGTGCCCTTCCGGTCCACGTTCTTGTCGACCACGGTCACGGCCGGTTCGGCCAGGATGGACAGTGACGGGTAAATGAAGTCGACCTTGCTCCCGAACTCCTTCTCCAGCAGGTAGGCCTCGTTCTCCCAGCTGATGAACACATCACCCTGGTTGCGCTGCGCGAAGGTCACCGATGAACCGCGCGCACCGGTGTCAAGCACGGGCACGTTGGCATAAAGCTTGGTCACGAATTCCTTGGCCTTTTCTTCGCTGCCGTACTTGCGTTTGGCGAATTCCCATGCGGCCAGGTAGTTCCAGCGTGCGCCGCCAGACGTCTTGGGGTTGGGGGTGATGACTTTCACGTCGGGGCGAATCAGGTCGTCCCAGTCCTTGATGTTTTTGGGGTTGCCTGCCCGGGTGACCAGCACGATGGTGGAGGTGTAGGGCGAGCTGTTGAGGGGCAGGCGCTTTTGCCAGTCCTTGGGAATCCACCGGCCGTTGGCGTGCAGGGCGTCGGTGTCACCGGCAAGGGCCAGGGTGGCCACGTCGGCCTCCAGACCATCGATGATGGAGCGGGCCTGCTTGCCCGATCCGCCATGGCTTTGCTTGATGGTCACGTCCTGACCGGTCTTCTGCTTCCAGTGCTTGGCGAAGGCGGCGTTGAACTCCACGTAGAACTCGCGCGTGGGGTCGTAGGAAACGTTGAGCAGGGTGACCGGGGCGGGCTGGGCCTGGGCAACGGTGCTGGCCAAACCCAGGCCGATAGCGCTGAGGGCCAGGATGAGATGGCGGCGGGTGGTCATGGTGTTCGTTCCTTTCGGCGACTGTTGAAGTGAAGCCGATGATTCCGGGATTCGCCCGGAAAGGGAACGAACGGATTTTTGCTTGCTTATTACCGAAACATCTAAAGCAAGAGATGGCGCCCGCACGACCACGTTGAGTTCAAGGCCGGTCCGGCCCCTGGCTCATGTCGAAACTGAAACAGATATCAAAGCCCGCGTGAAGGCGTGGGCGTGGGCGCTTCGGAACTGTAGGTGAGGCGCACGCGATGGTCTTCCAGGTGCTGCAGGCGCACGCTGATGCGGCGGTACAGCCATTCGCGATCCACGATGCCTTCACGAACCGTGAAGCGGCGGCTGCGGGTGCTCACGTCGAGGCCGTAACGTTTGCGCAGCGAGTCACCGAGTTCGCGGGTGAGTGCTCGGGCCTCTGCTTCCGCCTTGGGATCGGTCTGCAGCACGACGCTTTGAAGCCTGCCGGATTCGAACAGAAAGCTGATCGCAAAATCGTGCCCGGCCAACTCGTGGCGGGGAATCTCCAGGAGCGCACCGCTGTTTTGTGCGCGCCGCTCAGCGGACGTCTCCTGTGCCTCTGGCATGCGCGTTTTCACCTCCTCGGGGCTTGCCCCCATGGGTATGTCGCCCCACAAGGCTTGCGCGGAGACGGTGTGGACCAGGGCGGCCAGGGCGATGCCTAGGATTGCGTGCTTCATGTGCCTGTTGTAACGACGGCGCGCCGCAGAAAGTTGCGGGCGGTCAAGGGAAAACGACGGCCTGGAGACCCGGATAGCCACACGACGTGTCGCCCCTTGACCGAGGGCACTTTAACAGCCGGGTTCGTCAGCGGTCCAGCCTGCGCGATTTGACCGTCTGTCGCCAGTGATTTTTATTTTTCGCACAGTTGTGCCAGAATTTTCCCATGGACGCCAAAACCCAGAAAAGTGAGATGACCCGTGCCGCCATTGTGGGTGCCGCGCTCGACCTCGCTGCGTCCGATGGCCTGGAGGCCATCACGCTGCAGGCGGTGGCCGACCGGATCGGGCTTTCCAAGAGCGGCGTGTTCTCCCGCGTGGGTTCACGCGAGGCCTTGCAGAAGGCGGTGATCGAGGAGTTCGGGCGCCGCTTCGTGGGCGACGTGTTCGTGCCGGCCATGCAGACCCAAAAAGGCCTTCCACGACTGAACGAGGTGGTGCGGCGCTGGTTCATTCGTCTGCGAAATGTGGAGGCCCACAAGGGCTGCCTTTACACCTCAGGCGCGTTCGAGCTGGATGACCGCGAGGGCGAGTTGCGCGACCTGCTGCTGAGCGAGGTCACGCGCTGGCGCGCTGCGCTGCGGCGCACGGTCTTGCAGGCGGTTGAGGCGGGGCATCTTCGGCCCGACACCGACCCCGAGCAGCTCGTCGGCGAGATCAACAGCCTGGCCATCGGGCTGGTCCACGATGTGCGTTTCATGCGCGACCCGCGCGCCACCGAACGGGCCCAGGCCACCTGGGAACGGCTGCTGAGGACCTACCAGGCCTGAGGCGGCACTTCTGTTTTTTTCGCACACTTTCGCACGTTCGTGCGATTTAAGGAGAAGCCATGGACACCACGCCACTGAAAACCGCTTCGGCCTACTACCAGGCCAATCCCACCACCCGCTGGCTGCGCCGTGCGCTGGGCCTGTCCGAACGCCTGTGGCCCGCACTGGCCGTTCACGGCGCCAACCGGCTGTTCTGCACGCCTTTGCCGCCCAAGTGGCTGCACCGTCACCAACCGGCGTTGAGCACCTGGACACCGTCGACCTGGCCCTTCGAGCAGGCCAGCATCACGCTTTACGAACCGCCCCCTGGACCGTCCGCTCCGCTGGTGGTGTTGCTGCATGGCTGGGGTGGTCACGCCGCGCAAATGCATCCTCTGGCACGGGCGCTGGGGCCACAAGGCCTGCGGCCCGTGCTGGTGGACATGCCTGCCCACGGACGCAGCCAGGGCAGCACCAGCAACCTGCCGCAGTTCGCCCGCGCGATCGAGTACCTGGTGGCTCGCCTGCAGCAACAGGGGCACGAGGTGCGTGCCGTGGTGGCGCATTCGCTGGCGGCCAATGCGCTGGCGTACGCAGCAGCGCGCGGCCTGCCTGTGCCCCGCCTGGCGCTGCTGGCGCCGCCGGCATCGCCTTACGCCTACACGCGCCTGTTTGCCCAGGTGTTCGGCATCAGCGAGCAAACGCGCGTGCGCATGCAGCAGATGGTGGAAGCCAGGGAAGGCATCCTCATGCGCCAGTTCGAGCCGGCCGCCGTGGGGCCGCGGGTGAAGGCAGACACCCTGATCATTCACGACCGTGAAGACCGGATCAATCGCTTCGCCGACGCGGAGGCCTACCGCGACGCGATTGGCGGCGCGCGCCTGATGGAGACCAGCGGTCTTGGCCATACCCGGCTGCTGCGGGACGACGACGTGATGCGCGCCGTGGTGGCGCACGTCAAGGCCTGAGAGGCTTGGCTTCTACCGGATGTTGCTGGGCGCCCGACTCATATCGTTGTTCTGCGTCACCAGCACCTGCAGCATGCGCATGAAAACCTGGCGCTGCCTTTCGGTGAGCGGTGCCAGGATCTGCTCCTGTGCGCGCAGCATGGCGGGAATGGTCTCGGCCAGGGTCTGATCCCCGGCGCGGGTGAGAAACAGCTGGCGGGCACGCCGGTCTTCCGGTGAGGTGCGGCGTTCCAGCCAGCCGCGCGCCTCCAGACGGTCGACCACGCCACCGGTTGTGGATGTGTCCAGCGCGATGTTGCGGGCCAGCGTGCGCTGGTCGATGCCAGGCTGGTTGCTCACCACCTGCAACGCCGCGTACTGCACGGGCGTGACCCCGCCTTCCCCCACCGACTGCAGAAAGATGCCGACCGAGATCTGGTGCAGCCGCCGGATCGCATAGCCGGGCTGGAGGTCGATATCAACGGGGGCAGCAAGGTTTTTTTTCATGGAAGAGAAGACCCGTGTGTCGCCTGGATTTTGCGTGTCGGCATATTAGCACTACACTCATGATCAGCATGCTGACGATTTGCCCCATGATGGCTCATCGTTCCCATCTGTGTAGAGGAGACAACCGATATGAGCCACGAACTGGGACGACTCGAAGACCTGCCGCAGGATTACCGCGACGAACTCAAGGCGCTGAACCTGGTGCCCTTGTGGCCCAGTCTGCGCGCGGTGCTGCCGCCCAAGGTGCCCACGCGCGCGACCAAAGCCATCCACTGGCCTTACGCCACGCTCAAGCCGTTGCTGTTGAAGGCTGGTGAACTCACCCCCATCGAGAAGGCCGAGCGCCGCGTGCTGGTGCTGGCCAACCCGGGTCACGGGCTGGAAAACATGAAGGCCAGCCCGGCCATGTACCTGGGCATGCAGCTGCTGCTGCCCGGGGAGTGGGCGCCCAGCCACCGCCACACACCCAACGCGGTGCGCATGATCGTGGAAGGCGAAGGGGCCTACACCACGGTGGATGGCGAGAAGTGCCCGATGAGTCGGGGCGATTTGATCTTGACGCCAACCGGCCTGTGGCACGAGCACGGCCATGACGGCACCGACCCCGTGGTCTGGCTCGACGTGCTGGACCTGCCCCTTGTCTACTACATGGAGGCCAGCTACCACGTCAACGGCGAACGGCAGCAGGTCAAACAAGGCAGTGGCGACCGCGCGTGGACCCGCGCCGGCGTCGTGCCCACCACCGTGTTCACCCGCAGCGACAAGCGCTACCCGATGCTGCGCTACCCCTGGGAAACCACGCGCGCCGCGCTGCTGGGCATGGCCGCCGATCAACCCGATCTGGAGTGCGTGCAGGTGACCTACGTGAACCCCGAGACCGGTGACGACGCCGAGAACATCCTGGGGTTCTACGCACTGATGCTCAAACCCGGCCAGACGCTTCAGCTGCCGACGCGCTCTCCCGCGCAGGTGTTCCACCTGATCGAGGGCGGCATGGCGGTGTCGACCTGCGGCAAGACCTTTGATCTGGTCGAGGCCGACACCTGCTGCGCACCCGGCTACGAACCGGTAACCCTGAAAAACCGCTCGATGGCCGAGCCGTCCTTCGTCTTCATCGCGGACGAATCCCCTCTGCACCGAAAGCTCGGCGTCTACGAGACGCGATAGCGTTCCTGATCGAACCCATGACCACCTACCTCTTCCCCCCACCCGCCGTTCAGTCCGTTGCCATCCGCGGCAAGTCCGAACAATTCCCCATCCACCGCCTGTTCTTCGTTGGCCGCAACTACCACGCGCACGCCGTGGAAATGGGCAAGCCGGTGGACAAGTCGGTGGAGCGGCCGTTCTACTTCACCAAGGCGCCACAGACCCTGGTGCCCAGCGGTGCCACCGTGCCCTACCCGCCAGAAACGAAGAACTACCACTTCGAAATGGAGCTGGTGGTGGCCATTGGCAAGGCCGGGTTCCGTGTGAAGGCGGAAGAGGCCCACACCGTGGTTTATGGCTATGCCGCCGGTCTGGACATGACACGCCGCGACCTGCAACTGGTGGCGCGCGACAAAGGGCGCCCCTGGGACTTGGGCAAGGACATCGAAGAAGGCTCGGTGTGCAGCGAGATCGTGCCCATGGAAGGCGTGGTGATCGAGAGCGGCGCCATCGCGCTGGAGGTCAATGGCGACACCAGGCAGTCGTCCAACGTGGACAAGCTGATCTGGAACATTCGCGAGATCATTGCCGACCTCTCATTGTTCTACCACCTGCAACCCGGCGACCTGATCTACACCGGTACCCCCGAAGGCGTGGGTGCCGTGGTGCCAGGCGACCGCATCACTGGCCGGGTGGAGGGTGTGGCCGAGGTGGCGCTGCAAGTCGGCCCAGCCGAGTGATTGAATTTTGAGCTGAGGCCCGTGGCCCGGCAGCAGACCCCTCACGCTTTCTGTGCGGCACCTTGCCTTGCTGCCAGATAGGCCTCTATCTGTGGAGCCAGCACCGCACGGCGCGCGAGGCTTTCGGCCGGCCAGTGATCTTCGCGCTCGTAGTACGCGGGCACGGCGGGCGTTCCTTGCGGCAACACCACCCAAGCTTGTTTTGAGGCGGTGAAGATGTGAATGTCCGGCGGCAAGAGGTCCGGGTTGTCCAGCGTGCCTACGCGAACAAACTTGACCAGCGGGCCGGATCCCGCGTAGTGGCTCCACACGGCGACCTTGCACGTCGGGCAGCGCGCAATCTGCTGACCGCTGCCGCTGTCGGACGGCGTATCGACCAGCTCGGGCAACACGCCCAGCTCGGTCACTCGGTCCGCCTCGATCATGGCGTTCAACGCGAACGCTGCGCCCGACTCCCGCTGGCACCATCGGCAATGGCAGCAGTGAACAAACAAAGGGGCGGTCTGCATGCGGTAGCGCACGGCGCGGCAGTCGCAGCCACCCTCCACAGGGAATGGTGTCGAAGGAGTCATGGAAGATCACCTCACAAAAAACTCAGGGCGTCCTGTTGTGCGGCACGATGTCAAAGTGCATCACATCTTCCCGCGTGCCCAGCTTGGTGTAGAGCGCCACGGCCGGATCATCGCCATGGTCCGCCTGCACAAAAATGACGTACACGCCGCGCCTTGCGCACACCGCCTTCAGTTCTTCGATCAGCGCCGTGGCCACACCGCGCCGGCGGTGATGCTCATCAACCGCAAGGTCGTAGATGTAGAACTCGCTGCGGGCCTGTTCAAACTTCGGCAGCACATAGCCCGCCATGCCGCCAATGACCTCATCACCCGACCGGGCCACCAGGGCGATGAAGTTTCTGTCGGAAAGCAGGCCATTGATGTAGCCATCGTCCGGCTGTTTCGCCGTGTAGGTTTCCTCATCCTCAAAGGCTTCGCCAAAGAGTGTGAGCATGGCGCGAAACATGGCGGTGTCGCCGGGGGTCAGCGTATGGAGGGTGGTGGGCATGTTCATCTTGCGTGAAAAAATCGCCTGGGCCATCTGTGAGACCGCAGGGGCTGCGTCAACCTGAACGGTCTGCAACCCGAACGGTTTGGGGATCGCCGTCGGCCTTGGACATCTGTTGTGGGCAGCGGATGGAGCCGGGTGCGAGGTTACGCGCTCACATCGGACCACACGGCAAATTCGTTGCCGCTGGGCTCGGTGAAGTGAAAGCGCCGGCCACCCGGGAAATCAAAGATGGGCTTGACGATGGCGCCGCCCGCCTTGGTCACTTTGGACAGCGTGGCCTCAAGGTCCTTGCTGTAGAAGACCAGCAGGGCGGCTCCATGCGCGGTGCTGGAGCACAGATCAGCCTTGAAGAAACCACCGTCCAGGCCTTGCCCGGAGAACGCTGTGTATTCCGGACCATAGTCCACAAAGGACCAGTTGAAGGCCTTTTCAAAGAACGCCTTCGTCGCTTCAAGATCCGCGGATGCGAACTCGACGTAGTTCAGTTTTTCATGTTCGTTCATGGGTTCATCTCCGATGAGGGACGGGCGATTGACATGGACGCTTGCACGGAACGCAAGCCGGCCGGAACCCATGAGCTGCAGTGAATTGCGTGTCCGGATGCGGCGAGACAAGCGGTTGGTCTGAGAACACAGTGTGGCACTTCATCAACTGACCAAGAGAAAGAAAGCATGACCACATTGAGCAACAAGGTCGCCATTGTTACCGGGGCGAGTTCTGGCATCGGGTGGGCAACCGCGAAGATGTTCGCACAAGAAGGCGCCAGGGTGGTCGTGACTGCCCGGCGCCAGACAGAGCTCGACAGACTGGTCGAGGAAATCATGGCGGCTGGCGGCCAGGCAATCGCCATCGCTGGTGATGTGAAAGATGAAGCCGCCGCAAAACGCGTGGTGGACACGGCGGTCCACCACTATGGTGGACTCGACATTGCCTTCAACAATGTCGGCGTGGTAGGTGAGCCCGGGCCGGTACAGGACCAGTCAGTGGCCGCCTGGCACGATATCCTGGATACCAATCTGACCAGCGCCTTCCTGGGTGCCAAATACCAGGTGCCCGCCATGATCGCGCGAGGCAGTGGATCGTTGATCTTTACCGGCTCGTTCGTGGGCCACACCGCCGGGATGCCAGGCATGGCGGCCTATGCCGCCAGCAAGGCTGGGCTGGTGGGCCTGGCCCAGGTACTTGCTGCCGAACTCGGCCCAAAAGGCATTCGTGCCAATGCCATTCTGCCTGGCGGCACGGACACCCCGGCGAGCATCACCAATGCGCCTGGAGCGGGGCCTGATGTGCTCGCCTTTGTGGAAGGCCTTCATGCACTCAAGCGGATGGCGAAACCGGAGGAAATCGCACGGTCGGTGCTTCACCTGGCGTCGGACGCATCGAGCTTCATCACAGGCACCGCACTCCTCGTTGACGGCGGCGTTTCCATCACCAGGACTTGAGTGCTGTGCTGCCGCAGGCAGCGGCTTCCTCAGGGCATGGGTGCGCCTGCGGCACCGGCCGCTACAGGCGCTTGCGCATCCGCAGGAGCGGCACCGCAGCCCCGCCTCGGGTGTCTTCCACGGGTTCGATCACCGCGTAACCGCAAGCGCGGTACAGCGGCTCGCCGGCCATGGTGCCCATCAGTTCCACCTGCGTGAAACCTTCGTTGCGCGCAGCGGCCTCGCACAAGCCAAGGATGAGCCGGCCCACGCCCTTGCGCACATGGCGGGGGTGCGTGTACATCGCGCGCACCCGCGCGGCGTCGTGGGTCGGGTCGAGCAGCGCGGGGCTGCGCCCCGGTGACTGGTCACCACCGTACAGCGTGGCACGACGGCTCCATCCGCCACACCCGGCCAGCTCGCCGTTGGCCTCCACCACAAAGTAGGTGCCGTCTTCAATGAGCTGGGTGTCCAGCCCCATGATGGTCTGACTGGAGGCAATTTGTCGATCGTCAAGAAAGGGTTTCTGCAGCTCCAGGATCGCCGCGTTCATCAGGTCGCGGAGTGCATCGAGCTCGTCCAGGCGTGCGATGCGATGCGTGAGTTCGGTGCCCGGCATGGGATTCCCTTCTACGAAACAAGTCGGGCAAAGACTATGCCGCCTCTTTTGCCCTGCGCTTAAAGACAGAAAACGTAGCAAACCCCCGAGCGACCAGTTCCCCGTCCACCACCAGCGCGGCCTCCAGCGACGCCACGTTCTTCGAGCGATGGATCAGCTCGCTCGTGCAGGTTATGGCGCCGCGTTGCACAGGTTTGAAGTAGTTG
This sequence comes from Hydrogenophaga palleronii, assembly GCF_031457455.1. GTDB lineage: Bacteria > Pseudomonadota > Gammaproteobacteria > Burkholderiales > Burkholderiaceae_C > Hydrogenophaga > Hydrogenophaga palleronii_A. Next base: position 351,770 of record NZ_JAVDWU010000003.1, read on the forward strand.
ATCTTCGCCTCGATGGTGGCGCAGGCATGTTCATCGTCCAGGGTCGAAAACAGGGCGGCGCCCATGCCTGTGTCCACCAGCGCAAACAACACGGCGCCATGAACGATGCCACTGGAGTTCATGTGGATCTCGCGAACCTCCAGGGTGCAGCGACTTCGGCCCGCGGCGGCCTCTTCGATCACGAGGCCGATGTGATTGACAAAGGGAAGGCGCATGGCGGCATTTTTTTTGCTTGGGCGTGCAGTGTAAGTTTCTACGGCCGATTCGGGCAACGCCCGTGCCCGCGTGCCCGTGCACCAGTCCCTGGCAACCCGCCGTTGCGCCCGCCGGCAGGGTCGGTGACATGGCAACCATGCGCCTGGGCTACATTCCAGAAAAATTTTCAGGGAGTCTCTGCATGACCACAACCCGCACCGGGCTCGCCAGGCCCACCCGGATGTGCGCCGCCTTGCTGGTGGCCGCACTGGGCACCGGCTGCATGACCGCCGCCCACGTGGCCATGGAGGTGGAAAAATCCTCGAACACGCGCCAGCTCAACAAGAGCATCGCCGTGCTGCGCCAGCACATCCAAACCCTGCAGGCCCAGGGCGATCCACTCGGCGACTACTTCTATGCCCTGGCCAATTCGGATGGCTGGATCAAGGACGTGACCGAGCCGAAGGCGATCACCGAATTGTTTGAGCGCGCCGCTGCCAAGGGGTCGATGGACGCGAAGATTCTGCTGGCGTTGCAGGAGGCCATGGACGAGCCGGTGCCGGGCAAGCTGGACTATGGGCAGGGGTCGGGGGAAGACCTGGCGCAGTGGGAGCGTGGGCTGGCACGGTTGTTGCCGCTGGTTCGGCAGCAGTGTTATGCAAGGCGGCTGGTCGTCACAGATGGCCGGCCACGTGTGCGCTACTACACCATTGCCTATAAGGTCTGGCCTCATTTTCGGAACGGCTACTACCGCCTCAACGCAGACGGCACGCGCACCCTCCTCAAAGATGCTGAGCGACAAAAGCTATGGGAAGGCATCGATGATCACTGCTATAGGCCTCACAACGAATGGCTCGACGTCCACTACACGCAAAGGTAGGTCATGGGCGAAGAACAACTATTTCCTGGTCCACCCGCCAACCCTTTCAATCGGCTCGACGCTCGCGTGGGAATGGCGCTCTCCTATTGGGCCTATCCCCACAGAGAAATAAAAAAAGCTCGTGAGGTCATTGACCACCCCGATCCGTGGGTACATGCCGAGCCCGGCCAGCATCTGCCTCCCCATTGGCCTGTCGCCAACCTAGACAGCAACGGCCGCCTCAAGTCAGGCAGTCCCGAAGGCTGGAACACCCAGCACAACGCCAACGGCAAACTGGAAAACCAGTTCAAGGTCTCAATCAACGATCGAACCCAGGAAATCACCTTCGACTTCAAAGGCTCCGACGCCTGGAGCAACTGGAAGTCCGACCTGGGCAACGCCGGCGCCAGCGAATTCGCCAAGATCGAAGGCCAGGCCCAGGCCGCCTTGAACGCGCTGCGGGCCGACGAACGCTACAAAGCCTACCGCTTCGCCGCCACCGGCCACAGTCTGGGCGGTGGCATGGCGCAAAGCTTTGCGCTGCGCAACCAGCTCGACGCCTACGTCTACAACAGCCTGCCCATTGCCCGCGATACCTTGCGGGGTGGCTACTTCGACAGCGTGGGCGGTGTGGACGCCGCACTGGCCCGCTACCAGGCCTCGGGGCGCCAGGTGCACGATGTGCGCACACCCAACGACATCGCCACCTACGCCTACGAAGGGGTGATGCAGAACCAGTACCTCAGCCACCACGTGGGCGCAGGCCCGGCCCTGCTGCCCGGCGCCACCATTCCGGACCTGCTCAAGACGGTACTGATGGCCAGCAAAGTGGGCACGCTACCGGCCACCGCGCTCATGGGTCGCGACCACACCATGGGTGCATTGGTCGACGCTCAGCACGGCCTGTCATTGGGTGAGCAAGGCGCCTACCGCATTCCCGAAGGCCATGTGGACTTCGCCCATGTGCCACCCAAGGTGCGCAAGCTGTTTGCCGAACTGAGCCATTCGCCCGTGGTCAAGGCGATCCAGACCGCCCGACCAGACGACTTCTCGCCCTATGAGCGCTTCGTGATCACCCGCGAAAACGGCAGCCAGCAGCACGTCGCGGTGCACACCGGGCTCGGCGATGTGGAAATCGATCACTACGACCAGGACGGCAGCCACACGCGGGTGGAGCTCAATGTGCGACGCGGCCAGCCTGCGAAGGTGAGTGGATTCGATTCACTGGGCCGGCCGGTGCGGGAAGAGTGGCTGGCCTTGCAAACACCCCGGAGCATGAACCCGGAACAGAGCGCCCTGCTGGACAAGGCGCTGCGCGAAACCAGCGAACAGCTGACCCGCCAGGGGCTGAACCCCGTACAGGTGGAACAGGTGTGTGCCGCGGCCGTGGCGCACTGCGCCCAACACGCGCGTCACGGCCGGCCCGAGGCGTTTCTGGTCAGTGGCGATGGCGAGGTGGTGGGCGTGATGCACGAGAACCACTACCTGAGCGAAATGCCGATTGCGCCCGCCTTGCAGCAGGATGCCGCGGCGCACATGGCGCAAGCCGCCCGCTTGCAGCATGGCCCGCCCCAACATGCGCTGCTGGAGGGGGCGCCCCAAACGACCACCGAAACCACCTGCAGCAGAGGGCGCGCGCTGCATCCTTGATCCCAGATCCGCCGTCTCCGTGACTTGATCTGGCGTCACACCAAGCCCGGCAAGCCTGATTCGGTTCGCCACCGGAACGCACTGGCGAGCTTCATGGGGGTCTGCCGAGGACCAGTGTTCCACCACCGCCCCAGCACTCACCCCGCAGGCGGCTCCAGTCCCCGCCGCTGCATCATGTCCCCACTCATGGCCCGCAGGGCCTCAGCCGACATCTGGGCCCGTGCCGCCGGGTAGATCAACCCGTCTTCGTCGTCCAGGTGGTGGCGGTACAGGCCGGTGAAGTGGCCCAGCACCTCGGCCTGCTCCGGCGAGATGCGGGTCCAGCCTGCGGGTGGGGGTTCGGTCAGTGAGGCGAGCACTTCGCGCACCGCCACCCATGAACGCTCCATCTCGCGGTGGTCGGCCTGCAGTTTTTTCACCATGGCCACCAGCACGTCGTCGCCCTTGTCCAGCAGTGGTGGAAACACGTGGCGTTCTTCGTCTTCGTGGTGCTGGGGCGCGGCCAGGTCGAAGTAGCGCATCACGTCGTGTGCGGCTTGTGCCACGCTCTCGTCCCACCCGCGCACCAGCAGCCGCTGCTGCATGCGCGCCAGCAGCTTGAGCATGCGCTCGACGCGCTCGTGGCAGGCGTCGAGCATTTCAAACGGCGCTTCAAAGCCGGCGGTCGGGGCGCGGTGGCCGGGCATGCTGATTTGGGTGAGGGGGATGGAGGTGGCCATGGCGATGAGTGCTCAGGGCGTCAATGCAGCTCGACTGCGTGGCCCTGGGCGTCGAACGGAATGCAGTTGTGCAGGAAGCCCTGGCGGATGGCTTCGACCATGGCGGTCAGCGCTTCACCGGTTTCCTGGGCGCCGGGTGGTTTGTCGGATGTGCCCGACAGGGCGGCGGCAAACACCATGTGCCATTCGGGGCCCATGCCTTCGGCTTCTTTCTTCAGCTGAGCGAAATTGGCGAGTTCGTCGGGGGCCTTGTCCACACACATCTGCGGCACCAGCGCGCCGCCTTCGCCGCGTTCAAAGCGCTCGCGCTCTTCGGGGGTGGCGTCGTCGGGCAGTTCGGCAGCAGCGAACACGAACAGCAGGCGCTGCGGCGTGGGCTGGGCGCGGGCGGCTTGCAGCAGGTCGTCCAGGGTGGAGATGTTCATGGTGTTGGGCTTGTTCACGGAATCAAAATTGGGAGTTGGGCAGGTCACCCAGCGTGCTCACGAAATCAGACACATCCGGGCGCACGCGCCCGGGCTTATTGGACAGCACGGTGCCGATGCTGACAAAACACAGGGCGCGTTCGCGCTCACGCAAGCCGAACAGGCGCTTCAGGTAGCGGGACGACAGGGCCTTGCCACTGGTGAGCGCCGAGCCAAAGCCCTGCGCGGTGGCCATGAGCAGCACGTTCTGCACCGCGCAGCCGGCCGAGACCACACGTTCCAGCAGATCCACCGCCGGGTCACCGCAGGCGCCGTCGACGACCAGCAGCAGCAACCAAGGGGCACGGTTGGCCTTCTCGCGCGCCTGGGCGCATTGTTCGGCGGTGGCGTCCGGGTCGCGCTCGATCAGGGATTCGACGAACACCTCGCCCAGCGCGGCGCGGGCCGACATGGGCACCACCACGAAGCGCCAGGGCAACAACCGACCGTGGTCGGGCGCGCAGGCAGCGGCTTCGAGCATGGCTTGTTGTTGAGCCGCGTCGGGCCCGGGCAGCCCCAGCCGTTTGGGCAGCACGGTGCGGCGCGAGCGCATCAGCTCGGCGGCCAGTGTCGCGATGTCGGCGTCGGTGTCGTCTGCATGGAAAGACGCAGCGACCTCAGGTGGCCGGCGAGGGAAGATGGCATTCAACATCGCTTCACTCCTTATCCAGGGCCTTAACCAGGACGTCCGTCGCTGCGCGGGCGGCCATACCAGCCGGCCATGCGCAGACCCCACACCGTCATCACGATGGCCCACAGCAGGGCGGCCAGCCACATCAGCGCCGGTGGCGCCGCCTGGGCGGCGCCGGCGATGCGCATTACGGTGGCCAGTTGCAGGCTCCAGAACAGGGTCCACACCAGGTTGTCGGCCACCAGGGTGCGCCCGCTGTGCCCGCACGACACGCGCGTGACCATGGCCAGCATGAGCGAGCCCAGGCAACCCATGGTGAGTGCATGCAAGGCGCCCAGGCCCAGCACCGGCGCGCCCTGCCACACAGAAAGCCATTGCGTGGCGCCAGCCAGCAGGAACGCCAGGCCCAGCCACACAAACCCCAGGTGCAGCATGGCCAGCAGCCTGACCTTCAGGCTTTGCACCAGGCCCCACACCACGCCCAGCCAGATCACCACCGCACCCGCAGCGATTTCGAGCGTTCCCAACGTCAGCCGCACCACCGGGCCCGCTGCGCCGCTGGGCCATGCCAACCATTGCCACCACACGGCCACCACTTCCAGGGCCACGGCGGCCAGCAGCACCCACAGCACCCAGAACGGCCGCCACGCATGCACCATGGGCACGGCGCTCGACGTGAAAAACGGGATCATGCGGTGGGCGACCACCACGAAGGTGGTGACGACGAAACCCCACAAGGCGGTGAGCACCGCCACACGCGCCAGGTCAATGGCACCTGCCGCGAGCGCGCCCACCATGAGCGCCAGGCTGGCCACACCCAGCGTGCCGGCCCCTGCCACGATGCGAGCGTGAAGACGGTCGCTCAGGGTGCTGGTGCGCACCAGCGCCCAGAAGCGGACCACCACCCAGGTCAGCCCCAGCAGCGCCAAACCGGCACCGGCCAGCGCGATGGGTTCACTCAAGTGGATGCCCGCCAGCCACAGCAGCCAGCCGGCCGCCTGCAACGCCAGCGGCACCACCAGACTGCGGGCCGAAGGGCCGGCCACGCCCAGCCATTTGGGGCCGGCGGTGAACAGGAAACCGGCAAAGAACAACGGCAAAAACCCCCAGGTCATGACCGCCGCATGGCCCAGCGAGGGCGACACGGCCAATGGCAACGCCAGCGCGCCGGTGGATCGATCCAGCAACACCGCCGCCCACCACAGCGCCGATGCGCACAGCAGCCCCACGGCCAGCGCAAAGCCCAGCCGGTGAGGCGCCAGCAGCAGGCGCTGCACACGCCAGCCCGCATCGGGCACACCGCGTTGCGGCGGCGACCGATGGGGTACCGGCGTGATCAGGTTCACCCGCAACTCCCCAGGTGGCCACACTGCGTGCACATGTCACAACCGTCCTTGCGGATCATGGCGTGCGCGCCGCATTCAGGGCACTTCTTGCCGGCCATCACCGGCATCTGGCTGGCGGCGCTGGTCACCACTGGCTCTGGCGCCATGGCAGCCGCTGCGGACGATGCGCGCCGTGCCAGGATGTTCTGGATCGCGAACGCGATGGCGGCCACTTCGGAGTCGTGCCACATGGGCACGTGGGTGCCGTCGGCCTTCTGGTAGGTGCCCAGGCGCACCGGGCCGCGGTCCCAGGCCACCTTGCGCATGTCGCTCAGCGCGCGCTCCAGGAAGCCGCCGCGCGCGGCCAGCGAAAGCATGCGCATGGTGGAGGTGATCCACTGCTGCGACTCGCCACTCTGGCCCACGGGCATGAAGAACTCGATGGCGCGGTCCACCAGGCCGCCGCCTTCGGCCACCGGCACCGGCAGGAACGACACCACGATGTACAGCGTCTTGTGGCCTTCCTGCGTCCAGTATTCGATCTTGTCGGCCACGGCCGGCAGCGCGCCTTTGGGCCGGCTTTCGATCACCGTGCGCATCGGATCCACCGGCGCGGCTGCAGCGGCGATGGCCGCCGCAGCGGCGGCATCGCCGGCGGCACTGCCGGTGTCGAGCACCGAGCCCAGAATGTTGTTGGGTCGGTAGGTGGCCATGCCCTTGAGGTGGGCGTGCCAGGCCTTCTGGTACAGGTCCTTGAAGTCGTCGAATGGGTAGTCGGCCGCCACGTTCACGGTTTTGGAGATGGCGGTGTCCACGAAGGGTTGCACGGCTTCCATCATGGCGATGTGTTCGCCCGCCGTCATGGCCAGCGCGTTGACGAAGTAGTCGGGCAGTTGATCCACATCGCCACCCAGCTCGCGGTACAGGCGCCAGGCGTGGTCTTCCACCGCGTACTCGCTGGTGCTGCCATCGGCCTCGCGCTTCTTGCGCCGGTACATCCACGAAAACGGTGGCTCGATGCCGTTGGACGCGTTGTCGGCAAAGGCCAGGCTCACCGTGCCGGTGGGGGCGATGGACAGCAGGTGGCTGTTGCGCAGGCCGTGCTGGCGGATCTTGGCCTGCAGGGCGGCGGGCAAGCGGCTGGCGAAGGTGCCGGGGGCCAGGTAGCCTTCGGCGTCGAACTTGGGGAACACGCCTTTTTCCTGGCCCAGCGCCACCGAAGCCTCATAGGCGGCATCGCGCATGCGCTCGGCGATCTTCGCGGCCATGGCCCGGCCGTCTTCGCGGTCGTAGCGCAGGCACAGCATCGCCAGCGCATTGCCCATGCCGGTGAAGCCCACACCTATGCGCCGCTTGGCGGCGCTTTCAGCGCGCTGCTGCTCCAGCGGCCAGAAGGTCACGTCAAGCACGTTGTCCAGCGCGCGCACCTGCAAGGCCACGGCCTTGTCAAACGCGTCGAAGTCGAAGGAGGGCACGCCACCAAAACCGAAGGGATTGCGGATGAAGCGCGTGAGGATGATGGGGCCGAGGTCGCAGCAGCCGTAGGGCGGAAGTGGCTGTTCACCGCATTGCCCGGTCACCAGACCGTTGAAGATGACGGTGTTGTGGTCTGCCTGGGTGGTGTCGAACACCGCCTCTTTGCCGACGAACACAATCTCCGCGATGCGGCTGGCGAAGCGCTGTGTCTTGCGCAGCACCTTGGTGGCCACCCATTCGCGGTAGCGGGTCGTTTTGTAGTCGAGCAGAAAGCCGATCTCTGCCATGAACTGTTCACGGGACTCGCAGTCGATGATGAGTTCGTACTGCCGCTGGCACATGTATTCAGCCTGCCCGCCTTTGCCATCAGGCATTTGCTTGCACGCGGCTTCCCTGCGCAGGCGCACCCGGCTGAACACGCCAAAGTTGGCCAGCAGCACTTGCACGTCTTTGAGCAACTCCGGGTAGCTGGAGCTCAAACGGATGGAGCAGCTTTCGCTGAAACTGGAGACGTTGACCGTGCCATCGGTCTGGAACAGTGCCCGCAGGTAGGCCTTGACGCAGGCCTCGCTGCCTTGCCACACCACCTCCGGAACGCGCAGTTTGGTGTCGCGCGTGAAACCCAGTGCCTCCAGCGCGCGCGCAAGCAGCACGGAGCGAATGAACACGTGGTTGCGCTCGGCCACTGCCACGGGGGTGACTCGGTACACCCTTTGCGTTTGCGACAGGCCCGCGATCAAGGTGTTGACGATGCCCGTCACGTGGTCGGCCAGGGCGCGCTCTTCATTCCACAGGTTGATGCAAACCACTTCCTGGCCCTTGCCCCGGTGGGTGAAGTGGCCGTCGCCGGTGATCAGGCCCAGCAGCAGGCCAAGTTCCGTACCGCCTTGTTGGCCGAACTGCCCCTTGCCGGACTGCACCCACAGCTCGTCGCCCAGCTTCAGGTCCTGCAGCTTGATCTTGCCGCGCGCGGTGTAGAAATCGTGCCAGGCCGTGGCCTTGATCTCGTGGCCGTCTTCGGTGGTGACCTTGAACACGTCGGCCTGGCGGGCGGTCATGAAAGCTGCTTTCGCCGGGCGAACGTCAACACCGCGCCCATCACGGCCCAGCGCACGTCTGTCTACCGTGGCCTCCAGCGGCAAGCCACTGTGGTACAGGTCGCCGATCTTTACCAGGCCGTGCTGCGTGGCCAGCCGGGTGTCGGCGGTCACACACGGGTTGGTCGCCGAGATCGACTCACAGTAACGCAGGTTGTTGTCCTGCTGGATGTGGTCGAGGAACAGGATGCCGGGCTCAGCAAAGTCGTAGGCCGACTTCATGACTGTGTCCCACAGGGTGCTCGCGGCCACCGTCTGGTAGACCCACAGGCCGTCGGCGCGCTGGTAGGCGCCTTTTTCCAGCAGGGGTTTGCCGGGGCGGGCCTTGTGCACCAGTTCCCAGGGCTGGTCGTTGCCCAGGGCTTCCATGAAGGCGTCGGGCACGCCCACCGACACGTTGAAATTGTTCCAGCGGCCAGGGGTGCGTTTGGCGGTGATGAAGTCCATCACGTCGGGGTGGTCGATGCGCAGCACACCCATCTGCGCGCCGCGGCGCGCGCCTGCGCTCTCCACGGTGGAGCAGCTCTGGTCGAACACGTTGATGTAGCTGCACGGGCCCGAAGCCATGGAGTGCGTGCCCTTGACCTCGGCGCCGCGCGGGCGGATGCGCGAGAAGTCGTAGCCCACACCACCGCCGCGGCGCATGGTCTCGGCCGCTTCGCGCAGGGCTTCGTAAATGCCGGGGAAGCCTTCTTCGTCCACGCCCTGAATCGCGTCGCCCACGGGCTGCACGAAGCAGTTGATGAGCGTGGCCTGGATGGCCGTGCCCGCGGCGCTCATGATGCGGCCGGCCCCGATGGCGCCGGCGTGCAGGTTGTCCAGAAAGCGCTGTTCCCATTCGGCGCGGTCGGCTTCTTTTTCCACCGAGGCGAGCGCGCGCGCCACGCGGCGGTACAGATCTTCGACGCCGGTTTCGCCGGGCTTGAGGTATTTTTCTGCCAGCACGTCCTGGCTGATGGGCTGGGTCTGGGTCAGGTCCTGAGGGCGCAGGGGGTTGTCTCTTTTCATCGGTCCATTTCTTTCAGATCAGTTTCTTGATCGCGCAGCGGCGCGATCCTCTCCGCGTGAGGCAGCCCGGTCCGGAGACACCGAGGACCGGCATTGTTGCGCCTAAGCCCCCACTTCCAGGGGTGTGGCGGCGAAGGCGATGGGGGCGGATCGCTCCACCTCCAGCTGGGGAGGTTCACACCCCCCCAGCAACCAGAGCATCAGATCATGAACCGATCGGATCTGATTGCCAAACGGTAGCCGACCAGCCCCCCGGAAATACAGGCCTTTGCCCACGTCGCCATCAAGGGCATGACCCAGTTGCTGGTCAATGCAGAACTGGCCCATTTCGGCCTGGCCATCACGCAGGCCGCAGTGGGCCAGGCAGTCGAAGGCCATGTTGCAACGTTTCTTTACATGAGCCACGGCCTTGAGCTTGGGTTCGATGCGCAGGTATTTGTCCAGCCAGGGCGTGCGCACCGCGCGGGCAGGCAGGCCGGCCACGCTGATGAACTCCACCATGTCTTCGGGCCGGGCATTGGCCAGCACGCGCTTGAAGGCCGGGTCGGCGTCGCACTCCAGGGTCACGGCAAACGCCGTACCCAGCTGCACGGCGGAGGCGCCCAGCGCCTGCAGGCGCAAGATGTCCTCCCGGCTGCTGATGCCGCCCGCGGCGATCAGTGGAATCTCGCGTTCGATGCCGGCGGTCTGGAAAAAGGCGCGCACCTGCGGAATCACGTTCTCGAAGTCGAAGCGCGGGTCCTGCAGGTCGGCCACCTTGGCGGCTCCCAGGTGCCCGCCGGCCAGCCGGGGGTGCTCGATCACGACGGCGTCGGGCAGGCGCCCCTTCTTTTCCCATTTGCGCACCAGCAGCTGCACGCCGCGCGCGTCCGACAGGATGGGAATGAGCGCGGTTCTGGGATGATCGCGGGCGATGTCCGGCAGGTCCAGCGGCAGGCCGGCACCCACCACCACCGCGTCGGCACCACTTTCCAGCGCCTGGCGCACATACATTTCGTAGGCGCTGAGCGCCTTCATGACGTTCACCGCCACCGCGCCCTGTCCCTGGGCAATGCCCTTGGCGCGCTGGATCTCGCGGTCCAGCGCGGTGAGGTTGGCGGCGTCGATGCGCTCGCGCGCGTCGGGTTCTTTTTCCAGATCGGCGGTGCTGGCCCAGAGATCGGGGTGAAGACGACGCAAGTCCACCGACGACACGGTGCCCATGCCGCCGAGCGCGGCGACCGCGCCAGCCAGGCCTCCGGCCGACACCCCCACCCCCATGCCGCCCTGCACCACCGGCAACAGTTCACGCCCGGCCAAGCGCCAGGTTTTCAGGCCCGATGCGCTGGCCAGCCGGTACAAGGGGGTGTTCAGGGTATCTTGATCAGGCGCCTGGGGCATCGGCAGGTCCGTCTGAGAGGATTTGTCCATCGTGTTCCACAAAAGGTTGGTAGCTGTGGGAGGCTAACGAACCGGGGATGAACGCGCCTTGTTCTGCATCAAACACATGGGATTCAGCGGGGAAGGAGTGAATATCCGGCCCCTCGCGTGAATGGGTGCGAAGAGGTGTCTCAATGTCCGGCGCGAAATGACCCATTCCAGAGATACCGGCGAGCCAGCTTTGCCGGACGACTGGTGTCGCCCCCCTGAGGGGGTCGCGCGAAGCGCGGCGGGGGTGGGCCACTACTGCACCAGCGGCGTGCTCGCCCCTTCCAGGTCGATGCCTTCAATCACCGCCTGCCCCACCAGCAGCTGCATGTACTGCCGCAAGGCCGTGCTGCGCGACTGCAAGGCCAGCTGGGCGCGGATGCGATTCTGCAGTTCTTCAAAAGTGGGCAACGTACCCTTGCGCCGGCCCAGCACCTCAATGATGTGCAATCCGTACCGTGTGTGCACCAGACGAGGGTGCACGCCCATGCCCCAGCGCGAGTCGGTCTGGAAGAACAGTTCGTTGGCCAGTTCGGGGGCGCAGTCTTCCGGTGTGACCCAACCCAGATCGCCGCCATCCTGGCTCGATGGACAGTTGGACAGTTGCGTGGCCAGTTGTTCAAAACGGCCCGCCGGCACGTCCTTGCGCGAGAGTTCGAGCAGGGCGGTTTCTGCGCGCTGTGACAACGCATGCACGTTCACGCCTGGCGTGACCGCGAACAGGATGTGGCGCACGTGAAGCGCCTGGCCCACGATCCAGCGGCTCTTGTTGGCTTCATAGTGGCGGCGGCATTCGGCCTCGTCTGGCTCGGGTGACACCACCGCCTCGTCCAGCATGCTTTCAATGACGGCGCGCTGCGCTTCGTCCGGCTCGGGTGCCACCAGGCCGGTGTGGCGCGGCAGCAGGCCGGCCTTCACCGCCTGCTGGCGCAGCAATTCGGTGTGGGCACGTTCCATCAGGGTGACGGGATCGAGCGTTTCATCGGTTTCGTGAAGGGCAATGCCGTTGATGGTGGCGACCTGGGGTTGGGCGGCGCCTGCGCAAGCGCAGTGGCTGCTGCCACAACCGGTGGTGGTTGCTGCGGTCATAGGGTGATCCTTGTGTTCAGCGGGGGACGTGCGACTGGGGGTCGGACCGGGTGGGTGGCAGGCCGATCTTGCGGCTGCGCACCACCTGGTAGGGGCGGAAGAAATAGGCCAGCGTGCCGAACCCGCTCCACACATGCACCAGCCGGGAGAACGGGAACAGCAGGAAGATGGTCATGCCCAGCACCAGGTGCACCTTGTAGGGCCACTCCAGAGCCACCAGACCTGCGGCATCGGGCCGGAAGGTGACAATGCGCTGCGCCCAGTCGGCCAGCACCAGCATGGCCTGCCCGTCGCTGTGCCCATACGAATAAGGCAGCGTGATCAGGCCCAGCACCAGTTGCACCCACAGGATGACCAGGATGAACAGGTCGGTCTTGTGGCTGGTGAGGCGGATGCGCGGATCGAAGATGCGCCGGTGCAGCAGCAGCGACAGGCCCACAAAGCAGATCACGCCCGCCGTGCCCCCGGCGTAGATGGCCAGGCGCTGCTTGACCGCCGCACTCATGAACCCTTCATAAAAGAAGTGAGGCGTGAGCAGACCCACCGCATGGCCGAAGAACAGGAACAGGATGCCGATATGGAACAGGTTGCTGCCCCAGCGCAGCTGGCCCTTGCGCAGCAGCTGCGAGGAGTCGCTCTTCCAGGTGTACTGGTCTCGGTCAAAGCGCGCCAGGCTGCCCATCAGGAACACCGACAGGCACACATACGGGTAGACGTTGAAGAAGAAGTTGTGCAGCGTGGTCATGCCTGCGCTCCTGTGGAGGTGGAGAGGGGAGATTTGCGAACAATGTGGATGGGCTGTGGCGCACCCGGCTTGGCCTGTCCTTCGGTGGAGCAGCCACCGAACACCTCTGGCTCGGCCCAGCTCTCGTCGATTTCAGGCTCGGGCGCCACGACCACGGCTTCGGCTTTTTCGCCGGCCAGCTCCAGCACGGCAGCGAGCACGCTGGCGTACGGGCTCTTCCGCCCTGCCAGCGCACTGAAGATCACGCGCACGATGTGAGCGATTTCGCCCAGGAACTCGCGCGCCTGCGGCGGTGGCTGGGTGGAAGCGAACTCCAGCACCACAGAAAGGTGGTCGGGCAGCTCGGCAGGGTCCAGGTACAGACCGCCCTTTTCGTAGGTCTGGATCAGGTCGATCATGGCCGGACCCCGGTCGCGCGAATCGCCGTGCACGTGCTCGAACAAATGCAGCGCGGTGCGCCGTCCCCGGTCGAACAGCTCGACGTAATCGGACTCCACGTCCAGTGCGGGGCGGCTGCTCAGTTGCCGCAGCAATGTGTCCAGCTCGGCCAGGCGCGAAACAGGCAGCACTGCTTCGGCCTGCAGTGCCTGCCGCATGTCGCCCGTGTGGGCGCGGAACTCGGTGTCGGGGTATCGCAGCAGGTGCGCGAGCACGCGCAGTGTGAGGCGGGCCTCTGGGGGTGAAGCAGCAAACAGTTTCATGACATCAAATCCTTCAATCGATCAACAGGCCGACTGGCTCGCCTGGGTTTCTGTCCAGAACGCCGCGGAACCGGCTTTGCCGGGCCACCAGCGTTGCCCCCTTGAGGGGGTCGCGCGTAGCGCGGCAGGGGTGGGCCGTTTCATGTCATGCCTCCAGTTTGATTGGGATGGTTCGCTTCTTTTCAGAACCGAAGAGACTCGTTTCCGTCTCGCCTTCAGAGCAGCCGTTGCCGAAGCTGAAGCCGCAGCCACCCTTCACGTTGAAGGTGTTCTCTGCGTACTCGCGGTGCGTGGTGGGGATCACGAAGCGGTCTTCGTAGTTGGCGATCGCCATGTAGCGGTACATGTCTTCCACCTCGCGCACGCTCAGGCCCACCTGGTCGAGCACGTCCTGGTTGACCAGGCCGTCCACGTGCTTGGTGCGCTGGTAGGCGCGCATGGCCAGCATGCGTTCCAGGGCGCGCACCACGGGGCCGGTATCGCCAGCGGTGAGCAGGTTGGCCAGGTACTTCACGGGAATGCGCAGCTGCGACACGTCCGGGATTTCGCCGTTGTTGCCCAGCATGCCGGCGTTGGCCACCGAAGTAATGGGCGAGAGCGGCGGCACGTACCAGACCATGGGCAGGGTGCGGTATTCGGGGTGCAGCGGCAGGGCCACTTTCCATTCCACCGCCATCTTGTAGACCGGGCTCTGGCGGGCTGCGGCCATCCAGGCATCGGGGATGCCGTCGATGCGCGCCTGCTCGATCACCTTGGGGTCGTTCGGATCCAGGAACAGGTCGAGCTGGGCCTGGTAGAGGTCGATTTCGTTGGGCGTGCTAGCGGCTTCCAGGATGCGGTCGGCGTCGTACAGCAACACGCCCAGGTAGCGGATGCGGCCCACGCAGGTCTCGGAGCACACCGTGGGCTGACCGGCTTCAATGCGCGGGTAGCAGAAGATGCACTTCTCGGCCTTGCCGCTTTTCCAGTTGTAGTAGATCTTCTTGTAGGGGCAGCCGCTCACGCACATGCGCCAGCCGCGGCACTTGTCTTGGTCGATCAGGACGATGCCGTCTTCCTCACGCTTGTAGATCGAGCCCGATGGGCACGAGGCCACGCAGGCCGGATTCAGGCAGTGCTCGCACAGGCGCGGCAGGTACATCATGAAGGTGTTCTCGAACTGGCCCATCATGTCTTTCTGGGCCTGCTCGAAACCGTCCATGTTCGCGTCTTTGCTGCGCTTGCTGAACTCGCCGCCCAGGATCTCTTCCCAGTTCGGCCCCCACTCGATCTTCTCCATGCGCTTGCCGGTGATCAGCGAACGCGGGCGCGCGGTGGGCGCGTGTTTCATCTCCGGCGCCGACTGCAGGTGGTCGTAGTCGAAGGTGAAGGGCTCGTAGTAGTCGTCGATCTGCGGCAGGTTGGGGTTGCTGAAGATCTTCATCAACAGCGACCACTTGCCACCCTGCTTGGGCACGATGGAACCATCGGCCTTGCGGATCCAGCCACCGTTCCACTTGTCCTGGTTCTCCCATTCCTTGGGGTAACCTATGCCGGGCTTGGTCTCGACGTTGTTGAACCAGGCGTATTCCACACCGGGCCGGCTGGTCCAGACGTTCTTGCAGGTGACCGAACAGGTGTGGCAGCCGATGCACTTGTCCAGGTTGAGCACCATGCCGATTTGTGCGCGGATCTTCATGGGTTCTCTCCTTCGGATTGGTAAGCGCGGATTAAGTGATCGTCTGCCGGTGTGTCGAGCCAATCGACCTTGTCCATCTTGCGCACCACCACGAACTCGTCGCGGTTGGTGCCGATGGTTCCGTAGTAGTTGAAGCCGTAGCTGAGCTGCGCGTAGCCGCCGATCATGTGGGTGGGCTTGAGCACGATGCGGGTCACCGAGTTGTGGATGCCACCGCGCACGCCGGTGATCTCGGACCCGGGGGTGTTGATGATCTTTTCCTGCGAGTGGTACATCATCACCATGCCGGGGTTCACGCGCTGGCTCACCACCGCACGGGCCGCCACGGCACCGTTGATGTTGAACAGCTCGACCCAGTCGTTGTCTTCAATGCCGGCCGATTTCGCGTCATCCTCGCTAAGCCACACCACGGTGCCGCCGCGGTTGAGTGTGAGCATCATCAGGTTGTCGCTGTAGGTGGAGTGGATACCCCACTTCTGGTGCGGTGTGATGAAGTTGAGCTGGATCTCTTTGTTGCCGTTGGGCTTGATGTTGTGGATGCCCTCGGTGGTCTTCAGGTCCACCGGTGGGCGGTAGCTGCCAAAGCCTTCGCCGAAGGCGATCATCCAGGGGTGGTCCTGGTAGAACTGCTGGCGGCCGGTGAGCGTGCGCCACGGGATGTATTCGTGCACGTTGGTGTAGCCGGCGTTGTAGCTCACCGTCTCGCTCTCGATGCCGCTCCAGGTGGGCGAGCTGATGATCTTGCGCGGCTGCGCCTGGATGTCGCGGAAGCGGATTTTTTCGTCTTCGCGATAGATCGCCAGGTGGGTGTGGTCGCGCCCGGTCTGCTTGCCCAGCGCTTCCCAGGCCTTCACCGCCACGTGGCCGTTGGTTTCAGGTGCGAGCTGCAGGATCACTTCGCAGGCGTCGATGTCGGTGACGATCTTTGGCATGCCTTGCGACACACCCTCTTCCATCGTCTTGCCGTTGAGCTGGCCCAGTTGCTCCACCTCGGTGCCGGTCTTCCAGCCGATGCCCTTGCCGCCGTTGCCCAGCTTGTCGAGCAGCGGGCCCAGGGCGGTGAAGCGTTTGAAGGTGTTGGGGTAGTCGCGTTCCACCACGGTGATCTGCGGCGCGGTCTTGCCGGGGATCAGTTCGCAGTGGCCCTTCTTCCATTCTTTCACCTCAAAGGCCTGCGCCATTTCACCGGGGGTGTCGTGCATGATGGGTGTGAGCACCACTTCTTTTTCCACCCCCAGATGGCCCACGCAGACCTCGCTGAAGGTCTTGGCGAAACCCTTGTAGATTTCCCAGTCGCTCCTCGATTCCCACACCGGGTCCACCGCCGCAGACAGCGGGTGAATGAAGGGGTGCATGTCGCTGGTGTTGAGGTCGTTCTTCTCGTACCAACTGGCGGTGGGCAGCACGATGTCGCTGTACAGGCAGGTGGTGCTCATGCGGAAGTCCAGCGTGACCAGCAGGTCCAGCTTGCCTTGCGGCGCGTCCTTGTGCCACTTCACCTCGGCGGGCTTCGCATCGTCCTTGCCGAGGTCCTTGCCTTGTACGCCGTTTTCGGTGCCCAGCAGGTGCTTGCAGAAATACTCATGGCCCTTGCCACTGGAGCCCAGCAGGTTGGAGCGCCACACGAACATGTTGCGCGGCCAGTTTTGCGGTGCGTCCGGGTCTTCGCAGCTCATCTCCAGCGTGCCGTCTTTCAGCGCCTTGACCGCATAGTCCTTGGGGTCCATGCCGGCGGCAGTGGCGTCGCGCACCACCTGCATCGGGTTGGTCTTGAGCTGCGGCGCGCTGGGCAGCCAGCCCATGCGTTCGGCACGCACGTTGAAGTCGATCATGCTGCCGCTGAAGGCGGCCTTGTCGGCTTCGCTCAGGGTGGGCGAGACAATTTCTTCCATGCCGAGCTTTTCGTAGCGCCACTGGTCGGTGTGGGCGTAGAAGAAGCTGGTGCTGTTCTGCTGCCGGGGCGGGCGCACCCAGTCGGTGGCGAAGGCCAACGGCACCCAGCCGGTTTGCGGGCGCAGTTTTTCCTGGCCCACGTAGTGCGCCCAGCCGCCACCGCTCTGGCCGATGCAGCCACACATCATCAGCAGGTTGATCACGCCGCGGTAGTTCATGTCGGCGTGGTACCAGTGGTTCATGGCCGCGCCAATGATCACCATGGACTTGCCATGCGTCTTGTCGGCGTTCTCGGCGAACTGGCGCGCCACGGTGATGAGCTGTTCACGCGGCACGCCGGTGATGCTCTCCTGCCAGGCGGGCGTGTAGGCGGCGTTGTCGTTGAAGTCCTTGGCGCCTGATCCCAGACCGCGGTCGATGCCGTACTGCGCCACCTGCAGATCGAACACGGTCGCAACCATGGCGTAGCGCTCTTCGCCCGCCTTGCCCAGGCGCAGCCGAACGGCGGGCACTTTGGCGTGGTTGATCTCGCCGTTCTGTGCGTTGGCGGTGAAGTTGGGGGTGTCTCGGCCGCCGAAGTAGGGGAAGCCGACGTCCACCACCTGGTGTTCCTGCTCACCGTCTTCAATGACCGAGAGCTTGAGTTTCACG
Source organism: Hydrogenophaga palleronii (assembly GCF_031457455.1). Taxonomy (GTDB): domain Bacteria; phylum Pseudomonadota; class Gammaproteobacteria; order Burkholderiales; family Burkholderiaceae_C; genus Hydrogenophaga; species Hydrogenophaga palleronii_A. The sequence goes on from NZ_JAVDWU010000003.1 coordinate 369,358, forward strand.
TCGGTGTTGGTGCGCGCTTCCTTGGCTTCGAGGTTCCACTTGCCCTCGTCCTCGCGGCCGGCTTCACCCCAGCGAAACCCGATGGAGCCGTTGGGCAACACGGCCTTGCCGTTGGTGTCGAAGGCCACGGTCTTCCACTCGGGATTGCTCTTCTGACCCATCTGGCCGTTGAAGTCGCTGGCGCGCAGGTAGCGGTCGGGCACCATGCTCACCGTGCCGTCGGGCAGGGTGTGCTCCTTGAGCATCACCAGCAGCGGCAGGTCGGTGTAGCGGCGCGCGTAGTCGTCGAAGTAGCTGGACCTTGCCTTGCCGCCATCGGGGAAGTAGAACTCCTTGAGCGCCACATGGCCCATGGCCATGGCCACCGCTGCATCGGTGCCCTGCTTGGGGTGCATCCAGATGTCGGAGAGTTTGGCCACTTCCGAATAGTCGGGCGTGACGGCAACGGTCTTTGCGCCCTTGTAACGCACCTCGGTGAAGAAGTGGGCATCGGGCGTGCGGGTCTGGGGCACGTTGGAGCCCCAGGCGATGATGAAGCTGCTGTTGTACCAGTCGGCGGACTCGGGCACGTCGGTCTGCTCGCCCCACACCTGCGGGCTGGCCGGGGGCAGGTCGCAGTACCAGTCGTAGAAGCTCATGCACACGCCGCCAATGAGCGAGAGGTAGCGCGAGCCCGCGGCGTAGCTCACCATGCTCATGGCAGGGATCGGCGAGAAGCCGATGATGCGGTCCGCGCCGTGCTGCTTGATTGTGTAGACGTTGGCCGCCGCGATGAGCTGGTTCACTTCGTCCCAGGTGCTGCGCACAAAGCCGCCCATGCCGCGCACCTGCTGGTAGTCGCGGCGTGCGTTGGCGTCTTGCTGGATGAGGGCCCAGGCGTCCACCGGGCTCTTGCTGACCTTGAGTGCGGCGCGCCAGCGTTCCAGCAGGCGGCCACGCACCATCGGGTACTTCACGCGGTTGGCGGAGTAGAGGTACCAGCTGTAGGAAGCGCCACGGGCGCAGCCACGCGGTTCGTGGTTGGGCATGTCCCAGCGGGTGCGGGGGTAGTCGGTCTGCTGGGTTTCCCAGGTGACGATGCCGCCCTTCACATAGATCTTCCAGCTGCAGCTGCCGGTGCAGTTCACTCCGTGCGTGCTGCGCACTATTCTGTCGTGCGCCCAGCGGTTGCGGTAGCCGTCTTCCCAGGTGCGGTCTTCGTTGGTGGTGAGACCGTGGTTGCCCGAGAAGGCTTCCTTGGGCAGGCTGAAGTGGGTCAATCGGTCCAGAAAGTGGCTCATGGGTGGCTCCGGTTGGGGTGTGTTGTGTGGGTCATTTGCCGTTTATTCGGTTGTTGGTTCGGCGTGCGGTGCGGGCCTGCTTTTGCATGCCGGCTTTTGTGGAGGCCGATGGCAGCGGGGCACACGGTTCCGTCCGTGTCCCCCGCCCACTGCGTGGGCTCCTCCTTTACCTCCCGGAACCGTGCACCCCACTGCCCTCGGCTGCCTGTGTGGTGGGTGCGCTGACCGAAGACCTTGGTGCACCCACATCGTTGGCGGACTCAGGACGGTGTGGCGCTCCGCTCCGGTAGGTAAAGGAGGAGCCCGAAGGGCGGGGGACACGGACGGAGCGGAGTGCCACGCCGTCCTGAGTCCCGAAGCAACCGTGGAGCGAAGTGTCTTCATGGATTCTTGATCTCTGCGCCGGCGCGGAGGTAGAACCACCAGTTCAAAACCAGACACAGGGCGTAGAAGACGGCGAAGCCGTACATCGCAAACTGCGGCGTGCCTGCCTTGATCTGTCCACCGATCACCACCGGCGCAACGAAGGCGCCGTAGGCGGCGACCGCGGAGGTCCAGCCCAGCACGGGGCCGGCTTGCGTGCGGTCAAAGATCACGCCGATGGTGCGGAAGGTCGAGCCGTTGCCGATGCCGCTGGCCGCGAACAGCAGCACGAACAGGCCGAGGAACATCGGGAAATACTGTTCCGGCGTGGCCGACTGGTAAGCCAGCATCATCACGTAGCCGACGGTTGCCGAGGCACCGACCATCACCACCGAGATCACCTGCGTGACGATGGAGCCGCCCACCTTGTCGGAGATCCAGCCGCCGATTGGACGGATCGCGGCGCCAACGAACGGGCCGATCCAGGCATAGGTCAAGGCCGAAGGCGCATTTGGGTTCTTCAGCGTGTGCTGCATCACGCCGGCAGCATCGGCCACGTGGCTGAAACCGAAGATCACCGTGATCGCCAGCGGCAGTGCCATCGAGAACCCGATGAAGGAACCGAAGGTGACGATGTACAGGATCGTCATCGACCAGGTGTGCTTGTTGCCAAAGATCGCGAACTGCTTGGTGATGTTCTCCTTCATCGGCCCGAACGCGGCCAGCTTCATCACGAGCAGCGTGGAGACAATGATCAGCAGGATCGCCACCCACATGTTCAGAACGCCCAGACCGGTGGGCGCCGGCAGGTACAGGTACAGGCCAAGACCAGCCGGAACGAACGACAGCGTGTACAGCCAGGTGATCTTCAGGAAGGAGGCGATCACGCCGGTCTCGGGCGACACCGTCTTGAGGTTGTTCATGCCGAACCAGCACAGGACGGACAGCGGCACCAGCGACAGCAGCCAGGCGAAGCCGGCGTTCTGGATGTAAGTGGGCGTGCCGGCCTGGATCTTTCCGAAAATCCAGCCGCTGTCCTTGACCAGCGTCATCGGCTCGCCGCCGAAGCTGCCGAACAGGCTCACCGTCATCACCAGCGGAATGACGATCTGCATCGTGGTCACGCCGAAGTTGCCCAGGCCCGCGTTCAGGCCCAGCGCCGTGCCTTGCAGGCGCTTGGGGAAGAAGCTGCTGATGTTGGACATCGAGCTGGCGAAGTTGCCGCCGCCCACGCCGCACCAGAGCGCCATCAGCTGGAACACCCACAACGGCGTGTCCTGGCTCTGCAGCGCGAGGCCGGTGCCGATCGCCGGTGCCAGCAGCATCGCCGTGGTCAGAAAGATGGTGTTGCGCCCGCCCGCCAGCCGGATCAGGAAAGACGCGGGGATGCGCATGGTGGCGCCGGCCAGACCGGCGATCGCGGTGAGGGTGAAGAGCTCGGCCTGCGTGAACGGAAAGCCCAGGTTGAGCATCTGCACGGTGATCATTCCCCACATGCCCCAGACCGCGAAACCGCACAGCAGCGCAGGCACGGAGATCCAGAGGTTGCGGTAGGCGATTTTTTTGCCTGTGGTGTTCCAGAAGGTTTCATCCTCCGGGCGCCAGTCGACGACGTCGGCGCCCGATTGCGCCTGGGTGTTCGCATTGACCACACCGGCTGGTGTGGGGCGCGAGGTTGTGTTGCTCATGACAGGGACTCCTGTGGGAAAAATTCGTTTTGCCTTGCATGTGCCAGGGCGGCGCAGCGGCGAGGTTTCCGGGCTGCACCGGCATGCGGGTGCACGGCGTTCTCTGACCATGACTGTGGGGCCGCGCCGCCAGGCCGAACATCCCTCGGAGGGACGCCAGCGCGCATCTGAAAGACCGATGACCCCCGCACGGCCATCGTTCGAAAGGACTACTCGTTGCGGACGGTCGCCGTTGTGGGAAGGAGACCGACCCTCGGGCAAAAAAAGGGCCGTGATGTTCACGGCCTTCTGAGAGCGAAGCAGCAGGAAGGGATCAGACCTGCCTGGGCGTCAGGCCCTCCTGCCGCGCCCGGGCCAAGATCGCACGCAGCTCTTCCAGGTCCTTGAAGCGGGCGGTGAGCATCAGACCCTCGCCTTTTTCGGCCAGTTCCACGCGGCCACTGCCGGCGAACAGGCGAGCGATCTCCGCCTCGGTTTCGCGCTTCTGCAGCACTTCCTGTGCAATGGCGTGGTCCACCGACGAGATGATGTATTCGTCGCCAAAGCCACCCTCGGGCTCTTTCAGCCAGGCCACACAGACCAACCAGCTCAGGAAGGCGCCGCCCGCGATCGCAAAGAAGAACTGCGAGGGTGTGACATACATGAACAGGAACAGGTAGAACACCGCGCCCACGTTACCGTAGGCACCCGCCATGCCCGAGATCTGGCCGGTGAGGCGGCGCTTGATGGACGGGATGATGCCGAAGGTGGCGCCTTCGGCACCCTGCACGAAGAACGAGCAGCCGATGGTGATGGCCACGGCGATGATCAGCGGCCAGTTGCTGTTGAGCATGCCCATGAGCGCAAAGCCGATGGCAATACCCAGCATGTAAGACAGCATCACGAAGCGCCGGTTGCCGAAGCGGTCCGACACCAGCCCACCCATGGGCCGCGCAAACAGGTTCACGAAGGCAAAGGACGCGGCGATCAGACCGGCCATGGCCGCCGACAGGCCCCAGGTTTCTTCAAAGAACATGGGCAGCATGGACACCACGGCCAGCTCGGCGCCGAAGTTGGCGAAGTAGGTGGTGTTGAGGGCCGCGACCGACTTGAACGGATAGCGGTCGTCCTTGGGCACGCCTTTTTTCAGAATGGGCAGATTGACCCGCAACACCTGCACCAACTGGTACACGATGACAAAGCCGATCGACGCGTAGCAGATCCAGGCGGTGATGTCGTCAATGAAACCGGTGTTTTGTACGCGCCACACCAGGATGCCCAGGATGCCGATCATGGGCAGTGTGAACAGCAGCAGCAGGATCAGGTCGCGGTAGCTGGACACCTCCAGCGCAGCCGCCTTGCGGGGCTTCTTGTGGGTGTCTTTGGTGGGCCCGTCGGTGATGGCGAACCAGTAGAAGATGCCGTAGAGGCCCATGAACACACCCGAGGTGGCCACGGCCCAGCGCCAGCCGTCGTCACCGCCGAACATGGTGAGCGCAATCGTGGGCAAGGTCATGGCGGCCGCGGCCGAACCGAAGTTGCCCCAGCCAGCGTAGAAGCCTTCGGCAAAACCGATGTCGCGTGGCTTGAACCACAGCGCCGTCATGTGAATGCCGACCACAAAACTGGCACCCACCGAGCTCAGCACCAGGCGCGAAATGAACAGCTGTTCCTTGGTGGTGCCAAAGGCGAAGAACAGGGTGGGCACCGCCATGACGACCATCAGCACCGAGAACACGCGGCGCGGACCAAAGCGGTCCAGCGCCATGCCCACGAGGATGCGGGCGGGTATGGTGAGCGCGACGTTGGCGATGGCAAACAGTCGCAGGTCGTCCCGGGTCAACCAGCTGGCGGACTTGAGAATGGACGACGCCAGCGGCGCCATGTTGAACCAGACGTAGAAGCAGATGAAGAACGCGATCCAGGTGAGGTGGAGCGCCTTGATTTCCCGGTTCTTGAACCGGAAGATGTCACTGACTTGCATGATGAAACCTTGTGATGTCTAAGCCTGGCGGCTCACTCGCCATGGGTGGGGACGATGAGCAGCGGACACATGACGCGGCGTGCCAGGAAGGCACTGACCGAACCAAAGGTCATGTGGTCAAACTCCTCGACGATGGCGTCCAGCCGGCGCGTGATGAAGTTGCCGTCGGGTTTGTAGGAATGGCGCGCCAGCACCAGCACATCGGGACGGCGTTCTTCGGTGGCCCGCAGGATCATTTTTCGGGCGTCGCCTTCGGCGAACAGCACCTTGGCCTGGAAGCCGGCCGCCGACAGCTCAGCAGCAGCCGCTTCGGCGCCGGCCTTCTGCTCGCGGTACTGCGCCTCAAACATTTCATCGCCCGCACTGGTGCTGCTGCCAGGCTCCTCGATGACGGAGATGAGGGTGATGGTGGGCAACTCTTGGGCAAAGAGCCGTTTGACAGCGTCCAGCGCGATGCGCGCATTGCGGGAATGGTCGTAAGCCAGCATGACTTCCATTTTTTTTCTCCAGTAGATCCGGTCGACAAGCCTGTGTCGAAACCCGACGACCGCCTTGCTGAGGCGGGGTCTGCCGGCAGACGACACAGGGCCTGCGGACAATGGCCTTACGCGGACCAGGGTGACCCGTCAACTGTGCGAGGTTCGGGGCAGGCTGAACATCCTTCTTTGGCATGCGGCCGCTGTCCAGACGGACGATGGCGGTGCGCCGAAGGAACTAGGGCCTGTTCACACTATTTTTCCAAGATGGAAGAATAGTGTGAACAGGCCCTAGGGAAGAGGAATGAACGCAGAGCTGCTGGCGATGGCCGCGCAGCGCCCGCCGGTTTCAGGGACGCAGGTCCTGCTTCACGGCAAACACCGCTGCCTGCACGCGCGACGTGAGGTTGAGCTTGCGCAGGATGTGCTGCACATGGATCTTGACGGTGGTCTCGGCGATGTCGAGCTCGCGGGCAATCAGCTTGTTGCTGTCGCCGCGGGCGATGAGCGCCAGGATCTCGCGTTCGCGGGCCGACAGCTGCGCCAATCCGTCTGCCTTGCGCGCGGCGGGTTCCACCAGCGCGCCCGGTGTCGTTGGCAGGTCCTCACCCGCTGCGGCGGGCGCCGGGGCTGACTGGTTGCGAAACGCCTTGACCAGCTTGGCCATCATCTCCGGGCTGATCACCGACTCGCCATCGAGCACTTTGACGATGGCATCACCGAGCTGGTCGGATTCCATGGTCTTGAGGAGGTAGCCGTCGGCGCCGGCCTGCAGCGCAGCGGCCAGGTCGTCTTCGTTTTCGCTCACGGTGAGCATGAGGACGCGCATGTTCGGCGCAGCCTCCTTGAGGCCGCGAATCGCGTCCACCCCGCGCACGCCGGGAAGGTGGTTGTCGAGCAGGGTGACGTCAGGGCGGTGTTGCACCACACCGCGCAGCGCCTCACCGGCGTCGGCCGCTTCCGCCACCACCTCAAAACGCTCGTCCTGCATCAGGAGCGCGCGCAGACCACGCCGAAACAGGGTGTGGTCGTCCACCAGCAACAGCTGAATACGGGGGGCGTTCGGGGGCGTCATGGGATCATTGCTCGATGCTCTGTGAATGGGGAGGCAGGCAGATCCAGACCCACGGTGTCCACCCCGCTGGCCGTCACCGGGTAGGGGGGCAGGGTCAGGGTCACGGCCGTGCCGTGTTCGGGGGAGGAGACCACTTTCACCTGGGCACCGATGCGTTCGGCACGCTCGCGCATGATCTTCATGCCCACGTGGGTCTGGTCGTGCGCATGCGTGACGTCAAATCCCGTGCCGTTGTCACGCACGGTGAAGCGCCAGCGCGCACCCTTGACCACCTCCAGGCTGACGTGGCTGGCCTGCGCGTGCTTGCGCACATTGGACAAGGCTTCCTGCAGCACATGCAGTACCTGCACCTGAACGTCGGGCGGCAATGGCAGGCCCTGTCCCTCCATCTCCAGGCGCGTGGGCAGACCGGTCTGGTGCTGAAATTTGTGCAGGGTTTCCTGCAGTGCGGCTTCGATATCGTCGGTGTTGGTGCGGGTGCGGAAATGCACCAGCAGCTCGCGCACGTCGTTGATGCTTTCGCGCAGGCCGGTATCGAGTTCGTCCAGCGTCGCCTGCACCTTTTCGGCCTGTTCTTTCTGCACGGCGGAGCGCAGCAGTTGCACCTGGATCTTGAGAAACGCCAGCGACTGGGCGATCGAGTCGTGCAGTTCGCGGGCAATCAGGGCGCGTTCTTCGCCCACCGCCGCCTCTCGTTCGAGCGCGGCGGCGCGCAAGCCTTCCAGGGCGCTGGCCAGGTGGCTGGCCAGCGCGTCCAGCAACTCGGTTTCGTCTGCATTGAGCGCGATCTCGCCACGAAAGAACAGGTCAATCTCGCCAATCAGACGCTGCTGCAGCCGCACCGGCACACTCACCACGTTCTGATAGCCCACCTTGGCGCAGTGGCGCACGGGCGCCGCGTCGTGGCTCTGGATCGGGATCACACGCGTGCGCGCGTCGGGCTGCAGGTTGCCGCAGGCGCAGGCACCCGCCAGCAGGCTGCGCTCTTCTTCCTGCATTTCCTGGGGGAAACAGTCAGACGCCAGCATCAGGTAGCGCTGGTTGGCCTCGTCGGACCAGCGCACCGCGACCGCATCGGCCTTCATGATCCTGCGCACACGTTGCGAGAAACCGCGCGACAGCTCTTCGATGTTGTTGGCGCCGGCCAGGAACGCGCTCACCTCGTACAGGGCTTCCAGACGCGCGCGCTGGGCTTCTATGCGGCGCGTCTTGCGCTCCACCTGGCTTTCCAGGCCTTCGTACATGGACTGCAGCGTGGCCGCCATGCGGTTGAACCCGGCGGCCACCTGACCAAATTCGTCGTGGGAGTTCACGGCGACCCGCACTGAGAATTCCCCCGCTTCCAGCTGCTTTTGACCCTGGCGCATGCTGACCAAGGGGCTGATCACAAACCGGTAGCCGCTGTAGAGCATGACCACCGCACCACCGATGGCCAACGCCATCATGAGGTATTGGAAGAGGTTGAGGATGGCGGTCAGTCCAGCGATCTCCTTCTCGATCGTGCGAACGAACCGATCAATCGCTTCCACAAACTCGCCCACGTCCTGCTGAGGCGCCTCCAACGCCGCATCGCCTTGCAGCCAGCGAGCGCGTTGAACCTGCCAGAGCGATTCCACGGCGGCAAATTCGCGGCTGAGCGTGTCGTCCCAGGGCACCGACAGCGGTCGACCCGGATCTCCGCTGCGAAGCAACGCCAGACTTTCATCAAACTGTCCCACCAGGGCTGCGACATCGGCCGGAGGCAACTGCGCCTGCACGGCGCTGTGCAGGCGCCAGGTCTGCATGCGCAAGCGACCGGCCTCGTTCACGGCCGCTGCACCCCCATCAAGTTGCCAGGTCAGCCACAGCGTGAGGCCAATGGAAGCCAGGGCGACCACCAGCAGGCCCGCGCCGATGCGCATCAGCTTGGTGGAAAGCGAAGGAGGGGATGTCATCGACATAGCGTATCGGAGTTTGCACGACTCGCCTATCGTTCAAAAGAGCGAGTGCCACCCGAGGCTCGATGGCCTCTGCATCCCCCCGGCCAGGGTGAGCGGCTGAGCAGCTTCGCTACCAGGTGAGTGAATTGCGCGCGTTCAGGGTCGCAACACGATCGTGACCAGCACGGTGGCTTCTTCCACACCCGTCAAGGCGTGGGGTTCGCCGCCTTTCAAAAACACCAGTTGCCCTGCCCGCAGACGCTGTGTACCCGATGGGGTTTCAAAATCGATCGATCCCTCCAGGCATTGCACGGTGATTTCCCCCGGCACGGCGTGCATGGGCATGGCACGCCCGGCGGGCAGCACCAGACGGATCACTTCGAGCTGTTCGGACTTGAACAACGCAACCGACTGGCTGCTCACGGCGTCGGCCCCCGTGGGACGCAGGTTGGCGATTTCGCCCGGCTGCAGGTGGTTCAGTGCCATGGTGACTTCCTCTTTCTGCTTGAACGATGGGGTTCTTCAGCGCCTTTCGGGCATGCGCACAGCATCGCCTGTATGACGGTTCCGTACTGTGACAGTTCGTTTGGGGCAAGCCGGGTGCCTGCGAAGGGCTGCAGAAAGACTGTAGAAGGGCTACCGCTGCGCTGGCCTTCATGGCGCCGGCAACCCGACGACCACCATCACCCGTTTACCCTGCGCCGTGCGCAGCTGTTGCGGCGCCACCAGATCGGCCAGTGTCACACCATCGAGCACCGACAGGTAGCTGCCCAGTGCCGACTGCAGCACACCCTTGAGACGGCAATGCCCATCGATGCGGCAGCTGTTGCTGGCGGCATCGAAGCATTCCACCATCGTGAAGTCGGTTTCGGCCTGGCGCACCACGTCGCCCAGGCGGATCTCGGGCGCTGGCCGAAGCAAGCGCAAACCGCCGCCCCGACCCCGGGTGGTCTCCAGCCAGCCCTGGTCGGACAGCGCCACCACAATCTTGGTGAGGTGGCTGCGCGAAATGCCGTGCGCTTCGGCGATCTCTCTGATGGTCACGGGCTGCTCGCGCTCGGCGTGCACCGCGCAGTACATCAGTACGCGCAGGCTGTAGTCGGTCCAGTGAGTCAGGCGCATGGCGCATCCTCCGAAAGAACGATGACCCTTTGGATTTTGTAAATATTCATATTGAATGAATTTTATTGGTTAACATGATGCACTTCAAATGAATCTTTATGGAACCATCATGAATGCCGTTCTCGAAAACCTTGTTCCCGTCCGTGCACAGCAGCCCATTGGCCAGATCGCGGTCGAACTGCCGGGCGCCACCGCCGTGTTCCGCCGCCACAAGCTCGACTTCTGCTGCGGCGGCCAGATCGCGCTACAGGAAGCCTGCGAACGCAAGCAGCTGTGCGTGGAGACGGTACTGGCCGAACTGGACAAGTTGCAGCGGGTGGACGTGGACGTGGCGCAGCAACCGGTGCCGGAGGTGATCGACCACATCCTGCAACGCTACCACGCGGTGCATCGTGAGCAATTGCCGGAGCTCATTCGCATGGCGCGTCGCGTGGAGGCCGTTCACCGCGACAGCCCCGACGTGCCCGCCGGCCTGGCCGACCACCTGGAAGCCATGGAGCACGAGCTGCTCGACCACATGGACAAGGAAGAAAACATCCTGTTCCCGCTGCTGCGGGCAGGCGGGCGCGGCATGGCCCAGCGACCCATCGGGGTCATGCGCCACGAACACACCAGCCACGGTGAACAGCTGGAACGCCTGATGGCACTGGCGCACGACACGAAACCGCCTGCCGGCGCCTGCAACACCTGGCGCGCGCTGTACGCCGGCATCGCCCAGCTCTCGGACGACCTGATCAACCACATCCACCTGGAAAACAACCTGTTGTTTCCTCAGTTTGAGCCGCGCACGGCCGCCTGCTGCTGAGCGCAGGCCGCTTGCGCCACATCAAGCCATGAACGGCTTGACCTGAGTCAACGTCGAGTGGCCATGGCGCTGCTAAGGTCGCGTCCGCTTCATCAACCGACGGCGGCGTGACCGAGTTCCCCTCCTGCCCATGAACCCCCAGCTGACCACGCCACATTCCCCCCACATGGACCTGGTCTGCCCGGCAGGCAGCCTGCCCGCGCTCAAGGCCGCGGTGGACCATGGCGCCAACTGCGTCTACCTGGGCCTGCGCGACGCGACCAACGCGCGCAATTTCGCCGGCCTGAACTTCGACGACGCGGCCATCGCCACCGGTGTGGCCTACGCACACGCACGCGGCTGCCAGGTGTTCATGGCGCTCAACACCTACCCTCAGGCGGCGCAACCCGAGCGCTGGCGCGAGGCGATGGACAAGGCGGTGAACCTGGGTGTGGACGCGGTGATCCTGGCCGACCCCGGTCTGATGCAATACGCGACACAACGCCACCCGCAGTTGCGACTGCACCTGTCGGTGCAAGGCTCGGCCACCAATCCCGAGGCGATCAACCTCTATCACCAGCAGTTCGGCATCTCGCGCGCCGTGCTGCCACGCGTGCTGTCGATCGAACAGGTGCGGCAGGTGGTGCAGAAGACACCGGTGGAGATCGAGGTGTTTGGCTTCGGCAGCCTGTGCGTGATGGTGGAAGGGCGCTGCGCGCTCTCGTCCTACGTCACTGGCGAGTCACCCAACACCCACGGCGTGTGTTCACCTGCCAAGGCGGTGCGCTGGCAAGAGACCCCGAAGGGCCTGGAGTCGCGCCTGAACGGGGTGTTGATCGACCGCTACGCCGCCGGCGAGAGCGCGGGCTACCCCACGCTGTGCAAGGGCCGCTTTGACGTGGGAGACGACACCAGCTACTACGCGATCGAAGAGCCCACCAGCCTCAACACACTTTCCTTCTTGCCCCAACTCCAGAAGATGGGTGTGCGCGCGATCAAGATCGAAGGCCGCCAGCGCAGCCCGGCCTATGTGGCCCAGGTGACCCAGGTCTGGCGCGATGCCATCGACAGCTGCCAGGCCCAGCCCCAGCACTACACACCCAAGGGTGCCTGGATGGCTTCGCTCGACCAGGTGGCCGAGGGTCAGCAGCACACGCTAGGTGCTTACCACAGGAAATGGAAGTGATGGCTCCCCCCTGCGCCGCTTCGCGTCTTCCCCCCAGGGGGACCACGCCCTTGGACCGGCAAAGCCGGATCTTCGGCGTGTGCTGGAAGAGGCACGCGCTCCGGAAAGGGAAGAGCTACCCCTGCGCAGCTTCGCGTCTTCCCCCCGAAAGAGGGACGTGCTCCGGAGGTTGGGCTTCACTCCCTCGCCCCTCTGGGGAGAGGGTTGGGGTGAGGGGCCGCCGCGCACACTGGAGCCACTGAATTGAAACTCTCTCTCGGACCTTTGCAGTACTACTGGCCGCGCACCACGGTGTTCGACTTCTACGAGGCCATGGCCGCCACGGCGGTGGACATCGTCTACCTGGGCGAGGTCACGTGCTCGCGGCGCCACGAGCTGCGCCTGTCTGACTGGCTGGACGTGGCCGGGCTGATGCGTTCGGCGGGCAAGACCGCTGTGCTGTCTACCCAAGTGCTGCTGGAGTCGGGCTCAGACGTGAGTGCGATGCAGAAAATCGTGGCAAACACCGGCTTCGACATCGAAGCCAACGACATGGGCGCGGTGAGCGCGCTGGCGGGTCAGCGCCCCTTCGTCGCCGGGCCACACCTCAACATCTACAACGGACCCACCCTGCGATGGATGGCCTCGCTGGGCGCGTCGCGCTGGGTCGCACCGCTGGAGATGCCGCGCAAGGACCTGGCCCTGCTGCAACAGCAGCGTCCGCCCGGCCTGCAGACCGAGGTGTTCGTGCACGGGCGCCTGCCGCTGGCCTTCTCGGCCCGCTGCTTCACCGCACGCCACCTCAACCTGCCCAAGGACGACTGCGGCTTCAGCTGCATCGACCACCCCGATGGCCTGATGCTCAGGACACGCGAGCAGGCAGAATTTCTGGTGCTCAACGGCATCCAGACCCAATCGGCCCGGGTGCACAGCCTGATCGACGCGTGGGAAGACCTGACCGCGCTGGGCGTGGACGTGGCGCGCATCAGCCCACAGTCACAGCACACGGCAGAGGTGATCGCCCTGTACCACGCCGTGCGGCAAAACGCCATGGATGGCCCCACCGCCCGTGCCGCCTTGCTCGGTTGGCTGCCCGACCGCGACTGCAACGGTTACTGGCACGGCCAACCCGGGCAGGACCGCGTCGAAACTGCAATAGCGGACACCGCAACGGCTACAGTCTGAACCCATGGTCGTCGGCGAACGCTTCAACAGCATCAGCCACCTCGTGGGGGCTGTGTTGGCCGTGGCCGGTTCGGCCACACTCATCACCCTTTCATCGCTGCGGGGCGACCCCTGGCGCATTGTCGGATTCAGCGTCTACGGTGCCATGCTGGTGGCACTCTATGTGGCGTCCACGCTCTACCACGCGCTGGGTGGCAGGGCCAAGGCCGTGTTTCAAAAGCTGGACCACTGCAGCATCTACCTGCTGATCGCAGGCAGCTACACGCCGTTTGCACTGGTCTCGCTGCAAGGCCCCTGGGGCTGGACGCTGCTGGCAGTGGTCTGGTCACTGGCCGTGCTGGGCATTGCGCAGGAGGTCTGGCTGGCGCATGGTGCGCGGATGCTGTCGCTGGTGATCTACGTGCTCATGGGCTGGCTGGCGCTGGTGGCGGTGGTGCCGCTGTGGGAAGCGCTGGGGCCGGCCGGTTTTGCCTGGCTGGCCGGTGGTGGTGCCCTCTACACCCTGGGCATCGCCTTCTACGCCACCGACCACAAGCTGCGCCATGGGCACGGCATCTGGCACCTGTTCGTGCTCGGGGGCAGCACCTGTCATTTTTTCACCTTGCTGCTGTACGTGGCCTGAACGCCACCCCACCCTCATGACCGAAACCCTTGCCCACGCCCAGCGCCACACCCTTCCTCCGCCGCTCGCGGCCGTGCTTGGGCGCCTGCCGCCGTACCCCGGCTCGCTGCTGCTGGTCAGCGGGCTCAACCTGGTGCTGGCGCGCCAGTTGCCCGCCGACGTGGCCAGGCGCCTGCAGGGCCAGCGCATCCGCATCCACGTGCGAGACGCCGGGCTCAAGTTCGACTTTGCCTGGCGGGGCACGGTGTTCCGCGCCATCGCGCCCCAGCCCACGCCCGATCTCACCCTCAGCGCCAACGCGCACGACTTCCTGCGCCTGGCGCAGCGGCTGGAAGACCCGGACACCCTGTTCTTCAACCGCCGCCTCTCCATGGAAGGAGACACCGAACTGGGCCTGGTGGTCAAGAATGCGCTCGACGCGCTGGAGTTGCCGGTGTTCGACGCCGCGCAGTGGGCACCCGCGGCCGTGCTGTCTCGCCTGCGGCAGCTGCGCCCATCGGGTGCACCGGGGCACCGCCATGGCCCGCGCTGACCCCAAGCTGCCCCTTGTCTACGCGTGCTCCGGCTGCTCCAGCGCCGCGCAGCTGGCCAACCACGTGGCGGTGCGGCTGGACCGCATGGGCAAGGCCGAGATGTCCTGCATCGCGGGTGTGGGTGGTGACGTGCCCAGCCTGCTGAAAACGGCCCGATCGGGGCGCCCCATCGTGGTCCTGGACGGTTGCCCTCTGGAATGCGCGCGCCACTGCCTGAGCCGCCACGGCATCGAGCCCACGCAGCACCACCAGCTCAACATCTATGGCGTGCGCAGGCGCCTGCACGAAGATTTCGACCCGCAAGAGGCCGAGGCCGTGCTGTTCCGGGTGCGCAGCGACCTGCGGCAGCTCTTGCCAGAGGCCACCATGCCACCCGATGAGCCCCCCACCGCTTGAACCACGCCGCCTGCTGGTGGCCGTCACCGGTGCCAGCGGCGCAGTCTATGGCCTGCGCCTGCTGCAGGCGCTGCAACACGCGCCCGGGGTGCAGACCCATGCCGTGGTGTCCGACGCGGGCTGGCTCACGCTGCGCCACGAGCTCAACGTGGACGCCGACGCGCTGCGCCCGCTGGTGCACACCCTGCACGACGCGGCCCAGCTCGGCGCCGGCCCGGCCAGCGGCTCGTTCCGCTGCGACGGCATGGTGGTGGCGCCCTGCTCCATGCGCACTCTCGCGGCTATCGCGCACGGCCTGTCGGACAACCTCCTCACGCGCGCGGCCGACGTGATGCTCAAGGAACGCCGCCGCCTGGTGCTCATGACCCGCGAAACGCCTTTGCACCTGGGCCATCTGCGCAACATGGTGAGCGTCACCGAGATGGGCGCCATCGTCTGCCCACCCATGCCAGCGTTCTACCTGCATCCGCAGTCCATCGACGATTTGGTGGACGCCAGCGTAGCGCGCGTGCTCGACTTGCTGGATGTACCGCACGCGCTGAGCCAGCGCTGGGAGGGGCTGGAATGAGCTACCGCGATCTGCGCGACTTCATGGCCCAGCTGGAACAAACCGGCGAGTTGCGGCGCATCAACGAACCGGTCTCGCCGCATCTGGAAATGACCGCGCTGTGCGACCGCGTGCTGCGCGCCGGCGGCCCGGCCCTGCTGTTCGAGCGGCCCACCGGCCACGGCATGCCGGTATTGGGCAACCTGTTTGGCACCACGGGCCGCGTGGCACGCGCCATGGGTGTGGGCAGCCTGGGCGAGCTGCGCCAGTTCGGCGAAGTGCTGGCCGCGCTCAAGGAGCCGCAGGCGCCGGGTGGGCTCAAGGACATGTTGGCCTTGAGCGGTCTGCTCAAGACGCTGTGGCACATGAGCCCCAAGGAACGCAGTTCAGCGCCCTGCCAGGACCTGGTGTGGGAAGGCGCCGACGTGGACCTGGCGCGCCTGCCCATCCAGCACTGCTGGCCCGACGACGTGGCCCCGCTCATCACCTGGGGCCTGGTGATCACGCGCGGGCCGCACAAGACGCGGCAGAACCTGGGCATCTACCGCCAGCAGGTGCTCTCGCGCAACCAGCTCATCGTGCGCTGGCTCGCGCACCGCGGCGGCGCGCTCGATTTTCGCGACCACTGCCGGCAGCACCCGGGCCAGCCCTACCCGGTGGCCGTGGCCCTGGGCGCCGACCCGGCCACCATCCTGGGCGCCGTCACGCCGGTGCCCGACAGCCTCTCCGAATACCAGTTCGCCGGCCTGCTGCGCGGCGCACGTACCGAAGTGGTCCGCGCGCTGGGCCTGCCCTTGCAGGTGCCGGCCTCCGCCGAGATCGTGCTCGAAGGTCACATCCAGCCCGACGCCTCGCACCCCAGTGGCTGGCAGCACGCGCTCGAAGGACCCTACGGCGACCACACCGGCTACTACAACGAAACCGCCGAGTTCCCGGTGTTCACGGTGGAGCGCATCACGATGCGGCGCGACGCCATCTACCACTCCACCTACACCGGCAAGCCGCCGGACGAACCCGCCATGCTCGCGCTGGCGATGAACGAGCTGTTCATCCCGCTGTTGCAGCGCCAGTTCCCCGAGATCACCGACTTTTACCTGCCACCCGAGGCCTGCAGTTACCGCATGGCGGTGGTGCAGATCCGCAAGGCCTACGCCGGCCACGCGCGGCGCGTCATGATGGGCGTGTGGAGCCACCTGCGCCAGTTCATGTACACCAAGTTCGTGCTGGTGGTGGACGAAGACATCGACGTGCGCAACTGGGCCGAGGTGGTCTGGGCCATGAGCACGCGCATGGACCCGGTGCGCGACACGATGCTGATCGAAAACACCCCCATCGACTACCTCGACTTTGCCTCACCCGTGAGCGGCCTGGGCAGCAAGATGGGCCTGGACGCAACGAACAAATGGCCCGGCGAAACACAACGCGAATGGGGCCGGGTGATGCGCATGGACCCGGCCGTGCGCGAGCGCATGGAAGCGCTGGCCATACAGAACGGGCTGTGACGCCGGACCGTCACCAGCCGTAGATTTGCACGTTGCCAAGAGCGCGAATTCATCGGTTTCATTTCATGCAGCTATTTCCGGAACAGCACACTAGCAGGCAGCGCCTCCCAGACCTGGGGCCAGTCCACGCAGCGTTTGCGTGGGCGTTTGGTCAAAACGCGAACGGTAGTTGTGCACCAGCGTGGATCGGTTCGTGACCCCCCAGCGCGACGCAACCTCCAGCACGGCGGCGCCGCCCCCTTGGTCCTGAAGATCCTGGTGAATGTTCTCCATGCGCCGGGTACGGATCAGCTCAGCAGGCGTGATGCCCAGGTGGGTTCGGAACGCCAGTTGCAAGGCCCGCTCCGTCACGTCGATGTGCGCGGCGACCTGCCGCACCGAGAGGCTTTCGTCGGCCAGGTGATCCAGAATGAACTGGTAGGCCCGGCGGTAGCGCAACGGCAGGCGCATCTTGGCGGCATCGCCCGCGTCGGTCTGCTTGGCTTGTTGCAGGAACGTCGGGGTGCGGCCGACGGCGACATAGTTGCGCAGAGCCTGAACGGCCTGTTGGGTGTGCAGGCGGTACAGGCGCAAAGCGTCGATGTGGCGGCCCTGTTGTTGGTGCAACTTGGCCAGGCAGTATTGCAACTCCAGCGCATAGCGGCTGCGGCGCGTCTGTGCTTCATTGAAGGTGAGGGGGGCCAGCAGCTCAGAGGCCGCGCGCGTTGCGTCCCGGCTCATCAGCATCAGGGCCCCTTCAATGCGGGCATGCGTTTCAACTTCGCTCATGCGGCGCTCGCGCAACCATGCCAGGGCGTCGTTCACGTGCGCCGCCGCTTCGGTGCCCACACATTCCTTTTCCAGCAAGCGCCGCAGGTACCGCATGCGAATGGCCGCCCAAGGGGCCCACGCCTGTACCGCGGTCGCCGCGCTCCCGAGCTTCTGGTGCAAGGCCGAGGGGTCGAGCAACTCCGCAGCGCCGTCCTGGAACACGGTGCCCAGCGCATGGTCATCCATGAACTCGCCCGCACGTTCGCTGTGCAACACCGAAAGCTCCAGGGCGAGGCAGTCCACCAGCTGCGCGAAACGCTCATTGGCCAAGGTGCGTGCCAACGCACGTGCCGCTTCAACCGACTTCAGTGCGCTGCGGCAATCGCCTGCCCGGTGCACGGAGATGGCCGCCGCGGCCATGGCCTCGATGCGAGCCTCTACCGGGGCCCGTGCATCGTCGGCCACGGCCCCAAAGCATTCGAGGGCCCGGCCTGGGCGGTTGAGGTGCAGCAGCATGGCCCCTTGGTCCATGGTGCCGTACCAGCGCACCATGGGCCTGGAGATGGCTTCGTAGCTCTTCAGCTGGCGCTGGAACAGTTCCTCGGCCTCCTCTTCCTTTCCACATGCCAGCATCACGCGGCCCAGTAGCTGGCCCAGCGCTGCACGCTGTGGCACGGCATCGGGGGTGGCAGGCAGCCTTTCGTAACGTTCGCTTCCCATGCGCAGCGCGCTGGGAATGTCGCCTTGAAGAACAAGTTGGGCGATGTCGCGGTGCAACACGCTGGCTCTCAATGATGTCAGTGCAAGTACGAACATGGTCTCTCCGTGGGGCTGTCGACCGGGGTTGGCCGATGACGTTCATCCTAGGTTTCAATGTTTCGTTTAGGAATCACATCCTCTCTGCGAAATCCTCACAAATTCGCTGTAATATTTCGTTCATAAATCGCATTCGCTCAGCGAAATCCTCACAAGTTCTTGCTTTGTCCCTGGCGAGATGGGCGTCGTTCGTGCACGCCCGTACCAAGCGCTACAGACCCGATTGAGCCGCCAGGGAGCGCGCTGGCTGCGTTGCTTCTTCTTGCGGCCAAGAGCCCGTAGTTCGTTCGGCGCGGGTTTGGGCAACAAGGCCGAACACGGCTGAAAAAAGGGCGCCGATGCCCCTCCGATAGACTTGCCCACAGACGCGTAGCCGCATTGCTACAACCCAACAGCTGGGTCAAGCTTGGATAAAAACAGGGAGCTCGGGATTGCGTGAAATTCAACAGCCAATCCCGCAAAGAATCACTCTGCTGATGACAGAGCCAAGCATGAGAAAAACGCAAACACATCTCATCGGGTGAACGAGGGCCGGCCTCGCCAGCATGCTGGCCCTGTCGCTGGCGGCCTGCGGAGGTGATCTCCCCCAACACTTTCGGCGATGGTGAAGAGACCAATGTCCAGGCCACCGTGAGTGGGGATGCCAGCAGCAATGGCGGCACTGAGGGTGCTACTGACAGTGAAGAAGACGGTAGCGACCCTGTGCCATCCTCCCCGTCAACACCCGAGCAGGTCCGCGCTATCACTCATCCGGGCGCTCCGCTGACCCTCTCGGACCTGCAGACGCTCAAGGTGTACATCGATGAAGGCAGGCAGCCGTGGAAGTCCGCCTACGAGCTATTAGCGAAGGACGGCAGGGCCCAGGCCACCTATGGCATGGCAGGCCCGTTCGCGAAAGTAAGCCGCGCCCCCGACGAGAACCTGTGGCCATGGCGCGTCGACATGATGGCGATCTGGAATCTCTCGCGGAGGTGGTATTTCACCCAGGACGACAAATATGCGATAAAGGCGCGAGAGGTACTGCTTGCCTGGGCCACCAATCACACCGAGTTCGCTGGACGCGAGTCGATGCTCGATCTGGGCGACTACGCCTACATGTTCGTCGGGGGTGCGGACATCCTGCGTGGTACATGGCCGGGCTGGAGCGAAACCGACACGGCGGTCGTCAAAAAGTATTTCAAAGAAGTGCTGATGCCGGCATCGAACCCCTATGGCGAAATCCAGTACGGAGCAGCCAACAAGGGCGCCCTCTATTCGGTGAAGCGTTCCACCTCCCCGGGCGGCGGCTACACGACCATCGCCTCGGACATCAAGGGCAGCAGCTATACGGACAGGTCGGTGAGCAACGGCACCACCTACTACTACACCGTCACGGCGACCAACTCCGCCGGCATGAGCGACAGTTCCCCCGAGGACAGTGCCACGCCGGTTCGCCCGCTGGCGTACATCGCTACCGGCGGCGCTGCCAGCGACAGTGCGAACAACCCGACCAACGCCCTGAGCGCCTTCGACCAAAACTCGGCGACGCAGTGGTTCTACACGGGCGTGAGCGGCTGGCTGCAGTATGACCTCGGCCGCACGGAAATCGTCCGGCGCTATACGGTCACCAACTCCTTCGACAGGGTCCCGCGTGATCCGAAGGGCTGGCAGTTCCAGGGCTCCAGCGACGACGTCAGCTGGACGACGCTCGACGTGCGAAGCAACCAGATGTCCGACGAGCGCTTCGTGTTGAAGAGCTATGGGGTCGCAAGTCCGGCCGCCTATCGCTACTACCGGCTCAACATCACAGCCAACAATGGCGAGGACACCTTCATAGCCCCCGGCGAATTCGGGCTGTTTGCTGCCAGGCCGTAGTGACCCCATTCCTTGATGACCATGGTCGACATCGCCCTTGTCTCACATATTGGACTGAAAGCCTGAGTTAGAAACTCAATGAATTGTTTTGGATGAAGGCGGTCTGTCGTGTCATGTGTGCACATGACGGAGGCAGGCATGCTGGCCATCCATCGTCGTGGGACACAACCGAAGAGGCCGCATAGGCGCACCGACCACGCTGCGGTTTGCCGCATCCGTGGCCTTGGTGGTGCCGCGCGCACCCCGCGCGGCTGGGGCAGGGCAGCGCCATCAGCCAGCGAGCTGGGCGGCCTTGGTGCCGATGTCCTTGACCATCTTGGCCACGGCTTCGTTCATGCCCTTTTGCATCTGCATGATGCCCATTTCGGTCTGGAACCGCATGTTGATGGCATTCATCTCAGCCATGGTCTTCATGGACTGATCGGCTTCCGTCTTCGCCTTGCTCGTGGCGTCGTCGCCCCCTTGCTTGTTGACGGCTGAAAGATCCGGGCCGGGCCGGCCAGGCGGCCCTCCTGAGCCTTGTGGACCTTGTGGTGCAGGTTGGGGTGGCAGACCGAACTGGGCAATCAAGGACTGCCGAGGCGGCATGTCCGCAGAGGCCGAGTTGCGGGTTTGAACCCCCTGAGGCGCGGCGGGTGCGGCCGAAGGCATGAGGTCCGCAGGCTTGGCCGGCGCGGGGTTCGCACTCGTAGGGATGATCGAACCGGGGGTACCAGGACCGTTAACAGCCATGTTCATTGTCTACTCCAGGTGAAGACTGCAACGCAGTCGGGGTTGGGCCCTTGGCAGGGCATAGCGGGGAAATCAGTCGGTCAACGTGGCCGACGGACGTTGCCGCCACAGCGCTGCGAACGCCTCCACGGTGGCATGGGTTTCCTCGGCGGAACTGGTGAGCAGGGCCTGAGCGATGCGGCGGGATCCGACCTCCTCCGCCAACCGTTGTGCCGATGGGATGAGCTGAAGGTCAGGCTCCCTGAGCACATGGCGTGTGATGCAACGGGCGGTCTCCTGCAGCGCACCGACCGCCTGCTCCACCAACTCCGGCGAGCACGCTGGCTCCAACGAGACCCACAGGCGCTCGACGTGCCCTTTGAGGCTGGGTGACTCGGCCAGGGCGATCAGCCCCTGTATCGCACCCGCTGTGACCTGTGAGGATTTGGCGACGAAGCTGCGAGACACATCGACCACAAGCCGCCGACCCGGCACGTCGAAGTACAGCGGCTGGCTCTGCGGATCGCCCAGGACCTGACCTTTGCCCCCGGCAAATCGGTGATAGCTGTCCGTGGTGACGTACACATGGTCGAACCGGCCTTTGAGGAACAGGTTGATTTCTGGACTCAGCAGCATGCTCCGGCCTTGCATGAGCTGGCCCAGCCGAAGCTGCAGCGACTGCATGCCGAAGTACCGCATGGTCAGCAGCGAGTCGCTGCAATCGAGCATGCCGTGCATGGGCTTCCACACGGTGTCCACATCCGTGTTGAGCTCGTGAGCGATGTCTTCGGCCACCCAGCCACTGCCACGTGGAACAGGTGGATACAGAATGGTGTGAGGCTTGAGCAGCAACGAACTGCGATCGGCACTCGGGTGGAAGGTAACAGGCATCAAGTTGGCCTCCATTTCATTGACGGACGTTGATGTCATCAAGCATCCAGGCAAACAGCGGGTGGACTTGCTCCCCAGGCGAAGCGTTGACAGGGCTCGCGAAGACGGCCTGCTCAGCTTCATCGTGTTCAGCGCGATGGCGGCTGCAACCATGCGGACAGATCCCGGGCCATGCTGTGAAGCGCCAGCTGTGGCTTGACTTGTTCGAAGAACACGGCCACCAGCATCACCAGCATGAGCAAGGCCACCGCCCCTTTGATGGGTTGCCCCAGGTTGTTGGGTTCGAGCTTGTCTGCCGTCTTGGCGATGAGGCCAATGCCCAGATCGATGAGCAGCAGCACCATCACCACCGCACTGGATATCTTGACCACGGCCTGCATGTAGCTCGACACCTGTACCTGCAAGAAGCGTTCGAGCAAATGCGACCATTCGGGCATCAGCTTGTCCAGCGGCCACCAGTGAAACGATTCGAACAGCAGCCCCACCCACGCGATCATCCCGCCCAGCAGGTAAAAACCACAGATCGCCAACTGAGACAGCAGGTTGCCCACGGGGGTGCTCTGCTCGCCACTCAAAGGGTTGGTCTGCTGCACGTTGTTGTAGCCCGCCTGGTTGTCGATCAACACCCCCACGCCTTCGGCGACCCAAAAGACGGTGGACACGGCGTAGCCCAGCAGCAGACCAATGAGACCTTCCTTCAGGATCAGCGCCAGCAGCGTGATCGTGGGTATGTTGTCCACCACATGCAAAGGCTGGCCCGCAGCGATGAAGAGGCCAATGGTCAACGCAACGCCATTGCGAACAACCCCCTGAAGCACTTGATCGTTGGTCACCGGCAGCACCAGCATCGCCACGTAGCCACGCAGGCTGCACAAGGCCAGCAGTGTGAGCAGGCTCTTGATCGACTCGCCGGCATGGATCAGGGCTTGCGTGCCCGAAAAAGGATCGGCGGCCGCGATCATGCTCACCGCTCCCGGCTCGCCGCAGCGGCTGCGGCTGCACCGCGCTGTGCGGCCAGCAACCGGGCCACAGCGGCATCTTCCGCTTCTTCGTCCTGTTGATCGTCTTGCTGCGCCTGCAGGGATTGCAGCGTGAGTTCCAACCGCTCCTTGCAGGCTTGCAGCTGTTGCTCGCCGCGTTGGAATGCGCGCAATGCGGCGTTGGTGCTCTGTTGCGCAGCCTCCACCTGCTGCTCGGCCTGCCGAACACGCTTGGCACTCGCAACCGTTCTCTGCTCGGCCTCGGCCAGCAGGTGTTGCAGGGTCACCAAATCGCTTGGGAGAAAGCCTTGCTCGGCCGCCACCATGGCCAGCAGTCGGCCACGCTGCGTGTCCTCAAGCGTGCGCAAGTGCGCCTGATCGTTGAGGAGATTGTTCAACCCCTCCAGTTGCTCACGCAACTGTCGGCGACTGAGGTTGACTGCGTCGTCCAGTTGTTCCAGGCGGCGCTGCTTGAGCTTGACGATCATGCGCAAGCCTTGAAGGTTGTTCATCAGGAGTTCCGTTTCGCGTGAGCACACAAGCGGGGGTGCGTGCGCTGTCAGCACCGCATCCTGAAGTCACCGGGGTCATTGCGACCCATGGCGGGCGAAGCAGCGTGGCCTTGGGCGAAGCGTCCCCAAACGCGCGTCCGGGTCGTCTTCTTCGGTCAATCGTCCATGGGTTCGCCTCGCGTGCGTGACGAAGTGAACAGCTCGTGACACTGCAGGACACCCCAACTGAGGAGATCCTTCATGTCTGCGACCTTTTCTCGAATCGAAACCGAACCAACCGCCTACGTTCCCCCGCTCCCCCCCCCGGAAGGACAGACCGATACGCCCGGCAAACTGGGCACCTACTTGCGCGACGGCGGTGCCTTGGACAGCGGCATTCACCGGCAGATGGCCGGCAAGCAACTGTTGGAGAACGCCGATCAATACGCCGACAACCCCGTTGAATGGGAAGAGGCGCCCAAAGGCAAAGAGCTTGAATTCTGGGACAAGAGCAGCGGTGTTGTTGACAAACCGAAGGACCCTCGCCTGAAGAAAGACAAGGACGGCGATGGCGGTGTCAAGAACGACAGCACCACCAAGTCCAGCACACTGGGCGAACTGTTCGAGGCAGAGGACCGGAAAAACCAACAAACGACCGAGTCTTCCGGCAACAAGTCCAAACCCTATGACCGCGACAAGTACTACGACAAGAACCCCGGCCATCTCGACGGTGGGCGTGCCACGGACTGGCTGAACCAGAAGAGCTACGAGACCAAGCTCCGAGAGAAGGAGGCTGAGAAGGCTGCCGCAGGCGACACCCCCAGCAAGTCTGCTGGCGCGAAGGGTGATGACAAGTCGTTGTTCACGGATCCCAGCATCAAGCGCACGGGCCTGAGCGCCGATACCCACTACGGCAACTACACGCCCGAACTGCGTGAGGGGCCTTTGTCTGACCATGAGATTCGTCGCGACGCGTGGCATGCCGGGCACGAAAAGGTGAACCGCTTGAACGGCGGTGCTGGCTACTCGCAAACCAATGCTGGCGTGTGGACACTCGAGGAAAAAAAGAAGAATGCTGGAACAGGCTCGGTCGGCGTTGGAGCCCGGGCGGAGATTGCCAACAACATCGACGTCGCTGGCAGTGGCGAGCTCACCCTGCGTGCCAATGGCATGGCGGGTTTCGAGGGCAGCGGTGGCGGCAAGTTCAAAGTCGGTGCGGCGCAGACCACCCTCAACGCTGGCGCAGAGGCGCGGGTGGGTGCCGCAGGCGAATTTGGAGGAACTTACCGGCCTGTGACCTTCGAGCCCAAGATCCTGGGGGCGCCCATCAACTTGTCGCCTGAAATCAATTGGGCCGGTCGCGGGTTCAACGGTGCCGAGGTTGGGGCCGGTTTCAAAAGCGGTTGGCGGATGGTGCCAGACCCGATGTCGGGCAAGATGTCCCCCGAAGCAGGCATTGAGGCCAAGGCCGCTGCTTTTGTCGGCGGCAAGGCCGAGGGCGAGGCCACCGTGGGCTTGGGTGGCGTTGGCAACGTGGGCGGCAGCGTGGCAGGACTCTACGGCCTTGGTGCAGAGGGCAAAGCCAAAGTGGGCCTGACCAAGGACGAGTCCGGCAAAACCAAGTTGAAGTTCGAACTCAAGGGGGCGTTGGCGTTGGGCTTGGGCCTGGGTCTTGGTGTCAAGGGTGAGATCAACATCGATGGCCTCATGCGCTTCGCCGACAACCTTGTGAAGGCCAATCAAGCGTTTCTGAACAAGGTGGGCCATGGCGCTCAGACCGCCATCAATACCGTGAAACAGGGCGTCTCCACGGCCGTGGCCGACGTCAAGCAGGTGGCCAACAAAGCCTTTGACACCGTGAAGGACGTGGCCAACACGGTGGTGGACAAAGTCAAGGAAGCCGCCACCAAGACCCTGAAAGAGGGCGTCTCCACGGCTGCGGTCGAAGCCAAGCAGGTGGCCAACAAAGCCGTTGACACCGTGAAGAAGGTGACCAACAAAGCTGTTGACACCGTAAAGGACGTGGCCAACACAGCGGTGGACAAGGTCAAGGAGGTCGCTGCGCCCGTGGTGGAAGAGATCAAAGACGTGGCCGAGAAGGTGGGCGACGGCATCAAGGAAGGTGCCAAGAAAGTGGGCGGTTTCTTCAAGGGTCTGTTCAAGTGATGGCCGTTGCCTGAGGGTCGCGCGCAAGGGACCTCAGGCAACTGAAAAGGGCGCTGATCAGCGCCCTTTTTTATTCCCAGCAAGGTCCAAGGTGTGGCCAAGGTTTCCTCCGCACACGAACAGACCGGCCGCGGCCCGTCCCGCGCGTCATCAATCGTTCTTGGAGGGCTTGCTCCAACGGAGCATGGCGTCGCGTTGCTGCGTGGCTTCCAGCGCCGTCTCCAGCGAAATCAGCAGGGGTTTGATGGCCTCTGACACCGCCCCCTCGCCTTGCGCGGCATGGCGCTTCAGATCGGACAATGCCTCATTGAGAGTGGTGGTGTGGTTGGTGTTGCCCAACGGCAAAGCTTGCAGGGTACGCAGAACACCTTGAAGTGCATGCTGGTCGGCATGGGGCATCGCGCCCAAGACCTGCTCGGCCTGTCGCGCCAGCTCAGGGAGCGCGCCCTGGGCCTGCTTGGCGGTTTGCAACAAGCGCAGTTGCCCGTTGGCTCGCCAGTTGTCCAGAGAGGCCGCCAGATCAAAGGAGGTCGCTTTGAATGCGGCCTTCGATGCTTGCCAGACAAAGTCGTTGGTGGCACTTTGGGCGAACTGCTGCAGCAGGTAGGCCGGTGAGTTGTGAGGCTCATCGGGGCGGGCCGATGCCGCACCCTTGCGCAGCAACTGGGCCACCAGCGGTCCTGTGGCCGTAGAAAACACCGCCGCGAGGGTGTTGGCCATCACCGCGTGGGCGACGTCGCCCACCCGATTCCGCAGTTCTCGCCCCGAAGGAATGAGGCCTTGACCCCGCCAGGGGCCCGCCACGTAATGCCGGGCCAGCAGGCCAGCCTCCACCAAGGTCTCGCCGGCACGCCGCGGCAGTTGGGCAATGTCGGCCAACGATGCGGCGGGTACATCCGGTTGGGGCAGCTTGGTGGTGAACAGGTTGACCCGCTGTTGTCCTCCCACCAGGTTGTCCACATCGGCAAAGGCAGGGGCCTTCAGCACGCCCAGCCCAAACTTGGTCAGCCCGCCAGCGGTGCCCGATGCCAGGACGGTGGCGGCCCCCACCTGCGTGCCCTGCAACATGGCCTGCGCGGGCATCCAGTGGCGGCGCAACATGTTGGCCACGCCAGTGACGGCGGGCTGTGCCAACAGCCCCCAACTGCGTGCCTGCAACATGTCTTGCACGGTGGCCAGTGTGCGACGCTTTTCCTGCGCAGCGTGCTGGAGATCGCGCAGAGTTGTTTGATCGGGAGACGCCGCCGGGGCGGCACTGTCGGTCAGGGGTTCCCAGTATTCCTTCTTGCCATCGATCACCCGCAGCTGAACGGGCGCAGGATCGGGGACCAGCGCTTTCAGGTCCACGGGTTTGAATTGAGGAAGGTTGGCCATCCGCGCGCGACGGTCCATGGCGGTGAGCAAGGTGGAATCCATGGCCAGTGCCGTGACACCCCCCGCAGCCCCCCCGATCACGGCAGGATCGAATGCATTGTTGAGTTCGCCCAGGTTGACGCGATTGCCCTCGAAGTCGGTGCCGCCCAGCCGAGGACCCAGGGCGGTGGCAATGGCCCCTGCCACCGGCGATCGCGACGAGGACGACAAGAACTGACGCACGCCGTCATAGAGCGCTGGCAGCATGGCCGCGCCCAGCGCCACCTGGCGATCACCGTCGACGCTGTAGCGGCCTTGACCAAACACTTTTTCGCGCGACGCCAGCACGCCTGCGGCCCAGTCAATGTACCGGTCTTCCAGCGCTTGCTGCGCTTGCCGCTGCGGTCCCTCCGGGGCCTGAAACGCCATGGCTTGCAACGCCGCCCCAATGCGCTCTTTGTGGGTGGGGACGGGCGGATCGAGAGGAGGCAGACCCGCGGCGGCGGAGAGACGGGCGATGTCGATCGCGACCTCGTGCGCCCTGAATGACGACACGGGCGTGTAGAAGCGCTCCGAAGGCATGTTGCGCTCTTCTCGCGACAACAGCGAGGCGCCGGAGCGTGGGGCCAGGTCCAAGGCGGAACGCGATTGGGGTGCAGTCTCGAGACGCCCCAGCACATGATGTGCCTGCGCGCTGGGACGCAAAGGCGGCTCGGCGGACGGTGGATCGGCTGCCGATGGCAGAGGTCCGTGCGGAAGCGAAGGGGGACGTGAGACCGGAATCATGACGCTTCCTGTCGGTGTCAGTTGCTCAGGCCTTGTGATTGCCCAAGGCTCGGTTCGTCCAGCATCAGGGCATGAATGATCGCCATGCCGACGCCATTGACGAGATCCAGCGCCGTGGCGGCGTCAATGGGGTCGTTGATCCACGCCAGCGATGTCAACTGCAACAGTCCTTCGGGCGAAGTGCTCAGGAACCAGCCCAGCTCGCCGAGCACCAGGGACTGCACGGCCAGCAAACGCTGCACCTCGGCACCGGCCAGTTCCTGCACAGACATGGGCAGCAGGGCCTCCGGACGCACGGCCGGTGGATCGCCTTCCTGAAGGTGTACGCGGCATGCCAGTCCGGCGGGACCGGTGAACAGCTGTGGCGCGATCAGCGCATCTCCGTTCTGAGCAGGAAGCCCCAGCTGCAAGGCCAACCGAGACATGAAGTCGGCTTGCGCGATCGTCAGAGAGCCTGACAGGGCACTGTTCATCGCTGGAAAGCGCGCATGCGCGGCAGCGGGCAGAGAAGTGGACATCATCATTTTTTGGCGGGATGGTCTGGCCTGATGCACGACATCGTCGGTGTCGACGGGCAGCCGTGGCGGCCCGAAGCCGCAATGGTCGATGGACACGCGAAGTCCGCATCGCCCCGTGACCCACACCACCGTTCAGGAAGTGGTCGCGGGCATCTCCTCAGTTGCACGCAACATGCTGCCCCCCCGGCGTGATGCAGGCCTTGCATGCCCCTCCGGGTTGCCATGGGATCGCGCCTGGGTTGCCATCAGATTCGGAGTACGCACAAGAGGTGACCGGTGATGATCTGCGCTCCCCGGCGTCGACTGATGTCGGCGACGTCGCACCTCACTGCACTTGACATTTCTGCGGCAAGCCCAGATTAAATGCACCTTGATTAGAAAATATCAAAAAATCTTTTATTAGAACACTGAAAAATTACAGAATAATTACAACCAAGTTGATTCGGTCAAATTACCAAAAAGCCCATGAATTGACCACACAAACTCGAATCATCCAAACAACTAAAGAAGAACTTAAGCGCAGGTCGAGAGGCCATCGCATCCAACTCATCCGAGGAGACAACGTTTCAACGGATTTTGCCGACAAGTTGTCGCCCACACATGAGCAGCAATCGATTGCACCAAATCTGCACGAATGTCAAGACAAAAAAACCACACTTTCGAGTGTTTGCATCAATATATGAAGAATCATCTTTCTGAAAAGAAATAAAAGTAATTATTAAATATAGTTATTTCCCCTCTTGACCTGGGGTTGTCGCCTATGCATCATTGATCTCGAATGGGATAATTCGCGAGGGGAAAAATAACATTTCGCCCTTCGATCTTTGCGAATCTGGAGGTCCAAGTTGAAAGTCATTGCGCTATTTGCAAAACAAGCCAAGGGGGCTGCCATTTGCAGAGATCTGACGGCACGGGGTATCGACATCGTCGCCGCGCCTTCCATCGGCACTCTCTTGCAAGCACTCAAGCAGGGGGACGTCCAGGCCGTCGTCTTGGAAGACGATGTGCTGCATCTGCTGGACTGGCTGGCCATGCTGCAAATGCGGGCGGGCGACCATGTGCCCGTGATCGTGGTGGGCGACGGCTACGGCGTCGG
This sequence comes from Hydrogenophaga palleronii, assembly GCF_031457455.1. Lineage (GTDB taxonomy): Bacteria > Pseudomonadota > Gammaproteobacteria > Burkholderiales > Burkholderiaceae_C > Hydrogenophaga > Hydrogenophaga palleronii_A. The sequence continues at coordinate 398,390 of NZ_JAVDWU010000003.1, forward strand.
CATGGCCGAGGCGCTGGCAAACGGAGCGACCGACTATGCCGAGCACTGCGGCTGCGTGGGCCCATTGCTGGCCCGGTTGCAGGCCCGCGTGGGGCAGGCCCCGCCCGCTCAAGCCAACCAGCTCATGACGGTAGGGCCGTTCGAGCTGCACCCGGCTTCTTCCACGGTGCTTCACGAGGGCATGGAAATCAGCCTCACCGCACGCGAGTTCGCACTGGCCTGGGTGTTGTTTTCAAACGCGGGGCGCGTGGTCGGCATGTCCAGCCTGGCCGCAAGAGTGTGGGGCCGATCGACCGAGGTGTGCAAGCGCACGCTGGAGCAACACATCTACCGCTTGCGCCGCAAGCTGTCGATCAACTCCTTGGATTCCCCGGTTCGCATCCAGGCGGTCTACAGCATCGGCTACCGGCTCGATCTGCGCAGGGAAAGCCGGCCGGACTGGCCGGTCTCGGACTTCGGAGTGCTTCCCTGCCCTTCTTCCGACCCATTGCCCCGAACCCGAGACCAGGATCTGGAGGACTCCCGGTACGAGGGAGCAACGTCAATTTTCCCAGACAGCGGCGGGTGATGGATTGAACGGAGGAACGTCAAGCCGCCGCAGCCACCGCCGCCAAGACGCTCAGGCCCGGATCCAGAAATAGTCCCCCGCGCAGATGCCTGCAAACATCTCGTCGGTGGCGTTGGAAATGTTGTCGCGCCAGTAGCGCCCGTGCTCCACGTAGTGCGTCATGGTTTCGGCCAGCCACGTACCCGTGATCGAGTCGCTCATGGGCACGCGCACGATGAGCACGATCCCCCCGGTGTCGGCGTGCAGGCCAAGTTGTGCCTGGTCTTGGGCATACACGCTCAGATTGGCTTCCAGCAAGAGGCGAAAGACGCGCATGGTGCGCCCCGCCGTCACGATGCCGTAGTGGAAGTTGAGGTACATCGCACCCGGGTCGTTCTCGAAGTTCGCCAAATGCACCTCGAAACCCTCGACCTCGATGCTCCCGCGCTGGAGGACGCTGTCGGCGTCGTGCAAGTCGATGACCTGGCACAGGTCTCGCACGAGTGCTTGATAGCGTTCGAAGCTCATACGGTGGGTTTGGACGCGCCCATCAAAGCCATCTGCCACGACAGCGCCATGCGATCACAGGCTTGTTGAACCTGCTCAGCGGACCGGGGGCGATCGGCATTGAGCAGCTTCAACGGCAACAGCAGGTTGCGGTTCTGCCGGTCTTCGTCTCCTACGCCCGTGGGCGGCCGCCGGGGGCCCTTGGGCCGGCTCTCCAGCAGTGCCCGCTTCACGCGCCAGAGTGTGGCCAGAGGCCCCTGCTCCAAACCACTTTGGAGCACCTTCATCAAGTACATGCGCACGGCAGCCAGTTGCAAATTCGTGGCATCAGGCATTGGGGAAGACCGCTCGGCTGCCGTGTGGACATCGACCATGGCATGAACCAGGGCACGGGCCAGGTCTTCGGCCCGCACCGGGGTGTTCGCCCCAGCTGCGGACCACAATGCCTGGGCATCTGCGCCACAGACGGCCTGCAAGCCTGAAAGCAAGGCCACGTCGCCGTCCAGCTGCTTACGCCGGCCCACGCGCCACGAAAGGGCGCGTGCCTTCTGACGGTGATCTTGTTCCTGCATGCCGTCATGTGCATCATCGTTCCAGGCCATCGCGTCGATGACCAAGCTGTCCGACCGCTCCTCGTCTTCGAGCGCCGAAGACTGAGGCGCCAGACGCATGTTCGTCGTCGGCCCCTGCTCCGCAATGTGCTCAAGGTCTACTTGCTGTGCCCCGGGTGGACGCGGCGGACGGCGCAACCGCGGTGGGCGGCGGGCGCTTCGCGGGGCCGATGCGCGGCTCACGCGGAACACGTAGCCGCCGAACTGCCCCCTTTGTCCAGACCCTGTCTTGCCTGATGAGCGCGCATGCAGGTGCTCGTCGTGCCGACGCACTTCGGCCGCCGCTTGGGCCGCCTGCGTGGGGTGTACCTTCATGTTCATAGGAACATCGCCGCCAACAGGTTGTCAGCGAAGCGCAACAACGTCGATCCCGCCCATGGGGCACAGATGGCCACCACCACGGTGACGGAGAGCAGCTTGATGCCCTGGGAGATGCTGGAGTCCTGCAACGAGGTCACCGCCTGCACGAACGAGATCAGCAGGCCAACGATGGCCGACACCGCCACTGCGGGCAGGGAGAGCATGAGGCACATCATGAGGGCCTCAGAGGTGAGGCGGACCACGTTTTCGTAGTGCATGGCAGTTCAACGGTAGGTGAGCACAAGGCCATGGATGAGCTTGGACCAGCCATCCAGCACGACAAACAAGAGCAGCTTGAATGGAATGGCCACGTTGGTCGGCGTGACCTGCGACAGCCCCATGGCCAGCAGCACGTTGGCAATGACCAGGTCGATCACGATGAAGGCCAGGTAGAGCAAAAAACCGATGCGAAAGGCCGCCGTCAACTCGGTCAGCAGGAAGGCCGGCGCCAGCACGAGCAGGTCGTCTTTCTTCAGCTGCGCCGCCCGCTCCTGGGGCCAGATGGCCATGGCTGACTTCAGGAAAAACGCCTTCTCGGCGGAGTCGGCATGCTTGTCGAGGAAGCGCCGCAGCGGCTCGCGCGCGGCATCTGCTGCACCGATGATCTGCTGCGCATTGGTCTGCGTGGTGCCGGGTGACACGGTGCGCATCTGCTCGGAGGCTTCCATCAGGACGGGGGCCATGATGTAGCACGACACGATCATGGCCACACCGTTGAGCACCATGTTGGGCGGGACCTGCTGCACACCAATGGCGTTGCGCAGCAGGCCCAGCACGACGACGATCTTGGTGTACGACGTGACCACCATGGCAGCAAACGGCAGCACCGCCATCGCCGCGAGCACCAGGAACAACGAAATCGGATCGGCGCTGGGCAGGGGCGTCATGACGCGACCCCCACCTTCGCTGTGGACCCCAGCGGGCCCATCTGAACGATGCGCACCCCGAGCTGCTCGCCCACGGCCACCAGTTGGCCCTGGCCGATCGTCTGCCCGTGGCACACCAGCCGCACAGAGGCTTCCATCAGCCCCACGTCGAGTTCGATCACCGAACCCTCGCCCAGGCAAGCCAGCTCCCCCAGGCTCACCCGTGCGCTGTCGATCTCGAAGGCAACCGGCACCTGAAGGTCTTCAATGCCAACAGGCGCGCGAGACAACTCCGCGGCAGCGGATGCCGGGTCGTCTTCAACGGTGTGGGGGGCCTCCGTCAGGTAGGCGTGTGGTTGATCGAAGTCGATGTCTGCGTGAGCTTGCATGATGATTCCCAGTCCGAATTTCAAGGTGGCCTGCCATTGCGTTCCTGTGCGTTGAGCGGCCCCAATCAGCACCACGTCGCCAGCCGACAGTCCAGCCAGCCGGTGGCGGCGGATGAGCCGCTCGAAAAGCGTGACGCGCATCGGCACACGCAACGCCTGAAGGCGACCCAGGTCGGGCGCCACGCCTTCGTGCAACACGCCACCGACGTGCGCCGCCAGTGAGCGGCTGAGTTGAACCAGCGTCACCTCCCCTTCGCCATGTCCGATGCACGGGGGCGCACAGCCCGTCGCGCCCGTTGGCGAATACCGCCCGATCGTGCGCACCCGCGCGCCCGGCAGCAGTGCTGACAAATGGTGCAGCGCCGGGGCCAGCAGTGCATCGGTCACATCACGTGCCAACGCGCGGTCTTCCAGTCCGGCAACCATCTGCAAGGCGGGCCATTGCGCAGGGTCGAGCGCCACAGCGGCATCGCCGTGGGCGCATGCGATGTCCAGTTGCAGCAACTCGGCGGGTGCGTGCGCGGGGTACACCTGGATGCCGGCCAGCCCCGTCTGCCGCGACAGCCAGCCTTGGAGGCGGCGGTCGAAGCCGACGCGCGTCGCACGTGCTGCTGCGGGCTCAAGTGACGGCAGGTGGCGTGCCAAGCCCTCAACCCTCACAGGGCCTGCTGGTTCGGATTCGCCTTTCCCTTTCATGTCACCTCGATGTCTATTCCGTGGGGCAGTTGCGGCAAACGTTCCAGTTCTTCGAGCAGCCGATCCCGATGAGCACAGACTAAGTGGTGCGACTGCGGTGATTGGGTGATGAAGCGAAGCGAGAGCCAGTGCTGCGAAAGGCTCAACCTGAGGTCGGTCTGGGGAAGTCCTTGCGGGTCCATCGGCAAGGTGACCGTCCAATTCACGAACGAAGGCTCGGCACGCGCGCACAGGGTGGCGATGGTCTGTGCCATCTGCTGCGGCCAAGGGTCTTGCGGCAAAGCAGAGACCACCAGGCCGTCGTTCACGCCACCCCTGTTGGACGCGTCGGTGGACGGCGTGCAACCGGAAGGAACGGCCTCCTGGCTCCCGCGCGCTGCGGTCTGGTCCACCCCTAGGTGGTCTTCGCCGTCAGGTCTGTCCAGTAACGCTTCTGCGCCTGTGTGAAAGGGTGCCAACGGTCCTGGCATGGCCGGCGGGGCCGGCGCCCGCTCGCGGCCCCGGCCTGCGGAGGCCTGCAGTGGCGGCGGAGATGGCGTGGCGCACAGTGAGTCGGCACGGCGCGGTGGCCCGGACAGGGAGCGGCGAAACCGGTCCGTCGATTGCGCCACGGCCAGTTGCACCGCACCGCGAGGCGCCTGCGCCTGCGCTTGCAAGTGCTGCGCGACTTCCTCAGCGCTCAGTACGCGCAGGGGTCGACGGCCTTCGGTGCGTGACATGGCTGCGGACGACGGAAGAATCAGTCACTGACACGGCCGATCGGCCGAAGCTCAATCAGGTTCCCAAGCTCCTGGAAGGAGTAGACACGCAGCCAATCGAGCCGTGCCTCAATCAACTTGCGCACGTAGCGCCGGATGTCCATCGATGTGACCAGGGCCACCCCTTGTGCGGGACCGCCCGCAATGGCCGCGATCCGGTCGGTCAGCGCCATCGCGTTCTCTGGCGGCATGGCCAGATAGTTGCCCGCCGGCGTGGGCTTGATGCACTGGCGTATGGCCTGTTCGATGCCCGGATCGAGCAGGATCGCCGACAGCTGACCACTGCCCGCCGACGCCTCAAAGGCCAGGTACCGGCCCAGATCCCCACGCACGTATTCGGTCAGCAACAGCATGTCCTTTTCCTTGGGGCCCCATGCAATCAGGCTCTCGAAGATGCTGCGCACGTTGCGGATCGGCACCTGCTCCTCCAGCAGTCGGCGCATCACCTCGGCAATGCGCTGCAAGGGCAGGATCTTCTGCACTTCGGCCACCAGCCCAGGGTATTCGGCCACCACGCGATCGATCACCCACTGCACTTCCTGCACGCCCATGAACATGTGCGCATGGCGGCGCAACACGTCGAACACTTGCGCGGCAATCACATGTTCCAGATCCATGCAGGTACCACCACGCTGCGCTTCGGGCACGGCGGCGGGCGGCAGCCACAGGGATTCGCTCATGCCGAGGATGGGGCCGTGGCGCTCGGCAGTGCCCACCAGCGGCGAGTCCGGGTTCGTGATGAGCAACCTGCGGCCCGGTACCTCGTGGCGGCTGGTCGGCACGTCGTTGAGCAGCACATCGAAACTGTACCCCTCCAGATCACCCGACACCCACATTGCCGCACCGGGAAAGGGCAGACCCAGATGCGCTTGCAGCTTGCTTCGCTCGGACTCCAGCGCCTCGTCGAGGCGGTCGGCCTCCAGCAGGTCGCCCAACTGGCGTGACATGCGGATGGCCAAGGGTTTGGCGAAGTGAGGCGGCTGGAGCAGGATGGCCGGGGCATCGCCCTTGCCGCCCTCTCGCTGCAACGCGCTGATGGGTTTGGAAATGACATTGGCCTCTTCCTTGCGGCGTGCCCGACCCAGCATGTGTGCGGTGACGGCCAGGACCGTGGCCAAAGCCATGAACTGCAACGCAGGGAAGCCCGGCACCAAGGCAAAGGCCAGGGTCAGCCCGGCGGCAAGGTACATGGCCCTGGGGGTGCGCGTGAGCTGGGCGCTGATCTCCTGACCCAGCGAACGGGGCTTCTTCTCGTGCTCGTCAGCCACCCGTGTGATCAGCACGCCCGCAGCCACGCAGATGAACAGCGAGGGAACCTGCGAAACCATCGCGTCCCCGATGGACAGCACCGCGAACCGATTGGCGGCCTCGCCCGCCGTCATGGCGTGGTACATCACTCCCACCACGATGCCGGCAAGCATGTTGACCAGCGTGATGATGAGGCCCGCGATGGCATCGCCCTTCACGAACTTCATGGCCCCGTCCATGCCGCCGTGCATCTGGCTCTCCATGGCCAGCCGGGCGCGTTTTCGGCGGGCCTCGTCGCCGGTGATCAGACCGGCGCGCAGGTCCGCGTCAATGCTCATCTGTTTGCCTGGCAGCGCATCCAGCGTGAAGCGTGCCCCGACCTCGGCCACACGTTCCGAGCCTTTGGAGATCACGATGAACTGCACCACCGAGATGATGATGAACACAACCATGCCCACCACGATGTTGCCACCCACGACCAGGTTGCCAAAGCTTTCGATCACATGGCCGGCGTCGGCGTTCAGCAAGATGGCCTTGGTCGATGCGATGTTCAGTGACAGCCGAAACAGCGTGGTGAACAGCAGCAGCGAGGGGAATGTTGACAACGAAACCGCGTTCGGAATGAACAGCGTGGTCATCAGCAGCAGCACGCTGGCGGCGATGTTGACGGCCAGCAACGAGTCGATCAGCACCGTGGGAAGTGGCAGGATCATCAGGGCGACGATCGCCACGACGAGAACGCCCATCGACAGGTCGTTGCCCATGGTGGGGCTGAGGCGAAAAGCCATGCGGGTCTCCGGCGGTATGCAATGCGATCCCTGGGGCACCTGCCCCACGGTCAGCCCAATCTAGCGGAGGGCTTCGTATGACGCCGCCTGCGGGCGAAGGCAATGACCAGGGAACGAAGTGGGTGTGGTGCACCATTTGCGGGTGCTGCGGCATGCTTGGGAGCACCGGCTTCCAGCGCCGGGCAAGATCGGAGGGGACTCCCATCGTCCCGCCCGCCCTCCATCGGCTTGGTTTGGTTCGCCGGGGACGCTGCCACCCAGTCAGGTTCTCACTGCCACACACACCATGCCTTCACGATCGGAGGCATGACTGCTTTCTTCAGCTGCCGGCTTCGTTGTTGCCGGGCGCCAGCGACTTCAGGTAGCCCACCCAGCGCAACACGGCCGCCACCGCCTCAAAGAGTTCTTCGGGCACTGGATCGTCCAGGTTGAGCTTGTGCAGCGCACGTGCCAGTGGCGGGTTGCCGACGATGGGCACGCCGGACTTTTCTGCGATGGCGCGAATGCGCATGGCCTCGGCGTCCATGCCTTTGGCCACGATGATCGGCAGCGGCGTCTCTCCGGGGTCATAGCGCAGCGCCACGGCGTAGTGCGTGGGGTTGGTCACCACCACCGATGCACCGGGAACGCGCTTCTCCGGCGGGCTGGTGGCCATTTCCTGCGCCAGTTGCTTGCGCTGCCCCTTGAGGTGCGGGTCGCCCTCGCTCTCCTTGTGTTCGCGCTTCACGTCGTCCTTGGACATCTTCTGGTCCCGCTTGAACAGCCACAGTTGCAGGCCAAAGTCCACCGGTCCAACGATGACGAACACCAGGCTGCCCACGGCCAGCAGCTTGACCATCATCGTCCAGGCCATCACACCCACGCCCACAGGGTCGAAGTACGCTGCGCCCACCAGCAAAGGCACCATGCCTTTGATCAGCACCCACAGCACCGCCCCCAGCGCAATGGCCTTGAGCACCATTTTGAGGAAATCGATGATCGAGCGCACCGAAAACAGTTTTTTCAGCCCTTCAGCCGGGTTGAGCTTGTCGAACTTGGGACTGATCGGCTCGAAGGAAATGTTGAAGCCCACCTGGCCAAATGCCGCCAGCACACCCAGCGCCACCGATGCCACGATGAATGGCAACACCGCACCGACGCCGCTCTTGAGCGTGTCGATCATCAGCGCCAGCATCTCATCGTTGCTCTGGGTCACCAGCCCCTGTTGCAGGGCTCGCAATAGCGTCTGCGAGAGTTGATCGACCATCGATTCGGCCATCACGATCAACACCACCAACAAGCCAACCACACTCACCGCCGCATTGACGTCCTGGCTCTTGGGGCTTTGCCCCTTCTTGCGTGCGTCGTCGAGCTTTTTCTTCGTCGGCTGCTCGGTCTTTTCCCCGGACATGCAGAGCAGCCTCAGGTCAGATGGCGTGCGTGGGCTCCGGCCATTGCGCCAGCCCCCGCACTAGCACGCAGCCTGAAGCTGGCGCCCCAGGATCAGCATGTCGCGATCCAAGCCTTCGGCCCACACCACGCCTGGCAGCGCACCCCAAGGCCCGAAGCCGCATTGGGCAAAGAGCTTGCGGCTGGGCATGTTGTCGTTCCAGATGAACGCCATGAGCCGGTCAATGCCCCAATGCGGCGCTTCTTGCAACGCGTGCTCCATCAACGTGCGACCCACGCCCTGGCGTTGCCAGTCCTGGGCGATGTAAACCGCCACCTCCGCCGCACAGGTGCACCCGGGGCGGTCCGAGAAGCCCAGCAGGCTCAGCCAGCCCACGGTCTGGCCCTCGGCATGGGCCACCCACAAGGGGCGGCCATTTTGTCGGTGTGTCGTGACCCAGCCCGACATGAGTTCGGGTGTCAGGCGTTGGAGCCGACTGCGTGCCAGCGAGCGCTCTCCGTTCCGTGGAGCGGCATCCGCATCGGCTGGAGCACCTGGGGGGAGTGATTCGTTGTAGATGCGCGCCATGGCGGAGGCCTCGAAAGGCGTGGCGGCTCGCACCGCCACCGCGCTGCTGGCGGTCAAGCTTGTCCAGGGGAGCGGCGGCGCGATGTCAATGAATGTGTTCAGCATGGTGGTGCAACCGGGCATGTGATGAGCTGAACATCAATCTACGCATGCGCCCCTTGCAGCGCAGGGTCCACACGAAGCCGACGCCAACCTGGCGAAGCCACCCCGGTTTGTCGACGGTGCGTGGCCGCTCGGACAGAGCGCGCACCGGTTCTCGGCGGGCGTTCGCCTTTCAATCAAGGTTTTCGCGCCATGACCTCCACGACACGGGCGGCTTGCGCAAGCTTGCTCCGGCGCTGTCCGCCAACAAGATGTCAACCGTGTCCATCAACTCGCTCACGGCCGTTCAAGGCCCCCTCGGCACACCCACCATCCCGCCGTCGCTCACGCCTGCGGGCAGCCCTCGGGCCGTGCCACCGGAGCTTCCCGGCGCCCAGTCGGGGCCGATCGGTCCGCTGGCATTGGGCAGGGCGCCTCAGCGCCCCACCGATGCCGCGGGTGAGCCGGTCCCCGTGCGCAAGCCCTTGCCACCGCTCCCAAAGCTCGCCACCCCGGCGCCGCTTTTCTCGGCCCCAACATCGAAGGTGCCGCCGCAGAAGTCCACAGCTGCGCCCGCGGCCGAAGCGGCCAAGCCACTGGCCATCAAGGCCCAGGTGGACGACCTGCTGGCCAGGCTCCCGCAACTGCAACAGCAACACCCCTCGGTGGCGCAACAGATCGAAGAGCTGGTGCCCGTCTTCAACCATGCCTTGTTGGCCAAGGACGTGTATGCCGACCAGGCCACGGAGGCCCTGCTGCCAAAGGGTTACGCCCGCCTGTCCCCCAGCGAACTGGCGGCGCTCCAGCTGAGCGAGAAGGATCTGGCGGACCCGCAATCCGGCTACTTTGCCGCGGTGTACAAGACGCCCGAAGGCCGGTATGTCGTGGCCAACCGGGGCACCACCAGCGGCGACATGGCCGCCACCGATTGGAAGACCAACCTCCAGCAGGGGGCGGGCCGCCGTGCGAAGCAGTACGACCAGGCGATCCGCACCGCCCTCAAGATCACCTCGGCGGTGCCAGGGCAGGTGGAATTCGTGGGCCATTCCAAGGGCGGTGGTCTGGCGCAGGCCCAGGCACTGGCCACCCACAGCAAGGCCGTGGTGTTCAATGCCGCTGCGGTGCACCACAAGACACTGGCGCGCCACGATGCGCACGGCCACCATGCCAACGGCCTGATCCGCGCCTACAACGTGGGCGGCGAGGTGCTGAATCGGCTGCAGGACAAGACGCCCCGCATCGTTCCGGCGGTCCGGGGCGGGCGTTATGAGCTGTCTGCGGTGGTTCCTCCCGATTCCAAACCCGAGGGGCTGGCGTGGAAGGGCGAGATGGGGCGCTTGAGCGTCCTCAAGCACGCGGTCCAGCTGCACGGCATGGACAGCGTGATCGACTCCCTGGGCTGGCAGTTCGACAACCTCAGGCGCGATGCCGAGGTGCGTGCGCCCGTCACGGGTCGGCCGTTGGTGGCCTAAGGCCAAATCGCTGATTCCGCTGGTGATTCTGTATGGCTCTCGTGGGTTCCCACGCCCGGTGCAGCCTTGCCCCAGGGCCTTGTGGCGATCGATCGCAATACGCTGCTGGGCCGCATCAACGCAGAGATGGGCCATGCCAGCGGCCAGGGGCTCAACTGCCTGCTGGATTCGATCGTTGAAACGTCGGCGGTCGCGCTTGAACGTCGATGCCTTCGCCGCTCAGCAGCTCGAGCACCACTTGGCGGCAGATCGCGGCGTCATCAACCAAGAGAATGCGGGCGCCCTTCAACATGAACTGGTGAGTCATGTTCGTCCGCCACCGGTTTCCAGGTCGGCGATTCCGGCGATGAAGGCCAGTTCGAGGCGTCGAGGTGTCGGGTGAGCTCGCCCAGGACATCGTCGGATGGAGGTGCAACGCTCTGCAGACGCGGCGGCGGGCCAACCCGAGCCGCCGCCAGGGGGGCGGACGAGGTACCCGGCTCTTCGATGCGCGAGTCGTCTGCCTTGCGCTTGCCCAGCACACCTGCCGCCCGCCTTGCGGTGGCGCCATCGAGATCGGAATCGCTGTCGGTGTCGTGGTCGAAGGTCACTTGACCTCCGCGTGTGCGACTGACCGAAGTGGCAACCCCTTCGCGGATGTTGCGCGCGAGCAGATCGTGGGCGTCGACGCCAAACGTTGCCGCCCTGGACAGCCACACGGGACCTCGATGAACCTCGGGGCCTGCGCCGATCTCGTCTGCGCATACTCCGCATGGACGCATGGTTCCTGCGAGCCGGCTCGTGTCCAGCGGTGCCAGCGCTTCCTGTGCGAGATGGTCCGCAATGCGCCGCTCGGCATGCAGTTCGACCGCATTGCCCTTGGATCGATAGTTGCGAATCGGCACCGCGAATCGGCGTTCGGCGATGGCCGCCAGGATGTCCTCGGCCGGCGTGCCGGGATGCGGGTCGGAAGCCGGGTCCATGCGCGTCGCGAGTTTCTGCACGTGGCGCTGCTGCCGCTCGGTCGGAGCGGTCGTCGCCTCGGGCCGACCCGAGTCCGACAGGAATGGCTCTAGGCTGCCACTCTTCAGAAATGACTCCAGCTGGTCGTTGATGCGGCTGACATTCGACGAGACGATGATGTTGCGCCGCTGCGGCTCGTAGTAGCACTGGACTTCTGTGCCCTGCGGGAACTGCTGCTGCAGCAAGGTGCTCAGCCAACGCAGCGGTTGGCGCTGGCGATCGGCGTCGAACGAGCGCGGTGGTCGAATCAAGTCAGGGTTCTGGGCATAGATCGTCGCCAGCCGACGGGGTGCCGTGGCGCCAGGGTCGATCGTTTTCGCGTCCACGACAAGCACCCGGTCAGGGCCGATGCGGCGTTTCCCGAGGTGGAGCGCCTTCAACGACGACTCGGCCGCTGTCGCGGCAGACCCTGCATCCCGGACCTTCGCGTCCAGCCCTGCGAGCCAACGGTCCAGTCGCAGGGTGGCGCCGGGATCCAGGCCACTCAGATGGCGGGCGATGTTTTGCCGCGTTCGAACTTCTCCGCGCTCGTCGAGCAGCATCTCCAGCAGCGGCATGGGGGCCTTCATGGCGCGCGCCGCAGCCGCCATCGTCATCGACGGATCGGCACGCAGCAGCCTGGCAGCCCCGATCAGAGGCTGGGTTTGCTCATGTCCCTGGTTCAAGAGCTGGCTCACGAGCATGCGCGGCGGTTCAGGCAAGGCTTCGGCCTGCTCAGCGTGATTCAGTGACCGAAGCGAAGCTCGGATCGACTCGACGTGCAGGGCGTAACCCGGCAGGCTCGGGAGGTGGCCGGGGCGTTTGAGCGACCCATCCCGGTTGCAGTCGAGGGTCAGCGTCATGGTAGAAGTCCCGAGCTCCATTGCCAAGGATGCCCAGCTTCGCGTCGGATCGGCCGCCAGCAAGCGCAGGGCGTCCGCGATTCCACGGGCGTCCCATCGCGTCGGTTGCGCGGTGGCCTGCATCTCGTCACGCAGGCCGTTCGCTGCATCCGTGTGGCCGAGTGAAGCCCAGAGTTGTGCAAGCCGAGGCCCCACTTCCGGTGCATCCGGCAGTCCTGCGTATGCTTTGAGCGGCTTGCTGGGACCTCCATCGACTCGCAACCAACTCCTCACCGTACTCGTCATCACTGCGCCGCGCAGATCGGGGCCGCCTCGGTCGGGAGTCGTTGCCCGGCGTTGCAAGATCTGGCCCAGAACCTCGGCCAGTCGTGACGCGGTGATCTTGTCGCGCAGCTTAGCGGGCGGATCCGGCAGCCGTCCCGAGAACAGCCCTCGCTCGACCACGAGCGACTGGAGGCGATCGCGCCATTCGGGGTAGTCCGGCATCTTCGACAGCGGCCTATGCAGGGTTTTCGCGATCCATTGCGACGGATTGCGATACATGGCCGCCCGGGCGGGCAGCCCGAGCTCGCTGACCGACTTGCCATGTTCCGCCGTGAGCAGCCGATAGACGCCCCGGGCTGTCAATGCACCGCTTGCCAACGGCGCGGCAGACGGTCTGGATGTGGGCGCGGCAACGGGTGCCTGGGCTGTCAGGCCGAGCGGCGTGACGTCCCCCTGCAAGAGCTCGCGGGCCGGCACCCGACTGGTGCCGGTGGCGCTCGCCAGAAGATCCGCCAGCGATCTCCGGGGCGGGCCCGCCGTCTGGCCAGCCACGTCGCCGGGTATCACCGGCATCCGGCGTCCCAATGCCGAGGCGGCCTCGACCACTGCCGATGGCTGCGGCGCCACCCTCGGCACGCGAGACGATGACGCCTCTTGCTCGACTGGCGAAGCCGGGCTTCGGATAGGCGTGCTCACACCTTTGACCATGGACTTCCGATCATCTTAGAAACGATGACGCGCCGCATCGCGGAAGGCGGCGCGCGAAGCTGAGAGGAACTGGCGCGAACGGATCGCACCGCCGCAAGCCGACCCTACCGTCTGCGGCCCGCTCAAGCGTTGAGCACCGGGCTTGGCGCGTATTTGTCACCCCCTCTCGCACAGCGGATGCGTGTCGTAAACGATGTGCATGCTGCTTCGCGCTTCCAGGCCTTCGGGTCTGGTGCTTCGGGATAGCGCGTTGAAAGAATCCGGCGACGACCGGGCGGAAAGCGCCTCGGGAAAGGTCGTCGGATATGAAGTGCGACGGCTGCCACCAAAGCATACGGTTCCCATGATTCTTGAGCTTCTGCAAATGGGGCAGTGAACGGCGCTGTCCATGCGGCGCGTTCACCGCTCTGCGGTCGGAGCCGGATCGGAGCGGGATGGCGCCGCTGGCGGCTCCGGCTCGACGGCCCGGCGTACGTCAGGCCCCACGATGCCGTAGGTGGGTTGGTTGAGCAGTTGATCGAAGGCCTGCAGCACCGGCCCCGCGACCTCGAGGCTTGTCGCCAACGCGACCGGCTTTCCCATCGAGCGCACGGCGCCGGCCAGCTCGATGAACAGCGACTGTTCGGGCCAGCTGGTGGTGCGGCGTCGCGCTTCGCCGAGGAAATCGCCCCGCAGGTTGGGCGGCACCCTGCCGTAGGCCGCCTGACTCACGTCTTCGCTCTCGGATTTTTCGCGCCAGACGCCCTCGCTGGCACGGGTCAAGGACCGCAGGGCGTCGTGGTTGGCAAGGCCCTGCAGCGCATGGTCGGCCACCGTGGCCAGCCAGCGCGCCTGCTGCGCGTCGAATTGCCACCGCGTCTCGTTGGCCACGAAGCCGGTGTACGAGTCTTCGCGCAGGTGGGCGACGGTGCGCATCCAGCCGTCCATGATCACGTCGTCGTTGCGCAGACGGGCGTCACTGCCGATCGACTCCGCCCAGGCATGGTCCATGTAGTCCGATTTGGCGATCCGGGTCATGGCAGGCGGCTCGTCCGCGGCGGCACGGGCATCGGCCACCACCCGCGCATGCTCGCCGCAGTTGCCAGCGCCGTAGTAGCGCGCGGCAACCACCTTGGCCAGGAAATCCTTCGCCTGTTCTGCCGCGGCCTCCGAAGGAAAGTGCTCGCGCAGCTTCTCGCCGAAATCGGCCGGCCAGCACTGCCGGAGCAAGGCCATGTTCTTGTTGATGCCCCGGCTGGCGATGGCGGCATCGTCAGGCGGCGAGAAGTCCATGGACCGGCCGAGGAAGGCCGTGGCATCGCGCTGCACCTGCACCGCAACATAGGCCTCGCCCGCGCTCGCCCGCAGATCCGCATGGACATTGCCACGCCCGAGAGGAAGCGCGCTCACGCCCGCGTCGACCGCCTGCTGGCCGTCGACGAGCGAACGGACCGTCCCGCGGTCGTCCACCGTGCGGCCGGTCGCGGTGCGCGCCAGCAGATAAGCAGCAACAGACACCTCGGCCGGCGCCAGCTGTTCGCGCTGCCCTTGCGCGCGTGCCGCAGCGACTTGCGCAGCGGGCGTGCCCGTTTCGTGGCGATGCGGGGGACGCTGGCGCGGCGCCAGCGAGGCGCCCATGCGCAACGCGGCCGAGGGCAAGGGCGGGAGCGGCGGTGGCGATGGCAGTGGCGTGGAGAACCGGCGTGCCGGATCCGCAGCGGGTGGCGGCCCCACCGATACCGGAATAGTGAGGGCCGGCACGGCCGGGCTCTCCACGACGGAGGGTTTGGAGCAGCAGGTTCCCATGGCGGATTCCTCCTCACGCGCCGGCCACTTGCAGCAACGACTGCAGCGAGCGGTCAAAGTGCCAGAGATCATCGGTGGACTGGCAGAGGAAGTCGCGGATCTGCGGCTGCTTCTGCACCGCCTCGTCGGCCAGCGCATCGTTGCCGGGTTTGTATTCGCCCATCTGCATCAAGGGCTCGATCTCATCGAACTTGGCCATGAGCTTTCGCAGCTTTCCGGCGGCGGATTGATGGGTCCCCGGCACGATCTGCGACATGACGCGCGACAGGCTGCCCAGCACATCGATGGCCGGGTACTGGTTGCGGGCAGCGATCTTGCGCGACAGGATCATGTGGCCGTCCAGAATGCCTCGCACCTCTTCGGAAATGGGGTCGTTGCCGCTCTCGTCCTCGTACAGCACCGTGTACAAGGCCGTGATCGAACCCTTGGCACCCATGCCCGCACGCTCCAGCAGGCGCGGTATTTCGGCGAACACCGACGGAGGGAAGCCGCGCCGCGCCGGCGGCTCGCCGGCGGCAAGGCCGATCTCGCGCTGGGCACGCGCAAAGCGTGTCAGCGAGTCCATCATCAGCAAGACCTTCAGGCCCTGGTCGCGGTAGTACTCGGCCACGGCGGTGGCCACGTGGGCGGCCTTGGCGCGTTCGCTGGACGAGCGGTCGGAGGTGGCGCACACCACGACGGAGCGTGCCATGCCCTCTTCGCCCATGATGATTTCGATGAACTCACGCACCTCGCGCCCGCGTTCGCCGATCAGCGCGATCACGCTGATGTCGCACTGCGTGCCCCGCGCCAGCATGCCCATCAGCGTGGACTTGCCGACACCTGCCGGCGCGAAGATGCCCATGCGCTGGCCCTCGCCGAGCGTGATGAGACCGTCGATGATCTTCACGCCGGTGGGCAGCGGGCGCTCGATCATCTCCCGCTCCATCGGCGTGGGCGGCAGCGCGAACACGGGCCGGTGCTCGGAGGCCTTCACCGGACCCTTGCCATCGATGGGCCGCCCCAGGCTGTCGATCACGCGGCCCAGCAGCGCATCACCCACCGGCACCGACAGCACCTGCCCCAGCCCCATCACGCGCGTGCCGCCCCGCACCCCGAGGATGGAGCCGAACGGCGAGAGAATGCTGCGCCCTCCGGAGAAGCCCACCACCTCGGCGGTTTGCAGCACGGCGCCGTCTTCGTCGATCACTTCGCACAGCTCGCCCAGGCGGGCACCGAGTCCGCTCACACGCATGAGCGTGCCGATCACTTCGGTGACCTTGCCGATGCGGCCCACCATGGAAGCCGACGCCAGTTCGGCTTCCATGAGTTGGGCAAATTGGTGGATGTCGCTCATGTGGTGTTGTCTCCGTGGACCTGGAGCCTACGGCCGGGCGGCTTGCACGGCAGCCGTTTGACCGAAGCCCCGTCCCACGTCGCGAAAGGCAGGTCCAGCCGGACGTCAGACGTTCTTGTCCAGCGCCTCCTGGAGCGTCTGCGCGCGAGCCTGGGCGGCGCTGCTGCTCTCGGCGGCGAAGCTGAAGCTGCCTTTGAACCTGTCGGAGTCGATGGCCGGCTGCTTGCCGGCCACCAAGTGGCGCAACGACGGCCCGCCGGCGAGGTCCGGCTCGCGGTCGGGCATGCGATCCGGGCGGTCCTGGAGCGACGACTCCCGCGACGGCGGCGGCGACCCCGGCACCACCTCCAGCCGCGACAGCCAGGTGCGGTCCAGGCGGGTCCTTGGCACGCCCTGGTCTGCCAATGCCTGGGCCTGCGCGTCGACACGCACCTGGCTGCGCACGGCGGCATGGGCCTGGTAGGTCTGGTTCACGGGCTTGTAGCTCGCGCCGAACATCATCGCCACGCCAAAGCTCGACAGCGCGGTGCGCAGGTTGGACGGCGCCATCAGCGATGCGAGGTCGGCCGCCGTGGCGGCAGTGCCGTTCCAGGCCATGCGAGCGGGCGAGTGGTCGAGCAGGCGCGAGATGTCGACGTTTTCACGGAAGGTCTGCACGCGCAGCTGGGCCAGTTGCAGCGCCGACACATTGCCCTCACTGGCGGCCATCAGTTCGCGTTTCTTCTGGGCGTACTGATTCGCGCCGGGCATGCCGGGCGAAAACACCTGCCGACCGCCGGCCTGGCTCGCTTCGTGGTGTTTGGCCATGCCGGCGTCCAGCACCTCGCCCAGCGTGTTGGCGACGGCCCGCACGCTGGCCACGACCGCAGCCATCTTGAACAAGGCCGGGCCGCTCGCCAGCTCGGCGGCGGCAGTCCGGATGATGCCGCCGCTGGCGCGGATATCGGGCCGCGCATGGCTGACAATGGCGTCGGCTCCGTAGGAGCCCGCCGCCTGGGCCACCGTGTAGGCGAATGCCGAGGTGCTCATGCGCTGGTCGTTCACGCCGCCGGAAGCGTTGGGCGCCTGCAGGCCCACCATGCTGAGGCTGGCCTGCCCCGTCTCGCGCAGCGCCGCATAGATCAGGTTGCGCACGTCGCTGGCCGCCTGGGTGGCCATGAACAGCCGAGCGTTCTCGTTGCCCGGCTGGGCCAGCCCGCCGATCATCGCACCGGTGTTCACCACCATCGCGGCAGCGTGCATCTGCGTCACCCAGCGCGAGTTGCGCTGCTGGCGCTCCATCATGGCGGCCTGCTGATCGGGCGGCGTGGCGTCCCATTGGGGCTTCGTCATGCCGTGGAAGCCGCGGGCCGCCGCTTCGGGATTGCGGTCCATGCGGCGATGCCGGATCACATGGCCCGCCACGTTGATGGCCGTCATCGCCGCCTGCACGCCGGCCGCAGCGCCGGGGTTCTCGGCCAGCTTCATCGTCAAACCGATGAAGGCCATCTCCCGCGCGAAGGTGGGGATGCCGCAGGTGACGGCCTGCTGCATCAGGTGTGCGCCCGCGATGCCCACGGCGTGTGGAATGGGTCCCAAGGCCTTGAGCAGATCCTGACCGGTCAGCGCCGCGCCGCGACCTGTGGCGGTTAAGGCACCAGTCGCGCCTTGCTTGACCAAACCGCCGGCCAGCTTGGCGCCCTGGCTCGCCTGGCCGTAAGCGGCACTGGCGCCCTGGCTGACCTGGCCGTAGACGGCACTGGCACCCTGGCGCGTCAGGCTGGCGGCATGGCCGGCGCGCTGCCGCAGCGTGCTGCCCGCCTGCGCGATGGCCCCCGTGAGCCGCGACAACCGGCCGGCGGGCTGCGTGGCCTGCCCTTGCTGCGGCGCATCGATCTGCAAGACGTGCTGCCCGGATGGGTTGACCGGCGAATAGGTCGGGGTGTGGTCATAAGTCCGCTGCAGCATCGGCGAATCGCCGCCGCTGGGCGAGGCCGGCGATGGCGACGACGGCAACGCGGCGCGAGGGCGGATCGCGGTGTCGGGGGCCTGGCTGGCCATGGGGGCCAGCCCCGTGCCTGAAGACGGCAGCTGGCCCGACGAACCGGGCTGCTCGCCGGGCGTGCTGCCGGCCGGCGCTTGCGGCTGCGCCGCAGGGGTGCGGCTCGAAATGCCCTGGATGCTCATATGGACCTCCTGCCGACAAAAGAATGACGACGACCGGCCGTGGCAGCGGCGCCGATGGCCTGCGACAGTTCGGCAAAGTCGATGAGCCAGGCCGCGAACAGCGCCGCCCGCTCCTCGCCATCGTCCGGCGCCTCGTCCACGTCCCAACGTCCCAGGAGCATCACGCGCCCGGCCAGCCGGCCCATCGCCAAGCCGGCCAGGCCCAGCAGGTCAAGGTTGCCGGCCAGCACGGCCGCTGCATCCCTCGCGCCGGTGATGGCGTCCGGCCCGAAGTCGGCCGAGAGCACCAGCGCGTGGCCTTCGATGTCGGCCACCACGGCGATGTCGACCGGCCCGACGCGCAGCGAACACTGCTCGATCACTTGCCGCTGCGCGGCTTCGTCACCGCCCAGCGCCTTCACGGCATGGCGCACCAGCGCCTGCATCGGGGCCGTGAAGGCCGGCTGCGCCATCGAGGCCTTGATCGCCGCGCCGATGGCTGCCGCGTCCTCATTCGCGGTGGACCGGGCACCCGCCGTCGCGCCGGCAGGCGGCGATGCAGCAGCCTGCGGCTCGACCAGGCCCTGGACCAACCCTTCGGCCGTGCAGAGCAGGCCGAAGAGGCTGCCGCACAGCATGACCGCATCGCCGAAGTGGGAAGGCGGCACGCGCAGCACCAGCAGCGCAGCCCCTTCGTCGTCGATCGTGAAGGTCCAGGGCGCCAGCAGCATCAGCGAACCGTTGGCGTCCAGCAGCACCTGGCACCAGCGCTCGTGATCCACGCCAAGGGGCCGCTCGATGCGCGCGAGCGCCAGCCAGTCGTCCGGTTCGTCGCTGCGCGGCTGCACGCACAGCAGCACGTCGTTCAGCCGGAGCTGGCCGGTGCGGGCGAATTCCTGCGCCACGGCGGCTTCGGCCCCCAGTTCGAGGGCAGTGTCATGGAGCCAGAAGGCCGTGGGGTCGTTGTCGCCGGGAGGGGACGTTTCGTCGCGCACCTGAGGGGTATGGATGGAGGTCATGTCGGCTCGTGATCCTGGTTCCTGGAGCCCGCATCGGCTCCGACAAGTCAAGGCTATGACCACCGCCGGTTCGCGAGGATGGATTCCCGAAGCGACGACCCACTGGGCGAAAACTCGCGCTGCGGCGTCCGCGTCAAGCCGCCTCTTCGCCCGGCGCGTCGGCATCGGTGAGCGCCCTGCGCACGGCGCGGTCCATCGCGGCACGCAGCCCATCGAGCTGTGTTTGCAGGCTCGCATCCAGAATGCCGACCTCGGACTCGAACACGCAACCTCCCGGCTTGAGCGCCGGGTCCACGGACACCTCGATGCGCAGGCCCTGTGCCTGCAGCTCCTTGAGCGAATCGATGGCCGCTCGCGCATGCTCGTAATCGGCGGCATTCACCCGCAACGCCAGGGTGGAAGCGCCCTGGGCCAGCCCCTGCACGCTGCGGAGCGCGCGCTGGTAGAGCGCCTCACGTTGCTCGGTGTGCACGATGCGCTCAACCGCTGCGGTCACGATGGTGGCGAGTTTTTCGTGCATGTTGCTCAACATCTGTGCCTTGTCGATCACCTGGCCGGTCTGCTGCTCGTGCCACTCGAGCGCGGCCTGGCGGCGCCCAGCTTCATACGCCTCCTGATGGACCCGCTCGGCCTCGATGCGGGCCTGCTCGCGTATCTGCGCGGCCTCCTGCCGGACCTGTTGAAGCAATACCTGCGCCTCGGCTTGTGCCGTTTGCAGGATCTGGTCGCGCCGATCGTCCAGCACGCGCCGAAGCTGATCGAACACCGTCACCTCCCCGACGAAGGCGGCCGGCACGATGCCGTCTTCCACGCCCGCATCGCCCGTGCTGCCATGCAACCAGATCACCATGCGTCATCTCCGTCAAACAGTGCGTGCACCTGCCGAAGGGCCTCGTGCGTGGGCACATGTGTGATCGGCACATCGCGCCCGCTCAGCGGCACCGGCCACCGCGCCGGCAGGGCCAGGCGCACCAGCCGACGCAGGCCCAGATGCGGCCATGCGCCCGCACGGCACACGTCCGCATAGCCCACGCAAGCCCACTGGATGGGCATCCACGCGGCCACATGCGCCGGCACCACCGATCCTTCGTGCGCCGACGCACGCAATGCGCCCATGGCGGGGCCCAGCGCCGCTTCGATCGATTGACGGGTGCGACGTTCGACGCAGCAGCGCATCACCCCGGGTCGACTCAACAGGGCCAGGGCGCACAAGCGCGAGAGCAGGGACAGTCTGTCCAGCAAGGCCAGCCGTCCGGCGGGCGTGGCCAATGCCCGCACGTCGGGCAACGGTCCGCAATGACGGGAAAACAGCGACGCCATGACACGCCTTCGGGCCGCGCCAGGGGTCAGCCGAGCAAGGGTCGGGCGCACCGCGGCCCATGCCGGCCAACTGGGGTCTGCGCCCTCAGGCAGATGCTGCAGCCGCCGCTCAAAGGCCAGCGCGAGTTGCGCCATGTGCCATGGCTCCGGGCGTTCAGTCGCTGGGTGCGCCACGACGGCAGCACGGGTGCTCATCTGTGCCACCTCACGAAGCCACCACCGTGCCCGTGGCCGGAACCTCCGGCACGCCAGCTTGCTTGGGCAGCCGCTTGGCCAGCCCGGGGGGCAGCCAGTCGGGGCGACGCCACACCACCCAGCCGATGCCCGCGACCAGCAGCATCAGCGCAGCCAACCCGACCCAACCCCAGGCGAAAGTGGATTCTGGCGGTGGCGCCTGCGCCACCATCGAGCCCGGCACCAGCGTGACCGACACATTGGCGTAGGACAGCCCCTCGATGCTGCGCGCCACCATGTTCTTGATGGCGGGTGTCAAGGCGGTGAGGTTGGCTTGTGGTCGGTATTTCACGAAGACCGATGCACTGGAGGGCTTGGCTTCGGGTGCCAACGGGTCGTTGTTGGGCAACACGATGTGCACGCGCGCGGTGATCACGCCATCGATCTGCGCCAGCGTGGCCGAAAGCTCCTGCGACACGCCGTGGATGAAGCGCACACGCTCTTCCGTGGGCGTTGAAATCAGCCCTTCTTTCTTGAACATATCGCCCAGGTTGACGTGTTTTTCCTGTGGCAAACCGTGGGCCTTCAGCACGGCAAGCGCACGGGCCACATCTTCTTTCTCGACCATGACGCTCCAGCTCTTGCCGCCATCGGGTGTTTTCTTCGTCGCGGGAGTCCCGTTTTCCAGCAATGCCGCGACCATGCTGTTGGCATCGGCCTCGGTCTGCTTGGTGTAGAGGTCGGTTTTGCAAGCGGCGAGAATGCAGGCCATGCACACAGCCAACGCCAAGTGCAGCAAACGGAGAATGCCGTCTCGAATGTTCATGTCGTTCCTCCATGTCGGGGGCGCGTGCGCCAGTCAGGCCACCCGTGGCCCCTCACTGGTTCTTCATCAGCGTTTGCAGGCCGCTCTTGCTGCTTTGCGAGACGTAGACACCGGCATTGAATTGCACCTGCACCATGGCGAGCTGGTAGGTCAACTCCATCTGGCGCGAGGCCAGTTCGCTCGGGTTCATGGCGGGAGCCTCCAGCGAAAACGCGCGCACCTTGTCGAAGGTCTGGCGCATCACCCCTTCTTGTGATTCGATGAAATGCGAGACCATCGAGCGCGACCCCGCTTCGGTTTCGTTGGGCACAGGGGCGGCAGGCTGCTGTTGCATCATGCGGCTGAAGCGGTCTGCCAAGTCGTTCAAAGCTTCAGGCCGGCTGGTGGCCTGCTCCAGAACCTGCGAGGCAGAAACACCGTCAATGGCTGATACGGTCACGGACGACTCCTTGGGTTTAACGGGATGGGTCGATCAGGCTCTCAGGAAGGCAGCGTGGTGCAATGAGCGTGGGTCGTAATCCGAAAACCCGGTGGCCGTTGCGGTGGAGGCTTCGGTGTCCGCGTCCAGCTCATCGGCGCCGGGGCCCATGAGCAACCTCACCAGACCGCGCGCCTCCGCCGTCGATTCGCCTTCCAGCACTTCGTTGGCGCTGATGCTCCAGGCGGCATCGCCCACGGCGAATTGGCAGAAGGCCATCAAGGCCTTGCCCAGGCTCCAGCTCTGCGTCGACGCATCGAGCTTGTGCAGGGTTCGAATCGCATCCTGCCAATGGCCGCGCTTGATCGCGATCCAGGCTTCGAACGTGTCGAGTTCGGCCAGACGCGGCCGCAGCACACGCACCCCGGCCAGCACGGCTTCGGCATCGTCCAGACGGTTGTGTGTGATGGCGCAGCTGATCACTTCGATCTGTGCAGCGATGAAGGGCTTGCGGGTAAAGAACGGATTCATCGTACGGTCTCCAATTGGGAGGGAAATTGCCTGTCCTCAACGGAACACGTTCCGCTGAGGACAGGCATACAGCGCCTGCGCTGTATGCCTTGCACAGACGTTTTCAGAACTTGTTCGCACCGGTGTTGAAGATGCTGTACAGCTCCATGCCTTGATTCACGTCCTTGGCGGTCATGTTGCCGCCACCGTTGGCCAGTGCCCACTGGCGCGCGGCCTCAGCGGTCATGTTGCCCAGCACGGCCGAGGTGTTGACGGTGTTCGTGCCCATGCCGGTGGTGGGTGTTGCGGTGGCGGGCGTGCCAGCGGCGGCGCTCAGCACCGTGCCTGCTGCCCCACCCACAGCCGCACCCACTTGCGCACCCTGTGCACCACCAAGGGCCCCACCGACGGCGGAACCGATCTGGCTACCGGCGTTAGCCAGGGGGTTGGCACCCAGGCCGCCCAGCTGAGGCCCCACGCCCATGCCACCGCCGGGGAACTGGCCGGCCAGCGACGTGGCAGGGCCGTTGGCGCCCATGGCGCCGTTGCTCAGCGCTTTCAGCAGCGGGGTCAGGGATTGCAGCAATTCGGCAAAGCTCGCCAGCAAGCCACCCAGGCCGCCCGCACCGCCCGCACCACCCAAGCCACCGGCGGCGCCCAGGCCGCCCGCGCCACCCAAACCGCCCATGCCAGGGGCTTGCGAAGGGCCAGCACCCTGGCCGCCCATGCCCTGATTGGCTTGCTGGGCAGAGCGCAGCAGGTTCATCAGCAGGGCGTTCATCAGTTGCGTCATTTGCGACGCGACATCCAGCCCCGTCGAAATGGCGTTCATCGCCGGAGAGTTGTTGGCGGTATTGAAGGCAGCAGACTGGCTGGAGACAGCAGAGATTGACATGATGATTCCTAGAAAGAGAAAAAGAATGAATGAATGGATAGCAGGAGCCCCTTCTGGCGAAGCCTGTCCGCCCGCCTGGAGGGGATGTTGATCAGGCCAGACCCTTGATGGCTTCGCCGATGGCCTTGAACATCTTGGCCAGCGCTTCGTTCATCTTGACGATCATCTGGATGAGGCCCATTTCCGTCTGGAACTTCATCTGCATGGCAGCCGTTTGCTGGATCTGGGCCATCATGTCGGTGCCGTCTTTGGACGCGGCTTGCGTGCCTGCGGCGCTGAGCTGGGCTCCGCCGTTTTGCAGCATGTTCAGGCCGGAACTCATGCCGACGTTGCCGGCGCCGCTGGAAGGAACGTTAGAAATGGACATAGTGCTCTCCTAGTTGTGCGGTTGCCCGCGTTTAAATACCACCGGGATTGGTGGCGGGTTGTTTGGAATACCCGACCATCGGGCACCCCGAAAAAAACTCAATTCGCTTGTCGCAGTGCCGACAGGAAAGTCAGCACGCCGTTGGCGGCTTCACGTGCGCTTTGCTCGGTGCTGGTGGCCATCACGTTGTCGAGCCAGGACTTCCATTCGGCATCGCCGCCCAACATCAGCGAGACGGCCATCGCGACCTTGGCGTTGTCGTCATCGGGGTTCTGCTCGACGTGGTTGCCCAGTTGCTCGCGGGCATAGCCCACTTCGCCACCCATGCCCACCGCAATGGCACGGCACATGCGGTAGAAGGCGGGGTCGTCGAGCGTCGCTTCCACGGCGGTGTTGACCACGTCGGCGTCTTCCATGCGGCGGTAGATCGCGCCCAAGAGCCCGACCGTCATCAGACGGCGGTAGACCTCGGGATAGCCACTGCCGGGCACCCCGGAAGGGGTGACGTCGAAGGCGTGCTGGGTGTAAGCGTTGTACATGTGCGTTCTCCTGTGCTCGGACCGCGTGACTCAGACCACCAGCGTGGCGCTGTGCAGGGTCTCCCACACGTGGCGCACGATGCGTTGCGATGCGTGGAAGCCTTCGAGCAGTTGCGTGATCAGTTGCCGCTCGGTGGCGGCAGCGCTGGTCAACATGGTTTCGGCGGACTGCGCCACCTCGGAGAAGTAGTCCAGCAGTGCTCGGGCGCGGTCGCCGCTGGTGTCTTCGGCCAGCGACTTCTCCAGATCAGAGAGGTCGCCGAATACGGTTTGCTCAAGTTGTTCGTTCATGATCGAAATTGCTCCGTGGATGGTTGGTTTTTCAACGGGGAGAAATGGCCCTCGCCTCACCTGTTCCCAATCGGTTCAGGCGCCAGCGAGAGGTGCTTGGCGCCGTCACGCGTCTGCACATACTTCAGGCCATCGGTGGACAACATCGCGCCCACAGGCACGGTATCGGGTGCGGGTGCCTCGGAGGCCACAACCTCGATGCCTCGCACCAGCGGCGCAAGATCGGCCGCGATGCGATTCGCAGCGGCGCGAACCTCGTCCAGGTACATGGCGCGCCCGCTGACTTCGAACACCCCTCGGCCGCGGTAGCTCGCCACCAGTCCCGAGGTGCTCAGTGCATCGGAAATGCTTTGCGCGATCTCCGACGCAGCGGCGTACCGGTGCTCGATGGACTCGGACGGAAAGCGCGCAAGCTGCTGGCGCAGGGTCAGCACCTCAGCGCTGTTCGTAAGCAGCCCCTCAACGACGACGCGCTCGGCGGAGGTCCGCACCTCCAGGTCATGCCATCCGGCGTCCGACAACAGGCGACTCACCTGATTCACCAGCGGCTCGGTCACCGCGTCTGCCTTCTGGGTCAGGGTGCCCTGCCAGGTCACTGCGCCGAAAGCACCGCCTGCGGCCAACGCAGCCACAGCGGCCACCGCCGATGCCATCCGTGTCCAGCTCGAAGCCGCGGCGTCACGCACCTCATGGGCAGCTTTTGCGATGGGGCGCATCAGGCACTCCAGCAGCTCCATGTCAGAAGGCCATGCCACACCCACGGGGCCCGCGCACAGCACCACGTCGCCGAAGCGGCGCGGCTCGAAGTCCGCAAAAGGCCGTGCCGAGCGATCTGCCATGTCTGCCTGATTCAAGGTGATGGTGAGCACGTTGCCTTCTTCCAGTAGTTCAAGTTCCAGGGGCTGTACCTGCCAGTCAACGAGCTGAATGTCTGCTTGCTCGTCTGCGGCGATTCGGTACTTCGATGCAGTCAAGGTTATTTGCACCCCAGCATGGCGACCAGTCAGAACACGAAGCTGCTTCATGATTCGCGAATCCCTCAATAGCCGTTGTTGTGCTGAACAGACTGCGCCTCGCGCTCATGGCTTTGAGCAGCGGATTCGCCCTGCGTTTGGGCGGCCGCAGGCACGCCGCCGGGCCGCAGGGACAACGACAACTTCAGGCGTGACGAATCCGTCGCAGGTTTGCTGGCCTGGGTGGTGCTGGCCTGGGTGGTGACGGTGCGGCCACCCACGACCTTGGGGGTAATGAGGAACAGCCGCTCCGTGCGCGACGTGCTGCTGCCATTCCATCGAAACAGACCGCCCACCAATGGAGCACGTCGCAAGCCCGGAACGCCGGATTCCTGCACCGTCGTGGACTCCACCATCAGGCCGCCAATCAGCAGACTCTCGCCTTCGCGCACATGGGCCTCGGTGCGGATCTCGGTCTTCCTGACCACGGGCACCTGGTCCACCAGGCTGGTCTCGAAGTTGCCGTCTTCGATGTAGAGCGACAACTTGATCTGATTGCCGCCTTCGTCTTCGATGACCTGTGGCGTGACCTGCATCAGCGTGCCCGCTTCGATCTGGAACAGGCGAGCGTCGAGATTGCCCGCCACGCGCACCGTGGCCACCCGCTTTTCCTTCATCATCGCGGGCCGGTTGACCACGCCCAGCAACGAAGGCTTGGAAAGCACCCGCGCCTTGCCCTCGCCCTGAAGTGCGTTGATGCGCATGAGCAGTTGGCGGCCCGCATCGGCCACCACCGTGCCTATGGAGAAGGTGCCCAACCCCGAGATCGTCTGCCCGCTGCCGGCCGGACCCGCCGCACCGGCAGGCGAGGTCACGGAAAATTGCCCCTTTGAACCCTGCAACGACCAATCGACCCCGAGTGAGTGCACGTTGTCTTCACTCACATCAATGATCATGACCTCCAGCTCCACCAGCATGGGCTTCTGGTCAAGCCGCTGGATCAGCGCCTCGTACTCGCGCATGCGGTGCGAACGCCCTTGCACGATGACGGAATTGGTGCCCTCGTCCGCTTCGAAGTTGGGCTGGTCTTCCTCGAAGTTGACCGGGCTTCGCAAGCTGCGTGTGCTGCGGGCGGCCCCTGATTTGTCTGGCGCGGGCATGCTCTCATGGGAGACCGAAGGCAGGTCCGGCATCATCTTGCCGCTGCCGTACAGCGACTCCATCGACCTGATCTTCAGGCTCACCGGGCGCGAGCCCTGAGATTCTCCGGCCTCTGACTCGGCGCTGTTGCGCGAATACAGCCCACGCAGAACCGACGCGATGCCCGGGATGTTCACCTCGCCCAGGGCACGGTCGCCTGCAGAAGCAAAACGCAATGGAAACACACGCACCACACGCTCGTTGCCTTCGGTGGCCCCCTGGTCCAGCGACTCCAGCGCCTGGGCAACCAGTTCGATGTGGCGCGGGGGCCCATAGACCAGGAGCGTGTGCTGCGCGTCGTCGAACCTCAGTTCAAACCGTTTGTCCCCGAGACCGAGCGACGCCAGCAGCCCCATGACTTCTTCGCGGCTGTAGCCCTTCAGGCGAAACAGGCGGCTCTGGATGGCACTGGGCGGATAGAAGTAAAGCGCTGTGCCATCGTGGTACCAAAGCACCCCGTAGGCTTTCGAAATGGCGTTGAGGAAGCCCTGCGGCGTGGTGTCGAAGTTTGCGCTGACCACACCTTCCACGCCATCACCCACCACGGCGGGCAAGCCCTGGCTGGCCGCGAAATCGCGCAGCACGTCCGCCAGGCGCTTGCCTTCAGCCCGGTAGACAAAACGCTGGGTGCCCACGGCACGCGCTGATTGAGCTGCACGGTCGTCCGCAACCCGCACGGGGTGCGGGCTTTGGGCTTGGAACTGTGCAGTTGCATCACTGCAGGCCAACAAGGTCAGGCAGGCCGCGACCAGCGCGCGATGGCGACCAGTGAATGCTGCCTTCATCACAGGGGCTCCGCATCCGGATCGTCCTCGTCAGGCTCTTCTTCCTGGAAGAACTTTTCCATGGCCTCCTTCATCATGCCCTGCCCGGCATTGAGTGTGTTGGACGCAAACTGCGTCAACACCTCATTCAATTCGTCGCTGTTTCCACTGCCCGCACTGCCCGAAGTGGCCGGTGCCGAAACGCCTGGCGCCGACGGGGGCACGCCGCCACCGGTGGACGGGTTCATCTGCGAGGTGATCAGGTTGAACAACTCCTGCGGTGACATACCGAAGTTGTTGGCCAGCTGGTCAAGCAGCTGTTGGAACGATGCGCCATCGTTGGACGGCGTGGTTGGGGGCGGCGACGAATAGCCCGCAGGGCTCGTGCCATTGATTGACAGAGACATGGTGGTTCCTCCGGATGTTGGGGTGTTGATGACCCTTTGAGCGTAGGAACGAGGACCGTCGTAACCGCCACCGCAGGCGAAGCCAGGTGCGGCACTGCGAAACCTGGTCGCATTTCCAAAACCGGCGTGTGCCACGGTTCGCATCGCAGCACACCGCTTCGCCATTGGGTTGTTGATTCAAGGGTTCTTTTTCAACACTTCCGACATGCCCAATCCGCCACGTCACGTGCGGTTGTGCAAAGGGTCTTTGATCGGCCGCCACGCGGTCACCACTCACA
Source organism: Hydrogenophaga palleronii (assembly GCF_031457455.1). Taxonomy (GTDB): domain Bacteria; phylum Pseudomonadota; class Gammaproteobacteria; order Burkholderiales; family Burkholderiaceae_C; genus Hydrogenophaga; species Hydrogenophaga palleronii_A. The sequence goes on from NZ_JAVDWU010000003.1 coordinate 426,713, forward strand.
GGAGCATTTCCATGCAAGCTGCCCAAACCATCGCCGGTTACGCCGACCTCTTTTCCTCGCTGCAATCGGTACAGGCAACCGTACAGACGCAAATCGAGCGGTTCCAGCGACTCATGACCGACATCAAGCTCGCTGCCGGCGCGCACCCGGACGAAGCGGGCGCGCGCGCCGTGGGCAACGCAGCGCTGAAGCTGCACCGTGCACATGCACTGCTGTACGGCGCTGGCGAGGCCAGTGCTTCGGTCACCTCCCCACAAATCCAAACCGATCCCGCCAGCGAAGAAGTCGATCTGCAACACGCCCTCGGCGAGTTCTCCACGCTGCTGTCCCACAGCCAGAACACCTCACGCGAAGTGACCGCACTGCTCGACGGTGTCGAGCAGGAAATTGCGCAGCTGCGCAGCCCGGCCAACTGACGGATGCCCGGTGGTGATCCACCATCGACCACTGTGGCGGGTGGCCTGCCTGGCTGCCCTGCTGGCCTCCCCCAGCGAAGCCGCAGTGCGCTACCGCTGCGAAATGCCCGACGGCAACGAACTCGTGGCCATGCAGGACCTGTCGGCGAGATTCGGCGGTGCGGTGCGCCGCTGCACCGCCTTTGAAACATCGGAACCCGAAGCCGTTCCCACGGTGTTGCGCACCGACGGCATCCTGCCGGGCCTGGAAAAGCCCATCCGCCCGCGCCCCCTGCGACCCGTGCACAGCGCAACACCGCTGATGCAACCCCTGATTCAGCCGCCGATGCATCCTCTGATGCCGCCTTCCGTCCTGGACCTTCAACCTCCGGGTTTGAGGTCCATGGTGGCCGCGGCCAGTGCGCGTCAGGGCCTGGACCCCCGCCTGGTGGTTGCGCTGGTGCAAGTGGAGTCGGCCTACCGACCGCATGCACGATCGCCCAAGGGCGCACTGGGGCTCATGCAAATCATGCCCGCCACGGGCGCACGCTACGGCGTGGACACACCCCAAGCACTGCTGGACCCAGCCACCAACATCGACGTGGGCACGCGCTACCTGCGCGACCTGCATCGGCTGTTCGATGGCCAGATCGAACTCGTGCTGGCGGCCTACAACGCGGGCGAGGGTGCGGTCAAACGCTACGGCAACCGCATTCCCCCCTACCGGGAAACGCAAAACTACGTGCGAAAGATCCTGGGCCTGTACCGAGACCGATAGCGGGAAGGCGGCGTGGGTCGGCAGCAGCGCCGTTTCACGCCGCTACGCCTGAACGTTCGCGCCGATGGTCGCAAACGCGGACATTGCCTTGGCGCTGAAAGGGGGTGTCATCGCGCCACGAGACCAGCTTCACGGGATCTCGTCGCGCCTCCCCGCGTCCTGCCGCGTGCGACTGCCTGCACCACCCATTTCGGTGTCGGGATTTGCAGCAAGGGTGCCTGCCTGCTGGCTGTTCGTCGCTTCGCGAACCGCCGCATTCGCCTGCCACGTGCCGCCGATCGTCTTGTATTTCAGCCCCTCGTAAGCTGCCTCGATGATGTTCATTGAAGCGTTCTGCGCCCACTCTGGCGCATCCTTCATCGCAAAACCCACGGCACTGAATATGGCGTTACCCGCACCGATCGCGGTGATTCGTGCCGGGGTCTGGTCGAGCACGCGACCATAGTCCCTGTCCTCGGGCTTCAGGAATTTCAGTTTCGGGTCCCATTGCTGGATGGTTCCCGATTGGCTGGCCTCTTGCTGGGTCACCGAGAACCAGTCCGCTGCCTCGACGGCCGTATTGATGGCCGCCTTGACGGCCGAGACGCCTGCCTTCGCCATCCACGCCTGCCCGTGCGACAGCTCCGTGCTGTTGCCGCGCAACACGGCATCCGCTGTCGCGGCGTGCGGCGTCAGCGCGGGCAGGTAAGAGTGGCCGTAGTTGCCGATGACGTTGGCGAGGGCATAGAACTTGGCGGAAGCCGTCATGTGCGCTCCACTCACCCCGCCTGTCGTGGGAGCCGCCGTGTTGACCATGCGGAAGCTGGCCTGCAAGGAGTCGCGCACGCCGCTGTACAGCAAGGCCTTGAAGTCCGCAGCGAACAGCTTCACCGCCCGCTCGGTGTCGGGCTGGTCGGCCCTGGCGGCGAGCATGCCGACGGCGACCTGGGTCGTCGACGCCATGATCTGCAGGTTCGTCACCATGCGGGAATGATCTTGTTGCTGTTGCCGCAGCTTGACCTTGTCCGCCTCCGGCAGCGCATTCCATTGGGGTTCCGACATGGCATGGAAGCCACGCGCCGCGGCCTCGGGATCGCGGTTCTCACGCGCACGGCGTATGAACTGGGCGCCCACGCCGATCACCCCCATCCCCACCTGCAAGCCGAGGGCGTGGTCCGGCGGCATGTGACGCATCGACAGCACCAGGGTCTCGGCCATCATCTCCCGAAGAAAAGTCGGCACGCCCACCGTCACCGACTGATGGATCAGGTGACCGGCCGCTGCGCCGACTGCGCCGGTGGGCGGCTTCAGCAGGCGCAGCGAGGCCCCTTGCGCGAGCACCTCCTTGCCCACAGTAGCGGCCGCCTGTCCTATGGCCGAGCCCGTTGCGAGGATGGCGTTTCCGGCAGCACCGCTGGCTGCACCAGCGAGGGCCTGCACCGCACCCATCGACGAACCGATCAAGGCACGCCAACTGCGCTCGGGCGGCGGCGTGGCCGTGGGCGAGGCTGGCAGGCTGATGTCGAGCGGGCCGCTGAACGGGACGGCAAGGGAATTCTGGTCGATTGAGCGAAAAGACCCCAGGTCGATGCTCTGAAACGATGCCTTCGACTCGCTGAATCGATTCGATCGTTCACCCGTAGGCAGCAGCGCAGAGCTGTCATGCTGAGCGCTCGCAACGGGGCGGATTTCAGACGACACACGCGACCCCGACGCGTACGAGGTCGACGGATCTTGCGGCAGCACCAAGCCACGACGCGGAGGCATGCCTGCCTCGGACGCCATGGGCTGATGGCGTTCCCGCAAGCCCTCAGGAACCGCCTGTGAAATGGAGGGCCCGCCTCGGTCCGTGGTGCCTCGAGACGGCGGCAGTACGAGGTCATCAGGCACAGAGGCAGATCGGCCCGAGCCGGAAGGTGGGAGTTTCGAGATGGTCATGCCGCCCCCTTGGATGGCACCGAGGCGGTGGCTTCACCGGCCCCTGCAACCAACATGTTTGCCATGGCGGCAAACTGCCGAAGCCAGCCGGCGAAGAGCCCTGCGTCTGCCATGGCAAGCGACCAGCGGCACATCAATGCAGGCCCGGTGAGCGTGCGGCCATAAGCAACCCCGGCTTGAAGCAGCAGTGCAGTGCAGGCGCGAAGCGCAGCCGTGCGTCGCTCCGGTGTATCGAACCAGTCAGCGGGCAGTGCGGTGGACAAGACCAGGACGTCTTCGTCGGGGGTCGGCGCCACCGCAATGCTGCGGCTCTCCAGTTCGATCACGCCCGTGCGTGCCGCTTCGGCGGCTTGCGCTGGCGAGGCGCCGAGCCAAGTGGCGGCTTCGTGCAGGAGTGACAGCACGGCGCCGGACGCTTCGAGCTCCTGTTCGGCTTCACGCGTGGCGGCGCTCATTGCGGTGCTCCCTTGCCCTGCGCCGCACCGAGCGACGCGCTGACGCCCTCGCGCACAGCCCGGCACATGCCGACCATGCCATCCACGCGACCAGCGAGGAACCGCGCGTCGAGCAAATCGGGCGGCAAAGGCGCGACGAGGACGGCGTCACTGCCGTCTTCCAGACCGAACGCCCAGTCGCTGAGCAGCATCGCCTGCGCGTTGGCCAACAGCAGCGCGTCGGACCACGCGGCGTCACTGACACCGGAGGGCGCCGCAGCCCCCAGGCAAGCGACCCACGGCCCATCGTCTGGCCCGGCTGGCAGCACATGCAGCGCGAAGTCTTCGATCAACGTCGATCCCACTTCAGCGAACTGCTGAGCGATCTGCTCGCTGGCTCCGAGCAATCGGGCCGCATCTCTCATGCAGGCCCTGCGTTGCGGAGAAAGGATCGGCCAGTTTTGCGAGTCAGGTGGGGGTGGTTGACTCATGTTCCTGTTTCCATGGGTTGGTGAGGGGCATGAAATAGGCGATGGAGCGGGGCAGCGCACGAGCCTGAAGCACTCAGCACCGGCATTTCAGGGCTTACTCTGAAGCCATGTCCATGTCGTGCCAGGCAGGAGCACGAAGCAAACGGTGACGACACGAAGCACGCGGCGGCGCCGCGAGCCGCTGCAGCCAGTCAGCCATTGTGGTCAGCGCGTCGGCTGCGGCACCAGGGCGGCCAGCGCGGTTCGAATCAGATCGATGCGCTTGGCCTCGTACGAGTTGCTGTACAAGCGCTGCTTGTTGTTCTGTGGATCCCGCCGCGCGGTCATGTGGGATGTCCAGCGTTCCAGCAGCGTCTGGCCTTCGCGATTGACCACTGGGTCCCGCCCCGCCTCGTCCCGCAGGAACAGGTTGTTGATCAGGTCGTTGCCGGAGGTCGAGTGCTTGAAGAAGGAGGGCGGCAAGGCGGCCGCAGACAAGGCGACGACGTTCTCACCTGCCCCGCCGTTCATGTTGCCCAGCGCGGCGCCGTGCAGTTGCGCGATCTGGGGCTCTGCGGCCATCTTCCGGGCTGCCGAGAGCGCCATGACGACGCATCCGTTGTCCGTGCGCTGGGTGGTGGAGCATGCCACGGCAAGGTGCAGTCGCACCTGCTCCTCGGGCATGTGCTCGCGCAGCACCTCGCCGATGCCGCCGAGAATGTTCTGCCACGCGTCGACCAGTTTTGAAGCTTCCGAAGCCGCATCCATGCTGTCGACGAGGATCAGCGAGGCGTCATGCGACGAGGCCGAGCATTGCACACTCAGCGCGTAGCGATGATCTCGGTCACCGTCGTCGATCACCATGCGCCAGGCATCGCCTTTGCCCAGACCATTCTGCAAGCGCTGAGTGAGTTGGTACTCCTGGATCCAGTTGGAAGTCTCATCCCTCATGACCTCGTCGTGTACCAGCCGAAGACCCGGATCGGCTTTGTTGAGGCCTTCGATGATGAGTGCGAGATGTTGCTTGTCCTCGTTGACAGGCGTCCGGTTTTGCTGGTACGCGGCCTCCAACTTCTCCAGATAGTTGGCGAGGCCAGGATGCAGCTCAGCCGCGAGCTTGCGGTCAAACTTCGGCCCGAGCTGGGCGTCCAGCGCCCTGGCCTTGGCCTTGGCCTTGGCCTTGGCCTTCGGAATGGATCGCACAGGCATGGCGGCTTCTTCGGCTGCGCCATCGGTGCGTGGACGGCGCGGCAGCCCACTGAACGCCGCGTCGTCGGGAAGCAAGCGCTAGCGCGAGGGGGCCGAGGCCGGCGTGCCGGCGCCCATCGACAACGTGTGCAGGGGCAACGAACCGGGTACTGAATGGACGGGTGTCATTGCGAGGGTCGGTTGAGGGTCACCTCGATTACAGCAACGCATCGCAGGTCCGCCGCACTGAATGCGAAAAACGGAGCGTTGAGATGAAAGCTCAGCACGGCTACTCAGGCGAGGCGACGCGCGGCTTGACCTCGTAGGTGTCGTCGAGGTCAGACTCGGGCGCGGGTGCCGGTTTGCTGAAGTTGGCGAGATAGGCATCTCCATAGTCGGCGAGAACCTGCGCGTGGGGCCTGTCGTCGCCCGCGGGGAACAGGTTGTCCAGCGCCACCAGGGCCACGGCCACCTCGTTCCGGTGCTTGCCGTCCTTGTCGGTCAGCGCCAGATCGAAGGGCAGGAACAACGCGTTGATGCGTTCCTTGTCGTAGGCGGGTTCGGGGTGTTCCGGGTCGGGCCGGCGCAGCGCGGTGTTGGCGAAGGCCATGCTGTTGGCCGAGCCCAGGCCGGCGAAGGTGATCTCGGTTCGCTTGCTCGGCCCGCTCCAGTTCGTGCGGCCGCGCTGGCGTTGTTGCGGCAACCGGCCCGCATCCAGTGCGTAGTGGTCGCTGTCGGGGTGTGTGGCGAGCGCCTCCTGGCGCTGGCGTTCGTTTTCCAGTACCGCGCCCATGTAGAAGCCCAGGATGCGGCCGTTGCTCAGCGTGGGGGATTCGGCCGGGTCGCTGGGGCGCGGAACGAACAGGCCGTATTGGCCGATCAGTGCCTGCTCGTGGTCTTGCACGTATGCCGCGCTCAGCTTGATCGGCAGGCAACGCGGGTTGGCGCTCGGCTGCTCGCGAATGAGCCGCTCGAACTCACGCTGCGCATCTTCGGTGAGCGCCTTGACCACGTCCGGGAGCTTGCGGGGATCGAGCTGCAGCCGCGGGTCGCTCTCACACAGCTGCTGCAAGAACGTGTGCATCTCCTGGCCGGCCACCTTGAGCTTCTTGAGCTTCACGTTGGGATCGCATTTGCCGTCGGCACCGGCGTAGCGCGGGTGCGCCCGCTCAGGGTTGTTGCGGTCGCGCAGCGGGAACTTGTCGTCGTTGCCCGGCACGGGCTCCATGCGGTGGTGCACGATCACCCCACCGCTCTCGGCCAGCTTGGACGCCCACTGCGGCGCATCGCCGGTGAGGTCGCACACCTGGGCGACTTCTTCGTAGAAGGCGGTGCGCGCCTGGTCGAGCTGGGTTTCCACCAGCAGTGGCACGCGCACCGCCGGGGCGAGGTCGATCGGCTCGGGTTTGACGGGTCTGCCGGCTGGCACGGGCGGCACATCGTCGACGGGATCGGGCTCGAGGTTCAGGTCGAACACCGGTCGCGATGGTGCAGCAGCGGGTCCTTGCGGGTCGGGCGCTGCGGATTGCGCGGTGCTGGCCGACGACTGGCCGCGAGGCAGGGCGCCGGGCTGCAGCAGGGCATTGACCTCCTGGAGCAGGCGGAAGAAGTCCTGTTGCTGCTGCGGGGCGGTGAACTCGTTCAGGACGGCCCCGAGTTCGTGATCACCGCGCCAGTTGCCGGAAGGGGCGATAAACCGAGACAAGCCCGGGAAGCTTGGCTCCGCAGCCTCCAGGGGCATGGTGCCCTGCCGGATCTGCAGGATCAATCGCGCCAGCTCGTGCTGCCGAGCCCCGAAGTTGTTCAAGGCCAGGGGCGTTGCGACGGGGGGCGGGGCTGCACCGGGGGCGGGGCGTTTTTGCTGGGGCTTGGCGATCGCCGCTTTGAATCTGTCGGCCACCTGTCGATACTGGGTGGCTCGCCTCCAGGGCCTTCAGCTTGTTGTGAAGGCTGTGGGCGTTGGTATTGGAAGCGGCCGGTTTCGTGGTGCCGTCCGGTTTGAACATGAAAGAGAAGCTGCGCATCCCCTCGTTTTGGGAGACTGCGGCCGGCGTTACCCCATCGTTCTTGACGGCGTTGATCATTGGAATGAGCTTCTCCAGCTCGCGTGCGTACCGCTCCAATTGCACCGGCCGCGTCGGCAGGGCCGCCTCCGCTTCGAACCTCGCAGCCAGCTGCCGATGCTGAGGCTGGGGGCTCTGCAGGAGGGCCTGCAGCTTGTTGTGAAGGCTCTGGGCGTTGAAGCTGGAAGCAGCTGGCTTCATGGTGCCGTCCGGTTTGAACATGGCTTTGAAGGCGCCCATCCCCGCGCGTTTAGTGACTGCCGACACCGTTGCCCCGTTCTTGACTTCACGGATCAGCGGGATGAGCGCCAACAGGTCGTTGGCATTTCGTTCGAGAACCTCCGGTGACAAGCGGGCCAGGTGCGCCGAATTCACCACCGGTGCGGCAGAGCCGGCGCTGGCGCGTGCGTCACCCATCCCAGCGGTTCTTTGCACCTCAGGCCCGTGCCGTGACGACGTCGCCAAGGTGCTCGAACCCTGCGCGGGCCGTGCGTGCTGCAACGGCGGCAGCTCGGTGGGCCGATGAAAGAGCACGCCCGATCCGCCCCCAGGCGCGATGGGCGCGGCACCTGGGGCACGCGGCGGCAGCGTGGCGTTGCGCCGCGGGGGGCATCACGGTCTTCTCCTGGCACATGCCCGGCGCTCGTGCGTCGACGCAGCGCCTCAGGGGCTTGCAGTTCCGCAGCTGCTCTGCGCTGCGGCGAAGCAGACGGGCTCGGTTCGTTCGAAGGCGAGGACGGCGAGCGACTCGCCGAGCCTCCTGCCTGGCCGATTCCTGTCATGCGTGGTACTTTCTCGGTGAGAAGCCTCTTCAACGCTGCTTGCGACCTGAGGTGTTCTTGGGGCCATTCTTTCGATCCGGTTCTCACCCGAGAGGCTGAACGCGAAGTCACGGACAGAAACGAGAAGCGCAGCAGGCTGCGCACCTTGGCGTTCTCCCTCGGGCGCTCCTCAGTGCATCAAACCGTCGCCCCAGCCCCGCCGCCGGGGGATGGTAGGTGTCTACCGGCGCAGCCGGCAGGCGTCACCGCTGGCCTGGCGGCTCACCTCCACGCTGTCCAGCTGCTGCCCATAGTGCGCCTCCATCGCGCGCCAGATGAAGGCGCACAGGTTCTCCAGCGTGGCCGGGCCCAGGTCGGCCACTTCGTCAAGAAGACGGTGGTCCAGTGCGTGGCGCAGGGTTTCGATGTGGCCGCGCAGGTGTGCCAGATCGACCAGCATGCCGCTGTCCGGATCGGGCTGACCCGCCAGCGTGACGTTGGCGATGTAGGTGTGGCCATGGATGCGCAAGCTGGGCTCCACCTCGACCTTGCGGCGCAAGGTGTGGGCGGCCTCGAAATAAAAGCGCTGACTCAGTTCGTATCTCATCTCAATCCATCTCTCAACTCAATTCACATGCTTCGGCGACACCGCGCCGCACATCAGCGGGGAGAGGAAGTCAAATCCCGCCTCCGGAGCGCGTGCCTCTTCCAGCACACGCCGAAGATCCGGCTTTGCCGGTCCAAGGGCGTGGTCCCCCTGGGGGGAAGCCGCGAAGCGGCGCAGGGGGGTCACCTGATCCCAATGACTTTGTGCGTCTGCACCGACAGCCGCCAGCGCGGATCGGCCAGGCACAGCGCGGTGGCCAGCTCGGTGTTGCGGCGCGCCAGCGGGCCGTCCATGGCCTGCAGGAAGTGGTGTTCAAAAGGCAGCCCGGCCAGCGCGTCCAGGTCCAGCCCCTCTTGGGGCACCACCACCTTGAGCTCCTGCCCGCGCGTGAGCACCAGCGGGGCGCCGGCCTTGGGGCTCACGCACACCCAGTCCAGCCCGGCGGGCGGCGCCAGCGTGCCATTGGTTTCCACCGCGATCGTGAAGCCGCGCGCGTGCAGTGCGCTGGTCAGGGCCTCGTCCACCTGCAACAGCGGCTCGCCCCCGGTCAGCACCACCAGGCCGGGGGCCGTGCCAGCGGGCCATTGCCCGGCAATCGCGTCGGCCAGGGCCCCGGCGGTGGCGAACTTGCCGCCCAGCGTGCCGTCGGTGCCCACGAAGTCGGTGTCACAGAAGGTGCAGACGGCGCTGGCGCGGTCTTCCTCGCGCCCGCTCCAGAGGTTGCAGCCGGCAAAGCGGCAGAACACCGCGGCGCGACCGGCGTTCGCACCCTCGCCCTGCAGGGTGTAGAAAATTTCCTTGACGCTGTAGGTCATGGTGAAAGCCGGGTGGGCCGCGAAACAGGCGGCGCCCGGGGTTGTGTCGAAGAGGCCGGTATTGTCCGCCACCAGTGGCCAGCGTCCGGTAGGTCCCCACAATGTCCGCATGACCCTCGAGCACATGCGCGCACGCGAGCCCAGCAGCCTGCCGATCATGGGCGTTGCCGCACAATGCCGTCTGACAATCTCCACATACCGATCCGTCACCCATGCAACCCCCCACCATCGCCACGCTCTATCCCGCGCTGCTCCATGCGCACATCGCTCTGGTGGTGCTCAGCGTGAGCCTGTTCGCACTGCGTTGGGTTGGAGTGTTAACCGGTGGCGCCTGGCCCATGCAGCGCCGCACGCGCGTGGTGAGCATGGTGTTCGACACCGCCTTGCTGTGTGCCGGCGCCACGCTGTGGTGGCTGCTGCAGCTCAACCCGCTGCAGCAGCACTGGCTGGGTGCGAAGCTGGCGCTGCTGGTGGTCTACATCGTGCTCGGCACCTTCGCGCTCAAGCGCGCGCGCCGCTGGGTGGGCAAGCTGCTGTTCGGCCTGCTCGCATTGGCAGTGGTGGCACAGATGGTGGCGATTGCACATACCCGAAACCCGATGGGATGGCTGAGCCTGTGAACCCACCCGTCGCGCCCGAATCTTCGTCGGGCACGCGACTGCATGCGTCGCGCACGGTGCGCTGGCTGCTGTGGACCGCGGGCACGGTCTCGCTCGTGCTGGGCCTCATTGGTGTGGTGCTGCCTGGCCTGCCCACCACGCCTTTCATCCTGCTCAGCGCGGCCTGCTACGCCAAGGCATCGCCGCGCCTGCACCGCTGGCTGACCCACCATCGCTTGCTGGGTCCCATGGTGCGCGACTGGGAGCAGCACCGCAACCTCACCCGGCGCACCAAGACGGTGGCGCAGGTGTCGATGGTGCTGATGGTGGGCCTCTCGGCCTGGGGCCTGCGCGAGCGACCGGTGCTGCTGGGGGTGGTGCTGGTGGCCGCCGTCGTGGGCGTGTGGGTGGTGGCGCGCATTCCGACACGTCCTGCCCCGCCCGGCGAAGGCTGAAAACGCCCTTCGGTTGCGCCATAAGGTGCGCTTAATGTGCACCGACCACGATGACGTCCATGCGCTCGCCCCCTGTCCTGGCGAGCATGTCCAGGAGCGTCTTCCATGCAAACATCCCCGTGGCTCATGCCCGTGTTTCCAGCCTCGCCGCTGCGCCTGCCGGCCCCGTCGAAGCGGCTGAACGTCCACCCTGCGGGTGACCCGCGCAGGCCCGAGGTCGAGGCTTTCATCCGGCGCGTCTTCTCCGCGCGCTTCGATGCCAGGGTCGAGCATTTTGCGCCCGTGCTGGTGAGCCTGAGCGACCCCATGAACGGGCGCATTCTGGCGGCCGCGGGCTACCGCGCGGCGGGAGAAGCACCGCTGTTTCTGGAGAACTACCTTCATGAACCGGTGGAGCGGGTGCTGTCGGGCATTGGTGGCAACCCCGTGGTGCGCGACGGCATTGTGGAGGTTGGCCACCTGGCTGCCGACCAGCCTGGCGAGGGCCGACGGCTGATCTTCTTGCTGGGCCAGCACCTCGCCGACGAAGGCGCGCAATGGGTGGTGAGCACGCTCACCGACGCCCTGCGTCAGCTGTTTGTGCGGCTGGGCATCACGCCGCTCGCCCTGGGGCGCGCCGACCCCAGCCGGCTGGGCGCCGCTGCCGCCGCGTCATGGGGCAGCTACTACGAACACGAACCGATCGTGCTGGCCGGGCAGTTGCCACAGGCCTTAAAAAGCCTGGCGCGTCGCGAGGCCCGCCAGCGCCGCAACGGGAGGACAGCATGAGCGCCGCAGTGCGCAGCACGGAGGGAAATCCTATGAGCGCAGCACGATCCTCTCCCGCACTGTTGGGCCTGCACAGCGTCATCACCCACCCCGAACTTGATCACGCCACCCGTGCTCTGGCCGAGCAGTTCGTGGCCAGTGGCACGCGCGTGCTGGCCAACCTGCTTGACAACGGCCCGGCCTGGGTGATCGCCGACCGCGCGGTGTCGCTGGCCGGCCTGGTTCATGTGCCGCTACCCGTGTTCTTCACGCCCTCGCAAATCGGACACGCCTTGCAGGCCGCGGGTGTGGACACCCTGCTGGCTGCGAATGGCATACCCATGCCATGGCCCGGCGCATCGTCCCAGCCCCTTCAACTCGCCGGTTCCGAGCTGGTGCTGCATCACCGTGCCGTCGAGCCCGTGTCCCTGCCGCTCCACACCGGGAAGATCACCTTCACTTCCGGCACCACGGGCACGCCCAAGGGGGTGTGCCTGTCTGACTCGGCGATGCAGCAGGTGGCGACCAGCCTGGGCAAAGCGCTCGCACCACTGGCCATCGAGCGCCACCTGTGCGCGCTGCCCCTGCCCGTGCTGCTGGAAAACATCGCTGGCGTGCTGGCACCGCTGTCACAAGGCGCAGCCTGCATCGTGCTGCCACTGGAACAGGTCGGCCTGAGCGGATCGTCCCGCTTCGACCCGGCGCGGCTGCAGGCGGCCGTGCTGGCCCATCGGCCGAACAGCATGATCCTGTTGCCCCAGATGCTGCGCGCCTGGACGTTGTGGTTGCAGCACACGGGCCAGCGCGCACCGGCCTCGCTGCGCATGGTGGCGGGGGGCGGGGCTGCGGTGGGGGCGGCCACGCTGCTGGCCGCCCGCGCGGTGGGCATTCCGGCCTTTGAAGGCTACGGGCTGTCAGAAGGTGCGTCGGTGCAAACGCTGAACCTGCCCGGTGCCGATCGGCCAGGCAGTGCAGGGCGCCCGCTCCCACACAGCCGCGTGCGCGTCAACGCCCAGGGCGAACTGGAGATTGCCGGCAGCCTGATGACGGGCTACCTTGGCGCAGCTGAAGCCGTGCCGGCGTGGTGGCCCACGGGCGACCTGGGCCATATCGACGGCGACGGGTTCGTCCACGTCATGGGGCGCAGCAAGCACCTGCTCATCACCGCCTATGGCCGCAACGTGTCACCCGAATGGGTGGAAACCTCGCTGTGCGCGCAGGCCGGCGTGGCCCAGGCCGTGGTGTTCGGCGACGCACAGCCCGCTCTGAGCGCGGTGCTGTGGCCCCTCTTTCCCGAGATCGCCGATGCCCAACTGCAGGCCACCGTCGACGCGGCCAACCAGACCCTGCCGGACTACGCCCGCGTGGTTCGCTGGGTGCGTGCACGTGCGGCGTTCCAGCCCGACACCGGTTTGAGCACCGCCAACGGGCGGCCGCAACGCAACGCCATCGAGGCCCTGCATGCCGATGCCTTATTTGAAACCCCCGCCGGCACCCCCACTGCCGTCGCTTGAACAAACCCCAAAGGACTCACCATGACCTTCCACCAACGCCTGATCCGCGACACCGAAGCCGATCGCCGCGCCATGCTCGAAGCTCCCATCATTCAGGGTTGCCTGAACGGAGTGGTGTCACTGCCGAGCTACCTCGCCTTCCTGACCGAGGCCTACCACCACGTGCACCACACGGTGCCCCTGCTCAAGGCCTGCAAGGCCGCCCTGCCGCCGCACCATGCCTGGCTGGAGGGCGCCATGGACGAATATGTCGAAGAGGAACAAGGGCACGACGAATGGATTCTGGATGACATCCGTGCCTGCGGCGGCGACGCCGAAGCCGTGCGCAACGGTCGCCCCGCTCATGCCACCGACGTGATGGTGGCCTGCGCCTACGACACCATCGCACGCCGCAATCCGCTGGGCTTCTTCGGCATGGTGCATGTGCTCGAAGGCACCAGCGTGGCGCTGGCCCTGCTCGCCGCCGACCAGATCCAGCACGCGCTACAGTTGCCCGATGCGGCCTTCAGCTACCTGCGCTCGCACGGCACGCTCGACCAGGAACACACGGCTCATTTCGCGCTGCTGATGGACCAGATCCACGACCCGCAGGACCAGGCCGACATCGTGCACGGCGCGCGCAGCTTCTACCGCCTTTACGGCGACGTGTTCCGCGGCCTGCCCCTGCCGGCCCTGGCAAGCCAGCCGCAACTGGCCGGAGCATCAACATGAAACCCAGCCACGCCCGCGTGCTGCTCACCGGCGCCACCGGTGGCATTGGCCAGGCCACGGCGCGCGCGCTGATGCGGGCTGGCGCGTCGCTGCTGCTGGTGGGGCGCTCCGAAGGCGCGCTGGACGAGATGTCGCGCCAGCTCACGGCCGCCGGCGCCTCAGCCTCACGCGTGCGATGGATCGCGGCCGACCTCACGCAGGCCAGGGACGTGCAGCGCCTGGTGATTGAGGCGGCGCGGCTGGACTGCAACGTGGTCATTCACGGTGCCGGTCTGCCGGCGTTTGGTGCTTTTCAAACGCTTCCAGCGGCCGACATCCGCAGCGTCCTGCAAACCAATCTGGAAGTGCCGGTGCTGCTCACCCAGGCGCTGCTCCCCCGCCTGCTGACACTGCCGCAGGCGCAGATTGTCTGCGTAGGCTCGGCGCTGGGCCGCATGGGTCTGCCCGGATTCAGCGTCTACAGCGCCAGCAAGTTCGGCCTGCTCGGGTTTGCCGAGGCCCTGCGCCGCGAGCTCGCCGACACCACCGTTCGGGTGCAGTACATCGGCCCGCGCACCACGCGCACGCGCTTCAACGCGCCCGCCGTGACCGCCTACAACCGCGCCACCGGCACCAGCGCGGACACGCCCGAGTTCGTGGCCAATGCCATCGTGCAACTGCTCACCGACGGCACGGCCGAGCGCTTCCTGGGCTTTCCGGAACGGCTCGCGGTGCGCCTCAATGCACTGGCGCCCGCCTGGTTCGACCGGGTGTTCCGAAAACACGCAGCCCACCTGCGCAACAGCCAGAACCCCACCCCCACCGCGCCATCCACCCCGTTGGCGCGTCATTGATCCGCATCGCCCTCAAAGGAGTTTCACCATGTCATCCATTCGATCCCATTTACCTTCTCTGCCCATTGCTCAACGCCGTCAATGGCTGGCTGCCTTCATGGGCGCAACTTTGATGCTGCTCACGCCCTTGTCGCACGCCGCCCCGGTGGACGACGCGGTGCAGGAACTGCAGCAAGGCTGGGAATCCATCCGCTACCAGGCACCGGCCAACGAACGCGAAAAGCGCTTTGAAGCGCTGGCCACCCGCGCCCGGGAACTGAGCACTTCGCTACAGGGCCGGGCCGAACCCCTGATCTGGGAGGGCATCATCGTCAGCTCCCTGGCCGGTGAAAAGGGCGGCCTGGGTGCACTTCCACTGGTGAAGCAGGCCAAGGGCCTGTACGAAGCGGCGCTGGGCATCGACCCCAAGGCGCTGGACGGCTCGGCCTACAACAGCCTGGGCGTGCTGTATTACAAGGTGCCGGGCTGGCCCATCGGTTTCGGCAACAAGACCAAGGCCGACGAGCTGCTGCGCCAGGCACTGGCCATCAACCCCAATGGCATCGATCCCAACTTCTTCTATGCCGAGTACCTGATCGAGACCAAGCGGCCCAGCGAAGCGGTGCTCTACCTGGAAAGTGCGCTGAAGGCGCCAGACCGCCCGGGCCGCTCACTGGCCGATACCGGTCGCAGGGAAGAGGCGCGCCAGTTGCTGGAGAAAATCAAGGCTCAGTGAAACCTGCTGGGGATGGGGCGGGCCCCCGTCCCTGCGCAGATCTCAGCCCGCGCGCCGCGCCAGCACCTCGAACGCCGGCAGCGTCTTGCCTTCCAGCACTTCAAGGAACGCACCACCGCCAGTGGAGATGTAGCCCACGTCTTTCTCGATGCCGTACTTGGCAATGGCGGCCAGCGTGTCGCCGCCACCGGCGATGGAGAAGGCGCTGCTCTCGGCAATCGCCTGCGCAATCACCTTGGTGCCGTTTTCAAACGCGGCGAATTCGAACACACCCACCGGGCCGTTCCACACAATGGTGCCGGCCTGCTTGAGCTGCCCGGCCAGCTTGGCGGCCGTCTCTGGGCCGATGTCCAGGATCAGGTCGTCGTCGTCCACCTCGGTGGCTTTCTTGACCATGGCGGGCGCATCGGCCGCGAAGGCCTTGGCGGTCACCACGTCGGTGGGGATCGGCACCTCGGCGCCGCGTGCCTTCATGGCCTCGATCACGGCCTTGGCTTCACCGACCAGATCGGCCTCGGCCAGGCTCTTGCCGATCTTCAGGCCGGCGGCGAGCATGAAGGTGTTGGCGATGCCACCGCCCACGATCAGGCCGTCGACGTTTTTCGCCAGCGCCTGCAGGATGGTGAGCTTGGTGCTGACCTTGCTGCCGGCGACGATCGCCAGCAGCGGGCGCTTCGGGTTGGCCAGAGCCTTGCCGATGGCGTCCATCTCTGCCGCCAGCAGCGGGCCGGCGCAGGCGATGGGCGCGGTCTCGGCGATGCCGTAGGTGGTGCCTTCTGCGCGGTGCGCGGTGCCGAAAGCGTCGTGCACGAAGATGTCGCAGAGTTTGCCGAGCTTGGCAGCCAGTTCGGGGCTGTTCTTCTTCTCGCCCACGTTCACGCGGCAGTTCTCCAGCAGCACCACTTCACCGGGCGCCACAGAGAATTCACCATCGACCCAGTTCGAGACCAGCCGCACCGAGCGGTTCATGAGCTGGCCCAGACGCGCGGCGATGGGCGCCAGCGAGTCTTCGGGCTTGAACTGGCCTTCGGTGGGGCGCCCCAGGTGGCTGGTCACCATGACCGCGGCACCCGCATCCAGCGCCATCTGAATGGCTGGGATGGAAGCGCGGATGCGCGTGTCTTCGGTGATCTCGCCCGCATCGTTCTGCGGCACGTTGAGGTCGGCCCGGATGAAGACGCGCTGACCGCTGGCGCGGCCGCTGGAACAGAGGTCGGAGAATCGGATGAATTGCATGGTGGTGCCTTGAGCGGACAGCGGTGCTGCGGGAATGTGGGAACGCAGGTGACAAACGTGCAACGCAAATTGTAGGCATTGCTGCCGGGGCGGCGGCTGCGGCAAGGCGGCGCGGTCAATCCAGGCGCGGGGGTAGGGCCACGGGAGCCTTGGCGCAGGTGCCGGTGAGCCACGCCCGACCTCGGCTCCAGCGGTGGACAACGAGCCAGGCCACCACCGTGGCCAACAAGGCACCGGTCAGCACATCGACCGGAAAATGCAGGCCCAGCGCGAGGCGGCTCCAGCTGATCAGCACGCCCACCGCCAGCAGCAGCGCGCCTCCGACCGCATGTGGTGCAGACAACCAGCCCACCACGCCCAGGGCCATCGCCACGCTGGCGTGGCTGCTCGGAAAACCGGGCGAGGGCGCATGCGCCAGCCAGAGATGCCCCAGGCCCGCGACATACGGCCTGGGCATCGGCAGCGCCCACTGGATGCCACGCGCCAGCAGCCAGGCCAGGGCCATGGCCAGCAACATCTGCCGCGCCATGCAGCGCCAGCGCGGCTGGCCCACCGCCGCCAGGCTGAAGGCAAACACAAGCACCCAGGCAGGCAGTTGGACCGTGGCGAACCGCGCCAGCGACAGGCTCCAGGCGCTCGCCGACGGCGACAGGTTCAACCAGAGGAACAGCGTCTGATGAAAGTCGCTCATGGTTGCGCACCCGGGTGACCGGAGCGCCCGCCAGAAGGTTGCCGAGGGGGTCGCTGCATGGACTGAAGGTCTCCAACCGTGTTGTGAACCTTCAGGACCTTAAACAGCCAAGCTTATGCAGCGCTTATGTCGCACCGCATCACGGGAAACCCCCTGGATTTAAGCGGGCACTAATTTTTCCAACCCAGCATCGGCCTTGACCCATCGGTCACCATGAGTTTGTTCATGTTTTCCATACCTATCTCAGGAGGTTTCCCCATGCCATCCACTACAGCCACCGGGCGCTACCGCACCTCATCCATCGCCTTGCACTGGGCCATGCTGTTGCTGCTGGTGGCGGTGTACGCCAGCATCGAATTGCGCGAGCTGTTCCCCAAGGGCAGCGACCCGCGCGAAAACATCAAGGCCTTGCACTTCATGCTGGGCCTGTGCGTCCTCGCGCTGGTGATTCTGCGCGTGGCCCTGCGCTTCTCGGCGCCGGCACCGCGCATCGAACCCGCGCCTTCGCGCGTCCAGCAACTCATGTCGACGCTGATGCACGCTGCGCTGTATGGGTTCATGCTCGGCATGCCACTGGCGGGCTGGCTCTACCTGAGCGCCAAAGGCAGCCCCGTGCCGTTCTTTGGTCTGGAACTGCCAGCCCTGATGGGCAAGGACCTTCAGTTCGCAGCGCGGATCAAGGAGTGGCACGAAACGGTGGGCGAAGCCGGCTACTGGGTCATCGGCCTGCACGCCGCTGCCGCCCTGTTTCACCACCACGTGATCAAGGACAACACCTTGCGGCGCATGTTGCCTTCGCGGGGCTGAGAGGTCTTTCGCCTGTGCAGCCAAGCCGTCTCGGGCGCTCGCAGACACGCACCGGCCAACTGCACCGTCGACCGCATCACGTTGGACACAGCGCTGACCAGGGTCCCGCACGCCTCTAAACTAAGCCCATTTGCTGGGAGGAGATTTCGTGAACAAGCTGTGGTGTGCTGCCATTCTGGCCGTCTGGATGGCGTCTTCCCGGGCTTCTGCAGACAGCCTGCGCTCAGTGGGCATCAAAACCAATGACAAGACAGGCTGCGCCTTGTCTGACGGAAAGACCGTCATTGGAAGCACCATCCACTTGATGGCAGATGCTTACGGGAATCATCCGAAATTGAAAGATGAAACCATTCTCGAGATCATCACCGCCGCCATCAAGGTCGGCTGCAACCTCCATGAAGCGAACCCATCGGGCCTGTCGCCCCTGAATTCGGCCATTCTTCTCAACCAGCCCGTGCTGGTCAGGCTTCTCCTGGAAAGTGGCGCCAATCGAAACCTAAAAATATCTGGTTCGAAGGCATTTCTCACCGGCAAGGATTCCTTCGGCCTTTATGAAATCCTCAAGTCCAGAAAAGACATGGCTGAAATTGGCAGCCTTCTCGAGCGACACCAGTGAATGCATGACCGGCGCATGGACGACAAGCACCTGGGGATCTTCCCGTTTGCCGAAACGGCACGAGCGTTTTGCGACTGGTGCGAAGGGTCACAGAAAGCCATCACAGACCGCAGCGCGGCCTACTGGTTAGGGCGACTGTATGCAGAGGCGCTGAATCTTCCCGAGGTCGGTCAGGAAAACGATTGGGGGGTTCCCGATCTTCCAGCCCAAGGTCTCGAAAGGGCAGAAGCCAACCTAACTTCCTTCTGGGGCCGCCACTACCGAGAGTTCTTTGACCCTGCGCCGGAGCTTTCCGATCTGCCCGGCATGGGGGACCTTGGAGACGACCTCATGGACACCTACCGGGATATCCGCGCAGGGCTGCTGTTGTTCGACACAGGCAGAGAGCTTGATGCGCTGTGGCACTGGTCCTTCATGCACCGCATCCACTGGGGCCGGCACGTAGCGAGTGCACTCTATGCGCTTCACTGCTTGAGCATCTCGCGGGTGGAGTGAGACGCAAGTCACCAACACCCTTCATGCGTGGCTGCGGCAGTCGGCCACCTGTCTGATGAACACCCCGGGGCGAGTTGTTCGGATCAGTATCCGAGGCGCTGGCTAAACAAGCCTTATCACCATCGATACGGCAGCGACTTTTCATCGAAGCCCACTCATGCGTCATTGCCATGCGTGTTCCATCGGAAGGTGAAACGTGTGGTCATGGGCGCGACGGCACCATCGCGCTCCAGCACGGCGCCCATCTGTTCCGCAATGCGCTCGACCAACCTCAGCCCCAACCCCAGCCCGGCAGCAGGCGATGCGGCAACGGGTACCGCACCAGGGCGCTGACCGTCGTCGCTGACCGACACCCCCACCGCGCTCTTCTCCCGCCAGACCACCACCTCCACCTGGGTATCAGGTGGGGTGTGACGCAGCGCGTTCTCGATCAGGTTGCGCAGCGCCAGTTCCAGCAGCAAGGCGGGCGTGCGCACCGTCACCCCGGTCTCGGGCTGCACCAGCGAAAGGTCGTGTCTGTTGTCGTGCGCCTGCTGGGCATGGGCAGCAATGAGCGAAGCCGCGAGCACACCCAGATCCACCGGCTCGTTGTTGTGCACGGGCTCCGCGGTACCCAGGCGATGGGCGCGCGCAAGGTCCAGCAACTGCGACAGGATGCGGCCGGCGCGCAGCGCTTCCTGTTCCAGTTGCGCCAGCCGTTCGGGCGTCGCTTCCAGCCTGGCCGCACGCGACTGGAGCGCAATCGCAGCGAGTGGCGTGCGCATTTCGTGGGCCACGTCGGAGGCGAACTCCCGCTCGCGCTGGGCGCGGGTCTGCAAGGTGTCGACCAGCGTGTTGATGGCCGCCACGGTGCTGGAGAATTCGCGGAAGCGGTGTTGGGTATCGAGCCGCTGGCCTGCAAAACCGTCAAGTGCCGCCACCTCGCTGGAGAGCTGGTCCAGTGGACGAAGGCCGCGCCGTATCGCCCACCACAGCACCAGCGCCACCAGCGGCAGCACCAGCAAGGCGGGGCGGGCCACATGTTCGGCCACATCGCGGCCCAGGTCGTAGCGGTGAACCATGTCCATCAGCACTGCCACGCGCCGATCGCCTTCGGCCGTCTCGCCCACATACATGCGCCACGCCACCGGTTCTCCCGGGCCTTTATGGGTCACGGTGGACAGGCCGGGCGCCGGTGGCACATCAAGCCCGAGCCCGGGTGCCAGTCCGTGGGTATCGGTGATCAGGCGACCACCTTCCCATTGCAAGACCGCCAGCTCCAGCACATAGGCCTTGACGGGCGGCAGGTTCAAAGGGACGGCTTCCGCCTTCTGCGCGCCGCGAGCCGCGTGCAGCCACAAACGGGAGGCCGCCACCAGCTGGCCATCGGTGATCTCCTCGGCTTCGTGGTGCCCGGTGTACCAGGCCACGGCAATCAGGGTCATCCACACCACCAGCAGTGCGCCCAGGGCCCAGGCCCAGAGGTGGCGCCACAACGGTGGAAGCTGCTTTGCAGGCATGGACAAGGCCATCAGCGCGCGCGCTCCGGGCTGGCCTGGTCATCGCGCGGAATGAAGTACCCCACGCCGCGCACCGTCTTGATAAGCGCCTCTCCCAGCTTGCGGCGCAGATGGTGCACATGGACTTCGATGGCATTGCTTTCCAGCGCTTCACCGAAGCCATACAAAGCCGACTCCAGCCGCGACTTCGACAGCACCTGCGGGCGCGCCTGCAACAGGGTGAGCAGCAACGCAAACTCCTTGCCGCCCAGGGCGACGGGTTCCCCTGCACGCAGCACCGTGTGTGCGGCCGGGTCCAGCACCAGATCCCCGTGCTCGATCACCGGGTTGCTGCGCCCGCTGGCCCGACGCAGCATGGCGCGCAATCGCGCCTGCAACTCGTTGGCATCGAACGGTTTGACGATGTAGTCGTCGGCGCCACTGTCGAGTCCGCTGATGCGGTCGCTCACCCCGTCGCGCGCCGTCATGATCAACACGGGCATGTCGTGGTGCGGCAGTGCGCGCCCTGACCTTGCACCTGTGCTGGGCTGGCGCAGACGCGCCAGCAGATCCAGCCCGTCGCCGTCGGGCAAGCCCAGATCGAGCAGCATCACGTCAAAAGGCTCCGCCTGCAGCGCACGCCAGGCACAAGCCAGATCGTGGCACAGGTCAACCGCATAACCGGCCTGACGCAAGGAAGCGGCCAGCCCGTTGGCGATGCCAGGATCGTCTTCCACCACAAGTGCGCGCATGAGCAGGTGCGGACGCCTTCGCGCCCACGAAAGGAATTGAAAGGATTATCCGGCGCAGACCCCTCCCGGGCATTCGGACCGCCAGACCTTGGCCATTCTGGAATGCCCGCCTTAAGGCGCACTTAAGTGACGCCGGGTGCAATCGCGCCCGCCATGTCCATCCGCATCAAGGCTGCCCCCCTGCCCACTCACCTCTCGCCACGAGCGCATTCGCCCTCTGCCCTGGAGGCTTTCAGCGCGGTACTGAGGCCACTTTGGTGGCCCATGCTGGCCACCTTGATGGTGTTTTGGCTGAGCCGGCTGGGCCTGGCGATCTGGCTGGCGCCGCGTGTGCAGGAGGCAGGCGCATGGTCCCACCTGTGGTGGCAGGGGCTGCGGTTCGATGCCGTGTGGCTCGGGCTGGTCTGGGCGCTGCCAGCGGCCATCACGCCCTGGATGGCCCTGCACCCGACCACCTGGCGCGCCTGGACCCGGCTGTTGCGCCTGTATGGTGGTGCCGTGCTGCTGTTTGTGACCTTCATGGAGCTGTCCACCCCCGCCTTCATAACCCAGTACGACAGCCGGCCCAACTACCTGTTCGTGGAATACCTGAGTCACATGCAGGAACTGGCCGGCACGCTGATCAAGGACCAGTGGCTGGACCTTTTGGTGGCGGCCGTGGTGTTGCCCGCTGTGGGGCTGGTTTACGCAAGGGCCACGCGGCCGACCAGCCCGGTGACCACGCTGACGCTGCCCATTTCAATGGTCCTGTCCCTTGTGCTGTTAGGGACGCTGGCACTTGCAGGCCGGGGCACCCTGGGCCACCGCCCCGCCAACCCGGCGCTCGCGGCGGCCACACCAGACCACCTGGTCAGTGAGCTGCCCTTGAGTTCGGCCTACACCTTGTTGTACGCCCTGCATCTTTCGCGCAAGAACGAAGACGGCGGCATCACCTACGGCCACCTGCCCACGCAGCAGGTGATCCAGAGCGTGCGTGCCGAGACCGGCCTGCCCCTGGCGGTGTTCACCGACCCGGCGGTCCCCATGCGCCACCGCCAGGTCAGCCTGCACCCGTCGCCGCGGCCGCGCAACCTGGTGATCGTGCTGGAGGAAAGCCTGGGGGCGGAATTCGTCGGTGCACTGGGCGGGCTGCCCCTCACGCCGAATCTGGACCGGCTGACACAGGAAGGCCTGTGGTTCGATCAGCTTTATGCCACCGGCACGCGTTCGGTGCGGGGCATCGAAGCCGTGGTGGCCGGCTACCCGCCCACGTCATCGGTCAGCACCGTGAAGCTGGCGAAGTCACAGCGCGATTTCTTCACGCTGGCCAGCTTTCTGAAAGGGCAGGATTACACCTCCACGTTCTTCTACGGCGGTGAATCGCACTTCGACAACATGCGCGGTTTCTTCATGGGCAATGGCTTCGACCAGGTGCTGGACCAACACGACATGCCGTCCAACGCCTTCATGGCCACCTGGGGCGCGTCTGATGGCGACGTGATGGACCGCGCGCACCAGCACTTCCTGGCACAGCCTGCCGACAAGCCCTTCTTCGGCCTCATCTTCACCTCGTCCAACCACGCCCCCTTCGACTTCCCGGACGGCCACATCGAGCTTTATGACGCGCCCCAGGCCACGGTGAACAACGCCGTCAAATACGCCGACCACGCCTTGGGCCGCTTCATCGCACAGGCCAAGGCCTCGCCGTACTGGGCAAACACGCTGTTCCTGGTGGTGGCCGACCACAACTCACGCGTTTACGGTCAGTCGCTGATCCCCATCGACCGCTTCCACATTCCGGGGTTGATCCTGGGTGGTCCCATCGAGCGGCCACAGCGCATCAGCACGGTGGCCAGCCAGATCGATCTGGCCCCCACCCTGATCTCGCTCATGGGGCTTAGCGGCGAGCACCCCCTGATCGGGCGCGATCTCAGCGACCCCGCGCAACAAGCCCGTGGGGGGCGGGCCATTCTGCAGTTCGACAAGTTGCAGGCCTACATGGAGGGCGCAGAGGTGGTGGTGATGCAACCCGACACGCCGGCCAAGCTGATGCGCTATGCAGACGGCACACTTTCGGAGGCGACGGCCACCAACGCCCCCCTGGTGGAGAAAGCCCTGGCGCATTCACAGTACGCACAGATGGCCTACCGCGATCAGTGGCATCGCTGAGGCCAGCGCAGCCCCGCGCCGTGTGAGCTACCAGCCCAGCCCGACCTTCAAAGGCAGGTACACCACCATGCCTGCCACGATGGTGCCCAGCACACCACGCCGCCAGGCGAACCAGCACAAGCCTGCTGCCACCGCATACAGGCGCGCGTCCTTCCAGGTCTGAATCAGTTCGCCCTGCGAAATCACGATCTCTGGCACCACCACCGCAGACAAGGCCGCGATGGGCGCGTATTGCAGGCCGCGCTGCGCCCAGTGCGGCAGCGTCCAGGGCCGGTCCGACAGCAGAAAGAAGCCCCGTGTGATGACGGTCACCACGCCCAGGGCGACGATGGTGAGCAAGGTCCATGGATTGAGGTCAAACATGGTGCGCACCTCCTTCAGGACGGTTGGGGCGCATTTTGTCGAGCACCAGGCAGATGGCCACGGCGCTGGCAATGGCCACCAGGATGTTGAGCTTGAGCGGCAGCGCCCAGGCCGCCACCGCAGCGGCCCCCGCCACCCCGGCCGAGACCATGCGCAGCCTGGACGTGGCCAGCGACGCCAGTACACCCAGCAGGGCCAGGATGCCGGCGAAGCCCAGTCCCCATTCGGTGGGGATGGCGTTGGTCAGGGCGATCCCCACCAGGCTGGCACCCATCCAGGCCAGGTAATTCACAGCGCAGTTGCCTGCCAGGTAGGCCTGTTGCTGCGCCAGTTCGTCGGCGGTCTGCCCGGGTTTGGGAAAGCGTCGGGCGAAGAACACATAACTCAGGTCGCCTGTGAGGTACCCTGTGACGAGGCGCTGAAAACGCGGCAAATGCATCAGATAAGGCCTCAAATGGGCCGAAAACACGACAAATCGTAAATTTACACAGAACGCCGCCGCCAGAATCACCCACAGGGGCGCTCCCGCCGCGATCATCGGCACGGCTGCGAGTTGGGCACTGCCGGCGTAGACGATCAAGGTCATCAGCACCGCCTCCAGCCCTGAGAGGCCCGACTTCACCATGGCCACGCCGGTCATCAGGCCCCAGGCGGCAATGCCCATGCCCACCGACGTCTGATCGCGCATGCCTTCCCAGAATTCGGGATGGCTGCGATGCACGGACTGGTAGAACATCAGCCTACCGCCGTGGATGTGTCGGCGGCGCTCAGCACCTGACCAGGCGCCAGCGAGAAGCCGCGCAGGAAGTCACCCACCGGCAGGCGCTTGCCGCCAGCACGCTGCAGGGCGGTGAGCACCAGCACGCCTTCGCCCGTTTGCACACGGATGCCATCGTCGGCCACCGCGAGCACCGTGCCAGGCGCGTCCGATGCGGTGCCAGGCTCTGCGCGCGCGGACCAGAGCTTGACGGCTTCACTGCCCGCCACGAAGCTGGCGCCAGGGAAAGGGTCGAAGGCGCGCACACGCCTTGCCAGGACGGTTGCAGACTGGCGCCAGTCAATGAGCGCTTCGGCTTTTTCGATCTTGTGCGCGTAGGTGACCCCTTCGGCGGGCTGCGCGACCGGGCGCAAACCGCCACAGGCCGCCAGCTCCAGCGCTTCCACGATCATCCGCCCGCCCAGCTCAGCCAGCCGGTCATGCAAGGTCGCCGTGGTTTCCTCTTCACCGATGCGCAGACGCTCGGTCAACAACATGTCACCCGTGTCCAGTCCGGCGTCCATCTGCATGATGGTCACACCGGTTTCCGCATCGCCTGCCTCAATGGCCCTGTGGATGGGCGCGGCACCGCGCCAACGCGGGAGCAGGGACGCATGGATGTTCAGGCAACCCCATTTCTGGCGTGTCTCGTTGCCGCCCATCCCATCCAGCACCCACTGCGGCAGGATCAGCCCGTAGGCGGCCACGACCATCACGTCGGCGTCAGCCTCTTCCATCATCCGGCGGGCGGCCGCGGCGTCTTCCGGGTACTTGCCGTCCAGCCGCAGGCTGCGCGGCTGCGCCACCGGGATGTGGTGTTCGAGCGCAAACTGCTTGACCGGCGACGCCTGCAGCTTCATGCCCCGGCCAGCGGGTCGGTCGGGTTGGCTAAGCACCAGGGCGATCTCAAAGCCTGCCGCGTGCAAACGCTGCAGGGCCACGCTGGCGAACACCGGCGTGCCGGCAAAGATGATTTTCATGGGTTGCAGTGTCGGTTCGCACGCTGTGCGCCCGTCCGTCGTCAGAATCGGTCGCCTACGTCGTCCAGCAGGGGTTCGTCGGTGTACACCAGCTTGCGCACCACGCCCTGGGAATCGATATGGATGTGAGCCAGGCGGGCCAGCGAAAAGGGTTCCAGGTACCTGTAGGTCCAGACGTCGCCATCAAACCGGGCAACACGCTCCACCACCGCCGGTCTGCCGAACTGGCGCAGCACATCTTCCCGGGTCCAGCGATCCACCTCGATGCGCTGCAGCCATGCGACATCCAACACCTGATCCATGCGCGCCAACCGCCCCTGGGCGTCCAGATCCAGATTGAAGACCTGCTGCCTGGATGGCTGACGCGAATACTGAAGTCTTGTGCCCTCCGGAAGCGCGTGGACCGCCGTGGGCGTGCCCAGACGCTGTTCGATGGCGACGCGCGACGTGCCCAGCGCCACGGTTTCGGGCATGCCGCTGCAAGCCGTCAGCACAAGGGCAAGCACGGTGGTGATCAGCGTCAATGCGCCACGCATCATGCGCGTACCGCCTCCCGTTGAGCCTTGACCAGCTTGCTTTTGATGCGGTTGCGCTTGAGCGGCGACAGGTATTCCACAAACACCTTGCCGATGAGGTGGTCCATTTCATGCTGGATGCACACCGCCAGCATGCCCTCGGCTTCGATCACCCGGGACTGGCCCTCGCCGTCCAGCGCCCTGACCTTCACCGCCAGCGACCGCTCCACGCCGTCATAGATGCCCGGCACCGACAGGCAACCTTCTTCGCCCTTGCGCTTTTCCGGGCTGGCCCATTCGATCTCGGGGTTGATCAGCACCATGGGCTGGTTGCGCTCTTCGCTCACGTCAATCACGATCAGGCGCTCGTGCACATCCACCTGTGTGGCCGCCAGGCCAATGCCGTTGGCGTCGTACATCGTGGCCAGCATGCGAGGAATCAGGGCCTGGATGCGTTCGTCGACCTGCGCCACCGGGCGCGCCACGGTGTGCAGGCGCGGATCGGGGTAACACAGGATGGGCAGCAGTTCAGCAGAGGTCATGGTCGAAAACAGCGACGAGCGGGGAACAACAACGGGCCGCCAGGGCCCTTCTACTGGCAAGCGTGCCGCGACCCATTCGTGGTGGCGCGGGCACGCACTTGCGCGTTTGTCGGTATTTTCGCCACTTTTAGCGGATGGCGCTGGGCGTCGCCTGCATAAACATTGCCTAATCAAAGCCTTGCGCGCAAAATCAAATGCGAATTATCAAGACCAAAGCGCTGTCACGAACAGGCCGCTCGCCCTTCCGGGGCTGGCCCTGCCGGGAGCGTGCATGCCCCAGGGGCCCTACATGCCATTGAAGATCCGTTCGAACGCCTCCTTCTCCTTGCCTCACGGCCTACGCCCCCTGGCTTGCGCCACAGCGCTGCTGGCTGCCACCCTGGCCTCCGGTGTGAGTGCCCAGAATTTCCCCATCACCCCCGGTCAACGCGCCACCGCCACCCAGGTGGCCCAGGCCGGCGTGCCCCTGTCCGAACTGGCACCCAACGCACCCGACAGCTACACCGTCAAGCGCGGTGACACCCTCTGGGCCATTTCCGGCATGTTCCTCAAGAGCCCCTGGCGCTGGCCCGAGCTCTGGGGCATGAACCTGGAAGACATCCGCAACCCGCACCTGATTTTTCCCGGCCAGGTGCTGTTCCTTGACACCAGCGACGGCACCGCCCGCCTGAGCACCCGCCGGCCCGGCGACGGCGGCACGCCCACCGTGCGGGTTTCGCCCCGTGTGCGTTCGGAAAGCCCGTCCGACTCGGCGATTCCGCCGATCTCGCTGCAGGCGATCGAGTCCTTTCTGGCCGAGCCCATCATCGTGGACCAAGGCACTTTCGCTCGCGCACCGCGCATTGTCTCTGCCACCGACAGCCGCGTGCTGATGAGCATGGGCGACCGCGCCTATGCCCGCGCCCTGTACGGCAGCAGCGAAGGCGGCGACGCCGAGCCCCTGAGCATTGGCGAAGGCAAACCACGCAACTTCCGCGTGTTCCGCAACGCCACGCCGCTCAAGGACCCGACCACCGGTGAAGTGCTGGCCTACGAGGCACAGTACGTGGGCAAGGCCTACCTGGTGCGCGAAGAGACACGCAGGGTTCCCGCGCCCGTTCCGAGCCAGCCGGCGGCACTCACCAAAGACGTCTATACCCCGCAGTTCGAGAACACCGCGCACAACGTCGAGCGCACACAAATGCCCGGCAAGCCCGCCGCCGAGGCCGGCGCGGAGATCATCCCGGCCACCATCGACATTGTTCAGGCCAAGGAAGAAGTGCGCATCGGCGACCGTCTGCTGCCCGAGCCGCCCCGCGAACTGCCCAACTACGTGCCCAGCGCACCCGCGTTCACCCTCACCGGGCAGATCGTCTCGGTCTACGGCAATGCGGTGACCTTCGCCGGCCAGAACCAGGTCGTGGCCATCAACCGCGGCATCGAACATGGTGTTGAACGCGGTCACGTGCTGGCCTTGCAGAAGGACTCGCAAGTCGTCGTCGACAAGACCGATACCGCCCGCACCCAGATTCGCCTGCCTGGCGAACGCAACGGGCTCATGATGGTGTTCCGCACCTTCGACAAGGTGTCTTACGCCCTGGTGCTGCAAATCACCGACGGGGTCAAGGTCGGCGACGCATTCGTGAACCCCTGACCCCGCATGAGTGGGGAGGAGTTGGCCGCCTGGCTGCGGCTGCTGCTCACGCCTGGCGTGGGCACCGACTCGGCACGCAAGCTGCTCGCTGCGTTTGGCCTGCCTGAAGCGATCTTCGGGCAAACCAGCAGTGCGCTCGAGGCCGTAACGGGCTCACAACGCGCACAAGCGCTGCTGACCGAGCCAGAGGAACTGCCCGCCGCCCTACAGCGGTTGCAAGACTGGCTGGCCGCAGGGCCCGATCGCCATGTGCTGACCCTGGCGGACAAGCGGTTTCCCGCCGAATTGCTGGAAATGGCCGATCCGCCGCTCATGCTGTACGTACTGGGCGACGTGAACGCGCTGCACCACCCCCAACGGTTGGCGATCGTGGGCAGCCGCAATCCGACACCCCAGGGTCAGGCCAACGCGCGCCAGTTTGCCCTGGCACTGTCACAAACAGGCGTGTGCATCGTGTCCGGCCTCGCATTGGGGGTGGACGGGGCGGCCCACGAAGGTGCACTCGAAGGCGGCAGTCCAACCATTGCGGTGGTCGGCACCGGGCTCGATCGGGTGTACCCCAAACGCCATCTGAACCTCGCCCACCGCATCGCCGCGCAAGGCGCCATCGTGAGCGAATATCCCCTGGGCACACCACCTCTCGCGGCCCATTTTCCCCAGCGCAACCGCCTGATTGCCGGCCTCTCGCAGGGCACACTGGTGGTGGAGGCTGCGGTGCAATCAGGCTCACTGATCACAGCCCGGCTCGCCGCCGAACAAGGCCGCGAGGTGTTCGCCATTCCCGGCTCCATCCATGCACCGCAGTCCAAAGGCTGCCACGCACTGATCCGCCAGGGCGCCAAACTCGTCGAATCCGCCAACGACATCCTCGAAGACCTGCGACTGCCCACCAGTCCACCACTGCCCTTTGACACGCCTGCAAGCGCACAGGAAGACACCCTGCTGGAAGCCCTGGGCCACGACCCCGTGAGCCTCGACGCCCTGCAAGCCCGCACCGGCCTCGACACCGCCACCCTGCAAGCCCGGCTACTGGAACTCGAACTCGAAGGCCACGTCGGCCGCCTGCCCGGCGGACTGCTGCAACGCATCGGCCGCAGCTAAGGCACCCAGGAGGGGAGGCTCAGCCTCCGGAGCGAAGCGCCGCATCCAAAGGCAGGTAAAGTCCGGCGCGAAGTGTCTCAATTCCAGGGGCAGCAAGGGACGGCTCCGCCGGCCCAAGATGCCGTCCCCCCTCCAAGCGCCGAAGGCGCGCAAGAGAGGGGGGAAGCCGCGTCAGCGGCGCAGGGGGGAGTACCTAATTAAGCAGACGCTCAGGATTGGCATCCAGCTTGGCCAGCGCATCGCGCGTGGCGCGAACGGTGAGGGCCTCGTCTTCGCTGGGAACCAAAAGCCCGGCCTGCAAGTAAGCGGCCACTCTCGCAGACTGGATCAGGAAGCAGCGACCGCTGTTGGTCACAAAGAGGTACAGCTGGCCCCGCTGACTGCGCCAGGCCAGCTGCACGCTGTTGAGCTTGCCGTTGTGGTCCAGTCCGAACCAGGAGCCGATCTGCAGCTCCACCGCCCAAGCCCGCATGGCTTCGCTCGGCTGGCTGCCACCCTGGTTGATCACCTCGATGTTGCTGGCGTCCACGCCGGTGATCATCTCGATGCTCTCGTTGTCGAGGTCCAGATCGCCCACCCCGCTCTCGGGCAGGAAATCTTCCAGATTGGCCAGCCGCTTGGCCAGCTTGTCCATGCTTTCTTCCGGAATGGCTTCGGTGCGGGACATGAAGGCATCGGCCAAGGTATCGCTCACCGATTTGATGTGCTGATCCTGCAAGCCAGCCGGGAAGCCCAGCAGCCCCATGCCCTGACGCAGGCGCTGCAGCAGGTTCGGCAATTGCTGGATCACGCGCGCCCGGTCGTTGCGGTTGGGCTTGGCGCTGGCTGCCCAGAGCAGTTCGCTGGCCACCTGCTTGAGCGAACTGGTTTCTTCGTGTTTGAGTCCGTATTTCACGCTGGCCACGGCCAGCACGTCGACCCAGACCTTGAACAGGAACTCGCGCACCTCTTCGCGCACCGGCACATCGTCGAGCAGCTTGCGCAGTTCGATGGTGTACTGCACCGAGAGGGTTTCCTTCTGTTCGATCTGCTGCGCCACACTGACCACACGGCTGGTGCTGTCCTGCTCGCTGAGGTAGGTCGACAGAAACTTCTGGAACTCGTCAAACACGAGCTGGAACACACGCCGGCCCGTCTCGGGGTACTGCTCGATCACCTGCACCACCCGCTTGATTTCTGCTTCAAGTGCGGCAGACCCCACGTTGGTCTCAAAACCCATCACACACGAACCCATGCGGTCGATGAGCTTGCGTGCGGGATGCTGCAGGGCACTGAAAAACTCGGGCTCAGCCAGTGCCACGCGCAGCACCGGGATCTGCAGACGGGCAAACCAGACCCTGACACTGGGCGGAATGCGCTCCTCGGCCAGGATGCTCTGGAACATCAGCGCCACGACCTCGATCGTGGCTTTTTCGGTCGAGGTGGTGGCCGCCTGCTTGAGCTCTGTCGTGCGCTGTCGCAAGGCACTGGAAGCCCGCTCCACATGGCTGGCATCCATCTGCATCGCAACACCGCCGGCGCCTGTTCCGCCATAGGCGGGATCCATGCTACCGGTTGAAGGTGTACCCACCTCCCTGCGGACCACCGCCATGCTCTGCTGCATGGCCTGCTCCAGCCTGGGCGACGGCGGGAGAAGCTGGGTGGCCTCGAAATCACCACCAATCTTGTCCATGAGCAGGCGTTTGAGCCGCCCCACCACGCCCTGGGCCCGCATGCGAGCCCGCGCCAGGGGGGTGGCACTGGTCAGCATGCGGGTTTCTTCGTGCACGCCCATCGATGATGAACCGGCACGCGAGGGCCCGAACGCCCCAGGTGCTGAGCTGCCTGCTGGGCCAAACGCGGGCGCCGACGAAAGGCTGGAGCCGAACGCGTCGCGTGGCGGCGCGTCGCCAGAGCGGCGGCCTGCCGCCGGAGGCACGGGCGCGGGAGATGACCCCGTGCGCGTGCCAGGCGCGCGCTTCACCAGCGACTGAAGATCGATTTCCTTCATGACCCCACTGGACACCAGGAATTCGTTGGCGGCCTTGTACCCCTCGTGCAGCTTGGTGGCCATGATGGGCAAGAGCGCATCCTGGATCAAGGCCCAGGCTTCGCGGGTCATCTGGGCGTCCAGCCACTGATCGACCAGAATTCGCGCTGTCACGTCGGGCAGCAACACATCGCCGCGCGGCAACTCCTGTCGCTTCTCCAGGTGCTGGATGCGCAGACGCAAGTCGTTGAGTTCGGAGGACGATTTGTCAAGCACCCGCATGGCCAACCGGGAGGCCATGATCTGGTCGTCAATCGTGCCTTCGGCCACCAGCTCCAATCTTCCCGTGCTCAAAGGGTTTCCGGAGGAACTGAGCTTGGGCAAAAGCGTGCGCTGAAGCTCTTTGCGGCTGCCGTTGAGCCAGGCGGTCTGGTGTTTCTGGAAGGCGGTCCAGGCGTCCCGCCGCTCCTGCATCTCGCGAGCCGGACCTGCCTGGTCGAGAAGAGAGGTCAGCCGCGTATCGCAGGCCCTGACCATTTCGGGAAGCGCACGGCCCACGTGAACCACGAACAGTTCACGCGCCTGTTTGGCAAGGGATGAGACGTGCTGATCAGGCGAAACCACAATAGTTTCAGTATGACACGAAAGAACACCGCCCCATCAGGGGGCCCGGCCAGGCATGACAGTTGCCCGGCCGCCATGGCCGTTATACAACAGCACCAGCGTTCGGGTCATCGGGATCGCCATCCTTGCCATCCTTGCGGGTGCCTGGCTTGACCAGATCCTCGCGAGACACGCCCAGCCACATCGCCACGGAAGCCGCCACAAAGATCGACGAATAGATGCCGAACAAGATGCCGATGGTGAGCGCCAGCGCAAAGTAGAAGAGCGTGGGGCCGCCGAAGAGGAGCATGGACAACACCATCGCTTCGGTCGAGCCGTGGGTGATGATCGTGCGGCTCATGGTGGAAGTGATGGCGTGGTCGATCACCTGCGCGGGGGTCATCTTGCGCTGGCGCCGGAAGGTCTCCCGGATGCGGTCAAAGATCACCACCGATTCGTTGACCGAATACCCCAGCACCGCCAGCACCGCTGCCAGCACCGCCAGCGAGAACTCCCACTGGAAGAAGGCGAAGAAGCCGAGGATGATGATCACGTCGTGCAGGTTGGCGATGATGGCCGCGATGGCAAACTTCCATTCAAAGCGGAACGCCAGGTAGATCACGATGCCGATCACCACCATGGCCAAGGCAAGCAAACCGTCCTCCACCAGCTCGCGGCCCACCTGCGGGCCCACGAACTCCGTGCGTCGCAACTCGACCGCCGGATTCTGGGCCTTCAATGCCGCCAACACAGTCTCGCTCTGCTGGCCTGCCGTCTGGCCTGCCAGTGCCGGCAGACGCAGCAGCACCTCTCGCGAGGTGCCGAAATTCTGTACCGGCACATCAGCGTAGCCGAGACCTTCGATGACGTGGCGCACCGCGTCCAGATCGGCCGGTTGCTCATAGGCCACTTCCATGACGGTACCGCCGGTGAACTCGACCGACAGGTTCAGTCCCCGAGTGACCAGAAAGAAAACCGCCAGCACAAAGGCGATGGTGGAGAACGCGTTGAGGGCCAACGCGTGCTTCATGAACGGGATGTCCCGGCGAATGCGGAAAAACTCCATGGTATTTATTCCTTGTCAGGAGTCTTCAGAAGAAGCGCATGTGAAGTTGCAACATAAAATTCCATGGTCTTGTTCCGTGATTCAGTTGGACTTGGTGGTCACCGAGCTGCCGGCATCGGGTTTCCAGACGGTACCGATGGAAAGGGCCTTGAGCTTGCGCTGGCGGCCATACCACATGTTGACCAGGCCACGGCTGAAGAACACGGAAGAAAACATGCTGGTGAGAATGCCCACGCAATGCACGACGGCAAAGCCGCGCACAGGGCCGGAACCAAACAGCAGCAGGGCCACGCCAGCGATCAGGGTGGTCACGTTGGAGTCCAGGATGGTCGCCCAAGCGGTCTCGTAGCCGTTCTGGATCGCTGTCTGCGGGGCGGCCCCACGGCGCAGTTCTTCCCGGATGCGTTCATTGATCAGCACGTTGGAGTCAATCGCCATACCCAGTGCCAGCGCCATGGCGGCAATGCCGGGCAGGGTGAGCGTGGCCTGCAGCATCGACAGCACCGCCACCAGCAACACCAGGTTGAACGCCAGCGCAATGCTGGAGAACACGCCAAACAGCATGTAGTAGATGCTGATGAACACGACGATCACCACAAAGCCCCACATCACGCTGTTGAAACCGCGCTCGATGTTCTCTGCACCCAGGCTGGGGCCAATGGTGCGTTCTTCGATGATTTCCATGGGCGCGGCCAGCGAACCGGCGCGCAGCAGCAAGGCGGTGTCGCTGGCCTCGACCGTGTTCATGCTGCCGGAAATCTGCACTCGGCCGCCACCGATTTCGGTGCGGATCACCGGCGCCGTGACGACCTCGCCCCGTCCCTTTTCAAACAGGATGATGGCCATGCGCTTGCCCACGTTCTCGCGGGTCACATCGCGAAAGACCCGGGCACCCTTGGCATCGAGCGTGAGGTGCACAGCGGCTTCCTGCGTCTGGCTGTCAAAGCCAGCCTGGGCGTCGGTGAGGTTTTCGCCCGTGAGCAGCACGTCGCGGCGCACGATGACGGCACGGCCCTCGCGATCAAGGTAGCGCTCTGAACCAAAAGGCACCGCACCGCCACCGCGCTCGGCCGAAAGACCGTCTGCGCTTTCGTCGACCAGGCGCACCTCCAGCGTGGCGGTGCGGCCCAGGATGTCCTTGGCTTTCGCGGTGTCCTGCACACCCGGCAACTGCACCACGATACGATCCAGGCCCTGCTGCTGGATCACCGGCTCGGCCACACCCAGCTCGTTGATGCGGTTGTGCAGGGTGGTGATGTTCTGCTTGAGGGCCTGTTCCTGCACCAGCCGCGCCGCCTCGGGCTTGATGCTGGCCTGCAGCCGGGCGCCGGCCGCGTCGGACACGTCATTCACCTGCAGATCGGCAAACTGGTCCTGAATCAGGTTGCTTGCGGCCTCCAGGGTCTGGGCGTCGGCGGCGCGCAATTCGATGGTCTGCCCATTGCGGGTGATCCCGCCATGGCGCACGCCTTTTTCGCGCAGGGCCACGCGAAGATCGCCGGCGAGCACGTCCGTGCGGCGCACCAGTGCCGCCGGCATGTCGACCTGCAGCATGAAGTGCACGCCGCCCCGGAGGTCCAGCCCCAGGTACATGGGCGAAGCGCTCAGTCCGGCCAGCCATGCCGGTGTGCGGGGCAGCAGGTTGAGCGCAACCACGTGGGATGGGTCAGCCGGATCGGTGTTCAGCGCGCGATCGATGGCGTCGCGCGCCTTGATCTGGTCGTCGGTGGTCTCAAAGCGCGCACGAACCGAATTGCCCTCGAACTGGATCATCGAGGCCGCGACGCCTTGTTCCGCCAGCACCTGTTCCACGCGAGTGGCCGTGGCGCCATCCACGCGCACCGACGACTTGGCCGCCGAGACCTGCACCGCCGGTGACTCGCCAAACAGGTTGGGCAGCGCGTAGATCAGGCCGATCAGCAGCGCGACAAATATGATCGCGTACTTCCACAGCGGGTAACGGTTCATGGTGAGGGCAGGCCGCAAAGGCCTTCAAATAGGACGACGGGGTGCTGTCGCAGGCCTTGTCCGGCACCAGACAGGCAGCGCGAGAACCGCACCCATGAAAGTGACGGGTCTCAGACGGCCTTGAGCGAGCCCTTGGGCAGCACTTGCACCACGGCAGAGCGTTGCATCTGGACTTCCACGCCATCGGTCAGTTCCACGCCGATGTAGGCCTCACCGATCTTGGACACCTTGCCCAGCAGGCCACCTGCGGTGATCACTTCATCGCCCTTGGCGAGCGCCTCGACCATGGCCTTGTGCTCTTTCTGACGTTTCATCTGGGGACGGATCATCACGAAATACAGCACCACGAACATCAATACCAGGGGCAAAAGGCCCAGCATGGTGGACTGGGTGTCGCCGCCAGCGGCTTGGGCGTAAGCAGGGGAAATGAACACGGGCAATCTCCAACAGGTTCGGTTCAATGAAAAACGCCGAAGGCCCGGGAGGGCCTTCAGGAAAACCGCCCGGGCGAACTGGTCGCAACAGGGGATTGTATGCGGCGCCCCGTCGGAGCGCCGGCAAGGTTCAGGCGGCCTGTGCGGCACCCTGTTGGGGCTGGCGCCATTGCGCCATCAGCGCGGCCCACCGGCTGCGGGTGGCCGCCAGATTGCGCTCTTTCACATGGCCAAAACCCTTGATCTGATCGGGCAATCGGGCGATGTCCAGCGCCAGTGCATGGTTGCCAGCGTCGAGCTGCTCGAGCAGCTCTTCCACGGTGGCGCGGTACTCGCCGATCAGCGCCCGCTCGGTGCGCCGTTCTTCGGTGCGGCCAAACACATCCAGCGCGGTGCCGCGCAGGAACTTAAGAGGCGCCAGCAGGCGGAAGGCAGTGAACATGTACGAACCGAACTTCTGTTTCACCAGCTCGCCCTTTTCATTCGTCTTGGCGATCAGGGGTGGCGCCAGATGGACCTTGAGCTTGTAATCGCCTTCGAACTGTTTGGCCAGGCGCGCATGGAACGCGGTGTCGCTGTGCAGTCGGGCGACCTCGTATTCATCCTTGTAGGCCATGAGCTTGAACAGGTTGCGGGCCACCGCTTCGGTCAGGCTGGATTTGCCAAACGGCGCTTCGCGCTCGCGCACGCGCTGCACAAAGGCCTGGTAGCTGGCGGCGTAGGCGGCGTTCTGGTAGCCGGTGAGGAATTCCACCCGGCGCTGAACCAGGCTGTCCACCGTTTCGCGCTTCTTGAACTGAATGATCTGGGCGCCAGAAGACGGTGAATACAGGGCTTCCACGGCCTTGGCATCGTGCGCGGCACGGCGGCCCCATTCAAAGGCGGCTTTGTTCTGCGCCACGGCCACGCCATTGAGCTCGATGGCCCGCATCAAGGCAGCCAGGCCCAGAGGCACCCAGCCCTTTTGCCATGCATAGCCCAGCATCATGGGGTTGGTGTAGATGCTGTCGCCCATCAGCGCACTGGCCGCGGCTTCAGCATCGAACACGCCCACGGCGGCTTCGCCCAGGCTCTTCTGCAGGGCATCCACGCAGGCCTGAGCCGGGTTCTGCCAGTCGGGGTTCTTGACGAACGCCGCCGTGGGCGTGGCGCTGACGTTGAGCGCCACGTGGCTGCGACCCGCACGCAGGCGCTGCCAGGTTTCCTTGTGGGCCGCCACGATGGGGTCGCAACCGATCACCAGGTCGGCCGATGCGGCGGACACGCGCGTGGTGCGGATCGCGTCCTGGTGGGCGCCGATGAGCACATGGCTCCAGGTGGCGCCACCCTTTTGCGCCAGGCCCGCCGCGTCCTGCGTGACGATGCCCTTGCCTTCGATGTGGGCGGCCATGCCCAGCAACTGGCCGATGGTGATGACGCCGGTGCCGCCGACGCCGGCGACGATGATGCCCCAGGCTTCATCGGCCAGCGCGGGCAGTCTCGGCTCGGGCAGTGCGCCGCCGGTCCACTGTGGCGCACCGGATTTTTTGTCCTTCTTGCGCAGTTGGCCACCTTCCACCGTGACGAAACTCGGACAGAAGCCTTTGACGCACGAAAAATCCTTGTTGCAACTGCTCTGGTTGATGGTGCGCTTGCGGCCGAACTCGGTGTCCAGCGGTTCGACCGACAGGCAGTTGCTCTGCACGCTGCAGTCGCCGCAGCCTTCGCATACCAGCTCGTTGATCACCACGCGCTCGGCCGGGTCCACCAGGGTGCCGCGCTTGCGGCGCCGGCGTTTTTCAGTGGCGCAGGTCTGGTCGTAGATGATGACGGTGGTGCCCTTGATCTCGCGGAACTCGCGCTGCACGGCGTCGAGCGTGTCGCGGTGCTGGATCGCGATGCCACTGGGCAGGCCGCTCACCGAAGCGTATTTCTCCGGTTCGTCGGTCACGATGGTGATCTTGACCGCGCCCTCGGCGCGCATGCTCTGCGCGATCTGCACCACGCTGTGGCCCTCAGGGCGCTCGCCCACCTGCTGGCCACCGGTCATGGCCACGGCGTCGTTGTAGAGGATCTTGTAGGTGATGTTCACGCCAGCGGCGATGCTCTGGCGGATCGCCAGGATGCCGCTGTGGAAGTAGGTACCGTCGCCCAGGTTGGCGAACATGTGCTGGTCGTGACTGAAGGGCTGCTGGCCCATCCACGGCACACCTTCACCACCCATCTGGGTGAAGCCCACGGTGGCGCGGTCCATCCAGATGGTCATGAAATGGCAACCGATGCCGGCCATGGCACGCGAGCCTTCGGGCACCTTGGTGCTGGTGTTGTGCGGGCAGCCGGAGCAGAACCAGGGCTGGCGTTCGGCGCCCTGCACGCCCTGAGTCAGCAGGGTCTGCATGGACTGTTCCTGCGCCGTGAGGATGGCGAGCTGGGCGTCGATGCGCGCCTGCACGTCTTCTGGCAAGCCCATCTTGCGCAGCCGACGGGCCACGGCCCGGGCGATGATGGCTGGCGACAGGTCGGCGTTGGCACGCAGCAAGGTGTGGGCGCTGGGATTGGGCATGCTCCATTCGCCGCCGGTGTGGTCGCCCTCCACCTCGTCGAACTTGCCCAATACGTTGGGGCGCACGTCGCTGCGCCAGTTGTAGAGCTCTTCCTTGAGCTGGTATTCGATGACCTGGCGCTTCTCTTCCACCACCAGGATCTCGCGCAGACCGGTGGCGAATTCGCGCGTGGTCTGCGCTTCCAGCGGCCACACCACGTTGACCTTGTGCAGGCGCAGGCCGATGCGCTGGCAGGTGGCATCGTCCAGACCCAGGTCGAGCAGGGCCTGGCGGGTGTCGTTGAAGGCCTTGCCGCTGGCGATCAGGCCGAAGCGGTCGTTCGGGCCGGCGATCACGTTGTGGTTGAGCTTGTTGGCGCGGATGTAGGCCAGGGCGGCGTACCACTTGTAGTCGAACAGCCGGGCTTCCTGCTCCAGCGCCGCGTCGGGCCAGCGGATGTGCAAGCCGCCGGGGGGCATTTCGAATTCGGGAATCACGATGTCGACGCGCTCGGGGTCGATCATCGCGGTGGCGCTGCTCTCCACGATTTCCTGGATTGTCTTCATGCCCGCCCACACGCCGCTGAAGCGGCTCATGGCGAAGGCGTGGATGCCCAGGTCGAGGATGTCCTGCACAGTGGACGGAAAAAACACCGGCAGGCCGCAGGCCTTGAAGATGTGGTCGCTCTGGTGGGCGGCGGTGGAGCTCTTGGCCACGTGGTCGTCGCCGGCCACCGCGATCACGCCGCCCCAGGGCGTAGTGCCGGCCATGTTGGCATGCTTGAACACGTCGGAGCAGCGGTCCACGCCCGGGCCCTTGCCGTACCAGATGCCGAACACGCCGTCGAACTTGTTGCTGCCCGGTGGCGCGAAACCCAGTTGCTGGGTGCCCCACAGGGCGGTGGCGGCCAGTTCTTCGTTCACGCCCGGCTGGAACACGATGTTCTGCGCCTTCAGGTGGGGCTCAGCCTTTTGCAGCGCCTGGTCGTAGCCACCCAGGGGCGATCCCCGGTAGCCACTGATGAAGCCCGCGGTGTTCTTGCCCACGAGGGCATCGCGTTGGCGCTGCAGCATGGGCAGCTTCACCAGGGCCTGCACACCGCTCATGAAGGCGCGGCCGTGGTCCAGGGTGTATTTGTCGTCCAGGCTGACGGATTCCAGGGCCTGGCGGATGTGTTCGGGCAGCGGGGCGTTCATGGTTTTTGTCTCCAAAGAGTGGGCGCCGCTTCGTGGGCTGTGGTATTGCAGCAGCCTGCGCCGGATCGGCACATGCTGCCTTGAGTTTGACGCACAGTGTATGACCCGAGCGGCGACAGGTGTTTGCTTTTCATGCCCATTTTTGCGGTCAAATAGAAAGCTTCTTGCTCAAAAGCGTCAATCATGGAAACACTGGACAAGTTCGACATCGCCATCCTGCACGAACTGCAGTCGGATGGGCGCCTGACCAACGCCGAACTCGCCCAGCGCGTCGGACTGTCGGCAGCGCCTTGCTGGCGGCGGGTGCGCGCGCTGGAAGAAGCGGGTTTCATCACCGGCTACCGCGCCGAGCTCAACCGCGAAAAGATCGGCCTGGGCGTGTTGGCCTTTGTGCGGCTCGACGCGCAGCGCAACAGTGGCGACGTGACCCGCGAACTGGAAGCCGCGATCCGGGGCATTCCGGAGATCGTGTCCTGCCACTACATCAGTGGGTCGGGCACCTTCGAGCTGCAGGTGGTCAGCCGCGATCTGAACCACTTCAGCGCTTTTGCGCGCGAGGTGCTGCTCAACCTGCCCAACGTGAAAGACCTGCACACCAGCTTCTCGCTCGGCGAGGTCAAGTCGCCGAGCGCACTGCCGCTGTCTCACCTGACTACCAAAAGCCTAGGCACGGCAGCTCGCATGAGAACTTGAGGCTTTTATGCAACCGTCCGTCACCAAACCTGCACCGTTTACACAAAAGCCTTCAGCAAGTCGTTGAATGTGTGCAGTTTTACCGGTTTACAGCTTGTTGCTTTTGGGGGCTTTCCGTACCATCGCGTCCGTCAGAGCCCCACGCAAGGGGCATGCAAAAGTACTCGGTCAGCTTACCGACCAGAGTGTTGTCCCCAGCAAAGAAGGAACCGTCGTGAAAAAATCCCTGTTTGTCCATTCCGCCGTGGCACTGGCCATGGCCGCTCCTCTGCTGGCCCAGGCAGAGTCCGAACTGATCTCCGGCAGTGGTTCCGCCACCGCCAACTTGGATCTGCGCGTGGTGATTCCCCGCGTGCTGTTCCTGGGCGTGGGCACCGGTTCCGGCACGCCACTGGCCACCAACGCCGCCATTGACGCCCTGACCTTTGACTATTCGACCAACCCTCTGGATGTAGGCACAGGCGCTGCAGCCGGGACGATCACCAACACCGGGCCAACCCCCGCTGGCGCCAGCATTCCGGTGCGCGTGTTCGGCAACAACGGTCAGGTCACCATCACCGCCACCAACCCGGCGGTCCTGACCAGCGGCAGCGACACCATTCCGTTCAGCGAACTGTCGGTGGCATCCAGCAACGCGGCCTTGGCCGCGCCCGCGTTTGGTGGCGGTACCAGCTCGCCCACGTTGGCCGGCCGGGTCACCAACCAGACGGCGACCTGGACTTACTCCTACGCCAACGCCACGGTGCCTTCCGCGGGTACCTATGCAGGCCGCGTGACCTACACCGCCACCATGCCCTGAGCGGCCTCCGCCGTCGGCTGATCCTTGTAGCACGGCGCATCCGGTGGGCCCCGCCTACCGGTCACCCAGGGAGGGTGCAAGCCACTGCAGCCGGCACCCACTGATTCCGCAACGGGTGGCGGGGCTGCGAACACCGCGCCCATCCGTCCCGCCCTGGTCTTCCCTTGCCCTCCCGCATGTCCGCTCCTAAGACATCTCCCACCTCGCGATCAAGACGCCACCTGGTACAGGTGTGCGTGGCGTTGTGCTGCCTGGGGGAATGGGCGGCGGCTCACGCCTGGTCGCTGACGGTCACCGGGGGCTCGCGCCGCCTTTACCTGCACGTGGGCAATGGCGCCCTCGCGGGGAGCTCCGGCAGGCTTGACGGCGCGGTGGGAAGCAGCGGGCCGGTCAACCTGGTGCAGGTGGCGGTTCCGGTGGCCGCCCTGGGCAACGGCGTGGACCAGGCCATGACCAGCAACAGCACCGAGAACATCAGCCGGTACGGCGACGGCTACAACACCTGCCCCGATCCGGCCAGGCAGGTCATGGTGGGGGCAGGCTACCGCCGCAACGGCAGCGCACCCGCCAGCGCCACGCTCAGCGTGTCCTCGCCGGCCGACCTCATCAACGCCAGCGGCGACACGATCCCGATTTCCGAGATCCGCTGGACCGTCTCGGCCCCGGGCAGTGGCAACCCGAACGTGATTCCGGCCGGCACCTTCAGCGCCGGCTCACAGACCCTGGCCACGGTGCCGGGCAACACCTACATCGAGAACTGTCACAGCTTCTTCTACGCCAACAGCGCCATCCGGGCCGCAGGCACCTACAACGCCCGCGCCACCTACACCCTGACGGCACCATGAAAGCCACCGCCCTGGGTCTGCTGCTCTCTGCGCTGGCGCTGCTGGCAACGGCGCCGGCCGGCGCCAATCCGCAACGCCTGGACGATTCGCTCAGCCACACCGTACCGCCCAACGTGCAGATGCAATGGCTGCCGATCCCCCGGGACCTGCGTGGCACCGCCGCCATGGAGGCCTGGGTGACGGTGAACATCCGCATCGACACCAGCGAGTGGGTGGGGCGCAGCGGGCGGGTCTACATGGTGCTGTCGCGCGACGAGGTGTCGCCGGTAGAGGCCGTGTGGACCACTCAGGGCCGACTGCAGGCGGGCCGGGTGGTCTCGGGCGAGCGTGCCCTGGTGTATGCCGGCGTGCTGCGCGGCGCCACCCTGGAAGACCAGATGCAGGTGCGCTTGCGCTCCAACGCCGATTGGCAGAGCCAGACCCGACGGCTGAACTTCCACTTCGAATTCGACGCCGACTGACGTGTTTTCCATTTCTACCCCTTCCCACCGTTTGCCTTACCGCCTGCACAGGCGTTCACCCGTTTGCGGGCTGTTGCCTTTGTTGGCCGCCCTGCCGCTGGTCTGGAGCGGCATCAGCCACGCCCAGGGTTTTGCCGCCTACATCACACCCCCGCGCTTCGAGATCCAGGCCAAGGCCGGCGTCAGCACGCGCCAGGTGTTCGAGATCCAGCATGTGGGCCAGCTCAAGGGCGGCTACCGCATCTACACCAACGACTGGACCTTCCAGCCCGACAACTCGGTGAGCTTCAGCGATGCGCTGGCGCCTGATAGCTGCCGCCCCTGGGTGGCGATCGAGCGGCGCGAGCTCACGCTGGAGGCGGGTGCACGCTACCGCTTCCGTTTCGAAATCACCCCCCCACCCGGCACACCGCCGCGGGAATGCCGCTTCGCCATCATGGTCGAAGGCATTGACCCGGCCAAGAGCAGC
The DNA here is from genome assembly GCF_031457455.1 of Hydrogenophaga palleronii. Lineage (GTDB taxonomy): Bacteria > Pseudomonadota > Gammaproteobacteria > Burkholderiales > Burkholderiaceae_C > Hydrogenophaga > Hydrogenophaga palleronii_A. Next base: position 468,854 of record NZ_JAVDWU010000003.1, read on the forward strand.
GTGGACGTGGGTGGCCGCATTGGTGTGATCGTGTACGCTGCCATTGGTAGCGCGGCACCGGTGCTTGAAATCACTGCCACCCGCACGGTCAAAACAGCAGACGGCAAGCTAGTGGCGATGCTCGACGTACGCAACAACGGCAACGCGCATGGGCGGCTGGAAGGTTTCGTCAATGGCACGGATGCCGGTGGTCAGCGCCTGGAGCTGACGCCGTCCGACGTGCCGATCATGCCGGGCGAGACGCGCGGCGTGTCCCTCTCGCCCGTGGGGGAAGAGGACAAACCAGCCCCCGACGTGCGTTTTCCGCTGGCTGTCAAAGGCACGCTCGAATGGGGTAAGAACCGCCTCCCACTGGACGCGAGCTTCGCTCCATGACCCGGGTATGCCGGCTGCACCCGGTCGCGTTTGCGATCCTGTTGGCCGGGTGGGCGCCCGCCCAGGCACAAGACGTGTCGCAGCCTGCCGGCGCGTACGTGGATCAGGTGATCGAGGACCTGGAGCCCGAGGTGCTGGACGACGCGCAGACCTACGACTACGACAAGACGGGCTGGCCGCGGTTCCTGAAACTGGAGGCCCGCCTGGGCACCCAGCCGTTCGACGAGCAGCGTTCGGCCAAACTGGGTTTTTCGGCCTATGGCGTGCTGGAAACGCCCAACCACGGCACGCTTTCGCTCGACGGCAACCACGCTCCCGAGGACAGTGACGGCACACTCACGCTGCGCCAGACCCAGATGCCGCTGGGCGGCGGCTGGCTGGCGAATCACAGTCTGGGGTATATCGACACGCCTGCGCCCGGCATCACGCGTCTGCCTTCGCGGGTGTTCGTGCCCACCTCCATTCTGGAAGGCCTCAGTGGCGAGTGGGAGCAACCCGCCAGAGGCTGGCAGTTGCAGGCCGCCACCGGCGAACCGGGCCGGCTGGAGATCCTGCCGGCCACCGGCTTCCAGCGCCTGCCCGGTCGACGCACGGTGCTGGGCGCGCAATGGCGCCTGGGCGCCGACGCTGCGGCCGATCCGCTGGGCCTGTCACTCAAGGGCTGGACTGTGGCAGCGCAGCACGAAAATGCCAGCGGCGTGTCCAATTTCGAAACACCACGTGCCCCTGCAGACGTGGTGGACGCCGACGCCACCCTGCTGGCGTTGCGGTTTGAGGCCGACCGGTACCGCCTGAAGGCCCATGCCGTGAGTTCGAACAACAGCGCGCTGGATGGTGGCCGCAGCGGCTACTGGATCGACGGCGAGTGGGATGAAGGGCCGCGCCAGTACGGCGCCGGCCTGTACCGGCTGGAGCAGGGCCTGAACTGGGCCAACCTGCCCATGGTCAACGATGTCTCGGGCGCCTATCTGCGCGCCAGCTGGCGCACGCGGCAATGGTCGGCCGACACCTCGGTCGACTGGCTGCGATCCATCAGCGGTCGCAGCAACGACGGCTTCTACTCCACCACGGGTGCGCGATGGCGCCTCGGTCGGGACAGCAGCTTCGGCGCGGGTTTCTCCATTCTTCGATTCGATGGCGATGCCTGGACCAGCTACGGCGACCTTCGCTGGGGCAATGACTGGGGCACCAGTGGTCTGCGGCTGGAGCTCGAAGGCGGCGACAGCCGTGGTTCGGTACAGCAGATCTCGTACGACCAGGAATGGCCGGTACACCAGGGATGGGCGCTCAACACCAGCCTGGGTTTGGGCCGCGCAGGTGCGCGGGCCAGCACCAACCAGCCGGCCGAAGACCTCTGGTCGGCTGCGCTCAGCGTGAATGCGCCGCTCAGTTCGCGAGCCGGACTGCGCGGCAATCTCGCCACGGAAAACGGCAGTTCCGGCCAGCGCCGACAAAGCATCAACCTCGGTGCCAACTGGCGCATCGACCCCCGCTGGAGCCTGGAAGGCAGCTATGTGCGCACCACGGGTCGGAGCCGCACCCGCTTCACGCTGGACCCCTTGGCACCGCCCGAGACGCAGGAGAACACCAATGCCTACCGCTCGTTTTTCGTGGTGCTGCGCTACGAATGGCAGGCCGGCAGCCGCAGCGTGCCGCTGGGGGGCAGCGCGACCGATGGCGGCGGGCGCATCACCGGCACGGTGTACTTCGACGACAACCGAAGTGGCACCCAGGAAGCCAGTGAAGCCGGCGTGCCCAACGTCACCGTGTTCCTGGACAACCGCTACGCGGTGCGCACCGACAACCAGGGTCGCTTCGAATTCCCATTCGTGGCCACGGGTGCGCGAACGGTGACCGTGCGCAATGAGACCTTGCCACTGCCCTGGTCGGTGGTGAATGACGGTCAGGTCCGGGTGGACGTGCGCCTGCGCGACAGCACCTCGATCAGCCTTCCCGTGCAGCGCAGCGAGTAGGCCCTTTCGCTTACCCATCCTCAGAACTGGGGCCCTTTTGGGCTTTTTTTTTGAGGATCGCCTTGAGAACCCCTCAAGTTGCGAGGAACATGCGCCGATACAGGATGCATGAAAGCCATGGTCCGCCCTTCACTGATTGCTCTGGCCGCACTGGCACTGGGCATGCCCAGTGCCAGCATGGGGGAGAGCGTGCTGGTCAGCGGTGCAGGCGGCACCGGCAGCAGCGCTTCGGTGGACATCCGGATCATCGTTCCCCCCGTGATGCAGGTGCTGGAAAACACCCATCCCTCCCAACTGGGTGTTGCAGTGGATGGCCAATGGAATGCCCAGCAAAAACTCGTGGTGATGTCGACCATGAAGCGCGGCTTTTGTGTCACGCTGCGTCTGGCCACACCCCAGGTGGATGACTGGCAGCTGAACACCCTGCTGGAAAGTGGCGCCACTCTGGACGCCGTGGCCGACGGCTACCGCCTGTGCACAGCGCGTGCAGGCCGCTACACCCTGTTGTTGCAGCACGCGTTCGCCGCCGACAACGCCCCGTCGGGCGAAGCCCTTCGCTGGCCGGTGCGCACCGATCTGACGGCGCTTTGACCCCTCGCACCGGGCTTCAACACCATCCCATCTTGCTCAGACCCCGAGGCTCTCAGCCTCTCAAACCCCAGGCCACGAAGTCGGGATTCTCCCAGTCGGGTTTGCCGTAGCGCAAGGCCTCACCGTCCAGCGTCAGCACAGAACCGCCCGCGCCCATGAGCACGGCCTGCCCGGCGGCCGTGTCCCATTCCATGGTGCGACCCAGGCGGGGATACACATCGGCCTGGCCTGCGGCGATCTGACAGAACTTGAGCGACGAGCCCGCCACGTGCGTGTGCGCCACCAGGGTACCCAGCCCGTCGAGGAAGCTCTTCAGACGGGCGGCATCACCATGGGAGCGGCTCGCCAGCACGGTGAGTCCGGGCGCCGGTGGCCGACGGCAACTCAGCGGGTGGCGCACAGGTGGGTGGTGGTTTTTCGCCGATGCAGGGCCATCGGCTTCGCACCACCCCCCCATGCCCGGCCCCCCGGCATACAGCAAGCCCAGCGCAGGTGCCTGCACCACGCCCAGCACGGGCTGCGCCTTGTCGATGAGCGCGACATTGACGGTGAACTCGCCATTGCGCCCGACAAATTCCCGGGTCCCATCCACCGGGTCCACCAGCCAGAAGCGCTGGCCGGGTGCGACGCCGGGCTGCTGGCCAGCGCTGACCGCCTCTTCGGCGATCACCGGTACGTCGGGCGTGAGCTGTTGCAGCGCAGCGGTGATGATGGCTTCGGCGCGGCGATCGGCTTCGGTCACCGGCGAGTCATCGGACTTGCCATGCACGTCAAAGTCGGTGCGGTAGACAGCCATCACCGCCTCGCCCGCCCGGCGCACGATGGCCACCACGGCTTCAAGAAGACGTTGCCGGTCACCGATGGGGGTGTGGTGCAAAGGGTTCACCTGGTTGCTCCACCGCGCAGCGCGCGACCCACGACGCATGAGACGGTCCCATCCAGAGGCACCGCCGAGCCGGCTTTGCCGGACGGCCAGTGCCGCCACCCTTTGAAGGGGGTGACGCGAAGCGCGGCGGGGGATGTTCCAACCCGTTTCCGGAGCGAAGTGCCCCATCCAGGGATACCGAGGATCCGGCTTTGCCGGTCCTAGGTATCGCCCCCTTGAGGGGGCTGAGGGCCGCGGCTCCGAGCCTGCCTGCGCAGGCTTGGACTGCCCGAAGAAGCATCGACTCTGGCGATGCTGCGGCCTGCAAGGCACGTGAAGCGGCGCGAGGGTATTTCATTTCACCGCGGCCACAGCGCCCACATCTGCAGCGGCTGCTTGAGCGCCGCGGCGATGACGTAGGACTCATCGCTCCAGCCACCCCAACCCGTGAACAGGTCGGCACGCACGGCGCCCACGATGGCGCCACCCGTGTCCTGTGCCATGACGAGTTTCTGCAGGTTCAGGGTCGGGCCTTGCGTGGCCAGCCAGACCGGTGTGCCATAAGGAATGCTCTGGGGATCGACCGCGATGGACCGGCCGGGCGTGAGAGGAACCCCCTGGGCGCCACGCGGACCGAAGCGGGCGTCCAGTTCGCTCAATACTTCTTCGCGGAAAAACACCGTGCGCGGATTGCTCCACAGCATGTCGTTGAGGCGATGGGGGTTGCGCGCGGCCCAGGCCTTGATGGCGTCCCAGGAGGCTTCGCGGATCGCGCGCTGATCGAGCAGCCAGCGGCCCACGCTCTGGTAGGGGTGGCCGTTGTGAGCGGCATAGGCCACGCGCACCTGGCGCTGGCTGCCGTCGGCTTCGGTGATGTTGAGTCGACCGGAGCCCTGGATCTGCAGGATCAGCGCGTCGATCGGATCGCTCAGCCAGGCGATGACGCTGCCCTGCAGGGCCGCCTTCGCGGCAGGCAGGGTGTCGATGTCACGCCGGCTGTACCAGGCCTGCCCGGCCCGCAGGCCCGGAGGCGGTCCGTAAAGCGGGGTGCGGTGGGTGGCGGTGGGCACGCGCGACGCGTCCATGATGGGCTCGTAGTACCCGGTCAGCAAACCATCGGGCACGCTACCGTCGGGTTCGGTCACCCGGTAAGGCACAAATCGCCGGACCACCCAGGCCTGTTGTTCGGCAGGTGTGCTGATCGAGAGCTGCCGCACCTCGGCACACAAGGCCGCCTGGCCAGGCGCAGGACGTTCGCAGCCACGCACCCAGGCATTCCAGACCTCGTGCAGGCTGTCTTGTCCCCAGCCTGGCAGTTCGGCCCATCGCACCGGGGTCCAGCGGCTCTTGCCGCGCTGCATCGCCGGCGGCAGCGGCTCAGTGCCGTCCGCAACGGGCGCTGGTGGCACCACCGGTGTCGTTGGCGGCGGCAGGGTCACGGGTTCGGGCAAGCTCGTGCAGGCGGCCAGGCTTCCTACAATGCAGGCAGCGGCGATCCATCGCAGGGTCTGTGTTCCAGGGCTCCTGGCCACCCCGAACCATCCATCCACGCCCACCTTTGCCCTGGCGGCACCTGAAATTTGATCCATGACCCTGTTGTTGCTGGAAGCGCTTGGCGCGCTGGTTTTGCTTGTCTTCATTGTGTGGTGGACGATGTTCTCAGGGCGCAAGAAGGGTGAACTGCCGGACGAAGTGGAGCAGGAGAAGTCTGGCGAAGACCACCGGTCGCCTCGCTCATGAGATGACGCCATCCAGGACCCCGAGGGTCCGGCTCCGCTGGCCCAAGGGCGCCGGCCCACCTCCAAGCACCGAAGGCGCGACAGAGAGGGGGGAAGCCGCGCAGCGGCGCAGGGAGATGTTCATCCCAGGCGCAGCGCGTTGGCCAGTTCCACCGCCGATTTGACGCCCATCTTGTCGAACACCCTTGAGCGGTGAACCTCCACCGTGCGCACGCTGATGTTGAGTTGGTCGGCGACCAGTTTGTTGGGCAGGCCTTCCACCACCAGCCGCATGACATCGCGCTCCCGCTCGGTCAGGCTGCTCAGACGGGCCTCCATGTCGCGCTGCTGCCGCCGCTGCGCCAGCACCTGCGCCGACTGGGCCAGGGCCTGCTCGATGCGGTCGACCAGCACGTTGTCTGAAAACGGCTTCTCGCAGAAATCGAAGGCACCGCGCTTGACGGCATCAACGGCAGTCGGCACATCGGCATGGCCGGAGAGAAAAATCACCGGCATGGCGGCTTGCCAGGGCAGGGTGAGCAAATGCTCGAACAGCGCCAGCCCGCTCATGCCGGGCATGCGCACGTCCAGCAACACACAGGAAGGCGACGCAGGTGCATCGTGCCAGCTGCTGACCTCGGCCAGAAACGCGTCGGCACTGCTGTAACCCTCGCTGAGCAACCGACGCGTGCGCAGCAACCAGGACAGCGCGTCGCGCACGCCAGCGTCGTCATCGACGAGAAAAATGCGTGCGTCGGGATACTCGGTCATGGGCGGATGATAGTGGAGACCTCGGCGCGGCTCACGCGGATGCCGAGACGCCAAACCGAAAGCCGGACCCCGGTGGTACGGAGGCCGAAGGCACATGGTCGCCACCCCCTGCCTGCCACCTCGGGTTCACCCTGCCGGCAGGGTGAATCGGAACACCGTGCCGCGGGGCTGCGCTGGCTCGTGAACCAGCGCACCGCCGTGCTGTTCGATCACGGTCCGGCACAGGCTCAGACCCAGCCCCATGCCTTCGCTCTTGGTCGTGAAGAAAGGGGTGAACAGCTGTGCCTGCACTTCCTGACTCAGGCCCTCGCCGTGGTCGGTTACCGTGAACTCGACCCAGCGCTTGTGCGCCCGGCCCGCGGCCGGCTGGCGCAGCAGGGCCACGCGCAACGTCAGCACACGCAGACCGCTGTGTGAAGGCGGGTCGCCGACCGGCATGGCCTGCATGCCGTTGCGCGCCAGGTTGAGCAACACTTGCTCGACCATGGTGCGATCGCACAGCACCGACGGGCAGTCGGCTGCCACCGAGATCTGCAGCCGGATGTCCTGCTTCTTGGCCTGCAGGCTCAGCAGCGGCTGGATCGCGTCCACGAGTGCGGCGGGTGCAATGGCTTCGCGCACGTGCTCGCGGCGACGCACAAAGTCGGCCACGCTCTTGATGACACGGCCCGCGCGATCGGCCTGCTCGCCGATGCGTCGCATGGCCAGTTGCAGGTCGGCTTGGGGAAGGCCGGCCATCGGTCCATCGAGCAGATTGAGTGTGCCGGTGGCGTAGCTCGAGATGGCCGCCAGGGGCTGGTTGAGCTCGTGGCTGAGCAGCGACGCCATTTCACCCACCGTGGCCAGCCGGGCGGTCGCCTGCAGTCGCTCCTGGGAGGTGCGGTTCAGATCCTCCACCCGGCGCTGCTCGGTCATGTCCACGATGGCGCTCATGAACCCGGTCTGCACGCCCTGGGCATCGATCAGGGGCGCCTCGATGATGAGCACCGGAAAGCGCGTGCCGTCCTTGCGCTGGAACACCGACTCGTAGCCCTCGCGCGGCAGTGTCTGGCCGGCCAGCCGGATCGCCTGGCGTTGCTGGTATTCGTCGACCAGCTCAGGAGGCCACCAGGGCGCGGGCAGTCCGGTGCCGATGAGTTCCTCCGGCGAGAAACCCACCATCTGGCAGAACGCCGGGTTGACGTAGGTGACCCGCCCCTGCATATCACGCGCCCGCAGACCGGTGACCAAGGAGTTTTCCATCGCCTTGCGAAAGGCCAGGGCATCGGCCAGGTTGTGTTCGGCGCGCTGGCGCCGGCGCATGTCGCGCCCCAGCATGGCCATCACCGCCAGCAGCGCGAGGGACAGCGCCCCCACCACGGCGGTGAGCAGGTTGGGAAACAGGCCGAAAAAGCCGGACCGGCTCACGCGCGGACTCTCCAGTTGCAGCATGAGTGAATGGCCAGGCAGGTCCAGCAAGGTGCTGGCGCGCAAGACACGCCGGTCACCCTGGACCGCGCTGTGCACCGCCAGGCGGGTGCCATCGGGCTCCGTGAACGCCAGACCGTGGCCGCGCAGCATGTCCTTGTTGCCCAGTTCGTCAAGAATGCCCGGCAGCGAATAGGTGACCACCAGGAAGCCACTGGGCACGCCCGAGCGCACCACCGGCAGGCACATTTCCATGAACTCCATGCCCATGCCCTCGCGCAACGGCCAGAAGTAGCTGGGTGAAAACGCCGGTCCCGAGAGGCGGCGTGCCGCCTCGCAGGCCTGCCGCATGTCGGGCAGGGCCACTTCCCGGCTCATGGTGCCAAACGGCTCGGCCATGTAGGGTGTGTTGCGAAAGGCGATCAGCCGGGTGGCGGTGTCGCGCCATTCCAGTCGCACCATCTCGCGGTGCCGGGCCAGCACCTCGGAGGCCGGCGCCATCCAGGAATCCGGCGTGGGCACCACACTGTGCAGCGACTGCAGCGTCTGCACGTTGCGGATCAGCGCACTGCGGATGTCACTGGCCACGGCAGCGGCATCACTCTCCACCGCCGCCTGGTCCCGCGCCTCTTCGTATTCGCGCGCCAGAAACACCATCACCCCCAGCATCAGCGCCACCAGCAGCAGCAGCGCCCCCCAGAGCAGCCAGCGGCGCGAACGCAAAGGGCTGCGTGGACGCGCAGGCGAGGAAGGGTAGGGAGGAGCGACTGCAGTCACTGGATCAAATTGCACACGCTATAAAGAAAGCACATCAAACAGTTGGACACCACCAGTCCAGTGCGAGCGAGATGTCCCCATCCAGGGGCGGCAAGGGTCCGGCTCCGCCGGCCCGAGCCGCCGTCCCCCTCCAAGCCGAAGGCGCAAGAGAGGGGGAAGACGCGTCAGCGGCGCAGGGGGTGCCTTCACTAGAGCTTGCGGTGCTGCAACGAAGGCAGCTGCTCGCGCACCCCCTGGAGGTGCTGGATGTCCAGCTCGGCCAGCACCACGCCCGGTCCGGCAGACTGCATGGCCAGCACCTCGCCCCAGGGGTCGATCACCATGCTGTGCCCCCAGGTACGCCGGCCGTTTTCATGCAGGCCACCCTGCGCACTGGCGATCACATAGGCCTGGTTTTCAATGGCGCGGGCGCGCAACAACACCTCCCAGTGGGCCGAACCCGTGGTGTAGGTGAACGCCGCCGGCACCAGCAGCACATCGGCAGCCAGCACGCGGTACAGCTCGGCAAACCGGAGGTCGTAGCACACGCTCTGCCCGACACGCCATTCGTGGCCATCGCGCGAGCGCAGGTCAAAGGTGGTGGGGGTGTCGCCTGCCTGCAGAACGGCCGCCTCGTCGTAGTGCTCACGGCCGTTGTCGTAGCGAAACAGGTGGATCTTGTCGTAGCGGCTGATCTGGGTGCCTTTGGCGTTGTAGGTCAACGAGGCGTTGGCGGCATGGCCGGGGTCGTCGGTGGCCATGGGCAGCGTGCCACCCACGATGCAAAGCTTCAGGTCACGCGCAGCGTCCGACAGGAAATCTTGCACCGTGCCCAGGCCCGGTGTCTCGGCGATCACGAGCTTGTCTTCGTCCTTCTGGCCCATGAAGCAGAAGTACTCGGGCAGCACCGCCAGCTCGGCGCCAGCGCCCGCCGCCAGGCGCAACAGGCGCAAAGCTTCACTGAGGTTGGCGTCCAGGCTGATGCCGGAGACCATCTGAATGGCGGCGACTTTCATGACAGGTCCTCACAAAAAAACAGCAAGAGCGGCAGACGCATGTGGTGGGGCGCCCACCGTTGCACGCGCTCGACGGTCGAGCTTACTCGACCGTGGGCGTTTTCCGGGTATCGGGTGGGGGTGCAGCGGGCTCGGCTTTTGTCTGCTTCTCCACCTGCGGGTCGGCCCAGCTGCCCGTGATGCGGAACTCCTGCGTGGTGGCGCTCTGCAAGGGCTGGCGCAGCAGGAACTGCGCCAGGAAGGTGCCCAGTCCGACGGCCGGGTTGATGGCGGTGGCGATCAGCGCGGCGGTGCCGGCATTGATCTCGGGCACCACCACCACCTTGAGGTCCTGCTGCTCGCGGCCGATGTCGGCCGTGCCTTCCATCAGCACCGCGGCGTTGACGCCTTTCATCTGCAGGTTGTTGGTCGACAGCACCCCCTTGTCGATGCGCGCATCACCGCGCACGAAATCAAAGGCAAACCCTTCGGAAAAGACGTCGCGGAAATCGAGCGTCAGGCGCCGGGGAAGCGCTTGCAGACTGAGCACGCCGAGCAGCTTGGCCGCGCCCGGCTCCACCTGCAGGAACTGCCCGCTGGCCACGTCTGCATGCAGCTGACCCGACAGGCTGGGATAGTCCAGGGCCAGGGGGGAGCCCAGCCAGCCAATGCGGCCCTCGATCCAGCCCTTGCCCCCGCGCACCACACCTGCCCGACCAAACCGCTCCAGCAGCTTGCCCGAGTCGTCGATGTCGAGCCGGAAATTCAACGCCGTGTGCCTGGCGGCATCTGTCGTGCCCGCACCCGCTGGCGTGCCCAGCACGGCCCAGTTGCCAGTCGCGCTCAACCGGGCTTCAGGCACTTGCATGACCAGCCGGTTCAGTCGCCATTCACGCACCTTGCCGGCGCCCCCGACGTTGACGGCCTCGATTTCCACATGACCCAGGCGGCGGTTGCCCAGCACAAGGTCATTCACCGCAATGTCCAGCGCAGGCACGCTTCCGGGTTGCTGCAAGCGCTGCTCCACATCGGTGGCAGCACTGGGTGGCAGGTCCAGCCTGGCCAGACGGGCGTAAATGCTGCCTTCGCTGTTGGCGCCGGACTGGCGGTACTCCACGTAGCCGTTGAGTTCGTCGGCGTCAACGTTGGCGCGCCATTGCGTGCCCACGCGCGAGCCGCCCACGACCACCTTGTGGAAACTGCGACCATCGGCGGTGATGCGGTTGGCCCGAACGGCCAAAGTGGTGGGCAAGTAGCCCAGGCTCGCATCGCTGGCCGAACCCGCGGTGGTGGCCGTCTCGGGCGCTGGCTGCAAGGTCACACCGGTGGCGGACGCAAACGCGCGCTTCCACTGGTCGACATCGATCTGGTCCAGCGAGATGTTGGCCAGTACCCCTTGCTCTGGCAGCGGCGCCGACTCGTCTTCCCGCAAGCCGATGGCCAGGCTACCGCGCAGCACACGGGGCTCCGCCTCGCCCAGATCGCGTTCGTACTGCAAGGCCAGGATCGGCGCCGAGGGCGAACCCAGTGAGACGCTCAGGCGGTCGGTGCGCGCCTGGTCCCCAACCACCGACACCACCGCGTTTTCGAATCGAAGCGGCAGGCGCTCCGAAGCCGTCTTGTTCAGTGGCGCGGGCAGGTTCAGTGCCAGACCCTGCAGGTCGCTCGTCACGACCAGCTCGGGCTCACCGGCCCGGAACCCCAGCTGTGCGGTGTAGCTCGTGCTGCCGCTCGCCTGCTGGAACAGGCGCGAAACAAACCCCGGCCCTGTCTGCTGCAGCCCTTCGGCGCTTGCCGTGCCCTGGCCTTGAAACCGGATGGGCGAAGGCTGGTCCGTGTCGCTCTCGGGCATGCCGCCTTCGAAGCGCACCATGCCGCCATGGAGCTTGGCCTGGGCGTTGCTGATGTTGAAGCCGCGGTCGGTGAACTGCAGCAGGCCGGTCGCGCCGCCGAGCAGGGGTGAGTCCGGACTGATCTGCACGTCGTTGCCCGGAAAGCGCACCGAGCCCCTGACCTGCGCTGCGTCCACGTTGGACAGGGGCATACTCAGGTCAAAGCCCAGATCCACCACGCCATTCATCTCCGCCTGCGTCAGCGACCGTCCGGTCATGTCGTTCAGGGGCGAGGTTTTCAGTACCTCCAGCACTTCGGTCGCCGGGCCGGCGGCATGCGCCTTCACCAGCAGAGTGGCGCGCTCGGACAGATCGTCGATGCGGACCTCACCCCGGCTCAGCCGCACGGCAGACGCCCCCTGCACGCCGGCTGTGATGTCGGTGATGCGCAACGACGCACGATCCAGCACCAGCTGGCCACTCACCTTGTTCAGGGCAGGCCAGGGCGTGTCACCCTCGGACAGCAAGAAGGGCGGCACAAATGCCAGATCCACGTCCTGAAGACGGGCCGCGATCCGGAACTCACCCACGCTGCCCGGCGCATCAAAGGGCAGATCGTCGACCTCGCCACGCACCCGGAAGACCACCTGGTCGGAGGTGCCACCCAGCACCGCCTCGCGCACATAGCGCCGCGAATCGGGGCCCACGCTCAGGGGCAGGTAGCGGTGGGTGCTGGTGCCTTGCGCACGGGTGAGCGTGGCGTCGAGCGCAAGCACACCCGGAAAACGCGAACCAGCCGGGTTGCTGGCCGGGTCGCTGGTGCGCCAACGCACTTTGGCCGTGCCTTCGGCATCGGCGTTGGCCATGCGCACCTGGTCCACGTCGACCTCGATCTGCTCGCCCTTCACGCGCCACACCGCATCGGCCTGGAGCCGGGTCAGCGGCAAGTCGGTCTCTTCAAACACCCCGGGCAACTCCAGCTTGCCATCGGTCAGCTCCAGTTTCGCCTTGCCGCCTTCGCGATTGAAATCGAAGTCCACTGTCGCGCCCGCCAGACCAGGGCGTCCCGGCAAAGGATAGTCACCTTGGGAGGACCTGCGCTCACTCTGCTGACCCTTCAGGGTCAACCCGACGACGCGCCCTTTACCCCAGTAATTGCCGCCCGGCCAGGCGGTGGCGGGGGCCTCCGTTGAACCCGGGCCATTGGCCGCGGGATCAGGTTCCCAACGCGCGTGCAATCCTTCAATGCGTCCGCCCGGTTGCAGGCTGTCCAGCAGCCGGTGCGTGGTTTCCCCCAGCGGCAGGCGGGTGGCAATGGCGCTCAGTGCCGCCAGATCCACCTGGTCGGCGTTGAGCGCGGTCGACGCAGGCTTGCCGTCCGAATGCCTCGTCACGTGCGCCACGCGCACACGCCCGCCGGGCCAGACCTGCCCTTCAGCTGTGCGAAACCGCAGGTCGTCGGTGGACACCGAGAACCCGTCGGCGCTCCACTGCGCCGCCAGACCGCCCTGGATCTCGTCAAGCGCCAGCACCGGCAGGGTCGGTCCGAGCCGCACCTGCACCTGGCGCAAGGCCAGTTCGGCGCTGGCGCTGGTGACGGTGCCCCGCTTCACATCGGCCCAGGCCTTGAGCGCGCCATGTCCGCCATCGACCTCGACATTCCACTCCGACAAGTCCACATACGCGCGCAGGCGCGCCACGTCGACTCGCTGAAAGTCGGCAAAGAGGTCCCCGTCCCACCGCCGCCAGCGCGCGCGCGCCTCGTCGCGGGCGCCCTGGGCGAGCGAGAGCAAAGGTTGCCGAAAGCGCGCCACCAGACTGAAGCGGTCGCCCCATTCGGCCGGAGGCGTGGCATCCAGCCTGAAATGGTGGTTCCGGCCGCTGTTGCGCGCCACGAAATCGAGCGCAGAGAGCGCCAGCGACGGTTGGTCGCGCAAGTCGTCGGTCCAGCGCACCGTGCCCTGCCGGATCGCGAACTCCCGCTGGGAAAAAAACCAGTCTGCGGCAGCGTCATCGCCGGTATCCCGACCCGACAGGTCCAGGCCGGCCACTTCGATCCGACCCTCGCTGGTGCGACGCACATCCAGCACCGGACGGTCGATCACCACCTGTTCCACCCCGCCGCGCCAGACCGAGGCCACCGACAGCGCCACACGCACCTCGGGCAGCTCCAGGGCGGCGCGACCCTGGGTGTCGTACAGCCGGACATCGCGCAGTTCGATCACCGGCGCGAAAGCGGGCAGCAAGCCCGGTCTGGCGGCGGTGGACTGGGCGCTGATGCTGCCCACCTTGACAGGAACCCCTACCGCTTCACTCGCCCACTGCTCCAGCTCAGGGCGCCATTCACCGATTCGCGGCACAATCCACCAATGGAGCGCTCCCCAGGTCAAAGCAAACAGGCTCCACGATGCCAGCACGAGCCACAACAGCAGCCGTGCAGCCACTGAGAGAGTCTTGAGGGTTCGCGTGGCGGGTGCGATCGACGCCGGGCTTTGTTTCATGTCCACTCAAATTATGACGGCCAGCCCACCCAACGGTTCCGCAGTTGACTCCTCCGTATCCACATCCGTGAACGTTTGCCTACCGCTGGTGGTGGGCGAGCGACAGGCCAGCCATTCGCGTTTCGTGCAGCGCCTGCGCAGGCGGTACGCCGACGACCTGGCCAGCCTGCCGCCCGGTGCGCCGGTGCACGCCACCATGCAGACCTGCCTGGCCGCCCTGCGTGCAAAGGGCCTGGCCTTGCCAGCGGCGCTGCGTGTGCTGCGCCAATTGGTGCTGGAACGTCTGGCGGTGCTCGACTGCGAACAGGGTGCGCCGCTGCACGATGTCACACGCGCGGTCACCGAACTGGCCGAACTGGCGCTGGACGCCGCCTGCGAGCTGGCGTTCGCCGAACTGGACAGCCTGCACGGTGAACCGTTGGTCGGGCCTTCTGAGGACGAGGTACCGGGCCGTTCCAGACTGGACGCCGGTCCACCGCCCGGCCTGGAGCTTGCGAAGCCGCGCCGGGCGCATCTCTGGGTGGTGGGCATGGGCAAGCTGGGTGCGCGCGAACTCAATGTGTCCAGCGACATCGACCTTATCTATGTGTACGACCACGACGGCGAAACCGCCGGGAACAGCGAAGGCCGCAACCGCATCAGCAACCACGAGTACTTCGGCAAGGCGGTCAAACACATCTACAACACGGTGGGCGAAACCACCGAACACGGCAATGTGTTCCGGGTCGACCTGGCGCTCCGGCCCAACGGCAATTCCGGCCCCAGCGCGGTGTCGCTGGGTGCGCTGGAAGAGTATTTCCTGGTGCAGGGGCGGGAATGGGAGCGCTTTGCCTGGCTCAAGAGCCGGGTGATCGCACCGGCCATCGCCGTGCGCGACGGCAGCGCCAACGCCTTGCGCGGCGCCGTGCTGCCTTTTGTCTTCCGCAAGTACCTGGACTACAGCGTCTTTGATTCGCTGCGCCAGCTGCACCGCCAGATCCGCGAGCACGCCTCCCGCCGTGCCGCTGGCCACCCCGGGCGCTCCAACGACGTGAAGCTCTCGCGCGGCGGCATCCGGGAAATCGAATTCACCGTGCAACTGCTCCAGGTGGTGCGCGGCGGCCAGTTCCCCGAACTGCGCACCCGCCCCACCCTGGACGCGCTCACGCGCTTGTGCCGCGCCAACCTGATGCCCCAGGCCACGGCCGACGCCCTCTCACAGGCTTACGACTTCCTGCGCCGGGTGGAGCACCGCATCCAGTACCTGGACGACCAGCAGACCCACGTGCTGCCCATGCGCGACGATGATCTCACCTGGTTGGCCGCCACCATGGGCTGCGCCAACGTGTGCGAGTTCCTGCACGCGCTCGATGCCCATCGCGAGGTGGTGGCCCAGGAGTTCGACACCCTGCTGGGTGGCCCGACCAAGGGCAACTGCAATGGCAAGAGTTGCGGCAATGGGGGACGCAGCGGCGTCGAGGGGCTGCAAAGCGTGTTGGCCAAATTGCCCGAGCGCTTCGCCGAGCGCATCGGCCAGTGGTGCGAAGACCCCCGGGTGCTGGCCATGCGCGAAGATGCCCGGCTGCGCCTGACGCGGCTGGTGGAGCGCACCGGCGCGTGGCTCGACGAAGGTCGTGTCAGCGAACTGGCGGCCCTGCGCCTGGCGGACTGGATCGAACACCTGCTGCGCCGGGAGAGCTACCTGGCGCTGCTGCAGGAACGCCCGTCGGTGCACGAGCGCCTGTTGCGCATCATTGGCGCGGCCAAATGGCCGGCCCGCTATCTGCTCAGGCACCCGGGCGTGATCGACGAACTGGCCAGCCAGCAACTGCTGGCCGAGCGATTTGACGCCGCCCAGTTTGAGGGCGAACTGGAAGCCCGGCGTGCTGCCCTGCAGTCCACGGGCGAGGACGACGAAGAAGCCTTGCTCGACCTGCTGCGCCGGGCGCACCATGCCGAGGTATTCCGCACCTTGGCGCGCGACATCGAAAAGACGCTCACCGTCGAACAGGTGGCCGACGACCTGTCGGCCCTGGCCGATTCGGTGCTGCGCGTGACCGCACGCTGGTGCTGGTCCCGGTTGAAGAACCGCCACCGCGAAGCGCCGTGCTTTGCCATCATTGGTTACGGCAAGCTCGGCGGCAAGGAATTGGGCTACGGCAGCGATCTGGACATCGTGTTCGTCTACGAAGACGTTGACGAAAATGCGTCGGAGATCTACGCCGGCTTCGTGCGCAAGATGATCAACTGGCTCACGATCAAGACCGGGGAGGGCGACCTTTTCGAGATCGACACCGCCCTGCGGCCCAACGGCAATTCCGGCCTGCTGGTCACCAGTTTCACCGCTTACGCCAATTACCAGCAGCAACGTGGCAGCAACACCGCCTGGACCTGGGAGCACCAGGCGATGACACGCGCCCGCATCGTCATGGACGACAACACCGACGGGGCTGGTCCAGGCGCCAGCGGTACCAGTCCATCGCTTCGGGAGCGCTTCGACGCGGTCCGCGAGTCGGTGATCACCGCCGAGCGCGACGCGCAGTCGCTGGCGGCCGAAATCGTCGCCATGCGCGAAAAGGTGCGTGCGGCGCATCCGGTGCGGGGCACACGGTTTGATGTCAAGCACAGCCCGGGCGGCATGGTCGACGTGGAGTTCGTGGTGCAGTTCCTGGTGCTGTCCCAGTCGCGCCTGCACACCGAACTGCGGGCCAACACCGGCAACATCAATCTGCTGGAGCGCGCCGAACGCGCGGGTCTGCTGGCACCCGGCATGGGCACGGCAGTCGCTCAGGCCTATCGACACTTGCGCCAGATCCAGCACCAGGCACGGCTGGATGAAGTATCGACCCAGGTCGACGAAAGCGCCGTCGCCGACGCAGCGCCTGCGGTTCGCGCCCTCTGGAATCACGTGTTGGGCCACGCGGCGACTGTCCCTGCGGGTCCTCGCATGGGTCCATGAGCGCCGCGGTGCGCAGTACTGGGGGTCCTCCTGTGAGCGCCTCGCGCAGCTGGCTGTTGTTGTGCGCCGTGCATGGCGTGGCCAGCATGCTGTTGTGGTGGGCCCGCGCGGACATGGTCGACGTGATGACCTGGCACACCGAGGGCTGGCAGCACCAACCCTGGACGTTATGGACCAGCGCCTGGGTGCACATGAACACACCCCATCTGATCGGCAACCAACTGGCGCTGGGCGTGCTGACGGCGTTCGCCTGGATGTTGCGACCGAACTGGCGCTGCACGCTGGCTTGGCTGCTGGTGTGGCCGCTCACGCAGGTGTCCCTGGCGTGGTGGCCTCAGATCGGCTATGCGGTCGGTCTTTCCGGACTGCTGCACGCGGGCGCCATGTTGCTGGCGGTGCAGCTTGTCCTCAAGCGCATCGTCGTTCGCAAGGGAACTCGATGGGGTGGTCTGCTCATGCTGGGCCTGCTCGTGAAGCTGGCGGTGGAGCGCGGCTGGTCGTATCCGGTGGTCTGGGACGCGGGCAACAACATGTCGGTGGTGCAGGCCGCCCACCTGAGCGGCGCGTTCTGGGGGCTGTTGCTGGGCTGGCTGGTCTGCGGTCGGCCCTGGCCACTGCGCCCGGTTGCCACTGGCTGACCCCCCGCGCCGCCTTCGGCGTCACCCCCCTGGAAGGGGGGGGCGCACCCAGTGGCCCGGCAAAGCCGGTTCCACGGGTGCCTTGGATGGGTTGCTCTCGCTCCACCTCCATTTGTGAACTCGGTGTCTGACTCCCTCGTCCCTCTGCCGGAAACAGGCTTCGCCTATGCGCGAGTAAAAATCAGGCGGCTGCGGGTGTGCCCGCAGCGGGGGCGAGCGACTTGCGGAAGCGGTTGAGTTCCTGCACCGACTTGAAGCTCTGGTCCATCAGCAGGCTCAGGTTGTGTAGGATGCGTTCGACCACCTTGGTTTCCCAGACCGTGTCGAAATCGATCTGCTTGTCCAGCCAGTGCTCCAGCCACTCGGGGTTGGGCAGGCGGCTCTGGATCGTGTCGTTGGGAAACAGGCCCTTGTTCACGTGCAGGTTGGTGGGGTGCAGCGCCTGGGCCGTGCGGCGGGCGCTGGCCATGAGCACGCCGACCTTGGCGAATGCGGTGCGGGCCTCGTCGCCAAATTTGCCGATGGCCCGCTTCATGTAGCGCAGGTAGGCGCCGCCATGGCGGGCTTCGTCCTGGCTGAGCGTGGCGTAGATCTTCTTGATGACGGGCTCGGAGTGCCATTCGCTGGCGCGGCGGTACCAGTGGTTCAGGCGGATCTCGCCGCAGAAATGCAGCATCAGCGTCTCCAGCGGCGGCGCCGGATCGAATTCGAAGCGGATGTCGTGCAGTTCCTTCTCGGTGGGCACAAGGTCCGGGCGGAAGCGTCGCAGGTACTCCATGAGCACCAGGGAGTGCTTCTGTTCTTCAAAAAACCAGATCGACATGAAGGCCGAAAAGTCCGAATCGTCGCGGTTGTCACGCAGGAACATCTCGGTGGCCGGCAGCGCCGCCCACTCGGTGATCGCGTTCATCTTGATGGTCTGGGCCTGCTCGTCACTGAGCCGGGCTGCATCGAACTGGTCCCATGGAATGTCTTTGTCCATGTCCCAACGGACGGATTCGAGTTGTTTGAAGAGTTCTGGGTAGAGCATGTCGGACTTTCGTTACAGCTGGGAGCCAACCTCGCATTTTAGGCGGTGGCGATTACGGAGGCGTGGAAATCAACAGGTTCCACAAGGCTTTGCCTCCGACAGCCTATATTGGACAAGGGTCTGGACCAGGCGTTCCACACGCCTCAAACCGGCAAGACGCGTGTCCGCCAGCGTGCAACCGCCCCCGCAATCTCTTCCAGACGGCTCAGCGGCCAGAACGCCGGCTGCGCCGTGCCGACACCGGGATGGGCGACGCGACTGGCGCGCTGAATCGCGGGACACCGGCCGCCGGCCCAGATTTCCACGCGGGCGGGCAGGCGTTCCCGCAGTTGGGCAAACGCAACGCGCACCTCACGGGGATTCTGGTTCGCCGTGCAGCTCAGCGCCACGATGTCGGCAGCGCCGGTCTGGGCCGCGCGCACGATGTCGGACAACGGCGTCTGGGTGCCCAGTGGCACGGTCTGACAGCCTTCCAGCACCATGAAACATTCCGCCATCAACAGACCCAGCCCGTGCGGCTCTCCCGGCAGCGTCGTCAACAACACCCTCGGGGAAGCGCCTGGACGCCCGCCACCGACCTGCACCATGGCATGGCGCAACACGACTTGCAGGATCTCCGTGTACAGGTGTTCCTCGAACACCGCCAGTTGACCGTCCGCCCAGGCCTGCCCCACGAGCACGTTCATCGGCGCGACCCGATCGATCACAAACCGCGCCAAGCCCCGCTCCAGCAGGGACTGGGTCAGAGCCAGACGCAGGGCATGGGCGTCCTGGGCACGAAGCAACGCCATCCACTCGCTCGCTTCAGGAAATGAGGTTGCGTGCGTCTGCACCTGGGTAGGTACTGAGCGCATGGGGACGTCATCCGGCGTCTGAATCCACTGCGGGAGTGGCTGCGTATTCGAGTCAAGGTCTGCCAGCGCTTCAACACCCAGCGACACCACCCGCCCGGGTCGATGGCCCGCATCGAGCAGACGCCGGATGGTCCGCAGCCGATGCAACTGGGCATCGTCGTACCGACGCTCACCCTGTCCATCACGGACCGGGTTGGGAAAACCGTAGCGACGCTCCCAGACCCGCAGGGTGTCCTTGGACAGCCCCGTGTCGCGTTCCACATCGGCGATGGTGTGCAGCGGAGCCGTGAAAGAGGCGGTACTTGTCATGGACAAACGTTTTTGACGTGTTTCTTCATTATGGAGCGGTGCACATGAAAACCCGATTTGTCCAAGGCAAGCCCAGCCCCAATCCCCTTGACTGTCCATGGGTATTGGCTGATTTCTCTCGACCAAATAGTGACCAATCAGTCACAATAAAACCGTTGAGTATATTTTTCTTCCAATCCGTCATGTCCCTCACCGCTTTCTTCCTGCGAACCATGAATGTCTGTCCCATGCGGCGAATTCGAGCTTGGAACTTTTCTGGCGAGGACATGCTCTCACCCCCCACGTCGGCAAAAAAGAGCTTCTTGTTGCCGGCCCCGGTTTCAGAACTGCGAAGCCTTCCGGGCAAGACCCCGGATGCAATCCCGAGGCGCATCTCCTCCTCCCTCCCTCCCTTGTTCGTCTCGGGGCGCTTCGCAGTCTTTTCTTTTTCCGCTGGTCTGACCGCATCGGTCCCAGCCAGGGTCTGAGCGATGTACGCCGACCCTCATGCCCGTGCACCGGGCGATCCTTACGCCGCCCATCCGCAACGCCGCCCACGCGTGGCCATCATCGGTTCCGGCATTGCCGGGCTGGGCGCCGCCCACACGCTGCATGGCTTGGCCAATGTGACGCTGTTCGAGGCGGGCGACTACTTCGGCGGGCACACCCACACAGTCGACATGAGCTTGCCCAGCCCCAGCGGCCAGCCTGTGACCTTCGGCGTGGACACGGGGTTTCTGGTGCTCAACGAGCGCACCTACCCCCAACTCCTGGCCTTGTTCGCGCAGTTGGACGTGCCGGTGGCCAAGTCCGACATGTCGTTCTCCGTGCAAGCGCCGGGCAGCGCCCCGGGCGGCGGAACGCTCGAATGGAGCGGATCGGACCTGTCCAGCGTGTTCGCCCAGAGGCACAACCTGGTCAACCCGCGCTTCTGGCGCATGTTGTCCGACATCGTGCGCTTCAACCGCATCACCACCCAGCTGGCCGAACGCGGCGAAGACCTGGCACCTGACAGCCCGCTGCTTCTGCCGCTGGGTGACTTCCTCAAGGAACAGCGCTTCTCGTCGGAATTCCGGGACTGGTATTTCCTCCCCATGATGGGCTGCATCTGGAGCTGCCCCACCGACCAGATGCTGGCGTTCCCGGTCGCCACCATGGTGCGCTTCTGCCACAACCATGGACTGATCCAGATCACCAACCGACCGCAGTGGTACACCGTGGCCGGCGGCGCGCGCCAGTACGTGGAAAAGATCGTCGCGCGCATCCCCGACAGCCGACTGATCACCCCCGTGTTGCAGGTGGCGCGCGACACCGAAGGCGTGCGCGTGGTCACTGCCGGTGCCATCGAGCGCTTCGATGCGGTCGTGTTCGCCTGCCACAGCGACCAGGCGCTGGCACTGCTGGGCGGCGAAGCGTCGGCCGACGAGCGAGAAGTGTTGGGCGCCATTCGCTACCAGCCCAACCGCGCCGTGCTGCACACCGACAGCACTGTGCTGCCGGCCAGCCGGCGCGCCTGGGCCGCCTGGAACTACGAGCGCTCTCCCCATGTCAGCCAGGAGGCCACGCAGGTCTGCCTGCACTACCTGCTCAACCGGCTGCAGCCCCTGCCGGTTGAGCACCCAGTGGTGGTCTCGCTCAATCCCCAGCGCGACATCGATCCGCGCCAGGTGGTGGGCAGCTACGAATACGCCCACCCGGTGTTCGATCTGGCCGCCATCCGGGCCCAGGCCCGGGTCCCTGGCCTGCAAGGCAGGCACCACAGTTTCTTTGCAGGGGCCTGGACCGGTTATGGCTTTCACGAGGACGGTCTGAAGTCGGGCATGCGAGCCGCTCAGGCCCTGATGGAAACCCATGGCCTCGTGCCATCGTTTCCCGCGAATCGGGTGGCGGCATGAAATCGGCTGTCGTGTTGCCCGCCGTCACCGCACAGATCGGCTTTGGCCAGGTGCGCCACACGCGCCACCGGCCGCAGCGCAACGCCTTTGCCTACCCCACCTACTTCCTGATGCTGCCCATGCGCAGCCTGCGCGCCAACGGTCCCGGCTACCTGGCACGCAACCGCCGCGCCGCACTGAGCTTTCACGACACCGACCATGGCGATGGCCGCAGCGACAGCCTGCAGTGGCTGGAAAACCTGCTGGGGCAGCACGGCATCGACGATGCCCAGGGCGAGATCTGGCTGCACACCTACCCGCGCGTGCTGGGCTACAGCTTCAAACCCGTGAGTTTCTGGTACTGCCACCGCGCCGACGGTACGCTGCGCGCCGTGCTGGCCGAAGTCAACAACACCTTTGGCGAGCGCCATTGTTATTTGCTGGATGCTCCGCGCTACGGCGAGCCCTGCGAAGCAGCGAAGGTATTTCATGTGTCGCCGTTCTGCCCGGTTCGCGGCCGCTACCGCTTTGTCTTCATGCGCACCTTAAGCCCATCGCCGCGCACCGTGGCGCGCATCGACTACTTCGACGCACCCGGCGCCGATGCCCTGCTCAACACCAGCGTGAGCGGTCATCTGGAGCCCCTGACCACGGCTTCGATCCGCCGTGCGCTCTGGTCGTACCCGGCCATGACCATCGGTGTCATCGCCCGCATCCACTGGCAGGCGCTGCGCCTGTGGTTCAAGCGCGCTCCCTTTTTCCGCCTGCCGCCCGCCCCGGGCGATTTTGTCACCCCGGCGCTGCGCGCCGTGCCGCCGGTCACCACTGAACCTCCTCCAGAACCCAGCCGCCCATGAACAGCACCACCGCCACCCAGAGCCCCGCCGGGTTTACCCTGCCTCGCAACACGCCGGCCGCGGCGCACACCACGCTGCAATTGCTGCAGCGTCTGAAGGTAGGCAGCCTGTCGCTGACGCTGCCTGACGGGACCGTTCAGCGCCTGGGCAGCCCCGAAGGCCCGCACGCCAGCATGAAGCTCAACAACTGGAACGTGTGCACGGCAGCGCTCAAGTCGGGCGACATCGGATTCGCTGAGACCTACATCGCCGGCGACTGGAGCACGCCGAACCTGACGGCGCTGCTCGAACTCATGATCGCCAACCGCCGCGAGGTGGAAGACGTGATCTACGGCTCCTGGCTGGGCCGGCTGGCCTATCGCGTCAAACACCTGCTCAACCGCAACTCCAGAACCAACAGCCGCAAGAACATCCACGCCCACTACGACCTCGGCAACGCGTTCTACCGGCTCTGGCTGGACGAGACCATGAACTACTCGTCGGCCTGGTTCGAACACCCTGACCAACCGCTCGAAGATGCCCAGCACGCCAAGGTGCGACGCGCGCTGCGCATGGCAGGCGTGAAGCCTGGCGACCGGGTGCTGGAGATTGGTTGCGGCTGGGGCGCGCTCGCCGAGAAAGCGGCCACCGAATTTGAGGCATCCGTCGTCGGGGTGACCTTGTCGACCGAACAACTCGCGTTTGCCAAGGAGCGCATGCGCAAGCATTGCATCCCGTTGGCCGGCGAAGTGACGGCCAACACCCGTGCCGATCTGCGTCTGCAGGACTACCGCGACATCAGCGACGCACCGTTCGACGCCATCTGCTCCATCGAGATGGTGGAGGCGGTGGGCCGCGAGTACTGGCCCACTTACTTCCAGGCAGTGAAACGCCTGCTCAAGCCGGGCGGTCGTGCCTGCATCCAGAGCATCGTGATCGACGACGCGCACTTCGACCGCTACATCAAGGGCACCGACTTCATCCAGCAATACATCTTCCCCGGAGGCTGCCTGCCATGCCCCCGCGAGTTGCGCGCACAGGCGGCCGCCGCAGGCCTGGAGGTGGTGGACGAATTCGCCTTTGGCCCCGACTACGCCCGCACCCTGGTCCTCTGGCGCGAACGTTTCATGCACGAACAGGCAGAGGTGCTGAAGCTCGGCTTCGACCAGAAGTTCTTGCGCATCTGGGAGTTCTACCTGGCGTATTGCGAGGCCGCTTTCAGCGGGGGCAGCATTGATGTTGTTCAGTATGTGTTGGAAGCACCCCCCGCGTCGCCTTCGGCGCCCCCCCCTGAAGGGGGGCGCACCTGGCGGCCCGGCAAAGCCGGTTCCTCGGGTGCCATGGACTGGGACATTTCGCGCCGGAGAGAGAGCACCCCCCGCGTCGCCTGCGGCGCCACCCCCCTCAAGGGGGGCGCACCCAGAGGCCCGGCAAAGCCGGTTCCTCGGGTGCCCTGGACTGAGACATTTCGCGCCGACGACGGCATTGACTGGGCTGTATCCGATGAAACCTCTTAGCGCCTCATTCTTGTCGACCCTTCTGATCGCCATCGCCGCGTGGATGCCGGCGTCGTTGCTCGCCAGCGCACCCGAGCCGACGGTGAGCGCTGCGTTGCAGGGCAAGTCGGGCACGGACAAAGTGCGGCTGCGGGTGTGGGGCTTCGAGGTTTACGACGCGCGCCTCTTCACGGTCAACGGGTTCAACGCCGAACAGTTCGGAGACCATCGTTTCGGGCTGGAGCTGAGCTATCTGCGCAGCTTCAAGGGAGGCGATATCGCGGAGCGATCGGTTGACGAGATGCGCAACGTGACAGAAATGGAACCTGGGCAGTCCGACCGCTGGCTCAAGGCGATGAGCACGCTGTTTCCGGACGTGCAGCGCGGAGACCGCATCACCGGCGTGCATGTGCCCGGCAGTGGCGCACGCTTCTACCTGAACGACCGCCTGCTCGGCGACATCGCCGATGAAGCGTTTTCCCGCAGCTTCTTTGGTATCTGGCTCTCGCCAAAGACCTCACAACCCCGGATGCGGGAGACGCTGATCGGCCAGACGGGCGGTGCGCCGCGCGCACCATGACACCCGGCGCCACACCGTCTGCGCAGGAACCGGCCGCGCAGTTCATGGGCACCGGCGCATGGCGCCGGGGCCTGAGCTATGGGCTGCTGGGCCTGCCGCTGGCTTTCGTGGCGCTGCCACTCTACGTGATCCTGCCCAACCACTACGCCACCGCTTTTGGCGCGCCACTGGCGTTGCTGGGGGCCGTGCTGCTCGGTGCGCGGCTGGCCGACGCGGTGCTCGATCCCTGGATTGGCCGCTGGACCGACCGGCTTTTCACCCGCTCGCACCACACCGTTCTGGGCACCAGTGCCCTGGCTGCGGTGGTACTGGCACTGGGCCTGTGGGGTCTGCTGTTTCCACCGACTGAGGTACGCGGCGCTGGCATGACCGCCCTGCTGGCATGGGCCGGCGTGCTGATGGCCATCACCTACACCGCCTACAGCATTATGGCCGTGGCGCACCAGTCGTGGGGCGCCCGCCTGGGGGGAACCGAAGCGCAGCGCAGCCGCGTGGTCGCCTGGCGGGAAGCGCTCGCCTTGCTGGGGGTGCTGATCGCTGCCGTGCTGCCCGGCACGCTCGGTCTGGGTGCCACCGTGGGCAGCTTCGCTGTGCTGCTCGCGCTGGGCTGGTGGGCATGGACACGCGCGGTGGTTCCATCGCCCGGCGCAGCGACAGCCGCTACTTCCACGACCGCCACCTCACTCCATCCGCTGCGACAGCCCGCGTTCCAGCGCCTGCTCGCCGTGTTCGTGATCAACGGCACCGCCAGTGCCATTCCCGCCACCCTGGTGCTGTTCTTTGTGCAGGACCGGCTGCAGGCGTCGCCATCGGTGGAGCCTGCGTTCCTGGCCACCTATTTCTTGTTTGCGGCCCTGTCGATTCCGCTGTGGGTGCGGCTGGTGACGCGCTTCGGCCTGGCCCGTACCTGGCTGGCCGGCATGGGGTTGTCGGTGGCGGTGTTCATCTGGGCCGCGACCCTGGGCGCGGTCGACATCGCGGCCTTTCTGATCGTGTGTGCACTCTCCGGCATGGCACTGGGCACCGACCTGGCCTTGCCCGGCGCCATGCTCGCCGGCCTGATCGGACAACTCGGCGAACGCGGCCAGCGCGAGGGCGCCTACTTTGGCTGGTGGAGTTTCGCCACAAAGCTCAACCTGGCACTGGCCGCCGGCCTGGCGCTGCCCCTGCTGGCCTGGTTCGGCTACACGCCTGGCGCGCGCGACCCGGCCGCACTGCAGACCCTGACCATCGCCTACTGCCTGCTGCCCTGCGCGCTCAAGCTGCTGGCCGGCAGCGCGCTCTACGCGCTGGTGATTCGCCCCGAAAGCCGCGCAGCAAACACCCCTGCCGCACGTCCCCATCCAGCGGCAGCCACCACCCGCACCCAGCCCTGAAAGATCCTCATGCAACGACGACTCCTCCTTCTTGGCGCCAGCGTGGTCGGTGCAGCAGCCCTCACCGGATGCGCCGGACCTTCCATCGACGACTTCGCCGGACAGAAGCCCGCGCTTGACCTGCGCACCTACTTCAACGGCACGCTGGACGCCTACGGCGTGTTCCTCGACCGCTCGGGCAAGGTCGCCCGCCGCTTCACCGTGGTGATGCGCTGCACCTGGGAGGGCGAAGAGGGTGTTCTGGACGAAGACTTCACCTATTCAGACGGCAGCACCGAGAAACGCGTGTGGCGGCTCAAGCACCTGGGCAACGGTCGCTACAGTGGTACCGCAGGTGATGTGGTCGGCACGGCCACGGGTGAAACACGCGGCAACACCTTCCGCTGGGGCTACACGCTGTCGCTGCCCGTGGACGGCAAGGTCTACGAGGTGCAGTTCGACGACTGGATGTACCTGATGGACGACCGCGTGATGCTGAACAAGGCGGTGATGAGCAAGTTCGGCGTGCGGCTCGGTGAAGTGATGCTCTCTTTCGTGAAGCGCCCGGCATGAAACCCGACACCGCCATGGATACGCCCACCGCGTTCGCCAAGACACCCGCCACGCGCCCGGTGCCAACAGGGCCGCCGGCGGCGCCAGTGCGCGGATTCTGGGGACCGTTCAATGCCCCAATCACCGACTGGCGCGGCCAGCGCGTGTGGCTCATTGGCGCCTCCAGTGGCATCGGTGCAGCCACCGCGTCGGCATTGCATGCGCGCGGTGCACAGGTGCTGGTGTCAGCACGCAAGACCGAGCCCTTGCAGACCTTCGCTGCCGCGCACCCCGGCCAGAACGGCAACGCCGCGCAGGCCTGGCCGCTGGACGTGACCGATGCGGGCGCAGTGGCCGCCGCGGCTCAGGCCATTCTGGCGCAAGGTCCGTTGGACATGGTGCTGTACTGTGCGGGCCACTACAACGAGATGCGGGCCTCCAGCATGGACCTGCACGACTTGCGCCAGCACCTGGCGATCAACTACACCGGGGCGCTCAATGTGCTGCATGCGGTGCTGCCGGCCATGACCGAACGCGGCAACGGCCACGTGAGCCTCATCAGCAGCGTGGCCGGTTTCAGGGGATTGCCCAAAGGCCTGGCCTACGGCCCGACCAAGGCCGCGCTCACCAACCTGGCCGAAACGCTCTACCTCGACCTGCAGCCACTGGGACTGAACGTGAGCGTGGTGCACCCGGGTTTTGTGCAGACACCACTGACCGCGCAGAACCAATTCAACATGCCGGCCCTGATCACGCCGGACGAAGCCGCTCAGGCCATGATTGAAGGGTGGCGACGCGGCGAATTTGACATCCACTACCCCAAGCGCTTCACGCGCTGGATGAAGCTGCTGCGTCTGCTGCCTTACCGCGCCTACTTCCCGGCGGTGCGACGTTTCACCGGGCTATAACCGCGACATGAATCACCCCAGCTCACTTGAGGCACCTGCCGCACAAATCGATTTTCGCGCCAGAGTCGCGGGCGTCAGCGGCTATTTCGAGTCGATCTCGCCTGAAACGCTTTCGGAGATTCCACGCTGGTACGCGGCCGAGGCTCGCTTCAAGGACCCGTTCAACGACGTGCATGGACTCCCCGCGATCACGCGCATCTTTGAACACATGTTCCTCAGCCTGCACGAGCCGCGCTTCGTCGTGACCCGGCAGATCGTGGACGGCCCGCACGCCTTTCTGGTGTGGGAATTCCACTTCCACTTCAAGCGCTTTGACACCATCACGCAGCAGGTCGTGCACGGCGGTTCACACCTCACCCTGACGCCCGAAGGGCTGATCAGCGAACACCGCGACTACTGGGACCCGGCCGAAGAGCTGTACGAGAAGCTGCCGGTGCTGGGTGCGTTCATGCGCTGGATCAAGCGACGCGCGACCGACTGAGCTCCCCCCGCGCCGCTTCGCGTCACCCCCCTGAGGGGGGCGGCACTGGCGGCCCGGCGAAGCCGGTTCCGCGGTGCCCTGGAACGACTCCCGCTCTGGCGCACGGGCCGTGATGATTGAAGTGGCTGCTCGCAGGACCACCACCCTGGAATGCCGAATCTCTCCGGCGCGCGGGACTTGATCCAGAGATGCGGCGGAACTGGCTTTGCCAGGCCGCTCGCGTCGCCCCCCTGGGGGGGTGACGCGAAGCGGCGCGGGGGGGACCTACTCTGGCCGGCTATCGACGAAACTCTGCCGCTGCTCCAGCTTGTCGCTCAGACGCGCCAGGTTGGGATGGGCGCTGCGCCAGTCGATGACGGGGAAGCGGAAGTCGAGGTAACCCAGGGCGCAGCCCACCGCTACGTCGGACAGGCTGAAATGAATGCCCGAGCAGAAAGGCTTGTCGCCCAGGCCCTGGCTCATGGACTTCAGGCTGGCGTCGATCTTGGCCAGTTGGCGGTCGATCCAGCCGTTGCAGCGCTGTTCATCGCTGCGCCCGGGCCAGGTGCTCTCAAGGCGGGCAAGAATGGCCGCGTCCAGCACGCCATCGGCAAGCGCTTCCCAGGTCTTGACCTCGGCGCGCTCGCGGCCTTGTGCGGGAATGAGCTTGCCCACCGGCGACAGGGTGTCCAGGTATTCGACGATCACCCGGGAGTCGAACACCGCTTCGCCGCCCTCCATGACCAGGCAAGGCACCTTGCCCAGCGGGTTGGAAGCCATGATGGTGGTATCGGCAGACCACACATCCTCCAGGATGAACTGGTAGTCGAGTTTCTTTTCGGCCATGACGACGCGAACCTTGCGCACATACGGGCTGGTGATGGCACCAATGAGTTTCATGGACGGTGGCGATGTGACAGGTTTCCCCGGGGTTGGCCATTTTATCGGTGAGATCGTTCCGTCGCGCTGACAAGGGCCACAATGCCCCGGCGTGTCTCGCCACGTCCACAACCCGTCCATCGGAGCGCCAGAATCGCCCCGGCAGTGGCGAAACCCTGGGCTTCTACAATCCCCCGATGCGTCCGACCTCCCACACTCCCACTTCCAGCGCCGCAGCGGCGTCCAACCCCTTGTCCCCTGTTTCCGCCCTCTCGCCGCTGGACGGCCGCTACGCCGGCCGGCTGGCCCAACTGCGCCCGTTCATGAGCGAACAAGGCTACATGCACCGGCGGGTGCAGGTCGAAGTCGCCTGGTTCATCGCTCTTTCAGACGCCGGTTTTGCCGAATTCAAGCCGCTTTCACCCGGCGCACGCACCTACCTGATGGGACTGGTGAAGAACTTCAGCGAAGCCGATGCCGTGGCCATCAAGGAGATCGAAAAAACCACCAACCACGACGTCAAGGCCGTCGAGTACTGGATCAAGTCGCGTTTTGAAGCGCGCCCCGAACTGGAAAGATCGTCTGAATTTGTGCATTTCGCCTGCACCAGCGAAGACATCAACAACACCAGCCACGCCCTGCAGCTCAAAGGCGCGCGCGACGCCGTGCTGCTGCCTGCGCTGGACGCGGTGATCGCCAAGCTGCGCGAGATGGCGCACACGCACGCCGCCGTGCCCATGCTCAGCCGCACACACGGCCAGACCGCCAGCCCCACCACGGTGGGCAAGGAACTGGCCAACGTGGTGGTGCGCCTGACCGCCGCGCGCGAGCGGATCGCCGGCGTGAAGCTGCTGGGCAAGATGAATGGCGCCGTGGGCAATTACAACGCTCATCTTTCCGCCTGGCCCGATTTCGACTGGGAAGCCTTCAGCCGCAACGTGATCGAGCAGCCCGAGCCGCTCGGCCTGGGCCTGACTTTCCAGCCCTACAGCATCCAGATCGAGCCGCACGACTACATGGCCGAGCTGTTCGACGCGATCGCGCGCACCAACACCATCCTGATCGACCTGGCACGCGACATCTGGGGTTATGTGAGCGTGGGCTATTTCAAGCAGAAGCTGAAAGTCGGCGAAATCGGCTCCAGCACCATGCCGCACAAGGTCAACCCGATCGACTTCGAAAACGCCGAAGGCAACCTGGGACTGGCCAATGCGCTGCTGCGCCATCTGTCCGAAAAACTGCCCATCAGCCGCTGGCAGCGCGACCTGACCGACTCCACCGTGCTGCGCAACATGGGCGTGGCCGTGGGTTATGCCGTGCTCGCCTACCACTCGCTGGGCGTGGGCCTGGGCAAGCTGGAACTCAACGAAGAAGCACTGGCCGATGACCTAGACGCCTCTTGGGAAGTGCTGGCCGAGCCGATCCAGACCGTGATGCGCCGCTTTGGCGTGTCCGGTGCCTACGAAAAGCTCAAGGAGGTTACCCGCGGCAAGACCGTGACTGCCGAGGCCCTGCACGGCCTGATCCAGAGTCTAGAGATTCCCCAGGCAGAAAAGGACCGGCTGCTGGCGATGACGCCGGGCAGCTATGTGGGCAAGGCGGCGGAGTTGGCAAAAAGGGTGTAACCCCCCGCGCCGCGCCTTCGGCGCGTCACCCCCCTGAAAGGGGGGCGCACCCAGAGGCCCTGCAAAGCCGGTTCCTCGGGTGCCCTGGACTGGAACTTCTCACGCCGACCACGCTTTAACACGCGGATTGTGTGACGGAATTGTGTTTGCGCAGTGAGCATCCAGCAGGCTGCTTGACTTGGCGCAAACGGGATACGGGGTCTCGCCTCTACAGTTTCTTCCTTGATTTCCAAGGAGAAACGCGGCCATGGCCATCGAACTTTTTAATCAGAATGGCCATGTGTGCCTCATGTTTGCCAACCTCAGCGACGAGGGTGGCGAAGCCGTGCAGGCGAACCAGTTCCTCGTGATCCATGGCGACTCCGGCGCCATCATCGACCCGGGCGGCAACATGGCATACAACGAGTTGCTGCTTACCATCGGGCGCTTCTTTCCGCCCAACAAGCTATCGAAAATTCTTGCCTCACACGCAGACCCGGACATCATCGCCTCGCTGGACCGCTGGATGACCAGCACCCAGGCCACGCTCTACATCTCGCGCCTGTGGGAACGATTCGCCCCGCACTTCTGCAAGCCGGGCAAGACCCAGGGCCGCATCATCGGGATCCCTGACCCCGGCATGCGTATTCCCCTGGGCAACACCGAACTGGTGGCGCTGCCAGCGCATTTCATGCACTCCGAGGGCAATTTCCAGTTCTGGGACCCTGTGAGCCGCATCCTGTTCTCGGGTGACCTGGGCGTGTCCATTGGCACGTCGCTCGATGCAAGCAAACCAGTGACCTCGTTGGCCACCCACATCCCCAAAATGGAAGCGTTCCACCGCCGGTACATGGTGTCGAACAAGGTGCTGCGCCTGTGGGCCAACATGGCGCGCAGCTTGCCGATAAAGATGATCGTGCCACAACACGGCGCACCCATGGCGGGGGCTGCGGTGCAGGAATTCATCGACTGGATTGGCACGGTGGATTGCGGCGTGGACCACCTGACGCAGGCGAACTACGCTGTACCCGCCTAGAAAAGGGCCCCCACGCTCCGCCGCTGGCGCGGGTCGCTGCCCCCCGAGGGGGCTGAGCCTGCCTTGGGGCGGCCCGGCGACAGGCTCGGCGGCCCCCACGCTCCGCCGCTGCGGGGGGTGCCTCACCCCTCTAGGGCGCGCTCCGCGTAGCGGTTGAACCGCCAGGCATCGCCTTCGATCGTGATGCGGCGCCAGCTCGTGCGCTTTTCACCCGGCGTCATTTCGGTCCAGCGCTGGACCTCGTCGAAGGTGCGTCCGCAGCCTTTGCAGACCGCATCACCCTGGCTGGTTGAGCAGATGGCAATGCAGGGGGTGTCGGGCATGGTTTCGAACCAGGTCATCCACGCCAGGTGTGCGGCGGGCGGCAAGGTCTTTTCATCGGCTTCGGTTTCGTGAAAGTAAACCAGCAGGGCGTAGACTTCGGCCAGGGCACGCAGCTCTTTGGCCAGTGATATGCCGTCCGGCGAAGGTGAGCGCTCACGCCAGTAGTTGATCGCGGCCTCGATGTCGGTGATGTGAATGCCTGCCATGCGTGCTTCAGAGTTGGGGAGGGCCATGATAGCCACAGACCGATCGCTGTGGCTTCTACGCACAGCCGTTCACATGCGCAACGCCTAGAATTCGCCACCCTCCCACTGCACTTGGCGACACACCATGCTGATGAAAACGTTCGGCTTTTCTTTTGCCTTCAGCGCACTCTGCCTGGCGGTCGCGGGGTGGTGGGGGCTGCAGTCTCCCATGGGGCTCTGGACGGCGCTTTGGCTGGTGTTTGTCCTGGCCATTTTGGAAATCAGCCTGTCGTTCGACAACGCGGTGGTGAATGCAGGCGTGCTCAAGGGCATGAGCCCCTTCTGGCGCCAGTTGTTCCTCACGGTGGGCATTCTGGTGGCCGTGTTCGGCATGAGGCTGGTGTTTCCCATCGTGATCGTGAGCGTCTCGGCCGGCATCGGATCGATGGAGACCATGCAGATGGCCCTGAACCAGCCACAAGCCTACTCTGACGTGTTGACGAGTGTGTACCCGGTGATTGCGGCGTTTGGCGGCACCTTTCTGCTGCTGGTGTTCCTCAATTTCATGTTCGATGTGAACAAGGAAACCCATTGGCTCGGGCCCCTGGAGGAACGCCTCACCCGCATCGCCAAGTTTGACGAAATCAGTGTCTTCATCGCACTTTCGGTGATCTTCTCCGGACTGTGGTGGTTGCCGGAAGCTGATCAGATGCGCGTGTTTGTGGCCGGTGTCTCAGGCATTCTTCTCTACCTGGCGGTCGATGCCGTGGGTGCCTTGTTCGCTGACGAGGCCCAGGGCGATGCCGCGGTCAAGACCGTTCAGCGCACCGGGTTTGCGGGCTTTCTTTATCTTGAGGTGCTGGACGCCTCTTTTTCATTCGACGGCGTGATCGGCGCTTTCGCGATCACGCGCGATGTGGTCATCATCATGCTGGGCCTGGCCATCGGCGCCATCTTCGTGCGGTCCATGACGATCTACCTTGTCAACAGGGGCACGCTGGGCGCCTACATCTACCTTGAGCATGGCGCACACTACGCGATCGGCGCGCTCGCGGTGATCATGCTGGCCGGCACGGTCTATCATGTGCCCGAAGTCATCACCGGCTTGATCGGGGTGGCCTTCATCGCGGCCTCGGTGCTTTCTTCCGTTCTGCACCGGCGCAAGCTGCCCCTGACGGAACCACCACACCCGCCCAACTGACATGAAACAACCCCCACGCTCACTTCGTTCACTGCCCCCCGAGGGCGCGCGTCAGCCCGGGCGTCACTGACATGAAACTGATCGCCAAATGGCTGCTCGCAGCCTGTGCCCTGCTGCTGGTGGCCTACATTTATCCTGGCGTTCAACTGCAGGGATACGGTTCGGCACTGATCGCTGCGGCCGTGATCGGGCTGTTCAATGTGTTGCTGCGCCCGGTGCTCGTCATCCTCACGCTGCCGGTCACCGTGGTCACCCTGGGACTGTTCCTGTTTGTGATCAACGCCCTGCTGTTCTGGGCAGCCTCGGGCTTGCTGGCCGGTTTTGGCGTCAATGGTTTCTGGGCCGCCATGCTGGGCTCGGTGATCTATTCGCTGCTGATGCTCGTGGTGGACGCGGCGATCCGTGCCATCTTTCCACGCTGATCAGCTGCCGGGCTCTTCCTTTTCGAACTCGCGCAACAGGCGTTCCACGTCGCGGCGGCGGCTGTCCACAATGGCCATGGTCATGGGATCTGCGTTTCGCACCGCCACCGGCTGAGCCTGCGCCCCCCGGTAACGCTCCAGCGCGCCGGCATAATCCAGATGCGCCACGCGCGACTCGGCTTCAGCCCGAATGGCTCGCAATGTCTGCCCCTGGGCATGGTGGACCCGGGCCAATGTCTCCCAGGCCAGTGCATCACGCGGATGAACCACCACCCAACTCTGCAGCCGTGCCTCTGCCAGCTGCGGTTCGCGCGAGGCAATGGCTGCCTGGGCACCCAGCAGCAGCAAGGCACGACTGCCACTGGCCAGCGCCTGGTCACGCATCGCCTTGTGGGGTTCGGACCAAGCAGCGCCAGCCGAAGCATCACGGCTGGGCGACAACATCAGCTCCAGCAACAAGGCGTCAACGACCCAGGCGACATCCGGCGTCACCTGCCTGCGCAGCGTCTGGGCCAATTCACGAGCCGATGCTGGCTGGCCCAGTCGCTGTGCCGACCAGGCGGCCGCGTAACGGTCGCCGGGTGAGGCCTCGGGGCCACGGCCGTTTTGCAACCAGGCGCCCATGCGGTCGGTGCCCTTTTCTGCCAACACCTTGGCGCGCGCCGCCATCAGCGGATGCAGGGCAGGGGACATCTGTGCCGCTGATCCCGAAGCCTTGGGCAGGTCGAGCAGCAGCCCACCCCTGCGATCAGGCCCCGCAGGCTCTCGCAGGGGTCCGTTCTGGGCAGCGCCTGGAGATGCGGGGGTGGTTGCCATCGGCAAACGGGCGCGCATGTCTGCGATGCGCTCGCTGTTGAGCGGGTGACTGCGCAGGTACGGAAAGCCACCATCGTCGTTCAACCGGTTGGCCTGCTGCAATTTGTCGAACATGGTCA
Source organism: Hydrogenophaga palleronii (assembly GCF_031457455.1). Lineage (GTDB taxonomy): Bacteria > Pseudomonadota > Gammaproteobacteria > Burkholderiales > Burkholderiaceae_C > Hydrogenophaga > Hydrogenophaga palleronii_A. Next base: position 503,033 of record NZ_JAVDWU010000003.1, read on the forward strand.
CAAAGGCCAGCCCGTCAAATCCTGCGCTTGTCATCACGCCGAAGCCAACCCGATCGGCCTCGCGCTCCATGTCGCGCGAGAAGTTCAGCTGCGTCTGTGCCGCAACCGCCTGGCTGCCAACGATGGCGGCGTTGGCCACATCGGTGTTGGCTCGCGCGGCCAGCGCACCCAGGATCAAGGCCCCGAGCATCCAGGGCGCCATCTTGTCCTGGCGGGTCAGCATGCGCGCGATGTGGCGCTGCGACACGTGGCTGAGCTCGTGCGCCATCACCGAGGCCAACTCCCCGGTGGTGTCGGTCACGGCGATCAGCCCAAGGTTCACACCCAGATAGCCCCCAGGCAGCGCAAAAGCATTGACCCGCCGATCCCTCGAAATCACCAGCTCCCAGGCCAGGCGCTCGGCCAGTTCGGGCGGCACCTCGCCGCGCGTGCGCGCGGCACCCAGCAGCGGTTGCCAGATCAGCTGCAGGTAGTCGCTCAGCACCGGATCGTCCAGGTAGTCCGGATCGCGGTAGATATCGCGCGCGATACGATCGCCCAGACGCCGCTCAGCCGCGATCGACATGCCTTGCACGTCACCCAGACTGGGCAGACCCACCGGCTGTGCACCGGCCCAGCTGCCGGGCAGAATGGCCAGCGACACCGCCAGTAAAGCAGATAGCCAGCGCGCTGATGCTGGCGTGGAGGGCGGGCAGGTAGGAACGCTCATCCCCGTATGATGCCGCCAACCCAGCGAGGTTTCCGTAAAGCACACGCAAAGTCAGGCCATGACACCATCAAATACGCCCTCCCACCCGGTTTCGGCTGATACAGACAGTACCGCCAGCGCCAGCCCCCTGACCCACTTCGACGCGCAAGGGCAGGCGCACATGGTCGACGTGGCGGCCAAGGCGCACACCCACCGCGTGGCGATGGCCGAAGGTTTCATCACCATGGAACCGGCCACCCTGGCCCTGATCCAGAGCGGAAGCGCCAAAAAGGGCGACGTGCTCGGCATTGCCCGCATCGCCGGCATCCAGGGCGCCAAGCGGACCAGTGAGCTCATCCCGCTCTGCCATCCGATCGCGCTCACCCGCGTGGCGGTCGAATTCGACGTGCTACCTGACCCGCCATCGGTGAGATGCCGCGCCACGGCCGAATGCACCGGCCAGACCGGCGTGGAAATGGAAGCCCTCACCGCCACCAGCGTGGCACTGTTGACCATCTACGACATGTGCAAGGCGGTGGACCGAGGCATGACTGTCAACGGTGTGCGGCTGTTGGAGAAGCGGGGAGGGAAAAGTGGGCACTTTGTGGCTGAGTGATCGGCATTGACGCACTGCCAAGAGCACTCGAACAGGCCACGACACTCAAACCGGTTCGGTGAGCAGGCTCCTGTGGGACCGACGTTGCCGCGATCCTGAGGTCGCGTTCTCTCAGGGATGTGGCGCTGAAAGCGATGCAGGATCTGCGTCACTTTTACCCGCACGATAGCGCAAGATGGGGAGACCAACGCGCACCAACACAGGGGAAAAAAGCAGCGTGACCAGCGAACCAAGGATCAGCAAACGAATCGAGGGGTGCTGTTCCGCCACCAAGGGCACATGCTCCACCACCAGCAGGCCCAAGCCCGAGGCCAGCAACAGCATGAACAGCATCGCCGATTCGATGCGCAAGTTGCGAAGACCCAACTGCCGGCCAAGGTACTGGTTGACCATGGCTCTTACCATTTCGCAAGTTGCAACCACAACCGCTGCGCCGGTCAGGCCCCAATCCCAGACCATCAGAGGCACCAGCAGTGACGCAAAGCAAAACAGCTTCACCGCGCCACCAACCGCCACCCACCTGGAGTGCCCGGTGGCGAGGAAGGCCGCGCCATACATGTTCTCCAGACAACCGAACCACACCCCGACCGCGAGAATGGGCAGAAAAACGCCAGCTTGCGCATAGCGATGGTCGTACGCGAGTTCGAAGAAGCTGGTGGCCCCTACGATGAGGAGCGTCGCCATGTAGGTGGACACCACCAGTACCGGCGCCCGGGTTCTTCGGAAGGCTTCATCCAGGCCCACGCCTTCGTCAAGCATCCGCGCGTACCACGGGAAAATCACCTTTGTCTGAAGGGTCCCGATCAGCGCCGACACCATCAATGCCAGGCTCGCCGCGATCGAATAGACCCCCACCTCTGCCAAAGGAAACAAGCCGGCAAACACCAGGCGGTCGATCTGCAGCGCCAGAAAGGACAGCAAGGTACTCAGGAAAATCCATTTGCCAAACGAGAAAATTTCCCGCACGGAGGCGGGGTCCAGCATGAGACGATGCGCCCGGTTGGGTAGCATCCAGTAAGAGAGAAACGTGCGCAGGCCAGCTGCCAACACGGCAGCGATGGCCAGCGCATACACCGAGCGGGTAAGCCACGCCAGCCCCACCATCACGATGGCATTGCACATCTGCACCAACAGCTCCAGCCGGGTCACCGTACCCAACTGCATCTGCCGTGCGGCACTCAACATGCGGGAGGACTGCACACCGTCGATCAGCGCAGTGAGCGCCACCAGCGGGATGAGCCAGCGCAACTCCAGCGCCATAGGATCGTTGGCGCCATAGAGGGTCGCCAAAGGCCATGCGAGCAAAGCCGCTGTCAGGCACAGCACCGCACCGCGGATCACCTGCAAGGTCCACGCAGTATTCAGGAAGTCGGGTTCGTCACCTCGGCAGTTCTGCACCACACTAGGCTGCAACCCAAGGTCAGAGAACATGGACAGGCCCTGCATCACCGCAGCAACGATGGCCATCAATGCAAACGCTTCTTCGAAGAGCAAGGCGGCCAAGGCGATGTTCGCCGCCAGACGCAATGCCTGGCCTATCCCGAATCCGGCGACGACCCAGCCCGTACCTGCGCGAGCCCGAGCCGAAAACGCGGCACGATCAGGCCCAGTGGACTCAGGCAGTGGAATTGACGCTTGGGGATCCATCAGGATGCGGACGGTTCAGGACCGCTCACGGGTTGCTTCATCAAGCCGACATAGGCAACGCAGACGCCGAGCACTGTCCAGTAGACCACGGACACAGCCAGAATACTGCTGACCGTGTAGATCACCAACATGACGGCTGCCAGGGTGGCCGACAACGCTCGGCCAAGTACCACGGCCTCAGCCCCATGTGTGACCGCCTTGCGCGTCGCGGCCCTGACTTGCTTGAACGCGAGCACAAATGCGCCCACGAAGAGCCCCAGCCCGATCAGCCCCGCATTGAGCACCACACCGACATAGGTGTTCACGATGTCGATGATGCCATCGCCTTGCACCATCACCTGGAGCTCCGGCGCACGGAGATAGTCCACCGACCCGAGCCAAAGGTTGCGTTCGATCACCGGCAAGGCGCTGGTCAGGAGGTTGGCACGGTATTCCACATTGAACTCATCGACCGTCCCCACAAATGGCAGCATGTCGAGCACGACTTTTCCCATGGGAAGCACGTTGAGCATCACCCAGGCGGCCACAATCACCAGCACCGTGGTGGTCAGCTTTTTGAGCGCACGCGGCCCCTGGATCAGATACACGACCAGCAAAAAACCAGCCCCCACCCAAGGGCCCCGGGACAAGGAACTGGCCACACCCATCAACAGCAGCCCCACGCCCAGCCACTTCAGCTTGGCAGGTTCCACATATTCCTTGAGGAAGAAGAAATAACCCAGGGCCACCATTGCCACATAGCCGAACACGATCGAGTTGCCCACAGTGGCATTGGGACGAAGAAAGGCGCCGCGGTAAAGGTATCCGCCAAATTCCATGGAATTGAGCCCCAACGCATTCAGCACCGAGAAGTACAGCTGCCAGCTCAGCACCACTTCGATCACTGCCATGGCCGTCAACATCATTGCGCTCATGGCAAATCCTGCCAGCGCATACTTGAAGCCATTCAGGCTGCGAAGACTCCTGCTGGCCACGTAATAGGGAAGAAACACATCAAGGCCTATGGTGACAATGTCGCGCAATCCACTCGTCAGGTTGGCCTCGCGAAAACGCAGCAGCGAAATCAACACCAAATAGGCCAACACCATCCAATCCACCGATGACCGACCCCACTTCAGCGTCGAAGAGCGTTGAAACAAAGCAATGGCCGCAGGCAGTAAAAGCACAAGGGCGAGCAGGCGGTACTGGTTGAGAACGAGGATGTAATTCACCAAGCCCATGCCTGGCACCTCGGTGCTGGCTGGCGGCGCCACGAACAGCAACAGGAAGTACACCCCCATGACATGGGCCTCCCTGCGCGCCATCACCAATGCGTACGCCGCAACCATGAAGACATACAGCCAATAGCTGTGCGCCAGGAACAGAGCCAGGGTCATGCACACCCAAAGCATCCGCCAGCGCGAAAATGTCTTGGCATCGACGAGCTGGACCAGAGCCGGCCGGGCAATGTAAAGGACAGTGACGCTCAATACGAGCACCACCACCAACGCACGCAGGTGTTCTGGCATCGTCAGTGGATCCCCGTAACGGGGTTTCGCATGACCATGCGGTCGACGCCCAGGCGTGAACCAGCAACCGACGTCAGACGGGCCAATCGCAGATGCCGGGAGCGGCCGGAAGGCGCAGGCATCTCAGTAATAGTTGGCTTGGGTTGACGACTCTTCCTTGTTGAGGACAACGCCCAGGAGGTTGGATTTGGCAAGTCGCATCATGCACTCCTCGATCTCTGTCTCGGACGAGGCCCCATTTGCAATCACCAGCAGTACGCAGTCCATGTGCGGCAGCACAGCCATGACATCGTCAGCCACCAGCATCGGCGGAAGATCAAAAATCACCGTCCGGTCCTGGTAACGGTTACGCAAGTCGGCGATCAGATGATTCACTTTGGTAGAAGAAAGCACCTCGGCAGCCTTGGCAATCGGCCTGTGGGTAGGCAATACCACCAGGCGCTCCATGCCAGGATTGACCAAGGCAGCGGCCACATCGGCCTTGCCCTCAAGTACTTCATTAAGTGACTGGTTCTGGTGAAGCCCAAGCGACGCAGCCACCCTGGGCCGCCGAAAGTCGAAATCCACCAGCAACGCTGTCCGATCTGGCTGCTGCGCGATGCTGATGGCAAGATTGATGGCCATCAAGGTTTTGCCCGACTCCACCGTGGGAGAGGTAATGGCCAGCGTCCGCCACCCCTTTTCTTCCATCTGTTGCAACACCTGTGTTCGCAGCACATCAAAGGCCCAACTGGCCTGATGCGACTTCTGATGGGCCACGATGCGATGCTGCTCGAGATGCCTCTCGTCGAGTCTGACGACCGGGGTTTTTTGATACTGGATGGAAGCGGGAGCCGGATTCACCACTTCTGGTGCTGCATCCTCCGGAACCGGGGTCGGATCGATCTCCGGCTCATTGGCCGTCGCCAGAGCGATGCGGCCCCCTGTTTTCGCTTTCTCGATGGCGAGCTTGATGCGTTCCATGTGGCAGAGGACCTTCAACCCAGGCGGGCAAACATAGCAATCAACAGGGTGTTCAGGGGCATGATGAACAGATGGATCAGCGCCAGGCACAACAGTCCTGCGCTCGCGATCAACCATGCCGACCGCTTGCGCAGAGCATGCGCCGCCCTCTGTTCTGCCATGGTCGAGATGTAGGGGACAACCACCAAGGGGCGCTGCCCTGTGATGGCGCTCACCGCATTGACGCCACGCACGCGCGCAAACAGGTTCTCAAGCACCACCACCACGCCGGCAGCAGCGGCCAAGGAAAGGAAAAAGCCCAATGCCACCATTTTTTTGCGACTGGGCTTGATCGGGTATTCCGGCAACAAGGGCGGCTCCAGCAACGTGAACCGCTCGGCTTGCTGCCCGCCTTCCATGTTTTCGACCACCTGCGCAGACAGTTGTTTGGCACGCAGGTCTTCATACTTGGCTTGGGCCGAATCGTAGTCGCGCTGCAAGACGGCCAGGTCTCGCTCCACCTGCGGCGCTCTCAGCACCTGTGACCGAAGCCGCGCAATGTTGGCTCGAAGGCTGCGCTGTTGATCCGCTGACAGTTCCGCTCGAGCACGTGTCGAGGAAATCTGCGCCTCCAGCAGAGAAACGGCCAGTTGCGCCTGAGCGGCGGCAGCGGTGCGCGATGGGCTGACGGCATTGGCTTCAGCAATTACCGCCTTTTCCAGGGTTTCGATTCGGCGTATCTGCGCACGGATATCAGGATGACTCTCGGTATAGATTCCCCTGATGCGAGCCAGCTCAGCTCGGGCCCGCTCCAGCTCCTGTTCAGTGGATGTTGGCCCTATGGAGGCGCCTGCACCCGGCGCCATCACGCCTGCCCGCGCACCCGCCAGCTCCACTTCAAGTCTGCGCAACTCATCCAGGGCAGCCTGATGATCGCGCTCGGCGCCGCGCAGGTCGGCCTCCAGCGCCTGGATGCTTGCATTGCTTGTGGCATCGGGCATCACCCCACCCTGACGCTGCTTGTACGCAGCGATCTCCCGTTCCAGTTGCTCAAGCTGCTCTTTCAGTCTCTCGGCTTCTGCATTGAAGAACTCGGTCGTTCTTGCGGCCTGCTCGACACGCGACTGCGTATTGCTCTGCAGAAACAGCGTCACCAGTTCCTGCGCCACCGCAAGAGCCTTTTCAGGTTCCGAATGCTGAAACGACAGGTTGAAGGAGACGGAGGCGGGCCTCTGCCAGTCGCCTCCCCCGAGAGTCATCACCTGTACACCAATGCTGCCTCGCATCGCTTCAGTCACCTCGATTTCCTTGCCCGGACTCGACATGGCCTCTTCGGGAAACAGCTCGTGCTTTCGCACGATGCGAAGCAGATTCTCCCGCGTCATGAGCCTCTGGCGAAGAACTTGGACGCGATCCTCTGCGGGATTTGCATTGCCTGCTCCGCCCGCATCGGCCTGTATCCGAGGTCCCTCGACCAGAATCGTCGCGTAGGACTCGTAGACCCTGGGAGCGAGCAAAGCGATCACCACAGAGGCCGCAAGGACGGATCCGATGACAAGGATGATCACCACCCCCCAACGGCGAACGATGGACAGGTAATCATGAAATGTCAGTTGATAGTCGGCCGCCATGGTACGCAAGATTCAGAAATTGGGGTGCGAGTAGACAAGCCCGAGTCCAACGAGATTGCCGCTTGCACGACCGTCTGCAGCTCTCAGTCGCCGATGCTCCATCCCGAAACTCATCGACCAGAACGGCGTGAGCTCGGACAGCAACCGCGCAGAAAAACTGGAACCCGTGGTGTCTTCAGGGGCAAGAGACTGGGCCCGGCTGGCCCGTAGCGAGAGTGAGGTGCTGGACGTCACCACATAGTTCAGGGTCCAGTCCACTTCCTGCGTGCGCAGATAGCCCCCAACCGTACCGCCAGCCGCCACATTTCGAGCCCACCCGACTGAGGTCGAAAACCGCTCGCCGGCATACGCCAATTGAAGCCGCCCCACCGGATCCGTTTGGCTTCTCGATCCGCTGGTACGCACCACGCCCACCTCAGAGGTCAAGGTCAGGACTTCACTCAATGGCCTCTCATACCTGAACAACAGTCCCGCACGCGAGTCGTTTTCCGACTCGCCGTCGGGCACCAGGCGCGCGGCACTGGCTTCCAGGGAATACGTTTCGTCTTCCCCACGATCACGCTCAATGGCGATGGATGCCGCCGTCTCGTGGTAGTCCTCGAGCAAGGGGGCGTCGTAGCTCACACGGGTATGCACCGCTCCCAGATTCATCCGGGTGTTCGGCGCCAGATCCTTGGTCCATCTTGCCCCGAGCACGCCGGTTTCCTGGGTACTGTCGACCGAGACACGTCCAAAATCTGCAAATTCGGAAGAGCGGGTAGAGTCCCGGCCATAGGATGCACTCAAACTGAGAACAGACGTAGGACGGCTCAACTCCAAGGTGTAGCCAACGTCAGGAAGGTTGCGATTGGCGCTCAGTGCGGTGTTGCTCGACTGCTCGATGGCCACACCCATGGTCAGTACCGTTCTCACATCATCACGCACCGACTCGATTTCGTAGCGTGGGGCCAGACGGAACACGGTTACACGGCCCTCCCCGTCCGGAGCCAGCCCAGGATTGGTAACGCTTTCGACCTCGAGCGGTACGGTCAGAGAATGTTGTGCCCACCCATAGGGGGCAGCGACGACCAGCGACGTGGCCAGAAGCCTGCGCATGAGTACGCGTTTCATGCTCACGGCACCAGAATCGTGTCGCCAGGCATCAAGACGACGTTGGTGTCGAGCTGTGATCCTTTGATCAAGTCGTCGTAGCGAACTGGCAACACCTTAGGCCCTGACGGCGTATTCCTAAGCACGCGGATCGAATTGCCGTCGGCAAACCGGTCCAGGCCACCCGCCTGGCTCAGCATCTGGAGAACGGTTGTATTGGGCCCTGACAATACGACGGGGCCCGGATTGACCACCTTACCCAACACATAGACGCGACTGCCGTCTGTTCCGATCACTGCGACCGTCACCACAGCCTCCGGAATGTACTTCCTGAGCTTTTCGGCCACGCGCGCTTCCGCCTCCGGAGTGCTCAAACCGGCCACTTCCACCCGCCCGGCCAGAGGAAAGGTGATGCTGCCATCTGGCAGGACCCGCACTTCCATGCGCAAGGCTTCATCGCGCCATACGGAGACCATCAGTGAATCACCATGACGCAGGATGTAAGGGCTCGACGATTGGGCGAACGCGGCACAACTCGTCAAGCAAAGGATCGCGAACCTGAGGTATTTGGACAATGTCATCGCTTCGCTCCATTAATCAATCTAGCTTACCACCGCGCACGTTTGTGTCTGCTTGGAGCCGCATAGCTGCCGTCCTCTGAGGCGCGCCAGCAAGCGCACGACCATTTTCACAGCACCGCACACTGTCTGACTCCCTGTGCCGTCGATTTTGCGCCCATGTGAGAACTCTTAACGCTTTTCTCGGACAATGTGATCCACACTTGCGGGGAGCCTCCGTCACGATGAGGCGGCCGACGGACCGTTCACAGCGCTGAAAATTCGAGGCGCCAAGAGAAGTGACGGCGATCAGCGGGCCGTCGATGCCCGATCTCCGACGTTCCTTGTAGACGCTGCTCCTTTATGCCACACTCATTGCGCACCACCGACAACTTTCTTATGCATTTGCAGAGGACAGCAAGGCGTGACGCAACGAGCCTGGTTCTAGACAATCCTTCGCAAATGGGCGCCCTAGTGTCTGGGGCTCCTGCGTAGTTGGCTGCCACAGCGCGTTTGTGATGACTCTGTTTTGCTAGCGATCCTCATTTGAACTGTTTCAACATGCTCAAAAAACACCTGGCAGCGTGTCTTGTTGGTTTTGCCGTATGCACGACGGCCTTTGCCAATGACAAGTTCAGCGTCTTCTATATTGGGCACAGCCTCCTGAGCGACATCCCTGCCATGACCAGGACGCTGGTAGAAAGCGACCGAGGGTCTCGATTTTCGCTGCGCCAGCAGGAAATCCCCGGAGCGCCGCTGCGCTGGCAATGGGAGGCAAAAGACCGCAATGATCAGTTCGAGCCCCATTTCGGCGGCCGTTACGACATCCACCTCAGCAAGGGCGAATTCGATACCTTGGTGTTGACCGACAGCGTTCCGCGCGGCGGCCCTGGCATGGAGGCAGAGACGGTCGATTATCTTGGACGCATCGCCGACTTTGCCAGAAAACATCGGCCAGACATCCGGATTTATTACTATTCGACTTGGCACTTCCTCACCAGCGGAACGCCCAACAACTCACCGTATGACAAGGATGCGCCCAATCGGAATCTGAAGTGGCGCGAACGGATTGACGCCGATGCAAAGATGTGGGAGCGCATCGTCGACAAGGTGAATGCCGCCAGGCCAAGCGCTCCGCCGATACGGATCATTCCGGGAGGAACCGTTCTTGCCGCCCTTTCCGACGCCATTGATGCGGGTGAGTTCGCAGAATGGAAATCCATTCAGGATTTGTTTTCTGATGACATTCACACCAACCACTATGGCAAATATGCGGTGGCCTTGGCCCACTATGCCGTGCTCACCGGAAAGAGCCCGGTGGGTCTCACTTCCAACCTCAAGGATCTCTGGGGCCGGCCGTACTGGAATCACAAGACCTGGGATGGAAAAATCTATCCACCGATGCGCCCAGAAACCGTGAAAAGGATGCAGGAGATCGTGGCCAATACGATCTCCTCTTTGCCACGTTGACATTCAACGCGACAAGGCAGGGCACACCTGGCCAGTCGCTCTACTCATTGATTCTTAAGTGCGAATGACTGGAGCATCTTTATCCATGACATCCGCCCAGGCCCATACAACCCTTGGCGTGGTAGTGATCGGGAGGAATGAAGGCGAACGGCTCAGGCGCTGCCTGGATTCTGTCAAGCATTTCGATGCGCAGATTGTCTACGTCGATTCTGGATCGACCGACACCTCAAGAACGATGGCGGCAGAGATGGGCGCCAGCGTGGTTGAACTCGACATGTCCGCTCCATTCACGGCAGCAAGAGCGCGCAACGAAGGGGTTTTTCACCTCCTGGAGCTCCAGCCTTTCATCGAATACATCTTTTTCGTCGACGGCGATTGTGAAGTTGCTCCCGGCTGGCTCCACGCAAGCATCCAATATCTGCAAGACCATTCGGACTGTGCGGTGGTTTGCGGGCGGCGGCGTGAACGTTTCCCACAGCAAACCATGTACAACCGCTTGTGTGATCAAGAATGGGACACACCGATTGGCGAAGCCCGCCAATGCGGGGGTGATGCGGTCATGCGGACCCTTGCCATCACTTCCGTGAATGGTTATAGAGGCTCGATGATTGCCGGTGAAGAACCAGAGCTTTGTGTGCGACTTCGACAAAAGGGCTGGTCTATTTACCGGCTGGATCACGAAATGACTTTGCACGATGCGGCGATCACACGCTTCGGCCAATGGTGGAAGCGCAGCATGAGAGCGGGTCATGCATACGCTGAAGGCGCATGGCTGCACGGGGGCCTCCCGGAACGCCACTGTGTTGCCGAGACACACAGGGCACTTTTGTGGGGAGCGGGAATTCCTCTGACGGTTACTGCATTGGCGCTGATTTGGGGGCCCTGGTGGATGATGCTGTTGAGCATCTACCCGCTCCAGCTCTTTCGCCTTTGGCGGAAAAACCGCTCTTTCCTCACGGCATGGTTCATGCTGGTGGGCAAGTTCGCCGAAACCCTGGGCATCCTGAAATTCCATTGGACCAGAATCAAAGGCGACGCCGCCCAGATCATTGAATACAAGTAATCAGCTCACAAAGGCTTTCACTTGGCTCAAGGCATGATAGGCACTTGGTCTCCAGGCTTGGGGGACCCATCGATCGGAGGATGGCTCACGGTGCTCCTGTATGCCACCACCGCAGCATCCATATGGATGCTGCTGAGGCGCGTTGACTTTGCCCGCCAGGATCGCGAGCGTTGGGTCTGGCAGGTGCTGCTCATGGCATTGATTGCACTGGGAATCAACAAACAACTGGACCTGCAAAGTGCGCTGACCGAGTTGGGCCGTATCGTCGCTCAGCGTGAAGGATGGTATGAGAGTCGCAGGCAAACTCAGCTGGCATTCATTGCCGGCGCGGGCATTCTGGGCCTGACTTTCATGGTCGCCCTCCTCTTTCTCGCATGGGGCTCTCATCAGGCGACACTGTCTGCACTCATTGGGGGATTTGCACTGCTGCTTTTTGTCATGATTCGGGCAGCGTCGTTTCATCAGGTCGATCGGCTTTTGAACGCAGATTTTGCAGGGCTTCGATACAACTGGATCATTGAAATGGGAGGATTGACATGGATTCTTGCAAGCAGCATGCGGCGGTTCCGGAATACCTGATGGATTCCGCACAGGTGCACGGAGCCCCCATTGAAGAAAGCTAAGCACCTCGTACGCGATGCGGCCGCAGAGATCCTTCTTGCCGGTCGCATCACGCACCCCTCCGTTCGCGCGCGAGACAAGCTCACCATCGTGACCTTCCACCGCGTATTGCCCGCGACGATTCTGGGCCAATACCCGCTGCCCGGTATTGCCGTGACACCCGAGGAACTCAAGCGGTTCCTGGAGGTTTTCCAGGACCATTATTCGGTGGGGAGCCTTTACGAATGTGCAAGACTGCATCAATCCGGGGAACGCTCCGAGAAGCCGCCGTTGGCGGTTACTTTCGACGATGGTCAGCTCGACAACTATCTCTTTGCATTGCCTGTGCTGAATGCAATGAACATGCGTGCAAGCTTTTATGTCGTCACAGACGCCATCGAGAGCAATGAAGTCCTTTGGCACGACAGAATCGCCTATGCCGTGCAGAGGCTCCGGCAGCGCAGCGAATCCGAACTTCGCACCTGGCTTGCCGACTGGGGGGTATCGGGCGATGCAGCCGACCCTGTGAACGCCGCAGTGGCCGCAGCCAAATTGCTCGATCCTGGTGAGCGGAACCGGCACCTGGAGCGACTCGAAAAAATTGTTGGCGCTCACATGCGTCCAGATTGGGACGGGATGATGACCTGGGACCAACTCCGGGAAATGCAATCGGACGGGCATGAAATCGGCTCGCACAGCACCAGCCACCCCATTCTGCCGCTGGTCTCCGATCAAGAGCTTCATCAGGAAACAAGCCATTCCCGACGTCTGCTCGAAGCGCAGCTGGATCACGAAGTGCGGTCATTCTGCTATCCGAACGGCGACTATGATCAGCGGGTCATCGCGTCCGTGCAGCAGGCAGGCTACGAGTTCGCTGTCACCACACGCTATGGCATCAACTCTCAAAACAGCGATCCGTTCAGCCTTCGGCGCGTCGATCTGCAAAGTGGGTATGGAACAAATGCCGCCGGCAGGTTCAGATCGAGTGGACTCCTTCTTCGCATGTCGGGCCTGCTGCCCGGCATGGCCTAGCCAACAAGCCGCCGGAGATTGGGCAGAATGAAGGACGAAATTTCGTACGTATTGATTTCCCCTTGCCGCAACGAATCCCGCTACATGCGCGAGACGTTGGACTCGGTGCTTGCCCAGTCGGTGCTTCCGACGAAATGGGTCATCGTCGACGACGGATCGACCGATGCCACGCCCGACATCCTGCGGGAATACGCAGCCCAACACACCTGGATCCAGATCGTCACAAGAAAGGATCGAGGGCACCGGGCCGTGGGACCGGGCGTCGTCGATGCTTTTTATGCTGGCTATGAGGCGATCGAACCCTCCGACTACACATTCCTGTGCAAGTTGGACCTGGACCTGAGACTGCCACCCAGGTATTTCGAGATACTGATCGAGCGCATGCGGGCCGACGACCGCCTGGCCACCTGCAGCGGGAAAGCCTACGTCATGCAGCATGGCCAGCTCGAACCCGAGCGGCACGGAGACGACACTTCACTTGGCATGACGAAGTTCTACCGCACGACGTGCTTCCAGGCCATCGGCGGTTTTGTCCGGGAAGTGATGTGGGACGGTATCGACAACCACCTCTGCCGCATGCGGGGCTGGATCGCATGCAGCTGGGATGAGCCGGATTTGCGATTCATTCATCTGAGACCCATGGGCTCCAGCCAGGACAGCATCTACGTGGGCCGCATGCGCCACGGATACGGCCAGTACTTCATGGGCACGGGACTGTTGTTCATGGCCGCGAGCGCCTTTTCCCGCATCACCCAGAAGCCCTATGTCATGGGCAGTGCCGCCATGCTGTGGGGCTGGATCAAGGCGGCGATACAGCGAAAGCCTCGCTACGAAAACCCCGCGTTCAGGCGCTTTCTGAGGCAATACCAGATGCGCAGCCTGCTGATGGGAAAAGAAAAGGCGCTGCAATCCATGGAACGGAGCCACTGATGTGCGGCATTGCTGGAATCATCGGCGCCCAGACGGATGCGAACCGGGCCGCCTTGCGCCGCATGACCGATGCCATGCGGCTTCGCGGGCCGGATGGCGAAGGGTTCTGGGAATCGCCCGCTGAGCCAGGCGGCCATGCGGTCATGTTCGGTCATCGGAGGTTGTCGATACTGGATCTCTCCGACCACGGTGCCCAGCCGATGATCCACCCTGGATCTGGGAACGCCATCGTCCTCAACGGCGAAATCTACAATTTCCAGAAGCTGCGCGCCGAACTCGGCCACGCCGCAGACACCCTGCAATCGTCGGGCGACACGGCGGTCCTGCTGGAGGGCTTGTCCACCCGCTCGGAGCGGGCGCTACCCACCCTGCGAGGCATGTTCGCCTTCGCCTTCTGGAACAAGTCCACCGGAGAATTGCTGGTCGCGCGCGATGCCATGGGCATCAAGCCCCTGTACTTTGCGACGAATCCATCGGGCGCCGACAACTGGACTTTTGCCTTCGCATCGGAAGTGCGGGCGCTGTTGGCTGCGAAGCTGCTTCGAAATCCTAAGCTCAATCCCATGGCGGTGGGCTCGGTTTTGTGGAACGGCTACACGGTGGCACCCGAAACCGCCGTACGGGGTATCGAGTCGTTGCTGCCCGGCGAGGCCATGTGGTTGGATAGCCAGGGGCGCGTGATCCGAAGATTCAGCTACTGGCGCCATCCCGATGGTCGAAGCGGGAAAATTGCCACGCAAGAAGAGGTCGAAAATGCGCTGACCGAGTCGGTTCGGGCGCACATGATCAGCGACGTTCCCTTGGGCATCTTCCTGTCGGGTGGTATCGATTCTTCAGCCGTTGCGAACCTGGCAAAACGGGCTGGCGCTGCAGAAATCAATTCCTTCACACTCACGTTTGAAGAAGCAGACAGCAATGAAGCGGTCTTTGCCAGGCAGGTTGCCGATGCCATCGGCACCAGGCACCAGGAAATCCTGCTGACGGAGCAATCGTTTCTGGACCATCTGGAAACGGCACTGGACAGCCTGGACCAACCCAGTTTTGACGGCCTGAATTCGTACTTCATGTCGCGGGCCGTGCGCGATGCCGGCTTCAAGGTGGCGCTGGTGGGCACGGGTGGTGACGAGTTGTTCGGCGGCTACCAGTCTTTCTCCGATCTCCCCAGGTTGCATGCCGGCCTGGGGTTTCTGCATGCGATGCAAGGTGCACCGACGAGGCTTGCGGCGCTATTGGCCCACGCTCTTTTCGGCCGTGCGAGCAATGGATACCCTCCCCAGACCCGGTGGGCCAAGCTTCCCTCCATGATCGAGCAGGGGGGATCGTTGCTCTCGCTTTACCAGATTGCCTATTCGCTGTTTCTGCCGGACACCCAGCGTTCGTTGATTCACGCGGACATTCGATCACTTGTGCTCCCGGACGGGCTTCCCAGCGGCCGGCGCGACGCCTTGATCGCAGATCTAGAGGGAAGATCGGCGCTGGACACGATCAGCGTGCTGGAACATCGCATGTTCCTGGGTGAGCGCCTGTTGCGTGACACAGATGCGGCCAGCATGGCGGCGTCGCTGGAGACCCGGCTTCCCTTTGTCGACACGGAACTGCTTTCGGTGATCAGCCGGATGGAGCCGGGCGCGCGATTCCAACCGGTGAAGACCAAGCTTGCCTTGCGACGGGCCGGCTTGAAGGGGCTGGATCCCCACATGTTCGACCGCCCCAAATCCGGTTTTGAGCTCCCCTTCAATCGATGGCTCAAGAGTTCGCTGGGTGAGGAGATCGGTAGCACCCTGCTCGATGCCCCCCTGGTGGCTTCCGCCGGATTGCAGCCTGAAGCGGTGGCCCGCCTGTGGCAGGCATTCATTGCTGGCGCCAAAGGTCTGTACTGGACCCGCATCTGGGCCCTGTATTCACTGATTCGCTGGGTACGCGTCAACCGAGTCACCTTGTAAACCATGCCTCATCCCCACGTCGGCTATGTGCTGAGCGAATACCCAAAAGTCAGTCACACATTCATTCGCAGGGAAATTCTTGCGCTGGAAGGCGCGGGCGTTCAGGTGGAGCGCTTTGCGATCAGAGGGTGGGGTGAAGATTTGCCCGATCCGACAGACCGAGACGAGGCCACACGCACCCGCTATGTTCTTGCCAGCGGTTTCATGTCGCTGCTGGGTGCGATGCTGGGCTCGCTTCTCCGCTCACCACTGAGAACCTGGCGTGGTTTTTGGCTTGCAACACGAATGGGCTGGCGAGGTGATCGCCCCGTGTTTGTGCACTGGATCTATGTCCTGGAGGCGGCCTTGATCTCGAAATGGGTTCGGGAACGGGCGGTCACCCACTTGCATGCCCACTTCGGAAGCAACCCGGCCGAAGTTGCCATGCTCGCCGCTGAACTGAGCGGCATCACCTACAGCTTCACGGCGCACGGCACGGTGGAAACGGACGGAGCCATCACCATCAAGCTCCCGGAGAAGATTCGCCGCGCCGCTTTCGTGGTGGCGGTCAGCGAGTATGGCCGGGCCCAGATGATGCGCTGGATCCCTTTCGAAGACTGGAAGAAGATTCACGTCGTCCACTGCGGTATCGATGCCGACTTTCTGGAACATGAACACACTGATGTCCCCGACGTCGATCAGTTTGTTGCAGTGGGGCGGCTGTCGGGCGAGAAAGGACACCTCATCCTGGTCGAAGCGCTGGCCCGATTGGTGGCGCAGGGCCAGACCTGCCGGCTGGTGATTGCCGGCGATGGACCGCTGCGCTCAGCCATCCTGAAACGCTGCCGTGAACTGGGAGTGGAACGTTTCGTCACCATCACGGGATGGCTTTCCGGCGAGGAGATACGAGCTTGGTTGATCAGGTCGCGCGCCTTGATTCTTCCCAGCTTTGCGGAAGGCCTTCCCGTGGTGATCATGGAATCCCTTGCGCTCGGGCGACCCGTGATCGCCAGCTGGGTATCAGGGGTACCGGAACTGGTCAAGGACGGACAAACTGGCTGGCTGGTACCGGCAGGGGACGTCCCGTCGCTTGCGGAGGCCATGAGCGCATGCCTGCGATCCACGCCGGAACGGCTGGCGGCCATGGCGAGCGCGGGAAAGACCGCCGTGCGCAAAGCCCACGATGCCAAAATCGAGTCGCAAAAGCTGGCGGCTTTGTTCCGGTCGATCGACGAGACGCCAGCCGCTGTGCCCACTCCGGTACGAGATCCGTTGTAGGACGCTGACAGTCTCCCATGTCCACTGTATTCACTCGACACTCACCAACATGAAGCCCTATGACGGCGACAAGGTAAAACAATGGGCTGGGGACAGCCATTTCCGCGCGTGGCGTGCCGATCTGGCCCGCTTCAAGCAGCAGGGCTACAACGGATGGGGTTCGGAGGGCTTCTGGGCGCTGAGCATCTATCGCCTGCAGCGATCACTCCTCTTCAGAAAGCCGCGACTGCTCTGGCTTCCCATTCGAATCCCGGTGGCCTTGCTTAAAAAGCTGCTGACCGTGGTGACCCACATCAATCTGTGTCCCGAGGCCGAAATCGGACCTGGTCTTTTCATTCCGCATGTGGGGCCGATACAGGTTTTTCCCTGGGCAAAGATTGGGGCCGATTGCTCGATCCATCAGGTATGCACCATCGGCGCAGGCTCCCGCCCAGGGGGCCCGGTCATCGGTGATCACGTGATGATCGCTTGCCACACCTGCATCCTTGGCCCGGTATCCGTAGGGGACGGCGCCGTGATCGGGGCCGGTGCGGTGGTTGTCACCGATGTGCCCCCGGGCTGCACCGCCACGGGCGTGCCAGCCAAGTGGCGGGGCGAATCGATGACAGCCGTTGGCCACAGATCCCCGCCCTGATACACGCCAGAGGACACGGCACGCAAGCTCAGAAGGTCGCCCCCCGGTATGACAAGGGGTTGGCCCACAAATTCATATCCCCAGCCGTCGGCGAATGCGCGCCCGGTTGCGGGTCACCGTCTGCCTCGCCAGCAATGCTGAAGCACTGTACAGCGACATCCAGCCCGTGCGGACGGCCTCGATGGCCCATGCCCAGCCCAAGCGGCCAGTGTAGTCAGGTCGCCATGGTTTCTTGACCGTGAAATGACAAATGCCGCTGAGCGAGCGAATTGCAGTGGGGTCAGCAGGTTGCAGCGTTGGCGCTTCAAGAGAGGGCACCACGCCAAGGTTGGACATCTGCATGTTCCAGCGCGGGTCCAGCCGCCCCCAGTGACCTGCCAATATGGCATTGAGGGCATCTTGATCAGGAAAACTCAGCCGGTGGCTGTGCTGATCCAGGAATTTGAACGTGCGCTCTGAAATATTTTCAGCTCTCCAGACTGGCAAATTGAAAAGCAGCATGCCTGAATTGAAATACACCCCATCCTCCGGAGCGGCAAGTTCTGGAAACGGCGCTCGCACCTGCCGCTCGAAATCACCCAGCGAATAGTTTTGCACCGCCCAAAGAGGAAATACACCCATGTCAATATCCCATAGGGCCGCAAGGTCCGCTGTAACCAGAATATCGCTATCGAGATAGAGCGCCCGCTTGCGTTCCTTGGGTAAAAATTCCGGGATCATGATACGCAGGTATGCCGAGCTGGAATACAAGGCACTGTTGAGCCCGGATACGCGCTCCATTCGAGGCTCTGCAAAACGCAGCGTCAACTGGGGATGGACCTGTCCGAGCGTCGTTTCAATACGAGCGCGGTTGTCTTCGCCCAGTCCACCATCAGCAACCACAATCTCCACTGCACGCCGCCGGTCAAGTCGGCGAAGCGCCGAGTGCAACGTCACGGTCAGCGGCAGGGCAAACGCAGCGTCTGCGCCAGCGATGATGCAGATCGGTTCTTCCGTATTGTTCTTGGTCATGATCACACCTTGTTTGAGGCAGGCAGCCGGAAGAGACAACAGTCATTCCGATGGCTGTGAACAGCTTCGAGACGGAGGTCCATGGAATGCATATCTGCTCCATGCGAATTTACTACACCGAGACTGGCGGCCTGTGAACCAGCAACGGCGTCGGCCGCCTGAATCCGGGGTCTATATCGGGTCTTTCGACATCCGTCTATATGCAATTCGTCCATTCATCGAGGTTTTGCCGAACCAGTGAACTTGTACACTTGACATCGTCTTGTTGATGGTGACTACTTCATCCGTGATGCCGTGAGCGCGGTGCCGGGATTCTTTGAAGACCCCGCGATAGGACAGCCACGGTGGAAGCGACACACTTCGCTGCAATGCTCGCGTCCTTCCGTGCCACTTTGCGGCCATACATCGCGTTGTCATGGCAATGCGAATCAATGGCGGCAAATCGCTTTGCGTTCGTGCGTCCGGCAAGGCCGTGGCGTTTCATGAAAATGTCCAAGCGGAAGTCAGTTCGCAAAGGACAACGATGCACCAAAGCAGGTGTGCAACTGACTGTTTATGCGGAATACCACTCAACGTCTTTCCTCAAGCTCCAAGCAGCACAGCGATCAAATCACCGATGTCCAAGGGTGGGTCAAAGTCTGCGTAGGGGCGCTGCTCCTGGTCGGACTGAGCGCACGTTTGTCCCCGCTGCTCGACATCGAGGGTCGTCTGTTCTGGCAGTACATGACCGAGGACGGCTATCTGATGCAAACGGTGGCCCGCAACATGGCCATCGGATTGGGCATGTCGACCGCTGAAGGCACGATGCCGACCAACGGCGTTCAGCCGCTGGCAACCTTCTTGTTCGCCGGGTTGCATTTCCTCGCGCAAGGCGACAAAACGCTGGCGATCGCCCTGGTGACAATTTTCTCCACACTGGTTGCCCTGATTTCAACCTGGCTTCTGGTATGTGTGGGTGCAAAGGTTTTTGGCCATTTGCCGCATGGGCGGGGTTTGGCCTATGTGGCCGCCGGACTCTGGTTCGCGGCGCCATTGATCACGCGGCACAGCATGAACGGTCTGGAGACGGGGCTGTATCAGGGAACCCTCCTGCTGGCCACGTTGTTCTATTTGCAGCGTTTTTGCACAACAACGGCTCCAAGCCGGAACAGCCACTTGCTGCTGGGTTTTCTGCTGGGCCTGACCTTCCTCGCCCGAAACGATGCCGTGTTTTTTATCGCAGCCTTGCTGATTGCCCACCTGCTCTTGCCGGTACCAGGCCGCAGTGACACCATTGCGAGCCGTTTCACCACCGCAATGATTGCCGGTTCCATCAGCATCGTGGTGGCCTCGCCGTGGCTGACCAACAACTACCTGGCCTTTGGATCGATTGTTCCGATCAGTGGCACGGCCCAGTCCCATGCAGCAGACATTGGGCGCAACCTGCCCTGGGTTGCCGCTTACCTGTTTGAGAACGCCTGGTTATGGCTTCCCGTGCCAGGCAGGGTCGAAGCCTTGCTCCCGGTTCAATTGGTGACCTTCACCGCCACAGCGGCGGCGCTGGTGACCTACTGGTTCCTCATTGGGCGCCTTGCCGCCGCAGCCAGAATTCATTTTGTAGCGGGCACATTGTTCACAGCTGGCCTTGTGACCTATTACGGGTTGTTCTTCGGCGCGAGCTGGTTCCTGCCGCGGTATTTTTCCGCCGCATCGCCCTTCCTCTGGTTGTTCGTCGTGGGTGCGGTCTACATGGGGGGCCGAACGGTACTGGCATCGGGTCGACTTCGGCTGGCCGCTGTCTACGTGGGCGTGGGTTGCCTGACCGCCATGGCCGCCCTGTTTGCTGCGAACGACTACCGGAAAGGAACCACACACATGCACAAGCAGGTGGTGGACTGGACACAGACCAACCTGAAAGCCGAGGTATGGGTGGGCGCGCCCCAGACAGGCACACTGGGGTACTTTCATGACCGAACGATCAACCTGGATGGCAAAGTCAACCCCGAAGCCCTGCGCAGCCTGCTGAACGACGGGCACAACCTGAACTATGTGCTGGCCTCGCCAGTGCAATACATCGTAGACTGGGTTGGCATGGCCCAATGGGTGAAGCTGGATCATTTCAGTGCCCGCTTCGGGCAGGAGTTTGAAGTGGTCGTCGAAGACCCGGTACAAAACCTCGCGGTGCTCCGACGCCTGCCTTCGACACCCTAGATGAACGACCTGACCTCCGCCACCGCCATCCTCACTTCGTCGCGCCGATGGGCACTCGGCGTAGTGGCGGCCATCTACCTTGCAGTGGCCGCCGCGGTGCTCTCTCAGGTCAACCGCGAGACCCTGCAGCTGGCGGCGTCTTTGCCCCTGTGGATCATGCTGAGCCTCCTGGGGCTGTCTCTGCTCAACTATGCGCTGCGGGCGGTGCGTTGGGTCATGCTCTCGCGCGCCCTGGATCTGCAGGTTCCCCACCTTGCAAACACGCTGTATTACTTCAGCGGCTATTCGCTCACAGCCACACCCGGCAAGGCCGGTGAAGCCATCCGCCTGTGGCTGATGAAGTCCGGACACGGGATCGCTTACAGCCGATCCATGCCGCTCATGCTCGCCGACCGCGCACTGGATACCTGGGCCATCATGCTGCTCACGCTGGTGTCCTTCTCAGGCTTCCAGGCCTATCGCTGGCATGGCGTCGCCTTGCTGGTGATTGTGGTCCTGTTGTCGCTGCCGCTGGTTCGCCCAAAGATGCTGGAGCCGTTGCTCCTGGCGGCGGCGGGCGTTGTCAAACGACGCGTACGTCTGTTGGTGCGTTTGCGACGGGTGCTTCGGGCCATGGGCCGTCTGAGCAGTTGGAAAACCTACGGCGCCACGCTGGTGCCCAGCGTGATCGGATGGTGGGCTGAGTCCTTTGCCTTGTATCTGATCCTGCAACACTTCGGAGCCGATGTGAGTGTGACCAATGCGGTCTTCGTGTTCTCGTTCAGCATGATCGTGGGCGCCATCAGCATGCTGCCTGGTGGTCTGGGCAGCACGGAAGCCACCATGGTCATTCTGCTGACGGCACTGGGTGTCAATATGGACGTGGCGTTGATTTCGACAGCGATCATCCGAGCCACCACATTTTGGTTCGCAGTGGTGATCGGTCTGCTGTTGACGCCGTCGGCCATGACCACATCGCGCAAGGCAGCCAAAGCGGGCATGTTGCTCAGAGTCAAGGAAACCGCCTGATGCCAACCTGGGCACAAAAGGAACTGCAAGGGTGGGGCCGCGTGCTTCGCTCCACCGCCGAGGTCGCCAGACCCGAGCGCATGCCCGTCATTGCCGGGCTTCTCACTGAGGGCACTGCCTCTGTGCTGGCGCGAGGCAACGGACGCAGCTACGGGGACGCTGCCCTCAACAAGGGCGGCCAGGTCATCCTGACGTCGCGCCTGGACCGGCTGCTGGATCTCGATGAGGTGGGCAACTGGGTCACTGTGGAGGCCGGAGCCACCTTTGGGGATCTTGTCCGCACCCTGGTGCCCCGGGGTCATCTGCCCGCCGTGGTGCCAGGCACCGGCTTTGCCACGGTGGGTGGTGGACTGGCCAATGACATCCATGGCAAAAACCATCACTGTAGCGGCAGCATCGGCCAGCAACTGGACTGGATGGAACTGCGCACCCCAGACGGGCAACTGCACCACTTGATGGGTGATGACGACAGCGATTTGCTGCGAGCCACGCTGGGCGGCGTGGGCCTGACCGGGGTGATCGAACGGGCCCGCATCCGAACCGAACGTGTGCCATCGAATGCGGTGTCTCTCAAACGCGAGCGCATGGGCCATCTGGATGAGTTTCTGGCCCGTTTGCGTGAGGAACAGGACCGCACCCCGTATGTGGTGGGCTGGATCGATGCCATGGCGCGCGGTGCGCAACTCGGTCGCGGCATCCTCGAACTGGCCAGGCCCAGTGAGCAGGGCGTCACGTCGGCGCCTCAGCGCGCCCGCCGTGTTCCGACGGATTTCCCCTCGTTGGCCCTGAATCGATGGAGTGTGCGGGTCTTCAACGAGCTGTACTCCAGGCGCATTCCAGCGCAGGGGCGAACAGAGTTGCTTCCTTATGAAAAATTCCTGTTTCCGCTTGATGCGATCCATGACTGGAACCGGATCTACGGCCACCGGGGTTTCCACCAATTCCAGTGTGTGGTGCCTTTCGAAAGTGGCGCAGCCGCGCTGCGCCTGATGCTGGGTTTGATCGCGGATTCCGGCATGGGCTCATTCCTGGCCGTGCTTAAGACCATGGGCGCGTCAGGCCGAGGCTATCTGTCCTTTCCGCGTCCAGGATTCACCCTGGCCCTTGACTTCCCGAACGGCCCCCGGGTCGCCGATCTGATGGCGCGCCTGGAGTCGATCACCTGCGACCACGGCGGGCGGACCTACCTCGCCAAAGATTCCACGCTCACACCTGGCAACATGCGACAGATGTACACCCAGCTCGATCGGTTCAGCGAGGTGCTCGCCCAGGTGGATCCGCTGGGGCGCATGGCCTCCGATCTTTCCCGAAGGTTGCAGCTCAGAGGAGCGGCCATCACATGAAGGAACACTGGCTGGTCATCGGCGCCACTTCAGCGATTGCACGCGCCTGCATTCGTGAACTGGCCCAGCAAGGCGCAGACATCACGCTGGTGGGGCGTGATCTCAGCGACCTAGAAGCCTCCGCCAGCGATGCTCGGCTGCGTGGCGCTGAAAATGCGCGGGTTTTGCCCTGCGACGTCGGCGATCCACACGCACGGCAGATTCTGCTGGAACAGGCCTTGATCGAACAGACCCGGCTGAACGTGTTGGTAGCGGTCGGCCTGATGCCGGAGCAGGACACGATGGACACCGACCCCGCGTTGCTGGCGCGCATGGTGGAATCCACCTACACCGGCCCCATGGCGCTGCTGCAGGGCCTGGCACCGCATTTCGAACGGCAGGCCGGTGGTCAGGTCGTCGTGATCGGGTCTGTGGCAGGTGATCGCGGTCGGCGCAAGAACTACCTTTACGGCTCGGCGAAGGCGGGGCTGGCCACCTATGCGGAGGGCCTGCGCGCCCGGCTGTTCCCGTGTGGCGCCACGGTCACCGTGGTCAAGCCGGGCTTCATTGACACGGCCATGACCTGGGGGCTTCCCGGACTGTTCCTCGTCTCCTCGCCGGAGAGTTGTGCAAAGGCCATCCTGAAAGCCGCAAAAAAGGGGCAAGCCGTTCTCTACCACCCGGGCTTCTGGCGCCTGATCATGCTCATCATCCGCCACATTCCGCCAACGATCATGAAGCGCCTCAAATTCTGAGCGATGTCCATTGCCGAATTTGCCCCTGTGAAGGCCCTGGAATGCAAACCACCCTAAGCGAAGCGCAAACCGAGGAGGTCCGCCAAGCACTGCTCGGCCCCTGCTCCGACGAGCTGATCGATTTCATCGTGCGGTTGAACCTCTCACTGCCGGCGGGTGAATTGCCGCAGGCCGTGGTGGAAACCGCATCGAGGCTGGGATGGGCAAGCTTCGATGCACAGCCACAGCTCAGTCCGCTGGGATGGCTGGTGGCAGACCCTCTCAGGGAGTACCGGATGTGGCTGGACCGAGGTCGCCGCATCCATGGCGAAGGAGACAGCGCGCTGCTGGCGCCAGAAAGCTACGCGGGCAAATCGGTGCTTGAGGTCGGATCGGGTTTCGGTTGCAACCTTTTGTCCCTCGCTCGAAGAACGGACGGGAAATTCGTGGGTGTCGAGCCGATGGCGATTTACCGCCAGTTCACCCCATTGCTGGCTGAGCGCGAAGGCGTGGTGGCGCCTGAAGTGGTCGATGGAGCGGGAGAAGCGCTGCCTTTTGGCGACCGGCAGTTCGATATTGTCCTGTGCTATTCAGCCCACCAGTACATGGACATCCGCAAAGCACTGCAGGAAATGGCCAGGGTCCTCAAGCCAGGTGGCCAGTTGCAGGTCATCGGCGGCTCGCCGGACTCCTACGTCCAATACGTCAATCAATACCTGTTGACGCGTCAGCCAGTGGCACTCTTGCTGAACCGGGTTCGCACGCTGATCAATACCCTCAGCTACCAATGGCTGGGCAGGCGCATGCTGGTGTCGCCTTCGGTCTTCGCTACCGCGGCGCCAATCTATCCCTCGCGGGCAACCATGTACCGTTGGATCGCCTCGACCGGATTGTCCCTGCGTCCCGACCTGACTCAGCGGGTGGGCGGCGAAACCTGCTTCGTGGCAGACAAGCCCTGAACGCCAACGCAGCTTCGGACCAACGTACACATTCCGCATATGGAAAACCGAAAACCTGCCCATCCAGATGCTCTGCCGTTCTGCGTGGATCTTGACGGCACGCTCATCCGTACCGACCTCACATTCGAGAGCCTGCTTTCGGTATTGAAGCGTGCACCGTGGACATTGTTTCTACTGCCCTTGTGGTTGCTTAGGGGAAAGAGCCATCTGAAGCATCAACTGGCAACACGAGCACATCTGGACACCACGGTGCTGCCCTACAACCCCGCCGTCGTGGAACTGACCCGGGCAGCCAGGGCCGCAGGTCGCACCACCGTTCTGGTCACGGGCAGCCATGAGCAGCTGGCGCAGCGGATCGCCGAAGACCTGTCGCTGTTTGATCAGGTGCTGGCCACCCAAGCCGGTACCAACCTGATCGGCTCCAACAAAGCGCGCCGGCTGGATGAGGTGTTCGGGCAGGGCAACTATGAATACGTGGCCAATGCCCACGTGGATCTTGCAGTCTGGCGCAGTGCGGCAGCGGCCGTCACCGTGAATGCGCCCCGACGGGTTGTGCGTCAGGTGGTGGCCATGGGCAAGCCCCACAAAGACCTGCCAGCATCCGGCAACCCCCTGCGGGTCTGGTTGCGCGCCATCAGAATCCAGCAATGGGTCAAGAACTCGCTGCTGTTCATCCCCATTCTTACCGCCCACGAGGTGCTGAACCTGGAAGCGGTCGTCGATGGCCTTATCGCATTTGTCTGCTTCGGGGTTTGCGCATCCGCCACCTACATCGTCAACGATCTGCTCGACCTCGACGCAGACCGGCACCACCACAAGAAGAAGAACCGCCCCTTCGCTGCAGGAACGCTCAGCGTTCAATGGGGCATCGCCTCAGTCGTGGGTTTGATGCTCACCAGTTTGCTGCTCGCGCTGGCATTGCCATTGGGCTTCCAGTTGAGCCTGCTTGGCTACCTGGTGACCACCCTGCTGTACTCGCTGTGGCTCAAGCGGGTGGCCAGTCTCGACGTGCTGGTTCTCGCAGGCCTGTATACGCTTCGGATCATTGCCGGCGGTTTCGCAACAGGCATCGCACTGTCCTTCTGGCTGCTGGCCTTTTCCATGTTCATCTTCCTGTCCTTGGCCTTGGTCAAGCGCGTCGCGGAACTCGTGGAAGTGCGCAAGCGGGAAACAGTGGCAAAGGCGACCCTGGGCAAACTTCGCGGCCGCGAATACGACACGGAAGACATCCCGGTGCTGCAAAGTCTGGGGACCAGCAGCGGATACCTGGCCGTACTGGTGCTCGCGCTCTACATCCACAGCACGGAGGTGTTCGAGCTGTATCGCCGACCCGAAATACTCTGGTTCATTGCGCCATTGCTGCTGTTGTGGGTTACCCGACTCTGGGTCGTGACAGCTCGCGGTTACATGGACGAAGATCCCATTTTTTATGCGGTCAAGGATCCTGAAACGTGGGCCACCGCAATGGCCGTTGTCCTGATCATGCTGGCAGCGACCTTTTGGCCCCTTTGACGACCGACAGACCGCTGACCGCCCGCAAAAAAATGAACCCATCCACCCCGCCTTCAGTCTGTACGATCTGCGGTCTGCCGGTTGTTCTGGCCAGCCTGCATGAAACGCTCGACGACCTGCTGGCCCGCATTGCGCGCGGTGAAGGCGCATGGTTGTTGACCCTCAACACCGAGATGCTGGCCCGAAGTGCCAGAGACCCGAACTACCGCAATCTGATGCTCCAGGCCGACATCATCACCGCTGATGGCATGCCACTGGTCTGGGCCTCGCGGTTCAAGCGGACAGGTCAGATCATTGCGGGAAGAACCACGGGTGTCGACCTGGTCGATGCTTACCTGCGCCTTCCGCAAGTGCCGCCCTACGCCATCATCGGCGGACTGGACCCCATGGCCACCCTGGCTCTGTACGAACCCGCCGCCAGGGAGGCCTGCCGCTACCTGTTCGATGGCAAAGTCGACCTCGGCGAAGCGCAGCTGGAACAGTTTGCCAGCGCCTTGAAAGAGCAGGAGGTGCGAACCGTCTTTATCGCGCTGGGTGTCCCCAAACAGGATCGACTCGCATTGCAACTGCGTGCCAGATTGCCTTATCTGGTGCTCATGGGCATCGGCGGAACCTTTGAAATCCTTGGACCCAACGGCGGGCGGGCGCCCGGTTGGATGCGCAGTGCCGGGCTGGAGTGGCTGTACCGGCTGGCCCGGGAACCCGGCCGCCTCTGGAAGCGCTATCTGCTCAGCTATCCCGCCGGGATCGGGATGCTTCTCAAAGACTGTCTGAAAGTGCGCCCCTGACAGTACGGTCGGGAGAAGGCACCTTTGTTGGCGCAAGAGGCATGGGGTAGACTGCCTGTCCGGATCATCAACCTGGCAAATACGGCGAGCCTGGCAAGCAAATGCAAGGCCGTCGGATGAACGCCTTTATGGCGCGGAAACGGAAGAGCGTGTACGAATCGTTTTACGGCCTGACAGAGAAACCTTTCTCCATTCAGCCAGATCCGGACTTCCTGTTCATGAGCCAGCGCCACGCGCAGGCTTACAGCATGCTGGAGTACGGAATGATGAGCCGGGCAGGGTTCACCGTGATCTGTGGCGACATCGGGTGCGGAAAGACGACGCTGGTGCGCCGCCTGCTCAACAAACTGGGCGAAGAAGTCCGTGTCGGGTTGGTCACCAACACCCATCAGGACATGGGCAATCTGCTGGAGTGGATCATGCTGGCCTACGGGCTTCCATTCGAGGGCAAATCACAGGTCAGCCAATACGATGCGTTCCAGCAATTTCTGATTGCCGAATACGGCATGGGCCACCGGGTGGTGCTCATCATTGACGAAGCGCAAAACCTCAGCGTGCCTGCGCTGGAATACTTGCGCATGCTCTCCAACATCAACGCCGACAAGGACCAGCTGCTTCAGATGATTCTGGTGGGCCAGCCGCAGTTGCGAGACAACCTCAAGCGCCCGGAACTCACCCAGTTTGCCCAGCGGGTGGCGGTGGACTATTTCATTCCGCCCTTGGGCACGGTGGAAGTGGCGGACTACATCGAACACCGGCTTCGCGTGGCCGGGCGCGACCGCAAGCTTTTCAGCCCATTGGCGATGGCCAAGATCGGCAAGGCTGCACAGGGCGTTCCGCGCAACATCAACACGCTTTGCGACATGGCCCTGGTCTATGGCTACGCCTACGAGGCCCGTGTCATCGATGTGCACATCATTGACGAGGTGCTGCACGATCGTTCCCAGTTCGGTGTCCTGGGGGATCATCCGCCCACAAAAGCGGGGGAAAGTTTGCCTGGTCGTGAATAATTTGTCAGTCTAATGTTCTATTCCTGACGCGATAATGGCGGTTTAACGGGGGGCGCCATGTGGCAGGAATCACTGAGGTCGGTGTGACAACGCAATCAACTTCAACCAACGACATTGCCATTGTCGGCATCGCTGCCCACCTTCCTGGCGCCACCCATCCACAGGCTTACTGGAACAACCTGCGGGAGGGCATTGAGTCCATCCGGCGACTGAGCGAAGCCGAATTGCTCGCAGCTGGCGAGAGCCCCGAGCGCATGCGGCACCGCAACTACGTGCCCGCTGCCGCGGTGCTCGATGGTTTTGAGCAGTTCGACGCCGATTTCTTCGGGTTCAGTCCCAAGGAAGCGGCCATCATGGACCCCCAGCACCGCCAGTTTCTGGAGGTGGCCTGGGAGGCGCTGGAGAGTGCGGGGCATCCGCCCGAATCCTTCCCGGGCGCCATTGCTGTCTACGCCGGCTGTGGCATGGGCAGCTACTTCTACTTCAACATCTGCTCCAACCCGGACCTGGTGGCCAACACCGGCATGTTCCTGTTGCGCCACACCGGCAACGACAAAGACTTTCTCTCCACCCGGGTCAGCCACATCTTTGACCTCAAGGGCCCCAGCGTCAACATCCAGACCGCCTGCTCCACGTCACTGGTGGCAGTGCACTACGCCTGCCAGTCGCTGCTGGGCGGCGAATGCGACATGGCCCTGGCCGGGGGCGTGACGATCGAGTTACCGCACGCGCGTGGCTACGTCTTTCAGGAAGGCGAAATCCTCTCACCCGATGGCCACTGCCACGCCTTTGACCACCGTGCCCAGGGAACGGTGTTCGGTTCGGGCGCAGGCGCGGTGGTGCTGCGCCGCCTGGAAGATGCCCTCAAGGACGGCGACCACATCTGGGCCGTGATCAAGGGCACGGCGGTCAACAACGACGGTGCGGCCAAGGCCGGTTACCTGGCGCCCAGCGTGGACGGCCAGGCCAAGGCCATCGCGGAAGCACAGGCCGTGGCTGGCGTGTCGGCCGACACCATCGACTACGTGGAATGCCACGGCACAGGCACCTTCCTGGGCGACCCCATCGAAGTAGCCGCATTGACCCAGGCGTTCCATGAAACCACAACCGAGACCGGCTTCTGCCGCATAGGCTCGGTCAAGACCAACATCGGCCACCTGGACACCGCGGCCGGCGTGGCCAGCCTGATCAAGGTGGCGCTGGCGCTCAAGCACCGGGAGCTGCCGCCGAGCCTGGGCTATGAGCGACCCAATCCTTCCATCGACTTCGATGGCAGCCCGTTCCAGGTCAACCACACCCTGACCCCCTGGGTCTCGCACAAAGGACCACGCCGCGCGGGCGTGAACTCCCTGGGCGTGGGCGGCACCAATGCCCACGCCGTGCTGGAAGAAGCGCCCGAAGCCGCAACCAGTGAGCCGTCGGACTGGCCGTTCCAGCTGCTGGTGGTGTCAGGCCGCTCGCGCGCGGCGGTGGACGCGAACGCCAAGGCGCTGGCAGCGCACCTGCGCGCCCACCCCGAACAACCCCTGGCCGACGTGGCCTTCACGCTCAAAGAGGGTCGCCGCGCTTTTGAACACCGGCGCGTGCTGGTGGCCGAAACCCACGAAGACGCCGCCACCCTGCTGGAAGGCACCGACACCCGCCGCGTGTTCAACCACAGCCACCTGGGCGACGACCCGGAGGTGGTGTTCATGTTCCCGGGCGGCGGAGCTCAGTACGCCGGCATGGCGCGTGAACTCTACGCCACCGAACCGGTGTTCCAGGACTGGATGGACCAGGGCCTGGCCGTGCTGCAGCGTCAGCTGGACTACGACATCCGCGCGCTGTGGCTGCCCGAGCCGGAGCAGCAGGATCATGCGGTGGAGAAGCTCAAGCGCCCTTCGGTGCAGCTGCCGCTGATCATGATCGTGGAATACGCGCTGGCACAGTTGTGGATGTCGTGGGGCGTGAAACCCGCCGCCCTGGTGGGCCACAGCATGGGCGAGAACACGGCCGCCTGCCTGGCCGGCGTGATGTCGTTCGAAGACTGCATTGGCCTGGTGCTGCTGCGCGGCCAGCTGTTCGACACCGTGCCCGTGGGCGGCATGCTCAGCGTGCCGCTGCCTGCCGCCGAAGTGCGCGGCCTGCTGGGCAGCGAGCTGGACATGGCCAGCGTGAACGCGCCCGAGCTGTGCGTGGTGTCCGGCCCGCAGCATGCGCTGGACGCACTGGAAGCTGCGTTGCGTGCGCGTGAGGTCGAACCCCAGCGCGTCCAGATCGACATTGCCGCGCACTCGCGCATGCTCGAGCCCATCCTCAGCCGCTTCGAAGCCTATCTGCGCAGCATCCGCCTCAGTGCCCCCAAGCTGTCCATCATCTCCAACCGCGACGGTCAGCCCCTGAGCGCTGCGCAGGCCACGGATCCGCTGTACTGGGTCGCCCACTTGCGCAACACGGTGCAGTTCGCCGACTGCCTGGCCACGCTGATGAAAGAAAGGGGTCGGGTGTACCTGGAGGTTGGACCGGGCAAGGCCCTGGGTTCACTCGCGCAGGCCAATGGTGTTGCGTCGAACCAGGTCATCAATTCGCTGCGCCACGCCGACCATGCCATCGCCGACGACGTGTGGTTCCTGGGCACGCTGGGCCGGTTGTGGGCCACCGGCGTGAAGGTGGACTGGGAGCCGATCTGGGGCGAAGCGCGTCGCCATCGCGTGCCACTGCCCACCTACGCCTTCCAGCGCAAGCCGTATTTCATCGAACCCGGCGAAGCCCGCCATGCCGCGACCGAGCCCGTGCAACTGGTGCGCACCGACGACGTGAGCCAATGGGGCTACCAGCCCCGCTGGCGGCCACGCCAAGCCGATGTGGAGATCGATGTCTCGCAAGACCTTGCCACGACCACACCACAGAACTGGCTGGTGTTCATGGATGACGCGGGCCTTGCGGACAATCTGGTCCACCGGCTGCGCCATGCTGGCCACCCTGTGACGGTGGTGCGCGCAGGCGACATGTTCGCCCGCGTGAGCGAGCTCGAATACGTGCTGGCGCCGGAACGCGGCCGCGAGGGTTACGACGAACTGGTGCGCGACCTGGTGGCCACGGGCCACACGCCGCAGCAGATCGTTCACGTCTGGCTGGTCACAAGAGGAGAGCGCTTCCGGCCTGGCAGCAGCTTCTTCCATCGCAACATCGAGCAGGGTTTTTTCAGCCTGCTGTTTTTGGCCCAGGCGATGGCCGGCGAGAACCTGCCCAAACCCATGCACCTGACGGTGCTGAGCACCGGCGCCGCGCGCGTGCGCGACGAGGCCTTGCCCTACCCCGAAAAAGCCACGGCCATGGGACCTGCCCGCGTGGCGCCGCGCGAGCTGCCCGGGCTCACCTGCTCCGTGATTGACGTGGTCCTGCCCACTGTGGAAAAAGGCTGGCGCACCAAACCGGATGCGGGTGCACTGAACGCTATGGCAGAGCGCGTGCTCGAAGACCTGTTCGCCACACCGAGCAATCGGGTGGTCGCCCTGCGGGCCGACAAACGATTTGAACTGGGCCACGCACCGCTGCCGCTGGCGCCCACCGATGGTCTGCCCGGCATGCGTGAGCGTTGCGTCTGCCTGCTCACCGGCGGCCTGGGGGGCATCGGCCTGACCTTGGCCGAGCGCCTGGCCCGCGAAAAACACGCACGCCTAGTGCTGCTGGCGCGCCAGCCACTGCCCAAGCCAGATACCTGGGACGCCCTGCTGCGCAGGGGCGACCCCCTGGACCCGGTGGTCCAGCGCATCCTGGCCGTTCGCCGCCTCGAAGGTCTGGGTGCTGAAGTGATGGTGATCGCCGCCGACGTGTGCAACGTGAAGGACATGCAGGCGGCCGCCGAACAGACCCGCAACCGCTTTGGTCGTATCGAGGTGGTGATTCATGCCGCGGGCGTGGTGGACGACGGACCACTGCTGACCAAGACCTCGGGCGGTGTCGAGGAAGTATTTGCACCCAAGGTGCATGGCGTGCAGATCCTGCACGAGCTGTTCCCTGATGGCAGCATCGACCGGCTGGTGCTGTTCTCCTCCACCAGCACCATCACCGCGCCCGCCGGCCAGGTGGATTACGTGGCGGCCAACGAATACCTCAACGCCTACGCCCGCAGCCGCGCCGGCGGCCGCACCCAGGTGCTGGCGATTGACTGGGGCATCTGGAACGAGGTGGGCATGGCGGCCAAGGCCATGGCCAGCCGCCTGGGCGAAGGCGCTCCGCCCCCCCGCCACCCGGCGGGCAGTCCACTGCTGGATGAAGCCACCTTCGACGCCGCCGGTCACCGGCTGTTCACGGCCCACTGGCGAACCTCTGATCGCTGGATTCTGGACGGCCACCGCACGGCCTCTGGCCAGGCGCTGCTGCCCGGCACCGGTTACCTGGAACTCGCGGCGCAAGCGCTGCGCGGCAATGGTGAGACCGGGCCGTTCACCATCAACGACCTGTACTTTTTCCGCCCGCTGGAAGTCAACGACGACCAGACCCGCGAGGTGCGCGTAAAACTGGAGCGCAGCGAGGAGGGCTACAGCCTCGAAGTGCGAAGTGACGTGCTGTTCGAAGGTCGCAAAGGCTTCCAGCTCAATGCCCAGGCCAGTCTGGTGCCTGGCGCGCTGGACCACGCCGAGCGCATCGACGCCGCTGCCCTGCTGTCTCGCTGCCCGAACCACCGCGACGAAGACCCCAACGGCCTGCGATCGCCACAGGAAGCGCACCTGAACTTCGGCCAGCGCTGGCGCGTGCTGCAATCGGTGGCCTACGGCGAAGGCGAGGGCATCGCCCGCCTGCAGCTCCCGAGCGATTTTGAAGCCGATCTCACGACCGGGTACCTGCTGCACCCGGCGCTGCTGGATCTGGGCACAGGCTGGGCCATGCAGCTGATCGCAGGTTATGCCCCCGACCATCTGTGGGTGCCGGTGTCGTACCGCTCGGTCAAGGTCCACCGGCCGCTTCCAGCCTGCGTGTGGAGCTGGGTACGCAATGCGCAGGACAACCGTGCGGACGCACCGTTTGCGGTGTTCGACGTGACGCTGTTCGACGCGCAAGGGGCAGTCTGCGTGGAGGTGCAAGGCTTCTCGATCAAGCGCCTTCAGGAGGGCGGGTTTTCATCGTCGGTCAGCCGCCTCGACGCGCGTGAGCTGGTCTTCGACGATCCCGCCCCTGGTGGCACGCATGCCAAACTCTCCCAGGCGGAAGAACAATTGCAACACAACATGTCGCAAGGCATTCTGCCGTCCGAAGGCGCTGACGCCTTTGGGCGCGCGCTGGCCACGGGCTTGCCTCAGGTGGTGATCACGTCCATGAACCTGGACGCACTGGTGCGCCAGGCTGGCGAAGCCATGGCCGCAGAAGCTGGCTCAGGTCAGAAGTTCCAGCGCCCCGATCTGGACAGCGACTATGTGGAGCCCCGCAACGACGTGGAACGCACGCTGGTGGGTTTCTGGGAGGAGCTGCTCGGCGTGGATCAGGTGGGTGTGCAGGACAGCTTCTTCGATCTGGGGGGTCACTCCCTGATCGCCGTGCGCCTGTTCGCCATGGTGAAGAAGGCCTATCGGGTCGAGTTCCCGATCTCGGTGCTGTTCGAGGCCCCCACCATTGCACTGTGTGCCGACATGATCCGCGAGCGCATCGGTGACACTGGCGCCGATAGTGGCAGCAGCGCGGACACGATTGGCAGCGTTGCAGCGCCGCCCAAGCGCCGCTTCACCCACCTGGTGGCCATGCACGATGGCGAGGGCGGCGAACGCACCCCGTTCTTCCTGGTGGCCGGCATGTTCGGCAACGTGCTCAACCTGCGCCATCTGGCGCGGCTCATCGGTGCGGGCCGGCCTTTTTATGGCCTGCAGGCGCGTGGCCTGTATGGCGACCAGGCGCCCCACGAAACCTTGGTCGAGGCGGCCACCGACTACATCCTCGAAATGCGCCAGGTTCAGCCCCATGGGCCCTACCTGCTGGGTGGCTTTTCGGGCGGAGGCATCACGGCGTACGAGATTGCAAGACAGCTCGAAGCGGCAGGCGAGCAGGTTTCGTTGCTGGTGATGCTGGACACGCCGTTGCCGGTTTCACCGCCCTTGAAGCGGATTGACCGGGCCTTGATCAAGCTTGGCGAATTGCGCCGCGAAGGTCCCGGCTTTCTGTGGCACTGGGTCAAGCGACGCTACCTGTGGGAGCTCAGTCGCTGGCAGTCGGGTCATGGGCCGCAAGCCCCCGCATCGACCCACCAATTGCACAATGCAGCCATTGAAGCGGCGTTTCGCAACGCCTTGCCTCGCTACGATGTGCAGCCATGGAATGGCAATGTGGTCCTGTTCCGTCCACCACTGAACCGCCGCTGGAAGGTCACCGGCGGTCGCTGGGTCGGTGCTGAGCGAGAGTACCTGTACGAGGACAACGACTGGACGCGTTTCATGCCGGCACTGCAAGTCATTGAAGTCCCTGGCGACCATGACTCGATGGTGCTGGAGCCCAATGTGCGTGTGCTGGCCAGCCACATGAAATCGTATATCGAAGCGGCCGAGAGGCAGGAGCCCCGCGCATGAGCGCCGCAGCGCTTGGCACGGAGGGCCGTCCATTGAGCCGACCCACTGGCCCCACCGTGCTCACAGTGCTGCTGAATTTCCGAACGCCTGACATGACGCTTAGGGCACTGGAGGCTGTGCTTCGGGAGATGCGGGACATCGCCGGTGCCATTTCGGTGGTGGACAACCACTCGGGTGACGGCTCGTTCGAAAAAATGCGCGATGCCGTGCAGGCGAGGGGCTGGGATCGGGTGCGTGTACTGCAGTCGGGTCACAACGGTGGCTATGGCGCAGGCAACAATTTCGGCATGCGCCAGGGACTGCCCGATGGTTCGGCCCCCGATTTTGTGTATCTGCTGAACTCTGACGCCTTCCCTGAACCTGGGTCGCTGCGTATTCTGCTGGACCACATGGTCCGGCATCCGCGCGTCGGTTTTGCCGGGGGGCGCACCCACGGGGAGGATGGCGAGCTCCACAACACCGCGTTCCGGTTTCCTTCCATCTTCAGCGAGTTCGAGAGCGCTGCCGTCACCGGGCCCATTTCCCGCCTTCTGAAGAACTACATCGTGGCCATGCCGGCGCCTCAGAACGTACAGGAAGTCGACTGGCTGGCCGGTGCCAGCCTGATGGTGCGGCGCAAGACGCTGGACGAAATCGGCATGTTTGACGAGCACTACTTTCTCTATTTCGAAGAAACTGATCTGTGCTTGCGCGCCCGCCGAGCCGGCTGGACATCGGTGTACGTGCCGCAAAGCCAGGTGATGCACATTGGTTCGGTCACGACCGGCATGAAAACCTGGCGACGCATGCCTTCCTATTGGTTCGACTCGCGCTTGCGGTACTTCGCGAAAAACCATGGGGTTCTGTACGCGGCCACGGCCACCCTTGCTCACCTGGCAGGTGCCTTGATCCTGCGATTGCGCTGGCTGCTGAGCAGCGGCAGCCGAAAGAGCGAGGAGCCTGATCGCTTTTTGCGGGACCTGATCTCCCATGACCTGCGCTGCATGTGGCGCCGCAAGCTGGGGGCGGATCATCCTGGATCCACACCTTGAGTCCGCAACCTGGCCCGCAGCGACCGCGCGACTGATTTCTTTTTTCTGAGTCCGGAGCATTTCATGAGCAGCTTTTCCTGTGTGGTGATGGGCAATGAGTCCCTGTTGATCCAGTGTGCCGAGCGCCTGCTGCAAGAAGGCGACAGGATCCACGCGGTGGTGACCCGCAATGCGGACATTCGAGCGTGGGCTGTGCACAAGGGGCTTCGGGTGGAAGCACCGGGCGAGGGCCTGGCAGAGCGCCTCGCGGGTGTCGAATTCGACTGGCTGTTCAGCATCGCCAACCTGTCGGTGATCCCGCAGGCGGTGCTGGACCGCGCCACACAAGGGGCCATCAACTTCCACGACGGCCCGCTGCCCCGGCACGCAGGCCTGAACGCCCCGGTGTGGGCCATTCTGCAGCGCGAGAAGCAGCACGGCGTGACCTGGCACATGATCGAGGGCGGCATCGACGAGGGCGACATCGTCAAGCAGAAGCTGTTTGACATGGCGCCCACCGAAACCGCGCTGACCCTGAACACGCGCTGTTATGAAGCGGCGATGGAAAGCTTCGCCGAGCTGTTGGCCGACCTGCACGGACCGGGTCTGCAGCGCCTGCCGCAAGATCTCAGCCAGCGCAGCTACCACGCTCGCCTGGACCGGCCAGCCGCTGCCGCGCGGCTCGATTTTTCGCAGCCTGCCGAGACGCTGGTGGCCCTGGTTGCGGCGCTGGACCACGGCACCTACTGGAATCCGCTGACCTGTCCCAAGGTGGACATCGCCGGCCGCGTGCTGCTTGTCACGGCCGCCGCGACCGAGCCTGCAGTGGACGACGCGGTGCCCGGTCAGGTACTGGATGCCACGCCAGCCGGCCTGGTGGTCGCCACCGCGTCGATGCCGGTGCGGCTGACAGGTCTGCGTGACATGCTGGGCCAGGCCGTGTGCCCTTCCACCGTCGCGCGCACAGGTGATCGCCTGCCCCTGCTCGATGTCGCACAAGCTCAGGCCCTGACCGAAGCCTTGGCCCAGGTGGTCGGTGGCGAAGAGGGGTGGCGCCGCTGCCTGCAGGCACCCCAGGCCATCGATCTGCCTGCCGCCATGGCCGCCGCCGGCCCGGCGGCGCTGCGTCAGACCACACTGCATGCGCCAGCAAGCCTCGCGGGGGACTCCCTGCTGGCAGCCGTGGCGGCCTGGGCGGCCCGCGTCAGCGGCAAGTCGATCTTTGACCTGGCCTACCGGCATGTGACCGCCCCCCGAGCCCCGGGCTACCTGTCGACATGGGTACCACTTCGTCTGGCGGCGGCGGGTGATACCCCGTTCAACGCCTTTGCTGAACACTGCACCGCCGCGCTGGAGAAGGCGCGCCGCCATCCGGCGTTTGCGCTCGACCTCGTGGCACGCGACCCGGCGATCAACGGTCTGACGATCCCGCAGGTCGGGCTCTCAGTCGGCGCTGGCTTCATGGAGGGCAGCGCCGTGACCGTGCAGCTGACCCCTGAGGGTGGCCTGACGCTGTGGCACGATGCTGCCCGGCTCCCCGACGATGCCGCCGCACAACTCGCCCAGCGTCTGCAAGGGGTGCTGAACGCGCTGGGTGATCCGTCGGCCCGGAACACGCCGCTGGGAAGCCTGCCCATCCTCTCGCCCGCCGAACGCGAACAGGTGCTCTATGGCTGGAACGCCACGCGCTGCGAGTACGAGCGCCAGACCTGCGTGCACCAGTTCTTCGAGGCGCAGGTGAAGCGCACCCCGCAAGCCACCGCCGTGGTGTTCGAGGGCACAGCGCTGACCTACGCCGAGCTCAACGCCCGCGCCAACCGCGTGGCGCATCGCTTGCGTGGCATGGGTGTGCAGCCCGGCACGCTGGTGGGTCTGTACACGCCGCGTTCGCTGGATCTGCTGGTGGGCGCGCTGGCCATCCAGAAAGCCGGTGGCGCCTACGTGCCCCTGGACCCGGCCTATCCGGCCGATCGCGTGGCGCTGTACATCGAAGACAGCGGCGCTCCGGTGATCGTGGCGCAGTCGGCCCTGGTGGACACTCTGCCCGCCCACCAGGCGCAGGTGCTGGTGATCGACGAAGACCCGCAGATCAGCGCCCAGCCCGACACCGACCCGGACAGCGGGGTGCAGCCAGCCGACATCGCCTACATGATCTACACCTCGGGCTCCACCGGCCGGCCCAAGGGCGTGATGGTCGAGCACCGCAACGTGGCCAACTTCTTCCGTGGCATGGACGACCGCATCCGCCACGACCCGCCGGGTGTGTGGCTGGCCGTGACCAGCCTGTCGTTCGACATCTCCGTGCTGGAGCTGTTCTACACCCTGGCACGCGGCTTCAAGCTGGTCCTCTCAAGCGACGAAAACCGTGCTCTGGTCTCCAGTGGACAACTGCCCATTTCGGCGCAGAAGATGGATTTCAGTCTCTACTACTGGGGCAACGACGACGGTGCCGGCCCCAAGAAATACGAGCTGCTGCTCGAAGGCGCCAAGTTCGCCGACAACCACGGCTTCTGCGCGGTGTGGACACCCGAGCGCCACTTCCACGCCTTTGGCGGACCCTACCCCAACCCCTCGGTCACCGGCGCAGCGGTGGCGGCGGTCACCAAAAACATCGGCGTGCGTGCAGGCAGTTGCGTGGGCCCCCTGCACCACCCGGCGCGCATCGCCGAAGAATGGGCCGTGATCGACAACCTCACCAACGGCCGGGCCGGTCTGGCCATTGCGTCGGGCTGGCAACCCGACGACTTCGTCTTGCGCCCGCAGAACACGCCGCCGAACAACAAGAAGGCCATGTTCGAGACCATCGAACAGCTGCGCAAACTCTGGCGCGGCGAGGCGGTGCCGTTCCCCACCGCCAGCGGCGAACCGTTCAATGTGGTCACCCAGCCTCGCCCTGTGTCCAAGGAGTTGCCGATCTGGGTCACCACCGCCGGCAACCCCGAGACCTGGAAGGAAGCCGGCGCCACGGGCGCCAATGTGCTCACCCACCTGCTGGGTCAGACGGTCGAAGAAGTCGGCGGCAAGATCAAGATCTACCACCAGGCGCTGCGCGACGCCGGTCACGACCCGGCGCAGTTCACCGTCACGCTGATGCTGCACACCTATGTGGCGCGCGACCGGGAGCAGGCCCGCGAAACGGCCCGGGGCCCGATGAAGGACTACCTGCGCAGCGCAGCCGGCCTGATCAAGCAGTACGCCTGGGCCTTTCCGGCCTTCAAGAAACCGGCTGGTGTGAGCAACCCGTTTGAGCTCGACCTGCGCTCGCTGACCGAAGAAGAGATGGAAGGCATCCTGGACTTTGCCTTCGTGCGCTATTTTGAGGACTCCGGCCTCTTCGGTACCGTGGACGATTGCTTGCAACGGGTGGAAGAACTCAAGGCCATCGGCGTGGCCGAGGTGGCCTGCCTGATCGACTACGGCATTCCCACCGAGAAGGTCATGGAGGCCCTGTACCCCCTGGCCGAAGTGCTGCGCCGGTCGAACCAGCCCACTGCAGTGCCGAACGACGATTACTCCATCGCCGCGCAAATCATCCGTCATGGTGTCACCCACCTGCAATGCACGCCCAGCATGGCACGCATGATCGCCATGAACGACGAAGCCCGGGCGGCACTCTCGAAGGTGCAGCACCTCATGATCGGTGGCGAGGCCCTGCCTGGTACCTTGGTGGCGGATCTGGGTCAAGTCACCAAGGCGTCCATCGAGAACATGTATGGCCCCACCGAGACCACCATCTGGTCGTCCACCGAAACGGCCAGCGCGGGTGAAGCGGTCGTCAACATCGGCCGGCCCATCGCCAACACCCAGATGTACGTGCTCGACGACCACCAGCAACCCGTGCCGGTGGGTGTGCCCGGTGAGCTCTACATCGGTGGCGACGGCGTCACGCGCGGCTACTGGCAGCGCGATGACCTCACCGCCGAGCGCTTTCCCGCCGACCCCTTCGTGCGCCCTGAATGCGTGGCCCCCGGCGGTACCCGCATGTACCGCACCGGCGACCTGGCGCGCTGGCGGCCGGACGGCCGCATCGACTTCCTGGGCAGGGCCGACTTCCAGGTCAAGATCCGCGGCTACCGCATCGAACTCGGCGAAATCGAGGCCGTGCTCGAATCCGCCGAGGGCGTCCGCCAGGCCGTGGTGGTGGCCCGCGAAGACCAGCCGGGCGATGTGCGCCTGGTCGCCTACCTGCGTGCCGATGCAGGCCTGTCGACCGAACGCCTGCGCGAATGGGCCGCCACGCGCCTGCCCGAACACATGGTGCCCGCGCACTTCATGACGGTGGACGAATTCCCGCTCACGCCCAACCGCAAGGTCGACCGCAAGGCCCTGCCCGCGCCGACACAGACCACCCTGCGCGAACGCACCGAGGTGTTTGTCGCGCCCGAGAACGAAATCGAGCAAAAGATCGCCGCCATCTGGTCGCGCGTGCTGGGCGTGCCGCAGATCGGCGCCAAGGACAACTTCTTCGCGCTCGGCGGGCATTCGTTGCTGGCGGTGCAGGCCCACCGCGAGATCAAGCAGGCGCTGGGCAGCAGCAAGATCAGTATCACCGACATCTTCCGCTTCCCGACCCTTGCCGCGCTGGCCGCGCACCTGGACGACAGACCCCGCGACACGCCGGAAGCCGCCGCAGAGTCGACCGAGCGGGCTCAGATGCGCGCCGACGCGATGTCACGCCGGCGGGCCATGCGGGCGGGCAAACAGCCGCAGGAGTGATGCACGCCATCCCCCTCACCGAAGAACCGTCCCAGTCTCTGCAATCGCTGCGCCAGCGACTGAGCGAGCGACTGGGACCAGGCATCGGCATCGCCTGCATGGATGTCGATGGTGATGCACGACGCTTGTACTCCGAAGAATGTGCGGCCGTGCGAGTGGCCGTGCCCCGGCGCCAGCGAGAGTTCGCGGCAGGTCGCCAAGCTGCCCGCCGGGCCATGATGGACATCGGATGGCCTCCCCTGGCCATCCCAACCGCCCCCGACCGGTCACCCGTCTGGCCCGAGGGTCTGGTGGGCTCGATCTCGCACAATGATCAGGCTTGCGTGGCGGTTGTGTGTCCGCGCGGACAGTGGCAGGCCATCGGCATCGACATCGAAGTCCATCGGCCTATCGAAACCTCGCTGTGGTCCACGATCTGCACGCCACGGGAAATGGCCCTTTTACCCTCCCAGCCCAGGCCACTTCGCGGACTGGCGGTCGCTCACCTGTTCTCTGCCAAAGAAGCCGTATACAAGTGGCAGTACCCGCTCACGGGACGCATGCTGGATTTCCAACAAGTGCAGATCACACTGGGCGCTACGATGCAGACCTTTTCTGCGCGGATCGCCGATACGGACCCGGCAGCAGCCCCGGCTGCAGAAGTCAACGGCCACATCCTCGTCGATCGAGACCATATCGTCTCCTGGGTGTTGACCCGCGCAGCCTGCTGACCCACACAGTTCGGCAAACAGCCGGGTCGCCAGGCTCACCCCACCACAGAGTTCATCCAGACCACGAGTGCTCCACCTCAAGAACGGCGAAGGCCTCTCGCACCACTTCCCAGGAGGTTGTCCATGTGCTCGATGCGACGCCGGAACTCCTGTTCGAACGTGTGCTGACGGGCAAACGCCAGCGCAGCACGCGCCATTTCCTCCACCTGTTTCGGTTCGCGGTACAACCGTTCGATCGCAGCAGCCATCGCGGCCCAGTCGTTCATGGGCACACTCACGCCTGCGGAGCAACGTCGCATCAGACCCTCGAATGCCTCATTGGCATAACCCACGATGGGCACACCGCAGGCCATCGTCTCCAGGTAGGTGCACGAAGGATCTCCCTGGCGATGGCAACACACGAACAGGTCCACCTGATCACGCACGGTGGGCATCAGCTCAGAGGAAAAGTCCAGCACACCCCCAAGGCGCAGAATGCCTCCGAGCTGATGCTCCTCGATCGCGGCGTTCAGGTTCGGCACGAGGGGGCCATCGCCGTAGATGTCCAGTGTGAAAGGCACGCCGAGATCGCGCAACGCCCTGGCCACACGTATCAAATGGTCCGCCCCTTTCATGGCATTCAACCGGCCGGAAAACGCCAGGCGCATCGGGGAAACGGTCGACCAGGGCACTCGGCCGGCGACTTTTGGCGCATCGGGCAGCATGTCTGAAGCCACCCGACTGTCGAAATACAACAGGGTGCGTTCGTTGAGCGCCTTGTAGGCATCGAAAGTCGGCGTTCCGTTGCAATGAACCGCCGAGGCTGCCTTGGCAGCGGCCACGTTGGCACGCTCCTGGCGCCAGGCCCAGAGTTTTCGGCGCCAGGCAATCACGGGGTTGAGCCCTTCCGAATCGATGATCTGCCAGCGGGTGCGCAAGGAGTACTCCGACACCAGCACATACGGGACGCCCAGCGACCGGCAAAGGGCGGGCATGTGATTGAGACGGTGATCGGTGCCGCCTTGCACCACCGCCGCGCGAGCAACAGCGCTTTCAGCCTCCTTGCTGTCGAAGTTCGCCACCGTTACCTCGAATGGCAGCTCGCTCGGCCGAAACCAGACGTCGTCGAGATTGCCCGAATGGTTCGCTTCGTCCTTCTGTGCCAACAGTGCCACTGGCCCGTCCCAATGGTCCACATACATCTGCATGCCACCCACGAATTTTCCGGTCAACCGGACTCTGCCGTCTGAAGAAAGTCCGACGTCGAGGCTGGGCGCGATCAACAGGGTCTTGTTGTTCATGGTGAATATACGAAGCGATAGGTTCGGACAGCTTTGAATGTTGGCAATCTGCGTCCCGCATTTCGAGTGTATGGGTCAGATGGCGTGCGCGCGCAGAAGACTTCGACGAAAGGGCGACAAATTGGTTGACGGGCCATGATCGACCACCCCTTCGCAGGGCACGATTTGCAGGGGCGGCCTCTATACTTCAGGCATGAAATCAAAAAGGTTCATGCCCCTCGTCAATCTTGCATTGCGGCAGTTGCGACAACGGACCGACGTGGATTTCAGCCGCATTGAAGCCGAGATCATTTGCCCCGAAGAAGTACAGGCATGTGGGCCATTGATTTACCTGGATGGCCAACTCGACAGGGTCAGAGTGGGCAACCAACCTTTCAACCCCTTGAACGTGGAACTCGAGCAGGTCCATGCAACCGAAGTACGGCACGCCCCCGCCATCAGATACACCTTGTCTGACTGCATTGTTCACGACGCAGGCTTCGACAAGTTCAAGACCTCATACCGAAAAAGTCGTCTGAGACAACCGGACTTCCTGTTTTCTCCGGTCACCGAGGTAGCCTCGTTGAGCTACAGCATGACCAGCACAAGCCACATGTTTTTCGGCCATTGGCTGCAGGATGCATTGCCTGCAGCACTCCTTGCCAGACCAGATGAAGCGCTGCTGCTCGACGTGCGCAGTGACGGCGCACACGCCGCCGAATACGTGAAGGCTGCCGAGCTGCATCCTTTGCCACAGGGCGTGTACCTTGCACGCAAACTGCACTTCTACCAGGACTTCAGCCAGGGCCTCTCCAAGCGGGCCCGACTTGCAAGCCTGCGTGCCAGGTTGGCGGCCAACATACCCGATGGACAACGCTACAAGCCCGGGAGCGCCGTGTACTTCAGACGTGGACACACCGGTGTTGCCAGGTTGATCGAGAACGAGGATGAACTCATCCGTACGCTCACGGACAGAGGGTTCGAGGTCTTCGATCTGGAAGGTGCCAGCGTGGCGGACATCCAGCAACGGTTCCGGCATGCACGCATGGTTGTCAGCATCGAAGGCAGCCAGCAATGCCACCTCTCGTTTGCAATGCCTCCCGGCGCCTGTTTGATTTCCTTGATCCCTTCGGACCGCTTCACCATGGTGCTCCTGGGCTACGCCCGAGCCGTGAACCTGTTGCCGGGCTTCCTGGTGATCGACCCCGCCAAAGCGGGCTATCGGGTCAACCTGAGCAACTTGCTCAAGACCCTGGATCTGGCCGAGAAGCGCCTTCAAGACCAGCCCGTCAACCACTCACCTGTCGGCGACGCGGCCGTGAGCCCAGCAGCCCTATGAAGCACGGCCTGAAATACGCCTTGGCACTGGTGCTGAGCGCCTGCGGCTGGCAGAAGACGCTGGATCCTGCTGCGCTTCAACAGCTCTATGCTGAGCCCCTGTCCGCACCTGAAAAGCCCCTGCGCGTCTTTCACATCGGGCACAGTCTGGTCGGCAGAAACATGCCGGCCATGCTCGAGCAGCTGGCAGGGGCCGGCCACGACCACCGGTCGCAGCTCGGCTGGGGTGCCAGTCTGCAATCCCACTGGGAGCCCGACATCCCGGTCAAGGGCTCCGAAGTGGAGAATGCACACGACAGATACCAGGAGGCCAAGGGTGCCGTCGAAAGTGGCAGCTTCGACGTCTTGGTTCTGACAGAGGCGGTTGAGATCAAGGATTCGATCAAGTATTTCGACAGTCCCAAGTACATCCGGCGCTGGGCGCAGGACGCCCGAAAGGCCAACCCCGCGATGCGGGTCTACCTGTATGAGACCTGGCACCCGCTCGACGACCCCGATGGCTGGCTGAATCGCCTGGATCGCGATCTGGGCGCCTACTGGGAAGGTGTGCTGCTGGCCCAGGGACTGGCACATGGGGACACGGGAGGGCCGGTGTACGTGATCCCGGCCGGCCAGGTGATGGCCCGGTTCGTCCGCAAGCTGGAGCAAAGCGGCGGTTTTCCCGGTTTGAGTTCCCGCGAAGACCTGTTTGCCCGTTTGCCGGACGGTCAGCAGGACATGATCCACCTCAATGACGTGGGCATGTACCTCGTGGCCCTGACCCATTACGCCGTGCTGTATCACCGC
Organism: Hydrogenophaga palleronii; assembly: GCF_031457455.1. Taxonomy (GTDB): domain Bacteria; phylum Pseudomonadota; class Gammaproteobacteria; order Burkholderiales; family Burkholderiaceae_C; genus Hydrogenophaga; species Hydrogenophaga palleronii_A. Next base: position 547,529 of record NZ_JAVDWU010000003.1, read on the forward strand.
AATCCCGCAGGGCTGCCGCATCAACTGCTCCGGGCCGATGGCTCGCCTGCCAATGCGCCTTCCGAGGCGGCGGCTCGGGCCATGCAGGAGGTGGTCTGGGAGGTTGTGACCCAGTACCCCAAAACAGGGGTAAATGCCAACTTGAAACATTGAAGAATGCAGAACACAGGCATTTCGATGCGATGATTCCACTGTGATGGCCGCGCTCGCCAGGTCGTCCCGCAAGCACACTCCAGATGAATACAGTTGCACAAGTCAAGCCATTTGGCAGAACGGAGCGGCCGCGCCATGAAGGTTCTTAGCCACAGAGGCTATTGGAAGACCGTTGCTGAAAAAAACACGCCGGCTGCGTTCGAGCGGTCCTTTTCCCTGGGTTTCGGCACCGAAACCGATTTGAGAGATCTCGCGGGCCAATTGGTGGTTTCCCATGATCCACCCGCACGGGGGGCATTGACGGCTGACGACCTGCTGGCGATTCATCAACGACATGACGCCGCCCTGCCGCTGGCCCTCAACATCAAGGCCGACGGCCTCCAGTCGCTCCTCCTGGCCAGCCTTGAGCGCCTGCCGCAGCTCGACGCATTCGTGTTCGATATGTCGATTCCCGATGCGATACAGTGGTTGAAGGTCGGCGTGCCGATCTTCACGCGCCACAGCGATGTGGAACCAGATCCGGTTCTCTACAGCTCTTCGGCGGGTATCTGGTTGGACGGGTTTCACGGCGACTGGTGGGATGGTGCGGTGATTGCGCGCCATCTGGACGCCGGCAAGAGGGTCTGCATTGTGTCCCCTGAATTGCACCGTCGCGAGCATCGCGCCGCCTGGGAGCGGCTTGCAAACGACGGCCTGCCGAGTGACGGAACGGTGATGATTTGCACCGATTTGCCTGAAGAGGCGAGGGAGTATTTTGGCAATGACCATTGAAGCAGTCGTCTTTGACATGGATGGCGTCCTGATCGACGCCAAGGACTGGCACTACGAAGCGCTCAACCATGCCCTCGAGCTTTTTGGCTACACCATCAGCCGGGCGGACCACCTCTCGACCTTTGATGGGCTGCCCACCCGCCGCAAACTCGACATGCTCACGCAGGAGCGTGGCCTGCCGCGCGGCCTGCATGGTTTTCTCAACGACCTCAAGCAGCAATACACCGTCGATCAGGTCTACCTGAAGTGCAAGCCGCTGTTCGTGCACGAATACGCACTGTCCAACCTGAAGGCACGTGGGTACAAGCTCGCCCTGGCATCCAATTCGATCCGCTCCACGGTGGAGCTGATGATGAAGAAGAGCAACCTCGACGTCTATTTCGACGCGATGCTGAGTTGCGAAGACGTGAGCCAGCCCAAGCCGTATCCCGACATTTACCTGCACGCCGCAAAGGTGCTGGGTGTCGCGCCGGAAAACTGCCTGGTGGTCGAAGACAACACAAACGGCATCCGCGCCGCTGAGGGCGCCGGTTGTCCTGTGCTGGTGGTCCAGAGCGTTCACGATGTGCAGCTCGACCGCATTCTTGATGCCATCGGTCGCACGGAGGGGCGCAAAGCATGAAAGTCATCATTCCCATGGCAGGCAACGACGAACTGTTTCGTCGTCACGGCTTCCACTACGCCAAGCCGGTGATCGAAATCGATCGCCGGCCACTGGTTGAACATGCGTTCGAGAGCCTCAACTCGATTCCTCAGGCGAAATTTGTTTTTGTCGTTCGCAAGGAAGATGACCTCCGCTTTCACCTGCGAGATGTTCTTCAGCTTCTGAATCCGAACGTCACCGTGCTGCGTGCAGATGGCGACACTGCGGGCGCAGGGTGCACAGCCCTGCTCGCCATCGAACACATCGACCCGGAAGAAGAACTCATCATCGCCAACGCCGACCAGATCGTGAACGTTGACTTTGAAGAGATCGTCAGCAATTTCCGTGACCGGGGGCTCGATGCCGGCACCATCGTCTTTGACTCCGTGCATCCCCGCTGGTCCTTCGTCAAGACCGATGCGAACGGCTTCGTCATCGAGGCGGCGGAAAAACGCCCGATCAGTCGCAACGCGACGGCAGGCGTCTACTACTTCCGGCGCGGCGCCGATTTCGTCATGGCGATGCAGAACATGATCAAAAAAGGCGCCTCGGTCAACAACGGCTACTTTGTCTGCCCATGCTTCAACGAGCTCATCCTCGCGCAAAAGCGGATCGGCACCGTGGAGATCGAGCGTGATCAATACATCTCGCTGGCCACCCCGCAGGCGATCGATGAATATGAACAGGTTTTATCTGCACGCAGAAGGGAGTGAGGTTCATGGAGCTATTCAAACTGTCCGACATGACCAAGGGTTGGTTTGTCGGCAATTTTTCGCCCACGGTGCAGCGTTCCGACGCGGTCGAGGTTGCCGTCAAGACCTATGCAGCCGGCAGCCATGAGGCCCGGCACCTGCACAAGATTGCACAGGAGATCACCCTGATCCTGCAGGGTCGGGCGCGAATGAACGAGACCGTCTATGAGGCAGGCGACATCGTGGTGATTGCACCGGGCGAATCCACAGACTTTGAGGCCCTGACTGACGTGACCACGGTCGTGGTCAAGACACCCAGTGTCGCTGGAGACAAGTACGAATGTTGAACATTGTGGTCCCCATGGCCGGGCGTGGTTCGCGGTTCGCAGACGCCGGCTACACACTGCCCAAGCCCCTCATACCGATTCACGGACATCCGATGATTCGCGTGGTGATCGACAACCTCACCCCTGCAAGTGATCATCGCTTCCACTTTTTGATCTTGCGCGAACACGCCGAGCAATACCAGCTCGACGCCCACTTGCGGGCCTGGGCACCGGGCTGCCGGATCATCTTTGTGGACTCGGTCACCGAGGGCGCGGCCTGCACGGTGCTGCTGGCGCGGGAGTTCATCGACAACGACGATCCGTTGATGATCGCCAACTGCGACCAGTACATCGATGCGGACATCAACACCTACCTGCAGAGCATGGGTGACGCCGACGGATTGATCATGACCATGTGGGCCGACGATCCAAAATGGTCGTTCGTGCGCCGCAACGCCGAGGGACGCGTGGTAGAAGTGGTCGAGAAGCAGGTGGTGTCGAACGAGGCCACGGTCGGCATCTACAACTTCCGCCGCGGCGCCGATTTTGTGCAAGCCGCCGAGGACATGATCGCCGCCAATTTCCGGGTGAACAACGAGTTTTATGTCGCCCCGGCCTACGACCAGATGATCAGCAGGGGTGCACGGATCGAATGCCACAGCATTGGCCGCCTTGATGCGGGCATGCACGGCATTGGTGTCCCTGCTGACCTGACGGCCTTTTGCGAAAGCCCTGTGTCGCACCGCGCCGTCGCAAGGCTCGACGCCGTTGAACCGCAGCGCTGACGCCCCAGAACATGCTCAGCACGCAGTGGTTCCACGATCGCCTTGCCCGGCGCATCCTGCGCTGGGCGGTGCGCCATGCCATCAGGCAGGGTGAGCACTTCGCCACCTACAACGAGCGACCGAAGCGGGCCAGCCAGATAGGAACCTGGCCCGAACGAGGCGCGCCTGCCAAGGACTGTGCCATCGTGATGCAAGGTCCCATCGCGACGGATGATGCCTTCACGAAGGAAACGCTGCTCCTCTATGCCCGGAATTTCCCGGCATGCAAACTGATTCTGTCGACCTGGGCCGACACCCCCCGCGAGCTTCTGGATCCGATCCGGCAGCTTGGCGTCGAGATTGTTTTGTCCGAAAAGCCAAAGGTGGCGGGACTGTTCAACGTGAACATGCAGCTGGTGAGCGCGGGCGCTGGCGTTCGCGCCGCCGTGGCGGGAGGGGCTGAGTGGATCCTCAAGACCCGGACCGACCAGCGCATGTACAACCCCGATGCCATGGCCTACCTCATCGCGCTGGCCCAGGCGTTTCCGGTGGCGCCCGGTTTCCGACAGCGCCACAGAATCATCGGTGTTGGCCAGGGCTCCCTGAAGTTTGCGCCTTACCACGTGACGGATCAATCGGTCTTTGGCCATGCGCAGGACATGCTGACCTACTGGACGCCACCCTTGCGCGACACGCCACCGCCCACGGGTTGGCCTGTGGGCCTTGGCGACATCTACACACAGACGCCGATCGGCGAGCTTTGCCGCCAAGCGGCCGCCGAGACCTACATCACCAGCAGTTTTCTGTCGAGCGTTGGTCGCACACTGGATTGGTCGCTCGCAGACACCTGGGCCGCCTACCGCGATCATTTTTGCTTTGCCGACTACGCAGCCACAGACCTTTATTGGGTCAAGGCACAAAGCTATTCCCTGCGGGAGAACTTCCTCGTCTACGACAAAGTGTCGAACCGGCAGGAATTCACCTTCCGCGAGTGGTTGCTGATGCACACCGGATCTCTCAAACCCGAAGACGCGCAGCGCTACGAGGGGGTTTTTGCGACCCGGTTCGACGACGCCGTGGTGCCCTTGCCCGCCCCCCAGATCACGTGACTCCTACGCCTGAGGGATCGCCCGTCGTGCAGCGGGCATCGTGCCCAGGCTCCCGTTCGGGCCGTCATGCGGTGCCCCTATACTGACTGACATGGCTTTATCGTCCCGGCCACCCCGCTCCATTCTCAAGCGCCGCAGCAGCATCTCGACGGCAGCACAGGCCTTGCTTGATGCAGCGGCCATGATGGGCCTGGGCTATGCCCTGATACGGTTCTACATCGGGGGCATGAATGCGCCCTACACGGTGCTTATGCTGCTGCTGCTGGTGGGCATGTGGGTGACCTATGACCAGTTCGGTCTCTACCGCAGCAACAGCAGCCACACACGCAAAGCCTTCAGCCTCTTCAAGGCCTGGACCCTGGTGTTCGCCTTCCTGCTGATGGTGGGTTTCGCTACCAAGCAGACAGAGATTTTCTCTCGCCTCCTGGTGGGTCAGTGGTATGTGCTGGGCTACCTGATCCAGGTGGTCCTTCACTACAGCATTCGCGAATTGCAGATCCGCCTGCTGCGTCGGACCGTGACGCCCGAGAACGTGCTGATCGTCGGCACAGGTCGATTGGCCCGCTATCTGCACAACAAGATCTCCAACAACCCCTGGCTCGGACAGCGCGTGATCGGTTGCCTGGCACTGCCAGCGACCGACAAGACCCCGTCGGACAACGGCTTCACACGGCTGCACGAGTCTTCGGATTTTGCGTCACTGTCCGATCCAGGCGTGGTCGGTCAATTCGACGAAATGATGGCCATCATCGGGCAGCACGACATCGACACCGTGTACTTTGCCATTCCTCTCGATGCCTCTGAACTCATCGAGGGCATGTACTTCAGTCTGCTGGACAAGCACGTGGCGGTGCACTGGGTTCCCGACATCTATTCGCTCCTGCTGGTGAACCACAGCGTGCGTGAAATCGCAGGCCTGCCGGTACTCACACTGTCCGAAACGCCGTTGACCGGCACCCGGCTGCTGCTCAAGGCCATTGAAGACGTGCTGCTCTCCGGGCTGGTGTTGCTGCTGGTCTCGCCACTGTTGCTGATCATTGCACTGGCCATCAAGGTGGATAGCGCCGGCCCGGTGTTCTTCCGCCAGGCGCGCAAAGGCTGGAGCGGAAAGACCTTCCGCATCTGGAAATTTCGCAGCATGCACGTGCATCAGCCGGACGATGGCATCGTCAAGCAAGCCACGCGAGACGATCCGCGCATCACCCGCGTCGGCGGTTTCCTGCGCAAGACCAGCCTGGACGAGTTGCCGCAACTCATCAATGTGTTGCGAGGCGAAATGTCACTGGTGGGGCCAAGGCCACATGCCGTGCAGCACGACATGGAGTACTCCCAACGCATCAACAGCTACTTCGCGCGCCACAACATCAAACCCGGTATCACCGGCCTTGCCCAGGTGCGCGGACTGCGGGGCGAGACCGCCACCATCGAACAGATGCAGCAACGTGTGGAAGCGGACATTGAATACATCAACAACTGGTCACTCTGGCTGGACTTCACCATCCTGCTGCGCACGCTGGGCGCGTTGACGGGGAAGAATGTCTACTAATCTGCAGACTGGATAGTCATTCGTCTGCGCATTTGCTGGCGCGCAGGCCGACTGAGTCGTTGTTCCCATCAAGCCGCCGTGGTGCGCTGTAGGCCAGCGCTTCACGCTGGAACGGCTCGCCCGCGAAGACGCTGGCCTGATGGTGATCTGCGCCTGTCCGGAAGGCCACCCGGTGCTCGACGAACTCCAGACCCTGTGCGACGCCCTTTACTGGAAGGCCGAAAAGGGCTGGGATTTCTCCGCCTATGCAGTGGCTTTGTCGGAACTGGCCCACCTCTCGCCCGGCGCCGACGTGCTGGTGATGAACGACTCGGTCTTCGGCCCCTTCAGGCCGCTGGTTCCCTTCATGGAGGCCGCGCCATGGCGCTTCACCGGCTTCACAGCCAATTCGCTCGAAGAAAACCACGTGCAGTCCTACGCCTTTGTAGTCAAGGCCATTGATGCTGCACTGATGGATGCGTTGGCACCGGTGATGTCCACGGCTTGGTCGTACAACTCAGCTGATCCGGTGATCCTGCATCAGGAAAAGAAGCTGGCCCGCGTGGCGGCCCCCCATTTCAGCATCGGCGCCTTTGGTACGGCGACAACCCAACGAAACCTGATCTGTGCCTGTTCTATCCGAAAGAACTGGTGGCGGCCGGGTTTCCGTTTGTGAAGCGATCGCTGGTGGGCAAGTTTGCTGAGGGTTTTCAGGAGCCGGGGAAGATGAAGGCTTTGCTGGGGTCGCTGGGGCATCCGGTAGATTGAGCGCAAACATTCCCTGCGACGGCGACCTGCGCGCGCGGTCACGACAACAGACGGATCTGTGACTCAAACTCCTGTGAAAGCTGCACAGTCAGTGCAGTGGTCAAGGATGGATGTGTCCACGGATTCGGCTCACCTCCACTAACTCCTTCTATATGGACTCCCCCACAACGGCAAGGGACTGACCGATTTGGGACCAGTGGGTAAAGCACCTGCAGTCGTATATCCGGCATCTGTTGTGGAATCGTGAATGTCCCGTGCCGACATGGAATCTGCGTCACCGCGTCGCCACACGATGCAAGCGGCTGTTTTCAAGCCGGAAGAGTTATCGGCGTTGTGCGGTGTGGGAG
>NZ_JAVDWU010000004.1:0-534763 GCF_031457455.1 Hydrogenophaga palleronii
GGCGCTCCGTCTTGACAGGCACGGGCTTGAGGTGCGGCTGTTGAGCGGCCACCCAGATTGCTTGCGCGTCCATGGCGTCGGTCTTGTCGCGCAGCTAGAAGGCCTTGACGTGCTGGGCAGGCAGCAGCTTGACCTGGTGCCCCAGGGAACTGATCACCCGCGCCCAGTGGTGGGCTGTGCCGCACGCCTCCATCGCAACCAGGCTGCGCTGGCACTTGGCGAAGAACTCGGTGAGCTTGGCGCGCTTGATCTGGCGACGCTGGATTTCACCAGTCTGCATATCGACGATGTGCAGCTGGAAGACGGACTTGGCCAGATCCAGACCAATGACGGGCAGACTTGCAGTAGATTGCATGGCGGGGCCTCCAGATCAAGTGGTTGCAAGAACCTCCACTTTGGCACTCGGATGCCGTATCTGCGAGGTCCCACCGTCGACCGATGGCAGCCTCATTTCAGCAGCGCTGTAGGTGGGCGGACCATGCCATCTTCAGACTTGAATCCGCCGGGTGATTGAGCTGCTATCTCAGGAGAGATGTGACGAACCCCGACCATCTTTATTCCTCTGTCGTTCGAATGCATTATCGCGAGTGGGGTGCCCGACAACATCAGAGGACATTCCCCAACTCAGGCACATTAGGTAAAGCCCGACCATCTTTATTCCCGACGATCAAAAGTGACCGAGAGGAATAAAGCTGGTCTGGTTGGAAGCGGACCGGGACCGGCTATGCAGAATGCGGGTGAACACGCACGAGGAAGTCGCGAACAAGCGCCACCACCTCATCAAGGTGGGTCTCCAGCAACCAGTGGCCGCCGTCGAGCAAGTGCAGTTCGGCGTCGGGCAGGTCACGCAGGTAGGCGCGGGCCGACTTCTCCGGCATGTAGCCATCGTGCGGTCCCCAAATGATCAGGGTGGGCGGGCGATGCGTGCTGAGGTAATTACGGTGTTGCGGAAACCAGGCGCGGTTCTCCTTCAGGCTTGCGATCAGGTTGACCGCGATGTCCCGCCGCCTCGGCGTCATCAGCGACCAGTGAAGTTTCCATAAGTCGGGAGGAATCCGATCCGCAAGTTCTGACCCGACCGCGTTCAGAAACTCTTCCTTGAACGTCTCTTCACGGATCGATTCAGCCAGTGCCGCGCGCATCTCGGCGGCCGGAAGCGCCCAGGTCTTCTCGATCTCGGCGTACTTGGGACCCAGCGCATCCTCATAGGGAATGTCGCCGTTCTGGATGATGAGAGCCACAATGCGCTCAGGCGCCCGAATGGCCAGCCGGGCTCCGATGGGAGAACCGAAAACGTGCAGATAGAGCGCGAAACGATTCAAGCCGAGTTCACGCACGAAGCGGTCCAGGAACTCGGCGTAGCCGTCGAAGCTGTAGTCGAACGCCTCAGGCGTGTCGCTGTACCCGGCGCCCGGGTAGTCCGGCGCGATCAGCCGCCAGCGATCGGCCAGGCGCGGCAACAGGTTGCGGAATTCATAGGAAGAGCATGGGTACCCATGCGGAAGCAACAGGACCGGTGCACTGGTCGGGCCTGCTTCGCGATAGAACGTATCCACTTGGTCGACCGCAATGCGGTGGTGTCGCACGCACGTATCCATGAGCCATCTCCCGCTTCAATTCTCGAATGGCTAGGTTAAACGCCGAATTCCCTCAAGCCCCGCAGGCACCGCAGGAAGGCACTGTGGCGAAGGAGGGTATTGACAATGCAGTCGAGATCACGTTGGGTTCGATAGGCCTTGGGGGTGTGCCGCTCAGTCAGACCCTGAGGCCGAGGTTCCGCTTGTTTCGAATTCGGCGAAACCTTGCCGCCGTTTCTGAGCCTGTTCTTCGGCGCAAAGGGGGCTGGCCAAAGAACGAGCGGCACTTTTTCTTTGGCTATACACTGCCGGTGCAAGTGATTGTCGGAGCCACGTTACTCCGGGGGGATTGAAATTCACGCGATGCCGGCTGCCCGTGTTTTCACGAGGCGCCTGCGTTTGAATTTGATGTTGAACGGGCACTCCATGAAGTCGATGGAAACACCGCATCAGCTTGTCGTCTTCATCCTTGACGACCAGCGCTACGGCCTGCCGCTGGCCTCGGTGGAGCGCGCCACGCGCCTTGTGGAGATCACCCCGTTACCCGAAGCGCCCGCGATTGTCCTCGGGCTCATCAATGTGCACAGCAGGCTGGTGCCGGTCGTGAACCTTCGCCACCGGTTCCGCCTTCCCTGGCGCGAGCCCACCCTGAGTGATGAAATGATTGTCGCCCACACGACACGGCGGCCCGTCGCCTTGGTGGTCGACGCCGTGATCGGGGTGATCACCTACACAGATCAGCAGTTGGTGGGCGCCGCAGACATCCTCCCCGGCACTGAACATCTGCAGGGCGTGGTGAAACTCGACGATGGCCTGATCCTGATTCAGGACCTGGAAAAATTTCTCTCAATGGATGAGGCGCGCGCTCTTGACGCGGCCATGGCGTGCGACCCATGATGGCGGCGCCAGTCCAAGTCAAGCAGTGGTCGCGACTCAGCGAATTCATCGCCAGCAGCATGGGTCTGCACTTCCCCATCGAGCGATGGGACGACCTGCAGCGGGGCCTGTCCGGTGCGGCGCAGGAATTCGGTTTCAGGGACCCTGCGACATGCATCGACTGGCTGTTGTCGGCACCACCGACCCAGGTACCACTGCAGGTGCTGGCGAACCATCTCACTATCGGCGAAACCTATTTCTTCCGGGACCAGCCCACACTGGACGCCCTGGCCGAACACATCCTGCCCCCATTGATCCTCGAACGGCGTGCTGGCGAACGGCGCTTGCGCTTCTGGTGTGCGGCCTGCAGCAGCGGCGAGGAGCCGTATTCGCTGGCGATCCTGTTGCATGAATTGCTGCCGGATCTGGCGGATTGGCACATCACCATCACCGCCACCGACATCAACGCGCACTCTTTGAACAAGGCCGCTGCGGGCATCTACGGCGACTGGTCTTTCCGCGGGGCACCGGCCTGGCTCAGGTCGCGTTATTTCAAGCGCACTGAAGACGGACGCTACGCCATCGCACCGGCGATCCAGCGGCTGGTGCGCTTTGCGCATCAGAATCTGGTGGACGATATCCAGCCCTCCATGGCCATCGACGTCCATGCGATGGATGTGATCTTCTGTCGCAATGTGCTGATGTACTTCACGCCGCCGCAGATGGGCAAGGTGATTGGCAAGCTTCGCCACGCGCTGGTCGAAGGCGGCTGGCTGGCGGTCAGTCCGACCGAAGCGTCGAAGGCCTTGTTTCCGCAATTCACGGCGGTGAATTTTCCGGGGGCGATCCTGTTTCAGAAAGACGCGGTCCTGCGTCCACCGGAACCCCCTGTGGCGGCGCCCAGCCCGGCGCCGGCGTTATTTTTTCCTGAGGTCGAAGCAGCCTTGCCCTCAGCACCGAGCGATCCGGTGGCGACGGCGGCGCAGGATTCATTGGCTGTGGCGGCGTTGCTCTATCGCGAGGGCCGCTATGGCGAGGTGGTAGACACCTTGCTCACCCTGTCTGCACGGCGCGTGCCCGAACCGGCGGCCTGTGCCTTGCTGGCGCGTGCACTGGCCAACCAGGGCAAGCTGGCGGATGCGCTGATCTGGTGCGAGCGCTGGATCGCTGCCGACAAGCTGGACGCCGCCGCACACTACCTGCGCGCAGTGGCCCTCCTGGAGCAAGGTGATGCCGCGCAGGCGCGCACCTCGCTGCAGCGAGCGCTCTATCTCGACCCCGGTTTTGTTCTGGCGCATGTTGCCCTGGGCCATCTTGAGCGCGGTCATGGAAAGCCTCGCGAGGCCGACAAGCACTTCGCCAACGCCCTGCATCTGCTGCGCACATGCCAGCCAGAAGACCCGATGCCCGAGGCGGACGGCCTCACCGCCGGCCAGCTTGCTGAAACCATCCATTCGGTGATCTGCATGGACACTTCAAAATGACCGACGGGGCCGACGCTCTTTCGCCGCCGGCATCCACAGCCGAGGCCAGACAGATCCTGCGTGCCCGCGCACAGGCGCTGGCGCGTCCACCGGAAAGCACGCCCTCCCCAGAAGCGCCGCTTGAGTTGCTGGAATTCCACTTGGCCCGGGAACGCTACGCACTGGAAACCCGCTACGTGCGAGGGGTCCATCCGTTGAAGCATCTGACGCCGCTACCCTCCACGCCGCCGTTCATTCTGGGCATCGTCAACGTGCGCGGCCGCATCGTGCCGGTGTACGACATCCGGAAATTCTTCGGCCCGCCAGAAAGCGGCTTGACCGATCTGCACCGCATCATTCTTGTCGGTGGCAACGATCTCGAACTCGGCCTGCTGGCGGATGTTGGCGAGGGTGTGCTCACCATTGCGGCCCAGAGCGTGCAACCGCCGCCGCCCACTTTCACCGGGATCGGTGCGCACTATCTGAAGGGCATCACTGCCGAGCGCCTGGTGGTGCTCGACATCGACCGGATTCTGACGGACCCGGATATCCTGGTGCATCAGGATGCGGACAGTTGAACATTGATCGTTGAACGCGGACAAGCAAGGGAGGACTGCGCCATGAAATGGAATGTCGGAACCAAGATCGCCACCGGGTTCGGCCTCGCATTGGCCGTGTTTGTGCTGGTGGGGATGACCTCTTACCGCAGCACGACCCAGTTGATCGAGACATCGGATTTGCGGCAGCACACATATGAAGTGCTGAGGCATCTCGATGAGGCGCTGTCCTTGCTCAAGGACATCGAGATCGGATCGCGCAGCTTTGCGCTGATGGGCGAGGAAAGTTACCTGGAGCCGTATCTGGCTGCGGTGAACAGGGTGGCCCCGAGCCTGCAGGAACTCCGAAGCCTGATCGCAGGCAACCCGCGCCAGGAACAGCGTCTCGATGCCCTGGAGCCGCTGGTCAAGAGCCGGATCGACCTGGCCAACCAGGCGATCGAGCTGCGCCGCACCCAGGGCGCGCAGCCCGCCCTTGAACTCATCCAGACCGGCCGGGGCAAGGCGGCCACGGATCAGATCCGTGAATGGATCGACCAGATGAGAGCCGACGAAGAAGAGCGACTCGCCCAGCGTGCGACGGCCGCCGACGACGATGGTGAGCATGCGAAAAGCATCATCTTCTTCGGCACCCTCACCGCGCTGGCGCTGGCGATGCTGGCCGGGTTCCTGATCACGGGCAACATCGCACGGCCGCTCCAGCAGTTGACCGCAGTGGCCGATCGGATCACCGTGGGTGATCTCAGCGCGAAGCTGCCGGCGGACACCCGAAACGACGAAGTGGGCGTGCTGGCGCAGGCGTTCGAGCGCATGACGCAGTCGCTGCGCACCATGGCCGACGCAGCCGCGCAGATCGCCGCCGGTGATCTGCGTACCACCGTCAAACCTCAATCCGCCGAAGACGTGCTCGGCAACGCCTTCGCCCGCATGTCCGAGGATCTGCGGGCGCAGATTCAGGGGCTGGTGGAAGGGGCGAGCGTGCTGGGCGCCTCGGCCAGCGAGATTGTCGCCTCGACCAGCCAGTTGGCCTCCAGCGCCAGTGAATCGGCGGCGGCGGTCAGCGAGACCACCACCACGGTGGAAGAAGTGCGGCAGACCGCGCAAGTGGCAAGCCAGAAGGCCAGGCAGGTCTCTGACAACGCGCAGAAAGCGGCGCAGATTTCCAGCGATGGGCGCAAGGCGGCCGAAGACGTCACCAACGGCATGAACCGCATCCGCCAGCAGATGGATGCGATTTCGGCCGCCATGATGCGCCTTTCCGAGCAGGGCCAGGCCATCGGCCAGATCATCGCCACGGTGGAAGATCTGGCCACGCAGTCCAACCTGCTAGCGGTGAACGCCGCCATCGAGGCGGCCAAGGCGGGTGAACACGGCAAGGGCTTCGGCGTGGTGGCGCAGGAGGTCAAGAGTCTGGCCGAGCAGTCGCGCCAGGCCACCAACCAGGTGCGCACCATCCTCGGCGACATCCAGAAAGCCACCGGCGCGGCAGTGATGGCGACCGAGGAAGGCGGCAAGGCCGTGGAAGCGGGCACCCGCCAGACCGAAGCCGCAGGCGACTCGATCCAGGCCTTGGCGAGCAGTGTCAATGAAGCAGCACAGGCGGCCACCCAGATCGCTGCCTCCAGCCAGCAGCAACTGGTGGGCGTGGGTCAAGTCGCCGGCGCGATGGAAAGCATCAAGCAGGCCGCTGCCCAGAACGTGGCCAGCGCCAAGCAACTGGAGACCGCTGCAAGCAATCTCAACGAACTGGGCCAGCGGCTCAAATTCATGGTCGAACGCTACAAAGTTTAGGGTCCCGTCCCAGCTTACCTGTCATGACTCCCAAAGACGAGGCGTTCCTCCACCAGCTTCGCGCGACCTTCAAGGTCGAAGCCGGCGAACATTTGCAGGCGATCGGGGCCGGCTTGCTGGACCTGGAGAAAACCTCTGCGCCCGAGGCCCAGGGCAAGACCGTTGAAACGGTGTTCCGCGCGGCGCACAGCTTGAAGGGTGCCGCCCGTGCGGTGGACCACGTCGAAATCGAGTCACTGTGCCAATTGCTGGAAGACGTGTTCGCGTCCTGGAAACGGCGGGACAGCTCGCCGTCGTCTGCTGCGCTGGACACGCTGCACCGCACCCTCGACGCGATCTCGGCCGCGCTTGCCGCGCCCGATGGCTCGGTGGGCCGGGGCGCATCACCAGATCTGGTCTCGCTGCGCCAGTCTCTGCGCCAGGCGGACACCTCGCAGGCTCCGCGGAGCGACAAGGCGTTTTCCACTGAGGCGATGCCCGCAGCCAGCACGGCGCCGGAAGCTGCGGCCCCGCCCCAGACCGCGCCGCTGCGGACTTCTCCCGCAACGGAAGAACCCGCAGGCCAGGAAACGGTGCGCATCGCCGTGGCCAAGCTGGAAACCCTGTTGCTGGAATCGGAGGAAATGCTCATTGCAAAGTTGAATGCCGGCCAGCGGGCGGCCGACTTGCAAGAACTGACCGGGCGTTTCGGCGACTGGCGAAAGGCCTGGACGGCGGTCGAACCTGAGGCACGCCAGCTGCGACAGTCGTGCGAGCGGGCGTTCGCCGATGAGGCGCAGCGGTCTGCTCCAGGGTGGATGCGTTTGCTGGACTTCTTTGACTGGAGCATGGACTACCTGGAGACGGTGGAGAGCCGGACGGAGGCCCTGGGCCGGACCGCGAAGCAGGACCGCCATGCCATTGGCAAGCTCGTGGACGATCTGCTGGAGGACGCCAAGCAGCTGCTTCTGCTGCCTTTCGCGGCGATCTCGGCCCCGCTGCGGAAGCTGGTGCGCGATCTCTGCCGCGACCAGGGCAAGGAGGCCGACCTGAGCATCCAGGGCGAGGACGTTGAAATTGACAAGCGCATCCTGGAGGAGATGAAGGACCCCCTGGTGCACCTGCTGCGCAACTGCATTGATCACGGCATCGAAACGCCGGCCGAACGCACGCGTCGCGGCAAACCGGCCCGGGCGGCCATCACGCTCGCCGTGAACCAGCTCAATGGCAACAAGGTTCAATTGCAGCTGTCCGACGATGGAGCGGGCATCGACACCTTCAAGGTCAAGTCCTCGGCCGTCACACACGGCCTGATTTCGCCGGAAGAGGCCGAGCGGCTTGGCGAAGCCGAAGCGCTGGCGCTGGTGTTCCGCTCCGATGTGTCCACCAGTCCGATCATCACGCCCTTGTCCGGGCGCGGGTTGGGACTGGCGATCGTGCGCGAGAAAACCGAAAAACTCGGCGGAGAGGTTTCGGTCGAGAGCCATCCGGGCCTCGGCACCACCTTCCGCATCGTGGTGCCCGCGACACGGGCGATCTTTCGCGGCATCCTGGTCGAAGCGGCCGGGCAGCATCTGGTGGTGCCGACCTTGCAGGTGGAGCGCGTGATCCGTGCAAGGTCCGAAGACATCCAGACCGTTGGAGGCCGCGAAACCATTGCCTTCGACGGGCGCGCCGTCGCCCTGGTGCGCCTGGCCGATGCCCTGGCGCAGCCGCCGGTGGAACGGCAAGACCTGGTCCCCGGCGGGGGAGCGATCCTGGTTCTTGGCAGTGGCGAGCAACGCGTGGCGTTCGCCGTGGATGCGGTGATGGGTGAACAGGAAGTGCTGGTCAAACCCCTGCGCAAACCGCTTTTGCGCGTGCGCAACATCGCCGGCGCGACCGTGCTCGGATCCGGGCTGATCGCACCCATCCTGAATGTGGCGGACCTGCTCAAGTCCGCCCGCAAGGTATCGGGTACCGCGGCGCTGGCCGGCCCCATCAGCGCTGCCGTGCCCGACAAGACCCGTCGCATTCTGATCGTCGAGGATTCGATCACCTCGCGCATGCTGCTCAAGACCATCCTGGAATCGGCGGACTACCACGTGAAGACCGCGGTGGATGGCCTGGACGCCTTCACCCTGTTGCGGGCGGAAGATTTCGACCTGGTGGTCTCCGACGTGGAAATGCCGCGCCTCAACGGCTTCGATCTGACCGCGAAGATCCGCGCCGACCGGCGACTCGCCGAGCTTCCGGTGGTGCTGGTGACGGCGCTGGAAACGCGGGAGGATCGCGAGCGCGGCATCGACGTCGGCGCCAACGCCTACATCGTCAAGGGCAATTTTGATCAAAACCATTTGCTGGAGGCAGTGAGACGGCTGATTTAGGACGACGCCTCAAGCGAAGGGTGAAGCACCCTCTCAATCCCGCAGGCGGGAGTGAGAGGGCCAGACAACGGACAGTCAAACGAGCAGACTTTCATGACCGAAGGCAAGATCGATGTGCTGGTGGCCGAGGACTTTGCGGTGACGCGCATGTTCCTGGTGCACCTGCTCGAATCCGACCCGCAGATCCGCGTCGTGGGTGCGGTGGGCGACGGCCAGGCCGCTGTGGATTTCGTTCTGAAGAACCAGCCCGACGTCGTGCTCATGGACCTGTACATGCCCAGGCTGGACGGCTTTGAGGCCACTCGCCAGATCATGGAAACGCAGCCGCTGCCGATCGTGATCTGCAGCGCCGTCGCCGACCCCAAGGACCTGGACATCATCTTCCGCTCGCTGGAGGCCGGGGCGGTGGCCTGTATCGAGAAACCGGTCGGCAGCGGCCATGTGCAGTTCGAAACCAATGCCGCGAACCTCCTGCAAACCGTCAAGCTGATGTCCGAGGTCAAGGTCGTGCGCCGCCTGAAGCGCTCACGGCAGGCACCCGCCCCAGCAACCCGCGCCGCGCCATGGCAGCGCGCTCCCGCGGAGATCAAGCTCGTCGGCATCGGCACCTCCACGGGCGGGCCGCCGGTGCTGCAATCCGTGCTCGCCGCATTGCCAAGGGATTTCCCTGCGCCGGTCCTCATCGTGCAACACATCGCGCGCGGCTTTCTGACCGGCATGGCCGAATGGCTGAGGCAGACCTCCGGTCTGCAGGTCCATATCGGCGCCTACGGCACCCAGCCCCTGCCGGGGCACGTGTATCTGGCCCCCGACGATTTCCACATGGGCATCGGTAAAAGTGGCCAGATCATCCTCACGCGAGAGGAACCGGAGAACGGCATGCGGCCAGCGGTATCGTTCCTGTTCCGCTCGCTGGCCAAGACATACGGCCCGAACGCCCTGGGCGTGCTGCTCACCGGCATGGGCAAGGACGGTGCAGCAGAGCTGAAGCTGATGCGGGACAAGGGCGCGATCACGATTGCACAGGACAGCGAAAGCTCGATCGTGCACGGCATGGCGGGTGAAGCCATCGCCCTGGAGGGCGTGACGCATGTGTTGCCCGCCGACAAGATTGCTGCCGCGCTGGTTTCGTTGGTCAATAACAAAAGCGACAAAGTGAGGAACTGAAATGGCCGATTCCCATTCAAGGGTCGAGCAAGACCCTGCAAGAGTCCTGATCGCAGAAGACAGCCCCACCCAAGCCCAGCGGTTGCGGCATATTCTTGAGCAGCAAGGCTACGAAGTGCGTGTGGCCGCCAACGGCCGCGTGGCCCTGGAAATGGCGCCGCAATTCCAGCCGGCGCTGATCATCAGCGACGTGGTCATGCCGGAGATGGACGGCTACGAACTTTCCCGCCGCGTCAAGGCGAGCACCGGGCTCGGCGACATCCCGGTGATCCTCGTCACAACGATGTCCGATCCCCAGGACGTGATCCGCGGTCTGGAGTGTGGGGCCGACAACTTCGTCCTCAAACCCTATGACGAACGCTATCTGCTCGATCGCGTGCGCTACGCGGTCATCAATCACCAGATGCGCCGTCCGGAAGATGCAGGCATGGGCGTGGAGATCTATTTCAACGGCCAGCGGCATTTCATCACCGCCGGCCGTTTGCAGATCCTCAACCTGCTGCTGTCCACCTACGACGCCGCCATCCAGCGCAACAGGGAATTGAGCCGAATCCGGGAAGCGCTGGAGAAGAGTTCTTCCGAACTGGTGGCGGCGAACCAGTTCCTGGATTCGGTGATCGAGAACATTCCCGACATGGTTTTCGTCAAGGATGCCGTCGATCTGCGTTTTGTGCGCCTGAACCGCGCCGGCGAACAACTGCTGGGCTACTCCCGTTCGGAGTTCCTGGGCAAGAACGACCATGACCTCTTTCCCAGGGACCAGGCGGATCGTTTTACCGCCAAGGACCACCAAGCCCTGGAAGCAGGCACGGTGGAAGACATTCCCGAAGAGCCGATCAGGACCCGGGAAAAGGGCATTCGGCAGTTGCACACCAAAAAAATCCCCATCCTCGACGAGCACGGCCGCGCCCGCTATCTGCTGGGCATTTCCGAGGACGTCACCGAACAGAAGGAGCGGGAGCGGGAGATCCTCAGGCTGAACGCGGCACTGGCGCAACGGGCCGCCGAGCTTGACGACGCCAACAAGGAGCTGGAATCGTTTTCCTATTCGGTTTCGCACGACTTGCGCGCACCGCTGCGCCACATCAACGGCTATGTGCAGATGTTGGCCGGGGATCTTGGTGAGCAGCTCGGCGAGGAGCAGCGGCGCTACCTCAAGGTGATTGCCGAGGCCAGCCGGCAGATGGGGCAACTCATCGACGATCTGCTCGAGTTCTCCCGCATGAAACTGGCCGACATGCGCGAAGCGCGGGTGGATCTGGGCGATCTGGCACAGGAGGTGGTGGCCACGCTGGAGCCAGAAACGCAGGGACGCAATATCACCTGGAACATTCTTCCTTTGTCCACGGTGGCAGGCGACACGGCAATGCTCAAGCAGGCGCTGGTCAACCTGCTGAGCAACGCGGTCAAGTACACCCGCCACCGCGACCCGGCGCGGATCGAGATGGGCACCGCAGGTGAAGAAGATGGCCGCATCGTCGTGTTTGTGCGCGACAACGGTGCCGGATTCGACATGCAATACGCAGACAAGCTGTTCGGCGTGTTCCAGCGGCTGCATCGGGCCGATGAGTTCGAAGGCACAGGCGTCGGCCTTGCCAATGTCCAGCGCATCATTGCCCGACATGGCGGCCGGATCTGGGCCGAGGCCGAAGTGGGCAAGGGTGCGACCTTCTATTTCACTTTGAAGCCGGCTGGTGCTTGAGCGCAAAGAGGGCACTCGCGTGGCACGTCCACGACGGGTGCCTTTCTCGCTGCTCAAGCCTTCACTTCGACCACCTGTTCGAAGCCGCCGAAGATCATGCGTTTGCCGTCGAAGGGCATGGGCGGGTTGCCGGGTGTGGACGGGTCCATGCGCGGGTCTTCCATCATCTTCTTCATGCCGGCGTCGCGCGTGGCCTTGTCCGGCCACTCGACCCACGAAAAGGCCACTGTCTCGTCGGCCGTGGCCTGGACCGCGCGGCGGAAGTCGGTGACCTTGCCGTCGGGAACGTCGTCGCCCCAACCCTCGATCACACGGATGGCGCCCAGTTCGATGAATATTGGGTCGAACTGGCGCGCGTGCTCGATGAACTTCTGCTTGTTGGCGGTGGGGACCGCGATCACGAAACCATCAATGTATGACATGTCTTCACTCCTGTGAGGTTGATCGGTCAGCGCGCCCGCTGATGGGCACCCCGTATCTCCACGACGAACGGGGGCAAGCCAAATCGACATGGCCCGCCCTGCATGGTGACGCTGAGTTGTCAAAAAACGAAACCGCTCTGAAAAATATTGAAATGTTCGGCGCGCCAGATCGAATAGAGTCTCGTTCCGGATCACCAAACCTTCAGGGACCCCCTTCTCATGAACCGATTGCTTGCCGCGGCGGTCAGCGCGGCGGTGTTGAGCGCGTGCAGCGTGACCAAGCCGCCGGCCGACGTATCCGTGGAATTGCCTGCCACCTGGTACGCATCCCCAGTGGCACACCAGGGCAGCCCGGAGCAGCTCACCGCCTGGTGGGGCCGTTTCGAAGACCCCGTGCTCACCGACTGGATCGCCCGCGCCCAGACGCAGAGCCCGACCGTTGCTGCTGCGCGTGCGCAGGTCTTCGCCGCCCGGGCGGCGCGTGCTGGTGCCGACGCCCAGAACAACCCGCAACTGAGCGCCGTGGCCAACGCCAGCCGTGGCATCACCGACCCCACGGTGCCGCTGGGCACCGCTTTGGGGGCTGGCTTGCAAGCCTCGTGGGCCGTGGGTTTGTGGGGCGAGGCGCCGGCGCGCCGGGGCAGTGCGCAGGCTCAGCAGGAAGCCGCCAACGCAGGCTGGCATGAAGCCCGTGTGCTGGTGGCATCTGAGCTCGCGCAGTTGTATTTCGGGCAACGGCTTTGCCAGGCGCAGCTGGCCGTGGCCGAGCGTGACCGCGACTCCCGCGCCATCACCGCTGAGAACAATGCCATTTCAGAGCGTGCCGGGCTGACGGCACCGGCCGTGGCTGCGTTGGCCCGCGCCAGTGGCGCCGAAGGTTCGGCGCGCTACCGGCAACAGGACGAAGCCTGCGAGCGGCAATTGAAGTCACTCACGGCGCTCACCGCCATTCCAGAACCCGAGGTGCGACAGCGTTTGGCGCAAGCGCCAGACCTTCAGGCCTTGTTGCAGTCGCCCCAGATGGATCGCATGCTGTCGGTGAACGCCGTGCCGGCCGAGGTGATCCGGCAGCGGCCGGATGTGTACCGCGCGCAGCGCGAACTCGTGGCCGCCAGCGAAGACGTGGGCGTGGCACGGGCCGCCTTGCTGCCCAGCTTGTCGCTCTCGGGCAGCGTGCTGCGCAACCGCCTCTCTGGCGGCGGCACAGAGGTCAGCTTCAACACCTGGTCCATCGGCCCCATCTCGCTGAGTTTTCCTCTGGTGGGGCGTGAGGCGCTGCAGTCTCAGGCGGACAGTTCGGTGGCGCGCTATGAAGCGGCCAAAGTTGCCTATGCCGCCACCTTGCGCCAAGCCGTGGCCGAGGTGGAGCAGGCCTTGGTCACGCTCTCTGGTCTTCGCGAACGTGAGGCAGCCAGCGAGGTGGCTGTGGCTGGCTACGGCCAGTCGCTGCAGGCAACGGAGGCCCGGTACCGCGCGGGCCTGGCCAACCTGAACGAGCTGGAAGAGGCGCGCCGCCTCAAGCTCAACACCGACAGCAGCGCCGTCGCGCTGCAACAGGAACGCATCAACGCCTGGATCCAGCTCTACGTCGCCGTGGGCGGCGGCTTCGATCCGGTGAACCCTTCCGACGCCATCAGAGAACCATCATGAACGCAGCTTCCTCTCCGTCCCGAAAACGCTGGCCATGGGTGGCCCTGGCCTTGGTCCTGGTTGTGGTGGCCGGGGTCTTCATCAAGCGGCCTGCCACGTCTGCCGAAACCACTGAGGCCCCGGAGGATGCTGCACCCAAGCCCTCGCTCACCGTCACGGTGGCCAAGCCGGTGCGCAGCAGCCTGCCCATTCGCCTGCAGGCCAACGGCAACATCACCGCCTGGCAGGAAGCCAGCGTGGGTGCAGAGGTCAGCGGCCTGCGGCTGGCTTCGGTCAGCGTGAATGTGGGCGATGTGGTTCGCAAAGGCCAGGTGTTGGCCGTGTTCGCCAACGAAACCACCAAGGCCGACAGCCTGCAGAGCCAGGCCAACCTGATGCAGGCCGAGGCGAGCTTTGAAAACGCCAAGGCCGAAGCCGACCGCGCGCGTTCGATCCAGGACACGGGCGCACTGTCGAAATCCCAGATGGCGCAGTACCTCACGCAGGAAAAAGTGGCCCGCGCGCAGTGGGAGGCGGCCAAGGCTGCCTTTGGCGCCACCGAGGTGCGCCTGGGCAACACCCGCGTGCTCGCCCCCGATGACGGTGTGATCTCCGCGCGCGGCGCCACCGTGGGCGCCGTGGTGGGCGCCGGGCAGGAGCTCTTCCGCATGATCCGCCAGAGCCGCATGGAGTGGCGCGGCGAGGTCACGCCCAGCGAGGTGGGCCGGATCCGGATTGGCCAGAAGGTGCAGGTGACGGCGGCCACCGGGCTGGAGATCGACGGACAGGTGCGCGCGATCGCGCCCAGTGCAGACCCGCAAACGCGCAACATCCTGGTGTTCGTGGACCTGCCGCGCCACGCCGAGCTGAAGGCCGGCACGTTTGCCAAGGGCAGCTTTGACCTCGGAGAAAGCGATTCGCTCACGGTCGACAGCCAGTCCATCGTGGTGCGCGACGGCAGCAACTACGTGTTCGTGATCGACGAGCAGAACAAGGCGAACCAGCGCAAGGTGCAGACGGGGCGTCGCGTGGCGGAACGTGTGGAGGTGCTGGAAGGCCTGAAGCCAGAAGAAGCCGTGGCGGTGCAGGGCGCGGGCTTTTTGAACGAAGCGGATCTTGTGAAAGTTGTGCAATGAACGCTCTACCTTCAAGCATGAAACGCTTCGAGCGAGGCGGACTTAATCCAGGAACACCGCGGAACTGGCTTTGCCAGGCCGCAGGTGTTGCCCCCTTGAGGGGGAGGCGCCAGAGGCGCTTCGGGGGTGGGGGAGAACCGATATGAACGTATCTGCCTGGTCCATCCGCAACCCGATCCCGGCGGCGATGCTGTTCGTCATGCTCACGCTGGCGGGCCTGTTCTCCTTCAAGCAGATGAAGGTGCAGAACTTCCCCGACCTGGATGTGCCCAACATCACCGTGCTGGCCTCGCTGCCCGGGGCATCGCCCAACCAGTTGGAAAACGATGTCGCGCGCATCATCGAAAACGGCCTGGCTTCATTGCAGGGACTGAAGCACATCTACACCAAGGTGCAGGACGGCACGGTCTCCATCACGGCCGAGTTCATCATTGAGAAGAACACACAGGAAGCACTGGACGACGTGCGTTCGGCGGTGGCCAAGGTGCGCGGTGACCTGCCCACCGATCTGCGCGAACCCATCATCAACAAGATCGAGCTGGCTGGGGGGGCGGTGCTGGCCTATACGGTGGCCTCCGACAAGATGGACGCTGAAGCGCTGTCATGGTTTGTCGACAACGACATCGCCAAGTTGCTGCTCTCGGTGCGGGGCGTGGGCGCGATCAATCGTGTGGGCGGTGTCGACCGCGAAGTGCAGGTGCTGCTGGACCCACTCAAGCTGCAGGCGCTCAACACCACCGCATCCGACATCTCGCGCCAGCTCGCCAGGGTGCAGATCGAAAGTGCGGGGGGCCGGGTGGATCTGGGCGGCAGCCAGCAGCCGCTGCGCACGCTCTCATCCCTGCAGTCGGCGGAAGAAATTGCCCGTCTTGAGCTCTCGTTGTCCGATGGGCGCAGCATCCGGTTGGACCAGATTGCCGAGGTCAAGGACACGGTGGCCGAGCCTACGGCGGCGGCCTTTCTGGATGGCAAGCCCGTGGTGGGCTTCGAGGTGGCGCGCAGCAGAGGCGCGAGCGAAATCGAGGTGGGCGACGGCGTGCGCGCCAAGCTCAAGACGCTGCAGGAGGCCAGGCCAGACCTGCGCATCACCGAGTCGTTCGACTTTGTGACCCCGGTCAAGGAAGAGTTCGACGGCTCGATGACGCTGCTCTACGAGGGCGCCATTCTGGCGGTGCTGGTGGTGTGGCTGTTCCTGCGCGACTTCCGAGCCACTGTGGTCTCAGCTGTGGCCCTTCCACTGTCGGCCATTCCTGCGTTCATCGGCATGCATTACATGGGCTTCACCATCAATGTGGTGACGCTGCTGGCCATGTCACTGGTGATCGGCATTCTGGTGGACGATGCCATCGTTGAGGTGGAGAACATCGTGCGCCACATGCGCATGGGAAAAACGCCGTACCAGGCTTCGATGGAAGCGGCCGACGAGATCGGCCTGGCCGTGATCGCCACCACCTTCACGCTGATCGCGGTGTTCCTGCCCACGGCTTTCATGGCCGGCATTCCAGGCAAGTTTTTTAAGCAATTTGGCTGGACGGCTTCATTCGCGGTGTTTGCCTCCCTGGTGGTGGCTCGCGCGCTCACGCCCATGATGGCCGCTTACTTGCTCAAGCCGGTGGTGACCGCCAAGGACATGCCGACATGGGCACGCAGCAACCGGGTGACGGGGGGTATATGGCGCTGGATGACCAACCAGGAAGAACCGGCGTGGCTCAACACCTACCGGGGTTGGGCCGCCTGGTGCATCCGTCACCGCTGGATCACCATGATCGGTGCAGGTCTGTTCTTTGTCGGCTCGCTCATGCTGATTCCTTTGCTGCCACAGGGTTTCATTCCGGCCGACGACAACTCGCAGACGCAGGTCTACATCGAGCTGCCACCGGGTACCACCTTGCAGCAGACCATTGACACGGCCGAGCGGGCGCGTCTGCTGGTGACGGCTGTGCCGCACGTGAAATCGGTCTACACCACCATCGGCTCGGGCTCTGCCGGCAGCGACCCGTTCGCGCCACAGGGCGCGGCCGAATCGCGCAAGGCGGCGCTGACCATTCAGCTCGACGCACGCGGCACCCGCCCGCGCAAGCAGGTGATCGAGAACCAGCTGCGCGACACCATGTCCAACCTGCCCGGTGTGCGAAGCAAGGTGGGCCTGGGGGGCTCCGGTGAGAAGTACATCCTGACACTCACGGGCAACGACGCTGCCTCGATGCAGACCGCTGCCACTGCCGTGGAGCGCGACCTGCGCACCATCGCCGGCGTAGGCAGCATCCAGTCCACAGCTGCGCTCGTACGCACCGAGATCAGTGTCACGCCCGACCTGGCTCGTGCAGCCGAAATGGGCGTGACCAGCAGTGCCATTGCCGAGACCTTGCGCATCGCCACGGTGGGTGACTACGACAACGCCTTGCCCAAGATGAACCTGCCGCAGCGGCAGATTCCCATCGTGGTCAAGCTGGATGCGGCTGCCCGCCAAGACCTGCAAGCCCTGGAACGACTGGCCGTTCCTGGCAGCAAGGGCCCGGTGATGCTGGGTCAGGTGGCCACGCTCACCTTCGGTGGTGGCCCGGCCGTCATCGACCGCTACGACCGCGCGCGCAACATCAACTTCGAGGTGGAGCTCGCCGGCATTGCCCTGGGTGACATGAAGACCGCGGTGGAGAAGCTGCCGAGCCTGCGCAATCTGCCGGCAGGCGTGTCGGTGCTCGAGATCGGTGACGCCGAGGTGCAGGGTGAGCTGTTTGCCAGCTTTGGTCTTGCCATGCTGACGGGGGTGCTGTGCATCTACATCGTGTTGGTGCTGCTGTTCAAGGCGTTCCTCCATCCGGTCACCATCCTGGCGGCGCTGCCGTTGTCGCTGGGCGGTGCGTTTGTGGCCTTGCTGTTGACTGGCAAGAGCTTCTCCATGCCATCGCTGATCGGCTTGATCATGCTGATGGGCGTGGCGACCAAGAACTCCATCCTGCTGGTGGAATACGCCATCGAGGCGCGGCGTGAGCACGGCATGAACCGGCTGGACGCGATTCTGGACGCGTGTCACAAACGCGCGCGCCCGATCGTGATGACCACCATCGCCATGGGCGCCGGCATGCTCCCCATTGCCATTGGCTGGGGTGCGGCCGATAGCAGTTTCCGTTCTCCGATGGCGGTGGCAGTGATCGGCGGGCTGATCACGTCGACCTTCCTGAGCCTGCTGGTGATCCCGGCCGTGTTCACGCTGGTCGATGATGTGGCGCAATGGTTCGGTCGGCTGTTTGGCCGCAGGCCTGACCCTGCGGTTGCCGTCAACCCTGCGCCGTTGACCATCTAGGGTCCCGGTGCATGCAAGCCCGCTTGGCCCAAAGGCTGGAACGACAAATCAGGTGTGGTTTGTTCCAGGGATGGTTTCAGCGTTCGAGCTGGTCGCGTTTGTCCTGAACCGTGCTCCATGCGCCGGCATCGGGCAGCGCGGCCTTGGTCCGGGTGATTGGCTTCCACAGAAGCGCCAACTCTGCATTGAGCGGCGTGAAATCCCGCTGGTCCTTGGGAACGTCATCCTCGGCGTAGATTGCCGAGACCGGGCACTCCGGGACACAGACGGCGCAGTCGATGCACTCGGCGGGGTCGATCACCAGGAAGTTCGGTCCCTCTCGAAACGCGTCGACCGGGCAGACGTCGACGCAATCGGTGTATTTGCACCGGATGCACGATTCGGTCACCACAAAGGTCATGGTGCAGGCCCTAGCCGCCGCAGGACCCGCAGCAGGCGTCCACGCCGTGCACCGGCTTGCTCTCGACCGGTTTGGCGATCTGGATGCGCCATTGTTCGGGTCCGTTTTCCAGCGGGGTCCAGGTGAAGGCGCCGTAGAGACCGCTCTCGAACTGCCCACGCAGTGGCCGTGGGTTGTGGTCGTTGATGAGTTCCATGGCCGCGCCGGGTGGCAAGGCTTTGAAGGTGGAAAAGACCAGCGCGTGGCGTTCGTGAGGAGGCGTGGTGCGAAGGTCCACGGTGGGGGCGGGAGGGGTGGTGTTCATGACAGCTCCTGAGATGGGCGAATGGGAAAGAGTCGAAAAGCGGAGAGGGATGAAAAAAAGAGCGTCAGCCGTCCTTGCCGTCGACGCGCGTCTTGAGCAGCCAGGGGGTGTAGATGAAGAGGTAGATGGCAAAAGCCACAGACCAGGCCGCTGCAGACAGCACCAAAGCCAGTGGCAGCCATTGCGGTACGGCCAGTGGCAGCAGCACGCGCACCGCGACCGCCAGCATCACGAGCACGTAGGCGGCGATCTCCGGGCGCGCCACCTTCAGCGCGCGCCCCGTGTGGCCGCGGGCGGTGCGGGTCATCATGCCGATGATGAGTCCGGCGGTGGCGCCGATTGCCAGCGCGTGCACGCCGGCTGAAACGCCCACCCAGCCGAACCGGGCCGCAGCCAGCAGAGCCAGGCCGAGGGGAATCCAGGCGTAGGAGACGTGCAGGATCCACAGGATCGGGCGGTGCCGCGTCAACGCAGGCCGCCACTGCATCAACCTCACCAGCTGGGCCACTGCGGCGAGCGACAAGACCAGGCCACCGACCATGTTCCAGCTGGCTGCGGCCGGCGCAAAGATCCACAGCAGCAAGGCCAGCGCGGTGAGCGCCAGCGCGGCGCGGTCCACCGGCGCACGCACCTTGAGCTTCAGGCCCGGGGTCGCGCTCATGGTGAAGGCCGGAATCACCCGGCCCGCGATCACGCACTCGATCATCACGATCAGGCCCAGGGCTGCGTACAACGGTGTGAGCGGGGAGATCTTGAGGACGCCAAGCACCCCCAGATGAAAGAAGCCGTTGGCCACGGCGAGCAGCATCAGCATCCCCGCGATTGGCAGGTTGCGCCTGTTGCGCCCGCGCAGCAGGATGAGGGTGAGCACCGCGGCCACCAGGGGCAGCAGCGCCAGGTCCAGCACGGCGTACACCGCATAAGGCCCGGTCACGGCGGCCACCCGGGCTGCCAGCCACAACAGGGCAAGGGCCCCCAGAAAGGCGCCGCGCGGTGTGACCAGTCCCGTCCAGGCTTTGACCGCGGTCAGCAAGAAGCCCAGGATGACCGCGATCGCAAAGCCGAACAGCATTTCGTGTGCGTGCCAGAGCAGCGGTGGTAACGCCATCGTGAGGGTCCACTGGCCCAGGAACAGCGCCACCCAGAGGGGAATCGACAGCAGCGCAAACGACGCAGCCCCCAGGTAAAAGGGTCTGAATCCCAGCCTCAGAAACGGCCAGCCCGGGGGCTGTGGCGTGGCGAAGGGCTCAGTCGGCTGGGCATGCAAGATGGAGGCGGACATGGTGTGTGGGCGTTGCAGGAACCGTTGGGTGCATCTGCAAACTTTATAAGATTCACATGAAATGAATCTTATATCCAAAACGACTGGCAAGAAGCAAGCTTGGTGACTCTTTAGGGGTATCCATGCGACTTGCCGGGTACACCGACGACAGCTTGCGCGTGCAGATGTGCTGCGCGGCTGCCCGCATCAAAGGGTGCGCATCCGCGAGCTGGTCGAGCAGTTCAGAGAGCGATTTCCGCCTGGTCGACCGTCTCGACCCGCAGCCGATGCGTCATGCTTTCATCCCTAGCCGCTTGGCCAGCTTGTGTAGGTTGCTGGGGTCCATCTCCAGCTCGCGCGCGGCGCCGGCCCACTGACCGCGATGGCGGGCCAGAGCCGCTTCGATGGTCTGGCGCTGGCAGGCGTCCAGCGCTTGGCGCAGAGGTATGGGACCATGGGGCGTGAAAGGCATGAAGGGAAAGGTCCGCGCGGGTGGGATTGCTGGGAATGCCGCGACCGGTGTTGCGGCGCCCGGTGAGGGCTGTTGGGCGTCCAGGTCCAGCAACGCGGGTTCCAGCGTGACAATGTCATTGCGGCTTGCGCCGCGGCTCAGGGCCTTGAGGGCGGCGCGGCTGATCACATGCTCCAGCTCGCGGACATTGCCTGGCCAGTGATAGTGGCGCAGTGCGCTTTGTGCGTTGGCTGATAGGCGCAGGCTGCGCACGCCCAGGCGGGCGCGGTTGAGTTCCAGAAAGCGCCCTGCCAGCAGCAGCACGTCGTCGCCGCGCTCGCGCAGCGGCGGGATGGGCACGGGATACACCGAGAGGCGGTGGTACAGGTCGGCACGAAAGCTGCCGTCGCGCACAAGCTCGCGCAGGCTGCGGTTGGTGGCGGCCACCACGCGCACGTTCACGCGCCGGGGTTCGTCGGCGCCCAGGCGCTGGATTTCGCCGTTCTGCAGCGTGCGCAGCAGCTTGGCCTGCACCGGCAAGGGCAGTTCGCCCACTTCGTCCAGAAACAGGGTTCCGCCCTCGGCCGCCTCAAACCGCCCGGGCCGGTCCGTCACCGCGCCAGAAAAGGCGCCACGACGGTGACCGAACAGTTCACTTTCGGCCAGCGACTCGGGCAGCGCTGCGCAATTCACATGCACCAGCGGCTTGTCCTGGCGCGTTGAATGACGGTGAAGAAAGCGCGCAAACAGCTCCTTGCCGACACCCGTTTCGCCCAGCAGGAGCACGGGCAGGTCGGAGCTGGCCACCACCTTCACCTCTTCCAGCAGGCGCAGCAGGGCCTCGCTTTGGCCCAGGATTTCACTGTCGTCCAGCGCAGAGCGCAGGAGCTGCTCGTCGGCGGGCTCGATCAGGTGCAGGCTGGAAGCGCGGCTCAGCGCGTGCACCTGCTGCTCCAGCCGGGTGACGCGCACGGCAGCCTCCACGTGCACGGCGCATCGGGCCAGCGAGGCGCGCGCCGCGGCGTCGAAGGTGCCCGTCTGCAGTGCGTCTAACGTGAGCAAGCCCCAGGGCCGCCCGTCCACACGCAGCGCGATACCCATGCAATCGTGCACCGGTAGCGGCTCGCCCACCAGGGTGTCGAGCAGACCGTCATAGGGGTCGGGGAGTTGGCTGTCGTGGTCAAAGGAGGTGACTTCACCGCGCGCCAGAATGGCCGCCAGCCGGGGATGCTGGTCCACGGCAAAGCGGCGTCCCAGCGATTCGCTCACCAGCCCATCCACCACCAGCGGTTGCAGGTGGCCTTCCTCCAGGCGCAGCAAGGCCACGGCTCCGCAGCGGAAGTGTGCGCGCAGGCCACCGATGAGGCGCTGCAGGCGCAGGTTGGAGGGCAGTTCGGTGGTCAGGTCGACCAGCCAGGCGGCAGCATCATGGGTATTCATTACCCTTGAATGGTATCAATCACCATGACCATTCAGGGTAAGTATCACCCGGCATGCTTGTAAACCCCCTGATTTGTTGAGTCTTCCAGGTTGGCCCGCTCTTTGCAAATATGCATTCGTCATTCACTTTTGCAAAAGACCACATTCATGCACCACACACTTGCATTCCTGCGCCTGAGGGGGCGCCCCGATCTACCCACGGCGCACCCCGCCCCAAGCGGACATTCCGCAGCGGAGGTGGCCCATGGGTAACTACCGCAAGCTCTGGTTCACGCTGATCGGCGTGATGATCGTTTGCTTCAGCCTGCTGGGCTACTACGGGGCTGAGGTGTACCGCACCGCTCCGCCCATTCCGCAGACTGTGCAGACCGAAGACGGTCGCGTGCTCTATACCGATGAGGGCATCCTCGACGGCCAGACCGCCTGGCAGTCGGTGGGTGGCATGCAGCTCGGCTCCATCTGGGGCCATGGCGCCTACCAGGCGCCCGACTGGACCGCCGACTGGCTGCACCGCGAACTGCTGGCCTGGCTGGACCTGGCCGCGCAGCAGGCGTATGGCAAACCGTTCGACCAGATCGATGCAGACGGCCAGGCCGTGCTGCGTGCGCGCCTGAAGAAGGAATACCGTACCAACACCTACGACGTAAGCACGGGCTCGATGACAGTGTCCAGCCTGCGCGAGCAGGCCATTGCCCGCAATGTGACGTACTACAGCCAGTTGTTCAGCGACGCGCCGGCGTTCCGCAAGACGCGCGAGAGCTACGCCATGAAGGAAAACACCCTGCCGAGCGCCGAGCGGCGTGCGCAGATGGCAGGCTTCTTCTTCTGGACCGCCTGGGCCGCCGCCACCGAGCGCCCTGCAGACGTGGGCGGCGGCACCGGCGCCACCTACACCAACAACTGGCCGCACGAACCGCTGATCGACAACAAGCCCACGGCCGAGAACATGATCTGGTCCGTCGTCAGCGTGGTGCTGCTGATCGCGGGCGTGGGTTTTCTGGTGTGGGCCTGGGCCTTCCTGAGAAAACACGACGAGCAAGACCCCGTGCCGCCGCCGCACGACCCGCTCTCGCGCGTGCCGCTCACGCCCTCGCAGCGCGCGCTGGGCAAATACCTGTTCCTCGTCGTGGCGCTGTTTTCCTTCCAGGTCATGATGGGGGGCTTCACCGCGCACTACACGGTGGAAGGGCAGCAGTTCTACGGCATTGACGTGTCCCAGTGGTTCCCGTACTCATTGGTGCGCACCTGGCACATCCAGAGCGCGCTGTTCTGGATCGCCACGGGCTTCCTGGCTGCGGGCCTGTTCCTTGCGCCGCTCATCAACGGCGGCAAGGACCCGAAGTTCCAGAAGCTTGGCGTCGATGTGCTGTTCTGGGCGCTCTTCGTTGTCGTCGTGGGCTCCTTCGCTGGCAACTACCTGGCCATCGCCCAGATCATGCCCGTCGAGTGGAACTTCTGGCTCGGCCACCAGGGCTACGAATACGTGGACCTGGGCCGCTTGTGGCAGATCGGCAAGTTCACCGGTATCGTCCTCTGGCTTGTGTTGATGCTTCGCGGGGTGGTGCCCGCCCTGCGCACGCCCGGGGCCGACAAGAACCTGCTGGCGCTGCTCACCGCCTCGGTGGTGGCCATCGGCCTGTTCTACGGTGCGGGCTTCTTCTACGGGGAGCGCACCCACCTCTCGGTCATGGAGTACTGGCGCTGGTGGGTGGTGCACCTGTGGGTGGAAGGCTTCTTTGAAGTGTTCGCCACCACGGCGCTGGCCTTCATCTTCTCCACATTGGGCCTGGTGTCGGTGCGCATGGCGACCACGGCCAGCCTGGCCTCGGCATCGCTGTTCATGCTGGGCGGCATTCCGGGCACCTTCCACCACCTGTACTTCAGTGGTACCACCACGCCAGTGATGGCCGTGGGCGCGGCATTCAGCGCACTGGAAGTGGTGCCGCTGGTGGTGCTGGGCCATGAGGCCTGGGAACACTGGCGCCTGCAGCACCGGGCGCCGTGGATGGCCAACCTCAAGTGGCCGCTGGCCTTCTTTGTGGCCGTGGCCTTCTGGAACATGCTGGGTGCGGGCGTCTTCGGTTTCCTCATCAACCCCCCCATTGCGCTGTACTACCTCCAGGGCCTCAACACCACGCCCATGCATGCACACGCCGCGCTGTTCGGGGTGTATGGCTTCCTGGCGCTGGGCTTTACGCTGCTGGTGCTGCGCTACATCCGCCCGAATCTGGTGTTCAACGAGCGCCTCATGAAGACGGCTTTCTGGTGGCTCAACGCCGGCCTGGTGCTGATGATCGCCACGAGCCTGCTGCCCATCGCCCTGTACCAGTTCCACGCCAGTGTGAGCGAAGGTCTGTGGTACGCGCGCAGTGAGGCCTTCATGCAGCAACCGTTCATTCAAACGCTGCGCTGGGTGCGCACCTTCGGTGACGTGGTCTTCATCGTCGGCGCGCTTTCGGTGGCCTGGCAGGTGGTGATTGGCGTGTTCGGCGCACGCGCACCGGCTGCGCCCACGGGCGTCACGCTGGCTGGTGCACGGCGATGATCCTCCGGCCGGGGGCCATGGGTTCTCCCGGCCGGCCACTTCTTCTGCGGAGCATTCCATGAATATCGAAAAGTTCAAACACCAGCACGCCGACATCCTGGGCAACATCTCGGCCCTGCGCGGTCTGGCGCAGGCTGGGGTGGTGCAAAACGCCGCCCATATCGCAGGACTCATCGTCAGCATGAGCGCCACCGTCAAGCTGCACCTGGCCGTAGAAGACCCGGCGCTGTACCCGGCGCTGCAGCGTGGCGCCAACCCTGAGCTGGCGCGCATGGGGCAGCAGTATCAAAAGGACATGGGCCCGATCGCCCAGGCCTACGATGCCTTCGCCAAGCGCTGGAACCAGCCCGAGAACGTGCGCCGCGACGAGCAGGGCTTTCGCGACGACGTCAACCGCGTGCTGCGCATGCTGTACGAGCGCATGCAACGCGAGAACCGTGACTTCTATCCGCGGATTGAGGCAGCGTGATCGGCTGCTTACCCTGGCTCGGAGCAGTTAGGGCCTGTTCACACTATTCTTCCAAGATGCGTTGCGGATCAAAAAGGTCATGCGCAAGGCGCGAAACGCAGCCGGGGTCGCCCCCCCGGCAAGGCTTCGCAACGCGGCGCATGGCCTTTTTGGCCGCAACCCGAAGGGAATGGGTTGAAAACAGCGCCACTCGTCGTTGCACTCCTAGGCCAGACACCCAGTCTGGCCGTCGTCGCGCGCCTAGATTGGCGCTGTTTTCAACCCACTCGCATTTGGAAAAATAGTGTGAACAGGCCCTAGTTGACGGAGGCACGGTGCCGACGGTGCAGGGGCGCGCTGGTCACCACAGTCATGAGGGCTCGTAGGCCGCGACGCTCGCGGCCGAACTGGGCACCAGCTCGTGGACACCGGAACACGACAGCACACCCTTTGCGCTCAACTTGCGCAGGGGTGCGAACTACCTGATCAACAAGGTGGCCTTGTGGTCGCGTGAGGATTGGGGCGTGGATGTGCAAGAGGGCATGGACGACATCACCCTCGCACTGGTCGCGGACGCCTGGTCGCGCACCGGGCGAGTGAGCGTGCGGGCCGAATCGGCGTCGCCCGGCACCGCCCGGCTGCGCAGCGGCATGCCGATTGCCGTGGACGCGGCGAGACTGGACGCGCCGCGCCTGCCCCTGGCACCGGCTCTGAAGCCACTGCAACAGTTGGACCGCAGCCTGTGTGAGATCGAACAGCGCTTCGGCGCCGCGCGACGTGAATGGGTGGTGCTTGAGATGGAGTACTCGGACGCACCTGGCTGCATCTGAACCGGGCAAGCCTTCGCAACGGCAAACATGGGACAGAGAAAGGCACAGTCCTATGTCGACAACCGCCAACAGGAGAAGATCAAAGACCTCGCCGAAGCCAGTGACAACAGTCGGTGACGCAGACATTAGCCGATCGGTTCGGACACGATGAAGGCTCAGAGTGGTTGCGAACCCTTGCAAGGAGCCATGTGATGTCGATTGACCTTAACCACACGATTGTTCACGCCCGCGATCCGTTCGTATCGGCCACCTTCCTCAGCGAGATGCTGGGTCGTCCGGCCCCCGTCCGATTCGGTCCGTTCTGGGACGTCGAGCTCGACAACCACGTCACGCTGGCGTTTATCCAAACTGATCAGCACCTGACCATCGAGCACTACGCCTTTCTCGTGAGCGAGGCTGAGTTTGACCAGATCTTCGAGCGCATCCAGGCCCGTGGGCTGCCGTACTGGGCCGACCCGGCGCACCAGCGACCGGGCAGCATCAACCACCACGACGGCGGCCGCGGCGTCTACTGGAACGATCCAGACGGCCACTACCTCGAGATCATCACCCGGCCCTATGGCGGTGACGACTGAGGCTTGCCATGAGGACAGGAGTTTCAACCATGAGCCGATTTGACGTACGCAGTTTTTCTCTGTCGCTCGACGGCTACGGGGCCGGGCCCATGTGGTGCTGACGCGGGAGAACTGATCGCAATACCCGCGCAGGCGGTGGTGATCGCCGGCGCAGTCTCTCAGACCCATTCATCCACTTGAGCAAGGAGCAACACCATGAGCAATTCCATCCGTACCTGTCTTTGGTTCCGCGACGGGCGGGGCCGTGAGGCCGCTGATTTCTACTGTTCTCTGATCCCGGGAAGCCGGGTCGAGTCGAGCTTTTCTGGCGATGCCGGGCACGGCAGCTTCTCGGTGATCGATTTTTTGCTGGGCGGGGTGCCCTACCAGATTCTCGATGCCGGGCCGGCCTTCACGCTGACCGAGGCGGTGTCGATATCGGTCGCGACCGATGACCAGGCAGAGACCGATCGGTTATGGGAGGCGCTGACTGCGGATGGCGGCGAGGAGAGCGTCTGCGGCTGGTTGAAGGATCGCTACGGCGTGTCCTGGCAAATCTTCCCTCGGCGGCTGACGGAGTTGACGACGAGTTCCGACAAGAAGGTGTCTGCTTCGGCGATGGCGGCGATGATGAAACAGAGGAAGATCGATATCGCCGCGATCGAAGCAGCGGTTCGTGAGGCGGTGTAGTCCGCCGCGCGTCATCGCGCGCTCTCCTGGGCCCGCGTGGCTCGCTTGTCGATGCCACCTCGAGGGAGGTGGCGCCGAAGGATGCTCATCTTTTGGTGTTACCGCTCGCAGTTTCGATTGCAGGCTCGGAGCAATCGATTGACGGGATACGGTGCCGACGGCCTATGGGCACGCCGATCGCAGAAGGCATGGACGTTTCGCGAGTAAAGGTAGCCCGCTACGCTCACGCATTCCTTCGCGCCGCAGCCACCAGCGCTTTCACCGCTGACTGCAAGACTGTCGTCGCCTCTGCGGCGCTCAGCAGTCCCGAACTCACAAATGCGCCGTTCACGAACACGGCGAGTTGAGCGGCGAGTTGATCGGGCTGTGAAACTTTCAGGCGCTGCGCAGTGTGCAGCAAACGCTCGCGCAGCATTTGCATGTGTCGCCGCGACACCTGGCGCGACGGATGGTCTTGCTCGGCGAATTCGGCCGCCACGTTGATCTGGGGACAGCCGCGGTAGTTGGAGCGAGCCAACCGCTCACCGATCCAACGCATGTGCGCATCCAGTTCCTCCAGGGGATCTTCAGGAAACTGCGTGGCAACACGGTTCCACTGCTCCCAGAACTCGAGATCTTCCCTCTCCAGAAATGCGACGATGAGATCGTCCTTGGTGGGGAAATACCGGTACAGACTGGTTTTCGCCACAGCGGCCTCCAGCACCACCAGATCAACACCGACCGCGCGTACGCCGCGTTCATAGAACAGTCGAGAAGCGGTTTCCAGGATGCGATTGCGCACATCGAGCGCCGGCTCGGCCGTCGAGTTGCGTTCTGCATCTGCGGTGAATCGACGCATCTGAGCTCCGCTTGGGCGCTTGGTGCCCGCTTCATCTCCAGAGCGCAGCGAAGAGAATTTTGTTTGCATGCTTGACATGATACAGACCTGTCTGTAATCTAAGAAGAACAGACAGGTCTGTATCTTTTATTCAAGGAGCTTTTCATGACTTTCGCCAACAAATGCGTCGCGGTATTCGGTGCTGCTGGTCACACCGGTCGATTCGTTGTTCAAGAACTGTTGCGTCGAGGCGTGTCGGTCGTCGCTGTCGGGCGCGACCAGGCACGGCTTGAAGCACTGCTGCCCGACGTCGCGGAACGCCGCACCGCAGCCATTGATGATCCAGACAGTCTTGAGCAGGCATTTGCTGGCTGCGAGGTAGTCATCAACTGCGCTGGCCCTTTCATGGACACAGCGGCGGCCGTGGCCCGCGCAGCGCTGAACGCCAAGTGCCACTACATCGACGTCACCGCTGAGCAACCCAGCGTGCAAACCACGTTCGCCGATCTGGACGAGCCGGCACGTCAGGCTGGCCGTGTGGTGGTGCCAGCGGCGGCCTTCTACGGTGGATTGGCCGACCTTCTGGCCAGTGCGCTTGGAACCGAAGGGGTCATTGATGAAATCACGATTGCGATCGGTCTTGATCGCTGGTGGCCCACCGAAGGAACGCGCAAAACAGGCGAGCGAAACAAGGCCCCCAGGCTCGTCGTGAAGGACGGGCGCCTGGTGCCGTTCCAGCCCTCGAATGAAGCACAGCACTGGACGTTCTCAGCGCCATTGGGCAGACAAGCGATGGTTGAAATGCCCTTCAGTGAGGTCATCACACTGGCCCACCACCTCCAGGTCAGAAAGGTTCGCTCCCTGCTCAACAGCTCGGCGCTGGCCGATATCCGGGATGCGTCGACGCCGTCTCCCATAGCGGCTGACGAACTGGGGCGCTCGGCCCAGCGATTCGAACTGGTGGTCCGCCTCACTCAAGGCGGAGCGATCAAGACAGCCGGTGTTCGAGGGCAAGACATCTACGCCGTGACGGCGCCGATCGTGACCGAGGTCGCGTTGCGTTTGATGCATCCTTCGTATCAGCGCAGTGGTGCACTGGCCGTGGCAGAAGCAGTCGAACCGAGAGAGCTTCTCCGTGCATTGAACGGATCGGCACTTCAACTCTTTGGAGACACCTTCCCTGGGTAGATCACGGTCTGCGCATGGCACGAAGGCCAAGTCGGGGATGAGCCTAAGCTTGAGCAGATTCGCGGGTCGCATGGTGGTGCACCACCGAGGAATGGGTTCTTGAGCAGGTTCCTTTCTCTGAGAGGATGGGGTAATGAACAGGAAATCAACCAAGTTGCCACCGGAGGCCCTCTATTCATCTGACCTGCAATGGCTGCCGCAAGCCCGCGCAGGCGACGCCAGCGCCTTCGATCGTCTCGTCGCGCCGTACCGCCGCCGGCTCCACACCCATTGCTACCGCATGCTCGGCTCTCCGCACGATGCCGACGATGCCTTGCAGGAAACATTGCTCGCAGCCTGGCGCAGCATCGGTTCTTTCGAAGGACGCAGTGCGTTCGGCACCTGGCTCCACCAGATCAGCACCCACGCCTGCCTTCGCCTGATCTCGCGGCGCTCGCGCCGCCTGATGTCGCCTGACCACGGACCAGCATTCGACACCACCGCCGACCTGGGCCAGATGGTCGGCGGGCCAGTGTGGCTGGAGCCGCTGCCGGACGACGAAGCACCCTGGCATGGCGTTGCGCACGAAGATCCGGCCGAGGGGCTCGCGCGGCGTGAAAGTGTCACGCTCGCCTTCATCGCCGCGCTTCAGCATCTGCCTGGCACGCAGCGGGCAGTGCTGCTGCTTCGCAATGTGCTCGAATATTCGGCCGCTGAAACCGCCGACATGCTGGGCACCACGGTCTCCTCGGTGAACAGTGCGTTGCAGCGTGCGCAGAAAACGATGAAGAGCAAGCTGCCCGCTGTGTCGCAGGCCACCGAGCTGCGGTCGCTGGGCGAGGAAGATCTCGACCACCTGTTGGGCGCGTTCGTCACCGCCTGGGAAAGCCGCAACATCGATGATCTGGTGCGCCTCTTCACTGAAGACGTGCGCTTCACCATGCCGCCGCTGCCAGCCTGGTTTGATGGCCTTGTCTTCGTCCAGAAGTTCATCGCAGAGCGGGTGTTTGCCACACCTTGGCGCTTGGTGCCGATGTGGGCCAACGGGCAGGCGGGCTTTGCCTGCTACATGTTGGCCGAAGGCGACGACGTGTTCCGGCTCGGGGCCATCCTGCTGTTGAACCTGCGCGCGGGCCGGATCGCTGGCCTGCACAGCTTTCTTGACCCGGTGCTGCACCGGCGATTCGGCCTGGCCGAAGCGATGGATTGATCTCTGTCCGCCCTGACCGATGAGTTTGGGCGTCGCCCTGTCTCTCAAGAGATGGCACGTTCCGGATGTCCCGGGCCGTGACCTCCTGAATCCGACAGAAAGGTGACTCCCTCATGGCCAAACTCATTTTCAGCAACCTTGTCTCGCTCGATGGCTACTGCGCTGGCCCGGGCGGCGACCTCAGCCGCCTGCCCATGGGCCCGGTATTCGATGAACACAACCTGGCGTTGCTGAAAACGGCGGGTACGCTGGTCTTCGGTCGCATCACCTTCGGTCTGTTTCAGAACTTCTGGCCGCAGGTCGAACAGGATGCGTCGGCAGGCCCGGTGCTGGCCGAGATCGCGGCCCTGACCGGGCGGCTGGACAAGCTCGTCGTCAGCGACTCACTCGCTCTGCCCGCGACCGCCCCTTGGGGGGATGCTGAAGTCGTTGGCCGCGCGCAGGCGCATGCGCGAATCCAGGCGCTCAAATCAAACAGCGATCGAGATCTGCTGGCCTATGGCAGCCATGTGTTGATGAACGACCTGCTGGCCCAGGGCATGGTCGACGAGTTGAGACTGCTGATGGGCAATGTGGTGCTGGGAGAAGGTGTGCGTCTCTTCGAATCGGGCCTGCCAGCCGCATTGGTGCTGATCGAGGAACGCCGGCTGGAAGGGTCCGATATCGTGATGCTGCGCTACGCCGGCGTCCCTCCGGTCTGAGACGGGTTCTCCTTCGCCATGCCCCAATGCCGGCGGGCGGCCTCCTGAAGAAAATCGATCACGGCCCGTACCCGTGCTGCATTGCGCAGGTTGGGCAGTGACACGGCGTACATGGTGTGGGTCGCACCGGCGGCGTACGGCGCCAGTACTTCCACCAGATGGCCCTTGGCCACGTCTGCCGCGGCCAAGGGCACAGACAGCACCCCGATGCCCGCGCCGGCCAGCAGGGCTTGATGCACGAGAGCGGTGGAATTCGCTGCGAGGGGCGGCCTCAGGGTGACTTGAAGCTTTTTGCCCCCTTTGCGGAAGCCCCAGGTCACCACAGGCCCCTGTGCGGTATGGGCGACGGTCTGGTGCTGGTGCAACTCATGAGGGTGGGCCGGCACCCCCTTCTGGCGCAAATATTCCGGTGAGGCAAACAGGCGGCGCTCGAAGGCGCCCAGTGCCCGGGCCACCACCGCCTCGCTGTTGCCCACCGTCGTGCGCAGGGCCACATCGATGCCGTCCGTCACGAGGTCGGCAACGCGATCCTCAGCCACCAGCTCGATGCGCAACTGCGGGTGTTTCGCTCGCAAGCGAGCCAACTGCGGCACGACCAGTTCTTCGCAGATTTCGTGGCTCGAGGCCAGTCGCAGCGCGCCGACCACGCGATTTCGCTGCTTCAGCATTGAGGCCGAAATGTCCTCCAGCCGCGACAGCAGCTCACGCGCTTCCTGCGCGAGCTCAAGCCCTTCTGCGGTGGGTGTCAGCCCATGGGTGGATCGGCGCAACAAGGTGGCACCGTAACCGGCTTCCAGGCGGTCCACGCCGCGCGTGACGACCGACACCGCCACATCCAGCTCTCTTGCGGCCGCTGAGAAGGACTGCAGTTCGATCGATCGAACGAGCCACCGAAGGTCGGAAGGGTCCGGCAGGAAATGTCTCATGGGGCTTGCCTTTGCGTTTGGAGCAAAACCAATTATGAAGCGCGAGGGTTTCCGGGCCGGGCAGCTTTTTTCAGAATCGGTGCACCTACCCACCTCGCAAAAGGAAAACCGCCATGCCCATCCTCAATGTCAAAGTCTCTGGGAACCGCACGCCCGAACTCTCCCAGCGCATCACCGAAACCTTGCTTGAGCTGTCCAGCCAGGTGCTCGGAAAACGCCGTGATCTCACTGCGGTGGTGATCGACTATGTGGACCCGCGCGACTGGTTTGTCGCCGGCCAGTCGCTGGCTGAGTTGAAGATGGCCAGCTTCTACTTCGATGTCAAGGTGGTGGACGAAACCAACACCAAGGCCGAGAAGGCCCGCTTTGTGGCCGAAGCCTTCGCGGCCTTCGAGCGAATCCTGGGCCACCTGCACCCCGAAAGCTACGTGTATGTACAGGATGTGCGTGCCTCTGCCTACGGCTATGGCGGGCGCACGCAGGAATACCGTCACCAACACCCTGACCAATGAAAGGACACACCATGAAACTCGAAACTGTCCTCGTGGACACGGCAATGCGCCGCGCCGGCCTCTGCACCTGGATACCGGAAGGCGAGGGCAAATGGTCCCTCCCGCTTCAGTTCCTGCCCGACGGTTCAGGCTGGGTGGAGCTGATGCGCCTCAAGCCCGGTACCCGGTTGGGTCTGCACCGCCACACCGGCGAGGTCCACGCCTTGACGCTGGCGGGCCAGCGGCGCCTGAACGACGGCCGTATCGTGCGAGCCGGCGACTACATCTTCGAGCCAGCCGGCAACGTGGACTGGTGGGAGGCGATTGGTCACGAAGACCTGCTGGTGCACGTGGTTGTCAAAGGCAGCGTCGAATACCTGGGCGCTCACCACAGCGTGTTGCAACGGATCACGGCGGCCGACCGCGTCGCCGACTACCACCAACATTGCGCGGTGATCGGCGTCAAGCCCAACAAGCTGGCGTAGCAGGTGCGACTCTTGGTGCCGGCCAAACGGCGCCGTGTCCAGATTCAATCAACCGTCCAGGTCCTCCACCGTCAGGCCATGGTGATTCATCAGGGCCTTGATTTCTCCGATCACCCGCTGGCGTTCGGCGGCGGCCTGGGCCTGTGTGTCGTGTTCGGATTCAACGAACAGGTGATTCAGGCTGCGCATGAGCTCCTGGTACCGTGACTCATCCATGGGCTCCTTCGCTCGGGAGCGAGGCGGCTCGGTTCTGCTGCGGTCGCGTTGCTTCTGAACATTCATGTTTGCAAGGCCTTCACGGCCGGTCCTGGCATCTCGAAACTCCCACTTCAGGTGGGCGATGCCGCTGATTTTTACACTCAGGCATGCAGGCAATTGCACCAAACCCCGTCTGTTACACCCATTTGCCATGGTCGCAGCGGCCTGTCGGCAAAGACCGACACCACTTCTCTGTGCACCGGAATCAGGTGCGGCGCTTCGCTACGACCGTCCAGCAAGCGGCCACTCGATCAGTCTCTTGTGTCACTCCGTCTCATCCATACACAAATGCTCTGATGCGCTGCCCGGAAAATGGTTTCATGCGCAACCTGTATGCGCGGCGGTTCCTAGCTTTTCACCAATCGCTGCAGCCAGTCGAGCAGCACGGCAGGCAATGCGCCAGGGGTCGATAGCAGAGCATAGTGGTGCGCGCCAAACACGTCAGGGAGGTAGCTGGCGGCCTGCCTGTCCACCGCCAGGCAGAACGGTGAAATGCCCTGAAGTTTGGCTTCGGTCACGGCCTGACGGGTGTCTTCGATGCCGTAGCGCCCTTCATAGACGTCGCAATCATTGGGCTTGCCGTCGGACAACAGCAGCAGCAGCCTGTGCGCGGCACCTTCGCGCATGAGCGTGGCGCTGGCGTGGCGCAAGGCGGCGCCCGTGCGTGTGTACTGATCGGGTTCCAGCGCCGCAATGCGCAGAGACGCCGGAGGGCCATAAGGCTCGTCAAAGCGCTTGATGTCCCACAGACTCACCCCGGCAGGGCCATTGCCGGAAAAGGCCTGTACGGCGAAGGGTTCACCCATCGCTCCCAGGGCGATGCATACCAGCAGCAAGGCCTCGCGTTCCACGTCGATGACGCGGCGGCTGTTGGAGATCCAGCCATCGGTGGAGCCGCTGACGTCGATGAGGATGAGGATGGCCATGTCGCGCCGGGTGCGTTGCTGCGAGCAATACAGGTCCTGTGCCATGGGCCAACCGGCGCGCATGTTCGCCATGCCTTCAACGCAGGCTTCCAGGTCAATGTCGTCGCCATCCGTCTGGCGGCGCCGCAAGGTGCGCTGGGGGCGCAGGGCCGCGAAGCGCTGTCGGATGGCGCCGAGCAGAGATCTATGCGCAGCCAGGGTGTCGTCCACCCACTGCTGCGCGCCAGACGGTGCTTCGCGTAGCCGCACCGTGGCGCCGGGATGGCGGTAGGCCTTGATCCGGAAGTCCCACTCGGGGTAGCAGATGGCATGGGGTGCGCCTGACGCATTGTTGTTGCTGTGCCTGGGACGCGTGGTCGGCGGGTCATCGGACAACAGAACCTCCGGGGCCTGACCCGGTGTCCAGATCAAGCGGGCCTGTGCCAGCTCGGAGACCAGGTCAGCGAACTCGTCGGCACCCGCCGCCTGATCGCGATCGGTGGGCCGCTGCATGCCCAGCGGATCTTCGGCCTGTTCGTGTGGCACGTCGGGCGGGATCATCCACGCGCCAGGCGACTTCTCGTCCTCCTGCTCGCTGCCTTCGCGCACTTCGGGGCGGCGCGTCAGCCGTGCGCTGCGCGGTGCTCGGGTGGCGGCGTCGCCTTCGCCGTTGCGGTCGGCAAGGGTGGCGTCTGTGGCTGCGCCGGGGCTGCGCAAGTCGCCGGTCCAGCAGTCGCGAAACAAGGGCGATGGGCCCAGGCGGGCGATGCCGGGGTGCTCGCGCACCATGTCAGCGGCCAGGCGTTGAGCCAGGCGCACCGAGTGGTTCGGCGACCCGCTGAAAGGCGCCTGCGCAGGTGGCTGATCGCAAAGCAGCGCCATCCAGCTCCGTGCCAGGTCCTCCAGCGGTAGGCGCGATTTGGCGAACTGGCCCCGGGGTGGGCGGGCTGTGAGTGCTGCGTTGCGCAAGTGATTCAAGGACCTCGCCATGCCGGGCAACAGCTGCGCCAGCGCTGCGTCGGCCGCAATGGCCTCCACCAGCAGGTAGATGTCCCGCACCAGCGGCGAGGCGCAGAGAGCCAGGCCTGCGGCGCTGCCTCGGCTCGCCCGCATGGCCTGCGACAGGGCCAGGGCGCGAAAGCGGTCCATGGCCAGATTGCTGTCCGCGAGGCCGGTTTCCGGCGGCAACCAGAGGCACTGGCCATCGGTGGCCGGCAGCGCCACACGCGCTCGCGGGAAGGATGCCCGTTGAAACGCCTGGGCCAGCAAGGTGGGGCGCGCCGGCAGCTGCGCCGTGCGCAAGCGGTATGAGGTGCCGAACACCGCCTCGATCAGCAAGTCCAGCCGCGGCGCCACGTCTGCCAGCAGGGTCACGGGCCGGGTGGGCGCCTTGGCTCTGTGACGCTGCCACAAGCCATGCGTGAAGACGGTGACATGCCGCGCCACGTCGGTGATCACATCCTCGGCTTCGGCCATCGGGTGGCGTCGTCAGACGAAGGTGGCGTCGACCAGATCGCGCATCGCACTGACCAGCGCTTCGTCGTCCGACAGCGGCGACACCACCGCGCTGAGGCATGCCTGCCGAATGGGTATGCCACTGACCACCAGCGCGGCCGCTGCGATCAGCAGCCGGGTGCTCGGCACTTCCGCCAGGCCCCGGTCGCGCAGTGCACGCAGGCGTTGCCCCAGCGACACCAGCGCCATGGCCGTGCCATGGTCCGTGCCGGATTCACGCTCAATGATTGCCGCCTCACGCGATGCCGGCGGAAAGTCGAAGTCGAGTGCCACGAAGCGCTGGCGGGTGCTGGGCTTGAGGTCTTTCAGCATGCGCTGGTAGCCCGGGTTGTAGGAGATGACCAGCAGGAACCCGGGCGCGGCCACCAACGACTCGCCCGTCTTGTCGATGGGGAGGCTGCGGCGGTGGTCGGTCAAGGAGTGCAGGACCACCATGGTGTCCTGGCGTGCTTCGACCACTTCGTCCAGGTAGCAGATGGCGCCTTCGCGCACGGCACGGGTCAGTGGCCCGTCTTGCCACGCGGTGCCGTCGTGGCGGATCAGGAAGCGGCCGATCAGGTCGCTCGCGCTCAGGTCGTCGTGGCAGGAGATGGTGATCAGGGGGCGTTTGAGCTTCCAAGCCATGTGCTCCACAAATCGCGTCTTGCCACACCCGGTGGGGCCTTTGAGCATCACAGCCAGCTCCAGCGCATGACAGTGCGCGAAGATGGAAACCTCCGCACCCGATGGCAGGTAGTACGGCTCGGGGGACGACGGAACGGATCCTTGTGGCGGGACAACGGTGTGGAGCAGGGGCGCGGCCAAGGGAGCTCTCACGGCGTCGAAAGGACGGGTTCGGCGTGGCCAGCGTGTGGTTCAGGGGCACCCGGCTCCACATCGAAGCGCGGAGCATGGCGGAAGAAGTCGTAGATGAACAGCCCCACGCCAACGGCAAACAACGAACCGGTGGCGACCAGCATGACGAAGTGCACCTGTATCTTCAGCTGCGCGTCGAGATACCCCATGCCCATGATGCGTTCCAGATACACCTGCGCAATGCCGGCGGTGGCAAACGACAGCGTCATGCCGAACATGCCGCCCAGCTGCATCCAGAAAGCCCAGTAGCCCAGGCTGCTGCCCTTTTCGCTGCGCCCCGGCACCATCGCAGGCAAGGCGTAGGTGATCATCGCGAGCACGATCATGGCGTAGGCACCGTAGAAGGCGGCGTGTCCGTGCATGGCGGTGATCAGCGTGCCGTGGGTCCATTTGTTGACGTCTGGAAAGGTGTGCGCCAGACCCAGCAGACCGGCACCGAACAGGGTGAACAGCGCGCTGCCGATGGTCCAGTGCAGGGCCAACGTATTGGGGTGCAAAAAGCCGGCGCGCCGCATGGCCGAATACGCGAACATCGCCATCCCCACCAGGGCCGCAGGTTCCAGCGCGCTGAAGATGCCGCCAATGGGCAACCAGTACGACGGCACGCCCACCCAGTAGTAGTGGTGCGCCGTGCCCAGAATGCCGGCGATGAAGACCAGACCCACGATCACATACAGCCACTTCTCCATCACCTCGCGGTCGGCGCCTGACAATCGGATCAACAGGTAGGCCAGGAAGCCGCCCTGGATCATCACCCACACGCCCTCCACCCAGAGGTGGATGGTCCACCAGCGGTAGTAGATGGAAACGGTGTAGTTCTCGTAGTGCAGCAGCGCGGGCAGGTACAACAACGCGGCCAGACCCAGGCCGAGCACGAGCACGCCTTCGGTGGTGGTGAAGCGTTTGGAGCGCCAGATCGTCATGCCGATGTTGTAGAGAAAGATCAGCATGCAGATCACGATAACGATCTTGTGGGGCAGCGGCTGTTCCAGCAGCTTGTTGCCGGTGCCATAGCGAAACAGATAGCCCACCACGGCGGTCGCGCCCATCAGGGTCCAGAGCACCAGCTGAATGTAGGCAAGCCTGGTGCTGTAGAGCTCGGTGCGCGATTCGTCGGGCACCATCCAGTAGGTGGCACCCATGAACCCGGTGAGCACCCACACGATCAGCAGGTTGGTGTGGATCACCTTGGTCACATCGAACGGCAGGATATTCAGCAGCGGATCGGGGCCCAGGTACTTGGCGGCCGACAGCAGCCCGAACACCAGCTGCAACCCGAACAACACCATGGCCACCGCGAAATACCAGTAGGCAACCGATTGAGACCTGTAGCGCATGAACAAACTCCTGGATGGGGCAGCGGTGGCCCGTAGTCTTTGTGGGCTGGACGGATTCGCGGCCTCTCCCGCTACTTGAAGGTCGCCAGGTAGGCAGCGAGCTGATCGATCTGCTCGGGTGTCAGGTCCTTGCCATAGGTATCCGGCATGAAGGACGCGCCGTTGGCGGAATACATGGCACCCGGGACCAGGTGTGCACTCGGCTGGGTGATGGATTCGCGAATGAAGGAGGTCAGGTCGGTGGCGGTGCCCTTGTAGTCGGGCGACGCCAGTGTTTTCTCTGTGCGCGTGGCAATGCCGGCCAGAGATGGGCCCGCCATGTCGGCGC
The DNA here is from genome assembly GCF_031457455.1 of Hydrogenophaga palleronii. Lineage (GTDB taxonomy): Bacteria > Pseudomonadota > Gammaproteobacteria > Burkholderiales > Burkholderiaceae_C > Hydrogenophaga > Hydrogenophaga palleronii_A. Next base: position 37,888 of record NZ_JAVDWU010000004.1, read on the forward strand.
CTGCGGTGAGCGAGTGGCAGGCGGTGCAGGCCGGTGCAGCGGCCATGAACACGCGCTCGCCCAAGGCCACCGGGTCTTTGCCGGTCATGGCCGTTGCCGCTCCTTCTGCAGACGTGGACGGGTCTGTGGCGGTGGTGGTTGAAGGAATCGTCGCGTTGGCTGCGCCTGCGCCCAGGCCGGTGACCACGATCGGGCGCGGTGGCCAGCCCTGGTTGTCGACCTTGCTGACCCAGTCCAGGAATGCGATCAGGCCATCGATTTCTTCGTCGCTCAGGTTCTGCTGTGGCATCAGCCGACGGTGGCGCTGCTCGTCGTAGAACTTTGAGGGGTCTTTCAGGAAGGCGCGCAGGTAGGGCGCACCGCGCTGTTGCGCGATCTTGGTGAGGTCAGGAGCGTAGTACGCACCCTCACCGAAGATGGTGTGGCAGTTGATGCAGTTGTGCTTGTGCCAGGCATCCTTGCCCAGCGTAACGGCCGGCGTGATGTTCTGCGCGTTGGTCAGCTTCGGGAACTGGCGGTGGCTGTCGAGCGTGAGACCGAGAAACACCAGTGTGGCCAGCAGGGTGGAACCGATCGCAAAGTAACGTGCCTGGCGCTTGTTCATGTGTCTGCACCCGCGTCAGACGCTGATGCCCGTCCAGTAGGTGACCGCGATGTAGGCTGCGTAGGCAATGCCGGCGCCCATCAAACCGAGCACGACACTGCTGAAGATCCTGATGCCCTGGTACGCACTCATGGTTTAGGCCTCTCTGAAAGGTTCGGCTGCAAAGGCCCGGGGTGGAGTGCGGCCTCAGGAGGGCATGTTGTTCAGTCAGGTCTGCGCTGTCCGTTCGGTAGCGTACGAAGGGCCTGCGCAAGCCGGCAGCCAACCGGTCGCGGGTGCAGGGCTAGACACTACGCCGCACCATCATTTCCTTGATCTTTCCAATCGCCAGCGCCGGATTCAAACCCTTCGGGCAGACGTCGCTGCAGTTCAGGATCGTGCGGCAGCGAAAGAGGCGGAAGGGGTCCTGAAGATCGTCCAGTCGCTCGCTGCTGGCCTGGTCACGGCTGTCCACCAGAAAGCGATAGGCCTGCAACAGCCCTGCCGGCCCGACGTACTTGTCGGGGTTCCACCAGAAGCTCGGACAGGCACTGGAGCAGCAGGCGCAAAGGATGCATTCGTACAGGCCGTTGAGCTCATCGCGTGCCACCGGTGACTGGCGCCGTTCCCGTTCGGGCGGGGGATCGCTGTTCATCAGCCACGGCTTGATGGAGTGGTACTGCTTGAAGAAGTCGCTCATGTCCACAAACAGGTCGCGGATCACCGGCAACCCCGGCAGCGGCTTCAGTACCACGGTGTTCGGCAGCGAGTGGATGTTGGTCACACAGGCCAGTCCGTTCTTGCCGTTGATGTTCATGGCATCTGAACCGCACACGCCTTCGCGGCAGGAGCGCCGGAAGCTCAGGCTCGGGTCGACGGACTTCAGTCGCATGAGCACATCCAGCAGCATGCGGTCACCGCCGCCCACCTCCAGCGCCATCTCCTGCATGTAAGGTCTGTCGTCGGTGTCGGGGTTGTAGCGGTAGATCTTGAAAGTGTGCATGGGGGGCGGGGACTTGACTGGTCAACACGTTTCCCCTGGTGCGAACGAAGTGCAGTCAGCGACACAGCTTCCAGGCGCCGACCTGACGCATCAAGGACCATCAAAGCGCAGGCTGTGCCCAGCGCCCCTGAGCGTCTGTGCGGCAGCGAACCCAGCGACCTCGGATCACCTTTGCATTTTTTTTCAGGCCCCTGCATCCAGGCGCCATTTCAAGCCGTTCTGTAGGTGGGACGCAATGTTGCGACCTTCAAACCCAACACCACAGGATGATCAAATCATGAAACACAGCTCACACTTGGCCGCCTTCGCTCTCTCCATCTTCGTCGCGGGTGCCGTCCAGGCGCAGCCAGTCATGCGGGAGGGCGTGCTGGCGGACGCGACCGGCCGCACGGTCTACACCTTTGACAAGGACGAAGCAGGCAAGAGCAACTGCAGTGGTGCCTGCCTGACCGCCTGGCCGGCCTTCACCGCCAAACCCGAGGCGGTGGCCAAGGGTGAGTTTGGCCTGATCAACGCCAACGGTGTGCGCCAGTGGACGGTGAACGGCAAGCCGCTCTATTACTTTGCCGGCGACGCCAAGCCCGGCGACCGCAACGGCAATGGTCAGGGCGGTGTGTGGCATGTGGTTCCTGCCAAACCTGTCGCCCGGCTTGACGCCCAGCCCGACCCCAAGGCGGCCGTCAGCCTGACCTACTGAGCCGGACGCCCGGTGGCTGGGGCAGGGGATGGGCGTGTCGGTGCGATATGCTCATCCACCTAGCACCCCCGGAGCTCTTCCTGATGGATGACCGTGATGAAGTGAGCCAGTTGCTGGCGCGCATTGCGCTGCGAGATGCGAAAGCGTTCGAAGCCCTTTTTTCTCTGGTCGCGAGCCGGCTGATGGCGGTCGCCCTGCGCGTGACGCAAGAGCCCGCTATGGCCGAGGATGTGCTGCAAGAGGTGTTCGTCTCGATCTGGAACCGGTCCGAAGCGGCGGCACCCGGGCAGCACCGGACGCTGGCGTGGCTGTGCGTGGTCACGCGCCACCGGGCCATCGATCTCCTGCGCAAGCGCAAACCCGAAGCATCGCTGTATTGGCGGGACGAGGAGGGAGAAGAGCACATGCACGATGTCCAGGCGGAAGGCGCATCTCCGATGGAGCAGCTGCTGGGGCATGAAGACGATGCGCGGTTGACGCGTTGCATGGGCACCCTCGAGCCCGAACCCAGGCGGGCCTTGCTGCTGGCCTTTTACGATGGCCTGACCCATCCCGAGATCGCGCTGCGCATGCAGCGGCCCCTGGGAACCGTCAAGGCCTGGACTCGGCGCAGCTTGATGCGGCTCAAGGGCTGCATGGAGGCCCTGGCATGAACTGGTACCAGCATCCTTCGGTGGTGGATCAACTGGCCGCGGCTTATGTGGCGGGCACGCTGCAGGGCAGGGCGCGCCGCCGTTTCGAAGCCGTCATGCAGCGCCAGCCGGCCCTGGTGGCAGCCGTGAACGACTGGACACAACGCCTGGCACCGCTGCACAGCGCCCTGCCAGCCCAGACGCCCAGCGCCGAGCTGTGGGGCCGCATATCGAAGGCTACCGCGACCGCCTCTGCAACAACCCCCATCACCAAGATGCCCTGGTGGCGCAGCCTGCTGGCGCCGGTACCCGCAGCGGCCCTGGCTTTGGGTCTGTTGCTGGGCACCCTGGTGCCGGCGGTGTGGCAAGCCCACGGCGACTATCAGCGCGGCATGGAACTGCCCGACAGCTACGTGGGTGTGCTGGGCACGGCCCAGGGGCAACCGGGCCTGATCATTTCCAGCTTGCGTCGGGGCAAGGTGGTTGACATCAAGCAGGTGACGCCGGTCAACGTGCCACAAGGACAGACGCTGTACCTGTGGCGCATCGACAAGGCGGGCGATGTTGCTGCGGTGGGACCCCTTCCCAACGGCCGGTTCACGCACCTGACATTGACCGAAACCGCCGAGCAGGTGTTTTTTCCGGCGGTGGAGCTGGCCGTGTCCCTGGAGCCTGTGGGAGCTCAACCCGCGGCACCCTCTCAGCCCTTTGTCTATCGCGGGCTGTGCGGCAAGCTCTGGCGCTGAGCCTCCCGCAGCATCCCACGCGATCTGACACTGCCGCAACGGCAGTGTGCGCATCGACATGGCCCGCGTGCGCAAGCGCACAGACCCGGCACGGCCTGCCTCACTAAGGTGACTGTTCCAGATGCTTTCTTGTCGAGGGGCAGTTTGCGATCGGCCTCAGACCCTGAGATCACCCACCACCAAAGGAAAGACATGCCCACTCCCTGGTTGAAGAAAGATCCTTTCATGAGCATGTGGCTGATTGCGGCCTTGATCTCATGCGTCACAAGTTCCGATGCGCACTGATCGCAGGTGTCGTGGCCGGCCTATGCCTGGTTGTCGGGCTGCTGGTCTCGAACTTCGTGGGGGGTGAAACGAAGGTCGAGCGCCGCATCGAGCGGTTGTATCCGCTCGATGACCCCCGCTTCGTGCAAGAGCTCGGCGTGCTGCTCGGGCCACCTTTCTTGCAGGGAACGAAGGTTCGTGCGCTGATGAACGGCGATGAGATCTTTCCGCCCATGCTGGCGGCGATCAGCGCTGCCCAGGTTTCGATCACCTTCGAAACCTACATCTATTGGGCGGGCGACATCGGCCGCGCGTTTGCTGAGGCCCTGGCCGAGCGGGCGCGCCAGGGCGTGAAGGTCCATGTGCTGCTCGACTGGGTTGGCAGCGAGAAGATGGACACCCGTTTGGTGACCACGATGGAGCAGGCCGGCGTTCAGGTCAGGCGGTTTCATCCACCGCACTGGTCGAACCTGGGGCGCATGAACAACCGGACCCACCGCAAGCTGCTGATTGCCGACGGCCGCGTCGGCTTCACAGGTGGCGTCGGGGTGGCACCGCAATGGACGGGTCGTGCACAGGACCCCGATCACTGGCGGGACACTCACTTTGAAGTTGAAGGTCCCGTGGTCGCACAGATGCAGTCGGTCTTCATTGACAACTGGATCAAGGTCACAGGCGATGTTCTCCATGGCCCGGACTACTTTCCCGTGTTGGCGCCGGCCGGCCCGGCATGGGCGCAGATGTTCAGCAGTTCACCGAGCGGGGGCAGCGAGAGCATGCAGCTGATGTACCTGTTGGCCGTGACGGCGGCGTCGCGTTCGATCGACTTGTCCGCAGCGTATTTTGTGCCTGACGAGCTGACCCTGCAGGCCTTGTCCGACGCACTGAAGCGGGGCGTCAAGCTGCGCATTGTGGTGCCCGGCAAGCACATCGACAGCGAGACGGTGCGCAGGGCTTCTCGGGCCACCTGGGGGCCGCTGCTCGAAGCCGGTGCCACCATTGCCGAATACGGGCCCACGATGTACCACTGCAAGCTCATGATCGTCGACGGCCTGCTCACTTCCGTGGGTTCAACCAACTTCGACAACCGGTCGTTTCGCCTCAACGACGAAGCGACGCTGAACATCGTCGACAAGGCATTCGCCAGCGCCCAGACCGCTGCCTTTGAAGCCGATCTCGCCCTGTCGCACCGGGTAAGTTACGACGAGTGGCAGGCCAGGCCCGCACGGGAGAGGCTCACCGAGTGGCTGGCCTCGCTGATCGACACGCAACTCTGACCATGTTCGCAGGCGTACAGACGAAGCCGGGCTTCGGCGAGAAACTGGTCACTTGAGTCCTGCGCATCCCGCATGGGACACCCCCGGTTTTCAGGAGCGCTCGCCATGGACTTTCTCATCTGGCTGTTCGTCGGCGGCGCCATAGGATGGCTTGCCAGCATGTGGATGAGGACCCATGACCAGCAAAGCGTGTTCCTCAACGTGGGCGTGGGCGTGGTTGGCGCCATGCTCGGAGGCTTGTTCATCTCACCGCTGACGGGTGTGGGCACCATCGATCAGAGCAGCTTCAGCCTGCCCGATTTGATCGTTTCATTCCTGGGCGCCGCGATTCTGCTGGCGGTCGTGAATGCTTTCCATCGCGGTCGTGCTCGCTGATGGACGGCCCCGGTTCCACGCACACAGCGCAAGCTGTCCACCTTCACAGGAACCTGAAGCGATGCCAGTGCTCAAACCGATCCCGGGCAGAACAACGATCACTCGGCGCCGCTCAGCACGTCGCAGTGAGCCGCACCAGCCGTGGCGTCTGCCGGCGCCACACCCTGTTTGAGAAGGACATCACCATGTTGTCTCGCACCCAACTGCACAAGCCCCACCACCCTGAAAAAGACGTGCCGGAAGAGTTCGAGCCCGGTGCGCCGCCTGTCGAACCCGACGAAGGGCCGGTTCCTGCCTTCATCCCGGACGATCCCGAGCAGGAGCGCGCCCCCAACCCCGGTGCGAACGAGACCTTGCCGATCCAGGGCGCCCGTAGCGCCATCGAAGTGGCCGGATGAGCCAGAACCCTGGAGCCCGGCAGGGTGCCGGGCGCTCGCCACTCAAAGACCGGGATCTGTCTCCAGAACGCAGCGGATCGACGGACGTCGCCCCCGAGGAGCCCTTGCACCTGACGGTGAATGCCAGGCACTACCTCGACGCCGACTTGCTGGCGACCGCCAGCCTGGACGCGAAAATCCGCGCCTGCCTGGTGCCCGGCTTCCGCAACAAGCCACCGTTGTCGAACGGCTCTTAGGGTCTGTTGACACATGAATTGCCATGAGGACCGGTGATGGCGCAGAAGCCATGCGGGGGATCGGTGCGTGTTGGAAGATGGGGCCGGTCTCGCTTGGCCAAGTACCCGATATGACGTCATGGTCTCACTGATTTTAATTATTTCGTAATTTTCTTTGTCGAGAATCCGGTCGGGCCTGCACGCTGTGTGGGTGCCGACGCTGCGTGCCAGTCTGCGTGTTTGGACTGTGCCGCCAGAAATTCTCCAGGTTGCATGGCAGGGCGCGGGCCCCGGGGCACGCGGTGGATGGGCAGACAGGCTCCAGCGTTTCTTCACCTGTCTTCAAACCAACCATGAAACTCCAAAAACTGATTCGACACTTCACAATGGCCGCTTTGGCACTTTGCGCCGCCACCTGGGCCAACGCCGAGGGGCCTCGCCCCCATTGGGAATACGAGGGCAAACACGGCGCCGCCCACTGGGGCGAACTGGAGCCTGGTTTTGAGGCTTGCGCACGCGGCGCGTCGCAAAGCCCGATCGACATCCGCAACACCGTGAAAGAAGAACTGCCCGCGCTGGACTTCCAGTACACCGCCGGTGCGCCCACGCTGGTCAACAACGGCCATACCGTGCAGGTCAACATGCCCGCAGGCAGCAAGCTGGTGGTGGAAGGCAAGGCCATGGAGCTGCTGCAGTTCCACTTCCACACCCCCAGCGAAGAGGCCATTGGTGGCAAGCGCGCGGCCATGGTGGCGCACTTTGTGCACAAGGACACGGACGGCGCCCTTGGTGTGGTGGCCGTGCTGATCCAGCCAGGCAAGACCAACGCGGCCTGGGCACCCATCTTCGAGCACCTGCCCCGCATGGGCGAAACCTTGACTGTGGACGGCCTCACGCTGAATCCTGGCGCTTTGTTGCCCACCAAGAAGGGCTACTACAGCTTTGCCGGTTCGCTGACCACGCCACCTTGTTCCGAGGGCGTGAAATGGATGGTGCTCAAGGAGCCCGTGAAGCTGGGCGACAAGCAGATCAAGGCCTTCCGCCAGCTGTACAACGCCAACGCGCGACCGCTGCAGCCGCTCAACGGGCGCGTGGTCAAGGAAAGCGTCTGACGTCGGTTTGCCGCATGGCGCCAGGAGACCATGCTCTGTGGTGCTTTGGCTGATGGCAGGCGCAGGCTCCCAAGTGGACTGCGTGATCTGCCTGCTCCTCACCGGTCCCGGATCGCCGCCCCTCGCAGCCGCAAGGCATTGCCGATGACCGAGGCAGAGCTCAGGCTCATGGCCAGGGCAGCGATCATGGGCGAGAGCAGCCAGCCGGTGAAGGGATACAGCAGGCCAGCGGCCAGCGGAATGCCCAGTGCGTTGTAGAGAAAGGCAAACGCCAGGTTCTGCTTCATGTTGGCCACCGTGGCCACCGAGAGCGCCCTGGCCGTGGCAATGCCGCGAAGATCGCCTTTGACCAGCGTGAGCTGTGCGCTGTTCATGGCCACATCGGTGCCGGTGCCCATGGCAATGCCCACATCAGCCCGCGCCAGTGCCGGCGCGTCGTTGATGCCGTCGCCCGCCATGGCCACCACGCGGCCCTCAGCCTGTAGCTTCTCCACCAGTCTGAGTTTGTCCTCCGGCTTCACCTCGCCGTGGACTTCGTCAATGCCCAGGCGTTGGCCCACCGAGCGCGCCGTGGTCAGGCCGTCGCCGGTGGCCATGACCACGCGGATGTGGGCCTGGCGCAGCGATGCGAGCGCTTCGGCCGTGGTGGACTTGATCGGGTCGGACACGGCCAGCAGGCCGGCCAATGTGTTGTTCACCGCCAGGTACATGACACTGGCACCCTCTGAACGAAGGGCTTCGGCCTCAGTGGCCATGGGCGATGCGTCCACGTTCAGCTGTTGCATCAGCGCCGTGTTGCCCAGGGCCAGGGTGTTCGAACTCACCACGCCGCGCACACCAATGCCGGACTCGGAGTCGAATTGCTCGGGCTTGTCGAGCTCCAGCTCCTGCTGCCTGGCCGCGGCCACGATGGCGGCGGCCAGCGGGTGTTCACTGCCCTGGTCCAGGCTGGCCGCGAGGCGCAGGACCTCGGTTTCGGAAAACCGGCCATGGCCGATCGCTCGCTCGAACTGCGGCCTGCCCTCGGTGAGGGTGCCGGTCTTGTCCACGATGAGGGTGTCCACCTTGCGCAGGTTCTCGATGGCGGCGGCATCGCGAAACAGCACGCCGTTGGTGGCGCCGCGCCCGGTGGCCACCATGATGGACATGGGTGTGGCCAGGCCCAGGGCACATGGGCAGGCGATGATCAACACGGCCACGGCGTTGATGAGTCCATGAACCCAACGGGGTTCGGGGCCGAACAGGCCCCAGACAAAAAAGGTGAGCAGAGCCACCGCAACCACACCCATCACAAATTTTCCAGCCACCTGGTCGGCCATGCGCTGCATGGGCGCGCGCGAGCGCTGTGCCATGGCCACCATCTGCACGATCTGCGAGAGCACCGTGGCGGAGCCCACATGTTCAGACCGCATCACCAAGGCGCCACTGGTGTTGAGCGTGGCGCCGATCAGCTTGTCGCCGACCCGTTTCGTCACCGGCAGCGGTTCACCCGTGAGCATCGATTCATCCAGCGCGCTGGCGCCTTCAACCACGGTGCCGTCGGTAGGCACCTTCTCACCTGGGCGCACGCGCAGCAGGTCGCCCACATGCACATGCGCCAGCGGCACGTCTTCTTCCTGCCCGTTGGCCTTGATACGCCGCGCGGTTTTGGGTGCCAGGCCCAGCAGCGAGCGGATGGCGGCCGAGGTCTGTGAGCGCGCCTTGAGTTCCAGCAACTGCCCCAGCAGGGTCAGCGAGATGATCACCGCAGCGGCTTCAAAATACACCGCCACCCGTCCCATCGATACAAACGACTCGGGGAACACCTGGGGTGTCACCGTGGCCACCGTGCTGTAGACAAACGCCGCCCCGGTACCCAGCCCGATGAGGGTCCACATGTTGGGTCTTCCGTTCGCCACCGACTGCGCGCCGCGCACAAAGAAGGGCCAGCCCGCCCACAACACGATGGGTACCGTGAGCGCGAGTTCGATCCAGCTCTGTACCGCCATGTCGAACCAGCCCAGGCCGTGGCCAAACATGGCCAGCACGGTGACGACCACGGTGAGTGGCAGGGTCCACCAGAAGCGGTGCTGGAAGTCCTTGAGTTCGGGGTTCTCCTGTTCCTCAAGTTCAGGAAGCAGGGGCTCCAGCGACATGCCGCACTTGGGGCAGTTGCCGGGATGGTCCTGCCGGATCTCCGGGTGCATGGGGCAGGTGTACACCGTGCCCGCCGCCGCAGGCGCTTGGGCTGGCGCAGGCGCCGGGGCGAGGTATTGCCGGGGATTCGCCACGAACTTGCCCTGGCATTTCGCGCTGCAGAAATAAAAGGTCTGACCTCCGTGCACCGTGCGGTGAGCCGATTGCTCGGTCACCTTCATGCCGCAAACACGGTCCTTGAGCGCTGCCGGATCGTTCTGGTGGTCCTCAGAATGGCCGGCGGGGTGCCGGTGTGCTGTCATGTCCATGGAGGTGCTCCTTGCTGATTCTTTATTTCAACCCGTTCGATCCACTCACCGCTGCGCCGTCGCTGGCCGACCTTCAGGGCGTCACGCTGATGTCATTGGGTCCAGCGCCCGCCAGGTCGATCACGCTCACCGTATTGCCAGGGTTTTTCCGACTGCCTTGAATGGCCACGAAGAAGAAGCGGTTGTCGGGGGGGGGCGCATGTCTCAGTGGGCGGCGGCCAGTCATTTCTCCGCAGGAGGCGTGGCAGCACCTGGCATGCGCTGCATCATCATTTCCATCATGGTCTGCATCATGTCCATGCGCATCTCCATCATCTGATGGTGTTTGGCCATGTCTTTCATCGGCATGTCCTTCATGCCCCCCATGCCTTGCATGTTTCCCATGCCCTTCTTGCCCTTCATGCCTTTCATCATGGCCATGCCTTCGTGCATGGCTTTCATGTGTTCGTCCATCAAGGCCTGCCGTTCGGCAGGCGTCTTGGCGTTCATCATCTTGTCGCGCATGGCCTGCATTTGCTTCATGCGGTCGTCCATGGCGGGAGCGGCTGCCGGTGCAGGTGCTGGAGGCGCGGGAGCCGCTGCCGTGGCTGGATGGTGCTCGGCATGCGCGGCGCCGTCTGTCGCCGGCGCGAGGCCTGCGCCCGGTGGGGTGGGGTTCGCGCATGCGGTCAGGAAGGCTGTGGTGGAGAGCGCAATGAGGGTGACAAGCTTTTTCATGGTGGTGTCCTGTGAATGAATAGGGGCGCCGCCGGGAAAGGCGACAAGACGGGGGAAACCTGGAAAGGGGCGGGCCACTGGGACCGGCCAGCGTGCAGGAGGGCTGATCGCGGTGGCCCGCGATGCGTCCTATAGCGTCAAGCGATGGGGTCGCGCCGCAATGGGCAAGGCCAGATGCGCGGGTCGGTGGCTGAGCACCAAAGGTCGATTGGCTGTGGCCGAAGTCACTGCGGGTGCCAGTGCCCGGGGCAGGGTGCCCACCATGCCTGCACCACCATCGCCGATGGGCGGTTCCAGCTTCTTGATGGCCAGCGCGGGTTCATCGCAGAACTTGAAGCATCCGGCGGTGCCGGGATCCGGCGGTTCCTTTTGATGGGTATGGGCGAGGGATGTGCTGGAGGATGCTGCAGAGAACGATGTCTCGCTGCCGTGGTCCGGCGAGTTCAACAGGCAGGCATTGGCCACGCCTGCGCCCAACGCAAACAGCCACACCGCCAGGATCATTCTGGTGATGTGTCGCAGCGGGCGGCGGGACAGGAGCATGTTCGTTCAGGGTTGGGGAGGCAGCGAACCAAGGCTAAATCTTGGCGCTCTTGTCGCCTTGACGCAGGTCAAGAAAGGCGACCATGGCACGAAGCTCAGCCTGGGCAGTGTGCGACCGCGCGCTGCCGCCGTCGGTTGGCCACCGAACGGATCGCTGCACCGCGACCGTGACAGGCTGCCCGGTTCAATGCGCATCATGGTGCACCTGCACGCCTCGCATCCAGGCCATGAGATCGATGTGACTGGCGGCGCCCGTACCTGGCTCTTCTGCCTTGCCATGGGTCTTCTTGATCTGTGGTTTGTGTTGGGGCCGGTGCTCGGCCGGGCTGCCCCACGCGAGTTTTTCCAGAATCGCGCAGTGGGGCTGGTCGTTGCCATGGCAGGCCTTCACCAGCACGGAGAGCCCATCCATCATCTGCTCGATTTCGCGACGCTTTTCTTCCAGGTCGGCCAGGTGGCGTTGAGCCACGGTCTTGACTTCCCGGCTGCTGCGCTGCGAATCGCTCCACAGGCCGATGAGCTCTGCGACCTGCGGGACTGAGAACCCCAGCCGCCGCGACTGCCGGATGAATCGCAGCACCGAGACTTCGCGCTCGCCGTACAGGCGGTAGCCCGCATCGCTGCGCTCGGCCGCAGGCAACAGGCCGATCTGTTCGTAGTGGCGAATCATCTTCGCCGACACGCCCGCGGCGCTGGCCGCTTCGCCGATGTTCATGAGGGGGTTCATGGTGTGCTCCGTGTTCCGGGGGGCTGCGTGAGGTGAATGATGTACCTTGCCACCGTGGGAAGGTCAAGACCCTCGCCAGGAGGGTCTTGTGGCAGCCACTCAGCCCGGCGGGTAGCCGGCGTCGGTGAGGGCTTCCAGCAGGGTTTCGCGGACTTCGGTGCTTTTCACTGCGACGCGGTGCTGCGCCAGATCGACCTCGATTTCGCAAGCCGGATCGACCAGCTTCAGAGTGACACTCACTTTGGAGGCGCAGTGGCCACAGGTCATGTCGGGGAGATGAAATTCGTGCATGGATGACTCCGTAAGAGTTGAGGGAGACCTCACTCTGGGCATTGCCACGGGGGCAAGGTCAAGCGCACGGCAGGCTTGCGCTTGACACCGTGGCAAGGCCAAACATCCGCCTCTCCATCACCCACCCATGGAGAAATTTCATGAACACTGCAACCGCATCGCTCATCGAGCACCAGTTCCCCATCGAAGGCATGACCTGCGCCTCCTGCGTCGGCCGCGTTGAAAAGGCCTTGAAGGCCGTGGCCGGCGTGAAGGCCGTCAGCGTCAACCTGGCCACCGAACGGGCCACGGTGAATGCCGAGCCGTCCACCCTGGCCGCCAGCCTGGTGGCTGCCGTGCAGAAGGCGGGCTACGAAGTGACTCAGGCGCCCAGCGCTGACCCCCACGCCAAGCCCGCCAGAAGCAAAGGAGAACCCTGGTGGCCGGTGGCGCTGGCCGCCGTGCTGTCTGTGCCCCTGGTGCTGCCCATGATCGCCATGCTCTTTGGCGCTGACTGGACGATCAACGGCTGGCTGCAACTCGTGCTGGCCACACCCGTTCAGTTCTGGCTGGGTGCGCGCTTTTACCGCGCAGGCTGGAAGGCCCTGCGTGCCGGCGCAGGCAACATGGACCTGCTCGTGGCCCTGGGCACCAGTGCCGGCTATGGCCTGAGCGTGTACCTGCTGTTCAAGCATGCCGACCACGGTACGCCGCACCTGTACTTCGAAGCCTCGGCGGTGATCATCACGCTGGTGCTGCTGGGCAAGTGGCTGGAATCGCGCGCCAAGCGCCAGACCACCGCCGCCATTGCGGCCCTCAACGCGCTCAAGCCCGAAGTGGCGCGCGTGCGCATGCCCTACGGCGATGTGGAGGTGGCGATCGCACAGGTGAAGGCGGGCGATCTCGTGGTGGTTCGCCCGGGTGAGCGCATTCCGGTGGACGGCGTGGTCACCATCGGCGCCAGCCAGGTGGACGAGTCGCTCGTCACCGGCGAGAGCCTGCCCGTGCCCAAGCACGCAGGCGATAAGGTCACCGGCGGTGCCGTCAATGCCGAAGGCCTGCTGCTGGTGGAAACCACCGCCGTGGGTGCCGAATCCACGCTCTCGCGCATCGTGCGCATGGTCGAGTCGGCGCAGGCAAAGAAGGCCCCGATCCAGCGCATCGTGGACCAGGTGAGTGCCGTCTTTGTGCCAGTGGTGCTGCTGATCGCGGCGCTCACCCTGCTGGGCTGGGGGCTGGCCACCGGTGACTGGGAGCAGGCCATCCTCAACGCTGTGGCGGTGCTGGTGATTGCCTGCCCGTGTGCCCTGGGTCTGGCCACACCCACGGCCATCATGGCCGGCACCGGCGTGGCCGCGCGCCAGGGCATTCTGATCAAGGACGCCGAGGCGCTGGAAATCGCGCACCGCATCCACACCGTGGCGTTTGACAAGACGGGCACGCTCACCGAAGGCAAGCCCACACTGGTGGCCGCCCTGGCCGCACCGGGCCATGAAGACCGGTTGCTGTCGTGGAGCGCGGCCTTGCAGGCCGGCAGCGAACACCCGCTGGCCCGTGCGGTGATGACGGCGGCAGAGCAGGCCGGCCTGCCGCTGCTCTCGGCCGCCAAGGTTAGTGCCGTGCCGGGGCGTGGCATGTCGGCCGAAGTGCAGGGCCACGCATTGCGCCTGGGCAGCCCGCGCTACATGCAGGAGCTGGGGGTGGACACATCCGTGCTGGGCGAAGCCGCTCGACAGCCTCAAGATGAAGGACGCACCGTGTCCTGGCTGGCGGACGTGACGGCATCGCCTGTGCTCGTGGGCATGCTGGCCTTTGGCGATGCGCCCAAGGCCAGCGCGGCGGCCGCCGTGAAAAGCCTGCAGGCCCTGGGTGTGCGCACGGTGATGATCACCGGCGACAACCTGGGCAGTGCGCTGGCCGTGGGTCGCGCACTGGGCATCGACCATATCGAGGCCGAGGTGCTGCCGGCGGACAAGGCCGCCATCGTGAACCGCCTCAAGGAAGGGGGCCGCTCAGTCGCCATGGTGGGCGACGGCATCAATGACGCGCCGGCCCTGGCGTCGGCCGATGTGGGCATTGCCATGTCCACCGGCACCGATGTGGCCATGCACGCGGCCGGCATCACGCTCATGCGCGGTGACCCGGCGCTGGTGGCCGACGCGATCGACATCTCGCGCCGCACCTACCGCAAGATCCGCCAGAACCTGTTCTGGGCCTTTGCCTACAACGTCATTGGCATCCCACTGGCCGTGGCCGGCCTGCTCAACCCGGTGGTGGCCGGCGCGGCCATGGCACTGAGCAGCGTGAGTGTGGTGAGCAATGCGCTGCTTCTGCGGGGCTGGCAGCGGCGAGGCTGAGGCCCTCAAAGAATCCGGGTGGCGCATGAGTGAATCAATGGGAGGCCGAACGCACAAGAACGTGATGGCGGCCACCCGCGATGCACCAGCCTAGGGATGGGCATGCACCAGCGGCGGCGTGATGTCGTTGATTTGGCGCAATAGGTGCTCATTTGCAGTGCGAAATGTCGGTTTTTGGCCTGGCACAGCTTTTGCTCAACATGACTTGTCATAACGAGTTGAGAAGTGAGCAGACGAATGGCCTCAAACGGTTTGCGTGCAGTTGTCACCAACTTGCCTCTCCCACGCACGGTGGACGAAATACAGGCGTCCTCGCCGACGCCTTTGTATGAGCAGATCAAAGCGATCCTGCGTGCTCGCGTGCTCGATGGCACCTACAAGCCGCACGAGCAGTTGCCCTCCGAGAGCGAAATGATGACGGCCTTCAATGTGAGCCGCATCACGGTGCGCCAGGCATTGAACGACCTGCAGAACGAAGGTCTGGTGTTCCGCATTCATGGCAAGGGCACTTTCGTGTCCAAGCCCAAGGCCTTTCAGGATCTGGGCCGGCTGCAGGGCTTTGGTGAAGCCATGCGCAAGATGGGCTATGAGACCTTCGCGCGTGTGGTGTCCATGCGCACGGTGGCGCCATCGGCGCAGGTGCAGGAGCGGCTGCAGCTGAGCAAGCGGGCCAAGGTGACCGAGCTGCAGCGCATCCGCTTCCTCAACCGCGAACCCATCTCGCTCGACGTCACCTACCTGCCCGCCGACATCGGCGCGCGCCTGGCCAAGGAAGACCTCGCCAGCCGCGACATCTTCGTGATCCTGGAAAACGACTACGGCATGTCGCTGGGGCATGCCGACCTGCAGATTGGCTCCACGCTGGCCGACGAGCGCCTGGCCGGGCAGCTGCAGGTGGAAGAGGGCTCGCCGGTGCTGGTGATCGAGCGCACCACGCACACCACCGACGGCAAACCCATCGACTACGAACACCTCTATTACCGCGGCGACGCCTTTCAGTACAAGGTGCGCGTCGATCGCGCGCCCATCTGAACGCCTGTCTGAATCCGCTTCTCAGCCTTGAACAACCGGAAAGGTCAACATGAAAACCATCGAACTTGAGTACGACATTGTGGTGATCGGTGGCGGCACCGGCGGCCCCATGGCTGCGGTGAAAGCCAAGGAGAAAAACCCCAAGCTGCGTGTGCTGCTGCTGGACAAGGCCAACGTGAAACGCAGCGGCGCCATCTCCATGGGCATGGATGGTTTGAACAACGCGGTGATACCGGGCCACGCCACGCCCGAGCAGTACACCAAGGAAATCACGGTGGCCAACGACGGCATCGTGGACCAGAAGGGTGTGTACGCCTATGCGGCCAACAGCTTCGCCATGATCGAGGAGCTGGACAAGTGGGGCATCAAGTTCGAGAAAGACGAGACCGGCGACTACGCGGTGCGCAAGGTGCACCACATCGGCAGCTATGTGTTGCCCATGCCCGAAGGCCACCACATGAAGCGCGTGCTCTACCGCCAGCTGAAGAAAGCGCGCGTGGAGATCACCAACCGCGTGGTGGCCACCCGGCTGCTCACCGGTGCCGGTGGCGAGATCACGGGCGTGATGGGTTTTGACTGCCGAACCGCCGACTTCTACGTCATCAAGGCCAAGGCCGTGGTGATCTGCACCGGCGCTGCGGGCCGCCTGGGGCTGCCGGCTTCCGGCTACATGTTTGGCACCTACGAGAACCCGACCAACACCGGCGAGGGCCATGTGATGGCCTACCACGCCGGCGCCGAACTCACCAACCTCGAGTGCTTCCAGATCAATCCGCTGATCAAGGACTACAACGGCCCGGCCTGTGCCTATGTGACCGGTCCTTTCGGGGGCTACACCTCGAACAACGCGGGCGAGCGCTTCATCGAATGCGACTACTGGAGCGGCCAGATGATGATGGAGTTCTTCAACGAACTCGAAGGCGGCAAGGGCCCGGTGTTCCTCAAGCTCGACCACCTGGCGGAAGAAACCATCAGCGAGATCGAGCACATCCTGCACACCAACGAACGGCCCAGCCGTGGCCGCTTCCACGAAGGGCGCGGAACCGACTACCGCAAGGCCATGATCGAGATGCACATCTCCGAGATCGGTTTCTGCAGTGGCCACAGCGCCTCCGGCATCTGGACCAATGAGCGTGGCGAGTGCTCCATCCCTGGCCTGTACGCGGCGGGTGACTGCGCCAGCATTCCACACAACTACATGCTGGGCGCCTTCGTCTACGGCAAGTTCTGCGGCGAGAACGCGGCCGACTACGTGGCCGGCGCCAGCGATCCGCGCATCGATCAGGACCGTGTGCAGATCGAGCGTGAACGCGTCGCCGCACCGCTGTCGCGCAGCGAAGGACCCACGCCGTTCCAGGTCGAATACAAGACCCGGCGCGTGGTCAACGACTACCTGCAGCCGCCCAAGGTCACGCGCAAGATGGAGATTGGCCTGCAGCGCTTCGACGAGATCCGCGAAGACCTGGACCACATGGTGGCCGCCGACCCGCACGAACTCATGCGTGCCATGGAAGCCCACACCATCCGCGACTGCGCTGAACTGGCTGCGCGCTCATCGCTGTTCCGCACCGAAAGCCGCTGGGGCCTGTACCACCTGTGCGTGGACCACCCGGAAAAAGACGACGCCAACTGGTTCTGCCACACCAACGTGACCAGCGACGCCAACGGCAACGCCAGGTTCCGCAAGCGCGAGGTCGAGCCGTACGTGGTCGAGCTCAACGACCAGGAAAAGGCCGCCTACCAACGGCTGCGCGTGGCCAGCCCTGCCACCGCGAAAGCCGCTTGACTCGCCCCAATCACAGAAAGGCCCCACCATGACCATCACCACCACACGCACCCAGGCACCCGTCGTCGTTGACGACGACAAGTGCATCGCCGACAAGGGCTGCACCGTCTGCGTCGATGTCTGCCCGCTCGATGTGCTGGCCATCGACCTGGTGAAGAACAAGGCGTTCATGAAGTTCGACGAATGCTGGTACTGCATGCCCTGCGAGAAGGACTGCCCCACCGGCGCCGTGCACGTGAACATTCCCTACCTGGTGAGGTGAGCATGAGCCAGATCCTTCACCAGAGCATCCGCCAGCGCCTGCAGGACAGCGACCCGGGCGTGCGCCGTGTCGCCGTGCTCGAACTCCCTTACACCGACGAAGAAGACGACACCGCGCCGCTGCTCATTGCAGCCCTGGGCGACAGCAGCCCGTTGGTGCGGCTGGAGGCCGCCAAGGCGCTCGAGGGCATCGAAGAGCCGGAAGTGCTCATCGCCCTGGTGCCCTTGCTCAAGGACAGCGACGCCGACGTGCGCGACGCTGTGGCCTACACCCTGGCAGAACTGAAAGAGTCGGCGTCGGCGGGACCCCTCCTGCCTTACCTGGTCGATGCCGATCCGGGCGTCAAGGCGGCGGCCCTGCATGCCGTGAAGGCCTTGCGGGTGGAGGAGGCCTTCGAGCCTGCATTGCAGGCACTGAGTGATGCGGACCCCGCAGTGCGGCGCGAAGCCGTGGGCGTGCTGGGTTACCTCAAACGGCCTCAGGCCATCGCGGATCTCACCCAGATCGCCGCCCACGATGCCGAGCCTGAAGTGCGGCGGGTGGCGGTGGGGGCACTGGGCTATGCCGGCGAATCCACCGCCGTGAGCGTGCACCCGGCGCTCAGCCGCGCCCTGGTCGACAGCGCCTGGCAAGTGCGCGAAGAGGCCGCCACCACCTTTGCAAAGACCCGTTCCGCGCTGGGCGTGCCAGACCTCATCCGCGCCATGGACGACGCCTACTGGCAGGTGCGCGTGAAGGCGGCGCGCAGCCTGGGCAAGCTCAAGGCCGCCGCCGCGGTGCCGGTGCTGGCGGAAGCCACCACCCACGCCGTGAGCAACCTGCGCAAGGAGGCGGTGATTGCGCTGGGCGAGATCGGTGACACCCGCGCCATCGCCCCGCTGGAGCGCGCCTTGAAAGACAGCGACCCCGACGTGCGCAAGCTGGCCAAGCTCGCGCTCACGTCGATCCAGATGCACGGCAGCGCGGGAGGTGCGACATGACCCACGTCGTCACCGAAGCCTGCATCGGCTGCAAGTACACCGACTGCGTGGCGGTGTGCCCGGTGGACTGCTTTCACGAGGGGCCGAACTTTCTGGTGATCGACCCCGAGGTGTGCATCGACTGCGGCGTCTGCATTCCCGAGTGCCCGGTGGAGGCCATTCTGGAAGAGAAGGATTTGAGCCCCGACCAACTGGAGTACGTCGCGCTGAACGCTGCGCTCGCACCCAGGTGGCCCGTGATCACCACCACACAAGAGCCCCTGCCCGACGCGGCGCAATGGGCCGAGCGCAAAGACAAGCGCAGTCTGCTGAGCGAAACCGCGTGAGCTCATGCGTGCTGGCCCGCAAACAACTTGCGGGAGAGCACACCAGGCCACGCCCCCGGATCCCGATTGATTGATGGATTGTTCAACTCACCTGGAGATTCTCATGACTGCTAAAACACTGACCCCACGCCCTCCCTGGAACAGCCGCCTCCTGCGCCCTGCCATGGGCATGCTGATGGCCCTGGCCTTGCTGCCTTCGGTCTCGCAGGCACAAGCCAAGAAAGAAGTCACGATCGGCATCGGCACGCAGAACACGACCACCAACACCGTCACCGGGGGCATCGTGCTGAAGGAACTCAAGCTGCTGGAAAAGCACCTGCCCAAAACCGGCAAGTACGCCAACATCACTTGGAAGCTCGACTGGCAGAACTTCACCTCCGGCCCGCCGGTCACCAATGGCATGGTGGCCAACAAGCTGCAGATCGGGATGATGGGCGACTACCCGCTGCTGGTGAACGGTGCCACCGGCCAGCAGAGCCGTGGCAACGAAACCCAACTGGTCGCGATCATTGCCTACAACGCCTTTGGTTCAGGCAATGGCGTGGTGGTGCACAAGGACAGCCCCTATTACGAACTGGCCGACCTCAAGGGAAAGACGGTGTCTGTGCCTTTTGGCTCTGCCGCCCACGGCATGATGCTGCAGGCCATGCAGGAACGCGGCTGGCCCAACGACTACTGGAACCTTGTGAGCCAGAGCCCCGAGGTGGGCACCACCAACCTGCAGGAAAAGAAGATCGACGGCCACGGCGACTTCGTGCCCTTCGCCGACCTGCTGCCCTACCGCGGCTTCGCCCGCAAGATCTTTGACGGCGCGCAGACCAAGGTGCCCACCTTTCACGGCGTGGTGGTCCGCAAGGACTTTGCCGACGCGTACCCCGAGGCCGTGGTCGCCTATATCAAGGCACTGATGGAGGCCAACGACTGGGTGCGCAAGAACCCGAGCATGGCGATGCAGAAGGTGGAAGAGTGGACCAAGATCGAAAAGGAAGTGGGCTACATGTTCCTCGGGCCCAACGGCATCCACACCCTGGACCCCACCATCAAGCCCCGCTGGCTTGAAACCATCAAGCTCGCACATGGTGTGCTGTCCAAGCTGGGCCGCGTGAAGGAATTCGACATCAACGCCTGGGTCAACGAGACCTATGTGCGCCAGGCCTTCAAGCAGCGCGGCGAAGACTACGACGCACAGAAGCAGACGCTGGCCAACTACGACATCACGGGCCGAGACCCCATCTGCAACCGCATGGTGAGCAATCCCAAGGAGGCGGGTGAGATCTGGCTGGAAGGTGCGGGCCTGGTGCCCGTGAGTTCGCCCGCCTGCCTGCTGGCCGGGATCCGGCTGTACCAGTCCGAAGGCAAGAAAGTGACGGTGGCCTACCTGTTCGACAAGGCGCTGGGCATCAAGCTGTTTGCCGACAAGGCGTTCTATTCGGTCAACCTGAGCAAGCCCAAAGCCCCTGAGGTGGTGCCCTTTCTGCTGAAGAAAGACGCAGAAACCTTTGCTGCCCAAAGCGGCGGCAAGCTGGCCACGTTTGATGAAGCACTCGCGATGGCGGTGCCCGCCAGCGACCTGGCCATGAGCGGGAAATAAGCCATGCGCGCCGCCTCCTTGCTTGACGTGAGCCGTGACCGAGTGGGTTACGTGCCTGACAACCCCAAACCGCTCGCTCACGCCGACGAGCCGCTGGAGGCGCCGGCCGCCAGGGCCACGGTGACCGCGCTGACCAGCGCGAAAGGGCAGGGCACGCCCCGAACCCTTGCGGACACCGCAGCCGCCGCTGCGGCCCCGTCCGGAACCCCTGCAGGCCTGCGCCTTCTGGGCGCCTGGGTGCGGGATCAGATGACCGGCTGGATCATGGCCGTGATCTCCATCGGCAGCGTGTTGCTGGCCTGGCACCTGGCCACGCACTACCGGCTCGACTTCTATGTGCGCTTCGGCAACATCCCCAGCCCGGCAGAGGTGTTCGCCAAGGTGATCGAGGTCAACCAGTCGACCACCTTCGTCACCAACATCGGCATCAGCGTGCGCCGCATCCTCTACGGCTTTGCCATTGCCGCGGTACTGGGCGTCGGCCTGGGCATGCTGATCGGCCGCTACCGGTGGTTCCGGCAGATCAGCATGCCGGCGCTGGAGGTGTTCCGCCCGATCCCGGCCATTGCCTGGGTGCCCATGTCCATCATGCTGTGGCCGAGCAACGAGGTCAGCATCGTGTTCATCACCTTCCTCGGCGCCTTCTTCCCCATCCTGCTCAACAGCATCCATGGCGTGGAAGCGATCGACCCGGTGCTGCTGCGTGCCGCCCGCTCGCTAGGGGCGCGCGAACCCACGCTGCTGTTTGAGGTGGTGCTGCCCGCCGCCTTGCCGCACATCTTCACCGGCCTGGCCGTGGGCATGGGCGTGGCCTGGGTGTCCTTGATTGCGGCAGAAATGATCTCGGGCCAGTTCGGCATCGGCTACTTCACCTGGGAGGCGTATTCGCTCATCTCCTACCCCGAAATCGCGCTGGGCATGATCACCATCGGCATCCTGGGCTTGCTGTGCAGCAGCGCCATCCGCCAGGCCGCTCGCATCGCCATGCCTTGGCAGTCATCGGCTTCACCGGGAGGGCGCTCATGAGCGCCGCGCTGGGCCGTTCCCAAGCAAGCTCGCACCGCAGCTCGCAGAGCGAAGGTATTCCAATGAATGCAGTGATGTCAACACCCGAAGCGGCCGTGTGCGGCCTCGTCGAAATGCAGGACGTGTCCATCCAGTTCAAGGTCAAGGGTGCGGTGGTCCAGGCGGTCGATTCGGTCTCGATCCATGTGCAGCCCGGTGAATTCGTCTCGCTCATCGGCCCATCAGGCTGCGGCAAGTCGAGCCTGCTCAACGTGGCGGCGGGCTTTGTGCAGCCCAGTGCGGGCGAGGCCCGGCTGGACGGCGTGCGCATTGAAGAGCCTGGCGCCGACCGTGGCGTGGTGTTTCAGCAGTACTCGCTGTTTCCCTGGATGACGGTGCGCAAGAACGTCGAGTTCGGCATGAAGATCCAGGGCGTGTCGCCCAGCGCACGCGAGACCCGTGCTCGCACCTTGCTGGGCCTGGCGGGCCTGCTGCACTTCGAGAACCACTACCCAGACCAGCTCTCCGGTGGCATGAAGCAGCGCGTGGGCATTGTGCGGGCGCTCTCCACCAGCCCGCAGGTGCTGCTGATGGACGAACCTTTTGGTGCGCTGGATTCGCAGACCCGTGTAGTGATGCAGGAGATCCTCACCAACATGTGGCAGCGCCTGCGCATCTCCGTGCTGTTCATCACCCACGACATCGACGAAGCCATCTTCCTGTCGGACCGCATCTATGTGATGACGGCACGACCGGGCCGCGTGAAGGCCGAGATCGTGGTGCCCCTGCCCCGGCCACGCACACCAGAGATGACGTCCACACCCGAATTCATCGCCCTGGTGCAGACCATCAAGGGGCTGATCCGCGAGGAGAGCCTGGCCGCCATGGGGGGCGACCTCATGGAAGGCGGTCTGGCCGGTCTCAGCGTGGAGATGGGGCCCCAGGGTGTGGGAGGGTCCATTGCATGAACGACTCTAGCGTGCACCCGGTGGACATTGTTCACCACCAGGCGTCGGGCCGGCTTGACATTGTCTGGAGCGACGGTCTGCAGGCCTCCATGAGCGCGCGCGAGCTGCGCTGCGCCTGCCGTTGTGCTGCGTGCGTGAAGCTGCGGCGCGATGGCCTCGGCCTCACGTCGCCCGTCACCACCCGCATGACCGAGCTGCGTCCGGTGGGCGAGTTTGGCCTGCAGCTGTGTTTTGACGATGGGCACGATCGCGGCATCTATCCCTGGCCCTACCTGCGCGAACTTTCACTCATTGCATTGGAAGCCGATCATGAGCAATCTGTTTGAAGCCCGAGTGCTGACGGTTCACCACTGGACCGACCGTCTCTTCTCCTTCACCACCACCCGCGACCCGGGCTTTCGCTACCAGAGCGGCCAGTTCGCCATGATCGGCCTCATGGTCGATGGCAGGCCCTTGCTGCGCGCGTACAGCATGGTGAGCCCGCACTACGAAGAGACGCTGGAGTTCCTGAGCATCAAGGTGCCGGATGGGCCACTCACTTCGCGGCTGCAGCACATCCAGGTGGGCGACACGGTGCTGGTCGGCCGCAAGGCCTCAGGCACCCTGCTCACGCAGAACCTCACGCCCGGGCGCCATCTGTACCTGCTGTCCACCGGCACGGGCCTGGCGCCTTTCATGAGCGTGATCCGCGACCCCGACGTGTATGAGCTGTTCGACAGGATCGTGCTGGTGCACGGCTGCCGGCAGGTGAGCGAGCTCGCCTACGAGCGCCTGATCACTCAGGACCTGCCCCGCAACGAATGGTTTGGCGAGCAGGCGCGGGCCAAGCTGCTGTACTACCCCACGGTCACGCGCGAGGCGTTTCGCCACCAGGGGCGCATCCCCACGCTGCTGGAAACCGGGCGCCTCCCGCACGACCTGGGCCTGCCGCCGCTGAGCACATCCGACGACCGCTTCATGCTCTGCGGCAGCCCGGAAATGCTGCGCGACACCCGCGACCTGCTCGACAAGCTGGGCCTGCGCGAAGGCAACATGAGCCAGCCCGGTCAGTATGTAATCGAACGCGCCTTCGTGGAGAAATGAAACACCCCCGCGGCGCTTCGCGCCACCCCCTCAAGGGGTCGGCACTGGCCGTCCGGCAGAGCCGGCCCGGCGGTGTCCCTGGATGGCACCGCTTCATGCGGTCCGGGTGGCGCTCCGGCACCATGGAGACTTGGAACGCGCACTCAAGCCGCTTGGTGGAACTCTGGCCGGGCGTGGCCTTGTGTGTGGTGATTGCGCTGGCCGCTGCGCTCGTGTCCACCAAACACGGTGGTCCAGCCATGCTGTACAGCCTGCTCATGGGCGCGGCCTTCCACTACCAGAGTCACGACCCGCGCACCGCACCCGGTGTGGACGCTTGCATGCGCGTGATCCTGCGGTTGGGCATTGGCCTGCTGGGCGCACGCATCACGGTCGACCAGATTCAGGATCTGGGCTGGATCACCGGCCTCATTGTGTTGACCGCGGTGGTCAGCACGGTGCTGTGCGGTTTGCTGGTGGCGCGTTTGTTGCGGCAGTCTTGGAGCATGGGTTTGCTGGCCGGTGGTGCCACCGCGATCTGCGGCGCGGCGGCTGCGCTCGCCATCGCAGCCGTGTTGCCCCACGACGAACACCGGGAACGCAACACCATGAGCGCCGTGGTGCTCGCCACCGTGTTGTCCACCGTGGCGATGCTGGTCTACCCACTGATCGCGAGTGCCCTGGCGCTGCCGCCCCAATGGGCCGGCCTGTTCATCGGCGGCACCATTCACGACGTGGCGCAGGTGGTGGTGGCGGGCTACTCGCTCGGCCCGGAAGCCGGTGACGTGGCCTCCATCGTCAAGCTGTTGCGGGTGGGCTTGCTGGTAGGGGTGGTGGCCGTGATTGCGATGGTTGTCAAACGGCTGCCCTCTCAGGCCGCTAGCGCGCCCACCCCACGCAAGTTCAATTTGCCCGTGCCTGCTTTTCTTCTGTTGTTCATTGGTCTGGTGGGCGTGCAGTCGGCCGGATGGATGGCGGCGCCTTTGCAACTGGCGCTGCAGGAAAGCTCTCACGCCTGCCTGATGGTGGGTGTGACCGCGCTGGGCATGAAGACCTCGCTGGGCGGTCTGGCCAGAACCGGCTGGCGCCCCTCGGTGCTGATGCTTGGCACCAGCCTCTGGATCACCTTGTTCGTGTTGATTGCCATCGAGGTGGCGATGCATCGCTAGCATCGCCACACGCCTGTTCGGAAGGGCGATTCAAGTCTGACGTGCAGTGCCCGCCAGCCGGCAGGGCAGGCAGATCGCAAGGCCTGGGCTACGATCCCAACGTCTGCGCCCAGACCTGAATTCTTCCCTTTCACAGGAGCCCCACGTGCCACTCATCTGGTCCTATTCCATTGATGGTCTCGACTGGAATGAACTCGCTGCGCTGTATGACGCAGCGCCACTCGGCAGCAAAAGTCCGAGCGGCTTGAAGACCGCGTTCACGAACAGCATGTTCACGTGTTTCGTCTACGACGAACAACAGCTGGTTGGCGTCGGGAGGGCGCTGGCCGATGGTGTCGATTGCTCGTACATCTGCGACGTCGCACTGCTGCCCAGCCACCAAGGTCTGGGTCTTGGCAAACAGATCGTGGCCAAGCTGGTGGAAATGTCCCGCGGCCACCGGAAGATCATTCTCTACGCGGTGCCGGGAAAAGAGTCGTTCTACAAGAAGCTGGGGTTCAAACGCATGAGCACTGCCATGGCGATCTTCGAAGATCAGACGGAGGCCCAGGCGCGCGGGTATGTCAACGAGACTTGACTGCCCGAATGGCGCTGTTGGGATGAAACCCCGGTGCTGGGTGCGTGTTGTGTGCTGGCCGGCTCAGAACAGCACGCGGCTGCGCAGGGTGCCGGGCACGCGCGCGAGTTCGGCCAGGGCCAGCTCGGAATGCGCGGCGTCGATGTCCATCACCACGTAGCCCACGTCTTCACGCGTCTGCAGGTACTGCGCGGCGATGTTGATCTGGTGGTCGGAAAAGATGCGGTTGATGCTGGAGAGTACGCCGGGCACGTTGCGGTGGATGTGCAGCAGCCGGTGTTTGCCGGCGTGCGCGGGAAGAGCCACTTCGGGGAAGTTGACGGCCGAGGTGGTGGTGCCGTTGTCGCTGTACTTCACCAGCTTTTCCGCCACTTCGATGCCGATGTTTTCCTGCGCTTCCAGCGTGGAGCCGCCAATGTGCGGCGTGAGGATCACGTTGTCCAGGCCACGCAGCGGTGACTCGAACGTGTCCTTGTTGCTGTGCGGTTCTTCAGGAAACACGTCGATCGCGGCGCCGAGCAGGGCCTGGTTTCGCAGCGCGCTGGCCAGTGCGTCCACCTGCACCACGGTGCCGCGCGATGCGTTGATGAGCACGGCGCTGGGCTTCATGCGCGCGAGTTGCGCCGCGCCGATCATCCATTGCGTGGCCGGCGTTTCGGGCACGTGCAGGCTCACCACGTCGGCGGTGGCCATGAGCTCGTCCAGGCTGGTGAGTGCCCGGGCATTGCCCAGCGGCAGCTTCGTGGCCACGTCAAAAAACACCACCTGCATGCCCAGGGCTTCGGCCAGCACGGAGAGCTGCGTGCCGATGGCGCCGTAGCCCACGATGCCCAGCGTCTTGCCGCGGATCTCGAACGAGTTGCTGGCCGATTTCAGCCAGCCACCCCGGTGCGCCACGGCGTTCTTTTCCGGGATGCCGCGCATCAGCAGGATGGCCTCGGCCAGCACCAGTTCGGCCACCGAGCGGGTGTTGGAAAACGGCGCGTTGAATACGGCGATGCCGCGCTCGCGCGCCGCGCTCAGGTCCACCTGGTTGGTGCCGATGCAGAAGCAGCCCACGGCGGCGAGGCGCTGGGCGTGGCTCAGCACCTCGGCGGTGAGCTGGGTGCGCGAGCGGATGCCGACGAAATGCGCGTCGGCGATCCGGGCCTTGAGCTGATCGTCCGGCAGGGCGCCTGGCAGGCTTTCGATCTGGCTGTAGCCCGCCGCGCGCAGCACCGCCACCGCCGAGGGGTGAATGCCCTCCAGCAACAGGAAGCGGATCTTGTGCTTGTCGATGGAGGTCCGGGGACCGGGCGGGGTGGGGGTCGTGGTAGCTTTGTCCATAGCCGATCAATATAGTCGGATATGAGGCCCAGGGTCAGTTGCACCGCCTTCGTCCCCGACCGATGCGAGGATTTGAAGGTGGTCACCCGGCGCGTTCAAGGAAGGCAGATCGGTCCGCCCGTTGCTTGCTCCACCCTTGTTCACGCAGCGTCTGGCATGCCGGTCTGGCCGGCGTCCATGGGCAGGCTGAACCAGAAGGTCGCGCCTTCTCCAGGTGTGGCCTCTGCCCAGATCCGGCCGCCGTGGCGCTCGATGATCCGCGCCGTGATGGCCAGGCCGATTCCCAGGCCGGGCACGGTGGGGTCGCCATGCAGCCGCTGGAACAGGCCGAAGAGCTTCGGGGCCTGGGTCATGTCGAAACCGATGCCGTTGTCGCGAACAAAGTAGGCGCCGCGTGCGGCATCAAACCCCAGGTGTACGCGCGGTGGATCGCGATGGCGGGCGTACTTCCACGCGTTGTCCATGAGGTTGCGCAGCGCCTGCTTGATGAGCTTTTGATCGCCGATGGCATGGGGTACGGGATCGAGCCTCAGGTCGACGCCCGCTGCCCGCAGACCCAGTTCGTGCTCGATGCACACGGCCAAGGTGTGCATGTCGATGTTCTCTCCGCTGATCTCCGCACGGACGACCGCCAGCACATCCAGCATTTCCGTCAGCATCTGGCCCATGCGGGCAGATGAACCCACAATGCGGGCCACGGAATCCGCACCCGCTTCGCTCAAGCGCTTGGCTTCGCTTTCGAGCAGCACGGCCGCGAAGCCGTTGACCGAGCGCAGCGGCGTGCGCAGGTCGTGGGCGATGGAGTAGGCGATCGCCTCCATGTCGCGCAGTGTGCGCTCCAGGTTCCGGGTTCTGTCGGCGACCAGACGCTCCAGGTTCTCGTTGAGCCTGTTCACCGTCTCCTGAGCCTTCACCCGGTCGGAGATATCAATGTGGGTGCCGGACATGTACAGCGGCTTGCCGTCGCTGGCCCGCCGGTGCACGCGACCCCGCGTGTTGATCCAGACCCAGTGCCCTTGCTTGTGCCGCATGCGAATGTCGCATTCATAGAACGGGGTCCGTCCGGCAATGTGGTCGCTCCTGGCCGCTTCGGCTAACACTAGGTCGTCCGGGTGGACGAGCTGCTCCCAGGTGGCGTTCGTCACCTCGCCAAGTTCGTCGAGTGTGTAGCCCACCATCTCGGCCCAGCGGCTGTTGATCTTGAGGTCATCGCTGCCGATGTGGTTTTCCCAGGTGCCGGTTCGTGTGGCTTCCAGAATCCAGGCCAGCCGCTGCCGCTCGGCCGCGAGCTCCTGTTGCGTCGCCATGTAAGGCGTCACGTCGGTGATGGTGCGAATGGCGCCGCCCTCGGGCAAGGCACGGGTGCCCACCTCAAGGTAGCGGCCACTCCGGGTTTTTCGCAGATAAACCTCTGGCGCTTCGACACCACCGGGGGATTGAACATACGCCCGGGCGCCGGGATCCACCAGCTCGTAGTCCTCACCGAAATCGCCTCGGCGAGCCAGGAATTCCGCCACCTGGGCGTGGGTGGGTCCGGAGGCCATGAAGGCGTCCGGCACATCGAGCAGCTCCACCATGCGGCGGTTGTAGAAGGAGATGCGCTCGTTGGCATCGAGCTTGGCCAGGCCTTGCGCCATGCTGTCCAGGACGACCTGCAAGGCCCGCCTCTGGGTCGTGAGCTGCTCGGAGGTCTCGGCCAGCCGCTTCAAGGTGCTGGCGCGTTCGCTCTGAATCTGCCAGGCCAGCAGCATCTGCGCGGCTGTGCGGATCAGCGGTTCGAGGAAACCCAGTTCGCGGGTCACGGCGTCCGGATCGGGGTGTTGCAGGCCGATGAGTCCGATCAGCTCCAACTGGGCCAGCAGGGGCACCAGCACCAGCGGATCGTCCGTGGGCGACCCCTGCCGCAGCGCTGCGTGACACGGGTGGCTGGGCGGCAGCACCACCGCACTTCCGCCCGCCAGCAGGTCAAGGGTGGGGGCATCCTCCAGGCGAAACGGCTGCGGCCTGCCTGCGGTGCCCATGAAGACACCTTCGAGGCGGGTCGGGCGATCCAGCGCTCCGTGGGTCGATGCCGTTGTCTCGGCGAGGAACGAGGCGGTCGGTCCGACGACCTCGCCGATGCTCTCCAGCAAGCGACCGAACACCTCGGTCTTGCCATCGGAGCTGATGTAGAGGCTCATGGCCGTGCTCACGGCCTGCAGCAGCTGCTGCTGGCGCTCCATGGCCGCGCGTGCGTTGCGTTCATCGGTCACGTCGGCCACATAGCCGTGCCACAGCACCGAGCCATCGGGTTCGTTGCGCGGTGAGGCCTCGAACCGGAACCAGCGCTCAGCGCCCGATGGCAGACAAACCCGGTAGTTCTCTCGCAGGTTGAGACCCAGGGACGCGCATCGATCCAGGTCGCTCAGAAGCCGGGGGAGATCTTCGCTGTGGGCACGAGCGAACAGCGCACGGGGATCGGTCTTGTGCTCGTGCGGGCCGAGCTCCAGCATCTGCTCGGCCTGATCGCTGAGGAACGTCACCTCGGTCTGGCCGTCGGGGCGCCGATGGACCTGGTACATCACGCCAGGCACGCGCTGCGCAATCTCGTTGAGCAGGTCGAGTTGCGCCTGAAGCGCCTGTCGCGCCTCGATCTCTGCCGAGATGTCCTGCACCACGCCAAAGTCGGTTTCGGGATTGCCAGGTACCCGGGACCGCCCCATCCGGCTGCGCAGCCAGCGGGTCTGGCCCTGCATGGTGATCCAGCGGAAGTCGACCGACCGGCCGTCCATGGCCTCCCGGGCTTGCAGCCAGGTCGGAAGGTCGTCGGGATGAATGCCGCTTCGAGCGGTCTTTTTATCGAGTGCGAATCGGCGTGGCCAGCCGGTGATCGCGTGCAGCCCTTCGCTCCAGGTGACTTGTTCTTTGCCTGCCTCATTGGTCCAGGCGCCGACCTGGGCGAGCAGTTCGATTTCATGGTGCAGCTCGATGCGCGCACGCAGTGCCAGGTTGGTCCGGGACAGCTCCTCCAGTGCGCGTTGCAGGTCGGTGCGAACGGCCGCCTCTTCAGACACCTCCGTCAAACTGGTCACCAGCAACTCGGCGCCTGGCGTGCGCAGCACCCGCGTGCGGATGCGAATCATCTTTCGCATGCCGTTGGCAGCGCGCAGCACATAGATGCGGCTGGTGTCATCCCGGTGGGGCAGATAGGCGCTGCGCTGCTCGTCGTCTCGCCACAGACCGAGCTGCGTCGTGGTGTTGCCGAGGGCGCTGGCGCGCGGGATGCCCACGAGCGCACACCATTCGTCGTTGACCGCCAGGATCAGCCCGTCGGACAGGCGCACGATGGCGCACGCGACGGGGACGAGTGCGAACACCTCTTCATAGGACGCGGTCAGACCACCCGCAATCGATCCTGGGTCCCGCTCTCTTTGTGAGGCCGGCTTTTCGCCGCTCGGCTTGCTGGGCCAGGAAGACATTTAAGGGGCCACCTTCCTTGTTGCCACGGAGACAAACCGTGCGCATCAAGCAAACCCCCTGAGTAAATTGGTCTACCGAAGTGGCAGTGATACCAAAAAACGGAAGCTTTTGCACGCATTTTCTGCCCAAGCGTTGAATTCTTACCTGCGTGGGCCCTGATTGCCGCTTCTGGCAATGCCCGCAGGGGGTGTCGGCCATGGCATTCTGCGAGGCGCACGAACCGGCGCTCATCGCCCTGGTTTCACCCACCACCAAGCCATGATCACCACCAGAGCAAACCCGGTGTAGGCCGCCACGAACACCCACCAGGGTGCGTCCCAGTACAGCAGCCTGGACAGCCAGTGTTCGATGAAGCTCTCACCGTAGCTGCCCTGGCCCGCCGTGCGCCGCAGTGCCTGCTCCCACACGGTGAGCGGGCACAACTGCCCCAGCCAGGTCTGAGCGGCGATGAAGATCATCAGACCCAGATGGCTCAGGCGCAGGCCGTAGTGGCGCACCCAGCGCCAGCCAAGCGCGCCGCCGGCAAGCACCAGCGGCAACAGGCCGACCACGAACAGCACGATGGCCACATGCAGCGCCAGCAGGGTGTCGGCCAGGAGGCCGGCAAGGGTGGGTGACATGCGGGCACCTTAGCGCATGCGCTCTGTCACGGGCAAAAAAAAGCCGCCGGCACCTGCGCACCGGCGGCAGTGAACAAGACTTGGAGGTTCAGTTCACCTTGAAATAGTCTGACACCACTTTCCAGCGCGCGTTCTCCAACTGCGACAGACGGGTGGCATTGCTGCCCAGGCGTTTCTGTGGACCGAAGGTCATCTCGGAGCTGCCGAACATGTCCGGTGGAATCACCATGGTGTCCATGGCCTTGATGAAGCTGTCGGTGGTCAGGTTCGGGCCGGCCTTGTTGGCGGCGCGCAGGAAGGAATCAACCAGCGAGTAGCCGTACACCGAGAACACCGTCGGGTCTTCGTTGAACTTGGTCTTGTACTTGTTGGCCCAGAAGCGGATCGGTTGCGATGCGGCGTCCAGGTAGGGGTTCTGCACGGTCATGGTGGCGTAGAGGCCATCCATGGCAGGGCCGCCGAGCTTGTGGATCAGGTCGGTGTAGGCCGCGCTGGAACCCAGGAAGGTGGGGTTGAAGCCCAGGCGCTTGGCCGTGGCAATGCCGCCAATGGTCTCGCGGATGATGGTACCCAGCACCACAAAATCGCATTGCGAAGAAGCCAGCTTCTGCATCTGCGAGGCGAAGTCGGTGGCACCGCGCTTGAAGGTGGTGACCTCGGCGAACTGCATGCCCATGGACTTCAGGCCCTCTTCGGCTCCGCGGAACACTTCCAGGCCGAACTCGTCGTCCTGGTACATGGTGCAGACCTTCTTGGCGCCTTTTTCCTTCACCAGCAGTGGCACGGCGGCCTTCATCTGGTCGTAGTAGGTGGCAGCGAACGAGTACTTCAGCTTGTGGAAGGGCTCGTACATTTCGCGCGCGGCGGTCACGGGGAAGAAGTTGATCACGTTCTTCTGGAACTGCACCGGCATGGCGGCCATGTTCTGCGCGGTGCCGATGTGGCCCACCATGGCAAAGATCTTGTCCTGGTTGACCAGCTTCTGCGCGGCCAGCACGGCGCGGCGCGGCTCGTAGCCGGAGTCTTCCACATTGAGCTTGATCTTGCGGCCATTGATGCCGCCCTGCTCATTGGCCTCGTCCACGCGCAGCATCATGCCGAAGCGCACCTGCTTGCCGAAGCCCGCCAGAGGGCCGGAAAGATCCTGGATCGATCCCAGCACGATCTCGTCCTTGGTGACGCCCTGGGTCTGGGCAAAGGCGGTCGCGCTGGCCAGCAACAAGCTGGCGGCGATCAGTGTCGGTTTGGTCTTCATGCACTTGTCTCCTTGGTTGTGAACGGGTGATGGGTGGTGGCGTGGCAGATGCGTGCAGGATCAGCTGTACATGGCCTCGATCTGCGGGGAATACTTCTTTTCAACCAGCTTGCGTTTGAGCTTCATGGTGGGCGTGAGTTCTTCGTCTTCGGCCGAAAGCTGGGTGTCGAGCAGGAAGAACTTCTTGATCTGTTCCACGCGGGCAAACTTCTTGTTCACGCGGTCGATTTCTTCCTGAATGAGCTGCTGCACCTCGATTGAGCGGGTCAGGCTGGCGTAGTTGGAAAACGGCACGTCGTTGTCCTGCGCAAATTTCTCCACGTTCTCCTGGTCGATCATGATGATCACTGTGAGGTAGGCCCGCTTGTCGCCGATCACCACCGCGTCGGTGACGTAGGGCGAGAACTTCAGTTCGTTCTCCAGCTCACTCGGCGTGATGTTCTTGCCCCCTGCGGTGATGATGATGTCTTTCATGCGGTCGGTGATGCGGAAAAACCCTTCCTCATCGACCACGCCCACATCGCCCGTGTGCAGCCAGCCATCGGCATCGATGGTCTCGGCGGTTTTCTCTGGCAGGTTCAGGTAGCCCATGAACACATTGGGCCCGCGCACCAGGATCTCGCCAGTGGCCGGGTCCAGCTTCACTTCGTTGTAACTGGCGGCCGGGCCGATGCTGCCGGGCTTGATGCGTTCGGCCGGGATGCCGGTGGAGGCCCCGCAGGTTTCGGTCATGCCCCAGACTTCCAGCATGGGTACGCCCAGCGCCATGTACCAGCGCACCAGATCCGGCGAAATGGGCGCGGCACCGGTCACCAGGAAGCGCGCCTTGTGAATGCCGATGAGCTTGCGCACGTTGTTGAGGACCAGCGTGCGAGCCACATGGAACTGCAACCTGAGCGAGCCGGGAACGGGCTGCTTGGCCAGCACCAGGTCAGCCACACGCTGGCCCACGCCAATGGCCCAGCCGTAGGCTGCCTGCTGCAGCTTGCCGGATTCCTTGAGCGCGATCATCACGCCCGAATAGAACTTCTCCCACACGCGCGGCACGGCGGTGAACACCGTGGGCGCGATCTCTCGCACGTTTTCCGGCACCGTCTCCGGGTTCTCCACGAAATTGAGCTTGGCGCCGGTGTAGAGCGAGAAGTACTCGCCGCCCATGCGCTCGGCGATGTGGCACAGCGGCAGGAAACACATGCACTCGTCGTTCTCGTCGCGCGAGATCAGCGTGTTGTAACCACGCACGGTGTAGACCAGCCCCTTGTGGCTGTGCATGGCGCCCTTGGGCTTGCCGGTGGTGCCGGACGTGTAGACCAGAATGGCCAGGTCGTCCGGCTGGCAGCCTGCGACGCGTTCCTCCAGCAACTGCGGGTGCTGGCGGGCATGTTCGCGGCCCAGTTCGCGCAGCGCGTCCAGGCTGATCACCTGCGGGTCGTCCAGGTCGCGCAGGCCTTCCATGTCGAACACCACGATCTTGCGCAGCCTGGGCAACTGCTCACGCACCACCAGCGCCTTGTCCAGCTGTTCGTCGTCTTCCACAAACAGCACCGTGGTGCCGGAGTCTTCGCACAGGTACTGCACCTGCTCGGAAGCGTCGGTGGGGTAGATGCCGTTGGACACACCGCCCGCGCTCAGCACCGCCAGATCGCACAGCACCCATTCGATGTTGGTGTTCGAGAGGATGGACGCGGTCTCCTTCGGACCAAAGCCCAGCGCCATGAGACCATGCGATATCTCGCGCACCGCCTCGGCGGTCTGGTTCCAGGTCCAGGTGCGCCAGATGCCGAAGTCCTTCTGTCGCATCCACACATTCGGCCCGCGCGCCTTTGCAGCATTCCAGAACAGGGCCGGGATGGTCTCACCCTGCATCACGATGTTGGGCTGCGGCTGGATATGGGATAAGTCCCAGAGTGTGCTCATAGCCCCCCCCGCGCCGCCTTCGGCGTCACCCCCCAGGGGGCGGCACTGGCGGCCCGGCAGAGCCGGTTCCGCGGTGCCCTGAATGCAAAACCCACTGTCGGCGAGGCGCGACTTGATCCGGGAATGCCGTGGAACCGGCTTTGCCGGGCCACTGGCATTGCCCCTTTGAGGGGGTGACGCGCTGAAAGCGCGGCGCAGGGGTGGGTCATGTTCATCTCCAATTTTTCTTTTTCTTCCAGCGCCGGTCCGCCCGCACGCCTTCTTCCTTCATGCCCAGGTAGAACTCCTTGATGTCGTCCTTCTCGCGCAGCCGGGCACAGGTGTCTTCCATCACGATGCGGCCGTTCTCCAGCACGTAGCCATAGTCGGACGCATTGAGCGCCATGTTGGCGTTCTGCTCCACCAGCAGGATGGTGGTGCCGCGCTCGCGGTTGATGCGCACCACGATCTCGAAAATCTCCTTGGTCAGCTTCGGGCTCAGGCCCAGGCTGGGTTCGTCGAGCAAGATCAGGTCGGGGTTGGCCATGAGCGCGCGGCTGATGGCCAGCATCTGCTGCTGCCCGCCGGAAAGCAGGCCGGCGTCTTGTGCGGCGCGCTCGCGCAGAATGGGGAAGTAGCCGAACACCACTTCGATGTCGCGCGCCACCCCATCGCGGTCCTTGCGGGTGTAGGCGCCCATGAGCAGGTTGTCGCGCACGCTCAGCAGCGGGAACACCTCGCGTCCCTCGGGCACATGGCTCAGGCCTTGCTGCACGATGAAGGCCGGGTCTTGCGCGGTGATGGGCTCGCCCTTGAATTCGATGCTGCCCTTGCGCGGGTCGATGATGCCGCTGATGGTTTTCAGGATGGTGGTTTTGCCCGCACCGTTGGAGCCGAGCACGGTCGCAATTTCGCCGCGCCGCACCTGCAGGCTCACACCACGAATGGCCTTGATGGGGCCATACGCGCTCTCGACGTTGAGCAGCTTGAGGACCGGCGCATCAGAAGTAGCAACAGTCATGCTGTGACCCTCGCAGTCTTCTGGTGCTCACGGCGCAGGTTGGACACATCGTCCACCGACCCCAGGTAGGCCTCGATCACGCCGGGATGGGCCTGCACCTGCGCCGGTGTGCCGGTGGCCAGTTCTTCGCCCATGCTCATGGCCAGCACGCGGTCGGACACCTTGGACACCAGCGACATGTCGTGCTCCACCATCAGCACGGTGATGCCGAGCTCGTTCTTGATGTCGGTGATCCAGAAGGCCATGTCGTCGGTCTCTTCCACGTTCAGGCCGGAAGACGGTTCGTCCAGTAGCAGCAACTGTGGCTCGGTACACAGCGCTCGCGCCAGCTCCACCACCTTGCGCACGCCATACGGCAGGCCGGCCACCATGGATTCGCGGTGGTGCTGCAGGTCCAGCAGCTCGATCACATGCTCCACCTTCTCGCGCGCCTCGATCTCCGCAGCGCGCGTCTTGCCGGTGAAGAACAGCTCGCTCCAAAGCCCGGTCTTGCGGTGCGTGTGGCGCCCGATCAGCAGGTTCTGCAAAACCGTGGCGTGTTCAAAAAGCTCGATGTTCTGGAAGGTGCGCGCAATACCGAGAGATGCGATCTTGTGCGGCGGCTGCTCGGTGAGCTTGAGCATGCCGTCGGGGCCTGCATAGCCGATGTGGCCTGTAGTGGGCGTGTAGATACGGCTGATCAGGTTGAACACCGTGGTCTTGCCGGCGCCGTTGGGCCCGATCAGGGTGAACACCTCGCCACGCTTCACGTCGAAGCTCACGTTGTTCACCGCCAGCACGCCGCCAAAGCGCACGCTGAGGTTGTTCGCAGAAAGCAAGATCCCCCCCGCGCCGCCTGCGGCGTCACCCCCCAGGGGGCGGCGCTGGTGGCCCGGCAAAGCCGGTTCCACGGCGCCCTGGACAGGAGCCCGTCCTTCGATTGGGATGTTCGGGTGGTTCATTTCAGTCTGTCGGATTTCTGGAACGATTTCTGCCGCTTGAACATGCCCTTGCGGTAGAACGGGAACAGCTGGAAGTAGGTGCGGATCTTGAGCCAGCGGCCATAGAGCCCCATGGGTTCAAACAGCACGATGGCCACCAGCACCACGCCGTAGACCACCCCCTTGAGGCCGGTGGCGTCTGCAATCACGGCGGGCAGGAAGTCCTTGCCGATGGAGATCAGCTGCGGCATCACGATGATGAAGATGGCGCCCAGGAACGCGCCATGGATGGACCCCAGACCGCCGATCACGATCATCAGCAGCAGGTCCACCGACTGCAGCAGGCTGAACTGGTCAGGCGAGAGGAACTGGATCTGGTGCGCATACAGCGCACCGCCCAGGCCTGCCAGAGCGGCAGAAAGCGCAAAGCTCATCGTCTTGTAGCGCGCCAGGTGAATGCCCATGCTCTGCGCCGAAATTTCGGAATCGCGAATGGCCACGAAGGCCCGCCCGGTGGACGAGCGCAGCAGGTTCACGATGCCCAGCGTGCACAACACCGTGACAAGCAGGCACAGGAAGTAGAACTCGGTGGGTGTGTCCAGCTCCCAGCCGAACAGGGCTGGGTAGTTGACCATCATGCCGGCATTGCCGCCGGTCACGCTCTCCCAGCGCGCCATGCCTTCTTCCACAATGAAGCCGAAGGCCAGCGTGGCCATGCCCAGGTAGATGCCTTTGACCCGCAGCGCCGGCAGGCCGACCACCATGCCCACCGCCGCCGACAGCAGCCCCGCACAAGCGAGCGCCAGCGGAAACGGAAAGCCGGCGTTGACCATGATGGCCTGCGTGTAAGCACCCACGCCCAGAAACGCAGCATGGCCCAGCGAGAATAAACCGGTGAACCCGGCCAGCAGCATCAGCCCCAGCCCCACGATGGCGTAGATCAGCACGAAGGTGAACTGCGCCAGCCAGTACTCCTGCACCAGCCAGGGCGCGGCCACCATGAACAGGCACAGCAGCCCGTACCAGAACACATGGCCGCCATGTTTGGCCAGGCGGATGTCCTGGTTGTAGTCGGTCTTAAATAGAAAACGCATGTCAGCGACTCCCCCCCGAAGCGCCTTTGGCGCCTCCCCCCGAGGGGGGCGCTGCCAGCGGCCCGGCAAAGCCGGTTCCGCGGCAGCCCTTGACGTGACCTCGGCTCAAGTGGCTGCTCGGCTTCCTCATACTTTTTTCCTTAGTTTTTCGCCGAAGAGGCCGTTGGGCTTGAGCACCAGCATGAACAGCACCACGATGTAGGGCGCGATGTCCTTGAAGCCTTCGGGCAGGTAGAACCCGGCCAGGGCTTCGACGATGCCGATGATCAGACCGCCGACGATGGCCCCGGGCAGGCTGCCGAAGCCGCCCACCACCGCGGCCGGAAAGGCCTTGAGGCCGATGAAGCCCATGTTGGCGTGTACGAAGGTGATGGGGGCAAGCAGCAGGCCGGCCACCGCCGCCACGGCTGCGGCCAGGCCCCAGACCAGACCGTTGATCCGCTTGACCGGAATGCCCATGTAGTAGGCTGCGAGCTGGTTCTGCGAGGCTGCCTGCATGGCGATCCCGAGCTTGGAATACCGGAACATGGCAAACAGGCCGGCACACAGCACGACGGTGACGCCGATCACCACCACCTGTTCTGCAGAGAGCACCAGCGCACCCAGGCGGATCACCTCGCCGGCGTAAGGCACGGGCAGCGTGTGGGTGTCGGTGCCGATGTCGGGAATCATGGTGATCAGGCCGCGCAGCACGTAGCCCACACCAATGGTCAGCATCACGATGGAAAACGCCGGCTGCCCCAGAATGGGGCGGATCACCACGCGTTCGAGCACCACGCCGAACAGGCCCATCGCGATGATGGCCGCCGGCACCGACAACCAGAACGGGAAACCCAGTACCGTCATGGTGGCCAGGCCAGCAAAAGCCCCCACCATCATCAGATCGCCCTGGGCAAAACTGACCGTCTCCGTGGCCTTGTAGATCAGCACGAAACCCAGGGCAATGAGGCCATAGATACAGCCCTGGGCCACGCCGCTGATGAGCAGTTGCAGCAGTTGCACGCGATGTCTCCTGTGTGGTCTGGCGCCTTCATCCTCCCGGCGGCTGCTGCAGGCTTTGTGGCAGGTCACCCAGACGGTGTGCGGTGTTTATAGCTGTCTTGCACAAGACTGACGCTAGGGTTCTCCCCAAAGGAGTCGCTTACGTGCCAGCATCAGGCTATGGTGAATGAGCACCTCGCAGCACGTGGATTTTTGAAAAGCATGTGCTTGGCAAAAATGGATCGAGGTTCTATGCTGCACGCTCCCCTTTCATCCAATCGTCATGAAGTCCATCCGCATCGGCTCAGGCCTCGGTTTTTACGGTGACAACTGGGAGCCTGTGGCGGCCAGCATTGAGCTGGGTGACGTGCAGTTCATCGCCAGCGACCACCTCGCCGAACTCACGCTCGCCATCCTGCAGAAAGACCGGCAACGCGACCCGGCGCTGGGCTATGCGCGCGACGTGGTGCCCATGCTGCTGCGCCTGTGGCCGCTCATGCAGCCGCGCGGTGTGCGCTTCGTCTGCAACGCAGGCGGCCTGAATCCGCACGGTGCGGCACAGGCCGTGTTGGCAGCCTTCGCCGCCAAGGGCCTGCAAGCCCGTGTGGCGGTGGTCTCTGGCGACGATGTCTTGCCCCAGCTGCTCAGCACCGAGGCGCCGCCAGACACGTTTGCCCATCTGTTCAATGGTTCCCCCGTGGACACCGTGCGCGAGCGTCTGGTGTTCGCCAACGCCTACGTGGGGGCTGCGCCCATCGTGCGCGCGCTGGAGGCCGGGGCGGACATCGTCATCACCGGCCGTGTGGCCGATGCGGCGCTGTTCCTGGGGCCCCTGGTGCACGCCCTGGGCTGGACGCTGGAAGACGCCACCACCGAGACCGATCTGAACCGGCTGGCGCAAGGCCTCACCGTGGGGCACCTGCTGGAGTGTTCCGGCCAGGGCAGTGGGGGCAACTTCGGCAGCCAGGGCGCCTGGCTGGCCATTCCCGATCTCGCCCACATCGGTTACCCCATCGCAGAAGTGTGGGAGGACGGCACCGCCTTCATCACCAAGGCGCCTGGCACAGGTGGGCGTGTCAACGTCGACACCGTGCGCCAGCAACTGCTGTACGAGGTGCACAACCCGCACGCCTACTTTTCGCCGGACGTGGTGCTCGACATGGGGCACATCCGGCTGAGCGACGAGGGTGGCGATCGGGTGAGGTTGACCGGCGCACGAGGCAGCGCCCCCACCGGCACGCTCAAGGTGGTGGCCGGTTACCGGGATGGCCACAAGGCCGAGGTGACCTGGGGTTTTTCGTGGCCCGACGCCTGGGACAAGGCTCAGGCCGCCCAAGCCACCATCCGCGCGCTACTGGCGGACAGGCGCGTGCCGTTTGACGAGCTGTTCGTGGAATACCCGGGTCTGAATTCCGCCCATGGTGCGCTTGCGCCTGTGCCCGATACGGCCGCGCTCCACGAGCTGAACGAAATCTGGACGCGCCTTGTGCTGCGCACACCCAGCAAGGCCGCTGCCGACGGCTTTGGCCGGCTGTTTCCCTGGATCGGCCTGAGCGGCCCGGCCTACACCTGCGGCTTCAGCGGGCTGCACAACACCAGCGAACTGCTGGGTATCTGGCCCACGCTGGTGCCGCGGCAGGCGGTGGAAGCCGGCGTGAAAGTCGAGCTGCTGGGCAGTTCCGCGCCGGTGGCCGTGCCGGTCAGCGCAAGAGCAGAGGCCAGTGCCGCTCCGCCAGCACCCCGGGACACCGTCAGTGCCGAGCCTGTTTCCTGGCGATCTGATGGTGGATCACCCACGGCCACTGTCCGCATCCCTCTGGTGCGTATCGCGCACGCGCGCAGCGGCGACAAGGCCGACTGGGTCGACTTTGGGCTGTTCGCATGGAACGCAGCGGGATACGCCTTGTTGGCACGTGAGGTCACTCCAGCGCGTGTGCAGGCGCACTTTGCGTCCTGGCTGCCGGGCGAAGTGGATGCCTGGGCCTTGCCCAACATCCTGGCGCTCAAGTTCGTGCTACGCGGCGCATTGCAAGGCGGTGGCGCGCGCAACCTGCGCCTAGACAATCTGGGCAAGGCGATGGCGGGGGCCTTGTTGCGGCTGGAGATTGAGGTGACGCAGGCCGAACTGGAACAGGCTTTGAACACCCCGCGTGTGGGGTGGTGGGGCGAGGGCCAGCAAACGAACCCAGGGGAAACAAGCCCATGAATACCGCCTGCGTCATGACCGAAAAGCGAGACGACGGGATCTGGATCGTCACCCTTGATCGACCCGAGGTGCGCAACGCGGTCGACACGCCCACTGCCCAAGCCCTGCACGCCGCCTTCCTGGCTTTTGAAGATGACCCCGCTGCCAAGGTGGCGGTGTTCCACGGTGCGAACGGGCATTTTTGCGCCGGCTGGGACCTGCAGTTTGGCGCAGCGCTGGCCGAAGGTGAGCAGACCGGCGGTCTTGAGGGACTGGACTTCGCTGCCAGCGATGCGCGGGCCCTCGGCCCCATGGGGCCCAGCAGGTTGCGCTTGAGCAAACCCGTGATCGCCGCCATCAGTGGTGCTGCGGTGGCTGGCGGCATGGAACTCGCCCTGTGGTGCGATCTTCGGCTGATGGAGGCGGACGCCTATTTCGGCGTCTACTGCCGCCGTTTCGGTGTGCCGCTGATCGACGGTGGCACGGTGAGGCTGCCGCGACTGATCGGCATGGGCCATGCGATGGACCTGATCCTGACCGGGCGCAAGGTGGAGGCCGCAGAGGCGCAGCGCATCGGCCTGGCCAACCGGGTGGTACCCACGGGCCAGGCGCGCGAAGCTGCTGTGGCGCTGGCGCAGCAACTGGCGAAGTTCCCGCAAGCCACCCTGCGAGCCGACCGCGAGAGTGCCTACCGCCAGTGGGACCTGCCCATGGGGGAGGCCCTGCAGCAGGAGTGGGCGCGGGGCCGTGAGCGCATTCCCGACGCCCTGGAGGGCGCGCGCCGCTTCGCCAGCGGGGCCGGGCGCCACGGCCAGTTCTGAGCGGTTCCCCGGCGCCGTCCCCCATTGGCCCCTCCATGCGCAGATGACTTCGTATCATGGGCCGGATGAATGACCGATCCAGCAACACGCCCCACGACCACCCGCCGGAAGTGCTCGTGCTGCAGCACACCCTGGAAGATGCACCCGGCTACCTGGGGCAGTGGCTGGATGCGCAAGGCGTGTCGTGGCAGGTGCTGTGCGCCGAGGCCGGCGAGGCCTACCCCGACTCTGTGCGCGGTTTTCGCGGTCTCGCGGTGCTGGGTGGCGAGTGGAGCGCCAACGACGACCGCCCCACGCTGCGCCAGGCCGAGGCCCTGATCCGCGAAGCCGACACATTGGGCATACCGGTCATTGGCCATTGCCTGGGTGGCCAGCTCATGGCCCGCGCATTTGGCGGGCGGGTGGAGCGTCTGCCGCAACCCGAGGTGGGCTGGCTACCCATCCAGATGGCAGACAGCGACGCAGCGCGTACCTGGCTGGGTGAGGCGAGTGAAGCGGTGGTTTACCAATGGCACTACGACAGCTTCGTGGACCTGCCCCAAGGCGCAGAACACCTGTCCACGTCCGCCACCTGCACCCACCAGGCCTTCGCCATCGGCCCCCACCTGGCGATGCAGTTCCACATCGAAATCACCCCAGAAAAAATCGGCACCTGGCTGGCCTCGCCGGGCCATGTGTACCCCGCAGCCGTGGCTCAACACCCCGACAGCGTGCAATCACCCGCAGACATGAACGCCGCCACCCGTCAGTACCAAGCGGGAAGCCAGGCGCTGGCCGACCACATCTACCGCTGCTGGCGTTCCCGCTGGAGCGCCTGAGTCCGATGGGAGCTTTTGAACCATGACCATCATCCCGACCATCCACTCGATCGAAGCCGGCGTGCTGCGCGTTGGCTACATGGAGCAGGGACCCGCCGATGGCTGGCCCTGTGTTCTGTGTCACGGTTTCCCCTACGACATCCACGCTTATGCCGAGGTGGCGCCCAGGCTGACGGCGGCTGGTGCCCGGGTCATCGTGCCCTATTTGCGTGGCTACGGGCCGACCGCGTTCCTGTCACCGGAGACGCCGCGTTCTGGCGAGCAAGCCGCACTGGCAGCCGATCTGCTGGCCTTGCTCGACGCCCTGGGGCTGCAGCGCGCGGTGCTGGCCGGTTATGACTGGGGCGGGCGAGCTGCCTGCATCGTGGCGGCCCTCTGGCCGGAGCGCGTCGTCGCACTGGTTTCAGGCAACGCCTACAACCTGCAGGACATCCCCCGATCCTGGGAGCCGGCGGCACCCGAAGTCGAGGCCTCCCTCTGGTACCAGTACTACTTCCACGCCGAGCGCGGACGGCGCGGCCTGGCGAGGAACCGGAAAGGCCTTGCCCGGTTGTTATGGCGCATGTGGTCCCCCAGCTGGGCTTTTGACGAGCCCACCTTTGAGCGCAGTGCCGCCGCCTTCAATAACGACGATTTCGTCGAAGTGGTGATCCACTCCTATCGCCACCGGTTCGGACTGGTGCCAGGCGACCCGGCCTATGCCCACATCGAAACCCGCCTGACCGCCCAGCCACCCATCGGGGTGCCCACCATCGCCATCGACGGCAGCGCCGATGGCGTTAACAGCGGCACGGCCCACCACGCTGAACATTTCACCGGGCGCTACGAGCATCGGGTTTTCGATGGGGCAGGGCACAACCTGCCTCAGGAGCGCCCGGTCGAATGGGCGCAGGCGGTGCTGGACGCCCGGTCTGCGGCCGGGCAATCCACCGTACCCGCCGCGCGCTGAGCAGCGCCCGGCCTGCGCTGGCCAGATAGGCATTTCGCCGAGGGCTCAGTGTCTCGATTGGGCCGCGGCGGGGTTTCTTACTTCAGAAAGACCTTGAGCATCGTGTCCGCGTCGGTCTCCACCGAGGTCACACGCCCCTGCTCATTGAAGATCACGGTGAAAGGCGAGTAGCTCCACAACCAGTAGCGCCAGCGCGGCGCGTCCAGGTTCGGGTTTTCGCTGCTGACGGGGTAGCCCACAGCCATCGCCACCTGCTCGCGTGTCATGCCCGGCGTGATGCGCGCGCTCTCGATCGCCTGGCGCACCTTCGGGCTCGCCTTGGCCACCACCGTGCGGGGATCGGCCGCGACGATGTAGCGCTGGGCAAAGGCTTCCTTGCTCAGGTCGCGGCTGTAGTCGTTGCCCAGCCACTGCCGTTTGCCTTCCATTTCCACTTCCACCCGGTTGCGCCCGTACCCTTTGAACGTCAGTGGTGTGCCGTAGGGGATGATGCGCTTGCCGCTCTCTTCGTAGTTGATGTCGCTGATCCAGCTGCCATCCGTGCGCATGTTGCAGCACAGAAAACCCTGTTCGGGCACCTGGGCATGGGCGGTGCTGCCGAGCAGGGCAAAGCACAGGCCCAGCGTGGCGGGAAGCGTGTTTCGAAGTTTCATTCTGGATGTCCCTTGGCGGATGTCGGAGGGGCCACCCTGGTGGGTGGAGTGTGCGATGCCGCTGGCCGGGTAAGCTGCTCAGCGCCAACGCCGGCATGCTAACAAAGCGCCTGAACCGGGCGTTGGCGGCGCTGCAGACCGCGCGGTCAAGCTGCCAAACCCGGAATGTTCAACCCGTCTTTGGGAATCGGTCGCGGCCGGCCTTCGTTGTCGATCGCCACATAGGTCAGGCTGGCCTCGGTCACCTTCACGTACTGGCCTTGCGCCGAGAAGCGTTCGGCGAACACTTCGACCTGCACCGTGATGGAGGTGTTGCCCACACGCGTGACGTGCGAGAAGAAGCTCAGTATGTCGCCCACCCGCACCGGCTGCTTGAAGATGAACTGGTTCACCGCCACCGTGGCCATGCGTCCGCGCACGTAGCGCGCCGGCAGCACGGCGCCGGCCAGGTCGACCTGGGCCATGACCCAGCCGCCAAAGATGTCGCCATTGCCATTGGTGTCGGCGGGCATGGGAATGACCTTGAGCACCAGTTCACGGTCCTGGGGCAGGGCACTTTCGGGGCGCGGGCTTGATTCGGTGGACATGGTCACAATCTGGAAACAACAACACATTCACAGCACACATTCTCGTTCATGCGCCCCACGTCCGTCTCACAGCCGTTGCCTGCCAGCCCCGATTCACCCGCCACCGGCAAGCCCGGCCGATCCGACTGGGCCACGCTGGCGCGCCTGCTGCCCTACCTGTGGCGCTAC
This sequence comes from Hydrogenophaga palleronii, assembly GCF_031457455.1. Lineage (GTDB taxonomy): Bacteria > Pseudomonadota > Gammaproteobacteria > Burkholderiales > Burkholderiaceae_C > Hydrogenophaga > Hydrogenophaga palleronii_A. The sequence goes on from NZ_JAVDWU010000004.1 coordinate 81,759, forward strand.
AAATGGCGCGTGGTGTTTGCGCTGGCGTTCATGGTGGCGGCCAAGATGGCCAACGTGAGCGTGCCGCTGCTGCTCAAGGAACTGGTGGACGCGATGAGCATCCGCCCCGGCAGTGTGGAATCGATGCTGGTGGTGCCCCTTGGCCTGCTGCTGGCTTACGGTGGCCTGCGCCTGTCCACCAGTGTGTTCACCGAATTGCGCGAGCTGGTGTTTGCCAAGGCCACCGAAGGCGCCACGCGCAGCATTGCGCTGGAGGTGTTTGGTCATCTGCATGCCCTGAGCCTGCGTTTTCATCTGGAGCGGCAGACCGGCGGCATGACGCGTGACATCGAGCGCGGCACGCGCGGCGTTCAGTCGCTGATCTCGTATTCGCTTTACAGCATCGTGCCCACCCTCATCGAGGTGACCATGGTGCTGGCGTTGCTGGGCACCAAGTTCGACATGGGCTACGTGTGGATCACGCTGGTGGCGCTGGTGCTGTACGTGAGCTTCACCGTGGTGGTCACCGAATGGCGCACCAAGTTCCGGCGTCAGATGAACGAGCTGGAATCGGTCAGCCAGACCCGTGCCATCGACTCGTTGCTGAACTATGAAACGGTCAAGTACTTCAACAACGAGGCCTTTGAGGCCAGCCGCTACGACGAAGCGCTGGAAAAGCTGCGCCGCGCCCGCATCAAGAGCCAGACCACGCTGTCTTTGCTCAATGCGGGCCAGCAACTGGTGATCGCCATTGCCCTGGTGCTCATGCTCTGGCGCGCCACGCAAGGCGTGGTGGACGGCGAGATGACGCTGGGCGACCTGGTCATGGTCAATGCCTTCATGATCCAGCTCTACATTCCGCTGGGCTTCCTGGGGGTGCTGTACCGCGAGATCAAGCAGAGCCTGACCGACCTGGACAAGATGTTCGTGCTGCTGGAGAAGGAGCGTGAAATTGCCGATGCGCCCGATGCCCAGCCGCTGGCGCTGGATGGTCCGCCGGCAGTGAAGTTTGAGAGCGTGCGATTCGCCTACGAGCCGGCACGCGAGATCCTGCACGGCGTGAGTTTCGAGATCCCACCCGGCAAAACCGTGGCCGTGGTCGGGCCGTCCGGTTCAGGCAAATCCACCCTGGCGCGCCTGCTTTACCGCTTTTACGATGTGGGTAATCAACAGGGCACGGGTCCCCACGGCGCAGGCCGCATTCTCATCAACGGCCAGGACATTCGCGATGTCACCCAGTCCAGCGTAAGACAAGCCATCGGCATCGTGCCGCAGGACACGGTGCTGTTCAACGACACCATCGAATACAACATCCTCTATGGCAAGCCCGACGCCGGCCACGAGGCGGCAGTGGCGGCCGCCCGCGCGGCGCACATCCACAGCTTCATCGAAAAGCTGCCGCTGGGTTACCGCACCATGGTGGGTGAGCGGGGTTTGAAGCTCTCGGGCGGCGAAAAACAGCGTGTGGCCATTGCCCGCACCTTGCTCAAGAACCCGCCCATCGTGATCTTTGACGAAGCCACCTCCGCGCTGGATTCGGCCAACGAGCGTGCCATTCAGGCGGAACTGAAGTCCGCCGCCCGCAACAAGACCACGCTGGTGATTGCGCACCGCCTGTCGACCGTGGTGGATGCGCATGAGATCCTGGTGCTGGTCAATGGCGAGATCGTTGAGCGGGGGCGGCATGCGCAGCTGGTGTCTTCGGGTGGTATTTATGCGGGGATGTGGGCGCTGCAGCAGTCTGGGGCGGATTGAAGATTGGCCCCCCCGCGCCGCGTTCGGCGTCACCCCCCAAGGGGGCAACAGCAGCGGCCCGGCAAAGCCGGTTCCGCGCTGTTCTGGATTGACTTCCCCTCAGGCGTGTTGGCATCGCCCCCTGGGGGAGTGACACTGAGCGCGGAGCGACGCGGGAGTGTCACAATTCGCGTTTATGGAAACCAAATGGCTCGAAGATTTCGTCAGTCTTGCTGAAACCCGCAGTTTCAGCCGCTCGGCGCAGCTGCGACACGTCACACAACCCGCTTTCTCCCGGCGCATCCAGTCGCTGGAAGCCTGGGCGGGCACCGATTTGGTTGATCGCTCGTCGTACCCGACCCGGCTCACGCCGGCCGGGCAGACGCTGTACGACCAGGCACTGGAGATGCTGCAGGCACTGCAAAGCACACGAGCCATGATGCGGGCGCACACCGCTGCGGCGCAAGACGTGATCGAATTCGCAGTGCCGCACACGCTGGCGTTCACCTTTTTTCCGTCGTGGTTGTCGGGCCTGCGCGAGATCAGCGGACCCATCAAGAGCCGCCTGATTGCTCTCAACGTTCACGATGCCGTGATGCGCCTGGTTGAGGGAAGTTGCGACCTATTGATCGCCTACCACCACGCGGCCCAGCCGATCCGGCTGGACGCTGAACGCTATGAAATGTTGCCCCTGGGACGTGAGTTGCTGGCACCCTATGTGCGGCCCAACGAGCAGGGGGCTCCCCTGTACATGCTCCCGGGCACGGCCAGTCAGCCGGTGCCCTACCTGGCGTACGCACCGGGCGCCTACCTGGGGCGTGCGGTGGACCAGTTGGTGAAGCAGGGCGGCACACCCGTTCATCTGGACCGAATCTACGAGACCGACATGGCCGAAGGCCTGAAGGCCATGGCGCTGGAGGGTCATGGCATCGCCTTCCTGCCATCCAGCGCCGTGCGCAAGGAAGTGCGTGCCAAGAAGCTGGTGTCTGCGGGCGGTGGCCTGGAGGCCGAGCTCGACATCCGCATCTACCGTGCCCGGCCACTGGACAACCAGAAGGGCAAACGCACGGTGCAGGTGTTCTGGAGCCGGCTGGCGGAGAACCTGGCACGCAACAAGGCCTGATACAAGCAGATCGCCGTCAAGGTTCCTCAGCGGGTTTTGGCGGGTTTCGTGACAAAAGTCGGACAGCATGGCGGCATGCCATAACTGCATTGGCATACGCATTGCTAACTCCCTAAGCTCCCCCTGCCCATCCAGCCTGGCTGGCTGGTTGACCAGGGAGGTTCACCACAACGGAGCTTGTTCATGTCCCATGGTTTCTGCGCTCGTGCGCTGCTTGTCGCCGCGAGCTTGCTTGCGGCTTTTTCTTTGGCGCAGGCCCAGACGGGCGCCTTGCTGGATCGCATCAAGGCTGAGAAAAAGCTGGTGCTGGCACACCGCGAGTCGTCCGTGCCGTTTTCTTACCTGGACCCCCAGGGGCGGCCCGTGGGTTACGCGCTCGATGTGTGTGTGATGCTGGCCAAGGCGGTGCAACGGTCGTTGGCGCTGGATCGGCTCGATGTGAGCTACCTGCAGGTCACACCCGCGAACCGGATCGAAGCGATCGAGAAGGGCCGGGCCCACATGGAATGCGGGTCCACCACCAACAACGCTGCCCGGCGCCAGCAGGTGGCGTTCACCGTGCCGCACTTCATCACGGGCGCCCGGTTGCTGGTGAAGGCCGACAGCCCGATCGACCGCATCGATCACCCGGCTTTGAAAGCCGCGGTCTCCACCCGCAACACCACGCCCCTGGCGGCGCTTCGCAAGGTGGATTTCGAGCGCCAGCTCAAACTCGACATCATTGAAGCCGACGACCACGAACGCGCGGTGGAAATGGTGGAGGACGGCAGGGCCCAGGCCTTCGCCATGGACGACGTGCTGCTCTTCGGTCTGGCCGCAGGGCGGCCGGACCCGAAGGCGCTGAAAGTGGTGGGGAAATTCCTGACGACCGAACCGCTGGCCATCATGCTGCCCAAGGACGAGCCCGCCTTCAAGAAAGTCATCGACGACGAGATGCGGCGCATGATCTACAGCGGCGAGATCCAGCAGATCTACCGCCGCTGGTTCGAGCAGCCGATCCCCCCGCGCAATGTGGCGCTGAACCTGCCCGCCAGTTACCTGCTGCGCGATCTCTGGAAATACCCTACGGACCAGATGCCGTAGAAGGGACTCCCCCCTGCGCCGCTGACGCGGCTTCCCCCCTCTCTGGCGCGCCGCTTTGCGGCGCTTGGAGGGGGACGGCAGCTTGGGCCGGCGGAGCCGTCCCTCGCTGCCCTTGGTTTGAAGACACTTCGCGCCGGAAGCGGTTTGGGACTGGAGTTGGTTTTCTCGCCAGTTTGAGACAATCGGCGGATGCCCACCCATTCCTCCCCCGACACCCTCACCATCACCCGCCCGGACGACTGGCACCTGCATGTGCGTGACGGCGATGCCCTGCGCACCGTGGTGCCCCACACCGCAGCGCAATTTGGCCGCGCGATCATCATGCCCAACCTGAAGCCTCCCGTGACCACGGCGGCCCAGGCCACGGCCTATGCCGAACGCATCCGGGCTGCGGTGCCGGTGGGCATGGCGTTCGAGCCGCTGATGACGCTCTACCTCACCGACAACCTGCCGCCCGATGAGATTGCTCGGGCGAAAGAGGCGGGCGTGGTGGCGGTCAAGCTCTACCCGGCCGGTGCCACCACCAACAGCGATGCCGGCGTGACCGACATCCGCAAGACCTACAAGACCCTGGAAGCCATGCAGCGCGCCGGGGTGCTTTTGCTGGTGCACGGTGAGGTCACCTCGCCCGAGATCGATCTGTTTGACCGTGAAGCGGTGTTCATCGAGCAGCACCTGGCGCCACTGCGTCGCGACTTCCCTGAACTCAAGATCGTGATGGAGCACATCACCACGAGGGAAGCCGCCCAGTACGTGGCCGACGGCGATCGGTTCCTGGGCGCCACCATCACCGCGCACCATCTGCTGTACAACCGCAACGCCATCTTCGCCGGCGGCATCCGCCCGCACTACTACTGCTTGCCGGTGCTCAAACGCGAAACCCATCGCCAGGCCCTGGTCGCCGCAGCCACGGGCGGCGGTGATCGCTTTTTTCTGGGCACCGACAGCGCGCCGCATCCGGCTCACCTGAAGGAACACGCCACCGGCTGCGCGGGCTGCTACACCGCCCACGCCGCCATCGAGATGTACGCCGAGGTGTTCGAGGCCGCCAACGCCCTCGACAAGCTCGAAGCCTTTGCCAGCTTCAACGGACCGGCGTTCTATGGCCTGCCGCGCAACACCGGCACCATCACCTTGCGCAAGGAAAGCTGGACACCTTCGGCCAGCTTCACTTTTGGCGAAACCGAACTCAAACCCCTGCGCTCGGGCGAGGCGCTGCCGTGGCGTCTGGTGGCCTGAAGTCCAGTGAAAGCGGGCGAAATGCCACCGGGCAGCGAAGCTGCAATGGCTTTGCCGAGGGAACCCGACTGGGGGCAGCAGTGGTTTTCGGTGGTGGCTCCCGATGGCGAGGCCGTATCCCAGCGAGTGGCTGCTGGGGCAAGCCTGCCCCACGCCTTGAATGAACTAGCAGGCCCTGGGCTGTTTGCAGGGGCGTCCCGTCCTTTGCGCTTTGTTTCCCAGGGCGAACTGCCACAAGGCGTTGCCTACGAAAGCCACATCTTCGAAACCGGCTGCGTGCCCACGCGCGACAACCTGCACGACTTCTTCAATGGGTTGATCTGGCTGCGTTTTCCATGCACCAAACAGAGGCTCAACCAAATGCAGGGGGCTGAAATCGCTGCGGCGGGCGTGGGCTCGGTGCGGGGCAGGGTGCGCGACGCGCTGACCCTGTTTGACGAAAACGCCGCGCTTTTGCAGGCCCCGGAGCCCTTGTGGCAGGCGCTGCTGGCACGCGACTGGCCGCGGCTCTTTGTGACATTGCGTCCGCTCTGGCCGCAAGCCCGGCTGGTGCTGTTTGGTCACGCCCTGCTGGAGAAGCTGGTGCAGCCGTACAAGTCGATCACTGCGCATGTGTACCGCCAGGCGGTGCCTGAGGCGCTGGGCAGCCATCTGGCCGACTGGGACAGGTGGCTGGCAAGCCGCCTGGATCGTGACGAACTGGCCACCAAACCCTTCACGCCTTTGCCGGTGCTGGGGGTGCCGGGCTGGTGGGCCGACAACGCCGTGCCTGCGTTTTATGACGATTCGTCGGTGTTTCGTCCGCCGCGCCTTCCAGCCACGGCCGCGTCGGCGCAATGCCTTGAAATTCAAGGCATTCCGCTTGATTTCCCATGCCCTGACCCCATACTGGATTCTCGGTATCATGCGCTGCCCCGTCCGGGCAGGCTTGTACCGAGACCCCGATGAGCATGGGAACCTTGCTGGCACGCTCCGGATCGCAAGCCATGCCGGGAAACCCAGGCGTCAGCCATTTTTGGAGAAAACATGAAGCGCATCCTGTTGTTTGTCCTGACCAACGTCGCCGTGATGGCGGTGCTGTTGATCACCACCCGCATCCTGGGCGTGGACCGTTTCCTCACCGCCAACGGCCTGAACATGACGGCGCTGGCCGGCTTCTCGCTGGTCATCGGTTTTGGTGGCGCGATCATCTCGTTGCTGATCAGCAAGCCCATGGCCAAGTTCAGCACCGGCGCACGCGTGATCAACCAGCCCCAGAACGCCGACGAGGCCTGGATCGTGCAGACCGTGCAGACCTTTGCCAACAAGGCCGGCATCGGCATGCCCGAGGTCGCCATCTACGACGGTGCACCCAATGCCTTCGCCACTGGCGCTTTCAAGAACTCCGCCCTGGTCGCGGTGTCCACGGGCCTGCTGCAGAGCATGACCAGGGAAGAAGTCGAGGCCGTGATCGGCCACGAAGTCGCGCACGTGGCCAACGGCGACATGGTCACCATGACGCTGATCCAGGGCGTGATGAACACCTTTGTGGTGTTCCTCAGCCGCGTCATCGGCTATGCGGTGGACAGCTTTCTGCGCAGAGGCGACAGCAACAGCAGCGGTCCCGGTATCGGCTATTTCGTGACCACCATCGTGATGGACATCGTGCTGGGCTTTCTTGCCGCCATCATCGTGGCCTGGTTCAGCCGTCAACGCGAGTTCCGTGCCGACGCCGGTGCCGCTCAACTGATGGGTCGCAAGCAACCCATGATCAACGCCCTGGCTCGTCTGGGGGCCTGACGCCGGGCGAACTACCCAAAACCATGCAAGCGCTGGGCATTTCCGGCGGACTGGGCAAGCTGTTTTCGACCCACCCACCGATGGAAGAACGCATCGACGCACTGCAGAAGCTCTGAAAGGCGGGTGATTGCGGAGCACCCGATCTGGCCATGAAGAAGGCGACCCGAGGGTCGCCTTCTTCATTTCGATGCGTCCAGGCGGCGAAAGTCAACTTCTGCCAGTTCTCGCTCAGCGCCAGTTGCGCTGGCCACCCTGGTAGTGCACCGGCTGGATCTCTGGCTGCGCCGCGTAGTACTGGGAGCCGACCATCACGTGGGTGGCGGCCTGTGCCTGCATCACGTGGCGCTGTCCATGGGCATGCTGAGGACGGCCCGGGTAGGTAGGCGTCACGTTCACATTCACCTTCACATAGCGGCCTGGGTCCTGCGGCATCTGCACCTTGTACTTCACGCCAGCGTATTTGTAGACGACGTCGTAGCCGACGGTGCGGTGCTCAAAGTGGGTTTGGGTGCTGCAGTGGCGCACCACCTGGGTGGTGGCATGGCGGGGCGCTTCGATGTGGTTGCCCACCACGGCGCCACCCACCAGGCCGATCATCGTGGCCAGGGCGCGGCCATTGCCGTCACCGATGGCATTGCCCATGGCGCCACCGGCAATGCCGCCGATGACCGCGCCGGCACCGGTCTTACGACCTGGCACAACGACCGTTTCGTCATGGCAGACGTCGCGGGGCACAGCGATTTTTTGCACCACGGGTGTGCTGCTGATCACACGGGCCCGATCCTGCTTGGCTTGTGCAAGGCCGCTGGCGCTCAGACCGATCAGGCCGGCAAGGACGGGAATCAGAACAGGTTTGATCGAGGTTTTCATGACGGGGCTCCTGGTTGGTTGGAGCCTCTATCGTGATCACCTCATGTCAATCGACCTTGGCGCCTGTGTAAAGCTGCCTGGCGACTTGTAACGCGATGTCAAGCCGCTTCGCCGGCCCGCAACAGGCCCGGCAGGGCACTGGCCAGTGCCTCCGCCACCTTGATGCCGTCGACCCCGGCCGAGAGAATGCCCCCCGCATAACCTGCACCTTCGCCAGCGGGGTAAAGGCCTTGTGTGTTCAGGCTCTGGTAGTCGCTGCCCCGGGTGATGCGCAGCGGCGACGAGGTGCGTGTTTCCACGCCGGTGAGCACCGCGTCTGCCATGTCGTAGCCCTTGATCTTTCGGCCGAACACCGGCAGCGCCTCCACCATGGCCTCGATGGCGTAGCCGGGCAGGGCCTGGGCAAGGTCGATGAGCTTCACGCCTGGCCGGTAGGAGGGTGTCACCGCGCCCAGTTGGGTGGAGGCCTGCCCCGCGATGAAATCCCCCACGGTTTGCCCGGGCGCTTCGTAGGTGCCACCACCCAGTTCGAAGGCGCGGGCCTCCAGTTGCCGCTGCATCACCACCCCAGCCAAGGGGTGGGTCTTGCCAGTGGAGGCCAAGGCTTTGGCCTGCGCGGCGTAGCGAAGGCCGTCGGCCTCCCCGAAAGCGGCGGTCCATAACGGCGCGTCTTGCGGGAACGACTGCGGAAAGTCGCGAGGCTCAATCCCCACCACCATGCCGGCGTTGGCGTTGCGCTCGTTGCGCGAATACTGGCTCATGCCGTTGGTGACCACCCGGCCGGCTTCCGACGTGGCCGCCACCACCGTGCCGCCCGGGCACATGCAGAAACTGTAGACGGCGCGGCCATTTTTGGCGTGGTGCACCAGCTTGTAGTCGGCCGCACCCAGCAGGGGGTGGCCCGCATGGCGGCCCCAGCGCGCGCGGTCAATGACGCTCTGGGGGTGTTCGATGCGAAAGCCCACCGAAAACGGCTTGGCTTCCATGTACACGCCGGCGTCGAACAGCATGGCAAAGGCGTCACGCGCGCTGTGGCCCAGCGCCAGTACCACCCGCTTCACCGGCATTTCAAGCACTTCGTGGGTGTCCAGTCGCTGCAAGGTGAGTCCGGTCACCCGTTGTGTTCCGTTTGATGCGCTCAATTGAACGTTGCACACGCGGTGCTGGAACCGGATCTCGCCCCCCAGCGCCACGATCTTCTCGCGCATGGCCTCCACGACCTTGACCAGTTTGAAGGTGCCAATGTGGGGGTGGGCGGCGTACAGGATTTCGGCCGGCGCACCGGCTTCCACGAATTCCTGCATCACCTTGCGACCCAGGAAGCGCGGGTCCTTGATCTGGCTGTAGAGCTTGCCGTCTGAAAACAGGCCGGCACCACCTTCGCCGTATTGCACATTGCTTTCCGGGTCGAGCACGCCATGACGCCAAAGACCCCAGGTGTCCTTGGTGCGCTGACGGACCGGCTTGCCGCGTTCGAGCACGATCGGCCGCAGACCCATTTGCGCCAGCGCCAGCGCCGCAAACAGGCCGCAAGGCCCGAGTCCCACCACCACTGGTCGGTCGCTTTCATCGGCGGGCCATTCAGCCGGGGCGTGCACCGGGGCCTGCCAGGTCATGTCCGGCGTGGCCAGGATGTGCGCGTCGTTCTGGTGCCGCTCAAGCAAGGCTTGTTCCGCCGAAGGGTCCACCAGCGACACGTCCACGATGTAGACCGCCAGCAGGTCGGCCTTGCGCGCATCGAAGCTGCGCTTGAACACCTGCAAGGCCTGGATGGCCTCGGCAGGAATGCCCAGCTTCTGTGCGGCCAAGCGGGTCAACGCTTCCACAGGGTGGGGTGCCGGGGTGCGGTCGAGATCGGTTTCGGCGGGAGCGTCGGCGGCGCGCCGGTGTTCGGCGGGCAGCTCGGTCAAGGGCAGCTTGAGTTCTGAGAGGCGGATCATTGTCGTGGGGCTTGTGTTGATCAAGCAGAAGACGGAGGAGCCCGCGTATTGTCGCCAATGCGCATCAGGCTTGGCCGTTCCCCTAAAAATAACCCGGGTAAAAATATTAAACCCGGGTATAATTCGCGCCATGACGACAACATCCCCACCCGCCTGCACGGCGTTTCTTGGCGCCCGCCGCGTGGCCTTCGGTACTTACGACGAGGTCGCGCGCGCACTCGCCGCACTGGATCTTTCGGCCGGTGGCCTGCTGGTGTTCGACGACAGCACCGGCGCCCAGGTCGATCACCCCTGGCCGGCAGGCTACCCACCCGTGCCATCTGACAGTCCGCAGGCTGGTGCAGCCCCGGCAGCGGCGGCGCCGCCCCAGGTGGGAAGACCCCGCATGGGCGTGGTGGCGCGTGAAGTGACCCTGCTGCCGCGCCATTGGGAATGGCTGTCGCAACAACCGGGGGGTGCCTCGGCAGCGCTGCGACGCCTGGTGGAAGACGCGCGCCGCAACCACGCCGGGCGTGATGGCGCGCGGCAGGCCAAAGAGCGCACCTACCGATTCATGAGCGCCCTCGCTGGCGGGTACGAGGGTTTCGAAGAGGCGTCCCGGGCCTTGTTCGGGCACGACGGCCAGGCCTTCGCGAACCGCATCGCGCACTGGCCGCCAGACGTGCAGGCGCACCTGGCCTGGCTCGCGCGTGACGCCTTCAAGGTCGACGGCGACGCCCCGACCCATCCTTGATCGCCACGGATCGTTATTCCATGCAAGCCACTGCCCCAGGCCCGCTCTGGCGGGTCTACCTCGTTTTCCTCGTGCCCATGGTGCTGTCCAACATCCTGCAAGGGCTGTCGGGCACCATCAATGGCATCTACATCGGCCAGATGCTGGGCACCCACGCGCTCGCGGCGGTCTCCGGCATGTTCCCCATCGTGTTCTTCTTCATCTCGCTCGTGATCGGCATCGGTGCGGGCGCCTCGGTGCTCATTGGCCAGGCATGGGGTGCGCGCGAGCCAGGCAAGGTCAAGGCCATTGCCGGCACGGCGCTGGTGCTGAGCGCGCTGATCGGTCTGGTGGCCGCGGTGGTTGGCCTGGTGTTTGCGCGGCAAGCCATGCAGGCCCTGGGCACGCCACCAGACGTGCTCGACGACGCCGTGGCCTACGCACGCGTGATGCTGCTCATCATGCCGTTGCTGCTGGTGTTCATCGTGTTCACGCAGTTGCTGCGCGGGGTGAGCGACACCGTTTCGCCGCTGGTGGCCCTGCTGCTGTCCACCGTGCTGGGCCTGCTGCTCACGCCGGCGCTCATCAAGGGATGGCTGGGCCTGCCTCCACTGGGCATCCAGAGCGCGGCCTACGCGGGCCTGGTGTCTTATGCAGCCGCACTGGGCTTCCTGGTTTGGCGCCTCAACCGGCGCCGGCATGTGCTGGCCTTCGACGCCGAACTGCTGGGTGCGCTGCGACTGGACCGCGTGATCCTCGGCAAGGTGATGCGCATCGGCCTGCCCACCGGTTTGCAGATGGTGGTGATCTCGATGTCGGAGCTGATCATTCTTTCGCTGGTGAACGGCCATGGTTCGCAAGCCACGGCGGCGTACGGTGCGGTGACGCAGATCGTGAATTATGTGCAGTTCCCTGCGCTGTCGATCGCAATCACCGCGTCCATCCTCGCTGCGCAGTCCATCGGCGCGGGCAGGGTCGAGCGGCTGAGCCCGATCCTGCGCACCGGCCTGTGGCTCAACCTGGCGCTCACCGGCAGTCTGGTGCTGCTGGGGTATGCGCTGTCGCACCACCTGCTTGGCCTCTTCCTCACCGACTCCAGTGTGCGTCTGCAGGCTGAGCAACTGCTTCACATCATGCTCTGGAGCTTGTTGCTGTTCGGCTTCCAGGCGGTGGTGGGTGGCATCATGCGGGCCAGCGGCGTGGTGCTGGTACCGATGGCGATTTCCATTTTCTGCATCCTCTGCGTGCAACTGCCGGTGGCCTACCTGCTGGACATTCGTCTTGGCCTGCCGGGCGTCTGGATGGCGTTCCCGATCGCCTACCTGGCCATGCTGGTCCTGCAGTCGGCGTACTACCGGCTCGTGTGGCGATTCCGAAGCATCGAGCGGCTGGTGTGAGTCAGAGGCTGAGTGTTTTTCGGGCATGAGCGAAAGTCGCTCAGCCTCTCAGAGGATAATTACCCCCGTGAAGCGCACCAGACCGCCGCTGGCACGACATCCCGAAAGGGTGTGCTGGAGGAACGTCCGGACTGCACAGGACAGCGTAGGAGGTAACACCTCTCCACCGACAAGCTTGAGGAGTTCGCTCCGAAGGCCCTAAGGTGAGGATCAGAGCAACAGAGACGAGCCGATTCAGTTCGGGTGAAACGGGCAATCTCTACGCGCAGCAATACCAAATAGGCCAGCGTTGACGTGGTTCCGCGGAGTTGGCGGGTAGGTAGCACCGAGCCGGGTGGGTGACCCTCGGCCCAGATGAATGGCGGTCACACCGGGGGAAACCCCGGTGCACAGAATCCGGCGTAACGGTGCGCTTCACACTATCTTTATCTTGCTCAGGCGCGCGGCATGCAGCCCGTGCGCAGGGCGTACGTCCAGTCGGGGCGTTCTCGTTGATCGGCCAGCAAGGCCATGGACTCATGGTCGTACGGCACGCTGATCAGGTCGCAGTTCCAGCGCCCGTGGCGCTTCTCGACCACCGCATAACGCGCGTCCGGGCTGCCGGTTTCGATGCGGTGGTAATTCGACAGCGGGTACGGATGGTCGTCGTCGTAGGCGGGCAGGCCCACGCTGCCCGGGTTGACGATCAACAAGCCACGGCCAAGCCTCACAGACCTGGGCACGTGGGTGTGCCCGCAGGCGAGCAGACCGATGTGCGGTGGAATGCGGTCGTCCAGCCGTTCTTCGATTTCGGCGGGTGTCGCCAACCGGGCGGCTTCGCCCGCCGGCGTCTCCAGCAGGTATTCGATGTCGCTGCGTGGGCTGCCATGGCACAGGGCCACATCACTGCCCAGCCGGTCGGGCCAAAGGGTTCCCTGGTGCAATCGGAGGTCGCAGGGGTCCGCGTGGCTGGCCAGCCAGGCCTTGTCAGTCTCGGCCAGTTGGCCGCTGGTGTAGGCGTCAGAAGGGTTCTGGCGCGGCAGGGGCAGGCGCAGGACCTGCCGCTCGTGGTTGCCCGCGACATGCAGCCAGGGCAGGGTGCTCAGGCGACGGGCGGTTTCTAGCGGCAGCAAAGGTCCGCTGAGGGTGTCGCCCAGGTTGATAACCTGATGCACCTGGCGGCGTTCGATGTCTTGCATGACGGCCTCCAGGGCGGCCAGATTGCCGTGGATGTCGGATACCAGTGCCAGGCGCATACGTCCTCCTGTTTGTTCAGAGATTGAAACCACCCAGGCTCTGGATGCGCTCCACGTGAGCCAGTAGCGAGCGCTTGGCCACCGGCCACAGGCGTTCGGGCACGTCGTCGTAGGCCAGCTTCACCCAGTCATCCATCGTGCCTTCGGGTTGGTGTTGCATGGCGCGGGCCACTTTGGCTTCGCGCGCGAGGCGGTGGGCTTTCAGATGCGCAATCGCCGCGCGGGCGCCGCCGTGTTCCGGTGCGCTCGGGTTATCAGCGGTTCGCTTCAGATCGCCCAATACGTAGCCGTGCGCAGGCAGGATGAATTCCACACCATGTTGTGCGCAGAGTTGGTCGAGCTTGTCGAGCGAGTCGAGGTAGGCGCCCATGTTGCCGTCGGGAGGATCGATCACCGTGGTGCTGCCGTTGAGGATGTGGTCGCCACTGAACAGCAGGCCGTCTTCCTCCAGCAGCAGGCACAGGTGGTTGGCGGCGTGGCCGGGGGTGTTCACGACCTGCAGCGTGTGCGTGGTGCCGTCCTGGCCATGCAAGACGAGGTGTTCCCCGTCGGCCAGCGCACGGTCGGGTGTGAAACGGCTGTTTTCGCGGGAGGTGGGCGCGCTGGGCAGGCCAAGGATGGGCGGTTTTTCCGCGCACAAAGTTTGCAGCCGCGATGCGCCCGGCGAATGGTCGGGGTGGGAGTGGGTGCAGACGATGGCGCGGATGTTGCCTCCCGCAGCGTGCCAGAGGCGTTCGATGTGTTCCGGGATGTCCGGGCCAGGATCGATGGCGATGTGGCCGCTGACCGGGTCCCCCACCAGGTAGCTGTTGGTGCCCGGGCCGGTCATGAAGCCGGGATTGGGTGCGGTGAGCCGTTGCACGTTCCTGAGCAGCGGCACCGGGCGCTCGGTCTGCCAGGCCAGCTCGTGCACGATCTGCCCGTGCGGGCTGACCAGTGCGAGCTCACCAAAGGGCTGCTCGTGTTCCATGTGGCGCGACTCGTGGCCATTCATCAGGCCGGCGCGCGGGCAACTGGTGAACAAGGGTTCGTCGTTGACCGCACAGGCATTCAGAACATCGTCCACCTTCTCGTACGCCTGCAGCCGCTCCAGCGTGCGCACGGTCGGGAAGATGATGAAGAAGCCGCCCGCCGCGTGGCGTGCCAGCGCGTCGGCCGGCCGCACCCAGACCGGTTCGAACTGCTCGGACTCATCGGCCACGGGTTCCTGGCCTTCAGGCATGCGCGCGACCAGAAAGGGCACATCGAAGCGTCGCGGCAGGTCGCGGTCGGTGATCCAGTGCGCGAGCACAAAGACGTCGGCGCCGGCGAGCGTGAGTCCTTGTTCCGCGCATTGGGCGGCAAACGGGACCTGGCGATCGAGCGCTGCGATCTCGGCCGTGGCCAGCGACGAGCCATCGCTGCGGCGCGCGAGCAGGATGCCAAGCTCCTCGAAACTCTCGCGGATGGCGGCAATGGCCTGTGTGAGGTGCAGATCGCTTTGCGTGGCGCGGCGGGTGGACTGGCTGTGTGTCTGCGCGTCAGCGGCGTCGATGCCCCCGCCGGGGAACACGTAGGCGCCGGGCGCAAAGCTGGCCGTCATCGAGCGGCGGGTCATCAGCACTTCGACGCCTTGAGGGCCGTCGCGCAGCAGCAGCACGGTGGCGGCGGGGCGCACGGCAGCGGGCGTGCGGGCGGGGTGGAGGAGTTGGGATGATCGAACCATGGCCGCATTGTGCTGCGGTCGCCTTGCGGGCGCTGTCGCCCTGGTGGAATCAGTCGGCCGGGGCCAGTGCCAGCATCTCGGGCGACAGGCCCTGCCAGGCGATGTCGAACCCCGGGGTATTGCGCGCCGGCGGCAGCGGCGGCGTGCGAAGCGCCCAGTGCGTGCCGGCGGTGACGCTGTCGATCACCGGCACCGGCACATCGCTCTGGATGGCGGCCGCCATGCCGGCCAGGCCTGCGCCGCCGAGGATCACGGCCTGCACACCCAACTGGTGGGCCGCGTCGCGGCAGGCCTGGGCCAGCAGGCGGTGGGCGGCGGCCGGGTCGGCAGCGAGCTGTGCCCCGGTGGGCACCACGGTGTGGATGCCGGCGAGTTGCTGCGCCTGCCCCAGTGCCTGTGCGAGACGCTGCAGCATGGGACCCCAGCGCTCACCGCCGGTGACGATGGCGTAGCGGCCGTGGCGCGCGGCTTCGATGAAGGCGGCCTCGGCCAGGCCGGTGACCGGTGCCGGGCTCGATTCGCGCAGCGCCATCAGGCCAGGGTCGCCGAAGCAGCCGATCAACACCGCGTCGGGCCGGGGATCGGGGCCGGCCAACGTGGCGGCCCAGGCGTCGAGCGCGGCGTGGGCGGCCACGGCATAGCTGGCTTCGTCGGCGATGTAGGGCGCGCCGAAACGCGCGGTCACGGTACGGACCTGCACATGCAGACCGGCAGCGGCCTGCACGTGGGTTTGGAGCAGCGCGCTCACGCGCTTCGATGTGTTGGGGTTGATGACCAGCAACTGCTTCATATTCAACTGAACAGTTGCATCAGGTCCGTCGCGCTTTCTCGCGTGGGCGCAAAACTCAGCTGCGACTCCAGCCGTTCCAGATGCTCCCGCATCAGGCGCGCGGCCTCGCGTGGGTCTCGCAGCTTGATGGCCGAGAGCAGGGCGCGGTGTTCCTGGCAGCCGCAAGCGGTGGCGTCTTCGCGTGCCAGGTGGTGCGGTGCGCTGTAGGTCATGAGGATGAGCGAGGTGCGCGAGACCAGCTCACGCAGGACGCGGCCGAGCGTGGCGTGGCCGGCGTGATCGGCGATGTGCAGGTGGAAGTCGCCCGAAAGGCGGATGGCGCGGCGCATGTCGCCTGCGGCGCGTGCGGCTTCTTCGTCGCGGATGCAACGGGTGAGGGACTGGATATTGGCCGTGGTGGCAGAGGTGATGAAGCGCTCTACCAGGGTGGGCTCGATCATGCGCCGCACCTCGAACACCTCGCGCGCCTCCTGTTCGCTGGGCTGGGCGATGGACGCGCCGCGGTTGGGTGTGAGGGTGACCACCTGCTCGTTGGCGAGCCGCACCAGCACCGGGCGGATGCGCGTGCGGGAAACGCCGAAGGCCTCGGCCAGACGGTCTTCCACCAGCTTGGTGCCGGGTGGCAGCCGGTGGTCGAGGATGGCCGAGACCATGCGCTCGTAGATATCCTGATCGGATAGCGGCGTCATGGTCGTGGCGGGGGGAGCCTTCGGCTTCGTCATAGGGGGCATTCTCGGGCGCCACGGTCCAGCGCACACCGTGGAACGGGCTTTGCCCGGCCACGGGTGTGGTCCCCCCTCCTGAGGGGGGAAGACGCGAAGCGGCGCAGGGGGGTCATCGCTTTTTCAGTAGCATGGCCACGCCCACCGTGACACCAATCACCGCAAACGACACCACGGTGGTCACGGTGCCCAGGGCGTAGATGGCCGGCGTGGTGACGGTGGCGGTCAGGCCCTGCAGTTCCAGCGGCAGGGTGTTGACGTCGCCAATCGCTTGCGAGGTGCGGGCGATCTCGTCCCAGCTGAGCGTGAAGCCGAACATGCCGATGCCCACCACCGAGGGACCGATCAACGGCAGCACCACGTGGCGGAAGGTCTGCCAGGGCGTGGCGCCGAGGTCGCGCGCGGCTTCTTCATACGCCGGGTTGAAGCGGTTGAACACCGCGAACATGATCAGCAGGCCAAACGGCAGGGTCCAGGTGAGGTGGGCCCCCAGTGCGGAAGTGAACAGGCCGAGCGCGGTGCCGTATTCCTCCAGCGTGCTGGTGGCGCCCACCGCTTCGAGCAGCCACTTGAGGCCGCCGTCAAGCAGGCGGAACTGCAGGCCGATGCCCAGCGACACGATGATGGACGGCATGATCAGGCTGGCCACGGTGACGTAGAACAAGGCGTTGCCGCCGCCGAGCTTCTTGCGAAACGCCAGCCCGGCCAGCACCGAGAGCAGCACGGTCAGCAGCATGACGATACCGCCCAGCATGAGCGAACGCAGGAAGGCCGCGCCGATGTCCACCGTGCCCAGGCCCTCGGCCAGCTGGCGGAACCAGTGCAGCGACATGCCGCGCAGCGGAAACGTGAGGCCGCCTTCCGGACCCTGAAACGAGAGCACGAAGATCACGAACATCGGGCCGTACATGAACAGCACGAAGAGCGCGAACACGATGACCAGCGGCCAAAAGCCCGGGGTGCGCGAATCGGAAGAATGGGCCATGGTCAGAGTTCCCTGCGAATGTCCACGAGCCGCGTCAGGCCCCAGATGATCATGAGCACGACCGCGAGCAGGATCACCGCGTTGGCAGCGGCCAGCGGGAACTGCAGGTAGCTGGTCTGCACCTGGATGATCTTGCCGACCGAGGCGATCTGCTGGCCACCCATGACGCCGATGGTCACGAAATCGCCCATGACGATGGTGATGACGAAGATCGAGCCGATGATGATGCCGGTCTTGCACAGCGGCACGATCACGTTCCACAGCGTCTGCCAGCTGCTGGCACCGGCGTCATTGGCCGCTTCGAGCAGGCTGCGGTCGATACGCATCATGCTGTTGAAGATGGGCACGATCATGAACATGGTGTAGAGGTGCACGAAGGCCAGCACCACCGAGAAGTCGGAGAACAGCAGCCACTCGATCGGCGTCTCGATCAGGCCGATGCCTTGCAGCGTCTGATTGACCAGACCGTTGCGACCGAGCAGCGGCACCCAGGAAATCATGCGGATCACGTTCGACGTCCAGAACGGCACGGTGCACAGCACGAACAGCGCCGTCTGCATGCCCGGCGAACGCACATGGAAGGCCAGGAAATACGCCACCGCAAACCCCAGCACCAGGGTGATCAGCCAGACCAGAAAACTGAATTTCAGCGTGGACAGATAGGTGGAGAGCGACACACAGAAGTCGCCGTGATCGGTGAGCGTGGAGCAGCCTTCAAAAATGGCGAAGTAGTTGCGCAGCGTGAACGCCGGCAACAGCTCGTACTCGTTGAAGTCCCAGAAACTGACCATCACGATCAGCCCCAGCGGAATGAGGAAGAACAGCACAAACACCAGCGTGAACGGCGCCGCCTGCCACCAGGCGTGCAGCGTGCGGTTCGGGCTGTCGGCGACAGGCGCCGCGATCGAAGTGGATGTGCTGCTCATGGAGAGAACCAATCAAGGGAAGAAAGCGAGCGTGGAGCGAGACTTCGCGGCGAGCGTAGCGAAGCCCCCTCCAGGCCACCGCGGAACCGGCTTTGCCGGGCCGCCAGTGGCGCCCCCCTTCGGGGGGTGACGCCGCAGGCGGCGCGGGGGGCAGAGTTCGTCACGCAGCGACGAACTCGTTCCACTTCCTCACCATGTACTCGTTCTCATCCATCACCGCATTCCAGCAGGCGATGCCACCCATGCGCGCCTCGTAGCTGCCGCCGTCGCGCACCGCGCCAGCCTTGGCCAGCACGTCGCCGTTCGGGCTCTTGATGTCCTGTGTGGCGGGTTTTCCTTCCATCCAGTAGGCCCATTCGTAGGCTTCCATCTTGGCCTTGGCGGTGTCGAGCACGGCGCTGTAGTAGCCCTGGCGGTTCAGGTAGGCGCCGGCCCAGCCGTCGAGGAACCAGTTGATGAATTCGTAGGCACCGTCGAGCTTGCGGCCCTTGAGTGTGGCGGGCAAGCCGAAGCCGGCGGCCCAGGCGCGGTAGCCCTCTTTCAATGGCTGGAAGTTGCAGTCGATGCCCTTGGTGCGCACGGCGGTCACGGCCGGGCTCCACATGGACTGGATCACCACCTCGCCCGACGCCATCAGGCTGACCGACTCGTTGAAGTCCTTCCAAAGCGCGCGGAACTGGCCGGCCTTCTTGGCTTCGATGAGGGTCTTGATCGTGAGATCGATCTCGGCCTTCGTCATGTTGCCCTTGTCGGGGTACTTGTAGAGGCCCATGGCTTCCACCACCATGGCGGCGTCCATGATGCCGATGCTGGGGATGTTCAGGATCGCCGCCTTGCCCTTGAATTCGGGGTTCAGCAGTTCGGCCCAGGATCCGATGGGGCGCTTGATCAGGTCGGGGCGAATGCCCAGCGTGTCGGCGTTGTACACGGTGGGGATCAACGACATGAACTGCGTCGGTGATTTGGCGAACACCTTGCTCGTTTCACCCTCGAGGAAGATCACCTTCTTGGGCGCCGTGCCCTGGTCGCCCACGGCCTTGCCGGCCACGCTGCCGGTGGTGAACAGCGGGGTGATCTTGTCGGCGTTCTTGATCTTCTTGACGTCGATGCCCTTGAGGTTGCCGGTGGGCACGATCTTCTTGAGCGAGAAGTACTCGGTGTCGATCAGGTCGAAGCTGTTCGGCGCGGTCACGGCGCGCTTGGTCACGTCGTCGGTGGTCACGGCCACATACTGGATCTTGATGCCGGTGTCCTTTTCGAACTTCTCGCCAATGGCCTTGTCCTGGTTCACCGCAGTGCCCAGGTAGCGCAGGGTGATTTTTTCCTGTGCGATGGCCGGCGAAATGCCGGTGGCCAGGATGCCTGCCATGCCAGCGGTGCCTTGCAGCAGGCTGCGGCGCGAGAGGCCCGTGACGGGCGCGGCGGAAATGGGATCGATCGGGTCGGACATGGTGATGCTCCTGTGGCTGTGGTTGGAACGGGGAAGGAATTCAGAAAGAAGGGGTGTGTCAGGCGGCGCCGAAGCTGTGGGCCTGCTCGGGTGCCCAGGTCAGGCCGACGCGGTCGCCCGGGTGGTAGGGGGCCTGCACGAAGTCGGCCTCGGCCAACATCACGGACACCTTGTCGCTGGCTGCTGCCTGGTCCAGCCGCAGGCCCAGCAGCACGTAGCTGCCCTGGTACTCGACATCGCTGACGGTGGCAGGCCAGCCAGCGCCTTCGGCCGGTGCGAGACGGATGTGATCGTTGCGCACGGCGACCTTGCCGCTGGTGGTGTCGAGCACGTTGTGCCCGCCCATGAAGCGCGCCACGAATTCGCTGGCCGGGCGGTTGTAGACAGCGTGCGGCGAGCCGACCTGTTCGATGCGGCCGTGGTTCATCACCACCATGGTGTCGGCCAGGGCCATGGCCTCTTCCTGCGAATGGGTGACGTGGATGAAGGTCAGGCCCAGTTCCTTCTGCCAGTGGCGCAGTTCGGCGCGCATCTGGATGCGCAGAAAGGGGTCGAGTGCCGAGAGCGGCTCGTCCAGCAGCAGCACGCGGGGCTGGGTGATGAGTGCTCGCGCCAGCGCCACGCGCTGCTGCTGGCCGCCAGAGAGTTCGCCCGGTTTGCGTTGCGCCAGGTGCCCCATGGCCACACGCTCCAGCAGGTCCTGCGCCTGGCGGTGGCGGGTGACCTTGTCCACCCCTTTCATCTTCAGGCTGAAGGCCACGTTGTCCAGCGCAGAGAGGTGCGGGAACAGCGCGAAGCTCTGGAACATCATGGCCGTTCCGCGCGCAGCGGCTGGCAGGGAGGTGATGTTGCGGTTCTCAAGCAGGATGTCGCCGCTGGTGGTGTTCTCGTGCCCGGCGATCATGCGCAGCGTGGTGCTCTTGCCGCAGCCTGAAGGGCCGAGCAGGCAGCAGTAGCTGTTGGCTGCGATCTTCAGGTCAATGCTGTCCACCGCCACGCTGCCCTGGGCGTAGCGCTTGGTCAGCGCAATGAGTTCGATGGCGGCGGGCGGGGGCGTCTGGTCATCCATGACAGCCCTGTTGCATCAACTGTGCCAGCTGTTTTGTATGCGTTTCTGAACAAATTGCATACAAAAAAGCACTGACTTTGTGCGCAATCAAACGGCTGTGTGCCTGGCGAGAGCCGTTGCGGTGCATCTGCACCGCTGTGAGGCGCGCCAGGGCTTGGCGCCGCCCCTGGGCAGGGAGCACCGATGTGGACGGATAATTCGTTCATGCACATCCGGTTCACCAAAATGCAGGGCGCAGGCAACGACTTTGTCGTGCTGGACGAGACGCGCGGCGCGCTGGGGCTGAGCAAGGCCCAATACCGCTGGCTGGCCGACCGGCATTTCGGCGTCGGTGCCGACCAGATACTGACCGTGCGCCCATCGCCCGGACCCGGTCTGGATTTTGAGTACATCATCCACAACGCTGACGGCGGTGAGGTTGAGCACTGCGGCAACGGTGCGCGTTGTTTCGTGCGCTATGTGCGTGACAAGGGTCTGACCGACCGCAACCCCGTGCGCGTGAAGGTGCAGCAAGGTGAACTCAGTCTGAGGCTCAACGACGATGGCCGTGTCACGGTCGACATGGGCCCGCCGACATTTGAGCTGGGCCGTATCCCGTTCAACAGCCAGGATCTGGATCCGCAGACCCGGGGTGCGTGGGAACAATGGCCGCTGCAACTGACCACGGACCGTCAGGTTCTGGTGTCGGTGCTGTCCATGGGCAATCCGCATGCGGTGATGCTGGTGGACGACGTGGACACCGCGCCGGTGCGGGAATGGGGGCCACAGATTGAAAACCACCCGCGCTTTCCGGCGCGTGTGAATGCCGGCTTTCTCCAGGTGGTGGATCGCAGCCATGTTCGCCTCAGGGTGTTTGAGCGCGGCACGGGTGAAACACTGGCCTGCGGCACGGGCGCCTGCGCAGCGGTGGTCGCTGGCATTCGCCTGGGGCTGCTCGACAACGAGGTGGACGTGCAGACCCATGGCGGCGTGCTCACCATTGCCTGGCAGGACGATGCCACCCACACCGCGCCGGTGCTGATGACCGGTCCGGCCACCACCGTTTTTGAGGGCGAAGTCGACGTACCCGATGTCGATTGACCTTCCACGCCATCGCCGTGCGCCGACGCAGGGCGCAAAACAGAAAGATTCATGATGCACAACCCCATTCCGCCCATCACCGAAGACGACATCGCCGACTACCTGGCCAACACGCCAGACTTCTTCGAGCGCCATGCCAGTCTGCTGGCGGCGGTGCAACTGACCAGCCCGCACGGCCACCGCGCCGTGAGCCTGCAGGAACGCCAGGCCGAAATGCTGCGCGAAAAGATCCGCGGCCTTGAGCTCAAGGCGGCCGAAATGATCCGTCACGGTCAGGAGAACACGACGATTGCCGACAAGCTGCAACGCTGGACGCGGGAACTGCTGCTGACCCGTGAGTCGCGCGATCTGCCCGAGGTCATTTCGCGCGAGATTGCAGCGCAGTTTCTGGTGCCGCAGGTGGCGATCAAGGTATGGGGCGTGTCGCCCGAATTCGAGCATGAAGCGTTTGCGCAAGGCGCCAGCGACGATGTGAAGGCATTCGCTTCTTCATTGACGCTGCCTTACTGCGGCGCCAACCCCGGCCTGGAGGCAGCGCAGTGGTTGTTTGATCCGTCGACGGCGGCTTCGCTGGCACTGATCCCGTTGCGCGCGGGCATGGCGCCTCAGGCCTTTGGTCTGCTGGTGCTGGCGTCGCCCGACGCGCAGCGTTTTGCCTCCGACATGGGCACCGACTTCCTGGAGCGCATCGGTGAGCTGACGAGTGCGGCGCTCTCCAGGTTGCGCCCGGTGGTCGAGCCACAGCTGGATTGATTTTTGTCGACTTGCCCTCAGGCCTTGATCCTGTGAGCCACACCGAAAGCGACGCCCAACTGGTAGCGGCCTACCTGTCCCATGCACGGGTGGAAAAACGCCTTGCCGAGCGCACGATGGCACTCTACGCGCTGGATCTGGAAAAGCTGATCGCCAAGGTGGCGGAAGCCGGGCTGTCGTTGAAGGAGGTGCAGAACACCCACATCCGGCGCTGGGTGGCCCAGATGCACAGCGCCGGGCGCAGCCCCCGAGGCATCGCGCTGATTCTCTCGGGCTGGCGTGGCCTGTACCTCTGGATGGGACGACAAGGCCTGATGGATCACAACCCGGTGCAGGATGTGCGTGCGCCCAAGGCAGGCAAGCCGCTGCCCAAGGCACTGGGCGTGGATGAATCGGTGCAGCTGGCAACCTACGTGGCCGAAGCCGACTCGCCGGCGCTGGAGGCGCGCGATCGGTGCATCACCGAATTGCTCTATGGCTGTGGGCTGCGCATTGGCGAACTGGTCGGGCTGGATGTACGGGCCGGGCCGGGTGCAAAGGGTTGGGTCGACGTGCAGGACGGCGAAGCCCACGTGCTGGGCAAGGGCGCCAAGCGCCGAAGTGTGCCGGTGGGGCGCGCCGCGTTGCAGGCGCTGGCCTCGTGGCTGGAGGCACGCCAGGCCTGGCTGGGCCCGCATGCGGTCGATGCGCAGGCGCTGTTCGTCGGCGCCAGGGGACAGCGCCTGACGCCGCAGCACATTCGCGTGCGCCTCAAGCGCCGCTCCCGGCTTGCCGGCCTCGCCACACCGGTTCACCCGCACATGCTGCGCCACTCCTTTGCCAGCCATGTGCTGCAATCCAGTGGTGACCTCCGGGCGGTGCAGGAGCTGCTGGGTCACGCCAGCATCAGCACCACGCAGGTCTACACCCGGCTGGACTTCCAGCATCTGGCCAAGGTCTACGATGCGTCTCATCCACGTGCGCTGGCCCAAGGCAAGAGGGCTTCGGGGCCGGCGGTCAGCGATGCTGCCGACGTGGCAGCGGATGCGCGATCGCCGGCCCCGCCGGACAAGCCTCGCCATCCTTAGCAGCCGGGTTTCAATGTGAAACCGAGTTCCAGGACGGGGGTAATCCCGCTGGTCGGTGACGCCTGACTGACCATAATCCATTCATAAGCAAGTTATTACGTTTCAATTTTTCGGAGCTTTCCCATGTGCAAACTGCTGGCGTTCTTCAAATCCCTTTGTGTGGTTGCGGTGCTGGCCACCTCGGCGCAGGCTCAGGCGCAGGAGGCCATCAAGGTCGTCTATCACATGAGTGAAGGCATTCCTCAGGCCTCCCGGGCAGTCAACAACATTCGAAACCATCTGGCGGCAGACCCTACAGCCAAGATCGTGGTGGTGACACACGGTCTCGGCATCGACTTCCTGCTCGATGGCGCCACCAACCAGATGGACCAGTCGTTCGCCGGCGCCATCGGTGACCTCGCGGCCAAAGGAGTCGAATTTCTTGTGTGCAACAACACCCTCGTGGCACGCAAGATCGATCCAGCGAAAGTGGCCATGGAGGCCAAGATCGTTCCATCCGGCGTGGCCGAAGTGGCCAGGTTGCAAGCGCGTGAAGGTTTTGTCTACTTGCGCCCCTGAGCACCCCGCTGCGCCCTCTGGGGCTGGCCTCGCGCCCCGCCGCCGGGTTCACTGACAAGCACCGTCAAATCGGTCTGTCCGTTTCTTTCGTGAGGCCATGCGAATGGGCCCTCCAGCGGCGGGGCTTGTCGAATACACTCCCCGGCTGCGCACTGTCCTATTTGCCTCTCTGAACGCCGCCTGCCATGTCCCTGATTCCTGCGACCATCCTCACCGGCTTTCTGGGTTCCGGAAAGACCACGCTGCTCAAGCGCGTGCTCAGCGAGGCCCATGGCCAGAAAATCGCGGTGATCGAGAACGAGTTCGGCGAAGAGAACATCGACAACGAGATCCTGGTGGCCGACACCCAGGAGAACATCATCCAGATGAGCAATGGCTGCATCTGCTGCACCATCCGTGACGACCTGCGTGCCACGCTGCAGGACCTGGCGCAGAAGAAACGCAAGGGCGAGCTGGATTTCGAACGCGTGGTGATCGAGACCACCGGACTCGCCGATCCTGGCCCGGTGGCCCAGACTTTCTTCATGGACGACGAGGTCGCCGAGCAGTACCTGCTCGATGCGATCATCACCCTGGTCGATGCCAAACATGCGGCGCAGCAACTGAACGACCGCCAGGAGGCCCGGCGCCAGGTGGGTTTCGCCGACCAGGTGTTCATCAGCAAGGCGGATCTGGTGGCGCCCGACGAAGTCGATGCCCTGATTCACCGACTCAAACACATGAATCCGCGCGCCCCCATGCACCCGGTGCATTTTGGTGAAGTGGCCATCAAGGATGTGTTCGACCTGCGCGGCTTCAACCTCAACGCCAAGCTCGACATCGATCCCGACTTCCTCCTCAAGGCGGATGAGGAGCATGACCATGCTCACCACGACCACGACCACGACCACGACCACGACCATGGTGAGCACTGTGACCACCCGTCCCACCAACATGGCGACGGTTCACACGGGCACCACCACCACCACGATGACGACGTGAAGAGCTTTGTCTACCGGGCCACCCGGCCGTTCAACCCGGCCAAGCTCGAAGACTTCCTTGGCGCCATCGTGCAGGTATATGGCCCGCGCATGCTGCGCTACAAGGGGGTGCTGGACATGGAAGGCACCGACCGCAAGGTGATCTTCCAGGGCGTGCATCAACTGATGGGCAGCGATCTCGGACCCGCTTGGGCCGAAGGCGAACCCCGGACCAGCAAGATGGTGTTCATTGGACTGGATCTTCCCAAGGACATTCTGGTCCAGGGACTTGATCAGTCGCTGGTCTGACATCACGCAGGCTGCTGGAAATCACCGAACGAACCAGGGCTGAACGTGCTGTTTGTCTCGCTTCTCCAACGATTGGGTTTTCCTGCCGGTAACGCGTCGCCCTCGCAAGACGCGGCTTCGTTACAATCGCGCCCCAAGATTGCAGACCAGCCTGGTCGGGTGGCGCCCACGAGCAAGCGCCATTCCAAAGCAGGTATAACAACGTCATCGCCGGCCCGTCCGGCCAGCGGTGTGGCGCGAAAGACCCCGGTCTCAGCATCCCACCAGCCCGAAGACCGAGCATCGTCAGGATCTGAGAGGAGACCCGTTGTGAAAGCCCCGGCCACCAGGACAGCCAAAACCGCCCAGCCGAGCGCGTCGGGGGCCAAGGGTCGTCCGTCCGCAGCCTCGTCCACAGGCAAAACGGGCGCCAAGCTGACGTCTCCCGCCAAAGCGAAGGCCGCCAAGTTGCCGGCATCGTCAGCGGCAACCGGCAAGAGCGCGCGCGCAAAAGAATCGCCAGCCAAGAAGGTAGCTGCCAAGACCGTGGTCAAGGCCGCTGCCAAGACAGCAGTCAAGACCGCGGCAAAAGTGATCCCCAAATCAGCGGCCAAGGCAGTGTCTGCCAAGTCCGCTGCCAAGGCATCAGGCAAGGCCGCGGTCAAGGCGCCGCCCAAATCCTCCAGTGCCTCGAAGTCGGTTCCTCAAAAGCCATCCAGCCCACCCGTGGTGGCCTCAAAATCTTCCGTACCGACCCAACCACCTGTGCCATCACCGACCCCTAAACGCGCAACCGCGCCCGCCAAAGCCGCTGCTGCGCCTGCCCCGATCGAACCCACGCCCCGACCCTTGGGCAAGCGCGCTGCCAAAAAGGTGATGATGGAGCAGATGACACAGGCTGCGGTGGTCCCCACCCACGCTCCCGATGCCGCCAAGGCGACCTTTTCCACCATGAACGAACGTGCCGTAATGACCCCTCCCGTGCCCTCATCCATCCAGAAGGACCCCAAGCGGGCCAACAACTGGAAAAACCTGTCTGTCGACAAGTTGACGGACCAGGACGTGCAGGCCATGCCCGACAGCGAGTACATGAACGATGTTCAGCTCGCGTTCTTCCGCCTCAAGCTCACCCAGCTCAAGGAAGACATGCTGGCCAATGCCGGTGAGACCACTGAGCACTTGCGCGAAGACACTGTGGTTGTGCCCGACCCGGCGGACCGGGCGACGATCGAAGAAGAGCATGCGCTTGAATTGCGCACGCGTGACCGCGAGCGTAAGCTTCTGAAAAAAATCGAGCAGGCCATTGCCCGCATCGACTCGGGCGACTATGGTTACTGTGAAGAAACCGGCGAAGCCATCGGCGTGGGCCGTCTGATGGCGCGTCCCACCGCCAGCCTTTCGCTGGAAGCCCAGCAGCGACGCGAGCTCAAGCAAAAGATGTTTGGCGACTGATTTTGTATTCGCGTCACGCGTCTTCCATCCGCTCAACCTTTTTCACCTGACATGGCCAAGGACGATTCCAACGGCGGCTTTTTGTCCAAGGTGGTGAAGTTTGTCCGGCATCCGACCACCAGCTGGTCGGATCTGGACACGCGGTCTGCCGATCGCGAAAGTGAATACAGCAAAGCCGCGCTCAAGGAAATGATCGAGCGCAAGCGCCGCAACGACTTCGTGCGCAAGCGCGAATTCGACATGCTGCGAAAGATTCGAAGCCGTGAGGCTTCGGGTGCCGAAGGACCGGGCGTTCGTCCTTCCTTCTTCCAGAGCAGCCTGCCGTCCAAGCCGGACGATCGGGCCATGACCTTGAAGAAGATCGATGAGATCGAAGCCCAGATGTCGATGCAGTGGTGGAAGACCAAGGGGCCCGATTCATCGGCCACAGGCTCCTCCAGCCTCAGCAGTGGCGGTAACGCCGTCGGCAGTGCGCGCCAGGAGCTGGCCGGCCACCCCACATCGAAGGCGGCACCCGATCCTGAAGACCTTCGCAAGCGCCAGCAATACAAGGAAACAGAACCGGCGCACCTGGCGACAGGCAATGCAGGGCTGGATCCGGTGGTTGCTGGTTCGCCGCCCGCGAAGCAGCCTGCCGCGCCGGTCGTGCCTCCACCTGAGGCGGCAATACACAGCCGCGACAGTGAGCCCATGGCCCAGGAAAAGCTGGGACCTCCATCTTCTTCGTCTGCCAGAACCGGATTGATGGCGCCTGCCAAATCGAACAGCGGATCTGGTGCCAGTCAAGCATTTTCCGCGTCACACTTTTTTGCGCTGGATGTGCAGGAGATCGTGCAGGACCCCGAGGTGGAAGAGGCCGCCATTCGTTTTGCCAATGGGGACGACACCGGGGCCGAGCAGGGGCTGCTGGAGGTGCTGGGTGAGGGCGGTGCCCGGGTCGAGCAACAAGAAGACTGGCTCGCGCTTTTCGACCTCTACCGGGCCACAGGGCAGATGGCGCCTTTTGAGAGCCAGGCTGTCGATTTCGTCAATCGATTTAGCCGGTCTGCACCCCAGTGGTTTGACATGCCCGACATGGTCAGCAAGCTGTCGGGAAAGAAGTACACACCGTCAGCGAATTCTGGTCGGGCTGCCTGGGTGTGCGATGCCGAGGTCGATGCACACGCGGTGGGCACCTTGCAGAATGTGCTGTTGCGGGTGCAACAACCGTGGGTGCTGGACTGGTCACAGATCGAAGCCATGGATGTCAAAGCGGCAAAGGCCTTGCTCGGCGTGTTCACGCTCTGGGGTGACCAGGAAGTGGAGTTGCGCTTCCTGGGCGCTTCGAATTTGCGCGACCTGCTCAAGGACCTGACACCCTCTGGCCGCCGTGATGTGGAGCAACTCTGGTGGGAGCTGCGCCTGGCGGTGTTGCGTGTCATGAACCGGGCCGATGAATTCGAGCTCACCGCACTGGACTTCTGCGTGACCTACGAGGTTTCTCCCCCTGGGTGGGAGCAGCCCCGGTGCCACTACCGCTCAGTGAACCAGAAAGTCGACGAGAGCGGTCAATCGGTGCTGGGAGAGGTGCAGATGGAGCAGGTGGCCTCTGGTTATCCGGGAGATTCGGTCCAGGACAGCCAGAACTCGGAATTCAACCAGCTGGGTCTGGTGGAGTTGTCAGGCGAGATCCGGGGCGATCCGCAAGCCACGCTCGAAGCACTGGAACGGCGCCTGAAAGGGGCCGATGTGATGATCATTTCCTGCCGGAATCTCATCCGGGTGGATTTCTCCGCCGCCGGTACCCTGTTGAACTGGGTGTCGGGTCACCATGCCGAGGGGAGAGCGGTGCAGTTCGTCGACGCGCACCGTCTGGTTTCGGCTTTTTTCCACGTGATCGGTATCACCGAGTACGCCAAAGTGGTTCTTCGCAACGACTGATCGCCCGTGCCACTTGCGGTGTCAACCCCCAAGGGGGTAGCGCAGGTTCCTGGCCCGAGCATGTCGAAGATCGTTTCTGCGGTGCTCTTGACGACTGGCCCTGATCCTCTTCCGAGCTTGAGATCCATCCGATCACCCCCACTTCTTACCGCTATGGAATCATTTCACGGAACCACCATTGTTTGCGTCCGCCGACAGACCCCTGACGGGGTGCAGGTCGCCATCGGCGGCGACGGGCAGGTCACTCTCGGGCACATCGTGGTCAAGGGCACGGCGCGCAAAGTTCGCAAGTTGTACCGCGACCAGGTGCTTGCCGGTTTTGCAGGGGCCACGGCCGATGCGTTCACGCTTTTTGAACGATTTGAGGCCAAACTGGAAAAGCATCAAGGGCACCTGGTGCGTGCGGCCATCGAGCTCACGCGCGACTGGCGCACCGATCGGGTGTTGCGGCGACTCGAAGCCATGCTGGCCGTGGCCGACAAGACGGCCTCGCTGATCATCACTGGCAACGGGGATGTGCTCGAACCCGAACACGGCATCGTGGCGATTGGTTCGGGCGGTGCCTATGCGCAGGCGGCCGCCAAGGCCCTGATTGACCACACCGAGCTCAGTGCTGAAGATGTCGTGCGGAAGTCACTCGGCATCGCTGGCGAGCTGTGCATCTACACCAACATGAATCACACCGTCGAAACTCTGTGAGGTGTTGTCTGCCTGTGCGTCGCCTGGGCGCCCGGAGCCAGCCCACCGGATCCCGTTTCGATCCCCTTCATTGACGCCGCGCTGCGGCCTCTTTCACTCCTACCTACTCCCATGTCCTCCATGACGCCTCAGGAGATCGTCTCCGAACTGGACCGTTTCATCATTGGTCAAAAGGCAGCCAAGCGAGCGGTCGCCATCGCCTTGCGCAACCGTTGGCGCCGTCAGCAGGTGGACGAAAAGCTGCGGGCTGAGATCACGCCCAAGAACATTCTCATGATCGGCCCCACGGGCGTGGGCAAGACCGAGATCGCCCGCCGACTCGCCCGTCTGGCCGATGCGCCTTTCATCAAGGTGGAAGCCACCAAATTCACCGAAGTGGGCTATGTGGGCAAGGACGTGGACGCCATCATCCGCGATCTGGCTGAAATCGCGGTCAAGCAGACGCGCGAACAGGAAATGAAAAAGCTGCGTTCCCGCGCAGAAGACGCGGCGGAAGAGCGCATCCTGGATGCGCTGATTCCGCCACCGCGTGGCAGCGCTGCAGAGAATGCGGGCGCCATTGCTCCCACACCGGAAAGCACCGCGCGCCAGACGTTTCGCAAGAAGCTGCGGGAAGGATCGCTTGACGATCGGGAAATTGAAATCGACCTGGCCGAAGCGCGCCCGACCATGGAAATCATGGGGCCGTCGGGCATGGAAGAAATGGCCGAGCAGTTGCGGGGCATGTTCAGCCAGATCGGTGCGGGCAAGCGCCAGGTGCGCAAGCTCAAGATCGCTGAGGCCATGAAGCTGCTGATCGAGGAAGAAGCGGGCAAGCTGGTCAACGAGGAAGAGATCAAGACCCGCGCCCTGCACAACGCAGAGCAAAACGGCATCGTCTTCATTGATGAGATCGACAAGGTGGCTTCGCGCAGTGACGCAGGCGGGGCCGATGTGTCACGCCAGGGTGTGCAGCGTGACCTGCTGCCCTTGGTCGAGGGCACGACCGTGACCACCAAATACGGCATGGTCAAGACCGATCACATCCTGTTCATTGCCAGCGGCGCCTTCCACCTGTCCAAGCCCAGCGACCTGATACCGGAGTTGCAGGGGCGCTTTCCGATTCGGGTGGAGCTTCAGTCGCTGTCTGTCGATGACTTTGAAGCCATCCTCACACAGACCCACGCTTCGCTGGTGCGCCAGTACCAGGCCTTGCTGTCCACCGAAGGGGTGACGCTGGAATTTGATGCCGAGGGAATTCGGCGCCTGGCCCAGATTGCCTGTGATGTGAACGAGCGCACCGAGAACATTGGTGCGCGCCGCCTGTCCACGGTGATGGAGCATTTGCTGGACGAAGTCAGCTTTGATGCGGCCCGTTTGCAGGGGCAGACCATTACAGTTGATGCAGCCTACGTGGACGGCCGACTGGGCGAACTGAGCCGCAACGAGGACCTGTCGCGCTACATCCTCTGAACGTTCACCCTCTTTGCCCAAACCGCCCCATCTGATGGATGGTGCGGTTTTTTTTTGCCCGAGGGGATCAGCGGCCCTCGTGCAGCCCAGCCGCTTGATGACTTGTCTTTACAAATTTGTCAGCGGGGGGGATTTCTGAGGCAACACATGCAGAGACGGTTGTAAGTGCTTGCTTTTGCTGCATTTTTGAGCGCGATAGCTTCTGGTTTCGCCTCTAAGTGGTTGATTTCATTACAAAAATATGGAGCGCCGACCATTGCGTGGCGGAGAAATCCTGATAAAGTGGGAAAAAGTGCAATTAAGTGGTGAAAAGTGTCATTCAAGGATTGATTTCAGTGTTCCAGGGTGCTTCCTCTCTCAGTCTCGATGCCAAGGGCCGGCTCTCCGTGCCCACGCGGCATCGTGCGGCTTTGAGCGTGGATGGCAGCCCCCTGACTGTCACCAAGCACCCTCATGGCTGTTTGATGATTTTCCCCCAGCCAGCTTGGGAGGAGTTCCGTAGCCAATTTGCGTCGATGCCCATGAGTGCGCAATGGATGAAACGCCTGTTTCTGGGCAATGCGATGGATCTGGAGATGGACGGGGCGGGGCGGATACTGATTTCGCCCGAACTGCGCCAGGCGGCCGGCATCACCAAGGACGCACTTCTTCTGGGCATGGGTTCGTTTCTGGAATTGTGGGATGCCGCTACTTACGCGGAGAAGGAAGCCGAGGCCATGAAGGCCGAGATGCCGGATGTCTTGAAGGACTTTTCTTTTTGAAGGTCATGGTGCAAGACGCATGGAATCATCAAACCGTCCTGTTGAACGAAGCTGTGGAAGCGCTTGCGATCAACCCCGACGGACACTATGTCGACGCGACCTACGGGCGCGGGGGGCATTCGCGCCTGATCCTGCAAAACCTCTCTGCCCAGGGGCGACTCACGGCTTTCGACAAGGACCCGCAGGCGGTGGCAGATGCACACCAACTGGCGGCCAGCGATGGCCGCTTTGCCATCCGGCATCAGGGTTTCTGCCACCTGGGCGAACTGGGGCATGCGAGTGCGGACGGGGTGTTGCTGGACCTGGGTGTGAGCTCTCCTCAGATCGACGACCCCGAGAGGGGTTTTTCTTTTCGTCGCGATGGTCCGCTGGACATGCGCATGGACACCACGCGTGGTCAGAGCGTGGCGCAGTGGCTCGAAACGGCCGAAATTTCAACCCTGTCGGAGGTCATCCGTGAATATGGCGAAGAACGGTTTGCTCAACCGATTGCAAAGGCGATTGATCGTCGCCGACAGGAACGGGGCCCTTTTCGAACCACCCTCGAGCTGGCCGAAGTCGTGGCTGGCGCGGTCAAAACCCGCGAGCCGGGCAAGGACCCTGCAACGCGCACATTTCAGGCTTTTCGGATTTTCATCAACGCCGAGCTTGAAGAGCTGCAACAAGCGCTAGAGGCCAGTCTGCAAGTGCTTCGTCCCGGAGGACAATTGGTCGTGATCAGCTTCCATTCGCTGGAAGACCGCATGGTCAAACAGTTCATGGCGCGCCACTCGCGTGCCGTGGTGGACCGGCGCGTGCCGTTTGCAGAGCCTGCACCCATGGCGCTGCGCCATGTCCGACGCGTCAAACCCAGCGAGGCCGAGGTGCAGGGCAACGCGCGCTCCCGCAGCGCGGTCATGCGCGTGGCCGAACGCACAGAGGCACCGGCATGATCCGGTTGAATCTCGTTCTGTTGGCGGCGGTGTTGGTCAGTGCGTTTTACCTCGTGCACACCCAATACGAGTCTCGTCGCCTGTACACAGCGCTGGACCGCGCTCACTCGCAATCCCGCCAGCTCAACGTGGAATACGAGCAGCTCGTCGTGCAGCGGCGCGCCCAGGCCACCTCGGCACGTGTGCAGCAACTGGCCACCCGCCAGCTTCAGATGCGACCGGTGACGCCCGGCATCACGCAGTACGTCGTGGTGCCTGAGACGCTGGCAACGCCGGATCCTGGCGTTCAGGGGGCGCGGCCATGAGTCGCAGCATCAACTACAGCGCGAGTCCGCTGCTGGCGAGCAAGACGCCGGTCTGGCGCAGCAAATTCATCGTCGCCGGCCTGGCGGTTGCGTTCGTGGGCCTGGGTGCCCGCGCCGCCTATGTGCAGGTCTTTGGCAACGACTTCTTTCAGCGCCAGGGCGAGGTGCGCTACGCCCGCACGCTGGAATTGCCCGCGAACCGTGGCAGGGTGCTGGATCGCAATGGCCTCATCCTCGCCTCCAGCGTGGTGGCGCAAAGTATCTGGGCCATTCCGGAAGACGTGGACAAGAGCGACCCGAAGATTCGGGATTTGGCCAAGCTGCTGGACATGCCGCTGGCAGAGGTGCGCAAACGCCTGGCCAGTGAAGACAAGACCTTTGTCTGGGTCAAGCGCCAGGTGGACGATCCGATCGCCAGGGAAATCGCCGCCCTGGGCATCAAGGGGATCTACCAGCGTCGCGAATACAAGCGCCAGTATCCGGAAGGCGAAGCGGCAGCGCATGTGGTGGGGTTCACCAATGTGGAAGACCGTGGGCAAGAAGGCGTGGAGCTGGCGTTCAACCAGCAACTGTCTGGTCGGGCAGGCTCGCGCCGGGTGATCAAGGACCGTCTGGGCCGGGTGGTGGAAGATGTGCGGGACGTGGTGCCGCCTGTGGACGGGCCCGACCTGCAGCTCTCCATTGACAGCAAGATCCAGTTCTTTGCCTACCAGAAGCTGCGCGAAGCGGTGCAGGCGAACAAGGCGCGGGCCGGCAGTGTGGTGGTGCTCGACACGCAGACCGGAGAGGTGCTGGCACTGGCCAACTACCCGAGCTTCAACCCCAATCGCCGGATCAACCTCAGTGGTGAGCAGTTGCGTAACCGGGTGCTGACCGACAGTTTTGAACCCGGTTCCACGATGAAGCCCTTCATCGCCGCGCTCGCGATGGAAAAAGGCCTGGTTGGACCCGGCACGCCGATTCAGACGGCGCCGGGCCGCATGCAGATCGGCGGCGCCACGATTCGGGACAACAAGGACAACGGCGTGCTGACGGTCAGTCAGGTGATTCAGAAGTCCAGCAACGTGGGCACGGTCAAGATGGCGATGCAGATGTCGCCGCGTGACATGTGGGAGGCCTATGCGCAGGCCGGCTTCGGGCAGAAGCCGCAGCTGCCGTTTCCGGGTGCGGTGACCGGCCGTCTGCGCCCCTACAAGACCTGGCGCCCCATCGAACAGGCCACCATGAGCTACGGCTACGGGGTATCGGCCTCCCTGTTCCAACTGGCGCAGGCTTACACGATCTTCGCGCGCGATGGCGAACTCATCCCGGTGACCTTGGTCAAAACCGACGAGCCGACGGCCGGCATTCGCGTGTTCAGCAAGAAAAGCGCAGGAGCGGTGCGTTCTATGCTGGCCTTGTCTGCCCAACCCGGGGGGACTTCGACCCGGGCGCAGACCATGGGCTATTCGGTGGGAGGGAAAACCGGTACCGCGCGCAAGCAGGAGGGCAAGGGCTACGCCGACAAGAAGTACCGCAGCTTCTTCGTGGGACTGGCGCCGGTTGAGGCGCCCCGCATCGTGGTGGCGGTGATGATCGATGAACCCCGCAATGGCCACTACTACGGCGGTGTCGTGGCGGCGCCCGTGTTCAGCGAAACGGTGCAACACACCTTGCGCATTCTGGGCGTGCAGCCCGACATGGATGTGAAACCCCAGATCGTGGCCGAAGTGGTGGAGGAGTCGTTCTGATGCAAAGCTTCGACACACCCCAGTTCGTGACGCAATGGTTGCACGATCGTGTGCAGGGTGCGCTGTCTTGCGACAGCCGCCAGATCCGGCCGGGTGATGGATTCGTTGCCTGGCCTGGGGCCGCGCAGGATGGCCGGCAGTTTGTTCGCGCCGCGCTCGATGCGGGAGCGTCGGCCGTTGTGGTGGAGCGCGACGGCGTGGCCGCCTTTGATCTCGACGATCAGGCGCCGATCGCCGCGGTGGCCGGCCTCAAGGCGCTGGCAGGCCCCATTGCGAGTGCGTTCTGCCAGATGCCCAGTGCGCAACTCGACGTGATCGCGATCACCGGCACCAACGGCAAAACATCGTCCGCGTGGTGGATGGCGCAGTTGCTCAGCGCATGCGGACATGATTGCGCCATGGTCGGCACCCTGGGCATGGGCCGCGTACCCACCACTGTCGATGACGCTGGTTCGGCCGCTCTGGTGTCCACCGGCTTGACCACGCCCGATCCGATGCGCCTGCAGCAACAGCTGCGCGAGTTTGTCAGCGAAGGCGTGAAGGCCTGCGCCATCGAAGCCTCGTCCATCGGCCTGGTCGAAGGGCGGCTCAACGGCACGCAGATCAAGGTGGCGGTGTTCACGAACTTCACCCAGGACCATCTCGACTTTCATGGCGATATGCCTTCTTACTGGGCGGCCAAGGCCATGCTGTTTGACTGGCCCGGTCTGGCGGCCGCTGTCGTGAACCTGGACGATGTGCGTGGCAGCGAATTGGCCGTCACGCTGGGTCAGCGCTCTCTCGATTTGTGGACGATCGCCGTCGGCTCCGGGCCTGTTGCCGACACGGCCAGACTGTTTGCCAGAGACCTGGTGCATACCCGCCATGGAATGCAGTGGGAAGTGGTGGAAAGGGATGTGTCTGGCAACGAAATCGCTGCGCACCAGCTCAGTCTGCCAGTGGTGGGTGAATACAACGTGAGCAACCTGCTGGGTGTGCTCGCTTCGGCCCGGGCGCTGGGTGTGCCTTTGGCCCGTGCTGTCGCTGCCTGCGCGGTTCTTTCCCCGGTGCCTGGGCGCATGCAACCCGTGGCACCAGACGGTGACGCTTCGCTGCTTCCCTGGGTGCTGGTGGACTATGCCCACACACCCGATGCACTTGAAAAGGCCCTGCAGGCGCTCCAGCCGGTGGTGCAGCAGCGGAACGGTGCGCTCTGGGTGGTGATCGGCTGTGGTGGCGACCGCGACCGCAGCAAGCGTCCGCTGATGGCTGCGGTGGCAGAGCGCGAGGCGCAGCACGCGGTGCTGACCAGCGACAACCCGCGCAGCGAAAACCCTGAACGCATTCTGCGCGACATGGCCGCAGGGCTCTCCCGTCCACAAGACGCTTCGCTGCTGGTCGATCGCTCCCAGGCCATTGCCCACGCCGTCGCTCAAGCTCGGCCCCAGGACGTGGTGCTGGTGGCGGGCAAGGGTCATGAGGACTACCAGGATGTGCAAGGTGTCAAGCGCCCGTTTTCCGATGTGAGCCACGCACGGCTGGCGCTGAACGATCGGCTCCGCTGCATCGAAGGGAGCCAGGCATGAAGACGGTGGCACAGCTCCTGACGCAGCTCTCCGATGCACGTGCCGTGGGCCTTGTCGATGTGCCCATCGCTCGCGTGCACTCGGACACGCGCAGTCTGCGCGCCGGCGACCTGTTCGTGGCGCTCAAGGGCGAGCGTTTCGATGCGCACGATTTTCTCCCCCAGGCCAAGGCCGCCGGCGCGGTGGCGGCGCTGGCGCATCAAGGGCTTGCCAGCGCCGGCCTGCCCGGTGTGGAAGTGCCCGACACGCGACGCGCGCTGGGTGAGCTGGCGCGACTGTGGCGCGCCCAGTTCCCCTTGCCCCTGATCGCCGTGACAGGCAGCAACGGCAAGACCACCGTCACGCAGATGATCGCGGCCATCCTGCGAGCGGCAGCAGGCGATGCGGCACACGCCACGCAGGGCAACTTCAACAACGACATCGGCGTACCGCTCACGCTGCTGCGACTCCATGCAGGTCACCGTTTGTCGGTTGTCGAGCTGGGCATGAACCATCCCGGGGAAATCGCCGAACTCGCCGCCATCGCACAACCCACCGTGGCCCTGGTCAACAACGCGCAGCGTGAGCATCTGGAGTTCATGTCCAGCGTGGAAGCCGTGGCCCGGGAGAACGGCAGCGTGTTGTCCTCACTGCCTGCCAGCGGGGTGGCGGTCTTTCCGTCCGACGATGCGTTCACGCCGCTGTGGCGTGGTCTGGCTGGTGCAAGGCGCACCCTCACTTTCAGCGACAACGATGCAGCGGCTGACGTGCAAGTTCAGAGCGTGGTGTGGGAAGAGGGCGCCTGGCAGCTTTCGATCGCGATTGATGGCAGCGTGGCGTCGTGCAGCTTGCGCATTGCCGGGCGGCACAACGTACGCAATGCCCTGGCCGCGGCAGCCTGCGCCTTCGCCGCCGGGGTGGACCTGCCCACCATCGCCAAAGGCTTGAGCGTCTTCGAGCCCGTGGGCGGCCGCTCGCGCGCGCTGTCACTGCAATTGCCTGCCGGCGCAGTCACGCTGATCGACGACACCTACAACGCCAACCCGGATTCCATGCGCGCGGCGGTGGATGTGCTGGCAGAACTGCCTGGCCCGCGTCTGCTGGTGCTGGGCGACATGGGCGAAGTGGGCGACCAGGGGCTGGCATTCCATACCGAAGTGCTGCGCTACGCCGCCTCGCGCGGTGTGGACAAGGTGCACGTGGTGGGTGAATGGATGGCGCAGGCTGCGGCCGCCTTGAACGCTGCGGGCGAATCGGCTCCCACACTTTGGCCGGATGTGGCTCAACTGGCGGCGCACGTGGTCGAGTTGGTGAATCCGGGTGCCGGCTCACCGGGGCTGCGCAGCGTACTGGTCAAGGGTTCCAGGTTCATGGGCATGGAGCGGGTGGTCCATGCCCTGGCAGCGATGGACGAGAAAGCGCAACACAACAACAAGGACAACCCCCATGCTGCTTAGTCTGTCCACATGGCTTCAGACCCTCTCGCCGGAATTCGGGTTCTTGCGCGTGTTCCAGTACCTGACCTTCCGCGCCGTGATGGCGGCCATGACGGCGTTGCTGGTGGGTCTGGTGGCCGGGCCGTTTGTGATTCGACGCCTCGCCGCGCTGAAGATCGGGCAACCGATTCGCGAATACGCGATGCAGACCCACCTCAGCAAAGGCGGCACACCCACCATGGGCGGCGTCCTCATTCTTTTCTCCATTGCCTTGTCGACCTTGCTCTGGTTTGACCTGTCGAACCGGTTCGTCTGGATCGTGCTGGTGGTCACCCTTGGTTTTGGCGCCATTGGCTGGGTGGACGACTGGCGCAAGGTGGTGCGCAAGGACCCGGAAGGCATGCGGTCGCGTGAGAAGTATTTCTGGCAGTCGGTGATCGGGCTGGTGGCGGCGTTCTACCTGGTGTTCAGCGTGTCGGAGACGAACAACCTGCGGGTGCTGCAGCTTGCCTACAACTGGGTGGCCTCGGGCTTCACGGTGGACCTGCCGCCCCAGGCCGGTTTGCTGGTGCCGTTCTTCAAGGAAATCAGCTACCCGCTGGGCGTGTTCGGTTTCGTGGTCATGACCTACCTCGTGATCGTGGGCTCCAGCAACGCGGTCAACCTCACCGATGGCCTGGACGGCCTGGCCATCATGCCAGTGGTCATGGTGGGCTCGGCGCTCGGCATCTTCGCCTACGTGACCGGCAATGCCGTGTTCTCGCGCTACCTGCTGGTGCCACACATTCCGGGCGCAGGCGAGTTGCTGATCTTCTGTGCTGCCATGGCCGGCGCCGGCCTGGCCTTCCTCTGGTTCAACACACATCCGGCCCAGGTGTTCATGGGCGACGTGGGTGCCCTGGCACTGGGCGGCGCGCTGGGCACGATCGCGGTCATCGTGCGCCAGGAAATCGTGCTGGCCATCATGGGCGGCATCTTCGTGGTGGAAGCGCTTTCGGTCATGTTGCAGGTGTCGTACTTCAAGTACACCAAACGCCGCTTTGGACAGGGCCGCCGTCTGTTCCAGATGGCGCCGCTGCACCACCACTTCGAGAAAAAGGGCTGGAAGGAGACGCAGGTCGTCGTTCGTTTCTGGATCATCACCATGCTCCTGTGTCTGGTGGGTCTGTCCACCCTGAAGTTGCGATGAACCACCTTCAAGACCAACACGTGCTCGTCCTGGGCCTGGGCCTTTCCGGCCTGGCGATGGCGCGCTGGTGCCTGCGCCAGGGTGCGCGCGTGACGGTGGCCGACACCCGTGAGCAACCGCCTCAGCTTGAAATCTTGACCAGCGAATGCCCGCAAGCAAACTTCGTATGGGGTGCGCTGGATGAGAGCCTGCTGGCCCGTGGCGAATGGACCCTGGTGGCGCGCAGCCCGGGCCTGGCGCCCGGTCAGTTGCAGACGGTGCGCGAGTGGGCCGAAACCCGAGGCGTGCCCGTGGTGGGCGAACTCGATCTGTTTGCTCAGGCGCTGCAAGCCTTGTCCCAACGGGAGCGCCTGCCCTACCGCCCCAAGGTGCTGGCCATCACCGGCACCAACGGCAAAACCACTGTGACGGCGCTGACCAGCCTGTTGTTGCAACGCGCGGGCGTGCAGGTGGCCACCGCCGGCAACATCGGGCCCAGCCTGCTGGACGTGCTGTCTACGGCCATCGACAAGGAAGCGGTGGCGCAGGCCGAAGAAGACGCCAGCGCGGCCGAAGAGGCGCAAGGGGATCAAGCCTCGTCGGTACAAACGCCCGATGCACCGGACGCTGAGTTGCAGACGGATGGGTTGCCCGAGCAAGCTGAGGACGAAAACGCCGAAGCCAGCGAAGACGCGCCATCCGACGAGCCCGACGAAGAAGACGATGGACCGACCCAGCTGGAACCGCCGCCGATCGAACCCGAGCAACCGAAACACCTGCCAGCTGTCTGGGTGATCGAACTCTCCAGCTTCCAACTGGACGGCGTGTCCGGCGGCGCGTGGGACAGCGTGCCCACCGCGGGCACGGTGCTCAATCTGAGCGAAGACCACCTCGACTGGCACGGCTCACAAGCCGCCTATGGGCAGGCCAAGGCCAACGTGTTCGGCACCCATGCCCTCATGCTGCTCAACCGGAACGACGCGCAGGTCATGGCCATGCAGCCGGGCCTTGTGACCGTGAAGGTGGGCGGACGCAACCGCCAGCAGCCAGCGCGTCCGTTTGCCACCTTTGGCACAGACGCCCCCACGCGACCGATGGATTGGGGCATTGAATCGGTCAACGGCATGGAGTGGCTGGTGCGTGCGCTCGCCCTGGATGAAACACGCAAACGCGGCCGCGCGGCAGACGAAGCCGAAGAGATCTACTTCCAGCGGCTGATGCCCGTGGAAGCGCTGCGCATCCGGGGCAGACACAACGCATCCAATGCCCTGGCCGCCCTGGCCCTCGCCACCTCCGCAGGTGCAGCCCTGGGGCCCATGTTGCACGGCCTGCGTGAGTACCGGGGCGAACCCCACCGGGTGGAGGCGGTGGCCATCATCCATGACATCGAGTACTTCGACGACAGCAAAGGCACCAACGTAGGTGCCACCCTCGCTGCGGTGGTGGGGCTGGGCGCAGAAAGAACCCTGGTGGTGATCCTGGGCGGCGATGGCAAGGGTCAGAACTTTGCACCGCTGGCCGCACCCCTGGCCCGCCATGCCCGTGCGGTGGTGCTGATCGGGCGCGATGCACCCCTGATCCGTGCGCAGATGGGCGACGCCATGGCACAGGCCCAGTTGCCTGTGCTGGACGCCTCCACGCTGCCCGAAGCGGTTCGCCTGGCTGCGGCGCATGCCCGCCCAGGGGATGCGGTGCTGATGTCGCCAGCCTGTGCCAGCCTGGACATGTTCGACAACTACATCCACCGGGCCCGCGTGTTCGTGGACGCCGTGACCGACCTTGCCCATGAACAAGGTGTGAGCCTGGAGGGCAACCCCTGATGGCCACCTCACGCAAGCGCTCTACCGCCAAGCCAATCGAAAAGCCTTCCCTGCTGGGTCGTCTGCTGGGTCGCGACCTGGCCGGAGCGTTGGCGGGCGGCGGATCGACCGATGGCATCCCGGTGCGTCTGTCCAACCGCACCTACTCGGGCTCGCGCAACCTGGCGGTCCGCGAACTGGGTTTTGATCAGCCACTGCTGTGGGTGGTGGTGAGCCTGCTGGCCTGGGGCCTGGTCATGGTGTATTCGGCATCGATCGCGCTGCCGGACAACCCCCGCTTTTCCAACTACACCCACACCCACTTTGTGGCCAGGCACGGCCTGTTCATGATGATCGGCGTGGTGGCCGCCATCATGGCCTTCCAGTTCCCCATGAAGACATGGGAGCGTGCGGCACCTTGGCTGTTCGCGTTTGCGCTGGTGTTGCTCGTGCTGGTGCTGTTCCCATTCGTTGGCAAAGGGGTCAATGGGGCACGCCGCTGGATTTCGGTGGGCATCATGAACTTTCAGCCCTCCGAGTTGGCCAAGCTGGCGGTGCTGCTGTATGCCGCCGACTACATGGTGCGGCGCATGGAGGTGAAAGAGCGGTTCTTCCGTGCCGTTGCGCCCATGGCGGTGGCGGTGGCGGTGGTGGGCATGCTGCTGTTGGCCGAACCGGACATGGGCGCCTTCATGGTGATCGTGGTCATCGCCATGGGCATCCTGTTCCTGGGGGGCGTGAACGCGCGCATGTTCTTCCTGATCGCGCTGGTGGTGGTGGGGGCGTTTGCGCTGATGGTCATGATGAGCGACTGGCGGCGTGAGCGCATCTTTGCCTACCTCGACCCGTGGAGCGTTGAGCACGCGCTGAGCAAGGGCTACCAGTTGTCGCATTCCCTGATCGCATTCGGCCGGGGAGAAATTTTCGGTGTCGGCCTCGGTGGCAGCGTGGAGAAGCTGCACTGGCTGCCCGAAGCGCACACCGACTTTCTCCTGGCGGTGCTCGGCGAAGAATTCGGCTTGCTGGGCGTGCTGATCGTGATCGGCCTGTTCATGTGGCTCACCCGCCGGATCATGCACATCGGCCGCCAGGCGATCGCGCTCGATCAGGTCTTCGCAGGGTTGGTCGCACAAGGCGTGGGCCTGTGGATCGGCTTCCAGGCCTTCATCAACATCGGCGTGAACCTGGGCGCCTTGCCGACCAAGGGCCTGACGCTGCCGCTGATGAGCTACGGCGGATCGGCTGTACTGATGAACCTTGTGGCCATTGCCATCGTGCTGCGGGTTGACTACGAGAACCGCCAGATGATGCGGGGAGGCAGGACATGAGTGGCCAACCTTGCGCTCTGGTCATGGCTGGTGGTACCGGCGGGCACATCTTTCCCGGTCTGGCGGTGGCAGAAGCCCTGCGCGAGAAGGGCTGGCGCGTGCATTGGCTCGGATCGCCCGGGAGCATGGAAAGCCGCCTCGTGCCGCCGCGCGGATTCCCTGTGGAGACCATCGACTTCGGCGGTGTGCGGGGCAAGGGCGTGATCACGCTCGCGCTGCTGCCCCTGCGATTGCTGCGTGCCTTCTGGCAAGCGCTGGCGGTGGTGCGGCGGGTCAAGCCCGACGTGGTGCTGGGCCTGGGTGGCTACATCAGCTTCCCTGGGGGCATGATGGCCGTGCTGGCCGGCAAGCCGCTGGTGCTGCACGAACAAAACTCTGTGGCCGGCATGGCCAACAAGGTGCTCGCCTCCGTGGCCGACCGCATCTTCACCGCCTTTCCGGGCGTGCTCACCAAGGCACAGTGGGTGGGCAATCCGCTGCGCACGCCGTTTCTGCAACAGCCTGCACCGGCTCAGCGATTCGGGGAGCGCAGCGGCCCGCTGCGCCTGCTGGTCGTGGGTGGCAGCCTAGGTGCCAAAGCGCTCAACGACACCGTGCCCAAGGCCTTGGCTTTGCTGCCCCTCAGCAAACGCCCGCAAGTGCTTCACCAAAGCGGCGAAAAGCAGATTGACGAACTGCGCGCGAACTACATTGCTGCAGGCGTTCTGGCCGAACTCACGCCCTTCATCGACGACACCGCACAAGCCATTGCCGACGCCGACCTGGTGGTCTGTCGGGCCGGCGCCAGCACCGTGACAGAAATCGCTGCGGTCGGCGCCGCGGCCCTCTTTGTGCCCTTTCCCGCAGCGGTGGACGACCACCAGACCACCAACGCCAGGTTCCTTGTGGATGCAGGCGCCGCATGGCTGGTGCCGCAACCTCAGTTCACGCCTCAATCTCTGGCCCAGACCCTTCAGACCGCGACACGGTCGCAGTTGATGGAGATGGCCAACAAAGCGAAACAGATGGAAAAGACCGATGCAGTGGCGGCCGTGGTGGCCGCCTGTGAGTCCTTGGTGAAAGGGCAAAAAACATGAAAC
This sequence comes from Hydrogenophaga palleronii, assembly GCF_031457455.1. GTDB lineage: Bacteria > Pseudomonadota > Gammaproteobacteria > Burkholderiales > Burkholderiaceae_C > Hydrogenophaga > Hydrogenophaga palleronii_A. The sequence goes on from NZ_JAVDWU010000004.1 coordinate 124,807, forward strand.
ATGCCATTCGCCATATCCACTTTGTCGGCATCGGCGGTGCCGGCATGAGCGGCATTGCCGAGGTGCTGCTGAACCAGGGTTACCAGATCTCAGGCAGCGATCTGGGCGAGAGCACGGTCACGCGTCGGCTGGTGGCGCTGGGCGCCCAGGTGTTCATAGGCCATGAGGCGGCACACATCGAAGGCGCAGACGCCATCGTGACTTCCACGGCGGTGAAAGAAGACAACCCCGAAGTGGTGGCCGCGCACGCCAAGCTGGTGCCGGTGGTGCCGCGTGCTGTCATGCTGGCCGAACTCATGCGCATGAAAAAGGGCGTGGCCATTGCGGGCACGCATGGCAAGACCACCACCACCAGCCTGGTGGCCAGCGTGCTGGCCGCCGCCAACATGGACCCAACCTTCGTGATCGGTGGCCGCCTCAACAGCGCAGGTGCCAACGCGCAGCTGGGTTCAGGCGAGTACATCGTGGTCGAGGCCGACGAGTCGGACGCATCGTTCCTCAACCTGTTGCCCGTGATTTCGGTGGTCACCAACATCGACGCCGACCACATGGACACCTACGGCCATGATTTTGGTCGGCTGAAGGCCGCGTTTGTGGAGTTCCTGCACCGCATGCCGTTTTACGGCGCCGCCGTGGTGTGCGTGGACGACCCCACCATCCGCGAACTGCTGCCCCAGATTGCGCGCCCCATCACCAGCTACGGATTTTCCGAGGATGCCCAGGTGAGGGCCCTCAATGTGCGCGCGGTCGGCACCCAGATGCATTTCACGGTTCAACGCCGCAACGGTGTGGAGTTGCCGGACCTCGATGTGGTGCTCAACCTCCCCGGTGACCACAACGTGCTCAATGCGCTGGCGGCCATCGGCATTGCCGTGGAGCTTGGCGTGGAAGATGCCGCCATGCTGAAGGCGCTGGCGGAATTCAAGGGTGTGGGTCGCCGCTTCCAGCGCCACGGCGAGGCGGTGTTGCCTTTCGGTGGCAGTTGCACCGTGGTCGACGACTACGGGCATCACCCGGTGGAGATGGCCGCCACGCTCGCAGCGGCGCGAGGTGCTTACCCGGGTCGTCGCCTGGTGCTGGCCTTTCAGCCACACCGCTACACCCGCACCCGCGACTGCTTCGAAGATTTTGTGAAGGTGATCAACCAGGCCGATGCGGTGCTGCTGGCCGAGGTGTACGCCGCAGGCGAAGCGCCCATCGTGGCCGCAGATGGCCGCTCACTGGCTCGCGCCCTGCGCGTGGCCGGCAAGCTGGAGCCGGTGTTTGTGGACGACATCGCCGCCATGCCCCAGGCAGTGCTCGACAACGCACGCGATGGCGATGTGGTCCTGTGCATGGGTGCGGGCACGGTGGGGACGGTGGCGGGTCGGGTGATCGAACTGGCCGGGGAGCAAAGCACATGAGCACAAAGGAAAACATGTCGATAGACCCGAAGTCATTGGGCAAGGTGGCCGTGTTGATGGGTGGCCGCTCGGCCGAGCGCGAGGTGTCGTTGATGTCGGGTACGGGCGTGCTGGCTGCGCTGCAGTCCAAGGGCGTGGACGCACACGGCTTCGATCCGGCCGAGCGAGCGATGGACGACCTGCGTCGCGAAGGTTTTGCGCGCTGTTTCATTGCGTTGCATGGGCGACTGGGCGAAGACGGCACGGTGCAGGGCGCACTCGAATTGCTGGGCATTCCCTACACCGGCCCGGGTGTGATGGCGTCCGCCGTGGCCATGGACAAGCTCATGACCAAGCGCATCTGGCTGGCCGAAGGCCTGCCCACCCCGGTCTGGCGCCAGGTGCACAGTGCCGCAGAAGCCGAAGCGGCGTTCAAAGCGCTGGGTTCGCCCATGATCGTCAAGCCGGTGCGCGAGGGCTCCACGCTGGGCCTGACCAAGGTCACCGATGCGGCCCAATGTGCTGCCGCTTACGCGCTGGCTGCGAAGCAGGACCCCCATGTGATGTGCGAACAGTTCGTGGCTGGGGACGAGGTCACCTGCCCGGTGCTGGGTACCGGCGCGCAGGCCAGGGCCCTGCCCGTGATCCGCATCGTGGCGCCAGAAGGCAACTACGACTACCAGAACAAGTACTTCACCGACGACACCCAGTACCTGGTGCCCAGTGGTCTGCCCGAGGCCGAAGAAGCCGCGATTCAGGCGCTGGTGCTCAAGGCCTACCTCGCGCTGGACTGCCGTGGCTGGGCACGTGCCGACGTGATGATCGATGCGGCCACGCGCAAACCCTATCTGCTTGAAATCAACACCTCGCCGGGCATGACGGGCCATTCCCTGGTGCCCATGTCGGCCCGTGCCACCGGCATGTCCTACGAAGACCTGTGCGTGTCGGTGCTGGCCAACGCCGCACTCGACAACCCGGCGCCCACCCAGGAGACCTGAGTGAAAACCGACCTGCCACTCGACATCAAACTCATGCAAATGGCCACCCGCGCCATGGCGGTGGTGTTTGCTGTCCTGTGCCTGGTCATGGTGGGCAACTGGGTCGTTCGTCACCCTGGCTGGACGATTCAGGGCATTTCGGTGCACGGAGATGTGGCGCACCAGAACGCCGTGTCGCTGAAGGCGCAGTTGACCAACGCCCTGCGGTCGCGGGTGAACACCAGTTTCCTCACGGTGGACCTGCAGCAGGTGCGCCAGTTGTTCGAATCGGTGCCATGGGTGCGAACGGCGATCGTTCAGCGTGAATTCCCCAACCGCCTTCGTGTCACTCTGGAAGAACACCAAGCCGTTGCCTGGTGGGGCCAAGCCGGCTCGGGTCAACTGGTCAATCTGCACGGCGAGGTGTTCGAAGCCAGTCCGGACGACAGCGACAACCTGCCCGAGCTTGCCGGGCCTCTGCCTCAGGCGGCCCTGGTGTGGGGGCTTTACCAGAAGCTCAACAATGAACTTGCCCGCATGGAACTGAGCCTGGAGCGGCTCGAACTCAACGAACGCGGCAACTGGAGTGCCCATCTCGACAACGGCGCCCGGATGGAGCTGGGGCGCGGCACGCCGGACAACCTTATCGAACGCACACGCCGCTTCACCGGCACGCTCAATCAACTGACCCAGCGCTACCCGGGTGAATTGCAGGCGGTGGACCTGCGTTACCCCAATGGTTATGCGCTGCGGCTGCGAGGCGTCACCACGTTGGACGGCGGCGCCCCTGGCTCAACACAAAACACAAGGTAACCAAGTAGCAATCATGGCCAAGGAATACAAGGATCTGGTGGTCGGACTCGACATCGGCACCGCCAAAATCATGGTGGTGGTCGCCGAGGTTCAGTCCAATGGCCAACTCAAGCTCGCCGGGCTCGGGGTATCGGCCAGCCACGGGCTCAAGCGCGGCGTGGTGGTGAACATCGACGCCACGGTGCAAAGCATCCAGGCCGCGCTGAAAGAGGCCGAGCTGATGGCCGACTGCCGCATCGCGCGGGTCTACACCGGCATCACCGGCAGCCACATCCGGGGCATCAACAGCAGTGGCATGGTCGCCATCAAGGACCGCGAGGTCACGGCCGCCGATGTGGCGCGCGTCATCGAAACCGCCAAGGCCATCAACATCTCCACCGACCAGCGCCTGCTGCTGGTGGAGCCGCAGGAGTTCGTGATCGACGGCCAGGAAGTGAAAGAGCCGATCGGCATGAGTGGCATCCGCCTGGAAGCCAAGGTGCACATCGTCACCGGTGCGCAGAGCGCGGCCGAGAACATCATCAAGTGTGTGCGCCGCTGCGGGCTGGAAGTGGATCAGCTCATGCTCAATCCGCTGGCGTCCAGCCAGGCCATCCTCACCGACGATGAAAAGGAACTGGGCGTGGCGTTGGTGGACATCGGCGCGGGCACCACCGACGTGGCCATCTTTGCCGGCGGTGCCATTCGTCACACGGCGGTGATTCCGATTGCGGGGGACCTGATCACCAGCGACATCGCCATGGCCTTGCGCACGCCCACCAAGGACGCCGAAGACATCAAGGTCGAGTCCGGTTGCGCCAAACAACTGCTGGCCGATCCCGACACCCAGGTGGAGGTGCCCGGGCTGGGCGATCGCGGGCCGCGCATGCTGAGTCGGCAGGCCTTGGCCGGCGTCATCGAACCGCGTGTGGAAGAAATCTTCTCGCTGGTGCAGCAGGTGGTGCGCGATTCAGGCCATGAAGAGGTGTTGTCCTCAGGCATCGTGCTCACCGGCGGAAGCGCCGTCATGCCGGGCATGGTGGAACTTGGCGAAGACATTTTCCTCAAGCCGGTTCGCCGTGGTGTACCGAATTACGCCAGCGCGTTGTCCGACATGGTGATGCAGACACGCGCCGCCACGGTGATGGGACTGTTGGAAGAAGCCCGCCTGGCCCGCGTGCGCGGGCACAAAGTGGCACAAAAAGCGGGTTCCGTGCAAAGCGCACTGGAACGGGTGAAGAACTGGTTTGTGGGGACCTTCTGATGAATATCCCCCGCCACGCTCCGCGCGACCCCCCACGGGGCGACCCGGGCACTCGACGACGGCGACGACAACGCTGCGTCAAACACACGGGCCCCCCAGGATGAGACCAACCCCTTTCCCTTGTATTTCCAGATTCAGAAATCGCCGCCCCGGCGGCAACCCGAAAAGCAACTGCACCAGGAGCACACCATGAGCATCGAAATGATCGAAGTCGAAGAATTCAACCAGGGCACCCAGATCAAGGTGATCGGCGTCGGTGGCGGCGGCGGCAACGCAGTCGAGCACATGATTTCGCGTACCGTTCAGGGCGTGGAATTCATCTGCGCCAACACCGATGCGCAAGCCCTCACGCGCAGCGCGGCCCACAAGACCATCCAGCTGGGCACCAGCGGTCTGGGCGCCGGCAGCAAGCCTGAAAAGGGTCGTGACGCGGCCGAGCAGGCGGTGGACGACATCCGCTCCGCCATCGCCGGTGCGCACATGCTCTTCATCACCGCCGGCATGGGTGGCGGTACCGGCACCGGCGCGGCCCCCGTGATCGCCCGCGTGGCCAAGGAAATGGGCATCCTGACCGTGGGGGTGGTCACCAAGCCGTTTGATTGGGAAGGCGGCCGCCGAATGACCAACGCCGACAACGGCCTGGCCGAACTCGAAGCCAACGTGGACAGTCTGATCGTGGTGCTCAACGAGAAGCTGCAGGAAGTGCTGGGCGACGAAGTCACCCAGGACGAAGCCTTCGCCCACGCCAACGACGTGCTCAAAAACGCCGTGGGCGGCATTGCCGAAATCATCAACGAGTACGGCAACGTCAACGTCGACTTCGAAGACGTGCGCACGGTGATGGGCGAACCCGGCAAAGCCATGATGGGCACGGCCACCGCCGCTGGCCCGGACCGGGCCCGCATTGCTGCCGAACAGGCCGTGGCCTGCCCGCTGCTCGAAGGCATCGACCTTTCCGGCGCCAAGGGCGTGCTGGTGTTGGTGACCGCAGCCAAGGGCTCGCTCAAGCTGTCGGAATCCAAGCTGGCCATGAACACCATCCGCGCCTACGCTTCGCCCGAAGCGCATGTGATCTATGGTGCTGCCTACGACGACAGCCTGGGCGACGAAATGCGCGTCACCGTGGTGGCCACTGGCCTGTCCCGCCAGGGCGCGCGCCGCACGGCCCCTCCGCTGCAGGTGTTGCGCACCGGTACCGACAACGTGCCGTTCCACGTACCCACCGTCAACGCAGCGGTGGACGGCCCAGGCGCTCACGGCCAGCCCGACTACCACTCCATGGCGGTGCCCAGCGTGTGGCGCACCAACCGCACCCAGGCGGCCGCCAAGGTGGACGCGCTGGCATCGGGTGGCATGGACGATTTCGAGATCCCGGCCTTCCTGCGCAAACAAGCCGATTGATCGACTCCCCCCGAAGCGCCTGCGGCGCCTCCCCCAGGGGGGCAACACCTGCGGCCCGGCAAAGCCGGTTCCGCGGTGTTCTGGATTTGAAATCTCGCGCCTGAGGACGGGCTGCTCGCTACGCTTTCCATCCCATCAATCCAGGTGTCCCCGTTTTGGGCATGCATATTGCCGGGATAGCTTTCCTGGTGAGCACGAAACCGCCATGAAAACTAAAATCGCAGGATGATTGCGCAACGCACCCTCAAATCCCTCACCAAGGCGGTGGGTGTCGGCCTGCACAGCGGCCAGCGGGTGGAACTCACCCTTCGGCCAGCAGCGCCCGACACCGGCATCGTGTTTCGCCGTGTCGACTTGCCGGAACCGGTGGACATTCCGGTGAATGCTGAATCGGTGACCGACACGCGCCTGGCCTCGACCATCTCCAAAGGCGGAGCAAAAGTCCAGACGATTGAGCATCTGATGAGTGCCTGCTCCGGTCTGGGGCTGGACAACCTGTATGTCGACATCACGGCCGAAGAAGTGCCCATTCTGGACGGGTCGTCGGCGTCTTTCGTATACCTGCTACAGAGCGCCGGCATCGTGATGCAGAACGCGCCCAAGCGATTCATTCGCGTGATCAAACCGGTCGAAGTGCGTGAAGGTGAAGGCCGAACCGGCAAGTGGGCGCGATTCGACCCCTTTCATGGCTACAAATTGCGTTTCGAGATCGAGTTCGATCACCCGGCCATCACTTCCACGGGACAGAGCTTCGAATTCGATTTTGGCAGTGGTCGCTACACCCGGGAAATCGCACGAGCGCGCACCTTCGGGTTCACAAAAGAGGTGGAAATGATGCGTTCGCGTGGCTTGGGCCTGGGCGGTGGCCTGGACAACGCGATCGTCATGGACGATGTGAAGGTGCTCAATTCAGACGGCCTGCGTTACCAGGACGAGTTCGTTAAGCACAAGATCCTGGATGCGATCGGCGACCTGTACGTCATCGGCAAGCCCCTGCTGGCCGCCTACAGCGCGTTCCGCAGCGGCCATGCCATGAACAACCTGTTGCTGCGCGAACTGCTGAAACAACCCGACGCCTACGAGGTGGTGAGCTTCGAACGCGAGCGCGAAGCCCCGTCGGGCTTCGCCCAGTTGGCTCCGGCATGGTGACCTCGGGCATGCGCCCTGAGGTTTTCTGATGCTGCTGTTCCGGGTCACCGTTTTCCTGCTGCTGATCGCGGCAGGCGTGTGCTTCGCGTTCTACATGGGCACAGGTCAGGCGAAATTCCGCCAGTGGGGCCTGGTGATCCTGAAGTGGACAGTCATCGCCGCGCTCGGCTTCTTCGGCGTCCTGATACTGGAACGGCTGGTGTAGGGATCCTTTTCCGGCGCGAAATGCTTCTATCCAGAGATACCGAGGAACCGGCTTTGCCGGGCCTCTGGTATCGCCCCCTACAAGGGGGTGACGCGAAGCGGCGCGGGGGTGGGCCAAAGCCTCCGGCGCGAAATGCCTCTATCCAGAGATACCGAGGAACCGGCTTTGCCGGGCCTCTGGTATCGCCCCCCTCAGGGGGTGGGGGTGACGCCGAAGGCGGCGCGGGGGGAGGGTCAATAGCTCCTTCCGTCGCGGTAGGCAGCATGCGTACGCGCCTGCAGCGGCGAAACCTTGTTGATCGCCAGCATGGTGCGGCTGACCTGGGCGTGTGTGATGGCCAGGCCCAATGCATCGGCCGCATCCTTGCCGGGCAGGCCCGGCAGCTTCAGCAGCCGCTTCACCATTTCCTGCACCTGCGGTTTGGCCGCCTTGCCGTAGCCCACCACGGCCTTCTTGAGCTGCAGGGCGGTGTACTCGGCCACGGGCAGGTGGTTGGCCACCAGGGCGGTCAGACAGGCACCACGCGCCTGACCCAGCAGCAGGGTGGCCTGGGGGTTGACGTTCACGAACACGATTTCGCAGGCCGACACTTCAGGCTGGTAGCGCGCCACCACCTCGGAGATGCCGTCGAACAGCACTTTCAGTCGCGCAGGCAACAAGGCACCATCCTTGGGGCTGGTCTGTATGGTGCCGCTGGCCACGTAGTGCAGGTTGGCGCCGTCGGTGTCGATCACGCCGAAACCGGTGCACTGCAGGCCAGGGTCGATGCCAAGAATTCGCATGTTCTTAGAGACCGAAGGTCCAGCGCACCGAGTGGAAGAACACCGGTGCCGCAAAGCACAGCGCATCCACACGATCGAGCAGGCCGCTGGCGCCCGTGACGGAGCGTCCGGCAGAACCCCAGTGGGTGACGCCGCGGTCGCGCTTGATGGCCTTCATGACCAGGTGCCCCAACGAGCCGGCCACGCAGGCCACCAGAGCCATGCCCATGGCAGCGAGCGGTTTGAAGGGCGTGAACCCGGCCAGTGCAGCCCCCAGCAGGCCGCCCGCCAGCAGGCCGATGCCCCAGCTGCTCCAGCGAAAGGTCTCGCTGATGGCCGGCGCCGCGGGCGTGCCCTGGCGGCGGGCGGCCACATGCTGCACCAGCATACAGGTCTGCACCACGAGCACCAGGAACAACACCAGAAACGCATTCTTGCCTTCGAAACGCGGGAAGTTCAGCAGCATCAGCGCGGGCACGTGGCTCATGCCGTAGACGCACACCATGATGCCCCATTGCAGCTTCGCGTTGCGCTCCAGGAACCGTTCGGGGTCGTTGCCCAGCGCGCTCACCACCGGAATCGCCAGGAACACGTACACCGGCACAAACACGGTGAACAGATTGAAGTGCTCGGTCCAGACCAGACCGTACTGCATCGGCAGGACCAGGAAAAAAGCCATTACCAGGCTGCGATGATCGCCGCGCCGCGTGGGCGAGAGGCTGATGAACTCGCGCAGGATCAGAAACGACACCAGGCCAAACAGCACAATGGCCACCCCGTCGCCGGCCGCCCAGGCCACCCAGAACACCAGCATCATCAGCCAGGAGCTGCGCAACAAGGCCTGGTTGTCGCGATGCTGGTAGAGGCGGTCATCGCTGAGCGGCGAAGTGGCGCGACGCTCGCGAAGGGAGAGCAGCACGCTCACGGCGCTGGCGAGCATCAGCAAGCCAAACAACACCACAAAAAGCAGGCTGACCTGCTGTTCCGGTGACAGACTGCGCAGAAAGCTGCCCATCAGACCTCCCTCAGCGCCACGACCGCCTCCCGTGCGCGCACCAGAAAGGCCGGACGGTCTTCGTCCGCTTCCAGCCGGATTGGTTCACCGAAGGTGACCGAGCACAACACCGGCACAGGCACGACCTCCCCCTTGGGCATCACGCGCTGCACGTTGTGGATCCAGGCGGGCACCAGCACCACGTCGGGAAAGCGCTTAGCGAGGTTGTAAATGCCCGACTTGAACGGCTGGGGGTCCTCGGCAAAACCCCGTGTGCCTTCGGGAAACAGAATCAGGGAGTCACCACTTTCCAGCGCGTTGATCAGCGGCTGCAGCGGATCTTCTTCACCCTTGCGTTCGCGCTCCACATACACCGCATTGAACACCTCGGTCGTGATCCAGCGCTTGAACCGGGACCCTGTCCAGTAATCCTTGGCGGCAATCGGTCGTGTGATGCTGCGCAACTCCTGTGGCAGCGCCGCCCAGATCAGCACCAGATCGGCATGGCTCTGGTGGTTGGCGAAATAAATGCGCTGTTCCGCCTTGGGCGGGCACCCATGCCAACGCGCCTGGGCCCCCGTGAGCAGACGCACCAGGCCCAGCAGAAAAACACTCATGACGCCAGCCCCGAACTTCATAGGGGATTCCCGGTAGGGAGCGACTCGACGTAGAGGAAGCCCAGCGAGTGCGGGAGAGCCAAATCCAGAGACACCGAGGAAAGGGCTTTGCCCGGCTCAAGAACGTATTCACGGGTTCCGTGGGGTCGCGTTGGGACGCAATCGGGATGAGTTGACCGCCAACACCACGCCGCATGGGCTGCTGCCCATGCAAGGGGTTTGGTGGGCAAATCGCCCGATTTCGTCCCAACCCGAAGGGCAAGTGCCCGAGCGGGCGGTCTGCGGCGTTGCAAAGCCTCGCCGGGCCACCAGCCCGGCTGCGTTTTGCGCCTTGCAGCCCATCCCGCCCGGTCACTTGCGCGACCCCACGGAACCCGTGAATACGTTCTCAAGTGTCGTCGCCCTGGGGGGAAGCCGCATGGCGGCGCAGGGGGGCGCATGTCCAGGGGGGTCATGGTAGGCCCACCGCGCCCATCCGCGCCACGATCGTCGATGTGCGACCAGCGAGGTAGGCCGAACCTTGTCGGGTTTCAAAGAACTTGGGTGAGGGCAGCATGACGGCCAGGCGCGCGGCCTCGTGCGCACTGAGCTTGCTTGCCGGCTTCTTGAAGTAACGCTGTGCCGCGGCTTCGGCACCGAACACGCCTTCACCCCATTCCACGCTGTTGAGGTAGATCTCCAGGATGCGTTCTTTGCTCAGGAAGGTTTCCAGCATCAGCGCCAGCACCAGTTCCTGACCCTTGCGCAGCATCTGTCGCTCACCCGAAAGCAGCAGGTTCTTGGCGAGTTGCTGGGTGATGGTCGAGCCGCCGATGACCTTGGGTGCCCGTGGTGACGGCGTCTTGCGTTGAGCGGCTTGTTGCTGGCGACGCGCGTTCTTTCGCCAGGCCGACTCGATGGCGGCCCAGTCGACCCCGCCATGCTCCAGGAACCCCGCGTCTTCCGACGCGATCACCGCGCGTTTGAGGTTGGTGCTGATCTGGTCACCATCGACCCAGCGTTGGGACCAGCGCCAGTGCTTTTTGTCATCGCGCAGGCTGGTTGTGCCGATGCGCCAGGCTTCCGAGCGCATGAAGGCGGTGCTTTGCGGATCGATCACGACCATGAGGGCGATGCGCAGGACGAAAAAGAGCTGCAGCGCCACGCCTGCGAGCAGCACCCACATCAACCAGCGCAGAACCGGCTTCATGGGCAGGCGCTCACTGGCTGGACATCTGGGTTCTCAGCGTTTCGTCGCGTGTGAAACGAAAACGGGAGACCACGACGATCTGATCGGCCTGGCGGCGCATGGCATCGTTGAAACGGCCAAAAGCCAGACTTCGCACAATGGCTTCGGCCCTGCGGTCCAGGGTGCTGTTGCCTGAACCCTGCGCCACCTCCGTGTCCAGCACGTCGCCCGTGTGGTTGACCGTGATGACCATGGTCAGTTCGCCATAGAGTTTGCGCCCTGCAGCCACGGGGAAATTGGTGGTACCACGGTCCTCGATCTTGCGGCGCAGCTCGTCGTAGTAGATCGCATAGACCTCTTCCCGCGTGGCCGGGCTGATGTAGCGCTTCTTGGGCCGCGCATTCTCTTCGCTGATGCGCTTCTCGATTTCAGCCAGGATCTTGATCAGCGCGCGGCGCTTTTGCTCGCGCTCGATCGACTCCTGGCTCGTGTTGACGGCCTGGAGGTCGGGCGGCGGCATGCTGGCGAGCTGTTTGCGAACCTGGGCCAGGATCTGGTTCTGTTGCTGCTTGAGCGCTTCGATGCGCCGCTCGTCTTCGTCGGGGTTGTCACCGAGCCGGGCCACAGTGGAAGGGGGCAAAGGTGATGTGGCCCGACCGCGCTCGGCGTCGCCGCCACCGGCCAGAGAGGCCTGGGCAATGGCCGTGGCTTTCTCGGGGCGCTCATCGCTGCGGGCATTGACCAGAATGACCTCGAGCGGCGTGTCCTGGAACACCCGATTGAAGCCTTCCGGGTTCACAAAGCGAACGGTCAGCAATGCGGCATGCACCGCGACAGACACCGCCAGTGCCACCTGCAGTGTGCTGAGTTGCTTCAGGAACGTCAACGCGGTTTTCACGGGGCCATTATCCGCAAGCTGTGGGGGTGTTCGCTCAATGTCCGTCGCCGACGGGCGGCGATGCCGTTGCGCTTGCAATCGTGGTTTCTTCCGTGTCCGCTTCGTCCACGCTGATCGCCAGCGCCAAGGGCGCGGCCAGACCCTCGTCGTCACCGTCGGACTCGTCGCTGGCGGCGTCATCCAGTTCGTCCACCGGCAGATCCAGGCGTTCGATCACGGTGCCAGAGACTTCCAGGGAGATCTCATCGACCGCCCCCAGGCGAACGCGCACATGGGCGCCGCGCGGCAGGTTCTCGGTACCCATCGCCGGGAAAACCAGGGGCAGGGTGTCCGCGCGAACCAGGTTGTCGCGAACCAGCGTGGCCGTGAGTTCGCTCTGGTTGTTCTGCTGCAGGTACTTCAGTGTCCAGTAGCGCTCCATACCGTTCTGAAAGCCGTTGTAGGCCGAATAGGCGGCGTCGAATCCACTGATGATGGAAAAGAGATTGGCGTCCTTGGGCTTGAAGGGGGCCGCCAGCGCAGCGGTGCGACCGTGCCGGGCGCAGGCAATGATCTGCCACTGGTTGACCAGATCGACGTAGCGGCGCAGGGGGGACGTGCTCCAGGCATAGCTCTTCACGCCAATGCCGGCGTGCGGTTGCGCCTTGGTGCCCATGCGCACCTTCACGCCCGGCATCAGGCTGGCCTGGCTCCGGTAGATGCCCGGCACACCGCATTCGGCCAGCCACTGGCCCCAGGTGCTGTTGGCCAGAATCATGGCTTCGGCCACCATCAGGTCCAGCGGCGCACCGCGCTTTCGGGTGCCGATCTGTACGCGCTCATCGCCTCTGGGTTCGTCACCGGTCACGCCTTCGAGGCGGAAGGTGTAGTCGGGGCGGTTGAAGTTTTCGGGTTTGCCACGCACCACCTCGCGCTGCGCCTTGAGGTGACGGGCCAGTCGGAACAGGAAGGCCAGGGTGGGCTGCAGTGCGGCAATCTCCGTCGGCGGCGCATGCACAGGCGTTTCACCGCCCAGCCAGGCCTCGGTGATCACATCGTCGAGCTGGTCGTGACGCAGGTTCAATGCAATCGGCACGCGTTCGAGCGCGGTGCGGCTTTCGCGAACCTCCAGCGTGGCTTCATCCAGCGTCACGTAGAGCGACACCGCCGGACAATCCCGCCCGGCCATCAGGGTGTAGGCCTGCACCACGTCGTCGGGCAGCATGGTGATCTTGTGCCCTGGCATGTAGACGGTCGACAGGCGCGAGCGGGCGACCTGGTCGATGGCGCTCTCGGGCAGAACGGCCAGGCCCGGCGCCGCGATGTGAATGCCCAGCGTCACCGATCCGCTGCCCAGGCCCTGCAGCGACAGCGCGTCGTCGATCTCGGTGGTGTGCGAGTCGTCGATGGAAAAGGCCTGCACGGTGGCCAGGGGCAGTTCATCGGCGATGGCGGGTGCCTGCAGCTGGGGGAAGCCGGTGCCTTTTGGAAACTGGTCAAACAGGAAACGCTGCCAGTGGAACTGGTACGCGCTTTCTATGGCACCTGCGTTGTGCAGCAAGGTCAGGGGTGCGGTGTGGGTGCTGCGGGCAGCGTCGACCACGGCCTTGTACTCGGGTGCGTTCTTGTCGGGTTTGAAGAGGATCTTGTAGAGCTGCTGGCGCACCGGCGCCGGGCAGGTGCCGGCGGCGAGTTCGCCCGCCCAAGCCTCGATCTGCGCCTGCACCTGTTTCTTTTTCTCAATGGCGGCAAGGGCCTGGGCCACGATTTCTGGCGCCGCCTTCTTGTAGCGCCCTTTGCCAGCCCGGCGGAAATAGTGGGGCGCCGCTTGCAGGCAGAGCAGGGCAGCGACCTGTTCGGAAGTGCCCGCGCTGGCGCTGAAATACTCCCGTGCCAGATCGGCGAAGCCAAATTCGTCTTCCGGGGCGAACTCATAGGCCAGCTCCAGCTCCATGCTGTCAGCCAGGGAACCGGCAGCGGCCATCAACTGCGTGGGCGCAGGCTTCTCGAAGCGGAGCAGCGCGTTGGCGGTCTTGACCTTGACCCGCTTGCCCGAATCCAGCTCTACCTGCAGGGAACTCTCTGCTTCAGAGAGCAGGCGACCGGTCAGAAGTTTGCCGGCCTCGTCGAACAGAATATGCATCCGGCGATTGTCCCACGAGGAAATGAAGAGCCCGTGAAGCGTTGGCGCCGCTCATTCAGTCTGCCAAGGGGGGCGTGCCAGCCAAGGCCTGCCCAGGGCGCAACAGGTTCAGGAAGCCGAACAGCGCATCGATGTGATCGTCGAAATCGCTGACGGCGTGGTCGCCGCCTTCGAGCAAGTGAATGGCGCCGCCAGCGCAGAAAGCCTGCATTTCCCGCCAGTCCAGCACCTCGTCGCCCTTGGCAACGAGGGCGAATTGCTGCGGTTGCAAGGACGCGAGGCGATGGATGTCGGCTTCGAGGCTGACCAGCTCGTCGATGTAGCCCGGCTGAAAGAAAAACCGCTCTTCCGGGTTTTGCCAAGTGGTTTGTTCACCGATGTACCTGGCCAGGTCGCGTGCGGGAAAGGCGGCCGGATTGAGCAACGCGGCCCGGCAGCCGGCTTGCAAGGCAAACCATCGGGCATAAAAGCCACCCAGCGAAGATCCCACCACCGCTGTGCGCTGGCGTGGCCATGAACTGGTGCCGTCCATCACCAAAGCCATGGCGTCCTTGGGGGAAGGGGGCAATTGAGGGCACCACCAGACGACCTCCGGGTGCTCGTTTTGCACCCGGTTGCCCACCTTGGTCGCTTTCATGGACAGGGGCGACGACCGAAAACCGTGAAGGTAGAGCAGATGTGTGGTGGGGGCGGTGCTTGGGCTCATCGGGCAAAGGATAATGGCAGACCATGGCCGCCGTATTCGACAAACCTTCCCTGCTTCAGCGCATTGCGCCGATTTTTCAGGGCTTTGACATGCCGCTGCTGCTGGGCATTCTGATCATGGCAGGCGCGGGACTGGTCACGATGTACTCGGTGGGTTTCGACCATGGTGAACGCTTTGCCGCACATGGTCGCAACATGCTGATTGCGATGGGCGTGCTGTTCCTGGTGGCTCAGGTGCCTCCACAGCGTCTGATGTCGCTGGCCATCCCGCTGTACTTTATCGGTCTGGCACTTCTGGTGGGTGTGGAACTGTTCGGCATTGAACGCAAGGGCGCGCAGCGCTGGCTCAATGTGGGTGTGGTGATCCAGCCCAGCGAGCTGCTGAAAATTGCCATGCCGCTGATGCTGGCTTGGTGGTTCCAGCGCCGCGAAGGGCAGCTCAAGCCGATCGACTTCCTGGTGGCGTTTGTCCTGCTCGGCGTGCCAGCGGCCTTGATCCTGAAGCAGCCCGATCTGGGCACGGCACTGCTGGTCGTGGCCTCCGGCATCTTCGTGATTTTTTTCGCCGGGCTGAGCTGGAAGCTGATCCTGCCCCCGCTGGTCCTGGGGGCTGTAGGCGTGGTGACGCTGATCCTGATGGAGGAGCAGTGGTGCGCGCCAGGCGTGGACTGGAAGGTGCTCCGGGAATACCAGCGCATTCGCGTCTGCACATTGCTCGACCCTTTCCAGGACCCGTTGGGCAAAGGTTTTCACATCATCCAGGGCATGATCGCCATTGGTTCCGGAGGCATCTGGGGCAAAGGCTTCATGCAGGGCACACAGACCCACCTGGAGTTCATCCCGGAGCGCACCACAGATTTCATCTATGCCGCTTTTTCCGAAGAGTTTGGTCTTTTGGGCACGTTGGCGCTGATGACCGGGTTCATCTTCCTGATCGTGCGCGGCTTGATGATTGCGCTGGATGCCCCCACGCTGTTCACCCGTTTGTTGGCGGGGGCGCTCACCCTCAACATCTTCGTCTATGCCTTCGTCAACATGGGCATGGTCAGTGGCATCCTGCCGGTCGTGGGGGTGCCGCTGCCCTTCGTGAGCTACGGCGGCACGGCCATGGTCACGTTGGGCGTCGGCTTGGGCATGCTGATGTCGATTGCCCGCTCCAAGCGGCTGATGCAGACGTGAGCGTGCCCATGAGCCTTGTCCAGCCCAGGGTGGCGGTGATCGGCGCTGGCAACATGGGTGGCGGCATGGTGGGCCGCCTTTGTGACCAGTCCTGGCCCGTCGTGGCATGCGACATTGATCCGGACAGGCAGCAGCGGGCCTTGAAGACCGGTGCACAAGGGGCCGGCAGCCCGCATGCGGCGGCGACCCTGCTGGAAGAAGACGGCGTTCTGATCGTCTGCGTGGTTGACGCCGTGCAGACGAATGCGGTGCTGTTTAGCCCGACCGGCGCTGCGAGGGCCATGCGACCAGGGCAGGTGGTCCTGATGTGCCCCACCCTTGCCCCCGATGATGTCGAGGCGTTCGCCCAGCAGCTGGGGGCACTGGGCATCGCCTGCATTGATGCGCCGATGTCAGGGGGCCCCGCGCGGGCGCGTGACGGCAGCATGAGCCTCATGGTCGCCGGCAAGGACGCCTTGTTGAAGCAGCATGAGCCGTTGCTGAGCGCCTTGTCTTCCAGGGTATTTCGCATCAGCGAGCGGGTGGGCGATGCGGCTCGCACCAAGCTGGTCAACAATCTGCTGGCAGGCATCAACCTGGTGGGTGCGGCCGAAGCCCTCGCACTGGCAGAGCGCATGGGCCTGGATGCCTCGCTGACGCTGGATGTGATCGAGCAGTCGAGCGGACAGAGCTGGATCGGCACCGACCGCATGCGCCGCGCCATTGCTGATGATCTGGCCCCCAGGGCCCATGTCACGCTGCTGGAGAAAGACACCCGCCTGGCGGTGCGGGCCGCTCAGCATGTCGGCTTCGCGGGGCCGCTGGGGGCAAAAGCCGCTGCTGTATTTGCCCAGGCCAGTGCCGCCGGACTTGGGGGGCTGGACGATGCTGCCTTGCTGCAGTGGCTGCGACAGGCAGCGAAATCGGGTCCAGGCGATTGAGCTGAGAGTGACCTTGCGAGGCGCCATCGACAAAACCATGTTTGCGATGCGCACAGCAGGTCCTTCTTACAATGGGCGCATGATTTCACGCGAACCCACCCTTGCCCGCCTTGCCACCGCCCAGAGCGCCCTGCTGGATCCGTTTGGCCTGACGCCCTCTCACCTGCAGCGAGCGCTGGGGGAGATCATGTCTCACGGGGTGGATGACGCCGACCTCTATTTCCAGACCACCCGCAGCGAGGGCTGGAGCCTGGAGGAGGGCATCGTCAAGACCGGCAGCTTCAGCATCGACCAGGGCGTGGGCGTGCGTGCGGTCAGCGGCGAAAAGACCGCTTTTGCCTATTCCGACGACCTGTCCTGGGATTCCCTGATTGATGCGGCGCACACCGTGCGCACCATCTCTGCTCAGGGCCAGGGTCGCAAGGTGCGCGTGCCTGCGGTCAAGGTGTCGAAATCGCGCTCGCTTTACCCCGGCCTGGACCCGATCGGCACCATGGACAGCACCGCCAAGGTCGCGCTGCTGGAGAAAGTCGAGCGCCTGGCCAAGGCGAAGGATCCCCGCGTTGTGCAGGTCATGGCCGGCCTGGCAGCCGAGCACGATGTGGTGCTGGTGGCCCGGGCCGACGGCACCCTGGCCGCCGACGTGCGCCCGCTGATCCGCCTGTCGGTCACGGTGATCGCCGAACAAAAGGGGCGCCGCGAAGTCGGCTCCTCGGGTGGCGGTGGTCGCTTCGGGCTGGACTATTTTGACGATGCCATGGTGCAGTCCTATGTGGACGAAGCCGTGGCCAATGCGCTCACCAACCTTGATGCGCGCCCTGCGCCGGCCGGGGAAATGGTGGTGGTGCTGGGTTCCGGCTGGCCGGGCATTCTGTTGCATGAGGCCGTGGGGCATGGCCTGGAAGGCGACTTCAATCGCAAGGGTTCCAGCGCTTTTGCAGGCCGCATCGGCCAGCGCGTGGCCGCCAAGGGCGTGACCGTGCTCGACGACGGCACCATCGCCGACCGACGCGGTTCGCTCAATGTGGACGACGAAGGTCACACCTCGCAGAAGAATGTGCTGATCGAGGATGGCATTCTGCGGGGCTATATCCAGGACGCCATGAACGCGCGCCTGATGGGTGTGAAGCCCACCGGCAACGGCCGCCGCGAGAGCTATGCCCATGTGCCCATGCCTCGCATGACCAACACCTACATGCTCGGCGGTGACAAGGCCCCCGAAGAAATCGTGGCCAGCATCAAGAAAGGCCTTTATGCCACCAACTTCGGCGGTGGACAGGTGGACATCACCTCCGGCAAGTTCGTGTTCTCCGCCAGTCAGGCTTATTGGGTAGAAAACGGTCAGATCCAGTACCCGGTCAAGGGAGCCACGCTGGTGGGCAACGGGCCTGATTCGCTCACCCGCGTGAGCATGATCGGCAACGACATGCGCCTGGACAGCGGCGTGGGCACCTGCGGCAAAGAAGGTCAAAGCGTGCCGGTGGGCGTGGGTCAGCCAACCTTGCGCATCGACGGGCTTACTGTGGGCGGAACCGCATAACCTGTGGCCCACCCCCGCGCCGCGCTTGCAGCGCGTCACCCCCTCAAGGGGGCGACACCAGTGGCCCGGCATAGCCGGTTCCACGGTATCTCTGGAATGAGGCACCTCGCGCCGGAGGCAGGCCTTGCAAGCCGGTTCTGCGGAGCTTGTGCCTGCCTGTGCTACATTTCGACCCCATGACTTCGCGTTTCGCCTTTTTTGCCTTTTACTTTTGGTTCTCAGTCCCCGGCGGACGAGAGGCGAGGCTGTAAGCGCATCACCGAATCTCGATCAAACCGCCGGAGCACCAAGCCCGGCGGTTTTTTTTCGCCACCTGTTTTTCAGCCCAACCGACCTCAGGAGCCCATTGATGACCGCAAAAAATGCCCCCGTCAGCAGCGATGCCTGGCATGCCCGTCCAGTCGACAAAACCAGCCAGACCGACGACGAACGCATCAAGGACATCACCGTGCTGCCCCCTCCCGAACATTTGATCCGCTTCTTCCCGATTGGCGGTACCCCGGTGGAAGGCCTGATCAGCCGGACCCGGCGCCGCATTCACGACATGCTCCATGGCAAGGACGATCGCCTTCTGGTGGTGATCGGCCCGTGCTCCATTCACGATCCCGCTGCAGCCCTCGACTACGCGCGCCGCCTGAAACCGCTGCGCGACAAGTACGCCGACACGCTGGAAATCGTCATGCGGGTGTACTTTGAAAAGCCCCGGACCACCGTCGGCTGGAAAGGGCTGATCAACGACCCCTACCTCGATGAGAGTTTCCGCATTGACGAGGGTCTGCGCATCGCACGCCAGTTGCTGATCGAGATCAACCGTCAGGGCTTGCCTGCCGGCAGTGAGTTCCTGGACGTGATCTCGCCCCAGTACATCGGTGACCTGATCTCCTGGGGAGCCATTGGCGCCCGCACCACCGAAAGCCAGGTTCACCGTGAGCTGGCCTCGGGCCTGTCGGCACCGATCGGCTTCAAGAATGGCACCGATGGCAACATCAAAATCGCCACCGACGCGATTCAGGCGGCTGCGCGCGGGCACCATTTCCTGTCGGTGCACAAGAATGGTCAGGTGGCCATCGTCCAGACCAGTGGCAACAAAGACTGCCACGTGATCTTGCGCGGGGGCAAATCGCCCAATTACGATGCGGCGAGCGTGGCTGCGTCGGTCAAGGAACTGGAAGCGGCCAAGTTGCCCACCCGCCTGATGGTGGACTGCAGCCATGCCAACAGCAGCAAGCAGCACGAGAAGCAGTTGGAGGTGGCGCGCGACATCGCCGGGCAGATCGCTGCAGGGTCACGCAGCGTGTTCGGCGTGATGATTGAAAGCCACATCGAGGCAGGGGCGCAGAAGTTCACGCCCGGCAAGGACGATATGGCCAAGCTGACCTATGGGCAGAGCATCACCGACGCCTGCCTGGGCTGGGAAGACTCATTGCAAGCGCTCGACGTGCTCTCAAAATCGGTGCAGACTGCCCGGCAGAACAAGGGATGAAATGGGGACGGTTTGTCGCGCTGCATGAACGTGCGGAATTTCACGATCAATGGATCGGATGTGTCGAAATGTGTGTTGGGAACCGGTTGAAGTCGTTATCCTGAGGCGTGCTCTGTGTCCTTCCAGGACGCTGAGAGCTTGTGCGTCAATAGGCTATCGTTTTTTGGAGTGGATGTGGAACAGCCGGTACTTCGGCTCGGATTGCTTGGCTTCTCCGGGGCAGATATTGAGCGCATGAAGCGCTGGATAGCGCAGCATCAGCCAGGCTGGCCGCTGTGGTCCGTGTGCGATCCGCACAGCGCCGATGCATGGATGATCTGTGGCCAGTCGGTGGAGGTGCTGGGGAGAGACGCTCTGGTGATCAATCACGCTCACGAGTCTGGGCAGCAGTTCACCCTGAATCGGGCTGAAGTTGACCGGCCGCTGGCCTTTTCCACCCCGTTGCCCGAAGGCTTTGCGTCCGCCGAGTTTTTTGATGCTTCCGATGAAGGCAGTGTGCGCCAGCGGTTGCAGCGGTTCGAAGCCTGGCTGCGCCCGCTGCGTACCCAGTTCGCCTTGGGCGCGCTGCTGGTCGAGCGCATGCGCGAGTTTCCCAGAGGCGTTGTGCACCTCCTGCAGGAAGAAAAACTGATCGCGGTGATCGACATGGATCGAGGTCTGGTGGGTCTCCACACGCCCGCCAGACCGATCGACCTGGACATGGTGCGTTGGGTGGCGGCCGCGACCCCCTCGCATGACATTCCTCCTTCATTCATGCGCTTGTCGCTGCACCGGGTGTTGTGGACGTTTGCCGTGCGCACGGTGCGCCAGGTGCTGCCAGCGCGCTATCGCGAACGCACGATCTACCTGCGTCGGGTTCCCCGTGTACCGGCCCGGTGGTTTGAAGAATCTCACCTTCGCTTCATGCGTGAGCTGATGGTCAGGCCCGGCACCCTGGAGGAGATGCGGGCTCGCATGGATGTGAAGGATGTGGAGATCGAGCAATGCGCCACCGCCCTCTACTACGGTGGCGGGCTGACCACCGATCCGGAGAGTGCGCGTCGTGCCGAGCTCACAGCGCGGCGGGCTCTGGTGGCGCTGCATTTTGACAAGAGCTCTCCCGAAACCGTGGCGCACTCGCGTCCGGAAATTTCGGAGATGGCCGCTTTGTCCAGCATATTGAAGGACACGAGACATTCGCCTCTGCGCGCGGTGGCGCCAGGTCCGAACGAGCATCGGTACCTGAAGATGCCGTATTAGGGTGACGTTCAGCCTGATCAGCGTCGCATCGGGGTAGCGCGACACGATTGCCATCCGGCCTGCAGGGTGGCTGTGCATGGTCTGTGGGTCCAGGATTGGCATGGGGCCCGACCGGCGTCACAATCCATGAGCAGGTGGTCGAACGCCAAGGCACTTTTTCGAGGAGCATCAGCATGCGAAGTCAATTCACAGTGACCTGGGGCGAGCCCGCCACCTACCGTTTCGATCTGGATGAGGTGCAGCCGATGCCCCATGAGCTGGCGCGCACCTGGCTCGACGATCAATTCAACTTCTTTGGTTGCGATCCCATTCGGCCGACCGGCAAAGTGCTCACGGCTGACAAGATTCTGTGTGTGGCGCAGGCCGCCGGGGAAGAACGGTTCCGTGACATGGCGCATCGGGCCTGGGCCATGGCGTTTGCCCGCGCGGCAAGTGCCGCACTGGGCAAGCCAGCGGTCACGGTGGACGTGAAAGCACAGGCGCTGGCGTACTGACTAGAGACACCCCCGCAGCGCTTCGCGCTACCCCCTGAAGGGGGCGATACCAGTCGTCCGGCAAAGCCGGCCCGACGGTATCTCTGGACGGGAGCACTACGCTTCGGAAGGGCTTTGGGATCTCCCCGCGGTGTTTTGGCTCCCGCTCGATGGGGCGACGCCATTGGTCCTTCCTGAGCCTGTTGAAGGGTGATCAGGCAGAGCCCAGAGTGGAACTGTCTGGGTCAGGTCTTCTTCGCCAGCGCATTCAGCAGCAATTGGTGCACGCCGCCAAACCCGCCGTTGCTCATGCAGACGATGTGATCGCCCGGCTGGGCCGAGGCGACAATCTGGCTCACCAGGGTGGGAATGTCTGAAGCCACTTGAGCACGACTTCCCAAGGGAAGCAGGGTGTCGGCGGCGTTCCAGTCGAGCCCCCCCGCATGACAGAAGGCCAGATCGGCCTGTTCCAGGCTCCACGGCAACTGCGACTTGATGGTGCCCAGTTTCATGGTGTTGCTGCGCGGCTCGAACACGGCAAGGATGCGGCCACCGCCGGCCTGGCTTTCTCCCAGGTGGCGGCGCAGACCATCCAGGGTCGTCCTGATGGCGGTGGGGTGGTGGGCGAAGTCGTCATAGACGGTGATGGCACCACCACCTGGGCAGACCACTGAGCCGCGCACTTCCATGCGACGGCGCACGTTCTCGAATCGGTGCAAGGCAAGGGCCGCAGCGTCTGGTGCCACGCCCACATGACTGGCTGCCGCGATGGCGGCCAGCGCATTGAGCTGGTTGTGCACGCCAGTGAGGCCCCACTCCACCCGGGCCACTTTCTTTCCCCGGAGCAGCACGTCAAAAGCATGCGGTTCGCCCTGGGCCGTGAAGTCGCTGACGGTGGAGCCGAAGGTGTGAACCCTGCTCCAGTGGCCCATGTGCAGCACGCGGTCCAGGCTTTCCTCCAGCCCGTTCACCACCAGCATCCCGGAGCCTGGCACAGTGCGCACCAAGTGGTGGAATTGCCGTTCGATTGCCGTCAGATCGTCGAAGATGTCTGCATGATCGAACTCTAGGTTGTTCAGGATGGCGGTTCGCGGCCGGTAGTGGACAAATTTGCTGCGTTTGTCGAAGAAGGCCGTGTCGTATTCGTCTGCCTCGATCACGAACAGCGGCATGGAGGCACGTTTCGCCGCCGGGCCGCCCCAAGGCGAAACAGCCCCCTCGGGGGGCAGCGAACCACGCGTAGCGGGGAGCGTGGGGGCCACATCCCCCAGCCTGGCCGATACGCCGAAATTCAGTGGCACGCCACCCACGAGAAAGCCCGGCTCAAGTCCGGCACATTCCAGTATCCATGTCAACATGGCTGTGGTGGTGGTCTTGCCATGCGTGCCGGCCACCGCCAGCACGTGCCTGCCCTGCAGCACGTGGTCTGCCAGCCACTGTGGCCCGCTGGTGTAAGGTGCTCCGCTCTCCAGAATGGCTTCCATCAAGGGGAATTTCGGCGTACCGTCTGGCAGACGGGCTCTGCTGACCACATTGCCCACCACGTACATGTCAGGCTGCAGGGCCAGTTGATCGGCGCCATAGCCTTCCATCAGATCGATGCCCAGGGCCTGAAGCTGGTCACTCATGGGGGGGTAGACCGCGCTGTCACAGCCAGTGACGCGATGCCCGGCCTCCCGCGCCAGAGCGGCCAGGCCGCCCATGAAAGTGCCGCAAATGCCCAGGATATGTATATGCATGGGCGAGATTCTAGGGCGCGCCTTCAATAGGGCCTGTGGTCGGATCGGCACGTCCTGAATCCATCAGCGGGCACAATGGACCCATGAACATTCATCGAGCAGATCCCCTCGAAGAAATTGCAGCCGTGGCCGCGCGCATGGTGGTGGAAGAAGGGCTGGACTTTGCGGCGGCCAAACGCCGGGCGATCAAGCAGATGGGCTTGGGCGTGCGCACGGCCATGCCCGACAACGCGAGCATGGAGGCGGCCGTGCGCGAGTACATTGCCGTGTTCTGCTCGGAATCACAGGCCGAAGAACTGCGGGCATTGCGCGAAACCGCCTTGGTTTGGATGGATCGGTTGTCCCGTTTTCGCCCCCACTTGTCGGGGGCGGCCTGGCATGGCTGGGCGACACGCCACAGCGACATCCACCTGCACCTTTTTTGCGACGACCCCAAGGAGGCCGAATGGGCGCTGCTTGACCATCGGGTGGACTACCACCCGGGCATGGCCACCGGCCGAAGCGGTGAACCGGTGCAGGCGCTCACTTTGCGCACCCGGTGCGACGCATTGGCGCAGTGGGTGCTGGTGCATCTGATGGTGCACGATCTTGATGACCTGCGCGGTGCGTTGCGCCCCGATACGGAAGGCAGAAAACCGCGTGGTGACGCTGCGGCGGTGCGCAGCCTGTTGGCCACGCCGTCGGGTGAGGTCGAAGCATGAGCGCAGCTCCAGAGCACTCCAAGGTTGGACCGCTTGGCGAGGATGGTCCCATGAGCCTGCGACGCAGATACTTGTTGACCGCAGCGGTGGGGGTAGGGGCGCTGGGCGCGGGCGCAGGTGTGGCCTGGTGGCGGTTCCATCCAGCGGCGGTGGCGTCAGATGCTGAGGTGGCGTTCTGGGGTGCCCAGTTCGATGGGCCTTCGGGCGAGACTGTGCGGCTGGCGGATTGGCGTGGTCGCCCCCTGCTCGTGAATTTCTGGGCCACGTGGTGTCCGCCCTGTGTGGAGGAACTGCCGCTGCTGAATGCCTTCCATGCCAATCAGGCGGCCAAGGGCTGGCAGGTGCTTGGTCTGGCGGTGGACCAAGCCGGCGCGGTGCGCAAATTCCTTCAACAGCTGCCGCTGAGTTTCCCCGTCGGCATGGCCGGGTTCGCGGGCACGGAACTCAGCCGTTCGCTGGGCAACCTGACGGGCGGCCTGCCTTTTACCGTGGTGTTTGATGAAGCGGGGCAGGTTGCCCATCGCAAGATCGGTCAGGTGTCGCAGGCGGACCTGAAGCTGTGGGCGCAACTGATGTGAGCCAGGGCTTTGTGCCCAGATGCCAGTTTTTCATCAACTTGCTGTGAAAGTCGGTGAAACCGGGCGAAAAGTGCTGAAATATTGAGCTTTGCCTTGGAGGGCGTCGTCCGACGCCCGGTCGATTCAGATGGTGCCGATCATTGTGTCATCGTGTACACTGCGACACCTTTTTCGGGTTGGCAGGTTTTTCCGTTGGTAAATAGGAGAACTTAAGTCGACTTGAGCGATTTTCGTTGGAGATACCATGGATTTAAGAAAACTCAAGACCCTGATCGATCTGGTGTCGGAATCGAACGTGTCCGAGCTTGAGATTACCGAAGCCGAAGGCAAGGTCAGGATTGTGAAGAGTCCGCCTGCCAGTGCCGCGGCCCCCGTGACCTACACCATGGCGCCTGCCCCAGCCACAGCACCCAGCGCACCCGTGCCGGCGGCACCCGCTGTTGAAGTGGCGGCACCCCCTGTCCAGCCGCAGGGCCACACCGTCAAGTCGCCCATGGTGGGTACCTTTTACCGCGCTTCCAGCCCCGGTGCCAAGCCGTTTGTCGAAATCGGCGATTCGATCAAGGAAGGCGAGACCATCTGCATTGTTGAAGCGATGAAGATCCTCAACGAAATCGAGGCCGACAAGTCTGGCACCGTGACCCAGATCCTGGTGGAAAACGGGCAAGCTGTCGAATACGGCCAGCCTCTTTACGTGATCGAATAACCGGCTGGGAGCCCATGTTCAAGAAAATCCTGATCGCCAACCGTGGCGAAATCGCCTTGAGGGTGCAGCGTGCCTGCCGGGAAATGGGCATCAAGGCGGTGATGGTGTATTCCGAAGCCGACCGTGATGCCAAGTACGTGCGTCTGGCCGACGAGGCGGTCTGCATTGGTCCGGCATCGAGCACGCACAGCTACCTCAACATGCCTGCCATCATCTCGGCGGCCGAGGTGACCGATGCCGAAGCCATTCACCCGGGCTACGGCTTCCTGTCTGAAAACGCCGACTTTGCCGAGCGGGTGGAGCGCAGCGGGTTCACCTTCATCGGACCCACCCCTGAGTCCATTCGCCTGATGGGCGACAAGGTTTCGGCCAAGCAGGCCATGATCCGCGCCGGCGTGCCCTGTGTGCCCGGCTCCGAAGGCGCCCTGCCGGACGATCCCGTGGTGATCAAGCGCACCGCCAAAGCGGTGGGCTACCCGGTGATCATCAAGGCCGCTGGCGGCGGCGGTGGGCGCGGCATGCGCGTGGTGCACACCGAAGCCGCGCTGTTGCACGCCGTGCAGACCACCAAGGCCGAGGCCGGTGCTGCGTTCGGCAACCCCGAGGTGTACATGGAGAAGTTTCTCCAGAACCCTCGCCACATCGAGATCCAGATCCTGGCCGACACGCACCGCAACGCGGTGTACCTGGGCGAGCGCGACTGCTCCATGCAGCGGCGTCACCAGAAGGTCATCGAAGAAGCACCCGCACCCGGCATTCCGCGCCGCCTGATCGAGAAGATCGGTGACCGTTGCGCCACGGCCTGCAAGAAGATCGGCTACCGGGGAGCGGGCACTTTCGAATTCCTCTACGAGAACGGCGAGTTCTATTTCATCGAGATGAACACGCGCGTCCAGGTGGAGCACCCCGTCACCGAGTGGATTTCCGGCGTGGACATCGTGCGCACGCAGATCGCCGTGGCCGCGGGCGAGAAGCTGCCGTTCACCCAGCGTCAGATCCAGCTGCGTGGCCATGCCATTGAATGCCGGATCAATGCCGAGGACGCGTACAAGTTCACGCCTTCACCGGGTCGCATCACCACCTGGCATGCACCGGGCGGTCCGGGCGTGCGTGTGGATTCGCATGCCTACACCAACTACTTCGTGCCGCCGAACTACGACTCCATGATCGGCAAGATCATCGTGCACGGCGACACCCGGGAGCAGGCCCTGGCGCGCATGCGCACCGCGTTGGCGGAAACCGTGATCGAAGGCATCAAGACCAACATTCCCCTGCACAGGGAATTGATGGTGGACGCCAATTTCGTGACCGGCGGAACCAACATCCATTATTTGGAAGAGTGGTTGTCTCAGCGTGATCGCTGAGATGTCTGGTGACGTGCCCGTGGCGCTTTGCCAGCTGGAATGGCAGCTCGCCTGATTTGACATCTTCCTCGAGCTTGATTCATGGCGTCCCTGTTTGAACTGGTTTTGCTGGTCCCGGAATCGGCGGTCGAGTCTGTCAGCGATGCACTGGACGCGCTCGACGCGCTCAGCGTATCGGTCGAAGACGCAGATGCCCTGACGCCCGCAGAGTCGGCCTTGTTCGGAGAGCCGGGCATGCCGCCACCCAAGGACGGTTGGCAACGATCCCGCGTGGTTGCCTTGTTCTCCGAGGAAGCGGCGGCCCGCGATGCCGCCCGACTGTTGGCCCTGCAGGACTTCTTTGTCGGTTGCCAGACGCTGGGCGTGCAAAGCGTCGCCGAACAGGACTGGGTGCGTCTGACGCAATCCCAGTTTGAACCGGTTGAAATCACGCCCACGTTCTGGATCGTGCCGAGCTGGCATGAACCTCCGGCCGCGGCGCAGCAAGTGATTCGCCTCGATCCAGGGCTGGCGTTTGGGACGGGAACGCACCCCACCACCCGCATGTGCCTGCGCTGGACCGCGCAACGCGACCAGACCGCGCGCCGTGTGCTGGACTACGGCTGTGGCTCTGGCATTCTGGCCATCGGTGCCGCCAAGTTTGGTGCAAGTGACATCGTGGCGGTTGACATCGATCCGGCTGCCGTGGAAGCCACCCGACTCAATGCAGCCGCCAACCATGTGACACTGCAAGCGGGTCTGCCGGACCTGGCCCATGGCGTGTTTGATCTGGTACTGGCCAACATTCTGGCCACCCCGCTCAAAGTGCTGGCCCCCTTGCTCTGTGCCCATGTGGCTGAGGGGGGCGGTCAGCTTGTGCTGGCCGGCATTCTTGCTCGCCAGGCCGATGAGCTGCGCGACGCGTACGCGCCTTGGGTGGCGCTTGAAGTCAGTGACGAGGAAGAGGGCTGGATCCTCATGACCGCAGCCAAACGCTGAAAGCAGTGGCTGCCCCGGTTGACCTGGTCAGGCCGCAGCCGGCTGCAATAATCGGAGCATGAGTTACACCACTCGCTGTCCTGCTTGCGGAACGATGTTCCGGGTCGTCCCTGACCAACTCAAGATTTCCGATGGCTGGGTGCGTTGTGGCCACTGCGCCGATGTCTTTGACGCCACCTTGCACCTCGAAACCTGGGTGCCTCCCGCCAGCGCGCCGGACCTCGCTCGACCGCCCGTTTCCGCGCCACCCCCACCGCCGGCCACGCCGCCCAGTGCACCGTCTGCCACGGATGGTACGGGCGTGGATGTGGAATTGCCCGAAGCGCCCTCAACGCTGAGAACGGATCGATTCATCCGGCGAGAGCAGCGGACCCAGGTCGGCGTTGCCACAGGTGTTTCGGGTGATGCCACGCCCTCGAAGGCAGGGCTGATCCAGCGCCGATCACCGATCGACCCGCCGGCGGCAAGACCGCCAGCAAACGGCCTTCGTGCGGATGACCCGATCAAGTCGCCTGCCGGTGGCGGCGACCCATTTGATGTCACCATGCCAGCGCCCCTGGAGGGGGGAACCGCCAAAACCTCTGAACAGATGCCGCCGCCCTCCGCAGGCGCAGCGCCCAGAAGGGTGCCCGGTTCGCCACCCAGGCGTGGGCCGACGTCCACCATGGTGGGACCGAGTGATCCCCCAGTTTCATCGGGTGCTGTGCAGGACAACCCGGAGGCGGGAGAAGCCGATTTTTTGACGGAGCTGCAGCGCTTTGCCGCCAAGGCAAGCGGCGAAGAGCCGAAATCAGAAGCTGCGCAACCTGACTTCAGGTTGAAACGCTCCATGGTGAAAGCCAAGGGGCAAGAAGCGCCGCCTGCTGCACCGCCTTCACCTGCTCCTTCGCAGTCGCCTTCAACCGACGGCGGCGAGCCGGTTCTGTCGCCCGCGGTGTCAAAAACCCCTGTGCCGCCTGCGGCAGTGGTGGGCGAAGCAGAAAAAGAAAAAGAAAAAGAAGAGGTGGAGCCACCGCCGCCTGCGGAACCGGAGTTCATCCTGCAGGCACGGCGTCGTGCCTATTGGCAAACACCCGGCATGCGTGCCCTGCTCGCCGGTTCGGTGTTGTTGCTGGCCAGCCTGCTGGTAGCGCAGTGGGCCTTGTTTGAACGCAACCGCCTGGTGGCCTGGAAGCCAGGACTGCAGCCCACCTTCCAGGCCTTGTGTAGCGCACTGGGTTGCACGCTGGCACCGGTCCAACGCATCGATGCGATCGTGATCGATAGTACGGCGCTGGTTCGGCGGCTGGGCAACTTCTATTCCTTTGATCTGGTGCTCAAGAACACCGCGCCCATCAGCGTGGCCACGCCGGCGCTGGAACTGAGTCTGACCGACGCTGGCGACAACGTCATTTCTCGCCGGGTGTTTCTGCCGAAAGATTTGCCGGCGGTACCCGAATTGCTGGCCGCAGGCAGTTCCTTGTCCGTCAGCCTGCGCCTGTCCATCGCCGTTGGCGATTCGTTGCCAATGGCGGGCTACCGCGCACTGGTTTTTTATCCCTGAATCTGGAATTCCTCATGGCCATTCTTGTTTGCGGCTCTCTCGCGTTCGACACCATCATGACCTATGAAGGGCGCTTTGCCGAACAGATACTGCCCAGCCAGTTGCACATCCTCAATGTGTCCTTTCTGGTGCCCGGTTTGCGTCGCGAATTCGGTGGTTGTGCCGGCAACATCGCCTATGGTCTTCGCCAGCTCGGCGCGCAGGCGGTGCCCTTGGCAGCCATGGGCAGCGACGGGCAAGACTATCTGGAGCGGCTGGCGGGGCTGGGCGTCGACACGGCCCATGTGCAGCGCGTGGAAGACAGCTACACCGCGCAAGCGATGATCATGACCGATCTCGACAACAATCAGATCACCGCCTTTCATCCCGGGGCAATGTCCAGCGCGCACCTGAACCCGGTGCCATCCCGCACCGACATTGCCGTGGCCATCGTCGCACCGGATGGCCGCGACGCGATGCTGGTTCATTCCAGGCAGTTGCACGATGCGGGCATTCCTTTTGTGTTTGATCCAGGCCAGGGCCTGCCCATGTTCAATGGCGAAGAGCTGCGGGGTTTCATTGAGCTGGCGAGCTGGGTCACGGTGAACGACTACGAAGCCAAGATGCTGACCGATCGCACCGGACTCAGTCTGGAGGGCATTGCCGAACAGGTTCGGGGACTTGTGGTCACGCTGGGCGAACAGGGTTGCGAAGTCTGGGCGGATGGTCAGAAAACGCTGGTGCCAGGGGTGAAGGCGACCGCGGTGCTCGACCCCACGGGTTGCGGCGACGCGTTCCGTGCGGCGCTGCTGCACGGCATTGAACAGGGCTGGTCGATGCAGCAGTGCGTTGAACTGGGCAACCGCATGGGGGCGCTGAAGATCGCCAGCAGGGGTGGCCAGAACTACAGCCTATAAACAAAAAAAGCCCGACGCTTGCGCGCCGGGCCATTGCACTTCAGATGAAGATCTTCAGGGCTTGCTGGACGTAGGAAACGGCCAGGCAGCCTGAGGGTTCAGCTTCGTTTGTGCTGGAGGGGCCGCAGGGGCTGCCGGCTTCTTGGCCGGCTCAGCTTTTTTTGCTGGGGCTGCCTTTTTCACAGGTGCGGCCTTCTTGGCGGGCGCAGCTTTCTTGGCAGGTGCAGCCTTCTTCGCTGGTGCAGCCTTCTTAGCCGGTGCGGCCTTCTTAGCCGGTGCGGCCTTCTTCGCTGGTGCAGCTTTCTTCGCTGGTGCAGCCTTCTTAGCCGGTGCGGCTTTCTTCGCCGGTGCAGCCTTCTTAGCCGGTGCGGCCTTCTTAGCCGGTGCGGCTTTCTTCGCTGGTGCAGCCTTCTTAGCCGGTGCGGCTTTCTTCGCTGGTGCAGCCTTCTTAGCCGGTGCAGCTTTCTTCGCTGGTGCAGCCTTCTTAGCCGGTGCAGCTTTCTTCGCTGGTGCAGCTTTCTTAGCCGGTGCGGCTTTCTTCACGACGGCCTTTTTGGCCGGGGCTTTTTTCGCAGTTGCCATTATTTTCTCCTTGATCAAGTTGCAAAGAGCACTTCATGAGCACGTTCGCCCACGAAATGATTCAAAGCCCTGGGGTCCAGTGGATGCATCCACGAACGACGCCAAGGCGCTGAATTCAGTGACAAAACCCTGCCGCGGACGCCAGTGCGCCGAGTGCAGGGTTTTGAATGTTGAAGACACATGTGATGGTGAGTGACTGCGTTAAGCCCCGGTGGAAGGGGTTCAGTCCCAGGACAGGGCGCCGCCTGTCTGGTACTCAATGACACGGGTTTCGAAAAAATTGCGTTCCTTCTTGAGGTCGATCATCTCGCTCATCCAGGGGAACGGATTTTCTTCGTTGGGGAACATGGGCTCGAGGCCAATCTGCGTGGCGCGCCGGTTGGCGATGTAGCGCAGGTAGCCCTTGAACATGGAAGCGTTCATGCCCAGCACGCCGCGCGGCATGGTGTCTTCGGCATAGCGGTATTCCAGCTCCACGGCCTTGAGGAACAGTTCTTTGATCTCGGCCTTGAACTCGGCCGTCCACAGCAACGGGTTCTCCATCTTGATCGCATTGATCAGGTCGATGCCGAAGTTGCAGTGCATGGATTCATCGCGCAGGATGTACTGGTACTGCTCGGCGGCACCGGTCATCTTGTTCTGGCGACCCAGCGCCAGGATCTGCGTGAAGCCCACATAGAAGAACAGGCCTTCCATCAGGCAGGCAAAAACGATCAGGCTCTTGAGCAGGCGCTGGTCGGTCTCGGGCGTGCCGGTGTGGAAGTTCGGGTCCATGATCGCTTCGATGAAGGGGATCAGGAACTGGTCCTTGTCGCGGATCGACTGGACTTCGTTGTAGGCGTTGAAGATCTCGGACTCGTCCAGACCGAGCGACTCCACGATGTACTGGTACGCGTGCGTGTGGATCGCTTCTTCGAACGCCTGGCGCAACAGAAATTGACGGCACTCGGGCGCGGTGATGTGGCGGTAGGTACCCAGCACGATGTTGTTGGCGGCCAGCGAGTCGGCGGTGACGAAGAAGCCGAGGTTGCGTTTGACGATGCGGCGCTCGTCTTCGGTCAGACCGTTCGGGTCTTTCCAGAGTGCAATGTCCCGGCTCATGTTCACTTCCTGCGGCATCCAGTGGTTGGCGCAGGTGGCGAGGTATTTTTCCCAGGCCCACTTGTACTTGAACGGCACCAGCTGGTTGACGTCGGTCTGGCCGTTGATGATGCGTTTGTCGGCCGCGTTGACACGACGCGCGCCAGAAGCCGGTGAGGCCTTGACTTCGGAAGGGGAAGAGGAGGGGACCGCACCTGACAGTGACGCTTGCACACCCGGCACAGCAGATGCAAGTGGAAGAGGGGCGGGCTTCGAGGAGGGAGTGACTTGTTCGTCCCAGGTCAACATAGTGGTGTCCAATTCATCGGATTATCGAAGTGTCAGCATGAAAAGCAAAGGACTCATGCACTCATTGATGGTTTTGTGTTGCGGTGTCGCATCGAATGCGCGATGTTCGACACCGCAAAGCATCGCGCAATGCGCAGCGCAATCACTGGCAGGCTTCACATCCGGGATCGTCAATCGCACAGAACTTCACATCGGTCGCAGCTTCAACAGGTGCATAGGTCGCTTCAGGTGCGTGCATCGATGCATCGCTTCCGCCCACTGCCACTGCGTTGAGTTGACCCGTGCGGCCCGTTGATTTCTCTGCCTGTGTGGCCGAGGTGGTGCGCAGGTAGTAGGTGGTCTTGAGGCCACGCAACCATGCGAGTTTGTAGGTGTCGTCGAGTTTCTTGCCCGATGCGCCCGCCATGTAGATGTTCAGGCTCTGTGCCTGGTCGATCCACTTCTGACGACGCGCCGCGGCTTCCACCAGCCACAGCGGTTCGACTTCGAATGCGGTGGCATACAACGCCTTCACGTCTTGCGGTACGCGGTCGATGGGGCGCAGCGATCCGTCGAAGTGCTTGAGGTCCATGACCATCACGTCGTCCCAAAGGCCGAGGCGCTTCAGGTCTTTCACGAGGTAGCCGTTGATCACGGTGAACTCGCCGGAGAGGTTGGACTTGACCGAGAGGTTGCCGAAGCAGGGCTCGATGGAAGCGTCCACGCCGATGATGTTGGAGATGGTGGCGGTGGGGGCGATGGCCACGCAGTTGGAGTTGCGCATGCCGTCGACAGCGATCTTGTCGCGCAGCGCATTCCAGTCCATGGTGCTGGAGCGGTCCACATCGACATAGCCACCGCGCTCGGTGCTCAACATCTGCAGGGTGTCCAGCGGCAGGATGCCCTGGTCCCACAACGAGCCCTTGAAGCTGGCGTACTTGCCGCGCTCGCGCGCCAGTTCGGTCGACGCCCAGTAGGCGTAGTAGCAGACGGCTTCCATGGAACGGTC
This sequence comes from Hydrogenophaga palleronii, assembly GCF_031457455.1. Lineage (GTDB taxonomy): Bacteria > Pseudomonadota > Gammaproteobacteria > Burkholderiales > Burkholderiaceae_C > Hydrogenophaga > Hydrogenophaga palleronii_A. The sequence goes on from NZ_JAVDWU010000004.1 coordinate 157,540, forward strand.
GGCAAAGGCCACCGCCTCGCTGGAAGCATAAGGAATGCGCAGTTCGTAGAGTGCATCCTGGAAGCCCATCACACCCAGGCCCACCGGACGGTGGCGCATGTTGGAGTCACGCGCCTTCTTCACCGCGTAGTAGTTGATGTCGATCACGTTGTCGAGCATGCGCATCGCCGTGGTGATCGTCTTCTGCAGCTTCTCGCGGTCGATGTCACCGTCCTTGACGTGCTGCAGCAGATTGATCGAGCCCAGGTTGCAGACGGCGGTTTCGGTGTCGCTGGTGTTGAGCGTGATTTCGGTGCAGAGGTTGGAGCTGTGCACCACGCCCGCGTGCTGCTGCGGTGAGCGCACGTTGCAGGCGTCCTTGAACGTGATCCAGGGGTGGCCGGTCTCGAACAGCATCGAGAGCATCTTCCGCCACAGGTCGGTGGCGGGCACCTTGCGGTAGGGCTTGATCTCGCCGCGTGCGGCCCTTTCTTCATAGGCCACGTAGGCGCGTTCGAAGTCGGCACCGAAGCGGTCGTGCAGGTCGGGCACGTCGTTGGGCGAGAACAGGCTCCACTCGCCCTTCTCCATCACGCGCTTCATGAACAGGTCGGGGATCCAGTTCGCCGTGTTCATGTCGTGCGTGCGGCGGCGGTCGTCGCCAGTGTTCTTGCGCAGCTCCAGGAACTCTTCGATGTCGAGGTGCCAGGTTTCCAGGTAGGTGCAGACCGCGCCCTTGCGCTTGCCGCCCTGGTTCACCGCCACAGCGGTGTCGTTGACCACCTTCAGGAACGGCACCACGCCTTGCGACTCGCCGTTGGTGCCCTTGATGTGGGCGCCGAGCGCGCGCACGCGGGTCCAGTCGTTGCCCAGGCCGCCGGCGAATTTGGACAGCAGCGCGTTTTCCTTGATGGACTCGTAGATGCCGTCGAGATCGTCGGGCACGGTGGTGAGGTAGCAGCTGGAGAGCTGCGAGCGCAGCGTGCCGCTGTTGAACAGCGTGGGGGTGGACGACATGAAGTCGAACGAGGAGAGCACTTCGTAGAACTCGATGGCGCGGGCTTCGCGGTCGATCTCATTGAGCGACAGGCCCATGGCCACGCGCATGAAGAAGGCCTGTGGCAATTCGATGCGGCTCTTGCGCACGTGCAGGAAATAGCGGTCGTACAGGGTCTGCAGACCGAGGTAGTCGAACTGCAGGTCGCGCTCGGGCTTGAGTGCGGCGCCCAGTCGTGCCAGGTCGAACTGCTGCAGCTTCTCGTCGAGCAGTTCGTTCTGCACACCTTTTTTGATGAACTGCGGAAAGTATTCGGCGTAGCGCGCACCCATTTCGCTGGACGGCACTTCTTCACCGATCACTTCCTTGACGATGGTGTGCAGCAACAGGCGCGCGGTGGCGTAGGTGTAGTCGGGGTCTTTTTCGATCAGCGTGCGCGCGGCCAGGATCGAGGCCTTGTAGACCTCTTCGATCGGCACGCCGTCGTACAGGTTGCGCTTGGTTTCGGCGACGATGGGGTCTGCCTTGACGTCGTTGCCCAGGCCCTTGCAGGCGTCTTCGATCAGGTGCTGAAGGCGGTTCAGGTCCAGCGGCACGCGCTGGCCACCATCGATCACGTGCAGTTCCACCTCTGCGACGGCCGGTTTCGCCTGGTGGGCGCGCTCCTGCGTGCGGCGCTCGCGGTACAGCACGTAGGCACGGGCCACTTCATGGTGGCCGCTGCGCATCAGGCCGAGTTCCACGTGGTCTTGCACATCTTCAATATGAAAGGTGCCACCGCCCGGACGCGAACGAACCAGGGCCTTCACCACGGTTTGGGTGAGGGCGTCGACCGTCTCGCGCACGCTGGCAGACGCCGCGCCCTGGGTGCCATGCACGGCCAGGAAAGCCTTCATCAGCGCCACGGCGATCTTGCTGGGTTCAAAGGACACCACAGCGCCGTTGCGGCGAATGATCTGGTAATGGCTGTAGGCGGCATTGGCCGAGCCCGTTGAAGGTTTGGGTGAAACCGGTGCAGCCAGGCTGGCAGAGATGGAAGGCTGGGTGGTGGAAGATGATGTGGTCTGCATGGTTCCTCTTTCGATTGTTTTGTGTGTCCGGGCGCTGGGGCGCCCGTTCTGGTCGAGCGGTAGCGGCATGCCGGTTCCTGGTCCGGTTCGGTGCGCTGCCCAGCTGCGGAATGTGCGGCGGTGGATGCGAAGTGGTGTAAAACAACTCGGCTGGCGTGGCGCAGCGCACACTATATCTGGTGTGCGGGTGTGGTTCAAGCCACTACCGGTAGTGTTCGGTGGTTTTTTTGTTCGTTCGTCCCCTGTCTCCCTTTCTTCGGCGGGGGCACCAGGCTTCGACCAGCGACGGGACGATTTTCCCAAGCCGCCGCAGGCGCCTCACGGGCTTGAACTTCTCAACTGAAGCCCTGCTGAACTGCGGCTCTCAGCGCAAAAGGCCTTCAAAGACCGCGCGGTTGTTGACGTGGTGACCGCGTCAAAGAAGTGGTGTGGCTTTTCCGTTCAGCCCTGTGTGCCGGATCCGCCGAGTGTGACATCAGGGAAACACCCGATGGGCCAGCCAAGTCCCTGCTGGAGTTGCGCCCAGTCAAAGCCCGGCCCTGGGTCGCATTTGCGGCCGGGGGCAATGTGTTCATGCCCTGCCACGTGGGCGATCGGGTAGCGCTGGGCCAGGGCCTGGCACAGCTCGGTCAGTGCAGCGTACTGAGGTGCCTCGAACATGTCGCCTTCGAGCCCTTCGAGCTCGACGCCGATCGAGTCGTCGTTGCGGTTGTCGCGCCCGCACCAGTGGGACGCACCAGCATGCCAGGCGCGCTGATCGGTATCGACAAACTGCACCAGTGTGCCGTCGCGTCGAATGAAAAAATGTGCCGATACCTCGGCGCCCCGGATCTGTTCAAAGTAGGGGTGGGCCTGCCAGTCAAGTTGGTTGGTGAACAGCTGCTCCACTTCGGGGCCGCCGTACTGGCCAGGCGGCAGGCTGATCGAATGCACAACGATCAGATCGATCAGCGCATGGGCGGGACGTGGACCGAAGTTGGGCGAAGGGCAGTGGCGGACGCCCTCAAGCCAGCCGCCTTGCCATCGCCCGCTGATCGGCGTCTCAAGCACCATCGTTGTCGTCGGAGATGTTGAGTCCCAGGCGCTGGATGCGGTAGCGCATCTGCCGCAGGTTCAGACCCAGGCGCGCAGCGGCCGCCGTGCGGTTGTAGTCGCACTCTCTCAAAGCCTTGAGCAACACCTGTCGCTCCTGTTCGTCCAGGTAGGTCTGCAGATCGTTGGGGATGTCGACCGGTGGCGGCGATGTGTCTGGTGAAGAAGCGGGTTGCGCCGAAAGGGTTTGTGTCGCGGTATCGGCCGGCACATCGGGCGGGGCCGATTCAAGATCACCAAAATCGCTGGGTTCGATGGCATCGCCGCTGCTGAGCGCCAGGGCGCGCTGCAGCAGGTTTTCCAGTTCACGCACGTTGCCGGGCAAGGCCCTTGTTTGCAGCCACGACAGGGCACGGTCCGACAGCTCGGGCGCTGGTTGTCCACTCTCCTTGCAAATGCGCCTCATCAGTGCACGGGCCAGATCGGGCAAGTCTTCGCGGCGTTCACGCAAGGCTGGCGTGCGCAACTCGATGACGTTCAGCCGGTAGAAAAGATCCTGTCGGAACTGACTGGTCTGGACCAGTGCCGAGAGGTCGCGATGGGTCGCACTCACCAGACGCACATCCACGGCGCTTTCCTGCACGCCACCCAGCGGACGCACGCGGCGCTCCTGAATGACGCGCAGCAGCTTGGCCTGCATGGCGATGGGCAGGTCGCCGATTTCATCGAGAAAAAGTGTGCCTCCTTTGGCGGCCTGAAAGTAGCCCTCGCGGTCTTGCGTGGCGCCGGTGTAGGCGCCCTTGCGTGCGCCAAAGAACTCGGCTTCGATGAGGTTTTCAGGGATGGCGCCGCAATTGACCGCCACAAAGGGGCCGCTTGCGCGGTGGCTGCATTCGTGCACGGCGCGCGCCACCAGTTCCTTGCCGGTGCCGGACTCGCCCATGATGAGCACGGGCGCCATGCTGGTGGCCACCTTTTCAATGCGCGACTTGATCTGCACGATGCTGGGTGCGCTGCCGACGATGCGCTGCAAAGAACGCACGCCTGCGGGTGGCAGCGGCGAACTCGAGAGTGCCAGGGCATTCAGCCTGTCGTCCGGGTGCCGGGCGGCTGCGGTGCGATCGAGCATCGCGGCCGGCGGGTGGCGCTGGCTTTGCAGGGCGGCGGTCACGGCGGCCCGCAACTGCTTGAGATCCACCGGTTTCGTCAGGTAGTCGAAGGCGCCGAGCTTCAGTGCCTCCACCGCATTCTCGGCAGACCCATGTGCCGTGATGACGATGCTCTTTTCGGTGCGCTGAGACGCTGCCAGCTCGCGCAACAGCTCCAGTCCCAGGCCGTCGGGCAGGCGCATGTCGGTGATCAGCACGTCGAAGTGCTTCTGCGCCAGCCACTCTCGGGCCTGCTCCAGGTCGGGCGCCGAAGTCACCTCATGACCTTCGCGCAGCAGGGTCAGTTCGTAGAGGGTCCGAAGGTCGGGCTCATCGTCCACAACGAGGACCGAAGCAATGGGTGGCGCAGTCATTCTGGGCGGTAGGGTGGGTGGGCCTGTCAGGTGGCACCGCGAAGCGGCCCGGGCCTTGTCATGGACGGAATGGAGTCCCCCGGCGCATAGGCCAGGTTCTGTTGGACAGGTTGGCGGGTCTGTCCATTCGAGGCGGCTATGATCACATAGAACTCGTTGCCATCGCGCTGGTCGAGCCGCGTGCGCTGGTAGGCGATGTGCGCACCGTACCGCTCGCAGAGCTCGCGGCAGATGTAGAGCCCCAGTCCGCTGGACCGGCTCTCTGAAGAGAAGAAAGGCTCGAACAGATGTTTGAGCACCCCGGCCTCCAGCGGTGCGCCGTCGCTCCAGACCGACAGGCGCACGCGGTCGTTGCCACTGGGTTGCGAAATGACGCGGATCGACGAGGGCTGGCCGCTGGCGTGCCGCATCGCGTTGTCGAGCAGGTTGACCAACAGCCTGCGCAGATGCTCGGGGTCAAAGCCCACGTGGGCTGCCGGCGCGTGGGTATGCACGCCCAGCACGCCGCGCGAGGGGTTCTGGCGCGACCATTCCTGTGTGATGTAGCGGATGGAGGCGTCCAGCGGGAGCGAAGGGATCAGGCCTTCGATCTGACTGGGCTGGGCCCGTGCGACATTGAGAATGTCATCGACGATGCGGGAAAGCCGTTGGGCGTTGTGCTCGATCATCTGCGTGAGCTTCTTCTGACTCGGGCCTTGCACCTCTTCGTCGAGCAAGGCATTGGCCTGCGTGATGGCCGACAGCGGGTTGCGGATCTCGTGTGCAACCGCGGCCGACATCCGGCCCATCGACGCCAGCTTTTCGGTTCGCACGCGCGCTTCCACCTCACGCAGATCCTCAAGAAACACGACGCAAAGGCCTCGGCCCCGGCCCCCCTGCACAGTGAGTCGTGTGCGCGCATACAGTCGGTGCGTCGTGAGTTCGTCGATGTCAAGCGTGATCTCCGATTGAAGCGGCTGACCCAGCACGAAGGTCTCGTTCACCAGATGGGACAACCCCGCCCAGCTCTCTTTCACGGAGAGCAGGAGTCGCGTGGCACTGGAATGTCCCTCGCCCAGCAGCATCGCCAGCGCGGCGGGATTGGCGCTGCGCACGACGCCATGCGGATCGGCCACCAGCACGCCCTCGGTCAGGCTTTCGATGATCAGTTCGTTGACCTCGGCCTGGTTGCGGGCGGCCACCTGGCTGCTTTGCGCCAGGGCCTCTTCCTTCGCCAGCCGGATGGCGAGCTGATTGGCCAGCACCGCGACAAGGAAGAACCCGGTGCCTGTCAGGCCTGCCTGGAGAAAGCGCGCTGTGGAAACTTCGCTGAGCAAAGGTGCGCTGAGCCAAGCTTCACCGAGCAGGTACAAGGCCACGCTGGCGGCGGTGGCCAGGCCCAGCGTCAAAGGCCCCAGGATGGATGCCAGCAGCACCGGCAGGGCAAACAGCGGCGTGTAGTTGAGGCTGGCTTGCTGGAAGTATTGCAGCAGTGCAAACACCACCATATCGACACCGATGGTCAATACCCATTGCAGACGAAACACCTGGCCATGATCGATCGGCCGTGACCAGAGCAACACCGCCAGGGTGGCGCAAAGGTACGCGGCACACAGTGCCACCAGCCAGTCCGGGCCGCCTGCTTTGGTGAGCAGCACGAACGCTTGCAGCGCCAGCAACACCCCAGCAATGAAGACACGTGCGCGCATGAACGCGCTCCACAGCCGGACGAAGGCCCTCAGTTGCTGCTCGCGCCCATGCGAACTGCCGGTTTCGAAAACCGAAAACCAGGACGGCGCGAAATGGGAATGGGTGTTCCGTGCCATGTCAGTTGCTCCACCGTGCAGCGCGCGACCCGCGACGCATGAAACGGTCCCATTCAGGGACACCGCCGGACCGGCTTTGCCGGACGGCCAGTGCCGCCCGCTTGAGGGGGTGACGCGAAGCGGCGCAGGGGCGTTTCATTTCAGTGAGGCCCGGCCGCCCGAAGGCATTGACGCGCCCCCTCGGGGGGGTAGCGAACCAAGTGAGCGTGGGGGCTGTTCATCCTAGCCTGGGCCCAAGGGTGTCATGCCTGACTGCTTTCGCTTAACTGGCGATGCTCGGTGCAGCAATAGGCCCCGCGCCGACCCTTGACGGCTTCGCTCTCAGGGAGATGGGTGCCGCAGTGCAGGCAGGCGACCATCACGGTGGGGGGCGCGAGCTTGCGCGATCGTTTTTCCGGCTGTGCGATTGGAGGATCGTCGCCCTTGAGCCGGTTGTTCCGCCAGATGTAGATGGCGACCAGGACCACGGCCAGAACGAGCAGGTATTTCATGGAAGGGATGTTTCAGGCGCGGTGGAGCACCACTTCAAGCACGAAGCGGGATCCGACATAGCCCAGCAGCAGAAAACCGGCGCCCAGGTAGATGGTCCGAACGGCGGTTCGCCCGCGCCAGCCCAGGCGCCAGCGTCCCAGGAGCAAGACACCCATGGTCAGCCACGCCAGCACGGAGAACACCGTCTTGTGCTCCCATACCCATTCGTGGTGCAACATGGCAGAGAACCATCCCCCGGCGAGCAGGGTGGCGCTCAGCAGGGCAAAACCCGCTGCGACGAACCGGAAGGTGAGTCGCTCCAGCATCAGCAGGGGCATGGTGGACTCGGTGGCGTGGCCCTGACGCATGGCGGCCTCCGCGCGTTGCATCAGCCAGGCGTGGACCACGGCGGCGGCAATCAGGCCATAGGAGGCGATGCCCAGGGCCCAGTGCAGGGGCAGCCAGGCGGAACGAAGGGCAGGGTAAGGCGAACCGGGGAAGATCAAGGCCAGCAGCACCGCCAGGGTACCGAGGGCGGCCAGGGTCCATCGCGCACGCAATTGTGGATAGAGTCGGCTTTCCACCACGTAGACGGTCAGCACCAGCCAGGCGGTGATGGAGATGGCCGGAGCAAAACCAAATCGAACGGGTTGAGTGAACAAGCCCTGCACCAGCACCACCAGGTGAAGAAGCCATGCGGTGGCCAGCAGGCCGCGCACCTGTGCCGGTGTCATTCTCTGGTGGGCCCAGGCCAGCACGGCGTACGACAAGGCCGCCACCGACGAGAGCAGGGCGGCGGACGGGTTCGACATGAGGGTGGGCAGCAGGTTCATGAACCGGGCACCACCACCCGCGCGCGTGCGGGTTGCACAGCTAAAATCATCCGCACAGTTTAACGGCCTTGTTACGAATGCCGTTGCCGGCCGGTACACCTGTTTGTGAGAAATACTGGTCAATCTGCCCCATTTCCAGCCGCTCTTGCGGTGCGTCTGTCCCCCTCACCCGAGTGCACCATGGCATCAGCCCTCTCCGAACGTCTCTCACGCATCGTCAAGGAAATGCGCGGCCAGGCCCGCATCACCGAAAGCAATGTCACCGACATGATGCGCGAGGTGCGCATGGCACTGCTGGAAGCCGATGTGGCACTGCCCGTGGTGCGCGACTTCATTGCCAAGGTCAAGGAGAAGGCCTTGGGACAGGAGGTGGTGGGTTCGCTGACGCCTGGGCAGGCCATGGTGGGCATCGTCAACCGCGAGTTGGCGGCTCTCATGGGCGCTGGCGTGGCAGACATCAATCTGGCCGCGCAACCACCGGCGGTGATCCTGATGGCGGGCCTGCAGGGCGCGGGCAAGACGACCACCACCGCCAAGCTGGCCAAACACCTGATCGAGAAGCGCAAGAAAAAGGTGCTCACCGTCTCGGGCGACGTCTACCGTCCGGCGGCCATCGAACAGCTCAAAATGGTGAGCGCGCAGGCGGGGGCGGAATGGTTCCCCAGCACCGCGGATCAGAAGCCGGTGGACATTGCCCGCGCAGCCATCGACTACGCCCGCAAGCACTATTTTGATGTGCTGCTGGTTGACACCGCCGGTCGCCTTGCGATCGACGAGGCGCTGATGCGCGAGATCAAGGAGCTGCACGCCGCGCTGGATCCGGTGGAGACCTTGTTTGTGGTCGACGCCATGCAGGGTCAGGATGCGATCAACACCGCGAAGGCGTTCAAGGAAGCCCTGCCTCTCACCGGCATCATCCTGACCAAGACCGACGGCGACTCGCGAGGTGGTGCCGCCTTGTCGGTGAGGGCCATCACGGGTGCGCCGATCAAGTTTGCCGGTATCTCCGAAAAGATCGACGGACTGGAGGTGTTTGATGCCGAACGCCATGCGGGGCGCATCCTGGGCATGGGCGACATCGTGGCCCTGGTCGAACAGGTCACGGCCGGCGTGGACATGGCTGCCGCGCAGAAGCTGGCCGCCAAGGTCAAGAGCGGTGAGGGCTTCGACCTGAACGACTTTCTGGATCAGATCCGCCAGATGAAACAGATGGGGGGCCTCTCCAGCCTGATGGACAAGCTGCCAGGCGCCATGGCGGCCAAGGCCAGCGAGGTCGACATGAACCGCGCCGAGAAAGACATCAAGCGCAAGGAAGGCATCATCTGCAGCATGACGCTCAAGGAGCGCACCCGCCCGGACATCATCAAAGCCACACGCAAGCGCCGCATCGCTGCCGGCGCCGGCGTGCACGTTCAGGAAGTCAACCGCCTGCTCAAGGAGTTCGAGCAGATGCAGGGCATGATGAGGAAGATGAAGGGCGGTGGCATGATGAAGATGATCAAGCGCATGGGGGGCATGAAAGGCATGCCCAAGCTGCCCGGCATGGGGTGATCCGCCTGGAAGCGTCAGTTCCCAGGATCATGGCTTGATCTTTCGCAGGCCGGATCTACTGAGGGTGGCGAAAATGGGCCCACCATGCTGATGATCCTCGAAATTGCCATTGGCCTGCTGTGCATGGCCACTGCGCTGGCATTGCGGCCCTGGCGCATGTTGCAGGGCCCGCTGCTGACACCCGCCCTGGCGGCCGTGGTGCTGCTGCCCATGTTGTGGCTGCTGCCGCAGTTCCTGCCGAATGGCTTGCCGGTCCAGTTCTCTGGCGCCTGCTTGCTGGTGCTGGCCCTGGGCTGGCCACTGGCTGTGCCCGTGCTGGCCGTGGTCGCGCTTGTGGTGTGGGGGCTGGGTCCGTCGGACGGGTACGCTGCATTGACGCAATGGGTGTGGGTGGGGCTGTTGCCTGCCACGCTGGCCCTGGGCCTGGGCGCTTTGATCCGGCGCTGGTTGCCTTCGAATATTTTTGTCTATACCTTGGGCCGCGGCTTTCTGGGCACCGCGCTGGTGGTGTTTCTGGCCGGTGCGCTGTTTGAGTGGACCCACCATCAGGTGGACGGCGTGGCCCTGGAACAGGCGCTGGTGGCCCGCTGGCTGATGGCCTGGGGCGACGCTTTTCTCACGGGCATGTTCGCTGCCATTGGCGTAGCGTTTGCGCCGAAATACCTGGCCACCTGGTCGGACGAACGCTATCTGAGAGGCTGAGCGTCTTTCGTTCCTCCGAAAAACGCCCAATCTCTGAAGCCGCCCGCTGCCTCAGCGGGTCGGTATCTCGCTCAGGTCGCAGTGCTCAGCGTTCAGGCGACCTGGGGCATGGCCAACCGAGCGGCATGGCGCCAGGCCCGGCGCAGCACGGCGGGGGACCACGACTCTTCAGGAATCAGCAGCACGCCCAGCGAACGCATGCGCTCTCCCAGCGTCACATGGCTGGTCATCACCGTGATCGGCACCGCCAGCAACAGCGGCAGCGCGATGGGCACCAGCCACAGCAAGGCGTAGACGTTGAGCAGGGCCACACCAACGCCCAACAGAACGACGATCAAGGTCATGGGCGCGAGGCGGGTGACGGCGGTTCCCCATGAAATGCCGGAGGCTTCGCGGGGTGGCGATTTCCAGTCGAGCTTGATGCCGGTGATGGCCGTGAGCACGAAGAGCGAATGAGCGAGCATGCGCACAGGGGCCTGCAGCATGGCCAGCACGGTTTCCATGGCAGCGCTGCCCAGCAGGGCGCCCGTGCCGCCAAACGCCTTCTGGCCGCCTTTGAGGAACACCGCCAGCAAACCCAGCACGCGAGGCATGAACAGCATGCACAGTGTCCAGACCCACAGCGTACGAATCTCGGCGGGGATGGCGCTCCACTGCGGCACCACGCTGGTGTTGCTCACCCAGAGGGCTGTGCCGAATGTCATGAAGGCCAGCCAGATGGGAGCGGACAGGTAGGACATGGCGCCAATGACGAACATGGCGCGGTGCACGCGATGGATACCGGGTTCGGCCATCAGGCGCGAGTTCTGCAGGTTGCCCTGGCACCAGCGGCGGTCACGCTGCAGTTCGCTCAGCAGATCAGGCGGCTGCTGCTCGTAGCTGCCGGTGAGGTCGGACACCAGCCACACGTGGTAACCGGCGCGGCGCATCAGCGCGGCCTCAACGAAATCGTGCGACATGATGCCGCCCGACATGCCACCCGTGCCCTTGATGGGCGCGAGGGCACAGTGCTTCATGAAGGGTTCGACGCGGATGATGGCGTTGTGGCCCCAGTAGTGCGACTCTCCGAGTTGCCAGAACTGCATGCCCAGCGTGAAGAGGCGACCGGTGACGCGGGAGGCGAACTGCTGCGCGCGGGCGTGCAGAGTGGCGTGGCCAATGGCCTGCGTGGCCGTCTGCACGATGCCGGCCTTGGGGTTGGCTTCCATCAGCTTGACCATCGAGACCAGGCAACTTCCGCTCATGACACTGTCGGCATCGAGCACCACCATGTAGCGGTAGTCCTTGCCCCAGCGGCGGCAGAAATCGGCCACGTTACCGGCCTTGCGGTGGGTGCGGCGCGTGCGCAGGCGGTAGTAGACCTCGATGGGCGGCAGATCGGTTTGTGCTGCCAGGTCGCCACGCAGGCGTTCCCAGGCGGCGCGCTCGGCGGCAGCGATGGCGGGATCGTAGCTGTCCGACAGCACAAACACATCAAACTGCTTGTTGTGCCCTGTGGCCGCGAGCGACTCACAGGTGGCGCGCAGGCCGGCAAACACCGTGGCCACATCTTCGTTGCAGATGGGCATGATGATCGCGGTGCGGGCATCGGGGTTCATGGCGTGGTCGCGCACCGACGCCGCAGTGAGCGTGTGCGCGTCGCCGCGCAGCGTGACCCAGAAACCCATGACGGCGGTGACGAAGCCGGTGACCACCCAGGCCGAGAGCACCGCGAACAACGCCAGTTGACCGTATTGCAGCCAGGCGTTGTCGTGCACGGGTTGGGATTGTGCGAACAAGACCGTGGCGAAGGCGGTGGTGAGCAGCGTGAGCAGCGCGAACACACCGCGGCGACGGTTGGCGGCGCGCTCCCAGCTTTCTGGAACGGTGGTGTCTGGCACCGCTGGTGTGCGGGGCGGGAGCAGTCGGCTGGCCGTGCTGAGCAGGGAGGTGCCGACGCTGTTCCAGAAGCCACGCCAGGGTCGGGGCACCATGGAGCCGCGATTCAGCGGCGGTGCGGTGAATGCGTTGGGGTGGCGGTCTTCGCGCAGCAGGCTGCGCGCCGGGAGGATCGAGATGGGTTCGGCATTCATTGATGTGCCTCCATGTGACGCGTTCTGGTGCGAGCTTGCTTGGGGGCGGCCCGGCGCGGCGCTCATTCGGGTAGCAGCAGATGTGTCCATGTTTCGCTCACTGTGTCGTTCTGGTGTTGGAGGAAGGCGCGCAGTTCGACCGGCTTGGTGGGGTCGATGCGTTGCACACGCAGGCTCACGCGCCATGAGCGCGTGGCGGGGTTGGGGTAGGCGAGGGTTTCGAGCAGGCGGCCGTTGGCATCGGCGCTGACCATCGCACGCACCTCGGCGTCGGCTGGTAGGGCATCCAGCGCGGGTCCGGCGAAATCGAGCACGTACTGGGGCTGGGCCTTCTGTTCTTCGGGTGTGAGCTTGGTGTAGCCATAGCCCCGGCGCGTTTGGGTGACCCAGGACGATGGTGGGCGTTGTTGCGCTTCGCCTTGCCAGGCCAGTTCATAGCTCAGCTCCAGCGGTTGGCCGGGCGCGGGCAACCTCGCCGGCACCCAGTACGCGACGATGTTGTCGTGGGTTTCGTCCGGCGTGGGCAACTGCACCAGCTCCACTCGGCCGGCACCCCACTGCCCCAGGGGCTTGATCCAGGCGCTGGGGCGGCGCTCGTAGTGCGCTTCCACGTCCTCGTAGCTGGCAAAACGGCGGTCGCGCTGCATCAGGCCGAAACCGCGCGGATCGGTCATGCTGAAAGAGCTCACCACCGGCGCTTGGGGGCGCTGCAGTGGGCGCCATAGCCACTCACCCTGGCCGGTGACCATCATCAGGCCGTCGGAGTCGTGCACTTCAGGACGGAAATCGCCCGCCATGGGCTGGTTCTCGCCCGAGAGGAACATGCTGGTCAGCGGCGCGATGCCCAGCGTGTTGACTGCGTTGGCGCCCTTGCGCAGGAACACGCGGGCGTTCACCGTGGTGGTCGTCTGCTGGCCCGGGCGCACCACGAACCGGTAAGCGCCGGTGGCGCGCGGCGATTCCAGCAGGGCCAGCACGGTCACTTCGCTGGCGTTGACAGCGGGGCGCTGGATCCAGAATTCGGTGAACCGCGGAAACTCCTCGCCGGTGCCGCCCACGGTGTCGATGGCCAGGCCGCGGGCCGACAGGCCGTACTGCTGGCCCGCACCCAGGGCGCGGAAGTAGCTGGCGCCCTGAAAGACGATCAGTTCGTCTTTGTAGGCATTGTTGTTGAGCGGGTAGTGCAGCCGGAAGCCCGCGTGGCCCAGATCGCCCCAGGGCTTCGGGTCAAAGGTGTTCTTGCCGTAGTCGAAATCGGCGCCGCTGTAAGGCAGGTGGCGCACGGTGCCGTTCGGGGTGATCTCGTGGATGCGGACCGGCTCGGTCTGGTACAGGCCCAGATGGAAGAACTGGGCTTCAAAGGGCAGCTTTTCAGCGCGCCAGACGGAGCGGTCGGTTTTGAAGCGGATGTCGCGCAGCTGGTCGTAAGTGATGTTGGCAAGTGCGGGGGGGAGCTTGTCGCTGTTTGCGCGAAAGGGCTCGCCAGCGCGGGTCTGGGCCAGCCGGGTCAGTTCATCGAAATCAAAGGCCTGCGCATGGGCCGACGCCCCGACCAGCGTGGCCGCGAGCCCGCCCAGCAGCACCCAGCCGCGCAAGCGTCCAGGGGGAAAAAACAGGGGAAAAAATGTTGCCATGCCCTGTAGAGGGCAAGGCCCGTGCCAAGCGCTGAAAAGGCTTTGAAATCAAAGGCTTGTACACGCGGTTCGCGGGTTTTCCCGAGGCCAGGCCTGATTAGGCGCTTCAATGCCCCTGTTTTTGTCGCCAAACGGCGACAATTCACCTGGGTTCGAGGGGGAAGGCTTTTAAAAACAAGGACTTGGCGCTGTCACTCATCAGCGACAGGATCGTCGTGGGGTCCTGTGGCAACGCCCGATCCGTCGCTTTTGAACAGGCCAGGGGTGAGTTCGTGCTTTTGCAGCAACCGGTAGAACTCGGTACGGTTGCGCTGCGCCAGGCGCGCGGCGTCTGCCACGTTGCCGTCGGTCATCTTGAGCAGGCCAACCAGGTAGTCGCGTTCGAAACGCTGGCGGGCGTCAGTGAAGCTGAGCACCTCGGTCGACGGGGTGCGCAGCGCGCGCTGCACCAGCGCCAGCGACACCAGCGGTGTGGTGGTCAGCGCACACGCCTGCTCGACCACGTTGTAGAGCTGGCGCACGTTGCCTGGCCATGAAGCCATGGTCAGCGCCTTCAGTGCCTCGGGTGCAAAGCCGGAACTGCGCTTGCCGTACTTCCTGGCCAGCTTGGCCAGGAAGTGGTTGGCCAGCAGGGCGATGTCTTCGCGGCGTTCGGCCAGGGTGGGCAAGGTGAGCGTGACCACGTTGAGCCGGTAGTAAAGGTCTTCGCGGAACTGGCCCTCGGCCATGGCTTCTTCCAGGTTTCGGTGGGTCGCCGAGATGATGCGCACGTCCACCGGAATCGACTGGCTGGAGCCCAGCGGCCGGATGGCGCGTTCCTGCAGCACGCGCAGCAGTTTCACCTGCAGCGCGGGCGGCATGTCACCGATCTCGTCCAGCAGCAGTGTGCCGCCATCGGCGGTCTGGAACAGGCCCTTGTGGTTGGTCACCGCGTCGGTGAAGGCGCCTTTGACGTGACCGAAGAGTTCGGATTCGAGCAAGGCTTCGGGAATGGCGCCGCAGTTCACCGCAATGAAGGGCTTCTTGGCGCGAGGACTGGCGCGGTGGATGGCGCGCGCCAGCATTTCCTTGCCGGTGCCGCTGTCGCCACGCAGCAGCACGCTGGCGTCCGACTGCGCGATCATGCGGGCCTCAGCCAGCAGGTCGGCCATTCGGTTGGAGCGGCTGATCACGTCCGCCCGCCACTCTTCATCGGCTTGCGAGCTGGGGCTGGTGGGCGCACCCAGCGCCAGGGCCTGTGCGATTTTTTCCAGCAGTTCCTTGGCGTCGTAGGGTTTTGTGAGGTAGGTGTACACCCCCCGCGCGGTGGCCTCGACCGCGTCGGGAATGGTCCCGTGGGCGGTGAGCAGGATCACCGGCAATGAAGGGTGGCGCGAGCGGATTTCGTCGAACAGGGCCAGACCATCCTTGCCTGGAAGCCGCACATCGGAAAGCACCAGTTGGGGCCGTTCAATGTCGAGCTGGCTCAATGCCGCTTCGGCCGATCCCACCGACGTGACCTGGTAGCCCGCCGCCCCCAGTCGCATGGCCAGCAGGCGCAGCATGTCGGCGTCGTCGTCCACCACCAGAATACGGGCGCGCGGTTTGCTTGGTGGAGCTGCGTGGGGTTCAAAGGTGGCACTCATTGAGGGGAAGGACGGTTGCCGTTGCTGCCTGGCGGTGGTGGGCGCGGAATCAGGCTGCGTTCGATCGCGCGCATGGCTTCCAGTCGCTCATTGAGTTGTTCAATGCGGCGCCCACTGTCGCGCAATTGTTGTGACTGTCTGTCCACGGTGTCTTCCAGCCGGCGCTGGTTCATCAGATTGGCAGCCAGCAGGCGCGCCAGCGGCTTGAGCGTGGCGCTTTCTGGCGAGGTGTGGTTGATGACCCTTTGCAGCAGGCCCAATGAACGAGCCGTGTCAGGCGGTTGATGGGTGAAGGACAAGGCCAGGGCCAATTGCATTTGCCGCACCGGGTTGCTGCCCGGGTCACCCATCGTTGAAATGTGATTTTGCAGTTCCGCCGGCGTGAAACTGCGCAGTCGTTCGGCATGCTCCAACAGGGAAATCAAATCCCCGAGTGCAAGCAGTTGGGTTCCCGTGATCGCCGGGGTCGGCACGGGTGCGGGCTCTGCAGGCGTCGGGCTGGTGACCGGAGGCGATGGGGCGGCAATCGGTGGGGGCTCCATCACGGGCGCAGGAACCGTGGAGGCCGGTGGAGCAGTCACCGAGTCTGGCGCTTTGGAGCTGGCACAGGCCGCCAGGCCCAGGCTCATCGCCGAGGCCAGCAACAGTGCGGCGGGGCGCGTCAAGCGGGCTTGCGACCGAAGGGCGGTCGTGACCCGACAGAAGTCATTGAACATGGGGCAACTCGATGCGAAAGTGGGCGCTGGCACTGTCTGGCAGCAGAAAGACCCGACCGCCGTGGGCCACAATGTACTCGTGCACGATGGACAGACCGATACCCGTGCCACGAACGGCATCTTCAGGCTGGCGTTCTCCGCGGAAAAAGGGTTCGAAAATGCGGTCACGATCAGCCTCTGCCACGCCGGGACCTTGATCCACGATGTCGATGCAGGCCAGCCCGGCTTGATCCGAGAGCGTGAGGCGGATATGGCCGCCGCGGGGGGAATGGCGGATGGCATTGGACAGCAGGTTGCCCACTGCCGAAGCCATTTTTTCGCGGTCCACCTGCAGCACCAGGGAAGGGCCCTCGATGCGCACGGTCAGGGCGTGGGACTGCCAGTGCAGGCGCTGCACATCGACCTGTTCTTCCAGCAGCTCGCGCAAGTCGGTTCTTTCCCGTCGCAGTTGCCGTGCCTCAAACGCGGCCGCGTTGAACCGCAGCAAGGCTTCGATCTGGCCCTGCAGCATCTGGGTGTTGTGCTGCAGGATGTTCACCACCTCGGCCTGACTGGGGTTGAGCGGCCCGGCCACGCCGTCGCCAAGCACCGCCACCCCTTCGTGCAGCGAGGCCAGCGGCGTCTTGAGCTCGTGCGAGATGTGGCGCAGAAAGCGCGCCTTGTCGGCGTCGAGCTCGGTCAACCGCAGTCGCAGCCATTCCAGTTGCTGGCTCACACGCCGCACGTCTGAAGGACCTGCGATGTCGATCGGCACGTCCAGCCGGTTTTCGCCCAGGCCCTTGATCGCCTTTTCCAGCCGCTTGAAAGGGCGAGCCAGCCAGATGCCGAACCCCAGCGCCATCACGACCGCCACCCCGATCGATCCCAGGACCTGGCGGGTGAGTTGCTGGCGGCTGGACGCAAAACGGGCCTGCAAGGCATCGTTGCGGTTGCCGATGATGTTCTGAACGGTTTGTGCAATGGCGCCGCTGTGCACGTCCAGGTCGCGGAACGCCAGCGTCACATCGCGTTCGCGGTCCAGAGCCGTCTCGGGCGTGCCTTCGAGCAGACCGGCGATTGATGCCAGCTGGTTGCGCCAGGCGCTGGCCTGTTCAGGAGGAAGCTCGTTGCTCTCAAGGCTGGCGAGGATGTCGGCGGCATTGGCCGCTGTTTCCTCAAATCGCAGCCGCAGCTGGTTGTCACGCAACACCAGCGACTGGCGCGCAGCGCGTTCCATGTTCAGGCTGCGTTCGCTCAGCGACTGTGCGGCGGTGGTCAGGGCAATCGCTTGGGCGGCGCTTTCGCGGCTTTGTGCCATGAGGGTGTCGAGCGTGAACAGGGCACGCACGGCCGCAGCACCCAGTAACGCGCCGATGAGCACGAAGGCAACCAGCAGCAGCTGTGGAAAGGAGAAGCGAGGCGCTCTCACAACATCTGAATGTCAGTGGGTCTCGCGTACCCGCACCTCGCCACGCAGCGAATGGGGCCGGGCTTCGGTGATCAGCACGTCGATGAGCTGGCCCACCAGACGCGCGGCGTTCGGTCCGCCGTCGAAATTGACGATGCGGTTGCATTCGGTGCGGCCCATGAGTTCTGCCCTGGGATTCCCGTCCTCATCCTTGCCCGGCCGGCGCGATGGCCCTTCCACCAGGATGCGCTGTACCGTGCCTTCGCGGCTGGCGCTGATGCGCTTCACGTTCTCTTCTATGGTGGCCTGCAGGTGTTGCAGCCGCTTGAGCTTGACCGCGTGCGGCGTGTCGTCGGGCAGGTTGGCAGCAGGTGTGCCGGGCCGCGGGCTGAAGATGAAGCTGAAGCTGGCGTCGAAGCCCACGTCGGTGATGAGCTTCATCATCTTGTCGAAATCTTCGTCGGTCTCGCCGGGGAAGCCCACGATGAAGTCGCTGCTCATGGACAGGTTGGGCCGGATGGCGCGCAGCTTGCGCACCGTGCTCTTGAATTCCATGGCGGTGTAGCCGCGTTTCATGGCCATGAGGATGCGGTCGCTGCCGTGCTGCACCGGCAGATGCAGGTGGTTCACCAGCTTCGGGATCTTCGCGTAGGCCTCGATCAATCGGGGCGTGAACTCGTTGGGGTGGCTGGTGGTGTAGCGGATGCGCTCGATGCCCGGGATCTCAGCCACGTATTCCAGCAGCAGGGCAAAGTCGGCGATCTCACCCGTGTCACCCATGGGGCCACGGTAGGCGTTGACGTTCTGGCCCAGCAGGTTCACTTCCTTCACACCCTGGTCGGCCAGGCCGGCGATTTCCACCAGCACGTCGTCAAACGGGCGGCTCACCTCTTCGCCGCGCGTGTAGGGCACCACGCAGTAGCTGCAGTATTTGGAACAGCCTTCCATGATGGAGACGAAGGCCGATGCGCCGTCCACCTTGGCGGGCGGCAGGTGGTCGAACTTTTCAATCTCAGGGAAGCTGATGTCGACCTGCGGCGTTGACAGGCGCGCACGCTGGTTCAGCATCTCGGGCAGGCGGTGCAGCGTCTGCGGGCCGAACACCACGTCCACATACGGCGCACGCTTGATGATCTCGGCGCCTTCTTGGCTGGCCACGCAGCCACCCACGCCAATGAGCACGCCTTTTTCCTTCAGGTGCTTGATGCGGCCCAGATCAGAAAATACCTTCTCCTGAGCCTTCTCTCGCACCGAGCAGGTGTTGAACAGGATCAGGTCGGCCTCTTCCACGTCCTGCGTGGGTTCGTAGCCCTGGGCGGCGCCCAGCACATCGGCCATTTTGTCCGAGTCGTACTCGTTCATCTGGCAGCCAAAGGTTTTGATGAAGACTTTTTTGCTCATGGGGGAATCCGGGTATCACGCTTTGGCCCTGAACAGGGCCTGATTGGACCCCTTCGCGCGGAAGGGTCGGGGCGCACGCGTTTCGCAGCGCGAGCGCAATGCTGGCGACAGGCCTCAGTTGGACCTGGCGGGGGCGTTCGGGTTGGGCGCCGACTCTGACGAGAAACGGAAATTGCGCTCGGCGGCCGCACCCGCGCGCTTTTCGGCCGCTTCCGCAGGGTTGAGCACCCAGACTTCGTGGATCAGGCCCTGGCCGTCACGCACATAGTTCACCAGCACCTCCTGGCCGACCAGGGCACCAGACAGCACCAGCGTGTTGTTCTGGTTGCGGATGCGCGAACCTGGTGAGAGGCGGGCCGGTTCGCCATTGAGCGTGATCTCGGGTGGCTGCACCACCACCATCTTGGCGCGCAGTGCGCTGTCTGGGAAGTTGCGCACGGGCTGGGTTTGGGCAACGGCCCACGGCGAAGCAATCAGCGCCAGCGTGGCAGCCAGCGCGTGTGCGCGAAATGAGGTGACGGAGAGAGCAGCGAGGCAGCGGTTCATGGTATGTGTCCAGAGGCTGTGGAAAAGGCGGAACGCCGGTGGCGAACAGGCGTGGATTGTCGCACGACGGCCGTCGCCCCAAGGCTCGTCAGGCCGCGCGCATTTGCGCAGAATGAGGCGCCACACGTCGCGGTTGGCAGCCAGGCAAGCACGCGGGGTGACGCACCACGTTCACGGCCCGCTGGCCGGCTTTTGCATCAGGGCCACGTTGGGGCAGGGGATTTCGCACGTCCAGCCGTGGTGTTGCGCCAGCCATTGCAGCGTGGCCTCGCGGTAGAACACCACGTGGGTGGGGTCACGGCGGTAGTGCCAGCCGGCAAACCGGTTGTCGTCGGTCTGGAAATTCGTCATCAGCGCCAGCCAGCCGCTTGGCGACAGCAGTGAGTCAAACCGGCGGAATTCAACGGCAGGTTGATGGAAGTGCTCGATCACTTCGGTGCAGGTGATGAAGCCGTAGGTGACAGACAGTACCGAGCGGTCTGGATGAAAGAACGGGTCGTACAGCGCGACCGCGTGCCCGCCTTCACGCAGCAGGGCGGCCAGTACCGGTCCCGGGCCACAGCCATAGTCCAGGCCCTGACTGGAGGGTGGCAAGCGCTGCAGCAAGGGGTCGCTCAGCTTTTTCAGGAACTGGCGGTACTGCGCGTCGTCTTCTGCGTTCTGGTGGAGCCGGTATTCGGCGAGTTCGGCGTCCGGCCCTGGGCGCTGCTCGGGATGCAGAAAGGTAGCCAGACAATTGGAGCAGCGCCAGTAGCTGCGATCTCCCACGGTCTGAAATGCTTGGCACTGCGTGTGTTCGCAAACCGGACAGTGCATGGGCGATCCCGCTGGCGTAGGTGCTTTGCGAAAGCCTTATTTCCAGCGAAGCGGCTCGATGGGCACGCTGCCCTGCGTGCTGGACAGCGTGAGCACCCCTTCCTGCACCGTGGCCTGCAACTGCATGCTGCGTTCAGCCATCGCGGCCAGCGCAGGTGCCACCTCGGTGGGCAGTCGCCACACCTGCAGCTTGTCCAGCCGCGTCAGCTTGTTTTCAATGCCGCGCCACCACACATCAGCCGCCGAGCCGAAGGCGTAGACGAACACCGCGTCGGCCTTGCTGCAGGCCTTCAACAGCGGCTTGTCTTCGGGTTGGCCCACTTCGATCCAGATGCGCTTGCGACCGGTGAAGTCGGTGAGCGACACGTCCGGATCCTCCGGGTCTGACAGGCCGGCGCCAAAAGCCAGCGTGCCGTCGCCACCGCAGGTGTCCTGCAGTTCGTGCGCGTGAATGGCCAGTGCCACCAGCCGAACCATCATGCGCTCGTCGGTCTCGCTGGGGTGGCGGGCCAGGGTGAGCGCGTGGTCGGCGTAGTAGCCGTGGTCGATGTCGGCCACCTGCAGGTGTGCCTTGAAGATGGTGGATTTGAGGGCCATGAATGCAAAAAAGCGGACCCGTCGCCGGAGTCCGCTTCTGAAATTTGGTGGCGATAGGTGGACTTGAACCACCGACATCAGCATTATGAATGCTGCGCTCTAACCAACTGAGCTATATCGCCGAAGCCCGGAATTATAGCCAGATTTTTGAACCTCTTCACACCGCCAGTGACGCGGGCTACCGGGCAGCGGCGGGGTATGGGGGTAACAGGTTCAGCTGTGCTTGAACACCGCCTTGCGCTTGTTCACGAACGCATCCATGCCTTCTTTTTGATCCTCGGTGGCGAACATCGCATGGAACAGGCGGCGTTCGAACATCACGCCATCCGACAGGCCACCTTCAAAGGCACGGTTGACACATTCCTTGGCAGCCATCACCGACGGCAGCGAGAACTCGCAGATCTGCAGGGCGGCGCCCAGGGCTTCGTCCATCAGCTTGTCCAGCGGCACCACGCGGCTGACCAGGCCCGCGCGCTCGGCCTCGGTGGCGTCCATCATGCGGCCGGTCAGGGCCATGTCCATGGCTTTGGCCTTGCCCACGGCGCGAGGCAGGCGCTGGGTGCCGCCCGCGCCGGGGATGATGCCGAGCTTGATTTCGGGCTGGCCGAACTTGGCGTTGTCGGCGGCGATGATGAAGTCGCACATCATGGCGAGTTCGCAGCCGCCGCCCAGGGCGAAACCGCTGACCGCAGCAATCACCGGCTTGCGCACGCTGCGGATGGTTTCCCAGTTGCGGGTGATGTAGTCGCCCTTGTAGACGTCGGCGAAGCTGTAGGTGGCCATGGCGCCGATGTCGGCGCCGGCCGCAAAGGCTTTTTCGCTGCCGGTGACGATCATGCAGCCGATGGTTTCGTCGGCGTCGAAGGCCTTGAGGGCCGCGCCCAGCTCGTCCATGAGCTGGTTGTTCAGGGCATTGAGCTGCTTGGGGCGGTTCAGGGTGACGATGCCCACGCGCCCTTCGGTGCGCACGGTGATGAGTTCGGGGGTGGCTGTCTCGCTCATGGCTTTCCTCTGCTGGAGTAGGGTGGTGGGGTGAATTGACGTGTACGTCAATGTCAAGGTCGACTATAGCGGCCTCCACCAAGGGAAAACATTAGCCGACCGTTGGGTCGGTTAATGGTAAATTGGCTTCAAGCATCAACCGACAGGGTGCCAAGCACCTGCATCCGAGGAGACAACATCACATGAATGCCCCGTCAACGGCAACGCCACCGGCGAGTTCCATCCTGTATGAGGAGCGTGGCGCGGTGGCCCTGGTCACGCTCAACCGACCCGATGCCCTCAACAGTTTCACGCGCGCCATGCATCGCGAACTCTGGGCCGCACTCGACCGCGCCGAAGGCAATCCCGCGATCCGGGCCTTGGTCATCACGGGTGCGGGCCGTGGGTTCTGCGCGGGTGCCGATCTGGCCGAATTCGACTTTGAGCCCGGACCCGACCTGGTGCAGCGCGCCGACCCCGGCCCGGTCATCGAGCAGGCCTTCAACCCGACGGCCAGACGGTTTCAGAACCTGCGCATGCCCAGCATCGCCGCCGTCAATGGCGTGGCGGCGGGGGCGGGCGCTTCGCTGGCGATGTGTTGTGACATGGCGATTGCCGCACCCGGCGCGAGTTTCATCCAGGCATTCAGCAAGATCGGCCTGATCCCGGACGCCGGTGGCAGCTGGTTGCTGGTTGAGCGTCTGGGCTTGGCGCGGGCGATGGCGCTGGCCATGACGGGTGACAAGCTGCCTGCTCAGCAGGCCAAGGACTGGGGCATGATCTGGGACGTGGCTGACGACCCGGTGGCCGCGGCCCTCACCTTGGCAGACAAGCTCGCTGCCATGCCGACCAAGGCCCTGGTGGCCACCCGGGCACTGTTGCGCGAGGCGGGCACGCGCAGCTTCAGTGAACAGCTGGATATGGAACGAGACACGCAGTCGGCACTGGGCAAGACCCACGACTACATCGAAGGCGTGATGGCGTTTCGCGAAAAACGCCCGGCGCGGTTCAAAGGGGAATGACGGTGACACCTCAAGACCGCGCCACCCGGGTGGGTGAGACGATGTTCTCGGCAGACGTGGCGGCACGCGAGACCATGGGCATTGAGCTGGTGAGTGTGGCGCCCGGGCGTGCCGTGATGCGCATGGCTGTCCAGCCGCTGCACCTCAACGGCCACCAGATCTGCCACGGTGGCTTCATCTTCACCCTGGCCGACACCACTTTCGCCTACGCCTGCAACAGCTACAACAAAAACGCGGTGGCGGCCGGCTGCAGCATCGAGTTCCTCAAACCCGGCCATCAAGGCGATGTGCTCACCTGCGAAGGCCTGGAGCAGACCCTGCAGGGCCGGCACGGCATTTACGACATGAAGGTCACGAACCAGAAAGGCGAGGTGGTGGCCATGTTCCGGGGCAAGAGCGCGCAAATACCTGGTCACGTATTCCCTGAAGAGGTGGGCGCATGAACCACTTCCCGCTCGAACCGATTGAAAAGGCCAGCGTCGACGAGTTGCGCGCGCTGCAGCTCAAACGCCTGCAGGCCACGCTGCGCCATGCCTATGCCAACTCACCCGTCTACCGGGCCAAGTTCGATGCGGCGGGCGTGCATCCGGACGACTGCCGCAGCCTGGCCGATCTGGCGAAGTTTCCCTTCACCACCAAGAAGGATTTGCGCGACAGCTATCCCTTCGGCATGTTTGCCGTGCCGCGTGAAAAATGTGCGCGCATCCACGCCAGCAGCGGCACCACCGGCAAACCCACGGTGGTGGGCTATACCCTCAAGGACATTGACACCTGGGCCACCGTGGTGGCGCGCAGCATCCGTGCCAGCGGTGCCCGGCCCGGCGATCTGGTGCACGTGAGCTACGGCTACGGCCTGTTCACCGGTGGTCTGGGCGCGCACTACGGCGCCGAGAAGCTGGGCCTCACCGTGGTGCCTTTCGGTGGTGGGCAGACCGAACGCCAAGTGCAACTGATCCAGGATTTTCGGCCCGACATCATCATGGTCACGCCCAGCTACATGCTGGCGATTGCCGACGAATTCGAGCGGCAGGGCATCGACCCGCGCGAAAGCAGTTTGCGCCTGGGTATTTTCGGCGCCGAGCCCTGGACCAACGACATGCGCGTGGCGATTGAAACGCGCATGAACATCGATGCCGTGGACATCTATGGCCTGTCTGAAGTGATGGGGCCGGGCGTGGCCAACGAATGTGTGGAAACCAAAGATGGACCGACCATCTGGGAGGACCATTTCTATCCTGAGATCATCCACCCCGAAACGGGCGAACCGGTGGCCGACGGCGAGATGGGCGAACTGGTCTTCACCAGCCTGACCAAGGAGGCGCTACCCATCATCCGCTACCGCACGCGCGATCTCACCCGCCTGTTGCCTGGCACCGCGCGCACCATGCGCCGCATGGAGAAGATCACCGGCCGCAGCGACGACATGATGATCGTGCGCGGCGTCAACGTGTTTCCCACCCAGATCGAAGAACTCATCCTCAAGCGCCCCGAGCTCACGGCCCATTACCAGTGCCTGCTGACCCGCGAAGGGCCCATGGACAACCTGACGGTGATCGTGGAGACACGGCCGGGCCTGGCGCCCGACAGCATCGAAGCGCGCGCTGCTGCCAAGATGCTGCAGCACGAAGTGAAGGGGTTCGTGGGCAGCAGTGTGGAGGTGGAGCTCAGGCCCGAAGGCGGGGTGGAGCGCAGTCAGGGCAAGGCCAAGCGGGTGGTGGACCAGCGGTCGCGCTTAGGCCACCGTGCGTAGCTCAGGCCTCTCGGGAACGGGGTGTATCGGAACTTCTTGGCCTCGGCGTGAAATTTGTCCGTCTCGTAGTTGTCACGCCTGGGGTCAAACCCCCTAGCCGTTCCAGGGGGCTGTCGCTACATTCCTGCTCAAAGGAAGTTTCCAGATGGACAAAACTGCGGTCTTCTCCAAGACGGATGAAGGGCGGGAGGCTCTGACCAGCCGTCCACCAGGTCTCACGCCCCGGCTGCGTTCGCTGCTGATCATGACCGACGGCAAGCGGACCGTGGCCGAGCTCGACAAGATGCTGGGTGCCGATGGCGCGGCGGGCCCTTTGCTGGATCAACTGGTCACCCAGGGCTGGGTGCAAGGCCAGGCCGGCACCGGCCCCACGACATCACCACCGATGGCAGCCAGTGCAGAGGCCGGCGGGGGGCAGGCGGCGGTGGACACGCTGCCCCCCTTTGTCGACGCAGCATGGCCGTTCCCGGATGCCCGTCGGCGGGTCGTGCGTTTCATCAACGACCAGCTCGGCCCCATGGGCGAGACCCTGGCCATGCGCGTGGAGTCCTGCAAGAATGCCGCCGATCTGCAGGCTGCCTTGCCACGCATCCGCGATGGCCTGCGCAATTTCAAGAACTCGGCCACGGTGCAACAGTTCGACCAGGAGATCGCGATCCATTTGCCCACCGCTTGAGTGGGCTGCGGCAGCGGTGGCATGTGTCATGCCACGCCGACACGCGGTTGACCGGTGTTTCAAAGTCCTCAAGGGGCTCGCCTGATGGGCCTCTTTCCTAGAATGCAGGTTTTATCCATTCCAGGAAGGACTTCTTCATGAACAAGCTGCGTCATCTCGCCTATGCAACCGGGCTCGCGGGGCTGATGGCAGTGCCTGCCGCTCAGGCGCAATCCATTTACGGTGAACTGGGCTATACCGCCTTGTCTGCCAGTGTGTCGGTGCCGGTGCTGGGCGTGTCCGTCAAATCGGAGCCCGCCATGGCGCGCGCCATGCTCGGCATTTCTCCCTTCGCTGGCCTGGGGGTGGAGGGCATGATCGGGACCGGCGTGCGCGACGACCGTCTGCGCGGCAGCGGGGGCATCGACTCCCGCGTGAAGGTGGACGAATTTCTGGGCGTCTACCTCGCCTCGCGCCTGAACCTGGGCCTGGTGGAGCTGTTTGGACGGGCTGGCGTGGCCGAGACACGGGTCCGCTTCGAAGGGCTGGGAACAGGCAGCGACAGCGGCTTTTCCTACGGTGCCGGTGTGCGCCTGCTGCCCACCGACAAGCTCACCCTCAGCCTCGACTACATGAACTATCTCGACAAGAGCGGCGTGAAGATCGACGGCTATACGCTCAGCCTGGGCCTGAAGTTCTGAGGCTCGGCGGGGTTCACGAGCCTTTCCGGAGGGAAGGGCCTCAT
Source organism: Hydrogenophaga palleronii (assembly GCF_031457455.1). Taxonomy (GTDB): domain Bacteria; phylum Pseudomonadota; class Gammaproteobacteria; order Burkholderiales; family Burkholderiaceae_C; genus Hydrogenophaga; species Hydrogenophaga palleronii_A. Next base: position 183,449 of record NZ_JAVDWU010000004.1, read on the forward strand.
CCAGAGATGCCGTCGGGCCGGCTTTGCCGGACGACTGGCATCGCTCCCTTGAGGGGGTGACGCGAAGCGGCGCGGGGGTGTTCACTTCATGCCATCCAGGGCTTCAGCTTGGCCGCCTCACCCACCTGCAAGCGCACCGTGTGCGACTCGGCGGGCCAGGTCAGCTTGCAGCGCAGCAGTCGCTTGTCGCGAGCGATCACGGCCGTGAGCTGCTCTCGCCGCCCTCTGAGGCCGGCCACCTCGTCCAGCTTGTGCACCCGCCAGGCCTCGGCGGCCTGACCGCGCTTGGCGGGTGCGAATTCCACGCCCAGCCATTCGTCGCCCGCTGCCATGCCGGCTGCCTCGGCGGCCCCGCCGCGCAGCACCGTCTTCAGGGCAATGCCGTCTTTTTCGGTGACACGCAGACCCAGCTTCTGCGCCAGGGGCGCCTTTTCCTCCTTGGCCTTGGCGCCATGGGCCTCCAGCAGAGCCACCACCGGCAGGTCGGCAGTGCCGTGCACCCAGTCGCGCAGTTCCCGCTCATAGCTGCGTTTGCCCAGGCGCTTGAGCGCACGGGCAATGTCGGCCTCTCGGATCGGGCCGCCTTCGCTGCGCTGCCAGAGTTCGCGCATCACGGCGTCGAGGTGGCTGTGCCCTTCGCTGCGCAGGGTGAGGTCCAGGCACAGCGCCACCAGCGAGCCCTTGGTGTAGTAGCTGACCGTGGCGTTGGGCGTGTTCTCGCCCATGCGGTAGTACTTCACCCAGGCGTCGAAACTGGCCTGCGCCACGCTCTGCACCTGGCGACCAGGGGTCTGGTGCACCTGGTTGATGGTCTTGGCGATCAGGTTCAGATAGGCCGCGTCATCGATCAGGCCGGCGCGGCGCAGCATCAGGTCGTCGTAGTAGCTGGTGAACCCTTCAAAGAACCACAGCAGTTCGGTGTAGTTCTCGCCGGTGTAGTCGTAGCGTTTGAACTCGGCCGGGCGCAGCCGCTTCACGTTCCAGGTGTGAAAGTACTCGTGGCTGATCAGACCGAGCAGGGTGGTGTAGCCGTCGGTGGCCTTCAACGCCGGCGCGGGCGTGGATGACGAATCCGCAAGCCTGGGCAGATCGCTGCGCTCACAGATCAAGGCGGTGGAATTGCGGTGCTCCAGCCCACCGTAGCCGTCGGCGCTGGCGTACAGCATGAACAAATAGTTCTGAAAGGGGGGAGACTGGTCGCCGTGCCAGAAACCGATCTGGGTTTCACAGATGCGCTGCGTGTCGGCCAGCAGCCGATCAAAGTCCACCCATGCGCCTGCGCCACTCACCACAAAACGGTGAGGCACACCGCGGGCGACGAACTCGCCGCTCCAGAAATGGCCCATTTCAAAGGGGCAATCGGCCAGTTCGTCGTAGTGCGCCGCCTCGTACCGGCCAAAACCGGCCGCGTCCACATCCTTTGCTGGCAAGCCGGTGGCGACCTGCCACCCGGTGGTGAACTCACCGGGCTCTACCACCAGCGCGTGGGGCTGGTCTTCTTGGTCAGCCACACGCAGGCACAGACTGGTGGCGTTGAAGAAACCACGGTGGGCATCCAGGTAGGCGGTGCGCACCGAGGCGTCGAAGGCGTAGACCTCGTAGTGGAGTTCCAGCGGCTGACCGGGCGCCGCAGTGATCTCCCACTGGTGCTTGTCGATCTGACGTAATGGCACGGGCTCTGCGCCCTGGATCGCCTGCAGGTGCTGCAGATGCTGAGAAAACTCGCGCACCAGATAGCTGCCCGGGATCCACACCGGCAGACCCACCCGCTGGCGCGCCGCGGGCTGATCGATGGTCAGGGTGATGGCGAACAGGTGCGCATGGGCGTTGAGCACAGAGATTCGGTAGCTCAGCGCCGGCGCCGCTGACGCGCGCCTGTTTTTGCGGGCTGAGGCGGCGGAGGCGCGTTTGGACAGGGTCATGACATGAGGTTCAGAGTGCGCGTGCGCCCAGCTCGGCGACGCGACGGTCGGCGGGCGCAGTCAGCGGGCGTTAGGTAGAAGACCGGACTCAGGGCTTGGCGGTGGCCAGCGCCTGTTCGATCTGGTCGGCTCCCACTGCGCCGGGCACGCGGCGCCCGTCCACAAAGAAGCTGGCCGGCGTGCCGGTGATGCGGTACTTGCGTCCGAATTCGACATTGCGCTCCAGCGCGGCGACGTCGCATTTGGCCGGGGCAGGCGTCACGTTGCGCACCATCCAGTCCAGAAAGACCTTGCCCTTGTCCTTGGCGCACCAGATGTTGCGCGACTTGTCGGCCGAGTCGGGGCCCAGGATGGGGTAGAGGAACACGTGCACGGTCACGTCGTCGATGGTGAGCAGATCGCGTTCGAAGCGCTTGCAGAAACTGCAGTTGGGGTCTTCGAACACCGCCATCTGACGCGTGCCTTTGCCGCGCACGATGGTGAAAGCGTCCTTCAGAGGCAGGTCCTTGAAGGCGATGGAGGTCAGGCGGTCCAAGCGCTGGGCGGTGAGGTCGACCCGCGCCTGCGTATCGATGAGCGAGCCCTGGATGAGAAAGTTGCCCTGGGCATCGGTGTAGAAGATGTCGCTCTCATTGACCCGCACCTCATACAGACCGTTCATCGGCGTCTTGCTGATCTCGTCGATCTTGGGCAGGTTGGGCAGGCGTTCGGCGAGGTTCTTGCGAATGGTCGCTTCCTGCGCCAGCGCGCCGAGGGAAAACGCCGCCAGCAGGGTCACCAGGAGGGTCTTGAAGGGAGTCATGTGTGTGCCCGTTGCCGGGTTCCAGAAAAAGCCAGAAAAGAACAGATAGAGGTTGTGTCTCACAGCCCGGCGGCCTGGCGGACCATCCAGTGCTTGAGCGCACCGCTGCGCTCGAATCCCTTCATGCCCCAGTTGCGCAGCGCCTGAATGCGACTGTCCTGGTGGGCAAACAGGCTGAACAGGCCGTCTGTCACCCAGCTCATCGCACCCACGTCGGCGGCCCGGGCGCGCTCGTAGCGCCGCAGCAGCTTCAGGTCGCCCAGGTCACGCCAGTACTCGCGGCCGTGCAGCACCCGGGCCAGCTCTGCCGCATCGGCCAGGCCCACGTTGAGCCCCTGACCGGCCAGGGGGTGCATGGCGTGTGCGGCGTCACCCGCCAGTGCCACGCTGCCTTGTGCCGTGCGGGCGATCCAGCGCTGCGCTTTCGAGAGTTCCAGCGGCCATGCCTGCGGCGGGCTTTCCAGCGACATTTCACCCAGCACCTCGCCGCAGCGCGACTGCACGGCCTGGGCCAGGTGCTGACCGGCTTCGGCCAGCCAGGCATCCGCCTGCTGCGTTGGAACAGACCACACCAGCGCCACGGAGTTCCCCTGGGCGCCTTCGAGCGGCAGCAGGGCCATGATCTCGCCGTCCTGAAACCACTGGCGTGCCACACCACCGTGGGGACGTTCACAGCGCAGACGGGCTGCTACCGCTTTGTGGGGGTAAGGGCGAACGTGGAAATCCAGCCCGACCTCTTCCCGTGTCTGGCTGCGTTTGCCTTCGCAGACCACGGTCAGTGCGGCGGGCGGCGCTTCATGGAAGCGTTCGATGCTGGCCTGGAAGCTGACCGCATCGGCCAGCCGCCGCTCCAGCGCCGGTACATCCACGATCCAGGTGAGCGCGTCCAGGGCTTGATCGTGCGCCTCGAAATGCACCGCGCCACCCTGGTCGCCCCAGACGTGCATGCCGCTCACCGGGGTGACGGTGGTGGGCGATCCGTTCTCGGCCGCTCCAGCTTCCGGCCAAGCGCGCACAGACCGAAGCAGTTCGCGCGACGCGGCGTTGAGGGCGTAGGCCCTCACATCGGTTCGCGGTGCCTGGCCTTGTGGCACAGCGGGCTCCACGAGCGCCACCTTCAGGCGGTCGCGCGCCAGCAACAGGGCCAGTGTCTGACCCACCACACCGCCCCCCCGAATGGTCACGTCAAAACGGCGCTGGGAGGCAGGGCGGGTAGAGGGGGATGACATGAGGGGCATTTTAGGAGCAGGGCACAATCTGCGATTCACTCTGCTTTTTGGCCCACCCACCGCTGTTGTCATGACTTCTGCCAGTGCCGTTCCCCCATCCGAGATCCAGGCCACCATCGAACAGCTCTGGATCTACCCGGTCAAGTCCTGTGGCGCCATGGCCATGACCGAAGCAGAGTTGACCGAGACCGGGCTGGCCTGGGACCGCGCCTGGATGGTGGTGGACGACGAAGGCGAATTCGTGACCCAGCGCGAACTGCCGCGCATGGCCCTGATCACGCCCGCCTTCAAGATGGGGCAACTGGTGCTGCGCGCGCCGGGCATGCTGGCGCTGCACCTGGCGCTTGATGCCGCCGAATGGCCCGTCAAGGTGCGGGTCTGGGACGATGAAGTGCCCGCCTACGACATGGGTGATCTGGCCGCCCAATGGTTCAGCGACTTTCTGGGGCCTGACGCCCCCGCCAACCTCAAGCGCCTGCGACTGGTGCGTTTCGACCCCGAGGTGCGCCGCCTGAGCAGCCTGAAGTGGACCGGCGGACGCGAAGCCACCACCCAGTTTGCCGACGGGTTCGCCATGCTGGTGACCAGCACGGCTTCACTGGCCGACCTGAATGAACGGTTGGCAAAGGCGGGTCACCTGCCTGTGGAAATGACCCGCTTTCGCCCCAACATCGTGCTGGGTGGCCTGGAGGCCCATGACGAAGACCGGCTGGGCCCGATGCAGATCGTCACCGAAGGCGGCGTGGCCCGCATCGAGACGGTCAAGCCGTGCGCACGCTGCCCCATTCCCAACATCGACCCGGCCACGGCCGAGTCCAGCCCGGCGGTGGGTGACACCTTGCAGACCTACCGGCAAGACCAGCGCCTGAACGGCGCCATCACCTTCGGCATGAACGCCATCGTGCTGGAAGGCGATGGTCTGATCCTGCGTGTGGGCCAGGTGGTGGGCGCTGACTGGAAGTTCGACTGAGGTTGGGTTTCCACGCGCCCGACGCCTGGTGCATGGGAGGGTGCGCTGTCAGGCGCTCACTGGAGTACCTTCGCCCTTCGAGCTGCGGTGCGAGCTTGCTTGGGAGCGGCCCGGCGCGGCGCTCATGATTTGACCGCGAGGTCAGCGGGCCAGCACAGGCGGTGCACGGTGCCTGCGGCCAGCGCTTCAATGTCGTCCAGCGTGTCCATATCGGTTCGGTAGTGCTGGTTGGTCGTTGCCCAGCGGCAGACCGCTTCCGGATGGGCAGCCTGCCACTGGCGGCAGCCGGCGTCGGTGTCGCCTGACAGGATCTGCTCGCGCACCGCTGCGCTGAACACCACTGGGTTGCCGGGCAAGCCGTTGACCTGAGGCTGCAACACCTGCGTGTGGGCCGGCCGCTTGTGGTACGCGCTGATCAGCTCGCTGATGTCCTGTGTGCGGATCAAAGGCTGGTCGGCCAGGGCGACGAGCACGGCGTCGGGCTGGTGCGAGAGCGCACGCAGGCCGACATGCAGCGAGGTGTTCTGACTGGTCTGGGGATCGGGGTTGCGCACCACGGTGACGGGCAGTGCGCCGATCACCGGCGCAATGCGTTCGGCATGGTGGCCGAGCACCACCACCAGCTCATGCACGTCGGCGTCCAGAAGCGCGCTGATCAGGCGACGGATCAGCGGGGTGCCGTCGAGTTCAAGCAGGCACTTTGGCCGGTGACCCATGCGCGAACCGGCACCGGCGGCAAGCAGCACCGCGCCCACCAAGGGCTGCGGGGAGACGGTATTGCCAGCGGTTGGGTTCATGGGATCTGTGCGAGTGGATGAAGGCATTCAGGCGGTCGTGAGCAGGCCACCGACTGCATGCAGCGTACCCCATTGCCACCCATCGCATACACTGGCGGGCTGTTTTTCGAGGTAATTCATGAGTCTCCAATGCGGCATCGTGGGCCTGCCCAACGTCGGCAAATCCACGCTATTCAACGCCCTGACCAAGGCCGGCATCGCGGCCGAAAACTACCCGTTCTGCACCATCGAGCCGAACACCGGCGTGGTGGAAGTGCCTGACCCGCGTCTGCAACAGCTCGCGGAGATCGTCAAGCCCGAACGGGTGGTCCCGGCCATTGTGGAGTTCGTGGACATCGCCGGCCTGGTGGCTGGCGCCAGCACGGGTGAAGGCCTGGGCAACAAGTTCCTGGCGCACATCCGCGAGACGGATGCCATCGTCAACGTGGTGCGCTGTTTTGAAGACGATAACGTGATCCACGTGGCCAACAAGGTCGACCCGATCGCCGACATTGAAGTCATCCAGACCGAGCTCTGCTTGGCCGATCTGGCCGCGGTGGAAAAGGCCATTCACCGCGTGAGCAAGATCGCCCGTTCCGGTGACAAGGAGGCCGTCAAACAACTCGCCATTCTGGAGAAGTGCCAGACCGCGCTGAACGACACGCAGCCGGTGCGCACCATCGACTTCAGCAAGGAAGAACAGGCCCAGCTCAAACAGTTTTTCCTGATCACCGCCAAGCCCGCCATGTTCGTGGCCAATGTGTCCGAAGATGGTTTCGAGAACAACCCTTTCCTGGACCGCCTTCGCGCGTTCGCAGAAAAGCAGAACGCGCCGGTGGTGGCCATCTGCGCCAAGATCGAAGCCGAACTGGCCGAGATGGACGACGCCGACCGGCTGGAATTCCTCCAGGAACTGGGCCAGGACGAACCCGGCCTGAACCGCCTGATCCGCGCCGCCTACAAGCTGCTGGGCCTGCAGACCTACTTCACCGCTGGCGTGAAAGAAGTGCGTGCCTGGACCATCCACGTGGGCGACACCGGGCCACAGGCCGCCGGCGTGATCCACACCGACTTCGAGAAGGGCTACATCCGCGCCCAGACCATCGGCTTTGACGACTTCATCACCTACAAGGGTGAGCAGGGCGCCAAAGACGCCGGCAAGATGCGCGCCGAAGGCAAGGAATATGTCGTCAGGGATGGCGACGTGATGAATTTCCTCTTCAGCAGCTGAGCCGGAAAAATGCCCGATACCGGCCGGCCTGAACCCCAGCGTCTGGCCAAACGCCTGGCAGCCCAGTTGCCCTGTTCCCGCAGCGACGCCGAGCTCTACATCGCAGGCGGCTGGGTGCGGGTGGACGGCAAGGTCGTGCAGGAGCCTATGGAACGTGTGCGCGACGACCAGACCGTGCAGCTGGATCCCAAGGCCAGGCTGGAGCCGTTGGCTTCGATGACGCTGATCTGGCACAAACCCGCCAACCGGGTGCTGCCCGACGAGCCCTTGCTGCCGGATCCCCTGGCCGCCAAATGGTTCACCGACGCCAACCGCTTCAAGGGCGACCGCTCCGGGGTGCGCCTGCTCAAGGCGCACCTGCACAAGCTGTTGCCGGTGTCACCCCTGGGCACCAAGGCCAGCGGGCTGATGGTGTTCACCCAGAACCCGGCCGTGGCCCGCAAGATGACCGACGACGCAGGACAGCTGGAACACGAGTGGCTGGCCGAGGTGGCGAGCGATCCCGAGCTGGAAGACGATGCCCGGCGCGACGCGGTGCTCAAGTCGCTGGGCAAGGCGCTGTTCTTTGATGGCTGGGCCGTGCCTTCGGCCCGCGCCAGCTGGCAGAGCGAGCTGCGCCTGCGTCTGGCCATCAAGGGCAACCGGCCAGGCCAGGTGGCGCACCTGTGTGAGCGCGCGGGCCTGCAGCTCACCGCCTTGCGCCGCCTCCGGCTGGGCCGCGTTTCGCTGGCTGGTCTGCCCGTGGGCGAGTGGCGCTTTCTGATGCCCTACGAGCGTTTCTGAGCCCGCTCGGCCCACAGGCTCAGCCCCATGGCCAGGAGCATCACGGCCAGCCCGACCTCGTGCAGGCGCAGCATCTGCCCCTGGGCGATCATCACGCCGCCCAGCGCCGCGCCCAAAGCCTGACCGCCATACATGGCCGAGGTGTTCAGTGCCACCGTGGCCGAAGCCAGTTCGGGCGAAATGTGCACCAGGCGTGCCTGTTGCGCCGAGTTGCATGAAAAACACCCCAGCGCCCAGGGAATGACGACCAGGCCCATCGCCCAGAACGCGTGACGCCCGAGCGGCCACAGCAGCAGGCTCAGCGCGATGAAGCCGAGCGTGATCAGTACCGCTGCGGGTGCGCCAATGCGGTCTATGAAGCGCGTCACCACCACGTTGCCCACCAGTCCGAAAGCGCCAAACCACAGGAACATCGTCGCCAACGCGCTCCCACCCGCGCCCAGGGTCTGTGCGAAGTAGGGAGCGAGATACGAGAACAGCGTGAACTGCCCGAAGGCAGACAAAAGGGTGACACCCACCGCCATCATCAATGCGGGTGAGCTCAGTGCACGCCCCCATGCCTGGCGTGAGAGCGCTGCGGGCTTGATGCCATCGGGCATGTCGCGCCACACCCAGGCGGCGCTGCCCAGCGACATTAGTGCGACCAGGCCAAAAGCCCAGCGCCAGCCCAGTTCGTTGCCGATCCAGGCCGACAGCGGCATGCCCATGACCGATGCCACCGACCAGCCCAGGAACACGAAGGTGATGGCGCGACCACGCTGCGCCGGGGGCACCAGCAAGCCCACGCACGCGGCAGCCTGCGGCGTGAAGATGGCCGGTGAAATCACGGCCAGCACCCGCAAGGGCAACAGGGCACCATAGGTCGGCGCCAGCGCGCAGATACCCATGAGGGCGGCATACCAGAGCAAGGACAATGTCAACAGCCGCCGCCGATCCCAGCCAGCCACCAGGGTGGCAAAGGCCGGCGCGCCCAGGCCCATCAGGATGGCCGCTGCGGTGATCAGTTGGCCTGCCTGGGGAATCGACACGCCCAGTGATGCGCTGATGTCGTTGAGCGTACCGGGCACCACCATCACGCCGGTGCCGATCACGAAGTTGCCCACCATCAGCGCCCACAGTGCGCGAGGCAAGGCTGCGCTGGAGGCGCCGGTGGTCGACAGGGTGGTGGTCATGAAGCGGTGCGAGGTGGTGTGGGCCTGGATCGGGGGGCGACCGGATCCATGGCCTGCGGCAGTATCGCCGCGAAGCGATGCCCTGGCGTCAGAAGGGGAGTCCCCCAGGGAACACCCAGAGCAGGGCGGCCGTCATGGTGAGGTAGCGGGCGAACTTGCCGATGGCCATGTAGATCAGGCAGGGCCAGAAGGGGAATTTCAGCCAGCCCGCCACGGCGCACAGCGGATCGCCCACCACCGGCAGCCAACTCAGCAGACAGGCCTTGGGACCGAATCGCTCCAGCCAGCGCAGCGCGCGCGCGTTGGTGGGGGTGCCATGGCGCATCTTGTCCACCGCCTTGTGGGCGCCCAGGCCCATCAGCCACGACAAAGCACCACCCGCGGTATTGCCAGCCGTGGCCACGAGAATGGTCGACCAGAACAGCTCCGGGTTGAGCTTGATCAGAGCGAACACGGCGGGCTCCGAACCCATGGGCAGCAGCGTGGCAGAGACGAAAGCCACCACGAACACCGTGCTCAACCCGACTTCGGGCAAAGCGAGCCAATGCGTCAGCGTGACGATCCAGTCGGGCAGGGGGGGTTGCACGTTGAAGTGAGGCCTGTTCAGTTGAATGAATTTATCGCCTGCTGAAAAAACAGGCAGATACAATGCGAGTCCGCTTTCGCCGATCCGTTATTCGATCCCGGCTTCGTCTTCGCTCCCACCGGATTCTCCCACCGCCATGCAACTCGGGGCTTTCACCCTGCCCAATGCCCTGTTCGCCGCGCCCATGGCCGGGGTCACGGACCGTCCTTTCCGCAAGCTCTGCAAGCGGCTGGGCGCGGGTTATGCGGTGAGCGAAATGGTGACTTCGCGCCCTGACCTGCAAGACAGTCTGAAGACGTCGCGCCGTGCCAACCACGAGGGCGAGAGCGATCCCATCGCCGTGCAGATTGCCGGCACGGACGCGGCGATGATGGCCGACGCGGCGCGCTACAACATCGATCGTGGCGCCCAGATCATCGACATCAACATGGGTTGCCCGGCCAAGAAGGTGTGCAACAAGTGGGCGGGTTCCGCGCTGATGCAGGACGAGGCCCTGGCGATCGAGATCGTGCAGGCGGTGGTCGCCGCCTGCGAGCCCCACCGCGTACCGGTCACGCTCAAGATGCGCACGGGCTGGTGCGCCTCCGGGCGCAATGCGCCCGCACTGGCGTTGGCGGCCGAGTCGGTCGGCATCCAGATGCTGACCGTGCATGGACGCACCCGCGAACAAGGCTACAAGGGCCAGGCTGAGCACGACACCGTGGCCCACATCAAGAGCCGCGTGCGCATTCCGGTCGTGGCCAACGGCGACATCGACACACCGCAAAAGGCCCAGGAAGTGCTGCGACGCACCGGGGCCGACGCCATCATGATCGGACGGGCTGCCCAGGGGCGCCCGTGGATCTTTCGCGAGATTGCCCACTTCCTGGCCACTGGCGAGGAACTGCCACCGCCTGATCTGGCGGAGGTGCGCACCTGGCTGCTGGAGCACCTGGAAGATCATTACGCGCTGTATGGCGAATTCACCGGTGTGCGCAGTGCCCGCAAACATCTGGGCTGGTACGCCAGGGCATTGCCCTTGCCACCCGGTGCGGCTGCGGTGTTCCGCGACCGCATCAACGAGCTCACGAGCTGTGAGGCGCAGCTTCGCTGCGTGAGCGAGAGCCTGGACGAATGGCGTGACGCACAAGTCACATGGGGCGCGGAACATGCCGACAGCGACACACCATGGAAGATGGCGGCATGAGCGCAGCGCCGGGCCGTTCCCAAGCCAGCTCGCACCGCAGCTCGAAGAGCGGAGGTGTTCCAGTGAGCGCAGCGCCGGACCGTTCCCAAGCCAGCTCGCACCGCAGCTCGAAGAGCGAAGGGGTGTCAGTGAGCGCAGCGCAAGAACAATGCAGAACGGAGCAACAAGGCCTTTTATGAGTACCCCCAACCTGCACGACTGCGTTCGCACCAGCATGGAGGCTTACTTCCGCGACCTCAACGGCACGGATCCGGCCGGTCTGCACGAGATGCTGGTCAAGGCCGTGGAGAAGCCGCTGCTGGAAGTCGTGATGCAGCAGTCACAAAACAACCAGTCGCGTGCCGCGCAATGGCTGGGGCTCAACCGCAACACCTTGCGCAAGAAGCTGCTCGAACACCACTTGATCGAATGAAGGGGGATGAAGCACCCCCCGCGCCGCTTCGCGTCACCCCCCTCTCTCGCCTGCGGCGGGAAGGGGGCGGCACCCCAGGCCCGGCAGAGCCGGATCCTCGGTGCCCCTGGAGGGCGTTCTGGCATGCGAGGCCATTCGCTCTTCGGCCACTGATCTGAAACCCTTTAAAAAAAACTTCCATGCGCGCACTCATCTCCGTCTCCGACAAAACCGGCATCGTCGAACTCGCACAGGCCCTTCATGGTCTGGGTGTGCCCCTGATCTCCACTGGCGGCACCGCCAAGCTGCTGGCCGAAAAGGGCTTGCCGGTGACCGAGGTGGCCGAGGTAACCGGCTTCCCTGAAATGCTCGACGGCCGGGTCAAGACCCTGCACCCCAAGGTGCACGGTGGTTTGCTGGCGCGCCGGAATCTGCCCGAGCACATGGCTGCGCTCAAGGCGCATGGCATCGACACCATCGACCTCCTGGTCGTCAACCTCTACCCGTTTGAAGCCACCGTGGCCAAGCCCGGCTGCACGCTGGAAGATGCCATCGAGAACATCGATATTGGCGGTCCAGCCATGGTGCGCAGTGCCGCCAAGAACTGGAAAGACGTCGCGGTGCTGACGGACGCCGCCCAATACCCCGCTGTGATCGATGAGCTCAAGGCCAGCGGCAAGCTCAGCGACAAGACGCGCTTTGCCCTGTCGGTGGCGGCGTTCAACCGCATCAGCAATTACGACGGCGCCATCAGCGATTACCTTTCCAGCATCGAGTTTGAAGAAGGTGCGGCCGTGCCCAAGCGCAGTGTCTACCCGGCCCAGACCAACGGCCGCTTCGTCAAGCTGCAGGACCTGCGCTACGGCGAGAATCCGCACCAGACCGCCGCCTTCTACCGCGACCTGTACCCGGCCCCCGGGTCGCTGGTGACGGCGAAGCAGTTGCAGGGCAAGGAACTGAGCTACAACAACATTGCCGACGCCGACGCCGCCTGGGAATGTGTCAAGAGCTTTGACGTGCCGGCCTGCGTGATCGTGAAGCACGCCAACCCCTGTGGCGTGGCCGTGGGCAAGGACGCGCTGGAGGCCTACAGCAAGGCCTTCCAGACCGACCCGACCAGTGCCTTCGGCGGCATCATTGCCCTGAACCGCGTGCTCGATGGCGCAGGTGCCCAGGCCATCAGCAAGCAGTTCGTGGAAGTGCTCATGGCGCCCGGCTACACGCCGGAAGCGCTCGAGGTGTTCAAAGCCAAGGCCAATGTGCGGGTGCTGGAAATCGCATTGCCACCAGGTGGCCCTACCGCGTGGGACAAGGGGCTGAATCTCACCGACATCAAACGCATCGGCTCAGGCCTGTTGATGCAAAGTGCTGACAACCACGTGTTGCAGCGCACCGACCTCAAGGTGGTGACCAAGCTGCAGCCGACCGAGCAGCAAGTCGAAGACTTGCTGTTCGCGTGGAAGGTGGCCAAGTACGTCAAGTCCAACGCCATCGTGTTCTGCAAGGACGGCATGACCATGGGCGTGGGCGCCGGGCAGATGAGCCGCCTGGATTCGGCCCGCATCGCCAGCATCAAGGCTGGCCATGCCAAGCTGTCTCTGCAGGGCACGGCGGTGGCCAGTGACGCTTTCTTCCCGTTCCGCGATGGCCTGGATGTGGTGGTGGACGCGGGCGCTTCGTGCGTGATCCAGCCCGGTGGCTCCATGCGCGATCAGGAAGTGATTGACGCGGCGGATGAGCGCGGTGTGGTGATGGTGTATTCGGGCGTGCGCCACTTCAGGCACTGACCACTGTCTTGTTCCCTCTCACGCTGGGAGGATGGGGTCTACGGGGCTCTTTGGTTTCCTGCGGCCCTTCTTCAGGGATGCTGATTCTCGCCTGCATGGTAGGTGGGCGGGGCGTCGGGGCATCCGTTCTCCGCCTCACCTCGCGGGCGACTGGTTGGGCCCACGTCTGCTTCTTCGTGAACACTGTGTGAGCGCTCGACCTCGGTGGCATCCGCGAATGGAGCCTGCGACCGGACTACCCCAACCCCCCGCCCCGCTGACGGGTGGGTGCGCTTGCAGGAAAGTCTTTCGTGTGCCGGGACGGCCTTTTGCAGGCGTGCTCACATGCATTTGAAGGTGGGTGGTGCGGGCTGACGGGCGCAGGCTCCATTCGCGGTTGCCACGCAGACGGCGGGCCCACCGTGCAGTTGACGAACCCATGTAGGCGCACCTGAAGCAGCCGCCCGCGAGGTGAGCCGGAGAACGGCAGCTCCACCATCCGCCTGGCGCAAGGCACTGGCCTGAAATCTGTTGAAGCGCGAGGCTCTTGCCGAGACAGAGCCCCCTTGCCTACTTGCCCAGCAGCCTGAAAACGTCCCGCGCAGCCGAAACCGTATCGGCAATGTCTTGCGCCGTGTGAGCCGCACTCACAAACCCGGCTTCGTACAGCGCGGGCGCAATGTATACACCGCGGTCCAGCAGGCCGTGGAACAGGGTGTTGAAGCGCGGGCCGTCTGTGGTCATGACCTTGGCGTAATTCTGCGGCAGTTCCTCAAACAGGAAGAAGCCGAACATGCCGCCCTGGCTGTCGCCGCACAGCGGCACGCCTTCAGCTGCAGCAGCTGATGTGAGGCCGCTGACCAGCGATTGCGTGGTGGCCGTGAGTTGCTCGAAGAAGCCCGGTTTGCTGATTTCCTTCAGCGTGGCCAGTCCGCATGCTGTTGCGACAGGGTTGCCGCTCAGCGTGCCCGCCTGGTACACGCCGCCCAACGGCGCCAACTGTTCCATCACCGCGCGCTTGGCACCAAAGGCCGCCAGTGGCATGCCGCCGCCGATCACCTTGCCCATCACCGTCATGTCGGGTTCAAACCCGGGAATCAGTTGCGCATAGACGCTCTGCGCGCCGCCGAGTGCGACCCGGAAACCCGTCATGACTTCATCAAATGCCAGCAAGGCACCGTGCTGCGTGCACAGTTCGCGACAGCGTTTCATGAAAGGCACGCTGGCGCGCACGAAATTCATATTGCCGGCGATCGGCTCGATGATCAGGCAGGCCACATCAGGGCCGTGCTCGACGAACGCGGCCTCCAGTTGTTCGATGTTGTTGTATTCCAGCACGATGGTGTGCTGTACCACTTCGGGCGGGACGCCGGCGCTGGTCGGGTTGCCAAAGGTGGCCAGGCCAGAACCCGCCTTGACCAGCAGCGCATCGGCATGGCCGTGGTAGCAGCCCTCGAATTTGATGATCTTCTTGCGGCCGGTCGCGCCGCGCGCAAGGCGGATCGCGCTCATGCCGGCTTCGGTCCCGGAACTCACCAGTCGCACCATGTCGATGCTGGGGACCAGGTTGATGATGGTTTCGGCGAGCTCGACTTCGCGTTCTGTGGGTGCGCCAAAAGAAAAGCCCTCAAGCACCGCCTTCTGCACCGCCTCCACCACGGCTGGGTGGCCATGGCCCAGGATCATCGGACCCCATGAACCGATGTAGTCGATATAGCGCTGACCATTGGCGTCCCAGAAATACGCGCCCTGTGCGCGCTGGATGAACCGGGGTGTGCCGCCCACTGCACGGAACGCGCGCACGGGCGAATTGACGCCACCAGGGATCAGGGCCTTGGCGCGCTCAAAGAGTTGCAGGTTGCGGTCAGTAGAGGTCATGGTGTGGTCAAGGGTGATGGGTTTCAGATGCGGCCGGTGCTCGGGTTCGGGACGGTACCGGAGATTGAACAGCCCTGGATGAAGGCGCCTGATCCAGAGACACCGAGGAACCGGCTTCGCCGGGCCTCAGGTGTCGCCCCCTTCAGGGGGGTGGCGCCGAAGGCGACGCGGGGGGGCTCCAATCAATGCCGCGTCGTGTCCAGGGGAAAGTCCTCGGCATCCAGGGTGCTGTCTGACGCGCTTTCGCCCGCTTCGGTGGATTCTTCGTCCTCATCTTCATGGGCCCAGAACAGACGGTCGGGCACGGCGTGTCCCATGCCCGGCTGAAATCCGGCGTCGAGGCACTGGTCTAGATAGGTCAGGGCCTCGGCACAAGCGGTTTGAAGATCGGCGCCTGCCGCGATCAGCGCGCACAAGGCGGCAGACAAAGTGTCTCCGGCACCACTGAAGGTGGCTTCAAAGCGTTCGTAGCGCGCGCTGGCCAGCACGGTCTCGGGTGAGGCGAGATGGCTTTCCAGGTACTGGTCGGCTGCGTTGAAGCCGGTCACCAGGGTGTAAGGCACGCCGTGCACCGCAGCGGCCCGGGCCACTTCCCGTGCGTTGGGCGGGCGGTCGCCTTCCCAGTCGGGCAACAGCCATCGGCACAGTGTGCTGTGGTTGCCCACCAGCACCGTGGTCTGCGGTAGCAGCAGTTCGGTGCACGCGTCCAGGTAGGTCTCGATCGCCAGTTCGTCCCACCACGACAGGTCGGGCATGTAGGCGATGACGGGCACATCCGAATAATCGGTCGTGATTTCAGCAATGGCGCTGAGGTTCTCCGGGCTGCCGACAAAGCCGACCTTGAAGGCCTGCACCGGCATGTCTTCCAGGGCGCAGCGGGCCTGATCGGTGAGCGCCTCTTCATCGAACGCAATGTGGTCGTGAATGTCCGAGGTATCGCGGATGTAGGCGCCGGTCACCACGGGGAGTACGTGGGCAGACGCGCTCGACATGGCGGTCAGGTCGGCGCTGAGTCCCCCGGCTCCGCTGGGATCGTTGGCGTTGAACACCATGACGCAGGGCAGTGACGCCTCACCTGGCTCGATCACAGGCTTGGCTGCTGGGGTTTCGGGAATGTCGGGCATGAGAGGGTGAGGGGAGTGGTCCCGGCCACAAAGCCTGGGCAGTTGCCGACGCACATCGGAAGGTCCAGCGTGTCACTGGTCGGACAGGGCCCCGACGGGCGGTAACCTGCTCGATACAATCGCCACATTCTATGACAATGCCCCCCATGAACATGATCGAAACCAAGACTTGGATGTGCCTGATTTGCGGCTGGATTTACGACGAAGCCGCAGGCGCAGTCGAGCACGGCATCGCTCCAGGGACCCCCTGGGCGCAAGTACCCATGAACTGGACCTGTCCGGAGTGTGGTGCCCGCAAGGAAGACTTTGAGATGGTGCAAATCTGACTTTTGAATTGCCTCATATTTAACGCTTCGTCCGCAATGTTCACGCGCCATGGTCCCGGTCTGCAATTGATGCAGATATGATCTCGCCGACCATGGCTGGCCTGACCGCCAGCAACGCCGCCCAGGCTGTGCGCCTCCCGCCCTGTCCGTTTACTGGAGTGACCTGATCGTGAGCACGACACCTGCATACAAAGTCCTCGTGGTGGACGACAGCAACACCATCCGCCGAAGTGCCGAGATTTTTCTGAAGCAAGGCGGGCACGAAGTGCTGCTGGCAGACGACGGGTTCGATGCGCTGGCCAAGATCAACGACTACCAGCCCGACCTGGTGTTCTGCGACATCCTGATGCCCAGGCTCGATGGGTACCAGACCTGCGCCATCATCAAGCGCAACGCGAGGTTCGCCAACATTCCCGTCGTGATGCTCTCGTCCAAGGACGGTGTGTTCGACAAGGCTCGTGGCCGCATGGTCGGCTCGCAGGACTACCTCACCAAACCCTTCACAAAAGACCAGTTGTTGCAAGCCGTGCAGCAGTATGGAGCCAACCTCACCGGAGCAGTCTGATGCCTATTCAAAAAGTCCTTGTTGTTGATGACTCGAAAACCGAGCTCATGGTGCTGTCCGATCTGCTGAGTAAAAACGGCTACAGCGTGCGCACCGCCGAGAATGCGGATGAAGCCTTTCGTCGGCTAAGCGAGGAAAAGCCTGATTTGATCCTGATGGACGTTGTGATGCCCGGTCAGAATGGCTTTCAGTTGACCCGGGCCATCACCCGGGATCCGCAGTATTCCAACATTCCCATCATCATGTGCACCAGCAAAGATCAGGAAACCGACCGCGTCTGGGGCATGCGCCAGGGCGCTCGTGACTACGTCACCAAGCCGGTCGATGCCGAGGAACTGATGTCCAAGATTCGGGCGCTGGGCTGAAGCCCCGAGCGCGACCCTCGCACACCGAGCATGGCCAACAGACAGTCACTCAAAGACCTTCAGGAACGACTGGCTCAGCGTCTGTCGGCAGCCAAAACCGAGGCCGTTACTGCTTCGTGGCTCGCTGTGGAAGCGGGCGGTCAGCGCTTCCTCCTGCCGCTTGTTCAGTCCGGGGAAATTTTCCCGTGGTCAGCTGTGCAGGAAGTCCCCTACACGAAGCCTTGGTACCTGGGTGTGGCCAGCTTGCGTGGTGGCTTGCATGGCGTGATCGACCTGGCCCGGCTCGTGGGTGGCAGCGCAGGGGATACCCCTCACACCGAACGGATCACCTCCGAGTCCCGGCTGGTGAGTTTTCATCACGCGCTCGGCATCAACGCCGTGATGCTGATTGACCGGTTGCTGGGTTTGAGAAACCCGGTCAACTTCAGCACGCTGGCCCAGGTGCCTGAGGGCGCGCCCACCTATGTTTCCCGGTGTCTGCTCGACATGCAGGGACAGACATGGCTAGAAATTGATCTCCAGGAACTGTCGAAGGAGCCGGAGTTTCTGGCCATTGCAGCCTGAAGCCTGTTGCGTCACAAGCCGCGGGTTCAGACTTTATTTTTGTTGGAAGGTTTTTTCATGGCCACGATCGATCGATTCCAGGGACTGTTCAAAAAGAATACGGGTGACGAGCCAGACCTGTCGAATGCCACCGATCAAGAGATCGCCGAGATGGCGGCCGCGCGGCTTTCGCCGCAGCCCTTGGATGGGTCCGAACCGTATTCTTCAGAAAACGAGGGAAGTTCGGCCGGGCTGGTCTCGCTGCCGCTGCTGGGCACCAAACCCGCTGACCAGCACCAGCGCTCCCTGGCCGTCCTGCTGGCTGTGGGCCTCATCTTCCTGGGTGCCCTGACCTTCTTCATCTTGAGCCAGACAGACAAGATCAGTCAGCAGGTGGCCGCCAGCGGTCAGGCCCTGATGCAGTCGCAACGTCTGGCCAAGAGCGTGTCTCAGGCTCTGGTGGGCAGCCCTGAAGCCTTCTCCGAAGTCAAGGACAGTTCCTCCGTGTTGGCTCGCAACGTGCGCGGTCTGCAACAAGGCGACAACGAACTGGGCATCGATGCAGTCGGTGCCGCGTTTGATCCCCTGTTGACCGAGTTGCTGCCCAAGGTGGACCAGGCCGAGCGCAACGCATCGGCCGTGCTCCAACAGGAGGCGGTGCTGACCCAGGTGGGCGCCGCGCTGGGCACCATCAACAGGCAGTCATCTGATCTGCTGGAGATCGCTGAAACCATTTCATCGCTCAAGCTTCAGCAGAGCGCCCCAGCGGTGGAAATCGCTGCCTCGGGTCAGCTGGTGATGTTGACCCAGCGCATCGGTAAGTCGGCCAACGAATTCCTGACGCTTGAAGGCGTGAGCCCCGAGGCCGTGTTCCTGCTGGGCAAGGACTTGAACACCTTCAAGGAAATTTCCGAAGGTTTGCTCAACGGCAGTGAAGAGCTGCGGCTTGCGCCGGCGCGGGACCCGCAGATCCGGGAAAGCCTGGAAGCCTTGTTGAAGCTGTACGAAGACACCCGCACGGAAGCCGGTGCCATCCTGGGCAACCTGCAGGGCTTGGTGTCGGCGCGTGAGGCCCAGGCAGGCATCATTGCCGACAGTGAGCCACTGCGACTGGGGTTGCAGCAGTTGCAGGGCGATCTTTCAACGCGTTCCGGTATCGGCGCGGGTGAACTCGCTGTCCTGATCATTGCGGCCTTGTTTTCTCTGCTTTGTGCGGCCGGACTGGCCTATGTGCAGCTGCTTGACAGCCGTCAGCGCCAACTGGTGGCAGAAAGCCAGCGACTGGAAGCCGAATCGCTTGAGCAGGACGCCAAGCGCGTCAACGATGCCAACCAGGCGGCCATTTTGCGGTTGATGAACGAACTGCAGACGGTGGCTGAAGGCGATCTGACGCAGGAAGCCACGGTGACCGAAGACATCACCGGCGCCATCGCCGACTCGGTGAACTACACGGTGGAAGAACTGCGTTCGCTGGTGGGCAACGTGCAGGCCACGGCCACCCGAGTCGCACAAACGACGTCGGCGGTGGAGAGCACCTCCACCGAACTGCTGGCCGCCTCCACCGAACAGCTGCGCGAGATTCGCGAAACCGGCCAGTCGGTGCTGGAAATGGCGCAGCGAATCAACCAGGTGTCTGGTCAGGCGCAGGAATCGGCCTCTGTGGCGCGCACTTCTCTGGAAGCTGCCGAATCCGGTCTGCAGGCCGTGCAGGACGCCATCGGCGGTATGAACGCCATCCGGGACCAGATCCAGGAAACTTCCAAGCGCATCAAGCGACTGGGTGAGTCTTCGCAGGAGATTGGTGAGATCACCGAACTGATTTCCGACATTACCGAACAAACGAACGTGCTGGCACTGAACGCCGCCATTCAGGCAGCGTCTGCCGGTGAAGCCGGACGAGGCTTCTCGGTGGTTGCGGAAGAGGTGCAGCGACTGGCTGAGCGCTCCGCAGACGCCACGCGCCAGATCTCGGCACTGGTGAAAGCCATTCAGACCGACACGCAGGACGCGGTGGCCGCCATGGAGCGATCCACGCAGGGTGTGGTGGAAGGGGCCAAGCTGTCGGACAACGCCGGTACCGCCCTGTCCGAAATCGACCGCGTGTCGCGCCGACTTGCCGAACTGATTGAGCAGATTTCCGATGCCGCTTCCCGCGAAGCCGAGTCCGCCAACGAGGTGGCCGGCAGCATTCAGCACATTTTTGCGGTGACCGAACAAACCGGTGAAGGTACCCGTTCGACGGCCCATCAGGTTCGTGAACTGTCTGCCATGGCCGAAGAACTGCGTCAATCTGTGGCCCGATTCAAGATCGCCTGAACCCCCTCCGAGCCTCCGAACGGATCAATACCAACATGCTAGACAAGCTCGCCGACAGTTCGCAGACGGACGCACCGCTCGCCGACCTCGGCCCGCTGGCCTGGGTGTTTGAAGAACTTCGCAAGTCCTTCGATGGTGCGAACAAGGCGATCCGTCGGTTCGTTCGCGAGACCGAACAATCCCGGTACGACGACCTGGAAGCGGTTGATCCGGGTTCGCTGCGTCTGGCTCGCCAGCAGCTTCATCAGGCGGTGGGCGCGCTCGAAATGGTGGGCCTCGTGGCGCCCGCGCAGGTTCTGCGTGCCATGGAGGCGGCCGTTCAAAGGTTCGTGAAGCGCCCCCAGATCTGCACCACGGAGGCCGCTGACAAGATCGAGCGAGCCAGCTTTGCGCTGATCGAATACCTTGAAGCGGTACTGAACAACAAGCCGGTTCACGCGGTCGCCCTGTTCCCGCAGTACCGGGAAGTGCAGGAGCTGGCCGGCGCCGAGCGGGTGCACCCTGCGGACCTCTGGAATTTTGAGCACCGCGGCACGCATGTGCAACCGCCCCAGGACGTCAGTCCCAAACAGTGCAACGCGACGCTGCGATCGATGTTTGATCGTCTCGTGCTGCTGGTGGTCAAGACCCAGAGCCCGGCGGCCGCCCTGCAACTGGCCAAGTTGAGTGCGTCGCTGTCTGCAGGCGCCTCGGAAGCGCGTGAACAAACCTTCTGGCGTGTGGTCGCTGGCTATTTCGAGGCGTTGGGGTACAAGTTCCTGCCACCCGATCTGTACGCCAAACGTGCGACCTCCCGCATCCTGCTGCAGTTTGCTTCTTTCGTTCAGGGCAAAACGCAGGTCTCTGAAACGCTGTTGCACGATCTGTTGTTTCTGTGCGCCCAGTCCGAAAATGGATCGCCAGAACAGGCGCCCAACCTGCTGGCCGTCAAGCAGGCCTTTGGTTTGGTTGACGAACGGCCGGTGAACTACCACCAGGCCACCTTGGGTCGTTACGACCCAGCTGTGTTGGCTCAGGCACGCAAACGCATTCACACCGCCAAGGAAGCTTGGTCGCTGTTCTCGGGTGGCGACGCCAGCCGATCGCGGCAAGTGGTGGACCAGTTTGGTCTCGTGGCCGATTCGCTTCTGAAGCTGCATCCCGCCAGCACCGTGCTCGCACAGGCGCTCGTCAAGGCGGCCGAGCAAGCCACGCGCGAAATCCGTGGCGTGCGGCCGGAGCTGGCCATGGAAGTGGCCACGACCACGCTGTACCTCGAGGCCGCATTCGAAGATTTTGATCCCAATGCCCATGAGCTCACCGAGCGCACACAAGCGTTGGCCGCGCGACTTGAAAGCGTGCTTGCAGGTGAGCCGGCCCAACCGCTGGACACCTGGATGGAGCAGCTCTACCGCCGTGTGAGCGACCGCCAGACGATGGGCAGCGTGGTGGGCGAACTGAAGGCTTCGCTGACCGAAGCGGAGAAGTCGCTCGACCAGTTCTTCCGGGCTCCTGTCGAAAAAGCAGGCCTGCATGTGGCGGTTTCCCAGCTGGGACAAATGCGGGGCGTGCTGTCGGTGCTGGGTCTCGATCAGGCGGTACAGACCGTGGCGCGCATGCGCACCGTCGTGGACCAGATCCTCGACACCGAGGTCGACGAAGCGATGGCCCGCGAAGCCGGTACCTTCCAGCAGCTGGGCAACAACCTCAGTGCCCTGAGTTTCCTGGTGGACATGCTCAACTACCAGCCTGCGCTGGCCAAGAAGCTGTTTGTCTTTGATGAAGAAAAGGGCGAACTGCTGCCCCTGATGGGCCGCACGCTGGCCGACAAGTTGCCCGAGCAGCCCGCCAGAGAAGACGCCCAGGCCATCGACGCTGGTGTGCAGCGCGTCGTGGAAGGTGTCCAGGACGGCGTCAACCTGGCTGATCTGAGCGAACAGCTCGACACCCTGGCTTCACAGGCCTCGCTGGCCGAACAGCCGGAGGTGGCACGCGCCGCACGTGAAGCTGCCCAGGCGGTCATTCATGACGACCCCAAAGCCGGTGCGCAAGCCTTGGTCGATCTTTCCATCGCCTCGGCACAAGCCCCCAGCGAGCCCCGCGACATGCCGGTGGACGACGCACTGGGCGAAGAAGACGATCTGCTCGACATCTTCCTGGAAGAAGCGCGCGAAGTGGTGCACAACGGCCAGGAGGCCGTGAGCCAGCTGCAGGCGCAGCCTGCCGACCTCGAGCACCTGACCACCTTGCGCCGCGCTTTCCATACCCTCAAAGGGAGCTCGCGCATGGTCGGCCTCATCGAATTCGGTGACGCGGCATGGGCCATGGAGCAGATGCTCAACGCGGCCCTGGCCGAACAAGGCGCCTCCAAGCCCGAAATGCTCCGCTTGGCTGGCGAAGCCATGGCCGGCTTTTCGCGCTGGGTTCAAGACATCGAGGGACGCACCGGCGTTCCATGGAGCGCTCAGCCGTTCAGGGACAGCGCCGAATCGTGGCGCAACCAAGCGGTGTACCGCCCACTGGTTTTGCCCGAGGCGCAGGCTGCCGCGGTAGAAACCGCTTCGGTCGCGGAACCGGAAGCCGATCCGTTTGCCCTGGAACTGGCGCAAGGTTCCGATGTGGTTGCCGTTGAGGCGGTGGACGTGGCGGCGCTGCCAGAGCATGAAGATGCGGCGCCTTTGGCGGTGGAAGCGAGCGAGCAAGGCGACGCGGCGGAGCAACTGCTGTCTGAAGGCATTGAGCTGGACGCTGGAACGCCAGAAGCTTCGCGAGACGAGCTGCCTCCCCTGCATGGCCATGCGGATTTTGTCGATACCTCGACCTTTGGTGGCGATCTCGGGATGGCTTCGGATCCCGTTTTCATTGAGGTCCCTGGCAATGTCGCATCGCAACCGATGTTCAGCGACATCGACATGGCCAGCCTTTCCCGCTTCTCTTCCTTTGCAGCGCCCGAAGCGCCGGTCGCCGAGCACACGCCAGCGGCCGAAGCACCTGCGGATGACGCCCCCGTTGAGGCCATTGAAGTCACGGCCGACGCGCAGCCCATTTTTGAATCCGGCGTTGATCTGGCGGTTGAAGAAGCCTTGCCGGTGGATGACGGTATTCCGGTGCTTCACGCCGTTGAAGTGTCCGAAGAAGGCAGCAGAGCGCACGATATTCCGGTCGACGTGCCTGAATTGCTGGACGAGGTGCCTGACGACCAGACCAAGGTCATCGGGGATCTCCGCATCGGCATCAAGCTCTACAACGTCTACCTCAACGAAGCGGACGAATGGTCCCGGCGTCTGGTGAATTGTCTGGGCGAATGGGCGCTTGAGCGGCACGAGCCATTGACCGCCGACGCGGAATCCCTCGCGCACTCGCTGGCAGGCAGTTCGGCCACGGTCGGATTCGAATCGCTCTCACGCATTGCCCGTGCGCTGGAACATGCGCTCAACACGGTGAGCCAGCATCAGGAAGGCGGGCAACAGGCCTCCGCCGAGCACGCACAGTTGTTCGTGGATGCCTCGGAAGACATTCGACGGCTGCTGCACCAGTTCGCAGCTGGCTTCATCAAGGAACCGAACGCCGAGTTGCTCGACGCGTTGTACCGCGTGGTGCACGAGCCGTGGCCTGAAGCAGCGGCGGATCTGGTGGTGGAGGCCCCTGAAGTCCCGATCGCACCATCGGACGCCGACATCTCCGCACCGTCGCTGATGGTGACGGAGTTCGAGCCCCTGCACGCTCCCGAAGACCATGCCGATCATGCTGTCGTTCAAGACATCGATGACGACATCGACGTGCTCGACACCATTGACGCCGACCTGTTCCCCATCTTCACGGAAGAGGCGCTGGAGCTTCTGCCCCAGCTGGGTGGCGCATTACGCCAGTGGGTGGCACGTCCAGACAACAACAGCGCCCGTGCGGAAGTGCTGCGCAACCTGCACACGCTCAAAGGCAGTGCCCGCTTGGCAGGCGCCTTGCGACTGGGTGAAATGGCCCACCGCATGGAGACCGACGCCGAGCGCATGGGCTCGGATGTGAAGCGAAGCGCGGATCTGGAACCCCTCGAAGCAGCCTTCGATGCCATCACCGCCCGCTTTGATGTGCTGCGGCATGCCGAACATCCTTCGGAAGACCTGACCCCGCTGGCCGAGATCGTGGTACCAGCCGATATTGCGCTGGTGGCACCTGAAGACGCCGCCCCAGAAGCCCAGGCCGAGGAGCAGACCGCAACATCAACACCAGCAAGCCCTGTCGCAGAGAGCTTGTCCAATCTCACGCTGCCCCGCATTCCCATGGTGGCCCAGGCCCGCGCCGGTGCTGCCGTGCGCGTGCGCCCTGAGCTCCTGGACCGCCTAGTCAACCAGGCGGGTGAGGTCATCATCACGCGTTCGCGCATGGAGTCCGAACTGGTGACCCTGCGAGGATCGCTGAAGGATCTCACAGGCAACCTGGATCGCCTTCGCATGCAGCTGCGCGACATCGAGCTTCAGGCCGAGACCCAGATGCAGTCGCGACTGGCGCAGGCCCGCGATGCCGATCAGTCGTTCGATCCGCTGGAGTTCGACCGTTTCACCCGCGTTCAGGAACTCACCCGGATGATGGCCGAGTCGGTCAACGACGTGGCCACGGTGCAGCGCAACCTGCAGCGCGCCGTGGAAGCGACCGAAGACGGCCTCGTGGCGCAGGCGCGCCAGACCCGGGAGCTTCAACGCGACCTGCTGCGCACGCGCATGGTGGAGTTTGAAGGCATTTCCGAGCGGCTGTACCGTGTGGTGCGTCAGGCCTCGAAAGAAACACACAAGCAGGTGCGTCTCGATATCACCGGCGGCAACATCGAAATGGACCGGGGTGTGCTGGACCGGATGACCGCCGCTTTTGAACATCTGCTGCGCAACAGCGTGGTGCACGGCATCGAGTCGCCCGATGAGCGGGCCGCCGCAGGCAAACCGCACGAAGGGCGTATCGAGATTCGCCTTGCTCAGGAACTCAATGACGTGTCGGTGGTGTTCAGCGATGATGGCGCCGGCCTGGATCTGGATCGCCTGCGCGAAAAGGCTTTGGCTCAAGGGCTTGTTCAACCCGGGGTCAGCCTCTCGGATGCAGAAGCCGCCCAACTGGTGTTCGAGGCAGGCCTGAGCACGGCTCAGGAAGTCTCCGAGCTGGCCGGGCGTGGCATCGGCATGGACGTGGTGCGTGCCGACGTGGTGGCACTGGGCGGCCGGATTGAAACCAGCAGCGAGCGAGGCCAGGGGGCCAGCTTCAAACTGGTGTTGCCGCTCACCACCGCTGTGACGCAGGTGGTGATGGTTCGGGCGGGTGCCCTCACGCTGGGTGTGCCGTCCAACATCGTGGAACTGGTGCGCCGGGTCAGCGCAGAGGAACTGGCCAAGGCGTACGAGACGGGCACTCTGCACGCGGGTGCGGAAGACATTCCCTTCTACTGGGCCGGTGCCCTGCTGCAGTCCTCGCCGCGATCGGTGGAAACCGCCCGCACGCTGCCTGTGGTGATCTTCCGAAGCGCTGCCCAGCGCGTTGCCATGCACGTGGACGCGGTCCTGGGCAACCAGGAAGTCGTGGTGAAGAACCTGGGATCGCAGCTGTCGCGTCTGCCGGGTCTGGCGGGCATGTCCATCCTCGCCTCGGGCGCCGTCGCATTGATCTACAACCCGGTGGCCCTGGCGACCGTGTACGGCGCGCAAGTGCATGAATGGGTGGCCGCCCAGGCACACACGCCTCAGCCGGCACAGGGCGACACCCTTTCTGCCGCCGATCTGGCCACCAACGCGGTGCCGCTGATTTTGGTGGTGGACGATTCGATCACCGTGCGTCGCGTCACACAGCGTCTGCTGCAGCGCGAAGGTTATCGGGTGTCGTTGGCTGCGGATGGCCTGCAGGCGCTGGAGCGCCTGCAGCAGGAGCGGCCGACCGTGGTGCTGTCCGACATTGAGATGCCGCGCATGGATGGCTTTGACCTGGTGCGCAACATCCGGGGCGACGCCCGCCTGGCGGGTCTGCCGGTGATCATGATCACCTCGCGCATCGCGGAAAAGCACCGCGAGCATGCCCGGGAACTGGGTGTGGACCACTACCTCGGAAAGCCTTACGCCGAAGACGAGCTGCTGGCCCTCATCGGTCACTACGCCCAGCTGGCGGCGGAACAGGCTTGACAGGGTCCACCCCCGCCGCGCTTTGCGCGACCCCCTCAAGGGGGCTGAGGGCCGCGGCTCCAAGCCTGCCTGCGCAGGCTTGGACAGCCCGAAGAAGCCTCGACTCTGGCGAGGCTGCGGCCTGCAAGGCATACCAGTGGCCCGGCGAAGCCGGTTCCACGGTATCTCTGGGTGAGGACATAGCTCGCCGGAAAGGTTGCGGGCCAAACCTCAAATCTTTTTGGGGTTCTTGACCACCGCGTAGCGCGTCAGCGTGGCTTCCCTGGCTTCTGCGTGGTCCACGATGGGCAAAGGGTAGTTTTCACCCAACACCAGACCCGCCGCGGCTTTCTCAATCTCGTTGGCCTTCCATGGCGCATGGATGGCTGCGTCGGGCAGACCGGCGAGCTGCGGCAGGTAGCGCCGGATGAACCTGCCGCCGGGATCGAATTTCTCGCTTTGCGTGATGGGGTTGAAGATGCGGAAGTAGGGTTGGGCATCGCAACCGCTGGAGCTGGCCCACTGCCAGCCGCCGTTGTTGGCGGCGAGGTCGAAGTCGATCAGGTGCTCTGCAAAATAGCGCTCTCCCCAACGCCAGTCGATGCCCAGATCCTTGACCAGGAAGCTGGCCACCACCATGCGCAGGCGGTTGTGCATGTAGCCGGTCTGGTTGATCTGGGCCATCGCGGCATCCACCAGGGGGTAACCGGTTCGCCCTTCGCACCAGGCCGCAAACAGGGTCTTGGCATGTTTGCCATGCTCGAATCGGATGTGGTCGTACTCGGGCTTGAAGGCGCCGTGCACCACATGCGGGTGATTGGCCAGCACCTGGTGGTAGAAGTCGCGCCAGATCAGCTCAGAGAGCCAGGTGCTGGCGCCGCCGATGCCCTGCAGATGCAACTGGTAGGCCACCGACGCCACCTGCCGGATCGAGAGGGTGCCGAACCGCAGGTGCACACTGAGGTAGCTGGGCCCCTTGATCGCCGGGAAGTTGCGGGCCTCTTCATAGCGGTCGATGCGCTGGACAAAGTCTTCGAACAGGTGGTGGCCACCGCTGCTGCCCGTGGGCATGGGCAACTGCGACAGGTTGCTGGGCTCAAAGCCCAGCGATGCCGGGCTGGGCACGGGGGCGGCCAGATCCGCAGGCACAGGGGCCAGAGAGGATCCGTATTTCTCAACAGGATAGGCTTTCAGGTGATACGGGGTGAGCTGCTTGAGCCAGGCGTTCTTGTAGGGTGTGAAAACCCCAAAGGCATGTCCGGCCTGGGTGAGCACCTCGCGGCGCTCGAAGATCACATGGTCCTTGTGGCTGTGCATCAGGATGCCTGCGTGCGCGAGGCTACCGAACACCTGGGCGTCTCGGGCCAGTGCGTCAGGCTCGTCGTCGTGGTTGGCGAAGACCGCCTGCACCTGCAGCTGTTGCGCCAAAGCAGGGATCTCGGTCTGGGCGCGGGCATGGCGCACGATCAGACCACCGCCCTTGATGCCGTGTGCTTCGGCCAGACTGCGCAAGCGCTCATCCAGTTCGACCAGCGATTCCCGGATGAACTCGACGCGGCGGTCGACACGGGCCAGCGGGTCGAGGATGTCGGTGTCAAAAACGAACACACACCAGACCTGCTTGCAGGCTTTGAGCGCGTGGTGCAGGGCAGCGTTGTCCTCTGCCCGAAGATCGCGGCGGAACCACATCAGGCCTTTGTCGTAGGTGTTCATGGTGGCGTCCGGCGCGCGAGCGGCCGAATGGGTGGCGCGGCTTAAAATCCCGCGATGTCTGCCGATTCTGCCCCCACCAACCTGACCAATCATTTTCTGATTGCGATGCCCGCCCTCAGTGACGAGCTATTCGGCCGCAGCGTAGTGTTTCTGTGTGAACACAGTGACAAAGGCGCATTGGGCCTGGTCATCAACAAGCCCAGCGACATCCTTCTGCCCCGCCTGTTTGAAAAAATCGACCTTTCCCTGGGCAGGGAAGACCTGTCCGACCAGCCCGTGTTTCAGGGCGGTCCCGTGCAGACCGAACGCGGGTTCGTGCTGCACGACGCGGTCGAGGGTGGTGAAGGTGAGTCCGTATACGCGTCTACCCTGTCCATTCCCGGCGGGCTCGAAATGACCACGTCCAAGGACGTGCTGGAGGCCATCTCCTCCGGCGCCGGACCGCGCAGGGTGTTTGTGACGCTGGGCTATGCCTCCTGGGGTCAGGGGCAATTGGAGTCGGAAATCACGGAGAACAGCTGGCTCACCGTGGAGGCCGATCCTGACCTGATCTTTGATACCCCCGTGGCCGAGCGCTACGAACGCGCCATGGCCTTGCTGGGCCTGCAACCCTGGATGCTCTCGCCTGACGCGGGGCATGGGTGAGGATGAACACCCCCCGCGCCGCTTCGCGTCACCCCCCTCTCTCGCCTTCGGCGGGAGGGGGGCCACACCTGCGGCCCGGCAAAGCCGGTTCCGTGGTGTGTGCTGGATGGCGCGACTTCGCGCCGAGGTGAACAGTCGATGCCGACGGTCCTTGACACTGCCGCACAGACGTTCCTGGCGTTTGACTACGGCCTGAAACGCACCGGCGTGGCCAGCGGCAACCGCATCACCCGCAGCGCCACGCCACAGACCACGATTACCGCCGAGGGTGAATCGCGCTTTGTGCAGATTGCCCAGCGCCTGAAAGAGTGGCAGCCCGATGCCCTGGTGGTGGGGGTGCCCTACCACCCGGACGGTGCTGCGCACGAAAATACCGCCCGTGCTTTGAAGTTTGCGCGCCAGTTGCGGGGGCGCCATGGGCTGCCGGTGTATGAGGTGGACGAGCGCTACTCCACCACCGAGGCGCACAGCCTGGGCGCCAAAGATGCCGACGCCGTTTCGGCTTGCATCATCCTGGAACAGTTTTTGAGGAGCCTGCCTTGACCCACCCGCCGCCCCCGGCTGCCGAGCTTGACGCTGAAGTCCTTTACGAAGGGTTGCGCAGCGCGGTCAAGCAATTCATGGCCGACTCACCCGTTCCCCTGGTGCTGGTTGGCATCACCTCGGGCGGTGCATGGCTTGCCGAGCGCCTGCAAAAAGACCTGGGGCTGCCAGGCGCGGCCGGCGTGATCTCGTCGGCCATGCACCGGGACGACTTTTCGAAGCGCGGCCTGGCCAGCAGTGCGCAGACCAGTTTGCCGTTCGAGGTCAATGGTGCCCATGTGCTGCTGATCGACGACGTGCTCTACACCGGCCGCACCCTGCGTGCTGTGATCAACGAGCTGTACGACTACGGTCGCCCGGCCAGTGTCAAGCTGGCGGTGCTGGTGGACCGCGGCGGGCGCGAACTGCCCATCGAGCCCAACCTGTGCGTGACCACGCTGAGCTTGCCTGACGACCAGTTGCTTGAGTTGGCGCGAGACGAGCAGGGTCGCCTGAGTTTTGTACTGGAAAACAGGAAGATCTGAACGTGGCACGCAATCCCCAACTCAACAAGAACGGTGAACTGATCCACCTGCTCTCCACCGAGGGCCTCTCGCGCGACATCCTGACCAAGATCCTCGATACCGCCGGCAACTTCGTGAGTGTGAGCGACCGCGAAGTGAAAAAGGTGCCGCTGCTGCGTGGCAAGAGTGTGTTCAACCTGTTTTTCGAGAACAGCACCCGCACCCGCACCACCTTCGAGATCGCCGCCACGCGCCTGAGCGCCGACGTGATCAACCTCGACATTGCGCGCAGCTCCACCGCCAAGGGCGAATCGCTGCTCGACACCATCTCCAACCTCAGCGCCATGGCGGCCGACATCTTCGTGGTGCGCCACAGCGAGTCGGGTGCGCCCTACCTGATCGCCCAGCACGTGGCACCTCACGTGCACGTGATCAATGCCGGTGACGGGCGCCACGCCCACCCCACGCAGGGCATGCTGGACATGTACACCATCCGCCACTACAAGAAGGACTTCACCCAGCTCTCGGTGGCCATCGTGGGCGACGTGCTGCATTCGAGGGTGGCGCGCTCTGACATCCACGCCCTGACCACACTGGGCTGCCCCGATGTGCGCGTGGTCGGCCCACGCACCCTGGTGCCGGGCGACTTGTCGCACATGGGCGTGCGTGTGTGCCACACGCTGGAAGAGGGCATCAAAGACTGCGACGTGGTGATCACGCTGCGGCTGCAGAACGAACGCATGAGCGGCGCCTTGCTGCCCTCCAGCCAGGAGTACTTCAAAAGCTTCGGCCTCACGCCCGAACGCCTGCGCTGGGCCAAGCCCGACGCCATCGTGATGCACCCGGGCCCGATCAACCGCGGCGTGGAGATCGACTCCGCCGTGGTGGACGGCCCACAAAGCGTGATCCTGCCGCAGGTCACTTTCGGCATCGCGGTGCGCATGGCGGTGATGGGCATCGTGGCGGGCAACGAGGCATGAGCGCAGCACGGAGGGTAATCCAGTGAAAGACACCGACCGCTTCTGGAGTCCGGCGCTCCGAGGCTTGCGCGCCTACACACCGGGCGAGCAACCCCAGGGCGATGGCTGGATCAAGCTCAACACCAACGAGAACCCTTACCCGCCCTCGGCGCTGGCCCTGCAGCGCATGGCCGAGGTGGTGAACGATTCCCTGCGTCTGTACCCGGACCCGCAGGCGCTCGCGCTGCGCGAGACGATCGCGGGCCAGCACGGTTTGCAGGTCGATCAGGTCTTCGTGGGCAAC
The DNA here is from genome assembly GCF_031457455.1 of Hydrogenophaga palleronii. Taxonomy (GTDB): domain Bacteria; phylum Pseudomonadota; class Gammaproteobacteria; order Burkholderiales; family Burkholderiaceae_C; genus Hydrogenophaga; species Hydrogenophaga palleronii_A. The sequence continues at coordinate 214,157 of NZ_JAVDWU010000004.1, forward strand.
GGTTCGGACGAAGTGCTCGCGCATGCCTTCATGGGACTGCTGCGCCATGGCCGGCCTGTGCTGGTGCCCGACATCAGCTATTCGTTCTACCCGGTCTACTGCGGGCTCTACGGCATCACCTGCCAGCAAGTGCCGCTGGACGACGATTTCCGCGTGCGCGTGGCGGACTACCTGCAGCCCAACGGGGGCGTCGTGTTGCCCAACCCGAACGCACCCACCGGCATCGTCTTGCCACTGGATGCGCTGCGCTGGCTGCTGGAGCGCAATACCGAGTCGGTGGTGGTGATCGACGAGGCCTATGTCGATTTCGGCGCCGAAAGCGCTGCTGCGCTGATCAACGAATTCCCCCAGTTGCTGGTGATTCAGACGCTGTCCAAGTCGCGCGCACTGGCCGGCCTCCGCGTGGGTTTTGCGTTGGGTCATGCCGACCTCATCCGTGCACTGACGACGGTGAAAGACAGCTTCAACTCCTACCCGCTCGACCGGGTCGCCCTGGCCGGCGCGCAGGCTGCGCTCGCGGATCAGGCGCACTTCACCGATACCACGCAGCGCATCGTCGCCAGCCGCGAATGGCTGGCCACCCGGCTCGCGGCACTGGGTTTCGAGTGCCTGCCGTCAAGCGCCAACTTTCTGCTGGCACGGCACCCGCAACGCAGCGCAGCGCAATTGCAGCAGGCCTTGCGCGAGCGCAAGATCCTGGTGCGCCATTTCAACCAGCCACGCATCGCCGACCACCTGCGCATCACTGTGGGTTCGCAGGCCGAGTGCGAAGCGCTGGTCGATGCGCTGAGCGATCTGCTCGCGCCCATTCAAAACGCCAACGAGGTGGCATCCGCATGAAGATTCTGATCCAGAACGGCCGCGTCATGGACCCGGCGACAGGGCGCGACGAAATGGCCGATGTGGCGATTGCGGCTGGCCGCATCATCGCCATTGGCAACGTGGCCGCCGACTTCCACGCCAACCGCAGCATCGACGCCACTGGCTGCGTGGTCGCGCCGGGCCTGGTGGATCTGGCCGTGCGCCTGCGCGAGCCAGGTCAGGAACACGCCGGCATGCTGGAAAGCGAAATGGCCGCCGCCGTGGCCGGGGGCGTGACCTCGCTGGTGTGCCCGCCCGACACGGACCCTGTGCTCGACGAGCCCGGCCTGGTGGACATGCTCAAGTTCCGCGCCGAAAAACTGCATCTGGCGCGCGTGTTCCCGCTGGGCGCACTCACCCGCGGCCTGCACGGCGAGGTGCTGACCGAAATGGCCGAGCTGACCGAGTCCGGCTGCATCGGCTTTGGTCAGGCCGAGGTGCCGATCCTGAACACACAGGTGCTGCAGCGCGCGCTGCAGTACGCCGCCACCTTCGGCTACACCGTCTGGCTGCGGCCGCAGGACGCCTGGCTGGGCAAGGGCGTGGCCGCCAGTGGACCGCTGGCCACGCGCCTGGGCCTGGCCGGTGTGCCGGCGGCTGCCGAGACGATTGCCTTGCACACCCTGTTTGAACTGATGCGTGCGGTGCAAGGCAAGGCCGGTACCGGTGCGCGGGTGCACCTGTGCCGCATCAGCAGCGCGGCCGGGCTGGAACTGGTGCGCCAGGCCAAGGCCGAAGGTCTGCCCGTGACCTGCGATGTGAGCGTGCACAACCTGCTGCTGACCGATGTGGACATCGGCTACTACGACAGCCGCTTGCGTCTGCAGCCGCCCGTGCGCCAGCAACGCGATCGCGACGCGCTGCGTGCCGGCCTGGCCGATGGCAGCATTGACGCGCTGGTGTCGGACCACAACCCGGTGGACAGTGATGCCAAGACCTTGCCCTTTGCCGAGGCCGAGCCCGGTGCCACGGCAGTGGAACTGTTGCTGGGCCTGGCTTGCAAATGGGCGCAGCAGGACGGCCTGGGCCTGATGCAGGCGCTCACCGTGCTGACCGAAGGCCCGCAGAACGTGCTGGGCGCCAGCCTGGGCACCTTGCAGGCCAGCGCGGGCAAACTGGCGGTGGGGGGCGTGGCCGACGTGTGTGTGTTCGATCCCAACCGGCCCTGGATGGTGGAGGCTTCGGTGTTGCGCAGCCAGGGCAAGCACACGCCATTTGGCGGCCACGAACTGCCCGTGAGCGTTCGCGCCACGCTGGTGGGGGGGCAGTTGGCGCACTGGTCTGCCGACGCCGACCGTGCCGTGACCGCGTGAACACCTTGCGCGCGCTCGGGCGTGCCTTGCGGGCATGCCTGCACGTGCTGCGGGCCCTCTGGATCATCCGCACTGAATACGCCCGCCTCACCCCAGCGCAGACCCAGCTGCTGCTGCGCGAGTGGACCCGCCAGATGCTGCGCATCCTGCAAGTGGAACTGGTGGTGCAAGGAGCGCCGCCCGATCGCGGCCCCCTGCTTCAACTGGCCAACCACATGTCCTGGCTCGACATCCTGGTCATGAACGCCGCTCACCCCACGCGCTTCGTGTCCAAGGCCGATGCCAGACACTGGCCCCTGCTGGGCACCCTCGTCACCGCTGCGGGCACGCTCTACATCGAGCGCGAGAACCGGCGCGATGCCATGCGCGTGGTGCACCGCATGACCGATCGCCTGCGCGAGGGAGACATCCTCAGCGTGTTCCCCGAAGGCACCACCGGCGACGGCCGTTCGCTGCTGCCGTTTCATGCCAACCTGCTGCAGGCCGCCATTTCGGCCAACGCACCAGTGGTGCCAGTGGCGCTGCGATTTGTCGACAGTCGCACCGGCGAGCCGCACGATGCGCCGGTGTATGTGGGCGACACCACGCTGATCGGATCCATCTGGACCACCTTGCGCGCCAGCCACTTGCGCGCGGTGGTGCACTATGGCGAACCCCAGACGTTTCAGGGACGCGACCGGCGAACCTGGGCCAACGATGTGCGCGAAGAAGTGCAGCGCCTGCTGGGGCTGCCGCAGGCGGATCAAGCCGAAGCGTCGCCCGACTGAGCTTCACCCAGGGTGCTGGCCGGCGCGTGCTGGCTTGCGGATTTCTGCAGGCGCCGGTACAGCATGCCACGCGACACGCCCAGGGCCCTGGCCGCCTTGGCGATGTTGCCGCCGCATTCGGCCAGCGTGACCTCGATCAGGCGCTGGCTGTGGTCCACCAGGGTGGCCCGCGTGGCGGGTGAGGGCGCAAGGACGACAGCCGCCGGTGCATCGACGACCGCGCCCGCAGTAGCAGCGGTGTGCGCCTTGTGCGCATGATCCTGAGGGCCGGGTGAGGGCGCTGGCAAACCTTCCACGGCCACCGCGTGGTTGAAGTCCGCCCCATCGCCGCCGCTCAGGCGGCCCTTGATCCACACGCCCAGGCCATTGGGCAGGCGCAGCGTCTGAATCCGTTTTTGCCGGTGCAGATCCATCAGCCGCTCGATCGATGTCCCGAACACGCTGTCCACGGTGGGAGCGTCCTCCATGTGGCAACCCGTGAGCCGGCGCCCGGCGCCGTTGAGCCAGAGCACGCGGCCCTGCGGGCTGATTCCAGCCAGCGCCTCCAGCGGCGTGTCGAGGAAAGTGGGACTGGCCTGGAAATGCAGCAGCAACTGGCCGGTGGACTGCAGTTGCAGCAGCCGGTTTTCGATGGTGGTGGCGTAGGTGCCGACCACCGCCGCAGCGTCGAACGGAAAGCGACCGCCTTCCACCGACACATCAAGCACACCGGCGAGTTGGCCGTGGATGTCGTGGATTGGCGCGGCGGCGCAATACAGGTTATGCAGGCACTGGTGAAAGTGCTCGCCACCCGCCACACTGGAGGCCTCGCCGGTGCGCACCACGATACCGGGGGCGCTGGTGCCGATATGACTCTCGGCGATGTTCACGCCCACGCGCGACGCCGCACGCAGCAGCGGCTGGTCGTGGGCCTGAGGCAGGTCGGTGGCGTGGATGATCACGCCCTGCGCGTCGGTCAGCAGCACGCGGCAGTCGGTGCCACCGAGGGCGGCTTCCATGTGACCGAGCTCGGAGTTGCCGGCCTGCAGCAACTGCCGGTTGCGGCTCAGGCTGGCGTGGACGCGACTTCTGCTCACCGGCTCGAAGCTCACGGCGTCACGGGGTTGCTGACGTGCCGAACAGCAACGCAACCAGGATTGCAGCACCGCCTCAGCCACCAGTCCTGAAGGGCGAATGCCTTCTTCGAAGAAGCGCTCCCGGGCCAGTGCGGTGCGCTGGTCGGGTGTCTGGAAAAAAAGTGGCTGGGGTGTCCGTGCGCGTTGGCTGGCGGGCTGGGGCATGGCGGGCTCCTTTTCCGTTTCAAGTATCGGCGGCCTTCTGCGGGTCGGGCATGGGGTTAGCCCTTGCAAGCCCGGGCGTGTGTTCCACGGCGGAACACTTCACCTTCAGGGAAAACCCGAAGGTGAATTTCCCGGGCTGCGGGGCGAGCATCGGCAGGCTGACATATGAAGAACCCAGCACATCAGGGGTCAATGCAGCCAACCCACAACAAGTCTGCCGCAGCAGGCTGATTCAGGAGACACGATGAACCCGATCCACTTCACCACCACCCGGTGCCGCCTGGCCGTGGGTCTGCTGGCCGCTCTGGCGTTCAGCACTTCCGCCTGGGCGCAGGCGCCCGCCAAGGGCACGCCGGCCCACATCAAGGCCGCCGTCGGGAAGGTCAACGCGGCCTTCATGCAAAGCAACGCCACGCAGACCGCCGACTGGCCCAGCTATGGGCTCGACTATGCGGAAACGCGCCATTCAAAGCTCAACCAGATCAGCACGGACAACGTGAAGGACCTGGGGCTGGTGTGGTCCTACAACCTCGAGTCCAGGCGCGGCGTGGAGTCCACTCCGGTGGTGGTCGACGGCATCATGTACGTCACCGCGTCATGGAGCATCGTGCACGCGGTGGACGTGCGCACCGGCAAACGCATCTGGACATACGACCCCAAGGTGCCGCGCGAGGCCGGCTACAAGGGTTGCTGCGACGTGGTCAACCGCGGCGTGGCGCTGCACGAGGGCAAGGTGTTCGTGGCGGCCTACGACGGGCGGCTGATTGCGCTGGATGCGGCCACCGGCAAGGAGGTGTGGGCGCAGGACACCATCATCGACCGCAAGTTCAGCTACACCATCACCGGTGCACCGCGCGTGTTCAAGGGCAACGTGATCATCGGCAACGGCGGCGCCGAATACGGTGTGCGCGGCTACATCACCGCTTACGACGCAAAAACCGGCGCACAGAAGTGGCGCTGGTTCACCGTGCCGGGCGACCCGTCCAAGCCGTTCGAAGACGAGTCGATGGAGCGCGCGGCCAAGACCTGGGACCACGCCGGCAAATGGTGGGAAGCCGGTGGCGGCGGCACCGCCTGGGACGCCATGGCCTTCGACCCCGAGCTGAACCTGATGTACATCGGCACCGGCAACGGTTCCCCCTGGCAGCGTGACAAACGCAGCCCGGCCGGCGGCGACAACCTGTACCTTGCGTCCATCGTGGCGCTCAACCCGGACACCGGCAAGTACGTGTGGCACTACCAGGAAACGCCCGGGGACAACTGGGACTACACCTCCACCCAGCCCATGATCCTGGCCGACCTGACGCTGGACGGCAAGCCGCGCAAGGTGATCCTGCACGCGCCCAAGAACGGCTTCTTCTTCGTGATCGACCGGACCAACGGCCAGTTCATTTCGGCGAAGAATTTTGTGGATGTGAACTGGGCCACGGGCTATGACCAAAACGGCCGGCCCATCGAGACCGCGATCGCACGCACCGGCGACCGCCCCCGCGAAATCATCCCGAGCGCCTTCGGTGCGCGCAACTGGCACTCGATGTCGTTCAACCCGGCCACAGGCCTGGTCTACATGCCGGTTCAGGGCGTGCCGCTCACGCTCATGGACAACAAGGACTGGAAGTTCAACGCCGAGCGCCCCGGGGAACCGCATTCCAACATGGGCTGGAACACAGCCAATTTCGCCAACGTGGAACCGCCCACCAGCAAGCCCTTTGGCCGGCTGGTGGCCTGGGACCCGGTGAAGCAGCAGGCCGCGTGGACCAAGGAGCAGATCTCGCCCTGGAACGGCGGCACGCTCACCACCGCCGGCAACCTGGTGTTCCAGGGCACGGCCGACGGACGCTTCATCGCCTACAACGCCACCACCGGCGAACAGCTGTGGGAGGCCCCCACCGGCACCGGCGTGATCGCCGCTCCTTCCACCTACCTGGTGGACGGCAAGCAGTACGTGTCCATTGCGGTGGGCTGGGGCGGCGTGTACGGCCTGGCCCAGCGCGCCACCGACCGAACCGGCCCCGGCACGGTGTACACCTTCGCAGTGGGGGGCAATGCGCAGCCACCGGCACACGTGGCCTACCAGCTGGGCAAACTGGTCGAGGGTGTGAAATACGACCCGGCGCATGTGCCGGCCGGCACCGCGCTGTATGTGAGCAACTGCGTGTTCTGCCACGGCGTGCCGGGCGTGGACCGGGGAGGCAACATTCCCAACCTCGGATACATGGACACTTCGTTCATCGAGAACCTCGACAAGTTTGTCTTCAAGGGCCCCGCCACCGCGCGTGGCATGCCTGACTTCACCGGAAAACTCAGCAACGATGACGTTCAGAAAATCAAGGCTTTCATTCAAGGCACGGCCGATGCCATTCGGCCGAAGAAGTAGTCTGTTTTTGATCCCGCGCCCTCATGCACTGGCCGTGGCCTGCGGCTTGTGCGTGATGGTCACGGCGCTGCAGGCCCAGTCTGCCGCCGGCAACACCGACACCGCTGGCGCTCTCGCGCCGGTGGTCATCACTGGGCAGGGCAGCTTCGAGGAGCGCTGGCGCTCGCCGGGGTCGGTGGATGTGGTCGACGGCGAGGAGCTGCGCGCCGGCCAGCTGCAGATCAACCTGTCTGAAGGCTTGGGCCGGGTGCCGGGGCTGGTGGTGCGCAACCGCCAGAACTACGCCCAGGACCTGCAGATTTCGGTGCGCGGCTTTGGCGCGCGCTCGCCCTTCGGCGTGCGCGGCGTGCGCCTGTTCGTTGATGGCATTCCGGCCAGTGCGCCCGACGGGCAGGGCCAGGCGGCGAATTTTCCGATTGGCAGTGCCGAACGCATCGAGATCGTGCGGGGGCCGTATTCGGCGTTGTACGGTGCGTCGGCCGGCGGCGTGATCGCGCTCTACACGCAGGACGGTCAACGGCCCGGCGAGTGGCGCACCGGGTTGGCGGCAGGGTCCGATGGCCTGTGGCGCTTCTCCAGCCAGCTCACCGGCCAGACCGGTGCCGAAGGCGAGCGCGGCTGGTCGTACACGCTGGACGGCAGTACCTTCGAAACCGATGGCGCACGCGCGCAATCGGCCGCGTCGCGCAGCACCGGCAACCTCAAGCTCAGCCGCCCGCACGAAGGCGGCCGGACCGTGCTGGTGTTCAACCGACAGACCAGCCAGGCGCTGGACCCGCTGGGCCTCACGCGCGCCGAGTTCGATGAAGACCCGCAACAGACCAACGCGGCGGCCATCAACTTCAACACCCGCAAAAGTGTGTCGCAAAGCCAGCTCGGCCTGGCGTGGGAACAGGCGCTGGGTGGCGGGCACCGCGTCGAACTCATGGGCTACGCCGGCCAGCGCGCGGTGCGCCAGTTCCAGGCCGTGCCCACCGGCGCGCAGATACCGCCTGGCAGCGCGGGCGGCGTGATCGATCTCGACCGCGACTACAGCGGCTGGAATGCGCGCTGGCGGCTCGACAAGTCTTATGGCGACGGAACACTCACCGTCACGGCAGGGCTGGCGGGCGACCGGCAGAGCGAAGATCGGCTGGGGTTTGAGAACTTCGTTGGCAGCACGCTGGGTGTGCAGGGGCGTCTGCGCCGGGACGAAACCAACCGCGCCAGCACGCTCGATCCCTACGCCCAGGCCGAATGGGCCTCCCGGGACTGGACCCTCACCGCCGGCCTGCGTCACTCGCGCGTGCGCTTCGAGTCCAGCGACCGCTACATCGGCCCCGGCAACCCGGACGACAGCGGCAGCGTGCGCTTCAGCGGCACCAGCCCGGTGCTTGGTGTGCGACATGCGCTTTCTGACCAGGTTCAGGCCTTTGCCAGCTTTGGTCGAGGGCTGGAAACGCCCACGCTCAACGAGGTGGCGTACCGACCGTCGGGCCTCACCGGACTGAACCAGAACCTGTCGGCCGCCACCAGCCGCAGCGCGGAAGCGGGCTTGCGTGGGCGCCACGGCTGGGGCGCCTGGAGCGCCACGCTGTTCGACACCCGCACCGAAGACGAAATCGTGGTGCTCACCAACAGCGGCGGCCGCTCCACCTTCCAGAACGCGGGCCGCACACGCCGGTATGGTCTGGAGCTCGCGGCCGACTTCGCCTGGGGGCCGCTGGTCATCAGCCCGGCCTACACCTGGCTGGACGCGCGCTACCGCGACGGCTTCCTGGCCTGCGCGGGCACGCCATGCCTGGCGCCCACGTTGCCCGTGGCCGCGGGCAACCAGATGCCCGGTCTCTCAAAACACCAGGCGGCGGTGCAGGTGCTGTGGGACACCGGCTGGGCCGGCAGCACGGTCACGCTGGACGCGCGTCACACCGGCCGCATGGCCGTGAACGACCGCAACACGGAATTCGCTGGCGCCAGCACCTTGTTCAACCTGGGCGTGCGTTTTGAGCAGAAGCGGGGTGACTGGACCTGGCGCGAGTTCGTGCGCATCGACAACCTCACCGATCGCAAGCATGTGGGTTCGGTGATCGTCAATGAAGGCAATGGGCGCTTTTATGAGCCGGGCGCGGGCCGCTCGATCTTTGTCGGGCTGGAACTCGTGAAATAGAGAACACCCCCCGCGTCGCCTTCGGCGCCACCCCCCTGAAGGGGGGCGACACCTGCGGCCCGGCAAAGCCGGTTCCGCGGTGTCTCTGGACCTCAAGTCATCTCGTGCGTGGGGCCTGTGGGTTGAAGCGCTCGGCAGGTCAGCCGTGCCTACACCTTGGCGCGGGCGCGTTGCAGCATGAGTTCGGTGTTGGTCTTGCGGTCGGCGTTCACCTGCTGCACCGTGGGGCGCTCACCCAGCCGTTTCAGGTAGTCGCGCACCGGCAGATCGGCCAGGTAGTCCCGCCCGTAGATGATCTTGGTGGTCCCGCTCACCAGTGGCAGGTGCACGGCGGCGGCGCAGTCGGCCAGGGTGAAGCTGTCGCCAGCGATGAAGGGAGAGAACCGGGCCAGCGTGGCGAAGGCGGTGATGTTCTTCTCCAGTTGCTGGCTCACTTTTTCTTTGGCCGCGTCGCTCACCTTGCCGCCGAAGAAGGCCTCGGGGTAGAGGTTGCGTGCCACCAGTTCGAGGTGCAGCTCCAGGTAGCGCACCAGTTCGCGCACCTTGGCTGCAGCAAAGGCGTCGGACGGCATCAGCGGGTTCTGCGGGAAGGCCTGCTCGATGTATTCGAGGATCACGGTGGATTCCGACAGCGGGCCGGCGTCGGTCTTGAGGTAGGGCACCTTGCCCAGCGGGCTGGCGGTCTTGTCGGTTTCGCCGATCCAGGCGAGTTCTTCTTCAAACGGCACGCCTTTTTCGAGCAGGGCGAGTTTGACCTTGTTGTAGTAGTTGCTGGCGGCGAAGCCACAAAGCTTGAGCATGGGTTGTCTCCGGGGGGCTGATGGAAGCAGGTGCTTGGGTTCTGCATCGTATCGGCCCGGCACAGCTTGCGGGGGTCGCGCAGGCAACAGCATCAGCCAGATTCTGGCTGCCTGATAAACTGCGCCGATGCCGTACGTTCGCGCTCATCGTCAACTCACCGCCTGGCTGGCCATGCTCGCCATGGTGCTGGGTGCGCTGGCGCCCACCGTGGCGCAGGCGGTCGTGGCGTCTTCGGACCGCGACGGCTGGGTGCAGGTGTGCAGCGTCAGCGGCATGGTGTGGGTCCAGATCGACGCCGACCCGGCCCAAGGTGAGAGCCCCATGTCCGCCAGCAGCATGGACTGCCCCTGGTGCAGCGTGCACGGTGGTGCAGCCGGGTTGCCACCGGTGTTGGCCAGCACCGGGCCATTGCAACAGCAGGCCGAACCGCTCCCCGTCTATTTCCGCACCGCCGCTCTGCGCGGCACCTGGGCCTCTGGCCTGGCCCGCGCGCCTCCACTCGCCGCCTGAACTCACCACGGTTGCACACCCCGTTCGTGGGTGCTGCGTGTGTTCCCTGATGTTCGGGAGGCCCCATGCCTCGTTTTCCCGTTTCTTGTGCGGGCGTGCCCGCCGATCCCTTGCGCCGCGCGGCCACCTTGTGGCTGGGCGGGCTGGCCCTTGGCGTGACTGGCCTGCTGGCGGGCTGTGATCAGCCTTCGCCAGGCGCGACCTCCCCGGTGTTCAAGGGCATCGACATCACCAGCGCCACCTACGGGCGCGAGTTCGCGTTGACCGATTTCAACGGCCAGCCACGTACCCTGGCCGACAACCGCGGCCAGGTGGTGATCTACCTGTTCGACCGCGACGGCCGACTCCGTGTGGCCCTGCGCCATGAACAGACGGTCGACGACTACACGGCCGACATCCGGCGGCTGCTGGCCGAAAAGCCGGTCTGAAGGTTCTTTTTCCCCTTTCAACGTTTCTCAACAGGAGTTCCCATGAAAAAACTGCTTATCGCTTCGTTGCTCGCCGTCACCGCCGGTGCCTGGGCACAAACCACCGTCAAGGTCGAAGACGCCTGGGTGCGCGGCACCGTGGCCACGCAAAAGGCCTCGGGCGCCTTCATGCGCCTCACGCCTTCGGCCAACGCCCGTCTGGTGGCGGTCGAATCGCCCGTCGCCGGCGTGGTGGAAATCCACGAAATGGCGATGGAAAACGATGTCATGAAAATGCGCCAGGTGCCCGGGCTGGACCTGGCGGCCGGTCGCACCACGGAGCTCAAGCCTGGCGGCTTTCACGTCATGCTGATGGACCTGAAGCAGCCACTCAAGAGCGGCGAGAGCGTGCCCCTCACGCTGATCTTTGAAGACGCCGCCAAGCAGCGCTTCACACAGGAGATCAAGGCGCCCGTGACCGCGCTGGGCAGCAAGTCGGCCATGCCCATGAAGCCCGGCATGGATCACAAGCACTGAGCCTCGACGGCCAGCGCCGACACGCCTTCGCCCTGGCTGCGCTTTGCTACGCAGCCATGTTGTGCGGTGCGTCGGCCCTTGTACACACCTGAAACCAGCGCCGTCGTTGGCGGGGCTTCTTTCGCCTGTTCCTTTCTGGAATCGAGACCGTGATTTCTTCTTCCCCCGCGGATGCGCCTGGGTCCGTTGTTCCGCCCAGATCTTCAAGCTTTCATGCCACGGCCTGGCGCTGGCATTTTTATGCAGGCCTCTACGTGGTGCCGTTCCTTCTCATGCTGGCCATCACCGGCGCGGTCATGGTGTTTTTCACCGGATTTCAGACCCGCCTGGGCTTGCCGGTGAATGTGGCACTACAGGACGCGGTGCTGCCGGTGAGCGAACAGGCGCAAGCCGCGCTGACCCGGTTTCCAGAGGCCACGCTCGCCACCTACACCGCGCCCAAAACACCTGAGCTGGCCAGCTGGTTCGAGCTGAAGCACGACGGCGCCACCCACGCCGTGGCGGTCAACCCCTTCACAGCCGAAGTGATGAAGGTGGTGGACAAGGACAACACCGTCTTCGCCTGGGCCGAGGCCATTCACGGCACGCTGCTGCTCGGTCCGGTGGGCGACGCACTGATCGAGATCGCAGCCGGCCTGGGCATTGTGTTGCTGGTCACCGGCGTCTACATGTGGTGGCCGCGTGGTGGCACCCCCTTTGCACAGGTGCTGGTGCCGAACCTGCGTGCGCGCGGTCGCCTGTGGTGGCGCTCGCTGCACGCCAGCCTGGGTTTCTGGCTGAGCGCCGTGCTGTTGACCTTCCTGATCACCGGCATGGCCTGGACCGGCGTGTGGGGCGCGAAGTTGGTGCAACCCTGGAACACCTTCCCGACCACCAAGTGGTCCGACATTCCGCTGTCTGAGGCGACCCACGCCACGCTCAACAGCGCGGGCCAGCACGAGGTGCCGTGGGGGCTGGAACAGACGCCGCTGCCTGCTTCAGGGTCGATGCAGGGCACACCTGGCGTGCCCGCGGGCCATGCGGTGACCATCGACACGGTGGCCCAACTGGCCAGGCAGCTCGGGTTCAAGGGACAGCACCACATCAGCTGGCCACAAGACGATACCGGTGTGTTCTCCATTTCGGCCGACAGCATGAGCGGCGACCTCACCGACCCCACCCAGGACCGCACCGTGCATGTGGACCGTTATACCGGTCGCGTGCTGGCCGAAGCCGCCTTCGAGGAATACAGCGCGGTGGCCCAGTTCATGGCGGTGGCCACCGCCTTCCACCAGGGTGACCTGGGCCTGTGGAACGCCTGGCTGAACCTGTTGTTCTGCGCTGGCGTGGTCTTTCTGTGCATCAGCGGAATGGTGATGTGGTGGAAGCGGCGCCCTGCAGGCACGGCCCACCTGTTTGCTCCGCCGCTCCCCGCGAACGCGGCGCGCTGGAAAACCGGCGTTGTGCTGTTGTGCGTGACGGGCGTGCTGTTTCCTCTCACGGGCGTGGCGCTGTTGGTCGTATGGTTGCTGGACGCGTTGTTGATGTCTCGCTGGTCCACGCTGAAGGCGGCACTGAACTGAGGGACGTCGGCAGGCGTTTCCGCACACCACCGCCCGTCTGCATTTCACGGCTACGATGCCAGCTGTGCCAGTGCCACCGACGGCGGTGTGACGTGGCATGCCGGAGACAACAACATGAAATGGTTTCGACGCATCGGGCTGGGCGCCCTGAGTCTGCTGGTGGCGCTGGCCGCGGCGCTGGGTGTGTATGTGTATCGCGCACTGCCGGTCATGGACGGTGAGTTGGCCGCTCCCGGCCTCAGCCAGCCGGTGCAGTTGTCGCGCGACGACGCCGATGTGACCCACATCGAAGCCACCAGCGAACGCGACGCCTGGTTTGCGCTGGGCTATGTGCACGCGCAGGAGCGTGGCTGGCAACTGGAATTCAACCGCCGTGTGATGCACGGTCAGTTGTCCGAGATCCTGGGCGAAGCCACGCTGGAGACCGACAAGCTGCTGCGCACCCTGGGTGTGCTGGAAGCAGCGAACCGGCAACTGGCGGCTTTGCCGCCCGATGCGCAGCGGGCGGTGCAGGCTTATGCCGATGGCATCAACGCGTTTTACGCCACCAGCACACAGGCCTTGCCGCCGGAGTTCCATGTGCTGGGCACGCGCCCGGGTGGCGAATCCGGCGTGGCCTGGACGGCGGCTGACAGCGTGGGCTGGGCCATCATGATGGCGCTGGACCTGGGCGGCAACATGGGCAACGAATTCACGCGCCTGAGCGCCTTGCAGGTGCTCGACACCGAGGCTCTCTGGCAATTCCTGCCACCGTACCCCGGCGAACGCCCGGTGGCCCGCGCCGATCTGGCCCGTCTGTACGCCGAATTGGGCGTGTACCGCGCACCCACCACCCAGTCGCTGGCACCGGCCGAGCCATTGCCCCAGCCGCCGGGCAGCCTGCTGACCGCTGCCATGCAGAGCGACCTGGCCGCCTGGGCCAACGACTTCAGCAACAACCTGGGCACGGTCGACGGCAAGGGCAGCAACAACTGGGTGATTGCCGGCGAACGCACGGTCAGTGGCAAGCCCATCGTCGCCAACGACCCCCACCTCTCGCTCAGCGCACCGGCCATCTGGTACTTCGCGCGCCTGAAAGCGCCCGGCCTGGACGTGGCCGGCGCCAGCGTGCCCGGCCTGCCTTTCATCCTGCTGGGCCGCACACGCCACGTGGCCTGGGGCTTCACCAACACCGCGCCCGATGTGCAAGACCTCTACATCGAGCGCATCGATCCCGCGAACCCTGCGCGCTACCAGACGCCCGACGGTTGGGCCGACTTCACCACGCGCCAGGAAACCATCCGCGTCAAGGGCCAGCCCGATGTGGTGCACACCGTGCGCCACACCCGCCACGGCCCGGTGGTGAGCGACGCACAGGCCTCGCACCAGGCCTTGATCGACACCAGCCGCTATGTGTTGTCCCTGCGCTGGACCGCGCTGGACACCGATAACCGGGCCGTCGTGGCCGGCGTTCGCAGCAACCGCGCGCAGTCGGTGGCCGAGCTGATGGCCGCCTACGAAGATTTTCACGCGCCCATGCAGAACGTGGTCATGGCCGACACGGCTGGTCAGGTGGCCTTCAAAGCCACCGGCCGCGTGCCGCTGCGCCACCCCGACAACGACATCATGGGCGTGGCGCCTTCCCCCGGCTGGGACGCCCGCTACGACTGGCAAGGCTGGCTGCCCTACGCCGACACGCCCGAGGTCGACCACGCCACCATCACCGCCGCTGGCTGGTGGTCCACCGCCAACCAGCGCGTGCATGACGCCGACTACCCCCACTTCATCACCCAGGACTGGGAAATTCCGTACCGCAAGGACCGCATCGATGCCTTGATCGCCGCTCGCGGGCAGCACGATCTGGCATCACAAAGCGCCATCCACGCCGATGTGGTGTCCGAGTCCGCACGGGTGCTGCTGCCGCACCTGCTGGGTGCGCCGGTCGGCCATCCGCTGGCCGATGCCGCGCAGTCGGCGCTCACCACCTTCAACGGCGAACTGCGTGCCGACAGCGCCGGCGCGCTCATCTTTGCCGTGTGGACCGACGAGTTCACCCGCGGCGTCATCGGCGGCCGGCTGGGCGAGGAACGCCTCATGGGCATGTACGGCCGGCGCGTGTTCCGGCCCGCCATTGAAGGCATCCTGGCGCGCAACGACACCGCCTGGTGCGGTGCCGCCGGCTGCGCCGTGGCCAGTGGTCAGGCACTGGAACGCTCGCTGACCCGCATCGCTACCTGGCAGGGCAATGACGTGTCAGCCTGGCAATGGGGCAAGGCCCATCCCGCGCTGTCTGCCCACAAACCCTTCAGCAACGTGGGGCCGCTGGCCAAGGTGTTCGACGTGCGCGTGCCCACGGGTGGCGACCGTTTCACCGTCAACATGGGCCACTTCCACGCAAACCACGCCAAAGAACCCTTCGCCAACCGCCACGGCCCGTCGCTGCGTGCGCTGTACGACCTGGGCGATCTGGAGAACTCGCGCTTCATCTACCAGACGGGGCAGAGCGGCCTGGTGTTTTCTGAGCGCTACAGAGACATGAGTGCGGAATGGGCAGCGGTGCAGTACCGGCCCTTGCGCATGGACCCGCCGGCGTTCAGTCATCGGTTGACGCTCAGGCCCTGAGCTGCGCCCGTCGCATCGGCATGGGAAAAGCGGGCAGGGGAGACCCCTCAGCCCACGATGCCCCGCACCACGGCCGGGGCTGGCGGTGACATCGCCGCCCCGCCGCGCGCAAATGTCACCACATGGTCCACCTCGGCGCGGATGCCGATCCATTCGCCCACCGCGTGGTTGTGGTGCGAAGGCACGTGCGTCATCAGCACTTCGCCACTGGCCAGGCGCAGCGTGTACAGGAATTCCGAACCGCGAAACGCCTTGCGAAGGATCTGCGCCTTCACCGGCGCATCGTCGTCGTGCACGATGTCGTCGGCCCTCAGCAGCACGTCGCACAAACCGGCGTCGTAGGCGCTGGGCAGCGGGCATTCGTCCACGTCCTGCAGCGCGCCCAGCGGCGTCTGCACCGAGACTTCCTTGCCGTCCTGCCGGATCTGGGCGGGCGCGAACACACCATGCCCGATGAACTCGGCCACAAAGCGCGTGGCCGGGCGGTGGTAGAGCGCATAGGCGTCTTCCCACTGGTGCAGATGCCCTTCGTGCATCACACCGATCACGTCGCCAATGGCAAACGCCTCCAGCTGGTCGTGAGTGACGAACAGCGCGGTGGCGTTGGCGGCTTTCAGAATGCCGCGCACCTCGTGCGCCAGACGCTCGCGCAGGTCCACGTCCAGGTTGGAAAACGGTTCGTCCAGCAACAGCAGGCGGGGGCGGGGGGCGAGCGCACGGGCCAGGGCCACGCGCTGCTGCTGGCCCCCAGAGAGCTCGTGCGGGAACCGGGCCTGCATGTCGTCCAGCCCCACCAGTTTGAGCACCTCGGCCACGCGGGTATCGCGCTCGACGCGGGGCAGGCGGTCGATGCCGAAGGCGATGTTCTTGCCCACGTTCAGGTGCGGGAACAGGGCGTAGTCCTGAAACACCATGCCAATGCGCCGCTGCTCGGCCGGCATGTGGTGCTGCTGGCCGTCGCTCATGCCGCTCACGGTTTCGCCGTCGAGTGAAATGCTGCCGGCGCTGGCCCGCTCCAGCCCGGCCACGGCGCGCAGCAGCGTGGTCTTGCCGCAGCCCGAGGGGCCGATCAGCACCCCGATGTCGCCCGCGCGCAGACCAAGTGAGACGCCATCTACCGCAGCCTGCGAAAGACCGGGGTAGCGCACGCTGAGTTGCGAGACGTTGAGGAACATGGTGAAACCCGGGTTTCCGAACGGTGGGGCTCTCATTGTAGATAACTACAATTCTCATTTGTGTTGACGTGGGTCAATGGAACCGGGGCAGAGCAGGGCCTGGTCGCCGTGCCATGATGCGTTCCCCGGCCCACCCAGGCGCAGCTTCGCGCCCGGCGACGGGTCTTCCTCCGTACTTTCCATTCATTCCACCTAGCCCATGCTGCGTTGGTTGGCCCCGGCCCTGTTGCTCCTGCTCGCGCTGATGCTCACCCTGCCGGTGTTGTCACTGGGCGCTTCGTGGTTTCAGTTTGACGCGGTGGCGTGCCAGGTGCTGAGCCAGATGGCCCAGACCGTGTTGCCCGAGTACGTGTTCACCACCGTGTGGCTCTGCGTGGCCGTGGCGGTGGGCGTGGCGGTGGTGGGCATGGCCACGGCCAGCGCCGTCACGCTGTTTGACTTTCCCGGCCGCCGACTCTTTGAGTGGGCGCTGCTGCTGCCCCTGGCCATGCCGGCCTACGTGGTGGCCTACGCCTACACCGATTTCCTGCAGTTCAGCGGCCCGCTGCAGGTGTGGCTGCGCGAAAGTTTTGGCCTGAGCGGGCGCGTGTTCCCGGAAATCCGCAACACGCCGGGTGCGGTGTGGGTGTTCACCTTTTCGCTGTACCCCTATGTGTACCTGCTGGCGCGCACCGCGCTGGCAGAACGCGCCGCGCAACTCATGGAAGCCGCGCGCCTGCTGGGCGCCCCGCTGGCGCGCCGCATCCGCGAAGTCGCCTTGCCGCTGGCCCGCCCGGCCGTGGCCGCCGGTGTGGCGCTCGCGCTCATGGAAACCCTGGCCGACTTTGGTGTGGCCAGCTATTTCGGCATCCAGACCTTCACCGCCGGCATCTACAAGGCCTGGTTGTCGATGGACATGCCGCTGGCCGCTGCCCAGTTGGCCACCATGTTGCTGGCCCTGGTGGCGCTGCTGCTGTGGCTGGAACATCGGGCCCAGCGCCGCATGCGCTTTGCCACGCTGCGCGGTCAGCGCGCCGGCAGTGCGGAAGCCCAGCCCGTGCGCCTGCGCGGCGGCCGCGCCGCATGGGCCGTGGTGGTGTGCAGCTTGCCCATTGCCTTCGGTTTTCTGCTGCCGGTGCTGTTCATGTTGCGCCCGCTCATTGGCGGCTGGGACGACCTGCCCTGGAGCAGCTTCGTGCAGTGGTCACGCAACAGCGTGTGGCTGGCCGGCCTGAGCGCCACGCTGGCCACCGCCATCGCACTGGCGCTGGCCTTTGCCCTGCGCGCCCGGCCCGGCCCGCTCACGCGCGGCGTGGTGCAGCTCGCCAGCCTGGGCTATGCCGTGCCCGGCGCGGTGATCGTGGTCGGCATCTTGCTGCCCATCGGTTGGGTGCAGGCCGCACAGCCCGACACGCGCGTGGGCTACCTCATCACCGCCACCGCGCTCGGCATCGTCTGGGCCTATTTGGTGCGCTTCACCGCCGTGGCGCTGCAGTCCATGCAGAGCGGCTACGCCCGCATTCCCGCCAGCCTCGACGATTCCGCCCGCATGCTGGGCACCACCGGCCTGGGCCTGGCCTTGCGCGTGCATTGGCCGCTGCTCAAGCGCTCCACAGCAGCGGCCGCGCTGCTGGTGTTTGTGGACGTGATGAAGGAACTGCCCGCCACTCTGGTGCTGCGCCCCTTCAACAGCGACACCCTGGCCGTGGTCACCTACCAACTGGCCCGCGACGAGCGGCTGGGCGAAGCCGCGCTGCCCGCGCTCACGCTGGTGCTGGTGGGGCTGTTGCCGGTGATCCTGCTGAGCCGAACCCTGCGGGCGCGGTGATGGGGTCGACGGGCAACTGAGCCCCCTGGTCGGTGGTGGCCCTGCCGCGCTGTGCGCTACTCCGCTGGCTTCGGCAATGACCCGTAGAACACCCGCACTTCGCTCACCTTGTCGTTCTCAAACCGGAAATACTCCGTGTTGGCGAATGTGGAGCCATCTTTGGCCGTGGCTGAGTAGAGAATGAAAGCGTCGTTTCCCTCGACCATCAGTTTGATGATCTCGAACGCCTCGGTCCGCTGACTGTTGGGCCAACAACGTTCGAAGTAGGTGCTGCGGTCGAGGTGCGGGTCGTGCGGACTGCCGAAGGTGAACCCCTCGTTCAACAGCGCTTCCAGTGCAGCCCGGTCCTTGCGTTCGTAGGCGCGAAAGTACGCGCGGATGCTCTCGGCAATGGTGTTGGGGTTTGACATCTGAAACTCGCTGTTTGTGGGTGCTTTCCGTATGGGCGCAAGGTGCCAATGGTCAATCCTTCGGCATCTCCCGCGGCCCGCCATTCACCGCCCAGGCCGTGCCGTACCGGTCGGTCAGCATGCCAAAGCGCTCGGCCCAGAAGGTCTCGCCCAGGGGCATCTGCACGCTGCCACCGTCAACCAAGGCATTGAAGATGCGTTCGGCTTCGGCTGCTGTGGGGTAGGTGATGGCCAGCATCACGCCCTTCATGCCGTCGAAGGGCACACCGGGCATGGCGTCGCCGGCCATGAGCGCGAAGTCCGGGTGCACCAGGTAGGCGTGCATGATCTTGTCTGCATGCTCGGGGGGCACCGGTTCGCCGTCGGGCATCTGCCCGTAGGTCATCAGGGCTTCGAGCTTGGCGTCGAGCACCTGGGCATAGAACTTCATGGCTTCGGCACAGGTGCCGTCGAAGGACAGGTAGGCACACAGCTGGGGCATGGGATTTCCTTTCAGGATTGTTGAAATGGGCTGACAACACCACGACGAACCAGGTTGCCCTGATTCGACATCAGGCGCCATCTTTTTTTGCCAGATGACAGGCGGGCACCCACGTCACCGAATGCTTGCCCGCAACGTGCCACCGCCCGCCGGGTAGCATTGCTGCTGCCCTTCTTCCCGAAAGCCACCTGAGACCGCTGTTTGTGAGCACCCGCCCCGAACCCGCCGAATTTCGCGACCTGGCCCTGGCGCACGCCATGCAGGCCATCGAGGCGGGTGGCGCGCTGGACGATGCCGGTGAAATGGCGCTGGCGCACGCCCGCCACACCAGCGACCAAGGCCGGCTGTTGGAGCGTGCGCGCCTGCTGGCACAGCGACTCGGGCTGGTGGACGAATGGGCGCGGTTGCGCACCGGCCTGTGGGTGGCGGGCGGCCTGCTGGGCGTGCTGGCCTTTTTGCTGGCGGGTGGCTTGCTCACCCGTGCGCTGGGCAGCGGGCAAACGGTGAACGCGGCTTTCGCCTTCGTGGCCATGCTGGGCGTGCCGGTGGTGGCCTTGCTGGTGTGGGTGCTGTGGGCACTGGCGTCGGCCGGATCGGCCCGTGCTGCGGGGCCATGGTCCTTGGGGAAGCTGGCGCTGGGCCTGGCCGCGCGCCTTCCTGGCCTGCATGGCCCGCACGCGATGAGCCTGCTGCGCGGCGTGAACGCGGTGCTGCGCGAACACCGGCTTGGTCTGTGGGTGTTCGGTGCGCTCAGCCACCTGCTGTGGGCACTGGCGTTTGCGCTGGTGCTGGCCAGCTTGTTGATGCTGTTTGCCTTTCAATCCTGGTCGCTCACCTGGGAAACCACCATCCTGAGCCCCGCCTTTTTTGAGGGCTTTTTGCAAGTCACAGGCTGGCTGCCGCGCGCGCTGGGTTTTCCGGTGCCAGATGCGGTGACCGTGAACGCACCGCCCAGCGCTCAGGGCGCGCAGGCCATGGCCTGGTGGCTGCTGGCCAGCGCCTTGTTCTACGGCCTGGTGCCCCGGTTGGTCGCCTTGGTGGTGTGCGCGCTGGTGTGGCAGCGGCGCGCCATGCGGCTGTCGCTGGACATGAGTGATCCGTACTTTCGCCAGTTGCTCACCCGCTTCCAGGCCATGGACCCACCCCAGGTGGTGGACGCCGAACACGCACCACCGCATGTGCAAGGCCCGCAGGCGTTCCGGCCCCGATCTCCCGGTGAGGCCGTGGGCCGGGTCCTGATCGGGTTTGAACTCCCGTCTGAAATGGTCTGGCCCCCCGCGGCGCTGGCCGCGCAGGTGCATGCCGTGCACACGGTTGCCGGCACCATGTCCGAGCGCCTGCACCTGTTGACCACGCTGGCATCTGCGCCCGCGGTAGACGCCGTGTTCGTGTGCGCCGCAGCCGCCAGCCCGGACCGGGGCGCCGAACGCTTCTTGCGGCAGCTCTGCAGCCACACCCACCGCTGCGCGTTGCTGCCACTGGGGCGCGGGCCGGGCGGTGCATGGATCGAAGGCGACAAGCCTGGGCGCTGGGCCGACTGGCTCAAAGCCAGTGAGCTGTCTGCTGTGCAGCTTTGTGCCACATCGGCCGACGCTGCCCAATGGCTGGCCAGCGACGCGGCAAGCCTGCCAACGGGCACAACATGACCCAGGAAGCCATCCACAT
The DNA here is from genome assembly GCF_031457455.1 of Hydrogenophaga palleronii. Classification (GTDB taxonomy): domain Bacteria; phylum Pseudomonadota; class Gammaproteobacteria; order Burkholderiales; family Burkholderiaceae_C; genus Hydrogenophaga; species Hydrogenophaga palleronii_A. The sequence goes on from NZ_JAVDWU010000004.1 coordinate 234,857, forward strand.
CGCCGTGGTAGGCCACACCAACGCCGGCAAAACCTCGCTGCTGCGCACGCTCACGCGCCAGGCGCGCTTCGGCGAAGTGTCTGATCGGCCCGGCACCACCCGCCACGTCGAAGCCATTGGCCTGCAGGTCGACGGTGTCACCCGTGTGCGCTATTTCGACACGCCCGGCCTGGAAGACTCGGTGGCGCTGCAGCACCACCTGAAGCAGATGCCCGAAGCACTCACGCCGCCCCAGCGCGTGCGCGCCCTGCTGGATGGTCCGGAAGCGCACGGCGTGTTCGAGCAGGAAGTCAAGGTGCTGCGGCAACTGCTGCAGGCCGACGCCGCGATCGTCGTCATCGACTGCCGCGAACCCGTGCTGCCCAAATACCGCAGCGAAATCGAGGTGCTCACCGGCTGCGCGCGACCCATCATGCCGGTGCTCAACTTCGTGCGCGCCGAAGGTGGCCGTGAACCCGAATGGCGCGAACTGCTGGCCGCCTACGGACTGCACGCCGCCGTGCGCTTTGATGCGGTGGCGCCCTTCGTGGGCTCAGAGCGCCAGCTTTACGAAGACCTGGGCACGCTGCTGCGCGACCACCGCCCCACGCTGCAAGCCGTGCTGACCGAGCTGGACCAGCAAGCGCAGGCGCGCCGCACCGCCAGCGCCCGCCGCGTGGCCGATGCGCTCATCAGCGCTGCTGCCATGCGCCGCGAAGCGCCCGGCGACACCGTGGCCGACGCAGCAGCCCGCAGCGCCTTTGTGACCGCTTTCCGTGCCGAGCTGGTGCAAAGCCTGCAGCTGGCCGTGAACGACCTGCTGGCACTGCACGGCTTTGCCAGGGACGATGCGCAACTCGACGTGATGGCCTGGGCCAGCGGGCGCTGGGCCACCGACCTGTTCAACCCGGAAGCCCTGGCCAGCGTGGGCCGCCTGCTGGGCCAGGGCGCGGCCGCCGGTGCGGCGGTGGGTCTCACACTGGACATTGCCCTGGCCGGCCTGTCGCTGGGCACCGGCACCGTGCTGGGCGCGGCCATTGGCGGTGTGGTGGGGCAGGGCTGGGGCCAGTTGCCGCGCAAGCTGCGCAACCGCGTGATGCGCATCGAAGAACTCACCCTGCAGGACGACGTGCTCGCCGTGCTGGCCGACGGCCTGCTGCAACTCTGCCAACGCCTGCAGGCGCGCGGCCACGCGGCGCTGGAACCCCTGGCCGTTCGGCTAGCGCCCGGCGACAGCTACCGTGCCGACCTGAAAGCCCTGCTGGCCGACCTGGCCCCCGCCCGCAGCCACCCCGAATGGGAACTGGCCCACGGGAGCCCGGCCGACACCGATGGCCGCCGAGAAGCCTTGCGCCAGACCGTCGCCCAGCGTGTCGAAAGCATGCTCGACTGACCGCCGAGCGCCCTGCGGCTACCATCTCCCTCCATGGCGCTGAACTGGATCTGGATCGGTTTCTTCCTTGTCGCATTCACCACCGCGGCGGCGCGCTGGCTGTTGGGCGACGACGCGATCTTCCAGGCGCTGCTCAAAGCCCTGTTCGACAGCGCTCGAACCGGCTTCGAGATTTCCCTGGGCCTGGCCGGCATCATGGCTCTGTGGCTGGGGCTGATGCGTGTGGGCGAGCGCGCCGGCATGATCGAACTGCTCGCCCGCGCGGCCGGGCCGCTGCTGCGGCGCCTGTTCCCTGGCGTGCCGCAAGGCCACCCTGCGCAGGGCGCGATGACCATGAACATTTCCGCCAACCTGCTGGGGCTGGACAACGCGGCCACGCCTCTGGGCCTGAAGGCCATGCAGGAACTGCAGAGCCTCAACACCGAGCCGGCCGGCACGGCCAGCCAGGCGCAGATCATGTTCGTGGTCATGAACACGGCGGGCCTCACGCTCATTCCCACCTCGGTGATCGCCATTCGCCAGAGCATGGCAGTCAAACAGGGGCTGGGCGCGGATTTCAACGCGGCCGACATCTTTCTGCCCACCCTGCTGGTGACGTTCACGGCGCTGCTGGCTGGTGTGCTGGCCGTGGCGGTGGCCCAGCGCCTGCCGCTGTGGCGTGCGCGCTTTCTGGTACCGGTGCTGGCCGTGGGCGGCCTGCTGGCGGCGGCTGTGGCTGCACTGGCCCGCTTGCCGGCCGAACAGGCCTCGCGCATCGCCGGTACCACCGGCGCGGTGGCCATTCTGGGTATCGTGATGCTGTTTCTGCTTGCCGCGGCGTGGCGCCGCATCAACGCCTACGACGCCTTCATCGAAGGGGCCAAGGAAGGCTTCGGCGTGGCCATCCAGATCGTCCCCTACCTGATTGCCATCCTGATCGCCATCGGGCTGTTTCGCGCGGCCGGTTGCATGGACTACCTGCTGGCGGTCATTGGCGCCGGGGTGACCGCCCTGGGACTGGACACCGACTTTCTGCCCGCGCTGCCAGTGGGCTTGATGAAGGTGCTCTCTGGCGCCGGTGCGCGCGGGCTCATGATCGACGTGATGCAGGTGCACGGGGTGGACTCGTTCGCCGGGCGCCTCGCCGCCATCGTGCAGGGCTCCACAGAGACCACTTTCTACGTGCTGGCCGTGTACTTCGGCAGTGTGGGGGTGAAGCACACGCGGCATGCGCTGGCGTGTGCACTGTTCGCCGATGTGGTGGGCCTGTTTGCCGCGATTGGCGTGGGGTACGCCATGCTGCGCTGAAGGCATGGTTCAAACGCCTGTTTGGGGCGGCAGACATTTCAAAACCTCGACTCCCGCAGAATGGGGATCCGGCTTGGGCGGGCCCATGGCGGGGGAGGGCGAATCGATCCTCGCCGCGTGGGCCGTGTCGCTGCCACCCACTCATCGCACCACCCTGATTCAAGGAGTCCCACCCGATGTCAAAACCACCCGTTCCACCGCCCCACAAGCCCTCTGACCTGCCCAGCAAGCAGCCGCCCAGCCCGGCCAACATGGTCAGCCGCACCCCCCGTGCCCCAGGCTCAAAACCGGCCGAAGCTGACGAAGAACACCTGCAACTGCCACACGAGCGCGACCAGAACACGCAGATGACTGATGGCAAGCCCCAACGTGTCATGGAGCAAGCCGCCAAGGACATTGAAAACGGCCAGGTTGACACCGATATGCGCGCTACGCCCGGCCTGGATGCCGAGAAGCGCGCGCAAGATGTGCCCGGCGCGAGCGGTCGCTCCACCAGGAAGGACAGTCCCATCGGCCCGACGGACGTGCCTGTCTCCAAGAAGGGGCGCGACCCGCAGCCTGTGGCACCGGTACCCAGTACGCGCCGGTGACTTCACCCCTTCCGGCAACCCAAAAACAAAAAGCCGGAAGGCTTTGGACCGTTCCGGCTTTCAATTTGGTACCACCAACAGGAATCGAACCTGTATCTAGCGCTTAGGAGGCGCTCGTTCTATCCATTGAACTATGGCGGCGAAAAATGGAGAGCCCGCATTGTACGGGGCCGCTCTGTGTCGGCTAAGGTGATGGGGCCTGGCGCAGCAGCTTGCCGCACACCGGTACGTATTCGCCCAGGAAGTCCAGAAAGCTGCGCACCGCCGGTGACAGCCCGCGGCGGGAAGGAAACACCGCGTGCACCACGCCCACCGGCATGGACCAATCCGGCAGCAGGCGCACCAGGCGGCCGTCGCGCAACTCGTCTTCGCACATGTAGTCTGGCAGCCAGCACATGCCGCTGCCGCCCAGCACGGCGCGCTTCAGGGTGAGCAGGTCGTCTGCGATGTAGCGGGGCCGGTACTGCAGCATGGCCTCCCGGCCCTGGGTGTGCGTCAGACGCACGCTGACCTGCCCATCTGTGGCCGACATCGCCACGCTGTCGAGCTGGCTGGCTTCTTCCAGGGTGACCGGCGTGCCCTGGCGTTCCAGCAGCGCCGGGCTGGCCACCAGCACGGAGCGGGCGTCGTCCAGCCGCTTGATGACCAGGCTGCCGCTTTCCTCCAGCGACAGGCGCACGCGCAAGGCCACGTCCACGCCTTCCTTCACCAGATCCACCACCCGGTTGTTCACCTCCATCTCCACGCGCATCTGGGGGTGCCGCGCCAGGTAGATCGGCATCACGTCGGCCAGCACCGTCTGCGCCAGCGTGACCGGGCACACCACGCGGATCGTGCCGCGCGGCTCGGTCTGCGCATTGGCCACCACGTCGGCCGCGGCCTGCGCCGATTCGCGCATGGCCTGGCAGTGGCGCAAAAACGTTTCGCCCACCTCGGTCAACGAAAGCTTGCGCGTGGTGCGCTGCAGCAGGCGCACACCCAGCTGCGCCTCCAGCCCCGCCACCCGGCGCGACAGCCGCGACTTGGGCATGCCCAGCGCCCGGCCCGCTGCGGCAAAGCCACCGCGCTCCACCACCTCGGCAAACAGCAGCATGTCGTTCAGGTCTTGCATGGGCGTCCTTTGGGTTTGGAGGTGATCGGTTGGGATGATTGTCCTGATTCTGGAACGATTTGTCTCGAAGTTGCCGCCTTATCAAGGATTGGGCTGGAATCCACAATCTATCCAACGCCGCTCGTTGCGGTGGCCCTGCTTCTCAACCCCTTCGGAGAACCCCATGAAACTGCTTCACATCGATTCCGCCATCACCGGCGACCAGTCCGTTTCCCGCCAGCTCACCGCCCGGGCCGTGGCCGCCTGGCAAGCCACCCACCCCGGCACCCAGGTGGAACACCTTGACCTGGCCAAGAACACCCCGCCCCACCTCAGCGCAGACGCGCTGGGCTTTCGCACCGGCCAGGACGCCACCACCGAAATCCAACGCCAGGAAAACGCCCTGTCTGAACAACTGGTGAGCCAGTTCCTGGCCGCCGACGTGATCGTCATTGGCGCCCCGCTGTACAACTTCACCATTCCCACCCAGCTCAAGGCCTGGATCGACCGCGTGGCCCAGGCTGGCCGCACCTTCACCTACACCGAACAAGGCCCCAAAGGCCTGGCCGGCGGCAAGACCGTGATCGTCGCCATCACCCGCGGCGGCGTGTACTCCACCAGCGAAGCCGGCCGCGCCATGGAACACCAGGAAAGCTATTTGCAGACCGTGTTCGGCTTCTTCGGCATCACCGATGTGCGCTTTGTGCGCGCCGAAGGCGTGGCCATGGGGCCGGATGCCAAGGCACAGGCCCTGAGCACGGCCGAAGGCGAGCTGCGTGCGCACACGGGTGTGGCGGCGAACCAGGCTGTGGTGGCGCAGGTGGCTTGAGTTTGTTCGGGGCCGGGTCTGCATCTGTCGTGTTGACTTGATCAGCGGGGGTCCCGGATGGCATCAAAGAGTCATTGAAGGGCTGCATGCCCTGCAAAAGCAATATCCCCACCTCGATACCGGTGTGTTTGCTGCGAAGTGATGGGCTCCGAAGCGCTGGCCGCAGCCGCTCCCGGTTTTCCCGAGCGCCCTGCGCCCCTGGCGATGACTACCAACGCAGGGCAGCCGTGTGCACGGGCGCGAGCCAGAGCGATGCGATTTCGTCGTCCAGCACCGTGACCGTGATCGAACCACCAGGCGTGTCCAGCGAGGTGGCGTAGTTGCCCACCAGGGAGCAGTGAATGTTGAGGCCTCGGGCTTTCAGGTGTCCGGAGGCGGCATTGAAGAGCACATAGAGCTCGGACAGGGGCGTCGCGCCAAACCCGTTGACGCACAGCAGCAGGCGGTGCTCCGGTTTGGGCTTGAGGTCGCGCATGATGGTGTCCAGCATGCGGGCCGCCAGATTTTCTGCGGATGCCATGGGAATGCGTTGGCGGCCTGGTTCGCCATGCAACCCCACTCCGAACTCGATCTCGTCGGCGCCGATGACGAAGGTGGGCGATCCTGTGATCGGGTCCATGCAGCCCTGGAAGGACACTCCGGCCGAAGCGGTCTGCGAATTCACCCGGCAGCCCACGGTCTTGCATTCAGCCAGACTGGCGCCCGCAGCGGCGGCTGCGCCCACCACTTTCTGCACGATCAGGGTACCGGCCGCCCCCCGGCGACCAACCGAATGTGGCGAGGTGTCCACTGATGCGTCGTCGTCCACCACGACGGTGCTGCAATCGAAGTCCAGCATGTCCAGCGCGGTCTCGAAGTTCAGCAGATCACCACGGTAGTTCTTCACGATGAAGAGGCAGCCAGCGCCTTGTTCTGCGGCCTGCGCCGCCGCCACGATCTGGTTGGGAGTGCATGAGGTGAAGATCTCGCCCGGGCAGGCGGCTGCCAGCATGCCTTGCCCCACATAGCCGACGTCCAGCGGTTCGTGCCCGGAGCCCCCGCCGGAAATCACCGCCACTTGCCCCGGTGTGTTCTCGCGCCGAACCACATAGGTCGGGTCCAGATGCACCGCAAGAATGTCTGCGTGGACCTCGGCAAGACCCCTCAGGGATTCGTGCACGAAGGTGTGGGCGCTGTTCTGGAACTTCTTCATGGGTGTTGGCCGCAGCGGCAGGCAATTGCAGTTTGAACTTTGATCCATGTTGCGGCTTTCGGAGCCGGCAATCAAGCGAGGTTCTCCGGGGTCAGGATCTCGACCCTGGGGTTGCTCACCGACAAGGCGCCACGCACGCCCTCGCACAGATCGCGCAGAACCTTGGCCGCCGTGTGCACCGCGTAGTGCACGTCCTGGTGCAGCACATAAGTGACCGCGTGCGACATGAGCAGCGGGCGGTTCACTTCCAGCAGATCGTGAATGGTCACGGTCAGTTGCGTGTCGTAGCCCAGATCGGTGAGGGCACGGCTCAGCCCGAAGGAGCCCGGGCCCACGCTGTACACGGCGTGCAGCGCAGCGGCCGATGACGCAGCGGGAAGCATCTGGCGCACGAACTGCCGGGTTTCGTCTTCGGTTTCGGGCATGTCGCCGAACCGGAGCAATTCGATGTGTGCCCTGCGCTCCTGGGTCACCTGCTCGAACCCGACCGCCCGGTCGATCTCGAAGGCGTAGCGCGTCTGCGGCGAAAGCAGCGCGCAGCGCGGCGCGGCGATGTGCGCCAGCTCGCGTCCGATCAGCAGGCCCGCCGTGCGGCCGGCCGCCTTGTTGTCGGCGCCAATGTAGGTTTCGCGCAGCGAGCCCGCCACGTCCGAAAAAAGGGTGACCACGTGCACGCCGCTTCGCACCAGCTCGTTGATGGCCAGCTTGACGGCCGGCACGTCCGGGGCAAGCAGTGCAATGCCGTCGACATCGCCGAGCTTCGCCAACTGAGCCGCGAACGCGTTGCCGTCGTGCGCCTGGATGCGGTGGGTCAGCTCCGCGATGTGCCTGTGGCGGAAGTCGCCGGCCGATTGCGCGATCACCCGGTCCACCAGGTCAAAAAAGCCGCGCCTGGCCGCCGGCAGCACGAACGCGAACTTGAAGCTCTGGCTGGACCGCGGGCGCCCGCGCACCGGGGTCATGGCGCCCAGTGTTTCCATCGCGGTGCGCACGCGCTCCACCGTGGCCTGGCCCACGCCGGGGCGGTTGTTCAGCACGCGATCCACTGTCGCTGTGCTGACGCCGGCAGCCTCGGCAATTTGGGGGATGGTGAAAGTGGTTGCCATGGGTGTGTGATTGCTTTTTTGATGGATTGGTCCATCAAACCGATGCCTGAAGCATAGCGATCACGCCGCTTCGTCCGCCAAATTCCAGAGTTTTTTCGCAGAAAAACCCGGAAAAACACGGGTAAACCCTCGATTTCTATCGCCTGCCGGCTGACGACTGATGGCTTAGGGTTTTCCTGAGTGATTTATTGATTGATTTATTTATTATTCACATCACGTCATCGAATCAACAGCGGCAAGGACCGGAGCGACCGCAGATACGTTCGAGACGAGCCCTGTGGCCATGCCACGACAACCCGGAGACACGACAAACATGAAACTGCAACCGAAACTGTTGGCGGCCGTGGCCGCTGTGGCGATGGGCATGTGCTCCAGCAGCGCATTCGCCCAGCAAAAACAACTCACCCTGTGCTGGGCCGCCTGGGACCCGGCCAACGCGCTGGTCGAGCTGTCGAAAGACTTCACTGCCAAGACCGGCATTCAGATGAAGTACGAGTTCGTGCCCTGGCCGAACTTCGCGCAGCGCATGCTCAACGAGCTGAACTCGCGGGGCAAGCTGTGCGACCTGTTGATCGGCGACAGCCAGTGGATCGGTTCGGCCGCCACCGAAGGTCACTATGTCAAGCTCAACGAGTTCTTCGACAAGAGCGGCATCAAGATGGCCGACTTCGCGCCGGCCACGGTCGAAGGCTATTCGACCTGGCCCAAGGGCACGGCGAACTACTACGCGCTGCCGGCCATGGGCGACGCGGTGGCGTTCACCTACCGCAAGGACTGGTTCGCGCGCCCCGAGTTGCAGGCTGAGTTCAAGCAGAAGTTCGGCCGCGACCTGGCTGCACCCAAGACCTGGGACGAGTTCAAGCAGGTCGGCCAGTTCTTCCAGAACCGCACCATCGACGGCAAGAAGGTCTATGGCGCGGCGCTCTACACCGAGCGCGGCTCCGAAGGCATCACCATGGGCGCAACCAACGCGATGTACGCCCACGGCATGGACTACGCCAACCCCAAGAAGCCGTACGACATGAATGGCTTCATCAACGGGGCGGGCGCCGTCAAGGGCCTGGAACTCTACAAGGAGCTGTACGACACCGTCACGCCGCCCGGGCACTCCAATGCCTACATGACGGAGAACCTGGACGCCTACAAGTCGGGCCAGGTGGCGATGCAGATGAACTTCATTGCCTTCTTCCCGGGCATCTCCAAGGACCCGCAGGTGGGCGGTGAGAAGACCGGCTTCTTTGCCATCCCCAAGGGCAGCGTGCAGCACGCACAGCTCGGCGGCCAGGGCATCTCGGTGGTCAAGTACTCCGACAAGCAGGACATGGCGCTGGAGTACATGAAGTGGTTCGCACAGCCAGCCGTCCAGCAGAAGTGGTGGGAAGGCGGCGGCTTCACCTGCCTGAACGAGATCCTGAACCAGCCTGGTTTTGCAACGAGCACCTCGTACGCCCAGGTGTTCCAGGACTCCATGAAGATGGTCAAGGACTTCTGGGCCGACCCGAGCTACGCACAGCTGCTGCTGGCGATGCAAAGCCGCGTGCACGACTACGTCGTCGCCGGCAAGGGCACGGCCAAGGCTGCGCTCGACGCGCTGGAGAAGGACTGGGTCCAGGTCTTCAAGGAAGACGGGAAAATCAAGTGAAACCAGAAGCGTTCACGCGGTGGGTCACGCGCTCAGCCATGGCGCCCACGGCGGGTTCGTGGGGATCGAAGGGCGCTGCCCTTCGGTCTCCGGACCCTTCCAGCCTCACCCGCAAATCCCTGTTCGGCCCGCAAGGCCTGTCGGATCGCGCACTGGCGTGGCTGTTCGTTGGCCCGACCATCCTGCTGCTGCTGGCCTTCAACATCTTTCCCCTGCTGTGGACGATCTACCTCTCGTTCACCAACTACCGGGCCAACCGCCCGAATGCCGAAGTCTCATGGCTGGGCATCGAGAACTACAGCCGCGTGCTCAACGACGAGGCGATGTGGGAGCACATGCGTGCCACCGCCCATTTCCTGTGCTGGTCCATCACGCTGCAGCTGCTGCTCGGCTTCGGTCTCGCCCTGCTGCTCAACCGCAGGTTCCGCTCGCACAGCTTCTGGAGCACCGCCATCCTGCTGCCCATGATGCTGGCGCCGGCGGTGGTGGGCACCTTCTGGAAATACTTCTTCGAACCGCAATACGGCATCTTCAACCGCTTCGTCGAATTCTTCGGCGGCCCGGGCAACCTGACCATGCTGGGCGACACACAGCTCTCGCCCTGGGCCATCGTGCTGGTGGACACCTGGATGTGGACGCCCTACGTGATGCTGCTGCTGCTGGCCGGGCTGCGCTCCATTCCCTCTTACCTCTACGAGGCGGCGGAGATAGATCGCGCTTCGGAGTGGACCAGGTTCTGGCGCATCACGCTGCCGATGGTGATGCCCTTCATCATCCTCGCGCTGCTGTTTCGCACCATCGAGAACTTCAAGATGTTCGACCTGGTGGACCAGTTGACCAACGGCGGCCCAGGCTCGGTGACCGAGCTCGCTTCCATCTCGCTCAAGCGCGAGGCCTTCGAGAAGTGGCGCACCGGCTATGCCTCGGCCTTCGCCATCATTCTTTTCGTGTCGATCTACGGCCTGTCGCTGGTGGCGGTGCGTTTCCTTGAACGGGTGAAACAAAGATGAACACACAGGTTCACTCTCCGCTGGAGCCGAGCGCACGCTCCAAGTGGTTCGCTGGCAGCGTGGTGATCACGTATGCGCTGATCTCGCTGATCCCGCTGGCGTGGATCTTCATGACCAGCTTCCGCACGCACAGCGATGCCATCGCCTACCCGCCCAAGCTGGTGGCCGAGCAGTCGCTGATCGGCTACGTCAACCTGTTCACGACGCGTTCGCGCGTCGGCGCAGACGAACTCGCCGCGCTGCCGCCGCCAGCCACCTGGTACGAAAAGCAGGTGCGCGAGCAGCAGATGATTCTCGCTGGCCCCTCGCGTTTTGCCGACCGCTACAGCAACTCGCTCATCATCGGCTTCGGCTCCACGCTGCTGTCGGTGGTGCTGGGCACGCTGGCGGCCTACGCCTTCTCGCGCTTTCGGGTGCCGGGCAAGGACGACCTGCTGTTCTTCATCCTCTCCACGCGGATGATGCCGCCGATCGCGATCGCCATTCCGATCTACTTGATGTTCCGCCACGTGGGGCTCAGCGACACCCACCTCGGGCTGATCATGATGTACACGGTGGTCAACCTCTCGCTCGCGGTCTGGCTGCTCAAGGGCTTCATGGACGAAATTCCGCGCGAGTACGAAGAGGCGGCCATGGTCGACGGCTACACCCGCTGGCAGTCCTTCGTGAAGGTGGTGCTGCCGCAGGCGGCCACCGGCATCGCCACCACGGCCATCTTCTGCCTGATTTTCTCGTGGAACGAGTACGCCTTTGCGCTGCTGCTCACCAGTGGCACCGCGCAGACCGCGCCGCCGTTCATTCCCACCATCATCGGCGAGGGTGGCCTGGACTGGCCCGCCATGGCCGCCGGCACCGCGCTGTTCCTGCTGCCGGTGCTGTTCTTCACCGTCCTGCTGCGCAAGCACCTGCTGCGCGGTATCACCTTCGGAGCCATCCGCAAATGAACCCCTCATCCAAACCCCGCAAGCGCTGGTACCGCAGAGGGCCGTGGGAGGCCGGCACCATGGCGCTGATCGCCATCGGCCTGGTCATGCTCATGCAGCCCTTCTCGCTGAGCGTGTACTCGTACGCCTTCTCTGTGTTGCTGGTCGGTGTGATCGGCTACACAGTCGCCGGCAAGCTGCCACCGAGCTGAAGCACCATGGCACAGATTCAGATCAAGAACCTGCAGAAGACGTTCAGCGACTTCACGGCGGTGCGGAACTCGTCGCTGATCCTGGAGGACGGCAAGTTCGTCGTCCTGCTTGGCCCTAGCGGTTGCGGCAAGACCACCACCCTGCGCATGATCGCCGGGCTCGAATTTCCCACCAGTGGGCAGATCCTGCTGGACCGGGAAGACGTCACCTACCGCCGGCCGCGCGAGCGCGACATCGCCATGGTGTTCCAGCTGTTTGCGCTGTACCCGCACTTCAATGTGCGCGAGAACCTCGCCTTCCCGCTGAAGAACGAAGGCCTGCCCAAAGCCGAGATTCACCGCCGCCTGGAGGAAGTGGCCGCGATTCTGCGCATCGAGCATCTGATGAACGCCCGTGTCGGTGGACTCTCTGGCGGTGACCGCCAGCGCGTGGCACTGGGCCGCGCCATCGTGCGCAAGCCCAAGGCCTTTCTGATGGACGAGCCCCTGGGCACCCTGGACGCCGAGTTCCGCGAGCTCATGTGCGTGGAGCTGCGCAGGCTGCACGATCGCCTGCAAACCACCACCGTGTTCGTCACGCACGACCAGAACGAGGCGATGGCGCTGGCCGATCACATCGTGGTGATGAACGGGGGCCAGATCCTGCAGGCCGACACGCCCGAAGGCATCTACCACTTCCCCAGTTGCATGTTCGTGGCCAGCTTCATTGGGCGCCCGTCGATGAACTTCGTGCCCATCAGGGAAGCGGTCCTGCAGGGGCAAGACGTCATCCAGGTGAATGGAGCGCCGGTCGAGGTGCCCCGCCTGGACGAGACCTGTTCGCAGGCCGTGCTCGGCATTCGCCCAGAGCATGTGCGAATGAGCGACAGCGGCCCCGTGCGCGGCGAGGTGTCGCACGTGGAGTATTTCGGTTCGCACTGGATCGCCGACGTGCAGACCGCCACCGGCCGTATCAAGGCCGTGTCGCCCAAAGGGGTGGTGCCGGCGGTGGGTGGCCACGTCGGGCTGAGCTTCCAGACCGAACGCATTGTGATGTTCAACAAAGACACCGAGTTGCTGCTCGACAGCGCCACCACCTCCCACCACAAACAGGGCATGTCTCATGGCTAGCATTTCGATCCGGGGCATGACCAAGCGCTTTGGCCCCACCACCGCCATCGAAGGGATCGATCTGGACATCCAGAACGGTGAATTCTTCGTGTTGCTTGGTCCTAGCGGCGCAGGCAAGACAACCACCCTGCGCCTCATCGCCGGCCTGGAACGGCCCGACGCCGGGCAAATCTTCATGGACGGGCAGGACATCTCCGGCCATTTCCCGGCGGCCCGCGACTGCGCCTTTGTCTTCCAGCAGTACTCGCTCTACCCGCATCTGAGCGTGTACGACAACATCGCCTTTCCGCTGCGCTCGCCCATGCGCAAGACGCCCGAGGCGAAGGTGCGCGAGCGCGTGCACGAAGTCGCGTCGCTGCTGCACATCGAGTCCAAGCTGGAGCGCAAGGCCACCGCCCTGTCGGGTGGCGAGATGCAGCGCGTGGCCATTGGCCGGGCGCTGGTTCGTTCGCCCAAGGTCTTCCTGATGGACGAGCCCCTGTCATCGTTGGATGCGCGCTTGCGCGAAGAGCTTCGGGTCGAGCTCAGGAGCATCCAGAAGCGCACCGGCTCCACCGTCATCTATGTCACACACGATCAGGTCGAAGCCACCACCATGGCCGATCGCATTGGCATCCTGGAGAAGGGCAAGGTCCAGCAGGTGGGTACACCCATGGAGATCTATGAACAACCGGCAACGCTGCAGGTGGCTCAGCGCCTGGGTTCGCCCGTCATCAACGCTTTGCCTGCCGACTGGGCCGGCCTGAATTCACCAACCGGCGCCGTGCATGCCGCGATCCGCCCGGAAGACGTGCAGGTGGCCCAGTTGGATGGTGCGCTGGCCTGTCGCGTGATCGAGGCCTCGCTTCTCAAGCACGAGATGGTGGTGGAGCGCGACGGCATTGAAATTCACGTGCACACCGCGCCCGATGCCGTGTTCCACCCGGGCGACACCGTTTCCATCCGCTGCGATTCCTCCCGCTGCCTCTACTTCGATGCCCAGGGCCTTCGCATGAACGACCGCCCGGTCAACCACGCCTCCCTTTCATAGGACCCTCACATGAACACCCAAGACATCCTCCAATCGATCGCGGCGGTGCAGGTTTCGATACTGCGCCACGAGCCAGACATTGAGGCGCTGGACCGTGCCATCGGTGACGGCGATCACTTCATCAACGTGCGCCGGGGCTGCGAGGTCATGGCCGAGCTGTCGCCTTCCCTGCAAGGGCTCACGCCTGCTGATGCGCTCAACCGCATTGGCATGAAGCTGCTGTCCACCATCGGTGGTGCCTCCGGACCACTGATCTCCAGCTTCTTCCTGAGCATGGCGGCCACGCTCAAAGGCGCAGCCGAACCCGACCGCCGGCAGTTTGCCGCCGCGTTCGTGGCCGGGGTGGACGCCATCAAATCGCGCGGCAAAGCGGACCTCGGCGAGAAGACCATGCTCGACACGCTGATTCCGGTGGCGCGCCTGCTGGTGCGCCTGAACGAAGAGGGCGCGTCGCTCGCCGACCTGTGTGTGGCGGCCAAGCAGGAAGCCACGCAGGGCATGCTGGCCACGCGCGACATGGTCGCCACCAAAGGGCGCGCGCACTTCCTGGGCGAGCGCGCCATCGGCCACATCGACCCCGGTTCCAAGTCTTGCGAGGTCGCGATCCACGCCGTCTGCGACCTCATGACCCATCGCTGAACCCCGGAGACCGATCATGAAAAAATTCATCAACCATGTGGACCAGGTGCTGCACGAGTCGCTCAGCGGACTGCAGGCCGCGCACGCCGACATCCTCACGGTGCATTTCGACCCGACCTTCGTGCGCCGCACCGCGCCCAGGCCGGGCAAGGTGGCGCTGATCTCCGGCGGGGGTACCGGTCACGAACCGCTGCATGCCGGCTTCGTGGGCAAAGGCATGCTCGACGCGGCCTGCACCGGGCAGGTGTTCACGTCGCCCACCCCCGATCAGATGCTGGCCGCAGCCGAATCGGTGCACACAGGCGCGGGCGTTCTGTTCATCGTGAAAAACTACGCCGGTGACTCAATGAATTTCCAGATGGCGTCTGAGATGCTGGACATCGAAAACGCCATCGTGATGGTGAACGACGACGTGGCGGTGCAGAACTCCACCCACACTACCGGTCGCCGAGGCGTGGCTGGCACCCTGGTGGTCGAGAAAATCGTCGGCGCTGCTGCAGAGACCGGCCTGGACCTCGCGCAGTGCAAGGCCGTGGGCGATCGCGTGAACCGCGCCACCGCCTCGATGGGCGTGGCCTTCACCAGTTGCACCGTTCCCGCCGCAGGGCGCGCCACCTTCGACATCGATGATGACGAGATGGAATTCGGCGTCGGCATCCACGGTGAACCGGGACGCCGCCGCGAGCCGGTGCGCCCCGCCCAAGCCATCGTGGACGAGTTGCTGGACTGCATCTTGACCGACCTGAACCCGGCGCCTGGTGCCAACGTGCTGCTGCATGTCAACGGCTTCGGCGCCACGCCCTTGATGGAGCTGTACCTGCTGCACCACTGTGCGGGAAAGACCCTCGCCGCCCGCGGTGTCAACGTGGTCCGCTCGCTGGTCGGCAACTACACGACCGCGCTCGACATGGCAGGCGCTTCGCTCACCGTGACCTTGATGGATCCGGAGCTGCTGCAGCTCTGGGATGCGCCGGTGCGCACCGCCAGCCTGAACTGGAGCTGAACCATGCGCCCGGATCGCCGACGCGCATTGCAACGCTTGGTGGGTGGCTGCATGGCGGTGGCTTCCTCGAACGCGCTGACCGCTGAAAGCGCCTTGGCCGGCGACATCCTGCTGGGGCAGTCCGCGCCATTGACCGGCCCGCTGGCCAAGACGACCACACAGTTCAACCAGGGTGCGCTGGCATGGCTGAAGCAGGTCAACGACAGGGGCGGCATCAAGGGGCGTGCATTTCGCATGCAGACGCTGGACGACAGCGGTTGGGCGGAGCAGGGCGAGGTGAACGCGAAACTGCTGGTCGCAGAGCACGGCGCTCACGCCCTGTTCGGGTTCATGGGTGCCAGCGCCTGCTTGTCCTGTGCCCGCATCGCTGAACAGGAGGGCGTGCTGTTCGTGGCGCCGGTGACCGGTTCCAGCGCGCTTCGCGAAGCCTCACTGCCATCGACTTTTCTGATGCGCCCCAGCCACGACGACGAGGTGCGCCAGGTCGTCAAGCACGGAGCCACCATCGGATACAAGCGCATCGATCTGTTGTTCGACTACAACGCGCAGGGATTCTCGATCCGCAACAGCTTCGAGGAGGCCTGCCAGCACGCAAACATTCTGCGCCACCGCTCCGTGTCCATGGCCCGTCTGGACGACGACGTGCGCCAGGCCGTGGCCAGGTTGTCGCCGAGCAAATCGGAGGCGATCATCCTGGCCTGCAGCCATGCGGTTTCTGGTGCCTTCATTGAGGCCTTCCGGGCGGCGGGTTTTGGCGGTGCCTTCTATGCCCTGTCCACGGTAGACGCCAACCGCCTGGTCGAAACCATCACCTCCCAGGCGGTCGGGGTTCATTTCGTGCAGGCCGTGCCCTACCCGTGGTCGAAATCCCGCCGGGTCACAGCCGACTTCCTGACCTTTTCCCAGCGCCACGCGATACAGCCTGATTTCGCTTCCCTGGAGGGCTATCTGGCGGCGCGCTGGCTGACCCATGTGGTTGAGAGAACCACGAAGCCTGCTGAGTTGAAGCTGGCGTTTCAAGGTGCACCACCTCTGGAACTCGGCGGCTTTCGCCTCGCGCTCGAACCTGGTCTGCGCTCGGCCTCCCGCTTCGTTGAACTGGCCACCATCAATCGTGAGCTGCGCTTCATCCGGTAGGGGCTGTGTGGCAGACGGCGTGGGAGCGAAACCCGCAAGACCGAGGATTGCTCTGGCTCTGGGGTGTGTCGGGCAGGAAGCGCTGGGCAGTGGCAATTGGATGGTTGGTGGTGGTCTGAGATGCGGTGCGGCGCGGCCAGCGGGTGATTGGGCGCTGATCTGGCCACACTCTACGAGGTGCCGACCAAGCGCTTCAATGAAGCAGTGAAGCGCAATGCGGCGCGGTTTACGGCCGACTTCATGTTTCAGCTCGACACAGACGAGTGGGAGGCTTTGAGGTCGCAGTTTGCGGCCTCAAACGCGGGCCGGGGCGGTCGGCGCTATCGGCCTTTTGCGTTCACCGAGCACGGCGCGATCATGGCCGCGATGATCTTGAACAGTGCGCGCGCCGTGGAGGTATCGACTTACGTGGTGCGAGCCTTTCTTCGGCTGCGCGAGGCGGCGATGCAGCACAAGGACCTGTTCGAGCGGCTCTCCAGCCTGGAGGAGAAGACCGGAGCGCTGGCCATGTTGCGTGACACCTTCAGCCGCGATACCCGCAACCAGTTGCGCCAGGTTTGATGCGCTGCGCAAGCTGACCATGCCGCCTGATCCGACCAAGCGACCTATCGAGTTCATCACGCCCGAGGACACGAAGGACAAGCCCAAAGAATCCACCGAAGGGAACAGCAAGAAGGCGACGTAACCCAGCAGCACAGCGGCTAAACAAACAAGCCACCCGCAACCCCTCAGGCTGGATTTAAGGTCAAAGTGCAACAATGCCGCCAAGCCATCATGGCCCGTTAATGGATGTGGCCTTACAAACCGTACCTGTCTGGCAGGCCGCAACAGCCCGGGAGCGCGATGCAAAAAAACGAGGCTGGCATGTCAATGCATAGATCAAACGACGATGAACCTCAAAACCTGGTGGCACCCAGGTGCTGGTCAGCCTACCGAGGCATTCAGTCGTACTGCACTGTAAAAATCAAATCCACCGCATTCTCCGTCCCCGCCCGGGCCCGCAAAGTCAGCCGGCGCGACAGGTCGTAGAACATGGACACGGTGCTCATGGCGCTGGAGAGGCTGTGTTCGTAGCTCAGGTAGAAGTCTTCCGAGAGGCGCTTGCCCAAAGTGAAGGCAGCTTCGGTGGTGCTGCCGTCGGCGGCGGTGGTTTCGCCCTGGAAGCCAACCTCGTCCAGGCCGAAGCTTTTGGCGAGGTTGCTGTCTGCCATTTCCTGGTTGCCGGCGAGCAGGGCGCGGGCGGCCTGCTGCAGCACGAACACCTGGGCACCTGCGGCAGAGGCGGGGCGGCCCAGCACCAGCCAGGCGAGTTTTTCGCTGTCGGGCAGTTCGGGGTCTGAGAACAGGCGCACGCGTGGCACCTGTGCGCTGCCGGTGATCTGCACGCCCACGCGCTGGCCGGTGGCTTCGGGCAGTTTGCGTTCGGCCAGGATGTCGAGTGAGGGGTTGTCGTACGGGCCGGTGAAGCGCAGGGCGCCGTTTTCGATAGCAAGCTGCTGGCCGTAGGCGCGGTAGGTGCCGCTGACGGTGCGCACTTCGCCCGTGACGCGGGGGGTGGGCGTGTCCGGGGTGCTGCGCACATTGAGCGCGCCGGCCAGCCGGGTTTCCAGGCCCTGGCCGCGCACCATGAATTGATCACCCAGGTCCAGGTTCACCAGCACGTCGGCCTTCACGCGTTCGGCCAGGGTGGGTTGCACCTCCAGCGTGCGGGTGGTGCGGACCACCACGTCGCTGCTCAGGCTGGGCGTGGTCTCGTCTGGCAATACAAACAGGGCGGAGTCTGCCTTGAGCTGGCCGCGCAGCTGCAACTGCGGCCCGGCCAGCGCGGCCGTGACCTCGCCGGTCAGGGTGAGCCTGCGGTCGGCGCGGGCCGCCACGCGCAACTGGTTGGCGTTGACGGTGAGATCGATGAAGGGCTGGCGCAGGACGCTGCCTTCCACCCGCCGCCATTCGGCCGTGCCGGTGGCGGTGAGGGTGCCGCCCCTTTCGGCGCCGCGCGGGCCATTGAGGCTGAAGCGTTCGATGGTGACGCGTTCGCCTGCCAGCGTGGCACGCAGCTGCCCGCCCGAGAAAAAGAAGCCGTCCACCACGGAACGCACAGCGAGGTCGTCGGCCTGCAGGTTGCCGCGCCATTCAGGAGCGCTGCGGGTGCCACTCAGGGTGGCGTCGGCGGCCAGGGTGCCGCGCACGCGCCAGCCGGGCGGCGCAAGGGCAGACCACACGCCCACCTGCGGCAGCCGCGCGCTGGCGGTGCCGCTGACCGGCGCGCTGGCGGGCCACCAGCGCTCCAGCGCATCTTCCACGGCGGGGGCGCCGGCAGCAGCGGGTGCGGCGAGTTCGGTGGAGAGGTCGGCGCTGGCTTCGCCCAGTTGCGCACTGTTCCAGCGCAGGCGGGCCTGCACGGTGCGGCCTTGCACGCCGATGTCGATGCTCGCTTCGCGCACGCCCGCGGCCACGGGCTGGCTGCCATTGGTTCCGTTGGTGGCGGGAATGGTGACGGTGGCACGGCCATTGGTGTTCGTGCGGCTGGAGCCGGCCTGTGTGGCGCCTGCCATGGCCACGGCGCGGTCGCTCAGCAGCAACAAATCGCCGCTGCTGCGCTGCAGGGACGCGGTCAGCCGCAAGGGCTGGGCGGGGTCGCTGGGCAAGAGCACGTCCCACTGGCCATCAAACACCAGGTCGCCACCTAGGCCGGCGGCGCGCAGGGGCGGCTGCCCGCTGGCATCGACCGCGCTCAGGCTGTCCACCCACGAGAGGGGCAGGCCGCGCACCTGACCTTTGGTCTGCAGGGCGCCCGCTCGCCACACCAGGCTTTCCCAGGCCAGTGTGGGTGCGGTGGCGGTGGCCGTGCCGTTGCGGTCCAACGCGTTGTCGGGCCGCACCTGCAGTTGGCCAGCGCCCGCGTTCAGGGCAAGGCCCTGGGCATCGCTTTCCCATTGAAGGCGGATCGGTTGGGCGGTTTGCAAGGTCCAGCTCGACGCGGCGGTCGCCTGCTCGGGCTGATCCACACGCAACTGCAAGCGGCTCAGCGCCAGCAGACCGTTTTGCCATGTGCCGTTGCTTTGGGTGAGCTGGCCGCTGCTTTGCAGATTGGCGCGCCAAGGGGCTCGGGTGGCCGTGCCGTTGAGGTCAAGTTGCAGGTCGTTCAGGCCGCCCTGGGCCTGCAACTGAAGCTCGCTGAGCGTGGCCGTGCCGGTGGCATCGGTCTGCACCTGCAGCCGGGGCACTGCCAGCGAAGCCTGCACGCGGGGCAAAGGCGCAGCTGCGGAGGCCGCTCGACCCGCTGGAGTGGGATAGCCCAGGGCACCCAGGCCGCCTTGCCACTTCGCTTCCAGTCGGGCGCTGCCGGAGGCGTCGAGCCCGGGTTGGGTGTCCAGAAACGCCTTCAGCGGCGGCCCCACCACGGGCAGGGTTTGCAGGCCGCGCAGCCATGCCAGCACACGGGCGGCGTCGCTGAGTTGCACGGTGGCAGCGCCATTGCCTTGTGCGTGGGCCAGCTCGCCTTTCCATTGGGCGCTGGCGCCGGGCAGTTGGGCGTCGAACTGGCCGGAGTAGGCGAGGGCGGCTGTGTCCAGCCGGCCTTGTGCGTTCAGGGTGGCACCGGCCACGGTCAGACGCGCCGTTTGCAGATCAAGCACGCCTTGGGTGGGCGTACCCGCGGCGGGCGTCCAGCGGCCCTGCAGGCGCAGTTCTTCCAGGCGCAATTCGTTCAATGGCTGGTTGCCGTTGGTGGTGTTGGCGGTGTTGCTGCGGGGCGGGTTGGCAGCGGGTTGCACGCGTGCCTGAAGGTCGACCGCCTGTGCGTTGCCATCCACCGCACGGGCGCTGAATTCGCCGCTCAGCGCACCACCGGCCAACTCGCTCCAGAGCAGCGAGGGCTGGATGTTGCTGGCCTGCAGCGCGCCTTGCCAGTTGGTCACCTCGGTGGCGTCTGCATCGGTGGTCACGTCGGCTTGCGCAGTGCCCTGTAGTTGGCCGCCCGCCAGTTGCGCTTCCAGGCGCTCCACCGTCCAGCGTGTGCCGGCCTGGGTCAGGTCCATTTGCAGACGATCCAGGGGCAGACGTTGCTGGTCGGCCGGGCCGCTGTTGGCGTTGCTGAGGTCGAGCTGGGCGCGCCAGGTCTCGCCGTCGGGTTCGGCCTTCAACGAGCCAGACAACGAGGTGGTGGGCGCCTGCGGCCAGAGCATGGCCAGATCCAGCGCCTGCGTGGTGGCGTTGGCGCTGAGCAGGGGCTGGGTCGCCCACGGCATCACGCGTGCGACGGCCTGCAGTGCCGGGGCGGTGCTGGCTTCTGCGGTGGCGCCTGGGGCGCTTTGTACCTCTGCGGTGATGTTGAACACGGCGTCTGCCCCGCCCAGCGTGCCGCGGGCCATGGCCGAAGCCTGCAGGGTGATGGCACGGGTGCTGGCCGTGGTTTCAGCGGTGGCGGCAGTTTCGGCGCCGGGCACGGTGGTTTCAAGCTCACCCTGCAGATCAAGTGCCAGGGGCATGGGCGCCGCCCCGCCCAGCGTGAGCTGTGCGCGGTAGCGCCCGCCAGCGAATTCAAGGGCGTCGAGCACGAGCTGGTGTGTGCCCGTGGCTGCGTGCGCGTTGTGTGTGTCTGGCAAAGCTGGCGTGCCCTCCACCGGCACCGGGCCGTAGCGGTACAGCCCCTTGGCGCCGCCCAGTGTGAGTGCGGTGCTGCCTTCGAGCGTAAAGCGGTCCACCGACCAGGGCAGGCTCAGTGGCATGGGCAGGGTGAGTTCTTGCAGCGGCTTGGAAGGGTCGGCAGTTGCGGGATCAAGGGGGCGCTGGTCGTTGACCCGCAGTTCCTCAATGGCCAGCCCTTGCAGGTGCACGCCCCGGCCCATGAGGGCGTTGAGCCAGAGGGCATTGTTCCAGTCAATGCGCACGCCGCGTGCCTGAACACTCAATCCATCCAGCGACCAGCTCAGATCGCCTATGCGCCCCCCCGTACGCAGGCTGCCTTGCACCTGCTGAATATCGAGTTGGCCCACGCTTTCAGCGCGGTCTTTCGTCCAGCTCTGTGCCCAGGCCAGCGTCTGTGCCAGGGAGCCCGGCGTGGCCGCCCATACCCACAGCACCACGGCTGCTGCCAGCACCAGGCCCAGCAGCACACCGGGCAGCCACAGCAACAGCCACCACCGGCTTCCTGGTTGCTTGCGTCCTTTTGCTGCCGGGTCGGATGCCGTGTGGTCGTGGGGTGGAGTGGGCGCGCTCATGGGGGTGTTCAGTCTCGCGCTCAGAAGCTGAAGCCGACGCTGAGGTGCAGGCGGACCCGCTTGGTGTCGACGCCGTAGGCCAGGTCGACTTGCAGCGGCCCCACCGGGCTGTTGTACCGAACGCCGGCGCCCACGCCCACTTTGGCGCGCAGATCGGTCGCTTCGTCGGCCACAGCGCCAGCGTCCACAAACACCACGCTTTCCCAGGGGGTGCGCACGCCGTCGCGCCAGATGGGTCGCTGCCATTCCAGGCTGCCCACGGCCATGTAGCGCCCGGGTGCCACGCCGCCGTCGGGCTGCGGAACGCCGATGTCGCGCAGGCCGTAGCCGCGCACGCTGTTGTCGCCACCGGCGAGGAAGAGCAGGGTGCGTGGCAGGGGCGCGTCGTCGGCCGCCGTGACGGCGCCCCCTTGCACGCGCAAGGCCAGGCGGCCCGCACGCCCGGTGGTGGCGGTGTTATCGGTTGGCGCAAGGGCCGACTTGGCCAGTCGCTCCACGGCATCCAGGGGCAGGTAACCAAGCCAACGCAGCTCGGTCCGCAGGAAGGGGCGCTGCACCGAGCCCAGTGTGGTGCCCGCGCCGAGGGTGACGCCGAGGCCGTAGCCGCTGTTGGGGTATGGCACGCTGTCAAAGCTGCGCCGCGTCCAGCCCACATTGGCGGAAATCGCCTCTTTCGCATCCTCGCCTTCCGCCAAGCGCAGCACCGTGTTTGCCGCCACGGCGCGGTCGTACTGAACGAAGCGGGTGCGGTCCAGGTCGGGCGTCTCTTGCGACTTGCCCACTGTGAGGCGCTGGCTGGTTGTGGTGGTGAAGTCGTCGACCTGGCGCGCGGCGCGGGCACCTATTCCCCAACGCCAACCGTCGGCTTCCAGGGGTGCGCTCCAGTCGGTCGAAAGCAACTGGTCGTTGCGCTCGTACTGCAGCTTGCTGTGGGCGCGCCAGCCCAGGCCAGGCACCCGCAAGTTGGTGTGTTCGGCCGACAGGCGCGGTCCGTTGTCGGTGCTGCCACCCACGCCCAGGGTCAGCTTTTGTTTCAGGTTCTCGCGCACCTGTACCACCACGGGCGCCGTGGCTTCGCCGCTGTCCAGGTCCACATAGGCAAACACCGACCCGTAGTAGCCGCTGTCTGCCACACGCTGCTGCGCGGCCTGCAGTTTTTCCAGGTCGTAGTCGCTG
This sequence comes from Hydrogenophaga palleronii, assembly GCF_031457455.1. Taxonomy (GTDB): domain Bacteria; phylum Pseudomonadota; class Gammaproteobacteria; order Burkholderiales; family Burkholderiaceae_C; genus Hydrogenophaga; species Hydrogenophaga palleronii_A. The sequence continues at coordinate 257,427 of NZ_JAVDWU010000004.1, forward strand.
CCCGGCGTGAGGCCGGCGAGGCGCGCCATGCGCTCGATGCTGACGGCGTCGTAGCGCTCTGCGCCCTCCACCCGGATGTCGCCGATCTGCACCGGTGGACCCGATTCGAGCTCGACGTGCAGGTGCGCACTTTTTGTGGTGGTGTCGATGTCGGCCAGGCTGTTGGCGATGCGGCCGCGGGGGTAGCGCTGTGCCGTGAGTTCGCGCAAGGCACCGGATTTGACGCGGTCCCAGGTGGGTTGTGTGAAGGCCAGCCCAGTCGCCTTTTCGCTGTTCGCGCGAATGGTTTCCCGCTGCTGGGCGGCCGCGACTGCGTCGGCAATGTCGCCCTTGAAGTACACGTTGGACGAAGCGATCCGGGTTTCGGGCCCTGGGTCGACCTGGATTTTCACCGTGCCCAGGGGATGGGTGGTGGCGCCCGGCGCCGGGGGTGTCAGCACGATGTCGATCACCGGTTCAAAGTAACCCAGGGTACCCAGCAGATCACGCAGGTTGGCAGGGGCGTTGGCCAGCAGGCGCCCAAGTTCGGTGTCATCGAGGTCGCGCAGGCGCTGGTAGCGCTGGAGTTCGAGGTTGCGCGACAGGAATTCCGCCAGTTCTTTCTCGGCGGTGTTCACCTGAATGTCAAAGCGGGCCTCAGCCGGCGGACGGCGCGAGCGGTTGGCGCGGTCTGGCGCGGCAGCACCCCCTTGTACCGCGCCCGGCAATGCGGACGCAGGCGATGCCGCTTCCGCGTCCGCCGCCTCAGCGGCAGGGTCGGGTGACCCGGTGGCGGGCTGGGCGGCATCGTCAGGCCGTGGCTGCGCTTGCGTCCACAGAGGGGACATGCTCAAAGCGGCCAGCAGCAACAGCTGTGTGGGTCGCACACAGCGCGGGTCAAACAGATTCATTCAGGGTTTATTTCGACAGCATGCGCATGGTGTCTTCCAGGCCCTTCAAGGTCAGCGGGTACATGCGCTGGCCCATGAGTTGCTGGATGACGCTGATGCTCTGTCGATACTGCCACACGCCCTGTGGTTCCGGATTGATCCACGCAAACTTCGGGAAAGCATTTGTCAGCCGCTGTAACCATTCGGCACCGGCCTCTTCGTTGTTGTATTCCACGCTGCCGCCGGGCTGCAGGATTTCGTAGGGGCTCATGGTGGCGTCGCCCACAAAGATGAGTTTGTAGTCCTTGTTGTACTTGCGGATGATGTCCCAGGTGTCGAACTTCTCGGCGAAACGGCGGCGGTTATTCTTCCACATGTAGTCGTAGACACAGTTGTGGAAGTAATAGAACTCCAGGTGCTTGAACTCGGTCTTGACCGCGCTGAACAACTCCTCCACCCGCTGGATGTGCTCGTCCATCGTGCCGCCCACGTCCATCAGCAGCAGCACCTTCACATTGTTGTGGCGCTCCGGAATCATCTTGATGTCCAGCCAGCCGGCATTGGCCGCGGTGGAGCGGATGGTGTCGGGCAGGTCCAGCTCCAGCTCGTTGCCCTGGCGCGCGAACTTGCGCAGGCGGCGCAATGCCACCTTGATGTTGCGCGTGCCCAGTTCCTGCGTGTCGTCGTAGTCGCGGTAGGCGCGCTGGTCCCACACTTTCACGGCGGTCTTGTTCCCGCCCTTGCCGCCAATGCGGATGCCCTGCGGGTTCTGGCCGCTGTTGCCAAACGGAGAGGTGCCACCCGTGCCGATCCACTTGCTGCCGCCTTCGTGGCGCTCTTTCTGCTCTTCCAGCCGCTTCTTCAGCGTCTCCATCAGCTCGTCCCAGTCCATCTTGGGCGCATTGGCTTTCTGCTCGTCAGACAGGATGCGCTCCATTTCCTGGCGCAGCCAGTCGGCCGGGATGGGCTTGGTGAAATCCGCAATCATCTCCACGCCTTTGAAGTAGGCGGCGAAGGCGCGGTCGAACTTGTCGAAGTGCTTTTCGTCCTTCACCAGCGACGTGCGGGCCAGGAAGTAGAAGTCGTCCATGCTGCAGGCTTCGGGGTTGGTCGGCCCCACCACGTTGGCCTGCAAGGCCTCCAGCAGCACCAGGTACTCCTTGACCGACACCGGCAGCTTGGCCGAACGCAAGGTGTAGAAGAAGTCGATCAGCATGGGGATCCCCTGTGGCCGGGTGGTTTCAAGAGTGGTGCGCCAGCAAATACAGCAACTGTGCCTTGGCTTCCGGCCATTCGCCCGCCCGCATGCTGTACATCACCGTGTCCCGGATGGTGCCGTCGCGGCGCAGTGCGTGGCCGCGGATCACGCCGTCTTTTTTGGCGCCCAGCCGCTCGATGGCTTTTTGCGAGGCGAAGTTGTAGTTGTCCGTGCGCCAGCCCACCACGTGGCAACCCAGGGTGTCGAAGGCGTGGCCCATCATCAGCAGCTTGCAGGTGGTGTTGACGTGCGTGCGCTGTGTGCTTTTCGCGTACCAGGTCCAGCCGATTTCCACGCGCTTCACGGACGGAATGATGTCGTGATAGCTGGTGCAGCCCAGCACCTTGCCGCTGGCTTCTTCGGTCACGGCGAAGGCGAAGCGGTGGCCTTCGGTGCGCATTTGCAGCGCAGTTTCGATGTAGGCGCGCGTCTGCTCGGGCTCGGGCACCGAGGTCACGCGCAGCTTCCACAGTTCACCGTCGGCGGCAGCGGCGCGCAGGCCGGCTTCATGGTCCAGCGACAGGGGCACCAGGGCAATGCCGTTGGCACGAAGGATGACGGGTTCGACAAAAGCCATGACGCGGACTTTCAACGGTTCCTCTGGTTCATGAACACCAGCTTCTCGAACAAGGTCGTGTCCTGCTCATTTTTCAATAGCGCGCCCACCAGCGGCGGAATGCTGACCTTGCTGTCCGCGCTTTGCAGGGCTTCCAGTGGAATATCCTCGGCCATCAACAGCTTGAGCCAGTCCAGCAGTTCGCTGGTGCTGGGCTTCTTCTTCAGGCCGGGCAGGTTGCGCACGTCGTAGAAGGTTTTCATCGCGGCCTTCAGCAGGTCTTGCTTGAGGTCGGGGAAGTGCACATCCACGATCCTGTGCATGGTCTCGGCGTCAGGGAACTTGATGTAGTGGAAAAAGCAGCGGCGCAGGAAGGCGTCGGGCAATTCCTTTTCGTTGTTCGAAGTGATGAACACCAACGGGCGGTGTTTGGCGCGCACCAGCTCCCGGGTTTCGTAGCAGTAGAACTCCATGCGGTCGAGTTCGCGCAGCAGGTCGTTCGGGAATTCGATGTCGGCCTTGTCGATTTCGTCGATCAGCAGCGCCACCGGTTGATCGGCGGTGAAGGCCTGCCACAGCACGCCCTTGACGATGTAGTTGTGGATGTCCTTGACCTTTTCGTCACCGAGCTGCGAGTCGCGCAGGCGGCTCACAGCGTCGTATTCGTACAGACCTTGTTGCGCCTTGGTGGTGCTCTTGATGTGCCATTGCAGCAGCGGCACGTTCAAGGCCTGCGCCACTTCCTCCGCGAGCATGGTTTTACCGGTGCCGGGCTCGCCTTTGACCAGCAACGGGCGCTTGAGGGTGATGGCGGCGTTGACCGCCAGCATCAGATCCTGGGTGGCGACGTAGTTCTCTGAGCCTTGGAATTTCATGGAGGTTTCTCAACGGAATGGCGGGACATGCCCTGTCAAGGGCGAGCGGAATGAGCGGGACAACAAGTCTTGGCTGATCACCGGGTCTATATAATCGCCCGTTGATTTTGATCAATTGACATTTCATTGTGCTTGCAAAATGAACCCACTGTTCCCCATGACCGTCCGTTCCCTTGTCGCCGCTGCGACCTTTTCTGCGGTTGCCATGGCCGCCCAAGCCCAGGACATCACGGGTGATGTGGACGCCGGCAAGAGCAAAGCCGAAATGTGCATCGGCTGCCACAGCATCCCCGGTTACCAGAACAGTTTCCCCGAAATCCACAAGGTGCCCAAGATTTCCGGCCAGTCCGAGAAGTTCATCGCCACCTCGCTGGCTGCCTACAAAAAGGGCGATCGCAAGCACCCGACCATGCGCGGCATTGCTGGCTCGTTGACCGACCAGGACATGGCCGACCTGGCCGCTTTCTACGCTTCCCACGCCGACAAGACCGCAGCCGAGGCACCGCGTGCCGCCAGTGTGGAAGTGGCTGCGCTGATTGAAAAGGGCGCTTGCGCCTCCTGCCATGGCGCCAACTTCAGCAAGCCCATTGACCCCAGCTATCCCAAGCTCGGCGGCCAGCACGCCGACTATCTGTTCGTGGCCCTGAAGTCCTACACGGTCCAGGGCAACAATTTCGTGGGCCGCTCCAACGGCATCATGGCCGGCATCGCCAGCCAATTCTCTCCCGCCGAAATGCGCGCCCTGGCCAAGTACCTGTCCACCGTGGAAGGTGAACTCAAGGTCGTGCCCCAGTCGCGGTTCAAGTAGAGCGCACCCCCCTGCGCCGCTGACGCGGCTTCCCCCCTCTCTGGCGTGCCGCTTTGCGGCGCTTGGAGGGGGGACGGCATCTCGGGCCGGCGGAGCCGGACCCTTGATGCCCCTGGATGGGGACACAGCTCTCGTTGCGGTTCTTGCCACCAACGCAGGCGCGTGTTTCGCTTCAGTTTCCGGAGCGAAGTGCCTCAGTCCAGAGATACCGTGGAACCGGCTTTGCCGGGCCACTGGTGTCGCCCCCTTGAGGGGGTCGAGCGAAGCTCGGCGGGGGTGCTTCTAGTCCTGCGTCGCGCGCTGTCGCACATGCTCGATGTACGCCTGCCCGTCGGGCGGTCGCCCCGAACGCTGGCTTTCCCAGAGCATGCGCCCCAGACATTCCATCACCTCGTGGTGCGCCTTGTGCAGGTCGCCTCGGCGGGCGGTCAGCAACTCCACCGCCTGGCGAATGCCTGGGGGTTGGTCGATGCTGCACTGCTCGCTGATGGACAGGTGCATGGACAGGTGCAGGAAGGGGTTGTCGGTCTCTGGCGCAGTCGAACCCATGCGCGCCAGTGCGGCGTCCACGTCGCCCAGTTCGCCATGGTATTCAGGGTGCTCGGCGATCCACTGCGCGGCCAGTGTCTCGATGGCCTCCATGGGCTGGTCTTGTGTTGACTTCGCATGCACCGCACAGAAAAAGCGGCGCACATCGGCTTGGGTAGGGCTGAACATGGAGGGGATTGTCTCGCAGGCAGCGAACCCTGGCCCCGGGCTTGGTTACAGTTCACCCCCAGGTACACAGCAAACCCAGGAGACACCCCATGAACGAAGCATTCATCTGCGACGCGATCCGCACCCCCATTGGTCGCTATGGTGGCGCACTCTCCAGCGTCCGCACCGACGATCTGGGTGCCATTCCTTTGAAGGCGCTGATGCAGCGCAATCCGAACGTGGACTGGGCGGCCGTGACCGACGTGATCTTCGGCTGCGCCAACCAGGCCGGTGAAGACAATCGCAACGTCGCTCACATGAGCAGCCTGCTGGCGGGCCTTCCGATGGAAGTGCCCGGCGCCACCATCAACCGCCTGTGCGGCTCGGGTCTGGACGCGTTGGGCACGGCCGCGCGTGCCATCAAGTCGGGCGAAGCCTCGCTGATGATCGCAGGCGGGGTGGAAAGCATGAGCCGCGCACCCTTTGTGATGCCCAAGGCAGAGACGGCTTTCAGTCGCGCCAATGCGGTGTACGACACCACCATCGGCTGGCGCTTTGTGAACAAGCTGATGAAGGCGCAGTACGGCGTGGATTCCATGCCCGAGACCGCAGAGAACGTGGCCACGGAGTTCAAGATCGAGCGCGAGGCGCAAGACCGCATGGCCCTGGCCAGTCAGCAGAAGGCGGTGGCCGCGCAACAGGCCGGGCACCTCGCGCGCGAGATCACCCCGGTGAGCATTTCGCAGAAGAAGGGTGATCCCCTGGTGGTGGACACCGACGAGCACCCCCGTGCCACCACGCTGGAGTCGCTCGCCAAACTCAAAGGGGTGGTGCGTCCGGATGGCACCGTGACCGCGGGCAACGCCAGCGGCGTGAACGATGGCGCCTGCGCCCTGTTGCTGGCCAATGAAGCTGCGGCGGCAAAGAACGGCCTTACCCCACGCGGGCGCATTGTCGGCATGGCCACGGCGGGTGTGGCCCCGCGCATCATGGGCATGGGCCCCGCACCGGCCACCCAAAAGGTGCTGGCGCTCACTGGCCTGTCGCTGGCGCAGATGGACGTGATCGAACTCAACGAGGCCTTTGCAGCCCAGGGGCTTGCGGTGCTGCGCACGCTGGGCCTGGCCGACGATGATCAACGCGTCAACGCCTGGGGTGGCGCCATCGCCCTCGGTCACCCGCTGGGCGCCAGCGGCGCACGCCTGGCCACCACGGCGGTGAACCGCCTGCATGCCACAGGTGGGCGCTACGCGCTATGCACCATGTGCATCGGCGTGGGGCAGGGCATTGCACTGATCATCGAGCGGGTCTGATCAGGGCCGCCCAAAGTAAGGTCAGCCCCTTTTGAGAGGGTAGCGAAGCGCTGCTGGGGTATGTCTGCTCTCCGGCGCGAGGTGCCTCATTCCAGGGATACCGTGGAAGCGGCTTTGCCGGGCCACTGGTATCGCCCCCTTTGAGGGGGTGACGCGCGCAGCGCGGCGCGGGGGTGGGCGACCCCTTCCCACGTAGCGGTGGAGCGTGGGGGCTCCATCCTCATGTCCTCCAAGCGGGTAGTTGCCAGTTGCGCCAGAGCGCCAGGCCGCGCAGGCCCGCCGTCACCACCACACAAGCCACCAGCGCCAGCCACCCGGGCGCCCCCATGTGCCACAGGCCCACATAGATCCAGCCACCGGCAAAGGCGCAGACGGCGTATGGGCGGTGGTCATGAAATGCGGTGGGGATTTCATTGCAGACCACGTCACGCAGCACGCCGCCAAACACGCCGGTGATCAGGCCCATCAGTACCGCCACCAGCGCCGGAAGCTCCAGCAACAGGGCCTGATGGACGCCCGTGGCCGCAAACAGGCCCAGGCCCAGCGCGTCGGGCCACTGGATGGCCTTGGCCGTGGGCGCAAAATGGCGGCCCCGCATGAACGCCATCGCCAGCAGGCACAAGGCCAGCACACCCCAGAGCATCTCCACATGGCGAACCCAGAAGAACGGGCGCTGGTCCAGCAACAAATCGCGCAGTGTGCCGCCGCCAAACGCCGCGAGGAAACCGACCACGCACACGCCCACGGCGTCCAGCTTCTTGCGTGCGGCCTCCATCACGCCAGACATCGCAAACGCCACGGTGGCAGCGATTTCAACCACCAGCCTCAGCGTCTCGCCCCAGAATTGAACGTTTTGCATCGCCTCATTGTCCCCGAGCCCTTGTGCTCTCAGGGACCTTCATTTTTGATCCGTTTCTGAAATGCCCTTGATCACCGACCCGGTCTTCTATCTGGTGGCGATTCCCGCCGTGCTGCTGCTCGGCATCAGCAAGAGCGGCTTCGGCGCCGGCTTCGGGTCGCTGGCCGTGCCCATGATGGCGCTGGCGGTCACCGTGCCACAGGCTGCAGCGATCCTCATGCCCGTGCTGCTGGTCATGGACCTGCTGGGCATGGCCGCCTTTCGCAACAATGTGGATCGCCGCCTGCTGAAATTTCTGTTGCCGTTCGGGCTGCTGGGCATCGTGATCGGCGCCCTGCTGTTCAAGGTGCTGGATGCGCGTATCGTGGCCGGAATCGTAGGCGCATTCACGCTGGTGTTTCTGGCGCAGCGGCTGCTGTTTCCGCCCAGGCCCGACTCGGTCCCGCCGCCTCGCTGGGTGGGTGCGTTGCTGACCGCAGCATCCGGCTTCACCAGTTTCGTGGCGCACGCAGGCGGGCCGCCCATCAACGCCTACGTCATTCCCCTGCGCCTGTCCCCCTTGGTGTTTACCGGCACGATGGCGTTCTTTTTCTTCTTCATCAACATCGCCAAGTGGGTGCCGTATGCCTGGCTGGGGCTGCTGGACCTTCGCAACATGACCACTTCGCTGGTGCTGCTGCCATTTGCGCCGATCGGGGTCTGGGTGGGTGTGCGGATCGCTCACCGCATCAAGCCGAAACTGTTCTACCGCTTGATCTATACGGGCATGTTGCTGACCGGCATCAAGCTGCTCTGGGATGCGTGGGGATGATCGGGCCATTGGCAGGGAAGTAACATAGGGTCCATTTCCCTGTCCCGAGGAGGTCGTCATGCCCATCGTGGTGGTTGCCAATCCCAAGGGCGGCGTGGGCAAATCCACGCTGTCCACCAACATCGCCGGCTACTTTGCCAGCCAGGGTCATGCGGTGATGCTGGGCGATGCCGATCGCCAGCAATCGTCGCGTCTGTGGCTGCAGCTTCGCCCGGCCGCAGCCCGCCCGATCCGCACCTGGGAGGTGTCGCAAGACCTGATTGCCCGGCCGCCCAAAGACGTCACCCATGTGGTGCTCGACACCCCGGCCGGCCTGCATGGCTGGCGCTTCAAGGATGTGATGCGCATGGCCGACAAGGTGATCGTGCCTCTGCAGCCCAGCATCTTCGACATCTACGCCACGCGCAGCTTCCTCGACGAGATTGCCGAATTCCGCCACGCCGACAAACTCAAGATCGGCATCGTGGGCATGCGTGTGGATGGACGCACCATCGCGGCCGACAAGCTGCAGGAGTTCGTGGGAGGCCTGGGCCTTCCCGTTCTGGGGCATCTGCGAGACACACAGAACTACATCCACCTCGCAGCACGCGGACTCACGCTGTTTGATGTGGCCCCGGGCCGGGTGGAAAAGGATCTGCAGCAGTGGCAGGGCATCTGCCAGTGGCTGGCAAAGTGACGCCGACTCGGGCCGGGCCGTGCGCAACGTGCCCGGCTGTCCCGACGCAGACAGTCGCCGTCGCCGCCAAGCGCTAGAGTGCCTGGCATGAAAACTTTCGAAACCTTGGCCGATCTGGCCGCATGTGTGGGCCAGGAAGTGGCGGTCAGCGACTGGGTGACCATCACCCAGGAACAGGTCAACCTGTTTGCGCAGGCCACGGGCGATCAGCAATGGATTCACGTCGATGTCGAACGCGCAAAGCAGGGATCGTTCGGCGCGCCCATCGCCCACGGCTTTCTGACCTTGTCGCTGTTGCCGGTGTTCTTCGAATCGTCCATGGAGGTGACGCAGTCGCGCATGGGTGTCAACTACGGCCTGAACAAGGTGAGGTTCACCGCACCCGTGCCTGTGGGCAGTCGATTGCGGGCCCGCATGACCTTGCTGGCCAGTGAGCCGATCGACAACGATGGTGTGCAGATGACCTGGTCAGTGCGCGTGGAGCGCGAAGGCGTTGAAAAGCCCGTGTGCGTGGCCGAGTCGCTGGTGCGGCGCTACCCATAGTGCATCAGAGGCTCCCACCTGCTTGGCGGCGGCCTACTTGATGCGGTTGATCTGCTTGGGGTCGAGCCAGCCTTCAAACACCCTGACCAGCCCGTTGATGCGCTCGGCCGCGATGCCTTGGTCGTGCTGTTGGGAAATCACCTGGTAGATGTCGTTGCGCAGCATCCAGAGCTCGCTCGGGGTCTTGGCGTTTTCGATCTTCAGCCGCAGGCGTTGCGCCGGCAGATTGAGACAGTCTTCGAAAGCGAGCAGGAGCGCCTTGCGGATTGCAGCAAGGTCTTTGAGCGAAGCTGTTCTGGACTTTCGAAAGCCCGGCTTGAGGGACACCCGGATGATTCGGGCAATGGTGGTGATCAATGGGTTCTCCGGGCGATCGGATGGATCGCACTTGCCTCGCTGCAGCGCCTGGGTTGACCTGCGCCACACAAAAGGCAGTTCCCAATTGTGCCGCACCGTGGCCATCGGGCGTGAGGGGGGCACCCCATGAAAAAGGTGACGCTTTTCACGCTGGCGTTGTTCCAAAGTCTTGCTGCCGCCATGCCTCGAACACCACCACCGCCACCGCATTGGACAGATTCAGGCTCCGCTGCCCCTGCCTCATGGGCAACCTGAGCCGCTGGGGAAACGGAAACTGGTTGCGAACTGCGTCAGAGAGTCCCTGGGTTTCCGAGCCAAAAACCAGCCAGTCACCGGGCCGGAACAGGGTATCGAAAACGTTGTGTTGACCATGGGTGGTGAGTGCAAACATGCGGTGCGGCTGCGGGCTCTCATCTTGCAGAAAACTCTCCCAATCACTGTGCCGGCGAACTTCTGCGTACTCGTGGTAGTCCAGGCCGGCGCGTCGCATCTGCTTGTCGTCCATGGAGAACCCCAGGGGTTCGATCAGATGCAACACACAGCCCGTGTTGGCACAAAGCCGGATCACATTGCCGGTGTTGGGCGGAATTTCAGGCGCAACCAGAACCACGTGAAACATGTCAGATCAACAGTTGCGGGAAGGGACCCGCTTCGGCGTTGTCCGGCGGGCGCATGGATGCCCAACGGCAGGTGGCGGGATGATACCGCCCGGGCTGGAGGTAGAGATGTGAAGCGCCATGTCTTCTCTGCATGCCCCGATGTCCGAGACGAGCGGGTGAACCCCTGTGCACCGTGTGCTGCAGTGCGTCCTACGCCGCAGGCGTGCGGGCAAACACCAGCGCACTGACCTGTTGCGCGCCCGCAGCCAGCAAGGCCAGGCCCGCCGCCTGAAGCGTGGCCCCGGTGGTGGTGACGTCATCCACCAACAGCACGTGTGATCCTGCCAATCGTGGCAATTCGGGCGGATTCACCAGGAACACGCCGCGCAAGTTGCGCATGCGCTCGTCGCGTGAGAGGCTGTGCTGGTCGGGTGTTTCGCCTGTGCGCAACAAGGCTTGCCCGAGCGGGGGTGCCACCTGTGCCTGGGTGCGCAGTGCTTGCAGCCGCAGTGCCTTGACCAGTTCCCAGGACTGGTTGTATCCGCGCATGGCCAGCCGTGTCGGCGTGAGCGGAACTGGAACGAGGGCATCGCAGTCAGACAGCAACTGGCGAGCCAGTGGTGTGCGCAACATCAGAGCCGCCATGGGCTGTGCCCAGCCGGGTTGCTGCCGGAACTTGAACTGGGCCACGATGTGGTCCCAAGGGTAAGCGTAGTCGACGGCGGCAATACACTGCCCGACGGCCGACCGCTCGATCCGTGTGATGCAACTGCCGCAGCGACCGGTGTCCACCGCCATGGGGGCCGCGCAGCAGGCGCAACGCAAGCGCGGCGCAGCAAATCGCTGAGCGCACGCTGCACAAATCGGTTGCGACGGCCAGCTTCCACACACCTCACAAATCGAAGGAAGCCAGTCTGCCTGTAGCGAGAGCGGGAAACGCATGGCGCCAATATACTGACGGGCCGCATCCGGCATGGGTCTGCCCCTGTCAGATGGCGCATCCCCTCACGTTGACCGTTTCCGTTGTCCGGTTGGTCCCCCGCCCGATCTCCACCCTTGCCACGCCGTTTTGAGCAACACTCCCGCCCCCGAGATTGCAGTGCCTGGAATGGACGTCGTTGCGGCCCACCGATGGCAGGCAGGCGTCCGGACGGAAAGCCCCTGGTTGCATGAGGAGGTGGCCTCGCGCATGGCGCAGCGACTGCCCTGGTTTCGGGAAAAGCCCACCAGCTGGTTGCATTGGGAGCCGGTGAACGGAGGTCTGGAAGGGCAACGCAAAGTGAGGGAATGGTTGCCGCAGGCCAAGTGTCATGTGAGTGCCAGACATCTGTCCCTGGCACTGGAAGCGACGCGAAACCCGGCGAAAGCATTCTGGAATCCGGCCCAGTGGACACGCAGTCGGCAGGTGGTTGCTGCCGCCCCGGACGCCGTCGTCGGCATGCTGTGGGCCAACATGGCCCTGCACTTCGAACCCCTGCCTCAGACATTGCTGCGCAAGTGGTTCGATCACATCGCCACCGACGGATTCCTGATGTTTTCGTGCCTCGGCCCGGACAGCCTGCACGAGCTGCGGCAGGTGTACCGCCAGGCCGGCTGGCCGGACCCGGCCCACGCGTTCACGGACATGCACGACTGGGGCGACATGCTGGTGCACAGTGGTTTTGCCGAACCGGTCATGGACATGGAGCGCATCACGCTCTCATACAGTGGCGCGGCACCTTTGTTGGCCGATCTTCGCGGGCTGGGCCGCAATCTCCAGAGCGGCCGTTTCAGGGGCTTGCGAGGGCGTGCCTGGCACGATCAATTGAAGGCGGCGATCGAAACTGGTCTGCCTCGGGACCAGGACGGGCGCCTGCTGTTGACATTCGAGATCATCTACGGTCACGCATTCAAGCCACTGCCCAAACCCGTGGCAAAGCCGAGCCAGACGGTGTCGGTCGAGGAAATGCGCGCCATGTTGCGATCCAACCGACGCTGAGCCTGCACGCAGCTTGCAAGGCTTCTTGCCTGAGCGAGGGCCTGCCATACCACCTTGTCCGACTCGGATGTGGCAGTTTGGTCAGGAAAAGCCCTGTTTGACCTCGCTACAATTGACGATTGTCAAAAACTTCTGGGCATTCTGGGCATATTCCCAGCGCCAACGCGCGTGGCTGAGGTCAGGCGCGGCCTTTTAGAGGTGGTGGATGTGAATCCAGTGAGCGATGGGTTCCAGTTGGCCTCGGTGTCTGACACCGGATGGAGTTGGTCCTTGCGCCGCAACTGTTCGATGGCGCCAGCCCAGCTGGCGTGGGTATTTGCGGGGTTGAGTGCACTGTCTTTGGCTGTGGCAGCGTTTTTCTGGTTTCAGGGCGCTGTGCTGGTATTGCCTTTTGCTGCATTGGAGCTGCTGGCGCTTGGCGCTGCGTTTCTTGCGACCGCGAGGCACGCCACCGATGGAGAACGAATCAGCCTCCACGAAGGCCGGCTGGTGGTGGAAGTGGAGTCCGCAGGGAGGATTCACAGGAGTGAGTTTGTTGCTGACCGGGTGCGTGTGCAGCCTGTCAGCGGGTATGCCTTGGTTGAGTTGGCGGGTGACGGACGTTCGGTCAGGTTGGGGCGGTTTGTTCGCGCGGAACTCCGACCTGTGCTGGCGAGAGAGTTGCGTCAGGCCCTTCGCGAAGGTTGAGCGGGGGTCAGGCAGATGGAATCCCGAGTGGATCGGGGCTGGAAAGTTTGTTCTAATCGGCATTGATATAAATCAATACTTATATTCGAGGCGGAAAAGTGAGTAAGACGAAAACGATGGGTCCGGGTGCAGAAGTTTCCATGCGGCACAAGCTGGGCGCGGCAAGAACCGCGTTGACAGGGTTGACGTTGAGTGCCGGCGTGTGGCTGAGCGCTGCGGCCCAGCGCGTCAACGACCTGCCTGGTGGACCGGCGGTCAACCAGCTCAACTTTGCCCCGCCTGTCACGCGCATTGCCGAAGAACAGCACTGGCTGCACTGGTTCATGATGGGCATCTGTGCCGTCATTTTCATCGTGGTGTTCGGGGTGATGTTCTATTCCATCCTCAAGCACCGCAAGTCGGTCGGCCACAAATCGCAGGTGCTCGCCGAGCCCATCTGGGTGGAGCTGGGCTGGACCATCGTTCCCCTGCTGATCGTGATCGGCATGGCCTTGCCAGCAACCAAGGTGCTGGTGGCCCAGAAAGACACGACCAACGCCGACCTGACCATCAAGGCCACGGGCATGCAGTGGAAATGGGGTTACGACTACATCAAGGGCGAAGGCGAGGGCATCGGCTTCCTCTCCACGCTCGACAACAATCACCGCGTGATGTCCAACAGCGGCAGCCCGGATGCCACCGACGACTACCTGCTCAAGGTGGACAACCCTCTGGTGGTGCCGGTCGGCAAGAAGATCCGCATCATCACCACGGCCAATGATGTGATCCATGCCTGGATGGTGCCTGCCTTTGGCGTGAAGCAGGACGCGATTCCCGGTTTCGTGCGCGACACCTGGTTCCGTGCCGAACAGACCGGCGACTTCTACGGCCAGTGCGCCGAGCTTTGCGGCAAGGAACACGCCTACATGCCCATCCATGTCAAAGTGTTGTCGGCCGAGGCCTATTCCGCCTGGGTGGCAGATCAGCAAAAAGCCATGGCCGCAGCCGCTGACGACCCAAGCAAGGTCTGGGAACTGGCCGACCTGGTCAAACGCGGTGAATCGGTTTATGTCGCCAACTGCGTGGCCTGCCACCAGGCCAGCGGCAAGGGTGCCGGCGCCATCAAGCCGCTGGATGGTTCAGCACTGGTCACCGACGCCGACCACAGCAAGATGATCAGTGTGTTGCTCAATGGTGCCGCAGGCGGTGCCATGCCCGCATGGAAGCAGCTTTCCGACACCGAACTGGCCGCCGTGATCACATATGCCAAGAACAACTGGTCCAACCAGACCGCCCAGATCGTGCAGCCTGCCGTCGTGCAGTCCGCCCGCCAGTGACCTGGTTGCCCCAAACACATTGAGTCTCAAAGGAATCGACCATGAGTGCAGTTCTTGACCACCACGATGCGCATGATCACGACCACGATCACCACGCCCCCACCGGCTGGCGGCGCTGGGTCTATGCCACCAACCACAAAGACATCGGCACGCTCTACCTGCTGTTTGCCTTCACCATGCTCATGGTGGGCGGCGTGCTGGCCCTGCTGATCCGTGCCGAGCTGTTCCAGCCCGGCCTGCAACTGGTCAACCCCGGCCTGTTCAACCAACTGACCACCATGCACGGCCTGATCATGGTGTTCGGCGCCATCATGCCGGCCTTCGTGGGCTTCGCGAACTGGATGATCCCGCTGCAGATCGGCGCTGGCGACATGGCTTTTGCGCGCATGAACAACTTCAGCTTCTGGCTGATGATTCCTGCGGCCATCATGCTGGTCGCCTCGTTCTTCATGCCCGGTGGCGCGCCCGCCGCCGGCTGGACCCTCTACGCGCCACTGACGCTGCAGATGGGCCCCTCGATGGACGCCGGCATCTTTGCCATGCATATCCTGGGCGCCTCGTCCATTATGGGCTCGATCAACATCATCGTCACCATTCTGAACATGCGCGCGCCCGGCATGACGCTGATGAAGATGCCGATGTTCTGCTGGACCTGGCTGATCACTGCCTACCTGCTGATCGCCGTGATGCCCGTGCTGGCTGGCGCCATCACCATGACGCTGACCGACCGCCACTTCGGCACCAGCTTCTTCAACCCCGCCGGCGGCGGCGACCCGGTGATGTACCAGCACATCTTCTGGTTCTTCGGCCACCCCGAGGTCTACATCATGATCCTGCCGGCCTTCGGTATCGTGAGCCAGGTCGTGCCCGCGTTCGCGCGCAAGAAGCTGTTCGGCTACGCCTCCATGGTGTACGCCACCGGGTCGATTGCCATCCTGTCCTTCGTCGTGTGGGCGCATCACATGTTCACCACCGGCATGCCGGTGACGGGCCAGCTGTTCTTCATGTACTCGACCATGCTGATCGCCGTGCCCACGGGCGTGAAGATCTTCAACTGGATCGCGACCATGTGGAGGGGCTCGATGACCTTCGAAACCCCGATGCTGTGGGCCGTCGGCTTCATCTTCGTGTTCACCATTGGGGGCTTCACCGGACTGATCCTGTCGGTGGCACCCATCGACATCCAGATGCAGGACACCTATTACGTTGTGGCGCACTTCCATTACGTGCTGGTGGCTGGTTCGCTGTTTGCGATGTTTGCCGGCATCTACTACTGGTTGCCCAAGTGGACCGGCGTGATGTACAGCGAGACCCGCGGCAAGATCCACTTCTGGTGGTCGATGATCTCCTTCAACATCACGTTCTTCCCCATGCACTTCCTGGGTCTGGCCGGCATGCCTCGGCGCTACGCCGACTACCCCATGCAGTTCGCCGACTTCAACGCCATTGCTTCGGTGGGCGCGTTTGGCTTCGGCATTGCGCAGGTTTATTTCTTTGTCGCCGTGATCCTGCCCGCCATGAAGGGCAAGGGGGAAAAAGCGGCTCAGAAGCCATGGGAAGGTGCCGAGGGTCTGGAGTGGGAAGTGCCTTCGCCGGCGCCGTTCCACACCTTCGAGACGCCACCCAAGCTCGATGCGACCGCCTCCAGGATCGTTGGCTGATGGCCGCATTGACCGGAGCCACAACCATGAAATCACCCGAGCAAAAGAAAAACAACCTGCGCCTGGGGTTGATCTTGGCGTCCGTGGCGCTGGTGTTCTTCCTGGGATTCATGGGCAAGATGATGTACCTCGGGGGCTGAGGCACCTGAACACAATGGCTACTGAGCACAACGCATGGGACTGAAGCGCGAAAACTTCAAGATGGTGGGCAAGCTCGGCGTGATCGCGCTGGGCATGTTTGCCTTCGGCTATGCGCTGGTGCCGATCTACCGTGCCATTTGCGAGGTCACAGGCATCAACATCCTGGCGCTGTCCGAGCGCGAAGTGCCTGGTGTTCGCCCTTCTCTGCCGGCCAACACGCAGGTCGACGCGTCGCGCACCATCACGGTCGAATTCGATGTCAATGTGCGTGGCCCCTGGCATTTCAAGCCTGAAGTGCGTTCGCTGCGGGTGCATCCAGGCGAACTCACCACGGTGATGTACGAGTTCCAGAACATCCAGAACCGCACCATGGCCGCGCAGGCCATTCCCAGTTATGCACCCCGGCAGTCGGCCAGCCACTTCAATAAGTTGGAGTGCTTCTGCTTCACCCAGTACACCCTTGAAGCAGGCGAAAAGAAGGCCTGGCCCGTGGCCTTCGTGATCGATCCGCGCTTGCCGAAAGATGTCACCACGATCACGCTCTCCTACACCTTCTTCGAAGTCGGGGGCAAGGTGCCCGCGGCACCGGTCGATGTGCCCGTGGCCGACGGTGTGGCAGTGAAAGCACCAGGGTCGGTATGAATCAGCCCATCCACAAGCGCAAGGGCTCCTGGACAGGCACCGTCAAGGCGGTGTTGTGGGGCTTTCTGGGTGTGCGGCGCAATGCAGACTACCAGGACGACATCGCCAAGCTCAACCCGCTGCACATCATTGCCGTGGGTGTGCTGATGGCGTTCCTGTTTGTTCTGGGTCTTATCTTTCTTGTGAACTGGGTCGTGGCCTCAGGTTCGGCTGGTTGATTCGCCCGTCGATTTTCTTTTTTCAGACATTCAAACAAGCGCTTTGCATTTAGGAGTGAGCATGTCAGCAGCATCCCACGGTACGACGCCCTACTACTACGTCCCCGGCCCCTCACGTCATCCCGTGATGGCCGCCATCGGCCTGTTTTTCGTGATCCTTGGCGCGGGTCAGTGGGTCAATGGCGCGGGCTGGGGCGCCTATTCGCTGGCATTCGGCCTGGCGTTCTGGTTGGTCGTGCTGTTCCAGTGGTTCCGCGATGCCGTCAGTGAGAGCGAAGGTGGCATGTACGGTCACAAGATCGACCTGTCCTACCGCTGGAGCATGAGCTGGTTCATCTTTTCGGAGGTGATGTTTTTTGGCGCATTCTTCACCGCCTTGTGGTGGGCCCGGGTGCAGTCGGTCCCCAGCCTGGGCGACTTCGAAAACTCGATCATCTGGCCCGATTTTTCTGCCATCTGGCCCAGTACCCAGGCCGGCGCCACCGCGTCGCCTGCGGGCATCGTCGAGCCATTCCAGACCATGGGACCGTTCTGGTTGCCCACCATCAACACCGCATTGCTGCTGACCTCCGGCGTCACATTGACCATCGCTCACCATGCGCTGCAGGTCGGTCAACGGGCCAAGACCATCGCCTTCATGTGGATGACCGTGCTGCTTGGCGTCATCTTCCTTTGTGTGCAGGGTTATGAGTACTACCACGCGTACGCGGACCTGAATCTCAAGCTGTCTTCTGGCATCTTTGGTTCGACCTTCTTCATGCTGACCGGTTTCCACGGGTTCCACGTGTTTGTGGGCATGTTGATGCTGCTGTTCATCACCTTGCGCCTGCAGAAGGGGCATTTCACAGCCAAGAGCCACTTTGGTTTTGAAGGCGCTGCTTGGTACTGGCACTTCGTGGACGTGGTCTGGCTGGGGCTGTACATCCTTGTGTACTGGATGTGATGAAGACGCCGGCGGCGGATCGCCTGCTTGGAGCTCCTTGAAAAAAAGCGCCTCCTGGCGCTTTTTTTCTTGAACGTTTTGAAGGGTTCCCGAGCTTGACCGATTTCAGCCTCTCAGCGGCAGCCCGGTGGGCTGAATCCAGCCCATCCGGTAGCTGATCAACACCACCACAAACAACAAGATGGAGAAGCCGACGCGGAAAGCCAGCGCACGTGCCATGTGCTTGTTGCGCGGGGCATCCGGGTCGGTCGGGTCGGCACCGGGACCCCGGTCGCCGCGCAGCATGAACACCAGCGCCACGGCCAGGCTGCCGATGATCGCCACAAAACCTGCAAGGACCAGATACTTCATGGGCACAATTATCGATGTTCGACGCATTGCGAATGTGGTGACGCTGTGAGGGGATCGACCTGGCGGTTCTGGCTGGTGACCTTGGCCACGTTGCTGACCATGGCGGTCACCGCTGCACTGGGTCTTTGGCAACTCGACCGTGCCGCGCAGAAGCGGAACCTCCAGGCCAGCATTGACGAGCGCGCCGCACTGCCCGCCTGGAGCGAAGCCGATGTGCTGAGGATGGCCGATCCAGACGCTGGCTTACACCGTGCGGTGCGCCTTTCAGGTGAATGGGTGCCCAATGCCACTCTTTTTCTGGACAACCGCCAGATGGAAGGGCGCCCGGGCTTTTACGTGATCACGCCGTTGCGCCTGGCGGGCAGCACGCAGGCGGTGCTGGTGCAGCGGGGCTGGGTACCCAGGGACTTCGAGGATCGCAGCCGCGTGCCCGAGGTGGTGACCCCCGAAGGTGGGGTTGGCGTGGAGGGGCGCTTGGCCCCGCCGCCGGGCAAGCTATACGAACTCGGAAAGGCGGGCGCCGGTCTGATCCGGCAAAATGTCGACCTTGAGGCGCTTACCCAGGAATGGGGAGTGCCCTTGCTGGCTCTGTCGGTTGTTCAGACCGGAGACGCCGACGATGGCTTGCGGCGGGAGTGGCCCGTTGTTGCCGCTGGCGTGCAAAAGCACCACGGCTACGCATTCCAGTGGTTTGGTTTGTGCGCTCTTGCCGGTTTCCTGTACGTCTGGTTCCAGTTCATTTCCCCCCGCCGAAAGCGCAGTCTCCATGTCTCAGACACCTGACGAACCCTTGACTTTGACCGTGCACAGCATGCCAAGGCTGGATGCCGCCAGCACAAGCGAAGCCGCCAGCACACGAAGCGGGCGCTGGAAGATGTTGCTGTTGTTCCTGGTCTGTGCGGCTCCGGTGATTGCTTCGTACTTCACCTATTACGTGATCCGGCCTGAAGGCCGGCGCAACTATGGTGAACTGATCGATCCGCAGCGTCCGATACCGGCCCTGACGGGTATCAATGCGAAGGGACAATCGGTGCCATTGACCGCCCTGAAGGATCAGTGGCTGCTCATCAGTGTGGCCGACAGCGCATGCGACGAAGGGTGTCAGAAACATTTGTACCTGCAGCGCCAACTCAGGGAGACGCTGGGGCGCGAGAAAGACCGCCTGGACTGGGTCTGGCTGCGCACCGGATCGGTCGAGCTCGCTGAACCACTGCGCACGGCCACTGCGGCGGCCGAGGTGTTGCTGGTGGATGCCGATGCCCTGGCCGCCTGGCTGGCGCCGGCGGAAGGTCGGCGCATCGAGGACCACCTCTATGTGGTCGACCCCCTGGGCAACTGGATGATGCGCTTTCCTGCCGACGTGGACCCTAAACAGGCCAAACGGGACCTGGACCGGTTGTTGCGGGCGTCCGCGTTCTGGGACAAGCCAGGAAGGCCATGAACCACCCCCCGCGCCGCTTCGCGTCACCCCCCTCTCTCTCGCCTTCGGTGGGAGGGGGGCAACACCTGCGCGCCGGCGAAGCCGGTCGCGCGGTGTTCTTTGACAGCGTTCCTGCAAAGCGCGGTGTGTCTTGATCACTCCATTGACGATGCCCTGACATGGACACCCAATCCCTTTACGACCTCGCACCCGTTGCCCGGCTCATGCTGCTGGGTGTGGTGATTGCGATCGGGCCGCTGGCCTGGGTGTGGTTGCGCAGTCGGCATGCCACACCCGCGCACCGTCTGAGAATGCTCACCCTGGTCACCTTGTTTCTGACTTTCGATCTGGTGCTGTTTGGTGCGTTCACGCGGCTGACGGATTCGGGTCTGGGCTGCCCCGACTGGCCGGGTTGTTATGGCAGTGTGAGTCCCGTCGGCGCGAGTGCGTCCATTGCAGCAGCCCAGGAAGCCATGCCCACCGGGCCGGTGACGTTCTCCAAGGCCTGGATCGAAATGATCCATCGCTACCTGGCCACCGCAGTGGGGGTGCTGATCATGGTGCTCATGGCGGTGACCTGGGTTGAGCGCAGGCATGTCGCCGTCTCGTTCTGGTGGCCGTTTCTCACTTTTGTGTGGGTGTGTGTGCAAGGCGCCTTTGGTGCCCTGACCGTGACCATGAAGCTGTTTCCTGCGATCGTGACCCTCCATCTGCTGGGCGGCATGATGCTGCTCGCCCTGCTGCGGGCGCAGGCGGTGGCCTACACGCTGGCTCAGCCCCGGGGACCCATGTCGGTCCCGCTGGGGGGCAATCTGCGTTTCTGGCTCTGGCTGGTGTTCGCGCTGGTCTGGGTGCAGATTGCGCTGGGTGGCTGGGTGAGCACCAACTACGCGGTGCTGGCCTGCCGCGACTTTCCCACCTGCCAGGGCAGTTGGTGGCCGGTGATGCACTTCAGCGAAGGCTTTACCTTGTGGCGCGAGCTGGGGCTGAACCGCTCGGGTGATGCCATCGCCTTCCCGGCCTTGACCGCCATCCATTACGTGCATCGGCTTGCGGCCTATGTCGTACTGCTGGCCTTGCTCTGGATGGCCCGGCGCCTGTGGTCGGTGCCCGGCATGCGGAGCACGGCCAGCTCACTGCTGCTGATCGCGCTTTGGCAGTTGGCCAGTGGCTTGAGCAACGTGGTGCTGGAGTGGCCGCTGGTGGCTGCCGTGGCCCACACGGGCGGCGCGGCTGCGCTGGTCATCGTGCTCATGGGGGCGCTGTCCGGCAGCCATTCGGTCAACGACAAATTCCATATGTCGCAATTCAATATTTCCAAGTTGTCCCGATGAGCGCCGCGCCTACCTCCACCGCTGTTGGGGCGATGCCGTCCACGTGGCGCCAGTTCTATGCCCTGACCAAACCGCGCGTGATCCAGCTGATCGTCTTCTGCGCCTTGATCGGCATGGTCCTGGCCGTGCCTGGCGTGCCCAGCTGGGCTCAGGTCCAGCTGGCGGCCATCGCCTGCTTCGGTATCTGGCTGGTCGCCGGGGCGGCAGCCGCCTTCAACTGCGTGGTGGAACAGCGCATCGACGCGAAGATGAAGCGCACGGCGTGGCGGCCCACTGCCAAGGGCCAGCTGACCAACCTGCAGACCCTCAGCTTTTCTGCGTTGCTCTGTGCAGTGGGGTCCGCTGTGCTGTACTTCTGGGTCAATCCGCTGACCATGTGGCTGACCTTTGCCACCTTTGTGGGCTATGCGGTGATCTACACCGTGATCCTCAAGCCGCTCACGCCGCAGAACATCGTGATCGGCGGCGCCTCCGGCGCCATGCCGCCCGTGTTGGGCTGGGTCGCCATGACGGGAGTGGTTTCACCCGAATCGCTGATCCTCTTTCTGATCATCTTTCTGTGGACGCCGCCGCATTTCTGGGCGCTGGCGTTGTACCGCGTCGAGGACTACCGCAAGTCGGGTCTGCCCATGCTGCCGGTCACGCACGGTTCGGAATTCACCCGCTTGCAGATCCTGCTCTACACCTTTGTGCTGTTCGCCGCCTGCCTGATGCCGTTCATGATGCGCATGAGCGGCTGGTTCTATCTGGTGTCTGCCGTGCTGCTGAGCATCGGGTTTTCAGGTTACGCCTTTGCGCTGTGGCGCGACTATTCCGATGCCTTGGCGCGCAAGACCTTCCGCTTTTCCCTGATCCATCTTTCGCTGCTTTTTGCCGCGCTGCTGATCGACCACTACCTTTAGATCCGAGCATCCATGGGCCTTCCCACCTTCATTCGGCGCCGCACCCTGCTGGCAGTCGCCAGCGCACTCGCCCTGACCCTGGCAGCCTGCGACAGCAAGCCCGCCTTCTCCGGTATCGATATCACGGGCGCCGACTACGCCACCGGTTTCTCACTCACCGACCACAATGGCCAGCCACGCACCCTCGCCGATTTTCAGGGCAAGGTCGTGGTGGTCTTTTTTGGCTTCACCCAGTGTCCTGACGTGTGCCCCACCTCCATGAGCGAAATGGCCGAAGCCAAGCGCCTGCTGGGGGCCGATGGCGACCGGTTTCAGGGCCTGTTCATCAGCGTCGATCCCGAGCGTGACACGCCGGAGATCATGCGCGAGTACATGGCAAGCTTCGATCCCACTTTCCTTGCCTTGTACGCCGCACCAGAAGCCCTGCCCGACGTGGCCAAGTCGTTTCGCATCTACTACAAAAAGGTCGAGGGCAGTACGCCTACCAGCTACACCATGGATCACTCGGCGGGCAGCTACGTGTACGACCCGCAAGGCCGGATCCGGCTGTACAACCGGTACGGCAGCGGCGCACAAGCTCTGGCCAACGACGTCAAGCTGCTGTTGGATCAGTGAAGCTCGGTAGGTAGTGGATCCTGGTTACGGAGCCTACTCAACACGGCGAAAAAACCAAGGCCGCCTCCGGCGAGGCGTGCACCGTCCAGCAGGCACCGAGGAACCGGCTTTGCCGGGCCTCTGGTATCGCCCCCTTGAGGGGGTCGCGCACAGCGCGGCGGGGGTGTTAGTCCACCTTCGCTCCGCTCAGCTTGACCATGCGCTCGTACTTGGCGCGTTCCTTGTTCATGAAAGCGTCGAAAGCCTCGGGTGTGCTGGGTGCGGGTTCGGCCATCAGCGTCGCAAAGCGCGCTTTCACTTCGGGCGAACGCAAGGCTTCGGTGAAAGCGGCGTTGAGTTTGGCCACTGTGTCTGCCGGCACGCCGCTGGGGACCACCAGTCCCCACCAGGTGTCGATCTCGAAGCCGGGCAAGGTGTCCGCAACGGTCGGCACGTCGGGCATCACGGGAGAGCGCTGCGCGGTGGTCACCGCCAGCGCCTTGAGTCGCCCGGCGCGGATGTTGCCGGCGGCGGTGGCGAGGTTGTCGAAGTTGAAGTCGACTTGGCCGGCCAGCAGCGCAGCTTGTGCCGGGTTGCCGCCGTTGTAGGGAATGTGCACCGCGAAAATACCGGCCTGGTTCTTGAAGAGTTCGCCCGCCAGGTGACCGGCGCTGCCGTTGCCACCAGAGCCGTAGTTCAGCTTGCCCGGGTTGCTCTTGCCATAGCGGATCAGGTCGGCCACGCTGTTGATGCCCAGGCGTTGTGCCGTTTCTGCGTTGATCACCAGCACGTTGGGCACACGGAGCATCTGGGTGACGGGTGCAAAGTCCTTGACCGGGTCGTAGGGGAGCTTGCTGAACAGCCAGGGGTTGATGCCGTGCGACGCGGTGGTGGCGATGCCCAACGTCAGGCCGTCGGGCGCCGAGCGGGCCGCAGCGCCCACACCGATGTTCCCGCCAGCGCCCGCGCGGTTGTCCACGATGACGGTCCCCAACGATCCCTTGACCGCCTCAGCCAAAACGCGCGCCGTCACGTCAATGGGGCCACCGGCCGCGAAGGGCACGATGATGCGGGTGGTGCTGCCCTGGGCCAGGCCCAGTCCGGGCAGTGCCAGGCTGGCGGCGAGCAGGGTGCTCTGTGCAAGCAGTTGGCGGCGTCTCATCATGGTGTTGTCTCCTGGGGGTGAAGGGGGGCGCGGCAAGAACACTGTCACAGCTTGTCGGCAGCGGTGGTGAACGAGTCGGCAAAGAATTCTTCAGGGGGCAGACCCGCCAGCGTGCTGTATTCAGCCCGGGCCGATTCCACGACGATGGGCGCACCGCAGGCGTAGACCTGATGGCCCGACAGATCGGGGATGTCCTCCAGCACGGCCTTGTGAACGAAACCCGTGCGGCCGCTCCAGC
Source organism: Hydrogenophaga palleronii (assembly GCF_031457455.1). Classification (GTDB taxonomy): domain Bacteria; phylum Pseudomonadota; class Gammaproteobacteria; order Burkholderiales; family Burkholderiaceae_C; genus Hydrogenophaga; species Hydrogenophaga palleronii_A. The sequence goes on from NZ_JAVDWU010000004.1 coordinate 281,237, forward strand.
CATCTTCAGGCAGGGCGTCGGAGACCACCGGCACATAGCGCAGGTTAGGCATCTCGGCGAGGCGGGCTTCGATCCACGCGCTCTGGTAGAGATCGGCGGGGCGGCGACCGCCCCAGTAGAGCGTTGCTTCGCGCGTGATGCCCTTGAACTGCATGTGCTCGATCAGCGCCTTGATGGGCGCAAACCCGGTGCCGGAGGCCAGCAACACCATGGGCTTGTCGCTGTCTTCGCGCAGGAAGAAGCTGCCATAAGGGCCTTCAATGCGCAGAATGTCCTTTTCCTTCATGGCGCTGAAGACATGGTCGGTGAACTTGCCGCCCGGCATGTGGCGCAGATGCAGTTCCATGCGTGGCTGGCCGACCTGGGTGTGCGGCGCATTCGCCATGGAGTAGCTGCGACGGTCGCCGTCGCGCAGCAGGAATTCAACATACTGTCCCGCGTGGTACTGAAAGGTGTCGCTCGCCGGCAGCTGAAGGTTCAGCACGATCACGTCGTGCGACACGCGCTCCAGCGAATTCACGCGCACCGGCATCTTCTTGATGGGAAAGGCGCCGGCCTCGGTCACCTGCCGGGACTCCAGAACCACGTCGGTGTGCGCCACCCCGCAGCAGGTGAGCACGTAGCCCGCGGCCTCCTCGTCGGCACTCAGGGCTTTGGACTGGTGCACCCCGTGGACCACCGAGCCGCTCAGCAGCTTGCATTTGCAGGAGCCACAGGCGCCGTCCTTGCATCCGTAGGGAAGTCCGATGCCCTGGCGGATGCCTGCGGCCAGCATGGCCTCGTTGGGCTCTGCGGTGAATGTGCGCCCGCTGGGCTCGACGGTGATGGTGAATGTCATACTGGACGAAAAATGGTTGCAGGCACGCCAGTGCACGTTCGGGCGCCTGGCAACCCGTCATTGTCGCAAATTCGGAAATTGCATGAGCCTTCTTGGCGCTTTGCCCGCACGCTTCCGGCGTGAACGGGTGTTGATCATCGGGTGTGGGGACGTGGGACAGCGCACCGCTCGCGTGCTGGGCCAGGGCCGACGGGTGCGTCTGCTGGCACTCACTTCATCGTCCCTGCGTGCGCCAGGCTTGCGCGCACAAGGCATCACACCGTTGCTGGGCAATCTGGATGAGCCGCGCAGCCTGCAACGCTTGGCGGGCCTGGCCACGCGCGTGCTGCACCTGGCGCCACCCCCTTCGGGCGAGCTGGCCGACTGGCGGCTGGATCCTCGCACCCGGGCGCTCACGCGCGCGCTGGCCCAGCGCTGCGCGCCGCGCGCGGTGGTGTACGGGTCCACCACCGGTGTGTACGGCGACCGGCAAGGTCAGTGGGTGAGCGAGTCGACCCTGGCGCATCCGCTGACCCCGCGCGCCTGGCGGCGGGTGGACGCAGAGGCGGCGGTGCACAGCTGGGGCCGCGCCAGCGGTGTGCGGACCACGGTGCTGCGCATCCCCGGCATCTACGCCCCGGATCGCGAAGGTGGCACACCACGCGAGCGCCTGTTGCGTGGCACCCCGGTGCTGCAGGCCGAAGACGATGTCTATACCAACCACATCCATGCCGACGACCTGGCCCGCGCCTGTGTGCTGGCACTCTGGCGCGGGCGGCCGCAGCGCAACGTGAATGTGGTCGACGACACCCAGCTCAAGATGGGCGACTACTTTGATCTTGCTGCTGACCTGTATGGCCTGCCCCGTCCGCCCCGCGTGCCCCGGGTCAGCGCAGGCGAACAGCTGTCGCTGATGTTGTTGAGCTTCATGAGCGAGTCGCGCCGCCTGACCAACAGCCGCATGAAGGACGAGCTTCGACTCGTGCTGCGCTACCCGACGGTCAACGAAGGGTTGCGCTAGGAGCGTTGATCTCTGGGCTCAGATCACACCGATGGAACGCATCAGCAGCAGCGTGTAGCCCAGGTAGATCGCTACCAGCACCGCGCCCTCCACGCGGTTGACCCGGCCAGGTCTGCCCCGCCATCCCCAGCCCATGACGAACAGGAGCAGCGTCAGGCCGGCCATCACCGTGAAGTCGCGCGAGAGCACCTCAGTGGCCACTTCGACGGGCGCAATGGCGCTGGCGATGCCCACCACGGCCAGCGTGTTGAACAGGTTCGAACCCAGCACATTGCCCAGCGCGATGTCATGCTCGCCTTTGCGGGCCGCCGCCACGCACGAGGCCAGTTCCGGCAGCGAGGTGCCCACGGCCACCACGGTCAGGCCAATGATGAGATCGCTCACGCCCAGCGACTGCGCAATCGCCACCGCACCCCACACCAGCAACCGCGAACTCGCAATCAGCACGATCAATCCCACCGCCAGCCACATCAGCGCGCGAGGCAACGGCATGGCATGGGCTTGCAGTTCGGTCGAGGTTTCAAATGCCAGTGCGTCGTTGCCACCTCGCATGCCTTCCACAATCGACCAGGTCATGAGCAGGGCGAACACGCCCAGCAGAATGGCGCCATCCATGCGGCTAAGCGAGCCGTTCCAGGCCAGCACGCCGGCCAGCGCGGTCACGCCCGCCAGGATGGGCAGTTCCTTGCGAAGGATGAGCGAATGCACGGTGATCGGATTGACCAGCGCTGTGATGCCCAGGATCAGCGCGATGTTGGCAATGTTCGAGCCCCATCCGTTGCCCAGTGCCAGGCCGGGGTTGCCTTGCAAGGCAGCGTTCGTCGAAACCACCATTTCTGGCGCCGAGGTGCCAAAGCCCACAATCACCATGCCGACCAGCAGCGGCGGGACCGAGAAATGGGTGGCTGTGGCCGAGGCCCCTTCCACAAAACGGTCAGCGCTCCAGACCAGCAGGGCAAGGCCGGCGAGGATGGCGAGTGAGGGCATCAACATGGCATGTTCCAGGGTGGGCCAAGGGTAGCAGGCGGCGCAGAAGGGGGAAACACAATCAACAGAAAAGGCCGCACAACGTGAGCTGTGCGGCCTTGTCAGGGTCTGGTGCCGGGGGCCGGAATCGAACCGGCACGGTGTCTCCACCGGCAGATTTTGAATCTGCTGCGTCTACCAATTTCGCCACTCCGGCAGGTGTGAGAATTCGAAATTATGGCACAGTGCAACGTATGAAATACCCAACGATCGAAGACGCCATTGGCAAGACGCCGCTGGTGGCCCTGCAACGCCTGGGTGCCGCTGAAAACGCGGCCAGAGGCAATGTGCTGCTGGGCAAACTGGAAGGCAACAATCCGGCCGGATCGGTGAAAGACCGTCCAGCGCTGTCCATGATCCAGCGGGCCGAGGAGCGTGGCGAAATCCGGCCCGGCGATACCCTGATCGAGGCGACCTCGGGCAATACCGGCATTGCGCTGGCCATGGCCGCAGCCATCAAGGGCTACCGCATGGTGCTGATCATGCCGGAGGACCTGTCCATCGAACGCGCGCAGACCATGAAGGCCTTTGGCGCCGAGCTCATCCTCACGCCCAAGAGCGGGGGCATGGAATCCGCTCGCGACCTGGCCGACAAGATGGCGCGAGAAGGCAAGGGCCGGGTGCTCGACCAGTTTGCCAACGAAGACAACCCCCGTATCCACTACGAGACCACAGGCCCCGAGCTGTGGGAGCAGACCGGCGGGCGCATCACGCACTTCGTGAGCGCCATGGGCACCACCGGCACCATCACCGGCGTGTCGCGTTTCCTGAAAGAGAAGAACCCGGACATCCGCATCATCGGCGCCCAGCCCAGCGAGGGGTCCCGCATTCCGGGCATTCGCAAGTGGCCTCAGGAATACCTCCCCAAGATTTACGATGCCTCGCGCGTGGATGAGCTGGTGTATGTGAGCCAGTCCGACGCCGAGGAAATGTGTCGCAAGCTGGCGCGAGAAGAGGGTATCTTTGGTGGCATATCCGCAGCGGGCGCCTGCTGGGTGGCCTTGCAACTGGCGCAGCGGGTGGAAAACGCCACCATTGTGTTCGTGGTCTGCGACCGGGGTGATCGCTATCTGTCCACGGGCGTGTTTCCTGCGTGATGGAGGGCTCCCCCCTGCGCCGCTTACGCGGCTTCCCCCCTCTCTGGCGCGCCAGGGGCGCTTGGAGGGGGGACGGCATCTTGGGCCGGCGGAGCCGTCCCTTGCTGCCCCTTGATCAAGACACTTCGCGCCGGAGCCTTCGACTCACTTCCCTGCGCCGATTTGCGGCGCGGTGCCCTTGGTCCTTGTGCTTTGGCGCTCGATTCGGTCGCTCTCCATTGACGTGAGGTTATGAGATGAGTGTTGATTACAAGTACTGCCCGGTTTGTGCTTCGCCTCTGGCGATGCTGGGGCAAGAGGAGGATGGTGGTTTCAAAGAGCGGCTGCGTTGTGCGGGCTGTGGCTTCACGCACTGGAACAATCCCACGCCGGTGCTGGCCGCGATCGTGGAGCTGGATGGCCAGGTGCTGCTGGCACGCAATGCAGCCTGGACTTCCCGCATGTTTGGTCTGATCACCGGGTTCATGGAAGCTGGCGAAACGCCGGAGGAGGGCATTCGCCGCGAGATTGCGGAAGAGACCAGTCTTCAGGTGGGCGCGCTGCAACTGGTGGGTGTGCACGACTTCCAGCGCATGAACCAGATCATCATCACCTACCACGCAGTGGCTCAGGGCGAGGTGCATCTGTCGCCCGAACTGGTCGAATACAAGCTGTTGGCGCCCGAGCAGGTGAAATGCTGGCGTGCGGGCACCGGGCTCGCGCTGGCCGACTGGCTGCGTTCCCGCGGGCACGAACCGCAGTTCATGGAAGACTTTTCGTCTGGCGCTTGAGGCTGGTGGGGGGCGCCTGAGAGCATCCCCACTTTGTGTATTGAAAGCCCGAGACGCTTAGAATCACGCCAATCAAGGAAACCCCATGCACGTCAACAAAGAGCTCGATGCCCGTGGTCTGAACTGCCCGTTGCCCATCCTGAAGGCAAAAAAGGCACTGGCCGACATGACCAGTGGTCAGGTGCTTCGCGTGATTTCAACTGACGCAGGTTCGGTGCGTGACTTCCAGGCATTCGCCAAGCAGACCGGCAATGAGCTGGTCGAGCAGCAGACGGTGGGTGCCGACCACATCTCTGTGCTCAAACGTCGCTGAACGTTCAGCGGCTTGTCACTTCCCAAGCAACAGCGCCCGCCATGGAAGTGCTCCTGGTCGATCCGCTGGTTCCCGAAGCCCTGGCCTGGCTGCAGGAGCGGCACGATGTGAGCTTCAGGCCGGAGTTGGCCGACGATCCCATTGAGCTTCGCAAGCACACCTACAAGACCCGGGCGATCGTGCTGCCGCCGCACGTGGTGGTGTCTCAGGAGTTCCTGAACTTTTCTCCCAAGCTGCAGGTGGTGGCGCGCATGCAGGTGTCCAGCGACAACACCGATCTGGATGCCTGTGCCCGCCGCGGGGTGCGCGTGGTGCAGGCCCGCAGTGCCACGGTTCGCTCCAACGCGGAGTACATCTTGTATGGCCTGCTGATGCTGTATCGCAGGGGCATGGTGAGCGCCCTGCTGGGACGCAAGCTATCGCAGATCCGCATGGGGCGGGAGCTGGCGGGCAGTACCGTGGGCTTGCTGGGCCTGGCGCCGGTGGCGCACACGCTGGCCCCCATGCTGCGCAGCCTGGGCGTGAGACTGGTGGGCTACGACCCTGCCGTGCATCACGCCGCCCCCATCTGGGACAAGCTGGGCGTCGAGCCCGTCACCGTGCAGGAACTGCTGGGCCGTTCAGACGCGGTGTCGCTGCAGGTGGTCTATGCCTCGCGTTTCCGGGGCTGGATCAATGAGCGCATGCTCAGTCATTGCAAGCCAGGCCAGCTGTGGGTGGGGGTGAGCCGATCTTCATTGTTTGAGCCTGAAGCCCTGGCACTGGCGCTCTCTGACGGTCGCATTGATGCCTGCCTGCTCGATGGTGCCAGCCCCCAGTTCGCCGCCGAGGGCACGCCATTGCACGGAGCGCCCAATCTCCATCTGACCCCCCGGTTGGGGTCCCACACCAGGGAAGCCAAGCTCAGAGCGAGCTGGTACGTGGCCCATCGCATTCACGAGACGCTCGCGCCCTCCATCCACCGGGATGTACCGCAAAGCGACTTTTCGGCGCTCGACAGCCTCGATTTCGCCGACCCGGAGGGCCCGCCATCGATGACGCCTTCTCAGTGGGAAACCGTGGCCGAGCAGAAACGCTAGCGCGAACCGCCCCTGCACCGTGCGGTGGTTGATCAGTCCGCCAGGCGTTTCAGCTGTTCCTGGACTTTTGCCAGAGTGGCCGTGAAATCCGCCACGCGCTTCTTCTCCTGATCGATCACCGCTGGCGGTGCCTTGGCCACGAAGGCTTCGTTGGCCAGCTTGCCATTGGCTTTGGCGATCTCGCCTTCGAGCCGCGTGGCTTCCTTGCCCAGGCGGGCTTTTTCGGCCGCCAGGTCGATCTCCATGAACAGGCACAAGCGCGCTTCGCCCACCACCGCCACCGGGGCGGCCTGGGCGGCAGCTGCCCAGCTGGCCTCGTCGTCAAACGCCCGCACTTCGTTGAGTTTGGCCAGGGCCTGCAGCACCGGGCCGGCGGCGCGCATGAAACTGGCATCGCCCACGGTGTAGAGCGGCAGGCGCGTGGCCGGCGATACATTCATCTCGCCGCGCAGGGTGCGGCAGGCATCGACCAGCGACTTCAGCTTGACCACGTGCGCGATGGCGGCCTCGTCGATCTTGCTGGGCTGGCTCTCGGGGTAGCGCGCCACGCTGACCGATTCGCCCGGCAGGCCGGCCACGGGTGCGACCTTCTGCCAGAGTTCTTCAGTGATGAAGGGAATGACGGGATGCGCCAGGCGCAGGATGGCTTCGAGCGTGCGGATCAGCGTGCGGCGTGTGGCGCGCTGCTGTGATTCGTCGCCGGTCTGGATTTGCACCTTGGCGATTTCCAGGTACCAGTCGCAGAACTCGTTCCAGACAAAGTCATAGATGGCATTGGCCACGTTGTCCAGCCGGTACTCGGCGAAGCCCTTGGCCACTTCAGCCTCCACCTTCTGCAGCACCGAACTGATCCAGCGGTCGGCCTGGCTGAAGCTCAGGTAGCCGTGGAAAGGTTGGCCGACGGCGCATTCTTCCTTGGTGTGTTCCTTCAGGCCGCAGTCCTGGCCTTCGCAGTTCATCAGCGTGAAGCGGGTGGCGTTCCAGAGCTTGTTGCAGAAGTTGCGATAGCCCTCGCAGCGCTTGCTGTCGAAGTTGATGCTGCGGCCGAGTGAGGCCAGCGCGGCGAAGGTGAAGCGCAGAGCGTCGGCACCGTAGGCGGGGATGCCTTCGGGGAATTCCTTTTCGGTCTGCTTGCGCACCTTGGGCGCGGTTTCGGGCTTGCGCAGGCCGGTGGTGCGTTTTTCCAGCAGGGCACTCAGGTCAATGCCGTCGATCAGGTCCACCGGGTCGAGCACGTTGCCTTCGCTCTTGCTCATCTTCTGGCCTTGCGCGTCGCGCACCAGACCGTGGATGTAGACGTGCTTGAATGGGACGCGGCCGGTGAAGTGGGTCGTCATCATGATCATCCGGGCGACCCAGAAGAAGATGATGTCGTAGCCGGTGACCAGCACGCTGCTGGGCAGGTAGAGGTTGTAGTCGTCGGTGGCCTCGTCGCCTTGTTCTGGCCAGCCCATGGTGCTGAACGGAACCAGGGCAGACGAGTACCAGGTGTCGAGCACATCAGGATCGCGCAAGAGCACCTTGCCCGGTGCCTGGGCCTGTGCGTCGGCTTCATTGCGCGCCACGATCACTTCGCCGTCTTCGGTGTACCAGGCCGGGATCTGGTGGCCCCACCAGAGCTGGCGGCTGATGCACCAGTCCTGGATGTTGTTCATCCACTGGTTGTAGGTGTTGACCCAGTTCTCGGGTACGAAAGTCACTTCGCCCGACTGCACGGCGGCAATGGCCTTGTCAGCAATGGAGGTGCCGCTGGTGTTTTTCTCGTTGCCCTTGGACTGCATGGCCACGAACCACTGGTCGGTCAGCATGGGCTCAATCACCTGGCCGGTGCGCGCGCATCGCGGCACCATGAGCCTGTGCTTCTTCACCTCCACCAGCAGGCCGGCGGCTTCCAGGTCGGCCACCACGGCCTTGCGGGCCACGAAGCGGTCGAGTCCGCGGTATTTTTCGGGCGCGTTTTCATTGACGGTGGCGTTGAGGGCCAGCACGCCGATGATCGGCAGGTTGTGGCGTTGACCCACGGCGTAGTCGTTGGCATCGTGGGCAGGCGTGACCTTGACCACGCCTGTGCCGAAGGCGCGGTCCACGTAGTCGTCGGCAATGACCGGAATGTCGCGGTCGCACAGCGGCAGCTTGACCATCTGGCCGATCAGGTGGCTGTAGCGCTCGTCTTCCGGGTGCACCATCACGGCCACGTCGCCCAGCATGGTCTCCGGGCGGGTGGTGGCCACGGTGAGTGAGCCGCTGCCGTCTGCCAATGGGTAGGCAATGTGCCAGAGCGAACCTTCTTCCTCTTCGCTCTCCACCTCCAGGTCAGACACCGCCGACATCAGCACCGGGTCCCAGTTCACCAGGCGCTTGCCGCGGTAGATCAGGCCTTGTTCGTACAGACGCACAAAGGTCTCGGTCACCACGGTCGACAGCTTGTCGTCCATGGTGAAGTACTCGCGGTCCCAGTCCACGGAGTCGCCCATGCGGCGCATCTGCGTGGTGATGGTGTTGCCGCTTTCTTCCTTCCATTCCCAGACCTTGGCCACGAAGTTCTTGCGCGCTTCGGCGGGCGTGGGCCCCATGTCGTGGCGGCTGATGCCCTGCGCCTGCAATTGCCGCTCCACCACGATCTGTGTGGCGATGCCGGCGTGGTCGGTGCCCGGCACCCAGACCGTGTTGTGCCCGCGCATGCGGTGGTAGCGCGTGAGGCTGTCCATGATGGTCTGGTTGAACGCGTGGCCCATGTGCAGCGTGCCGGTCACGTTGGGCGGGGGCAGCTGGATCGCGAACGAAGGCGCACCGGCTTCCGGTACGCCCGTGCCCCGGAAGCCGGCGCGGCCATGGCCTTTCTGTTCCCAGAAGGGGCCCCATTGGGCTTCGATGGCGGCGGGTTCAAAGGATTTCGACAGGCTGTCGAGACCAGGCTGGGCGGGCGTTTGAGACATGGTGGAATCCGGGGGGTAGAGGCCGGGCGGTGCAGGTGGAGTGACTTGCTCCCGGCAGGGAAGCCCTCGATTTTACGGGCCGTCGATGAAATCCCCGGCTGGGCGGTGATGTCAGGCGTGCCGAGGCTGGACTGGGGGCAGCCTGGAGACAGATGCAGAATCGATCGCCCGGTGCAGCATGGCGCGCCAACCACCTCGAGGAGACACAAAATGAAGAAAGCGTTGGTCGTTCTGTTGCTACTGCTGGCCCTGCTGGCGGCCTACCTGCTGCTCTGGCCCGTGCCGGTGAAAGCCGTGGTGTGGCAGGCGCTGCCGCCCCCTGGCTACACAGGCCCTCACGTGGTCAACACCCGTCTGGCTGGCCTGCAGCACATCGAGCTGGGTGATGAAGAAGGGCCCGAGCACGTGATGATCGGCCCGGACGGGCGCCTCTACACCACCGTGGCCAGTGGCAAGGTGTTGCACATGGCGCCCGATGGGTCGGACCTGAAGACCCATGTCGACACCGGAGGCCGCGTGCTGGGCTTTGACTTCGACCGTGCCGGCCAGTTGATTGCGGCCGATGCCATGCGCGGTCTGCTGCGGGTGAACGCACAAGGTGAAGTGCAGGTGCTGAGCGATCGCTGGGGCGACGAACCGATTCGTTATGCCGACGCGGTGGTGGTGACACGCCAGCCGAACACACCCGAACAGATGTTCTTCACCGATGCGTCCACCCGCTTTGGAGCCCGCGAATGGGGCGGCACCTTTGAGGCCAGCGTGCTGGACATCCTGGAGCAGTCAGCCACCGGCCGTGTGCTGGTGTTCGACAGTGCCGAAGGCCGCACCGAACGGGTCGCACACGGCCTGTCGTTTGTCAACGGCATAACGCTCTCTGAAGACGAACAGACCTTGTTCGTGGCCGAGACCGGCAAATACCGCATCTGGGCCATCCCAGCCGCCGCACGCGACCTGGACCTGAGCAAGGGCCCCGCCGGCGGTGCACGTGTGGTGTTCGACAACCTGCCTGGCTATCCGGACAACCTCATGCGGGGCGAGAGCGGACGCATCTGGGTGGGACTGGTCAAGCCGCGCAACCCGGTGATCGACAACATGGCCGGGAAGCCGCTGCTGCGGGAGATCACGCTGCGCCTGCCCAGGGCTGCCTGGCCTATCCCCAAGGCTTATGGGCACGTGTTTGCGTTCACGGAGGATGGGCGTGTGGTGGTGGACTGGCAGGACCCATCAGGGGCTTATCCGGACACCACGGCGGTGACTGAGACGGCGGAGAGGGTGTATGTGCAGAGTTTGCATGCGAGGACGTTGGGGTGGATGCCTCGGCCTGCTGACTTGCCTTGAGGTTCCTGGGGGTCTGTGCTTCGTTGTCTTTGAGTTTTTTTGCTTTCGCGGCGTGCCGGGCCGAGACCCGGCACGCCACAAAAAAACTCAACGACAACGCAACAGAACCAATCCGAGAATCACGCAGCTTTCAAGAGGGATCAGAGACGGGAACAGGCATCTTCCGCGCCGCCTCAATGCACTCCCCCAAAACCCTCGCGTCCCCCACCTGATTCGCCAACAACAAAATCAGACGGGCATTGAGCAACTCGGACGCCTCCCGACTCAACCCAACATGAGCATCCATCAACTGCTCATAGAACCCGTCTGCATCCTGAAAATGCGGTGTCGTCTTCATTCGATGTCTCCTCGCAAACCCAGGGATCGCTCAATCGCCGCCACCAGTTGACCATCCACCGTTTCGCCACTGGCAGCCAGGTAGCCATCGGGCCGCACCAGCGCCCAGGCGTGGCCGAACACATGACAGGCCCCTTGCAGGTGGGCGTGTGGATCGCGCACATGTTCCACCGCCTGCGCGGTGGCGTCGATGCCGAGCACCTGCACGCTGCGCACCGGGGCGTCGAAGCACAGGCGGCGCAGGCGCTGCAAGGCCGACGGCGACAGATCGCCAAACACCAGCACCAGCAAGTCACCTGCGGCCCAGTCGAGCAGGTCGTTGACGCGGCCTTGTGATCCGTCGGCCCAAGCAAAGGCCACGTTCTGTACCGACTGGCCTGCGGCACTGCCGGGCGCGTAGGTGCAGGCGCGGGAGTGGCTGTAGGGGTTGGCCACGGCCATGCGGCCGGTGTTGATCAAGGTGCGCGCGAATGGATACTGTTTGGCCATGCCGATGGTGGCCTGGCGGAACAGGCGTTCTGCGCCGTCGGCCGGCCGCAGAAAGCGCGCGGTGCGGTTGGTCACGCACACGTTCTGCTGCGCCGCTTCCAGGCGTTCGTCGCCGTAGCTTTCCAGCAGGGCGGCGTCGGCCTTGCCACGCAGCACGGCCGCGAGTTTCCAGGCGAGGTTGTCGGCGTCGGCCACGCCGGTGTTGCCACCGCGCGCACCAAACGGGCTGACCACCTTGGCCGAGTCGCCCATGAGGAACACGCGGCCATGGCGCAGGGCGTGCACACATTCGCTGCGGTAGGCGTAGGGGCCGACCCAGACGATTTCAACGTCCACGTCAGGGCCGAACTGGCGCGCCAGTCGCTCGCGCACCACGTCTTCTCGGCTCACTTGTTCCGGGTCGGCATTGGGCGCCATCTGGTAGTCAATGCGCCACACGTCGTCGGCCATCAGGTGTTGCCAGACGGCGCGGTTTTCGTTGAACGGCGCTTCGATCCAGGTGTGGCGTTCCACCGGCGGGTGGGTGCTGAAGCGCACGTCGGCGATGCACCAGCGGTCGTCGCCACGGCGGGAGTCGAACGGCACGTTCAGCCATTGGCGCAGCGGGCTGTGCGAACCGGTGGCGTCAATCACGTGTTCGGCTTCCAGCCGGTAGCTGCCTGCGGGTGTTTCCACCGTGAGGGTGGCGCATTCGGCGTTTTGTTCAAAAGCGGTCAGGCGGTTCTGCCAGCGCAGTTCCACCGCACCCAGTTCCCGGATGCGATCGACCAGAAACGCCTCGATGTAGAACTGCTGGATGTTGATGAAGGGTGGCTGGCTGCTGAGGTGGAAGTTGCCCTGCTGGCGCAGGTCGAAGCTGTACACCTCGTCTTCACCGGCGAAGGTGCGGCCCACGCTCCACTGCGTGCCCTTGGCCGCAATGCGCTCAAAAATGCCCAGCCGCTCGAAGATCTCCAGCGACTTCTGCGTGTAGCAGATGCCGCGCGACGATGCGCCTTTCACGCCCACGGTGTTGTCTTCGTCGATCAGCACCGCCTTGACGCCCAAGCGGGCCAGCGAACAGGCCAGGGTGAGCCCGGTGATGCCACCGCCCACGATGACAATGGGGTGGCGCACCACGGTGCTGCCTTGCAGCTCTGGTGGCGGCACAAACGGGTACTCCGGCAACACATAGCCAGAGCCGCTCGTGAATTCGTAGCTGTTGGTGGGCGCGGTATCGCGGTACGCAGTGGGGTTCATGGGCACGTCCCGATCAGGGCTGCGCACGGGCGACCACTTCAGGCCGGTCGTTCTGCTGCGGCTTGAGCGGTGCCGCCGTCTTGCCTTCGGCCCGCTCCTTGCGCCATTGCTCCTTGCGCGCTGTCCATTCGGCCAGGCGGGCGTGGGCGGTCTTGCTTTCCTCGAGCATTTCAAACTCGTCGGCCAGCTGCGCGGTGAGTTCGAGGCGGATGCCGTTGGGGTCGAAGAAGTAGATACTCTTGAAAATGTGATGATCGGTCACGCCCAGCACCTCGATGCCGCTGGCTTCCAGGCGGGCCTTGGTGTTTTCCAGTTCTTCAATCGTGTTCACGCGGAAGCTGATGTGGTTCACCCACTTCGGCGTGTTCGGGCTGGGCAGGGCGGCCTCGTCGTCGCCGAGGTCAAAAAACGCAATGAACGAACCGTCCTGCAGGCGGAAGAAGAAATGGGTGTAGGGGCAGTACTCGCCGGTGCTGGGCACCACGTCGCTCTGGATGATGTGATAGAGCGGCAGGCCCAGGATGTCTTCGTAGAAGCGGCGCGTTTCTTCGGCGTCCTTGGCGCGGTAGGCGTAGTGGTGCAGTTGCTGGATCGGCGCAGGCGGGGGCAGGGTGCGGGTCATGTCGGTCTCCTGACTTGTATGTGATTCACCATTGTGCAACGCATTTCTCAAAACGAAATGAGTGTGGGTGCTTTTCCGCGCCAGTTTGAGGGTTTCCCGTGGTGCTGTCGATGATGTTGAGAATAGTTATCAATCATTTCGACTGAATAGCCATTGGCAATGGGGTGTATAGCCCAGAGCAATTAGACAGACCTCTCTGCCAGCGCTATGGTTTGCTGTCCCAGTGGCTCAGGCTCTTGGTCGTCGCTGGGCGGATGATTCTTCAACCCACGCAAAGGAGACAGCTCATGCCCGCATTGAAAGGCAGCAAAACCGAGGAATGCCTGAAAGAAGCATTTGCCGGTGAATCGCAAGCCAACCGCCGCTATCTGTATTTCGCGAACAAGGCCGACGTGGAGGGCCAGAACGACGTGGCCGCCCTGTTCCGCTCCACCGCCGAAGGCGAGACCGGTCACGCGCACGGACACCTGGAGTTTTTGGAGCAATCTGGCGACCCTGCCACCGGTCTGCCCATCGGCTCGACCCGCCAGAACCTGGAATCGGCCGTGGCCGGAGAAACGCACGAGTACACCGACATGTACCCGGGCATGGCCAAAACCGCGCGCGAAGAAGGCTTCGACGAGGTTGCCGACTGGTTCGAGACCCTGGCCAAGGCCGAGCGCTCACATGCCAACCGCTACCAGAAGGCATTGAACGAACTGGTGGAGTGATCGACTCACCCCCGCGCCGCGCCGTCGGCGCGTCACCCCCTCAAGGGGGCAACGCTGGCGGCCCGGCAAAGCCGGTTCCGCGGCGTTAGCTGGTCGACTCCCCCTCTGGTGGGGAGTATTTTTGAAGAGGCTTGCCAAACGAGCCCCTTCAAAAACCACAACAAGATCGACGAAAGATCCACGGCGAAACCCGTACGGACGAGGACGACAACCATGGCTACAGAAGGCAATCTGCAGGCGCCCACCCGGCACGCGCTGGACTGGCAGAACCCCGACTTTTATGACGAGGAGAAGTGCTTCCACGAACTGGAGCGCATCTTCGACATTTGCCATGGTTGCCGCCGCTGCGTGAGCCTGTGTGGTTCGTTCCCCACCTTGTTTGATCTGGTCGACGAGAGCACGACCATGGAAGTGGACGGCGTGGCCAAGCAGGATTACTGGAAGGTGGTCGACCAGTGCTACATGTGCGACCTGTGCTACATGACCAAGTGCCCCTACACGCCGCCGCACGAGTGGAACCTGGACTTCCCGCACACCATGCTGCGTGCCAAGGCCATCAAGTTCAAGAAGGGCGAGGTCGGCATGGCCGAGCGGTTCCTGGCGTCCACCGACACGCATGGCAGCTTTGCCGGCATTCCCGTGGTGGTGCAGGTGGCCAATGCCGTGAACAGGACGTCCTTTGCCCGTGGCGTGATGGAAAAAGTGATGGGCGTGGACAAGGATGCCTGGTTGCCCGAGCTGGCCACCAAAAAATTCCGTTCTACGGCGCCGGAGGCCAAGGCCAGCCAGGTGGTGAACGGCGACAAGACACCGGGCAAGGTGGCCATCTTCTCCACCTGCTACATCAACTACAACGAGCCTGGCATCGGCATGGATCTGCTCAGGATCCTGGACCACAACGACATTCCCTACACCCTGGTGGAGAAGGAAAAATGTTGTGGCATGCCCAAGCTGGAACTGGGCGATCTGGATTCTGTGCAGGCCAGCAAGGAAGCCAACATGCCCGTCCTGGCCAAATACGCCAAGGACGGCTTTGCCATCCTCGCCGCCGTGCCCAGTTGTGCACTGATGTTCAAGCAGGAAATCCCGCTGATGTTCCCGGACGACGCCGACACCCAGCTGGTGAAGGAGCACATGTGGGATCCGTTCGAGTACTTCATGGCCCGCAAGCGCGACGGCCTGCTCAAGACCGAGTTCCCTCAGAAACTGGGCAACGTGAGCTACCAGATTCCCTGCCACGGCCGGGTGCAGAACATCGGCAAGAAGACCGAAGAAATGCTCAAGATGATCCCGGACACGACCATCAACAGCATCGAGCGGTGCTCGGGCCATGCCGGCACCTTTGGCGTGAAAAAGGCCCATCACCAGACCGCCATGAAGATCGGCAAGCCGGTGTTCAAGGCCATGGCGACCATGAAGGACGGCAGCAAGCCCGACTACATCAGCTCGGACTGCCCCCTGGGTGGCCACCACATCGCACAAGGTTTTGAAGTCAATGGCCTGGGCGCACCAGAATTGCAGCACCCGATCAGCCTCGTGGCCAAAGCCTACGGATTGAAATGACCTTAGGGGGCGACCCGGCGGCAAACCATCAAGGACCACTCCATGCAACTCACCGGACACATCACTCCCGAAAGCCTCATGAGCCTGGAGGCCTACAGCAAATGGCGCAAGGCCCACAAGCCCGAGGTCATCGCTCACCGCAAGTTGCGCAGCGTGCAACTGGGTGAGCACATCAACCTGCAGTTCGAAAGCGAGATGACGATCCGCTACCAGATCCAGGAAATGTTGCGCATTGAGAAGATCTTCGAAGAAGAGGGCATCAACGGCGAGATCGAGGCTTACGCCCCACTGGTGCCCGATGGCGGCAACTGGAAGGCCACCATGCTGATCGAGTACACCGACATCAACGAACGCAAGCGCGAACTCGCGCGCCTGATCGGTGTGGAAGACCGTTTGTTCATTGAGGTGGAAGGCCATGCCCGCGTGTATGCGATTGCCGACGAAGACCTGGACCGCGAAAACGATGTGAAGACCAGCGCCGTGCATTTCGTGCGCTTTGAGCTCACGCCCCACATGCGCGCCTCCGTGAAGGCAGGTGCGGCGGTGAAACTGGGATGTGACCACACCCATTACCCGGCCCACATGCAGATTCCCCTGGAGACCTTGGCCAGTCTGGCCGGCGACCTGAAATAAACCAGGGTGGGGCCCAGAGCGGGCCGACCACGAGAGACCTGTCCCGTGCTGCCCAAGGGCATCACTGGTCATAATCAGGGCTTCTGCGGAAGCCTTTTTTTCATTCTGTTGCGCACCTCCGCCGACCACCCACCATGTTGTTCCTTCTTTCCCCCGCCAAGGCCCTCGACTACGAGACGCCGGCCCACATCAGCACCCACACCCAGCCCTTGTTCGTGAAGCAGGCGAGCGAACTGATTGACGTGCTGCGCGACAAGTCACCCCAGCAGGTCGCCGAGCTCATGAGTCTGTCGGACACTTTGTCTGGCCTGAACGTGGCTCGCTACCAGGCCTGGCGGCCGAAATTCACGCCACGCAACGCCAAGCAGGCGGTGCTGGCCTTCAATGGCGACGTGTATGGCGGGCTCGACGCCGCGCGTCTGGACGAAGCCAGCCTGAACTGGCTGCAGCAGCATCTGTGCATCCTGAGCGGCCTGTATGGCGTGCTGCGACCGCTGGACCTGATGCAACCGTACCGGCTGGAAATGGGCACCCGGCTGGTGACACCCAAGGGCAAGAACCTGTACCAGTTCTGGGGCAGCCAGGTGTCGCAGTACCTCAACGAACGCGCGCGTGCCGAATTGAGCCCGGTGGTGATCAACCTGGCCAGCGAAGAGTATTTCAAGGTGGTGGACCGCAAGACACTGGTGCCGCGTGTGGTGACCTGCGCATTTGAAGAGCGCAAGGCCGACGGGTACAAGGTGATCAGCTTCATGGCCAAGCGCGCGCGCGGCCTGATGGTGCGGCATGCGGTGCTGAACCGGGTCACCACGCCCGAGCAGCTCAAGGCCTTCAATGCCGAGGGTTACCGATACGTGCCGGCGGCGTCCGACGCCGACCGGCTGGTCTTTCGACGCGACCAGAAAGCCTGAGGACGAGGGGTTCGCAAGACACCGGGAGCACACATGAGCCAGATCATCACCATCGAATTGCGGCAGTGGATTCTTGAACAGGCCGCAGCAGGGCACTCCCACGATTCGATCCTGGCGGCCATGGTGTCGGCGGGGTGGGCTCGCGACGTGGCCAGCCACGCACTGACGAACACTCTGCCAGCACAACAGCCGAATCCGCCAGCGCCTGTGGCGCCAGAAGCTGTGCAGGCGGCAGAACAAGGTGGGGTGCGTGTGGCGAGCGCCGTGAAAGTGCCGGACCTGGACCTGAGCCGTTCACCACGCCAGGTCGACGCAGGTGACCGGACGATCGATGTGCTGGCCACTCTGACGCAGCCCAGGGTGGTGGTGCTGGGTGGCGTGCTCAGCGATGAGGAGTGCGACGCCCTGATCGCCGCGGCCCGACCGCGCATGGCGCGTTCGCTCACCGTGCAGACCCAGACCGGTGGCGAAGAACTCAACCCCGACCGCACCAGCAACGGCATGTTCTTCAACCGTGGAGAGAGCGAGTTGATCACCCGAATTGAAGCGCGCATTGCCCGGCTGCTGAACTGGCCAGTGGACCATGGCGAAGGCATTCAGGTGCTGCACTACCACCCGGGTGCCGAGTACAAGCCGCACTACGATTATTTCGACCCCGCCGAACCAGGTACGCCGACCATCCTCAAGCGGGGCGGCCAGCGCCTGGCCACGCTGGTGATGTACCTCAGCGAGCCCGCCCGCGGCGGCGGCACCACGTTTCCCGATGTCGGACTGGAAGTGGCGCCGCAACGCGGCAACGCCGTGTTCTTCAGCTACGACCGCCCCCAGCCCACCACCCGCACCCTGCATGGCGGCGCGCCGGTCATCGAGGGCGAGAAGTGGGTGGCCACCAAGTGGCTGCGCGAGCGCGTCTTCACATGAGTGTCGAGAACAACGACCGGCCGTTCGACATCGACGATTCTGGTGATTCCCGGGTAGCGGTGGTACCGCTGGCCCATCACATCGTTCCTCATCTCAAGGCTACCCAAGCCTGACTTCCCGACCTGCCGATCATGAACGCCAATCTCCCAGAACACTCCCAGCTTGGCAAGGCATCTGCCTATGTCGACCAGTACGATGCTTCGCTGCTGTTTCCGCTGCCACGCGAGCCGAAGCGGCTGGAAATCGGCATCAAGGGCAGCCTGCCGTTCCTGGGTGCCGATCTCTGGACCGCCTTCGAGCTGAGCTGGCTCAACCTGCGCGGCAAGCCCCAGGTGGCGCTGGCCCACATCACCATCCCCTGCGAGAGCACGCACATCGTCGAGAGCAAGTCGTTCAAGCTCTACCTCAACAGTTTCAACAACACCCGGTTCGAGAGCGCCGACGCG
The DNA here is from genome assembly GCF_031457455.1 of Hydrogenophaga palleronii. Classification (GTDB taxonomy): domain Bacteria; phylum Pseudomonadota; class Gammaproteobacteria; order Burkholderiales; family Burkholderiaceae_C; genus Hydrogenophaga; species Hydrogenophaga palleronii_A. The sequence continues at coordinate 299,504 of NZ_JAVDWU010000004.1, forward strand.
GTGCGCGACCGCATTCGCAGCGATGTGGGCGCGGCCATCTGGCAGGGTGGGGTGGTGCAATCGTCGCCAGGGGTGCGCCTGCTGCTGCCCGAGCTGTTCGACTGCGAACCTGTGCAGGAACTCGACGGCCTGTCGATCGACCGGCTCGACGTGGAGTGCACCCGCTATGAACCCGCACCCGATCTGCTCACGGCCGCCTTCGACGAAAAGCCGGTGGAAGAGACCTTGGTGAGCGACCTGCTCAAAAGCAACTGCCTGGTGACTGGCCAGCCCGATTGGGGCAGCGTGCAGATCCGCTACAGCGGCCCGCAGATCGATCAGGCCGGACTGTTGCAGTACATCGTGAGCTTTCGCAACCACAACGAATTCCACGAACAGTGCGTGGAGCGCATCTACAGCGACATCATGGCGCGCTGCAAGCCGGCCAAGCTGATGGTGTACGCCCGTTACACCCGCCGCGGCGGGCTGGACATCAACCCATGGCGCAGCAGCCATCCTCAGTTGCCACCGCCGAACGTGCGCACAGCGCGCCAGTGAACCCTCACGGGCAGACTGGCTCGACGGCGCGGGCAGGTGCTGAGGGCAGGACCATGTAAAGGGCCGCTGAAAATAACATTAGGCGAATTGATGATTCACCCTTATCATCAGTAGATTCCTTTCTGGATGCGCGTGCACCACACGCTGATCTGAAGAGGCTGCCAGACACCGCAAATCCTGCGTACTGGCCTCGCTCTCGGCCCCTCGCCGAACCAGCCCCCTTCGCCAAGCCGCGAACCGCTGGGCTCCTTTTCTGGCTCCATACACACACAGCAGTTGCCCGCTTGCGCCGCAATCTGCTGAGCACCTTCCACTCGCCAGCCCGCTGGCACAACACCGGCCGATCGCCCACCTCGCGTGTGCACTCGTGTTCGGATGCACCTTCGGTGCGACACCCTTTTCAGGCGGAATCGAAAGAGACCGCCATCTCCCCGCGTCGTGAAGCCATTTTTTTCTGGCCGAACACGCTTCTATCGAAAGGCTCTCCTATGAGCAGCAAACTTTACGTGGGCAACCTGCCCTACTCCGTCACCGACGACAGCCTGCGCAGCAACTTCTCCGAGTACGGTGCAGTGGCTTCCGCCAAGGTCATGACCGACCGCGAAACCGGTCGCTCCAAGGGCTTCGGCTTTGTCGAAATGGGTACCGAAGCAGAAGCCCAATCCGCTATCGATGGCCTCAATGGTCAATCGGTTGACGGCCGCTCGATCGTGGTCAACGTGTCCCGGCCGAAAGAAGCCGGCAGCACCGGCGGTGGTTACCGTTCGGGCGCTGGTCGTTACTGATCCAGCAGGCTTGTCCTGAAAAAAGCCGGCGCCTTGCGCCGGTTTTTTTTCGTCGGTCAATGGCCAAGCGCCTGTAGCGCGTCCAGGTCCAGGATCTCGATTTCACCGCGCGAGACACGCACGATCTGCCGCTCACGCAGGTCGTGCAGCAACTGGTTGGTGGTCTGGCGGGTCAGGCCCAGCATGTGCGCAAGCTCTTCCTGGGTGATGGCCAGCACGCGCCGTGTGGCGTGTTCGTTCGCACCCAGGCCATAGCCCCGGGCCATCAGCAACAGGCGACGCGCCAGCCGCTGCGATGCGCTCAGCGCGGTCTGTTCCTCCAGGTTCATAAAGGCCAGGCGCATCTTGTCGGCCATGAGCAGCCCCAGGTCTCGCCAGTGTCGGGGGTGCCGATCGAGCCAGGATTGCAGCTCGTGATGTGGCACCTGCAACACGGTGGTGGGTTCGTGCGCGTGGGCGTCGTGGGTGCGCGGCGCGTCGTCGAACACTGCAATCTCTCCGAACCATGCGGGTGGACCCAGCAGCACCAGCAAGGTTTCACGTGCGGCCTCGGGGGCACCGTCGTGGCCAGAGATGCGCACCGATCCCGTGATCACCGCATACAGCCCACAGGGTGGACTCTTTCGCAGGAACAGCACCTCGCCCGCCTGCAGATGACGCAACTGCCCCATGCCCACCAGCGCATCGGCAAATGCCGGCGGCAACTGGCGGAACCAGCGCCCCGATTGCAAGATGGGCAGAAGCTTGGCGGGATCGGTGGTCATGGGAGGTCTTAGGGTAAACGCCAGTGCGTGCGCTTGTGTCGGCTGCCCGACAGACGATGGGGGCGAGCGTGAATGAACATGCGTGCCACGTCAACATTTCGACCGAGGTGTCCCATGAAAACCCTGACCGATCACGTCGCGCAGTATGCCGCCTACCACCTGGACGCACGCAATGTGGCCACCCACTGGGTGGGTGTGCCGATGATCATGCTGGCCGTGGCCACGCTGCTGGCGCGCCCCATGTGGGCGGTGGGTGCCATGCCGATGTCGCCAGCGGTGCTGCTGAGCCTGGGCTGTGCGCTCTTCTACTTGCGGCTGGACCTGCGGTTTGGACTGGCCATGACGGCCTGGCTGGCCGTGTTTGTCGCCATGGCACACGCGCTGGCCGCACAGCCCACTGCGCTCTGGCTCGCAGCGGGCATTGGCCTGTTCGTGGTGGGCTGGGCGATCCAGTTCCTGGGTCACCACTTTGAAGGGCGCAAGCCGGCCTTCGTGGATGACATCGTGGGCCTGCTGATCGGGCCGCTTTTCCTGGCGGTGAAGCTGGCATTTGCGCTCGGCTGGCGGCTGGACCTCAAAGCCGACATCGAGCGGCGTGTGGTGCGGCCCCGTGCGCAGGCGCCGGGCGCCATGGCCTGAGAACCTTGGAGCCTGGGAGACGCAGCGGCTCAGCCCGTCACAACATCTTCTGGATCAAGGCACCCTTGAACAGCACCGGTCCGGTCGGGCCGGTTTCGCTCGGCACGCCCCCCTTGGGCTCCAGACTGATGGCCAGGGCAGGCACTTCGCGCACCTCGGCTTCGCCAGCGGTCAAGTGCAGCACACGCTCATTGCTCAGCACCCCCAGCGAGCGCGGGCCTCCCGTCGGCGGCAGTGCCCAAAGTTGCAGCGACTTGTCGGCCGCCTCCTGGAAATCGCCCACGCGCTGCAGGGTCAGGCGCGCGCTCTTGGGATCGAAGGTGACCAGCATCGCCGCGCCGGACTGATCGTCGTTGAGCACGGCCACGTACTCGATGGCCGGCGTGGCCGCAAGCTGCGCTTGGAGTTCGCCAATGCGGGCACCCAGGTTGTCTCGCAGCCCCACGGCCGTCACCACCGCGAACACGGTGGCCAGCGCGCCTGCGGCCGAGGCACTGCGCCACACGGTGAGGTTGCGCCACCAGCCACCCGGTGCGGGTTGGGGTGCCGCTTGCGGGGCTGTGCGTGAGGTGGCCATGGCCAACTGATCGCGTTCGGCCTGCACCAGGTTGTCGATGCGCGTCCACACGGCGGGTGAGGGCGTGCGGCTGGTCTGCAGTTCGTTCATGCTGGCCACGCGGCTTTGCCAGATCAGCGCGGCGGCGCGCACCGGCGCCTGCTCGCGGGCCAGGGTTTCAAAGCGGCGGCGCGCGCCACCGCGCAAAGTACCCAGCGCATAAGCGGCGGCGAGTTGGTCGAGCAGTTCGGGGTGGTGTTGGATGTTCATGTGACACCCCTCACGCGAAGCGCGCCATGCATTGGCGCAATTGGTCCAGCCCGCGCCGGATCCAGGTCTTCACCGTGCCCAGGGGCAGCCTGAGCTGCTGCGCCAGTTCGCCGTGGCTGAGGTCGCGCAGGTAGGCCAGGCTGACCACTTCGCGCTGCTTGTTCTCCAGCTTGCCCAGGCACTGATGCAAAGCCCAGGCCTGCTGGCTGGCCAGGCTGGTGTCCATGGGATTGGGCGAATCGCCCTCCAGGGTCTCGGCCATGGCGTCGTCCATGGTGTCGGTGAGGTGGTCGCGCTCGGCCTTGCGGCGGCGCAGCAGATCGAGCGAGCGGCTGCGCACGATCAGGCCCAGCCAGGCCATGGGCGGGCTCAGGCTGGCGCGGTAGTCGGGTGCGGTGCGCCAGATCTGCAGGAAGGTGTCCTGCAGCGCATCTTCGGCCCATTCGCTGTTGCGCACCACGCGCAGTGAAAGGCCGTAGAGCTTGGGCGACGTCAACTCGTAGAGCGCCTTGAGCGCTGTTTCATCGCGAGCCGCCACGCGGTCGATCAGGGACATCAGCTGGGCGTCGGGTTCAAGACTCATGCGCGCATTGTGGGCGAACCCTGTGCTGCCTGCTCCTGTGGGGGTGCTCGGGTATTCGTCCAGACGCCAAAGCGCGCGGGGATTCACGGTCGCCGTCTCCGGGGCGTGACCTGGGTGGGCACGCTCACGGCGGTGACCGGTGTGATGTTCACTTTGATGGGCTTGCCTTCCAGCAACTGGTCGCTGTGCCACACCCGCAAGCTGGCCGCACCTTCGGGCACGTCGCGCAGGCTGGCCACGCCATTGGCGTCGGTCTGCACAGCAAACGGCGAGTCGGTCACGTACACAAAGCCGCGCATCGAACCATGCAGATGGCAGCCCAGTTGCAGGGCACCTGGTGTGGCCAACGTCACGTCGGCAGATGTCGGTGCCTTGCCGTCGACCTTGCCAGCCAGGCGCAGCTCGATGCCGGCGGGGCTGCTGCCCAGTCTGGCCACACCAGCGGGCACACCGCGCACGTGATGTTCCCAGGCGTCCTGGTTCACGAAGCTGACGCGCGAGCCCACCGGCAGCACGCTGACCATGGGCACGAACTGCATCTTTTCCTGCGCAATGGTGGCCTGCACCGGTGCCGGCGCAGCGGGCCGGATGCCGCCTGCGGGTTCGACCACCACCACCGCATTGGACAGCGGTTGGCCGTCGCGGGCGAGCACGGTGACCTGGACCGTGGCCGCCTGCGCAGCGATCGAAAAAGCGGCACCAGCAGCCAGCAGCATGTGATTGCGGTTCATGTCCAGGGCTCCTTCAGCGGGTGTTGATCACGTCGCGGTGCATGGGTGCCAGCAGGGCCAGCATCTGGTTCTGGTGCGTGAACGGAATGCCGCGCGCGTCCATGCTCTGTTGCAGCACCTCGACCAGCGCATTGAAGTGGCCCTTGGTCACGTCCATGTTGGCGTGGGCGGTTTTCATGTCGGGACCCTTGTAGACGCAGGGGCCGCCAGCGAGCTGACAGAGCTGGTCGGTCAGCGAGCGTGAAAGGTTCTCCAGGTTGGTGTCGGCGAACTGCTCGCCGATACGCGGGTCGGCCTTGATGCGCACAACGAAATCGTCCATGAGGCTGCGGATGCCGGTCTGTTCGCCGAAGGCCTGGTAGAGACCTGCAGCAGGCGCCACCGGGTAGGCCGACGCGGCTGAAGGTGCCATGCTTGCGGACTGGGCGATGGCGTGGCTGCTGCCGAAGGCCATCAGGGCGAGGGTGGCGCTGGTGAAGAGGTGTTTCATGATCGTCTTGAGGAATGTGGGTGGAGGGGTTCGCGGGCGAAAGGTGTTCAGAAGGCGAACTGGGCAGACACGTAGACACCTGTCTGCTTCTTGTTGTTGGTGGTGGCGGGCACCACGCGGCCCAGGTCCACATAAGCTGCGGTCAGCGATACGTTCTTGCTCGGTGCCCAGGCAATGAAGATGTCTTTCCATGCGTCGGCCCGCAGGCCATCGCCCAGGCCAGCGGCGGCGCCGGCGCGTTGCAGCTTGTTGGGCATGTCGCGGTACTCAAAGCCCACGGCGACGTTCTTGCTGACCAGGTAGGCCACTGAAATTTCAGGCATGAACTCGTACCCGTTGTCAGCGCCGCCCAGCCGCGCACCGTGACCCAGCAAGCCGTTCTGGTTGGCCTTGGTGGCGCGCAGCGTGGCGTTGACCAGCACACCCTGGGCCAGGAAGAGCTTGGTGGCGCTCACATACACATCGGTGCCGCTGCGCTTGGCGCCCAGGGCGTCGAGTGTGCCGTCCAGGCCGCTGGAATCCAGTTGCTTGTGCTGCACGCCCACGGCGATCTGCGGCATCAGCGTGTCGCTGTCCAGGATGGCGTCGCCCGCAACGCGCACCTTGGCACCAAAGATGTTCTGTTTCAGGTCCAGACCCGGCAGGCCCAGCAGCGTGCCGGTGATGCCGGTGTCAAAGTTCTGGTGACCGAACGACAGCTCGAAACGGTCGTTCAAGCCCACGGCCACGCCGGTTGCGGTCAGGCCGTAGTCCTGGGTTTCTGCCCGGCTCAGGTAGGCCGACACGCCGCGTTCGCCTTCGGTGGCCTGGCTGCCGATCACGGCCCAGGGCGAAATGCCGCCGCCGGCAGCACCTTCCACCGTGCTCACGCCGCCGGTCAGCAGCAGCTTGCCGGTGTCGGCGTGGGCGGACGGGAGGGCGACCAGCAGGGCGGCGGCCAGCGGCAGCAGGCCTTTTGCGCGGGCAGCGCAGCGGTGGGGAGCAGCAGAAAGGTTCATGGGTCGTTCTGGGTTGGGTTGAAACGGACGGGTGGCGGTGGGTGCCGGGTCTGGGCCCATGGCCTTCAGGGTTCGACCTCTCCAGTACGCGCCACCGCTAGGAATGGATTCAAGTCGGCGCGCGGGGCTTGCAAAGCCGAGCAATCTGCTTGGTCTTTCTGAATCCAGTTCAGGTGTGCCCTGCGTATTGACCGTGACGGCTGTCACACACGGCGCTCCGTCAAGCACAGAACCCCACATCAACAAGACCACAGGAAACACCATGAACAACCACCAGCATCCAGCTTCCCTAATCACTTCACCGGCTTCGCGCCGGGGTTTCATCCGCGGCGGCAGCGCCTTGTCGGCCGTGGCCGTGGCGCTGCTCGCAGGCAAGGACGTGATGGCCCAAGGCATGAAGGGCGACACGTCCAAGGACGTGGACATCCTCAACGTGGCCCTGGGCCTGGAGCACGAAGCCATCAACGCCTACCAGCTGGGCGCCGGCAGCGGCCTGCTGCAGAAGCCCGTGATGGACGTGGCGGTGCAGTTCCAGGGCCACCACAAGACCCACCGGGACGCACTGGTGGCCACAATCCGCAAACTGGGTGGCCAGCCCGTGGCCGAGATGAAGCTCGACGAATACGCCAAGGCACTCAACGCGGGCGCGCTCAAGAGCCAGGGCGATGTGCTTGATCTGGCCGCGCGCCTGGAGCTGGGCGCAACGAATGCCTACCTGAGCGTGATTCCTGCGCTGGGCGATCGCGAGCTGGCCAAGGTCGCCGCGCGACTCGCTGCTGACGAAACCATGCACTACACGGTGCTCACCAGTGCGCTGGGTCGTCCGCTGCCACCGGGCGCACTGTCTTTCGGCGCTTGAACGTGTTCACCCCCGCCGCGCTGCGCGCGCCCCCTGCGAGGGGCAATGCCTGTGGACCGGCGAAGCCGGTTCCACGGCATTTCTGGACGAGGCACTTCGCTTCGGGAACGCTCCGATCCATCTTGAGAAGTGCTCACCCAAGTGCCATCCACTGCTTTTTTTTAACCACCAAATCGAGGAGTTACCCATGATCGTCAAGACCACCCTGGCCGCTGCCGCCATCCTTTCCCTCGCCGCCTGCGCCTCGAACATGAGCATGCCGGCACCCAAGATGTTTTCGCAAGCCAGCCTGCCCGCTGCGGTGCAGGTGCCGGCGGGCAACAAGGTTGTGATGGAGACCGTGGGCGTGGGCCAGATCACCTACGAGTGCCGCGCCAAGGCCGACATGCCCGTCCAGTTTGAATGGGTGTTTGCCGGCCCCGACGCCAAGCTGATGGACCGCAGCGGCAAGCAGGTGGGCAAGTACTACGGCCCGCCCGCCACCTGGGAAAGCATGGACGGCTCCAAGATCACCGCCACCCAGCTCGCCGTGTCACCCGGCGGCACAGGCAACATTCCGCTGCAACTGGTGAAGGCCAATCCCGCCATGGGCATGGGCGCCATGCAGGGCGTGAGCTACATCCAGCGTGTGGCCACCAAAGGTGGCGTGGCACCGGCCATGCCCTGCGGCGCGGCCAACACGGGCGCCAGGCAGATCGTGAACTACCAGGCCGACTACATCTTCTACAAGGCGGGTTGAGCTTCAGGTCATTCCCGGCGGGCTACCGCGCTGCTTCGGCCAGGGGCCGCGTGTCGGAATAGCTTTGGGCGAAGCGCTGCCCTGCATCTTCGGGAATACCGATGAGCAGGGTCGCGCTGCTGTCCCAACTGACGATTTCGAACAGTGCGCCGGGAAGTTGTGGCTTCACAGGCTCTCCGTTCCAAAAAGTAGGGTTTCCCTCGGAATAGGGCGAACTGGTCACGACGGAGCGAAAGCTCCTGGGAACTGCACTGAATACCGCCCAGATGAACTGGACTTCGACGCGCTTCAGTAGCTGGTCCAACACTGGGCCATCCATCCATTGGTCCTCATCAGAAAACCCTTCGGGATGGCGGTTGACTTCGATGTCGCTGATGTACCAGTCGAACTCACCAGGGGAGATGCCCATCGCCTCGAAAACCAGACGCATATTGGTGAAGTAGGTAACTTGATCGGTCTTTTCCAGAATCAGGTTCATCGATGTCACTCGTTGCACGACACTCATGAGGCAGACCGCTGGAACCCCTCCAGCAGGTTCACCGCGTTGGTGCCCACGGCATCCACGGCGTACCCACCTTCGAAGGTGAAGAGCGTGGGCAGTCCGGTGCTTGCCAGCGCCTCGCCTACAGCAAAGTAGTCATCGCTCTTCAGCGTGAAGCCAGAGATCGGATCGCCTTCAAAAGTGTCGAGTCCCATGGGCACCACCAACGCGTTGGCCTTGAACGCATCCACAGCGTCCAGTGCGCGGTCCAGTGTGGCTCGCCAGGTGGCGAAGTGGGTGCCGCGCGGCAGCGGCAGGTTCAGGTTGAAGCCTTCGCCTGCTCCCGCACCGCGCTCGTCTGCATGTCCGAGGAAGAACGGATATTCGGTGGTCGGGTCGCCATGGATGGAGAGCGTGAGCACGTCGGCCCGCTCGTAGAAGATGGTCTGTGTGCCGTTGCCATGGTGGTAGTCCACGTCCAGCACGGCCACACGGCCCAGTCCGCCATCGCGCAGGGCCTGGGTGGCAATGGCGGCGTTGTTCAGGAAACAGTAGCCGCCGAAAAAGTCCGTCCCGGCGTGGTGTCCGGGCGGGCGCGAGAGCGCAAACGCGCTGCGCTGGCCCGCGAGCAGTTCCCGTGCGGCGGCCAGTGCGCAGGCCGCGCCACCGCGGGCCGCGGCCCAGGTGCCCGCCGTCAGCGGTGAGCCAGAATCGAAAGAAAACAGGCCCAGGCGCGCCGCGAAGTTGGCTGGCAGCACGTCGGCCCGGAAACCATGTGGATTGCCCAGCGGCCAGACGGAGGGCAGGGCGTCGCGTTGCGCGTTGGCGGGGTCCATGGCCACCCATTCGTCCCAGGCACTGGCCAGAAAGTCCAGGTAACGGGCGCTGTGCACGCGGGCGATGGAAGCGAGCAGTTCAGTCTCGCTCACCGAGGGAGTTGCCAGCGCGCCCAGTGGCCTGCGCTGCAGTTCCGCCAGCACAAAATCCAGCCGGGCCGGCACTTCGTGGCAGGGCACCATGCGGCCGCGAAACATTTCTTCGCGCCCTTGGTGCAAGGTGTGGTGGGGGTTGTGGAAAGTTTTCATGTGCGGTACGGTGGCTTTGGGCAGGTTCAAGGAGGAAAGTGTGCCACTTGAAATCGGCGCCGTGCTGTGCATCATGATGCAGGGTCTGCTGCGTCGCCTCTGAACCCCTACACACACTCAAGGAGCCCACCATGTCATCCGGAAAAATCCTCGTCGCCCAAGGGGGCGGCCCCACCGCCGTCATCAACCAGTCGCTCGTGGGCGTGGCGCTGGAGGCGCGGCGCTTCCAGCAGGTGCAGCGGGTGTACGGTGCGCGCCATGGGGTGCGCGGCATCGTGGACGAAGACTTCCTCGACCTCACCCGGGAAACCAGTCACAACCTCGAAGCGGTGGCCAACACACCGTCTTCGGCGCTGGGCTCCACCCGCGACAAGCCCGACCTCAAGTACTGCCAGGAGATCTTCAAGGTGCTGCGGGCACACGAGATCGAACACTTCTTCTACATCGGCGGCAACGACTCTTCAGACACCGTGCGCATCGTCAACGAAGAGGCGCGCAAGGCCGGCTACCCGTTGCGCAGCATCCACATCCCCAAGACGATCGACAACGACCTGGTGGGCAGCGACCACACGCCCGGCTTTCCCTCGGCCGCGCGATTTGTGGCGCAAGCCTTTGCCGGTGCCAACCTCGACAACGCGGCCCTGCCCGGTGTGTACGTGGGCGTGGTCATGGGCCGGCATGCGGGATTTCTCACCGCTGCTTCCGCGCTGGGCAAGAAATTTCCCGACGACGGTCCGCACCTGATCTACGTGCCCGAGCGGGTGTTCGAGATCCCAAAGTTCCTGGCCGACGTGAAGGCCACCTACGAGCGCTTTGGCCGTTGCGTGATTGCCGTGAGCGAAGGCATTCACGATGCATCCGGCCAGCCCATCATCACCCAACTGGCCAAGGACGTGGAGAAGGACGCACACGGCAATGTCCAGCTCTCGGGCACAGGCGCCCTGGCCGATCTGCTGTGCGAAGAGATCAAGAACAGGCTGGGCATCAAGCGCGTGCGCGGCGACACCTTTGGCTACCTGCAGCGCAGCTTCATTGGCTGCGTGTCAGACGTGGACCAGCGCGAGGCGCGAGAAGTGGGCGAGAAGGCGGTGCAGTTTTCCATGTGGGGCGATGTCGATGGCTCGGTGGCCATCAAGCGCACGGGTTTTTATTCGGCCGACTACGAGCTGTTGCCGCTGGAGGCGGTGGCGGGCAAGACGCGGGTGATGGAAGACGAATTCATCGCCGCCAGCGGCACCGATGTGACCGATGCCTTTCGCCTGTACCTGCGGCCCCTGCTGGGCTCCGGCATGCCGGACGCCTTCCGGCTGCGCCCCAACGGCGTGGCCAAGGTGTTGAACACACGGTAACCGGACCCCAGGAAAAGTTCGCCTTTGCCGGGAACCTGTTCACCTCATGAGGCTTCCCATGAACAGGCTGCGTTCGGGCGCACCCCCTTTGCGAAACCCCCTCTTAAACGTTGTTGACCGCCATGTTGAAGTTCTTTTCCCTCCTGTGCACCTGCGTGCTGTTGAGCACAGCAGCCCATGCCGACAACTGCGATCCTCTCAAGGCGCAGATCGAGGCCAACATCGCAGCCAAAGGCGTGACGGGTTTTACCGTCACCGTGGTGGATGCTGAGGCCGCAGTGGTGGGCGACACCGTGGGCGCCTGTGGTCAAGGCACCAAGAAGATCGTCTATGCGCGGGGCGCGGAGTCAGCCGGTGCTGCATCACCTCGTCCCAGGCAGCCAACCCCCGACGAGGAAATCTGGGTCGAGTGCAAGGACGGTTCGATGGTCAAGGGCGGTGGCTGCAAGCCCTGAGTGCCATCGGGTGTGTTGAATGGCGCCCCGCTTCGGCGTGGGCTGTCGCCTTGCAGGTGCCGGGCGACGCACTGCACATCATCAATATCATCTCCTAGGGTTTTTCCGTAGCGTGTGGACAGCGAAGTGACAGGTGGTGACAGGAAGATGCCTGCCACCACAAGACACACGAGGAGATCGTCATGACGCCCCAATACGCTCACTAGCGCGCCTGCGCCGGGTGGATGGATCGATTGCCGTGGTGATCGGAACGCCATCTCTCCAACTCACCGAGCAGGTGAGTTGACTCACTCCAACATCCCCGCCATGACGGTGCCCCCCGTCAGGGTGGCGGCCGTCTGCCGTCCGACAAGGGCTGGGTGCGCGCCCTTGTCGAACGGTGGCCGTTGACGGGGCGGAACGCGACCGCCCTGCGTCCTACCGCGCCCGCACAGGCGCGGGTGTGGCATGCGTTGCGGCTGTTTCGTTCACCGCTGGCCAGGCGTTGCGTGGATCACTTCAGTGGATCGCGCCGTCTTGCTTCTCCCACTATTGAAATGAGAAAGTCACCATGAAAAAACATCTGATCGCCCTGGCCGTGCTGGGTCTGAGCGGAGGCTTGGCGCAAGCCCAGTCTTCCGTGACCCTGTTCGGCGTGGCCGACATGGCCATTGAACGCATCAAGGGCTCCACCTCGCTGGTGCGCCTGAGCTCGGGCCAGCAACAGGGTTCGCGCTGGGGCGTGCGCGGCGCAGAAGACCTCGGTGGCGGCATGAAGGCTGTGTTCCAGCTGGAAGCCGGCGTGAACCTCGATACCGGCACCAGTGGCCAGGGTGGCCGTGCCTTTGGTCGTCAGTCGTTCGTTGGCCTGACCGGTGGTTTTGGTGGCGTGCGCCTGGGGCGCCAGTACTCGCCCATGGACGACATCGCCGCCGTGGTCGGCACCAAGTCCTACGACGTGCTCAGCGTGGTGCCCATCATCGGCAACGGTGACTACAACCGTGTCGACAACGCCATCACCTACCTGTCGCCAACGGTCGGCAACACCAGCTTCCAGGTGCAGTACAGCCTGGGTGAAGAGCGCTCCAGCGCCGACGCCAGCCCCGACTTCGGCAAGCAGTTCAGCCTGCACGCGCTGCACGCCAGCGGTCCGCTCACGGCCGGCATCGGCCTGATGCGCGTGTCCGACGCCGACGGCACCGCGCCTGGCAAGCAGGGCAAGGACGCCGTGTTGCTGGTGGGCGCCTACGACTTCGGCATGATGAAACTCTCTGCCTACTACGACCAGGAAGACAAGGGCGACGAAAAGCTCAAGGTCATGGGACTGGCCGCCGCGTTCAAGGTGGGCGATCAGACCACGGTCTCCGTGGGTGTGGCCCAGGCCAAGGACGTCACCGGCGCAGCCGCTGCGCTGAACGACGATGCGCGCATCTTCACGCTCCAGGCCAGCCACAACCTGTCCAAGCGCACCGCACTGTATGCCCACCTCACGGCGGTGTCCAACGACGACGACGCCGCCCTGGGCTTCAACAGCCCCACCGCAGGCAGCAGCTCCAACGGCATCCAGTTCGGCATTCGTCACCGCTTCTGACCCACCACTCCAAGGTCAGTTTGGCCGGCACCTCACGGGGTGCCGGCCTTTTTTTGAGTTCGCTCAGGCGATGGGGCGGTCTTCTGCACCGATGAAAGTCACCAGTGGCGACAGCGGCGCAAAATTGCCCGCGCGCTTCTCCTTCATGGCGGCGATGGATTCGCGCACGTGCGCGTTACTCCAGATCGCACCCTGCAGCCAGCCCATCTGCCTCAGGCTGTCTTCCACCGAGTGGTCGCGCGCGTAGGTCACGGCCTGCTTGGTGCCCCAGATCGCCACCGGCGGTTTGCTTGCGATGTCCTTGGCGCACTGCAGCGCAGCGGCCACCGTGGCCTCGTATGTGTCAAACACCTCGTTCACCAGACCATAGGCCAGTGCCTTGGTGGCGGGCAGGCGGCGACCGGTGTAGGCCATTTCCTTGACCACCGCGAACGGGATGAGTTTGGGCAGTCGCTGCAGGGTGCCCACGTCGGCCACCATGCCGATGTTGATTTCCTGGATGCAGAAGAAGGCGTCGGCACTCGCGTAGCGTATGCAGGCGGTGGTGACCATGTCCACCGCGCCACCGATGCAACCGCCCTGGATGGCGCATATCACCGGGATGCGCAGGTTCTCGATCTTGGTGAAGGTGGTCTGCATGTCGGTGAGCAGGTCGAAGATGGCGGCACGGCCTTCGGGGCTCTGGTCGTCCATCTGGATGGCGCCGGCGAAGGTCTCCAGCGCCATGCCGGCGCTGAAGTGTTTGCCGGTGCTGCTGATGACGAGCGCCCGAGCCTTGCCTTCGTTGTGGATCTGCGTGAGCACTTCGTCCAGCTCACGCCAGAAGGTGGGGTGCATGGTGTTCATGGCCTCCGGGCGGTTGAGCACCAGGTGGGCGACATGGTCAGCTGTCGAGCTCAGGGAAAAGCAGGTCGGTGTGTTCATCGGTGGCCTTGTCTCGGGGCGTTTTGGGAGGGGTGGATTCACTGTAGCCGGGCGCTGCGGCATCTTCTGTCCCGGGCTTGACGAGCTTGCCCACCCGCACGCCCAGCAGGCGGATGCGCCGGCTCAGATCCACGCGCTTGAGGCACAGACCGGCCTGGCGGCGGATGGTGGTGGCGTCGTCGGTGAAGTGCTCGATGGTCACGTCGCGCGTGACGATCTGGAAGTTGTCGTAGCGCAGCTTCACGCCAATGGTCTTGCCCCGGTAGCCCTTGCGCTGCAGGTCGGCCGCCACCTGTTCGCACAGGCGGGTGAAGATGGCACCCAGTTCCCCGCGATCGCGCACCGCGTGCAGGTCGCGCTCGAAGGTGGTCTCGCGGCTCATGCTCACCGGCTCGCTCTCGGTCACCACCGGGCGCTCATCGCGGCCCCAGCTCACCTCATGCAGCCAGGCGCCATAGCTCTTGCCAAAGTGTTCGATCAGCCACGCGCGCTCGCGTGCGGCCAGTTCGCCAATGGTGTGGATGCCGTGGCTCTGCAGTTTGGCATCCGCCTTGGGGCCCACGCCGTTGATCTTTCGGCAGGGCAGGGGCCAGATCAGGCTTTGCACGTCTTCAGGTTGAACGATGCTGATGCCATTGGGTTTCTTGAATTCGCTCGCCATCTTGGCGATCAGTTTGTTGGGTGCCACGCCGATGGAGCAGGTCAGGCCGGTGGCCTGGAAGATGCTTTTCTGGATCAGCCGCGCCAGCACGCGCCCGTTTTCGCGCTGGCCGCCAGGCACATCGGTGAAGTCGATGTACACCTCGTCCACGCCTCGGTCTTCCACCACCGGCGCGATCTCGGCGATGGTGCTTTTGAACAGGCGCGAGATGCGCCTGACCTCGTCAAAATCCACCGGCAGCAGGATGGCCTGCGGGCAGAGCTTGGCGGCTTTCATCAGCCCCATGGCGGAGCCCACGCCGAACTGGCGCGCGGCGTAGGTGGCGGTGGTGGCCACGCCGCGCCCGGTGTAGTTGGCCAGGCGCGGGAAAAATTCGACCGGGATGCGGTCGAGCGTGTCCGGTCCCCATTCGCGTTCCGGGAATGCAGCGCGCAGGCGCTCGAACATGTCGTCGTCACGCCGCCGCCCGCCACCAATCACCACCGGCAGACCCTTGAGCTGCGGGTAGCGCAGCAGCTCCACCGAGGCAAAAAAGGCGTCCATGTCCAGATGGGCGATCCGCCTTTGAACAGGGCGATGTAAAGGGGTGGGCGGGGTCACGCGGGCAAGCATAGCGGGATTACCATGGCAACGCTGGGCGTCTGTCGCGCCCATGCTTGCAATCAAGAAGGAACCCCTATCCATGAACACCTTGTCGCGCCTGCTGACCGCTCTGCTGGTGGGAGCAGGCATTGCCCTGGCCGGCTTCGCCGTGGGTCAGGGGCTGGAACGCTTTCGCATGTCCGACCGCTCGGTCACGGTCAAGGGCCTGGCCGAACAGGCGGTGGAAAGCGACTTCGCCATCTGGACACTGGGCTTTCGCCGTGCCGGCGCCGAGTTTGGCGCGGTGCAGCAGGCGCTTTCAGGTGACCGCGACCAGGTGGTGGCGTTCCTGAAGGCACGCGGTTTCACCGACGAAGAGATCGAAGCCCGGCCCCTGCAGGTGCAAGACCTCTACGCCCGCGAATACGCGCAGGCCAACCAGCCTTTTCGCTTCAACGGCACCGGTCAGGTGCTGGTGAAATCGGCCCGAGTGGCAGACGTGGAAAAGGCCGCGTTGGCGATCGACCCGCTGATTCAGGCGGGCGTGCAACTGGGCGGCGAAAACGAAGGCGGCCGCAGCGGCCCGCGCTACCAGCTGCGCGGCTTCAACGACATCAAAGCGCCGCTGCTGGCCGAAGCCACCCGCAACGCCCGCGAACAGGCCGACAAATTCGCCGCCGAAGCCGGCGCCAGCCTGGGGCCGCTGAAGAACGCCAACCAGGGGGTGATCCGCATCACCGGGGACGATGGCAACGACTACGACGATGGGGGTTCACGCACCAAGCGGCTGCGGGTGGTGAGTACGTTTGAGTACGAACTGAGATAGCTCATTCGCGATTGGGCTGCGGTTTTGCTCCCTCGCCCCTCTGGGGAGAGGGTTGGGGTGAGGGGCCTCGCGCGCCAATCACCTTTCTTCCTGAAGCTTGGTTTGGCCGGGTCTCGGCCCGGCGGCCGACTTACTTTCTTTTGCTTCGCCAAAAGAAGAGTAAGCAAAGAAAAGGCGAGCCGAAGTCCGGGGCCCTTCAGGCTTCCTTGCGCTGCTCGCGTCGTGGGGGAAATTCGCAAACTTGTCCGCTTCGCGGCCTTCGGACATGCGAATTTCTGATCCCCACGCCGCTGCGCTGCTCAGCCCGGCCACACGGCAAAGGCGGGATCGGACTCCCCTGCAGGCGAGCGTACCTTCACACTGATTTCTTGATCCACCAGCCCTTGAACAACCACGGCAGGCTCGGACCGGTGCTTGCCGATACGCCGCCCTTGTTCTCGGCGCTCACGCCGATCTCGGTTGCACCTTCGAGTGCGTCCGCAGCCACCGGCATCTGAAACGTCTGGTACTTGCTCTCCACCACGCCCAGCGAACGCGGCGCGGCGTCGTCGGCCATGGCCCAGATCTGCATCGAATCCTCACGGCCTTCGCGCACGTCATTCAGGCGCTGCACCAGCAACGTGCCCTGCTGCGGGTCATAAGTGATCAGCATGGCAGGCTGGCCCTGGCTGTCTTGCAACACGGATACGAACCGCACCTGAGCCGTCTGGTCCAGCCGGCCCTGCAGGTGGCTGATCTGCGACTTCAGTTGTTCGAACATGCTCGCACTGGTCGCCCAGGCCAGCAACAGTGCGATCATCAGCACCACGGAAGCAATGCGCCACCAGGGGCTGACGCCGGTGCGGGGAGAGGGTGGGTTCATGGAGCGTGGAGGACGGAGTGGAAAAGGGCAGCGCACATTGTCCGACAACCTCAGCGACGCACATTGCGACAAGTCAATCCCAAACCAACTTTCCGGAGCGAAGTGCCTCGGTCCAGGGACACCGAGGAACCGGCTTTGCCGGGCCTCTGGTGTCGCCCCCTTTCAGGGGGTGACGGGCGAAGCCCGGCGCGGGGGTGGGCCTGTTCACAGGCCCTTCGGAAACGTGCCGGGCAACAAAATGGACTTGTCCACCGTGTCCACCTGCGTGTGCCCGCAGAAAGCCATGGTCAGGTCCAGCTCCTTGTGCAGGATCTGCAGGCATTTGGTCACGCCGGCTTCACCCATGGCGCCCAGACCGTACAGGAACGGGCGGCCGATGTAGACGCCCTGTGCACCCAGGGCGCGGGCCTTGAGCACGTCTTGCCCGCTGCGGATGCCGCCGTCCATGTGCACCTCGATCTGCCCGCCCACGGCATCCACAATGGCTGGCAGCGCTTCGATGCTGCTTTGTGCGCCGTCCAGTTGGCGGCCGCCGTGGTTGCTCACGATCAGCGCATCGGCACCGGACTGCACCGACAGTTTCGCGTCTTCCACGTCCTGAATGCCTTTGAGGATGAGCTTGCCGCCCCAGCGCTTCTTGATCCATTCCACATCGCCCCAGTTGAGTCCCGGATCGAACTGCTTGGCGGTCCATTCGCTCAGGCTGCCCATGTTGTCCACGCCGCTCACATGGCCCACGATGTTGCCGAACTGGCGGCGCTTGGTGGCCAGCATGCCCAGCGCCCAGCGCGGCTTGGTGGCGATGTTGATGATGTTGGGCAGTGTGAGCTTGGGGGGGGCCGACAGGCCGTTTTTGAGATCCTTGTGGCGCTGGCCCAGAATCTGCAGGTCCAGGGTGAGCACCAGCGCACCGCAGCCGGCGGCCTTGGCGCGGTCGATCAGGCGTTCAATGAAGGCGCGGTCTTTCATCACATAGAGCTGAAACCAGAAGCCGGGCCCTGCGTGTTCTGCTACTTCCTCGATGGAGCAGATGCTCATGGTGGATAGCGTGAACGGCACACCAAACGCACGCGCGGCCCGCGCGGCCAGGATTTCACCGTCGGCATGCTGCATGCCGGTCAGGCCGGTGGGCGCAATCGCCACCGGCATGGCTACCTTCTCGCCGACCATGGTGGTGGCGGTGCTGCGGTTCTCCATGTTCACTGCCACGCGCTGGCGCAACTTGATCTTCTGGAAGTCGTCGTTGTTGGCTCGGTAGGTGCTTTCGGTCCATGACCCGGAATCGGCGTAGTCGTAGAACATGCGCGGCACGCGCTTCTGTGCCAGCACGCGCAGGTCTTCGATGTTGGTGATCACGGTCATGGGGTTGTCTCCGGGGGTGTTGTGGGCTGAACTGCGGTCGATGTTAGCGAGGTGGTCTCGAAAAGGCTTGTGAAAACAGGCTTGCGGGGTTTGAAATTTCTGAAACCGCTCATGCCGGGGCCGGGTGCAGTTCGCGCAGACAGTCCAGAAAAGCGTGGGTCATGCGCAGCGCCTCTGGCGAGCGCCGCACGATGGCGCTGTAGCCGCAGGTGTAGCGCAACAGTGCCGGGTTGATGGCGCGCAGACGCCCGTGAGTCACAAAAGTCTGGGCATAGTGGTCGGGCAGAAAACCCAGGTAGTGGCCTGAGAGGATGAGCAGCGCCACACCCTCCTGGTCGGACGCGGTGGCCGCGCGCTGCAGCCGGCGCTGGTGGGTCAGTTCCATGTTTTGTGAGTGGTAGCCCAGCGCGGCCAGGGGCTGCTGGCGCAATGCTCGCCAGTCGGCCCGGGCTGGGGGCGCGCTGAACCACGGGTGGCCTGCGCCCGCGTACAGCAGCATGTTTTCGTCGAACAGCGGCGTGTAGTCCAGGCTGTCCGAGCGTCGGTGCTCGGGCACGATGCCGAGCTGGAACTGGCCGTCCATCACACCACGTTCGATCACCGCAATGCCGTTCACGTGCAGGTGCAACTGGATCTGCGGCGCGCGTTCGCGCAGCAGCGCCAGGGCCTTCGGGATGTGCGCGGCGGGGTTGCTGGCGGTTTTTTCGAACACCGCCACGTGCAGGTCGCCACCCAGGCGCTGGTGGATGTCGTGCAGGCTGCCGCGAAAGCCTTCGGTGGCGGCCAGCAGGCGCTGGGTGGCCTCGTAGAGCTGCTGGCCCTCCGGCGTGAGCGCAAAGCCCGCGCGCCCACGCCGGCACAGCACCAGGCCCACGCGGGTTTCCAGGTCCTTGATGTGGCGGCTGATGGTGGACATGGCGATGTTGAGCTCCAGCTCGGCCGAGGCCATGCCGCCGCAGTCCGCCACCGCCTTGAACACCCGCAGCAGGCGGATGTCCACGTCGCCCAGTTGGCCCAGAACGGCCCGGTGTTTTACTTGCATGTTTTGTAAAGTCAGGGTAGATAGGTTGTCATTTATACGAGTAAACCGCGCGCCCCAGAATGCGCATTACCCCACCCCGAGGAGAACCCCATGGACCTGACCGACAGCCAGCACCTGCAGAACGCCCCCCGCACAGACGCCGCCTGGCTGGCGGCGCACTGGATGCCCTACACCTGCAACCGGGAATTTCAGGCCAATCCCCGCCTCATCACCAGCGCCAAGGGGGCCTACTACACCAGCCACGACGGCCGCCAGATCTTCGACGGCCTCTCCGGCCTGTGGTGCAGCGGCCTGGGCCACGCGCGCAAGGAGATCGTCGACGCGGTGAGCCGCCAGGTGGCCACGCTCGACTATTCACCCGCCTTCCAGTTCGGCCACCCGCTGGCGTTCGAGCTGGCCAACCGAATCGTTGAGCGCATGCCCACCGGCCTCAACCGCGTGTTCTTCACCGGCTCGGGTTCGGAGTCGGCCGACACGGCGCTGAAGATGGCGCGCGCCTACTGGCGCACCAAGGGCCAGGCCAGCAAGACGCGGCTGATCGGTCGCGTCAAGGGCTACCACGGTGTGAACTTCGGCGGCATCTCGGTCGGCGGTATCCCGGCCAACCGCAAGCTGTTCGGCCAGGGCGTGGAAGCCGATCACCTGCCCCACACCCAGCCACCGAATGGCAGCTTCTATCGCGGCATGCCGCCCGAGGCCGGCCCACATGGTGCCGCGCTGGCCGACGAACTGCTGGGGTTGATCGCGCTGCACGACGCTTCCAACATCGCCGCCGTCATCGTCGAACCCTTCTCGGGTTCGGCCGGCGTGGTGATCCCGCCCGTGGGCTACCTGCAGCGCCTGCGCGAAATCTGCACCGCGAACAACATCCTCCTGATCTTCGACGAAGTCATCACCGGCTTCGGCCGCACCGGCAGCTGGACCGGCGCGGAAGCTTTTGGCGTCACGCCCGACATCCTCAACATCGCCAAGCAGGTCACCAATGGTGCGCAGCCGCTGGGTGCAGTGATCGTGCGGCAGGACATCTGCGACACCTTCATGGCCGCGGGTGGCCCCGAGTACATGCTGGAGTTCCCGCACGGCTACACCTACTCGGCCCATCCGGTGGCCTGTGCCGCCGGCATCGCCTCGCTGGATCTGCTGGAGAGCGACAACGCCTTAGAACGCGCGCGCGAACTTGCGCCGCATTTCGAAAACGCCGTGCACGGCTTGCAGGGCGGGAAACACGTGGCCGACGTGCGCAACTTTGGTCTGGCTGCAGGTATCACCATCGCGCCGCTGCCAGGCGAGCCGGCCCGTCGGCCTTACGAGATCGCCATGGCCATGTACCAGAAGGGCTTCTATGTGCGCTACGGCGGCGACACGATCCAGCTTGCGCCGCCTTTCATTAGCACGCCGGCGGAGATTGATCGCATGGTGAGTGCGCTGGGTGATACGCTGAACGCCACTGTCTGACTCCCTCGCTCCTTTGGGGAGAGGGCTGGGCTGAGGGGCCTCCGCGCGCCAGTTCTATTCTTTTCCGGAAGCTTGGTTTGGCCGGGTCTCGGCCCGGCGGCCGACCTACCTTTCTTTGTCTCGCCAAAGAAACGTAGGCCAAAGAAAGGCGAGCCGAAGTCCGGGGCCCTTCGGGCTTCCTTGCGCTGCTCGCGTCGTGGGGGATATTCGCAAACTTGTCCGCTGCGCGGCCTTCGGACATGCGAATTTCTGATCCCCACGCCGCTGCGCTGCTCAGCCCGGCCACACGGCACCAGCGGGATCGGGAGCGGACTCCCCTTCTCGGAGCCGTGTCTCTACTCCCTCACCTCTCTGAGGAGAGGGCTATGCCGTTGGCTGCCCCGGCGCCAGGCCACTCGCCACCAGGTGCACGATCAGTTCTTCCGCGTTGTCAAAGTCGCGCGCGGTCAGCGCCGGTTTGCCCAGCAGCAGGGCGAACTGGGCCTGTTGTTCAGCGTAGGCCTGTGTGACCGTCCAGATGATGAACATCAGGTGCGTGAAGTTCACGCGTGCGATGCGGCCTTCGCGTGCCCAGCGCTCGAAGGTGCGCACCTCCTTGCGCAGCAGTGGGCCCACGCGCGTGGTGATGGCTTCGCCGTACCTTGGTGCACCGGCGATCACCTCTTTGGTGAACACCTTGACGCCATTGGGGCGTTCGCGCGAAAAGCGCAGCTTCAGACGCACGTAGGCGCGCAGCGCTTGCAGGGGGTCGTCGCCGTGTGACAGCTCGTCCATGCCGGCCAGCCACTGATCCAGCACGTCGTCGAGCACGCGTCGGTAAAGCGCCTCCTTGCTGGCGAAGTAGTAGAGCAGGTTGTGCCGGCTGATGCCAGCGGCGGCGCCGATGTTTTCGAGGGACGCGCCCTCGAAACCGAACTGGGCGAACTGGTTTTCGGCCTCCTGCAGGATGGCCGCTTCCTTGCGCAGACGCGAGGCCGTTGGGGCCTTCGCAGGCGGTGTGTCGGGCCCGGGTGAAGAGGAGGTTTTTGCCATCGCACCATTGTGGCGCAAGCTCCTTGCCATTTTCTGGCATGGGCTTTGCTATAGGGATTTCACCAATTGGTAAAACTTTACCAGTCGGTAAATTGCAGCAGTTCGCCGTGGTTGTGTGCAAAGTCAGGGAGCCGAAGAGCGACCCCATGTGCACACCGATTGTTGTTGTCAGTACCCGCCCCACAAGGAAAACCGATGGACACCCTCACGAGCCGCGCCTGCGGCGTCCATGCCGCTCGCCTCAATCTGGCGGACTACGCCGTCAACTTCAGCGATGCGCACCCGCCGTTGACCCGCCCCCAGGCGCTGATCGAAGCCGAGCGCTGCTATTACTGCCACGACGCGCCCTGCGCCACTGCCTGCCCCACGGGCATCGACATTCCTTCGTTCGTGCACCGCATCGCGCAGGACAACAACCGGGGCGCGGCGCGCGCGATTCTCGAAGCCAACCCGCTGGGCGGCATGTGCGCCCGCGTCTGCCCCACCGAGGTGCTGTGCGAACAGGCCTGCGTGCGCAACACCAACGAAGACAAGCCGGTGGAGATTGGTTTGTTGCAGCGCTATGCCACCGATGCGTTCTTTGCCCGGCCGGGTGCGCCGCTGTTCCAGCGTGAAGCGCCCACGGGCAAGCGCGTGGCCGTGGTGGGCGCAGGGCCTGCAGGGCTGGCCTGTGCACACGGTCTGGCACTGCGCGGTCACGACGTGGTGCTGTTCGAGTCGCGGCCCAAGCTCGGCGGCCTCAACGAATACGGCCTGGCCAGCTACAAGACCACCGACGACTTCGCGCAGAAGGAGGTGGCATGGCTGCTGTCGGTGGGCGGCATCGAGGTGCGCACCGGCCAGCAGCTGGGCCGCGACATCACGCTCGACGGTCTGATGGCCGGCTTTGACGCCGTGTTCCTGGGCCTGGGCCTGCAGGGCGTGAACGCGCTGGGCATCGCCGAGCCCACGGCTACGGGTCTGCGCAATGCGGTGGACTTCATCGCCGAATTGCGTCAGAGCACAGACCTGTCCACCCTGTCGGTGGGTCGCCGCGTGCTGGTGATCGGTGGCGGCATGACGGCGGTGGACGCGGCCGTGCAGTCGCGCAAGCTGGGGGCAGAAGACGTCACCATCGTCTACCGCCGCGGCGCTGAAGCCATGTCGGCATCGCGCGTGGAGCAGCAATGGGCACAGACGAACGGCGTGACCATCCGCCACTGGGCCGCGCCGCAGGAACTGCTGTGCGAGGGCGGTGCCGTCAAAGGCATGCGCTTCGCCGCCACGGCACTGCGCGACGGGAAGCTGGTGGAAACCGGCGAGACCTTCACGCTGGAAGCCGACATGGTGCTCAAGGCCATCGGTCAGACCTATGTGGCCGAGCCCGTGGGCAAGGCGATCGCGCTGCAGGGCGGGCGCATCGCCACCGATACAGCAGGCCGCACCAGCCTGGCGCGCGTCTGGGCCGGCGGCGACTGTCGCGCGGGCGGGCGCGACCTCACGGTGGAAGCCGTGGAGCACGGCAAGCTGGCCGCGCTCTCCATCCATGAGGCGCTGAGCGTGCCCGTGGCGCTGGTGGCCTGACCCCGCCCGGCCCCCGCCCCCAAAGCCCGACGAACGCCAACGCCAACGAATTTCACCGGAGCACCCCATGGCCGACATCCGCAGCAATTTCCTGGGTATCCAGAGCCCCAACCCCTTCTGGCTCGCCTCTGCGCCGCCCACCGACAAAGAGATCAACGTCACCCGCGCTTTTGAAGCCGGCTGGGGCGGCGTGGTGTGGAAGACGCTGGGCGAAGACCCGCCAGTCGTCAACGTGAACGGTCCGCGCTACACCACGCTCCTGTCGCAAGACCGCCGCGTGATCGGCCTGAACAACATCGAACTCATCACCGACCGACCGCTGCAGACCAACCTTGAAGAGATCAAGCGCGTCAAACGCAACTGGCCCGACCGCGCCATGATCGTCTCGCTCATGGTGCCTTGCGAGGAAGAGAGCTGGAAGCGCATCCTGCCCATGGTGGAAGACACCGGCGCCGACGGCGTCGAGCTCAACTTCGGCTGCCCGCACGGCATGAGCGAGCGCGGCATGGGCGCCGCCGTGGGCCAGGTGCCTGAGTACATCCAGATGGTCACGGCCTGGTGCAAGCACTACAGCCGCCTGCCCGTGATCGTGAAGCTCACACCCAACATCACCGACGTGCGCCATCCGGCGCGTGCAGCCAAGGCCGGCGGGGCCGACGCGGTCTCGCTCATCAACACCATCAACTCCATCATGGGCGTGGATTTGGACCGCATGGTGATGAGCCCGAGCACCGACGGCTGGGGTTCGCACGGCGGCTACTGCGGCCCGGCCGTGAAGCCCATCGCACTCAACATGGTGGCAGAGATCGCACGGGACGAACTGACCGCCGGCCTGCCCATCAGCGGCATCGGCGGCGTCACCACCTGGCGCGACGCGGCCGAATACATTGCCCTGGGCTGTGGCACGGTGCAGGTGTGCACGGCGGCCATGGTCTACGGCTTCAAGATCGTGCAGGACATGTGCGATGGCCTGTCCAACTTCATGGACGAGCACGGCTACGCCACGCTGAACGACTTCAAGGGCCAGGCCGTGCCCACGGTGAAAGACTGGAAGAACCTCAACCTCAACCACATCGAAAAAGCGGTGATCAACCAGGACGCCTGCATCCAGTGCGGCCGCTGCCACGTGGTGTGCGAAGACACCTCGCACCAGGCCATCACCTTCATCAAAGAGGGCGGTTTGCGCAAGTTCGAGATCAACGAAGCAGAATGCGTGGGCTGCAACCTGTGCGTGTCGATCTGCCCGGTGCCCGAATGCATCACCATGCGGGCGCTGGAAGCGGGTGAGGTGGACGTGAGAACGGGTCAAACGGTCACCGGTGAATACGCCAACTGGACCACCCACCCCAACAACCCGCAGCGCGTGAGCGCCACCACTTGAAACCGTTCTTGCGGCGCCGGTGCGGTTCTTGCGTGAGCCGCCGCCTTTCGTGTTTTCCTTTTTCCCCGCAGCTGCCAGCCTGGATCGCCGGCGCAGACCGCGGACTGTGTGCAACCCCACGAGGTCTTTGACAGGAGTACAGGCATGACGAACAGCATCGGCAGCACCGCCCAGGTGGCGGGGCCCATTCCCGCCACCGGGCCCAACCCGCTGGCCAACGAGGACTTGCTACCCACCACCGCAGCGCAGCGCCACTGGGCCTGGAAGGACTACGCGGCCCTGTGGGTGGGCATGGTGGTGTGTGTGCCCACCTACACCATGGCCAGTGCCATGCTAGATCAGGGCTTCACCTGGCAGAAGGCGGTGTGGCTGGTGTTCCTGGCCAACTGCATCGTGTTGGTGCCCATGCTGCTGATCGGCCGTGTGGGGCCCAAATATGGTGTGCCGTTTCCGGTGCTGGCGCGGGCCTCGTTCGGCGTGAAAGGTGCCAACCTGCCGGCCGTGTTGCGCGGGCTGGTGGCCTGCGGCTGGTTCTCCATCAACTGCTACTTCGGCGCACTGGCGCTGCATGGCTTTCTGAACATCATGGGCGCGGGTCTGGCGGGGCCGGCCGAGGGGGAGACCATCAGCACCTCGCAGTTCATGTGCTTCCTCGCGTTCTGGGCGCTGCACATCTGGTTCATCTGGAAAGGCCTGGAGTCCATCCGCGTGCTGGAGGTGATCGCCGCGCCATTGATGATTGGCGCGTCCATCCTCCTGGTGGTGGTGCTGATGATGAAGGTGCCCGCAGGCGAACTCTTCAACCTGCCCGCCAAGGTGGTGGAGGGCGGTCCCAAGACCTGGGCCGCGCTCACCGGGCTGGTGGGCTTCTGGGCCACGCTGGCGCTCAACATTCCTGACTTCACGCGCTTTGCCAAATCGCAGAAGGACCAGATCGTGGGCCAGGCGATTGGCCTGCCGATTCCCATGGCGCTGTTTTCCATGGTGGGCATCATCGGGTTTTCTGCCTCGTCCATTCTGTACGGCAAGGCGCAGCTGTTCCCTGACGGCCTGCTCACCCAGATGGGCAGCTTTGCCGCCGGTGTGGGCCTGCTGGTGATTTTGCTGGCCAACCTGACCACCAACGTCGCCGCCAACCTGGTGTCGCCTTCGTACGACTTCAGCCAGGTCGCGCCGTCGAAGATCAGCTTTCGCACCGGTGGCCTGATCGCCGCCGTCATCGGCCTGCTGTTCATGCCCTGGAAACTGCTGGCCACCTCGGGCGGCTACCTGTTCACCTGGCTGGGCGGCTACGGCACGCTGTTGGGCGCCATCGCCGGCATTTTGCTGGTGGACTACTACCTGGTGCGCAAGAGCGTGCTCAAGGTGGACGACCTCTACCGCCGAGGCGGCGACTACGAATACAGCAACGGCTGGAACATGCAGGCGCTTATCGCCTTCGCGCTGGGCGTGCTGCCCTGCCTGCCGGGTTACCTGGCCGTGTCTGGCGTGGTGGACAAGGCCGCCGTGCCGGGTCTGTTGCTGAATCTGTTCGACTTCGGCTGGTTCTTCAGCCTGGCCGTGGCTGGCGGCTACTACTACCTCACCGCCAAGAGGCCCTGAACCTTTGATGGCCCTGCCGCCCGTGGCCACCGGCAGGGTTTTCCCGTTTCGCATCCACGCACCCTGAAGGAGACCCCCATGACCCAAGCCCTTGTGATCCGCGGTGGCACCGTGGTCAACGCCGACCGCGAACAACTGGCCGATGTGCTGTGCGTGGATGGCCGCATCGTGGCCGTGGGCGAGCGCGCGGCCGAACTGGCTCCGGCAGGTGCGCAGTCCCTGGACGCCAGCGGCCAGTACGTGCTGCCCGGCGGCATCGACCCGCACA
Source organism: Hydrogenophaga palleronii (assembly GCF_031457455.1). Classification (GTDB taxonomy): domain Bacteria; phylum Pseudomonadota; class Gammaproteobacteria; order Burkholderiales; family Burkholderiaceae_C; genus Hydrogenophaga; species Hydrogenophaga palleronii_A. The sequence continues at coordinate 325,955 of NZ_JAVDWU010000004.1, forward strand.
CCCACATGCAGCTGCCGTTCATGGGCACCGTCACCATGGACGACTTCTTCACCGGCACGGCGGCGGGCCTGGCTGGCGGCACCACCAGCATCATCGACTTCGTGATCCCCGATCCGCAGGAACCCATCATGGAGGCCTACCGCAAGTGGCGCGGCTGGGCCGAAAAGTCGGCAGCCGACTATTCCTTCCACGTCGCCATCACCTGGTGGAGCGAGCAGGTGCGCGCCGACATGGGCACGCTGGTGCAGGAAGAGGGCGTGAACAGCTTCAAGCACTTCATGGCCTACAAGAACGCCATCATGTGCGACGACGAAACCCTGGTGAACAGCTTCAAGCGCGCGCTGGAGCTGGGCGCCATGCCCACGGTGCACGCGGAAAATGGCGAGCTGGTCTACCTGCTGCAGCAGGAAGTGGCCAAGATGGGAATCACCGGCCCCGAGGGCCATCCCCTGTCGCGTCCGCCCATGGTCGAGGCCGAGGCCGCCAACCGCGCCATCGCGATTGCCGACGTGCTGGGCGTGCCGATCTACGTGGTGCACGTGAGCTGCATGGAATCGGCCGACGCCATCGCCCGCGCCCGTGCGCGCGGCCAGCGTGTGTACGGCGAGGTGCTGGCCGGCCACCTGCTGGTGGACGACAGCGTCTACCGCGACCCGGACTTCGCTACCGCCGCCGCGCATGTGATGAGCCCGCCCTTCCGGCCCAAGGCCCACCAGGAAGCGCTGTGGCGCGGCCTGCAGTCCGGCCAGTTGCACACCACCGCCACCGATCACTGCACCTTCTGCGCCGCACAAAAGGCGGCGGGCAAGGAGAACTTCGCCAAGATTCCCAACGGCACCGGTGGCGTGGAAGAGCGCATGGCCGCCATCTGGGACGGCGGCGTCAACACCGGGCGCCTCACGCCCAGCGAGTTCGTGGCCATCACCTCGGCCAACGCGGCCAAACTGTTCAACATCTACCCGCGCAAGGGCTTCATCGGTGAAGGCGCCGACGCCGACCTGGTGCTGTGGGACCCTGCGGGCACCAAGACCTTCTCGGCCAAGACGCAGCACAGCAAGGGCGACTTCAACATCTTCGAAGGCCGCACCGTGCGCGGCATCCCCAGCCACACCATCAGCCAGGGTCGCGTGGTGTTTGCCAACGGCGAGTTGCGCGCCGAGCAGGGCAAGGGCCGCTACATCAAGCGCCCCGCGTTTGGCGTGAACTTCGATGCCGTGCAAAAGCGCGCGCAGGATCTGGCCCCCTCCGCCGTCGCGCGTTGACCCCCGAACGACGCATCTGGAGAACACCATGGATACCAAAGTGAAGACCGACATTGACCAACTGCGCATCAACGGCGAACGCCTCTGGGACTCGCTCATGGAACTCGCGAAAATCGGCGCCACGCCCAAAGGCGGCGTGTGCCGCCTCACCCTGACCGATCTGGACAAACAGGGCCGCGACCTTGTCACACGCTGGGCGCGCGAAGCCGGCATGAGCGTCACCATCGACAAGATCGGCAACGGCTTCATGCGCCGCCCCGGCCGCAACAACAGCCTGCCACCCATCATGACCGGCAGCCACATCGACACCCAGCCCACCGGTGGCAAGTTCGACGGCAACTACGGTGTGCTCGCGGGCATCGAAGTGGTGCGCACGCTCAATGACCACAGCATCGAAACCGAAGCACCGATCGAAGTCGCGTTCTGGACCAACGAAGAAGGCTCGCGCTTTGTGCCGGTGATGATGGGCTCGGGCGTGTTTGCCAAGGCCTTTACGCTGGAGCACGCCTACGCGGCCACCGACACCGAAGGCAAGACGGTGAAGGACGAGCTGGAGCGCATCGGCTACATCGGTGATCAGGAGCCGGGCGACCACCCCATCGGCGCCTACTTTGAAACTCACATCGAACAGGGCCCGGTGCTTGAAGACAATCAGAAGACCATTGGCGTGGTCAGCGGCGTGCTGGGCATCCGCTGGTACAACTGCACCGTGACCGGCATGGAAGCCCACGCCGGCCCCACGCCCATGGCCCTGCGCAAGGACGCGCTGCAGGTGGCCGCGCATCTGATGCAGGAAGTGGTGGCCTGCGCCCACCGCCACCCACCGCACGGGCGCGGCACCGTGGGCATGGTGCATGTGCATCCCAATAGCCGCAACGTGATCCCGGGCCAGGTCAAGTTCAGCATCGACCTGCGCAACGCCACCGATGCCGAATGCGAAAGCATGGACCAGGACATCCGCGCCGTGGCCACCAAGCTCAGCACCAAAACGGGCCTGCCGATCGAGATTGAAATGGTGTCCAACTACCCCGCCCAGGTCTTCCACCCCGACTGCGTGGACGCCGTGGGCCGCGCCGCTGCGAAGCTCGGCTACAGCCACATGCCGGTCGTCTCTGGCGCCGGGCACGACGCGGTGTACATGGCGCGCCTCGCGTCCGCCGGCATGGTGTTCATTCCCTGCAAGGACGGCATCAGCCACAACGAGATCGAAAGCGCCGAGCCCGAGCACATCACCGCTGGCTGCAACGTGCTGCTGCACGCCATGCTCGAGCGCGCCGGAACCTGATCAGATCACACAGGCGCGCTCGCTCGCATCCAGCGGCTCCAGCCACTCCAGCTGTTTCTCCAGCACCTCCACCGTGGCCTCCGAAGCATCGGCCCCGCGTGCCTGCCGGTCGGTGATGCGCTGGCGCAGCACTTCCACTGGCGCCTCGCAGGCCAGAATGTGGAAAGGCACGCCCGCACCCTGGGCCAACGCCGCAAACTCGGCGCGCTCGGCGGCGCGCAGAAAGGCCGCGTCCACCAGCACCGTCCAGCCATCGGCCAGCAGCATGCGCGCGCGCGACAGCAGCGAGCCATACGTGTCGCCGTGCGACTTGGGGGTGTAGAGCCCGCTGTTCAGGCTTGAGCCGCTGGTGGCGAGCGCGCTCAGGCCGTGCAGGCGCTTGCGCTCCACGTCGGACCGCAGGCGGATCGCGCGCCCGCTGGTCTCAGCCGCGAGCCAGCGGCTGGAAGCCCAGGTCTTGCCGCTGCCGGAGAGGCCGTGTGTGATGAGCAAGCGCGGTGCTGGCGGGTGGGCAATGTCACGTGCCAGCGCGAGGTAGCGCCGCGCTTCGGCCATACTCGCGTCGGCTTCGGGTGAACTGCCTTCGCCGCCCAGCTGCTCCAGGCGGATCGCCGCCACCTTGGCGCGCACCCCGGCGCGGTAGCTGGCAAAAAAGGTCCACACCGTGTGTGAAGACACATCGCCGCTGGCGTCGAGCCAGGCGCTCAGCAGCACGTTGGCCAGGCCCGGGCGGGCGTGGACCAGCAGGTCCATCCAGGCAAAGGCCATGTCATTGGCCACGTCGATCCAACGCAGCGCGTCGTTGAACTCGATCGCGTCAAAGGGCAGCACCTCGTCTTCGATCAGCACCAAATTGCCCAGGTGCAGGTCGCCATGCCCTTCGCGCACGCGGCCCTTCTGGCGCCGCCGCGACAGCAACGGTTCGATGGCGTTGAAGCGCTGCTCGGTCCAGTCGCTCAGCTCGCGCACCAGGGCCGCGTCGGCGGGTTCGGTCAAGGCCTTGCGCAGGGCGTCGAAGTTGTCGCGCGGCCAGCGCATGGCGGCGGTGGGGTGGCCCCAGGGCTGGCTGCTGCCCACCACGGCGGCCCGGGCCTGGAACGACGCCATGCGCCGCGCCAGCCCGGTCATGTGCTCGGAAGTCAGTGCAGCGCGCTCGCACAGGTGGTCGAGCCGGGTCGCCTCGTCGAAGCGGCGCATCTGCACCGCGAACTCGATCGCCTTCCCCGCGTCGGCTGTGCCCGGTTCGCCCCAGCGCGGCTCCCCCGGTGTGCCCAGGATGGGCAGCACCCCCAGGTACAGCTGGGTTGCCGGCCGATCCAGGTTCTGGAAGCGCCGGTTCACCCGCACTTCGGTTTCGCAGGCCTGGCGTCGCAGGGCCAGGGTGCTGAAGTCCATGAACGGAAAACGCACCGGCTTCTTGATCTTGTAGGCGAACTCGCCCGCCAGCAGCACCCAGGCGCCGTGCGTTTCCATCAGCGCCACTTCCTCCACCTTGTGCGGAAAGCGGGCCGGGTCCAGCAGGGCGTTGATCAGTGGGGGCAGGTCGTTTCTGGGGGGCATGCTGAGCACTGTACGGGAAGTGTGCTCGCTTGGATCGATGCCCCGTTTTAAAGAATTGGCTGCTTCAAACGATCGTGCGTTTGACGCCAGACGGTAGCGCCCGACCGCTGAGCGGGCACCGCCACTGCTCATACTTCACATCTGGATACATTTTCCGCAAAACCACAACTCGGGAGACAAACCGATGGCGCTGAACACCCGCAACTTCCTCAGGCTGGCACTGGCCACAGCGCTGCTCGCTGCCACAGGCGTGGCGGGTGCCGCCACCGCCTTTGAAGCAACCACCACCTTGGCCGGCACCACGCTGGTATTGAATGGCACGGGCACGCGCTACAAGGCGATCTTCAAGGTGTACGACATGGCGATGTACCTGCCTGCCGTCGCCAAGACCACAGAGGCGGTGCTGGCGCAGCCCGGCCCGAAGCGCTTGAGCTTTGTCGCACTGCGCAAGGTGTCGGGCACCGATCTGGGGCTGGCTTTCATGCGCGGCTTGAAAGACAACAACTCCCCCGAACTGATGGGTCGGCACATACCTGCCACCACGCGGCTGATCGACATCTTTTCGGGCAAAAGCTTCCTGGCCGAAGGCCACACCTTTGCGATGGAGTTCGTTCCGGGCAAAGGCACGCAGTTTTTCATCCAGGGCGAGGCCCAGGGTCAGCCCGTTGACGACGCCGAATTCTTCCAGATGATCCTGCGCATCTGGCTGGGCAGCTCGCCGGTCGACATGCGCTTGAAAGAGGCCTTGCTCGGCGGCCAATGAACCTGAACCGGGCGCCGGCACAGCCGCACTTGCGGCGCCATTGGGTCTGTAGCGCCTTCACCCGTTAGTGGACTTCACACCCTATTTGGGGGGTGCCGCGTCAGGCAACACTTTGCGCATCGGGTGGCCTGCCATGCCGGCAAAGCTCACAGCTGGCCCGCACGCGACAAAGTCATTGCGCTTGTAAAAAGCCAGGGCGGTTTTCGTGCTTTCCAGCCGCAGTTCGGTGAGCCCGGCGGCGCTCGCCCATTGCTCAATCTCTTGCAGCAACGCCTTGCCAACGCCCTGGTGGAGCACTGCCGGGGCAACGTAGCAAAGCAGAAGTTCGCCTGCAGCCGATGCCATGCCAAAGCCGATCACATCGGCCTTACCCCCAGCAACGACGCAATAGAGATCGTCGCGTTGAATCCAGGTGACGAAGTTTTCAGGTGTCTTGTTTCGCAACCAAGCATCCATGCGCGCCGGGTCGCCCTCATGGTCTTCTGCGCAGCACTGTTCGATGGCGTTGCGAACCACTCGACACGCGGCCGCCGCATCTTCAGGCCTGGCTTGACGCACATGGATGGTCATGGGTGTTTATCGCTTGAAGGGAAAGCAGTGATGAGGAGCGTCGTCGACGGCGAGCCCACGACGGCGCGGTTGTTGGCAGAGTGGATGGTATTCAAGCCACGCGCGGACAGCTCACTCCAATGCAGCAGAATGCAGCCATCTTCAGCCGGCACCTGATCGCCCATACCCACGTGAAAACCTCCAAGCCCCACCACCAAGGCTTCTCACTGATCGAACTGATGGTCGTGGTCGCCATCATCGCCATCCTTGCGCTACTGGCCGCACCCAGCCTGGCAGGCAAGTACATCCGCGAAAACATCGTCGAGGCCATGCCGCTGGCGAACATCGCCAAAGGACCCGTGGCCGCCGCCTGGGCCACCACCCAGACACTGCCTGAAGACAACGAAAGCGCGGGCCTGCCGGCGGCCGACAAGATGGTCAACAACGTGGTGAAGTCGATCACGGTGGAAGAGGGTGCCATCCACATTCTTTTCGGCAATCGCGCCAATGGCGCACTGCAGGGCAAGACGCTGACGCTGCGCCCCGCCGTGGTGGAAGACTCGCCCATCGTGCCGGTGGCCTGGGTTTGTGGTCATGCGAAGGCGCCTGAGAAGATGACGGTGATGGGTGTCGACAGGACTGATATTGCCAAAGCTCACTTGCCGGTGAACTGTTTTTAGCAGGGGGTAATTTCGTTCAGCGGACGCGACCTTTTAGTTGTCAATGCACTGTGAGGCTAACGAATATCCATAGTCGGTAAAGACTAGGATTTCATTTCGATTTAGGAAGTTTAAGACTTCCTTGCCTTGATCGCAAAGGCCAAGTCTTCTAATATTCTGAAATGAGATTGTAATGACTTCATCTGTTTTCTCGGTTGTTTTTCGGGCTGATTCTAAATTTAGCATGATTTGGCGGTATATGGGGAATTCGCCTTTTATGTTTTTGAGTTTTTGCCCTGCCTTTTGAGCTATTTCATAACGCTTCACAAGCTGAAATAGAATGTTCACCAGATATGCGTCAAGTGGTGCAAGTTGATTTAACGCCTTTGCGTAGCTTGGGTGTACCACCTCGCCGTCAGGATTTTTTATTGCATTTGCGAGCAGTCTTGCAAACATTTCTCGAATATTCTGATCGCTTGAATCGCCGCTGGATTCTATAAGAGGTACCACCAAGTCAGGTGTAATCGAGGCGCTAATGGTCTTGGTGTCAAATCCGGAATTGTCAATAATTTCCTTGGTTCTCTTGAGCATTTCGACTTGATTCTTAAATCGCCAGAATGCTATTTTGTCTTTTGTAAGCAAGCCTAATTCGGATAAAGGTGCCAATAACATCGGATCAATGTACTGCCTTAATGTTTTGGCTGTTTCTTCAACCGCTTTTTCTTCAATACTCATTGGTGCCTCGCGCTGATGAAAAATCTGCGTGGTAGTGATAGGTTTGGGTTTTGCAGAAAGTGTACAGAAGGGTCGGATTTTGATAATTGCATGCTGACAGTACGCATGCTTAATTCTTCACTTGCTTGCGGTGGACGAGTTGCAATAGGAATTATGGAGGGATGCGATGGGTTCCTTTGTGGAGGGAGTCCCAAATGCCGCTGCACTTTGGTATAGGCCATCGCGGACATTTTGTACGGTTTGGTGCCAGGTTGGCAAGAGATCCGGACCCGCAACTAAAGTAGAACGTGCTGTACGCCGATAGTGACGCAACCAACACCAATCAGGGACTCACCATGGACGCAACCATCTCCCCCGCCTTGCTCGTCGACCGCGTGCTTCAGACACGCAACAACCAGACCTCGCAAGACGCACAAATCGGCCTGCTGAAGAAGGCCATGGACATGCAGGCATCGGCGTCTGCGGCGCTGCTGAACGCCGTGGCGGGCGATCTGCCGCTCGCGAGTGACGGGTCGTTGGGCACGCAGGTCAACGCCCTGGTCTGATCGCCAGGGTGCAGCGGGTGGCCAGGGAGGCTCACCCGACATGCGTTTCGCCAGATACTTCCCCGATCTGAACACCTGCGAAACCCGATTGATGACCACACTCCACATCCGCCCAGCCACGCCCGCAGACACCGATCTCATCCTGCAATTTGTGCGCGAGCTGGCCATCTACGAGAAAGCTGAAAGCGAGGTGCTGGCCACACCTGAGCATGTGCAGCGCACGCTGTTCTGCCCCAGCCCCAAGGTGTTCGGCTTGATCTGCCTGGACGGGGACACGCCCGTGGGCTTTGCGGTGTATTTCTTCAACTATTCCACCTGGCAGGGGCGCCACGGCCTTTACCTGGAAGATCTGTACGTTTCCCCGAAGCACCGTGGCCTGGGTGCGGGCAAGGCATTGCTTCGGCACCTGGCGCAGATCGCAGTGGAGCATGACTGCGGGCGGTTTGAATGGAGCGTGCTGGACTGGAACACGCCCGCCATCGAGTTCTATGACAGCCTGGGTGCGCGGCCTCAGTCCGAGTGGATTCGCTACCGCCTCACAGGGCAGGGGCTGCTGGATCTGGCTCGCGGCTGACGTTCCCTTCATTTGCACAGGCACCTGCAGCAGCGCTCGTGGGTAAGGGTGCGGCGGTGCGCTCCAGCGCTCATCAAACACTCTTGCCATCGAACTGCTGTACCGGAATGGCGGCCAGGTCGATACCGTCCACACAGCGCAGGTTGATCGCCGCCACGGCGTTGCCTTTCGGGTCGGTGGCTTCGCCATAGGGGTGCATGCCGCAGACCGGGCAGAAGCGGTGGCGGATGTGGTGTTTGTTGAAGGTGTAGGTGGCGGCGTCGTCTTCGGGCGTCTTGAGCCGCAGGCTGCTTCGCGGCACGAACCAGAGCAGTGAGCCCTTGCGTGAGCAGATGGAGCAGTTGCAGGCGAGGGCACTGTCGATCTCGCCCTGGACTTCAAAGGCGATGCGGCCGCAGTGGCAGCTGCCGGTGTGGGTGGGTGTGGAGATGGGAGTGGTTGAGTTGGTCATGTTGATGCCTGGAATGGGTGTGAAGCGGGTTCTGAAGCCGTGGCCGCATGCTCATGACGATCAGGGGTCTCGGGTTTCGACAAGTTGGAACTAAGCGGTACACCCCGTGGGGCGCCCGCCGCACGCCGGGCCTTCCATGCGGCTCCGGTCAAGCGTGTGAGACGGTTGGCGCCCGCGCATACGCCGGCCGCCATGATCCCCGTCACCAGCAGCATGGCCGCCATGTGAATGCTCACTGCCGCCAGCGCCAGGGCGAGTGGCCTCACAGTGGCGGCCTCGCTGACCGGGGGGCCTGTGCCCAGGCACAGCGGTACCAGGGCGGGCACCAGCATAAGCCCCGCACCGTGTGCGCCAGCCATCAAAAAGGAACCTAGGGCGAGGCCTGCGGTGTCGCTGGTTCCACGGTGGGGTGAAGCCTTGCGCCGCCGCAGGCGCAATGCCACCACGATGACCAGCAAGGTGGCGGCCAGAAGCTGCAACACCGTGCGATCGAACGACCACCCATACACCACGGCCACCGCCATCAGGGCCACCGAAGCGGCGTGGCCCAGCGCAATGGGCAGCAGCGCCCACCAGGCCTGTGCCCGGCTGCGCGCGTGCAGTCCCCAGGCGGCGGCGATGGCCCAGCCCGATGCGGGGTTCAGACCGTGCAGGGCGCCCATGCCGGCCACCACCAGCCAGGGCCACAGGGTGTCTGTCGGGGCTTGCACGGTGAGCCTCGCTGCCTCTCTGACTCGCGGGCATCAGGCGTGCGAAGCGCAGCATCCGTTGGCCGTGGTCGCTTTGGGCGCCGAATCGTAGCGGTCGTGGTGCTTCACCCAGGCCATGGTGTAGGGCAGGCTGTCTTCGTCCCGGCCTTTGGGGGTGAGGTCGAGCAGGTTGTAGGTGCCCATCATGGCTTCCACCCCGCGGCCGTAGGTGGAGTAGGTGTGGAAGACGGTGCCGCTGGCGTCCTTGGTGAAGACGCTCAGGCCGGGCGATTCTGACGCCGTGTAGGGCTGCGTGCTGTAGTTGTAGTGCACTTCACCGCGCGCAGCGTCCTGCGGGGTGAAGCTCACGCAGAAGTCGAAGTTGAAGTCGCTGCCGTGTGACGACACCCAGGGAAACTGCCAGCCCATGCGCTGCTGGAAGTGTTCAATCTGGGCCAATGGCGCGCGCGACACCACGCGCACGGCCAGGTCGCGCTGCGCCAGGTGCGGCAGCATGCCGTCGAGGTGGTCGGCCATGAAAGAACAACTTGGGCAACCCTGTTCCCAGTCCGGGCCCAGCATGAAGTGCTGCACCATCAACTGGCTGTGGCCGTCGAACAGATTGGCCAGCGTGCGCTTGCCTTGGGGCGTGTCGAACACATAGGTTTTGTCGAGGCGCACCCAGGGCAGGGCGCGGCGCTGGCGGGCGAGTTCGTCGGTCTGGTGGCTCAGGGCTTTTTCTTGTGCCAGCAGCGCCTTGCGCTGGGCGATCCATTGGTCGTGGGCCACCACGGGGTGGTGGGCGAGGGTGGCTTCGGTCAGTGTGGCAGTCGTGGCGGTCATGGCAGGCTCCTTGGCTCGTTGAGCCGTTCGGGGTTGAAAAAAGGCGCACCGGGGCCTGCCCGCCTTGGAGGCAGGTGGGTCATCCACGGTGTTTCAGGGGAAAGGAAAGGGTGCAGCGATCAGGCTCGCGCGGGACGGGGGCGGCGCACGGCGCGTACCTTGCCGCTCATGCCGCCGCCGCAGTACAGCAGGTCGGCACCGTCAGACTCCAGGCCGCTCACGCCGGTGCCGGGTGGCATGTCCAGTTGTTCCAGCACGGCGCCGCTGGCGGGGTCGATGCGGCGCAGGCTGCTTTCGTCGTTTTCCCAGGTGCCGTGCCACAGGTCGCCGTCCACCCAGGTGATGCCGGTGACGAAGCGGTTGGATTCGATGGTGCGCCGGATGGCGCCGGTGGCGGGGTCGATCTGGTGGATCTTACGGTCGCGGTGCTGGCCCACCCACAGGCTGCCTTCGGCCCAGGCCATGCCGGAATCGTTGCCTTTGCCGGGCGCGGGAATGGTGTGCACCACTTTGCCGGTGGCGGGGTCGATCTTGTCGATGCGCGCTTCGGCGATCTGGTAGAGGTGGGTGCCGTCGAACGCGGTGCCGGCGTCGCCGGGCTGTGCGATGGTGCGCACGGGTTCACCGCTCTCTGGGTCAAAGGCCACCAGGTGCGGGCCCACGGCGGCCCACACGTGCTGGCCATCGTGTGTGACGCCGGCCACCATGGTGGCGCCGGGGAAGGGGCCGTATTCGCGCACGACCTCGGCGGCCTGAGTGATGGTGTCTTTCTGGGGTGTGAGGGTGGTCATCGTCAATCTCCTGTTGAACACCAAAAGGTCGGTGCGTTGACGTGACTCTATTCAAACGGCAGCGAAGCGGGGAGTAACAAGATCGTCGTGAAACCCGTGAGCGGCGGTGCCAGCCAGCGACGCGCACGGGCCTGACCCAGGCTGCGCACGCGCCCTTGTGCTTCCAGATCGGCCAGCGCGCGCTGCACGGTGCGCTGGCTCACGCCCAGGGCCTGCGCCAGGGCAGAAGTGGACCACGCCGCGCCGTCGGCCAGCAGCGCCAGCAGTGAAGCTTCTTCACCGTCCACCGGTGGCGCCAGCACCGCCACCGGCCGCTGATCCAGCGGCTGCAAAGCAAAGCCGCGCGGCGTGGCAGAAATGTGGGCCATGCTGGCGACCAGCGCGCGCAGGCGGCCCATCTCCACCCGCAGGCGGGCGCGGTGGGTCTCGTCGGGCCGGCGGGTGCGGAACACCTGTTCGATCAGGGCGCGGCGGTCCACATCGCCCGGCCAGGCTTCGGCCAGCGCACGCGCCAGGGCAAACAGCACGGGCCGGCCCGTCAGCGGCAGCCACTGGCCACCGGCGTGCAGGCCGTGCCGGCAGGCGTCGATCACCAGGGTGCCGGAGGCGAGCAGCGCCTCCACTTCGTCCAGCCGCAGCAGCCGCTCGCCCTCTTTTTGCAACAGGCGGGCGGCGGGTTGTTCCAGCGCCGTTCGGGTGTGCGCCACCTCAGCCACCAGGGCCGGCACCCCTGACTGTTCGGCGGCCTGCTGCGCGCGGTCCAGCGCGGCATGGGCCGTTCCGGTGTGCAGGGCGCGCAGCGCCAGCTCGGCGCGGGTCAGCTCGGCGGCGGCCACCACCAGGGGCGGCAGGCCCTGGGCATCCAGCGGCGCCAGGGCGGCCGCCGCTTCGTCCAGCCGGCCCAGCAGCACGCTGCGGCGCGCCGCCACCAGTCGCGCCTGCATCGCATTGACGCGGTCGTTCCGTGCTTCCAGCGTGGCCACGGCGGCGTGCAACTCACGCGGCGACTCGCCGACATCGCGCATGGCCAGCGCCACTTCGGCCTCGGCCACCACACAGCGAGCGCGCGACAGTTCCTCGTGCGCACCAAAGCCTTTGCCTGCGCGCCGCAACAGCTCACGCGCCCGTGGGTGCTCGCCCAGTTGTGCCATGGCAATGCCCCGCAACGCCAGCGCCGGCGGATCATCGCGCAAGGCCACCCGCTTGAGCGCACCCAGCGGGTCACCGGTGGCCAGGGCGCGGGCGGCGGCGGAGATCAGCGAGTCCATGTTCAGCTGGTCATGCTCACATCGAAGCGCTGACCCGGGCGTTGACGCTGGACACGTCCATGGTCTTGATCGGCTGGCAGATGCACCGCCTGCGAGAAGCGAATGGTGAAGGCGGTGGTGGTGTTCAGGGCGGTCTCCCGGTGGGATATACCGCGAATATAGGGCGCCAGCGTTGCGCCGTGATCGGCATGGCACGATTCAAGACGACGCATGCCGTGGCTTGCTCCTTCCCCGCTGGGGGAAGGCGTCAGGTCAGATCAGTCCGGCTCGCGCCTCAACTGCAGCTCACGCTCCCGCAGCCACTCATGCTGGCCGGGCGCACCACGCTGGGGTCGACCAGGGTTTCGGTCTGGGTGTTGAAGCCCACCGACTGCAGGTGCAGCGCCAGGCCGACATCCATGCTGGCGGCGTGTTGGGGGAACCACTCAGCCAGCGCTTCGGCCAGGCGGGTGATGATTTCGGTATCACCCTGTTCGAAGTGTGTTTCCACGGCACGCATGGTTTCCAGGATGGTGGCGTGGTGGGCGGCGTGGCAGTTATCGGCCGAGAAGCCGGTGGCCAGCATCCAGCGTTCTTCCTGTGCGAAGTGTTCTACCGTGTGCGCCAGGAAGGCCTGATACAGCGGCAGTTGCTGGTCGGTGGGGGTGGCCAACAGCTGGTTGAGTTGGTCGACGAACTCGGCGTGGGTGTTGTCCATGCGGTGGTCGCCCACACAGAGGGCGGGCGACCATTCGAGGGCGGAGGTGGGGTGGGCGGTGGCTTCCATGGGGATTGACTCTACCGGGTGAGGGCTCGCAGCGGCTTGACGCACGTCAAGCCCTGGAAACGGCAAGCAGCCCGTTCGGCAGACCGATGGCGCTGCCTGGAACCCCAAGCCGCTGAGCGGGTCGTAGGGGGCATGAAGCTGAAGCACCTGTGGCCCCAATTGTGCCGATCGCTCGGTCTGGCGGCCGTTTTGTGCCTGTCGTTGGCGGCTCAGTCAACCGAGCTGGTCCGCTGGACGGACGACGGTGGTCGCGTGTACTACCGCGTGGTCACCGATGTGCCTGAGCGTTTCAAGGACCGCGCGGAGCCCGCCACCGCGCCATTGCCAGCCGACACGACAGCCTGCGAGCGCCAATGGCACGCGTATGCGCTCAGTGCGGCGTGTTTCGACACTTACCGGCTGGTGGGCGGTGGCCTCAAGCCCGAGGCTTACCAGCAGTGCACCGAAGTGCCTCAGCCTGACCACTGCAACTGATGGACAGGCCGGGCCATTCAGCCCAAACGCGCGCGATGCCGGGCGATCTGGTGCAGCACTTGCGCCGGCGCCGTGCCACCCAGCGTGTTGCGGGCGTTCAGGCTGCCGCGCAGACTCAGGCACTCGTACACGTCTTTTTCAATGCTGGCGTTGAAGCCCTGCAGCACCGCCAGCGGAAGCTCGGACAGGTCGCAGTTGTGTGACACGGCGGCCTTGACTGCGTGGGCCACGGTTTCGTGGGCATCGCGGAAGGGCAGGCCTTTTTTTACCAGGTAGTCGGCCAGGTCGGTGGCGGTGGCGTAGCCTTTTTTAGCCGCTTCTTCCATGGCCAGGGCGTTGACCGTGATGCCGCCTTCCTTCACGCCGGTGGCCGGGTTCGGCTGGCCGCCCACCATTTCCACGAAGATGCGCAACGTGTCCTTGAGCGTGTCCACCGTGTCGAACAGCGGTTCCTTGTCTTCCTGGTTGTCCTTGTTGTAGGCCAGTGGCTGGCCCTTCATGAGCGTGATCAGGCCCATGAGGTGGCCCACCACGCGGCCGGTCTTGCCGCGCGCGAGTTCGGGCACGTCTGGGTTTTTCTTCTGCGGCATGATCGATGAGCCGGTGGTGAAGCGGTCGGCGATTTTCACGAAGCCGAAGTTCTGGCTCATCCACAGAATCAGCTCTTCGCTGAAGCGGCTGATGTGCACCATGCACAGGCTGGCCGCAGCGGTGAATTCGATGGCGAAGTCGCGGTCGCTCACGCCGTCCAGGCTGTTCTGGCACACCTGCGGTTCGCCTTTTTCATCCACCATGCCCAGCGTGCGTGCGACGCGTTCGCGGTCCAGCGGGTAGGTGGTGCCGGCCAGCGCGGCCGAGCCCAGCGGCAGGCGGTTGGTGCGGCGGCGCACGTCGGCCATGCGCTCGGCGTCGCGGCTGAACATTTCCACGTAGGCCAGCAGGTGGTGCGCAAAGCTCACGGGCTGGGCCACCTGCAAATGGGTGAAGCCGGGCAGGATCACGTCCACGTTCTTCTCCGCCACGTCCACCAGGGCGGCCTGAAGCTCGTTCAGCAGCGGCACGATCAGGTCGATCTCGTCGCGCAGCCACAGGCGCACATCGGTGGCCACCTGGTCGTTGCGGCTGCGCCCGGTGTGCAGGCGCTTGCCGGCGTCGCCCACCAGTTGCGTCAGGCGGGCTTCGATGTTCAGGTGCACATCCTCAAGGTCCAGCTTCCACTCAAAGCTGCCGTCTTCGATCTCGCTGCGAATCTGCGCCATGCCGCGCTCGATGGCTTCACGGTCGTCGGCACCGATGATGCCTTGCACGGCCAGCATCTCTGCGTGGGCCAGGCTGCCGGTGATGTCGGCCAGCCACAGCCGCTTGTCAAAAAAGACGCTGGCGGTGTATCGCTTGACCAATTCGCTCATGGGCTCCGAGAATAGGGCGGACCAGGCTTCGGATTTCTTATCGAGTTGATTGGTGGACATGGTGTTGCCAGCGGCTGGATGGAGAGGTGAACGGCGGATTTCGCCAGAGGCATGGGCGGTAGCGACAAGTTGATCATCGCTGCGACAGACAATACGACCGCAAGGCAACGGTCGCCCCTTTGGCGGCCCTGACCGTGATGCACCCATGAAAGACTCCCGGATTTTATCGACCTTCCAGGACTTGAACCACGGCTTAGGCAACCTGCCGTTGTCGCAGATGCCCGAAGTCGCGCGCCAGCGCGAAATGGTGTTCGACACCTGCAAGGTCGGCGTGGTGATGCGCGCGGTGCTGTTTGTGCAGACCGTGGTGGTGGTGGCCGCCCTGTTCAAGGCGCAAACCTGGATGGCCTGGTTCACCGAAGTGGCCGTGCTCACCAGCGCGGCGTTGCCCGCCGTGCTGGTGTGGCTGCTGGCGGCCTGTGCACTCAAGCGACCGCTGAGCCAGCTGCCCATGCCGGCGCAGTGGACGGTGGGCGTGGTTGGGGGTGCGTTGGCCGGCCTGTACGGTTGTGGTCAGCTGGCCTGGATGGGGCTGCTGGATCATGCGCCCTGGCTGGCCAGTGCGGCGGCGGGTGGCTTGATGGCTTCGGTGCTGGTGGCAGCCCTGGTGTGGCGGGCCAAGGCGCGTGCACCCGCAGGCACCACGGCCCAACTGGCTGAGCTGCAGGCACGCATCCGCCCGCACTTCCTGTTCAATACCCTCAACAGCGCCATTGCGCTGGTGCGTGAAGAGCCGGCCAAGGCTGAAAACCTGCTGGAAGACCTGAGCGAACTGTTTCGCCATGCCCTGGCAGACACCAAGGAAGCCGTGCCACTGTGGCAGGAACTGGAACTCGCCGAGCACTACCTGGCCATTGAACAAGTGCGGTTTGGCGACCGCCTCAAAGTGGAATGGAGCATCGACGAGACCGCCTCCAAGGCCAAGCTGCCGTCGCTGATCCTGCAGCCGCTGGTGGAAAACGCCGTCAAGCACGGGGTGGAACCCAGCCCCGAAGGCGCGGTGGTGCGCATCAGCACCAAGCGGCGCGATGGGGTGGTGATCATCAAGGTGACCAACACGGTACCGGCGGGCAGTGGCAAACGTGGTCACGGGCTGGCGCTGGACAATGTCCGGCAACGTCTGACACTGCTGCATGATGTGCAAGGCCGGTTCCAAAGCGCCCTGGTCAAGGGGGTGTTTCAGGTGCGATTGGAAATACCGGTATAAGCGGGTATTGAAGACCGAGGCATTGAAGCCGGTCTGGCAACGGAGCACGACATGACACTGAAGGTATTGATCGTTGACGACGAAGCGCTGGCAAGGTCGCGGCTGCGCACCTTGCTGGCCGAATGCACCGATCCGCGTGCCGACGTGGTGGGCGAGGCCGGCAACGCTGTGCAGGCCATGGAACACATCCAGCGCGGCCAGTGCGACCTGGTGCTGCTGGACGTGCACATGCCCGGCGTGGATGGCATGGCACTGGCTGGCGCCCTGCGCCAGATGGAAGCGCCGCCTGCGGTGGTGTTTGTCACGGCCTATGCCGAGCACGCAGTGCATGCCTTCGAACTGGAAGCGGTGGACTACCTCACCAAGCCGGTCCGCCGCGAGCGCCTGCAGCAGGCCTTGCAGAAAGTGCTGCGGCAGCTCAGCGCGTCTGAACAGAATGCCCATGACGGTGGTGGCATGGGCGAGAGCCTGATCATCCAGGAACGTGGCCGCAGCGAACGCGTGGCCCTGACCGATGTGATCTACCTCAAGGCCGAACTCAAATACATCACCGTTCGCACCGCCGACAAGGAACACATCTACGACGGTGCCCTGAGCGATCTTGAACAGCGCTATGCGCATCTGTTCGTGCGCGTGCACCGCAATGCCCTGGTGGCCCGCCGCGCCGTGCGCGCGGTGGAAAAACACAACGACCCGGTCGACGGCGAAGGCTGGACGGTGCGGCTCGACGGGGTCGACGAACGCCTGGCGGTGTCTCGCCGGCAACTGGCCGCCGTGCGAGAAGCCCTGATGGGCTGAACCTGGAAACGGCGGTTGACAGTGCGCTGTCCGCTGGAGATGCCCGTGGTCACCGGGCATTTTGGCCACAAAGAGGCACGCCATATGCGGCCATGCTTCAAACGGGGCCCCGTCCACACAGCGGAGACATCTCGACGGAGCGGGGGAATGCATTGAGCGAGAACCAAGACATGCGCAAGCCGGAAAGCACCGCCGAATCCGACGGCTTTGCTTTTCCGGGTGAATGGCTCCAGGCGCTGGTCGAGCAAACATTGGCTGCGATCTACGTGATCCAGGATGGCCGTTTCAAGTACGTCAACCAGGAGTTTGCCAACATCTTTGGCTACGCTTCGCCCGCCGACATCATCGACTCACTCAAGATTTCGGATTTGATTGCCCCTGAAGATCGCGAAAGAGTCGCCGAGAACGTGCGCCGCCGGGCCGCAGGCGAAGTGCCGGAAATGCGCTATTCGTTCGTCGGTTTGCGCCGCGACGGGCGGCGGATTCACATCGAAGTCCACGGACGCGCCATGCCGTTCGACGGACAACCGGCGGTCATTGGCCTGGCGCTCGATATCACCGAACGCAAGCTGGCCGAAGCAGCCAGTGACGAGAAGCTCCGCGCGCTTTTCGAACACTCGCCGCTTGGTATCGCACTGGTCGACCAGCAGGGCCGCCATATCGAGTGCAACGGTGCCTACCAGCGCCTCCTCGGCTGCTCGGACGACGTGTTGAAAAAGACGGACATGTGGTCTCTGGTTCCCGCGCGGTACGCCGACGAAGTGACCGGCATGCGGCAGGCGATCGAGAATGTCGGCCGCTACGGCACGATCGAGCTGGAGTACTGCCGCCAGGATGGGCAACGCGTTCCGGTACAGACCTGCGGGGTGCGAATCGCCGGTCATGGCGATCAGCACTACGTCTGGTCCATCGTCGAGGACATCACCGAGCGCAAAAGTCTCGAGAGTGAGCGGGCGGAGCAGCTCGCTGCCCTGAAAGCCCTCAACAAGCGGCTTCAGGAGACGCAGATGCAGCTGCTGCAGGCGGAGAAGATGTCTGCCGTGGGACAGCTGGCTGCGGGTGTCGCCCACGAGATCAACAACCCGGTCGGTTTCGTGAAGTCCAATCTGGGGACGTTCCAGTCTTACCTGTCAGGGTTCCTGCGTCTGGCCGACGCCTACGAGGCCGCCCTGGGCGCCCGTCCACCTGACGATCCGTCGCGGCAACGAATCCGCGATGTGGAAACGGAGATCGACTATGCGTTTATTCGCGACGACGCATCGACGTTGTTGCACGAATCGCTTGACGGCATCGAGCGCGTCAGGCGCATCGTTGCGGATCTCAAGGATTTTTCGCATCCTGGCGAAGCGCAGTGGCAATGGGCCGACGTACACAACTGCATCGACAGCACGCTCAACATCGTGGCCAACGAACTGAAGTACAAGGCCGATGTCGTCAAAGACTATGGGCAGCTGCCGCCAATCCGCTGCATCCCGTTCCAGTTGAATCAGGTTTTCATGAATCTGCTGGTCAACGCTGGGCAGGCCATTCCGGAAAGAGGGACGATCAGGATCCGGAGTGCACAGGTGGGCGACTCCGTCTGGGTCGAAATCGAGGACACGGGAAACGGAATCGCTCCGGATGTTCAAGCGCGCATATTCGAACCGTTCTTCACGACCAAACCGGTCGGCAAAGGCACCGGACTCGGGCTTGCTGTGTCCTACGGCATCGTGCAGAGTCACCACGGCGATATTGCTGTACGGAGCACAGGGGAGAAGGGGACCGTCTTCCGCGTGACGCTTCCGATCGATCCGGCCAGTGGACAGCCGGAGGTGAAGGCGGACGTGTGAGCATCACTGGATGGTGCGCAGCCTCACGCCGGTGTACTGGCGGCAGATTCGAAAGGCACTTGCATAGACCACCCCTGCGGTCAGGGGGCGCTCGAAGCGCGGCGGGGGGCTGCGCTGCGGCGCGGGGTCAAATTTCAGCGGCTTCGATCAGGAAGCGCACCCTGCGCTGACCCTGCCATTCGTCCGCATCGAGCCGGAAAGCCAGCTTCACCCGCACCGGCAGTGGTTCGGTGTGACCGAACCAGATGCCGTCGACTGGCTCGCCCTGATGCTTGAGCTTGAGCGCCAGGTGTTTTTCGCCAACCAGGCGCTGCGAGACGATCTGCACCTCTTCGCAGAACACCGGCGGGGCAAAGCCCTGACCCCACACCTCCTTGTGCAGCGTGTCCACCAGATCCGCGCGACGGTACTGGGTGTCGAGCGGGCCGTCGGCTTCCAGGCGGCGCTGCAGGGTGGCGGCGTCCAGCCATTCGTGGGCGACCTGCTGCAAGGCCGATTCAAAGGTGTCCAGATGCTCTTCTTCGATGGTGCAGCCGGCTGCCATGGCATGGCCGCCAAAGCGCAGCAGCACGCCCGGGTGGCGCTTGGCCACCAGGTCGAGCGCGTCGCGCAGATGAAAACCGGGAATCGATCGGCCCGAACCCTTGAGTTCGTTTTCCTTGCCGTCGGCCGCGCTGGCGGCGAACACGAAGGTGGGGCGGTGCAGTTTGTCCTTCAGGCGCGAGGCCACGATGCCCACCACGCCTTCGTGAAAATCCGGGTCGAACACCACCAGCGCAGGCGGCGGTTCTTCGGATTCATCGAACATTTCTTCGGCCAGCATCAGCGCCTGTTCGCGCATGTCGCCCTCAATGGTCTTGCGTTCGCGGTTGATGCCGTCGAGCGTGCGCGCCAGTTCGTCGGCGCGACCGGCGTCGTCGGTGATCAGGCATTCGATGCCCAGTGTCATGTCGGCCAGGCGACCGGCGGCGTTGAGGCGTGGCCCCAGAGCAAAACCGAAGTCAAAACTGGTGGCCACCTCCGGCCGACGCGCGGCCACCTGGAACAGCGCTGCCATGCCGGGCGGTAACGCGCCGGCCCGCACGCGCCTGAGGCCTTGTGCCACCAGGCGGCGGTTGTTGGCGTCGAGCTTGACCACGTCGGCGACCGTGCCCAGGGCGATCAGGGGCAGGAGCGCATCGATCTTCGGTTGTGTCTGAATGGAAAACACACCGCGCTCTCGCAGTTCTGCGCGCAGTGCCAGCAGCACATAGAACATCACGCCCACACCGGCAATCGATTTGCTCTCGAAGCTGCACCCCGGCTGGTTCGGGTTGACGATGATGCAGTCCTGCGGCAGCACCACCTCGCCGTCCTGCACCGCGGGCAGGTGGTGGTCGGTCACCAGCACGTTCAGACCCAGTTCCCGCGCCGCCTTCACACCGGCCACGCTGGCAATGCCGTTGTCCACGGTCACCAGCCAGTCGGCGCCACGTTCCTTCACGCGGCGGGCGATCGACGGGGTGAGGCCGTAGCCGTCGTTTACGCGGTCGGGCACCAGGTATTCCACGCTATCGAAACCCATGGGCCCACCCAGCAGGCGCAAGCCGCGCACCGCCACGGCACAGGCGGTGGCGCCGTCGCAGTCGTAGTCTGCCACGATGCAGATGCGTTGCCGGGCCGTCATGGCGTCGGCCAGCGCACGGGCGGCCTCCTGCGCGCCGAGCATCTGGGTGGGTGGAATCAGCCGGCCGAGTGCATCGTCGAGCTCGTCCTTGCTGGTGATGCCGCGCGCGGCAAACAGGCGCGCCAGCAGCGGATGCACGCCACCTTGTTCCAGCGCCCAGACAGCCCGCGGGGGCACGTCGCGTGTGATGATTTTCATAAGGATTCGAGCACTTTCCAGGCCGGGTTGGAGCCCAGCAGATTCTTGAAACGTTGGCCCAGGCGGGCAACTGCGCCGCGCCGCACGCTGGTCCAGCGCTGCGCGTGGCGCTCACCGCAGAGTGTCAGCATCACGGGTTCTCCGCGCCGGGTGGCTTCGCGCAAGGCACGTATGTGGGTGGCGTCCAGCTCGGCCAAGGCCGCTTGCCAGGCCGCCCAGTCGCCGCGCAAGGCGGCCTGGCGCAAGGCGTCGGGCATGGTGGGTGCGGCGTCGGTGGCGGGGGCCACAGCTGCGGCACCGGCACCGCTGACCCAGAAACCGTTGATGATGGGCTGCCGGGCTGCCTCCCTCGTGTCGTTCACCGGGTGGGTGTAGAACAGCATCTGGGCTTCGCTCTGCAGTCGCTTGAGCAACTGGCTGCCGGCATGCTGAAGCGGATTGTCGGCCAGCCAGCCGTCCACCGTGCGCCCGCTGACGCGATCCAGGCTGGCACAGGCCAGGCCTTTCAAAACGTCGCCGCTGGCGCGCCAGCGCGTTGCGCTTTCGTAGGTCAAGGTGATGCCGTCTTCACGGCAATACGGGGTCAGCGCGTCGAAGAGGGGCCGTGCATGGGCGTCGTCAAGGCCGAACTGGTCGGCAGGCAGCAGGGTTACCTGGTCCATGCCCACCTGAAAGTGGCAGGGCGTGAACCAGGCTTGCGGCGTGGTGGGTGTTTCGCTGTAAGCCGCAGCCCAGGGAATCTGACCATCGGGAAAGACCGTGCCGTCTGCCTGCACGATGCCCAGGGCTTGTGCCTGAGCCCGTTCGTGCGGCGCGCTGAGGCTGTGGTCGTGACCCGGGTCGGTGTGTTCCAGCACCAGTTCCGCCAGCAAGGCCTCCAGCTGCGGCAGCTTGAGCGCTTTCAGCATGGCCTGGCATTCGGGCGCGCTGGCGCTGGCAAAAGGAACCAGCAGGTGCGGGGAAGGCTCAAGAGCCATGGGCGGGGCAGACATCTCCGCATTGTCGGGGATGCCACAATCCCGCCTGGAAACCACACATGCAAACTCCCTACGAACTCATTCTGGGCTGGCGCTACACGCGCGCTGGCCGCGCCACCCGGCGCAACGGCTTCATCTCCTTCATCTCAGGCGTGTCCATGCTGGGCATTGCGCTGGGCGTGGCTGCGCTCATCATCGTGCTGTCGGTGATGAACGGCTTCCAGAAGGAAGTGCGCGACCGCATGCTGGGCGTGCTCTCTCACATCGAGGTCTTCGACGCCAGCGGCCAGGCCATTCCCGACCTGACCGGCACCATGGCCACCATCGAGGGCCACCCGGAAGTGACAGGCGTGGCGCCGTTCGTGGCCGCACAGGCCTTGATTGCCCGGGGCGAAGACATGAAGGGCGCGGTGGTGCGCGGCATTGACCCCGCGCTGGAACCCCGTGTCACCGATCTGGCCGCCGATCTGGCCGACACGGTGCTGCCGCGCCTGGTGCCGGGGGAGTTCGGCATCGTGCTGGGTGGTGAACTGGCCCGCAGCCTGGGGGTGCTCACGGGCGATTCGGTCACGCTGATCGCGCCCAGTGGTCAGGTCACGCCCGCAGGGGTGGTGCCCCGCATCCGCCAGATGACGGTGGTGGGCGTGTTCGATTCGGGTCACTTTGAATACGACTCCGCGCTGGCCATGCTGCACATGGACGATGCGGCACGCATTTTCCGCGTGGAAGGGCCCACGGGTGTGCGGGTGAAGATCAGGGATTTGCACCAGGCGCGCGAAGTGGCGATGGATCTGGTTTCGCAACTCGACCAGGGTCTTCTGGTGCGCGACTGGACGCGCCAGAACCGCACCTGGTTTGCGGCCGTGCAGCTCGAAAAGCGCATGATGTTCATCATCCTAACGCTGATCGTGGCCGTGGCCGCCTTCAACCTGGTGTCCACGCTGGTGATGACCGTGACCGACAAGCGCGCCGACATCGCCATCCTGCGCACCCTGGGCGCGAGCCCCGGCAGCATCATGGGCGTGTTCATGGTGCAAGGGGCCATGGTGGGCGTCATTGGCACCGGCCTGGGCCTGTTGCTGGGCCTGGGCATCGCCTTCAACATCGACTCCATCGTGCCGGCGCTGGAAAGCCTGCTGGGCGCGAGCTTTTTGCCCAAGGACATCTACCTCATCAGCCGCATGCCAAGCGATCCGCAGCAAAGCGACATCATGCCCATCGGCGTGATCTCTCTGATCCTGTCGTTTGTGGCCACGATTTACCCCAGCTGGCGTGCCAGCCGCGTGAACCCTGCGGAGGCATTGCGTTATGAGTGAAGTTCAGACCCTGGCCCCGGCTTCCACAGGCTCGGCCCGAACGGACGTGGTGCTCAGCGCCACCGGCCTCACCAAACGCTTCACCGAAGGCCGACTCGACGTGACGGTTCTGAAGGGCGTCGACCTGACCGTGCGTGCCGGCGAGACCGTGGCCATCGTGGGCGCGTCCGGCTCGGGCAAGAGCACCTTGCTGCATTTGCTGGGCGGGCTGGATGCGCCCAGCAGCGGCACGGTCCAGCTCATGGGCCAGGGGCTGGCGGGTCTGGGCGCGGCGCAGCAAGGCCATCTGCGCAACCAGCACCTGGGCTTCGTCTATCAGTTCCACCACCTGCTGCCGGAGTTCAGCGCCCGCGACAACGTGGCCATGCCGCTGTGGATCCGCCGCATGCCCCGCGCGCAAGCGGCGGAACATGCTGCACAGATGCTGGCCCGTGTGGGTCTGGGTGAGCGGTTGCACCACCGACCGGCCGAACTCTCAGGCGGCGAGCGCCAGCGGGTGGCCATCGCACGCGCACTGGTGACCCAGCCCGCTTGTGTGCTGGCCGATGAGCCCACCGGTAACCTGGATCGCGGTACCGCCGAAGGCGTGTTCGAACTGATGATGCAACTGGCCCGGGACCAAGGCACGGCTTTCATCGTGGTCACGCACGACGAAACGCTGGCCGCGCGCTGCGCCCGCACCTTGCGACTGACCGCAGGCGTGCTGACCTGAGGCGCCGCCGGCGGACAGGCTATTTCTTCGTGAACCTCAGCGGCTGATCCATGCCCTGCACATGGATCAGCAATTGCCCATCCTGCACCTGGTATCGCTGGGCCTGGCGAAGGGCTTCCATGTAGCGGGTTTCCTGTTCGCCGGCACCTCCCATGCAGGCCATTTTGGTGGAGGCCATCTGGCGAAAGATGATGCTTTCATTGTCAACGGCCACCGCGCCAACAAAGGTGTTGCACGAGCCATTGCCAGCGACCCGGCCGGACTCGGGGAACTGCAGACTCGCTGCAGAGCGGTCCATCACCGGTAGACCGTTGATGCTTTCTAGACGCCATTCTGTGCCCACCAACGCGGCCGCTCCGGCTGGCGCAGAGCTTGCGCCGGCACAGGCCGCCAGCATGACCAACATGGCGGGCAGACACCATGCCGGTGGGCGCAGGACCCCGCGCGGGTGCTGTAAGGAGTTGTTCATGATGGGCTCCACTTGAGGGGGAAGGAAACGATGGGCAGGCACCAACGGCGCTTGCCCCCACAATGGTGGTTATACCGCCATCCCGACATGTGGATTGACACCCATTGCCATCTCGACGCCCCCGAATTCGGCCCCGACCACGTGCTGGCTGAGGCAGCGCGTGAGCGCGCCGCTTCCCTGGGCGTTCGCCTGTGTGTGATTCCCGCCGTGATGCGTGCGAATTTCGACACCGTGCGCGTGCTGGCCCACCGGCTGGGCGACGCTTATGCGCTGGGCATTCATCCACTGTGTGTGCCGCAGGCGTTGGAATCCGACCTGGAGGCGCTCGATCACGCCCTCACCGAACACCGTACCGACCCGCGCCTGGTGGCGGTGGGCGAAATCGGGCTGGATTTTTTTGTGCCGGCCCTGTGTGAACCCACCATGCGCGAGCGGCAGACGTGGTTCTATCGCGAGCAGCTCAAGCTGGCGCGCAAACACCAACTGCCGGTGATCCTGCATGTGCGGCGCAGCGCCGACGCTTTGCTCAAGCATCTGCGCGCACTGCCCGTCAGTGGCATTGGCCACGCCTTCAATGGCAGCGAGCAGCAGGCGCAGGCGTTTCTGGACCTGGGCTTCAAACTGGGTTTTGGCGGCACCGCCACCTTTGAAGCCGCACAGAAAATCCGCCGCCTGGCGGCTTCGCTGCCCCTGTCGGCACTGGTTCTGGAGACCGATTCGCCCGACATTCCGCCTCAATGGCTGTACACCACAGCCGCCGAGCGCAGCGAAGGAAAACCGCAGGGCGTGAACACCCCTGCCGAACTGCCACGCATTGCCCACGTGGTGGCGGGGTTGCGCGGTATTTCCGATGCGGCATTGTCCGAGGCCAGCTGCGCCAACGCCTGTGCCGCCTTGCCAGGCCTTGCAAGGCTTCTCTCCTCACTACCGTCCCACGCATGAACCGTTTGCAGGGTCTGCCTCCGGTCATCGACGCCCACACCCGCCTGCTGGTGCTGGGCAGTTTTCCGGGCGTGGCGTCACTGCGGGCGCAGCAGTATTACGGCCATCCGCAGAACCATTTCTGGAAGATTCTGGGTGCGCTGTGGGGTTTGCCCCTGGCCACTGCGACTTACCCTGAACGCATTGCCGCCCTGCGAGCACATGGGCTCGGCGTGTGGGACGTGTACCAGGCTTGTCAGCGCGAAGGCAGTCTGGACGCCGACATCCGCCAGGGCGAGCTCAACGATTTCAGCGTTGTGTTGCGCACCTGCCCCTTGCTGGAAGGCGTGGCGCACAACGGCGGCGAGAGCCACCGCCATGCGCGCCATGTGGCGGCCGCGCTGGGAGGGTGTCTGGTCACTGAGCCGTTGGATATGCTTGAAGGAGACCCGGATGCGAGGCCGGTGCTGATCCACCGCTTGCCATCGACCAGCCCGGCCAACGCCAGCTGGTCTTTTGAACGCAAGCGCCAGGCCTGGGCGGCTGTGCTGCGCCGTCACGGCATCGCCACCGTGGGGCCGACGGGCATGAACCCATAATGGGGCGTCTGATCAGCACCCTCGCACCATGCTTCTTTTTTGCCCCGTTTCACGTACCCCCTTTCGCGGAGCCCGTCCATGAAGGCCGGCGCCAACGCCACTGCCCGCAAGCGCACAGGGCCGCAGACCTTGCCCGATGTGACCCTGTCTGAAGACGGTGAGGTGCGTTTCCTGCACCTGGGCACGGAGTGGATTCAGGGCACCATGCTGATCGACTCGCCCTTCGCCATCGAGCTGGACTACGTGCAGCGCATGATGGCCTGGCTGCTCTTCGTGGAGCCCGATTCGGTGCCCAAACGCCGTGCCCTGCAACTGGGGCTGGGCTCGGCGGCGCTCACCAAGTTCTGCTTCAAGACGCTGCGCATGGACACCACTGCCATTGAAATCAACCCGCAAGTGCTCGCCGCCTGCCGGGGCTGGTTCAAGTTGCCGGCCGATGGCCCGCGTCTGCGCGTGTTGCTGGCCGATGCCGAACAGGAAATCCGCAAGCCGGTGCACACCGGTCAATACGACGCTCTGCAGGTGGACCTGTACGACCACGAGGCCGCCGCCCCGGTGCTCGACAGCCCGGACTTCTACGCCGATTGCCGTTCCGTGCTCAGCGACGAAGGCATCATGACGGTCAACCTGTTTGGTCGCGATGCCAGCTACGAGCGTTCACTGCAAAGCATCTGCGCGGCGTTTGGCGAAGACGCGGTCTGGGCCTTCAAGCCCACGCGCGAAGGCAACACCATTGTGCTGGCCCAGCGCACCGCAGACCGCCCCACCCGCATGGCGCTGCTCGCGCGCGCTGAAGCCGTGCAGTCGCGCTGGCAGTTGCCGGCCGTGAAGTGGCTGCGCATTTTTAAGCCGGTGTCCTGAAGAAGACCGTACTTTCAGAATCCATGAAATCCACCGTCCAGACCCCTGTTGCCGCCTCTATGCTGGGCCCGCTCGACTGGCGTTCGCTGGTGGATTGGCTGCGTGAAGACGGCGTCATCTCCACCGACGAAGCCGAACGCACCATCACCCGCTGTGCCTCTGCCCACAGTGCCCAGCATCCATTGCAGCGCCTGGCCGTGGTGGGCATGGCGCGCAAGGCCGACGGCCATGTGCTCGACGCCGAGTCGCTCACCCAGTGGCTGGCCGAGCGCAGCGGCCTGAGCTACATGCGCATCGACCCCCTCAAGGTGGACGTGGGCAAGGTGGCCGACGTGATGAGCGCGGCCTATGCCGAACGCCACAAGGTGCTGCCGGTGCAGGTCGGGCCTGCCGAGGTCGTGGTGGCCACAGCCGAACCCTTCGTGCGCGACTGGGTTTCAGAAGTGGAGCGCCAGACGCGCAAGACCGTGCGCATGGTGGTGGCCAGCCCGACTGAAATCACGCGCTACACCGCCGAGTTTTTTGCACTGGCGAAATCGGTAAGGGCCGCCAGCAAGAGCGGCGGGCAGGCCGGCTTTGGCAGCTTTGAACAACTGGTGGAGCTGGGCAAGGCCAACAAGCAACTGGACGCCAACGACCAAGGCGTGGTGCAGGTGGTCGACTGGCTGTGGCAGTACGCGTTTGACCAGCGTGCCAGCGACATCCATCTGGAGCCGCGGCGAGAGCAGGGTGTGATCCGTTTCCGCATCGACGGCGTGCTGCACCCGGTCTACCAGATGCCCATTGGCGTGATGAACGCCATGATCGCGCGCATCAAGCTGCTGGGCCGCATGGACGTGGTGGAAAAGCGCCGCCCGCAGGACGGCCGCATCAAGACCTTGCGCCCCGGCGTGGGCGCGGTGCGCGGTGACGAGGTGGAGATGCGCTTGTCCACGCTGCCGACCGCCTTTGGCGAGAAGCTGGTGATGCGCATCTTCGACCCCGAGGCCACGGTGAAGGACCTGAGTGCCTTGGGCTTTTCCACACACGATGCGGCGCGGTGGGAGGGGCTCACCCGTCGGCCGCACGGCATCGTGCTGGTGACGGGCCCTACCGGTTCGGGCAAGACCACCACGCTCTACGCCACGCTCAAGCGTCTGGCCACCGAAGAGGTGAACGTGAGCACGGTGGAAGACCCGATCGAGATGATCGAACCGGCCTTCAACCAGACCCAGGTGCAGCCGCATCTGGACCTGGACTTCGCGCAGGGCCTGCGTGCCCTGATGCGTCAGGACCCGGACATCATCATGGTGGGCGAGGTGCGTGACCTGCCCACCGCAGAAATGGCGGTGCAGGCCGCGCTCACCGGTCACCTGGTGTTCACCACCTTGCACACCAACGATGCGCCCTCGGCCATCATGCGCCTGATGGAGCTGGGCATTCCGCCCTACCTCATCAACGCCACCGTGCTCGGCGTGCTCGCGCAGCGCCTGGTGCGCACGCTGTGTCCGGCTTGCCGAAAGCGTGAAGACGAGTCTGCCGCCGAAGCCTCCAGCGCCGCGCTGGCCGATCTGGTCAAGCCCTGGAAGGTGAGTGGCCGTTACCGCCCCTACCAGCCGGTGGGGTGCGTCGACTGCCGCATGACGGGTTACCGGGGTCGCACCGGCCTGTATGAACTGCTGGAAGTCACCGAGGCCTTCAAGGACCGCGTCAGCCGGGAGCCGCGACTGGAAGTGATGCGCAAGCAGGCCGTGGCCGACGGCATGCGCCCTTTGCGGCTCGCGGGCGCCATGCGGGTGGCAGAAGGCAAGACCACGCTGGACGAGGTGCTTGCCAGCACACCGCCGGTGAGCTGACACCGGCGAAGCAGGGAGCAGGGCCCCGTCATCAAGCACCCGCTGTCACCCTGTTTTCCTCTTGCCGAACCCCGCGCCTCGGGGGCACGCGCAGTGTCCCTTCGAACACCTGCCTGCGTCCATCTGCCCATAATCCTGCATGCCTGCCGTGACCACAGCGCCTTCGCCACACCTCGCCACCGGACTGCTGCTGGCAGGCGCCGGCTCCATTGCCTTCAGCGGCAAAGCCATCATCGTGAAGCTGGCGTACCGGTACGGTGTGGACGCGGTCACGCTGATCATGTACCGCATGCTGTTTGCCTTGCCGCTGTTTGTGGCGCTGGCCTGGTGGGCCACGGTGCGCCAGGGTCGCAGCGAGCGCGTGCCCCTGACCGCCCGCGACGCGCTGGGCGTGCTGGGCCTGGGGGTCACCGGCTACTACCTCGCGAGCTTTCTGGATTTCTGGGGGCTGGAGTACATCAGTGCCAGCTTGGAACGGCTCATCCTGTACCTCAACCCCACGCTGGTGCTATTGCTGGGCTGGGTCATCTACAAGCGCCGCATCACCGGCCTGCAGGCGATCGCCATGTTCGTGAGCTACGCCGGCGTGCTGCTGGTGTTTGGCCACGAAGCCGACTTTGCCGGCCCCAACGCCGCGTTGGGCGCCGTGCTGGTGTTTGCCAGTGCGGCCAGCTACGCCATCTACCTCGTGTACAGCGGGGAACTGGTCAAGCGACTGGGATCGATGCGGCTGGTCGGGCTGGCCACCAGTGTGGCGTGCGTGTTGTGCCTGCTGCAGTTCGTGCTGCTGCGGCCCATGAGCGCGGCGGTGGTGGCACCCGAGGTGATCTGGCTGTCACTGCTCAATGCCACCCTGTGCACTTTTGCACCGGTGATCATGGTGATGATGGCCGTCGAGCGCATCGGCGCCGGGTTGGCGGCGCAGACCGGCATGATCGGCCCCATGTCCACCATCGCCATGGGCGTGCTGATTCTGGACGAGCCCTTCAACCGCTGGATCGTGGCCGGCACGGTGCTGGTGGTGGCAGGGGTGTTTCTGGTGACCCGGAGGAGAGGATGACACCCCCGCAGCGCTTCGCGCTACCCCCTCAAGGGGGCGATACCAGTGGCCCGGCAGAGCCGGTTCCACGGTATCTCTGGACCTCAGACGCTTCGCGCCGGAAGGGTTTGGATTTATCGCTTCAGACACCCTACGTGGCGCTTCTGCGCCATTGAAGACTTTTAGGAGAAGACAGCATGGATCTGGGTATTGCAGGCAGATGGGCGCTAGTGTGCGGCGCGAGCAAGGGGCTGGGGCTGGGCTGCGCGCAGGCGCTGGCGGCCGAAGGGGTGAACGTGGTGATGGTGGCGCGTGGCGCGCCGGTCCTTGAGGCTGCCGCTGCGGCCATTGCGCAGGCATCACCCGCCGTGAAGGTGCTGACCGTGGCCGCCGACATCACCACACCCGAAGGCCGCGCGGCGGCCCTTTCCGTGGCGGGCGGGCCTGGCACGGCGTTCGACATCGTGGTCAACAACGCAGGCGGTCCACCGCCGGGCGACTTCCGCAGCTGGGACCGTGAAGCCTGGATCAAGGCGGTGGACGCCAACATGCTCACACCCATCGAACTCATCAAGGCCACGGTCGATGGCATGGCCGAGCGCGGTTTCGGGCGCATCGTCAACATCACCTCCAGCGCCGTGAAGGCGCCGATCGACATCCTGGGCCTGTCCAATGGCGCACGCAGCGGCCTCACGGGCTTCGTGGCGGGTGTGGCGCGCAGCCCGCTGGCCGCGCAGGGTGTGACCATCAACAACCTGTTGCCGGGCAAGTTCGACACCGACCGCATCGCCGCCACGCTCAAGGCCGCTGCCGACAAGACTGGCAAGAGCATGGAAGAGATTCGCCTCAGCCAACAGGCCCAGATTCCGGCCGGGCGTTACGGCACCCCGCAAGAGTTCGGCGCCATCTGCGCGTTTCTGTGCAGCGTGCACGCCGCCTACATGACGGGGCAGAACGTGCTGGCCGATGGTGGGGCGTATCCGGGCACGTTCTGAGCCGGGCGTGGCGCCACGATCAGCTTCGTGAGCTCACCAGAATCCCGCCCACGATCAGCACGAAACCCAGCGCGTGGTAAGCCCTGGGTGGTTCGCTCAGCAACGTGGCCGACATGAGCGCCGCAAACAGGGGCGTGAGGTTGGAGAACACGCTGGCCGTGGCTGGCCCCACCCGGGAAACGGCCGCCCCCCAGCAGCGGTAGGCCAGCAGCGACGGACCCACCGCCACAAAAAGCAGGCCCGCAGCCAGCGGCCAGCCCCACGCCAGATGCGGAGAACCGGCCTGGGCCGTGGGCAGCAGCCACCATTCACCCGCCGTCATCGCGCCAGACCAGCAAAGCCCCATGACGATCTGGGCCAGCAGAAAAGCCGCCCAGTCTGCCTTGATGGCCGCAGGCTCTGATCGGGGTCTGGCCAGCAGCCAGCTGTACCAGGCCCACAACAGCGAAGCCAGCAGCATCCACGCATCCCCTGGCACCAGTTGCACCGCGAGCAACTGCTCCCAGTCGCCTCGCGACAGGACCACCGCCACACCGGTGAGCGCCAGCACGGCACCCAGGACGGCCCGTCTGGAGATCGGCGCATTGAAGAACAAACGCCCCAGCAGCAACATCCACACCGGGGTGCTCGACGCCACCAGTGTCACGTTCATGGGTGATGAAGTTTTGAGCGCCAGGTACTGCAGTGAGTTGTACAGACCCACGCCCAGCAACCCGAGCAGCGCAAACCGCCGCCAGTGCGGCCACAAAGGGCTGCCCGGTCGCAGCACCCAGCCCGCGATGGGCAGCAATATGAGCAGCGCCAGTGCCCAGCGAAGAAAGTTCAGGGTCAAAGGGGGCACCACGCCCTGCATCATGCGGCCGACCACGGCATTGCCTGCCCACATCAGGGGCGGCAGAATCAGCAGCACGAGCGTGGTGGGCGTGAGGCGAGCGGACGGGTTGGTGGGCATGGCGCCACTGTAACCACCGCCCCGTGCCCCGTGCTGAATCGGGGCTGACATCCGGGACACTGAAAGAATACCGTTTTCGTGGCAGCATCGGTCGTTGCACTTGTGAGCCATTTGATTCACTCGATCCATCCGATTCCCATCCGAGGAGAGACACATGACCCAGACCAGTCGCGCCGTGCGCATCCACGCCCACGGTGGCCCCGAGCAACTCGTGGTGGAAAACGTCGAGGTGGGTGATCCGGGCCCGGGCGAGGTTCGCATCCGACATCACGCGGTGGGG
The DNA here is from genome assembly GCF_031457455.1 of Hydrogenophaga palleronii. Lineage (GTDB taxonomy): Bacteria > Pseudomonadota > Gammaproteobacteria > Burkholderiales > Burkholderiaceae_C > Hydrogenophaga > Hydrogenophaga palleronii_A. Next base: position 357,292 of record NZ_JAVDWU010000004.1, read on the forward strand.
CTGAACTTCATTGACGTGTACCAGCGCACCGGCCTGTACCCCAACGCCATGCCCTTGTCGCTGGGCATGGAAGGCGCTGGGGTGATTGAGGCCGTGGGTGCCGGTGTGACGCATCTCAAGGCGGGCGACCGCGCCGCCTACGCAGCCAATCCGCCCGGCAGCTACTGCGATGTGCGGGTGATGCCCGCCATGAACGTGTGTCAGTTGCCCGACGCCATCGACTTCGAAACTGGTGCGGCCATGATGCTCAAGGGCCTGACGGCCCAGTACCTGCTCAAGCGATGCCCTCCGGTGGAAGGCTTGAATGCGGGCGATTTTGTGCTGTTCCACGCGGCCGCGGGTGGCGTGGGGCTGATCGCCTGCCAATGGGCCAAGGCCTTGGGGTTGCGCCTGATCGGTACGGCCGGGTCGGATGAAAAGTGCGCGCTGGCCAAGGCGCATGGCGCCGAGTTCACCATCAACTACCGGCAGGAAGACTTTGCAGCGCGGGTGAAAGAAATCACCGGTGGTAATGGCGTGAAAGTGGTCTACGACTCGGTGGGCAAGGACACCTTCGACAAGTCGCTGGACTGTCTGATGCCGTTTGGCCTGATGGTCAGCTTCGGCAATGCCAGCGGCCCGGTGCCGCCGTTTGCACCTGGCATCCTGGGCGCCAAAGGATCGCTGTACGTGACGCGGCAGACCTTGTTCAGCCACATCACCAGCCGGGAGCGGACCCAGGCCATGGCCGACGATCTGTTTGCGGTGGTGGAAGTGGGCCAGGTGAAGATCCGCATTGATCAGCGCTTTGCGCTGACCGAAGTCCAGCAGGCCCACCGCAGCCTGGAGGCACGGGCCACCACGGGCTGCACCGTGCTGTTGCCCTGAGCAACGAAACAGGGGGGAGATCTCTCACCCCAGACCTCTTCCAGAGGGGACTTAGCCGAACGCCAGAAGGGTAGTCAATCCAGGGGCATCAAGGGTCCGGCTCCGCCGGCCCAAGATGCCGTCCCCCCTCCCAGCGCCGTAGGCGCGCCAGAGAGGGGGGAAGCCGCAAGGCGGCGCAGGGGGGTGCCTTAGAACTTCACGCCCACACCGACGTTGATGCCGTCGACCTTGATGCCTTTGCGGTCGTAGTAGCGCATGTAGTCGGCGTTGATCGACATCGCAGGAGTCAGCGCGAAGCTGGCGCCACCGCCGTAGGCAAAGCTGGTGCCGCGATCAGAGATGCTCAGGCTGCCTGCGCTGGCGCTGACCTTGGTGGTGGCCACGCCGGCGCGACCAAACAATTCCACCGTGTCGCCCAGCATGACCTTGGGCTTGACGAACACCCCGGCAATGTTGTCGACCTTGCCCTTGAGGCTGGCGCTGCCCACCCGCACGTCGTCCGATTGCAGGCCCAGACCCACCAGGCCTTCGACGGCGAGGTTCGGGTTGAGTTCGTAGCCAATGATGCCGCGCACCATCGAAGGGTTGACCTTGGCCGAGAACGCGGTGTCGGTTTCTTCGAAGTTGAGGTGGCTGTAACCAAGTTCGCCGTACATGCCCTGGGCCTGTGCGGTGGCTGCGGTCAGTGCCACAGCGGAGATGGCGACGATTTTGCCGAGATGTTTCATGCGAGGGGTCCTCCGATAGAGAGTGTGAAGAATGCCGCCCTCAGAAGGGGCAACACTTCAGTGGACCACCTGGCTTTGCACTTCGTTCCTGCCCAGAGGGAAAGCAGGGGCTACGTTTGTCTCATTCGGTAAGTGAGCGGGGTATGAGCAAAAGACGCCCAGCCCCTAGGCCGGAGAAGTCATCTCTGACAGGCCCATGCTCTGCAGTGCCTGCTCCAGGCGCTGCAGGGTGGCGGGAACGTCGTGCCACTTGTCGAGCCCGAACAGGCCGATGCGGAAGCTGCGGAAATCGGCGGGTTCGTCGCATTGCAGCGGTACACCGGCGGCGGCCTGCAGGCCAGCGGTCAGGAATTTCTTGCTCGACTGGATGTCGGGATCGGTGGTGTAGCTCACCACCACGCCGGGCGCTTGAAAGCCTTCGGCTGCCACGCTGGCAAACCCATGCCGCTCCAGCAGGTCGCGCACCTGGCGACCCAACTGGACCTGTTCGTCGCGCACGCGGGCATAGCCGTAGGCCTCGGTCTCTTTCATGGTGTCGCGCAGGCGGTGCAGGGCGTCGGTGGGCATGGTGCTGTGGTACGCATGGCCACCGGCTTCGTAGGTCTCCATGATCTGCAACCACTTGCGCAGGTCCATGGCGAAGGTGGTGCTCTGTGTGTGGTCGATGGCGGTGCGCGCGCGCGTGCTGAGCATCACCATGGCGCAGCAAGGCGAGCTGCTCCAGCCCTTTTGAGGCGCGGAGATCAGGATGTCCACGCCGGTGGCCTCCATGTCCACCCACATGGCGCCCGAAGCAATGCAGTCCAGCACGAACAGGCCACCCACCGCGTGCACCGCGTCGGCCACCGCACGCAGATAGTCATCGGGCAGGATCATGCCGGCGGCGGTCTCCACATGGGGTGCAAACACCAGTGCCGGCTTTTCGCGGGCGATGGCAGCCACCACTTCTTCAATGGGTGCAGGGGACCAGGGGGCCTGCGCATCGGACGAGGTGCGGCGAGCCTTCATCACGGTGTGGCTGGCGGGGATGCTGCCCATGTCGAAGATCTGGGTCCAGCGAAAGCTGAACCAGCCATTGCGGATCACCATCACATGCTTGCCGTGCGCAAACTGCCGCGCCACCGACTCCATGCCGAAGGTGCCGCTGCCGGGCACCAGAACCGCCGAATGTGCCCCGTACACGCGCTTGAGCATGGTCGAGATGTCGGTCATCACGCCCTGGAAGCGCTTGGACATGTGGTTCAACGCACGGTCGGTGTAGACCACCGAAAACTCGTACAGACCATCGGGGTCGACGTGGGGCAGCAGTCCGGGCATGAGTGTCTCCTGGGAAGGTCGCGAAATTGGCCGGTCAGATTAGCACAGCCCCTTCGGGCGTGCAGGCCCTGATGGCATCAGTCGCGCGCGGCGTCAGACAACGGCTGGCGGAGCCGGCTCGGAGCGAGCACGCCAGCCGAGTCCAGGATAGGGTAGGCGATCGAACAGATGTGGGAGTTGATGCGCTTGAGATCGCTGATGAGATCGATGTGCAGCGAACTGGTCTCCATGCTCTGCAAACTCTGGTCGGACAGGCGTTCCAGGTGGGTGGCGGCGTACTCGCGCTCCATGTCGCGGAACCGTACCTTTTCTTCAAGCAGCCGCTGTGCGTCGCGCACGTTGCCGTTGAGGAACACGCTCATGCCCAGGCGCAGGTTGTCCAGCAGGCGGGCGTGCAGTTCGACAATTTCGGCCATGCCCGCGTCGGAAAACGTGCGGTTCTTGCGAATCTTCTTGTCCTCTATATCGAGCAGCACCCGTTCCACGGTGTCGCCGATCTGCTCCATGTTGATGGTGAAGCTGATGATGTCGGTCCAGCGTCGGCTTTCTTCTTCGCTCAGCTGCTGACGGGAGATCTTGGTGAGGTAGTACTTGATCGAGGAATACAGCTGATCGACCGTGTCGTCGAGTTTGCGCAGCTCTTGCGACAGTTTTTTGTCGTTGTTCTTGATCACGGTCATCACGCCCCGCAACATGGTCTCCACCACGTCGGCCTGGTGCATGGCTTCGCGTGCCGCACACGAAATGGCAAGCGATGGCGTGGTCAGGGCGGAAGGGTCCAGGTGGTTGGGGCGGTTCAGGGCGGCGCTGCCGTCCTGCAAGGGCAGGATGCGTTCCACCATCCGGGCAATGGGATGGGTCAGGCCGATGAACACCGCGCCCACCATGACGTTGAAGCTGAGATGGAACAGCACGGTGAGGGTGGCGGGGTCCTGAACCCAGCGCTGTGCCACGCCCAGCCAGAGCGGAATGAGCCAGGGCGCAATGGCCACGCCCAGCACCTTGAACAACAGATTGCCCAGCGGTACCTGGCGGGTGGAGATGCCGGACTTTGCCGTGGTCAGCACCGCTAGCAGGCCGCTGCCCAGGTTGGCACCCAGCACGAGGCCCAATGCCACGTCCAACCCCACCACCTGCAACGCCAGCGTGGCCGACAACAACACCACAGCCAGACTGGAATAGGCCAGCACCGCCAGGGTGGCGCCCACCAGAATCTCGAGCATGCGGTCGCTGCTGAGCGACTCCAGCATCAGCTGCACGGCGGGGTTCTGCGTCAGCACGTTGGTTGACCCCGTCACCAGCCGCAGCGCCAGCAGCATCAAGCCCAGGCCGATCAGCACGCGGCCAACGTCGCCCACCGAACTGCCCTGGCGCGAGATGAACAGCGTCACGCCCAGGAAGATGAACAGTGGCGAAAGCCAGGAGAGATCGAAAGAAAACACCACCGCCATGACGCTGGTGCCGATGTCGGCCCCCAGCATCACGGCCAGCGCGGCGGGCAGCGCGATCAGGCCTCTTCCCACGAAAGAGGCTGTGATCAAAGCGGTGGCGGTGCTCGACTGCACCAGTGCCGTGACCCCCAGGCCGGACAAGGCCGCCTTGAAACGGTTGCCCATGCTGCGCGCCAGAATCTGGCGCAGGTTGCTGCCAAAAACACGCAGCACGCCCGTGCGCACCAGGTGCGTGCCCCAGACCAACAGAGCGATTGCCGCGAGAAGATCCAGCAGATGTTTCATGTGCAGGGAAACTATACGCCCCGCACGCAGATGCGCCGGGACGCGCCGCTCAGCGACCTCGCCGGATGCGCAGGATTTCGTCCAGGATCAGGCAGATGGCGCCAATGGTGATACCGGCATCGGCGATGTTGAAGGCCGGGAAATGGCCACCAGGAAAAATGCCTGAAAGGAAATTCCAGTGGAAATCGAAGAAGTCCACCACGTAGCCGTGCAGCGGCCGGTCAACGAGGTTGTTGCCGATGGCGCCACCCAGAATGCAGGCCAGCGCAAAGGAAAACAGCCGCTGCCCCCGGTGCGCACGCAGCATCCAGACGATGAACACCGTGGCCACCACACCGATGCCGGTGAAGAACCAGCGCTGCCAGCCGCCCGCCGAAGCCAGGAAGGAAAAGGCCGCGCCGGTGTTGTGTGCCCGCACGATGTTGAAGAAGCTGGTCACATAGGTGCTGTCGCCCAGTTGGTAGTTGGCCAGGATCAACACCTTGGTCAGCTGGTCCAACAGCACGATGACTGCCGCCAGACCCAGCCAGGGCCAGATGGGCGCGCGGGCGCTGTCCATCAAGCGACCTTGCGGATTTCGCCCGCCCCTGTGCCAGCGGCTTCAGCCAGGTTGCTCACGCACCGGCCGCAGATCGTGGGGTGTTCGGCGTGGTTGCCCACGTCTTCGCGGTAGTGCCAGCAGCGTTCGCACTTGGAGGTGGTGGCCGGCACCACCTCGATTACCTGCGTTTCCCCCTGGAGCAGCGTCACCTGGGAAACGATGAACACGAACCTCAGATCGTCCCCGAGTGAGGACAGCAGGGCGTGATCGACGGCAGGAACGGTGATGCGCACGGTGGCTTGCAAAGACGAACCCACCTGGCCGGCTTCGCGAACAGTCTCGATCTCCTTGTTCACCGCATTGCGCAGTTCGCACACACGCTCCCACCGGGTGACAAGCGCGGTATCGACGGACGGCATGCTGGCAAAGGTCTCGAAGAAGATCGAGCCTTGGTTTTGCGTGCCCGCCAGCACCGGCCAGGCTTCCTCGGCCGTAAAACTCAGGAACGGGGCCATCCAGCGCAGCATGGCGTGGGTGATCTGGTGCAGCGCGGTCTGCGCGCTGCGCCGCGCCAGGCTCTTGGGCGCGGTGGTGTAGAGCCGGTCCTTGAGTACGTCAAGGTAGAACGCGCCCAGGTCTTCAGAGCAGTAGACCTGCAGCTTGGACACCACCGGGTGGAACTCGTAGGCATCAAAGTGGGCCAGCACCTCGGCCTGCAGTTGCGCCGCGCGTGCCAGGGCGTAACGGTCGATCTCCAGCATTTGTTCGGCGGGCACGGCGTCGGTGGCCGGATCGAAGTCGCTTACGTTTGCCAGCAGGAAACGCAGCGTGTTGCGGATGCGGCGGTAGGCGTCGACCACGCGGGCGAGGATTTTTTCGTCGATGTTGAGGTCGCCCGAATAGTCGGTGGATGCCACCCACAGCCGAACGATCTCTGCGCCCAGCTTGCTGTTCACGCTCTGGGGCTCCACTGTGTTGCCCAGGCTCTTGCTCATCTTGCGACCCTGGCCGTCGGTAGCGAAGCCGTGGGTCAGCAAGCCCTTGTAGGGCGCGCGGTCGTACAACGCGCAGCCCAGCAGCAGCGAGCTGTGGAACCAGCCGCGATGCTGGTCGTGGCCTTCCAGGTACAGGTCGGCTTCGGGGCCGTTGTCGTGGTACGGCAGGCGGTCGTAGGCCTGGGCGTGGCTGCCGCGCAGCACATGCTGGAAGGTCGAGCCCGAATCGAACCACACTTCCAGAATGTCGGTGCTCTTGGTGTAGTTCGGCGCATCGGCCGCCCCCAGGATCTCTTCAGCGGTGACGCGGCTCCAGGCCTCGATGCCGCCTTTTTCAACGATGTCGGCCGCCTGATCGAGGATCTCCATGGTGCGCGGGTGCAGCTCGCCCGAATCCTTGTGCAGGAAAAACGGCACCGGCACGCCCCAGCTGCGCTGGCGGCTGATGCACCAGTCGGGCCGGTTGGCGATCATGTCGCGCAGGCGGGCCTTGCCGTTTTCCGGGTAGAAGTGGGTGCGTTCGATGGCGTCCAGCGCCAGCTGGCGCAGAGTCGTGGGTGCCTTGTCGCTGGTGAACACGCCCTCGCCCTCGTCCATGCGAACGAACCACTGGGCCGCCGCGCGGTAGATCACGGGCGTTTTGTGGCGCCAGCAGTGCGGGTAGCTGTGGGTGATGGTCTGCGTGGCCATCAGCCGGCCGGCGTTCTTCAGCGCTTCCAGGATCACGGGCACGGCCTTCCAGATGTGCAGGCCACCGAACAAAGGAAAGTCAGCGGCATAGGCGCCGTTGCCCTGTACCGGGTTCAGGATGTCGTCGTACGCCAGACCGTTGGCCATGCAGGAGTTGAAGTCGTCCAGGCCGTAGGCGGGCGACGAGTGCACGATGCCGGTGCCGTCGGCATCGCTCACATAGTCGGCTACGTATACCGGTGACAGGCGCCGGTAGCCGGCATCCACGTCGAACAGCGGGTGGCGGAAGTTCAGGCCCCCGAGCTTGTCGCCCTGGGTGGTCGCGAGCACGGTACCGGTGAGGCCGAAGCGCTCCAGGCACTTTTCCACCAGCGTTTCGGCCAGCACCAGGCAGCCCTTGGGCGTGTCCACGAGGGCGTAGGTGAGTTCAGGGTGGGCATTGAGCGCCTGATTGGCTGGGATGGTCCACGCGGTGGTGGTCCAGATGACCACGAAGGCAGACTTGCCAGCGGGCAGTGCGGACAGGCCGAAGGCGGCCGAGAGCTTGGCTGCATCGTCGGTCTCGAAGGCCACATCCAGTGTTTCGCTCTTCTTGTCGGCGTACTCGATCTCGAACTCCGCCAACGAAGAACCGCAGTCGAAGCACCAGTACACCGGCTTGAGGCCCCGGTAGACGAAGCCGCGCTCGATCACGCGCTTGAACGCGCGGATCTCGCCGGCCTCGTTGGCCGGGTCCATGGTGCGGTAAGGGCGTTCCCAGTCGCCGAGCACGCCCAGGCGCTTGAAGTCTTCGCGCTGCTGGTCGATCTGTTCGGTGGCAAATGCGCGGCTCTTGGCCTGCATGTCGTCGCGCGAGAGCTTGCGCCCGTGCAATTTCTCGATCGCGTTCTCGATCGGCAGGCCGTGGCAGTCCCAGCCGGGGATGTACTGCGCGTCAAAGCCGGACAGTTGACGGCTCTTGACAATCATGTCCTTGAGGATCTTGTTCAGCGCGTGCCCGATGTGCAGCTTGCCGTTGGCGTAGGGCGGGCCGTCGTGCAGCACGAACAAGGGGGCGCCCCGGCGCGCCACCCGCAGGCGCTGGTAGAGGCCTTCGTCGTTCCATGCCTTGACCCAGCCCGGCTCGCGCTTGGGCAGGTCGCCGCGCATGGGAAACGGCGTGTCGGGCATGTTCAGCGTGGCGCGGTAGGCGCCAGCGCCGGTGTCTGACTTGGCGGGGGGAGCAGCAGGTTTCTCAGCCATGATGGTTTCGATGGGGACTTCGCAGGCTCAGCCCGAACAGGGGTGTCTGGGGAATGTGGAATCCAGCCGCCAGCCCCGAGCCTGAAATACGGGCGTGCAGCAAAGGGCGTTCAGCCCTTGCGCGGGCGTTAAATTCGGTCGCGGGTGGTCTGGCGGTGGGTCTGCACGTAGGCCTGGGGCGGCAGCGTGGCAAAGAACGCACGTGCGTCGTCGCAGTCTTGGGCGATGCCCCGAGTGAGGGCGTCCAGACTGTCGTACTTCAACTCATCGTGCAGTTTGTGCAGCAGTTCCACGCGGATGATTTTACCGTAGGCCTCCCCGCCGCTCAGCGCGCCCGCCATGGCCTGCGGCCATTCCAGGCAATGGGTTTCCAGCAGCACGCGCCCGCCATTGACGTCGCTCGGGTCGAGCGACGGTCGCACACCGAGGTTGGCCACGCCCGGCAGAGGCGGTGAATCGGGCTCAGGACCGAGTCCATGCACATGCACGGCGAAAATGCCGCTGGCGGCCGGTTTCCAGTGGGAGAAACGCAGGTTGAGGGTGCGAAAGCCGTCGCCCTTGCCCTCTGCGCTGGCGCCCAGTTCACGGCCCAGCTTGCGTCCGTGGACCACATGCCCGCTGATGCTGTATGGCCGACCGAGCAGGGCGGCCACATCGTCCATGCGACCGGCAGACAGAGCCTCCCGCACCGCCGAGCTCGACACCCGCAGCCCGTGTACCTCGTAGCTCTGCATGCGCGCCACATCAAAACCCAGCCGGCCGCCTGCTGCGTCCAGCATGGCGTAGTCGCCCTTGCGCTGGGCGCCGAAACAGAAGTCGTCGCCCACCAGGATGTAGCGCACCCCCAAAGCCTGAACCAGCGTGTCCTCGATGAAGGATTGTGCTGTTTGTGTGGCCAGGGCAGCGTTGAAAGGCAAGACCACGCATTCATCGACGCCGCAGCGCGCCAGTTCCTGGAGTTTGTCGCGCAGCGTGGCGATGCGGGCCGGGGCCAGCTCGGGTTTGCGATGCAGCGCGGCGAAATAGTCCCTGGGGTGCGGCTCGAACGTCATGACGCAACTCGGCACGTTGCGGTGGCGTGCCTCGCTGTTGAGCAGCGCCAGCATGGCCTGGTGGCCGCGGTGAACCCCATCGAAGTTGCCGATGGTCAGCGCGCGGCCCGCCAGCGTCTGGGCGGGACTGGCGTGCTGCAGGTTCCAGAGACCTCGAATGATTTTCATGGGAGATGTTGCATCCGGCACGGGCTTTGCATGGCGGTCGGTATTTTTGTCACAGAAGCACTGTATATTGACACACGCGGCTCAAGCGGCATCGTGGCGGATGCGTGGTGTGCCGAAGACAGATTGTCCGGTTGTGTTTCAACATGGAGGTGGGTCTTGAAGGTTCTGAAGCTGTCTGCTCAGGGGCTCCCGCAGTCCTGGATCAGCCTGGAAGAAGCGGTGCTGCATTACGCTGCGGATGAAGTGCGCTGGGAAATGGGCGCCGAGATCGCCGTGTTCCACGGCGGTCATAACGCGGTCACCGGGTTGCAGTCGATCATCACCATCAACTCCATCATCGGCACCCAGGGCGTGCCGCGCATCAATCCCTTCGACCTTCGCCCCACGCTGACCAACAGCAAGCTGTTTGCGCGCGACCGCAATGTGTGCGCCTACTGCGGCAACCATTTTCATGAAGAAGACCTGACCCGGGAGCACATTCAACCCCTCGGGCAGAGCGGGCGGGATCTCTGGATGAACGTGGTCACGGCCTGCAAGTCGTGCAACCACCGCAAGGGCAACCGCACGCCCGAGCAAGCCCACATGCCCCTGCTGTATGCCCCCTACGTGCCCAGCCTGTGGGAAGACTTCATTCTGCGCAACCGCCGCATCCTGGCCGACCAGATGGAGTTCCTGATGTCGCATTTGCCCAAGACGTCGCGCTTGCACGCCTGAGACTGCTGCGGCGGCTCGGGACCGCCAAGGGTCGACCTGACCAGGAGCGTCAGTAGGTCAGTTCCAGCACCACCACGCGGTTGTCGGCGGCGGGCCATGTCCGTCCCGTGATCTTCTCTTCGTTGAACACGGCGGTGATCGGGCGCACGCCTTCCTGAGCCAGATTGAGCTTGGCGCTTGAAACGCCCGCGCCAGTGGGCGGTACGCCTGTCAGGGCCTTGCCATCAAAGGACATGGTGTCGCGCGACGCGTCGAAATAGCCTCGCGGGCGCGTCAGGGTGACGGTGGCTTTGGCGTCCTTGTCGGCCTGCGCCGGGCGCTCTGCCCGCAAGTGAATCAGATCGCTGGAACGCGGGAACGGGCTGCGGTAGATGTGGGTGGTGGCGTATCCCAGTGCGCTGACCACGAACTCATAGGGCACGCCAGCCTGTGCCGTGAACGGCCCCCACTGGCCGTCTGCACCCACGGTCTTGTTGTGCACGGCTTCACCCAGTCGCTCGCCGGTACTGGGTTGGGTGGCGTAGACGGCGAGTTGAGCGCCGGCCAATGGCAGGTTGTTGCTGAAGTTGCCGGTGGACGGGTCGGTGGGCACCAGGCCGAGCCCGGTGATCTTGCCGTTCAGCACGATCGGCGTTCTAGGCTGGACGAGGGACGTGGCCGCATCTTTTCCGGTGATGAAACGGTAGGTGGCCTCGAATGCCGCCGGCGAGAACGAGGTTTCCCGGTGGTCGACGCGGGGCAGCACCACGTTGTTTGCACCCTTGAGCGCAGGGCCGTCAGAGCTCACGTTGGTGGGTGTGCCTTTGGCACCAATCCACAGACCGTCCGGCTGGGCGAACTTGTCGTTGTTGTCCGAGCGGATCGTCATCCACATCACAGGCCCGGTCACTTCATCGCCTGCGACATTCTTGGGCGCATTGAGCGCGGTGAGGAAGGGGCCCGTGCCGGAGAATTCATTCGCTTCGCGAAAGCCCTTCACGGCCCACACGCCGTGGTTGGGCGTGCCACCCAGCACGGCGTGGCTCACCGTCTTGTCGCCGCCACCGTTCTGGATGTAATTGCGGATGGCGTAACCGCCACGCGAATTGCCGACCAGCACCACCTGTTTCGCGCCGGTGGTTTTCAGCACCTTTTCCACCTCGCTTTTCAGGTAGGCCATGTGTTCGGCGGTGGAGGTGCGCCCGGGCTGGGGTTTGCCGTCTTCATCACGCGCGAGCGGGTAGGGCAGGTCGATCGCATGCAGCCGTTCGCTCGGCCAGCCGTTGGACTCGAAGCGCCAGACCATGGTCTGCCAGATCGAAGCCGAGTCGCCGTTGCCGTGCACGAAGATGATGGGCGGTGGCGCCATGCCTCGCGGGGAAGTGGCACAGGCGGCGAGCAACAGGCTGCTGGCAGCAACGGTCAGCAGCGTACGGCGTGTGGACATGGGCATGATCCTGGGTTGAGCATTCGGCATGCTGAAACGAAACGGCCCGCGAGGGGCGGGCCGTGGTGCTGGGCATCAGGCGAAAACGCCCGCGGTGTCCTGCATGCGGTTGGACACTTCGCCCAGGTGGTGCAAGGTGTCGCCGTAGGTCATTTCGAGCTGGGTGAGCTTCTTGAAGTAGTGGCTGACGATGTATTCGTCGGTCACACCAATGCCGCCGTGCAACTGCACCGCCTGCTGGCCGACGAAGCGCATGGACTGGCCCAACTGCACTTTCGCTCTGGCCATGGCCGCGCGGCGCTCAGGGGCGGGCGCGTTGAGTTTGAGGCTGGCGTAGTAGCTCATGGAGCGTGCCAGTTCCAGCTGCATCTTCATGTCGGCCACGCGGTGGCGCAGGGCCTGGAAGCTGGCAATGGCCACGCCGAACTGTTTGCGCGTGTTCATGTATTCGACGGTGATGGAAACCGTCTTGTCCATCACACCCACCGCTTCGGCGCAAGCGGCGGCGATACCGATGTCCACGCCATGCTCCAGCGCGGTCAGACCATCGGTGGTGATCAGTTGGGCCGGTGTGTCCTTGAGCGTCAATTCACCCGCCCGGCTGCCGTCCTGTGTCAGGTGGCCGCTCGAGCCCACGCCTGTTGCGGTCCGTTCCACCAGGAACAGCGCCAGTTTGCCCGCGGCCATGGCAGGCACCACAAAGGCGTCGGCCTGGTCGGCGGCAGGCACGAGGTTCTTGGTGCCTGAAAGGGCCCAGCCACTGCCCGCCTGGGTGGCGGTGGTGGCGCACACATCAAGCTTGTAGCGGGCCTTGCGCTCCTGATGCGCCAGCACCACCAGTGCTTCGCCGGAGGCCATGCGCGGCAGCCAGGCTGCCTTGAGTTCCGCCGGCGCGTAGCCACCGAGCAAGCCTGTGGTGATGAGCGTCTGGGCCAGCGGTTCGAGCACGATGCCCCGACCCAGCGCTTCCATGACCACCATGCCTTCCACAGGCCCCATGCCGAGGCCACCGTCTTCTTCGCTGACATAGAGGCCGGCCAGGCCCAGATCGGCCAGCTCGCCATAGGCGGCGCGGTCAAAGCCGCCCGCGGCGACGATGGCGCGGCGGCGCTCGAAGTCGTAACCCTTTTCCACCCATTTCTGAACGGCATCGCGCAACGCGCCTTGATCTTCACTGAAATCGAAGTCCATTTGTATCTCCTGAGTTCCGAACGCCAGCCGGGATTTATCCGAGCACCGTCTGAGCGACGATGTTGCGCTGCACTTCGTTGCTGCCACCGTAGATGGTGGTCTTGCGCATGTTGAAGTAGGTGGAGGCGAGTGGCGCGTTGGCCGCTTCGCCGCCCGGGAAGTTGCCTTGCCAGCCGGCCTCCATGGCTTCTTCAATGAAGGGCAGGCTGTACGGGCCGGCGGCCAGCATCATGAGTTCGCTGTAGCGCTGCTGGATTTCGCTGCCCTTGATCTTCAGCAGGCCGGCGATATCCAGCGAGTTCTTGCCCGACTTTTCGGCCGACAGCACACGCAGCACCAGCATCTCCAGCGCCACCACGTCCACCTCGAGCAAGGCGATCTGGTCGCGGAAGCGAACGTCGTCCCACACGCCTTCGGTCCTGGCAATGCGCTTGAGCCGCTCCAGCTCGCGTTTGGCCCGGTTCACGTCGGCAATGTTGGTGCGCTCGTGGCTGAGCAGGTGCTTGGCGTAGGTCCAGCCCTTGTTCTCTTCGCCAATCAGGTTCTCGGCGGGCACTTCCACGTTGTCGAACCAGACTTCGTTGACCTCGCACTCGCCATCCAGCAGCTTGATGGGGCGCACCGAGACGCCGGGCGACTTCATGTCGATCAGCAGAAAGGAAATGCCGGTCTGTGGTTTGCCTTCGGTGCTGGTGCGCACCAGGCAGAAGATCCATTCGCCGTACTGACCCAGCGTGGTCCAGGTTTTCTGGCCGTTGACGATGTATTTGTCGCCCTGGCGCTCGGCGCGGCATTTCACCGAAGCGAGGTCGGAACCCGAACCGGGTTCGCTGTAACCCTGGCTCCACCAGACCTCACCGCTGGCGATGCCGGGCAGGAAGCGCTCCTGTTGTTCCTTGTTGCCAAAGGCCATGATGACGGGCGCCACCATGACGGGGCCAAAAGGCACCACGCGCGGCGCACCGGCGAGGGCGCATTCTTCCTCGAACAGGTGCTTCTGCACCGCGTTCCAGCCCGGGCCACCGAATTCCTTGGGCCAGCCCCAACCCAGCCAGCCCTTCTTGCCCAGAATCTTCGCCCAACCCTGCAAGTCGTCGCGCGTCAGGCGCAGCGCGTTGTGGACCTTGTGGGCGGTCTCGGCAGGCAGGTTGGCCTTGACCCAGCCGCGGATCTCTTCGCGAAACGCCTGTTCTTCCGGCGTGAATGCCAAATCCATGGGATGTCTCCTGGTGGCCGCCACGTGCTTGTGACGACATATTGAACAACACCCTGCAGTTTGGCACGACCGTTCGTTTTATTCCTGTCCGGGCTGTGACAAGCCCAGCTGTTCGTGCAGGTTCTTCATCTGATCTTGCAGTGTCGCCACCGTGTCTTCCAGCTGTGCCAGCCTTCTCGTGAGCGCGATCACGTCGTCCTCCGTGGCCGATGCCCCCGAGCCTGCGGATGGGCCCGGCGTGAGCAGTGCGGCGTCCACCGGACCACAGAGCAGATGGGCCCATCGCTGTTCCCGGGCACCCGGGGCTCTGGGCAGTTTCACGACCAGTGGGCCACCTTTCTCGTCACTGCGGTCCTGCATTTCTTCAAGGAACCCGTCCACCGACGCAATGTCCAGAAACTTGTACCACCGCTCGGTGTTCAGACGCAGCTCACCCGCAGTCTGTGGTCCGCGCAACATCAGCATGCCCAGCAGCACGGCAGACTGCTCGGGCACCGCAACGGCGCGCATGAAGTTGTGCTCAAAGCGGGTGACGCGACTGCCGCTGCTCTCCAGCACCAGGTGAATGGCGCGCAGTCCATCCAGGGCTTCCAGCACGTGCGCTTCGGCCAGTTGCATCACCGGGTCCCGGCTGGACTTCTGGTTGCAGCCCGTGACCAAGGTGTTGAGTGTCAGCGGGTAGCTGTCGGGTACCGTGCGCGCTTTCTCCATCAGCGTGCCCAAGGTCCGCGCTTCCGCGGCAGACAGGGGCCGCTGTCGAAAGTCGTGTCCCCTGGGGCGAGAGGTTGCATTGAGGGTGTTGGGGTCTGAGGTCATTACACTTCCCGGCCATGTCTGGCGTGAATAAAAACATCGTGATTCTGATCTCTGGCGGCGGCTCCAACATGGCAGCCATCGTCCAGGCTTCCCGTGCGCGGCAATGGCCGGCGCGTTTTGGCGCCAAGGTGGCGGCGGTGTTCAGCAACAAGGCCACCGCCCAGGGTCTGGTCTGGGCCGCCGGCGAAGGCATTCCAACGGGGGTCGTCGATCATCGCCAGTTTGCGCAGCGCGAGGCGTTTGACGCTGCCCTGATGGCACAGATCGACGTGCACAGCCCGGCACTGGTGGTGCTTGCGGGCTTCATGCGTATTCTGACGCCCGGGTTCGTTCAGCACTATCAAAACCGGCTGATCAACATCCACCCCAGCTTGCTGCCGGCCTTCACGGGGTTGAACACCCACCAGCGCGCCATCGACATGGGTTGTCGTTTTGCCGGTGCCACCGTGCACCGCGTGACCAGCGAACTCGATCATGGCGCGATCCTCGATCAGGCCGTGGTGCCCGTGCTGCCGGGTGACACGGCAGAGGCGCTGGCCGGGCGGGTGCTGACGCAGGAACACATCATCTACCCGCGAGCGGTGGAGCGGCTGCTGGCCGCAATGCCCTGAGCGGTGGTTCAACGCTCGCTGAGCGCCAGTTTGCCAGCCATGGCGGCAAATGCCGCTGAAAAGCTCCGACGCAAGTTGTTTTGTATCGTTGGTGAGGTCATGACCCGTTGGCGAAAAGCATGCGCCAGCACGCCGTACAAGGCGAAGATCATCAGCGTCATGCCCATGAACACCAGGCTCAGCAAGGCAAAACTCAGCATCGGCGCTGGGTCTGAAGGCGCGATGAACTGGGGCAGGAACGCCATGAAAAACAAGGTGAGCTTGGGGTTGAGGAGATTCAGCAGCACGGCCTTGCCCACCAGTGTCAGTGGCTTCAGTGCCTGCACCGCAGCGCTGGCCGCGAAGGCCGCGCGGTCGCGCCAGGTTGCCACCGCCAGATACAGCAGATAGGCCACGCCAGCCAACTTCAGCAACTGGAACGCCATCGCACCTGCATGCATCACGGCGGCCAATCCCAGTGCGGTGGCGGCCATGTGGGGAACAATGCCCAGCGTGCAACCGAGTGCGGCATAAAAGCTCGCCAGTCTGCCTTGGCAAAGGCCGGTGGACACAGTGAACAGCACGCCTGCGCCGGGGGTGATGACGACCACGGCCGAAGTGAGCAGAAATTCAAAACCGATCATGAGAGGCTCCAGAGCAAAAACGGACACGGCACACCGGGCGGTGAATGTGCCTATCCTCGTTCCCCTGACCTCGCGCGTCTTGAACGTTATTGCGGCGGTACGCCGCAGTGGCGCTTCCACTGCCCCGGTGTAAAGCCGAAGCACCGCACGAAGTGGCGGTTCAGGTGGCTCTGGTCGGCAAAGCCGCAGGCGAACGCGGCCTCGCTCAAGGGCGCCCCGCCTGAGATCAGTCGATGCGCCTTGCGCAGCCGGTGTTGCTGGAGCCAGGCAAAGGGTGGCAACCCGTAGGCCATTGAAAACTGCCGAACCAGCTGAAACCGGGACAACCCGTTCTGAATGGCGAGCTCAGCCAGGCTGGGCGGGTTCTGCATCTGATCGAGCAGGCACTCTCGCACCCGATCCAGTGGTCTTCGTCCCGCAGTTGCCATCGGTCGATTGCCATAGGCCTGCACCAACTCGCCGCAGACTTGAGCCAGCGACTCTTCCCAGAGCGGCTGCAAACTCTGGTCTGAATTGTCCGATGGCGCACCCCAGCGGAGCAGCAAACGTCTGATGGATCGGTACAACAGGGGGTCGTGCAGCACCGGCCGGGTGAGTTCCTGGCCAGATTGCCCCACCAGTGAGGCCATGGCCGACGGCTCAATGTGCACCATTCGCCAACGGCGCGGCACTTGACCCAGCGGTGTTCCGTCGTGCACTTCGCCAGGGTTGGAGGTGACGACCTGGCCCGCCAGCGCCTCCACCAGACCGCGCCCGCTTGCCGAGCGATGTCCTCCTTCTTCCATCACCCCAAATCCGAAGCTCTCGTGCCAATGGCGGCCGAAGGTTCGGGTGCTGTACAGGTCGACCCCGTAGACCCCCTCCATGGGCGAACGCAGCAGATGGACCTGATGGACGGCGGGCGTCACATCGACTTGTGAAACACCAGCCCTGCATGCTCCCGCATGGCGTGGAACTTGATCTTGGGCCAATTCGCCTCCACCGCGCGCAGCGTGGCGGCATGGTCGACCAACAGGGTCGGGGCGTCCACCGCGTCCAGCGCCACGCGGTGGCTGTTGGCATCGATGAATTTCTTGAGTTCGATTTCGCCACCGTCTTCCGGCGCGCAGGTCACCCAGCGGGCCACCTGGTAAGGGCTGCCCATGATGCGGGCCTTCACGCCGTATTCATGCTCCAACCGGTGTGCCACCACCTCAAACTGCAGTTGCCCCACCGCGCCCAGTAGCAGCACCGAGCCCGCGACCGGGCGGAACACCTGGATCGCGCCTTCCTCACCGAGCTGTGTCAGGCCGGCGCGCAACTGCTTGGTGCGCAGCGGGTCGGCCACCTCGACGCTGCGGATGATCTCCGGGGCGAAAAAGGGCAGGCCGGTGAACTGCAGGTTCTCGCCTTCGGTCAGCGTGTCGCCGAGCTGCAGCACGCCGTGATTGGGAATGCCGATGATGTCGCCGGCAAAGGCCTCGTCCAGCAGCTCGCGCCGTTGTGACAGAAAGCTCACCACGGTGTTGGGTCGCAGATCCTTGCCGCTGCGCACCACCTTGAGCTTCATGCCGCGCTCAAAATGACCACTGGCCAGCCGCACGAAGGCGATGCGGTCGCGGTGCGCCGGGTCCATGTTGGCCTGGATCTTGAACACCACACCAGTAAATTTGGGTTCCTCCGGCCTGACCACGCGCTGCAGGGCAGGCCGCTCGCCGGGCGGTGGCGCCAGATCCACCAGCGCATCCAGCACTTCGCGCACGCCGAAGTTGTTCACTGCCGAGCCGAACAACATGGGGGTCTGCTTTCCGGCCAGAAATTCGGCTTCGTCGAACGCAGGGGACGCTCCCGCCACCAGCTCCAGTTCTTCGCGAGCCTGTTCAAACTCGGCGCCGAACCGTTTTCGGCTATCGGGGTTGTCCAGGCCCGGCATGACCTCCTCGTCGCCACCCCGGCGGTCCTCGCCGGCGGCGAACACGCGCATCTGATCGGCCCGGCGGTCGTACACACCGCGAAAGGTCTTGCCCATGCCCACCGGCCAGGTGAAGGGCACCACCGTCATGCCGAGTTCGCGCTCGATCTCATCCATCAAGTCCAGCGGTGCCTGGACCTCGCGGTCCATCTTGTTCACGAAGGTCAGGATGGGGGTGTTGCGCGCACGGCAGACCTGCAGCAGGCGCCGCGTCTGCGGCTCCACGCCATTGCCGGCATCGATCACCATCAGCGCGGCGTCCACGGCCGTGAGCACGCGGTAGGTGTCTTCAGAGAAGTCCTGGTGGCCGGGCGTGTCGAGCAGGTTGATCACGCAGTCGCGGTACTCCATCTGCATCACGGACGAAGCCACCGAGATGCCACGCTGCTTTTCAATCTCCATCCAATCGGACGTGGCGTGACGGGCGGCCTTGCGCGCCTTGACCGAGCCGGCGATGTTGATGGCGCCCGAGAACAGCAGCAGTTTCTCGGTGAGCGTGGTTTTGCCCGCGTCGGGGTGGGAAATGATGGCGAAGGTGCGGCGACGCTTCACCTGGGTGGAAATATCGGACATAGCCCTCCATTATCCCGCGCCGTCCAAATCCCAAATCCCAAATCCCAAATGCCAAGCCAGCCACCGGAGCGCGTATCTGGTCCAGCACACGCCGAAGCACGGCTTTGCCGGGCCAAGGGCGTGGTCCCCTGGGGGGAAGACGCGAAGCGTCGGAGGGGGGCGGGTGACCACGGCGCAGGGGGGGGCCCCTTCCCTGACAATACCTCATGCACCCCAAAGCCCTGATAGACGAGTCCGCGAACCTGATTGAGCAGGTTTTCAAGTTCGAACACCCCGCCGATGCGGTGGTTTCCCGGTATTTCCGCGAGCACCGTTCGCTCGGACCCCGCGAGCGCGCCACGCTTTCGGACACCGTGTTCACGATCTTGCGAGAGCGCCTGAAGCTTGAATGGCTGGCGCGCTCGGGCAGTGGATCCAAGTGGCGCAGACTGGCCATACTGGCGTTCCCCGGCGACCGGGACTTCCTCAAGAGCGCGCTCACGGACGCAGAAAAGGCTTGGCTGGACACCTCTCTCGCCGTGACCGATGCCGACCTGCTAGTGCCCCACCGCCACAACCTGCCCGAATGGCTGGCGGTGGCCTTGCGTGCCCAGGTGGGCGCCGAGTTCGACGAACTGGCCCAGAGTCTGAACCGGCCAGCGCCCTTGGACTTGCGGGTCAACGTATTGAAAAAGAAGCGCGAGGCTGTGCTCGCTGAACTCAAGCAGGCCGGTCTGGTGTGTGTGCCCACGCCTTATTCGCCGTTGGGCATTCGCCTTCAGGGGAAGCCTTCCCTCAGCAAGGTACCGGCTTTTGTACAAGGTGAGGTGGAGGTTCAGGACGAAGGCTCACAGTTGCTGGCCCTGCTGCTGGACGCCAAGCGCGGCGAAATGGTGGTCGATTTCTGTGCAGGTGCTGGCGGCAAGACCCTGGCCATCGGTGCCGCCATGCGCAACAGCGGCCGCCTGTACGCCATGGACACCTCGGGCCACCGACTCGATGCCCTCAAACCCCGCCTGGCGCGCAGCGGCCTCTCGAACGTGCACCCGCTTGCCATTGCGCACGAGCGCGACGACCGCATCAAACGCCTGGCGGGCAAGATCGACCGGGTGCTGGTGGACGCGCCGTGTTCGGGTTTGGGCACCCTTCGCCGCAACCCTGACCTGAAATGGCGGCAGACTCCGGAAACCGTGGCCGCGCAAGCCCGGTTGCAAACGGCCATCCTGAACAGCGCTGCCCGCCTGTTGAAGCCGGGCGGACGATTGGTCTACGCCACCTGCAGCCTCCTTCAGGAAGAGAATGAAGTCGTGTGTGAGGCGTTTGGTCGATCCCACACCGACTTTGACCCCATGCCCGTGCTTGGTTTGCTGCAGGCCTTGAAGGTGGCTGACCCCGACACACTCTGTTCGGGCGAGCATCGCCAATGGCTGCGTTTGTGGCCCCATCGCCATGGCATGGACGGCTTCTTTGCTGCCGTCTGGCAGAAAAAAGCTTGAAAACCGGTCAAAACCCCTGATCTGAGTCAGTGGTTTCCACATCAGGCCCTGTTTTCGGCCCTATCTGTTGTTGGTGATTTGGTGCATGCCTCGTAAAATCAGAGGCTAGCAAGCCCATTCAGTCGGGCGGGTGAACTGATGCCTCTCGCCATCGTTGGGCGATTCTCAAGGATTTCAATGAATGCATTCGATACCGCGATCCCTGCACTGTGGACCGGTTTGATCCAGCTTCTGGACCAGGGCCTGACCGGCGCGAGTTGGTGGCAGGCCATTCTCGTGGCGCTGCTTCTGGCGCACGTGACCATTGCCAGCGTCACCATTTACCTGCACCGTCACTCGGCCCATCGCTCGCTGGATCTGCATCCCATTGCCTCGCACTTCTTCCGGTTCTGGCTTTGGCTGACCACCGGCATGGTCACCAAGGAATGGACAGCCATCCACCGCAAGCACCACGCCAAGTGCGAACACGAAGGCGATCCGCACAGCCCGGTCGTGTTCGGCATCAAGAAGGTGTTCTTCGAAGGCAGCGAGCTGTACCGCAGTGAGGCCAAGAATCAGGAAACCCTGGAGCGCTACGGCCACAACACGCCAGACGACTGGATCGAGCGCAATCTGTACACCGGTCGCTCCAAGTTGGGCGTCAGCCTGATGCTCATCATCAACGTCATGCTGTTTGGCGCACTGGGCCTGACGGTCTGGGCCATTCAGATGATCTGGATTCCCTTGACCGCCGCCGGCATCATCAATGGCATTGGCCACTGGTGGGGCTACCGCAACTTCGAGGCTGCGGATGCCAGCACCAATGTGTCGCCCTGGGGCATCCTCATTGGCGGTGAAGAGTTGCACAACAACCACCACACCTATCCCACCTCTGCCAAGCTGTCGGTCAAGCCTTACGAGTTCGACATCGGCTGGATGTACATCACCATTCTGAAGTCGGTGGGGCTGGCCACCGTCAAAAAGCTGCCGCCCAAGATGGCGTTCGGCGACGTGAAGCCAGTGGCAGACGAAAAGACACTCGAAGCCATCATTGCCAACCGCTACGAAGTGATGGCAGGCTATGCGCGTGAAATGCGTGCCGCTTGCCGGCGTGAAATGGCTGCGCTGCAATCCCGCAGTGGTGATGCTTCGGCACTTCAAGTGGCTCGTCGGTGGTTGCACCGGGACGAAGACAAGGTGCCTGCAGCTGTAAAGCCACAACTGGCCCAGGCCCGTGCAGAACATCCGGTCCTCGACAAAATGATCACCATGCGCGAAGAACTTCGCGCCCTGTGGTCCAGCACAAACGCAACGCGTGAGCAACTCGCAGCGGATCTGCAGGCCTGGTGCCGCAGGGCAGAAGAGAGTGGCATCGTCGCCTTGCGCGATTTCTCCATCCAGCTTCGCTCCGCGCGGGTCTGAGCCTGGCAGGCCAGCGTGACTTGCCCATCAAAAAAACCACCTTGTGAGGTGGTTTTTTTGCGTCCGTTGTTGTCCATCCAGGGTGTCCAGCGAAGGCGCATGCGACAGGAGCCCGTGGCCGGATGTGCGATATTGCATCACTGTTAACGTGTGGACTCTGTACGGGCTCCCCGAGGTGAAGACCCCTTATTCTGAAAGAGCGAACCGATGTCAGCTGGAGACTGGAAGGATCTGTACAGTGCCTCCCTGGAGGGGGATCTGGCCCGCGTGCGCTACCACCTGGATGCGTGAGTGAACCCCAACTATCAGCATCCAGAAGTGATGTGCACGCCCCTCGTGGCGAGCCTGATCCACGGTCATGATGAGGTGGCACAGTGCCTGCTGGATCATGGGGCGAATCCTCAGTTGCGGTCGGATTTTGATGGATTGACGCCATTGCAGGCTGCACGTCGGTACGGCCGCACGGCGCTGGTGGAGGTGTTGCTCGATCGCGGCGCTACAGAAGAGCCCCGGCCGCCGTTCTGGCAGCGTTGGCTGTCGGTCGCCAATCTGGCCTGAAAGAGCTGGCCGCAGGGCTTGGGCGATTGACGAAAAAAAGCCGCTGCGAAGACAGCGGCTTTTTTGTCAGGACAACCTGAGCTGAATCACTTCAGCTTGATTTCCTTGTAGTCCACGTGCTTGCGTGCCTTGGGATCAAATTTTTTGATCAGCATCTTTTCAGGCGTGGTCTTCTTGTTTTTGGTGGTGGTGTAGAAGTGGCCGGTACCCGCAGTGGATTCCAGCTTGATCTTTTCGCGTCCGCCTTTGGTTGCCATGGTGTGTGCTCCTTAAGCTTGGCCGCGTGCACGCAGGTCTGCGAGCACGGCATCAATGCCGTTTTTGTCGATCAGTCGCAGGGCGGCACCGGAGACGCGCAGACGCACCCAGCGGTTTTCGCTCTCAACCCAGAAACGACGGTATTGCAGGTTCGGCAGGAACCGGCGCTTGGTTTTGTTGTTGGCGTGGGAAACGTTGTTTCCGACCATGGGCTTCTTGCCCGTTACGTCGCAGACGCGTGCCATGAGGACACTCCGATATTGTCAAACGGCCGCCACCCGAGCGATGGGGGCCTCACCTCGCCAGAAAATGGGTGGCGGTAACCCGAACTTGCAACGCATGACCGAACGGGCCAAATGCAGCAAAGCCGCACATTATAGCCCGACGCGACAGATGTGACTACCGCCAGTCGGCCCGCAGCAGCTAGACCATCGAAGCAGGTGCCCCATTTCAAGGGGCACCGCGGAACGGGCTTCGCCCGGCCGCAGGTGCCGCCCCCCTCCCAAGCCGAAGGCGCCAGAGGAGGGGGGACGCGCGCAGCGCGGCGGGGGGAGGTTAAGAATTCTCCAGAAAACGCTGGGCGTCAAGCGCGGCCATGCACCCGGTGCCTGCGCTGGTGATGGCCTGGCGGTACACGTGGTCCTGAACGTCACCAGCCGCAAAGATGCCGGGCACGCTGGTCATGGTGGCCATGCCTTGCAAGCCGGAGCGGGTCACGATGTAGCCGTCTTTCATTTCCAACTGGCCTTTGAACAAGTCGGTGTTCGGGCTGTGGCCAATGGCGATGAAGCAGCCTTTGACCGCGACATCTTCGATTTCGCCCGAGTTCACGTTCTTCAGGCGCACCCCGGTCACACCCGTGTTGTCACCCAGCACCTCTTCCAGTGTGCTGTGCACTTTGAGCTCGATCTTGCCGGTGGCCACCTTTTCCATCAACTTGTCGACCAGGATGGGCTCGGCTCTGAAGGTGTCGCGGCGATGCACGAGGTACACCTTGCTGGCGATGTTGGACAGGTACAGGGCTTCTTCGACAGCAGTGTTACCGCCCCCGACCACACTGCAGATTTCGTTGCGGTAGAAAAAACCGTCGCAAGTGGCGCAGCCTGACACGCCTTTGCCCATGAACGCCTCTTCAGAGGGAAGGCCCAGGTACTTGGCCGACGCGCCGGTGGCGATGACCAGGGCGTCGCAACTGTACTCACCGCTGTCGCCCTTGAGCACGAACGGCCGCTTGGAAAAGTCGACCGCGTTGATATGGTCGAACACGATTTCGGTATTGAATCGCTCGGCGTGGGCCAGGAAGCGCTGCATCAGATCGGGGCCCTGTACGCCGTCGACGTCGGCGGGCCAGTTGTCCACGTCGGTGGTGGTCATGAGCTGACCGCCTTGTGCAATGCCCGTGATGAGCACGGGATTGAGGTTGGCCCGTGCGGCGTAAACGGCGGCAGTGTAGCCGGCAGGTCCGGAACCGAGGATTAGTACTTTGGAGTGCTTCATGGGTGCGGACCCCGTGTTTGGTTCGGGGCCAGTGGTTTAGAGTATGGGGGGATTGCTGTCGATAGAGCGCCGTCGCCTGGTGGCGATGGCAGTGACTGGATTGTATGAAAGAGCGCACTCCGCGCCATTCGCCACAAGGAATACACGCATGTCCATCCTGTCCAATCTGGATCTGATTCGCAGGGTTCCCCTGTTTTCGACTTTGACCCAGGCCCAGGCCGAGGCGGTGGCCGATTCGGTGGTCAAGCGCCGCTACAGGCGCGGCGAGTGCATTGTCGAGCAAGGCAAAAAGTCCAACTGTCTGGCCATCGTGCTCACGGGTCGTGCCCGCGTGGTCACCACAGACACCCGTGGACGGGAGGTGATTCTGGCCACCATGAACCCGGGCGATTACATCGGCGAAATGAGTTTGATCGACAACCAGCCCCATTCGGCCACGGTGCGCGCTGAAGTGCAGACCGACGTGCTGATTCTGGGTCGGGTGGAGTTCGCCCGCTGCTTGCCGGAGAACACGTCCATGGCCTATGCCGTGATGAAGGGGCTCGTGCAGCGCTTGCGCCATGCCGATCGCAAGATCGAGTCGCTGGCCTTGATGGACGTGTACGGGCGCGTGGCGCGTGCCTTGCTGGAATTTGCGCAGCCCGGCAGCGACGGCGTGCTGACCATTCGCGACCGTGTCTCCCGCCAGGATGTGGCCAAGATGATTGGCGCTTCCCGCGAAATGGTCAGCCGAGTGATGAAGGATCTGGAGGAGCGTGGCTTCATAGAAGTGCGCGACGACGGCAGCACCGTGATCAAAGAGCGCCTGAACTCGCTGGGTTAAAACGAGGGCTCCCGCCAAGGGGCCAGGTGACCCGGCCTGGCGCCACGTTTTGGAGACCGGAAGCCACTCTGCCTTGGGGTAAGCTTGCCTCTGGAATTTGACGAGGCTTATGACTTATTCACTCAACACCCTCAACGCCGATCGCACGAGCGCGTCTGCCCCCGGGGTGTCCCGTTTTACACAGGAAATTGGTCTGGTTCTGGGCGCTGCGGCGCTGGCGTTCTGGCTGCTTGCCTTGCTGAGCCATTCACTGGCAGATCCTGCCTGGAGCACCACGGGCACGCGAGCCGATGTGGGCAACTGGGGGGGGCGCCTGGGCGCCCTGCTCGCCGACGGCAGCTACTTTCTTCTGGGTTTTTCGGTTTGGTGGTGCTTCTTCATTGGCTTGCGTGCCTGGTTGTCTGGTTTGGCCAGGTGGATTCGCGGTCATCAAGGTCTTGATGCGGGCGTCGCCGAGGAGGTGGCTGCAAACGCCCGGCTTTGGCACCGGCCCTGGGCACGCAAGCTGCTGTTCTGGCTGGGTTTGCTGGCATTGCTGTCGGCCAGCGCGGTGCTGGAGTGGAGTCGGCTCTATCGGATTGAGACCATGCTCCCCGGCCATGCAGGCGGCATGGTGGGGCATGCCCTGGGCCCGGTGGCAATGAAGTGGCTGGGGTTCAACGGGTCGGCCATTGTGATGCTGGCGCTGCTGGTGCTTTGTCTGCCGCGTGTGTTCCGTTTCTCCTGGGGGAATTGGGCAGAAGTGGTGGGGAACACGCTGGACGGCTGGTTTGAGGCGCGTCGTGAGAAGCGCGAGGCAGTGGAAGATCAACGCATCGGAGAGAAGGCCGCGCGCGAGCGCGAAGTGGTGGTGGCTGTTGAGCGGGTGGAGATCGAAGAGCACCACCCCACGCCCATGGTGATTGAGCCCACGCTGGTCGATGTGCCCAAGAGCGAGCGCGTGGCCAAGGAGCGGCAAAAGCCCTTGTTCAGCGAGATGCCCGACAGCAAGCTGCCCCAGGTGGATTTGCTGGACAGCGCCCCGCTGCATCAGGCCGGCGTCGACAGCCAGACGCTGGAGATGACCAGCCGACTGATTGAGAAGAAGCTCAAGGACTTTGGCGTGGAGGTGCGGGTGGTGGCGGCTGCGCCGGGCCCGGTGATCACGCGCTATGAAATCGAGCCTGCCACTGGCGTGAAGGGGTCGCAGATCGTCAACCTCGGGCGGGATCTGGCGCGCTCCCTGTCGCTGGTTTCCATTCGCGTGATCGAGACCATTCCGGGCAAAAACCTCATGGCGCTGGAGCTGCCCAACGCCAAACGCCAGATGATCAAGCTCAGTGAAATCCTGGGTTCGCAGGTCTACAACGACGCCAAGTCCCTGCTGACCATGGGCTTGGGCAAGGACATCGGCGGTCAGCCGATCGTGGCCGACCTGGCCAAGATGCCGCACTGCCTGGTGGCCGGTACCACCGGCTCGGGCAAGTCGGTCGGTATCAATGCCATGATCCTGTCGCTGCTCTACAAGGCCGACGCCAAGGATGTGCGCCTGCTGCTGATCGACCCCAAGATGCTCGAGATGAGTGTCTATGAGGGCATTCCGCACCTGCTGGCGCCCGTGGTCACCGACATGAAACACGCGGCCAATGGCTTGAACTGGTGCGTGGCCGAGATGGAGAAGCGCTACAAACTCATGAGCAAGATGGGCGTGCGCAACCTGGCCGGCTTCAATATGAAGATCGACGAAGCCAACGCGCGCGGCGAGATCATCGGCAACCCGTTCAGCCTGACGCCCGAGCAGCCCGAACCGCTGGAGCGCCTGCCCTACATCGTGGTGGTGATCGACGAACTGGCCGACCTGATGATGGTGGTGGGCAAGAAGATCGAAGAACTGATTGCGCGCCTGGCTCAGAAGGCCCGTGCGGCCGGCATCCACCTGATCCTGGCCACACAGCGCCCCAGCGTGGATGTGATCACCGGCCTGATCAAGGCCAACATTCCCACCCGCTTGTCCTTCCAGGTGAGCAGCAAGATCGACAGCCGCACCATTCTTGATCAGATGGGTGCCGAGAGTTTGCTGGGCATGGGTGACATGCTTTACATGCCGTCAGGTACGGGATTCCCGATCCGGGTGCATGGTGCGTTTGTGAGCGACGACGAAGTGCACCGCGTGGTGGCCTACCTGAAAGAGCAGGGTGGCGAGCCCAACTACGTCGATGGCGTGCTCGAATCCAGCGTTGGCGATGGCGAAGGGGGCGACATGTTCGGCGAAGGTGGTGGCTCCAGCGGCGAAAAGGACGCGCTGTACGACCAGGCGGTGGAGATCGTGCTCAAGGACCGCAAGGCCAGCATTTCGTATGTGCAACGCAAACTCAAGATTGGTTACAACCGCGCCGCGCGTTTGCTGGAAGATATGGAGAACGCCGGGTTGGTCAGCGCGCTGACCTCCAGTGGCCAGCGCGACATCCTGGTGCCGTCCCGGTCGGAGTGACGATCGCAGGAACCCTTGTCGGTGCAAGCCGATCTGAAGCAAATGATCAAATCTTTAATCGCAGGCACTGCCCTCGCTCTGGCCTCATTGGCTGCACATGCTGACGGTCTTCAGGACCTGGAACGCTTTCTCAAGGAAGTGGGCAGCGCCCGATCCGGTTTCACCCAGGTGGTGACGGCACCCAAACGATCGAACGAGTCCGTGGCGCGCAGCAAGACATCCAGCGGCAGCTTCGAATTCTTGCGGCCGAACCGTTTCCGCTTTGAATACACCAAGCCTTTCGAACAAACCATCGTCGCCGACGGCGAAACCTTGTGGCTCTTCGATGTGGATCTCAATCAGGTGACCGCGCGCAAACAGCAGGAGGTGTTAGGCAGCACACCCGCTGCCTTGATCGCTGCGGGCACCGATCTGCGGGCCTTGGGCGAAGTGTTCGAGCTCAAGGCCGCACCGGCACGAGACGGCATGGAGTGGCTTGAAGCGCGCCCTTTGGCCCGCGACGGCCAACTCCAGATGGTCCGAGTGGGATTCAGGCAAGGTCAGTTGGCCGTATTGGACATTGAGGACACACTGGGGCAGCGGTCGGTGCTCACTTTCACCAATTGGGAGGGCAATGCCCGGCTGACGCCAGAGCGGTTTCGTTTCCAGCCACCTCCCGGCGCGGATGTGATCCGCCCCTGACGATCGCCGTTTTGTGAGCCTCCCGCCCGCTTCTGGCGTCTCGACCAAGCTCGCCCACGCGCCACTGGCTGAGCGCTTGCGCCCCCGGGTGCTGGGCGAGGTGATCGGGCAGCAGCACCTGTTGGGCGAAGGGATGGCGCTGCGGTTGGCCTTTGAGTCGGGGCAACCGCACAGCTGCATTCTGTGGGGGCCGCCCGGCGTGGGCAAGACGACCATCGCAAGGCTGATGGCCGATGCTTTTGACGCGCAGTTCATCACCATCAGTGCGGTTTTGGGTGGCGTCAAGGACATCAGGGAAGCCGTGGAAGGCGCCGAAAGCGCTCGCAATGGCCTGGAGGCCCAACGGACCATCGTGTTCGTGGACGAGGTGCACCGCTTCAACAAAAGCCAGCAGGACGCTTTTCTGCCTCATGTGGAGTCTGGGCTGTTCACCTTCATTGGTGCCACCACCGAGAACCCGTCGTTTGAAGTCAATTCGGCGCTGCTTTCGCGCGCGGCGGTCTATGTGCTTCAACCGCTCGCAGAGGCTGACCTGCGCCAGATCATCGAACGTGCCCAGGGCATCAACGCGGTGCCGCCCATGGCAGATGCGGCAGGCGAACGGCTGATTGCGTACGCCGACGGGGATGCGCGCCGCCTGCTCAATACGCTGGAGACCCTGGCTGTGGCGGCGGCCCGGGAACAGCTGGCAACCGTGACAGACGACTGGCTGCTGCGCGTGCTGGGTGAGCGCATGCGCCGCTACGACAAGGGCGGTGAGCAGTTTTACGACACCATCAGCGCGTTGCACAAGAGCGTGCGCGGCTCAGACCCCGATGCAGCCCTGTACTGGTTCGTTCGCATGCTGGACGGCGGCGCCGATCCTCGCTACATGGCGCGGCGCTTCATCCGCATGGCCAGCGAAGACATCGGGCTGGCCGACCCGCGCGCGCTGAGGATGGCGCTGGACGCAGCAGATGTCTATGAGCGCCTGGGCACGCCGGAGGGTGAGCTGGCGTTGGCGGAATGTGTGGTGTACCTGGCCGTGGCGCCCAAGTCGAACGCGGTCTACAAGGCCTTCAATGAGGCGAAGGCGTTCGTGAAAAAGGACGGCACCCGCCCTGTTCCCATGCACCTGCGCAACGCACCGACCCGGCTCATGAAAGACCTGGACTATGGAAAAGGCTACCGCTACGCCCACGACGAAGTCGATGGTTTTGCCGCTGGCGAACGCTATCTGCCCGAAGGCATGCCCGACCCAGGCTTTTACCGGCCAGTGGAGCGTGGCCTGGAAATCCGTATCGCCGATAAGCTGCGAGAGCTCAAGAAACGCAATGATCAAAATTCCTAATGAATGCCCAATCGTGCTGATGCAGCTCATTCGACGATTCGCGATTTAGGGAAAACCCGTGTGTGCTAAGGGCTTACGCGCATTGGCCCCTTTTGCCGCGTCGCTACAATCCGCCCACCAACCCGCAGTCTGTCCTGTCACAAGGTCGAGTCTGGCGGGTTTTTTGCTAGGTTGAAGCGGACCGTCTGATCACGAATCGGGCGGCAGTCAAACACACGGAGAACTTCATGGACGTATTGCTTCAGCAGATCATCAATGGTCTGGTGCTGGGCAGCATGTATGCACTGGTGGCCTTGGGCTACACCATGGTGTACGGCATCATTGGATTGATCAACTTTGCACACGGCGATGTGCTCATGGTCGGCGCGCTGACCAGCTGGACCATCATCGGTCTGATGCGGGAGGCCTCACCCGGCATGCCGCTGTGGCTGGTGTTGCTGGTGGCCACGCTGATTGCGATGGTGGTCTGTGCGGCCCTCAACTTCACGATCGAGAAACTGGCTTACCGGCCGCTGCGCAACTCCTCGCGCCTAGCCCCTTTGATCACGGCCATCGGGATGTCGCTGCTGCTGCAGACCATCGCCATGATCATCTGGAAGCCCAACCCCAAGTCTTATCCCTCCATGCTCTCGCGTGAGCCGTTCGAGTTCGGCGGCGCGGTGATTTCGGTGACGCAGGTGACCATTCTGGCCACCACCGCCATCACCCTGGCGTTCCTGATGTGGCTGGTCAACAAGACCAACCTGGGGCGCGCCATGCGTGCCACCGCTGAAAACCCGCGCGTGGCCGCGCTCATGGGCATCCGGCCCGACGTGGTGATTTCTGCCACCTTCATCATCGGCGCCATGCTGGCGGCCATTGCCGGCATCATGTGGGCTTCGAACTACGGCACGGTGCAGCACGCCATGGGCTTCATGCCCGGCCTGAAGGCCTTTGTGGCCGCGGTCATGGGCGGCATTGGCAACCTCGCCGGTGCCGTGGTGGGCGGCATTGCACTGGGACTCATCGAGTCGCTGGGTGCGGGCTACCTGGGCAAGCTCACGGGTGGGGTGCTGGGTAGCCAGTACACCGACATCTTCGCTTTCATCGTGCTGGCCATCGTACTGACCTTGCGTCCCTCGGGTCTGCTGGGTGAACGTGTGGCCGACCGCGCCTGACACAGGGAGAACCTCATCATGATGAATTCCAAAGCAGGCAAACTGATTGTCTTTCTGCTGGCCGCCGCGGCGCTGCTGCTGCTGCCGATCATCCTCCAGTCCACCGGCAGCAACTCCTGGGTGCGCATTCTGGACATCGCGCTGCTCTATGTGTTGCTGGCGCTGGGCCTGAACATCGTGGTCGGTTACGCCGGCCTGCTCGACCTGGGCTACATCGCCTTCTTCGCGGTGGGCGCCTATATCTTTGCCTTGCTGGGTTCACCCCATTTGGCCAACACCTTTCCTGCCATCCAGGCGATGTTCCCCGATGGGTTGCACTACAGCATCTGGTGGGTGATGGTCCTGGCGGCGGTGGTGGCTGGCGTCGTGGGCATGATTCTGGGTGCGCCCACGCTCAAGCTGCGCGGTGACTACCTGGCCATCATCACCTTGGGCTTTGGCGAGATCATCCGCATCTTCCTGCTCAACATGGACCGGCCGGTGAACATCACCAACGGCCCCAAGGGCATCAGCCAGATCGACACCATTTCGGTCTTCGGGCTGGATCTGGGCAAGCGCCTGACGATTGGCGACTACACCTTCCAGCCGGTCACGCTGTATTACTACCTGTTCCTGTTCTTCGTCGTGATGGCGGTGATCATTTCCTATCGCCTGCAGGATTCGCGCATCGGCCGCGCCTGGATGGCCATTCGCGAAGACGAGATCGCGGCCAAGGCCATGGGCCTGAACACCCGCAATCTGAAGCTGCTGGCGTTTGGTATGGGCGCTTCCTTCGGTGGCGTTTCGGGGGTGCTGTTCGCCTCGTTCCAGCGCTTCGTATCGCCAGAATCGTTCTCCTTGATGGAGTCCATCATGGTCGTGGCCATGGTGGTGCTGGGTGGCATTGGTCACATTCCGGGTGTGATTCTGGGTGCTTTGTTGCTGGCGGGATTGCCCGAACTGTTGCGCCATGTGGCGCACCCGCTGACGGCAATGACCGACGGCCGTTTGGCGCCAGAGATCCTGCGACAGTTGCTGATTGCATTGGCGATGGTGGTCGTGATGCTGCTGCGTCCGAAGGGCTTGTGGCCCGCTCCCGAACACGGCAAATCATTGAGCAAGTGAGGAAGGCGAACCATGTCTGAAACCATTCTGAGAGTCGCCAACGTTTCCAAGCGCTTCGGTGGCCTGCAGGCCCTGAGCGATGTGGGCATCGAGATCAAACGCGGCCAGGTCTATGGCCTGATCGGCCCCAACGGCGCGGGCAAGACCACGTTCTTCAACGTGCTGACCGGCCTCTACACACCCGACAGCGGTTCGTTCGAACTGGCCGGCAAACCTTACACACCTTCTGCCGTGCACGAAGTGGCCAAGGCCGGTATCGCGCGCACCTTCCAGAACATCCGGCTGTTCGCCGAAATGACGGCACTGGAAAACGTGATGGTCGGGCGGCATGTGCGCACGCATTCAGGTTTGATCGGCGCCGTGCTTCGCACGCCAGGGTTCAAGCGCGAAGAGGCGGAAATCACCGCGCGTGCACGTGAATTGCTGGAATACGTGGGCATCAGCAAGTTTGCCGACTACAAGTCGCGCACGCTGAGCTACGGCGACCAGCGCCGCCTGGAGATCGCACGCGCACTGGCCACCGATCCACAGCTGATCGCACTGGACGAACCGGCCGCCGGCATGAACGCCACGGAGAAGGTGTTGTTGCGCGAACTCATCGACCGCATCCGCAAGGACAACCGGACCATTTTGTTGATCGAGCACGACGTGAAGCTGGTGATGGGCCTGTGTGATCGCGTCACCGTACTCGATTACGGAAAGCAACTCTCGACCGGAACGCCGGCCGAGGTGCAGCGCGATCCCAAAGTGATTGAGGCCTACCTGGGCACGGGTGGAGGCTGAATTGGCCCACCCCCGCGCCGCTTCGCGTCACCCCCTCAAGGGGGCAACATCTGCGGCCCGGCAAAGCCGGTTCCGCGATGTTCTGGATGGGGGCATTTCGCGCCGGATGAAGTAACGAACAAGGAATCTGGTTATGGCAAACACACTTCTCAAAGTCAGCGGCCTGAAGGTCGCGTACGGCGGCATCAAGGCCGTCAAGGGCATCGATCTGGAGGTGCACGAAGGCGAATTGATCTCGCTGATCGGCTCCAACGGCGCAGGCAAGACAACCACCATGAAGGCCGTGACAGGATCGCTGGCCTTTGAAGGTGGTGACATCGAATACATGGGTAAGTCCATCAAGGGCAAGGGCGCCTGGGATCTTGTGAAAGAGGGCTTGGCCATGGTGCCGGAAGGGCGGGGCGTGTTCACCCGCATGTCCATCACCGAAAACCTGCAGATGGGCGCCTACATCCGCTCCGACAAGGCGGAGATTGCCAGCGACATCGAGCGCATGTTCGTGATCTTCCCGCGCCTGCGCGAACGCAAGGACCAGCTGGCTGGCACCATGAGCGGTGGTGAGCAGCAGATGCTGGCCATGGCCCGTGCCCTGATGAGCCGGCCCAAGGTGCTGCTGCTGGATGAGCCCTCCATGGGCCTGTCGCCCATCATGGTCGACAAGATCTTTGAGGTGGTCCGCGATGTGGCGGCCCAGGGTGTGACCATTCTGCTGGTGGAGCAGAATGCCCAGCGCGCGCTGCAGATCGCCCATCGGGGCTATGTGATGGACTCGGGTGAAATCACCATGACGGGCACAGGCAAGGATCTGCTGACTGATCCCAAGGTGCGCGAGGCTTACCTGGGGCACTAGAGAAGCACCACCGCCGCGTTTCGCGCGACCCCCTCGCGGGGGCGATACCAGAGGCCCGGCAAAGCCGGTTCCTCGGTATCTCTGGAATAAGTCACTTCGCTCCGGAACTTACAATGACGGGTTGCGCTTTTCGGGCGCAACCCGTTTTTCATTGCACAGCACCATGACCATCGATCACGCACCTGCCGTACCTGCCGCCGACGACAACCAGCTTATTGCCGAGCGTCGCGAAAAGCTGAAAGCCCTTCGAGAGGGGCAGGCGCAGGGCCGGGGTGTGGCCTTTCCGAACGATTTCAAGCCGGTCGA
The DNA here is from genome assembly GCF_031457455.1 of Hydrogenophaga palleronii. Lineage (GTDB taxonomy): Bacteria > Pseudomonadota > Gammaproteobacteria > Burkholderiales > Burkholderiaceae_C > Hydrogenophaga > Hydrogenophaga palleronii_A. The sequence goes on from NZ_JAVDWU010000004.1 coordinate 390,442, forward strand.
CAAGGCCGCCGAATTGTTTGCCCTGCATGGCGAATCGTCAAAGGAAGCGCTGGAAGCCACACCGGTGCGCGCCAGCGTGGCCGGCCGCATGATGCTCAAGCGTGTGATGGGCAAGGCCAGCTTTGCCACGGTGCAGGACGCGTCCTTTGGCCCGTCGGGCGGGCGCATCCAGATCTACCTGAACAACGAAAGCGTGGGCGAGGCGGTGCATGCCACGTTCAAGCACTGGGACCTGGGCGACATCATCGCCGTTGAAGGTGTGCTCATGCGCACCCGCACCGGTGAACTCACCATTCACGCCGACAGCATCCGTCTGATCACCAAAAGCCTGCGGCCACTGCCAGACAAGTTCCATGGTGTGCACGATCAGGAGATCAAGTACCGCCAACGCTATGTCGACCTGATGACCGACGAGTCGGCCCGCAAGCGTTTTGTGGTGCGTAGCCAGGCGCTCACCAGCATGCGCGATTTCATGGTGAGCCATGGCTTCCTGGAAGTGGAAACGCCCATGCTGCACCCCATTCCTGGCGGCGCCAACGCCAAGCCTTTCAAGACACACCACAACGCGCTTGACCAGGAAATGTTCCTGCGCATTGCACCAGAGCTCTATCTCAAGCGGCTGCTGGTGGGTGGATTCGATCGCGTGTTCGAGATCAATCGCAACTTCCGCAATGAAGGCATCAGCGTCCGGCACAACCCGGAATTCACGATGATGGAGTTCTACGCAGCCTACTGGAACTACCGCGACCTGATGGACTTCAACGAAGCGCTGATCCGCCACGTGGTGCGCCAGGTGCATGGCGACAGCCCACTGAGCTACCAGGGTCAGCCGGTGGACGTCATGTCGCCGTTTGAGCGGCTCACCATCCGCGAAGCGATCCTGAAATACACCGATGCGGGGGGGCAAGTGGACGATGCCGCCTGGTTGCACGCACAGCTGAAGACGCTGGGCCTGAGCGAAGAAAAGCACCAGTTGTCCACCCGCAGTCTGCCCAGTCTGCAGGTGATGTACTTTGAAGAAAAGGTCGAAGACAAGCTCTGGAACCCGACCTTCATCATGGACCACCCCACCGAGATTTCACCGCTGGCCCGTGCCAACGACGCCAATCCGGAAGTGACGGAGCGTTTTGAGCTCTACATCACCGGTCGCGAATTCGGCAACGCGTTCTCGGAGCTCAACGATGCCGAAGACCAGGCGGCACGTTTCCAGGCGCAGGTGTCTGCCAAGGACAGCGGCGACGAAGAGGCCATGTTCTATGACGCTGACTACATTCGCGCGTTGGAATACGGCATGCCGCCTGCGGGTGGCTGCGGCATCGGTATCGACCGACTGATGATGCTGCTGACCGACAGCCCCAGCATCCGTGATGTGATCCTGTTCCCTGCGCTGCGCAGGGAGGCTTGACCCACCCCCGACGCGCTTCGCGCGACCCCCTCAAGGGGGCACACCTTCGGACCGGCAAAGCCGGATCCTGGGTGTTGCTGGATGGGGACATTTCGCTCCGGAGAGTGCAGCACACCCCACGCCTCATGCCCGCAAGTGGCCCACGCAGATGCTCTAGAAATTCATGGTGTGGATGCTCTTGCGATTGTTTTCGCGCAGATCGTCCAGTGCGCCTCGCAGCCACTGCAAATGGGCCTGGGCGTCCTGCAGCAACTCCAAGCCGGGCTCGGGCAACATGGCCACCACGATTTTGAAGCGCAGTGTGGTGCCGATTGGCAGCTGGGTGGAAGGCCGTAGACCCCCGGCAAGAATCTGGGTGGCCGCAGCCACTGCCTGAGCAGCGCGCACCGGACCTTCCATCAAGAGAGCAAAGCTGCTGTCGTCGACGCGCGTGGCCGTATCCACGTCACGTGCCACCCCCCGCAGCAGCGAGCCCGTGAGCACAAGCGCCCGATCGGCCACTTCGCGGCCGTGTTCGCGCTCAAACCATGCGTGGTTGTCCAGGTCGATCAGGAGCAAGGCGATGGAATGGTTGTAGCGCTGGGCACGCACCAGGCTTTCGTGCAGCCGCAGCATGCCGTTGTGCCGGTTGGTCAGGCCGGTGAGAGGTTCGGTGAGCGCCAGCGCACGCGCCCGGGTCTGTGCTTCGTGCTGTAGGGACGAGCGCTGCAGCAAGCCGTAGAACAGCAGGGGTGCCTCGATGGCGGCCGCAATCATCATGCCGTACTGGGACAGGAAGCCGGACGACAGCAGACCGAGGTTGCGCAGGACGGGAATTGCCCCCGTGAGCAACACCGGCAGGATGCCCAATGCGATCCAGCGCACCCATCGGTCGCCGGTGCGCCAGGCCGCCCACAGCATCAGATAGACCAGGGCCATGGTCGCGGCCCCGCCTATGGTCAAGGCTTGAAAGCTGAGGGTGGATGGGGCCACCTGATCCCAGACGATCAGCAACAGGAGCGCGGCGGCAAGTGCGAGTGCCGCTTGGTTCAAGCCCCGGCCCAGTCTGCGGGGTTGAATCACATGCCGCACAAACAGCAACCCCACCACCGCCACCAGCGGCAGCAGCACGAATTCGGCCATGCCGTTCCAGCCTGGGGAGTCAGGCCAGAGGAACTGGCCTGCCACACCCAGTGAAGAGGCCAGGGCGAGGCCCAGCACCGTGATGTACGCTGCGTAGAGTGCAAAACTGCTGTCGCGAAAAACCGCCGCGTTGGCAATGGCAACCGTGGCCAGCAACAACACCATGCCGAAATAGGCGCCTAAGAAGAACTGCTGGTGGATGCGCAGTTCCCGCAGTGTGTTGTGGTTGTGGATGCTCAGACGGCCAGAAAACGGCACCCGCGCGTGTTCGATGCGAACCCAGTACGTGACCGGTTTGTCGATGCGCGTGTCCAGTGCCATCACGGGGTAGCGGTCGGCGTACACCCAGTCGCTCACGGCAAGGCGGTCGCCGGCATGCTGTTCGCTCCATTGATCATCGGCGTTGCGGTAATGGAGGCTGACGAGATCGGTACCGGAATAAGCGAGCTCCAGTTCCCAATGCACAGAGGTGTCTTTCACCTGCGCATCAAAGCGCACCCACAGCGCTGCATTGCCGTCCAGCAGCACCCGGTGCTGGTGCTCGCGCACCGCGAAGGGCAGTCGATGCTGGTTTTCTTCTACCCATTGCACCGACTTGTCGCCAGCCGGATCTACCCAATACAGACTGCGCTGGGCCAGGGGAACGCTGGATTTCGTGCTGTCGAGCACGATGGGCTCCAAGCCCGCATGCTGGGCCCAGGCAGCGACGGGGGCGCCCAGCATCCAGAGCCCCAGCAGGCAGAACAAGGTGGCAATCAGGCGCCGCGCACTGAGTGAGGGCTTTCTTGGGATGGAAGGCATGAGCGATTGTGTCCCACCCGAAGAAGCCATCGCATCCATGCTATCGGCGACAGTTCATGCTTCGCAAACTGAGCTGCAGGAAGGGCGGTGCACACCGTCAAGAAAAGGCCCCGGGACAGTGCACTGTCGCGGGGCTTCAAAGGGCAGGCCTGGGCGCCTCAGTGGCGCCACGGCATCAAACAATCAGGCGTAGTCGACAAGCGCCTTGCGCATTTTCTTCATTGCCGCTACCTCGATCTGGCGAACGCGTTCGGCGCTCACGCCGTACTCGGCAGCCAACTCGTGTAGCGTCATGCCGCCCGATCCGTCGTCATTCACCTTGAGCCAGCGCTCGCTGACGATGCGGCGTGAGCGGTCGTCCAGCTCATTCATGGCGCGGGCGATTCCTTCGGTGGCCAGGCGGTCGCGATGGGCGGATTCCAACATGGCGGTGGGTTCATGGTGGGCGTCGGCGAGATAGGCGATCGGGCCGAAGCTGTCTTCGCCGTCGTCGCCGGGCGACGGATCCAGCACCACGTCGCCGCCGGAGAGTCGCGTTTCCATTTCACGCACTTCTTCCGGCTTCACGTTGAGCTCGCGGGCCATCACCCCCACTTCGGTGTCGGAAAGCACCTCACGGTGAGTGTCTCCATCCAGCGCTTCTGAACGGAAGCCTTGTTTGCGTGAGCGCAGGTTGAAGAATAGCTTGCGCTGGGATTTGGTGGTGGCCAGCTTGACCATGCGCCAGTTCTTCAGGATGTATTCGTGGATTTCGGCCTTGATCCAGTGCATGGCATAGCTCACCAGGCGCACGCCTTGGTCGGGGTCAAAGCGCTTGACCGCCTTCATCAGGCCGACATTGCCTTCCTGGATCAGATCGCCGTGTGGCAGGCCGTAGCCCAGGTACTGGCGGGCGATGGACACCACCAGGCGCAGGTGCGACATGACCAATTGGCCGGCGGCCTCGAGGTCGTTGTGATCGCGCAGGCGGCGCGCGGCGTTCTGCTCTTCGTCCAGCGTGAGCATGGGCATGCGGTTGACGGCCGAGATGTAGGCGTCGAGATTGCCCAGGGCAGGCAGCGTCAGCGAGCGGCTGGCCCATGGGCTGGCCACGGCCAAGGTGGCGGTGGGCAAAATGGCGGGGGCAAGGGATGTGGACATGTTCAAAACCCTCCTCAGGTTGTCTGCCAACGATATTAGCACTCTGTCTGAGTGAGTGCTAATCGATTGGTTCCATGGGGCTGATAGTGCGCCGTATGTAATGGTGTCGGTTCTCGCTGCTAAGTTCTGAACTTTCGCGCTGACAACTGAACGGCTTGGTGTCCTTAAGTTTAAGTCATTGATTTTCAAGGAGGAAATTTCAGATCACCCTTGCTGGTGAACCTTGCTTCCACAAAGCATGCAATCGTTCGAGTTGACAGTCAGAGTGTATTTACATAGCATGATATATATCAAGATATGTAAATGAAGTTGCCATGCATGACATTGTCAAAGAGTTGGGGTTTCTGACCCTTGGCACCCGCCTCAAACGAATCGGCGAGTCGCTGCAGACACAGACACAGGAACTGCTGGCAGACAACGGCATGGACATGCCGGCTGCCCACTTTCCTTTGCTGGCTGCCCTGGATCGACTGGGGTCTCTGGGCGTGAGCGAACTGAGCCTGGCGGTGGGTGTGAGCCAGCCGGTGGTCAGTCGCTCTCTGGTTGGTCTGGAGGCGACGGGTCTGGTGGAGTCCCAAACCGCGGACGCAGACCGCCGGGTGCGCCGCATTCGGCTCAGCCACCAGGGTCGTGAGCTGGTACAGCATGCCAAACAGGCGGTGTGGCCCGTCATCGAGGCGGCTGTGGCACAGGCTTGCGAGCCCCTGAAGGGCTCGCTGTTGGACCAGTTGGCGATGCTCGAAGCTGCGCTTGAACATACCCCTTTGAAACGACGAGCCACCGAGCTTGCAGTGGGACCCACTGCGCCTGAATGAAGGAGACCCGCCCATGAAGTCGCTCGACCGGCCTGTCTGGGCCTCGCTGACGCACGCCCCGCATCTTGCGGTGGGTGACGAGTTCGCCAAGCGCTACCGGCGCGACGTCAACTTGTTCGCATCCGCATGCGACGACAGCATCAACAGTCTGGCCGCACTGCGCGACCTCGTTCCCGAAGGCGAGTCTGTCTTCGTGTTGCAGGTGCCGGCCATTTGTGTGCCGGAGGGCCTGGTGGTTGCGCGCGTAGCCCAGGGTGTGCAAATGCTCGCGGCGCGGCCCATTGCACGGGAAGACGGTGACAGCGTCGTCGTCGAACTCGGAGAGGCGGACGCGCCCGAGATGCTCGCTCTGGCGCAGTTGACCGAACCCGGACCCTTTCTGGCCCGCACGCACACCATGGGCCGCTTCATTGGGGCTCGCATCAACGGGCGCTTGGCTGCAATGGCGGGAGAACGGATGCGCTTCCCCGGATTCACGGAGGTCAGCGGGGTGTGCACCCATCCGGACTTCCGGGGACGAGGCCTGGCAAGGCTGCTCTCGTCGGTGATCGCGAACGCCATTCAGCAGCGTGGTGAGCAACCGTTCCTGCATGCATGGACGAGCAACCGCCCTGCCATTGCGCTCTACGAGCATCTGGGCTTCGAGTTCCGGACCGTGGTGCAGGTCGCTGTGTTGGCCCGGCCTGATTGATAGGCCGAGAACCTTTCTTTCATGCCCAGTGATCGAGAAGAATCTGGGTGGCTCGCACCCAGTTCGAAATCATTTGTTGCCGGCGCACCGGGTTCCTTCGCAGCACGCCGGACAGCACGAAACCCCGCAGAAAGTCCGTGGTGAAGGCGATCACGGCATCGTGACCGGGGCGGTCGGCGGCTGGCGCAAACAGAAGGCGCAGTATCCGCTCCTACGGGTGCATGGGCATACAGTCAATGCTGACTGCTTTGATGTCCACTCCACTTTTGATACCAAGGATTTCCAGCCATGCTCCAGCTCAGCACGTTGCAGATTGAAAAAGACCCGCAGAACCCTCGCATTGCACGCCTGCTTCTCAATCGCCCGGAGCGGCTGAATGCGATCAGTGATGCAACACCGGGTGAGATCCGGGCGGCGGTGGAGTGGGCCAATGCGGACGATGAAGTGCATGTCATCGTCATCGAGGGGGCGGGAAAAGGCTTCTGTGGCGGCTACGACCTCACCGGGTACGCCGAGCAGCACATCGAGCATCCTTGCCAGCAGGAAAAGTCTCCGTGGGACCCGATGGTCGACTACGCCTGCATGAAGCGCAACACGGAAGACTTCATGTCACTCTGGAAAAGCGCCAAGCCCACCATCGCCAAGGTGCATGGTGCGGCTGCGGCCGGAGGCAGCGACATCGCCTTGTGTTGCGATCTTCTCGTGATGGCCGACAACGCCCGCATCGGCTATATGCCCACTCGCGTCTGGGGCTGCCCCACCACCGCCATGTGGACTTTCCGACTGGGTCCCATGCGTGCGAAGCAGATGATGTTCACCGGTGACCTCATCGATGGCAAGCAGGCGGCGGAATGGGGTTTGGCCACGCTGTCCGTTCCACCAGAGGAACTGGAGGCGGCCACCATGAAACTCGCCACCCGTGTGGCGGGCGTTCCCCGTTCTCATCTGGCCATGCACAAACTGGTGGTGAACCAGGTGATGCTGAACATGGGTGTGGAGCAAACGCAGATGATGGCGACCCTGTTCGACGGCATCACCCGCCACAACCCCGAGGGGCTGTGGTTCCGACGCCATGCCCAGGCGCACGGCTTCAAGGCGGCGATTGAATGGCGGGACAGCGGCCGCCCCATTCCCGAAGGGGATGAGGCCAGGGCCCTGATTCGTGAAATCGACGCAACTGCGTGGCGTCAGCCCTGATAGCGGGTCAGAGGCGCGACAGCGTTTTGTCGTAGAACGCGTTTGGGTAGCCCTCGCTGTCCTTGGCGGCATCGGGGTCGCCGATTTGCAGCGTGTCGCCACTCACGTGCAGCAGCACTTTTTCCGAACCCTGGTCCGCCGTTCCGGCGAATTTGTCGGCGGTCACGGCGCCCACCATCTTGGTGCCGTCGTGCGCCATCCTCATGTTGGTGAACACTTTTTCGACCCTCACGGCAGGGCCGGAACACGAGGTTCCGATGTAGGCATAAGCCACCACTTCACCGGTGAAGCTGGTGGCAGACGCTTTGGTGAAGTCGGCGCGCAGATGGGCAGACGCGCCGTCGTCGTCGAAGCACGCGCTGCGCCAGGAGCCGATGTACTTGGACACAACGTCGTCTGATGGGTCGTTTGGAAGAGGATCGTCGTCGCCGCCACCGCAGGCGGCAAGCGCGGCGATGGCCAGGCTCAGCGTGACCAGTTTGAAACCATGTCGGAGGTGCGTATTCATAGAGGTGTCCTGAAAGAGATGGGCAAAAGCCCTGCAACCGATAACAACGGGCGATCATGACAGCGCCCGTCAGGGTGGAGCCATTCTGGCCTATGGAGGGCTGGCGATTGGTCGCGAAGCTGCCTCGGTTGTAACAGCAGGCCGTTTCAAGAACATCTTCACCCATCTTTTTCAGGATGTTGTTCCTGCTGAGCGCGATAAGGGGCTTCCAGCGGACATGTGTGCGTGGTGGGAAGAATCGAGGACTTTGGCACAGTGGTGCGGTCGGCATTCCGACTTTGCTGGACAGGGGGCAGGCTTTCGGATACTGTATATAAAAACAGTTTTCGCTTGACATGTCTGCCCCCACCGCCTTTGTTTCGCCCAGCGCCTCGCCCATTGAGCCCGGCGCCACCGTCTGTCGTCAGGCAGTGGCACCTGGGGGCTTGTCTGCGATCGTGGCGGCGGCCCTGTGGCGGGGTGATCAGCTGGGAAGCCCGGTGTCGGCGGTGTGGCCCAGCGGCTTTGCCGATCTGGATGCTCAATTGCCCGGTGGCGGCTGGCCCGGTCATGCGGTGACCGAAATCCTGAGCCCCCTCAGCGGCACGCTGGAATGGCGTTTGCTGGGCCCGCTGCTGCGGCAGCTGTGTGCGGCCGGGCGCAGTGTGGTGGTGGTGGGGCCGCCCCAGCCGCCACATCTGCCGGGGCTGCGGTCCGAGGGTATTTTCGAGCGGCATCTGGTCTGGGTGCAGGCCGACACCGTACCGGAGCGCCTGTGGGCGACCGAACAACTGATCAAGGCCAACGCCTGCGGCGCCTTGATCGCCTGGTTGCCCCAGGCGAGGCAGGAGCAGGTGCGTCGCCTCCAGGTGTTGGCGTCCGGGTGCGAGGGACCTGTGTTCCTGTGCCGGCCCGCGTCGGCGGCGCAGGTGTCGTCGGCTGCGCCGCTGCGGCTGCAGGCCCGGGTGGGGCTGGACTGGGAGCTGCTCATCGATGTCGTCAAACGCAAAGGGCCGCCGCTGTTGCAGACCCTGCGCCTGCCGTCCGTGCCCGGCGGGCTGGCGGCCGTGCTCACGCCCCGCTTGCGCCAGCCCAGTGCCTTGATCGTTCCCAGAGAGACCGACGATGTTGTGGTCAGCCCTGCTGCTCCCCAGCGCCGACGACACAGCCTCTTCCACTGACGCGGCGCTGCGTGCGCTGGCCACCTGGGCGTTGCAATTCACGCCCCGCGTGGCCGTCGCCGACGGTGCCGTGCTCATGGAGGTGGAGGGCAGCGTGCGCCTGTTCGGTGGCCGGCGAGCGCTGCGCGACCGCGTGTGGGGCGAAGGCCGCGAACTGGGCGTGAGCCAACTGGCCTGGGCGTCCAACAGCCTGGCGGCGCTGGCGCTGGCGCGCGCCGGCATTGAAAATGGCTTTCGCCAGCCGCTGCCTGCGCTGCTGGATGCGCTGCCCATGGAATGCCTGAGTGCCGTGCGCCCGCACCGGCTCACGCTGGCGCACATTGGCTGCCGCACCCTGGGCGACGTGCGGCGCTTGCCGCGCGGCGGCATGGCCCGGCGCTTTGACAAACACCTGCTCGCCGCCCTGGACCAGGCCTACGGGCTGGCGCCCGAGGTGCACCAGTGGGTGGCACTGCCCGAACACTTTCATGAACGGCTGGAGCTGATGTTCCGTGTGGACGATGCACCGGCCCTGTTGTTTGGCGCGCGCCGCCTGCTGCTGGTCATGAGCGGCTGGCTGGCTGCGCGCCACAGCGGTGTCACGGCTTTCACGCTGCACTGGGCACACGACGCCATGCGGTCCAAGGCCGCAGGCGAAGGCGGCGAGATCACCATCCGCACGGCCGAGCCCACGCGCGACGTTGAACACCTGTGCCGCCTGCTGGCCGAGCATCTGGCGCAGGTGAAGCTGCTCGCACCGGTGGGCGATCTGGTGCTGCACGCCCAGGAGGTGCACCGGATCAAGGAACGCAGCGCTTCCCTGCTGCCCGACGCGGTGCATCAGGGCGAGACGCTGCATCTGGTGCTGGAGCGCCTGGCCGCGCGGCTGGGGCCGCAGCGGGTGCTGCGCCCGGTGCTGCACGAGGACCACCGGCAGGAATGGATGTGCCACTGGCAGCCCGCACCGCTGCCGCTGCCACGCAAACCCGTCCCCGCGCCTGACTTGCCACAGCCCACGTTTGTGCTGCCCACGCCGCTGAAGCTGGCCGTGCGCGGCAACCGCCCCATCTACCAGGGTGAACTGCAACTGTTGCTGGGGCCGCAGCGGGTGGAGGGCGGCTGGTGGGACCGTGACGAGGCGGCTGGCACCACGCGCCTTGTGGTGCGTGACTACTGGGTGGCGCTGTCGCCGCAGGCGGGGGTGTTGTGGGTGTTTCAGACGCGCCTGGATGAATCGCCTGCGTGGTTTCTGCATGGGCACTTTGCTTGAGGTTGATGGTGAATAGGTTGCGTGCTGGCCGGCGGGCCCCCATCCCCACCTTCCCCCAGAGGGGGAAGGAGCAAAACATGGACGCCGACAACTGCCCGGAGCGCGTACCTGACCCCTTCCCCCTCTGGGGGAAGGTGGGGATGGGGGCTGCCTCCACAGAGGCCTCACCATGAAGCCACAGGCCCTCCCCGATTACGCCGAGCTGCGCTGCGTCTCCAACTTCAGCTTCCTGTGTGGCGCGAGCAAGCCCGAAGAACTGGTGGAGCGCGCCCAGGCGCTGGGCTACAGCGCCCTGGCCCTGGTGGACGAATGTTCCATGGCCGGCATCGTGCGGGCCCACGTGGCCGCCAAAAAACAGGGCCTGAAGCTGCTGGTGGGCAGCCAGTTCCAGGTGCAGTGCGACACCCCGTTCACCTTGATCGTGCTGGCCACCAACCTCAACGGCTACGGCAACCTCTGCGAGTTCATCACCGGTCTGCGTCGAACGGCGCCCAAGGGCACGTACCGGCTGGGGCTGGACGGTGTGGACGCCGACGCCTTGAATGATTGCCTGGCGATTGCCGTGCCCGACCGCGCCTGCGACCAGGCGCAGATGGATGCCATTGCGCGATGGCTGCTGCAGCATTTCCTGGGCCGCTGCTGGCTGGGGGTGGAGCAGTTGCGCCGGCTCGACGACGAGGTGCTGCTGCACAAGCTGCGCCAGAGCAGCGCGCTCACCGCCGTGCCGCTGGTGGCGGTGGGCGATGTGCGCATGCACCTGCGCTCGCGCAAGCCGCTTCACGACGTGCTCACCGCCACGCGCATCGGCCAGCCGCTCACCGCCTGCGGTTTCGCGTTGGCACAAAACGCCGAACAGCGGCTGCGTTCGCGTCTGGCCCTGGCCCAACGCTACCCCGCAGAATTGCTGGCGGAAACCCTGCATGTGGCTGAGCGTTGCCACTTCTCGCTGGATGAGTTGCGCTACCAATACCCCAGCGAAGTGGTGCCGCCCGACGAAACACCGACCAGCTACCTGCGCCGCCTGACCGAGGAGGGTGTGCGGCGGCGCTGGGCAGCGGGTGCGTCGGTCAAGGTGCGGCAACAGCTGGAGCACGAACTGGCGCTGATCGCCGAGTTGCGCTACGAACACTACTTCCTCACCGTGTACGACATCGTCGCTTTTGCGCGCTCGCAGAACATCCTGTGCCAGGGCCGTGGCTCGGCCGCCAACAGCGTGGTCTGCTACTGCCTGGGCATTACTGAAGTGGACCCGGAGCGGGCCTCGGTGTTGTTCGAACGCTTCATCTCCAAAGAGCGCAACGAGCCGCCCGACATTGATGTGGACTTTGAACACGAACGGCGCGAAGAAGTCATCCAGTACCTGTACCGCAAATACGGGCGCGAGCGCGCCGCACTCACCGCCACTGTCATCTGCTACCGCCCGCGCAGCGCCCTGCGTGATGTGGGCAAGGCGCTGGGTTTTGATGAAACCGCGCTCGACGCGCTGGGCAGCGGCCACCGCTGGTGGGACGTGGACGGCCTGGCGCCCGAGCGCATCCGCGAAGCCGGGCTCGACCCGGACAGCCTGAAAGTGCACCAGCTTGTCGAACTCACCGGCCAGCTCATGGGTTTTCCGCGCCACCTCTCGCAGCACACCGGCGGCTTTGTGCTCACGCGCGGCCCACTCTCGCGCCTCGTGCCGATTGAAAACGCCACCATGGCCGACCGCACCGTCATCGAATGGGACAAGGACGACCTCGATGCCATGGGCCTGCTGAAGGTGGACGTGCTGGCGCTGGGCATGCTCACCGCCATCCGCAAATCGCTCGACTTCATCAGCCAGCGCAAGGGTTTTGAATTCCGCCTGCAGGACATCCCCGACAAGGACGGCGCCACCTACGACATGATCTGCGCCGCCGACACCGTGGGCGTGTTCCAGATCGAAAGCCGGGCGCAGATGAGCATGCTGCCGCGCCTGCGGCCACGTGAGTTCTACGACCTGGTGATCGAGGTGGCGCTGGTGCGGCCCGGCCCGATCCAGGGCGGCGCGGTGCATCCCTATCTGAACCGCCGGCAAGGCAAGGAACCCGAGGACTATCCCAAGGGCCTGGAGGCCGCGCTCAAACGCACGCTGGGTGTGCCCGTGTTCCAGGAACAGTGCATGCAGATCGCCATCATCGCGGCCGGTTTCACGCCCGGCGAAGCCGACGGCCTGCGCCGCGCCATGGGCGCCTGGAAGCGTACGGGTGGCCTGGGCCAGTACGAGCGCCGCCTGATCGACGGCATGACCGAGCGCGGCTACGAGCTGGACTTCGCCAAGCGCGTGGTCGAACAGGTGAAAGGCTTTTCCAGCTACGGCTTCCCCGAAAGCCATGCGGTCAGCTTCGCGCTGCTGGTCTACGACAGCAGCTGGATCAAACGCCACCACCCGGCTGAATTTCTCGCCGGCCTGCTCAACAGCCAGCCGCTGGGGTTTTATTCCCCCAGCCAACTGGTGCAGGACGCGCAACGGCATGGCGTGGAAGTGCGACCGGTGGATGTGACGGTGAGCGACTGGGATTGCACACTGGAAGAGCAGGGTATTCACTCCCTCTCCCGCCAGCGAGGGAGGGCTGCCTCCGAGCCCACCATGCCAGCCGTTCGCCTGGGTCTGAGCATGGTCAGCGGCCTGTCGAAAGACACCGCCAAACGCATCGTCGCTGCGCGCGCGGGAGTCAATCCAGCACACACCACGGAACCGGCTTTTCCGGGCCGCAGGTGTGGCCCCCCTGGGGGGGTGACGCGAAGCGGCGCGGGGGGGCCCTTCCTTGACTCAGAAGACCTCGCCCGTGGGGCCGCGCTGGATCAGCAAACCATGCAACAGCTCGCCGCCGCCGACGCGCTGCAGTCCCTCAGCGGCCACCGCCGCCAGCAGGTGTGGGACGCCGCCGCCCTCAAAGCGCCGCCCGCGCTGCTCAAGGAAGCGCCGGTGGACGAAGCCACGCTGGCCCTGCCCGAAGCTCCCGAAGGTGAAGCCATCGTGTGGGACTACGCCAGCCTGGGCCTGACCCTGCGCCGCCACCCGCTGGCCCTGCTGCGCGAGCGCCTGCAGGCGCGCCGTTTCATGACGGCCGAAACCCTGAAAGACGCGCCCAACGGCAAACTGGTGCGCGCCTGCGGCATCGTCACCGGCCGCCAGCAACCCGGAACCTCCAAGGGGGTGGTGTTCGTGACGCTGGAAGACGAAACCGGCGTGGTGCAGGTCATCGTATGGAAAGCCCTGCGCGACCGTCAGCGCCGCGAACTCACCCGCTCAAGGCTGATGGCCGTGCGCGGCGTGTGGCAGCGCGAAGGCGAAGTCTGCAACCTCATCGCCGGTCACCTGGAAGACCTCACGCCGCTGCTGGGACGGCTGGCGACGGAGAGTCGGGATTTTCATTGAGAAGGAACACGCAAGGGTTGGCTCCTCTCTTGTGTTCCGGAGCACCACAAGCGAAACGCAAAGGTGCGAGGATCATCGGCTGGAGTGACGCCAAGATCGCGGCGAATGGCCAGCAACAGTTGGTTGAGGCAGCGGTCATGCTCATCTGTTGACCGATTGGGGTTGCTGATTGCAATCGCATCCTGAAGACGCATTTGGGCTTGCAGAACCTGCTGAGAGGCAACAAGCCCCATCGTGTTGGAGGCCCGCGCCCAACGGCGTTGGTTTTCGGCGGTCGAGTCAGTACCCACAATCCCGCTGAGTGCGTCAAGAAATTCTTTGTAGTGCTCTAGCTTCTGTTTTCGCAACTCAGCTTCGCGCTCCTTGGTTTTCGTCAAGAAAAAGGTGAGTGCTGCGGCCAAGATACTGGTTGCTGCAGAAATCGTTGCAACGAGTATTGCTGTGTCCATTGATTGGGCGCTGCGCGCGTTGTGATGGGTGACGTTGTGGGGGCTACGCTGCTCGAATCTCGCTCAACAACTCAGGATGCCGATCCAGCACCCTGAGTAACTTCACCAACGCCAGCGGCGGCTTGGTCTTGCCGTTTTCATAGCGGGAAAACGCATTCACACCTCCACCAAAAATCTCGGCCGCCTCGCGCTGGTCCAAGGCGAGCTTCTTGCGCACGCTGACGATAAAGGATGGGTCCACGATGCTGGCGTTCACCTGTTTGTTGAATGCCAGCATGGCCGCGCTGACGCGGTCAGAGGCCGCAGCGCCAAGTACTGCTTCACCGCAGGCGGGACAGTAATCACCTGCCACAGTCGGGATGACGGTGGTTTCGCCTTTGTAGGTGTAGGGCATGTCGCGGGTGTCGTGCACCAGTTTCGCGACGCCGCAAGCGGGGCATTTCATGATCAGAGCTCCTTGAAAGACACGATGAGCACGTCGTCAACGACGGTGAGTTTCAGATAGACATCGCCCACTGGTGTGGTCGGGCGGTACACGTCTTGCCAGATGCGGTGGTCGGCATGGGTGGTCATGCTTTTGTAGAAGTCCACTGGGGTCAGTGCCATCACCACGGCCACGATGCCGTCAAAGTCCAGTCCCAGCGCGGCAGCGCCTGAGAGCGCCGAAAAAGTGGACCTCACCTGTCCGGCGCTCACCAATGTCTTGACCACCTGCAGCTTGCAATGCGGCGTGCTCTTTTCCATCACCCGAACCTCCCTGTACGGAGATTAACCAGGTTGGTTAATTTTGGCAAGTAGGTTGTTGAAATCGGTTGAGAGGTGGGTGGGCTACCGCGCCATCGCAGCCTGTCTGCATACGCTGATGTGAGAGACTGCACCGCTCCCCAAACACCCAGCGTATCCAACCAAGCCCCGCCCACCCGATGTCCGATTGGAAACACCAGCAAATGATCAAGGCGTCGGCCTGGCCACTGGCCGCTGAACTGCTTGCCCCCACCGCCGACTTCACGGCGCGGCTGGAGGGGGGCTTGGTGCCCCTGCATTGGGCCTGCCGGGAAGGCAAGGCCGGGGTGGTGAAGTACATGATCGAATACGGCGCGAACGTGCACGATCTCACCGACGATGGAAAAAGCATGCTGGAACTGGTGATCCCGTCGAAGAGCTTTCAGACGGTCATGCTGCTGATCGACCGGCTCAAGGCCACGGGTGCACCCGCACCGGATGAAGCGCTGAGAAAGCGGCTGAACAATGCGTTCAGCAAGGGTCACCCCGACGCACGGAACCGCCTGCAGCAAACGCTGCGGGACTGGGACCGCATTGCGAAGACGGTGCCTTCCTCCAAGTCGCCCTGAGGTTCGCTTGCCGCCGGCTTGAAAGCGCGCCGTCGGCTTCGTACCATGGAGCTGTCACCACGCAGGAGTGCCCCATGTGCCGCAACATCAAGACGCTGTTCAACTTCGAGCCACCCGCGAGCGAGTTGGAGATTCGCGACGCCTCGCTGCAGTTCGTGCGCAAGCTCAGCGGCTTCTCTGTGCCGTCAAAGGCGAACGAAGAAGCGTTTGATCGAGCGGTGGCGGAGGTGGCCGATTCGGCGCGGCGGCTCATCCGTTCCATGGTGACGAATGCCGAGCCGAAGAACCGCGAGGTAGAAGCACAAAAGGCGCGAGAACGATCCGCGCAACGCTTCTCCGCGCAGCGAAATTGATTGCGCCGCGCCAAGTCAAACCTTAGCCGTTCAGCAATTCTTGCGTGATCAAACGCCAGTGCTCGGCGCTCACAGGCGTGATCGACAGCCGGCTGCCACGCTGCAGCACCACCATGTCGGCCAGCGCGGGCGTGTCGCGCAATTCAGCCAGGCTGAGCAAGCGCGTTTTCTTTTCAGCCTTCACGTCGCGCAGCAGCCAGCGGGGTTTGTCCGGGGACGACTTGGGGTCGAAGTAGGGCGACTTCGGGTCGAACTGGGTGGGATCCGGGTACACATCCGATGCCACGCGGGCGATGCCTGCGATGCCCGGTTCGGGGCAACTGGAGTGGTAGAACAGCACGCCGTCGCCGACCTGCATGGCGTCGCGCATGAAGTTGCGGGCCTGGTAGTTGCGCACGCCGGTCCAGGGCACGGTGGCCTGCGGGGCTCCCAGGGCGTCGTCGATGGAGCACTCGTCGGGCTCGGATTTCATCAGCCAGTAAGCGGTCATGGCGGCATCTTAGGACACGGTGGGGTCCCAATGCCAGCACCCACCGGTTTGAGCGGTGGAACATGAACGGGGTGTTGCGAGGCTCCAAAGAGAGCAGGGCCCACATCAAGGGCGAAAGCCGCAGCCATCGCCTGATCCTTCCCAACACCGGTCGCACTGGACTCGGTTGCCTCTGCCTTGACCTGACGCAGGCAATGTTGACGGAATCCGGGTAGCCTTGAGAGCTTCTTCGATCGCCCAGGCTTGGAAGACGCCTGCTTTGGCGCGCCGGGCCTTTCCCCCGTGCGGTGTGCTGCCGCCCATAACGCTGTTTTCATGACCCCATCCTCCACCGGGAAGGCCCCGCACGGCCTGCTCGTCGCCAACCTTCTGGGCCAGTTGGCGTTTGGCCTGCTCGCCATGACCATCTGCCTGCCATCGATGCAGGAATGGGCCGTGTTGCTTGGCTCCACCCAGGCTGCTGTGCAGCTCACTTTCAGTGGGTATGTGGTGGCTTATGGGTTGCTTCAGCTGCTGTATGGCCCCTTGTCGGACCGGCTCGGCCGCAAGAAGGTGCTGCTGTTCGGCCTTTCCGTGGCCGTGGCAGGTTCGGTGTTGGCCGCGCTGTCCACCGACATGCACACGCTGATCGCCGCGCGCGTGCTGCAAGGCGCGGGCTGCGCCGCCGGCATGGTGGTGGGCCGCGCCATGGTGCAAGACCTGTTCCAGGGCCCCGAGCGCACGCGGGTGATGGCTTACGTTGGCATGGCCATGGGCCTGTGTCCGCCGCTGGCCACCATTCTGGGCGGGCAGTTGCATGTGCGCCTGGGCTGGCAGGCGAACTTCGTGTTCATCGCGGCGCTGGGCGTGGTGCTGTTCGTGGCCGCGTGGCGCGGTCTGCCAGATCACCAGCCGTCAACCACGGTGCAGCCGCACTGGCTGCGCGCCATGGTGTCGTCGTATGCGCAACTGGGTCGGGAACCGGCGTTCATTTTGTACGTGTCCATCCTGGCCATGACCACCGCCACCTTCTACGCCTTCCTGGGTGGCGCGCCCATCGTGCTGGGGAGCTACGGCGTGGGGCCGGACGGCATCGGCTTCTACATCATGCTGGTGCCAGGCTCGTATATCGTGGGCAACTACCTCACCACGCACCTGGTGCACCGCGTGGGGGACCGCCGCATGATGTGGCTGGGCCAGTGGTTCACCCTGGGTGGCATCGGCCTGATGCTGGCGCTGGCGCTCGCCGGGCTGAACACGCCGCTGGCGTTCGCCTTGCCGCTGATGCTGCTGGGCGTGGGCAACGGGTTTCTTGTGCCGCCCGCGCTGGCGGGCACGGTGGGCCTGGTGCCAGCACTGGCCGGCTCGGCTGCGGCTGTGGCGGGGCTGATGCAGCAGCTGGTGGGTGCTGTGGGTGGCTTTGCGGTGGGCCTTTTCACCCACGAAAACGCGGTCAACCTGGGCTGGCTGATGACCGGGCTGGCGCTGCTGGGTGTGGTGGCGCAATGGCTGTTGCGGCGTGTGGACCCCAAGCCGGCTGGGCCGGTGCGGGCGGCGCATTGAGGGCGTTGTGTGTTGCGCAGGTCTTTCGCATCGACGCAACCGGGAAAATTGACCACGCCATGGTGCGTGCGCTTGTGCGGCGCGTGCCTGCAGTGGTGTGCCTTTTTGCCTGCCCAAGGTGGGTGTGGTTGAGCATCCAACTGGCTTATCGTATTGATGTGGGAGCAAACTTCATTTTTCACTGCACAAATTTCCATCAACCAATCAACCCGCCTCATGGAACTCACCATCCAACATCAGGAGTCCGATTCACAGGGCGCCTTTTTCCTTTCCAATGCCGCCGGAGCGCGCCTGGCTGAGATGACATACAGTCGCACGAACGCGTCACTGATCATCATTGATCACACCGAAGTTGATGCCTCCCTGGCAGGTCAGGGCGTCGGTCGGCACCTGCTGGATCAGCTGGTGGCCTGGGCGAGAAGCTCCGGCACGAAAGTGATTGCGCTGTGCCCGTTCGCGAATGCCCAGTTCGCAAAGGACGCGTCCATCCGGGACGTTCTCAAGTAACGCTCTCCAGCCATTTGCCCGATTTTTGCGCCAGTCTGTTGTTGAAAACCATTCAGATCCGGAAGACACCATGGGTCTCTTGACCTTCAGCATCAACGTCACCCTGGACGGCTGCGTCGACCACCAGGAAGGCATCGCCGACGACGAGACACATGCCTTCTTCACTCGCCTCATGGACGAGAGCGGAGCGATGCTGTGGGGCCGCGTCACCTACGAGATGATGGAGAGCTACTGGCCGGCGGTCGCGTGCGGCGACACGGAGGCACCAATGGCGATGCGGGAGTGGGCTGTCAAGCTGGAGACCAAGTCGAAGTACGTGGTGTCGTCAACGCGAATGGACTTCCCGTGGATCAACAGCCACCACATTGCCGGCGACCTGCGCACGAGCATACAGAAGCTAAAGGACACCACTCCTGGCGGTGTGCTGCTCGGTAGCGGCAAGCTCGCGACCGCACTGGACCAGCTGGATCTGATCGACGAGTACCAGTTGCTCGTGCATCCCAGGATCGCTGGCCACGGCCCGACGTTGTACGAGGGCGGGCTGCTCAGCACGCGACGGCTCGAGTTGATCTCGGTGAAGCCGCTTTACTGCGGCGCGGTCGCCATGCACTACCGGCGTGCGCCCTGACTGGATGAGGAAATGCTTGTGGCTCAAACCCCGCCGTGCGGATGCGTCGGGTCCACCCAAAGCACCTGCTCCGGCTTCTCCACCGGCTCGATGTCCAGATTGATCGCCACGGCCTGGCCGTCGCTGCGGCACAGCACGCACTCCAGTACCTCGGTGGGGCTGGCGTTGATTTCCTGGTGGGGCACGTAGGGCGGCACGTAGATGAAATCGCCCGGGCCGGCTTCGGCGGTGAATTCGAGCTTTTCGCCCCAGCGCATGCGCGCGCGTCCCTTCACCACGTAGATCACGCTCTCCAGCGGCCCGTGGTGGTGGGCGCCGGTTTTGGCGTCGGGGTGGATGGTGACGGTGCCGGCCCACAGCTTCTGTGCGCCCACGCGCGCGAAGTTGATGGCGGCCTTGCGGTCCATGCCGGGGGTGCTGGGCACGTTGCCGTCGAGCTGGTTGCCGGGTACCACGCGCACCCCGTCGTGCTTCCACAGAGGCTCATGGTCATGGTCGGGTGAATGCGGTCGCGCGTGTTCGTGAGGCATGGCGGTTCTCCGGGAGGGGAAGGTCCCAGTGTGCCAGTCGGGTCGCGCTGTTGCAGGGTCCCGTGGCACATCGCCCCATTGTCAGGCTGGCTGTGCCCCGGCATGGATGCGGAACACCCCCACCGACGTCACCAGTTGGCGCGCCTGCTCGTCCAGGCTTTGCGAGGCCGCTGCGGTTTCTTCCACCAACGCCGCGTTTTGCTGAGTGGCCTGATCAAGCTGTGCAATGGCCTCGCCCACCTGGCTGACGCCGGTGCTTTGCTCCTTCATGGCCGTGGAGATGTCCACCACCAGTTGGCTCACGCGTTTGATGGCGCCCACCACATCGGTCATGGTGTGCCCGGCCTGGTCTGCCAGTGCCGTGCCGGAGTTGACCTGATCCAGGCTGGCCGTGATCAGCTGTTTGATCTGCCGTGCTGCTTCGGCTGAGCGCCCGGCCAGCGCGCGCACTTCGGACGCCACCACGGCGAAGCCGCGGCCCTGTTCACCGGCGCGCGCTGCCTCCACCGCTGCGTTGAGCGCGAGGATGTTGGTCTGGAAGGCGATGCCATCGATCACGCCGATGATTTCACCGATGCGCCGTGAGGACTCGTCAATGCTGCGCATGGTGCGCACCACGGCGTCCACGGTTTCCCCACCGGCTTCGGCCACGGCCGAGGCGTTCACCGCCAGCCCTCGCGCTTCCTGGGCATTGTCGGCATTGAGGGCAATGGTGCTGGTGAGTTGTTCCATCGCGGCGGCCGACTGTTCCAGGGCGCTGGCCTGGGCCTCGGTGCGGCCACTCAGGTCCTTGTTGGCGCTGGCGATCTGCGCCGAGGCCGAGCCGACATGGTCGACACCCTGGTGCACCTGGGACACCAGGCGAGACAGGCTCGCCTGCATGGTGCCCAGCGCCCGCAGCAGGTCAGCCACCTCGTCGCGACCCTGAGCGTGCACCGGCTCCGTGAGATCACCAGCGGCGATGCGATTGGCCACGACCACGCCGCTCTTCAGCGGCAGCACGATGCTGCGTGTCAGCACAGCCGCAGCGATCAAGCCGACAAGCAATGCAACGCCCCCCAGCACCAGCATCAGGATGCGGGTGCCTGCAATGTCCGCCGTCACCACAGCGCCACGTTGTTCCGCCAATTGGTCTTGCAGTTGGCGCAGGGTGTCGATGGGCTGTTGCAGCCGCGCCAGCGCTGGCAGCGTCTCGTTGCGAACCAGTTGCCGCGCATCGTCGATCTTTCCTGCCTGCACCAGCGGTGCGATCTTCACGAACGAGGCCACGTATGCGGCGCGCGCTGTTTGCAGCTCCGACAGTGCGGCCCGACCCTGTGGCAGCACCACCAGGCGCTCCAGTGTTTTCAGGGCTTCATCGATGGCGGCGCGGTTGACGCCCATGCGAGCCTGGATCACAGGTATCTGCGAGGGCTCGGCCAGCAGCAGTTCGGTGGTGTTGAGGCCGTTGGCTCTGGTGGTGGTGTCGATGACGGATACAGCCGCCACCTTGGCCAGTTCCTGATCGATCAACTGGCTGTTCTCTTCACCGATGCGGTCCAACGAAAGATAGGCTGCAATGATGAGTCCGGTGATGAGCAACAGCAACAGGCCAAAGCCCAATGCAAGACGCGCGCCAATGCGCAAACTTGAAATCATTCTCATGGGTCCCTCCCCAGCGCGTGACCGTCACGGCTTTCCTGGAGCTGTATCGGCAGCAACTTTGGCAACTGAACCCCCCAATTGATGAAAACCGGGGCTTCTCCTATGGATCCTGTGAGGAGGGATTTCTCCTTGCAAAGCTTGGCTCAGACGCAGCGCGCGCCGTCCACTTCCAGACACACGCCCGAGATGAAGGCCGCTTCTTCGCTGGCGAGGTACAGCACGGCGTTGGCCACGTCCAGCGCGGTGGAGAAGCGGCCCAGGGGAATGGTGGAGCGGAATTTGTTCAGGCGCTCTTCGGTGAGTTCGCCGCCAGCGAACGATGTGCCCAGACCGGTGAACGGGTTCATCACCGGGTTGATGCAGTTCACGCGGATGTTGTCCGGGCCCAGTTCAGCCGCCAGCGACTTGCTGGTGGTGATGACCGCGCCCTTGGAGCCGTTGTACCAGGTGAGCCCCGGGCGGGGCCGCACGCCGGCTGTGGAGGCGATGTTGATGAAAGCACCGCCGCCGGTGCGCCGGAATTCGGGCACGGCGTGGATGGTGGAGTGGTAGATGCTTTTGACGTTGACCGCGTAGCAACGGTCGAACTCGTCTTCGGGCACGTCCAGCGCGGGCTGGTTCTTGTGCGTCCAGCCGGCGTTGTTGACCATCACATCGAGCCGGCCATGGGCCTTCACCGCCGCAGCCACCAGGGCCTTCACGTCGTCGGAGCGCGTCATGTCGGCACGGCAGAAGATGGCCTTGCCATCCGCCGCCACGATCTCGGCGGTGACACGTTCGCCTTGCTCGGCGTTCACGTCGTTCACCACCACCGCCGCGCCTTCTTCGGCCAGGCGCTTGGCAATGCCTTCACCAATGCCGCTGCCCGCGCCGGTGACGATGATGGAAAGGTCTTTGACTCGCATAAGGGTTGACTCCGTTGAATGGAAAGAACTGTCAGTGATCAGAAAAGCTGTACGCGTGAAATGCCTTCATCCAGAGATGCCGTGGAACCGGCTTTGCCGGGCCACTGGCATCGCCCCCCTCCCAGGGGGGTGACGCCGAAGGCGGCGCGGGGGGTCATCCATGTTTGATGGCGATGGTCTTCAACACCGTGAACCCATACAGCGCCTCAAAGCCTTTTTCACGCCCATGGCCGGAAGACTTCACACCACCAAACGGCAACTCCACACCACCGCCCGCACCGTAGTTGTTGATGAACACCTGGCCGGCGCGCACGCGTTTGGCCATGCGGAACTGGCGCCCGCCGTCGCGCGTCCACACCCCGGCGACCAGGCCAAAGGGTGTGGCGTTGGCGATCCGCACCGCGTGGTCTTCGTCGTCAAACGCCATGGCAGAGAGCACCGGACCAAACACCTCTTCCTGCGCCAGCCGGTGGTCCACCGGCACATCGCGCAGCAGCGTGGGTGCGGCGTAATAGCCGGTGCTGGCGGCCTCGGGCGCCACGCGGCCCTGCGCCACGGTGGCGATGCCGTCGGCCTCGGCCTGGGCCAGAAAGCCCTGCACACGTTCCATCTGGCTCTGGCGAATCAAGGGGCCCAGGTCCAGGTTCATGGCCGGGGGGCCGGCGCGCAGTTCGGTGAAGCGCTGGCCCAGGCGTTCCAGCAGCGGCTCGTACAGCGAGCGTTCCACCAGCAGGCGCGAACCGGCGCTGCAGGTCTGGCCGCTGTTCTGCACGATGGCATTGACGATGAAGGGCAGGGCGGCGTCGATGTCGGCATCGGCAAACACGATCTGCGGACCCTTGCCGCCCAGCTCCAGCGTGACCGGGCAGTGGCGTTCGGCCGCCGCCTGCTGGATCAGTGTGCCCACGCGCGGGCTGCCGGTGAAGCTGATGTGGTCCACGCCGGGGTGGCGCGCCAACGCATCACCCACCTCGTGGCCGTAGCCGGTGACGATGTTGATGCAGCCCGCCGGGAAGCCGGCTTCCACCGCCAGTTCGGCCACGCGCAGCAGCGACAGACAGGCGTCTTCCGAGGGTTTGACCACGCACACGTTGCCGGCGGCCAGTGCGCCGCCCACGCAGCGGCCGAAGATCTGCATGGGGTAGTTCCAGGGCACCACGTGGCCGGTCACGCCGTGGGGCTCGCGCCAGGTGAGCACGCTGTAGCCGTCGAGGTAGGGAATGGTGTCGCCGTGCAGCTTGTCGCCCGCGCCGGCATAGAACTCGAAGTAGCGCACCAGGGCCAGCGCGTCGGCCTTGGCCTGGGCCACGGGCTTGCCGCAGTCGCGCTGTTCGATGGCCGCGAGTTCATCGGCATGCTCGGCCACCAGTCTGCTGAGCTTCATGAGCAGGCGCCCGCGCTCGGCGGCGGTGGTGCGCGCCCAGGTACCTTCATAGCACTCGCGCGCGGCGCGCACGGCGGCATCGATGTCGGCGGCGTTGCTGCGTTCAATGGTGTCGTACACCTCTCCCGTGGCCGGGTCGATGACGGGCAGCGTCTGGCCGGAGGCCGAACGCACGGCGGTGTTGTGGATGTGGTTGAGGGCCATGGAAGCTCCTTCGTGGTTACTGGGGACCAATGCTGGGGCCAACACTCGGTCCAATAGCGGGTTCGACCACCGGCGTTTTGGCAAACACCGCATCGCGCAGGCTCAGGGAGATGGAAGGCAGGTAGGTGATGAGGGCCAGGCAGCCCATGATGACCAGCACGAAGGGCAGCAGGTGGCCCACGATGCGGTCGAGCGAGATCTTGGCCACCGTGCACGCGGCAAACAGGTTCACGCCGAAGGGCGGCGTGATCATGCCCATGGCCAGGTTGACCACCATGATGATGCCGAAGTGCACCGGGTCCACGCCGAAGTGGATGGCCACCGGCACCAGGATGGGGGCGAGCACGATGATGGCGGCCGACGTCTCGATGAACATGCCGATCACGAACAACGCGGCGTTCACACCCAGCAGGAACCAGCCCGGCGACTGCAGCACGCTGGTGAGCCACATGCCGATGGCGTCTGGAATGCCTGCACGGGTGATGAGGAAGGCGAACAGGCCGGCGTTCGCAATGATGAACATGATCACCGCGCTGGAGAGCACCGACTTGCGCAACACGGTGACGATGTCCCTGGGCTTGAGTTCACGGTGGATCACAAAACCCACGATCAGTGCATAGAACACGGCCACCACGGAAGCCTCGGTGGGCGTGAAGATGCCGCCGTAGATGCCACCCAGGATCACCACCGGCATCAACAGCGCCCAGCCCGCGTCGCGCGTGGCCGGGACCACGCCCAGACGGTCGTCGCCATCGGCCTTGCCCAGGCCCTTGAAGCGGCACCACAGGTGCACGAAGAGCATCAGCGACGCGCCGATCAGCAGACCCGGCACCACGCCAGCGATGAACAGTTCACCGATGGAAACTTCAGCGGCCACGCCAAACAGGATCAGTGGAATGGAGGGTGGAATGACCACGCCCAGTTCGGCCGAAGTGGCTTGCAGCGAGGCCGCGTAGCCCACCGGGTAGCCGTGCTTGACCAGCGCGGGAATCAAGATGGAGCCAATGGCAAACGTGGTGGCCACGGAAGAGCCGGAGACGGCCGCGAAGATCATGCAGGTGAGCACGCAGGTCATGGGCAGGCCGCCCTGCACACCACCCACCAGCGACTTGGCGAAGTTCACCAGCCGGCGAGAGATGCCACCGGTTTCCATGAGGTTGCCGGCCAGGATGAAGAAAGGAATGGCGGCCAGCGGAAATTTGTCGATGGCCGAGAACATTTCCTTCGGCACCAGGATGAGTTGGCGGCTGTCGAAGATCGCAATGCCCAGCACCGCCGAGCCGCCGATGGCCACGGCAATGGAAATGCTGAAGGCGAAACACACCAGCATGGTGACGAGCAGGGTCAAGGGCATGGCAGGTTTCCGACGCAGGGAATGAGGAAAGACAGATTCATGGAGCAGGACGCGTCACTGCGCGGTGCTGAGCTCGTCGTTGTGCGGATCGGCATGGTGGGCCACGGTGGCCAGCAGGCCGAGCAACGCGCCCGCCGGAATGGCCGCGTAAGCCCAGGCCATGGAGAGGTCCAGGCTGGCGAAGGTCTGGAAGCGCACGCGCCACACCAGGTCCACACCAAACCACAGCACCACCGAGAAAAACGCAAAGTTCACCGTGGTGATGACCCAGCGCACCGTGCTGCGCCACGCACCGCGCGACACACGCAACATCAGGTCCACCGAGATCAATGCACCCTGGCGCAACGCCACCACCGTGCCCAGCATCACCATCCAGATCAGCAGCCGCCGCATGACCTCTTCGGTCCAGGTGGAGGGCTGCGAAAAAACAAAGCGCGTCACCACCTGCCACATGCCCAGACAGGAAATCACCGCCAGGATGAGACAGGCCAGCGACAGGCACAGCCCGGTCACGTGGCGGTCAATGGCAAGGATGAGGGATTTCATAGCAGGTGACGCAACTAAATATGAGGCCCTCGCCGAGCGAGGGGAAGCCAAGTCCAGAAACACCAAGGGTCCGGCTCCGCCGGCCCAAGGTGTTGTCCCCCTGGGGGGAAGACGGGCCGAAAGGCCCGGCGCAGGGGGGAGTTACTTCACAGCTTGAATCGCAGCAATCTTGTCGGCACCAAACTCCTTGGCGAACGCAGCATAGGCAGGCGCCACGGCCTTGCGGAAGCTCTCTCCATCCACCTTTTCGATCACCTGCATGCCTTCGCTCTTGAGCTGGGCAATGCCGTTGTTCTCGTCGTCGTTGACCTTCTTGCGCTGTGCTGCGGCGCCCTTCTTGGCAGCATCGGTGAACGCGGCCTTGTCGGCGGCGGACAGCTTGTTCCACACGGCGGGCGAGAGGATCAGCGCGGCAGGTGAATACACGTGGCCGGTCAGCGACAGGTGCTTTTGCACTTGCGAGAACTTGGACGCGAGGATCACGGGAATCGGGTTCTCCTGCCCGTCCACCGTGCCCTGTTGCAGCGCGGTGAACAGTTCAGGGAAAGCCATGGGTGTGGGCAGGATGCCGAAGGTCTTGTAGCCATCCATGTGCACCTTGTTTTCCATGGTGCGCATCTTCAGGCCGCTGGCGTCGGTGGC
The DNA here is from genome assembly GCF_031457455.1 of Hydrogenophaga palleronii. Taxonomy (GTDB): domain Bacteria; phylum Pseudomonadota; class Gammaproteobacteria; order Burkholderiales; family Burkholderiaceae_C; genus Hydrogenophaga; species Hydrogenophaga palleronii_A. Next base: position 416,460 of record NZ_JAVDWU010000004.1, read on the forward strand.
CTGGTTGATGGGGCGCTTGGAGTTGGTCATGTGACGGAAACCGTTTTCGGTCCAGGCCAGGTTGATCAAACCCTTCGCTTCCATCTTCTTCTGCAGGTCCTGGCCGATGGGGCCGTCCATCACCTTGCGTGCGTGGTCGTAATCGCGGAACAGGAAGGGGATGTCGACGATCTTGACCTCTGGCACGAAGTTGCCCAGCGGGCCGGTGGAGGTGTTGACGATGTCCTGCGTGCCCAGTTGCACGGCTTCGATCATTTCGCGTTCACCACCCAGTGCGGAATTGGGAAACTGCTGGCACTTGTAGCGGCCTTGTGTGCCTTTTTCCATCTCTTCGCAGAACACGGTGGAGCCCACGCCGTAGTGCGAAGCGGCCGTTGTGGCGTACCCGATCTTCAGCACGGTCTGGGCCTGCACGCCGCCAGCAGCGGCCAGCATGGCAGCGAGGGCGATGGGTTTGATGAGTTGTTTCATGGACGATGTCTCCGTTGTGGTTGGGGGAAGGGGAACAGGGGGAACAGAAAGGCAGGGATCAGGAAAGCGGGGGCAGGCCCAGCCGGGCGCGCGCTTGCGGATGGCGCACCGCGTCAGGCTGGTCGTGCACGTACTGCTGCAACACGGCAGTGAAGCTGGCGTCGGCGCTCAGGCCCAGGCGTGGCGCGCGGGCACTCTCGAAGCGCGACGGCCAGGCCGAGACGATGTGGGCGATGGCAGCGTCGGGCACGTGCGTGATCAGGCTCATCACGTCCGGGCCGGCCAGGGCTTCGAGCGCTGCCAGCATTTCGCGCACGCTCACGGTGAGGGCAGGCAGATTGATGGCGGTGCGACCACCAAAGGCGTCTCGGCTGGCCTCGGCCACGGTCATGATGCCGGCCACCGTGTTGGCCGGCGAAGACAGCGCCACGGGCGTGTCCAGGTCCACCGGGCAGGCGCTGGGATGGCCAGCCAACGGTTCGCGGAACAGGCCGGAAAGGAACCCCGAGGCTGCGCCATTAGGGCGCCCCGGGCGCACCGAGACGGTCATCAGGCGCGCCGCGCGGCCATCGATGAAACCCTTGCGCGTGTAGTCGGCCACCAGCTGTTCACACACGAACTTGTGGATGCCGTAGCTGCCCTGCGGCGTGGGCAGTGTGTCGTCCTTGACCACGGCGGGCAGAGGCAGGGCGGCGTCGCTGCCGAAGACAGCGACCGAGCTGGAGAAGAAGAACAGTGGCAGCGGGTAGCCACTCTGGGTTTGCGCGCGGCAAGCGTCCAGCAGACGGCGCGTGGTGTCCAGGTTGGCGTGCAGGCCTAGATCGAAGTTGGCCTCGCATTCGCCAGAGACGGCGGACGCCAGGTGAAACACCGCGTCCCACTGCTGCGTGAACAAGGCGGGAATCTCGGCCAGCAGGTCGCCCGTGCGGTGGCGCACGCGCGGGTCGGCCAGCAGGGCGGCGTCGCGCGGGGCCACCAGGTCGGCCAGCATGAGCTGTTCGATGCGCTGGCCGCGCAGCGTGCCTTGCTGCAGCAGCGTGCGAGCAAGGCGGTCGCCGAGGAAGCCGGCGCCGCCGGTGATGAGGATGTTCATGCGGGCGCTTTCCGTGAAGCCTTATAGAGGTGCAGCCAGCGCAGGCCTTCGCTGGTGCCGGCCTTGGGGCGGTATTCGCAGCCCACGAAACCGTCATAGCCCAGGGCGTCGAGCAGGTCGAACAGGTGCGGGTAGTTCACCTCGCCGCTGTCGGGTTCGTGGCGGTCGGGCACGCTGGCGATCTGGATGTGGCCTACGCCTGCAAAGTGCTTCTGCAGGCGTTTGCTCAGATCACCTTCCATGATCTGGCAGTGGTAGAGGTCCATTTGCACCTTCAGGTTGGGCGCGCCCACTTCCGCCAGCACGTCGTGCGCCTGTTGTTGCAGGCTGAGGTAGTAGCCGGGCATGTCGCGGCTGTTGATGGGTTCGATCAGCAGGCTCACGCTCAACGGGGCCAGGCGCGCGGCGGCGTGGCGCAGGTTGGTCACATAGGTGGCGCGCTGCGCGGTGGCATCGCTGCTCGCGGGGATCAGCCCGGCCATGGCGTGCACGCGCTGGCAGCCTGTGGCTTCGATGTAGGGCATGGCCTGTTCCAGCGCAGCCGCGAATTCGGCTTCGCGACCGGGGTGGCAGGCCATGCCACGTTCGCTGGCGGCCCAGTCGCCTGGCGGCAGGTTGAACAGGGCCTGGGTGAGGCCGTTGTCTTTCAGCCGTGCGGCAATGTCGGCCGGGGCATGCTCGTAGGGGAAGAGGTATTCCACCGCGTCGAAGCCATCGCGCGCGGCCGCGGCGAAGCGGTCGAGGAACGGCAGCTCGGTGTACATCATGGTCAGGTTGGCGGCGAAGCGAGGCATGCGGTGGTGAGGTTTTGGGTTACCAGAGGGTGTTGAATCGGGCCTGCAGTTCGGTCACCTGCGATTCGTTGAGCGCTGCGGGGCGGCGGTCGGTGAGCAGCCACAGCCGTGCGGTCTCTTCCAGTTCTTCGAGTAGGGCCATGGCGCTGCCCGGGCTGTCGTGCCACACGGTGGGGCCCAGGCGCTCCAGCATCACCGCGTGCAGGGGTCGCTGGGCGTTGGCGATGAGTGCGGCCACGTCGTCGGCCACGCCCGCATCGCCCGGCACGCGGTAGGGCGCCAGCGGCACATGGCCCACCTTCATGAGCTGGTAGGGCGTGAGCGGCGGCAGGATGTCGTCAGGCCGCCAGACGCCTTGCAGCGTGAGGGCGACCAGATGCGTGGAGTGGGTGTGCAGCACGCAGTGCGCACCGGGTGCGGCGGCGTAGATGCGGCGGTGCAGGGTGAGGGTCTTGCTGGCGCGGGCGCCGGCCAGTGCGGTGCCGTCTTCACCCACCCAGGCCAGTTGTGCAGGTTCCAGGAAGCCCAGGCAGGCGTCGGTGGGCGTAATGAGATAGCCGCCGCCTTGTTCGGCGCTCAGTCGCACGCTGATGTTGCCGGCGGTGGAGTGCACCAGACCGCGCTGGAACAGGCTCGCGCCCACGCGGGCGATGTCGGCCCGCACGGGGTCTTGTGCGTCTGGCCAGGGCTGGCTCACAGTGCCACCCCCGCTTGTTGCAGGGCTTCAGCGAAGAAATCGACACCGCCGAAGTTGCCCGACTTGAGCGCCAGTTGCACGGCTTCGCCGCTGCCGGGCAGCGCGGCCTGCGTCCACGGCACACCGGGGCAGATGGCCGCGCCAATGCGCAACTGCTGCACACCCAGCGCCTGCACCACGGCACCAGACGTTTCACCCCCGGCCACCACCAGCCGGCGCACGCCAGCCTGCACCAGCCCTTTGGCGATGTGGGCCAGCGCGTGTTCCACCAGCTCGCCAGCGGCCTGCACGCCCAGGGCCTGCTGCACGGTGCGCACGCTTTCAGGCGCGGCGGTGGCGTAGACCAGCACCGGGCCTTGGTGCAGCGCTTCCATGGCTTGCGCCAGCACGCCGTCGGCGGTTTGTTGGCCTTCGTGCAATGCCAGCGGGTCGATCTGCAGGGCCGTGCGGCCCGCAGCCAGCCACTGCGCCACTTGCGCGTTGGTGGCTTCCGAACACGAGCCCGACACCACAGCGGCGGGGCCTTGAAGACGGTCCAGGTCAGCGGCGTTGGCGTTGGGTGTGAACCAGCCTCGCTTCGCGTAGGCGGGTGGCAGGCCCAGTGCCACGCCCGAGCCGGCGGTGAGCAAGGGCAGGTCGGCGCAGGCCTCGGCCAGCGTCAGCAGGTGGTCGTTGCTCACAGCGTCGGCCACGGCGATCTTCACGCCTTCCTTGCGCAACTGGGTGATACGGTCCTGCACTGCAGGTGCGCCGTCATCGAGCACATCGTGGCGCAGCAGACCCACGGCTTGCTGCGTCTGTGCTTGCAGCACGCGCACCAGGTTCGAATCCGTCATGGGCGTGAGCGGGTGGTTACGCATGCCTGAATCGCTCAGCAGCGCATCGCCCACGAACAGGTGGCCGCGGAACACGGTTCGGCCGTTTTCCGGGAAGGCGGGGCAGGCTATTGAGAAGTCGGTGTCCAGAGCGGCCATGAGCGCATCGGTCACCGGGCCGATGTTGCCCTGCGGCGTGGAGTCAAACGTGGAGCAGTACTTGAAATAGATCTGCCGCGACCCGGCGGCCCGCAGGGCGGCCAGTGCGGCCAGGCTTTGTGCCACCGCATCGGCCGGCGCAATGGTGCGTGTCTTGAGGGCGATCACCACCGCGTCGGCCTGCGGCAGTCCGTCTTCCGGCACACCCAGCACCTGCACCGTGTGCATGCCCGCGCGCACCAGCATGCTGGCCACGTCGGTGGCACCGGTGAAGTCGTCTGCGATGACGCCGAGGATCATGCGGCATCCTTTTGCTGTTCGGGCAGTTCGATGCCGGCCAGTTGTGCGTAGTACTTCACCACCGCCGAGTCGTCTTCACCGCCCAGGCCCATGGCCGCGGTGGACAGGTAGAGCTGGTGCGCGGCGGCGGCCAGTGGCAGCGGAAACTTGAGCTGGCGCGCCGCGTCCAGCACGATGCCTAGGTCCTTGACGAAGATGTTCACGGCGGAGAGCGGCGTGTAGTCGCCGTCCAGGATGTGCGGCACGCGGTTCTCGAACATCCAGCTCATACCGGCAGAGTTGCAGATCACCTCGTAAAGCTGGCGCGGGTCTGCGCCGGCGCGCATGCCCAGCGCCATGGCCTCACAGGCGGTGGCAATGTGCACGCCCGCCAGGTGCTGGTTCACCATCTTCACCGTGGAACCAATGCCGGCCTTGTCGCCCAGGCGGTAGACCTTGCCGGCGAAGGCGTCGAGCACATTGCCTGCCGCAGCAAAGGCTTCGGGCTGGCCCGATGCCATCACCGTCATCTGCCCCGCAGCGGCCTTCTTGGCACCACCCGACACCGGCCCGTCGATCAACCAGTGGCCGGTCTCTTTCAGGCGTTGTTCCCACACCGGTGGCAGCGCAGGGTCCACCGTGGCCGAACACACCACCACACCGCCGCGCTTCAAGCTGGAAGCCACGCCCTGCGCGCCGAACAGCACGTCTTCGGTCTGCGCAGCGTTGACCACCAGCACCAGCGCGACGTCGCACTGGGCGGCCAGTTCGGCCACGCTGGCGGTGGCCCGACCTCCCGCCTGCTCGAAGGCGGCACGCGCCTCGGCGCGTGGATCGCAGCCCCAGGTGGGCACGCCCTTGCGAAGTGCAGACAGGGCCGCGCCCATGCCCATGGAACCCAGGCCAATGGCGCCCAGCGTGAGAGTAGAGGAGTTGCTCATGAAGATGTGGAACCGGTGGAGGGGGGTGCCAGCAACGCGCCCAGGGCGCGGCGGATGGGAGGGGCGGCATGCTCGATGCGGTGCGCCGCGTTGTGCATGTGCAGCATGGCCGCCTGGCGCGCGGCCGCAGCGTCACCACGCATCACGGCGTCGGCAATGGCGCGGTGCTCTTGGCGCACCTGCACCATGTAGCCGCTGTCCAGCGCTTCATTGGTGCGGGTCACGCGCATGGCCTCGCGCTGGTATTGCTCCAGAAAGCCCAGCAGACGCTCGTAATGCGGGTTTTCGGTGGCGCGGGCGATGCTGCGGTGGAACGCCAAGTCGGCTTCCACGCCTTCAGCCCCCTGGGGCGGACAGGTCTCAAGGTGGGCCAGTGCCTGGGCAATGGCTTTGGCCTTCTCGGGCGTCATGCGTTGTGCAGCCAGCGCGGCCACGTCGGCCTCCAGCCCGCGCCGCACCTCCACCACCTGCAGCACGCTCTCCATCGACGTGACCACCAGCGGGTCAAAAGCCAGGGCGCGGGCCTGACTGCGCGGCGCCACGAACACCCCGGCACCCTGGCGCGAGGTGAGCAGACCAATCGACTTGAGCCGGCTCACCGCCTCACGCACCACGGTGCGCGACACGCCGAACTGCTCAGACAGCTTCTGCTCCGTGGGCAAGCGCTCATCAGGCGCCAGCTCGCCCGACTCGATGCGCTGCATCAGCAGGCCGGCCAGCTTGTCGGTGAGGCGTTCAGGCGCTTGCAGGGCGTCGCTCATGGATAAATTGTTGGTTTAGATGTCTGGTTATAGGGTCATCATACAAATTTGGCCGAAATTGCTACTCATGGTTTTCCCTTGGAGGTGGCGGGACCGAAGAGGCTTTGCCCGCAGCGAGGGCCCCGAGCCGCGAAGCGGTGCAGGGCGGCGCACCAAACACTTTCCGGAGCGAAGTGTCCCAATCCAGGGCACCCGTGGAACCGGCTCTGCCGGGCCACAGGGCGCGTCCCCCTCCAAGCCGAAGGCGCAAGAGAGGGGGAAGCCGCGTCAGCGGCGCAGGGGGGAGCACGCAGCCTCCGGAGTGAAATGTCTCAGTCCAGGGCACCCGTGGAACCGGCTCTGCCGGGCCACGGGGTGCGTCCCCCCCAAGCCGAAGGCGCCAGAGAGGGGGAAGCCGCGTCAGCGGCGCAGGGGGTGCCTATCGAAGACTTGCGTAAGCCAGCGTGCGAAACAGCTGCCGGTAGTGGTCACGCTGGTTCGGCGCCTGAGCCAGCAGGATGCCGAAGAAGTCTTCGGCCGGGTCCACGAAGAAGGTGGTGCCGGCAATGCCGCCCCAGTGGTAGGTACCCACCGAGCCTGGCAGTGTGGACACGCCTGCGGCCGTGCGCACCGCGAAGCCCAGGCCAAAGCCGTGGCCGGGCGATAGCAACATGCCATCGGCGGGGATGTTGCCCAGGTGGTCGGCGGTCATGTGGGCCACGGTGTGCGGGCCCAGCAGACGCGTACCGCCCAGTTCGCCCTTGTTGAGCATGAACTGCAGGAACCGGGCGTAGTCGGCCGCTGTGGACATGAGGCCGCCGCCGCCACTCTCCATTGCAGGTGCCTTGCGCGGTTCAAGCACGCGCAGCGGGATGCCGCCATCAGGGTCGTGTGCATACGGTTCGGCGATGCGATGGTGGTTGGCTTCGGGCACCACGAAGCCGGTGTCGACCATGCCCAGCGGATCAAAGATGGCCTGCTTCAGGTGCTGGCCCAGCGTTTGCCCACTCAGCACTTCCAGCAGGCGCCCGAGCACGTCGGTGGCGCGGCTGTAGCCCCATTGTGTGCCCGGTTGCATGAGCAGTGGCATGGCCGCCAGCGTGCGGCTGAATTCCGCGTTGCTGCGTTCGCGCGATGCGATCTGGGCCTGTGCGTACAGGCGCTGCACGTGCGCGGTGCCCAGGAACTCGTAGGTGAGGCCGGCGGTGTGGCGCAACAGGTCTTGTACGGTGGCGGGGTTGGTCACGGGTAGCAGTTTCACCTGGCCGTCGCGCTCCACAGCCAGCTTCTGATCGGCAAACTCCGGGAGGTGTTTGGCCACCGGATCGGTCAGCAGCACGCGGCCCTGTTCCACCATCATCATCACCGCCACCGACACGATGGGCTTGGTCATGGAATAGATGCGGAAGATCGCGTCGTTGCTCATGGCCACGCCGGTGGCCGGGTCGAGCTGGCCAAGACTCTCCATCAGGCCCAGCTTGCCGCGCCGGCCCAGCACCACCACCGCGCCAGGCAGGCGACCGCGCGCATGTTCGTCACGCAGCACGTCCATGAGTCGTTGCGTGCGGTCCGGGCACAGGCCCAGGTCGGCGGGAGCGGCGAGGGGAAGCGGCACGGGCAGGGTGGCGAGGTTCTGGGTCATGGGGGCCGGGGGAAGGGTGATCGGTGCATCTTATAGACCCGCAGACGTGGCCATGACGCCTGCGTGTCGCCCACCCGTCAGTGATTCACTTCGGTGCGCACCGAAGCCTCGACGGCTGGGGTGGGGGCACAGTGACGCTTCTGCCATCTCCGAATCACGACCCATCATGCCCATCACCTGTTTCATCCGCTACCAGATCGACCCGTTCCAGCGCGAAGCCTTCAGCACCTATGCCGAAGCCTGGGGCCACATCATCCCGCGCTGCGGCGGCCAGCTCATTGGCTACTTCCTGCCGCACGAGGGCAGCAACGACGTGGCCTGGGGCCTCATTGGCTTCGATGACCTTGCCGCCTACGAGCGCTACCGCGCCACACTGCGGCAGGATCCGGAGGGCCGCGCCAACTTCCAGCGCGCGCAGCGCGAGCGCTTCATCCTGCGCGAAGAACGCAGCTGGCTGGAAGACGTGGCCGGCACCCGCGACCAGCCCAGGCAGGTGGCGCCATGATTGCCGTCATTTTCGAACTCGAACCCCGCGAAGGCGCCACCCCCCGCTACTTCGATCATGCAGCGGCCCTGCGACCTGAACTTGAAAAAATCGACGGCTTCCTCTCGGTAGAACGATTCGAGAGCCTGTCGCAACCCGGGCGCTACCTCTCACTGAGCTTCTGGCGCGACGAAGCCGCTGTGCGGCAATGGCGCTGCCAGCCGCGGCACCGCGAAGCACAGCAGGACGGCCGTTCTGCCGTGCTGGCGCACTACCGGTTGCGCGTGGCCACGGTGGTGCGCGACTATGGGCTGGAAGAACGTGACCAGGTGCCCGCTGACTCGCTCTCTGCGCTAACCTGAGCGAATGTCCAATCCCCACGAACCCCGTCTGGCGCGTGTGGCCGCCATGGTGGCCGACCCGGCCCGCTCGCGCATGCTGGCCTACCTGCTCTCGGGCGAATACGCCAGCGCCAGCGAGCTGGCGCGGGCCGCCTCGGTCACGCCGGCCACCGCCAGTGGCCATCTGGCGCGTTTGCAGGAGGCCCGCTTTGTGGTCTGTGAACCGCGCGGGCGACACCGGTACTTTCGGCTTGCCGATGCCGATGTGGCCCATGCACTGGAGGCCCTGGCCGTGGTGGCCGAGCGCGACGAACACGACGCTGCCTGGACCCACCCGGAACGGGCGCGCCTGCGCCAGGCCCGCTGTTGTTATGGCCATCTGGCGGGGCGGCTGGGCGTGCGGCTGTTCACGTCGCTGCAAGGGGTGGGCGGTTTGCAGACGGTAGGTGACGGGTTTGTACTCACCGATGCCGGCCGCCACTGGCTGGGCGATCTGGGGCTGACACCGCCCGAGCCGAGCGGCCGTCGGCGATTCGCCTATCCCTGCCTCGACTGGTCTGAGCGACGCGACCACCTGGCCGGCCAGCTCGCCGACCAGCTCTTCCAGCACCTGGTGGCAAAAGGCTGGCTGCGCCGGGGCAGTGGCCGGGCGGTGGACATCACGCCCAGCGGGCACACAGACCTGTTGCCGCGGCTGGCTTCGGCCGAATCGGCGCTCATTTGAGAGAGCCATCTCGACCAAGTAAGGCAGGGCGATCCAGGCGCCCAACGACGCGATGGTGAATCCGGGGCATCGACAGTGGGGCCGCTACTGCCCGATGGCGAGCAGTCAGCCGTGCAGCAGGTGCTGCAACTGTTCGCGCACCTGCTGCGCCGATTCAAAGCGGATACCGTGCCAGCCCTGCGCCGTCGCCACGTCGATGTTGGGCTGCATGTCGTCCAGGAACACCGGCACCTGCCCCTGCAGACCCAGGCGCTGCATGGCGGTCTGGAAGATGGCCGGATCCGGCTTCGCCTGCTGCACGCGTGAAGAAAAAATGCCGCCGTCGAACCAGTCGAAGAAGGCATGTTCACGCTCGAGCCACGCCGCCAGTTCCGTGGGCATGTTGGAGAGATACACCAGCCGGTGCCCCTGATCACGCAGTTCCTGCATCAGCTCCACAGTATCGGATTTCACCGTCAGATGCGGTGCAATGGCGCCGATGAAGGCACGCAGATCCTGCGCGGGCAAGCCCGTGCGCAGGGCGATGCGATCCGCCAGGGCGTCTGCCTCGATGAGGCCCAGATCGAACTGCGCCCAGTCGCTGTTCAGCTCATGGGACTGGAAAACCAGCGCTGCCAGCCGCTGGGCCGACGCGGCGTCTTGTGCGTGGTGCGGCAACACCTGCTGCAGCAGCACCGCGGGCTGCCAGTTGAATACGACCCCACCCAGATCGAAAACCACCACCGACTTTGTCATCCCTGTTTCCTTGGTCACATTGCATCGAATTCGCTTCACGAGCTCAGACAAGCCGCGCACGACGTTCAGCCCCCCGATTTGTACCCCAAGGCGCACCCCAAGGACTGTCAGACAATCTGCCCATGGCCATTCCGATCAATTCCGACATCGTCCACACACCACCCGTGCCCGCCGCTACCGTGATGGTGGTGCGCGATGGTGACAAGGGCCTGGAAGTGCTGCTGGTGCGCCGCCATGCCAATTCCGGCGTGCTGGGCGGCGTGCACGTGTTCCCCGGCGGCAAGCTCGACGCCGCCGACCGGCAGGTGCCACCGGGCGCGCTGGATCGCCCGGCGGCTGACTGTCTGCAGGCACTGGGTGAACCAGAGCTTGACCTGGACACCGCCGTGGGCCTGCACGTGGCCGCGCTGCGCGAGACGTTTGAAGAGTGTGGCCTGCTGCTGGGACAGGCAGCCTCGACCGATGTGGTGACGCGCTTGCGTGCTCACACACTGGCAGGTGCGGTCTTTGGGGAGGCGGTGCAGGCGCTCGGCTTGCCGCTGCCGGTTTCGTGCCTGCTGCCGTGGTCGCGCTGGGTCACACCGCGTGTGCCTTCGGTGACCAACAGGCGGTTTGACACCCGCTTCTTCGTGGCGCTGGCCCCACCGGGGCAGCAAGCCGAACACTGCGCATTTGAAGCGACGGAAGCGGTGTGGGTGTCGCCCCGCGCCGGCCTGGAGCGCTTCTGGGCAGGTGAAATCGATCTGGCGCCACCACAGATCATGAGCCTGTGCCAACTCAGTCCATTGGCCGACGTGGCCCAGGTGCAGACGGCGGCCCGCAGCCGCCCGCCTGTGCTGATCGCACCCGAACCGTTTGATGTGGACGGCCAGCGCGTGATCTGCTACCCCGGCGATCCGTCGCACAGCTGCGCGGAACGCGCCTGGCCAGGGCCGACGCGGCTGATCTACCGCAACCAGCGCTTTGAGCCAGAGGGTGGGTTGGTGGCACTGTTTTGAAACACCCCCGCCGCGCTTCGCGCGACCCCCTCAAGGGGGCGATGCCAGTGGCCCGGCGAAGCCGGTTCCACGGCATCTCTGGATGGCAGCCTCCTCGCTCCGGCCAGGTTTCGCGCGGGCTCCTGACAAGCAACGGAGGCGAACGCTTCGTTCGAGAGCGAAGCATGCCGTTGCCGGGTGACTGCATCATCCTGGCATGACCCAAACTCGTGACCGATCTGTGCATGCTGCGCCAAGCTTCTTTGGCCCCTGGGTCGTTCGGGCGACGTTTGTCATGGCCATGTTTGGCTGGGGCGTGGGGTTCTATGGACCATCGATCTTTCTACAGACGGTGGTGGAACGCACGGGTTGGTCGCTGACGCTGGTGTCCACGGCTGTCACCGTGCATTACCTGTTTGGTGCCATCGTCGTGACGCGTCTGCCGTTTTTGCATCGGCGCTTCGGCGTGGGGCCAACCGCTGTCGTCGGCGCCCTGGCCACCGCCGTGGGCGTGCTGGGCTGGGCGGCCGCCAGCGCGCCATTGCAATTGTTTGGCGCGGCGTTCATCAGCGGTGCGGGGTGGGTGACCATGGGGGCGGTGGCCGTCAATGCCGCCATCGCACCGTGGTACGAGAGAGACCGACCACTAGCGCTGGCCAAGGCCTACAACGGTGCCAGCATCGGCGGCGTGGTGTTCATGCCCCTGTGGGTGCTGTTGATTGCTCAATGGGGCTTCTCAAACGCGGCCGCTATGGTGGGTGTGGTAATGATCGCCGTGATGGTGGGACTCGAACGTGGCGTGTTTGCCAAGACGCCTGCCTGTCTGGGTCAGCGTGCAGACGGCGATGCACCAGTTTCGGATCTGGCCAGGACCTCAGGGTCGACACAGACAGTGTTACCGGGCAGGTTGCTTTGGCAAGACCGCCGATTTGTGACCTTGGCTCTGGGGATGGCAGCGGGCCTGTTTGCCCAGATCGGCATGCTCGCTCATCTTTTCTTGATGCTGGTGCCCGCGTTGGGCACACACGCTGCGGGGCTGGCCATGGGTTTTGCCACGCTTTGTGCAATGGGCGGGCGCTTTGTCGTGGCGGGTGCATTGCGATCAGGCGGTCAACGCCGCACGGTTGCCGCACTGTCGTATGGCGTTCAGTTGATCGGCTCTATGTTGCTGCTGCTGGCTGGCGAGCAGCAGATCGGCTTGATACTTCTGGGCATTGCGCTGTACGGCTCTGGCATCGGCAACGCGACATCGCTGCCACCGCTCATCGCTCAAGTAGAGTTTGCGAGCAAAGACGTGCCGCGTGTCGTTGCGCTGATCGTGGCGATGGGGCAGGCCACCTACGCGTTCGCACCGGCCGTGTTCGGGCTCTTGCTGAGCGCCACCACCGTGCCGATGCCGCAGATCGGCTCCGGCACCTCACTGTTCTTTGCGGCCGTGGTGGTGGTTCAGGGATTTGCGATTGTGTGCTTCCTCGCGGGCCGCAGTCGAGGCTGAGACCCACAGCCTGATGGTTTTGCCAGGCTGGCCATCGGCCTAGTGCCTTTTACCGAGAGGGCGTAAGTTGACTTGCGCAATGCCCGTTCTGTAGCGAAAGGAGCTGCTCAGCTTCGCGCTTTGATGGTCTGCAGTCCGCTTGAAAGCTGCCAGGATTCAGAGCCAGCTGCCTTCAACCAAGCATGCCCTCCCGAAGAAATCAAGCCCCGCCAGTGAGGACGGCCCCGCGAGGAAAGGGCCTGATCAGAAAAATCGATACCAGAGCGACAGCTGCGGAACGTAGGTGATCAGGGCCATCACGATCAGGCACGCCACCAGGAACCACCCGAGGTTTCGAAGCAGATCGATGATCGGCACTTTGTTTGTCCGAGCCGCCACATAGAGGTTCGCGGCCAGCGGCGGCGTGAGCAGCCCGAGCTCGATGTTGGTTACCAGGATGATCGCAAAGTGGATCGGGTCGATGCCGTATTTCGCTGCGGTCGGCGCCAGCAGGGGGCCCATGAGCAGAGTTGCAGCGTTCGTCTCCATGAACATGCCGACGATCAGCAGGATGACGTTGACCACCAGCAGAAAGACGATCGGGCTGTCGGTCACTGTGACTGCCCACATCGCGATCGATTGCGGCACCTGCTCCAGCACCATCGCACGGTTGAAGATGCTGGTAAATCCGATGATGACCAGGATCGCCGCGGCGGACAGGGCGGCGCTCAGGAAGATCTTCTCCAGATCGCGCACACCGACGGCCCGGCTGATGAGCGTGATCAGCAGTGCGTAGAGCGCCGCGATCGCCGCCGCCTCGGTGGGCGTGAAGATGCCCGAATAGATACCGCCTAGCACCAAGACCGGCAACATCAACGCAGGCAAAGCTCGAACGAAGATGCGCGCTCGTGGGGCCGCGGTGGTGTCCGTGGCGGGCTTGGGTTCACTTGAAGGCGCCGCTGCTGGCTTCTCTTTGCCACCGGGCAGCACCCGACGCGCGAGCGAGGCGTGCACGATCATGAAGGCCACGATCATGACCATGCCCGGCCCGAGCGAAGACAGGAAGAGTTCCGTGATCGACACGCCAACGATCGAGCCGTAAAGGATCAGCGGGATCGAGGGCGGGATAAGCACGCCCAGCAGGCCGGCAGACGCATTGAGCGCAGCGGTGTAACCGGGTGAGTAGCCGCGTTCGATCATCTCCTTGCCCACGGTGCTGCCCATCGCCGCCACGGTTGCTACCGACGAGCCGGTGATGGCCCCCATGAAGGCGCTGGCCAGCACCATGACATGGCCCAGATGGGCCTGCAGCCGACCGATCAGCACATCGCACACTGCGGTGAGATGGCGGATCAGGCCCCCCTGGCTCATCAGTTGTCCCCCTAGCAGGAACAGCGGGATTGCCAGCAAGGGGAAAACGGTGATGGTGTCGTAGGTAATGGAGGGCAGGACCGACCAGTCGATGTTCCATTGCTCGGCGTAGACCATCACCAGCAAGGTGAAGGCCACGCCGACGGGCACGCCCAGCAAAAGAAAAAGGATGAGAGCAGGGCCGATGATCATGGTTGTTCCTCGCCGACCGACGGTTCGTTGGTTGCGGCACGGATCATCTCGGCGACTGAATGGAGCACCACCAGCGCCATGCCGAGAGGAAAGAAGAAGGTCGGAATCGCGATGGGTATGCCCAAGTCCAGGCCCCGCTCACCGGAGCTGAGCGAGGTGTGGAAGAAATCCAGCGCAGTCCAGTAGTACACCGCGCCAAAGACAATCATGGCCAGTGCTGTGACCACCCGGCCGGTCCGGCGAACCCAGGGCAGCTTGACCTGCTGGATGACGTCCACGGCGATGTGCGTCCCGGTATAGGTGCACATCGCCGCGCCCACAAAGGTGAGCGGTGCCATCGCAAAAATGGCGATCTCACCAGCGTCCGGCAGGTGCAGGTTGAGGTAACGCACCGCCACGCTGAAACATATGCCCACCAGCATGGCGACCAGCGAGACGATGCAGATCCACTTCTCGGCGCGGAACGCCTGGCGTTCCACCGAGAAGAGCCACGTGCTGGCGCGTGCGCTGACTGACATGGGCTTTTCCTTCAACTATTTGCGGGCGGCTGCGGCTTCTTGGCGAAGCGCAGCGATGCGATCTGCACCATAGGTGCCCGCCAGCTTTTCCCACACGTTCTGCCCCACCTTCTCGAACTCGGCCATGACCTGCGCCGATGGGCGGACGATCTTGATGCCGCTAGCCTCGATCTTCTGCAGGAAGTCCGCGTTGAGCTGGCGGTTCTTCTCGATCTGCTTCTTGGTCACCTCGGCGGCGGTGTCGGTCAGGATCTTCTTTTCGGCGTCGGACAGCGTTGACCAGAATTTCGAGCTCGACGCCACCGTGCCCATCGCGTAGACATGGTTGGTCAGCGTCATGTGCTTCTGCGTCTCGAACAGGCGCGACTCGTAGGTGATGCTGGCGCCGTTGTCCTGGCCGTCCACGGTCTTCTGCTGCAGCGCCGTGAACAGCTCGGGGAACGGCATCACGACGACCTGGGTGCCGGCTTCCTCAAAGAACCCTTTGATCGCAGCCGATCCCGGAACACGCAGCTTCAAGCCCTTAAGGTCCGACGGCTTCTCGACCGGACGGTTGGAATTGGTCACGGCGCGGAACTCGAGTTCGAAGAAGCCGAGCGTCTCGATGTTCTGCTTGCTGAGCGTCTCGCGCAGCGTCGTCTGCAGAACGCCCTTGGGGTTGTAGAAGATCGCGTCGACCTGTTTGAAGTCGGACGCGATGAAGGGCAGGTAGTGGATGTCAAGCAGCGGGTTCAGTCCAGCCAGCGAACCTGGGTTCAACAGCGACAGTTCGAGCGATCCGCGCGAGAGTTCACGCGCCTGCGCCATTTCGCCACCGAGCTGGTTGGCCGGGAAGACCGTGATGCCGATCCTCCCCTTGGTGCGCTCGCCCACCAGCTTGGCGAACTCCTGCGCCGCCTGGTCCATCGTGCTGTTGGCGGCGAAGACGTGGCCCAACCTGGCCTTAACTTCCTGGGCCATGGCCGGAACGGCGGCCAGGGTGGCGAGTGCGAGCGCGGCGCCCGCGATGAAGTTGCGCTTGTTCATGAGTCTCCTCTTGGTGTGAATGAAGAAAGGTTCAAATGCCCCTGGCGCCAGAGGCCAGGAAGCCGCCATCGACCGGCAGGGTTATGCCGGTCACGAACCCGGCGTCCTCGGACACTAGGTACATCACAGCCGCAGCGATCTCGCCCACGGTGCCGTAACGGTTCATCGGGATCGCGTTCTCGTACTCCCGACGGAATTGCTCGGTGTGCAGCGCACGCGTCATCGGCGTGTCCACCGGTCCCGGCGCCACCGCATTGGCCGTCACGCCCAACTCGGCCAGTTCGACCGCCATCTGACGGGTCAGCGCGATCACGGCACCCTTGGACGTGCCGTAGGCGGTGCGGCCGGAGCCGACCGCACGCATGCCCGCCACTGAGGCGATGTTGACGATGCGGCCCCATTGGTTGTGCACCATCAGGCGCGCCGCGCGTTGGCTGCACAGGAAGGTTCCAGTGACGTTGACGGCCATCGTGGCCGCGAAGTTCTCATCCGGAAACTCGAGAAAGGGATAGACCTTGGCGATGCCGGCCGAATTGACCAGGACATCGCAGCGGCCGTGTCGCTGCTCGATGGCTGCAAAGGCGCTGTCGACCGATGCCGCATCGCCGACGTCGATGGCCTGAGCCTCTGCCGCCGCGCCCTCGGCGCGCAGTTGGGCCGCGGTGGTCTCGGCGGCGGTCTGGTCTCGATCGGCGACGATGACGAAGAAGCCTGCTGCGCCCAGGCGCCTGCAGACTTCGGCACCGATGCCCATAGCGCCGCCAGTGACGACGGCGACGCGCTGTTGTGTGTTCGTGGATTGCAAGGGAAGGCCTCCTAGGTGGTTCCGTGTGGATGAGTGATTGCTTCAGGTGGCCGCTGCGCTTCCACGCAGCGCACGAACGAAGTAGTCGGGTGCGCCCATCTGCCCGCCTTTCAAGGCGAGTTCGAGTCCGCTCAGGTGGGGCGCCGAAGACAGCACGGCACATAGCGGCGCGCCGGGGGCCAGGCGGGCGCGAATCTCCAACGCGTCAGGTCCGAGTGCCTGCGTGATGCGACTGGACGTGTCCCCCCCAGACAGCACGAGGCGACGCAGCCGATGGCGGCGAACGATGGCGTCCACCACGATCCCCAGGCGTTCACTCACCAGCCGCCCGCTTTGGAGGCGGGCTTGCTCCAGGCTGCGCCCTCGAACCTGCAGGCCCTGGATCAAACGAGCCACTCGCGGGTCGGACGTGCCGCGCGCGGTGTGCATCACCACGCTAGCGCCGCTGGCCAGCGCGCTGACCACCTCGCTCACGAGACGCGCCTCGGCGGCCGCCGTGTCCGTGCCGATGGTCAGATCCTCCACATCGATCGCCACCTCTCGGAAGCCGGCGTCCAGTGCCGCCTCGATCTGCATCGCACTGAGCTTGGAGGCGCTGCCCGACACGACCAGCACCTGGTCGACGGCGCCGAAGCTACCGTAGCGGTCGGCCGACGCGGACGCCTCTTGGCCTTGCCAGGACTGCGTCAACGCGTACTCGACTCCCGACGATCCGACGACAAAGAGTGGCGCTTCCATCCTGGAAGCCATGTACTGAAGGCAGTCGCCTGTGGTGGTCAGGTGATTGGGGCTCAGGCCGTCGATCACCACCGCCTGTCTGGCCGGCGCCATGTCGCGGATGTGTTCCGCCAGTTCGGCCGGTGATGCGGTGTCGAGCATTGCCAGGGGCACGTTACCAATGGCCAGCGGCGCCTGTTTTCGGAGGTGCAGGGCCACGTCGGATTCCTGCATCGGCGTGACGGGGTGCACGCTCATGATCGGGTGGCGGTCGATGCGGTAGACCTCGTCGTCTGTGGCCGAACGAGCGAACAGGTGACCGAAGAGGCAGTAGCGGCCCAGCGCTGGCGTGCTGGCGACGATGGGCACCAAGGGTTGCGGGAAGGTCGCCCGCGCAAGTTCGATGACCCGCCCGATGTTGCCCACCGTTGGTGCGCTATCGAAGGTGGAGCACACCTTGTAGTGCACGATCTGCGGCGCCAGGGCTGCGAGCCCGCTCAGGACCTTTGGCAACTCGGCGTCCATCTCATCCGGTGACATCGCTCGGCTAGCACCGGCCACGCCGATGGCGTCGAAACCACCTAGCGCGGCCAGGTGGACCGACGTGGGCACCGACAGAAAGAGCGCGCAGCGCAGCCCGCGGAAGGCCAGCACTTCCAGGGCATCAGTGGAACCGGTGAAGTCGTCGCCGTAGAACGCGAGCTTCAGGTTTTGGGGCGTGTCTGTCGAAGTCATCGCTTACCGCCCGGAGAAGTGCACCATGGCGCGCTGGAGTGCGGGGTGCGTTTGGGCATACGTGTCCAAGCCAATGCCTGCCACCGCCGCCTCCCAGCCTTCGCGCATGCTGGCCATGCCCGCGGCGATGCCGTCGGGGTGACCGATGATCCCGCCACCGGCCAGGTGCATGAGGTCCACCGAGCCCAGGGCCGCGTACAGGTCTGGCGCCTGGCCCGCCCATTGGCCGGAGGATGAGACCGGCATCAGCGGCTGGTGCCCGGCCCAAGGCGACAGGCAGGCGCGGGCCGAAGCGATCACCGACGCATCTGGCTCCCAAAACTTGCTGCGCAGGCCGTTGACGTGCAGGTGGTCCACGCCCGCGAGGCGCCACAGCTTCTGGTAGGCCTGGAACGAAAAGCCCAGCCCCGGGTGCCGCGTGAGCGCACCCCAGCCATTGCGGTGTCCGTGGATCGGCAGTTGCGCATGCCGCCGCAGGTGTTCCACCCCGGCGAAGCCGACCCAGTTGACGCTGACCATCACGCAGGTACCGCCCGCGGCCATCACAGCGTCGTGGCGGCGCAGCATCTCGTCGATTGAGCCGGAGATGTTGATCGCGTACATCGGCATGCGGCCCAGGCGGTCGGCGTGGCGCTGGAGCACCGGCATGACGGCCCGCAGGCGCTCATCGAACGGCGCATAGGGCGGATCTGCGATCAGCTCATCGTCCTTGACGAAGTCAATGTCTGCCGCGCACAGCGTGTCGACCAGTTCGGCGGTCTGGCCCGGCGTGAGGCCGATGCTGGGCTTGATGATGGTGCCGATGAGAGGCCGGCCATGGACCCCGGCCAGGCGTCGGGTGCCTGGCACACCGAAGGCCGGGCCTGCGAACTGATCGGCGTACTCGGGCGTCAGGTCCAAGTCAAGCAGCCGCAGGCCGGTGACCTCGCCCAGCTCGTACAGGTTGCCCGCCACCGTGGCCAGCAGGCTGGACAGGTTGGCGCCGACGTTTGCCACCGGGAACGCGATGTCGATCTCGGCCCGATGGAACACGCCACCGTGCGGTTGACGATCAACGTAGGCGCTGGGCAGCGTGGGCTGCAGCGCGGGGGCGAGCGGCTCGATGCGGGTGACTCGGGCACGCGAACGTTCCTTGAGCTCATCCGTCTCGCCCGGCAGCGCGAGGAAGGTGCCGCTGGATTGTTCGCCGGCGATGACTTGCGCGACCTTCTCGGACGAGACCGAGCTTTCGACGAAGTAGCGCGCGGTGAATTCGGCGCGGGTGAGGTTCTTGGCCATCGAGCTGTGAGTTAATTTTTGAGCTGGATCGAACGATAGTGGGCGTTTAACTCTATGTAAATCGATATAATTTCGCCGACTTGTGACATAAGCTCACACAACATTCGGGTTGACCCTAGGCTGAAGAGTGCACCCATGACCACCCCGCGCCTTTCACTCAACGCCTTGCGGGCCTTTGAGGCCACGGCGCGTCTGCGCAGCTTCAGCGCGGCGGCAGAGGAGCTGTCGGTCACGCATGGCGCGATCAGCCGCCACATCCGGATGCTGGAAGACACGCTGGGTCTGGCACTTCTGCAGCGCACCGCGCAGGGGGCCACGCCAACCGGCGAAGGGCAGCGCTTGGCGGAGGGCCTATCGAAGGCCTTTGGGCTGATCCAGTCCAGCGTTGAGCAGCTCAAGCCGGGGCCGCTCACCCTGGCGTGCTCGGAGTCGATCATGATGTACTGGCTCATCCCCAGGCTGGGTCGTTTCAAGGAAGACAACCCCGAGGTGGAGCTGCGCTTCAACATGAGCCACGGGCCGATCGACTTCGCGCACGACAACGTCAGCGTGGCCATTCGTCTGTCAACGATCGAGCCCCCCAAGGATGCCGTGCGTGCGGACGTGGCGCACGAGTGGATCGGTCCCGTGTGCTCGCCCGAGTACCTGCGACAGAACCGCATCGCTTCCTTCGAAGACCTGGCGCGGGCACGGCTCATGGTCTCGCGCACCCGACCGACCGCCTGGGCCGACTGGGCCCGCTGCAGCACGCAACCGGATAAGGACTTGCGGGTCGACCAGTCGTTTGAGCACTTCTACCTGCTGATCCAGGGCGCCCGCTGCGGCCTGGGCATGGCCAATGTGCCCCGTATGCTGGTACGGGATGATTTGATGAGTGGCACCCTGGTGGCGCCCATGGGCTTTGTGCGCGGTCCCAACCGACTCTCGATCTGGACCGCTCCGCACCTCAGCCGCCGAGCTGATGTGATGAAGCTGGTGGATTGGCTGCACGACGAGCTGCGGGCCACGGAGCCGTGAATCCTACGGGTCAGTTGGCGAGCAGCGCCGCGTGGTCACGAAGTTGGCTTCTGAATCGCTCCACATAGTCGCTCCCCACGGCGTCGATAACGCTGCGGCGCAGTGCGAGCGCGTTCCGCCACGCAGACACGCGTGGCAAGTTCTCGAAGATGGAGCGCGACACCGCCGGATCCAGGATGTCGAAGTAGCGAAAGACAGGAGCGAAGACGGCGTCCACCATGCCAAACGCGGTGCCGTCGAAATACGGCCCCGACCCCAGTTCCGCTTCAAGTTGCTGGAGGCGGTGTCTGAACGCCGCCTGCTTGGCATCCGCAGCCGCGCGGTCGGTGGCGTTGAGGAACTGCCACGCGTCGGCAAGTGTCGCCGTGCCGAACTCGACCCAGCCCCGCTGGCGGGCTCGGGCCAGTGCATCGCGTGGATACATCGGCGCGCCGTCCTGCGACTCATCGAGGTACTCGCAGATCACCATGCTCTCGAAGATCACGGCTTCCGTTCCGTCCTGCTTGCGCACGCGCAGCAACGGGACCTTGCCGTTTGGGGACATGTTCAGAAACCAGTCGGGTTTGGCTGCCAGATTGATGTTGATTCTGTCAAAAGGAACGCCCTTTTCCAGAAGGACGATCGCCGCCCGCTGGACAAAGGGGCACAGCGGATGGCTGATGAGGGTGAGGTGGGACTCGGTCATGAAGCTCTTTCAAAGTGGTGGTGCGGTGGCCACGGTCGTTGACGCACCGCACACGCTGCGTCATCAGCGGTTGAGCAGGCGGCCGCCGTCCACCACGATTTCCGAACCCATGGTCCAGCGGGACTCGTCGGAGGCCAGGTACAGCACGGCCTTGGCCACCTCTTCGGGCGTGCCGAAGCGGCCGAGCGGGATGGTCGACACAATCGCCTTGTTGACCTGCTCGCGGTAGGCCTCGGGGATGCCGGCCTTGTCGTACAGCGGCGTCTGGACCGGACCGGGACTGACCGCGTTGACACGGATGCCGCGCCCGAGCAGTTCGGTCGAGAGCGTCTTCGACATGCTCAGGAATGCCGCCTTGGTAGCGGCATAGACGGACGAGCGGTCCGCGCCGGTATGGGCGCTGACGGACGTGTTGAGCACCACGGAAGCGGGATTCGCGAACACCGGCAGCAGGGCCTGGAGCAGGAAGTAAGGTCCCTTGACGTTGATGCCGAACGAGCGGTCGAACATGTCTTCCGTCCACTCCTCGATGGGCCGCCAGACGGACACGCCGGCATTGAGGAAGGCGACGTCCAGCTGGCCGTAGTGGTCCTGGACGGCTTGTGCCAGTTCTTTCTGCGCGGCGACGCTGGCCGAGTCCGCGCGCAGAACCTGGACCTCGGAGCCGAGTTCGGCCTGGGCTTTGGCGATCGAATCGGCATGGACACCGGTCACGATGACGCGGGCGCCTTCGGCCAGAAACTGCTTGGCGGTTTCCAGGCCAATGCCGCTGGTGCCGCCGGTGATGAGAGTGCGTTTGCCTTGCAGGCGGGACATAGGAAGCTCCTTTGATTGACGACCAACTGCGGTCGCCTGGGAGTAATGTGCAACCATGCAGCCAAACATATAAGATGCCATTTCTGAATATGATTAATGCGCCAGGTGTATGAATAAAAGGAAGGCATGGACCGATTTCTCTGGATGACCTGCTTCGCCCGAGCCGTGGAGATGGGCAGCTTCTCTGCTGCGGGGCGCGACCTGGGCCTGGGGCAACCCAATGTCAGTCGCTATGTGGCTGCGCTGGAAGAGCACCTGCAAACGCGGCTGCTGCACCGGTCCACACGCAAGCTGTTTTTGACCCCGGAGGGCGAGCGCTACTACGCCGACGTCCGGCGAATCCTGGATGCCGTGGACGAATCGGAATCTTCATTCAGGGACACCGTCGATCCCTCGGGACTCTTGCGCGTGGCCTGTCCGACCGCACTGGCCCATGCCTTCGTGATGCCACAGGTGCCGACTTTTCTGGAGAGATACCCCAGGTTGACGCTGGATCTGCAGATCAACGACCGCTACGTGAACCTGGTGGACGAAGGGACCGAGTTGGCGATCCGCATCGGACACCTGGAGGACAGCGCACTGCGCGCCCGGCGCATCGGCATGTTCGAGCGGGTGTGTGTCGCCAGCAAGGACTATCTCGCCAGGCGAGGGATCCCCCTCGTCCCGGATGACCTGCGCGAGCACGATTGCCTGATCTACACCCTGTTGTCCTCCGGTGCGACATGGCGCTTTCGAGACACCGAAGTCCCAGTATCCGGCAGGCTGCGGGTCAACTCGCCCGAAGCCGTTCGAGCCTGTGTGACCTCAGGATTGGGGATTGCACACGGACCGGCGTGGCTGTTCGCCGAGGGGCTCAAAGACGGCAGCTTGCAGTTGGTGCTGTCGGAATACGCGCCGCCACTCGTGCCGATTCAGGTCATCTACGTGGCCAACAGGCTGCTTTCGAAACGGGCCATCGTGTTCATGGACTTCATGACCGACGTGTTTTCAACGATTCCCGCGTTTGGAGCCGCTGACAATGTGCTGGAGTGAACCGCCCCCGGGCGGTTCAGGCAACTGGGTGCACGGTTGAAGGGATTCTGACGATATCCTCCCGTCCAACCCTTGCATCGTCTGTTTGCATGATGTATGATGACCATCATGCGAAAGTCACATGTCAATGTCCGAGCCGCCGCCAAAGAGGCCTCCCACGAGCGTATCGTGCAAGCAGCTGCACGCGCCATCCGGCGCAGCGGCTACGACGGCACGGGTGTGGCCGACATCATGAAAGAGGCAGGCTTGACGCATGGCGCCTTCTACGCCCACTTCGCCTCCCGAGAGGCCATGTTGGCCGAGGCGGCGGACCGCGCAGGTGCCGAGTCCAATGCCTTCGGGGCTCGTGTCGTCGCCGCTGCGCCCGCAGAGCAGGCTTTGCAGGCATTGGTACAGGTCTACCTCTCGAAGGAGCACCTTGTGGGCATTGAGACGGGCTGCCCGGTGGCGGCCCTGGGTTCCGAGATGCCCCGTCAAGCGCCCGAAGTGCGCCGGGCGGCCACACGCCGCATCAAGGAAATGATCGATCTGATTGCGCGTCAGTCGCCGGATTGGGGACAGCCAGGCGCCCACGAACGAGCTTTGGTGACCGTGGCCACCATGGTGGGCACCTTGATGATGGCTCGCGCCGTCGACGATGCTTCGTTGTCGAACTCGCTTTGCAGTGCCGCATTGAAGCAGCTGGCCCCCTCAAAGGCGTGACGGCAACGCCTTTTTTTTGACTTTACATATGATGCATATCATGCAAAATACCACTTCAACCGGCGCCACCATGCGGGGCGCTGAATCTGACAGCAACAAGGAGAAGCCATGAAAGCCTTTATCTTGGATCGCTACGGCAAGCGTGAGCAGCTCCGTGCCGGCGACGTGCCTGAGCCTGAACTGCGTGCCGACGAGGTGTTGATCGAGGTCCACGCGGCTGCAGTCAACCTGATCGACGTCAAGGTTCGAAACGGCGAATTCAAGCTCATCCTGCCGTACCGACCGCCGTTCGTGCTTGGGCATGACGTGGCCGGCGTCGTGGTGCGTGTCGGCTCGCGCGTCAGCCGAATCAAGGTGGGAGACGAGGTCTACGCCAGGCCCTATGACCTGCGCATCGGAACCTTTGCAGAACTCGTGGCGGCCCATGAAGACACGGTGGCGCTCAAGCCCAGAAACATCAGCATGGAGGAGGCCGCCTCCATTCCCCTGATCGGTTTGACGGCATGGCAGGCGCTGGTCGAAAAGGCCAAGCTCCGCAAAGGTCAGAAGGTCTTCATCCAGGCGGGCTCCGGCGGCGTGGGCACGTTCGCAATCCAGCTGGCCAAGCACCTGGGCGCAACGGTGGCCACCACCACCAGTACCGGGAACATCCCACTGGTCAAGGGCCTGGGGGCCGATATCGTCGTCGACTACAAGAAGGAAGCGTTCGAAGAGCAACTGCACGACTACGACGTGGTGCTGAACAGCCAGGACGAAAAGACCTTAAAGAAGTCCCTGGGCGTGGTCAAGCCCGGCGGCCACGTCGTGTCCATCACCGCGCCAGTCGACCTGCAGTTCGGGGAGGACATCAAGGCTTCGTGGCCAGTGAAACAGATTTTCAGAGCGCTGAGCTTCGGCGTTCGCCGGCAAGCCCAGCGCCTCGGGGTCCATTACAGCTTCCTGTTCATGAGGGGCAACGCCAGCCAGCTGAAGCAGATCGCGCAGCTCATTGAGTCGGGCACCATCCGCCCGGTGGTCGACAAGGTCTTCCCCTTCGATGCCACCAACGAAGCCCTGGCCTACGTCGAAAGCGGCCGAGCCAAGGGCAAGGTGGTGATCAAGGTGCGATGAGCTGTTTTCCGTGGACGTTCTTTCCGAACGTCTTTTTTCACACCCTCAAATATGACGATCGTCATATTAAAAGCTCAACCCTTTCAGGAGACCCCCATGCAGATTGAAAATTCCGTTGTCCTCGTCACGGGTGCCAACCGCGGCATCGGCCTCGCGTTTGCGCGCGAACTGCTCGCCCGCGGTGCCCGAAAGGTCTACGCCGCCGCTCGCAATCCCGCGACCGTGACCTTGCCCGGCGTCCAGGCTTTGCAGCTGGACGTCACCAGGCCCGACGAGATCGCCGCCGCGACCCGTCTGGCCGCCGACGTGACCCTGGTGATCAACAACGCCGGCATCGCCCAGCCCGGCGGCTTTCTGACCGAAGACAGCGAGGCGGTGACGCGGCGCATCTTCGAGACTAACGTCTTCGGCGTGCTGAACGTGAGCAAGGCCTTTGCGCCCGTGCTCAAGGCCAATGGCGGTGGCGCATTGATCAACGTGCTGTCGGTGGCGTCATGGGTCAATGGCGGCGAGCTGGCCGCCTACTCGGCTAGCAAGTCGGCGGCATGGTCGCTGACCAATGCACTAAGGCACGAGCTGGCGGCCCAGAAGACCCAGGTGCTGGGACTGCACATGGCGTACGTCGACACCGACCTCACGCGCGGCTTTGAAGTGCCCAAGAGCAGCGCCAAAGACATCGTGCAGCGCGCGCTGGACGGCCTGGCTGCGGGCGCCGACGAGGTGCTGGCCGACGGCCTGACCGAACAGGTCCGCCAGGGCCTGACGGCGCCGCGGCCGAGCTACCTGCCCCAGGGCCACTGAACCCGGCCCGGACCATCCACCCCCCAAAAAAAACACCCGAACAGAAAGACCGCCATGCTCTTCACACCCCTTATCGCTCCGTCCCTGCAACTCAACAATCGCATCGTCATGGCACCCATGACGAGACACCGCGCCGTGGAGCACAACACGCCCAATGCCCTGATGGCTGAGTACTACGGCCAGCGGGCCTCGGCCGGACTGATCGTCACCGAGGGCACCTCGCCGTCGCCCAACGGCCTGGGCTACGCCCGCATCCCGGGGCTGTTCACCGAAGCGCATGTGCAGGGCTGGAAGCAGGTGACGGACGCCGTGCACGCCCGCGGCGGCAAGATCTTTGTACAGCTGATGCACACCGGGCGCGTGGGCCATGTGGCCAATCTGCCCGCCGGGGCCGAAGTGCTGGGGCCGACGGCCGAGGTCTGCCCCGGGGAGATGCACACCGATGCCCAGGGCATGCAGCCGCACAGCGCACCCCGCGCCATGACCGAAGCCGACATCGCCCAGGCCGTGGCGGAGTACGCCCGGTCAGCCCAGCTGGCGATTGAAGCGGGGTTTGACGGCGTCGAGCTTCACGCGGCGAACGGCTACCTGATCGAGCAGTTTCTGAACGCGAATGTGAACCAGCGTATCGATGCGTATGGGGGCAGCATCGAAGGCCGCAACCGCTTCGCGCTGGAGGTGGTCCGCGCCACAGTCGCTGCCGTCGGCGCGGATCGGGTGGGCATCCGGCTCTCGCCCTACGGGGCGCTCAACGCCACGGGCGCGTTCCCCGACGTGGAGGCGCAATACGTGGCCCTGACCGAAGCACTGGCGCAGCTGGGCATTCTGTACGTGCACATGCTGGACCACTCGGCCCTGGGTGCGCCGCCCGTGCCGGCTGAACTGAAGTTCCGCATGCGCGTGGCGTTCCACGGCTTGTTCATCCTGGCCGGTGGTTTCGACCAGGCTGGTGCTGAGAGTGCGCTCAAAGCAGGACACGCGAACCTGATCGCCTTCGCCCGCCCCTTCATCGCCAACCCCGATCTGGTGGAGCGCATGCAGGCCAAGGCGGCGCTGAACCCCATGGACATGGCGACGTTCTACACGCCCGGTCCCAAGGGCTACACCGACTATCCCACGCTCAACACTTAACCCGGAGACTCACCATGAAAAACCTACTCACCACCTTCGCCCTCGGCCTCGCCCTGTCGACGACCCTGCACCCCCTCACGGCAGGAGCGGCGGAGCCTGTCGTAACGGGCGCTGCCCCAAGCCAGCCGTCGATGACTCAGAAGTCCGAGTTTTCCTGGAAGACCGTTCCGACCCAGACCATCACTGCAGGTGGTGTGGACTACACCTACCGGGAGATGGGCCAGCAGCACGGCGGAACACCGGTCGTGTTCCTGGTGCATCTGGCAGCCGTTCTTGACAACT
This sequence comes from Hydrogenophaga palleronii, assembly GCF_031457455.1. Classification (GTDB taxonomy): domain Bacteria; phylum Pseudomonadota; class Gammaproteobacteria; order Burkholderiales; family Burkholderiaceae_C; genus Hydrogenophaga; species Hydrogenophaga palleronii_A. Next base: position 443,044 of record NZ_JAVDWU010000004.1, read on the forward strand.
GGGACCCGCGGATCATGGACGGCATCGCGGCCAAGCACCACGTGATTGCGTTCAACAACCGCGGCATTGGCTCCAGCAGCGGATCACCGGCGAATTCGATGGAAGAGATGGCCGACGACACCATTACCTTCATCAAGGCCAAGGGCCTCAAACAGGTGGACCTGCTGGGCTTCTCGATGGGCGGCATGGTGGCCCAGGAAGTCGTGCTCAAGGAGCCGCAACTCGTCCGCAAGATGGTTCTGGCCGGCACCGGTCCTGCCGGCGGCGAGGGCATCAGCACCGTGGGATGGGTGACCTTCTACGACATACTGCGTGGCTTCTTCACTGGCCAGGACCCGAAGCAGTTCCTGTTCTTCACGCGCACCCCCAGCGGCATCGAAGCCGGCAAGGCCTTCCTGGCTCGCCTGCAGGAGCGTACCGAGAACCGTGACAAGGAAATCGCGAACAGCGCGTTCTTCGCTCAGCTGGGGGCGCTGCGCGCGTGGGGGAACAAGGCCCCGGCCGATCTCTCGGTGGTCAGGCAGCCGGTGCTGGTGGTCAATGGCGACGACGACCGCATGGTGCCCACCGTCAACACGCACGACCTGGCGAAGCGGCTGCCGAACAGCCAACTGATCATCTACCCCGATGCCGGGCATGGCGGTGCATTCCAGTTCCATGCCGACTTCGTGCGCAGCACGCTGGAGTTTCTGACCCGCTGAGCGTTGCCGGAAAACGCCCGCCATCACCAGGATGCCTCCATGAGCCACACCCATCTCACCGCCTCCACCCGCTTTATAGAGGTGAATGGCGATCGGTTCGCCTACCGCCGCTGGGGGAATGTCGCGACGGATCAGCCGCCGCTGTTCTTCCTCCAGCACTACCGCGGAGGCATGGACCACTGGGACCCGCTGATGACCGACGGCCTGGCCGCCGGGCGCGAGGTGATCCTGTTCAACGGTCGCGGCGTCGCGTCGTCCGCCGGCACGCCGCGCACCCGGATCGAGGACATGGCCGATGACGCGGCGGCTGCGATACGCGCCCTGGGACTGCGCCAGGTGGATGTGCTGGGCTTCTCTTTGGGTGGCTTCCAGGCCCTGGACCTGACCTGGCGCCATCCCGAGCTGGTGCGCAAGCTGATGCTGCTGGGCACCGGGCCGCGAGGCGGCGACCCGGCAATGGAGCAGCGCGTGCTGACCACCGCCGTCAACCCGGTACCCTCGCTCGAAGATTTCGCCTACCTGTTTTTTGGCCGCTCTGCGCAAGCCCAAGAGGCTGCGCGAGACTTCTGGGCGCGGCGCCACCAGCGGGCGGACCAGGACCCGCCGTCTTCCCCGGCCGTCGCCAGCGCCCAGATCGAGGCCAACCTGCACTACCTGCCCAGGGTGCAGGAAGACGACCCCTTCGCCTATCTGCGTGGCATCCCGCAGCCCACCTTCATCCTCAACGGTGTGAACGACGTGATGGTGGCCACCGTCAACTCGTTCTACATGGCTCGCAACCTGCCCAACGCGCAGTTGTTCATCTACCCCGACGCCGGCCACGCTGCGCAGTTCCAGTGCCCGCAGCGCTTCCTGCAGCACGCCATGCAGTTCCTCGCCGAGTGACGGCGAGCGCCCCCCGCCTACCTTCTCCAAGAGTGCCTCCCATGCTCAAGTTCAAGTTCCTGCTATGGGCCTTTGCCCACTTGCTGCAGCGAAAGATCCGCAGCAACCCTGATTGCGCGCGTTATGTCGACACCAAGAAGCTGGTCTTCCAGATCCGCACCGCCTCGGGCGCCGGCCGCACCTACGTGCTCCAGGACGGCGCCGTGCGCTCCTCTGCCGGCCTGAGCGCGGACCCCGCCTTCACGTTGAGCTTCTCGACCCCTGCCAAGGGCTTCGAGATCCTCTCGGCCAAGGACGCACAGCCGGCCTTCCTGCGCGGTGTGGGCAGCAAGGACCTGGTGATCAGCGGCGACTTCCGCGACGTGCTGTGGTTCCAGGGGCTGACGTCGTTCCTGCAGCCGCCCAGGGTCATCGCGGCCTGGGACCGAGGCCTGTTCTGAAGCCCGCGGCCCCTCACCGAGAGACATCCCATGCCCATCACATCCACTGTCGCCCCCCGTCTGCTGCCCCAACCGCTGACCTTGCCCAACGGAACGGTGCTCCGCAACCGACTGGCCAAAGCCGCCATGAGCGAGACGCTCGGCACCTACAACAACCAGCCAACGCCGGCCCTGGTCGGCCTTGATCAGCGGCTGGGGCACCCTGCGCACACGACGCCTGCGCGCGAGCAGCTGATTGTCGGCACACCCATCGACAGCTTAGAGATTCATGGAGAAGACGATGACATTCAGAGCACTGTTGGCTACCAAGTCGGGCGATGCAGTTTCCGCAGACCTCGTTGATTTCGACGAGGCCAAGCTGATGCCTGGCGACGTCACCGTCGCGATCGACTATTCGACGGTGAACTACAAGGACGCGATGGCGATCAGCGGCCGCGCGCCGGTGATCCGCGAATTCTCCTTGATTCCGGGCATCGACTTCGCCGGCGTCGTCGAAGCATCGACGCATGCGGGCTTCGCCGTCGGCGATCGGGTGGTCGCCAATGGCTGGGGCCTGAGCCAGACCCACCATGGCGGCCTGGCGCAGAAGGCACGCGTCAGCGGCGACTGGCTGGTCAAGTTGCCCGACGTGTTCTCGACGCGCGATGCCATGGCCATCGGCACGGCGGGGTACACCGCCATGTTGTCCGTCCTTGCGCTCGAGCATGCGGGCGTGGCACCGGACAAGGGCGATGTCCTGGTGACAGGGGCGGGCGGTGGAGCCGGCTCCATCGCCATCGCCTTGCTATCCAAGCTGGGTTATCGGGTGGTCGCCTCGACCGGGCGGATGGAAGAGTCGGACTATCTGCGCGAGTTGGGGGCGGCCGAGATCATCGACCGGCGCACGCTGTCCGAGCCGGGCGCACCGATCGGTAAGGAGCGCTGGGTCGGTGCCATCGACTCGGTGGGCAGCCACACGCTGGCCAATGTCCTGGCGCAGACCCGCTACCGCGGCGCGGTGGCGGCCTTCGGGCTGGCACAGGGTGTGGACCTGCCAGGCTCGGTGTTGCCCTTCATCCTGCGCAACGTGACGCTGGCCGGCATCGACTCGGTCAACGCACCGCAGGACGTGCGACTGCAGGCCTGGGCGCGTCTGGCCGCCGATCTGGATCTGGGCAAGCTCGCGCGCGCCACGCAGGTTGTCGGATTGGCCGAAGTGCCCGGTCTTGCGGGGCCGGTGCTTCAAGGCCAGGTCTGTGGCCGCACGGTGGTGGACGTCAACGCATGAAGGCGGCCCCCACCGTCCCGCACAACTTCACCTCAACTCACGACAAGGAGCTTCCATGAACAAGCCTGAAATCGTCCTTTGTGCGCCCGGGCGCACGCCCATCGGTGCCTTCGCCGGAACGCTGAAGGAGACCCCTGCCACCACATTGGGTGCGGCGGTGGTGCGCGAGACCCTCCGGCGTGCCGGACTGCCTGCCGATGCCATCGATACCGTGGTGCTGGGCCAGGTGATACAGGCGGGCGCCAGGATGAACCCTGCGCGACAGGCAGCGATTGGCGGCGGCCTGCCTGTAAAAGTCCCTGCATTGACCGTCAATCGGGTCTGCGGATCGGGTGCACAGGCCATCGCCAATGCGGCACTGGAGGTTTCGGCAGGCTACGCCAGGGCGGTGATCGCCGGCGGCATGGAAAGCATGGACCAAGCCCCGTATCTGGTCCCTGGCGGACGCTGGGGCCAGCGCATGGGGGACGCGGCGATACTCGACAGCCTGCTGCGCGACGGCCTGAACGATGCCTTCAGCGGACAGCACTCGGGCTGGCACACCGAAGACTTGGTGAGCCAGTACCGCATCACCCGCGAAGACCAGGACCGTTGGGCGGCGCGCTCGCAGCAGCGCTTCAGCGCGGCGCAGGCGGCGGGCAAGTTCGATGAGGAGATCGTCGCCATCGAGCTGGCGAGCCGCAAGGGGCCCGTGCGATTCGATCGCGACGAAGCCAATCGCCCGGACACGACCATCGAAACCCTGGCCAAGCTCAAGCCGGCGTTTCGCAAGGACGGCAGCATCACCGCCGGCAACGCGCCCGGACTCAACAGCGGCGCGGCCGCGCTGATCGTCGCGGAGCGTGGCTTTACCGAGCAGCACGGACTGCAGCCTTGGGCGCGGCTGGTCGCACACGGTGTGGCGGCGGTGGAGCCGGGCATGTTCGGCATCGGACCCGTTCCTGCGGTCAAACTCGCGCTGGAGCGAGCGGGGTGGACGCGCGGCGACATCGAGCGCATTGAAATCAACGAGGCTTTCGCGGCGATCGCGCTGGCCTGCCTGCGCGAGATGGGCCTGCCAGAAGACATCGTCAACGTCGAGGGCGGCTCCATCGCCCACGGCCATGCGATCGGCGCCACGGGTGCCGTGTTGACCACGCGATTGCTGCATTCAATGCGACGTGACGGCCTCAGGCGCGGGGTGGTGACGCTGTGCATCGGGGGTGGCCAAGGCATTGCACTGGCCCTCGAAGCGCTCTGATCAGAAAAGAGCGTTCTGTTTCTGGAAAACTTCTCCCCAGGGGGCGTTTCGCCGGGTGCACACGCATCTGCATCGAGGGTGACCGGGTCAAGATGGTCGCGACGGAGTTTGATCCTCAACCTGAGTTCGACAAGTGGTGAGCCCTCTGGACGGCTGCTTTGTCGCGGCGACATCTTGGTAGTCGACGTCTCCAATTGGTCGGGTTGCAGCCGCTCAACTGGCAGTCGGTAGCTGACAGCTCCCAGCCTTGTCCGGTCGGTGGTCGGGCTGAGGAGACTGTTTATCCAACAGGCGTGCTTGGCCGGCCGTTCAATGCAGCAACTCGAGCGACTCTGATTTGCCTGCTAGGCTACATGTATGCGCAATATTGAGGACACACTTTGCCTCTGGGTCTCTGGCATTTTGACCGCCGAAGAAGTCGTTGAATGGGCGGGAGGCGAGATCGCAAGGCTCGACCATCCGCCAGCAGAACTATTCGACTTGGTGGCGGACGGGCCCGAGGTCTGCTTGAAACGAGCCCGCGCAGACTTCCCGCCGAGGGCAACCAAACTGAGCTATGCCGACGAGTTCGCGGTGCGTGCGGTTGGCCTTGACCTTGCTTGCGACGATGCAGTACACAGGTTTGCCGATTGGGCCTCCCGGAGCTGTATGGGCCAAGAGCTAGAAGACCCGTTGGTCGCGCTGGGGTATCAATTGGACCACCTGCTGTGCGACTGCGGAGACACACCTACTGCCACTGCCTTGGTTCGCGTTGAACTGCTCGGACTTCTTCCACGTTGCCGACAGCTAGCCGCTCGATACGTTTGACAGTGGGGCCCATTCAAACCGGAGCGACAGCCGTCGGCATGCGGCCAAGTACGTAGACAAACGAACCCGTCATGATTCAAGTGAAGTATCCCGAAATGCGCAAGGAGCTTGAAGCGCATCTGCAGGCGCTCGCCGATCCCGCGTACCAGCGCCGCGTGTGGGTTGATGGCCAAGCCGAGGGCGCCGTGCATCATGACGAGTTCGACTATGCGGTGCACTTCCTGTACGACGACACCCAATTGGCTAGCGATGCCCTTTCCACAGTTGGCTGGATTCTGATTGATGCTGCGGAGGCTGAATGCATCACCGCTCTGGTGAGATCTATCGACGTCGTGTTTGAGCGGTACGGAACCAAACTCTCGGATGCGGAGTACATCGAGCTTCCAGAGTGGCACTCCGTGATCCAGGCTGCCAAGACTGCGGTGGCCGATTTGGTGCGGCGCTAGCGAGCGAGCTCCGGAACCAGAGTGCGGCCTGGGATGGCCGTACACAAGAAGCGTATTGGAAGGCGTTCTGCGCTTTCAGCACTGTCCGCGCCGATCACCCGAGACTCTCAACCGCTTAAACCATCAACCCAAAACGGTAGCGCGTGCGCCCGGTGTAGGGGCGACCTGGCGCCACGGTGTTGAGAGGAAGGCCCGGGCAGTTCGGGGCGTTGGGGTATTGCTGGGGTTCCAGGCACAGGCCGGCGCGGGGGCGGTGTAGCACGCCTTGCTTGCCCAGATCGGGTGATGCGCCACGGCCGAGTGCGTCGGCGGTGTAGACCTGCAGCACCGGTTCGGTGGACCAGACTTCCATCGTGCGCCCGCTGTTGGCGGCGCTGACCGTGGCGCACAGGCGTTCGCCACCCGTTTGGCCAGCGACGACGTAGGCGTGGTCGATCACCAGAGGAGCGTTGTCGAATCCTGCCGAACCAAGCAGGCGGGGCGTGCGCAGGTCCAGCGCATGACCTTCCAGCGAGACCCGTTCACCGGTGATCACGTTGTCGGCGTCGGCTGCCAGTACCCCATCGGCGTTCACGCTCAGCATGTGCTGGTCAGTGGTGGTGTGCCCGGGCCCTTCGAGGTTGAAGTAGCCGTGGGGCGCGAAGCTGGCCACGCTGGTGCCGTCTACCGCGATGGCTTCGTGTTCGATGACCAGTGAGTTGTCGTCCTCCACGCGGTAGGTCAGGTGCAGGTCCAGCGTGCCGGGAAAGCCGTCGCTGTCTGGCGTGAAGCGGTGGTGCAAGTGCAGGGTGCGTTCGTCGGCTTGTTCGGCGCTGAACACCTGGTGCCGCGAGCCGCCCGGGCCGCCGTGCACGCAGTGGGCGCCAGCGTTGGCCTGCAACTTGTGTTCAATGCCGTTCAGCGTGAAGCGGGCCTGCGCGATGCGACCAGCGAAGCGGCCGATGAAGGCGCCCATGGAGGGCGAGCCGGCGAGCACGCTGGCCAGGTTGTCGTAGCCCAGGGCCACATCGCCAGGCTGGCCGTGCCGGTCGGGCACGATGATCTGCAGCACCTTGGCACCCAGGTTGGTCACCGCAACCGACATGCCGCGCCCGTTGTGTAGCTGATAGAGGGTGGTGGGGCGGTTGTTGACCTGACCCACGAAACGGGCGGGGTTCAGTGGGTCGGGTGAGGTCATGCGGGGCAGGGGAGGTTTGTTCAGGTGATGGGTGCCGGGTTGAACAGCACCAGCGCATTGTGCAGCTTCCAGCGTTCGGCCCAGGTGCGCTGGCCGCTGGCCACGTCCAGCATCAGTTGGAAGAGTTCGTGGCCCACGTCTTCGATGCTGGCTTCGCCGCTGGCGATGCGGCCGGCGTTGAGGTCCATCAGGTCGTGCCAGCGGCGGGCCAGGTCGTCGCGCGTGGCCACCTTGATGACCGGGCATGCGGCCAGGCCATAGGGCGTGCCGCGCCCGGTGGTGAACACGTGCAGGTTCATGCCAGCGGCCAGTTGCAGGGTGCCGCAGATGAAATCGCTGGCCGGCGTGGCCGCAAAGATCAGGCCCTTTTGCCGCACCTTCTCGCCGGGGCCGATCACGCCGTGGATGGGGCCGGTGCCGCTCTTGACGATGGAGCCCATGGCCTTCTCGACGATGTTGGACAGGCCGCCCTTTTTGTTGCCGGGCGTGGTGTTGGCACTGCGGTCGGCCTGACCGCGCGCCAGGTAGGCGTCGTACCAGCCCAGTTCGCGCACGATGGCCGCAGCCACTTCGGGCGTGGCGGCGCGGCGGGTGAGCTGGTCCACCGCGTCGCGCACCTCGGTGTTCTCGCTGAACATGACGGTGGCGCCAGCGCGCACCAGCAGATCGGTGGCAAAGCCCACGGCCGGGTTGGCGGTGACGCCAGAGAAGGCATCGCTGCCGCCGCACTGCACGCCCACCACCAGATCAGAGACAGGGCAGGTTTCGCGCCGGCGACGGTTCAAACGCTCCAGGTGCACGCGCGCTTGCGTGAGAATGGAATCGATCATCGACATGAAACCGACATGCTTTTCGTCTTGAAGCGTGACCACGTCCGGCCCTGCGCGTTCGTCCGAGATCGGAATGGAACCCGGTGGCAGCAGCCGCTCAGGCTGCAGTTTCTCGCAGCCCAGGCTGAGCACCATCACCTCGCCGCCAAAGTTGGGGTTGCTGGCGATGTTGCGCACGGTGCGAATGGGGATGATGGCGTCGGGCGCGTCGATGGCCACGCCGCAGCCATAGGTGTGCTCCAGCCCCACCACGCCGTCCACATTGGGGTAGAGCGGCAACAGTTCGGTCTTGATGCGCTCCACCGCCACGTCCAGCACGCCGGCCACGCATTGCACGGTGGTGGTGATGGCCAGCAGGTTGCGAGTGCCCACGCTGCCGTCGGCATTGCGGTAGCCCTGAAAAGTGTGGCCGGTCAGTGGCGGCAATTCCGCAGGTGGCTGCGGCGCGGGCAGGCCTTCGAGCGAGACCGCGCCGGGCATCACCAGCCGCTGCTCGTTGACCCAGGCGCCGGCTGCGATGTCCACCGCCGTGTGGCCGATGATCACGTTGTAGCGCCGCACGGCGCTGCCAGCGGGCAGATCGGTCAGCGCCACCTTGTGGCCTTGTGGCACGCGCTCGACCAGCACCGGGCCGTCGGCCAGCGCCGCGCCGGGCGCCAGGCCGCCATCGTTGACGACGATAGCCACGTTGTCGGCCGGGTGCATGCGGATGCCGCGCGGGGGTTGGGTGGCGCTGGTCGTGTTCGTGGGTGTCGTCATCTCGGTCTCTTCAAAAGCCCATGCACACTTCCAGGTGAAAGGCCGTGAGGTTCATGGCAGTGGGCTGATCATGGGCTCTCCGCCCAGCCCTGCATGCAGATTGCGCAAAGTCTGATCGGCCATTCTCTGCCGTGTCTCCACCGTGCCGCTGGCCATGTGCGGCATCAGCACCACATGGGGCAGGGCCATCAGCGCATCGGGCACGTGGGGCTCGTTCTCGAACACATCGAGTGCCGCACCACCCAGTTCACCCGTCTGCAGGCAGCGCACCAGGGCGGCTTCATCGACCACGCTGCCGCGCGCCACGTTGACCAGAATGCCGCGCGGCCCCAAGGCTTGCAACACCGCTTCGTTGACCATGTGGCGCGTGGGCGGCCCGCCAGACACGGCCAGCACCAGAAAATCCGCCCAGTGCGCCAGCTCGGTCAATGACGCTTCGTACCGCCACACCACGCCGGGCACCGGGTTGCGGCCGTGGTAGGCGACCTCCATGTCGAAGCCGCTGGCGCGCCGCGCGATGGTCTGGCCGATGCGGCCCAGGCCCAGAATGCCCAGCCGCTTGCCGCTGACCTGCGTGGTCAGCGCAAAGGGACCCTGGGGCCAACGCCCTTCGCGCACGAAACGGTCGGCCGCGCACACCTGCCGCGCGGCGGCCAGCAGGCCGGCCATGGCGGTGTCGGCCACGCAGTCGTTGAGCACGTCCGGTGTGTAGCCGACCGAAATGCCGCGTGCGCGGCAGGCGTCCAGAGGCAATTTGTCCGTTCCCACGCCGAAGGAGGACACCACCCGCAAGCGGGGCAAGGCATCCAGCCAGCGCGCGGGCAGGCCAAGCGCTGCTGACGTGACCAGGGCCTCCACTTGCGAGGCGGTGGCGGCATCCAACGGCAGTTCGTTGGCGGGTGGGCCTGGCACTTTCACCACGGCGCAGCTGTTTTGCAGACCCTCTTCCACCGTGGCGTGCAGGCGCCCGATCTGCAGCACGCGAGGGCGGTCGGTGCTCATTCCAGCGTGATCTTCTCGTCCTTGACGATCTTGGCCATCGCCGGAATCTCGGCCTTGAGCCAGTTCGAGAACTCGACTGTGCTCATCTTGGATGGCTGTGCACCCATGGTGACGAGCTTTTCCTGGATCTCCGGCAGCGCGGTGATGCGCAGCACCTCTGCATGCAGCTTGTCGATCGCGGCCTGCGGCGTGCCGCTGGGCGCGAGCAGCCCTTGCCAGCTGCCGGTGAGGAAGCCAGGGTGCTTCTCACTCACCGTGGGGGCGTCGGGCACTTCGGGCTGGCGGCTGGCGCTGGAGACAGCGATCAGGCGGATCTTGTCGGCCTTCACATGAGGGTAGGTGGCGACCATGCCGTTGAAGGTCACGTCCACGTGCCCGCCGACCAGATCGTTCATGGCCTGCGAGCCGCCCTTGTACGGTACGTAGTTCCACCGGATGCCGCTGCGCTGCGCAAACTGCACGCCAGCAATGTGCGTGGCGCTGCCCATGCCTGCGGCGGCCGCGTAGTTCACCTTGCCCGGGTTGGTCTTGGCGTGCGCGATCAGCTCGTCCATCGTCTTCACCGGCAGCTTGTTGCTCACCACCAGCAGGTGGGGCGAGTAGGCCACCATGGCCACGGGGGTGAAGTCTTTCAGCACGTCAAACGGTAGCTTGTACAGCGATGGCGCGATCACCAGGTTGCCCACGTCCATCAGCACCAGGGTGTGGCCGTCGGCGGGCGACTTGGCCACAAAGTCGGCGCCCAGGTTGCCACTGGAGCCAGGGCGGTTGTCCACAATTACGGGCTGGCCCAATGATTCAGACAACTTGGCCCCGATCAGACGCGCCAGCACGTCGGACGTACCGCCGGCCGGGAAGGGAACGACAAGCTTGATGGGCTTGTCGGGCCAGGCGAAGGCGCTGGTGGCCACGGCAACGCCCAGGGCCAGGGTGGTGATGAGTTTTTTCATGAATGTCTCCCGTGGGCGCAACCCTGGCGGGTTGCGCATGGTGTTGGCAGAAGTGCCGGAAAGAAAGACGGATTACTGCGGACCGAGCTTGCGGATCAGCGCATCCAGCTGCTCCATCTCGGCCGGTTTGAGATCGGTCAGCGGCGCACGCACCGGTCCGGCCCCATGGCCCACCAGTTGTGCCCCAGCCTTGACGATGCTCACCGCGTAACCCTGGCCCCGGTTGCGGATGTCCAGGTAGGGCATGAAGAATTCTTTCAGCAGGCGGTGCTGCGTGGCCATGTCGTCGGTGCGCACGGCCTCGTAGAACTGCATGGCGGTCTTGGGGATGAAGTTGAAGACGGCTGAGGAATACACCGGTGTGCCCAGCGCCTTGTAGGCCGCGGCGTACACCTCGGCCGTGGGCAGGCCACCCAGGTAGGCAAAGCGCTCGCCCATCTTCATGTAGACCGATGACATCAGCTCGATGTCGCCCACGCCGTCTTTGAAGCCGATCAGGTTGGGGCAGCGATCGGCCAGGATGGCCAGTGATTCCGGCGTGAGCTTGCAGACGTTGCGGTTGTAGACGATGACACCGAACTTCACGCTCTTGCAGACCTGCTCCACGTGGGCAATGAGGCCTTCCTGGCCGGCTTCGGTGAGGTAGTGCGGCAGCAGCAGGATGCCGTGGGCACCGGCCTTCTCTGCGGCCTGAGCGCACTGGATGGCAAAGCGGGTGGGGCCACCGGCGCCGGCAATGATGGGCACCTTGCCGCGGCAGGTGTCCACAGCGGTTTTGATGATGGCGGGGTACTCCTCTGCGGTGAGGGAGAAGAACTCTCCGGTGCCACCGGCAGCAAACAGGGCGGAGGCGCCGTAAGGCGCGAGCCATTCCAGGCGTTGTGCATAGCCCTTGGGATTGAAGTCGCCCTGGGCGTCGAAGTCGGTCAGGGGGAAAGACAGCAGGCCGCTGGACATGACTTGCTTGAGTTCTTGGGGGGAGATTTGCATGGTGGGCTTTCGGCTGTGTGATGAAAGAAGGAGGTTCAGAACAGGTGCTCAATGCGCGCGACGTGACCCAGACAAGGGGCACCGCCGGGCCGGCTTTGCCGGACGGCCAGTGCCGCCCCCTTGGGGGTGACGCGAAGCGACGCGGGGGGCATATCAATACCGCGGCTGTGCGCCGGTGAAGCTCGCGTCGTACTTGCGCATCTGCGCCAGGTCGTCGCGGTTGCGAATGTCGGTGCGCAGGTAGTTGTCGTGCAGACGGGCCAGGGCTTCGGGGTCGATACGAACGCCCAGGCCGGGTGCGGTGGGCACGCGCAGGCCGCCGGCCTCGAACTTCAGGCGCCCGCCTTGCACCACCTCGTCGTCCTGCCAGGGGTAGTGCGTGTCGCAGGCGTAAGACAGGTGCGGTACCGATGCGGCCAGGTGGGTCATGGCCGTGAGGCTGATGCCCAGGTGCGAATTCGAGTGCATCGACAAACCCAGGCCAAAGGTTTCGCACATCAGCGACAGGCGCTGTGTGGCGCGCAGCCCGCCCCAGTAGTGGTGGTCGCTGAGCACGATCTTCACCGGACAGCCCATCTCGGCGTTGCGGCGGAATTCCTTCAGGTCGGTGACCACCATGTTGGTTGCCAGCGGCACCTCACAGGCCTTGGCCACCTCGGCCATGCCCTCCAGCCCGGGGCAAGGGTCTTCGTAGTATTCCAGCACGCCGCGCAACTGCTCAACCGCTTTCAGGCTGGTGCTCACGCTCCAGTTGGCGTTGGGGTCGATGCGCAGCGGTGCGCCGGGGAACGCTTTGGCCAGCGCGAGCAGGCCTGCCACCTCCTGCTCGGGTGGCAAAGCACCGGCCTTGAGTTTGATGCTCTTGAAGCCGTACGCGTCGATCATGCGGCGGGCCTGTGCCACCAGCTGTTCGGGCGCGAGCGTCTCGCCCCAGGGATCGGGCGCGTAAGGTGTTTCGATGTGCTCGGCGTACTTGTAGAAGAGGTAGGCACTGAAGGGCACGGACTCGCGCGCGGCGCCCCCCAGCAGGTCCACCACCGGTGCATTGGCCAGTTGGCCTTGCAGGTCCATCATGGCCACTTCAAACGCGCTGATGACCTTGGCCACGGTCTTGGAAACGTGGGTGCCAGGCGCCAGCGAGATCTGCGTTCCCTGGAATTCAGAGGCGGTCTGCCGGGGCGTGACCAGCGCGGTCACGCGGGTGTCCATGTCGTTCAAGGCCCAGGGCGAAAGCCCGGTGAGCGCAGGCGCGGCCTTGGCCATGGCCTCCAGCATGGGCAGGTCGCCGTAGCTCTCGTTGATGCCCACCAGGCCCGAGTCGGTTTCGATCTCGATGATGGAGCGCAGCGCCCAGGGTTCGTGGATGCCGGCAGCGTTGAGCAGCGGCGGATCGCGGAACGCGATGGGCGTGACCCGCACGTGGCGGATGGCGTGGGAAGTCATTTCGTGAGGACTGCTTGCGGCAGCCAGAGCGAGAGTGCAGGGAGATAGGTCACGGCCATCAGCACCAGGAACAGGCCGACGTAGAAGGGCAGCAGCGCCTTGACGACCGTCTCCATGGGCAGCTTGGCCACGGCGCTGCCGACGAACAGCACGCCACCCACCGGCGGGGTGATCAGGCCCATGCCCAGGTTGACCATCATGATCATTCCGAAGTGCACCGGATCGATCCCGATGGCGGTGACCACCGGCAGCAGAATGGGCGTGAGGATCAGAATCAGCGGCGCCATGTCCATCAGCGTGCCCAATGCCAGCAGCAGCACGTTGATGAGCATGAGGATCACGTAGCGGTTGTCCGACAGCGTGGTGAAGGCGGTGGTGATCTGCAGTGGGATCTGCATCAAAGTCATGATGTAGCCGAAGCTGCTGGCGAAGGCGATCAGGATCATCACGATGGCCAGCGTCTTCACCGTGCGGTGCACCAGCTTCGGTATCTCGCGCCACCGGTAGTCGCGGTAGATGAACATGGTCACGAAGAAGGCCCACAGCACCGCGATGGATGCCGACTCCGTGGCGGTGAACACGCCGCTCAAAATGCCGCCCAAGATGATCACCATGGTCATCAGGCCCCACAGCGCATCGGCACAGATCTTCAGTGCCTGGCGCAGCGGAATCACGTCGCCCTTGGGGTAGTTCTTGCGCTTGGCAATCACCAGGCACATGGCGGCCAGCGTGGCACCCAGCAACAGGCCGGGCAGCACACCGGCCAGAAACAGCGCGGCGATGGACACCGAGCCGCCGGCCGCAAGCGAGTAGATCACCGCGTTGTGACTGGGCGGAATCAGGATCGCCTGCACCGAACCACCAATGGTCACGGCGGTGGCGAATTCGCGCGGGTAGCCCTTCTTCTCCATCTCCGGAATCAGCACCGTGCCCACCGATGCCGTGTCGGCCATGGAAGAGCCCGAGATGGCGCCGAAGAAGGTGGAAGCCAGGATGTTCACCAGCGACAGGCCGCCACGGATGAAGCCCACCAGCACATTGGCAAACGCCACCAGGCGACGCGCCATGCCGCCTTCGGCCATGATGGCGCCGGCCAGCACAAAGAAGGGAATCGCCAGCAGCGAGAACTTGTTGACGCCGCTGCTGATGGCGATCATCACCGCGTCCAGCGGGATGTCGATCCACCACGCACCAATGAGCGCAGCGATGCCGAGGGCGTACGCCACCGGCGTGCCGATCAGCATCAGCAAGAAGAAGCTGCCAAGAAGAATGAGCGCGTCCATCAGGCGGCCCCCCTTTCCGTCTCGTCGATCAGGTCAAAACGCACCACGCGGCGTTGGCTCTGATCGCCCAGGAACAGGTGTTCCAGCACAAACAACAGCGTGATGAACCCACCCACAGGCACCGGTGTGTAGGTGAGCCCCACCGGCAGCCACGGCAACTCAGGAATCGACTGCCCCCAGGTGCCCATGCACAGCTTGGTGCCGTAATACACCATGAACACACTTACGCCCAGCATGCACAGGTGCACGAGCAGTGCCAACGGCGCACGTGCCACGGCAGGAAGACGCTGGATCAACATGACCACGGCAATGTGCGCACCCGCCCGGTAGCTCGCCGCTGCACCCAGAAAAGTGAAGATCACCATCAACAGGATCGAGATCGGCTCAGGCCACTGCGAACCCGTGCCCAGCACATAACGCGCAAAAATGCCCCAGGGAATGAACAGCGACATCAGAAAGATGCACGCACCCGCCACCCAGATGCAGGCCAGATAGACCAGATCGAGAACGCGAGACACAGGATGTCCGCCAGGAGAAGGATGACTCATGAAAAGAACTCAGGGTTGATCAAGGCGAGACAAGAGAAAAAGGGCAAGGCGAGACAAGGCAAGTCGGCAAGTGGGAAGGGAAGCAGCGCCCACCTCCAGGGCACCCGTGGAACCGGCTTTGCCGGGCCACAGGGCGCGTCCCCCCTCGAAGCGCCGCGCAGCGGCGCGCTACGGAGGGGGGAAGCCGCGTCAGCGGCGCAGGGGGGAGTTACTTCACCATTTCTATGCGCTTCATCAAATCCGCCAGCTTCTCGCCGTACTTCGCGCGCACCGGGGCGGTCGCGTCAAAGAAGGGCTTCTGGTCGACGTTGATGAACTCCACGCCGGCGGCCTTGAGCTTGGCGCTGTACTCCTCCACGCTCTTGTCCCACAGCGCACGCTGTTCCAACTGCGCTTCGCGCGAGAGCTTCTTCACCAGCGCCTGGTCGGCTGGGGTCAGCTTGTCCCAGGTCACCTTCGACATCACGAAGATCTCCGGAATGATCAGGTGGTTGGTCTGCGCGTAGTACTTGGCCGGCGTGGTGTAGTGGTTGGCGGTGAAGTAGCTGGGCGGGTTGTTTTCTGCGCCGTCGATCACGCCGGTCTGCAGCGAGGTGAACACTTCGCCATAGGCCATGGAGATGCCGTTGCCACCCATGGCGTTCATGGTGTCGACGAACAGCGGGTTGCCCATCATGCGGATCTTCTGGCCCTTCAGATCGGCCGGGCTGCGCACCGGCTTCTTGGTGTAGAGGCTGCGCGAGCCGCCGTCCATCCAGCCCAGGGCCACCAGGCGAGCGGAGCTGTTGGTCACCTTGTCCAGCAGCTCGGCACCCACGTCGCCGTCGATAACCTTGCGCATGTGCGCCACATCGCGGAACACGAAAGGCATGTTGAACACGTTGACCTCAGGCACGATGGGGCCGATCACGCCCAGCGAGATGCGCGCGATCTGGATCGCGCCCAACTGGGTCTGTTCCACGGCTTCCTTTTCCTGGCCCAGCACGGCGCCAGGGAACATCTGCATCTTGATGCGGCCATTGGTGGCCGCTTCGAGCTTTTTGCCCAGGCTTTCCATCGCGGCCACGGTGGGGTAGCCGGCGGGGTGGGTGTCGTGTGCCTTGAGCACCATGGTCTGGGCGTGGGCGCCCAGCGGCAGCAAGGTGGCCAGGCTCAGGGCCAGGCTCAGGATCGTTCGGCGTTGGTTCATGTTGTCTCCGTTGGTGGTTTGAAGGATCGAGGTGAAAAATGGCCGATGTGTCAGAGCTGACAACGCGGCTCGTCCAGGCCCCTCACGCCTGGACGCAGTGCAAACACGCCACCGGCCAGCGGCTGATCCGACAGATCACCGCCGGGCCGTATGGACGTGACGAACAAGGTATCGAGACCACTGCCGCCAAAGGCGCACATGGCGGGCTTCTTCACGGGAACGGCCTGCGAGCGGTCCAGCCGGCCGTCGGGCGTGAAGCGGTGCACCAGGCCGGCATCGTTGCCGCAAATCCAGTAGCCACCGTCGGCGTCCACCGCCGCGCCATCGGGCCGGCCGGGCAGGGGCTTCATGTCGACGAACACGCGCTGGTTGCGCGGGGTGCCGGTGTCGGTGTCGTAGTCGAAGGCCCAGATGGTCTGCACGCTGGGGTGCGAGTCCGACAGGTACATGGTTTGGCCATCGGGGCTGAAGGCCATGCCGTTGGGCGTGATCAGCCCGCCCAGCAGGGGGCGCAACCGCCGCGTGGACGTGAGCGCGTACACGCTGCCCATGGGCGCAGCCAGCGACATGTCGGCCACCATGGTGCCGGCCAGCAGGCGGCCTTGTCGGTCGCAGCGGCCATCGTTGAAACGCATGCCGTCGTGTGGGTGCTGCACCGAGGTGATGGCCTCGCTGGTGAGGGTGCCGTCTTCTTGCGGCGTTAGCAGGGCCAAGCCCGTTTCCATGGCCACCACCCAACGGCCGTGCGGCGTGGCCTCACTGCCCGCGGCCAGCGCGATGCAGCCGGCCTGCTCCGGCGTGGTCCACTGGCGCGACTGGCCGGTACTGGCGTTCCAGCACCACAGCGCTCGGCCCGGGATGTCGACCCAAAACAGACTTTGGCGCTGCGCGTTCCACACGGGGCTTTCACCCACGCCGTTGCGCGCATCCAGCAACAGTTCGGCTTGGCTCATGATCAGAAGGGTCCTGCCTTGACGAAGGCGCCACCCTGATAAACCGCTGCGGGGTCGTTCAGATCAGGCGCACTGGTGCGGGCGTACACCGCTTCGCGGAACACATCGGAACTGTCTTGCGGCACGTAGCCAACATGGCGCGCGCGGCTGTTGTCCCACCAGGTCACCGCGTTGTTGGACATGCCGAACACGATGCTGTGACCCAGCACCGGCGTGCTCAGGCAGGCACTGACCAAGCGGTGCAGATCGTCAAAGCTCAGCCACGTGGCCAGCATGCGGCGGTCCTTGGGTTCGGGGAACGAGGAGCCGATGCGCACGCAGGCGGTTTCGATGCCGTAGCGGTCGAAGTAGAAGCGGGACAGGTCTTCGCCGAAGGCCTTGCTCACGCCATACAGGCCGTCCGGGCGGGGAGGGTGGTCGGCGTGGATGGTTTCGCTCTGTTTGTAAAAGCCGGTGACGTGGTTGGAGCTGGCAAACACCACACGCTTTACGCCGTGTTTGCGCGCCGCTTCATACAGGTTGTAGACGCCCAGAATGTTGGCCTGCAGGATGGGCTCGAAGGCGGCCTCCACCGAAATGCCGCCCAGGTGAACGATGGCGTCCACGCCGGCCACCATGGTGTCCACTTCGGCGGCGTTGGCCAGATCGGCCAGCACGATTTCTTCGCCGGCCTGGGCCTCACCGAAGCTCGACTTGTCAGACAACCTAAGGGTTTCACAGTTGACTTTCAAGCGATCACGTAAAGCGGACCCCAGACCACCTGCCGCGCCGGTGAGCAACAGCCTGTGGTGGGTTTTCATAGGGGTTTTCATGGATATCAGCGGTTTTTCAGAGGGATCTTGGACACGGGGCCGGGTGTTTGCTACAGTTCGTTCATGTCTCGATGTCTGTCATACGTTGTCAGACAACTAGACGGATTGTGTGAACCGGCTCTGGCCGTGTCAAGGAAAAAGCGATGTTCTCAGTGAAAACCCTAGGTGGCGATGTGTCGCCGCCGATCGATGCCGCCAAGCCCCGGCGCCAGCGCGGCCTGGTGCCGGAAATCGTGACCGCGCTGGAGGCCGACATTCACGAAGACCGCCTGCAGCCCGGGCAGAAACTGCCCACGGAGTCCGAGCTGATGAACCGCTTCGAGGTGAGCCGCACCGTGGTGCGCGAAGCCATCTCGCGTCTGCAGGCTTCCGGGCTGGTGGAAACCCGCCACGGCATTGGCACTTTCGTGATGGCGCCACGTGAGGTGCAGCCCGCGTTCCGCATCGCACCGGAAGACTTCGCCACCGCGGCCGACGTGGTGTCGCTGCTGGAACTGCGCATCAGCCTGGAAAGCGAAGCCGCCAGCCTGGCGGCGCAGCGCCGTGAAGAGGGGCACCTGGAGAACATGGCCGCCGCACTGGTCGCGTTCGAGGCTTCCATCCATGAAGAAGAGTCCGACGCCGTGCCTTCAGACTTCCAGTTCCACATGGAAGTGGCGCGCGCCACCGGCAACCGCCACTTCGCCGATCTGATGACCTACCTGGGCACCATGATCATTCCGCGCACCCGCATCAACACCGCCAACAGCGCACCCGAAGGCCGGCTGGCCTATCTGGAGCGCGTGCACCACGAGCATGAGAGCATTTACCGCGCCATCCGCGACCGCGACGCAGAATCCGCCCGCGCCGCCATGCGCACGCATCTGACCAACAGCCGGGAGCGGCTGCGTCGCTCCCAGCCCAGCGATGGCGCCGCAAACCCGGCCTGAGGCGCCCGTTTTCCGATCTGTCATTTCCTCCAACCGAACCTGACCCATGTCCACACTCACCTCCATCAACGCCCGCACTGGCGAACCCCAGGGCAAGCCCTTGAATGCATCCACCATGGAAGAAATCGATGCAGCAGTCCAAGCGGCCGCCGCCGCGTCAGACACCTGGGCCACCAGCGACGGCACGCAGCGTGCCACCTTGTTGCGCGCCCTGGCTGACGCGCTGGAGGCCGACCGGGAAATGCTGGTGGCGCGTGCCGACCTGGAAACCGCGCTGGGGCCGGTCCGCCTGAACGGTGAACTCGACCGCACCGCTTTCCAGTTGCGCCGTTTCGCCACCATCGCAGAGAGCGGCGTGCCGTTCGAGCGGCTGGACGACCCCGCCGTGGCCGGTGGCCCCCCGGTGGGTCACCCGGCCATGGTGCGCCAGCGCGTGCCACTGGGCCCGGTGGCCATGTTCGCGGCCAGCAATTTCCCGTTTGCGTTTTCGGTGCTGGGCGGTGACACGGCTTCCGCCCTGGCGGCCGGCTGCCCGGTGGTGGTGAAGGCCCACCCCGGCCACCCGGGCTTGTCGCAGCGCGTGTTCGGCCTGATCCAGCAAGTGCTCAAGGCGCAGGGCCTGCCCGCTGGCCTGATCGGCATGGTGCAGGGCGCCAGCGTGGACGTGGGGGTGGAGCTCATCCGCCACCCGCTGATCGCGGCCGGTGCCTTCACGGGTTCCACGCGCGGCGGCGCTGCGCTGCAGGCGGTGGCCAACGCACGGCCGCGCCCCATTCCTTTTTATGGCGAACTGGGTTCCATCAACCCCGTCGTTGCATTGCCATCAGCATTGGCCGCACGCGGTGCTGAGCTGGCCATCACGCTGGCCGGCTCCATTGCCCTGGGCTGCGGCCAGTTCTGCACCAACCCTGGCTTGATCGTGCTCATCGACGGCCCCGAGTCCGACGAGTTCGTGGCGCAACTCGCGAAGGCATTGACCACGCAAAAGCCCCACCCCATGCTCACTGCAGGCATGCGCACCGCGTTCGATGCCGGTGTGCGCCAGCAGCAGGAACTGGGCGCGCAGACGCTGGTGCAGGCCAGCGGCGAAGGCCTGGCCCCCGGCCCGAAGCTGCTGCAGGTGAATGCCCAGCGTTTTCTGGAGCGCAGCGGCCTGCACGACGAAGTGTTCGGCCCGTCCAGCCTGATCGTGCGTGCCGCCAGCGTGGCCGAGGTGCTGGCCGTGTTGAACGCTGTGGGCGGCAGCCTGACCGTCACGCTGTGGGGCGCCGATGAAGACACGCCCGACAACCGCGCCCTGGTGCGCGGCGCCACGGCCATTGCCGGGCGCGTGCTGTTCGCTGGCGTGCCCACCGGCGTGGCCGTGACGGCCGCCCAGCAACACGGCGGACCATGGCCCGCGTCCACCGCCCCCATGACCACCTCGGTGGGCGACGCTGCGCTGGAGCGCTTCCTGCGCCCGGTGTGCCTGCAGGACGCGCCGGCCTGGCTGTTGGCGCGCCAGGGCGTGCCGTGCTGATCACCAGCACGACGCCCACAGACACCACACCTTTCTTCAGCCGCCCGCGCAACGTGGTCCTCGTGGCCACCTTGTGCTGTCTGCTGTGGGGCAGCGCCTACCCGGCCATCAAGGGCGGTTATGCGCTGCTGGGTATCGAACGGGAAGACACGGCTGCCCAGCTCGTGTTTGCCGGTTACCGCTTTGTGCTGGCAGGCCTTTTGCTGCTGGCACTGGCGCATGCGATGGGCCGCCAGGTGTTGGCCCTGGGTGTGCGCCAGTGGGGCCAGGTGGGCTTGCTCGGCCTCGCGCAGACCGCGCTGCAGTACGTGTTCTTCTATGTGGGCCTGGCCAACACCACCGGCGTGAAGGGTTCCATCCTCAATGCGACCGGCACATTTTTCAGCGTGCTGATGGCGCATTGGCTGTACGCCAACGACCGCCTGAGCCGGCGCAAGGCGATCGGCTGCGCGATCGGCTTTGCCGGGGTGATGGTGGTCAGCCTGCGCGGAGGGCAAAGTCTGGACGCCGGCTTCACGCTGCTTGGCGAAGGCTTCATCGTCATCGCCGCGTTTGTGCTTTCAGCCGCCAGCATCTACGGCAAGCGGCTCTCCCAACGCATCGATCCCATGGTCATGACGGCCTGGCAGTTGGCGATGGGCGGTGCGGTGCTGCTGTTCGCGGGGCATGCGGGCGGCGGGGCGCTGGGCACCTTCAACGCCGCATCGGGTGCCTTGCTGGTGTACATGGCGGTGTTGTCTGCTGCGGCTTTTGCCCTGTGGGCCACGCTGCTCAAGCACAACCGGGTGGGCCAGGTCACGGTGTTCAATTTTTTGATCCCGGTGTTTGGCGCGCTGCTCTCGGCGCTGTTCCTGGGTGAGGCGGTGCTGGAGTGGCGCAACGCGGCCGCGCTGGTGATGGTGTGTGGCGGTATCTGGCTGGTGACCACCGAACGCGGTTGAGGCCGGGTCGCGGGCGAACAAGCAGGACCCCGCACCCGGACATGCCTGGTTGTCCTGGTGCACGTCCGGTTCGTTTTCGCTGAAGTTGTCAATGCGAATGTACGGATATTCGGGTCAAACCAATGTCAGCTCTTCTTGCCGGCGCGGGTGCTGGCCTGCATGCCGCCGCTGGCCTTCCATTCGTTGTAGCCGCCATGCAGCAGGCGCACATTCTCGAAACCGTCCAGGCGCAGCGCCATGGCCACCTGTCCGGCGAAGGAACTGGTGTTGCAGTACACAAGAATGGTCTTTTCCCTGGGCAGCTTGGCACGTAGTGAGAACACCTGCCGCCACTCGATGTTCGTGGCACCCGGGATGTGGTCCTTGGCGAACTGCGCACCATCTCGCACGTCGAGCACGAACAGTTGCTTGTAGTCGTCAGCGGCAAGCTGTTCGGCCATGATGGTGCCGCTGTTGGCATCCGCAAAATCGAAATAGCCTTCCAGGGCGCTGATGGTGGGCGCGTCGGCCTGGGCATGCGCAGCCAGGGGCAGGCAGGCAGCGGCAGCAAGGGCCAGAGTCAAAGTCATTCGGCGTGGGTTCACGGTTGTCTCCAGGGTGGTTGAGGAAATCAGGTGGCGGGATTGAGGCGGGGGTGTGTTTCTTCACCCCAGCGAAACAGCAGGGCGCCGGAAAGCAGCATGGCCACAGCCACGAACCAGAAGGCGGTCTCGATGCCACCCCCCAGCGCGGCCGCCGCACCCAGACCGAGCGCGCCGATGCCATAACCCAGGTCCCGCCAGAAGCGGTAGATGCCGATGGCAGAGGCGCGCCAGTTCGGATGGGCAATGTCGGCCACCGCAGCGCTCAGGTTGGGGTAGAGCATGGCCATGCCCAGACCTGCCACGGCGGCCGAAGCGCCCCACCACCAGGCACCAGAGCCCAGTGGCATCAGGGCCACGCCCAGGCCGCAGATCCACATGCCCCAGGCATTCAGCAGGTGCCGCCCCACGCGATCCGAAAGCCGCCCGGTGAACAGCTGTGCAGCGCCCCAGGTGAAGCCGTAGATGCCGACGATCCAGCCGATGCCCGGCAGGCCCACACCTTGCTGGTGCAGGTAGACCGGCCAGAACACCCAGACCAGCGCATCGACGAATTTCTCAACCAGGCCGGCCTGGCAGAGGGCAGCCATGCGCCGGTCGCGCCAGCTCATCAGGGCAAACATTTCCTTGGTCGAGGGATGCTCGCTGACGGCCTGGGGGTATCGGGGCTTGTGGATCGGAACGTTGGCTGCTGGCTGGCGATTCACCTCGTCGCGCGCCCAAGGCAGGGTTTCGGTCACCGCGAACCAGGACAACACGGTGGCCAGCCCGATGACCACCATGCCGAACCAGAGCAGGCCTTCCCTTGGACCGAGCGTGGACGCCAGATAGCCGGTGGCGACACCGGCAATGGCGACGCCGACATAGCCCGAGAATTCGTTCAGACCGATGACCAGGCCGCGCTGGTCTGCCCGGGTGAAGTCGAGCTTGGCCGTTTGTGTCATGGACCAGGTGAGACCCTGGTTGATGCCCAACAGCACGGTGGCCAAAACCACCCAAGACCAGCTGGGCGCCAGGTAAATGAGCGCCGGAATGGGCAGGGCGACCAGCCAGCCCAGCAGCAGCACCCGCTTGCGTCCCAGACTCTCAGCCAGGCGACCCGCCACAAAGTTCATGGCGCCCTTAACGAAGCCAAAGGCCACCACAAAAGCCACCAGCAGCATGAACGAGCCGCGCGGCACGCCGAACTCGGTCTCCGCCAGGGCCGGCACGACGTTGCGCATCATCCCGATGGTCAGGCCCACGAGCAGCACCTGCATCAGATGATGCAGAAACTGGCCCAGATTGGCGCGGATGCCGAACTGCATCTTGGATCAGGCGTTCGCAGGCAACGCAATGCCGCCCCGAAGATTGGCCTCGACGATGTGTGCCATGTCCGCCGGCTGTGGCGGTATGTCGGCGGTCAGCGCCGTCACAAAGTCTTCGCGGGTCATCGACAGCATCGGGTTGAATCGCTTTTCGAATCCGATGGTCGACGCCGGCTTGCCCGAGAGTCCCGCGCCACAGGCACTGCCGGCCTGGTGGCCCGGGTAAATTTCCAGATCCGCTGGCAGCGACAACAATCTGTTCTGTAGCGTGTCGTACAGCTGGGTTGCCATTTCCTGCTCCCTGCCGGCCAGATCCGGCCGCCCGACAGCGCCCACGAACAAAGTGTCGCCGGTGATGACGAACCAGGGGTCTTCACCACGGCGCAAGTCACGAACCAGCAGGCACACACTGTCTGGCGTATGGCCCGGTGTGTGCAGGACATCGACCACCACATTGCCCACTTCAAGCCGCTGGCCATCTCTCAGTGGCGCGAACGAGAAACCGGCCCGACCCAGGTTGCTCTCGTGCAGGTGGTATGCCGCCCCGGCACGCCGTGCCAGTTCGGGGCCACCAGAGTAGTGGTCCGCGTGCACATGGGTGTCGATCACGTGGACGATGCGCGCGTCGGCTTTGCTGGCCTCTTCTATGAACCAGTCTTCGTCGCCAGCGACCACATCGACCGCGACCGCCTTTTGCAAGCCGGCACAGCCAAAGAGGTACGAGAGGGTGGCGTTGGTGGCTGGGCGTTGGCGGAAGAACATGGTCGTCTCCTGGGTTGAAGAATCCGGGCCTGGAAGGACGATCAGTTGGCCATCGGCAGGCCGCGGGCTCGCCACTCGGCCACGCCGTCGGTAAGGTGGAACGCCTGGTAGCCCTTCTTGCGCAGCAGCTCCACCGCGTCCTTGGCCATCAGGCAGAAGGGACCTCGGCAATAGGCGACCACAGGGACGTCTTTCGGCAACTCGGCGATGCGCTTCTTCAATACATCCACCGGCAGGGAGCGCGCGTGAGGCAGGTGCGCCACGGCGTATTCGTCCTCTGGCCGCACGTCCAGCACAAGCACCTCTCCAGCTGCTGCGCGACGCAGGATGTCGGCCCGGGACACGCCCTGAAGCTCATCACCATGTTCGACGATGGACGTGAGCGCCAGTTGCAGTTCGACCAGACGCTCCTCGGCCTCTGAGCGCAAGTGGACCCACAGGTCGGCGACGCTGGTGCTGGCCAACCGGTACAGAACGTATTTGCCCTCTTTGCGGGTGTCCACCAGGCGTGCAAGGCGCAGTTCCTTGAGGTGGGCGCTGGTGAGCTTGACGCTGATCTCTGCCTGCATGGCCAGCATCTCGACCGTCTTTTCACCCTGGCAAAGCAGCTCGATGAGTTCCAGTCGTTTGGGGCTGGCCACGGCCTTGCCGATGCGGGCGACTTGTTCGTACAGGTGGTTCTTGAGTTCTCTCATGCGAACATTCTAATGGTTGTTGGATTGATGGCGGGATTTCTTTTCGCAGGCCGTGTGAAGGCCGGGTGTCACGGTCGCACAGGCAGAGGTCAAAACCTCTGGCTGGCATGTGGGCATGGGCAGGGGCACAATCGCCCCACACAAGGAGTTGCACATGTTGATGTTGATCGTCGGTTTGGTCCTTTTCCTGGGCGTGCATTCGGTGTCCATCGTCTCGCGCAGCGGCCGAGACCGGCTGGTGCAGCGCCTGGGCGAAGGCCCCTGGAAAGGTGTGTATTCGCTCATTGCCCTGGCGGGCTTTGTGCTCATCATCTACGGCTATGCGCAGGCCCGGGAAACGCCGGTGCTGCTGTACACACTGCCCACCGGTTTTCGGCATCTGGCCGCCTTGCTGATGCTGCCGGTGTTCGTGCTGCTGGCCGCGGCCTACCTGCCAGGGCGCATCCAGCGCATGGCCAAGCACCCCATGTTGCTGGCAGTGAAGCTCTGGGCCCTGGCCCACCTGCTCGCGCAATCGGCCACCGGGGGCACCCTGGCTGACGTGCTGCTCTTCGGTGGTTTCCTGGTCTGGGCCGTGGCCGACCGCATTTCGGTCAAGCGCCGGGGCGTGGCTGCGCCCCAGGCCAAAGGCAGCGCGGTGAACGATGTGATCGCCGTGGTGGTGGGCCTGGGGGTGTATGTTCTCTTCGTGGTGTGGGCGCACGCCTGGCTGTTTGGCGTGCGTCCCTTCGGTTGACGGAAGAGGGGCGGCACGCCGATTGCCCCATCCGGAAAAGAGGGAACCCACGACCATTGCCGGCATCCACCCATGCTGTGTTTGGCCCTCAGGAGATCGCTTTGACCCACTGCATCGCAACGCCTTCTACCCGAACTTGTTACCCCCAGGCGCCATGGCGTGGCGTGCTCTTGCTGATGGGGGCCTCGCTGCTGGCTGCGCCAGCGCTGGCGCAGGCGCCATCTGCTTCAAGCAGTGTCACCACCGAGGTGGTCGCCAAAGGCCTGCAGAACGCCTGGGCTGTGGCCTTCATTGGCGACGGGCGCATGCTGGTCACGGAAAGGCCCGGTCGCATGCGCGTGGTGCAGGCCAACGGCCAGCTCAGCGAGCCACTGGCCGGTGTACCGGAGGTGGACGCGGTGGGACAAGGCGGTCTGCTGGACCTAATCATCGATCGCGATTTCACCAACAACCGCCGCGTGCATTTCTGCTACTCGGAACCCGGCCTGGGTGGCAACTCCACCGCGCTGGCCTCGGCCCGTCTGTCGGCCGATGCCAGCCGGCTCGAAGAGGTGAGGGTGATCTTCAGCCAGAAGCCCAAGGTCAGCAGCCGGCTGCACTTTGGCTGCCGCATCGTGCAGGCGGCCGACAACAGTCTGTTCCTCACGCTGGGTGATCGCTACCAGCGCATGAAGGATGCCCAGACGCTGGACAACCACCACGGCAAGGTGGTGCGCGTGCAGCTGGATGGCACACCGCATCCGTCCAATCCCTTTGTCGGCCGCAGTGGAGCCTTGCCCGAAATCTGGAGCATCGGCCACCGCAACCTGCAGGGGGCGACCCTGGGGCCGGATGCCAGTCTGTGGACCCACGAGCACGGCCCGCAGGGCGGTGACGAGGTCAACCGCGCCGAGGCTGGCAAGAACTACGGCTGGCCCGTGATCACCTATGGCGAGAGCTACGGCGGTGGCGCCATCGGCGACGGCATCACGGAAAAGGCCGGGCTGGAGCAGCCGCTGTACCACTGGACACCCTCCATCGCACCTTCAGGCATGGCCTTTGTGACGACCGACATGTATGGCCCGGGCTGGCAGGGCAGCCTGCTCGTGGGTTCGCTGAAGTTCCGCTACCTGGCGCGGCTGCAGATCGATGGTGCGCGGGTGATGAAGGAGGACAAGCTGCTGACCGACCTGGGCCAGCGCGTGCGCGACGTGCGCGAAGGACCGGACGGCTTCATCTACCTGCTGACCGATGCACGGGATGGCGAGTTGTTGCGCTTGCGTCCACCCACAGGAGCCAAGTCGTGAGGCCGCAGGCGCCAGCGGGTCGCCGCAATAACATCCCCGCTGCCATGCCGTCGGCGCATCGCACGGCACTGGCGCACCACTACCAGACGGTGCGCGAACGCAGTCTGGCGCTGGCCGCACCGCTTTCACCCGAAGACTGCCAGGCCCAGTCCATGCCCGATGCCAGCCCGGTCAAGTGGCATCTGGCGCACGTGACCTGGTTTTTCGAGACCTTCGTGCTGGAAGCATTCGAACCCGGCTTCGAGCCCTTTCACCCGGCCTTCCGGGTGCTCTACAACAGCTACTACAACGGCGTGGGCGAACAGTTCACGCGGCACCAGCGTGGCCTGGTCACCCGGCCGGACCTGGCCGAGGTGAAGGCCTGGCGTGCGCAGGTGGACGAACGCGTACTGCGGCTGATCGCCCAGACAGAAAACGCCGAAGCATTGCGACTGATCGAACTGGGCTTGCACCACGAACAGCAGCACCAGGAACTGCTGCTCACCGACCTCAAGCACCTGCTGTCCATCAACCCGCTGCAGCCGGCCTACCTGCCCGCCTGGCCACTGGCCCGGGTGTCGGCGGTGCCCGCGCGCTGGGTGGAGATGGAAGGTGGTCTGGTGGAGGTCGGCCACACCGGCAGCGGATTTGCCTTCGACAACGAATCGCCGCGCCATCGCCAATGGCTGGCGCCGCACGCGCTCATGAACCGCCCCGTCACGCACGGCGAATGGCTGGACTTTGTCCATGATGGCGGCTACACCGACCCGCGCTGGTGGCTCTCTGCTGGCTGGGACTGGGTGCGCAGCCAGCGCATCGAAGCGCCGCTGTACTGGACCCTGCCCGGCGGTGCAAGTGAACCCGTGCGTGTGTTCACCTTGCATGGCACGGTGTCGCTGGACCCGCACACGCCGGTCACCCACATCAGCTATTTTGAGGCCGATGCGTTTGCCCGCTGGGCCAGCGCCACGCGCAGCGAATGGGCCGGCGCGCGCCTGCCCCTTGAGGGCGAATGGGAGGCCAGCGCTGCACAGCAGCCCATGCAAGGCAGCTTCCAGGAATCGGGCGCCTTGCACCCCATGCCGTGCCGGGAGGGTGGAGGCGGTTTGCTGCAAATGTTTGGCGACGTGTGGGAATGGACCGCCAGCAGCTACAGCGCCTACCCCGGCTTCGCGCCCAGCGAAGGTGCCGTGGGCGAATACAACGGCAAGTTCATGGTGAACCAGTACGTGCTGCGCGGCGGCTCATGCGCCACGCCGGCCTCGCACATTCGCGCCAGCTACCGCAATTTCTTTCCCACCGATGCGCGCTGGCAGTTCACGGGACTGCGATTAGCTCGGAGTATGTGACACCCCCCTGCGCTGCTGACGCAGCTTCCCCCCTCTCTGACGCGCCTTCGGCGCTTGGAGGGGGGACGCACCCTGTGGCCCGGCGAAGCCGGTTCCACGGGTGCTCTGGATCGGGGCATTTCTCGCCGGAGGCTCTTCGATACTTCCCCGGGAGGTCGCTTCACTCCGGGTAACCCAGTGCAGTCTGGCCCACGCCTTCTGCGGCACGCCAGCCCGGTGGCTTGAACCAGTCGCGCCAGCCGAGTTCATCTGTTGGCCATGGTTGATCGGGGTGGCGCTTTTCCCATTCGGCTCGCGCTTGCGTCATCGGCTTGTGGTGCGGGACCTTGTTCAGCGTCGCCGTTAACGTGGCCGAACGCCAGC
Source organism: Hydrogenophaga palleronii (assembly GCF_031457455.1). Classification (GTDB taxonomy): domain Bacteria; phylum Pseudomonadota; class Gammaproteobacteria; order Burkholderiales; family Burkholderiaceae_C; genus Hydrogenophaga; species Hydrogenophaga palleronii_A. Next base: position 471,213 of record NZ_JAVDWU010000004.1, read on the forward strand.
CCTCGTCCTGAATGTCCTGCCAGATCGGATCTGCGTGCGCGATGTGCCAGGCCGGGTCCAGCGACCACGCGGCCTGGGCTGCCGCACTGCCGAAGACGAAAAGGCGCCCGTCGAGGATCTGCCAGCGGGTGGGGTCGCTGCCCAGCTTGCGGCCGAACGCGGCGCCGTGGGCACAGAAGCCGCCGTACTGTGGCTCGTACATTGCCGGGTCGGCGATGAAGTCGAAGCGGTTCTGGTTGGTGGCGAAGTAATAGGTGCGCTGGAACATCACCAGCTTGTGCTGCGTGCTGCCTTTCACCGGCTTGCTCTCGGTGAAGTAGGCCACCGGGTCGTGGCCCAGCAGCATCACCGGTTCGCCTGCGCGGTTGGGCGCCGTGGCCCAGGGCGTGCCGCAGCCGCTCAGAAGGACCGCCAGCGCGATGAACGAAATGAATCTGATGACCGGGTGCATGGTGCGATCTTGCCTTGCATTCAGCGCGTGAGCCAGCGGCGTGCACCATGGCTGGTGGCATCCACCACTGCCACCATCAGCAGCATGGCGCCCAGGATGGTGGCGGTCTTGTTCATCTGGAACAGGCCCATGTGGAAAGCGAGCAACTGGCCCAGGCCCCCCGCACCCACCACGCCCAGCACGGCCGCTGCGCGGATGTTGTTTTCCCAGCGGTACAGCGTGTAGCTCATGAGCTGTGGCAACACCTGCGGCAGCGTGGCGTACAGAAACACCCGCACGTTGCCCACGCCATGTGCGCGCAGAGCAGTGCCCGGGCCGGGCGGTGCATTCTCGATCGCTTCGGCAAACAAGCGGCCCAGCACGCCCGTGGTGTGAAACGCCAGTGCCAGCGTGCCAGCGAACGGGCCCAGGCCGGCTGAGATCAGCAACAGCGCGGCCCACACCAGTTCGGGGATGCTGCGCAGGGCATTGAGCACCAGGCGCGTGGGTGTGCGTGCCCAGGCGCTGTCCCCGTCGAACAGGCGACTGGCCGGCAATGCCAGCGCCAACCCGGCCACTGCGGCCAATGCCGTGCCCAGTGCCGACATGGCCAAGGTTTCCCAGGCCCCGATGGCGACCTTGTTCAGGAAATCGCGCGAGGTGTCAGGCGGAAAAAACTCGGCCACGAATCGGCCCATGCTCTGCGCCGCTTCCCTTGAGAAGAACTGGCCCCACTGGAGGTCGAGCGACCAGAAGCTGGCGATCACCAGCGCGATCAACGCGGCGGTGAACCAGCAGGCGTTGCAGCGCGCGCTGAACAGGCGCGGTGGCAGTTTGTACGGTGGGTTGGCGGCGGGGGGGTGCTTCATGGTGTGCGGGGCCCCCATCCCGGCCTTCCCCCAGAGGGGGAAGGGGCAAATACCGACACCTGTGTGCAAGCGCTCACTGGAGTACCTTCGCCTTGCGGGCTGCGGTGCGAGCTTGCTTGGGAACGGCCCGGCGCTGCGCTCATGCTTTCACTCCCTCCCCCTCTGGGGGAGGGCAGGGGTGGGGGCCCGCCTGCCAGCAAAACTGCCATCATCCCAATGCCTTTCTCAGCCAGGCACTCACCCGATCCGCCAAGGCGACGAGCCCGACGAACACCAACAACATGCTGGCCACCTCGCCCCCATTGAACATCTTCATCGAGTTGTCCAGCTGCTGGCCCAGGCCCCCCGCGCCCACGAAACCCAGCACCACCGAGGATCGGATCGCGCACTCCCAGCGGTACACCGTGTAGCTGGTGAGTTCGGCCGCGTTGGTGGGCAGCAGGCCATAGAAAAAGGCCTGCAACCGACCGCTGCCGTTGCGCAGCAGGTTTTCGGTGGCGTGGGTTTCGCCGCTTTCCAGGATTTCGCCGTACACCTTGCCCAGCATGCCGCCGTAGGTGAGCGCAATCGCCAGCACGCCGGCCGTGGGCCCCAAGCCCACCACGCGCACAAACACCAGCGCCCACACCAGTTCGGGAATGCTGCGCAGCACGATCAGCAACCAGCGCACTGCCTGGCGCAACGCGTAAGGCCCGCGCGCCATGCGCCCGGAAAGGGCCGAGAGCGACAACACCCTCGTGCCCAGCAGCGTGAGCGGAATCGCCACCACCAGCGCCAGCGTCACGCCCGCAGTGGCCATGGCCACCGTGCGCCAGGTGTCGCGCGCCACCATGGCCAGAAACTCTGCATCGTGTGCCAGTGGCCAGAAGCTGCCGATGAACTGGGCACTGACCTTCAGGTTGTCAGGCTCCAGCAGCACCCAGGGCTTGAATTCGGTGGCGACACCCAGCGGCCACAGCAACACCAGGCCCAGGCCGATCCAGAACACACGGCCCAGCCAGGCCGGGTCGCGAGTCGGCGCTCGGTGCAGTGACAACTCGGTCATGATGGTTTGTGCCCTGATGCGGTTGCATGCTGCAGAGCCGTCAAGCAGCAACCACAGAACCGGCTCTGCCGGGCTGCAGGCTGCGCCCCCCTTTTAGGGGGGTGACGCGAAGCGGCGCGGGGGGTATCCATACCTACCTGCAGTGCATCACGACGGGTTGTGGCATCCCGGGTACCTCGGACTCATCGGCAGGCACCTCGCCGCGCAACTCGTGCTCGAACTGGTCGTACAACTGTGTCAACAGCTCGCGTGTCACCAGGCGTGCCGGCAGGTCGAACGCCAGCGCACCGTCGCGCAGACCCACAATGCGCGGAAAACTCGCCAACGCCACATCCACCTGATGCAGCGTGGCCACGAGCGTGGCGCCGTGGTCTCGTGCGCTGCTGACCAGGGTTGTGATGGCCTGGCGCGATCGTGTTGGGTCCAGCGCCGACAAAGGTTCGTCCACCAGCCACAGCGAGGCCGCAGACAGCAGTGTGCGGGCCAGGCCGACGCGCTGTCGTTCACCACCAGAGAGCCGGTCCACGCGTTCGAACAGCTTGTCGCCCAGATCAAACCGTTCCAGGGTTTCGAAGGCGGCGGGAATGTCCGACGGGTAGAACAGCGAGCGCAGGCTGGCCCACAGGCCCATGTGGGGCAGGCGGCCGGCCAGTACCGCCGTGACCACGCGCTGGCGCGGCGGCAATGGTGGCACCTGGGGCGCCAGGAACAGGCGGCCGCGCAGCTTCTGCAATGCGTTGCGCTGCAATTGCCAGGGCGCGGTACCGTCCAGCCGCAGTTGCCCGGTGGTGGGCGGCAGTGCGCAGGCCAGCACCTGAAGCAGCGTGGTCTTGCCCGCACCCGATGGGCCGATCACCGCCACCTGTTCGCCCGCTGCGATGTGCAGGCTCAGGTTGCTGATGGCGGGTGGCGCATCGGCGCGCGCGGCCGGGTGGCGTGCGCTGACTGCCTCAATTTCGAGCTTCAAGCCGGAGCACTCCGTCGGGTTACAGCAGACCGGCGCTACGGGCAGCGGCTTCCAGACCCTTGTAGTTCTCGGGCGTGGTGGCGATGTAGCGCGTGGCGCGGTTGAGCTTGAGGATCTCGGCGTGTTCGGGGTTGGCCGGGTCCAGTGCCAGCAGCGCGGCTTTCACCTTGGCCTGCATGTCGGCAGGCATGTCGGCGTGCACCGACCAGTTGTAGTTGAAATAGCCCGGCGTGGTGTAGAACACGTCCACCGCCTTGGTGTCCACCTTGTTCTCATTCACGAACTTGCGCCACACGGTGATGTCGAGTGCGGCAGCGTCCACCTTGCCGCTGACCACCGACGCGATGGTCGCGTCGTGTGCGCCGCTGTAGGCGATGCGGCGGAAGTCTTTTTCAGGGTTGATGTTGGCCTGCAGCAGGAAGCTGCGTGGCATCAGGTGGCCCGAAGTGCTGCTTTGTGAGCCGAACGACACCTGCTTGCCTTTCATGTCAGCCAGGCTCTTGATGCCGGAATCGGTCTTGGAAATGAACACCGACTGGAACTTGGTGTCTTCTTCGCGTTGCGCGAGCGGCACCACCTTGCCACCCGAACGCAGGTTGGCCTGCACAAAGGTGAAACCGCCGAACCACACCAAGTCCACCTTCTTGTTGACCAGCGTTTCCACTGCGGCAGGGTAGTCGCTCACCGGCGTGAATTCCACCTTCACGCCCAGTGCCTTCTCGAGGTAGCTGGCCAGCGGGGTGAACTTGCGCACCTGTTCGGTCGCGGCTTCTTCGGGAATGGTGGTCACGCGGAACACGTTCTGGGCGTGGGCATACGTGGCGACAGACAGCACGGCGCAGGTCAAGAGTGCGCGCAGGGTGCGGGAAGGCAGGAAATGGGTCATGGGAAATCCGGTAAAGAGGGATTGAAGAAGCCGTATTAGACCGCGTGCGCCATACCCCTCGCCGGCACCCCGCACTTGACCCGGAACCCTTCGTCACACATGCCGGGGTTTCAGCCGGTATAAAGCACCCAGGAGAACGCCCGTCGCATGCCCCAGACCGACCCCAAGCCCCACTTCGTCCAGACCCATCTGAGCGACCCTTCGGCCGTGCGCGCAGAACTGCAGGGGGGGCTGCTGGCCACGCCCGCGCACATCGCGCCGAAGTTCCTGTACGACGCTCTGGGCTCCCGCCTGTTTGATGCAATCACCGAACTGCCGGAGTACTACCCTACCCGCACCGAAGCCAACATCTTCGCGCAGCATGGTGCGGCCATGGCCCGGCATCTGCCAGCGAGCGCCGTGCTCATGGACCTGGGGGCCGGCAGTTGCGCCAAGGCCGCGCGCCTCTTCCCGGTGCTGCAACCGGCTGGCTACGTGGCGGTGGATATTTCGGTGGACTACCTGCGCGATGCGCTCGGGGCGTTGCAGCAACGCCACCCCAAGCTGCCCATGCTCGGTCTGGGCATGGACTTTTCTTCGAGGCTGGCACTGGGTCCTGCGGCCGCCGACTGGCTGCACAGCCGAGACCTTCAGGGCGCACCGCGCACGGTCTTTTACCCAGGCTCCAGCATCGGCAATTTTGACCCCGCCCAGGCCCTGACGCTGCTGCGGCAGGCCCATGCTCTGTGCCGCGAGGGTGGCCCGGGCAGTGGCTTGCTCATCGGTGTGGACCTGGTCAAGCCCACCGCTGTGCTCGAGCCTGCCTACGACGATGCCCTTGGCGTGACCGCCGCCTTCAACCGCAACCTGTTGCTCAATGTCAACCGCTGGCTGGGCAGTGACTTTGCGCCCGCGCAATGGCAGCACAAGGCCTTTTTCAACGAGCTTGAATCGCGCATCGAAATGCACCTGCTTGCCCTGCACACCCAGACCGTGCGCTGGCCGGGCGGGGAACGCGTGTTTGCGGCGGGTGAAGGGCTGCACACCGAAAGCTCCTACAAATGGAAGCCAGCCGCCTTTGAGGCGCTGCTGAACGAAGCAGGGTTTGGATCGGTTCGCTTGTGGTCCGATGAGCGACAGTGGTTCGGGGTGTTCGCTGCAACGGCGGGTGATGCCGGGGTACCATCGCAGCCGCGCTGAAGGGCGTGCGGTGATCGCCTGCAACATGGCCGCATGGGTGATATGCATGGCACCGGCTTGTTCGCATCGGCGTGAATGATCACAATGCCAGTGTGAAATTGGGCGGGTCCGGCAAGGTGCTGGAGCCAAAGGCGACCGTGGCCCGGTCGCGTAAGTCTTACGAACAGGAGTCAGGGATGAGCTGCATTCGGTTGTTTTCGGCCCTCGTTCTGCTCATGGCCAGCGCGTCCTTGCTGGCCGCAGACGCGGGCGAACGCAAATTCATTCGCAAGGGCATGGCTGAAGGGGAGGTGCTGCACAAGATTGGCAAGCCCGACCACGAGGCATTCATCCGCGCCGTCAAAGGTCAGCCGGAGGAGAAGTCCTGGACCTATTTCCCGCACCCCCGGGATGCACAGACATTGACCATCATCACCTTCCATGCTGGCACGGTGAGCAGCGTGGACCGCAAGATTTCGCGTTGAGCCTTGCAAACGCCGGGGCTTCGATTCAGCCGTCAGGCCACACTTCTGAATCCGGCCATGATGTCGTTGCGGTGCCGCTCGAAGTAGTTGCGGTACTTCGGATGGCGCATGCGTGGTGAGGTGGCCAGGCTGGCGCCTTTGAGCACCGGGCGACTGTCGAACCACGGTGTCGAATAGTCCACGTAAGGGTGAGGCTCAAAACCGGGGTAGGGGGCAAAGGGTGTGGCGGTCCATTCCCAGACGCTGCCCCACTCGAAGCCGGCGACGGTGTGGGCGGCCATCTCCCATTCGGCTTCGCTGGGCAGCCGGCGACCGGCCCACGCGCACCAGGCCTCGGCCTCAAAAGCGCTGAGATGGCAGGCGACTTCGTCCAGGTCCAGCGGCAGCCATCGTCCCCAGCGTTGGCGTTCCCAACCATGTGTGTCGCTGCGCCTCAGGTAGCGCGGTTCCTTCCGCCCCTGTGCACTTCGCCAGGCCCAGCCTTCCTCGCTCCACCACTTCTTCTTTTCGTAGCCGCCCGCATCCAAGAAGGGCAGGTAGCGCGCCCAGGTCCCGGGCGCGGCGTCGATCTGGAAGGCGGGCACGTGCAGTGTGCAGGTACCGAGTTCGTTGTCGAAGGCAAAGCCCGGGCCATGATGTCCCATCGACCAGTCCATGGCGGGCACGCTCAGCATGTCGTCGGCAACGGGCTGGGCGATGGCGGGCTCAGGCGGGTGGGGCAAGGTGCCCGCGGCAAAAGGGTCGTGCCCCAGCGTCTGGGCCATGTAGACAGCCGCCTCTGCGTGCATGTCTTCGTGGAACAGCGCCAACCGGAAGAAGTACAAACCTTCGTCGGTGTCCGGGGCGTCCGCCAGCAGGCACAGGGTGTCTTGCAGGCCGGCTTTCAGGTCGAGGACGGTGGTGTCAGCGTCCGGTAGCGGCAGTTGCCAGCGCAAGGCATGGGCGATGCGGCTGGAGTCGTACAGCGCGTCGGCATCCAGGCCGCGCCGGGCCTGGCGCGCAGGGGTGCGGGGTGCTTGCGGGTCTGCGCGCACACCGCGACCGCGTTGCGGGTTGCGAGCGATCCACCAGTCGGCAAACCAGCCGATGTGCCCCAGCTCCCACAAAGGCGGATTCAGTTCGGGCGAACAGGGCACGACCAGTGCATCGCCCAGCGCCGCCCGGCTGGCCGCGAACAAGGCCAGGGTGCGTTCGCGCGCGTCACGCAGCTGGTGCGCCAGAGCTTGCCGGCCGCCTGTGCGGGCCGCTTGCGCTTCCGACACAATGTGCGCCATTCCAATGTCTTTCATCAAACCCTCACTGTGCATCGTCACGCCAGCGCTGGCCGATGCCAACAACGGCAATTGGCAGACCGCGCGCCGCTGGGCGCGACTGCTCGCTGGCCATTATGCGGTTCGCCTGGCACGCCAGTGGCCTGACGGGCCTTCGCCGCATGACGGAACCGACATGCTGCTGGCCCTGCACGCGCGGCGCTCTGCGGCTTCCGTGGCGGCCTGGGCGGCGACCCACCCGCAGCGCCCGCTGGTCGTGGCCCTCACCGGTACCGATCTCTACCGCGACATTGCCAGCGATGCCCAGGCCCAGCGCTCGCTGGCCCTGGCGCAGCGCCTCATCGTGCTGCAGGAACTGGGTCCGCAGAACCTGCCGGAAGCTTTCAGGGACAAATGCCGCGTGGTGTTCCAGTCGGCCAGCACACGACGGCTGCTGAGCAAGACCACGGCGCACCTGCGCGCGCTGGCCGTGGGCCACCTGCGTGCCGAGAAGTCACCTGACACCTTGTGGGCTGCCGCGCGCCTGCTGAGACCAGACGAAGGCATCCTGATTGACCACATCGGCGCTGCGCTCAGCCCCGATATGGCCGAGGCCGCCAGGCAGACCGCACACGAATGTCCCCACTACCGCTGGCTGGGTGGGCTGCCGCATGCTTCAGCACGTGCCCGTATTCAGCGCGCCCATGTGCTGGTGCATCCCAGCACAATGGAAGGCGGCGCCCATGTGGTGATGGAGGCGGTGCTCAGTGGCACGCCGGTGCTGGCCTCAGACATTGACGGCAATGTGGGCATGCTGGGCAGGGACTATGGCGGCTACTTCCCCGTGGGCGATGCCGCTGCGCTCGCTGATGGTTTGCGGCAACTTCGCAGAGGCCTGAACGGCAGCGCCGGCCCGCTGGCTTCGTTGCAAGCACAATGCGAGTCGAGGGCGGCCCTGTTCGCCCCCGAGGCCGAGCGGCGTTCGCTGCTGAACCTGCTGGCAGAACTGCGTTGAGCCGCAGCCGCTGCTTGAATCCCGACCACAACACAAACGATCCACCCTGAAGAGAACACCGCATGAACGCGCCCCTGTCAACCCAACCCCGTCTGACCAGCCTCTCTCATGGTGGTGGCTGCGGCTGCAAGATCGCGCCCGGCATGCTCAGTGAAATCCTCAGGGGCACCAGTGCCATGCCTATCCCGAAGGAACTGCTGGTGGGCATTGAAACGGCCGACGACGCGGCTGTGTACCAGCTCAATGACGAGCAGGCGCTGATCGCCACCACCGACTTTTTCATGCCCATCGTCGACGACCCGTACGACTTCGGCCGCATCGCCGCCACCAACGCCATCAGCGACGTGTACGCCATGGGTGGCACACCCATCATGGCGCTGGCCCTGGTGGGCATGCCCATCAACGTGCTGTCCACCGACACCATCGGTCGCATCCTGGCTGGCGGGCAGGACGTGTGCAAGGCCGCTGGCATTCCCATTGCCGGGGGTCACACCATCGACTCCGTGGAGCCCATCTATGGCCTGGTGGCGCTGGGTCTGGTGCATCCGAAAAAGGTCAAGCGCAACGCCGACGCCCGCGTGGGCGACCGCCTGGTGCTGGGCAAGCCGCTGGGCGTGGGCGTGCTGTCGGCTGCGCTGAAGAAGGACGCACTGTCGCCCGCAGGCTACGCGCAGATGATCGCCTTCACCACCCAGCTCAACACCCCCGGCCCGGCGCTCGCCCAGTTGGATGGTGTGCATGCTCTCACCGACATCACCGGCTTTGGGCTGGCCGGCCATGCACTGGAAATGGCCCGTGGGTGCCAGGCCACGGTGCGGCTGGACATGACCCATGTGCCCCTGATCGAAGGCGTGCGCGACCTCGCCGCACAGGGCATGGTCACTGGGGCGTCCGGTCGCAACTGGGCAGCCTACGGTCACGAGGTGCACCTGGGCGAGCACCTGCAGCCGGTGGACCAGGCGCTACTCAGCGACCCGCAAACCAGCGGCGGCCTGCTGGTGGCCTGCGCGCCGGACGCCGTGGACGAAGTGCTTGCCATCTTCCACCGCATGGGGTTCGCTCGTGCAGCGGATGTGGGCGAGATCGTGGCCGCCGAGGCCGGTGGTGTGCGCCTCACCGTGGCCTGAGCACGCCGCCCATGTCAGGTCTCTTTCGCAATCTGCTGACTTTCGTGTTGGCGCTGCTGGCGCCCCGCGCAGACAGCCCGCTGTTCACCACGGTCAGCCACTTCCGGGTCATGCCCTGGGATGTGGGGCTGCGGGTGCTCAAGAGCGACCGCTACCTGCTGCTCGCCGAAGCTGCCCAGATCGACTACATGCTGAAGTCAGGCCTTTGGCGGCGTCAGTTGCGTGAAGGTTTGAGTTTTGTGAACGCGGCGCAGATGGTGCGCTTCTCACGCCCCATCAGGTTGTTTTATGGTGTGAGCGTGAGCACCAGAATCGTGTTCGCCGACCAGCGTTTCGTGTATTTTTCGCATGTTCTTTCACTGGGCGGCTCGGCGCATGGCGAAGTGCTGGTGAAGATGAAGTTCAAGAAGGGAGCGGTGACGGTCCCATTGTTGGAACTCGTCGAGCACAGCTTCGTGGAGAAGCCGGAGCCCCTGGTTCACTGGGACCAGGCGCTGGGCGCCATGTGAACCTGGAAACCCGCGAACAACCTCCCTTTGAACCATGGACTTGCGCAATTTCAAGCTCGAATACAAGACGCTGATGAGAACCGTGGTGACGCCCTTGTTCAAGTCAGAAGGATTTGAGAACCGGGGGCAAAGCTTCCGCCGGCTGCGCGGTTCGATCTACCAGTACGTGACGTTTGAAGGCAACCGTCGAAACGCCGCTTCGTCTTTTTCGTTCACCGGCAATCTGTCGTTTCTTCACGCCACCCCTGCGGTCGAGGCCGACTTCTGGTGCGACGATCCAACCGCCTGGGTGGGCAGCAAGCGCATGGGATTTCTGACCGACGGCGTGGACCAGTGGTACCGGCTGGAGGACCTTTGCGCCGAGGACATGGCCACCCTGATGCGTGCCACGCTAGCAGAAACGGTCTTTCCCTCCTTGCAGGACGTCTGCAGTGCCGACGACGTGCAAGCCTTCATGGTCGCCATCGACGACAGCAACCGGCAACGGGGTCTGCGCCTGCCGTCGCCTTTTGTCCAGAGGGGATTCGGATGAGGTTGCCCGACCACCGTCTGCAAAAATTGACTGAGCTGCTCGCAGACAATGGTTTTGCTGGGCAAGGTGGCCGTGTGTCATGGCCTTGGCCTTTGTCGAATTGACCTACCAGGCGGCCTTTGCCGCCCCTGCCTGAACCGGACCGATCCATGTCAAAAAAGAAGAACCCGTTCAGCTGGCCCCAGATCGCCGTGCTGCTACTCAGCGCGGGCGTGACGCTGCTGACCGGCGCCCAACTGGCGATGGCCTGGTCCGCCATGGTCCTTCTCCAGGGCTCCGCCTCGGGTGGCGGTGGGGCCTTGCCTGCGCTGGTGCTGATGTTTCTGCCCCTGGCGCTGGTGGTGTTGTCGGCGGTGGCGTTCGTGCGCTTGCTGATCTCACGCTCCACGCTGGTGGCCCAGGTGTACCTGGCCTGCCTTTTCCTGCTGTACAGCCTGGCGGCCGGGCTCAACTGGCATCTCACCGAGCAGGTGACCTGGCTGGATCTTCTGTGGTTGCTGATGCTGGTGGCGCTGTTTTTTGCACTCGGCCGGCAGGGGCGGTCGGCATCGCCGGAGCAGACACCCGCCAACGGCTGACGCCTCGTGAGGCCCGCCCGTCGCCGGCGAGGCTTTTTTTGCGTCCGGCGCTTGGCGGCAGCGTGGACGTTGATGACAATGGCAGCTCCGTTTGACAGGGAGTCGGCTCATGCAGTTCGGTTCATGGCGTTTCTGGGGGGCATTGGTCTGGCCCGTGGCCATGCTGGTGGCCTCGCCAGCAGCCTGGGCACAGGCTGCATCGTCGCCGCAGGTGGTGCAGATCGCCTACCGCGTGCAGCCCGGCGTCGACTGGATCTCCGATCTCACCACCGACGCCATGATGTCGTTCACCGTGGTTGAAGACCGAGGCATCGTGGCCAGGAGCGCCGAGCGGGGTGTGCGGTTCCCGGCCCAGGCCAATCTGGTCAACCGCCAGACGGTGCGCCACACCACCTCGGTCGCGGCGCCGGACGGCAGCTTCACGGTGGACCTGGCGTTCCTGTCCAAGAGCGCAGCGGTTCGCGATGCGGATGGGCAGGAACACGTGATGGCAGACGAGTCCTCGCTGGTGGGCAGCCGCGTGCAGGCCAAGGCGATGGCCAATGGCCACATTGACCCGCAGACCATGCAGATCACAGGCGCGCCGGAGGAAAAGACGGCCCTGATCCGTCCGGTGTTTCAGGCCATGCTGGAACAAATGGGCGCGCTGGAGAACGTGTCGCTCAGTACCGACCAGGGGGCCTCCCAGCGCGTCGAGCTCACCTTGCCCATCGGAGGCATCACCAGTGTGGCCATCGGAATGGACATCACCTACAAGCTGGTGGACATCAAGGAAGACATTGCTGAGATCGACATGGTGTACGTGATGGATTTCGGCACACCAGACAATCCCATGCGTATCAAGGCCCATGGCAGCGGCGCAGGGGCCATGCGCTACGACACGCAGCGCCAGTTGATCCTCTCCACGACCGACCATTCCTTGATGGACATGGAGCTGGAGATGCCCGAAGGCGTGATCAAGGTCCAGGTGATGAACCAGCAGAAGCAGGTGGCCCGCCTTGCTGATGCGCGATAGGCCCGGTTCCCGGATCTGTTCCAGTGGGAGAGGCCGTATGAAGTGTTCCACAGCAGGCATTTTTGGAGCGATGCTGGTGGTCTATGGGCTGGTTCTGTTGCCCGCACTGTTCATTGACGGCTACCTTGACTCGCCGGTGGGCGTGCTGGTGCTGCTGCCGTACCTCAGCATCTACCTGTTTCACGCTGCGGGTGTGCCGGGGCTGCTGATGAACGGCGGTGCCTGCGGCTGGGGCTGGTGCGCGCCCACGGTATTTGGCTGGGTGTTCCTGGCTGGGGTGTGGGCCGGTCTTGCCTGGGGTGTGGCGCATCTGCTGGCCCGCCTGTGCGCTGCCCGGCGCAGATCAGAGGTACTGACGGATTGATCCTTTGATGCTTTCATGGGCGGCACCTGACAATGGGTCGCGGCGAATGTGATTCAATGGCTGGCTTTGTTCAACGCTCTGGTAGCCGCGCAACTGCGGGCCTGCCGATCACAGGAGAAAATTATGAACCCCATCCGACTCGTTGCCGTTGTGCTCATCATTGCAGGCGCGCTCGCGCTGGCCTATGGCGGTTTCAGCTACACCAAGGATTCCACCGCCGTGAAACTCGGTCCGCTTGAACTCACGGTCAAGGAAAAAGAAACCGTCAACGTGCCGCTCTGGGCCGGCATCGGCGCCATCGTGGTGGGCGGCGTCCTGCTGGTGGCGGGAGGCAAAAGGGGCTGAGTTTCTTCAGAACCTGGCAACAGGCTCTGGTCAACTTCAATAGCGCAACTGGCCGTCCCCACCAATGATGGCCAGTTCCACGTAGCTCGAACCGTTGTGGGATTCGGGTGCGTAGCGGGCCCTGAACGGCCCGAAGGCGATTTCACCAACGTTCTGCATGGTCCGGGTGAAGCTCTCCGTGCTCAGGTCGCGGCCGGTGCGGCGCAGGCCTTCCACCAGCAGCCGCGCATGCACAAAGCCTTCAAACTGCGATGCAGATGGAATGGCCTCAGGTGATTTCTTCTTCAGAAGTTCCAGGTACTCAGCGACGACCGGCACGGTGGCGCTGCGCAGCGACGGCATGATCTGCGCCAGGATGACGCCACGTGCCTTGTCCTTGAGCTCGCGGTTGATCACATCCAGGCTCGCCACGGAAAACCCATAAAAGGTCGGCTTGGCACCTGAGGCGTGAACGGCCTTGATGAAGCTGGTGAAGGTGCTGCCGGCCGTGCCAAGCACCACGGCCTGGGGTTGTGCTTTGGCCATGGTCGCGGCGGCCGCGGCAAAGTCGGGCTGTTTGGGGTCCACGCTGACCTCCACTGCAAAGGGAACGCCCTCGGATTCCGATGCGCGCTTGAGTTCGCCGAGCAGGGCTTTGCCGAAACCATCGTCTTGGTAGAACACGCCCACGCGGCTGATGCCCATCTGCTTGATCTGCGACAGGATGCGGCGTGCTTCGTTACCGTAGCTGGCGCGCACGTGGAACATCAGGGGGTTGAAGTTGTCGCGGAAAGACGATGCACCCGTGACCGGCCCGAACACGATGGTGCGCGAGGCTTTCACCAGCGGCAGAATCGCGGCCGTCTGCGCCGTGCCGGTGTTGTTGTAGATCATGAAGACCTTGTTCTCTTCGATCAGCTTGCGGGTGTTCTCCACCGTGCGGGCGGGGTCGAAGCCATCGTCCAGCGTGACATAGCTGATCTTGCGGCCATGGATGCCACCGGCCTCGTTGACCGCGTCGAACAACAGGCGCGAGCCGGCGCCGTAGTCGGCGGTCTGCGGACCCAGCGGCCCGGAGAGAACCGCAGAGGCACCGAGGCGGATTTCGTTGGCAGTGACACCGGCATTGCTGGCGTGGGCAGATACGCCAACGAGCAGCGCAAGAACGGAAAACATCAAGCGGAACATGAACAACCTTGCAACCGGCGGGCATCGCCTTTGCAGTCCATTATGGTTATTGAATGTAGCTATTACTAGAAACCAAGTCGCCGTTTTATTTAGGGTTTACCCCGGACCTGCGTGGCGTTTTTCTCGGTTTCCCGCAGCTTGAATCGCTGGATCTTGCCGGTGGCGGTTTTGGGCAGCTCGGGCAGGAATTCGATGAAGCGCGGGTATTTGTAGGGTGCGAGCCGTTCCTTCACGAAGGCCTGCAACTCGGCTTCGGTGGCCTGAGCACCGGCCCTGAGCACCACGAAGGCCTTGGTCTTGGTGAGGCCTTCTTCGTCGTCCTTGCCGATCACGGCGGCTTCGAGCACGGCGGGGTGCTGTACCAGCGTGGCTTCCACTTCGAATGGACTCACATAAATGCCGCTGACCTTGAGCATGTCGTCGTTGCGCCCGGCGTAGGTGTAGTAGCCGTCGGGGTCGCGGGTGTACTTGTCGCCGCTCTTGGTCCAGGGGCCCTGGAACGTGTCGCGCGACTTGGCGCGGTTGTTCCAGTACATCAGCGCCGCGCTGGGGCCCTGGATGTAGAGGTCGCCGATCTGGTTGTGCCCCTGGATGACGCTGCCGTCTTCGTCGCGCAGTTGCACCTCGTAGCCAGGTACGGCCTTGCCCGTGGTGCCGTAGCGCACGTTGCCGGGCCGGTTCGAGAGAAAGATGTGCAGCATCTCGGTGGAGCCGATGCCGTCGATGATTTCCACACCGAAGTGCTTCGTCCAGCGCTGGCCGATGTCCTGCGGCAGGGCTTCGCCGGCCGAAGAGCACAGGCGCAGCGCCACTTGTTCTTTGGCCGGCAGCTCAGGGCTGGCCAGCATGCCACCGTAGCCGGTGGGTGCACCGTAGAACACCGTGGGCTTCAGGTCGACGAAGCGCTTGAAGCAGGCGGGTGGCGTGGGCCGCTCGGCCATCAGCACCACGCTGGCACCCACGCTGAGCGGAAAGCTCATGGCGTTGCCCAGCCCGTAGGCGAAGAACAGCTTGGCGGCAGAAAACACCACATCGTTTTCAGTCAAGGCCAGCACACCTTTGCCATACAGCTCGGCGGTCCAGTACAGGTTGGCCTGGGTGTGCACCGTGCCCTTGGGCGCGCCGGTGGAGCCGGAGGAATACAGCCAGAAGGCGGGCTCGTCGCCGTGGGTGTCGGCGGCGGCGCCGGGCGCCTGGGCGTCGATCCACGCCGTGAAGTCGAGCGCACCCGGTGGTGTGGCGGAGGCCGCCCGCGAGATCACGAGCTGGCGCACCTCGTGCCCTCCCATGTCCAGTGCGCTCTGCAGCGTGGGCAACAGCGCAGCAGACGCCAACACCACCTGCGCGCGGCTGTCACTCAACATGTAGGCGTAGTCCTTGGCGGTCAGCAAGGTGTTGACCGCCACCGGCACCACGCCGGCATGCAGCGCACCCAGGAAGCTGACCACCCAGTCGCTGCAGTCGTGCATGAGCAGCAGCACGCGGTCTTCACGCCGCAGACCGAGCGCCTGCAAGGCCGCCGAGCAGCGCTGCACCTGATCGGCCAACTGGCCATAGGTGAGCGTGCCTGCGTCGTCGATCAGCGCCGTTTTGCTCGCGCGGCCGGCGTTGAGT
The DNA here is from genome assembly GCF_031457455.1 of Hydrogenophaga palleronii. Lineage (GTDB taxonomy): Bacteria > Pseudomonadota > Gammaproteobacteria > Burkholderiales > Burkholderiaceae_C > Hydrogenophaga > Hydrogenophaga palleronii_A. The sequence goes on from NZ_JAVDWU010000004.1 coordinate 486,569, forward strand.
CCGATCAGGTGGCGCGCGAAATTGAAGCGTTCAGACGGGGCGGCGGTTGGGGTTGGCATTTCTGTCTCCTTCTTGTACTGCTGTGTGAGCCGTTCGGGCTGAGCTTGTCGAAGCCCTCACAAACCCTTCGACGGGCTCAGAGGCTGAGAGTTTTTTGGGGCGTTGCTCGGGCATGAGCAAAAGACTTTCAGCCTCTCAGGGTTTGAATGGTGCGCCGGAAGCCATCAAAACGTCCAGCGCCGCTGTGCTCCCCTGCACCGCACTGCGCCGGTGATAAAAACCCAGCGCGCGCAGACCACCCAGTTCCTCGCCGCCGCCGGCCCGGCCTGGGCCGCCGTGCAGGCTCATGGGCATCACGTTGCCATGCCCGCTCTGCATGGCCGCCACATCGGGCGAGATCGCGTGCACACGGCCATGGCTGTCGGCCAGCGCAATCGCAGCGCGCGCAATGAAGGCCGGATCGCAGCTGTACACCGAGGCCACCAGTGAGCCTTCGCCTCGGCGGATCAGCTCGTAGGCCTGTTCTTCGCTGTCGTAGGCCATGAGCGTGGCCACCGGGCCAAACACTTCCACTTCGTGCAGCACCTTGGCCTGCATCGGCTGGCGGTGCCCCAGCAGCACAGGGGCCACACAGGCGGCCACTGACGGATCGGCGTCGACCAGTGCGGCCGAGCGGCCATCGAACAGCGTCTCGGCCTCCGTCTGCAGGTGGGCGATGCCGGCGGTCACGCTGTCGAACTGTTCGCGGCTCACCAGCGCGCCCATGCGGGTGGTTTCATTGCGCGGGTTGCCCACCGTGGTCTTGGCCAGCTTGGCGCCAATCGCTTCGGCAGCCGCATCAAACAAGGCACGCGGCACGAAGATGCGCCGGATCGCGGTGCACTTCTGGCCGCTTTTGACCGTCATCTCGCGCACCACCTCGCTCACCAGCAGGTTGAAGGCTTCGTCGCCCGCAGCGGCTGCAGGGTCCAGCAGGGCGCTGTTGAGGCTGTCGGCCTCGATGTTGCAACGCACCGAACGTTGTGCCACCGCCGGGTGGCTGCGGATGATGCGCGCGGTTTCGGCCGATCCGGTGAAGCTCACCACGTCGAACGGCTGCAACTGGTCCATCAGGCCGGCAGACGATCCACACACCACTGACAAAGCCCCTGCGGGCAGGATGCCGGCGTCCACCACGTCTTTCACCATGCGCTGTGTCAGCCAGGCGGTGGCGGTGGCGGGCTTTACGATCACCGGCACACCGGAAAGCAGGGCGGGCGCGGCCTTTTCCCACAGGCCCCAGCTGGGAAAGTTGAAGGCGTTGATGAACAGCGCCACGCCGCGCGTGGGGCTCATGATGTGCTGGGTCTGGAACACCGGGTCCTTGGCCACGCGGATGCGCTCGCCGTCCAGCAGCAGCGTGGCATCACCGAGCGCTTCACCCTGTTTGGTGTAGTAGCCCAGTGTGAAGATGGCGCCGTCAATGTCCACCGCAGAGTCCTTGTTGGTGGTGCCGCAGTTGGCGGTGGCGATCTCGTAGTAGGCGTCGCGGTTGGCCTGCAGCACTTTGACGATGTCGCCGAGCAGGGCAGCGCGCTGCTTGTAAGTGAGTGCTCGCAGAGCAGCGCCACCTTGTTCGCGCGCGAAGGCGAACCCTTCGGCCAGGTTCAGTCCGGCGCTGCTCACACGCACCAGGGACGTGCCCAGCACCGGGTCGAGCAGCGTGCTGCCGTTGCCGGTGCCGTCTTGCCAGCGGCCAGCGAAAAAATTGGAGAGCAGGGGGGTGGATGTCATGTCGGATGAAAGTCAGGTTGTTCAGCAGGGCTGTTCGCCGGGCGGGATTGAGGCTATAAATGCACTATCTTGCCTCTTTCGATGCATGCATTAAAGTGCATGTTTGCCAAGAGCGCAAGTCCCATCAGGGTTAACCCCAAACAAAGCCATGCCCATGAAAGAACCGGCCACCCTCGATGTGGCGACCGACGCAGGAGCGGGACCCGCCGAAGCCGACGAGTCGCCACGCCACCCGTTCCTGCTGGCCCTGGGCGAGCGTGTGCGCATGCTGCGCTCGCGCCGTGGCATGACCCGCAAGGCGGTGGCCCTGGCGGCCGACGTGTCCGAGCGCCACCTGGCCAACCTGGAATACGGCACGGGCAATGCCTCCATTCTTGTGCTGCTGCAGGTGGCGCAGGCGCTGCAATGTTCGCTCACCGAACTGCTGGGCGATGTGACCACGTCATCACCCGAGTGGCTGCTGATCCGTGAGTTGCTGGAGAAGCGGGACGAGGCCGACCTGCGCCGCGTGCGAATGGCCATCGGCGGCCTGTTGGATGGTCACGCGGCACCGGTGGACGATGCCGGTCGCCAGGCCCGCATCGCGCTCATCGGCCTGCGTGGCGCAGGCAAGTCCACCCTGGGCCAGCGTCTGGCCGACGACCTGGGCTACGCCTTCATCGAACTTAGCCGCGAGATCGAAAAATTCGCCGGCTGCAGCATCAGCGAGATCCACGCCCTGTACGGCACGCCGGCCTACCGTCGTTACGAACGCCGCGCGCTGGAAGAGGCGATCCAGATCTACCCCGAGGTGGTGATCGCCACACCGGGCGGCCTCGTGTCTGACGCGGCCAACTTCAACCTGTTGCTCACCCACTGCACCACCGTCTGGCTGCAGGCCGACCCGGCCGACCACATGGGCCGCGTGGCCGCCCAGGGGGACATGCGCCCCATGGCCGCCAGCCGTGAAGCCATGGAAGATCTCAAACGCATCCTGGCCGGCCGCTCGGCCTTTTATTCCAAGGCCGACCTGCACTTCAATACCAGTGGACAGGGCGTGGACGACGCCTTCGACACTTTGCGCACCCAGGTGCGGGAGGTCCTGGGTATTTTGTGACATGCATAAAAATGCATTGACGGCATTTAAAAGCTGCAATATTATTCACATCACTCGGTGCCGCCGGTGATGAATTGCAGGTCGGCACCCTTTTGTTTCCCTCGCCCCCGAGCAGATGCACACACAGGAGACCGCCATGAATGCCGACACCGTCGACTACCGCACCGACCCCAGCCAATACCGACACTGGAAACTCAGTTTTGAGGGTGAAGTGGCCACCCTGGCGGTGGACATCGACGAAGACGGTGGCATTCGCCCCGGCTACAAGCTCAAGCTCAACAGCTACGACCTGGGCGTGGACATTGAGCTGCACGACGCGCTGAACCGCATCCGCTTCGAACACCCCGACGTGCGCACCGTGGTGGTCACCAGCGGCAAGGACCGCGTGTTCTGCTCCGGCGCCAACATCTTCATGCTCGGTGTCTCCAGCCACGCCTGGAAGGTGAATTTCTGCAAGTTCACCAACGAAACGCGCAACGGCATCGAAGACACCAGCAAGCACAGCGGCATCAAATTTCTGGCCGCCCTCAACGGCGCCTGTGCTGGCGGCGGCTACGAGCTGGCTCTGGCCTGCGATCAGATCCTGCTGGTGGACGACCGCTCCAGCGCCGTGAGCCTGCCCGAAGTGCCGCTGCTGGGCGTGCTGCCCGGCACCGGCGGCCTGACCCGCGTGACCGACAAGCGCCATGTGCGTCACGACCTGGCCGACATCTTCTGCACCACCAGCGAAGGCGTGCGCGGCCAGAAGGCCGTGGACTGGCGCCTGGTGGACGCCGTGGCCAAGCCCCAGCAATTCGCTGCCGCAGTGAGCGAGCGCGCATCAAAACTGGCCGCCCAGAGCAGCCGTCCCGCTGGTGCAAAGGGTGTGAGCCTGCCTCGCGTGGAGCGCAGCGACAACGCCGACGGCATCTCATACGCGTACGTGAACGTGGCGATCGACCGCCCCAAGCGCAATGCGACGATCACCGTGAAGGCACCGAGCGGTACGCAGCCCACCGACATCGCCGGCATCGAAGCCGCAGGCGCGGCCTGGTACCCGCTGCAAATGGCGCGCGAACTGGACGACGCCATCCTCAACCTGCGAACCAACGAACTCGACATCGGCACCTGGGTGCTGAAGACCGAAGGCGATGCGGCGGCCGTGCTGGCCAACGACGCCCTGATGCTGGCGCACAAGGACCACTGGTTCGTCAACGAAACCATCGGCCTGCTGCGCCGCACCTTCGCCCGTCTGGACGTGTCTTCGCGCAGTCTCTTCGCCTTGATCGAAGAAGGCTCATGCTTCGCCGGCACCCTGGCCGAACTGGCCTTCTGCGCCGACCGCGCCTACATGCTGGCCCTGCCGGACGATGCCGACAAGGCACCCAAGCTGCATTTGAGCGAATTCAACTTCGGCTACCTGCCCATGGTGAACGACCAGTCGCGCCTGCAGCGTCGCTTCTATGAAGAAGCCGGCCCCATAGAGGCCGCGCGCGGCGCGATCGGCAAAGCTCTGGACGCCGACGCCGCCTTTGCGCTGGGCCTGGTGACCGCGGCCCCCGACGACATCGACTGGGCTGACGAAGTGCGCATGGCCCTGGAAGAGCGCGCTGCCATGTCGCCCGACGCCCTCACCGGCATGGAAGCCAACCTGCGTTTCGCGCAGAAAGAAAACATGGCCACGCGTGTCTTTGGCCGCCTCACCGCCTGGCAGAACTGGATCTTCCAGCGCCCCAACGCTGTTGGAGAAAAGGGCGCCCTGAAGGTATATGGCAAGGGCGACAAGGCCGTCTTTGACATGAATCGGGTGTGACCCCCCCGCGCCGCACTGCGCGCGTCACCCCCCCGGGGGCGATGCGAGTGGCCCGGCGAAGCCGGTTCCACCGCATCCTTGATCCAGACACCTCACCCCGCCGTTTTTCCTACCGTTCCAACCACCCGCAGGAGACCCCCATGTCCACCATCGACTACAGCGACAAGATCCCCAACAACGTCAACCTGAGCGAAGACCGCACGCTGCAGCGCGCGCTGGAGCAGTGGCAGCCCAACTACCTCAAGTGGTGGGACGACATGGGTCCGGATGGCTCGCAGAACTTCGACGTCTACCTGCGCACCGCCGTCAGCGTGGACCCGCAGGGCTGGGCGCAGTTCGGCCATGTGAAGATGCCCGACTACCGCTGGGGCATCTTCCTCAATCCCGCCGAGCAGGACCGCAAGATCCACTTCGGTGACCACAAGGGCGAAGCCGCCTGGCAGGACGTGCCTGGCGAATACCGCGCCAACCTGCGCCGCATCATCGTCACGCAGGGCGACACCGAGCCCGCATCGGTGGAGCAACAGCGCCACCTGGGCCTGACTGCGCCCAGCCAGTACGACCTGCGCAACCTGTTCCAGGTGAACGTGGAAGAGGGTCGCCACCTCTGGGCCATGGTGTATTTGCTGCACAAGTACTTCGGCAAGGACGGCCGCGAAGAAGGCGAAGCCCTGCTGGAACGCAACAGCGGCAATGCCGACAACCCGCGCATCCTGGAAGCCTTCAATGAAGAGACACCGGACTGGCTGAGCTTCTTCATGTTCACCTACTTCACCGACCGCGACGGCAAGTTCCAGCTCTGCGCCCTGGCCGAGAGCAGTTTCGATCCGCTGGCGCGCACCACCAAGTTCATGCTCACCGAAGAAGCGCACCACATGTTCGTGGGCGAGTCTGGCGTGAGCCGCGTGATCAACCGCACCTGCCAGGTGATGAACGAGCTCAAGACCGACGACCCGGCCAAGCTGCGCGCTGCCGGCGTGATCGATCTGCCCACCATCCAGCGCTACCTGAACTTCCACTTCAGCGTCACCATCGACTTGTTCGGTGCCGACGAGTCCAGCAATGCCGCCACTTTCTACAGCACCGGCCTGAAGGGCCGCTATGAAGAAGGCAAGCGCACCGACGACCACGTGCTCAAGGGCCAGTTCTACAAGGTGCTCAATGTGCAGAACGGCCAGTTGGTCGAAAAAGAAGTGCCCATGCTCAACGCGCTCAACGAAGTGCTGCGCGACGACTACATCAAGGACAGCGTGGGCGGCGTGGAGCGCTGGAACAAGGTGATTGAAAAGGCCGGCATCCCGTTCCGCCTGAAAGTGCCGCACAAGGCCTTCCACCGCAACATCGGCCTGCTCAAGGGCGTGAAGGTTGCCCCTGATGGCCGCGTGGTGTCTGAAGCCGAGTGGAACGCCAACCGCGACAACTGGCTGCCCAGCGAGGGCGACCGCGCCTTCGTCGCCAGCCTGATGGGCCGTGTGGTCGACCCGGGCAAGTTCGCCAACTGGATCGCGCCGCCGGTGATGGGCATCAATCGGCAGCCGGTGGACTTCGAATATGTACGCTTCGCTTGACTCCCCCCTGCGCCGCTGACGCGGCTTCCCCCCTCTCTTGCGCACCTTTGGTGCTTGGAGGGGGGACGGCATCTTGGGCCGGCGGAGCCGTCCCTTGCTGCCCCTTGAATGGGGCACGCGCTCCGATGGGTATCTGGCGTTCGGTTTGCATTGCTTTTTTTCACCCGAGAGCGTGAGTGTGGGTGGCTGGCGCAGTGAGGTAAAGGAGGAGCCGGCCGCAGGCCGGCGGGGGACACGAACGGAGTCAGCCACCCATGCTCACGCGGTGCCCCCACGAAGTCGAATCAAGTCACACAATAGCCAGAACGCCACGAGAAAAGCACGGAGACCCCGATGAACGCCCCGACCGAAGCCGCTGTCATCAAGCAGCACCTGATCGACCCGGAAATCTGCATCCGTTGCAACACCTGCGAGTCGATTTGCCCGGTGGGTGCCATCACCCACGATTCGAACAACTACGTGGTGGATGTCGACAAGTGCAACTGGTGTAACGACTGCATTTCGCCGTGCCCCACCGGCTCCATTGACAACTACCGCAAGGTGTTGCGCATCAAGGCCTATTCACTGGAAGAGCAGTTGGGCTGGGAAGAGCTTCCCGCAGAGATCCCCAGCAGCGAACTGGCTGCCATGGCCGGCGACGCTGCGGCACAGACCGTCTCTGATGCGGTACCAGAAGAGACCGCGACGCCCGAACCGGTCAGTGATCCTAGCGGACAGACGCAGCTGAACACCAGCGCGCTGGGCGCTACCCTGCCGCCGTGGAGCGCCGCTCACGCCTACACCAACCTCTACGGTCCCAAGTCCGCGCAGAAAACCGTCACCGCGACCGTGACAGGCAACGTGCGGGTGACCGAAGTGGGCAAGACCGCCGGTGGGGACTACGACACCCACCATATCGTGCTCGACTTCGGCAGCATGCCGTTCCCGGTGCTCGAAGGCCAGAGCATCGGCATCATCCCGCCCGGGCTCGACGCTAAAGGCAGACCGCACCACGCGCGCCAGTATTCCATCGCCAGCCCGCGCAACGGCGAGCGGCCTGGTTACAACAATCTGTCGCTCACCATCAAGCGCGTGCTGGAAGACCATGCCGGCCAGCCGGTGCGCGGCGTGGCGAGCAACTTCATGTGCGACCTCAAGGTGGGCGACAAGGTGGAAGTGATCGGACCTTTTGGTACCAGCTTCCTTATGCCCAACCACCCCCGGTCCAGCATCGTGATGATCTGTACCGGCACAGGTTCAGCTCCCATGCGGGCCATGACCGAGTGGCGGCGTCGCCTGCGGCAAAGCGGCAAGTTTGAAGGCGGCAAGCTCCTGCTCTTCTTCGGCGCGCGCACCCAGGAAGAACTGCCGTATTTTGGTCCGCTGCAGAGCCTGCCCAAGGACTTCATCGACATCAATTTCGCCTTCAGCCGCACCGCCGGTCAACCCAAGCGCTACGTGCAGGACGCTATGCGCGAGCGGGCGGCCGACCTTGCTCTGCTGCTGCAGGATCCCAACACCTACTTCTATGTGTGTGGCCTCAAGAGCATGGAAGAGGGTGTGGTGCTGGCACTGCGCGACGTGGCGAAAGCCGCTGGTCTGGACTGGGAAGGCATTGCCGCGTCACTCAAGCGCGACGCCCGGTTGCACCTGGAAACCTATTGAGGTGTTGCGGCTTTGCCGCGTCAGGCGGCTGCCGCTCAGGCAGGGTCCCCGACCCTCGGTAGGGTGAAGCACAGTCGACTTCTCGTTCGTCCACTGGATGCCGTACAGTGCAGGCCACGTATGGAAAAAGCACATACCCCTGCAGCGACAGTTCAGCGTCCGGCCATTGAGGTGGACGTGGTGATGCGCCGCGAGCCGGTCATCGGACCCATGAGCCGCTGGCAACCGTTTCGTTGGGTGCTGGCCGATGTGATGGTACGCACCAGTCCCGACGACACGCCGGCAGACGCCGCAGAAGATGCGCACGAGCCGTTGGCCGTGGAGCCCGTCGATGCAGGCGCCGCCGCAGGAGCGCAGACCTCCCACTGGTTGTTTCCCCGGTTCCGGGTGACGCTGTTTCGCGACGACGCCGAAGGCTACTTCCTCAACCTCAACAGCCCCAGTCCCTGCTTCTGGGTTTTCTGGCGCGCCGACGAAGCCCGCCTGCTCGATGGCGAACCGATGGCGGTGCCGCAGATCGTGACGCTGAGCTACCACGATGCCGGGCGCTGGCTGGACGCCCAGGAGCGGGTGGACCAGGTGCCCGCCCCTGAAGAGGTCGTGGACTGGCTGCGCAGCTTCGTGGACAGCACCTACCAGCCTGAACCCAAGCGCCGCAAGCGCCCGGAGAGCTTCAAACCCCTCACCGACCGTTTCGGTCAGCCGGTGCGCATCTCAACCGAAAAGCACGGCTCAGGTCCCAAGACATGACACTCCGCATTGGCATCAGCGCACGCCTGTTGCACCAGCCCCCGGAAGGGCTGGGATTGCCGCAGAAACGCCTGCAGTTCCTGGAAAGCACCATGGCGCACTGGATCATGGCCCACCGGGCCATCGCGCTCATGGTCCCCTTCGTCGACGAAGAAAGCCCATTGTCGGCCAACCGCGCCCCCATGACCGAGATCGTCGACCTGCTCGACGGGCTGGTGCTGCAGGGCGGTATCGACATCTGCCCGGAAACCTATGGCGACACCCTGCGCGATCCGGCCTGGGCGGGTGACGCCATCCGCGACCGGTACGAACTGAATTTGCTGCGTGGCTTCGTCGAGGCAGGCAAGCCGGTGCTCGGTGTGTGCCGCGGTGCCCAGCTCATCAACGTGTATTTTGGCGGCAGCCTGGTGCAGGACATCCCTACGCTGCGCCCCGGCTCGGCCGAACACCAGGACACCAGTCGCTACGATCGCCTGATGCACGACGTGCATTTTGAAGAGGGATCGTTGCTGCACCGGCTGTATGGCAACAGCGCGCCCCACCGTGTCACCAGCATCCACCACCAGTGCGTTGACCGGCTCGGCGAGGGCCTGGCGGTGGAGGCTCTCAGCCCGCAAGACGGCATCATCGAAGCCATTCGCCACAAAGGATCAGGTTATGTGCTCGGCGTGCAGTGGCACCCCGAGTTCCATCTTTCCCCGGGTGAAGAAACCCAGGGGCTGCTCGACAGCGGTCCGATGATGTTGGACTTTCTGCGTGCGGCGCGTGCGCGGGCCGACCGCCACCAGAGCGGTGCGGCGGTGGTGCACGCCGGCATGCCTTTGCCGACACGAACATGAGCACCGAAGACGGCAACTTCTTCTCGCGCTGGTCGCGCCGCAAGGTGCAGGTGCGTTCGGGCGAACCCTTGTCGCCGGAACCGGCGGCACCGCGCCCTGCTGCAGCTGTCACGCCTGTGGCCGTTGTGGCGCCACCCGCTGTGCAAGCACCTGTGCCGGCCGAGAAACCTGAAGAAGCACCACCAGCCCTGACCCTGGACGACGTGGCCCGCCTCACGCCGGAGTCCGACTTTTCTTCCTTCGTGGCGCGTGGTGTGTCGCCCGAGGTGCGCAACGCCGCCGTCAAGAAGCTGTTTGCCGACCCACACTTCAACGTGATGGACGGGCTCGACATCTACATCGACGACTACTCCAAGCCCAGCCCCTTGTCGGTCGCCGACATGGCCAAGATGGTGGGCGCCCAGTTCCTGAAGCTGGTGGAGGACCCGAACGACAAACAAGCGCCTGTGGCGGCCAGCCTGCCCGGCCAAACTCACCACCAGCCAGCAGAAGACTCGGCAGAGACCGACACCCCGGCTGGCGAGCCTGCGGACCACCCTGAAGACGCTCCAACAGAAGCGCCCCCTTTGCTGGCTTCTGCCACAGACCCTTCCGAACCCAACAATTCCCAAGATGACCACGCTGATCTGCAACTGCAACCAGACCATGCCCCTGGACCCCAAGGCCCTGGGCGAGGCGCTGGATGAAGACCTGACCCTGCACACCACGCTGTGCCGGCGCGACGCACCCGCGTTCCAGCGGGCCTGCCGCAGCAGCGAAGACCTGGTCGTCGCCTGCACCCAGGAAAGCCGTTTGTTCACCGAGCTCTCCGAGCAGAGTGAAGGCGCGGTGTCGCTCGATGTGCGCCCGATCCATTTCGTCAACATCCGCGAAACCGGCGGCTGGGGGCGTGAAGGCGCCAAGGCCAGCCCGAAGATCGCTGCCTTGCTGGCGGCCGCCCGCCTGCCCGACGCCGAACCCGTGCCCACGGTGACCTACAAGAGCAGTGGTCGCTTGCTGGTGATCGGCGAGCTGGATCAGGCCGAACGCGCGGCCGGCATGGTGGCCGATGTGCTGGAGGTCTCGCTCATGGCCACCGGTGGCGCTGGCATGCAGGCCCGCCGCTACCCTGTGATCGCCGCCCGCTCGGCCCAGGTGCGCGGCTGGCTGGGCGCCTTCGATGTGAGCTGGTCCACCGGCAACCCGATCGATCTGGACCTGTGCACACGCTGCAACGCCTGTGTGGCCGCCTGCCCGGAAAACGCCATCGGCCTGGACTACCAGATCGACATGAACCGCTGCAAGTCGCACCGCTCGTGCGTGGCCGCCTGCGAGGCCGTGGGTGCCATCAACTTCCAGCGCGAACCACAAGACCACAGCGAACGCTTCGACCTGGTGCTTGACCTGCGGCGCGACCCAGCCTTCAGCCAGCACGCACACCCGCAAGGCTATTTCCATCTGCCGCACGGCCTGGCCGACGCCAAGGCGATGGACGCCATGCTCAAGCTGCGTGAGCTGGTGGGCGAATTCGAAAAGCCCAAATTCTTCACCTACAAACAAAAGGTGTGCGCCCACGGCCGCAACGAAACCGTGGGCTGCAACGCCTGCGTGGAAATCTGCTCAGCATTGGCCATCAGCAGCGACCTCAAACGCAACCAGATCGTCGTCAATCCCAACCTCTGCGTGGGCTGCGGCGCCTGCACCACCGTGTGCCCCACCGGCGCACTGAGCTACGCCTACCCCCGCGCCAGCGAACAGGGCGTGAAGCTGCGCACCCTGCTGGCCACCTACCAGAAGGCCGGCGGCAAAGACGCGGCGCTGCTGCTGCACAGCCAGGAAGCGGGCGCTTCGCTCGTTGGCGACCTGGGTCGCGCGGCGTCGCTTGACAAGACAGTGCGTGGCGTGCCCGCGCGCGTGATCCCCGTGCCGCTCTGGCACACCGCCTCCATTGGCCTGGACGTGTGGCTCACCGCCTTCGCCTACGGGGCTTCCCAGGTGTGGGTGCTCATGACGGGCGAAGAAGCGCCCCAGTACCGCGACGCCGTGCGCGAACAGATGGCGGTGGCCCAGGCCATCGTCACCGGCATGGGCTACACCGGACAGCATTTCAAACTGATCGAGGCGCGCGACGCCAACGACCTGGGCGCGCTCGATGCCGCGCTGGGCGAAGCCCCGGCCCAGGGCGTGAAGCGCCGCGCCAGCTTCGCCGTGCAGGCAGAAAAACGCGCCACGCTCGAACTCGCCCTCGACCACCTGCTGCAAGACAGCGCCACGCAGGCGAGGGCGCCCGAAGCCATTGCCTTGCCCGCCGCTTCACTGCTGGGCGCCATCCACGTCAACAAAGACATCTGCACTTTGTGCCTGAGCTGCGTGAGCGCCTGCCCGGCCAGCGCACTGCAAGACAACACCGAGCGCCCCCAGCTGCGCTTCATCGAAAAGAACTGCGTGCAGTGTGGCCTGTGCGCCACCACCTGCCCGGAAAATGCCATCACGCTGGAACCCCGGTTGCTGTTGAGCGAGCAACGCAAACAGTTGCGCGTGCTCAATGAAGCACAACCCTATCAGTGCATCCGCTGCAGCAAGCCCTTCGGCACGCTCAAGGGCATTGAAGTCATGTTGGGCAAACTCAGCGGCCACGCCATGTTCCAGGGCGAAGCGCTGGAGCGCCTGAAAATGTGCGGCGACTGCCGCGTGGTCGATATCTACAGCAACCCGCGCGAACAACACATCACGGATATCTGATCCCCCCTGCGCCGCTTCGCGTCTTCCCCCAAGGGGACCACACCTCGGACTGGCAAAGCCAGATCCTGGGTGTGTGCTGGATGTGTGCTGGATGGGAGTCCGGCTTTCGAGCTTTTGTAGCGATGCTTCAACGTACCCGGTGAACTCCATGAACGAACCCATTCCTGTTTCCTCCGCCCTCGACGAAGAAACCGCACGCGCCGAGGTCTATGGACTGCTGGCTGCGCTCTACTACGCACCCCCCACGCCCGAACTCATGGCGCAGTTGCGCGTGGCCGTGACCGAGGCGCCCGCTGCGGGTGGTTATCTGGAAGAACCCTGGCGCCAGCTGGTGGCGGCCGCACGCGCCATCGATGACACAGCGGTGGCCACCGAATACGACGCCTTGTTCGGCGGCGTGGGCAAGCCCGAGATCTACCTCTTCGGTTCCCACTACCTGAGCGGCTTCCTGAACGAAAAACCGCTGGCGCAGTTGCGCGGAGACCTGGCGGTGCTGGGTCTGTCGCGTGACGATGCCATGTCTGAAACCGAAGACCATTTCGCTTACCTGTGCGAGGTCATGCGTTACCTGATTGCTGGCGACGAGGTGGAGGTGTCGAACCTGACCCAGCAGCAGAAGTTCTTCTCCACCCACGTGCAGCCCTGGGCCAATGCCATGTGCGACACCATCGCGGCCCATCCCAAGGCGCGGTTTTATGCGGCGCTCGCCGGTTTCACCAGTGCGTTTGTGGGGGTGGAGGCGCAGGGCTTCGACATGCTGGCCTGAGTTTTCATTCCGCTTGATAAGGGTGGGCGAATGCGGCTGGGCTGGGTGCGCGTTCTCCGGCCTTGCTCGCGGGCGTCTGCCTTGGCCCACCACTGCTTTTTCGTCAACACCGCCTGAGGCGTTCAGGCTCTGTGGCAACCGCGAATGGGGGCCTGCGCCCGCGCACCCAGCCCATCCACCTCACGAGGTGCTGGCTATCCAAAATGGGTGTGCCCTAACCTCCCTGCAGGCCGGAGCAGGCGGGCGCCACCACCGTCCTGGCGCGAGGTCCCTGAACGAAACTGCAAGAAGTACCGAACTCAAAGAACCCCGGGCCGCCCATCCCCCGTTGGCGCAGCATCCGGCGCATGGGGTTCCGTCAGCAACGCCACGCAGAACGAAGCACCTTCCGCATCCGAACGGTTCTCCGCCGTGATGTGTCCGCCGTAGCGCTCCACCAGCCCCTGGCTGATCCACAGGCCCAAGCCGTTGCCATCGTTCTTGGTCGTAAAGAAAGGACGGAAAAGGCGGTCCAGCACTTCGGGTGAGAGGCCGCTGCCGCTGTCTTGCACACACAGGCGCGCTCCCGCCACCCCGGACGCGTCGGCCCAGTCTTGCGTCTCCAGCCGCAGCACCCCACCCTCGGGCATGGCCTGGATGGCGTTGATCATCAGGTTGATGATCACCTGCTGCAGTTCCTGTCGGTTGAAGCCCACGCGCCGCGTGGCCTGGAAGTCGCGTTGTACTTCAATGAGTGTCTGTGCCAGCAGATGGTTCACGAGCACCAGGCAGTCATCCACTGTGCGGTTAAGGTCCAGGGCTTCCACATAGCCTGCGTATTCGGTGGGGCGCGCGTACTGCAGCAGTTGCGTGACGATCAGGCGCATGCGTTCCACCTGTTCGTCCAGCAGCCTGAGCTCGCCTTGTACGGGCAGGCTGTGCGCACCCAGGGTTTCGCGCATCAGGTCGAGGTTGCCCTGCATCACCGCGATGGGGTTGTTGATTTCGTGCGCGATGCTGGCCGTGAGCTGGCCGATGGCCGCGAGCTTTTCGCTTTTGACCAGTTGCTGCTGCGCCAGTTTCAGCGAGGTGTTGCTGGCCTCCAGCTCTCGGGTGCGTTCGGCCACCTTGAGGTCCAGCTCCTCGCCCCAGCGCCGCAGTGCCAGGGTCTTTTCGTCGATCACGTCCAGCAGGTGGTCGAGGTGGCCGGCCAGGGCGCCCAGTTCATCGCGCGCAGCCAGAGCGCCCACACGGGCCTGCGAGTGGCCTTCTTCCACGCGAAGCATGGTGTGGTTCATGCGCTCCACCGGCTGGAAGATGCTGCGTGCCCAGCGCATGGAAAACCACGCAGACAGTGTCATCACCAACAGGAAGATCAGCACGATGGCGCCCAGCATGGCGTAGCGCACCATGCGAAAAGGCGCCTCCAGGTAGCCCACATACAGCATGCCGATGCGCCGGTCGCGCGCGTCTAGCAGCGGTTCATAGGCCGAGACGTACCAGTCGTTGACGACAAAGGCGCGGTCCAGCCAGGTGTTGCCGCCACCCAGCACGGTGTCGCGCACGGTTTGCGACACGCGCGTGCCGATGGCGCGCTGGTCCTGGAAGAGGCGCACATTGGTCGTGATGCGCACGTCGTCGAGGAACAGGGTGGCCGTGCCTTGGCTGTCAAAGGGCAGGGAACCGTCGGGATAGACGATGCTGTTGATGTGGTCGATGAAGCCCAGGTTCTGGTTCAGCAGCAGGCCGCCGGCGAGCAAGGCGATGGTGCGCCCGGCACTGTCCGTCACCGGCATGGCCGACAGCATCACCATGGCACGGTCTTCGATGTTGCGGGCGGTGGGTGCGGCATTGCGGGTAGAGACCAGCGCAATGCGCAAGCGCGATAGCAGGTGGGGAGCCAGTTGCGCCACGGTGTCGTGGTCCAGCAGCATGAGTCGCGCGGAGTGGCTGGCTGACGGTTTGGCAGGGTGGGCGAGCAACTCTGCCAGGGCCGCCGGCATGGGGCTCGCGACAGCGTTCCCGGTTGTGTCTGCGCTTGCGATCGGTTGGCCTTCAGGCGAATAGAGCATCAGGAAGTCGAGGCCCAGCTGCTCCCGCGATGCGGCCAGTTGCCGCGTGAGATCGGTGGTACTTGTCTGCGATGCTTGAAGCGCCGTGTACAAGGCCAGCGAGCCCGCCACGCCCTGCGTGCCCGAGCCCACTTCCACCAGCACGCGGTCGAAATAGCCACGGGCCACCGCCAGGTCGCTGCGCACCTTGGTGGTCAGCAAGCGGTCGTAGGCCGAATTGCCCCAGAGCACCAGCACGAGCACCAGCAGGGGGAACGCCACCAGCAGCGGCAGCAGCGCCATCGCCAGCAGCTTGTTGCGCACCGACGAGGCCAGCCACTGCGGGGTGCGCCAGAGTGTCATGCCAGGGGTCGCGCGCAGCGCGGCGGGGGTGTCTTCAAGGTGTATTCCATTCGGCCACGCGCCGTTCCAGTGTGCGGCGTGACACGCCCAGCAAATGGGCAGCGCGTGTTTTGTCGCCCTGCACCGACTCCAGCACGTTCAGGATGTGGCGCTTTTCAAGTGCATGCAGATCGGTGGGCAGAGGCTCCTGCGATTCGCTGGCCATGCCCGTGCCCCCGGGATAGAGCGCAGAGACGTTCAGCGTGCCCAGGATCAGCGAGCGTTCGATCAGGTTGCGCAGTTCGCGCACGTTGCCTGGCCAGCCGTACTGCGACAGAAAGGCCATCTCCTGTTCGGTGATCTGCAGCGGTTCCATGCCAAGCGACGGCGCGAGCTGTGCCATGAAATGCGCCACCAGTTCCGGAATGTCTTCCTTGTGCGCGCGCAGTGGCGGCAGCAGCAGTTCGACCACTTGCAGGCGAAAGTACAGGTCCTTGCGAAATCGGCCTGTGGCCACCTCGTCGCTGAGCGAGCGGTTGGTGGCCGCGATGATGCGAAGGTTCAGTGGCACCAGCTGTTCGCTGCCCACGGGCCGGATGTTCAGGTCTTCAATGGCGCGCAGCAGCGTGGCCTGGATGGACAGCGGCAATTCGGCGATCTCATCCAGGAAGAGGGTGCCGCCCTGGGCGTAGAGAAACAGCCCGTCGCGCGCACGCGCAGCACCGGTGAAGGCGCCTTTGGCATGCCCAAACAGTTCGCTTTCGATCAGCTCAGGAGAGACGGAGGCGCAATTCACCGGCACAAACGGGCCGCCGGCCCTGCTGCTCTGCGCATGCAGGGCACGCGCCACCAGCTCCTTGCCGGTACCCGATTCGCCCTGCAACAACACCGTGCTGTCCACGGAGGCAACGCGCGTCATGGAGGCGCGCAATTGCTGCATCGCAAGCGATTGACCCACCAGCGATTCGCTCAAGCCCGGCGGGCTGGCCACCGCCCGCCGCAGCACGAAGTTCTCGCGCCGCAGCCGGGAGCGCTCGTAGCAATGCTTCACTGCGTTGAGGATCTGTGGAACACGAAAGGGCTTGAGGATGAAGTCCGATGCACCGGCCCTCAAGGCCTCGATGGCGGTGTCGAGATCGGCAAAGGCGGTGATCAGGATCACCTCCCCGGTGAAGCCTTGATCACGCAGTTCCTTGAGCCAGGCCACCCCGCTTTTGCCGGGCAGTGAAATATCGAGGATCACCAGATCCACATGGTGCCCGCGCAGCCAGTCGGCGCCGTCTTCGGCGCTGCTGGCGCTCATCACGAAGTGGCAACGCGGTGCCAGGGTCTTGACGAGAAAGTTGAGCATGCCCTGTTCATCGTCGACCACCAGGATCGACCAGTCGGGCCAGCCTTCGAGATTTCTCTCGGGTGCAGAGGGGAGATGCGTGCGTTCCACCCGGCGGCATTCTACGGACTAAGCCTACGAAATTAGTTGGGTATTGCTGCAAATCCGACGCCGCCAAAGGACGTTCCTGCACCTTTTTGCGTCTTGCTGTTGCGACAATTTGTCGCGAGATGTCGGGTCAACTTGGCGCCACTATTCGTCACGCATGCAAAAGATTTAAGGGTTAACCCAGGTTCTGATGCGCGCCTTCAGCCGGTTGCCAACCGCACGAAGAGAGCGGGGTAAGGCGGCCCGCTGATCTGCCGGCCTTGTGTGGATGAGGGATCAGACCTGGCACGCTTCTGGCTATAAAAACCGGAGCACGTCGGGATGTTGCGCTGCCGCATGAAACGCTGCTACGGAGAAAACAACAGCGCTTGCAAAGGAAGGGGAAGCGCGCTTGCACGCATTTTGTTGCAAGGTTAGATTCCACGTATGCAAGAAAGCCGCAAGTGTGTGCGAGCACCCCATTCAACCAGGAGAACCACATGAGCAAGTCCCCCCACCAACCCACGGGTGATGGTCCATCCCGACTGAATCGCCGCACCCTGTTTGCGGGTGCCGGCACGGTGGGCGCGGTCGCCGCCGTGGCCACCGTGTTGCCCCGTCTCCAGACTGAAGCACCCGCAGCTGCCGCAGCGCGTCCCGCACCCACGCGCGGTGGTGGCTACAGCTTGAGCGAGCACGTGAAGCACTACTACCAGACCACCCGCATCTGAGTGCCAGTCGGCTTTCGCCTTTTTGATTTCCCGCGTTTCCCCACGATTCCACCAGTCCACCGACCGCGCCAGAACGCCCGTTCCCGCCAAGGCAGACCCTTCGGAGGCAAAACAATGTTGCTGACCAAAAAATCCTCATCAACGGCCGGGCACGGCTCGCGTTCACATTCCAGCTTTGTGCACAACCTGCAGCGCGGCCTGGCGTCGGCGCTCCCCACCATGGACCGTCGCGCCTTCCTGCGCCGCTCCGGCCTGGGTGTGGGGGTCGGGCTTGCGGCCACCCAGCTCACCCTGGTGAAGAAAGCCAAGGCGGCCGAGGGCAAGTCCATCGACGGCACCGGCAAGATCGAAGTCAAGCGCACCGTCTGTACCCACTGCTCGGTGGGTTGTGCGACCGACGCGATCGTGGAAAACGGTGTCTGGGTGCGCCAGGAACCGGTGTTCGATTCGCCCATCAACCTCGGTGCACACTGCGCCAAGGGTGCCGCCCTTCGTGAGCATGGCCACGGCGAATACCGCCTGCGCTACCCCATGAAGTTGGTCAACGGCAAGTACCAGCGCATCAGCTGGGACACCGCGCTGGAAGAGATCACCGCCAAGATGAAGGAGCTGCGCGAGGCCAGCGGTCCCGATTCGGTCTACTTCATCGGTTCCTCCAAGCACAACAACGAGCAGGCCTACCTGTTGCGCAAGTTCGTGAGCTTCTGGGGCACCAACAACTGTGACCACCAGGCCCGCATTTGCCACTCCACCACGGTGGCTGGCGTGGCGAACACATGGGGCTATGGCGCCATGACCAACTCGTACAACGACATGCAGAACAGCAAATGCGCGTTGTACATCGGCTCCAACGCCGCTGAAGCGCACCCGGTGTCGCTGCTGCACATGCTGCACGCCAAGGAAAACGGCTGCAAGATGATCGTGGTCGATCCGCGCTTCACCCGCACCGCCGCCAAGGCCGACGAGTACGTGCGCATCCG
Organism: Hydrogenophaga palleronii; assembly: GCF_031457455.1. Classification (GTDB taxonomy): domain Bacteria; phylum Pseudomonadota; class Gammaproteobacteria; order Burkholderiales; family Burkholderiaceae_C; genus Hydrogenophaga; species Hydrogenophaga palleronii_A. Next base: position 505,018 of record NZ_JAVDWU010000004.1, read on the forward strand.
CTCCGGCACCGACATCCCCTTCCTGTTCGGCCTGCTGCACATCATTTTCAAGAACGGCTGGGAAGACAAGAAATACATCAACGACCGGGTCTATGGCATGGAGGCAGTCAAGGCCGACGTGATGGCCAAGTGGACACCCGCTGCGGTGGAAGAAGCCTGCGGTGTGGGCGAAGAGCAGATGTTCAAGGTGGCCAAGATGCTGGCCGAAGCCAAGCCCGCCACCATCGTGTGGTGCATGGGCCAGACGCAGCACACCATCGGCAACGCCATGGTGCGTGCCACCTGCATTCTCCAGTTGGCGCTGGGCAACGTCGGCAAGACCGGCGGAGGCACCAACATCTTCCGTGGTCACGACAACGTGCAGGGCGCCACCGACGTCGGCCCCAACCCCGACTCACTGCCTGGCTACTACGGCCTGGCGGCAGGCTCCTGGAAGCACTTTGCTTCCACATGGGGTGTCGACTACGAGTGGATCAAGAAACAGTATGCCGAAGGCATGATGGAAAAGCCCGGCATCACAGTGTCGCGCTGGATCGACGGCGTGCTGGAGAACAACGAGCTGATCGATCAGGGCCCGAACCTGCGCGGCGTATTCTTCTGGGGCCATGCACCCAACTCGCAGACCCGGGGCCTGGAGATGAAGCGGGCCATGGACAAGCTGGACTTGCTGGTGGTGGTGGACCCTTACCCATCTGCCACGGCTTCGATGGCAGCCATGCCCGGCAAGCCGGAAGATCAGAATCCCAATCGCGCGGTGTACCTGCTACCCGCAGCCACGCAGTTTGAGACCCGCGGCTCTTGTACCGCCTCCAACCGCTCCATCCAGTGGCGCGAGCAGGTCATTGAGCCGCTGTGGGAAAGCCGCAGCGATCACATGATCATGCACCAGTTCGCCGAGAAGCTTGGCTTCGCCAATGAGCTGTCCAAGAACTACAAGATGGAGAAGGTCAAGGGTCTGGATGAGCCCTCGGTGGAAGACATCCTCCGTGAAATCAACAAGTCCGTCTGGACCATCGGCTACACCGGCCAGAGCCCAGAGCGCCTGAAGGCGCATATGCGCAACATGGCGGCGTTTGACATCAAGAGCCTGAAGTGCAAGGGCACGGTGGTGGACAAGGAAACCGGGTACGACATGACCGGTGACTTCTTCGGCTTGCCTTGGCCCTGCTATGGCACGCCGGAACTCAAGCACCCAGGTTCACCCAATCTGTACGACACCTCCAAGCACGTCATGGAAGGCGGCGGCAACTTCCGCGCCAACTTCGGTGTGGAGCGCGAGGGCGTGAGTCTGCTGGCCGAGGACGGCTCGCACTCGCTGGGCGCCGAGATCACCACGGGCTACCCGGAGTTCGACCATGTGCTGCTCAAGAAGCTGGGCTGGTGGGACGATCTCAGCGATGCCGAGAAAACCGCTGCCGAGGGCAAGAACTGGAAGACCGATCCCACGGGCGCGATCATCCGGGTGGCCATGGCCCATGGCTGCCACCCATTCGGCAATGCCAAGGCACGCGCCATCGTCTGGAACTTCCCCGACGGCATTCCGCAGCATCGCGAGCCCATCTACGGCATCCGCCCCGATCTGGTGGCCAAGTACCCCAGCCACGACGACCAGAAGACCCGCTGGCGCCTGCCCATCCTCTACAAGTCGCTGCAGCAGAAGAACGTAGACGAAAAGGTGCACGAGAAATTCCCGCTGATCATGACTTCGGGTCGCCTGGTCGAGTACGAGGGCGGTGGCGAAGAAACCCGATCCAACCCCTGGCTGGCCGAACTGCAGCAGGAGATGTTCGTGGAGATCAACCCTGCCACGGCGGCGGAGCGCGGTGTGCGCAATGGCGACCGCGTATGGGTCAGCTCACCCACGGGAGCGCGCATCAATGTGCAGGCGCTGGTGACCGAACGCGTGGGACCGGACACTGTGTTCCTGCCGTTCCACTTCTCTGGCCGCTGGCAAGGTGAAGACATGAAACCCTATTACCCCGATGGTGCGTTCCCGGTTGTTCGCGGCGAAGCCGTCAACACCGCCACCACCTATGGTTACGACATCGTGACCATGATGCAGGAAACCAAGACCACGGTCTGCAACATCGCCAAGGCCTAAGGAGACACACGATGGCAAGAATGAAATTCATCTGCGATGCAGAGCGCTGCATCGAATGCAACGGTTGTGTGACGGCCTGCAAGAACGAACACGAGGTGCCCTGGGGCGTGAACCGCCGCCGCGTGGTCACCCTCAACGACGGTGTGCCCGGCGAGAAGTCGATCTCTGTGGCCTGCATGCATTGCAGTGACGCACCCTGCATGGCGGTCTGCCCCGTGAACTGCTTCTACCGCACCGAAGAAGGTGTGGTGCTTCACGACAAGGATGTCTGCATCGGCTGCGGCTACTGCTCCTACGCCTGCCCCTTCGGCGCGCCCCAGTTCCCTTCGCAGGGCACCTTTGGCGTGCGCGGCAAGATGGACAAGTGCACCTTCTGTGCCGGCGGCCCCGAAGCGCACGGCAGCCAGTCCGAGTTCGAAAAATACGGTCGCAACCGCCTCGCCGAAGGTAAGCTGCCCGCGTGTGCAGAAATGTGCTCGACCAAGGCCTTGCTGGCTGGTGACGGCGACGTGGTGGCCGACATCTTCCGCAGCCGTGTGCTGCAGCGGGGCAAGGGGGCAGAAGTCTGGGGCTGGGGCACCGCTTACGGCAGCGCGCAAGGAGGCAAATCATGATGGTTTCACGTTTCTTCCTTTCGACCGCCTTGGCGCTGTCAGCACTGGCGTTGGCAGCCTGTGGTGAACAGCCACAGGAGATGACCGGGCAGGGCATCAAGCAGGACAACGCACCGTACCAGGGCGTGGGCAGCAGCCAGTACGCGCAAGGCGGCTGGAAACCCGGTGACCGCAGCAGCTGGGAGCAGCAGTTGAAAACCCGTGCGCAGTACGGGCAGAACGACTACACCCGCATGAGCAACTGACCAGGACGGCCTTATGCACAAGCTTTTGATCACGGGTTTGCGCCGGCTCACCGGCCCAGGCTTCTGGACGGCCGCTGTTCTGGGTCTGGGTGTTGGTCTGGCGAGCGCACAGGCGCTCAAGGTCGAGCCCGCCCAGGACGATCCGGCACCGCCAGCGGCCACCACTGCGCCGGCTCAGCAGGGCGGCATTCGCAGTGCCAACATCTTCGAGATCGCGCCCGACGCCAGCACCGATCCCAATTACGCCGATCAGACCAACGCTCAGCGTGGGCAGGTGCAACCCGGCAACAACGCGCCCATGTGGCGCGATGTGGGCAAAGGCGTGACCGGTGTCACCAACCTGCCTTACCCGGAAGCGGGCAACATGATCCAGGGCTTCGTGCAGTACCCGGGCTCCCGCTACACCACCGCAGGTGAAGCGTGGCGCCAGGTGCGCAACGACTGGATCCTGCCCTATGGCGGCTCGCTGCTGCTGATTGCGCTGGTGGCCATCGCACTGTTCTATTTCACCAAGGGCACCATCGAGCTGCACGGCAAGGAAACCGGTCGCAAGATTGAACGCTTCACCTACTTCGAGCGCGCGGCGCACTGGGTGAATGCCATTGCGTTTGTCACGCTGGCCATCTCAGGCATCGTGATGGCCTTCGGCAAGTTCTTCCTGCTGCCCATCATGGGCAGCACCCTGTTCGGGTGGCTCACTTACGCGCTCAAGAACGCGCACAATTTTGTGGGACCGCTTTTTGTGGTGTCACTGATCGTGGTGTTCCTGGTGTTCGTGCGCGACAACCTGCCAGGCAAGGGTGACCTCACCTGGCTGCTGAAAGGTGGTGGTCTGCTGGGTAAACAAGAGGTGCCTTCGCACCGCTTCAATGCGGGTGAAAAGCTGTTGTTCTGGGCCGGCGTGTTCCTGTTCGGTGCACTGGTGGCCGGCTCTGGCGTCTTTCTGGACAAGATCGTGCCCGCAGTGGAATACACACGTGCCAACATGCAGTTGGCGCACATGATCCACGCGAGTGCCGCCGTGCTGATGATGGCGCTGTTCATGGGACACATCTACATGGGTACGCTGGGCATGCGCGGTGCGTACAGTGCGATGAAGACCGGCTATGTCGATGAAACCTGGGCCAAGGAACACCACGAGTACTGGTACGACGACATCAAGACCGGCAAGATTCCTGCCCAGCGCAGCACCACAAACACGGATGGCACGGACGCTGCCCAGGTCGCCAAGGCCTGACGCCCTCGTGCTGAACTGACACACCACTCTGAACAGGACTTTCATGAAACGCAGTCTGTTGTTGTGCTTATCGTTGATGCTGGCTGCCGCCGCGCATGCCAAGCTGCCCGCGCCTGCGCCGCTGTCAGATGAAGCCAAGGCCAAGGCGGCCGAGGCGGCTGCCCGCACTGCCCACTCCGGCAAAGTGGAGGCTTACAAACTGTGCCGCTCCATGGACAAAGCCGCTGAGAACCACTTCAAGACCGCCGCAACCATGGGCAAGCCGGTCAAGAGCGCCCAGAATGCACCCGCTTGCACCGATCCGGGTGCATTTGTTTACGTGCCTCCCAAGCCGGTCGAAGCGGCTGAAGCGCATTCGCCGGCCGCGACAGCCGTTGCCCCTCCGAGCGGGACAGCGCCTCCGGCGGCGCCCACCCCTGCAAAATAAACCAGACGAGGGCGGCACTGCCAAGTGCCCAATGACCCTTTCGCGTGCCTCCCATGGGCCGCACCTCCGGGTGGCGGCCCTTTTCTTGCGTTAGTCTCTTCCCATGCCTTTGCCCCACCTGACCCAGGCCCGTGCACCGCTGACCCGTGAAGTCGAGGTCACCAATCAGCATGGCCAGCGCGAGACGATCTTCATTCCGGCCGAGCGCGATCTCACGGTCTACGTCGACAAACGCGAGCTCGTGACCCTGATGACGTTGGGTGCCCATCCCGAATGGCTGGTGTTGGGGTATCTGCTCAATCAGCGGTTGGTGAAGTCCATTGAAGAAATCGAGTCCGTCACGGTCGACTGGGATGTGGGCGCAGCTTCCGTCAAGACCCGCCACGGCATCGACCGCATCGAGGAGCGCACGGCCAAGCGGGTGGTGACCACCGGGTGTGGGCAGGGCAGCGTGTTTGGCAATCTGATGGACGAGATCGACCAGATCCGCCTGCCCGAGGGGGCCCTGTTGCACCAGTCGGCCCTGTATGAAATCGTCAATGCGATCCGGCTCAAGGAAAGCACCTACAAGTCGGCCGGCTCGGTTCACGCCTGCGCCTTGTTTGGCGGCAGCGGGTTGCGCCTGTTTGTTGAAGATGTGGGGCGCCACAACGCGGTGGACACCATTGCGGGCTGGATGGCATTGGATCAGGCTGATGCCCCCACGCTCCACCGCTCACGCGGGTCGCTGCCCCCCGAGGGGGCTGATCTGGCTTCGGCCGGCTCCGTGAAGGTCTTCTACACCACCGGTCGTCTCACCAGCGAGATGGTCATCAAGTCGGCGCAAATGGGTGTGGCGATCGTGGTGTCGCGCAGCGGCATCACGCAAATGGGGCTGGAGGTGGCGCAGCGGGTGGGCCTGTGTGCCATCGGGCGCGCCACCAACAAGCGTTTTCTCTGTTACGCAAACGCCCAGCGCCTCGTGCTGGACGCGATACCGCCAGAGGCTCCAACGGCTTCGGCTGGCGATGTAAAGGCCTTGTCCGCCTGAGGCGGTGCGTGAACGCCTGTGCGAGGCGGGATCGGGCATAAACTCTGGACATTCCGGCCTGTGCGCCCGGTGCTGCGATGCCGTGAAGTGACGCTGTACCGGCCTGCCACGGGTTCAACTCCCATCTCTTATGAAAGCAGCCGATGAGCCGAGCCGTTCATGTCATCGATCACCCCCTCGTCCAGCACAAGCTCACGCTGATGCGCCGCAAGGACACCAGCACCAAGAGCTTCCGGGAGCTGGCGCATGAAGTCAGCATCTTGCTCGCCTACGAGCTCACGCGGGAAATGCCCATGCAGGAGATCGAGATCGAGACCCCGCTGGAGAAGATGACCTCGCGCATCATCGACGGCAAGAAGATCGTGCTGGCTTCCATTCTTCGCGCAGGCAATGGCTTCCTGGACGGCATGTTGCAGGTGCTGCCCGCAGCCCGCGTGGGTCACATCGGTCTTTACCGCGACCCCGCCACGCTGAAGGCGGTGGAGTACTACTTCAAGATGCCGCAGGACATGGCCGAACGAGATGTGATCGTGCTGGACCCCATGCTGGCTACCGGCAACTCGGCCGTGGCTGCGGTGGATCGCCTCAAGCAGACCCAGCCGCGCTCCTTGCGCTTCGTCTGCCTGGTCGCCTGCCCGGAAGGCATCAAGAATTTTCACGACCACCATCCCGACGTGCCCATCTACACACCTGCCGTGGACCGGGGTCTGAACGAACATGGGTACATCGTGCCGGGGCTGGGCGACGCGGGTGACCGCATCTTTGGAACGAAGTAGGCACATCCCACGTAGCGCCACACCACGCCTCGGCGCTGGCGTAGGCCTTCGGGCGCCGCCTCAGGCGGGAATCAGTCGTTCGGTACCGCCCAGGTAAGGGCGCAACACTTCAGGCACGGTCACACTGCCGTCGGCGTTCTGGTTGTTTTCCAGCACAGCGACCAGGGCACGGCCCACCGCGAGACCGGAGCCGTTGAGGGTGTGCACGAGTTCGTTCTTGCCCTGGGCGTTCTTGTAACGCGCCTGCAGGCGCCGGGCCTGGAAGGCTTCGCAGTTGGAGACCGAGCTGATTTCGCGGTAGGTGCCCTGCGCGGGTACCCAGACCTCGAGGTCGTAGGTCTTGCTGGCGCCAAAGCCCATGTCGCCGGTACACAGGCTCACGACGCGGTAGGGCAGGCCCAGCTTCTGCAGAATGGCTTCGGCGTGCGTGGTCATGGCTTCGAGCGCTTCGTAGCTCTTGTCCGGGTGCACGATCTGCACCATTTCCACCTTGTCGAACTGGTGCTGCCGGATCATGCCGCGCGTGTCGCGCCCGGCGCTGCCGGCTTCTGAGCGAAAGCACGGGGTGTGTGCGGTGAGCTTGATAGGCAGGTCGGCTTCGGACAACACCGTGTCGCGCACGGTGTTGGTGAGCGTCACCTCCGATGTGGGAATCAGGTACAGCGCCTGGTTGTCAGGTACCGGTTCGCCTTCCTGGCCACCTTTTTTCACCGCGAACAGGTCACCCTCGAACTTCGGCAACTGGCCGGTGCCGCGCAGGGTGTCGCTGTTGACGATGTAGGGCGTGTAGCACTCGGTGTAGCCGTGCTCGCGGGTTTGCACATCCAGCATGAACTGCGCCAGTGCCCGGTGCAGGCTGGCGATGGGGCCGCGCATGAAGGTGAAGCGTGAGCCGGCGAGTTTGACGCCGGTGTCGAAGTCCAGGCCCAGTTTCTCGCCGACCTCCACATGGTCGCGCACGTCGAAATCGAACGCGCGCGGTGTGCCCCAGCGGCGCACTTCCACATTGCCTTCTTCGCCCGCGCCCACCGGCACGCTCTCGTGCGGCAGATTAGGCACTGCCAGCAGCAGGTACTGCAGTTCGGTCTGAAGCACTTCCAGCCGGCTGGCCGACGCATCGAGTTCGGTCTTGATCTGCCCCACCTGGGCCATCACCGCCTCGGCTTCGGCGTGTTGTCCCTTTCCCTTGAGCATGCCGATCTGTTTGGACAGGCTGTTGCGCTGGCTCTGGAGTTCTTCGGTGCGGGTCTGCAGGGTCTTGCGTTCGGTTTCCAGCGCGCTGAACTGGGCCACGTCGAGATAGGGCTGGGGCTGCTTGCGGGTCTCCAGCCGGGCGATCACGGCGTTGAGGTCTTTTCTCAGTTGAACGATGTCGAGCATGGTGTGATGTGTGGAAGGCCCGGTGCCGGGCCATGCATGAGGTGAGCGATGGTCGGGCCGGATTCAGCGCAGATGCTCGATGGGCGAGCCGGTCTCGCCCTCGATGCGCAGGCCCTTGGGCAAGGGAAATTTCACGGTCTCGGACAGACCGTCCATGGTGCGCACCGAAATCGCGCCCAGCGCCTTGATGCGGTCCATCACCTGGCGAACGAGAATTTCCGGCGCGGATGCACCTGCGGTCAGGCCCACTCGGGCCTTGCCAGCGAACCATTCGGGTTCCAGTTCTTCGGCGCTGTCGACCATGTGGCTGGGCGTGCCCAGCTTGATGGCCACTTCGCGCAGGCGGTTGCTGTTGGAGCTGGTGGGGCTGCCCACCACGATCACGATGTCGACCTGTGGGCTGAGCAGCTTGACTGCGTCCTGCCGGTTCTGGGTGGCGTAGCAGATGTCTTGCTGCTTGGGTTCGCGCACCTGGGGGAAGCGCGCCTTCACGGCATTGAGGATTTCGGCGGCGTCGTCCACCGACAAGGTGGTCTGCGTCACGACCGCGAGCTTGGTGGTCTGTGCCGGTGCCACGCGGGCCACGTCTTCCACGTCTTCCACCAGATGGATGCCGCTGTCGAGCTGGCCCATGGTGCCTTCCACTTCCGGGTGGCCCTTGTGCCCGATCATGATGAACTCAAAACCTTCGCGGTGCAGCTTGGCCACCTCCACATGCACCTTGGTCACCAGCGGGCAGGTGGCGTCGAAGATGTGAAAACCGCGCCGCTGCGCTTCTTCCTGAATGGCCTTGCTCACGCCATGGGCGGAAAACACCAGCGTGGCGCCGGCCGGCACGTCGTCCAGCTCTTCAATGAAGATGGCGCCTTTGGCCTTGAGGTCGTTGACCACATAGGTGTTGTGCACGATTTCGTGGCGCACATAAATGGGCCGGCCGAACTTGGCGAGCGCGCGCTCGACGATCTCGATGGCGCGGTCCACGCCCGCACAAAAGCCGCGCGGTTCCGCCAGGATGATTTCTTGGGAAAGGGTCATATCAGTCTTGAGCCATGTCGAAGCGCTGTTGCTCCACGCATGAGGAGGCGCCATCCAGTGGCAACGCCGGGCCGGCTTTGCCGGACGGCAGGTGCCGCCCCCTTGAGGGGGTGACGCCGAAGGCGGCGCGGGGGTACTTCACAAGATTCCGATCAGTTGCACCTCGAAGCGCACGGCCTGGCCGGCCAAGGGGTGGTTGAAGTCGAACAGCACTGCGCCATCTTCGCGCACTTCAACCGCGGCGCCCGCGTAGTGGCCCAGACCGTCTGGTGTGGGGAACTGCACCACGTCGCCAGCCACGTACTGTTCGTTCGGATCGCCCAGCTCGTTGAGCAGCCTGCGCGCCACCCATTGCACCATTTCCGGCTGGCGTTCGCCGAAGGCTTCGCCTTCAGGCAGTTCGATGACGGTGCGCGTGCCTTCTTCAAGACCGATCAGGCGTTGCTCGATGGCGGGCGAGAGTTCGCCCGCGCCCAGGCTCAACGTCGCGGGCTGGCCATCGAAGGTGTCGATGATGACCTGACCTTGCGGTCCCGACATGCGGTAGTGCAGGGTGAGGAAAGAGCCTTCTTGGACTTGGGGCATGGACGAAATAGGGATGAATTCAGGGAGTTGGGGCGTCGAAAACGGTCTGAAACGCCAACAGGACAAAAAGCGAAACACCCGCTATTGTAAAAAGCGGCCTGCCAAAGAATCAAAACAGGGAGAAAAACACATGGAAGGCCTTGCCAAGTCCGGGCTCAAGAGCATGCCGGCCGATGCGCGACCGCGCGAAAAACTGCTGATGCGGGGGCCTTCGGCGCTCAGCGACGCTGAATTGCTGGCCTTGCTGCTGCGCACCGGCATCAGTGGCAAGCACGTGGTGCAGCTGGCGCAGGAACTGCTGGACCGCTTCGGTGGCGTGGGCGGCCTGCTGCACACCGGCGCCGAAGCGCTCAGGGTCGTCAAGGGGCTGGGGCCGGCCAAGCGCGCCGAGGTGGTGGCGGTGCTGGAGCTGGCCCGGCGCGCACTGTCGCAAGAACTCCAAGCGCGCCCGCTGTTTGACAGCCCGAGAGCGGTACGTGACTACCTGCAACTGCAGTTGGGGGCACATGCGCACGAGGTGTTCGCGGTGCTGTTCCTGGACAGTCAGAACCGGCTCATTGCGCTGGAAGAGCTGTTTCGCGGCACGCTTTCGCAAACCAGTGTCTACCCCCGGGAAGTGGTGCTGCGTGCCTTGCACCACCATTGCGCCGCGGTGGTGCTGGCCCACAACCATCCCAGCGGAACGGCCCAGCCATCCCGCGCCGATGAAGCACTCACGCAGACCTTGAAAGCGTCGCTGGCTTTGGTGGACGTCCGGGTGCTGGACCATTTCATTGTCACGCGCGAGCAGGCTGTCTCCATGGCCGAGATGGGCATGGTATGACCCCCCCTGCGCCGCTCCGCGGCTTCCCCCCAGGGGGACCACACCCTTGGCCCGGCGAAGCCGGATCTTCGGTGTGTGCTGGATAGGTCACGCGCTCCGGAGGCTCTAGAGCTCCTCCCTGCGCCGCTTTGCGGCTTCCCCCCAGAGGGGGGGGCGCACCCTGTGGCCTGGCAGAGCCAGTTCCACGGGTGCCCTGGACAAGACACCCTCTCCGGAGGCGGCGCCTCCACTCGGTTCGAAGAGACTGGCCGGGCCGGTGGGTCAGCGCTCCTGCGCGAGAATGGGCCACCATGAAACTGCGCTCGCTCGCCGAACTCAAGATGTTGCAGAAGGTGATCGCCCAGCGGGCGGCCGCCGAGGCTGCTGCGCAGGAGGCTGAGCGCAGGCGTCTGATTCGGCTGGACCGGGAGAAGCGGCTGTTTGAACTGGCCGTGGGCCCTGTGCAGCCGCTGGTCACTGCTCGGCGTGTGCATCACCCGCCCAGGCCTGTGGACCCTTCGCCCCGCCAGCGCCAGCTGGACGAAGCGTCCGTGATGCGCGAGGCGCTGTCTGACGATTTCGACGTTGAAACCCTGCTGCATACCGATGAAGCCCTGAGCTACCGCCGCCCGGGTCTGGGGCCGGATCTGGCGCGCAAGCTGCGTGAAGGACATTGGAGCATCCAGCGTCAGATCGACCTGCACGGCCTTCGCACGGACGAGGCCCGCGAGGCCTTGGGCCGGTTCGTGCGTGAGGCGCATCAGCAGGGGCTGCGCTGCGTCCGGGTGGTGCACGGTAAAGGCCTGGGCTCACCCGGTCGCGCGCCGGTGCTCAAAGGCCGTGTGCTGCGCTGGCTGGTGCAGAAAAAGGAAGTGATGGCCTTTGTGCAGGCGCGGCCCGCCGAGGGCGGGGCCGGCGCGCTTGTCGTTCTGTTGAGGTGACGCCCTCACTCCAAGGCACAGGCTTAACGCATGAGGTGGCCCATTCCAGGGGTATCGCGGAACTGGCTTTGCCAGGCCGCTGATACCGCCCCCCTCCCAGGGGGGTGACGCCGAAGGCGGCGCGGGGGGCCATCTCAGATTCGCGGCGTCAGGCGCATCTCGTTCTGCACGATCTGGATGTCGAACCGCGACAGAAAGCTCTGCCCCAGCAAGGCCTCGTCCTCGTCCAGCCCCACCAGACCCACAGCCACCACGGCGGGCACGGACCCCAGGTGGCTTGCCCGCACCGGCACATTGCGCAGCATGCGCCCAGGCAAGGCGCCGTTGGCGGTCTGCAGCGTGATGGCCACTCCGCCAGACAACCCAGCCTTTTGTGCAAATGCCTCACTGACCGCGACGCTGCTGGCGCCGGTGTCCACCAGAAACATCACCGCCTGTCCATTGACCTCGCCAGTCACCCTGAAGTGTCCGTCGCGCCCGCGCGGAATGACCAGTTCGCCCTGGTCGCCCGCGTGGGCCACATAGGCTGCTTCCTGTCGCTGTTCGACATAAGAAAACCCCATATAGAGAAGCCCCAGCATGGCCACCCAGAACGCCAGGATGGCGATCGAACCACGGCGCGTGGTGCGCAGCACGCTGTCGTCGGTCTCCGGCACAGACATTCAGGGGCTCCCGGGGGTGTTCCGCATCCAGTCCGCCGTCTGGAAGAAGCTGGTCTTCAAGCGTTCACGCAAGGCCGGGTCCACGCCGGTCTCGCCCATGGCCTGGTCCATGCAGGCCAGCCACTGGTCTCGCTCGACGATGCCGATGGCAAACGGCATGTGACGCATGCGCAGGCGCGGGTGGCCGAAGCGTTCGGTGTAGTGCTGCGGACCGCCCAGCCAGCCACACAGAAACCAGAACAGCTTCTGCCGCGCGTCGTCCAGCGTGCTGCCGTGGGCCAGGCGCAGTTCGCGGTAGCCCAGCTCAATGTCCATCAGGTCGTAGAAGCGGTCCACCAGCGCGCGCACACGCGCTTCTCCACCGATCCATTCAAAAGGGGTGGCTGGGGCTGCAGGAGCAATTGAATTTCCAGAGCTCATAAGAAGTCAGACAACGAGTGACGCGCCTCCAATCCAGAGACACCGCGAGACCGGCTTCGCCGGATCGCTGGTGTCGCCCCCTGGGGGGTGACGCCGAAGGCGGCGCGGGGGGTGTGACAAGTCTAAACAGTTGCCTTGCGCAAGGTTTCCACCACCGGCGTGCGCAGCACACTGCGCAAGCCCCACCAGCCCGCCATCAGGGCCAGCACCGCGCCAGTGAGACTGCCCGCAACGGGCACCAGTGGAGAAGCGGTCCAGGCGAATTCGAAGGCGTAGCGGGCCAGTGCCCAGCCCACCACCACGGCCACCACCGAAGCCAGGAAGCCCGCCAGCAGGCCCACACCCAGCAGTTCGATGCGCTGGACCTGCCGCAACAACGCCGAGCTGGCGCCCACGGCGCGCAGGATGGCGAACTCGCGCTCCCGCTCACCCCGGGTGGCGGTGATCGCCGAGAGCAGCACCACCAGGCCGGCCGCCAGAGTGAAGGCGAACAGGAACTCGATGGCGCTGATCACCTGCCCCAGCACGCGCTGCACCTGGGCGATGGTCTGGCTCATGTCCACGTTGGTGATGTTGGGGTAGTCGCGCACCAGTGTGTTGTCAAACTGGGGGTTGCCTTCGGGCGCCTTGAAGGCACTGATGTAGGACACGGGCACATCGGGCACCACGGTCTGCGGGAAGATGACAAAGAAGTTCACGCGCATGGAGCCCCAGTCGACCTCGCGCAGGCTGGTGATGCGGCCTTCGGTGACCTGGCCAGCGATGTTGAAGCCCAGGCGGTCGCCGAGCTTCAGGCCCAGCTGTTCGGCCAGCCCCGATTCCACGCTCAGGGCGTCGGCTTCGTTGTCGGTCCAGCGACCCTGCACCACCGGGTTGTGCGGCGGCAGGGTGGCGGTGTTGGAGAGGTTAAATTCCCGCTCCACCAGGCGCTGCGAGCGGTCGTCGGTGAAGTTCTCCGGGCGCACAGGTTTGCCATTGATGGTGATCAGCCGGCCTCGGATCATCGGGTACCAGTCGTAGCGCTCCACGCCAGCATCGCGCAGCGTCTGCTGGAAGGCGTCGCCCTGTTCCGGCTGCACGTTGATCACGAAGCGGTTCGGCGCGTCGGGCGGCGTGGCGTTGCGCCAGCTGGCGATCAGGTCGGTGCGCAACAGCACCAGCAGCACCAGTGCGAGCAGGCCCACAGAGAGCGCGCTGATCTGCACCACCGCATAGGCGGGGCGGGCGGAGAGCTGGCGCGTGGCCATGACCAGGGCGCGCGGCGCGGTGGCTTCGTTCACGCTGGCCCGCAGCAGGCGCACCGCCAGGTAGCTCACCGCGGCGAAAAGCAGCACGGCCGCCGCAAACCCGCCCACGGCAATCGCGCCCAGCAGCAGGTCGCGGCTGGCCGCCAGCAGCAGTGCCGCAAAGCCTGCAATGCCCAGCCCCAGCACGCCCAGCGTGGCGGGCTTGAGCTGACCCACATCGCGGCGGATCACCCGTAGCGGAGGCACCTGAGCGAGCTGAAGCACGGGCGGTAGGCCAAAAGCCATCATCAGCGTGAGACCCATGCCCAGGCCCAGCACCACCGGGGCGATGCTGGGTGCAGGCAAGGAGGCTTCCACCAGACCGGCCAGCAAGACCACGAACACATGGTGCACCGCGTAGCCAACGGCCACGCCCACCGTGCTGGCCCCCAGGCCCACGAGTGCGAATTCCAGCGTGTAGGCGCGCGCCATGGTGCCCTGTGAAAGGCCCAGCACACGCAGCATGGCGCAGTCGTCCAGATGGCGCTGCGCAAACCCGCGCGCCGCAATGGCCACCGCCACCGCGCACAGCAAGGCCGCCAGCAGGGCCACCAGGTTGAGGAATTTTTCGGCGCGCTCCAGGGTTTGCTGCATTTCAGGCCGGCCGCCTTCGAGCGATTCCATGCGGATGCCGCGCACGCCCGGTTTGTTCACTTCGGCTTCTGCCCAGCGGGCAAATTCGGCCACCGGTGCATCGGCGCCGGCCACGGCCAGCCGGTAGTTGAGCCGGCTGGCGGGTTGCACCAGGCCGGTGGCGGCCAGGTCGGCGTCGTTGATCATCACGCGCGGAGCAAAGCTCATGAAGCCGGCGCCGCGGTCAGGTTCGATCACGATCACCCGGGCGATAGTGAAGCTGGCGTCGCCCAGCAGCAGCGGCTGGCCCATCTGCAGGTTCAACTGCACCAGCAGCGCCGCGTCCACCCAGGCGGTGCCGGGGGCCGGAATCTCGCTGGTGGGTTCGTCCACCGCGTCTGGCGAGCGAGAAACGCGCACCTCGCCGCGCAGCGGGTAGCCCTGACCCACGGCCTTGAGCGCCACCAAACGCGCCGATCCACCTTGCTCGTCCGGTGCCCGCCCCATGGTCGGAAAGCCCAGGGTCTGCACGGTCTGCAGGCCGAGCTCACCGGCCTTTTCCTTAAACCCCGGCGAAGGCGCGTTGTCGCTGCTGAGCACCACGTCGCCGCCGATCAGGGCCCGGGCGTCGCGGGAAAGCCCGTTCTGCAGACGGTCCGCAAAAAAACCCACCGCCGTGAGTGCCGCCACCGCCAGCGTCACGGCCAGCACCAGCAATCGCAACTCTCCGGCTCGCCAGTCGCGCACCAGCGAGGACCAGCCGAGGGTCCAGAAACGAATGGGAAGGGGGGTGGCGGGTGTGCTCATCCGGCTACCTTATCTCATTGGCAAAAGCCACATGAAATGGCAAGCCGGGAGACTGTCCTGAAAGGCAGCCATCCGGCTGCTTGCGCAATCTTCTCCCTCAAGTGTTCAGCCTCGTCTTAATAGTCCAGCCATTCAATCGGGCTGACCAGTGCATTGCCATTCACCCGCTCAATGGTCTGGGTGACCACGTCGATGTTGTTGTCGAACGAGCCGTGCGTGGCCTGCGCTGTCTTGCCTTCGCGGTTGACCGGTACGTAGGGCATCGGCACCGGGTGCAGGTTGGCGCGGGGAAAGCGGCTGAGCCAGTCCTGCAGGTGGCGAAGGTGGCTCTTGTCCCACTGATCTTCCGTGAAGTGCTGCGGATCGTGCGCGCGCTCCATGCCCAGCAGCGGCACTTTGCGCACATCGTCCAGGGCCCGGCTGACCAAGTACAGCAGCGACTTGCCGTAGAGCGTGACGGGTCCCAGCTTGAGGAGGTCGTCGTCCTTTTCCTGCTTGTCGGTCAGGTAGTGCAGATGGAGCTGCCCCGGGTCGAAGACGCTGGTGTTTTTGTCGAGGTATTTTTCGATGGCAAACGCCACCGTGCACGCCGGCGCGTAGAGCGCACAGCCAGACACCTTCACCTGGCTCGCTGCCAGCCGGTCCAGCAAGTGACCGAGCACGATGGAGCCGGCCGAGTGCCCGACCAGGTGCAACTGAAGCGGGCGATGGCCCAGTTGCACCTGCAGGCGTGCGAGGGCCTCGGCCAGCAGGGCGCTGCCGCGTCCCCGCCGGGCTGCCAATTGGGCGTTCTCGCGCATTTCTGACCACAATCCCTTGAACGCCTTGTTGGCCACCACTTCCACGCTGCGGTCGCGTGCGTCTGCCAGCAGGTCGAACAGGCCCCGGGCGCGCGCGTCGTCGTCCAGACCAAACAGCTTGCGCAACTTGTCTTCCAGCATGTGCTTCAAGGTTTCCAGCGGGCCGGTGCGCCAGGTCAGAAACAGCGGGTAGATGCCGTTGGCTTCAAAGTAGGGCGCCAGCAGGCGAATGCGCTCGATCGATTCGCCCTGGCTGTTGAGGCCGCCGTGAGCATAGATCACCATGCGCGCGCTGCCCTGCGATTGAAAGTGGTTCAGTGCGCGGTTGACCTGCGCCTGCACGAAGGCGGCTTCGCTGCCGTCAATGCCGGCGGCCAGATCGGTGACGACCACGTGGCCGTTGTTGCCTGTCACGAGCGTGTGTTCATAGGCTTTGGCGGTGGGCCAGGGCTGGTACTGCTTGTGAAGAAACGGCTTGTCGATGGGCCAGGAGTCATCGACCGGGTTGTCTTCGTTCACGGTGCTGCGCACGGCAAAGCCGATCGAACGCCCACTGCGGGTGGGCCAGCGCAAGGCAGCAATGCGTTCGGGTGACATGGCCTGTTTTTGAGGCACCCCCAGTGCAACCGCCCAGGCGTCGGTGCCGTGTACCACCCAGTCTGCGTAGGGCAGCACCGCAAACCCCCCAGCACCCCAGCGGGTGCCCCAGGAGTTCTGCACCACAAAGCCACGGTCGTTGTACCCCACCAGCGCAAAAGCGTGGCCACCCCAGGGCGAGTTCCGGCTGGCCGCCGGAATGCTCGGCAGTGCTGCTTCGTCGTGGGATTCGGGCGGGCGAGCCAGTCGCGCCACTTTGTCCCAGCCGTCGTGAACTCGGGCCGACACATAGATGGCGCCGATTTCGTTGATTGCCGCCTGCATCTCGACCACCGACTTTTTGTTCACCCGGTAGTAAACCCCGAGCGGGTGTTTCAGCGCGTCCAGCTCCCATTCGAGCTGGCCACGCGCGCCATGGTGGTCTGTGCGCCAATAGTGCATCTGGCAGACACCGTGCTTGTGAAATCCCTTGAGCGCCCCACGGCACGAAGACCCTTCGTAGGCCTCCCCCTCCCATTCGTCGTAGCGCCGGGCCAGCTCGTACAGCATGTGCGGGCTGACCTTGACCACGGCGTCGCCACCATCCTGGCCATACCGTCGGATCCAGAGCAGGTAATTGACCACGGTCGCGAGTCCGAAGCCGGTGCAGGCGCCCTCCTGTCCCTGGTCGAGCACCAGACCCGCCTGCACGTAGGCGGGCACGGCCTCTGCAAGAAAGGCCTGCGCGGGATAGTGGGTGTCCAGTGAGCGCAGCGGCGGTTCATAGCCCAGATCGCGGAAGTCGAGACGGTCCGGCCGGGCATCGAAAAGCCGCGAGGTCAGGTCGATCGGCTCGTTGGACTTGGGCTTTGTCCTGGGTTTTGGCTTTGTCTTCTTCGGTGCAGCTGTCGATGCATTGGCGCTCGCGGCGGGCACCATCTGCTTGACGCGTTTTGCACCATGCTTCATCGCCAACGCAGCCGGTGCCGGTTTCGATCGGGTTGCCATGCTTTACCCCTTGAAGAAACGCCAAGCCCAGGATGGACAGCAGCATTTCAGGCACTTTTTTACGCCTTCCGTGGCGCTGCTCCAACCCCCACAGTGAGGAGAGTGGCGAAGAACGGGTGAATCGTTGCCGACCCCTCGGGCTGAGCGCTGCTCTGGACTCTGCAGCTCCTTGTGCAAGGCTGCCAGCACAACGTAGCCGCTCCCCGGAAACACGGAGAAAAGCGTCGCGTTCTTCAGCAGGATCAATCCCAAAATCACCGAGGCAGCGAAACGCCACCGCGAAGCTAATTTCTAGCTAGCTTTCTTGCTCCCGTGCCGAGCGGTCAGTTCATTGGCCAGTTCGGCGACGCGCTCTGATCGGCGCTCTAAAATCTCCGCCAGCACTTGCTCCAAGATCTCGAATGCGTCCAAGATATCTGACCGACTGGCCGAGCCTACGTGGCTAGCAGATTGCCCAGCTACTTTAAGGACATAAGCTGAGCGCCCAACACGGCGCTCTTGGTGGAGAAATTCTTGATCGCTCCGTCCAAGTTCGGGGCGGACTTGCCCGTCGCCAAAGCGAACATGCCGAGCTACTTCATCAGCAGCTCCAATGCAACCCGAAGGCGATTTGCCGAGGCCGCACTGTCATAAAAGAAGAGGTCAAATGAGGCCAAGAGCTCTTCAAGGCTTTGTCCAGATGCGGCCGGTGGCTCTCATGTTCAGAACGGCTCAACGGGCTTGAACAAAAAGGATCGACTCATTTCCCGCCTGAGCTGGAAGCGCCCCAGGGCCTCGACGACATCAAGCTCTTTCAGAGCCCGGAAATTGGTTTCTTGCCACGGAGCACGCGACACGACGACGGATAGCAGGTACTGGTCAACAACGTGCCCAGTCCTCTTGTCGACGCGCTGCGAATAGCCCGACAGTGAAACCTCTTGCACTGTAGGGAGCAAACCGAACGCCTCGCCGATGAGCCGAAATGCGATGGAATGAACGTGCTCGGCGTACAGACGCTGCACGGCCGTCTGTCCCATCTCCTTTACTGAGAGGCGATAACCCCGCTGCGGCACGCTTGCGGTCTTGGTAGGCATGTCCTCAAACTCTGGAAGATCGACGTCAAAGGCCAGCCCTTTTCCGTTGCCCCGGACCTCGAACGACACAAGGGTCTCCCGCGGCCACACAATGTCCATCAGAGCTTCGCCGAAGAATTCCTCCATCACTTGCGGATCACCCGCCACGGCTTGGCGCACAAGTTTCTCTTTTCGGTGCTCTGCGGACTCGAACAGTTGTTTGTCAGCATCCCACTGTTCGCACGCCACTTGGTACCTTGCTTCGGCGGCCACATTCTCGGCTTCGATCTTCTTTCGTCGGCTCTTGAAAAGCTGATCTATGAAGCCTGGCACCTTGGGTGCGGCGCGCTTTGGGCGCTCAATGTCAAATGATGCGGCTACGTACTGGGGCTTCTGGGTGGGGAGCGGGGTATCCAAGTGGAGTTGCCCCAGGCCGGCAACCTGGCCATTGATCTCGTCGCACTTGGCTTGGATTTGAGCCATGATCGCTGGCCCCTGCTGTTTCTTGGCCGCAGCGACCAACGCGTCTGACGCTGGGCTTCCGTTCTCATCCTGGAAGGTGACCACGCCGTCGTCGCCAACCCCAACGGTCAGGGAGACGTTTACCGTTTTGATCGCTGGAGAAGCTCGCCCCACGGACCGTGTGGCAGGCCGCGAGGCACTCGACCCGTTTCCTGAAAGTGCGAAACGAGTGGAGAGCCCACTTCCGGGAATGCCAGCGTTAAGAAAAGTGCCTCTTTTGCCAATGCCAATCGAAGCACCGCGCGGACCAAGTGTCCAACTGATTCCACCACCGCTGAGGTTCATCTTGACCCCAGGTGCAAGCTTGAATGACTTGCGAAACCGAGTTGCCATTTCTCCTCCTTGAACTACTTGTTTGCTCGCTTGCTGCGCAGTTCCGACCGGTGATCCCATGGGGGGCGGTGGGAGCAGCATCTCGCCATAGACTTCGACGGGCTTCACGGGCCTCTCGCTCCGGCGTCGGCGTACAGCAGACGATCGGCGGGCGATTGCTCCTGATTGAGGAGCGTGGGGAACGGCGCAGCCGGCCAGCAACAGGACCAATGCAGCAGCAATCAGTTTCCCCACCCCGTCTCGTTGTGTTTCAGATTGTATTTTTCTCATTCTAGGCCAGCAGTCAGGACGCCGGGGGCAATGGAAATACATCACAAAGGCATTGGGGAGCACCAGACGGGAGGTCTGCATCTCACGCCCGAATCGCGCGACCCGGCTTCTCGCACAAAATGAGCGGGTGGTCCAGTCCTTATGCGGCGCATTGTCGTCACAAGTTAAGGTGGGTAGTGCAGCGGTAGCGGGCGGTCGGTGCTGCAAGGCGTGCTCATGCTGAATGCCACCAAGCAGCTGTTCAGCGCGGTGTCGTGCACTTGCCTGAGTGGCGGCTATTCGAGGCATTGTTGTCGTCGGACTTCGGCGACGCTAGCCGCTTTGATCTCGAAGTGATCTGGTCGCTTGGTCATCCTTTTGAGTGCCGTGGCCTCCTTGCGCTGACGGCCAGGTTGCTGTCGTGCGCCAAGTCACTGCAAACTGGTCACACAACAATGACTCTTCGCGGGCGCAGCACTGCAAGGTGGACTGGCAGAATCGAGCGAACATGAAGTAACTGAGAACACCCGGGTAGTACCGCACATCAATGACGTCTCGCAAGGGCAAAGGCACCGATAAGCCGAAAGCGAAGAGGCTATCGAACCCGGCCTCCACCGGGGGAGGCGGCACGTCCTTTGAGAATCGAGTGCAGGCGTCTCGCCTGCTTGCAATGTGCCTAGGCTCGCTCGTTCCAGGTGCGCAGGACGGGCGCATTGTCGAACTCAGGTTCCAGGCACGAATCCACGGGCACCACACGGATGACTTGGTTTGCCTCATTGAAATGGGCGACGGTCAGCGGACTCGTGCGTTGCTGCAGATGAAGCGCACGCTGACCGCGCGCGAGAAAGACAAGGCATTTGCCGAGTCCGTAGGGGCGGCTTGGACAGACTGCAACTCCGACGAGTTTGTCCGCGGCCGGGACTCCATATTCCTCATCTACGACACCGCGAGCGCCGCAGCAATGAAGGGCGCCGCCACGGTCTGCACCTGGGCTCGGTACTCGGCAACGCCGGCGGAGTTTCTCAAGAAGGTCGCGGCTGACGACTTCAGCAATCCGGCGAATCGGACCGCGCTAGCAGCTGTCAGAAAGATCGCCGAGACCTACGCAGACCGAACGATTGATGACCATGAGCTCTTTGAATTCGTCAAGCACCTGAATTGCCTGCCGCATGACCTTGATCAAGACGGGACTGCTGAACACGTCGTTCACCTGAACTCGATACGGCACGCGGCAGCGCTGGTAGGTGAGGTAGCCAACTCTCAGGAAATCTGGTCGGCGTTGGTGACCGCATGCGTGACTGCGAACGGAGTCGCTGGCACCGTCACCTTTGACAACTTGGATGTTGTCCTCGGTAGGCGCCTCAACGGCCTGTTCGCCGGTGCGCGCAACTTTCTTGCGTCACCCTTCGCAGTCGTTCCGTTGGCAAAGCAGGCGTCCAGCCGGGCTCCGGCTTCGGAAGCCGTGGCTGTTGAGCTCGCACGCCTCTCCGGGCTGGTGGAGTCCCTCAAGGAGGGCAGCCTTCAGTCGGCTGTTCAGGACCAACTGCCGGCTGCCCGTGAAGACTCCGTCAACAAGCTGATTTCGGGACAACTGGACGGGGTTCACGCGCGCATCAAAGAGCTTCGCTACCGCGACGCGCTTGAGGACTTGGTTAGAGTGGGTGAGTCCCGTGACCAGTTCGATGCGCATCAGGAGGCCCGATGGCACCTGCTGCGAGGAACGTGCAAATGGCACCTCGAGGGCGGCAAAGCGGCTGCGGTCGACTTCATTCGAGCCGCGGAACTCTACAAGGACGAGGACAAGTTTGCCGCTGCAGGTGTTCGAGGTCTGCTGTTGCAGGGCGAAGCAGCCGCGGCTGCCGCAGCGGGCGCTGAGGCCCTGAAGACCTTCCCCGAGTCACTGGCGGTGTGGCAAGTGACGGCAAATGCGCGATTGAATCTCAATGAGAAGCTCACCCTTGAGGACATTCCTTCGACGCTGAGACATGAGGCGGACGCCTTGCAGATGCTCGCGTGGAGCCGCCATCGGCACGGCGACAAGGCCGGAGCTGCGCAGGCTGCACTTCAAGCTCTTGATGCGGCTACTCCGAGCTTCTTCACACGTGACACCGCCTTGTCCTTGTGCCTGGACCGCGCCGCTGGCGACGGCGTTTCGGCAGCGTTCCGCGTGTTTGGTACCGATGAGAGGTCGGCGCTTGAGCGGTGTACCAGCGAGTTCTCACCGCGAGAAGAGCGGTTGTGGCACGTTCAGAGCCCCGGAACGGTTGCCGCCGCTGCTGCGAACCTTGCGATGGCTCACCTGCTCCTCGGACAGCCGGCTGTTGCATTGGCAGTGCTGCAAGAAGCACGCGCCCATGGAGTATCTTCGCCGGCCTTCCTGCGAGTCGAATTTGAGGGCTTGGCAGCGGCTGGCGACCGCGGCGGCGCCATCGCCATCGGCAAGCCCCAGATTGACGTCATGCCGAAAGAGGCGCTTGCGACATTTGCTCAGCTAGCGGGCGAGGCCGACGACCTTGACGCAGTGGACAGCGCGCTTGACGCGGCGAAACGGCTTGAACCCGAGCAACCCGCCTTGGTTCGGAACATCACCGGGATGCGGTGGACCGTACTGGCCAAGTCCGATGTGCAAGCGGCGCTCAAGGCCGTGCGCACCGTTGATTGGGCCATAGCCCACTCGGTACCCGAGCTAGTGGCAGGAGCGCAAGTCTTGCGAAATGCTGGCTTCCCTGACGAGGCGGTGGAGCGTATCCAACGTGCGACGGAGCTGCTACCAAAGAGCACCGAATCTGGTGACCGGTACTTGGTGGCGCAATGCCTGCTGTTCGCTCGCGAGTATGCGCAAGCCGCTACGGTATTTGAGCAAATTGCACCTCTAGGCAAGCACAGCCAGCTTCATGCTGACCTGTTGTTCTGCTACCTCCGGTCCGGACGACGCGCAAAGGCGAAGGAGCTCATTGACACGTTCCCGGCGGGCTGGGAGTCGCACGCCGACACTCGGCACATGGCCATGGAGCTCGGACAGCTTGCAGGCGACTGGAGCCTACTGGCCAAACTGGTTCCCGCCGAGTTCGACCAAGCTCCGGGCGAAGTACGAAGTTGGCTGCTGAGAGTGATGGTGGCCGCGCGCACTTCTGCTGAGAAGGTCAGTGCGGTGCTTAAAGACGCGCCATTGGAACTGTCCGGAAGCACTCAAGAGGTGACTCAGCTTGCCACGCTGGAGCTGCGACACGGGTACAAGGAACGAGCGCTGCGTCGGCTCTATGTTATGCGCCGAAAGCGGCTGGACAGCACAGAGGTCGCAGCGGCCCACGTCGTGGCACTGCTGGCAGTTACTGACGAGCTACCGCTCATGGAGGAAGAGCTGCCTAGCGTATTGCCGGGCGCCTCGGTGACCGTCACGGACAAGGAAGGCAGGGACCAAGTCTTCACGCTTGACCCGGCCGACCTTCCCGAGCTCCCGTCCACACCGGAGTTCTTGAGTGCCGCGTCGAGGGAAGCCTCCGTTGTCGCGGGCCTCGTCATAGGCGCAGAACTTGCCGTGCCTGACCCCCAGGGCGAGCCACGAGTTCTGACTGTTCGGCGCATCTGTTCGGCGTATCGCCGCTTGCTCGAACTCTCCCAGCTTGCGCTCAACGCACCTCTGGTGCCATCAACGGTTGTGCGGATGGTGATGGTTCACAACGAGAAGACTGGCGAGCCTGATTTCGGTGGACTCACTCGTCAGCTCAGGCAGTTCAGCGACCACGCCACGAGGACCCTTGATATGTACGCGTCCTCCCCAATCACTTTGGGAGGACTCGCCAAGTTGCTCGGGAGGGATGTGCTTGATGTCGTGCGCGGTTGGCGCCCGGATGGACCGGCCATTCAGGTTAGCGGAGGCAATCCGAATGAACGAGCGCAAGTCATTGAAGGCCTCAAGTCGAGCGCAGGCCCATACCTCATTGATGCCGTGACTCTCGTAGAGCTCGGGACTCTGGAGTGCCTCAATGTTCTGACAGTGGTGCCAACTCTCCTCATAACATCGCATACGCGAGATGCTTTGGAAGCGAAGCTCGCCGAAGCACAGACGGAGAGAACGGAGGGCACGGCGTTTGAGCAGGATGGAAAGCTGGGGTTTGTTGAGGTGACTGTCGAGCAGCGCCAGCGAGAGATACGCTTCCTCCAGGCTGTTGTCGAGGCCATGCGAAAGCACTGCCATGTTGTTGCTGCCTACGGAACTGACTCGATATCCAGTACCCACCGCCAGCTCGAACGCGCCATATCAACAGAGGAGTTTTCGGTAGTTCTCGCGGCGGCGGAGCACGGAGCGACATTGATTTCACAGGATGCACGATTGCGCTTCTTGGCTGCCCACCTGGGCATCCCGGGGGTGTGGCCGCAAGCCCTGCTCATGTACGCGCGAGACCTTGGCAAGCTTTCTCCAATGTCGTACTCACTGGCTACGATTCGGCAGTTGTTTGCTAACAGAACGTTCATCTCGATAGCATCCGAAGACCTCGCCTTCATGGCATACCAGGGGACCGAGTGGCTCAAGTTCGGCATGTCTCGATTTACGAGGCACCTTGCGCTGCCAGAGACGGAGTTCAACTCTGCCTTTCGGGTATCGGTGGAGTTCCTGCAGCGGCTGGCCGACGGGGGGCCGTGTCACTTTGGAGCTGTTTGCCGAATTCTTCAGCTTGTCGCAGAAGGCCTATTTCGGCACAAGGACGCGCCAAAAGACCTTGAGCGGAGGCTGTGGGAGGCAGTTCTGAGAGCCATCCCAATGGACGAAGGTGCCGTCGCCGGCGAACAGCTCCTGCGTTCAGCCGTCCAGGAGGGGCGTAAGGGGGCGCAGAAGCCCCACGCAAGGGAGCTGGGGGACGTTCAAGTCCTCATGTGCAGCGAGCCACCCTGGATTGCCTATGTGGCCGAACGGCCGAATGGCAAGGCAAACGACGTCGGCTTGCAGGCGGCGGCGGGGGGTGCATCAAAGCCAAATGACCACGCAGGTCCAACGTCTGCGTCCGATGCCGCAAACAATCCGTTTAGGTGACGAGATGCACCGCTGGCCACGTGCCCACGGGTGTTTGAAGCTGGCTTTGCTCGCCAACACCTCAGACCGGGCGTTGTTCGCTGAAAACTTGATGTCGGCCGTCTTGGAGAACCAAGGGATCAAGCCCCAGCGACCGACGACCAGTTCGCGCGAGTAGCCTGCATCGTCACGAGCGCGCCGGATGAAGGGCCCGGGCTTGCGCGGTGCCACGACACCACCGTCCCACATCAGGTGATCAGCGACCGAGGGTTGCCAGTGCTTCCGAACGCCTTCGAGCTTGGTGGATCCGTAGAGGTTGCACATGACGTAAGCATAGCGCCGCGATCTGCAGTGCTCTGGAGGTCTGAACCCGCGATCTAAATACTTGCAATTTACTGCAGATAGAGGGGGCCCCTGGCCAAACCCTCAAGGCTCGCGGGGGGCAATGACCCCGATGAACGCCTAGCCTGAAGTTTGAAACCTTGAATCGCTAAGAATTTGCAGAAGACTGCTGGTCCTTTGATGCGAGCGAACAGGTAAACGGTCTTACATCCGCCGTTACATCGCCAAACCGGCCAAAAACAGAAAGCCCCGGAAGCTACATAAAATATAGCGCCGGGGCCAGTATCTTGGCGGAGAGAGAGGGATTCGAACCCTCGGTACAGGAGAACCTGTACGCCGGATTTCGAATCCGGTGCATTCGACCACTCTGCCATCTCTCCGTGTCGAACCAGCGATTCTAGCAGCACGCAAAAGTCGCGTTTCATTCATGGCGTGTCGGGAGACGGGTGCGACAATGCCGGGTCGCCAGATCAACGCACCTCCATGCTCGTCGATACCCAGCCCGCCACGCACCAGCATTTGCCCGCTTCCCAGGAAGTGCGAGACCAATGGGTCGATGCCCAGCTCATTGGCGTCTTGATGGACAACGTCACGCCGTCGCTGATCTCAGGCCTGCTGGTGTTGCCGGTCATGGTTTACCTGATGGCTGGCGAGGTCAACAGTCTGGTGCTGGGGGGATGGGTGCTGGTGATGTTCCTGGTGCTGGCCTACCGCTACCGAATGGTCGGCATCTACCGGCTGCAGTACGACAACATGGAGGGCCCTTCACGGGTGGAGTTCATGCGGCGCTACGGCTGGACCTGGCCGGTCTCGGGTCTGTGCTGGGGAGTTTCCGTCTGGTTGACCTCCATGAACATGAGCATATCGACCCTGTTCGTGTGTGGGCTGGTGGTGTTGGGCCACGGTCTGATGTCGCTCACCTCTTTCAGCGCCTACCTCAAGGTCTTCAAGGGGTACACCAGTGCACTGCTTGGTTCGACCCTGGTGGGCATCTTGCTGCCGCTGGCCATGGGCCTGGTCAGCATGGCGGAGCTCAACCTGATGCTTTCGCTGGTGGCACTGTTGCTGATTTTTTGGTGGCTGCTGCGCTCGGCGGGCCTTCGCCTTCACCAGATTCACCGTTCCAGTTTCGAGTTGCAGTTTTCAAACCAGGAGCTGATCGACTCGCTCACCCAGCAAACCCGGGCCTCGCTCCGGGCCGTGGCCACCAAGAACCGGTTTCTGGCGTCTGCCGCGCACGACCTGCGCCAGCCGGTGCATGCGCTGAGCCTGTATGCCGACTGGCTGGCCACCGAGCCGGAGATGGCGCGCGACATCGCGCCGCGCATCCTGCAGTCCACCCGGGCGATCAATGAGTTGTTTGACTCCCTGTTTGACCTGACCCGCATCGACGCCGGCAACTACAAGGTCAAGCTTCAGCATGTGGATGTCCGGGCGCTGCTGGCCGATGTTGCGCTCCAGTTTGAACCGGTGGCAGCGGGCAAGTCGCTGAGTCTGCGCACCCACGCCAGGGCCACGACCATCTGGGCCGACCCGGTGGTGCTGCGGCGCATTCTGGGCAACCTGGTGTCGAATGCCTTGCGGCACACGCACCAGGGCGGCGTGCTGCTCGGGCTCAGGCACCGCACCGACATGCTGGTGTTCGAGGTCTGGGACACCGGTGTGGGCATCGCCAGGGAACACCAGCAGGCGATCTTCCAGGAGTTCTTCCGGGTATCCCAGCACCAGGGCACGGAAGACAGCCTGGGCCTGGGGCTGACCATCGTGTCCAAGCTGACCACGTTGATGGGCTACCAGCTGGCCCTGTCGTCCACGGCCAACAAGGGCAGCGTGTTCCGCGTGATGTTGCCGGCCTTCACCCAGACCGAAACGCCTCAGGTTCTGGCGGCCTGAAACAAATCAGGGCACCGTTGGATGGTGCCCTGACGAGAGGTGAGCCCGGCGGTGCCGGGGCGCGCAAGCGTGTTTAGAGATCCAGCAGACCGGCGGTGCGGGCCAGGTGGCTGGCTTGCGACCGGCTTTTCACGTTGAGGCGACGGAAAAGCCGCCACAGGTGCACCTTGACGGTGTGTTCGCTGATCTGGAGCTGCTCGGCGATGTCCCGGTTGGAAAGACCGCGATCCAGCATGACCAGCAACTGCTTCTGGCGCTTGGACAGCTTTTCGGGAATCGTCGGTGCGTTTTCGTCCTCGATTTCGTCGGCGAGAAACTCGCGCAGCACTTTGGCGATCTGGGCAGCGCCGGCGGACTTTTCGACGTAGGCGTCGGCACCGGCTTCACGGGCCAGGTCTTCGTAGTCCGATGCGGGAGACGCGGAGAGCACGATCAGGGAAGTGTCGGGCAGCATCTGCCTGACTTCACGAACGCCGGACACGCCGTTGGTGTCGGGCAGCTTGAGATCCAGACACACGAGCTCGGGTTCTCCGTGCTCGGCAATCGCGCGGTTGACCGATGCCAGGCGCTCAAGCTCCACGACCTGGGTGGACGAACGCAGGCGCCGCAACAGCATGACCACTGCCTCACGCATCAGCGGGTGATCATCAATGACAAAAATACTCATGGCAGGCGATGCTGTTGATAAAGGGTTTCAGAGCGAGAGCATATCGGCAAAGGAGGCATTTGGCGATAGTGTGTGGGCAGGAAATGCAGACCTTGTTTGTACTTTTTGGTTGGGCCGGGGTTGCCGCTCGGGTCTTGCAACCAGCAGCTGGCTCCATTTTCACGCAAAACAAGGCCTTGCCCGTTCAGGCGACCAAAGGATTGAAATGAGCCAGTGCCCGTTGTACATCCGCCATGGTGCCAAGCAACTTGAGTTGGGGCAGGTTGGCTTCCAGCGCCGGGACACCTGTTTGCTGCAATTGTGTAATGAGTTGTGCGGCCTCTTTGGGGGAAGCGAATCCCAGACTTTCCAGCAGCAACTCGCCATTGGCGTCGATCAGCTTGAAGCAGAACAGGCCATCGTCGGCGCGGTACTGCTTGAAACTGGGCGCAGCGGCCTTGGCGCTCTTGGGCTTGGCGGCAGCCACGGGGGCAGACTGCAAGGGGCGCAGGCCCACCGCATGGCGCAGGCGGCGGGTAAAGGGCGTGGCAATGGCGCGGGCCTTTTCGGCCCCTTGCAACAGCGTCTGTTCGATCTGGGCCGGATTCTGGATCAGGGCGTCGTACACCTCGCGCAAGGGAGCGATCTCGCGCTCCAGTCGGTCTGCCACGAGCTGCTTGGCTTCGCCCCAGGCAATGCCGTCTGCGTAGGCCCGGGCCAGTGCCGCGGTTTCTTCAGCGGTGGCAAAGGCCTGATACAGCTGGAACACCGCTGAACCTTCGGTGGATTTGGGCTCACCGGGTGCGCGCGAGTCGGTGAGGATGCCCATGATGAGCTTGCGTAACTGGTCCTTGGGGGCGAACAGCGGAATGGTGTTGTCGTAGCTCTTGCTCATCTTGCGGCCATCCAGGCCTGGCAAGGTGGCCACATGCTCTTCAATGGCGGCCTCCGGCAGGGTGAAGTGCTCGCCATACAGATGGTTGAAACTCGACGCCATATCGCGCGCCATTTCAATGTGCTGGATCTGGTCGCGTCCCACGGGCACCTGGTGAGCGTTGAACATCAGGATGTCCGCCGCCATCAGCACCGGGTACATGAACAGGCCGGCGGTCACGCCAGCGTCCGGGTCATCGCCCGCAGCGGTGTTCTTGTCCACCGAAGCCTTGTAGGCATGCGCCCGGTTGAGCACCCCCTTGCCGGTCACGCAAGTGAGCAGCCAGGTCAGCTCGGGGATCTCAGGGATGTCTGACTGGCGGTAGAAGGTTACCTTCTCGGGATCGAGCCCGCAAGCCAGCCAGGTGGCTGCAATCTCCAGCGTGGATCGCTGCACACGGGCCGGTTCGCCCACCTTGATGAGGGCGTGGTAGTCGGCCAGGAAGTAGAAGCTTTCAACCTCCGCAAGGCGGCTGGCGCGCACGGTGGGGCGAATGGCGCCCACGTAGTTGCCCAGGTGGGGCGTGCCAGAAGTGGTGATGCCGGTGAGAACGCGCAGGGTTTTCATGGAGCTGTGTTTGTCTGAATCGAAGCTGGGAAAGACGGCCTCACAGGATCAGCAGGCGCAGAGGCGTCAGCAACACCTCGATGGCACTGTGGGTGAGCACCATCAGGGGGCGCAGCCACAAGTTGCCGACAACGCCGGTGATCACGAGCGCCAGCACGATGAAGAAGCCCCAGGGTTCGACTCGAGAGACCAGTTCGGCCTGCTTCCAGGGAAGCAATCCGACCAGAATGCGCCCGCCGTCGAGGGGTGGCAGTGGAAACAGGTTGAAGGCAAACATCACAAGATTGACCAGCACACCGGCTTGGCACATCTTCAGGAAGAACACCTCTTCCACACCGGTCGCTACCAGCAGGTAGAGCAGCACCGTCCAGCCGATGGCCTGCACAAGGTTGGCACCCGGGCCTGCCAGCGCGACCCAGATCATGTCGCGCTTGGGACGGCGCAGGTTGCCAAAATTGACTGGCACGGGCTTGGCGTAGCCGAACAGGAAGGCGCCGGAGGTGGCGAAGTACAGCATCAGCGGCATCGCGATGGTGCCCACCGGGTCGATGTGCTTCATGGGGTTGAGCGTGATGCGCCCCATCATGTGTGCCGTGTTGTCGCCAAAATGGCGTGCCGCATAGCCATGGGCCGCCTCGTGCACGGTGATGGCAAACAGCACCGGAATGGCGTAGATGGCGATGGTCTGGATGATCAGTGCAAGGTCCATGGCGGGCGTGGGCAAACGGCTATTGTCCCAGACGGAACGACCGGATCAGAATGGGCGCGTTTTGGGGCGGGGATGTGTTTGCCCGGGCTCTAGGGCCTGTTCACACTATTTTTCCAAGTGCGAATGGGTTGAAAACAGCGCCAATCTAGGCGCACGACGACGGCCAGACTGGGTGTCTGGCCT
>NZ_JAVDWU010000005.1:0-150000 GCF_031457455.1 Hydrogenophaga palleronii
CCAGATCAAGTGGTTGCAAGAACCTCCACTTTGGCACTCGGATGCCGTATCTGCGAGGTCCCACCGTCGACCGATGGCAGCCTCATTTCAGCAGCAGCGCTGTAGGTGGGCGGACCATGCCATCTTCAGACTTGAATCCGCCCTTATCCACAACCGAGTAGCCAGAACATCCATCAACCCAGTGGCTCAATATTCGACGTGATCACTGGCTCAGTTGTGTTGATGAATCAACACCGGAGGGGCCGCGAGGCATAGGCGAACCGCGTAACCAGGACTTCCACAGGGGGACTGTGGATACCGACAAACCCCACATCACTTTTAAGCCGAAATGAGCGATTCGAATTCAACGAACCAAGCGATACGCCTTCTGAGTAGGCCAATCAATTTTGCTGTTGTCCAGCTACCAGATCGGGCATTCCCAGGGATTGTGGTCCAGGGCGATACCTTGCACGGGCTTGTTGGGCGGCTGGGCGAAGTCGTTCGGTCGCTTAATGCGCGACACCTGGATGACCTGTCGGCCGAGCTTGACGACATGAAAGATCAGTTGGCAGAGGCGCTTGAACACTACGAACATGTATGCGCGAAGCATGGTATCGGGTTGCCGTATCTCCGGCCATAAGAACACTTCGGGGTTAACCGTCTCCTTCCCGGGGTGATTCAGCCGTGAGGCGCTGTTTCGGATAATTCTGAAGAGGTCTCGTCTGGAGCAAAGCCTGTTCAAAAAGGGGTGGGAGGAGCCCAAAGGTCGAGTGCTCTGCTGGCTACAACGCACATGAATGAGGGCCTTTCAGGTGTTGCATGTGACACACCGACGTCGTCCGGCTTCTGCCGTTCCTGCTTGGTGTCATATGGTGATGCTGGTCGCGCTGTCATACGTTGCTGCAAGTCATTGATTTGTAAGCCGTGAATGACTGCATAGGTCGATCAACCTCAGCTAGCATCAACTTAGATCGCTGGGTATACACAGCAAATATCTCAAGCTCATAACCCAGGAAACTCAAGACACACGCTGCGTGTGCGCTGGCACACAGACACAGGTGGCGATTCGGCGCACCTTGCCAGCTTCGTGCTGTGCCGCTTCATCACGGCCCAGTCGTTCGTTCAAGGACCGCCGTATGGGAGGCTGGACGCCCAGGATCGCGCGGTCTTGCGGATTGTGCGATCCATCCAACTCGTCTGGAGATCACCATGACACTGATGAAAGCCGCCGTCGTCCACGGCTTCGGCCAGCCCTTGCGGATCGAAGAAGTGCCGGTCCCCGAAGTCACACCCGGTCAGGTGCTGGTCAAGGTGGTCGCCTCGGGCGTGTGCCACACCGACCTGCACGCCGCCGAAGGTGACTGGCCCGTCAAGCCTGCCTTGCCCTTCATCCCTGGCCACGAAGGCGTCGGTTTCGTGGCCGCGCTCGGTGCCGGCGTCAAAGGCATCAAGGAAGGCGACCGTGTCGGCGTGCCCTGGTTGCACACCGCCTGCGGCCACTGCGAGCACTGCATCACCGGCTGGGAAACCCTGTGCGACGAGCAGCAGATGACGGGCTACACCGTCAACGGCGGGTATGCCGAGTACGTATTGGCCGATCCCGGCTACATCGGCCACCTGCCGGCGAACATGGACTTCGCCGAGATTGCGCCGGTGCTGTGCGCTGGCGTCACGGTCTACAAGGGCTTGAAGATGCTCGACTGCAAGGCCGGCGACTGGGTCGCAATCTCCGGCATCGGTGGCCTGGGCCACTTCGCGGTGCAGTACGCCAAGGCGATGGGATTTCACGTCATCGCCGTCGACATCGACGATGCCAAGCTGGCGTTGGCAACGTCCCTGGGCGCCGACATGGTGATCAACGCAAAAACACAAGACCCGGTGCAGGAAGTGCAGCGCGCCATACGCGGCGCCCATGGCGTGCTGGTGACCGCGGTGTCGCGGCCCGCGTTTTCGCAGGCGCTGGGCATGCTGCACAAGCGCGGCACGATGGCGCTGGTGGGCCTGCCCCCGGGCGACTTCGCGCTGCCGATCTTCGACATGGTGCTCAACGCCAAGACCGTGCGCGGCTCGATCGTCGGCACGCGAAAGGACTTGCAGGAGGCGCTTGCGTTCGCTGGCGAAGGCAAGGTGCACACGACCTTCGCCGAAGACCGGCTCGACAACGTCAACGCGATCCTCGCGCGCTTGAAAGCCGGCGACGTCGAGGGGCGCATCGTGATGCGCATCGCCGACGGGGTCTAGGAATCGCTCCATGGTGTGACACCCGCGCTCACCCGGGGGGCACGGCGCTTGCAGTTTGCACGCTTGAACCACCCATCGACCGGTTCAGCCAGGCGCCTGCATCCGGTCCGTTGCGTCTTCGGTGTATGCGGTCGTTCTCGTAGCTTGCACACGTCGATCTTGTCGAGCGACCGGTTCAGGTGGTCGAGGGGTCCCTTGCGAACCTGAGAGGTGAACGGCCGATTTACGGCGCCTCGAAAAACTCTCGTCACCGAAATCGTTTGACCGCAACCAGCCTGAGCAGCCGGTAACTTTTGCCGCGAAACTCCCATAATTTTCGTGACCGGCGTGCTCCTAAACAGTCGGCACCGTGCCCCCGTCAATCAAGTGCTCCGAACCTGAAATTGAGCCTGCGCGCGGTGACACCAGAAAGCTGATCAGGTCAGCGACTTCCTGCGGCCTGGACGGCCGCCCGAGCGGGATACCACCCAGCGACTGCATGATGATCCGCTTGCCACCTTCGTAGTCCGTGCCAGCCTCGGCGGCCAGGCGTCCTGCCAGCGCCACGGCGGCTTCAGTCTCGATCCATCCGGGCGAGACGCGCAGCACGCGAACGCCCTTGGGTGTGACCTCCTTTGACAATGCCTTGCTGTAGGTGGACAGGGCTGCCTTGGCCGCCGCGTAGGCGGTCGTCGACTCCGGCAGCGGCAACAGGCGCTGAATCGAGCTTACGTGCACGATGACGCCTGAGCCTTGGGCCAGCATGGCTGGCAGCAATGCACGGTCAAGGCGCACGGCGGGCATCAGGTTCTGGTTCAGCTCGTTGGCCCACTGGGCGTCGTCCAGGGCCGCGAAGCCCCCGCCCGGCGCGCTGGATCCCCCCAGCACATTGACCAGAATGTCAACGCCACCCCAGTGTCTGAGAACCGCCTGCGCCACCTCCGTCGCCCCTTCGGCCGTGGAGAGATCGGCGGCCACATGGATCACGTCCGGGGTCGAAGACGCAGGTACGGAACGTGCCGTGGCCATCACCCGCGCACCCGAATCGAGCAGACTTTGCGTGACGGCCGCGCCCACACCTTTGGTTCCACCGGTTACCAGCGCTCGCAGCCCTTGCAGTTGAAGGTCGAAGCTCATGGGGCGATCTCCAGTGATGCGATCAAGCCGCGTTCGAGGCGAAAGTGGTACCGAAGGTCGACCGGGCTGCCAGGAAAGTTGCCAGCCACATGGCAACAGACGACGGGATGGCCATCATTCACATCGAGCTCGAAAGGTTCAGTCGTGTATGTGTACTTGGCCGCCGCCTCCGACCTCCATGCGGCGATGGCGTCACGGCCGGAATGGGTCTTGTCCTCGTCTCTCACGGTGGCTTGTGCCGTGAAGCAGCGGGCAACGGTTTCGGGTGCCTTCTGGTCAGCCGCGAAGTAGGCGGCAATGGGGTCGGGCAGGATCAGAGTGGTCATTTTTCGAACTCCTGGGTTGATGAAGTGCACAGAATGCATCTGCGGATTGGTTTAGTGAATGACCTAAAATTTGCACAGCTTATGTAGAAAACGATACAGAATGCGTGGATCCGAGTTCGCTGAACTGAAGGCCTTTGCAGCGGTGGTCGAGCGCGAGAGCTTTGCGCGCGCGGCAGCACATTTGGGCCTTTCGCCCTCAGCCCTGAGCCAGACCATCCGGCTGCTCGAAGCCCGGCTGGGCACGCGTCTGTTGAACCGCACCACGCGCAGCGTGGCGCCAACGGCCAGCGGAGAGCAGCTTTACGCCCGCATCGCACCGCTGTTTCGCGAGATGGCCGACGCAGTGGCCGAGGCCAGTGCCGCTGCGGGACAGGTGAGCGGAACACTGCGTATCAATACGCTGGGGATGGCCGCGCGACAGGTCATTGCGCCACGCCTTGGCCGGTTTCATCGTGCGCACCCAGACGTGGCACTGGACATCGTGGTCGACGACGGGCTGAGCGATATCGTCGCCGGCCGCTTCGATGCGGGTATCCGCGTGGGCGGGCGGCTGGAAAAAGACATGATTGCCGTGCGCTTGACGCCGGACGTGAAGATGAAGGCGGTCGCCTCGCCGGACTACCTGAGACACCGTGGCACACCGCGTACACCCACCGACCTGCATAGCCATGCCTGCATCAACTGGCGACTGCAGGCGGACGGCCGTGCTTATCACTGGGAGTTTCAGAAGAAGGGACGGCGGCTTGACGTCGCGGTGGATGGGCCGCTGATCACCAACCATTCAGAAACCGGTGTCGGCGCTGCGTTGGAGGGACTGGGCATTGCCTATGTCTTCGACCTTGAACGCATGGATGAGCATCTTGATCAGGGTCGGCTGGTGCAGGTCCTCGCGGACTGGTCATTCACGCGGCCGGGGCTGTTCCTCTATTACTCGAACCGCCGTCACCGATCAGCGGTACTGGGTGCTTTCATTGATTGCATGTTGGATCGGGACCTGTCCTTACCCGGTTGACGGTCCAAGGCCTCGACCTGCATCAGCCTGGCACACGCCGCCAGTGGTCGCCCCACTGTGAAGATCCTGGCGATGCCTGCTTTGGCAGCCCGCTGGCTGATCCCATGCCTGCGGCAGCGGGCGGCCGCGCGAATCGACGTCGACATCGAACTGGCCACGTCGATCTGGGACACCGAGTTCCGCAAGGAGCGCTTCGATTTCGCCATTCTCTATGGCGACGGCTCCCTGCCAGGTTCGCAACTGTTGATGCACGACTGGCAGGTCTCAGTGGCTGCCCTGATGACGGGCGCGCAAGCGCCTGGCTGCTCGCTTTTTCGGCCCCCGGGTTGTCCCCAATGCCCGGTGCCATGTCGGAATTTGGCCATTGCGCGTCCGGTTGGCGCAAGTTCGCGTGGCGGCGAGATCCAACAATGGCGCCAGATCTTTTGGGCCTCAACACAAGCGAACATGCGCGGTCAACATTACTCACTCTGGAGTCTGCTCAAGCATGGCTTCAAGAACCACCAGACCTGGGAACCCGCCTGGGAGCGGGTTGCGCTGAAGCCGTCCTATGACGTGGTCATCGTCGGCGGCGGCGGGCACGGCCTGGCCACGGCCTACTACCTGGCCAAAAACCACCCCCAAGTCGGGCGCATCGCCGTGCTGGAAAAAGGTTACCTGGGTGGCGGCAACACCGCACGCAACACCACCATCGTGCGTTCCAACTACCTGTGGGACGAGTCGGCGGCGATCTACGAACACTCGCTCAAACTGTGGGAGGGCCTGACGGAAGACCTGAACTTCAACGTGATGTTCAGCCAGCGCGGCGTGTTCAACCTGGGTCACACCTTGCAGGACATGCGCGACATCGAACGCCGGGTCAATGCCAACGCCTTGCAGGGCATTGATGCCCATGTGCTCAACGCGCAGGAGGTGAAAGAAAAGATTCCCCAACTGGACTGCAGCCGCAGCCGTCGCTACCCCGTGCTGGGCGCCAGTTGGCAACCGCGTGCCGGCATCGCCCACCACGACGCCGTGGCCCGCGGTTTTGCGCGCGCCGCCAGCCGCCTGGGCGTGGACCTGATCGAAGGCTGTGAAGTCACCGGCATGGACATTGAAGGCGGCAGGATCCGCGGGCTGCAGACCAGCCTGGGTGCCATCAAGACCGAGCGCGTGGGTTGTGTGGCCGCCGGTCATTCGTCGGTGCTGGCGAAGATGGCCGGTCTGCGCATGCCGCTGGAAAGCCACCCGCTGCAGGCCTTTGTGTCCGAGTCCATGCAGCGCGTGATCGACACGGTGATCATGTCCAACGCCGTGCATGGCTACCTCAGCCAGTCCGACAAAGGTGAGTTGGTGATTGGTGCAGGCATCGACAGCTACGTGGGCTATGGCCAGCGCGGCAGCCCGCACGTGATCGAGCACACGGCCGCAGCCATCATCGAGCTTTTCCCCCAATTCTCCCGCGTGCGCATGAACCGGCAGTGGGGCGGCATTGTGGACGTGACGCCTGACGCCTGCCCGATCATTTCCAAGACCGCCGTGCAAGGCCTGTTCTTCAACTGCGGCTGGGGCACGGGCGGCTTCAAGGCCACGCCGGGATCGGGCCATGTGTTCGCCGACATGCTGGCCCAGGGCGCGCCGAACGCGCTGGCCAAACCCTTCTCTGTTGACCGGTTCCATTCGGGTCACCTCATCGACGAACACGGCGCCGCAGGCGTCGCCCACTGACATGTTTTTGATTCATTGCCCGCACTGCGGCGAAACACGGGACGAAGAAGAGTTCAGCCATGCCGGCGAAGCCTACATTCCGCGCCCGCTCCAGCCAGAAGCCGTGGACGACGCCACCTGGGGCGACTACGTGTTCATGCGCCGCAACACCAAGGGGTGGTTCTGGGAGCAGTGGCAACACACGGCTGGCTGCCGCAAGGTGTTTGCCGTGAAGCGCAACACCGCCACCTACGAAATCGCCGGCAGCTGGACGCTGGCCGAAGGCAAGACCCTGTTCCTGGAAGACATGGCCAAGGAGCAGGCAATATGACCGCTACCCGGGTTGCACAGACCGGAGCGCGCATTGACAGCACGCGCACGATCCGGTTCACATTCGATGGCCGCGAGTACGCAGGCCATCCTGGCGACACGCTGGCGTCGGCGCTGTTGGCCAATGGCGTGCGCCGCATGGCACGCAGTTTCAAATACGGCCGCCCTCGCGGCATCATCGGTGCCGGGGCGGAAGAGCCCAACGCGTTGGTGCAACTGGGCGTGGGCGCACTCACCGTGCCCAACGTGAAGGCCACCCAGGTCGAGCTGTACGACGGCCTGATCGCCCGCTCCACCTCAGGCTGGCCTTCGCTGGACTTCGATTTGAAGTCGGTGTTCGGTCAGGGTGCGCGCTTCATGCCGGCGGGCTTCTACAGCAAGACCTTCAAGTGGCCGCGAAAGCTCTGGCCGTTCTATGAAACCGTGATCCGCAAGTTCGCTGGCTTTGGCGACGCACCGACGGAACCGGACCCGGAAAACTACGACCACCTGCACCACCACGTGGACGTGCTGGTGGTGGGTGGTGGCGCCTGCGGCCTGCTGGCCGCGTTGCAGGCGGGCCGTGCCGGACTCAAGACCGTGCTGCTGGACGAACAGAATGAACTGGGCGGCTGGCTGCTGTCCGTGCCGCAGGTGCAGATCGATGGTCGCGGCAGCGATGCCTACATCCGGTCGGTGAAAACCGCCCTGGCCGACATGCCGCACGTGACGGTGCTGACCCGCACCACCGCCTTTGGCATGTACGAGCAAAACCTGGTGCAAGCCGTGGAACTGGTGCAGGACCATCTCGCGCCGTCGCAGCGCCTGACCCATCTGCCGCGCCAGCGCATGCACAAGATCCGCGCGCACCAGGTGGTGCTGGCCACGGGCTCGATCGAGCGCCCGCTGGTGTTCGGCAACAACGACCTGCCGGGCGTGATGACCGTCTCCGCAGGCCAGACCTATCTGAATCGCTACGGTGTGCTCGTGGGCCAGCGGGTGGTCATCTGCGGCACCAGCGATTTGATCCACGA
The DNA here is from genome assembly GCF_031457455.1 of Hydrogenophaga palleronii. Taxonomy (GTDB): domain Bacteria; phylum Pseudomonadota; class Gammaproteobacteria; order Burkholderiales; family Burkholderiaceae_C; genus Hydrogenophaga; species Hydrogenophaga palleronii_A. Next base: position 7,704 of record NZ_JAVDWU010000005.1, read on the forward strand.
CTGTGCCGAAGGCCTGGCCAAAGCGGGCGCTGCCGTCACGGTGGCCGATGTGCGCCACAACGCCATGGCCCGCAACGACAGCTACACCGTGATGGCCGGCCATGGCATTGCCGAAGTCACCGGAGGCAGTGAAGTCAAAGGCGTCAACCTGGTGCCCTTGCACGCCAACCGCGACGAAGTCGTTGGCAAAAGTGTTCACGTGGCCTGCGATGTGGTGTTGAGTTCCGGCGGCCTGTCGCCCACCGTGCACCTGTTCTGCCACGATGGCAGCCGCCCGCAGTGGGACGAGTCGGTGGCCGCCTTTGTGGCGCCGCGCACCGGGCGCAAAGGCGTGGCCTGTGTCGGTTCGGTGACCGGTGCGTTCGAGCTGGCCGATGCGCTGGTGCAAACCACCGAGGCGATGCAGCAGGTGTTGAGCGCCTGTGGCAAGCGTGAGCCCTTGCAAACCCCTTCCTGCGCTGCACCCCCGCGCCTGGCTTTTCGTCCGATGTTCCGCCTGCCGGACGGCAAACCCGAAGGCGCGGGCGCCAAGGCCTTTGTGGACTACCAGAACGACGTCAGCGCCGCCGACATCGAACTGGCGGTGCGCGAGAACTACCACTCGATCGAGCACGTCAAGCGCTACACTGCGCTGGGCTTCGGCACCGACCAGGGCAAGCTGTCCAACGTCAACGGTTTCGTCATCACCGCCCGCGCGCTCAAGCGCCCGGTGAATGAGGTCGGCACCACCACCTACCGCCCGGCCTACACGCCGGTGAGCTTGGGCGCGCTGGCGGGCACCATGCGCGAAGAGCTGTTCGACCCGAACCGCTACAGCGCCATCCACGCCTCCCACGTGCATCGCGGTGCGGCGCTGGAGCCGGTGGGCCAGTGGCAGCGCCCCTGGTACTTTGCAAAAGCCGGCGAAGACCTGCATGCTGCGGTCGCCCGCGAATGCCTGGCGGCCCGCCATGGTGTGGCGGTGATGGACGCTTCCACACTGGGCAAGATCCAGATCGATGGCCCCGATGCACGCGAGTTCCTGAACCGCATCTACGCCAACGCCTGGAGCCAACTGGCCGTGGGCAAATGCCGCTACGGCCTGATGCTGGATGAAAACGGCATGGTGATGGACGACGGCGTGACCGCCTGCATCGAACAGAACCAGTTCTACATGACCACCACCACCGGTGGCGCGGCCCGGGTGCTGAACTGGCTGGAGCGCTGGCACCAGACCGAATGGCCCGAGCTCAAAGTCTGGATGACCTCGGTGACCGACCACTGGTCCACCATCGCCCTGGTGGGGCCGAAGTCACGGGCCGTGCTGGCCAAGCTGTGCACCGACATCGACCTGTCGCCCGACAACTTCAAGTTCATGGACTGGCGCGCCGGCACGGTGGGTGGCCTGCCGGTGCGGGTGTTCCGCATCAGCTTCTCGGGTGAACTGTCGTATGAGCTGAACGTGGAGTCCGGCTATGGCCGCGCGCTGTGGGAGATGGTGATGGCCGCTGGCGCGGAGTTCGACATCACACCCTATGGCACCGAGACCATGCACGTGCTTCGCGCTGAGAAGGGTTTCATCATCGTCGGCCAGGACACCGATGGATCGATGAGCCCGCTGGACCTGGACATGGCCTGGGCGGTGGGCATGAAAAAGCCGTTCAGTTTCCTGGGCAAGCGCTCCTTGTCGCGCAGCGACACGGCACGCGAAGGGCGCAAGCAGCTGGTGGGGCTGTTGCCCGAGGACCCGGGCACTGTGCTGATCGAGGGTGCGCAAATCATGGAGAGCGCCACCACCGGCACGACCAACCAGATGCTGGGCCATGTGACATCGAGCTACCACAGCGCTTTCCTTGGCCGCTCCATCGCCATGGCTGTGGTCGCTGGTGGCCTGCAGCGCAAGGAACAAACCCTGTATGTGCACGCCCATGGCAAGGTCACACCGGCCAAGGTCAGTGGCAGCGTGTTCGTGGATGTGAAAGGCGATCGTCAAAATGTTTAATCCGCCGAACGTGATGCTGGAATCGCCGTTGCACGCCTTCAAGTTGCCTGAGCGCGCCGCCGCGCCCGCCCCGCAAAACCGGGTGGTCATGAGCGAGTTGCCTCACATGGGCTATATCGTGCTGCGCGGCAAGCCCGACGACGACGCTTTCATGGCCCGTGTGGCCGGCGTGTTGGGCCAGACTTTGCCGACCCAGCCGATGACGGCGCTGTCCACCCCCGCCGGTGCGGTGCTGTGGGTCTCGCCAGACGAATGGCTGCTGGTCTGCAAACGATCGGAACGCCAGGCGCTGCTGCTCGCGCTGACCTCCGCACTGCAGGACGTTTTCGCCCAGGTGGTGGACAACAGCGGCGGCCTCACGGCGCTGCGCGTCGCCGGGCCCGACCACATGCTGCTGCTGCGCCAGCTCGGGCCCTACGACTTCGAGAGCCTGGCAGTGGGCCGCTGTGCGAGCACCGTGGCCTCCAAGACCGGGTTCACCGTGGTGCGCACCGACGAAGCGGGCGTGGTGCTGGTGTTCCGCCGCAGCTTCGCCGACTACACCTGGCGCCTGCTGGAACGCACCGCCCAACCCTACCGCCTGTGCATCACCACCCCGGCGCAATGCGCCGACCCGATGTTCACCCCCTTGTTCGAAATTGTCTGAGAGAGCGAACCATGCAGACTGAAGGTTTCTTTTCCGCCGGTGTGGCCCAGGCCGACCCGGCCGTGAATGCCGCGATGGGCCACGAGTTGCAGCGCCAGCGCGAGCAGATCGAGCTGATCGCCTCCGAGAACATCGTCTCGCGCGCCGTGCTCGAAGCACAAGGATCGGTGCTCACCAACAAATACGCCGAGGGCTACCCGGGCAAGCGTTACTACGGCGGCTGCGAGCATGTGGACGTGGTGGAAAGCCTGGCCATCGATCGCCTGCGCCAGCTGTTCGGTTGTGAGTTCGCCAACGTGCAACCCCACTCTGGCGCGCAGGCCAACACCGCCGTGATGCTGGCCCTGGTGCAGCCCGGCGACACGGTGCTGGGCATGTCGCTCTCGGCCGGTGGCCACCTCACGCACGGCGCCAAGCCGGCGTTGTCGGGCAAGTGGTTCAAGGCGGTGCAATACGGCGTGCGCCGCGCAGATTCATTGATTGACTACGACGAGGTCGAGGCCCTGGCCGTCGAGCACCAGCCCAAGCTGATCATCGCGGGCTTTTCTGCCTACCCGCGCACCATCGACTGGGCGCGCTTTCGCGCCATTGCCGACAAGGTCGGCGCCTTCCTGATGGTGGACATGGCGCACGTGGCCGGCCTGGTGGCCACGGGCGTCTATCCCAGCCCGGTGCCGCACGCCCATGTGACTACGTCCACCACCCACAAGACTTTGCGCGGTCCCCGTGGGGGCGTGATCCTCACCAACGATGCCGAGATCGCCAAGAAGATCAATTCGGCGGTGTTCCCCGGTTCGCAGGGCGGGCCGCTGATGCACGTGATCGCCGCCAAGGCGGTGACTTTCGGCGAAGCGCTGCAGCCCAGCTTCAAGGCCTACACCGAACAAGTGGTGGCCAACGCCCAGGCGCTGGGCGCGGTGCTCAAGGCAGGTGGTCTGGATCTGGTCACCGGTGGCACCGACAACCACCTGCTGCTGGTCGACCTGCGACCGCTGGGCCTGAAGGGCAACACCACCGAAGTGGCGCTGGAGCGCGCCGGCATCACCTGCAACAAGAACGGCATCCCCTTCGACGACGAGAAGCCGACCATCACCTCCGGCATCCGCGTCGGCACCGCAGCGGGCACCACGCGCGGATTTGGCGTGGCCGAGTTTGAAGAGATCGGCCGCCTGATGCTGGAAGTCTTCAACCAGTTGAAAACGAATCCAGACGGTGACGCCGCCACCGAAGCCTCGGTCTACGCCCGGGTCAAAGCGCTGACGGCCCGCTTCCCCCTCTACGCCTGAAACCCCGCCCACCGGACATTGCCATGAGCACTCTGCACCAAGACGCCATCATCATCGACGGACTGATCATCTCGAAGTGGAACCGGGAGGTCTTCGAGGACATGAAAAAAGGCGGGCTGACCGCCGCCAACTGCACCGTGTCGGTGTGGGACGATTTCAAGAGCACCGTCCACAACATCGCCCAGATGAAGGGGATGATCCGCGCCAACAGCGATCTGCTCACGCTGGTGCGCAGCACCGCCGACATCGAGCAGGCCAAGAAGGACGGCAAGACCGGCATCATTCTGGGCTTCCAGAACGCGCACGCGTTCGAGGACCACCTGGGCTACGTGGAAGCCTTTGCCGACATGGGCGTGCGGGTCGTTCAGCTTTGCTACAACACGCAAAACCTGATTGGCACCGGCTGCTACGAACGCGACGGGGGGCTTTCCGGCTACGGGCGCGAGGTGATCGGCGAGATGAACCGCGTCGGCATCATGGTGGACCTCTCGCACGTGGGCGCCAAGACCTCCGAGGAAGCGATCCTCGAATCCAAAAAGCCGGTCACCTACAGCCACTGCCTGCCCGCCGGTCTGAAGGAGCACCCGCGCAACAAGAGCGACGAACAGCTGCGCTTCATCGCCGACCACGGCGGCTTCATCGGGGTCACCATGTTCCCGCCATTCCTGAAGCGCGGAACGGACGCCACGGTGGACGACTACGTGGAAGCACTCGACTACGTGATCAACCTGGTGGGCGAAGACTGCGTGGGTGTGGGAACCGACCACACGCAAGGCTACGGCCAGGACTTCTTCGACCACATCACCCACGACAAGGGCCGCGGCCGGCGCCTGACCAACTTCGGCACGGTGCAGAACCCGCTGGGTATTCGAACCATCGGCGAAATGCCCAACCTGACCGCGGCCATGGAACGCGCTGGCTGGCCGGCGAACAAGATCACAAAGGTCATGGGGCGCAACTGGCTCCGTGTTTTTGCTGAAGTGTGGGGTGCCTAGGGCCTGTTGACAGGCTCTGGCTCCCGGCAGACGTTGTTCTCGTTTCCTTTTTCAACCAGGAGTGTTCCCATGATGACCCAACCGAAAAGTTCTTCCGTCCGCGCTCGCCGCAAATTTCTGGCACAAACGCTGGGCGTGTCCGCGCTGGCGGCGTCCGGCATGAGCGTTTTTGCCCAGGCCAAACCCACGCTCAAGATCGGCTTCGTCGACGGCTGGTCTGACAGCGTGGCCACCACCCACCTGGCTGCGGCCATCATCCGCAGCAAGCTGGGCCACCAGGTGGAATTGGTGCCGCTGGCCGCCGGCATCATGTGGCAAGGCGTGGCGCGTGGCGATCTGGACATGACGCTGTCGGCCTGGCTGCCGATCACGCACGAGTCCTACTTGAGCAACTTCAAGGACAAGGTGGAAATCGTCGGTGCCAATTACCCCGGCGCCAAGATCGGCCTGATCGTGCCTGACTACGTCAAGGCCACCAGCCTGACCGACCTGAACGATCACCGCGCCGACTTCGAGAACCGCATCGTCGGCATTGACGCAGGTGCCGGTGTCATGCGCAAGACCGAAGAAGCCATCAAGGCCTATGGTCTGGAGATGCGCCTGCTGCCCAGCTCCGGCCCGGCCATGGCAGCCGAACTCGACCGCGCCTACCGCGCGAAGAAATCCATCGCCGTGACCGGCTGGATCCCTCACTGGATGTTCGCCAAGTACAAGCTGCGCTTCCTGGCAGATCCGAAGAACGTCTACGGCGCCGAAGAACATGTGGACAGCGTGATCAACCCGGGCCTGAACACCAAGGCGCCTGCGGTGGTGGCCTTCCTGAAGAAGTTCTCCTGGAAGCCGGAGGAAATCGGCGCGGTGATGTTGTCCGTCGAAAGCGGATTCAAGCCCGAGAAGGCTGTCGAAAAGTGGATCGCCGAAAACCCTGAGCGCGTGGCGGGCTGGGTTTCCTGAGGCCCCGGCGCACAGGCCGCGCTGCGGTCTGTGCAAACCGGTGCAGTCCCGCACTGTGAACAGGAAGAACGGGGCAGGGTAGGTGTTACCTGCGTTCCCGCTGCGTGCACGCCCCGAGATTTTTCACGAATACAAAACCACCACGAGACCCCAGAGATGAATCCGCAACTCCCGATTGACGTCGATGCACAGACCGGCATCTGGACCACCGACGGTCTGCCGATGATCTATGTGCCGCGGCACTTCTTCGTCAACAACCATGTCGAGACCGAAGCCGTGGTGGGGCGTGAGGTCTACGCACCAGCCTTGTACAAGGCCGGGCATCGCTCGGCTTTTTTCTGGTGCCAGCAGGAAGCCGCCACCCACGGCCTGAGCGGCATGGCCGTGTATGAGCACTACCTCAAGCGCCTGTCGCAACGCGGCTGGGGCCTGTTTTCCTTCATCGAAGCGGACGCCGCCACCGGCCACGCGCGCATCAAGCTGGCGCACTCGGTGTTCGTGCTCGCGCAAGGCATTGCCGGTGTGCCTGTGGACCATAGCAAGGTCTGCTACCTGTTCGCCGGCTGGTTCTCGGGCGCCATGGACTGGGTGCTGGAGACCAGCGGCTCGGCGGTGCGCACCACCAGCCAGGAGACGCAATGCGCGGCTGAGGGCCACGGCCATTGCGAGTTCACGGTCAGCCCACTCTGAATATTCATCATGCGCTATCCGCATTTGTTTGAGCCCCTGCGCCTGAACCAGGTGTTGCTGCGCAACCGCATCGTCAGCACCGCGCATGCCGAGGTGTACGCCGAAGGCGGCCACCCGACCGAGCGCTACATCCGCTACTACGAAGAGAAAGCCAAGGGCGGCGTGGGCCTTGCGATCTGCGGCGGCTCCAGCCCGGTGTCGCGCGACAGCCCCTGGTCGTGGTGGAGCTCGGTCAACCTGGCGACGAATTCTGTAATCGAACCTTTGGCCACGCTGGCCGAGACCATGCACAAGCATGGCGCCAAGCTGATGATCCAGGCGACCCACATGGGTCGGCGCAATGCCTGGCACGGCTTCGACTGGCCGCACCTGGTCAGCCCTTCGGGCATTCGCGAGCCGGTGCACCGCGGCAACGCCAAGACAATTGAAATCGAAGAGATCCGCCGCATCGTGGCCGACTACGGCCGCGCCGCCAAGCGCGTGAAAGATGCCGGGCTCGACGGCATCGAAATCTCCGCTGCGCACCAGCAGCTGGTCGACCAGTTCTGGAGCCCGCGTGTGAACCACCGCACTGACGAATACGGCGGCAGTCTGGAGAACCGCCTGCGCTTCGGCATGGAAGTGCTGCAGGCCGTGCGCGAACAGGTCGGGTCTGACTTCTGCGTCGGCCTGCGCATGTGCGGCGACGAATTCCACGAAGACGGCATCAGCCACGACATGGCCAAGGAGATCGCCCAGGCCATGTCCGAAAGCGGTTTGATCGACTTTCTGAGCGTGGTGGGTTCGGGCGCCGACACCCACAACACGCTGGTGAACTGCATGCCACCGATGGCCTTGCCGCCCGAGCCCTTTGTGCATCTGGCCGCCGGCATCAAATCGGTCTCCAAGGTGCCGGTGATGCATGCGCAAAGCATTCGCGACGCGTCGCAGGCCGAACGCATCCTGGCCACCGGCATGGTGGACCTCGTGGGCATGACGCGCGCGCAGATCGCCGACCCGCACATGGTCATCAAGATCCGCGACGGCAAGGAAGACCAGATCAAGCAGTGCGTGGGTGCCAACTACTGCATCGACCGCCAGTACAACGGCCTGGACGTGCTGTGCATCCAGAACGCCGCCACCAGCCGCGAGCAGACCATGCCGCACACCATTGAAAAAACCCAGGGTGTGCGCCGCAAGGTGGTGGTCGTGGGCGCCGGGCCGGCTGGCCTGGAAGCTGCGCGCGTGGCGCGCGAGCGCGGCCACGAGGTGGTGCTGTTCGAGAAAAACACCGTGGTGGGTGGGCAGGTGAACCTGGCCGCCAAACCGCCCAAGCGCGAGCAGATGGCGGGCATCATCCGCTGGTTCGACATGGAGACCGTGCGCCTGGGCGTGGACCGCCGGCTGGGCGTGGCCGCCACCCTGGAGATGATCCAGGCCGAGCAGCCCGACATCGTGGTGCTGGCCACCGGCGGCGTGCCCCACACCGGGCAGACGCCTGCCTGGGGGGCTGCAGAAGGCCTGTGCGTCAGCAGCTGGGACATCCTGTCGGGCGCGGTGGCACCCGGTGAAAACGTGCTGGTCTACGACAGCATCAGCACCCACGCTGGCACTGGTGTGGCCGACTTCATCGCGGCGCGCGGCAAGCTGGTGGAGATCGTCACGCCCGACGTCAAGGTGGCCGACGACGTGGGCGGCACCACCTTCCCCATCTTCTACCGCCAGCTCTACGCCAACGGCGTGATCCAGACCCCCAACTTCTGGCTGGAACGCGTTTACCGCGAAGGCGACAAGCTGATCGCGGTGCTGAAGAACGAATACACCGAGGCGCTGGAGGAGCGCGCCGTGGACCAGGTGGTGATCGAAAACGGCATCCTGCCCAACGACGCGCTGTACGGCCAGCTCAAACCGCTCTCGCTCAACAAGGGCCAGACCGATATCGACGCCTTGTACGACGCGCTGCCGCAACCCGGCCTGAGCCTGTCCACCGGCAACGGGAACTTTCTGCTCTACCGCGTCGGCGATTGCGTCTCGATGCACAACATCCACGCCGCGATCTACGACTCGCTGCGCCTGTGCAAGGATTTCTAGATGAAACGGAAGCACTCCCTGCGCCGCTTCGCGTCTCCCCCCTCCAGGGGGGCGGCACTTGAGAGGCTGAGCGTCTTTTGTTCATGCCCGCTCACCACGCCAGAACGCACCCACTCGGCGTTGCAAATGCGCGCCGTAGCCCGAGCTACGGCTGTGCTTTGCGCCTTGATTGGGCACGTTCTGGCGCGTTGCTCTGGCACGCCCAAAAAACGCCCAGCCTCTGAGGCCCAGCAAAGCCGGCCCGGCGGTGCCCCTGGGTTGGACCATTTCATGCGCTGCGGGTCTCTCGCCGGCACTGTGGAGGTCTGAAATGCAGCTCCAGAACCTTGTGAGCGCGCTGTTCTGGATGGCCGTGCTGGGCTTGGTCCTGGGCATGGCCCGGCGCGGGCTGCTGTGGCGAGCAGGCCGCGCAGCCCCGGTGGACTTGCGCGGTCTGCTGCTGATACCGAAGCGCTACTTTGTTGATCTGCACGATGTGGTGGCGAGGGAGCCCTTTGTGGCCCGGGCACACGTGGGCGTGGCAGGGGGCGCCATCCTGGCGCTGCTGCTGGTCGCGCTGAACTACGGTTTCGCTCTGTATTGGCGCAGCCTGGACGCCGTGCTGCTGCTCGCCGGCCTTCTGATGCTGGCTGGCGCGGCCGCCATGGCCTGGCGCCGCCGCGCCGCACCGGCGCGCCTGTCCAAAGGGTCGTGGAGCCGCCTGCCGTACGCGCTGATGCTGTTCGCAGCGGCGGTGGTGCTGGTGGGTGCCGTGGCACTGACCGGCACCGCGCTGGCACCCTGGTTGGCCGGTTTGATCAGCCTGGCGTTCGCTGCCGGTGTGGCCGAACTGGCGCTGGGCATCGGCCTGGGCGGCCCGATGAAACACGCCGTGGCCGGCCTGCTGCACCTGGGCCTGCACCCGCGCCCCGAGCGCTTTGGCGACAAGCGTTTCGCCACGGCACTGAAGCCCCTGAGCCTGACCGCTGACGACATGGGCGTGGGCAAGCCGGCGGACTTCGCCTGGAACAAGCTGCTGTCGTTTGACGCCTGTGTGCAGTGTGGCAAATGCGAAGCCGCCTGCCCGGCGTTCGCTGCGGGCCAGCCGCTCAACCCCAAGAAGCTGATCCAGGACATGGTGGTTGGCATGAGCGACAGCACCGACGCCGGCTACGCGGGCAGCCCTTACCCGGGACAGCCCGTTGGTCAGCATCGCGGCGCGCCCGGTCAGCCGATCGTGAACGGACTGGTCAACAGCGACACGCTCTGGTCCTGCACCACCTGCCGCGCCTGCGTGCAGGAATGCCCCATGCTGATCGAACACGTGGACGCCATCGTGGACATGCGCCGCCACCTCACACTGGTGGGTGGCACGGTGCCGAACAAGGGCATGGAAGCGCTGGAACAGCTGCGCGACACCGACACCGTGGGCGGCTTCCCGCTGGGCGCGCGCCACCACTGGGCTGCCGACCTTAACGTGCCGGTGTTGGGGGCGGGTGAAAGAACAGAGTGGCTGGTGTTGGTGGGCGAGGGCGGTTTTGACATGCGCTACCAGCGCACGCTGCGGGCTTTCATCAAGACGCTGCGAAAGGCCGGCTTGAAGATCGCGATGCTGGGTGCTGCGGAAACCGACTGTGGCGACCTGGCGCGCCGCCTGGGCGACGAGGCGGGGTTCCAGCGCTTGTCGCGGCAGCTCATTGCCACCCTGACGGCGCGAAGCTTTGCCCATGTGGTCACGCCCGACCCGCACATCTTCCATTGCCTGAAGAACGAGTACCCGGCCATGGGCGGACACTTCGACGTCTGGCACCACACGCAGTTGCTCTCCGATCTGCTGGCCAAGGGCGAACTCAAGCCCACCCGCGCCCTCAAGCTTGAGGGCGTGACCTACCACGACCCTTGTTACCTGGGTCGCTATGGCCGCGAAGTGGACGCACCGCGTAACCTCCTCAAAGGCATCGGCATCCAGGTCGTGGAGATGGAGCGCAACCGCGAGCGCGGCCGTTGCTGCGGTGGCGGCGGCGGCGCACCATACACCGACATCCCGGGCGCCACGCGCATCCCCGACATCCGCATCGCCGACGCGAAGCAAACCGGTGCGGGCGTGGTGGCCGTCGCCTGCCCGAACTGCACCGCCATGCTGGAGGGTGTGGTGGGGCCGCGCCCAGAGGTGCTCGATGTGGCCGAACTGCTGGCCCAGGCCTTGGAGGTCGCATGAGCACAGACATTCCCATGAACGCGGCAAGTGCTTCTCTGAACCCGTTGCGCCGCATCGACCCGCGCCGGCCGGCCATCCTCACGCCCCAGGGTCTGCGGCGCATTGTGCTGGGCAGCAGCGAAGGCGAGCGCTTGGCCGCCAGCCTCGCGCATGCGCCTGCCGCCAAACCGGTGCGCAGCGCCGGTCCCTTTGCCCTCGCCACCCTGGTGGTCACGCATGCGGAGCGCGGATCGTTGAGCGACCAGGCCCGCCAGGCCATCGCGGCCGCCGCGATCCTGGCCAGTGCCGACACCGAAGTGATTCTGGCCGTGCTGGGCGCCTGCCACGACGATGTGGCCGCGCTGGGCGTGGACCGATTGATCGTGGCCGAAGATTTTGATGCGCGCCATTACCAGCCTGCCGCCTGTGTGCAATGGCTGCAACGCCTGCAGGCAGACTTCAAACCCCAGCGCTGGTTGTTGGCCGACGGCGGGGCTGACGGCCAGCTGGGCCGCCGCTTTGCGATCCAGACCGGGGTGAGCCTGGCCTGCGGCGTTGCCGAAATGGGGGCCGACAGCCTGCGTGTGCCCGCAGGCGCCGGGCAGGACTGGCTGCTGCCGCATGCCCAGGTGATGTTGCTGGCCAAAGGTGTGGCCAACACCAAGCTGCCGTTCGTGGGACTGGGCGTGAGCGAGCCTGCGCAGCGGCTGCCTGCGGCGCAGGAACACGGCATTGAGGACCTGGGCGTGCAGACCGGTGACCCCCAAACCCTGGCGCTGGAAGAGGCCGACTTCATCCTGGCCGCCGGCAACGGCGTCACCGACCTGCCGCTGTTCCACTCGCTGGCGGTGGAAGTGGGGGCTGCTGTCGGTGCTTCCCGCGTCGCGGTGGACGATGGCCGCTTCGCGCGCGCCCAGCAGATCGGGGCCACCGGCAAAACCGTGTCTGCCTCCGGCTATCTCGCGATCGGCATCTCGGGCGCGGTGCAGCACCTGCAAGGCATCAAGGATTGCCGCCATGTGATCGCGGTGAACGTCGATGCGTCGGCACCGATCGCTCGCCGCGCCGACCTGACCGTGGTCGAAGACAGCAGCGCCCTGATGCAGGCCCTGCTGGAACTGGTGCGGCATCAAAAGGAGGTGCAATGAGCGACATCACCGTTCTCGTGGCAGCTACCCACCACCCGGTCAGCGGCAGACCCGTTCGCAGCCGTGCCGATGGCGTCGCCGCATCACTGGCCCTGGGTCTTTCCGACAGCGTGCGTCTGCTCTCGGCGGGTGATTTGCCCGACAGCGTGGCACGCGACTACCTGGCCCTGGGCGCGCCACGGATCGAGGTGCTGGAATGCGATTCGCACGCCGACCTGAGCTCGGCGCTGTTGCCGGCCCTGCACGAGGTGCCCTGGGTATTGACCGGTACCCGTTCGGCATCGGAACACGGCACGGGTGTGCTGCCCCATGCACTGGGCGCCGCGCTCGGACGACAGGTGGTCGTCGACGTGCTGGCGGTGCAAGCGGAAGGCGACGCCTGGATCGTGACCCAGGCCCTGCCCAAGGGTGCCCGGCGCCGGCTGCGCGTGCACCCACCAGCGGTGTTGGCGGTGAGCGCGGCGGCGGTGCCTTCGCTGCGCCATTCGCTGGCGAGTGCCATGGCTGGTCAGATCCTGCGTCAGCAGGCTCCCGCATCGGCGTCTACCACGATCCACGCGGCCCAGCGCGTGCCCGGCAACAAGCGCCGCCTCTTGCTTGAAGCGCGAAGCCAGCAGAGCGGACATGCCCGGATGATGGGCGCGATTGAATCTCCTTCGACCGGCGGCACGGTGCTGCACGCCGGCACTCCCCAAAGCAAGGCCCAGGCGGTATTGGACTACCTGCGCTCGCACTCCCTCGTCCCATTCTGAAGAGACAACACCATGTCACAGTCCATTTCTGCACAGACGCTTCTCACCCGCGAGATGCTGGCGCGTCGCCGCCCGGGCTACAGCCTGGACGCACCCTTCTACCTCAGCGACACGCTGTTGAAGGCCGACATGGAGCACATCTTCGGCAAGCACTGGGTGTTTGTCGCCGTTGAACCGCAGATACCGGAGCCCGGTGACTACATCACCGTGGACTTCGGCAACCATTCCATCCTGATCGTGCGCGATGACGACATGCAGGTGCAGGCCTTTCACAACGTGTGCCGGCACCGCGGTTCGCGGCTGTGCGCCAGCCACCAGGGCCAGGTGGGCAACATCGTCTGCCCCTACCACCAGTGGACCTACGACCTCACGGGCAAGCTGATCCACGCCAAGCACATGGGCGCAGACTTCGATCCCACGGAAATGGGCCTCAAGACCGTGCACGCGCGCAGCCTGGCCGGCTTGATCTTCATCTGCCTCGCCGATGAGCCGCCGGAAGATTTCGAGCAGATGGTGGCGCAGATGACGCCTTATTTGGCACCGCATCGACTCGACCAGTGCAAGGTCGCCACCATGGTGGACCTGGTGGAAGACTGCAACTGGAAGCTCACCATGGAAAACAACCGGGAGTGCTACCACTGCGTGACCAACCACCCCGAGCTGACCGTCTCCATGTACGAATTCGGCTTTGGCTACACGCCCGACGTGCAGAACGCGGCCGAGCAGCAGCGCTTCGAAGACATCACCACCGCCAGCCATGCGCGCTGGGAGGGCATGGGCCTGCCGTCGAAGGAAATCGACGTGCTCGATGAGCGCATCACCGGCTTCCGCACGAAGCGCCTGCCGCTGGATCGCCTGGGCCAGTCCCAGACCATGCACACGGGTGTGGCCTCGAAGAAGCTGCTGGGCGAATTCGTCGATCCGGCCCTGGGCGGCTTGTCGTTCTGGACCCAGCCCAACTCGTGGCACCACTTCATGAGCGACCACATCGTCAGTTTTTCCGTGCTGCCGATCTCCGCCACCAAGACCCTGGTGCGCACCATCTGGTGCGTGCACAAGGACGCGGTGGAAGGTGTGGACTACAAGCTGGAAGACCTGACGGCCGTCTGGAACGCCACCAATGCGCAAGACCGCCGCTTGGTCGAAGAGTCGCAGATCGGCATCGCGACCGGCGCCTACCAGCCCGGACCGTACTCGCCCTACACCGAAGGCCTGGTGGAAAAATTCTGCAACTGGTACGTGAAGCGCTTGACCGCTTTGACGCTGTAACTGACTCTGTCATTGGTTTCGACAACGCCATGGCCACACTCCTTCACGTGCCCGACCTCGCAGCCCCTGCGTCGCCGTCCTGGTCTTCCGACCGGGACGAAACCCTGCGCTGCGTGCAGGTGCGCCAGGAGACACACGACGTCAAAACCTTTGTGCTGGCGGCAGAAGGGCCGCGCAGTTTTCGCTATCTTCCCGGGCAGTTCATCACGCTGGAACTCGAGATCGACGGCAGCAAGATCAACCGCTGCTACACCTTGTCGAGCACGCCCACACGCCCCGATCTTGTGAGCATCACCGTCAAGCGCGTGCCGGGCGGCCCCGTGTCCAACTGGCTGCACGACCACTTCCGGGCAGGCATGTCGCTGGGGGCGATCGGTCCCGCTGGCGTGTTCAGCTGCTTCAGCCATGCGCCCGCGCAGCGCTACCTTTTCCTCTCGGGCGGCAGCGGTGTGACACCGCTGATGTCCATGACCCGCGCCTTGCACGACCTGGGCAGCGATGCCGACATCGTGTTCGTGCACTGCGCGCGCACGCCCGCCGACCTGCTGTTCCCCGAAGAGCTGACCCTGATGGCGCGCAACATGGCGCATCTGCGGCTGGCCTACGTGTGCGACCAACCGCTGCCCGGCAGCGCCTACGCCGGGCATCTCGGGCGCATGGACGCTGCGCGCCTGGCGCACATCGCACCCGACTTCCTGCTGCGCGATGTCTACACCTGTGGCCCCGCGCTCTTCATGGCCGGTGTGCGCGGCCTGCTGGCGGCCTCTGGCTATGACATGCAGCGCTACCGCGAAGAGAGCTTCCTGTTTGAGGCGCTGGATGTGCCGCCACCGCCTGCGGCCGACGCCGGTGCGGCCGGCGCTTCTGACGTGCACCACATCGAACTGCAGAAGACGGGCCAGTCGTTTACCTGTCGCAGTGACCAGACGATTCTCCAGGCCGCCACCGCTGCCGGCTTGCGACTGCCGTCTTCCTGCAGCAGCGGGGTCTGCGGCACCTGCAAAACCAGGAAGGTGTCCGGCCAGGTTCAGATGAACCACGCGGGTGGCATTCGCGCCCGCGAAGTGGATCAGGGCTGGATCCTGCCCTGCTGCAGCAAGCCCACGAGCAATGTCGCACTCGAACGGTGACGGCGGCGCGAGATGTGCCCGGCCATGGACATTGCATGCACCGTCTGTGCCCATGGTGGGGGGCTCCGACGGCATTAGGGGTTCTCCTATGCCCGAAAGCAACCGCTTGAACCACCATCAGCCACCCATAGAGTGGCACGGTGCTTGCTCAGAAGAGCAGCACCGACATACCTAAATAAGAGACCAAGAGACGAGACCCGCGATGCAAAACCCCAAAGTCAGTGTTCGAAATCTTTACAAGATCTTCGGACGAAATATTTCAGAGGCCGAGAAGTTGCTGGCAGAGGGCCTCAGCAAAGACGAGGTGTTTGCTCGAACCGGGCACGTCGTCGGCGTCAACAACGTCAGCTTTGATGTGGCACCTGGCGAAATCTATGTGTTGATGGGGTTGTCGGGGTCGGGCAAGTCCACCTTGATCCGGCTCATCAACCGCTTGGTGGAGCCGTCCTCCGGAACGATCAACATCGACGGCGAGAACATTGCTGCGTTGCCGCAGAGTGAACTGGTCAAGTGGCGGCGCCGACGGGTGGCGATGGTGTTCCAGTCGTTTGCGTTGATGCCGCACCGCAATGTGCTGGACAACGCCGCCTTCGGCCTGGAGATGGCGGGCGCGCCGCGCAAGGCGCGCGAGGCACGCGCCATGGAGGTCCTGAACCAGGTGGGCCTGGAGACCTACGCGGCCAAGTTCCCCGCGCAGCTGTCCGGGGGCATGCAACAGCGGGTCGGGCTCGCCCGCGCGCTGGCGGTGGACCCCGACATCCTGCTGATGGACGAAGCCTTTTCCGCGCTCGACCCGCTCAAACGGGTGGAGATGCAAGGCCTGATGCTTGACCTGCAGAGCAAGCAGCAACGAACCGTGCTGTTCGTCTCCCACGACCTGGAAGAGGCCTTGCGCATTGGCACGCGCATCGCCATCATGGAAGGCGGCAACTTGGTGCAGGAAGGCACGCCCCATGAAATCATCACCCGGCCAGCGAACGACTACGTGCGCAGGTTCTTTAAAGGGGTGGACACCTCGCGCTACCTCACCGCTGCCGACCTGCTGGACCCCGGGCTGAACGGCCACGCCTACAACGGCGGGCCGCGCCTGGCCGCCCACACCACCTTGCCCGATGCGATGAAGATCGTGTTGAGCATCGATCAACCGGTGGGCGTGTTCGATGCCACCGACCGTTTGCTGGGCTCCATTTCTGCCCGCAGCTTGCTCGTCAAAATGGCTCAGGAGGCCCGCCATGTCTGATCTGCTGACTCGGGTCACCGAGGCTTCCAGCGACCTGCTTCCCCTGGGCGAGTGGGTCAACGCCGGCGTGCAGCTTCTGCTGGACAACGGCGCTGCGGTGTTCGACGCCATTGGCGTGGTGGTGGAGCGCTTTGCCCACTGGGTGGAGATCGGCCTGCTGTCCTTGCCATTCTGGTTGGTCATCCTGGTGGCCGTGGGCGTGGGCGCGCGCCGCCTGGGCTGGAAGTTCGGGCTGTTCGTGGCCCTGGCGCTGACGCTGATCGTGGTCACCGGCTTCTGGCTGCAAACCATGGTCACGTTGGCACTGACACTCTCGGCCACCACCATCAGCCTCATCTTCGGCATACCGCTGGGGATCTGGTGTGCGCGCGCCGGGCGTGTGAACGCCGTCGTCCGGCCCTTGCTGGACTTCATGCAGACCATGCCCGCCTTCGTGTACCTCATCCCGGCGGCCATGCTGTTTGGTCTGGGCCGGGTGCCCGGCATCATCGCCACCGTGATCTTCGCCATGCCACCCGTGGTGCGCCTGACCAGCCTGGGCATCCGCCAGGTGAGCGCCGAACAGGTGGAAGCGGGCAACGCGTTTGGCTGCACCTCCACCCAGCTGTTGTTCAAGGTGCAACTGCCGATCGCCATGCCCACCATCATGGCCGGCGTCAACCAGACCATCATGATGGCGCTGTCGATGGTCATCATCGCTTCCATGGTGGGCGCCGGGGGCCTGGGCAACGATGTGCTCTCCAGCATCCAGCGGCTCGATATCGGCCTGGGCTTCGAGAGCGGACTGGCGGTGGTCCTGCTGGCCATCATCCTGGACCGCCTCACCGAGAGCTTTGGTGCCGCCCGAGAGAACAACAAGAGCTGACGATCCATCGGAGCGACCCATGCCACGCACCCCCGCCGATTCCCAGCCTCCGTCTGCCGCCACGGGCGGCAAGCTCTACAAGTCCCAAGGGGAGACGGTCCACATCGGGTTCATCCTGCTGAACAACTACTCGATGATTGCGTTTGCCAATGCGGTGGAGACGCTGCGCATGGCGAACTACATCAGCCGGCGATCGCTGTACCGATGGACCGCCGTGGCGCCGGATCAGTCATCTGCCGTGGCCAGCAATGGCCTGGCCGTGCACGGTCTGGGCGATCTGGCCGAACTGGCGCAGTGCGACATCGTCTTTGTCTGTGGCGGCATCAACATCCGCCAGGAGACCAACGACGCGGTGCGGCGGCTGTTGCGCCAATGCATGGCCAACGGGACTGTCATGGGTGCGCTGTGCACAGGCTCTTTTGCGCTGGCCAGCGCAGGTCTGCTCGACGGCTACCGGTGCGCCATCCATTGGGAAAACCTGGCCGCCATCAGCGAGGAGTTTCCCAAGGTCCGGTTTGCACCCGAGGTGTTCATCATCGACCGCGACCGCTTCACCTGTTCGGGCGGCACGGCCCCCTTGCATCTGATGCTGCACCTGATACGCGACCGGCACGGCGCCAAGCTGGTGAGGGACATCTCCGAGCAGTTCATCGTGGAGCGCCTGCGTGCCGACAACGACCGGCAGCGCATCCCGCAACCCGAGTGCATCGGCCCAGGCTACCAGCATCTGACCGATGCCGCCGAAATCATGGCGGTCAACATCGAAGACCCATTGCCCCTGGCCGAACTTGCCAGCGCGGTGGGACTGTCGCTCCGCCAGCTGGAGCGCCTGTTTCACCGCTACTTCAGCATCAACCCCGCGCAGTACTACCTGAACCTGCGACTGCGTCGCGCCCAGGAGTTGCTGACGCACAGCAGCCAGCCCATCATGCAGGTGACGGTGGCCTGTGGCTTTCAGTCGTCGTCGCATTTCTGCAAGGCCTACCGCAGCCTGTTCGGGCACGCGCCGAGCGAAGAGCGCCGCCGCCAGGTGACCGACGCCGCCGCACGACCGGTGCCGCCGCGCAAGCGCCGGGCCAACCTGGTCCGCGTGGCTTGAGTGAGAGGCTGAGAGTCTTTCGCTCCTACCTGCTCACCACGCCCAAGCGCACCCACTCTGAGTTGCAAATGCGCGCCATAGCGCAAGCTATGGCTGTGCTTTGCGCCTTGATTGGGCACGCTTGGGCGCGTTGCTCGGGCATGCTCGAAAAACGCCCAGCCTCTGAGCCGCCGCTGCAATACAACTCCGCGTCGCTCTGAGCAAAGTCCCGCCACCGCAATCTGTGAAAGTGCGGTGGTGCTGTCACGACACCGAGCCTCCAAATGGCCTGACTTGAACGTGGCAACACATGCCTGAAATCTCAGGCATTCAAGCCATTGCAAGCCATACGAAGGAGACTCCCATGTCAGAAAATCGCGGCGTCGTGTACCTGGGCCAGGGCCATGTCGAGGTGCAGTCCATCCCCTTTCCCAAACTGGTGAATCCGCTGGGCGCCACGGCCCAGCACGGCGTGATCCTCAAGGTGCTCACCACCAACATCTGCGGCTCTGACCAGCACATGGTGCGAGGCCGGACCACCGCGCCGGCCGGACTGGTGCTGGGCCACGAGATCACCGGCGAAGTCTTGGAAGTGGGGCGCGACGTGGAGACACTGCAGCGCGGCGATATCGTGTCGGTTCCGTTCAACGTGGCCTGCGGGCGTTGCCGCACCTGCAAGGAGCAGCACACCGGTGTGTGTCTGAGTGTCAACCCCTCTCGTGCGGGTGGCGCCTACGGCTATGTCGACATGGGTGGCTGGATCGGTGGACAGGCCGAGTACGTCATGGTGCCGTATGCCGACTTCAACCTGCTGAAGTTCCCTGACCGCGCGCAGGCGGTCGAAAAGATCCGCGATCTGACCTGCCTGTCCGACATCCTGCCCACCGGCTTCCACGGCGCTGTGACGGCCGGGGTCGGCCCCGGCAGCACGGTGTATGTGGCGGGTGCCGGGCCGGTGGGATTGGCCGCCGCCGCATCGGCACGCTTGCTGGGGGCGGCGGTGGTCATCGTGGGCGACGTCAATCCGGCCCGCCTGGACCATGCCCGCAGCGTCGGCTTCGAAACGGTGGATCTGTCGCAGGACGCCTCCCTGGGCGATCAGATCGCACAGATCCTGGGTACATCGGAAGTGGACTGCGCGGTGGACGCCGTGGGCTTTGAAGCGCGTGGCCATGGCCATGCGGGCTCGCAGGAAGAAGCCCCTGCCACGGTGCTCAACTCCTTGATGGAGGTCACGCGCGCGGCCGGCAAGATCGGCATTCCGGGCCTGTATGTCACGGAAGACCCGGGCGCGGTGGACAAGGCCGCCAAACAAGGCTCGCTCAGCATTCGCCTGGGCCTGGGCTGGGCCAAGTCGCACAGTTTCTTCACCGGCCAGACGCCCGTCATGAAATACAACCGCGCGCTCATGCAGGCCATTCTGTGGGACCGCATCAAGATCGCCGATGTGGTGGGCGTGCAGGTGATCTCGCTCGACGACGCCCCCCAGGGCTATGCCCAGTTCGACGCCGGGGCGCCGAAGAAATTTGTCATTGATCCGCACCAGCAACTGAAGCTGGCTGCCTGATCTTCTCCTCTCCACCTACCGTGTCGCACCAGGCGAAGGCCTCGTGCGACACGGGTGGCTGTGCCCCCAACCCTTTCTCCCTCGTGACCATGAAATCGGAACCCAACAGCCATTACTGCCTGAACCTGGCCTGCGGCAGCGCGCAAGGGCAGGTCGCCGCCGTCTCGGCATTGCTGGATAGGCACGGGGCGTACATCGAACAGTTCTCCGTGTTCGACGACCACACCACCCAGCGGTTTTTTGTGCGGGGTGTGTTCAGCCTGCAAAGTCCGGTGGAGGAACTGCGCAAGGCATTCGGCGAACTGGCGCAGCGTTTTCCGCAGGCGCAGTGGCAGGTGCACGACCTGGAGCATCGCACCCGAGTGCTGATCATGGTGTCCAAGTTCGACCACTGCCTGCGCGAGCTGATCGCGCAGTGGCGGCGCGGCGAACTGAACATGGACATCGTGGCCATTGCCTCCAACCACCCCGACCTTGCACCCCTGGCCGAAGCCGAAGGCCTGCCTTTCCATCACCTGTCCATCAGCGCGGAAACCAAGCCCCAGCAGGAACAGAAGCTGCGGCAGCTGATCGCGGACACCGGGGCCGAATTCGTGGTGCTGGCGCGCTACATGCAAGTGCTGTCGGAAGAGCTGTGCGAGGAACTGCATGGCCGCGTCATCAACATTCACCATTCGTTCCTGCCCGGCTTCAAGGGCGGCAGGCCCTACCAGCAAGCCCACGATCGCGGGGTCAAGCTCATTGGCGCCACCGCCCACTTTGCCACGCCCGACCTCGACGAAGGCCCGATCATCGAACAGTCGCTCGAACGCGTGGACCACGCCGACACACCACAAGACCTCGCCCAGGCCGGGCGTCTGGTGGAAAGCCTGGTGCTGTCGCGGGCGCTGCGCTTCATCCTGCAGCGGCGTGTCTTCATCAACGGCATGAAAACCGTGGTGTTGCGCTAAGAGGCTGAGCGTCTTTCCGATCCACCCCGAGCGCAGGGGCGACCCACACATTTCCACCTATGGCAGTCAGTGTTTTTGACATCTTCAAGATCGGCATCGGACCCAGCAGCTCGCACACGGTGGGACCGATGCGCGCCGCGCGGCTGTTCACCGAACGCCTGACGCACCAGGGGCTGATGGCGGCGTGTGCGCGCGTCGAGGTCAAACTCTATGGTTCACTGGGATCGACCGGCAAAGGCCACGGCACCGACAAGGCCGTGCTGCTGGGCCTGGAAGGCCACGATCCGGAAGACGTGGATGTGGAAGCCATCCCGGACATGCTGGAGGCGATCCGATCGGGTGGCCAGCTGCGCCTGGCGGGCCGGCATGCCGTGGCCTTCAAGGAAAAGGATCACCTGACTTTCTACCGCAAGGAGACCCTGCCGTTTCATCCCAACGGTATGCGCTGCATCGCCTTCGACGCGGCCGGCACGGAGCTGTTGAACCGCTGCTACTACTCGGTGGGTGGTGGCTTCGTGGTCAGCGACGAAGTGGTCGCCGACGGCAGCAAACAAAAGGTGCTGACCCCAGACGTGACCGTGCTGCCGTACCCCTTTCATTGCGGCGATGAGCTCATGCAGCAATGCAAGACCGCCGGCATCTCCATCGCCGAACTGATGCGCCGCAACGAACGGCACTGGCGCAGCGATGCCGAAATCGACGCTGGTCTGCACAAGATCTGGACCGTGATGCAGGCCTGCGTGGAGCGCGGCTGCCGTACCCAGGGCGTGCTGCCCGGCGGCTTCAAGATCAAGCGTCGCGCGGCGGACCTGCACCGGAAACTGCGCTCCAATCCGGAGGCCTCGCTCCGCGATCCATTGCAGGTGCTGGACTGGGTCAACCTCTATGCCTTGGCGGTGAACGAGGAGAATGCGGCTGGCGGGCGCGTGGTCACGGCACCCACGAACGGCGCGGCGGGCATCGTGCCGGCGGTGCTGCACTACTACATGCGCTTTGTCGCCACCTCCACGCCCAGCGGCGCGGCCGACTTCCTGCTGACCGCCGCCGCCATCGGCATGCTCTACAAGGAGAACGCCTCGATCTCCGGTGCGGAAGTCGGTTGCCAGGGCGAGGTCGGCGTGGCGTGTTCCATGGCGGCCGCGGCCTTGTGCGCGGTCATGGGCGGCACACCCGAGCAGGTGGAAAACGCCGCCGAGATTGGTATGGAACACCATCTGGGCCTGACCTGCGACCCGGTCGGCGGGCTGGTGCAGATCCCCTGCATCGAACGCAACGCGATCGCCTCCGTCAAAGCCATCAACGCCGCGCGCATGGCTCTCAATGGCGATGGCACCCATCACGTAAGCCTGGACAAGGTCATCAAGACCATGCGCGAAACCGGCGCCGACATGAT
Organism: Hydrogenophaga palleronii; assembly: GCF_031457455.1. Classification (GTDB taxonomy): domain Bacteria; phylum Pseudomonadota; class Gammaproteobacteria; order Burkholderiales; family Burkholderiaceae_C; genus Hydrogenophaga; species Hydrogenophaga palleronii_A. Next base: position 29,894 of record NZ_JAVDWU010000005.1, read on the forward strand.
GACCAAGTACAAGGAAACGGCGCGTGGTGGCCTGGCGGTCAACATCGTTGAATGCTGAACCCCAGCGCTTGAAACCCGATTGCAGCTTGATCGACCCATGACACATCGGTCCAGATGGACGGCTCGCGTCGAATCCCTGCAGACCAGCCTGCGCGTTGGCATTTATCCGCATGAGCTCGAAGCGCAGCCGATTCTTGTGAGCCTGCGCATCAGTGGCCTGGCTCAGACCTGTCCTTCCGCGCTGACGCAGTGTTTCGATTACGAGCCGATCTGCCGATGGATGCTTGAAGAGTGGCCGCTGAGCGAGCACACGCCGTTGCTGGAAACGCGCCTGAATGAAGTACTGAGTCGCGCCTTCGCGGATGAGCGGGTCACGGATGTGTGGGTCGGCTTGTACAAAACCCAGGCCATTCCCATGGCGCGGTTTGTAGGACTGGAGCGCGACGTCACGCGACTTCAGTTTGAATCGCAGTGAGCACGTGCCTTTCGCCGCTGCCCCGGTAGTGGGGTTCGCTTCTCTGGCGAGGGCCGCCGCACCCAATAGGCCGGTGCGAATAGGCTGGACCCGCCCGTCCTGCTGGGAGGTGGCCGCCGCCACCACGTGCTGGGTCCCGAGGTGTCGCAATACCGTTGGTTCACGTCGCTGCAGGGCAATGGCGCGGCCATGGCTTCCCTAGCATTCCGCTGGCTTCCCGTGCTTTCACACAACCCAACTCAATGACGGAGACAAAAATGACCCACCTGTTCAAGTCGCTTGCCATTCCCTGCAGCGTCGCTGCGCTACTGCTCACAGCAATGTCGGCGCACGCACAATCGTCTGTCACCATCTCGGGACTGGTCGATGTCGGCGTGTACCGCGGCTTTGACAAGACCACCCAGCTGGGCACCATCCAACGCAGCAACATCGCGTTCAACGGCGTCGAGGACCTTGGCGGCGGCCTGGCTGCCACGTTCAAGCTGTCGCATCGCTTTGATCTGGACACTGGCCTGCAGGAAGGCGTGGGAGCCAAGCCGTTCTGGCATGGCGAGTCGACGGTCGGTGTGAAGGGCGCGTGGGGCAGCGTGCGACTCGGCCGCGCGCTGGACGCGGTCTGGGCCAATGACTGGGCCTACGACCCCTGGTACAACTTCAACCGGATCGCGTCGCCAGCGTGGCAGTACTGGCACTACAACTACACGAGCGATCGCACCAGCAACAACGGTTCACCCGAGTACGGCCGGCTGTCCAACGGCGTCTTCTACGACTCCCCCAGCTTCGGCGGCTTCGCCTTCCACCTCAGTGGCTCTTTTGAAGACTCCATCGGGCCGGATGGCGGCACCAGCAACAACCTTGGGCTTTCGCTGAACTACGACAAGGGACCGATCTCGGCGATGCTGGCCCACTCGAAGAACAGCAGCGAAGACACCGTCACCTTCGTGGGTGGCAAGTACACCGTCGGCGCCTGGTCGGTGATGGGTGCCTACGACAGAAGCAAGTTCGAAGGCGCGGTCGACGCCATCGCCAAGGTCTATACCGTGGGCACGGCCTACCGGCTCGGGGCTGCGGAATTCAAGCTTGGCTTCGGCCGGCTGGACGCAAGCGGGGCCAAATCCAAGTTCCTGGGGGTGGGCGCTGATTACTGGCTGTCCAAGCGCACCAGTGTCTACGTGAGCGCGGGCCGCAATAACCCGAGTGAGGGGGCCAGCACCACCGCTTACGGCGTCGGCCTGGCCCACAGCTTCTGATCTCTAGAGGGGCCGCCTCCTCAGGGTTGCGAAATACCGGCAAGGGCTTCGGCGGATGTCTCGATGTGCTCTGCTTCCACAGCAAAATCGCCCAGCGAGACAATGCCCACCAGGCGCTTGTCGCGGTTGACCACGGGCAGGCGTCGGATCTGGCAATCGCTCATCTTGCGTGCACCATCTTCGACAGTGTCGTCCTCAAAGCACCACACCACCGACTCGGACATCACCTCGCGCACCGGCGTGTCGCAAGACTTGTTCTCCGCGACCGCCCGAACCGCAATGTCGCGGTCCGTCAGTGTGCCGATCATGCGGTCGTTCTCACCGACGGGCAGCATTCCAAAATTCTCGTCACGCATGAGCCTTGCGGCCTCCATGAGGCTCGAGTCGGGGCCAACCACGAAAACGTCACGATTCATCACGTCTTTGAGCTGTTGCATCGTTCTCTCCTGATGGGTTGCATTCAAAGGTCAGAGCCCGGCGGACTGATCGCTGTCCTTCTGCGGGTCTGCGGGGCGCTGAGCGGGCGTTTGCTCAGAGGTGGTGTTGTTCGGTGGTGCGCCGCGTCCGGGGCGCTGGGTCTGGCTTTGCCAATGCTGGTTAGCACGGCCCTGTTCCATCTGGCGGGCAGCTTTCTGAAGCTCCTGTGAGATGTCTGTCATGGCGTTCTCCTGATTCGTTGCAAGTGCCTGTGCTCGCGTTCGGCCACAGGGCTGTTCCAACGGCAAGGTGCATGCCCATGAACGAGCGCCATGGCTGCGGGTCATGAAGGGGCCGGCCTATGTGCCGACGCTTGCCCTCTGCCTGATGAGATGGCGCCGCTGTCCATCGCTGCGCGCCCAGGCTTCCGCAGACCGATGGCTTGCGAGGCACACGTGTGAGTAAGGCTTGCTGTAATTCCTTCGGTAAGAAAACCTGCCGCGCAAACTCCTAGGGGCCCGTCGCCGCATCGTCGTCGTCTTCCTCGGCATCCTCGCCCTCGCCCTCGCCCTCGCCCTCGTCCTCGAACAGCGCATCGCTGGTGTCAGTGTCTTCAATGAATGCCACATCGGCGTCTTCGTCCGCCTCTTCCATGACTTCGGGGTTGATCACCTGATCAACGCCGATGTCCCAACCATCCGGTTTGCCACCATCGGCACCCGCGCTGCGGCGCTCGCCGGTGCCAGCGGCGTCGTCTGCGGAGTCCAGCGTCTCGGGTGAGGGGCCCAAGGGAGGCTGTTCGTCGCGGAGTGCGACGTCCGTGGGCAGGGCAGGGTCGCCGCCCGTGCTGTCGGAAATACCCATCATGTCGCTGCCGCTGTCGGAGGAGTCCCCCGGGCCCAGGGAAGCGGTGTCGCGGCCTGCGGGTTCCTCACTTGCTCGGCTGGCTCCTTGAATGCTACTGCGTGGCATGGTGTTTCCTTTCTGGTCTTCGGGTCAAAGCGCCCAAGGGGCTGGCCGCTGATTCGAAGCGCCGGCTGGCCCGTCGGTTGTACCCTTTACGCACGTTGGCGAGTGCGTCCTTCACATCGGCAAGGGCCATGCCCGGCGGCCGGGCCCCGGGCGCCGGCATGCTACTGGCGGGCGTCCTGTGGTTGCTCGCCCTGTGGTTCTTCCGCGTGCCGCCCGTGGTTGGGGTCGTGCTCCAGCAACCGCGCCAGCCAGCGGGTGGACTTGCCATACTTGCAGAAGATGACGAAGCCGACCGTGATCGGGATGCCCATCAATGCCCCGGGAATGCCCCAGATCCAGCCCCAGAAGATCACGGAAAGAAACAGGACAAAGGGCGATACCGACAGGATGCGTCCTTCCATTCGGGGATCGACATAATTGCCCAGAAAGAGCTGAATGCAGGTCAGCCCGGCCAGCACGGTGAACCCCATCCAGGGCTCAGGGTGCAGGAGGGCAATCAGCACCGGAGGCACCACGGCCACGATGGAGCCCAACATGGGGATGAAGTTGAGCAAGAAGGTCAGCATCCCCCAGACGCCGGCGAACTCCAGGCCCACGGCCCATGTGAAGACCCATGTCGCCAACCCGGTCAAGGCACTGATCACCGTGCGCACCAGCATGTAGCGACTCATCACGCTGGCCCATTCCTGGGTCGCATCGAGCACCAGCCTCGCCGTGGCGGGGCGCAGAGCGCCCCGCACCCGGTCGGCCAGGCCACGGCTTTCGATCAGCCCCAACACCAGGAAGGTGGCGGTCAGAACGATCAGACCGAGCAGGCCATAGACGCTTCTGAAGACGCTCGGCACCCAGCCCACCAGCCAGTCGACCACAGCCTCCACTTCGAAATTCTTTTCCGGACCCGGAACGGCCTCTTGCAAGTCGGCCAGACGGTTGCGCCACTGAGTAAGCAAACGATCGAGCTGGGGGCCGTACTCAGGTGCCTGCGTCACCACTGCCTGCCCCAACCAGTAGAGCAGCAACAGGAACAGGCCCGTGACGCAGCCCACAGCCAGCAGTGTGAGCAGATTGGCCGGCCCGGTACGCATGCCGCGTGCCTGCAATTTCCGCTGCAGTGGAAGCGCCAACATCAGCGTGAAGCCTGCCAGGGCGACCGGTACGCTGACCACCACGGTCAGGCGCATCACCGTCACCGCCAGCACGAACAGGAAAACGACGAGCGCGATGCGAAGAAGGCGGCTGGTAAGGTCAGGCATGGCGTGCTGTGCGGTGGGGCGGGATGTGGGTCGTCAGCTGCCATGCGCCGTCCTGGCAATCTCCGTGCCCAGTCCCACGCAGCCTCCTTGGGTTGACGCTTACAGCCGCTTCGCATGTTCATCACGCATGTGCCGCCCTTCGCCGACCCGCATCGTGGCACCGACGCTGTCCTGGCACGCCAGGATCTCGATGGCGAGCAGCCGGTCGGCGGTCGCGACAATCATTGAGCCGGAAAGAAATGCGTCGAGCAGGGGATGGCGCCAGTCAACTCAGCGCGCTCCCTGGCCCTGATTCATGCTTTGCTGCGCCGTGTTCATGGCGGGGTCGCGGCAATTGGCGTACCCATCCCGCCGACAGCGGCTTCAGGGGAAAGAAAACAGGGCTGAAGTTCTGCGGTCCAGCCTTGGTGCTGCGGGTGTTGCGCGGGGGGCTATGCGCTGGCGGCGGAAGAGGGCCCCAGCGTGGGCTCGATCCGAGGCCCGTCCGTCAGCGGGACGGGGTGCATGCCCGGCGCCGGGTACGGCCTGTCGGCGCGGGGAGCGTACGCGTCGCCGTAGCCATAACCGTAGCCGCCGTAATAGGCCGCGTAGCTGTAGGTGCCGGCGTGCTCTTTTCGAGCGTGCGTGAGCACGATGCCCATGGGTACCAGGCCCGCATTGCGCAGGCGACGCAGTGCGTCGTGGATGGTGTCCTTGCGCGTACCGCCCGCCTTCACGGCAAACACGATGTTCTCGATCTGGTTGCCCAGCACGATGGCATCGGCGAGCCCCAACAGCGGAGGCCCGTCGATCACGATCTGGGTGTAGCCCATGTCCTGCGCCTTCTCCAGCAGCAGGCTCAGCTTGGAACCCATCAGCAGCTCCACCGGATCGGGTGGAACCGGGCCCGCCGTGATGACGGACAGATTGGGAATCGAGGTTTCCTGGATCAATCCGTCGCTGCTGCGGTCGCTGCGAAGCAGGTTGGACAGGCCACGCTCGTTGGAGACCTGGAGCATCTGGTGCAGACCACCTTTGCGCATGTCGGCGTCGATCAGCAGCACCTTTTGGCCCAGCTGGGCGAAGTTGATGGCCAGCGCAAGCGCCGTGGTGGTCTTGCCCTCGCCTTTGCCACAGCTTGTCACCATGAAACGCTGGGGCGCGCCACCGGCCGTGCTGAACTGCAGCGCCGTGCGGATGGAACGGTAGGCTTCGGCAAAGATGCTGCGGGGATCGCGGTGCGCCAGCATGGCGACGGCGTTGTTGCGCACCCCCATCTGGCTGGTGTACGGGATCAGGCCCAGCAGGGGCAGGCGGTAGCGGCTTTCGATCTCATTGGCGTTCTTCACGGAGTCGTCCATCTGCTCGCGCACCAGCGCCGCCAGCATGCCCAGGAACAGGCCCAGCATCACACCCAGGCCGATATTGACCTTGGTGTTGGGTTTGGCTGGAAACAGCGGCACCTTCGCTTCGTCCACGATGCTCACGTTGTTGGTGGTGATGCCCGCTGTCACGCTCACCTCCTTCAGACGCTGCAGCAGGCTGTCATACACCTGTCGGTTGGAGTCCAGTTCGCGGCTCAGCAGGTTCATGTCAACGCTGCGGTCCTGCACGGTGAGAACCTCGCTGCGGGTACTGGCCACCCGGGCCTTGAGCTGCTCTTCGGCATTTTTGGCAGAGATGTATTGGCCGCGCACGCTGTTCAGGATATTGCCAATTTCCTTCTTGATGTGTCCCTCCAGATCGGCAATCTGGGCCCGTGCCTGCACCATGGTGGGGTAGTCGGGTTTGTAGACGGCCAGGTCCCTGGCGTATTCGGCCTCCAGTTGAGCGCGCTGTACCTTGTAGGAGCGAATGGCTTCGTTGCTCACCGCCTGAGGCGCGCTTTCAGGGTCGAGCTTCACCTGGTTGTACAACGTCTCGGCCCTGATGCGGTCTTGCTCCGCCTTGGCCAGCGCAGCCGAAAAGTCCACGAAAGTCTGGGTGGCCGCGCTGCCTTTTTCGCCCAGGTTCAGGATCTCGTTTTTCTTCGCGTAGTCGTTGATGACGCGCTCGCTTTCTTCCAGCTTGGCCTTGGTCTGGCGGATCTGCTCCTCCAGGTACTGGCGCGCGTAGAGTGACGATCCCACCTTGCGTTCGATGTTGCTGGCAATGAAGGCCTTGGCCGTGGCGTTGGCAATGCGCGCGGCCTGCTCCGGGTCGGGGTTGAGCACCCCGACCCTGACCAGACGCGAATTGCGAACGGGCTCCACCCGGAGGCCTTGTTCAAACCGTGCCAAGGCATCCGTTCGGCTGATGGCACCCGTTTCGGCCGCGGGTGTCGTCAGCCGCGCGCGCGCGTTGCCCCACCATTGGAGCGTCTTCGTCAATGCCTGGTCCACGGGTGCGATGCCGGTCCAGTCGACGGCGACGCTGGTGCCGGGTTCGTCGGGCGAGGCGGCGGAGGCAGCGGCAGACGCATCGACGGGCGTGGCGGGTTGGTACAGGCCCATTTCATCGATCACCCGCTCTGCCAGGCTGCGGCTCTTGATCAACGCGATTTGCGTGCTGAACCGCAATTGTTCGGTCAGTGGGGCCTCGTCAACCTCCACTTCGGTGTTGAAGCCCACCACCTTCTGCGCGGTGCGGTCGATCTGCAGCAACGCCGAGCTGTAGTACTGCGGGGTGGTTCGCATCGTGTACACCACGGCGGCCACGGTGCACAGCGTGGTGATGACCACGATGGTCCACTTGTGTTTGACCAGGGCGCGCCAGATGGTCTTGAGGTCGATACGTTCATCGGCCAGTGCCACGGTTTCGCCCCGGGGCAGCATCTGCGGTGAAGGGGCACGATCCCGGCGCAGGGCCAGCGCGCCCCGGGGGCCGGGAACGGCTGGATATGGGTGTGTGTCGTTGGAGGACATGGCGATTGACTCTGTATCAGCGGAAGGGGTTGAGCGTGTCCAGGATGTCGCGGAAGAGCGAATCCCTGAGGGCGGCACGCCGGGCGTTGCGCTGGACCACGATCACATCGTCCGAGCGGATGTCCGGGTCGGCTTCCTGGCCGGCCCGCACCTTGTCGAGGTCGTAGGTGAACTGTTCGCGCTGAGCGCCAGTGCCGCCGCGGTAGACCACGATCTGGTTGATGTCGGCGTAGGGCGCGAAGCCGCCCGACAGGGCCAGCGCCCGCAGCAGCGTGAGCTGCCCCGTCACGGGATAGATGCCCGGCCGGGTCACGGCACCCTCGATGGCGACGCGCTGGGTGGTGAATTCCTTGATGAAAAGCGACACCTGCGGGTTGCGCAGGTACTTTTCCTGGTATTTGGCGGCGATCTGTTGTTCTGCTGCCTGGGCTGTGAGCCCCGCCACCTGCACCGGGCCAATGAGCGGCAGCGACACCTCGCCCGACGCGTTCACACGCACGTCGCGCAGCATGTCGGGCACGCCGAACACGTTGAACTCGATCAGGTCGTTGGGCGCAATGCGGTAGTCCGGGCCCACCGTGGTCACCGCGTTCTGGGAGGGTGCTGCGCCCGCGGCGTCCAGCGAAGCGCCGGCGGTCACGGCATGGGCGGCCGTGGGGTTCACCGGCCCGGGCGCGGGGGGCGCCTGCTCGGGAGCCATCTGTATCGTGCCCACGGGCTCAACCCCGGTGGCGTGGGTGGCCATCTGCGCGTGTAGCGGCCAGGCGGCCACCGCCGCCATCAAGCCGATGCCCCAAGGCGTCCATGGCAGGCAGTTGATGATGGGTTTCTGGTACATATGGCACTCCTTTACGGCCCTGAGGCGGGCCTTTAAATACCGTCTCACTTCAATGGCTCTTGCGCGTGGAGCAACTGGCTGGGCGCAGGTTCACCTTGCACCAGGGCCATCAACTGCATCTCGAAGCGGCGCAGGATCACATCCTGGCTCAGCTCGGCTTCGGCATGGCGGCGGCCGTTGGCGCCGAGTCTGTTGCGCCATGCCGGGTCCGCCGCCAGTGCCCGCAGCGCATCGGCCATGGCGGCCGGGTTCTCCGGTGGCACCACCAATCCACAGGCCGCGTCCTGGGTCACCACACGACACAGCTCGGTGTCGGGCATCGCAGTGGCCAGCACCGCGCGCCCGCTGGCCAGCATGCCGGTGAGCTTGGAGGGCATCACCAGATCGGCAGCATCAGCCCGCTGGGGCAACAAGTGCACATCGGCCAGGCCCAGCCAGTCGCTGAGCCGCTCCAGCGGCTGCAGATCCAGGAAGCGCACGTTGGTCAGGCCAGCGCAGCGTGCCTGCAGGTCGTCCCGCCCGGAGCCGTTGCCGCCAAACACCAGCTGGATGCGGGGTTCGTCCTGCAGCAGGCGGGCCACTTCAGCGAGTGTTTCCAGCCCCTGCTTGTTGCCCATGTTGCCGGAATACAGGGCCACCACGGCGTCCGGCGCCAGGCCCAGTTCATCGCGGTAGGGACTGGGCGCGACCAGTGGAGTGATGCCGCTGATGTCCACCCAGTTGGGAAAGTGCAGCACACGCTCGGTGTCCACGCCCTTGGACACGGCACGGTCCACCATGCGGCCGGAAATGGTGGACACGCGGTCAAACCGGCGCATCAGCCAGCGCTCGGCCCGCTGTACCCAGCGACGCAGCGTGGCGCCCTTGATCAGGCCCAGGTCAAAGGCGGCGTCGACTTCGTAGTCCTGAATGTGCAGCCAGCTTTTGGCGCCGCGCAGGGACGCAAACGCCACGGCGGCGGGCGCGCACATCAGGGGCGGCTCCACCACCCACACCACGTCGGGCTTCCAGCGCCATTGCGCCAGCAGCACCGGCAGGCTGCTGAGCGCGAAGCTGCCGAGGTGCAGCAAGCGCTTGAGACCACCAGGGCGCTGCGGCACCCACAGCGGCGCACGCGTCACCCGCACGCCCTGCCAGGCCTCGGTGCGGTAGTGGCGGGCGCTGTAGCCGGCGCCCACCTTCCAGGCGGGGTAGTAGGGCGGTGCCGTGATCACGCGGACCTCATGCCCCGCGCTGGCCAGCCACTGCGCCATTTCGCCGGTGTATTTGCCGATGCCGGTGAGCTCGGGGGCGAAGTTGATGCCGTAGAAGAGGAATTTCATCATTGGCCTTTCGGTGGGGGGGAGTCAATGGGATCTGCCGTACCGGCCCGCGCGGCGCTGCCCACATAGGCGCGAACGCCCATGAACTTCATGTGGTAGTCGCTGATGTTGCGATGGCTTTGTGCGGAAACGATCAGGTAGAAGTTCTGGCGCCGGGCAACCTCGGGGACAGCAGGGGGTCCCGCTTCCAGCACCTGCTGCCCGTTCACCCACCACCTGACGGTCAGGGTGGCGGGATCGTACGAGACGCCGAAGACATTGGGCTGGGTGCGGTCCAGCGGCACCTTCGACGTCGGGTTGGGGTTCTGGATCTTTCTGTAGTTGGGATGGATGCCAGACCATGAGATGGCCGTGTGGTGGCTGCCCGGACCAAAGCCGCCTTCGTCGATGTCCAGTTCGAACCAGCGCTCGAACCGCTTGGGGTCTGGTGGGTACACGTCCTCCAGGCGCAGGTTGTGTTCGATTGGCAGGAGCCAGATGGCCGGAAAGTTGTCGGGGTGGTTGGAGGACGTGGTGGTCTGCGCTTCGATGTAGAAGGGCCGCGCCCCGCTGAGCAGAGGGAACTGTCCGGGGTACGAGGTCATCTTCACCGTGGCCACCACGCCGCCCCGCTTGAGGATCAGGCCATCGGGTGCCTGCTCGTAGAGGCTTCGGGATCTGGGCTGGGTGAAGTACAGACCGTTGTAGTACTTGCGGATCTCGGCCCTTCCGGTGAAGTCCACGTCCTCGATCTTTGGACAGTCCAAGATGACGAGTTGATGTGCACCCACCTGTGCAGCGCCCGGGGGTGTCGAGGAATCGGTACAAATCATCTGCCCACTGGCGCCGGAGCTGGAGGAACTGCCACCACCACATGCGGGCGCGGCCAGGCACACGGCCGCCAGGGCCAGCCAGGCGGTCGGCGCCTTGGTTTGGGGGGTGGTTCGGTTATGGATTTGAGTGCGCATGAAATACCTCCTTGCCTTGTTGTTTTGAGCGGGTTCACACCCGGGGTGCGAGGCGGTCTTTGCTGACTTCCGCCACCGACAGTGCTTCGGTCTGTACCGCCAGCCGGAGGCCGGTCAGCTGGCTCAGTTCGGCGCAGATGTCGGCCTTGTCGCTGAGGTGGGCCACGGCCCGTTCAAGCTCCATGAGCCTGGCGCCCACCAGGAAGCGGTACCAGAAGCCCTGCAGAAAGTGGTAAACCAAGCCGCTGCGGCCATCCAGAAAACCCAGTTGGAAGACATAGCGCCACAGGAAATACAGCGGGGCGCTGACGGTGAAGGGAATGCGGTTGTAGAGACGCTCCTTGACCCAGCGCTTGAATGAGGCCTGGGCTGAGGTGCTCCGCGCGTTGAGCGCTTGGTCCCGCGCAAACAGACCGAGCCGTTGGCTCAGCACCTCAATGGCTTCGCGCGTGGCGTACTTGTTGTGTTTGTCGGTGAAATAGCTCAGGTCACCCAGGTTGTGGTCGGCGAATCCGCCGTTGAACGTCACGGTGCGTCCGCCCTTGACCAGCATGTGTTCGTCCATCCAGCGGTCCTCCACGCGGCCATGCCCATGGCGCCACAGGCGCAGCATCACCAACGGGTAGCGCCCGCCATGACGCACCCAGCGGTCCATGAAGATGTGCTTGCGTTTGAGGTTCACGCCCACCACATCGGCCGCCAACCGGGGCAGCTTCTCGGTGATCTCGCGGGCCAGGTCGGGTTCGATGATTTCATCGGCGTCCAGGCGAAGCACCCAGCCGCCATGGATGTCGAGGTGGTCGATGGCCCACTGAAGCTGCTTCGCCTGGTTGACGAAGGGGTTGGTGTGAACCTCGGCCCCCAGCCGTCTCGCAATCTCGTCGGTGCCGTCGGTGGAGCCGGAATCCACCACGCAGATCCGTTCAGCCAGCGGCTGGATGGACCGGATGGCCCGCGCAATGTGGCGGGCCTCGTTGTAGGTCAGGATGATCGCGGTGATGCTCATCAATGTCGTCTCATGCGTGCAGGGTGGCAATTTCCGCGGCGGGGCGTCGCGGCGAGAAAGCCACCCGGGTTTCAGGTGCGATGGGCTCACCGAAGGCGATCATCATGATGAGCCGTTCACCCGCCGGTATGCCGCCAGCGCGGCGGATCGCGGATTCGGTCTTGTGGTCGATCGCCAGGTTGAGCGGGCAGGTCCCCCAGCCCATCGACCGGCAGGCCAGCATCAGGCACATGGCAAACAGTGCGCCGTCGACATAGGCCTGGTTGCGTTGCCCGGGGCCGCCCCAGGCGCAGATGTCCGAGCTCACCACGAAGAGGTTGCCCACCGATTCCGCAAAGCCACGGGAGCCGCCCTGCAGGGCGAGCAGTTCCCGGATGCGCTCGGGATCCTGATAGGCATGTGCCCGGGAGGCCTGGCGGTTGCATTGCGAGGGTGCCAGTTGCGCGAGCGCGATCGCTTGCAGGATCTGGTCCGGGTCCAGCGGCGTGGGTCGCAGCGCCCGGATGCTCGATCGGCTGGCCAGCAGGTGCTGCAGGTTGCCGGAGGGCTGGTCATCGAACAAGCAGTCCCGCGTACCGCCCTTCCAGGGCTTGGGCAGCCGGGTTTCCCAGCTCTTCAGGTAGCCGGTGATCTCGTCGAGCAAGGGGTCGGTCATGCCGGCCCTTGCGTGGAAATTCACATAGGCTTCCAGGGCACCCAGCGACATGTGGACAGGCACCGGTGAGTGCCGGATGTCGTATCGCGAGAGCGCGGCCATGACGAAGCGGATCTTGTCCTTGCCGAACAGCAGCTTGGGAGCGGGCAGCGACAGCCCCTTCTCGATCGTGTGGGCCTCGATGATGATTTTGTAGAACGCGCGCCTGGACTTGTCCACGAACGGCGAATACGAGTTGAACCGCAGGAACAGCATGGCATCGCGCAGGGCTTCGCTGAAGATCCCCGTGACCTTGATCAGTTTGTCAAACATGGGGCTCCCTCAGCTCACGGCTTTTGACTCTTCGGCAAGGGTTGCCGGCGCAGATGGACCAGGCCGGCATGTCCTTGATCACCACCGAGCGCGCGCCAATGACGGCACCTTCGCGGATCACCACGTTCGGGTGGACAAAGCTCTCGGCCGCGATCCACACGTGGTCCTCGATCACGATGGGGCTGGTGGTCAGGGGCCGGGTCAATGAACGGACGTCGTGCGACCCCGCACACAGGAAGGAACGCTGACTGACCGCGACCTTCGAGCCGATGGTGATGCGGCCCATGCTGTAGCAGTCCACACCCGGGCCGAGCACAGAATATTCGCCCATGACCAGGTTCCAGGGCGCCCAGACGCGGCAGGAAGGGGCGATCCGGCAGCCGGCGCCCACCTCGGCACCGAACCACCGCAACAACTGGCGCCGCCACCCGTGCAGCGCCCAGCGCGGGGTGGGCCGGAAGGCCAGCAGCCAGACCACTTCCCACGTGAACCTTCGCAGCTTGGCCGATGCGGTGAAGTCGCTGCGGTACCGCAGAGCGTGCAGGCCACTCACGGTTTGATTCATCACATCGCTCATGGCGTCACTCATGGGGTTGTCCTTCGGGCTGCGTGTGGCGGGCCACCGCCTTCAGTTGGGTGCTCAGAAACGTGTCGCCGGCCTGCCGCAGCGCTGTCAGCCGCAGGTCCACGTCTGCCCATTCGATCTCACTGGCCATCAGCGCCTTCACCTGTTGCGCCGAGAAGGCCGGTGTGAAGCGGTTTTCCAGACCGACCGCCCGCAACAGGTTGATGGCGCGGGCGTTGGCGGTGGCTTTGTCGCCCGTGAGCCCGGCCACGATGAAAGGTTTTCGAAACAGCAGGGCAAAAACCGTGCCGTGGAAAGAGTTGGTGACGACAAAGCGCGCGTTCTTCACCAGCGAGACCCACTCGCCGGGATCGGGATGCACCGTGCGACCGATCTCGACCCATCGTCGGTGCGGGTTGTGCGGCGAGAGGATGGTGCAGTTCAGGTGCTTCGAGATGAGGTCGGCCGTCTGCCGGATGTTGTCTGGCGAGCGCAGTCCGTAGCAGAAGAGGTACGGGTCCGCATCTGCGGACGGCGTGCGGTCGGTCAGTTCCGCATAGTTGTTGTGCAGCAGGGTCGGGTCGGGCACGTTGGCCGGCGTTTGCCCGGTGGCCTGTTCCACCAGCGTGACACCTGAGGCTTCGCGCACCGAAATGGCATCGAAGTGGCGCAGCAGGCCAGGGAGTTGAGAAGCTTCGGACGGGGACACCCGGTCTCTGCCGAAGCTCGCAGCGTACGAGATTTTTCGGGCCGGGAACGACTGCGCGAAGTCCAGAAAGTAGTTCGGATCAAAACCGTAATGCTGGGACGGGCTCCAGATCTGGTCACTGCCTGCCACGATCAGGTCGAACGACCGCGCCTGTGCAAGCGACTCATCGTTGTCGCTGGGCGCCGTGCCGCCGGGGATGCCGAGGAAATGCTCCCTGAACTTGACGAACTTCTCCTTTTGGCCTTGGTGGCCAAAGTGCTGATGCAAGAACGACGACGCCGCCAGGTAGACGACCTTGAGGTTGGCCTTGAGCTTCGCGGGTGAGGTGGGCATGCTGAGGTGGCCACCGTGCTCGATGTGCGCCGGCCGGTAGTCGATGAAGCGGGCGTGATGGCCTTGCTCCGTCAACCAGCGACGCAAGGCATAGGCCTGCAGCGCGGCACCGTAGTTGTCGCTGAAATGGAAAGTGAGAATGCCGACGTTCATCTCTTGAGGTTCCTTGAGATGCTCATACACCGGTGGTCCTTGCCAGGTGTTTGTGGCCGAGGGGGTTGAACATGGATGCCATTTGTTGTTGGTTGGGAATGCGCCCGCCCATGAGCAGTGACAAACCGCTGGGCGTCACGCGGCGGATGAACCAGACCGCACCGACGCAGGTGACCAGCGACAGGAGGGGCGAGAGGATGAAGTAGCTGAGAAAAACAGGGGTGATGTCGGTGTAGCCCAGACGCTCGATGGCCATCCACCACAGACCGGCCGCCATGCCGTGGGCGCAGAAGATGAAAAAAGCCATCGGCTCGAAGGGCAGGAGGAACCCGCCGGCCCGGCTGTGCAGCAGTTTTGTAGCGACGGACCAGAAGACCACACAGCCCGCCGCCCTGAGCGCGATGTCGACGGTGCCGTGCACCAGGCTGGACGGTTCGGATACGCCTGGTTCTGATGGCATGTAGAACGCCGCGACCGACAGCAACACCATGGCCAGACCCGCGGCCCACACCGGCTTCCAGGGCAGCGCATGGGTGGGAATCGCGACCTTGTGCACCAGCAACACGCAGCCCGAAAAGTAGAAGAGGGGAATGGCGCTGTTGAGGAACAGCACACCGTCGATGTTCAACAAGGCGTTGAGCAACAAGGCCGCCGCTGTGGTGCCGGGCAGTTTGCGCGCCAGGTAAATGAGCGCTGGCGAGATCAGAAAGCAGACAAAAGCGTCCCGCAGGAAATAGAGCGGCATCATGGCCGGGGGGGCGCTGATGGCCAGCACGGCGTTCGGCCATTCGTGGATGGCAGGCGCGGTCTCGAGGCCCGACTCCAAGTACACCTTGGCGATGTAGATCAGGTTCCACAGCACCAGCGGCACGACCAGAGAGACCCATTTGTTGCCGAGCTCTTTCACAAAGGGCCGGGCGCTGAGCGTGCGGGCCAGCAGGTAGCCCGAGATCAGGCTGAGCAAGGGCACGCTGGTGTGGCCAAGCAACTGCCGCAGGTAGTGAATCAAGCCCATGGGCGAGAGCAAGGACTCGGGCACACCGGGCTGGTACGGCTGGGCATGGGCATACACCAGCAACAGGATGCAGAGAATCCGTGCCAGGCGGATGGTGTCTGAGACGGCGGGGTTCATGGTTGTTGCCCCCGATGGGCCACGCCCTCCATGGGTGCCGTGGACCGACTTGCCACAGGGTCCGGGGCCAACAGTCGCAGCGCGTGCAGCTGAAAGCGCGCGGCCACCTCCGGGCCGCCCAGGCGGGAGGCCTCCGCGCTTGCGAGCGCGGCCCGGTCCCAGTGGAAGTCGCGAAAGAAACTCTCCAGGCACTCCAACAGCGCGCGGGCGTTGCCGGCTTCGAACACGTAGCCATTGCGTCCGTTCTCGATCACATCGCTGGCCCCGCAGCGGTCGCTGCTGATCACCGGGGTGCCCACCATCAAGGCTTCGTTGACCACCGCGCCCCAGCCGTCAAACCGGCTGGGCAACACCAGCACGTCGGCCGCAGCCATGGCCGCGACAATGTCGGCGTTGGGCATGCCCGGCGAGAAATCCACCCGTTCGGCGATATCGAGCTGGTGCGCGAGCTCCAGGAGGTGCTGCTCCTGGTCGCCCTTGCCGATGATGCGCAGGCGAGCGGTTGGCAGGTCGAGCTGGCTGAAGGCCTGCAACAGCAGATCGACCCGTTTGCGCACGATCAGCTGCCCCACATAGAGAATCTCCTTGTGGTCGCGCTGAACGGGCCGGTGTTGCACCGGCAGACTGTCCACCACGTGCACGAAGGGCACGATGCGCTCCGCGGGGTAACCACAGGCCGAGAAGAACCGTGCGCCGCCGTAGCGGCCCGAATGGCCGATGCAGAACACACCGCTCAGATGGCGCCGGTAGCGCAAGGCGTCCCAGGTGTAGACCAGCCAGCGGGGCAGCAGCTGAGCGCCGGGCTCATAGCGGTTTTCCGTCATCAGGAAGCGGTGCACCGGCGCACCCAGGCTGGCCTTGAAGGCGGTCAGCGGCAGCGCAAAGCCACGCAGGCCAAAAAACACCTGCACCGAGCCGGGCAGCCGGGCCAGTTCTTCGGTGCGCTCCGGCGTGGGGGCGATGTGCACGAGCACCTTGCCGGTGTCGGGGACTGGGTAGCCGCGTTCGCGGTAGTAGGCGGGCAGGTCCTCCGTCACGCACCAGCGCACGGTGTTGCCGGGCACCTCCGCCAGGGCGCGGATGTAAGCGGCCTGGTGAAACATCAGGTAGGAATGCCAGAAGACGTAGGTCATTGTGGTGAGGCGGCGTGGGTGCCAACGGCGTGCTGTAGCGTGGGGTTATCTCGCCAGGGCGGCGTGGCGGTCGAGTGGGAAGCAAGCCGATCGGGGTTCAGGTTCAGTCGCACCAGCAACAGCAGCACCCACAACGAATACGGGTTGCCCACAGCGACCAGGTAGCGGTTGAAGATCGACTGCAGCATCACGAACACCAGCATCAGGCCGCTGACAAAGAGGACCGGGTTCATCGCACCCGACGCGAAGCTGCGGCCAAGTGTGCGCCATGCGGTGACCAGGAATGTCAGGGTGATCAGCAGGCCGAAGACCACGCCATGCTCGAGCGCAAGATTGATGTAGGAGCTCTCCACCGGAAAACCGATCACCTCGGGGCCGGCAGCGCGAACCCCCCTGCCGGTGAAGAAGAGCACAGGGTCGGAGAACACCAGCTCCACGCCTTCCTGCCAGATCACCTCCCGGCCCGTGGCGCCCGAATTCACCCCGCGCGTGGGCGAGTCGAGGTCGAGGATGACGGTCAGGTAGTCGGCGATGGCCGTTGCCTGGAACACGGCCACGGCCAGCAGCGTGATGGCCGACAGGATCAAGGTGATCCGGGCCCGGCGAGAGCCGCGCCATGTGATGAGCAGCCCGGCGACAACGCCTGTCAGGGCCAGGGCGAGCAGACTGGCCCGCGAAGAGGCAGCCAGGACCAGACTCAGGCACAGCGCGGACATCAGGAGCGCGAACAGCTTCTGGAGAAGCCGGGGGGTGGCCAGAAAGTTCTGGAAGAACAGCAGGCTGCCACCGCCATACACCAGGCCGCAGAGGTTGGGGTGCATGCCCAGCGGTTCAAAGCGCACCAACCCGACACTGCGCTCAACTGTGCCCGCCACCGATGTCAGGTACTCACCTGGCTGGACCACCAGCACGGAGACGATCAGGGCGATGTAGGCCCATCGAAACACATGGTCGAGGCGGGCCACCCAGTCCTGCCGCGCCAGAATGCCAGCAGCCGCCAGCACCAGCAGGAACATCGCGCCGAACTCGGTGGACAGCGCGTTTCCTCGAACGAAAGCGACCAGCATCGCAAACACGAACGCACCACCGATGATGTATTCGGCAGCACACAGCTGGATGCGGCGGGTGCCGCCGGCGATCAACGCAAAAAAGCCGGCGGCGAGAAACAGGCCGATCGCCCCCAATTGCACGATCTGGAAAAGCGACCCGCCCACATACCAGCCGCCCACATAGATGGCCAGGCCGAGCATGGACAAAGAGACGAACCGGATGGCCGCGTTCATGGCGCTGCCTCCTGTTCGAGCGCCGCGTGAAGGGCCAACATGGCGGGTCGCCATTCGGTCGATGCCGTGATGTGCCGGACCTGTTCGAGGGTGGTGATCAGGCGTGGCGGCTGGTTGGTCGAGAGCAGCACCCGGCTCTCGAACCGGGCCAGGGCGTAGGCCAGGGCCAGCGACCCCGTCGCGGTGGCCGGGTCGGTGCCCGCAGGCAGCAGGCTGGCCAGCTGGGCCTTGAGCTGTGGATCGCGCTCCAGCGCGATCCCGATGGCCGGTGCGATGAACCGCAAGGCGCCATGCAGCACGTCGGAGGGGGCGACCGTCGTGTCTGCGGCACCTGGTGCCGGACAGCGGTACTGCAACACGGCGCCAAAGCGCACGAGCTCGCTCGCCGGTTCGCCCGTGGAGCTGCCGTAGGTGCCCAACTGACCACTGGCGACATAACGATCGAGCAGCAGCTGCAGGGGGGTCAACGGATCGCTGGGCCGTGCTTCGTGCAGCAGCAGGCAGTCCACCCGATCGCGTTGCAGGTGCGTCAGGCTGGCCTCGAACGACCGGGCGATGAACTCGAATTCAAAATTGCCGGGGGACGCCCGCCGCGACATGCCCTTGAGCACCGCGTTCCGCAGCCCGGGAACCCAGCGGGCCAATGGCTTCACGATGGCCCTGGCTGTCTGCATGAGGCCGGGTGATGCGGGGCGGGCCAGCCCGGCTTTCGTGGCGACGATCACCTCTTCCTGCCGGCCATTGAGCGCCTCGCCCAGCACGGATTCGGACGCGCCCAAGCCGTAGGGGGGCGCCGTATCGAAGTAGCGGATGCCTTGATCCAGCGCGGCGTGAACGAGCCGCAGGGAGGTCGCCTTGTCACCGCCGCCTTTGAGGCGGCCGCAACCGAAGCCCAGCCGGCTGGTCAGCAAGGAGGTGGCGGCGGTGTTCACGCGGGGGTCCTCGCTGTGAGCTGGTCAGCCAGGCGGGCCGTGAGGGCCATGGCGGTGAACGTGGGGTTGGCGTAGCTGGAGGTGCGGAACACGGCGGCACCGGCCACGTAGAGGTTGCGGGTGCCGAACACGCGAAGTTCGCTGTCGACCACACCGTCCTGCGGGTGGTGGCCCATGCGTGCGCCGCCACACTGGTGGTAGGTGTCGGTGGCCTGCGCCAGCACGCCGGCGTCTTCGGCGTCCAGCATGGCATCGATCTCCACGCGGGCCAGTCCGGCGGCCTGCAGGCTGGCACCGATGCGGCGCACAAAGGCCGCCATGGCGTGCACTTCGGGTGCACCGCCAATGCGCCAGTCCAGCGCCGCCAGCGGCACACCGAAGCGGTCTCTGCGTCGGGGGTCCAGGGTGATGCGGCTGTCGCTGCGCGGCAGTTGTTCGGCGTGCATGACGAGCCAGACCCCCCGGTCGGCCGGGTTGTAGATGCGGTGGTGCCGCAGGTACTGAACGATCATCGGCACCCAGGCGCTGCCCATGCCACGCAGGTGGCGCAGCGTCTCGCCCATGCCCTGTCTTGGCAGGCCACCGCGCAGCAGCGAGCGCACCAGCACCTTCAGGTGCTGCAGGTGTTCGCCGACGCTGGACTCGAACGCGAAGTAGCCGGTGACGTTGAGCGCTGGTTCAGCGCCCGTGGCGCCTGCGGGGGTGTTCAGGCGCAGCTTGGGCTGGTATTTGTGGCCCGCCAGCACGATGTTCTGAAAGGTGCGCAGGAAGCGGGGTTTGTCCAGCAGGTGCACCCGGCCACCGCGCATTTCGAGGTGGTCCTGGAAGCCCGCACCCACCCATGAATTGCCGGCCCAGGGCGCCTCGGGTTGCTCGGCCGCACTGGCGAGCAGCAGGCGCGCGATCTCGATGGTGCCGTTGGCCAGCACGAAGCGCGAGCCCCCGATGCGCAGGGTGCTGCCGTCGGGCCGTGCCACACGAACCGAGGCAATCTCGCCGCTGCCTTCGGGCGCCAGGTGCAGCCCTGTGGCGTGGGCATGCAAGAGGACGGTGAGGCCGGGCGCGTGCTGCAGGCGTTCACGGAAGTGCCGGGCCATGGCGGGTTCCTTGAGCCAGCGCGTGAGGAACAGGGTGAACCCGGGGATGTCGGGGTAATGGTCGCCAAAGAGCTTGTGCGCCTGTGGCGTGCTTTCATCGAGCGCATCGGCCAGACGCAGCTCCTTGGCCACGGCCTCGTACCAAGGCAGCAGCTCTTCATAAGTGATGGGCCAGGGCGCATCGGACACGCCTTCGCGGGCCTCGAAGTCGGACGGCACGAACAGCGTGAGCTGGCCACCCCAGAGGTTGGAGGTGCCCCCCAGCGCACGCCCCCGCGCCACGGCAATGCCGGTATGGGCCCGGCCGGTGACGGTGGCTTCGTTGAGATCCTGTGCCGGCGCCTCGAAGCTGCCACCACCGGTCTCCAGCACCAGCACGCGCTGGCCCTGGCGTTCCAGCAGCACGGCCAGCAACAAGGCCACCGTGCCACCGCCGACGATGACGACGTCGTGGTGGGTGTCAGGTGGCGGGGCGTGGTTCAGGTCGACGATCATGGCGCGGTCTTCGCAGTCTTTTTCGTGTGCAGTCGACGCACGGCACGCGTGGCGGTGAGCCACACCAGGGCCTCGCCCACCACCATGGCGCCCACCACGCCAGCCATGCCGGCGCTGCGCCATGCCAGCCAGGCCACCCCGAGCGAGAACACGGCGGCGAGCAGGCTCTGCGCCGCCAGACCCGCATGGCGGTTGATGGACATGAGCACGACGCGAGGGACCTGGGTGGCCGAGCACACGGCCGCGTAGCACAGGAACAGCGCCATGCTGGTGGCGGTGAAGGGAATCTGGCCGTGTGTCCAGATCTCCAGCAGCCAGGGCGATACGCCGTACACCAGCAGGGCACCGACGGCCGCAATGAGCAAACCCAAGCGGTTGGCTCTGCGGTAGAGCTTCCAGAAAGCCCCATCGTCCCTCTGACCCTTGAGGGCGGTGAGTTCCGGCCAGAGCGGGTTGCTCAGCGCGTTGGTGACCTGCACCACGATCCGCGCCACGGTGCGGTAGGTGTTGAACACGGCGGTGGCAGCGGGGCCCAGGGTGGCGGCCACCAGCAAAGTGAAGCCCTGAAGGCTCAGGGCGTTGGTCAGCGAGAGCGAGAGGAACAGCGCGCCTGGCGCCGCGGCCTGCCTGATGTCGGTCAGGCTGGCCCGCCGCACGCCCCATCGCAAGAAGTCGGTGCGCCGCTGGCTCAGGCCAATGCAGAGCAGCGTGTAGGCCAGTCGGGCCAGGAGCGCCGTGCTGGCGACGCCGATGAAGCTTCGCGTGAGCACCAGGCCGGTCAGGCCACCGGCCCATTCGACCAGACGGCCGGTGGTGACCAGGTAGGTGCCCGCTGCATAGCCCCCGGTGGCCTTGTAGATGACTTCGGCCAGGCTGCAGAACAAGCCGAGCACCACGCTGATGGACAGCAGCATGAGCACCGTCTTCCACTCAGGCGCTGTCAGTGTGGTGGCGGGCAGCAGCAGCAGGGTGGTACCGATGATCAGCAGGATCAGCAGCGAGACGGAAGCGAGAAAGGCCACGGCGCTCTGGAACACCTCGGCCGCACGCGCCTTCTGGCCCTGCGTGATCAAGCTGATCATCTGGTTGCTTGACGCGGTGGAGATGCCAGCGTCGGCCAACGACAGGTAGAACGGCAGGGCGGTGAGGGCCAGCCAATAGCCGTAGGTGGCCATGTCCCAGTAATGCAGGAACAGCGGCAGCGACACCAGTTGCGTGCCGATGCTGACGACTTGCGCATAGCCGTATGCGCCCGCGCCCGAGGCGATGCGCCCGGCGATGGACGAGAGACCGGGGGCGGGTGTGCGCAAGGGTTGTGAAACAGACATTGAAGGGAGGTGACGATCAGTATTCGCTGGACACCGTTGAGGCGAAGCCGTGGGTCTTGAGCAGGGCGTGACGCTGTGCGTCGTTCAGATCGGAGATCACCATCTCCGACACCATCTCCTGCAGCGCGATCTTGGGCACCCAGCCGAGCTTGGCCTTGGCGTTGGATGGATCGCCCAGCAAGGTTTCCACTTCGGTGGGGCGGAAGTAGCGCGGATCGACCTTCACGATCACGTCGCCGGGACTGAGCGCAGGGGCCTTGTCGCCTTCCACCTTCACGACCACGGCCTGTTCATCCACGCCCTTGCCTTTGAAAGCCAGTGTGACCCCCAGCTCCTTGGCGGCCATGTCGATGAACTGGCGCACGCTGTATTGCACGCCGGTGGCGATGACGAAGTCTTCGGCCTGCTCCTGCTGCAGCATCAGCCACTGCATGCGCACATAGTCCTTGGCGTGGCCCCAGTCGCGCAGCGAATCCAGATTGCCCATGTAGAGGCATTCTTCGAGACCCTGAGCGATATTGGCCAGGCCGCGCGTGATCTTTCGCGTGACGAAGGTCTCGCCGCGGCGCGGGGATTCGTGGTTGAACAGGATGCCGTTGCAGGCGTACATGCCGTAGGCCTCGCGGTAGTTCACCACGATCCAGTAGGCGTAAAGCTTGGCCACGGCGTAGGGGCTGCGCGGATAAAAGGGGGTGGTTTCCTTCTGCGGTATTTCCTGCACCTGCCCATAGAGCTCGGAGGTGCTGGCCTGGTAGAAGCGCGTCTTGTGTTCCAGCCCGAGGATGCGGATGGCTTCGAGCAGGCGCAGCGTGCCCAGGCCGTCCACGTCCACCGTGTACTCCGGGCTTTCGAAACTCACGGCCACGTGGCTCTGGGCACCCAGGTTGTAGATCTCGTCGGGCTGCGTTTCCTGCACGATGCGGATCAGGTTGCTGGTGTCGCTGAGGTCGCCGTGGTGCAGGTGAAAGCGCGCGTTGTCGATGTGCGGATCCTGGTAGATGTGGTCCACGCGCTGGGTGTTGAACTGGCTGCTGCGGCGCTTGATGCCGTGCACGATGTAGCCCTTTTCGAGCAGCAGCTCAGCCAGGTAGGAGCCATCTTGCCCGGTGATGCCGGTGATGAGGGCGACTTTGGGCCAGACACCGAAGGGGGGGTTTTTGGTCATCTTGTTTCGCTCGCTAGGTGGTTGAAGTTGAGTTGGCTCGACCCGCCCGATTGCGCAGGCGGGAGAGGGCGCGGGGAGGCTATTGCGTCAGGAAATCCTGGTAGGTCAGGGCCAGGCCGGTCGGCAGATCGACCTTGGCTCGCCAGCCCAGCTTGTGCAGGCGGCTGCTGTCCATGAGCTTGCGGGGCGTGCCGTCGGGCTTGCTGGTGTCAAACCGGATCTCCCCGGCGTAGCCCACGGTGTCGGCCACATTGCGGGTGAGATCGGCGATGGTCAGGTCGCTGCCGTAGCCCACATTGATGTGGCTGAGCATGGGCTGGGTGTGTTGTTCGTAGCTGGCCTTGGGCAGGTTCATCACGTGCACGCAGGCAGCGGCCATGTCGTCCACGTACAGAAACTCGCGCATCGGCCGGCCGCTGCCCCAGATGGCGACCTCGGGCAGGCCCGTGACCTTGGCTTCATGGATCCGGCGGATCAGCGCGGGGATGACGTGGCTGTTTTCGGGGTGGTAGTTGTCGCCCGGCCCATACAGATTGGTGGGCATGACGCAGCGGTAGTCCACGCCATGGCTGGCGCCGAACTGGCGGTTGTAGCTTTCGCAGAGCTTCATGCCGGCGATCTTGGCCACCGCGTACGGCTCGTTGGTGGATTCGAGCGGACCGGTGAGCAGGGCGTGTTCGCTCATGGGTTGCGCGGCGAGCTTGGGGTAGATGCAACTGGAGCCCAGGAACAACAGCTTCTGCACGCCGTTACAGAACGCCGCTTCGATCACGTTGGCCTCGATCATGAGGTTCTGGTAGATGAAGTCAGCGGGGTAAACGTTGTTGGCGTGGATGCCGCCCACCTTGGCCGCGGCCAGGTACACCTGTTGCGGCTTGGTCTGCGCAAAGAAGGCACGCACCGACGCCTGGTCGGTCAGGTCGAGCTCGGCGTGGGTGCGGGTGACGATGTGGCTGGCGGGATGGCCGGCGTC
Source organism: Hydrogenophaga palleronii (assembly GCF_031457455.1). Taxonomy (GTDB): domain Bacteria; phylum Pseudomonadota; class Gammaproteobacteria; order Burkholderiales; family Burkholderiaceae_C; genus Hydrogenophaga; species Hydrogenophaga palleronii_A. The sequence goes on from NZ_JAVDWU010000005.1 coordinate 53,521, forward strand.
GAGCAGGTGGCGCACGATGGCCGACCCGACCATGCCGCGGTGGCCCGCCACATAAATGGTTTCAGGCTGGTTCATGGGGTGGTCACGGGGTTGAGGGTGGCGCGGCCGTAGCTGTCTTCGATACGGACGATGTCGTCTTCGCCGAGGTAGCTGCCGGATTGCACCTCGATCATTTCCAGCTCCAGCTTGCCGGGGTTGCTCAGGCGATGCAGCTCGCCGATGGGGATGTAGGTGGACTGGTTTTCAGCCAGGAGGAAGGTCTCGCTGCCGCAGGTGACTTCGGCCGTGCCCTTGACCACGATCCAGTGTTCGGCGCGGTGGTGGTGCTTCTGCAGACTGAGGCTGGCGCCGGGCCGCACGCCGATGCGCTTGACCTGAAAGCGTTCGCCCAGATCGATGCTGTCGTACCAGCCCCAGGGGCGAGCCACCTTGCGATGGACCACGGCCTGCGCGCAGCGCTGACGCTCCAGCTGGGCCACCACGTCCTTGACCTGTTCGGCGCTGTCCCGGTGGGCCACGAGCAGGGCGTCGGGCGTGTCGATGATGAGCAGGTTGTGGGTGCCGAGTGCCACCACGGGGCGGTGCGGCGCGTGGATGTAGGTGTCGCGCGAAAGCGGGGCGAGGCCCTGGCCCTCGATGCGGTTGCCATCGGCATCGGTGGGCGAGAGTTCGGCCACGGCGTTCCAGCTGCCGACGTCGCTCCAGGCGCCGGGATAGGGCACCACGGCCACATCGGCATGGTGTTCCATCACGGCGTAGTCGATGCTCTGTGATCGGCAGGCGGCGAAGGCGCCGGGCAATGGCGTGATCCACTCGATCGCCGTGCTGCGCCGGGCGGCGGCTGCGGGTTCTGGCGGGCAGGCCAACGTTGCGGGCAGGGCTTCGCGGCAGTTGGCGAGGATGTCGGGTGCGTGTTGCTGCAGGGCCTGCAGCAGGGTGCTGGCGCGACACAGAAAGATGCCCGCGTTCCACAGTACCTCGCCGCTGAGCAGCAGTTGCAGGGCTTGCTCGGCGTTGGGCTTTTCCACGAAGCGCCTGACCTCGTGGGCGCCGTCGTCGCGCTTTGCGCCATGCTCGATGTAGCCGTAGGCCGTGCTTGGCGCGCTGGGCACGATGCCGAAGGTGACGATGGCGCCGGACTCGGCTGCGGGCACGCCTTGCTCGATGGTGCGGGCGAAGGCCTGGGCGTCGGGGATGTGGTGGTCTGACGGGCAGAAAAGCAGCAGGGTATCGGGCTCGCCGTTGTGCGCCGACAGCAGGGCAGCCAGCGCCATGGCAGCGGCGGTGTTGCGCCCCACGGGCTCCAGGATCACCTGCGCCGCGCCGGGCATCTCCTGCAGCGCGTCGGCCACCATGAAACGGTGCCCATCGGCGGTGACGATCATGAGGCCGGGGCCCAGCGGGCGAACCCGTTCCAGCGTGAGCTGGAGCAGGCTCTTGCCATTGATCAGCGGCACAAACTGTTTGGGGAAGCTCTTGCGGCTCAGCGGCCACAGGCGGGTGCCGGAGCCTCCACAGAGAACGACGGGAGTGATCATGGTGTTCATGCGTTGAGGATGTTTTGGGGCTGCGGTCAACACGCACCCTCCTGCCGAAGGACAACGCGCACGGTGCGCAACATGATCACGAGGTCGTACCAGAGCGACCAGTTGCGCACGTACCAGAGGTCCATGTTGATGCGGTGCTGGAAGGTGCTGGCGCTGCGACCGCTGATCTGCCACAGGCCGGTGATGCCAGGACGGGCCTTGCCATAGGCGGCGATGCTTTTGCCGTATTCGCCCAGTTCGCGAGCGAGCAGCGGACGCGGGCCGACGAGGCTCATGTCGCCCTTGAGCACGTTGATGAGCTGGGGCAGTTCGTCGATGCTGGTGCGGCGGATGAAATGACCGATGCGCGTGATGCGCGGATCGTTGGCGAGCTTGAAGTTGCTGGCCAGGTATTGCACGTAGAGCTTCTCGTTTTCTGTCTTCCAGCGTTCGAGCGTACCGTCGGCGTCCATCACCATGCTGCGGAACTTGATGAAGTCGAACAGCTGGCCGTCCACGCCGATGCGTTTCTGCACAAAGAACACCGGGCCGGCGTCGTCGCGCTTGATGCGCCAGGCGACCCAGGCGAACAGCGGTGCCAGCAACACCAGCAGAACGGCGGCGCCCACCACGTCAAGCACGCGCTTGAGGACCTGCGGACCGGGGCGATTGAGGTTGTTGCGGGCGCGCAGAAGCAGGACTTCGTGGCTGAAGAAGTGCGAGACCTCCATGCCGTAGATCGGCAGGCCACCGATCGCGGGGACCATCACGAGGTCGTCGCGGGTGAGCATGAGGTCCTGCGCGAGTTCGCGCAGCCAGTTGTTGTCCCGGATGCCGAGCACGCCCACCAGCTGGTGGGGCCCGGGCCGGGCGAGGAAGGCGCGCACGCCAGGCGTGAGCGCAGTGGGCGCAGCCACTTGCCCGTCCCCGAGCGCGACCAGCCGTGCACCCGGGTCAGGGCAGACGACGGCCACGGGCCGGTAGCCCAGCAGCGGTTCGCTGGCCAGGGCGGCGGCGGCTTTTTCAACGTCATCGGGGTGGCCGATGAGCACGTAAGGCTGGGTGAGCATGCCCGTGCGCAGCAAGCAGGTGCGCACGGCCAGGCGCGCCAACGGCAGGCAGACGAGAACGAGGCCCCAGGTGGCGCCGGTCCAGAGACGAGAGAGCGGCCACTTGGCGAGGTACATGACCATGGCGTCAAGCAGCGCCGCCAGCACGATCACCTGGATCATCTGACGCGCTTCGTCCCACCAGGGCTTTCGACGGTGGGCGGAGTAGTGGCCCTGCACCGTCCACATCCAGCTCACCATGGTCAGGGCAATCGCGGCAAACAGCGTGGGACGCAGGTGACCATTGGCTTCCAACCAGACGCTCATGGTCTGCGAGAGGCTCACATCGTCGCGAAACCATGCCGGCAGACGCCCGGCGATGAAACAGAATGCAAGCACACTCAGGTCGGTGAGCACCAGCAATGCCTTGACCTGGTTCTGGCGCTGGGTGAGGTTGGCCCAAGGCGCAAGGCTGCGGGCGAGGTCGTGTTCGTTGTAGAGAGGAATGACGGTGCCAGGAATGACGGTGCCCGGCACGCCTTCCGCCGGCGCGGGCGCCTCAAGGGACTGGGTGTGTGCGCGTGCCATGTCAACGCCCACTGCGGATCGAGGAGGTCAAAGGGCAGGCACCGTGAAGGTGCGTGGCATGCACACGCATGGCGCGCAGAAAAGTCTGCTGGCTGTAGCACGACATACATGGACTCCCAGGGTTCATTGGTTTTGCGCAGGCAGGCCTGCACCGGTTGCTTCATTTTTAGAAGCTGTGACCCAGCGGTATGTAACGAGCTATGAGTTCGTTCACAAGGATTTGCGTTCGATCGCGCTGGCTTGGCTACGATGCCCCCTCGTGTGTCGTTGAGTGCGCCATAAATGATTGAACTTATATTTACAGGTCCTATCCGAAACGCCGGGAGGTTGAAACGATGCGAGTGGCAGAGGCGATCGAACTGGATGCGCAAACCGAGCGCGGATTGCATGTGTTGTCGAAGGGAAGGCGCGTAGAGGCTCGTGTGCAGCAGCGCGCCAGCGTCATCCTGCTGGCGGCGCAAGGCTGGCAGAACAAGGACATCGCCGAGGAGGTCAGGCTCGACCGGCGACAGGTGGCACTGTGGCGGCGGCGCTTCATTGAAGGCGGTATCCAGGCGCTGCTGCAGGACGCTGCGCGTTCAGGGCGCACACCGAGCGTGACGCGCGCGCTCGAGTCGCTCATCCTGAGCAGGACGCTGCATGAGCAACCGACGGCCGGCGCTCACTGGAGCACGCGCACGTTGGCGTCACATCTGGGTCTGAGCGCCACGACCATCCGGCGGGTGTGGCAGCGCAACGGCATCCAGCCCCACCTGCAGGACCTCCTCAAGGTCTCACCGGATCCTTCACGCGTCGAAAACATGCTGGTCGATGTCGTGGGGCTGCACATGAGCCCGTTCGTCCATGCGATGGTGTTCAGCTGTGATGAAAAAGGCCCGGTTCAGGCGGTTACCCGCACCGCCGCCCCCCATCTCAGGCACGGTGGCACCACAACCCTGCTGGCCGCGCTCAACGCGCTTCACGCGCTGGACGGTGCGGTGATCTCGAAGTCCAGGGGACGCCATCGGCAGGCGGAGTGGCTCAAGTTCCTGCGGCAGATTCATCGCAGGACACCCAAGCACATCAAATTGCACCTGATCGTCGACAACGACGCCACCCAGCGGTACCCCGAGGTGCAGGCCTGGCTGGCCGAACACCCGCGCTGGGTCACCCATCCAGCCCCAGGCAACACCTCGTGGTTGAACCGGACCAAGCGCTTCTTGCGCGATGAGCTGGCACACCGCATCAGACGCGACAGCTTTCCCAGCCTGGGCGAATTGCAGCAAGCCACGGCGCAGTACATCGAACTTCCCACGAAGACACCAAAACCATTCATCTGGACCGCCAGCGCCCTGGCCAACACCAAGCGCACCCGAGCGGCGCCGGCGTTGCCACCCATCACGAAATAAGTGCAGTCCAGAGAGGCGCAGTCACTGATGTAACAGGGGTCTGGGTGGTGCTCAGTTCTTACATCCCGAAACGGGATTTCGCAGATTTGCACCAACACCAGCGCCCTCTGGCGACCGGGAGGGCTGGTCTGCACCGACCGGCTCAGGGTATTTGTGGTGCGGCGTCCCGAGGTGTCATGCACGGGGAGGGTGCCCGTTGAGGTAGCCGCCGTGGACCACCGTGTGGCGATGAGTGCCTCTTGGTGGGGCGGTTTCTGCACCTTCCCTGTGCAGATGTGGGTGCTGGAGGCGGCGCCTCACCGTGGAGCGCGTGCGACCCGCTGCCCTGGAAGCGCTTGCGATGGCCAAGGGCGTCCGGTGGATGCTTCTGGACCTGGAAGGAGGGGGGTAGCAGGGATTGCAGAAACAATTGCCGGAGAAACGGCAGCCCCGGGCACTCGAGTTGAGCCCAGGGGCGGGCACGCGCTTTGCCGAATGGGTGTGCGTTGGTCAATGGCGGCCGGCGCCAACCTCTTACCTCCACAGGAGAAAACCATGGCATCGAACAAGCAGGGTCAGCAAGACCCACAGGGACAAAAACAGCAGGAACAGGGCCAAGCCGGCCAGAAGCAGCAAGGGCAGGGGCAGCATGGGCAGGAGCTGAACCAAGGCCAGAACAAGGGCCAGAACGCAGGACGGAGTCCCGGCCAGCAAGGGGATCAGAGCGGCCAGTTCGGCCAGCGCGAGCAGAGCAACCCGGGCGGATCTGACCAGCAAGGGCGCAAGGAGGTCAATCCCTCTCAGCAGCAGGATGGGTCACGCTCGGCCCCCCAGGGGGGTGGCACCCGCCGGCCCATGGACGACAACGCCAGATAACAGCACGCTCGGCGCCTCCCCCTTGCGATTGGCATGGGGTGAGACGCCGATCCGCATGATCACTCGAACATTCATCCCACACCGATTCAGGAGATTTCCATGGCCAATTCCCGCCCCGAAGCAGACGCATGCACGTTTCTCGACACAGACCACAAGGCTGTCAAGAAGCTGTTCAAGGCGTACGAAGAACTCACGCACTCCAAAGCGCGCGATGTCGACCAGAAGAAACGCGAACTCGCACAGGAAATCTGCCAGGAGCTGACGGTCCATGCCACGATTGAAGAAGAAATCTTCTACCCTGCCTTGCGAGAAGCACTGAAGGAAACCGATGCACTCGCCGAAGCCGAGGTGGAGCACGCAGGTGCCAAGGACCTGATTGCCCAGATCGAAGCAATGGACCAGGCAGACGAAATGTTCGATGCCAAGGTCAAGGTGCTGGGCGAATACATCGACCATCATGTCAAGGAAGAAAGAAATCAGATCTTTCCCAAGGCCAGGGCCGCGCGAGGGCTCGACCTGGTGGCGATGCGTGAAGAACTGCAGTCGCGAAAAGAGGCGCTCATGGGCATGGAAGTGGCCTGAGCGTTCTCCCGCCGCGCTGGCGGCTCCTGTTCAGCCCCGGTCCCCCGTGATGAAAGCTGGCCTGAACATCTGGTGATGGTGACAACGGGCACCTGAATTGCCAGCCAGAAGCAGCCGACGCGTGTCGGCACACTGGAAGGAGTCTCTCATGTCCGATCTTTCAGCGGCGGGCGCCCGCCTCTGCGTGCTGCTTGCCGTGATGTCGGTACCGCTACTGACGGCCTGTGAGCCGGCAGAGACGCCTCCCGCTGTCCCCGGTGAGCCTGAGCGCAGAAGCGACAACCCGTCTCCACCGGCTACCTCTCCGGCCGATCCCACCAACACCGAGCTTCCTGCAGGGAGCACGGGGCTTGGCGGTCAACGCGAAGAGGATGCGAAAAAACAGTGAATGAGGCGCAAGATGCCGTCTGGGCGGTCTCCATTTCCGGCCGACGCCTTCTGGCCCCGGCCCAGCGGTGGCGGCAACGCCTCTCGTAAATGTTTCGGCAACGCTGTTTTGTCAAATTTTCCGATCACCCTCCCTATCAACCACACGCTTTCGCCAGGTGTCGGCGAGCCCGGCGCGTTCCAGCAGGGCCTTCCCGACCGGTGCATGGGCGGCGGCCTGCGGGAGGCTTTTCGCATCAGTTTGAGGGGCCCAGGGTGCGAGCGGCCTTTGTCCGGTGCTCGTCAGCTTGTGCTGCATCGCGCAGAGCACGCACCGCTTGCGGCACTGGCGCCGTGCGCAGCGCGGAAGGTGGATCCGTGAACTCACTCTGGGTGCCTGGCAACCGTTTCGCGCTGCTCGAAAACGGAGAGGAGTTCTTCCCACGTGTCTTCAGCGCCATCGAGGGGGCCGAGCGGGAGGTGCTGATCGAGACGTTCATCTGGTTTGACGACCAGGTGGGCCAGGCGCTGCGCGACGTGCTGATCGCCGCGGCGCGGCGCGGGGTCGAGACGCATGTGCTGATCGACGGATGGGGCTCACCCGATATTGCCTTACCCTTTGCACAGTCTCTGCTGGACGCCGGTGTGCGGCTGCGCAGCTTTGAGCCCGCCCGGCGCCTGTTCGGCGCCCGCATCAACATGCTTGGCCGCATGCATCACAAGCTTGTCGTTATCGACGCACGCCGCGCCTTCGTCGGAGGCATCAACTACGCGAAGGACCATCTGGTCGAGCTCGACGCCATGAGCAAGCAGGACTACGCGGTCGAGATCGAAGGCCCGCTGGTGGAACAGATCCATGCCTTCTGCCGCGCCAACCTGGAAAAGCCGCAACCAGAAAGGCGTTTGTGGATGCGGCGCTGGGGCGCGCGCATGGACAGGCGCGGCAGCACCCCTGGAACCGCGTCTGGCGGCGCGGTGGCCGCGTTCGTCACCAGGGACAATTCCAGCCAGCGCACCGACATCGAGCGACAGTACCGGGTGGCGATCCGCAGCGCGCAACGCCGTATCGTGATCGCCAACGCCTACTTCTTTCCGGGTTACCGCCTGCTTCGCGATCTGCGCCGTGCGGCGCGCCGTGGGGTGCAGGTCGATCTGATCCTGCAGGGCCAACCGGACATGCCATGGGTGCAGCGCGCCACGATGCTGCTGTACGAACTGCTGCTGCGCGCCGGCGTGCACATTCACGAATTCGTGGAGCGCCCGCTGCACGCCAAGGTGGCCGTGATTGACGATGAGTGGGCCACCGTGGGTTCCAGCAATCTCGACCCCACCAGCCTGAGCCTGAACCTGGAGGCCAATGTGATGATGCGCGACCAGGGCTTTGCAACGGAATTGCGCCAGGCGCTCGATGCACTGATCGAGAACAAATGCGTGACCGTGAACCTGCCGCGACCAGGCCCTCTGCGTTCGATCTGGCTCGCTGTTCGCACCACCATCGTGTACCACGTCTTGCGCCGCTTCCCGGCCTGGGTGAGGTGGACCCAGTCGCGCGCTCCCAGGGTGGTTCCCTTGCAGGCAGAGACGCCATGAAGCCGGCTGCCAAACGGGTCTGGTCCTGGCTGCGGCGCGTGGGTCCCTGGGCCCTGGCCGGCTTGGTGATGGTCCTGGTCGTGCAATACGCCCAGGAAGTGGACTGGCCTGCCGTGTGGCGGTCGCTGAAGGCGTTCCCGCCCAGCCTGCTGTTGCTTTCGGCCGCCCTGGCGTTGACCAGCCACGCCCTGTACGCCAGCTTCGACGTGATCGGGCGGCACCTGACGCGGCACGGCCTGGGTCGTGTGCGAAGCTGGGGCATCGCGGCCATCAGCTTTGCGTTCAACCTCAACTTCGGTGCGCTGATCGGCGGGCTGGCCTTGCGTCTTCGGCTCTACACCCGCCGCGGCCTGGCCATCGGCACCGTGGGCCAGATCGCCATGTACAGCATTTTCACCAACTGGCTGGGGTGGTGCTGGGTCGCTGGTGTCACGTTCATGGCGGTGCCACCGCGCGTCGAACTCGAGTGGATGCAGGGGGACACCGCATTGCGTGTGCTGGGCGCGATCCTGGTGGTGGTGGCGATCGGCTACCACGGCATGTGCATGCGCTGGGGCGGTGAAACACTCACCTGGCGCGAACACAGCGTCAAGCTGCCACCGCTGCGAATCTCCTTCCTGCAGGCCATCGCGGGCGGTGTCACCTGGATGATCATGGGTCTGAGCATCTGCAATCTTCTGGGCTGGCGAATCGACTATCCCACCGCCCTGGGCGTGCTGATGCTGGCGGCGGTGGCCGGTGCGCTCACGCATGTGCCGGCGGGCCTGGGCGTGTTGGAGGGGGTGTTTGTAGCCGCCCTGCACGGCCGCTTGCCCGCTTCGGAAATCCTGGCTGCGGTGCTGGCCTACCGCGCGGTCCACCACATCTTGCCGCTGTGCCTGGCCCTTCCCGCGTACGGACTCGATGAAGCATTGGCCAGGCGGCAGCCTGCCTAGGGCCTCTTAATGACGGGGGATCCATGCAGGCTCGCCAATTGCCCCGATCGGGCATGGCCACACGCTCCCGCTCACCGTCCACCAGCGGCACTCAGCCCAGGCGCGCCAGGGGCTCTGTATCCCCTGCGGAGAGCGATCTGCTGACGCCCTACCGGATCAAACGCAACTTCCACGTCACCCCGGAGCCAGCGGGTCAGGCGGCAGAAAAAGGCGCCACAGCGCAGTTCGTGGTGCAGAAGCACTGGGCGAGCCGGCTGCACTACGACTTTCGTCTGGAACTCGACGGCGTGATGAGGAGTTGGGCTGTGCCCAAGGGGCCGAGCCTGGACCCGGCGGTCAAACGCATGGCCGTCGAGGTGGAAGACCACCCCGTGGCCTATGCCGAGTTTGAGGGCCGCATCCCGGCCGGCCAGTACGGTGCCGGCCGGGTCGTCGTGTGGGACAAGGGCCATTGGCATCCCCTGGCCGACGCCCGGGCGGGTTTGCGCAAGGGCAGCCTGAAGTTCGAACTCCAGGGCCATAAGCTGCGCGGCAAGTGGGCGCTGGTGCGCATGAAGGGCCATGACCCGAAAAAACCGGCGTGGTTGCTGCTGAAGGAACGCGACGGATTCGCCCGGCCGGAAGAAGAATTCAGCATCGTCGAGGCAGAACCTAACAGCGTGGCTTCACTCGGCATGCCTGCGGAAGCCGGTCCCCAGACGCCTTTGGGGCAATCCGACTGGCCGGCAGAGGCCGTGCCCGGAGAACTGCCGGAAAGGCTCACGCCACAACTGGCCACGCGATCGGAAAAGCTCCCGCCCGACGATGCCGAGTGGCAGTACGAGATCAAGTTTGACGGCTACCGTCTGCTGGCACGCATCGAAGGTGCACAGGCGAAGAAGCAGGTGAAGCTTTTCACACGAAGCGGCCTCGACTGGACCGCGCGGCTCAAGCCCTTGCACCAGGTGTTGCTGGACATGCCCTTGCCCAGTGGCTGGTACGACGGCGAAATTGTGGTGCCGGGTGACAAAGGTTTGCCGGACTTTGGCGCCCTGCAGCGGTGCTTCGAGAACGGGCGAACCGCGGACGTCGTGTTCCATGTGTTCGATCTGCCCTTTGTGGATGGGCACGACCTCCGGTCGCTGCCGCTGCAACAGCGGCGCAACAAGCTGGCCAGTCTGTTGGCCACTGTGGATTCTGATGTGGTTCGGTTCAGCGCCGCGTTCGAGGGCGCCGGGGCCGACGTGCTGTCGTCTGCCTGCCGGCTCGGGCTGGAGGGCGTCATTGCCAAACGCAAGGATTCGGTCTACCGCGCGGCACGCAACACCGACTGGCTCAAGCTCAAATGCGGCAGGCGGCAGGAGTTTGTGATCGGTGGCTACACCGAGGGCAAGAATTCTCGTGCCGAGTTGGGCGCGCTGATGCTGGGGGTGTTCGACGAAGAGGGGGTCTTGAACCATGTCGGCAACGTGGGCACCGGTTTCAGCGGCTCAACCCTCACCCAGCTGCTGCGCCGCATGAAGCCATTGAGCCGGTCGACCAGCCCTTTCAGCAAGCGCCCTGGTGTGACCGCCCGGCCTCACTGGCTCGAACCCCGTCTGGTGGCGGAGGTGACGTTCTCCGACTGGACCAGCCAGGGTCATATCCGGCATGCCGTGTTTCTGGGCCTGCGAGAGGACAAGCCGGCTCGCAGCGTGGAACGCGAATGGCCACCGCCTGCGGACACATCCGCGTCTGCTTCTCCCTCTCCTGTACCGCCCATGCCAGCCAAAGCCCCCACCTCGACCCGGCCTGTGCGTGTCACCCACGCGCAGCGTGTCATCGATGCCAGCACCGGCGCCACCAAACTCGATCTTTACCGACACTATGATGCCGTGGCCGAACTTATGCTCACCCATGTGAAACAGCGACCCGTCGCGCTGCTGCGGGCACCCCAAGGCATCGATGGCCAGACCTTCTTCCAGAAGCACCTGTCGGCGGACCTGCCCGGCATCGCGCAGCTGGACCGCCAGCTCTCCCCGGGCAAGCCCCCGTTGATCGCGATCAACCAGCGCACAGGCCTGTTGGCGGCCGCGCAATGGAACGTGATCGAGCTCCACACCCAGAACGCGTTGGCGCGCAGTTTCGAGAAGCCCAACCGCCTGGTCTTTGATCTGGACCCGGGCAAGGGCGTGGACTGGGCGCAGGTGCAGGAGGCGGCCGTGCTCACGCAGGCGATGCTCAATCAATTGGGGCTGCGGTGTTTCCTCAAGACCAGTGGCGGCAAGGGCCTTCATGTGGTGGTGCCGATTCGCCAGCAACACGGCTGGGACGAGGTCAAGGGCTTTGCCCAGGCGGTGGTCGAGCACATGAGCCAGACCATTCCGCAGCGCTTCGTGGCCAAAAGTGGCCCCAGAAACCGCGTGGGCAAGATCTTTGTGGACTACCTGCGCAACGGCCGCGGTGCCACCACCGTCAGTGCCTGGTCGGCACGGGCACGGGCCGGCATGGGCGTGTCGGTTCCGGTGGAATGGGAAGAACTGGACGCACTGAGCGGCGGCGATCACTGGAACATCCGGAACGTGCCGGACCGGCTTTCCGTCGGCAATGCGCCCTGGCGCGACTATGCCCGCGCAGCGCGTTCGCTCACGGGCCCCATGAAAATGCTGGGGTACCGGCCATGAAACCCCGCGCCATCTGGAAAGGGGCGATCAGCTTTGGGCTGGTCCATGTGCCGGTGGCGCTGTATCCCGCGTCCCAGGATGCGGGGATCGATTTCGACTGGCTGGACCGGCGGACCATGGATCCCGTGGGTTACCAGCGCATCAACAAGCGCACGGGCAAGCCCATCAAGGGCACCGACATCGTCAAGGGCATTGAACAGGAAGATGGCGACTACGTGCTCGTCACCGACGAGCAGATCAAGGCGGCGTACCCCGCCTCCACACAGTCGATCGACATCGAGACCTTCGTACAGGCCGCCGAGATTCCGTTCCTGCTGTTGGAAAAACCGTACTACCTGGAGCCCATCGGCAAAGGTGAAAAGGTGTACGCGTTGCTGCGAGAAGCCATGTTCGAGGCGGGGGTGATCGGGATTTCGCGCGTGGTGATGCACACCAAGGAACATCTGGCCGCGCTGGTGCCGATGGGGCCTGGCCTCGTGCTCAACACCATCCGGTGGGCCAGCGAGATCCGGCCTGTGGACGAGCTGAAATTGCCGCCCGCAGGCAGAGCGGCCGCGGGTGTGAAACCGGCCGAGCTGAAGATGGCCACCCAGCTGATCGGCGACATGACCACCACCTGGGACGCCGAACGCTATCAGGACCGCTTTGTGGATGCCGTGCAGAAGCTGGTGAAACAGAAAATTGCCGCAGGTGATACCAAGGTGGTGACGCCCATCGAAGAACCCCCGGAAAAGACAACGACGTCCAATGTGGTCGACCTCACCGAACTGCTGGCACGCAGCCTGGCGCAGCGCCAGGGGAGCCCAGGGCCCAGAAAAGACCAGAAAAAATCAGCAACCTCGGGCCGGGGCACCGGCAAAGCCTCCCAGCCCAAGCGCGCGTGAGGCGCGCGCAACTGATGCCCGATCAGGCAGCCAGCAAGCACTCCTGGCAGGGCGCGGCAGGCAGCAGCCGCTGGTATTCGTTGCGCAACACGCCATAACATTCGCAAGCCTGGTCTTCCAGGCCTTCCCGGTCCAGGATCTCGACATGGCCGCGCGCGTAGCGAATGAGCCCCAGCTTTTGCAGGTGTCCCGCACCTTCGGTCACGCCCTCCCGGCGCACCCCCAGCCGCGTGGCAATCTGTTCCTGGGTCATCAGCACTTCATCGCTGTTGGTTCGATCAGCTTGCTGGAGAAGGCAGAACGCCACCTGTTGCGTGACCAGGTGGTGCCGGGCACAGATGGCGTGCTGGGCGGTCTGCGTCAGCAGCGCCTGCGTGTAGCGCAGGAGCACCCGCATGGTGTCCCCGGCGCGCTCGAACTCCTGCATGAGAATGCCCGCTGGAATGCGGTAGGCCTCACCGCTGGCCAGCACCGACGCGTAGCCCGAAGAGGGCGTGCCGCTCATGAACAGACTCACCCCCAACATGCCATCGTTGCCGACGAGGGCGGACTCGGCGCAATCGCCGTCTTCCGTGACGTGCATGAGGGAAGCGAGCGACGTGGTGGGGAAATAGGCATGAGACAGCGACTGGCCCGGTTCGTACACCGATTCCTTGCGGTTTAGCACCACGCGGTCCACGTGGGGTTGCAGGCGCAACCAGTCTGCACTTCCCAGTGAAGCCAGCAAGCGGTTGTCCAATGGGCTGGAATGGGTTTGCATGTTGAACCTTTCAAAGAATGGTTGAGGCCACCATGCAGGGCATTTGCACGGTCATGGCACACCAATGGCAAACGACATGCCAACCCCTTCTCTGCCCGGTCAAAAAAAAGGCGTTTCGCCGTCCTGATTGGCGCAGGCAACAGGGGAAAAAGCAGGGAAAAACACTTGTCGGATTCCATTCGTCGGATTCCAAGCTGCCAAGCAGACGCCCGTGTATGGAACCCCGCCGCGTCATTTCCTTTTCTGATCAACCCGTTGGCGGTCGGTCGCCTAATACATCCTGCACATACCACTTCTGGATCATCACCATTCCGGCCGCCGTCAAGGGCGCCGCGAAAATCAGACCCATTGCACCCGCCACCACCCCGAGCAACACCTGAACGACGATGGTGAGCGCCGGGGGCAAATCCACCATGCGTTGCTGCAGGATGGGCGTGAGCACGTAGCTCTCCAGGGCCTGGATGCCCATGTACAGGATGACCACGTAGAGCATTTTTTCCGGTCCGTCCAGCAAGCCGATGAGGGCAGCCGGCACGAGCGCGATGATCGGGCCGAAGTTTGGAATGAATGACAACAGGGCCGCCACGATTCCGAGGACCAGGGCAAGATCGATCGACATCAGCCACAGCCCGACGGTTGTCATCACCCCGATGACCAACATTGCCGCAAGCTTTGCAGCCAGCCAGGATCGCAGGGAAGACCCCACGGCATTCAACACTTCCCGCGCCCGGTCCCTCTTGCCGACAGGCACCAGATGCATCAGCCCATTGACGTACATGGGCGGATCAATGGCCAGAAAAAGGCCGACGATCAGCGCGATGACCAGATTGCCCAATGCGCCAAAGCTTGACGAAAAGAAGCCGCCCAGTGCACCGGCGGCTTCTGAACCTTCGGGCAGCAGTGACCTGATGCGCTCTTTCTGTTCGAGCAGTTGATGGGTCAGCCGCCACTGGCGCAGGCTGTCTTCGAGCTGCCGCGCCGCCTCCGGAATGCGCTTTCCCAGTTCGGACGCCTGGTCCGCCATGGCCGAAGCGCCGAAGGCAATCGCCACGCCAAGAAGCAGGGTGGGCACCACCACGGACAGGGCGAGGGAGACGCCGTAGGGCATGCCCGTCATGGCACGAACCCATTTGGCGGCGCTGTTGAACATGATCGCGAAAAGCAGCCCTCCGAAAATCGCGAAGAAGGCCTCAGCCGCACGCAACAGCAGCAGCACTGCCAGCACAACCAGTGCGACCACAAAGGCTTGAACAAGGGTTCTGGCGGCCGTGCTTTCTTGATTCAATGTTTTCTCTTTCCGGGGCCGTGCGCATCTGCCCGGACAAGTTGGGGCAAATGAGGTGCCAGAGAAAAGTCAATGCGTTGGCACGAGGATTGCCCATTGGGCAATACCTATTGCCTTCCGTTCAGATGATCGAATACGCGACATCGGGGAAGTCAATCTCAACCGGGAGCCAACGTGCTGAAATGGGCCATCATTTTTTTTCTTGTCTCGCTGGTCGCCGGCTATTTCGGTTTTGGCGGCGTTGCCTCAGGCACCAGGACCATTGCAAAGGTTCTGTTCTTTCTGGCCATCACCATTTTCCTGGTGGTGCTCGTTTTTGGCGTTTTGCTGGGAACGCTGGTCTTTTAGTCACCACAGCCGCACACGCCCGTCTGCAACCTTGAAACCCTTCCACGCTGGCGTGGATGCAGGAGATCACCATGAACCTCGTTTGCCCGGACATCCACAAATGGCAAGCCCTGAGTGGCGCGCCGGATGAGTCCCGAATGCCGATCCGGATGGATCACACACCGAACATCCCGCCCTCGACGCCCCCCATCCCCGAAACGCCCCCTGAGGTGCCCACCGAGCTGCCTCCTGAAATTGAGGACCCGCCCGTTCCCCCGGAACAGCCACCCATTCAGGAACCCCCTCAAACACCCGGAAAGATCATTGCCGCATGCTGATGAGCTGATCCGCTCCCGCCAAGCGGATGGCGGGAGGCACGGTTCAAAGGGATGGCTGGCGAACCTCGGAAGCAGGCATTTTGCTCACCGCAGCGGCCCGGGGGTGTGCAATCATGCCGGGCGGAAAGTGGCATGATGAGCATTTTTTCGCAGGGAGGCAGTGACAGGCGTTGCCATGGCATGTGGGATTGCGTGCCACTGCAGCGGGAGCGCCATCACTCACTCGGCCACCCTCGCGCCACTCAAGGTGAATGCACATGACCCACGCCCTGATCGTAGAAGATGATGTGGATTCGGCCGTGACGCTCAAGGCGTTGATCGCGAGCGAAGGTCTCACCGTTTCCACCGCCTTCAACCTGCTGGATGCGCGCAAGCAACTGGCGCTTCAATCGCCCGACATTGTGTTGCTGGACCTGAAGCTTCCCGACGGAAGCGGCATGGACCTGTTCAACGACCCCGACCTGTTGTCGAACTCCGAGGTGGTGCTGGTGACCGGCCACGCGAGCCTGGAAACGTCCATTCTCGCGCTGCGACTCGGCGCGGTGGACTACATTGTCAAACCCATCACCCACAAGCATTTGCAAGGGCTGCTCTCGCGGGTGACAAAACCCTCGGTGCTGAAGGCAGAAGTGGCAGATTTGACGGCAAAACTTGCAGCCAGCGGTCATTTCGGGAAACTGTGGGGGCGTGCGCCCAGCATGCGACGCATCTATGAGCAGATTTCCCGCGTGGCCGGCACCGGTGTCACGGTGTTCATCACGGGAGAAAGCGGCACGGGCAAGGAAGTGGTGGCACAGACCATTCACGACCTGAGCCGGCGACGGAAGATGCCGTTCCTCGGTGTCAACTGCGGTGCGATTTCTCCCCATCTGATCGAGAGCGAAATTTTTGGCCACGAGAAGGGCAGCTTCACAGGCGCAGACCGCCAGCACCAAGGTTTCTTCGAACGCGCCGCAGGCGGCACGCTCTTTCTCGACGAAATCACCGAGATGCCGCTCGACCTTCAGGTCAAGCTCCTGCGGGTGCTCGAGACAGGTCGTTTCATGCGGGTGGGCGCCACGCAGAGCCAGGAGACCGATGTGCGCATCGTGGCCGCCACCAACCGTTCCCCTCAGCAGGCGGTAGCGGCGGGGCGGTTGCGCGAAGACCTGATGTACCGCCTGAACGTTTTCCCCATCGACCTGCCGCCGTTGCGGGAGCGTTTGTCTGACGTGGGCTTGCTGGCAGAGCATTTCCTGCGCGGCATTGGTGAGCAGGAGGGCCGCGCAAAAACGTTCACGCCCGAAGCCCTGGACCAGCTGGCACGCTATTCGTGGCCCGGCAACGTGAGGGAGCTGCGCAACGCCGTGCACCGCGCCTATGTCATGGCACAAGGCACGCAGATTGATGCGCAGTGGCTACCGGGTGCCGGCGATGAGCAGATGGCCGTTGCGCCTGTCATGGACGCGCCAGTGCCACAGAGCGAGGTCCCAGCCCCCCAGCGCGAAACCGCTCAAGCCGCCCCAGCGCCCCAGAGCGCCGTGGTCGAGCTTCCCATTGGGATCACCATTGCCGAGGCCGAACAACGTCTCATTCTGGCCACGCTGCGCCACTACCGGCATCAGAAGGAGCGCACGGCGGCTGCCTTGGGGGTCAGCTTGAAGACGCTTTACAACCGCCTCAAGCAGTACGCTGCTGAGAGGGACGTCGAAGAGTAGGTTTCGGGATTTCTTTCTGGTGTTGGAGCGCAGTCGGCACGTCGATTGCCGCAAACGGGTTTCTCGTTCAGGCATCACGGTGTGATGTCTTCGAGTTTGTCCACGCCAACTTCCTAGGAGATCACGATGCCTGAAAACATCCGCAGTGCCGCCATTGTCGGAGACCCTGACCTCAGCTCTCAGCAGGGCCCCGCCAGCCAGACCGGTGCCACAGGGGCCAATTCCGGGGGCAGCCATGCCAAACAGATACTCAACCGCGTCACCGAAGGCGCACACCATGCGGTGGATCGCTTTGCCGAAAAGGCCGGTCCAGCGGTTGAGAAGATCGAGTCCGGCGTGTCTCATGCCAATGAATCCCTCGCTGAGCAGGCGCAGCACATGCGGGAGCTGGGCGATGAATGGACGCAGGGCTTGCGCAAGACGGTTCGCGCGAACCCGCTGACCTCGGTCCTTCTGGCCATGGTGGCCGGCGCGGTCATCGCCCGGGTGACCCGTTGATCACCCGTTGCGCCAAACCCGTGAGCCGACCAACGCAGCCGCTTGGTGCTGGGCAGCCCGAAGCTGATGCGATTCCTACGCATCGGCGCAAGGCAGCTGTTGCACCCCCTGGGATCGTCAGGCGGGTCCCGCAGGTGCCCGCGTCCCAGGGCCCTGCGGGAAAGCTTGTCGAAGATGAGACGGCCGATCCCGTGGGGGATGGGCACAGCGACGCCGAACTGGCCGATCGCCTGTCTCAGCGGCGTGCGGAGCGGAAAGACTGACCCGCCGGGTTGAGTCAAGGAGGGCGTAAGGCCTGTGGTCACGTGCCACGGCCCCCGACCGAGCGTCGACCGACCCCGGCGGGTTGCGGTGCCTCGCTGTCACTTGCACACGCAACTTTTCTCACTTTGAAGGGAGAACCCTCATGAAACCCAATCCCTATGCAAGCTGCATCGACGCCTGCGTGAAGTGCGCGCTCGCCTGCCACCACTGCTCGGCCGCCTGCCTGAAGGAAGCGGATGTCAGTCACATGGCGCGATGCATTTCCCTGGACATGGACTGCGCCGCGTTCTGCGAACTGACCGCGGCAGCCATGGCGCGTGAAAGCGTCAACGCCAAGGCCATTTGTCGCGTTTGCGCCGAAGTGTGCGACGCCTGCGCAGACGAGTGCGCACGGCACGAGGCAGACCACTGCCAGGCGTGTGCCGAAGCCTGCCGTTCGTGTGCCGGTGAATGCAGACAGATGGTCGCATGAGCGCTTCTGCCTGTCAGGCGCACATCGACCCTGTTTGAACAATGAAGGAGGACGCCATGGCCAAGTACGGTCCCAAGGCATCTGAGAAGGTGGAAGAAGCCATGCACGAGATGAAAGAGGGCAAGCTCAAAAGCAGCTCGGGCAAGAAGGTGACAAGCCGCAAGCAGGCGGTTGCGATCGGGCTGTCGGAAGCGCGGGAGGCTGGCGCCAAGGTGCCACCGCGCTCCAGAAAGTCGACATGACAGGGGGCGTGCGAAGAAGCCGCCTGATCACCGGTATGGCCATTGCGCTGGCGTTCATGACGCTGGCGCTGCTGGGCGCAGGGGCGTGGCTGGTGAGCCTGGGAGGCTCCCCCTACTACGTGCTGGCGGGACTGGCCTTGGCGGTGGTCGCGTTTTTGCTGCTCAAGGCAAGCCCGATGGCCTGGTGGGTGTATGCGGCGCTCGTGCTTGCCACGCTTTTCTGGTCGTTGTGGGAAGTGGGGCTTGAATGGTGGGGCCTGGCCGCGCGGGGGGATGTGTTCTTTCTGTTCGGCCTGCTCCTGTTGACGCCCTGGGTCGCGCGGCGCATGGTCTACCCCATCGCTTCTTACAGTCAGGCCGGGCGTGACCAGCCCACGCGCGGGCCCAGAAGCTGGCGGGGTGGCCGTGGCGCGCTGGCCATCGTGCTGGTGTTGTACCTGGGCGTGGGTGCGGCTTCCTGGGTGGTTGACCCCTTTGCGCTTGAAGGCACCTTGCCGGGCGCTCGCGCCCCTGCCAGCCTTGCAGACCCGATGCCGGCGGGCGAATGGCATGCCTATGGACGAACAGGCCACGGCCAGCGCTATGCGCCGCTGGATCAGATCACCTCGCGAAACGTTGAACAACTGGAAGAAGCCTGGCACTACCGCACGGGCGATGTGCGCGGCCAACCCGGCGATCCCGAGGAGACCACCTTCCAGGTCACGCCGTTGAAGGTGGGCGACCAGTTGTTCATCTGCACGCCCCACCAGCATGTCATTGCGCTGGACGCCACCACGGGCGAAGAACGCTGGCGTTTCGACCCGAAGGTGCGTTCCGGCCTGGCTTTGCAGCACCTCACCTGTCGGGGGCTTTCTTACTGGTCACGCAACGGCGCCACGCCTGCAGCCGACAGCGCACCCGCGCCCACGGCGGTTCCGGCACCTGAGCCGGCCGCCGGCTTGCCCGAAGCGCCTGATCTGCCCGTGGCGGCCGCGGACAGCCCAGCCACGGACCACTGCCCGAGCATGCTCTACATGCCCACGGCAGACGGCCGGGTCATTGCGTTGGATCCGGCATCGGGCGCAGTCTGTCGGCGCTTTGGTGGCGGTACCGGGCAGATCAACCTCTGGCGCGGCATGCCCAATGTGCGCCTGGGCGGGTACTATTCCACGTCGCCGGTCGTCGCGTCGCAGCGGGTGCTGGTCGTGGGCGGCACCGTGCTGGACAACGTCACCACCAGCGAGCCTTCGGGCGTGGTGCGCGGGTTCGATGTGCAAACCGGTGAATTGCTGTGGCACTGGGACCCGGCGCGGCCGGATGACAACACGCCGCTGGCACCGGGGCAGACCTACTCGGCCAGTTCGCCCAATGTCTGGTCGATCATGAGCGTGGATGAGTCGCTGGGCCTGGTCTACCTGCCGCTGGGCAACCCGCCGCCTGACCAATGGGGCGGCAATCGCAGCGAAGCCGTGGAGCGGGTGTCGTCGTCGGTGGTGGCGCTGGACCTGGCCACGGGCCGTATGCGCTGGGTGTTCCAGACCGTGCATCACGATCTCTGGGACTACGACGTGCCCTCGCAACCCACGCTGGTGGACCTCACCATCAACGGCGCCACCGTGCCTGCGCTGGTGCAACCGACCAAACAGGGAGAGCTGTTCGTGCTGGACCGCCGCACGGGCCAGCCGGTGCATGAAGTGAAAGAGGTGCCGGCCCCGCAGGGCGCCGCCGAAGGGGACCACACGGCGCCCACCCAGCCGGTGTCTGCCGTGTCTTTCGCGCCGGAACGGCTGACGGGCGCGTCCATGTGGGGTGCCACGATGTTCGACCAGCTTGCATGCCGCATCGCACTTCACCGCCTGCGCTACGAAGGGCGTTTCACGCCGCCCTCTGTGAAAGGATCGCTGGTGCACCCGGGCAACTTCGGCGTGTTCAACTGGGGCAGCATCGCGGTCGACCCGGTGCGCCAGGTTGCCTTCACCACACCGGCCTATCTCGCGTTCACGTCGCAGCTCATTCCCCGGCCGGACGATACGGCGCTGATGGTGCAGGGTGACAAACCCCCTGAAGGCAATCTGCCGGCACTCAACGAGAACCTGGGTGCCCCGTTCGCTGTGAAGATGAGGCCTTTCACCTCACCCCTGGGCCTGCCTTGTCAGGCGCCGCCCTGGGGCTATGTGGCCGGGGTGGACCTGGTGAGCGGGGAAATCGTCTGGCAGCACCGCAACGGCACGGTTCGCGACGTGACCCCGCTGCCCCTGCCTTTCAAGATGGGCGTGCCCAGCCTGGGCGGGCCGCTCATGACGGCTGGCGGCGTGGCCTTCCTCTCGGGCACGCTGGACAACTACATCCGCGCCTACGATGTCATCACCGGTGAACAGCGCTGGCAGAGCCGCCTGCCCGCTGGCGGACAAGCGACCCCCATGAGCTACACCGGGCGCGATGGGCGACAGTATGTGGTGGTCGCCGCAGGTGGACATGGCTCGCTGGGTACCCAGGCGGGTGACTCCGTGATCGCCTACGCCTTGCCCGTCCGGCAGCCGGAGCGCTGATCACACGTGCGCCATGAAAAATGGGAAAGTCTCGCGACTTTCCCATTTCAGGTTGGAAGGTGAACCCGCTGGTTGCAGGCCCACCACGCAGGCAATCAGTTGCTCATTTCACGGGCCTGGTCTCGCAGCGCCCGGATCTGGTTGTGATTGCGCTGTGCGCCTTCAAACTGGATCTCCACGACGGAGCGAACCTCAGCCGGCAGATCGTCCTTCTGCAAAGCGGCCCGGTAGCGCTTCAGCGCGGCGTCTTCGCCTCGCTCGGTCTCCTCCAGCATGGCCTGGTCGGAGAACCCTGCCAGGGTGCCCTTGAGCGAAACCCATCCGCGGTGCAGGGAACCGGTGGTGCTGCCATCGGTTTCGGCCTTGCCGCCATACCTGATCACCAGCGTCTGCAATTCGGCCGCAGCCTGGGCGCAATCTGCTGCACGTGCCTGAAATATCTGCTTGATCTGAGGGGATTTGGCGTGTTCGGCGCTGAGGCGAAAACCGTACTCGCCGTCCTTGGAGGTTTCGATCAGCGTATTGAGTGTGTCGACAACGTCTTTCTTGTCCATGACATTCCTTTGAGGGTGTTGGGTTGAAATCCGGTGCATGGCGCGCCCGGCATGAGGTCGCATGCGACTCCCCATACAGGCAATCAGCGTGCCCGGCCCGTTCCTTCAGGCGGGGTGGGCCTGCTGCTGTGGGTGGGATCCCAGGGCTTCCTGGAGCGCTGCCACCAGCGCCTCGGGCGTGTAGGGCTTGTGCACGAACGGAAAATCGGCGATGTCATCGACTTCGCCGCGGTGTCCACTGATCAGCACAATGGGCAGCCCAGGCAGCATCTGGCGTACGCGTTGCGCCAGCATCACACCGTTCATGGAGCCCGGCATGAGCACATCGGAGATCATGGCGTCGATGTTCCTGGGCGGCTGCAGGATGCGCAACGCGTCCGCCGCCGATGCGGCACACACCACCACGCACCCCAGCGACTCCAGAAGCGCAGTGGTCACACCTCGCAACTCCTTGTTGTCTTCGACCAGCAGCACCCGCATGCCCTGGATCTCGGGCGCATCGACAGCGACAGCGTCTGCAATGCCTGAGGCGGCCGCCTTGAGCGACGGCAACACCATGCTCACGGTGGTCCCCAGACCTTGCGTGCTGTCGAGCCGCACAGTGCCCCCCGATTGCTGGCAGAAGCCGTAGACCTGGCTCAGGCCCAACCCGGATGCCTGTTGCGCGTCCTTGGTGGAAAAGAACGGCTCAAACACCCGTTTGACGATGGACTCGCTGATGCCACATCCGTCATCGGTGACCGCGATCACGACGTAGGCCTCGTGAGGGAGCCCCACCACATCCTCCGGCTCGGCGGGGCCGGCACGAAGCTCGACGCGGCCATGCTCGGAGATGGCGTCGCGGGCGTTGAGCGCCAGGTTGATCAAGGCGAGTTCGAGCTCGTTGGGGTCGGCAAAGAGTGCCGGAGCCAATGGATCGACCTGCACAGTGAGCTCGATGCGGTGGCCCATGACCGCCCGGATCAGCTCGGCGGTGTCCGTCATGAAAGCGCGCAGCGGGATGACGCTGGGGCGCACAGACTGGCGGCCGGCAAAACGCAGCAGGTGCTGGGTCAGCCGGCTGCCCGAGTCAACGGCGCGCAGCGTGGCCTCCAGAGCGGCAGTCAGCTCTGGGTTGTCGGTCTTGCGCAGCATCAGGTGACCGCTGTTGCTGATCACGCCCAGCAGGTTGTTGAAGTCGTGCGCCACACCGCCCGTGAGGCGACCCAGCGCCTCCAGTCGGTGGCTGTGCGACATGCGCTGCTCCGCGTGGCGGGTCATCGCGATGGCCTGCTCGACCTTTTGCTCCATTTCGCTCTGCGCGTTCTGAATCGCCTGGCTCGCGCTCGCCATGACCTGGGCCACTTCGTTGCATTCCGTGATGCCGGTCTCCTTTGGCAGCACCCTCTGCCCGCCCTTCATGTCCAGCGCCAGCTGCTTCATGATGTGAATGGGTCGGACGATGCTGCGCGAAACGCCGAGGGCAGCCAGCACAGCCAAGGTCGAGAGCAACAGGGTGCCGAGCGCCAGGTTGCGCGCATCGGCTGGCACCACGCCCTCGAACTGCGAGCGAGGCATGCCGGTGAGGTAGGTCCAGCCTTGCGCCGTCGTCCGGAAATAAAGCGTGGTTGCAATCCCGTCGAGCGAGTGGCTGTGCATGAGCCCTTCGCGCGAGGTGGACAAGCGCTGGCGCAGATCCTCGGTTGCCAGGCGACCGGTGTGAGCGGCGCCCCCTGGATGTCTTGCCACCACGCGGCCTTCGCTGTCGATGATGGCCGCAACCCACTGTGGGTTGATCTTCTGCTGGTCGATGATGCGTTGGAACTCGTTGGGCAGCACGGTCAGCGTGAGATTGAGGACGGGCTCACCATCGCGCATGACCGGTTGCACCAGCGAAGCGTGATAGATGCCCAGTTCTTCGTTGTGCTGCAACGGCAACGTCTGCGGCGCAGCCAGCAAGGTTCCCGGTGTGGAAGACCTGAGAGAGGGCAACTGACCGGCAGGCTGTCGGGTGTCGATCAGCAAGCGGTCGGCGCTGCGCACTTCCAGCCAGCCCTCCAGGCCCGTGAGTGTGCGGCGCGCCTGGTCGTCGAATTCGCGCAAGGTGCTCGGGGGAACGTCGGGCGCGGACTCCAGCATGCGGGAAAGGGCAAGGCCGCGCACCACACCGGCCCGCTGTGCCAGCTCCAGATTCAGAACCATGGAAAGCGCTCTGGAGGTGTCCTCCAGCAAGGCCCGATTGGCTTCACTCGCAAGACGATGGGTCTGGCCCATCACCCACCACCCTGTCAGCAGCGCCGGAACAAGGATCGATAGCACCAACAGGATCAGCCGCGATCGGATGGAATTGGGCCCCCGAAAACTGTGCGGCCAGCGCTTCATGGCTTCTGAGCTCCTTGTGCCTTCATGGGCTGCGCCACCGGTTTCCAGAAGCTTCTGCAAGCTTGACACCGATGGACCCATCTCAGATCGGAACACAATTTGCCGCGTCCTCGCACTGGGTGTGGTCCAAAACACGGCATCTCCATCAACAACTTCCAGACCACCATCCGGAAGCAGGTGCTTCATCGTTCATGGCCAGGCCGCTCGACCTGTTAACTGTTACCGCAGGAGCGGGCAATTGGCATACCCGCATGGACGCTGATTGCTTGAAGCAGGCACCGGGATTGCCAATTGCCGAGGGTTTGCACTCCCTTTCTGCCCCCTCTTCAAGCGCCTTCCGATGAACACCATGCCCCATGTGTCTGAATGTCGTGATTCCCCACCGTCCAGAAGCCACGCCCTGCGGGTGTTGATTTCCGACCAGGAAGCGGATGCGGCGGAGATTCTGGCCATGGTCATGAGCCTTGAAGGGCATACCGTTGCCGTTGCACGCAACGCAGATGAGGCACTGCAGCTCACCGACCTCCTTCGTCCGGATGTGACCATCCTCGATATCGGCATGCCGGGGTTGGACGGCAAGAAGGTGGCTCAGCGCATCCGCCAGGCGCCCTGGGGCGCCTCCAACCTGATCGTCGCCTTGACCGGCTTCGGCGAGGCCGTCGACGGGGTGTGCGCGCGCGGTTCCGATTTCGACGATCAATTCACCAAGCCCATGGCCCCGTCGCAACTGCTTTGCCGGATTGCCGCCTGGCGGCACATCCAGTGCCGTTCGACCCGCTAGGCAGGGAATTGCCATGTCTGCGCTCGAACTGGTTGCCGTCACCTTGCGTGCCGAGTTCTCTGACCTGCTGCAGGTCGAGCAGGTCACGCGGGTGACCGCACGCATGGTTGTGGCCTTGCTGCTGGGAGCGGTGATCGGATGGGACCGGGAGCGCCGTGATGCGGACGCCGGTCTGCGCACCCACATGCTGGTCTCGCTGGGCGCAGCGCTGTTCGTGATGGTCCCCGCCGAATCCGGCATGGGCTCTGACGAGCTGAGTCGGGTGATTCAAGGCATTGTTTCCGGCATTGGATTCCTCGGCGCCGGCGCGGTCCTGAAAATGGGCAACGAAGGGCGCATCCATGGGCTCACCACGGCGGCCACCGTCTGGGCCACGGCCGCCGTGGGCATGTCGGCGGGCCTGGGTCGCGAGGGCACCGCTGTGCTGGCCACGGCATTCATACTCGTGGTGCTGGTGTGGTTGCGCCGCCTGGAGGTGCGCAAGGCCAATCGGGAGCGGTCGCGTGATCGGCCCCCATCCTCAGCGTGATCCGGCTGTTGCGGGGGCGGCGGGTTCATGCAAATAATTGTTTCCCCCACCCACCCGATCAACATCCCCCTGGGAAGTCAGGGGCAGCAAAGGATCCTTGATGCCATCGCACGATCACGGTCTTCAGGCGTTGGCCGACTACCTGGCTTCAAGACGCGACCAGATCGTGGCCGCCTGGCGCTTCGCGGTGGAAGCCGACCATTCGCTGACCACCGGCGCTTCCCTGGGCCGCGCCCAGATGGTCGACCACATTCCCGCCTTGCTCGAAGGCTTCGAGATGCAACTGCGCGAACCGGCGTCCGATGCCTCTCACCGGGGGGATGCTGCGGCGCACGGGCTGCACCGATGGCAGCAAGGTTTCGGTCTGGCCGAAGTCACGCGTGAGCTGGGCCATCTGAACGAATGTGTGGTCACGGAAATCGACCGTTGTGCGCACCTGCCCATCGCGCACCCCCCCGAAGTGCTTGCCCGCGCTCGGTCGGTATGGGCCAGCATTTTCAGCATTGCCGTGAGCGCCAGCACGACGCAGTACTTCAAACTGCAGCAGATGGAATCGGCCAGCTATGTGAGTGAGCTGGAACAGGCCATGCGCAAGTTGAGCGAGCTGGAGCGACAGCGGGCAGCGCTCTGGCAGCAGGCCGCACACGATTTGCGCGGCAACATTGGCGTGGTGACGAACGCTGCCGTGGGTCTGGGCTACCCCAACCTCGATGAATCCGCACGTGACAACTTTCTGCGCATGCTCGGGCGCAACATGCGTTCCCTGCACAACTTGCTGGATGACATCACCAGCCTCGCGAGGCTACAGGGCGGCCGGGAAGTCCGGCGCCTGGGGACGGTCGATGTGGCGGCGCTCCTCACGGAACTGGCAGAGAACCTGCGGGTCGCCGCCGCTGCCCAAGGATTGACGCTGGCGTTGACGGGTGAGAACGACCTTCTGGTGCAAAGCGATTCGGTCAAGCTTCAGAGAATCGCTCAAAACCTGGTGCTCAATGCGATCCACTACACCGCCACCGGGAGCGTGGAAGTGTCCTGGGAAGCGTCGGGTCCGAAAGATCCGGCGCGCTGGGTGCTTCAGGTGAAGGACACAGGCCCCGGGCTCGGCCCGATCGCAGGTTCGGATGTGCGGGATGCACTGGAAACCGCGACCGAGAATGCGCGTGACGTGGCCCGAGGCGCTCAGATGGGTCAGGTGGTGCACGCGCAGCCAGACGGCATCGAACCGACCGATGCGGTGGTATCGCAGGAACAAGGTGGGGACGCCCCTTTCCACCACGGCGAAGGCATCGGCCTGGCCATCGTCAAACGCCTGTGCGAATTGCTGGACGCCACCATACAGGTGGAGACGGGGCGAGACGGCACCTGTTTCCGAATCCTGTTTCCCAGCCGGTACCCATCCGAATTGCCTGCCGACGAAGCCGATGCCCACAACCGGAAAGCACCAGGAGCGGGCCCGGTTCGGGATCACCCGACGGGCTGGGAATCCCCTTCCACAGGTGCTTCGGACGGTTGAGCCTCGCGGCACACGGCGGCGAGCTTGTTGCCGTCAGGATCGCGCACATAGGCGGCGTAAAAGTGTTCTCCGTACTGCGGCCTCAAGCCCGGCTCGCCTTCTGAAGTGCCGCCGTGGGCCAACGCGGCCGCATAGAACACCTGCACCTGCAGCCAGCTTTGTGCGCGAAGCGCAACCATGACCCCGTTGCCGGGCGCGGCCGGCTGGCGGTCAAAGGGCGCGCAGATCCTCAGACTCCATGACGCTTCACCGCCCGTCTTGTCGGGCCCCCATCCCAACCAGCCATTGAAGTTGGCATCGCCTTCCACCAGGCACCGGGACAAACCCAAAGCGCCCATCACAGCGTCGTAGAAGTCGGCAGCTTTCGCAATGTCGTTGGTGCCCAGGCAGACGTAAGTGAACATGTCGTGAACCTCCAGGGGATCAGATGAAGTGCGGGCGGGCTGGGGCAAATGCCGCTCCTGCGCACCAGCAGAACCACCCCATGCGTTTCCCTGACAAAAAGGTCGGAGCAGATTTGCCGCAATCTTTTCCATCCCCCGGGAGCAAAAGGGCCTCACAAGCCTGGCACGTGTTCTGCCATGTCTGGTTCCATCCATCCCCGTCTCGTATTCAATTGAAAGGAGCCCGACATGCCAGACACCGCCCAGACCGCTGACGCTGCGCAAGCCAAGGAAGAAAAAAACGACGAGGCCGTGCAAGCCGGCCCCCGCAACAACCCGGCCGAGATGCCCGCACAGCACCTTGATGAGAATGAGGGCGAAGCAGACTTGGAACTCAGGCCACGTTTCATGGCGCCCGACTACAAAGGAAGTCAGAAGCTGCTGGGACGCGTGGCATTGATCACCGGTGGCGATTCAGGCATTGGGCGCGCGGTGGCGGTCCTGTTTGCGCGTGAAGGTGCCGACGTGGCCGTGGCATTTCATTCGTCCACCGAGGATGCGGAAGAAACCCGTCGACATGTGGAGGCCGAAGGGCAGCGCTGCATCTTGCTGCAAGGCGATGTGCGCGACCCGGCCTGGTGTGAAGACGCGGTCGCTCGCACCGTGCAGACCCTGGGTGGTCTGGACATCCTGGTCAACAACGCCGCCTTTCAGAAGCACGCCGAATCCATCGAGGACATCGACGACGACCGCCTGCGCGAGACCTGGGACACCAACCTGGGCGGCTACTTCCGACTCACACGCGCGGCCTTGCCCCACCTGAAACGCGGGTCTTCCATCATCAATACCGGTTCGGTGGTAGGCCTCAGGGGCAGTGCCCATCTGCTGGACTATGCGGCGACCAAGGGTGCCATCCATGCGTTCACCAAGTCGCTGGCCAGCAACCTGATCGAGCGCGGCATCCGGGTCAACGCCATTGCCCCCGGGCCGGTGTGGACGCCGCTGAATCCTGCGGACCTCTCGGCCGACAAGGTGGTCGAGTTCGGACGCAATTCGGACATGAAGCGGGCGGCACAGCCCGAAGAGCTGTCCCCTGCCTATGTGTTTCTGGCTGCGCCGTCCTGTTCGGGCTACATCACCGGCATCGTGCTGCCCATCACCGGCAGTGTCGATGCCATCTGAGTGACCGCGCCGATCCTGTGCGCTTCACCGGCGCTCAATGCCTGGTGAAGCGGCCAGGCCAGAAGTGCTGAACGACGACCCCACCTGCCAGCAGCGTGCCCGCGGTGAACAGGGCCGTCTTCAGCGGGGCGGACCGAATCGCGGTGGCCACGCTGGCCGCGTACGGGCTGGTCAGTTCAAAACGCCGGCGCGTCATCTGAGCGCCCAGCGCATTCAGGCGTTGTGGTCCCATGAGCCGCTGCGCGGCCGGCAGCACCTGGGCCTCCTCTTCTGAAACGTGCTGGCGTACGGCGGCGATCAGTGCTGTGAGCGCATCGACCTGTTCCTGTGTCTGGGCCGTTCCGGCAAGCGAGCGCACCTGCTCCATTTGCTGGCGCATGTCTGCGTGGTCTTTACGGCTTCGCTCCAGCACAGGCAGGGGCATGCCGCATTCGCGCAGCGCCGGGTAGAACAGTTCTTCTTCCAGCTGGTTGTGAATATCCAGCATGCGGCAAATTTTGCGGCAAATGGCGCCCAGCTCCGAGGGGGACATGCCAGGCTTCACCTTCTGGTAGCAAGCCAGTACGCGCGCATGGTCCATGCGGATCATGCGGATCGCTGCGGGAAAAGCGGGTCGCGAGTGACGCTCTGACATGTCAGACCTTCCGATGACTAAGGGGGCTCCATGCTTGCGGCAACCCACATGCCTTGTCCCTCGCACGAGATGCCGGCCACCCGAACGCAGTGGCCCCGGGTGCTGAGACCCACAGCCGCAGCCTGGGTTGATGCCGCCCCCCGGGCACCGACTTTGCCCTCTGGGGGTGTTCGCTGTCACATCAACACCCTCAACCCCACCTTCCTGACAAAGACATGGCCAGAAAATCCCCAGCTCCCACCAAACGAGGGGCCACATCCGGCCCCGCCGTGCTGCCTTCTTCGGGCGCCTTTGCCAGCACCGTTTCAGGGCCGAGCCAACTGCCCGACGTCGCTGGCGTGGACCTTTCCGTTCAGGAGATGGCAGAGCAGAGGCACGCGCTTGAACGAACAGCCGGCGCCATGCCTTTCAATGAGAACAAGGCGGGCGAACACGGCCTGGCCAATGGCCATGCGCCGCAGGCGGGTGCACATGTCGAGCTGACAGACGACACAGCGGGCGCCAGCACCCTGAGCGAAACCATTTCTTCATTGAAGGTGGGCGAATCACAGCCGATGCTGGGCAGAAACGCCAACAGCCCATCGCTCGACGCCGTGCGGGTGGACGCCAGTGGTCAGACGCTGACGACCAACCAGGGCGTGCTGGTGGCCGACAACCAGAACTCCCTGAAAGCGGGCCTGCGAGGCGCCACCCTGATGGAAGACTTCATCCTGCGGGAGAAGCTCACCCATTTTGACCATGAGCGCATTCCGGAGCGGGTGGTGCATGCGCGCGGCTCGGCAGCACACGGTTATTTTGAATGCATCGAGTCCCTGGCTGACATCACCAGGGCCGAGCTGTTCGCCGAACCTGGCAAGCGAACCCCGGTGTTCGTGCGCTTTTCCACCGTGGCCGGTGAGCGTGGATCGGCCGACACGGTGCGCGACACGCGCGGCTTTGCCACGAAGTTCTATACCGACGATGGCAACTGGGACCTGGTGGGCAACAACATTCCGGTGTTCTTCATTCAGGACGCGATGAAGTTCCCGGACCTGGTGCACGCCGTGAAGCCCGAACCGCATCATGGCATGCCCCAGGCCAGCAGCGCACACGATACGTTCTGGGATTTCATTTCCCTGATGCCCGAATCCATCCACCACACCCTGTGGGTCATGAGCGATCGCGGCATCCCGCGCAGCTATCGCACCATGCAGGGTTTCGGTGTGCACACCTTCCGGTTTGTCAATGCGCGAAACGAATCCGTCTTTGTGAAGTTCCACTGGCTGCCTGCGGCGGGTACCCATTCGCTGGTGTGGGACGAAGCGGCGAAGATCGCAGGCGCCGACCCCGACTTCCATCGCCGCGACCTCTGGGAGTCGATCGAGTCCGGCCTGTTTCCGGAATACGAGCTGGCGATCCAGGTGTTCACGGAAGAAGAGGCCGACCAGTTCTCGTTCGATGTGCTCGATGCCACCAAGATCGTGCCGGAGGAGCTTGTGCCCTTGCGGGTGGTCGGCAGGATGGTGCTGAACCGCAACCCCGACAACTTCTTTGCGGAGACCGAGCAGGTGGCCTTTTGCACCGCCCACGTGGTGCCTGGCATTGAGTTCACCAACGACCCTTTGCTGCAGGGGCGCATCCACAGCTACATCGACACGCAGATCTCCCGCCTGGGTGGTGCCAACTTCCACGAGATCCCTATCAACGCGTCATTGACAGAGGTGCACAACAACCAGCGCGATGGGATGCACAGGAAGGCGATTCATCGGGGTCGGGCGGCTTATGAGCCGAACTCCCTGGCCGGCGGCTGCCCGTTCCAGGCCGGCCCGGCAGGGTTTGTGTCGTTCCCTCAGCCCGTGTTCGAAGACAAGGTGCGCGGCAAGCCCGAGAAATTCGCCGATCATTACTCCCAGGCCCAGTTGTTCTGGCGCAGTCAGAGCCTGATCGAGAAGAACCACATCATCGCGGCCTTCCGGTTCGAGCTCTCCCGGGTGACGGTGGGGGCCGTGAGGCGCCGCATGGTGTCGGTACTGGCGAATGTGGATGCTGAGTTGGCACAAGCCGTGGCCACGGGTCTGGGGTTCAGTGACATGCCTGCACCACAACCCCGGGCGCTGGCACGGGAAGTGAAGAGCGAGGTGGATGCATCGCCCGCGCTTTCGCTGTTTGCCCGGCCCGGCGAAATGGGCGCTGCCGGCCGACGGGTCGCTGTGCTGATCGCTGATGGACTGGACCTCAAGGCCCTGCTGTCTGTCAAACAGGCCTTCAATGATGCCGGGATCATTCCTCGCTGGGTCGGTGCCCGGCTCGGCAAGGTGACCAGCACCGATGGCCAACAGGTGGAAGTGGAGACCACGCTGGAGGCCATGCCTTCCGTGCTGTGGGATGCCACCGTGGTGCTTGCCCCGCACCCCCAGGTCTCATCCAGCGGAGGCATGGGTCAGTTCGCCGAGTTCCTGCGAGACCAGTACCGGCATTGCAAGCCGATCTTGCTGGTGGACTGGGCGCCCGTGCAGATGGCCGACCTGGGCATCATGACGACCCTGCCCAATGGTGAAGAAGATCCGGGGCTTTTCCTGGCCGCGGGCGCCGATGCCTTGCCCATGCCTGAATTCGTTGAGGCCCTGGCACGGCACCGCCACTTTGAAAGAGAAAGCGACCCACCCAAGGTATGAGCTCTGGTGCACGCATGTCTTATGTGCGTGAGCCAACGGTGCGCCATCGTCCGTGGCCTTGCCTGATGCTGCCCGTTTACGGCAACTTTTACCGCAATGTTTGGCGCAAATGTGAGAAATGGTCCGGCATGCAACGGCATGCAAAAAAGAGAGCACGGGAGCGATACGGCAGGCGCGAAGGGTGGCGCCCTTGTGCCCCTCACATTGTTTGAAATTGTGTCGCATGGGCGCTTGAGGCACGGTGGTTGCGTGGTCAACGGAGGCCCGGTTTTCGTGGGCGAAAAAGCAGACCACTTACCAGAGGAGGTATTCCGTGATCCAGATGGACGTTCGCGCCGATCAGCGCCAGACCCAGACCCTTTCCCCCCGGCTGCAGCATGCGGTTCGCCTGCTTCAGATGTCTTCTCTCGATTTCGGGCTCATGGTCCGCGACACCTTGGGGAAAAATCCGTTCCTGGAACCTGACGACGACATCGACGATGCGGACGACGCGGAGCGTTCTGAACTGGAAACCGGGGCACAGAAAGAGGGCGACACTTTCGAGGAGCGCACCACCACGGCACCGAATGAATCGGCCGATGGCGGTGAGGAGTCCGATCGCGATCTCTGGCTGGCCGATGCCGCTATGGGCAACCGCAGGGAATCGGACGGAGAAACCTCAGCGCTGGACATGATGATGGCCGAGCGCTCGCTCAGCATGCACCTGCACAGCCAGCTCAACACCATGCAGCTGGGCGAACGCGATCTGACGCTGGCGCATGTGATTGTGGAATCCCTGGAAGACGACGGCTATCTGCGCACCCCTTTGCACGAGCTGATCGAGCATGTGGCCATGGACCCGCCCGTGGAACTGGTCGAATTGCAGATTGCGCTGAAGATGGTGCAGTCGCTCGAGCCGGCTGGCGTGGGTGCACGCAGTGTCGCCGAGTGCCTGGAACTGCAGCTCCACGAAATCGAATGCGTGGAGATGCGGGCCCTCGCCCAGACCATTGTGGCCGATCACCTGCCGGCGCTGGCCGCGCGTGACGTGGCGGGCCTGTCTCGTCTGCTCGACAAGCCGCCCGCGGTCATTGAAGGCGTGTGCGACCGCATCCGCCGGTTGGACCCCCGGCCGGGCTGGCGCTGGGGGTCGTCTCATGTGGCCTACGTGGTGCCCGATGTGATCGTGAAGAAGATCCGTGGCGAGTGGCAGGCGCAGTTGAACCCAGCCATCGTGCCGCGGGTGCGCTTGAACCAGGTCTATGCCGACCTGTTCCAGCGGCACCGCTCGGCCGAGAATGCGGAGATGGGCGCCCACCTGCAGGAGGCCCGCTGGACGCTGCGCAATGTGGAGCAGCGCTTCTCCACCATTCTTGACGTCGCACAGGCCATCATCAAGCGACAGCGACACTTTCTGGAATTCGGGCCCATGGCCATGAAGCCCCTGGGTCTGCGCGAGATCGCAGAAGAGGTGGGCGCGCACGAGTCCACCGTCTCACGGGTCACGAACAACAAGTACATGTCGACGCCCCGGGGGGTCTTCGAACTCAAGCACTTCTTCTCGCGCGCGATGGTCAGCGCAAACGGACGGGCATGCTCCGGCACCGCGATCAGGGGGCTCATTCAGGACATGATCGAGGCAGAGTCGGGCGGCGAGCCACTGTCGGATGCGGAGATCACCCGGCAGTTGAGCCAGCAGGGCCTGGTGGTGGCGCGGCGCACCGTCACCAAATACCGGCAGATGCTGCGCATCGAGGCCGTGGGTCGCCGGCGCCGGCACGATGCCTGATCGCGCGCCGGGTCCAGGGGTCCCGCACGTTCAAAGCAGTTCGCCTGGTCGCGAGGAAGCGAACTCAACAAAGGCTTCGACCAGGATATTGACGAGTTCCGCAGGTTCGACCGGCTTGACCAGATAATGATCAAAGCCTGCCTGCTCGGCGATGGCCTTGTCGGTCTCCAGGCCCCATCCAGAGATGGCCACCAGGAGGATTTCACGTGTGTCCTCTGAGCGCCGCAACTGCCGCGCGACCTCATAGCCATCCCGTTTGGGCATGCCGATGTCGAGCAGCGCGATGTCGGGCACGCGGGTTCGGGCCATGTGCAGCGCGGCTTCGCCATCGTGAGCCACTTCCACCTGGTGGCCGCTGGCGCGCAGGAGTTCTGCAAAACTTTCTGCCAGGTCCACGTTGTCATCGGCAATCAGAATCTGCAGCCGACGAAGGTGGACCGCTCTGGCGTCTGCGTTGATCACGGTGGGCTCGCGAAGGGTTTGAAGCCTCGGCAACTGGACGACAAAGCAGGACCCGCGGCCCTGTCCCTCACTCGTCATCGTGAGCTGCCCTTTGTGCAGTTCCACAATCTGCCGCGAAAGCGAAAGACCGACGCCCAGGCCCACGTTGCCACGCTCCAGTGATTTGTCGGCCTGTTCGAACAGATCAAATATGCGTTCTTGCATGGTGGGATCGACACCCACACCCGTGTCCTGCACGAACACAAACACGGACCCATGCTCGCTCACCATATGGACGTCCACCTTGCCGCCGGTCGGGGTGTAGCGACAGGCGTTGTTGAGCAGATTGGTGAACACCTGCGCCAGGCGAATCGGGTCGCCCTCCACCTGCAAGGCATCCGTGGTGGGGTGCAGGCGCAACGAGATGCCCTTTTGTTCGGCAAGCATTTCTGCTTCCTCCACTGCCACGTGCACGAGGGCAGCCACATCGAGCGGCTGCGGCGTGAGCGAGAGCTGGCCGGTGGAAATGCGGGAGGCATCCAGCAAATCGTCGATGAGGCGGACCATGTGCCTGAGTTGGCGCTCCAGAACCAGCACCGCGCGGTCTTGGGTGCCGGCGGGCGCATTCGGTATCTGGAGCAGGGCCAGCGCGTTCGTCATGGGCGCCAGCGGATTCCTCAGCTCGTGCGCCAGCGTGGCCAGGAACTCGTTCTTCTGCCGGTCGGCCTGGCGAAGCTGTTGCTCGATCTCGCGCCGGGACTCGGCCTCCTGTTGCAAGTCGTTCGTGCGGTTTTCACACTCGGACAACAGGCTGTTGAATGCGTCGACCAGCTGGCCCACATCGCGATAGGCCGTGGGGGGCGCCCTCAGTGACCAGTTGTGGCTTGAAATGACGTCCTGGGCCACCTGGGTCATGGTTTCCATGGGCGCCATGACGTGACGCTGGAGTCGACCGAAGAGAAACCCCGCGACCAGAATGCTGAGTCCATTGGACAACAGCAGGATGACGGAGAAGTCTGCGAGCTTGGTCCAGATGTCGTGCTGGGCCGTCAGGTGGAGCGTGCCAAACAACTCGCCGTCGCGTTCGATGGGGTACGAGATTTTGAGTGTGGTGCCACTGAAAGTGGGTTCAAAAAGTGCGTCCTTGCCGATGCCTTGATCTTCCACCAGGACGCTGGTGCGGGAGAAAGAGGCGAATGGCACCCCGGCGAGGTCGTAGAGCGAAGCGGCCTGGATCTGGGGCTTCGAATGCAACATGCCCAGCGTCTTCTGCGCCGACTTGTGGTCTTTGAGTTGGAGCGCCGAGACCGAGGCGTCGGCCATCAGTTTGGCCGTGGTCTCGATGTTGGCGACCCAGGCCTTCCGGTACGCCAGCCACTCGTAGGTGAGCAATGCCACGGCATTCAACAAGACCACCACCAGCGTCGTCAGCACCGCAGCGCGCACGAGCTGCTCCCGCAAGGAAGTGACCCTCATTTGTCTTCGGCAGGCGCTGCGCCTGAATCGACCATACGATCCCCTTCAAATTGCCAGAACGGCATGGTGGCCACGATGGTAGGCGTTTGCAATGGATAAATATATCTTCACTGAATAAACGCCTGATGACCGATAGACGCCGGGAACGCTGGGTTGCGACCTCTGCTGCGCAGAGGACGCAGCAGCAAAAGGGCTCGCAGGATCGTGAATTGCCCCTGGGTCGATACGCGGCCTGGATAGAACCGTCGGGCCATCCACAACAGGAACACCATGATCAAGGAAAAACACAAAACCAGGGCGGCGCTGTTTGGCGGTCTGGGGATCTTGTCGGTTGTCGTGGCCAGCCTGGCGGCCCGCCATGTGAGGCAGCCCCCGCCGGGCCGGGTGGGTGTCCGGAGCAGTTCACCTGCACACGGGCCTGATGGCGCCAGTGCAAACGTTGATACCTATTCCGTTGCCGGTGAAGAGGATCCCGGCGCTGCGGTGGATGCACCTGCACCATCTCCCCTTTCATCCCCCACTACCTGAAGAGCATCACCCATGCCCACACGCACCGCCGCCCAATCTCGTGCAGCCACGCCGATAAAGAAAAAGCAGCCCGCCCCGGCCAACGTAGTGAGTCGCACGCCTCGTGCACCGGGCTCAGTGCCCGCAGATGCCTCTGAAGAGCATTTGCAGCTGCCGCACGAGCGCGACGAGAACGCTGAAATGACCGGCGGTGAGATTCGACCGGTCATTCAACAGGCAGGCAAAGACCTGGAGCGGGGTCTGGTTGACACCGATATGCGGGCCACACCGGGTCTGGATGCCGAAAAACGCCAGCGCGACGTGGCAGGTGCGGGCGGGCGACCGCCACAGGAAAAAGAGGACGGCCATTTGGGCCATCCAGCCGAGTCAGAGCGCCTGCCGCGCGGTCGGCGCTGAAGGCACAACTGCAAGCCCGCGTGGGCGTTCGACGTCGCTCCTCGTCCCCATGCGAGCCCGCTTGTTGAACGGTTGCCAGCCACGAGTTCAGGCGAATGAATTCAACAGCTGGGTCAGTGTTTGAATGTCTGCGGGCTTGATGAGGTGGTGGTCAAAGCCAGAACTCAGGATCCGCTCCCTGTCGTTGGCCTGGCCCCATCCCGTCAGCGCAATGAGAACGGTGCCAGCCAGTGAGTCGGTCGAACGTACCCTTGTGGCCACCTGGTAGCCGTTCATTCCAGGCATGCCGATGTCCACAAAAGCCACTGTGGGGTGGGAGGACATCATCGCATTCAGCGCTTCCTCGCCGCCGTACGCCACCGACGTGTTCGCGCCCAGCAGCTCCAGCAACTGGGCCAGCGAATCCGCCGCATCACGGTTGTCATCCACCACCAGCACTTTCTGGCGTTCGGCCGTGTTCCATTCGGTGCCGGCGGAGGCGGCTGTGTTTTCGCTTTCCGGTGCGACGACCCGTGGAAGCTCGACAGTCATTGTGGTGCCCTCGTTTGTGCCAGTGCTCGACGCGTAAACACGCCCGCCATGCAGTTCGACCAGATTGCGCACCAGTGTGAGGCCGATGCCCAGGCCCGCATGCACCGCACGCTGTGTCCCCGTGATTTGCACGAACATGCCAAACACGGTCTCCAGCATGTCGTCCGGAATGCCAATGCCGGAATCGATGACCTGCACGCGCACGGTGTCCTCGTCCTGGCTCAATGAAACGCGAATGGTTCCCTTCGAGGGTGTGAACTTGGAAGCGTTGTTGAGCAGGTTGGAAAACACCTGAGCCAGCCTCACTTCGTCGCCAAGCACATGACACGGGTCTGGGGGAAGCTCCAACTGCAGCGTCTGGTGGGCTGCGTTGATCAGCGCCCTGGTGACCTCGACGGCGTCTCGAACCACGTCGTTCAATGCAATGACGCTGGAGCGAAGCGCGATCTTGCCATGGGTGACGCGGGAGACCTCCATCAGGTCGTCGATCAGATGGACCATGTGGGTCACCTGCCTGTCCATCATGGCGTGCAGCGCTTTCCTCTTTTCCGGCGTGGGGTGCTGGGTCGAGACGATGTTCAGGGCTGTGCGCAGCGGTGCCAGCGGGTTGCGCAGTTCGTGCGCCATGGTGGCGAGGAATTCTGTCTTGCGTTGGTCCGCCTCGCGCAGGCCTTCCAGCGTGGCCCGCAACTGGTACTGGCGTTTTCTGGCCTTGAGGGCCGATTGCACCGAGCTGGCCAGTGAAGAAACCCGCATCGGCCGCTCAAGCACGGTGACATTGCCCAGTTGTTCGATGGCCTCGCTGCTTTCCAGCGCCTCGGCGCCCGAGCGGGCCGCAACGATGACGGGCAGATCGGACCAGGGCGGCTGCGATCGCAAGGCGTGCAGCACGCGGCTGTACCCCTGGTCATCGAGCACCTCCTCTGCGATGACCACGGCGCCTGTTCCGGCAGACATCTCACGTGCGAGCGCCGCAGCGTCCTCGCATGCCTCGGCAGCGATGCCCGATCGCGCAAGCATGGATATCGCGATGTCCGTGTCTCTCGACGTGATCAGCTGCAACAGCACGCGCAGTTCGTTGGAGGCCGCCAGTTCCATGCTCATGAGCCGAGGCTGGTTTCTGATCCGCCGTCCAGACCACCCATGTCAACCGGTATGCCGGTGAACACGCCGCGCAGCTCCCGCAATGGCGGGCCTACGGCAATCCCCTGGGCACTCATGCTGAAGCTTCGGATACTGCGCTCATGCCGGCCGATGCGCTTTTTCATCACCGAGATAGCCTGCAGCACTTCGCCGCCCTTCTCAAAGTGGCGCAGCAGCACCACGGTGTCTGCCAGGTAGCTCGCATCCACCGCTGCGCTCATCTGCAATCCCATGATGCCGTGTTGTGCACCAATCAGAATGGTGGCCACGCCTGACTGGCCAAGAAAAGTGAGAAGCTCGTGCAACTGGACGATCAGGAAGCGTTCATCCGGCATGGCGTTCAGATAGCCGTTCAAACTGTCGATCACCACCACCTTCACCTGATGTTCGGTGACGGCCTGCCGGATCTCATGAACCAGCTCGCCTGGTGACAGTTCAGAGGGATCCACCTGTCGAACACGGATATGCCCTGAGTCGATGTATGTCGAGATCGGCATGCCCATGCCCTCGGCACGGGAGCGAAGGGTGGCCACACTTTCGTCAAAAATGAACAGTGCGGCGCAATCGCCCCGGCGCGCGCAAGCCAGCGCGTACTGCATGGCCAGGCTGGACTTGCCGGTACCGGGCGCACCCAGCAACAGAGTGCTGGTTCCCCCGTCCATGCCGCCACCCATCATGGCGTCCAGCGCCTCGATGCCGCTGGGTAGGTTCGTCGGAACGAGGGTGTCCCGGTGCTCGGCCGCAACCAGGCGGGGGAAGACAACAAAGCCGCCACGCACGATCTTGTAGTCATGGTAGCCGCCACGGAAGGCTTGCCCCCGGTACTTCAGGACGACGAGCCTTCGTCTGGACACACCAAAACCCGGGTGGTTCTGTTCAAGTCGAATCACCGCGTGCGCGATGCTCTGCACCTGCAGGTCGTGTTCATTCGCGGTCATGTCGTCCAGCAACAGCACGGCGCAATTGCGGCCCGCAAAGAACTGCTTGAGCGCCAGTATCTGTCGCCGGTACCGCAGTGAGTTGCCGGCAAGCAGGCGCAGTTCCGACAATGAATCAAACACGACCCTGGTCGGGTTGACACGATCGACGTCCGCGAGGATGCGCAAAGTGGTTTCCCCGAGTTCCACTTCGGAGGGATGAAAGATGGTGTATTGCTCGTCCGGCGAAAGCACGTCCGTCGATGGCAGCAGTTCCCGTATCTCGATCCCTTTGAGGTTCCAGCCGTGGGATACGGCCACGCCCTGGAGTTCTTCCTCGGTTTCAGACAGGGTGACATACAGCACCCGCTCACCCGAGCGCACGCCTTCCATCAGGAACTGCATGGCGATGGTGGTTTTTCCGGAGCCCGGAATGCCCTCCGCCAGATAAAGGCGGCCGGGCGCGAAACCGCCACCCAGCACATCGTCGAGGCCAGGCACGCCGGTTTTGAGCAGATGGTTTGCTGGGTGGTCTGTGGATGAATCAGTCGTCATGGCGTGCGCGAATGTTGTTGCCTGCTTTGGCCGCTTCATGGTTCCTCCCTTTTGGGGGCAATGCGTGTTCCCGCTCACTTTGAAGCGAGATTGGATGAGGGGTGCAGCGCAGGCGGTTTGCCTGCTTTGTTTCACTGCCGCCCGCCATGGTCACAATACGGCAGCCTCTCGTCCGGTCCGACCCAGTCCCTGCGCACCCCATGTCTACAACTTTGTTACGCCTGTTTGGTGGCTTGTTCATGCTGATCGTGATGCCGTCTGCACTTTGCGCCCCACCTGCATCCGATGCGTTTCCCCGTCTGTCTGACAACACCGCCGGTTCTGCCACCCTGGAGGTGCGCAAGGTGCTGCAGGGGCAGGTGGACGGCATGTTTGTGGTGCCGCGCACGCGACAGGTGGTGGCGGCTGCGGGTGGCTATTTGTGGAAGTTCAGCGACCAGGGCATGCTGCAGGACACGCTGCGTGTGCATGGTTCGCTGTTCACCTCCGGCGTGGTGTTCACGGCGGAGCACTTTGTGGACTGGGTATTTACTGGCAGCGCGCAGCGCAAGTCGTATGGCGCGCCGGTGGACGGGAGCGCCCTGTCGCACGCCGAGGTGGTGACGGCACTCGAACAGGCCGATGTGGTGGAGTTCGGAAAATCCGACGACACCACCGCCTGGGCCTATCTCTGGAGCAACGGCCAGGCCCACAAAATGGACCTCTCGCGACACATCGACAAGGTGGACATCTACTGCCATCGCCGCACACACTCAGCCAAAGGCTTGCGCTGGAAGACCACCTGCTTTGAGGGGCTGCCACCCGCCGCCCGCGCATGGGTGGAGGTGGACCCGGGGAGCTTTGCGAACATCAGCGACACGCAGGCGCGCGTGGACGTGGTGGGTTTTGACCGGCGCAGGTTCCACCTGGAGGAGGGGCTGGATGGCCAACTGGTGGGTGCCACCGTGGGCGCGGCGCTCAAGGCCATGGGTATGCCCGGTTCGCTGCCGGGACGCTACTGGTTCGGTGATGCGCACACGCGATTGCGTGTGGGGGGCGAGGTGGTGCAGTTCAAGGCCTTTGTGCCGCTGGAGGATGGCGAGTACCGCTTCATGCACAACATGCGCTGGTGGGAACCCGCCTCCACACTGCCCGGCGCCAGTCCCTGGTTCAGCGTGCACATGCGTGGCTACATGGAACACAAGGGTGAGGCCGAACTGCTGCGCCACTATGAGAAAGACATTGGCTTGTATGTGGTGCGGCCTCGTGGCGTGGCAGACGTGCCCGCGGCCATGCGCACGGTGCCCGCGTGGCGCCCGGTGTTTGAGGGGCCGGTCACGCGCGGGGCCGCGGTGACGGGCACGGTGGAGTTTGCCGCACCGCCAACGGACAGCACCGGGCAGGGCGAAACCACATTGCCTGCTGCCCATGTGTGGCTGCGCAGCCCGCCCCCAGGCCGGCATGTCGAAGGCGTCCAGCCCCCGGTACCGGTGGACGCCCTGTGGCCAGCGTTGCACCAATTGCCTTCGGCACTCACGGTGGCCTGGGGGCAACCGTGGCAGGAGCAGGAACACACGGTGGTGCGCATCGATCTGGTGCGTTCTGAAACGCAGGAGGTGCTGGGTCGTTTGTTGGGCGGGGGCGCTTCGAATGCCATGAAACTGGCTGACGCCACCCGGGCGCCTGCCAGTCGCGACCGCAAAGACAGAAGCGGCGCTGACTCAGCGGCTGCCCGCGATCCGCTGGAACTGGTCGTGCGCGTGCCCGACCTGAAGGCGCCTCTGGATCAGGGGCAGGTGTTGCTGCGCAGTGGCCGCAGACAACTGCCCCTGCTGCAGGCGCGCATGACCTACGTGGTGCAGCCTGTGGAGCGCGCGGATCGCCAAACGTCCCTGCCACCCGCATCACCTCCCGGTACCACCGCGCTGCTGCAACAACTGCAGACGGCGGTGACCGAAGCCAGCAGCAATGCTGGTGCCGGTTTGCCCGATTTTCTGAACAAGGCGCAGACCTTGGCGCAGGACGCCACCCGCGCCAAGGTACTGGCGACTCACGTCACCGCTGCCTATGCACAGCTGATCAACCAGTTCAACCGCGCCAGCGACTTTGTGTCGTCTGCCGCGCTGGTGCGGCACTACCTGGCGCAGGTGCATCCGCACATTGGCCACCTCACGGGCGACAACAGCCAGACCTACAACCAAGGCGTGATCGCCAGCCAGACGCTGGCGTTTGCCATCCACTCGCCGCCACACCGCGACCTGGTCGACGGTGTCATGGCCAAGCTGATAGGCGCCGATTTTGATCCGCAACTGCAGACCAATGGGACGCTGATGTACAACCTGGCCTGCCACTACGCGCTGGGCGGTGACAAGCCGCGCCTGTTGCAAAGCGCCGCTGCAGCGCGCCGCCTCGGCAAGCCCCGCACGCAGTTCATGGCCGACAAGGACTTTGAGCGTTACTGGGAGGACGCAGAGTTTCTGCAGGTGCTGCGGTAGTTCGCAATGGAGACAGGGCGCCCTGGCGTCGACGGGCGCGGAGCTCTGGCACTAGCGGCCTGAGGGGTGCAGGCTTGAAAGTGCTTCGCTGCGTCCGCCCAGTTGCGCAACAGGCGCAGCCCCGCCTCGAAAGCCCGCTGTCCTGTGCCTCGTTGGCGCGCATGAAGTCGGCCGGCGTGACGATTCCGACGATGTGTCCCGCTGCATCCACCACCGGCATCGCCTTGATGTGATGCCTCCGAAACAGCGTGTAGGCGTCCTGCAGCGGTGTCCTGTGGTTCACGGTGATGAGCTCGCGGGACATGTTGTCGCTGCACCCCGCTCTTGCACGCCTTCACCGCGCGCCGGCCTTCTTCAGCATTTCCACCATCGCCGAGTAACCGCGAGCCTTTGCCAGCGTCAGCGGTGTGTGGCCTGCGCGATCTGCCAGCTGGGTGCTGGCCCCGGCGTCCAGCAGCGCCTTCAGTGTGGCCTGGTGACGCGGCCCACCGTCGCCCAGCACGATGGACTCGATCACTGCGGTCCAGTGCAGGTTGTTGACATGGTCCAGGGGTGCTCCGGCAGCGATCAGTTGCCTCACCACGCCGTCGTGTCCCAGGTGCGCGGCGGCAATCAGGGCGGTGCCGTCGTAGCGGCTGGTCACCTGTTTCGCGCTGGCGCCCAGTTGCAGCAGCGTGCTCAGCGTGGCCTCGTCGTCGGCCACGGCTGCGATGGTGACGGCGTCGTAGCGGTCGCGGTCGAGCAGGTTCAGGTCGGCTCCGGCCTTGGCCAGCGCGCGGATCGCTTCGCGCTGGCGGGCAAACGCCGCCACGTGCACGGGTGTGCGGCCGTTGCCATCGGTGGTGTTGGGCGCGGAACCCGATGCCGACAACCGCGCAATGCGGGCCACATCGCCATGGAGGGCCGCTGCGTGCAGGCCGGTGTAGGCGGCAGCTTCAGCAGCGCTGGGCGCTACCTGCGCTTGCGCGCCGACGCCGGCCAGCGCCAGCCACAGAATCAGCCACAGCGTTTTCATTTCAGCAGGTCCGCCACCTGGGCAAGGGCGGTGTTGGCGCATTGTTCGTCCAGGTGGCCGCCGGGTGCACCACCCACGCCCACCGCGCCAATCACGTCGTTGCCGACCCGGATCGGCACGCCGCCGCCCAGCACCAGGAAGCCGGGAATATCGACCAACGTGGCCGCGCCCGGGTTCTTCTGCACGTTCTCCAGTATGGCGCCAGTGGTGTTGCGGGCCGATGCCGACGTGTAAGCCTTGCCCTGTGCAGCCCCGATGGTGTGTGGCCCGGCGTTGTCGGCGCGCTGCAGTGCGCGCAACTGGCCGCCGCGGTCGACCACGGCGGCGGTGACGTTGTGGTTGTTGGTGGCGCAGGCGGCCACCGTGGCGGTGGCGATCTGGTTGGCCAGTTCAAGCGACATAGTCTTCTCGGTGCGAACCGCCTGCGCGCCCGCGGTGCTGGCGAGCAGGGACAGGGCGAGCGCAGATGCGGCGGTGGTGAAATTCATGGTGTTCTCCTGGGGTGAATGCGGTTCGATCAACCGTGGAGGAACTGTAGGAAAAGGCACCATTGGCGACCATTCGGGCGGCTACGCGCGCCACTCCGTAGAACTACGGAGCGGTTTTGTCGCTTTCTTCGACCAGGGCCGCATAGTGCCGGATCAAGTGCGCCAGTGAGTCCACCTGGAGTTTGGCGAACAGATTGGCCCGGTGGGTCTCGACCGTGCGCGGCGAAAGGTTGAGTGCCCGACCGATCTCCTTGTTGGTCAGACCCGAAACGATCAGGCCCAGCACCTCGCGCTCGCGGTCGGAGAGGTGGGCGTAGCGCTCGCGGGTGGCGCGGTCCACCTGGTGGCGTTCGCGCGTACGCACGTGCTGGCGAACCGCGTGCTGCAGTGTCTCGATCAGCAGCTCGTCGTTCACCGGCTTTTCGAGAAACTCTGCTGCGCCTGCCTTGAACGCGCGACGGCAGATGTCCACGGTGCCGTGCCCTGTGAGCATGATCACCGGCTGATCCACACCCTGCGCGACCAGCGTGTCCAGCAAGGTGAGGCCGCTGATGCCTGGCATGCGCACGTCGAGCACGATGGCACCGATGCCTTCTCGGTCGAAGTGGTCCAGAAAGGCCCTTGGCTCGGCCCAGGTGATCACCCGCAGGCCCACGGTGCCGATCAGCAGTGCCAGGCTCTCGCGCACCGCAGCATCGTCGTCGATCAGGTGGATGGTCGGTGAAAGCGTGTTCATGGCGTGGGTTGCAAAGGAAGCCGCAATACAAAAACCGCACCGCCTTCGGGCCGGTTGGCCGCGCGCAGCGAGCCGCCCATCCCATGTGCCAGGGTCTCACTGAGCGACAGGCCCAGACCGAGTCCACCCTCGCGGGTGGAGAAAAACGGCTCGAACACGCGCTTGAGCACATCGGGCGTCATGCCCGGCCCATTGTCGG
This sequence comes from Hydrogenophaga palleronii, assembly GCF_031457455.1. Lineage (GTDB taxonomy): Bacteria > Pseudomonadota > Gammaproteobacteria > Burkholderiales > Burkholderiaceae_C > Hydrogenophaga > Hydrogenophaga palleronii_A. The sequence continues at coordinate 97,595 of NZ_JAVDWU010000005.1, forward strand.
TCACCGTGAGTTCGCCCTCACCGTCGGTACGTTGAACCTTCAGCGTCAAGCCGCGCCGTGACGGATCGACGCCGTCCATGGACTGAAGAGCGTTCATCAGCAGGTTGTGCAGGATCTGGTCCAGGGTCACCAGATCGGCCCGAACACGCACCGGCTCCGGCCCCTGCAGCACCGGCTCCACACCGCGTCGCCGGCATTCCGGCTCCAGCAGGTGCAACGCGCGCCGCAGGGCGTCGACAAGCTCGACTTGGCCACCGTTGACCGCCACGCCCTGGCGGATCGGTTGTTCCACCACCGAGCGCAGCCGCCCCACCACGGCTGCGGCACGCCGGGCCTGCGCCACCGTCTGAGACAGGGCGGTGCGGACTTTCGCCATGTCAGCCGGGTCGTCGTCCAGCAGCCGCTGCGACGCCTGGGTATTGGCCAGCACCGCCGTCAGGGGCTGGTTGAGTTCGTGGGCGATGCCCGCCGCCAGCTCGCCCAGCGTGTTCAGGCGCGTCACATGGCCCAGGCGCAGCAGTTCTTCGGCACGGCGGCGCGCGGTGCGCTGGCGCTGCAACTGGGCCAGCAGGACGATCGCGGCGGCGACGGCGGCGGTCCACGCGGCCATTCGGGCCCAGGGCAACTGCACCCAACCGAGCCGTTGCTCCGCCATCACTTCAAACGGCTGGCTGGCGACCGCCAGGGGCTTTGAAAAACCAAACCGCCAGCCTGTGACGTTCTCCGCAATGGCCGCTGCGCCGGCCTGCAGAGGGATGCGCTGGCCGTCCATGCCGAGCGTTACCCGCACCGAGCTGGCGTCTGGGTTCATCGGCCATTCGGCCCAGGGCACCATGCCGTGAACCGAGATGGTGAGGGCGTAGCTGGTGGGTTCAGCCGCCAGCACCAGGCGATAGCGCTCGGGGCTGCCATCAGCCGACCGTGCGAAAGCGGGGCGACGGGACTGACGAGACAGCTGTTCTGCCGTGTGAAGGGCAGGGTCTGGCCAGGTCTGGTCACGGTCTCGCCGCTGCACCTCCAGAATGTGGGGGTACAGGGCAGGCAGGCGCAGTTCGGGCGGCTGGGTGTCGGTTCTGCCGGCCACGGGTTGCAGCAGTGCAAGGGTGTCCAGAATGGCGTCGTGTTGCACGGCCTGCTGGCTCAGCAAGCGATGCACGATGCGCGCATCGGTTTCAAAAAACGCGCGCTGCTTGTCGATCGAGTCGCGCACAATGAGCACCGCACCCAGAACCGACAGCAGCCCGCCGCCGAGCACCCACCATCGCACATCGCGCCACATTGGTCTCATCGCGCGGATTCTGTCACCAATGCGGCCCGCCCTGTCCGCCGATGACGCTTCGACCGACAGGCGCTTCCGCAGAAAACCGAGGCAGGAGAAGCTTGCTCAGAGCTGGGCAAGGTGACCGAGGTAGGCGGCCACAGAAGGCTCCCGCACCAGGGCCTTCAGGTCGTTGGCAAACAGCAGGCGGCTCACCTGTTCGCTGTCCTTGCGCACAAAAATGAAGCGATCGCACACCTCCCGAAGGATGTCGATGTGCACCGGTTCGTTGGGGTGCAGGCACAGCACCACCAGTCGACCCTCGCTGCGCAGCTGACGAAAAAAATCCAGCATGAAACCGATGTAGCCGTCCTGTGTGTTGAACTGGGGTTCGTCGAACAGATGCACGACGGCGCGCTGGCTGTGTGCGCGTTCCAGCATGAACGAGGGCCGGGTGCGGCTGAGCGAGCGAAGCTGGTAGCTCTGGTGGTAGTGAAGGGCCACCCGGTCGCGCTCTTCATAGCGGGTGCGGTGGATGTCCTGGCCGTTCACCAGCACCCGGCCGGCGCTGGGCTGATTGCCGCCGGTGATGAGCTCGAACAGCGTGGTCTTGCCCGCGCCGTTGGCGCCCATCACGCCGATAATGGCCGGTTCGTCGACGCTGAAGTCGGCCTGCAGTTCGAAAGTGGTCCGGGGTCGAACCCAGCCCCGCCGGTAGCGTTTGACCAGGCCCTGTACCTGAAGAATGGGTGGGTTCATTTCAGATCCCCAGCCAGCGACGTTGCAAGGAGGCGTCCTGCCGCATTTGCGCTGCGTCGCAGGCATGCACGATGCGTCCGCCCTGCATGACGCACACGCGGTCGGCGACGGTCAAGGCGCTGGCCACGTTCTGCTCGACCAGCACCACGGCCACGCCTTCGCTCTTGAGCCTGCGAATGGTGCCCATCACGTCCTGCACCACCTTGGGCGCCAGACCCTGGCTGGGCTCGTCGAACAGCACCAGACCCGGTGCGCCCATCAGCACGCGCGAGATCGCCACCATCTGCATCTCGCCACCAGAGAGGTTTTCGCACTCGCGCGCCATCAGGTACTCCAGCGCCGAGAAGATCTCGAAGCACTCGCCCAGCTTCCATGCCCGAAAGCGCGTGCGTTTGCGCGCGATTTCCAGGTTGCGCGCCACGGTCAGTGTGGGGAACACGCGCCGGTCGTCGGGCACCCAGCCCACGCCCATGGCCGCGATCCGGTGCGTGGCCTGGTGCGTGATGTCCTGACTGCCGAAGCGGATGCTGCCGCGCGCAGCGGGTGTGAGGCCCAGGATGGAGCGCAAGGTGGTGGTCTTGCCGGCGCCGTTGGGACCGAGCAGGGCCAGCACCTCGCCAGCGGCCACGTGCAGAGACGTACCGAAGAGCACCTGCGACTCGCCATAGAAGGTGTCGATGCCTTCCACCCGCAGGATGGGCTCGGTGGTGTGAACGGGGGGCAGGGTGGTCATGGGGCCATGGCCCCCAGGTTGGAGCGTTGCACCCACGGGTTGTGGCGCAACTCGGCCGGCGAACCCTGTGCAATCACCTGGCCCCAGTGGATCACCGAGATCTTGTCGGCGAGGCGAAACAGGAAGTTCATGTCGTGTTCGATGATGACGATGGTGATCTGTTGTTTGAGCTGGCCGATCAGGTCGAGCAGACGGGCGGTGCCTTCGGCTCCCAGACCGGCGGTGGGTTCGTCCAGGAACAGGATGCGCGGTCGGGCAGCCAGCGCCACGCCAATCTCCAGCGCACGCCGCTCACCATAGGAAAGCCGCTGGCACGGCGTGCTTTCCTTGCCGGCCAGCCCGATCTCGCGCAGGATTTCGGCCGCCTCTTCATAGGCCTGGGTACAGCGCCCCAGGTCGCGCCAGACAGACCAGGCCTGGTGCCGAACCGACTTCAATGCGATCACGATGTTGTCGATCGCGGTGTCGTCGTTGAAGAGGTTCATGATCTGGAATGAACGCGCCACGCCCAGGCGCGCAATCACTCGGGGCGATTGGCCGGTGATGTCCTGCCCCGCGAAACGCACCGTGCCGCGGTTGGGGGCGAAGCGGCCGGTGAGCACGTTGAAGCAGGTGGTCTTGCCGGCACCGTTCGGGCCCATGATCCCGGAGAGCTGCCCTTCCTCGAAAGCCAGGGACACACTTTCCAGAACGACCTGATCGCCAAATCGTTTGTGGAGCTGGGAGGCTTCAAACAAGGCCATGTTCATGCCTCCCGCGTGTTGGGCGCAACGGGCGCTCCCCGGCCAGACGCTTCGCGTGGGCGCCGCCACCTGGCCACCGCGCTCTGCCAGGCGCCGGCAATGCCGCTGGGTTGGTAGAGCACGACCGCCATGAAGAACAGGCCATACCAGAGCAGCCAGGTTTCGGTGTAGGCGCCCAGCAGGTCCCGGGCAAGGATGAACACCAGTGCCCCGATCACCGGTCCCCAGAAGCTCACCAGACCGCCACCGATCAGCACCATCATCACCACGAAGCCGGAGTTGTGCAGGCTCATGACGTTCGGGTAGGCCGACTGCTGCGCCAATGCAAACAGGCCACCGGCCAAGCCTGAGAGTGCGGCCGAGAGCACGAAGGCGCTCCACTTGTAGAGCCACACGTTGTGGCCCGCGAAGCTCGCGCGCATCTCGTTCTGCTTGATGGCCCGCAGCACGCGGCCATAGGGCGAGTGGATGAGCCGCCAGAGGAAGACCAGCACGAGCGAGAAGATGGCGAGCACGAAGAAGAACAGGGCCTCGTTGCTCACCAGAGAAATTTCAATGCCCGGCAACTGCAGCGGCAGGCGCTGGATGCCGAGCAGGCCGTCCTCGCCGCCGGTGACCGTGTGCCACTTGATCGCCACGAACCACATCACCTGGCCGAACGCGATCGTCAGCAGGGCGTAGTAGATGCCGCGACGGTGCGAGATGAAGCTGGCCACCACGGCCCCCACCAGGGCAGCGGCCAGCGCACAGCCTGCCAGGCCGGTGAGCAGATCGACCCCCGCCTGCTGTTGCAGCAGGCCACAGGCGTAGGCGCCCACGCCGAAGTAGGCACCGTGTCCGAACGAGGGCATGCCGCCATAACCGAGGAGCAGGTTATGGGCCATGGCGAACATCATCCAGATGGTGATTTCCAGTGCGAGGTACTGGTACAGGCCCGCGCCTTTGAGCCACAGAGGCGTGCTGGCCAGCAGCAGCACGGTCAACACCATGGGGCGTGTGACCAGCGGTGCGGGCTTTTGGTGAGGTGTCATGTACAGGTGAAAAAAAAGATTCTGGACAAATGAGAATGTATGTTCTATTCTTTGTCTTAGCAAGTTTTTTTATTCTATTTTCATGACACGTGCCACCACCTTCGAAGCGTTCGCAGACGCAGTGTCCGAGGCCTTTCCGCGACTCTCGAAACAGCAGCAACAGATTGCCCGGTTCGTGCTGGAAAACCCGGATGATCTGGCTTTGGGCACCGTGGCCACGGTGGCCGAAGCCACAGCGGTGCAGCCTTCCGCGCTGATCCGTTTTGCCAACACCCTGGGTTTTGCCGGTTTCACCGACATGCAGCAGCTGTTCAGGGCGCGCCTGCTGGACCGTGTGGGCACCTACCGTGATCGCATCGAATCCATCCGCCGATCGAACGGCTCCGGTGCGCCCGAGGCCGGGGTGTTGCACCAGTTCGTTTCCAACGGCATGGCCGATCTCGGAACGCTCGAAGACAACGTGAAGCCCGCCGAGCTGAACGAGGCCGCCGGCCTGATCAGTCGCGCCAGGCGCGTGCAGGTGCTGGCCCAGCGGCGTGCGTTTCCGGTGGCCTGTTATCTCGCCTATGCGCTCTCGCAACTGGACATCAAGGCCCAGTTGATGGATGGCGTCGGCGGCATGCTGGCCGATACCTTGCGCCAGATGGAGCCTGGTGAATTGCTGCTGGTGACAAGCTTCAAGAACTATTCGCAGGACGTGGTGAAGGCGGCTGAGGACGCGCGGGCACGCGGCATCACAGTGGTCGCCATCACCGACTTCGCACTGTCGCCGCTCAAGCCGCATGCGCATCTGTGTTTTGAACTGGGGCAGGGGCCTGACGCGAACTTCCGCTCGCTGGTGGCGCCGCTGTGTCTGGCGCAGGCCCTGGTGGTTGCCACCGGACATCAACTGGCCAAGACCCCGACCACACGACGCCAGGGCGCGTCGCCCAAGGGCGCTGCGGCGGCAGATTCGGGCCGTACCGTCAGGAAACAGGGAGCGAAGAAGTGAGCGTCACGCCAACTCCACTCGGCGCCGAGCGTACCTTGGACGTGGTCTGCCTCGGGCGGGCCGCCGTCGACCTGTATGGTGAACAGATCGGCGCACGCCTGGAAGACGTGCAGACGTTCGCGCGCTACCTGGGTGGTTCGCCAGCCAACACCGCCGTGGGCGCTTCGCGGCTGGGGCTGCGGGTGGGCATGATCAGCCGGGTGGGCGACGAGCACAACGGCCGCTTCGTGCGAGAAGCCCTCGCCTGCGAAGGTGTTGATGTGTCGCAACTGAGCACCGATCCGCAACGCCTGACCGCACTGGTTTTTCTGGCCATCAAGGACCAGGACACCTTCCCCCTGCTGTTCTACCGCCAGCACTGCGCGGACATGGGCTTGAAGGCAGAGCACATTGACGCGGAGCAGATCGCTGCCTCGCGCGCCTTGTTGATCAGTGGCACACATCTGTCGCACCCGGACACGCGCGAAGCCTGCCTGTTGGCCATGCGCACGGCGAAGTCGGCCGGCACGCGCGTGGTGCTCGACATCGACTACCGGCCAGTGCTGTGGGGGCTGACTTCGCCCGGCATGGGCGAACGGCGCTTCGTGGCGTCGCAGGCCGTGAGCGACGAGATCCAGTCCGTACTGCCTCTGTGTGATCTGGTGGTGGGCACCGAGGAAGAGGTGCACATCGCGGGTGGGTCCGTTGATTCACTGACCGCGTTGCGACGGATTCGCGAGGTGACACCCGCGCTTCTCGTGATGAAGCGCGGCCCCATGGGGTGTGTGGCCTACCCTGGTGCGATTCCCGAAGATCTCACCGCAGGGGTGCAGGGCCCGGGCTTCCCGGTGGAGGTCTTCAACGTGCTGGGCGCGGGCGATGCCTTCATGGCGGGGTTGCTGCGAGGCTGGGTGGTGGGCGAGCCTCTGGAGAACGCGCTGCGCTATGCCAACGCCTGCGGCGCCCTGGTGGTGTCGCGCCATGGTTGTGCGCCCGCCATGCCAAGCTGGATCGAGCTCAGCCACTTCCTGGCCCTTGGTTCTCGCCACAACCGTCTGCGCGAAGATGAAGCGCTGGAGCACCTGCACCACGCCACCACGCGCGCGCCCGGTGCGCCCTGCCTGGCCATCCTGGCCTTTGACCATCGCGCGCAGTTTGAAGAGATTGCCGCCCGGTCAGGTGCTGGTGCTGATCGCATTGCCCACTTCAAGCGGCTGGTGGCCCAGGCCGCAGAGCACGGCTATGCGCTGGAGCGTGCCTCCCAGACGCAGGGCCATGCGTCTGGCACGCCGGGCTTTCCGGGCGCCGGCGTGATCGTGGACGGGCGTTACGGCAGCGAAGTGCTCAACCGTTTGACAGGTTCGGCCACCTGGATCGGCAGGCCGGTCGAGGTGCCTGGCTCCAGACCGCTGGCCTTCGAGGACCGGGACCAGGTCGGTCTGTCGCTGCGGACCTGGCCCGCCGAGCACGTGGTCAAGTGCCTGCTCTCACACCACCCGGACGACGACAGCGCATTGGCCGCGCAGCAGATCGCCAGCGTCAGGGCACTGGAACAGGCCTGCCGCGCGACCGGGCACGAATGGTTGCTCGAGCTCATTCCACCGCGCAGCCTGCCCATGGCCAGCGACACGGTGGCGCGTGGCGTGCGGCAAATCTACGAAGCTGGCGTGCGGCCCGACTGGTGGAAGCTGCCGCCACCCGACGCGCATGGTTGGTCACTGCTGGCAGAGATCATCGCGCGCCACGACCCGCATTGCCGCGGTGTGCTGCTGCTGGGGCTGGAAGCCACCGAAGAACAGCTCTGGCACGGCTTCAGGGCGTCGGCCGGGCAGCCGCTGTGCAAGGGCTTTGCGGTGGGTCGCACCTTGTTCTCAGACGCTGCGGCTGCGTGGTTCGCGGGACAGCTCGACGATTCGGGTGTGGTGGCCGAGGTGGCCACCCGCTACCGACGCCTGATCCGCATCTGGCAGGAAACCCGTGCCAACGGGCCGGGGCAAACCCAGACATTGCATGTTGATTCACAGGAGACAACGCCATGAGCGCAAGCACCATCGGATTCATTGGTTTGGGCATGATGGGTCATGGCATGGCCATGAACCTGCTCAAGAAGGGGTACGGCCTGCGCTTCATGGCGCACCGCAACCGCGACAACCTGGCCGACCTGCTCGCGGCGGGTGCCGTCGAGGTGGACAGCCGCGCTGAACTGGTGCGTGGCGCCAGCGCCGTGATCGTGTGTGTCACCGGCACGCCGCAGGTGGAACAGATCGTGTACGGCGAAGGCGGTTTGCTGGAAGCGGCCACAGCCGGGCTCTTCGTCATCGACTGCTCCACCGCAGAGCCGGCCTCCACCACCCGCATCCGCGATGCGTTCGCGCAGCGGGGTGCTGTCTATGTGGATGCGCCGCTCGCTCGCACGCCCAAGGAAGCGGAGGAGGGTCGCCTCAACACCATGGTGGGCGCACATCCTGCCGACTTCGAGACGATCAAGCCGATCATGGCCGCCTTCTGCGAGAACGTGATCCACGTGGGACCGCCCGGCCATGGGCATGTGCTCAAGCTGATCAACAACATGCTGGCCATGACCACGGCCGCCGCCATTGCCGAGGCCATGGCCACCGCAGCCAAGTCAGGCCTGTCGTTGCAGAAACTTTTTGACGTCGTGTCGGCCGGCGGCGTGAACTCGGGCATCTTCCAGATGATGGTCGGCAAGGCCTTGCAGGGTGACCTCACCGGTCTGAAATTCGCCATCGCCAACGGCCAGAAGGACCTGCGGTACTACACGCACCTCACCGAGATGCTGCCCACATCGAGCTTCATTGCCGAGGCCGCGCACCAGAGCTTCGTGCAGGCCAGCAACCTGGGGCTGGGTGAGCAGTTCATCGCCTCGCTGCTGCTGGCGCAGGAAAGGGTCAACAACGTGGCCATCGTGCCCCCTCAAGCGAAAAACCCTTAAGTCTCAGGCGGCGACAGACCGCTGTTTCCCCCTTCACCACCACCCATTGGAGACACCACATGGACACCCTCAAGCACATTGCACCGAACGCCGACACACCCAACGAAAGCGAAGCCCCGACCCTCCATCGCCGCCGCTTCATCGCGGCCTCTGCCGCCGCAGGCGTCAGCAGCTTCTTCGGCCCCTGGACCCACAACCGCGTATGGGCCCAGAGCGCACAGGCCAAGCCCCTTGTGATCGGCCTGACCATGGACGCCTCCGGCCAGTACGCGGCCAGCGGCGGCATGGAGCGCCTGGGCGCCATGATGGCGATCAAGGAGTTCAACGAAAAAGGGGGCGTGCTGGGCCGCCCGATCGAGGCCATTCACATGGACACCGAGACCACGCCGGCCACCGGCTCTCGCGTGGCCGAACGCATGATCAACCGCAACGAGGCGGCCTTCATGATCGGCGCCGTGCACTCCGGGGTGGCCAACGCCATCTCCCAGGTGGCGCAGAAGTATGGCTGCATCTTCCTCAACACCAACTCCAGCTCACCCACCGAGTCCGGCAAGGACTGCCACCGCGTCAAGTTCGTGTGGGACGGCAACGGCACCAACTTCGCCCAGGCCACGGTTCGCAACGCCATCCAGGCCAACGGCAAGGAATGGGTGCTGTTGACCAACGACTATGTGTGGGGTCACAACACCGCCAAGTCCACGCGCTCGCTGGTGGAAGCCAATGGGGGGCGCGTGGTGGAAGAGCTGCTGATTCCGCAGAACACGCGCGACTTTTCCTCTTACCTGCTCAAGCTGCAACAGCTCAAGCCCCAGGTGGTGGCCACGGCCGTGGGGGGTGACGACATCAAGGCGCTGCGTCAGCAGGTGGTGCAGCTTGGCCTGCAGAACCGGGCCGCCTGGATCAACAACCAGCAGGACTGGCCCGATGTCTACGGCCTGGGCCCCGAGTCCATCTTCGGTGTGTTCGGCACCACCTGGTACTACCGGCTCGACCTGCCCGGTGTGAAAGAGTTCGTGGCGGCCTACCAGAAGAATTTCCCGGGTATGGCGATCGCAGTGCCGGGCAACGTGTTCTACAACGGCTACATGGCCACGCGCGAGTTGCTGCGCTGTGTGCAGGAAGCCGGCACCACCAACAACCTGGCGGTCATCAAGAAGCTCGAAGGCCGCAAGATGCCCGCGCGGGACCGCATGCAGCACTTCGATGCCTGGATCGACCCCGCCACACACCAGGTGCAACAGACCATCTACCTGGCCTCCTACAACGACGCGCCTGCCGAAAAGACCGACATCTTCAAGGTGCTCACCCAGAGCGATCCCAAGGACGTGACGGACCCCGGCGCCGCGGTGGCCTGCAAGCTGGAGTCGTACGAGGCCACACCCAGCTACGAACGCTGAGCCCGCCTCGCACCATCGCTTCAACATGCTCGTCAACCTGCTGCCCCATCTGGTCAACGGCATTGCGCTGGGCCTGCTGTTTGCGCTGATCGCCCTGGGCTTCATGCTCATCGTTGGCGTGATGGAGACCATCAACCTGGCGCACGGATCGCTCTTTGCACTGGGCATGTACGCGGCCCTGTTCGTGATGGCGCCGAGCCTGGGCTGGTTTCCAGAAGCGCAACAGGCCTATATGTCGCTGCCGGTGGGCACGCGCTACGCCATCGCCTTGTTCCTGGCGCCCGTGCTGGTGGGTCTGTTCGGGCTGCTGCTCGAACTCTGTCTGCGCCGCACCTACGGGCTCGATCCCCTCTATGGTCTGCTGCTGACTTTCGGTGCCGCGCTGGTGATTGAAGAGGCGATCCGTGTGGTGTGGGGGTCGAACGAGCAGCAACTGGCGTTGCCCGAGGCGATCTCTGGCGCGTTCATGGTGGGTGACCTGATCTACTCGAAGTACCGGTTCTACGCCTGCGGTTTTGCCATTGTGGCCATTGCCGGTCTGTGGGCATTCCTGGAGAAGACGCCTTATGGCGCCATCATCAAGGCCGGTGCGCACGACAGTGAGATGGTGCGCGCGCTCGGCATCAACCTGGGACGGCTGCGCTCGGCGGTTTTCGTGCTGGGCGTGGCGCTGGCGGCGCTGGCGGGTGTCGTCATGGCGCCCATCTGGGGCATACGGCCGCAAGTGGGCGTGGACGCCGTGGTACCGGCCTTCCTGGTGATCGTGCTGGGCGGCGTCGGTTCGTTGTGGGGCGCCGTGGTCGCTGGCCTGCTGGTCGGGTTGGTGGTGGGGCTGACCGGCGCATTCGCGTCGGAGTGGTCGCTGATGTCGATGTACCTGCTGTTCATCGCCGTGGTGACTTTCCGTGCGCGCGGCCTCTTCGGGCGCAAGAGCATTCTGGACACATGATGAACAACAACACCCTGAATGGAAAAGTGGCGGTCGTCACCGGTGCCGGCGGCACCATGGGCCGGGCGGTGGTGGAAGCGCTGGTACAGCAGGGCTGCCGCGTGGCCATGGTCGATGTGCACGCCGGCCCGATGGGGGCGGTGCGCGAGCGCTTGGGCGCCAGCGTGGGCGTGCATGTGTGCGACATCCGGGACGCCAGGGAGGTGAACAAGGCTCATGCGGACATTGTCCAGGCGTGGTCGGCGGTCGACATTCTGGTCAACAACGCAGGCGTGCTTTCCAACCACAAGGTGGAATCCACCACGCTGGCCGAATGGCGTGAGGTGCTGGCTGTCAACCTCGATGGCGCGCTGTTCTGGTCGCAGTGTGTCACGCCCGCGATGAAGGAGCGCCGATGGGGTCGCATCATCAACACCGGCTCGCTGGCGAGCAAGACCGGCGGTCTCACGGCGGGCACAGCGTACTCGGTGTCCAAAGGGGCCATCGGCGCGCTCACGTTTTCGCTCGCGCGCGAACTGGCTGCTTTCGGTGTGACGGCGAACGCCATCGCACCTGCCTACGTGAAGACGCCCATGGTGACCGAGCAGCTCAACGACGCGCAGCGACAGGCGCTGCTGCAGCAGATTCCGGTGGGACGCTTCTGCGAGCCCGAGGAGTTCGCGCACGTGGTCACGTTCCTCGCGTCGCCGCTGTCTGGCTTCATCACCGGCGAGATCATCGATCTCAACGGTGGCCTGCACATGGATTGAGCCGATGCCAGACTCCTTCCCTCAACAGGCGCTGTTCGGGCAGGTGGCCTTCGTGCCCGGCGGGTACGGCGACATCGGGGCTGCTGTGGCCCGTGGCCTGGCCGCCGCCGGTGCGCGCGTGGCGATCGCTGGCCGTGATGCCGCGAAAGCCGAAGCGCTTGCAGCGTCATTGGGTGCCTCTGGCCATGAGGCGCTGGGTCTGGCGATGGACGCCCACCAGGTCACCGACATCCAACGTGCGACGGACCGGGTGGTGCAGCATTTCGGCCGCCTTGACCTGCTGGTCAACTGTGTCGGTATCCAGCATGAAGAGCGCATCGAGGACGTGACCGAAGAAGCCTTCGACGAGGTCATCCAGATCAACCTCAAGGCGGCGATGTTCCTCGCGCAGGCCGCTGCGGTGCACCAACGGGCCGGTGTGGAGGCGGGCAGGTCACCCGGCCGGCAGGTGCACCTGTTGTCGGTGCGCGCGCAACTGGGACTGCGCGATCGCGGCTACTCGGCCTACTGTGCCAGCAAGGGTGCGATGGTGGTGCTGATCAAGCAGCATGCGGTCGAACTCTGTTCGCACGGCATCACGGTCAACGGCGTGGCGCCCACCGTGGTGCGAGGTGAGATGGCGCGGCACTGGCTGGAGAACAAGCCCGTGTTGGAACGCGTGCTGCAACGCATTCCACTGGGACGTGTCGCCGAGCCAGAAGATGTGGTTGGGCCGGTTCTCTTTTTCTGCAGTCCTGCAGCTGCCTTTGTGACGGGTCAGGTCATCTACGTCGACGGCGGTTTGACGGCCACTCAGTAGAAGAGGGTGTTGAAGAGGTAGGGTGGGCCGATCAGTCCATTTTTTGAGGCGATTCGCTGGACGCGTGTTGAGATTCCACCTGGTGCTCGGTTTTCACCGTGCCGCGCACATTGATGGCCGCCAGGCCAATCTGCAGTGCAATGAGCGCGTGGGCGTCAGCGTGCCAACCCCACACGATCCAGAGCACATTGCTCAGCAGGAAGAGCCAGAAGCCGGCGTTGCGTCCACCCGCGCCCTGCGAACCGATCAGCCAAGCGGCCGCCATGGTCACCAGCATGGCAGGCCACTGAATGAGGTTCAGCCAGTCCATGGGTGCTCTCCCACCGGACCCTGGCCCCGACTGGCGCGCGGACGCTGATCGAACCTGGCCCGTAGGCGATCGGCTGAGCGGGCTCCGCCGTCATTGCGCTTCACGCCAGCCAGACGGCGATGAGGGCCAGCATGAAGATTTGCAACGCACCCAGGAGCGGCAGCACGATGGGCATATGGGCGACCACGTCTTCGAGAACGTCCTGCGCCACTTCGTCGGTGTAGGCGGCAAGCTCCGGATCTGAGTAGTCGCGTGGATGTTCCGACAGGGCCTGGTCGGGAGGTGGCTGATGCAGTCCCTGATGCGGGGGTGGATGGTTGACGCCTCGAGTGGGTGGCTGGGGGGTCTGGGTGTTTGACATATCAACTGCTCCTGGTTTTCGCCCTCAAGAAGGGGCAATTGCTGTTCCTCCTTCAGCGGGAAGCACCTGGTTGGCGGGCGGTGTGTGGCGCGTGATGCCGCCAATGTGGCCGACCGCACAGATGGACGCCGAACACCTTGCGACCATGAAAGACCGCAGCGGAATTTCAAAGGAGCTGACATGGCGAAATGCGAAACATGTGGCAACGACTACGACAAGTCGTTCGAAGTGGTCATGCAAGGCAGGACACACACGTTTGACAGTTTTGAGTGCGCGATCTACACGTTGGCCCCCGCCTGCGCGCACTGTGGTGTGCGCATCGTCGGCCATGGCGCCGAGAAAGACGGTGCCATGTATTGCTGCAGCCATTGCGCGGAACAGGTCGGCATCACCGAGCTGCAGGACCGGGCCTGATCCGACCGGTGGTTTTGACTTCCATTCAAGGAGATGAAAAATGCAATTGATGAAAGATGTGATGAGCCGCAACGTTCAGGTGATCAGCCCGGACGCGACGCTGAAGGATGCGGCCATGCTCATGCGGAACAAGGGAATTGGCATGCTGCCCGTTGGCGAAAACGACCGCATGATCGGTACCATCACCGATCGTGACATCGCGATTCGTGCAGTTGCAGATGGCAAGTCGGTCGACTCGACGGTTCGCGACGTGATGACCAAGGAACTGGTGTGGGCCTACGAGGACGACACCGTGGCCCAGGGCGCCAGCAAAATGAGCGAGTGTCAGATCAGGCGCCTGCCGGTGGTGAACGCGGACAAACGGCTCGTGGGCATGGTGTCGCTGGGCGACTTCGCGGTGGAGGTGGAGGACATGCGGGTCAGTGCGCAGGCGCTGGAAGAGATCTCCCGAGACTAGGCGGGCGAAACGATGATCCCGGGTTTGAACGGCATGCCACTGGTGCGTTGGCGAAGCTTTCGCTTTTCCCGTTAGCCGGGCAAGCGCGTGCCCTGGCTCAAACTGCTGCACATCAGCGCCGTCATCATCTGGTGCGGCAGCATTTTGTATCTGCCCACCCTGATCAGGCACAGTGCGTCACCTGGGCCTGAACGCGGCGCTGCGTGGCGGCAGTGGCCGCGCAAGGTCTTCATCGAGGTGGCAACGCCAGCGGCATTGGTGGCCATTGCCTCGGGGACCGTGATTTTCGTGGCAGGCGCACTGGTCCAGCCCTGGCTCACCTACAAGCTGGCTGCCGTGGGGCTGCTGGTTCTGTGCCATGGCGTGTGCGGCATGCTGGTGATTCGCGCCGAAGCAGGTCGGCTGGGCGCCTGTCGAATGTGCCGTGTGTTGAGCGTGCTGATGCTGCTCGTGTTGCTGGCCATTGCCTGGCTCGTTCTTCGCAAACCGGCATGAGGACGATGAACACGTTCATCCCGCTGCACGGCGCGGCCCGAACAGGGCTCGGATCACTCCGGGTTGTCGGTGTGGATACCGACCGCGTTCTCGTAGACGAGGCGCCCACCCAGGTACGAAGCCAGCGATATGAACGCCCCAGTGAGCAGGCTCAGCCCCATGCCCCAGGGCATCACGAGCTGCCCCGGGTCATCACCCATGCGCAGTTGCCAGTTCAGCGTGGCCACGGACAGCATCGTCACGGCCATGATGGCGTGGCCCCAGGCGGTGATGAGGCGCCGGATCTGCTGCACGGTGAGCAGGTCAATGAGCCCGGCCACACTGGCGGTCCAGCCGCCGAGGGCGCCCACACCCGCCAGCCACAAACCCGCGCGTGCCCAGAACGGATCGCCGCTGTACAGATAGGTCGCGTCCGTGGCCACCAGTGCGATCAGCGCAGCCACCGGAAAGTGGATGAGCATGGGATGGATGGGATGCCCTGCGATGGCAGCACGACTCAGAATGGGTTTGGTGCTGGGGTTCATGGTGTCATTGTGAAGCCATCTGCCTTGACAAAGTGCACGGTGGGCGGATGGGTCGCGATGCTGGGTCTGTCGGGTTGCGCCGGTTCGCAGTCGATGCTGGACCCGGCGGGGCCCTCCGCACAGGCCATCGCGCTGGTGTGGTGGTGGATGCTGGGCGTGGCCGTGATGGTGGTGGCGGGCGTGATGGTGGCCGGGTGGCTGGCCATGCGGCGCGGTCGCAACGCACAGGCCAACGCCAGCGACGACATCGCGACCAGCCATGGGTGGCGCTGGATGGTCGGCGGAGGCATCTTGTTGCCGTCGGTGACGATCGCGGTATTGCTGGTGTTCGGCACGTCGGCCGGGTTTCACCAGTTGCCGCTGCCCCTGACCGGTGCCGGCGGCCCGGCGCCGCTGCGCGTCGATGTCGAGGCCCGGCAATGGGACTGGTCGCTGCGGTACCCTGAGAACGGCGTGCAGCTTCACAACGAGCTGCGGCTGCCCGTGGGCCAGCCCGTCGATATCCATGTGGGCAGCCGGGACGTGATTCATTCGTTCTGGGTGCCGCGCCTGGGGGGCAAGATCGACGCCATCCCCGGTCGCATCAACGTGGTTCGCCTGCAGGCCGATCAGGCGGGTACGTTCCGTGGCCAGTGCGCCGAGTTCTGCGGTTTGAATCACGCCCACATGGTGATGACCGTGATCGCCATGCCGGCCGACGAGTTCGATGCCTGGCTGGCGGCGCAGTCGGAAGCCGTGGCCATTGGGGGCAAACCATGACCGAGCCCACAGGCAACGCGCCTGCGCGCGACGCTGCCGAACTGCACGCGGAGTTTGAAGCCGTCTGGGGCAACCCGAAAGGATGGCGATCCCTGAGCGTGGTCAACCACACCAGCGTGGCCAACCGTTTCATCGTCACCGGTGCCGTGTTCTTCCTCATCGCCGGTCTGCTGGGCATGCTGCTGCGCGCACAACTGGCGCAGCCCGGGCAGGAATTCATGGGAGCCAAGGCCTACAACCAGGTTTTCACGATGCACGGCACCATGATGATGTTCCTTTTTGCCGTGCCCATTCAGCAGGGACTGGCGGCCTACCTGCTGCCCAAGATGCTGGGCGCCCGCGACCTGGTCTTTCCGCGCCTGGGGGCTTTCGGCTACTGGTGCTATTTGTTCGGCGGCCTCATCTTCACCAGCAGCCTGCTGGTGGGCCTGGCCCCCGACGCCGGCTGGTTCATGTACACGCCGCTGTCCAGCAACGCCTACTCGCCGGGCAAAGGCGCTGATTTCTGGTTGCTGGGCATCACCTTCATCGAGATCGCCACCATGGCCGCGGCCATCGACATCACGGTGTCGATCCTGCGCGCACGTGCGGCCGGCATGGGCTTGCACCAGTTGCCGATCTTCGCGTGGTCCATGCTGGTGACCTCGCTGATGGTCATCGTCGGCTTTCCGCCACTGATTCTGGGCAGCATCCTGCTGGAGCTGGAGCGGGCGGCCGGCTGGGCCTTCTTCGACCCCACGCGCGGTGGCGACCCGGTGCTGTGGCAGCACCTGTTCTGGCTGTTCGGTCACCCGGAGGTCTACATCATCTTTTTGCCCGCTGCCGGCGTGGTTTCGATGCTGGTACCGGTGTACGCACGTCGGCCACTGGTGGGCTACCGCTGGGTGGTGGTGTCGATGATCGCCACCGGTTTCATCAGTTTTGGTCTGTGGGTGCACCACATGTTCGCGGTCGGCATTCCGGCCTTGTCGCAGGCCTTTTTCGCGGTGGCCAGCATGCTCGTGGCCATCCCCACCGGCATCCAGCTCTTTGCGTGGATCGCCACGCTGTGGAGTGGTCGCCCGGTCTGGAGCGTGCCCATGCTCTGGATCGCGGGCTTCCTGCTGATCTTCGTGGTGGGCGGGCTCACCGGGGTGATGCTGGCCTTTGTTCCCTTCAACTGGCAGGTGCACGACACACACTTTGTGGTGGCGCATTTCCACTACGTGCTGATCGGCGGCATGCTGTTCCCGCTGATTGCCGGCATCTACCACTGGCTGCCACATTTCAGCGGCCGCCTGCCATCAGAGCGGTTGTCAAAGGCCGGCTTCTGGCTCACCTTCATTGGCTTCAACGGCACCTTTCTGGTGATGCACTGGACCGGGCTCATCGGCATGCCGCGACGCGTCTACACCTACGAGGCCGGTCTGGGCTGGGATCTGCCCAACCTGATCTCTTCGGTCTTCAGTTTCGTGATGGCCTTTG
The DNA here is from genome assembly GCF_031457455.1 of Hydrogenophaga palleronii. Classification (GTDB taxonomy): domain Bacteria; phylum Pseudomonadota; class Gammaproteobacteria; order Burkholderiales; family Burkholderiaceae_C; genus Hydrogenophaga; species Hydrogenophaga palleronii_A. Next base: position 114,720 of record NZ_JAVDWU010000005.1, read on the forward strand.
GCATCGCCACGCTGCTGCTCGACCTCGTGCTGCACTGGCGTTACGGTCGAAAGGCGCCGCTCAATCCCTGGCATGCCGACACGCTGGAGTGGGCCAGCGGCACGCCGCCACGTTCGTACAACTTCGCCAGCCTGCCGCGCATCACGACTCGCCATCCGCTGTGGGACGCGCCGGATCTGCCCGAGACGATTGCCACGGGCCAGCACGCGCTGCCGCACGCGGCACACGGCCGTCGCGAAACGCTGGGCGTGGACCCGGTCAGTGGCCGGGTGCGTGAGGTGATTCATCTGCCCGGCAACTCCTGGTGGCCACTTGGGGCTGGCGCCACGCTGGCGTTTCTGTGCCTCGCGCTGCTGCTCAAGCTGTACCCGATGGCGATCGGGTTGTCGCTGGTGGCTGTGGTGGTGCTGCTGCGCTGGTCCTGGGAGAACGGCTCCCACCCCAGCGCCGTGCGAGGGGAAACCGGTGACCTTCCCGAAGGGCTGAAACTGCACTCACACACCTTCGATGGTCCGGGTCTGTGGGGCATGGGGCTCACCATGCTGGCCGATGCCGCGCTGTACGGCGCGCTGCTGTTTGGTTGGCTCTACCTCTGGACCGTGGTGCCGGGCGGTCAACCGGACGCGGTTTCGCCGCTCGGGATCTGGCCGCTGGCGGCGGTGACGGTGCTGTGGGGTGCGGGGCTCTGGGCCATGCGTGACGCGGTGCGTCGCCTGCGCGGCGGCAGCGATGCCCGGTTGCAGCGTTATTTGTGGATGGCCTTTGCCTTCGGCGTGGCTGGCGCCCTCTGCCTTGTGTGGTTGGCGGCGACCGCAGGGCTGCGGCCCACGCTTCGCGCCCAAGATGCGGTGTTGAGCTTCACGCTGGTTTTTCTGCTGCTGCACGGAGCTTTGGCATCCGTGCTGTCTGCCCTGCAGGCCTTGCGTGTTCGCAGCGGGCGGGTGAGTGTGCTGGCGCCCTATGAGCCGGGTGTGGTCACCATGCTGTGGCAATTCTGCGTGCTGGCCACCGCCCTGGCCTGGGCGCTGATGGCCTTGCTTCCCATGGCGTTTGGAGCGCAGCCATGAAACCGAACGCCTGGCACCTTGTGATCGGACTGACGCTCTGGTTTGCCTGGTTCTGCGCCACTTATGGCGGTGTGGCCGTGGCCTGTGCCTGGGCGCCGCCATCGCCCGCGCAGGGGGCCTGGACCTGGATCAACGCGGCGGTGTTGTTGCTCGCAGTCAGCTGCACGCTGGCCTTTGTCGGCGCGGCATGGATGAGCGCGCGCGGGGCGCTGTACCCGAAGGGCAGTGCGACGCAGGCGCGCCAACGGTTCATTGCCTTCGCAGCCACCGCCCTGTATGTCATCTCGGCGGCATCCACCCTTTTGGTGGCCTTGCCGGCGGTGGTGCTGCCGCCATGTGTGTGAAGACCCGAACGCGTGGCGACACCGGATGGGCCATGGCGGCATGCCTGGCGTCGCTGTGCGCCTGGCCTTCGGCGGGGTTGGCGCACGGTGTTGAAGGCGGTGCGAGCCAGGCGCCGGTCTGGTTCACGCAGGCCTTGTTCCTGTTGGCATGGCTCATGTATGCCTTGGGCGCTGTGCGCCAGCGCCCGCGTTTCGGTCCCCGGTTGGCCTTGCACAGCGCCATGCTCGTGGCAGGCCTCGCCTTGTTTGGCCCGCTCGACGAATGGTCCGAACGCAGCGCGGCCTGGCACATGGTGCAGCACATGTTGCTGATGGTGGTGGTGGCGCCCCTGCTGGTGCTGGCGAGGCCCCTGCCGCAGTGGCGTGCCGTGCTGGGCGCGCGGGCCGACGCGGCCTGGCGCACGCTGCACCGCCTGAGCCGCCGACCCATGGCCTGCGCCATGCTGCACGCCGTGGCGATCTGGTTCTGGCATTTGCCCGGGCCCTATCTCGCCGCCCTGGCGTCGCCACTGTGGCACGTCACCGAACACGCTTGTTTTCTGCTCAGCGGCTGGCTCTTCTGGTGGTCGGTACTGCGGCCCGGACGGGCACACACACTGGCGGCTGCGGGCGCGCTGCTGTTCACCGTGATGCACACAGGCATGTTGGGCGCGCTGCTCGTCTTTGCCCATCTGCCGCTCTACAGCGAGGCCCAGTCGGCCATGGCAGACCAGCAGATGGCGGGCCTGGTGATGTGGGTACCGGGCGGTCTGGTGTATCTGCTGGTGACCGTGTGGGCGGGTTCGCGCTGGCTGGGCTCGCTGGAAGCCACCCCGCTGGGGCGCGCGCAGGCCTCGCCCAGGCGGTGACGAATCGCCTCAGGCTCTCTGATTCAGCGCGGCGCTTTCGAGACTGGCCCCAGCGGCAAAGACAGGACGACGGGTTCGAACGGCGCGGGCAGCCCGCCACCGGCCTGTGGCGCGAGGTCCCTCAGAGCGAGCTTGTCCGTGCCTTCGACGCGCCAGATCACGTTGCCCACATCGTCGGCCACCAGCAAGGCCCCTTTGGTGTCGATGGCCACGCCGACGGGGCGGCCCCGGGCGTTGCCATCGGCGTCCAGAAACCCGGTCAACACGTCGATGGGTGGCCCACTGGGCTGTGCGTCATCAAAGGGCACATAGATCACCTTGTAGCCGCTGGGCGGGTTGCGGTTCCAGGAGCCGTGTTGTCCCACGAACATGCCGCTCTCGGCAAACGGACCGCCCAGGGCGTTGCCTTGGGCCGACGCCAGGCCCAGGGACGAGGTGTGGTTGCCCAGCGCATAGTCGGGTTTGATGGCCGTGGCGACCAGATCGGGGCGCGGTGGCTGGGGGCGGGTGTCCACTTTCTGACCGTAGTAGCTGTAGGGCCAGCCGTAGAAGCCGCCGTCACGCACCGACGTCATGTAGTCGGGCACGAGGTCGGAGCCCAATTCGTCGCGTTCGTTGACCGATGTCCACAGCGTGTCGCCCTGCCAGGCCATGCCCACCGGATTGCGTATCCCGCTGGCGAAGATGCGGCCTCTGCCGGTGGTGCGGTCGAATTCCCAGATCGCCGCGCGGCCCTCTTCATGCTGCATCCCGTGCTCGGCCACATTGCTGTTCGATCCCACGGATACATACAGTCGGGCGCCGTCCGGGCTGGCCACCAGGCCCTTGGTCCAGTGGTGGTTCAGCGGTCCACCGGGCAGTTCGGCTACCGATGTCACCGGGCCGCTGGCTTTGGTGTCGCCTTCCTGGTAGGGCACTTTCACCAGGGCGTCCGTGTTGGCGATGAACAGCTCGCCTTCAACCAGGGCCATGCCAAAAGGCGAGTTGAGGTTGTCCAGGAACACGGTCTTCAATTCGGCCACGCCATCGCCGTCGGCGTCGCGCAGCAAGGTGATGCGGTTGGCGCTGGGGGTGGCGGCGCCGGCCCGCTTCATCACGAAGCCCATGACTTTGCCTTTGAGGCCCAGCAGTTCGTCACGCAAGGGGCGTTTGGGCGCATTGGTCTCAGCCACGAGCACGTCGCCATTGGGTAATACGTAAATCCAGCGTGGGTGATCGAGACCGCCTGCGAACTGGCGTACCGTGGTGCCTTCTGCAGCGGTGGGCAATTGGCCTTCTTTCCAGGGCTGGGCAGGCGCCACCTTCACGGTGGGAATCACGGTCCTGACCGGCTCGGGCAGCGGTGGGTCGATGCCGTAGCCTGTGTCCGCCTTCAATTTGGCCGATTCGCCGCAGGCCCCAAGCAGGAGCGCCGTGAGGGCGATCAGCGGCAGATGCCATCTGTGGAGGTGTGCGAGGTTGGTCATCACTTTTCCTTGGTGAGTGGCCGACGCAGCGCGTCGGTGCCGCTGGTGTGATGGGTCAAATTAAAGTAGGCGCATGGCGTGGTCTGTTCGCTATCCAACAGATCAACCGATCCGATACGCAGTGCAATAGCCGTTGCACCAAGGCCAGACATGCAAAAGGACGAAACCACCCTGAGGGTGCTCACGGTGAATATTCACAAGGGCTATACCTTGTTCAACAGCCGCTTCATGTTGCATGAACTGCGTGACGCCATTCGTGAGGTCAAGAGCGACCTGGTGTTTCTTCAGGAAGTCACCGGGAGAGCAGACGAGGCCGTGCTGCATGTTGAACCGGTGCAATACGAATTTCTCGCGGACACGCTGTGGCCGGAACACGCCTATGGTCGCAACGCGGTGGTCTCCGGAAAAAATTTCGGCAATGCGGTGCTGTCCAATTTTCCGATCGTTTCTCACCGCAACCATGCGCTGTCGATGGGTCCGGGAGAGCCGCGCGGCCTTCTGCATTGCATTCTCGACATGGGTGCCGGCCGCGCTGCGCTGCATGTGATGTGCACGCACCTGGGGCTGCGCGAGCGCCATCGGCAGCAGGAGCTTTCGGTCTTGCGCACGCTGGTGGAAAACGAAGTCCCGCCAGAAGCCCCATTGATCCTCGCGGGCGACTTTAACGACTGGCGCTCCCGCGCCGATGCGCTGCTCGCCCCCGTGGGTCTGGTGGAGGTGTTTCGCCGTGCCGACGGTCAGAACGCCCGCAGTTTCCCCGCCCGCTGGCCCTTGCTCAGGCTGGATCGAATCTACGTGCGAGGCCTGGCCGGCGACCGGCCGTTGTTCATGCCCCGCCAGCCCTGGGCCCAGCTCTCTGACCACGCACCACTCGCGGCAGAACTGCAGCTGCGGGAGTAGAGGGCCCGCTAGGGCCTGTTCACACTATTTTTCCAAGTGCGAATGGGTTGAAAACAGCGCTAATCTAGGCGTGCGACGACGGCCAGACTGGGCGTCTGGCCTAGGAGTGCAACGACGAGTGGCGCTGTTTTCAACCCATTCCCTTCGGGTTGCGGCCAAAAAGGCCATGCGCGGCGTTGCGAAGCCTTGCCGGGGGGCGACCCCGGCTGCGTTTCGCGCCTTGCGCATGGCCTTCTTGATCCGCAACGCATCTCGGAAAAATAGTGTGAACAGGCCCTAGAGCGTTTTCTGTCGACCTCCTGCGGATCATGGACGGAACGCTGAAGGAGCGGTCTTGCCCGCGCGGGCCCACTCCAACATAATGAAAAAGGTCGACGCATTTGCCGCCCTGCTTGCAAGAGCATGCAGGGGCGGACCGTTCAGCCCCTGGAGTGCCGTCCACGCATGTCCCATCCTGCGCCCGATTCGCCCCGCGCGAAAATCCATGAACGGCGTTCAAATGCCGTTGGCGCTGGTGTTTGTGGACGATGCAAGCACCCACGGCGCAAAGCCGACCGGTTTTGCGCCCATTGTGGGCTGCAGTTTGAAGACACGCTGGCCGAACGCAAGTTCGTGACCCTGCTGTTTGCCGATCTGTGCGGCTCCACCGCCCACGTGGCCAGGGCCGATCCGGAAGAGGCACAAGGGTTTCTGGACCGGGCCCTCAAAACCATGGCCGAGGCCGTGGAAACCTACGGCGGGTCTGTGCGTCGCTTGCAGGGGGATGGCCTGGTGGGTGTCTTCGGTGCGCCCATCGCACAGGAAGACCACGCCCTTCGCGCCTGCCTGGCGGCATTGGCGGTGCAGCGGCGCACGCGCGGGCAGGGGACAGACGAATTCGACGCATCCCCCCAGGTGCGCATCGGCATCCATTCGGGCGAGGTGGTGGTGGGTTCGATCCACGACCTGCTCACTTCGCACCACCGGCTTGACGGCGCGGCCATCCACCTGGCGGCGCGGCTGGAGCAGCTCGCCCCACCCGGCGGCATTCTGGTAAGCGGCGCCACGGTGCGCTTGCTGGACGGCGAACTGGAGTCGCGCGTCATCGGGCTGCGGCCCATCCGGGGTTTTGACCAGCCGGTGGAGCTGCATGAGCTGGTGCTTGAGAGCCAGCGCTCGGCTGCCGCGCCGCTGGCCAAGCGCCGCCACCTGTCACCGCTGGTGGGCCGCGAGGCAATACTGACGGCCATGCATGCCGTGGCCTCCCGGGTGGCCAACGGCAGCATGCGCGTGCTGGGTGTGCGCGGCGACGCGGGCATCGGCAAGTCGCGGGTGGTGGCGCGTTTTTGCGTGGATGCCCGCACCATGGGTTTTGATGTGTGCGGCATGACGACGCGTTCGTACACCAACCACCTGCCTTACAGCGCACTGGCCGACCTGATGCGCGCCCTGATGGGGCTGCGCGAAGACATCGACCCCGAGCACGAGCGAGACATGGCCCGCGAGGCGGTGGCTTCCTGGGGTGAGGCCGCGCAGCGGCACGTGCCTGCGGCCATGGACCTGCTTGATCTGGGCAGCTTGCCGTCAGCGTGGCTGGCGCTCACACCCAGCCAGCGGCGTGCACGCATCGGCGAGGCCCTGCTCTGGCTGATCGCCGGCCGTCTGACCGATGGGCCGCTGCTCATCGTGGTGGAAGACGTGTTCCTGGCCGATCGCGACAGTCTTCGCATGCTCGAGGTTCTCTGGCGCAAGCTCGACGAACTGCCCGTGCTGCTTTGCGTCACCTACCGGCAGGATTTTGTGCATCGCTGGGCCGACCCGGTCTGGTTTGAGGAAGTCTGGGTGGCGCCGTTGACGCAGCGCGACATGGAGGCGCTGGCCACCTCGCTGCTGGGGCGCCACGAGTCGTTGAGCGCGGTGGTGCCCATGTTGATCGAGCGCGCCGACGGCAACCCGTTCTTTCTGGAGCAGATGAGCCTGACCCTGGTGGACACCGGTGGCCTGATGGGATCACCGGGCGACTACCGTTTTCAGGGCACCGACGCCGAGCTGCGGGTGCCCGCCTCGATCGCTGCCGTGATCGGCGCCCGGGTGGACCGGCTACCGGCCGCCGCCAAATCGACGCTGGAAGGGATGGCGATCCTCGGCGAAGTGGTCACGGCAGAAACGCTGGCCGCCATGCTGGGGGCGCCGGCGACCGAGGTGGATCTGCACCTTCGCCTGGGTTGTGCGTCTGGCCTGCTGGTGCAGACCGGCGTTGTCCAGCAGAGCGACAAACCGGTGGGCGAGGGCGAAGCGGCGTCGTCCACGGCGGCCTCCGTGGCGTTCCGCCATGCCCTGGTGCAGGAGGTGGTGGCCGCCGCGCTCACCCGCCCGCGCCGCAAGCTGTTGCACCAGGCGGCCTTCACTGCCCTGGTGGCGCGACTGGGCGACCGCGCCAACGAGCGTGCTTCCGTGCTGGCCCATCACGCTTACCAGGGTGGGTTCTGGATGGACGCGGCGCGCTTTTCGGCCGCAGCGATGGTGCGTTCGGTGGCCCGCTCGGCCAACCGCGACGCCTTGCGCATGCTGGACACCGGGCTCGACGCGGCGCAGCGTGTGGACGACGAACCCACCCGTCTAGCCTGTGAGCTGGTCCTGCGCAGCGAAGCGCTGGGACCGCTGTGGCCGCTGGGCCACTTCGACGCCATGTTCGTTCATCTGGAGCGCGCCCAGGCCATCACCGAGCAGATGGGCGACCCCAAACGCCAGGCGGCGGTGTCCTTGCAGATGGCGGGCTTGTTCTGGACCCGAGGCAAGGCGGCCCAAGGTCTGGCGGCGGCGCAGGCGGCCAAGGCGGCCGCACTCTGGGCCGGCAGCCGGGGTGCACAGATGACGGCCGCCCAGCTGGAACTCATGCTGCATCATGGGCTGGGGCGCTACGCCGAGGTGGTGCAGCGGGCGCGGGACGTGGAGCGCGACTTTGCCGTCGAACTGAGCGGGCGGCGCATCATGCGCGGCTGGGCCACGCTGCCTTCGATCAATCTCAAGGTGTTTCTGGCCGATGCCCTGGCCCGCATGGGTGACACGGTAGCCGCACAAGCGGTCTGCGACCAGGCCTACCGCGAACTGCAGGCGCAAGACCATGCTTTTTCGCGCACGCTGGTGGACTTTGCCCAGACCAGCCTCTGGCTGCGTCAGGGCCTGCATGCACAGGCCATCCCGCTCCTGCGTGAAACCCTGGTGAGCTGCCAGCAGCACGACATCCACACCATGACGCCCTGCATCGTTGGCCTGCTCGCCGAGGCCCTGGGACGGGCCGGAGCGTTCGACGAGGCACAGGCCATGGTGGAGCAGGCGCTGGCCGACAAGTCCTACCTGCTCGCCGGCCTGTACAGCGAGTTCTACTTGCGTTATGGGTGGGGCGTGGCCTGTGCCACGGCACAGCAGCATGCCCAGGCGCTGGCCCAGTTCAGCGCTGCGCAGGCCCACGCGGTGCGCTACGAGCAGTGGGGGCACGAAGCAGACGCCCTGCTCGCCATGGGCGAGGTGGCTGCCAGCGCCGGCGACACCTCGTCCGCGCTCATTCATCTGGACGCCGCACGGAAAGCTGCCCAGGCATGCGGCATGCAAGGCGTGACACAACGGGCGCAGGCGCTGTCCGAACGACTGGCCAAGCCGGCCAGGGTGGCATCCCTCACGGAGCTGGCCGATGACTGAGGCCACGCTGGAGCGCGCCGCCAGCCCCGGCAGCGGATCGGGCTTGCTGTACGCAGTGTGGTGTTTCCTTATGCGGCAGCCTCGGCTGTTGCGTGTGCTTGCTGCAGCGGTCAGGCGCTGGCCCATGGTGGCCAACACGCTGCCCATCGTGGCCGGGCGCGACGCGGTGGTGGCGGCGTTCTTGCGCTCGACCAGCTTCTCCAACACCGCGCATGCGCCGAACCTGGTGGCGGGCCCGTTCTCGATCGGCATGCCGGACGGGCCCCGCTACCGCAGCGAGCGCGCCACGCTGGAAGCCATGCTGCTGTTGCCCGGCGAACTGGGTCGCACCAGTGCCGAACTGGCCCGCGAACGTGTCGAAGCGCTGCAGCGGGGGGCATCGGCGAGCCGCTTCGATCTGGTGGACGACTATCTCGGGCCGCTGGTGTGGCGCACCATGAAGCGCTGCTACGGTGACGCGGGTGACGCCCTGGCGAAGGGGCATCCGGGTGCCCACGCCCCTGAAGACGCGGAAAAGCAGCTGTTTATGCACCTGCGGCACGTGGCCTCGCACCTGGTGGTGGGGGGTGTGGCCCCGGCTGGTGTGCAGTGCCGCGCCGAAGCCGCAGGCGCTGCGCTGAACCAGTGTGTTCACGCCCACAAGGACGTGGTCCGGCAGGCTTTTGCCAGCCGTCTGCCCGATCGACCGGAGGCCACCGTTCATCGAAACGCGGTGGGACTGATGTGGGTCTCCCACCCCGTGGCGGTGCAGGCCGGCGTGCACCTCATGTGGGAACTGATCGAGCGCGAAGACTGGCACATGAAGCTGCGGCAGCAGGTGGCGGAAGCCGGCGAGAAGGCCTTGTTGGATGACGGCTTGCGCCAACATGTCCGCCACGTGATCCTGGAGCTTCTGCGCTTCAGGCCGGTGTTCCCGATCGTGGTGAGGGATGTGCCGCGCGCGACGTGTTTTCAGGCGGGTGATGACCGTCCGGCCCGGGTCAAGGCGGGGCAATCCCTGAAGCTGATGGTGATCGGCGCCATGTTCGATCCCGCCGCCGTGGACCGACCGGGCGACTTCCTGCCTTACCGCAGCTGGCGCAACGAAGACGATCGCTACATGGTGTTTGGCCATGGAGACCGCCGATGCCCGGGCAGGGAGCATGCGCTTGAAATGCTCACCAGTCTGTTGGTGGGTTTGTTGATGCTGCCACGGCCGTGCCGGCTGGCAGGGCGAAAGGCGATGGTGTACGACGGCCCGGCTGCAGCGCACCTGCATCTGGTTTTCTGAATTCGAACAAGACGGAGCGCCATACCGAACGCAGGGACGGTGGCGGTTTCGAGGGGTGCAATGGTCCGACAGCAGATGCTTTGTGTGCTGACGCCAGGCTGGACAGGCGACACGCAGACCCTGCCCGCGCTCAAGGGCGGGCTGGACGCGCTGTTCGACAGCCTCGGCTTCGTGCATTTCGCGAGCATCGCCCTGCTGCCCCCGCGGCCCGGCGAGCCCGACACTGCCTTGCCATCGCTGATGCTGGAACTGGCGATCGATGAAGGCATGCAGACCCCCTTGTTGCTCGAACTGCTGGTGGCCCGTGGCCTGGAGGCGCTGTGGCCACTGTACGGCGCCCATGCCGACGCGGACCTGCCAGCCTCGCGCGAGGCACGGGCCACTTGGTTGCGGCATTGGCTGACCAAGCATACCCATGGTGCAAACGGTGGCTTTGTGGGCGCACGCGACCGCACGGTGCGGCAGATCCACAGCGAGCATGCGCTGTATCGCGCGGTGCGCGATCAGGCCACCAGGCTGACGACCGAACAGCGCCTTGACAGCGAAGAGCTGGCGCGCAGATTGTCGCTCTGGGCAGTTGAAGCTGACGAATTTGTCTGGGCCCGCACACCGGCGCCGCGCAGTTTCTTCCGCCGGGGTGGCCTGGGACGGGCGCTTGCGCTGTTGGGGGGTGTGGCCGCGCTGCTGGTGGCGGGGCTTGCCGCTGCCTGGTGTTTGAAATCGGCAGCCCTGGCGTGGTACTGGCAGTGGCCGGCACTGGTATTGACGACTTTGGCCGTGGTGGTGGTGGCTGCACTGGCCGCACTCCTGTTATCGCCACTGGCCCTTTCCGCCCTGTCGGCGTGGCGCAGGGCGTGGCGGCCCGTCAGCCAGTCGCTGAAACACTGGGACCGCGCGCGCCACGCCCGCGCCACCCGCGAAGTGCCGCGCGCACACCAGGTGCATCCCATGGTGGCCCGCTGCGAGGCCGAACTGATCGAGCGCCCCAACCACATCGTGAGTCTCACGGAGTTGCGGTCACCTTGTGTCTGGCATGGGGTGTGGCTGCGCCTGTGGCTCGGGGTCATCACCTGGTTCGGTCGCTGGTGCTTTGTGAACGGCGTGCTGGGCAAGGCCAGGGGCATCAAGTACGGCCACTGGCATGTGGTGGACGGCGGCCGACGGCTGCTTTTCTGCAGCAACTACGACGGCTCCTTTGGCGGCTACCTGGGGGAGTTCATTGCCGGTGCCACGGTCGGCGTGAACCTGTTCTGGCGGCGCACCCGGCTGCTGCCCCGCAGGGCCGCTGCCCCCGGGCATCCGGCCGTGCAGCATGCCCGCGATTTTCCGCCCACCCGGTGCCTGGCCTGGCACGGGGGCTGCGAACATGAGCAGTGGTTCAAGACCTATGCACGCGACAGCATGCTGCCGCACCTGTATCTGTACCAGGCCTATGCCCACAGCCAGGCGGAAATCGAGCGGGCCACCGCGCTGCGCGACGCGCTGTTCGGCCCCCGCAACCCGGTCAACGACGACATCATTGCAAGGGCCGTTGAGTCATGAAACACCCCGACGTGCAGGCGCTGGTCTACGCATCGTTCGCCCAGCTGCGCCATTGCCGCTACCTCTTGCTGCGCATTCGCGATGCCGATGCCGCGCGTGCCTGGCTGAGGCAACCCGAGGTGCTGGGCCTGGTCAAAGGCGGTGCCGATCTGCGGCGTGAAGACGCGCAGGACGAAGCGCTTTCCGTGGCCTTCACACACGCCGGGTTGCTGGCCATGGGGTTGGAAGAGGACCACGACTTCCCATTTCCCACCGCGTTCCGGGAGGGAATGAACCAGCCCGACCGCGCGCGGGCGCTGGCAGACCGGAGCGTCGACGAATGGGCCTGGGGCGACCTGGGTGGCGACGTCCGCCAGCATGTGCAAGTTCTGCTGGCGCACTTCCGCAAAGAGGCATTTGAAGCCGAGTCGGGGCCATTGTCATTGCCTGCGTTGGAGCGCGGCGGACTGGAAGTGGTGCGGATGGTCAAGACCTGCCCGAGCTACATCCGGAACGACGGCGAGGGCACGCAACTCTTCGAGCCCTTCGGGTTTCGCGACGGCTTGTCGCAGCCGGTGTTGAGAAGCACCGCCGACGATTCACGCATGCAACGGAAACGACGCGAAAAGGTGGGCGGGGACCTGGCCGAAGACAGCGTGGTGGCCGATGGCGAGTTCATTCTGGGTTGGCCCAATGAATACGGCGACCCGGCCTATGCGCCAGACGATGCCCGCTGGCGCGCGGCACGCCTGGAAGGCGCACCGCCCCAGCGCTTTGCCACCCACGGCAGCTACCTGGCCGTGCGGCACATTCGCCAGCACGTGGACCGGTTCAAGGCTTTCGCGGCCGCGCATCCTGCGCCCGATGCAACCACGCCGAGCCTGGTCGAGAAAATGGTGGGACGCCGCATCGACGGTACGCCGCTGGTGAAATGCCCGTTCGCGCCGCCCGACCCGGACGCCTTCCGCTACCGCGTTGACGATGCAGAAGGGTTCCAGTGCCCCCTGGGGTCGCACATCCGCCGCGGCAACCCGCGCGACACGCTAGGGTTTGACGTGGCGTCCGGTGTGGCCCAGTCCAAACGGCATCGCCTGATCCGGCGCGCCCGCATTTACGCCGGTGAATGCCAGCAGGCCGGCAAGGGTGGCTGCGGTCATGCGGACGGTCGACGGGATTGCGGCCAGGGGCTGTTTTTCATCGCGCTCAATGCCGACCTGGATCGCCAGTTCGAATTCGTGCAGCAGCGCTGGGTCGGCAACCCGCGGTTCGCCGACCTGGCAGGGGAGAACGATCCCATCATGGGTGGTCGGGGTGCCAACGCCTTCACCGTACAAGGCCCGGCAGTGGGCCAGCGCACGGTGAACATCCCGCCGTTCACCGAGATGGTGGGCGGCGGTTACTTCTTTTTGCCCGGGCTGACGGCGCTACGCTTCCTCGCCACACAAGGCCAGGGTGAGCTGCCCGGTAGCGACTGAGCCTGGGCGCTGAGCGCTCCGGTCCGCGCCCTCGGCACGCCTTGTGCTTCGCTGAAAGCATGTCACATGCCCCATCTTCCTTGCTCGTGCATTCCTGGCTGGACGACGGCCACGCCCTGGTGGCCGGATCGTTGTTTGTGGCCCTGGGGCTGACCATGTTTGCCCACGCTGGCTTGCTCACCGGCGGGGTGGCCGGCGTCGCATTTCTGCTGACCTACGGCACGGGCTGGAGCCTTGCGCTGTGCTTCTTCGTGCTCAGCTTGCCGTTCTTTGTGTTGTCGTGGCAGCGCCTGGGGCAGACGTTCACGCTCAAGAGCCTGGGGGCGGTGGCGCTGGTGTCGATCTGCACCGAACTGGCGCCTCGCGTGGTGCGGTTCGAGGTGCTCAATCCTTGGGTGGCGTCCGTGCTGGGCGGGTTCCTGATCGGGTTCGGGCTGCTGGCCTTGCTGCGCCATCAGGCCAGCGTGGGTGGCGTGAATATCCTCGCGCAGTGGCTGCAGCAGTCGCGCGGCCTGAGTGCCGGCAAGGTGCAGATGTCGGTCGACATCGCGGTGGTGCTCACCGCGCTGCTGGTCGTGCCACCGCAACGGGTGCTGCAGTCGGTGGTGGGCGCGGTGGCCATCGGCGTCATCCTCACCCTCAACCACCGGCCGGGGCGCTACCTGGGGGTGTAGATGCCACCGGGCGTGGTCAGTCAATGTGGTGCTGGACGCGGAAGATGGCCTGTTTGCGCGGGTGCGCTTTCCTTTCTACCGCTTTGAATGAAAGAGGGGGCGATTGACGCCGCCGCTCCCTTCAGGCCGCGCCGCTCTTGTATTTGATGGTGCAGCCGTAAGGCCGGTTGGTGGCCACGCTCACCGGCTTGCCGTCCTTGATCTCGCCCAGTGCCTGCCGCACGTAGTTGGTGGCTTTTTCGATGTCGCCCACCCTGGCCGAAGCGATGCTGTCGATGGCGCCGGCATACACCAGCACACCCTGGGCATTGACGATGTACATGTGCGGGGTCACGCGGGCCGCGTAGGCCTGGCCGACCTTGCCGTCTTCGTCCATCAGCGTCGCGCTCGGGCTGGCCTTCTTTTCACTCATCCAGGCGGCCAGCGTCGCGGGCGCCATGTGGTCGCTGGCGGCTTTTTCGGTGGAGTTGATGGCCAGCCAGACCACGCCCTGGTCGACGGCCTCCTTCTGGAGCGCCTGCATGTTGCCCTGGTAGTGCTTGCGCACAAACGGGCAGCCCGGGTTGTTCCACTCCAGTACCACCGTCTTGCCTTTGAATCCGGAGAGCTGCACCGGCCTGCCGGCGGTGTCCATCAGGGTGAAGTCGGGCGCTGGCTGACCCACACTGGCGGCCCTGGCACTGAGGGGCAGCAGGGAGGCGAACGGGGCGAGGGCGCCCATGGCGAGCAGAGGACGGCGTTGCATGGTGAAGACTCCTGAAACGGGGAACGCTGAACCAGCAGAACGGCACCAGTCACCACATATTCAAAGGCTGGTCAGGGCCGCACGAACCTCCTCCACAGAGATCACTTCAGACAGCACCTGGGTCGGCTGTCCATTTTTGTAGATGGCATAAACGGGAATTCCGTTGCGGCCCAGTCGGGCCAGGGCCTCGGTCACGGCGGGGTCGCGGCGCGTCCAGTCGGCGCGCAGCAGAGCGATGTTCTTGCTGGCCATCTCCGCCAGCAGGCCTTCGTTGGCCAGCGTGGTGCGCTTGTTGTACTGGCAGGTCACGCACCAGGCGGCGGTGAAGTCGATGAACACGGGTCTGCCTTCGGCGAGCAAGGCCTCTTGCCGGCCCACGCTCCAGGGCTCCCAACTCACCCCCTGAACGGACGTGGCCACCACGGCACCGGGGTCTGCGTCCTGCAGGCGGGTGACGTTGGGACCCACGGCCCAGGCCAGCCAGGCCAGGCCCAGCAGTGACGCACCTGCCAGCACGGTGCGGCTGCGTCCCCGCAAGCCCATGGCCCAGACCAGCAGGGCCAGCACCACCAGCAGCATCAGCAGGGCGGCCGCGCCATCGATGCCACTTTGTTGGCCCAGCACCCACAGCAGCCACACCACGGTGGCGAACATGGGAAAAGCCATCAACTGGCGGAAGGTCTGCATCCAGGCACCGGGGCGGGGCAGGGCACGTGCGATGGCCGGTACCCAGCTGGCCGCCAGATAAGGCAGGGCCATGCCCAGGCCCAGCATGCCGAACACGGCCAGCGCCTGTACCGGTGGCAGACCAATGGCCAGCCCCAGCGAGGCGCCCATGAACGGCGCAGTGCAAGGCGATGCAATGGCGGTGGCCAGCACGCCGGTGAGGAAGGCATCGGCGGTGGGGTTGCGCGCCTGCAGCGTGGCCAGGCGGCTGGGCAGCAGGTTGCCCACTTCAAACAGGCCAGCGAGGTTCAGGCCGATCAGGGTGAACAGCACGGCCAGTGCGGCCACCACGCCCGGGCTTTGCAGTTGAAAGCCCCAGCCGATCTGCTCGCCCGCTGCGCGCAGGGCCAGCAGCAAACCGCCCAGCGCCAGGAACGAAAGCACCACGCCAGCGGTGTAGGCCAGGCCGTTGACGCGGTGCGCGCGCTGAGCCCCGGCGCCATCGCCGTGGCGGGCAAACGCCAGCACCTTGATGGCCAGCACTGGAAACACGCAGGGCATGAGGTTGAGGATCATGCCGCCGATCAGCGCGCCCAGCAGCGCCGCCCAGAGGGTGATGGGCACGCCCGACGGGTTCGCCGGTGGGGTTTGTGCCGCGGCGCGGGCAGCATTGGCTTCGAGGGCGGCGCTCAGGTTGTCTGGCACCGCCACCGGCAGGGCGGCAGGGGCAGGCCAGGTGCCTTGCACGGGAACGTCCATCTGCACACCCGGGCTGCCCGGGCCTTCGCCCGGAGGGGTGGCCTGCGCCACCACCAGGGACATGCTGGTGGGGCTGTCGCTGCGGTGCGGCGAAAGCGGCACACGTGCCGTCCAGCGGTCGCCGGTCCATGCCTGCGTCCAGCCTGCACCGGGTTCGATGATGCCGCCGCTTTCCGGGAAAAACTCCAGTATCTGGTTGCGCCATGCCGCGGGCAGACCGTCCAGCGAGACGCCGATGAAGCCTTCTTCAGGCGCGATGGCGCTGTCCGCGGGTGGCTGAGACGTGGGCGCGGCAGCAAACGTGGCTTCAAACGCCTGGGCGTTCAGCCCCGTGGAGCCATCGACCGGGATGCGCAACGAAAAATTGCCTTCTTCGGGGATGCATTCCTTGCGGCAGACCAGCCAGGCTGCATACAGCTGCACATCGATGTGGCTGCCGCGAAACTCGGGCGAGATGGTCAAGGGCACTGGCAGCAGCACGGTGCCGTTGAAGCCGTAGTTGGCCAGGGTGCCCAGTGGGAACTTGCGCGGCGTGGGCCAGGCGACTTCGCCCGCGCTCACCCCAAGCGGCAGCGTCCACTGCAGCTCGGTGGGGAGGCCCGAGTCGCCTGAGTTTTTCCAGTAGGTGTGCCACTCGGGCGCATGGGTCAGTTGCAGCCCGACCCACACTTCCTGCCCGGGCCCTGCCCCTTGCGGCGCGTGCGCCATGAGTTCGGCGCGCACCAGGTCGCTCTCCACCTTGCTCGGCAAGCGGGACGTCCCCAGCACGCCTTGCGCCATCACGGCCAATGGCAATACCAGGGTCAGCAAGAAAGCCATGCCCTGGCGCAAGGACGAGATGACAAATGAGGGTGGGCGGTGGGGCATCTGGGGCGGTGAACAAGCAGGCACGGGTTACCGGCGGCGTGCGCCGCGCTGACATATGAGAAGCCCGACGCGACCAAGTTCCGTGCGGTCAGCTTGGTAGCGCAATGGCGGGGATATTAGGTCACGACACCCGACATTGTCGGTGGAGGGTGAAGAGTCATGGCCTATGACTATCGGCCTCATAAATTGCATTGATGCGTCATGGACTTCACACGCGGGCGCATGCGGTTTAAAAAAGAGGCCTCTCATTTTGGTGGGGCATTCTTCCAGGAGGTTGACGCATGGGATCGATCGTGGAGCGCGCTTTGCTGCCGTGGGCGCAACGGGTGAAGACGCGGGTGAATCTGCCGGTTCGCCTGCGCTGGGGTGAGACGGGTGATTCGTCGCTCACGCTGGGTGATTTCGAGGAACCCCAGGTCGACATCCGCGTGCGCGACACGGCGGCGCTGCCATTGCTCATCAATCCCGGGCTCGATACCCTGGGCCAGGCCTATGTGGAGGGCATGGTGGATGTTGACGGTTCCTTGGCCGACATTCTGGCGGTGGCCCACCGGCTGGCAGAAACCGCCGAGCCGGAGGGCGGGCTGCTGGGCCGCATTCGCCGGCGTTTTTCCCACTCCAAGGAAAGCGACAGCCAGGCCATCCAGTACCACTACGACGTGTCTAACGATTTTTACGCGCAGTGGCTGGGTGAGAGCATGGTGTATTCCTGCGGGTATTTCGAAAATGGTGACGAGACCCTTGACCAGGCGCAACTGAAGAAGATCGATCACATCCTGCGAAAGATCCGTTTGCAGCCAGGGCAACGCCTGCTCGATATCGGCTGTGGTTGGGGCGGTCTGGTGATCCGTGCCGCGCAGCATTTCGGTGCGCACTGCGTGGGCATCACGCTGTCAAAGAACCAGTTCGATCTGGCGCACGAACGGGTCAGGGCTGCTGGCCTTGAAGACCGCATCGACATCCGGTTGCAGGACTACCGTGATGTGAGTGACCAACCCTTCGACCGCATCACCAGCGTGGGCATGTTCGAGCACGTGGGGCTCAACTACCTGACCAACTATTTTGCGCAGGTGCGAAAGCTGCTCAAGCCAGACGGCTGGGCCATGAACCACGGCATCACCAGCACCGATGCACACGACGGTGAAACGCGCCACGGTGGCGGAAGCTTCATTGACCGCTATGTGTTTCCCCAAGGCGAGCTGCCGCACATTGGCACCGTGCTGCGCACCTTGCAGGAAGGCGGGCTCGAGGCCTTCGATGTGGAGAACCTGCGCCGCCACTACCAGCGCACCACCCAGTTGTGGAGCGACGCTTTCGAGGCCAACACCCAGCGCATCAAACCGCTGGTGGACGAAAGGCGCTGGCGCATCTGGCGCGTGTACCTGGCGGGCTGCGCCTGGGCTTTTGCACACGACGAGGTGTCCATTTACCAGGTGTTGTGCCGGCCGGCCGGCCAGTTGGCTGACGAGCTGCCCTGGTCGCGGCGCTGGATGTACGAGGGCTGAAGGGCTTTGCCGATGCGCCTCAGTCGCTAAAGCCCAGCACCACCCGCCGCGTGGTGGCCGACTTCTTTTCGATTTTGGTCACCACCACCCCCCCAATCTCGGCGGTGTTGGCCACGTGCGTGCCGCCGCAGGGCTGAAGGTCGATCTGGGTGGCCTGGCCGATGCGCACCGTTCGCACGGACCCGCTGCCGCGGGGCGGCGAGACACTCATGCTCTTGACCAGATCGGGCTGTGCGTCGAGTTCGGCGTCGCTGATGGTGCCGATGGTCACGGGCAGGCTGGCAGTGACCAGGGCGGCAATGCCCTCGGTCAGGGCATCCTTGTCCAGGGGATCGGTGAGCACCAGATCGAGCCGAGCGGCATCGGCCGTGATGGAGCAACCGTTCACGGGCACCGGCACCAGATGGCACAGCAGGTGGGTGGTGGTGTGAAAACGCATCAGCCGGTGCCGCCGGGCCCAGTCGATGCGTGCGATGACTTCGACCCCGGGCTGCAGGTGGGCCAGCGCATCGTTCTGGCCCGCCAGGGGCACATGCCAGATGTCCGCAGTGGGGTGACCTTCGCTGTCCTTGGCCTTGCGCGTGTCGGCGATGGCGATCTCCGTGCCGTCGCCCAGCACCAGCGCCCCGGTGTCGCCCGCCTGCCCGCCCCCCAGGGGGTAGAACACGGTGCGGTCGAGCACGACGCCGTGTTCGGTGACCGCCACCACCTGGGCGGTGCAATGCTGAAGATAGGCGTCCTGGCGAAAGAGATCCTGGGTCATGGGCGGATCATAGCCAGCGGCGCCTGAGCCTGACGCGAACCTCACTCGGGTTCGATGCCGGCGGCCTTGATCACGCGGCCCCATTTGTCGGTTTCGGCGGCCTGGAACTTGCCCAGTTCTTCTGGCGAGGTGGGAAATGCCACGCCACCGCTGTTGTCAAAGAACTGGCGCACGGCCGGGCTCTTCAGGGCCTGATGCAGCAAGGCATTGAGACGCTGCACCACGGGGGCCGGCGTGCCGGCGGGCACGTAGGCGGCAAACCAGTAGCCCATGTCGTAGCCCTTCACACCCGCCTCATCAATGGTGGGCACATCGGGCAACACCGGCATGCGTTGCGCAGAGGTCACGCCCAGGGCGCGCAGCTTGTTGGCCTTGACCTGCGGCACGCCGGTGGAAGCATCGGTGAACATCATCTGGATCTGCCCGCCCAGCAGGTCGGTGATGCCCAGCGGGTTGCTGCGGTAGGGCACGTGCAGAAATTGCACGCCGGCCATCTGCTGGAACAGCTCACCGGCCACCCGGCTGGACGAACTGCCGCTGCCGAACGACAGCTTGCCGGGCGCCTGGCGCGCCGCGTCCAGCAGCTCCACCACATTGGTGTAGGGCGCATCGCTGCGCACCACCAGCACCTGACCACCCTTGCCCAGACCGGTCACCGGTACAAAGTCCTTCACCGGGTCGTAGGAGAGCTTTTTGTAGAGGTGGGTGTTGGCCGCGTGGGTGGTGTTGGTGGTGATGAGCACGGTGTAGCCATCGGCCGGGGCGCGGGCGGCAAACTGCGCAGCGATCATGCCGCTGGCGCCGGCGCGGTTGTCCGCCACCACGGGTTGCCCGGTCTGTTCGGTGATGGACTGACCCAGCGCGCGGGCCAGAGAGTCCGTGGCACTGGCCGCCGCAAAGGGCACCACGAAGTTGATGGGCTTGTCGGGGTAGTTGGCCTGGGCCCAGGCGGGGCCACTCAGCGCGAGCGAGGCCAGGGCAGCGAGAACAAGGCGGCGTTGAGGATGGGGCATGAGAGTCTCCGTTGTGGTTGTGGAAAGAGCGGTGAGGGGAGCCGATAGGGAACGGGCTATTTGGCAGGCCGTCTCAGCAATGGCTGAAGCGCGGCGGGCACCGAAATGGGCAGGTCCATCAGCCAGTACGACAGCGCCTTGCCGTGGCTGTCGAGGTTGAGCGAATCATTGACGCCGCCATCGAGTGCGTCGTCGAGCACCAGGTTCAGCGCGCGCAGTTGCGGCAGTTCGAAACGCTGGACGCGGGAGGGCTGGCGGTGGGAAAACCGCCGCGCCACGCTGTCGGCTGTGACCTGTTCAAGCAGCAACGGGTACAGCGCGGGCTCCCAGGCGATCACGCTGATGTTGGAGCGGTTGCCCTTGTCCCCGGTGCGGCCATGGGCCAACTGCCAGAGTGGCACGGTGAGATGGGTAGAGGGAGTTGTCATGTCAGTGCCGCCCGGCCGCCCGAAGGCACTGACGCGCCCCCTCGGGGGGCAGTGAACGAAGTGAGCGTGGGGGTGGTTGTCATGTCAGTTCAAAGCGCACGGGCACCGCATCGCGCGGCAGCAGGGCTGGCAAGGTTCCCAGCGTGGGACGAAGCGCGGTGCGCACGCCGCCACCGCCCGCCGGGCCGCAGGTGTAGAGGGCCGTGACCTCGCGCAGCAGGCGCTGCGCGGTGGCGCGGTGTTCGTGGCGCAGGGCCAGGCGCAGGCGCACATCCAGCGCATCGCCGGGGGCTTGACCGGCCACCCATCGGCCATGGTCGTCGGCCAGCACACTGCTGACACCGATCAGGTCCATGCGAATCGGTGCCACGCCAGCCAGTCGCTCGCGCACCACTTGTGCCGCCAGACGGGCGCGCGCCTCGGCGCGCGGGCCGGCGTAGGAGATTTCACCTTCGGCCAGCCAGCCGCTTTCAAAACACACATTGACCTTGAGCGTGTCCGGGCGCCCGTGGCCGCGCACGCCGCTCAGGCGCACGCGGTCGCCACCCAGGTCGTCCAGCCGGGCCTGTGAGATGTCGGCCACCACGTCGGGCGTGAGGTAGGCTGCGGGATCGTGCACCTCGTACAGCAGTTGTTCCGTGACCGTGTGGCGGTTGACCACGCCGCCGGTGCCTGGTGGTTTGCCGACGGTGCAACTGCCGTCGGCTTCCAGGTCGGCAATGGGGTAGCCGAGGTGGGCGAGACCGGGCACATCCTTCAAGCCGGGGTCGGCGAAATAGCCACCCGTGACCTGGGCGCCGCATTCCAGCAGGTGACCGGCCATGGTGGCGCCGGCGATCCGGTCCCAGTCGTCGAGTGCCCAGCCGAAATGGGCCATTGCCGGACCCAGGGCGAGCGCGGGATCGGCCACGCGACCTGCGATCACGATGTCGGCACCGGCGCGCAAGGCATCGGCGATGGCCGCAGCACCGATGTAGGCATTGGCACTGACCACAGGCCGGTCGCGCAAGGCGTCCCCGACCTGGCTCGTCAGCGCATCGCGCCAGGCTTGCCCGGACACATCGTCCCCCTCAATGACGGCGATACGCGGGCGAGGCAGACCCAGTTCCTGCGCCAATGCCTGAATGCGCCGCGCGGCGGCTCGGGGGTTGGCCGCACCCATGTTGCTGACGATGCGCACACCGTGCTGCAGGCAGCGGGACAGCACGGGGGTGAGCAGCTCATCCAGCAAGGGCTCGAAGCCCTGTTCAGGATCGGCGCGGCGTGCCAGCTGAGCCAGCGCCAGCGTCCGTTCGGCCAGTGTCTCGAAAATCAGGCAGGCCGCCGTGCCGCCACGGATCAATTCGTCAACCACCGGGCCAGCCGCGTCGGTTCGGTCGCCCGAGAAGCCGGCGGCGCAGCCGATGCGGAGGATGTCTGTAGAAGCCATGGCTGCCACTGTAGGCAGCGGTTCATGATCTGTGAAATAGAAAAAAAAGATATATTCATCTGTCATGCCGATCAATCTGTCCACCCGCGAACTGCGCGCCTTCGTGTCGCTGGCCGAGCAACGCAACTTCACCCGTGCCGCTGCCCAGTGCCATCTGTCGCAGCCAGCGTTCTCGGCTTTGATCGGCGGGCTCGAGCAAGGATTGGGGGCGCGCCTGTTTCATCGCACCACGCGTCACGTGGAACTCACCGCGGAAGGTGCCGCCTTTCTGGGCGCAGCAGAAAACCTGCTGCGCGATGCCGAGGCCGCTGCAGAAGACGTACGCGACCATGTGGCGCGGCGACGCGGCAGAGCTTCTGTGGCAGTGCTGCCGTCACTGGCAGCGGGGTGGCTGCCACCTTTGCTGGCCACGTTTCACCGCGACCATCCCGCCATTGAGCTGGACGTGGCCGACGTGCTGTCGGAACAGTGCATTGAACGCGTGCGCAACGGCCAGGCCGACTTCGCGCTCGCATCCACGCGTCTGGACGCCCCCGAGCTGCGGACCGAAGGTTTCTGCACCGACGACTTTCATGTGGTGTTCCCGGTCGGACACGCGCTGGACCGGGGCACCCGGGCGGTGCCGCTGAAGGCGCTGGCGAGCTTTCCCTTCATTCAGCTGGCAAGGTCCAGCAGCGTGCGCCAGTACCTGGATGCCGCCATTTACCCGGCTCGCCTGCGCACCTTGCTGGAGCTGGACCAGCTCAGCACGGTGGCCGGCATGGTCGCGCAGGGGCTGGGCATCACCGTGGTACCGGCGCTCACCTTGTTCCACTTCCAGAGTGAGCGCCTGCACACGCGCCGCGTGCGCGCTGAGGGTCTCACACGCCAGGTGTTTCTGGTGCGCCGCGCAGACCGGACGCTGTCTTCAGCGGCGCAGGCGCTGTACGAGCGTGTCATGCTGCACCGCCCGCGTTGAACGGTCACCCGTCTGCTCGGCCCCCCGTACCTTCAATGCCTCGTAAGATGACGTCCATGAGCCGCCCCGTCCGTTTCTGGTCTGATCTCACCACCGCCGAATTCAGCGCCCTGGACAAGTCGCGCGCCATTGCCGTGTTGCCCGTGGCCGCGATCGAGCAGCACGGACCGCACCTGCCGCTGTCGGTCGACACCGACATCGTCAACGGCGTGATTGCGGCGGCCCTGCCGCACCTGGACGAAGACCTGCCCGCGCTCTTCCTTCCCACCCAGGCCGTGGGCTTTTCACCGGAACACACGCGGTTTGGCGGCACGCTCACCCTCAAGGCAGACACCGTGCTGCGCCTGTGGACCGAGATCGCCGAGTGCGTGGCCGCCAGCGGCGTGAAGAAGCTGGTGCTGTTCAACGCACACGGCGGGCAGGTGGGCCTGCTGGACGTGGTCGCGCGCGACCTGCGGGCCAGGCTGGGCATGCTGGTCTACAGCGTGAACTGGTTCCACCTGCCGCTGATGGATGAGCAGGGCAAGGACGTGAATGCCCAGTTCAGCGCCGAAGAGCACCGTTTTGGCATCCATGGCGGCGAAATCGAAACCTCCCTCCTGTTGGCGCTGTCGCCAGAGCGGGTACACATGGACCACGCCAGCTATTTCCGCTCGGCCTCACAGGAGCGTTCCCCGGATTTCCCCATCCTGGGCAACGGCAAGACCGCCAAACTGGCCTGGCAGATGCAGGACTACAACGCCGATGGCGCTGTAGGCAATGCCAGCGCCGCCACGGCCGCCAAGGGCCAGGCCGTGCTGCAGGCGGCAGGCCGATCACTGGCCCAACTGCTGGCAGAAATCGACCGCCTGCCGCCAGACACGCTTACACACCGAACCGCATTCGAGTGATGGCCTCCCCCCGCGCCGCTTCGCGTCACCCCCCAGGGGGCGATGCGAGTGGCCCGGCAAAGCCGGTTCCACCGCATCACTGGAAGCTCGCGCCCCCGCTTTTGCGAGATGTTTGAGCTGCTGGCACTCCTGAACGTCAAGCCAACGAGGGGAAGCCCATCCAGGGACCCCGAAGATCCGGCTCCGCCGGTCCAAGGGGTCGTCCCCCTCCGGGGGAAGCCGCAAAGCGGCGCAGGGGGGCTAGGCATACGTTATCCAGTCCGCAAAGTCCGGCCCATCAAGGTGGGGCAGGGCGTTGTAGGTCAGCAAGGTGTGCCGCTTCGCTGAGAACTGGAACTCGGTCACCGCACTGTTGCGGATGCGCATGTTCAGGTCGATGGTGCGTTCCGGGCTCAGACCCAGCACATGACCCACTGCGGTGGCAATGGGCCCGCCGCTCGACACGATCAGCACCTTGCGGTCCACATGGTGGGTGCGCACGTGGTCCAGCGCGCTTGTGACGCCTTGCACGAAGGCCTCGTAGCTGGGCATGCCTCTTGGGCTCACCGTACCCGCCATCCACTGGGCCAGGCCGTCGCGCAGCAGGCGGAAGTGTTGGCGGAACAACTCGGGCGCTTCCGCAGCGTGCCGCGGTTTGGCCAGTTCGTGGGGGTAGATGGCGCGGATCACCGCTTCGCTGTCGTACTCGTTCAGGCCGGGCCAGGGCTGGGCGGAGGTGTCCAGCCCGGCACCCTCGGCGATGCCCGCCCAGGTCTGCTCATGGCGCCGGAGGGTGCCGGTGATCACGGCGTCGAATACGACCCCGCGCGCGGCCCAGTAGCGGCCGAGTTGCACGCTCTGCTGCCTGCCGCGCTCACTGAGCTGGTCGTAGTCTTCAGCGCCAAACGAGGCCTGGCCGTGGCGCACGAGGTAGAGGGTTCCCATGACAGGCATTCTGTGACAGGCAATTGTCTGTACTTTGTCTCGGCAGCGACTGTTTCACCCCCTGGGTCGCCCCTGGCAGTCGCCCAGGTGTCTATGGTCTGGTCCGAAGAAATCCAAAGTGTTAGTCGGGCTTTTCTCCGGTTTTTGAGCTGGATGGCTGTGCTTCAATGGCGGGAGTTTCAACAGCCGATACCCTGTGCCCACCCCCTTGTTTGACCTGCCAACCCTGTTGGCCTTGCGGATCGGCGTCGACGCCCTCATCGCCATTGCGTTTTGGGCCCTGATGCGCCGTTACCCTGCCATTGGCGGTCCTGGCTGGTGGTCGGTGTCTGCGCTGGTGTCCATCGTGGGATCGGCCGGCTTGTGGCTGCGCGGCAGCGCGCCCGAGTTTTTCACCGTGAGCATGGCCAACTCTGCACTCACCGCCAGTGCCCTGCTGGCGTGGATGGGCCTGCGCAGTTACCTGCACCTCCCTCGGCCGCCGGGCTGGATCGCCCTGGCGCTGGGGATCTTGCTGGCCTGGCAGACGGTTTTCCTGCTGGTGTGGGATCTGCCCGTGCTGCGCCAGACCTTCTTTGCACTCACGTCGATCGCCATCATCGTGCTTTCCATGCGGGACATTGTCCTGTCCGACCCGCAGCGGCGCGTTCCCGAATTGCAGGCACTGAAATGGCTGTCCGTGCTGGAAGCCAGTGCCCTCGCGAGTTTTCTGGTGGCAACCCCCGTGCTCAAGGTGCCGCTCGACGTTGCGGCCTCCGTCGCCCTGTTCTTCTTTCTGCTCGCGCGCCTGTTGCGCGTCGTGCTCTATGGGTCATTGGTGACCTACCGGCTGCGCCAGGAGGGCGACCGCGCCCGCAAGGACCTGCAGTCGCGCGAGGTCGAGCTGCGCACCCTGGTTGAAAACCTCAGCGCCGGTGTGATCGTGCTGCGGCCCGACCGGACGGTGGTGACGATCAACACCGCTGCCAGGGAGTTTCTGGGCTGGAACGAGGAAACCGCCCGCACCGCCATGATCGAACCCATGGCCCGCGACTGGCGCCTGATGCGGGAAGACGGGCAGTGGATGGTCCGGCATGAAGTGCCGTTCGAGCGCGTGCTGGCCAGTGGCCAGCCCATGAAAAGCGTGGTGATGGGTGTGAAGGCCGGCGCCGACAAGCAGGTTCGCTGGGCGCTGTGCAATGCCTTTCCTGAAAACGACGTGCTGGGTGGCCTGCGCCATGTGGTGTTCACCTTCGTTGACGTCACGTCGCTCAAGGAGGCGCAGGATCAACACCGTGTGCTGGAGCAGCAGCTCTCCCAGTCACAGAAGATGGAAGCGCTGGGCACGCTGGCCGGCGGTGTGGCGCACGATTTCAACAACATTCTGGCGGCCATTCTGGGCAATGCCGACCTGGCCCGACAAGACCTGGAGCCCGGCTCGCTGGCACGGGAAAGCCTGCATGAAATCAGCACCGCAGCCAGACGAGGTCGGGAACTGGTGCGACAGATCCTGGCATTCAGCCGCCAGCAACCCCTGGCGCGCACCTCTCTCGACCTGGGGCACACCGTGGGAGAAACCTGCCGCCTGCTGCGCACGGCCATCACGCCACAGATCGAACTGGTCGTCCAGGCCGGGGGGGTCTTGTTGCCCGTGCGGGCCGACGCCACACAGATCGGCCAGGTGTTGCTGAATCTGGGGACCAATGCCATCTACGCGCTGGAAGGCCGGCCCGGCCGTATCGAATATCGGGTTGAGAACCTCTCAAATGACGACGCCCGCGTGCCACGCGAGCTGTCCAAGGCCTGCCAGGCAGCCGGCGTGGACGTGGTATCGGTCAGCGTCAGTGACAGCGGCTGTGGCATGACGGAGGGCACCCTGAAGCGCATGTACGAGCCATTCTTCACCACCAAAGTGGTCGGGCAGGGCACCGGACTGGGCCTGCCGGTGGTGCTGGGCATCGTGCAGGCGCACGACGGCGTGATCGAGGTCGACAGCCGCCTGGGCGAAGGCACACAATTTCGCCTGTACTTTCCCGCCATGGAGGCCCTGGGCGCCATGAGTGGCGTTCAGCGCGATAAAGTTGGCACCCCGCCGGCATCGCTTGACGGCACAATGCCTCTGGACCTGCCTGTTTCGTCAGGCAGTGCCCTTTCGTCAGCGACACCGAATCCGCCGTCTGTTCAACAGGAGAAATCTGCGATGGCAGAAACCCCGTCAGCCCTTGCCCGCCACATCTTGTACCTCGACGACGACGACACCCTGGTGTTTCTGGTGCGTCGGTTGCTGGAGCGGCGCGGCCACCGGGTGACGGCCTTTACTGACCAGAGAGAGGCCATTGAGGCGGTGCGGCAGCAACCGGATGCCTTCCACCTCATGCTCACCGACTACAACATGCCCGGCATGTCGGGCCTGGATGTGGCGCGCGAGGTGCTGGCATTGAGTCCGGCGCTGCCGGTGGCGGTGGCCTCGGGCTACATCACCGACGAACTGCAGGCCGAGGCCCTGGCCGCCGGCGTGCGCGAGGTGGTCTTCAAGACCGATGCGGTGGAGTCGTTCTGCGAGGTGGTGGCGCGGCTGGCAGGGTAGTTGACATCTCCAGCGCCAAGGGAGCCCATTCCAGGGATGCCGTGGAACCGGCTTTGCAGGCCAGGGATATCGGTCCTTCACCGGATGTCAAGCAGGCGCGGCGGGGGTGTTCATCCCCTGTTCAGGACCTTCGCGAGCACCGTGCTGTCCACGTTACCCCCACACAAGGTGGTGCCCACCACCTGTCCTTCCAGTTGATCGCGCTCCTGCCAGGCCGCTGCAAAACTGGCTGCACCCGCTCCCTCGGCCACGTTGTGGGTGTCGGCGAACAGCATGCGCATGGCCTCGGCCACTTCGTCGTCGGTGACTTTCACGATACGCGCCAGGTTTGGCGCCAGCACCGCCAGCGCTGCCGCATCGGCCACGCGGCAGGCCATGCCGTCGGCCAGTTCGGTGGTCACCGGCGAGGCGATCACCTGACCTGCTGAAATGGAATCGGCATAGGTGGTGGCGTGCGCGCTGACCACACCCACGATCCGAGCCCGATGATTCAATGCCCGCTTGGCCGCGATGGCGGCGCAGGCGCCCGAGCCCTGCCCGATGGGCACGTACACCACGTCCAGCTGCGGCACGGCGCGCATGAACTCCCACCAGTAGGTGGCCACGCCGCGCACCAGGTCGGCATGAAAGCTCGGCACCATGTGGGCCCCGCGCTGTTCGGCCAGTTGCATGGCATGTTCGCGGCTGTCCTGGAAGTCGTCGCCGTGTTCGATCAGCGTCACGCCCAGCGCGCGCATGGCGGCATTCTTCTCGACCGAATTGCCGTGAGGGACGACGATGGTGCAGGCCACGCCGTGCGCGCGCGCCGCCCACCCCATGCTCTGGCCGTGGTTGCCGCGCGTGGCGCTGATCATTTCGCGCGGCAGTGCGCCTCGCTGACGCAGGGCGTCGAAATACGTGAGTCCGCCGCGGATCTTGAACGCCCCCACCGGCGTGTGGTTCTCGTGCTTGACCCAGCATTCCGTGCCCAGGCGCTGGCTCAGCGTGGCCCACCGGTACTGCGGCGTGGCAGCGAAGTCGCGGTAGACGATTTCGGCAGCGGCCTCGATGGAAGCCAGGTCGGGCAGGGTATCGCTCATGTCTGATCCGGGTTCAGCCTGTGGAGGCCAGCGTGACGCGGCCTTTCGGCGTTTGCAATTGCGCCACCAGGGTCGGCGGCTCATCGCTCACCCGCACACCCGCCAGCCCGATCGCCTGCAAGGCATCCCGCAGCTCGCCGGTCCGGGGATGGCTCACCTCGAACGCGGTGAGCGTCAACCCGCTGTCTGGCATCATGCGCGCGGGATGGGTTTCACCCCATTCAATCAGCGTGGGCAAGGCGCCATCGAACAGCCGCTGGCCGTCGTCCCGGACGCTGATGTGCCATTGCAGCAGACCTTGTGGTGTCGGGCGCGAGGCCGGCAGCACCTGCCCACGATCAATGCCCAGCGCCTTCAGCGCCGCAACAGCAGGTTCGATGGCGGGCACGCGCGCCACCCAGTGCACGAGCTGCGGTCCATGGCGTTGGAGTCGCTGGCGCAGGGCGGGGTCGTCCAGGTCGAACCAGCGACGCAGATCGCCCGCCCGCGTGGGCTGCGCCAGCGGGTTGATGGCGATGATCTCCAAATAGACCGGTGGCACGGCATCGCTGTGCAGCTTGAGCAGCCGGTTGTGTGTGCCGAACAGGGCGTGCTCTCCGCCCGGGCGGGGTGTCACGCCGAGTGTGCGCTCACACCAGGCCACGCCAGCTTCAAGGGTGGTGGCTGCCACCACCAGATGGTCGATCTGCGCCGTCACAGCCTGACCTGCCCATCAATGCAGGTGACGGACGCGCCACCGATCCAGATAGTGCCGGTGGCGTCTCGCTCCACATGAACCCGACCCCGGCGCGCCATGGCCGTGCCTTGTGCCGCCACGTAGCGTTCAGGTGCCAGCCCTGCGCCAATCAACCACTGCGCCAGTGCCGCGTTCAGGCTGCCGGTCACGGGGTCTTCGCACAGACCGTTGTTGCCGGGAAAGAAGGCCCGCACCTCGAACTGCGTGTCCTCTTGCTCGCGCGTTCCAGCCACGCCCACTTTTCCTCGCGGGCCCACGACGCCAATGTCCAGTCCGGCCAGCACGGCACCATCGGGCCGAAGGGCCAGCACCTGTTCGGCGCTGCGTAGCAACACGCCGCGCCAGTTCGGCCCGTTGTCACACCAGGCGTGCTCTACGATGTCGCTGCGCGCCACGCCCAGGCCACGCGCAATGAGTTGCACCTCTTCCTCCGGCAACGGCCCGCTCTTGATCAGTGGCGGCGCAGCAAATGCCAGGCGGTTGGCCTCCCGGCGAATTCTCACCAGCCCAACGCCACATTCCTGCACCACGTGCTCGCCACGCGGCGTGCCTCCCGCTGCCAGCCAGGCGTGGCAACTCCCCAGCGTGGGATGGCCGGCGAAAGGCAACTCGCGCCCCGGACAGAAGATGCGCACTCGGTAATCCGCGCCGGCGGCAAGGCCTTCCGCCGTAGGGGGCAACAGAAAGGTGCACTCCGACAGATTGGTCCAGTTGGTGAAGTGCTGCATGGCGTCGGTGGACAGGCCACTGCCGTCCAGCACCACCGCCAGGGGGTTGCCTCGGTAGGGGGTGTCGGTGAACACATCGACTTGCTGGAAAGGGCGCAGGATCATGAAAGGGCTCCGGTCTGTCAGGACAAAGGCAGGTCGAGCACGCCACGGCTCGTGGGCAGGCTCAGCCACCGCGCGTACCAGCGTTCCAGGTTGGGCCAGGCCGGGCGCGCCTGTGGCAGGCCCCACCAGCGATGCACTTCGCAGGCGATGGGAATGTCGGCCATGGTGAGTTCGTCACCGGCCATGCAGGCGTGTTGCGCCAGATGGGCGTCAAGCATCGCAAACAGCGGCTCGGTGGCGGCTATTGACTGCGCAGTCAACGAGGCGTCACGCTGTTCGGCAGGCGTGCGGAACCACTGCACGAAGGCGGGGCTGCCGGCGCGATTGAGCGTGGTTTGCTGCCAGTCCATCCAGCGCTCGGCGTTAAAGCGGCGCTGGAGATCCTGGGGGTAGAGCTTGCCTGTCTTTGCGCAGAGGTAGCGCACGATGGTGTTCGACTCCCACAGCGTGAAGTCACCATCCACCAGCAGTGGCACCAGCCCGTTGGGATTGCGGGCCCGGTAGTCGGGCGAGTCCACCACGCCGTACGCCAGGCCTGCGTCGGTGCGTGGCAACTCCAGCCCGAGCACCTGCGCACACAGCACCACCTTGCGCACATTGATCGAACTCAGCCGGCCCCACAGGTGCAGCATGTCGGTCAGCCCTGGCCTTGCTCACGAATGGCTTGCGCCAGTGCGGCAATCCCTGTGCGGATCTGCTCCTCGCTTGCGGTCACAAAGCTCAGACGCAGCGCGCGCGGGTCCGGATCCGCCGCAAAAAATGCCGCGCCTGGCACAAACGCCACGTTGTGCGCCACCGCGCGGGGCAGCAGCTCCGCCGCATTCATTCCCTCAGGCAGCCGCACCCACAGGAACATGCCACCATCCGGTGAATTCCACTGGACGTCCAGGCCGGCCATCTCGGTTTGCAAGGCGGTCAGCATGGCGCCGCACTGCGCCTTGTACAGGGCACGGATGCCGGGCACATGCCGGTCCAGGAATCCGTCCTTCAACACCTCGGCCACCACGCGCTGGTTGAAGCTGGGGCTGTGCAAGTCAGCCGCCTGCTTGGCCTGCAGCAGTTTGGGCATGATGGCCTTGGGCGCGACCATGAAGCCCAGCCGCAGACCAGGTGCCAGCACCTTCGAAAACGAACCCAGGTAGATGCAACCCTCGGGGTTGCGTGCGGTCAGGGGCGGTGGCGGTGGATGGTCGAACCACAGATCACCGTAGGGGTTGTCTTCCACCAGGGGCAGACCGATGGCCGCCGCGCGCTCCACCAGGGCGGCACGACGAGCCTCGCTCATGCTGCGACCGGTGGGGTTCTGGAAGTTGGGCAGCACGTAGAAAAATCGTGCGCCTTCAATTGCGCCGTCTGTGGGGGCAGCCTGCCTTTCAAGGTCGTCCACATCCACGCCTTCGGCATCGCTGGACACACCCACAATCTGTGGCTCCATGGGGGTGAAGGCCTGCAAGGCGCCCAGGTAGGTGGGGGTCTCCACCAGCACGCGGCTGCCTTCATCGATCAATACCTTGGCGACCAGGTCCAGGCCCTGCTGGCTGCCGGTGGTGATCAGCACCTGGTCGGGTGACACGTCCCAGGGCAGGCTGGCCGCCACCCATTCACACAGCGGCCGGTAACCTTCGCTGGCGGCGTATTGCAGCGACGCTCGCGCGCTGTCGGCACCGCCACCACGCAGCACCTGGTCACAGGCCTTCGCAAAGGCATCAATGGGGAAGGTCTGCGGCGACGGCAGGCCACCCGCGAAACTGATGATCCCGGGTTTTTCTGTGACCTTCAGGATCTCGCGGATCACCGAGGGGTTCATCTTGTGGGCCCGGCGGGCCAGGGTCCAGGTCATGCGTGCTCTCCTCCATGCGGGCCGTAGAAAACGACCCAAGTTGCAAAGTCTTGGCTGAATTCTTCAAATCGGTGCTCGACGCCCGCCGGAACAAAGCGCACATCGCCCGCTCTCAAGGCGTGTTCTTCGTTGGCGATGAGCAGGCGCGCACGACCATGCTGGACCAGGTACAGCTCGTCCTGGGCGTGGGGCTGTTGCACGTCTCGACCAAGCCCGGATGCCGCCGGCACAAACAGTTCAACCCGCATGGATCCGTGTGCCAGTGCCGTCACAAATGGCTGGCCGTTGGGGTAGGTCCCATCAACCGGACCAGGCAGTTGCGCCAGCAGCCTGTGCAGATCTGAGGCCATGCGGCTCGGGTGGCGAGGTTCAGAGGGTCGCCGGATGGGCATGGTGCTGAGGGTGGTCATGCAGGTTCTCCGCTGTTCATCGCTGCAAGCCGCTGGGTGCAATGGCGTAGCGCTTGCCCGTGAAGACGGTGGCGACCACGGCCAGGGCAAAGCCCAGCGTCATCATGTCGAGCGGCTCACCCAGCAGCGGCACCGCCGCGAGGATGCTGATGAACGGCTGCAGCAATTGCGTCTGACTCACCCGCAGGGCGCCGCCCATGGCCAGGCCCCGGAACCAGGCAAAAAAGCCTGCCCACATGGAGAACACCCCGACGTACAGCAGAGCCATCCATGCCGAAGCTGCGACGGCGTGCGTTGGCCAGGTGAGCCAGGTGCCTGGCACAGTGATGGGCAATGCCATCACGCATACCCAGCAAATCACCCGTTCCGCTCCCAGCGTCGCAGTGACCTGTGCGCCGTACACATAGCCCAGTGAAGCCGCAATCACTGCGCCCACCAGCAACAAGTCCGCCCAGGCCCATCCGAAGCCGCCGGTCTGGTGGTAGGCGCGCACCAGTGAGTACGCCACCACCAGGAGGCTGCCCAGGACCGCAAAGACCCAGAAGCCCAACCGTGCGCGTTGGTGCAGCAACCAGGCTGCGGCCGCTGCGGTGGCCAGGGGAAGCAGGGCAATGACGACGGCCGCATGGCTCGCGCTCACATGCCTCAGCGCCGAACCCAGCAGCAGCGGAAAACCAATCACATTGCCCAGTAAGGCCATGGTCAGGGGCTTGCGCTGCGCAGGTGTGGGCCATGGTGAACGTGTCAGCAGCAGATAGACCACCGACAACGCACCCGCCAGCGCCGCGCGCCCCCAAGTCACGAACCACGGTGAGAGTTGGGGATGTTCGGCGCTGCCGGTGGCCAGTCGTGTCATGGGCAGGGTGAGGGCAAACACGAACACCCCCAGCAGACCCAGCCACAGCCCCATGGTCTCGCGCCGTGTCGTGTTCCGGGGCGTGAGCAGGCGGGCAGCTTGCGTGGCGCTTTTCATGGGGCACCTCCGGTCGACATCGACGGCGTCATGCCTGTTCCGCTGGCCAGCATCCATAGGGCGGTCAACCCCAGTGCCAGCGCCATCAAGCGGTTGAACGCCTGGAGGCGGCGTCCGGTGGCCACGCCATCTTCGAAAGGGCCTGCCAGCCAGTGCCTCAACAGCGAGCCGGCGCTGGCGTAGGCCAGATTGCTGAAGAAAGCGAATCCCAGCATCAAGGGAAACACCAGTGCAAAGCGCATCACGGCATCCGGCTGCCCGGCGATCCAGCCCGCCGTGATGGACAGTGCCAGCATCCAGGCCTTGATGTTCAGGAACTGCAGCATCACGCCCTGGGCGAACGTCACGTTCAGCCGGGCCTGATCCACATCGCTCAGCCGCTTGCTGCCCGCCAGCCGCCACGCCAGCCACAGGAGGTAGCCCACGCCACCCCACAGAATCGCCCAGTGCAAGGCTGGCCAGGCCACCACCATCGAACCCAGGCCTCCTGCGCAAAGTGCCAGGAGAAGGCCCCAGCCCACAGGCACTGCAAACACGAATCGCAGCGACCGGCGCAGGCCGAGGTTGGCTGCCAGGGCTGTGGACAACGTGGTGTTGGGGCCTGGGGTGAAACTCGTGGCCGTCGCGAGCACCAGCAGTGCGCTGAATTCGGCGCCCGTCATTGACGCCCACCTGTGTCAACGCCACGTCGGATGTCAACCTGGCGGGGTGTCGACACACGCATGTGGATTCGAGAGGGGGCTTGCTGGAACATGGTCGCTACTCTATCCTTTGTATCCATACACAGGCCATACAGATGGGTGGTTCAGAAACCGAATCTGTGTGGCTGTTTTCGACCATACAGATCATGACCACCGAACCGCCACTCGATCACGATACCTTGCCCACCCTGCGGCCGCAGAAGCTCTCGCGAACCGCCGCCCAGACGTTGACCGAGCAATTGGCCGAGCGTTTTGCAGGCCGAATCCGCAGCCGCCTGCTTGCGCCTGGTGCGCGCCTTCCAAGCGTCCGCCAGTGTGCCGCCCAGCACGGTCTGAACCCTTCCACCGTCGTTTCAGCGTACGACTTGCTGCTGGCGCAAGGCCTGGTGGAAGCCCGGCGCAACCGCGGCTACTTTGTTCGCGAGCGTGCTCCTGCAAGAACACGCGGTGACGATGGCGAAGCCGCCACCGTGGAACGTCCGATTCGCTCTGCAGGAGAAGACAGTCACCGCATGGCCGCTCCCATCAATGCCGCCGCGCTGATCCGCGGCATGTTTCATCCTTCGGGTGAACGGCCGCAGCCGGGCATGGGTGTGTTCCCTCCAGACTGGCTAGAGGGCACATTCATGGCGGCGGCGGTGCGGCGGGTGTCGGGCGCCAAGGCATTGGCCGACAGTTCGCTTCGTTATGGCGAACCCTTGGGCGACAGTCACCTGCGTCGGGTGCTCGCAGGCCGACTGCAAGGCATTGGCCTGCCCGTCGAGCCCAGCCAGATAATCACCACGGTGGGGGCCACTCACGCGCTGGATGTGGTCAGCCGCACCCTGCTCAAACCCGGCGATGCCGTGATGGTGGAAGAGCCCGGCTGGGCGGTGGAGTTTGCGCGGTTGGGCGCATTGGGCATGCGCATCCTGCCGGTGCCGCGTGGTCCGTCGGGGCCCGACTTGGCCGTGATGGCCCGCTACTGCGAAGCCCACGCGCCCAAACTGTTCGTGAGCGTGAGTGTGTTGCACAACCCCACCGGCTACTGCCTCTCGCCCACCAGTGCCCATCGCGTGCTGCAACTGGCCCAGCAACACGATTTCTGTGTGGTGGAAGACGATACCTACAGCCACATCGCGCCGGAGCACGCTACCCGCATGAGCGTGCTGGACGGCCTGCAGCGCACCATTTACGTGAGCGGCTTTGCCAAGATCCTTGCGCCGAACTGGCGGGTGGGCTACATGGCCGCCCCGACCGCCTGGGTGGAGCGCCTGCTGGATACCAAGTTGCTGAGTACCTTGACCACGCCCAGTCTGCTGGAACGGGCGTTGGCGCACTGCATTGAACAGGGCCAGTTGCGCAGACACGCCGAACGCATCCGCATCAGGCTCGATGCGGCGCGCCATCGCAGTGTCAAACTGGCGCTGGCCGCTGGCTGCCAGCTCAAGGCGGAGCCTTCCGGACTGTTCGGTTGGGTGGACACCGGGGTAGACACCGATGCGCTGTCCCAACGCATGCTCGACGAGGGCTACCTGATCGCGCCCGGGGCCCTGTTTCACGCAGCCCGAGCGCCCAGCACCCTCATGCGCATCAACTTCACCACAACCCAGGACGCTACGTTCTGGCGGGTTTTCAGTCGCTTGACTGCTGATCGTTGAGCCAAGCGAAGATCAGGCGCTGCAAAGCGACTCCATGCGTTCCATCGCAGCGAGCCAAGCCTCTTCGATTTCGGCGTGACGCGCACCCAGTTGCGCCGCACGGGCCGGATCACTGGCGTAGAGGGCACCACTTTCCAGCGCCTTGCTGATTTCGGTCTGTTCCGCTTCCAACTCTGCAATCTTGGCCGGCAGGCTTTCCAGTTCCCGCTGTTCCTTGTACGAGAGCTTCTTGCGCGCGGTCGGGGTCGCTGCGGCAGGTGAGGCGACCGCTGCGGCCGGCGCTGCTTTCGAAGCAGGCGCGACAGCCGCGACG
>NZ_JAVDWU010000005.1:155000-157500 GCF_031457455.1 Hydrogenophaga palleronii
TTTTGTATAATGGGTCAGCGACTTACATTCAGTGGCAAGCTTAACCGAGTAGGGAAGGCGTAGGGAAACCGAGTCCGAATAGGGCGATTCAGTCGCTGGGTGTAGACCCGAAACCAAGTGATCTATCCATGGCCAGGATGAAGGTGCCGTAACAGGTACTGGAGGTCCGAACCGACTAATGTTGCAAAATTAGCGGATGAGCTGTGGATAGGGGTGAAAGGCTAAACAAACTTGGAAATAGCTGGTTCTCTCCGAAAACTATTTAGGTAGTGCCTCAAGTATTACCGTCGGGGGTAGAGCACTGTTTTGGCTAGGGGGTCATGGCGACTTACCAAACCAAGGCAAACTCCGAATACCGATGAGTACAGCTTGGGAGACAGAGCACCGGGTGCTAACGTCCGGACTCAAGAGGGAAACAACCCAGACCGCCAGCTAAGGTCCCTAAAACGGGCTAAGTGGGAAACGAAGTGGGAAGGCTAAAACAGTCAGGATGTTGGCTTAGAAGCAGCCATCATTTAAAGAAAGCGTAATAGCTCACTGATCGAGTCGTCCTGCGCGGAAGATGTAACGGGGCTAAGCCAGTTACCGAAGCTGCGGATTTGCAATTTATTGCAAGTGGTAGGAGAGCGTTCTGTAAGCCTGTGAAGGTGTCTTGTGAAGGATGCTGGAGGTATCAGAAGTGCGAATGCTGACATGAGTAGCGTTAAAGGGGGTGAAAAGCCCCCTCGCCGTAAGCGCAAGGTTTCCTACGCAACGTTCATCGGCGTAGGGTGAGTCGGCCCCTAAGGCGAGGCAGAGATGCGTAGCTGATGGGAAACAGGTCAATATTCCTGTACCGATTACAAGTGCGATGTGGGGACGGATCTTAATAGGTTATCCGGCGGTTGGATGTGCCGGTTTAGACAGATGTAGGCGACACGTAGGCAAATCCGCGTGTCATATACCGAGGCTGTCGATCGAGTGAGCTTGCTCACGAAGTAACTGAACGAGGTCCCAGGAAAAGCCACTAAGCTTCAGCTTGTAATTGACCGTACCGCAAACCGACACTGGTGCGCGAGATGAGTATTCTAAGGCGCTTGAGAGAACTCAGGAGAAGGAACTCGGCAAATTGACACCGTAACTTCGGAAGAAGGTGTGCCCTAGTAGTGTGATGAGAACATCTGAGCACGAATGGGTTGCAAAAAATTGGTGGCTGCGACTGTTTATTAAAAACACAGCACTCTGCAAACACGAAAGTGGACGTATAGGGTGTGACGCCTGCCCGGTGCTGGAAGATTAATTGATGGGGTGCAAGCTCTTGATCGAAGTCCCAGTAAACGGCGGCCGTAACTATAACGGTCCTAAGGTAGCGAAATTCCTTGTCGGGTAAGTTCCGACCTGCACGAATGGCGTAACGATGGCCACACTGTCTCCTCCTGAGACTCAGCGAAGTTGAAATGTTTGTGATGATGCAATCTCCCCGCGGAAAGACGGAAAGACCCCATGAACCTTTACTGTAGCTTTGTATTGGACTTTGAACAGATCTGTGTAGGATAGGTGGGAGGCTTTGAAGCAGGGTCGCTAGATCTTGTGGAGCCAACGTTGAAATACCACCCTGGTGTGTTTGAGGTTCTAACCTAGGTCCATTATCTGGATCGGGGACAGTGCATGGTAGGCAGTTTGACTGGGGCGGTCTCCTCCCAAAGTGTAACGGAGGAGTTCGAAGGTACGCTAGGTACGGTCGGACATCGTGCTAATAGTGCAATGGCATAAGCGTGCTTAACTGCGAGACTGACAAGTCGAGCAGATGCGAAAGCAGGACATAGTGATCCGGTGGTTCTGTATGGAAGGGCCATCGCTCAACGGATAAAAGGTACTCTGGGGATAACAGGCTGATACCGCCCAAGAGTTCATATCGACGGCGGTGTTTGGCACCTCGATGTCGGCTCATCTCATCCTGGGGCTGTAGCCGGTCCCAAGGGTATGGCTGTTCGCCATTTAAAGAGGTACGTGAGCTGGGTTTAAAACGTCGTGAGACAGTTTGGTCCCTATCTTCCGTGGGCGCTGCAGATTTGAGGAAGCCTGCTCCTAGTACGAGAGGACCGGAGTGGACGCACCTCTGGTGTACCGGTTGTCACGCCAGTGGCATTGCCGGGTAGCTAAGTGCGGAAGAGATAACCGCTGAAAGCATCTAAGCGGGAAACTCGTTCCAAGATGAGATCTGCCGGGGCCTTGAGCCCCCTAAAGAGTCGTTCAAGACCAGGACGTTGATAGGTCGGGTGTGGAAGCGCAGCAATGCGTTAAGCTAACCGATACTAATTGCTCGTGCGGCTTGACCCTATAACTTTGATCAAATCGATCACAGTTGAATGTCATCCGACTGAAAAGTCATGTTATGCCCTCGTGGTCTTCGATCACGACGTTGGCAGCAATCAAAAATCAGCTGATTCGAAGCTCTATGAATTCGTTCAGGTGGCGCTCGCGCCATCAGGACAACAAGTTATGCCTGACGACCATAGCG
>NZ_JAVDWU010000005.1:160000-378934 GCF_031457455.1 Hydrogenophaga palleronii
GGTTTAGTGCGTACCGTGCCATCAGCAACAAGAATTTTTGATTGCGTCAACGAATATTCAATTTGATCTAACGATATAAATTGGAACGGCATAACGCGTCAGGTGAAAGACCTGACAGACATTCTCTTGATGTGATTTTGTGTTTCATTCGGTTGAAAGGCCGTGTGAGACGTCAAAGTTATAGGGTCAAGTGAATAAGAGCATGTGGTGGATGCCTTGGCGATGATAGGCGACGAAGGACGTGATAGCCTGCGATAAGCTTCGGGGAGCTGGCAAATTAGCTTTGATCCGGAGATTTCCGAATGGGGAAACCCACCTAGCAGTAGGTATCGCATGATGAATACATAGTCATGCGAGGCGAACCGGGTGAACTGAAACATCTCAGTAGCTCGAGGAAAAGACATCAACCGAGATTCCGAAAGTAGTGGCGAGCGAAATTGGAAGAGCCTGCTAGTGATAGCACGACACTTAACAGAACAGTCTGGAAAGGCTGGCCATAGCGGGTGATAGCCCCGTATGTGAAAAGAGACGTGTGGTACTGAGCTAGCGAAAAGTAGGGCGGGACACGAGAAATCCTGTCTGAATATGGGGGGACCATCCTCCAAGGCTAAATACTCATCATCGACCGATAGTGAACAAGTACCGTGAGGGAAAGGCGAAAAGAACCCCGGGAGGGGAGTGAAATAGATCCTGAAACCGCATGCTTACAAAAAGTAGGAGCCTCGAAAGGGGTGACTGCGTACCTTTTGTATAATGGGTCAGCGACTTACATTCAGTGGCAAGCTTAACCGAGTAGGGAAGGCGTAGGGAAACCGAGTCCGAATAGGGCGATTCAGTCGCTGGGTGTAGACCCGAAACCAAGTGATCTATCCATGGCCAGGATGAAGGTGCCGTAACAGGTACTGGAGGTCCGAACCGACTAATGTTGCAAAATTAGCGGATGAGCTGTGGATAGGGGTGAAAGGCTAAACAAACTTGGAAATAGCTGGTTCTCTCCGAAAACTATTTAGGTAGTGCCTCAAGTATTACCGTCGGGGGTAGAGCACTGTTTTGGCTAGGGGGTCATGGCGACTTACCAAACCAAGGCAAACTCCGAATACCGATGAGTACAGCTTGGGAGACAGAGCACCGGGTGCTAACGTCCGGACTCAAGAGGGAAACAACCCAGACCGCCAGCTAAGGTCCCTAAAACGGGCTAAGTGGGAAACGAAGTGGGAAGGCTAAAACAGTCAGGATGTTGGCTTAGAAGCAGCCATCATTTAAAGAAAGCGTAATAGCTCACTGATCGAGTCGTCCTGCGCGGAAGATGTAACGGGGCTAAGCCAGTTACCGAAGCTGCGGATTTGCAATTTATTGCAAGTGGTAGGAGAGCGTTCTGTAAGCCTGTGAAGGTGTCTTGTGAAGGATGCTGGAGGTATCAGAAGTGCGAATGCTGACATGAGTAGCGTTAAAGGGGGTGAAAAGCCCCCTCGCCGTAAGCGCAAGGTTTCCTACGCAACGTTCATCGGCGTAGGGTGAGTCGGCCCCTAAGGCGAGGCAGAGATGCGTAGCTGATGGGAAACAGGTCAATATTCCTGTACCGATTACAAGTGCGATGTGGGGACGGATCTTAATAGGTTATCCGGCGGTTGGATGTGCCGGTTTAGACAGATGTAGGCGACACGTAGGCAAATCCGCGTGTCATATACCGAGGCTGTCGATCGAGTGAGCTTGCTCACGAAGTAACTGAACGAGGTCCCAGGAAAAGCCACTAAGCTTCAGCTTGTAATTGACCGTACCGCAAACCGACACTGGTGCGCGAGATGAGTATTCTAAGGCGCTTGAGAGAACTCAGGAGAAGGAACTCGGCAAATTGACACCGTAACTTCGGAAGAAGGTGTGCCCTAGTAGTGTGATGAGAACATCTGAGCACGAATGGGTTGCAAAAAATTGGTGGCTGCGACTGTTTATTAAAAACACAGCACTCTGCAAACACGAAAGTGGACGTATAGGGTGTGACGCCTGCCCGGTGCTGGAAGATTAATTGATGGGGTGCAAGCTCTTGATCGAAGTCCCAGTAAACGGCGGCCGTAACTATAACGGTCCTAAGGTAGCGAAATTCCTTGTCGGGTAAGTTCCGACCTGCACGAATGGCGTAACGATGGCCACACTGTCTCCTCCTGAGACTCAGCGAAGTTGAAATGTTTGTGATGATGCAATCTCCCCGCGGAAAGACGGAAAGACCCCATGAACCTTTACTGTAGCTTTGTATTGGACTTTGAACAGATCTGTGTAGGATAGGTGGGAGGCTTTGAAGCAGGGTCGCTAGATCTTGTGGAGCCAACGTTGAAATACCACCCTGGTGTGTTTGAGGTTCTAACCTAGGTCCATTATCTGGATCGGGGACAGTGCATGGTAGGCAGTTTGACTGGGGCGGTCTCCTCCCAAAGTGTAACGGAGGAGTTCGAAGGTACGCTAGGTACGGTCGGACATCGTGCTAATAGTGCAATGGCATAAGCGTGCTTAACTGCGAGACTGACAAGTCGAGCAGATGCGAAAGCAGGACATAGTGATCCGGTGGTTCTGTATGGAAGGGCCATCGCTCAACGGATAAAAGGTACTCTGGGGATAACAGGCTGATACCGCCCAAGAGTTCATATCGACGGCGGTGTTTGGCACCTCGATGTCGGCTCATCTCATCCTGGGGCTGTAGCCGGTCCCAAGGGTATGGCTGTTCGCCATTTAAAGAGGTACGTGAGCTGGGTTTAAAACGTCGTGAGACAGTTTGGTCCCTATCTTCCGTGGGCGCTGCAGATTTGAGGAAGCCTGCTCCTAGTACGAGAGGACCGGAGTGGACGCACCTCTGGTGTACCGGTTGTCACGCCAGTGGCATTGCCGGGTAGCTAAGTGCGGAAGAGATAACCGCTGAAAGCATCTAAGCGGGAAACTCGTTCCAAGATGAGATCTGCCGGGGCCTTGAGCCCCCTAAAGAGTCGTTCAAGACCAGGACGTTGATAGGTCGGGTGTGGAAGCGCAGCAATGCGTTAAGCTAACCGATACTAATTGCTCGTGCGGCTTGACCCTATAACTTTGATCAAATCGATCACAGTTGAATGTCATCCGACTGAAAAGTCATGTTATGCCCTCGTGGTCTTCGATCACGACGTTGGCAGCAATCAAAAATCAGCTGATTCGAAGCTCTATGAATTCGTTCAGGTGGCGCTCGCGCCATCAGGACAACAAGTTATGCCTGACGACCATAGCGAGGTGGTACCACTCCTTCCCATCCCGAACAGGACAGTGAAACGCCTTTGCGCCGATGATAGTGCGGGTTCCCGTGTGAAAGTAGGTCATCGTCAGGCTCTTACCAGCCCCCCAAACCCCCTCGTGCCTTATGGTGCCTGGGGGTTTGGGCTTTCTGGCGCTTGGTTGTTTGAAGCCGCCGTGGCCACCCCAGTGGAAATGACCGCCAGTGACAACTCAGCTGTTGAAGACGAAGTCTTCCTCAAGTCGCAGCGCCCCGCTGCGCTCCAGTTCTTTAAGCAGGGGAACAAGGAATGCGGAGAAGTCTTCTACCGACAACGGCGTGGGATTGCCATCACTTGCAAGGCGCGTGATATAGGGCGTTCGCTGGCACCATTGGGCTAGCGCTGAGCGATGAATCTGCTGCCATTCCAGAAGCTTGAACTTTAAAAGCACTTTGAGCGCATGACGTTTGTGCTTGTCCGGGTTTTCAATAAATCCCGCTAAGCGGGATCTGGCTTTCGATAGCGCAGTCGGCAGGTCCTGGAAGATCGAACCGTGGCCGGGAATGACTGTCAGTGGAGCCAGTTGTTCAATCGTGTCCAGCGTGTTCGCCACATCCTGAAATGCCTCAAGGCCTTCGAGTTCGGGAAAAACCACGCCGAAACCGTTCTCCCACAGAGCGTCGGCTGAAATAAGTATTCGATATTGGGGCTGAAACAGGATGACCGAATGAGGGTCATGTCCTTGGGCCGCATGGACCTGCCAATGCAATGAACCGAGTTGCAGTGTTGAACCGGGCAGCAGAAGCTCTTCAAACGAAAACGGGGTGCACGACTGTCCGGTGGGCTCAAAAGTCAGTGCAACCGGATCCCATTCACTGACCGCGGACGCCAGCCCGGGTGGAATCAAGGTACACAGGTCAGGGTAGGAGGACTGCAACAGGGAA
This sequence comes from Hydrogenophaga palleronii, assembly GCF_031457455.1. GTDB lineage: Bacteria > Pseudomonadota > Gammaproteobacteria > Burkholderiales > Burkholderiaceae_C > Hydrogenophaga > Hydrogenophaga palleronii_A. The sequence continues at coordinate 164,172 of NZ_JAVDWU010000005.1, forward strand.
TTGCCTCCACAGTGGTCGCTATGGAGGTGGGTATTCAACAACAGATCAAGTGGTCGACCATTTAATGCAGAACGAACCAGGTTGAGAGTTTGTTCCGCGTGACTCACATAGCCCGAATCAACCAAGGCGGATGGACCACCAGATCCCTGAATGAGGATGTTGTTGGAAGACAGCCACCCTCTCTCAAAAACCGTGATACCTGCTTGTTCAAGATCCGCCAGCATCGTGAACATGTGAGCTTTGGACATTGAGGTGCGGACGATTCCGTGCTTCAGGCCGCATTTCGCAGCGCTCTCCTGAGAATCTTGCCCACGTTGGTCTTGGGAAGCTCGTCTCTGAACTCGATGTACTTCGGACGCTTGTAGCCGGTCAGATTGTCATGACAGTATCGAGCCACGTCATCCTCGCTGAGCGTGGGATCGGAGCGTACGACAAAAATTTTCACGGACTCACCTTGCTTTTCGTCTGGCACCCCAATGGCTGCGCACTCCAGAACACCGGGGCAGAGCGAGACGACGTTCTCAAGCTCATTGGGAAAGACGTTGAAGCCGGATACCAGGATCATGTCCTTTTTGCGATCAACAATGCGTGTGTAACCCTGCTCGTCCATGATGCCGATGTCCCCTGTGCGCATGTAGCCGTCGGGAGTGAAGGCGCTGGCGGTTTCCTCGGGCTGGTTGTAGTAGCCATGCATCACGTTTGGGCCTTTGATCGTGATTTCCCCCGATGCGCCCGCTGGAACGTTCGCTCCATGATCGTCCTTGATGGCAACATCGATGCCAGGCAGAGGCAGACCAATCGTGCCACTGAACGATTGCAGGGTCACGGGGTTGTTGGTGCCGATGGCGCAGGTCTCGCTCATGCCCCAGCCTTCAATCATGGGACAACCGGTCACCGCCAACCATTGCCGCGCCGTTCCTTCGGATGCGGCCATGCCTCCAGCTTGAGACAGCACGAGGGTTGAGAAGTCCAGTTGTCTGAATTGTGGATCTTGCAGGAGCGCATTGAACAAGGTGTTGACCGCAGGCAGGATGTGAAACGGACGTCGCTTGAGGGTGGCAACGACCTTGGGAATGTCGCGAGGATTCGGTATCAGCGTCATGTGGGAGCCCCACCGGATAGCCAGGAGACTCAAGGTCAGCGCAAAGATGTGATACAGCGGCAATGCGGCAATCGCATTGACAGTGCGTACGTCGCCCACGCGCGCAACCGCAGGCTGGAACCAGGCTTCCGCCTGGAGGATGGCCGCGATGATGTTGCGGTGCGTGAGGATGGCGCCCTTGGACAGTCCGGTGGTCCCCCCGGTGTACTGGAGGAAGGCCACCGAATCAAGACTGGCCTGGCTGGGTTTCAGCGAAAGGCCTGCGCCTTGTTGTAGCGCCTTTCGAAAACTGGTGATCGTTCTGTGACCGCCCGGGCTGGACAGCGGCAACTTGTACGGTGGAACCATCTTTGCCAGGTGCCTGACAGCAAAGGTCAGCCACCGCCCGTTCCAGAATCCGAGCATGTCGCCAAGGCTGGCGACAACCACCACATTCACAGGCGTCCTGTCGATCACCTCTTCTAGTGTGGCGGCGAAATTTTCAAGAATCACGATCCCCTTGGCGCCGGAATCGGACAACTGGTGTTCAAGTTCCCGGCTCGTGTAGAGCGGGTTGACGTTCACCGCGGTGAATCCGGCCCGAACAATGGCCGCCATCACCACCAGAAACTGGGGCACATTGGGCAGCATGACCGCCACCCTGTCGCCTTGAACCAGGCCTTGGCTTTGCAGCCAAGCGCCCACGGCTGCGCTGTGCTCGTCAAGTTCGCCATAACTCATCCAATGTTCCATGCAGACCGACACAGGCTGACGTGCGTGCTTTCTGAACGACCCTTCAAGCAGGGCCGCCAACGACCGGTATTGGTCAGGGTCCACGTCATGCGGAACGCCAGCGGGATAGTGGGACAGCCAGGGACGGGTCATGGGTCGGGATGGAAAGGTTGACGACGTCATGGATTCTGTCTTGGCGATGCAAGCACGAACACAGGGCGACCCCTAGGAAGGTGTCGCCGAAAGCACAAATAGAAAGAGTATTCAGGCCAAGCCGCGCTGAATCTCGGCCTGCAGCTCTGCGGCCACCACGGAAATGTCCGTCTCGAAGAGCGCATCAATCCAGTGGCGTTCGCGCATCTGGATGGCCTGCATGAATTCGTCCGGATTGCGCATGGCCGCGAAGGAGTCGAATCCGCTCTCAAGAAAACCCTGCAACGCGGACAGCCCGGCCAACTGCGCGGGGCGCCGCATCATCTTCAGACCCAGTCGCAGCGAGGGGTTGCGGGTCAGGCGCTGCAACTCGCTGCCCATGTGTTGCACCACGGTGAGTTGCCGGAGCCGATCTTCGTGAGCGCCTGTCCGGCGCCAACTGTTCACGTACCGAAGTGCTGCAGGGGCGTCCTCGGGTTGTGTCATCCAGTGGGAGGCCAGCTCATGATCGAGCACCTCAGTCAGTGCGTGTGTTTCGGCCAGATCGACGGCGAGCGAACTCACCGCTGCCGGGAACATCCTCTCCAGGGCGCCGGCGATGCGGCCAAACTGCCGGTCGCGCTCGGAGAAATCGTGTTCACCATAGAGCTCTTCAAGGAAGAAGCGTGTGGCGGGTGCAAATGGTGGCCTGGCCAGAAAATCCGCATAGGTCCCTCTAAAGCGTTGGGCCTGCAAACGCTTGATGGCATGAACCGCTTGTGCCAGGCCCTGCTGGTGGGCACGATCGCGCAGCTCGCCCACACGTGCAAGGTGCAGACGGATGGCATCAGCGGCGCTACGGGAGGTGTTCATCTCGATGGCAGTTTGTGCGGTTGTGCAGGGATGTCTGTTTGTGCCAGGCAAGCGGTCTTGTCAGCCATGCTTGGCATGCGATAGTTCAGACTGTGCCCAACGACAGGCCCCAAGTATCCATGACAGAAAAGCCTCCAACAGGTTCAGCATTGGCCCTTCTTCAGCAGGCCCTGGTCATTGCGGCCATGTGCGGGGCCGTGCTCTGGATGTGGTGGTTCTGGCCGCACCCCGGATGGGTCATCGCTGGCGCGGTGGCTTTCCTGTCTGCACACGCCGTGGTCCTGGCGATCGAATGTGTGGTCGCTGCCGCGATCAACCGATCGGATCCGGCCCCAACGGCAGGGTGGAGGGCATGGTTGGGCGCATGGTGGTCTGAGACGCGGGTGGCGCCCATGGTGTTTGCCTGGAGGCAACCTTTCTGCTGGCGCCATCTGCCGGACAACGAAGCACCGGCCGCTGGCATGGGGTCCGCTGCGGTGGTGCTGGTGCACGGTTTCGTCTGCAACCGGGGCCTCTGGGTGCCCTGGATGAAAGCCTTGCGCGCGCAACAACTCCCGTATGTGTCTGTCAACCTGGAGCCCGTTTTCGGCAGCATTGATGCCTATGGCACCCTCATCGAAGAGGCCGTCTCTCGTGCCGAACGAATGACTGGTCGTCCACCTATTGTGGTTTGTCACAGCATGGGTGGATTGGCCGTGCGCGCCTGGTTGGCCCGGCAATCCGTCCGGTCGCGAGTGGAAGCTGTGATCACCATTGGCACGCCGCACCGGGGCACTTGGCTGGGACGCCTGAGCCGTGTGACCAATGGGCGGCAGATGCAGCCGGGCTGTGACTGGCTCGCGGCGCTCGAAAAACTGGAGCAGGCGCAGAGCCCGTGTCCCTATGCCCACTTTGTCTGCTGGTACTCGAACACCGACAACATTGTGTTTCCAGCTTCTACCGCCACCCTGCCCGGCGCCGACAACCGGCTGGTGGCCGGCGCGGCGCACGTGGCGATGGCTTTTCATCCGGTGGTGATGACTGACACCATGGCTTTGGTCAACGCCCAGGCCTAGCGTGCCTGACGCGCCCCTTTGATACCTACGCAGGGGTTGTCAGGTCAGGCCTCTTTGGCTACCGGCGCCAGCACGCCGCGGCGCATCTGGTCCAGCTCCATGGTTTCAAACAGGGCCTTGAAGTTGCCCTCACCAAAACCCTGATTGCCCTTGCGCTGGATGAACTCGAAGAAGATCGGGCCGAGCTGGTTCTCGCTGAAGATCTGCAGCAGCAATTCACCTGGGTGGCCGTCTACCAGGATGTTGCGCTGCTTCAGGGCTTCCACATCCTCACCGTGGCCTGGAATGCGCTTGTCGAGCAGCTCGTAGTAGGTGTCACTGGTGCTGAGCAATTTCACGCCGCTGAGCTCCAGCGCATCGACGGTCTCGTAGAGGTTGGTCGAGCCCATGGCGATGTGCTGGATGCCCTCGCCGTGGTAGCGGTCCAGGTACTCCTGGATCTGGCCAGACTTTTCATTGCCTTCTTCGTTGATGGGAATGCGGATCTTGCCGCAGGGGCTGGTCATGGCCTTGCTCTTGACGCCGGTGGACTGCCCTTCAATGTCGAAGTAGCGCACCTCGCGGAAATTGAACAGGCGTTCGTAGAAGCCGGCCCATTCGTCCATGCGGCCTCGGTGCACGTTGTGGGTGAGGTGGTCGATGTAGGTGAGGCCGTGGCCGACCGGGCTCAGATCGGCGCTGGAGTCGGCAGCGAATGGCTCGAAGTCCACGTCGTAGAACCCGATGTTGCCGATGTCGCCGGTCTGGGCGCCGTTTTTGCCGCGCCATTTGTCGATGAAGTAGATGATCGAGTCGCCGATGCCCTTGATGGCGGGGATGTTGAGTTCGCCAGGGCCAGCAGCCTGAGCGTAGCCCCAGGCGCCCAGCGAAATGGCGCGCTCATAAGCGGCCTTGGCATCCTGCACGCGGAAGGCGATGGCACAGACGCTGGGGCCGTGCAGACGGGCGAAGCGCTGCGCAAAGCTGTCGGGCTCGGCGTTGATGATGAAGTTGATCTCGCCCTGGCGGTAGAGCGTGACGGCCTTGTGGCGGTGCTTGGCGATGGGTTTGAAACCCATGCGCTGGAACAAAGTGCCCATGGCCACGGGATCGGGTGCGGCGTACTCGATGAATTCGAATCCGTCGGTGCCCATGGGGTTTTCCCAGATGGTCGGGGTTTGGCTTGGCAGGCTGGCGTTCATGGTTGTCTCCATCGGTGTGGGGTGAATGCGCCACTGTATCGGCGCAGCGTGTCACGATTCCGGCGTTTTGTGGCGGACCGTTTGTCTGGATTGCAGAAAACCTGCAAAATGGCGACCATGCAAGCACTTGACAAGCTCGATCGACACATCTTGCGCAGCCTCCAGGCCGATGGCCGGGCCACTTACGACCAGATCGCGGAGGTGGTGGGGCTGTCGGCGAGTGCCGTGCTGCGGCGCGTGAAGCGTCTGGAAGAGGCGGGCGTCATCGATCGGTACGTGGCACTGGTCAAGCCGGAAAGTGTGGGTCTGGGACTTACCGCCTATGTGAACGTGCGCTTGGAAAAGCACACCGAAGCCAGCAAGCGCAACCCCATGGATCTCTTCCGGGCCAGTGTGATGGCCTGGCCCGAAGTGGTGGAGTGCGCCGCGCTGACGGGCGAAATGGATTACCAGCTGAGGTTGGTCGTGGCCGACATGGCGGCGTATTCCCGCTTCATGATGGACACCTTGCTTCAGCATCCCAGTGTGCAGGACTGCAAGACCAGCTTTGTGATGGATCGCCTGAAGAGCACGACGGCACTGCCGGTGTGAGTGCTTGCTTAGGTGGAGTGAGCTGACTCCGCCTGTCGGACCGATGCCCCCTTTAGAGGAATGCATCCTTGGCGATTTAGGGAAAACCCTTACATTCGTTGAATGGTCAATCCCCTTCACTGGTTCAAGCCTGGAGCGCCCTCGGTCGAGGCGCTCACGGGCGCTGCCGGCGCACCTCCCGAGCCTGCCAAGCAGAAGACGGCAGTGGTGCCCATTCGCTCCATCGGCCCGGCGCAGGTGGACCGTGTGGTCGAGCACCTGCTCGCGCTGGAGCCGCATGACCGCTATCTGCGGTTCGGATACGCCGCCAGCGACGAACACATTCGCCGCTATGTGGATCAGATCAATTTCGACCGGGATGAGCTGTTTGGCATTTTCAATCGCAAGCTGGACCTGATTGCCCTGGCCCACTTGGCGTTTTCGGTGGATCCGCAATACAACAGTTGCGCTGAGTTCGGCGTGTCGGTGGCCAAGGCGGCGCGCGGACGCGGGTTTGGTGGGCGCTTGTTCGAACGGGCGGTGATGCACGCGCGCAATGAAGGGGTGATGATGCTGTTCATACACGCGCTGACGGAAAACACCGCCATGCTCAAGATCGCGCGCAACGCGGGAGCCGTCATCGAGCGAGACGGCTCGGAGAGCGAGGCCCATCTGGTTTTGCCGCCAGCCGATTTCGATTCAAGAGTGACCGAAATGGTGAACCAGCACATGGCCTTCACCGACTACCACCTGAAAGCCCAGGCCAAGCAGTTCTGGGGCTTGTTGTCCCGCTTGCAAAATCGTCGAGAGGGCGAGCAAGCCAAAGTGGAATAGCCCGGACCGGCGTTTCAGGGAGGGACGCCTTTGCATTGCTTCCGGGGCTTGCGTTATCCTTGCAAACTGTTTCAACAACATTCCCCCTTCAGTGGCCGAATCCCCTCCCAGTCCTGGGCCGCAGCGCAGCCTGCGGCATGTCGACAAACGTGGTTTCCTTCAAAAGCTTGCGGAGTTCATCCACCCCGGGCCGGATTCCAAGGACGAACTGATCGAAACCCTCGCCGAGGCAGAGGACAACGACATCATCAACGCCGAATCGCGGGTGATGCTCGAAGGGGTGCTCCGCATTGCGGACATGACCGCCGGGGATGTCATGGTGGCCGCACCCCGCATGGATGTGCTCAGCATCCACGCCCCTTACGACGAGTTGCTGCACATCGTGATCGACACGGCGCACTCGCGCTTTCCCGTGTACGACGGTGAGCGTGAAAACATCATCGGCATTCTGCTCGCCAAGGACCTGCTGAAACTGCAGCGCGCGCCTGAGCTCAATCTGCGGGCCCTGTTGCGCCCGGCCACCTTCGTGCCGGAAACCAAGGGCCTCAACGACCTGCTGCGCGAATTCAGGGGCAACCGCAATCACCTGGCCATCGTCATCGACGAGTTCGGCAGGGTGGCCGGCCTCATCACCATCGAAGACGTGCTCGAGGAGATCGTGGGCGAGATCGAGGACGAGTTCGATGAAGATGAAGACGAGGGCGACATCTTTGCCCTGGCCGACAGCACCTGGCGCGTGAGCGGCGACACCTCGATCGAACGCATCAACGAATCCTTCGGACTCAAACTGTCAGAAGAAGACTTCGACACCATCGGCGGGCTCATTGCCCACACCATGGGCCACGTGCCCAAGCGAGGCGAAGTGCACGAGGTCGATGGCTTGAACTTCGTCGTCCTGCACACCAAGGGCGGTGCGGTGAAGTGGTTCAAGGTGATGCCTCGCGTGGTCGAGACCTGACCGCGGGCGCCTTGCCTGGTCCAACATGCGCAGCCTGTTCGGGTCGCTACACACGCCTTCGAGTTTCTCGCCCCTCAGCGGTCGGCCGCCGGGGCGCAGTGCGGGGCATCGCAGCGGTATGTGGTGGTTGCTGTGCATCGCCGGCGGGTGGTTGCAGGCGGCATCACTGGCCTGGCCGATTGCTTCCTGGAGCCTGACGGGAACCCCGCCAGGCCAGCCCGATGGCTGGCTGCAGATCGCTTCGCTGGCTTTGCTGGTGCTGGCTTTGCAGAACAGCGACCGAGCCGGGCAGGCACTCTGGCGCGGCTGGTTGTTTGCCACCGTGTGGTTGGCGGGCACCTTCTGGTGGTTGTTCGTGTCCATGCACATCTACGGTGGGCTGGCGGCCTGGATGGCTGTGCTTGCGGTGCTGGCGCTGGCCAGTTGGCTGGCCTTGCCGTATGCCGTGGCGGCAGCCATCTTGTGCGTCTGGGCACCCGCGTCGCGGGTGGGCCAGGCGGTGCTGTTCGCCGCGCTGTGGACGCTGGCTGAGCTGATCCGTGGCAGTTGGTTCACCGGCTTCCCGTGGGGTGCAGGGGGGTATGCCCAGGTGGATCTGCTGGCGGCCTGGGCACCGTGGGTGGGTGTGTACGGCATGGGCCTGCTGTCTGCGGTACTGGCGTATGTGCTGGCCTCCTTTGTCAACGGCATTCTGCGGGTGATCAGCAGGTGGGTGCTGGCGCCACTGTCGCGTTCGAACAAGGCCAAGCACCGGACCGGAGGACGCGCGTTGCGGTCGATCACTGCGAGTGGCCTGGCCATCGGCTTCATGGCGCTCGCGTCGTTGGGGGCCTTGCTTTTCAGCATGACACCGGGCGCCGAACGCTGGCGCAGCCTCGCTCAGCAATCGACCCGTGACGCGGGCACCTTGCGGGTCTGGCTGCTGCAGGGCAACATCGCGCAAGACGAAAAATTTGAACCCGGTACCGGGATGGCACAAGCGCTTGACTGGTATCCGGCGCAGCTGGCCGAGGCGTTCAGGTCCGCAGCAACAGGTGCTGGCGCGGCGCCGCAACTGGTGGTGGCGCCCGAGACCGCTTTGCCTTTGCTGCCCCAGCAGCTCAATGCCGATTTCTGGCGACCCTTGCTGCAAGGGCTGGCGCAGCAACCCGAGACCCCTGCCGTCAGCGCCTTGATGGGCTTGCCCCTGGGCAGTTTTTCGCAGGGCTACACGAACTCCGCATGGGGCATCACGCCGCAGTCGGCTGCGCTGGCGCTGCAGGGGTTGCAGGGCGGCCAGTTGCCCGCTGCCTGGGAACGCACCGGGGGTGCCACTGAGGGCACCTTCCGCTACGACAAGCACCACTTGGTGCCGTTCGGCGAATTCATTCCACCGATGTTTCGCTGGTTCATCGACATGATGAACATCCCCCTGGGCGACTTTGACCGAGGCGGTCTCGGCCAGCCTGCATGGACAGTGGCCGGGCAGCGACTTTCGCCCAACATCTGTTACGAGGACTTGTTTGGCGAAGAACTGGCCGCGTCGTTCCGTGACCCACAGCGCGCACCGACCGTGCTGGTCAACCTGAGCAACATCGCCTGGTTCGGTGACACGGTGGCCATTGACCAGCACCTGCACATCTCTCGCCTGCGCGCCATGGAGTTGGGGCGACCCATGCTGCGTGCCACGAACACAGGCGCCACGGCGGTGATCGACCACCTCGGCCAGGTCACCCACCAGCTGCCGCGGCTCACGCGCGGGCGGCTGGAAGCCAGCGTGCAGGGGCGCTCCGGGCTCACCCCGTTTGCCCGCTGGGCTTCACGTTGGGGCTTGTGGCCGCTGTGGGGTGGCTGCCTGGCGGCGGTGATCCTTGTGATCGCCGGCCGGCACCTGGCCCGCCGCCATTCTTCGGCCCCGTAAAATCAGCGGTTTACTGGCGCGCCCATCCGGCCGTCGGCCTCCCTTGTTTTGCCACTTTGGGCCCGGGCTTCGCACCGGGGCCTTGCCCGCATGTTGACCTTCCAGCAAATCATTCTGAAACTGCAGTCCTACTGGGACGCCCAAGGCTGCGCGCTGCTGCAGCCCTACGACATGGAGGTGGGTGCCGGCACCAGCCACACCGCCACCTTCCTGCGCGCACTGGGCCCGGAACCCTGGAAGGCCGCCTACGTGCAGCCCAGCCGCCGCCCCAAGGACGGCCGCTACGGCGAGAACCCCAACCGCCTGCAGCACTACTACCAGTACCAGGTGGTGCTCAAGCCTGCGCCCAGCAACATCCTGGAGCTGTACCTGGGTTCCCTGGAAGCGCTGGGCTTCGACCTGAAAAAGAACGACATCCGTTTCGTGGAAGACGACTGGGAGAATCCCACGCTGGGCGCCTGGGGCCTGGGCTGGGAGGTGTGGTTGAACGGCATGGAGGTCACGCAGTTCACCTACTTCCAGCAGGTGGGTGGCATCGACTGCAAACCCATCACTGGCGAAATCACCTACGGCCTGGAACGCCTGGCCATGTACCTGCAAGGCGTGGACAACGTCTACGACCTGGTGTGGACCCGGGGCGCCGATGGCGCCAAGCTCAGCTATGGCGATGTGTACCTGCAGAACGAGAAGGAACAGTCGGCCTACAACTTTGAACACGCCGACGCCGACTTCCTGTTCACCGCCTTCAGCGCCCACGAAAAGCAGGCCAAGCACCTGATGGAGCAGCAACTTGCGTTGCCGGCTTACGAGCAGGTGCTCAAGTGTGCGCACAGCTTCAACCTGCTGGACGCGCGCGGCGCCATCAGCGTGACCGAGCGCGCCGCCTACATTGGGCGCATCCGCAACCTGGCACGCGGCGTGGCACAGAGCTACTTTGAAAGTCGGGAGCGCCTGGGTTTCCCCATGGCGCCGCGAGAGTGGATAGACCCGAAGAAGGCCGCGTGAGCCAGGATAAGAAACAATGACAACAAAGAACCTCCTCGTCGAACTGTTTGTAGAAGAGCTGCCGCCCAAGGCGCTGAAAAAGCTGGGCGATGCTTTCGCCACTGTGCTGGCCGACCAGCTCAAGGCCCAGGGGCTCGCACCCGCCGACGCCACCGTGACCGCGTTCGCCTCGCCTCGCCGCCTGGCGGCTCATGTGACCGGCGTGGCCGAGCGCGCCGCCGACAAGGCCGTGTCGCAGAAACTCATGCCGGTGAGCGTGGGGCTGGATGCCAGCGGCCAGCCAACCCCCGCGCTGCTGAAGCGCCTGGCAGGGCTGGGCGCCGATGCGTCCGTCGTGGCCGGCCTCAAGCGCGCCATGGACGGCAAGGCTGAGGCCTTGTTTTTCGACAGCGTGCAGCCTGGCGCTGAACTGGCCGTCGGCCTGCAGAAGGCATTGGATGAGGCCATTGCCAAACTGCCCATCCCCAAGGTGATGAGCTACCAGCTCGAAAACGACTGCGAATTTCCCGGATGGAGCAGCGTGAACTTCGTGCGACCCGCACATGGCCTGGTGGCCTTGCATGGCAGCGCTGTGGTGCCGGTGAAGGCGCTCGGGCTGACGGCTGGCAATGCCACACACGGTCATCGTTTTGAAGCCGCCGTGGACCCGGTGGTGCTGCCCGACGCCGACAGCTACGCCACCACGCTGGCAAAGGATGGCGCTGTGATCGCCTCGTTCGCTGAACGCAAGGCAGAGATCACGCGGCAGCTCGCGGCGGCGGCAGCGAAGGTGGGCGGTGGCTGCAAGCCGATTGAAGACGACGCGTTGCTGGACGAAGTGACTGCGCTGGTCGAGCGGCCCAATGTGCTCATCTGCGAGTTTGAAAAACAGTTCCTGGACGTGCCGCAGGAATGCCTGATTCTCACGATGAAGGCCAATCAGAAGTACTTTCCGCTGCTGGATGCGCAGAACAAGCTCACGAACAAATTTCTGGTCGTCAGCAACATCAACCCTGACGACGCCAGCGCGGTGATCGGCGGCAACGAGCGCGTGGTTCGCCCGCGTCTGGCCGATGCCAAGTTCTTCTTTGACCAGGATCGCAAAAAGACGCTGGAAAGCCGCGTCGAAGGCCTGGGCAAGGTGGTGTATCACAACAAGCTGGGCACGCAGGGCGAGCGGGTGGAGCGCGTGCGCGCCATTGCCCGGGCGATCGGGCAGCAGCTTGGCGGTGATGTGCTGGCCAAGAGTGCGGACACCGCCGCCCAACTGGCCAAGACCGATTTGCTGACTGACATGGTGGGCGAGTTCCCGGAGCTGCAGGGCATCATGGGCGGCTACTACGCGCGCCACGACGGCCTGAGCGAAGAGATTGCCTTTGCGATCGAAGACCACTACAAGCCGCGCTTTGCCGGAGATGAGTTGCCGCGCAACATGACTGGCGTGGTGGTGGCGCTGGCCGACAAGCTGGAAACGCTGGTGGGCATGTTCGGCATTGGCAACTTGCCGACTGGTGACAAGGACCCGTTTGCGCTGCGTCGGCATGCGTTGGGTGTGATCCGGATGTTGGTGGAAAAGGATCTGCCACTTGATTTGTCAGAGTTGCTCCTTTCGGCATTCAAGGCTTTTCCTTTCGAAATCTCGATGTATCCGGCGGAGAACATCAAGTTGGTTCAGTCATTCTTGTTTGATAGGCTCGCTGGATCGCTTCGCGATCAGGGCGCCAGTGCACAGGAAGTAGATGCTGTGTTGGCCTTGCGTCCGCAGCGCTTGGGCGAAGTACCGAAGCGTCTGCAGGCGGTGCGCGCCTTTGCCGCGTTGCCCGCTGCCGCAGCGTTGGCGGCGGCCAACAAGCGCATCGGCAACATCCTCAAGAAGTCCGAAGGCGAGGGCACCGCGGTGCAGGAGTCCCGTTTGACGGAGTCCGCCGAAAAAGACTTGTTTGCTGCTATGCAGACAACCGTGCCGGCGGCCGACGCCGAGTTCGCCAACGGCGACTACACCGCCTCGCTGATGATCCTGGCCGCGCTTCGCCCGCCAGTGGATGCCTTCTTCGATGGTGTGATGGTCAACGCCGACGATCCCGCGCTCAAGGCCAATCGCCTGGGGCTGCTGAAGTCCTTGCACGAAGCCATGAACCGCGTGGCCGACCTTTCTCGCCTGGCTGCATAAGCCTGCCTGCGATCAAGCCGTCCCGGAACCTCGAAGGAAACCCGCATGAAACTGCTTATCCTCGACCGCGACGGCACGCTCAACCGCTGCCGCGACGACTACGTGGCCTCGCCGGATGAGTGGGAGGCCCTGCCAGGGGCGCTGGAGGCAGTGGCACGGCTCAACCAGGGCGGTTGGCGGGTGGTGCTGGCGACCAACCAGTCCGGCATCGGGCGGGGCCTGTTCGACATGGCTTCGCTCAACGCGATACACGCCAAGATGAACCGGCAACTGGCGGCGGTGGGTGCGCGCGTGGAGGCGGTGTTTTTCTGCCCCCATGCACCAGAAGACAACTGCGCCTGCCGCAAACCTGCGCCAGGGCTGTTTCTGCAGATTGCCGAGCGCTTTGGCGCGCCCCTGGGCAGCTTGCCTGCTGCGGGCAACGCCTTGCGCCATGTGCAGGCGGCCGCGGTGGCGGGCTGTGCCCCTCATTTGCTGCTCACCGGCAAGTCCGAGCACCTGAGAGACCGGGTGGGCATGGGGGCAGACGCCGACATGGCGGTGCTGGTGCCCGAGCTGCCTGCCGGTACCCAGGTACATGACGACCTTGCCGCATTCGCCGACTGGCTGCTGGCCCACGATTCCGAGTCCCTCACGGCCACTGTGCCGGCACCGAACTGACCCACCATGAACTTGCTGCGTTCCCTGCTTCACATTGTGTTCATGGCGGTGACGGTGGTGCCTTGGGCGCTGGCTGTGCTGGTGGCCGCACCGTTCCTCGATAGCAACCGCATTTACTGGATGTGTGCTGGCTGGCTGAAGCTGGCGGTCAACAGCGGCCAGTGGATGCTGGGCATCCGCAACCACGTGATCGGTTTCGAGAACCTGCCGGTGGGCAGCAAGGCGCCTGCGGTGCTTCTGGTCAAGCACCAGTCCACCTGGGAAACTTTTTGCATGCCAGCCTTGATGCCGCACCCGCTGGCCTTTGTCTTCAAGAAGGAGCTGCTGCGTGTGCCATTCTTCGGCTGGGCCATGTCCCGCATGGACATGATCCACATCGACCGTGCCGATGGGGCGCGCGCTTTTGCCAAAGTGGTGCAGCAAGGGCAGCGACTGCTGGATCAAGGCACCTGGGTGATCATGTTTCCCGAGGGCACCCGGATCGAGCGTGGCCAGAAGGGCACGTACAAAAGCGGTGGCACCCGACTCGCGATCCGGACCGGCGCGCCGGTGATCCCGGTGGCGGTGACCTCGGCCAAATGCTGGCCCCGCAAGGCCTTGATCAAGAAGCCTGGCGTGGTGGAGTTTTCGATCGGCAAACCGATTCCGAGCGCGGGGCGTGAACCGGACGAGCTGATGCGCGAGGTGGAGGACTGGATCGAGGGTGAGATGCGGCGGTTGGACCCTGAGGCGTACACATGACCACCCCTGCGCCGCTTCGCGTCTTCCCCTCAAGGGGACGACACCTTTTGACCGGCGGAGCCGGATCTTCGGTGTCTGCTGGATGGAGGCATTTCGCGCCGGCAAGCAATATGTTGTGCAGGTAGCAGTCGTGCAGCGGTTTGTGCAACTCGCGTTTGATCTGTTCGGGGCTGCACCGGCTGCGCCCGCGCCGGTGCGGCGGGTACGTTCGCCGCGTCGGGTGGTTTCGCCGGTGTCTTCGTCGATGCCGGATTCGCTGTTTCCTGGTCCTGAGCAAGTGCAGGACGCTGACGCTCTGGTGCCGCCTGATCGTCCTCCGGCTGCGGGACCGACACAGCCTGCCGAGTCGCTGTCCCAGGTGTTCGCACCCACCACCTGGCACCACCCGCGCGCGAACCGCTCGTGTCGGCTGGGGGCTTGTGAGGTGGCTTACGAGTTCAAGCGGGGCAAGCGTCGCACCATCGGCCTGTCGGTGAGTCCGGAAGGGCTGACCGTGAGTGCACCGCGCTGGACGCCGGTGGGCGAGGTGGAGGCACTGCTTTGTGACAAGTCGGACTGGGTGCTGGAAAAGCTGCAGCGCGCACGCGACCGTGCCGGTGAGCTGGCTCAGGCGCGCACCGTCTGGGCCAACGGTGCTGAATTCGACTTTCTGGGGCAGCGTGTGCGGCTGGTGCTCGACCCGACCCATGCCTTTGCAGAGGTGGGTGCCGTGCTGCTGGCGTCGGAGGGGAACGCGGAAGCCGCCAAGATACCGACGCTGAAGCTGGGGCTGGCCCACAACGCGAGCGAGGTGCAGATCCGCGACGCCGCACAGGCCTGGTTGATGCGGCAGGCGAAACGCATCTTTGCCGAGCGGCTGGACCTGTTCGCGCCGCAGCTGGGTGTGCGCTACGAACGGCTTCGCCTCTCCAGCGCTGGCACGCGCTGGGGCAGTGCCAGTGTGGACGGCACGATCCGCCTCAACTGGCGGTTGGTGCATTTGCGCATGGACATGATCGACTATGTGGTGGTGCACGAACTCAGCCACCTGCGCCACATGGACCACAGCCCGCAGTTCTGGGACGTGGTGGCCAGCGTCATGCCCGACCATGCGCAGCGCCGCCGTGCGCTGAAGCAGGCGGCGGTGCCGCTGGGCGAGTGAGGCCCCGGCCCAGCCCGGGCCTGCAGATCAGGACGAGGTGAGTGCAGGCGCGCACGTGAAGCGCCACACACCCGCTGCATCACGCTCACGCACCAGCTCGCCCGTCATCCACAACCGGTGCAGGTGCGCCACCGCTTCGCCCATGGCGAAGGTGGTCTGGTGCAGGTCGAGCGCGCGTGGGAACAGGACCGGCAGGATGTCGGCACCGCTGCACGCCTTTTCACTGCATGCGGCCATCACTTCGGCCAGCCGGTCGCGGTGGTGGTCCTGCAGTTGCTGGATGCGTTCGTGCAGGCCGGTGAACGGTTTGCCGTGTGAAGGCAGTACCAGGGTGTGCACCGGCAGGGGCAGGTACTTCTCCAGCGAGTCGAGGAAGAGCGCGAGCGAATCCGCCTCGGGCTCCTGGTCATAGACACTGACGTTGGTGGAAATGCGGGGCAGCACCATGTCGCCGCTGATGAGCACATCCAGTTCGGCGCAATGCAGGGCGATGTGCTCAGGCGCATGACCAAACCCGCTGATGCAGCGCCAGTCGCGCCCGCCGATGGACACCACCAGACCATCGATGAGGCGGCGGTACTGATTGGGCACCGAGGGAACGAGGCTGGGGTAGTAGCTGGCTCGGCCGCGGATTTTCTGCAGGCTGTCCGGATCGGTCAGACCCTGCGAAGCAAAGAAGTCTGCAGCTGAATCGCCGCCGAAGCCGGTGGTGCTTTGTGAACCGATACGCGCCATGGTGTAGTCGGTGGCGCTGATCCACAGACGGCAGGTGTGTCCACCGGCCTCTGCGCCGGACCATCTGGTGCACAGCCAGTCCGCCAGACCGATGTGGTCCGGGTGCATGTGCGTGACAATGACGCGCAGCACAGGCAAGCCTTCCAGTTCGTTCGCGAACACCGTTTCCCACTGCGCCTTGGCCGCGTCGTGCGAAATGCAGCAATCCACCACGGTCCATCCGTCGCGGCAGTCAATCTGGTCGCGCAGCAGCCACAGGTTGATGTGGTCGAGCGCAAAGGGCAGTGCCATGCGAATCCACTTCACCCCTGGTGCCACCACCAGGCTGGCGCCGGGGGCGGGGAGCGCGTCACCCAGGGGGTAGTGGAGGTGGGCTTCGAGCTGTTCGCGAGAGAGGGTCATGGGGTCGGGATTCCGTTAAGATGCCAGCGAGTTATTGACGTTGACGTAAACGTCAATGTTCAGGGCATTCTACGGAGCGGCGCCGCCGCCCACTGTCTGCAACCCGACAAGGCCTTCCCGACTTCATGGCGACGAACCCGACCTACACCATCAGCGACCTGGCGCGCGAGTTCGACCTGACCACGCGCGCGATTCGCTTTTATGAAGACATGGGGCTGCTGCAACCGCAGCGCGAAGGCCCGGGCGGGCGTAACCGGGTCTACAGTGCGCGCGACCGCACGCGCCTCAAACTCACGCTGCGCGCGAAGCGCCTGGGCCTCTCGCTCACCGAAGCGCGCGACATCATCGACACCTACGACAGCCCGCGCGACACCGGGCCCCAGCTTCGCAAGTTCCTGACCGTGCTGGCCGGTCACCGCCGGCAGCTGGAAGAGCAGATGGCCGATCTGGTGGCGAATCTGGAAGAGATCAAGGTGCACGAGAAAGAGGCCCGGGCGCTGCTGGACAAGGTGGAAAAAGGCAGCAAGGCTGGCGGCACGGGATAATCCGGCACGCGCCGCCACAGGGGCGGCAGCGATTCCAATAACGAGGAGAAACCATGACCGTCCTGGCCGCAGTGATCGTGGGGCTTGTGGCCCTGTTGCACATTTATTTCCTGGTGCTGGAAATGTTCCTCTGGGACAAACCCGCCGGCATGCGCGCCTTCGGCCAGACACCGGAGCGGGCTGCCGCCACCAAGGTGCTGGCGGCCAACCAGGGGCTTTACAACGGCTTCCTGGCGGCCGGCCTGCTATGGGGTCTGTGGCTGGGGCCGGAGGGTTTTGGCGTGAAGGTGTTCTTCCTGGGCTGTGTGCTGGTGGCTGGCTTGTATGGCGCTGCCACGGCCAGCCGCAAGATCCTTTACGTGCAGGCCTTGCCGGCTGCCGTGGGACTGGTGCTGGTGTACCTCACCCGCGCGGGCTGATCGGCGGCCGGGCGCAGTCAGCTGGCGGCTGCGCCTGCGGCGTACTGGGCCAGAAAGGCCTCGTCCGGCGCAATGGGCTGGATCACATCGATCAGCACGCCGTTGGGGTCTCTCACGATGAAGTGGCGCTGGCCAAAGGCTTCGTCGCGCAGGGCGAGCTGCACATCCAGACCCTGATCCAGCACCCGCTGGTATTCCGCGCTGGCATCTTCGACTTCAAAGTTCAGCAGCACGCCTGCAGCACGGCCGCCGCGCGCGGCTTCTGGAATGATGGCGTGATCGCCGTCAAGAATGGCCAGGTTCACGCCGGTGTCCTCAAGCGATTGAAGGTGCACATACCAGTCGCTGTCGAACAGGCGGGTGAACCGGAAGTGTTGCTCGTAGTAGCGGGCCGTGTCGGCCACACGGTCGGTCATGAGGACTGGGTAGTACTGGGTGGATTTCATGAGTGGGCTCCTGAATGGTTACATACAATGTGCATGTAATTTCAATATAACATACAGGCTGTATGTATGCCAAAGACTACCTCGCCTTCTCGACGCTCTCAGGGCGAACGCACCGACGCCACGCGGGCCGCGTTGATCGCTGCCGCACGCGCCCTGTTTGAACAACAGGGATTCGCCGCCACCGGCACGCCGGAGATCGTGGCCGCTGCACAGGTCACGCGGGGCGCGCTCTACCACCACTTTGCCGACAAGACCGCGCTGTTTCATGCGGTGTGCCAGCAACTGGCGCAAGAGGTGGCCGATGAAATTGAGCTGCAAACCCGGCAAACCCGGAAGCCACTGAACGCCTTGGTGAATGGCGCCAACGCCTACTTCGCGGCCATGGCCGAGGCCGGGCGCGCGCGGCTGCTGCTGCTGGAGGCGCCAGCCGTGCTCTCAGCCGAACAGTTGATGGCACTGAGCGACGTCGCCGGCTTCGGCGCCCTCAAAGAAGGCTTGGCGGAGGCGCTGGGCCACGGGCGCGGCGATTCGGTACCGCTGCATGAACTCAGCGTGGTGATGTCAGCGGCGTTCGACCGAGCGGCGTTGGCCATTGCGCGGGGCGAGGTAGCCGGGCCCTACCAGCAGGCCATTCGCCTGCTGTTGTCAGGTCTGATCGCTTGAATCGGAATCGCGGTCTGGGTCCGGCCAGACCACCCGACCCTGACCAGCGTCGTTCAGCCGCTTGATGAACGCGGCCGCCTGTGACGCCGGCAGCTGGATGGTCACTGAAACGCCGTCGCCGTGGCGGGCTTCCTGCAACGACGCCCCATGAGCCGGCAGCTCGCGGCGCAGCCAGCCCTCCAGCGCATACGGCAGCTCGCAGCACAGCGTGACGTGGTGAATCACCGGGATCTTTTCAGCCTGCAGCAGCGCCTGGGCCACGCTGTCGGTGTAGGCGCGCACCAGCCCGCCGGCGCCCAGGGGCGTGCCACCGTAGTAACGCACCACTGTGGCCAACACGCCTTCGAGTTCCTGGTGACGCAACACTTCCAGCATCGGGCGCCCGGCCGTACCGCCAGGTTCGCCGTCGTCATTGGCTGCCGAATGGCCGCCGGCCATCAGAGCCCAGCAGACATGGGTGGCCGTGGGGTGCTCGGCCCGCAACTCAGCCACACGGACCAGCGCCGCAGCGCGGTCGGGCACGGACTCGACGCAACCGATGAAACGGCTCTTTTTGATGATCAGTTCGCTGTGAACCGGGGCGCGCAGGCTGTAGGGCATGGGGCTGTAGGGAGCGCTGGCGGTGGAATCAGGACCGGTTGATGACGTTGATGCAGTCGGCAAAGGCGGGGGACCAAACCGCCTTGGCCCACACGCTGACACGAACCGACTTTCGCAGGCCCGCTTTCCAAAAAGGGTCTTCCTGCACCCAAGCTTCAACCTCCGCCTTGTTCGTGGCGTTCACGATCCAGAGGCCACCCTGCGGCACGCCATTTTCAGTCTCTCGCAGTGCGCCTGAAGCGACCACGCGGTCGCCCAGCGCAGACAGAAACGCCAAGTGGGCGTCCATGTGCGCCGCGCGGTCTGCGAGGCGCTCGGGTTGGTCAGCGTAGATGTCTTCAAAATGGACGATGAACAGCATGGTGATTCTCTGGGAGGGAGTGGTGCCAAACCTAAAGCTTAGCGGGCACCATCCCACACGCTGGAGCGCTGCGTATTTCTCCTCGCTTGCTGGCGATGCGCCGTTTCGTCCATAATTGACGTTTACGTAAACGTCAATTAAACATCGTCAGCGAGACAGACCGTGAATCCGCCCACTTTTGAACCCCGCGACCCGGATTACATAGAGCGCGTGCACGCCAGTTTCAACCGCCAGGCGGCCATGCGCACCCTGGGTGCGACGCTGGCGGCGGTGCGGCCCGGACAGGTGGAAATCACGCTGCCATGGGCTGAGGCGCTCACACAGCAGCACGGCTTTCTGCACGCCGGCATGGTGTCCACGGCGCTGGATTCGGCCTGCGGCTATGCCGGGTTTTCGCTGATGCCGGTGGAGGCTGCGGTGCTCACCATCGAGTTCAAGATCAACCTGCTGGCGCCGGCCAAGGGTGAGCATTTCCGCATGGTGGGCATCGTGATCAAACCCGGGCGCACGGTGACGGTGTGCGAAGGCCATGCGTATGCCATCGACGGTGGCAAGGAAAAACTGATTGCCACCATGGGCTGCACGCTGATGGCCGTGTTCGGACGCGACAACATCCAGGGCTGATGCCCGTACCCCTACTTTTTCAGGAGACTATTCATGACCAACCTGCCCGGCCTCAACTTCCAGCTCGGTGAAGACATCGACGCCCTGCGTGATGCGGTGCGCGAATTCGCCCAGGCCGAAATCGCGCCGCGCGCGGCCGAGATCGACCGCAGCGACCAGTTCCCCATGGACTGTTGGCGCAAGATGGGCGAGCTTGGCGTGCTGGGCATCACCGTGCCCGAGAAAGACGGCGGCGCCGGCATGGGCTATCTGGCGCACATGGTGGCCATGGAAGAAATCAGCCGCGCCAGCGCGTCCGTGGGCCTGAGCTACGGCGCGCACAGCAACCTGTGCGTGAACCAGATCAACCGCAATGGCTCGCCCGAGCAGAAGGCAAAATACCTGCCCAAGCTGATCAGTGGTGAGCACGTGGGTGCGCTGGCCATGAGCGAGCCGGGCGCGGGTTCTGACGTCATCAGCATGAAGCTGAAAGCCGAAGACAAGGGCGGGGTCTACCTGCTCAACGGCAGCAAGATGTGGATCACCAACGGGCCGGACGCCGACACGCTGGTGGTCTACGCCAAGACCGAGCCCGAATTGGGCGCGCGCGGCGTCACGGCTTTCCTGATCGAGAAGGGCATGAAGGGCTTCAGCATTGCGCAGAAGCTGGACAAACTGGGCATGCGCGGCAGCCACACCGGCGAGCTGGTGTTCAACAACGTGGAAGTGCCGGCAGAGAACATACTGGGTGGCCTGAACCTGGGTGCCAAGGTGCTGATGAGCGGGCTTGATTACGAACGCGCGGTGCTCAGCGGTGGGCCACTGGGCATCATGCAGTCGGTGATGGACAACGTGGTGCCCTACATCCACGACCGCAAGCAGTTCGGCCAGAGCATTGGCGAATTCCAGCTGATCCAGGGCAAGGTGGCCGACATGTACACCGTGCTGCAGGCGGCACGCAGCTTTGCCTACACCGTGGCCAAGAACCTGGACCTGCTGGGCACCGAGCACGTGCGCCAGGTGCGCAAGGACTGCGCCTCGGTCATTCTGTGGACCGCTGAGAAGGCCACCTGGATGGCGGGCGAGGGGGTGCAGATCTTCGGTGGCAATGGTTACATCAACGAATACCCGCTGGGCCGGCTGTGGCGCGATGCCAAGCTGTACGAGATCGGCGCCGGCACCAGTGAAATCCGTCGCATGCTGATCGGGCGGGAGCTGTTTGCGGAAACCTGCTGAAGTGGCCGTGCACCGGGCGGGTCATTGGCCTGTCCCGGCCCTGCGATGACACAATTGGCGCGCCACCTGGCCCCTCAGGGCGGTGGCGTTCCTCCCGCCACAAGAGCCCGCAACATGTCCCAAGTCCTTCAGAACCTGTTTGAACACAACCGCGCCTGGGCCGCCGAGATGGTGGCGCAGAAGCCGACCTTCTTCACCGACCTTCTCGCCCAGCAAAGCCCGCAGTACATGTGGATCGGCTGCTCTGACAGTCGCGTACCCGCGAACCAGATCACGGGCCTGGCGCCTGGCGAGGTGTTTGTCCACCGCAACGTGGCCAACGTGGTGGTGCCGACCGACCTGAACTGCCTGTCCACCATTCAGTACGCGGTGGACCAGCTCAAGGTGGAACACCTCATGGTGGTCGGCCACTACGGCTGCGGTGGCGTGACTGCCGCGCTGCACGATACCCGGGTGGGTCTGGCCGACAACTGGCTGCGCCACATCAAGGACGTGCGCGACCGCCACGCTGCGCTGATCGAGGCCACACCCGAAGCCCATCGCGTGGATGCCTTGTGCGAGCTCAACGTGATCGAGCAGGTGATGAATGTGGCCCAGACCACCGTGGTGCAGGATGCGTGGGCGCGTGGCCAGCCGCTCACCCTGCACGGCTGGGTGTACGGCCTGCGGGACGGCCTGTTGCAGGATCTGCTCATGACCGCCGACGGCGCCGAGGGGCTGGATGGCATCTACCGCGCAGCCGTTGCCGGCGTGTCCGCCGAACGTGCGGCCTGAGAGACTGAGAGTCTTTTCCAGGACCACGGTTGATGTTTCCCCAGCGTCTCGACTCCACCGTGGCTTACGACGTCGCCAAGGCGATGATGGATGGCTTCAACCGCCACTACCGGTTGTTCCGGACCGAGTCGGCCCGCGCCAAACACCGTTTTGAAACGCGCGACTGGCGCGGCCAGCAGCGCGCCCAGCGCGAGCGCATCGAGTTCTATGACCTGCGTGTGAATGAGTGTGTGAAGCGGTTGATGAAGGAGTTCAGAGCCGATGAGCAGCCCATGAACGTGTGGGAGCAGGTCAAGCTGCACTACATCGGCCTGCTGGTGAATCACCACCAGCCGGAGCTGGCCGAAACCTTCTTCAATTCGGTCACCACCAAGATCCTCAAGCGCGCCTACTTCCAGAACGACTTCATCTTCGTGCGGCCGGCGGTGTCCACCGAATACATCGAAAACGAAGAGCCCACCGCCAGCCCTACCTACCGCTGCTACTACCCCACGGCCGAGAACATGCAGGCCGAGGCGCTGCGCATGATCCAGGATTTCGACCTGCGTGTGCCGTTCGACAACCTGGAGCGCGACGCCGGTCTGGTGCTCGCCGCCATGAAGCGTCACTTTGACCATGTCAAGCTGCGCGCGAACTTTCAGTTCCAAGTGCTGTCCAGCCTATTCTTCCGCAACAAGGGCGCCTACGTGGTGGGCAAGATCATCAACGGCTTCCAGGAAGTGCCTTTCGCGCTGCCCATCCTGCACAACGCCGACGGCAAACTGGTGATCGATGCGGCGCTGTTCGGCGAGGACGACCTGCTGATCCTGTTCAGTTTTGCGCGCGCCTATTTCATGGTCGACATCGAAATCCCGAGCGCCTATGTGCAGTTCCTGCGCAGCATGATGCCGCGCAAGCCGCGCGCCGAGTTCTACAACGCGCTCGGCCTGGCCAAGCAGGGCAAGACGCTGTTCTACCGCGACTTCCTGTTTCACATGCGGCACAGCACCGACAAGTTCCGCATTGCCCCCGGCATCAAGGGTATGGTGATGCTGGTGTTCGATCTGCCTTCGTTTCCGTTCGTGTTCAAGGTCATCAAGGACTACTACCCGCCCCAGAAGGACACCTCGCGCGAGCAGATCCGCAACAAATACCTGCTGGTGAAACAGCATGATCGCGTGGGCCGCATGGCCGACACGCTGGAGTTCTCCGAGGTGGGCTTCCCACGTGACCGCTTCACCGACGAATTGATCGAAGAGATCCAGAAGTTCGCCCCCAGCCAGCTGGAAATCTCCGACCGCAACGGCGACGGCGACATCGAGGTCGTGGTCAAGCATTGCTATATCGAGCGGCGCATGATTCCGCTCAACATCTACCTGCAGGAAGCCTTCGACACCTTGCAAGCCAAGGCCGACGACGCGCCCGCCCGTGCCCAGTTGAAGCGCGCGGTGGTGGAGTACGGCAACGCCATCAAGGACCTGGTAGCCGCCAACATCTTCCCCGGCGACATGTTGTGGAAGAACTTCGGCATCACCCGCCACGGCAAGGTGGTGTTCTACGACTACGACGAGATCGAATACATCACCGACTGCAACTTCCGCCGCGTGCCCGCGCCGCGCAATGAAGAAGACGAGATGTCAGGCGAGGTCTGGTATTCGGTGGGCAAGCACGACGTGTTTCCCGAGACCTTCGGCCCCTTTCTGCTGGGCAATCCGCTGGTGCGCGAGGAATTCATGAAGCACCACGCCGACCTGCTGGACCGCGATTTCTGGCAGTCGCACAAGGAACGCATTGCCGCCGGGCATGTGCACGACGTTTTCCCCTACGAGCGGGACCGCCGCTTCCTTTCACACACACTGGCCTGACGGCCTCCCTTGACCCCTTTTTTTCAGGAGCGTTTACATGAGCAACACCACCGATCCCATCGTCATCGTCGGGGCCGCCCGCACCCCCATGGGCTCTTTCCAGAGCGATTTCGCCAGCCAGTCCGCGCACGACCTGGGCGGTGTGGCCATCCAGGCTGCGGTTGAGCGATCAGGCGTGGACAAGGCGCTGGTCGACGAAGTGCTGTTCGGCAACTGCCTCATGGCCGGCCAAGGTCAGGCGCCCGCGCGCCAGGCAGCGATCAAGGGCGGCTTGCCGCTGTCGGCCGGTGCGGTCACCTTGTCCAAGATGTGCGGTTCCGGCATGAAGGCCACGATGCTGGCGCACGACATGCTGATGGCCGGCAGCGCCACCGTGATGGTGGCTGGTGGCATGGAGAGCATGACCAATGCCCCTTACCTGATGCTCAAGGGCCGTGGCGGCTACCGCATGGGCCACGACAAGATCTACGACCACATGATGCTCGACGGTCTGGAAGACGCCTACGAAGCCGGTCGCTCGATGGGGACCTTCGGCGAAGACTGCGCCGCCAAATACAGCTTCACCCGCGAACAGCAGGACGCCTTCGCCATTGCCTCGGTCACGCGCGCCAAGGCCGCCACGGAGAGTGGTGCGTTTGCGAAAGAGATAGCGCCGGTGACCGTGAAGGACCGCAGCGGTGAACGTGTGGTGTCTGTGGACGAAGGCCCGGGCAAGGTCAAGCTCGACAAGGTCACCAGCCTGAAACCAGCATTCAAGAAAGACGGCACCATCACCGCCGCTTCCAGTTCCTCGATCAACGACGGCGCGGCCGCGCTGGTGCTGATGCGCCAGTCCACCGCGCAGGCCCAGGGACTGAAGCCGCTGGCCCGCATCGTGGCCCATGCCACCCACGCGCAGGAGCCAAACTGGTTCGCCACCGCCCCCGTGGGCGCCACCCAGAAGCTGCTGGCGAAAACCGGCTGGAGCGTGGCCGACGTGGATCTGTGGGAGATCAACGAAGCGTTCGCCGTGGTGCCCATGGCGCTGATGACCGAACTGTCCATTCCGCATGAGAAGGTCAACGTGAACGGCGGCGCCTGCGCGCTGGGCCACCCCATCGGCGCGAGTGGCGCACGCATTCTGGTCACCCTGCTGCATGCGCTGCAGGCACGCGGCGGCAGGAAGGGCGTGGCCACCTTGTGCATTGGCGGTGGTGAGGCCACGGCGATGGCCATTGAAATGTTGTGAGCCGAGGCGTTTGAGCATGTTGTCCCATGTCTTCGTCGGTGTGTCCGACTTTGATCGTGCCTTGCGCTTCTACAGCGCGGTGATGGGCTGTCTGGGCCACACGCTGCGCTTTTGCGAGCCTGCGCGACCTTGGGCCGGCTGGCACAGCGCTGGTGGCCAACGCCCGTACTTCGTGATTGCGCATCCACACGACGGCGAAGCGCACCAAGCGGGCAATGGCCAAATGACGGCCTTCATGGCCAGTAGCCGGGCTGCTGTGGATGCGGCGCACCGGGAAGCGCTGGCGCAGGGTGGGCGTTGCGAAGGCCCACCCGGTCTGCGGCCCGAATACCACGCCCACTACTATGGCGCCTACTTCCGGGACCCGGATGGCAACAAACTGGCCGTGGCTTGCCACGAACCCTCATGAACGCGGTTCTCGTCGTTGGCGCCTCGCGAGGCATTGGTCTCGAACTGGTTCGGCAGTACCTGGCCGAAGGCCGGCGCGTGATCGCCACGGCGCGGAACGATGCCGGTGTGGCGCGGCTGAAAGCCCTCGGTGCCGAAGTGCTGCGGGTGGACGTGAGCGACCCGGCCAGCGTGAGCGGCCTGGCCTGGCAGCTTGACGGCGAGAAGCTGGATGTGGCGCTTTACGTGGCTGGCGTGATGGACCGCGCCAGTGCCACCACGCCGCCCACGCGTGAAGCGTTTGACCGGGTCATGCACACCAACGTGCTGGGTGCCATGCAGGTGACGCCCCAGGTGCTGCCGATGGTGGAAGCCGCGCAGGGCGTGTTCGGTGTGCTCTCCAGCCGCATGAGCCAGATCGCCAGCGTGCCCGCGAGTAATGCCTGGCTGTACCGCGTGAGCAAGGCAGCGCTGAACATGGCGCTGAGCAGCGCGCGCTTTGATTACCCGGCGGCCCGCCTGGTGGCGCTGGACCCTGGCTGGGTGCAGACCGACATGGGTGGTGCAGCGGCGCCAGTGTCGCTGGAAGACAGCGTGAGCGGGCTGCGCAAAGTGATCGCCAATCTCACACCCGAAGACAACGGCTGCCTGCTGCATTTCGACGGCCGGCGTGCCGATCATTGGTAGTTCTTTTTCTGGACCTTTCATGCTGACCCAAGACCAACTCATGATCCGCGACGCGGTGCGCGCCTTTGCCCAGGAGCAGCTGTGGCCACATGCGGCCAAATGGGACAAGGAACACCACTTCCCCAAAGACGTGCACAAGGGCCTGGCCGAGCTGGGGGCTTACGGCATCTGCGTGCCTGAGGCGCTGGGTGGGGCGGGGCTGGACTACGCGACCCTGGCCGTGGTGCTGGAAGAAATTGCCGCCGGCGACGGTGGCACCAGCACGGTGATTTCGGTGACCAATTGCCCGGTCAACGCCATCCTCATGCGCTATGGCAACCCACAGCAGCAGGAACAGTGGCTGCGGCCGCTGGCGGCCGGGCAGATGCTGGGCGCCTTCTGCCTGACCGAACCGCATGTGGGTTCGGATGCATCCGCTTTGCGCACCACCGCCGTCAAACAGGGCGGCGAATACGTGATCAACGGCGTGAAGCAGTTCATCACCAGTGGCAAGAACGGTGACGTGGCCATCGTGATCGCGGTGACCGACAAGGGCGCGGGCAAGAAGGGCATGAGTGCCTTCATCGTGCCCACCAGCGCGCCCGGCTATGTGGTGGCGCGGCTGGAAGACAAGCTGGGGCAGCACAGCAGCGACACCGCGCAGATCAATTTTGACAATTGCCGCATTCCGGCAGACCACCTGATTGGCGCCGAAGGCGAGGGCTATAAGATTGCCCTGAGCGCGCTTGAGGGTGGGCGCATCGGCATTGCGGCGCAGAGCATCGGTATGGCGCGCAGCGCTTTTGAGTGTGCGCTCAGCTACGCCAAGGAGCGGGAAAGTTTTGGCCAGCCCATCTTCAACCACCAGGCCGTGGGCTTCCGGCTGGCCGACATGGCGACCCAGATCGAGGCCGCCCGCGCGCTGGTGCAACACGCCGCCGCCTTGCGCGACGCCGGCCAGCCCTGCCTGAAGGAAGCGGCCATGGCCAAACTGTTTGCCAGCGAGATGGCGGAAAAGGTGTGTTCCGACGCGATCCAGATCCACGGCGGCTACGGCTATGTGAGCGACTTTCCGGTGGAGCGCATCTACCGCGATGTGCGGGTGTGCCAGATCTACGAAGGCACGTCGGATGTGCAGAAAATCATCATCCAGCGCGCGCTGAGCTGAGAGGCTGAGCGTCTTTTGCTCACGCTCGAAAACCTCAGCTTCTGATCGGATTGGGTACCCGGGGGCGGGGTGCGCGGGGACCCCGGCGGCGCGGCCTACAATTTGCGCACCGTCAAGCCTTCACCGGGAACCTGAAGCATGTCCACTTCTGCCGCCGTCAATATTTCCCACATCAAGCCCCGCGAAAAAGCCGAACTGCTTGCGCAGGCCTTGCCCTACATCCGCAAGTACCACGGCAAGACCATGGTCATCAAGTACGGCGGCAACGCCATGACCGACCCTCTCTTGCAACAGGCCTTTGCCGAAGACGTGGTTTTGCTCAAGCTGGTGGGCATCAACCCGGTGGTGGTGCACGGCGGCGGCCCGCAGATCGAGACGCTGCTCAAGCGCCTGGGAAAGCAGGGCCAGTTCATTCAGGGCATGCGCGTCACCGACGAAGAGACCATGGAGGTCGTGGAGTGGGTGCTGGCGGGCCAGGTGCAACAGGACATCGTGGGCCTGATCAACCAGGCCGGTGGCAAGGCGGTGGGCCTCACCGGGCGCGATGGCGCCATGATCCGGGCACGCAAGCTGCGCATGGCCGACGCGAAAGACCCCAGCCTGGAACACGACGTGGGACAGGTGGGCGACATTGAAAGCATCGACCCGGGTGTGGTGCAGGCCCTGCAAGACGATGCCTTCATTCCGGTGGTCAGCCCCATCGGTTTTGGCGCCAGCAACGAGAGCTACAACATCAATGCCGACGTGGTGGCCGCCAAGCTGGCGACCGTGCTGCAGGCCGAGAAACTGCTCATGCTGACCAACATCCCGGGCGTGCTCGACAAGGACGGCCAACTGCTGACCGAACTCACGCCGCGCCGCATCGACGAACTGTGCGAAGACGGCACCATCTCCGGCGGCATGCTGCCCAAGATTGCCGGTGCACTGGATGCGGCCAAGAGCGGTGTGAATGCCGTGCACATCCTGGACGGTCGCGTGCCGCACGCGCTGCTGCTCGAGGTCTTAGGTGACCAGCCCTTCGGCACCATGATCAGATCACACTGAAATGTTGGCCGCCAAGCCCGCTGCCGGCGAAGGGGCAGTTGTCCAGGGCACCCGAGGATCCGGCTTTGCCGGTCCCAGGGTGCGTCCCCCTCAGGGGGATCGCGCGAAGCGCGGCAGGGGGAGTCTCTAGATGCGGTTGCTTTTGGTCGAAGACGATGTGATGGTGGCCAGTGGCATCAAGCTGGGGCTTTGTGATGCTGGTTACACCGTGGACTGGGTGGGCAGCGCCGAGCGGGCAGAAGTGGCCTTGCAGAGCGACAGCTTCGATCTCGCGATCGTTGACATCGGTCTGCCCGGCATTGATGGACTCACCTTGACGCGGCGCCTTCGCACGGGTGGCCTGGCCATGCCGGTGCTGATCCTGACCGCGCGCGATGCCTTACAGGACCGCGTACAAGGCCTCGACCTCGGGGCAGACGACTACATGGTCAAGCCCTTCGAACTGCCAGAATTGCTCGCCCGCCTGCGCGCCTTGCTCCGGCGTTCACAGGCTGCCACGTCGGCGGTGCTGGCCTTTGGCCCGATCGAGATGGACACGGCCCACCGGCGCGCCACCTTGTCAGGGGAGACCATGGAGCTGGGGCCGCGTGAGTGGTCGGTGCTGGAGTACCTGCTGATGCAGGCGCCCAAGCCGGCGGCAAAAGACAAGCTGCTGCAGGCGCTCACCGGTTGGGACAAAGAGATCACGCCCAACGCCATCGAGGTCTACATCTCGCGGCTGCGAGCCAAACTGGACCCGGCGGGTGTGGCGTTGCGCGCGATCCGCGGGTTTGGCTACCGTCTCGAACTGCGCTCGACCGGCAGCGATGCGCCTCTTTCCTGATCGCAGTGCCCCCGAGGGCATGATCTGGGGTTTGCAGCGCCGCCTGCTGGTGCTGCTGATGCTGCCACTGGGTGTGGTGGCGCTGGTCAGTGTGTATTTGCACTACCAACGAGCGGGCACGGCCGCCTTGCAACAAGACCAACAATTGCTGCGCCTGGTGCCGTTGCTGGTGGATTCGGTGGTGGTGACCACCCAGCGTCGCCAGGCAGTCGACAGCGCCACCGAACCGTTTCTGAATCAAGGCGCCCTCTCTCAGACCCAGCCCGGCCTGGCCCTGCTGCTGGCGCCGCCGGTGGACGAGTTCCTCAAGGAGCGGGAAGGCGTGGCCTTTTACGGCATCTTCAATGCACAAGGCACGCCCTTATTGGGTGAGTCCTGGTTCCCCACCGTGCTGCCAGCGACCGGCGATCCTGAATTCCTGAGCGTGGTGGAAGGCGGCATCACCTACCGGGTGGTGGCGCAGCGCAGCAGCAGTTCGGCGGGTGACCTGATCGTGATGCTGGCCGATGGATCGGACGCGCGGCAGAACTGGTTGCAGACGGTGCTCTTGCGGGTGCTGCTGCCCAACGTCGCACTGTTGGTGCTGGCCGCCATCGCCGTCACCTGGGCGGTGGCGCGGGCCTTGCAGCCGTTGATCGATCTCAAGCAGGCGGTTGAGCGCCGCTCCCCGCGTGACCTCAGCCCGATCGTCACCGACAGTGCGCCTTCCGAGGTGCGCCCGCTGGTGGCTTCGCTCAACCGGCTGTTTGGCTTGGTCAATGCGCAGACGGAGGCGCAGCGCCGCTTTGTGGCCGATGCGGCACACCAGTTGCGCACGCCGCTGGCTGGCTTGCAGGCCCAGGTGGAAGCCTGGGCGCAGGCGGCGCGCGGCATGTCCACCGGAGAACTCTTGCCCTTGCGGGTGGATCAGGTGCGCCGCATGCGCGATGCCACACGCCGAACCTCGCAACTGGCCAACCAGTTGCTGGCCTTGTCGCGTGCCGACACGGTCAGCGTGGAAGCCCAGCCTGAGCAGCAGGTCGACCTCAAGGACCTGTGCGAGAGCATTCTGGCGCTCTACCTGGACGCCGCGGCGGACCGACAGATCGATCTGGGCCTTGAAACCCGGGAAGCGCAGGTGCGGGGACATGCCTGGTTGCTGCGCGAGCTGCTTATCAACCTGGTGGACAACGCCATCCGCTACACCCCGGTGGGCGGCCGCGTCACCCTGCGCTGCGGCCAGACGAAATCGCCTGACGAACGCAGCGCCTGGCTGGAGGTCGAAGACGATGGCCCGGGCATTCCCTGTGATGAGCAGGAGCGGGTGCTGCAACGCTTTTACCGCGTACCGGGCACCGTGGGCGAGGGCAACGGACTGGGCCTGGCCATTGCAGATGAAATCGCTCGCGCGCACCATACGCAACTCCAGCTTGCCGTGGGCGCCATGGGGCATGGGCTGCGTGTGCGCGTGGTGTTTGCCGCCGTCGCATGAGTGCTCCCTTGGAACCGGGAAAGCCTGTGCGAAAATGAAACAAGGGATGACAAAAGAAACCGGGCGCACATCTGGCCCGCCAGCAGACAACCGACGGACCGACTGCCCATGACCTCCAGCGCACCTGAGCACATGCCCATGGCCGACATCGCCCCCGACAGCCCTGCGGAAGCGGCGGCTGCGACTGAAGGCAACGGGCGAAAGCGGCCCAAACCGGGTGAACGCCGCGTGCAGATTCTTCAGG
Source organism: Hydrogenophaga palleronii (assembly GCF_031457455.1). Classification (GTDB taxonomy): domain Bacteria; phylum Pseudomonadota; class Gammaproteobacteria; order Burkholderiales; family Burkholderiaceae_C; genus Hydrogenophaga; species Hydrogenophaga palleronii_A. The sequence goes on from NZ_JAVDWU010000005.1 coordinate 194,843, forward strand.
CGCTGGCGGCCATGCTGGAACAACCCGGTGCCGAGCGCGTCACCACGGCCGCACTGGCCGCCCGGCTGGAAGTGAGCGAGGCCGCGCTGTACCGGCACTTTGCCAGCAAGGCGCAGATGTTCGAGGGCCTGATCGAGTTCATCGAACAATCGGTGTTCGGTCTGGTCAACCAGCTGGTGGAGCGTGAGCCCGACGGCAACGCGCGTTCGCGCAAGCTGGTGACCTTGCTGCTGCAGTTCGGTGAAAAGAACCCGGGCATGACGCGTGTGATGGTGGGCGACGCACTGGTTCACGAAAACGAGCGCCTGCAGCAACGCATGAACCTGTTCTTCGACAAGATCGAGTCCGCACTTCGGCAGAACCTGCGTGAAGTGGCCCTGGTGGCACAGGTGGCCACACCCACGGTGGATGCCCAGGCCGACGCTTCGGCCATCACCGCCTTCTGCGTCGGGCGCCTGCAGCGTTTTGCACGCAGCGGGTTCAAGCGCTCACCCAGCGAACACCTGGAACACAGCCTGGCTTTGTTGCTGCCGGTCACGCATCTCTGATGACCTGTCGGAGGGAGCGCCGCGCACCTGCTCCGTGATTTAGGGCGTGGTCCCTAAACATATTCCGGATTTATCTCCGGGCAATCGCCCCTTCGGCTTCGCTTTGGTGTAAAAATAGCACGACCGTTCGATTATTCGAGCGGTCTTGTTTTTGTTCACCCGAGAACCCCACCCATGAGTGTCATACCCCTGCACAAGCGCAGCCGCACCGAAGAGCTTTCCCGCAAGCCCTTGCAGAAAGGTCAGCAGACCAAGGCCGCGATCGTGGACGCCGCACTGGGGCTGGCGACGCAGATCGGTCTTGAGGGCCTGTCCATCGGGGCCTTGGCCGAGGTGATGCAGATGAGCAAGTCGGGCGTGTTTGCGCATTTTGGTTCGCGCGAGGAACTGCAGATTTCCGTGGTCCGTGAGTACCACACCCGGTTCGAGGACGAGGTGTTTTACCCAGCCATGAATGCGCCGCGCGGCCTGCCGCGACTGCGCATGCTGTTCGACAACTGGATGAAGCGCACCTCGGTCGAGATCGATTCCGGCTGCATCTACATCAGCGGCGCGGTGGAGTTCGACGACCGCCCCGGTCCGGTGCGCGACGCGCTCGCCAGTTCGGTCAACACCTGGCTCAGCGCCATGCGCCGCGCCGTGGAACTGGCCGTGGCAGAAGGCCACCTGCGTGCCGATACCGACGCAGCGCAAATGGCCTTCGAAGTGCATGCGCTGATTCTTGCCTTGCACTACGAAGCGCGTTTTCTGCGAAGCCCCGACTCATTGCGTCGCGCAACGCAGGCGTTCGAAAGCATCTTGTCCCGATACAGCCAGACCGATCTGCCACCGAGTGCAGCGGCGCGAGCCACACGCAGGCGCAAAGGCCCGCTGGCAGCCGCCTGAACGCCCTTTCATTTTTCACAAACCCAGCACAGGAGATTCCCCATGCCCGTTTACAACCCGCCCCTGCGAGACATGCAGTTTGTGATGCACGAAGTGCTCAACGTGATGGAAGACTTCAAGGCCTTCCCCCAGCACGCCGAGATCGACGTGGACACCATCAACGCGGTGCTCGAAGAAGGCGGCAAGTTCGCGTCCGAGGTGATCTTCCCCCTCAACATCAGCGGCGACACCGAAGGCTGCAAGCTGGACCAGAAGACACATGAGGTCACCACACCCACCGGCTTCAAGGAAGCCTACAAAACCTATGTGGAAGGCGGCTGGGCCGCGCTGAGCTGCGATCCCGAGTTTGGTGGGCAGGGCCTGCCGCTGGTGGTGAACCAGTGCCTGTACGAAATGATGAACTCGGCCAACCAGGCCTGGACCATGTACCCCGGCCTCACGCACGGCGCCTACGCCGCGCTGCACACCTTCGGTACCGACGAGCAGAAGGCCACCTACCTGCGCAAGATGACCAGCGGCGAATGGACCGGCACCATGTGCCTGACCGAGCCCCACTGCGGCACCGACCTGGGCCTGATGCGCACCAAGGCCGATCCACAACCCGACGGCACCTACAAGCTCACCGGCAACAAGATCTTCATCAGCGCCGGTGAACACGACATGGCCGACAACATCATCCACCTGGTGCTGGCTCGCCTGCCCGATGCGCCTCCCGGCATCAAGGGCGTGAGCCTGTTCATCGTGCCCAAGTTCAACGTGAAAAAGGACGGCACGCTGGGTGAGCGCAACGGCATCTACTGTGGCGGCCTGGAGCACAAGATGGGCATCCACGGCAACGCCACTGCGCAGATCGTGATCGATGGCGCCATCGGCACCATGGTGGGCCAGCCCAACAAGGGCATGCAGGGCATGTTCGTGATGATGAACGCCGCACGACTGGGCGTGGGCAACCAGAGCCTGGGCCTGACCGAAGTGGCTTACCAGAACGCCCTGGCCTACGCCAAGGACCGCATCCAGATGCGCAGCCTGACTGGCCCCAAGGCCAAGGACAAGCCGGCCGATCCGATCATCGTGCACCCCGACGTGCGCAAAATGCTGCTCACCGCCAAGGCGTACGCCGAAGGTGGCCGCGCACTGGCCATGTTCTGTTCGGTGCTGCTGGAGAAGGTGCACAGCCACCCGATTGAGCAAGTGCGCAAGGACAGCGACGACATGCTCTCGCTGCTCACCCCCATCACCAAAGCTTTCCTTACCGACAACGGCTACCAGGCCGCCACCATGTGTCAGCAGGTCTTTGGTGGCCACGGCTACATCAAGGAATGGGGCATGGAGCAGTTTGTGCGCGATGCCCGCATCAACATGATTTACGAAGGCACCAACACCATCCAGGCCCTGGACCTGCTGGGCCGCAAGGTGCTGGGCAACAACGGCGCCACGCTGAAGAAGTTCGGCAAGCTGGTGGGTGCGCTGGTGATGGAAGAGGGCGTCAACGAAAAGATGGCCGAGTTCATCAACCCGCTGGCCGTGCTGGGTGAACAGATCACCAAGTTCACCACCGAAATCGGCTTCAAGGGCCTGCAGAACGCAGACGAAGTGGGCGCTGCCGCCGTGGACTACCTGCGCGTGGCGGGCCATCTGGTGTTCGGCTACTTCTGGGCCCGCATGGCGCAGGTGGCACTGCGTGAAATCGCTGCTGGCAACACCGACCCGTTCTACCAGGCCAAGCTGCAGACCGCACGCTTCTACTTCGCCAAGCTGTTCCCTGAGACGGCGACGCTGATGCGCACGGCACGGGCCGGCAGCAAGGTGTTGATGGACACCGACGCAGCGCTTGCGTAACCCCCCGAAGCGCCTTCGGCGCCTCCCCCCAGGGAGCAACACCTGCGGCCTGGCAGAGCCAGTTCCGCGGTGTTACTGGCTTCAGACATTTCGCTCCAAGGAGATTTTCATGATCAAGACCCTGCCAGTCCTGCTGTCGTTGGCCTCGACGATGGCCTTTGCACAAATGACCCCCGAGGGTCTCTGGCGCAACGTGGACGACAAGACGGGTGAGGCCAAGGCGGAGATCCGTATCGCGGCCACGCCTTCGGGTGCTCTGAACGGTAGGATCGAAAAGGCCCTGACCGAGAGCAGCGAACCTAATTGCACGCTGTGCACCGGTGACCGCAAGGACAAACCCAAGCTGGGCATGGAAATCATCCGGGGTGCGAAGAAAAACGCCAGCGAAGCGCTGTGGGAAGGCGGCAAGATCCTCGACCCCGAAAACGGCAAGGAATACACCTTGCGCATGACGCTGCAGGAAGAAGGCAAGAAGCTGCAGATCCGTGGCTACATCGGTCCGTTCTACCGCACCCAAGTCTGGACAAGGGTCGAGTGAACGCGATCCACACCACTTTCATGGAAAACCAATGAACCGATTTCAAGTGAAAAAAGTCGCCGTGCTCGGCGCAGGCGTCATGGGCGCGCAGATTGCTGCGCATCTGGTCAACGTCAAGGTACCCGTGGTGCTGTTCGATCTTCCAGCCAAGGAAGGCCCGAAAAACGGCATCGTCACCCGTGCCGTGGAAGGCCTGAAGAAACTCAAGCCTTCGCCGTTGGGTGTGGCCAGCGATGCCGATCTGATCGGTCAGGCCAATTACGAAGAACACATGGAGCAGTTGCGCGACTGCGACCTGATCATCGAGGCCATTGCCGAGCGCATGGACTGGAAGCTGGACCTGTACACCAAGATCGCGCCCTTCATCGCCGAACACGCCATCGTCGCGTCCAACACCTCGGGCCTGTCGATCACCAAGCTGTCTGAAGTGCTGCCCGAAGCAATCAAGCCGCGCTTCTGCGGCATCCACTTCTTCAACCCGCCGCGCTACATGACGCTGGTGGAACTGATCGCCACCCCCACCACCGAGCCGCAGATCCTCAACGACCTGGAGACCTTCGTCACCAGCGGCCTGGGCAAGGGTGTGGTGCGCGCCAAGGACACCCCCAACTTCGTGGCCAACCGCATCGGCATCGCCGGCATGCTGGCCACGATGAAGGAGGTGGAGAACTTCGGGCTCACCTACGACGTGGTCGACGACCTCACCGGCAAGCGCCTGGGCCGCGCCAGCAGCGGCACCTTCCGCACCGCCGACGTGGTGGGCCTGGACACCATGGCCCATGTGGTCAAGACCTTGCAGGACAACCTGAACCTGGAGACCGACCCGTTCTATGGCAGCTTCGGCACGCCGCCGGTGCTGGCCAAACTGCTGGAGCTCAAGAACCTGGGCCAAAAGACCAAGGCCGGCTTCTTCAAGAAGGTGGGCCGCGACATCCTGCGCTTCGATCTGGCCAGTGGCGAATACGTGCCCGCTGGCGAAAAGGCCGACGAGGTCTATGGCCGCATGCTCAAGCGCCCGGCCGCCGAGCGCCTGCAACTGCTGCGCAACGCCGAAGGCCCGCAGGGCCAGTTCCTCTGGGCGATCCTGCGCAACAGCTTCCATTACGCTGCGGTGCACCTGGCCACCATCGCCGAGACCGCGCGCGACGTGGACCAGGCCATGCGCTGGGGCTTTGGCATGAAGCAAGGCCCGTTTGAGCTCTGGCAGGAAGCCGGTTGGCTTGAAGTGGCGAAGATGATCCAGGAAGACATAGCCGCAGGCAAAGCGTTGAGCAAAGCACCCCTGCCGGAGTGGGTGTTCAAGGGCCCCGTGGCCGAGGCCGGTGGCGTGCACACCGCACAAGGTTCATGGAACCCCACCAAGGGCGAATTCGAAGGCCGCCTGCAACTGCCGGTGTACCAGCGCCAGCACTTCCCGGAGCTGTTGCTGGGCGAAGCCGGGCCGAAGTTCGAAACGGCTGGAACCACGATCGAAGAGAACGATGCCATCCGCATCTGGACGCTCGACGAGCAGGTGCTGATCGCCAGCATCAAGACCAAGATGCACGCGATCAGCCCGGAAGTGTGCGAGGGCTTGATGGCCGCCGTGGACCTGGCCGAGAAGGAATACCAGGGACTGGTGGTCTGGTCGGGCGACGAGCCGTTCAGTGCCGGCGCCGATCTGCAGGCCATGCTGCCGGCCTTCATGGCGGTGGGCGTGAGCGCGATCGAAGACGCCGAAGGCTTCATGCAGCAGACCATGCTGCGCCTGCGTTATGCCAACGTGCCGGTGGTGTCGGCCGTGCGCGGCCTGGCGCTGGGCGGCGGCTGCGAACTGGCCGTGTACAGCGCGCGCCGCGTGGTGCACATGGAAAGCTACATCGGCCTGGTGGAAGTGGGCGTGGGCCTGGTGCCCGGCGCTGGTGGTCTCACCTACATCGCGCGCCGCGCGGCCGAGAATGCAGAGACCTCCACCGGCAAGGACCTGCTGCCCTTCCTGACCGAAGGCTTCACCGCCGCGGCCATGGCCAAAGTGGGCACCAGCGCGCTGGAGTCGCGCAAGCTGGGCTATGTGCTGCACTCCGACGTGATCGTGCCGCACAAGGATGAGTTGCTGTTTGTGGCCATCAACGAGGCCAAGGCTTTGTTCAATGGTGGCTACCGCGCACCGCACAAACGCCTGTTCCCGGTGGTCGGCCGCGATGGCAAGGCCACCATCCTGGGCAGCCTGGTCAACATGCGCGACGGCGGCTTCATCAGCCAACACGACTTTCACATTGCGTCGCTGATCGCGAACGTGGTGACCGGGGGTGACGTGGAGGCGGGCACGCTGGTGAACGAGGACTACCTGATGACGCTGGAGCGGCAGGCTTTCTGTTCGCTGATCGTGCATCCGAAGACGCAGGAGCGGATTCTGGGGATGTTGAATACCGGGAAGCCGGTTCGGAATTGAAGTGATGAAGACTGCCGAGGCCGACGTGACTTACCCCCTCTCCCGCGTGCGGGAGAGGGTTGGGGTGAGGGCAGGCGCCAAGGTGAAAGCGCGTGAGTTGCGCGGTCAGATGACAGACGCTGAGTCCTTGCTCTGGCAGCACTTCAAAGGCCGGCGTTTTCAGGGATTCAAGTTCCGCCGCCAACGTGCGCTCGGTCCCTACATCCTCGACTTCGTTTGTCTTGAAGTCGGTCTTGTCATTGAGATTGATGGCGGCCAGCATGCGGAGCAACAAGACTATGACCAGGCGCGAACCGCTTTGATTGAATCCCAGGGCCTGACGGTGATCAGGTTCTGGAACCATGAAGTGATGAATGAAACCCCTGCCGTGCTGGAGAAGATCTGGCAGACGTTGCAGACCCTCACCCCAACCCTCTCCCGCAAGCGGGAGAGGGAGCAAGACACTTAGGAACCACCATGAGCAAACAGATTCAAGACGCCTACATCGTCGCCGCCACCCGCACCCCCATCGGCCGTTCGCACAAGGGCTCCTTCAAGCACCTGCGCCCGGACGACCTGCTGGCCCACGCCCTGCGTTCGGCGATGGCCCAGGTGCCGGGGCTGGACCCGAAAGCCGTGGAAGACGTGATCTGCGGTTGTGCCATTCCGGAAGCGCAGCAGGGCCTGAACGTGGCGCGCATTGGCGCCATCCTCGCCGGCCTGCCCAACAGCGTGGGGGGCATCACGGTCAACCGCTTCTGTGCCTCCGGCCTTTCTGCCTTGCAGATGGCCGCTGACCGCATTCGCGTGGGTGAGGCCGACGTGATGATCGCTGCTGGCACCGAGAGCATGAGCATGGTGCCCATGATGGGCAACTCGCCCAGCCTCTCGCCCAGCATTTTCAGCAACACCGACGACGTGGAGAGCTACGGCATCGCCTACGGGATGGGCCTCACTGCAGAGAAGGTGGCGCAGCAGTGGAAGGTGTCGCGCGACGCACAGGACGCGTTTGCGGTGCAGTCGCACCAGCGCGCCGTGCTGGCCATGAAGAACGGCGAGTTCACCGACGAGATCACACCGGTGGAAGTGACCGAGCGCAGCGTGGACCTGGAGAGTGCCGAGGTGAGCACGACCACGCGCACCGTGAGCCTGGACGAAGGCGCGCGGCCCGACACCTCGCTGGAAGGCCTGGCCAAGCTGCGCACGGTGTTTGCCGCGCGCGGCTCGGTGACGGCCGGCAACAGCTCGCAGACCAGCGATGGCGCGGGCGCGCTGATCGTGGTGAGCGAGGCCGCGCTCAAGCGCTACAACCTCACGCCGCTGGCCCGTTTCGTGAGCTACGCCAGCCGGGGCGTGCCGCCGCACATCATGGGCATCGGCCCCATTGAGGCCATTCCCGCTGCGTTGAAGTACGCCGGCCTGAAGCAGGACGACATCGACTGGTTCGAACTCAACGAAGCGTTCGCTGCCCAGTCGCTCGCCGTGATGAACACCCTGGGCCTGGACCCGGCCAAGGTCAACCCCATGGGTGGTGCCATCGCGCTGGGTCACCCGCTGGGCGCCACCGGCGCCATCCGTGCCGCGACGGTGGTGCATGCGCTGCGCCGGCACAACAAGAAGTACGGCATGGTGACGATGTGTGTGGGCATGGGGCAGGGCGCTGCCGGAATTATCGAAAGGGTCTAACGACCCACCCCCCCGCGCCGCTTCGCGTCACCAGGGGGGCGATGCCTGCAGCCCGGCGGAGCCGGATCCACGGCATCTCTGGAAGGTGGCACTCTGCTCCGGATGGATTGCTGTCACCAGCGCTGCCTGTGACGTCGTGTCTTCAAATGGGGGGGTACGTCTTCCCGATGACACGGCGCCGTGACCATCCATGGTAATTTTCGAATCCTTTGACGCAACTCACTTGCCCCCGGGGGCGCTTTCTGAAAGCCACACCATGAGCGACATCCTCGTCCACACCGAAGCCGGCGTCTGCACCCTCACCTTCAACCGCCCGGACAAGAAGAACTCCATCACCGCAGCCATGTACGGCGCGATGGCCGACGCACTGGCTGCCGCGGAAGCCGACGACAGCGTGCGCTGCGTGGTGTTCCAGGGCAACGAAGCCATCTTCTCTGCCGGTAACGACATCGGCGACTTCCTCAACAACCCACCCGCCACGGCAGAGTCGCCGGTGTTCCGTTTTCTTCGGGGCATTGCGCAGTTTCCCAAGCCCGTGATTGCGGCGGTCTGCGGCCCCGCCGTGGGCATCGGCACCACCCTGCTGTTTCATTGCGACCTGGTCTACGCCGGTGACAACGCCGCGTTCTCCATGCCCTTCGTGAACCTGGGCCTGTGCCCTGAAGCGGCCTCCAGCCTGCTGGTGCCGCAGATGCTGGGCTACCACCGCGCGGCAGAAGCCCTGCTGCTGGGTGAGCCCTTCATGGCCGAAGCCGCGCTGGAAGTGGGCCTGGTCAACCGCGTGCTGCCGCCCATGGAAGCCGCAGGCTACGCACAAGGCGTGGCGCACAAGCTGGCGGCCAAGCCCATCAGCTCACTCATTGAAACCAAGCGACTCATGAAAAAAGGCCAGACCCAGCAGGTGATGGCCGTGATGGCCGAAGAGGGCGCCAGCTTCGGCCGCATGCTGCAGGAGCCGGCCGCCAAAGAAGCCTTTGGTGCCTTCATGGAGCGCCGCAAGCCGGACTTCTCCAAGGTGTGATCGCCGCCACTGGGGGTGGGCGGGCAGCCGGTGCGCAGCCTCCGGCTTTCCTCTATGGGGCGTTGTCCTACAAGCACACGGCCTGCGGGACGACCCATGCGAATTTGTGCGGGCGCTAAAAGAAAGTCGTGCATGGATGGGTTGGGCTCATCAATGCATGGATTTCCAAGGAGCGCACCATGAATGCAACTTCTTCTCCATCCCTGATAGCTGTGCCTGTCGACCAGGATCTGGCCGAACAGGCCCGTCCGGGCCATGGCATTCCGTCACAAGATCCGGCACCCGCCGCACAAGTACCCATCGACTCTGAAGAAGCCGAGCGTGAAGCCCAGTCGGTGATGACCGGTGGCGGCATGATGATCGGTGCCGCCACAGGTGCCGCCATAGGCGCTGGTGTGGCCGGGCCAGTGGGCGTGGTCGTGGGGGGCACGATAGGCGGCGTGGCCGGCGTGCTGGGTGGCAGCGCCGCTGGAAGTGCGGTGAACCCGAAAGAGCCGAAGGCCGAAAAAGAGCGCGGATGAGCGTCCATGCGGTGTTCGCGTGCATTCGCTTCGCGGGGAGGCGGTCACCGGCTGGTGGCGCTTGAGCGCCACTTTGCCAGCGCCGCGTGCGTGGCCGTGTACCCTGCCTGAATGGCGCGCTCTTGCGCGGCTCGGTCAGACATGCTGGGCATGTCCACCGCGGGCGCGACCAGCACATCGGCCCCGGCCATTTCCGGTGCAGCGATCAGGCAACTCTGCGCCTGCATGACCTTGCCCAGCACAGCCGGCACGTTCAGCGCAGTGGCTTGGCGGCCCTGGCAGTAGATGTCCACGGCAATCACCACATCGGCCCCCATGGCCCGCGCGAACTTCACCGGCACCAGGCTGGTGATGCCACCATCAATCAGGTGACCTGCCGCGTAGGCCACCGGCACCTGAACCCCCGGCACCGCGGAAGACGCCTGAATCACCCGCCCTGCGGCGCCACTTTCCAGCAGCACGGGTTGCGCGCTCTGCAGGTCTGTGGCCACGGCCGCGAAGCGGATGGGGAAGGTTTCGATGCGCGCGTCGCCCACCACGGTGTTGACCCAGGCTGAGAGCTTGTCGCCCTTGATGAAGCCGCCCGCCTGCCAGGTGAAATCCAGCAGGGAAGACACCTTCACCGCCAGCGCCGCCTGACGGATCTGCTCCACGCTCATGCCGCTGGCGTAAGCCGCCCCCACCACCGAACCGGCCGATGTGCCCACCACGATGTGTGGCCGCATGCCGGTTTCTTCGAGCGCCTGCAGGGCGCCCACATGCGCAAAACCGCGGAGCCCGCCCCCGCCCAGCGCGAGCGCGATGACGGGAGACTTCCCGCGGACAGAGTCGCTGCGCTGCACGTCCGGCAGCGTGCGGGGGTAAAGGTCTGGCTGCATTGGCTCGGTGGCAGCACAACCCGAGAGCAGTAGCGCCGCGAGCGCCGGTGCCCACCTGCGTTGGGTATTCAGAAGGGTTTTCATGGTGGTTGGTCCGGGCGTCACGCCGCCACGGCGGGGCTGTGGCCCACCTCGCCAAACCAGGGGTGGCGTGCCGCCAGCGCCACTGCGTCGGCGCCGGCCGGGTAGCGCAGCCGTTGCGTAGCGTCGTTCGCGGCTTGCCACACGGCCTCTGCCACGTCTTGTTCGCTGGTGGCGGCGGCCGGCTGGGCAAACATGGCGAACACCGACTGGGCGTAGGGCGCATACGCAGGCGTCACCAGGCCCTGCATGCGGTCGGCGCCATTGGCGGCGAAACGGGTGGTTGGCGCGTAGCCCGGCTCGACCAGCTTCACCCGCACGTTGAACGCCTCCAGCTCAAAGGCCAGCGATTCGGTGAAACCTTCCACCGCCGTCTTGCTGGCGGTGTAGGCCGCCACCAGCGGCATGGGCGCCAGCGTCGCGCTGGAGGTCACGTTGATCACCGTGCCGGCGCGGCGGGCGCGCAACTGCGGCAGCACCGCCTGCGTCATGGCCATGGTGCCGAAGGTGTTGGTTTCAAAGATGTCGCGCACCGTGGCCATGGGCGTGGCCTCAAAGGCGCCGAACAGGCCCAGGCCGGCGTTGTTCACCAGCACGTCGATGGGGCCCACTGTTTCCAGCGTGCGGGCGATGCTCTCAGGCTGCGTCACGTCCAGCGGCAGCACGTGCAAGGTTGAAGACAAGGGCAGGAGCTGGGTGCGGGGCGTGCGCATGGTGGCGAACACCTTCCAGCCCTGGGCGTGGAAATGGCGGGCGGTTTCGAGGCCATAGCCGGATGAGCAGCCAGTGATCAGAACGGTTTTCATTGCAGAACTCCTTGGGATAGGTGGGTTGGGTTGTTGAAGGGACAACGCAACGATACCCACGCAAAGCCGGATTTAATACAATGAATAGTCCATAAAATATTTGCAGGAGTCCGACCATGGTCGATCCGATGGCGGAAGTCATTGCCTTGCTGAAACCGCGCGCGGTGTATTCGAAGGTGATCAGCGGCGCCGGCGCCTGGGCCGTGCGCTATTCGGCGTTTGGCCAGCCCAGCTTCTGCACCATGTTGCAAGGGCAGTGCGTGCTGGCGGTGCACCAGCAGCCACCCGTGACCTTGGAGGCGGGCGATTTCGTGCTCATGCCCGCCACACCCGGTTTCACGCTTTCAAGCCCGGAGCCCGCCGTGCCGGTGTTCCTAGACCCCAGCGCCACACAGGGCACCGTGGGCGAGCTGCGTCATGGCCGGCAGACCGGTGACGCCGATGTGCGCATGTTGGGCGGTTACTTCGAATTCGACTCGCCTGACGCCGCGCTGCTTGTCTCGCTGCTGCCCGTGTTGTTGCACGTGCGCGGTGTCGAGAGCTTGTCGCTGCTGGTGAAGCTGGTCAGGGACGAGTCGCTTCAAGCGCGGCCCGGCCGTGAACTGGTGCTGGCCCGCCTGGTGGAGGTGTTGCTGATCGAAGCCCTGCGCTCCCATCCCCAAGACCATGCGCCGCCCGGGCTGCTGCGCGGCCTGGCCGACGCGCGCGTAGCTGTGGGCCTGCGCCTGATGCACGGCGCCCCGGCCCACACCTGGACGGTGGATGCACTGGCCAGGGAAGCCGCGCTGTCGCGCTCCACTTTCTTTGAACGCTTTTCACGCGCCGTGGGCCTGCCGCCCATGGAGTACCTGCTGGTGTGGCGCATGGCGCTGGCCAAGGACTTGTTGAGCCGCACCGGGATGGCCATTGCCGAGGTGGCCGAGCGCGTGGGCTATGGGTCGGCCAGCACCTTCAGCACCGCCTTCAGCCGCCACGTGGGCCTGCCCCCGGGCCGCTACGCGCGCCAGCAAAGCCCGGCGGGTTGAACACTCGCGGGGCCTCAGAGCGTCTGGAACATCACCAGGGCGTCAACATAGCCATGCACCGGGTGCAGAAATGCCCTGGGCAGGCGGCCCACGGTCTCAAACCCCATGCCGGTCCACAGCTTCACCGCGCGGTGGTTGCTGGCGATCACGAAGTTGAACTGCATCGCCCGGAAACCCTGGGCCCGCGCAATGTCCAGCGAATGCGCACACATGGCCCGTGCCACGCCTTTGCCATTGGCATCCGCCGCCGTCATGTAGCCGCAGTTCGCCACGTGTGAGCCACCGCCGCTGCGGTTCGGGTGCAGCACGTAGGTGCCCAGTACGCGTTGCTGCGCGTCTTCCGCCACAAAACACTGGAAGCCCAGCGCCAGCCATGTGGCCAGTGCGTCGGCCCGGGTGGTGTCGCGTGGGAAGTCGTAGGTTTCGCCCGCGCGGATGATCGGCTCCATGATCTGCCAGAGGCTGTCTTCGTCGGCAGGGGTGGCGGGACGGATGGTGAGCATGCGGGTGTTTTCTGGTGGGGATTTTGGGCAGCGGCGCTAAATGTTGAATGGTGCACGAATCCTGCTCGCTCTTCACAAGCAGGCCCATCAACCCTTTGGTAGGGCTTGGCCCTTCTGCTCCACGCAGCGAACTGCTCATGCGGCGCCGGCGTTGCTGCCGGACAGTTTGAAATGCCCCACCGCCTGCACGAGAAGCTGTGCCTGTGTCTTGAGGCTGGCCGCTGCCGCCGCAGACTCTTCAACGAGCGCGGCGTTTTGCTGCGTGGTCTGATCCATTTGAACGATGGCGTCGCCGACCTGGCCGACCCCGGCGCTTTGCTGGACGCTGGCGCTGCTGATCTCGCCGACGATGTCGCTGACCCGCTGAATCGACGTGACGATCTCCTGCATCGTGACACCGGCCTGATCGACGAGCACCGTGCCTTGTTCGACACGCTCCACGCTGGCACCAATCAGCGCCTTGATCTCCTTGGCCGCTTCGGCACTGCGCTGGGCCAGGTTGCGCACCTCGGCCGCCACCACGGCAAAGCCGCGACCCTGTTCTCCGGCCCGGGCGGCCTCCACCGCAGCGTTGAGCGCGAGGATGTTGGTCTGAAAGGCGATGCCGTCGATCACGCCGATGATGTCGCTGATCTTGCGGCTGCTGTCGTTGATGTCGCGCATGGTCTGTACCACCTGCCCAACCACCGTGCCGCCCTCACGGGCCACGGTGCTGGCGCTGGATGCCAGCTGATTGGCCTGACGGGCGTTGTCGGCGTTCTGGCTCGCGGTTGAGCCCATCTGCTCCATGGAAGCAGATGTTTCCTCCAAAGCCGATGCCTGTTCTTCGGTGCGCTGACTCAGGTCGGCGTTGCCCTGAGCGATCTGCGCACTGGCGGTGGACACGCTCTCGGCGTTGCCTCGCACTTCCCCCACCACTTTCACCAGGCTGTCGTTCATGGTCTTGAGCGCGCGCAGCAGATCGGCGGTTTCGTCTTTGCCGTGGACTGTGATCTGTGATGTCAGATCGCCAGCGGCCACGGTCTCGGCCACCTTCAGCGCTTCATTGATGGGGCGGGTGACGGAGCGTGTGATCCCGATGGCAATGCCAGCGCCCAACAGCATCGAAAAGACGGTGGCAGCCACCATCACGATCTCGACCAGCATTTCGAGCTCGTGCGCCCGCCTGAACTCCTGTGCGGCCACGTCGATCTGGAGCTGGGTGAGCTTTTCGGAGAGTTCAATGGCGGCTTGGGACAGCGGTTCGAGCTTGTTGTTGTAAATGAGCCGCGCGCTCTCAATGTCACCATTGCGTACCGCCGCCAAGACGGGCAGCAAACCTTCGCTGACGAAGGCAGCGCGGGCCGGAATATAGGCCTTGGCCAACTCGGCTTCTTCCGGGGTGTGGTGGGTGGCCATGAAGCCCTCCCAGATTTTGCTGATCCGCTCGGCGTTGGCCTGAACCTTCGCCTGATTCTGCTCAACGTCGTTCGGTTCGAGCATCGCGTCCATGGCGAGCACGCGATTGCTCGTCATCAGCTGATTGATGGCGGCCAGGTCTCCCAAGGGCACAGTACGGTCTTCGTAGATGGTTTTGGCTTCTGCAAACAACTTGGCCGCGCCCACGAAACCCGTGGCTGCCATGCCCACGATGAGCAGCAGCATGGTGCCGAAACCGATTGCCAGACGGGTGCTGATCCTGAGGCTTTTGGTGAAATTCATGGGGTTCTCCATTTGCGTTGTTCGGACATGCGATGTGCGAAGCATCGGGATATTCGGCAGCGGTCTAAACGAAGAAATGGCGGCGATATCCGGGTGAATGCCGAAAAACTGCGAGCTAAGTGACGAAACGCGCAAGAGCAGACGGTCGCATGGAGCTTCCTCAATCGAAATGCGATCAGAAGCTGCCGACAGCGTCGTCGGTGAGATGCACCTGAATCCTCCCGGAGAACGAAGAGCGCCAAGCCTGCTCGCAAGGCGCTGTGAAGGAGGGCTGAAACCACCCCCGTCTTAAGGGTGGCGTTCTTCGCCTGTGCTATTCAGGAGTGCGTTGCAATCAACCGTGGTGAGCACGCCATGCCAGCGGTCGATCTTCTTGAACAGGCCCTTGTCGATCAGCAGCGCGATGTGCCTGGCAATGGTCTCGCGCCGCGCACCCAGCACATTGGCCAGTTCGGTATGGCTGGGGATGCGAAACGCCTGGCTGCCCTCTTCAGCTGCGATCAGATGCAGGGCGACACATACCTTGGTGAGGTAGCTCTCCTGACGCAGCAGGTTCGACCAGTCGGCGATGCAGCCAATGAAATCGGCGATGGTTCTGTATATCGCTTGCTGGAACGGAGCATGGAGCATGGCGATCTCCCGGATCGCCTGGATTTCAACTTCGCAAACGCGCGTGGGCGTGATGGTGACCAGACGCAAGGTTGCCGGTTGACCGAAAGGCTGCGTGAATCCAATCAAGCGCCCTTTGCCCATCAACACGATGGGCTTGTCCACTTCGCCGGGCCCCTTTCGCAGACCCTTCAGCAGTCCGACCTTGACCACGCCCAGCGTCTGGCCGCGTGCGCCCTGGGTTTCCAGCGTTTCCCCCACAGCTACGGAGCGCTCGCGAACGAACGACCAGAATGGCTCATGCTCTGTATGAGACATGGTGGAGAAAAGGCAACGGGTTTTTGTAGAGCAGTGTTCGCAGCGTGGCCTCGTGGCTGGTTCGATTGACCGCTGGCTGCTTTTGCTCACGTGCATGGAGTTGCTCGGCAATGCTTGTACGGCCGCATGCATGGTGCCGCCGAATTGAGAACCTCCACCTGAGTTGGGCCAGCGATGCCGGCGCAGCCGATGCTACCGAGCCAAACCTGTTGGCCTTGCCGCATGCAGCAAGCGTCTGTGAGTCTGATCACTAAGCCTGCAGGTTATTGAAGCAGATCACCGATTCATGCCGATGATGAATGTCAAGAAAGATGCCGGGACACACACGCAATCCGATGAAGGGTTGCGGGAGCACGCTGAAGCCCAATCCTGTTGATGAGAAAGGATTCCATGCTGGATACGACTGACGAGCTCACTGACCTGGCTTCCTGGCTGCGCATTCTGGAGAAGGTCGTGGAACAGAGTGCCAACATGGTGGTGATTGCCGACGCTTCGCAGCGCATTCACTGGGTGAATCAAACCTATACCAAAGTCACCGGCTGGACATTGGGGGAAGTGCAGGGCAAACGCGCCGGCGAGCAACTGCAGGGGCCATTGACAGACAAGCGGATCAGACAGCAATTGCGCGAGCGGCTTAGTCAGGGCCAGTCTGTGGCCGGCGTCGAAATTGTCAACTATCGCAAGAACGGAGAACCTTACCTGGCGCTGTTGAACATCGAGATCATCCGCGGAAGCCAGGGCCAAGTGCTGGCCTACTTCTCCATCCAGAGCGACATCAGCGAGAAGCGGGCACTCGAAAAAGCCAATGTCGAGCTTCAGCATCACCTGCAGGTGGCCCAGCGGCTGGCCCGGCTCGGCCGCGTCGAAGTCGACACCGGAACGGGAATGATGCGATGGTCCTGCGAGGTGTACGACATCCTTGATCTTCCTGTTGACGAATCGCCCAAGACCTGTGAATCGTTCTTTGCGTTTGTCAGCCCCGAGAATCACCAGGACTTTCAGCAGCGATTGACACGGGTCCTGCAGAGCGGGGAAGCGTTTGACCACGAACTGCCCATCTCAACCCGGGATGGGCGACGCCGTTGGGTGCGCTGCCGTGGCGTGCCTGAAAGGCAGGGCGACAGATTCGGTCCACCGGGAACCTGGACCATTCAGGACATCACTGTCTACCGGGAGCTCATAGAGCAGAAGCGCCTGACGAACGACAAGTTGCGGGCGATGGTGCGGGAGCGCACCCAGCATCTTGAGGAGGCCAACGGCTCGCTCGAAGCGTTCAGTCACGCTCTGTCGCACGACCTGAAGAAACCGGTTCGGCACATGACGAGCTATGCGGAGATCGTGCAGGAGTCGCTGGCCGCCGGCGACATCGACTCCGCCCAAGCGTATTGCAAGAAGCTGGTGACGGCCGGCACCCAGATGCGGGCGCTGATGGACGGTTTGCTGGCGTTTTCGCGCCTGGGTCGGCGCAGCCTCAAACCTTCATGGGTTGCCATGGCAGACATGCTCTGCGACTGCGTGGGTGAAACGGCGGCATCGTTTCCGGAGCTGCGGTTCCGCGTTGGGGGGATGGAAACACTCCCCCGCGTGTGGGCCGACCCCGTTCTGATTCGCGAGGTGTGGGCCAATCTGGTGGACAACGCCTTCAAGTACAGCGCCGGTCGTGATCTGATCCTGCTGGAACTGGCGTGTGCCACCACAGACGAGGGCTGGACGCTGTCCCTGCGGGACAATGGTTGCGGCTTCAGCCCCGCGATGCAGTCACACATCTTTCAGATGTTCGGCCGGGCCAACCCGGACCAGGCGGTCGCTGGCGACGGCATTGGCCTGGCAATGTGCCAGCGCATCGTCCTGGCGCACGGCGGCCGTATATGGGCAGAGTCCGCACCGGGTGAAGGCTCAACCTTCTTTGTCTTTCTGCCCATCGCCACACCGACGCCAAGCGTCGGGCCTGTCTGACGTCGCCTGCAGCCGTTCTTACTGTGCCAGGGGGAGATGGCCGGTAAGGTGGAAATATCGCCCAGCGTGCGGTGGTAACGTGCGGCTCCATGCTGTACCTCAAATGCACCGGCGAAGCCCAGAAAGCCATCGGGCTGCGCAAGACAGACCTGGTTGAAGCACAGGCCGTGACGGCACCACTGGGCAACTGGTATGTGCATCGGTTTCCGATCGGGCGCACCAAGTTCTTCCTGTTCATGAGCGAATCGAACCTGCTGTCGTTCGTGCTGTACCAGGGAAAGAAGCCCGTGACCGTGCAGACTCTGCCCAACATGCTCATGGCTGGGCTGACCCAGTTGCTGGCCATGAAGGGTTTTGAGCCAGCGCGCATTGACCGGGCGCTGCAGGCCTACCAAACGGGTTTGTTTGCGAAAACCGACAGCCGCAAGCTGCTGGGCTGCATGAATGATCTGGTGTGGTGTTACACCGCTGCGGTGGAGTTCGAAGGCGGGCTGGATTCATGCAACCTCACGGACATCATCATGAAGATGAACGATATGCCCCAGAGGACGCTGGATGGGCGGGCATCCTGGGATCTGGTGGAGGTGGTGTTGAGGCATGAACGGGATTCCGTCCTGTGAGCGAACTCCCCTTATCGGCCATTGCGGGAGGTCATTTACTCGCGAGCTAGGTCAGGTGAAGGCTGCACTGAGTCACTCGTGGACGGCGGTGATGAACAGTTGCGAGGGTGGTCAGCGGTCATTCATTGATTGACCTCGCAAGCGACAGCTTCATTACATTGTCCGGGTACTCGAAAATGGATGGCGCTAAGGTCCACGGAACGGGAAATTCCAAGGTCCCGTGGCAACACGGTGCCTCCCTTCGCGTGATATCGGTCACTCCTACTGAAGCCTGAAATGTAACAAGACGTGATAGAGTGTTTTGAGCTCAAAAACAAGGACAACTCATGCCTCACGCAAAAACCCGCCAAACCAGTGTCTCCTGCATACCTCGGACGCCTGCGCAGCATTTGAGCGTCTTGCCTCGGTTGGGCGCTGTCCTTGTGAGTGCGACCTTCCTGACGGGCTGCGTCACAATGCAAGGGCCCTCTGGGGCGGGGAACGCCTCTCCTTCTTCATCCTCCAGCCCCGCTCCATTTGGGCTGACGCTGAGTGGGCTGAGCGACGTGTTCAGCACCCATGTGCGAGAGTTAAAGTCCTTGGTGGGGGCCTCCAAACTGGCAGAGGCGGATGACTACTTCAATCGCAACGCGACCTTCTTTGTGGAACGGTACAAGGAAGGGGGCAACCCGATGCTCCCGGAGCTCACTCGCCTGGCGGAGCATGTGTGGGAGACCCGATACGCATCCAAGGTCGCAGCGGCGCTCGAAGACGTAGGCTCAGTGACGGCAATCCCTGCCCCCGGGGAATGGCCAAGCGTGGCGGCCAAGCTCAATGGGGCCTCTCTGGTGGTGTCGGCGCTGAAGGAGGACCGGCTGCTTCGACTAACCAAGCAAGGGGCGGCTCAATCGCAAGCGCTGTTCGCAGGCATGGCGCGGGTAGCGGCATTGGCGCTGGCCGCCAAGCCGCAGGCTGTGCAGGCCGTGACCGCCTCCGTAATTGACTCGGGCAAGCACGACGCCGAGTACGTCGGCACGGTGGCCTTGGTGCACGAGGATTTCGTGAGCTCCCCTGCATTTCAGGAAGAAGCCCTCAAGTCGGCGCAGGGCTTGGCGAGCACCCAGGAATATGAGAGCCGAATCAAGTTGCTGGCCAAGTACTTGAGCCCCCAGAGTAAAGAGGCCGCAGACCGCGCCTACGTAGAGAGAGTTCGCCGCCAGCTCTACGCAGATGGGCGCATCACGCTCGAGGAAGTCGGCGCACTGAGCTCCGCCAAGCCCCCGTTTGGCTCTGCTGCCCAGGAGCTCAAATCCCTGGTGAAGATTGGCTACGTGGATTTGACGAGCGCGAGTTTCAAGAACCGGAACGTGTTCGATTTTGAGATTGCATTCAAGCAAGACATCGAATCCTCCTTTGAGCCAGCGACTGAGGCCATCTTCACCGACGGTAGCCTGAACAAGTTCGATTTCGTCTTCGTCACCGACCTGTCAGCTGCCAAGGTTGCTCGAGAGTTCAAGAGCCGCCAGGAAATCAAGAGTCGCTTTCAGTCGGGCACCAGAGAAACGGCCAACCCCGATTACGTGGGAGCCATGACGAACTATCAAACTGCCATGGCACAGTATCAGCGCGTGCAAATCAACAGCGCGATACCCAAAGCATGCCAAGGCTGGGGCTGCGTGCTTCAAGGCATTGCTGATGGGGTTGCCTCTTCATCAGCGCGCAACCAAGTGGACCAAGCCTCGGCCGCACTGGCCGGTACGCCTCAAACCCTGACCATTCCGGTGTACTCCGAGTACGCCTATCAAGCCGTCGACATCAAGACAACAAAGACGGCTCAGGTGGACTACTTCGTCATCGACGTCAAAGCCGGGCAGACCTTGAGGAACAGTTTTGCGGTCAACGACGGAGAGTCATTCAACGTTGCCTACAACGTCCGCGATGAAGACCCGGACAAATCCAGCATCACGCGCAATTTGACCAACGAGCAGGAGGTCACCGATTGGGAAAAGCGCCCCATGCCGGTGTCTTTGTCGGCACTCTTCGGCCCAGATGGATTGAAGACGGCGACCCGCCAACCTTTCAACGATGTTCAGTCATTCCTTCAGTCGCTCAACACTCGAACGTACGCCCCCTCGAGCCCGACTTACGCATCTTCGAGTTCGAGCACCATGGGGCCTGCGGCGATGGTGGCCACTTCGGCTTCCAGCCCGGCATCGGCACAGACGATTGCAGATGAGCGATTTGACAGCATCGTCGTTGTGCGCACCTCGAAGGCAGGGGGCACCGGATTCTATGTGACACCCGACCTTATCCTGACGGCGTTTCACGTCGTGGACGGCAGCTCGCTGGTAGAAATTGTGTTCTACGACGGGACAAAGTCCTATGGTCGAGTGGTGGACCACGACATTCGCCTGGACCTCGCACTTGTGCGGCCACAAGCCACCGGGAAGCCGTTGAGGATTCACGAGGGTCCGCTGCGCCTGGGTGAGACCGTAGAAGCAATCGGCCACCCCAAGGGCTATGAGTTCACCATCACGCGCGGCGTTATCAGCGCGGTTCGCAAGCAGAAGAGTGCAACCATTTCTTCGGCGAACCTTGTGGAGTTTGTGCAGACGGATACTCCGATCAGTCCCGGCAACTCAGGCGGGCCCCTTCTCCTCAAGGATGTGGTGATTGGAGTCAATGACTGGATTCGAGTTGACAAGGGCTCCCAGAACCTGAACTTCAGTGTCTCCTTCAATGAAATACGTACCTACCTCAACAGATTCCAGGCCCGATAGCATGCGCAGCCGAATTCACTTTGTCTTGGCGGCCTTGGCTGCCGCCACGCTCCCTGGGTGCGCGGCAACCTTTCAGACTCCTGGCTTCCGTATCGGCAGTGCGACGTCAAAAAACCTGTTTGTTTCGTCCAGTCAATTTGCCAACAAAGAGGTTCGTCTGCGGCTGCGCAACTCGTCGGGAGACCCGTCCATCGACATGGCGAAGATGAGGACAAGCGTTGAAAGCGGCTTGCGTTCTGCGGGCTACTCCGTTGGCGGAGAAGGCGCCGGGATAGTGATGGACGTCAACCTGTACTTCATGGGCAACGTGGCAAGCGGACGTCAACGTGCTGGCAACGAGGTGGGGGCGTTGTTGGGCGGGGTGACCGGCTACGAAGCAGGCCGCCGCGCTGGAGGCGTCTCGGCCGTGTCAGGCGCAATTCTGGGAGCCGTTGCAGGCGCGACTCTGCAGGAAGTCGTGCGGGCGCATAACGAGTACGACTCTTACCTGGTCCTGTGTGACGTGAACCTGGGCGTCGTGAGGCAGGAGAGTAAGTCACGGGACAGCTTCGTCATTGGGGGCAACCGCATTGAGCACAAAGAGGAAGAAGAGCGCGCAACCTTCGACTCCTTCGCCTTGCGTGAGACCGTCAAAGTTGCGGTCTATGCCGGCGACCGTAGGGAGAACCACGGCTACGTGATTCAGGCCATGCAGGACAGGCTCTCGCGAATGGTGGCGAACCTCCTCTGATGCCTTATCGGGGTGCCGGGAAACGCCTCGGACCGGTCGGCTCTCATGGGAGCACTGGACGCCATCAATGGCCGCTACGGCAAGGGCGCTGTAGACGCGGCGTCCACAGGCAAAACCGGGGGCCAACGTCCACATTGAGGGGCGCGCGTCCCCCTCGACTGCGCGGTTGGGCGGCCCACAAAACGGGACTGGCGGAAATACCGGCGGCGCCGAGCGCCAAGGAATAAGCAGCGAGAATGGCCAGGGCTGCCCACTCTCACCCGCTGAAGTCCTTGAACGGAGGATCAAGAGGGTTCAGCGCCTGCCACCACCGTTCCCCGCGCCGCAATGGCGGCATTTGCCCGAACATTTGCTCGAAACTTGGAACCCATCTGCGTAGATGGCGGCGACGTGCTGAGGCCGGTGTTGAAGCCGGCGAGTTCGGCAACAAGGAAAAGGCCGAGAACAGGGCCTGCGAACAACCCCAGGTTTGCCCAGTACGCAGCAGGCGTTTTGGCGCGGACCGTGCAGTACCACGCGATCGGGCAAACAAAGCTGGCCGTTACAACATCCTGGATGCGCGAACAGGTTTAGCAGATCCGGCAAACCCGACTGGTCTCCCAGCGCCTGAGCGGTTTGACCGGCAACCTATGGCCCAGGCAAGCCGGATGACTGCAGCCCGTTCGATACCGGTCATCGATGTTGCCGCACTACCGGGTTTGCTGATGACAGCTTCCTGCCAGTCCCCGTGAACCTGGCTTCCAGTCGCGACCGACGGCCTCCGCTGCTTGTCGGACATTTGCCACAAGAATTGGGGTGATCGCAATCGCCGGGCGAGGGAGCATTTTGATCTCACTGTACGCCCAAGTCGATTGCTCGGCAACGCGCGTGCAAGCTGAGCATGGACGCTGCGCTTTTCCTAGTCTTCTTCGCGCACCCGGTACCGCCCCATCAACGTCTGTTGGATGGCCGGCGGAACGGCCTCGTAGTGTGACAACGCGACGGTGTAGCGCCCCTGGCCGCTGGTTATCGCATTGAGCCGCGACTGGTAGTCGGCCAGCTCGGCCTCTGGCACATGAGCACCGATGGCCACGGTGCCGGCCCCCAGGCCCGATGTGCCTGTGACCAGGCCGCGCCGCAACGACAGGTCGCTCGTGACGTCGCCCACGGAATGCTCGGGCACGGCGATCTCGATCTGGACAATCGGCTCGAGCACAACCGGCCGGGCCTCGCGAATCGCCGCCATGAAGGCCTTGCGGCCGGCGGTCGCGAAGGCGATGTCCTTGCTGTCCACGCTGTGGTGCTTGCCGTCGTACACGACGACGCGCACGTCGGCCACGGGGAAGCCGGCGATCGCGCCATACGCCAAAACCTCGCGCACGCCTTTCTCAACCGCGGGGATGAACTGGCCCGGAATCGCACCGCCCCTTACTTCGTCGGCGAACTCGAAGCCCGCGCCGCGCGCGAGCGGCTCGATGCGCAGGAAGACTTCGGCGAACTGGCCGGCACCGCCGCTCTGCTTCTTGTGGCGGTAGTGGCCCTCGGCCGGCGCGGTCACGGTCTCGCGGTAGGCGATGCGCGGTGGCCGAGTCTGGACATCGAAGCGGTAAACCTCGCGCAGGCGTTCGAGCACGATGCGCAGGTGCAGCTCGCCGAGTCCGTAGAGGACCGTCTCGTTGGTCGCGGCCACATGCTCGATGCGCAGGCACGGGTCCTCGGCCGCGAGCTTGCCGAGGATTTCCCAGGCGCGCTGCTCGTCGCCATGCCGCTTGGGCTCCACGGCCAGGCCGTACACCGGCACCGGTAACGGCAGCGGAGCGAGGTGCACATGGCTGTCTTCGGCCGCATCGTGCAACACGGCATCGAAATGGATCTCGTCGACCTTGGCCACCGCCACGATATCTCCGGGCAGCGCGTGCGACACCTCGACGTGGTCCTTGCCCTGGAGCATGAACAGGTGCCCGACCTTGAACGGCTTGCGGCCGTCGCCGATATAGAGCTGGCTGTCGCGCGTGACCGTGCCCTGGTGCACACGAAAGATGCCCATCTTGCCGACATAGGGGTCGATCGTGACCTTGAACACATGCGCCAGCACGTGCAGCGTCGAATCAGGCTTGGCCTCCATGGGCATGGCCTCAGCGCCCTCGCCAACGATGAAGCTCGGCGGGTTGGCTTCGGTCGGATCGGGCAGGATTTTGACGATCACGTCAAGCAACTCGGCCACGCCGGCGCCGCTGCGCGACGAGGCGAAACAAACCGGGATCAGGTGGCCTTCGCGCAGCGCCTGCTCCAGCGGCGCGTGCAGCTCCGACGGGTGGACGTCGCCTTTCTCGAGGTAGCGGTCGACGAAGGCCGCGTCGACCTCGACCACCTGCTCCACCAGCGCGCGGTGCGCCGCTTCGACGGGGCCGAAGTCGGAGCGTCCGAAGCGGTTGAAGAAGCAGTCGATCACCTGCCGGTTGACCCCGTCAGGCACGTTCAGCGGCAGGCATTCGCGGCCGAAGGTGGCCTGGATGTCGGCCAGCAGACCCGACAGCGAGACGCCCTGCGCGTCGATCTTGTTGACGATGATCATGCGGGCAAGTCGGCGCGAGGCTGCGTATTCCATCATGCGCACCGCCATCGGCTCGATGCCGGTGGCGGCATTGATGACCACCGCCACCGTCTCGACCGCCTCCAGCGCCGGCAGGCTCTGGCCGAGGAAGTCGGGTCCGCCGGGCGTGTCGATGAGGTAGATGCGCGTGCCGGCATGCGTGAGGTGCATCACCGAGGCGTTGAGCGAATGCAGCATGCGGCGCTCGAGCGGGTCGTGGTCGCTAACGGTGCTGCCGCGCTCGACGCTGCCGCACGCGCCGATGGCGCCCGCCTTGTACAGCAAGGCCTCGGCCAGCGAGGTCTTGCCGGCGACCGCGGCGCCCACGAGCGCCAATGTTCGCACGGCTTTCATTTCGGCCGTGAGGCCGTTCGATCGGCTTGGCATGGTTGGACTCCTTTGCACGTCCGGAAGGCCGGCCCGGCGGTCCGCATGGGCTCGGGCGTGGCGTGTGGACGTCGGGACAGCGTACGGGATTGACCGCGCTAACGCAAATTGATTGCGCCGCCGATTTCCAATACCTGACCGGCATGCATGCCGCGTTAACCTCCCCCTTGTTGCCAGCGTGCTGAGACATGGGCTCACACTCAAGATGTCTCAACAACAACTCTCTGAGCCCGTCATGACCACTGTCACCGTCGACTCTGCATGTCATTGCCGGCGACAAGTCATCGCGCTCGACATGTGTCGAACGCTTTCAACGACTGCACTGCGGCCGTCACCGTGAATTGACAGAGCGCACACCACCGGCAGCAATCCCTGCAAAACCCCCATTCACAAACCAGAACCATCCCCATCGAGTCGTCTGTGCAGTGTCAATAAGCACCCATGTAGTCGCGCTTACCGACCTCAACACCGTTGTGGCGCAAGATGGCATAGGCGGTGGTCACGTGGAAGAAAAACTGCGGCAGGCCATAGTGCAGAAGGTATGCGCTGGCGATCAGCTTTTTTTCCTTAGGGGTGCCGGGGCGCAATACGATCTCGCGGCTCTCACTTGAATCAAATTGCTCAGGCTTGAACGAACCGATATGGTCCAAAGCCTTGGCGATCAATGCTTGCAGGTCTGCGAAGCTGACTTCAGTGTCGGGCCAGGACGGCACCTCGGCGCCAGCCAGGCGGGAGGAAATGCCCTTGGAGAAGTCTGCGGCGATCTGTACCTGACGTATCAACGGAAACATGTCGGGAAACAGCCGCGCCTGGAGCAGAGCATTTGGATCGATGTTCTTTTGCGTCGTGTGGTCTTCGGCTTTCTTGAGCACGTCTGACAAGGCGCGCAGCATCTGCTGCAGGACGGGAACGGAGGCGTTGTACAGGGGGCTGGTCATGGTGAATTCATTTTTAAGTTGGGCGCGATTGCCGGGGCTGGCATGGCAGAGGCCCTGCCGACCACGTGAGGCTAACAGCATTGGGCCAGCCATCGCGTGTGCCGCCGTTGATCAGCGTCGATAAGCCGGCCAGACGCCACTCGCGAGCACGACGCCTATCACTGCCGCAGACACCGACACCAAGTCCAGTGCGGTCAGCGAGTCGCCAAGCCACCACCATCCGCCCACCGCTGAGATGGCCGGTGCCAACGCACCAAACGCGGCTGCAGGGGCCGCACCCAGGCGTTCGATGGCGACGGAGTATGCCCACAGGCCAAGGACTCCAGCCAACAACCCTTGCCAGATCACTTGCCATGCGAGCGTACTCATGGGAGCGCTCAGCAACTGTGTGCCTCCCCGTGCAGCGATCCATACGATGACAAGCAGGAACGACCACACGTTGACAAGTGCGGCCGCGTGCCATGGCGACAAGCCGGTGCGCTTGAAGGTCACTGCATAGCCAGCCCAAAGCAGCGCCGCCAGCAAAAACAACAGATCGCCTCGCCATGTCGAGGCAGACCAATCAACCAAGGTTTGAGCTCCGAGCAGCATGACGGCAGCCAACATGAAGGCCATGCCCATGCGGCGCGTGCCGTTGGGTATTTCTCGCCAGACCCACCAAGCCAGTCCGGCTGCGATCAGTGGAGAGGCTCCGGCCATCAAGACACCCATGTGCGAAGTCGGCGCAAAGCGTGTCCCGCTCATTGCGGCAAAGCCGAACGGCACGCCGGCGCCGACCAACATCAACAGCAACATGCGGCGATCCACATGGCGTGGGAGCAAGCCTGAGCGCCAGATGATCGGCAACAGCAATAGCGCCGGAACGCCGTAACGCAAGATGATCAGATCGTCTGGTGCTATCGGTGACAAGCCAGTTGCAGTGGCATGGCGCGTGGCCACTTGCCAGCCGCCGCCGATGATGGCCGCCGCCAAGCCCATCAGAAGGCCCCAAGCCTTGTGAATGTTAAACACGCTGTCAGCTCCCTGTGTTGGTCAGGGGGCAGTGTGTCGTTGGCTTTGGCTTGCTGCTATCAGATTCGTGCGCACTTCACTCGGCGCGCACGCAAAGTGGCGATGGAACACGGCACTGAAATGGCTGTGGCTCGAATAGCCGAGATCCAAGGCGATCTCGCTCAGGCTCGAATGGGATTGGCGCAACAGATCCAGTGCCAACGCCATGCGAAGCCGCGTGCGATAGGCGTGCAGGCTGAGCCCGGTGCTGCTGCGAAACAGGCGCGCCAGATGAAACGGTGACACATGACACGCCGCCGCAATATCGGTAAGGCTCTGGGATCCAGACGGGTGTGAAGCAATGAATTCCTGTGCCAACAAGACGGCGCGTCGCGCTCGCTGGTGGCGAGATGGCGACGTTTCGCCGATGGCTGGCTGCACGGCGGCCAGTAGCGTCTCTTCAATCTGCAAGGTGTCCGCCTTGCCGCTTTCGATGGCTGCACCCAGGTGTGCCAAGGTCAGCAGCGAGCTTGCCGACAGGCGATCTGCGGTCTGAGGCGGCACTTCGCTGAACACCGCCAGCACGCTGCGCTGCCCGGAGCAGGGTTGGCGAATGCGGTACGGTATGTCGGGCATCAGCCAAAGCGGGCTTACCGCATCGAACACGCCACGATGGTGATCCGTCTCGCAATCGATCCAGCCATTGCGAGGTATCAGCAATCTGTGTGTGGGTGCGCGGTAGCTTTCGCTCCAGTCGGGTTGCCGTTCCAGAAGGGTGACGTCGTGCCATTCGACAAGTGGCGTTTGCAGATGGATCACTCGGCGGTACGGCATGGCGGTGGTGATCGTAAGTGACGAGTCAGGCCGGGTCCAGGTGAGTTGCTGGATAACGCCGCGCAACTCGCAGCTGCTACCCCCGGAAAACCCTAGTCGAAATGTGTATTTTGAGTAGATCCCTGTGTCTCCCACCCATGGTTGCCGGCGATGCCGTCTCCTAGCATTGGTCTGACTCGAACACCACGTTCGGGGCGAAAACCAAACAGGAGACAAAGACATGAAACTGAAACTGTGGGCAGTCGCATCCGTCGTCGCTGCGGCCAGCGTGGGCGTGGCCCAGGCGCAGAACACCCAGCAAGGCAAACTCTCGAACGATGTGTTGCGCATCGGTGTGTTGACCGACGTTTCCGGCGTGTACGCCGACATCTCGGGCAAGGGTGCGGTGGAAGCCGTGAAGATGGCCGTGGAGGACTTTGGCGGGTCCATGTTCGGCAAGCCCATTGAGGTGGTTTTCGCTGACCACCAGAACAAGGCCGACGTGGGTGCCGCCAAGGCGCGCGAGTGGTACGACGGTGGCGTGGACCTGATCAACGACCTGGCCAATTCCGGCGTGGCCCTGGCCGTGGCCGGGGTGGCGAAAGAGAAGAAACGCCACGCCATCGTGAACAACGCGTCCAACGTGGGCGTGACCAATGCGCAGTGTTCGCCCTACACGGTGCACTACGCTTACGATGCCTATTCGCTCGCGCACGGCACCGGCAAGGCGATTGCGGAAGCGGGTGGCGACACCTGGTTCTTCCTGACAGTGGACTTCGCCTTCGGCATTGGCCTGGAACAGCAGGTGGGCGATGTGGTGCGGGCCAACAAGGGCCGTGTGGTGGGCGCCGCGCGGCATCCGCTGGGCACCACGGACTTCTCTTCCTATGTGCTGCAGGCGCAGGCTTCAAAAGCCAAGATCGTGGGCTTGGCGTCCACCGGCAACGACACCATCAACGCCATCAAGGCGGCCAACGAGTTCGGCATCACTAAGAACCAGAAGCTGGCGGCGCTGTTGCTGTGGATTCAGGACGTGCATGCGTTGGGCCTTCCCACCGCGCAGGGCCTGCAGCTCACCAACGCCTGGTACTGGGACATGAACGACGAGTCGCGTGCGTTTGCCAAGCGCTTCCAGCAACGCGTGGGCGGCCAGATGCCCAATATGGCGCACGCGGGTGACTATTCGTCCACCATGCACTACCTGAAGGCCGTGCAGGCAGCGGGCACCGACGACCCGGATGCCGTGTCGGCCAAGATGCGCGAAATGCCCATCAGCGACATGTTCACCAAGGCCGGCAAGATCCGTGAAGACGGCCGCATGGTGCACGACATGTACCTGTGGGAAGTGAAGTCGCCGGCCGAATCCAAAGGCCCTTGGGACTACCTCAAGCCGGTGAAGACGATTCCGGCCGACCAGGCCTTCATGCCGCTGGCGCAGAGCAGCTGCTACCTGGTCAAGAAATAAGACGCCCCCCGTTGCTTGCTCACTGCGTGTAGCCGCATCCCCCCCACTGGGGGGCGGGCCGGCCGCTTCGGGCGGCCGTGCGCGGCGGCCCCTGGTCTGAAGCCGCTGCGTGCATCCACCTCGCGACCTTGCATCCATCATGTCCTACATCCTTGAAACGCAGGGGCTTTCCCGCACCTTCCACGGGTTTCACGCCGTCTCGAACGTGAGCCTGTCGGTGCAGGAAGGCAGCATCCATGCCCTCATTGGCCCCAACGGCGCGGGCAAGACGACCTGCTTCAACCTGCTCACGCGCTTCATCGACGCCACGGCCGGCCGCATTCAGTTTCAGGGGCAAGACATCACCCGCACCCCAGCCGACGCGGTGGCCCGCATGGGGCTGGTGCGTTCGTTCCAGATCTCGGCTGTGTTCGGTCAACTGAGCGTGTTCGAGAACGTGCGCCTGGCGCTGCAGCGCCGCCGCGGGCATTCGATGGACTGGTGGCGCAGCGACCGCTCGCTGGCCGCCTACGAAGAGCGCACCCACGAACTGCTGGCCGAAGGCGGCTTGTCTGACTGGGCCAACCACCTCGCGGGCGAGCTGCCCTACGGCCGCAAGCGCGCGCTGGAGCTGGCCACCACGCTGGCACTGGAGCCCAAGGTGCTGCTGCTGGACGAACCCATGGCCGGCATGGGCGCGGAGGACATTGCCCACGCCGCCGCGATGATTCGTCAGGCTGCGCGCGGGCGCACCGTGTTGATGGTGGAACACAACCTGTCTGTGGTGGCCGATCTGTGTGACCGCATCACCGTGCTGGCGCGCGGCGAGGTGCTGGCCGAAGGCGATTACGCCACGGTGTCGAAAGATGAGCTCGTGGTGGAGGCTTACCTGGGCCATGGCCATGCTGGTCAGCGCAAGCACAACACCGCTGTGGCAGGGGAGCCGAGCCATGGCTGATGTATCCCATTCCGTTCGGGCTGAGCCTGTCGAAGCCCTGCGCGGTGCGAGCACTTCGACAAGCTCAGTGCGAACGGGTTCTTTGGAGAACGCAAATCGTTCTGAACCTTTGCTGTCGCTGCGCGATGTGAAGGCCTGGTACGGGCCCAGCCAGGCGCTGCATGGCGCCAGCCTGGATTTGCACGAGGGCGAGTTGCTCACCTTGCTGGGTCGCAATGGCGCGGGCAAATCCACGCTGCTGAAGTCGATCATGGGCATGATGGACAAGCGCCAGGGCTCCATCCGCTTCAAGGGCAAAGAGCTCATGGGCCTGGCGCCGCACCACATCGGTCGGTTGGGCGTGGCCTTTTGCCCCGACGACCGTGGCATTTATGCATCGCTGACCGTGCGCGAAAACCTGCGCCTGCCGCCGGTGGTGGCTGAGGGAGGCATGAGCGAGGCCGAGCTGTTCGAGCTGTTTCCCAACCTGGCAGAGCGCGCGAAGTCGGCCGGCACGCACCTCTCAGGCGGCGAACAGCAGATGCTCGCGATCGCGCGCATCCTGCGCACCGGCGCGCGCCTGCTGCTGCTCGACGAACCCACCGAAGGACTGGCCCCCGTGATCGTGGACCGCATCGGCGAACTCATTCGTCAGCTGAAAGGCCGTGGTTACACCATCGTGCTGGTGGAGCAGAACGTGCACTTCGCCGCAGAGCTGGCGGACCGGCATTGTCTGATGGAGTCGGGTCGCATCACGGACACGTTTGACGCGGCGACCTTGATGCGTGACTTTGATGCGATCACTTCCAGGATCGGCGTATAGAAATGAAACTCCCCCGCCGTGCTTCGCACGACCCCCTCAAGGGGGCAACACCTGCGGCCTGGCAGAGCCAGCTCCGCGGTGTTCCTGGACTCGGGCAGTTCGCGCCGGAAGCATTTTTAGGTGGCTCTGGGTTTCGACCGGTAGTCGGAGGGCCGGAAACCCGTCAGCCGTTTGAACGTATTGGAAAACGCGAACGGATTGAGGTAGCCCACGCTGTGGGAAATGGCTTCGATCTTGTCGGTGGTGGTGGCCAGCAGGTGGGCGGCGTGGGCGATGCGCAATGTGGCCAGCTGTTTGCCGGGGCTGCGGCCCAGGTTCTTCTGGCACAGGCGCCGCAGGTGTTCTTCGCTGGTGTTGGCCAGAGCGGCCAGATCCGCCAGGGTCCAGTCGCGGGCCAGGTCGGCCTTCACCGCGTTCCACACCGGCACCAGGCGCGGTTCGCGTTGCAGCGGCTCCAGGATGCGCGAGACGTAGCGTTCGATCACGTCCACCCACACCGCGCAGGTGCCGGGGTCGGCCGCGCCCTGCATCTCGCCGGCCAGACCCAGGATCGCGTGTTCCAGCACCTGGCCGTCGAAGGGGCTCATGGTGGGGGCCATGGCGCCGTCCACCGAACGCATGGAGTCCGGCCGGAAGCGCACCCAGGCCAGGCGCCAGCGCTTGGCGGGCACACAGTGGAAGGCGTGCAGCACGTGCGCCGGCGCAAAGCTCACGGTACCCGGCTTGTGCGGGTACCAGCGGCCGTCCAGCAGCGTCTGCCCCTCGCCAGACAGGCACACCTGCATGAAGGCGCCGCTGAGGTGGGTACGAACGATGGTGTAGGGCGCAGCCGCGTCCACCACCGCCACGTGCGCAATGTGGCGCACCGCCAGCGCATCGCAATGCTCCGCACGCACCACCGTCTGCACGGTGTCATCGCCCAGCACATGGGTTTCTTGGGAGATATCGGGATGCTTGATCGACATGGCTTGCTCATCATAGGGGCGGCGTGATGGACATTTTTGGAATGCCGATCCAGGTGCTGGCCGGGCAGATCATGCTGGGGCTGGTCAATGGCTGCTTCTATGCGGTGCTCAGTCTTGGGCTGGCGGTGATCTTCGGTTTGCTGCGCATCGTCAACTTTGCGCATGGTGCGTTCTTCATGACCGGTGCCTTCGGTGCCTGGATGCTGCAGAGCTTTCTGGGGCTGGGCTATTGGGTCGCGCTGCTGGCGGTGCCCTTGATCGTGGGTGCGCTGGGGGGGGTGTTTGAACGCACGCTGCTGCGCCGCTTGTACGGGCTGGACCCGATCTACGGCCTGCTGCTCACCTTTGGTGTGGTGCTGGTTCTGGAGGGTGGCTTTCGGGTGGCCTTTGGTACCTCAGGCCAAGCGTACCCGGTGCCCACCCAGTTGCAGGGCGTGATCAACCTCGGCTTCATGATCCTGCCCATCTACCGCGCCTGGGTGATCGTGGCGGCGCTGGCGGCCTGCTTCATCACCTGGTGGTTGATCGAGCGCACTTCGCTGGGCGCCCGGCTGCGCGCCGCCACGGAGAAGCCGCAGCTCACGCAGTCGTTCGGTGTGAACGTGCCTTTGCTGCTCACCTTCACCTACGCGGGGGGCATTGCGCTGGCGGCGTTCACCGGCGTGCTGGCCGCGCCCATCCTGCATGTGAATTCGGGCATGGGCTCGAACCTGGTGATCATCGTGTTCGCCATCGTGGTGATCGGCGGCATGGGATCGATCTTCGGCTCCATCGTCACGGCGCTGGGCATTGGCGTCATTGAGGGGCTGACCAAGGTCTGGTACTCGGAGGCTTCCACCACGGTGATCTTTGTGGTGATGGCATTGGTGTTGCTGTTCCGCCCGCGCGGCCTGTTCGGAAAAGAGGGGGCCGCATGAACACGACGATGCCCAACTGGCAAAAGATCTTCATGCTTGTGGTGGTGCTGGCCCTGCTGGCGGTGCCGTGGATGCCGCAGGTGGTGTACCCGGTCATGGTGATGAAGCTGCTGTGCATGGCGCTGTTTGCCTGTGCCTACAGCCTGCTGCTGGGCTTCGGCGGCATGATGTCTTTTGGTCATGCGGCCTTCTTTGGCAGCGCGGCTTACATCACCGGCCTGGTGACCAAGTACTGGGGCTTGCCGCCCGAAGTGGGCCTGCTGGCGGGCACGCTGTTTGCGGCCGGGCTGGGGGCGGTGTTTGGCGCACTGGCCATCCACCGCCAGGGCATCTACCTGGCCATGATCACGCTGGCATTGGCGCAGATGGTGTATTTCATTTTTCTGCAACTGCCCTTCACCGGCGCGGAAGACGGCCTGCAGCAGATCCCGCGCGGCACGCTCTTCGGCTTCATCGATCTGCGCAGCGACATGGCCATGTACCACCTGGTTCTGCTGATCACGCTGGCCGGGCTGTGGCTGATCCACCGCGTGGTGCATTCGCCTTTCGGCCATGTGGTGGTGGCCATTCGCGAGCACGAGCCGCGCGCCCGTTCGCTGGGCTACCCGGTGGAGCGCTACAAGCTGATGCTGTTCGTGCTGTCGGCCGCTCTCTCCGGCCTGGCCGGCTCGATGAAGGCGCTGGTGTTCCAGGTGGCCGCACTCACCGACGTGCACTGGCACATGTCGGGCGACGTGGTGCTCATGGCCTTGCTGGGTGGCATGCACACCGTGTTTGGCCCGGCCATTGGCGCGGCCGTGGTGGTGGGCCTGCAGTACTACCTCGATGCCTTTGGGGGCTGGGTGACGCTGGTCACCGGCCTGATCTTCATGGTGTGTGTGCTGTCGTTCCGCAGCGGCATTGCAGGCGCCGTGCAGGCGCTCAGGTCCCGTCCAGGGCGCACCCCCTGATCCACCCCTTTTTCCTGCTTCCCGTTTCAAGGAGATTTTCATGCCCCGTTTTGAACGTCAGGCCCTGATGGCGAAATTCCAGGCCATGGTCCGCGACCGCCAGCCCATCATTGGCGGGGGTGCCGGCACCGGCATCTCCGCCAAGTGCGAAGAGGCCGCGGGCATCGACCTGATCGTGATCTACAACTCCGGCCGCTACCGCATGGCCGGACGTGCCTCGTCTGCCGGGCTGCTGGCCTATGGCAACGCCAACGACATCGTGCTGGAGATGGCCGGCGAGGTGTTGCCGGTGGCCAAGAAGACACCGGTGATCGCCGGGGTGAACGGCACCGACCCGTTCATCGTGATGCCGGTGTTCCTGAAAAAGCTCAAGGAACTGGGGTTTTCCGGTGTGCAGAATTTCCCCACCGTGGGCATCATTGACGGCACCTTCCGCCAGAGCCTGGAGGAGACTGGCATCAACTACGCCACAGAGGTGGAAATGATCGGCGAGGCCCACGCCATCGACCTGCTGACGACCCCCTACGTGTTCTCAAAAGAGGAAGCCATCGCCATGACCGAGGCGGGTGCCGACTTCATCGTGCCGCATATGGGCGTGACCACCGGCGGCACCATCGGCGCCACCACGTCCAAGTCGCTGGCCGAATCGGTGAAGCTGATCGACGAATGGGGTGAAGCGGCGCGCCAGGTGCGCAAGGACGTGATCGTGATCGCACACGGTGGCCCCATCTCCAGCCCGGAAGACGTGTCGTACGTGCTCAAGCACAGCACCCATTGCAACGGCTTCTATGGCGCCAGCAGCATGGAACGGTTGCCGACGGAGATTGCGATCAAGGCGCACGTGGAGCGCTACAAACAAGTGAGCTTCTGAACCCCGAAAACAACAGGAGACGAAACATGGCCAGGGTATACGTGAGCATGGTGATGAACGCCACCCTCGATGAGGCATGGGCTTACCTGCGCGACTTCGGTGCGCTGGGCAAGTACCACCCGTTCTTTGAGAACTCATTCATTGAAGACGGCAAGCCGTCGGACCAGATCGGCTGCGTGCGCCGCTTCTCCGTGCGCGATGGGGGTGGCTATTTGCGCGAGCAGTTGCTGGCGCTGTCTGACGACGAGCACCGCTGCCGCTACAAGATCCTGCACATCGACGCACCCTGGACCAACTACGTGGCCGAAATGCACTTGCTGCCTGTGACCGAAGGCAACCGCTGCTTTGGCGAATGGTGGGCCGAGTGGGATGTGCCTGCCGATGAGGAGGCCGAGGCCATGGAGCGTGTGAAAGGCACTTTTCGCACGTTCTTTGAGTGCGTGAACGCGCACCACGAGCGCCGGAAATGAGCCAAGCCAACCACCGGCAGCCCACAGCCTGGGTGGTGGGCACCTTCGACACCAAGGCAGACGAGCTCAACTACCTGGCCGGGCTGGTGCGCGCGGCGGGCGTGCGCGTGGTCACGGTGGACATCGGCACGCGCAGCGCCGCTGGCGTGGCCGACATTGATTCTGCCGCCGTGGCCGCGCACCACCCGCGCGGAGCCGCTGCCGTGTTCGAGCCTTCTGACCGCGGCGAGGCGGTGATTGCCATGAGCGTGGCGTTGAGCGCGCTGGCGCGCAAACGGTTGGAGTCCGGCGAGATCCAGGGCATGCTGGGCGTGGGAGGCTCGGGCGGCAGTTCCATGATCGCGCCGGCCATGCGCCTGTTGCCCATTGGCTATCCCAAGCTGCTGGTGTCCACCATGGCGGCGGGCGATGTGTCGGCTTATGTGGGCGTGGTGGACATGACGCTGATGTACCCGGTGACCGACATCGCCGGGCTGAACCGCTTGTCACGCACCATTCTGGCCAACGCGGCGCACGCGCTGGTGGGCATGTTGCTGCACCACGCGCCGGTGGACCACGCGCAGGACAAACCCGCCATTGGCCTGACCATGTTCGGTGTGACCACGCCGTGCGTGCAGGCGGTGCGCGACCTGCTGCAGGCTGACTTCGACGCCCAGGTGTTCCACGCCAACGGCGCCGGCGGCCGCACGCTGGAAACCCTGGCCGCAGCTGGGCTGCTGAACGCCGTGGTGGACCTCACCACCACCGAAGTGGGCCAGCATCTGGCCGGTGGTGTGTGCGACGCCGGGCCTGGCCGTCTGGACGCCGCCGCTCGTTACGGTTTGCCGTGGATCGGTTCCGTGGGGGCGCTGGACATGATCAACTGGGGAGCGCCGGCCACCATTCCCGAACGGCACCGCCAGCGCCTGTTTCACGTGCACAACGCCAACGTGACGCTGATGCGCAGCAATGCCCAGGAACTGGAGGCCGCCGCCCACCGCATCGCCGAACAGCTCAACCGCGCGAGCGGCCCGGTGCGTCTGTTGTTGCCCATGGGCGGCCTGTCCATGATCGACGCCCCTGGCCAGCCCTTTCACGACCCGGCCGCCGACGCGGTGCTGTTTGATGCGCTGGAACGCCTGTTCGTGGTCAGCGACACGCACAGGCTGACTAGGCTGCCGTACCACATCAACGACCCGGCGTTTGCGGCGGTCGTGGCGGACGAGGTGAGGGCCGTGGTGATGTAATGTGTCGCCCGAAGAACGCGGCCGTAGATGGCCTTACCGCCGGTGAGCCGGCCGCGTTGCAGCACCATGCCTCCCATGACCGACCCCCTCGAACAAGCCAAAGCCCGTTTCCTGGAAGCCAACGCCCACTTTGAAGCCGGCCGGCTTGCAGACGCGCTGCACAGTTTCCAGGCTGCGCTGTCCTTGGCGCCAGGGCGACCCTCCATTCTGGCCAACCTGGGCATCACGCAGGTGCGCTTGGGGCAATGGGCGGCGGCGCTGGACACGCTGGCCCAAGCGACACAGGCAGATCCATCGAACCGCGACGCCTGGCTGGCACTGGCCCATGCGCAAGAGGAGCTTCAGCAGTGGGCGCCAGCGGTGCAAGCCCTGCAGCAGGCGCTGCCGCTGGGCCCGTCCACGGCGGCGTTGTGGCTGGCGCTGGCGCGTTGCCAATTGCGCCTGGAGCGGCCGGCCGAAGCATTGCGGGCATATGAA
Organism: Hydrogenophaga palleronii; assembly: GCF_031457455.1. Classification (GTDB taxonomy): domain Bacteria; phylum Pseudomonadota; class Gammaproteobacteria; order Burkholderiales; family Burkholderiaceae_C; genus Hydrogenophaga; species Hydrogenophaga palleronii_A. Next base: position 231,057 of record NZ_JAVDWU010000005.1, read on the forward strand.
GAGGCGCTGACCTTGGATGCCACGCTGGCCGAGGCCTGGAGCCAGCGCGGCAGCCTGCTGCGCGACGCTGGGCAGTTGGCTGAAGCCGCACGCAGCTTTCAGCAGGCTTTGAAGCATGGCGGAGACGATGAGCTGAACCGCTTCTACCTCGCTTCGGTGACCGAACAACCGGTGCCCGAGCGACCCCCTCTGGCCTATGTGGAAACCTTGTTCGACGAATACGCGAACGACTTCCAGAACCATCTGGTCCAAGCCCTGAACTACCAGGCGCATCGGACCCTGCTGGCCCCCTTGGTGGAGAGTCGCGCGCGCTTTTCACGGGTGCTGGACCTGGGCTGTGGCACGGGGCTGTGCGGTCAGCTGATCCGCCCGCAAGCGGAAACCGTGGATGGTGTGGATGTGTCCGGCGCCATGGTGGCGCAGGCGCGGGCCAGTGGTGTGTACCGGCAGGTGGTTCATGGTGAATTGCTGGCCTTCTTGCGTGCGAGCACAGAGCCGGCCGACCTGGTGATGGCGGCCGATGTGTTCATCTACGTGGGCGCGCTGGAGGCTGTGTTTGCCGCGGTGCGCCAGCGCCTGGCGCCGGGCGGATGTTTTGCGTTTTCAGTGGAACTGGCCGATGCGGGGCAAGACTTGGTGCTGCTGCCCAGTCTGCGCTACGCGCATGGCGGCGCGTATGTGGAACGCCTGGCGAATGCAACCGGTTTTCGTGTGGTGCGCCGGTGGGAAGCGCCCCTGCGCGAAGACCAGCGCCGCCCGGTCATGGGGCTGTACTTCCACCTCGCACCTGCGGAGTGAAGCGGCACAGTGTCGCCAAGGCGAGGCTCATGCCGCCGGGGTGGCCGGGGGCGGAAACCGCTGCACGGGTGCACCAGGTGACCACACCGGCGCTTTGTGCATGCAGGCAAGAAAGTGCTGATTCGTCAACCAGCCTTGCAGCCAGCACCGCGTCCGCTGCCAGGGTGAGCCAGCCCACCAGGCCGGGTCCACAGCGGCGAACTGCCGCACAAAGGGGAACACTGCCGCATCGGCCCAGCAGGCTTGCTGACCGCCCACCTGGGCCTGCGCCGCCAGCCGCGCCTCCAGGGGTTCAATGAGGCAGCGCACGGCGTCGTCGCGCCATTCGGTGGCGCTGCGTTCGGGAAATCGCTCGGCGTACTTGTAGCGGTCCAGCCAGTGCTTGAACGCGCCATCGGTGGTGTCGACCAGCCATTGGTTGAAGGCGGGGTCGCCGTGTTGCAGCCAGCCTTCAGGGTCGTTCTGCTGCAGTGCCCAGTGCAGAATGTCCAGACTCTGTTTGAGCACCCGCCCTTGCCCCAGGTCGAGCACCGGCACCGTGGCGGTGGGCGAAATCGCCAGCAGCTCTGCGGGTTTGCGCTTCAGATTCACCTCGCGCAATTCAACGGGGGTGCCCGAGCAGCACAGCGCGAGCCGCGCCCGGATGGCGTACGGGCAGCGCCGGAACGAATAGAGCACGGGCAGGGTGCTAGGCATGGGCGTTTTCAGCCTCGTACCAGTGCGAGGTAGGCCTGGCGGGTCTGGGGCGACACGGCGGCCACGACCTGTTCGTAGGCCGTCTTGTGCAAGGCCAGCAGCCGGGCCGACGCCACCGATTTCGAGCGGCAGAACCAGTGGCAGCTGTGCTGGAACAGCAGCAGCTCGGCCGTGAGCCGGAACGCCTGGTCACGACGGGACAGGCCGTCATCGTTGCGCAGCGCGGTCTCGAACCCTTTGGCATGCACCTCCAGCAGGGTGCGCAGATCAAACGTGCTGGCGGGAAACAGGCGGGTGGAAAAGGGCACCGCCAGCGGCCAGCGGCTCACGCGCGTGCGTTCATTCCACACCTCGTGCAGGTCGCGTGCCAGTTGTGCCAACTGCTCGTTCACCGTGGCCTCGATGCCCTCCAGATTGCGCCAGATGGGCTCGCTGCGCTCCGGGTCCTTCTCGCCCAGGGCACGCAAGTAGCCACTGATGAGCTGTTCCATGTGCTTTTCCAGCTGGAACTTCTGCAGATGGCTGCCCAGCAGGGCAATGCGATTGCGCTGTTCCGCCGTTTTGACGGCATGAACGCCAATGGCGATGAAAAAAAGTCCGATCAAAAGGTCCATGCGGGTATTGTCGCCGTTGGGTCCGGGGCCTTCCCTGAACGTGTGCAGATGCCACCCGGTCTGTGTAGCATGTGGCCTTTGCCAAGACCCAACACCCAGCACCCAACAACTGAGGGAGACACCTCCATGTCCTACATGCTTCTCATCATCGAACCCACGGAACAGCGCGCCACCCGCACCGAAGTCGAAGGGCGCGAGGTGTATGCCCGCATGCAGCGCTTCGGCGAGTCGTTGAAAGCAGAGGGCAAGCTCAAGGCGGTGGAGTCGCTGGCGTCTCAGCGCGATGCGGTGCGGGTGAGCACGCGTGGCGGCAAGGCACAACTGCTGGACGGCCCCTTTGCCGAAGCCAAGGAAATGATCGGCGGCTTCTTCCTGCTCGACGGCGTGAATCGCGACGAAGCCTTGGCCATCGCACAGCGCTGCCCGGCGGCCGAATGGGCCACGGTGGAGGTGCGGGCGCTGGCGCCGTGTTTTATGTGACGACCCCCCGCGCCGCCTGCGGCGTCACCCCCTGGAAGGGGGGCGCACCTGGTGGCCCGGCGAAGCCGGTTCCACGGGTGCCCTGGAAAAACTTCCCCTCGCTGGTGGCGGTTTCTGACTCACTCCCTCTGTGGAGGAGGGGTGAGGTGGGGGCCTGTTTCCGAGCCAACTCAGTGCTTCAACGCCCGTGCGTCTGAGCGTTTGAAACGTGAAGACCTGCCGCGCGATGGAGGTGGTTGGCAGTTTCCTGAGAAATCTGAAAAAAACACATCGGGCTTGTCGAAAAGCGCCGTGCTGCCTCGTCGTATCTCCAAGCGCTGCAGTTCGTGACGCTGTTTGAAAACCGGCAAACCCGGTCGACACCCCCCTTGGAGACACGTTGTCCATGAAGCACCGCATCCGCCCCTGGCGGCTTGACCGCCACCGCCATGGGTCGACTGGACATGGCCGCCTGCAATGGGCCTTCGACCCCTCCTGAACGGAAAGCCCCCTCCATGAACCTTCGCCATGTCGACCAGAAAACCCGTTCCGTGCGCTTGAGCTGTGCCTGTGGTCAGGTGCGCCTGGGCGTTCAGGGCAGGCCCATCATCAGTGCCGAGTGCCTTTGCGCCGATTGCCAGCGCGCAGGAGCGCAACTGCAGGCGCTGCCTGGTGCGCCCGCCTTGTTGGACCCTCGCGGAGCCACGCGGTTTGAGCTGTACCGAAAAGACCGGGTGGCGTGCGAGAGCGGGCAGGATCGGTTGCGTGAGCATCGCCTGACCACTGCCTCCAAGACGCGTCGTGTGCTTGCCGTGTGCTGCAACACGCCCATGTTTCTGGAATTTTCAGATGGCCATTGGCTGAGCATCTACGGCCACCTCTGGCGGGCTGCGGATCTGCCCGCGCTCGAGATCAGAACCATGACCCGCAGCAGACCGGTGGGGGTCGTGCTACCGGATGACGTGCCCAATCCGGATACGCACAATTTCACCTTTTACGCGAGACTGCTCGCGGCCTGGGCCGCCATGCGCTTCCGGGCGCCCAGGATCGATTTTGTCCAGGGAGGACTGCATGCGAAGTGATGCCGACAAGGTGGAAATCGAGAACGTCAATGTGCCGGGACGCGTGGAGCGCGTGGACAGGGCCAAGTACCTGGCCATGAAGGAGGCATTGCTGTCGGTGTTGCCCCATGCGTCACCAGGATTGACGGTGGCCGAGGCCAAGCTTGCATTGCTCCCGCGGCTGCCGCAGACGCTGTTTCCTGATGGCGCCAAGGCGGGTTGGTGGTTGAAAGCCACGCAACTCGACCTCGAAGCCAAGCGTGTGATTCAGCGTGAGCAGACCAAGCCGCTGAGAATCCGCCGGTTGAAATGATAGGCCTTGGAGGGCCACTGCTCTGGATGCATCATTTCCGTGTGCTGTACCTTGTCGCGGGGCTCATGGGCTGAACACGAGCGCAAGGCCTGAGGGGTCTGCTGCACAAGAGACAAAAAATGCGGGCGCCATTGTCGAAATCACGGCCCCTGTTTCGTCGTGTGTTCAGGCGCCCAAGCCAGAACCCGCACCCGGCAGCTTGCCCCGTGTGGTCAGCGCCTTGGCCCGGGTACACGCATTCGGACGACCCAAACCTCAAGGAGAGCAAGCATGAAAACCCAGCATTTCGACATCTTCATCAACGCGCCCCGCCAGCACGTGTGGACCACCATGCTGCAGCCCGCCACCTACGAGCAATGGACAGCCGCCTTCTGTGAAGGCTCGCGCTTTGAGGGCTCCTGGGACCAAGGGTCGAAGATCCGGTTCTTGGACCCCAAGGGTGCGGGCATGGTGGCCGAAATTGCCGAACACCGGCCGGCCGAGTTTGTCTCCATCCGCCATCTGGGCTTTATCGAAAACGGCGTGGAGGACACCACCAGCGACGCCATCAAGGCCTGGGCGCCCTGCTACGAAAAATACACCTTCTCCGACGAAGCCGGGGGTACCCGCCTGAAGGTGGACAGCGATGTGTTCGGTGACTATGAGGCCTTCATGGCCGAGACCTGGCCGCGTGCCCTTGCGCAGCTCAAGGCGCTTTGCGAAGGGAAATCGGCATGAGCGCCGCCCGGCCGTTCCGAAGGCGCTCAGCCCCCGCAGTGCACAGCACGGAGGGTAGTCTAGTGAGCGCCGCCCGGCCGTTCCGAAGGCGCTCAGCCCCGCAGTGCACAGCACGGAGGGTAGTCCAATGAGCGCCGCACCGGGCCGTTCCCAAGCAAGCTCGCACCGCAGCCCGAAGGGCGAAGGTACGCCAGTGACCGCCCCTGCCAAAGCCACGCCCATGTGCCCCGTGGTGCATTTTGAAATGCCCTACAAGGACCGCGAACGTGCTGCCCGCTTCTACGCCGCCGCCTTTGGCTGGGTGCCTCAGATGCTGGGGCCGGAGATGGGGGACTACATGCTGGTGACCACGGCACCGCCCGGTGAGCGACCCGGGCTGCCACCCCAAGCTTCCCTGGGCGCCATCCACGGCGGCTTCTTTCCGTACCGGGCGCACCTGCCCATGCAGCACCCTTCGGTGGTGGTTGGGGTGGAAGACGTTGGCGCCGCCATGCAGCGCATCCGCGACGCAGGCGGTGCGGTGATCGGCGAACCCATGGCCATTCCCGGTGTGGGCCAGTACGTGGTGTTCCAGGACACCGAAGGCAACCACAACAGCATCATCCAGCCCGACATGCCCGGCGAAGACTGCCCGGCCAGTTGAAGTTTTGAAGTTTTATCGTCCGAGGAGCACCCCATGCGATTCATGATCATCGTCAAGTCCTGCCCGGAATTTGAAGCCGAGGTCCAACCAGACCCGGACCCGGAGGTGATGGCCGCCATGGCCAGCTACCACGAAGAGCTGGCCAAGGCCGGCGTGTTGCTGGATGGCAGCGGTCTGCGCCCCAGCCGCCAGGGCTGGCGCATCCACTACGGCGCCGACAACGGCAAGCCTTCGCGCCGGGTGGTGGACGGACCTTTTGCCGAAGCCAAGGAACTGATCGCCGGCTACACCTTGATCCAGGTGCGCAGCCGGGAAGAGGCGCTGGAGTGGAGCCGGCGCTTTCCCAATCCGGTGCGCGAAGGGGCCGAGGCCATCGTGGAGGTGCGCCAGCTGTATGAGCTGGAAGACTTCACGCCCAGTGAAGCGCTGGACAAGATGAAAGGCCTCGACCAGAGACTTGGCCTGTCTTGAACTTCCCATCGATCACACCAAGGACTCCTCATGCTTCGCCAGATCTTCGTCAACCTGCCCATCAAGGACATGGCCCGCTCGCAGGCCTTTTTCAAGGCGCTGGGCCTCACGTTCAACCAGCAGTTCACCAACGAGCAGGGCGCCTGTCTGCAAATTGCCGACAACATTTACGCCATGTTGCTGGTGGAGCCTTTCTTCCAAGGCTTCACCAAGCTGCCCATTTCCGACGCGAAGAAGGCCACCGAGGTGTTGATCGCGCTTTCTTGTGACAGCCGTGCCGAGGTGGACGACATGGTGGCCAAGGCCGTAGCGGCCGGCGCGACCACGCCGAATGCACCCATGGACCACGGCTTCATGTACCAGCATGGTTTTGCGGACCTCGATGGCCACCAGTGGGAGGTGTTCTGGATGGATGAGGCTGCTGCGCCGGCGCAGATGTGATGCTGGCGGCGCTGTGCGGTCAGGATCGGGTGGGTGTCGTGAGCCTGGGTCTGTTCACCCGAACCAAGGCCCGGTAAGCTCGCACCCGTGCATTCCAGCGTCCATCAAAGCATCGCCGCCGTCTGGCGCATCGAGTCCGCCCGGATCGTGGGCGCGGTTGCGCGCCGCGTGCGCGACATTGGCGTGGCCGAAGAGATTGCCCAGGACGCCCTGGTGGCGGCCCTGGAGCACTGGCCGCGCGGCGGTGTGCCCGACAACCCGGGGGCCTGGCTCATGACCACCGCCTTGCGCAAGGCGCTCGATCACCTGCGCCACCGGCAGATGGCCGACGCGCGCCACGAAGACATCGCCGCCGACCTGCAGGCGCTTGGCGCCGATGTGCAGCCTGATTTTGTGGACGCCCTGGACGCTGCCCGCCAGGACGAGATCGGCGACGACCTGCTGCGCCTGATCTTCACCGCCTGTCACGCCGTGCTGTCGTCCGATGCCCGGGTGGCGCTCACGCTCAAGCTGCTGGGTGGCCTCACCACCTTCGAGATCGCTCGGGCTTTCCTGGTGCCCGAAGCCACGGTGGCGCAGCGCATCGTGCGCGCCAAGCGCACCCTCACCGAAGCAAAGGTGCCGTTCGAAGTCCCTCGCGGCGAGGATCTGGCCGAGCGTTTGGCCTCGGTGCTCGAGGTGGTCTACCTGATCTTCAACGAAGGCTACACCGCCACCGCCGGCGCCGACTGGATGCGCCCCGCGCTGTGCGATGAGGCCCTGCGCCTGGGCCGCATGCTGGCCGAACTGACGCCAAAGCAGGCAGAGGTGCACGGGCTGGTGGCCTTGATGGAAATCCAGGCCTCGCGCACCGCCGCGCGCACCGACGCCGAGGGTCGCCCGGTGCTGCTGGGTGACCAGGACCGCAGCCGCTGGGATCCGCTGCTGATCCGCCGCGGCGAAGCCGCGCTGGCGCGCGCCCAAGCGCTGGGCCCACCACCAGGACCGTACCAACTGCAAGCGGCCATCGCGGCCTGCCACACCCGCGCGGTGTCGGTGGACGCCACGGACTGGGCCCGCATTGCATCGCTCTATGCCGAGCTGGGGCGCGTGCAGCCTTCACCGGTGGTGGAACTCAACCGCGCGGTGGCCGTGTCCATGCACGAAGGACCGGCAGCGGCGCTGGCCATTGTGGACACCTTGCGCGGCGACAAGGCTCTGCAGCGCTACCAGTGGCTGCACAGCGTGCGGGGTGATCTGCTGGCGCGCCTGGGGCGTGGCGACGAAGCCCGCGAGGCGTTCACGCAGGCGGCGCAACTGGCGGGCAATGAGCGCGAGCGGGCGTTGTTGCTGGAGAGAGCAGGGGGATGAAGCACCCCCTGCGAGGGGTTTTGCAACACCCCCCGCGTCGCCTTCGGCGCCACCCCCCTCCAGGGGGGCGGTACCTGGGACCGGCGGAGCCGGATCCTCGGTGCCCCTGGATGGGGTCGCCTCTTGCGATCTGTGTTTTCGCTCCGGCCTGGTGAGACGGTGATGTTGTGATGCTGAGAAAGATGGTGATCTTCGGTGGATTCGTGCTGCTGGCTTATGCGCTGCTGTGCGCGGCGCTGTATTTTTTCCAGCGCTCGCTGATCTACTATCCGCAGCCTCGCGCGGTGGAGCTGGGGGTGGAGCCGGTGGTGCTGACGATGCGGGATGGCACGGTGGTGAATGTCACGGTGCGGCCGAATCTGGGGCCCGACGCGCTGATCTACTTTGGCGGCAATGCCGAAGACGTGTCGCACCAGTTGCCGGCGCTGGCGGCGGCGTTTCCGGACCATGCGATCCACCTCATGCATTACCGGGGCTATGGCGGCAGCGGGGGGCAGCCCTCTGAAGACGCGCTGGTGGCCGACGCTTTTGAGTTGTTCGATCGCGTGCACCGCGACCACGAACGCGTGCTGGTGGTGGGCCGCAGCCTGGGCAGTGGTGTGGCGGTGCGCCTGGCCAGTGAACGGCCAGTGGCGCGGCTGGTGCTGGTCACGCCGTACCACAGCATTCTGGCGCTGGCACGGCAGCAGTTTCCGTGGGCGCCCGTGAACTGGCTGCTGCAGGACCGCTACGAATCCTGGCGCCACGCGCCGAAGGTGACGGCACCCACCACACTCATCGCGGCAGAGCATGACGGCGTGATTCCGCGCGCCAGCACGGATGCGCTGCATGCCCACTTTGCGCCCGGTGTGGCCCGCTTTCACGTGCTCCCGGGCACGGGCCACAACACCATTTCCGACAACCGGATGTACCTGCCCTTGCTGCAGGGCGGATTCTGAGGGCCATCAGCCTGCTGCGGTTCGCTGTTCCGTTCTTCGAAAGCGCTTGTCCCGACGCCTACCTCGCGGTGAGAGGGCTTGAGAGAAGCGAGAAATAGAACGTGGCACCCTTGTCCACCTGCCCCTGTGCCCACACTTTGCCGCCGTGGCGGGCGATGATCCGCGAGACATTGGCCAGTCCGATGCCGGTGCCCTCAAACTCGTCGGCGCGATGCAGGCGCTGAAAGACACCGAAGAGCTTGTTTTCGAACCGCATGTCGAAGCCGGCGCCGTTGTCCCGCACAAACACCACGATGTCACCGGCCTCGCCGGGCTGTGTGCCGATCTCGATCCGGGTCTGTTGGCGTTTGCTGGTGTACTTCAGCGCATTCGAGATCAGGTTGAACAGCACCACCCGCAACATGGCGCGATCACCGGCCACCACCGGCAGTTTGGCAATCTGCCAGTCGATGTCCCTGCCTTCGGCCTCTGGCTCCAGCTCGTGGATCACGTCCGTCACCAGGCCGTTCAGGTCCACCGGGGCCTTGCTCATTTCCTGGCGCCCCATGCGCGAGAAGGCCAGCAGATCGTCGATCAGCGTGCTCATGCGACGGGCTGCATCGGCGATGGTGCTCATGTAGTGCTGGCCTTCGTCGTCGAGTGCCGGATCCACGCGTTCCTTGAGCAGCGCCAGAAAGCCGTCGATGTGGCGCAGCGGGGCGCGCAGATCGTGCGAGACGGAATAGGCAAAAGACTCCAGTTCCTTGTTCACCTGTTCCAGCGCGCAGGTGCGTTCGGCGACCCGCTGCTCGAGTTCCTGGTTGAGCGCGCGGACCTGCTCCTCGGAGCGGTGGCGTTGCACCACGGCGACCACCAGCGAGGCGCTCACACCAAGCAGCAGCACGAACGACACCCCGGCGATCCAGGCCGCCTCCTTGGAAATGCTGAAGGTGCTCGGCGGCAAGAAGCGGACCACGGCGTCTGGTGGCAAGTCGGACACCGGAATGTTGAAACGGACCAGTTGCCGGTGGTCAAACATGGGGGCCTTGCCCGCCCCGCGCCGCACCGGGATGGACTCCGCCCGCACGCCGTGCAGCACCTGCACCGCCATCTCTGCCGCCAGGCGCCCTTGCTCGACGCCACTGATGACGCTTCCCCCCACGGCGCCATGGCCGACCAGGAAGTCCCAACTGGTGAACAGTGGAACCGAGGCCGTTGATGACATGAGTTCGGCCGCGCGCTGGCTGCTGATGCCCTTGCCGTCGCGCGTGCGCATGTTGCCGATGGTGTAGAGCGCGGCGTCGGGTGGGAGGGTCTTGATGTCATCAAGGAGCGCGTCCACGTGGGGATACTCGCGGAACTCCGCCTCGATTTTTTTGGGAAGCACCGCCAGGTCCTTTTCGACCGTCGTGCGGATACCGCGGTAGGTGAGATCGTCGGCCATGCCGGGAAAAACGATGCGCCGGGTCTGCGGCGCGAGCTGCTGAATCACCTGCAGCGTGCCGAACATGTCGCCGTCTTCGGCCACCCCGGTGATGCCGCGTTCGCCCTTGAGCATGGCGTCCTCAAAGCCATTGAGGCCCATGAACACGATGGAAGCTTCCGGGAACAGATCGGCCCGGTGTGCCCGGGCGAAGTCGAAAGCCGCGTTGTCCGAGGTCAGAACCACCTTGAACGCCTGCTTCGAGAGCTTGTTCCGCAGCAGTTCAAGAAGCAGCGGCCCCTTCAGCAGGCCAGGGCTGTGGATCGCGTCCAGGTACTCGATCCGAAGGTCGTACCGGGAGGCAAGCGGGCCGAAGACAGCGTCAATGCCTTCCTGCTGCGATTGAGTCCAGGCGAAGTCCGGGCCGTAGGAGTGAAGAACGAGCACATGTTCGCGATCGAGGATGTGTGTCTCGGCATGGCCGGTGGCCGGCGCCAGCATCAGAACAATCACCCAGCCCAGCAACGCAACCAGCTTGCTGAAAGCAAGGCGCAGCGGGCACGGACTGCGCGATTTTTCCTGTGGACAGGCTTTGTATGTCATTGCATGTCTCGGTCTTGGTGCCTGGACGGAAAACGGGGAAGATTGCAACGAATTGTTTACAAGTATCAGTGAGGCTTCCTAATGCAGTCAATCGCCGAATCCCCTTGGGCCTGTGCCAGAACACACGAAACAGGCAAACTCATGGGCCCCGGCAAAGCCTGGGCGCGGGGCCTGGTGCCTCGAAATTGAAAGATTCGCCAACGGGTGACGACTCATGGCCATGAAGAAGACACTGCTGCTCATCGCCTCCCATGCCACCGTGCTGCTGGTGGGCTTCGCCATCGGCATCTATGCACTGCCCATTCTGGTCGCGCCCCCGGCGCCCGGTGCCGAGGCGGTGGTGGCCCAGACGGCCGAGGCCCGTTACCAGGGGCAATTCCGGCGCGATCTGAAAGGCAGCGATCCCCTGCACTGGGGCGAGGGCACGGTGTCCGTGGGCGCAAAAACCATCGGCCTGATGGGCAGGCTGGCGCCGGGACCGGACTACAAGCTCTACCTGTCGCCCGAGTTCGTTGAAACCAAGGCCGACTTCCTGCGTCTGAAGGACCGCATGGTGCGCGTGGGCGATGTGAAAACCTTCAACAATTTCCTGGTGCCGGTGCCTGAAAACGTGAATCCATCGGACCACAACACCGTGATCGTCTGGTGCGAAACCTTCAGCCAGTTCATCACGGCAGCGCAGTACCGCTAAGACCCTGGCAGACGCGCTGGCGGAGGTTGACTCACCAGGACGAGCGGCCTTGCCGCAGCACTTCGCGCAGGCCGGCAAAGCGCTTTCGGTACTGGGCCGGCGTGAGGTTGACCTCGCGTTTGAACAGGCGCGCGAAATAGCCGGCGTCTTCGTAGCCCACCTGCTCGGCCACGGCCTCAATGGCGTCGTCACTCGCTTCCAGCAACTGCTTGGCTTCTTCGAGCCGGATGTGATGCACGTACTGCAGCGGCGACATACCGGTGGCCTGCTGGAAGCGGCGCACGAAGGACCTTTCTGCCAGGCCCGAGAGTTGTGTCATCGCCGCCACCGGGCTGGGCGCCCGGTAGTGCTCGGCCGCCCAGAGCTGGCAGCGCGTGATCACGGCGTCGTCCGTTTGCCGGCTCGCTGACAGGCGGGCAAAGGGCTGCTGGCCGCTCTCGTGCCAGTCGATCAGGTACAGGCGCGCCATCTGCATGGCGGCGTCCAGGTTCACCAGCCGGGCGATCAGGTACAACGCCAGGTCTTGCCAGGACGTGCCACCGCCCGCCATGACCAGGCGCTGGCCTTCGCCCGCCGTCACCAGCGCGCGCCGTTTGTGCAGGCGAATGCCCGGGTGGCGTTGTGCCAGCACGTCGCAATAGGCCCAGTGGGTGGTGGCGTCTTCGCCCTCGAGCAGGCCGGCTTCTGCCATGAGCAGTGCACCCGAACACGCCGCCGCCACCACGGCGCCCCGCGCATGCGACTCACGCAACCAGGCGGCTTCAACCTGAAAGCGGCCCTGGATCTCTGCGGTGGGCAGCAGAAACACCTCCGGGATGCAGATCACCTGCGGTGGCGCTGCATTGGCAATGGATGCGTCAGGCACCACGTGGATGCCGTTGGCGATGGTCAGCGGTTGCCCGTCGGCCGAGACGATCTGCACCCGCAAGGTGGAGCTGCCCGGCCGGCCCTCGACCACCAGGGGCCAGTCGCGCCCGACACCCACAAACATGTCACTCAAACCGAACAGCACCGAGGCCGTGACCTCGGGCAGCGCCAGGATGGCCACGGTGGTGACGGGAGGGGCGCCGTCGGATTCGGACATGGCGGTTTTGTCGGGTAGCTGTCGGATTTGGCTGCAGGGGAAATGGGGCCTCCGGCCTACAGTGCCTGAGCGATTTTAGGAGGCCCCTTCAAGGGATGCACCTCTTGCTCGCCTCCTTTTGTCACCTCACCCTTCCACCCACCCTGACTGGAGCACCCATGAAAGACGCTGTCGGATACACCTTCTCGGGCGGCAACGCCCGCGCCATCGACCTGCTGGAACAGGCCCTGCACGAATTCCGCTGCTTTGCCGGCAACCCGGTCGCCACTGCCGAGGCCGCGCTGGCCGAAGCGCCCGATCTGGTGATGGCCCAGGTGCTGCGCGCCTGGCTCTACCTGCTGTCTTCAGAAGCCGGCGCCGTGGCACCGGCACGCGAAGCACTGGCTGCCGCCCGCGAGCTGCCGCACAACGAACGCGAAGCGTGGCACCTGCGCGCCATCGCCCAACTCTGCGACGGCCAATGGCGCGCCGCAGCCCTCACGATGGAAGACCTGAGCGCTCACTACCCGCTGGATGCGCTGGCCTTGCAGGCGGGTCAGCAGATCGACTTCTTCGTGGGCGACTCCCGCATGCTGCGCGACCGCATCGCGCGCGCCCTGCCGGCGTGGTCCGCAGGCATGCCCGGCTGGCACGCGGTGCTGGGCATGCAGGCCTTTGGCCTGGAAGAAACCGGCGACTACCTGCGCGCAGAACGGCTGGGCCGCCAGGCGGTGGACCTGCAGCCCAACGACGCCTGGGCACAACACGCCGTGGCCCACGTGCTGGAGATGCAGGGCCGGCGCGATGAAGGCATTGAATGGATGCGGGGCAACGAAGGCTGGCAGGCCGACAGCTTCCTGGCGGTGCACAACTGGCACCTGGCGCTGTACCACCTGGCGCAGGGTGACAGCACGGAAGTGCTTGCGCTCTACGACGGCCCCATCCACGGGCACCGCCCGGAGATCCATGTGGAGCTGGTGGACGCGAGCGCGCTGCTGTGGCGCCTGACGCTGGCCGGTGCCGACGTGGGCACGCGCTGGTCGGCGTTGGCCGAACGCTGGGCGCCGTTTGCAGGCGACGGCCACTACGCCTTCAGCGACTGGCATGCGGCCATGGCCTTCGTGGGCGCCGGGCGCGAAGACCTGCTGCAGACGCTGTTGCAGGCACAGGCCGATGCCATGACGCGCAACGACGACAACGCCGCCTTCACCAGCGAAGTGGGCTTTGCCGCCACCCGCGCCTTCATTGCCTACGGTCAGCAGGACTGGGCGCGCACGGTGGCGCTGCTGCGCCCGGTGCGCAGCCAGTCCCACCGTTTTGGTGGCAGCCATGCACAACGCGACGTGATCGAACTGACCCTGATCGCGGCCGCGCAGCGCAGTGGCCAGGCAGCGCTGGTGCGCGCCCTGGAGCAGGAACGACAAGCGCTGGCGCGGCAGCGGCAACCCGAACGGCGGGAGAGTGTGGTCGCCTGAAGGCAGTGGCGTGGGATTTACTCCGGAACCACCGGCGCGAAGTGTCCCACTCCAGAGATACCGTCGGGCCGGCTTTGCCGGACGACTGGTATCGCCCCCCTGGGGGGTGACGCGAAGCGGCGCGGGGGGTTACTTCCTTGCCATGTAGACCTGGTGCAGCGTGATCTTGCGCACTTCCACCTGGCTGGACTGGATGTGCGAGCGCAACAGCAACTCGGCCCGGTCGGCCTTGCGCGCGATGATGGCGCGCAGAATCTTGGCGTGTTCGTCGTAGGTGGCGTCGATGCGCATCTGCTTCAAAAAGTCCAGCCGGCGGATGATGCGGATGCGCTCGGTCACGTCGTGGTGCACGCGCGCCATCTCGGCATTGCCGGCGGCCTTCACCAGGGTTTCGTGAAAGGCTTCGTCCCAGGCCGCGACCTCGGTGGAATCGCTGCTGCGTTCGGCGGCGGGCACCAGCCAGCGTTCCTTCAGGCCTTCCAGCAGCGGTGAAGAATCGCCCGCTTCCTGCTGGCACAGGCGCTGCGCGGCGGTGGTTTCCAGCACCATGCGCAGGTCGTAGAGCTGGTCGAACTTGTCGAAGTCGAACGGCAGCACGCGCCAGCCGCTGCGGAACATCACCTCCACCAGGCCTTCCTGCTGCAGGCGAAACAGCGCCTGGCGCACCGGCGTGCGTGAGACCGCCAGGCGGTTGCAGATGTCGTGTTCGCTGAAGCGGTCGCCGGGCACCAGGCGGAAGTCGGCGATGTCCTTCTTGAGCTGGACGTAAACCTCTTCGGCGCGTGAGGGCTGCATGGGGACGGGTTTGACGGGATGAAGGTTGAATGTGGAGTTGTGCACGTTCAAACTCTAGCAGTCTTGGTGCGCCACTTTGGCGAGTGCGGCCAACAGCGAGGAACTGGGTGCGGTCCAGCCCACGATGCCGCCCTGCGCGCGCAGCATGTCTACGGTGGCGGCCTTGAAGTGCGGGAAGTAGCTTTCGGTGCAGTCTTCCAGCAGCAGGCAGTCGTACCCCCGGTCGTTGGCCTCGCGCATGCTGGTCTGCACGCAGACCTCGGTGGTCACGCCCATGAACAGCAGGTGGGTGATGCCCGCCGCCTGTAGCGTTTCATGGAGGCCAGTGGCGTAGAAGGCACCCTTGCCCGGTTTGTCGATCACCCATTCGCCCGGTTCGGGCGTGAGTGCCGCGATGATCTGGTTGCCCGGTTCACCCGCCACCAGAATGCGCCCCATCGGCCCCGCATCGCCGATGCGCAGGCTGGGGTTGCCGCGCAGGCGCTTGGCCGGTGGGCAGTCCGACAGATCCGGCGCATGCGCCTCGCGCGTGTGCACCACCGCCCCACCGGCCACGCGCCAGGCCTGCAGCACCCCCTGGCACGCTGGCACGATGGCCTGCAGCAGCGACACGTCGTTGCCCAGCGTTTCACCAAAGCCACCGGGCTCGACGAAATCGCGCTGCATGTCGATGATCACCAGCGCGGTGTGCGCCAGCTCGAAATCAAAAGGGAAGGGTTGGGCGGGTATTTGCATGGTCAGTGGCCTCCGCCCATGTGTGCGCCGAGAACATGGCGCTCTGCCTGGGCTGCTGGTGTCTCGAACACGATGCGCCCCTCACTCATCACCACGATGCGGTCGGCCAGTTCCAGCAATTCGTCCAGGTCTTCGCTGATGAGCAGCACCGCGCCGCCCTGGTCGCGCACGCCGCGCAGGCGGGTGTGGATTTCCTTGACGGCAGCGAAGTCCAGGCCGAACACCGGGTTGGCCGCGATCAGCACGTGGATGTCACCGTGCAGCTCGCGCGCCAGCACGGCGCGCTGCACGTTGCCGCCCGAGAGGCTGCGGATGGGCGCGTTCTCGCCCTGGGTCTTGATGCCGTAGTCGGTGATCCATGCGCGCGCCCGGCTGCGCCAGTGGCCAAACCGCAGCCGGCCGGCGCTGCACAGCGGGGGGCGGTCGAAATCGCGCAGGGCCATGTTTTCGGCCACCGACAGGTCGCCCACGCAGGCGTTGCGCAGCGGTTCTTCGGGCAGGCTGCGCACCTTGAGCGCGTGGTTCTCTTCGCGCCGGGCCGCATAGGGTTGCCCTTGCACTTGTACGCTGCCGCCTGTGCGGGCGCGCTGTCCCACCAGGGCCTCCACCAGTTCGCGCTGGCCGTTGCCTGAAACGCCGGCCACGCCCAGGATCTCGCCAGCGGCCACCGCCAGGCTCAGGTCCTGCACCGCCAGTGCGCCCCGGTCGCCCATCACTTTCAGGCCATTCACCACCAGGGAAGCGGTTGCCGCAGCGTTTGTTGCGTCTGCAGCTCTCCCGGCCGTGCTTTCGCTGGCCGCTGTTGAATCGCCCACCATGGCCTGCGCCAGCAAGGCCGGTGTGGTGCCGGCCACGGCGCAGTGGTGCACCGCCTGGCCGCGCCGCAGCACGGTCACGTCGTCGGCATAGGCCATCACTTCGCGGAACTTGTGCGTGATGATGAGCACGGTGCACTGGCCGCTGCGCGCAAATTCGCGCACATGGCCCAGCACTTCGTCCGCCTCTTGCGGCGTGAGCACCGAAGTGGGTTCGTCCAGGATCAGCAGGCGGGGCTTCAGGTAGAGCTGCTTGAGCAGTTCCAGCTTCTGTTTTTCGCCGGCGGCCAGTTCCTGCGGGCGTGCGTCCAGGTCGAGCTGGAAGGGCGTGGTTTTCAGGAACGCTGCCAGGTCGGCGCGTTGCTGTTTCCAGTCGATGATGGCCGGTGTCTTGCCGCCAGCGAGCAGCAGGTTTTCGGCCACGGTCATGCCCGGCGCCAGCGTGAAATGCTGGTAGACCATGCCAATGCCCAGGGTGCGCGCCACCACCGGGTTGGGAATGGCCTGTTCGCGCCCGTCGATCAGGATGCTGCCCGACGTGGGGCGCTGGAAACCCGCCACGCACTTCACCAGCGTGCTCTTGCCTGCACCGTTTTCGCCCAGCAGGGCGTGCACCGTGCCGGGCGCCACCTTCATGCTCACGCCCTGCAGCGCCTGGAAGCTGCCGAAGCGCATGCCCAGGTCGTAGGTGTCCAGGGCCAGGGCGCCGGTAGGGGTCGGCAGGCCGCCGATGGCCGCGTTCTCGTTCATGCCAGTGCTTCCAGAACGGCCGTCGAACTGGCGTGGGCACCGAACACGCCGCCCTGCATGGTGATCATCTTCAGCGCGGCTTCGTGGTTGCCCCGGTCGGTGGCGGCGGTGCAGTCGGAGAGCAGCAGGCACTCGAAGCCGCGGTCGTTGGCGTCGCGCATGGTGGTGTGCACGCACACGTCGGTGGTGATGCCGGTGAGGATGAGGTTGCTGATGCCGCGCGTGCGCAGCAGCAGTTCCAGGTCGGTGGCGTAGAACGAGCCCTTGCCCGGCTTGTCGATGATGGCCTCACCTGGCAGGGGGGCGAGTTCCGGAATGATTTCCCAGCCCGGTTCCCCGCGCACCAGGATGCGCCCGCAAGGCCCGTCGTCGCCAATGCCCACGCCGTCGGTACCGATCTGCCGCGAGCGCCAGCGCTTGTTGGCCGGCAGGTCGGAAAGGTCGGGTCGGTGGCCTTCGCGGGTGTGAATGATTGTGTAGCCGGCGCCTCGCATCGCGGCCATCAGCGTCTGCAAGGGGGCGATGGGTGCGCGCGTGAGCGAGATGTCGTAGCCCATCTTGTCCACGTAGCCACCCACGCCACAGAAGTCGGTCTGCATGTCGATGACGATCAGCGCGGTGTTGTCTGGCCGCAGGTCGCCGTTGTACGGCCAGGCATACGGGTTGGCGTCGATGAAGCGTTCCATGGTTTCAGGCGGCTTTTTTGATTGATGACACGGCCGTGTCGGGCACCAGCGGGTGTGCCTCGGGGCCTTGGTAGTTGCGGGTGGGGGCGTCGAAGCCGCAGGAGGTGCCGTCGGTCACGTCGACCTTCCAGGGCAACTGGTAGGTGCCGGCTGCCATGTCATGCATGTAGGTGTAGGGGCAGTCTTGCGCGCCTCCTTTCACCGCCACGTAACCCCGGTGGTAGAGCTGGTAGATGTTGTTCTCCACGCCCCAGCCCTGGCGCGCTTCGCGCACCAGGTCGGGTCGCAGTTCGGCGGTGATGATCTCGTCGACGCGTCCACCGCCTTCGGTGATCACGGTGCCGTCGAAGCTGCAGAACATGCCTTCGCCCATGGAGTCGAACGTGCCGTCGCTGCCGCACAGGCACACGCTGGCGGTGATGGCCAGGTTTTGAAACGCGTTGGCCTGGTTGGTGATTTTCCAGGCGTGGCGGATGGGTGCCGTGTAGCCCGCGGTGCGCAGGATGATTTCCGCGCCTTTGTACGCGGCCTCGCGCGCCATTTCCGGGAACATGCCGTCGTGGCAGATGATGAGCGAGAGCTTGCTGCCGTTGGGACCATCGCACACCGGCACGCCCAGGTTGCCGGGTTCCCAGGGTTCCACCGGCACCCAGGGGTGCAGCTTGCGGTAGTAGAGGCGGATGGCGCCGGTGTCGTCGATGATGAGCCCGCTGTTGTACGGGTTGCCACCGGGGTTGGCCTCCATGATGGAGAAGCAGCCCCAGATGTGGTTGTCGACGCAAGCCTGCTTGAAGGCCGCCACTTCCGGGCCGTCGAGCGAGACCATGAGTTCGGGCGCGGTGCTCATGGAAAGGCCATGCAGCGCGTATTCCGGGAACACCACCAGGTCCATGGTGCCCTGGTTACGCCGCGCCTTGGCCACCATGTCGCAAATGCGCTGCGTCTGCGCCGCCAGTTGCGCGGGGGTTTCCACCACTGGCAACTGCAACTGCACCAGGCCCACGACCACGCCGTGCTTCGATTTGTTCAGACCGCCCAATCCGCTCATGCGTTGCTCCTATTTGGTTGAAGAGAGTTCGCCGGGGCTGCCGGGCACCACCACGCCGGGTTTGCAGGTGATCACCAGGATCAACAACGTGAGCACATACGGCACGATGTTGAACAGGTGGTAGCCCCAGCCGATGCCCACCGACTGCAGCGCCGGCCCGATGGCGCCCGCACCACCAAACAGCAGGGCCGCGCCCACGCAACGCAAAGGGCTCCAGCGCGCGAAGATCACCAGCGCCACCGCGATCAGGCCCTGACCGCTGGAGATGCCTTCGTTCCAACTGCCGGGGTAGAACAAGGTGAGCGAGGCGCCGCCCAGCCCGGCGATGAAACCACCAGCGGTGGTGGCCGCGATGCGGATGCCGGACACAGAATAGCCGAGCGCCCGCGTGGCGTTGGCCGAGTCGCCGGCCATGCGCACGAGCAGGCCCAGGCGGGTGTTGGAAAAGGCCCAGGCCATGACCAGGGCCATCACCAGGCCGATGGGCAGCAGCGCGTTCACTTCCAGCGCGGAACGCACGGCGGCCGAGTCACTCCAGCCGCCCAGCGAGAGCGCCGGCAATTGCGGCGCCTGCGGTTGAATGAGCGGCTTGCCCAGGTAGAAGGCCAGACCCATGCCCAACAACATAAGGGCGATGCCGGTGGCGATGTCGTTCACGCGCGGCAGCGAGCACAGCACACCGTGCAGCGCCGCCAGCAGGGCGCCCGCAAAGGCACCGGCCAGCACGCCGATCCAGGGCGAACCACTGAGGTAGGCTGCACCGAAGGCCGTCATGGCCGAGAGCACCAGCACGCCTTCCAGGCCCAGGTTGATGCGGCCCGATTTTTCCGTGAGGCATTCGCCCAGGCTCACGAACAGAAAGGGCACGCCCACGCGCAGCGCGCCACCGACGATGCCGCTGAGGAAGATGATCAACTGGTCTGCGGTCATTCGGAAACCTCCATGCTTCGCGCTGCGGTGCGACCTTGCTTGGGGCGGCCCGGCGCTTCGGTCATGGCTTTTCTCCCTGAGGTACCGGCTCCACCGGCTGGATGCGGGCCAGGCGCGCGAACAGTGCCTTCCAGTCGGTGTCGCGCAGCGCTTCGCTGGCCAGGATGAGCACAAAGGCGATGCCTTGCAGCAACAGCACGGAAGCATCGGGCAGCCCCAGGCGGCGTTGCAGCAGGCTGCCGGCGGCGCCGAAGCCACCGAACACGATGGCCACCGGCACGACAGCCAGCGGGTTGTGCCGCGCAATGAACGACACCAGGATGCCGGCGTAGCCATAGCCGGCGATCAGGGCCGCGTTGGCACTCGTGTGCACCGCAGCCACTTCAATCGCCCCGGCCAGTCCGGCGGCCGCGCCACCCAGGGCGCAGGCCAGCACCACCAGGCGCGTGGCGGGCAGGCCCACCAGTTGTGCGGCGCGCGGGTTGCCCCCCACCACACGCACCGCAAAACCCGAGGGTGTGAGCTTGAGCCACAGCCCCGCGACCACGCACACCACCACACCGATCACCAGGCCCCAGTGCACGTCGGACCCAGCGATGGTGCCGATCAGCAGGCCCTCATCCAGCGCCGGGGTGGACGGCTTGTTGAGGCTGGCCGGGTCGCGCAGCGGCCCTTCCACCAGATGCTTGAACAGGCCGATGGCCACATAGGCCAGCAGCAGGCTGCTGATGGTTTCGTTGATGCCCCGGTACTGTCGCAACCAGCCCGCCAGTGCCATCCACAGGCCACCCACCAACGCACCCGCCACACACACCGCCACCGTGCCCACCGCGTCAGCCGGCAAGGGCACCGCGTGCGCCAGCGCCGCACAGGCCAGCCCACCCAGCACCAGCGCACCTTCGCCACCAATCACGGTGAGACCCGCGCGCGCCGGAATGGCCACGCACAAGGCGGTGAGCATCAGCGGTGCGGCGCGCTGCAGCGTGTTCTGCCACGAATACCAGTCGCCAAACGCCCCCTTAAACAGCAGCACCCACACCTCCACCGGGTTCACGCCAGCGAAGGACACGAACAGGCCAAACAGCAGCAAGGCCGCGAGGATGGCGCCGGTGGGCAGGAGGATGTTGCGCATGGCTAGATGGGCTTCACACCGTGCCTTGAACGCCTTCGACCAGGTAGTTCATTTTTTCCAGCTCCAGGTCCGTTTGCTTGAACGCCTTGCCCGCCGGGATGATGGTCGCGCCCTTGTTGTCCTTGAGCGGTCCCTTGAAGATGTCGAAGCTGCCGGCCACCATCTGCGCCTTGATGCCGTCGGCCTGCTTCTTGGCGGCATCGGTCACCATGGGGCCGTAGGCCGATGGTTTGACGAAGCCTTCCTTCAGGCCGCCGCGCACGAAGTTGGGGTGCGGTTTGCCGCTGCGGGCTGCTTCCACGAAAGCGGTGTAGGCGGTGAGCCAGTTCCATTCGGCGCCGGTGAGGTAGGCCTGGGGTGCGAGCTTGGCCTGGCTTGCGTGGTAGCCGCAAACCATCTTGCCGCGCTTGGCCGCGGTCTCCACGATCACCTTGGGGCCGTCCACGTGCATGGTGAACACGTCCACGCCCTGGTCGGCCATGCTGTTGGTGGCTTCGGCTTCCTTGACCGGCATGGACCAGTCGCCGGTGAAGATCACGTTGGTGGTGATGCTGGGGTCGACCGAGCGCGCGCCCATGGTGAAGGCGTTGATGTTGCGCAGCACCTGGGGAATCGGCTTGGCAGCGATGAAGCCGATCTTCTTGCTCTTGCTCATGTGCCCGGCGATCACGCCGTTGAGGTACTGGCACTCGTCGATGTAGCCGAAAAAGCTGGCGGTGTTCTTGGGGTGCTTGCCCTCGGTCCACATGCCGCCGCAGTGGGCGAAGCGGGCCTTGTCGAACTTGCCGGCCACGGCCAGCATGTGCGGGTCGAAGTAGCCGAAGGAGGTGGGGAACACCAGTTCGGCACCGTCCTGCGCGATCATGCCGGTCATGCTGCGCTGCACGGCCGCGGTTTCGGGCACGTTCTCTTCTTCCACCACCTTCACGCCCGCCATCTTCTTGAGCATGGCCGCGGCTTCGGCGTGTGCCTGGTTGTAGCCGTAGTCGTCACGCGGGCCCACATAGATCACGCCCACGGTGATGGTCTTCTGGGCGAAGGCCAGCGGGCTGGAGGCCGCAGCGCCGAGCGCGGCCAGGGTCTTGAGGGTGTCGCGGCGGTTGGGGAATGCGAGGTTCATGGGAAGGCTCCTGGGGGTGGGTGGAAGGGAGGATGGAAAGTGGACTCAGGCAAGAAGACTCACGTGCGCAGCGACCACGCGCCAGCCCTCGGGCGTTCGCAGCCAGGTCTGGCTCTGGCGGCCGGTGCGGTCGCTGCCGGCGCGAACGAACTCGGTGTTGGCGGTGGCGAAGTCACGGCCGTAGGTGGTGATGACGGTTCGCCCCAGAGTGCGGTCCAGGCCGGCTGACGGGCGGTTGGCGCGAAATTCGCGGATCGCGTCGTAGCCGTAGAGGTTTTCGGTGGCGCCGTAGCGCAGCGTGTGCGGGCTGTTCCAGAACAGCTCGTCCAGCACGGCCACGTCATTGGTCACCAGCGCCACTTCGTAGCGCTCGAAGGCGCCTGTGACTTCGGCCAGCACTTCAGGCAGGTTGATTTCTGGAGTCGGGCTCACAAAGGTGCCTCCTTCACGCGGGCCACGCCCGACGACGCCAGTACCTGCGCCACGCGCAGTGCCAGATCCTCGCGCCAGGGGGCGGCAATCAGTTGCGTGCCAATGGGCAGACCATCCGTACCCGAAGGCCACAGGGGCGCGGCCACCACCGGGCAGCCGGCGAACGAGATCGGCTGTGTGAGCAGGCCCATGGAGGGGCGGCAGGGGAAGCGTGTGCCGTTGATGTCGATCCACTCGGTACCGATGGGTGTGGCGGCCAACGGCGTGGCGGGCGCGATCAGCACGTCCCAGTCGCGGAACAGGGCGTTGACCTTGTCGCGATAAACGCGACGGAAACGCTGTGCGCGGGCGTACCAAGTGGCGGGCTGCAGCGCGCCGGCAATCAGCCGGTCCACCGACAAGGGTTCGTAATCGACCGCCTGCGTGCGCAGCGCGGGCAGATGCAGGCTGCCGCCTTCGCTGGCGGTGACGATGAAGGCGGCCGCACGGGCTTGCGCCGCGTCGGGCCACTCCACGCCGTCGTGAACGGCGGTGTGTGCCCTCAGGGCCTCGGCCGCCATGGCCACGGCCTGTTGCGCCGGTGGTGTCGCGTGCTCGATGAAGTAGCCGCCCAGCACGCCGATGCGCAGGCCGTGCACACCCTGTCCCAATGAATGGGACACGGGTTCAACGGCAGTGGCGAAGCAGCCCGGGTCCAGCGGGTCGGGGCCTTGCAGTGCGTCGTAGGCCAGGGCCAGGCCAGGCAGGTCGCTGGCGAACGGGCCCAGGTGGTCGATGCTGTGCACGAACGGAAAGCTGCCCCGCCGTGACAGCCTGCCGAACGTGGGCTTGAGGCCCCACACACCGCACAGCGATGAGGGCACGCGGATGGAGCCGTTGGTGTCCGAGCCCAGCGTGAGCGGCACCTGGCCAGCGGCGACCGCCGCGCCCGAACCGCCAGACGATCCGCCCGCCACGCAGTCCAGCTGGTGCGGATTGCGCGTGGGGCCGTAGTGGGTGTTCTCAGTGGTGAAGCCGTAGGCGTATTCGTCCATGTTGAGCGAGCCCACGAGCACCGCGCCAGCCATCTGCAGGCGCTGCACCAGCACCGCATCGGTGGTGGCCGGGGGATGGCTGCGGTTCACCTTGGAGCCGGCCAGTGTCACTTCACCGGCAATGTCGAACAGGTTCTTCACGGCGAACGGCACACCGGCCAATGGGCCCAGCGGTTCGCCGCGTGCGCGCTGGGTGTCGACGCGCTGAGCCTGTGTGCGCGCCGCTTCGAAACGGGTACCGGTGAAGGCGTTCACGCGGGCTTCAGTGGCTTCGATGCGGGTGATGAAGGTTTCCAGCACCTCGGTCGCGCTGCGCTCGCCACTGGTCACAGCCTGCGCGATTTGAGAAAGTGAAAGCGTGGGCATGGGCTGGTCTCAGGTCAGCGCGGCTGGTCGAAAGGAGCGGGGTGGAACAGCTCGGCCGGTTCGTCGTGTGTTTCCAGCGGAAAGGCGTCGAGCAGGGCAGCCATGCCGGCGGTGCGCTGCAGGTGCACGGCCACGCGCGCGGCTTGTGCGTCGTCCAGTGGCAGGTCCACCGCCACGGCGGCGGCCTGCACGTAGGCCAGGGTCTGTGCTTCGTTCATCGCCGTCCCCTCACCGCCGCACTTCGCGCTGGAACACCTCCAGGCTGCGTTTCTTGGCCGCAATGAAGCTGGCCTCGGACAGCGTGGCCACGGTGCGCGGGCGCGGGTCGTCGTAGGGCAGGATCTCGGCCACCTTGGTGGGGCGCTTGGTGAGCAGCAGCACCTGGTCGGCCAGGTAGACCGCTTCTTCCAGATCATGCGAGACCAGCATCATGGTGGTGCCGGTCTGCATGAACACTTCTTGCAGTTTTTCGCGGATGAACAGCGTCATCTCGAAGTCCAGCGCCGAGAAGGGTTCGTCCAGGAACAGCACCTCCGGGTTGGGTGCGAGCGCGCGCATGATGGACGCCGTTTGCTGCTGCCCGCCGGAGAGTTCATAGGGGTAGCGGTTGAGATCGAACTTCACATCGAAGCTGGCCACCAGTTCGGCCACGCGCCGGTCCACCTCGGCCTTGCTCTTGCCTTCGAGCTTGAGCGGGTAGGCGATGTTGTCGATGGTGCGCATCCAGGGGAACATCGCTTCGCGGTAGTTCTGGAACACGTAACCGATCTTGGTGTCCTTCAGCGACTTGCCATCGAACAGGATCTCGCCCGAATCGATGGGCACCAGGCCCGCGATCATGTTGATCAGCGTGCTCTTGCCGCAGCCGTTGGGGCCGAACACCGAGACGATTTTGTGCTTGGGAATGTCGAGATCAAAGTTCTCGTACAGAGGCCAGCCCGCGAAGTACTTGGTCAGGCCGCGGATGGTGATGTGTGTGCCGGCCGGGCCGGGTTTGAATTCGGGCACGGGCACGTCGGCGTCGTAGACGGGTTCATTCAGGACTGCGTTCATCTTCCGCTCCAGTGCACGATGCGGCGTTCGACAACAAGAAAGAGAACGTTCAGCGCGTAGCCCAGCGCACCAGCCGCGAGGATCGACGCGTACATGTCCTTCACATTCATCACCTGCTGCGAATTGATGATGCGGTTGCCCAATCCACTGTCGGCACCGATGAACATCTCGGCCACGATCACGATCACCAGCGCCATCGACACGGCAGATCGCAGGCCCACGAAGCTGGGTTGCAGGCTTTCCCAGATCAGCACGTCCTTGAACACCTGCCAGCGTGTGGCGCCCATCACCTTGGCCGCCATCACCCGCTGTTTGCGCGCATTGATCACGCCATACGCGCTGTTGAACACCACGATGAGCAACGCCCCAAAAGCCGCGATGGCGACCTTGTTGATGTCGCTCACGCCAAAGATCATGAGGAACAGCGGGATCAAGGCCGACGACGGTGTGGAGCGGAAGAAATCGATCAGGAACTCCACGCTGCGGTAGGCTTTTTCGTTGCTGCCCAGCAGCACACCCAGCGGCATGCCCACCACGGCGGCGATCATGAAAGCCTGCACGGTGCGCCAGACGGTGACCATGAAGTCGGTGAGCAGCGGGCCGCCGGCCAGGCCGGTGATCAGGGCGCCCATGGCGTCCAATGGCGGCGGCAGCAGGATGGGCTTGATGAAGCCCAGGCGCACCGCCAGATCCCAGATGATGAAGAGCACGACCGGGCCCACGAAGGGCAGGGCCCGGCCCCAGTCGGCCTTGCGCGGCGCGGCAGACGCATCGCTTGAGGCCGGCGGCGCCCAGGCCTTGGGGGCGTCTTGAGTGGTATTCGGTGTGGTCATGTGTTTCAACGTAGTTGTTCCATGGCGCATGAAACGGTCCAGTCCAGGGGCACCGCCGGGCCGGCTTTGCCGGACGGCCAGTGCCGCCCCCTTTGAGGAGGTGACGCGAAGCGGCGCGGGGGTGGTTCAGGCTTAACCCTTGTAGAGCATGCTGTCGACCATCAGCCGTTTGCTGAAGATGGCTTTGTCCGAGAACAGGTCGAAGAACTTCTGGAAGTGCGCCACGTCGGCCGGGGTGAATTCGTTGTACATGGTGTACGCGGCCAGTGGCACTTCGCTGGTGAGTGCACCTTCGATGGCGGTGTAGCCCTTGAGGTACTGGCGCGCCTCTGTGGCCTTGCTGCGCACATAGGCCACGCCTTTGCCGTAAGCGGCGACGAATTTTTTCGCTTCTTCCGGATGCTTCTTGATGAAGTCCGAAGACAGTGAGGCCGAGCCACCGAACCAGGGGGCCTTGGGGTCGCCCAGCACGTAGTGCGCGATCACGCCGGGTTCGAGCACGCGGCTGGTGCCGTTCATGCGGCCGATGGTGCCGGTGGGCTCCAGGGTGTAGGCGCCGTCGATCTGGCCGGCGGCCAGGGCGGCCACATGCTGGCCAATGGGCAGTTCCACCACGGTGGCACCGGTGGCGCCACCGCGCTCCAGCACGGTTTTGGCCAGGGTCACGTTCTGGATGCCGGGGCCCGAGGCGATGCGCTTGCCTTTCAGGTCGGCGATGGTCTTGGCCGGGCTGGCCACGGGCACGATGATTTCGTCGAGCACGTTGTCCACGTTGCTCGGGTTGGAGCAGAAGATCTTGAAGGTGCCGGGCTGGGCGATCTCGCCGATGGCGATGTTGGCCGAACCGGTGCCGTTGGAGGTGCCATCTGCGCGGCCGGAGAGCACCGCCTCCATCACCTGCTGCGCGCCGGCGAATTTCAGGGCTTCCACGTCCAGCCCGGCTTCCTTGAAGTAACCCAGTTCAATGGCCGAGTAGAAGGGCAGGCCGGCTGCGATGGGCCAGTAGCCGATGCGGATCTTGGGGCCGGTCTGGGCGTGCAGCAGGGCAGGCGCACCCAGCAGGCCCAGGGCCGCACCGGCGGCACCGATCTGCAGCACATTGCGCCGGCGCGGTGAGGCCAGCGAGGGCGTGACGGCGGTGGCGTGGAGGGATGGCTTCATGAGGGGCTCCTGCAAGGTTGAGAGAAAAAAGGAAGAAAAGAAGGAAGAACGGAGTGGGAATGGCCCGGGATCAGGGAAACGCCAGTTGCTGTGGTGTGATGGAGGCGATGTAGGCCCGCCAGCCGCCCAGCGGCGTGATGTCGGTCGCGCCCTGCAGCGCCAGGGGCTCACACAGGAAGCCCTGCACACTGCCGCCGTCGGCCAATTGCAGCGTGCCGATGGACAGCGGTGAGGGCACCAGTGCGACGAAGCTGCCGTAGTGCGCCAGCGGCATGTCCCACACCTCGATCTCGATCGCTTCGCCTTCGTCGGGCGCCACGCGCAGCAGGCCGGGCTTGGGCGGCGTGGTGTTGGGCAGTGCGTACAGCCGGTACAGCGCGGCGGTGTGGGTGCGGGCCACCAGGGTGGCGCCGCGTTCGGTGAGCTGGCTGTTGAGCGGCATGCCGGAGAGGTGGGCGCCCACCACCGCCACGCGCACGCTGGGCGAGGGAGCGGTCTTCAACCCGGGAATGGTCTGCATCGGTGGCAACGGCACGCCGGTGGCCCCTTGCGGCAGGCCGGTGGCGTGGTGGAAGCGCTGGCCCAGTTCGGCCAGTTGCCAGTCGCTGCCGCAGCGGCCGATCAGCGTGATGCCGAATGGCAGGCCATCGGCACGCAGGCTGCCGGGCACCGACAGGGCGGCGTAGTCGAGCAGGTTGACGAAGTTGGTGTAGGCGCCCAGGTTGCGGTTGAGCGCCACGGGGTCGGCCTGCATGGCCTCGATGGTGTAGTGCGTGGGGGCGGTGGGCACCACCAGCAGGTCGATGCCTTCCCACATGGTGTTGGCCCGCTGTGCCAGTGCAGCCAGCTGCGTCTGGGCCACAAACAGGTCGGCGGCGCTGTGCTGCTTGCCCGATGCCAGGATGCTCCGCACGGGTTCAATGAGGGCGTCTTCGTGCGTGTCGACGAAGTCGCGCACGGCGGCGTAGCGTTCCGCCACCAGCGCGCTGCCGTAGAGCATGTCGGCGCATTCGGCCAAAGGGGCGTAGTCGATGGTCACGGCCTCGCCGCCCATGGCCGCCAGTTGCACCACCGCCTGGTCGAAGGCGGCTTTTGCGGCATCGTCGCCAAAGAAGCCGAGGGTGTCGGGCACGCCGAAGCGGAACCGCTGTCCCAGAGGCTCTGTGATCATGGGCAGGCTGCGCGAGTATGGGTCGGCCGGGTCGTGCGCCATGGTCACCGCCAGCACCTGGGCCGCGCGCGCCACCGTGGTGGCAAAAATGGACACACAGTCCACCGACTGCGCGGCCGGTACCACGCCGCGCGCGCTGATGAGGCCGCGCGAGGGCTTCAGCCCCACGATGTTGTTCAGCCCGGCCGGCACACGGCCAGAACCGGCGGTGTCGGTGCCCAGGGCGAAGTCGACCTGGCCGGTGGCCACCGCATAGGCAGAGCCCGAGCTGGAGCCGCCCGATACGTACAGGGGGTTGATGGCATTGGGCACCGCACCATATGGCGAGCGCGTGCCGTTCAGACCACAGGCGAACTGGTCGAGGTTGGTCTTGCCGACCAGCGATGCACCAGCATCGAGCAAAAGATGCACCGTTTTGGCGTGTGCGCCGGCGGTGTAGGCGAACGCCGGGCAGGCGGCGGTGGTGGGCCAGCCGGCGACGTCGATGTTGTCCTTGACGGCGAAGCGCAGGCCCGCGAGGGGGCCGGTTGCCGCGCCTGCCAGAGGTTCGTCAGGGCGATGGATCCAGGCCTGGGGCGCCAGCGCAGGGGCTGCGGCCCCGGCGGGCACAGGCAGGGTCGCGCCAGAAAGTGTCGCTTCGGTAGGGATTGTTTCTTGCACCATGTTCAAGCATTCCATCTTGGATACAAGAACACATGCAAGTTGAGTGCCAGCATGCGACCTCCCTTTGATGCGGTGTTGGCCGCCACTGGTCGGATGGGCTCCGCCCGAGATTTGGGTAATGTTCCCCTTTTCCGTCAAGTTGTTGCGCAGGCTGCCGATCCGCAGTTGTCCGAAAAAACTTTTCAGGTGAGGTGTCCATGTTTCAGCTTTCGCGGCGGCCCATTCGCACGCAGTTGTCGGCCTTGCTGGCGGTTGCCGTTCTGTTCCTGGCCTGCGTGGCAGGTGTCGGTGCCTGGGGCCTGATGCACAGTGCCGAGATGGCCCGGCAGAGCCACGACATCAATGTGCCGCGCCAGCGGGTCGCCAACGAGCTGATCCAGGCCGTCAACGCCCGTGCGGTGGCCGCGCGCAACCTGACGCTGGCCACGAGCCCCGAGGTGAGTGGCCAGGAGCTGTCCCGGGTCAAACAGGCCCACGAGGCCACGCAGACCGCGCTGGCGCAACTCCAGCAGCTCGTCGTGAACGGCGGGCCGGATGAAAAGCGGCTGGTGGATGCGGTGGTGGCGGCCGAAGCCGACTACGGCCCGGTGGCCCTGAACATCACGCAGATCGCGGCCGGTGGCGACATGAACCAGGCCGCTGCCCTGATCATCGAGAAGTGCCGGCCTTTGCTGGAGCGCCTGGAGGGCGCCGTGGCCGCCTTGCTGTTGTTCGAGGCCGAGCACGCGGAGCAGGACCACCAAGTCCTGCTGGCCGGTACGCAACAGGCCATGGGATGGGTGGCGGCCCTGGGGCTGGCGGCCATTCTGTCGCTGGCCTGGTTGGG
This sequence comes from Hydrogenophaga palleronii, assembly GCF_031457455.1. Lineage (GTDB taxonomy): Bacteria > Pseudomonadota > Gammaproteobacteria > Burkholderiales > Burkholderiaceae_C > Hydrogenophaga > Hydrogenophaga palleronii_A. The sequence continues at coordinate 260,342 of NZ_JAVDWU010000005.1, forward strand.
CTATGCCATCACCCGGGGCTTGGTCGGCAGCAGCCAGGAGGCGCTGCGGGCCGTGGAACAGATGGCTGCGGGCAATATGTCGCTGCGCCTGCAGGCCCAGGGAGAGAGCGAACCGCAGCGAGTGTTGCGCTCGCTTGACACCATGGCCGCTCGCCTGCGCGAGGTGCTTGGCACCGTGCGACAGGCGTCCGACCAGATCGCCACCGCCAGCAACGAGGTGGCCAAAGGCTCGCAGGACCTGTCCAACCGCACCGAACAGGCGGCCAGCAGTCTGGAAGAGACCGCGGCCAGCATGGAAGAGATGACGACCGCGGTACAGCAGTCGAGTTCCTCAGCGACCCAGGCCAACCGGCTGGCCGGTGAGTCGGCCGACGTGGCCCGCCGCGGTGGCGAGGTGGTGGGCCAGGTGGTACAGACCATGGGTGACATCAGCCAGTCTTCCGGTCGCATCGGCGAGATCATTGGCGTGATTGACGGCATCGCCTTCCAGACCAACATCCTGGCGCTCAACGCCGCGGTGGAGGCGGCGCGTGCCGGCGAACAGGGTCGGGGCTTCGCCGTGGTGGCCGGCGAGGTGCGCGGGCTCGCCCAGCGCAGCGCACAGGCCGCCAAGGAAATCAAGCAACTGATCCAGGCCTCGAACGCCCAGGTGGAGGACGGCAGGCGCCTGGTTCAGGAGGCCGGTGGCACCATTGCCGAGGTGGTGGACAACGCCCGAAGGGTGAGCAGCATCGTGGGCGAGATCATGGCGGTCAGCGCCGAACAGGCCGGCGGCGTGGGCCAGATCAACGTGGCCGTGACCCAGCTGGACCAGATGACGCAGCAGAACGCCGCGCTGGTGGAGCAGACGTCGGCCGCAGCCGACAGCCTCAGGGAACAGGCGCGCCAGCTGGCCGCGGCGGTGGCGGTGTTCCGGTTCGAGTGAATTCCAGCGTGCTGCCATGCACGTTGCGTGCAGTTGACGGCCGCCTGCGCTCACACCGACGGGTGCGTTGCACAGGCACGCAATCGCACCCGCTGCGCTCGAGGATTGCGCTACGCCCGGGGCATGAATCCATCGGCTTCAATTCATCGGGTCAGGGCGGTCCAGCGCGAACGTCAACCCAGCGCGGGTCTGAAGTCGTTCGATCAGCGTCATGCCCATGGCGGCACCGGGTGTCCAGACACCGCCCGGCGTCTGGTCGAGGTCGACCTGCTGGGCCAGGCACAAGGCGGTCTCGCTGATGAGTTTGCAGGTGGAACCGTAGCCGGGATCGCGGTCACCCGTCACGGTGGCGCTCAGCACCTTGTCGTCGTCGGTGCGGCCCACAAACTGCAGCTCGTAGTGCCCGTGTTCTCGTTGCTCCAGCGAAGGGCCTTCGCCCGGCTTGGGCAGGGCAAAGCGCCGGATCAGGGCGCGGGTGGGGGCGAAGCCGAGCATGGCGTTCTGCAGCCGGTGCTGACGGGCCAGCTTCCTGGCGCGGTGTTCGCCTTCACTGCCCTTGCCAGTGAGCGTGCGTTCGCTGTAGAGAAAACCGGTGCCCCAGGGGTGTCCAAGCAAAGCGTGGGTGCGGTGCACGTTCTTGGTGTTGATGGGCGCCATCACAAAGGGCGCGGTCCACGATTCGGCCAGGCTGTCCCAGGCGGCCCTCTCGTCGTCCGGCTGTGGCGGGCCGCGGAAGCCGGGCGTGAGGGCAAACGGATCCATCAGCGCGTGCGCCAGCTGCGGGTCCGTGCGCACCTGTTCCAGCGTGGCCAGCAGGCTTGCCGCCGTGCCGCCGGAGAACCCGCCTTTCATCACTTTCACGCGGCCGTGTACCCGGGTCAGGGGTTTGCCGAACTTCTGCAGAGCGTGGTGCTGGAGGTAGAGCACGCCCAGGTCGAAGGGGATGGAGTCGAAGCCGCAGGAGAAGACGATGCGCGCACCGCTGTTCTGCGCCGGGCCCTGCAGCAGCGGAATCATCTTCGCCATCCAGCCGGGCTCGCCGCAGAGATCCACGTAGTCGGTCCCCCCCAGCGCGCAGGCGTTGACCAGGGTCTGGCCGTGCAGCTGATACGGTCCCACAGTGGTGATCACCACCCGGGTTTGTGTCACCAGTTCATCCAGCGCGTCGGCGTCGGTTGCATCCACCACGCGCAAGGGCAGCTCGGCCGCGATGCCGAGTTCGTCGCGCAGGGCGGCCAGCTTGCGTGCACTGCGCCCGGCGATGGCCCATTTCACCGGGCCGCTGACGCCGTAGCTGTTGTGCAGGTACTCGACCACCAGCCGGCCGGTGAACCCGGTGGCGCCAAAAACAATGAGATCAAAAGGACGCTGGCGATGTGTGTGCATGGCTCATGTTCTCAGAAATTCTCTGTCCATTCTGTCCGCCGCAGCGCAGGAGGGGGGCGCGTCGGCCCATCGCGCAACCCTCTTGCGCCGTCGATCAGCCGTGGTAATGTCGCCCGATCATGCGCCGCGATGCCTTTCTGAAAACGCTGCTCCTGGGCGGCCTGCTGCACGCTTTGCCCGTGCGCGCCGCCGAGCTGCCGGTTCTCAAGCTCCTCATTCCCGCCAATCCCGGCGGGGGCTGGGACCTCACGGGCCGTGCGCTGGGCGAGGCGCTGGTCAGCTCGGGACAGGCCGCTTCGATGAGCTATGAGAACCGCGGCGGCGCGGCCGGTGCCATTGGCCTGGCCCAGTTTGCCAACGCCTACGGCGGCGACCCGCACGCACTGATGGTGATGGGGGCGGTCATGCTGGGCGGCATCATCACAGGCAAGCCGCCGGTGGGTTTGTCCAAGGTGCGGCCCATCGCCCGCCTGACCAACGAATACAACGTCTTCGTGTTGCCGACCCAGTCGCCCTTTGAGTCGATGCGGGAGGTGCTGGTGCAGTTTCGCAACGATCCGCGCAGCATCAAATGGGGTGGCGGCTCGCGCGGCTCCACCGAGCACGTGACGGTGCACATGCTGGCGCGCGCCATGGGCGTGGACGCCCGCCGCATCAACTATGTGCCGTTCCGGGGCGGGGGGGAGGCCGCAGCCGCCCTCATGGCGGGTTACCTCAGCGTCGGCGGCAGTGGTCTGAGCGAATTCCTGCCACACATCGCCAGCAACCGCATGCGTGCGGTGGCGCTCACCTCGCCCGAGCGTCTGCCCGGCCTGGACGTACCCACGCTGCGTGAAGTGGGTCAGGACGTGGTGATCGGCAACTGGCGCGGCGTCTGCGCGCCGATCGGTCTCACGGTCGAGCAGCGTGTGGCACTGATCGACCGGGTGCGCCTCGCGCTGGCCTCTCCCAGCTGGAACGCCTCGCTGGCTCAGCACCGTTGGATCTCGGAGCCCTTGCTGGGCGAGCCGTTCGAGGCCTTTGTGGCCGCGGAATTCGAGAGCATGCGCGCCGTGCTGGTCAAGGCCGGATTAGGTTGAGGACCACCCCCGCGCCGCGCTTCGCGCGTGCCTTGCAGGCTGCGGCCGCGGCCGCGCCAGAGTCGCAGCCACTTCGGGCTGTCCAAGCCTGCGCAGGCAGGCTTGGAGCCGCAGCCCTCAGACCCCTCAAGGGGGCACACCTTCGGACCGGCAGAGGCGGATCCTCGGCATCTCTGGACTGAGACATTTCGCTCCGGAGGTGTTTGAAAGCACCCCCGCCTCGCTGTGCGCCAGGCCCTCAAGACGCACGAACGGTCAGCCTCTGAGCGGCAACCACACCAGCACGTCCACGCCCCCGGGGTCGTCTGCCTGAGCCGCTCGGTTGCGCACGTCGATGCGGCCGTCGAGGGCGTCGACGATGCTGCGGCAGATGGCCAGACCGAGCCCGGCGCCCATCTGGCCGCCCATGGCAGCAAACGGCTGGAACAGGCGCTCGCGCTGGCTGTCTGAGATGGCCGGACCGTCGTTGCTCACGCGCAGCAAGCCCTGCGAAGAGGCGTCGACGTGCACCTTCACACTCAGGCGGCCGCCGCGCGGTGTGTGCTTGACGGCGTTGTGCAGCAGATTGCGTGTGAGTTCACTGAGCATCCATTCGTGGGCGCGTACCCAGGTGGGCTCGGTGTCGATGTCGAAGTCGATGCCCTTTTCGGCGATCAGCGGCGCCACATCGAGCGCCACTTCGCGCACCGCGGCATTCAGGCTGGTGGCGCTGGCCTGTGCCTGTTCGCGCAGCTGTTCCACCTTGGCCAGCGCCAGCATCTGGTTGGCCATGCGGGTGGCGCGGTCCACGGTGTGTTCAATCTCGTTCAGTGCGACTTCGGGTGGTTGATCGCCCCGCAGCGCCGATTGCACCTGCACCTTGAGCACCGCCAGGGGTGTGCGCAGCTGGTGAGAGGTGTCGCGCACAAACCGGCGCTGGTGTTCCAGCAGGTGGGCCAGCCGCGCCATGACTTGATTGGTGGCGTTGATCAGCGGCCACAGTTCGCGCGGGGCGCTTTCACTGTCGATGGGTGTGAGGTCGTTTTCCGGGCGCTGGCTCAAGTGGTCAGACAAGGTGCGCACCGGCAAGGTGGCGCGCTGGACAACCATGACCACCACGAAGGCGATCACCAGCACCAGCAAGCCCTGTCGCCACAAGGTGTTCACCAGCAACTGCCGGGCCAGGGTTTCGCGCAGCTCCAGCGTTTCGGCCACCTGGATCAGGGCAATGCCCTGGCCGCCAATGCTGGCCACCGGCTGCAGCAATGCGGCCACCCGCACCGGTTCTCCACGGTACTGGTCGTCGTAGAAGTCCACCAGAGCGGCATACGGTGTGTGCAGCGGCACCTTGCCCTGCCACTCGGGCAGGTCTTCGTAGCCTGACACCATGACGCCCCCCGGTGTCGATACCTTGTAGTACATGCGGCTCTGGTTGTCGGCCTCGAAGGCTTCCAGCGCCGCGTAGGGCACTCGGGCGATCAGGCGGACCCCGTCGTCCTCGCTCTTGACATCCAGCTGCTCGCTGATGGTTTTGGCCGAGGCCAGCAGCGTGCGGTCGTAGGCGGTGTTCGCAGCCTCCAGCGCTTCGCGATAGTGGCTGACCGAGTTGATGCCCACCAGGCCCAGGACCGGCAGCAGAATGCCCATCAGCAGGTAGCGGCGCAGCGACGTCCTGCGCGCCGGCGATTCGCCGGAGAGGGCGGGTGCCTCTTCCGCCAGTCTCATGGATGACCTGCGCCTTGCACCCGGAGCAAGTAGCCCAGGCCGCGCAAGGTCACCAGCTCCACGCCGGTGCCTGCGAGGCGTTTGCGCAGGCGGTAGGCCACCACCTCGATGGCTTCGTACTGCACGTCCTGCTCGCCCGGAAACACCAGCTCGAACAGGCGCTCCTTGGACACGGCCCGACCCGGACGGCCCATCAGCGCCTGCAGCAGCGCCAGCTCACGGGGCGGCAGGTCCAGCACCTGCGATCCCCAGTGCACCGCACCACTCTCGCGGTCCAGTTGCAGCGCGCCGATGGAAGGCATGTGGCTGTTGACCATGTCGCCCTCGCTGGCTGCCGGTGCGCTGCGACGCACCAGTGCGCGCAGCCGAGCCTCCATCTCATCGAGGTCAAAAGGCTTGGCCAGGTAGTCATCGGCACCGGTGTTCAGGCCGATGACACGGTCGCCCACCGTGCCCCTGGCCGTCAGGATGAGCACCGGCGTCTTCCAGCCGCGCTGGCGCGCCAGCGTGAGCACCTGCAGGCCGTCCATGTGGGGCAGGGTGAGGTCGAGCGCCACCACGTCGGGCTGGCAGGCCGCCCACTGATCCAGGGCCTCGCCGCCATCGCTGCAGGTGGCGATGTCGAATCCGCGCCGGGAAAGGCTGCGCACCAGCGTGGCTTGCAGGGTGGGGTCGTCTTCAATCAGCAGCAGTTTCATGAGCGACCTAGGGTCAACCCTAGGAATGTGGACAGGCGTTTGACAGTTAGGCGGACCACCATTGGCACGTGTCCGGCGGCTTCCAGCCTGTCGGCCATTAAATGGTTGAGGCCTTGCATTTTGCTGTCAAAGCCCGAGGCCATGTTCCCACCACCCGCCAAGCAATAGCGGGTTCACCCAGGAGACTTTCATGACACACATTTCCACTTTGGCCCGCTGGGCTGCTCCCGCCGGACTGTCCATGGCCGTGCTTTCCAGTCCGGCATGGGCTTTCCAGCCCGGCAGCACCGAGTGCATTGCGCCGGCTGGCGCAGGCGGCGGCTGGGATATGACCTGCCGCCTGGTGGGCAAGGCCCTGCAGGACCAGAAGCTCATTCCCGGCACCATGCAGGTGCTCAACAAGGCCGGCGGCGGCGGTGGCGCGGCATATGCCGAAGTGGTGAACAAGCGCAATTCCGAGAACAACCTCATCGTGGCGGCCTCCACGGCGACGGCCGCCCGCCTCGGCCAGAACGCCTACCCCGGCAACGACATGACGCAGGTGCGCTGGGTGGGGGCCGTGGGCGCCGACTACGGCATGATCGCGGTCGCTGCCGACTCGCCTTTCAACACCTTGCCGGAACTCATGGCCAAGGTGAAAGCCGATCCGACCTCGATCTCGTTCGCCGGCGGATCCGCTGTGGGCGGCTGGGACCACCTGAAAGTGCTGATCGCCGCGCAGAAGGCCGGTATCACCAACGTGCGCACGATCAAGTACGTGGCGTTTGACGGCGGCGGTGAGGCCGTGACCCAGTTGCTGGCCGGCAAGATCCAGGCCTTCACGGGCGATATCTCCGAAGCCAAGGGCTTCGTCGACGCCGGCAAGATCAAGGTGCTGGCCGTGCTGGCGCCCGAGCGTCTGGAGGGTGAATTTGCCAAGTTTCCGACCGCGCGCGAGCAGGGCTTGAACGCCGTGGGCGCCAACTGGCGCGGCTTCTATGCCCCCGGCAAGATGAGCGACGAGGCCTATGCATTCTGGGTCAAGAGCATCGGCACGGTGTACGACTCCAAGGAATGGAAGGACATCATGGCCAAGCAGGGCATGGCCCCGCTGAACCTGCGCGGCGAAGCCTTCGAGAAGTTCGTCAAGGAATCCGTGGGCGAGATCCAGGACTTGTCGAAAAAGATCGGCATCGTCAAGTAAGTGGTGACTGCCAGGGGCGGGCCGTGCCGCGCCCGTTCCCTGGCCTGCTGACGGTTGCATGGCAGCCGTCACCAGGCACCTTCCGTTTCCCAGGCACCTGATCGAGGGAGTGGTCATGAGCGACCGAATTTTTGCCGGCATCGTGTTGACGGTGTCGTTGCTGATGATGTGGGCCGCCACGCTCATCGAAGAGAGTTTCATCCAGGACCCGCTGGGCCCCAAGGCCTTTCCGCTGGTGATTGCCGGTGTGATGGCGATCTCGGCGGTGGTGATGTTCTTCAAGCCCGACAGCGAGCCCGAATGGCCCGGCCTGTACAAGGTGCTGGAACTGGTGGCCACCGTGGGCGTGTTCATCGCCTACGCGCAGATGCTGCCCATCGCCGGCTTTGTGGTTGCCACCATTTTTGCCGCCGCTTTTCTGGTGTGGCGCCTGGGCGGCCAGCCGCGTCAGGCGATCGTGGGGGGCTTCGCCATTGCGGTGGGCATCTACCTGGTCTTCCACTTCTTGCTGGGACTGAACCTGGCCAAAGGCCCCTGGGGTTTCTGAGCCCCACGAACAGGAATTCGACATGGAAAGTCTCAACCTTCTTGCCGATGGCTTTGCCGTCGCGCTGACCTGGCAAAACCTGCTGCTGGCCTTCGTGGGATGTCTTCTGGGCACCATGATCGGCGCGCTGCCGGGCCTGGGCCCGTCCAACGGCGTGGCCATCCTGATTCCCGTGGTGTTCAGCATGGGGCTGGGCGCCACGCCCGCACTCATCCTGCTCACCAGCGTGTATTACGGCGCCATGTACGGTGGGCGCATCTCGTCCATCCTGCTCAACATCCCGGGGGACGAACCGGCGCTCATGACCACGCTCGACGGCTACCCCATGGCGCGCCAGGGCAAGGCCGGTGAAGCGCTGGCCATCTCCGGCATTGCATCGTTCGTGGGCGCCTTCTTTGCCACCTGGGGCCTGGTGTTCCTGGCGCCTCAGCTTGTGAACGTGGCCCTGCTGTTCGGCCCGGCCGAGTACTTCGCCATGTTCACCCTGGCCTTTGCCACGCTGGGCGGCGTCACCAGTTCCAACCAGGCCAAGGCGGCGTTTGCTGCGGCCATTGGCCTGGCACTGGCCTTCGTGGGGGTGGACGGGCAGACCGGCGTGCCACGCTTCACGGGTGGCAATGTGCACTTCTACGACGGCATTGACTTCCTGATCGCCATCGTGGGCATGTTTGCCTTGTCTGAAGTGCTGGTGTTCATCGAAGAGCGTGGCAAGGCCCACAGCCACAGCACCCAACCGGTGACCGAACTGGGCCGCGTCACGCCGCCGTGGTCCATGCTCAAGCAGACCAGTGGTTCCATGGGGCGCGGCACGGTGCTGGGGTTCATCGCCGGTGTGTTGCCGGGTGCAGGTGCCTCGCTGGGCTCTTTCCTGGCCTACACACTCGAGAAGAAATGGCTGGGCAAAAAGGGCAATTTCGGCAAGGGTGATCCGCGCGGTGTGGCTGCACCTGAAGCCGGCAACAACGCCGCTGCCGGTGGCGCCCTGGTGCCCATGCTGGCGCTGGGTGTGCCCGGCTCCGGCACCACGGCCGTGCTGCTGGCCATGCTGCTGGCGCTCGACATCACGCCCGGGCCGCTGCTGTTCACCAACAACCCCGATGTGGTCTGGGGGCTGATCGCTGCGCTGTTCATCGGCAACATCATGCTGCTGTTGCTGAACATCCCCATGGTGGGCATGTTCACCCGCGTGCTGCGCGTGCCACCGTACTACCTGATGCCGGCCGTGGCCATGATTTCGTTCATCGGCATCTACGCGCTGACCAACTCGACCTTCGATCTGATGCTGATGATCGGCTTCGGTGCGCTGGGCTGGGTGTTTCGCAAGCTCAACATTCCCATGGTGCCGGTGATCCTGGGCGTGCTGCTGGGCGAGTTGATGGAGAAGAACCTGCGCCGTGCGCTCACCATCTCCGATGGGGATCTGTCCATCCTGTATGGATCACCGCTGGCGGTCGGTTTCCTCACGGTGGCGGTGGTCGGCTTTGTGGCGCCCATTTTTGTGAGCCGTTATGTGAACTTCAAGAAGATCAAGGCGGAGACGCACAACGACGGCACGTCGGACTGATCTTCCAGGCGATGCAGGTCCGCCAGAAAAGGCGGGCAGGGGCGGCAGGTGCGGCGACAATGGTCGACGGCCTGTCGCTTTTTTTTGCATGAACGCATCTCACCCCAGCACCGGGCGCTCGCCCCGTTGAACTGAAGGAGGCACATAAGTGAACCCACCACTCGGCTCGCCCCGTCGGCGCCATCTCCTGCTTGCGGCCAGCGCGGCGCCTGTCGGCTTGCTCGCCGCCGGTGCGGCCGGGTGTTCGCAGGCGCCAGCCAATGATCGGCGGCTGGTCTTCACGACCCTGGATCAGGCGCTGGGCGAGCTGGATCGCCTGACGCAGCCCGAAGCGTTGCCACCCGCAACCGTGTGGGGCTGGGGGCAGACCTTGGCACACTGTGCGCAGAGCGTCGAGTACTCGATGACCGGTTTCCCGCAGGCCAAGTCCCAGGTGTTCCAGCGCACGGTGGGCACGGCTGCGTTCAAGGTGTTCGCCTGGCGCGGTCGAATGACGCACGATCTCGGTGAACCCATCCCGGGTGCGCCTTCGCTGGACGCGAGCAACACCGAAGAAGCCATGGACCGCTTGAAGCGGGCGGTGCGGGCATTCACCCAATGGAATGCACCGCTTCGACCCCACTTCGCCTACGGCGAGCTGAGCAAGTCCGAGTACGAGCAAGCGCATGCCATGCACCTGGCGAATCACTTCTCCGCGTTCCGGCAGAAGACCTGACTTGTGAATCACGCGGGGACGTTCAGCCACCCACCTCAACCAGGCCCCGTCTTTCGCTATGCTTGCTGCCTCGACCGCCGCTGATCACCACCCGCACGCTCTCCCACACCATGTCCCCTAAGCCCAACAAAGTCGAACTGGTACTGGAAAAACTCATCTTCTCCAGCCGCTGGATTCTGGTGCCGTTTTTTCTCGGCCTCATCGTCAGCATGCTGGTGCTGCTGATCAAGTTCTTCAAGGAGATGGGGCTGCTGATTCAGGGCGCGCTGGGCATCATCGAGCACGACACGGTCATTTCCATCCTGACGCTGGTGGACACGGCGCTGATTGCGGTGCTGCTGCTGATCATCGTGTTCAGCGCCTACGAGAACTTTGTCTCGAAGCTGAGCATCGGCGACCACGAAGACCGGCCGGCCTGGATGGGCAAAGTGGGCTTCTCGGACCTGAAGATGAAGCTGATCGGCGCCATCGTGGCCATTTCAGCGGTGGAGCTGCTCAAGGCCTTTCTGGTCAGCACCACGCTCACGGGTGAGCAGCTGGGCTGGAAGATCGCGATCCACCTGACCTTCGTCGTTTCGGGTCTGTTGTTCGCTCTGGCTGACTGGATTTCCGACCAGCGCAAGTAGGTACCCACTCGCCTTGCGGATGAGTCACTCTCAGCGCCGCCCTTGCGCGAGGCGGCGCACATTTGAATATTCGCCCCCGGTTGGCCCATCCATTTCCAGCAACCGGGTGGCGTTGCATTGATTCACCACCTCCTGCGCTCGCCGCTGATCGTGCCGCTGGATCATCAGATCAGCCAGCCGGCGCATCAGCGGCTCCGAGGCAGGATCGGTATCAAAAAGAACTTCCATCAGGGTCAACTCTGCCTCGGCGTCGCCCAGTTCCTGAGCGATCTGTTGTGCTGCCTGGGCCACCCGACGGCGCCACCGCGCGCGCGCCAGCCGAACCCAGGGCGCGTCGTCACCGGCCAGAAAACACCCGCGCGCCAGGGCGCACAGTGCTTTTGCTCTGGTGGCGGCTGTGCCTTCTGCGTGCTCCATCAAGACAGACAAGGCGCCCAGATCGGTCCACACCCGGTCTGCTTCCAGTGCCAGCTTGCCGCCCTCCAGCCGCAGCGTCTGCTCATCGCCCATCAGCTTGCGCAATCGGTGCAGCGTCACGTCGAACAGCTTGCGGTCGTCGCTGCTTTGGGACTCTGGCCAGAGCCAGTCGATGGCGGTCTGCACCGGCAGCGGGGCGGGTGCCATGCACACCAGGGCGCGCAACAGATCCATGGGGCGCTGGGCGTTGGCGCTTGACGCGCCTTCGGTGTGTGGTGCGCTGGTGCTCAGCGTCAGCACGCCCAAAGCTTGCACCCGAACGGGCCACGGCCAGGCGGTATGGGCCGCAGGGCTGCAACGCGGGCTCAACCGGCGCCGCACGATCAGCTCGCGCACGTAGGCGGGTTCCACGTCCAGGCTCAGGGCACGCATCGCCAGCCGCGAGAGGTTGTTGGGCATCAACCCGCCCCAGGCCCAGTGGCCATGTTGCCTTGCATAGCCGATGGCTACCTGCAGCAGACTCCGCAGCCTTGACTCATCCTCTGCCCCCAGTTCGGCCACGATGGCGCGCTGCATGTGGCAGGCCACCAGCGCGGTCACGCTGTTCAGGCGCCGGCCCACAGCAAGCGCCTCCTCGGCCTGCAGGCGCGCGGCCTCAAAATCGCCTGCCATCGCCCTCAGTTCGGCCAGCAGCCCCTGCCCAATGGCTTCAAAAAAAGCGAAGCGGTGGCGCTGGGCGTTGTCCACCGAACGTTCCAGCAGATGCAAGGCTTCGGGCAGCCGGCCGGCCAGGGCCGCTCGCCAGCCTGCAAGAAAGTCGTACTGCGCCCCGTCGATCCGCCCCAACGCAGGCAGACGGGGTTCCAGCGACTGCAGTTGCTGATCCAGTGCGGCCAGGTCGCCGCGCACGCCGTGCACGTAAGCGCTTTGAAACGCGATCTGGTGGTCCATGGCGTGGGCACCTGTTTCGTGTGCCAGGGCGGCATAGCGTTGCAGGCACTGCAGCGCGTCTTCGGTCTGCCCCCCGATCCAATGCTGGATCGCGTCGGGCAGCATGGCCACCAGGCGGTGAAAGGGCGAGAGCCGCTCGTCGTCCAGCAGCGGGCGCAATGCCAGCATGTGCGCCCGCAAGCTTCCCATGCCGGTCATGGACGCGTGGTAGAGCCCCAGCAAGCCGCCCACCGCCAAGCGGTCGTTGCGTCGGGGCGCCAGCCGGTACAGCCGCTTCACGTTGCGCAACCAGGCTGCGAACTCGGGCGTCTGGGGATCGGAAAAAAACACGGCAGAAAACCCATAGACCCACACCTGGGCGCGCAAGACGAACGTGGGAGCCGGCCCCCGACGGCGGCGAAGTTCACGCAGGCGGTGCAGCCAGGTCTCCAGCACGCGGAAGTCGTCGCAGGCAAAGGTGTTGGCCTCCACCGCGCCGCACCAGCTCCGGTACAGGCCTTCGGTGTTTTCTTCTGCCGTGAAGCCCTGGTAGGCGTGCTCGAACTCGCGGGCACTGGCGCGCACATCCTGCGCCAGCAATGCGCTCGCATGCCAGTAGCGAACCCAGGGCTTGCGGTCGTGCTCAGGCAGAGCCTTCACCCAAGCCATGAGCGTGAGAAAGCGCCCCTCGCGCAACAGGCGCGGGCCTTCCTTCTGCACCAGAGCCTCCAGCCCGGGAAAATCCCCCGTGGCCATGAACAGACTCGCCGCAGCCTCGGGCAGACCCTCTTCTTGAACCTTCCGCGCCAGCGCCCGGAGATGGGCGCCCAATTGCTCCTGGCCCCAGACCTCAAGCGAGCGCTGGCGAAGAAACTCGCGCAGCAGGCGGTGGTAGCGCCACAAGGGTTCGCGGCCCGTGTCCACGCTCAGCAACAGTGAACGGCGGGAAAGCTCGGCGATGGCCCGAGCCACATCCACCTGCGGCAGCGCCTCGCGCATCAGCCTGGCCGACACCTGAGGCAGCCATGCGCTGGTCAGCATGAAGGCTTGCAGTTCGCTTGGCAGCCGCTCGAACAGCTCCGCCGACAGAAAGCCGAATACCGTGCTGGCCGTACCGCTGGGCACCACTTGAGGCAGGCTGCTGGGCTCGCGCCGGTCGATGGCCAGGGCAAATGTGAGTGCCCCGACCCAGCCTTCGCACCATTGGTGCCAGTGCGCAGCCTGCTTGTCCAGGTTGCGCTTCGCCGCTGAAGGATGCAAGGCCAGCAAGGAGCGGACTTCATCGCCGCTCAGTGCCAGATCGGAAAAGTCCAGCGTGGCCAGACGGCCCCGCACCCGTGCCGCATCGAACGGGGGCGGTGGGGCATGGCGGCTCAACACCCAGATGGCCGCACCCTGGGGCAGTTCGTCCAGCGCCAGCGCCAGCGCAGACTGCAGCGGGCTGGTCTCTGCCATGCGGTGCCAGTCGTCGAGCACCAGCACAAAGCCTTGGGGCAACCGGGCCGCCAGCGCACGAAACCAGGCACGGGCAAAGTCGTCCAGCCCTGCGACCACCTCACGGCTGTAGACGGGCAGCGGTGGTGTGCCGCGCCGCGCTGGCCAGCTGGCTGCAGCCTGGGCCAGGAAGTAAAAGAAGCTGCCCGGATCGGCGTCGCCCGAATCCAGCTGCAACCAGCAGGCGGGTCGCTGCAACGCCCGGAGCGCAGTGGCCGCCAGCACGGTCTTGCCACTCGCGGCCGGGCTGGCCACCCAAAGCCCGGCGGGCGCCGCCGCCATGCGCTGCAGCAGGTGCGGCCTGATCAGCGTGCTGGGCAACGGCGTGGGCGCCGTGAGCTTGGCCAGCGGAGCGGGCGTGTTCCTTCTCTGGGCCATGGCAGTGACCGGGTGTGGGTGGAATGGAGAGAAGAGTGCCATTCGGTTCTAACGCAGATCGCGCGCGAACGGCCCCTGAATGTTGGTCATGTGTCCCCTGGCTTGATGAGCAAAGCGCCCGATCTGTAGGAAGGCTGTAGGGCTTCCCCAAACACACTGGTTTCCAGACACACCGGGCGAAAAACCCGTCTGCCTCATGACGGTGTCTGGTCTCACCACGTTTCTTTGCGCTTGTTCTGGAGGTTCACCATGACTCGTTTCGCTCTTTCCATCTTGACGATCCTGTGGCTGGTCATCGGCGTTGCGCGCGCTGATGATCTGCACTACGAAGGCATCTGGGTCGACGGAGAGGCGACCAGCCTCCACACCGCGCCGCTCTCGCTTCAGTCCTTTCAGAAGACCGGGCAGGAGCTGGCGGAAAGCGGCCTTGTGCTCATCGACTTGGAAACCGGTATCCGCAACGGCCAGCGGCTTTACGCCGGCCTTTGGACACGGGGCACTGGTTCCACCATCTTCGAGGGCCCGATGGGACCGATCCCGTTTCGCGAGGCCATGACGCGCCGAAGTGCGCAGGGGTTGCGGCTGGTCGACTTCGAAATCTTCCGGATCGCCAACGGCGGTCGCCGCTACGTTGGCGTCTGGCGGCCAGGCTCCGGTGAGCAGATACTCACCGGGCCCATGGAGCAAGATGCCTTTCTGGCCCGTGGCACGCGCCTCACCAACGACGGCTTGCGTCTGGTGGATGTGGAGGTGGAGCGGGTGGGCGGGCGGCTTTTGTACAGCGGCCTGTTCAGGACAGGCGCCGGGAGCAACATTCTGACCACGCCGATGCCGCTGGCCCAGTTCCGTGCATCGCTGGCCCAAAGACACAATGAAGGACTGGAGCTGGTCGACATGGAACGCATTGACGCCGGCCGCAGCGTGGTGGGTGTGTTTCGCAGCGGCAACGCGCTGGCAGAGATCACCAGCCCCCGCAGATTCGCCGCGCAGTTTGCCCTGGCCCAGTCCCAGTTCAACAACCGCAAACGCGCCATCAGCTTCGAGTTCGTGAGCGTGGCAACGCCGACCCCGGGCTCAGGCGGAGCAGACCCTCACCACCCGCCCCCCATGCCCGACAACCCGGCCCATGTGGACTTCACGGATGGGCAGATCCTGCGCCTTGAATTCCAGGAGCAGATCAACGAAGTGCCCTTCCGGCTCACCCTGCCGAGCTTTGCACTGCCCGATTGGCTGCCCCGCACGGAAGACGGCACGCCCATCTTGCCCGACGACGCCTGCGGCCTGCTGGTTCGCAAGGCCGACTCGATCTTCTGGCAAGTGCCGGGAAACCCTCAGGTCACGACGCCGCCGTTCAACGCGATAGAAGACGTGTCCGATCTGGGCTCTGAGTTCCACCTGGGGGGCGTTCACTTTGCCGGACCCATGCTGGGCTGCGCAGACACGCAGAAGCCATGGGTGTTTCCGTTCCCCTTCACCACGCAGGGACCGTTCGAGCCCTTGCCCAACATGAGCCTGGCCATTCAGCTCGAACAGAATTCTGAAATCGATTTCATCAAGGACACTGGTCCAAGCCCGAAGCCGGTGGATGTGGACAAGCTGTTCAAGGACAACAGCGCAAAGAAGCTGAAAGACATGGTGAAGTTCTGGGATGCCCTGTTCAAGGAAGGCAAGGACATTGAGAAGTACTGCCCGACGGTCGGCAACTTCTGGAAGAAGCTGTGCTCGCAGTTTCCGGACTCGGACGAAGTCTGTTCAGAGGAGGTGGCTGCATTGCCGGACTGCTGAGATCCAGGCGCGGCCTGCTGTGCCGGAGGCGAGGCCATCATGGAAGAGTTGTCAGGCGGTGCACAATGGCATTGGTTTCCCCCTTCACGAGGTATGGGTCTCCGGCTGGCCGTGGCAAACACCGGTTGAGGCCATCAGGACCGAGAAGAAGGCCAGCACTGACAGCGTCTGGATCTCGGCCGAGGGCACATCCGAAGCGCTGGCCAAACCGATCAGGTCATGAGCGGGATGCATACGGCTCGACATACACATGGTTCTGGGTTGGCTCTCTGCTGTGCCGCTGGTGCTCTTGACGCTGCGCAGAATGCGTGGCTTCGCGGTTTCGCTGGCAGGTTCTGCGTATGGCGTTCTGTACTACGCCGCAATCAACGCCCTGGCCGTGCCCATCTACTTCGGTGACGAGTTGCCTTGGCGCCTGGGCTGGTCGGTGGTGGTTCCCAGTCTGGTCGTTCACCTCGTTTTTGGTGTGGCGGTTGCGCATACGGTGCGGTTTCTGCGACGCAAGACAGCCGCGGCCTAAAGCACCCCCGGTGGGGGCTTCATTCGCCTTCCCTGCCAGGTGCTGGGGTTTTGCGTTTCTGTTGTCGCCCTACGGGTTTCACCTCAATTTACATTACGGTTGTAACGTGAAACCATAGGTCTCATGACCCAACGCATCTTCCCCGACAAGGTGGCCCGGCGCACACAGGCGGACCGCAGCGAAACCACCCGGCATCAGCTGATCTCGGCCACCATTGACGTGGTGCGGGAGCGGTCCTTCCATGGCGCTTCGGTGGCCGAGGTGTCGAAATCGGCGGGCGTGACTCCCGGCGCCTTTCAGCACCACTTTGGCTCCAAGGCCGAGTTGATGATGGAGGTGGTGGAAGAAATCCTGCGAGGCGACGAGATCGGCACCATGCGCTGGCCGGACAGCAGCCGGCCGCTGCCCGAACGGGCCCGCACCACCATTGAGGGGCTGTGGCATGCGGTGTACGAACCCGACCGCTTCCTGGTGGCCTGGCAGGTGTACTTCGGCTGCGCCACGGACCCAGTGCTGCTCGAGCGCATGCGGCAGATGAGAGCCGGCGCGGGCAAGCTGATTGCCGATCGTTTCATGGAGACGTTTCCGGAGCTGGCCCGCCGTGCCGATGCCCAGACCCAGGTGAGCCTGATCCTGAGCGCGCTGCGGGGGCTGGGCCTGATACGCATGTTTGGTGACAACCCCCAGGCCGCCGGCCAGCTCGAAGCCCTGATCGATCTGCTGATGGAGCGGTGCCAGCCGCCGTCTTCGGGCATCCCTTTTCTTCGCAAAAGAAGGCCATCATGAAACCCACCTCCATCTCTTTCTCACACCCTCAAGTCATGGCCCGTCGCCGCACGGTGGGCATGGCACTGGCCGTCGCCGTACTCGCTGGCGCAGCCAGCTTGTCGGTCCCGGTACACGCAGCGGAATTCCCTGACCGGCCCATCACTCTGGTGGTCCCGTACCCGCCGGGCGGCGCCACCGACACGCTGGCCCGCATCCTGAACACCGCCCTGAGTCAACGCCTCGGTCAACCGGTCATCGTGGACAACAAGCCCGGCGCCGGCACCGCCATTGGCGCCACGGCGGTGGCCAGGGCTGAGCCCGACGGCCACACGCTGCTCATCAGCTCCAACACCACCTTCACCGTCAATGCCGCGCTCAAGCGCAGCCTGCCGTACGACCCGCTCAAGAGCTTCGAGGCCGTCGGGCTGATCGGTACCTCGCCGCTGGTGTTGCTGGCCCATCCGTCGGTGCAGGCGTCCAGCGTGAAAGAGCTGGTGGCGCTATTGAAGGCACAGCCTGGCAAATTGTCGTTCGGCTCTTTTGGTGTCGGCACCACAGCCCACCTGGCGGGCGAGATTTTCAAGGTCATGACCGGCACCGACTTGCTGCACGTGGCCTACCGGGGCAGTGCGCCCGCCATGACCGACCTCATCGGCGGCCAGATCCCGCTGACATTCGACACCACCGTAGCGGCCATGCCTCAGATCGCCGCCGGCAAGGTCAAGGCCCTGGCCGTGACCTCGCGCCAGCGCTCGCCGTCCATGCCCGACGTGCCCACCGTGGCCGAATCCGGCTACCCTGACTATGAGATGGTGCCCTGGGTGGTGGTGGTCGCGCCGCGTGGTCTGCCCCCTGCCGTGAGCAAGCGCCTGTCCGATGCGCTCAAGGCGGTGATCACCGATCCGGTCGTACGCGAAGCGTTACAAAAGACTGGCCTCGATGTGGCCTGGCAACCCGGTTCGGTCTATGACAATCAAGTCGCGCGGGAGCTGCCGCTGCTGCGCGCCTATGTTCACAAAGCCAACATTCCGGTGCAGTAATTGCGACACAAAGACCTGACCGCGCGTTCAGCGCTTGAACTTCGCCGGCTTATTGGCCGGCGCGAAATCTCCCCCGTCGAGCTGATGAAGGCGTGCATCGATCGCATCGAGGCGCTCAACCCCGGCGTCAACGCCATCGCCGCCACCGACTTCGACCGCTCGCTGGCTCAGGCTCGCGAGGCCGAAGCCCAGGTGATGCGCGGAGAGCCCTTGCCCCTGCTGCATGGCCTGCCTGTCGGGGTCAAAGACCTGCAACACACCGCCGGCCTGCTCACCACCTGTGGCAACGTGGGTCTGCGCGGCCATGTGCCCACCGAAGACACCGCCCTGGTGGCGCGGCTGCGCCATGCCGGCGCCATCATCACCGCCAAGACCAACGTGCCCGACATGGGTGCCGGCGGCAACACCCGCAACCCGGTCTGGGGCGCCACCGGCAATCCGTTTGACAACCAGCTCAATGCCGGTGGCTCGTCGGGCGGTTCGGCCGCAGCCCTGGCCACCGACATGCTGCCCCTGTGCACCGGGTCTGACACCGGGGGCTCACTGCGCATACCGGCGTCTCTCTGTGGCGTGGTGGGCTTGCGTCCCAGCCCGGGCCTGATCGCCAACGACCACCGCGCGCTGGGCTGGTCGGCCTTGTCGGTGCTGGGGCCCATGGCCCGCAGCGTGCAGGACACTGCCTTCTTCATGGCCGCCAGCGTGGGTTCGCACCCCTACGACCCCATCAGCCGCGACGTGTCGGGTGATGCCTACTGGCCACTGCCCGAAGTGGATCTGTCCAGCCTGCGCATCGGCGTGGTGGAGGACTTTGGCTTCTGCGCGGTGGAGCCAGACATTCGCAAGACCTTTCGCGATCGCGTGAAGCGCTTGACCGCGCAGGTGCACAGCTGCGAAACCATTGATCTGAGCCTCACCGATGACGCGCACCGCGCATTCGACATCCTGCGCTCGGAAGCCTTTCTGGCCGCCTATGGTGAAACCTACCAGACAGCGCCCGAAACGCTGGGGCCCAATG
Source organism: Hydrogenophaga palleronii (assembly GCF_031457455.1). Classification (GTDB taxonomy): domain Bacteria; phylum Pseudomonadota; class Gammaproteobacteria; order Burkholderiales; family Burkholderiaceae_C; genus Hydrogenophaga; species Hydrogenophaga palleronii_A. The sequence goes on from NZ_JAVDWU010000005.1 coordinate 279,116, forward strand.
TGGTGGCCAACTTGGAAATGTCCGCCAGTTTTACCCTGGCGGACATCGCCTGGGCGCACCGGGAGCAGACCCGCATCGCGCGCCATTTTGCGCACGCCTTGTCGCGTTGCGACCTGATCGTGGCACCGGTCACACCGATGTCGCCTTTCCCCTGGACCCAGCTGTATGCGGAGCGTGTGGACGGCCAGACCATGCGCAACTACTACGAGTGGCTGTCGCTGACCTACGTGGTCACGCTGGCCACCAATCCCGCCATTGCCTTGCCTTGCGGGGTGGACGCGCGTGGCATGCCGTTTGGGCTCCAGGTGATTGGCCCCTTGCGCGGCGACGCGGCCCTGCTGGCCGCCGCGCAGGCCATGGAGCAGGCCTTCCAGGCCGACGCCGCCACGCGCCGGCCCCGGCCGGGCATTGAAGCCTTGCTCAAGGCGAACCCTGCGCTCACCCGGATGGTGACTGACCCGCCCTTGTACGCCACGGGTATCAGCAGAAGAAGGTAACTCCCCCCCTGCGCCGCTGACGCGGCTTCCCCCCTCTCTGGCGCGCCTATGGCGCTGGGATGGGGGACGCACCCTGTGGCCCGGCGAAGCCGGTTCCACGGGTGCCCTGGATCGCGACACTTCGCTCCGAAGGACTCCCGTACTCCCCGCTGCAAGCCCTGATTCTGTCCGCGACGCGACAGGCGGCCTTATTTTTACAAAGCATTTGCTTGCTGAAAATAAACTGGCCTGCTAAGGTGCGAAGCCATGAGCATCGTCACCGAATTGTCAGAACCCTCACTGCACGAGCCTGTGCGCCGCGCCAGGGGCAGACCCCGCAAAGCCGTGCACGAGCGCGATGACGGCAATCGCCGGCAGGAGTTGCTGCGAGTGGCGGCGCGGCTGTTTCGCCAGCAGGGTTTTGCTGCCACCAGCACGCGCGACATCGCCAGTGCCGCCGGCATGCGGTCCGGCTCGCCCTTCTACCACTTCGAAAACAAGGAAGCCCTGCTGGCCGCCGTGATGCAGGAGGGCATGCAAAGCGCGCTGCAGCGCCAGGCCGCGGCCATGGCTGCGGCCGTCGATCTTGCGGCGGCACAAGGCCACACGCTGAGTGCGCGCGAATGTTTTCGGGTGCTCGTTCGCAGCCATTTCGAGGTGCTGCTGGGCCCTGACAGCGACTTCATCCCTGTGATGCTCTACGAATGGCGATCGCTTTCTCCCGAGCAACGCGGCGAAGTCAACCGCCTCAAGGACGACTACGAGGCCGTCTGGGTGCCGGTGCTCAAGGCCTTGCATGCCAGTGGCGAATTGCAGGGTGAACCGGGGCTGGCGCGCATGATGTTGTTTGGCGCCTTGAACTGGTCGGCGCAGTGGTACGACCCGGCACGAGAGGCCACGCTGGACGACCTGACCCGGTCGGTGTTGCAGCTCTTTCTGAAAACGACGACCTGATCCCCCCTGCGCCGCTGTGCTGCGGGAGCTCTGGTTGACAACCCTGGAGAGACAAGATGAGCCTATCGAATTCACCTCATCAAGGATACCGATCGGTTTTTGCGCCAGGCCTGATGGCGGGTCGTGTGGTTGTCGTGACGGGCGGTGGCTCGGGCATTGGCCGCTGCACGGCGCACGAACTCGCCAGCCTGGGCGCGCACGTGGTGCTGGTGGGGCGCAACCTGCAGAAGCTGCAGGACGTCGCCGCCGAAATCGTGAGCGACGGTGGTCGCGTCAGTTTTCACAGCTGCGACATCCGCGGTGAAGCCGATGTCCAGGCGCTGGTCACGGCCATCGTGGTGGCGCACGGGCGCATCGACGGCCTGGTGAACAACGCGGGCGGCCAGTACATGACGCCTTTGGAGAAGATCAGCGCCAAGGGCTGGCAGGCGGTGATCGACACCAACCTCACCGGTGGGTTCCTGATGGCGCGCGAGTGTTATCTGCAAAGCATGGCGGCGCATGGCGGCGCCATCGTCAACATCGTGGCCGACATGTGGGGCTCCATGCCCGGCATGGGCCACAGTGGCGCTGCCCGCGCCGGCATGGTGAACTTCACCGAAACCGCGGCACTGGAATGGGCCAGACATGGCGTGCGCGTGAACGCGGTGGCGCCGGGTTACATCGCGTCCAGCGGTATGGACCACTACCCCGAAGAAGCCGGCCCGATGCTGCGCGAGATGCGCAACACTGTGCCGCTGGGGCGCTTCGGCAACGAAGCCGAAACCAGTGCGGCCGTGGTGTTCCTGCTTAGCCCGGCGGCCAGCTTCATCAGCGGCAGCGTGCTGCGGGTGGACGGCGCCCGGCCCCAGATGCGCATGGGCTGGCGCCAGGGGGTGGCGCCGGTGGAAGTGCAGGGGCGCGACGCGGTGAAGCCGTTTGAGGGGTTTCATCGGTACGTGGTGCCGAAAGTCTTTGCATGAGCTTCAGCACCGCCTTCAATCCCCACACCGAAGCTGCCCAGCAGCGCCGCGCCGCCATGCTGGACCGCATCGCCGAACTGCGCGCGCTCGAAGACCGTGCGGCCACGAAGTCGGCCCAATCAAAACCGGTGTTCGACAAGCGTGGCCAGTTGTTGCCGCGAGAGCGCATCGCGCTGCTGCTGGACCCTGGTGCCCGCTGGCTACCGCTGTGCACGATCGCTGGCTTCGGGCAGGACACGAAGGACCTTGACAAATCCGTCCCCGGCGGCGGGGTGGTGGCCGGCATCGGATTCATCAGCGGCGTGCGCTGCATGGTGGTGGCCAGTGATTCGGGCATCGAGGCCGGCGCCATCCAGGCGCGCGGGCTCGAAAAGATCCTGCGCGTGCAGGAACTGGCGCTGGACAACCAACTGCCGTTCGTGCACCTGGTGGAAAGCGCAGGCGCCAACCTCACCAAGTACAAGGTCGAAGGCTTCGTGCACGGCGGCGCGCTGTTCCGTAACCTGGCGCGGCATTCCGCGGCCGGCTTGCCGGTGATCACCGTGCAGCATGGGTCCGGCACGGCGGGCGGTGCCTACATGCCGGGCCTGAGTGATGTGGTGATCATGGTGCGCGGGCGATCAAGGGCCTTTCTGGCCGGGCCACCGTTGTTGATGGCGGCCACGGGCGAGGTGGCGAGCGAGGAAGAACTGGGTGGGGCCGAGATGCACACCAGTGTGTCTGGCCTGGGCGAGTACCTGGCCGAGGATGACCGCGAGGCGCTGGGCCTGGCGCGGCGGGTGGTGGCTACCCTCACCCCAACGCTCTCCCGCAAGCGGGAGTGGGAGCAGGACACACGGGTCAAGGAAGGGCATTCGCACCCTCTCCCGCGCGCGGGAGAGGGTGCCCGCGAACCCTCCCTCCCCACTGAAGACCTGCTCGCCCTCATGCCCTCCCACCATCGCGAACCCGTGGACATGCGCGAAGTCATGGCCCGCATCGTCGATGGGTCGGATCTGCTCGAATTCAAGCCTCTGTACGGCCCCGCCACGCTGTGCGTGCAGGCCCGCATCGGTGGCCATGCCGTTGGCCTCATCAGCAACAACGGCCCCATCGACGTGGCCGGTGCCAACAAGGCCACGCATTTCATCCAGTGGATGTGCCAGCTCGGTCATCCCATCGTCTACCTGCAGAACACCACCGGCTACATGGTGGGCAAGGACAGCGAGCAGGGCGGGATGATCAAGCATGGCAGCAAGATGATCCAGGCGGTGACCGGCGCCACCGTGCCGCAAATCACCATCCAGTGCGGCGCTTCATTTGGTGCCGGCAACTACGGCATGTGCGGCCGCGGCTTCAACCCACGCTTCCTGTTCAGCTGGCCCAACGCCCGCACCGCCGTGATGGGAGGCGAACAGGCCGCGCGCACCATGCGCATCGTGGCCGAAGCCGGCATGGCGCGCAAAGGCATCAAGCGCGACGAGGCACAAATGCAGCAGCAGTTCGACCAGATCGTCAATGTGTTCGAAAGCCAGGCCGATGCCTTCCACACCAGCGGCCTGGTGCTGGACGACGGCGTGATCGACCCGCGCGATACGCGCGCCGTGCTCGCGTTCTGCCTGGACACCTGTGCCGAAGCCGCACGACACCTGCCGCGACCGTTGCCATTCGGCGTGGCGCGCATGTAAGAGAAAGCCCAGGAGACAAACCATGCAGTTCACCCACGAACACCGCGAAATCCAGAAGACGCTCAAGCGCTACATCGACGAGCACATCAATCCCCATGTGGACGAGTGGGAGGCGGCCGAGATGATGCCGGCCCATGAGATCTTCAAAGGCTTGGGCAAGCTTGGCTTGCTGGGCTTGACCAAGCCTGAGGCCCATGGCGGTGCCGGGCTCGATTATTCGTACGGCATGGCCATGGCAGAAACGCTGGGCCACATCCACTGTGGTGGCGTGCCCATGGCCATCGGCGTGCAGACCGACATGGCCACGCCCGCGCTGGCCCGCTTTGGCAGCGAAGAGCTCAAGGCCCAGTTCCTGGCGCCTGCCGTCACCGGCGACGCCGTGGGCTGCATCGGCGTGAGTGAACCAGCCGCCGGCAGTGACGTGTCGGCCATCAAGAGCGTGGCCCGCAAGGACGGCGACGATTACGTGATCACCGGCCAGAAGATGTGGATCACCAACAGCCTGCAGGCCGACTGGATGTGCATGCTGGTCAACACCAGCGAGGGCCCCACGCACAAGAACAAGAGCCTGGTGATGGTGCCCATGCGCGAGAACGGCAAGCTCACCAAGGGCATCGAGGTGGCGCAGAAGATCCGCAAGATCGGCATGAACAGCAGCGACACCGGGCTGATCTATTTCGACGAAGTGCGCGTGCCCCAGCGCTACCGCATCGGTCAGGAGGGCGCCGGCTTCATTTACCAGATGCAGCAGTTCCAGGAAGAGCGCCTGTGGTGCGCCGCCAGCACGCTGCAAAGCCTCAGCAACTGCATCGAGTGGACGGTGGAGTGGGCGCAGGAACGCAAACTGTTCGGCGCCAGCCTGGCCGACCAGCAGTGGGTGCAGTTCAAGCTGGCCGAACTCAAGACCGAAATCGAATCCCTGCGGGCGCTGACTTACCTGGCATGTGAACGCTACATCGCCGGCGAAGACGTGACCGAATGGGCCACCATGGCCAAGCTCAAGGCTGGCCGCCTCAACCGCACCGTGCCAGACACCTGCCTGCAGTTCTGGGGGGGCATGGGCTTCACCTGGGAAAACAAGGTGTCCCGCATGTTCCGTGATGGGCGGCTGGCGTCGATTGGGGGTGGGGCGGATGAGGTGATGTTGGGGATATTGAGCAAGACCATGGGGATTGCGAAGAAGGTGCCACGATGAGTGCCTCGACCCTCACCCCAATCCTCTCCCGCAAGCGGGAGAGGGAGAAGGGGCTGGAATCCTCTCGCACTGGCATCAGCACGATTTCCCATGTCACACAACCGAAGGCCCGTGCCTTGCTCCCTCTCCCGCTTGCGGGAGAGGGTAGGGGTGAGGGCGCCACAGGAGCCCAACCATGACCCCACCCCTCACCATCGAACGCCAGGGCGACATCGAAACCTGGACGCTCAACGACCCCGCCACGCGCAACGCCCTCTCCGACACCATGGTGCTGGGGCTCTTTGAAGCCTGTGTGCGCGCCAAAGCCGACGCCTCGTTGCGCGGCATCGTGCTCACCGGCGCAGGCGGTGCCTTCTGCGCCGGCGGCAGCCTGAGCAGCCTGGCGGGGGTCATTGGCCAGCCTCTGCCGCCTGGCGAGACCGACCCGCTGATTGCCTTGAACCGCGCCTTTGGCGACGTGTTGCATGCCCTCACCGAGTTGCCACAGTGGCTGCTGTGCGCAGTGGACGGCCCGGCCATGGGGGGCGGATTTGGTCTGGTGTGTTGTGCCGACATCGTGGTGGCCACCGAGCGTGCCAGCTTCGGTACGCCTGAAGTCACCATCGGCCTGCCACCGGCACAGATCGCCCCCTTTGTCTGGCAGCGCCTGGGCGATGCCACTGCAAGGCACTGTCTTCTGGGTGGCCTGCGCTGGAGCGCCACCCAGGCACAAGCCGCTGGCCTGGTGAACCGGGTGGTGGATGACGACGCGCTCAACACCGCTGTGGCCGAAGCCGCGCAGGCATTGAGGCGTGCGGCGCCCGGTGCGGTGGCCGCGACCAAGCAATTGCTGCACCGCCTGCGCGACAAGATGCCCGATTTGCGAGACGAAGCAGCACGGGCCTTCGCCGCAGCCCTGCGCGGCCCGGAAGCGGCAGCCGGTCTGGAGTCGTTCGCCAAGAAGCGGCCAGCGCCCTGGATGGACCAGCCATGAAACGCTTGCTGATCGCCAACCGCGGCGTTCGCGCCCTGGCGCGGGGGATCGCCCACATGTGCGCACAGCGCATGTTCGGCGATCGCCAAATGGCCTGGCACGCGAAGCGTGCAGGGCGATGAGCCGCGAGGTACTTATGAAGAAACTGTTGATCGCCAACCGCGGCGAAATCGCCCGCAGGGTGATCCGCACGGCGCATGCCATGGGCATCGAGACCGCGGCGGTGTTCAGCGAAGCCGACGCCCGGGCCCTTCATGTGCGCGAAGCCACCACCGCATTCGCACTCGGCGGCACCAGCTCGGCCGACTCTTACTTGCGCATCGACGGGCTGCTGGACGCTGCGCGCGTCACCGGTGCCGATTCGGTGCACCCCGGCTACGGCTTCCTCAGCGAGAACGCCGAATTCGCCCAGGCCGTGATCGACGCCGGTCTGACCTGGGTCGGCCCGTCACCGGCCGCCATCCGTGCGCTGGGCAGCAAGTCGGCCGCCAAGGCGCTGGCGCTGCAGCACGGCGTACCGGTCTTGCCGGGCTACTTTGGAGCCAACCAGAGCGACGCCACTTTCATGGCCGAGGCCGAACGCGTCGGCTTCCCCTTGATGGTGAAGGCCGTGGCCGGGGGCGGTGGGCGCGGCATGCGACTGGTGAAGCGCCTGGAGGATCTGCTCGCCGCTCTGAAGAGCGCGCGTTCCGAAGCGCTTGCCGGTTTTGGCCATGGCGACCTGTTGATCGAGCGCGCCGTGCTGCGCCCGCGCCATGTGGAGGTGCAGGTGTTCGCCGATGCACATGGCCATTGCGTGCACCTGGGCGAGCGCGACTGTTCGGTGCAGCGCCGCCATCAGAAGATTATCGAAGAAGCGCCCAGCCCGGCCGTGTCGCCTGTTCTGCGCGAAGAACTGGGTCGCTGCGCCGTGGCGCTGGCGCAGGCGGCGGGCTATGTGGGAGCGGGCACGGTGGAGTTCTTGCTTGAAGAAGCAGATGCCGTAGAAGCCACCACCCCAGCCCGCTTCTTTTTGATGGAAATGAACACACGGCTGCAGGTGGAGCACCCGGTGACCGAGATGCTCACCGGACTGGACCTGGTGGAGTGGCAGATTCGCGTTGCACGCGGCGAACCGCTGCCGCTCAGGCAAGACCAGATCACCTTCAACGGCCACGCCATCGAAGTGAGACTCTGCGCCGAAGATGAGCATTTCACTCCGCACACCGGCGCGGTGCAAGCCTTCCAGCCGCCGCCACTCATTCCAGGCCTGCGCTTTGACCACGCGCTGGAAACTGGCAGCGAAATCACACCCCACTACGACGCCATGCTGGGCAAGCTCATCGCCCACGCACCCACCCGCGCTGAAGCCATACAACATCTGGCTCACGCACTCGACGCGACCACCGTGCTAGGCCTGCCTACCAACCGCGCCTTTCTGGCGGCCTGCCTGCGCCACCCGGTGTTCGGGGCTGGCGACGCTCGCATTCCCTTTCTCGCTGAACACGGCGACGCACTGCGCGAGCAGCTGCAACCCCCGCCCGAGGCGGTGCTGGCAGGGGTGCTTGCCGCCACCTTTCATGCGCTGATCCCCGCCACGGCCCTGCCATGCCCCTTTGCGCGCCCGCTGCGCTGGCAGCACGCCGGGCACACGCTGGAACTGGCGGTGCTGGAGCACGGGCAAGGCGTCCTGAGCGTGACGGCGGGCGAGCGCGTCGTTCAGGCGCGCGTGGCTCAAGGCAGCGTGAGCATCGACGGATGGGCATGGCGGGTGAATGCCGTGTCGCTCGGTGGCGACCTGGATGGGCATCATTGGCAGATTCAGGCCGGGGCATACACGCTGACGCTGCGCGATCTCAGCCACACGCCGCGCGAGCGCGAATGCGGTGCCGCTGCCGCGCGCGAGCTGCGCGCCCCCTTCAATGGCAAGCTCGTCGCCGTGCATGCGCAGGCCGGCGCCGACGTGCAGAAGGGTGCAGCGCTGTTCGTGATCGAGTCCATGAAGCTCGAACACCAGATCATTTCCCCCCGCGACGGGCGCGTTGATGCGGTGCCTGTGGCGTCTGGGCAGCAGGTCGCGCCCGGTCAGATCATCGTCACCTTTGAGAAATGAGATGACCGATCACCCCGACTTCACCCATGAAGACCGCACCGCACTCATTGACACGGTGAAGCGCTTCGCGCGCGAAGCCATCGCACCGAACGTGAGTGCATGGGACGAAGCCGGTGAGTTTCCTCGAACCCTGTACCCGCAGGCAGCTGAGCTGGGCCTGCTCGGCCTGGGCTACCCGGAAGCGCTGGGCGGCACGCCAGCTCCCTGGAGCGTGCGCAACGCCATGTCGCAAACGCTGGCCCGCTTCGGCGGGAGTGGCGGTCTCATGGCCAGCCTGTTCAGCCACAACATCGGGCTGCCGCCCGTGCTGGCGCACGGCACGCCCGAGCTGCAGGGTGAAATCATCCCACCCGTGTTGCGCGGGGAGCAGATTGCGGCCCTCGGCATCACCGAATCCGGTGGCGGTTCCGATGTGGCTGCCTTGCGCACCACCGCGCGACGGGACGGCGACGATTTTGTGATCGATGGCGAGAAGGTGTTCATCACCTCGGGCATGCGCTGTGACTGGATCACCCTCGCGGTCAGGACGGACCTGAACAGCAAGGGAGCCAGTGGCATCAGCATGATCGCCGTGCCCTGCCATCTGCCCGGCATCTCGCGCACCAGGCTGCACAAGATGGGCTGGCTCTGCAGCGACACCGCCCACCTGCGATTCGACGGCGTGCGTGTGCCTGCGCGCTACCTGCTGGGCGAGGAGGGCAAGGGCTTTCGCATCATCATGGGCAACTTCAACGGCGAACGCCTGGCCATGTCTGCCATGGCACTGGGCTTCGCCGAAGCCTGCTTCGACGAGGCCCTGTCATGGGCACAACAACGCCAGACCTTTGGCGCTGCCCTGGTGGAACACCAAGTGATCCGCCACAAGCTCATGGACATGCAGATGCGCATCCGGTCCACCCAGGCCTGGGTGGACGAACTGGGTGCTCGTGCCGACGCGGGAGACACAGGGCCTGATTGGGTTGCAGGTGTGTGCCTGCTGAAAAACCACGCCACCCAGACCATGCAGTTCTGTGCCGATGCTGCCGTGCAGACCCTGGGCGGCATGGGCTACATGCGTGGCACCGTGAGCGAGCGGGTCTACCGCGAAGTGAAGGTGATGATGATCGGCGGCGGTGCCGAAGAGATCATGAAAGAACTCGCCGCCAGGCAGCTGGGCCTGGGCTGAGCCGCGACCTGACAGTCGCGTCGGCCCCGTCCCCCCACAATCAACCCACCATGAGCAAAACCACCCCGCCTCCCGCCGAGTTCGAAGCCGAGTTCATCAACGGCCTCAAGACCATCTTCGAAGAAAAGATTGTGTTCAACCAGGTCCTGGGCCTGAAGATCACCAGCCTGCTGCCCGACCGCGTTGCCGGGCGCATCGACATGAAACACCAGCTGGTCGGCCACTACAGCCACAACCGTGTGCACGGTGGCGTCATCAGCGCCTGCCTCGACGCCATGGGCGGCCTGGCCTGCATGGCCGCCATCGGCGCGCGCCACATGGACGAAGCGCCCGAGCAACGCCTGCACCGCTTCGCCAAGCTCGGCACCATCGATCTGCGCATCGACTACCTGCGCCCTGGTATCAGCGAGTACTTCGACCTGCACGCCGAAGTCATGCGCCTGGGTTCGCGCGTGGCCAGCACCCGCATGGAGTTCAGGGGGGCGGATGGAAAGCTGTTGTCTACCGGAGCGGGGGCTTACATCGTGTCGTGACGCCAGGAAAGAATTCGGCGGGGCGGCGGCTCACGCAATTGGCGCAGAATTCCTGCTTCTGCCCAGAGGGGGAGTCTATTCAAATGAGTGTTTCAAACCGAGCCCAACTGTTGGATGCCATGCAAGACAAGCGGTTTGTGCGAGTGCATCGTCGCTTCGAAAGCACCCCCGTTCGGGGGTACGTGATGGACGTTGGGCCAAAGTTCTTTCTTTTTTGTTTGGTGAGTGATCGCCAGTGGTTCAACGGCTTTGAGTGCTTCCGCATAGCCGATGTAAAAGGCCTGAAGCACGATCCCTACGCTGATTTTTCAGAGGCTGCCTTGAAGCTTCGAGCTGAACGGAAGCCGAGAAAACCAAAGATATCGCTTCAGGGAAAGGAAGAGATGCTGCTGACAGCTGCACAGGCTTTTCCACTGGTGACGATTCACCGAGAGAAGGTAGACCCAGACGTGTGCCATATAGGCAAGGTGGTCTCAGTCAAAGCGAAGCGCGTGCGTTTTCTGCTCATCGGGCCGGACGCTCAATGGGATGAAAACCCCACTGACTTTTCTTTTCGAGAGATTACTCGCGTGAGCTTCGGCGGCGACTACGAAGACGCTCTTCACATCGTGGGTGGTTCGCCTTCGACCTAGGCGGAGCTTTTTGCTCAGCGCTTGGCCGACAGCAGGTGGAATTCACTGCTTTATGGCTTGCGGCCGGGCTGCGCAGATGACTTTTGGCTAGAGTGTCACCGCTAGATCGCTTTCTACCTTGGTCGAGCAAGAAATGTGCTGGCTGTCAAAGTGCAACTTGTACGGATCGCGCCAGGCAGTATGTACAGGCGAGGCGAGTTTTTAAACTCGAAGAGTCTGTAAATTTGATATTGACTTGACCGAACCTCTGATTTGGCCATTTCATTGCGAGTGACAAAAAAGGGCGTTTGAACGCCATACTTCGTCGTCTTGACCTCAATCAATCGCTCGGCCCCGGACTCCTCAAAGGACAGCACATCAAACCCTTCATGGTCCCCTTTGACCACAGATGTGTGCTCGATTCGTGACGCAAGAGACTCTTTGCCCAGATGGATGAGTCGCGCTCTTTCATAGTTCAGCACGAACTGCTCACCAGCAGTGCCGAGTGATCGATTGCGCGCCTCTCTTTCGACATAATTGGTCGTGAGCCGTACGAGTGGCGGTACATCCTCACGCACCTTTTCAAGCTCATGTGGCGCGGTGGGCTTGCGTGTGAGGACCGAAAGAATGTCTTCCACTTCCGGTACGACGATGGGTGCATCAGCGTCCGCTACTGCGAGTGAAAGCAATGGTGAATTGGTTGGAAGCAACTCCGCGAGTACCTCGGTCACCAAGCCTTGGTAGTTGTGCAACGGCGCGTATCCGGGAAGGTAAGGAAAGTTGGCATCGATCAGAGCCGCACTGATATTCATGTACTTGAATTCAATGGATTTCTCCGAACGTTCATTCAGGATCGGTAGCAATGCACGACGATGGGCTGATTTGCTGAACGGAGTTCCCGCCAACCAGGACGAAAGCATGGACAAATAGTCTTGGACAGTTGCCTCGACTTCTTTCCGACTCCAATCTCTTTTTGTCATGGAGCAGATTGTCGCCTGAGCGGGGCCACCCAGGGGCACAGCCCCATTCAGGTTAGGGAGGATGGCGGCTGATCAGCGTTTGCCGCCACCGTTTCCGCCGCCCTTGCCACCTCCATTGCCGCCGCCTTTGCCGCCGCCACCGCTGTTGCCACCGCCCTTGCCGCCACCGCCTGAGCCACCGTTGCCGGCACCACCGCCTTTGCCGCCGCCGCTTGAGCCCCCATTGCTGGCGCCGCCCTGGCTGCCTGACTTGCCGGCGCCCAGACCACGCGTGGTGGCCGTGTCGCCCGCCGCGGCCATTCGCTTGTCGCCCCCAGGGGTGCGCTTCATACGGTCTGCGATGGTTTCGGTGTCGGTGTCGGTGTCAGTTCTGGTCTTGATGGCGCGTGGCGACTTGTTCGCGGCGCTCACCACATCGCCCAGGCGGATGTTCATGGAGTTGGCAATCTCGCCCCAGCCCATGCCGCTGTCGCGCATGGCCTGCACATTGGCCTCGGCCGCACCCAGTTCGGCGTCGCTGGGGTGGGTCACGCCTTGCTTCGCCAGGCTGGCGGACGCAATGAGGGAAGTGAAGGTCGGCTTCTTCTGCGGGTGGATCAGGGGCTCGGCCACCGGATCGACCGGGCCAACCACCACCACCACGTCCTGGGCCGTAGCAGCCAGGGTGGTGAATGCCAGACCGGCCATCAGGGTGCGAAGAAGCTGAGAAATGTGGGGTTGCATATGTTGTTCTCCTGACGGTTATGAGAGAGGCCATGCTAGGCCCGGTGCCCTTGCAGAAGCGCGAGCATTTGTCAGCAGATGTACCTTTGCCACCAATGACTTAACCGTGGGGCGCATCCGGGCGGAACGCGGCCGAGAGATTGAATGCCCGAGACCGGAATGAACTCCGAGGGCCCTATGGCTTTTCACAGACGCAGAACTGTTCGTACAGCACCTGCATCACGGCCAGCGCCTTGGGGCTGGTCAGGCCATAGACGATGTGTTTGCCCTCGCGGCGCGTGCTCACAAGGGCCTCGTCGCGCAACACCGTGAGTTGCTGCGACAGGGTGGGCTGCACGATGCCCAGCAGTTCCTCCAGCTCACCCACGCGGCGTTCACCCTGAGACAGCTGGCACAGGATCAGCAGCCGGTCGGGGTTGGACAAGACCTTCATCAGACGGCAGGCGCGCCCAGCGGCGGACTGCATCTCTTCCAGATCCATCGAGACTTTTTCCATCTGCGTGCTCATCGGGTTGATTGGCGGGTTTGACAAACAATATATTGAGATATATATTGTTTGTCAATATATTATTGTTGAACGTGTCAACGGAGGATTCAATGAGCGCAATGCCGATCAAGATCACCCAACCCCAGGTGCATGGCATGTTCGAACCCGCCACCTGGACCGTGACCTACGTGGTCCACGCCGGCCCTGGAACCGACTGCGCCATCATCGATTCGGTGCTCGACTACGACCCCAAGTCCGGGCGCACACAGCACACCTCGGCCGACAAGGTGATCGACTATGTGAAGGCCAACGGCCTGCGGGTGCAGTGGATTCTGGAAACCCACGCCCATGCCGACCACCTCACCGCCGCGCCCTACCTGCGCGCCCAGCTGGGCGGCAAGATCGGCATAGGGGGCCACATCACCCAGGTGCAAAAGGTGTTCAAGGGCCTCTTCAACCTGGAGCCCGGGTTCAGGCCCGATGGCTCGCAGTTTGACCATCTCTTCAAGGAAGGTGAGACCGTTTCGTTGGGTGCGCTGCAAGGCGAAGTGATGTGCGTGCCGGGGCACACGCCCGCTTGCGTGGCTTACCGTTTTGGCGATGCGGTGTTCGTTGGCGACACCTTGTTCATGCCCGATGTGGGCACCGCGCGTTGTGACTTCCCCGGCGGCGATGCCCGCGTGCTCTACGCCTCCATTCGCAAGCTGCTGAGCCTGCCGCCTGACACCCGGCTGTTCATGTGCCACGACTATCCGCCCGACGACCGCCCGGTGGCGTTTGAAACCACCGTGGCCGAGCAGCGCGCGAAAAACATCCACGTGCACGACGGCGTGAGCCTGGACGACTTCGTGGCCCTGCGCACCCGACGCGATGCCACCCTGGACATGCCCACGCTGATCCTGCCGGCCGTGCAGATCAACATCCGTGCGGGTGCGATGCCGCCCAAGGAAGACAACGGCGTGGCCTACCTGAAGATTCCTCTGAACGCACTCTGATCCACCACCTGAATTCATCCCGGGCAGCACCATGACCACCGTTTCCGTTTCACTCCAGCAGCAAGCCGACTACCGCTTCGAGATCCGTTTCGGCGACGACATCCCTGCATTGGTCGCCGACGAACCCGCGCCCCTGGGCAAAGGGGAGGGGCCTTCGCCCGCCCAGCTGCTGTGTGCCTCGGTGGGCAACTGCCTGAGCGATTCGCTGCTGTTTGCCTTGCGCAAGTTCAAGCAGGCGCCCGAGCCCTTGCGTGCCGAGGTGCAGGCCGAGGTGGGGCGCAATCCGGAAGGCCGGCTGCGGATTCTTGGTCTCCATGCCACCATCCACCTGGGCGTGGCCGCGAGCGCGCTGGAACATCTGGACCGGGCTCTGGCGCAGTTCGAAGAATTCTGCACCGTCACCCAGAGCGTCCGGCAGGCCATCCCGGTGAGGGTCGCCGTGATCGATGCCGAGGGGGTCACGTTGCGTGACCAGAGCTGACAAGCCCCACAGCGGAGTCCACTGACCCATGTTGTCCCTCTCCTTAGGCCCGATCGCTCTGCCGGTGGCACCCTTGGTGCTATTGGGCGCCGTCTGGGGCACATCCTTTCTCGCTGCTCGCCTGGCGCGCAAGGGCGAAGACGCGGCTCAGGGCGAGGTGGCTGGCAACACGGTGTTCCACGCCGCGCTGTTCGGCTTGCTTGCAGCGCGCCTGGCCTACCTGTTCATCCATGCCGATGCCTACCTCGCGTCACCCTTGTCGGCGCTGGACGTGCGTGACGGCGGCTGGTATGCACCTGCGGGACTGGTTGCTGGTTTGGCCTGGTTGGCATGGCGCAGCCTGCGCTGGCCCAGGTTGAAAAAAACCTGGCTGGTGAGCAGCCTGGCCGGCGTGAGCGTCTGGTGGCTCGCATCCACCGCGGTGGGTCTGGCTGGCTCGCCGTCCATCCCGGCTGTTGAGTTGGCCGAACTGGAGGGAGGCAAGGCCATCACCCTTTCGCAGGCAGCACAAGGGCGGCCCTTGGTCGTCAACCTCTGGGCCACCTGGTGCGCTCCTTGCCGCGTGGAGATGCCGATGCTGGCCGCCGCGCAACAGCGTGAGGCGGCCGTGGGCTTTCTCTTCGTCAATCAGGGCGAAACGCAAGCTGCCGTGCAAACCTACCTGCGCAAGGAAGGACTGCCATTGCGCGAAGTGCTGCTGGACAGCGGATCGAAGCTCGGTGAAGCCATCGGTTCGCGCGGCATTCCCGTCACGCTTTTCTACGACGCCCAAGGCAGGCAGGTGGACGCGCACTTCGGCATTCTCAACGCGGCCGCGCTCGAGAGTCGCTTGCGCCGGCATCGCCCCTCTCGATGACCGCTGCCTCCTTCCCGCGCACCCACTCGTACCCGACATGATCCCCATCCAGACACAGTCCGCCTGGCGCGGCACCTCCGATTGCCGATCTTGCGCCATGCGTGACCTGGCGCTGTTCTCCAGCCTCAACGAAGAAGACTTCGCTCGCATTCATGCGCCGATCGACGACCTGGCTTACCGGGCGGGTCAGACCCTCTTTGTCGAAGGCGAGGAGGCCACCGGCATCTTCACGCTGCGCTCCGGCATGCTGAAACTCTCGCGCGTCACGGGCGACGGTCGGCGGCGCATCCTCCGCTTGCTGCGCCCGGGTGATGTGGTCGGCCTGGAGGCGCTGGCCACGGGCCGCTACGACAGCGAAGCCTCCGCACTCACCAGCGCCACGCTGTGCCGCATTCCCACCGATGTGGTGCACCGGCTGAGCCAGCAGTCGTCGCGCATGCACGCCGGCCTGCTCCACAAATGGCAGAAGACGCTGCGCGAGGCCGACGACTGGCTGGCTTCCATCAACTTCGGCACGGCGCACCAGCGGGTGTGCCAGTTCATCCTGAAAATGCGCCACGCCACCGACCCGGGGATCTTCACGCTCTTCTCGCGCGAAGACATGGGGGCGATGATGGACCTGAAGCTCGAAACGGTGAGCCGGGAGGTCTCTGCCCTGGTGAAGGCAGGTGCCATCCAGCCCATCGACAAACAAGGGCGCCTCTATCGCATCGTGGACGAAGCCATGCTGCAGCCGTCGACGGGACACTGATCCCGACCCCGGAGGCGTCTGCCGCGATCAACGCATCAAGTGGGCTCGGAATCTCCACCAATCTCACGCAGCCTGCGGTAAAGCGAGCGCTCGCTGATACCGAGCTTGCGCGCCAGTTCGGCGCGGCTGCCCTGGTGGGCCTTGAGTTCGGCCTGCAGGGTGGCGCGCGCCACGTTGCGCAAGGAGGAACCCGGGCCTGGT
Source organism: Hydrogenophaga palleronii (assembly GCF_031457455.1). GTDB lineage: Bacteria > Pseudomonadota > Gammaproteobacteria > Burkholderiales > Burkholderiaceae_C > Hydrogenophaga > Hydrogenophaga palleronii_A. The sequence goes on from NZ_JAVDWU010000005.1 coordinate 295,218, forward strand.
GTGGTGTGCGTTGGCCCCGTGGCCAGTGTGCTCTGGTCTTCCACCGAAGGGCAGGCGGCAACCGCGGTTTCCAGTGCCCGTTCCACGTGCACGGGGTCGATGCTGCTGCCATCGGCCATCAGGGCCGCTCGCTCCAGCACGTTGCGCAGTTCGCGCACATTGCCTGGAAACGGGTAGCGTTTCAACAGATCCAGCGTGCCGGCAGACAGGCTCAGTCGCCGCTGGGGGGCCACGCGGTTCAGCAGCGCCGCCGCCAGCAGCGGGATGTCGTCTGCCCGCTCCCGCAGCGCCGGCAAGGCGATGGGGAAGGTGCTGAGTCGGTAGTACAGGTCTTCCCGGAAGCGGCCATCGGCCACCAAGGCCTTCAGGTTGCGGTGTGTGGCCGAGATCACGCGCACGTCGGTTCGTCGCAGCTCGGTGCTGCCCACGCGGCGGTAGGTGCCGCTCTCCAGCAGGCGCAGCAGCTTGACCTGCATGGCCAGCGGGATGTCGCCCACCTCGTCCAGAAACAGCGTGCCGCCGCTGGCGGCCTCCACCAGCCCGGACTTGCTGGTGTTGGCACCCGTGAAGGCGCCGCGCTCATGGCCGAACAGTTCGCTCTCAAACAGAGTCTCCGGCAGACTCGCGCAGTCGACCACCACGAGCGGGTGGGCCGCCCGTGGGCTCGCATCGTGAATCGCCTGTGCCACCAGTTCCTTGCCGGTCCCCGATTCACCGAGCAGCAACACGCTGGCCTGCGACGGCCCCACCCGGGCCACCAGCTCCAGCATGCGCTGGAAGGCGGCCGATCGCCCCACCAGCCCTTGCCCGGCGGGCCGACCCTGTGCCACGCGCAGTGGCTCCATCTTCTCGATGAAATAGGCTTGTTCGCCGCTGGCATCGCGCAACGGCACCAGCTCGATGTTCACGTACGACTCGCCTTGGGGCGTGTGGTGCAGGTGCAATACCCGTTCGCGCTGGCCCGACTCGCGGGCGCGGCCGAGCGGGCAGCTTTCTCCCGCCTTGTCACACGGCACGCTGAAGTGGTGGGACACCTCGTAGCAGGTGCGCCCGATCACCGAGGCACGGGGACTGAACTGGCTGCGGTAGGCCACGTTGGCGGCAATGATCCTGTACTGACGGTCCAGCAGGATGTGCGGCTCCGGCAGGGCCTCCAGGTACGACAGCAGTTCGGGCAACACATTGGCCATGGGGATCGGTCTTTCGGAAGCAGGTCTTTCTTCAGTGCCGGGTGTGCAGGCCTGGCCGGCTCGGGTGTGTCGAGTACATCAGTCTACGCTGATGTTTATCCCTTCTTCTTCCTCCCTCTGATGCCGTCGATCCGGCGGCTGTCTGCCAGACCAGGCTGCCAGTTTGGCAGTCAAGCGGCCACTCTGGCAGAGCGAACAACTGCCAAGGCTGGCAGTTGACCTCACAGGTGGGCCAAAGACGCTTGATTTGTTTGGGCTTTTCCACTGCCCACCCGTGGCACGGGATTTGATCAGTGAAGGGCATCTGCCACCACATCGATCCCCACGGAGTCAAACCATGGACGCAAGCCTGAAACATCCACCGCTCCTGGCACCCGGTGATCCTGAACGCCGCGTCTGGCTGCTGGCCACCGCCGCAGCGGGCGGCATCGCCGCCGTGGCCACGGCCGTGCCCTTCGTATCGAGCCTGGCGCCCAGCGAGCGGGCCAGGGCTGCTGGTGGGCCGGTGGAGGTGGACATCGCCGACATCGCCCCGGGTGACATGAAGGTCGTGGAGTGGCGTGGTAAGCCGGTGTGGGTGGTGCGGCGCACGCCCGAGATGCTGGCTGCCCTGCAAGGCCACGACGCCGACCTGGCCGACCCCCTGTCGGACAAGCCGCAGCAGCCGGCGTACGCCCGCAATCCAGAGCGCGCGATTCAGCCCGAGGTTTTTGTCACCATCGGCATCTGTACTCACTTGGGCTGCTCGCCCAGCAACGCTCCCCAGGGCGGCAACAACCCCAGCCTGCCAGCAGACTGGCCCGGCGGCTTTTTCTGTCCCTGCCATGGCTCCACTTTCGACGGCGCCGGGCGGGTGTTCAAGAGCAAGCCGGCGCCGACGAACCTGGAGATCCCGCCGCACCGGTATGTCGACGCTGCGCGCATCCAGATCGGCAGCGACGAAGCCTGAACGGTACGCCGGTCGTGCGGCCCAGGGGGGTGCCTTGGCGGTTGGTCGTTGAAAGCCGATTCATCTTGACCGCTGCCATAGGGGCGCTGGTGCAGACGACTCACAAGTAGGGCCTGTTCACACTATTTTTCCAAGTGCGAATGGGTTGAAAACAGCGCCAATCTAGGCGCACGACGACGGCCAGACTGGGTGTCTGGCCTAGGAGTGCAACGACGAGTGGCGCTGTTTTCAACCCATTCCCTTCGGGTTGCGGCCAAAAAGGCCATGCGCCGCGTTGCGAAGCCTTGCCGGGGGGGCGACCCCGGCTGCGTTTCGCGCCTTGCGCATGACCTTTTTGATCCGCAACGCATCTTGGAAAAATAGTGTTAACAGGCCCTAGCCGTCTTGCAATTCAACCCAATGGATTGATCACGCCCGCAGCAGGGATGTTGCCCTGGCCCTTCATGCTTTCCACAAACTTGAAGAGGTCGGCCATGGTGAAGTGGTTTCCCGCCCTGGGCAGCGTGCGCGGTGTGCCAGCGTTGAGCACGCTTTCCGGATCGTCCTTGATGAGCCCGACGATGACCTCGGCCACGATGGTGCCCCCGATCGGGCCGAGGTGCATGCCCTCGCCAAGTACCTCGGCTTCTTTCAAGATGTAGAACCACAGCGGCGTCTGGTGGCCCAGCGCGTGCTTCTTGATCACGTCACCCCCGGTGCCGCTTTCCAGTTGCTGGACGGAGAGCGGTGCGATGCCCATGCGGGCAGCCACCGCCTGGCCCGATGGCAGCTTGTAGTGCTTGGCGCCGCGGACCAGGTTGAGCTGGGCCAGGAACGGTGAGTCGTCGCTGTTGCCGATGCGCAGGCGATCGGTGAGTGCGGCGTCGATGGCGAAAGCCTTTTGCGCCGTGGCGCCCAGCCCATCGAACATTTGCCGCCAGTCGAGCAGCCAATTGGTGGGGTAGCGTGTGCCTCCTAGAAAGCCGCCATCACCGGTGAAGGTGAACGCCAGCCGGAAGTCCGCCAGCTGTGGGCCGGCGGCAAAATTGAACACCTTGTTGAAGTTGTAGGCGGGACGGACCATGCTGTGGCCAAAGCGGTAGGCGGCGCCTGCGAACTCCAGCGGCATGTAGGGCGAACGGGCCAGATAGCCCGGGCCGATCAGGTAGTGCTTCAACTCATCAAGCGCGTTCTGCACATTCTGGGGCCCTGCCACCAACGGCAGGTACTCGTGCAGCACGATCTGCTGGTAGTGGTGTGTCACCACCTTTCGCACATCGGCAAAAGAGAGTTCAGGGAATGTCAGGCTGACCGCGTTGTGGAAGTGAAGCATCGTGCGGTGAAGCTGCGCGACGATGAGGTTCTCGTCGTTGCGCTTGTCGCCCAGCACGGCTGTCCTTTCTGAGAGGCCGTCGGCAATGCGGGGCAGGTCGTAGAGCTCGCCGTCCATGGCCTGCACCTGGGCATCGCCCCCACCCGGCGCGGCTGTGGGAACGCTCTGGACAGGCCCCACCAGCATCAGCGCCGATGCGGTGGTGGTGTTGCGCTGGTAGAGATAGGGCTGGTCGCGCGGGCCTGAGCCGTACATGCTGTCCAGATCGAGTGCCGGCGTGCGGAAGTTGACGAGGTCGTCCACGTCCACGGCGTTCTCGCCCAGGCTCGTGGGATCGAAGGTCATGTCGTGGTCAACGAACTGGCCGAAGTAGGTGAAGCCGGCTGGAATGAGGCCGTCCTTGCGTTCGGCGACGTGCATGGCCGCGCCCAGCTCCCGAAGGACCGCATCGTCCTTCACCGGGTCGCCGGTGGTCCATGGCACGGCGGCAAGTTCGGGGAAGAGCAGACCGAAGCGGCCCGGTTTTTGCAGATTGCTTCGGGTGGGGTTGGCGTTCTCGGTGCTGTACCCGTGGCTGCGGGCGTGGGGTTTGTGGTCCATCGTGAAACTCCTGACAAGCGCGGACGCGGTCCGCTCAGACATGGAATGGCAGATTCACTATGCGACTGGCTGCTTCCCAACGACCAGATTCCGATGCAGTGCTGCTGTCGATCATCCGCCGCTTTGTCGGGCGACCGCGCTGTGGCGATTTCTTCCCGCGGCGGCGATGGTATGCCTGCGACTTGCAGCGTGAATCCTCCGATTGAGGGATCACGCAAGGTCGATCACTAAGGCAGCGGTGCCACAACGGGTTGACTGGCTCCGGCGCCATGGCTGCGCTCCAGGGCGTGGGCTTACGGACGGATTTCCGCCAGATACATGCGCACACAAAAAAGGTGTGGGAGCGCCGGCCAAAAATCGGGGGAAGAAGCCGAGAGGCATCTGGGAAAGGGCACGGAAAGGGTGGCCGTGCTCTCGGGTTTGATCAGGCCGGTTCCGATCCGCTACCACCCACCGCCGCCTGCTTGTGGCCCACGTGATAGGCCGTCAGCACGTGGACCGCAATCATGTCCAGGCTGGGGCGGTGGTTGCCCTGCTTATCGGTCCAGACCTTGGGGGTGAGGGAGCCTGAGAGGGCAATGGCATCGCCATCGCCGAGGGCGAGCAACGCGGCGCAGGGGGCATCATCAAAGGCGATGACGTTGACGATGTGCTCTTCGTCGGCCTTGTTGCGCGCCAGCACCCGGGCCACGATGTACGAGCGACCCGTCTTGTCCACGCGCCTTGAGGCATCGCCCATCAAACGACCTGCAATCAATCCGTCAATCATGTGTGTGCCGTTTCAGGTGACGAGGTGGGTGAGGAGCATGCGCCCGAGGGTGGGTGTCGGCGTACATCAACGCGGCTTCTCAAACCCAGAAGCGATCCAGGCCTGCGCGCTACTCACCGTCAGTTTGAAGTTGGGCGGCACGGGCACGCTGGCCACCAGCTCTTCGAATTCGTCCACGGCGGTCAGAGTGGCGGTGGCGCCTTCCTCGTCGGGCACGATGGCCATCTCCACCCGGATGCGCTTGCCATCGACCGGCACGCTCACGTTCTTGTTGAGTTCGGCATGGCGTTGCTGTTCGGAACGGCGGATCACCTCCCTGGCCGTCTTGACCAGAGTGTTGAAGGCGGCGGTGTCCAGCGGCTTGGGGTTCTTCTTGTCGCGACCCATGGTCCAGGGCCCCACCAGGGCGGGCTCGGCCTCGCCGTCGAGGTACATGGCCACGGCCCAGCCGTCGTCGTCTTCGTTCTTGATGACGCGGGCGGTCCAGTGTTCGTCGCTCCACACGCGGTCTTCGCGCACGGGCTCGTGGGTGTCGTGGTTCATGGTTCAGCGGCTTTGCACCGCCAGCAGCTGCACCTGGAACTTCAAGGTGCTGTTGGGCGGAATCACGCCGGGAATGCCGCGCTCGCCATAGGCCGTGGCGGGTGGGCAGGTGAGGTCGGCCGTATCGCCCACCTTCATTTCCTGCACCGCCTGTGTCCAGCACGGCACCACGCGGTTCAGCGGGAAGCTGGCGGGCTGGCCGCGCTTGTGGGAGCTGTCGAACTCGGTGCCATCGAGCAGCGTGCCCCGGTAGTGCACCTGCACCGTGTCGGTGGCCTTGGGCTGGGGGCCATTGCCACTGGCGGTCCACTTCATGGACACGCCGGAGGGCAGCAGCTTGTCGGCGGGCAGGGGCGTGGTGGTCTGGGCCTGGGCAGAGAAGGCAAAGGCAGCCAGGGCGGCGGCAACGAGGGCGGCAAGGGTGTAGTGGTGTTTCATGTGGTTGGTGAGTGGCGATGGAGGGTGTGTGAGCAGGCAGCCCTGCTGAAGTTCAAGAACGGCTGGCCGGTGGGCTGCGGCCGATCTGGCGTTCAGGCGACCGATGCCGAAACCCGCAAGGGTAGCCGAAGCTCGAAGCAGACACCGTCGGCGGTGTTGATCGCCAGTATCGTGCCGCCCATCTTGGCCATGTAGGTGCGGGCCACGTACAGGCCCTGGCCGCGTTGGTCGCCGGTCTGTGGCGTGTTCGGGTCCGAGACGCCGTATTCGAAGATGCGGTCGATGAGCGCGACGTCGATCAGCGGTCCCTCGTTGGTGATGGCCACGACCGCCATGGCGCCGTCGGTGCGCAACTGGATCTTCACCGGCGTGTCAGGTGTGCGGTAGCGATCCGCGTTGCGCAATACGTGGGTGACCACGTCTTCCAGCGAATGTTCGTCGGCACCCACCCACACCGGCGTGGCCGTGCCGTCGTACCTCACGTCGGCAATGCCGGCGTGCGGCGCGTTGCCCGCCACCAGCGCCAGAAACGCGTTCAGGTCCAGGGTTTCCAGTTGCAGTGGCGCGGCAGAAAACGCCTCGCTGGGCGAGGCCGTGCCATAGAGCACCCGCACCGCCTGCTGCATGCGCTGCACGTAGCGGTGGCTGGGGTCTTGTGCATCAGGGTGCAGCACCATCATCGACTGCAGCGGCGACATGATCTCGTGCCCCACGGCGTGCCACATGTCGCGCTCCTGCTCGGCGCGGATGTGTTCGCGACGCACGCCGTCTTTCACCCGTTCCAGCAGCGTGGCCAGCGTGTTGGCCAGAATGCCGAGCTCGTCCTTGCCGCCCAGGTCTTTCACATCGAGCTCGCCCAGCCGGCGGTCCACCTGAGGGTCTTGCATGTTGTAGCGCAGCGCGGCGGCACGGCGAGTGAGCAGGGTGATGCGCCGCATCAGCCCCACTTCGATCAGCAGCCAGGTCAGCGCAATGGCCACCAGCATGGCGCCCACGTACCAGCTCATGCGGGTGGCGGTGGCGCCCAGATGGCGGTCCACGCTGGTGGGGTCGCCGGTGAGGATGAGCCGGTATCGCCCGGCCGGCGTGGTCACGGTGTCTTGCGCGCTGAGCCGCACGCTGGTGGCGCGGTCGTCCACCGGTGGCAGGCGCTGCATCAGCCGGGTGATCCAGGGTGCGACCGTTTCTTCGTTGTGCGCCAAGCCGGCCAGTTCGGTCACGGGCAGGTTGCCTGCGATGCGCACACGCTCTATGCGCAGCACTTCGCCAGGCGCCAGGGCCCCGGTCAACTCGTCCAGCGAAAAAGGCTTGAGCGCGCCGGCCTCCGCGCTGTCAAACACCGGGGTTTCACCTTCGGGCAGCCACTGCAGGCGCACCCGCGTGGCGTTCAGGTTGGCCGGGGGCCAGGGTGCCCGGCCTTCGGCAAACAGCTGGTCGCGCCAGGCCTCCACCGGCAGGCGGATCGACACCAGCGAACGGCGGTCGCAGAGGGGCAGGCTGTCGGTGACTTCGGCACATTCACCGTCCTGCCAGAGCCAGCCCCGGAAATCGCGCACCGGCCGGGCCAGCCGGTGCAGCGTTGCACCGTCGCCCGCAAAGCCGGTGAGGCGGCCCCTCAACCCGGCCCGCCCCGCATCCACCGGCACGCCGCGCCCGGCCTCAAACGGCGCCACCCATTCGTGCGACTTGCCATCCACAGTCAGCGTGACCCGCGCCCGGCTCACGGGCAGCAGGTCGGTCTGGCCGCGTTGGCGGGGCTGGCCGGGCGGCAGCACCAGATCGGCCACCAGGTAGAGAAAAGCGCCTGCGTAGGCCTGGCTGCCCACCGCCACACATAGCTGGTGACCATCGGGCCAGCGCAAGGCGCAGCCGCTCATTTCCACCGCTTGCCGCGCTTTGAAGGGGTCGCCAAAATCCAGCGCTGAAAACGGCAGCACCACCGGTGTGATGTCGCCATTGACCAGCACCGGCGCATGCGCGTTGATCAGGGCGAGTTGACCGGTGGGGTGGCGCAGTTGCGCGCTGATGCTGGAGAGGCGCTGGTGAAAGCCGGCTTCGTAACGGTCGCGGCTGCGCTGGCGCTCTTCGGTCAGCAGGGTCACGGCCAGCGCCAGCGTGGCCAGCGCCAGCAGCACAAAGGCGCCATGGAACACCAGGCGCCGCCGAAACGCCGCCAGCGGCAGGCGCGGCAGCGCCAGCGGGGGCAGGGCAGGCACATCCAAGGGCCCGAGCTTCATACAGCGACTCCGGCGCGCAATTGACCCAGTCCCGGCGCACAGCGGCGCAGAGGGTGGCACCACTTCTCCGGAGCGCGTGTCCGAATTCCAGAGCTCCCGTGGAACCGGCTTTGCCGGGCCACAGGGTGCGTCCCCCTCCCGCCGAAGGCGAGAGAGGGGGAAGACGCGAAGCGGCGCAGGGGGTGATTCATCTACTCCAACGAAAGCCGCGCATGGGCACGTTCTCCACCGCATCAAAACCCGGGTCCACGTCGCGAAACGCTTCTCGGATGCTGCTCACGTGCTTGCGCACGTTGTCGCGGTTGCGTCCGCTCTTGACCACTTCGAACAACTCCTCGTAGCTCACCACCTCGCCCTTGCGCTGCACCAGCGTGGCCAGGATGCGCTGGGCCGTCAAGGGCAGGTTGATGCGCTGGCCGCGCCAGGTGGGGCTGCGTTGCCACAGCGGGTCCAGGCAGAGTTCGTCTGCCGGCACGGGCGGCGCGTCCGCCTGCCGCTGGCGCGCGGTGCGCAGGATGTCCAGGAAGGTTTCGACGAATTCGGCTTCTTCAAACGTCGTCTTCTGCAGGTAGTCCCAGGCATCAAGCGCTTTCATGATGCTGCGGTAGATGGCCGCCGGCATGGCCGAGACCACCAGCACCGGCGTGCCCTGGTGCAGCTTGTTGATGGTGTTGATGATGGCCACGCCGGCATGGCGCTCGCGCCCCAGCTCGATGTCGAGCACCACCAGGTCGTAGCGCTCCCGGGCCAGCGCGGCTTCGGCGCTGTCGCGATCGAACCACTGGTCGATCTGCATGTGCGGACGGGTCGCACGGATCCAGCCGCACAGCTGGTTGCTGGTCGGGCGGTCGTCTTCAATCACGGCGACTTTGTCCATGCGCGGATTATCGAGGGGCGGCTGAGGTGGCCCTGTGAGTTTTTCTTCCCGGGCGGGCAGAAACACGGTCGCGAGCACCCTGGCGGCTTCCGGGGCATGTGCGGACCATTGCGGTCATGGTGCTGCCCATTGGGGGTGGCGCCCACCACCGCAGGAGAAACCACCATGCTTTTGTTCGATGCCCTGTCCCGCGCCTGGCGCCGCCTCAGAGGCCAGCCACCCGAGCCAGTGCCAGACGCGCCGGAAACCGAATTCGCGCCTTCCGCCAGCGCACCTGCCACGGCCAGCGCGAGACCCTACCGCCCCATGCCTATGCCCCGGGTCGATCTGCAGCCGCTGGTGGTGGGTGTGCTGGTGGTGTCACTGGTCGTCGGAGCCGCCTGGGTGATGGTCAAGTACCCGCCGGTGCGGCAACTGGTGCCTGGCGAGCTGGCGGTGCGCAGCAACCAGCTGACCGGCGACACCACGGTCTGGCGCAGCGGCAGCCTCTGGGCCTGGCCCGGCATCCACCGCGTCACGGTGCACGACCTGCACGACCGCCACTGGGAGGCCACCGCCATGGCCCGCGCCGACGGGCCGGAGCCGGCGCAGACGGTGGAGGGCCTGTCGATCGGTATTGCGCTCAAGCTGCGCTACGCCATCGATGTGGAACAACGTTCGGGCGCTCAACTGCACAGCCTGCCCGCCAACCTGGACCAGCAGATCGTGGAGCCGGCGGTGCAGGCCACGGTCTACAGAATAGTTTCCCGGCACACGGTGCGCGAGATCTTTTCGTCGCAACGCGGTCAGATCGAAGAGGCGATGGTGCGCGAGATCGGCACCCGGCTGGCGCGCGACGGCCTGGTGCTGCGCTCGCTGCACATTGGCCAGATCGACCTGCCTGCCGACTACCGGCGCGGCATGGAGGTGCTGCTGACCGAGGGCCTGGAGGCCGAGAAGATGCGCTACACGCTGGAGCTGCGCGAGAAGCAGGTGCGCGAAGGCGAGCTGAAGGCCAATGCCGACAAGGCGCGGCGCGAGATCGCCGCCGAGGCCGCGGCGCGCGAACAGATCATCGCCGCCAAGGCGCAGGAAGAGGCCATGAAACACGTGCTGCCCTTCAAGCAGCGCCAGATCGAACAGCGCAAGCTCGAAGCCGAAGCCGCCCGCGTGCAACGGGTGCAGCAGGCCAAGGCCAACGCCGAGGCGCGCGAGATCGAATCCCAAGCCGAAGCCGATGCGCGCCGCAAGCTGGCCGACGCCGAAGCCTACCGCCAGGCCAGCCTGGGCAAGGTGCAGGCCGAGCAGATGGCGGTGGAAGGCGCGCTCATCACCCGCCACCCGCTGCTGATCCAGAAGACCATGGCCGACCGCCTGAGCGACAAGGTGCAGGTGATCATCGCCTCGCCGCCGCAGAGCGGGGGCTTCATTGGCGACCAACTGCTGGGCACCCACACCGCAGCGGCACCCGCACCGCGTGGCCGGCAGGTGACGTATCTGGAAGACGAGCACCGGGTGGTTGAACGATGAGCTCGATTCACAACGGAGCCAGGGAAATGACATGCACAACCTCAAGACTGGTGGCTTTCGCACTCGCCGTGGTGCTGGCGTTCACCTGCGCGGTGTCGATGGCCGCCGCACCCGCACCTTCTCTGACAGTGGCCGTGGTCACGCGCGACATGGCGCCGCTGCGCGCTGCGCCGGCCGCGTCGGCCGCGCGCTCCAGTGTGCTCTGGCGCGGCGAGCTGCTGGAGGTGCGGGGCTTGCGGGGCGACTACGCGCAGGTCTGGGACCACCACCGCGAGCGCGGTGGCTTCGTGTTGCGCGAGCAGCTGCATCCCCTGCAAACTTCGGCGGCCAACGTGCCCGGCCTGCAGGCGCTGCTGGCTTTCGTGAGCGACCAGCCGGGCGCCGAGACGCTGGGCCTGGCGCTGGCGGCCGCCGTGATCCAGGCATTGCCCCCGCAAGACCTGCAGGGCCCCGCCGAGGCCGCCGTGCTCGACGCCATCGGCCGGCAGGCCGACCGGCTCGCGGAAAGGGCGTCGCAAGGCGCCGGTGAGCGCAGCAGCCAACAGACCACCCTGACCGCGCATCTGGACATTGCGGCCCGCCAAGGCGTGCGCTACCTCAGCGTGGCTTCAGGCGATGCCGTGGTGTTCTGCTACGACGGCGATGCTTACCGCCGCCTGCTGGCGAACCGGCATGCCACGCCGGATCAGCGGGCCCGCGCGGCGCTGTCGCTCACGCGCCCGGACTGTGTGGCCGAACCTGTGCGGCCCGCCGAACGAGAAGCCCTGGATCAGCAGCGGGATGCCGTGCTGGCTCAGATCGGCATCGAGGGACTGTCAGCGCACTGGGCCGCCCGGCTGAAGGTCCGGCAGGCCGAGGTGCTCAGCCGGCTGGCCTTTGCCGCCGCCCGGCGCGGTGACGCCAGCGCCGCCAGTGCCGCCGCCCGCCTGGCCCTGGATGCCCTCACCGCCGTCTCGCTCGACGACCTGTCGGAGGTCGACCAGCGCGACCACCGCGAGGCGTTGCTGCGCACCAACGCGGTCCGCTGGGCGGCCATGCCTTCTGCCACCACCGTGGCGACAGGCTTGCCGTTGACCGTGCACACCCAGGCCGACGGGCAGACCTGCGTGAGGCTGCATGAGGATCCGCGCGCCGACGTGCCCTCCAAGAAGCGGCCTGACGGCAAGGCCGCCATGAAGCTGGTCACCGACAGCCCCCGGGAAACGCTCGTCGAGCGTTGCACCTGGGGCCAGGTGTGGGCGGCGTCAGCCCAGCGCAACCGTGAGCGCAACGCCATCGTGCTCGCGGTGCAACCCATCGACGGCTGGCGCGAACTCTGGGTGTTTCGCCAGACACGCCAGGGCTGGGAGGTGCTGGTGCAGCCGCCGGCAGCGTTGCTGCCGGGTGTGGGTTTCGCCGAGTTTGCCGGCTGGGTGCCTGGCGGCAAAAGCATGCTCGTGGCCCGGGAGGCGGTGGCCGAAGGCCGAACCATTCGCCGATTCGAGGTGGTGAGCCTGGACACGCTGATTCCGGAACGCACCGCTTTCAGGCCCGATGCGCTGGGGGCTTTCAACCGGTGGTCCGATGCCGGCTGGAAAGGGCAGTCGCTGGCGCTGCGCTAAAGCCGTTCAGGCCAGCCTCATTTCATCGCATTGATCTTGTCCAGCATGCCCGCTGGCCACTGCTTGGCTTCGGCGGACGCCAGATAGATTTTCTGCGCATGCTCGCGGAACGCATCGATGTTGGGCTCGTAGACGTCCAGCCCCTGTTGCCGGAAGCTGTCGGCCAGCTCCTTCTCGCGCTTGAGGTGCTCGGCCGTGCTCCAGGCAATGGCCTTGTCGGCGGCAGCCTGAAAGGCCTGCTGCTTGGCAGGCGACATGCTTTCCCAGATCTTCATGTTCACCGTGAGCAGGTCGTAGCCCACCAGGTGGGAGGTCAGCACGATCTGCGACATGACTTCGAAGAACTTCATGTTCTGCACATTGGGCAGCGGGTTGTCCTGGCCGTCGATGGCGCCGGTCTGCAGGCCTGTGTAGGTTTCCGCGTAGGCCATGGGCGTGGGGTTGGCGCCCAGCGAACGGCCCAGCAGAGCCCAGCTCTCACCGGGTGGCATGCGCAGCTTGATGCCCGCCAGATCGGCCGGCACGTTGATCTTCTTCTTTGGCTTGAGGCCGACCTGGCGCGTGCCGAAGAAGGTCGGTCCCAGGATCTTCACTTTCAACTGGTCTTCGACCATCTTCTTCATCTCGGTGCCCATGTCACTGGCGAAGAAGGCCCCGAGGTGGTTGGCGTCACGGAACAGGTAGGCCGAGGTGAGCAGCGACCAGGCAGGCACCTGTTTGGCGATGTCTTGCGGGCCGATGTTGCCCATGTCGAGGTTGTTGCGCTGCAGGGCCACCAGTTCGGTGCCCTGACGGTACAGGGTGGAGTTCAGGTAGACCTCCAGCTTGAAGTCGGCCTCCACGTCTTTGCCGAACATTTTCATCATGTCGGCGCGGATGTCGCGGTCGGAGAACACGGCGGCGAAGCGCAACGGTGTGGTGCCCTGCGCCCAGGCGGGCACGAGCGCGGCGGAGGCCAGGGCGGCGCCGGCAGCGATGGCACAACGGCGGTTGATGTGATGGGTCATGGCAAATGTCTCCTCTGGGTTGGGGTGAAAAACAAACAAACAAAGCTTCAGGTGGCGGCCGGGGCTGCGGCGCACAGGCGCTCATGCACGGCGCGGATCGCCAGCTCGTAGCCGAACGCACCAAAGCCGCAGATCACGCCCGTGGCCGCCTGCGACATCAGGGACTTCTGGTACAGCTCGTCGCGGCGGTGGATGTTGGTGATGTGCACTTCGGCGATGGGCTTGTCGAGCGCCTTGAGAGCGTCCAGCAGCGGGATTGAGCGGAACGACAGCCCGGCCGGGTTGATGACCACGGCGGCGGCCTGTTCGCGCGCTTCGTGCAGCCAGTCCACCAGCACGCCTTCGTGGTTGGATTGGCGAAATTCGCAGCCCAGCCCCAGCTCGGCCGCCACGCGGCGGCACAGCTGCTCGACCTGGGCCAAGGTGGTGCGGCCGTAAAGCGCGGGTTCGCGAACGCCGAGCAGGTTCAGGTTGGGTCCGTTGAGAATGTGGATGGTGTCGTTCATGTCCAAGCAGGTCAGTCAGGTGGGCCGCTTGCGCCGGCGGCATGGCTGGTCAATTCGCGTGAAGGCGCCTACATTGGCGCCAGGGGTTTTCAGGTCGTCATCGGGAGCAGATGGGTTCTTGCCGCCGATTCTTGATCTGGACCAGGAAAGACTTTCCAAACTGGAAACCCATCCCGCAATACAGAAAAACAGACATGAACCTTGCACTGGACCGTGGACTTTCCCTGCTGGAGCACATGGCGGCCCACCCCGGTGGCTTGCCGCTGGCCCAGATGGCGGCCGAGCTGGACATCCCGCTGAGTGCCTGCCACCGGCTGCTGGAAGACCTGCAGCGCCGCGGCTATGTGCGGCAGGTGCGCGCGCAGGGCGACTACCTGCTCACCACCAAACTGGCCTCGCTGGGGCTGGGCTACCTCAGCACGGCGGGCATTGTCGACATTGCCGAACCCTTGCTGGAACGGCTCGCGCACAGCTCGGGTGAACTGGTGCGGCTTTCGATCGTGGACGACGACCACCTGACCTGGATTGCCAAAGCGCAAGGCATGCGCCAGGGCCTGCGCTACGACCCCGACATGGGCATGGACGCGCGCCTGTCGTGTACGGCGTCGGGCCACGCCTGGTTGCTTACGCTGAGCGACGAACGCGCGCTGGACCTGGTCACCCGCCAGGGCTTTGGCTCGCCTGCCGAGTACGGCCCCAAGGCGCCCACCACCGTCAAGGCCTTGCTGGGCTATCTGCATGCCGCGCGCGTGCGCGGCTACGCCATGATCGACGAGGTGTTTGCCCCGGGCATGAGCGCCATGGCGGCACCGGTGATGCGCCGGGGCGAAGCGATCGGTGTGCTCAGCATCGCCGGGCCGCGCATCCGGCTCACCAGTGAGCGCATGCACACCCTGGCACCCACGTTGCTGGCCGCGGCCGCCGAACTGGGTCCGATCAGCAACGGATCGAGCTTGTTCGGCCGGCCGCCGCTGGGCAAGGGGTGAGCGGGTTCCGCGCCAGCCAGCTGTGGCACAGTGCCTCATCTTTTCATCCCACCTGAAGGAATCCGCTCCATGACCTCATACGCAATCGTCACCGGCGCCGGCAGTGGCATCGGCCGCGCCTGTGCCCTGGGCCTGCTGGCCGAAGGCTGGCACGTGGCCCTGATGGGTCGGCGGCTCGACGCGCTGCAGGCCACCGCCGAAGCCGCAGGAGACAAGGCCGCCAACGCGTTTGTGCTGCCGTGCAACGTGGCCGACGACGAGGCCGTGGCCACCGCCTTTGCCGCAGTTCGGGAGCGCTTCGGCCGGCTGGATCTGCTGTTCAACAACGCCGGTGGCGGACTGACGGCGAAGACGCCCGATCTGGTGTCGGCGGCCGAATGGCGGCAGGTGGTGGACGTGAACCTGAACGGTGCGTTCTATTGCCTTTCGCAGGCCTTCAAGCTGATGAAAGAGCAGACGCCCATGGGAGGTCGCATCATCAACAACGGCTCCATTTCGGCCTATGCGCCCCGCCCGGGTTCCATCGCCTACACCGCCACCAAACATGCCGTCAGCGGTCTGACCAAAACCGCCGCACTCGACGGCCGCCCTTTTGGTATTGCGGTGGGGCAGATCGACATTGGCAACGCCGCGAGCGACATGACCGCCCGCATGGTCGACGGCGTGCCCCAGGCCGACGGCAGCATCCGCCCCGAGCCGCGCATGGACCTGCAGGCGGTGGTGGACACCTTCATGG
Source organism: Hydrogenophaga palleronii (assembly GCF_031457455.1). GTDB lineage: Bacteria > Pseudomonadota > Gammaproteobacteria > Burkholderiales > Burkholderiaceae_C > Hydrogenophaga > Hydrogenophaga palleronii_A. The sequence goes on from NZ_JAVDWU010000005.1 coordinate 310,478, forward strand.
GCATGGCACGCCTGCCGCTGTCGGCCAATGTGCTGTTCACCACGGTCATGGCCACCAACATGCCCTACATCGGGCGCGGCTGACCATGTGGTGAGCCAGTGCCCGACCAGGACGCCGCGGCGCGCGGTCGCCTGCGACCATGGGGAGCCCCCTTGCGTGACGGAGTTGGCGTCAGACGGCTTCATGCGGGTCCCGAACCGCACTATGCTTGGCGAAGCGCGTGTGGCGGGGCAAGGCTGATGCCAGCGCGACCGAATTGACGGATTCCACCGGCGGAGAACACATGGCGAGCGATTTGGACACGGTCAGGGTGCTGAGGGCACTCTTCAACGACATGCCGCGCGCACCGGAGGGGCTGACCCAGGAAGAAACCGTGGCCTGGGTCCGGCAGTCGATGATGGACTACGAGGGCGGCGACATGGCCTACATGCTCGAACACATCACGCGCAACGCCATGCTCGACATCGCCTTGCGCCTGCGTGAAGACGGCCATCTGCAGGACGACGTGGCCTTCGACGAAACGGTGGAGATGCTGTCCACGCCCGAAGGCCGAAAGACCTTCATGGACCGCATCATCGCCGCCCAGAAAACCGTGGACGCCACGGCGCGGCTGCTGCGCCGGGCCAAGCGCACACCGGGCGAGCCTGAACCGCATTTCAGTTCACTGCCTGAGGAAATCCAGCGCTTCATTGATGCGGCACCTGGCGGTCCTGGGCCCCTGTATGCCGAGTACGCCGCCCGGGAAGACGTGATCGAGATCGGCGTGTTCGACGTGGCGCCCGCGCAGGTGCATGAGTTCTCGTGGGGCTTCGTGGCCGAGCACGGAGATGCCTGGCATTTTTACGTGGCCGATGTCTGGCGCCGCGGAACGGTGGGCTATTTCGACCGCTTTGACCGCGTCTGGCAAAGGGAAACGACATCTCCCCGTGGCGGCGCCTTGTTTGCCTCACCCGTGCCTGCAGGCATTGCCATGGACGACGGCATCGGCAGCTTCAGCAGCATGGTGCTGACCTCGGAGGCCGGGCTTTCAGATCCTGATCTTCGCCACTGGGTGGGCGAGGTGTTCATCCTGAAGGTGCTGCCCTACATGGTGAGCCAGGTGCTGGACGACGACGACGACCTGCCGCTGCCATAAGGTTGGCCCCCACGCTCCGCCGCTGCGCGGGTCGCTGCCCCCCGAGGGGGCTGAGCCTGCCTTGGGGCGGCCCGGCGGCAGGCTCGAAGGCCCCCACGCTCCGCCGCTGCGCGGGTCGCTGCCCCCCGAGGGGGCTGACCTTGCTTGGGGCGGCCCTGCGCTTCGGTCGGTTGCTCCAGCGCGCGACCCACGACGCGTGAGGTGGTCCAGTCCAGGGGCACCGCCGGGCCGGCTTTGCCGGACGGCCAGTGCCGCCCCCTCGAGGGGGTGACGCGAAGCGGCGCGGGGGTGTTTCCGGGTTCAGTCGCCAGCGTGAATGGCGGCAAAGCGGCGCTGCATTTCACGTCGCATCTCGCGGCGGATTTCGGCGGCTGCATGGCGGCGGCGCTCGTCGGGGGTGGCCGGCGCCAGCACGGGTACGGTGGCCGGCTTGCCATCGTCGTCGACCGCCACCATGGTGAAGAAGCAACTGTTCACATGGCGCACCGACTGCACGCGGATGTCTTCGGCCACCACCTTGATGCCCACTTCCATCGATGAGTTGCCGGTGTGGTTGATGGAGGCGAGGAAGGTGACCAGTTCACCGACCTGAATCGGCTGTCTGAACATGACCTGATCCACGCTGAGCGTGACCACATAACGGCCGGCGTATCGGCTGGCACAGGCGTAGGCCACCTGGTCCAGCAGCTTGAGGATGGAGCCGCCATGGACCTTGCCGGAAAAATTGGCCATGTCGGGCGTCATCAAGACGGTCATGGTCAGTTGGTGTGAGGGCAGGTTCATGGTGCGGAATGACAGTGAAAGAGGGACGGAAAGTGGCGAAGTATGAAGGAAACGGCGCACGCCGGGGACAGACAGCCGCACGCCCCGGGTCCAGAATGCCGCATGCCCATGCCGCACGATCCCCATTGGCCACCCAACCTGCCGCGCCGGCTCACGCTGCCTGAGACCAGCTTGTTCTACAACGCCGAGGTGTCGGCCCGGCGGTTTCCCCACAAGCCTTTTCTGCTGTACTACGGCGAGCCACTGAGCTTCGCCCGCTTTCACGACGAAGCCACGCGCCTGGCCGGCTACCTGCAGCACGATTGCGGCGTGAAGGCTGGCGACCGCGTGCTGCTGTACCTGCAGAACAGCCCGCAGTGGATGCTGGGCTACTACGCCATCTTGCGTGCCAACGCGGTGGTGGTGCCGGTGAACCCCATGAACATGAGCGAAGAACTGGCGCACTACGTGGCCGACAGCGGCGCCCGCGTGGCCTTGGTGGCTCAAGACCTGTTGCCGCAAGCGCTGCCGCACCACCGGACCCACGGCGCTACGGGCGAGGCCGCGATCGATCACCTGGTGGTGGCCACCTACAGCGACTACCTGGGCCAACCCGAAGGCCTGCGGCTGCCCGACTTCGTGACCGATCCCCGCCGGGTTTCCCAAGGTGCGGGCCTGCACGCCTGGCACGATGCGCTGGCCGCCCACCGTGCGCCTGGACCACATACCGCCGGGCCCGACGATCTGTGCGTGATGCCCTACACGTCAGGCACCACCGGCCACCCCAAGGGCTGCATGCACACGCACCGCAGCGTGATGTGCACCGCGGTGGGTGGCATGCACTGGTTCGCCCGCACGCAGGACGACGTCATGCTCTCGGTGCTGCCGCTCTTTCATGTGACCGGCATGACCGGGGGCATGAACGGTCCCTTGCTGGTCGGTGCCTCGGTGGTACTGATGTCGCGCTGGGACCGCGAGACCGCCGCCGAACTCATGCAGCGCCACGGGGTGACCAGCTGGCAGGCCATCGCCACCATGGTGGTGGACTTTCTGGCCAATCCGCGCATTGATGAAGTCGACCTGTCTGCCCTCAACGGCATCCGCGGCGGTGGCGCCGCCATGCCCGAAGCGGTGGCAGCCAAGCTCAAGGCATTGACCGGGCTGGACTATGTGGAGGGCTACGGCATGTCAGAAACCATGGCCGCTACCCACATCAACCCGCCGCACCGGCCCAAGCCGCAGTGCCTGGGCATTCCGGTGTTCGGAGTGGACGCCCGCATCCTCGATCCCGTGACCTTGCAGGAAGTGCCGCAAGGCGAAACGGGTGAAGTCGTGGTGCACGCGCCGCAGGTGATGCAGGGCTACTGGCGCAATGACAAGGCCACTGCCGAGGCGTTCATCGACATCGACGGCCAGCGCTTCCTGCGCACGGGCGATCTGGCCCGGGTGGACGAAGACGGCTATTTCTTCATGACCGATCGGCTCAAGCGCATGATCAACGCCAGCGGCTACAAGGTGTGGCCAGCCGAGGTGGAAGCGCTGATGTACGCCCACCCGGCAATCCACGAGGTCTGCGTGATCGGCGCGCAGGACGACAAGCGCGGTGAAACCGTGAAGGCGGTGGTGGTGCTCAAGCCCGAGCACAGGGGCCAGGTGAGCGAGCAGGACATCGTGGCGTGGGCGCGTGAGCACATGGCAGCCTACAAGAGCCCGCGGTTGGTGAGCTTTGTGGAAAGCCTGCCCAAGTCCGGTACCGGCAAGATCATGTGGCGCGAGCTGCAGGAGCGCCAGGCCGAGGCAGACGCGGGCGCCAGCAGCCTTTCACCCGGGGCCTGATCGGCTGCACAGGCCGGCCAGTCAGGTCAGGCGGGCGGCGGGTGCGGCGGCCGTCTCAGAGGCTTTCTGGGGTGTTTGGTGTCGCTCCATGTACGGTAGCGCACATACCGTCGAGGCACACTGTGGCGCAATGGTTCCACACCGCAAGACACAACGGACACCGGCCCTCTTCTTCAAACGCACCGTGGCTACACCGGAGTCACCGATGGAAGAAGACATGCATCAATTTTTAGCGGACAACCGGGGCGAACTCATCGAACGGTGCAAGGCCAAGGTCGCACAAAGGCCCAGGCGGGCGGCCACTGCGGCCCAGCTTGCCAATGGCATTCCGATGTTCCTCGACCAGCTGATGAGAACCCTGCAGGCACAAGACAAGGGCGATCTGGAAGAGAGTTTCAGGATTTCCGGCGCTTCAGGCGGTGACGCGGCCAACCTGTCCGAAATGGGTGAGAGCGCCGCAGCGCATGGCAAGCAGCTTCTTGGACTCGGTTTCTCTGTGGACCAGGTGGTGCACGACTATGGCGACCTTTGCCAGGCCATCACCGATCTGGCCGTCGAGCGCGAAGAGCCATTCTCCGTTGAAGAATTCCGCACGCTGAACAGGTGCCTGGACAACGCCATCGCCGACGCGGTCACCGAATTCGCCATGGAGCGCGACGCCAGTGTTGCCCTGAAACAGGCCGCGGTGGAATACGAGCGTCTGGGCATGCTGGTGCATGAATTGCGAAACTACCTGAACACGGCCACGCTGGCCTTCGCCGCCCTGGAATCCGGGAAGCTGCCGATCGGGGGGGCGACAGGGGCTGTCATGAAGCGGAGTCTGTCTTCCCTGGCGACCTTGCTCAACCTGTCTCAGTCGGCGGTCAGTGTCGCCGCCGAGGCGCCGCACTCGGGTGTTTTTTCGCTCATGCTGTTTGTTGCTGAAGCCAGGAACGCCGCCTGTCTCGACGCAAGTGACAAAGGCTGCAGTTTCTCGGTCGACGAAGTGGACCCGACACTCGGTATCGCTGGCAACCGGGAGCGTCTGATGGCTGCATTGAACAACCTGCTCCAGAACGCATTCAAGTTCACCCGCGCGCACACGGAGGTCGCGTTGTGTGCCTATGCGGAAGGAGGGCAGGTGCTGGTGGAGGTCAGGGACCACAGCGGCGGCCTGCCACCAGGTTCGGCCGTGAGCATCTTCCAGCCGTTTGTTCAAGCGAGCGACAACAAGAGCGGCATGGGGCTGGGTCTGACCATCGCCAAGCGCAATGTCGAGGCGGACGGCGGCACCTTGACCGTGCGGGATGTGCCCGGTACGGGTTGCATCTTCACCATCAGGCTTCCGCGCAGGACGCTCAGTTAGCACCCACCAGCACTGCTTTTCAACAAGCATTGCAGTGGTTTTACCGATAGCTGGTCAGCAGAATGCTGGTTTCCGTGCCGCGGATGCCGCTGATCAGGCGGATGCGCTCCAGCGCCTGCGACAGCTCGCCCATGGAACCCACCTCGATCTCGGCCAGCAGATCCCAGCGGCCGTTGGTGTCGTGCAGACCGGCCACGGCCGGTTCGCCCAGCAGGCTGGCCAGCACGCGCCGCGACTGGTTGCCCTCCACCAGCACTCCCATCCAGGCCCGGATGCGCTCGGGCTGTGCCTCCGGGCGCAGGCGCACCGTGTAGCCCACGATCACCTGGCTGTCTTCCAGTTTGCGCAGCCGGTTGGTCACCGTGCCGCGCGAAACCTTCAGCTTGTGGGCGAGGTCGGCCACAGAAAGGCGTGCGTTCTGGCGCAGGGTGGCGATGAGTTGCTGATCGAGTTGGTCCATGTGCAAAACGCCAAAAGGTGTTGTCGTTCTGCTGGATTTTCTGCCATATCTCTACCTTTTTGGCGCTTTTCATTGCCACGTGCCACCGGCAAACTGGTTCTCATGCTTGAGAGGATTTGGGGCCCAGACACCTGGGCGCCGCCCTCGCTGCACCTTGAGACACTGGAAAACCCCATGAAAAGCGCCTCCACACACACCCAACACGCCACCGCGCGAGCCGACCTGGCGCGTTTCGCGACAACAGGCACCCTGTACCTCAGTGCCCCCGAAGCCGCCGAGTTGGTGCGGCGCCTGGGACTGACGCACTGCCTGGGCCGCCTGGCCGAGCACATCCGCGCCGACTTTCTGCGCTGGGCCGATTTCGACAAGACGGCGCGCGTGGCCTCGCATTCGCAGGGCGGGGTGATCGAGCTCATGCCGGTCGCCGACGACCACCGCTACAGCTTCAAGTACGTCAACGGCCACCCGGGCAACACCCGCCACGGCCTGCCCACGGTGATGGCCTTTGGTGTGCTGGCCGATGTGGACAGCGGCGCGCCGCTGTTCCTGAGTGAACTCACCCTCACCACGGCCCTGCGCACGGCCGCCATGTCGGCTCTGGCCGCCCAGGTGCTGGCCCGACCGGACAGCCGCACGATGGCGCTGATCGGCAACGGTGCCCAGAGCGAATTCCAGGCCCTTGCTTTCCGAGATCTGGTGGGTATTACCTCGCTCCGTGTGTTCGACGTGGACCCCGCCGCGACTGCCAAACTGGTGTTCAATCTGCAGCGCAGCGGCTTGCAGGTCACGGTGTGCTCCAGCACGGCCGAGGCGGTGGCCGGTGCCGACATCGTGACCACGGTGACCGCCGACAAGCGCAACGCCCTCATCCTCACCCCCGACATGATCGCGCCCGGCATGCACCTCAACGCCGTGGGGGGCGACTGCCCCGGTAAAACGGAGTTGCACGGCGACATCCTGGACACCGCCAAGGTGTTCGTCGAGTACGAGCCGCAGTCGCGCATCGAAGGCGAGATCCAGCACAAGCCGGAGAACTTTGCTGTCACCGAGTTGTGGCAGGTGTTGGTCGGTGAACGCAGCGGACGCGACAGCACCGAGCAGGTCACCGTGTTCGACTCGGTCGGCTTCGCACTGGAAGACTTCTCTGCCCTGCGCTTCATGATGGACAGCGCCGTCCGCCTGGGCCTGGGTCAGCGCATCGATCTGATCCCCCGGCTGGCCGACCCGAAGAATCTCTACGGTTCGCTGCGCCCGGTCTCGTTGGGTACATCGCCTACCCATCTGCAACCTGCCTGAGGCAGGCCTCCCGATTCGCCAGAGTGAACCCCTTTGAAGGGGGGCTGGGGCTTTCAGTTTCCCGGCAAATCGTGGAGGATGATCGCAGGGCATTCGACAAAAGGGTTCCCTTGACGGGAGCTTGATTTTGCCCTGCAAGGGAAATATCACCGAAACGAAATCAAGGAACACCGCCTGCGTTGAAGACCCGTGGAGATGAAGTGGTGACAGAATGCAACCGAACACAGAGGGCTGGACATGTTGCAATCGGCAGCGTTCCCTGCGCGGGAGCAGGTATCCAGGGAGCTGAGAACGGGGTGGGGCCAGAACCTGGCTGACCCTGCCGCGGGTGCCTGGGCCAGGCGCATTGGCTCGCTGGCGTTGCTCGCCTTCAGCTTGGTCCTGGGCTCCTGCGAATCGCCTCCACCCCCACCCCTGGTGCTGGGCGTGAACAGCTGGGTCGGGTACGACCCGCTGGTGCTGGCCCGTGATCGCGACATGATCGACACTGCGCAGATCAAGGTGGTGGAACTCTCCTCCAGCTCGGAGACCATGCGTGGCTTTCGCAACGGACTGATCGACGCGGCAGCCCTCACCCTGGACGAAGCATTGCGACTGGCCGGCGAAGGGCAGGACTTGCGCCTGGTGGCACTGCTCGATGCTTCCGCCGGCGCTGATGTGGTGCTGGCCCGCTCAGGAATTGGCACGCTGCAGGCGCTGCGGGGCGAAACGATTGCGGTGGAGCGATCAGCCGTGGGGGCGCTCATGCTGACGCGGCTGCTTCAAAAAGCCGGGCTGCGGCCGGCCGACGTGAATGTGCTCAATCTCGAAGCCAGTCTGCATCTGGACGCGCTGCGCGACGGCAAGGCGGGGGCCGCCATTTCCTATCAACCGCTGGCGAGCGCTTTGAAGAAGGCCGGCTTCCATGTGGTCTTCGACAGTGCCGGTCTGAGTGACGAACTGTTCGACGTGCTGGTGGTGCGCGCCAGTGCATTGAGGGAGCGGCCCGCGCAGGTCGACGCGTTGATCGCAGGCTGGCGCGAGGGCTTGAGGGCACTGGAGCGCGACAGGGCAGCGACGGCCGCCGACATGGCCAGAGGCACCGACATGACACCCGAGGAATACGTGGATACCCTGGGTGGCCTTGCCTTCTACGAGCCTGCGGCCTCACTGAAGCAGCTCACGGGTCAGCCACCCCCCTTGGTGCATGGCGCAGAACGCCTGGTGCAAACCCTGATCTCGGCGGGGCTGCTCGACCAGGCGCCAGACTGGGGGCGCCTCATCGATCCAGAGCCGGCTCGACGTGTCATGAATGCGGAGAAACCGTCTTGAGTCTTTCGAACTGGCTTTTGCCTTTGACCACGCGCTGGCTGGTACCGATGTTCCTGCTGCTGGTGGCACTGGCGGCGCTGTCGTTGCGCTACGGGCACGAGATGGACCAGGCAGAGGCGTCCGTGATGGCGGAGGAGACGCTGCGTCTGCGCGAGCGCCTCAACACCGAGCAGACCCGCCTGGATCGTCAGGCCAGCCTGGGACGGGATCTGCTGTTTCGCCGGGTGGTGGGCGGGCTGGGGCTTCACAGCGGGATCGAACATGCGCTGCTGCTTGATCAGCGCGGAAGGGTGTTGGCATCGCTGTCACGCCGCGACCTGGGGTTGCCCATCGAAAAGGTGATGGAACGCATGAATGGCGCCGATCTGGCCCTGCGTCAGGTGCTGACCCGGCCGTCCAGCAAGGTGATCGAGGTCGAGCGCTTCGGGGACGCGCCCATTCTGACGGGCCTGGTGCCCATCGAGACCGGCGACCGCCTTGTGGTGGTGGTGAACGCCTCCAGGTCACTGGCGGTCCGGCGGGCAGGGGTGCAATCGGAGCTGATGCGCGAAGGGCTGGTGATGCTGGCGACAGCGGCGTTGCTGGCGGTGCTGCTGCATCTGATCTGGTTTCGGCGGGCAGAAAGGCTGGCGCAGGCCCTGGGCGAGATGGGGGCGGGGCATCTCTCGGTGCGCACGGGCATTTCCGGGCGCGATGAGCTGGCGCTCATTGGCGCGCAGGCGGATCGCATGGCCGAGCGGTTGAGTGCCGACCGGGAGCGCTTGCGCAAGATGAAACAGGTGGTCGATCGCTCGCCGCTGGTGGTGATCGAGTGGCGCAATGCGCCGGGCTGGCCGGTGTCGTATGTGAGCGATTCGCTGCGCCTCTGGGGTTATGCGCCGGTAGATCTGATGGAAGGGCGGATTCAATACAACGACCTCTTCCATCCCGACGATGTGCAGCGCGTCAACGCTGAAATCGCTCACTACTTTGCTCATGGCCCCGACGAATACCAGCAGGAATACCGCTTGCGATGTGCCGATGGGAGCTGGGTGTGGGTGGACGACCGCACTGCCCTGGAACGCAACGAGGCCGGTGAGGTGGTGCGCATCAGCGGGATCCTGCTGGACATCACGGTGCAGAAGGAAGCACAACTGGCCCAGCAGGCGCAGGCCCAGACACTGCGGCTGTTCTACGAGTTGCCGTTCATCGGTATGGCCATCTCTTCAACAGCAGACAAGCGGTGGCTGCAGGTGAACGACCGCTTGTGCGAAATCCTCGGCTACCCGCGCGAAGAGCTGCTCGAACTGCCGTGGACTGACATCACCCACCCGGACGATCTGAAGCCGAACCTGAACCTGTTCGATGACCTCTCAGCAGGCCGGATCGACAGCTACGGCATGCAGAAGCGGTTCGTGCGCAAGAATGGCGAAGTGGTGGACACCGAGATCAACGTCAGGCCCCTGCGCAATCCGGACGGCAGCATTCTTCACCTGTTCACCACTGTGCAGGACATCACCGATCGGCTTCGCGCCAATGCACAGCTGAGTGAACAGATGGATCGGCTGGCCCGGGCTGAAGCATTGGCCCGCCTGGGCAGTTGGACATTTGACCCCGACACCCAGCAAGGGTGGTGGTCTTCTCAGATGTTCCATAACCTGGGCCTGGACCCCTCCGATGGGGCGCCTGACTTCGAGGGGTTCTTGGAGCGCCTGCACCCGGATGATCGGGCCATCGTGGCTGCCGACATGCAGCACATGACGCGCGGGGAGTCGGTGGGCGATGTCGTCTTCCGGACCAATCCGGCGCACGGCGAAGTGCGCTGGTTCCAGGGTACCGTGCGCAGGCAGGAGCGCGATGTGTCCCAGCTGCCGCTCTATACCGGCACGATGCTCGACATCACGCCAGTGAAGCAGGCGGAAGAACTGCTGCGGCGCACCAACGAGGCGCTGGAGCAGCGCGTGAAAGAGCGCACGGCGCAGCTGAGTGACGCCAATCATGAGCTGGAGGCGTTTTCATACACCGTGTCGCACGATCTGCGGGCGCCGCTGCGTGGCATCGATGGCTACAGCCAGTTGCTGCTGGAGGAATACGGTCCGCAACTGGACGACGAAGGGCGGCATTTTGTGGAGCGCGTGCGTGCTGGTGTGTCGCAGATGAGCGAGCTGATCTCGGATCTGCTCGACTACTCCCATCTGGACCGCCGGACCATGGGGTCGGATGCGGTGGAGGTGCAGTCCCTGATCGAGCGGTTGCTGGAGCTGTTCGCACCCGACATCGAACGCCATGGCGTCGAGGTGGTGCAGCAGGTCGAGCCCCTTACCCTGCGGCTGGACCGGGAGGGCCTGAAGCTGGCGCTGCGCAATCTGATCGGCAATGCATTGAAATTCAGCGGCAGTGGCAGCGCGCCGCGTATCGAAATTGGCGTGAGCCAGCGAGGGCAAAGCTGCCTGATCTGGGTCAAAGACAACGGCGTGGGCTTCGATATGCAATACCATGACCGCATCTTCGGTATTTTTCAGCGGCTGCACCGCGCCGAAGACTACCCCGGAACCGGCGTCGGGCTGGCGCTGGTGTCCAAGGCAGTGCAGCGCATGGGCGGCCGCGTATGGGCCCAAAGTGAACTGGGCCAGGGAGCCACTTTCTATCTGGAGTTTCCTGTATGAACCCGTCTCCCCAAATGCCTCCCATCATGCTGGTGGAGGACAACCCGATGGACCTCGACCTCACCCTGAGGGCATTCAGCAAGAAGCGCTTCGGCAACAACATCCTCGTCGCGCGCGACGGCGAAGAGGCGCTGGCCTTTCTTGCGCGCTGGGAAAACGGTGATCCGGTCCCGGCGGTGATCCTGCTGGACATCAACATGCCCAAGGTCAGCGGCCTGGAAGTGCTGCGCCAGCTCAAGTCACACGAACGTTTTCGCCGCATCCCGGTGGTGATGCTGACCTCATCCCGCGAAGACCGGGACCTCAAGGCGGCCTACGATCTGGGTGTGAATTCCTACATCGAGAAGCCGGTGAGTTTCAGCAAGTTCATGGAGGTGGCGGATCACATCGAGCTCTATTGGTGTGTGCTCAACGAGCGGCCGTACTAGAAAGCACCCCCGCGCCGCTTCGCGTCGCCCCCTCGAGGGGGCGATACCAGTGGCCCGGCAAAGCCGGTTCCACGGTATCTCTGGAATGAGGCACTTCGCTCCGGAACGTGCTGGGAATACCCCCGCCGCGCTGCGCGCGCGCCCCTCAAGGGGGCACACCTTTGGACCGGCGGAGCCGGATCCTTGGTGTTGCTTGATGGGGCATTTCGCTCCGGAGGGCGACCTTGCGCTGCTCAGCCCGACCACACGGTGCAGAGGGCGCTCACTCAGAACAAACGTGGTATGAACGGGCTTCGGTTCAATTCATTTCCAGGATCCCCGCATGTTGAAAATTCTCATTCCCACCGATGGCTCCCCACACGCCTTGCTGGCCGTGCACCATGCGCTCAGGCTGGTGGGCGCGGGTTTGAAGGCGCGTTTTGTCGTGGCCAATGTGCAAGAAAGCGCGACGCTGTACGAGCTGGTGGTGGCGCACGATCCCGACGTGCTGCAGAAGGTGAGCGAGGGCGCGGGGCGTGACCTGGTGCGCCCGGCGATGGGGTTGCTGGCTGCGGCTGCCCAGCAGGTGGAGGCGGATGTGAGCAGTGGTGATCCGGCGCAGATGCTGGTCGAGGCGGTGGAGCGGCACGCCTGTGATGCGGTGATCATGAGCACGCGGGGCGGTGGGCTTCGCGCGGCTGTGCTGGGCTCCGTGTCGCAGGAAATGGTGCAGATTTCGCCGGTGCCCGTCACCCTGGTCAAGCCGCCGGCCGACGCCGACGACTGAGACGCCCCCGGGTTTTTCCTGATTTGGCCGGACGCAGTCCGGCCAAGTCGTTTCTGAGCCTTTCATTCGCAAAACCCGCACCGACCGCCGGTAGATCGGCCTTCGATTCCCGAGTAAAACATTACGAATAGAGGAATCAATTTACCAATAGTGAATTATTGGGTACAGTCGCGCCATTCCCAGAGGAGCACAAATGGCCACGTACACCTACCCCACCTTCCCCTACCATCCTCCCCACGACCTGATGCAGACCGCGCCCCAGCGTAAGCCACTGGTGGTGATTGGCGCCGGCCCGGTCGGGCTGGCCGCTGCCATTGATGCACGGCTGCACGGTCTGGACGTGTTGCTTTTCGACGAAGAGGACAGCGTGTCGTTCGGTTCGCGCGCCGTGTGTTACGCCAAGCGCGCGCTGGAAATCCTCGACCGCCTGGGCGTGGGCGATCCCATCGTCGACAAGGGCGTGGGCTGGAACGTGGGCCGCACCTTTCTGCGCGAAGAGGAGGTCTACCACTTCGATCTGGTGCCCGAACCCGGTCACAAGCGCCCGGGCATGATCAACCTGCAGCAGTACCACCTGGAAGAGGCGCTGGTGAAGCGCGCCACCGAACTCGGGGTGGACCTGCGCTGGAAGTACAAGGTGGCCGGCGTCCAGCCGCTGGAAAACGGTGGCCGGGTGAGCGTGGAGACGCCAGATGGCGCCTTTGAAATCGATGCCGACTGGCTGATCGTGGCCGACGGTGCGCGCAGCAACGTGCGTCGGCAACTGGGCCTGGACATCGAAGGCCATGTGTTCAAGGACCGTTTCCTGATCGCCGACGTGATCATGGAGGCCGACTATCCCGCCGAACGCTGGTTCTGGTTCGACCCGCCGTTCCACCCCAACCAGAGCGTGTTGCTGCACAAGCAGAGCGACAACGTCTGGCGCATCGACTTCCAGCTGGGCTGGGACGCCGATCCGGAAGAAGAGAAGAAGCCCGAGAACATCATTCCCCGTGTGAAGGCCATGCTGGGCGACGAACGCCCGTTCGCCCTGGAATGGGCCAGCATCTACACCTTCCAGTGCAGGCGCATGAAGAACTTCCGGCATGGCCGCCTGCTGTTCGTGGGCGATGCGGCGCATCAGGTGTCGCCCTTCGGTGCGCGCGGCGCCAATTCCGGCTTCCAGGACACCGACGACCTGGTGTGGAAGCTCGCGCTGGTGATGAAGGGCTTGGCGCCCGACGCCCTGTTGGACACGTATGACGCCGACCGCACCTACGCGGCCGACGAAAACATCCGCAACTCCACTCGCTCGACCGACTTCATCACCCCCAAGAGCGCGGTCAGCAAGTTGTTCCGCAACGCGGCGCTGGAGCTGGCACGCACCCAGCCATTCGCCCGCAAGCTGGTGAATTCCGGGCGGCTGAGTGTGCCGGCTTTTCTGGTGAACTCGGCACTGAACACGCCCGACGCAGACACCTTCGAAGGCAACATGGTGCCTGGCGCGCCCCTGGACGACGCGCCGGTCCGTGTGGACGGCCAGGACGCCTGGTTGCTGGACCAACTGGGCAACCGGTTTCAGTTGCTCGTCTTTGCCGACAGCGTGGAGCAGATCGACCCGGCCCTGCGCGCTCAGGCGGCGGAGCTGGCAGACGCGGCCATTCCGGTGGAAACCGTGGCGGTCACCGCCCGCGCTGGGAACGGTACGGCCGGCATGGCAGTGCTGCACGACCGCGAGGGCCTGGTGGCCCAGCGGCTCAACGCGCGTCCGGGCACGGTCTACCTGATGCGCCCCGACCAGCACGTGGCCGCCCGCTGGCGCCGGTTTGACCTGCACGCCGTGCAGCGCGCGCTGGCCCGCGCCGCCGCGCAGGACATCGCTTCGGCAGCCACACGCCACGCCGCCCTTGAGACGGCCGCCGCCTGAACCCCACCCAACGAGGAGACACCATGCCCTTGCAAAGCCAGCCCAACCTCGCCGAACCCGGCCAGCGCTACTTCCGAGACTTCACGCCTGGCGACGACTTCTACGAAGCCCTGATCGACACACATCGCGACCTGAGCGACGAGCAGAGCCAGTTGCTCAACGCCAAGCTCATCCTGCTGCTGGCCAATCAGGTGGGCGACATCGCCGTGCTCAAACAGGCCATGGCGACCGCACGCCAGGGCATCTGACACCCCACACCCGAAGGAGCACTCCATGAACATCCGCAAGATCCACCATGTCGCCTACCGCTGCAAGGACGCCAAAGAAACCGTCGAGTGGTACCAGAAGCACCTGGGTATGAACTTTGTGCTGGCCATTGCCGAGGATCAGGTGCCGTCCACCCACGCGCCCGACCCCTACATGCACCTGTTCATGGATGCTGGTGGCGGCAACATCCTGGCCTTCTTCGAGCTGCCGAATTCACCGGCCATGGGTCGCGATCCCAACACGCCCGACTGGGTGCAGCACATTGCGCTGGAGGTGGACACGGTCGAAGAACTCGAAGCCACCAAGGCCCGGCTGGAGGCCACCGGCATCCCGGTGATCGGCCTCACCGACCACACCATCTTCAAGAGCATCTATTTCTTCGACCCCAATGGCCACCGCCTGGAACTGGCGGCCAACACCGCCACGCCTGAAATGATGCAAAGGCTCGACGACGTGAAGTGGGACATGCTCAACGAATGGAGCCAGACCAAGCGCGCACCCAAACACGCCGCCTGGATGCACGAAAAGGCGTTTGCTACCTGAAAAAACTTTCGGTAAACGGCCAAACAAACCCTCAAGTTCCGCCCAATTCGGTCGAAACAACGGCCAGAACACCCGGCTTGTCTGCCGCGTGCCTCTTGTCGAGGGTGATGCCATGTTGAACTTTTCCGCTTCCCAAGCCGTGTCCTGGCCGACACCGCCGAGCACCGCCGTGCCCGCGGTGACGCCCATCGCGCCCGTGCAACCTGCGCAGGGTGCTGGCCGCGACGCCCAGGCCGGGCTGGGTTTTGGTCAGAATCGACAAGCCGCATACCAGCCCAAGGCCGGCGGCCACCCGCAAGGCGCGTCACAACTGCCCGGAGAAGCCGATCCTTCAGTCCAGGGACAGGCTGGAAAAAGCCGGGAGGGTGATGTGTTGGCCCAACGTGAGGCACAGGAGGTCGCTGCGAAGGAAGCCGAGCAGCGCGCCAGCGACAAGGAAGAAATCCACCGGCGCCTGCGGGAGGTGCTGTCCAATGTGTGGCAGGCCAGCGCCGCGGTGGTGGACCGGGCGCTGGGGCGCGACCCCGCCAGTGAGGCACCCGGATCGTCAACGGGCACATCGTCTGCACTGTCGACCGTGGCCGCTTCGCTGACGGCTCGCCCCGCCTTGTTGCCAGCACCGTCGCCCGCGCCAGACCCCAGCCCTGCTTTGTCAGGTTCCGGGCAGCCCGTGCCCATGACCGATGTGGTAGCTTACGACGAGCACGGCAATGGCAGCGTGCCGCCTCACGAGGCTGGAAGTCTCGTTGACCAGCGGGTGTGATGCCGTCAGCTGCTGCTTGAAGGCAAACGACCACGTCCTCTTGACCGATGGAAGCAGGTGCCTTGAGGGCTCGAACGCTTCCCTGGCATGGCTCTTCGCACCTGCCGCCTGATGAGGCGGCGAGGGAAGGCCCGGCTGGCGTCGGCAGCAGGCTCAGTGGGCGGCGAGCGTGTTGCTGCCGGACAGTTTGAAATGCCCCACCGCCTGCACGAGAAGCTGTGCCTGTGTCTTGAGGCTGGCCGCTGCCGCCGCAGACTCTTCAACGAGCGCGGCGTTTTGCTGCGTGGTCTGATCCATTTGAACGATGGCGTCGCCGACCTGGCCGACCCCAGCGCTTTGCTGGACGCTGGCGCTGCTGATCTCGCCGACGATGTCGCTGACCCGCTGAATCGACGTGACGATCTCCTGCATCGTGACACCGGCCTGATCGACGAGCACCGTGCCTTGTTCGACACGCTCCACGCTGGCACCAATCAGCGCCTTGATCTCCTTGGCCGCTTCGGCACTGCGCTGGGCCAGGTTGCGCACCTCGGCGGCCACCACGGCAAAGCCGCGACCCTGCTCTCCGGCCCGGGCGGCCTCCACCGCAGCGTTGAGCGCGAGGATGTTGGTCTGAAAGGCGATGCCGTCGATCACGCCGATGATGTCGCTGATCTTGCGGCTGCTGTCGTTGATGTCGCGCATGGTCTGTACCACCTGCCCAACCACCGTGCCGCCCTCACGGGCCACGGTGCTGGCGCTGGATGCCAGCTGATTGGCCTGACGGGCGTTGTCGGCGTTCTGGCTCGCGGTTGAGCCCATCTGTTCCATGGAAGCAGACGTTTCCTCCAAAGCCGATGCCTGTTCTTCGGTGCGCTGACTCAGGTCGGCGTTGCCCTGAGCGATCTGCGCACTGGCGGTGGACACGCTTTCGGCGTTGCCTCGCACTTCCCCCACCACTTTCACCAGACTGTCGTTCATGGTCTTGAGCGCGCGCAGCAGATCGGCGGTTTCGTCTTTGCCGTGGACCGTGATCTGTGATGTCAGATCGCCGGCGGCCACGGTCTCGGCCACTTTCAGCGCTTCATTGATGGGGTGGGTGACGGAGCGCGTGATGCCGATGGCAATGCCAATGCCCAGCAGTATCGAAAAGACGGTGGCAGCCACCATCACGATCTCGACAAGCACTTCGAGTTCGTGGGCCAGCTTGAATTCTTTTGCAGCCACGTCGATCTGTAGTTGGACGAGCTTGTCGGACAAGCCAATGGCGGTCTGGGCCAGGGGGTCGAGCTTGTCGCTGTAGACCTGCCGGGCACCATCCAGATCACCACCTCGCACCGCTGCCAAGACGGCCTGCAAGCCATCTTTCACGAAGGCGTCGCGGGCTGGGGCATAGGCCTTGGCCAACTGCGCCTCCTCCGGGGTGTGGTGAGTGGCCATGTAGGTATCCCAGATCTGGCCGATGCGTGTGGCGTTGGTCTGGATCTGGGTCTGGTTCTGTTCCAGGGTGTTCGGGTCGAGCATCGAGTCCATGACAAGCACACGGTTGCGCATCATCAGGTTGTTGATGCTGGCCAACTCGCCGAGCGGTACGGTGCGGTCTTCGTAGATCGTTTTTACCTCTGCAAACAGCTTGGCCGCGCCCATGAAGCCGGTGGCTGCCATGCCCCCGATAAGCAGCAGCATCACGCCGAAGCCCAGGCCGAGCCGTTTACCGATCTTGAGATTTGAGATGATTCGCATTTCTGCTCCTTGGTGGGTTGCCGGTATGAGGGCCGCCTTCAAGGGGCACATGCCCTCTGTCGATGGGATACCGTCCCACCTCGGGTTCTTGTGAGTGGATCTCCGGACCCGGGCCGGGTCAGCGGGAGGATGGACTCACTGTCAGTGTCGGCGAGCTTGCGGAAAGCCAAAAGTTGAAAATGACGCGTTGTTGACCCGCATTTTTTTGCTTGCGCGGTGTGCTTGCGCAGCCCCCGAGCGCCTGGCCAAGGGGACTCCACCCTTCGAGAGGGGATCAGGCGGTGACGCGAAACCCGGCGTCAACGCACTTCGCGCACGCCGAACTGACCCAGTGCTTTCTGTGTGTGCTCCATGTCGTGCCGGAGCTGGAAGCTCAGGCCGCCGGTGCAAGGATCCTCCCCCTTGTGCACCATCTCTTCGATTCGGGCCGCGGTTCGAACGATGGCCCGGAAACCCATGAGCATGGCGGTGCCCTTGAGCTTGTGGGCGTTGTAACCCACCGCCGCGAGATCGTGGTTCTCCAGCGCCGTGAGCAACACATGCACCGAGCCTTCAGGGGGCTTGAAGAGGGTGGTGAGCAGTTCGGCGAGCGTGTCCTCCGGCATCAGGGAGGCGATGTCGGTGAACGACTCGGAGTCGATCAGGGTGGAAGGGTCGAGCTCGTCGGGCAGGCGCACGGGCAGCTCGTAGGCCGAAATCGGAAACAGGCCGCCGAGGCTCGAGTGCAGTCCGGCGCCCTCGGCTTCGGCGGTCTCCAGTTCCAGCAGCCCACAATGCTGCAACGCCCGTTGCAGGTCTTCGGCCTGCAGCGGCTTGCTGGTGAAGGCGTCGACACCGACCTCGCTGGCACGCTTGCGCGTGTCGTTGACCACATCGGCGGTGATCAGGATCACCTTGGTGCTCGCCGCCGGCCCGTCGAGGGCACGGATGGCCTCGGTGGTGGCGAGTCCGTCGAGCACCGGCATGTGGTAGTCGAGCAGCACCGCGTCAAAGCGCTCCTGCCCAAGCAGGTCCAGCGCCTCCTGTCCGTTTTCACAGAACACCGCGCTGTGCCCCATGTTCTCCAGAAGGATGCTCATGTACTTGAGGTTGATGGGATGGTCCTCGGCCACCAGCACACGCAGGGATGAGGCGGATCGGCGCGCCTTCGGCTGGTCGGGGGTATCCAGAGGCGGCGCCACCGTTTCCGGAAGGGTCAGCGTGACCGTGAACACCGACCCCACGCCAGGCTGGCTCTGCACCTCGATGTCGCCACCCATCATGCGGGCAAGGCTGCGTGAGATCTCGAGGCCCAGTCCGCTGCCCCCTGCGCGACGGCGCAGCGAACTGTCGGCCTGGTAGAAGCGTGAGAACAACTGCTCGAGGGTGGCGTCATCCATGCCGGCACCGGTGTCGCGCACGGTGATGACCACGCCATCGCGCTTGTCGGGGACCCGCGCGACCTCCGCGATCACGCTCCCTGACGAAGTGAACTTGATGGCGTTGCTCAGCAGATTGAACAGGATCTGGCGCAGCCGGGTGGCGTCGGCGAGCACCCATTCGGGCAGGTCGCTGGCGGTGTAGACGTTCAGGTCCAGCCCTTTGTCCAGGGCCGATCCCTGCATCAGCGCTTCCACGTCTTGAACGAGGCTCTTCAGATGGATGGGCGTGTGCGAGAGTTTGAGCGTGCCGGAGTCTAAGGTGGCCACATCGAGGATGTCGTTGAGCACACCAAGCAGGTGCAGCGCGGAATCCCGGGCGGTCTGAATGTAGTCGCGCTGCCGGCCGGTCAGGTTGGGTTCGTCCAGCAGGTCGAGCATGCCCAGAAGCCCCTGGAACGGGGTGCGGATTTCGTGGCTCATGTTGGCCAGGAACACGCTCTTGCCGTGGTTCGCCTGCTCGGCCTCGTCACGGGCATGCGCCAGCCGGTTGCTGAGCTTTTGCAGCTTCTGGAACTGCCGGAACTGGCGGCGCATGTGAAGCACCGCCAGTGCACCCAGGCCGGTCGTGCCCAGCACCATCAGACCGACGAGCAGCCATTCCAGTGTCGCGAGTCGCTGCACCTGTTGCTGGTGGGTCTCCAACAACTGATCAGACGCCTGCGACATCAACTGGACCTGCTGCCACTGCACCCATGCCCATGGCAGCAGGGTGAGCGCCAGCAGCACGGCCAGGGCGGCAGCCCAGTGGCGGCCCCGCCAGCGCGCCATGTTCAAGACCTTACCCATGGCACCCACTCGGGTCGATCGCAGCGCCGACGTGCGCGCAGGCAGACACCACCAGGAACCGGTGGGGCCATGCGGCAGAGTGGCAGCGGCAAAGTTGATTCATTAAGGCGCTTGAAAGTCCGATGGGTGCCGCAGGTCACGAGACAGCGAAGGGTAGAGCCACAGGTGGATCACCGGTTCCACAGCACAAGAAAAACGCTTCGACGAGGGTAGCATTTTGCATACCACGGATAGCAGTACGAAGGTACGAGCCGGCACCAGAGGATGCAGTGGTTCGTATGTGCCTGGCGGGTGATGGGTGCAGTTGGCAGAGCTTCGGTGCGCACCGGGTGCTCATCAGGCAAGCTTGCGATCGAGAATCTGGTGCATGGTCTGCTGGGTCGACTCGCTGTCGCGCCGCAATTGTTCACACAGGATGTGTGCATCTGGCTTTTGACCTTTCTGGGTCAGGCCTTCGATCAGACCGGCCGTCTTCGCAATGGCCCGGAAGCCGATCAGCGTGGTGGTTCCCTTGAGCTTGTGAGCACTGTAGGCAATGGCGCTGAGATCGTCGCCCTGCAAGGCGCGAAGCAACTCCGGTATCGTCCCTTGAGGCTCATTGAACAGTGTGCCCATTAGCTCGAGCAAGGTCTCTTCGAGCATGAGCGAAGCGATTTCGTTGAACGACTCGCGGTCAATTGGCGGGTCCTGCGGGAGGTTTTCAGCCATGCGAACAGGCAACTCCGAGGCCGACACCGGAAAGGGCGATGAGTGGCGGAAAGCCTGCACAATGCTTGAGTCGGAGGGTATGTCGTCTGGCTCAAGCAGTCCACAGTGCAGCAGGGCCAGGTGAAGATCGCTCGCCTGCAATGGCTTGCTGGTGAACTCGTCCACGCCCACTTCAATGGCACGTTTGCGGGTGTCGTTCACCACATCGGCCGTGACCAGAATCACCTTGGTACGGGCCGCCGGCCCCTTGATTGCCCGGATCGCCTCTGTGGTGGCCAGGCCGTCGAGCACCGGCATGTGGTAGTCGAGCAGCACCACGTCAAACGGCTGCTTCTGCAGCATTTCAAGGGCTTCCTGTCCGTTCTCACAGAACACGGCATCGTGTCCCATGCGCTCGAGCAGGATGCTCATGTACTTGAGGTTGATGGCATGGTCCTCAGCCACCAACATGCGCAGCCGTCGATGGTGAGGGCTCTCGACCAGAGGAACCAGCGCAGCGTTGCCGGGTGGGGCGCACACCGGCAGGCGCAACGTGACGGTGAAGATCGATCCGGCGCCCGGCTTGCTTTTCACCGCAATGTCGCCTTGCATCATGCGGGCGAGATTGCGCGAGATCTCCAGTCCCAGGCCGGTACCGCCAGCGCGCCGGCGCAGCGAGTTGTCCGCCTGGTAGAAACGGGTGAACAGGTTCTGCACCGTGTCGGCGTCCATGCCCATGCCGCTGTCGCGTACCCGGATGGCAATGCCATCGCTGCTCTCACGCTGACGCTTGATCTCTGCGATCACACTGCCCTCGGTGGTGAACTTGATGGCATTGCTCAGCAGGTTGAACATGATTTGACGCACTCGCGTGGCATCTGCTTGCACCCAGACGGGCAGATCGTTGGCGACCGACACCAGAAGGGTCAGACCCTTGTCGCGTGCAGCCACCCGCATGAGACCCTCGACCTCCTGCACCAGATCGCGCAGATGGGTCGGACCTGGCGAGAGCTTGAGGGTGCCCGACTCCATGGTGGAGACATCCAGGATGTCGTTGAGCACGCCCAGCAGGTGCATGGCCGAGTCGCGGGCGGTGTGCAGGTAGTCCTTCTGCTGGTCGTTCAGCCGGGCGTCGTCGAGCAGACTCAGCATGCCCATGAGTCCTTGAAACGGGGTGCGGATCTCGTGGCTCATGTTGGCCAGGAAAACGCTCTTGCCCTGGTTGGCCGCCTCGGCCTCATCGCGTGCCACCTCCAGCGCCTGGCTGAGCTCCTTGAGCTTGCTGTTTTCCTGCTTCTGGCGCCGCACGTGGTGCACCAGAGCGGCGACCAACACCATCAGCAAGCCGGCCTGCAAGGTGGACAGGACGATCACCAGAATACTCTGGTGCCTGAGCTGCAGGTTGCGCTCGTCGACGAAACGGGCCACTGCGCGGTTGGCCTCCTGCGTGAGCGCATGCAAGCTGGGCTTGAGCCGTTCGGCGCTCTCGCGCAGGGCCTGCAGTGCGTCGGCATTGGTCGGCAAGGTGTCGGAATGCGCAAAGAGCGGGTCGGCCAACGCGGTGAACGCGTTCACCTGCTCCGTGGCCCGTGCGTAGGTGGTTGAGGCCTCCAGCAAATCCTTGCGCGGCATGTCCGTGACCAGTTGGATGCGACTGAAAAACACCTCGTAGCGCTCCAGCAGATCCGCACCGCTCACGGTCGATCCTGGAATGGACGCCTTCTGGAGACTGTCGTCGAGGCGGTTCAGCTCGTAGCCGAGCTGGTAAGACTGCCACATCATGGACTCGAACTGGTGGCGGGAAACGTCTTCGATCATGCGCGCCTGCTGCCACTGGATCCAGGCCAGTGGCGTGAGCGTGATGAACACCACCGCGGTGACGACCATGGCCCATTGGCGGCGGCGCCACGTCGACGTGTTCCACCGGAAAGTCACGGTCGCACGTCCAGGGACTTGAGTTGCCAGATGGAGCGCTCGTAGTACACGGAGGTGCGCAGCGCGGCATCGCGGTCGAACGGATAAATCACGAACAGCGGACCCTTGTCGCGCACGGCCATGGGCTTGCCGTCCAGCAGACGCGCCACGATGACCTGGTGTGCACTGGCGTCGGCCATCGGAATGGTGATGGTGTAGTCGTTGATGGCCGAAGCGCGGATCGAGCCACCCCGGGCCTTGACGGCCGCGAGCACATCCGCCAGCAACGGACCGGTGAACTGCACAGGCCGATCAAACCAGGGCGTGCGCGTGGTGAAGCTGTGCTGTGGCAACGCTTCGATCATCTTCATGTCGAACCGCGCCACCTCACCGGCATTCTTGACGCCGATGGAACCAGAGATGGTCAAAACGGGCCGTTCGGTGGGGGCGTCCAGTGCGTAGGCTGAGGCGCACAGCAGGCCGGACTGGGTCAGCGCGGCAACGAGAAGAAGGGTGCGACGGGTATTCATGTGACACGCGGGACTATAAAAACGCTGAACTTAAGTAGCCGGAGCGCAAAAACCCGATGAGTAAGACAACCGCTTTCCAGGGCACCCGTGGAACCGGCTTTGCCGGGCCACTGGGTGCGCCTCCCGTTTGGGGGGTGACGCCGAAGGCGGCGCGGGGGGGCGTCCTGTCCTGCGCGGGGGAAGTCAAATCCGATGCCTTACGGCCGACGGGTTGCTTGCCAGGCGACTCAGCAAGGCCGGCGCGATCTGCTGCAGCGGCAGCACCTCGTGGGCCGCGCCGTACTGGATGGCCATGCGCGGCATGCCAAACACCACGCAGGTGGCTTCGTCCTGTACGTAGTTGTAGCTGCCCGCATCCTTCATCTCGCGCATGGCCTGTGCACCGTCAGCACCCATGCCGGTGAGCATGATGCCCAGGGCGTTGGGTCCCAGCACGCGGGCGGCCGACTTGAACAGCACCTCCACCGATGGTCGATGGCGGTTGACCGGCTCACTGTCTTCCACCACGGCCACGTAGTTGGAGCCACTCCGGTCGATGCGCAGGTGGCGCCCGCCGGGGGCAATGTAGGCATGACCGGGCAGGATGCGCTGGCCGTCCTGTGCCTCGGCCACGCGGATCTTGCACAGCCCGTTCAGGCGCGCCGCGAAGCTGGTGGTGAAGCCCGGCGGCATGTGCTGGGTGATCACGATGGCAGGTGCATCGGGCGGCATGGGCACCAGCACCTCGCGAATGGCTTCGGTTCCACCGGTGGACGAGCCAATGCAGATGATTTTTTCGGTGGACATGCGCGGCAACGGCGCACGTGGGGGCTCCGTACCCGCGCTGCTGCCCGGGGTGGTCTGTGTGCTCGCTGCGCTGGCCGCCGGGGTGGCCAGACGCCGCACATGGGCGGCCGCGGCCACGCGGATCTTGTCGACGATGTCGCCCGCCAGTTCGTTCAGACCGCTGCTCACGCCGATGCGAGGCTTGGCCACAAAATCCACCGCGCCCATTTCCAGCGCCCGCAGTGTGATGTCGGCACCCTGTTCGGTCAGCGTGGAGACCATCACCACCGGCATGGGTCGCAGGCGCATGAGGCGGGAAAGAAATTCCAGCCCGTCCATGCGCGGCATTTCCACGTCCAGCGTGATCACGTCCGGGTTGAGTTCGCGGATCATCTCGCGCGCGACCAGCGGGTCGGACGCAGCGCCCACGCACTGCATGTCGTGCTGGCGGTTGATGATCTCGGTGAGCAGACTGCGCACCAGCGCAGAATCGTCCACCACCACCACTCGGATCTTGGCCATTTTTTTGTCTTCCTCGATTTAGAAGAGATCCACGGAACCACCCGATGTGGTCTTGGCCACGGTGATTGCGCTGCCCTTGCGTTCCTGCGTTTCCAGTGTTTCGGGGTGCGAATGCGCCAGCCGTTTGCACATGGCCTTGCCGGTGGCGGGGAAGTAGCACACCTTGCGCGGGTGGATGTCGAGCACGTCCTTGGAAATGATGGCGATGCGCTCGGTCTGCAGGTAGTCCAGCACGAACTGGGTGTTGCGTTCGCCCACGTTCATGGTGGTGAAGGTGTGCATCACCTGGCCGCCACCGAACACCTTGGCCTGCATGTGCTCGCGACGTGCGCCCAGCTTCATCATCTCGTTGATCAGCAGCTCCATGGCGTAGGAGCCATAACGCCCGGAGGTGTCGCCACCGCCTTCAGGCAGCATGAAATGGTTCATGCCACCCACGCGCACGCGCGGGTCCCAGATGCACGCGGCGATGCACGAGCCCAGCACCGTCATGATCAGCATGTCGTCCGTGGTGACGAAATACTCGCCCGGCAGCACCTTGACCGCGTCGTGGTGGAAGTGATGGTCGTGATAAAAAAACGAGGCCTCCCCCGGCTTGGGGGTACGCGCCTTCAAGACGTCCAGCCGCGTGGTTCTCGCAGCGGTGGGCATGCCGTTACCCATGCGGTGGTTGGCCAGGGCAGAGGCCGACTCAAACGCGCTCATAGACGGTCTTTCCGCGCAGAACA
The DNA here is from genome assembly GCF_031457455.1 of Hydrogenophaga palleronii. GTDB lineage: Bacteria > Pseudomonadota > Gammaproteobacteria > Burkholderiales > Burkholderiaceae_C > Hydrogenophaga > Hydrogenophaga palleronii_A. Next base: position 335,016 of record NZ_JAVDWU010000005.1, read on the forward strand.
AACAGATTGCGCGCGTCGCTGAAGTTCTCCGCGTGACCAACGAAGAGCATGCCGCCCGGTTTCATCACCCGGTGGATGCGCTCCAGCACCTGGCGCTGGGTGGCGGCATCGAAGTAGATCATCACGTTGCGGCAGAACACCACATCAAAGGGCTCCCGGAACGGCAGGTCCTGGATCAGGTTGACCGTGAGGAACTCCATGTGCTTTTGCAACTCGGGCTTCACGCGCATGAAGCCGGCGTTGGTGCCCTTGCCGCGCATGAAATGGCGCTGCAGCTGTTCCTGCGAGAGGCCCTTGACGCCTTCGCTCTTGTAAATGCCGCGCGCGGCGGTGGCCAGCACCTTGGTGTCGATGTCGCTGTTGACGATCTGGAACGTGCCGCTGGCACCGAGCGCCTCGGTGGCGGTGATGGCGATGGAATAGGGCTCTTCGCCGGTGGAGGCGGCCGAGCACCAGATGCGCCACGACTGTGTGCGCTTGGCCGCCAGCAGCTCAGACAGGATGCTGAAATGGTGCTGTTCGCGAAAGAAGGCGGTCAGGTTGGTGGTCAGCGCATTGATGAATTCCTGCCACTCGGCACCGTCGTGCTGTTCCAGCCAGTCCAGGTAGGTCTTGAAGCTGGCGTGACCGGTTTCGCGCAGGCGGCGCGATACGCGGCTGTACACCATGGCGTGCTTGCCGTCGTGCAGGCTGATGCCTGCTTTCTTGTAAATTAGCGCCTTGATGCGCGAAAAATCGGCATCGCTCCATACGAACTCACGGCCTTCCACCAGCGGACCGTCTTCCGCCAGGGCCTGTCGGGGCGCCACGATGGGCGCCCGCCGGGGTGAGGGAGTCTGCTGCAGCATCGAAGGATCCTGTTTGTTGTGGAGGCTGGCTGGAACGGATGCAACTGTTGCTGGCATCGTGGTGGCTTGCCTTGACCATCAATGTCTTGAGCGGCGAATCAGACCGGAGGTGTCGAGGATGAGCGCGACCTTGCCGTCGCCCAGGATCGTGGCGCCGGAGACATTGGGAACCTTGCGGTAGTTCGACTCCAAGTTCTTGATCACCACCTGTTGCTGGCCCAGCAGCTCGTCGACCATCAGCGCCACGCGCGAGCCATCGGCTTCGACCACGACCATGATCGGGCTGGTGCCGTTGAATTCGAAGCGCGGCACCTGGAACACGCGCTCCAGTTCGATCACCGGCATGTATTCGTCGCGCACCTTCACCACCTGGGCGCCTTGGGCCACGGTGTTGATGTCGCTGGGTTTGATCTGGAACGACTCGATCACACTGGCCAGCGGGAGGATGTAGACCTCTTCGCTCACCCGTACTGACATGCCGTCCATGATGGCCAGGGTGAGCGGCAGGCGCACCTTCACGCTCATGCCGAAACCTTCAGAAGAGTCGATCTCTACCGTGCCATTGAGCGCGGTGATGTTCTTCTTCACCACGTCCATGCCCACGCCACGGCCAGACACGTCGGTGACCTCGGCGGCGGTGGAGAAGCCGGGCGCGAAGATCAGGTTCCAGACCTCGTTGTCGCTCATGCTGTCGGGTGCGTCGATGCCTTTTTCGCGCGCCTTGCTCAGCAGCTTCTCGCGTGACAGGCCCTTGCCGTCGTCACGCACCTCGATGAGGATACTGCCACCCTGGTGACTGGCCGAGAGCGTGATGGTGCCGTGATCCGATTTGCCGCGTGCCCGGCGGTCTTCGGGCATTTCAATGCCGTGGTCGCAGCTGTTGCGGATCAGGTGGGTCAACGGGTCGGTGATCTTTTCGATCAGGCCCTTGTCGAGTTCGGTGGATTCACCGTGCGTGATGAGTTCAACTTTCTTGCCCAGCTTGGCTGCCAGGTCGCGAAGCATGCGCGGGAAGCGGTTGAACACCACCGACATCGGGATCATGCGGATCGACATCACCGCTTCCTGCAGGTCCCGGGTATTGCGGTCCAGGTCGGCCAGATCGGCCAGCAGCGGCTGGTTGGCACCGTTGTCGAGCGCACGGCTTTTTTGCGCCAGCATGGCCTGGGTAATCACGAGTTCGCCCACCAGGTTGATGAGCTGGTCGACCTTGCTCACCGAGACGCGCAGCGTGCTCGATTCGAGCTGGGCAGGTGGCGCCACGGCTCGTGGTTCTGCCTTGGCGGTGGGCTTGGCGACGTCGCTGGCGGTGGCATGGGCGGCCGCGGCTGCGGGCACTCCAGCGGCAGGCACGCCTGGTGCGCCGTCAAAGAAGCCAAAGTCCTTGCCTTCCTGGGCAGGGGTTGCCGCTTCAGTGGCCAGGGTCTCGGAGTCGGCGGGCGCGCTCGCATCCACGATGCGGATCTGTTCGCGGCTCACATGGAAGGTGAACAGGTCCAGCAGGTCGGTGTCGCTGGCGGTGGTCTGCGCGCGGAAGACACGCTTGTCCGTCTGGTCGCAGGGCAAGGTCTCGATCGTGCCCAGGCCGGGAATATCGCGGAACAGTTCGGCGATGCCGTCGGCCTGTGACAGGTTGTCCACCGGGCCGATGTGAATTTCCAGGTGGCGGGCTGAGCTGGCGGGCTTTGCGGCCGCCACTGGGGCGGGAGCTGGTGCAGGCATGGCCAGCGTGACGGGCTGGAGCACTTCCACTTCATCAGACGGGCCGCCATTGGCCAGGGCGCTGATTCGGCTGACCAGATCGTGTGTGGCGGGCGTCTGCACATCACGCCCCTGGTGGCGGGCCAGCAGCAGGCGCAAGGCATCCGACGATTCCAGCAGCACGTCAACCATGGCGGCCGTGGGTTGCAATTCATGGCGACGCAGCTTGTCCAGCAGCGACTCCATCTGATGCGTCAGCTCGGCCACGTCGGCAAAACCGAAGGTCGCGGCCCCGCCCTTGATGGAATGTGCGCAGCGAAAGATCGCGTTGAGCTCTTCGTCGTCGGCTTTTTCCAGGTCGAGCTGGAGCAGCATCTGCTCCATCTGGTCCAGGTTCTCACCCGCCTCTTCAAAGAAGATCTGGTAGAACTGGGTCAGGTCGAAGTCGTCGCCAGCGGCCTGACCTTCGTTCATCATTTCACCCATGGTGAAGCTCCTTGGCTGCTTTGCGGAAACGCGCGTGTGTAAAGGTCTTGTCCAGAGACACCGAGGAACCGGCTTTGCCGGGCCTCAGGTGTCGCCCCCCTTCCAGGGGGGTGGCGCCGAAGGCGACGCGGGGGGTCATCTGATCACCTTTTGAATCACTTCGATCAGCCGGCTTGGATCAAAAGGCTTGACCAACCAGCCGGTGGCTCCGGCGCTGCGGCCGGCCTGCTTCATCTGGTCGCTGGACTCGGTGGTCAGGATCAGGATCGGGGTGGCCTTGAATTTGGGGTGATCGCGCAGTTTGCGCGTCAGACCCAGGCCGTCCAGACGAGGCATGTTCTGGTCGGTGAGCACCAGATCAATCGTGTGGGTTTGGGCCTTCTCGAAGGCGTCTTGACCGTCCACCGCCTCCACCACGTGGAAACCTGCTCCCGTGAGCGTGAAAGAAACCATTTTGCGCATGGAAGCCGAGTCGTCTACGGCAAGGATCGATAGCATGGAGCCTCCGAATTTCGAATAAATATCGACAGAATCTGGGTGAACTTGAACGTTTCCGGGTCAAAACAGTTCGATGGAGCCGGCGTCCATCTCGTTTTGGGCCACCGGGCTGGGGCGATCGGGCATGGGATTCAGACTGGCCATCGGAATTTCGTCTGCTTCGGGTTCCATGACCTCTTCGGCCAGGCGCCAGGCGCAGCCTTCCAGCACCTTGCCGGTGTGTCCCAGCAGTTGGGTGGCCATGTCGTGAAACTGCAATTCCGTCACGGCCTGGTGCAACTTCAGGCGAATCTGACTGACATCGTCGTTCTGATCCATGGCCAAATGCCCCAAAGCCTTTTCTGCTGCACCAAAGCGTTCCAGCAGGTTGGTGGTGGCGTGATCGAGCAGGCCTTCCAGCCGGTTCAGGTCGGTCATGGCCATGAACAGGGCGTCTTGCAGGTCGGCCACCACGCTCACAGGCAAGCTGACGGACGGCAAGGACTGCTGCATCGGTGACGGGTCCATGGTGTGCTGGTGTGGTTCGGTCATTGGAGTGGGCAGTACAATTTTCTGCAACTGGTTGTCGCTGTATCGGCAGATAACCGGCCAAATTCAGCGGCATCTCTGCGCATAGGCGCAGGACAACGCGATTGACAGCGTTCTGCGGCGGTCCATTCATTCCCCCAAACAGGCCCTAGAGCGGTATGAGCGAGACAAGCGACAAACCCACCGTCCGCATCCTCCATCTGGAAGACTCCCGGGTGGACCACGCGCTCGTGAAGTTCGCCTTGCAGCGCAGCCAGCTGGCCTGTGAACTCGCCCTGGTGGACACGCTGGACGATCTCCTGCGGGAATTGGCCACGGGCAACTACGACATCGTGCTGGCCGACTACCACCTGCCCGGATTCACCGGACTGGATGCCTGGGACCGCGCCCGTGAGACAGGCAGCGACCTGCCTTTCGTGATCCTCTCTGGCGCCATTGGTGAAGCGGCGGCGGTGGAAGCCATGCACCGGGGGGTGAGTGATTACTTGCTGAAAGACAGCATGCACCGGCTCTCGCATGTGATCGAGCGGGCTCTGGAAGTGAGCCAGACCCGCCGCGCCAAGGCCCAGGCCGATGCCGAGCTGGCCGACTCGCGCCAACGGCTGGCCGAACTGGCCGAACACCTGCAGGCATCCATCGAACAGGAGCGGGCCGACATCGCGCGTGAGATTCACGACGACATTGGCGGTGCGCTGGCCGCCGTGAAGCTCGATCTGGCCTGGGTGGGGCGGCGCGCCCGCGACGAAGACACCCTCAGCCATGTGAACACCGCCATGGAAATGCTGCAACACGCCCTGGGCGCGAGCCAGCGCATCATGATGAACCTGCGCCCGCCGATTCTTGATCAGGGGCTGGTGGCGGCGGTGCAGTGGCTGGCATCGAGCTTCGAGCGCCGCACCGGTCTGCCCGTGGTGGTGCGACGCTCATCCGAGTACATCGACGTGCCCCATGCAGTGCAACTGGTGGCCTACCGCACCGCTCAGGAAGGGCTCACCAACATCAGCAAGCACGCGCAGGCCAGCCATGTCGATATCGATCTCAGTGATCGCGAAGGTGTGCTCACCCTCGAAGTCACCGACAACGGCTGCGGCATGGGCCCGGATGCGCTGCGCAAGGCCAAGTCGTTCGGGCTGCTGGGTTTGAGGGAGCGTGCCGCCAAAGTGGGTGGCTGGCTCGATGTGAGCTCTTCCCCCAGTGGGACGGCGCTGATTCTTTCGGTTCCCCTGACGTCAGACGCGATGCCGGGTGAGAACGATCACAACTTACAGGAGCCTCATGATCAAAGTGATTTTGTGTGACGACCATGCGGTGGTGCGTCGTGGCATCCGCGACACCATCTCTGAAGCCGTGGACATCCAGGTGATCGGCGAGGCCGGCAGCTACCCCGAACTGCGCGAGCAGATGCGCAAGAACCCCTGCGACGTGCTGGTGCTGGACCTGAACATGCCCGGGCGCGGTGGCCTGGAAGTGCTGGCCGCGTTGAAGGAAGAGGGCTCCACCGTGAAGACCTTGGTGGTCTCCATGTACCCCGAAGACCAGTACGCCATCCGCTGCCTGCGCGCAGGCGCCCGGGGCTACGTGAATAAGGCAGGCGAGCCGGCCGAACTGGTGGCGGCCATCCGCACCGTGCAGCAAGGCCGAAAGTACGTCACGCCCGAAGTGGCGCAGATGCTGGTCGACACCCTGAACAAACCGGAAGACGAAGAGCTGCACGCCAGCCTGTCGGAGCGCGAACTGCAGACCCTGCAGAAGATCGCCACCGGTAAGAAGCTTTCTGAAATTGCCGAAGAACTGATGCTCAGCCCGAAAACCGTCAGCGTCTACCGCGCCCGCGTGCTGGAAAAACTGCACCTGGCGAACAACGCCGAGCTGACGGTTTATGCCATCCGCAACGGAATTGTCTAAGAACTCCCCCTCGCTAGTGGCCGGGTCTTGCTCCCTCGCCCCTTTGGGGAGAGGGCGGGGGTGAGGGGCCCGCCAGCGAGGTGGCAACTTCAACGCCTGTAGGCGCCGCCCGGCAAGAAGACAGCACCTGCTCAATAATCAGGCGATGTCTTCTTCCCAATCGATCTGGAGCCCCCTTCGACAGCCCGCCTTTCGCGGGCTGTGGCTTTGTGGGGCGGTGTTCTTCATCGGGGCGGGTATGCAGACCATGGCGGCTGCGTGGCTCATGGTCGAACTCACGGGGTCTTCCTTCCTGGCCGCACTGGTGCAGACGGCGGTGTTTTTGCCCATGTTCCTGCTGGCGCTGCCCGCCGGTGTGCTGGCCGACACCACCGATCGGCGGCGGCTGATTTCCGGCGCCTTGCTGGCACAAGTGGCGGCCTGTGCCCTGCTGGCGATCCTGGTGCTGGCCGGCTGGGGCGGGCCGGCTTCGGTGCTGTTTCTGGTGTTCGTCTGTGGCTGCTGCACGGCGGCCATCACGCCGGCGTGGAATTCTTCGGTGGTGGACCCGGTGCCTCGCGCTGAATGGCCGCAGGCCATCACCGCCATCGGTATCGCCTACAACGCGGCCCGCGCCATCGGCCCCACGCTGGCCGGTCTGCTGTTTGCGCGGTTGGGTGCCGGCTGGGTGTTCATGGTGACGGTGTTCACCACGCTGGTGATGTGGGAGTCGATCCGGCGCTGGCCGCCCAAGGCGCACCCACCATCCACCTTGCCACCCGAACGCCTGTGGGGTGGCACGCTCAGCGGCCTGCGGTTTGCCTGGCACTCGCGCATCATCCTGGCGCAACTGGTGCGGGTGATGGCGTTCAGCGCCGCCGGCTCGGCCCTGTGGGCGCTGCTGCCGGTGATCGCGCAGCGCCAGCTGGGCACCGGGGCCGAAGGTTTCGGCCTGCTCATGGGCTGCCTGGGCACCGGCGCGGTGGCCTCCGGTCTGGTGATTGGCCGGTTGCGTGCGCGCTTCTCGCTGGACAGCATCGTGGCCAGCAGCTGCGTGGCGTTCGCGTCCGTGATGGGGGTGGCCGCGTTCGTCAGCCTGCCCTGGCTGGTGTACGTAGCCATGGCTGTGGGCGGTGCGGCGTGGATGGCCACCATGTCCACCTTCAACACGGCCACGCAGGCCAGCGCGCCACCGTGGGTGCGTTCGCGCGCGGTGGCGCTGCACATCGTCTCGGCGCTCGGCGCATTCGCCATCGGCTCGGCGTTCTGGGGCGCGGTGTCCGACATCGTCGGCCTGACACCGGCCTTGGTGATCGCCGGCGTGCTCATGGCCGCCGGCCTGCTGCTGGTGCGGCCGTTTCCGCTGCGCGTGGGGGCCGACCATGAAGTGACCCAGGGCACGCCCTGGGACGAGCTGTTCCTGGAAGCCGAACCCAGCCCCGAGGCCGGCCCTGTGGCGGTGGAGGTGGGCTACCGCATCCGCCCGGGCGAAGACAAAGCCTTCCTGGACACCATCGCCCGGATGAAAGCGCCACGGCGGCGCGACGGCGCCACCTTCTGGCGTGTTTACAAAGACCTGGGCGAACCCTCGCGCTACGTGGAGCGCTTCATCGTCACTTCCTGGGCCGACTACCTTCACCAGCGCGCCCGCGCCACCATGGCTGACCGCGCCATCGAGCTGGACGTTCGCGCCTTTTTGGCACCCGGCGAGCGGGCGCTGATGTCGCACTACGTGGCCGAGCGCTGACGACAGTGTGGGGGCGGGGCCTCAGAGCACCAGCATCCCCACAAACCAGGCCAGCGTCACCACCTTCCATCCCGGAGAACTCTCTGGATGGCGCCACACCGCCGCCAGCAGCAGACAGTTCCAGGGCAGTGGGGCAAAGTGCACGGCCACGGCCCAGACCGCACTCACGCCCATGGCCAGCAGCGCCAGTGCGCCCAGGCTGCCCAGCAGGTTGAGTAGCGAACCGATGACGAGCACGTGACGCCACAGCAAGACGCGCAGCGGCACGCGCGCGTGCCAAAGATCTTGCACGAACGCCGCCATCGATGGTGCGGGAGCGGTGCTCACGGCGCGTTGTGATCCCTGGTGTCTATCTGGTCTTCCACCGATGCCAGCGGTGTGGCCAGCACCTTGTCGATGGTGCGACCATCCATGTCCACGATCTCCAGCCGCCAGCCTTCCCAGGTGACCGTGTCGGTGACCTTGGGCAGGCGCCCGGTGAGCAGCATCATCATGCCGCTGAGGGTGTGGTAGCGGCCACGCTCTTCGTCGGGCACCGCGTCCAGCATCAGGCGGTCTTTGAGTTCGGGCACGGGAATGTGGCCGTCGAGCAGCCAACTGCCATCTTCGCGCTGCATCGCCCAGGAGGTTTCCGGGTCGCGGGGGCTGAACTCGCCGGTGATGGCTTCGATCAGGTCCTGCAACGTGACGATGCCCTGAACCTCGCCGTACTCGTCGATCACGAACGCCATGTGCACGTCGGACTGACGGAAGTTGTCCAGCAACTCCATGCCCGTGATGGTCTCGGGTACGTATAGTGGCGGTTGCAGGGGCTGGTCAGAGAGGTCCCGTGAGCCGCCGCGCAGCGCCTGGGACAGCCACTTTCTGGCATTGACCACGCCCGTGAGGTTGTTCATGTCGCCACGAACCACCGGGAACCGCGCATGGTCCGAAGCTTCCACGCGGGCCATGTTGACCTCGAACGTCTCGTCGAGATCCAGCAAGACCACGTCGCTGCGCGGCACCATCAGCGAGCCGATCTGCCGGTCGTCCAGGCGGAACACATTGCGCACCATGGTGTGTTCGTGCGACTCGATCACGCCGGCGGTGGTGCCTTCGGCGAGCATGGCGTGGATCTCTTCTTCCGTGACAGCGCTGCCGCTTGATTCCTTCACACCGAGCAGGCGCAACAAACCTTTGGTGGAGATCGAGAGCAGCAGCACAAAGGGTTTGGTGGCAATGGCCAGCCAGTCGATGGGCCGGGCCACCCAACGGGCCAGCGTCTCCGGGTGCGACTGGCCGATGCGCTTGGGCACCAGTTCACCCACCACGATGGAGAAGTAGGTGATCACCACCACCACCAGGCCGGTGGCGGCGTAGGCGCTGTACGGAGTGGGGACGCCGATGACGGTCAGCCACGTGGCCAGCGGTGCGGCCAGCGCCGCCTCTCCCACGATGCCGTTGAGCACACCGATGGAGGTGATGCCGATCTGGATGGTGGAGAGAAAACGCGTCGGGTCTTCGCCGAGCTTGACGGCGGCCACGGCCGACTTGTCGCCTTCGTCAACAAGTTTTTGCAGGCGCACCTTGCGGGCGGAAACCAGCGCCAACTCCGACATGGCGAACAGGCCATTGAGCAGAATCAGCGCGAACAGTATGGCAATTTCCATGATGGTGAGGGTGAGTGAGCAGGTGAATATGGCGATGAAAGGTGGTCAGACCGGGCTGAGGATGCCCGCGCCCAGCAACCCGAATACCAGCAGACCGAGCGCAATGCGATAGACCACGAAGGGCATGTAGCTGCGTGTGGACACCAGCTTGAGGAACCAGACGATGACGCCATAGCCGACAACGAATGCCACCACCGTGGCCAGCGCGGTGGGCCCGGGGGCGATGGGGCTGCCGTGTTCCCAACTGCGGTAGAGCTGGTAGAAGCCCGATGCCAGCACGGCGGGGATGGCCAGCAGGAACGAGTAGCGTGCGGCCGCCTCGCGGGTGTAGCCCATGAGCAGGCCGGCCGTGATGGTGCCGCCAGACCTGGAAACGCCCGGAATCAGCGCCATGGCCTGTGCCAGGCCGAACAGCAGGCCATGACCCCAGGTGAGCTGATTCAAATGCCGTTCGCGCGCGCTGAAACGGTCGGCCAGGCCGAGGATGAGCCCGAAGCCGATCAGCATGGCCGCGGTGATGTACAGGTTGCGAAGGTGGGTTTCGATCGCATCCTTGAACACCAGCCCCAGCACCGCAATGGGCAGCGTGCCGACGATGATCAGCCAGCCCATGCGGGCATCCGGGTCTCGCGGCCCCCGGGTCTGTGTGAGCGAACGCCACCAGGCCAGGAAGATGCGCACGATGTCGTGGCGGAAGTACAGCAGCACCGCCGCTTCCGTGCCGATCTGTGTGATGGCGGTGAAAGCGGCGCCGGGATCGCCGCCTGAGGGCAGCAGCGGGCCAATGATGCGCAGGTGCGCGCTGGAAGAGATCGGCAGGAACTCCGTCAGGCCCTGGATCAACCCCAGAAAGGCCGCTTCTGCCCATGCTTGTAGGCCGCTCATGGCACAAGCGGTGCCGTTGGGAGGACACAGTGTATGGGTTCAGGCGGTGCGAGCAGGTGGAACCTGGTGCGTGTTCGGGGTGGCTTCATGGTGGGTTGCGAGGAATGGCTGGACAAGGAAAGGAACGAGGTGCCATCGCGTCTGCTCTGGGGCACCGGCCGCGTGAGCTGGTCGGCTCGGTGGTGTGGCCAGGTGGCAGTGGCGCCCTACGGGGCAGGGCGCGTGCAAGCGTTTAGGCGCCGGTTGCCCTGGGTGGCCGCAATGGGGTGTCCAGCGAAGGGGGCGCCCTGTGCGCAGCCAGATACTGGATGGCGCGCCCAGGCTCTACCGGCTGGCGCAGGACCGACACCAGACGGGGAAGGGTGTCGGGCAGATCGGGCAGATCATCCATCAGCCCATGCGTGAATGGCAGCGGAGCAGATGTCGAAGCATGGGCGCCGCTGCAGAATTCCGGTGCCAACGCAGACGACGACGCAGCGATCCATGTGGCCTGCGCTGTTGCCTGCGGGGCAGCTTCGCCCAAAGAAAACGCGCTCACATTCAGAACGAAATGGAGCGCGAAGAACGCAATGAGCCAGCGGTGCATGGTTGTTGCAGTATAGCCAAGGCCCCCTGGGCCGCGCGTTGCAGGCCGACAGAACGATTGCAGCTTGCCCTGCTCCCCTTTTGGCAGAGCGATGTGTGCACTGGGGTGCCTGCAGGGTGGCTGGTGGTGCGATTTGCATCAACAGTGGGCCGGGAGTTTCAGGCGTTGAGGGGTGCCATACTGGCCCGTCATCGACCACTCTCAGAGGTACCCCATGCGCGGCATGCTCGATTTCAGTTCGTGGTCCACTGTGCTGACCACGGTGCTCAGCCTTGTGCTGGTGTCCCTTGTGTTTGTTGGCATTCGCCTCTTGTTCATGCAGACGTTTCAACGTCGCCGCGAACGCGAGAACCGCCAGATCAACGAGCGTCTGAAGGTGCTGATCGCTGCCTACAAGACCCTGGGTGGATCGTTCACCGGTGTCTTGACGGTGGATCCGGCGCACCTGCGGGACCTGCGACAAGGTGTTGCCCCGGACGACGGGACGGATCTGGACACCATCGCCAGCGCGTCAGAACGCCGCAGACGCATACGCGATTCGGTCGAGGCAGCGCTCTCTGATGTCATCCTGCTGGGCACCGAAGAACAGGTGCAGCTTGCAGCACATGCCGCCAACGAAATGGTGATGGGGCGCAATGTTGAGGTGGCTGCGCTGGTGGTCTCACTCCGGGATTTCATCCGCCAGGCCCTTGATCTGACCCCTGTGCCGCCTGGCACTGTGGTTCCCAACCAGGGGCCATTGCGAGTGAATGCAGGCGGGGGTAGCGCCCGGCGCGGTGGAGGTGCCGAAGCACGCGGCGGGCGAGGTGGCGGGGGTGCTGGTGGAGGTGGTGCCGGCATGGGGATCGGTGTGGGCGTGGGCACCGAGGGTGCTGCGTCGGCAGCAGGCACCAGCCGGGTGGGCGACACGAGCTGAAACTTGAATCGCTTCAACGGGGAAGCTGGCGCACCGAAGTGAACTCGTAGGTCAGCGACTGGATCGTTCCGCGCCAGTAAGGTTTACGACCGCCTTCTTCAGGCGGCAGCAGCCAGGCCACTTCACCCGTCAGGGGAATCTGCATGCCGTCACGCTCCTGGTAGTTTGACCATCGGCCTTCCCACGGTCGCATGTCGATCTTCCCGCCCACCGTTCGTCCGCGTGCTTCTGACCGCACCGATTCGATCAAACCTTGTGCATTGAAGGTGAAAGTCAGCGTGAGCGCCAGCGCGCCGTCGGTCAGGGTAGCTCTGGCAGATTGTTCGTCTACCGCTTCCCACAACACGCCCTGGCTCGGCAGCAGGGCGGTGGGGTACCAGGCCGCTTCGGCAAAGAAGCGCATCAGCTCGCCTTCAGCCACCTCACCTGTACCGCGCAAGTCCAGCAGTGTGAACAGGCCGAGCATGGCGGGATGCAGAATGCCTTCGCCGGCAATGTAGGCGTCGTGCACCCGCACGCCCAGTCCCGGCAACACCTTGATGTGGGCATCCCACACAAAGCCCGGCCGCCGTGTCACCACGCGCTGAAGGGATGTGAACGGCTTCCAGTTGTCGACGCTCTCACCCATGTTGAACATGCCGGTGTGATCCACCGACGCGGCCGTGACGATGGGCACACCGTCGCGCAGTGCAGCACGGAAGTAGCGTTGCACCACCGGTGGCAGGTTCTGGATCTCTTGCGCATCGAATCGCGCGGCATTGGGCGCCAGCTTTGCCACCTCCAGCCGATCCATCAGGGACTCGGTCAAGCCACGCCATTTCCACTCGCCGAACACCGTGAGCGCGACAAATGCCAGCGCGCTGATCAGCAGGATGCCCAATGCGATCTTCAAGAATCCCATGGCTGTTTCTCACTATGCGTTGCGGTGGAAGGCGGACGAGGCAGCACCTTGGTGGCCTCGTCTTCGATGACTGGCACGACCATGGTCACCGCTCCGTGCCGGGTGAACATGGTCTGCCGATTGAGCCAGACCACCAGCAATGCAGCCACCACGAAGAAGCAGGTGTCGTAGGGGTGAGCGTCTGGCCACAGCGGGTTGTTGGCCTGGAAGTGAATCAGCGCCGGCAACAGGATGCTGCCGCGTGAAGTGTTGAACAAGGGCGTGACGATCACGCTGATGGCGGTGGCGCCGACCAGAAACGGCATGAACGACCAGGCCCCCTGCGGCGTGCCACTCAGGAGAAAGGCGGGGACGTGCCACACACTCCACACCAGGCCCAGAAGCAGGCCGGCCCACAGTGGCGCCAGATGCCGCTGCAGCAGTGGCAACGCCAACCCGCGCCAGCCAAGCTCCTCCACCGGGCCGATCACCAGCGTCAGTGCCAGCGCACCCAGCATCGGCGCCAGGCCATCAAAGGGAAACGGTTCCTGGAAGAGATCGCCTTTCACCGCAGCGCCCGCATAAAACAGCAGAGGCATACCCAACAGAATGAAGGCCATCCAGGCCGGAGGGCAGCGCCACAACAGCAGCCGCGAGAGATAGCGCCGAACACCGATCCAACCCACGTGGTACCCGACGACGACCAGCGCCGCCATCGCCGGTGCATACACCGCCAGGATGAACAAGGGATGGTGACCGGTGAGCGGGCCGAACCACCGTGTCATCTGGTTGGGGAGAAAGACAAACAGGGCGATCAAACCCCATGCCCAGCCGAAAGCGATCAGGAGGAAGGGCCACAGCGCCGATGACGGCATGCGCCTTTGCGCTGCTCGTGCGGAACCGGTTTGCATGACTTGCCTTCGCGTTGTCCACAAACGCTCACATTAGGACATGCGGGAAGGGCCGGGGTTGACGTGTGTCATGTCTCATGCGTCGCCGCTGGCATGTAAGGAAGGGGCAGGTTGGAGGGCAATAACGTTCTTTGCCAGATCGATGCCAACGGATACGATTGCCATGGACTTCCCCTTCCAAAAATAGAGTGAGTTGATGAGAGATCGCACTGCCCATCGTGGCGCTTCGCTGCCGTATCTCGCAACTGCGCGGATCACTCGGGACGGGAAAGTCCCTTTCATTCGTTAGGCGTCACCAATTCACCATCTATGCGAGTACAGCTACTACGTGAAGATCAGCACGAGTCGATGATCGATCTTCTTGCCGATATTCACGCCTACTACACAGAGGGGGCAGCGATCTCCCGAGAAGTAATTCGAGAGCACCTGGTTGAAAACTTGTTGTCGCCGAGTTCACCGCATCAATTGGTGGTTTGCTCTCTCGATCACGGCATCGTCATAGGGTTCGCTGCAATCACAATGGTTTACTCGCTGGTTGACTTCGCCCCTGAAAAGCGCAAACACTGCCAATTGAAAGAGTTGTACGTCCGATCATCGATGCGAAGTAAAGGGGCCGGGCGATCGTTGATGTCTTGGGTAGCGCGTCATGCTGCGGAGAACGGGTGCCACCGGATCGACTGGCCAGTAAAGGCATCGAATGCGAAGGGCATTGCTTTCTACAAAGGCGTTGGCGCGGAGCAGGTGGTTGAGCGGCTCAGCTTTAGGCTTTCAGAGCAAAAGTTGAGAGAGCTCGCATTGCAGTGCCCAGCAGCCAGTGACGCCTAGCCCTTCCAACGGGAGGAACGTCCAAGGGCTACCGCCCTTGGACGTTCCTCATGTCAAACGCTAGCCGCTCCGAGGTACTCTTCGCCAAGCGACAGTTCATTGGTCACCCTCAATTAGGAGTAGACGCGCCGCCATGGGACTCTTGATCTTCAGTATCAATGTCACCTTGGACGGCTGCGTCGACCATCAGGAAGGAGTCGCGGACGACGAGACACATGCCTTCTTCACCCGCCTCATGGACGAGAGCGGGGCGATGCTGTGGGGCCGTGTCACCTACGAGATGATGGAGAGCCACTGGCCAGCGGTCGCCCGCGGCGACGCGGAGGCACCGCCGGCGATGCGCGAGTGGGCGGTCAAGCTGGAGGCCAAGCCAAAGTACGTGGTTCCCGCGACGCGAAAGGACCTCCCGTGGACCAACAGCCACCACATCGCCGGCGACCTGCGCGCGGGCGTGCAGAAGCTGAAGGACGCGACGCCTGCCGGCGTGCTTCTCGGTAGCGGCAAGCTCGCGACCGAGCTGGACCGGCTGGATCTGATCGACGAGTACAAACTGCTCGTCCACCCCAGGATCGCCGGCCATGGCCCGACGCTGTACCAGAGCGGGCTGCCCAGCCGCGACGGCTCGAACTTGTTTCGGCGAAGCCGCTCCGCTGCGGCGCGGTCGCCATGCACTACCGGCGCGCGCGCTGACTCGGAGATGGGTCGTGTTGCCTGACAGCGCGCTGCATTCGGAAGGGCCTCGTGTTCCTTGGCCTGCCGGTGAGCGCGGATGTCAGGCGCCGCCAAGTCGGTATGCCGTCAAATACAGGAGAACGCCTTGCCAGCAAACCGAATGTCAAAGTTCGAAGTCTTTATCGGGGTATGGAACACGACTGGCGAAGTGCTTGAAACGCAAACCAGTCCGGCGGGCACCCTGTCTGCAACGGACACCTACCAATGGCTTCCGGGAAAGCACTTCATCGTTCATAGCGTGGATGCCCGCTTTGATGGACAACCCGCGAGATCCATGGAAGTATTGGGATTCGATAGCACCAAGCAGCAGCACTTCGCCAGGTCGTATGACGATCAAGGTTCAACTGAAGCCTTTGTACTGGAACTCAAAGGGCGTCGCTTCAGCATCGAGGGAAAAACAGTCCGATTCAACGGGAGGTTTGACGCTGAGAAAAATTGCCTCACGGGGTTGTGGGAGCTCAAGGCAGGCAAAGCAGGTTGGCAGCCCTGGATCAAGCTCAAACTGGTTCGAGCATGAATAGCGGGGTTCGGGCAACATCGGCCCCTGATCCTTCCACCGAGAGGGCGTCCAAGGGCTGTGTCGCGCGGCCTCCCGCAGGTCAAACATCAGGCTCCACCACCATGCGCAACATATCACCAACCTTCATCGCGGCTGTGGCTCTCTTGGGCGCCGTCTCTGCAGTCGAGGCTGCACCGATGAACAAATGTGTCGTGGACGGCACTGTCACGTATCAACAGGCTCCCTGCCCTTCGAATCAGGTTCGAAAAGATCCCACGATCGAAGAACTGAACGCCGCGGAGAAGAAGCGACGTCCTGCTGCCGCTCCCGCTGCGGCGGCCCCCAGGGAAGCTGCTCGTTCGCCAACTGCCGCGTCCAGCGGCTTCAGCTGTGATGGACGGCAGCACTGCTCTCAAATGAGGTCATGCAAAGAGGCCCACTACTTCCTCGCCAATTGTCCCGACGTCAAGATGGACGGTGACAGGGATGGGATTCCTTGCGAGGAACAATGGTGCTCTCGCTAGCACCAACTTCAGGAAGCCTCATGCTCACAGGCGCTCAAGCTCTCATCATCGGTGCATTGCTCAGTGCGGTGGCTGCCGCAGCACATCTGGTTTGCATCTTCGCAGGAGCACCGGCATACCGGCTCATGGGTGCTGGTGAGCGCATGGCCCGTGCCGTTGAGGCCGGCAAGCTTCGCCCCACGCTGGTCACGCTGGCCATCTCTGGCGTGTTGTTGATCTGGTCGGCTTATGCGCTCTCCGGGGCCGGCGTCATTGATCTTCTTCCCCTTACCAAGCTGGCGCTGGTTCTCATCTGCGCCATCTATCTCGCCAGAGCGGTTGCCTTTCCTTTACTCAAGCCAGCATTCCCGGAGAACTCAAACACCTTCTGGTGGGTTTCATCTGGTATCTGCGGCTGCATTGGCTTGGTGCACGCCTATGGTCTCATTGCCTTGTGGCGCGATCTTTGATACCTGACGGAGCAGATGTCATGCTCCCTGAGCTACAGGCAATCGATCATGTCCATGTCTATGTCCCGGACCGAGACAAGGCGGAAAGCTGGTACAGCAAGGTTCTCGGCTTGTTCCGATGCGAGGCACTTGCGTTCTGGGCCAAAGACGGCGGGCCGCTGACCCTTCAGAACGGGTCAGGCAGCGTGCATCTCGCGCTGTTCGAACGACACGCGCAGCCCTGTCGATCGACTGTCGCACTTCGGGTGGGTGTGGTCGAGTACCTGTCGTGGACGGCTCACCTCGAGCGGCAGCTGCCGCAGGCAGCGCACACTCACACACCGCGATCTCCGTGAGCATGAAGCCCGACCTCGCTGCCACCTTGCGGTCGCTGCTTCTTGAGCAACAGACGGCCGCACTGGCCACCCTCCACAAGGGTGAACCAGCGCTCTCCATGGTGCCTTACGCCCTTTTGCCAGAGGGCCAAGGTTTCGTCATTCACGTCAGCCGCCTCGCCGTGCACACAGCAGACATGCTGGCCAACCCAGCCGTGAGCCTGCTCGTGGTTGCACCCGCAGGCTCAGCGGCATCGCCACAGGAGCTGGTACGCGCCAGTGTGCAGGGCTGGGCCAGGCAGTTACCGCCTGAGTCTGCTGAGTACGCAAACGCCAAAGCGCTCTACGTGGCCCGGTTTCCCGCCAGCGAGCAGACATTCTCGTTCTCTGACTTCAAACTTTTCGTCATCGAACCACGCTCCGTTCGGTTTGTTGGCGGCTTTGCGCGCGCCACTTCCATTCTGGCCGGTGAGTTCGTGTCTATCATGAAGGGCGCGGAGTGAGGAGCGCGAAGCCAAGGCCCGCAGCTCGATCTGCCCACCACCGCCATATCGTCTCACCGGTTCTGAACGCCCAACTCATGATGGGTTAATCACTCTACAAGTCATGCCAACCGAACCGAAACGCGAAAAGAACTGGAAGCACCTCTACACGAGGTCAGTCAAGCTCGCCCGCGCAAGGCAACTCGGGGTCGAATACCCGCGGGTCACTGAAGCCCAACTCACGCAGGAGCCAGAGGACTTGCCGAAGCCAAGTCAAACAAATGTCCTGTTCGTCTGTAGCCGAAATCAATGGCGCAGCCCGACAGCAGAGCAGGTTTGGCGGAAACACCCCGCTCTGTCCGTCCGCTCAGAGGGAACCAGCCCGAATGCAAGACACCGCGTCTCTGTAAACGATCTGCATTGGGCACAGGTCATCTTCGTTATGGAAGAGAAGCACAAATCCCGCCTGCTCGCCGAATACAGGCGAGTGATCGAGAACAAGACAATTCACGTTCTCGATATTCCGGACGATTACAAGTACATGGCGCCTGAGTTGGTTGACCTGCTTCGCGATTCTGTAGGAGCCATTCTTCGCCTTGAATAGCCGTCACGACACTGGTTGGTGTAGATAAGTCCCAGGCGTTTCTCTGAAGAGGGACGCGGGCGCCGTAGCCTGCGGTGCCCGGGATATCGTGGATGCTCATCGCGCAGTGTTGGGTACCACCTCAATCACTGCGCTGTCCACCCCCCGTCGATGGGAATGGCCGCGCCGGTGAGGTTGTGGGCCGCCGGGTCACAGAGCCAGACCAGGGTGCGGGCAATTTCTTCAGGCAGGGATGTGCGGCCGGTGGGTTGTTTTTCCTTCAGCAGGTCGCGGATGCCAGCCTCACGGTCGCCGCCGAACTGTTCAGCGCGGGCGAGGATTTGTGGTTCGATGATGGCGGTTTCGGTCCAGCCTGGGCAGATGCAGTTGGCGGTCACGCCGCCGCTGGCGCGGCTCCCGGCCTGCGCGGCCTCCAGTGCCGCCACGCGCGTGAGTCCCACCAGGCCAAACTTGGCCGCCACATAGGGCGCCTTGTTCACTGACGCCACCAGCCCGTGCACGGATGCGATGTTGATGATGCGGCCGTAGCCCCGCTCAACCATGCCGGGCAGGGCCAGGCGCATGGTGTCGAAAGCGGCCGAGAGGTTGATGGCCAGGATGGCGTCCCAGCGGGCGCGCGGCATGTCCTGCAGGGCGGCCGTGTGCTGGATGCCGGCGTTGTTGACCAGAATGTCGAGCGGGCCAGTGGCCAGCACTTCTTCCATCATGCGGGCCACCTGCGCCGGGTCGGCCAGGTCGTGCGAGAGCGACACCACGGGCTGGGCCGTGATGGCACTGAGGGCTTCACGGGCAGCGGCGTGCACGGCGTCGTCGGGTAGGCCATGCAGCACCACCTGGGCACCGGCGCGTGCCAGCTCCTGTGCCATGGCCAGGCCAATGCCTTGCACCGAACCGGTGACCAGGGCGCGACGGTTGTGCAGGGGAGGGGTTGTCATGGGGTAAAGCTCCTGAGGTGGGGTTGGGAATGTTGAGGGGGGAAGGCGAGCGGCGGCCGACCTGTCAAGAGAGTCTTCACGCTCACAGGCATCTGGCCTCGCCGCCACAATGCGGGGCCATGCCCCATACCGTGACCGAAACCGAATCGCTGCAAGCGATGCAGATGGCTTTTGACCTGGCGCCGGTGGGGCTGTGTGTGTCCCGCCACCGCGTGGTGGTGTTCTGCAACGACGTGTTTGCGAGGCAGTTCGGGTACGAGGTGCCGGATCTGCTGGGCGCACCGTTTGCGATGCTGTACCCCACGCCGGACGAGTTCGCCAACATTGGCGAACAGGGCGAGGCCGTGATGCGCGAGACCGGCTTGTACAGTGACGAGCGCATCATGCGGCGGCGCGACGGCTCCTTGTTCTGGTGCCACGCGTCGGGCCGGGCCAGCGACCGCGCCGACCCGTTTGCCTGTGCGGTGTGGATGTTTGAAGACATCTCGCAGCGCCGACCGGTGACCACGCCACTGACCCCGCGCGAGCGCGAGGTGGCCAAGCACCTGGTGGCAGGGCTCACCAGCAAGCAGATCGCACGCGTGCTGGACCTCAGCCCACGCACGGTGGAGGCCCACCGCGCGCGCCTGATGACGAAGCACAAGGCGGCCACGCAGGGTGAGTTGGTGGCGAAGCTGCTGGGGCATGTCTGAGGCTGGTTCATGGGCATGTAGCCGGTGTGCGCGACACAACAAACGGAAGATCCCCCGACCAGGGGCGACAAGGGTCCGGCTCCGCCGGCCCAAGGCGCCGTCCCCTTCCAAGCCGAAGGCACCAGAGAGGGGGAAGACGCGTAAGCGGCGCAGGGGGTGATTCTTTACCTCTTCATTTCAAGAGTTTTCCGTTACCGCCGATCACCGTCACTTCAACGTAGCGCGAACCAATGCGGTTGTCGGGTGCGTAGCGAACCACGGTGCCGCCCAGGTCAAAGTTGCCCATGGTCTCCAGTGCCTTGATCACCCCGGCCCGCGTGGGTTTGGGGCCGGAACGGCGGAGGCCTTCAACCAGCACCTTGGCGCCCAGGAACTGCTCGAAGCTGGTGTAGTTCACCAGTTCACTGGGCGCGTATTTCTTCAGCAGTTGCTGGTACTCACGCACCACGGGCATGGCCGGCATGAAGGGGTAGGGCACCACCTGGCTCACACCCAGGCCGTGCGCGTGTTTGAGCCCGGCGAGCTTGACGATCTCTGCCGGGTCGACCACAGAGATGTTGTAGAGCTGCGCGCCCCCGCCGGCTTCGCGGTAGCGCTGGATGAAGGCCGAGGTGGGCCGGTTCACCGAGATCATGATCACCGCCTGCGCGTCGGAGGCGCGGATGGTTTTCACGGCTTCGTCCACCTGGTCGGTGTTGCGCTCGTAGGGTGCGGCGGCAGACAGCGTCAACCCGCGTTTGGCCAGTGCGCGCTCCACGCCCTGCAGGCCGGCCTTACCGAAGCCGTCGTCCTGGTACATCACGGCCACGCGCTTCATGCCCAGTGTGGTGACCTGCTGCACCATGTGTTCGGTCTCGTCGCCGTAGCCGGCACGCACGTGAAAGATCCAGGGGTTGAACGGTGTGCGCAGGGGTTCGCTACCGGTGTAGGGCGCCACCAGCGCGGCGCCGCCCTGGGTCAGAACGCCGTCGGTGAGCAGCTTGCCCACATTGGCCGTGCCGGCGAACCCGAACAGGGCCACCACGGCCGGGTTGGCCAGCGCTTCCTTGGTGAGGCGCACGGTCTCATCGACCTTGTAGCCGTCGTCGGCCACCTCCAGCCGGATCTGCTGGCCATTGACGCCACCCGTGGCGTTGATGTGGTCAAAGTAGATCTGCCCACCCACCACCATCTGTTTGCCGGTGCTGGCCAGCACGCCGGTCAGGGGCGCGATCTGGCTGATGACGATGTCGTTGGCCGAGGTCATGCCGTGCAGGCAGAGAAGGGTCAGCGTGCAGAGGGATTGTTTGAAGGTGTTCATGCGGATCTCCGTTGTTTTGGGAAGCTAGGGCCTGTTCACACCATTTTTCCAAGATGCGTTGCGGATCAAAAAGGCCATGCGCAAGGCGCGAAACGCCGCCGGGGTCGCCCCCCGGCAAGGCTTCGCAACACGGCGCATGGCCTTTTTGGCCGCAACCCGAAGGGAATGGGTTGAAAACAGCGCCACTCGTTGTTGCACTCCTAGGCCAGACATCCAGTCTGGCCGTAGTCGCGCGCCTAGATTGGCGCTGTTTTCAATCCATTCGCACTTGGAAAAATGGTGTGAACAGGCCCTAGTAGGAGGCGCAATGGTGGGGTGGGCCGGCTGGCGAAGCAGCCGGGCAATCCATGAGGTATTTCTACGCTACAGGCCGGCAAGGGCGGCCCTTTGAGAGGGCTGGCCACGGACGACATGAACCCTTTGCATGCCGCACGGCATGCGATGGAGACACCGCTGAAGCCCGTCCAAAGGCTGTGCGTTGACGCCTCTTTTTGCTGACGGCACCGTCGGTTCTGTTCCTGAATTTGCAGCACGTTCGCCAGTGGCATGGCGGCTTCTGGCTGACGGAATCAACCACTGGGAAATCCGGTGGAGTCTTGTTCAAGGCGACTGGAGCGCTGCGCGCCGCCGATCAGAAGGGCCGTGCACTTCGACGTTCTGGCCTGCATGAACCCCATCACCTGCAGGCAAGGTGGCTGCCCGGTTGAAGATTCAGTGAGGGTCTGTTCTGGTGTCTTTCGTGACGTATCACACGGGGAGGTGTCAGCCTTTCGACAGCTTTCGGCACCGCCCGGCACGCCCCTCAGGCTGCTGGCAGCGTCGGTGCGTCGCGCAGTCTCTCGCGCAGCGCGGTCTTGAGCACCTTGCCGTAGTTGTTCTTGGGCAGTTCGCTCACCAGCTCGTAGCGCTTGGGCCGCTTGAACCGGGCCATCCGGGCCAGGCAGTGCTGGTCCAGTGCGTCGACCGTGACGCTTGCGCCAGGCTGCAGCACCACGAAGGCCACCACCGATTCACCCCATTCCGGATCGGGCGTGCCCACCACCGCCACTTCGTTGACGCCGGGCAGGGTCAACAGCACCTCTTCCACTTCGCGCGGGTAGATGTTGGAGCCGCCGCTGATGATCAGGTCCTTGCTGCGGTCCTTCAATGTCAGGAAGCCGTCGGCGTCCAGGCAGCCCGTGTCGCCGGTGAACAGCCAGCCGTCGCGCACCGCAGCGGCCGTGGCCGATGGGTTGTTCCAGTAGCCGGCCATCACGCTGTCGCCTTTGACCAGCACCTCGCCCACTTCGCCGGTGGGCAGCGGCTGGCCCTCAGCGTCGGCCACGCGCAGCTGCACCGGTGTTTGTGCCACGCCCACCGACGCGATGCGCTCCAGCCAGCGCGGATGGGTGGTGTCGCTCAGCTGCGCGCGCGACAGGGCGGTCGCCACCATGGGGGTTTCACCCTGTCCGTAGATCTGCACGAAGCGCGGCCCCATCACCTGCAGGGCGCGCCGGATGTCGGCCGCGTACATGGGCGCGCCGCCGTACACGATGGTCTTGAAGGCCTGCGCGGAACGTGATGTGTCGATGCCGTGGTGTTCGGCATGGTCCACCAGGCGTTTGACGATGGTGGGTGCGGCGAAGGTTGACAGCGGACCGACCTGCCACCCCAGCTCAAACAGCTCGACCGGCTCCACACCCCCGGAGGCGGGGATCACATGCCGGGCGCCGGCCATCACATGGGGTATGGCGTACAGGCCGGCCCCATGCGACATGGGCGCGGCGTAGACGATGGCGTCAACGGCGGCCACCGGGTCCACGTCGATGAAATAGGTCAGGCCCATGGTCATGAGGTTGCGGTGCGTGAGCATCACGCCCTTGGGGCGGCCGGTGGTCCCGCTGGTGTAGAAGAGCCAAGCCAGGTCATTCGGATCGCGCTCCACCACTGGCACGGCCAGGGCATCGCTCACCGGCGCCAGCAGCTCGTCGCAGGCGTCCGATTCCACGTCGATCTGGCGTTCCAGACCGGCCAGCGGCGCGACCGCGACGTCGTGCGTCACAAAGGCCCAGCGGGCTTGCGCGTCGGCCGCAATCCACTCGACTTCGCGCGGATGCAGCTTGGCGTTGACCGGTACCACCACCAGCCCGGCCCACCAGGCCGCCCAAAGAATCTCCAGGTAGCGTGGCTGGTTGCGCATGAAGATCAGCACGCGGTCGCCCGGCACCAGCCCGGCGGCCTGCATGCGCTGCGCCAGGCCGGCGCTGCGAGCGGTCCACTGCCCGTAGCTGACCCAGTGCTCGGTGCCGTACAGGATGGCGGGTCGTTCGGGGTGGAGGGTGGCGTGTCTCAGCAGCAGGTGGACCAGGCTCATGACGGGAGTGACGCTTTCTTGGAATGGAATGGGAAGCGCAGGCAGGCCCGCCTCGTCGTTTGGCGAGGAAGACTTTCGCAGCCGAAAGATAGTGGGTGCATTGCCCTTTGCCTATACGGTAGAAGTACCCATGGGAATACCCTTGAGGCGCCAATGCCCGCGCGGCAGGGGCGATTACAGTGGCAGCTTCTTCTGATGGGGAGTGCCCGGTGGTTCTGAACAAATCTGGATGGGTGATGCGTGGGCTGATGGCCTGGGTCATGGGCACGGCCTTGCTGCTGGGTGCCTGCAGCAAGTCCGATCCGCAGGCCCGGCTGGAAGCCACCGTGCGCCAGCTTCAGGCAAGCATTGAGGCCAAGGACGCAGGGGCTGTGATGGACCTGGTGGACACGCGGTTTCGCATGCAGGGCGATCTGGACGCCGAGCTGGCGCGCAAGACGATGATGGCCATCTTCTACCGCTACGCCAACATCAAGGTGTTTGCCGT
The DNA here is from genome assembly GCF_031457455.1 of Hydrogenophaga palleronii. Lineage (GTDB taxonomy): Bacteria > Pseudomonadota > Gammaproteobacteria > Burkholderiales > Burkholderiaceae_C > Hydrogenophaga > Hydrogenophaga palleronii_A. The sequence continues at coordinate 358,731 of NZ_JAVDWU010000005.1, forward strand.
GGGCCACCAGACCCGCATCGACCCGGCATCGAAGCTGACGGGCTACACCGACGCACAGGTGCTGGTGACCGGTGCCCAGGGCCTGATCCCCGAACGCGCTTCGCCCTACACCGTGCGCATGGAATGGCGGCTGGTGGACGACGATTGGAAGCTCTACGACCTGAAGTGGGAATGAGTGGTTGAGATGACACCTGAACTCTGGTTGATCGTGGTCGGCGCGGTCGTGGCCGGTTTCGTGCAGGGCCTCTCGGGTTTTGCCTTCAGCATGGTGGCCATGTCGTTCTGGGTCTGGGGCATTGAGCCGCGCGTGGCTGCGGTGTTGGCGGTGTTCGGTTCGCTCACGGGGCAACTGGTGGCCGTATTCACTACCCGGCGGGGCTTTCGCTGGCCGGCGCTGTGGCCCTTTCTGGCCGGTGGAGCGGTGGGCGTTCCCGTTGGCGTCGCGGTGCTGCCGCACCTCAATGCCGATCTCTTCAAGCTGACACTGGGTTGCGTGCTGGTGGTTTGGTGCCCGGCCATGCTGGTGTCGTCGCGTTTGCCCCGGGTGACGCGCGGAGGGCGTCTGGCCGATGGCGTGGCCGGCGGGGCAGGGGGCTTCATGGGCGGCATCGGGGGCTTCACCGGCGTGGTGCCCACGCTGTGGTGCACGCTGCGCGGCATGGAGAAGGATGCGCATCGCGCCATCGTGCAGAACTTCAACCTCGCGGCCCTGTCGTTCACCATGCTGGTGGCGGCGGTGCCGCAATTGCTGGCTAGGTTGTGATTCGCCAGGTTCCAACACGGACTGGTGGACTGATACGCGTGTGCTTGTAGCGCCCTCGTCATCTCACCCTCTTGGGTTCGTATTTGATTGGGCGTGAAAGCGCTACGACCAGAAGGGGGAGTGAAGGCTGCGCAGGCTCCTGGAGCGCTCGATTGCGGGTTGATCATGAACGGCGCGGTGGTGGCTGCGGTGCGCACCTTGCCCCAGGCGCGAATGCCATCGTCGTTGCCATGGCATGGCGGTGTCACGCGGTTGCCACATTCGTTCTCTAGCATCGCCGCCTTTGTAACCAAGAGGGCAGTTCATGAGCGATGTACGTCCCACGTGTTGGGAACGACGCCCACAGGGCATTCAACTTGACCGAGAGGTGCTCGCACGGCTTGTGCGGCCGGCGCCGCTGCGCTTGTTGTTGCAGACGCTGCTGGAGTGGTTGTGCATCTTCGCGCTGGCTGGCGTGGCCATGGAGATCGCCAGTGTTCCCGTCAGCGTGGCCTGCATGCTGCTTATCGCGACGCGGCAGCATGCCCTGCTCACGCTGATGCACGACTTTTCGCATCATCAGTTCAGCCGCCAACGACGCGCGCTCAACGATGTGCTGGGCGATGTGCTCACGGCGCTGCCTTTTTTCATCACGGTGCATGGTTTTCGCCGAAACCACTTTCAGCACCACGCCCATGTGGCCACGGACCTCGACCCCAACTGGGTGTCATCGCTGAAGAGAGCGCGCTACCAGTTCCCCATGTCGCGGACGCAGGTGTGGGTCGAGGTGCTGAAGCATTGCATCGGCTTCTATACCTTGGCGGAATTGAAGCGCTACACGGTCGACGCCGGCATGGCCGTTGAGTTGCCACGAGCCGTGCGCATCACGCGCGCCTTGTTCTGGATCGCAGTGGCCGGCCTGGCCACGTATTTCGATCTTTGGGTGGCGATGTTGCTCTACTGGTTGCTGCCGTTGGCGACCTTCCTGATGGCGATTCTGTACTTGCGTGACATTGGCGAACACTACGGTATGCCTGCGGCGGGCATCCTCGGGTCGCGCACCGTTCTGGCCGGATGGGTGGAGCGCCTTCTTATCGCGCAGAACGGTGTCAACTTTCATGCCGAGCACCATCTTTTTCCTGCGGTTCCGTTCTTCCGTTTGAAGCGGCTGCACCGGCTCCTCCTGCCTCTCCAGGCCTACAGCGAGCATGCCGTGATCACGCGGGGCTACCTGTCGGGCCTGATCGATGAGGTCAGCGGGCCCAAGCCCCAAGCCACCGCTGTCACCCATGCTGTCTAGCCGCTTCCTGACGGCGGACGACGTCCCTGCCTTGCTCGCTCTCGAACGAGCGAAGTGGGAGCCCGGTCAGGCAGCGAGTGCAGACATGCTCAAGCGCCGGATCGCCGCCCATCCTTCACTGAGCGTTGGCGCCTTCTGCGTCGATTCGGGCCGCGCGCTGGCGTCACTCTTTCTGCGCCCGGTCGCGCCTGCGATGTTCACCGCACCGGTGCAATGGCAGGATTGCGCCGCCGTGGACGTGGCCCCTGAGCAACCCACACGCTCGCTGTTCGGCGTGAGCCTGAGCAGCATCCAGCCCCAGGCGGTCGAAGCGATGTTCGCCTTCCTGTATCCGTACTTGCTCAAAGGTGGATGGCGGGACATCTATCTGGGATCACCCATCCCGGGTCTTCGCAAAGCCTTGGAAAAGAATGCTGGCATGCCCATTTGGTCGTATGTGCATGCCAGACGCAGGCGGCGCAGCGGCGAGCCGACCGACCCGCAGCTTGCTTATTACCACCGCAAGGGATTCCGCCAGATTGTCTCCATACAGAGGGATTATTTTCCCCACGTGCCGTCACTCAACTACGGCGTCATCCTGCGCGGCCAGATTCCGCTGGCGCGCTTCGGGGCTCTCTGGCGCGCCACCCCGCTGCCGCTGTTGAAGAGCGTGTCGCAGCTCCTGTGAGCCTGAAGGTGCGCAGCGCCGTTCACCCGCCCGTGAAGATGCTGGTGGCCAGGCGCATCAATGCGATGACCGGCGTGTCCAGCATGGGCAGGGTAAAGGCAATGCCCAGCAGGCCGGCCGAGAGGGTGAGTGGAAAGCCGATAGCAAAGGCATTCATCTGGGGCGCGATGCGCGAGACGATACCCAGCACGATGTTGATGAACAGTAGCATGCCGATCATGGGCAGCGCGATCCACAGCCCATAGCGGAACATCACCGCGCCGAGTTCGTGCAGGCGCAGGCGGTTGATCGACTCGAACGCGTTGCCACCCACGGGGAAGGTCTCGAAACTGGCCACCACCACCTGTAGCAGCATGAGGTGCCCACCCAGCACCACGAACAGCAGCATGGTCATGTTGCCGAAGAAGCGGCCCACCGTGCTGGTCTGCGAGTTGGTCGTGGGGTCAAAGAAGCCCGCGAAGTTCAGGCCCATCTGCAGGCCGATCAACTCACCCGCCAGCTCCACAGAAGCAAACACGATGCGCACCGCCAGGCCTATGGCCACACCCAGCACCACCTGCTGCAACACCACCTGAAAAGCCATGGGATCGGTCAGCCCGATCAGCGGCTGCGGCGGCAAACCGGCCTGCGCACACACCGCCACAACGAACGCCAGCCCCACCCGCGTGCGCACCGGCACCGAGCGGGAAGAAAAGATCGGCGCACTCGAAAACACCGCCAGGATGCGCAGAAACGGCCAGAACACCGGCATGACCCAGGCCATGATGTCGGCTTCGGTGAAGGTGGGCATGGTCTACGCCCCCAATACCCGTGCAGTCGAGACGCGCTGAATCGCGGCGAAGCTGAATGAACGGTCAAATCTGTCACCGAGGGGGAGCCAGGACCAGGGGCAACGAGGGTCCGGCTTTGCCGGCCCAAGCTGCGGTCCCCCCTCCAAGCGCCGCAGGCGCGCCAGAGAGGGGGGAAGCCGCGTCAGCGGCGCAGGGGGGGGGGGCCTCATACAGCGAAATTGGGGATCGACAAGATGGTGTTGCGGATGAACTCCACCATCGTCGTCATCATCCAGGGGCCGGCAATCGCGAAAACCGCAATGGCCGCGATCAGCTTGGGCACAAAAGACAGCGTGGCTTCGTGGATCTGCGTGATGGCCTGGAACAGACTCACCGTCAGACCCACACCCAGCACCGTGGCCAGCACGGGCGCGGCCACCATGAGCAGCAGGAAGAGGGCGTTCTGCCCCATCGTGAGGGCGGCTTGGGGATCCATGTTTTCTCCTACTGGGCGAATGATGCGGCCAAAGAGCCGATCAACAGATTCCAGCCGTCCGCAAGAACGAACAGCATCAGCTTGAACGGCAGCGCCACCAGCACCGGCGACAGCATCATCATGCCCAGCGACATCAACACGCTGGCTACCACCATGTCGATCACCAGGAAGGGAATGAAGATCATGAACCCGATCTGAAAGGCCGTCTTGAGTTCGCTGGTGACGAAAGCTGGCACCAGCACGCGAAAGGGTGCGGTCTCGGCGGTCACGTCGTTGGGCAGGCGGGCCAGGTTGGCAAAGAGTTCGAAGTCAGATTGCCGTGTCTGCTTGAGCATGAAGGCGCGCATGGGCGCCTGGCCGCGCTCGAGCGCCACTTCGAAGCTGATGGCGTTCTGCGAATAGGGAGCGTAGGCGTCCTGGTAGACCTTGTCGAGCGTGGGGCCCATCACGAAGAAGGTGAGGAACAGCGACAGACCCACCACCACCTGGTTGGGCGGCGCCGACTGGGTGCCCAGCGCCTGGCGCATCAGTGACAACACGATGACGATGCGGGTGAAGCCGGTCATGAGCAGCAGCATGGCCGGCAGGAACGACAGCGCGGTGAAGAACAGCAGCGTCTGGATCGGCACCGAGTACGAGTTGCCGTTCGGACCCTGGCCCACCATCAGGGGCAGAGAGGGACCAGTGGCACCGGGCGTTGCTGCGGCCTGGGCCCAGACGTCCGTGGCCAGCAGCAACACACTGGCGGCCAGCACCAGCCGGACGAAGCTGCCCGCGCCATGGGTGGTCAACAGGTGCCACAGGCGGTGTGCAAACCCGCCACGTTGAGGGGCGACGCGCGCGGTGCGGCGCGGGCGGGACATGAGTTCCTCATCGCTCACGAAGGGCGGATTGTTCCAGGTGCGACGCGAAACGGTCATGGTCGCACCGCTGCCGCCGCCCCCTTCAAGGGGCACGCGCGTATCGCGGCGGGGGTGGGTCAAGTCCATCATTTGGTGACCTTGTGCGGTTGTGCCAGCTGGGCCAGTCGGGCAGCAAAGCCGGTGGGCGCAGCGGTCTCAGTGGGGTTCAACGCCTCGGGCGGCAGCGGCATCTGGTGCAGCGCCTGCACAGCGCCGGCAGCCACGCCCAGCACCAGACACACCGCATCATCACCCTGACCCACCTGCACCGTGACCACCCGCTGCTGAGGACCCAGCGACAACGAAGACAGCACCTGCAGCTTCGGGCCACCGTGCAAGGCCGCACCCGGGATGTGGCGGCGGAAACGCTGCAACACCAGAGCCATCACGACCATGATGACCAGCAGCGCAATGGCGGGGGCAGCGTTTTGAAGCATGAGGGGTCAGCCGAAGCGGTAGGGAAGTGAGAACAAAAAAGTGAAGCGGAAAAAGAACAGATGCAACGAACGAGGGGAAGTCAATCCAGAGATACCGAGGAACCGGCTTTGCCGGGCCTCTGGTATCGCCCCCCTTCCAGGGGGGCGACGCCGAAGGCGGCGCGGGGGGGTGCCGTACCTCAGGTACGGCTTACCCTTCTCATGCGTTCAGAAGGCGTCACGATGTCCGTCAACCGAATACCGAACTTGTCGTTCACCACCACCACCTCACCCTGGGCGATCAGGTAGCCGTTGATTAATACGTCCATGGGCTCACCGGCGAGGGCATCGAGTTCGACGATGGAGCCCTGGGCCAGCTGCAGGATGTACTTGATGGGCACACGGGTGCGGCCCAGTTCCACCGAGAGCTGCACCGGAATGTCCAGCACCATCTGGATGTCCTGCACCGGCGCGCCTGCGGCACCAGCGCCACCGCTGGGCGGGGTCGTCAGCGGTGCGGCATTGCTGTCGAAGGCAGGTGCACTGTCGGCCTGTTCGGCGCTGGCTTGTTCTTCGAGGGCCTGTGCCCAGTCGTCGCTCACGGAATCGTTCATGGTGTCGGTGCTCTCAGTGGACATAGGAATCTCCAAGCCAGGTCGTATCGGGTCCGCGCAGGTTGCGATCCACGCGCAGGGCGTACTTGCCTTTGTGGGTGCCGTACTGGCACTCAACGATCGGTACCCCGTCCACGTGGGCCTGGATCGCCGGGTTGCGGTCGAGTTCGATGAAGTCGCCGACCTGCATGGCCAGCAACTGTTCCACCGTGGCATCGGTCTTGGCCAGTTCGGCCACCAGCGTGACCTCGGCGGCCTGGATCTCGTGGCTCAGCAGCTTGATCCAGCGGCGGTCCACCTCGATGGCGTCGCCCTGCACGCTGGAATACAGCACATCGCGGATCGGCTCCAGCGTGGCATAGGGAATGCACAGATGCAGTGAGCCGGTGATGTCGCCTATCTCCAGCGTGAAGCTGGTCGACACCACGATCTCGCTGGGGGTGGCAATGGTGGCGAATTGCGGCTGCATTTCCGAACGCTGGTACGACAGCTCGATCGGGTACACGCCGCGCCAGGCCTTCTTGTACTCCTCGGCCACCACGTCCACCAGGCGGTTGATCACGCGCTGCTCGGTCGGTGAGAAGTCACGCCCTTCGATGCGGGTGTGGAACTTGCCGGTGCCGCCGAACAGACTGTCGATCACGCCGAACAGCAGCGTGGGCTCACACACCACCAGGCCGTTGCCGCGCAGCGGGCGGATCGCCATGATGTTGAAGTTGGTGGGCACCACCAGCTCGCGCAGGAAGGCGCTGTATTTCTGCACCTGGACCGCGCCCACCGATATCTCAGGGCTGCGGCGGATGAAGTTGAACAGGCCCAGGCGCAGGTTGCGCGAAAACCGCTCGTTGACGATTTCCATGGTGGGCATGCGCCCGCGCACAATGCGCTCCTGGCTGGAGAGGTTGTAATCGCGCACCCCGCCTTTGGGCGTGTCTTCCTTTTCGAGCTTCTGGCTTTCGCCGGTGACGCCTTCGAGCAGGGCGTCGATTTCTTCCTGGGAGAGAAACGAATCGGACATGGTGTGGGCCTGTCTGCGGAGGGTGGTCGTTCAGTGCGCAGCGGTCACTGCACGATGAAACTGGAGAACAGCACCGCCTGCACCGGGTTGGGCGGCAGCTGGGACTTGCGCTTGGGTTGTTCACCTTTGACCGGTGCGGCTTCGGGCAGGCGGTAGCCCATGATCCGGGAGATGTTGGCCACGATGTCGTTGGCGAGTTTCTCTTTGCCGGCCAGCTGCAGCAGCTCCTCGGAGGTGCGCTGGGAAATCAGCAACAGCACGCTGCTGCGAATGCTCGGCATGTATGCCTGCATTTCTTCTCCGGTCTTCTTGTCCTGGATCTGCAGCGAGATGCCGATCTGAACGAAGCGGTTGCCACCGGGGTCGGCCAGGTTGACCACCATGTTTTCCAGGGGAAGGAACACGGGTGGGGTCTCCGGGCGTGCCGGCGTCGACTCAACGATCTCTTCGTCGTCGTAGAGCTCGTCATCGGCGGTGTTCTTTTTCAGCAGATAGAGCGCGCCGCCCGCAGCGAGCAGGCCCATGACGACCACCCCGAGCAGGATGTACAGCAGCTTTCGGCTCTTGGGCTTCGCAGGAGCGGCGGCTTCGGGGGCGGTGGCGGCGGCGGCGGCAGCTGACATGGAATTCCTCTGTGGGTCCGCCCCGGGATTGGGGCGCTGGACACGCCCCAAAAGCGTGTCGGTTCGGAGGAATTATTGAGCGCCACCCCTGCCACCGTTCGGCAGAAAAGCACCGGAAAAGCTGCTTATTCGCGGGACTCAGACCCACGTAAAGCAGCGCAGGGGAGTGCTTTGCCCTCCGGAGCGAAGTGTCCAATTCCAGGGCACCCGTGGAACCGGCTTCGCCGGGCCACAGGGTGCGTCCCCCCTCGAAGCGCCGCAGGCGCGCCACAGAGGGGGGGAAGCCGCGCAGCGGCGCAGGGGGGTGTACCCCGTCAAACGAAAAGATCGAGCGGGCGGCTGCCGTCGGGCCGCAGCGGCGCGCTGCGTGGTACCACGGGTGTCATGGGCGTGTCGTCCACCCGCTGAGGTGCGCGGTTGGCACGCGCTGGTCCGGACTCGCTCGTCGATGCCTTGCGCTCGGATCCTTGACCCTGCGCGCCCACCGACACCCCAGCGAGGTGAATGCCGCTGCGTTGCAGCATCTCGGCCAGCGATTCGTCGGCGCTGTTCTTCAGCGAGGCCTGGGCGTCGGTGTTGTCGGTTCGGAAATCCACTTGCACTTCCTGGCCCTTGACCGACAGCTGGATGTCGATGGCATCCTGTCCACCCTGGCCCACCCGCAGGCTGGCGTGGCGCAGGTTCTGCGTGCCCCAGTGGCTGATCTGCTGGCCTTCGGCTTCGGTGAACGCCTCGGAGGCATCCGGGTTCTGGCTGTCCGTTTCGGCGTTGTGTGCGTCATCGGCATGGTCACCGCCACCGGCGGTGTCTGCACCGCTGGCGCTGCCTGCGGCCAGGCTGGCATCTGCGCCGCCCACCGCGCCCGAAACCGAGACCACGCCGGTGGTGCCATTCGTGCCGCTGCTGGCCTGAACCGACGCGAACCCGGTGGCAACGGCCTCGCGTGCCACGACGGGGCTCAAACCCTGACCCGCCAGGTGGTGGCCAAAGCGGTCGTTGAGGGTGACGGTGCTGCGCACGCCTGCCAGTTGCGCGGTGCCCGACAGGGGCATGCCTTCGGCCGCACCGCCGCCCGTGCGCCGCCACACCATGCCGTTGCCGTCCGGTCGCTGCACGGCCGCAGCGGCTGCGTGGGCTGCAGTGCCAGTCTTGATGGGCTGTGCCTGGGCCAGGGCCGTGGCGGAAAGGCCTTTTTGTGAGGCCTGTGGCCGCTGGTTGGCGGCGGCCGGATCCTGAGGCGATTCGTGGGCCGCACGATCGGTGGCCATGTCGATTTCGGGGGCGGGCTCATCGACGGCCTGCATCGATGGATCGACGTCGGCTGCTGTGTCGATCGGGGCGTCGACCCGCTGTGCTTCCGAAGAGGCCACGTGGCCTGTCTCGGCCGGCACCGGCGACCCCGGCCAGCCGGCCAGGGCAGCCAACGGATTGTCTTCGAGTGCCTCCTCGGCGCCCGGCAGCGACGGGTCTTCTTCCGCGCCAGTGGTGAGCTCGGCACCGAGCTCGGGCAGGGCCTGTTCGTGGGTGTCGGCCAGCAGGGAAAGCAGGTTGGCGAACAGGCTGTTGTCGGCACCGGGTTCGGTCGCCCGGCGAGCACCGGGCTGACCTGCGCGGTTGGCCTGAGCGGTCTGGCTGGTGGATGACGACGCCGTCTGGGAGGCGGGTGCGGAAGTGGAGCTCATGGGGGGCGTGTCCTGGGGTCGTTCGGAAGAGGGGGCGAGGTCGACGCAGGGGCGGGTCAGGCGCCGGAGCGCGCGTGTGCCTGCGCCTGCGCCAGTCGCTGGCGCAAGTGGATGGTCAGGGCCATTTCGTCGGTGTGCTTCTGTTCCCTGCGTTCCATCACCTGGGCCTGTGCCTGGATTTTTTTCTCGGTGAACTTGCGCAGGCCGGCCACATCGCGCTCGGCCACGCGCACCTGTTCCTGGTGCTGGGCGATCATGTCCTCGCGGCTGCTCAGCACGCCGCGCTGGAACTCGATGGCGTGTTCGATTTTCTGCAGGAAGTGGCGGTGGTGGTGCAGCAGCGCGGCGTCGATGCCGGTGCTGCTGCGCGCGCTCCAGCGTTGTTGTGCTTCCCGCGCATAGGCTTCGAGCTGATCCATCTGGTCCTGGGCGATCTGCATTTCACGCTGCAACTGGGCAAGGGCCGCCAGCGCCACATCGCGTCGGCGTTCGGCGATCTCCACCACTTTGTTCAAGGTCTGAATGGTGGTCATGCGTGGGCCTCTTTGGGTTGGTTTTCACTGGAGAAGGGGTGGACGATCGTGATGCTGCGCGTTCAGACATGGCGGTTCGGTGCGCGCTGCGGGCGGCCTTGCGCTGCGGGTGCGGGCTTGCCTTCGTCCTGCAGGGCGGCTTCGAGTTCGGTCAGGCTGGCCTCCATGGTGGAGGCATCGAACATGCCCTGCATCAGGAAGCGCTGCAGCGCCGGGTACAGTGCGATCGCGCGGTCGGTCTCCGGGTCGCTGCCGGCCATGTAGGCACCGAGCTGGATCAGGTCGCGGCTCTTCATGAAACGTGAATACAGCGCACGGAAGCGCCGCGCGAGTTCCAGATGCGCCGGCTTGGCCACGTTCTGCATCACGCGTGAGGCCGATGCCTCCACGTCGATGGCCGGAAAGTGGCCCGATTCGGCCAGCGAGCGCGACAGCACGATGTGGCCATCCAGAATGGCACGCGCGGCATCGGCGATCGGGTCCTGCTGGTCGTCACCCTCAGAGAGCACGGTGTAGAAGGCGGTGATCGATCCCACGCCGTTCAGACCGTTCCCGCTGCGCTCCACCAACTGCGGCAGCTTGGCAAAGCACGACGGCGGGTAGCCCTTGGTGGCCGGTGGTTCGCCAATGGCCAGTGCGATCTCGCGCTGCGCCATGGCGTAGCGGGTGAGCGAGTCCATGAGCAACAGCACGTCCAGGCCGTCGTCGCGAAAACGTTCGGCAATCGCCGTGGCGTAGCTGGCGCCCTGCATGCGCACCAGCGGCGGTGCATCGGCCGGAGCGGCCACCACCACCGAGCGCTGGCGCCCTTCGGGGCCGAGGATGTCCTCGATGAATTCCTTCACCTCGCGACCGCGCTCGCCAATCAGGCCCACCACGATCACATCGGCCCGGGTGTAACGCGCCATCATGCCCAGCAGCACGCTCTTGCCCACGCCGGAGCCGGCAAACAGGCCGATGCGCTGGCCGCGCCCCACCGTCAGCAAGGCATTGATCGCACGCACGCCGGTGTCCAGCGGTTCACGAACCGGGTCGCGGTCCATGGCATTGATGGGCTGGCGGTCCATCGGCGCCATGTCCACATTGATGATGGGCCCCTGGTGATCCAGCGGGTGACCATGCGAATCCACCACCCGGCCCAGCAGCCCGGCACCCAGCGGCAAACGCAGCGCGCCCCGGTCGTCAGGCGAAGGCGGCTTGTTCGCCTGGCCCATGCGAGGCACCGGCCGGTAAGGCGCCAGCGGCGTGACACTGGCACCGCTCGACAGCCCATGCGTGTCGCCAGCCGGCATCAAGTAAGCCCGGTCACCCGAGAAACCCACCACCTCCGCCAGCACAGGGTCCTTGGGACCATTGCCAATCAGACACTGAGACCCCACCGGCACCTTCAACCCCACGGCTTCCAGCACCAGCCCCGCCAGCCGCGTCAGCGTGCCCCTCACCTCCAGCGGCGTGTGCACAGCGGCGTTCTCCCGCAGGTCTTCCATGAAATGCCCCCAGCGGCTGGCGCCCTCGAAGGTGCTGTCGTTCATGGTGTGGTCCTCATGTGCATGCAGTTTTGCAAGGAGTACACAAGCCCAGCTCCGGAGTGAAGTGACTTGTTCCAGAGATACCGAGGAACCGGCTTCGCCGGGCCTCTGGTATCGCCCCCCTTGAGGGGGGTGACGCGAAGCGGCGCGGGGGGTGAATCCCAGCCCTGCGGCGCGGGGGGTGCTTCAAAGTCACACATCAGCATTCCCCGGATTCCATTCAACTTCCATGCCCAGGTTGCCCACCGCACGGGCCCAGCGCTTCTCGATCGTGGCGTCCACCGAGGTGCTGGGCGATTCGACCATGCAGCCGCCCGGCGTGATGTTGGGGTCGGCCACGAAGGTCGGTGGCGACTTGCCGATGTTCTCGTTCAATGCACCCTGCATCAGCGCCAGGTCAGAAGGGTTCATGCGCACGGTGGCGGGCAGGCCGTCTTCAACCAACTGAGCCAGCGCCTCGGCGATCACAGGCTTGAGGTGCCCAGGATCGCTGTGCAGCTCCTGACGCACCACCTGGCGCGCCAGGTCGCAGGCCAGCTCCAGAATGTGGCGAGAAATTTGGTCTTCACTCTTTTGCAGATGGTCGCGGGTGTTGTGCAGCAGTTGCGCCATGCGAACAGCCGTCTCTTCGGCCGCCTTGCGCACCGTGGCCTCCAGCGCATCACGCACTTCACGGCCGCCCGCTTCACGACCGTGGGCATAACCCTCGGCATAAGCCTCCTCAGCCGCCTGCTTCAATGCGGCTTCATCGATCAGCGGCGCCGCATCGCCGTCACTCCCCAGCGTCACATGGTCTTCACTGCCGTCCACCGCAGAAAATTGCCAGGCAGACACACCGTCGATCTCCTCGCGCGGGACAAAGCGGGAATGGGGGTTGTTCTTATTGACCATGCGACGCTCCCTGCAGAGGTGCGGGAAACCACAGGCTGAACCGGAGCGCGTGTCCCCATCCAGGGATACCGAAGATCCGGCTTTGCCGGTCCAAGGTATCGCCCCCCTTTGGGGGGGTGACGCGAAGCGGCGCGGGGGGGGTTACCTTCCTGCGGCGCGGGGGGTAGTCGTGTTCAGACAAAGCTTTCATCCTCCGCTCCCCCGATCACGATCTGGCCTTCGTCAGACAGGCGTCGCACGATCTTCAGAATCTCCTTCTGCTGGTTCTCGACCTCGGACAGGCGGATCGGTCCGCGCGACTCCAGGTCTTCGCGCAGGGCCTCGGCGGCACGCGTGGACATGTTGGCCAGCACCAGCTCGCGCAGATCGTTGGTGGAGCCCTTGAGCGCGATCACCAGCGAATCGGAAGACACTTCCTTGAGCACCATCTGCACCGACTTCGGATCCAGCTTGAGCAGGTCTTCGAAGACGAACATCTTGTCCATGATCTTCTGCGCCAGTTCGGCATCGAACTCGCGGATCGACTCGATCACCGTGTTCTCGATCTGGGTGCCCATCATGTTGATGATCTCGGCGGCCGTCTTCACGCCACCCATCGAGGTCTTGCGGATCTTGTCGCCACCGGCGAGCACCTTGAACAGCACTTCGTTGAGGTCTTTCAAGGCCGTGGGTTGAATGCCCTCGAGGGTGGCGATGCGCAACATGACCTCGTTGCGTGTGCGCTCGGTGAAGTTCTTCAGCACGGCAGCGGTCTGGTCGGCCTCGAGGTGCACCAGAATGGCCGCCACGATCTGGGGGTGCTCGTTGCGCAGCAGCTCGGCGATGGAGAACGGGTCCATCCACTTCAGGCTTTCAATGCCGGACACATCGCCGCCTTGCAGGATGCGGTCGATCAGCAGCGCGGCCTTGTCGTCGCCCAGCGCACGCTTGAGCACGGCACGCACATAGTTGTCGGTGTCGGAGACCAGCAGGCTTTGGGACGCGGCAGCGCTGGTGAACTTCTGCATCACCTGATCCACCCGCTCGTGCGAGACCGAGCGCGTCTTGGCGATGGTCTCGCCCAGCTTCTGCACTTCCTTCGGGCTGAGATGCTTGAACACCTCGGCCGCTTCTTCTTCACCCAGCGACATCAAAAAAATCGCCGCGTCGTGTATGCCCTGGTCTTCCATGTTCTTCTTCCTTGACTATCTCTATGCGAAACAAAAGGCACACACCGGAGCGCGATGCCTCAGTCCAGGGGCACCGAGGAGCCGGCTTTGCCGGGCCTCAGGTGCCGTCCCCCTGCCGCCGAAGGCGAGAGAGGGGGAAGCCGCGAAGCGGCGCAGGGGGTGCTTCACAGTCATGCTGGAGACTCACCATTCACCCACCCCTTGACGATGTTCGCCACCGCCACCGGGTTCTCCAGCGCAAGGCGTTTGGCGTCCGACATGCGGGTCTGTTCGGCCGTGATCTCTTGCGGGCTCGGCATGGGCAGGCCGGGGCGCTCAGGTGTTTCGTTGACCAGGGCGTTGAGGGGTTGCACCTTGCGGGTTTCGGTCGCAGGTGAGCGCATCAGCTTCAGGCCGGGGCGCACCATGCCCAGCACCACCAGCAGGCCCAGCATCACCATGCCCAAGGGCCAGGCCAGCGAGCGGGCAAGCTCGTGGTTCTCCACCTGCTTCCACCAGGCCACGGGTGCTTCTTCGGGCGGTTTGACTGTGTTGAAGGCCACGTTCACCAGATTGACCGAGTCGCCGCGACCCTGGTTGAAGCCAATGGTCTCGCGCACCAGCGCCGTCATCTGCTCGATCTGTTCGGGCGGAATCGGGGTGGAGGTTTCTTTGCCGGAACGGTCCAAACTGGTGCGATGGTTGATGACCACGGCCGCGCTGAGGCGACGCACCTGGCCACTGGCTTCGCGTACCACCTTCACGGTCTTGTCGACTTCGTAGTTCACCACCGATTCGCGGCGCATGGCACCGGCCTTCTCGGCCGCCCCTGCGACGCCCAGCTGGCCGGGGTCGCCGTTGATGGGCGCCTGGCCCACGGCGGGCGGCTGATTGGTCACTGCGCCAGGCACGCCTGCGGGCTGGGTGGTCGGGCCTGCGCCGTCTTCCACGGTCTGCTGGCTTCGGATGGTCACCGGTTCGCCGCTCTGGTTCGGGCGGTGCTGTTCGGATGTGGATTCCACCAGCGAGAAGTCCACGTCAGCGCTGACCTGTGCCTTCACGTTGCCCACACCGACCAGCGGCTCCAGCATGTCCAGGATGCGCCGGGTGTAGACCTGTTCCATTTGCTGGACGTACTGCAGTTTCTGGGTGTCTGCACCCTGCGAGGGGCCGTCGGTGTTGCTGGAGAGCAGGGAGCCGGCGTCGTCGACCACACTGACCGCCTTGGGATTCATTTCCGGCACGCTGGAGGCCACCAGATGCACAATGCCGGCCACCTGCGCCCGGTCGAGCACGCGCCCGGGGTGCAGGGTGAGCAGCACCGAGGCACTGGGCTTTTGCTGTTCGCGGAAGAAGCCGTTCTGGTTGGGCAGCGCCAGGTGAATACGCGCGCTCTGCACTGAAGAGAGCGACTGGATGGAACGGGTGAGCTCGCCTTCCAGACCGCGCTGGAAGGTCAGGCGTTCCTGGAACTGGGTCATGCCGAAGCGGTTGGACTCCATCAGCTCGAAGCCGGCCACCGAACCCTTGGGCAGGCCTTGTGAAGCCAGGCGCAAGCGCGTGTCGTGCACTTTGTCGGCCGGCACCATGATGGCCATGCCGCCTTCGGTGTGCTTGTAGGGCACGTTCATCTGCGTGAGCTGGGCCACGATGGCGCCGCCGTCGCGGTCGCTCAGGTTCGAATACAGCACCCGCCATTCGGCCTGGCGCCCCATGAAGAAGAACGCAGCCACGATGCCCAGCAGGGCCAGCATGCCCAGACCCAGCTTGATCTTCTGCGCCGGGTCCATGCGCGCAAAGCCATCGGCCAGCGCATTGGGGCGACGCACGGGTTGCAGATCCAGTTCGGCGACAGAGGTGCTCATGGGTCGAGGTGGGTCGAATAAGGGATGTCTGGCAGGGGAAAGGCCCCCTGTTGCGACCGATTATTCGGGTCCGGCGTCTGCGCCATACCGACGAAAAGGACCGGGTTTGTCCCCCTTATTCCCCAGCGGCCCCGAAGCACCCTCCCTAGCATTGGGATGTGATCATTTGAAGTTGAAGGACACCGCCATGGACATGCGCATCAGCCCCCTGACCAGTCAAGCCCTCACCGGCGTGGGTGCCAACGCCTTGAAGCGTCCTGGCGCCGGCGCCGCCGCAGGCCCGGGCATCACCGACAGCTTCAAGAGCGCCCTGCAATCGGTCAGTGCCAGCCAGAACGAAGCCTCCCGCCTGCAGACCCAGGTTCAACTGGGCAATCCCAACGTCAGCCTGGAAGAAACCATGCTGGCCATGCAGAAGTCCCAGATCGGCTTCCAGGCCACCCTGCATGTGCGCAACCGGATGGTCCAGGCTTATACGGATGTGATGAACATGAACGTCTGACGACGTTCCTGTTCATCACTGCTCCCCCCCGCGCCGCCTTCGGCGTCACCCCCCCAGGGGGGCGATGTCTCTGACCGGCAAAGCCGGATCTTCGACATCCCTGGACTGCTTCGCCGCTCGCTTTTGATCTTCGCTGCGCTGGCTTGCTTGCGCTCCCCTCCTGCTGTCTCTTCGTATCTCGTTTTTCTCCCGCGCTTCCGGAGTGCGTGTCTCATTCCAGTGATACCGCCGGGCCGGCTTTGCCGGACGGCTGGTATCGCCCCCTGGGGGGTGACGCGCCTCTGGCGCGGCGCGGGGGGGTCAATGGACCTTCGTCTCCATGAGCACTTCCAGATCGTTCAGCCAGGGTTCGGCCAGGCAACGGATTTCGGCGTCGGCGCGCAGGATGCGTTGCATGATCTTGGTCTTTTCCTTGCGCTCGGCGGGGGCGAGTTGGTCGGTGCGTGATTTGCTGCGCAGCTGGGCGATCAGCACGGCGCAGGCGCCTTCCAGGCGGACCACCTGGTCCCAGTTTTCGCTTTGCGCAGCCTGCAGCATCTTCTGGCTGGCGTCGTCGATGGCGCGGTAGTAGTCCAGCAAGGTGTGCTCCATGATCAGGCTCCAGGGCCCGTTGCGGGCTGCAGGGCGGTGGCGCGGATGTCTTTCCATGATTGCGCCACCGGTTCAATCAGGTCTGTCACCTCGGTGATGAGGGTGCCATCGTTGCGCATGTTGGCGATGGTCAGACGTTGCACGCTGTAGGCGTAGACGGCCTGCAGGCGATGTGCGAGCTCGCCACCTTCCTGCAGGTTGAGCCCCACTCTGAGGCCTTCTTCCAGAATGCGCACGGCCTTGCTGAGTGCCTTGGCTTTGGTTTCCAGGTCGCCGCGCTCCAAAGCGCCACGCGCCTGATTCATGGCTTGCAACAGTGCATCGAACAGAAGGTTGACGAGCTGGTGCGGATCGGCACCCTGCACGCCGGTTTCGGCTGCGACGGTTTTGTAGGCAGATGCTGCGCGGGTGCTGACGGGTGTGAACATGGCTTGGTTTCCTTGTACCTGATGCCTTTTTTTATCGGCATATGTGCCAGGGACTGTAGGTATCCGTTCATCTGTTTGGGTTGGAAATGCCATGCTCTTTTCCTCCTGAATGTTGATGCAGCGCGCGCCCCGAAGAATGCCCCCCGTGCTCCACCGCTGCGCGGGTCGCTGTCCCCTGATGGGTGCTTTGCCTGGGCGGCCCGGCGGCAATAAAGGCGTTCCCCGGCAGTCCCTTGCATCGGTCGGGTCAGGGGGAAAAGGGGCTGTATCAGCGCTTGATGTTGTTCCACAACGTGATCTGCTGCGTCACGAAGGCATTGAGCCCACTGAGCTGGCCCACCGCGGCGTCCATCGCGTTGTATTGCGCCAGGTAGCGAACCTCGGCACGCGCCGCGCGGTCGCTCACCTTCTCCATTTCCTTGGTGTTGCGCGTTCCGGCGCTCTTGAGGGCTTCGGTGCGCGTGCTCACCAGACCGTTGACGGACAGCAGGCCATCGGCAAACGCTTTCACCTTCAGGCCAAAACCGCGCTCGGTGGCCACGCTGCTGGTTTGGGCGAACAGTGACTGCAGGGCTTGGGGTCTTTGCAGTGCGGCATCGAGCTTGGATGTGTTGATGGACATCACACCGCCGGTCTTCATCTCGATGCCCACGTCCATCAGGCGCGAATATGGTTCGCTGGCCGTGACCGAGCGCATCATGCCGCGCAGCGCGTTCTGCAGGCCTACGGCCGTGCTGTCGCCCTGCAGGGAGCCCGCCACCTTGGTGTCGGGGTCGTATTTGGTGGCCGTGGCCAGCATGTTGTTGATGGTGTTGTACGCGTCGACGAAGGCCTGGATGTTCTTGCGCATCGACTCCCTGTCCACCCCCACCGACACTTCTGCCGGACCGGTTGTGGCCTTGGACAGTGTGAGCGTGATACCGGGCAGGGCGTCGGTGATCGTGTTGGTGGCCGATGTGATGGGCACATTGTTGACCGTGGCCTGTGCGTTCGATCCGGCCTGACTCTGCGTCATGCCACTGGCGGTGCCGGGATCAAATGCGAGGCGCGAGAGCCCATCCGCATCGGTGTCGTCCCCATCGTCGTCGGTGGCCTGAATCCGGAAGCCGTTGACCTCACCGGTGGTGTTGGATCGCACCAGCAGCCGCTCGCCGGAAGCGTCGCGCAACACGGTGGCGTTCACGCCCGCGCCGGCTGCGTTGATCTTGGTGGCAATCTGGCTGAGCGTATCGCCGGGTGCAATGTCCACGGGCACGGCGGTCGCACTGCCGGGTGCGAAGCTGCCACCGGACCAGTTGCCGATCTGGATACTCAGGCTGCCGCCGCCCATGGCGGTGCCTACAGGCACGGCACCGGAGGCCACCGACTGGGCCTTGGCCAGGCTCTGCACTTCAATGGCCATGGAGGTGGCGGCGGTGCCGGGGGCCACGCTGATGTTCACTGCGTCGGGCATGGAGGTCATGCCACGCACGCTGGTCCAGGCGCTGGGAGCTGAGAGCTTGGCTGCCGCGTCGGCCAGACCGGAGACCATGGACTTGATGCTGCCGTAGATAGAGAGCTTGCTCTGGAGGGAGGCGGCTTTCTGCTGTAGCGGGATCAGCGGCGCTTGTTCGAGCGCCACCAGTTTGGACACGATGCCCTGGATGTCGATGCCACTGGCAAGGCCTGGCGATGAAATGGCCATGGGATGTCCTTTCCGGGATGTGCGCAGCGCACGCGGCTTGCATGCACTGTGCGCATTCCACAAGACCCGCAGCGGCAGGGGCTGTGAACCGCCTTGGCCGCTCGGGTGTGACGCCTTCAGAGACCCGTCAGGCAGACGGGTATGAAGGTTCTATCGGCAAGAAACCGTCAACCTTTAAGGAGTGACAGAACGCCCTGCGGCACCTGATTGGCCTGGGCCACCATGGCGGTGCCGGCCTGCTGCAGGATCTGTGCACGCGAGAGGTTGGCGGTTTCCTTGGCGAAGTCGGCGTCCATGATGCGGCCACGCGAAGCAGAGAGATTCTCCACACCGATCTGGATGTTGGCCACGGCGCTCTCAAAACGGCTCTGCACCGCACCCAGGGTGGCGCGGGCGCCGTTGACCTGGTCCAGGGCGTCATCGATCTTCTTGATGGCGATGTAGGCACCCTTTTCGCTGGTCACGTCCACGCTGGAGATGCCGGTGAGGTCATCGGTGGCGGCGACGATGCCGCTGCCGTCGTCGGCAATGCCGGTGGTGGCGGCGCTGAAACCGGTGAGGGTGATGGTTTCAGGTTCACCGTCTTCATCCAGCCTGGATGAGAGGATCTCCACGTCGAAGGTGCCGTCGTTGTTGGTCACCAGGTAGGCGGACACACCGGTCTCACCTGTCTTGCGGTTGATGGCTTCAATGACCTGGCCCAGGCGCGCGGTCTCGGAGCTGGCCGCACCGATGGCGCCCAGATCGACGTCGTCGCCTGCGCCCACCGCGATGGTCAGCGTGCCGGCGTCGATCTCGGTTGCATAGTCCGTGATGTCGGCAGGGTCCACCGTTTCGGTCAGCTCGGCGTAGGCCACGGTGCTGAGGTTGGCTGCCGTGGTGTTGGCCAGCGAACCGATGGTGATGTTGTCACCGGCGTTGGCGCCGACCTGGAAGGTGGCGGCGGTAAAGGAGCCGTCCAGGATCTTCTTGCCGTTGAACGAGGTCTGCTGCGAGACGCGGTCGATCTCGTCGGTGAGCTGCTTGACTTCGGCCTGCAGGGCCTTGCGGTCGTCGGCACTGTTGGTGGCGTTGGCCGACTGCACGGACAGTTCGCGCATGCGCTGCAGCATGTCGCCGACTTTGCCCAGCGCGCCTTCAGCGGTCTGCGCCAGCGAGATGCCGTCGTTGGCGTTGCGGGCGGCCACGCTCAGACCCTTGATCTGAGCGTTCATGCGCTCTGCAATGGCCAGGCCGGCGGCGTCGTCCTTGGCGCTGTTGACGCGCAGGCCCGAAGACAGGCGCTGCATGGAAGTGGCCAGCGAGCCCTGCGAGGATTGCAGGTTGCGCTGTGCGTTCATCGACATCACGTTGGTGTTGATGGTGGTCATGACTAACTCCTAAAAATAAAAAGGCAATCCGGCATCGCTGCCAATCTCGACACCGGCCACAACGGCCGGCTGCCATGACCGGGGCAGGAATGCTCGCGCCGGCTGGGCCCTGGGGCTTTGACCGTCTCGCCGCATTCACTTGCCGGACGACGAACCTTTTTTAGAAGTCCGTTGAGTTCGATTTCGGTGGCCCTGGCGTATTCTTCAACGCCACCCCGTTTTTCATCGCCCGGAAAAGGCGGGCTTCCCGGGTGCTGTTTCAGGGATTGCAAGGCCAGGGAACAAAAAAAAGCGGCAGAAGCGGTTGTCCACCGCTTCTGCCGCTTTCGCCGCCTGAGGCGCCACACCCGTGGGTGCAGCGCATGCTGGGGTTGTCTTCTTGCTTCGATCAGCGCAGCAGGGAGAGCACGCCCTGCGGGATCTGGTTGGCCTG
>NZ_JAVDWU010000006.1:0-349037 GCF_031457455.1 Hydrogenophaga palleronii
GGGGAAATTCGCAAACTTGTCCGCTGCGCGTCCTTCGGACATGCGAATTTCTGATCCCCACGCCGCTGCGCTGCTCAGCCCGGCCACACGGCACAAGCGGGATCGGGAGCGGACTTCCCTTCTCGGAGCCTTGTCTTCACTCCCTCGCCCATTTGGGGAGGGTTGGGGTGAGGGCTCGCGCCAACCATGCAACCGGAGGAAATGTCCCCGCTCCCGGTCTCCGCCGTCATGCGCTGGTGTGTGGCGGAGAGCCCCGCGCCTCGATCAGAGATGCGGTGGAACCGGCTTCGCTGGGCCACTCGCATCGCCCCCCTCAGGGGGGTGACGCCGAAGGCGGCGCGGGGGGTTACAGGAATCACCAAAATGAGAACCAAGGTTGTAGGAATTTGCCTGACAAGCCGTAGGGGGGTCCCGACACGTCAAACAGCCATTCGCCGATTCAAGTTTTTTCACGGGTCGACACAATTACATACATCGAGAAAGCAAACGCAAGCAAGCCTCCCGCCCTCAGCGACTCGACAACTAAGGAGAACACCATGGACAGCGAACAACTCTTGGCCGAAATCCGCGAAGCCAACCTGACCTACCTGATGCTGGCTCAGAACCTGATCCGCAAGGACCGCGCCGAAGCGCTGTACCGTCTGGGTGTGAGCGAAGAGGCTGCCGATCTGCTGGGCATGCTCTCCACTGCTCAGCTGCTCAAGATCGCTTCGAGCAACATGTTGCTGTGCCGTTTCCGTGTGGACGACGACCTGGTGTGGAACCTGCTGACCAACCACAACGTGAAGAAGGTGGACAACGCCACCACCACACAGTTGCACGCCAGCATCCTGATGGCCGGAAAGTTTGCTGAATCGATGAGCAGCGCCACGGCGCACTGAATCTGGATCACCCCCGCGCCGCCTTCGGCGTCACCCCCTTCAAGGGGGCGGTGCCAGAGGCCCGGCGAAGCCGGTTCCTCGGCACCTCTGGACAAGACATCTCTCACTTCCATCCTGGAGACAGCAATGGCCACGCAAAAAAGCATCCTCAACGAGTCGCGTGACATCGAGCGCGCCATTGCCCTGATCCAGCTGGGTGCGCGGCTGCAGGTGCTGGAGTATGAAACCAGCCTGTCGTATGAGCGCCTGTTGCGCCTGTACAAGGAGGTTGCGGGCAAGAGCCCTTCGAAAGGCCAGTTGCCTTTCTCCACCGACTGGTTCCTGACCTGGCAGCCCAACATCCATTCGTCGCTGTTCCTGAACATCCACGAGTACCTCTCCAAGACCAGCGAGCTGGAAGAGATCGATACCGTGATCAAGGCCTTCCGCCTTTACGCCGACCAGATGCAGGCCAGCGCGATCGAGCCGCTGTTGTCCATCACAAGGGCCTGGCGCCTGGTGAAGTTTGTGGACAACGGCATGCTGACCTTGACCAAGTGCTCCTGCTGCGGTGGTCACTTCGTGACCGAACCCTATGAGAATGCGCGCAACTTCATCTGCGGCATGTGCGAGCCACCGGCCCGGGCAGGCAAGGGTGCTGCAGCCAGCGGTGGTTTGCGCCTTCATTGACGCCCCCCCGCGCCGCACTTTCAGTGCGTCACCCCCCAGGGGGCGACACCTGCGGCCCGGCGAAGCCGGTTCCGCGGTGTCTCTGGAAAATATGCAGCGGGATTGGCGGCGATTTGCAAACCCCGAAATGGACCCCGATGCGGGTCCATTTCGCGTTTATGGCCGTGGTCGATCGCCCATAGAGTTGACCGCTAGAAAGTTAAACCCCTCACACCACGCTGGCGCCCGCTTCCAGCGTTCTGTTTCAGGCACACGAACATGTTTGTCATCATCGGATACGTTGTCGCACTTGGCTGCATCTTTGGCGGCTTTGCCATTGCGGGTGGCAACATGGCCGTGATCATGAAGGCCTTGCCGCTGGAGATGCTGATCATCGGCGGCGGTGCGATCGGTGCGTTTGTGGTGAACAACCAGCCCAAGGTGCTCAAGGCCACCATGAAGGCCATTCCCATGGCGCTCAAGGGCTCCAAGTACACCAAGGAGCGCTACATGCAGTTGCTGGCGCTGCAGTACGACCTGCTGCAAAAAGCCCGCAAGGAAGGCCTGATGGCCATCGAGAACGATGTGGAGAACCCGCACGAATCGCCGGTGTTCAAGAAATACCCCGCCATTGCGAGCGATCACCATGTGGTCGAGTTCATCACCGATTACCTGCGCATGATGGTTTCGGGCAACCTCAATGCGCACGAGATCGAATCGCTGATGGACAGTGAAATCGAAACCCACCACCAGGAGGGCCATGCGCCCGTGGCGGCCATCACCCGCGTGGCCGGTGGTCTGCCTGCCTTCGGCATCGTGGCCGCGGTGCTGGGCGTGATCAAGACCATGGGTTCGGTGGGTCAGCCACCAGCGGTGCTGGGCGCCATGATCGGCTCTGCCCTGGTGGGTACGTTTCTAGGTATTTTCCTGGCCTACGCCATTGCCGAACCCCTGGCCGGTGTGATCGACCAGAAGATGGAAGAGGGCACCAAGGAGCTGCAATGCATCAAGAGCACGCTGCTGGCCAGCATGCAGGGCTACGCGCCCGCCACCGCCATTGAATTCGGTCGCAAGGTGCTGCAGTCCACCGAGCGCCCCACATTCACGGAGCTCGAAGGCCACGTCAAGGGCAAGAAGGCACCAGCCTGAGCCTGAAGCATTCACCAACGCACTGACACCGCACGCAACGGAGGACCGCCATGGCCGACGGAAGAAAGCTACAGCCCATCATCATCAAGCGCATCAAGAAGACTGGGCACGTCGCGCACGGCGGTGCCTGGAAGATTGCCTACGCCGACTTCGTGACGGCCATGATGGCGTTTTTTCTGCTCATGTGGCTGCTGGGCTCCACCTCCAAGGGTGAGCTGCAAGGCATTGCCAGCTACTTCAGCAACCCGGTCAAGGTCTCGCTCATGGGTGGTGATGGCACCGGCAACAGCAACAGCATCCTGCCCGGTGGCGGGCGCGACCTGAGCAAGTCCGCCGGCCAGGTCGACGGTGGCGACGCCGAGCGCGCCTCCAAGCAGATGTGGACGCAGATGGCCAAGGAAGAACGCGCGCGCAACGAGGCAAACCGCATTCAGGAACTGCAGAGCAAGATCCAGACGGTCATTTCCAGCAACCCGAAACTGGCCGAATACGGCTCGCAGATCCAGCTGGAGACCACGCTCGACGGCCTGCACATCCAGATCGTCGATCAGCAGAACCGGCCCATGTTCGACACCGGCAGCGCCCTGGTGAAGCCGTACATGAGCGAGATCCTGCGAGGCATCGGTGCCGCACTGGGCGATGTGGAGAACCGCATCGCACTGGCCGGCCACACCGACGCCACGCCCTATGGCAGCGGCGAGCGCGGCTACAGCAACTGGGAACTCTCGGCCGACCGGGCCAACGCCTCGCGCCGTGAACTGGTGGTCGGCGGCCTGCCCGACAACAAGCTGCTGCGCGTGGAAGGTCTGGCCTCCAGCCAGTTGCTGCGCCCGGAGTCGCCCACCGACCCGATCAACCGCCGCATCAGCATCGTGGTGCTGACGGAGGAAGCACAGGAACGGCTGATGCCGGCCGCCACGCCCAATTCATCCCTTCAGAATTCGCCACAAGTGACGAAGATTCCCATAGAAAGCGGTCGCTGAGTCGCCGCTGCCCCCTATCCGCCCCTTTTCGCCCTATTTCTGCTCCAACCGCACCGACGGAGGCCTGCATGTCCACCCCGATGAAATTCCTGATCGTTGACGACTTCTCCACCATGCGTCGCATCGTGCGCAACCTCCTGAAAGAGATTGGCCATGCCGACGCCGACGAGGCCGAGGACGGTGCCATCGCGCTGAACAAGCTGCGCAACGGCAATTTCAATTTCGTGGTGTCCGACATCAACATGCCGAACATGAACGGTTTCGAGCTGCTTGCTGAAATCAAGAAGGACGAAAAGCTCAAACACCTGCCCGTGCTCATGGTCACCGCCGAGGCGCGCAAGGAAGACATCGTGCTGGCAGCGCAAAACGGAGCGGCTGGCTACATCGTCAAGCCCTTCACCAAGGCGACGCTGGAAGACAAGATGGCCAACATCTTCAAGAAACTGGGCCTGTGAGGGGAGCACGACCATGCATGAAGAACAACCCACAGGCACCGGCGGCAATGAAATGTTCCAGCAGCTGGGCTCCATCACCCGGCAGCTGCACGACGCACTGAAAGAACTGGGCTACACCGACAAGCTCAAGGGCTCGGTCGACCAGTTGCCCGACGCACAAAGCCGCCTGTCCTACATTGCCCGTCTCACCGGCGAGGCGGCCGAAAAAGTGCTTAATCACGTCGAACTGGGCAAGAACGAACAGGCCGAGCTGGCCGAACGTGGCCGCAAGCTGGCCGATACCATCAGCCGCGTGCCGGCCCTGGCCAAGGCCATGCCGGAGCTGATGGAGTGGTCCAACGACGTGGTGCGCATCAGCGAACAGACCGACGCACGCCTGACCGACATCATGATGGCGCAGGACTTCCACGACCTCACCGGCCAGGTGATCAACCGCGTGGTGCAACTGGCCAGCACCATCGAGGAACAGCTGCT
Source organism: Hydrogenophaga palleronii (assembly GCF_031457455.1). Classification (GTDB taxonomy): domain Bacteria; phylum Pseudomonadota; class Gammaproteobacteria; order Burkholderiales; family Burkholderiaceae_C; genus Hydrogenophaga; species Hydrogenophaga palleronii_A. The sequence continues at coordinate 4,591 of NZ_JAVDWU010000006.1, forward strand.
GGGCTTGCTGCTGCAGTCGGCACCATCTGGCCAGCCGGGGCACGATCAGGCGTTTGAGCTGGCGGGGCCGGTGGTGAACCCTGAGGGGCGCACGGACGTGGTGAGTGATCAGGCGCAGGTGGACGATTTGTTGGCGAGTCTGGGGTTCTGAGGTTGCTTTGACTTCACTCCCTCGCCCCTTTGGGGAGAGGGTTGGGGTGAGGGGCCTTTGCGCGCCAGTTCTCTTCTTCTCCGGATGCTTGGTTTGGCCGGGTCTCGGCCCGGCGGCCGAGGTACTTTTCTTTGCTTCGCCAAAGAAAAGTACCCAAAAGAAAGGCGAGCCGAAGTCCGGGCCCCTGCGGGGTCCCATGCGCTGCTCGCGTCGTGGGGGAAATTCGCAAACTTGTCCGCTGCGCGGCCTTCGGACATGCGAATTTCTGATCCCCACGCCGCTGCGCTGCTCAGCCCGGCCACACGGCAATGGCGGGATCGGGAGCGGACTCCCCCTCAGGTGAGCGTGCCTTCACTCCCTCCCCCGCTGGGGGAGGGCTGGGGTGGGGGCCGCGCCAGCCAAGTTGCCGGAGGAAATGCCCCCGACCCCGCTCCCGCCGTCATGCGCTGGCGAGTAGCGCAGGGCCGGGCGGGACAAGGGGCGCGCATGTTTGAGCCGAAGGCGAGTTTGCGCGCACCCCCGCCCGGACCGAGCAACGCAGTGTGCCCGTAGCGAAGCGAAGGGACAGCGCATCCGGCTCGCCTTTTCTTTGCCTTCTTTCTTTTGGCGACGCAAAAGAAAGAAGGTCGGCCGCCGGGCCGAGACCCGGCCAAGCCACCCAGCCGGAGAAAGACAAGAAGGAATCCGAATAAGCACGGTTCCATCCTCCTTATTCCCCTTTAGTTTTCCAACCCGACTTCCACAATCTGTCTCATCCCTCCGATGAGACAGCACCATGGAATCTTCCAGTCAGGACAAGAACCTACCCGCGACGCCGCAGCGCCTGAAAAAGGCGCGGCAGGACGGTCAGGTTGCGCGTTCCAAGGACTTGTCGAACCTGGCGGTGCTCGGTGGTGGCGCGGCGGCCCTGATGGTGCTGGCCCCCATGGGGTTCGAGATGATGCGCAGTGCGCTGCAAAGGCAGCTGCGTTTTGACCATGCCACCCTGCAGCACCCGCAAGCGGTGGTGGAGCGTCTGGCCAGTGGTTTTGGTGACGGTCTGATGATCTACCTGCCGATGGGCCTGCTGGTGCTCGCCTTGGCCATTGCCACCACGGTGGCTGCCGGCAGCTACGCCTACAGCACCAAACCCATCACGCCCGACCTCACCCGCCTGAGCCCACTGGCCGGCCTCAAGCGTCTGTTCTCCAAGCAGCAACTTGTCGAGGTGGCCAAGCTCACAGGCATCACCATTCTCTTGGGCCTGGTGGCCTGGCAGTTCATCTCTGTCCATGTGGAGCAGTTCGCCACCTTGCTGATGCGCCCGCTGGAAGGCGCGTTGGGGCAATTGGGCAGTTGGCTTTCGATGGGCGTGGGCTTTCTGCTCACGGTGATTCTGCTGGTGGCCGTGCTTGACGTGCCGGCGCAGAAATTCCTGCACGCGCAAAAGATGCGCATGTCGCACCAGGAAGTGAAGCGCGAGCACAAGGAAATGGAAGGCGACCCGCATGTGAAGGGCCAGCGCCGTGCGCGCCAGCGCCAGTTGGCGCAGCGCAACAGCATTGGTGCCGTGCCCAAGGCCGACCTGGTGGTGATGAACCCGACCCACTACGCCGTGGCCATCAAGTACGACGACGCCACCATGGGCGCACCGCGCGTGGTGGCCAAGGGCGCGGACCTGCTGGCCATGAAGATCCGCGAGGTGGCCCAGGCCAACCAGGTGCCGGTGTTGCAGGCACCCATGCTGGCGCGTGCCCTGTACGCCCACGCTGAGATTGACGACGAAATTCCGTCGGCCCTGTACACCGCCGTGGCGCAGGTGCTGGCCTATGTGTACCAGCTCAAGGCCGCCATGAAGGGCGAGGGCGTCATGCCCCGCGAAGTGCCCACGCCGCAGGTGCCGCCTGAACTCGATCCCCACCACAAAGCCGTGGCCACTACACGCACGGAGGAAATCCGATGAACGCCCTGCAGCCCCTGCAGCAATGGTTCCAGCGCAACGGCGCGCTCGCCGGCGGCCTGGCCGCACCCATGCTGGTCATGACGGTGTTGTCGATGATGGTGCTGCCCCTGCCGCCCTGGCTGCTGGACACCTTCTTCACGCTCAACATCGCGCTCGCGCTGCTGGTGATGATGGTGGCCGCCTACATGCAGCGCCCGCTGGACTTCTCGGTCTTTCCCACGGTGCTGCTGCTGACCACGCTGCTGCGCCTGTCGCTCAACGTGGCCTCCACGCGTGTGGTGCTGCTCGAAGGCCACACCGGCCCGGGCGCGGCCGGCGCGGTGATCGAGGCCTTCGGCCACTTCCTCATTGGCGGCAACTTCGCGGTCGGTTTTGTGGTGTTCATCATCCTGGTGGTGATCAACTTCATCGTGATCACCAAGGGCTCGGAGCGCATCGCCGAAGTGTCGGCCCGCTTCACGCTGGACGCCATGCCCGGCAAGCAGATGGCTATCGACGCCGACCTGGGCGCCGGCCTGATCGACGAAAAGGAAGCCAAGCGCCGCCGCGCCGAAGTGGGCGAAGAGGCCGAGTTCTTTGGCTCCATGGACGGTGCAGCCAAGTTCGTGCGCGGCGATGCCATCGCCGGCATCCTGATCCTGATCATCAACATCGTTGGCGGATTTGCCATCGGCATGGTGCAGCATGGCCTCTCAGCCGGCGATGCAGCCAACAGCTACATCCTGCTGGCGGTGGGCGATGCGCTGGTGGCACAGATTCCTTCGCTGCTGATCTCGGTGGCGGCGGCCATGGTGGTGTCTCGTGTGGGCAAGGGCAACGACCTGGGCAAGCAAGTCACGCAGCAGATGTTCAGCTCTTCGCGCGTGCTGGGCATTGCAGCGTCGGTGCTGTTTCTGCTGGGCATCATTCCCGGCATGCCGCATGTGGTGTTCCTGCTGTTCGCGGCCCTGCTGGGTGGACTCACCTGGTGGCGTTACCAGCAGGAAAACGCACCCAAGCCCGTGGAGAGCAGCGCTCCAGAAGCCGCCGGCGACGGCGAGGCCACCTGGGACGACCTGCAGCCGGTGGACCTGCTGGGCCTGGAACTGGGCTACCGCCTGATCGCCATGGTCGACAAGACGCGCCAGGGCGACCTGCTCACCCGTATCAAGGGCGTGCGCAAGAAATTTGCGCAAGAAGTGGGCTTTCTGCCGCCTGCCGTGCATGTGCGCGACAACCTGGAACTGCGCCCCAGCGCCTACCGCATCACCCTGCGTGGCGTGGTGGTGGGCGAGGGCGAGGTGTTCCCCGGCCAGTTCCTGGCCATCGACCCGGGTGGCATCGGCACACCGCTCATCGGCACCCCCACCACCGACCCTGCTTTTGGCCTTCCAGCGCACTGGATCGAAGAAAAGCAGAAGGAAAACGCGCAGATGGCCGGTTTTACCGTGGTTGATTCCGAGACTGTGTTGGCCACGCATCTTTCACACTTGATGCAAGTCCAGGCCGCCAAGTTGCTGAGCCGGACGGAGACCCAGGACCTGGTCGAACACGTGACCCGCCTGGCCCCGAAACTGATCGAAGAAGTCGTGCCCAAGATGATCTCCGTCGCCACCTTCCAGAAAGTGCTGCAGCTGCTGCTGGAAGAGTCGGTGCACGTGCGCGACATCCGCACCATCATCGAAGCCATCGCCGAACACGCGCCCCACACCACCGACCCGCTGGAACTGGCCCGCCGCGTGCGCATGGCACTGGCCCCTGCCATCGTGCAGCAGATCTATGGCCCGGTGAAGGAACTCGAAGTCATTGCCATCGAACCCGGCCTGGAGCGCCTGCTGATGCAGGCCCTCACCGGTCAGAACGCTGGCGCGCTGGACCCCGGTGTGGCCGAGATGCTGAGCAAGTCCGCCACCGACATCGCCAACAGCCAGGAAGAAAAGGGCGTGCCCGCCTGCCTGCTGGTGCCCGATGCCATCCGCAACGCCATGGCACGCCTGCTGCGCCGAGCAGCGCCCCGTCTGCAAGTGCTGGCACACAGCGAAATTCCTGAGACCCACCTGATCCGCATTGGCCCGATTCTTGGAGAAATGACATCATGAACATCCAGCGATTCACCGCCCCCACCTCGCGCGAAGCCATGGCCAAGGCCCGCCACGCCCTGGGCGACAGCGCGGTCATTCTCTCCACCCGCAACACCGACCACGGTTTTGAAGTGATGGCCGCCGCCGAGGAAAGCCTGGGTAGCCTGGCCGCCACTGTGCAGAACGAGCAGCCCCGTACCGCCGCCCGGCCCCGCGCCAGCCTGAGCGAACGCGCCGCGCAGGCGGCACCACTGTCCGTTTCTGCCGATTCGGTGGAAAGCGACACCGAAGCCCTGGCCATGAGCACCTTGTCGTTCCAGGACTATGTGCGCGAACGCATGCTGCGCAAGCGCCGCGAAGCCCTCACCGGGCAGGCGGAGGCCCCCGTGCCTGCTGCGGCACCCCACGCCGCTTTTGCCGCACCCGTGGCCACGCCGGCACAGACACCCGCGCGTCAGTCACTGCACACCCCGGCCCCCATTCAGACCCGCGCCCAACCCATCGAGGTGCCGGTGCAGCGCTTCAACACGCCCGAGCGCCCTGTGGCCGCTGCGCACATGCCGCAGCCCATTCGCACCCGCAATTCGGCGCCGACCGCTTTCGAAGACGCCACCCCGCCGCGCCTGGGTGGCAACGCCACCACGAACGTGGAACTGAACGCGCTCAAGGAAATGATCGAAGAGCGCTTCAACACCCTGGCCTGGCTGGGCTCGTCCAAGCAGCACCCGATCCAGTCCAACCTCATGCTCAAGCTCATCCGCTCGGGTTACTCACCGGCCATGGCCCGCGCCGTGATCGAACGCGTGTCTGTGGATGCCTCGCCCGCCGAAGCGGTGCGCTGGGTGATGGACGTGATCACCCGCAACCTCAAGGTGGCGGCTCCCGGCGCTGGCCTGTGTGACGAAGGTGGGGTGATCTCGCTGATCGGCGCGACCGGTGTGGGCAAGACCACCACCGCCGCCAAGCTCGCCGCGCAATGCGTGAAGCAGTTCGGCGCTGGCAGCGTGGGCCTCATCACACTGGACAGCTACCGCGTCTCCGGCTTTGAGCAGCTGCGCGCTTACGGCCGCCTCATGGGCGTGGTGGCCCACCTGGCCCACGACCGCGCCGCACTCAAGGACCTGCTCAACCTGCTGGCCAACAAGCGCATGGTGGTCATCGACACCGCCGGCCTGGGCCAGCGCGACCAGCGCATCCAGGACATGCTCGACATGCTCGACGTGCCCAACGTGAAGAAGGCCCTGGTGCTCAACGCCGGTGCCCACGGCGACACCATCGACGACGTGCTCACCTCGTTCCAGTCGCGCTCGTTGCACGGCGTGGTGCTCTCCAAGGTGGACGAAGCCGTCAAGCTCGGCCCGGCCATCGATGCGCTCATTCGCCACCAGGTGGTGCTGCGCGGCGTGGCCAACGGCCAGCGTGTGCCCGAAGACTGGCAGAACCCGGATGCCGCCACCCTGGTGCGCATGTCCATGGGCAGCCAGAGCAAGTCGGCCTACGATCCGCAGTCGACCGACCTGGGCCTGTACTTCTCGCAAATCTCCACCCGTGGCATTGACCTGGGGGGTGCCCATGTTTGACATCGGCTTCGACCAGGCCGCCGGCCTGCGCAGCGATGCGCTCGGTCATGGCCCCAGCCTCATGCCACTGGCCAGCCCCGCCCAGCCGGCCCTGGCGTACGAGCTGCTGTGCAAGCTGGCCACACGCCTCACGGCGCAGGGTGATGCGGTGGTCATCATCGATGCCACCGAAACCGAAGCCACCAGCGGGCAACGCCACGACGGCTCGCCGCTGGGCCTGCTGCGCGCACTGCAAGATCCTTCCGTGTCTGGCCTGGAGCGGCCTGCAGACGGCGGCGAGTGGCTGGTGATGCCCGGTGCCCGCGGCCTGCAGGCCCTGCAGCTCACAGCCGCCGCCGGTGGCGCAGACGCCGCACTCTCGCGCCTGTTCGCTCCCTTCGCCTCCAGCGTCACGGTGCTGCTGTTTGCCCCGGCCTTCGATCTGGCCGGCCTGTTGTCTGGCTTGAGCGGCCGCGCCCTGGTGCCGGTGCTGGGTCAGCCCCAGGCCAGCATCGACGCCTACGGCGCCGTCAAGCTGCTGCACGCTGCTGGTCTCTCTCCGGTGCTGGCGCCCATGCACAGTACCGACATGCCCGGCCCTGTGCCGCTCGACCAGGTGGTGCGCACGGTGACCGAATGCGCGCAACGCCACCTGGGCCTGACGCTGGACCACTGGCCCGAAGCCACCTGGGCCCAGCGGGTACCGGTGAGCACGATTTCCCGGCAGCACCGCCCGGCTGCACTGGCCAACCTGCATCGCACGCCTGCGTTCGATGGCATGGGCGCAGTCCATCACGGGGCTGCCCAATCGCTCTGGAGCTGATCACGATGTACACCGCCAAAGGCACCCTCAACCGGGACGACCAGCTGAAAAAGTACAGCCCACTGGTGCGCCGCCTGGCCCACCACATGATTGCCAAACTGCCCGCCAGCGTGGAGCTCGACGACCTGATCCAGGTCGGCATGATCGGCCTGACCGAAGCCATCGCCCGTTTCGAGCCCACCCAGGGTGTGCAGTTCGAGACCTTTGCCAGCCAGCGCATCCGCGGGGCCATGATCGACGAGCTGCGCGACGGCGACTGGATGTCGCGTGGCTCGCGCAAGAGCCAGAAAGACATTGAACAGGCCGTGCACCGTCTGCAGCAGAAGCTGCACCGCGCGCCCATGGAATCCGAGATCGCCAAAGAGCTGGGCATGGACCTCGCCGACTACCAGCACCTGCTGGCCAAGGTGCGCGGCACCCAGCTGGTGTACCTGGAGGACATCAGCGGCCATGGCGACGATGACGACGGCTTTCTGGACCGCCACATGGGCGACGACGATGCCGACCCGTCTGCCGTGTTGCAGGACCAGCGCATGCGCACGGCTCTGGTGGGCGCCATCCAGAACCTGCCCGAGCGTGAGCAGCAGATCATGTCGATGTACTACGAGCACGACATGAACCTGAAGGAAATCGCCGCCGTGCTCGGTGTCACCGAATCGCGCATCTGCCAGTTGCACAGCCAGTCGATCGCTCGCCTGCGGGCCAAGCTGCGCGAGCACTGACGGGGAAGCACCCCCGCCGCGCTTCACGCGACCCCCTCAAGGGGGCGATACCAGTGGCCCGGCAAAGCCGGTTCCACGGTATCTCTGGACTGCGACACTTCGCGCCGGAGGGACTGGCACTCCCTGCCGCGCTTCACGCGATCACTCTCAAGGGGAGCGATGCCTGTGGCTCTCCTGAGGCTGACGAAGAATGGTTCCTCGGTGTCGCTGGAGTGAGTCGCTTTCAGATGTCACCACAGCATCGCTCACCGCCCGTCGAAGCCGACCCGGGGTCGAGCCCTGCACGCGCTTGAACGCACGCGCAAACGCCACGTCCGACTGGTAGCCCGTGCGCGCTGCCACCTCGGCCATGCTCAGTCCCTGAGACAGCCACGCCTGTGCCAGATTCATGCGCCAGCCAGTGAGGTACTCCACCGCTGGCACACCCACCAGTGCCGTGAAGCGCTGTGCAAACGCCGAGCGTGACATGCTCGACGCCTGCGCCAACGTTGCCACGGTCCAGTCCTTGGAAGGATCTCGGTGGATCATCGCCATGGCCCGACCAATGCGCTTGTCCTTCAAGGCGCCCAGCCAGCCAGACTGCGCAGTCGCGTCGTGCTGCACCCAGTGCCGGATCGCCTGGATCACCAGAATGTCGGCCAGCCGTGTGATCACCGCTTCACCTCCGGCCCGCATCTGTCGCGCTTCATCGGCCATCAGGCGCAACAGCGACGGCAGCCAGTTGTCTGCCGTGAGCCCGGCGGCTTCGATGCAGATCACCGGCGGCAGTGCAGACAGCAACTGCGGCGCCACCGGATGATCCAGCCGCACGGCGGCGCACACCATCTGGGTCGGCTCGCCCCCGCCGCCGCTGCGAAGAATCTCGAAGCGCTCGCTCACCAGCTCCCTGGGCAGGTCAAACAGATCGGGCGTGAGGGCCTGCGGGTCGCTTTGCACGCTGTGCCCCAGGCCGTGCGGCACCAGCGCGAAATCACCGGCCTGCAGCCAGCGCCCGCTGGCCTCACCACTGTCGGTGCTCAGCCAGCATCGGCCGCGCGTGACCAGGTGGATCAGCAGGCAACCCGGCATGGCCGGCAGATGCGCACCCCAGGGCGTCGTGAGGGCGGACTGGCAATAGAACACCCCGCTCATGCGCAATTGATGCAGGGCTTCGCCCAGGGGGTCGCAGAAGCGGTCGAGGGTGTCTGGCGTCATGGGGCGACTGTGCCGCAAATCTGCTGTGTGTCCAAGTGTTCTGGACGATTGATCATGAAATCCGATGTTCTGGGCGTTGTTTCATGATCCTGGAGCCAACACACTTGGTGCCTTGTTCTATCAGCCCAGGAGATCCTCATGAAAGTCCTCGTCATTGGCGCCACCGGCGGCTCCGGCCTCGCCGCCACCCGCAGCCTGCTCGCCCGGGGGGCGCAGGTCACCGCCTTCGCTCGAAATCCCGATTCACTGCCGCCCCTGCACGGACCACTCACCAAATTGACCGGCGACGCCACCCGCTTTGAAGACATTGACCGCGCCATGCCAGGCCACGACGCGGTGGTGGTGGCGCTGGGCATTCGAGAGAACCCCATCCGAGTGCGCCTGCTGGGCAGCGCCCACACCGCCATGGACGTGCGATCCCGGGGCACGCGCCACGTGATCGAGGCCATGCACCGTCACGGTGTGCGCCGGCTGGTGGTGCAGACCAGCTTTGGCGTTGGCGCCACGCAAGGGCGCCTGCCGCTGGTGTTCAGACTGATGTTCGCCTTGATGCTGCGCCCCCAGATTCGCGACACAGGGCGACAGGAAGACGCCGTGCGCGACAGTGGACTGGACTGGGTGCTGGTGCAGCCGGTGAACCTCACGGACGACGCCGTGGTGACGCCCGCTTTTGCTTCCGCCGAAGGCGACTACCAGAGCATGAAGGTGTCGCGCCAGCAGGTGGGCGAATTCCTGGCAGACGCAGCGCTGAGCGACAAGCACGTGGGCGAATCGGTCGCGCTCTCTGCCTTTGCGCCGGAATGCCAGCCGGCTGCTGATCACTCGGCTCGCTGTCGCCCGCAGGCGCGCTGAGTGCTGACTTCGCTTACAGCACCAACTGCTTGAACACCCGGTCCACCGGCGTGCCGTCCGCCAGCGGCACGGCGCGGTCCATGTGGTAGTCCACGAAGCCCATGCGGCTGTAGTAAGTGAGGCCGCCGGTGTTGTCGGCGCGAATGCGGGCATTGATGTGGTGCAGGCCCAGTGCCAGCGCCTTGGCCCGCGTGGCCGCCAGCAGGGCAGAGCCAATGCCGCGCCCGGTGAGGCCTTCCGCGGCAAAGGTGGCGATGTCACCCCAGCCTTCGGGCAACTCTGGCAGGCGGCCGAGCGACTGAAACCCCACCAGTTGGCCGTCCAGCACCGCCACATGGCAGCACAGCACTTTGGGGCCTTCCAGAAAGTAGGCGGTGTTCTCTTCGACGCTCAGCGGCGTTTGCAGGGCTGTGGTGCCACCGGTGCGGATGATGGCATTGAGCAGGTCGGTGGCGGCGGGTGCATCAACGGGCTGGAAGGGGCGAACTTCAAGGGACATGGGGCAACAGGGAGATTCCATCCGGGCAGGAAAAAGGAGAGCAGGTGTCAGGGCGACAACGAGGAATGGTGGTCCACGATCAGCCAGTGCCCGCCCGTGCGGCGGTAGGCCAGGCTGAACCGCGCGGGCAGGGCGCGAGGCTCGCCGGCTCCGCTGCTCAGATGCAAGGTGTAGGCGCCGCTGCACAGCGCCACGCCATCGCCTAGAAGGCGCACACGGGCTTCGCCCATTTGCACGCGTGGCGCGGGCCGGGCCGCGAAGGTGCGCGCAAAGTAGGCAGCAATGCCTTCAGGCGTGTCAATCAACACCGCCGACGTGGTGCCCCACAGCACCGCAGCCGGGTCGTACAAGGCCAGCAGGGCGGGCAGGTCGCCCGCGTTGAAGGCACTGGCCCAGTGCTGGCGCGCCGCCTCCACACCCGCGGCATCAGGCGAGGTGCCGCGCGTCATCCGCCCCACACCACCGAACGCATGGACAGCGAAGCCATGTCAAACACGTCGTTGAAGTAGGTGGGTGCTTCATCTTCGTACGCCGCACCGGCCGCGTACAGCAGCGGCAGGTAATGTTCCCAGGTGGGGTGGGCATTGGCCGCCAGCGCGGCATTGCGCTGGAAATCGCTCAGCGCGTCCAGGTTGCCCTGGTTCAAATGCCCGGTGGTGAGCTGGTCGAACTCGATCGCCCAGTCGTAGGCCTGGCCTGGCCCGATGCCCCGGCGCATGGCCCGCAGGTTGTGCACGATGTTGCCGCTGCCCACGATCAGCACCCCGCGGTCGCGTAGCTCCCGCAACTGCCGCCCCACGGCCGCATGCTCCGCCGGCGGGCGGCCGTAATCCATGCCCAGCTGAATCACCGGAATGCTCGCGTCCGGAAACATCGGCTTCAACACCGACCACGCCCCATGGTCCAGCCCCCACTCATGCCCGTCCAGCCCCAGCGGCGCATCGCTGCCCGGCTGCCGCACCAGTTCACTGATCGCCTGCGCCGCCGCCGGGTCACCGGGCGCCGGGTACTGCTGGTCAAACAAGGCTTGGGGGAAGCCACCAAAGTCGTGAATGGTGCGCGGGTCCGCCATGGCGGTGAGCTGCCAGCCCCGCGTGAGCCAGTGGGCCGACACACACAGAATCAACCGGGGCCGCGCGGGCCTGGCCAGCAGCTGCTCGCCCAGCGCCTGCCAGCTGCGTCGGTAGGCGTTGTCTTCGATCGCGTTCATGGGGCTGCCATGGCCGATGAACAGCACCGGCATGCGTTCGGTGGGGGGCAGGGTGGTGAGGTGGTCCAAAGTTGAGGCGGGCATGGCGGAATGGGTTTGAATTTGCGTTTGGGACGACATGACCTCTCCTGGGCGAGGGCTGCCTGCGATCATCGCTGGCATGGGTGAGCAATCAAAGTCCGAGCATAGTCAAAACGGTCGCTCAATGCCCGCGACTTGTTAGCATCTCCCCCTGCTTGGGCAGACCACCTGCCCGAATGCAGGGGAGGCACCTAATGCAAAGCAACAGAGGATTTCAATGCCAAGTGTTCTGATTGAAGTTCGCATGCAGCACGAACGCGAGCAAGAACTGAGGATCATGGAAGCCGTGCACAGCGCGCTGCGCACCGCCTTTCAGATTCCGGCGAACGACCGAAACCTGCGCTTGCTGGTGCATGAGCCTCACCGGTTCGAGTGCCCGCCGGACCGAACCAAGCCCGACCTGTACACCCACGTGAGCATTGATGCTTTTACGGGCCGCTCCCTGGATGCCAAGCGCAAGCTGTACCGGTGCATCGTGGAGAACCTCGAATCCACAGGTATTCCTCGGGATCACGTCAAGATTTTGCTGCGCGAAATACCGCTGGAGAACTGGGGACTCTCCGGTGGCAAGCCCGGATCGGAAATCGATCTTGGATTCACGGTCGAGGTGTAGCACCAAGGATGGTCAAAGTCATGGATTCTGCAGAACTTCATCTCTCTCGAGTTTCGCAACAGTTGGCCTTGGTGGCCATGCAAGCGGCTGCTGCGTACAACCAGACGCAGAGCAAGCTGGATCTGGCAGACGTACTGAGCGGAGACCGCATGATGGCCGAGGCATCGCAATGAGACTTTGTCTAAGAGAAAAAATCACAGACGTGTGCGCCAAGAAGATACTGGCCAAGGGCGAATCCGTTGGCGTTTCCTTTTACGCCTTCTTTGCGAACAGGAATGACGACCCGGAGCTTCTGATGGAGGCCGCCACGTGGTGGATTCAAGTCCACAAGCTTGATCACTTTGAGAAAGCCACCAAGATCAAGAAAATGGTTGATGCAGGCGTCTGATGCATCCTGCACGGTGCCGTGGTGCCTGCCGCCAGGGCTTCGTGGATTGAAAGCCGAACTCGACAGGCCTTGCAGGGTCGGTGATATTTCTGACCATCGCCATTTTCAAGGAGCGCTTGAATGAACACCCCGTTTGCGGTCTTGTGGCGCCGGCTTGACGCACCGGGCCACGATGCCTGCCAATTCGAGCAAAGCAAGTCCGGTTGGAGCTTGCGTGGTTCGGCCGTCTTTCTGGACGAACACAAGGTCTGCCAACTCCGCTACGAGGTGTTGGCGGATGCGGCCTTTCAGACACGAGAAGCGGCGGTCGTGGGGTGGCTTGGCGAGGTGCCCGTGGACTTGCGAATCTGTGCCGTCGGCAATGGGACATGGACGGTGAATGGCACAGAGCAGCCTCCAATCGCTGGTTGTATCGATCTGGATCTGGGGTTCACGCCCGCAGCGAACTTTCTTCCCGCGCGGCGCCTGGGCCTGATCATTGGCGAAGACGCACAAGCGCCCGCCGCGTACCTGGCGTTCCCGCAGCTGAAGTTTGAAGTGCTCCCGCAGCGTTACAAACGCTTGTCAGATACCGAATATGACTACGAGGCACCCAGTGTCGGCTACCGCGGCACGCTGAAATTGTCCCCGGAAGGCGTCATCGTTTTCTATCCCGATCTGTTTCTCAGGGAAGAGTCGCCGGGGCAAGTGAACGATGAGGGTGGGCGGGGCCAGACATAATCCCTCGCGTGCCACTTCTTGTGAGGGTCGTTGTCAGCGTCCCAAGGAATGGACCAAGCCATCAAGGAAACCCTCGTGATAAAAACATTCAAAGCGCTCGCATTGGGATTGAGCGTGTTGCTTTCGGTCCCGTCCTATGCTGCAACCCCCACTGAGAAGCTCGCGACTTGTTTGGTCGATGCGCTCAATGGGAAGGAACGGAAACAACTCGTCAAGTTCATGTTCTTCGCACTGGCCAGCCACCCTGAACTGTCATCTGCCTCGAATATCACCGCCGAGGAGCGCGACGCAGCAGAAAGGGTTTATGGAGGTTTGATGACGCGTCTGATCACGGAGAACTGTCCCTCCGAAACAAAAGCGGCATACGAGTTCAGCCCTCTGGCCGTTCAAGAAGCATTTCAGATGATTGCCCAGGTGGCAATGGCGGAGATAACAGCAGATCCGAAGGTCACGGCTTCCCTCTCGAGCTACATGAAGTACGCTGACGTGAATAAGATTGCCTCCACGATATCTGTGCCCTCTCGCTAGCCGCATTTGAACGGATGCGGCTCTCACGGAACAAGGCCCCTACGAATGAGCGCATCGTATGTCGCAGAAAAGCGGGCCAAATTCCAGTCCTGGTGGCACGCGCCTGCAACGCCTGCCGACCGCGCCTGGGCTTTTGTTCTGGGTGCCTGGGCCGGTCTGTGGCTGGGCCTTATCGGTCGCCTGATCATTGGCGGAACGCCCGTGCCTCTTGTGGAGGTGTTCTGGTACGCAATAGCTATGGCGGTTGCCCTCGCTGTTTCTGGACTCATCTTCCCAAAGACGGTGCGATGCATTTCTTTTCCGTTTGCGTTTTTCGGACTTTCCGGTGGCAATTGACATGAGTCGGACCGGTTCGGTGTTGCCCAGTGCTCATCCATGACTGAAGAAGAGTCGCTTCACGCTGCGATCCAAGAAGACATAGCGCTGCACCCCTATGAAGCCACTTGGCCACAGGCGTTTGAGGCCGAACGAAGCCGTCTCCTGTCTCTTTTCCCAGGCGAGTTGGTGGAAGTTGAGCACATTGGAAGCACTGCGGTTCCAGGCCTCAGAGCCAAACCCGTGATCGACATGCTTGCCGGTGTGCGATCCATCAACGATGCTGAAAGACTTGCACTGCCTTTGTGCCAGTCCGGCTACGCCACGTCAGCAGCGTTCAATGATTCCTTGTCAGATCGCAAGTGGTTCATGCGCTGGGCCAACGGGCATCGAACCCATCATCTTCATCTCGTTGTTCATGGCGGACCCGTCTGGCACGATCGACTGGCGTTTCGCAATGCGCTGCGGTCAAGACCAGCACTCGCCGCAGAGTATGTGGCTCTCAAGACGCAACTCGCCACTGCGTATCCCCATGACCGGGAGGCTTACACCATGGCCAAAACCGGGTTCGTCCGCGCTGCCTTGCGCCAGGCTTGACGCGTCACATGGGCGATTGCTGGGCCAGAATCGGGGCTTCAGACACCCACCTTGAGAGAGATCGACCATGAAGATGGAAGACATCCCCTTCGGCACCACCGACTGGGCGTCGATTCCCCGCACGGAGCACAAAGGCACCACCGGCACTGCCTACTGGCGCACGGCGAACTTCGGCAGCGTCCGGGTGCGCATGGTCGAGTACTCGCGGGGATACGAGGCCGACCACTGGTGTTCCAAGGGCCACATCCTGCTGTGCCTGGACGGGGAGCTCGAAACCGAGCTGAAGGATGGCCGCAAGTTCACCCTGAAGCCCGGCATGAGCTACCAGGTGGCGGACGGGGCCGAGCCACATCGCTCGCGCACTGACGCTGGCGCCACCCTTTTCATCGTTGACTGAACGCCGGTCTCGCAAGCTGATGATCGAAGCCATGGTGACGCCGTTCCAGAGCAACGCCGTCGCGCAGGCGTTCGAAGCCTATCCGCCTGCCATGCGCCGCCAGTTGCTGGCGCTGCGTGAACTCATCTTCCGAACGGCTGCCTCCACGCCAGGGGTTGGTGAACTCGAGGAAACGATGAAGTGGGGTGAACCCGCCTACCTCACCACGCGCAGCAAGAGCGGAAGCACGGTTCGAATCGGCTGGAAGAAGTCCAGGCCCACCGAATACGCCATGTACTTCAACTGCCAGACCACCCTGGTCGATACGTTCAGATCCCTGTTCCCGGACGACTTGCAGTTTGAAGGCAACCGTGCCATCGTGTTTCATGATTCGCAGGTGGTGCCCACGGACACGCTGGCCTTCTGTGTGGCTGCCGCGCTGACGTACCAACGCCACCGCAGAAACCAAGCGCCAGTGAACAGGCCAGTGAGCTGACCTCGGCCACCCTCTTGTGGGGGGCTGAACCGCGGGCACAAAAATCTGCGCAATTGGGTCAGCACCCTTGTCAGGCATCTCCTTGAAGCGGTCAAATGTGGCGGCGTACTTTTCACGTCAGGTCCGCCGTGTGGTGGTGTTGCGCTTCTGCTCACCTCGCATTCCGAACGACAATCTGCCCAAAGCAAACCCCAACGCTGTACCATTGCCCCGCCACGTCGCATTCCTCCGCGGAGTCAGCCCGATGAACGCTTCGATGCCGGAGCTCAAGCGTGCCTTCGAGCTTGCCGGTTTCTCGGAGGTGCGAACGCTGCTGTCAAGTGGCAACGTTGTTTTCAGCGATCGGGCCAGGTCCGCACAGGTGCTTCGGCAGCGGGCCGAACGCGCCATGCAAACGCATCTTGACCGCACGTTCATCACCTTCGTTCGATCCAGTGAGTACCTCCAGACCATGCTGGAAGCCGATCCGTTTGGCGAGTTCGATCTGCCGCCTGGAGCCAAGTGTGTTGTGGCGTTCCTGCGTCAACCTTGCGCGCGGCAGCTCTCGCTGCCGATCACGCTCGATGATGCGCGCATTCTCAAGGTGGTGGGCTCAGAGGTTTTCGTGACCTATGTTCCTGGCCCCAATGGCCCGGTCTTCATGAGGCTGCTTGAGCGCACGTTCGGTACTGACATCACGACACGCACCATCGATACGGTTCGCAAATGCGCGTGGGCATAGTGCCCATGGCGGCGCGCGATACAGCGCTACCTGAACAGGTACCTCGGTATCACCCACACATACGCCGCCATGCCGAACAGCTCCACCATTGACTGCACGACGATGACCACGGCGACCACCTCCCAGCCTGCGGGCAACAATAGGGCCAAGGGCAACACCACGAAGGAATTGCGGGTGCCCATGCTGAACGCCAGCGTTCGGCCTTGTTCGGCTGGTAAGCGCAACTGAAGCGCGATGCCTTTGGCCAGCAAGGCAGCTGCCACGAGGAACAGCACGAACACTGGCAACACCATCTGCAGCTCATGCAGCGCGTTCAGCACGGTGCCCACCTGAGCGCCCGCAATCAGAAACACCACGAGAGACAAAAGCGGCACGGGCCACCACGCCAGGGTTTCGCGCAGCCCCTCGGTTTTGGCTTGCGTTTCCAGCCACCGCTCAGCCAGAGCTGCCAAAGCCAGGGGCGCCAGCACGATCAGCACGGCCGGTGCCAGCGTGGACCAGGCCCATGAGCCCACGCTCTGGGCGTCGGTCATCAGCCACAGGTACAACGGCAGCAGCACCAGTTGCAACCCCAGATTCAGTGGTGTGATGGCCATCGCCCGGGGCAAGTCGCCCTTGCCCAACTGGCTGAAGGTGATGAACCAGTCGGTGCATGGCACCAGCAGCACCAGCAGCACGCCAAGTCGCACGACCGGGTCGAAGTCAAAAACCACCACCAACGCCCAGACCAGCAGGGGCAGCATCACAAAATTACCCAGCAGCACAGCGGCTGCGAAGCGGCGGTCGCGCAGGGCATGCCGCACGTGCAGCAGCGGCACTTGCAGGAAGGTCACGAACAGCAGGGTGGCCAGGGTGGGCCACAGCAGATGCTCCATCGCCGGGCCAAGTGATGGCCAAGCAGTCCCCGCAGCCAGACCCAGGCCGATAACGATGAGGTAGACCCAGACCTGATGGCGCTCCAGCGCGAAACGGCTCAAGCGCAACACCCTGAAGAATCGGTCGATGCAGGTGCGCCCTGGCGAAGATCGCTCAGGATGGTGCAGTCGGGCGCTGGACCGCCTGCACAGCTTGCACTGCAGGCGCGGATGTAGCGCGACAGGCATTGGTCCAGGCGGCGCAACTCGGCCATCTTGGCCCGCACGGCCGTCAGATGCGCCTGGGCAATGGCGCGCGCCTCCACGCAGTCGCGTTCGCTGCTGGTGGACAGCGTGACCAGCTCTCGCGTCTCTTCAATGGAAAAGCCCAGATCGCGGCAATGGCGGATGAGGATGAGCACGCCTTGCACCGATTCCGGGTAGACACGATGTCCGCTCTCGCGACGCAAGGCAGGGGGGATCAAGCCCACTTCCTCGTAGTAGCGAAGAGCAGACACCGCCAAGCCGACTCGCTTGGCCAGGGTGCCGATGGTCAGTAGCTCTGGCGAGGGTTCTGGGGCGGTTTCGGAATTCTTCATGGCACGCCTTGCATCTCAAGTAACTTGAGATCCTACAGTGAGTCCACGGGAATCGACCCGCATGGATCAACTGGAGAAAACGCGTGAAAAAACCTGCACTGACAGCGCTGGGTGTGGCCGGTGCGTGTGTGGCCTGCTGCACCATTCCATTGGCGGTTCCGCTGTTTGGGGGAGCGGCTGCGCTGGGGCTGACCTCGTGGCTGAGCGTGGCGTCCCGGATCGGGGTGGAGATGTTGATCCTGATGGTGATCGCCTCCCTGGCTGCGCTCGTGTGGAGCGCCACGGTCTGGGCGCGGCGCAGGCGGGTGAAAGCCTGTGGCACCGAAACTTCCTGCGGAAGTGCATGTGCTGTGGCCCCAGATGCCGGGGGGGCCAGCTGTGCTCCGCGGTAAGGAGCCATGGCCGGATGCCTGTCGCGGACCGGTTCAGTGGCACGCCCCCGACGCAGATCAGTCTTCGCTCTTGAAGCCGGACGATTTCACAATAGGGCGCCAGAAATCGCGTTCGGCTCGCAGTTGGCTGGCAACTGCAGCAGCATCCCTGCCGGTCGGCTCCAGCCCGGCGCTTTGCAACTGCGCCTGTACGTGTGGTTGCTGGACAGCGGCGACGAAGGCCTTCTCGAGTTGCTGGACCACGGCTTTCGGGGTCTTGGCCGGCACGTAGGCCCCGTACCACGCATTGGCGTGCGCGAAGGCGTCGATACCGGTCTCCTTCAGGGTCGGCACATCGGGCAGTGCGCGGTTGCGCTGCGTGCCCGAAACGGCAAGGATGCGCACTCTCCCCGCGTGATGCAGTTGTAGTTGGCTCGCTAGGGCGTCGGTTGCAAGCGGTACATGCCCGCCGACCACGTTGGAGACCAGTTGTGCACCGCCTTTGTACGGAACGGGCGTCAACGGCACGTCGATGGCCTTGGAGAAAGCGAGGATGGAGAAGTGCAGTGCACCCCCCAGGGAGGTGAGGCCGACATTGCCGTTGCCGGGATGGCTGCGGACCCAGGTGGCGTACTGGTCCACCGTCTGGTAGGGGCTGCTGCTCGCTGTCGAGATCACCGTCGGCACGTCCACCAGGTGTGCGACTGGTTGGAAGTCTCGCTCTACGTCGTAGTCGATCCGTTTGTAGGTCATCGGAAAAATGATGAAGGGCGCGCTCGACGCCAGCAGCACTGTTCTGCCGTCCGCAGGTGCTCGTTTCACATGGTCGATCGCGATTCGCGTCGCGGCGCCAGGACGGTTTTCGACCAGGACAGTTTCTCCGCTGGAGGCGCGCAAATGCTCGGCAAGCGCACGCGCCAAGGTGTCGAGCGCGCCCCCCGCCGGGAACCCGACAATCAGCTTCAGGGGTGTCTTGGAGGCGTCCGGCGCCTGCGCAAGCGGGCTGGACACTGCCAAGGTAGATACCAGTCCAACGAGAACGAGACGATGCGCGTGCAGGGTTTTCATGCGAACTCCAGTCGTGGTCGAAGTGAAGGAAGGGCGAGCGAGGACTCCAGCATTGCGGCGACCGGCAGAAGATCTGCTTCTGCGCGGAACCTTCCCACCAACTGGATGCCGATCGGCAATCCGTGGCGGCCGAAACCGCAGGGCAATGTCACCGCCGGATGTCCCGTCAGGTTGAAGGGCATCAGCCAGGGGAACCAGTTGGCGCGCAGTTCCGGGTAGCTGCGACCGTCGATGTCGATCTCGCCGAACAGGTCCTGGTCGATGGGAAGCGCCGTGCGCGACAGGGTGGGCGTGACAATGAAATCGTTGTCGCGCAAGAGCGACTGCACGTGGCGAAACAGGCGGGTGCGGGCGAACATGGCACGCTGGTAGTCGATGCCGCTCACCTGGGTGGCGAGCTCGAGTTGCCGCAGCAGCGAAGGGCTGAGATCGTCGGGCCGTTCGCTTGCCATCGCGCCGAAGCGTGTGAGCCAGACCGTGTGGTTGATGGTGCGCCACAGGGGCTCGACCTCGAATTCGGCCGTGTCCTGCAGTTGCGAAAGCTCGGCGCCCAGCGCGCGCAGATGCCCCAGCGCCGCTTCGAACGCCTCGGCCACTTCACCGGCCACCGGCCGGTCCCCCAGTGCCAGACCGAACAGGATCTTCTTGCCGCGAAGGTCGACCGCGCTGCGCACGCGTTCCACATAGTCTGGAACGGGTGCATCGACTGACCAGGGATCGCACGGATCGCCCCCCGCCATGGCCTGGAGCATCAGGGCCGTGTCGGCCACGGTGCGCGTGGTGGGCGTGACGTAGGTGAGGTTGCCGAAGGCATCTTCTGCCTGGCTGTGCGGGACGGTGCCGAGCGACTGCTTCAAGCCGACCACCCCATTGCAAGCTGCGGGGATTCTTGTGGAGCCACCGCCATCCGTGGCGATGGCCAAAGGTGCGATGCCGGCGGCCACGGCTACAGCGGCCCCGCCGCTGGAGCCACCGCTGGTGTGCGCCGCGCTACAGGCGTTGCGCGTGCGGCCGAACAACGGCGCATCGGTCAGGCACTTCGCGCCAAATTCCGAAGTCGTTGTCTTGCCGATGAGGATGGCTCCATGACGCCGCATCCGGGCGACCGCCTGCGCATCCTCATTGGGAATGTTGTTCTCGAATAGGCGCGAGCCGAACGTGGTGCGCACACCTCGGGTGTTGACGATGTCCTTGCAGGTGTAGGGGATGCCGTGCAGCAGGCCCAGCGGCTCCCCGGCCATCACGGCGCGCTCGGCTTCGCGAGCCTCCTGCATCGCTTCTTCGGCACACAGGGTGATGAAGCAGTTCAGTTCGGGTTGCAACTGCTCGGCCCGTTGCAGCACGGCTCGCGTGACCTCCACCGGGGAGACGTCGCGATGGGCAATGCGCCTGCGCAGCGTGGCGGCCGTCATCAGGCAAAGGTCTTCGCTCATGTCGAACCGATCTCCTTGGTGTGGCAAGCGTGTGTGGAAACGGCGCCAGCTTCCCACCGCAGTCAACGTGCGTCCAATACTGTTTTGCGACGAGGCCATACGAGATTAGTATGGGTCGATGGACTTGAAGATGCTTCGCTATTTCGTCGAGGTGGCCGAGGCGCGCAGCGTCGGCAAGGCCGCCATGCGGCTGCACATGGCGCAGCCGCCACTGTCGGTCCAGATCCGCAATCTGGAGTCGCGCCTGGGCACCACGCTTTTTCGCCGCGAGCCAGACGGCATGCACCTGACGGAAGCCGGCCGCGCGCTGTTCACCCGCGCCAAGGAGGCGCTGGCGCTGGCCGAGGACGGTTTCGAGGCCGCGCGTGCCGTGGCGGCGGGCCACCGGGGCAGACTGACGATCGGCTACATGTTCGCGCTCGGCTACGCCGTGCTGCCCAGGCTCGTGCCGCAGTTGCGCCGCACCTTGCCGGGGGTCGAGTTGCAGTTCGTCGAAATGAGCACGCGCACCTACGAAGCACTGATCTGGGAACTCAAGGTGACGGTTGGCCTGTGCATGCCACCGCTGGTGAGGGAAGGTGTGGCGTCAGAGTCGGTCGGGCAGCAGCCGTTGATGCTGGTCATGCCGACGCGGTCTGTGTTGGCTCGGCAGACCGTCGTGGCCGTGGAAAAGCTTCAAGGCGTGCAGCTTATCGGTTTACCGGTCCCCGACAAGTCCGCACGGACATCCACCGTCAGCACATTGCTGAGCAGGCACAACGTGACGGTCCGCACGGTGCACAGGGTCGAAACGGTTCATTCCGCCCTGGCGCTGGTACTCGCCGGCGAAGGCCTTGCGATATTGCCGGCATGCGCGTCCGTTGGCAGTCCGCCAGGCGTGGTGTTCCGGCGGTTGCAGGGTGCAGAAGAGGGGTTGGAGGTGGCGGTTTGCTGGCGCAAAGACGTGGATAACCCGTTGGTGTCGCGGTTCATTGACGCGGTGCGTTCCGCACTGGAATGACGGCGACCAGCCGATGCCGGCTTGCGCCGCGCTGTCTGTTTGCTGAGTCGGCGCGCGGATCGCTGATCTTCCCGGCGGGGATCGAGGCCTGCGGATCAGGCCGACAGATACCCCTGGCTGGGCCCGCGACCGCCCATCTGGCCCGGGCGGCGCTGGTAGGTGTTCACGTTCTGCTGGGGCAGCAGGCTGCTCACGGCGCGCTGGCTCTGGGCACTGGCGCGCAGCACAGCCTGGCGCAGCTGGCTGAAGCGGCGGGCGGCAGCGTGCAGGTCTTCGCGCACGGCGGGGCCTTGAGAAGCCAGTTCCACCCGGCTGAGCAAAGCCTGAAGCACGCCATGCACCTGGGTGCTGGCCTGTTCGACGGCAAGGGCATCGTTCTTGAGCAAGGCGGTTTCGAGGGCGTCCAGGCCCTCGTGCAGCGAAGCAATCCAGGCTTGGGGGGCAATCGCTGCGGTTTTCATGGGAAGGATGTCCTGAAAGAGGTGGATCAGCTGCGGTTGACGCTGCCGCTGAGCATTTCGGCGGCGTTGGACAGCATCTTGTCGGCGATGGCTTCGGCGTTCACCTGGAAAGTGCCGTTGGCGATCGACAGCTTCATGGCTTCCACTTTTTCCGCGTTGAACACCTCGCTACCGCCCGATCCCGTGGCCGACAGCGCCTGGGCGGTCGATGCAGACAGGCTCACCGTCACGCCGGGTTGTGGCTGTGCGGGTTTCGACTGCGCGGCAGACCCGGCAGCCATTTCGGAACCAGCCGCCGGCTTCTCGGCCACCTTCTGGGGGCCTCCGGCAACGGATCCAATGTACGAATCGGGTGATGAATCGACTTTCATTTCACTCTCCAGACCCTGCATTCAGGGGGTTGTGGAATGACTATCGGCGAAAGTGAAGGGGATCTTTAGGCTTTTTTTGTCGAACAGTTCACGAAAAACTGAAATTCTGGGCTCAAGGTGCGAAAACAGCCTTGGCAACATCTCCCTTTGCAAGGGAACCCACCCCATCAAGGGATGCCGCCGGGCCGGCTTTGCGGGACGGCTGGCCTCGCCCCCTCGAAGGGGGTCGCGCGAAGCGCGGCGGGGGTGGTGGTCAAAGTGAAATCAGCACCGTCTGGTCTTCCTGGACGGTGCCTGTGACCACCTTTCCGCCGGCCAACCGCACCCGAACGGACTGGCCTGGCACCCCCGTGCCCAGCGACTGGCCCGTGACCACCACGATCATGCCGCCGCCCGACGTGCTCACCCGCACCTGCTCGCCCGGACCAAAGGCCGGCACAGGCCGCACCATGTGCTGGCGCAGGGCCTGCCCGGGGCGCAGGGCGTACACCGCCTCATGGCCCACCCACAGTTCCGGCGTGCCCAGCACGCTGGCGTGCTGCTCTGCCCAATCGATTTCGGCGATTTCGGCGTCTTCTTGAACCAGCGGCGTGCCGGCGGTCACCGGGCGCACCAGCACCCAGGCCGGGCCCCAGGCCTTCACGGTCACCGGCAGAAACACATTCCAGCGCACCGCACCCTCCAGGCAGCGCAGGCCCACGCGGCTGCGGCCCCACAGGCGGGTGCCCGGTGGCAAATAAGGTTCCACCCGCCCGCAAGGCGCCAGCTTGAGGCGCGGGTCCAGTGAACCCATGATCACTTCAGGGCGCAGTATCTGCGCCCCTTCACGGCCCAGCGAGGCGTCCAGCGCCGGCTGCAGCCAGTCCATGGCCACCTGCTCGATGCTGTGGCCATTCGCCGCCGGCAGACTGGGGTTCTGCTGCACGGTGATCTGTGCGGCGGCGCCAGAAGCCATTGTCAGGGTTGCCATTCCTAGTAAGGCATTCAGACCGAGTCGAGTAAGTCGCGGCAGTTTGAACAGTGTCTTCATATATGTGCTCCGGTAATCCACAGCCGCAACGAGCAGGAGGCTCGAGTCCAGTGGCACCGCCGGGCCGGCTTTGCCGGACGGCTGTGCCGCCCCCTTGAGGGGGTCGCGCGCAGCGCGGCGGGGGTGGGTCCATTCTTGCTGCGAGCCATCGCAGCAAAGCAGGGAAATGCCCGTGAAAGCCCTGCTTCTTCTGCTCATTGCCCGCCCTCAAGTTTTTCCATACTTCCCTTCAACCCGGTGAAAGCCCTTGCTTTGACCGACTCCGCAAACACCGCCAGGAGGCGAACATGCTTGAACAGATGACCGCACGGCTGGATTTCCAATCCAAGGCCTTGCTGCTGCGTTCGCAGCGCCAGCAGGTGATTGCCAGCAACATCGCCAACGCCGACACCCCCGGCTATGTGGCCCGCGACTTCGACTTCGCTGCTGCACTCAAGAGCGTGGCAGGCGGCGCGGCCAGTGCTGGCGTGAGCATCACCGATGGCAAGCACATGCGCCTGGGCACCACCGACGCGCGCAACCCGGCCATGGCCTACACCGTGCAGACCCAGCCCAGCCTGGACGGCAACACGGTCGACATCGACCGCGAGCGCGCCAACTTCGTGGACAACAGCATCCGCTACGAGTCCACGCTGCGTTTCATCAACGGGCATGTGAAGACCATGCTCAGCGCGATTCAAGGACAGTGAGCATGACTACCCCCCGCGTCACCTTCGGTGCCACCCCCCTGGAAGGGGGGCAATACCTGCGGCCCGGCGAAGCCGGTTCCGCGGTATTTCTGGATCGGGGGGCACGCGCTCCGGCACAAGCCGTTCGCCTCGGAGATGCATCGTCTGTGGCATCCCTGAATGTCTGTGTTGCTTCTTCGGCCGTGTTTCTCGGCTACTGGCGCTCGGCCCGTCCGGCGCTCTTGCATTGAAAGGACTTGAACCATGTCCATGTTTACGATTTTTGGTGTGTCGGGCAGTGCGATCAGTTCGCAGTCTCAGCGACTGAACGTGGTGGCCAGCAACCTGGCCAATGCTGATGCGGTGGCGGGGCCGGATGGCCAGAGCTACAAGGCGCGGCACATCACGTTCCAGACCGTGCCCATGGGTGGCGCGGGCTCGGCGGGCGTGAAGGTGCAGAACATCACCGAGAGCGAAGCGCCTGGGCGGCGGGTGCATTCGCCGCACCACCCCAGCGCCGATGCGGACGGCTATGTGACGCACTCCAACGTGAACCCGGTCGAGGAGATGGTCAACATGATCTCGGCCTCGCGCTCCTATCAGAACAACGTCGAGGTCATGAACACGGCCAAGTCGCTTCTGCTCAAAACGCTCCAGATGGGGCAGTGATCCCGGCATGAAAAGGACGACGAACCATGATGCTCTCGCAACCGCTTGACCTCAGCAACCTGGGCACCGCCGTGGGCAGCACCACGGCCACCAAGGGCGGCAACAACGCCACCGACCCCCAGGCCTCGCAAGACCGTTTCCTGAAGCTGCTGGTCGCGCAGCTGAACAACCAGGACCCGCTCAACCCGATGGACAACGCACAGATGACGACCCAGATGGCGCAGATCAACACGGTCAGCGGCATTCAGGAACTCAACGCCACGCTCAAAGGCATGGCCGAACAGAGCGCGTCCATGCAGTCGCTGCAGGGCACCGCGCTGATCGGGCGCGACGCGCTGGTCGAGGGCAACACAGTCACTTTCGACGGCACCACCGGCAAGGGTGCACTGGCGCTTGCTGGCGACGCCAACCGTGTCTACGTGGACATCCTCAACAAGAACGGCAGCGTGATCGACACCGTCGACATGGGTTCACTCACGAAGGGTCATCACGCCTTCCAGTGGGACGCCGGCAGCATCAACCCGGCCGATGTGGGCAACTTCCGGGTGCGCGCGAACAACGGCGCAGACCAGGTGGAGGCCACGCCACTGGCCCGCGTGAAGGTGGCATCGGTGGCCTTTGCCAACGGCGCCATGGTGATGCAGTTGCAGAACGGCCGCACCACCACCTACGACCAGGTCCGCGCCTTCATGTAAGTGCGAACCGATTTTCATCTCCAACCGAACACTCCCTTTCTCTCCGTCACAAGGACATCACCATGGCATTCCAGCAAGGTCTCTCGGGTTTGAACAGCGCCAGCCGCAATCTGGACGTGATCGGCCACAACATCGCCAACGCCAACACCGTGGGCATGAAAACCTCGCGTGCCGAGTTCGCCGAGCTCTACGCCAGCTCCATCAACTCCTCTGGCGGCATCAATGCCGGCATCGGGGTGTCGGTGGCCACCGTCTCGCAAATGTTCACCCAAGGCAACATCAGCGTGACCGGCAATGAACTGGACCTGGCCATCAATGGCGCGGGCTTCTTCGAGCTGGGCCAGCGCGACGGCTCCATGGCCTACTCGCGCGCCGGCATGTTCAAGCTCGACGCCGATGGCAACATCATCAACAACGAGGGCGCCAATCTCATGGGCTACCCCACGGATGTGGATGGCAACCGCACGGCCTTCGAGTCGCAGCCCCTGCGCCTGCCCACCGGCGGTCCCATTCCCGCGCGCCAGACCACCGCCATCACCGCCGAATTCAACCTCGACGCGCGTGCCGGCATCGCAGCCGCGCAGGTGCCGCCCACCCCGCTGGCCACCTACGCGACCTCCATCGTGGCCTTCGACCAGCAAGGCCTGGAGATCCCTGTGACACTGGCGTTCGAGAAGATCGGCAACAACCAGTGGAACGTTTATGCCGCCGCCAACGGCGATGACCCCGCCGCTGCTGTGCCGTTCCAGATCAACTTTCTGCCGGACGGCTCCTACGACCCCGCCAACGTGGTCCCGCCGCTGCAACTGGCCTCGCCCAACGACCCGGCCCAGGTGTTCAACGTCGACCTCAACTTCGAGGACGTGACCCAGTTCGGCACCGCGTTTGCCGTGGCCGACATCGACCAGGACGGCTACCGTCCCGGCGAGTTCACCGGTCTGAACATCGATGAACAAGGCATCGTGACCGCCCGCTATTCAAACGGCGAAACCCATGCGGCGGGCCAGGTGGCGATGGTGAACTTCCGCAACGTGCAGGGCCTGTCGCCCACCGGTGGTGGCAACTGGGTCAGGACCGCCGCGTCGGGCGAACCGGTGCGAGGTGCCCCTGGCGAAGGCAATTTCGGCGTGCTCAAGTCCGGTGCGCTGGAAGACTCCAACGTCGACCTCACCGCCGAGCTGGTCAACATGATGACTGCGCAACGC
This sequence comes from Hydrogenophaga palleronii, assembly GCF_031457455.1. Classification (GTDB taxonomy): domain Bacteria; phylum Pseudomonadota; class Gammaproteobacteria; order Burkholderiales; family Burkholderiaceae_C; genus Hydrogenophaga; species Hydrogenophaga palleronii_A. Next base: position 30,862 of record NZ_JAVDWU010000006.1, read on the forward strand.
GCCTACCAGGCCAATGCACAGACCATCAAGACGCAGGACCAGGTGCTCAACACTCTCCTGAGCATGAGGTAGTGATGGCCCACCCCCGCCGCGCTGCGCGCGACCCCCTCAAGGGGGCGGCACCAGAGGCCCGGCAAAGCCGGTTCCTCGGTGCCACTGGACGAAGACACCTCGTTCGCAGCACGACAGGGCTTTGCCATCGCACCTGGCTGCACACCCCTAGAACGCATCGGAGCCCCCCATGGACCGCATGATCTACACCGCGATGACCGGCGCCAATGCAGCGATGCATCGGCAGCAGGTGCTGTCGAACAACCTGGCCAATGTGTCCACGCCCGGTTTTCGCGCGGAGCTGTCCACCTTCCGTGCAGTGCCGGTGAATGGCGATGGTTCGAGCACACGGGTGTACTCGCTGGAAGCCACGGCCGGGCATCTCGATGCACCGGGCGCGGTCAATCCCACCGGGCGCAATCTGGACGTGCTGGCCAAGGGACAGTCGTACTTCGCTGTGCAGGCACTGGACGGCACCGAGGCCTATACCCGTGCCGGTGCCTTTGAAGTGGACGCCGATGGCACGCTGGTCAACGCACAAGGCCTGCCGGTGCTCAGCGACGGCGATGCGCCCATCGTGGTGCCGGCCAATGCCACGGTGGACATTGCCGGCAGCGGCATGGTGACCGCCCGTGTGGGCGACCAGCCCCCGCAGGAACTGGGCCGCATCAAGCTGGTCACGCCCGACGCAGACAACCAGCTGGCCCGTGGTGGCGACGGTCTGTTTCGGGGCACGCAAGGCCAGCAGTTGCAGGCCGACGCGCAAGCGGGTGTGCAGAGCGGCGCGCTGGAAGGCTCCAACGTGAACCCCATTGAAGCCATGGTCGGCATGATCGCCGTGGCCCGTCAGTTCGAAGTGCAGATGCGCATGCTGCAAAACGGTGAAGCCAACGACAAGTCGGCCGCCCAGCTCTTAAGCCTCAATGGATGAACATGAATAACCCCCCGCGTCACCTTCGGTGCCACCCCCCTGGAAGGGGGGCGATACCAGAGGCCTGGCAAAGCCAGTTCCTCGGTATCTCTGGACCAAGCCGCAACTGAATTAGGAGCAAGCACCATGATCAACTCGTTGATGATTTCCAAGACCGGCATGCAGGCCCAGCAGACGCAGCTGGACGTGATTTCCAACAACATGGCCAACGTGTCCACGAACGGCTTCAAGCGGGGCACCGCCGTGTTCGAAGACCTCATGTACCAGAACCTGCGCCAGGTGGGCGCCGCGGCCGACGAGCAGAACACGCTGCCCACCGGTTTGCAGATCGGTCTGGGCGTGCGCACGGTGGCCACATCTCGTTCACACACCCAGGGTAGCCTGCAGCAGTCGGGCAACCAGCTCGATCTGGCCATCAACGGCAACGGCTTTCTGCAGGTCAACATGCCGGACGGCACCATCGGCTACACCCGCGACGGCAGCATGCAGCTCGACCAGCAGGGCCGCATGGTCACCTCCGGCGGCCTGCCCATCGCCGGCGACATCACCATTCCTGCTGAAGCTCAAAGCATCACCATTTCCGGCGACGGTGTGGTCACCGTGAAAGTGCCTGGCAACGCAGCACCGCAGCAGGTGGGAAACATCGAACTCGCCGGCTTCGTGAACCCGGCCGGCCTGGAGCCGCTGGGTCAGAATCTGTACGCCGAGTCGGTGGCGTCGGGCGGCCCGGTCAACGGTGCCCCGGGAGCCGGTGGCCTGGGCAACCTGATGCAAGGCTACGTGGAGAGCTCTAACGTCAACGTGGTGCAGGAACTGGTGACCATGATCCAGACCCAGCGCGCCTACGAGATGAATTCCAAGGCCATCCAGACCTCCGACCAGATGTTGCAGCGTCTGAGCCAAATCTGATCGGCACTGTTTTGTTTCCCATTTTTTGAGAGCCCACCATGCCTCAAGCCACCTCTCTCTTTCAGCGCAGCAGCACCTTGCTGAGCGCCGTCGTGCTGGGTTTCACCGGCCTGTTTGCCGGCTGCATGACCAAGCCGGTGGAACTGGTCGAAGTCAAGCCTGTGACCTATCCCCAGGTGGTGCGCACCGCGCCACGCGGCGGCAGCCTGTTCCAGGCCGCCAGCTACCGACCCGCCTTTGAAGACCCGCGTGCCCGCATGCCAGGCGACACGGTGACCATCCAGATCACCGAAAAAGTGTCTGCCACTCAAAGTTCTTCGTCCAACGTGGACCGTGCCGGCAGCTCCTCCGGCGGGGTCACCGCGCTGCCGTTTGTGCGTCCCAAGGACCTGCTCAAGGCCGACAACCTCAAGCTCGCCGGCGAGTCGTCCACCGAGTTTGGTGGCAAGGGCGGCACAGAGAACGCCAACACCTTCTCTGGCGTGATCACCGCCACCGTGCAGGAAGTGCTGCCCAACGGCCACCTCGTCGTGGTGGGCGACAAGCAGATCGGCGTGAACAACAACGTGGATGTGCTGCGCTTTTCCGGCACCGTCGATCCGCGCCACATCCGCCCGGGCAACGTGGTGGCTTCCGCACAGGTCGCCAACGCCCGTATTGAATCCAAGGGACGCGGTCAGATCGACGAAGCGCTTTCAATTGGCTGGTTGGGACGGTTCTTTTTGAACGTTATGCCGTTCTGAGTCGGCCTAGCATGGAGTCACCCTTTCCATGCCTCGAAAAGATTGCCATGAACGTCCCTCTCCACCCGCCCGCATCTGCCGCCAGCGAGCACAGCCGCGCCTTGATGCGCATCTGCCTGGGCGCCTGGCTTGGGGTACTGATCGTGATTGGCGTGCTGGCCTGGCCCCAACTGGCCCAGGCGCAGACCATGCGCATCAAGGAAGTGGCGGCGGTGCAGGGCGTGCGTACCAACCAGTTGACCGGTTTTGGCCTGGTGGTGGGGCTGGACGGCACGGGGGACCAGACCACCCAGATGCCCTACACCTCCCAGGGCATGAACAACTATTTGCAGCAGCTCGGACTGAACCTGCCCCCTGATGCCAAGGTGCAGCTCAAGAACGTGGCCGCCGTCATGGTCACGGCACAGCTGCCTGCCTTTGCTCAGCCGGGCCAGATGATCGATGTGACCGTGTCTTCCATGGGCAACGCCAAGTCGCTGCGCGGCGGTACGCTCATCAGCACCCCGCTCAAAGGCGCGGATGGTGAGATCTACGCGCTCGCACAAGGCAACCTGCTGGTGGGCGGTGCCGGCGCATCGGCCGGCGGCAGCAAGGTGCAGATCAACCACCTGAGCGCCGGGCGCATTCCCGCTGGCGCACAGGTCGAACGCACGGTGGAGACTGACTTTGCCTTGGGTGAGACCATCGACCTTGGCCTGAACGCCTTCGATTTCCAGACCGCACGCCGTGTGGCTGAAGCCATCAACAGCCGCATGGGGCAAGGCGTGGCCCACGCCATCGACGGTCGCGTGGTGCGCCTGCGTGCCCCCGTCAACAGCCACGAACGCGTGGGCTTTCTGGCCCAGGTCGAAGAGATTCCGTTGGAAGCCACCATTCCCGTGGCCAAGGTCATCATCAACACCCGCACCGGTTCCATCGTCATGAACCAGGCCGTCACGTTGAGCCCGGTGGCGGTGGCACACGGCAACCTGTCGGTCAGCATCAGCACCACCCCGGTCATCAGCCAGCCCAACCCGCTGGCCCGGGGCGAAACCGTGGTGGCCGAAAAGTCCAACATTGAGATCACCCAGCAAGGCGGCGCGCTGGTGCAGATGGACGCTGCGCCCAAGCTGGCCGATCTGGTGCGCATGCTTAATGGCCTGGGCGCCACGCCGCAGGATCTGCTGGCCATTCTGCAAGCGATCAAGGCCGCGGGCGCGATGAACGCGGAGCTGGAAGTCATATGACGTACGCCCCCCTGCGCCGCTTCGCGTCTTCCCCCCTCTCTGGCGCGGCTTCGCCGCTTGGAGGGGGGACGCTCCCTGTGGCCCGGCGAAGCCGGTTCCACGGGAGCCCTGGAATGGGGCATTTCGCGCCGGATGCCCGTTTGGTGGCTTCGGCTCTCTCGCCCTGCGGGCTTCGTTGTCCTTCTGATGGGATGTTGCGTGTGAGCGCTTTCGCGCGCCGCCAGAGTTTGATCGGGGCACCACCAGGGAGGTTGATGTGAACGCATCTTCTTTGTCTCCTCAGGGTCTGGCGATTGACCCGAATGCGTTGAATGCGCTGAAGTACAGCAGCGGTGTTGCGGGTGAAAAAGGCGACAAGGCGGCGCTGAAGGAAGCGGCGAAGCAGTTTGAGTCGCTGTTCATGCGCGAGTTGATCAAGAGCATGCGTGAAGCCACGCAGAAGTCCGGGCTCATGGAAGGAACCGGCAGCGACATGGGCACCGAACTGCTGGATCAGCAGATGGCGGTGCAGCTCTCCGGCCTGCCCGGGGGCTTGTCCGAGGCCATCGAAAGGCAGCTCAGCCGCCAGATCACCGCAGGCACCGTGCAGGACAAAGCTGCCACCGGCGCAGAAGCGCGGGAAGCGCTGCCGGCCCTCACCCCTCCCAGCACGTTGGGGCGCCAGACGGGCGGGCCGCGGGCCGCCGGTTTTGTGGAGCAACACAGCGACGCCGCGGCCGTGGTGTCACGCGAGTCCGGCATTCCGGCCAGCTTCATGATCGGCCAGGCCGGGCATGAAACCGGCTGGGGCAAGAGCGAAATCAAGCACGCTGACGGCTCCCCTTCCTTCAACCTGTTCGGCATCAAGGCCACTGGTGGCTGGAAAGGCAAGGTTGCCGAGATCACCACCACCGAATACATCAATGGCGAGCCACGCAAGGTCACGGCCAAGTTCCGTGCCTACGATTCGTATGCCGATTCGTTCCGCGACTACGCCCGCCTGATCGGCCAGAGCCCGCGCTACAACGAGGTGATGGGCCAGCTCGATTCGGTGAAAGGCTTTGCCACCGGCCTGCAGCAGGCCGGCTACGCCACCGATCCGCAGTACGCCAACAAGCTCAGCCGAGCGATCAACATGACGCTCGCATTGCAGAGGGTGAACGCATGACCACCCCCGCCGCGCTTTGCGCGACCCCCTCAAGTGGGCAGCACCAGCGGCCCGGCAAAGCCGGTTCCGCGGTACTCCTGGATCTAGGGCATTTTGCGCCGGCGGCTGCCTTGGCTCTGATTGGAAACACAAAGGAGTTCCCATGGGAGCGCTGAGCATTGGCGCGAACGCGCTCACCACCAATCTGGCGGCGCTGCAGGTCATTGGCCACAACATCGCCAACGTCAACACCGAGGGCTATTCGCGCCAGAACGTGCAGCTGGAGACCGCGGGCTACCAGAAGTTTGGCAACGGCTACTTCGGCAAGGGTGTGAACATCGCCACGGTGGAGCGTTCGCACGACGCCTACCTCACGCGCGAAGCGCAGATCACCTCGGCCATCGCCTCGGCTGACGCGATTCGTTATTCCCGGCTGCAGCAGCTCGAAAGTGCCTTCCCGCTGGGTGAAGGGGGTCTGGGTTCGGCCTTGAACAGCATGCTCAACGCCTGGGGCGACGTGAGCTCCTCGCCGTCTGACCTGACCGCCCGTACCGTGGTCATTGCACGTGCCGAAGAATTTGCCAGCCGGCTGCGCAACACCGCCGGTCAACTGGACAGCCTGCGCAGCAACACCTACCAACAGGTCGAAGGTGCGGTCAACGTGGTCAACCAGCTGGCCAGCGACCTGGCCAAGGTGAACCAACGCATCATCGAAACCCAGGGGGGCACCCACACACCGAATGACCTGTTCGACCAGCGTGATCAGCTGGTGCGCGAGATCAACAAATACGTGCAGACCAGCAGTGTGGCGGGAGAGGGCGGCGCCATCAACCTCTTCGTCGGCGGCAGCCAGCCGCTGGTGCTGGGCCAGAACGCGCAGCGTCTGGCCGTGGGCCGCGACAGCGCCGACCCTTCCCGCGTGCAGGTGCTGTTCACACAGGCTGGCATGAGCACGCCGATTGCCGACGCCAACCTGGGTGGTGGCGAAATCGCCGGCCTGGTCCGCTTCATGAACCAGGATCTCACCGTGGTGGAAAACCAGCTCGGTCGCCTGGCGCTGGCGTCTGCTATATCGCTCAACGAACAGCAGGCACTGGGCCTGGACCTGCAAGGCAATCCCGGCACCAATTTCTTCGTGCCGCCAGCCAACGCCACCGCACAGGGCGCCAACACCAACACCGGCAACGCCCAGATCAGCACCAGCGTGAGCGACCCCACCGCATTGATGGCGTCCGACTACGACATTCGCTTCGAGGCCGGTGGCGTCAACATCATCCGCATGTCCGACGGGCAGAGCACGGTCGTCCCCAGCCTGCCTGCCGTGATTGATGGGCTGAACTTCAACCTGGATGCGGGTGCCGGCAACGTGGGTGACCGTTTTGCGGTGCGGCCTTTTGCGGCCGTGGCGCGCAACATCCAGCTCGCCATCGGGTCGCCCGACCGGCTGGCAGCGGCCAGTCCGGTGCAGGTGGTGCCTGGTGTGGGCAACAGCACCGGCCTGAGTGTCGAGAGTCTGTACGCGGTCTCGAATTCGCCCAACCTCACCGACCCGGTCACGCTGACCTTCCAGGCGGATGGCACGTTCACCGCCACCGGCCTGGGCCCAGGCAACCCGCCGCCCGACAACGTGGGCCCGCCCGCCACCTACAACTTCAGCCCCGGCGTTCCCATGGAACTCAACGGCTGGAGCCTCACCCTGCGCGGCACCCCGACCGCTGGCGACACCTTTACCGTGGACGCCGCGCCAGCCAGCTCCATCGCACAGAACTCGGGCAATGCGGTGGGCGTGCTCGCCATGCGCGACCGCCCCACCTTTGAGGGCATTGCGCTGGCCGATGGTTACATCAGTCTGTTTTCCGAGTTGGGCACCCAGGTGCAGGGCGCCAAATTTGCGTCAGAGTTTTCCGCCAGCATCGCTCAAGGCGCCGAAACTGCCCGAACCAATGTGGCGGGGGTGAACCTGGACGAAGAAGCCGCGCGCCTGCTGCAATTTCAGCAGGCCTACCAGGCGTCTGCCAAGTTCCTCCAGGTGGCGCAAAGCACCTTCGACAGCCTGTTGCAGACCGTGGGTCGCTGAATATGAGACACCCCCTGCGCCGCTTCGCGTCTTCCCCCTCTCTTGCGCCTTCGGCTTGGAGGGGGACGGCGCCTTGGGCCGGCGAAGCCGGACCCTTGTCGCCCCTGGATGGAGGCACTTCGCTCCGGACGGTCTGGCGCTTGCACCCCTTGCGTCGCTGCGCGGCTTCCCCCTCTCTGGCGCCTTCGGCTTGGAGGGGGACGGCATCTTGGGCCGGCAAAGCCGGACCCGCGCTGCCCCTGGATGGCGCGCGGAACGCCTCTGCCTCGTGCTGCGCTTCAACGGTTCGTCCTCCGAGTGTTTGAGGAATTGTCATGAGAATCTCCACCGCCAACAGCTACGACAACACCATTGCCTTGCTGGCGCGCCGACAGGCCGAACTGGCTGCCCAGCAGGAGCGCCTGGCCACCGGCAAGCGGGTGCTCAAGCCCAGCGACGACCCGGTGTCGGCCACTCTTTCCGAGACCGCACAGAACCGCCGCACGCGCGTGGAAGCCGACCTGCGTGCACTCGACGCTTCGAAGACCAGCCTGCAGCAGGCCGAGAGCGGCCTGGCCGAGTCGGGCGACCTGATCCAGCGCGTGCGCGACCTCATCATCACGGCCGGCAATGGCACCTTCACCGACAGCGAGCGCGAAGACGTGGCCCGCCAGCTGGAAGGCCTGCGCGAACAGCTCATCGACGTGGCCAACCGCAAGGACAACGCCGGTCGCACCCTCTTTGGTGGCCTGGGCGGTTCTTCCACGCCCTTTGTCGATCTCTACACTTCCACCGGTGCCGGCGTGCAGTTTGAAGGCCTGCGCGGCCAGGCCGCCGCTGGAGCCGCCTCGTTGCCACAATCGCTCGACGGTCACGCCATCTGGATGCAGGTGCCTGGTGGCAACGGCAGCTACACGCTCGGCCTGGGTGCCGGCAACACCGGTGGCGTGAGCACCAGCGTGGGCACCGTCACTGACCCGGCCGCGCTCACCGGTGACGAGTACCGTATCGATTTCGCCGACGTGGCGGGTGAAATGCAGTTCACCGTGGTCAACGTCACCACGCCCGCCAACAACCCCATGGCCGGGCTCACCGGCGTGCCCTACGTGGAAGGCCGGTCGGTGCAGTTCGACGGCCTGACGCTGCGGCTCGACGGACTGCCCGCCGCCGGCGACACCGTCGAGATTGTGCCCAGCACACCGACCGACATCTTCAGCGTCGTGCAGAACGCCATCAACGTGCTGCGCGACACCAGCCCGAACCGCAGTGCCCTGCAGACCACCGAACTGGCCCGCGCCCTGACCGAGCTCGACGCCGGCCATGACCGCGTGCTGCTGGCACGCGGCCGTGCTGGCGAATGGCTCAACCGCGCCGATTCGCTCGACACCCTGATGGAAGACCGCGTGGTCGACTTCAAGTCCGAACAATCGCGACTAGAAGACCTCGATCTGGTCAAAGGCATCTCGGACTTCCAGAGCCAGCAGATCGCGCTGGAAGCCGCCATCAAGGCTTACGGGCAGGTGCAGCGCCTGTCGCTGTTCCAGGTGATCAATTGACCTTCGCGCGGTCACGCCACTTCATTTGTTCATGAGTCACACCGTCCTCGACAGCATGGCCATGGGCTACCAGCCCGTGTGGAACAGCGCCCGCCAGCTGGCGGCCGTGCGCCTTGAAGTGCGCACCCTGCAGCCCGAAGCGGTGGATGCCGCGCACCTCATGCGCGCGCTCGGTGACGACTGGCCGGAGAGTGCGCCGGTGCTCATCATCGCGGTGGACTCACCCACGCTGTTGCGCCAGGCGCTTGCGTGCGACCCGGTACAGAACACCTGGCTGGAGGTGCCCGCGAGCCAGTTCGAAGACGCAGATCGAATGGCACGACTTTCGATCGCTGCCCGCAAGGGCCACAAGCTGCTGCGGCGCACCACCCTGGCCGCGCACCGTGGTGCGGCGCGGATGTCGGTGGACGTGCGCGGCCTGCTCGACATGGACGCCGAAGACGCCCTGGCTGCCCTGCAGGCCAGCGCCAGCGCCGGCATTCCGCAGGCCGCCCGCCGCGCGCCCAGCCCGGTGGTGGCAGGGCAGATCTACGCCGGCGTGGGCAGCCAGATGCTGGCCCGCCACTGCTTGGACGAAGCCGGTGCCTGGGGCTTGCTGGGCTGGCCGGAAGAAGACGTGCTGCACGCCCACCGCCACAAGCCCGTGGCTTGTGACAACGGCGTCATCGCTCAGGTGCAGAAGGCGATCGCTGAAGATTCGTCTCTCGACCACCTGGAACGCCTGGTGCGCCAGGATCCGGTGCTGGTCTACCGTATCCTCATGCTGGTGAACTCCGCCGCCTATGGCGTGGGCCGCGAAATCGATTCCCTGCGCCACGCCCTGATGATGCTGGGCTACATCGCATTGAGCCGCTGGCTGAACGACATGCCCAAGGACAAGGATCTCGATCCCGATCTGCACCCGGTGCGCTACGCCATGGTTATGCGTTCGCGGCAGGCCCAGCACTTGCTCGAGCACGGCTCGGAGAACAACCTGCGTGCCGAGGTCTACACCACCGCTTTGTTTGCCCAGCTCGATCGGTTGTTGAACCAACCCCTGGCCGAATTGCTGGGCAAGCTGCCCCTGTCCGGGCGCGTATACGACGCCGCCCTGCGCAACGACGGACCGTACCACCCGTTGCTGGAAGTCGCTCGCGTGCAGGGCGAACCCGGCGAACTGCAACGCCTGGCGTCCGTGTGCCACCAGCACGGCCTCAGTGTGGAACACGCCAACCGCTCGCTTATCCGCATGCTGGCCACCAGCCGGGATCACGACCGGCCGCGGCCTGGCAGATTTCATTAGTCCCCCCCGCGCCGCTTCGCGTCACCCCCCAGGGGGGCGGTATTGGGTCCCCCCGCGCCGCCTTCGGCGTCACCCCCCGGGGGGGCGATGCGAGTGGCCCGGCGAAGCCGGTTCCACCGCATCACTGGAATTTGTTGGCGTTACGCCCCTTTATATGAGATGCCGTGCACCACACCCTCCCCCGCTGGGGAGGGTGTGGTGCGGGTCTGCGGCGGCGCGGGGGCTTTAACATCCACGGCATGACTTCCACCCCCCACCACACCAGCGCCCTGGTCCTGTTCTCTGGCGGGCAGGACTCGACCACCTGCTTGGCGCATGCACTCTCGCGTTTCGAGCGTGTTGAAACCATCGGGTTTGACTACGGTCAGCGCCACAGCGTCGAGTTGCAGGCCCGGCAGGTGGTGTTGCGTGAGTTGCGTCAGTGTTTCCCCGTCTGGTCCATGCGCCTGGGCGAAGACCATATGCTGGACCTGGCTGTGCTGGGGAAGGTGAGCGACACCTCACTCACGCGCGACATGGCCTTTCGCATGGAAGAGAGTGGGTTGCCCAACACCTTCGTGCCCGGGCGCAATCTGCTGTTCCTCACGCTGGCCGCCGCGCTGGCCTACCGCCGCGGTATCCAGGTCATCGTCACCGGCGTGTGCGAAACCGACTTTTCCGGCTATCCGGACTGCCGCGACGACACCATGAAGGCCTTGCAGGTCGCCTTGTCGCTGGGCATGGATCATCGCTTCCTCATCGATACGCCACTCATGTGGATCGACAAGGCCGAGACCTGGCGCATGGCCCACGAACTTGGCGAGGCGTCACAGGTGCAAGGCGGTGGCCAGGCGCTGGTGGACCTGATCGTGGAGCACACGCACACCTGTTACCTGGGCGACCGTGAACACCGGCATGCCTGGGGCTATGGCTGCGGCACTTGCCCGGCGTGCGAATTGCGTGCCAGGGGTTGGGACCGCTACCGCGCAGGGTCCTAAACCACCTTCACCGGCCCTTTGTGCCCCAGCGAAGGATGTGTCCGCGCATCCACCACCGCCCAGCCAAACACCCCCAGCCCGGCCAGCGCCAGCAGCGCCCCCACCCAGCCGGTGGATGTCCAGCCCAGGCCGGCGCTGATGGCCACGCCACCGAGCCACGCGCCCAGGGCGTTGGCGATGTTGAAGGCGGAGTGATTGAGGGCGGCCGCCAGCACCTGGGCCTCGCCGGCCACATCCATCAGGCGGATCTGCAGCGCAGGACCGATCGCCGCGATAGTGCCAATCAGGAAAATGGTGATCGCGCCCGCCACCACATGCTGCGCAGTGAACACAAACGCCACCAGCACCACGATGGACCACACCAGCACGCCACCCACGGTGGGCATGAGCGCACGGTCGGCCAGGCGCGAGCCGAGCACATTGCCCACCACCATGCCCAGTCCGAACAGAGCCAGCACCACCGGCACACCAGACAGCGGCAGGCCTGCCACTTCGATCATGGTGGGCTTCACATAGCTGAACACCGCGAACAGGCCGCCGAACCCGATCGCGCCAATGCCCAGCGTGAGCCACACCTGCTTGTTGCGCAAGGCGTTCAGTTCGCGCAAGGGGCTGGACCCCACGGATGCCGCCATCGCGGGCACTTCGCGCCGGATCAGGCCGGCCGCCAGCAGGGCAATGCCGCCCACCAGCACGAAGGCGGTGCGCCATCCAAAGTGCTGACCCAGCCAGGCGGCCAGTGGCACGCCCAGCAAGGTGGCCAGCGTCAACCCCGTCATGACCCAACCCACCGCCCGCGCGCGCTGCCCTGGCCGCGCCAGTGAAGCCGCCACCAGCGCGGCCACGCCGAAGTAAGTGCCATGGGGCAGGCCGGTCATGAATCGCAGCAGATTCATCGAAAGATAGCCCGGCGCGAGTGCGCTGGCAAAGTTGCCCAGCGCGAACACCAGCATCAGCGCCACCAGCAGCGCGCGCCGACCCCAGGAGGCGGCCGCCACGGCCAGCACCGGCGCACCGACCACCACACCCAGTGCGTAGGCGCTGATGACATGCCCAGCCTGCGGGATGCTCACACCCAGATCGGTGGCGACCTCGGGCAGCAGGCCCATGATGACGAACTCACCGGTGCCTATGGCGAAGGAGCCCACGCCCATGGCCAGCATGGCCCGGCCCGGATGGGCCGCAGTGGAAACGGGGGAAACGGGCGACGCGAGGTCCGGGGTGGAGGGGTGGTGCACGGCGAAGGGAGGGAGAGGGGCGGGGCCACGGCGCGCGGACACGTCGGCCGGAGGAGGAGCGGCAAGTATAGGTAGAAACCCTGATTCTTGCCTTTGACGCCGCTTTGATGGCGCGTGGGAGTCCTCACCCGGCGCCTCGACGTGCGCTGGCGCAAGCTCAGCTCGGCACCTCAGGCCGGCAGCAAGCGAAAGCGCGCGCCGCCAGGCTCACCGGGTTGCAGTCCCCATTGGGTGTCGTGGTAGTCCGCCACCGTGGGCCGGTGCGCGATCGAGATCAGTGCGCCGTCGCTTTCTTTCACCAGGGCCTGCAAGCGGGTGTACAGCGCGGCTTCGGCCGGCTCGTCCAGTGCACTCGTGGCCTCGTCCACGAACAGCCAGCGCGGCTTCTTGAGAATCGCGCGCGCGATCGCCAGCCGTTGCTGTTCACCACCCGAGAGCTTCTGTCCCCAGGTGGCGGGTTCGTCCAGCTTGTTCACCAGATCGGGCAGCAGCGATTCGCGCAAGGCCTGCTGCAGTTCGGTGTCGCTGTAGCGATCGGCCGGTGCCGGGTAGGCGAGCGCGTCGCGCAGCGAACCTTGCGGGAAGTAGGGCCGCTGTGGCAGGAACATGGCCCGCTCCGCGAAGTCGGCGGGCAGCCGCAGGTGCCGCTGCGCCCAGGGCCAGATGCCTGCCAGGCCCCGGAACAAGGTGGACTTGCCGCTGCCCGAAGGGCCTTTGACCAGCACCGAGTCGCCAGGATGCAGGCTCAGGCCACGTGCCGACAGCAGCGCAACGCCGCCGGGCAGCGCCAGTTGCAGGTCGTCCAGGGCCAACGCATCTTCCTCGTGGGTGGTCGCTGCCGTGGCCGCTTCTGGTGCCTGCAGGGCCTGAAAACTTTCTTCAAAACTGGTGATGCGATCGGTGGTGGCCCGCCAGGCGGCCAGGCGGCTGTAGTTGTCCACGAACCAGGAGAGAGAGTCCTGCACCTGGCCAAAGGCAGACGAAATCTGTATCAATTCACCCAGTTGGATGGCGCCACTGAAGTAGCGCGGCGCGGCCACGATAAAGGGGAACACGACTGCAGCCTGACCGAAGCTGCTGGTAAACCAAGTCAGCCGCTTTTGCGCGTTGATCAGCTTGAGATAGTTGCCCAGCACTTCGCCGAATCTTCCACTCAGGTGTCTACGCTCAACCGGCTCGCCTCTGTCCAGCGCAATCGATTCGCTGTATTCGCGCACCCGCACCAGATGGTGACGGAAATCCGCCTCATAGCGCTGCTGATTGAAGTTCAGTGCAATTTGTGGTCGGCCAATGTAGTGCGTGATCACGCTGCCCACCAGGCAATACAGCACCGCCATCCAGACCATGAAGCCGGGAATGCTGTATTCACTGCCGTTGAAGCTGAACGCAAAGCTACCCGAAAGCGACCACAGGATGCCGACAAAACTCACCAGCGTGACCACGGCATTGAGCAGACCCATGGACAGGGTCACCGAGTAGCTGGTGAACAGGTTCATGTCTTCGGCAATGCGCTGGTCCGGGTTGTCGGGCGGGGCGTCTTCGCCTTTCGCAAAGCGCGCGAGTTCCAGGTGGTAGAACGCCTTGTCGGCCAGCCAGCGGTTCATGTAGTGCCCGGTCATCCAGGCGCGCCATCGCATCTCCAGCAACTGCGTCAGGTAGAAGCGGTAGACCGCAATGATGATGAAACCAAAGGCCAGGTAACTGAAGCGACCCAGCTCGCGCCAGAAGACTTCCTGGTCCTTGTTTTGCAGCGCGTCGTAGAACAAGCGATACCACTCGTTGAACAGCACCGCCATGTAGACCGCGCCCAGATTGAGCGCAATGATGGCGGCAAGCAGCCCGCGCGCTTTCCATTTCTCTTCGGAATTGAAGTAAGGCGCAGCCAGGCGCCGCACCTTGCCGGCAAAGACGAGAAAGCTCTGGAACTTGGACAGGGGTTGGGTCATCGATGGCTCCGGAAGCGGCGATAAAGAGGAGTGTCAGTGGGCGCAGCAGGCTGGACGCAGGATCAGTGCCAAGGGCTGTCGTGTACGCGCCGAAGGCGCGACGTCCGGGGCGTCAAACAGTTTCATCAACGAAGTGCCCCATCCAGAAATGCCGAAGAGCCGGCTTTGCCGGTCCAAGGGCATTGCCCCCTTGGGGGATGACGCGCCGGAGGCCCGGCACGGGAGCGCCAAACAGTCTCATCAACGAAGTGCCCCATCGAGAAATGCCGAAGATCCGGCTTTGCCGGTCCAAGGGCATTGCCCCCTGGGGGGTGACGCGCCGAAGGCGCGGCGCGGGGGGGTCATAAATTAGATATGCCGCTGGCCACATGACCGGATGGCACGTGGCGCGACGCCGACTCGATGTGCCCTGTCTGATCGTCAAAGAAGAAGTCGGGCTCGAACTCGCGCAGGAACTCTCCCTTGGGCAGACCGCCCAGGAACATGGCCTCGTCCACCTCGATGTTCCAGTTCATCAGGGTGCGGATGGCGCGTTCGTGCGCGGGCGCGCTGCGCGCGGTCACCAGCGCGGTCCGGATGCGCATCATGGGCGTGCCTTCGTTCTGAAGCCGGTGCAGCGCTTCAAGCAACGGCTTGAACGGGCCGCCGGCCAGCGGTGTGGCGGCATTGCTCGCCTCGTGCGTCTGAAAAGCGGTGAGGCCTTGTGACTGAAACACCCGCTCCGCCTCGTCAGAGAACAGCACGGCGTCGCCGTCAAAGGCAATGCGAACTTCGTTCGGGTGCGCATCGCTGGCGTGCACCGAATGCGGGTAGACCTGGGCGGCCGGCACCCCGGCATCGAGCGCGGCACGCACATCGGCCAGGTGGGTCGAGAGAAACAGGTTGGCCCGCAACGGCCGCAGATAGCGCCAGGGCGGCTGGCCGCGCGTGAAGCTGCCGCGCTGAATGGGCAAGCCGTAGTGCTGTGCCGAGCGGAAAACACGCATACCCGACACAGGATCGTTGCGCGACAGGATCACCACCTCGACCCGCTGCGCATTCGCATCATTGAAGGCCAGCAGCTTGTGCACCAGCGAAAACGCCACACCCGGCGCCGCCGGCTGGTCCAGCCGCTGCAACTGCAGATTCATGTAGGCCTTGTCGTCGCCGGTCTCAAAAATTCGGTTCTCCTCCTCGAAGTCGAACAACGCCCGAGAAGAAATCGCAACCACAAGTTGACCGTCCAGCGAAGCTGCCATGTCAGAGTATCCAGGTGAACATCAGAGGGAGGAAGAGTCCGTCAAGCGCATCGCGCTGGCTCCCGAACATATCAGCTATTCAGCAAGGTCTGCGCTTCCGCAGCCCATCCAACTCAGCTCATGCCGTCATTCCCTGGTCAATCCTCCGGCGCGAAATGCCAGAGTCCAGGAACACCGCGGAACTGGCTTTGCCAGGCCGCTGGTGTTGCCCCCTTTGAGGGGGTGACGTGCCGAAGGCACGGCGCGGGGGTGGGTCAACCTTTCCGGCGCGAAATGACCCAATCCAGAGATACCGTCGGGCCGGCTTTGCCGGACGACCGGTATCGCCCCCTTGAGGGGGTCGCGCGAAGCGCGGCAGGGGTGGGCTAAGTCACCAGCTGGTTCAACTGAATGATGGGCATCAACACCGCCAGCACAATCATCATGACCACCAGCCCCATGGTTACGATCAGCAAAGGCTCCAGAATGGTGGCCATGTGCATGGCGCGGCGCTGCACTTCCGCACTGAGCTGCTCCGCCGCCCGGGACAGCATGGCCGGCAGCTGCCCGGTCTGCTCACCCAGCCGGGCAAACATGCTCACCAATGCGGGAAACCGCTTCTTGCTCGCCAGCGCGGAAGCCAGAGGCGCCCCTTCACGCACCAGCACCAAGGCATCAAGCGCGTCGGCCCGCATGGCCTGGTTCGACAGCGTTTCTGCAGCCGTCTGCAGTGAGCGCAGAATGGGCACACCCGCCGAAGCCAGCATGGCCAGAGTGGCAGCGAACCGGGCTGCGTTGTAGCCGCGCGCCAGGCGGCCGATCAGAGGCAAGCGCAGCCAGGCGGCGTCCATGCTCAGGCGCATGCCCGGATTGCGCCGCGCCATCACCACACCGATCACAGCGAGCACCGCGGCGCCCAGCATCCACCAGCCGTAGTCACGGACGAAGTCGCTGATGGTGATCATGGCCACCGTGAGAAAGGGCAGGGCGCGCTTGCTGCCAGCGAACACGCCCGCCACCTGGGGCACCACGTAGGTCACGAGAAACACCACGATGACGATCGCCACCAGGGTGACGATGGCGGGGTAGAGCGAGGCCGCCAGGAGCTTGTTCTTGAGCGCCTCGCTCGTCTCCAGATCATCGGCCAGGCGTTCCAGCACGGTGCCCAGCTGCCCACTCTGTTCACCGGCTGCGATCACGGCGGTGTACGAATTGGAGAACTCGCGGGGGTACTGGGCCAGGGCCCGTGCAAACGGCGAGCCGCCGTTGACCTCGGATCGCAGCGAGGCCATGAGGTTGCGCTGGCGACTTACCTCGGCCTCTTCCGTCAGTGCCGCCAGCGCCCGCTCCAGCGGCAACCCGGCCGCTACAAGCCCGGCCAGTTGGCGGGTCCACACGGCCAGCGCCGTGGCATTGAAGATGCGCCCGGCCCAGATCGTGACATTCAGCCCGCTGGAACTCCCGCCGGTGCCTGACGACCCCATCGCCGGCTCAACCAGGATCGGCACCAACGAACGCGCCCGAAGCATGCCCCGCGCCGAACGCGCCGTATCCGCATCGATCAATCCCTTCTGGGTAGCGCCCTTCGCATCCAGGGCTTCAAACGTGTAGGCAGGCATGTTCAGAGAGAGGTTTCAAAGCGACCCGCGCAACGATGGAGCGTGGGGGTGCGAGGGCCAGTCGCCGGGTCGCACGCAGTACGGCGGGGTTGTGCCAGTCCCTCCAGAGTGAAGTGTCTCAGTCCAGAGATACCGAGGAACCGGCTTCGCCGGGCCTCTGGTATCGCCCCCTTGAGGGGGTCGCGCGAAGCGCGGCGGGGGTGTTCCAACCTAATCTCGAGTGACACTCATCACCTCGGCCACAGACGTGATGCCTGCATCAATGAGGCGTTGACCGTCTTCGCGCATGGAGCGCAGACCCGCCGCCTCCGCCGCCACATAAACCTGGCTCTCAGCGGCGCGGTTGTGGATCAGCGCGCGGATCTTGTCGTCGGCCACCATCAGCTCATAGATGCCCGTTCGGCCTTTGTAGCCGGTCTGGTTGCAGCGCTCACAGCCCACGGGTTGCCAGCGCCCGCGCTCGTCCTGTTTCCGGCAATGCACGCACAGGCGCCGCACCAGGCGCTGGGCCAGCACGCCCAGCAGACTGGACGACAGCAGGAAGGGCTCCACACCCATGTCGGTCAGACGGGTCACCGCACTGGGTGCGTCGTTGGTGTGCAGCGTGGCCAGCACAAGGTGGCCGGTGAGGGACGCCTGAATGGCAATCTGCGCGGTTTCAAAATCGCGGATCTCGCCAATCATGATCACGTCAGGATCCTGCCGCAGGATGGCCCGCAGCGCCTTGGCAAAAGTGAGTTCGATGCGCGAGTTGACCTGCGTCTGGCCAATGCCGGGCAGTTCGTATTCGATGGGGTCTTCCACCGTCATGATGTTCTGCGTGCTGGCGTCCAGCCGCTGCAGCGAGGCGTAGAGCGTCGTGGTCTTGCCCGAGCCGGTGGGGCCGGTGACCAGGATGATGCCGTGCGGTTGCTGGATCAGTCGCTCGAACTGTCCCAGCACATCACCCTGCATGCCCACGGCTTCCAGATTGAGCTTGCTTTCGCTCTTGTCCAGCAGGCGCAACACTGCGCGCTCGCCATGGGCACTGGGAATCGTCGACACCCGCACATCCACTGCGCGGGTGCCGATGCGCAGCGAAATGCGACCGTCCTGCGGCAGGCGCTTCTCGGAAATGTCGAGCTCGGCCATGATCTTCAGGCGCGAGATCAGGGCGGCGTGCAGCGCCCGGTTGGGTTGCACCACTTCGCGCAAGGTGCCGTCCACCCGGAAGCGCACGCTGGAATGGCGCTCATAGGGCTCGATGTGGATGTCGCTGGCACCGTCGCGCGCGGCCTGGGTGAGCAGGGCGTTGAGCATGCGGATGATGGGCGCATCGTCTGCCGTTTCCAGCAAGTCCTCAATGGCGGGCAAGTCCTGCATCATGCGGCTGAGATCGGCGTCGCCCTGAACCTCGCTCACCACCGCTGCGGCACTCGATTCGCCTTGCGCGTAGGCGGCGCTGATGCGCTGCGAGATTGCCTCACCGCTCTCCCACTGAATGTCGCTCACACTGTGGCGTCGCAGAATTTCTGACAAGGCGGACAGGCGCCGTGTCTGGGTGTGGGCATCTGCGGCAGGTGTGTTGCTGCCCAGCAGCGTGACCTCTTCGCCGTTGTCTTCCAGCAGCCACTGATGTTCCCGCGCAAAGGCGTAGGGGAGCGGGTATTTCGTCACGAGCCCGACCCCTACTGTTGAGGACCTGCTTCGGCGGGCGCAGGGCTGGCAGGCGCATTTGCCGGTGCCGTGGTGCCCAGGGGGGGGAGCAGCGCGCCAGGCGCCAGTTGAGGGGCGAGCACCGGTGATTCGTTGATCTGAAGCACGCTACTGGGTTTGGGCTGCGCATCTTTCTGCACCGCACGCATGAGTTCGTAGCGGTCCAGTGCCAGCGTGCTGGTTTCGCGGCTGTCGCGCATCACCACGGGGCGCAGGAACACCATCAGGTTGGTCTTCTTGCGTGAGCGCGATTCGCTCTTGAACAGGTTGCCGAACAACGGAATGTCCCCGAGCCCGGGAACCTGGTCCTTGTTGCCCGCGTATTCGTCCTGCAACAGGCCGCCCAGCACCACGATGGCGCCATCGTCCACCAGCACCGTGGATTCAATGGTGCGCTTGTTGGTGATCAGCCCCGTGGCTGAATTGACCGATGAGGGTTGCACGCTGCTGACCTCTTGGTAGATGGTCATCTTGATCGTGCCGTTTTCGCTGATCTGTGGCTTCACGCGCAAGGTCAGGCCCACGTCCTGGCGCTCGATGGTCTGGAACGGGTTGACCGATCCTTCGTTGCTGCCCGTGTTCGTGAACTGGCCCGTCACGAAAGGCACGTTCTGGCCGATGACGATCTTGGCTTCTTCGTTGTCCAGGGTGAGCAGGTTGGGGGTGGACAGAATATTGCCTTCACCGGTCTGCTGCAGCATGCGCGCCAGGAAGCCCAGCACGTACACCCCGTTGCGGCGCTCGGCCACGCCCAGGTTCACGCCTTGTCCTGGCGGGGTCACCTGACCGAAGTTCCCGGAGGCGATGGGCAGTGTGTTGGTGAGGATGTTGTTGCCCCCGGAGCCAAAGTTGGTGCCCAGCACACCGACCATTCGATCGCCGAACGCGCCCAGCGGGCCCTGCCACTGAATCCCGAACTCGGCCGCCTTGTCGGCGTTGACCTCGGCGATCAGGCTCTCCACATAAACCTGTGCGCGCCGCGAATCGAGTTTGTCGATCACCGCGCGCAGTTGGCGGAAGACCGGCTCGGGGGCGCTGATGATCAGGGAGTTGGTGGCGGGGTCTGCCTGAATCTGCCCGCCCGTGGACGGGCCGGTGCTCGCAGACACGGGCGCCGTGGCCGGGTCAGCGCTCGCGCCCCCTCTGGCGGCGGTGGAGGTGGCCATGATGCCGGAAGTGCCGCCTCCCGAGCCCGCGCCCGAGCCGGAGCCCGGGGTGGCTTCGGCAGCCATGGCGGCCCGCAGGGTGGTCGCCAGCGAAACCGCGTCTGCGTTCTTGAGGTACACCACGTGAATGTTGCCGCTCGCGGCATCGGACGTCGGGCGGTCCAGCCTGGCCACCAGCGAACGCACCAGCGCCAACCGGGCGGGGTTGGCGGCGCGCAGGATCAGGCTGTTGCTTCGGGGCTCGGCGACCAGGCTGGTCTTGACGGCGGTGTCAGCCGGTGCCGCACCGCCAGCCACCGCACCGCCGGAATCCATCAGCTTGGTGACCAGCCCCACCAGATCTTCGGCCACGGCATGTTGCAGCGGAATGATTTCCACATCCGTTGCCCCGGCCACGTCAAGGGCCGAGATGATTCGGCCGATGCGCTGCAGGTTGTCGGCGTAGTCGGTGATGACGATCGAGTTGTTGCCCGGGTTGACGTTGATCGTGTTGTTGGGTGCGATCAGGGGCCGCAGCACCGGCACCAGATTGTTGGCAGATTCGTGGTTGAGGCGGAAGATCTGGGTCACCACCTGGTTGGAGGCGGTCAGCTTGCCTACCGAGCCCGCACTCACGATGTTGCCCTGCAGCTTGGCGTCCGCTTCAGGCACGATCTTGTAGAGGCCACCCGTGTCCACCAGTGAAAAACCTTGCAGGCGCAACACGGCGCCGAACTGGTTCAGTGCCGCGTCTGGTGACACCGGACGCTCGGTGGCAAGGTTGATGGTTCCCCTGACCCTGGGGTCGACCACCACGTTGCGCCCTGTGATGGTGGCCATGGTGCGCGCCACAGCTTCAATCTCGGCGCCCACAAAATTGAGCACCACCGGCTCGCTGGCGCGGGACTGGGCCATCACCGATGGCCCGAATGCAGAGCCGATCCCGCCCAGAAGGAGGCTGCTCAGGACCAGCGCTGCTGGTGTCATACCGTGCTTTCGCGGACCCTCGGGGTCGCGCCGGACTGGGGCCGCACGGAAGTAGAAAGTTTTCATATCCGAATCCTATCGCGAAGTAGGCCGCGATGTCTGTTTTTTGACTAGTGGCAAGGCGGGGGTCATGCAGGGTTTCCTTAACCGATATTGACCAGCGAACGGGAGCCGTCACGGCGGCCGATGATGTTGAGAAGGTTGGTCAGGGTGACCTCCCGGCCTGGTGCAGCACGGGCCTCGCCTTCGAACCGGAGCCGCCCACCGACCCACTGCCCGGACCCCTGAAGCTGCAGATCGCCTCGCAGCGTCTGCAGATCCAGCGACGCGGAATGACCATCCTCCAGCGCCTGAAGTTCCAGACGGTAGCTCCCGAGCGGGCGCAGCGTGGACAGGCGTGAAGCAATGTCCAGCGCGTCGATGGCAACGGCGCCCTCCATGTTGGCGCGGCCTTGCGTCCAGCGCAGCGTCATGCCTTCGGTTTCCAAGGCGAGCTGTCCCTCCATGCGCAGGGTGTTCCAGGGTGTGCCCAGTCCACTCAGCAGATCGGCAGGCCACTGGCTGCTCGACGCCGCGATCTTCAGCTCGCCGCCGCCCCAGCGGGGCCTGGCTTGCAGATGGACGGGTTTGGGTGTGCAACACGGCGCATGCAACCGGATGCCGAGCGCTGGCATGCCGGCATCCAGCCGGGGAGCCAGTTGCCAGTGCAAGCCGCGCGGCAGCACGGTTTGTGTGCGGCTTCCGGCGCCGCCAGAGAACATCAGATCGGCCTGTCCTCGCCAGACGGTGCCACTGGCGTTGATCAGCCGCAACTGGCCACTTGAAGCCTTTTCGATGCCCTGCGCGAGCCAGCGTGCCGGCGCAAAAAACAGCAGAGCCAGTACAAACCCTAGCACAAGCCCGATCCATGCCATCCGGTGTGGCCAGTCTGTTGCCATGCGTCAGTTTCCTTCGCCGAGTGATGGTCCGGCCAGCACCAGGGTTCCGCTCCAGGTGGCCGGTGTGGTGCCGCCTGAGAGTTGTGCTTCCACCGGGGTGAGGCGTGCATTCAGGCGCACGCGGGCCAACCAGTTGGCCAATGCCTCAGGAGGCGTTCCGCGAAGTGTCACGGTGGGCCGGTCCCCGACCACATTGAGTTGACCGGTCTCGCCGAGGGTCTGCATGCTGTCTTCGAGCGCGCGCAGTGCTTCGGTTCTTCCCAGGGGCTGTGCCGTGTTCTGCGCGCGCACCGTGCCAGCGGTCGCCGCCATGGCTCTGAGGCTGGCCAACTGTGCGTCAACCTGCGCGTGTTGCGCCGGAGCCTGTCGCAGTGTCTGAATGGCCGGTGCCAGCGCCAGCCACCAGAGCAGCAGAAGACCTGCAATCCAGGCCGTGGCCATCACCGCATTGCGCTCGCGGGGCGATAGGCGCTCCAACGTGGTTTGCAGGCCGTTGGCCAAGCGGGCTGAGAAGGAGGGGGGCGTGGAAGACGGTGAGGCCATGGTGTTCAAGGCATGGGTGGGCGGACCAGCAAGTCGGTGCCTTCAATGCGCACCTGCCAACCGGCACGCCCCATGGCCTGGATGACTGCGTTCAGCGATTCCTCGGAACCCCTCCACGCGCCAAAGCGTCCTTCATTGTTGTTGAAGGCGATTTGGGTGGGGTAGGGACGAGGCTCAACCGATGACTGTGCAATGGTCCCCAGCTGGGCCTCCAGATCGCCGGGCGACAGTGTGCCACTGACTTTGAGCAACTGGGTCAACTCTCGCTGCATTTGTACCGGGGCGTCCAGCACCAGGCTGACGTGAGGAAAGGTTTGCTGAAGCGTCTGCCTCACCGCCAGCTTTTTGGCATCAATGGCGCTGCGTTCTGCCCAGGCTGCCACATTCAGCCCCACAAGCTGAACCGCCACCAGGGCGGCCAGTCCCCAGCGGGCCGCGCGAAACGCGGGCGAACTGCGCCAGCGCCGGAAGGTGCGGCGCCAGCGCTGTCCCCGGCGGGCGCCGGACGACAGGCTCAGGTCGAACTGGGCCAGGTTCCAGTCGGAAAAGGCGCATTGCAGCAGCCACGAAGGGCGGGACACCAGGTCAAAGCGCTGGTTCAGCGCGCGTTCTGCCATGGCAGCGACCGAAGGATCGGCCAGCCAGCGCGTCGTGCTGGGATCAGAAGTGGCGATATCGATGGGTGGCCCTGAAGAGGCGGGCATCATGCCGCCAAAGGCCGATTCACCAAACGTGCTGTTGGCGCTGTCCCGCAAAGGCGTGCAACGCACACCCAAAGGGCATGACGTGGCCAGCCAGACCTGCTCCCCTTCGTCATGTGCCCAGTGCAAGGTGGGCTCGGCGCTGAGGTTGGCGTCGTTGGCGTCGGTCGAGGGCGTGAGCGGGGTCAGTGGCCAGAGCGAGGGCACGATGCGGGACACGGGTCGGCCCACACTTTCCAGTGCCTGCAGCCAACTCAGCAACCACGCCTTGGCACACGCCGCCACCCAGACCGTCTGACCGGAGCGCCCTCCGGGCTCCAGCGCGAAGTGCAGTTCGCTGATGTCGCTCAGGACACGCTCTTCGAGCAGGCCATCGAGCACGGCGCGCAACTTCGCTTGCGGCACCTTGGGCAGCACCACACGGTGCCACGACACCGCACGGGGCGGCAACACCAGAACCACGTCCCCGTCGCGCGGCAGCAGTGAGGCGGCGCACTGTCCGTGGTCCAGCACCATTTCGCCATCAGCAGACAGCGCCCAGTCGACCATGGCCGATGGGCCAGCCGTGGGTGCGACGGAAAAGTCGGAGGCGGTAACGATCAGCACGGCAGGGTGGTGAGGGGTTGAGGGGCCATCGGTCGGGCACCCATTCTAGAGAGACACTGTGTCAAATGGGAAACACTCATTGTCCGGCAATGCGTTCACGCCACACCACCCTCACGCTGAGACCGCTGCGAACCACCACGGAACGTTCCTCGATCACCACGTCGTCGAGCCTGAGGCGGCCGCGAATTTCAAAGAAGCGGCTGCGTGCCCCGTGGTGGAGATCAGACAGCTGCACCGATTCGTAGCGCGCCATCATCACCTCGGCATCGTTCAGACTCTTGAAGGGCGTGCGCTCCCGTTCGTAAATCAGTTGCTGTGCCTGGGCCATGTCCAGCCCCGGGATGCTGGCCGCCAGGGCCTGCGCGCTGGCTGTGTTGATGTTCAGCGTCGTTCGCGTGGGCAGCACCACCACATGCGGCTCCAGCACCGCCAGACTGGACGGCCGAATGCCCAGCCACGCCAGGTGGGCCAGCTTCTTTGGCGCCAGTGCGGTGGGCGATGGCTTGGGGTCCTTCAGTGCCAGGTTGTGCGTCTTCACCAGCTCGTTTGCCGCGGCGGTCAACTCCGAAGCCGGCAGATCCAGCAGTTCGAACAGGCGGGTGAATGCCCGCATGTCGGTTTCCGAAAGGGCCGCCTTGGCCTCTGCGCCATCGCCGGTCACGCGGACCAGGTTAGTGAAATTCATGCGCGATTGCAGGTCGATGATCTCGCCCGACAGAAAGGCCTGCAGCACATCGTCGGTGTTGTTGTTCTTGTCGACCGCAAGAAAGCTGGTCAGCCGGGCTTCTTCAAGCGGTATGGCCCAGGGTTCGCCCAGGTGGTCGCCATTGCCGCTGTTCTGGTTCGCACGTGCGTCTTCTCGCAAGATCAACCGGGACCAGTCCAGTGCGCCGGTCAGAATCCAGGACGCCTGCATGCGCTGACGCTCGGCCGTTTCCACCTCCACGGCCCGCCATTGTTGCCACATGGCCGCTGCGGCCATCGTGGCCACCAACGTCACGGTCAGCATGGCCAGCAGCAGGGCGGCGCCCTGTTGCAATCGGGCAGCCTGCCGCGGCGGGCGCAAGGGATTCACCTGCCCGCCTCCAGCGTGGTGCGGACCCAGTCGCGCACCAGTTCACCCGTCAGGCTGTGGCCAGGCGACATGCTGAGCACCACCCGGACCCCATTGGGAAGCTGGAGCTCCTCCGAGTCAATGCCCCCCTGGTTGCCAACCGCTGATTGTGGGTTGGCCCAGGTTTCACCCCGGTGATAGAAAAGCTGCCACTGGGTAATGGGAATCAGTGCCACGCTGCTTTCGTCGCTCGATACCGCGCCACTCCCCTGCGATTCACGCCCCCACTCGGATGCCCGCTGCCAGGCGCGGGCCAACTGGTCACGTTGCTGGATCAAGCCGGATTGCCAACGCGACCAATGTGCTGGCCCTGCGCCTCCAGAGATGCGCGCCCAGGCCACCACCCGCATGCCAGGGCTGACCAGACCGGTTTCGCTCGCGTCCCGCCGTGTGAGACGCAGCACGCGACCATCGAAATCCAGTGCACTGATCTCACCTGTGTCGAACACGGCATCCAGGTCGGCGTTCCATTGTCCCAGCGTGGCCTGCAGGCGCAACAGGTCGTCGGCGTGCTGCTGGGTCAGGGTCTGGGTCCGGGTCATGCCATCGATGGAACGCCAGCTCAGCAGCGCCAGCATCGACATCACCACAATGGCAACCAACAGCTCAATCAGGGTGAAACCACCGGCGCGCCTCGTTTGGACGGACAGCGCGATCATCAGTATCTTCCCTGCACGGTGGACAGATTCAGCAGGCGCACCGCCGAGGCACCGGTCGCCGATTCGACAATCGCATCCACCCGGCGGAAGTTCGGGTTGGGGGTGGGCAGAACGGACAGGCGAATCACCAAGGTGCGCCCTGCCTGAACGCAGTCGGTGGTGCTTTCACCCACGTTCGGTAGCTGGCGGGCCAGGCGCAGGCGACTCAATTCATTTTCTGCGCACAGTTGCGCCAGCCATTGTTCTGTCTGGCGCTCGGCCGAGCGGGTCAGCGCTCCCGTGGCCTGAAGGCCCGCCGCCAAGGCAATCGCCACCACCGCCAATGCCACAAGCACTTCGACCAGGGTGAAGCCCTTGTTTCGGCAAGCATCGAGGTGAAGAGTTGCCTTCATGGCACAGCCTCCGGCGCAGCGACAGCGAAGGGTGACAAGCCGTCGGTGGTGAGCATGAGGCTGCGTTCGCCCAAATGCAGGGTCAGGCGCTGAGCCGCAATCAAGGGCTCTGGTCCCAGCACCAAGGTCTGCGCGTCGGACGGCTGGATGATCTGGGCCCGGGTTTCAGGCGCGAGCCAGTTCCTCGGTCCCCAGATAGATGAGGTGCCCTTGGTGGGTGTGTCGGGTCGAGGTCGCACGTCGACAAACTCAAAGCCCTCCGGCAGCGCGCGCCAAACCACGGGTACGCCGGTGGTACGCGACTGCGCCCGTGCGGCCTCCAGCATCGCCGACAGACGCAGCGCCTCGCGCTCAAGCTGTGTGGCATCTCCATCGCGCAGAGCCAAGGTGGCGCCAGCGGTGGCCAGGGCCGCAATGGCCACGACCACCATCAACTCCAGCAATGTGAATCCGCGGCTGCGGTGCATCGCCTATTGCCAGCTGCCGATGTCTGCGTCTCGTCCTTCGCCCCCCGGCTGCCCATTCGCACCCAGGGACAGCACGTCGATTTCTCCCTGCAGGCCCGGGTTCAGGTACTGATAAGGGTTGTTCCAGGGGTCGTTGGGCAGCTTGTCGAGGTAAGGGCGCCAGTTGGGCGGAATGGGCCCAGAGGAGGGCTTGGCAACCAGCGCCCTGAGGCCTTGCTCGGACGTGGGGTAGCGCTGGTTGTCCAGTCGGTAGAGCTTGAGCGCCTGAACGATGTTGTTGACATCGGTCCGGGCGGTGGTCACACGCGCATCGTCTGCCCGGTCCAGCACGTTGGGAACGATCAGCGCGGCCAGCAAGCCGATGATGACAAGCACCACCATCAGCTCGATCAGGGTGAAACCTCGGCTGAGTGCGCGCAAGGCGTTGGGTAGCATGGCCTGCGACCGTGCCCGGGGGGGGCAATAATGTGTCAAAACGTTCTCCCGAAAACAAGTCTTGGCCATTTGAATGGCGGCATGCCATGGCCGAGGTCGATCATAATGCGCCCATGAGCAAGTCACTGTCGTTTGGCCATTCTGTCTTTCAGGGCGACGTTCCTGCCGGGCTGGTGCCTGCACGGCGTCCCTGGTCGGGGGTGGCGGCCGGTGTGATCTGGCTGGCCGCGGGCTTGAGCGCAGGCTATTGGGTGCTCCAGGCGTGGGGCCGCTCGCCCGTCACGCCGGTGGCATCGGCGACCGTGTCGCTGCCGGTGGTCGACACCAACAGCGTGTCTCAGGCACTGGGCGCCACAGCCGCGCCTGTGGTGGGTGACGCCGGGCCGGCAGTGCCGGTGACCACTCGCTACGAGCTCATCGGTGTGGTCTCCGACCGGCGCCAGCAAGGTGCGGCGCTGATTGCAGTGGATGGGCAACCTCCCAAGCCCTATCCCGTGGGTGCCGAGCTGGAAGGCGGCATGTTTTTGCAGTCTGTGAACGGACGCACCGTGCGTCTGGGGCCATCCATGACAGCGCCCCACAGCATGGAACTCACCTTGCCGGCGCCTCCCGAAGGCGCTTGAGCTGGCCCACCCCCGCGCCGTGCCTTCGGCACGTCACCCCCTCAAGGGGGCGATACCAGTCGTCCGGCAAAGCCGGCCCGACGGTATCTCTGGATTGAGTGACTTCGCGCCGGAACGCTTGGCACACCCCGCAGTGCTTCGCGCTACCCAATCGATGGAGCGATACCAGTGACCCAGCCAAGCCGGTTCCTCAGCTCTGCGGTGCGAGCAGATCGCGCGCCGCCAGCAGCAAGGGCCAGGCCAGCAGCGCGCCGACGCCTTGGCCGACCCGGAGTTCCATGTCCATCAGCGGCTGGGCCTGCAAATGGATGAGCAACAGGCGGTGACCCGGCTCGGCTGATCGGTGGCTGTAGATCAGGTAGTCGGCCACGGCAGGACGCAAGCTGCGGGCCACCAGTGCTGCCGTACCTGACACAAAACCGTCCACCAGAACAATCCGCCGTTCGCTGGCTGCCTGCACCATGGCGCCAGCCATCATGGCGATTTCAAACCCGCCCATGGCGGCAAGGGCTGCCAAGGGAGATACGGCCTTGCGATGCCGGGTGGCTGCTTCAAACAACTTCTCCAGCTTGTGCCGCCTTTCGGTGTCTGCCAGGCCACCTTCCTGCTCGTGGTCGCGCCCGCAGGCATCGGCCAGTGGAACGCCGCAGAGCCTGGACAGCAGCAGGGCCGCACACGAAGTGTTGCCCACCCCCACATCGCCCAGCGCCACCACATTGCCTGGCAAATGACGAACCACATCCATACCGGCATGCAAAGCCGCCACCGCTTGCGTCAGCGACATGGCCGGACTCAGCACCATGTTGCGTGTGCCATACCCGATCTTGCGCAACAACAGAGGGACTTGACCCAGGTCCAGGTCAGGCGGTGTCAAGGGATTGGCGAGCCCCGCATCGATCACCGTCAGCTCGAAGCCGTGAAGCTTGGAAAGTGCGTTGACGGGGGCGCGGCCGGCGAGTATCTGCGTGACGCGCTGGCTCGTCACCGCTTGGGGAAACGCAGACACACCCTCGTCTGCAATGCCATGATCCGCAGCGAACACGAGCATCTGGGGAGATTCGAATGCCAGTGCGTCAAATGGCGTTGGGGGAGCGTGCTGAATCCGCCCCAGTTGAAGCACGAGCGCCTCCATCCTTCCCAATGCGTGCTCCGGAAACCCCTCTGGCGTGACGCGCCCACGAAGCGCGTGGTCCAGATGAATGTCAGCCGTGGGCTCCACCTCGGGGAGCTTCAAGCCGCTGGACGTGACAGAGGGCTGGACTGAAGCCGGGCTTGGGAAAGGCTGGATGTTCATGTGCTGCCCAGGGACAGGTCAGGTTTTGAGGAAAAGACGGTAAACCGGATTCCCCGTCTCTTCCACAAAGGGGTAGCCCAGTGTTTCGAGAAACTTGGTGAACGCCTTGTCGTCTTTGTCCGGCACCTGCAACCCCACCAGAATGCGACCGTAGTCGGCACCCTGGTTGCGGTAGTGGAACAGACTGATGTTCCAGCCTGGTCGCATCAGGCTCAGGAACTTCAGCAGTGCGCCAGGGCGCTCGGGAAACACGAAGCGCAGGAGCCGCTCATCCTTGGCCAGCGCCGAGTGGCCGCCCACCATGTGCCGGATGTGCTCCTTGGCCAGTTCGTCGTGCGTCAGGTCCAGGGTGTCAAAGCCGTGACGGCACAGATTGGCGGCGATTTTCTTTGACTCGCCCTTTCCGTGCGTTGTCATGCCCACAAACACGTGCGCCTGGGCGCCGTCGTGGATGCGGTAGTTGAACTCGGTCACATTCCGCGGCCCGCCGGGCAGTTCTCCAATGACCTCGCAAAAGCGGCGAAAGCTGCCGCGCTCTTCCGGGATCGTCACCGCAAACAGCGCTTCCCGCTCCTCGCCGACTTCGGCCCTTTCCGCGACAAAGCGCAGGCGGTCAAAGTTCATGTTGGCACCGCACAGAATGGCAGCGTAGGTCTCACCCTTGGTCTTGTGGGTGGCCACGTACTGCTTGATGGCCGCAACCGCCATGGCGCCAGACGGCTCCACGATGCTGCGGGTGTCCACAAACACATCCTTGATGGCCGCACAGACCGCGTCGGTATCGACCACCACGAATTCATCCACCAGTCCGCGCGCGATCCGGAAGGTTTCTTCTCCAACCAGTTTGACCGCTGTGCCATCGGCAAACAGACCCACGTCGTTCAAGGTGATCCGCTCGCCCGATGTGACCGATTGCAGCATGGCATCGGAGTCGGTCGTCTGGACACCGATGACCTTGATTTCAGGACGAACAGCCTTGATGTAATTGGCCACGCCTGAAATGAGTCCACCACCGCCGATGGCCACGAACACGGCATCCAGATGGTCAGAGCCCAGGCTTTGCAACTGCCTGAGGATCTCCATGGCGATGGTTCCCTGGCCTGCGATCACGTCCGGGTCGTCAAACGGATGCACGAAGGTCAGACCCTGCTTTTTCTGCAGCGTCACGGCGTGGGTGTACGCGTCTGAGTAACTGTCCCCGTGCAGCACCACTTCGCCGCCCAGCGCACGCACGGCATCCACCTTGAGTTGCGGCGTGGTGGTCGGCATCACGATCACGGCGCGCGTGCCGAGCTTGTGGGCGCCCAGTGCCACGCCCTGGGCATGATTGCCCGCCGATGCACAGATGACACCTCTTGCCAATTGATCCCGTTCAAGGTGCGCCATCTTGTTGTAGGCGCCTCGCAACTTGAAGCTGAACACCGGTTGCTGGTCTTCGCGCTTGAGCAGCACCTTGTTGTGCAAACGGCGACTCAGGTTCCTGGCGGGCTCCAGTGCGGACTCCACTGCGACGTCATAGACGCGCGCCGTCAGGATTTTCTTGAGGTAATCAGCTGGACTCAGGGCCCCTGTGGTGGCAGGGGTCTCGGTACGGGTCGTCAGGGCGGGGGATCGGGGTGTGCGGGCTGGCATGGTGTTCCTTGGCACGCATCATATCGGGCCCCAAAACCTCCCAATGCTCCGCCGCTTGCACGGGTCGCTGCCTCCAAGGGGGTGCTTTTTGCCTTCGGGCTGCCCGGAGGCAAAAAAAACCCGGACTGGCAGAACCGGTCCGGGCTTAAATCCACCCGTGGAGGGTAGAGGAGACAACCTTAAATACAATGACGCCAGTATATCCTCGGTATGCTGCGTTGCAACATCGGTAAACCGATTTAAGCGTTGGCTGCTGGCACTTTCTTCAAAAAAACCACTTTTTTCACGCTGGAACACACCATGGAATGCACGGTCAGTTGGACAGGCGCAACGGGTACACGCTCGCATATGGGTTTTGTCGCTGAGACCGGCAGTGGGCATGTGCTGACCATGGATGGCGCTCCTGATGCCAACAAACCGGAAAATGGCGGCAGCAACCTCGCTCCCAGACCCATGGAGACCGTGCTTGCCGGAACCGGTGGTTGCACCGCCTACGACGTCGTCCTCATTCTCAAGCGGGGTCGGCATGACGTTCGCGGATGCAGCGTCAAACTCACGACCGAGCGCGCGCAGACCGATCCGAAGGTTTTTACCCGGATCCACATGCATTTTGTGGTCAGCGGCAAAGGGATTCCGGCTGCGGCGGTTGAGCGGGCGATTGCCATGAGCCATGACAAGTATTGCTCTGCCAGCATCATGCTGGGCAAAACCGCAGAAATCACGACGGCATTTGAGGTGCTTGAGGCTTGATTCGCTCCGCCAAAGACTTCGGGCGAGGCCTGAGGCCCTGCGGTTTTACACCCGGTGCGCCACCGTCGTCATGAGGCGTGCTGCCAGCGTCATGAGCCCTTTCACAGGGCCGGGCAATTCAACCGCGCCGGCGTGAGCGGCTTCCCTGGCGTGCCGGGCCTCGTCGGCTTTCATTTGCGACACGATGGCTCGTGAAGCGTGGTCATTGACAGGCAGCCGCTCCATGTGTGAGGCCAGGTGAGCCTCCACCTGTCGCTCGGTTTCAACGACAAAACCCAAGCTCACGCCCCGTCCCATGCGGCCCGCCAACAGCCCCAGACCGAATGCGCCGGCGTACCACAAGGGGTTGAGCAGTGAAGGACGGGCACCAAGCTCGTCCAGACGGCGCTGTGTCCACGCCAGGTGGTCGGTTTCTTCCTTGCCGGCCGCCTCCAGTTGCCGGGCCAGCGTCGCGCCTGCCCCTCCCGCACCGCGGGCTGCGAGTGCCTGGGCCGTGTAGAGTGCCTGTGCGCAGATCTCACCCACATGGTTCACCCGCATCAATGCGCCCGAGAGTTGCCGGTCCGCGTCCGTCAGCGAATCGGTCGACTCATGCTCAGGCAGGGTCGGGCATTCGCGAGAGGCGCTGGGCGCAACGAACAAGGTGCGCAAGGTCGAATCGACGGCGTTGATCAAGGCGTCCATGGCGAGGGATCCGTGGGGTGTTCATGGTGGCGACAATGCCTGTCATTGTGCCGCTTCCGGACAAGAAGCGCCTTGGGTGCCGAGCCTTCCATGGCTCGCACCATCGTGGGGATATCTGTTCTGAAGCGTGTTGCCCTTGCACCACAAACAGACATCCGAACCGTAGAAACTTTTGCATCTGACATCGCCATCTGTTGGAATACATGCAACTTCCAAAAAACGGAGGTTGGCGCGGGGGCACTAGACCCACGGCCCTTTTTTCAACCTTGGAGAAACTCTCAATGAAAAAGACTCTGATTGCTCTGGCCGCTGTGGCAGCCACCGGCG
Source organism: Hydrogenophaga palleronii (assembly GCF_031457455.1). Taxonomy (GTDB): domain Bacteria; phylum Pseudomonadota; class Gammaproteobacteria; order Burkholderiales; family Burkholderiaceae_C; genus Hydrogenophaga; species Hydrogenophaga palleronii_A. Next base: position 62,731 of record NZ_JAVDWU010000006.1, read on the forward strand.
CTGCCTTTGCTCAGTCTTCCGTGACCCTTTTCGGCATCGTGGATCTGAACGTCCGCAATGTGAAGCAAGGCGGTGAAAGCCTGACCTCCATGTCGCAAGACGGTATCGCTTCCAGCCGCCTCGGTTTCCGTGGCGTGGAAGACCTCGGCGGTGGCATGAAGGCAGGCTTCTGGCTGGAAGGTGGCCTGAATCCCGACACCGGCACCCCCACTGGTCTGATGTTCCAGCGCCGCAGCACCGTGAGCCTGATGGGCAACTTCGGTGAAGTGCGCCTGGGTCGTGACTACACCCCCACCTTCTGGAACCACACGGTTTACGATCCGTTCGGCACCAACGGCGTGGGCAGCTCGCTGAACACCTTCGCGCCGCTGGGCAGCGGTACCAGCACCCTGGTGCGTGCCAACAACAGCATCGGCTACTTCCTGCCAAACTTCGGTGGCTTCAGTGGTCAGGTCATGGTTTCTGTGAAGGAAACCAAGGCCGACAACACGCCTAACGAGTACGCTGGCCTGCGCCTGACGTACGCTGCAGGTCCTCTGAGCGTGGCCGTGGCCACCGGCAAAGAGGGCGCAACCGAAGGCTTCACCGAGTCCTTCAAGCGCACCAACATTGGTGCTTCCTACGACTTCGGCGTGGTCAAGCCCATGGCTCAGTACACCCTTGCCAAGTTCGGCTCGGCTGAAGTCAAGCACCTGGTGGTTGGCGTGGTTGCTCCCGTCGGTCCTGGCAACATCAAGGCTGCCTACACCCGCTCTGACTACAACCCAGCAGCTGGCAACGGTGATGCCAACCAGATCGCCGTGGGTTACGACTACAACCTGTCCAAGCGCACCGCTGTGTACGGCACCTACTCCCGCCTGACCAACAAAAACGGTGGTTCAGCATTTGGTATGAGCCCCAATGCTGCTGCTCAGACGCCCAATGGCAAGTCCACCGGCATCGAGTTCGGTCTGCGTCACGCCTTCTAAGCATCTGGCTGGCGCAAGCCAGCTTGTTGCTTGATTGCAAAAAAACCCACCGCGAAAGCGGTGGGTTTTTTTATGTGCAACCCCCATCTGGCATGGCGAAATAGACAGGGCATGACTGGCGCAAAACTTGCTCTTATTTAACCGGAAATGTCGTGTTGCTCATCTGCAACGTTTTTTGCTGGAAAGCTTCAGAATTTAGGGATTACCCGATGCTTTGAATAAACCAGTGCCTAAGATGAGCAGGTGAAAATTTTTTTGACAAACCCGTTGTATCAACCTCCTTCAAGGAAATCTCCCATGAAAAAATCACTGATTGCACTGGCCGTTCTTGGCGTGGCTGGCGTTGCACATGCGCAGTCCAGCGTGACTCTGTACGGAATTGTTGACGTGGGTGTCATCAAGAACAAAGACGCTGCAACCGAAATGAGCTCGGGTTTGCTGAGCGGAAGCCGCCTGGGCTTCAAGGGAAGCGAAGACCTTGGTGGTGGCCTGAGCGCCGTCTTCAAGCTCGAAGGTGGTCTGGCTGTGGACACCGGCACGCCCGATGCTTTCAAATTCAACCGCGAATCCTATGTCGGCCTGGCCGGTGGTTTCGGTGAAATCCGTTTCGGCAAGATCTGGACGGCTTATGACGACATCGCCTGGAACGTGAATCCGGTGTTCGACTCCGCCTTTTCGCCCGCCGTTGTCCGTCCTAGCCTTGGCTTTGAAGGCAACCCGAACAACGGTATCAAGTATGTTTCACCTGAATTCGGCGGCGTGAGCGGCGCATTCAGCACCAACCTGCGTGAAGGCGGTGCTACGCGCAGCACGGCGTTCCAAGTCAAGTATGAAGGTGGCCCGATCTATGCTGGCCTTGCTCATCAGATTGACAAAGATGGCGTCGATGAAACCAAGTACACCACTGTGAACGGTACCTACGACTTCGGTGCTGCCAAGCTGCTGGCCGGCTATGGTCGCACAGCGGAAGGCAGCGTTAAGGCTACCGATCTGTCGATTGGCGCTGATGTGCCGCTGGGTGCTGTGACGCTGTCTGCTGGTTACGTACAGACCAAGGTAGACGGTTTCAGCGAACGTCTCCGCAGCTTCGGCCTGGGTGCTACCTATGACCTGTCCAAGCGCACCGTGCTCTATGCGGGTGCTCGCAAGGTCAACGACACGACCTCTGATCTGGGTATTGCTGCTGAAACCACCTACGGTCTCGGTATCAAGCACTCGTTCTGATAATTGGCGGTCGTTGACCGCCTGATCTCAGAAGTCAAAAAAAGGCCGCTGGAAATCCAGCGGCCTTTTTCATTCGGAGTTCATCCTGTGGCGGTGGCCCTGAGGGCCCCGTCGCCTTCGGTTGCCTATTTCTTTTCTGCAGGCGTTGCCGTGGCGGTGCCTGTGGTCTTGAATGCCGCGCCATTCACCGTCAAACCCTCGGCAGAGAGCTTGGCGGCGCGTTTGTCGCCGATACCTGGCACGCGCTGGATGAAATCGTTCCAGTCCTTGAACTTGGCGTCTTTGCGTTGTTCGAGAATCTTGGCCGAGGTGCCTGGGCCGATGCCCTTGATGCTGTCGAGATCGGCCACAGTGGCCTCGTTGACGTCCACCGCAGCCATGGCAATGGTGGTAGCGAGTGCTGCCATGGTGGCGAGAATTTTTTTGAACATGCGTTCCTCCTGATTGAAGTTGTTTAAGTGTCGCGACAGAGGAGGTGAATGGAGCATGCTGCCGCAACCCTCGATGGTGCAGCTTGATTTCCCCTCCCTTGTCGCGGGGAGGAATCTACATTGGCCTTCTTCGTTCGTCATGCCCCATTTGGAGGATGCTGCCGGGCACAGCTTGTGCACGTTTGTGGGCCATCGTGAACGGACCGTTGCCAGCTGATCGCGCTTCATTGCGTGGCTTGAACTGCCACGTGCAACGCCATTAGGGCGTCTTTCACGCCATCAGAAATTCGAATGACACCGAGACAAATGACGCCTTGGCGACGCTCTGGGCTGACGTGTGGCCTTTGCTTCGGGTAAGTCCGGAGCGTGTGCAGGAACGTTTGTTGCATAGTGTCGGAATGTTCATTTTTAATTTAGGTGTCAACCAATGAAACTGCGCCAAACCAACCTGCGGATGGCTGTCTTGTGTGCCGCTCTGGCACTGGGGGCCGGAGGCTTGCACGCCAAAACATTCAAGTGGACCAGCGCCAGCGACATTCCCACCTGGGACATCCATTCCCAGAACAATGCGCTGGCCAACGGCGTGCACGCTGCCGTCTACGAGTCACTCGTCTACTACAACAGCCGCACGTTCAAGCCCGAGCCCATGTTGGCCAGCGGCTGGACGCAGGTTTCACCCACCCAGCTGCGGATCACCTTGCGCAGTGGCGTGAAGTTTCATGACGGTTCGCCGTTCACCGCAGACGACGTCGTGTTCTCGCTAGAGCGTGCGATGAGCAAGACCTCCAATTTCACCGTGTACACCCAGGGCATCACCAAAGTGGTGAAAGTCAATCCCACCACGGTCGACATCATCACGGGAGGCCCCAACCCGGTGCTGATCAACCAGATGACAGAGCTGCGGATGATGAGCAAGGCCTGGGCAGAGAAGAACAATTCGGTCGCCCCGAAAGACATCAAGACCCAGGACGAGAATTTCGCGCACCGCAACGCCAACGGCACCGGGCCCTTCATGCTCAAGGAATGGCAGCCCGACCAAAAGATTGTTCTGGTGAAAAATCCCAACTGGTGGGGTAGCGCCGAAGGCAATGTGACCGAGATCGTCTATTCCCCCGTGAAGAACGTGGCGACCCGCATGGCGGCGTTGCTCTCGGGTGAAGTCGACTTCGTGCTCGATCCCAGCCCGCAGGATCTGCCCAGGGTTCGTTCCAACGCCGACCTGAAGGTGATTGACGGTGTCGAGAACCGCACCATCTTCTTCGGCATGGACCAGTTCCGCGACGAACTCCCGGGCAGCAACGTCAAGGGCAAAAACCCCTTGAAGGACCAGCGCGTGCGCAAGGCGCTCTACCAGGCCATCGACATGGACGCCATCGCGCGGGTCACGCTGCGCGGCCTGGGTCAGCCGACAGGTGCGCTCGTGGCACCACAGGTGGCTGGGTGGACGGAAGCCGTTCATGCCCGCTATCCGTTTGACGTGGCTGCAGCCCAGAAGCTGCTGGCCGATGCTGGGTACAAGGACGGCTTCGAAGTCGACTTCGCCTGCCCCAACAACCGCTACATCAATGACGAACAGATCTGCCAGGCTGTGACGGCCATGTGGGCGCGCATCGGTGTGAAGGCCAAACTGCGCACGCTCCCGCTTTCGACCTACTTCCCCATGATCCAGCGCTATGAAGCCAGCATCTATATGTTGGGCTGGGGTGTGCCCACCTTTGATGCGCTCTACAGCCTGCAGTCACTGGTCCGCACCACCGGTACCGGCGGCGACGGCAATTACAACGTGGGTCGCTACAGCAACCCCAAGATGGACAGCATCATTGACCGCGCGAAGACCGAGACCGATCAGTTCATCCGTCCGCGCCTGCTCACTGAAGCCTTGGCTCTGCAAAACGAAGACGTGGCACACATTCCGCTTCACAACCAGATCATTCCCTGGGCGATGAAGAAGAACATCGACGTGGTGCACCGTGCCGACAACCGTCTGGACTGGCGCCTGATCAAGGTAAACTGAAAATCAGCCTGATGACCGGGGGTCGCGCACCAAGGTGAGCGACCCTCTCTTTATTCCCACAACATGTTTGCATTCATTCTCAGGCGGTTGGCGCAGGCCGTGATCGTCATGGTCAGTGTGGCGTTCATCGCTTTCATGTTGTTCCAGTACGTGGGCGACCCTGTCGTGTTCCTGCTGGGGCAAGATGCGACCGCCGAGCAGATCAGGGAGCTTCGCGCCGACCTTGGACTGGACAAGCCCTTCTTTTTCCAGTTCGCCGCCTTTCTGGGCAATGCGGTTCAGGGCGAATTCGGCTTGAGTCTGCGGCAAGGTGCGAAAGTGTCGCGTCTCATCGCAGAGAGGTTTCCTGCCACGCTGGAGTTGTCCATGGTGGCTGCCCTTCTGGCGCTGCTGATCGGCATTCCCATGGGTGTCTACGCTGCGCTCAAGCGAGGCACCTTCACCAGCCAAGTGTTCATGACGGTGTCCCTGCTCGGCGTGTCACTGCCGACGTTCCTGATCGGCATCTTGCTCATTCTGGTGTTTGCCGTGAACCTGGGCTGGTTCCCCAGTTTCGGCAGGGGCGAGGTGACGCAACTGGGTTGGTGGACCACGGGTTTGCTGACCGCCAAAGGCTGGCACCACATCACACTGCCGGCCATCACCCTGGCCATTTTCCAGCTCACCCTGATCATGCGACTGGTACGGGCCGAGATGCTGGAAGTGCTGCGCACCGACTACATCAAGTTCGCACGTGCCCGTGGTCTGACGAACCGGGCCGTGCACTTTGGCCACGCACTGAAGAACACGCTGGTGCCTGTGATGACCATCACAGGTCTGCAACTCGGGGGGCTGATCGCCTTTGCAATCATCACCGAGACAGTGTTCCAGTGGCCGGGCATGGGGCTGCTGTTCATTCAGGCGGTGACCTTCGCCGACATCCCGGTGATGGCGGCCTACCTCTGCCTGATCGCGTTGATCTTCGTGGTGATCAATCTGATTGTGGATCTGCTGTACTTTGCGGTGGATCCCCGCCTTCGTGTGGAAAAGGCGGGTGGACATTGAACGCGAGGCACGACTTGTCTGCATCGCGCATCAAGGCCCATGGCCGTGCGTTTGCGCATATCGCCGCCTTTCACCCGGAGCTCACGGCACTGCGGCGCGACCTTCATGCCCATCCCGAACTGGGCTTTGAGGAACACTACACCGCTCGGCGGGTGGTGGAGTCGCTCAAGGTCTGCGGCGTGGATGAAATCCACACCCAGATCGGCAAAACGGGGGTGGTGGCACTGATTCATGGTCGCTCTCGCAGCAGTGGGCGAATGATTGGCCTGAGGGCCGACATGGATGCACTGCCCATCACCGAGAGCAACGACTTTGCTTGGCGTTCGACCAAGCCCGGCATGATGCATGGCTGTGGTCACGATGGCCACACCACCATGCTGATCGGCGCTGCCCGCTATCTGGCACAGACACGCCACTTCGATGGCACGGCGGTTCTGATTTTCCAGCCGGGTGAGGAAGGCTTTGCTGGCGCCAAGGCGATGATGGAGGACGGGCTCTTCGACCGGTTTCCAGTTCAGGCTGTGTATGCCATGCACAACTGGCCACAGATGCGTCCTGGCATGGTAGGTGTGAACCCGGGCCCCATGATGGCTGCCGCCGACCGCATCACGATCGAGATCACCGGCAAGGGCGGTCATGGTGCCCACCCCTACCTCACGGTGGACCCGGTGCTGGTGTCGGCGCACATCATCACGGCGGTACAAAGCATTGTGTCCCGCAACGTGCGGGCCATCGACAGCGCCGTCATCAGTCTGTGTGCCATGCATGCGGGCGACATGGGGGCTTTCAGCGTGGTGCCCGGCAAGGCCACGCTGGTCGGTACGGTGCGCACCTTCAACCCGGACGTGCAGGACGTGGTGGAGCGTCGACTCCATGAAGTGTGTTCGGGGGTGGCGCTGGGCCTGGGCGCTTCCGCGCATGTGAACTACGAGCGCATTTACCCGGCCACCATCAACAGCGCCGACGAAGCGCGTTTTGCGGCCGATGTCGCTCAACGCCTGGTGGGACATGACCACGTGGATCGCCAGATGGACCCAAGCATGGGGGCAGAGGATTTTTCTTTCATGTTGCAGGTCAAGCCCGGCGCTTACCTGCGGCTGGGGCAGGGCGGTGAGGGCAGTTGCATGCTGCACAACAGCCGCTACGACTTCAACGACGATGTTCTGCCACTGGGTGCTGCCTTGCACGCGGGGTTGATCGAGCACGGCATGCCCATCGCATTGCCTGATTAGGCATTCTCTTTCTGGTAACCGTTATAGGAGCGACACATGAAATTCAAACAAACGCTGACTTCTGCTCTGGTCGTGACCGCTGTGTTCGCCATGGGAGCGGCCTCTGCGCAGACGATCCGGATTGGCAACCAGGGCGATGCCTTGTCCATGGACCCACACTCCCTGAATGAGTCGCTTCAGCTGAGTGTCACTGGCAACGTCTACGAGCCGCTGGTGGGCCGTGACAAGAACCTCAATCTGGTGCCGGCACTGGCTTCCAGCTGGAAGCAGACCTCGCCTTCCGTGTGGCGCTTCGAACTGCGCAAGAACGTGAAATTCCATGACGGAACACCCTTCACGGCCGACGATGTGCTGTTCAGCTTCGCGCGGGCCGCTGGCGACGGGTCGGACATGAGGAGCTACACCAACGATGTGAAAGAGGTGCGCAAAGATGGCGATCACGTCGTGGAGATTGAAACCAAGGCACCGTTCCCCATCCTGCCCGACGTGATTTCGTTGCTCTACATCATGAGCAAGAAGTGGGCGGAAGAGAACCAGGCGACTCGCCCGGTGGATCGCCGAAAGGGCGTGGAAAATGCCGCGTCGTTTCGCGCGAATGGAACAGGCCCATTCCGCCTGCGCGAGCGTCAGCCCAATGTGAAGACCAGTTTCGTGCGCAATGGCAACTACTGGGGCAAGATTGAAGGCAATGTGATCAATGTGGAGTACACGCCCATTGGCAATGACGCCACGCGCGTGGCGGCTTTGCTTTCGGGTCAGGTGGATGTGATCGAACCGGTGCCGCTGCAGGATGTGGCGCGGATCAATGCCAGCGGGAAGTCCAAGGTCATGCAGGGGCCTGAGCTGCGCACCATCTTTCTTGGCATGGACCAGAAGCGCGACGAACTGCTGTATTCCAGCGTGAAAGGCAAGAACCCGTTCAAGGACAAGCGCGTGCGCCAAGCCTTCTACCAGGCCATCGACATCAACGGCATCCAGCGCACGGTGATGCGGGGTGCTGCCAATCCGACCGCATTGATGGTGGGGCCAGGCATCAACGGCTTCGACGCCGCCATGAACAAGCGCCTGCCCTACGACACCGAGGCGGCCAAGAAGCTGCTCGCGGAGGCGGGCTACCCCAACGGTTTCGAAGTGGGCATGAACTGCCCCAACGACCGCTATGTCAACGACGGCGCCATCTGTCAGGCTGTGGCAGCCAACCTGGCGCGTGCAGGGGTCAAGGTCAATCTGCAGGCCGAAACCAAGGGCACCTACTTCCCAAAAATTCTCAAGCGCGACACCAGCTTCTATCTTCTGGGCTGGACGCCAGGCACCTACGACTCGCACAACGCACTCAACGCCCTGATGCGCTGCGTGGACGACAAGGGGTCTGGCCAGTTCAACCTGGGTTCCTACTGCAACCCCAAGGTGGACGAGCTGACCTTGCAGATCCAGTCAGAGACCGACAAGACCAAACGCGACGCCATGATCAAAGAAGCATTCAAGCTGCACGCCGATGACATCGGTCATCTCCCCCTGCACCAGCAGGCGCTGGCCTGGGGTGTGGCGAGCAACGTGGAGTTGGTGCAGTTGGCAGACAACTTCATGCCATTCCGCTACATGTCGGTGAAATAACCATCCGACTCCCAGCAGCCGGCTGGTCGTGAAGTTCTCATGACCAGCCGGTTTGTGTCCTACCTCCCGGAACGTTCAACGTGATCAGCACCTTCAAGCGGTGGTCCAACAGCGATGTGGGCCACAGTTTCACTCATTCGCCCACGGCGCTCGTGGCGGCCGTGATCGCACTCATCTGTGTGATTGGCGCCGTTTTCGCCCCGTGGATTGCGCCGCACAACCCTTTTGACCTGGCCACGCTGGAGTTGTCCAACGCGCGTCTGCCCCCTGCGTGGAGCGAGGAGGGCTCGCGAAACTTCCTGCTGGGCACTGACGATCAGGGGCGCGACATCTTGTCCGCGATCATGTATGGCGCGCGCATTTCACTGGCTGTCGGATTGGCGTCCGTGGTGCTGTCTGTGGTCGTGGGTGTGGCTTTTGGTTTGCTTGCCGGCTTCATTGGTGGCTGGATCGATGCTGTGCTGATGCGACTTTGCGACGTGATGCTGTCTTTTCCGGCCATCCTCGTGGCCCTGCTGATCGCAGGCGTGGGCAGGGCGTTGTTCCCGAATGCGCAGGACACGGTGGCCTTCGGGGTGCTCATCATCTCGATCTCACTCACAGGCTGGGTGCAGTACGCCCGCACGGTGCGTGGATCGACGTTGGTGGAGCGCAACAAGGAATACGTGCAGGCCGCGCGAGTGACTGGTGTGGCCCCGCTTCGCATCATGCGCAGCCATGTGTTGCCCAATGTGATGGGTCCTGTCATGGTGCTGGCCACCATCCAGGTGGCCACCGCCATCATCACGGAAGCCACGCTGTCTTTCCTGGGGGTGGGTGCGCCACCCACCTCGCCGTCGCTGGGCACATTGATCCGGGTCGGCAACGACTACCTGTTTTCAGGTGAATGGTGGATCACGATCTTCCCGGGTCTGATGTTGGTGCTGATCGCCTTGTCGGTCAACCTGCTCGGTGACTGGCTGCGTGATGCCCTGAACCCCAGATTGAGATGATGAACCACCTCCGCCGCGCTATGCGCGACCCCCTCAAGGGCGCGATACCAGTGGGCCAGCAAAGCCGGGTCCACGGTATCTCTGGACAAAGACATTTCGCTCCGGAGAGGGCTTGGTGTGCCCCCGCGAAGCTTCAGAGATTCTTTTGCATGTCTTTGCTTTCGTCTGCGCCTATACCCCAGAGCTTCTTCTCATGAGCCTTCTACAAGTCAAAAACCTCGTGGTCGAGTTTCCGAGCCGTCATGGCACGCTGCGGGCACTCGACGACATCTCCTTCGACATCGCACCTGGGGAAATCCTTGGCGTGGTGGGTGAGTCCGGTGCGGGAAAGTCGCTGACGGGCGCCTCCATCATCGGCCTGCTGGAACCCCCGGGTCGTGTGGCGTCCGGCGAAATCCTGTTGCACGGGCAGCGCATTGACAACCTGCCCTATGAAGAAATGCGCAAGGTGCGTGGGCGCAAGATCGGCGCCATCTTTCAGGACCCGCTGACCTCGCTGAATCCCCTCTATTCGGTCGGGCGCCAACTGATCGAAACCATCACCACCCACCTGCCGGTGAACCAGGCAGAAGCTCGGCAACGTGCCATCCAGCTGCTCAAGGACACCGGGATTCCAGCGGCCGAACAACGCATTGACCATTACCCGCACCAGTTCTCCGGCGGCATGCGCCAGCGGGTCGTGATCGCCCTGGCCCTGGCGGCCGAGCCGCAGCTCATCGTCGCCGACGAACCCACCACCGCGCTGGACGTGTCGATCCAGGCGCAAATCATCACCCTGCTCAAGACCATCTGCAAGGACCGGGGTGCCGCCGTCATGTTGATCACGCACGACATGGGCGTCATCGCGGAAACCTGTGACCGTGTGGCCGTGATGTACGCTGGGCGTGTTGCCGAGATTGGTCCGGTGCACGAGGTGATCAACCACCCGGCCCACCCCTACACAGCGGGTCTGATGGCCTGCATCCCCGACATGGGAGAGGATCGGGACCGCCTTCACCAGATCGACGGCGCGATGCCGCGGCTCAATGCCATTCCCAAGGGCTGTGCCTACAACCCTCGCTGCGAGCGGGTGTTTGATCGCTGCCATGTCGAACGGCCCGACCTGCTGCCAGCCGGTGCCACCCAGGCTGCCTGCTGGCTTCATGCGGGTGCTGCCCAGGCGGTCTCTGCACAGGAGGTGACGGCATGAGCGCAGACCTGACCGTGAAGCCGGTGGACACATCCGCTGGCGTGCGCCGCCACGATGCCGCTGCAAGCGCTGCGTTGGCCCAAGGTCCCGCGACAGGCGAGGCGAAAGCACCGCTGGTGCGGGCCACCGATCTGGCCAAGACCTTTGATGTCTCGGCCCCGTGGCTGAACCGCGTGCTGGAGCGCCAGCCACGCCAGCTGCTGCGGGCGGTCGATGGCGTGTCGTTCGACATCCCGCGCGGAGAGACGCTGGCGTTGGTAGGTGAGTCCGGCTGTGGCAAGAGCACCGTGGCCCGATTGCTGGTGGGCTTGTACGAGCCCACGCGCGGCGGCTTTGAATTCGATGGCCAGGATGCGCACGCGGCGTTCAAGACCCCTGAAGGCCGCAAGCTGCGTCGGCGCATCCAGATGATTTTTCAGGACCCGTATGCCAGCCTGAACCCGCGATGGCGGGTGGAAGACATCGTTGGGGAGCCACTGCGTGAACATGGCATCGAGACAGAGCCTGTGGCGCTGCGAGCCCGGGTGGATGCGCTTCTGTTGTCGGTGGGGCTTTCTCCGCTGGACCGGGTGAAGTATCCGCACCAGTTTTCCGGTGGGCAGCGCCAGCGCATTTCCATCGCTCGTGCACTGGCCACGCAGCCTGAGTTTCTGGTGTGTGATGAGCCCACGTCGGCGCTGGACGTGAGCGTGCAGGCGCAGGTGCTCAACATCATGAAGGACCTGCAGCGGGAACTGGGGCTGACCTACCTGTTCATCAGCCACAACCTGGCTGTGGTCAGGCACGTGAGCGATCAGGTGGGTGTGATGTACCTGGGCCGGCTGGTGGAGCTGGCACCCAAGCACACCCTCTTTGACAGCCCGCGCCACCCCTACACGCGCATGCTGCTTGACGCCATTCCCAAGATGCACGACACCGGCCAAGCGCGGACCCCGGTGTCAGGCGAGGTGCCCAACCCGCTGAATCCGCCAGAGGGCTGTGCCTTCAACCCGCGGTGCCCGCATGCCAACGACCGCTGCCGAAGCGAGCGGCCGAACCTGCTGGATCTGGCAGGCATCCGCATTGCCTGCCACGCGGTGGAGGAGGGCAGGATCTGAGGCTCAAGTGCGATGCCCACATGGTGCATCCGGCGCGTGTGGGTCCAAGACCAGAGATGCCGCGGAACCGGCTCCGCCGGGCCACAGGCATCGTCCCCCTCAGGGGGAAGCCGCGTCAGCGGCGCAGGGGGGCGTAACCTGTGCGCAGCGCGCACGGTTACGCATACCGCTTGCTCCGCAGGTTGTTTTTCATTTCCTTGAGCAGCGGTTGCAAGGTGGAGCCGCCTATGCGCAACGCCAGGCAGGTGGCGACCACGTCAATCACCATCAGGTGCATCAGACGCGAAGTCATCGGGCTGTAGCGGTCGTAGCCCTCGGGGTGGTCTGCGGCCAAATGAATGTGCCCTGCCTGTGCCAGGGGTGACCCGCTGGTGGTGATCACGATCACGGTGGCGCCGTGTTTGCGCGCAATGTCGGCCGCGTCCATGAGATCGCGAGTGCGGCCCGAATTGGAGATGATCACGACGCAGTCACCCGGGCCCAGCAGCGAGGCGCTCATCACCTGCATGTGGCCGTCGCTGTAGGCGATGGCGTTGATGCCCAGGCGGAAGAACTTGTGTTGCGCGTCCTGCGCCACGATGCCAGAATTGCCCGCCCCAAAAAATTCAATGCGCCCGCGCTTCTTGTAGGTAGCCAGCAGCGCGTCCACGGCCTTTTCTACCGCGTGGGTGGAGGCGTCGTTCCGGTACTTCAAAAAAGCGGCCACCGTGTTGTCGATCACCTTGACCAGCACATCACTCACCTTGTCATCCACGTCCACGCTGCGATGGATGAACGGCACGCCTTCGCTGACCGTGCCCGCGAGCTTGAGTTTGAAGTCCGAGAGGCCGTCGTAGCCCATGCTTCGGCAGAACCGCACCACCGTGGGTTTGCTGACATGCGCCCTGTCGGCAAGGGTGGACACAGGCAGGCTGGCAAAGCTGCGGGGGTCCAGCAGCACCAGTTTGCCAACCCGCTGTTCAGCGGGGGCCAGGGAGGGCAATGAAGCTTTGATGCGGTCGAGCATGCCCGGATGGTAATCGAGTTACATAGAATGGTGAAACTTTCACACCCGATAATGACGCCATGAATCAGCTAGACGCCCTCAAACAGGTCACCACCGTGGTCGCCGACACCGGTGATTTCAATCAGATTGCCGCTTTTTCTCCGCGTGATGCGACCACCAATCCGTCTCTGATCCTGAAAGCGGTACAGAAACCGGAGTACGCGCATCTGCTGCAAGATGCTGTTGCCCAGTACGGCGCACAGGGCCTTGAGGAAACGATGAACCGCCTGCTGGTGCGTTTCGGCTGCGAGATCCTCAAGCACATTCCCGGGCGCGTTTCCACCGAAGTGGACGCGCGCCTGAGCTTTGACACCGAGGCCACCGTCACACGGGCTCGCCGCATCATCGACCTGTATCAAGGGGAAGGCGTGCACGTTGACCGTGTGCTGATCAAGATGGCCTCCACCTGGGAAGGCATCCAGGCGGCTGCGAGACTGGAGCGCGATGGCATCCACACCAACCTCACGCTGCTGTTCTCGTTCGCACAGGCCGTGGCCTGCGGTCAGGCCAAGGTGCAGCTGATTTCGCCCTTCGTTGGCCGTATCTACGACTGGTACAAAAAGAGCGCCAGTGCCAACTGGGACGAGGCAGCCCATGCGGGCGCCAACGACCCCGGGGTGAAGTCGGTGCGGACGATCTACAACTTCTACAAGAAGCATGGCATTGCCACCGAAGTGATGGGCGCGAGCTTTCGCAACGTGGGCCAGATCACGGCACTGGCTGGTTGCGACCTGTTGACCATCAGCCCCGACCTGCTGGCACAGCTGGCCGCCAGCGACGCTGCGTTGCCCAAAGCGCTGGACGCCGAAGCCGCGCGGGCCATGGACATTCCGTTTGTTCAGTATGACGAAGCAGGTTTCCGCTTCGCGCTCAACGAAGACGCCATGGCCACGGAGAAGCTGGCCGAAGGCATCCGCGCCTTTGTTGCGGACACCATCAAGCTCGAAGGCATGATGTCGTAAACGACCCAGACCCGGGCACCGACAAGACCCCGCGAGGCGACTCGTGGGGTCTTGTCGTTTGTGGACCCAAGGCGAGCATTCGAAGTTAGTTTTATTAACGAACTATTTCGGGTTTGCCCCTATTCGCTTTCCGGGCATGCGCTCGAATAATTAGTTCGTCGTCCATACAAAATGCGCGGAGCTGCATGGCGTAGGGCACGATGGTTCTGAACGGCCTTTCCACAAACACCGGCCTGGCACAGGCCATTCCAACGGAGACACTGATGAAACTGAAGACAACACTGACGGCGCTGGCCCTGAGCATGGCTGCCGCGGGCGCGTTCGCCCAGGTCGTGGGGGTGAGCTGGTCCAACTTCCAGGAAGAGCGCTGGAAGACCGACGAAGCCGCGATCAAGGCGCAGTTGGCCAAGGCCGGTGCCAGCTACATCAGCGCCGATGCGGGTGGTTCCCCGGAAAAGCAGCTGGCCGACATCGACAGCCTGATCTCCAAGGGCGCCAAGGCGCTGATCATCCTAGCCATGGACAAGGATGCCATCCTGCCCGCCGTGAACAAGGCCAACCAGCGCAAGATCCCCGTGGTGGCCTATGACCGCCTGATCGAAGCGCCAGGGGTGTTCTACATCACCTTCGACAACGTGGAAGTGGGCCGCATGCAGGCACGCGCCATCTTCGAGGCCAAGCCCAAAGGCAACTACGTGATGATCAAGGGCTCGCCGACCGACCCCAACGCCGACTTCCTGCGCGGTGGCCAGCAGGAGATCATTGACGCCGCTGTGAAAAAGGGCGACATCAAGATCGTGGGCGAGGAATACACCGACGGCTGGAAGCCCGAAGTGGCCCAGAAGAACATGGAACAGATCCTCACCAAGACCGGTGGCAAGGTGGACGCCGTGGTGGCCTCCAACGACGGCACCGCTGGGGGCGTGGTCGCTGCGTTGAACGCCAAGGGCATCAAAGGCATCCCGGTGTCGGGCCAGGACGGCGACCACGCTGCACTCAACCGGGTGGCCCTGGGGACGCAGACCGTGTCGGTCTGGAAAGACGCGCGCGATCTGGGCCGCGACGCGGCAGCCGCTGCCGTGACCCTGGCCAAGGGCGAGAAGGTGGCAGGTGCCCAGACCTGGAACGGTGGTGAGAAAAAGGTGGAGCTGCAGGCCCAGTTCCTCAAACCGGTTGCGATCACGGCCAAGAACCTTGATGAAGTGGTGAAGGCCGGCTGGATCAAGAAGGAAGACCTCTGCAAAGGCGTGGACGCCACCAAGGGCCCGGCCGCTTGTAAATAAGCACCCCCTGCGCTGCTGCGTGGCTCCCCCTCAAGGGGCGCACCCAGCGGCCTTGCGGAGCCAGTTCCGCGGGTGCCCCATGGATGCACGCCCCGCGTGCCTCCTGTGACGCGGTAGAAACTGAAAAAAATGCCCCTGAACGGCGAGCTGGTTGGTGTCGGCCCGTGGTTTTCTTTGTGTCCTGCGGAGAACGCATGTGAATCCGTTTTTGATTTCGCTCAAGCAGGCAGCCATCGACTGGCGCCTGGTGATGATGGGCGCGGTGCTGGTGGCCATTGCGCTGGTGTTCAACGTGCTGTCCGACGGGCTGTTCCTGTCGCCCGAGAATCTTTACAACATCGCCCAGCAGACGGCAGTGGTGGGCATTGTGGCCACCGTGGTGGTGCTGGTGATCGTGGCCCGTCACATCGACCTGTCGGTGGGTTCGGTGATGGGTTTCGTGGGGGTGCTGATCGCCACCCTGATGTACACCGGCGGCTGGCACTGGGTGCCGGCCTCGCTGGCGGGCCTGGCGGTGGCGATCGCGGTGTCGATGTACCAGGGCGCGCTCACTGCCATGCTGGGCGTGCCCTCGTTTGTGGTCACGCTGGGTGGTTTGATGTCGTTTCGCGGCGCCGCCTTTCTGGTGGCCGACGGCAAGACACAACCCGTGAACGACGCGCTTTTCCAGCGTCTGGGCGGCGGTTATGACGGCTCCATCGGCGTGGGCCCCAGCTGGATGCTCGCTGGCGTGATCGTGCTGGTGCTGATGTGGATCACCTGGGCCAGGCGGCGGGCCAGAACCGCCTATGAGGTGCCCAACAACCCGCTGTGGCTGGACGCACTCATCGTGCTGGTGCCGGTCGTCATCGTGCTGGGTTTCGTGGCGGCCATGAACACTTACCAGATCCCCAGCAAGGACACGCCACAGGGCATTCCCATTCCGGTGTTGATCTGGGGCGCAGTGGCCGTGGTGTTGTCGTTCATTGTGCGCCGCACCCGCTTTGGTCGCTACATCTTTGCCATGGGGGGCAACCCCGAAGCTGCGGCACTGGTGGGCATTCCGGTGCGCCGGGTCACCTTGATGCTTTTCGCGCTGCTGGGGGTGCTGATCACCATCGCCGCCATCGTGTCGATCGCCCGGCTGAACGCCGGCACCAACTCGCTGGGCACGGGCATGGAACTGTTCGTGATTGCCGCGGCCGTGATCGGCGGTACCGCGCTCGCGGGGGGTAGTGGATCGATCCTGGGCTCGGTGCTGGGCGCGCTCATCATGCAGAGCATCGACAGTGGCATGCTGCTGCTCGACGTGTCCATTGGTGTGCGCTACGTGGTCATAGGCCAGGTGCTGATCGCCGCGGTGGTGTTCGACGTGCTCTACCGTCGCGCCACGGGAGATGCAGCATGAGCGTTGTGACAAACGCACCTGCGTTGGTGGAGATGCGTCAGATCGGCAAGGCTTTTGGTGGCGTGCAGGCGGTGGACGATGTGAGCATCAAGCTCTACCCGGGCGAGGTGGTGGCCCTGCTGGGTCACAACGGGGCAGGCAAGTCGACTCTCATGAAGATGCTGGCCGGCGCCTATCCGATCGACACGGGTGAAGTGCTGATCAATGGCGAGAAGGCCCACATCCGCACACCGGTGGACGCGCAGCGTTGCGGTATCGAGTCGATCTATCAGACCCTGGCGCTGGCCGACAACCTCGACGCAGTGGCCAACCTGTTTCTGGGCCGTGAACTGCTGACGCGCTGGAACACGCTGGACGACCACCGCATGGACGCAGACGCGCGCAAGGTGTTCCACCGCCTGAACAAGAACTTCAAGAACGTGCGCACACCGGTGCGCAGGCTTTCAGGCGGGCAACGCCAGGTGGTGGCCATCTCGCGCGCCATCTACTTCAACGCGCGCATTCTGATCATGGACGAGCCCACCGCAGCGCTCGGGCCAGAGGAAACGGCGATGGTGGGCAACCTGGTGCGTCAGCTCAAGGCCGAAGGCGTGGGCATCTTCCTGATCACCCACGACATGCCCGATGTGTTTGCCCTGAGCGACCGCCTGGCCGTGATGAAGAACGGCAAGCTGGTGGGCAGTTACCGCACCACCGATGTCACCGAGGACGAGGTCCTGGGCATGATCATCGCGGGCAAACAACCCGAAGGTAAAACGCAGACGCACAGCCTGTGAGTCCTGCCGCTTCCAGAACATGAAAACCACCGGCGATCAACAACTTGTCAAACGCATCAACCGCAGCGTGCTACTGCGCCTGCTGCGCCGCCAGAGCGGACTTTCCCGAGCCCAACTGGCGCAGGAGAGCGGGCTCACCAAGTCCACGGTGAGCTTGCTGGTGCGCGAGCTGATCGATGAGGGCTGGATGACCGAGGGCGACGTCGCCGCTGCCCAAGGGCTTGGGCGGCCGTCCACCCCGCTGCGGCTTGACGGCAGCCGCCGCGGCATGATCGGCGTGGAAGTGGCCGTGGAAGCGCTGCGGGTGGTGGGCGTGTCGCTCACCGGCGAGGTGCTGTGCGCGCAGGAGGAACCGCTGGCCGGCAACGCGCCCGAAACGGTGTGCCGCCAGGCCGCCGGACTGGTGGCACAAGCATGGGAACAGCTCACCCGGCAGGGCGTGCAGCTCCTGGGTGTGGGGGTGGGCCTGCCCGGTGCCTTTGACGAAGCCAGCGGCATGCTGCGCTTCGCGCCCAACCTGGGATGGCGCAACGTGGACTTTGTGCCCCTGATCACACAGGCGCTGGGCCAGGCGGGTGTGCCACCGGTGGCCGTTCATGTGCAGAACGAAGCCGACACAGCGGCCTTGAGCGAGTACGAATTTTCCGAGGGCGACGCCCAGGACTCGCTGATCTTCGTGACCTGTGGTGCTGGCGTGGGTGCCGGCATTGTGCTCAACGACCGTCTGTTCACTGGCGCGCAGGGCATGGCCGGTGAAATCGGCCACAGCATCCTGCAAATCGACGGGTTGCCGTGTTCCTGCGGCCGGCGGGGCTGTGCCGAAACCTTCTTTGGTGCCCGTGCCTTGAGCCGGCTGGCCGACCCGACACAGGGCGGACAGGCCCTGGGCGTCGTGCTGCAGAACCTCTGGACCACCTTCAATCCGAGCGCACTGGTGGTGGGAGGTCCGTCGTGCGAACGCCATCCCGGCATCTTGCAGGTGGCGCAGGCCACCTTGCAGGCCTACGCCAGCAGTGCCGGTGTGCCCGCACCCCTGGTGCGCGGCGCACGCTATGGACTCCTGGCCTCCGCCGTGGGCGCGGCCGCGCTGGTGTTGCACCACGAACTGCGACCCATGCATGCGCGCGCCACCCCTGGCCAATCGCGGGCCATCGAAGTGCCCGCAGCACCCGACATTCCAGAAACCGATTCCAGCCTCATCGCTTGAGCCCACCACACATCCCGTCCTCTTCCGTCGAGAAACCTCATGAGCGCCTACTTCACTGAAATTCCCCCCATCGCCTATGAAGGCAACCGGTCCACCAACCCGCTGGCCTTCAAGTGGTACGACAAAGACCGCCTGGTGCTGGGCAAGCGCATGGAAGAGCACCTGCGCTTTGCCGTGTGCTACTGGCACAGCTTCTGCTGGAACGGCTTCGACCCGTTCGGCTACGACGGCACCTTCGAGCGCCCCTGGCAGAAGATGGCCGACCCCATGGCTGCAGCCAGGGCCAAGGCCGACGCGGCCTTTGAGTTCTTCGCCAGACTGGGTGCGCCTTATTACTGCTTTCATGACCGCGACGTGGCCCCGGAAGGCACCACCCCGCGTGAGAGCGTGAACCATCTGCACGAGATGGTGGATGTTCTGGCCGCCAAACAGCAGGCCACCGGCATGAAGCTGCTGTGGGGCACGGCCAACTTGTTCAGCCACCGCCGCTTCATGTCGGGCGCGGCCACGAATCCCGATCCTGAAATCTTTGCCCTGGCGGCCTTGCAAGTGAAGGAAGCGATGGACGCCACGCTCAAGCTGGGCGGCGAGAACTACGTGCTGTGGGGTGGCCGCGAGGGGTACGAAACCCTGCTCAACACACGCATGGGCCAGGAGCTCGACCAGATGGGCCGCTTCCTGAACATGGTCGTCGACTACAAACACAAGATCGGCTTCAAGGGCACCATCCTCATCGAACCCAAGCCGCGCGAACCCACCAAGCACCAGTACGACTTCGACACTGCCACGGTCTACGGCTTCCTGTGCCGCTATGGCCTGGACAAGGAGATCAAGGTCAACATCGAGGCGAACCACGCCACACTCTCGGGCCACAGCTTCGAGCACGAAATCGCCACCGCGCTGGATCTGGGCATCTTCGGCTCCATCGACATGAACCGCGGCGACATGCAGTGCGGCTGGGACACCGACCAGTTTCCCAACAACATCCCCGAGACCGCGCTGGCTCTCTATCTGATCCTCAAAGGTGGTGGCTTCACCACCGGCGGACTCAACTTCGACGCCAAGGTGCGCCGCCAGTCCATCGACCCCGAAGACCTGTTCCACGGCCACATTGGTGGCATGGACGTGTCGGCCCGCGCGCTGCTGATTGCTGAAAAAATGTTGCTGGACGATCAGCTCGATCAGATGGTGGACCAGCGCTATGCAGGCTGGGCCACGCCCTTTGGTCAGGACATCCTCAGCGGGAAAATGGGGCTGGACGCCGTGGCCGCCCACGTGGTGGCGCGCAATACCGACACACGGCCAGTCTCAGGTCGGCAGGAGCGCCTGGAGAACCTGGTCAACAACTACATTTGAGTGCCAAGAACACATTCAGGAGGATGGCATGAAGCCTGTGGTCTGGGGGGTGCTGAGCACTTCCAAAATCGGTCGCGAACACGTGATTCCGGCGATGCTGTCCAGCCCGCTCGTCGAGCTGCGCGCCATCGCTTCACGCTCACTGCCATCGGCGCAGGCTGCCGCGGAGGCGGCAGGCATACCGCAGGCCTACGGAAGCTATGAAGAGCTGCTGGCCGACCCCGACATTGAAGCGGTCTACAACCCGCTGCCCAACCACCTGCATGTGCCACTGACATTGCAGGCCGCCGCCGCCGGCAAGCATGTGTTGTGCGAAAAACCGTTCGCCCTCAGCGCTGCCGAAGCCCGGAGTGCCACAGAGGCGGCGTCCAAGGTGCTCATCGAAGAAGCGTTCATGGTGCGCCATCACCCGCAATGGCTGCGCGCCCGCGAACTGGTGCAGGCCGGTCGCATCGGCACGCCGCGCGCCGTGCAGGTGTTCTTTTCCTACTTCAACGAAGACGCAGCCAACATCCGCAACCAGCCCAGCATCGGTGGCGGCGCGCTGTACGACATTGGCTGCTACGCGGTGCTGGCCGGTCGCTTCCTGTTTGAAGCCGAGCCACTGCGTGCGGTTTCGCTGGTGGACCGTGACCCCGTGCTGGGGACCGACCGACTGACGAGCGCACTCCTGGATTTTGGTGGTGGCAGGCACGTGAGCTTCATGGTGTCGACGCAAAGCGTGCCGTTCCAGCGTGTGCAGGTGGTCGGTGCCACCGGCAGGATCGAATTGTTCGTGCCTTTCAATGCGGCTCGGGACACTCAGATGAAGCTGGCGCTGGATGAAGACGGGCAGCGCGACGGCAGTGGCATCACGGTGGAAACCCTGCCTGTTGCCGACCAGTACCGCCTGCAGGTGGAAACCTTCTCGCGCCGTGTGCGCGGGGACGCAGGACCAGACAAAACCAACGGTCTGGCTGACGCCGTGGCCCAGGCTCGCGTGATCGATGCGCTCTGGCAATCCGAGCGAAGCGGGCGTTGGGAATCCATTGCATGAGCCCAGGCTCGGCGCATCGAATGCGTTGTGGCTGTGATCACGGCGGGCGAGACGCGGCCCAACTTGCCCAGTGGCGCTTGAATTCGGCTCCCACCCGTATTTGCGGATTGGAGAAGCCGTCGGTCTTTCTGGCATCGATCTCCCGCTGCCGGATGCGTGGAACAGCTTGTGCAAACGCCTCCTCCAGCGAGTAGGTTTTGCGAAGCTCTTCGTCAAAAACGGCCCTGCCGAAAAAGGTGAGTTCTGACCGGTTCCCGCAACCGTACGAGGTGTTGTCCGGATCGGCCGCCGTCATGATCAGGGTGTGCTCATTGCTCAAAGGCTGTACCCATCCGCCAGAGTAGCAAGCAGAAACCGCGATCGCACGGTACCGAATGCCTGCCTCGTCCAGCCATTGACGCACCTCGGCGGCCGTCAGGTCGTTCACCTCCAGCGGCCAGTGTGATGAAGCGAGCCGGTGGTCCGCGCCGCCATGGGAGGTGAAATAAATCAGCAGGACATCGCGGTCTCGGCGCATTCTCTTCCCCATCGCCTGGATCGCAAGCCTCAGGTTGCGGGGAGTCGCCCAAGGCGTGGTCGCGGTCGCGACAGGATGGTTCAAGAGCTTCACCACGCGCCCATTGGCGTCCATCCGTTCACTCAGGACATCGCTCACGAGCGCACTCTCGCGCAGGAACACGTCCTGGGCATAGGGGGCATACACGAGGCCGTAGACCTGTATCGGGGCCGCGCTCTCTCCTTCGATCTGTTCCAGCGTCTGCGCCAGCAAGGCCTCTTGTGCCGCAAACACTTCCTGACTCAGTGTCAGGGTGGCGCGCTCTGGTTCCTGGCTGTAGTCTTTCTCCCAGGCGGAACTTCGCAGCCAGAGGCCTGCGGTCGCCTGCCAGGACACCACACCCAACAGAATCGCGGCCATCAGCCCACGGCGGGCCTGCAGGTGCTCGGTGATGCGCCAGACGTAAAGCGCGATCCATCCGATGACGATCCCGAAACTGATCCAGCCCATCTCCGAGGTCATGAGCCCGACCGGCAGGTGCTCGTGCGCCCAAAGTGCGTTCCAGCTGCCAGACAGCAGCGTCACCGGTAAAGTGGCCAGCACAAACAGGAGCAGCCAGGCGGCGGTGGGGGCTTCGTGCCGGGTGTGGCGAGGCGACCAGTTCATGCCGAGCCAGACCAGCAACAGCGTGAGCGGCCAGGAAATCCAGCCATAGATCCAGCCAGAAAAGGAGAAAACCGCCGGGCCAGGCATCCCGGCGCGCTGAACCAGCAGCGTGGTGAGGACGAGCACCAGCAACCCGGCCAGCAAGGTCAGCGGCCCGACGGTTTCGGGCAAGGCTTCGACCCGCCGCCCGGTGGCGGCGCGCCAAGCTTGCCGGACCCAGCCGATCCAGGCGGCGGCAGGGCGTGGAGTGGCGGAGACAGGTCCGGCGTTCACCGCATGCTCCGGCACAGCTTCGGGGTCGGCCTCGGTAGAAATTTCTTTTGGCAAGCTCTCTGGCACGGCGATCTTCCTTCCTCTGGAACGGCCGTCAAGCCTACCAGCGTCGGACGCATGCGTTGCGTCGATGGTGATGTGATGGGCGCCACACATGCAAAGAGCACAAAACGAAAAAACCCTGCGAGTCGCCTCGCGGGGTTTTTCTTGGGGGATTCTCTTTGTCAGCCTGCAGCAATGCATTCCGACGCAGCATGAGGGTGCAGGGCAAGGCGCGGACGCGCTGACAGTGGCATCGCCACGGCAAGCGGCTGCAACCCCGCCATGCGCCCTCAGGCAAGGAGAGCTTACATGCCCATGCCGCCCATGTCGCCCATACCCATGCCACCGCCGCCCATGCCGCCGGCAGGTGCTTCGTCCTTTGGAGACTCGGCCACCATGGCTTCGGTGGTCAGCATCAGGCTGGACACGGAAGCAGCGTTCTGCAGGGCAGTGCGGGTCACTTTCGTTGGA
Source organism: Hydrogenophaga palleronii (assembly GCF_031457455.1). GTDB lineage: Bacteria > Pseudomonadota > Gammaproteobacteria > Burkholderiales > Burkholderiaceae_C > Hydrogenophaga > Hydrogenophaga palleronii_A. The sequence goes on from NZ_JAVDWU010000006.1 coordinate 85,536, forward strand.
TCCAGAATGCCCATTTCGATCATGTCGCCGTAGGTGTCGTTGGCAGCGTTGAAGCCGTAGTTGCCCTTGCCAGCCAGGATGGCATTGACCACCACGGAAGGCTCGCCACCGGCGTTGGCCACGATTTCACGCAAGGGCGCTTCGATGGCTTTCAGCACGAGCTTGATACCGGCGTCCTGGTCAGCGTTGTCACCCTTGATGGTGCCAGCGGCCTGACGGGCGCGCAGCAGTGCCACGCCACCACCGGCCACAATGCCTTCTTCCACTGCAGCACGGGTGGCATGCAGGGCATCTTCCACGCGGGCCTTCTTTTCCTTCATCTCGACTTCGGTGGCGGCACCCACCTTGATCACGGCCACACCGCCGGCCAGCTTGGCCACGCGCTCTTGCAGCTTTTCGCGGTCGTAGTCGCTGGTGGCTTCTTCGATCTGCACACGCACTTGCTTCACGCGGGCTTCGATGTCCTCGGCAGCACCGGCGCCATCGATGATGGTGGTGTTTTCCTTGCCCACTTCGATGCGCTTGGCGGAACCCAGGTCGGCCAGGGTCACTTTTTCCAGCGTCATGCCGACTTCTTCAGCAATCACTTTGCCGCCGGTCAGGATGGCGATGTCTTCCAGCATGGCCTTGCGACGGTCGCCGAAGCCAGGAGCCTTCACAGCCACGACCTTCAGGATGCCGCGGATGGTGTTGACCACCAGGGTTGCCAGGGCCTCGCCTTCGACGTCTTCGGCAATGATCAGCAGCGGACGACCGGCCTTGGCGACCTGCTCCAGCGTGGGCAGCAGGTCACGGATGTTGGACACCTTCTTGTCGTACAGCAGCACGAAAGGGTTGTCCAGCAGGGCGGATTGCTTCTCAGGGTTGTTGATGAAGTAGGGCGACAGGTAACCACGGTCGAACTGCATGCCCTCGACCACGTCGAGTTCGTTCTGCAGGCTCTTGCCGTCTTCCACGGTGATCACGCCTTCTTTGCCCACTTTGTCCATGGCGCTGGCGATGATGTCGCCGATGCTGGAGTCGCTGTTGGCAGAGATGGAGCCGACCTGAGCAATTTCCTTGCTGGTCGTGGTGGCCTTGGAGGCCTTCTTCAGCTCGGCGATCAGGGCTTCCACAGCCTTGTCGATGCCGCGCTTCAGGTCCATCGGGTTCATGCCGGCGGCCACGTACTTCATGCCTTCGCGCACGATGGCCTGGGCCAGCACGGTGGCGGTGGTGGTGCCGTCACCAGCGTTGTCGGAGGTCTTGGAAGCGACCTCCTTGACCATCTGGGCGCCCATGTTCTGGAGCTTGTCCTTCAGTTCAATTTCCTTGGCCACGGACACACCGTCCTTGGTCACGGTGGGGGCGCCGAACGAGCGCTCGAGCACCACGTTGCGACCCTTGGGGCCCAGGGTGACCTTGACCGCGTTGGCCAGGATGTTCACGCCTTCGACCATGCGTGCGCGGGCTTCGCCGCCGAAAATGACGTCTTTTGCTGCCATGTTGATATCTCCAGAATTCAGTTAAAAGGAATGAAAAAGCGAAGGATCAGATCACTTCTCGACGACTGCGAACAGGTCGTCTTCTTTCATCACCAGCAGTTCGTTGCCATCGACCTTGACGGTCTGGCCGCTGTACTTGCCGAACAGAACGCGGTCACCGACCTTGACGTTCATGGCAGACAGTTCGCCTTTGTCGTTTTTCTTGCCGGGACCAACGGCCAGGATTTCACCCTGGTCTGGCTTTTCGGCGGCTGCGTCGGGGATGACGATGCCGGAAGCGGTCTTGGTTTCGCTGTCAATACGCTTGACGATCACGCGATCGGCGAGAGGACGAAGGTTCATTGCATCTCCTGAGTTTGGACGGATAGGGTTTTCAGACTGGCGGACCTCGCGGGGCGAAGTCTGCTGATCGACTTGGAGGATGTTGTTAGCACTCAACTCCAGCGAGTGCTAATGATAAGGGCGGAAACACCGGTTTTCAATACCCGGTGGCGCTTTTCTTGTGTGCAAGTGCTGCTGCTGCGGAACGCCACTCATGTTTCCACTATGGGCCACTCAACATTCAACTTTGATGGACCAAAACCGTTCATCGGGCGAAGTTTTCATAATATGGAATCTTGGTGCCTCGGATGTAGAGCACCCGAAGCGGACCGAATGTGGCGCCCTGCGCTCACCGCAACGGGTCGCGTTTGATGGTCGGGTGGTAGTGCCCAACGATGCAAGACGACTCCAGCGGCACCCGAACGCTGAAGCCAGACCCACGCCACTTGTCAGGCGCATAGATAGGACCATCCAGCAGTTCCAGGAAAATCGACTCAAGCGCAATGCCAGCGAACTCCGCCACCGTGCCGGGATGAAGGTGTTCCAGCGGAACGTCGCACACAAAAAGTGTAGGAGCGAAGCGCCCTTTCAGGACGCGCGACCGGCCTGTCACGCATCCCCCGCTACGGGTTGGTCAGTTCAGCATCGCAAACGCCGAATCGGGCAGCAGTGCTTCATTCTCCGGCTCAGGCAGTGGCAGTGTGAAATAGAACGTGCAACCCTGGCCCAGGCTGGTCTCTGCCCAGATTTTTCCTCCATGGCGCTCGAAGATGCGCTGTGCCAGGGCCAGTCCGGTGCCAGTACCGTCGAAATCCATGGAGTGGTGTTGCCGCTGGAACATCACGAACAGGTTGTGCGCCTTTTCGAGGTCAAAACCAACGCCGTTGTCCCGCACGTAGAAGGTCTGGTCACCCAGCGGGCTGGATTGGCAGCCGACCTTGATTTTTGCCACTTCGCGCGTTCGGGTGTATTTCACCGAATTGCTCAGCAGGTTGCCGCAGGCCTGGGCCAGCAGCATGGCGTCGCCTTTCACCATGGGAAGGCTCTCGTCGATCATCCACTCAATGTTGCGATCCGGATTCTCCTGCTGCAGGTGGCTGATCACGCCGGTGAGCAGCGGACCCAGGGGCACATGTTGCATCTCCAGCGCAACCCGACCCAAACGAGCGTATTCCAGCAGGCCTTCAATCATGAGGCTCATGCGCTTGCTGGCCTTGGCGATCGAGTTCATGTATTGCAGGGTGAGCACATCAGCAGAGTCGCCCAATTGCTCCTGCAGCAGGCTGACAAAGCTGGAGATATGTCGCAGCGGCGCGCGCAAATCGTGGGAGACCATGTGCGAAAACACATCCAGATCCTTGTTGGCGGCCACCAACTGTTGCGTGCGCTCGGCTACGCGCTTTTCAAGCTCGCTGTTGAGGTCGTTCATGACGTCCTCCAGGCTCTTGGCCGCCGTCATGTCGCGGGTGATGCTGGAGAGGCCTTGCAGTTCGCCTTCTTCATTGCGCAGTGCGGTCAGCACGGTGTGGGCCCAGAAGCGCGAACCGTCTTCACGCAACCGCCAGCCTCGCGTTTCCCACTGACCGTGTGCCTTGGCCAGGCGCAGTACCTGGTCGGGGTCGACCTCGTCCTCTCCCGTGCTGTCGCTTGCCAGCAGTTTGGTGTAGGGCTGTCCAATGATCTGCGCGCGCCCATGGCCGTGCAGTCGTTGGGCGCTTTCGGACCACTCTGTGACGATGCCTTCGTCATCCACGAAATACACGCAATAGTCCTGGATGGCGTCCACCATCAGACGGTAGCGCTGCTCGCTCTGGAACAGCTCGGCGCTGCGCTCACGCACCCGCTCCTCAAGATCGCGATTGGCCTCCAGAACAAACTCTTCTGTCCGTCGGCGTTCGCTCACATCGTGCAGTTCGATGAAGATGCCTTCCACCACGCCGTTCTGGAAGTCAGGTATGTAGTTGATTTGATAGAAGTTGCGAGAGCCGTCAGAACTTTCCCGCTCGGCCTCAAAGGATTGAGATTCACCGCTGAGAGCACTTGCTACGCGGGGCAGGATCTCTGGCAACAGTTCCGGGCGCACCACCTGGCTCAGGTGCGACCCCACCATTTCTGACGCCAGCTTCCCATAGCGAGTGGCGTGGGCCGAATTGGCGAATCGGCAGATCAGGTCCTTGTCGTAATAGGCGAGCCTGGCGGGAATGCGGTCCGTGATGGTTTGCAGGAAACCGCCGTGAGCGGCCAGCCGATCTTCGGCTGCGCGGCGGTCGCTGATGTCGACGACGGTGGTATTGCTGTGAAGGAAGTTTCCCTGGGCATCAAATACCGACGTGGAAGACAGCAGGGCGTGAAAGTGGCTACCGTTCTTGCGGGTGAGCTCCAGCTCCATGGGCTCGGTGCTGCCTTGCTGGCGCAACTGCTCCAGTCGGTTGGTGGCCATCTGGCGCCAGAACGGATCAATCAGGTCAACCACGCTCATCTTGCCGATCAGCTCTTCCCGGCTGTAACCAAGCCAGTCGAGCAGGGTCTGGTTGACCTGGACAAACCGCAAATCTGCATCAAGCGAGAGAAAGCCGCACGGCGCCTGTTCGTACAACGCTTCGGCCCTTGCCAGACGGGCCTTCAATGATTCGATCTCGTCGCCTTGCTCGGCACCGCTACTCTGGGCGGTGCGCTCGGCGGCATCGGTGCGTTCGATTGTCATGGTTCAGTGCTCCGGGTCATGGCATTTCATCAAGGCAATATTGACCTGTGAGTGCATATCGGTCGCTGCGCTGAAAAATTCAACGCTGGAGCTGGCAAAGGGTATCGAAAGATCGCGCGTGAGTCAAAAAAAGCCCAGGGACTGAATCTCTGGGCCTTGATCGGCATTGGGTGGCGCAATGCGCATCGCGAATGCGTGGCTGCCAGACACGGCTGGCGGTGCGACGCGACTGAGCAGGGCAGGGGCCGATGTACCCCTTCCATGCCCTGAGGTCTACCGACCGGCAGCCGCCTTCAATGCCGCTGCCTTGTCGGTCCGTTCCCAGGTGAATTCGGGTTCTTCGCGACCGAAGTGACCGTAGGCTGCGGTCTTGGTGTAGATCGGGCGAAGCAGATCCAGCATCTGGATGATGCCTTTGGGGCGCAGGTCGAAGTGCTCGTTGACCAGAGCGGCGATCTGTTCATCGGGGATCACACCCGTGCCTTCGGTGTACACCGTCACGTTCATGGGTCGTGCCACGCCAATCGCGTAGGCCACCTGGATCTGGCATTGTCGCGCCAGACCGGCGGCCACGATGTTCTTGGCCACATAGCGAGCGGCGTAGGCTGCGGAGCGGTCTACCTTGCTGGGGTCTTTGCCTGAGAAGGCGCCACCGCCGTGCGGGCAGGCGCCGCCGTAGGTGTCCACGATGATCTTGCGGCCGGTCAGGCCACAGTCGCCCTGTGGGCCACCAATGACGAAGCGACCGGTGGGGTTGATCAGGTACTTGGTGTCCTGCAGCCATTCCTTGGGCAGCACCGGTTTGATGATCTCTTCAATGATGGCTTCGTTGAACGATGCCTTCATCTTGGTGGCCGTTTCGCTCTGGTCGGGGCTGTGCTGGGTGGAGAGCACCACGGTGTCGATGCTGTGCGGTTTGCCGTCCACGTAGCGCATGGTGACTTGGCTCTTGGCGTCGGGCCGCAGGAAAGGCAGGCGACCGTCTTTGCGCAACTGGGCCTGGCGTTCCACCAGGCGATGCGCGTAGTAGATGGGCGCGGGCATCAGTTCGGGCGTTTCGTCACAGGCGTAGCCGAACATCAGGCCCTGGTCGCCGGCGCCGGTGTTCAGGTGGTCGTCGGACGCATGATCCACGCCCTGGGCGATGTCGTTGCTTTGCTTGTCGTAGGCGACCAGCACCGCGCAGCCCTTGTAGTCGATGCCGTATTCGGTGTTGTCGTAGCCGATGCGCTTCAAGGTGTCGCGCGCCACCTGGATGTAGTCGACGTGGGCGTTCGTGGTGATCTCACCCGCCAGCACCACAAGGCCGGTGTTGCACAGCGTTTCGGCTGCCACGCGGCTGCGCGGGTCCTGGGTGAAGATCGCGTCGAGGATCGCGTCGGAAATCTGGTCGGACACCTTGTCGGGGTGGCCTTCAGAGACGGATTCAGAGGTGAAAAGGAAGTCGTTCGCCATGTATAAACTCCAAGTTGGTTGATCGGCGTTGCCGGTCTGTCAGAGTTCGGCGAACGCTTTAGCGGAATTTGTGAATCGCCCCGCAATTAGTTCAATAACTCGGCGATGGGCGGATTCTAGAGCAAGTGCCAGAAACTGCCTTGTGCCACATTGCCCACTTCTTGAGTGAATCTTGGAATTCTTCGTCCGGTCCCTTTTTCGTGTGCTGAGCTGGTTTCCTTTGCCCGTGCTGCATGGTCTGGGCTGGGTGTTGGGCTGGCTGAGTTTTCTCACATCCGCCCGTTACCGCCGCAGGCTGTTTGCCCATGCCCGCCAGGCGGGTTTTTCCCGGTCGGTGGCGTTGGCCTCGGTGGGCGAATCTGGCAAGCTGGTGGCGGAGCTGCCGCGGCTCTGGCTGGGGCGGCCGGTTCGGGTCGGATGGGAAGGGGCTGCGCACGTCGAGGCGGCGCAGGCGCATGGGGCAGGAGTGCTGTTTCTCACGCCCCACTTGGGTTGCTTCGAGATCACAGCGCAGGCCTACGCCCAGCGCTTCGGTGTGCGGCAGCCCGTGACAGTTCTCTTCAGGCCCGCCAGAAAACCCTGGATGCGCGATTTGGTCGCCAACGCCCGTGCTCGCCCGAACCTGGTCGCTGCACCGACCACATTGGGCGGGGTCAAGCAGTTGATCAAGGCGATGAAGGCCGGGCACGCCGTGGGTTTGTTGCCCGACCAGGTGCCCCCTGCAGGGCAGGGCGTGTGGGCGCCGTTTTTCGGGCGAGACGCCTACACGATGACGCTCTCTGCCAGACTGGCCCACACGGCTGGCGCGCAGGTGTTGTTGATCTGGGGTGAACGGTTGAGTTGGGGGCGGGGCTATCTTGTGCGTGTTCGTCCGTTTCGTCTGCCCACGGGCGAGACCCTTGCAGCAGAGCCTGAAAAGGCGGCGCACCAGATCAATCTGGCCATGGAGGCCCTGGTGAGAGAATGCCCGGCGCAGTACCTGTGGTCATACGACCGTTACAAGGTGCCCGCTGGGCAGGCGCCTGCTGACAACAAGCCAGCCTCGGAAGCTTGATTTCCGTTTTGCTTCCCGAACGGTTCCACAATGAGTCTTGAGCAAAATTCGCCCGCTTCGAGTGGGTTGGCGCGGTTAGGCAACCGCCTGGGGCTGGCCTTCATGCGCCTGCTGTCCGTGTTGCCCTTGTCCTGGGTGCGCGCGATCGGCTGGCTCCTGGGCACGCTGCTGCACGTGGTCGTGCTGCGTCGCCGCCGCATCGCCCGCATCAACTGGTCCCTGTGTTTTCCGGACCAGACGGAAGCGGAGCGCAACCGCGCCATCCGGCGGCACTTCGTCGTGTTTGCCCAAGCCTGGCTGGATCGCGGCTGGCTGTGGGAAGGCACGCCCGCCGTGGTGCGCAAGCGGCTGAAGCTCTGCGGCGATTTGCAGGCCCTGGAGGGGAACGCACCCACGGTATTGTTTGCGCCCCATTTCGTGGGCATGGACGCAGGCTGGACGGCGCTGACCGCGCACCTCGAGCGCCGTTTTTGCGGAATTTATGCAGAGCAGCTCAACGTGGATGTGGACCGCTGGATGGCACAAGGCAGGCAGCGGTTCGGGGAGCCACACATCGTGGCCAGGCGGCAGGGGCTCAAACCCTTGATCGCGGCGCTGCGTGCGGGAGAGCCGCTCTATCTTTTGCCCGACATGGATCACGGCGCACGAGACTCCGTTTTTGTGCCGTTCTTCGGTGTGCAGACAGCGACGCTGGGGTCGCTCTCCCGGTTTGCACGCCTGTCAGGTGCCTCGGTGGTTCCCGTGGTCAGTCGCATGACCCAGGAGGGCTACGAAGTGACCGTTCACCCCGCATGGCAAGACTTTCCAACCAAGGATGTTCAGGCCGACACCGCGGTCATGAACCAGAAGCTGGAAGCCATGATCGGGGAAATGCCGGAGCAGTATTACTGGGTCCACAAACGGTTCAAGACCCGGCCGCCGGGTGAGCCTTCGCCCTACGCCTGAGGCCTTCAGAGGGCCAGACGGAGGGTAATTCGACTGAAGCGCTTCAGTCCAGGGCCGGCGGCTCGTCTTCGGGGGCCTCCTGCTCCACTGCGCCAAGCGCGGTGGCTTGTGGATCGTGTGTCCAGTACCACAGCAGCTGCGCCACTTCGTCCAGCCCCTGTTTCTTCAGCGCAGAGAACAACCGTGCCTCGCCTCCGCCGCACTGCAGTCGGGCAATCGAGAGTGCCTTGGTCGCTTCGGCTCGGCTGAGCTTGTCGGCCTTGGTCAGTAACACCAGGAACTTGAGTCCTTGTTCCACCCTGGGGCGAATCACCTCCAGCAGGATTTCGTCGAGTTCGGTCAGGCCCAGCCGGGGGTCGCACAGCAGTACCACCGCCCTGAGGTTGGGGCGGGTCATGAGGTAGTTGCCCATCACCCTTTGCCAGCGCAGTTTGGCTTCCCTTGGGACCGCCGCGTAGCCGTAGCCTGGCAGGTCGGCCAGCACGGCGTCGTGCACGCCTTGTTTACCGAGCGAAAACAGGTTGATGCTCTGGGTGCGGCCCGGGGTTTTGGACGCAAAAGCCAGCCGCTTTTGCTGCGTCAGTGTGTTGATGCAGGTGGATTTGCCGGCGTTCGAGCGCCCGACGAAGGCGATCTCGGGGAGATCCAGAACCGGCAGGTGTTCGAGTTGGGGCGCGGTCGTGAGGAAGCGGGCTGTGTGCAGCCAGCCGTGGGCGATCTTGGGATCTGGATACCCTGGAGGATCGACTTTTCCCACTTTGAGCGGTTTGCCCTGCGCGACGGCGCCGGAAGGTGGGGGACTAGGGTATTCGGTCATTAAAGGGTTTCCCAGTGGGGCATTGTAAAATTGATCGGCTAACACCAGACAAACCGCGAATTTCCTTAACCCGAACCCGTCGCTACCGACGCCTGCCCAGTCATGAAATTGCCCGTTTCGTTCATTTGCGCCGCTGCAGCTGCGGCTTTGTCGTTCAGCGTTCAAGCCCAGACAGTCAAGCCTGACTTGGGCAAAGGCGCGGCCACATTCGGGCAGGTGTGCGTGGCATGCCACGCCGCTGACGGCAATTCCACCACCCCCGCCAACCCCAAACTTGCGCAGCAGCACCCAGAGTACCTGATCAAGCAGTTGCAAGAGTACAAATCGGGCAAGCGCGACAACGCCATCATGAAGGGCTTTGCGAGTTCAATGTCCGATGATGACATGCGCAACATTGCCTTCTGGGTAGCCAGTCAAAAAGCGACCACTGGCTTTGCCCAGGACAAAGAACTCGTTCGCCTGGGTGAGCGCATTTACCGTGGTGGCATTGCCGATCGGCAAGTGGCTGCGTGCGCCGGCTGTCACAGCCCCACCGGTTCAGGCATTCCGGCGCAGTACCCCCGCCTGGCTGGCCAGCACGCAGAGTACACCGCCACCCAGCTGAACCTGTTCCGAAGCGGCGCCCGCAAGAACAGTAATCAGATGACGCAAATCGCGGCGCACATGACCGACGAAGAGATTCGTGCGGTGTCTGACTACATTGCCGGCCTGCGTTGAGCGTGGGCGGTGACCCCGGAAAATGCCGGGATATAAGCTTTCATTGATATTTGACGGCACAATGCACCGTTTCAACGCTTGCGATTGAACCCGCCGTCAATAACTGCATCACACTGGGGCGCGTTCTGGTCTGGCCGGGCACGCCCCTTTTTCTTGCCTTTCACTCACTGATTTTTCATGACCATCTCCACCGAGGGAGTGCAGTTGCGTACCGGCTCTCGCTTCGCCAGCGATGTGGTGGAGTTGTTGTCGTCGATGCGCTTCGCCATTTCACTGCTCACAGTGATCTGTATCGCATCGGTGATCGGCACAGTGGTCACACAGCACGAACCGCAGAACAACTACGTCAATCAGTTTGGCCCATTCTGGGCCGATGTGTTTGCCAGTGCTGGTCTCTTTTCGGTGTACAGCGCCTGGTGGTTCCTCACCATTCTGGCCTTTCTGGTCATCAGTACCAGCTTGTGCATCGCCCGCAACACTCCCAAGATCCTGGTGGACTTCCGCGCCTACAAGGAGAATATCCGGGAGCAGAGCCTCAAGGCTTTTCCTCACCGTGCAGAGAGTGAACTGGACGAAAAACCGGAGGCTGCAGCCAACCGCATCGGGCAGGCCTTGTTAGGCTCAGGCTGGAAAGTCAAGCTGCAGTCGCGGGAAACGCCTGGTGGCGTGGGCTGGATGGTGGCGGCCAAGACCGGTGCCACGAACAAGATCGGATACCTTGCCGCGCACAGTGCGATCGTTCTGGTCTGCATCGGTGGCTTGCTTGACGGCGATCTCATGGTCCGTGCCCAGATGTGGTTCAACGGAAAAACGCCGTTCATGGGTGGTGGGTTGATTGCTGATGTGCCCGCCCAGCACCGATTGTCGGCCAGCAATCCCACCTTCCGGGGCAACCTGCTGGTCACCGAAGGCACGACGGCGGGCACCGCCATCCTGGCTCAGCCTGCCGGCGTGTTGTTGCAGGATCTGCCTTTTCGCGTCGAACTCAAGAAATTCATTGTCGAGTACTACGACACCGGCATGCCCAAGCTGTTTGCCAGCGACATCGTGATTCACGACACCGAGACCGGCGAGCAAAAGGCAGCTCGAGTAGAGGTCAACCACCCAGCCAGCCACCGGGGCATCAACATCTACCAGTCCAGCTTTGACGATGGCGGCTCGCGCGTCAAGCTGCAAGCGGTTCCGTTGACCAGGCCCATGCGCCCGTTCGAAATCGAAGGGGTCATCGGAGGCTCCAGTGCGCTCAGCAATGGCGATGAACAGATGACGCTGGAGTACACCGGCCTGCGTGTGATCAACGTCGAAAACTTTGGCGACATGGGGAATGACCAGGCGGTAGATGTGCGCAAGGTGGACTTGCGAGGTGCGATCGAAAGTCGGCTGGGCTCGGGACACAAGACGGTGACCGAAAAGGTGTTGCGCAATGTGGGCCCGAGCATCACCTACAAGCTTCGCGACTCGGCTGGTCAGGCGGTCGAATACCACAACTACATGCTGCCCATGGAGCTTGATGGCATGCGCATGTTCCTGCTGGGACTGCGCGAAAACACATCGGATACCTTCAGGTATTTGCGCATCCCGGCCGACGAACAGGACTCCATCGAAGGGTTTGTGCGATTGCGAACAGGCTTGGCCGATGCCTCCATGAGAGCCGAGGCGGTGAAGCGGTACGCCGAGCAGGCCGTGGAAGGCGGGCGCGCGGACCTGGCGGAGGCGTTGATTGCGTCGGCCACCCGTGCAGTGGGTCTGTTTGCTGGCGCCGAGCGGATTTCAATGCCCGAGTCCCTGCGAACCGCGCCGGATATGCCGCCGATACTGGGCGGATTGCCCGCCATGTCTTCATTTCTTGAGGCGAATGTGCCGGCGGAAGAAAGGGAGCGGGCGAGCGACGTGCTGGTGCGCATTCTGAACGGCGTGTTGTTCGAGTTGATGCAACTCAGCCGCGAGCGGGACGGCTTGCCTCCGATGGAGCGCGACGAGTTCACCCAGAAGTTCATGACGGCCGCCGTCATCAGTCTGAGCGACAGCTTCCTGTACCCGGCACCCATGACCTTTCAGCTCAAGGACTTTGAGCACATTCAGGCGAGCGTGTTTCAGGTGGCCCGGGCGCCCGGGCAGAACATTGTCTACCTCGGCTGCCTCTTGCTGATCGTCGGCGTATTTGCCATGCTCTATGTGCGCGAGCGGCGGCTCTGGGTCTGGCTGACGCCCTCCGGTGAGCGGGCCGCCCTGGCCAGCATGGCACTGTCCACCAACCGGAAGACGATGGAAGCCGACTGGGAGTTCGATGTTTTGAAAAGCAAGTTGTTGAAGGTGACACCATGAACACGACCACCGCCACCCAGACGATCGAACTCAAGAAAGGCGGTCTCGGCACCGGACTGCAGCCGGGCTACTTTGCCCGCCGCGATGCATGGGACTGGTTGTTTGCCCTGCTCGTGCTGGCCGGGGGCGCAGCGGCTTTCGCTCTGTACAACCAGGCGATGGACGGGTACGAAAAAGCGATCCTCGTCGGCACACTGCCTTCGGTCATCTGGCTCGGGTGGTTCTGGCGCCCGCTGAGGGCGCTTGTGGTGGTGGTGGCAGCGCTGTCGCTGCTGGCGATCTGGCTGTACCAGACACCAGCCGGCGGTGCCGACCTGGCCCGTGCCGACACGGCGTTTCTGCTCAAGTACTTCATCTCCAGCCAGTCTGCGATCCTTTGGATGAGCATGCTGTTCTTCATGAGCACGGCCTTCTACTGGCTGGGCATGTTCACGCGTGCGGGGGACACCTTCGAACTGCTGGGGTCGCGTATGGCCTGGGTGGCGGTGACTCTGGCGTTGGTGGGCACGATGGTGCGCTGGTACGAGAGCCATCAGATCGGCCCTGATATCGGCCACATTCCCGTCAGCAATCTGTACGAAGTGTTCGTTCTTTTTTGCTGGATGACGGCCACGTTCTACCTGTACTACGAAGATCAGTACCGCACACGCGCCATGGGTGCCTTCGCGATGTTGGTGGTCAGCGCTGCAGTTGGCTTCCTGCTCTGGTACACGGTGGTTCGGGAGGCACACGAAATCCAGCCGCTGATACCGGCGCTGCAAAGCTGGTGGATGAAGCTGCATGTGCCCGCCAATTTTGTTGGCTATGGCACGTTCGCCATTGCGGCCATGCTGGCCTTCGCTTACCTCATCAAGCAGAGCGCAGGTGAAACCCGCTGGTACAAGCTGGCACCTTTGTGGGTGCTGGGCGTGGTGTTGTGTCTTGAGCCTTTGGTGTTTCGCCAGTCTTCACTGGAGAAGGGGGGCAGCTACTGGTTCGTCTACTTTGGTGTCTCGGCGCTGATTGTGGGCGGCATCCTCGCGGCCCGGCATCGCATTGCATCGCGCTTGCCATCGTTCGAGGTGCTGGACGATGTGATGTACAAGGCCATTGCCATCGGTTTTGCTTTCTTCACCATTGCTACCGTGCTGGGCGCCTTGTGGGCGGCAGAAGCCTGGGGCGGCTACTGGAGCTGGGATCCCAAAGAGACCTGGGCCCTGATCGTGTGGCTCAACTACGCCGCCTGGTTGCACATGCGCCTGATGAAGGGGCTGCGCGGCACGGTCGCTGCCTGGTGGGCCCTGGTGGGGCTGGCCGTGACCACGTTCGCCTTCCTGGGGGTGAACATGTTTCTTTCAGGCCTTCACAGCTACGGCGAACTCTGACGCTGCACTCTTCCCGCCCGGGGCGTCGGGTCTTGGTTCCGGGAAACCCGTACTCCTGAAGGTCTGGTGGCAGCCCGGCCAAATTTTTCACCGAACTTTGAAAGAATGGTGGCATTCGCACGACCAACCGGTCACGAAGGAGCTTTTGCATGATCATTCTTTCCTCCAGCGACGGGTTCCAGCATCCGCAGCCCTCTGAAATCACGCCGCGTTCAACCTATCTGGGCCGGCGCACCTTGCTCAAACAAATGGCTTTGGGCGCGGCCGGAGCCTCCATGGCTGCATGGGCGTCGAGAGAGGCCTTGGCGCAAGCGGCATCCGTTCCCCCACCGGGAAAGCTGGCTGCGCTGTCAGGCGCGAGGTCCGGCGTGGCGGGCGCGAGCACGGTAGAAGCGATCACCAGCTACCAGCACGCCTCCACCTACAACAACTTCTACGAGTTCGGAACGGACAAGGCCGACCCCGCGCGCCGTGCCGGAACCCTGAAAACCAGGCCGTGGACGGTTGCGGTGGAGGGGCTGATCAACAAGCCACAAACGCTGGATCTGGACGACCTTCTGAAGTTGTCCCCCATGGAAGAGCGCATCTATCGACTCAGGTGCGTGGAGGGCTGGTCCATGGTGATTCCCTGGGTGGGTTATTCGCTGTCTGCGCTGATCAAGCAGGTTCAGCCGCAAGGCAGCGCCAAGTATGTTGAGTTCATCACGCTGGCGGATCCCACAATGATGCCCGGCATTCGTTCCAATGTGCTTCAGTGGCCCTATGTGGAGGGGCTGCGCCTGGACGAGGCCATGCATCCGCTGAGCATGTTGACGTTCGGAATGTACGGCGAGGTGTTGCCCAACCAGAACGGTGCTCCGGTGCGGCTGGTGGTGCCCTGGAAGTACGGTTTCAAGAGCGGCAAGTCGCTGGTGAAAATCCGCTTCACTGAAAAACAGCCGTCCACCTCATGGAACCTCTCTGCGCCCCAGGAGTACGGCTTCTATTCCAACGTCAACCCTGATGTGTCTCATCCGCGTTGGAGCCAGGCCACGGAACGCCGCATTGGCGAAGAAGGTGGCTTGCTGGCCAAGCGGCGTAAGACGCTGATGTTCAACGGGTACGAGCCTCAAGTGGGTCAGCTGTATGCCGGCATGGATCTGAAGAAACACTACTGAGATTTGCAGGCGCCGCGTGCCTCCGTCGATCTCCGGCCAAGCCCGGCCCACGAATGAGGGTCTTTCATTGGTGAACCATGTGAAAACCGCTGCTCGCCCAGCGTCGTTATCGCCCAAGTGGGTCAACCAGTGGTTGATGCACTGGACGGCCAAGCCGCTGCTCTTTGCAGGTGGATGTCTGCCTGCCATCTGGTTGATCTGGAGCGCTGTGAACGATCAACTGGGGGCGAACCCGGCAGAGGCCCTGATCCGGTCATTGGGCGATTGGAGCCTTCGTTTTCTCGTGATTGTGTTGCTTGTGACCCCTGTGCGCACCTGGGCGGGGTGGCCTGCGCTGGCCCGGATGAGGCGCATGGCGGGTTTGTTTGTGTTCTTTTATGCGAGCCTGCATCTGCTGGCCTACGCATGGTTTGACATGGAATTCGTGTGGGGCGCTGTTGTTGACGATGTGCTGAAGCGCCCATTCATCCTGGTGGGAGTGATGGCCTGGGTGTTGCTGCTTTCCATGGCCGCCACGTCCTTCGATCGCGTCATCCGGGCCATGGGGGCGCAGCGTTGGCGATGGCTTCATCGCAGTGTGTACGCGGTGGCGGCGTTGGCCGTGCTGCATTTTTTCTGGATGCGCAGCGGCAAGAACGACTTCGCAGAAGTGGCGGTGTATGCCGCAATCCTGACGTCTTTGCTGGGTTGGCGGGTCTGGCGCAGTTTCATGCGCACCCCAAGTCCCGCTGCAAAACGTCCGTCTCGATGAGAGTCAGCGGGGAAGCACGATCTCATCGGATAGCGGGTCCGATTCGATCGGGTACGGCGTGATCACCGGCCTTGTCCCATTGCCATCCGGGAGGTACAAAGGGCCCTTTTGACCACATCCGGCCAAAAGCAACCCGCCCGAAACCAGGGCGAACACGCACATGGCACGTGCGGTCCCGACGGTGGAGCCTAGAATCCGGTTCTTTCTGTTCATCTGCGCATTGTAATGACCGACATCGAGTATCTGGACCAAGCTGAAGCCCTGTTGCGCAGGATCGAGCTGGCTTGTGATCGCATCAACGACACCAGCGACGCCGACATCGACAACCAGCGCGTGGGTGGCATGATCACGCTCACCTTCCCCAATGGCAGCCAAATCATTGTGAACCTGCAGAAACCTTTGCAGGAAATCTGGATGGCTGCGCGCGCCGGAGGATTTCACTATCGGTACGACGGCGGCCGCTGGATGGACACGAAAGACCAGGGTGAATTCTGGGATCACCTTCGCCGCTTCGCGTCGGAGCAGGCCGGCATGACATTGGACTTCAGTTCCTGAACAGGTCCAGAATGCTGCGGCGGTCGTCAGACTTGAGTGGCGTGGCCGGTGCCGACGGGCTGGGTTCGGTTCCACCCAGCAAAGCGGGATCCATTGCCTGCCCTGGCCAGGGGTCGTCCAAGCCAATGCCGTGCACACTGTTGCCCGGCCCATATTCTTCGTAGTACCACTCGCCGCCCACCCTGATCACGCCACGAGGAGGCGTGTACGTGGCCACAGGCTCGCCTTTGAGTGCCTGCGACATGTACGACATCCAGATGGGTAGGCTGAGACCGCCGCCGGTTTCCCTGCTGCCCAGGTTGCGGGGCGTGTCGTAGCCGACCCAGGTCGCAGACACCACAGTGGGCTGAAAGCCGACAAACCACGCGTCCACCGAATCGTTGGTGGTGCCCGTCTTGCCATACAGGTCCGGTCGTCCAAGAGCCTGGGCGCGTGCAGCGGTGCCTGAGCGTGTGATTTCCTGCAGCAGGCTGTTCATGACGAAAGCATTGCGCTCGTCGATCACACGCGTTGAATCATTCAACTCAGGTGGGTTTGCTTCAAACAGGACTTTGCCTTTGTGGTCGGTCACTCGAGTGATCAGCGTGGGAGTAATCAAGTGTCCGCCGTTGGCAAACACGGCATAGCCGCTGGCCATTTGCATGGGAGTCACCGCGCCAGCACCCAGCGCCATCGTGAGGTAGGGTGGGTGTTTCTCCTTGTCAAATCCGAATCGAGTCACCCACGACTGCGCACTCTGAGTCCCGACGAGCTGAAGGATTCGGATTGAAACCATGTTCTTGGATTTTGCAAGGGCCCGGCGGACCGACATGGGACCTTCGAACTGTCCATCGTAGTTTTTGGGCTCCCAGGGTTTGCCGCCCGTGTCGCTTGCACTGTAGAACAACGGTGCGTCGTTCACCACGGTCATGGGCGACACACCCTTTTCCAATGCAGCGGAGTAGATGAACGGCTTGAAACTCGAACCTGGCTGGCGCCAGGCCTGTGTCGCGTGATTGAACTTGTTCTTCTGAAAATCAAACCCGCCGACCAATGCCCTCACCGCACCTGTGCGCGTGTCCAGCGCCACCAACGCAGCTTCAACCTCTGGCAACTGGGTGATTCGCCACGTTTTCTCGCCAGTCTTCAGCACACGCACCACCGCACCTGGGCGCAGCTTGATATTGGGACCTGCCTTGTCGGACAAGCCGGACCGCGCAGGCCGCAGGCCATCCCCCGTGATCTCGAACGGTTCACCATCCTGCCGCACCGCCACCACCTTGCGCGGATCGGCTTCCAGCACGACGGCAGAAAGAAGGTCGTCATTGTCTGGGCGTTCATTCAGGGCGTTGTCAATGGCCTCATCCCGTGCTGCCGGATCACTGGGCAGATCAATGAACAGCTCGGGGCCGCGGTAGATTTGCCGGCTCTCATAGTCAAGTACGCCTTTGCGGACCGCCTTGTAGGCGGCAACTTGTTCGTCCGCACGCAAGGAGGTGGTCACGATCAGCCCTCTCGTGTAGGCCTCGTCGCCGTATTGAGACACCATGGCCTGTCTCACCATCTCGGCCGCGAACTCGGCGTGAATGCGACTCTGGGTCACGCGCCGGATCGACAGTTTTTCTTCTTTGGCTTGCGCAGCTTGAGCAGAGGTGATGAATCCGTTCTGCTCCATGCGATCGATGATGTGCAGTTGCCTGGCACGCGAGCGTTTGGGGTTGGAAATGGGGTTGTAAGCGGAAGGTGCCTGGGGCAGGCCGGCCAGCATGGCAGCCTCGGCAATCGTCACATCTTTCAGCTGCTTGCCAAAATAGGTTTGAGAGGCGGCAGAGAAACCATAGGCCCGTTGACCCAGGAAGATCTGGTTCATGTAGATCTCAAGGATCTGCGCCTTCGTGAGCATGTGCTCCAGCTTGAAGGTCAGTAGGACCTCATAGATCTTTCGCGTGTAGCTTTTCTCTGCAGAGAGGTAAACATTGCGCGCGACCTGCATTGTGATGGTGGACGCGCCCTGGCTTTTGGCTCGCCCCAGGTTTGCCAGGGCCGCCCGTACCATGCCCCTGTAATCCACCCCACTGTGCTCAAAGAAGCGCGTATCTTCAATCGCCAGCACGGCGTTGATCATCACGTCCGGGATTTCCTTGATGGTCAGGAGGTTGCGCCGCTCCTCCCCAAACTCTTCGATGAGCTGTCCGTCCGCCGACAGCACACGCAGCGGCAGCTTCGGGCGGTAGTCAGCGAGGCTGGTGACGTCCGGCAAATTCGGGTACGCCACGGCCAGCGCAATCGCGATGGCGGTCAGCAATGCTGCCGCACCTGCCGCCGCCAGTCCGGCCAGACCTACCACAAGGCGAATCACCCACCACAAAGCGGGGTGGTCCATCCATACTGGTTTGCGAAACCTGTGGTTCGAGGCTGTTTGTTCTTTGGGCATGCAGTGTGTCGGTAGATATGCAGCTGATTATAAAAATGGTGCTGCTGTGTGGATGCGAGTGAGGACCCACTTGACGGTCGCTGTCGTGTGTTTCAGGACTGCGTGGTCGTAACCCGCACCTACAAGCGTAAAAAAATGCGTATGCTTTTGGCAACGCTCCATTGTCTTCCAAAGACAAAATGTCTTTGCTGCTCAAGGGGCTTGCTGCTAGCATTCAAGTGAATTCTTAAGTCTAGCGCCTTCGGGCGCGTTCTATTCTGGGGGCCACCTTGAGCTCATTGGGGTCGTTATTCAGCCGGGAATCGGCACCATTGCTGGGAATCGATGTCAGTTCTTCCAGCGTCAAGTTGGTCGAGCTCAGTCGCAATCGGTCTGGAGATCTGGTGCTGGAGCGGTGCGCCATGGAGCCACTTGAGCGTGGCTGGATCACCGACGGCAACATCGAAAAATTCGACGAAGTGGCCGATGCCGTGCGCCGTGTGGTCCGCAAGAGCGGAAGCAAGACCAAGAATGTGGCGCTTGCATTGCCCGCCGCAGCGGTGATCACCAAGAAGATCATTCTGCCGGGCGGTCTGTCCGACAAGGAGCTGGAGGCTCAGGTCGAGTCCGAGGCGAACCAGTACATTCCTTTTTCCCTGGATGAAGTGAGCCTGGACTTCTGCCTGATCGGCCCCAGTGCCAATTCGGTGGGCGATGTGGAAGTGCTCATTGCCGCTTCTCGCAAGGAAAAGGTCTCTGATCGTCAAGGTCTGGCCGAGGCAGCCGGGCTCAAGCCAGTTGTCATGGACGTGGAGTCCTATGCGTCCCGTATGGCAGCCGGGCGTGTGATCGAGACCTTGCCGAACCAGGGCGTGGATTCGCTCGTGGCACTTTTCGAAGTCGGCGCTTTGACCACGAGCATGCAGGTCATCCGCAATGAAGACGTGCTTTATGAGCGGGATCAGGCCTTTGGCGGTGCGCAACTGACACAGCTGATTGTTCGGCAGTACGGCTTCTCGTCTGACGAGGCCGAGGCCAAGAAGCGATCGGGCGATCTGCCAGACGACTACCGCTCCGCAGTGCTCGAGCCCTTCATTGAAAGCATGGCCCAGGAAATCGGGCGCGCGCTTCAGTTCTTCTTCACCAGCACGCCCTACAACAAGGTGGATCACATTCTGCTGGCTGGTGGCAGTGCGTCTCTGCCTGGGCTGACGGAGGCCATCACCCATCAGACGTCGTTTGCCTGCATGGTGATCAATCCTTTTGACGCCATGGATATGGCCCCTTCAATACAGCCACGCAAGATTGCCCGTGAGGCCCCGTCCTACCTCACTTCGACAGGCCTGGCGCTGCGGAGGTTTTACCAATGATCTTGATCAACCTGCTGCCTCACCGGGAGGCTGCGCGAAAACGCCAGAAGGACCAGTTCTTCACGCAGCTCGCGCTGGCTGCGATGCTGGGTGGCATCATTTGCGGCGCTGTGTTCACTTGGTACCAAGGGCAGATATCTACTCAGGAATCGCGTAACAGCTTCTTGCAGCAGGAGATTGCGCGTCTGGAAGAAGAGATCAAGGACATCGCCGGTCTGCAGCGCGAAATTGCTTCTCTGCGGGCTCGCCAAACGGCCGTTGAAGACCTGCAGGCAGATAGGAATCTTCCTGTTCATTTATTGGATGAGTTGGTTTCCCAGTTGCCGGATGGCATCTACCTCAGGACCATGAAGCAGGAAGGGCAGAGCGTCCTGCTCACTGGAGTGGCTCAATCTCAGGAGCGGGTCTCAGAATTGCTGAGAAATCTGGGCAATCAGAGTCCATGGCTAAAGCGACCCGAACTGATAGAGATTGTTGCTGCCAGTGTGCCTGTCAATAACAGGGAGCAACGACGCGTGTCTAACTTCACTGTCAGGGTCGCACTTCAACGGCCGGCTCCCAAAGATGCTACTGGTGCTGCTGTGGTACCGGGCGCTACGGGCACGCCCGGAAAAGTCTGACCGAGATCATTGAAAACCATGGCTAAATCTAAATCAATGAATCTGGATTTCAAGCGAATCCAGGACCAGCTTAGGAGTCAGTTCTCTGGACTGGATCCCAATGACCCTTCTCAGTGGCCTTACCTGCCAAAAAACCTGTTGTACGTGGCTGTCTGTGCGGCCGTCATAGCAGCTTTGTGGTTTGTGTGGTTGAAGGATGTCGACGAGCAACTGGTTGCCGAAAAAGCACGAGAAACACAACTCCGTGCCGACTATCGGAGCAAGCTCGAACAGGCCGTGAACCTTGATGCGTTGCGTAAGCAACTGGAACAGGTCCAGACCTATGTGACCCAGCTTGAGAAACAATTGCCCAGCAAAGCGGAGATGGACGCGCTGCTTTCAGACATCAACCAGGCGGGGCTGGGTCGGAGTCTACAATTTGAGCTCTTCAGGCCTGGGCAGGTGGCTGTCAAAGAGTATTACGCGGAATTGCCTATTACAGTTCGTGTAACAGGGGGCTATCACGACATCGGTTTGTTCGCCTCTGATATTGCCAATCTCTCTCGAATCGTCACGCTAAATGATCTCTCGCTGACACCAATGAAAGAGCGTGAAGGTATATTGACCTTGGACGGAACCGCTAAAACCTTCCGTTATTTGGACGAAGAGGAGATAGCGTTGCAGCAACAGGCACAAGCCGCAGGAGCGCAAAAGTGACTCCAAAAAGAATATCAAGCGGGCTTGTGGCGGCTGTATGTGTATCGATGTTAGGTGCGTGTTCTTCGTCGAGCCAGGATGAATTGCAGGAATGGATGGTAATTGAACGTAACAGCATTCAACCCAGTGTGACCCCAATTCCAGAGCCATCGAAATTTGAACCACAATCCTATACAGGGGAAAGCCTGGAAGAGCCCTTCAGCAGCGCGAAGCTCGCCAGCATCCTTCGAAGTGGCCAAAGTGCGCCAATCTCTAACTCTTCATTGATTGAGCCCGAACTCAACCGCCGTAAGCAACCCCTTGAGGCCTTTCCATTGGACGTGATGTCAATGGTGGGAAGCCTGAGACAGCAAGACCAGCTGGTGGCTTTGGTGAAGGTGGATAACCTGCTTTATCAAGTGCGCCCCGGCAATTACCTGGGCCAAAACTACGGACGCGTCGAGCAGATCACCGAGACGGAGGTCGTTCTGCGGGAGATTGTGCAAGATGCATCCGGTGAATGGACCCAACGACCAGCAGCGCTACAGCTACAAGAGGAAGTTTCGCAATGAACAAGCCAGCAAAGGGCATGATGTCCCGCTCCATTCATCATCAGATCGGAAAGGGGCTGGTTTTTGCACTGGTCGCTCTGGGTTCGACTTGGGCAACGGCTCAAAATGCCATCAAATCGCTTTCAGGTGGCGTGCAGGGTGGCGTCGAAGTCATTCGCATTGAAACGAATGAACCTTTGTCTGCCGTCCCTACAGGGTTCACCATTCAATCCCCTGCTAGGATTGCATTGGACTTTCCAGGCATGGCAAATGCAATCGGTCGCAACTCCATCGAATTGAATCAGGGCAATCTGCGTTCAGCCAATGTGGTGCAGGCGGGCGATAGGACCCGGGTGGTTATCAACCTCAAGCAGCCTTCTGCCTACCAGGCCAGCATGGATGGCAAGACGCTGGTTGTTGTGCTGGAGCGCTCTGCAGCCACGACTGTGGCGCCGGCTGAGCCCCAGACATTTGCTGAAAGCAGAAACAATGAGGTGGCTCCCTTGAGGGACATCGACTTCCGTCGCGGTGCTGGAAGTGCCGGGCGGGTCGTGGTGGAGCTGGCCAACAATCAAGTCGGTGTTGACATTCGACAGCAAGGTCAAAACCTCGTTGTCGAGTTCCTCAAGACATCCTTGCCGGAAGGCTTGAGACGAAGGCTGGACGTGACGGACTTTGGCACGCCGGTGGAATCGATCGTGACCTCTCAGGCAGGTGACAGGGTGCGCATGGTGGTGAGCCCCAAAGGAAACTGGGAACACTCCGCCTACCAGCGTGACAACCAGTTTGTCCTTGAAGTGCGAGAACAGGTCATCGACCCGACGAAGCTCACCCAGGGCCCTGGTTATAACGGCGAGAAGCTGTCGCTCAACTTCCAGAACATTGAGGTCCGGTCATTGCTGCAGGTGATCGCTGATTTCACGAACTTCAACGTCGTTACGTCGGACTCTGTCACCGGCGCGGTGACCCTGCGTCTGAAGGATGTTCCCTGGGATCAGGCGCTCGACATCATTCTTCAAGCCAAAGGCCTGGGGATGAGAAAGAACGGCAATGTTCTCTGGATTGCGCCCAACGATGAAATTGCTGCACGTGAAAAGCAGGAGCTTGAGTCCAAAGCCTCGTTGGAGAGCCTTGAAACGCTGCGGACCCAAGGCTTCCAGATGAACTATGCGAAGGCAGCAGACATTGCCGCACAGATTTCTGCAGGCGGTAGCTCGGGCGGGGCTGGCGGTGCGGTAAGCGCTCGAATTCTTTCACCACGTGGCAGCGTGATTGCCGAGCCGCGAACCAATCAGCTGTTTGTCACTGACATTCCATCCAAACTGGAACAGGTTCAGGCCTTTATTGCCAAGCTGGATATTCCGATTCGCCAAGTCTTGATCGAAGCGCGCATTGTTGAGGCGGATGACAGGTTTGGTCGATCCATCGGTGTGCGGCTGGGCGGCAGTGATCTTCGTGGTGTACGGGGCGGTCAGCCCGGGTACCCCATTGGTGGATCAGACCGCATTGCCATTGGTGGGAGCTACAACGCCGTATCCAGCACCACGGTAGAAAGCGAAAATACGCTCGACACCATCAATACATCGTTTGTCAATCTTCCTTCTACGGGCGCTGGTGGTTTCAATCCCGCCGCGTTTGCCGTGTCCCTCTTCAGTTCTGCAGCCAATAGGTTCCTGAACCTCGAGATCTCGGCTTTGGAGGCAGATGGACGAGGCAAAATTGTGTCGAGCCCGCGCATTGTCACTGCCGACCAGGTGAAGGCATTGATCGAGCAGGGCACGGAGTACCCTTATCAAACGGCTACCTCGAGTGGCGCCACTGCAATCGCCTTCCGGAAGGCCAATCTGAAGCTTGAGGTGACGCCTCAAATCACGCCGGAAGGCAACATCATTCTCGATGTGGATATCAACAAGGACAGTCGTGGCGAAACGACCACTGCCGGCATAGCCATCAATACCAAACACGTCCAGACTCAGGTGCTTGTGGAGAACGGTGGCACAGTGGTCATCGGCGGCATTTTTGAACTGATCGAGGTTGATGATGTGACCAAGGTGCCATTGTTTGGTGACATTCCAGTGGTCGGCAATCTGTTCAAAAACCGCAGTCGCACCGCCAACAAATCCGAGTTACTGGTATTCCTGACGCCAAGAGTGATCACTGATCGTGGCGTGAGTCGTTAAGTCTTGTGCATTGTTTACAGATTATTTGAGGGTTGATCGTATGAAAGTTGCAAAAGCAATCGGCTTGTTGGCTGTGGCAGTATTGGCTGCGGCTTGCGGTGGTGGTGGAGACGAGGCGGGCGACGTGGGCGAGATGTCGGTGTTCCCTACGAAGCAGACCATTGGCGTGGAGAGTTGCGTCGACACGCGTAGAACCGTGGACGTTGTCCATACGATCAATGGCGGTCAACCACCGTTTCGTATTCAGCCATCGCTGCCGCAACTGTTTGAAATTGGCACTATCCAGGTTGTGAACAACACTCGGCAGTATGTGGCGTTGCCATTGCAAGGCGATGGTTTCGTAGAATTGCGGGGGAAGGACCCGCAGTTTGTGGTTCGCACGTTGTTGGGTGCAGGTTGCGTGAATCCGGCTACTATTACGGTGCTGGATGTATTTTCGAATTCTGTGTTGGTCGAATACGTGATTGAAGCGGAAGAAGAGGAAGGGGAAGCGGAAGAAGACTGAGCATCGTTAGATGTCTTGTTTGTGTGGCTGAAGTCTTTGTGAGCACGCAAGCGCCGCGCCTGAGTAAACCGGTGTTCGCAGTGCTTTCAAATAATCCTGGCCAATGATAAATGTTGCCTTGGTGGGTTTGCCTGGGTCCGGCAAATCCACCGTGGGCCGGCACCTTGCGCGCAAGCTGGGGTTGGCTTTTGTTGACTCAGACAACCGGATAGAGCAGCGCCTGGGATGTTCGATCCGCGAGTTCTTCGAGCTCGAAGGTGAGCAGCGATTCCGCGACATTGAAG
Organism: Hydrogenophaga palleronii; assembly: GCF_031457455.1. GTDB lineage: Bacteria > Pseudomonadota > Gammaproteobacteria > Burkholderiales > Burkholderiaceae_C > Hydrogenophaga > Hydrogenophaga palleronii_A. Next base: position 109,762 of record NZ_JAVDWU010000006.1, read on the forward strand.
TCGATGAAATTGCCGCGCTGACCCAGATCGCAGGTTGTGTCCTGTCCACAGGTGGCGGCTCTGTCCTCAGGGCGGAGAATCGGGAACATCTGCGCGGACGCTGCAAGGTGGTTTACCTTCGATCTTCTCCCGACGAGCTGTACAGACGCTTGCGGCACGACCGCAACCGACCGCTGCTTCAGGTGGCAGACCCCTTGACCAAGCTACGGGATCTGTATGCGGAGCGGGACCCGTTGTACAGGGAAACTGCGCATTACGTGATTGAAACGGGGCGGCCCTCAGTAGCCATGCTGGTCAACATGATCGCCATGCAGCTCGAGCTGGCTGGCCACCGTATGGGCACGCCATCCTCGTAGACTGAGCGTTTCACGGCCAGGCCGAATCGCCGTGCGGGCGACCTGTGTACCTCATTCTTGATTGAGTCGCCTAGAAGCCGGCCTTCGCACCCGTTTACGGCGCTGATCTAAACTCCCGGCATGAACGAGACAGTTTTGAAACCGGGCGTGGAGTGTGTCGACATAGCCCTGGGTGAGCGCAGCTACCAGATTCGTATTGGCTCAGGCCTCATCGGAACCGACAGCAGTTTTGACGACCTGGCCGTTGGCCAGTCGGCTTTGATCGTCAGTAACGAAACGGTTGCGCCCTTGTATCTCAAGCGGCTCGAGGCCGCCTTGGGGACTCTCCATTCCAGGGTACAAAACGTGGTGCTTCCCGATGGCGAAGCGCACAAACACTGGGCAACGCTGAACCAGATATTCGACAAGCTTCTTGAGCGTCAGTGCGACCGCAAGACTGTGCTCTATGCCTTAGGCGGAGGCGTGGTGGGCGACATGACGGGTTTTGCCGCAGCTTGCTATATGAGGGGCGTCCCGTTTGTCCAGGTCCCGACGACCTTGTTGGCCCAGGTGGACTCCTCGGTGGGAGGCAAGACCGGCATCAACCATCCCCTGGGCAAGAACATGATCGGGGCTTTCTACCAGCCCCTCCGGGTCATCTGCGACCTGGATACGCTCTCAACACTGCCTGCGCGCGAGTTGAGCGCGGGGATGGCCGAGGTCATCAAGTACGGCCCCATCGCCGACATGACCTTCTTCGAATGGATCGAAGCCAACATTGGCGACTTGATGGCACGCGACGCCAAAGCGTTGGCTCTGGCAGTCAAGCGGAGTTGTGAAATCAAGGCATGGGTGGTGGGTCAGGACGAGCGGGAGTCCGGATTGCGCGCCATACTGAATTTTGGGCACACGTTCGGCCACGCCATTGAGGCGGGTATGGGCTACGGGTCATGGTTGCATGGCGAGGCCGTGGGATGCGGCATGGTAATGGCCGGACGTCTGTCCCACTCACTCGGGCTGATCGACCAGGAATTTCTCAGGCGTCTAGAGTCGCTGATCGGGAAGGCGGGCCTGCCTGTCGTTGCCCCTGTGCTGGACGCGCGCGACAACGTGGGCCGCTACATGGATCTGATGCACGTCGACAAAAAGGCCGAGGGTGGCGCGATCCGGTTTGTGGTGATTGATGGACCTGGCCGCGCCCGGCTGCAGGCGGTGCCCGACGATCTGGTTGCCGAGGTGATTACCCGCAGTTGCGCCACGCCATGAACGCGCATCAACCCCCTGTGGCGGGGCAGCTGGCGCGCTACGCGAGTGACCCTTCTCGCAGCCGCGGCAGGCGGATTGAAGAGCCGGCGGCTCCTACCCGATCGGCGTTTCAGCGTGATCGGGACCGCGTCATTCATTCCACCGCATTCAGACGCCTGGTGTACAAAACCCAGGTCTTCCTGAACCACGAAGGCGACCTCTTTCGTACTCGATTGACACACTCGCTCGAAGTCGCGCAGTTGGGCCGGAGCATTGCGCGATCCTTGCAACTGAATGAGGATCTGGTCGAGGGCATTTCCCTCGCTCATGATCTGGGCCACACCCCTTTCGGTCACGCAGGCCAGGACGCATTGAATGCGTGTTTGAAATCGCTGCCAGAAGACACCGACGAACGGCGCAACGGCTTTGAGCACAACCTCCAAAGTCTGCGGGTGGTGGATGAGCTGGAAGAACGCTACCCAGGCTTTGACGGGTTGAACCTTTCATTTGAAACCCGTGAAGGCATTCTGAAGCACTGCTCCCTTGCCAATGCCCTGCTTCTGGAACAGAAAGAGCCTGGGGGCGTGGGTGCCCGGTTTGTGCATGGAGGCTCGCCCTCACTTGAAGCACAGCTTTGTAATCTCGCCGATGAGATCGCCTACAACGCGCACGATATTGACGATGGCGTGCGATCTGGTTTGCTTGCACTTGAGCAACTGGAGGATGTGCCCTTATTCGACGAACATCGGCGCGCAGCCTTGAAGGCATATCCGGGCCTGAAAGGCCGCAGGCTTCTCTTTGAATCGATCCGCTTGATGTTGAGCGAACAGGTCTACGACGTCATCGACACCACGCGCCAGCGTCTGGAGGCTGCGGGCGCCGCGGATGCAGAAGAGGTGCGCACGCTCCCGACCATGGTGGGTTTCTCGGATGCGATGAAGTCCGCGTCCAATACCTTGAAGTCATTCCTGCACAAAAACCTGTACCGTCACCCCCAGGTCATGGACAACACGAACAGGGCCCGGCAAGTCGTGACCGACCTGTTCACCCTGTATCTGCAGCTGCCAGCGGAGATGACAGACGGGGCATTGCCCGAGCAGTCACTGGCCCGCGCCGTGGCTGATCACATTGCGGGCATGACGGATCGCTTTGCCATTCGCGAGCACGAGCGGTTGATGGGGACCTCGGTCTTTCCGCCAGGTATCGAACCCGCGCACAAGCCGGCACAGTCTGTGGTCGTGCGCTGATGTCGAGCCGTCGCCAGATGCTGGGTCCGCGTGGCACGGCTGCGTTGGTGGTGGTTGTTGGTGTGACCTGCGCCTTGCATGTCGGAAAGATGCCGGTCGCGATACCTGTGCTGCAGGCGTCCTTGGGGCTGACCCTGGTGCAGGCCGGATTCCTGTTGTCCCTGGTCCAGCTGGCTGGCATGCTGCTGGGCTTGCCTGTCGGGTTGATGGCCGATCGCTTCGGTGCACGGCAACTGATGCTGCTGGGTCTGATCTTTCTCTCTGTGGGCAGTGCGCTGGGTGCCGCGTCTCCCAATGTCGAGTTTCTGCTGGCGACTCGCGTGCTGGAAGGCCTGGGATTCTTGCTGGCGGTGCTGCCCGCGCCTGCCTTGTTGCGCCAGCAGGTCCATGATTCGGCCGTGTTGTCCAGGGCGCTGGGCTGGTGGGGCGCGTACATGCCGCTGGGCACGGCGCTGGCCCTGTTGCTCGGCGTGCCCCTGTTGACCTGGATGGGGTGGCGCTGGGCCTGGGCGGGCCTGGCATTGTTGTCGCTGGCGGCAGCCCTCGGTTTGGCACGTGGCGTGGCGGCCGACGGTTCTGCGCGTGGTCGGTCGGGCGACACGCCGGTGTTGCTGCCCAGGCTGATGCGTACCTTGTCGAGCACCGGACCTTGGCTGGTGGCGCTGGCTTTTTTCGTGTATTCCGGTCAATGGATGGCGGTGATCGGCTTTCTTCCTACCATTTATGGCCAATCCGGCTTTACACCCGGTGCAGCGGGCGCCATGAGTGCCATGGCCGCTGGCATCAATATGGTGGGCAATATTGCTGCAGGACGCTGTATGTCCCTCGGCGTGCGGCCAGGGGCTTTGCTCGCGACGGGCTATGTTGCCATGGCCGTGGGCGCTTGGCTGACCTTTGCAGCGGTGGGGCATCCGCTGCTGCAGTATGGAGCCGTGCTGCTCTTCTCTTGTCTGGGCGGCTTGATTCCGGGTACCTTGTTTGGAATGGCCGTGAGCTTGGCGCCAGACAACAGCACCGTCTCCACGACGGTCGGTTGGATGCAGCAGTTTTCATCGCTCGGGCAGTTTCTGGGGCCGCCGCTGGTGGCCTGGGTGGCGGTGGTGATGGGGGGGTGGCAATCCACCTGGCTTGTGACGATGACATGCTCCCTGGCTGGTTTGCTGCTGGCCTGGCGCCTTCAGTCGGCCTGGAGGAGGGCAGCACAGAACCAGCGACCGCCTGCAGTCTGATCTGCAAAGGCCACGGGGGAAAAGCGGTGTGGCCCGTGGCGACAGGTCGGGCCCGCCTGCTTCGCAATCTGCGCTGGATTGCATAATCTGGACGACCTACCGTTCGGCTGCCCCCTCAGAAACCCATGGCACGATTGCCCCGACTATCGATTCCCGGCAACCTTCATCATGTCATGCAGCGAGGCAACAATCACGAAGTCATCGTGAGATCGGACGCCGATCGCCAAGCCTTGCTGACATTGTTGACAGAGCAGGCGCTTCAGTTTCGCGTGGCACTTCACGCATACGTGTTGATGGACACCCATCTCCATATGCTGCTTACGCCCGCGAACCACGATGGCATTTCCTTGATGATGCAGGCGGTGGGGCGCCGTTATGTGCGCTACTTCAATGACCTTCACCACCGAAGCGGCACGCTCTGGGATGGTCGGTACCGGTCGACCGTGGTGCAGGCCGAGCGCCATCTGATTTCAAACATGTGCTTTCTGGATCTCATGCCGGTGCGGACGGGTGTTGTTGATCAGCCCCATCTGTATCCCTGGTCCAGCCATTGCAGTTACGTGGGGCAGGTGCAGGACAAGCGCCTCACGCCGCATCCGATGTACTGGTCCCTCGGTAACACGCCTTTCGCCCGAGAGGCTGCTTATGCAGAGAAGGTGAGCGAAGGCTTGTCTGAAGCGCAGGTCCAGTCGATCCAGGCGGCGGTGTTGCATGGCTGGGCCATGGGAGATGAGGATTTCATCGCCGGCATCCAGCAGCAGACCAGTCGGCGTGTGAGCAAGGCGCGCCCAGGGCGGCCCGCGCTTCGGTAGTCGCTCACCGGATCAGCCACATCCGCGGTCCTCATTTCTCCTGCTTTGATATGTCCCTAATTTATTTGATCCGATTTATCTGTGCGTATTAATTGGGTTCTGACCCTTATTTAAAGGGCTTGGCATTCTTGTTGCATTGCACTATGCTCTCCCTCCGCAACATTTCGCAGTGCCCCCACGATCGAAGAAGGAAAAGCCATGACCACGGCAGCCGAGCAGCAGCATCTCCAGCAACACGGTCTGTACGACCCTTCCCATGAGCACGACGCCTGTGGCGTCGGATTTGTGGCGCACATCAAAGGGGAAAAAAGCCACGCCATCGTGCAACAAGGCTTGAAGATCCTTGAAAATCTGGACCACCGGGGCGCAGTGGGCGCTGACAAACTCATGGGGGACGGTGCAGGCCTGCTGATTCAGCTGCCTGACGCGTTGTACCGGGAGGAGATGGCCGCGCAAGGCGTCACCCTGCCATCGGCGGGCGAATACGGCGTGGGCATGATCTTCATGCCCAAGGAGCACGCAAGCCGGCTCGCCTGCGAACAGGAAATGGAGCGGGCCATTCAGGCCGAAGGCCAGGTGCTGCTGGGCTGGCGCGATGTGCCGGTCAACCGCGACATGCCCATGTCGCCCACCGTGCGTGCCAAGGAGCCGGTGATCCGCCAGGTGTTCATCGGGCGGGGCAATGATGTGATCGTTCAGGACGCACTGGAGCGCAAGCTCTATGTGATTCGCAAAACGGCCAGCGCCGCCATCCAGCGCTTGAAGCTCACGCACAGCAAAGAGTATTACGTGGTCAGCATGAGCAGCCGCACGGTGGTCTACAAAGGCCTGCTGCTCGCCAGCCAGGTGGGCACCTATTTCAAGGATCTGGAAGACGAGCGCTGCGTCTCCGCCCTGGGGCTGGTGCACCAGCGTTTCTCCACCAACACCTTCCCTGAGTGGCCGCTGGCCCACCCCTATCGCTATGTTGCACACAACGGCGAGATCAACACGGTCAAGGGCAACTACAACTGGATGAAGGCCCGCGAGGGCGTGATGTCCTCTCCCGTGCTGGGCGAAGACCTGAAAAAGCTCTACCCCATCAGCTTTGCCAGTCAGTCCGACACCGCCACGTTTGACAACTGTCTGGAGCTGCTCACCATGGCGGGCTATCCCCTGGCCCAGGCGGTAATGATGATGATTCCCGAACCCTGGGAGCAGCACACCACCATGGACGAGCGCCGCAAGGCCTTCTACGAATACCACGCGGCCATGATGGAGCCATGGGACGGCCCGGCCTCCATCGTCTTCACCGACGGCCGCCAGATCGGCGCCACACTGGATCGCAATGGTCTGCGTCCTTCGCGCTATTGCATCACCGACGACGACTTCGTGATCATGGGGTCGGAGTCGGGCGTGCTGCCCGTGCCTGAAAACAAGATCGTGCGCAAGTGGCGCTTGCAGCCCGGCAAGATGTTTCTGATCGATCTGGAGCAGGGCCGCATGATCGACGACGAGGAGCTCAAGGCCAACCTCGCCAACAGCAAGCCTTACAAGCAATGGATCGACAACCTGCGCATCCGCCTCGATGACGTGGAATCGCCGGTGGCGGGCGAGTCGGCACAGGAACTGCGTATCAGTGCCACCGAGCCGCAGACCGCTGGCGTGGAAAACATCGCGCCCGAACTGCTGGACAGCCAGCAGGCATTCGGCTACACCCAGGAAGACATCAAGTTCCTGATGAGCCCGATGGCAGCAAACGGCGAAGAGGGCATCGGTTCCATGGGCAACGACAGCCCACTGGCGGTGCTCTCCGACAAGAACAAGCCGCTGTACAACTACTTCAAGCAGCTGTTTGCCCAGGTGACCAACCCGCCGATCGACCCGATCCGCGAAGCGATCGTGATGTCGCTGGTGTCGTTCATCGGCCCCAAGCCCAACCTGCTCGACATCAACCAGGTCAACCCGCCGATGCGCTTGGAGGTGAGCCAGCCGGTGCTTGACTTCGCCGACATGGCCAAGCTGCGCGACATCGACGCCGTGACGCAGGGCAAGTTCCGCAGCCACACCCTGGACATCACATACCCGGCCGAGTGGGGCCGCGCCGGTGTGGAAGCCAAACTGGCCTCACTGTGTGCGGGCGCCGTGGACGCCATCAAGGGCGGAAAGAACATCCTGATCATCAGCGACCGCGCCATCAGCGCCACGCAGATCGCCATTCCCGCGCTGCTGGCGCTGTCGGCCATCCACCAGCATTTGGTGCGCGAGGGTTTGCGCACCACGGCGGGCCTGGTGGTGGAAACCGGTACAGCCCGCGAAGTGCACCACTTCGCCGTGCTGGCAGGTTACGGCGCCGAGGCCGTGCATCCCTATCTGGCGATGGAAACGCTCCAGGCCATCCACAAGGGATTGCCGGGCGACCTGAGTGCCGATAAGGCGATCTACCAGTACGTCAAGGCGATCGGCAAAGGTCTGTCGAAGATCATGTCCAAGATGGGCGTGTCGACCTACATGTCGTACTGCGGCGCGCAGCTGTTCGAAGCCATCGGGCTCAACAGTGCCACCATCGACAAGTATTTCACTGGCACGGCGAGCCGTGTGGGTGGTATTGGCGTGTTCGAGATTGCCGAAGAAAGCATTCGCATGCACAAGGCCGCCTTTGGCGACGACCCGGTGCTGGCATCCATGCTGGACGCGGGGGGTGAATACGCCTGGCGGGTCCGTGGCGAAGAGCACATGTGGACACCGGACGCGATTGCCAAGCTGCAGCACAGCACACGGGCCAACAACTGGAACACCTACAAGGAATACGCCCAGATCATCAACGATCAGAGCAAGCGCCACATGACGTTGCGTGGTCTGTTTGAATTCAAGGTGGACCCCGCCACCGCCATTCCGGTGGAAGAGGTGGAGCCCGCCAAGGAGATCGTCAAACGCTTTGCCACCGGCGCCATGTCGCTGGGTTCCATCTCGACCGAAGCGCACGCCACCCTGGCCGTGGCCATGAACCGCATCGGCGGCAAGAGCAACACCGGAGAAGGCGGTGAAGATGCGCTGCGCTATCGCAACGAGCTCAAGGGCATTCCGATCAAGCAGGGCGAGACAATGTCCGACCTGCTGGGCAAAGACGTGTTCGAGGTGGACTACGAACTCCAGGCGGGCGACTCCATGCGCTCACGCATCAAGCAGGTGGCCTCGGGCCGCTTCGGTGTCACTGCCGAATACCTCAACAGCGCCGACCAGATCCAGATCAAGATGGCCCAGGGCGCCAAGCCAGGCGAGGGCGGTCAGCTGCCCGGTGGCAAGGTGAGTGACTACATCGGCAAGCTGCGCCATAGCGTGCCCGGTGTGGGTCTCATCAGTCCGCCGCCGCACCACGACATCTACTCCATCGAAGATCTGGCGCAGCTCATCCACGACCTCAAGAACGTCGCACCGCATTCGAGCATCAGCGTCAAGCTGGTGTCAGAGATCGGCGTGGGCACCATCGCTGCCGGCGTGGCCAAGTGCAAGGCCGACCACGTGGTGATTGCCGGCCACGACGGCGGCACGGGTGCTTCACCCTGGTCGTCCATCAAGCACGCGGGCAGCCCGTGGGAAATCGGCTTGGCAGAAACGCAGCAGACCCTGGTGCTCAACCGCCTGCGCAGCCGCATCCGCGTGCAGGCCGACGGCCAGATGAAGACCGGCCGCGACGTGGTGATTGGTGCGCTGCTGGGGGCCGATGAGTTTGGCTTTGCGACTGCGCCGCTGGTGGTCGAGGGCTGCATCATGATGCGCAAATGCCACCTCAACACCTGCCCGGTGGGCGTGGCCACGCAAGACCCGGCGCTGCGCAAGAAGTTCACCGGCAAGCCCGAGCACGTGGTGAACTACTTCTTCTTCATCGCAGAAGAAGTGCGTCAGATCATGGCCCAGCTGGGTATCCGCAAGTTCGACGACCTCATCGGCCGTGCTGATCTGCTCGACATGAAGCAGGGCATTGAGCACTGGAAGGCACGCGGCCTGGATTTCAGCCGCCTGCTGGCCATGCCCGCCGTGCCGGCCGACGTGCCGCGCCTGCACACCCAGGAGCAGGAGCACGGTCTGGAAAAAGCACTGGACAACGTGCTGATCGAAAAATGCCGCCCAGCCATCGAGAAGGGTGAGCGCGTGCAGTTCATCGAAGTGGCGCGCAACGTCAACCGCTCGGTGGGTGCGATGCTCTCTGGTGCGGTGACCAAGGTGCATCCTGAAGGTCTGCCAGACGACACCATCCGCATCCAGCTGGAGGGCACGGGTGGCCAATCCTTCGGCGCGTTCCTCACCCGGGGCATCACGCTCTACCTGATCGGCGACGCCAACGACTACACCGGCAAGGGTTTGTCAGGTGGGCGGGTGGTGGTTCGGCCCAGCATTGACTTCCGGGGGGAAGCCACGCGGAATATCATTGTGGGCAACACCGTGATGTACGGCGCCACCACCGGTGAAGCCTACTTCAGCGGGGTGGCTGGCGAGCGGTTTGCCGTGCGCTTGTCGGGCGCCACCACCGTGGTGGAAGGCACGGGCGACCATGGCTGCGAGTACATGACCGGTGGGACGGTGGCCGTGTTGGGCAAGACCGGCCGGAACTTCGCGGCGGGCATGAGCGGTGGGGTGGCCTATGTGTACGACGAAGACGGCCAGTTCGCCAAACGCTGCAACACCGCCATGGTGAGTCTGGAAAAGGTGCTCAGTGCGGCAGAACAGACGGCCACGATCGACAAAGCCATCTGGCACCGCGACCAGACAGACGAAGCGCAACTGAAGAAACTGCTGGACGATCACAACCGCTGGACCGGCAGCAAGCGCGCGCGCGAGTTGCTGGACAACTGGTCCGAAGCCAGAGGCAAGTTTGTGAAGGTGTTTCCGAACGAATACAAGCGCGCCTTGGGTGAAATCAATGCCCGAAAGGTGGCCGCTGCCGCCACGGTCAAAGCACAGGGTTCGGCAAAAAAAGACACAGCCGCTGCCAAGTAAAGAACCGGTCAAGCAAAAAGGACACGCATCATGGGAAAAGTGACGGGCTTCATGGAGTTTGAGCGACAGGAAGAGGGCTACAAGCCGGTTCCGGAGCGCCTGAAGCACTACAAAGAATTTGTGATCGGGCTTGATGACGGCCAATCCAAGGTTCAAGCGGCACGCTGCATGGACTGCGGCACGCCGTTCTGCAACAGCGGTTGCCCCGTCAACAACATCATTCCGGACTTCAACGATCTGGTGTACCAAGGCGACTGGAAGAACGCCATCACCGTGCTGCACAGCACCAACAACTTCCCCGAGTTCACTGGCCGCATCTGCCCCGCACCTTGCGAGGCGGCCTGCACGTTGAACGTCAACGATGACCCCGTGGGCATCAAATCTATTGAACACGCCATCATTGATCGTGCCTGGGCGGAAGGCTGGGTCGCGCCACAGCCCGCGCGTCACAAAACTGGCAAGTCGGTCGCTGTGGTGGGTTCCGGCCCTGCGGGTCTGGCTGCAGCCCAGCAACTGGCCAGGGCAGGGCACGATGTCACGGTTTTCGAGAAGAACGATCGGGTGGGTGGGTTGCTCCGCTACGGCATCCCCGACTTCAAGATGGAAAAGACCCACATTGACCGCCGTGTGGCGCAAATGGAAGCCGAAGGCGTCGTGTTCCGCACCGGTGTCCTGGTGGGCGCCATGCCCGCGGGCAGCAAAGTGACCAATGACGCCAAGGAAACCATCAGCGCTGATGAGCTGAAAGCCCAGTTTGATGCCGTCTTGCTCACAGGCGGATCGGAGCAGTCGCGCGATCTCCCGGTGCCGGGCCGCGAGCTGGAAGGAATTCATTTCGCCATGGAATTCCTGCCCCAGCAGAACAAGGTCAACGCGGGCGACAAGCTGAAGAAGCAACTGCGCGCCGACGGCAAGCACGTGATCGTGATCGGTGGCGGTGACACCGGCAGTGACTGCGTGGGCACCAGCAACCGACACGGCGCACTCTCCGTGACCCAGTTCGAGGTGATGCCGCAGCCGCCGGAGCAGGAGAACAAGCCGCTGGTGTGGCCCTACTGGCCCCTGAAGCTGCGCACCAGTTCCAGCCACGAAGAAGGCTGCTCCCGTGAATTTGCCATTTCCACCAAAGCCTTCATCGGTGAAAAAGGAAAGGTCACGGGCCTTCAGACCGTGCACGTTGAAATGAAGGATGGCAAGCTGGTGGAAATCGCTGGCACCGAAAAGGAGTACAAGGCCGACCTCGTGCTGTTGGCGATGGGCTTTGTCAATCCGGTGGCCTCGGTGCTGGAGGCGTTCAACGTGGACAAGGACGCCCGTGGCAACGCGCGCGCCACGACGGAGTTCACAGGCGGTTACGCGACCAATGTGGAGAAAGTGTTCGCTGCTGGCGACATGCGCCGCGGTCAGTCGCTGGTCGTGTGGGCGATTCGCGAAGGGCGCCAGGCCGCTCGTGCGGTGGACGAGTTCCTGATGGGCTTTTCCGACTTGCCACGCTGAATGCGTGGGGCCGGACACCCGGCTCCTCGGCAGGGGAGCGGTGCAGAAATTCAGGCGGCTTGCTGGGACTATTACCGGGGTATCGGTCGCTGCCCGGGCAAGCCATTCATCGCGTGCGACAATGAGGGTTTTCCCAGGCCGCAGGCCACATGAACGAATCTTCTTTCATCGAAATTGATCACGTCACATTCGGCTATGACAGCCGGCGCACCATTCTCAACGACCTTTCGCTGAGATTTGCGCGAGGCAAAGTCACAGCCGTGCTGGGAGGCTCGGGGTGCGGCAAGACGACCCTGTTGCGCCTGATTGGCGGTGTGCACGCCCCGAACGCCGGGCGCGTCGTGTTTGACGGCGAGGTCATCGACACCCGCAACAAGGCGCAGTTGTTCACGCTGCGGCGCCGCCTGGGCATGCTGTTCCAGTTTGGTGCGCTCTTCACCGACCTTTCGGTTTTCGACAACGTCGCCTTTCCCTTGCGCGAGATGACGGATCTGCCCGAGTCGCTGATCAGGGACATTGTGCTCATGAAGCTCCACGCCGTGGGCCTGCGCGGTGCGGCGGGGCTTCGCATCAGTGAGGTGTCTGGCGGGATGGCCCGGCGAATTGCACTGGCAAGAGCCATTGCACTTGACCCCGAACTCATCATGTACGACGAACCCTTTGCCGGTCTGGATCTGGTGTCCATGGGTGTGGCGGCCAAACTGATCCGCACGCTGACCGACGTGACGGGTGCCACCACGCTGCTGATTTCACACGATGTGCCTCAATGCATGGCCATCAGTGATTGGGTGGTGCTCATGGCCACCGGCGGGCGCGTTGTGGCCCAGGGTACGCCGGCCGAGTTGATGGACAGTGACGAGCCCGAGGTGCGACAGTTCGTGCGGGGCGAACCTGATGGACCCATCAAGTTCCACTACCCGGCGCCACCGGTGGCGGTCGACTTTGGGCTGGAGGCCTTGCGATGAACGCGCTGCAGCAACTGGGTCGCCGGGCTCTGGACGTGTTCGCCGCGTGGGGGCATGGGGCGATGTTTTTCTTGGACTTGCTCAGGGCCGTGCCGGCCGGGCTGGCCCGTTTTGGCTTGGTGGTGACGCAGATTCATGCCATCGGCAACCGATCGCTGGTCATCATCCTGGCCTCAGGCCTTGCGGTGGGCTTTGTGCTGGCCTTGCAGCTGTACAACACCCTCACCAACTTTGGTGCGGCCGAGTCGCTGGGTCTGGTGGTCAACTTGTCGCTGGTGCGTGAACTCGGGCCTGTCGTCACGGCGTTGCTGTTTGCCGGCCGTGCTGGCACATCATTGACCGCCGAAATTGGCCTCATGAAAGCGGGCGAACAGATCGCTGCCATGGAATTGATGGCGATCGATCCCCGCAAGCGGGTGCTGGCGCCGCGTTTCATTGCGGGCGTCATTGCCATGCCACTGCTGGCGGCATTGTTTTCGGCCATTGGCATATTGGGCGCCTGGGTGGTGGCCGTTGGACTGATCGGTATTGATGCTGGCAACTTCTGGTCGATCCAGCAAAACGGTGTGGATGTGTGGCGAGATGTCGGCAACGGTGTTGTCAAGAGTGCCGTGTTCGGTGTCATCTGCACGGCGGTGGCTTTGTACCAAGGCTACGAGACCGAGGCCACCCCAGAAGGCGTGGCCTATGCAACCACCCGTACGGTGGTGACCGCGTCCCTGGGGGTGCTGACGATGGACTTCATCCTCACCGCCCTGATGTTCTCGACCCCCTGATCATTGAGCAGCTTACGTATGAACAAAAGAAGCATTGAAATTTTCGTTGGTCTGTTTGTCGTCCTGGGCGCGGCGGGGCTTCTCTTCCTGGCGTTGAAGGCGGCCAATCTGGCCAGCTTCACCAATGGCGGCGGCACCTACACCGTGCAGGCCCGTTTTGACAATATCGGCGGCCTGAAGGCCCGGGCACCCGTGCGTTCCGCGGGCGTCAGTGTGGGACGGGTCACCAGCGTCACCCTGGACACCCAGACCTACCTGGGATTGGTCACAATGGAAATCAACGAAAGGTTCCTGTTCCCCAAAGATTCGTCGGCCAAGATTCTCACTGCTGGCTTGCTGGGGGATCAATACATTGGCATTGTTCCTGGTGGCGATGAAAGAAATCTGGCCGCAGGCGACGTGATCACGCAAACGCAATCGGCCATGGTGCTTGAAAACCTGATCGGCCAGTTCCTTTTCAATCGGGCGGCGGATGGCGAGGGGCAAGACAAGTAGCCCAACAGCATCGCCTGGGAATCGCTAGAATCTCAGCCTTTTGCTCGCGCCCTTGGGTGTGAGCGGGATTGTTTGATTGACTCCAAAAAATGCATATGCTGTTCAGGGATGTGAAAAAACTCAGGCGTCTGAAACTGTTGGGCATTGCTTGCCTGATGACCATGCTTGGCGCCTGTGCAACGGGTCCGGACGCCAATCCTCGCGATCCCCTTGAGCCGTTTAATCGGGGCGTTTGGAAATTCAACGATGCGGTGGATGGCGCCGTCGTCAAGCCCGTTGCAGAGGTGTATCGGGAGGTCACACCTGATCTCGTGCGCACGGGTGTGAGCAATTTCTTTGGCAACCTGAGCGACTTCTGGTCGTTCATCAACGCCACGCTTCAGGCTAGGCCGCAGGAAGCGGTTGAAAATCTGGCTCGATTCAACGTCAACACCATTCTGGGTCTGGGTGGGCTGCTGGATATTGCGTCGGAGATGGGTATTGACCGAACGAAGCTCGATTTTGGCCAGACCATGGGCCGGTGGGGCGTGCCTTCCGGACCTTATCTTGTGCTTCCACTCCTGGGCCCTTCGTCCGTCAGGGACGCGGCGGGCTTCAGCGTGGAATCTCGGGGTGATCTTGTCATGGGCATCAATCACATCCCGGCGCGCAATTCTCTCTACACCTTGCGCCTGATTGAAGCGCGGGCCAATCTGCTTCGTGCCAGCTCGATGCTGGAAGGCGCTGCACTCGACAAATACAGTTTCTCAAGAGACTTTTACCTTCAGCGGCGCGAGAGCCAGATCGAATCGTTGATCGATAAAGGCGTCGGAAATCGTGACGGGGGTGATGCGGGCGATGATACGAATGGCAACGAATGAGTTGGAACCCATTTTTGAATGTCATCTCGAACGTGTTCCGCAGCCAAGCTGCAGTTTCAAGGGCGTCTGGCCCGGAAAGGTATTTCATGCTCAACCGTAGAAGCCTGCTGGGCGTTGTTGCTGTGGCCACCAGCGCCTTGGTTTCCTTGCCTTCATGGGCAGCAGACGAGGCACCGGAGGCGCTCGTCAAGCGCATCACTGGCGAGGTCATGGCCGCAGTGAAGGCCGACCCCGCCATCCAGGCGGGGGACGTGAATCGCATCATTCAATTGGTCGACGAGAAGATCATGCCGAGCGTCAACTTCTCACGCATGACCGCATCAGCCGTGGGCCGTCATTGGCGCCAAGCCACGCCAGAGCAGCAAAAGCAGTTGCAGGAAGAGTTCAAGACCTTGCTCGTGCGCACCTATTCAGGCGCCTTGGGCGAGGTCAAGGATCAGACGGTGACCTTCCGCCCCCTGCGGGCAAGGCCTGAAGACACGGAAGTGGTGGTCAGATCCGAAGTGCGCGGGCGTGGCGAACCCATCCAGCTGGATTACAGGATGGAGAAGATGGCCGATGGCTGGAAAATCTACGATCTGAATGTCCTGGGCATCTGGCTGGTCGAGACCTATCGAACCCAGTTCTCCCAGGAAATCAACGCGCGCGGCATTGACGGCCTGATTGCGGCGTTGGCGCAGCGCAACAAGAGCAACACTGGCAAAACCGGCTGAAGTCAATTCGATGTCCAACCAATCGACCGTCGCACTGCCCGATCTTGTGACACTGCATGTGGCATCGGGTGTTCTTCAAGCGATGTCAAAGTCGCTTGAATCACAGACCGAAACCACGGCCACGGTGGACGCACAAGGATTGCAGATCTTTGACTCTTCTGCGGTCGCCGTGCTGCTGGAACTCAAGCGCGGTCTCGCACAAAAGGGCCGGCAGCTGCAGGTCATCAATCAGCCGCCCAAGCTGCTGG
This sequence comes from Hydrogenophaga palleronii, assembly GCF_031457455.1. Classification (GTDB taxonomy): domain Bacteria; phylum Pseudomonadota; class Gammaproteobacteria; order Burkholderiales; family Burkholderiaceae_C; genus Hydrogenophaga; species Hydrogenophaga palleronii_A. The sequence goes on from NZ_JAVDWU010000006.1 coordinate 125,161, forward strand.
AGCTCGTGGCTCTGTACGGTGTGAGCGAACTGCTGCCGGCATAAAATACCGGTTTCACCTGCCGTACCAGCACCCTGTGCGCGGCCGGTGACCCTCGTGGTCACGCCCGCCATGCCAGCAGTTTCCTTTCAAAACGTCTCCAAAACCTTTCCCGCTTCGCGGGGCGATATCCATGCGCTCAGCGATGTGTCGTTTGACATCGAGCAGGGGGAGTTTTTTGGTCTGTTGGGCCCCAACGGGGCGGGCAAGACCACCCTCATCAGCATTCTCGCCGGACTGACGCGCGCCAGCAGGGGGCACGTTCTGGTGCACGGAAAAGATGTTCAATCGGACTATCAGGCTGCACGTCGACAGTTGGGTGTGGTGCCCCAAGAGTTGGTGTTTGATCCTTTTTTCAGTGTGCGTGAATCGCTGAAGATCCAGTCGGGCTATTTCGGCATTCGTGGCAATGCAGCGTGGATTGACGAATTGCTGGAGGGTCTCGGGCTTGCGGACAAGGCCGGTGCCAACATGCGTCAACTCTCCGGCGGCATGAAGCGCCGTGTGCTGATTGCGCAGGCGCTGGTACATAAGCCCCCCGTGATCGTGCTGGACGAACCCACTGCTGGTGTGGACGTCGAGTTGCGGCAGACACTCTGGAAGTTCATTTCTGATCTCAACAAACGCATGGGAAGCACGGTTCTGCTGACAACCCACTACCTGGAAGAGGCCGAGGCGCTTTGCGGACGTATCGCCATGCTCAAGAATGGTCGGGTGGTCGCTTTGGAGGCCACGTCTGAACTGCTGAGTCGGGCATCGTCAAATGTGCTGCGTTTCAAGACCGATCAGGCTTTGCCGCTTGATCTCAATCAGCTTGCCCGGGTGACGGGCAGGGTTGTCCAGCTGCCGGCGCATGACGCACTGGAAGTGGAGCGTCTCCTCGCCCGCATGCGCGAGTCGGGGCTCACAGTGCAAGATGTTGAAATTCGCAAGGCCGATCTCGAAGACGTTTTTCTGGATCTGATGCAGGGGGCCAGAGGGGTGCCCCAGGTTCGGGGCGAAGGAGCGTCAGCGTGACGGGGTGGCAGACGCTCTTCTACAAGGAAGTACTGCGATTCTGGAAGGTCGGATTCCAGACCGTCGGCGCGCCTGTGATCACCGCCATCCTGTACCTGATGATCTTTGGTCATGTGCTCGAGGGACGTGTGCAGGTTTACGATTCCATCGGATACACCGCATTTCTGCTGCCCGGCCTTGTGATGATGAGCGTGCTGCAAAATGCCTTTGCGAACAGTTCGTCGTCTCTGGTGCAGAGCAAGATCATGGGCAACCTGGTTTTTTTGTTGCTCACCCCGCTGTCTCACCGGGCATGGTTTGTTGCATACGTGGGCTCGTCAGTGGTCAGAGGCCTGGCGGTGGGTGCAGGAGTGATGCTGGTGACCTGGTGGTTTGCCCGTCCGCCGTTTGAATCGCCTTTGTGGATAGCAATCTTTGCCGTGGCCGGGGCCGCCCTGCTGGGCGCACTGGGGCTGATTGCCGGTCTTTGGGCCGACAAATTCGATCAGATGGCGGCATTCCAGAATTTCATCATCGTGCCCATGACTTTTTTGTCAGGCGTGTTTTACTCCATTCATTCCCTGCCGGACTTCTGGCAGAGCGTGAGCCACCTCAACCCGTTTTTCTACATGATCGACGGCTTTCGATACGGCTTCTTCGGGGTCAGTGATGTCTCGCCCTGGGTGAGCCTGCTCGTCGTTGGTACAGCCCTCATGGCGGTGAGCGCTGTTGCGCTTCATTTGCTGCGCATTGGATACAAGATTCGCTACTGAACCCCTTATGACTTCTGACGACCTGCGCTCTCTCATCTCCGCCGGCCTGCCGTGCGACCACATCGTTGTATCAGGCGATGGCCGGCATTGGTCTGCGGTCATCGTCTCGCCCGCTTTTGAGGGCATGCGCTCCATTGCCCGTCATCAGCGTGTGTACGCCACGCTGGGTTCGCGCATCCAGAGCGACGAGGTCCACGCCTTGTCCATGAAAACATACACGCCCGCCGAATGGGCCGCTGCTCAATCCTGAGCCCAGAACCCGGACACAACCCCGTATGGACAAATTGCGAATCACTGGCGGGCGTCCGCTGCATGGCACGGTTCAGATTTCAGGCGCCAAGAACGCTGCCTTGCCCGAGATGTGTGCGGCACTGCTGACAGCAGACGCGGTCACGTTGAACAACGTGCCGCGCCTGCGCGATGTGGCGACCATGCGGCAGTTGCTCGACAGCATGGGCGTGCACACCGAAACCTCGGGTGATGGTGTCGGAATGAGCTTTCGGGCGGGCGATCCCATCCGGCCAGAAGCCTCGTACGACCTGGTGAAGACCATGCGGGCATCGGTGCTGGTGCTGGGCCCCTTGCTCGCCAGATTCGGGCAGGCCCGGGTGTCCTTGCCCGGCGGCTGTGCGATCGGTTCACGGCCGGTGGATCAGCACATCAAGGGCATGCAGGCCATGGGTGCCGAGATCGATGTGGAACACGGTTACATGGTGGCCCGGCTGGCGCCCGGCCGCTCACGGCTGCATGGTGCGCGCATTGCGACCGACATGGTGACGGTCACCGGTACAGAGAACTTCCTGATGGCGGCGGCGCTGGCCGACGGCGAAACCCTGCTGGAGAACGCGGCCCAGGAGCCTGAAATAAGCGATCTCGCAGAGATGCTGATTGCCATGGGCGCCAGGATCGAGGGGCATGGCACCAGCCGCATCCACATTCAGGGCGTGGATCGTTTGAAGGGATGCACGCATCAGGTGGTGGCCGACCGCATCGAGACCGGCACCTTCCTTTGTGCCGTTGCCGCCACTGGAGGCGATGTGCGTCTGCGCCATGGCCGGGCGGATCACCTTGAAGCGGTGATCGACAAGCTGCGAGAGGCAGGTGCCACGGTCGAAGCCGGCAAGGACGCCGAAGGCGACTTCATTCACGTCCGATCCTCGGGTCGGTTGAAGGCCCAGAGCTTCCGGACCACCGAATACCCAGGGTTCCCGACCGACATGCAGGCGCAGTTCATGGCCCTGAACAGCATCTCGCAAGGCACCAGCAAGGTGACCGAAACGATCTTCGAGAACCGGTTCATGCATGTCAACGAGCTGGTGCGACTTGGTGCGCATGTGCAGACCGATGGCAAGGTGGCGGTGGTGGAAGGCGTTGACAAACTCCAGGGGGCCACCGTGATGGCAACCGACTTGCGCGCGTCAGCCAGCCTGGTGATTGCTGGCCTGGTGGCAGAGGGCGAAACCATCGTGGACCGCATCTACCACCTGGACCGTGGTTACGACCAGATGGAGGCCAAGCTTCGCACCATCGGGGCAGATATTGAAAGGGTGAGGTGAAGAACACGCCCGCCGCGCTTCGCGCGAATCCCTCTTGGGGACAACTCCAACGGTCTGGCAAAGCCAGCCCCGCGGTGCTTCTGAAATTGGTCACTTCGCAAGGAGCCCTCGTTTGATCACGCTCGCATTGTCCAAAGGCCGCATTTACGACGAAACCTTGCCGTTGCTCAGGGCCGCAGGTATCGAGGTGCTGGAAGACCCTGAAAAATCGCGCAAGCTGATCCTGTCGACCAACCAGCCCGGCGTGCGTGTGGTGCTGGTGCGGGCCACCGACGTGCCCACCTATGTGGAATACGGGGGCGCCGATCTGGGTGTGACCGGCAAAGACACACTCATTGAACATGGCGGCCAAGGCCTGTACCAGCCACTGGATTTGCAGATTGCCCAGTGCAGGATGAGCGTGGCCGTTCGCGCCGATTTTGACTACGCGCGTGCCGTGCGCCAAGGGTCGCGCCTGAAGGTGGCCACCAAGTACACGGCCATTGCCCGGGAATTTTTTGCCAGCAAAGGCGTGCATGTGGATTTGATCAAACTCTACGGTAGCATGGAGCTGGCCCCGTTGACGGGGCTGGCCGATGCCATCGTCGATCTGGTGTCCACTGGCAGCACGCTCAAGGCCAACCAGTTGATCGAAGTGGAGCGGATCATGGACATCAGCTCGCGGCTGGTGGTCAATCAGGCCGCGCTCAAACTGAAGCAACGGGCCATCCAGCCCCTTCTCGACGCCTTTTCGAAAGCCATCATCAATCCCCCGGTACCGACATGAGCTTCACCGCCGTTCCTGTTCGTCTCTCCACGCTGGACCCGAACTTTGAATCGCAGTTCGCGGCGAGGTTGCACTGGGCGGCAGACACCGACGCGGCCATCGAACACCGTGTGGCGGACATTCTGGCCGACGTGCAAAAACGGGGTGATGCAGCGGTGTTGGCCTACACCGAGCGATTTGATGGCCTGGCGGCCGGCCAGGTGAGCGAACTTGAATTGACGCAGTCTGATTTCAAGACAGCTTTCGACGCCTTGCCTGTGGCCCAGAAGGCCGCTCTGGAGGCGGCCGCACGCCGCGTGCGCAGTTACCATGAGGCGCAGAAGAAGGCTGGCGGTGAGAGCTGGAGCTACCGCGATGAAGATGGCACGCTGCTGGGCCAGAAGGTCACGCCGCTGGATCGCGTAGGGATCTACGTGCCGGGCGGCAAGGCGGCTTACCCTTCCAGCTTGATCATGAATGCGGTGCCGGCACATGTGGCGGGTGTTCAGGAAATCATCATGGTCGTGCCCACGCCGGTGCGGGGCAGCGTGGCCACCGGTGGCAGCGGTGCCACCACTGCCACGCGCGGCGAGCGCAATGAGCTGGTACTGGCCGCAGCCTACGTGGCGGGCGTCACCAGAGCATTCACCATCGGCGGCGCACAAGCCGTGGCCGCCCTGGCCTATGGCACCGAAACCGTGCCCAAGGTGGACAAGATCACCGGGCCTGGCAACGCCTATGTGGCCAGCGCCAAGAAGCGGGTATTCGGCACCGTCGGCATCGACATGATCGCCGGCCCTAGCGAGATCCTGGTCCTGGCCGACGGCAGCACGCCTGCCGAATGGGTGGCGATGGACCTGTTCAGCCAGGCCGAGCACGACGAGCTGGCCCAAAGCATCCTCCTTTGCCCCGACGCAGCCTACATTGAGGAAGTGCAACGGGCCATTGACCGCCTCTTGCCCACCATGCCGCGTGCGGCCATCATCGCCAAGAGCCTGAACGACCGGGGAGCCCTGATCCACACCCGCAGCATGGAAGAGGCGTGCGCCATCAGCAACCGCATTGCACCCGAACACCTTGAAATCTCCAGCGATGACCCCCACCGATGGGAACCGTTGCTCAAGCACGCCGGGGCCATTTTTCTGGGCGCGTACACCAGTGAAAGCCTGGGCGACTATTGCGCCGGCCCCAATCACGTGCTGCCCACCAGCGGGACGGCGCGATTCTCCTCCCCCCTGGGCGTGTACGACTTTCAGAAGCGCAGCAGCCTGATCGAAGTCAGCCAGGCAGGCGCGCAGAGCCTGGGGGTGATCGCTGCCGAGATGGCGTATGGCGAAGGCTTGCAGGCACACGCCCGCGCCGCTGAGCTGCGCCTCGATACCGTGCCTCCGATGCGAGGTGGCGCGTGAACCCTATCGAGGTGCTCACGCCCCTGGCCGTGATTCGCCAGGACGTGCAGTCCATGCACGCCTATGCCATTCAGGACAGCGCGGGCATGGTCAAACTCGACGCTATGGAGAACCCGTTCGTGCTGTCGCCAGTGCTGCAGACCGAGCTCGGCGCTCGCCTGGGCGCCGTGGCCATCAACCGCTATCCGGGCGCCAGGATTGACGAGCTCAAGCAGGCGCTGGCCCGCAGCATAGCCCTGCCCGCTGGCCACGCGCTGATGCTGGGCAATGGGTCAGATGAGCTTATTTCGCTGCTGGCCATGGGCTGCGACCTGCCTGGTGCCAGCATCGTGGCGCCGCTGCCCGGCTTCGTCATGTACGCCATGAGCGCGCAGCTGCAGGGGCTTGCGTTCCATGGTGTGCCACTGACTGCCGATTTCGAACTCGACGAAGCCGCCATGCTGGCGGCGATGCGCGAGCATCGCCCGGCCATCACCTACATCGCCTACCCGAACAATCCCACGGCCAACCTGTGGGACCAGGCGGTCATCCGCCGCCTGATTGCCGAGGCCGCCAACCTGGGGGGGCTGGTGGTAATGGACGAGGCCTACCAGCCGTTTTCCAGTCACACCTGGCTCGATGAGATCCGCGCGCAGCCCGAAGCCCACGCGCACGTGCTGTTGATGCGCACGATGTCGAAGTTCGGTCTGGCGGGTGTGCGCATTGGCTACATGGTGGGGCCGCAGGTTCTCCTTCAAGAGATCGACAAGCTGCGGCCGCCTTACAACGTGAGCGTGCTCAACGCCGAATGTGCCCTGTTTGCGCTGGAGCACGCCGACGTGTTCGCTGCGCAGGCCGCAGAAATCAGGCGGCAGAGGGGGCTTTTGATGGAAGCCCTGAGCGCCATGCAGGGCGTGAAGGTCTATCCCAGTGAGGCCAACATGGTGCTGGTGCGCGTGTCGGACGCCCAGCGGACGTTCGACGCACTGAAGTCACAGGGCATTCTGGTGAAGAATGTTTCTAAAATGCATTCATTGCTGGGCAACTGCTTGCGCCTCACCGTGGGGACGCCTGAAGAAAACGCGCAATTGCTTCAAGCCCTGAAAATCACCCTATGACCTCCACCCCCTCCGACGTTTCCACCGGCGACCGCATCGCAGTCGTGCAGCGCAACACGGCAGAAACCCAGATCACCGTCCAGATCAACATCGATGGTCGTGGGACTGCCAAGCTGTCGACAGGCATTGGTTTTTTTGACCACATGCTGGACCAGATCGCGCGGCACGGCCTGATCGACCTCGACATCCAGGCAGTCGGCGATCTGCACATCGACGGGCACCACACGGTGGAAGATGTGGGCATCACGTTGGGGCAGGCCTTTGCCCAGGCCGTCGGCGACAAGAAGGGCATCCGGCGTTATGGCCATGCTTATGTGCCGCTGGATGAAGCCTTGTCGCGGGTGGTTGTCGATTTTTCAGGTCGCCCGGGCCTGCACATGCGCGTGCCCTTCAAGAGCGGCATGGTGGGGGGCTTCGATACGCAGTTGGCATTCGAATTCTTCCAGGGTTTTGTCAATCATGCGGGTGTCACGCTGCACATCGACAACCTGCACGGTGAAAATGCGCATCACCAGGCCGAGACGGTGTTCAAGGCCTTCGCCCGTGCCGTGCGCATGGCGCTGGAGCGCGATCTGCGCCTGGGCGATGTCATCCCTTCGACCAAAGGTTCCCTCTGAGCGTTCGATGAAATCCAAGACAGTGGCCGTGGTGGACTACGGCAGCGGCAATTTGCGATCGGTGTCTCAGGCGGTGAAGCATGTGGCCCAGGGCAGCGGCGTGGAGGTGCTGGTCACCTCAGACGCCAGCGAAGTATTGGCTGCCGGGCGTGTCGTGTTGCCTGGACAGGGCCACATGGCCGATTGCATGCTGGAACTGGCGCGTTCCGGGTTGCTCGACGCCGTGTTGCATGCTGCGGCCAACAAGCCATTGTTCGGCGTCTGCGTGGGTATGCAGATGCTGCTGGACCGGAGCGAAGAGGGGCCGACGCAAGGCCTGGGGCTGATCCCGGGTGAAGTGGTGCGGTTTCGCCTCGAGGGCCAGCTGCAGGCTGACGGCAGCCGCTTCAAAGTGCCTCAGATGGGCTGGAACCAGGTGTTTCACCAACTGCATGGCGCGCCATCGCACGCGTTGTGGCAGGACATCGCGGACGGTGCCTACTTTTATTTTGTGCACAGCTATTTTGCGAAGCCGAGCCAGCCCCGGCACAACGTCGGCGAGGTCGATTATGGTGGGCGCTTTGCTGCAGCCATTGCGCGCGACAATATCTTCGCCACACAGTTTCACCCCGAGAAGAGCGCTGACCAGGGACTGGCGCTCTACCGAAACTTTCTGTCCTGGAACCCTTAACCGCCTTTTCTCACCAGACCACCATGCTGCTGATTCCCGCCATTGATTTGAAAGACGGCCATTGTGTACGCCTCAAGCAAGGGGACATGGACCAATCCACCGTGTTCGGCGAGGATCCGGCGGCCATGGCCCGGAGCTGGGTCGACAAAGGGGCCAGGCGCGTTCACTTGGTGGACCTCAACGGTGCCTTCGCCGGCAAACCGAAGAACGAGCAGGCCATACGAGCCATCCTCAAGGAGGTGGGCTCGGAGGTGGACGTTCAGTTGGGTGGAGGCATCCGTGATCTGGACACCATCGAGCGCTATCTGGATGCCGGTCTGCGCTATGTGATCATCGGCACCGCGGCAGTAAAGAACCCCGGCTTTCTCCAGGACGCCTGCACGGCCTTCGGCGGCCACATCATCGTGGGACTGGACGCCAAGGATGGCAAGGTGGCCACCGACGGGTGGAGCAAGCTCACTGGGCACGAAGTGGTCGATCTGGGAAAAAAGTTCGAAGACTACGGTGTCGAAGGCATTATCTACACCGACATTGGCCGCGACGGCATGCTGTCCGGCATCAACATTGAAGCCACGGTGAAACTGGCGCAGGCCTTGTCGGTGCCTGTCATTGCGTCGGGTGGCCTGTCCAACCTTGAAGACATCCGCGCACTTTGCGAGGTGGAAGATGAAGGCGTGGAAGGAGTCATCTGTGGTCGCTCCATCTACAGCGGTGACCTGGATTTTGAGGCCGCCCAACAACTCGCGGACGACCTCAACGGATGATTGCCGACGAGCCTATTGCCGGGTGCAATTCAATGTCTACAGAAAAGCCGAATCCCCCCCAGGGCTTGGGTATTACCGTGCCCGTCACGGAATATGCTGTCAAGTTTGGCGAAATCACTTCAGAGGTCTTGTTCGGAGACATATGGGAGCGCCCTGAACTCTCTCGACGCGACAGGAGTTTGGTCACAGTTTCTGCTTTGGTGGCCTTGTACCGTCAGAATGAATTGCCTTTTCATTTCAAACGCGCGATAGAAAACGGTCTGACGGAAGCGGAGGTCATTGAGGCTATCACCCATCTGGCTTTCTACGCTGGGTGGCCGTGCGCGGCTACAGCGCTCACCATAGCCCAAAAGGTGTATGGCGTAAAAAGCGAAGACTGAAGTACATGCTCGCCAAACGCATCATTCCCTGTCTTGACGTCACCGGTGGTCGGGTTGTCAAGGGTGTCAATTTCGTGGAACTGCGAGACGCGGGGGATCCTGTCGAGATTGCGGCCCGCTACAACGATCAGGGCGCAGACGAACTCACGTTTCTGGACATCACCGCGACCAGCGACGGTCGCGACCTGATTCTTCACATCATCGAGGCGGTGGCTTCGCAGGTTTTCATACCGCTCACCGTGGGGGGTGGCGTGCGCACGGTGGATGACGTGCGCCGTCTGCTCAATGCGGGCGCCGACAAAACCAGCTTCAATTCTGCTGCTATTGCCCGCCCTGAAGTGATTCGGGAGGCGTCTGAGAAATACGGGTCGCAGTGCATTGTGGTGGCCATCGATGCCAAAAGAAGGCTTGCGCAAGACGCGGCCACCCGAGGAGAAGGTTGGGATGTCTACAGCCATGGCGGTCGGCAGAACACCGGGCTGGATGCCGTGGCCTGGGCCAGGCAGATGGCGCAGTTCGGGGCGGGCGAAATCCTGCTCACGAGCATGGACCGTGATGGCACCAAAGCCGGCTTCGATCTGGCCTTGACCCGTTCTGTGGCCGACGCTGTCGACGTGCCCGTGATCGCTTCCGGTGGCGTGGGCACGCTGGATCATTTGGCCGATGGCGTGCAGCAAGGCGGCGCCGACGCGGTGTTGGCAGCCAGCATCTTCCACTACGGCGAATACACCGTGGCGCAGGCCAAAGCGCGCATGGCTGAGCGGGGCATACCCGTTCGTCTCTGAGTGCCTGCCGAGAGAGGCTCTGCGCGTCTGGCAGCAGCCGTGCCCTCGCGACAATCGCTGAGCTTCAGCTATCAGGGTTGCGCCTGAACTGCTGTTCCAGCCGATCTTCCAACTCGCCCAGACTGGCAGCCAGGCCGTTGCCGGTCTGTTCGATCACCACGGTGAGTCGCTCCTGCAGGTTGTCCATCCTGTGGTGAAGTTTTTCTGAAATCTCCTGCTCCCTGGCGGCAGCGACCTGGAGTTGGGCCTGCAGGAAATCCCTCAACTCAATGAACCGGGAGGCCTCCGCCTTGTCGGCCAAGTGACGCTGCTCGTTGGCCTCACGGGTGATCTGCCTCACTTCCATGAGATGCGTGGTCTGATTGAATACCAGTACCACCAGAAACACCACGATCATCAGCGTCAATAGGCCGACCAGAACCAGACCGATCGGTGCCTGGACGCTTGTCACACCCAGATTGAGGGGTGTCGGTCGCAGGATTTCCTCAAAGTTGAGCGCCGCGAGGGCGGCGACCAGCAAGATGAACACAACAAGAATCAGGGTGCGGAATTTCATGCAGGCTCCTTGGCTGGCCTCGTCTGTCTGCGGGGCCGCAGATCGATGGATGCTGCATCCTATCCTCTCCCGGCAACGCGGGCCGCGTCTGTTTCCTGCACATGTTAGATTCCGTGCATGAATTGGCTGGACGAAGTGAAATGGGATGCCCAAGGACTGGTCCCTGTGATAGCGCAGGAACTGGGCTCGGGCGATGTGCTGATGTTTGCCTGGATGAACCGCGAGGCCCTTCAGAAGACCGCCGAGCTGGGTCAGGCGGTTTACTTCAGCCGTTCTCGAGGCAAGCTTTGGTTCAAGGGTGAGACATCGGGGCACGTTCAGACCGTGCACGACATCCGCCTGGATTGCGACAACGATGTGGTCCTGCTCAAGGTCACCCAGTTGGGTCATGAACCGGGCATCGCCTGCCACACCGGTCGCCACAGTTGCTTCTTTCAGCGCTATCAGGACGGCCGATGGCAGGCCGTGGAGCCGGTGCTTAAGGATCCCGAATCAATTTATCGTTAACCATGAATCCCACAGACGCATTGGCCCGGCTTGCGGCCGTGATTGAGAGCAGAAAGCCGCATGCCGGTGGCGATCCTGACAAGAGTTACGTCGCACGGCTGCTTCACAAAGGCCCAGACGCCTTTTTGAAGAAAATTGGCGAGGAGGCGACCGAGGTGGTGATGGCGGCCAAGGATTGTGACCACGGTGGCGATACCGGCAAGCTGGTCAATGAGGTGGCCGATCTCTGGTTCCATTCCATGATTGCCTTGGCTCACTATGGAAGGACGCCGGCCGATGTGGTGGAGGAGCTGCTGCGAAGAGAGGGGCAGAGCGGGCTTGAGGAGAAGGCGCTTCGCAAAGCGCAGGCCCGCGAGGCGAGTGAGTAGCTGGGCGTGTGCCTGGCTGGATCGAAACTGGAGCCTGCATGAAACCCGATTCTGAGTCTGTCTTGGTTGAAAGTGCAGACAGCGAGACCGCCCAGTCACTCAAGAGTGTCGGTTGGTTGAGCTACATCCTGCACCTGATCGTTGCGGTGGCCGCCGTCGTGCCGAGCGCCCAGCCCAGCATCGCCCTGCTTCTGGTCGCGCTGGTGATTGATCTGGTCAAGCGCGGTGACGCAGTGGGTACCTGGCAAGCCAGCCATTTTTCCTGGCGCATCCGCACAGTGTTGTGGGCGGCATTCTGGTACCTGATCACGTTGCCGCTGTTTCTGTTTTTCCTGTTGCCCGGCATGTTGGCCTGGCTGGTGGTTTCGGTCTGGTTTCTCTATCGCATCGTCAAAGGCATGGTGCGCATGAACGACAGCAAGCCTGTTGGTTCATGAGGCGCAGACAGCCTTTTCTCCGGAATTTTTGAAGGATCTCTGGTTCATGCACGACCCCAACTGCATTTTCTGCAAGATCATTGCTGGGCAAATTCCCTCCAAACGGGTTTATGAGGACGAAGAAATCTTCGTGTTTCATGACATCCACCCGTGGGCACCCGTGCACTTTCTCATGGTTCCGAAGCTGCACATCCCTTCCATGGCGCAGCTTTTACCTTCGCATGAAGCGTTGCTGGGCCGCATGATGGTGCTGGCACCGAAGCTCGCCGTTGAACAGGGGTGTGGCCCGTATCCCGAAGGCGGCTTCCGCATGGTGTGCAATACCGGCGCCCAGGGCGGTCAGGAGGTCCATCACCTGCATATTCACGTGATGGGCGGGCCCCGGCCATGGGCAAAGGGATAACCCTCGCCTCCTGCTGCCGCGGCTGCTCATGGGGGCAGGTATTCCGATCGAACATCGCCTGAACTCATCCCCGGGCTTAGAATCCCATGAATGGCGCATCGCGCCTCATTTCTACATTTGGAGAGTCTCATGGGTGCATTTTCTATCTGGCACTGGCTGATTGTCTTGTTGATCGTGGTGATGGTTTTTGGTACCAAGAAGCTCAAGAACATCGGTTCTGACTTGGGCGGCGCTGTCAAGGGATTCAAGGACGGTATCAAAGACGGGGGACAGTCCACCGAGGAAGCTGCCGCTGCAAAACCTGGCCAGGTGGCCCAGGACGCCCGCATCGACAAGAGCACCATCGACGTCGAAGCCAAGCAAAAGAGCTGAGCCCCTCGTGCGGCCAGCGGTGGCGGGCGCTGCCCGCCCGTTGCGCTGCCGCGCCGACCTTCCCGACCTTGCCCGCAAATTGGCTGATACATGATTGATCTGGGCATTTCCAAACTCGCCCTCATTGGTGTGGTGGCGCTCATCGTCATTGGCCCAGAGAAGCTGCCACGCGTGGCGCGGACCGTGGGGGCCTTGCTGGGCAAAGCCCAGCGTTACGTGGCCGACGTGAAATCCGAAGTCAGTCGGTCGATGGAGCTGGAAGAGCTCAAGAAGATGAAGGACTCCGTCGAGAGTGCCGCTCGCGATGTGGAGTCCTCGGTTCAGAGTGGCGCAAGTGACTTTGAAAAGTCCTGGTCTGATGCCACCGCAGGCATGGAGGGTGCAAACGCTGGGTACGACCAGGGCAGCCATCACGATGCCTTGGGTTCGATCGGATCGCCCGTGCATCCGGTCTACAAGCATCCGAAGAAAAACTGGCGCGTGAAACAGAAAGCCATGCCCCAGTGGTACAAGGCCCGCGCCGGAGTGCGAACGCGCACCCAGTCCGGTGCGGCCCGCGTGGCTCGATTCAGGCCACGCTCCTCCTCCGCCCCCCGCTGATGTCAGATTCCAAAGAAAACACCGACGAGCTCGCCGGTACAGAGCAGCCGTTTGTCCAGCACTTGATGGAGCTGCGTGATCGCCTGCTCTATGGCATTGCCGGCCTGGGTATTTGCATGGCGCTGCTGGCCTTCTGGCCTGGCCCCAGTGGCCTCATCGATCTGATCGCAGTGCCCATTCGGGCGCACATGCCGCCGGATGCCAAGCTGATTGCCGTGGGCGTTTTCTCGCCGTTCTTCGTGCCGCTCAAGGTTCTGGCGATGGCTGCGTTGTTGCTGTCGCTGCCCTGGTGGATGTACCAGGTGTGGGCGTTTGTCGCCCCGGGTCTGTACAGCCACGAAAAAAAGTTCGCGGTGCCCCTGATCATTCTGGGCAGCTTGCTGGCGTATGTCGGCATCGGATTCGTCCAGTTCTTCGTGCTGGACAAGATGTTCGGATTCATTCAGGGATTCACGCCGGCGAGCGTGGCCGCCACGCCCGATATTGCATCGTACGTGGAGGCCATTCTTTCCCTCTACCTGGCGTTCGGGCTCGCTTTTCAGGTGCCGATCGTGGTGGTGCTGCTGGTGCGGCTGAACATGGTGTCCATTCAGCAATTGAAGGACTTTCGAGGCTACTTCATCGTGGTGGCCTTCATCATTGCGGCCGTCGTCACGCCACCTGACGTGATTTCACAGCTGGCGCTGGCCATTCCCATGATCCTTCTTTATCAGCTTGGGATCTGGGGTGCGCACTGGTTCGTGAAGTCCACGGCGAAGCCGGAAGACGACGCCGTCGAAGAAGGCTCTTCGACGAGCAAGTGACGACTTGATTGCCGGGCCTCAGAACCTGTCCGCCTATTGACGGACAAGTTCTTAGCGAGGGAGCTGGCGGGGCGGCAGATTGCGTCGACCCGGTGTGACCCGCAGCACGCTCTTGCCTTCTCTGCGCATGATCTCAAGGTCGGCGGGCGTGCCCGGTGGCAAGGCTGCCACTGCCGAAAGCAGCTCCGTCACGTTTTTGACGTTCTTATCCGCGACCCGTGTGATCACGTCGCCCGGTTTGAGGCCAGCCTGGGCGGCCGGCCCATCTTGCAGAACCCCGGTGATGATCACGCCGGCGCTCAGCTGAATGCCAAAACTCTCGGCCAATTCCGGACTGAGATCTTGCGGCTCGACCCCAATCCATCCCCGCGTGACTTGCCCGTCCTTCACGATGGAGTCCAGCACACTGCGTGCGGTGGAGGTGGGAATGGCAAATCCGATGCCCATGGACCCCCCTGAGCGGGAATAGATCGCCGTATTGATACCCATCAGATGCCCATTGATGTCAACCAGCGCACCCCCAGAATTGCCAGGGTTGATGGCCGCGTCGGTTTGTATGAAATTCTCAAAGGTGTTGATGCCCAGTTGGGTACGCCCCAGCGCGCTCACGATGCCGCTGGTGACGGTTTGCCCAACGCCAAACGGGTTGCCAATGGCCAGCACCTGATCGCCGATTTCCAGCGCATCGGAGTTGCCCAGCGTGATCACTGGAAGATCCTTCAGCTCCACCTTGAGAATGGCGAGGTCGGTTTCGGGGTCGGTGCCGATGACCTGAGCCACGCCCTTTCTGCCATCGTTGAGAACGACCTCAATTTCGTCTGCTTCTTCGATCACGTGATTGTTGGTGAGGATGTAGCCTGCGGGGCTCACGATCACGCCGGAACCCAGGCCTGTCTGTGCCTGTGAACGGTCCTGTTCACCAAAGAAGAAGCGAAACCAGGGGTCGGCCGTTTGCGGCGCATTGATGGGTGCCTTGCTGGTGTTAATGCTCACCACGGCCGGCGAGGCACTGCGGGCGGCCGCTCGAAAACTGGTCGAGCCATCGGCGGACGGACTGCCAGCTGTGGGCGAAGCTTCAAACACGGGCACGATGGAGGTCATCGTGGGCCGCCGGTCCAGCCATTCGGGTTTGAGTGTGGCGATCACAAAAAAGGCCGCCAGCAGCACGGTCACGGATTGGGCAAAAACCAGCCAGAGTCGTTTCATGTCAGATAAGGAATTGCAAGTCTTGGGGCGCAGGCACCCGCGTGAGGTTCATCCCGCATGGCCTCATTGTGCTGCATATGGCCTCTTGTGTTCAGAGTTCAAGCTGCTTGACGCAAGTCAAGGCTGAGGCCGCAGACACCGGTTGCAATGGTGGTCCAACAAGCAAGCAATGGAGTTCCCAATGAAAGCCATGGTGGATCTTTTCTCGACCGATTACGGCCTGTTCAGCGTTGCGGGTTTCATTTTCATGATCGGCATGGCGATCTGGTTTTTCCGCTTCTTCCTGCGAAAAATGGCCGAAGCCGAGCGCGCCCAAAACGCCCAGCGCTGAAATTCAAGCCCAGAGCGCGATCCAAGGACAGGTCGCTGCTTGGCACGGGGCTGTCAGAATAGGGCTGGCACTTGGCAGATGCATCATCTCGCGCTGGCCTGTTCTGTAACTCCTGAAGATCACCTGTCCATGACCTCCTCGGAACACCACGTTGAGCGCCCGGCACTGCTGGCGTTTTTTGACGAACTTCTCCAGCCCGCATCGTTTCACGACTACGGGCCCAATGGTCTGCAGGTGGAAGGGAGGGTCGAGATCCGCAAGCTGGTTTCTGGCGTGACCGCGAGCCTGGCCTTGATCGATGCGGCCATCGCGCAGAAGGCCGATGCGATCCTGGTTCACCATGGTCTTTTCTGGCGCGGGCAGGATGGACGGGTGACCGGATGGATGAAGCAGCGCCTGTCGCGGCTGCTCGCGCACGACATCAACCTGTTTGCCTACCATTTGCCGCTCGATGCCCACGCCACCCTGGGCAACAATGCGCAGTTGGCTCGCCACCTGGGGATTGAGTTGCAGAAGGGCGCCGACGGTCGGTTCGGTGATCAGTCTCTGGGCTTTTTGGGCCGGCGCCCCATGCCCTCAGCCTCCGCGCTGGCTGAGCATGTTGCCCAGGCGCTGGGTCGGCCGGTGACCCTGGTGGCCGAGCCAGAACGCCCGATTGAACGCGTCGCCCTTTGCACAGGTGGCGCTCAGAGGTATTTTGAAGGCGCCATCGCGGCTGGCGCGGACGTGTTCATCACTGGCGAGATTTCGGAGCCGCAGGCCCACTATGCCCGCGAATGCGGCGTGGCCTATATCGCCTGCGGACACCATGCTTCCGAGCGGTACGGCGCACCGGCAGTGGCGGGCCATGCCGCCGCCATGCTGGGGTTGGAGCATGTTTTCATCGACATTCCCAATCCAGCCTGAGCGAGGTTTTCAGCATGAAGCCATCAGAAACGCTCGTGCCCACACCAGGCAGCCCCGTGCTGGTGACCATGGGCGACCCGGCGGGAATTGGCCCCGAGATCATCGCGCTGGCTGTGCGCGAACGCCCCACGCTGTTGGAACATCTGGTGGTGGCGGGTGATGTGGAGACGATGCGCCGAGCCACCCACATTGCGGCCCAGCAGGTCAAGCCGACCTTGCCCACGCCGATCGCTGAATTGACACAGCTTTCGCAGTGGCGCCAAACGCCTCCGGGGTGCCTCGCAGTCGTGCAGGCGTGCCATGCGCCTGTCGATGTTGCCTGGGGTCAGGTGAGTGCCGTCGCAGGACGGGCAGCGGCAGAGTGCATCCGTTTTGGCGCTGAAGCTGCGCTTCGAAAGGAAGTGGTGGCGCTGGTGACGGCACCTGTGCACAAGAAGGCACTGGCCTCTGCTGGCGTGCAGCACCCGGGTCATACCGAAATGCTCCAGTCAATCGCGGCTGAGCATCAGGGGACATCGCCGGACCAGTTGCCGGTTCGAATGATGCTGAGTTGTCCCGGTTTGCGAACTGTGCTGGTCAGCATCCACGTGGCCTTGCGCGAGGCACTGGCGGCCGTGAGTTTTGAGCAAGTGGCGGAAACGATTCGTCTGACCCATGCCCACTTTCAGCGCTGCGGGTTCGCAAAGCCCAGGATTGCGGTCGCCGGACTGAATCCGCATGCCGGGGAGGGGGGGCTGTTTGGGCGAGAGGAAATTGACGTCATCGCACCAGTCATTGGTCAAGCTCAGGGGGAGGGGATCGATGCCACGGGGCCGCACGCTCCCGATACCGTCTTCATGCGGGCGCGGCAAGGCGATTTTGATGTCGTGATCGCCATGTACCACGATCAGGGCTTGATTCCGGTCAAGTTGCTGGGCTTGGACGATGGTGTCAACACCACGATCGGTCTGCCGTTTGTTCGCACCAGTCCGGATCACGGCACGGCGATGGACCTGGCCGGGACGGGCACGGCCAGTCCATTGAGTCTGCTGGCAGCCATTGATGCAGCCATGGGCGCTTCGACGCACTGAACGCGTTTCGTTCCTTGCATCACACCCCAATGGCTCATTTCTGCAGGCTATCCCGGATCTCGCGCAGCAGCAGCACGTCCTCTGGTGTGGCCGGTGGCGCGGCTGGTGGCTCCGCTCTTTTCAGGCGGTTCACCTGCTTGACCATCATGAAGATGATGAAGGCAAGGATGATGAAGTTGATAGTCACCGTGATGAAGCTGCCGTACGCCAACACTGGAACGCCAGCTTCCTTCATGGCCGCCAAGGTCCGCGCTGTGCCTTCTGGTACAGCGCCCAGTGGCAGATACAGATTGCTGAAGTCGAGGTTTCCCAGGACGGAACCGACCAGGGGCATGATCACGTCGTCCACCAGCGAACCGACGATCTTGCCAAATGCCCCGCCAATGATCACGCCAACCGCGAGATCGATCACGTTGCCCTTGACGGCGAATTCCCTGAACTCTTGCATCATGCCCATGCTGACTCTCCTGAAATCGTGTGTGGATAGGAATGCTGGCGCCTTGTGGGGTTCAAGGCCCTGAGATCGCCGTGATTCTCACACGCCAATGCATGGGGGTTGGGGCTTTTCGCCGGGTGAGGCAATGCCAGCAGAAGTGATTGCCACGGATTCATGCAATAGCCAAGCGCTTCACCCCGGCACCCTGGGGAAGGCCGGAAACGCTCCAGTACAATGCCGGGTTGTCCCTAACGTCTTCTCGACTCTGATTGAAAGATCCCCATGAGTGAAGCAACCGTCGCTGCGCCCGTCGACAGCAGCCGCCGTACCTGGCTGATCACTTCCTGCGCCATGGGTGGCGTTGGAGCAGCCGCAGTCGCCGTTCCTTTCGTGAGCAGTTTTCAACCTTCCGAGCGCGCCAAGGCGGCGGGTGCGGCTGTTGAAGTTGATGTGTCCACGATTGCACCAGGCGAGAAGAAGGTGGTGGAGTGGCGCGGAAAGCCCGTCTGGATCATGCGCCGCACGCCCGATCAATTGGCCGCGCTTGAAAAGCAGGAAGACCAGCTGGCCGATCCGGAGTCGGTTCGCACCGCATACCCCACACCTGAATATGCGCGGAACCGTCATCGCTCCATCAAGCCCGAGATCCTGGTGGCGGTGGGTATCTGCACCCATCTGGGTTGCTCGCCCAGCGACAAGTTCGCGCCCGGCCCCCAGCCATCGCTGCCAGACGACTGGCAGGGTGGGTTCCTCTGCGCATGCCATGGATCGACCTTTGACGTCGCTGGCCGCGTGTTCAAGAACAAGCCCGCGCCCGACAACCTGGAAGTCCCGCCTCACTACTACACGTCGGACACCACCGTGCTGATCGGCGAAGAGAAACAAGCCTGAACGGGCGCTTCCCGTCGCGCAAACAGACACCTGATATCCGAGGCATCACATGGCTGAATTCAAAGACATCTCTCCGGACGCGCCGATCGGTCAGAAGGCGCTGAACTGGATCGACAACCGGTTCCCCCTGACCAAGCTGTACAACGAGCATCTGGCCGAGTACTACGCGCCAAAGAATTTCAACTTCTGGTATTTCTTTGGCTCGTTGGCCCTGCTGGTGCTGGTGATCCAGATCGTGACCGGCATTTTTCTGGTCATGCACTACAAGCCAGACGCCACCCTCAATGCGGCGGGCGTTCCGGTGGCGTTCGCTTCGGTGGAATACATCATGCGCGATGTGCCATGGGGCTGGCTGATCCGGTACATGCACTCCACAGGGGCTTCGGCGTTTTTTGTGGTCGTTTACCTGCACATGTACCGTGGCCTCATCTACGGCTCCTACCGCAAGCCGCGTGAACTGGTGTGGGTCTTTGGCTGCGCCATTTTCCTTGTCCTGATGGCCGAGGCCTTCATGGGCTATCTGCTGCCGTGGGGTCAGATGTCGTACTGGGGCGCGCAGGTGATCGTCAACCTGTTCTCTGCGATTCCTTTCATCGGCCCTGACTTGGCGTTGCTGATTCGCGGCGATTTTGTGGTGGGTGATGCCACGCTCAACCGCTTCTTCAGCTTTCACGTCATCGCTGTGCCTCTGGTGCTGCTGGGCCTGGTGGTGGCGCACATCATCGCGCTGCACGAAGTGGGTTCCAACAACCCAGACGGCGTCGAGATCAAGGCACAAAAAGACGACAAGGGCATTCCGCTGGACGGCATTCCCTTCCACCCCTACTACACCGTGCACGACGTGCTGGGTGTGTCGGTCTTCCTGATGGTGTTTTCCGCCATCGTGTTCTTTGCGCCCGAGTTTGGCGGCTACTTCCTGGAGTTCAACAACTTCATTCCGGCCGACCCGCTGGTCACGCCGTTGCACATCGCACCTGTTTGGTACTTCACCCCGTTCTACTCCATGTTGCGGGCCATCACCACCGAGATGATGTATGCGCTCATCGTGATCGTGCTGGCGGCCGCCATCCTGGGTGCGTTGAAGGCCAAGGTGAGCGCTGGCATCAAGCTTGCCATCGTGGCGGCTGGCGTGGTGCTCGTCGCCTTGATGATGGCAATTGACGCGAAATTCTGGGGCGTGGTTGCCATGGGTGGCGCCGTGATCATCCTGTTCTTCCTGCCCTGGCTGGATCACAGCCCGGTGAAGTCCATTCGCTACCGCCCCAGCTGGAACAAGTGGCTGTACGGCATCTTCGTGATCAACTTCCTGATTCTGGGTTACCTGGGCGTTTTGCCACCATCTCCCATTGGCGAGCGCGTGTCTCAGGTGGGTACCTTGTTCTATTTCGGGTTCTTCCTCCTCATGCCTTGGTGGAGTCGACTGGGTGAGTTCAAGACGGTGCCCAGCCGCGTCACGTTCAAGCCTCACTGAACCCAACCAGTTACACCGGAGCGTCGAGCAAATGAAAAAGATTCTTGTGGGCTTCATGCTGGCCATCGGCATGTCCGGCGCGGCCATGGCCGCTGGAGCCGGGTTTCCATTGGACAAAGCACCCCCGCGCACGAACGACATGGAAGCGCTGCAGAATGGCGCAAAAATTTTCGTCAACTATTGCCTGAGTTGCCACTCGGCATCGTTCATGCGGTTCAATCGACTGCGTGACATTGGCCTGACCGACAAGCAGATTGCTGAAAACCTGACCTTTACCACCGACAAGATCGGCGACACGATGAAGGCGGCCATCGACCCAGTACAGGCCAAAGCCTGGTTCGGTGCCAACCCACCCGACCTGACGCTGGTGGCCCGTTCGCGGTCCAGTGGAGCAGGGTCGGGCGCCGACTACATCTACACGCTCCTGCGCACCTACTACCGCGATGAGACCAAGCCCACCGGCTGGAACAACCTGGTGTTCCCCAACATCGGCATGCCCAACCCACTGTGGGAACTCCAGGGCGAACGCCGCCCTGTGTTCGACAAGGTGAGCAGCCATGGGCATGATGTGGAAGTGCACAAGGGTTGGGCACCGGTGAAGCCGGGCAGCTTGAGCGCCGCAGAATACGATCGCAATGTCGGGGATCTGGTGGCCTACCTCCAATGGATGGCCGAGCCCGCCCAAAACAGCCGCGTCCGTATCGGTGTCTGGGTGATGCTGTTCCTGGCGGCGTTTACCGTGGTCGCCTGGCGCCTCAATGCCGCGTTCTGGAAAGACATCAAATAATCCGACCCGGATGGCAGAGCGCGATCGAGCGCTCATGCCACCCGTTCCACAGTGGTTTGCATCACCGCCGCGGTGATTCTGCAAACCACTGTTTTTTGCATTAAGGAGCTCCCTATGATGGTCTTGTATTCAGGCACCACCTGCCCGTATTCCCACCGCTGCCGCTTTGTTCTTTTCGAGAAGGGCATGGACTTCGAAATCCGTGACGTCGATCTGTACAACAAGCCAGAAGACATCGGTGTCATGAACCCCTACGGCCAGGTTCCGATCCTGGTCGAGCGCGATCTGATCCTCTACGAGTCGAACATCATCAATGAGTACATTGACGAGCGGTTTCCCCACCCTCAGCTCATGCCCGGTGATCCTGTGGACCGCGCCCGTGTCAGGCTCTTTTTGCTGAACTTCGAAAAGGAGCTGTTCACCCACGTGTCGATGCTGGAATCGCGCAGTGCCAAGGGCAATGAAAAGGCCTTGGAAAAAGCCAGGGCCCACATCCGCGACCGTCTGACCCAGCTGGCGCCGGTGTTTCTGAAAAACAAGTTCATGCTGGGTGACAATTTCTCGATGCTCGACGTGGCGATCGCCCCGCTGTTGTGGCGTCTCGATTTCTACGGCATCGAACTCAGCAAGAATGCGGCGCCGCTGCTCAAATACGCCGAACGCATCTTCTCCCGCCCGGCCTACATTGAGGCGCTGACGCCTTCAGAGAAAGTGATGCGCAAGTAAGTGCTGCACTTTCCTCCGCTGTCATGAGTGCACTCGATACCTCCACTTCATCCACACGACCCTACCTGATTCGTGCCCTTCACGAATGGTGCACGGACAACGGGTATTCGCCTTACATTGCCGTGCAGGTGGATGGTTCGGTGCAGGTACCGAGCGAGTTCGTGCAGAACGGAGAGATCGTCCTGAATGTGAGCTTTGATGCGACCAGCTCGTTGCGCCTGGGTAATGACTGCATTGAGTTCAAGGCCCGTTTCGGTGGCGTGGCGAGGGAGATCGTCGTGCCGATCAGCCATGTGGTGGCGATTTATGCGCGCGAGAACGGTCAGGGCATGGCCTTTCCCGCACCTGTGTCGGCAGCCGCCACTGGCCACACCCAGCGGGTCGACGCTGACCGGTCAGACGACAACACTGCCCCAGCCGCGCCGGACAGCACGCGTGCGCCCTTGCGAGCCGTGCCCAGTGATGAAAGCGCTGGAACCGCAGGTGACGTTCCCGAGCCACCCACCGATGGTCCACCACGCCCCGGGGGCCGCCCCAAGCTCAAGCGGGTCAAGTAGAATCGTCGCTCTTTCGAGAGCCGCTTTAGCTCAGTTGGTAGAGCAATCGCCTTGTAAGCGATAGGTCGTCTGTTCGAGTCAGACAAGCGGCACCATCTTTCGAAACCTCTTGCCTTCTGTCCACCCCACGCGCTCGGTCAGCGTTTGGCCTGTTGGACTTTGACGCGAATTGCGTTAATCTTCGCCCCATTTTGGTTCAGGGCCTGCAACAGAGCAGGCAGCATCTGGCGAACTTTCGTCGATGCCGAGGCGCTGTCCACGAGCAGACACCATTCCGTGTCGTCGACTGGACCTGCGTGGATGTGGGGCCGCAATGCGGTTGGAATCAGGTGCCTGACTTGTTCAATGAGGCTTTGGGACTTCCGGACCCGATCTCGCAGTGCCGCAAGGGTAGGGGCTGCTCCCACGGCTTCATCCAGGCTGAGCATGGTGTGTGAACGCGGGGCGGAACTCATGCGGTCTGGGCTGGTTTGTGCGTGAATGTCTGGAAAGGGCGAACGGTGCACATCATTATCACGGATGCGTGGCTGGCCAAAAGCCGAGCCATGCATCTCAATGGACTCAAGTTGGTTGCCGCCGGAGCGCTGGCCTCCGTCCTGCTGATGTTGGGATCGATCGCGACCTACCACTGGTTTTTTCTGGAAGGTGTGAGACAAGGCTGGCCTGGTTTTGCTTCCGTCGCCCGTATCGTCCATCAGAACCAACCTGATTCAAAAGACGCGTATGTTCGCGCCAATCTGGACGCCATGGCGCGCAAACTGGGCGAGATGCAGGCGCGCATGATGCAGATTGATTCATTGGGTGAACGCGTGGCAGGTTTGGCGGGCCTGAATCCGGAGGAGTTCAAGGCGGCAGGAGCCGGTGGGGCGCTGGTCAGCGGGCGGGAGCTTTCGCTGGATGAATTGCTGACCGCCATGGATGATCTGGAGCAGGTGACGGGTTCGCGTGTCGATTGGCTCACCGTGATCGAGTCGCGCCTGTTCGACCAGAAAATTCAGCGCACCCTCGTGCCCACGGAAGAACCCGTACCGGGTGTGCGGGTGGGCTCGAAGTTCGGGTTTCGAATCGACCCCATCACAGGCCGTTCGGCCTTGCACACCGGACTGGATTTCCCGGCGGACACCGGGACACCGATACTTGCGGCGGCCGGGGGCATGGTGGTGGTGCAGGAATACCACCCCGCTTACGGCAACATGGTTGAGGTCGACCATGGCAACGAATTGATTACCCGGTACGCCCACGCGTCTTCTGTGCATGTCAAGAAGGGCGACATCGTGAAGCGCGGCCAGAAGATTGCGGAAGTCGGTTCCACCGGACGCTCCACCGGTCCTCACCTCCACTTCGAGGTGTGGGTTTCAGGCGTTCCGCAAGATCCACAGCGATTTCTCGCTGCTGGTGAGGGGATCAGGGAGCGCCAGCTCGCCAGTGGCGGCGCCGCGCCGCGCTGAATTTTCCGACGTCGCGGCGGGTAAAATCTCCGGTTTGCTCTTGAAGCCCAACCGTTCGGCAGTATCTGTCGAACACCCTGTCCGTTTCTTGTCCTCTGGGCTCGCAAGCGTTCTCTGAATCCAATTCAGCCTGTCCGGTGCCTCCAAGGCGGTCGGTGCAGGCATGCACGTATGGCCACAAACTTCCTCACAAAAATATTTGGTAGCCGCAATGATCGTCTGCTCAAAACCTACCGGAAGACGGTGGAGCAAATCAACGGTCTGGAGGCGCGGTTTGAAAAGCTGAGCGATGAGGAGCTGAGAGGTCAGACGGACATCTTCAAGCGTCGGGTTGCCGATGGCGAAAGCCTGGACAGTCTGTTGCCCGAAGCGTTTGCCGTGGTGCGCGAGGGCAGCAAGCGGATCATGAAGATGCGCCACTTCGACGTGCAGCTGGTCGGCGGACTGGCGCTGCACCATGGCAAGGTCGCGGAAATGCGCACAGGTGAGGGCAAGACCCTGACGTCCACGCTCCCGGTGTACCTCAATGCACTCACAGGCAAAGGGGTGCATGTGGTCACGGTCAACGATTACCTGGCCAGCCGCGATGCCCAGTGGATGGGTCGGCTTTACGGATTCCTGGGTTTGACGGTGGGCATCAACCTGCCGCAGGCGCCCCGAGAAGAAAAGCAGGCGGCCTACCGTGCAGACATCACCTATGGCACCAACAACGAATACGGGTTCGATTACCTCCGCGACAACATGGTCTACGAGGCGGCTGACCGCGTCCAGCGCGGCCTGAACTACGCCATCGTGGACGAGGTCGACTCGATCCTGATCGACGAAGCCCGCACCCCGCTGATCATCAGCGGCCAGGCCGAAGACCAGACGCCGCTCTACATCGCCATCAACAAGCTGATCCCACACCTGAACCGCCAGGAGGGCGAGGCAGATCCGCGTACGGGCGAGGGCGTGATCAAGCCAGGCGATTTCACGCTGGACGAAAAGTCGCACTCGATCCATCTGACGGAAGCCGGACACGAAAATGCCGAGCGCCTGCTGAGCGGCGCAGGCTTGCTGCCTGAGGGTGTCTCGTTGTATGACCCCGCCAACATCTCCCTGCTCCATCACTTGGTGACAGCGCTCAAGGCCCACCATCTCTACCACCGCGATCAGCATTACGTGAATCAGGCGGGTGAGATCGTGATCGTCGACGAGTTCACCGGACGCCTGATGGCCGGTCGTCGCTGGAGCGATGGTTTGCATCAGGCCGTCGAGGCCAAGGAGGGGGTGGCCATCCAGCCTGAGAACCAGACGCTGGCCTCGATCACGTTCCAGAACTATTTCCGGCTCTACGGCAAGCTCGCGGGCATGACCGGAACGGCCGATACCGAGGCCTACGAATTCCAGGAGATCTACGGTCTTGAGACGGTGGTCATTCCTCCGAACCGGCCCAGCAAACGCACGGATCAGCTCGACCGCGTCTACAAAACCACCAAGGAAAAGTACGCTGCAGCAATTGCCGACATCCGCGAATGTCACGAGCGCGGTCAGCCGGTTCTGGTGGGCACATCCTCCATCGAGAATTCCGAGCTCATCGCCGAGTTGTTGGCGGCGGAGAAGCTGCCGCATGAGGTGTTGAACGCCAAACAGCACGCCCGCGAGGCGGACATCATCATTCAGGCGGGGCGTCCGGGCGCCATCACCATCGCCACCAACATGGCGGGTCGTGGCACCGACATCGTGCTGGGCGGCAACCTGGAAAAGATGGTCGACGCGGTGGAAGCCGACGCTTCCCTTGATGAGGCCAGCAAGGCGCGCCGCGTGGAAGCCGTGAAGCAGCAGTGGCAGCAAGACCATGAGAAGGTCAAGTCGCTCGGCGGGCTCCGCATCATCGCGACCGAGCGCCATGAATCCCGTCGCATCGACAACCAGTTGCGTGGTCGTTCCGGCCGCCAGGGCGACCCAGGATCATCTCGCTTCTATCTCAGCCTTGATGACTCGCTGATGCGAATCTTTGCAGGCGACCGTGTCCGGGCGATCATGGATCGCCTGAACATGCCCGAAGGCGAAGCCATTGAAGCGGGCATCGTCACGAGGAGCATCGAAAGCGCCCAACGAAAGGTTGAAGCGCGCAACTTCGATATTCGCAAACAACTGCTTGAATACGATGATGTGTCGAATGACCAGCGCAAGGTGATCTATCAGCAGCGAAACGATATCCTGGACGCGCAGAGCCTGCGTGCCCAGATCGATGCTCTGCGGGATGGAACCTTCACCGACCTGGTCCATCAGTACGTGCCCGAAGGCAGTGTGGAAGAGCAATGGGACCTCCCGGGTCTTGAGAAAACCCTTCGTGAAGACTGGTCGGTCGATGCCCCTGTGGCGTCCTGGGTATCGGATGCCGAGGCCATCGATGTCGAGGAGATCGTCGAGCGGGTGCTCGCGGCTGCGAAACAGGTGTTTGACGACAAAGTCGCGCTGGTGGGCGAAAACAACTTCACCCAGTTCGAACGCATGGTGCTGCTGCAGACGATTGATGGCCAGTGGCGGGAGCATCTTTCCGCGCTGGATTACCTTCGCCAGGGCATTCACCTGCGCGGATACGCGCAGAAGCAACCCAAGCAGGAGTACAAGCGGGAGGCCTTTGTGCTGTTTGGCCAGTTGCTCGACAGCGTGAAGAACGACGTGACCCGGATCCTGATGAACGTGCGCGTTCAGTCGCCCGAGCAAGTGACCGAGGCGGCGCAGCAGATGGAAGCCCGTGCAGAGCAGATGGCCAATGTGACCTACACCGCACCCACCGAAACAGGCGAAGCAGAGTCCATCACCGCCCCTGGAACGGCTCCATCATCCGTCCCGCGCGTGGGCAGGAACGACCCATGTCCTTGCGGTAGCGGGAAAAAATACAAGCAGTGTCACGGAAAGCTGGATTGAGCCTGCGACGCGCAGGGACATCACTCACCACATACGCAGGTCATCCCACCAGGCCCCACACGGAGTTTTCATGCCAGTCAATCTTCCTCCTCCAGTCGCCAGCGCATTGCATGGCATCGCGGGCGTTCGCATTGGTGTGGCGCAGGCTGGCATACGCAAGGCCAACCGGAAAGATATCACTGTGTTCCTGCTGGATGAAGGGTCGGCAGTGGGCGCAGCCTTCACCCAGAACCGCTATGCGGCCGCACCGGTTCAGGTGGGCCGGGCTCATCTCAGTTCCGGCGCGGCCATTCGCGCCTTGGTGGTCAACACCGGAAACGCCAATGCCGGCACGGGTGAAGCCGGTCTGAATGACGCTTGCCAGACCTGTCTGGCCCTTGCCAGAGCGCTCGGACTCGAGCACGAGCAGATTCTTCCTTTTTCGACTGGCGTCATCATGGAGCCCCTTCCGATGGATCGGCTGTTGGCGGGTTTGCCCAGGGCACTGGAGGACGCCGCGCAATCCGCTGCCACCTCAGGCGCCCAGTGGCTGTCGGCCGCTGAAGGCATCATGACCACCGATACCGTACCCAAGGCGGTCAGCGCAACGTTCGTGGTGGGAGGCGCTCGGTGCCGCGCCACAGGCATTGCCAAAGGTGCGGGCATGATCCGCCCGAATATGGCCACCATGCTCGGGTTCCTGGCAACCGATGCGTCCGTGGCGCCGGCATTGATGAACGCCCTGGCGCGTCGCTTGGCCAACGCTTCTTTCAACCGGATCACGATTGATGGCGATACCAGCACGAACGATTCGTTTGTGGTGGTGGCCACCGGGCAAGCCGGCCATTCGATGATCACGGATCTCGACAGCGAAGATGGCCGCGCGCTGCTGGCTTCGCTGAGACCGGTTGCACAGACGCTGGCGCATGCGATCGTGCGCGATGGGGAGGGCGCCACCAAATTCATCGCCGTCCAGGTGGCTGGGGGAGCCACCCCGGCCGAATGCCTGCAGGTGGCCTATGCGGTGGCGCACTCGCCGCTGGTCAAGACCGCCTTCTTTGCGAGCGACCCCAATCTGGGCCGCATTCTCGCTGCCGTGGGATACGCTGGCATTGAGGACCTTGACGTCTCCAGGATAGAGCTCCGTCTGGGCGATGTGCACGTGGTGACGAAGGGGGGGCGGCACCCGGACTACCGGGAGGAGGACGGCCAGCGCGTCATGAAGGAGGCCGAAATTCTGGTGCAGATCGATCTGGGGCGCGGAGAAGCCACGGAGACAGTGTGGACCTGCGACTTCAGTCACGACTATGTGACCATCAATGCAGATTACCGCTCATGAATGGCGCACTGGTGGTGAAGTGCGGGCCTGTGGCTGAAGCGGCCTCAGCGAAGCGGCGCTGCCAGAATGGGAGATCGGTGCATGCGTGATGGTCTTGAACGAGTGCTCGAGCGTGCCGAGCGCCTGATGGCAAGAATCGAGTCGGTGCTGCCCTCCAGGCTGGCCGGCCCCGATTGGACTGCCTCCATCGCCTTCCGGTACCGCAAGCGTGGAAACGGACACGGTGTGCTGGAACCGGTGAGGCAGGTGGGTGCCATACGGCTGACCGACTTGCAGGAAATTGATGACCAGAAACTGAAGATTCAACGCAACACCCTTCAGTTCGTCAAAGGCCTGCCGGCCAACAACGTGCTGCTCACGGGCGCGCGCGGCACTGGCAAGTCCTCGCTGGTGAAAGCCTGTTTGCAGGAGTTCGCCGCTGATGGCCTGCGCTTGATCGAAGTGGACAAATCCGATCTGGTGGATCTGCCCGATATCGTCGATGTGGTGGCGGATCGGCCCGAGCGGTTCGTGGTGTTTTGTGACGATCTCAGCTTTGAGGATGGCGATCCCGGCTACAAGGCCCTCAAGTCCATTCTGGACGGGTCGGTCTCTGCGGTCGGGCAAAACGTCCTGATCTATGCCACTAGCAACAGGCGCCACCTGTTGCCGGAATACATGAAAGAAAACCTTTCCTACACGCACACGGCCGATGGCGAAGTGCACCCAGGCGAAGTCGTCGAAGAGAAAATTTCTCTGTCGGAGCGTTTTGGGCTGTGGGTCAGTTTCTATCCCTTCAGCCAGGACGAATACCTTTCGATCGTTGCCCAATGGTTGAGCTCCTTCGGTGTGTCCGAGTCCCACATTGAAGCGGCTCGCCCCCAGGCACTGGTCTGGGCGTTGGAGCGGGGGTCGCGCAGCGGCCGGGTGGCCTACCAGTTTGCGCGTGACTACGCTGGCTCACACGCCATGCCCGAGCGTTGACCCGGTGAACCTCGCATGAGTAGTGAAAGCATCTTGGTCGTCGACGGTGCCGAGGACCGAAACCGGTCCCTGGATGGTTCCGTGGTGGACGTGGCAGTGGGATTACTTGTGGCCCCCAATGGGGACTTGCTGTTGACCACACGCCCTCCCGGCAAGGTCTACGCGGGGCACTGGGAGTTTCCGGGGGGAAAGCTGGAAGCGGGGGAGACGGTGGAGGAGGCGCTGCGCCGGGAGCTTCAGGAAGAAATCGGCATCACCATCGGCCCCGCCCTGTTGTGGCGTGAGCAGGTGGTGGACTACCCACACGCACTGGTGAGATTGCACTTCTGCAAGGTGTTCGAGTGGGCGGGCGATCTGCACATGAAAGAAGGCCAGCGCTTCAGTTGGGAGAAGCTGCCTGTGCAATGTGGGCCAGTGCTTGCTGGCACACGCCCCGTCCTGGAGTGGCTGGCTCAGGAGCAGAAACTGCAGGGCATCGCAGGCCGACGTTTCTGAGCCTCAAAGCGAGGGGCGCTTTTTCGTTCAAAGCGCTGCCGTGCAATGGTCGGCCGTTGGATCAGGTCGGGGAGGGGGATCACGCGGCGGGGCCCACGACACCGTCGGATGCTCAATGCTGACCTGAAAATTCCGATGGGTTGGCAGCGTCTTGATCCTCCACCTTGAAGCTTTCGCTGGCCCAGGCACCCAGATCGTGGTTCTTGCACCGTTCGCTGCAAAATGGCCGATGAGCGTTGGTAGGCGCATACACGCTGGGACCGCCACACGCAGGGCAGCGCACGGTCCGCTCTTGAAAGCCTGTCTGCTCGGTGTTCTTGAGTTTCGCAACCATGGTTGGTTCAAGCGCAAAGCGTCAGTTCGAATGCCGCATCCTCTTGAGCCAGGTGAAGTCGATCATCGTCGCCTTGCCGCATGAGTCTCACCGAGAACATGAGGCGGTTGCCGCTGATTTCGGGGATCAAACCAGAGGCAGGGTCGATGCTCAGGCGCAAAAGCTGAAATGTGCGTCCCTGTGGCAGATTCTGTTGCAGCTGCCCATTGACCGCAAGCATCTTCTGGGCCGAACCGGAGTCCCTCAGCATTTTGAGCAAGAGAACAATGGCGTCGGCCAGCGGGGCAAGGCTGAGCGCCCAGCGATGCAGATCTTTCTGCCTGTTTTCGGTGCTTGTGTGTTGCCAATGAAAGTAGGCAGGCAAATCAAATTCACAGGTGCCACCCGGGATACCGATGCGGCTTCGAATGCTCATGAGCCAGTCGTTCTCAGTCAACGCATGGCCGGTCTTGCCGTGAAGCTGATTCAACGCCACGAAGCATCCTTCGAGCTGAGCGATCACGCCTTCAAGCAGATCCTCCGAAATCGCGGGGTTGCCCCGGTAACCGTTGAGTTGAAGCTTTTGTCTGTCCAGATCCTTGAGGACGTCCGACTTCATGTCCGCGCGCGAAGCAACATCCATGATTTCGAAAATGGTCTGGATGGCGAAGTGGTGATCCAGGGGGTGGTTGCGCGGCACCAGTTCCGCCAACCGACGGAAGAGTTGCTCAAGGCGCAAATAGGTGCGGATGCGTTCGTTAAAGGGGTATTCGTACAGGATCACGGCTGCAGGGCTTCACGGAGCGGGGCCAGAGCGGGGTTTCGCGCAATGATTCATCATAGCCCGAACTGGCCTGCGAGATCACTCACAAGGCTTCGCAGATGTTCCATCTCATTTCCGTCGTTGAAGAGGACGATGTCGGCGGCCGCGAGTCGCTGGCTTCTTGTGCTCTGTTGCTGCATCACACGGGTGATAGTGGCCAGGTCCCAGCCATTGCGGTTCTGGACTCTGCGCACCTGGGTCTCCTGCGTGCAATCCACGACCACCACATGATCCAGTTGTGGCCGCCAGCGAGGCGATTCCACCAGAAGAGGCACGTCGAACACCAGGCACGGCGCATTGCTGTTGCCGGCCTGGAGACGGATTTGAGCAGCGATCAGCGGGTGCAGGATGCCTTCCAGCTGTGCCTTGGCGTCTGGATGGGTGAACACGTGTTGGCGCATGTTTCCCCGATGGAGCGCACCATCGGCATCCACAAAGTCCGGCCCGAATGTCTCGGCAATGGCGCGCATGGCGCTACCACCTGCTGCGGTGCAAGCGCGCGAAATGGCATCGGCGTCAATCACTTCAGCGCCGCGGGCTTCCAGGAGCCTGGCCACCGAACTCTTGCCGCTGCCAATGCCACCGGTGAGGCCCAGTCTATGGACAACTGGCATGCGCCCTGGCACCACGCTAAAGACCGATGAGGTCAAGGATCGCTGCATGACCGAAGACCATGGCCGTCAAACCGGCCAATGCGAGAAAAGGACCAAAAGGCACGTAGCCGCCTTCCCGCAGCGTTCCTTTGAACTTGATCGCCAGACCCACGACAGCGCCGATGACCGATGCCATGAGAATCATGGGAATCAAGGCCTGCCAACCAAACCAGGCACCCAAGGCGGCGAACAGCTTGAAGTCGCCGTGTCCCATGCCCTCCTTGCCTGTGATCAGTTTGAAGCCCCAGTACACCAGCCAAAGCGACATATAGCCGCCCACGGCACCCCAGACCGCATCACTCAAACTGGCGTCCGTGAGTTGCAAGGCGGCCCCGCAAAGACCGGCCCACATCAAGGGCAGCGTGATGTCGTCTGGCAACAGCGTGGTGTCCCAATCGATAAAGGTCAGGGCCAGCAGAGCCGCTGCAAAACCCGCCCATGCGATGGCTTGCCATGTCAGACCCCATCGCCAGCCACACCACGCGAAGAGCATGCCGCAGGCGAGCTCCACCAAAGGGTAACGCAGGCTGATGGGCGCGGCGCAGGATCGACAACGCCCGCGCAAGGCCAGATAACTGAGGACGGGAATGTTTTCAAACCACTGGATCTGGTGCCCACAATGAGGGCACCTAGATCTGGGCGTCATCAGGTTGAACCGTGGCGCGTTTTCAATCGCAGGCGCGACGCCGTCGGGCTGGTTGAGAGAGGCACACTCCTGCGCCCATGCCAGCTCCATCATCTTGGGCAATCGGTGAATCACCACGTTGAGAAAGCTGCCGATCAGCAACCCCAAAACGCCCAGCAGCACCGCATCAGCGGCACCCAGTGACAGCATCAAACCACCTGTCCCAGCTTGAAGATCGGGAGGTACATGGAAACGACGATGCCACCGATGATGGTGCCCAGGATCACGATGATGATGGGCTCCATGAGGCTCGACAAGCCGGCCACCATGTCGTCAACCTCCGCTTCATAGAAGTCAGCGGCTTTGCCGAGCATGTGGTCAATGGAGCCGGACTCCTCCCCGATGGCGCACATCTGAAGCACCATGGATGGAAAGATGTTGGCATTGGTCATCGCATTGGTCAGGCTGGTGCCAGTGGAGACCTCTTGCTGGATTCGCTCCGTGGCGATGGCGTAGACCGAGTTGCCTGACGCCCCGCCCACGGAATCCAGTGCTTCGACGAGGGGCACGCCCGCAGCGAACATGGTGGAAAGGGTACGAGTCCACCGCGCAATCACGGATTTTTCGACAAGTGTCCCGAAGATGGGCATCTTGAGCAGGACACGGTCCATGAAGCGCTGGACCTTCTCATTGCGTCGCCATGCCTGCATGAGGAAATAACCACCGCCGCCAATTCCACCAAATATCAACCACCAGTACTCAATGAAGAATTCGCTCATTGCGATCACAAACAGCGTGGGGCCCGGCAGGTCGGCTCCGAAGGAAGTGAACACTTCCTTGAACGAGGGGATCACGAAAATCATGATCACCGCGACGACCACGAACGCGACGATGATCACCGATACCGGATACATCAGGGCCGATTTGATTTTGGACTTGATCGCCTCGGTCTTTTCCATGTAGACCGCCAAGCGGTCCAGCAGTTCTTCGAGGATACCGGCTGCCTCGCCTGCTTCAACCAGGTTGCAGTACAGGTTGTCAAAGTACAGCGGGTGCTTTCGGAAAGCTGCGCTGAGCGAGGTACCGGTTTCCACATCCGAGCGGATGTCATTGAGCAGCTTGGTCACGCTCGGGTTGGGGTTGCCTCGACCCACGATGTCAAACGACTGAAGAAGCGGCACACCCGCCTTCATCATGGTCGCCAGCTGACGTGTGAAGATGGCAATGTCTTTGGGCTTGATGCGCTTGCCCGAGGACGTGCGGCGCTTCTTCACCTTTCCTGGAATGATCCCCTGGCGGCGGAGCGCGGCCAGGACTTGGTTTTCACCCACCGCGCGCGTCTCGCCACGGACCGTTTTGCCGTTGCGGTCCTTGCCTTCCCACTCGAATACGAAGTCCTTGATGCTCTTGGATGCAGCGGTTGCCATGATGTCCTCGGGTTCGGGCGCCTAGTGCGCGATCATTCGTTGGTGACGCTGAGCACTTCTTCCAGCGACGTCAGGCCTTGTCTGACCTTGAGCAATCCGGACTCGCGAAGCGTGCGCACACCCTCTTTGCTGGCCTGTTGGGCAATGTCCAGCGCACTTCCACCCCGCAGGATGATTCGCTGGATTTCTTCAGAAATGGGCATCACCTGGTAGATACCGACGCGGCCTTTGTACCCGTTGTTGCAGGCTGAGCAGCCCACAGGCTTAAAGGGCGTCCAGGTGCCGTCCAGGTCCTCACTCTTGAAGCCGGCGTCAATGAGCGCTTTGCGCGGCACATCCAGTGGCGCCTTGCAATTCGGACACAGCCTGCGTCCCAGACGCTGGGCCGTGATCAGAATGACGCTGGATGCGATGTTGAACGTGGGAATCCCCATGTTCATCATCCGCGTCAGTGTGGTGGGTGCGTCATTCGTGTGAAGCGTGGACAGCACCATGTGGCCGGTCTGGGCAGCCTTGATGGAAATGTCCGCGGTTTCGAGGTCGCGAATCTCACCGACCATGATCACATCGGGATCCTGACGAAGAAACGCCTTGAGGGCCGCTGCAAAAGTCAGTCCCGCCTTCTCGTTCACGTTGACCTGATTGACGCCAGGCAAGTTGATTTCAGAAGGATCTTCTGCTGTGGAAATGTTGATTCCTGGCTTGTTCAGGATGTTCAGGCAGGTGTAGAGCGACACCGTCTTGCCCGATCCGGTCGGACCTGTGACCAAGACCATTCCATACGGACGAGAGATCGCGGACATCAACCGCTCCTTCTCTTCCGGTTCATAGCCCAGCGCGTCAATGCCCACTTTTGCACTGCTCGGATCCAGAATCCGGATCACGATCTTCTCGCCGAACAAGGTGGGCAGCGTACTGACGCGGAAATCGATCACCCGGTCCGGGCCGATCTTCAGCTTCATGCGGCCATCCTGGGGCACCCGCTTCTCGGAGATGTCCATGCGGGAAATCACCTTGATGCGTGAAGCCAGCTTGTCCTTGATGGCAATGGGCGGTGAGGCAATTTCCCTGAGTTCGCCGTCGATCCGGAACCGCACACGGTAGGCATGCTCATAAGGTTCAAAATGCAAGTCGGATGCACGCATGTTGAACGCATCGATCAGCATCTTGTGGAGAAACTTCACCACCGGGGCGTCGTCTACCTCGGAGGCCTTGTCCGCAGCATCGCTCACCACGTTTTCGGTGGCAAGGTCGTCAAATTCGATGTCGCCACCGATGATGTTGTCCATCGCCTCGTTGGCGGTGGTGCTCTGCGATTCAACCAGTTTGCTGAGCTTGTCGTATTCGGCAATGACCCAGTCCACGCCCAATTGAGTAGCGAACTTGATCTTTTCGACGGCTTGCTGATCGGCCGGATCTGCGGTGGCGACGATGAGCCGGTTGCTGCGCTTGCTCAACACCACGATGCGGTAGTCGGAGCAGATCTTGGGATCGAGCAATCCTTTGGGGAGGCGCTCGGCGTCAATCGCATCGAGATCGAGCAGCGGCGCTGCAAAGGCGCTTGCGATTGTGTGCGCCATGTCTGCGGCAGAAACGGCGCCAGAGTTCGTCAACTCCGCAATGAAGCTGGTGCGCCCACTCTGGGCCTTCTTGTACAGATCCTCTGCGGTCTTCTGCTTGAGCTTGCCCGCAGACACGAGCGCCCGTCCCAAGCCGGGAAGGGCCATGGAAGAGCTATCCTGGGTTACCGTATCGACAGACGCCATAGAGCCGTAATCTATCGCAAATCAACGACTTGCCTCGCACAATTGAGGCGAATTGTGCCGAATTTGCCCATTCTTGGCGAAGTGCCGTTGTTTACGTGTCGTGAAGCAGTCGCCACGCCGCTGGTGCCAATGCCGGGCGGTATCTTTGGAGCGACCAACGGATGGTCGGGGTGAGAGGATTCGAACCTCCGGCCTCTACGTCCCGAACGTAGCGCTCTACCAGGCTAAGCTACACCCCGAATGCGCGTTCGGCTTTGATGCGCAGGCATCCAACGCCTCAAGCTGATTTTCAGGAGCGACGCCCCAGAAGACCTGTCGCCAATTCTAGCAAAGCGTCACTGTACTCATTGGCCGGAAGTGCTCGCGCGGCTTCGATTGCACGCTGTGCTTCGGCCGAGGCACTGGCTCTTGCCAATTCCAGTGCACCCGAAGTCTGAATGATCGACTGGATTTCTTCCAGATGGGTTTGATCGCCCTGGACAATGGCGTTGCGGATCAGGGTTTTCTGCCCTTCACTTGCGGTTCGCAGCGCGCAGATGATGGGGAGTGTGACCTTGCCTTCGCGCAAATCGTCTCCCAGGTTTTTACCGAGGACTTCCCGGTCCCCTTCGTAATCGAGAACGTCATCGACCACTTGAAAGGCCGTGCCGAGTGCTTGTCCATACGTGGCACACAGTGCTTCGGTCTCTGCGTCGGCGCCGGCCAGAATGGGTGCCAGCCTTGCGCTGGCCTCGAACAGTTTCGCCGTCTTTGAGCGAATGACGCGCAAGTAGGCGGTCTCGTCCAGAGAGGCGTCGTGCATGTTCATCAACTGCATGACCTCGCCTTCTGCGATGATGTTGGTGGCCTCCGAGAGCACCTGCATGACACGCATGTTGTCCACGCTGACCATCATCTGGAACGCGCGCGAATAGAGGAAGTCGCCGACGAGCACGCTGGCAGCATTGCCGAAACGCTCATTTGCCGTCTCACGCCCTCTGCGCAGGGTCGACTCGTCGACCACGTCGTCATGAAGTAGTGTGGCTGTGTGGATGAACTCGACGACTGCAGCCAGCGTGTGCCTGTGAGGGTGCAGGCTGCCCAATGCGCCGGAAACGAGCAGTAACAAGGCGGGGCGAAGGCGCTTGCCACCAGAAGAAATGATGTACTGGGCCACTTCCCGGACCAGCGGCACATCGGTGGAGAGCCTCTCTTCGATGACCTCGTCTACCCGGAGCATGTCAGGCTGAATCAGGTCGAGGGCGTGAGCGGCGGGTGCAGAGGTGGTCAAGATGCGGTATCGGCTGAAGAGCTACGGGCAGGGATCGCAGGTCGGATTATAGAAACCAGGCAGTTCCGCCTCCGCGCTTCACTGCGCCCCGGCATGGCGCCCGGGCGCTGCGTGCCGCGCCTGTTTGGAAGAATCGATGTGCCATGCTAGAATCGCCGGTTCAGCGAAAAGGGTTTTGCTGGTTGCTCCATTCGTGGGGTATTTTTGAAGAGGTTCATATGTACGCGGTCATAAAAACCGGTGGCAAACAGTATCGTGTTGCTGCTGGCGAAAAAATTAAAGTAGAACAGATTGCTGCGGATGTGGGCCAAGAGATCGTGATTGATCAGGTTCTGGCTGTCGGTAACGGCAGCGAGATCAAGGTTGGCACTCCCTTGGTTTCCGGCGCAACGGTCACGGTCACGGTGGTGGCGCATGGCAGGCACGACAAGGTTCGCATCTTCAAGATGCGCCGTCGCAAGCACTACCAGAAGCGTCAGGGCCACCGTCAGAATTTCACCGAGCTGCAGATCGCCTCGATCGCAGCCTGAGGAGTCGATAAATGGCACAGAAAAAAGGCGGCGGCTCTACGCGAAACGGGCGCGATTCCAAGCCCAAGATGCTCGGTGTGAAGGCTTTCGGTGGTGAACTGGTGAGCGCCGGTTCGATCATTG
Organism: Hydrogenophaga palleronii; assembly: GCF_031457455.1. GTDB lineage: Bacteria > Pseudomonadota > Gammaproteobacteria > Burkholderiales > Burkholderiaceae_C > Hydrogenophaga > Hydrogenophaga palleronii_A. Next base: position 162,089 of record NZ_JAVDWU010000006.1, read on the forward strand.
TTCGCCAGCGTGGTACGCGCTTCCACCCGGGCGTGAACGTCGGACTGGGCAAGGATCACACCCTGTTTGCCACGGTCGATGGACACGTTACCTTTGCTGTCAAAGGCGCGCTGAACCGCCAGGTTGTCAGCATCACGCCAGCTGCCTGATCACGGCGGCATTCAGGATTTCCGGGTTCGCCCGGCAATGATCCTTCCAGAGCGGTAACACTCTGATTGCAAAAGGCCCGCCAGCGCGGGCCTTTTGTGTTGGTCTCTACAGGAGAAACATGTCATGAAATTTGTGGACGAAGCCACGATCGATGTTGCGGCAGGCGACGGCGGCAACGGCTGCGCATCTTTCCGGCATGAAAAATACAAGGAATTCGGTGGCCCCGATGGTGGAGACGGTGGTCGTGGAGGCCACGTGTACGCCATTGCAGATGCGAGCCTGAACACGCTGGTCGATTTCCGCTTTACCAGGCGCTTTGAAGCCCGGCGGGGTGAGCACGGAAAAGGCTCGGACATGTTTGGCATCAAGGGCGATGACATCGTGCTCAAGATGCCTGTGGGCACCATCATTGCCGATGCCGAAACGGGTGAAGTTCTCCACGAACTGCTTGAACCCGGGGAGCAAATCACCATCGCCAAGGGAGGCGACGGCGGCTTCGGCAACATGCATTACAAAAGCTCGACGAACCGTGCGCCTCGTCAGAAAACACCTGGTTGGCCTGGCGAGCGCCGCACATTGAAGCTGGAGCTCAAGGTGCTGGCGGATGTGGGTCTTCTTGGCATGCCCAATGCGGGCAAGTCCACGCTGATTGCGGCGATTTCCAACGCCCGCCCCAAAATTGCCGACTACCCTTTCACCACGCTGTATCCCAACCTCGGTGTGGTGCGGGTAGGCCCTGAAAAAAGCTTCGTGGTGGCTGATGTGCCAGGGCTGATTGAAGGTGCCTCGGAAGGGGCGGGGCTGGGGCATCAGTTCCTGCGGCACTTGCAGCGCACGCGTCTCCTGCTGCATCTTGTGGACATGGCACCGTTTGCCGAAGACGTGGACCCGGTGCAGCAGGTGAAGGCCATTGCAGCCGAGTTGAAAAAATTCGACCCTGCGCTGTACGCCAAACCGAGGTGGCTGGTGTTGAACAAACTCGACATGGTGCCCGCAGAGGAGCGGGAAGCCCGCGTGAACGACGTCGTCAAGCGGCTCAAATACAAAGGGCCTGTCTTTGAAATCTCGGCGCTGACTCGGGAAGGGTGCGAGTTGTTGATCCAGAAGATCTACCAGCACATTGCACAGGTGCATCAATCGTTGCAACCACCTACCGATGTCGATCCCCGATTCTCGGATGCACCGAGCGGTGAGTGAAGTTACCTAGGTAAACGATCCGTTTTTTCAGATCCATGTTGGATGAGTCCATGAATGCCATCGATTCGCTTCCGGTGTCTTTGCTCAAACATGCCCGCCGCATCGTGGTCAAGGTCGGCTCGAGTCTGGTGACCAATGAAGGTCGGGGACTGGATGAGCAGGCCATCGGGGAGTGGAGCCTGCAGCTCGCGGAACTGGCGCAGCAGGGTCGCGAGCTGATCATGGTGAGCAGTGGCGCCGTCGCCGAAGGCATGAAAAGACTCGGCTGGACCGAGCGTCCCAAGGAGATCCACGAACTGCAGGCGGCTGCGGCCGTGGGGCAAATGGGCCTGGTGCAAATGTACGAGTCCAAGTTGCGTGCCTGTGGAGTGGGCAGTGCACAGGTGCTGTTGACCCATGCCGATCTGGCGGACCGTGAACGGTACCTGAATGCCAGATCCACCTTGGTGACGCTGCTGGGCCTTGGCGTGGTCCCGGTGATCAATGAAAACGACACCGTGGTCAACGACGAGATCAAATTTGGTGACAACGACACGCTGGGTGCACTGGTCGCGAACCTGGTTGAGGCGGATGTGTTGGTGATTCTGACCGACCAGAAGGGGCTGTACACAGCCGATCCCAGGCGCAATCCGTCAGCCGAATTCGTCCATCTCGCCAGAGCGGGCGACCCCCGGCTGGAGACCATGGCCGGTGGTGCCGGGTCTGGCATTGGCAAGGGCGGTATGCTCACGAAAATACTGGCCGCGAAGCGTGCGGCGGCTTCAGGGGCCTCCACCGTCATTGCCTGGGGCCGTGAGCCGCGGGTGCTGCTGCGTTTGTGTGAAGGCGAGTCGATCGGTACGTGTCTGCAGGCGCAGACACCAAAAAACCAGGCGCGCAAGCGCTGGATCGCCGACCACCTTCAGCTTCGTGGTGCCGTGGTCGTTGACGACGGTGCGATGGCGAAGTTGCAGCGCGAAGGCAAAAGCCTGCTGCCGATCGGGATGGTCGCTGTGGAGGGTGATTTCTCACGCGGTGATGTGATCGCGGTCCGAAGCGCCAGCGGCCTGGAAATCGCCCGGGGTCTGGCCAACTACGCCAGCTCGGAGGCGCGACTGATATGCAGAAGATCGTCCGCAGACTTTGAGCGTTTGCTGGGATACGTGGGCGAACACGAGATGATTCACCGGGACAATCTGGTGCTGTCTGGGCGCTGAACCAGATCCTGTCTTCGTGTGAACAGCCGCCAAGTCACGGCGATCCGCTGGCAGCCGGCTTGGTTTAGCTAGAGGGTTCGACGTTACGATGACTCTGTGGGTCAGGATCGAAGCTGGCGCCGGGAGGCAGCTCCAAACCCTGGGGCGCCCCGCCCATAGCGTCCTCTTGCGAGCCTTCGCCAGAGCCTCGTTGCCTTGTACCACTGCGAAGATAGCGATTGCGCGGGTCGTTCCTTGGCAGGTAACGCGCGAGCTCGGTCAAGGCCATTTCATACACGCCTCGCTTGAACTCGACGACCACGTCCAGAGGGACCCAGTAGTCGTGCCAGCGCCAGGCGTCGAACTCGGGATGACTGGTGGCACGCAGATTGAGATTCCAGTCGTGAGCGATCAGTCGCAACAGGTACCAGATCTGTTTCTGCCCCTTGTAGTGGCCGCGCGCATCGCGGCGGATGAAGCGGTCCGGCACTTCGTAGCGCAACCAGTCCCTGGTACGGGCCACGATGCTCACGTGCTCGGGCATCAAGCCCACTTCTTCGTGCAATTCCCGGTACATCGCTTGCTCGGGGGTTTCACCCCTGTCGATGCCACCCTGCGGAAACTGCCAGGAGTGCGAGCGGATGCGCTTGCCCCAGAACACCTGGTTTCGCTGGTTGAGCAGAATGATGCCGACATTGGGCCTGAAGCCTTCTCTGTCAAGCATAATCAACCCCAAATTTTTGAACTGTATGGATTATGCATCGCGCATGACAAATTCCGTACTGTTCTGCCCCTCGAAGGGGATCAGCGCCGGGTAAACACCGACTGACGGACCCGCGTAGATCCAGGAGCGGGCGTCGCCCCTGATCTTTCATCCACCTCTTTTCGTGAGACCTTTACGGTTCGTGTGCCCTTCATGAAAGCCTCCCAGTTCTTTATCTCCACGCTCAAGGAAGCCCCTGCCGATGCCGAGGTGGTGAGCCATCAGTTGATGACCCGAGCCGGCATGATCAAGAAGCTGGGCGCCGGTATCTACACGTACATGCCGATGGGGCTGCGGGTGATCCAGAAGGTGGAGAAGATCGTTCGCGAAGAAATGAACCGTGCCGGTGCCGTCGAGCTCACCATGCCCGTGGTCCAGCCAGCCGAACTCTGGCAAGAGACAGGCCGTTTCGAAAAAATGGGGCCTGAGCTGCTTCGCATCAAGGACCGCCACGATCGCGACTTTGTGGTGCAGCCCACCAGTGAAGAAGTGGTTACGGACATCGCCCGGCAGGAACTGCGAAGCTACAAGCAGTTGCCCAAAAATTTTTACCAGATACAGACCAAGTTCCGGGACGAGCGGCGTCCGAGATTCGGACTGATGCGCGGGCGCGAATTCATCATGAAGGATGCCTACAGTTTTGATCGCGATGAGGCGGCCGCCAAGGCCAGCTACCAAGTCATGGCGGCCGCTTATCGACGCATCTTCGATCGCTTTGGTCTGCGCTACCGTGCCGTGGCAGCCGATAGTGGCGCCATTGGCGGCGACCTGTCGGAAGAGTTCCAGGTGATTGCGGCCACGGGTGAAGACGCGATTGTTTATTGCCCGAGCAGCGATTACGCGGCCAACATGGAAAAGGCTGAAGCGCTTGCGCCGCAGGAGCCAAGACCCGCAGCATCGAACCCCTTGACCAAGACCCCGACACCGGGAAAGAGCACCTGTGCCGATGTGGCCGAGTTCCTGGGCATGCCTTTGGCCAATACCGTGAAGTCGCTGGTGCTGGCCACCGACGAGGTCGGTGAAGACGGACAGGTGCTGCGTTCACAAGTCTGGCTGTTGCTCCTCCGGGGAGACCGCGATATGAACGAGGTCAAGGTTTCCAAGGTGCCCGGCCTGGATGCAGGTTTTCGCTTTGCCACCGTTGCCGAAATCGAGAGCCACTTCGGTTGTAAACCCGGCTACCTGGGGCCCGTGGGTACCTTGCTTCCCGTGAAGCTGGTCGTCGACCGTGAAGTGGCCGTGATGGCCGACTGGGTTTGCGGAGCCAACGAGGCGGATTTCCACATGACAGGGGTGAACTGGGCTCGTGATCTGCCCGAGCCCGACCTGGTGGCCGATCTGCGCAACGTGGTCGAAGGCGATGCATCGCCCGATGGCAAGGGTGTTCTGGCCATTGAGCGCGGCATCGAGGTGGGGCATGTTTTCTACCTCGGTACCAAATACAGCAAGGCCATGGACGCCACGTTTCTCGGTGAGGACGGCAAGCCGGCGTTTTTTGAGATGGGTTGCTACGGCATCGGCATCACGCGTTTGCCAGCGGCGGCCGTCGAGCAGAACCACGATGAACGGGGCATCATCTGGCCCGATGCGATCGCGCCCTTCACGGCGGTGATTTGCCCGATCGGCATGGATCGAAGCGAAGTGGTTCGTCAGGCGGCAGAGCAACTGTATTCAGACCTGCTGGCAGCCGGTATCGACGTGATCCTGGACGATCGCGGCGAGCGTCCAGGCGCCATGTTTGCGGATTGGGAACTCATTGGTGTGCCTCATCGGATCACCATCGGAGACCGGGGCCTGAAATCGGGGCAACTGGAGTACCAACACCGACGAGACGCCGCCGCCACCCAGGTGGCAGTGGGCGATGTGTTGGGGTTTCTCAAGGAGAAGCTGGCCGGATGAAGCGTCCCGAATCGCCTTTGCCATCGGAACCGGCTCTGGACGAGACACGGGCCATGAACCGGCGCTTGTGCCTGCTGGCGGGCTTGTCCGGTTTGACTTGGTCAGCCTCCTCCCTGCTGACCCCGGTGCGGGCGGGCGGGCAGCTGGAGGAGCCATTGGCCGATTCGGTGCGCAGCGCCCTGGCCTCTGCCATCGCCAACAGCGCACCTCCAGAGCCGGTGTTTTCAAACACCGAGCGTCGGCTGGCTTACTTGCGTTGGCTGGGTGCGATGAGCGACCGGCTGCAGCGGCGCAAGCCGGACTTCCAGACGCGCATCGAGTTTCTGCAGACGGTGTGGTACGAAACCCGGCGTGCCGGTCTGGACACCACCATGGTGATGGGTTTGATCCAGGTGGAAAGCGCGTTTCGCAAGTTCGCCATTTCGCGTGTGGGCGCCAGGGGTTACATGCAGATCATGCCTTTCTGGTCGCGGGTGATTGGCGATGGCGAGGTGGGCAAGCTGTTTGATATGCGCGTGAATTTGCGCTTTGGCTGCGTGATCCTGCGTCACTATCTGGACCGGGAGCGGGGCGACACTTTCATGGCGCTGGGTCGCTACAACGGCAGCCGAGGCCGCGCCGAATACCCGAATGCGGTGTATGCGGCGGCACGAAACTGGATCCATCCCGACGCCTGACACCGGGTGCCCGGCGCCATCGGACATCTACAAGGCGCGTTGCCGTTTTCTTTTTACTGGAGGAAGCCGATGCGGGCCTTCCCGGCGCCCATCCTGGGCAGATCGCCGGGTTCGATGCTGTAGCGATTGTCCAGGCGGGCGTTGCCGAAGGCTGTGACCAGCGCCCTGCGCATTTCTCGAGGGGCGAGCGTGGCGAGCTGGTCAAGCACGTCGTCCACAGGCTCGGGGTCGAATCGCTGACCCCAGTCGTGTTCGCCGCGAATGCCCCGGTACAGATGGGCCGCGATCTTGCGTGCTGCCTCAGGCGAGGGCGCAGCGATTTCAAACACATTCATGCGATTGAGAATGGGTTCTGGGATGCTGCGCTCGTCGTTGGCGGTGGTGATCCAGATCACCTGACTGGCATCGATCGGTACTTCGGCAAATTCGTCGACAAAGCTCTGCGCCGTGTCGTGTTCAAGCAGGCCGTAGAGGGCACCCATGGGGTCATACTGGGCATCGGCACTGGCTTTGTCGATCTCGTCGACCACGATCACCGGATTGGCGTACTGCCCGTCCACCAGTGCTTCAAACACCTTGCCGGGTTTGGCTCCCTTCCATTGAGACGACGATCCTGACAAAAGCCATCCTGCCGTCATGGAACTCATGGGGATCAGGCTCATGCTGGTGCCCAGCAGATCGGCGATCTGGCGCGCGAAGTGCGTTTTGCCGACACCGGGCGGACCCAGCAAGAGGATGGGCGTGACCTCCAGGCCGTCGCGACTGTCCTGCGTCAGTGCCACATGGCGCTTCACATCGTCGAGCACTTCACCAAAATTGGGCAGCAAGTCGTACAGCGGCGCCATGTCAGGCACACCGGATGGCTTGACCGCAAAGCGTTCGGGACCGCGCTCCAGCATGCGCTGCCAGGTGTTGCGCAAGGGATCGAAATCGCGCTCGTTGCCGCTGGCTTGCAGGTGCGCCAGCTTGCGTTCGACATCGTCGGCGCGGAACACGCTGCGCATCTGGGCGATGGGCAGACCCAGGGGGGGTGAAGCGACCAGGCTGCGTGAGCTCATGCGGTTCTCCTTGTGGGGTTCGACGATGGCTTCATTCAAGCACAAGACATGCCTGATCTCAAAGCCGGATAAGACCCTGAAAGCACCGTCTTTCCTTTGGAAGTGCCGGACCGTGAAAAATACCGCGATCGATAACGACAAAAGCCACCCGAAGGTGGCTTTCCGATGTGCAGCGCCAGTGACTGTGGGTCAGGCTCCGCCGTTGATGACTTGTTGCAGTTCGCCGGATTCGTACATTTCCATCATGATGTCCGAGCCGCCGATGAACTCGCCCTTGACATAGAGCTGAGGAATCGTGGGCCAGTTGCTGTATTCCTTGATGCCCTGGCGGATGCCTTCGTCTTCCAGCACGTTCACGGTCTTCAGGGTGCGAGGTTCAACACCGCAGGCCTTGAGAATCTGGATGGCGCGGCCCGAGAAACCGCACATGGGGAAGCTCGCGTTGCCCTTCATGAAGAGCACGATGTCGTTCGATTTGACCAACTGGTCGATTTGGGTCTGGGCGTCGCTCATGGCAGAAAGTCCTTGATCAGATGGGTTGTCGAGAACCCGGGAACAGTCACAATTATCACCGTTCCAACCAGCGGCCTCCACTGCAGCGCTCAATGCCCGCGAGGTCGGTGCGGCTGGCGACCGCATCAAACCCCGCTCGCTCAAGCAACGCTCGCACCCGTTGTGCCTGGTCGTGGCCATGCTCCAGCAGCAGCCAGCCGCCCGGCACCAGGAAACGGGGCGCTTCGTCGGCCAGATGACGCAGGTCATCCAGCCCATCAGGGCCAGAGACGAGCGCTGACAGGGGTTCATGTTGCAACTGGGCCAGGTGCGGGTCGTTCGTCTCGATGTAGGGCGGATTGCTGAAGATCAGGTCGAAGTGCTCGCCCGTCACCGCCGCCAGCCAGTGGCCATGGCGGAAAGACACGGTCAAACCGAGCGCCTCGGCGTTGGCCTGAGCCACTGCCAGTGCGTCTGGGCTGGCGTCGGTGGCCCAGGATTGTGTAAGGGGCCTGCTGGATTTGAGGGCCAGGGCGATCGCGCCACTGCCTGTGCCCAGGTCCAGCGTGCGCACGGGGGCACTTCTGGATGGAGCGATGGTGTCGACGAGATCCATCGCCCACTGCACCAGGGTCTCGGTATCGGGCCGCGGCACCAGCACGCGTCGGTCAACTTTCAGGGGCAGACCGAAGAACTCTTTGGTGCCCGTGAGGTAAGGCAGGGGCTCGCCTTGAAGCCGCCGCTGGCACAACTGCTCGAAGCGCACTTGCTGTTCCTCACTCAGGGGCTGATCGTCATGGGCCGCGAGCCAGGCGCGGGCATTGGGATCACGCCCGAGGCTGAACAGCAGCAGCATCTGGGCGTCGAGCCGGTCCAGATCGGCGACCGCAGCTTGCCGAAGCGCATCGGCCAACATCATTTCAGTTGCTCCACCGCGCAGCGCGCGACCCGCGACGCATGAAACGGTCCAGTCCAGGGGCGCCGCGGGGCCGGCTTTGCCGGACGGCCAGTGCCGCCCCCTTGAGGGGGGTGACGCGAAGCGGCGCGGGGGTGTTTCATTTCAGTCATCGCCGAAATGCGTCGCAGGGGGTCATGCCTTCCCTTCCAGCTCGGCCAGCAGTTCGGCCCCTCGAGCCACCTGCAATGCGTGGATCACATCGCCCAGGTCGCCTTCCATCACCTGCAGCAGCTTGTAGACGGTGAGGTTGATGCGGTGATCGGTGAGGCGCCCCTGGGGAAAGTTGTAGGTGCGGATGCGGTCGCTGCGGTCGCCGCTTCCGATCAGGCCCTTGCGGGTGGCGGCTTCCTTGGCTGCCCGCTCTGAGCGGTCTTTTTCCTGCAGCCGCGCGGTCAGCACCTGCAGCGCCTTGGCCTTGTTGCTGTGCTGGGAACGACCGTCCTGGCATTCGGCGGTGATGCCCGTGGGCAGGTGGGTGACGCGGACAGCGGAATCGGTCTTGTTGATGTGCTGCCCACCGGCGCCGCTGGCCCGGTAGGTGTCGATGCGCAGTTCGCTGGGGTTCAAGGCGATGGCCTGGGTTTCATCAGGCTCTGGCATCACGGCCACCGTGGCCGCGCTGGTGTGGATGCGGCCCTGGGTTTCGGTAACCGGCACCCGTTGCACGCGATGGCCGCCGGATTCGAAGCGCAGGCGCCCGTAGGCACCATGGCCCGCTATGCGCAACACCACTTCCTTGTAGCCACCGAGTTCGCTGGGAGACTCGCTCACGATCTCCACTTGCCAGCCCTGGGCTTCGGCGTACCGTGTGTACAGCCGCGCCAGGTCCCCGGCGAACAAGGCAGACTCGTCGCCGCCCGTGCCGGCCCGAATTTCCATGAAGGCGTTTCGTTCGTCATCAGGGTCCTTGGGCAACAGTTGCTGCTGCAACTCGGCGTCCAGCGCGATCATGTCGGCGCTGGCGGCGGTCATTTCTTCTTCTGCCAGTTCGGCCATGTCGGGGTCGCTCAACATCGCCTCAGCGGATGCCCGGTCAGCCTCGCGCTGCAAGTAGCGGTTGAAGGTGTCGACCAAGCTGGATGCATCGGCATGCTCACGGCTCAGGGCACGAAACCGCTCCATGTCGTTGACCACGTCAGGCGCAGACAGCAAGGCGTCGAGTTCGTGCAGGCGTGCACTTTGGCGCTGCAAGGTATCGCGAACAAAGGGTTTCATGAGGTGGGGAAAATGGCCAGCCGGTGTGCAGCAGCGCGCCGGTCCCGGGTGGGCTCCGCGCTGCCGGAGGGTTCGCTAGGAAAGGGTGCCGCGGCCGGTCTTGCGCGGTTCGTCGCGCAGGAACAGGCGGGAGACGGTCTGTGCGGTGGCGGCGCGGGTGGCGCCGTCGCCGGCATGCAGTTCGGCCAGCGTACCGTGCAGCATTTTCTGGGTCAGACCACGGGAAAGAGCTTCGAGCACGGCCTCCACCGGCTCGCCCTTGGCCAGCAGCTTTCGCGCACGCACCAGTTCAGCGGCCCGCCATTCGTCGGCCTGTGCATGTATCTGTTGGATCAGCGGCACGACACCATGGGCTGGGTCGCGCTGCTCCAGCCAGTGCATGAAGCTCAGCACGCCAGCGTCGATGATGGCTTCTGCCTGGGCAACGGCCGCCTGGCGGTTGTCCTTGCCGGTTTGCACAACAGACGCGAGGTCGTCCACGGTGTAGAGGTAGACGTCGGCCAATGCCTTCACTTCGAATTCGATGTCGCGGGGCACGGCCAGGTCGACCATGAACAGCGGACGGTGGCGCCGCTTCTTCAATGCCCGCTCCACCGCACCCAGACCAATGATGGGCAAGGTGCTGGCGGTGCAGCTGATGACGGCGTCGAACTCGTGCAGGCGATCGGGCACGTCGGCCAGGCGCATCACCTCGCCGCCAAAGCGAAGCGCCAGCTTTTCGCCGCGTTCCAGCGTGCGGTTCGCAATGGCCATGCCCTTGGGCGACTTGGCAGCGAAATGGGTGGCGGCGAGTTCGATCATTTCGCCAGCGCCGACGAAAAGCACTTTGATGTCGCGCAGGTCTTCGAACAATTGCCCGGCGAGCCGGACGGCGGCGGCCGTCATGCTGATGGAATGCGCGCCAATTTCGGTGGAGCTGCGAACCTGCTTGGCCACGGCAAACGAGCGCTGGAACAGCTGGTGCAAGGTGGTGCCGAGGGCGCCGGCGTCGTCTGCGGCGCGCACGGCGTCTTTCATCTGGCCCAGGATCTGGGGTTCGCCCAGCACCATGCTGTCCAGGCCGCTGGCCACCCGGAACGCATGGCGCGCCGCTTGGTCCTCGCGAAGAATGTAAGCATGGTCCCTGAGCACGTGCGCGCTCACGCCACCCGTCTGGGCCAACCAATCAAGGGTGGGTTCGACCGCCGCCTGATCCCCCGCACCATAGAGCTCGGTGCGGTTGCAGGTGGAAAGCAGAGTGGCCTCTGGCTGGCGAGCGAGGCTTTGCCTGTAGCCGTGCAGCGTGGGCTGAATTTGATCGAGGGCGAAGGCAAATCGGCCCCGCAAATCGAGCGGAGCCGTGTGGTGGTTGATGCCGAGCGCCCAGACAGACATTCCCGGATTATAAAATTGATCGCTTATGCCGCACACGTTGACGCTCAAATGACAGTGATAGCCCTGGCGCTGCACTTGGCCGGATTTCTTGCCCCAGCCTTGGTGACGGCCTTGTTGCTGTGGCTTTTCGCAGGCTTCTGGCGCGGCGGACGTCACCCCGGCCTGACGCTGGGGTTTCTGATGCTGGCAGGTGCTGCGGTGCTCTTCGCGGGGCTGGCGTACTTCGGGCGCGATGGCAAGGTCGCGACCTACGCTGCCCTTGTGGCGGTGCAAGGCACCTTGGTGTGGTGGTTGCGCAGGCGTTGAGCGCCACCCGCCGGAACCTTACACTGCCGCCCGGGCCGGGGCAAAGCGTTCGACGCGGTCGGTGATCACACCGTCAATGCCCAAGGCCAGCAAGCGGTCGGCGGCCCACTCGTCGTTGACCGTGTAGGCCAAAGTGCGCATGCCGGCCTGAGTGGCCTGCGCCATCGTGGTCTTGTCCCACAGCGCGTGGTTGCACACGATGGCCACGCAGCCCAGTTCCTTTGCAACGTCCAGCCAACCGTCCCACAGTGTGTCAAGCAACAGACCGCGCGGCAGATCGGGCGCGGCCTCCCGGGCGCCTTGCAGGGCCTCAGGTTGAAATGAGGTCAGAAGCGGGGAATCCGAAGATGAAGCCGCCCACAGCGCGACAGCCTCTTTAGCAACCACCTCTCCGGTGACCCGCTCCAGTCCGGGCGTGGGTTTGATCTCGATGTTCAGCCAGCAGGCATTGGCCAGGCAATAGGCCGCCACGGCACCCAGCGTCGCCAGCGGTTCGCCGGCAAAACCACGCGAGTGCCAGGCGCCAGCGTCGAGCTGGCTGAGGTGGCGCCAGTCGTGGTGTCCGCCAATGCCTTCGCCATTGGTGGTGCGTTGCAGCGTGTCGTCGTGCATCAGGAACACCACACCGTCGGCGCTCAGCTTCGCGTCGCATTCGAACATGCGGTAGCCGTGCGAGGCGCCCACACGAAAGGCGGCGAGCGTGTTTTCTGGTGCCAGGCGCCCGGCGCCCCGGTGCGCGATCCAGAGGGGGTAGGGCCAGGCCGCCGCGGAAACTGTTTCGGAGGCTTTTGTGTGGCGGGATGGACTGACAGGCTTCATTGCCGTTTGCCCGTCTCGGCGTCGAACCAGTGCAGGCGGTCTTCCCGTGGCAGGACGTGGATGGTGCTGCCGATCTCCGGAGCTCCCTGGTCCTCGTGGGTGCGGATGATCAGTTGTTCGTCACCCAGGCGGGCATGCACCAGGCGCTCGGCACCGAGCAGTTCCACGGTTTCCACCTGCAGGGCCCAGCCACTGGTACCCATGTCCAGATGCTCAGGCCGGATGCCGAGGAGGCTGCCAGGGCGACCACCCGGTGCATGCTTCAACAGGTTCATGGGAGGGGAGCCGATGAAGCTGGCCACGAAGGTGGTGGCCGGGCGGGAATACACCTCTTCCGGTGTGCCGAACTGCTCCATGTTGCCCGCGTTCATCACGATCATGCGCTGGGCCAGCGTCATGGCCTCCACCTGGTCGTGGGTGACGAACAGCGAGGTGATGCCTAGCTCGCGGTGCAGCTTCTGGATCTCCAGGCGTGTCTGGGCGCGCAGCTTGGCGTCGAGGTTGGAGAGCGGTTCGTCGAACAGGAATACCTGGGGCTGGCGCACGATGGCACGCCCCATGGCCACGCGCTGGCGCTGGCCGCCCGAGAGTTCGCGTGGTTTGCGCGCGAGGAGGTGGCCCAGTTCCAGGATGCCTGCGGCCTTGTCGACCCGCTGCTTGATCTCGTCGATCGGCACTTTCTTGATTTTCAGGCCGTAGGCCATGTTGTCGAACACGGTCATGTGCGGGTAGAGCGCGTAGTTCTGGAACACCATCGCGATGTCACGCTCAGCCGGTTCCAACTCGTTGACCACCCGCTCACCGATGCTGATCTCGCCGCTGCTGATTTCCTCCAGACCTGCCACCATGCGCAGCAGGGTGGATTTGCCGCAGCCCGAGGGACCGACGATCACGATGAATTCGCCGTGGGCAATCTCGGCGTTGACGCTGTGGATGACTTGCAGTTCGGTTTTGCCGGTGCGGTAACGCTTGACGACATCGCGAAGGGAGATGGAGGCCATGTTGTTTTCAGTCTCTGTTCAGTTGGGGACAGGGTCAAGGGGTGGATCGCACCTCATGGCCCCTGTCGCGCGTTCATTACTTCTCGGTATCCACCAGACCCTTGACGAACCAGCGCTGCATCAGGATCACAACCAGCGCGGGCGGGATCATGGCCAGCACGGCGGTGGCCATCACGATGTTCCAGTCGGTGGCCGCGTCGCCGCCACTGATCATGCGTTTGATGCCGATCACCACCGGGTACATGGTTTCTTCGGTGGTGACCAGCAAAGGCCACAGGTACTGGTTCCAGCCGTAGATGAACTGGATCACGAACAGGGCTGCGATGCTGGTGGTGGACAAGGGCACCAGCACGTCCTTGAAGAACCGCATCGGCCCGGCGCCGTCCATGCGCGCGGCTTCTACGAGTTCGTCCGGCACGGTCAGGAAGAACTGCCGGAACAGAAAGGTCGCGGTCGCGGAAGCGATCAGCGGAATGGTGAGACCCGCATAGGTATTGAGCATGCCCAGGCTGGCCACCACCGAATAGGTGGGGCCGATGCGCACTTCAACCGGCAGCATCAATGTGACGAAGATTGCCCAGAAAAAGAACATGCGGAACGGAAAGCGAAAGTACACGATCGCGAAGGCCGACAGCAACGAGATCGCAATCTTGCCGATGGCAATGACCAGCGCCGTGATCATGCTGATCATCATCATGCGACCGACCGGCGCATTCGATGCAGCGCCCATGCCGGTGCCCTGCAGGGCAGCGGTGTAGTTTTCGATCAGATGGCTGCCGGGCCATAACGACATCGGTGCCTGCAGGATCTCGGTGGCGGTCTGCGTAGAGGCGACGAAGGTCACGTACAAGGGAAAGGCGACGACAAACACGCCCAGGATGAGGACGGCGTGCGAGAGCACGCGCAGCCAGCGATTGCGCTCGACCATCAGCAGTGCTCCATCAGTCTGCGGTGCCCGGTAAGGCTGGTGTGAAAAGGGGTCGGCATCAGTACTGCACCTTCTTCTCGACGAAACGGAACTGGATGATGGTCAAGGCAATGACGATCACCATCAAGACCACGGACTGCGCCGCCGAGCCACCCAGGTCGAGGGCCTTGAAGCCGTCGTAATAGACCTTGTAAACCAGAATCGCAGTGTCCCGCCCCGGGCCGCCTTCGGTGGCGGCGTCCACAATGGCGAAGGTGTCGAAGAAGGCGTACACCACATTGATCACGAACAGGAAAAAGGTGGTGGGGGACAGCAGCGGGAACTGGATCGACCAGAAACGGCGCCAGGGCTTCGCCCCATCGATGGCTGCGGCCTCGATCAGCGATTTCGGGATGCTTTGCAGGCCGGCCAGGAAGAACAGGAAGTTGTACGAAATCTGCTTCCAGACGGCCGCGATCACGATCAGTGTCATGGCGTGGTCGCTGTCGAGCAGGTGGTTCCACTCGAAACCCAGGCCGCGCAAGGCGTAGGAGACGATGCCGATGGAAGGGGCGAACATGAACAGCCAGAGCACACCCGCCACAGCTGGAGCAACGGCATAGGGCCAGATCAGCAGGGTGCGGTAGACCAGCGTGGCCTTGACGACGCGGTCGGCAAACACGGCAAGCAGCAGCGAAATGCCGATGCCCAGGCTCGCCACCAGCACGGAGAAGATGGCTGTGATCTTGAACGAGGCCAGGTAGGAGGGATCATTCAACAGATTTTCGAAGTTCTGCAAGCCCACCCATTCGGTGGACAGGCCGAACGCGTCGGACTGCTGGAACGACTGCAGCAGCGCTTGCGCTGCGGGCCAGAAGAAGAAGATGGTGATCACCGCCACCTGCGGCGCGAGCAGCACCCAGGGTAGCCAGGTAGAGCGGAAGACGACGCGTTTTTCAGAAGCCACGGTGTTTCAATCAGAAATCCCCCGCCGGGATCACCGGACGGGGGAGGCGAGAGCATAACGGCAGGCCTTGGGACCCGCCCCGATCGCACTTAGTTGGCTTTCTGGAAGCGCTCGAGTTGCTCGTTGCCGCGGCTGACGATGGCGTCCAGTGCCTCCTTGGCCGATTTCTTGCCTGCCCAGACCTGCTCCAGCTCTTCGTCCTCGATGGCGCGGACCTGAATGAAGTTGCCCAGACGGATACCACGCGATTTGTCGGTGGTCTTGCGGATCATCTGGTTCACCGCCACGTCGGTGCCCGGGTTCTCTTTGTAGAAGCCGGTTTTCTCGGTCAACTCGAACGAGGCCAGCGTGATCGGCAGGTAGCCCGTGCGCTGGTGACTCTTTGCCTGGATCTCGGCGTTTGTCAGGTAGTTGAAAAAGGCGGCCACGCCTTTGTACTCTGCGGGTTTTTTGCCGCCCATGACCCAGAGCGACGCGCCACCGATCACGGTGTTCTGCGGCGCGCCTGCCACGTCCGGGTAGTAGGGCAGGGTCGAAATGCCGAACTCGAACTTGGCATTCTTCTTGATGCTTGCGTACGTCGACGAGGAGGCCGTGGCCATGGCGCATTCGCCGGAATAGAAGGAGGCGTCGGCCTTGTTGCCGCGGCCGCGGTAGACGAAGAGGCCTTGTTTGGCCATGTTGGAGAGGTTCTCTATGTGGCGCACGTGCAGCGGGCTGTTGACGGTCAGGCGTGCACTGGTGCCACCAAAGCCGTTGCCCTGGCTGGCGAACTCGGTGTTGTGCCAGGTGGAGAAGCTTTCCAGCTGGGTCCAGCCCTGCCAGCTGGTGGTGAAGGGACAGGCCACGCCGGAGGCCTTGAGCTTGGCCGCCGCGAGCACCACTTCAGGCCAGGTCTTGGGTGGCTGGTTGGGGTCGAGACCGGCCTTGGTGAACAGGTCCTTGTTGTAGTTGAAGACGGTGGTTGAACTGTTGAACGGGAAGCTCAGCATCTGGCCGTTGGGCGCCGTGTAATAGCCCACCACGGCTGGGATGTAAGCCTTGGGATCGAACTTGTAGCCCGCGTCCGCGAGCACCTTGCCCACCGGCACCACGGCGCCCTTGGCGGCCATCATCGTGGCGGTACCCACTTCAAAAACCTGCAGGATGTGCGGCGCGTTGCCGGCGCGGAAGGCGGCCACGGCGGCTGGCATGGTTTCGTCGTAGGTGCCTTTGTAGGTCGGCACGATCTTGTATTCGGTCTGGCTGCTGTTGAAACCGTTGGCCAGGTCCAGCACCCAGTCGTTCAGGCCGCCCGTCATCGAATGCCACCACTGAATTTCAGTCTGGGCATGGACGGGGGTGCTGATCAGCGCGGCGAGCGCCAGCGCGCCCGTCAAGGGCATGAATCTCTTGTGCATGGTTGCTCCTGTTGATTGGTTGGGAAGGCCGAAGCCTATCGGTCTTTTGTGACAAATTGATTGCATACAGTTTTCGTGGACATGACAACAGGGGTTTCCATAAGGGGGGTGGGTGTAAGTAGCGCTGCGGTACCATCTTGGGTTCCCCACAGTCATGCTGGCGACTGCCACACAATGAACGCTCCGACACCGCTCTCGCTTCTCGCCACGCCGACCGACGACGCGCCACGTTTGCGCGAAATCCCGTACAACTACACCTCCTTCTCGGATCGTGAAATTGTGTTGAGGTTGCTGGGTGAGCGCGCCTGGGCCTTGCTGGACGGCTTGCGCGGTGAGCGGCGCACCGGCCGTTCGGCCCGCATGCTCTACGAAGTGCTGGGCGACATCTGGGTGGTGCAGCGCAATCCCTATCTACAGGACGACCTGCTCGATACCCCCAAGCGCCGCAAGCAACTGGTGGATGCCTTGCATCACCGCCTGGGCGAGGTGCAGAAGCGACGCACCCCTCAGGACGATGCCGACCGCGACGCTTTGGTGGCCGAGTTGCTCAAAGCAGCCAAGGCAGCCGTGGACAGGTTCGCCGGCTCGTTTGAAGAAATGGCGGCGCTGCGCCAGCGTGCCACCAAAGCACTGCGCAAGCTGACCGCCCGCGACAACATCAAGTTCGACGGGTTGTCCCGTGTCTCGCATGTGACCGATGCCACCGACTGGCGGGTGGAATACCCCTTCGTGGTGCTCACGCCCGACACCGAAGCCGAAATGGCGGCGCTGGTCAAGGGTTGTGTTGAACTGGGGCTGACCATCATCCCACGCGGGGGCGGTACCGGCTACACCGGCGGCGCCATTCCGCTGACCTGGAAGAGCGCGGTGATCAACACCGAAAAGCTCGAAGCCATGACCGAGCTCGAGTGGGTGACGGTGCCGGGCCACGACAAAGCCTTGCCCACGGTGTGGACCGAAGCCGGGGTGGTGACCCAACGCGTGGCCGACGCCGCCGAGCGGGCAGGGCATGTGTTCGCGGTCGACCCGACCTCGGCCGAAGCCTCGTGCGTGGGCGGCAACGTCGCCATGAATGCCGGCGGCAAGAAGGCGGTGCTCTGGGGCACGGCACTCGACAACCTGGTGAGCTGGCGCATGGTCACGCCGCAGGCCGAGTGGCTGGAAGTGACCCGGCTCGACCACAACCTCGGCAAGATCCACGACGCTGAGGTGGCCACGTTCGAACTGAAGTATTTCCAGGCCGATGGCAAGACCCTCCTGCGCACCGAGCGGCTGGCCATTCCCGGCAAGACCTTCCGCAAGGAAGGCCTTGGCAAGGATGTGACCGATAAATTTCTCAGCGGTCTGCCGGGCATCCAGAAAGAAGGTTGTGACGGCCTGATCACCAGCGCGCGCTGGGTGGTGCATCGCATGCCGGACCATGTGCGCACCGTGTGTCTCGAATTCTTCGGCAATCCCAAGGATTGCGTGCCGTCGATCGTCGACATCAAGGACTTCATGTTCGGCGAGATGAAGCGCCCGGGCGGCGCCATTCTGGCCGGCCTGGAGCATCTGGACGATCGCTACCTGAAGGCCGTGGGCTACGCGACCAAGAGCAAGCGCGGCACCTTGCCCAAGATGGTGCTGGTGGGCGACATCGTGGGTGACGACGCCGACGCGGTGGCCCGCGCCACCAGCGAGGTGATCCGGCTGGCCAATTCGCGCAGTGGCGAAGGCTTCGTGGCCATCAGCCCGGAAGCGCGCAAGAAATTCTGGCTGGATCGCAAGCGCACGGCAGCCATCAGCAAACACACCAACGCCTTCAAGATCAATGAAGACGTGGTGATTCCGCTGCCTCGCATGGGCGAGTACACGGAAGGCATCGAACGCATCAACATTGAGCTGTCGCTGCGCAACAAGCTCAGACTCTGCGAATCGCTGGAGGCGTTTTTCACTCGCGGCCACCTGCCGCTGGGCAAGAGCGACGATGCCAACGACATTCCCAGCGCCGAGTTGCTGGAAGACCGCGTGCAACAGGCGCTTGCCCTGGTGCGCGAAGTGCGCGCCCTGTGGGCCGGCTGGCTGCGCGACGTGGATACGCTGTTCCCGCAGTTGCAGGACCATCGCCTGCGTGCGAGCTGGAAGACACAGATCCGTGCGCCGCTGCAAGGCATCTTCGCGGGCGCGGCGTTTGGGCCGATCCTGGCCGAATGCCAGGCGATTCACCAGCGTGTGCTCAAGGGCCGGGTGTGGGTGGCGTTGCACATGCACGCGGGCGACGGCAACGTGCACACCAACATCCCGGTCAACAGCGACGACTACGAAATGTTGCAGACCGCCCACGAAGCCGTGGGCCGCATCATGGTGCTAGCGCGCAGCCTGGACGGCGTGATCTCAGGTGAACACGGCATCGGCATCACCAAGCTGGAATTCCTGACCGACGACGAACTGCGACCTTTCGCCGAATACAAGGCCAGGGTCGACCCCGAAGGCCGCTTCAACAAGGGCAAACTGCTGCGCGAATTTGCAGGCACACCCGCACTGGCACACGACGCGAGCCTGCGCAGCGCCGACCTCAGCAACGCCTACACCCCCAGCTTTGGCCTGATGGGGCACGAGTCGCTGATCATGCAGCGCAGCGACATCGGCGCCATCGCCGACAGCGTGAAAGACTGCCTGCGCTGCGGCAAGTGCAAACCGGTGTGTGCCACGCACGTGCCGCGCGCCAACCTGCTGTACAGCCCGCGCAACAAGATTCTGGCCACGTCGCTGCTGGTCGAGGCCTTCCTGTATGAAGAACAGACGCGACGCGGCATCAGCATCAAGCATTGGGAAGAGTTCGAAGACGTGGCCGACCATTGCACGGTGTGTCACAAATGCCTGAGCCCTTGCCCGGTCAACATCGACTTCGGCGATGTGACCATGAACATGCGCAACCTGTTGCGCAAGATGGGCCAGAAGAGCTTCCGCCCGGGCAACGCGGCGGCCATGTTCTTCCTCAACGCGTCGAACCCCGAAACCATCAAGCTGATGCGCACAGCCATGGTTGGCGTGGGATTCAAGGCCCAACGCCTGGCCAACGACCTGCTCAAGCGCGTGGCGCGCAAGCAGACCAAGGCGCCGCCGGCCACGCTGGGTGCTGCGCCCATCAAGGAACAGGTGATCCACTTCATCAACAAGAAGATGCCGGGTGGATTGCCCAAGAAGACGGCGCGTGCGCTGCTGGATATTGAGGACAAGGATTACGTTCCGATCATCCGCAACCCACAAGCCACCACGGCCGAAACGGAAGCGGTCTTCTACTTTCCAGGCTGTGGCTCCGAACGTCTGTTCAGCCAAGTGGGGCTGGCGACCCAGGCCATGCTCTGGCACGCGGGTGTTCAGACGGTGTTGCCGCCGGGTTATTTGTGCTGCGGCTACCCTCAGCGCGGCAGTGGCCAGTTCGACAAGGCCGAGAAGATGATCACCGACAACCGGGTGCTGTTCCACCGTGTGGCCAACACGCTGAACTACCTGGACATCAAGACCGTGGTGGTGAGCTGCGGCACCTGCTATGACCAGTTGCAGGGCTATGAGTTTGACCAGATCTTCCCGGGCTGCCGCATCATCGACATCCACGAGTACCTGCTGGAAAAAGGCATCACGCTGCCAGCCGGGCAGGGGGGCTACCTCTATCACGACCCCTGCCACACCCCCATGAAACTGCAGGATCCGATGAAAACGGTCAAGGCATTGGTGGGCGACAACGTGGTGGAGAGCAAGCGCTGCTGTGGCGAGAGCGGCACCCTGGGCGTGACCCGGCCCGATATTTCGACCCAGATCCGCTTCCGCAAGGAGGAAGAGATCAAGAAAGGCGAAGCGACCCTGCGCGCTGCCGGTACAGTGAGCGAGACCGGCAACATCAAGATGCTGACGTCTTGCCCCAGTTGCCTGCAGGGGCTGAGCCGCTACGGCGATGATCTGAAGAACGGTCTGCTCGAAGCCGACTACATCGTGGTCGAAATGGCCAACCAGATCCTGGGCAAGGACTGGCTGCCGGAGTACGTGGCGGCTGCCAATCAGGGCGGTATTGAGCGGGTGCTCGTTTGAAACACCCCCGCGCCGCCTTCGGCGTGCCTTGCAGGCCGCAGCATCGCCAGAGTCGATGCTTCTTCGGACTGTCCAAGCCTGCGCAGGCAGGCTTGGAGCCGCAGCCCTCAGCCCCCTCAAGGGGGCAACACCAGTCGTCCGGCAAAGCCGGCCCGACGGTGTTTCTGGACAAAGGCATCCCATTCGTCGCAGGGTATTCTGACGACGCCTGATACCGATATCCGTTGGAGACCAACATGGCTGGACTGGACAAGAACACCCCGACACCGCAGGACATCACCTTGCACGGCGCTTCGCGTGTGCTGGAAGTGAGCTTTTCTGACGGGCAGACCTTCCGCATCCCCTTCGAACTGATGCGGGTGTACTCGCCTTCGGCTGAGGTGCAGGGGCATGGCCCGGGTCAGGAAGTGCTGCAGACCGGCAAGCGGGAAGTGGGCATTCTGGGCTTGGAGCCGGTGGGCAACTATGCGGTGCAGCCCACGTTCAGCGACGGGCACGACTCGGGCATTTTTTCCTGGGACTACCTGTACTTCCTCGGCTCGAAGCAGGACGAGTTGTGGACGGATTACAACGCGAGGCTGCAGGCCGCAGGAGCGGACCGCGATTCGCCAATGCCGGAGAAGGCGGGGCAGGGCTGCGGTAGTCATTAGTGCCAGGAATCGCACCGCTTCTCCCCATTTACACCCAGAAATGCCGTGTGAACAGGGCCTAAACCATTAATATTCTCCCCATGGCTAGCACTCACTTCGGTTTCAAGACGGTCGACGAGCGAGAGAAGGCGCAACGCGTTCGAAGCGTGTTCGATTCGGTGGCCCCCAAATACGACCTGATGAACGACCTCATGTCCGGGGGACTTCATCGCTTATGGAAGCGCTACACGCTGACGGTGGCCAATCCGCAGCCTGGTGATCAGGTGCTCGACATCGCGGGTGGCACGGGCGATCTTTCTCTGGCTTTCTCGAAGAAGGTCGGGCCCACCGGGCGCGTGGTGCACACCGACATCAACGAAAGCATGCTGCGCGAAGGGCGCAACCGGCTGCTCGACCTGGGCGTGGTGTTGCCCACGCTGGTCTGCGATGCCGAGCAGTTGCCGTTTGCCAGCGAATCCTTTGATTTCGTGTCCGTGGCATTCGGTCTGCGCAACATGACCAAAAAGGAACTTGCACTGGCCGAGATGTGTCGGACCCTCAAGCCGGGCGGCAAGCTGCTGGTGCTGGAGTTTTCAAAAGTGGCGCAGCCGCTGGAAAAGGCCTATGACTGGTACTCCTTCAACATCCTGCCCAAGCTGGGCAAATGGGTCGCGAAGGACGAAGAAAGCTACCGGTACCTGGCCGAGTCCATTCGCATGCATCCGGACCAGGAGACCTTGCGGCAGATGATCAAGCAGGCTGGCTTTGGCCATGTGGATGTGCACAACCTGACGGCTGGTGTCGTGGCTTTGCACGTGGGAATCAAGTGTTGACAGACCTTGCCGAAAACAAGGTGTGAGTTGAAGAATTCTTATTAAAGGGTAAAGGGACAAATGGCAATGAACAAGTTGTGGTCGCTGGTTTTGGTGTGCGCGCTGGTGGTGGGTACGCAGGACGCCTTTGCGAAGCGCCTGGGTGGCGGGTTTTCCTTCGGTAAACAATCCGGCAACGTGACACAGCGCAACACGGCGCCGCCGTCGCAGCAGGCTGCGCCCCAACAGGCTCCTGCACAGAGCGCAGCCACTCGCCCGGCTTCGGCCGCACCGGCGGCGGCTGCTCCCAAGCGGCCCTGGGGCGCCATGCTCGGCGGACTGGCTGCGGGCCTGGGGCTGGCCTGGCTGGCTTCAGCGCTTGGTCTGGGTGAAGCCTTTGCCCAGATCCTGCTGTTTGCCTTGATTGCCGTGGTCGTGATGGCCGTCGTGGGCATGATCATGCGCAGCCGCCAGCCCGCCACCCGCAATGCGGGCCTGGCCTACCAGGGTGCTTCCCCGGCGCCGGCAGGTGGTGCCGGCAACGCCATCACCCCACGGGGGTACAGCCCTCAGAACGTCGGCAATGATGCGTCCGCCCGGCCCTGGGAGCGTGGTGGTGCAACATCTGACAGTGCCCCCGGGGCGCTGGGTGGCTCCATGATCGGATCGGCGCTTGCAGGCTCTCAATCCTGGGGTGTGCCACAGGACTTTGACCAGGAAGGTTTCCTGAACGCGTCCAAGGGCAATTTCATCCGGTTGCAGGACGCCTGGGACCGTTCCGACATGGTCAGTCTGCGCGCCATGATGACCGACGACATGCTGGAGCAGATCAAGCAACAGCTGGCCGATCGGGAACAGGCCGCTGGCGGTGCTGTGAACAAGACCGAGGTCGTGGTGCTGGATGCGCAGTTGCTTGGCATCGAAGAGCAGGCCTCCGAATACATGGCCAGCGTGGAGTTTTCCGGACTGATCCGGGAAGACGAATCGGCCGGGCCGAGTCCATTCCGCGAAGTCTGGAACATCACCCGTCCCAAATCAGGTCCCGGCGGCTGGCTGGTGGCGGGTGTGCAGGCATTGCAATAGCTCAGCGCTGACAATCCACATCAAAAGGGGCAAGCAGAGTGCCCCTTTTTTTTGGGGCTGGCGGCTGCCCGATACGGTTCCGGGCAGAAAGCGTCTCAAAGTCGGTTTCGGTCAACCTGCCGGCGCTGGAGTCCCTGGCCTGGCATCCGGATTGTTTTGAACCAGCGGTTATCCGTCAAAATCGGTACGCCATGAAAAACGAATCCCAATCCTCTTCAGCTGCTTCTGACTCCGCTGGCGGCATGCCCGTGAACTTTCTCCAGTCTTTGCTGGGAGCCATTCGGCCACCCGAATGGGTGGTGGACGAGCTTCAGAACCGCGTGGTGCTGTTTCTCAACCATGTGCTGATGCAGGAAAAGGCTGCCCAGGACCGCTTGCGGCGCCAGAAGGGCAAACCGGTGCGCATTCAGTGGGGCGACTTTCACCTCACGCTGGCCCCCACCGCCGCGGGCCTGCTGGAGCGCTGTCCGCCCGACGCGAAGCCCGAGCTGAGCATGACACTGACCCAGACTTCACCTTTGTCCCTGGCGCAGAGTGTGTTGACCGGGCAGAAGCCTGGCGTGGACATCCAGGGCGATGTCCAGCTGGCGGCCGAGGTGGCCTGGCTGGTGGACAACGTGCGCTGGGATGTGGAAGAAGATCTTTCCCGCTTCGTGGGCGACGCGACGGCCCACACGTTGGGTCGATTCGCTCGTTCTGCCGCACAGGCACTGCAGTCTTTTTTGGCCCGACTTCCAGAAGGGTTCGCTGTGCGTCGACCCTTCTCGCCGGCCTCACCGGCCTCACCGGCGGCGCCGGTGACCCCGTCTTCCGCTCCCGCCGGGCCTGAAGCCAAGGGCGAAGGCGGAACGGCAGCATGACGCGGCTTTTTCGCGGCATCTTCATCGTCTGGGTGGTGTTGCGGTATGGCCTGGATGAGCTGGTGCTCTCCAGTTTCCAGCGGCCTGGCCTGCGCCTGCTGACACGCATTGTCTCGATCGGCCGGGATCTCAGCAGCCCTCGCGGTGAGCGCCTGCGCCTGGCGCTGGAGCGCCTGGGCCCCATTTTTGTCAAGTTCGGGCAGGTGCTGTCCACGCGGCGCGACCTGTTGCCGGCCGACATCGCCGACGAACTGGCCCGTTTGCAGGACCGGGTGCCCCCGTTTCCCAGCGCGGTGGCGGTGGCCACCATCGAGCGGGCTTTTGGCAAGCCGCTGGACACGGTGTTCAGCCATTTTGAGCAGGTCCCGGTGGCCAGTGCCTCGATTGCACAGGTGCACTTTGCCACCCTGCGAAGCGGCCGGCATGGGGGACGCGAGGTGGCCGTGAAGGTGTTGCGGCCCCACATGCTTCCGGTGATCGAGAAGGATCTCAGCCTGATGCGGATGATGGCGGGCTGGGTCGAAAAACTCTCGTCCGATGGCAAGCGTCTGAAGCCGCGCGAAGTGGTGGGTGAGTTCGACAAGTACCTGCACGATGAACTCGATCTGGTCCGTGAGGCCTCCAATGCCGCCCAGTTGCGCCGCAACATGCAGGGGCTGGATCTGGTCCTCATCCCGGAGATGCTGTGGGACTACTGCCACACGGAAGTGATGGTGATGGAGCGCATGCACGGCCTGCCCATCAACCGGGTGGACGAACTCCGGCGGATGGGGGTGGACATCCCCAAGCTGGCGCGGGACGGCGTCACCATCTTTTTTACCCAGGTGTTTCGTGACGGTTTCTTCCATGCCGACATGCACCCGGGAAACATCCAGGTCAGCGTCAACCCCGCGACCTTCGGTCGCTACATCTCGCTCGATTTCGGCATCGTCGGCACCCTTACCGAATTCGACAAGGAATACCTGGCGCAGAACTTCACCGCTTTTTTTCGCCGCGACTACAAGCGCGTGGCCGAACTCCATGTGGAGTCGGGCTGGGTGCCGGCCGACACGCGCATCGACGAACTGGAGTCGGCCATTCGGGCGGTCTGTGAACCTTACTTTGACCGGCCGTTGAAGGAAATTTCCCTCGGCATGGTGTTGATGCGCCTGTTCCAGACCTCACGCCGCTTCCACGTGGAAATACAGCCGCAACTGGTGCTGTTGCAAAAAACCTTGCTCAACATCGAGGGCCTGGGGCGCGACCTCGACCCGGAGCTGGATCTCTGGAACACGGCCAAGCCGTTTCTAGAGAAGTGGATGATGGAGCAGCTCGGCCCGCAAAAGCTGTTGCAGCAGCTCAAGGAAGAAGCACCCCAATACGCCAAATTGTTGCCGGCCTTGCCGCGCCTGTTGCACGATTACCTGCACCACAAACCACACGAGATGCGGCGAGAGCTGGATGCCCTGCTGTCGGAGCAGCGGCGCACCAATCGTCTGCTGCAGGGAGTCATCTGGGGTGGTCTGGGATTCCTGCTGGGCCTGATCCTCATGCAGGTGCTGCTGCGGGTGCGAATCTGGTGAAGCCTTGCTGGGCGATGAACAGGCGCCCCATTGAGCGGGGCCGCAATTTATAATGCCCGGTTTTGTTCCGACTTCCGTCGGCAGGTGTTTGCCGCCAGACGGAAGTGGGTCCAGCCGGTCATCTTCCGCCTTGATCCTTCCGGGTCCTACCGCTTTTCATCAGGTTCCAGCCATGCCCATCTATGCGTACAAGTGCGAGTCCTGCGGTCATGCCAAGGACGTTCTTCAAAAAATGTCAGACGATCCTTTGACCGTTTGCCCCGCTTGCGGTCAACCCAGTTTCCGCAAGCAGCTGACGGCAGCGGGATTTCAACTCAAGGGCTCCGGCTGGTACGTCACCGATTTTCGCGAAGGCAGCAAACCTGCTGCCACGCCTGCGGCGACGGAGGGCGCCAGCCCTGCGGTTGCCGAGCCCGCTGCCAAGGGGGTGGGTGAATCGAACACCGCATCTTCGCCTTCCCCGGTGGCTGCAGCGACGCCTCCGGCGGCCGCCAAGGCGCCTGCCAGTGCATCGCCTGGCACATCGTCAGCCTGACACTGGCCATGCCCTCCTTGCGCAAATGGCTGCTTTCGGGCCTGCTGGTTCTGGTGCCCCTGATCATCACCCTCTGGGTGCTGGACTGGGTCGTCACCACGCTGGATCAGACCTTGGGCATCCTGCCGGCCAGCTGGCATCCCGATCAGGTCCTGGGCATGCACATCCCCGGCCTGGGTGTCGTGTTTGCGCTGGCGGTGGTGCTGTCCATTGGCGCCATGGCGTCCAACATCATCGGAAACAAGCTCGTGCACTGGTGGCACGCGCTGTTGCACCGCATTCCGGTCGTTCGTTCGATCTACTCCGGTGTCAAACAGGTGTCGGACACGCTGTTTTCGGAGAAGGGCAACGCTTTTCGAAAGGCGCTGCTGGTCCAATGGCCGCACGAGGGCATGTGGACCATTGCTTTTCTCACTGGCTCGCCCACGGGCGACCTGCTTGCCCAACTGCGTGCCCGGCCCGGTGCTCGACCGGTCAATGACGCCGACGACTTCTGCAGCGTGTTTGTGCCCACCACGCCCAACCCGACGGGTGGGTACTTTGTGCTGGTGCGCAAGAGCGATTGCGTCGAGCTGCAGATGACGGTGGACGAGGCCTTGACCTACATCGTGTCCATGGGCGTGATCGTGCCGGGTGGCCCGCGAAACACCCTTTTGAAGACGGCCGCCCTGCCGCCGTCCGTTTCCTGAATTTTGTCCGCGGGCATGCCCTGCTTATCTGTTGAAAGAAGACCTGAAATGGCCATGCGCTCCCACTATTGCGGTCTGGTGACCGAAGCCCAGATGGGTGAAACCGTTCAGTTGTGTGGCTGGGTGAACCGCCGCCGCGACCATGGTGGTGTCATCTTCATTGATTTGCGCGACCGCGAAGGCTACGTGCAGGTGGTGTGCGACCCCGATCGCGCCGAGATGTTCAAAACGGCCGAAGACGTGCGCAATGAATATTGCGTTCAGGTCACGGGCCTGGTGCGTGCACGCCCGGAAGGCACCACCAACGACAACCTCAAGAGCGGCAAGATCGAAGTGCTTTGCCACGAGCTCAAAGTGCTCAACGCCTCGATCACGCCCCCTTTCCAGCTGGATGACGATAACCTCAGCGAAACCACGCGCCTGACCCACCGGGTGCTCGACCTGCGCCGCCCCTACATGCAGAACAACCTGATGCTGCGCTACCGCGTGGCCATGGAAGTGCGCAAGTTTCTGGACGCCAACGGTTTCATCGACATCGAAACCCCCATGCTCACCAAGAGCACGCCCGAAGGCGCACGCGACTACCTCGTGCCCAGCCGCGTGCACGACGGTCATTTCTTCGCGTTGCCGCAAAGCCCTCAGCTGTTCAAGCAGCTGCTGATGGTGTCGGGCTTTGACCGCTACTACCAGATCACCAAGTGCTTCCGCGACGAAGACCTGCGCGCCGACCGCCAGCCCGAGTTCACGCAGATCGATATCGAAACCTCGTTCCTGACCGAGGAAGACATTCGCGACATGTTCCAGGGCATGATCAAGACCGTGTTCCAGAATACCCTGGGCGTGGACCTGGGTGATTTCCCGGTGATGACCTACAGCGAGGCCATGCACCGCTTCGGCTCCGACAAGCCCGATTTGCGCGTCAAGCTCGAGTTCACCGAACTCACCGACGTGATGGCCGATGTGGACTTCAAGGTCTTCAGCGCACCCGCCACCATGAAGAACGGCCGCGTGGTCGCCCTGTGCGTGCGCGGCGGTGCAGAAATCACCCGCAGCGAGATCGACGCATACACCGAGTTCGTCAAGATCTACGGCGCCAAGGGCCTGGCGTGGATCAAGGTCAACGAAGTGGCCAAGGGGCGCGACGGACTGCAGAGCCCGATCGTGAAGAACCTGCACGACGCGGCCGTGACCGAGATCCTGAAGCGCACGGGTGCGCAGGACGGCGACATCATCTTCTTCGGCGCCGACAAGGCCAAGGTGGTCAACGACGCCATTGGTGCGCTGCGCATCAAGATCGGCCACAGCGAGCTGGGCAAGAAGAATGGGTTGTTCGAGGACCGCTGGGCGCCCCTGTGGGTGGTGGACTTCCCCATGTTCGAACACGACGAGGAAGCCGACCGCTGGACCGCGGTGCACCACCCGTTCACCGCTCCGAAGGATGGCCACGAGGACTGGATGGTGACTGCGCCTGAAAAGTGCATCGCCAAGGGGTACGACATGGTGCTCAACGGGTGGGAAATCGGTGGCGGCTCGGTGCGTATCCACACGGCGGCGG
This sequence comes from Hydrogenophaga palleronii, assembly GCF_031457455.1. Taxonomy (GTDB): domain Bacteria; phylum Pseudomonadota; class Gammaproteobacteria; order Burkholderiales; family Burkholderiaceae_C; genus Hydrogenophaga; species Hydrogenophaga palleronii_A. Next base: position 190,240 of record NZ_JAVDWU010000006.1, read on the forward strand.
TGCAGCAGAAGGTGTTCGATGCCTTGAAGATCACGCCTGAAGAAGCGCAACTCAAGTTCGGTTTCCTGCTCGACGCGCTGCAGTACGGTGCCCCACCGCATGGCGGTCTCGCCTTCGGTCTTGACCGTGTGGTGACGCTGATGACCGGCGCCGAGTCGATTCGCGACGTGATTGCTTTCCCCAAGACGCAACGTGCACAATGCCTGCTGACACAGGCACCCAGCCTGGTCGACGAGAAGCAGTTGCGCGAACTGCATATCCGCCTGCGCAACGCCGATCTGGCCAAGTCGGCCTGAGGCAGAGCCGAACAGTCACCGAGAGGCGCGTGGGGCCACGGAGGGCTGGTTCAGCGTCGCTCTTGCTTGTTCCCAAAAAGGGCGCTGTTTCAGCGTCCTTTTTTGTTGCCTGAAAGGCTTGTTCCGACTGCTTTGCTGTGTCAAAAGAAGTACATGGCCACACTGCTGACAGGGTTTGGTACCATGTTTTTTTAACAAGGAGTACCTGATGAGCAAAGCCAAGCTGGAATCTCTCGCAGACAAGGAAAAACTGGTTGCCGACTTGCAGCGCGTGATCTCTGACGCCGAAGAGTTGATGCAGGCGACGGCCCATCAAACCGAAGGCAAGGTGGTTGAGCTCCGTGAAAAGATCAACGAGAACCTGCGCAACGCCCGCCACAAACTGGCCGACGTGGAGGACACCATCAGATTCAAGACCCGCGAAGTGGCGCGCGCCACCGACGACTACGTGCATGAGCATCCCTGGCGTGCGATCGGCACGGCAGCAGGTGCCGGTCTGATCATCGGACTCTTGATCGGCCGGCGTTGAGCCGCCAGTTGACCACCTCGCCAACACATGTCTGAATCACCGCAACGGTTGTCCGCGTCACTCAAGACTCTCGCCGGAACTGTGCTGGAGCTGCTGCAGCTGCGGCTGGAGTTGCTCAGCGTGGAAGCGCAGGAAGAAGTCCAGCGCTTGGGTGGGCTGCTGGTTTATGGGGCTGTGGCCGTGACCTTCGTCAGCCTGGGGCTCGGGTTCCTGTCCATCCTGATCACCGTGGCCCTTTGGGAGTCGCACCGCCTGCTGGCCCTCTCGGTATTTGCCACCCTGTTTCTGACACTGGGTGGTGTGTTTGCCTGGATGGCGCGGGAACGTGCACTGGCCGGCACGCGTTTTTTTTCGTCTAGCGCCGAAGAGCTCAAGCGGGATCGCGAAAGCCTCCGGTCATGATGGTGTTGCCATGACTCAGCGCAGTGCCTCGCTGGCCCATCGGCGTGAAAACCTGCTGGCGCGTTCGGCTCTGCTGCGACGCCAAGTGGTTGAGCAGTCGGCCGCTTTGAACCCGGTTTTCACCACCGCCGACCGGCTGCAGGATGCTTGGTGGTGGATTCGGGCGCACCCGGAAGCTCTGGCCGCTGGCGCGCTGGCTCTGGTGGTGTGGCGGCCACGCAAGGCTTGGTCCCTCGGTTGGCGAGGCTGGTCGATGTGGAAGCTGTACCAGCGCTGGCGTGCGACCGGCCTGTCATTGGGCCGCTTCCTTTGACACTGGCTCACGATGGTCCCCCATGGCGCGCCTTCGTATCTGCCCACCCCCTCCGGATTCAAGATTCCCCAGTCTGTGCTGGTGGTGGTGTACACGCCGCAACGGGACGTCCTGCTGATTGAGCGGGCAGATGCCCCTGGCTTCTGGCAATCGGTCACCGGCTCCAAGGATGCGGCAGACGAGCCCTATGAACTGACCGCTGCGCGCGAAGTGGCCGAAGAAACCGGCCTGGACGCGCTGGCCCCGGGTCACGTGTTGACCGATTGGGGGATTGAAAACGTCTACGAAATCTACCCGCAGTGGCTGCACCGGTATGCGCCCGGCACCACCCGAAACACCGAGCGCGTGTTTGGTTTGTGCATACCGGCGTGCAGGCCGGTGACCCTCAGCCCGCGCGAGCACCGGGCCCAGACATGGTTGCCATGGCGGGCCGCGGCCGATCGGTGTTTTTCTCCCTCCAACGCCGAAGCCATTTTGCTGCTTTCGCACTTGGTTGTTGACTGATCGAAACTTGGCGGGCATCGTGCGATCATTCAAGTCATGAGCATCTTGCGAGTGGCCACGTACAACATCCACAAAGGCGTGCAGGGCCTGGGGCCGGCGCGCCGGCTGGAAATCCACAACCTCGCGCACGCGGTCGAGCAGTTCGATGCCGACATCGTCTGCCTGCAGGAAGTGCGGCGGCACAACCGCAAGCTGGAAAAACACTTCACCCGCTGGCCGGAACTCGATCAGGCGGGGTATCTGTCGCCAGAGGGCTACGAGGCGGTCTACCGAACCAATGCCATCACCCGCCACGGGGAACATGGCAACGCCCTGTTGTCGCGCTGGCCGGTGCTCGACACCCGGCATTCCGATGTCTCCGACCACCGGTTTGAACAACGCGGGCTGCTGCATGCCCAGCTGTTCATTGAAGGGGTGGACGTGCACGTGGTGGTGGTGCACCTGGGCCTGATCCACGCCAGCCGCGAGCGACAGGTGCAGCGCCTGGGGCAGTTCATCGCCACCGAAGTGCCCAGCAGCGCCCCGTTGATCGTGGCGGGAGATTTCAACGATTGGGGTGCACAGTTGCACAAGCCCATGGCCGCGCTGGATCTGCACACGTTTGACGGCATCCGCCTGCCCACTTATCCGTCGCGCCTGCCGCTGCTGCACCTTGATCGCATCTATGTGCGCGGGCTCAAGCTGATGTCGGCCCAGGTGCCGCATGGCCGGGCCTGGGCACGCATGTCCGACCACCTGCCGCTGATCGCCGAACTGGCGTTGTAGCCAGCGCAGCCATGTTCGTTGCCGCCACCCGCAGCTCCACGCCCGGATCTTCTGCCTCAGGCAAACGTTCCACGGGAGATGCCGGTCACCAGTTGCTGCTGTTGCAAGGCGGCGCTGAGCTTTTCCCGGCGCTGGTGGACGCGATGGACGCGGCGCGCAGTGTGATCCATCTCGAGACCTACATCTTTGAATTTGCCGGATCCGCACTGCTGGTGGCCCAGGCAATGGAGCGTGCGGCCCAGCGGGGCGTGAACGTGCGTCTGGTGGTCGACGGCGTGGGCACACCGCGAATTCCGGCCGAATGGGCGAAGCGCTTTGCGGCGGCCGGTGTGCGCTGGCGGGTGTATGCCCCCATGGGTCGCCTGGGGCTGCTTCTGCCCAGCACCTGGCGCCGCCTGCACCGCAAGCTCTGTGTGGTCGACGGCATCATCGGTTTTTGTGGTGGCATCAACCTCATCGACGACCAGGACGACGTGGCGCTGGGCCGGCTCAAGGCGCCACGCCTCGATTTTTCATTGCGCGTGGCGGGCCCCCTGGTGACTGACATGACCGACACCATGGAGCAGCTGTGGTGGCGCCTGCAGGCGGTGCGCAAGGCCCGGCAGCGCGAGTTCAAGGCGGCCTGGGACGCGCTGCGTGAAGCCAGCCCCAAAGGAGATTTTTCGCGCCTGTTGCAGGTGCTGGATGGGAGCTCGGGCCACATCGACCACGCCGACCACGCGAAGCATGCAGAGCACCCGGACGATGCAGAAAGCACCGGGGCAGCCCAGGCGCCGCCGCTGGGCGTGGACGGCGCTCGGGCCACCTTGCTGTTGCGCGACAACGTGACGCATCGTCACGACATCGAGCGGGCTTACCTCAAGGCCATTGGCGAGTCCCGGCGCGAGGTCGTGATTGTGAACGCCTACTTCATTCCGGGGCGCCGGCTGCGCAAGGCGCTGATCATGGCCGCCAGCCGTGGCGTGGTGGTGCGTCTGTTGCTTCAAGGCAAGTACGAAAACTTCCTGCAGTACCACGCCGCGCGTCCGGTGTACCAGGCGCTGCTGAAGGCCGGCATTGAAATTCATGAGTACACGCCCAGTTCCCTGCACGCCAAAGTGGCCGTGGTCGACCAGCGATGGGCCACGGTGGGTTCCACCAACCTGGACCCGCTGTCGCTGTTGCTGGCCAGAGAGGCCAATGTCATGAGCAGCGACCGGCGGTTTGCCCGCCAGTTGCACGGGCGTCTGGACCAGATCATGCGGCAGGCCGGGCAGCGCATCGACGCCCAGGCAGTGGGCCGCAGACCGCGGTACCAGCGGGTGCTGGACCGCCTGGCCTTTGGCTTCATGCGCGCGACGCTGTTTCTCACGGGACATCGCTATTGACACCGGGAGCACAATTGAAAGGCGCCCGCGCGAGCGCCATGGGCCAAGACCCCTGGCCGGCTCGTGGTATTTGCCGGCCATTCAAGCGCCTGAAGGCCGGTGTTAGCATGCCGCATGCTCATGAAAACCGATTCACCCATGGCTTCTGATGCCCCACAGGACGACGCTCAGGGCGTGCCCTTGTCCGTCAAGATTCGCGAACGCGTGAAGGCTGCCCGCGCGCGTTTCCACTCCAACGACAACATTGCCGAGTTCATTCGCCCGGGCGAGCTCGATTTGTTGCTTGAAGAGGTTACGGAGAAGATGCAGGGCGTGCTCGACAGCATGGTGATCGACACCGAGAACGACCACAACACCAACGACACGGCGCGCCGCGTGGCCAAGATGTACCTCAAGGAGGTGTTCAAGGGCCGCTATGTGGAAGGCCCTGGCGTCACCGAATTTCCCAATGCCGAGCACCTCAACGAGCTGATGATCGTCGGGCCCATCACCGTGCGTAGCGCCTGCAGTCACCACCTCTGCCCGGTGATCGGTCGTATCTGGATTGGTGTGATGCCCAACGAACACACCAACGTGATCGGTCTGTCCAAGTACGCGCGCATGGCCGAATGGATCATGGGCCGCCCCCAGATCCAGGAAGAGGCAGTGGTGCAACTGGCCGATCTGATCCAGGAAAAGACCCAGCCCGACGGCATGGCCATCGTCATGGAGGCCAGCCACTACTGCATGGGCTGGCGCGGCGTGAAAGACATGGACAGCAAGATGATCAACTCGGTCATGCGAGGCGTGTTCCTCAAAGACCCCAACCTGCGCCGCGAATTCCTGTCGCTCATCCCGCGATGATTCTGCGCTGAAACCCGGAAATACCCACCATGCTGGTCCGCTTGCTCTACGTCAGCCGCGCTGTCAACAAAGACTGCTCGAAAGCCATCGAGTCGATCCTCGAATCTTCCCGCGCCCACAACATGGGCAACGGCATCACTGGCGTGCTCTGCTACGGCGGGGGCGTGTTCCTGCAGGCGATTGAAGGCGGGCGCCAGGCGGTGAACGAGCTTTACAACCACATCGTCGTCGACGAACGCCACACCGATGTGGTGCTGCTCGACTACGAAGAAATCACCGAACGCCGGTTCGGTGGCTGGACGATGGGGCAGGTCAACCTGAGCAAGCTCAACATCTCCATCGTGCTCAAGTACTCCGAAAAGCCAGAGTTCGATCCCTATGCGGTGTCGGGCAGGGTGTCGCTGGCCTTGCTTGAAGAACTGATGGCGACCGCCAGCATCATCGGAAGAGCCTGAGCACTGTTGCCCACCCCCGCCGCGCTGCGCGCGACCCCCTTCAAGGGGGCGATACCAGTGGCCCGGCGGAGCCGGTTCCACGGTATCTCTGGAGTGAGGCACCGTGCTCCGGAGAGTGGTTTGGCCCTCGTTTAACGCGGCTTCCGCTCATCTCACCCCTGAATTCTGATTGGCCAATGAGGCGATAACAGCGTTGCTTGAACCTTGCCATTGCCCGGCAGGGTTTGCAGCCTTTGTGTGTTCCCCATGTCGCTGACCGCCTTCGCCCTCATCGTGCTCGCCGGCCTCATCCATGCCGGCTGGAACATCGCTGCAAAAAAGGCCGCAGGCGATGCGCGGTTTGCTTTCTTCAGCGCCTTTTTGATGATGCTGTTCTGGGCGCCGCTGGGCTGGTGGCTGGGGCGCACCGAAGTGCCGCTCTGGGGCGCCACCGAATGGGGTTTTGTGGTGGCCAGCGGTGTGCTGCATGTCTTCTATTACGTCATCCTGCTGCGCGGCTACCGCAAGTCCGATCTCACGGTGGTGTACCCGGTGGCGCGTGGCTCCGGGCCGCTGCTGTCGTCGCTGGTGGCCATCACGGTGCTGGGTGAACGCGTGTCGCTGCTGGGCGTGGCGGGCATTGCGGGTGTGGTGGGCGGCGTGTTCCTGATCGCCGGTGGCCCCGGCCTGCTGCGCGCCGCGCAAGACCCCCAGGCGCGCCTGCGGGTGCTCAAAGGCATGCGCTACGGCCTGCTCACCGGCGCCTTCATTGCCTCGTACACGGTGGTTGATGGCTATGCGGTCAAGTTTCTGCTGATGTCGCCCATCCTGGTGGACTACATGGGCAACTTCGTGCGCGTGGCGCTGCTCGCCCCTTCCGTGCTGCGCGACCTGCCCACCGCCGGACAGTTGTGGCGCCAGCAGTGGCGCTACGCCCTGCTGGTGGCGGTGGTCAGCCCGGTGGCCTATGTGCTGGTGCTGTACGCCATGAAAGAAGCGCCGTTGTCGCACGTGGCGCCGGCGCGCGAAGTGTCCATGCTGTTTGCCGCCATCATCGGCGGCCATCTGCTGGGCGAGGGTGATCGCGTGGCCCGACTGCTGGGCGCGTTGTGCATCGCCGCCGGTGTGACCGCACTTGCACTAGGCTGAGCGCATGAACCCCACCGCGCCTGAATCGGCCAGCACCCTGCTGCTGGGCTGTGACTTCACCAGTGCCCCGTCGCGCCGTAAACCCATCACCCTGGCGGTGGGTCGCGTGGACCGCGGCCGCCTGCTGCTGCAGACGCTGGAGCGGTTTGAAACACTCGATGCCTGGAGCGAGCGTCTGGCCGCACCAGGAGGCTGGGTGGGCGGCTTCGACCTGCCGTTTGGTCTGTCGCGCGAACTGGTGACCACCCTCGGCTGGCCCACCGACTGGCGCGCCTGCATGGCGCACTACGCCTGCCTGAGCCGCGCAGAGATCAGGGAAGCCTTCGCCGCCTTTTGCAACGCGCGCCCAGTGGGCGGCAAATTCGCCCACCGCGCCACCGACGGCCCAGCCGGCTCCAGCCCCAGCATGAAATGGGTCAACCCACCGGTGGCCTTCATGCTGCACGCGGGCGTGCCCAGGCTCATCGCGGCCGGCGTGAGCCTGCCGGGGCTGTGCGAAGGCGACCCGGCGCGCACCGCGCTGGAAGCCTACCCTGGGCTGCTCGCGCGCAGCGTGCTGGGCACCGCTTCCTACAAGAGCGACGACAAGGCCCGCCACACGGCAGAGCGGCTGATCGCCCGCCGCACCCTCATTAACGCCCTGGAAAACGGCCAGGCACCGCTGCTCCAAAACGCAGGCCTGCGCCTCAAGCTCACGCACGGCCAGCGCGACGCCCTGGCGGACGACGCCAGCGGCGACAGCCTCGATGCCGTGCTCTGCATGGCGCAGGCCGCATGGGCGCTGTGCCAGCATCAGGCAGGGCATCCACGCTGGGGCTTGCCCGATTTCGACCCGCTCGAAGGCTGGATCGTTAGCGCTTGACGCACGCCTCGCAGCGCTCCGCGCTACCCCTTCGATAGGGCGATACCAGTCGCCCGCAACCGAGCGGTCTTGACGAATGGCGGCTCGTTGGCACTGAGGCTAGACTTTCCATATCGGCCAAGACCGGCTTCTCAATCAGGCGCGGAGTTTTGCATCTGCCCCTGGACTTTGGCGGAGATAATCGCGCTTCGTTGCAAAGCACGAGTCCGGTGCATGGCCAATGCAGATCGTTGGCAGCTTCATTCCAACCAAGCTCGCGCCTTATGAAGATTTTCAATGCAAAGCCGTACGGCATGGTCGCCACGCTGCTGCTCGCAGGCACCTGCGCTCACGCTGCCGGTTTCCAGCACGATGTTGCTGCGGATCCAGACGGTAAGCCGCTTGAAATCGGCATTTGGTATCCCAGTTCGGACGCAACCCAGCCCGAGGCGATGGGTCCGACGACGATGAGCGTTGCGATCAATGGACCGGTGCTAGGCAAAGATTTACCGCTGATCTTGATATCGCATGGAACTGGAGGTTCATTTCTCGGGCATTTTGATACGGCGATCGCGCTGGCCGATGCAGGCTTCGTGGTGGCATCGGTCACGCATACCGGTGACAACTACGCAGACCAAAGTCGAAGCATCGACATCATGGACAGGCCCCGACAGATCAGCCGGGTGATCACGCACATGCTGGAGAGCTGGGATGGTCGTGCGGCGGTCAACCCCGAGCGCGTCGGCATGTTTGGTTTTTCTGCAGGCGGCTTCACTGCGCTCGCGAGCATCGGTGGGCTGCCCGATTTTTCAAAAGTCAGGCCAATGTGCCGCGATTACCCCGGCGACTTTGGATGCCAATTGCTGGCGAAGAGCGGCAACGCCGTCGCAGTGCCTGCCACGTCCACGATAGCCAGCGCAGCGGACGTACGGATCAAGGCCGCTGTAGTGGCCGCGCCCGCGCTCGGTTATACCTTCGCACCTGATGGGCTCAAGAACGTCAAGGTGCCCGTGCAGCTCTGGCGCGCCGAGGAAGATGCAATCCTTCCGCACCCACGCTACGCCGAAGCGGTGCGGGTTGTGTTACCACAAGCGCCGGAATATCACGTTGTTTCCAACGCAGGACATTTCGACTTCCTGGCGCCGTGCAGCAGCGCGCTGGCATCCATCGTTCCCTCAATTTGCGCCAGTGCGCCGGGCTTCGACCGGGTCGCGTTTCATACCCACTTCAATGCAGCGGTTGTGGATTTTTTTAGCAAGACATTGAAGGGGTCTTGATTTCGTGTCCAGCGACGGTTGCTTTGTGGCTGAACGACTGGCTTGAACCGACCAACGACTCTTCCGGGCCCACAGCGCGCTTTAAGCTAAACCATGGTCTTGCCTAAACTCCGCCCGGCCTGCGAAAACGACCGGCAATTCATCTTCGAAAGCTACAAGGCGACGCTTCGGGAGCACGTGGAGTGGGCGTGGGGCTGGAATGAGACTTTTCAGCGTGATGGGTTTTGGCGTCATCATCCACTCGCCGATTTTCAGGTGATTTCGGCGGGCGAAATGAATGCCGGCGCAATGCATGTCGAAGTGGGAGAGTCTTGGAACTTTGTTCGAATGATCTTCCTGTTGCCAGCATATCAACGCCAAGGTTTCGGCTCAGCGTTACTGCGCCGCGAAATCATTCGCGCCAGGAAGGAGGGAAAGTCCTTGGACCTGAAAGTCATCAAGATCAATCCCGCAAAACGGTTGTATGACCGTCTCGGGTTTGCCGTGGTGGAGGAAAACGATGCCACGTACCACATGCGTTCGGTTTGATTGATCGCTCGATACGGCCGCACACTCGCAGGAGGCCCTTCGCTTTGCCCACGGGTCGCAGGGCATTGCAAGAGTGACAGCGCACCTGCAGTGCACATGCCTACAATCATCCCGTTCGGCCCCGTGCCGGACACAAGCGTTCTCAGGGCGGGGTGAAACTCCCCACCGGCGGTGATGGCGGCGTGGCAACACGGCCGCATGAGTGCCGCGAGCGCCTTCGCAGCTTCATTGATGTGAAGGGTCAGCAGACCCGGTGAGATCCCGGGACCGACGGTCACAGTCCGGATGAAAGAGAGCGCGAGCCTTGTGCCTGCCCGGTGCGCCTGCGCCATGGGCGGCGCTTGCGCTTGTGCGCCCTGATTTGTTGGCCCCTCCTTCTTTGAGGACACCATGAATCAGACCGAGTCTCCCGTCGTCAATCTTCCCGTGCCCGCTCTGCCGAGCGATCTGCGCTTCGCGTTCGTCGAAGCCTCATGGCATGCCGACATCGTTCACCAGGCACGCGACGCCTTCTTCGCCACCATGGCCGAAGGCGGCTTCCCGGCCGAGTCCATCGACGTGTTCGACGTGCCCGGTGCCTTTGAAATTCCCCTCCACGCCCAGCGTCTGGCCCGCTCAGGCCGCTATGCGGCCGTGGTGGGCAGCGCACTCGTCGTCGACGGCGGCATCTACCGCCACGACTTCGTGTCGCAGACGGTGGTGAAGGCCTTGATGGACGTGCAGCTCGACACCGGCGTGCCCATGATCTCTGCCGTGCTCACGCCACACCATTTCCACGAACACGCCGAACACCGCAAGTACTTCATGCGGCACTTTGCTGTGAAGGGGACCGAGGCGGCAGAGGCCTGTTTGCTGACGGTGGCGGGGTTGCGAAAGTTGGAAGCGCTGCTGGCTGGTTGAGAGTCGAATTGCACGACCCACGGCCATGCATGGCCAATGGGGAGCTTCGCTTCAGCAAGGCGCGCAGCTGAAAGGGCAGGGTGCGTCAGGTTCGGTGCCGCACAGACGACTTTGCCTTCTTCTGCCATCGTCAGGACGAACACAGTTCGCCCTTCACGCTTCAAGCAGGCACGAGGTTCAGCTGCGCCCCATTTGACTGCTTGCTGGAGCCCGCAGATCCCGGTTGTTGATTCGCTGCATTGCCATGTGTCGCTGCCGAGCTGTTCAGCCGATGGGCAGGTCATCGGATTCAAGAGGGCTCATCCGTGCAAAATGCCTTTGCCACAGAGTCCATCCCCCGGGGGGTGGGCCATGCGTTCACCGCTTCCTGCAGAACAGAGGCAGTACCCATCTGCCGTCCGTTGGTGCCAGCATGCCGGCTCATGTGTACCGCTTTGCACCTGCAGGAATCTGCTGGCTGCATCTCGCGCAGGGTGCGTGCTGGCCAGAATCTGTACCGGCAGGGCGAGGCGCAGCGCTCCGTGTTCGCTGTGCGCAGCGGTAGCTTCAAATCGACGCTGACGCTGGCTGAGGGCAGCGCACGCATCTGTGCGTTTCCCATGGCAGGCGATGTGATGGCCCTCGATGGCCTGGGCAGCGCAACCCACGCCACCACCATGACGGCTCTCGATGACGCCCAGGTCTGCGCCATCGAGCGCGCGCCAGGAGGGCCAGCCACAGGGCCGGCTTTCGAGTTGAGTGGGCACCTGGCGCGGCTCATGAGCGACGAGATCCTGCGAGCCCAACGGGTGCTGGTGCTGATGGCAACTTCAAGTGCCCAGGATCGCCTGGGTGCCTTTCTCATGGATCTCTCGCGCCGCCATCGGGCTCAGGGCTATTCAGGCCGGGATTTCACGCTCCGCATGACCCGCTCCGACATCGGCAGCTTCCTTGGCATGGCGCTGGAGACGGTGAGCCGCAGCCTGGCGGGCATGCATGCGCAAGGGGTCATCGAAGTCACCAACCGTCGCGTTCAGATCACCAACCTCGAAAGCTTCTCGAAGCGCTATGGCACCTGGTTGTAGGTGCGGCCTCAACGCTGCCCTGTCTCGTCGCTGGCTGGAGAACGCAAACCTCTCTTCGTGTGCCATTCCGCCAGTGTCACATTGGGGTATTCGTCGAAACGCGGGTCATCGCGGCCGCCTTCACTCTTCACCCACGGCGCCTTCGAGCCAAGCATGATGTGCATGCTCTCTGGCGCAGCCGGGAGCGGCGTGTCGATCACGCTCGCGTGCGGGTGCACCAGATCCGGCCACCTCGGATCCCAGACCCACAGCGCGCTGCCACAGCGTGAGCAGAAATAGCGTCTCGCTTCGCTCTCATGCGTCTTTGTTCCGGCGCCGTCTTGCAGGCGCGCCCTGTAGATGCTCAAGTAGCGCTTGCCAGTCACCTTCATGCTGTGCGTGGCGGCGCCCAGGTTGATGGCGTAGCCCCCAGCGCCCGCGGTTTTGCGGCAGATTGAACAGTAGCACCGCATGAAAGGGACGGGCTCCGCCGCATCGACGGTAAACCTCACTTTGCGGCAATGGCATGAGCCTTCCAGGTGCACAACGTTCCTCCAAGGTGGTGGTTGCGGAGCCCCATTGTTGCGCAGGATGTGCGGGGGCTCAACCGTGATGTGCGGGCGCCTGCTCGCGCTTCTGCGCCAAATGCCGGGCCACGCGGTCCTTCCTTGGGCTCACGGTTGTACCGGGCAGTGTGAGGCGGGCAGGCGAACCGCATCATGCATGGTCTGGCAGAGATCCTGCGGGTCGCAGCCCTCCAACGCCTGCAGCAAATTCTCGGCGGCCCGCATCTCGATGGCTTGTCGGACCTTCTTCACAGCCGAACCAATGTGGGGTGTTAAAACCGTGGCGGGGTGCTCCAGAAGCTCCGGATGAATCTCGCGTGGTCGGTCTGCCAGCAGCCAGTCTTCCATCTCGTAAACATCCGCGGCGTAGGCGCCCAGACGCCCGTCCTGGAGCGCCTGTGCCACGGCAGCCTCGTCCACCACCGAACCCCGCCCAATGTTGACCAGGACCTGACCCGGCCGAACACCTTCCAGCATGGCTTCATTGATCAGGTGACGCGTCATGTCCAGCAGCGGCACGGCCAGAATCACATAGTCGGATTTCGACAGCGCTTCGCCCAGGCTCACCATGGTCAGGCGCTCGTCCTCGCCATGCGGGTCCACGCCCAGCAGCTGTGCACAGCCGAAGCCGATGAGGCGGTCAACGATGGCCCGCCCCACGGCGCCCAGGCCCACGACCGACACCACCGAGCCGTGCAAACCGGTTCCGTACAACTGCGGACGCCATCCGGCATAGCCCCTGCGGACATTCGCGTCGCCGGCCAGCACATGGCGTGCAGCCGCGATGGCCAGGCCGATCGCCAGTTCCGCCGTGGGTTCCGTGAGAAGGTCGGGCACAAAACTCACACTGACCCCTGCCTGCGCACAGGCCTTGAGATCAAAGTTGTCATACCCTTTCAATGCACAAGCGATGGTCTTGAGCCGGGGGGCGTTCAGCAGGGTGCGCTGGTCCACTCGGTCCGGCATGAAGGCCATCATGGCGTCGGCATCCTTGAGGTGCTGGTAGAGCACCTCCTCGCTCCAGGGCTCAGGGCCGGGATTCATCACCACCTTGCCGGCCGATTGAAGACGAGCCAGCACCGCTTCATGGATGGGCTGCGTCACCACAATTTTGTGCTTCATTGCCTTCCTCTCTTTTTCATTTCAGTTTTTCATGGTGCCGGAGCGTCACCCGCGCCGCACGAAACGGTCCAACCCAGAGGCACCGCCGGGCTGGCTTTGCCAGACGGCCAGTGCCGCCCCCTTGAGAGGGGGCTGAGGGCCGCGGCTCCAAGCCAGCCTGCGCAGGCTTGGACAGCCCGAAGAAGCATCGACTCTGGCGATGCTGCGGCCTGCAAGGCACGCGAAGCGGCGCGGGGGGTGCTTCACTTCAGACGTTTGCGAAGCGCCGACCCAATGCCGTCGACCACCAGCACGCATGCCAGGATGGACAGCAGGATGGCAGAGACTTCGTCGTACTTGATCAGGCGCAGAGCCGCCATGAGCTCAAAGCCAATGCCACCCGCACCCACGATGCCCATCACAGCCGATGCCCGGAAGTGGTATTCCCATCGGTAGATGGTGATGTCTGCCAGCTGGGGCAGCACCTGCGGAAGCACCGCATGGGTGATGACCTGAAACCGGCTTGCGCCGGCGGCCCTTGCAGCCTCCAGCGGTTTGGGATCCACGTGCTCTATGGCTTCGGCATAGAACTTGGCGACCATGCCGGTGGAATGCAAGGCCAGCGCCAGCACGCCAGGGAGTGCCCCAAAGCCCACAGCCGCGACGAACAGAATGCCCAGGATGATTTCAGGCACAGACCGAAATGCTGCCAGGACAGTGCGGGCGATTCGGCCCACCACTGCATTCGGCGCGGTGTTGGGCGCCGCCACCAAGGCCAGTGGCAGGGACGCCAGAACGGTCAAGGCCGTGCCCGCGATCGACATGGCCAAGGTGTCGCGCAAGGGAATGATCCAGTGCTCCCAGCGCGCGAAATTCGGCGGCACCATCTCAGAGGCCAACTGCTGAATCGCCGGGCCGCCTTCGATGAAACGCTGCGCGTCAAAAAAGCCAGTGACATACAAAGCCACGGCACAGACGAGGAGAACGATACAGGCCGCGCCCAGCCGCTTGAGTCGCTGCTGTCCGTCGATGGCAACGATGGATTCCAGAGCAAGGGAAGTCACTGCATGCGCCCCAGATCGAGCTTGAGAATCTGTGCCGTCTCACGCAAAACGTCATAGGCTTTGTCGTCGGTCGCGGCAAAGGCCTGCACGCGGAATGACTTGAGAATCTCGGCGTCCTTCAATTGAAGAAAGGCGGCACGGATGGCTTCCTTCAGCTCTGGTGTGAGGTTGCCCTGCATCGCGATGGGGTAGTTGGGAATGGGGGCGCTCAGTTCAAGTTGCACGATCTTGTTGGCGTCCACCATGCCCTTGGCGATGAGGTTGTCCAGAATGGGTTTTGACAACGCACCGGCCGGGACCTGCCCGGCCTGCACGGCGCGGGCCACGGCATCATGTGTGCCCAGGTGCACCGGGCGGTAGTCGGTCTCACCGTTGAGTTGGTGGTTCTTGAGCAGGTGCGCACGTGGCGCCAGGTGGCTGGAGGTTGAAGCCTGGTCGCCAAAGCCAAACGGCTTTCCGCGAACGTCAGCCAGCGTCTTCACCGGGCCGCCTGCGGTGGCGATGAGCACGGACTGGTAGGTGGGTGAGCCGCGCTCCACGCCCACGGCAAACGGCTCAATATTGGGCGCCTTGGACTTGGCCAGCACGTAAGAGAACGGCCCGAAGTAGGCCACCTCGATGCGGCCGAAGCGCATTGCTTCAATCATCGAGGAGTAGTCCGTGGTCACCGTGATCTCAATGTCCTTCTTCAGGGTCTGTTCCAGGTACCGCTTCAGAGGCTGAGCGTTCTGAATGATGGTGGCGGCGTTTTCGTCCGGCAACAGTGCAACGCGAAGCTTGGACGGGTTTTTTCCCTCGGCATGGGCGCCCAGTGGCAACAGAGTGGCCAAGGTGGCTGCGGCGATGAGGTGGAAACGGCGACGATTCAGCATGGCAGAAACTCCTTGGGTTGAGCGGGGGAATCAAACGGGCTGCCAGCGATGGCAGCAGAGGAAGAACGAGTTGGTTCGATGGATGGCGACTTCGCATACAGGGTTGCCTGCACTTCTTCAGTCAACTGCGCCGCCGTCCCATCGAACACCACCTGGCCCTGGCGCAGGCCCACAATGCGGTCGGCGAACATGCGCGCGAGGTTGACCTGGTGCAGGCTCACGATGGCGGTGAGCCGGTCCTTCTTGCAGATGTCGTGGAGCAGGGTCAGCACACTCTGCGCGGTGGCTGGGTCGAGGCTGGCCACCGGTTCATCGGCCAGCAGCAGGCGAGGCTTCTGCACCAGGGCACGCGCGATGCCGATGCGTTGCTGTTGCCCGCCAGACAAGGTGTCTGCCCGTGCCAGGGCTTTTTCAAGCAGGCCCACGCGGTCAATGGCGGCCAGTGCCTCCAGCTTGTCTGACTTGCTCCATGGCCACAACGAAGCCAAAGACCCGCGGCTGGAGAGCTTGCCCATCAACACATTGGCCAGCACACTTTGCCGCCCGATGAGGTGGTGCTGCTGGAACACCATGCCGCAGTGGCGCCGATGCTCGAGAAGGTTTCGCCTGGAGACAACGCCGCCCGGCAGACCAGCCACCGACACCTCGCCGCGCGTGGGCTGGACCAGACCATTGATGCTGCGCAGCAGCGTGGACTTGCCAGCGCCCGACGCCCCCAGCAGCACAAGAAAGCCACCTTGCTGTACCTCCAGCGAGGTGGGTGCCAGTGCGGTGTGACCGTCGGCATAGGTCACCGTGATACCCCGCAAGCTCAGATGGCTCTCGCCCATTGCAGATGTCATGGCTCGCTTTCGGTTGTGGTGATGCGCTCAAGGCACACCTGGACTTCGGTGACCAGAGGCCGCTCTATGGGTAGAGAACGCCCTGGAAAGAACAGCTTCGGGGGAAGCACAGCTGAAGTCTGCGCGGGCAAGGTGTCATGAAGATGAAACTTCCACCCGGAAAAATGAGGGCATCCATAGATCGCACCAATGTCTGGACTCAGCCTTCTGGCCGCCTTGAAGGCCTTTGACGCAACCGCCCGCGCCGGCAGCATGACGGCCGCTGCGAAGGTGCTCGCCCTGCAACAACCCACCGTATCCGCGCACATACAGCGGCTGGAGAGCGAATATGGTGTGGAGCTGTTTCACCGCCGTGGCAGGCGGCTGGAACTCACTTCATTCGGCCGCACCCTGCTGGACTACACCCGACGCACCTTCAGTGGTGAGGAAGATGCGCACGCACTGCTGGCCGCCGCAAAAAACCATTACGTCGGTCGGCTGGTCGTCCATGCGATCGGGCCGCACAACGTGACGCCCGTGCTGAAGCTGTTCACGGAGCAGTTCCCTCAGGTCAACGTGGCCGTGGGCGTGGGTGACTCACGAACCATCACGGAAAAAATCCTCGACTACCAGGGAGACGTGGGCGTGGTGCTCAACCACGCTACCCACCCGGAGCTGTATGGGGCAGCCTTCAGAACCCAGAGACTGGTGGTGTTCGCCAATGTTCACCACCCACTCGCGCAGCGACCATCGCTCAGCTTGAGCGAGCTTCACGGCCAGCGCTTCGTGATTCGCGAGGAAGGCTCAACCACCCGGCGCGTGTTCGAGAACGAGCTCAAGGAGCGAGGCGTTGAGGTGCAGGTGGCGCTGGAGATGGGCAGCCGCGAGTCCGTTCGAGAGGCCGTGGCACAAGGACTTGGCCTGGGCGTGGTGGCCGAGACGGCCTACGTGCCCGATCCGCGACTGGCCAAGTTGAATATCGCTGACACCCGCATGGCAACCCAGGTGCACTTCATCTGCCGACAGGATCGGCGCCATGCGCCGTTGATATCGACATTTCTTGGGTTGGCGGATGCGGTCAGTCAGCGACTGGCGTAGTGGCATCTTCTGGCGCGGGCTTCCGTCGATCACGGTACCGCTGCCTTCAGTCGTGACAGCGGGGCAGGCTGTGCACCCGATGTTTTATGGTTGCGCACTGGCGGGAACGAACAGTTGAACCTGCTGAATCTCGGGATCGGGTTGGCCGTATCCCGTTTCCTCTGGTTTGTACGGATTCCACTACCCGCCGCCATGCCTGCTGCCTGGAAAATGCCTTTTCGCCACGCGTTGGCACTTGCCATGGCCACCAGCCTGGGGTTTGCTGCCCAGGCCGATGGTTTGGGGTTGAACGCCACAACCCGGGCGGCAGAAGATGTTGTTTCCGATAGGGACACGCCATCCTGGTCCATCCGTGATGCCGATGCTGGCACGCGCCGTCAGGGGTTGCTGCGGCCTACGGACTGGGATGCAGGCAAACGAATTGAATGGCGACACCAGGTCGCTCCAGATGAGCATTTTTCGGCCGTGGCGCATGTGCTCATCAGCCCATTTGATGCCCACCAAAGCGCATCGCTGGAGGGTTTGTACGGGCAGGTCAAGCCCTTGGGTGGAGTGGAGTTGCGCGCAGGACGCATGGTTCTTCCCTTGTTCCTCGGGCGCCAAGGTGCCTCGCAAAGGCACTGGCAGTCCGCGCCCGAGGCGTTCTACGGTGTGTTGCCGGTGGCCGCATTTGATGGACTTCAAGCGGAGGCGAGTGCGCAATGGCTCGGTGCCCGCAGTGCGTTGCGCTGGTCCGCCGGCAAGGCAAAGGCCAAGGTGTCGGATTTGCCAGGTCATCACCGTCGCTTCGACGGCATGCATTCGCTCAATCTGGTGTTCGAGCGTGGGGACTGGAGCGCCCGGCTCGGTCGCACGGAAAATGCCAGTGTGGCCTCCGAGGTGGGTCTTCCAAACGTCGTCGGGCGCGATGTGTTGACCGGGGTCGGGCTTCAGTACGACAACGGCTATATGGTGATGGCGACCGAGCACGCAATGCGCCAGCAAGGCAGTGTGGTGGGCGAGCGCACAGTGCTTCACTTGACGGGCGGCCGTCTGATGGGCCCGATGTCCCCCTACATGAAGATCAGTCGGCAGTCTCCGCAAGAGGCCGTGGTGGCCGCTGCCAGCGCGCCCGGGCGCACGCTGGCGCTGGGCGGGCAGTGGGGCCTTGAAGGCGGGGTGTTGCTCAGGGCGGAATGGGTGTCGACCACGCTGTCGAGCCTGTCTGAGGCTGTCAGGATGCCCACGCCGGCCGACTCCCGACGCACGTGGGTGACTGTGATGGCCGATCTCGCGTTTTGAGACCGAGCAGCGGATTCCGTCTCTACGAGTTGATGGTGCGCAAAAAAAGTGTCGCCGCACGTCCCATCGAGCGTCGGTCAGAAACAGAAAACGGGCCGAGAGGGCCCGTCTTTCTTAACATCCTGGCGGAGACGGTGAGATTCGAACTCACGGACCCTTTCGGGTCGGCGGTTTTCAAGACCGCTGGATTAAACCACTCTCCCACGTCTCCGGGAGGCCTGCATTGTAGCCGCTCGGACCGTCAGGCAGAGGCGGCAGTTTCGGCTTGGGGCGCCGGTTCCTGGCGCAGCATGCCCCGCGTTTCAATGAAGCGCACTACCTCGGCCACGCCGTCTTGTGTCTTGAGGTTGGTCATGACCCAGGGGCGGCGGGCGGTGTCTGGGCGCATGCGGGCGGTGTCGGCTTTCATCACTTCCAGGTCGGCGCCCACGTGGGGGGCGAGGTCGGTCTTGTTGATGACGAAGAGGTCGCTCTTGGTGATGCCGGGGCCGCCTTTGCGCGGAATTTTTTCACCAGCGGCCACGTCGATCACGTAGATGGTGAGGTCGCTCAGCTCAGGGCTGAAGGTGGCGGCCAGGTTGTCGCCGCCGCTTTCCACGAACACGATGTCGGCGTTGGGGTGGACGCCCAGCATGCGGTCAATGGCTTCGAGGTTGATGGAGCAGTCTTCACGGATGGCGGTGTGCGGGCAGCCGCCGGTTTCCACGCCCATGATGCGGTCGGCGGGCAGGGCTCCGCTGACGGTGAGCAGGCGCTGGTCTTCCTTGGTGTAGATGTCGTTGGTGATGGCGACCAGGTCGTACTGGTCGCGCATGGCCTTGCACAGCATTTCCAGCAGCGTGGTTTTGCCGGAGCCCACCGGGCCGCCGATGCCCACGCGCAACGGGGGGAGGGTTTTGGTGCGGTGGAGGATGTGGTGCAGGGCGGTCATGCTTGATGATATTTGGGACGCGACGGGGATACAACAGAATGTGGGCGCTCAGGGGGCGCCTTCAATCAAGCGCACACCGTGGAACCGGCTTTGCCGGGCCACTGGTGTGGTCCCCCTTCAGGGGGAAGACGCGAAGCGGCGCAGGGGGTGTGCTCATGACCTGAACAGGCGTGAATACTGGGTTTCGTGGCGGGCGGAGAGGATGGCCAGCATGGGCGTGAAAGCCTGGCGGGTGTCGTCTGTGAGCGTGATGGCATGGTCGACTGCTACAGGAATTTCCTGCACCAGCCGGGCCAGTATGCGCTGCCCTGCGCTCTGGCCCAGGGGTACCGACTTGATGGCGGCTTGCACCATGTTTTCTGCCCAGCCAAAGGCGTACCCGATGAGGCTGTCGCGCACGGTTGTGTGGGCACAGGCGGCGGCGCAGGCCATGGCCACGGGGTAGGTGGGGGGCGCCAGTTGTGCAGACTGAAGCTGTTCAAACACTCCGCCCACCGATGCGTCAAGCGCGCTCAGGCTGCGCGCCCATTCCAGCAGCGAGCGGCCCATCTGTTCGGTCTGCAGGCGGAATTCTTGTGATTCGCGGGTGTTCAGCACCCAGGTGTTCAGCTGTCGGATGCGCGTCAGATCGCTGGCCTGCCAGGCGGGAATGGCCTGGGCCACCACAGCGAGGTCGCTGCGTGCCAGGCCCAGGTGCAGCTGGTCGGCCAACCAGTTGGCGGCGGTGGATTCATCGATGACCGCTCCCACATCGACTGCCGCTTCCAGCCCCTCTGAATAAGAGAACCCGCCCACGGGCAGGGTGGGCGAGGCCAGCCAGAGGATCTGGAGCAGGCCGGCGGCCGGGCGTGCCGCCGTGGCAGCAGCCCGGTCAGTGGGGGTCATGACCGGCGGCGTGATCGTGTCCGTGGGCGTGTGGGGCTGGGTGGTGGTTGTGATCATGGCTGTGGCCATGGTCGTGAGCATGACCGTGACCATGGTGGTGCCCTGCGCCGCCACCGTGGCCGCCATAGGCGCCGCCTTCGGGCTCGAAGGGTTCACGCACTTCGACCACGTTCAGGTGCATGGCGCGCAGCATGTCGGCCAGCACGTGGTCGGGTTCGATCTTGAGGTGGTCGGGCTTGAGCTCGATGGGCACATGGCGGTTGCCCAGATGGTAGGCGGCGCGCATGAGATCAAAGGCGCCGTTGTGATCGTGATCATGGTCGTGATGGTGGTCATGACCATGGTCGTGGCCGTGGTCATGGGTGTGATCGGTGCAGGCGGTGATGCGCAGCACCGCCTGCGGCGCGGCGACCACGCGCAATAAGGAGCCGTCTTGCGTGAGCAGCACGTCGCCGCCGCGCACCACGGTGCCGCGCGGCAGGAACACGCCCACGTGGCGGCCGTCGGACGCGGTGGCGTCAAAGCGGCTTTTCTGGCGCACGTCCCAGTCCAGTTCGAGCTGCGCGGCGCGGCGCACCAGCACCTGGGCAAGGCCTTGGCCCTGGGGGATCAACTTGGAAACCTGAAGCATGAAGAACGATTTATGAAAACAGAGAAGTGAAAAAGGATAGCAAGCTTGTATGTTGTTTCGACGTTTTCAGGCGTTGGCTTCAGATGGAACGTGTAAAGAAGGCGCTATACGGGTCTTCTCGATAGCTGCCAAACGGCGGGCAAGGCGTGAAGCCATGACGAACGTACAGCGTGCGGGCCGGTTCAAAGAAAGGCTGGGTGCCGGTCTCCAGGCTCAGGCGGCGCACGCCGTTCTGGCGCGCGTGCGCGATGACGTGCTGCACCAGCTGGCTGGCCAGCCCGCGTCCGCGCCAGCCGCCGTGCACCCGCATGGATTTGATTTCGGCATGCTCACGGGTGAGCGCCTTGAGCGCGGCGGTGCCCACCAGCGACTGTTGTGTGTCGGTCACGTGCCACAGGGTCCAGAAGGTGACCTCGGGTTGGCGCAGGCCGTCAATGTCGAGCGCGTGCACGCTCTCGGGTGGGGAGACGCGGCGCATGTCCTCCAGGTGCGCGGCCAGAAAGTCGGCCACCTGCGGGTCGCTCAGGTCGTCGAGCTGAATGACGAAGTCGGAAACCAGTGGCATGGGTGTGGGCGAGTAAGGGGCTCAGAACAGGAAGTAGCGTTGTGCCATCGGTAGCCTGGTGGCGGGTTCGCAGGTGAGCAATACGCCGTCGGCACGCACGGTGTAGCGCTGGGGGTCGATGTCCATCTTCGGCAGGTAGCTGTTGTGGATCATGTCGGCCTTGGTCACGCTGCGGCAGTTTTGTACCGCCACGGTGGCCTTGCTCAGGCCGTAGCGCTCGGCCACCCCCGCCGCCTGCGCGGCCTGCGACAGAAAGGTGAGGCTGCCGCGCGCCAGCGAGCGGCCAAACGCGCCGAACATGGGCCGGTAGTGCACCGGCTGTGGCGTGGGAATGGAGGCATTGGGGTCTCCCATGGCGGCCAGCGAAACGCTGCCGCCCTGCAGCACCAGCGAGGGCTTCACGCCGAAGAACGCCGGCTTCCACACCACCAGATCGGCCCACTTGCCGGGCTCGATGGAGCCCACGACGTGCGAGATGCCGTGGGCAATGGCGGGGTTGATGCCCACCTTAGCGATGTAGCGCTTGACGCGGAAGTTGTCGTTGCGTGCCGAGTCTTCGGGCAGGGCGCCGCGCTGTGCCTTCATCTTGCTCGCGGTCTGCCAGGTACGGATGATCACTTCGCCCACACGGCCCATGGCCTGGCTGTCGCTGCTCATGATGCTGATGGCGCCCATGTCGTGCAGGATGTCTTCGGCGGCAATGGTTTCGCGGCGGATGCGGCTTTCGGCAAAGGCCAGGTCTTCGGGGATGGCGGCATCCAGGTGGTGGCAGACCATGAGCATGTCCACATGCTCGTCCAGCGTGTTCACCGTGTAGGGCATGGTGGGATTGGTGGAAGAGGGCAGGAAGTTGGGCTCGCCCACCACCCGGATGATGTCGGGCGCGTGGCCGCCGCCGGCGCCTTCTGTGTGGAAGGCGCACAGGGTGCGGCCCTTGGTGGCGGCGATGGTGTCTTCCACGAAGCCGGATTCGTTGAGCGTGTCGGAGTGGATGGCGACCTGCACGTCCATTTCTTCGGCCACGTCCAGGCAGTTGCTGATGGCGCTGGGCGTGGTGCCCCAGTCTTCGTGCAGCTTCAGGCCGATCACGCCGGCTTCAATCTGTTCACGCGCAGGCTCTGGCTTGCTGGTGTTGCCCTTGCCCAGAAAACCCAGGTTCATGGACAGGCCGTCGGCCGCCTGCAGCATGCGTTCGATGTGCCAGGGGCCGGGCGTGCAAGTGGTGGCCAGGGTGCCGGTGGCCGGGCCGGTGCCGCCGCCCAGCATGGTGGTGACGCCGGAGGCCAGGGCTTCGTCCACCTGCTGTGGGCAGATGAAATGGATGTGGCTGTCGATACCGCCGGGGGTGACGATGCTGCCTTCGCAGCTGATGATTTCGGTGCCGGGGCCGATGATGATGTCCACACCGGGCATGGTGTCCGGGTTGCCGGCCTTGCCGATGGCTTTGACGCGGCCGTCTTTGAGGCCAATGTCTGCCTTGACGATGCCCCAGTGGTCGATGATGAGGGCGTTGGTGAGCACGGTGTCCATGGCACCTTCAGCGCGCGTGCGCTGGCTCTGCGCCATGCCGTCTCGGATGGTCTTGCCACCGCCGAACTTCACCTCCTCGCCGTAGCCGCCCGCACCCAGCGTGAAGTCTTTTTCCACTTCGACGATCAGCTCGGTGTCGGCCAGGCGCACGCGGTCGCCCACGGTGGGGCCGAACATGTCTGCATAGGCGTTGCGGGAGATGGATGTCATGGCAGTGTCTGTCCTCTATGGATGGCGGCGCAGCGGGAAGCAAGGTGTAACAAGCACACACTCCGTTGCACATTGCTGCATTGCCTGATGGGGGCGCCGGTGCTTACATTGGCAGCCGGTCTGGCGCGTGACGTTCAGCACGGATCGTGCCAGCCCACAGGCTGCCTTCGTCACGCGCCGCACGCCCGATTTCATTCTCTTTCATGACCGAGAAAACCATGCCTGTACGCTCGATTCGCCTGCCCCTTGTCTTGCGCGCCGGCGCACTGGTCTTTGCCTTGGCCGGTCTGGCGGCCTGTGGCGGAGGCGATTCGTCTGATGAGCCCGAAGGGCCGCCCAGTGTGGGCACGCCCGGTGGCCAGGTGCCTGTGCCGGCGGCTGGTCAGGCGGTGGACACCAGCCAGCCCGATCAGGTGGTGGGCACCGGCACGCCAGCGAGCTGTACCGGCCAGGCCGTGGTGAACGCGGTGGCGCTGGGTGGCAAGATCCGTTTCAACTGCGGCCCCAATCCCGTGACCATCCAGATGACCAGCACAGCCAAGGTGTTCAATAACCGGCCTGACGTGACGCTCGACGGGCAGGGACTGATCACGCTCAACGGCGGTGGCCGCGTGCGCATCCTGTACCAAAACACCTGCGACCCGGCCCAGGTTTGGACCACCTCGCGCTGCGACAACCAGGAAACCCCGCGCCTCACGGTGCAGAACATGCGTTTCGCCAACGGCAACTCGACCGGCCAGTTGACCGACGGCGGTGGCGGGGGCGCGATCTTCGTGCGCGGGGGCCAATTCAAGATCGTCAACAGCGTGTTCACCAACAACCGTTGTGAGTCCACCGGCCCCGACATGGGGGGTGGGGCGGTGCGCGTGCTCAGCATTTACCAGGGCCGCCCGGTGTACGTGGTGCAAAGCACTTTTGGCGGCGGCCCGGGCCTGGGCAACAGCTGCTCCAACGGCGGCGCGCTGAGCAGCATTGGCGTGTCTTACAGCATCTACAACAGCCTGCTGTCGCACAACGCCGCACTGGGCAACGGGGCCAACCCGCAACGGCCCGGTACCCCCGGTGGGGGCAGCGGTGGGGCGATCTACAACGACGGCAATGCCTTCACACTGTCGATCTTTGGCAGCCAGGTGAGTGACAACACGGCATCTGAAGGCGGCAGCGCGGTGTTCTTCGTGAGCAACAACCGCACGGGGCGCATGACGCTGAGCGACTCGACCTTTGTGCGCAACCCGCCCACGCGGTTTGGCACCGATGGGCTGCCTGGCTTTTTTGTGCTGGCTGCGCCAGGGCAGCCGGTGGTGACGCGGACGACCATTTCGCATTGAGGCATTTGATTCGCGCCTCACGTGCAGAGGGAGCTCTTTCTTGCTCCCTCGCCCCTTTGGGGAGAGGGGCTTCTGCGCGCACTTACCTCGTTCTCCCGAAGCTTGGTTTGGCCGGGTCTCGCCCCGGCGGGCGAGTGTCTTTCTTTGTCTCCGGTCCATACATCTCGCCAAAGAAAGTCACCAAAGAAAGGCGAGCCGAAGTCCGGGGCCCTTCGGGCTTCCTTGCGCTGCTCGCGTCGTGGGGAAATTCGCAAACTTGTCCGCTGCGCGGCCTTCGGACATGCGAATTTCTGATCCCCACGCCGCTGCGCTGCTCAGCCCGGCCACACGGCACATGCGGGATCGGGAGCGGACTTCCTCTCAGGCGAGCGTGTCTTGACTCCCTCCCCCGCTGGGGGAGGGCAGGGGTGGGGGCCTGCGGCGGGAGAGGAAACAGTTCGGTTTCGACGCGTCGAAGGCTCTAATCCAAGGCGCCCTGAGTGAGTCCGCGAAAGCCTTGCACGATGCGGTCACCCGCATAGTCCACCAGCTCCACAGTGCGCTGCTGCCCAGGCTCAAACCGCACCGCAGTGCCAGACGCGATGTTCAGCCGCATGCCGCGCGCCGCAGCGCGGTCGAAATCCAGCGCACCATTGGTCTCTGCAAAGTGGTAGTGCGAGCCGACCTGGATGGGCCGGTTGGCGCCGTTCTTCACCACCAGGCTCAGCGTGCGCCGGCCCGGGTTGAGTTCGTGATCGCTGCCATCAATGAGGTATTCGCCGGGGATCATGATGCTGTGCTCCTCAACCAGCCAGCAGGCCCAGGCCCATGTTCACACCCATGAGCGCCACCATGGCGCCCACCAGGCGCGGCAGCCAGGCGCTGGTGCGCTTCAGGCCCAGACCCAGGCCGATGCCAGCCGCGTGCAGCACGGCCGTGCTGAGCACCATGCCGGCCAGCGTCACGCCAGCGCCCAGTTCCTGGCCGTGAGCCGCGCCATGAAACAGCGCAAACATCCCCACGAGCACCGCTCCCACAGCATCGGGCAGCTTCACCTGCGCCGCCAGCAGCAAACCCACCACCAGCAAGGAGGCAGCAATCATCGGCTCAATGGCCGGGAAAGCCACACCCGCCTGCGCCAGCAAGGCGCCCGCCAGCAGCAACAGGGCAAACGACACCGGCGCCAGCCACAGCCGACGCGTCGTCATGGCACTCCACACGCCCACAGCCAGCATGGCCGCCAGGTGATCCAGCCCGGTGATGGGGTGCAGAAACCCGGTCAGGAAGCCATGGTGCGCCGAACCGTCTGGACCTACATGAGCCAGCGCAGAAGTACCCGCCAAAGCGAGCCCAGCCAAAGCAGCCGTTTTGAAGATCGTTTGAAATTTCATCGAGAAGCTCCAGCAAAAATGTGAGGGAAGTGCCTTGGTCAAGGGCGCCGCGGAACCGGCTTCGCCGGGCCGCCAGCGCCGCCCCCTTGAGGGGGTCGCGCGCAGCGCGGCAGGGGTGGGCTAAGTGATCGGTTGATGCACCGTCACCAGCTTGGTGCCATCCGGAAACGTCGCCTCCACCTGGATGTCGGGAATCATCTCGGCAATACCTTCCATCACGTCGGCCCGGCTCAGCACAGTGCGGCCTTCACTCATGAGTTCGGCCACGGTCTTGCCGTCGCGGGCGCCTTCCATCACCGCTGCGCTGATCAGTGCCACGGCCTCGGGGTAGTTGAGCTTCAGGCCGCGTGCCTTGCGCCGCTCGGCCAGCAGAGCGGCGGTGAAGAGCAGGAGCTTGTCTTTTTCGCGAGGAGTCAGTTCCATGGCGGTGAGCGTTCGAAAGTGGAAGGGCTGAATAGCCTGGATGGGTGGGGTTCAGCAAATACCGTGCCCCTGCACCCGGCGTGGCATGAAAGCTGCACTTTAGAGGAGGTGAATCCCTCGCCCGCCGCCCCTCCCATTGCAGACCCACTGGCCGACGCGCCGCAGCGCATCACCCGCGTGCGCCGGGATTACAACAGCTGGGTGGGCAGCGAAACCATGGAGGACTACGCGCTGCGCTTCACCCCGCAGCGCTTTCGCAAGTGGAGCGAATGGCGTGTGGCCAACACGGCGTTTGGCGCGGCTTCGTTCCTGATTCTGGAAGCGGTGGGTGCCACGCTGCTGGTGCAGTACGGCTTCATCAACGCTTTCTGGGCCATCCTGGCCACCGGCCTGATCATTTTCCTGGCGGGCCTGCCCATCAGCGTGTACGCCGCCCGCTACGGGGTGGACATGGACCTGCTCACGCGTGGTGCGGGCTTTGGCTACATCGGCTCCACCATCACCTCGCTGATCTACGCATCCTTCACCTTCATCTTCTTTGCACTGGAAGCCGCGGTGATGGCCTACGCGCTGGAACTGGCGCTGGACATTCCGCCGGCCTGGGGCTATTTGATCTGTGCGGTGGTGGTGATCCCCCTGGTCACGCACGGCGTTTCAATGATCAGCCGCTTCCAGGTCTGGACCCAGCCGCTGTGGCTGGTGATGATGTTGGTGCCTTTTGTGACGGTCTGGCTGCTGGATCCCGGTGCATTCTCCAATGTGGTGCACTACGGTGGCCAAAATGGTGCGGGCGTCGCGTTCCAGTGGCCTCTTTTTGGTGCGGCGTTGACGGTGGGCATTGCGCTGATCACCCAGATGGGCGAGCAGGCCGACTACCTGCGCTTCATGCCCGCCAAGGAACCGGGCAAGCCGCTGCGCTGGTGGGCCGGCGTGCTGGCCGGCGGGCCGGGATGGGTGGTGATTGGCGTGCTCAAGATGCTGGGTGGCGCCTTGCTGGCCTACCTGGCCATCAGCCACATGGTGCCGCCCGAACGCGCGGTGGACCCGAACCAGATGTACCTCGCGGCCTACGAATACGTGTTCCCGCACTACGGCTGGGCGGTGGCGGCCACGGCGCTGTTCGTGGTGGTCTCGCAGCTGAAGATCAACGTGACCAACGCCTACGCCGGCTCGCTGGCCTGGAGCAATTTTTTCTCGCGCCTCACACACAGCCACCCGGGCAGGGTGGTGTGGGTGGTGTTCAACACGCTGATTGCCTTCATGCTGATGGAGATGAACGTGTTTCAGGCGCTGGGCGAGGTGCTGGGGCTGTACTCCAACATCGCCATCGCCTGGATCATGGCCGTGGTGGCCGACCTGGTGATCAACAAGCCGCTGGGCCTGTCGCCCAAAGGCATCGAGTTCAAACGCGCCTATCTGTACGACATCAACCCCGTGGGCGTGGGCGCGATGGTGCTGGCCTCGGCGCTGTCCATCGCAGCCCACATGGGGCTGATGGGGCCGATGGCGCAGGCGTTTTCTGCGGTGATCGCGATGGTGACCGCGCTGATATCTGCACCACTGATCGCATGGGTCACGAAGGGACGCTACTACATCGCCAGAAGCAGCGGCCAGCTTCCAGACGCACCGCGGATCTGGCTTCGCCAGGCCGCCAGTGCGGCCCCGCTTCAGGGGGGTGACGCCAACGGCGGCGCGGGGGGTGCTCCCAAATCCAGCGCGGGGGGGGCATTGAAATGCGTCATTTGCGAGCGCGAATACGAAGCGCCCGACATGGCCCATTGCCCCGCCTACCAGGGCCACATCTGCTCCCTGTGCTGCACGTTGGACGCGCGCTGCGGCGACCTCTGCAAGCCGCACGCGCGCCTGTCCGAACAATGGATGGCTGCGTTGCGCCGCGTGTTGCCGCGTTCCATCTGGCCTTACCTGGAAGCGGGTCTGGCCCACTACCTGTTGCTGATGCTGGTGATGGCGCCGGTGCTGGCCGGTGTGCTGGGGCTGCTGTACCGCCAGGAAGTGCAGGGGCTGGCACAGAGCCTGGGTTTGCTGGGTGATGCCTCTATGCTGGATGCGGCGCTGCGTTCAGGCTTCCTGCGTGTGTACGCGGTGCTGATGCTGATCACGGCCACCGTGGCCTGGTGGCTGGTGCTGGCGCACAAGAGCCGCGAAGTGGCGCAGGAAGAATCGAACCGGCAGACGCATTTGCTGATGCAGGAGATCGAATCGCACCGGCGCACCGACGAACAACTGCAGCGCGCCCGCGAGGCCGCCGACCAGGCCAATCAGGCCAAGACGCGCTACATCAGCACCATCAGCCACGAACTGCGCACGCCGCTCAACAGCATCCTGGGCTATGCGCAGCTGCTGCAGGAAGACAGCGAAGTGGCGCCCCACCGCGCGCAGGCGATCCGCGTGATCCACCGGGGTGGCGAGCACCTGCTCTCGCTCATCGAAGGCACGCTGGACATCGCGCGCATCGAGTCCGGCAAGCTGGCGCTGGACGTGCGTCCCATGGCCTTTGCCGACGCCATGGCTGAAGTGGCCAGCATGTTCGAGCTGCAGGCTGCGGCCAAGGGCCTGCGCTTCGTGTTCGACACCGGCAGCCGCCTGCCCGACACGGTGCGGGCCGACGAAAAACGCCTGCGCCAGATCTTGTTCAACCTGCTGGGCAACGCAGTGAAGTTCACCCGCGAAGGTGAGGTGCGCCTGCGCGTGACGCATGCGCGCGAGATGGCGCACTTTGAAGTGCACGATACCGGCCCAGGCATGACGGAGCAGGAACTGGAACGGGTGTTCGAGCCGTTTGTGCGTGGCGCGCAGTCGGCAGGGGCTGGTGGGGTGCCGGCCCTGCCTGGGCACAACGCGTCTGGCACCGGGTTGGGGCTGACCATCTCCAAGATGCTGACCGATCTGATGGGCGGCGAGATGACCGTGCGCAGCACCCCCGGCGACGGCACGGTGTTCAGCGTACGCCTGTTCCTGCCGGAGCTGCACGGTGCGGTGGTGCGGCCAGCGGTGCCCATGCCGGCGTTCACAGGGTATGAGGGCGAGCGTCGGCGCGTGCTGGTGGTGGACAACGAAGAGGCCGACCGCGAACTGCTGGCGCGCTGGCTTCAACCGCTGGGCTTCGAGGTGCTGCTGGCCACCAGCGGCCACGATGCGCTGGCCCTCATGGCCACGCTGGACCCGCTGCCGGACGCGATCTTCATGGACTTGGCCATGCCCGGCATCGATGGATGGGAAACGCTGCGCCGCTTGCGTGCGCGTGGCTGGGGCGATGTGCCACTGGCCATTGTGTCCGCCAATGCGTTTGACAAGGGCCTGCAGTCCGAGCTGGACGGCGATCGGGGCCACCGCCCGCAGGACTTTTTTGTGAAGCCGGTGCGGCGTGATGACCTGTTGGTGTGGCTGGGTCAGCGGCTGGGGTTGACATGGGAAACCGCGACGTCGTTGTCTGCGCCTGCGGATCAAGCCGTTGTGGGTCCTGGCGATGTTCCTGAGTTGTCGCAGGGAGAGATCGCGCCCTTGCTGGAGCTGGTGCGACTGGGCTATTACAAGGGGATTGTGCAGTGGCTGGACGACTGGGTGCGCCTGCGGCCCGAACAGGCGGAGTTTGCGCGTGGGTTGCGCACGCTGGCGCGCGAGTTCCGGTTCGAGGCGATTGAGCAGCGTCTGCTGGGGCAGGGGCCTGCGGCTCAGTCTTCGGGTGTTTCATGACAGCAAACCACATGACTCCCCACACCACGCCTGATCGAACCGGCGCACCCCTGGGCAGCGCCATGGTCGTGCTCATCGTCGACGACGTGCCCGACAACGTCGCCCCGCTGCACGACGCGCTGGACGAAGCCGGCTACACCGTGCTGGTGGCACTCGACGGCGAATCTGCCATCCGCCGCGCTTCACAGGCCCTGCCTGATGTGATCCTGCTCGATGCGGTGATGCCCGGCATCGACGGCTTCGAGGTCGCTCGCAGGCTCAAGGCCGATCCGCTCACCGCGCAGATCCCCATCATCTTCATGACCGGCCTCACCGAGACCGAGCACCTGGTGGCCGCGCTGGACGCGGGCGGTGCCGACTACGTGACCAAGCCCATCAAGCCGCGCGAGGTGATGGCGCGCATGGGTGTGCACCTGCGCACGGCGCGCCATGTGCGCCAGGGCGCGGTGGAACGCAGTCAGGCACGCAACGCACTCGACGCCTTTGGCTACGCCACCATCACCGTGCGCGAACACGACGGCCGCCTGATGTGGCAGACCCCACTGGCGCGCGACCTGCTGCTGCGCTACTGCGGAACCGAAGCACCGGCCACACCGCCCGCGGTTCTGCAATGGCTGCGCCGCCACCTGCAAGACGCACAAGCCCAGCACGAGCCGCCGCGCCTCACCCTGGAAAACGGCCCGCGCCGCCTCACCTTCCGCCTGCACCAGCGTGTGGGTGATCAGGACCAGGGCGAGGTCAATGGCGAAGGCGGCGACTGGCTCATCGTGATGCAGGAAACCTCGGACGCCAGCGTGCTCGAAGCCATGGCCCAGGCATTCGCGCTGACGGCGCGTGAAGCCGAGGTGCTGTACTGGGTGGTCAAAGGCAAGACCAACCGCGACATTGGCGACATCCTGGGCGCCAGCCCAGCCACGGTGAAGAAACACCTGGAACGCATCTACGCCAAGCTGGGCGTGGAAACCCGCACCGCAGCAGCCACCATGGCGATCAACCGGGTGCCGTTGCTTCAGCCGCAGCACGGCGGCTGACGCCCAGCTTGCAACGGCGTACGCCACCCGGCGTACATACATTTCGAAGGCGCTTCCCTAGCATCCAGTTGTCCGCTGTGCCACGTCCGAAGAGGGCAGCCGGCGGCGCCAATACCAACCCCTCACGGGACCCCCTGGAACACTGGAGAAGCGCCATGTCGACAACCCAAAACGCTCGCCGTTTTACCCTCAAGACCCTTTCGGCCGCCGCCGTGGCCGTCACGCTCGGTGGCCTCACGGCCCTGCCGGCTCACGCACAGGAGACCATCAAGGTCGGTGTGCTGCACAGCCTCTCGGGCACCATGGCCATTTCGGAAACCGTGCTCAAGGACACGGTGCTGATGGCGATTGAAGAGATCAACGCCAAGGGTGGCGTGATGGGCAAGAAGCTGGAACCCGTGGTGGTCGACCCCGCTTCCAACTGGCCGCTGTTTGCCGAACGCGCCCGCCAGCTGATCACGCAGGACAAGGTGGCCGTGGTGTTCGGCTGCTGGACCAGCGTGTCGCGCAAGTCGGTGCTGCCGGTGTTTGAAGAACTCAACAGCCTGTTGTTCTACCCCGTGCAATACGAAGGTGAAGAGCTGAGCAAGAACGTGTTCTACACCGGTGCCGCACCCAACCAGCAGGCCATTCCCGCCGTGGAATACCTGATGAGCAAGGATGGCGGTTCGGCCAAGCGCTTCGTGCTGCTGGGCACCGACTACGTGTACCCCCGCACCACCAACAAGATCCTGCGCGCTTTCCTCAAGAGCAAGGGCGTGGTCGATGCCGACATCATGGAGGAGTACACCCCCTTCGGTCACTCTGACTACCAGACCATCATCGCCAACGTGAAGAAATTCGCCAGCGCCGGCAAGAAAACGGCCGTGGTCTCCACCATCAACGGCGACTCCAACGTGCCCTTCTACAAGGAACTGGGCAACGCCGGCCTGAAGGCGACCGACGTGCCCGTGGTGGCGTTCTCCGTGGGTGAAGAGGAACTGCGTGGCGTGGACACCAAGCCGCTGGTGGGCCACCTGGCCGCATGGAACTACTTCATGTCGATCAAGAACCCGACCAACACCGAGTTCTCCAAGAAGTGGGCCGACTACGCCAAGACCAAGGGCATTGCCGGCCACAAGGACAAGCCGCTGACCAACGACCCGATGGAAGCCACCTACATCGGCATCAACATGTGGAAGCAGGCCGTGGAAAAAGCCAAGAGCACCGACACCGACAAGGTCATTGCCGCCATGGCCGGCCAGACCTTCACCGCACCCAGCGGCATCGTGAGCAAGATGGACGAAAAGAACCACCACCTGCACAAGAGCGTGTTCATCGGCGAAGTGCGTGCAGATGGCCAGTTCGATGTGGTGTGGAAGACGCCTGGTCCGGTCAAGGCACAGCCATGGAGCCCCTTCATTCCTGAGAACAAGGGGAAGAAGGACGAGCCAGCGAGCAAGATGTAAGCACCCCCCGCCGCGCTTCGCGCGACCCCCCTCTCTTGCGCCTTCGGCTTGGAGGGTGGCGACACCTTGGGCCGGCAGAGCCGGACCCTTGGTGTCCCTTGACGGGAGACCCTGCGCTCCCTGCGTGCCTGTTGGTGAGTTGAACCACCTTCAGCCAGGCGTGTAGGGCGCTCGGTTTTGTCTTGCTTCTTGTGATCTCTGTGCGCGGCTTGCTGACTGGTGAAGGACTGACATGAAGATGTATTGGCTGCGGGCGCTTGGGCTGTGTTTTGCGCTGTGCATGGGCGCGAACCTGGCGCAGGCGCTCACGCCTGCCGATGCGCTGGCTCTGGTGGAGGGCAGTGCGAGTGACCGGGTGGAGACCTTGCAGCGCCTGACGGTGGCGCCGGATGCGCGGGCTGCTGCGCTGATTCGCGCCATGGCTGCGCAGAATGCGCGGCTGCATGAGGAACGTGTGTACCTGGTCGATGGCGATGTCGTCACCGATGCGGTCACGGGAGAGCCTGCCACGCTGCCTGCCGAAGCGCAGGAAGTAGGCCTGAACAACCGCCTGCGTGGCGCGCTGGAAACCGCGCTGGCCGGGCTGGACTTGCTGGATGCTGGGCCGCAGCGCCAGCGTGAGGCCGCGCGCACTTTGCAGCGCAGCGCCTTCGACGAACCCGACATTGAACAGCTGCCCCTGATCGACAAGGCACTGGCCGGCGAGCTGGACCCACAGGCGCGGCAGATACTGGAACTGGCGCAGGCCGCTGTGCTGCTCGACAGCGACGACGAGACGCAGCGCCTGGCCGCCGCTGAAAAGCTGGGTGAAGCACGGCAGGCCATCGTGCGGCCCTTGTTGATGGCTCAGATTGAACGGGAACAGAGCGAGAGCGTGAAGACCGCGCTGGGCCAGTCGCTGAAGTCGCTGGAGCGCTCGCTGATGTTCAGCAACGTGCTGGCCGAAGGTTTCACCGGCATCAGCCTGGGCAGCATCCTGTTGCTGGCCGCACTGGGGCTGGCCATCACCTATGGCCTCATGGGTGTCATCAACATGGCGCACGGCGAGCTGATCATGATTGGTGCCTACGCCACCTGGCTGGTGCAAGTGGCGTTCAAGCAGATGTTCCCCGAGATGTTCGACTGGTACCTGCTGGTGGCCATGCCGATTGCGTTCATCACCTCTGCGCTGGTGGGCGCGGCCATGGAACGCTCCGTGATCCGCTTCCTGTACGGCCGCCCGCTGGAAACGCTACTGGCCACCTGGGGTATTTCGCTGGTGCTGATGCAGGGCGTGCGCAGCCTGTTCGGCGCGCAGAACGTGGGCGTGGAAAACCCGAGCTGGATGAGCGGCAGCATCACTCTCATGGGCAACCTTACGCTGCCCTGGAACCGCATCATCATCATCGGCTTCGCGGTGGTGGTGCTGGTGGGCGTGACGCTGATGATCGGCAAGACCCGGCTGGGCCTGTTCGTGCGCGGCGTCACTCAGAACCGCCCCATTGCATCGTGCATGGGTGTGAACACGGCGCGCATCGACACCTACGCGTTCGCGCTGGGTTCGGGTATTGCGGGCCTGGCCGGCTGTGCGCTGAGCCAGATCGGCAACGTGGGCCCCGACCTGGGACAGAGCTACATCGTGGATTCGTTCATGGTGGTGGTGCTGGGTGGCGTGGGGCAGATTGCCGGCACCGTGTACGCCGCACTGGGCCTGGGCGTGCTCAACAAGTTCATCGAAGGCTGGGCCGGCGCGGTGCTGGCCAAGATCGCGGTGCTGGTCTTCATCATCATCTTTATTCAGAAGCGTCCGCAGGGGATTTTCGCCATGAAGGGAAGGGAAGCATGAGCGGCACGAACGCCAACACGCCCGTGGGTGCTGTGCCAACGGGATCGGTCTCGCTCCCCAGTCCCGGCCCGCTGCTCACCCGCACCGGCTGGAGCACTTTCATCGTCGCACTGCTGGTGGTGTGCGCCCTGGCCCCTGCGCTCAACCTGCTGGTGCCGGCAGACAGCGCCTTCCACCTGAGCGACTACATGGTGGGCCTACTGGGCAAGATCATGTGCTACGCCATCTGTGCGCTGGCCATGGACCTGATCTGGGGTTACACCGGCATCCTCAGCCTGGGGCACGGCCTGTTCTTTGCGCTGGGTGGCTACGTGATGGGCATGTACCTCATGCGCCAGATCGGGCTCGACGGCAACTACAAGAGCGAGCTGCCCGACTTCATGGTGTTCCTGGACTGGAAGGAACTGCCCTGGCACTGGGCGTTGAGTGACAGCTTCATCGCCACACTGATCCTGATCGTGCTGGTGCCGGGGCTGGTGGCCTTCGTGTTCGGCTACTTCGCCTTCCGCTCGCGCATCAAGGGCGTGTATTTCTCCATCATCACGCAGGCGCTCACCTTTGCGGCGCTGCTGCTGTTCTTCCGCAACGAGACCGGCTTTGGTGGCAACAACGGCTTCACCGATTTCAAGCGCATTCTGGGCATACCGCTGGCCACACCGAGCATGCGCATGACGCTGTTCGTGCTCACCGGCCTCACGCTGCTGGGCTTCTTCTTGTGGGCGCGCTGGCTGGTCAACAGCAAGTTCGGTCGCGTGCTGCAGGCGGTGCGTGATGCCGAAAGCCGGGTCATGTTCTGCGGCTACAACCCGCTGCCCTACAAACTCACCATCTGGACCATCTCGGCCGTGATGTGTGGCGTGGCTGGCGCGCTCTATGTCCCGCAGGTGGGCATCATCAACCCCGGGGAAATGAGCACGGCCAACAGCATCGAGATCGCCATCTGGGCAGCCGTGGGTGGCCGGGCCACCTTGATCGGCCCCATCATCGGTGCCTTCATCGTCAACGGCGCCAAGAGCTTTCTCACGGTGAGCTTTCCAGAATACTGGCTGTACTTCCTGGGTGGCTTGTTCATCGTGGTGACGCTGTTCATGCCGCAGGGCGTGGTGGGTCTGGTGAAAACGATGCGAGGCAAGCTGGGTGCTCGTTCACCCAAGGTCCAAGCGGCTGAGCGGCCCGCATCTGTGGTGTTGCCACCGCATGAAGCACAACCCCAGCCACCCACGGCCACACCCAGGGGAGCCCAGGCATGACCCCGGATCTGATGGATGCAGGGGCGCAGCGTCTGCAAAAGGCCCGTGGCGTGACCGCCACCGGTCTCACGGAATCCGGTGGTCGATCAGCCGGCTACGGCCGGGTGCACGCGCCCGGCGAAGTGGACACCACGCACGGGCGCATCCTTTACCTGGAAGACGTGCATGTGAGCTTCGACGGCTTCAAGGCCATCAACGGCCTGTCGCTGGACATCGCGCCTGGTGAGCTGCGCTGCGTCATCGGTCCCAACGGCGCGGGGAAGACCACGATGATGGACATCATCACCGGCAAGACGCGGCCCGACAAAGGCCATGTGTTCTTCGGCAGCACCATCGACCTGCTGCGCTACCGCGAAGCGGAGATCGCCGCCCTGGGCATTGGCCGCAAGTTCCAGAAGCCCACTGTGTTCGAACAGCTTAGCGTGTTTGAAAACCTGGAGCTCGCCCTGGCCACCGACAAGCGCGTGCGCCACAGCATGGTGTTCAGCCTCACCGGTGAAGAGAAGGACCGGCTGGGCGAGGTGCTGCAGACCATTCACCTGCTTGACAGCGCTGCGCGCCTGGCTGGCAACCTCAGCCATGGGCAGAAGCAGTGGCTGGAGATCGGCATGCTGCTGATGCAGGACCCCAAGCTGTTGCTGCTTGATGAGCCGGTGGCTGGCATGACCGATGAGGAGACCGAGCGCACGGCGCAGCTGTTCCTGTCGCTCAAGGGAAAGCATTCTTTGATGGTGGTGGAGCATGACATGAGCTTCATTCGCACCATTTCTGAGAAGGTGACGGTGTTGTGTGATGGGTCTGTTTTGGCTGAAGGCACCCTGGATGAGGTGCAGGCGGATGAGCGGGTGATTGAGGTTTATCTTGGTCGTTGACTCTGTTCTCTCCGGAGGGTTGGTTTGGCCGGGTCTCGCCCCGGCGGGCGACCTTCTTTTCTTTGCTTCGCCAAAGAAAAGAAGGCAAAAGAAAGGCGAGCCGAAGTCCGGGGCCCTGCGGGCTTCCTTGCGCTGCTCGCGTCGTGGGGGAAATTCGCAAACTTGTCCGCTGCGCGGCCTTCGGACATGCGAATTTCTGCTCCCCACGCCGCTGCGCTGCTCAGCCCGGCCACACGGCACAAGCGGGAGCGGACTCCCCCTCGCGCGAGCCGTGACTTCACGCCCTCGCCCCTCTGGGGGAAGGGCTGGGGTGAGGGGCCACGCCAACCAAGCATCCGAAGGAAATGTCCCCGCTCCCGCCTTCCGCCGTCATGCGCTGGCGAGTAGCGCAGGGCCGGGCGGATCAGGGCTGCGCATGTCCGAAGGCCGCGCAGCGGACAAGTTTGCGCAGACCCCGCCCGGACCGAGCAACGCAGTGTGCCCGAAGCGAAGCGTAGGGACAGCGCATCCGGCTCGCCTTTCTTTTGGGCACTTTTCTTTGGCGAAGCAAAGAAAAGTGCCTCGGCTGCCGGGCCGAGACCCGGCCAAACCCACCAGCCGGAGAAGCACAAGATGAGCCTCCTAGAAGCCAAAGACATCAACCAGTACTACGGCGGCAGCCACATCCTGCGAAACGTCAGCCTGCAAGCCGAACTCGGCCAGGTCACCGTGGTGCTCGGGCGAAACGGTGTGGGCAAGACCACGCTGCTCAAATCGCTCATGGGTCTGGTTCCCATCAAAAGCGGCAGCATCACGCTCGATGGTGTGGCCATCGACAAGGCCACGCCCTACGAGCGCGCCCGCATGGGGGTGGGCTTTGTGCCGCAGGGGCGGGAGATCTTCGGGCGGCTCACGGTGCAGGAGAACCTGCTCATGGGACTGGCTTACAAGAAGGGCAGCACGCCCATTCCTGCTGAGCTGTTCGAGCTGTTCCCGGTGCTCAAGCAGATGCTGGGTCGCCGGGGCGGTGACTTGTCTGGTGGCCAGCAGCAGCAACTGGCGATTGCGCGTGCCCTGGCAGCTGGGCCGAAGCTGTTGATCCTGGATGAGCCCACCGAAGGCATCCAGCCCAACATCATCAAGGACATCGGCAAGGTCATTCGCATGCTGGCCGATCGTGGCAACATGGCGATCGTGTTGGTGGAGCAGTACTACGACTTTGCCGAAGAACTGGCCGACCGTTATGTGGTGATGGAACGTGGCGAAGTGATCGCCAGCGGGCCGGGCAGTGAAATGCAGGCCAAAGGGGTGCGCCAGCTGGTGGCGATCTGAGCACAGCGGCTCAACGCACGTATTCGTCTTCGTCCGCCGCTTCGCCTTCCGCTTTGCCGGGCTTGTAGCGCGTGGGCAGTGAGACAGCGCCGGGCGCCGTGCCGGCCGTGGTGTTTTCGCCCAGACGGGCATGGGGTGCACCGGTGTCGAATCTGGCGCGCAGGCCGTCGATGCGTTCGCGCAGTTCAACTGCGTTCGGAATGCGTTCGGCGTAGCGCTGGAGCACCTGGTAGGCCGACTCGACCAGCTTGGCGTTGAGTGTGCGTTCGCTCTCTGTGAGCAGTTGCACCACGGTGCCCTGTGGATTGCCCTTCAGCGTCAGCGTCATGGCCTGTTCGGTGATCTTCAGGATTTGCGTATGGCCCTTGCGGATGCGTTCGCTGAAGTCGGCGTTGCCGTTGGCGGCGCAGGCAAGCAGCTCGGTCATGGCGCGGCTGGTGCAAAAGCGCATGCCCATGGCGTCGACTGGCGATGTCATGTCTTCGATCGGCGTCGAGCGTGCAGCCAGACGCGCCAAAAGACCCAGCAGGTTGCAGGCGGCCTCGAAGTCGAAGCCAGGATCGTAGATGCCCCGCACCATGTCGCGCACGTCGTTCAGCACCTGCGTGGTCTGGCTCGCTTGCAGCGCCGCCAGCGTCTGGGCGATGCCCAGCAGGCGCTTGGGGCGTTCGGGCTCCCAGGCGCGTTCGTGCAGTCGCGTGAGCTGGTCAACGCAGCGCGCCAGGCCGCGCTGGTCGTTGTTGTCGAGTCGCGCGAAGGCGATCAGCACCACGGCTTGCGGATCGAACATCTTGGAGTCCAGCCCGATGCGGGTCGCACGGTCGAGCAGCTCCAGGCCTTCGCTGCGCTCACCGGTGAAGTAGGCCAGCATGCCGTGCTTGAGCAGGCGGCTGATCGACGCGGGGGTGAGCGTGGTGGCCATCTTGAAAGTGGACAGCGCGTTCTGGAAGTTGCCCAACTCGAACTGCGCGCGGCCCATCACGTCGTAGGCATCCACATAGCCGGCGTCGTCCTGGATCAGGCTCTCCAGCGTGCCGACGGCGCGCGTGGTCTGCCCGGCTTCCAACTGGGCACGTGCCACACCCAGACGTGCCCAGGGCAGTGTCTTGGCCTCGATCACGGCTTCGTACAGCGCCTGTGCATCGGCCACGCGACCATTGCGCAGCAGCAACTCGGCGCCGATGCGGGCTGCGTAGAGCCAGAACGGCTTGCGTGACTCGAATCGCTCCATGCACAGGTTGCTGGCGAGCTCGAAGTCCTGTGCGTCGATGGCGGTGAAGATGTCGTGCAGGGCGCGTTTGCGCAGCCGCGCCTGCAGGATGCGGTCGTACAGCTTGGCGCCGGTGTGGGGCTTGAGCAGGTAGGCGTCCAGCGCCGACTCGGCGGCTTCGGCGACCTTGCTGTACGAGGCTTCGGCCGTGATCATCACGAACACGGTATAGAACGGCAGCAACTGGTTGCGCCGCAGGTCGTCCAGCAGGTCCTGTCCCGAACTGGATTCGCGCTCGAAGAACTGTTCGCAGATGACCACGTCAAAGGCGGCCACTTCCAGCTTGCGCCGTGCGTCACTCAGCCGCGAGCACTGCGCCACCGTGCCCAGACCCAGCTCGCGCAGCTGCGACACCAGAATGGCACGCGACTGCGGATTGCCCTCGATCACCAGCGCAGTGGCGTCGTGGAGCTGGTTGGGGGAGACGAACATGCGGCTGGGGGCTGTGCGTGGTCTGGACAGGGAGGGACGGGGTGTGTTGGCAAATGCGAACGGTCTTTCGCACGCTGGATGGCGCCATTCTGCTGTGTTGAGGCATTGCCGATGCATCCAAAAGCACACAGAAAGCCCCTTTTCTTCTCGTTCAGCTTGCGAAGCGTGACTTGCGACACGTGGCTGGGCTGCGCGGTTGCTTTGTTTTTCCGGAGGCTTGGTTTGGCCGGGTCTCGGCCCGGCGGCCGACCTACCTTTCTTTGTTTCGCCAAAGAAAGGTAGGCCAAAGAAAGGCGAGCCGAAGTCCGGGCCCCTTCGGGGTTCCTTGCGCTGCTCGCGTCGTGGGGGAAATTCGCAAACTTGTCCGCTGCGCGGCCTTCGGACATGCGAATTTCTGATCCCCACGCCGCTGCGCTGCTCAGCCCGGCCACACGGCGAAGGCGGGATCGGGACCGGACTGCCCTTCCGGGGCGAGGTGACTGAATCCAGAGATACCGTCGGGCCGGCTTGGCCGGAGGACTGGTATCGCCCCTTGGGGGGTGACGCCGCAGGCGGCGCGGGGGGAGCCGAAGCCCTGCGGCGCAGGGGGGTGTTCCTAGACTTTCCAGATGCGCGGCGGCGTGGCGCCAAGACCCCAGGCGGCAGGGCGCAGTCCTGCCCATGCGCGCTGGAACAAAGCCATCAAGGGCTCCACCACGGGTGCCACCGCGCGCACTGCCAGCACATGGTCGTTCGGGCAGGTGGCTCCGGCTCGCACATCTTCCGGGCAGTCTTGCAGTGCGGCACGCACCACTTCCAGCAGGTGTTCGCGCCGTTCCCGGGTGAGTGCGCTGCCAGTGGCGAACCAGAAGGTGCCCAGGCAGCGCTGGCCAGCGAGACCCAGGGGGGACCGCAGCAGATGGGTATCGGTAGCGTCGATGCAAGCCTGTTCCAGCCAGATGCCGGGCATTTCCAGACGCTGGCGAAACCGGCCGCTGGTGTAGGGTTGGTTGGCCAGGGGCAGGCCGAGTGCGGTCACGTCCCAGCCCATCATTTCAGCGCCGTCGGCCAGCGTGGCGCTCAAGGTGTTGAGTGCGTCGCAGCCCGGGTAGGCAATGGCTTCGAGCGGCAGCCACTCCAGCCGTGCACCGGGTTCCAGCGTGAGGGCGACTTGCTGGGTGGTGGTGGCGTTGTCTGTCGCATAGAAGCGCGTGGCGCCAGGCGTGCCCAGCATGGCGTGTGCGCCCGCGCCCACGCGCAGTGTCACGTCCAGCAGGTCACCGCCCACCAGACCACCGGGTGGGTGCACCACCACGTTGTGGCAGATGGCATCGCCCTCCGGGTACAGGCTCTTGAGGATGCGCAGGGGGCCGTCGTGCTTGTATTGCAGGACGGTGCGTTGTTGATCGAGCCGGTAGTCGAGATGGAGTTGGGCGTGCCAGGGCATGCGGGGAGTTTACGGGGCCGCCGAAAGGTCTCCTGCCCTTCAGGCGGTCGCGGGTTCAGCGGCTTGCGGGGCAAGGTCGGGCTTCATCCAGCTGCGCAGCTTGCCGGGGTTGAGCAGGCCTTGCGGGTCGAAGCGGTGCTTCATCTGCACCACCGCCGGGTCGAGATTGTTCTGCTTGCCGTCTTCCACGATGTACACGTGCGGGTTGTTGATCTGCACGCCATGGTCGCGGTAGATCTGCATGATCTCGTTCAGTCGCGCTTCGGTGGTGTAGCGGATGAGTTGCAGGCCGCTGCAGTTGAAAGCGCCTTCTTTGGTGCGCAAAAACTCCAGGTGCATCATCACCTCGCCCGCCAGTTGCGTCTCCAGCGCGCGCACTTGCGCCAGGTTGCGGGTGGGGTCGAAACCGCTCTGGATGTAGGTGAGCCCCTTGTCCACTTTCATGGCCACCAGGGTGGTGTGGTTCCAGGTGTATTCAAGCAGTGTCTTGTTGCTGGCCGCCACCTCTTCGGCGGACTTGCGGTAGCTCACGTGGCCGCCGTGTTCGGCCACCATCGTCCGCATGCCGGCTTCAGAATGCGGAGCCACGATCACCAGCACGGCGTGGCAGCCTCTGGGCAGGTACTCGGCCAGCGCGGTGAAGTGGTCCGGGATGGGCGCGCCCAGGAAGCACACCTCTTTTTTCTCCAGGCCAGGAGCACTGCTGAAACGGCTGGCAAAGTCCAGCGCGGCATCAAATTCGGTGAAGGTGGCGATGCATTCGCTCCAAGGCACGGCGGTGGTCAGCGCCACTTCCAGTTCCAGCACGATGCCGTTGGTGCCGTAGGTGTGGTGCAGCAGCATGGCTTCTGCGCCGGTGAGTTCGATGATCTGCGGTTCGGGCTCCACCGTCATGGCGCGCACGGCCAGGATGTTGCCCGGCGCGGCCAGCGGGCCGTGGTTGATGGAGCCCGCGCCCCCAAAGCCACCACCGAACAGGCCACCCAGCGTGGCGCTTCGGTAGGTGGAGGGCAGCCAGCGCAGCTCCTTGCCGTGTGGCCGGGCCTGGTTGTCGAATTCGGACAGGCGAATGCCCGACTGCGCCCTGCCCACACTGTCGCGCACCCAGCCGAAGGCGTTGTAGCCGC
Organism: Hydrogenophaga palleronii; assembly: GCF_031457455.1. Lineage (GTDB taxonomy): Bacteria > Pseudomonadota > Gammaproteobacteria > Burkholderiales > Burkholderiaceae_C > Hydrogenophaga > Hydrogenophaga palleronii_A. The sequence continues at coordinate 231,813 of NZ_JAVDWU010000006.1, forward strand.
TCATGTCCAGGATCACGCCGCCTTCCAGTGGCACGCACTGACCGTAGTTGCCGGTGCCGGTGCCGCGCACGGTGATGGGAATCGACAGGCGTGCGCAGGTGGCCACCACCTGCCGGATCTCGCCTTCGGTGCGGGGTCGCACGGCGATGTCGCCGCGCTTGCCCTGTAGCGCTTCCTTGAGCACCGGGCTGAACCAGGCAAAGTCTTGCGACAGGCGGGCCAGACGCTGGGGCTCGGTGATCCAGTCGAGTGCAGACAGTTCGCTGGACAGTCGCTGAACGGATTCGGTGTGTTGACTCATGGTGGGCTCCTGTTGGCCGCAGGCCCGCCTGGTGCATTCACCGTGGCAAAGGCGCGGTGGGTGATTGAATTCAGTCGTGCGAGGTTTCGCTGGCGTGCCAGCCGCCCAGCGCCTTCTTCGACAGCCAGGCCATGGCCACAAACAGCGCCACGCCAGTCAGCGAAATCAGCAGCAGGGCCGCGAACATGCGCGGGATGTTGAGCTGGAAGCCGGCCTGCAAGATCTGGTAGGCCAGGCCCGCGCCGGTGCCGCCGGTGCCGGCCACGAATTCGGCCACCACCGCGCCGATCAGGGCCAGCCCGCTGGAGATGCGCAAGCCCCCAAAGAAATAGGGCAGGGCACTGGGAATGCGCAGGCGCATCAGCGTCTGCAGCCGGGTGGCGCGGTTGAGCTGAAAGTAGCTCTGCAGGTCCGGGTCCACGCTGCGCAGGCCCAGCGTGGTGTTGCTGATGATGGGGAACAGCGCCACCAGAGAAGCGCAGATCACCATCGACAGGGTGGGGTCGCGCACCCAGATGATGATCAACGGAGCCACCGCCACGATGGGCGTGACCTGCAGCAGCACGGCGTAGGGAAACAGCGCGGTCTCGATGGCCTTGCTCTGCACGAACAGAAAGGAGATCAGCACGCCGGCCACGGTGGCAGCCACAAAGGCCAGCAGCGTGATCTTGACCGTGACCAGCAGCGATCCACCCAGCGTGGCCCAGTCGGTGACCAGGGTCTGCATCATCAGCAGCGGTGAGGGCACCAGGTAGGGAGGCAGCTCCAGGCCAGTGACCAGCCCTTGCCACAGCACCAGCAGCACCACGCCCACCAGCACCGGGTAGGCGATGCGCTGCACCTGGGGCCGGAACAGCAAGGGTTTGGCTGCGGGTTGGGTGGTGTGGGGTTTCGGCGACGCGCCACGCGATTCAGTGGGCGGTGGTGGCATCAGAGGCGCGGCGGCGCTAGCCTTTGTGTGGGTCGATGAACCCTGCTTCAGGTCGGGTGGCGCGGCTGCGGTCAGTGTGTTCATGTCTGCACCTCCTCGGTGGACTGGCTGGCGCGCAGCAGGCTGTCCTGCAGTTGCTTGGCGTGGCGCGAAAACTGGGGCGATACGAGGAAGTCCGGCGTGCGTGGGTAGGGCTCGTCGATGCGGAACTCCTCCACCACGCGGCCAGGCCGCGCCGCCATCATGACCACGCGGGTGGAGAGGAACACCGCTTCATGGATGGAGTGGGTGACGAAGATGACGGTGAGTTTTTTCTTGCGCCACAGGTCCAGCAGTTCGGCGTCGAGCTTGTGGCGGGTGATCTCGTCGAGCGCTCCGAAGGGCTCGTCCATCAGCAGCAAATCCGGCTGCGTGACCAGGCCGCGTGCAATCGACACCCGCATCTGCATGCCCCCGGAGAGCGACCGGGGCAGGTCGCCCGCAAACTTCGGCAAGCCAACCAGCGCCAGCGCCTCCTCCACCTGCGCGTTGGCTTGCGCCTTGGGCATGCCCGCCAGGTCCAGCGGCAGGCGCACATTGGCCTGCACGCTGGCCCAGGGCATGAGCGTGGGCGACTGGAACACGAAGGCCATCTTCTTGCCGCTGGCCTCCAGCTGGTCCACCGGCTTGCGCCACAGGTGCAGCCGGCCGTCGGTGGGTTCCAGCAGGCCGGCCACCATCTTCAGCAGCGTGCTCTTGCCGCAGCCGGAAGGGCCGAGCAGGGTGACGAACTCGCCCTCTTCGATGCGCAGGTCCACCGGCAACAGGGCCTGCGTGCCGTTGGGGTAGGTCTTTTCGACCGAGAGCACTTCCACCGCAGGCACGGGTGCTTGGACGGCTGCGGGGACATGGGCGGGGATCATGGCGGGCCTTTCGATGAAGGCGGCTGACCCCGCAGGGTCTGCCGCTGTTTCAGGGCGGGGTGGGGCTGAAGCGGCGCTGGCGGTTCAGGGCATGACCTTCGCGTCCTTGATGAAGGCGGTGTTGTAGGCCTCTTCCATCTTCACCTTGGCCGGGTCGATCAGCTTGGTCTCCACCAGGAAGTCGTAGCTGGCCTTGGCGCGTTCGGGCGTGATGATGCCGATGCCGGCCTTGGTGGCGTCGCCGCCGGTGACCATCTGCAGTTCCTTGAGCTTGGCCACGCTGTAGGCGAGCTGCTCGTCGCTCATGTTGGGGTTGTCCTTCTTGATCAGGACGTTGCCAGGGGCCGGATCGGCCAGGTAGCTCTTCCATCCTTCCATGGTGGCTTTCACGAAATTGCCCACGGCGGTGCCGCGGTCCTTCACGGTTTTTTCCATGCAGGAGATGGTGGTGGCGTAAGCGGGGTAGCCCTGGTCGCTGAACATCAGCGTGTTGGCCTTCACGCCGGCCTTGGCGATGGCGAAGGGTTCTGACGTGAGGTAGCCCTGCTGGGCCACGGTCTTGTCGGCCACGAAGGGCTGGATGTTGAAGGTGTAGGGGCGGGTCTGCGAATCGGTGAAGCCGTACTTGGCCTTCAGCCAGGGCCAGTAGCCGCGCTGGGCGGAAGACGCGATCAGGATGGTCTTGCCCTTGAGGTCTTCGAACTTGGTCACGTCTTCATGCGCGATCAGCACCTGCGGGTCCTTCTGGAACACGGCGGCGAGCGTGACCACGGGCACGCCGCCTTCGCGCATCTGGATCATCTGCAGGTCACTTGAACCCATCACGCATTCGGCCTGGCCGGCGGCCATCATCTGCACGATGTTGACCTGGGGGCCCCCCATTTTGATGGTCACGTCCAGGCCATATTTCTTGTAGATGCCGGTGGCCACCGCCTGGTAGAAGCCGCCGTGTTCGGCCTGGGCGTACCAGTTGGTCATGTAGGTGAATTTTTCCTGTGCGTGTGCGGTGCTGGCGGCACCCAGGCTCAGCAACAGGACGGAAACGATCGTGGTGAGACGAGCGATGGACTTCTTCATGGCAGGCTCCGGTGGGGTTGGAAAGAATGGAACAACGGGAACAGGTGGAACGGGAGGAACGGAACTGGGAGGGTTCAGAGTGCGGTCTGCACGTGCCCGGTGTGCTGCGCGCGGCCCCAGGTGGGCTCGGCGCGCGGCGCCCATTCCAGGGTGTGCAGTTCGGTGATGGCGGCAGCCCAGCTCTCGGCCAGCGAATCCAGAATGGCCAGACCCTGTTCCGGTGTGGCGGGCAGCGGGTCGCCGATGATCCCGCTGGGGCCGAAGTCGCGCGCGCTCCAGGCGCAGGCGGGCCGGCCATCGGGCGATAGCAGGGGCGACGGGAAGGCGGGCGGGTAGTTCACCACCGCGCGGTCCATGCGCACCGTCTCGGGTGCCAGCGCCAGCATCAGCGCGGTCTCGGCATGGCCGGCGTGCATTGCCAGCTTCTTTTCTTTTTCAGACAGGTACTGCCCCGCCACGTGCGGCACGCGCCAGGTGAAACTGGGCACCACGATGAAGTCGCCGTGACGCAAGCGCAACTCGCGGGCCGACATTTCCATCACCTGCGGCTGGCCGCCGTGTCCGTTCACGATGAGCAGCTTGCGAAAACCGGCGCGGTAGACCGACTCGCCCACCTCGTTCATGGTGGCCAGCAGCGTTTCACCGCTGAGCGTGACGGTGCCGGGAAAGTGCAGGTGCTCTTCGGACTTACCGTAGGTGATGGGTGCCATGGCGTACGCCGGGATCGAATCCGGCAGGCGCGCCAGTGCGTGGCCGATCACGCCAGCCGCGATCACCGTGTCCACCGCGCAGGGCAGGTGCGGCCCGTGCTGTTCGGTGGCGCCGGTGGGCAGCACGATCACGGTGTTGGCCTTGTCGGGCAGGTCGGCGATTTCGGTCCAGCTCAGGTAGGGCAGGAAGCGGTGGGGTGGGTTGTAGCCGTGCAGCATGGGCGGTTCTCGGAAGGGGGGTCGCAATGGGTGGGGTCAGCGCAGGGGCAGCCAGGCGGTGGCTTCCACTTCGATCAGGATGTCGGACGTGGGCAGCATGGCGCTGACCTCCACCACGGTGGAGGCCGGTGGCTCGCCTGGGAAGAAAAGCTTGCGCACGCCGCTGTAGCGCGGGAAGTGGTCCAGGTGCTTGAAGTACTGCACCAGCTTGAACACGTCGCTCATCTGGCCGCCGGCGGCCTCGATGGTTTGCCGGATGCTGTGGAGCACGTACCAGCTCTGCGCCAGGATGGGGCCGTCCTTGGTGTCGCTGCTGAACTCGCCGGTGCGTCCGATCAGGTCGGCGGCATCGGCAGGAATGTCGCCAAAGCCGCGCACGATGCGACCGGCCGCGGGGTTCACCGCGATCACGCCGGACAGGAAGATGAAGTCACCCGCGCGACGCCATGCGGCGTAGCGGGCCAGGGGCTGGGCGATGCCGGCGGATGTGTTCATGAGACTTCCTGATTGGAGTGACCGATCACCCAGGCCGCAGGCACCGGGCCGCTGATGACATGGCCGCCGCGCAGCACCAAACGCGGCTGGCTACGCGAAGGAAAGCCCCAGGAGTTGGCCGCCGTGAACAACAGAAGATCGGCGCTGTCACCAGGCTGCAGCGGCAATTTCGCAGGGCCACGCTGCAGCCAGTCGCTGCGGCACAGCGCTTCACTCCAGCGGTCGAACGGCGCATCGAGTTGCGCCGCTGTGACGCCGCTGGCCAAGGCCTCCAGTGGATCGAAGCTGCCCACCGGGCAGAACGGGTCCTGCACGTTGTCGCTGGCCACCAGCACCGGAATGCCGCGCTCGCGCGCTTCCTTCACCAGGGTGATGCCGCGCAGGCGTGGCGTGCGGCCGGTGGTGGCGTCCTGCAGCAACAGGTTGGTGATGGGCAGGGTGACCAGGGTGATGGGCGTGGCCGCCACCGCGTCCAGCGTGGCCAACGCGGCGTCCTCTTCCTGGGCGGCCAGCGCGCAGGTGTGGCCGCAGACCACGTGTCCTTCGAAATGCATGTCTTGCACGATGGATGCGGTGGTCGCCAGGCCGCAGGCGGCGGGGTTGAGTTCTTCGTCCACGTGCAGGTCCACGTTCAGCCCGTGCTGCTGTGCCGCTTCGAACAGATGGCGTAGGGCCTGCGGGTCCCAGTTGGTGGAATGCACGAAGCCGCCCAGCAACGCGCCGCGGCCGCTGCGCGTCACGGTGGCGGCCAGTGCCTGGGCGGTGGCCCGGTCGGCGTAAAGATGCAGCGGGATCAGGCTCACACGCTCCAGCGTGATGCGACCGGACCATTCTTCGGCCAGCTCACGCAAGACCGACCAGGCCAGCGGCTGCGCATCAGGCTCCCACCAGTCGCAGTGGGTGCGCAGGTGGGTCACACCCGCTTCATAAGCCCATTGCAGGGCACGGCCGGCACGCTCGCGCACGTCGGCTTCCGTCCAACTGCGCCGGTCCACCATCATGGCCTCTATCGCGCCCAGCAAGCCCGGCTGCACCGCCCCCATGCGCGGTAGCGTAAAGGCCTTGTCCAGGTGGGTGTGAGCGTCCACCAGGCCAGGCAGCACCAGCGCTCTGTTGAGATCCCAGCATTCATCTGAAACTTCGCCCAGCGTCTGGTGTGGCCGAACGCTTTGCACGCGGCCATTGGCCAGGTGCAGGTCGGCCAGAGCGGGCTGCGATCCGGCGCTGGGCCAGGATGGCGGCAGCAGCCAGCGTGGCAGGCGTGCGCGTTGTAGCAGAGTGGGGGCGTGCATCGTGTTCATGCGAAGCGGGCCATGGCGCGACCTACCTTGTTGCGGAACGCGTCCAGCCTCGGCGTTGTGGCCACGTTCATGTGGTAGCAGGCGTGGTAGTCCACCCGTGCACGTCCACCGGTGAGCAGGCGCATGTAGCGCGTGACGGATTTGCGCGGTGGGTCGCCCATGAGCAGGGCCGTCCAGCGCGGGCGGCCGTAGGTCACCACCGCAGAGATTCGCTTGATGTGCGTGAGTGAAGGCTTGACGTTGTGCGGGTCGCTGATGTCAAACGCCACGCCGGGCATGAGCACACGGTCGAAGAAGCCCTTGAGCATGGCCGGCATGCCGAAGCACCACGTGGGAAAACAGAACACCACTGCCTCGGCCCACAGCAGGCGGTCCACGTAGCCCTGCACCGGCACGCGGTTGCCGGGCACCTCGTGGTAGCCCAGGCGTTCCTCGCGCGAGAGCACGGGGTTGAAGCCTTCGGCATACAGATCGCAGTCGTCCACCTCGTGGCCGGCGCTGCGCAGGCCGGCCAGCACTTCGCTGTGCAGGGCGGCGTTGTAGCTGGTTTCCACCGGGTGGCAATAGATGACGAGCACGCGCATGGCAGGGGGTATTGCTGTGTTTGAACGATTGGTCAAACTTTTGCAAGTGCCGTGCCAACCCGATGAACGGAGCGCAAAGGCTTTTCAGAGTCGTTCAAGGCCGCTTCGGGCGCTCCCAGGGCCTGCAAACGCGCGCTGACGCACCGCGCACGGCATGCTGGTGCGCGGGGCTGGAAAGCGTGCGTCAGTCTGGTGCGAGGCCGCAACCCATCAGCACAAATGTGGTGAGCTCGCGCGCGATGGGTTCGCGGTCCAGCGGTTCATCAGGCCCCAGGCCCAGCATCACCTGCACCTGCACGCCGTAGTCGGCGTAGTGCTGGGTCATGCCCCAGATCTGCATGAGCAGCAGGCGAGCGTCCAGCTCGCGCAGCCGGCCTTCCGCAATCCAGCGGTTGATCACGTCCACCTTCTGCTGGGTGGACTTCACCGCCACTGGCCAGTAGCGGCCCAGGTTGCGCCCGCCACCCAGCACCTCGCTGGTGAAGATTCGCGAAAGGCCCGGGTTGTCCAGCGCATAGTCCAGCTTCTTGCGCACGTAGTGGCTCAGCACCTGCTTCGGGTCGTCGCTTTCAATGTCAAACGCGAACGCACTCGACCAGCCGTTGAGCACCGAATACAGCAGGTTTTCGTACAGCTCTTCCTTGCTGCTGATGTAGTAGTGCAGGTGCGGCTTGGTGAGGCCGGCGCGTTCGGCAATGGCCTTGGTGGACGCGCCCTTGAACCCATGTCGGCTGAACTCGGTGATGGCCGCTTCGCGGATGGTGGCCAGCATGCGCTCGCGCCCGGGCTTGCCTCTGGCGGCCAGGTTGTCGGGCAGGGTGTCGTCGTCGGGAGCGGTCATGACAGAAGGATAGCGTGAGTGTTCCGCTGAACGGCCCGGTTCAGCGCGGCAGTTGCAGCGCAGGCGCCGCGACGCCGGGTGGCAGTTCGCCCGTGCTCAGCCGGAACACATGGTCTTCCGGGTCGCACAGCACCGCCTGCCATTCGCCGTAGTAGGTGGCGTAAGGCCCCTTGATCACGCGCCCGCCCAGGGCCGGCACACGCGCCGTGGCTTCGCTCACCGCGGCGGCGCTCTCCAGCATGAAGGTGGCATAGGCGGTGACATCACCCGACGCACCCACGGCCGGTGCGCGCCCGCTCAGGTTCAGCAGGTCGTAGGCCGTAGGCGCATGAAAGCCGAACTGGAAGCTGGACGTGGCCAGTGCGCAGTAGATGGGCGAGCGGCTGTGTGTGGCTTCATCCAGACCCAGCAGCGCCTGATAGAAGCGCAGCTGCTGCGCGATGTCGTGGCAGAACAAATTGACGTAGAGCTTCATGCGGCCTCGGTCTGCTCGGTGGCTTGCTTCAAGCCATAGGTCTTCTGGTACATCTCGTTGAGGTGTTCACCGGCGGTGCAGGGCGGGTACTTCGGTGCCTCGCCGGGAGCCACTGTGCCAGGCACCGCTTCGATGCGCGCAAAGAATTCCGGCTCGTAGAAGAAGGGGATGGAATAGCGTGGCGCGCCGCCCGAATGCAGGTTGCGCACGCGATGCGGGTTGGAGTGGTACAGGCCGTTGGTCCAGCGCGGAATCATGTCTCCCAGGTTGACCACGAAGCAGCCTTCGATGGGTGTGGCCGGTACCCAGCTGCCATCGGGCATTTGCACCTCCAGCCCGCCGTGGGCGTCCTGCGCCAGCACGGTCACGGCGCCCCAGTCGGTGTGCGCACCGGCACCAAAGGTGCGCTCGTCCGCCCCTTCCGGGTGGGCCGGGTAGCGCGCCATGCGCAGTGTCACCATCGGGTCCTTGCAGGCAGCATCGAAGTGGTCTTCCGGCAGCTCCAGCGACAGCGCCAGCAACTGCATGAGCCGCAGCGACAACGCGTTCATGGTGTCGATGTAGGCCTCGCAGATGGCCTGCGCATGCGGCAGCTCTTCGGGCCACTGGCTGGGGCCGTAGGTCTGGTGGCCGGCCTGCACATAGGGGTGTTCGGCTGGCCAGTTCATGCCGCAGTAGAAGCTCTCTTTCAGGTCAGGCCTCGCACTGGCGTCCAGCGTCTGCGCACCCAGCGCTTCAAAGCCACGCATGATGGGCGAGTGCTGGATGGACAGCGCCTCGCGCCGCTCCAGCGGCAACTCCATCAGCTCGCGGGCGATGTCGAACTGGCGCGCCACCACATCGGCCGGTACGCCGTGGTTGCGAATGTAGAAGAAGCCCGCGCTCGTGGCCGCTGCGCGCAACTGCTGTGCCACTTCGGCAGAGCGCGGCCCGCCGGGCACCAGCGCGCCGCTCAGGTCGATGACGGGAATGCCCATGGTGCGTGCCCCCAGAGGTTCAGGCCTTGAGCCGACGGTCGGCGGCGGCGGGCAGGAACTGGTCGGTCCAGAACTCGGCCACGGTGGGCGCGCTCTTGAGGTTGAAGGCCGCCACGGTTTCGTCAATGGTGGCCTGCAGACGTGCACCGGTGGCAGCGCCCCAGCCGTTGGACTGGGTGTCGGGGGTCTTCATCGTGCCGTCCACGATCAGCTTCAGTCGCTCGAACTCCAGCGTTTCGTTGGCCAGGGGTTCGCGCGCCTTCACGGCCGCCGCGCCCGCTTTCGGGTCGGCGATACATTCGATCCAGCCGCGCGTGCTGGCTTTCACGAAGGCCTTGAGTACATCGGGGCTTTCGCTCATCACCTTGGGATTGGCCACAAGGCCATTGCCATACGACTTCATGCCGTGGTCAGAAAAGCGGAACACGGTGAGCTGTTCCGGCCCCATGCCACGGGACTGCAGGTTCAGCAGGCCGGTGAAGAAAAAGTAGGCCACGGCGTCGAAGTCGCCCTTGACGAAACGCGTGTCGCCAATGTCGGGTGTGGCGTTTTCCCACTTCACGCCGCTGGGATCGAAGCCCTGGGCTTTGGCGAACACCGGGAACAGCTTGCGCGACGCATTGAATGGCTGACCCAGGATGGACTTGCCGGCCAGATCGGCGGGCTTCTTGATAGGGCCATCCTTGCGCACCATCACCGCGTTCGGGTTCAGGTCGTACTGCATGGCCACCGCTTTCAGGGCCACCTGCGGGTTGGCCAGGTTGAACTCGATCATCGAAGACAGGTCTGCAGACGCAGCGTCGTAGGCGCCGCCACCCACCAGGCTGATGGCCGCTGCGGAGCCGTTGCCTGTGTCGATGGTCACGTCAACGCCTGCGTCCTTGTAGTAGCCACGCTGCTGCGCCAGCAGGAAGCCCGCGCCTGATGCTTCGACCTTCCAGCCCAGGTTGAACTTGAACTTCTGCAGAGATCCTTGTGCACGCACAAACGGCGACACGGCCAGCAACGATGCGGCGCCCGAGGCGCAGAGGAGGGAACGGCGTTTCATGGTGCAAGTCTCCTTTCAAGGGAACAAGCCTGCCGGGGCAGGGACGGGGTTGAATCGGGGTGTGGCGTGCGGGGTTCAGCTCGCCACGGTTTGAACGATTTGCTGTACGGCTTCGCGCGCGTGGGCGGCCAGCCGGGTGCGGTCCAGTCCGGGGATTTCGCCCCGCTGCACCACGGGCTTGCCAGCCACCCACACGGTGTCTGTCTGTAGCGAGCGGCCGCACAGCACCGGTGCACTGCCAGGGTCGTGCAGACCGATCGCGGCGATGCTGTCCAGTCGGTAGCTGGCCAAGTCGGCCGCCTGGCCGATCTCGATGGTGCCGATGCCGGGCAGGCCCAGCACCTCGGCACCGCCGGCCGTGGCCATGCGCATCACGTCGTCGGTGCTCAATGCATCTGGGCCATGGCGCAGCCGGTGCATCAGGTAGGCCATGTGCACTTCACTCAGCATGTCGGCAGCTTCGTTCGACGCCGCGCCGTCCACCCCCAGTGACACCTTGCCGCCCTGCCGCAGCAACTCCACCACCGGGGCGGTGCCAGAACCCAGTCGGGCGTTGCACTGCGGGCAGTGGGCCATGCCGGTGCCGCTCTGCGCCAGCAGGCGCTGCTCGGTGGCTTCCATCCACACCAGGTGGGCGAACCACACGTCCGGCCCCACCCATTCGTGCCGTTCCACAAAGGCCAGTGGTGTGCAGCCGAACACCTCGGCGGTATGGCGGCCATAGTCGGGCGTCTCGGACAAATGGCTGTGCATGCGCAACTGCAGCGAACGCGCGAAGCGTGCGATCTCGCGCAGTTCGTCCGGCTTGACGGACCAGTTCGGTGTGGTCGGCGCCACCACCACGCGGCGCATGGCGTCGGGCGCCGTGTCGTTGAAGCGTGTGGCGTCGTCGGCCACCTTGCGGAAGAACAGGTCCAGCGGTTCGGGCGCGATCTGGGGCGACGGCGTGGCGTCGATCTGTCGCACCTGCGTGGCCACACCGCGGCACACCACCATGCGCACGCCCAGCCTGTCGGCTTCGTCAAACACCACGGCCGTGGCATCGAAGGGCATGTCGGGGTAGTGGTGGTACTGGTGGTCGGCTACCGTGGTGCAACCCGAGAGCAGCAGTTCGCTCAGGCCCACGCGCACTGCCAGCCGGAACACGGCTTCGTGGTCGAACGCGCGGCGGTGGCGCACCGGCACGGCCGCCAGCCATTCGGCCAGGCGTGCATTCAGGCCCGCCGGCACGCCCTTGAGCAGGCTCTGGAACAGATGGTGGTGGGTGTTGACCCAGCCGGGTGCCAGCACACGGTCGGTGGCGTCGTGGACCACCTCGCCAGGTTCGGGCACCAGCGCTCCCATGGCGGTGATCTTGCCCTGGCGCACGCGCACATCGCACCGGCCCTGGGACAGGCGCGCACGCTCTTCCGGCAGGCCGGTGAGCACGGCGGTGGCGTTTTGAATGAGGCAGTCGCTCATGGCAATGTGGCGCTGCTGACTCAGGGCCTGTGCCCGTGGAGCAAAGCCACCGCCAGGTGCGCAACGGTCATCTGGTCGATGACCTTGAACCGAGCGGGCACAGAGGAATGGCTGCGATGCATGAGGTGCTCCAAGGACGTGCAACTTGTGGCCATCCCGCTCAGCCATGCGGGCAGAACGGGGCGGTACAAGAGCAATTTCCGGGCACGTGCCACTGGGGCACCACGCTGAACGCTTCTACTCTTGTTCAGCGTGCATGCAGGAGCCATGCCAACCCGAACTCGCCAAAACGGTGCACCGCCATGGCCTGTCTTTTGCTAGCATTCACGCCCAGAGTAGAAGCGTTCACCCTGCATCACGCAGGGCAGGAAATTGCTCTTGAGATCCCTCAAGCCAATTCATTCAGGAGCGTTTCATGCTGGTCACCCAACAGCCCATCTTCCGCAAACACTGGCATGCCGTCATCCCGTTGAGCCACCTGCAGGACGGCCCCAAGCCCTTCACCCTGCTGGGTGAAAACATCGTTCTTTTTCTGGACGAACATGGTGAGCCTGCCGCACTGAAAGACCGCTGCTGCCACCGCACCGCCAGGCTCAGCAAGGGCTGGTGCAAGAACGGCAACATCCAGTGCGGTTACCACGGCTGGGTCTACAACCGCAGCGGCCGTGTGATCGAGATTCCCCAGTACAGTGCCGACCGCGAAATCCCCAAGGACTACGGCACGCCGGCCTACCACTGCGTGGCGCGCTACGGCTACGCATGGGTGGCGTTGGAAGACCCGGTGGCGGACATCCCGGTGATTCCGGAATTCGACGCGGACGGATGGCGCACCATCTTCCAGTTCTATGAAACCTGGCACACCAGCCCGGTGCGCGCGCTGGAAAACTCGTTTGACAACTCGCACTTCAGCTTCGTGCACCGCGCCACTTTCGGTGTGGCCGCTTCACCCAAGCCCAGCAAGTACGAGCTGATCGAAAACGAGGCCGGCTTCTACGCCGAGACCGTGATCGACGCGGTCAACCCGGAGAAATTCCAGCGTATCAGTGGCGTGAAAGACGCCATCACCCAGCGCCACATGCGCAACGCCTACTTCCAGCCGTTCTCCCGCCGGTTGGACATCGAATACCCCAGCGGCGTGCGCCACGTGATCATCAACGCGTTCACGCCCATCGACGATGGCCGCATGCAACTCTGCCAGTGGCTGTTCCGCAACGACACCGAAGCCGATTGCCCGGCACAGTTGCTGATCGACTTCGACGAAGAGATCACCCGCGAAGACAAGGACATCCTCGAATCCACCGACCCCGACGCGGTGGTGGATTTGCGGCGGCGGGGGGTGGAATACTCGATGGACTCCGACCGACCTGGCATCCTCATCCGGCGCAAGCTGATGGCGATGTTGTCGGAGGCGGGGGAAGCGGAGGTGCACCGCTGAATTCGCGCCGGCTGATCCGGTGGGCGGCGACCGGGGTGTCCAGCTCCGCGACTGTCCCCCGCCCAGGGCTTCGCCCTGGGCTCCTCCTTTATGTCGCTGCGCCGGACACCCCGATCACCGCCCACCTCCTTGGCAGGCGCGTGTTCGCATACCCAGATGCCACTTCAGCTGGCGGGTGCAGGGCGCTCTGCGCAGCGGCATAAAGGAGGAGGGCCGGCGCAGCCGGTCCGGGGGACAGCCGCGGAGCAGAGTACCCTGCGGCCGCGAGCGACGCGAAGATGTGGAGGAGCAATCAGCGAGATGCCCAGAACCCCTGATGAGGTTCCAGCATCTCGGCTTCCAGCTCAGGCACCGGACCGATCACCTCAATGTTCTTCTGCCCCCTCGCCAATACTTCCCGGCAGGGCAGTGACAGCGTCGGGTTCTCTTCATGGTTGCCCGTGAGCGCCAGCAGCGCCTCTTCACTGGCTCCGTAGACCACCCGCCCAATATTCGCCCAATACAGCGTGCCGGTGCACATTGCACAAGGCTCGAACGTCGTCACCAACGTGCAGCGCGCCAGATACTCCGCCGGCCAGTTGTCTGCAGCCGTGCGCGCCAAGGTCGACTCCGCATGCTTCACGGTGTCGATGTTCCCTTGCTCCGCCAACACCGTCTCACCATCCGGCGCCACCAGCAAAGCCCCAAACGGATGCCGCCCCATCGAAGCAGCCCGACGCGCCACATCATTGGCACGCCGCAGATGGCGAATGATCTGGTTGTGGTGCATAAAAAATACGAGGTGCCAACAAACGGTGGTGCGAAGTGCCTTATCAAGTGACACCAAGGATCCGGCTCCGCCGGTCCAAGGTGTCGTCCCCCCTTCAGGGGGGAAGCGCCGTCAGGCGCGCAGGGGGGATGCCCAATGACTGGGGTTAGTTCTGTGATCCGCGATGAGCCCACCCCGTCGTGTGCTTCTCCACAAAACTGAACAGCTCATACATCGCCATCGCCATCACGCCCACCACCAGCAGTCCGCTGAAGGCAAGTCCCATCTGCATCGACGAACCCGCCGAAATCAGCAGGTAGCCAATGCCTTCGTTCGAAGCCGTCATCTCGGACACCGTAGTGCCCACGAACGCCAGCGTGATGGCCACCTTCAGCGAGCCGAAGAAATACGGCATCGAACGCGGCAGACCCACCTTGGTGAGCACGTCCCAGCGCTTGGCGCCGAGCACGCGCAGCACGTCTTCCAGCTCCGGCTCCAGCGTGGCCAGCCCGGTGGCGATGTTCACCATGATGGGGAAGAAGCTGATGAGGAACGCCGTGAGGATGGCCGGGCCCACGCCAATGCCGAACCACACCACCAGGATGGGCACGAACGCCGCCTTGGGCAAGGCGTTGAAGGCGGTCATCAGCGGATACACAGCTGCGTAGGCCAGGCGCGAACTGCCGATCAGGAAGCCCAGCAGCACCCCGACCACGATGGCGATGCCAAAGCCGGCCATGGTCACCCAGTAGGTGCGCCAGGCGTGGCCCAGGATGGTGGTCTTGTGCTCCATCGTCTGTTCCCAGATCCGCGACGGGCTGGGAAAAATGAACTCCGATACCCCGAAGCCACTGGTGATCACTTCCCACACGACCAGAATGGCGATGAGCAGCAGAAACGGCGACCAGCGTTCCATTTGTTTCTTGTTCATGGTGTGGGTCCGTTCACTGATTGACAGGGGTGCGCAAGGCGCCAATGTGGCCACGCAGTTCGAGCACGATGTCGCTGAAGTCTTTGGTGTATGTCACCTCCAGGTCGCGCGTGCGGGGTATGGGAATCTCGCGCTGCACCACAAAACGGCCCGGGCTTTTGCTCATGCAGTAGACCGTGTCGGCCAGGAACACGCTCTCTCGCAGGTCGTGCGTGACCAGGATGACGTTGAAGCGTTGTGCTTCCCACAGGTCGCGCAGGGTGCACCACAGTTCTTCGCGGGTGAAGGCGTCCAGCGCGCCAAAGGGTTCGTCCAGCAGCAGCATCTTGGGTTCATGAATCAGCGCGCGGCAGATGCTGGCACGCTGCTGCATGCCGCCTGAGAGTTCCCAGGGAAATTTCTTTTCCATGCCGCCCAGGCCCACACTGGCCAGCAGCCGGCTGGCGCGCTCCACGTATTCCTTGCGGCGGTCCTTGAACTGGCTGCGGTAGGGCTCCACGATCTCCAGCGGCAGCATCACGTTGTCCAGCGTGGTGCGCCAGGGCAGCAGCGATGGGGCCTGGAACGCCATGCCGGAGATTTTCAGCGGGCCCGTCACCGGAGCGCCGTCAATGCGGATCTTGCCCATGCTGGGCATCTTCAGGCCCGTGGTGAGCTTCATGAAAGTGGACTTGCCGCAGCCCGACGGGCCCACGATGGCGATGAATTCACCCTTCTTCACCTTGAGGTTGATGTCCTCCACCGCGAAGGTGTTCTTGGCTAGCAGCTCTTCGTTGTAGGCCAGCCAGACCTGGTCGAATTCGACGAAGGCAGCTTCGTCTGACGGGGCGGAGTTCAATGCGTCTTGCATAAAAAAATCCTGAAAAAAAGGCCAACCCAGGGGCTGGCCTTGACCAAGGGCGCTGGGCCTGGCTTATTTCTTGGCGGGCGGCAGCACGTTCAGGTCGGCAGTTGAAGGCAGCATGCTGCCGTTCCAGATGGTGGCCGGGTTGATGCGGGTCTTCGTGTTGTAGGCGTCGGAGACCTGCGAGGCCATCAGCGCCAGGCGGCCCGGGTTGGCTTGTCCGAAACCTTCGGCGCGTGCGTCGGGGCTGGCCACGACGGAATCGATGGCGAGCTGCAGCCGGCGCGTTTCCAGGCCGACGTTGATGATGCCGTCACGTGCCTTGACCGTGTCAATGGCAGCGGTGGGGTTGGCCATGACTTCCTTGGCGCCCTTGGCAAACGCAGTCAGGAAGGCCTTGACTGCGGCTGGGTTCTCGGCGATCAGCTTGGGGCTGGCGATGATGGCGTTGCCATACAGCTTCACGCCATGATCGGCGTACGGCATGATGACCACGTCTTCGGCCTTCACACCGCGAGCTTCCAGGTTCAACAGCGAAGTGAAAGAGAAGCCGGTGATGGCGTCGATGTCGCCACGTACCAGCATGGTTTCGCGCAGCGGTGGGTCCATGGAGGTCCAGGCCACGTTGCTCACGTTGTTGGCCTTCTCGAAGATGGGGAAACCTTTTCGGCCGGCATCGAACACCGGAGCACCCAGCTTCTTGCCACTGAGGTGGGCCGGCTTGCTGATGCCGGATTTCTTCAGCGCGAGCACGGCCGCCGGGGTGTTGTTGTAGACCATCATCACGGCCACGGGCTTGTTCGGCGCATCGGGGTTGTTGGCATGGAATTCCATGAGTGCCGCCATGTCCGCAAAGCCCATGTCGTAGGTGCCAGACGCCACGCGGGTCACCGTGCCGCCAGAGCCGTTGCCCGAATCCACCGTCACATCCAGACCGGCGGCCTTGAAGTGGCCTTTGGCCACAGGCTGCAGGAAGAACGCGGCGGGGCCTTCAAAGCGCCAGTCGAGCTGGAACTTGATGGGGGTTTGCGCGTGCACACTGCCGAAGGCCAGTGTGGCGGCCAGGGCGGCGGTGGTCTGGATGAAGTAGCGCTTGTTCATGGAGTCTCCGTGGATGGCGTGGTTGCAGAAAGGCATGGAAAGGCTGCGCACACGGGGCTGATGGGGCACGACAGTCACAGCAAAAAGAGTGCCAGCAACCCGTCGCAGGTCACAGATCGACCTGTGCATGATTGAACACAGTATTTGTATACAGATTTTCAAATCGGGTGCCCGACCCCGTCAACCTGAAAAACCCTAAATGGGGCGCACCGATTTGAGTTGCATTGAACCGGTGCGATTGTGGTCCGAATTGGTGCGTGAGGCGCGCGCCCAGGCGACTGGACGCACCAAAAAGCGCGTCTTCAGCGCGGTACCAGCTGGCTTGCTGCCGCGAGAGCGGTCATGTTCAGCACCCGCCGCACCGTGGCCGCCGGCGTGAGAATGTAGGCGGTGGCGGCCGAACCCATGAGGATGGGGCCGACGGTGACGCCCCCGCTTGTGGTGGTTTTGAGCACGTTGTAGAGGATGTTGGCCGAGTCCAGGTTCGGGCAGATCAGCAGGTTGGCCGAACCGGTGAGCGACGAATCCGGCAGGTAGACATCGCGGATCGCTGGCACCAGTGCGGCATCGCCGTGCAGCTCACCGTCGCATTCGATCTCCGGGTGGAGCGCCACGAAGATGTCGCGTGCCGCCCGCATCTTTTTGGCCGAGGCTCGTTTGCTGGACCCGTAGCTGGAGTGCGACAGGAAGGCGACCTTGGGGGGCAGGCCAAAGCGCTGCACTTCCTGCGTCGCCATCCAGGCGATTTCGGCGAGCTGTTCGGCGCTGGGGTCTTCGTTGACGTAGGTGTCGGCAATGAACAGCGTGCCGCGGTCGGTCATGAGGGCGTTCACGGCCGCGTAGTTGGTCACGCCCTCACGCTTGCCGAGGATGCTGTCGATGCGTTCCAGGTGCGTCATGTACGAACCCGCCAGCCCGCAGATGAGCGCGTCGGCGTCACCCAGTGACACCATGAGCGAGCCGATGATGGTGTTGGAGCGGCGCACGGCGGCTTTGGCCACTTCCGGCGTGCCACCATCGCGGGCCATGAGCTTGTGGTACTGCTCCCAGTACTGGCGAAAACGTGGGTCGTCCTCGGGGTTCACGTTTTCCACGTCCACGCCCAGGCGCATGCGCAGGCCAGCCTTTTCGATGCGCGCGGCGATCACTGCGGGGCGCCCGATCAGGATGGGCTTGGCCAGGCGGTCGTCGATCGCCATCTGTGCTGCGCGCAGCGCGCGCTCGTCTTCGCCGTCGGCGTAGGCCACGCGCTTGCGGTCGTCGGGCACGGCCTTGGCGGCGGTGAAGATGGGACGCATCAGCATGCCGGTCTGGTACACGAAGCGCGACAGGCTTTCCTTGTACGCGTCCATGTCGGCGATGGGCCGCGTGGCCACGCCGGAATCGGCCGCGGCCTGTGCCACGGCCGGCGCAATGCGCAGAATCAGGCGCGAGTCGAAAGGCTTGGGAATCAGGTAGTCGGGGCCGAACACGAGTTCTTCGCCCTGGTAGGCATTGGCCACTTCGTCGCTGGTTTCGCTCTTGGCCAGATCGGCAATCTGGCGCACGCAGGCCAGCTTCATTTCTTCGGTGATCTTGGTCGCGCCGCAGTCCAGCGCACCCCGGAAGATGTAGGGGAAACACAGGACGTTGTTGACCTGGTTCGGGTAGTCGCTGCGCCCGGTGGCGATGATGCAGTCCGGCCGAATCGCCTTGGCCAGTTCGGGGCGGATTTCCGGTTCCGGATTGGCCAGCGCCAGGATGATGGGCTGCGGCGCCATGGACTTGACCATGTCGGCCGTGAGCACACCCGGGGCCGAGCAGCCGAGGAACACGTCGGCACCATTGACCGCGTCGGCCAGTGTGCGCTTGTCGGTGTTCTGCGCGTAGCGCGCCTTCGATTCGTCGTAGCCGCCTGCACGCCCCTCGTGAATCACGCCTTTGGAGTCGCAGACGAAGATGTTCTCGCGCGCCACCCCGAGGCCCACCATCACGTCGAGGCAGGCAATGGCGGCAGCGCCCGCACCAGAGACGGCCAGCTTGACTTCGCCGATGTTTTTGTTCACCAGCTCCAAGCCGTTGAGCAGTGCGGCGGCCGAGATGATGGCGGTGCCGTGCTGGTCGTCGTGGAAGACCGGAATGCCCATGCGCTCGCGCAACTTCTTCTCGATGTAGAAGCACTCGGGCGCTTTGATGTCTTCCAGGTTGATGCCGCCCAGCGTGGGTTCCAGCGCGGCAATGATGTCGACCAATTTGTCTGGGTCTTTCTCGTCGAGTTCAATGTCGAACACGTCGATGCCGGCGAACTTTTTGAACAGGCAGCCCTTGCCCTCCATCACCGGCTTGCTGGCCAGGGGCCCGATGTCGCCCAGGCCAAGCACCGCTGTGCCATTGGTGACCACCCCCACCAGGTTACCGCGCGAGGTGTATTCGGCCGCCATGGTGGGGTCCGCCTGGATGGCCAGGCAGGGGTAGGCCACGCCAGGGGAATAGGCCAGCGAGAGGTCGCGCTGGTTGGACAGGGGTTTGGTGGGGGTGACGGCAATCTTGCCCTTGCCAGGCGCGCGGTGGTAGTCGAAGGCGGCGTCGCGCAGGGCTTGTTCAGCAGGTGTCATGTTGTCTCTCCTTGTTCGGGGCATTTTGGCATGCATGGAAAGGCCACCCCCTGTGGCTTTTCCCAATACCACGAGACCGTCGCCACCACCCGGGGGCACCATGTTCAGGCCTGCTGCAGCAAGTCGAACAAGGTACGCGCCAGCACCTTGGTGGCACGGCGCAGGTCGTCGAGCTGCAGGTGCTCATCGGCCCGCTTGGCATTGGATTCGCGCACCGTGCGCGGGCCGGCACCGTAAATCACACCCGGAATGCCGCGCTCCACGTACAGGCGCACGTCGGTGTACAGCGGTGTGCCCACAGCGGGAATGGGCTCGCCGAACACGGCCTCGCCATGTTTCTGCAACGCTTGCACCAGTGGCTGGTTGCCGGGCAAGGGTTGCATGGCGCGGCACAGCAGCATGCGCCGCACGTCGACCTGTATGGCCTTCCCACCACGTGGCGGCTGGAAGCTGGCTGCAGCGGCTTCGATGGTGTGACGCAACGATGCTTCCACTTCGGTGGGGTCTTCTTCGGGGATCATGCGGCGGTCGACCTTGAACACCACTTTGCCCGGAATCACGTTGGTGTTGGTGCCGCCGCTGATCTGGCCAACGTTCAGGTAAGGGTGGGTGATGCCTTCGACCTGAGAGCGCACCTGCAGGTAGTCGGCATTGAGTGCGTAGAGCGCATTGAGAATGTGCACCGCTGCCTGAAGCGCATCGGTGCCGCTGTCGGGAATCGCGGCGTGGGCCATGTCGCCCTGCACCGTCACCTCCAGTTGCAGACAGCCGTTGTGCGCCACCACCACCTGGTAGCTGAAGCCGGCGGCGATCATCAGGTCCGGCTGGGTCAGGCCCTTTTCCAGCAGCCACGCGGGGCCCACCTCGCCGCCAAATTCTTCGTCGTAGGTCACGTGCAGTTCCAGGCCGCCGGCCAGCGTGGCGCCCAGCGATTCGAGTGCGCGAATGGCAAAGGTGAAGCTGGCGATGTCGCCCTTGCTCACGGCGGTGGCGCGGCCGTAAATCTTGCCGTCCACCACTTCGCCACCATAGGGATCGTGCGTCCAGCCCTCACCGGGCGGCACCACGTCGCCATGCGCATTGAGCGCGATGGTCTTGCCGCCGTCGCCATAGCGTCGGCGCAGGATCAGGTTGGTGATGCTCTGCAGTCCGGCGGCCTTCACCTCGGCTTCGGGCACGGCGTGCTTTTCGGCTTCCAGGCCCATGGCCGCGAGCAATTCGGCAGTGCGTTCGGCGTGGGGGGCGTTGTTGCCGGGCGGTGTGTCGGTCGGCACACGCACCAGTTCCTGCAGGAAGCGCACCTCGTCGTCGAAATGGGTGTCGATCCAGGCGTCCAGTTGTTCAAAAGGGGTCATGGTGGCTCAATGGGTGTGTTCTGAGGCGAGTTGGTCCAGCAGGTGCGAAAAGGCACGCACGCACAGGTCCATGTCGTCGCTGGTGGTGGACTCGAGTGGGTTGTGGCTGATGCCGCTGTTGAGGCCGCGCACGAAGAGCATGGCCTGCGGCATCACCTCGTGCAGCTTCATGGCGTCGTGACCGGCGCCGCTGGGCATGCAATGCAGTGGCACGCCCAGCGCGGTCACCGCTTGTTCCCAGCGGGCCTGCCACGCAGGTGCGCTGGGCGCGGCGGCGGCGCGCATGGTTTCTTCCAGGGTGTGGCGCACGCCGCGTCGCTCGCAGATGGCGCTCAATTGCGCGAGCACGTCGCGCTCCAGTGCGTCTCGCTGTGCATCACTGGGTGCGCGCAGATCGAGCGAAAACGTGCAGCGACCGGGCACCACATTGATCGACCCATTGGGCACCTGCAGCATGCCTATGGTGGCCACCGAATCGCCATCGGCCGCCGCCCGCTGTTCGGCATACAGCGCGAGTTCGGCCACGGCAGCGGCGGCGTCACGTCGACGGTCCATGGGGGTGGTGCCGGCATGGCAGGCCATGCCCACCACCTCACCCAGGTAACGCACGCTGGCGTTGATGGACGTGACCACGCCCAGGGGAATGTCCAGCTCGTTGAGCACCGGCCCCTGTTCGATGTGCACCTCCACGAAGCCCAGGTATTTCGCCGGGTCGCGCTTCAGCGCGTCGATGGCTTCCAGCGTGGCCGGCAGGTCGGCGTGTTGCATGGCGGCGCGCATGGTCACGCCGTCGGCGTCCCGCTGGTCCAGCCAGGCCGGGTTGAAGTGACCGGTGAGCGCGCCCGACCCCAGGAAGGTAGCCTTGTAGCGCTGACCTTCCTCTTCCGCGAATCCCACCACCTCCACGCCAAAGGGCAAGCGCCTGCCCGCCGCATGGAGTTGCTTCACGCAGGCCATGGGCACGAAGATGCCCAGTCGCCCGTCGTACTTGCCACCATTGCGAACCGTGTCGAAGTGGCTTCCGGTGAGCAAGACTGGCGCAGCAGGGGTGGTGCCGTGGAAGCGCCCCACCACGTTGCCCACGGCATCAATGCTCACTTCATCAAACCCGCACGCCCGCATGCCCGTCACCAGATCGTTCATGCATGCACGGTGCGCATCGGTCAGGTAGGTCACTGTCAACTGGCCGTGCTCCTTGTAGCCGGGGTCGCTGTGCTGTGCCAGCGCTTCGTGCCAGTCCCATACTTCGTTGCCCAGCGTGGGCTTAAAGCCGAATTTGTCGTTGAGCCGGATTTCGGCGATGCGGTGGATGTTGCGCAAGCTCTCATCGCGTTCAAAGTCCACCGGGTGGTGCAGGCGGCGCTCGAAGGTGGCGATGATTTCGCGCTTGCTCAGACCGTTGCCGCGCGGGCCGCGCACCGCCAGGATGAACGGAAAACCGAAGCGGGCCAGATAGTCGGCGTTGAGCTGGCGGATGTGGGTCAGTTCCCCGGGCGTGCAGTTCGTGAGCCCCGCCTTGTTCTGCTCAACGGTCGACTCGGCCGTGAGCGTGCGAGCTTCCATGGCCTTGCCGGCCAGTTCCGGGTGGGCTCGGATCAGCGCCAGTTGCGCGTCCACCGATGCGCCAGCAAGCACGCCCACCATGGCGTGTTTCAGTGCCGCCAGCGAAGCGAATGGCCGCTGGGCCAGGGCCTGCTGCGCAATCCAGGGTGAGTGCTCGTAGAGGCCGTCGAGCATCTGCGCGGCCTCGGCCGGTGATGCGCGGTTCAGTTGGTCCAGGGTGAGAGGCATGGCGGCGTGCTCAGACGGAGGTGAGGGGGTGCGTGGCCTTCCAGTGCCGGGCGATGTCGACGCGCCGCGCCACCCACACTTGTTCGTGCGACTGAATGTGGTCCAGGAAGCGCTGCAGTGCGGTGATGCGGCCCGGCCGGCCCAACAGGCGGCAATGCATGCCGATGCTCATCATCTTCGGGCGGTCCAAGCCGTTTGGATCGCCCTCGGCATACAACGCGTCGAAGCTGTCTTTCAGGTACTGGAAGAAGGGATCGGCGTGCGAATAACCCTGGGGCAGTGCAAAGCGCATGTCGTTGCAGTCCAGCGTATAGGGCACGATCAACTGGTGCGTGTCGCTGCCGTCGGTCTTGCGCACCTTCATCCAGAACGGCAGGTCGTCGCCGTAGTAGTCGCTGTCGTATTCAAAGCCGCCGAAATCGGCCACCAGCCGGCGCGTGTTCGGGCTGTCGCGCCCGGTGTACCAGCCTAGCGGGCGTTCACCGCCCAGGCGCTCCATGATGGCCATGGCCTGCGCCATGTGGGCGCGCTCGGTGGCTTCATCCACGTTCTGGTAGTGGATCCACTTCAGACCATGGCAGGCCATCTCATGGCCCAGCTCCCGCAGCGCAGCCGCCACGTCCGGGCAACGCTCCAGGGCGGTGGCCACGCCGAACACCGTCAGGTGAAGCCCGCGTTGTTCGAACTCGCGCAGGATGCGCCAGACGCCAGCACGCGAGCCATATTCGTAGATGCCTTCCATGCTGATGTGCCGCGCCGGGTAGGCTGCCGGGTTGAACATCTCGGACAGAAACTGCTCCGACGCGTCGTCGCCGTGCAGCACACAGTTTTCTCCGCCTTCCTCGTAGTTCAGCACGAACTGCACTGCAATGCGCGCGCTGCCGGGCCAACGCGCATGGGGCCCATCGCGACCGTAGCCAGCGAGATCACGGGGGTAGGGCAGGGTGGTGTCGTAGAGCGTCATGGACGGATGGGAGAGATGTCTAGGGCCTGTTCACACTATTTTTCCAAGTGCGAATGGGTTGAAAACAGCGCCAATCTAGGCGCACGACGACGGCCAGACTGGGTGTCTGGCCTAGGAGTGCAACGACGAGTGGCGCTGTTTTCAACCCATTCCCTTCGGGTTGCGGCCAAAAAGGCCATGCGCGGCGTTGCGAAGCCTTGCCGGGGGGCGACCCCGGCTGCGTTTCGCGCCTTGCGCATGACCTTTTTGATCCGCAACGCATCTTGGAAAAAATAGTGTGAACAGGCCCTAGTTCAGAAACACCGCGGAACTGGCTTTGCCAGGCCGCAGGTGTTGCCCCCTGAGGGGGGATGCGGCTACACGAAGTGAGCAAGCGACGGGGGGGAGTCATGTCAGGCAACGGGGGGAATCATGAAAGCGCCATGGAGATATCGTTGGCCGGCACCTTGCGGTCGAAGGTCAAGTTCGCTTCCACGTGGATCAGGTGTTCGTTCATGAGCCGCACGGCCAGCGCCTCGTCCCGTGCCGCCAGCGCCTTGACGATGTCCGCGTGCTCCTCACTCGAGTGTTCAGCCGCGGTGCTGCTCTGGTACATGAGCGTGATCAGCGCACAGCGGGAGATCAGTTCGCGCAACAACTCGGCCAGCACCTGGTTGCCCATAAGCTCGGCCATGCGCACGTGGAAGTCCCTCAGCAGCTCGGTGCGGCCGGCCACGTCCTGGTTGCTCACAGCTTCTTTCTCCTGTGCAACGTGTTCACGCAGTGCCTTGATCTTGGCTGGTGTGACGGTCTGCACGAAGGCGCGGGTCATTTCGGTCTCCAGCATGCGGCGCACCGCAAAGACCTGTTTCGCCTCCGCCACCGAGGGGGTGGCCACAAAGGCACCCCGCGCCGGTTCCAGGCGGATCAGCCGGTTCTGCGACAGCTGGAACAGCGCCTGGCGAACCAGGGTGCGTGACACGCCAAAATGATCGGCCAGCTTTTGCTCGGCCAGCTTGGTGCCCGGCTGCAGGCGGTGCTCCACAATGGCCTTCGTCAGCGATGCAACGATGTGGTGGGTGCTGGATATTTCCATGGGCGCATCATATCCGCAACGATCAAAAACTGTATACACTTTTGGTCGACTGCAACCCGCCAAGAAAGGACACGAGCATGGGCTTGAGTACACACGTTCTGGACACCATGCACGGCTGTCCCGCCGCCGGCATGGCGGTGGCGCTCTACACGACCGACGGCGAGCAGGCGACGCTGGTCAAGCAGTTCACACTGAACGCAGATGGCCGCAACCCGGACGGGCCGCTCTACGACAACGCCAGCCTCAAGGCGGGCACCTACCGCTTGGTGTTTGATGTGCAGGGCTATTTCGCCCAGCGCGGCGTGCCGCTGCCCGAGCCCCAGTTTCTGAACCGGGTGTCGATCGACTTCGGTGTGGCCCATACCGACCAGCATTACCACGTGCCGCTGCTGGTGAGTCCGTGGAGCTATAGCACTTATCGGGGCAGCTGAAGCTGCGCCCCCTGCTGCGCAGGGGGGCCTTACCGATTCCTTTGGCCTTCGGTCAATGTGTCCAGCTGGAAGTGACCGCTGCGGTCCCAGAGCCACACGTCGGTGTAGACGACGCCACCCAGCGACACAGGCGCCGGAAATGGTGCGGCCGACTGCACCGTGCGTTCGATCTCACGCATCACGTCGGGTACATGGCTCGGCGCCCGCATCCAGTTGAGGTTGCGCACATTGCCCCTGTTGTCGACCTCCACCTGCAACACGCCAACCGCATGCAGCAGAGGGGGCAGCTTGCCTTTGAAAATGCGGTGCCCATTCTGGCCATACAGATGGCTGGCGCCGTCCTTGCGGTACTCCATGGGGGTGCGCGCGTGAGAGATGATGGCCGGCGGTGGCAGCTCGACCAGGGGTGGCGGGGCGGGAGGGGTCGGCAGGGCAATGGGCTCTGGCGCGGGAGGCTCCGGCGGCGTCGCGCATGCGGTCAACAAGGCGGCGATGCCTGCGGTCATCCAAAGCCGCAAGCCGCGTGTGGCACTTGCCTGCCGGGGCTGGTGGGTGAGGTCAAGGACGTTGTCTCTCATGATGGCTGGCCTGACGTGTGATGGGGGCCACAGCGGTTCGATGACGGCATATGGCTGCGCGTTTGCAGTGTATGGTGGTTTCGGAAATCCGGGATGCCATGCATCGCCGGATACTCGACGCTGGTCGTCGCGTTAACGTTTCCACACAATTTATCTCGTCAATGCCACAGCTTTCAGCAGACATCGACCATCTTCTGGGTCGCTTGCGTTTCGCTCCGGCGGTGCTGGTCACCGTCGCACAGACTCGTGGCTCCGTCCCGCGAGAGACAGGGGCATGGATGGCGGTGTTTGCCGATGCGGTGATTGGTTCCATTGGTGGGGGTAATCTGGAATGGGACGCCGAGCGCCGGGCGCGCGAAATGCTGACCAGCAGCGAGGCGCAACCCTGCGAGCGCAAAGTGGTGCTCGGCCCCAGCCTGGGCCAGTGCTGTGGCGGTGCCGTGGAATTGCGCTATGAGCCGATCAACCATCAACAGCTCGCCGAACTTCCAGGCCGGCTGGCGCCGGCGCTGTGGCCCGTGGCCCTTTTTGGCGGCGGCCACGTGGGACGGGCCGTGGTGCAGGCGTTTGGTCCACTGCCGTTTGCCGTCACCTGGATCGACAGCCGCGACGAGGTGTTTCCGGCCGACCTCCCCGCGTCGGTGCGGACCGAGCATTCCGATCCGGTGCAGGCAGCCGTGCATGAACTCGCGCCTGGCAGCCGGGTGCTGATCATGAGCTTTTCTCATGCCGAAGACCTGGAAGTGGTGGCCGCTTGCCTGGAGCGCCTGCGCACACACAAGGACTTGCCGTTCGTGGGGTTGATCGGCAGCCGCAGCAAATGGGCCACATTTTCAAACCGCCTGCGGCAACGCGGATTCGACGAATCTGAACTGGCCGCCATTACCTGTCCCATCGGCCTTCCCGGCATTGAAGGAAAGCAGCCGGCAGTGATCGCTGCGAGCGTGGTGGCTCAGTTGCTCATGGGCACGAGCCGGTGATGTGCGCAACGGTGCGAGTCAGTCGATCTGCTCCGGCAGCCACAGGTTCAGCGCAATGGAAATGGCAGCGGCCGGCAGCAGGCCGCTGGTCATGAGAATTTTTGCTGTGTTGGGCAGATGCTGCAGCGCGTCAGGGGCCAGTTGCAGACCCAGACCCACGGACAGCGCAGTGGCAAAAATCACCATGTTGCGCCGGCTCCATGGCACCTCTGACAGCATGTTCAGGCCGGCGGCGGCGACCATGCCGAACATGATGATGGCTCCGCCACCCAGCACGGTGACCGGCATGCTGGCCACAACGGCGCCGAGCTTGGGCACCAGACCGCACAGGATCAGAAACACGCCGCCCAGCGTCACCACATGGCGGCTCATCACGCCCGTCATCGACACCAGTCCCACGTTCTGGCTGTAGCTGGTGTTGGGCAACGCGCCAAACACGCCAGCCAGGGCGGTGCCCAGACCGTCGGCGAAGGTGGCGCCGCGGATCTCTGCATCGGTGGCCTGGCGACTGGCGCCCCCCTTGGCAATGCCCGACACATCGCCCACGGTTTCAATGGCGGAGACGATCGACATGAAGCACATGCCGATGATGATGGTCCAGTTGATTTCCCACCCGAACCTGAAAGGCTGGGGCAAGGTGAACCAGGCGGCGCTCGCCACACCACCAAAGCCGACCTTGCCCAGCATCGCTGCATACAGGTACCCGGCCACCAGACCCAGCAGCACGGCAGCCACGGAAAGCATGCCGCGCGAAAAAAACTTCAGCAACAGGGTGACGCCGATCACCACGAGGGCCACCGACCAGTTCTCCAGGCTGCCGTAAGCCGGTTGGCCTTTCAGCGCGGCGCCTCCGGCCGCGTATTCCACGCCCACCTTGATCAGGGCGAGGCCGATCATCAGAATGATCAGCCCCGTGACCAGCGGCGGAAAGGCGTGGCGGATTCGGCCAATGAAGAAGCCGATGCAGAAATGGAAGACACCGCCGAGCACCACGCCCGTCATCAACCCGGCCATGCCGGCCACCCCGGCACCTGCGACCGCAGGCACCATGATCGGGATGAACGCGAAACTGGTGCCTTGCATCACCGGCAGCCGCGCGCCAATCGGCCCCATGCCCAGTGTCTGCAGCAAAGTGGCCACCCCGGCGAACAGCATGGACATCTGGATCAGGTAGACCGTGCTGGGAAAGTCAGGCGAACCCGATCCAAACCCAAAGCCCGCAGCGCTTGAGACGATGATGGCCGGCGTGACGTTGCTCACGAACATCGCCAGCACATGTTGCATGCCCAATGGCACGGCCTTGGCCAGGGGCGGTGTGTGATCCGCCTGCCGCAACTGTTCGGGGGTACCCAGGGAGTGGTCGGCCAATCAAGCCTCCAGAAAGGGATTTCAAGTCGGTGTGGCCGCCGCATGAGGTCACCCGTTTGTGACAGCAATATACGGAAAATGCGGAGCCGCTGGTTGCAGGTGGCTGCTCAGGGACGGGTGCGTGCGATTCCCAACAACCAGGCGCGTGGCACGCGGCGTGCTTGTCCCCGGGATGGATGGGGGTGCCCGTGGTCGAGGGCGGGTCGACGGTTTTTTCGCGGTTCTCAAAAGGTGTATACAATTTTTCGATCAGTCGCAGCGGCGCAGGACGTTTCAAACGACGTTTCCGGTTCGCGGCTCTCATCCGGTTCAGAGCGCCCGCAGTGGTGAACCGAAAGCCATTGGCGGTGTCCCCGTCGAGTTGAGGTGCCATGGAAACCTATTTGCTGGATTGGGCCAACCTGCTGCTGCGCTGGCTGCATGTCATCGTGGCCATCGCCTGGATCGGCTCTTCGTTCTATTTTGTGTTTCTGGACAGCAGCCTCACGCCGCCCCAGGACGAACAGCTCAAAAAAGACGGTGTCAGTGGTGAGCTCTGGGCCGTGCACGGCGGCGGCTTCTACCATCCGGTGAAGTTCGCCGGCGCACCACCGAAGCTGCCTGAGCACCTGCACTGGTTCTATTGGGAAAGCTATTCCACCTGGCTCTCTGGCTTTGCGCTGTTTTTCATCTCCTACCTCTGGAGCCCCAGTGTCTACCTGATCGACCCGAACATTCACGACTGGAGCCCGGCCGCAGCGATCACCAGCGCGCTGGCCTTTCTGGTGGTGTTCTGGCTTGCCTACGACGCCATTTGCCGCACGCTGGGCGAAAAGAAGAATGGTGATGCCTTGGTCGGCGCGCTGGTGCTGGTGCTGGTGTGTGTGGCGGCGTACGCGGCCACGCACCTGTTCGCCGGGCGTGCGGCCTTCCTGCTGGTGGGCGCCATGATTGCCACGGCCATGAGCGCCAATGTGTTTTTCTGGATCATCCCCGGGCAGCGCACGGTGGTGGCGGACATCAAAGCCGGTCGCCCAGTGGACCCGATCCACGGCAAGCGCGGCAAGCAGCGCAGCGTGCACAACACCTATTTCACGCTGCCGGTGCTGTTCGCCATGTTGAGCAACCACTACAGCTTCACCTACACGCACGAACTCAACTGGCTCATCCTCATCGGCATGATGTTCGCGGGCGCGGCCATCCGGCAGTTCTTTGTCATGCGCCATGGCCACAAGCTGGGGCGCAACGCCCATCCCTGGCCCTATGCCGCTGTTGGCGTGGTGGCGCTTCTGGCTCTCATTGTGTGGCTTCGCCCGGCGCCGGTGGAGGCCGTGGCCGCGCCTGAAACCGTCGGCTATACCGAAATCAAGCCGGTGATCGACCAGCGCTGCGTGATGTGCCACGGCGAGGCACTGCAATCCAAGAACGTGCGGCTCGATTCACCCGAGGCACTCAAGCAGCATGCCCAGACCGTGTACCAGCAGGTGGTTGTCATGAAGCTCATGCCCATGAACAACGCCACCGGTCTGACAGAAGCTGAACGCGCGCTGTTCGCTAAGTGGTTCGAAAGCGGTGCGCGGGTGAAGTGAGTGGATGAAGCCCCCACGCTCCGCCGCTGCGCGGGTCGCTGCCCCCCGAGGGGGCTGAGCCTGCCTTGGGGCGGCCCGGCGGCAGGCCCGTTGCTGCGCAGAGCCGGCGAACTGCGGTAACCTCTTGCGGACGTTCAACCCATCTTCCTCATCACCATGAAAACGCAAGCCGCCGTCGCCTGGAAATCAGGCCAGCCCCTCACCATCGAAACCGTCGATCTGGAAGGGCCGAAATTCGGCGAAGTGCTGGTCGAAATCAAGGCCACCGGCATCTGCCACACCGACTACTACACCCTCAGCGGCGCCGACCCTGAGGGCATCTTCCCCGCCATCCTTGGCCACGAAGGCGCGGGCATTGTGGTGGACGTGGGCCCGGGCGTGACCTCGCTCAAGAAGGGCGACCACGTGATCCCGCTCTACACGCCCGAATGCCGCCAGTGCAAGTTCTGCCTGAGCCGCAAGACCAATCTCTGCCAGCTCATCCGCGGCACACAGGGCAAGGGCCTGATGCCTGATGCCACCAGCCGTTTCAGCATGGATGGCAAGCCGCTCTTCCACTACATGGGCACCAGCACCTTCAGCAACTACACCGTGGCAGCCGAAATCTCGCTGGCCAAGATCCGCGAAGACGCCCCGTTCGACAAAGTCTGCTACATCGGCTGCGGCGTCACCACCGGCATCGGGGCCGTCATCTTCACCGCCAAGGTGGAAGCGGGTGCGAACGTCGTGGTGTTCGGCCTGGGCGGCATCGGTCTGAACGTGATCCAGGGCGCGAAGATGGTGGGGGCCGACAAGATCATCGGCGTGGATCTGAACCCCGAACGCGAAGCCATGGCGCGCAAGTTCGGCATGACACACTTCATCAACCCCAAAGACCACGCCAACGTGGTCGATGCGATCGTGCAACTGACCGACGGCGGTGCCGACTACAGCTTCGAATGCATCGGCAACACCAAGGTCATGCGCGATGCGCTGGAGTGCACCCACAAGGGCTGGGGCCGCAGCATCATCATCGGCGTGGCCGAAGCCGGTGCCGAAATCAGCACCCGCCCGTTCCAGCTCGTCACCGGCCGCAAATGGGAAGGTTCGGCCTTCGGCGGCGCGCGCGGCCGCACCGACGTCCCCAAGATCGTGGACTGGTACATGGAGGGCAAGATCAACATCGACGACCTGATCACCCACAAGCTCAGGCTGGCAGACATCAACAAGGGCTTTGATCTGATGAAGAGTGGCGAATCCATTCGTTCCGTCGTCGAGTTCTAAGGTATTGGCCCACCCCTGCCGAGCTTCGCTCGACCCCCTCCAGGGGGCGGCGCGAGCGGCCCGGCGAAGCCGGTTCCGCCGCACCTCTGGATCAACTACCCCTCAGTTCCACCAACTCGTCAGGGTATTTCATGTCGACTTCATTAGACCGTCTTGAACTTTTGAGCGAACACGGCAGCTTCGGCGGCGTGCAGCGCTTCTACAAACACGCATCAAGCGAGATCGGCCTGCCGATGCGTTTTGCGCTGTACCTGCCGCCTCAGGCGCTGACGGGCAAGGCGGTGCCGCTGCTCACGTTTCTTGCTGGCCTGACCTGCACCGAAGAGACGTTCACCATGAAAGCGGGTGCTCAGCGCGTGGCGGCGGAACTGGGGCTGGCGCTGCTGATGCCCGACACCAGCCCTCGCAACACTGGCGTGGACGGCGAAGACCATCATTGGGATTTCGGGGCAGGTGCCGGCTTTTACCTGGACGCCACGCAGGCGCCCTGGTCGGGCCACTGGTGCATGGAAAGCTACCTGCTCAAGGAATTGCTGCCGCAGGTGGTGAACGAGTTCGGTCTGAACGCTGAGCGCATGGGTCTGTTCGGCCATTCCATGGGCGGTCACGGTGCGCTCACGCTGGCACTGCGCCATCCCGGTCGTTTTGCCAGCGTGTCTGCGTTCGCCCCCATTTGTGCGCCCACCCGGTGCCCCTGGGGTCACAAAGCCTTCACGGGCTACCTGGGGCAGGACGAAAGCACCTGGGGTGCCCACGACGCCAGCGTGCTCATGGCACAGCAGACCGCCGCGCCCTACCCAGGCGGCATCCTGATTGATCAGGGACTGACCGACAAATTCCTTGCCGAGCAGCTTTACCCGGAGGCTTTCGAAGCCGCTTGTGCCCGGGCGGGTCAGCCGCTCACGCTGCGCCGTCATGAAGGCTACGACCACGGTTACTATTTCATCAGCAGTTTTGTCGATGACCACCTGCGACACCATGCTGCAGCATTGGGCGTTGTCTGACCCTGCCGCCATAGAAACATCATGCGTCCTCGCCAATTCGACCTCATTGCATTCGACTGGGATGGCACCCTGTTCGACTCCACCGCCCTGATCACCCGCTGCATCCAGTCGGCGGTGGCCGATGTGGGCGGTACCGTGCCCTCAAACCGGGATGCCAGCTATGTCATTGGCATGGGACTGATGCAGGCGCTTGCACACGCGGCTCCCGATGTGCCTCCGGAAAAATACCCCTTGCTGGGTGAGCGCTACCGTTTCCACTACATCAAGTGTCAGCGCGACATCACCCTGTTTGAAGGGGTATTGCCCTTGCTGGCCCGGCTCAAGGAACGGCACCATCTGCTCACCGTGGCCACCGGGAAAAGCAGGGTGGGGCTGAACGAAGCCTTGCGAAGCGTGGAGCTGGTCGGGATGTTCGACGGTTCGCGAACCGCCGACGAAACCGCCGGAAAGCCCAGCCCCCTCATGCTCAACGAACTGATGAGCGAATTTGGCGTTGCGCCTGAGCGCACACTCATGATCGGGGACACCACGCACGATCTCCAGATGGCGCTCAATGCGGGCTGTGCCAGTGTGGGCGTGAGTTACGGCGCACACGAACCCGACGCGTTCCATGTGCTTGAGCCACGCCATGTCGCGCATTCGGTGCAGGAACTGAGCGACTGGCTCGCCACACACGCCTGAGCGTCTGATGTCCGTACCTGCTGCAGGCGATGCCGCTCTTCATGCCCTGTGCAACAGCCGGGACCTGACGGACGGCGGCATGGCGGTGCCTTTTGATGTGAGCTACGCCGGACAGACCTGCCGCGCATTTGCCATCCGTTACCGGGGGCACCCCCATGCCTACCTCAATCGCTGCGCCCATGTGGCCATGGAGATGGATTGGCAGCCTGACCGGTTCTTTGACGACAGCGGTCGCTGGCTGCTCTGTGCCACCCATGGCGCCGTCTACGAACCCGATACCGGGGCCTGCAAAGGAGGGCCTTGCCGGGGTGGTCTCGTCAAGATCGATCTGAAGGAATCCGATGGCGTGGTGCACTGGCGGTCACAATACCCGCTTTGCCCCGTCGAATTCTGAAGAATCTGCCATGAACAATGACCACACGGGCCTCGCCCAAGGCCCCGGCGCTGATCGCCAATGGGAGCGCGACACCATTGAAAGACTCGTGTTTGCAACCTTGAACGAGCAACGCAGTGCGCGCCGCTGGAAGCTGTTCTTCAGGCTGCTGTGGTTGAGCCTGCTGGTGGCCCTCATCTGGTGGGTCTATACCTCCGATTCGATGGGCACGACCACCAGCCAACCGCACACCGCCATGGTCGAGATCAAGGGTGAAATCGCTTCGGGCGCAGAAGCCAATGCCCAGTCGGTGGTCAGCTCGCTGCGCTCCGCGTTTGAGGACGCGGGCGCCCAGGCGGTGGTCCTGCTCATCAATTCACCTGGCGGCAGCCCGGTGCAGGCGGGCATCATCAACGACGAAATCACCCGGCTCAGGCAGATCCACGACAAGCCCGTGTACGCCGTGGTGGAGGAAACCTGTGCCTCTGCGGCCTACTACATTGCCGCTGCGGCTGACAACATCTATGTCGACAAAGCCAGTCTGATCGGCAGCATTGGTGTGCTCATGGATGGTTTTGGTTTCACGGGCCTGATGGAGAAGATCGGTGTTGAACGACGCCTGATGACGGCCGGCGACAACAAGGCCATGCTGGACCCCTTCAGCCCGCAAGATGAAGAACAACGGGCCTATATCCAGTCCATGCTGGTCCAGATCCACAACCAGTTCATCGAGGTGGTCAAGAAAGGGCGCGGCGACCGCCTCAAGCCCGACGACGACACCTTCAGCGGCCTGGTCTGGAGCGGTCAGCAGTCCATCGAGCTGGGCCTGGCCGACGGCCTGGGCAGCCTGGACTACGTGGCCCG
Organism: Hydrogenophaga palleronii; assembly: GCF_031457455.1. Lineage (GTDB taxonomy): Bacteria > Pseudomonadota > Gammaproteobacteria > Burkholderiales > Burkholderiaceae_C > Hydrogenophaga > Hydrogenophaga palleronii_A. Next base: position 265,083 of record NZ_JAVDWU010000006.1, read on the forward strand.
CGAAATCGTCAAGGCCGAGAACATCGTGGACTACACCCAGCGCGAGAACGTCGGGTTGCGGCTCGCCAAACGCTTTGGTGCCAGCATCGGAGAGGGTATCTACCTCGCCGCGCGCTCGGCCGGCGTTCAGCTGAAGTAGGCCCCTCCTGCTTGCCAATCAAGCCGCTTCGTCCGATCTGTAGCCATTCGGGTTGGCACTTTGCCAGCGCCAGGCGTCGATGCACATGTCCTCCAGGCTGAGCTGCGCGTGCCAGCCCAGGAGTTCTTTCGCAAGCGCCGGATTGGCAAAGCACTCGGCCACATCACCCGCGCGCCTGGGCACGATCTGGTAGGGCACTGCGCGACCGGAGGCTTTCTCGAACGCCCTCACCACTTCCAGAACGCTGCTGCCCGTACCGGTTCCCAGGTTCACCGTGAAGCTGCGCCCGCTGTCCAGCAGCCGCTGCAAGGCAGCCACATGGCCCGCTGCCAGGTCCTGGACATGGATGTAGTCGCGCACACCGGTGCCGTCTCTGGTGGGATAGTCGCCTCCGTAGATGTTGAGGTAGGGGCGCTGACCCACGGCCACCTGGGCCACGTAGGGCATCAGATTGTTCGGTGTGCCGTTGGGGTCCTCGCCGATGAGGCCGCTGGGGTGGGCGCCAACGGGGTTGAAGTAGCGCAGCACGCCGATGCGCCAATGGGGCGCCGACCGCTGCATCGCTTCCAGCATGTCCTCAATCACCAGCTTGGTGTGGCCGTAGGTGTTGGTGTGGCTGCGCGGAAAATCCTCGGTGATGGGCACCGACGCAGGGTCGCCGTACACCGTGGCACTGCTGGAGAAAACGAGGGCGGGCGTACCCATCTCGCCTCCGTCTGCCGCCACCCGCGTCATCGCCTGCAGCAGGCTGATCGCACCGCCGATGTTGTTGTGGAAGTACTTCAGCGGGTTGGTCACACTTTCGCCCACGGCCTTGTCGCCAGCGAAGTGGACCACGCCCATGGGCCGATGGCGTCTGAGCACCTGTTCCAGCCACGGGGTGTCGAGCACGTCGCCACGCTCCAGTGTCACCTGCCTGCCCAGGATGCGGGCCAACCTGTCCAGCACCACCGGGTTGCTGTTGGAAAAATTGTCCAGCACCACAGGTTCGAAACCGGCTTCGATCAACGCAATGCAGGTGTGGCTTCCGATGTACCCGGCACCGCCGGTGAGGAGAATTTTCATGTTGAATCCATTTGCCGAGGCAGGGCGCAGCAAGACACAGTGCAGGCATGCACATGGTGACTCAGGGCGGCACTACTTTGCGGCGTCGGTTGAGTTTCGACCGTAGTTGTCTTCTAGTCGAACGATGTCGTCTTCACCGAGGTAACTGCCTGATTGCACCTCGATCATTTCCAGTTCCATCTTGCCCGGGTTGTGCAGGCGGTGCACCTCCCCAATGGGGATGTAGGTGGACTGGTTTTCCGACAACAGAAAGCGTTCCTGGCCGCGGGTGACCTCGGCCGTTCCCTTGACCACGATCCAGTGTTCGGCGCGGTGGTGGTGTTTCTGCAGGCTCAAGGAGGCGCCGGGCTTGACGCCGATGCGCTTGACCTGGAAGCGTTCACCCGCATCCACGCTGTCGTACCAGCCCCAGGGCCTCGCCACGCGTCGGTGCAGCAAGGCCTCAGGCCGATTTCGCTGGGTCAGGTAGGCGACCACATCCTTGACCTGTTCAGCGTGGTCCTTCTGCGCCACCAGAACCGCGTCAGGTGTTTCGATGATCAACAGATCGGAGGTGCCCAGCGCCACCACAGTCCGCCCGGTGGAGTGGATGTAGGTGTTGTGCGCCTGCACGGCATGCCCGGGACCTGCAATCCGGTTGCCCGCCCCATCTGCGGTGCTGAGTTCGGCCACGGCATTCCAGCTCCCCACGTCGCTCCACTGACCATCGAACGGCACCACCGCCACGTTGTCGTGCGGTTCCATCACCGCGTAGTCGATGCTCTGCGATCGGCACCCGGGAAAAATGGCGCCGTCCGGGCGAACGAAGCGCACCGGACCACCTGCCTCCCCGACCTGCTCGGACGCTGGTGCCGCCATGGCTTCTTGACACACCTTGAGAATGTCCGGGGCGTGTTGTGCCAGCGCCGCCAGCAGCGTGCTGCCACGCGCCAGGAAGATGCCCGCGTTCCACAACACATTGCCTTGCAGCAACAGCTTCTGCGCGTCGGCTGGTGCCGGCTTTTCAATGAACCGCTCGACCGAACGGCTGCCGTCCTCGCGCTGATCACCCTGCTGAATGTAGCCATAGGCGCTGCTGGGGAAGCTGGGCGTGACACCAAACGTGACGATGGCCCCTGCCTCGGCTGCCGGCACCCCGCGCTTCACGGTGGCTTCAAAGGCCGCGATGTCGGGAATATGGTGGTCTGCCGGGCAGAACAGCAGCAGGGCATCCTGGTCAGCGTTCGACTTTGAGAGCAAGGCAGCCAGGGCCATGGCGGCAGCCGTGTTGCGTGCGGCGGGTTCCAGCAGCACCTGTCCCGGCGCCTTTTCCGTTCGTAGGGCATCCTGCACCAGAAACCGGTGTTCCTCTGACGCCACACAGATCACCGGTTGTTGGCACCAGCCCAGCCTTTCCAATGTGAGTTGAAGTAAATTCCGTTGCCCGATGAGAGGCACGAATTGCTTGGGGAAACTCTGGCGGCTGAGGGGCCACAGACGTGTTCCAGATCCACCGCACAGAATGACGGGAGTGATTTTCATGGGCAAACTCGTGTGGGGTCTGGAGACGGTTTGGTGGGGCACTCTGGACCGGGCGCATGCGTTTTCTGGCTGCGCGGCACTTGTATTATGGATGTCTGTCAAACCAATGCATTAGGGATTCAAAGCGCCATGACGATCAGAAAAGCCGTATTCCCCGTGGGTGGCCTGGGGACCCGCTTCCTTCCAGCTACCAAGGCCATTCCCAAGGAGATGTTGCCTGTCGTTGACAAGCCGCTCATTCAGTACGCCGTGGAAGAGGCGTATGCAGCCGGCATCCGGGAGATGATTTTCGTGACAGGACGCCACAAGCGCGCCATTGAGGATCACTTCGATACGGCATTTGAACTTGAGACCGAGCTTGAGGCCGGCAACAAGCATGCGCTGCTTGCCCTGGTGCATGCCATCAAGCCCGATGACATGGACTGCGTCTATGTGCGGCAACCGCGTGCGCTTGGCCTGGGACACGCCGTGTTGTGCGCCGAAAGATTGGTCGGCGATGAGCCTTTTGCCGTGCTGCTGGCCGACGACCTCATGATCGGCGAACAGCAAGGATCTGGCGGTCCTACCGTCCTGCAGCAGATGGTGGCCGCCTTCGAGCAGAGTCCGGGCACGGTCCTGGCTGTGCAAGATGTCCCCAGAGCCGAGACACGCCGTTATGGCGTGGTGGACGTGCATGGCGTCGACCAGGCGTTGGCCGAGGTGTTCGCGATGGTTGAGAAGCCGGCACCCGAAGTGGCGCCTTCGACGCTGGCGGTGGCGGGGCGGTACATCCTGACGCCCGCAGTATTTGAGAGTGTGCGGCGCCAGCCGCGTGGCGCCGGTGGAGAGATCCAGCTCACCGACGGTATCGCGGCCTTGATTGGCAAGGAGAAAGTGCAGGCATTCCGCTACCAGGGCACGCGTTACGACTGCGGCAGCAAGGAAGGCTTCCTGCAGGCGACCATCGATCTGGCCCTGGCCAACGAAGAACTCAGCGAGTCAGTGAGGGCACACATCCGCCGCGTGATGAGCTGATTCGGGTTCACCGGACTGCTGGCCGGGCCATTCGCTTGGCTCCCATGCGGGCGCATCAGCGCCCCAACAAAAACACCGCTGGCTTGTCCAATGGAAGTTGTTGGCTCAAGGCCTTTCGTTTCCAGTCGCTGACCAATGCACTGCGCACCACCTGTTCCGGCAAGGTGAGGGCGCAGGCCAGCGCCAAGCGGGTATGGGGCTGCAGTGTCTGCAACAGGCTTTGCAAGAGCGCCGAATTCCGGTAGGGCGTTTCGATCAGGATCTGGGTCTGGCCCGATTTCAGGGCGAGGCTTTCCAGTTCGCGCAGACGCTTGGCCCGTTCGATTGGCTCCTGGGGCACGTACCCCACAAACGCAAAATTCTGCCCGTTGAGCCCGCTGGCGGCCAAGGCCAGCATCAACGAAACCGGTCCGGTCAGCGCGACCACCCGCAGTCCAAGGCTGTGTGCGGCCCGCACCACGGAACTGCCCGGGTCTGCGATCGCGGGCATGCCGGCCTCGCTGACCAAGCCCATGTCGTGCCCCTCCAGAGTCGGTGCCAGCAGGCTGCGGGCCATAGCATCAGCTTCAGCACCGGGCTGGTGATCGCCCTTCTTGTGAGCAGCACGTGGCAGCTCCGTGATTTGCTGGGCCTGCAGTGGACAACCCAGCGCGCCAACCGACTCGACACGTTTGAGGAACGCCCTCGTGCTCTTGGCGTTTTCCGTGATCCAGTGCGTCAACCGGCAGGCAACCGCCAGGGTTTCGGCTGGCAGCCACTGCGTCACTGCTGCGGGCTCGGCTGCGTTCGTGCCGAAATCCAGCGGAGCGGGCACCAGAAAGAGTGTGCCCAGGTGGCCATGGCCATTGGGCTGGTTCACAGGATGTGTCCTCCTGCCGCACGAATCAGGTGGCAGGTTCGAATCAGGGGCAGCCCGATCAAGGCCGTGGGATCGTCATTGTCAATACGCTCCAACAAGGCGATGCCCAATCCTTCGCTCTTCGCGCTGCCCGCACAGTCGTAAGGCTGCTCAGCCCGCAAGTAGCGCTCGATCTCGTCGTCGTCCAGATCACGGAACTTCACCTTCACTTGCGCCAGTTCGCTTTGCTCGAACCCGGATTCAAGGCAAACCACGGCCAGGGCGGTCTGAAAGATCACCGTCTTGCCACGCATGCGCCGCAGCTGTTCGGTGGCCCTTTCATGCGTGATCGGTTTTCCCAGGGGAGTGCCATCCAGGTCAGCCACCTGATCGCTGCCAATCACGATGGCGTTGGGATGCCGCAACGACACGTCACGCGCCTTGGCCACGGCCAGTCTCAGTGCCAGGTCCACAGGCAATTCACCCGGCATCGGTGTTTCGTCAACATCGGGCCGGTCCACTTCGAAGGGAATCTGCAATCGGGTGAGCAGTTCGCGGCGATAAGGGGATGTGGAACCCAGAACAAGGGGGCGCGGCCCGATTTTTTTTGCGGGTGAAGTGTGTTCATGCATGTCGCGCATTTTCCCCGCATTCTTTTAAACTGCCCGGATGAACACCCCACCAGCGAAAACACAGTGGTTGCCGGAGCGCCTGGATGTGCGATCTTTTGCCCAGGCGTCAGGCCAGATGAGCGCAGACGCGCCCCTCGCACGGTTCTCGCGGCTGGTTGAGGAACTTTCCGAAACCTCCAGGCCTGAGATGCTTGCAGGGGTGCAATGGCATGCCGAAGGCAGCCTGCGCACGGATGCCCAGGGTGCTGCGCCTGCCGTCTGGCTCCATTTGCAGGCAAAGGCGGTCGTGCCGCTCCAGTGTCAGCGTTGCCTGGGGCCGGTTGACACGGCGCTGGACATCGATCGGTGGTTCCGGTTTGTCGCAGACGAAGCCACCGCAGAAGCACAAGACGACGAAAGTGAAGAAGATGTGCTCGTGCTCGAGCCCGTCATGTCGCTTTATGACCTGCTTGAGGACGAGTTGCTGATGTCGTTGCCACTCGTTCCCATGCACGAAACCTGCCCGGTGCCCGTTGTCATGCAGGCGTCGGACCCTGGCATTGGCCCAGAAGACGGCGATCACAGGGCGCCGCATCCCTTCGCTTCCCTCGCCAGGTTGAAAAAGTGACCTGTATGGGACATAGGGGCGCAGGGGAGCAGTTCGGAGCGCGATTCTCCTGTGTTGCTGGTCACGCCAATCCCGAAATGGACGGTTCGGATACTTCGGGATATAATGCTTGGCTTTGCGCTGGCATGCTCCTGACCGAACCGCGAATCACGCGTTCGGGGGTCATCAATAACCAAGCAGTCACCTGGCGCACCCGACTCACCTACCGATCTTAGGAGCCCACCATGGCCGTCCAGCAAAACAAAAAGTCCCCCTCCAAGCGCGGCATGCACCGTTCGCACAATGCGCTGAACGTGCCCGGCATCGCGGTTGAACCCACCACCGGCGAAATCCATCTTCGTCATCACATCAGCCCCAATGGTTTTTACCGTGGCCGGCAGGTGCTGAAGAACAAGTCCGAAGCCTAAAGGTGGCGGGAGTCAGCAAGCCTCGTCGCTGGGACGCGTTCGGGGTTTGTCAAGCCTATGAGACGCAGGCCCGCATGATTCATGCGGGCTTTTTTCTGGTCAGTGGTGCTGTCTGCATCCGCATCGAGGCAATGTCATGATCACCGTTGCTGTCGACTGCATGGGCGGTGATGTGGGTCCGGCGGTGACCCTGCCCGCCTGTGAAGCGTTTTTGTCGCGCTACCCGCAAGCCCAGTTGCTTCTGGTCGGGATGCCTGCCGCGTTCGGAGCTTGGCCGCAGGTCAAGAACAATGTGCGTTGCCGCATTGTGCCTGCGTCAGAGGTGATCGCCATGGACGACACCGTCGAGGTGGCTCTCCGCAAGAAAAAAGACTCGTCGATGCGGGTGGCCATCGCGCAGGTCAAGGACGGCGCGGCTCAGGCGGCGGTATCGGCGGGCAACACCGGCGCCCTCATGGCGATCGCCCGCTACCTTCTCAAAACCCTGGATGGCATTGATCGTCCGGCCATTGCCACACAGTTGCCCAATGCCAAAGGGGGAGCGACAACCGTTCTGGACCTCGGCGCCAACGTCGATTGCACGGCGGAGCACCTGCTGCAGTTCGCACTGATGGGCTCGGCGCTGGTGTCTGCAACCGGTGGAAAGAATCCCACGGTGGGCTTGCTCAACGTGGGGGAAGAGGTCATCAAAGGCAGCGAGGTGATCAAAAAAGCGGGCCTTTTGCTGCGGGATGCGGCCGAGGCTGGTGATCTCAACTTTTACGGAAATGTCGAGGGCGACGACATTTTTAAAGGGACCACTGACATCGTGATCTGTGATGGATTCGTCGGGAATGTGGCGCTCAAGGCAAGCGAAGGCTTGGCTACCATGATCAGCGGCTTCATTCGTGATGAATTTTCACGCAATATCCTGACCAAACTGGCTGCAATTGTTGCGTATCCGGTCTTATCTGCTTTTAAAAAGCGCGTTGATCATCGTCGGTACAACGGTGCTGCCCTGATGGGACTGCGCGGCCTTGTTTTCAAGAGCCACGGCTCTGCCGACGCTTTTGCGTTTGAACAGGCCCTGTGCCGGGCTTATGATGCGGCCCACCACAATTTGCTGGGCAATGTGCGTGATCGCATCGAACACGCCAGGCACCTCCTGGTGCCGCAGGGCAGTTCCAGCGAACTCCATAACGTTCCCACTCTCTGATCCCCTCTTTCATGACCCGCTACGCCCGAATCACCGGCACTGGCAGTTGCCTGCCTCCTCAGCGTTTGAGCAATGCCGACATGGTTGCCATGTTGGCCAAGCGCGATGTGGAGACCAGTGACGAATGGATCGTCGCTAGAACCGGTATCCGCGCGCGCCACTTTGCGGATGAAGGGGTTTTTTCCAGCGATCTGGCGGCGCATGCCTGTCGCCAGGCCATGAGCGCGGCCAACGTAGCTCCGGGCGAGATTGACCTGATCATCGTGGCCACCTCCACGCCGGACATGGTGTTCCCATCCACCGCCGCGCTGCTGCAGCACAAGTTGGGCATCGCGGGTTGCCCGGCGTTTGACGTACAGGCGGTTTGCAGTGGATTCATCTACGCGTTGACCGTTGCCGACGCGATGATCCGTACCGGTAGCGCGAAGAAGGCGCTGGTGGTGGGGGCCGAGGTGTTCAGCCGCATCCTTGATTTCAACGACCGGACCACCTGCGTGTTGTTTGGCGATGGCGCTGGTGCCGTGGTGCTTGAGGCCAGCGCCGAGCCGGGGATACTGGCGACGGACATCCATTCGGACGGCAAGCACAGTGGCATTCTGTGCGTGCCGGGGCATGTGTCCGGTGGGCAGATACTGGGCGACCCCTTGCTGAAGATGGACGGTCCGGCGGTTTTCAAACTGGCTGTGGGCGTGCTTGAAGAAACAGCGCTGGCATCCTTGCGCAAGGCGGGCAGGTCGGCCGAAGACATCGACTGGCTGATTCCGCACCAGGCGAACATCCGCATCATGCAAAGCACCGCGAAGAAGCTCAAGCTCTCGATGGACAAAGTGGTGGTGACGGTGGACGAGCACGGGAACACCTCTGCCGCGTCCATTCCGCTGGCACTGGACCACGGCGTTCGTACGGGCCTGGTCAAACCGGGGCACTTGCTCATGCTGGAAGGCGTGGGCGGTGGGTTCACCTGGGGCTCGGTCCTGCTTTCTTACTGAGTCCTCCCGAGATCTTCCGGGTTAGACCTACTTCCTGAATTCATGATGAATTTTGCTTTTGTTTTTCCTGGCCAAGGGTCGCAGTCCGTTGGCATGCTGGATGCGTGGGGCGATCATCCCGCAGTGGCCGAGGTGCTTCGCGAAGCGTCCGATGCGCTGGAAGTGGACGTCGGCCGATTGATCCATGAAGGCCCCGCTGACGTTCTGGCGCTGACCACCAATACTCAGCCGGTGATGCTCGTGGCGGGCGTGGCTGCCTGGCGGGTCTGGCTGGCTGAGGGGGGGGCATTGCCCGACGCCGTTGCAGGGCATTCGCTGGGTGAGTACAGCGCACTGGTGGCTTCTGGTGTCCTGACACTCTCTCAGGCAGCGCCACTCGTGCGGTTCCGGGCGGCTGCCATGCAGGAGGCGGTGCCAGTGGGCGAGGGCGCCATGGCTGCTGTGTTGGGTCTGTCGTCCGACCAGGTGATGGCGGTCTGCGCCGACGTGCAGGCTTCTTTTGGTGCGGGCAGTGCCGAGGTGGTGGAAGCAGTGAACTTCAATGATCCGGTGCAAACCGTGATCGCTGGCAGCAAGGCGGCGGTTGAACAGGCGTGCGAAGCGGTCAAGCGTGCCGGCGCCAAGCGTGCGCTGCCGCTGCCGGTGTCTGCACCTTTTCATTCATCCTTGATGCGCCCGGCGGCAGAGCGACTGCAGGCGAAGCTGGCCGAAACGACCTTTGAGGCACCCCGAATCCCTTTGATCAACAACATCGACGTAGCGGTTGAAACGGACCCGGACCGTATCCGCAACGCCTTGTACAGGCAGGCCTTCGGGCCGGTCCGATGGGTGGAGTGCGTCGGTGCCATCAAGGCGCGTGGCATCCACACTTTGATTGAATGCGGACCTCGCAAGGTCCTGACCGCGCTGACCAAGCGGATCGATCCCGACCTGACGGCGGCCGCCATTTTTGATCCCGCAACACTTGACGAAGTCAAGTCGTTGCTGGCATGAACCCAGACAGAAAGCAGACGATGCCAGAAGTGAATTTTGAAGGGCAGGTGGCGCTCGTGACAGGTGCCACGCGGGGCATTGGCGCTGCCATTGCGCAAGAGCTTGTCTCGCGAGGCCTGGTGGTGATTGGTACGGCCACCAGTGACGAGGGCGCCGCTCGCATCGGAAGCAACCTGATGGCCGTCAAGGGCGCTGCCGCAGGTTGCCGGGGTGCCAAGCTCGATGTGAACGACATGGCATCAGCCGATCAATTGATCGAAGAGATCACCAAGGCACACGGTGGCCTTCACGTGCTGGTCAACAATGCGGGCATCACCCGCGACATGCTGGCCATGCGCCTGAAGGATGAGGACTGGGACGCCGTGCTCGACACCAATCTCAAGGCCGTTTTTCGCTTGAGCCGGGCGGTGATCCGCCCCATGATGAAGCAGCGTTATGGGCGCATCATCAGCATCACCAGTGTCGTGGGCGCCTCAGGCAATGCGGGACAAGCCAATTACGCTGCGGCCAAGGCCGGCGTCGCGGGCATGACGCGGGCCCTGGCCCGTGAACTGGGCAGCCGCAACATCACGGTGAACTGTGTGGCGCCAGGGTTCATTGAAACGGACATGACGGCCGGGTTGCCCGAAGAGCAACAAAAGGCCTTGCTGGGGCAGATCCCCCTGGGCCACCTGGGCAAGCCTGCAGACATCGCACATGCAGTGAGCTATCTGGCCAGCCCGCAAGCGTCGTATGTGACGGGGCAGGAACTGCATGTCAATGGTGGCATGTTCATGGCCTGACCTCGCGCAAACACGCATCGGATCCTTGCGTCGAAAAGCCGCCCGGCGGGCCGTCTAGGGACATCTCCCTAGCCCGGCTAAAATGGCGGCCTGTATTTCAACCACCCTCAGAGGGACTTATGAGCGACATCGAAGCACGTGTTAAGAAGATCATTGCCGAACAACTCGGCGTGGAAGAAGGTCAGGTCACCAACGAAAAGGCTTTTGTGGCCGACCTGGGTGCCGACTCGCTCGACACGGTGGAACTGGTGATGGCCCTCGAAGACGAGTTCGGCATCGAGATCCCCGATGAGGACGCAGAGAAGATCACCACGGTACAGAACGCCATCGATTACGCGATGGCCAACCAGAAAGCCTGATCCAGGTGCAGGCAGCATGGGCTGCCTGAATTGATCATCGCTCCCTCAGGGGAGCGTTCTATTTGTACGCAGTCACCAGCGTGGGGGAAATGAATGAATCGTCGACGCGTTGTCGTGACCGGCTTGGGATGTGTCAGCCCTGTGGGAAACACTGTGGCCGACGCCTGGTCCAATCTGATTGCCGGGCGCTCTGGCATTGACCTGATCACCAAATTCGACGCGACAGCGTTCGCGTGCAAGATCGCTGGTGAGGTCAAGGGCTTCGATCTTGGTGCCTATATCGGTACCAAAGAAGCCAGGACGATGGACACGTTCATCCACTATGGCATTGCGGCTGCGCACCAGGCGGTCGTGGATTCAGGCTTGCCCGTCGGCGAAGCGCTCGACGAAGAGCTGGCCAACCGCATCGGCTGCATCATCGGATCCGGTATCGGAGGTCTTCCTCTGATTGAAGAGACCCACGCCGAACTGGTCGCGCGCGGCCCACGGCGCATTTCACCGTTCTTCGTACCCGCGTCCATCATCAACATGATCGCCGGTCATGTTTCGATGCGGTTCGGCTTCAAGGGTCCCAACCTGGCGGTCGTTACGGCCTGCACCACAGGCCTTCACTGCATTGGTGAAGCGGCACGAAAGATCGAATACGGTGATGCCGACGTGATCATCGCAGGTGGGTCCGAGGCCACTGTTTCACCCTTGGGCGTGGGTGGCTTTGCCGCCATGCGCGCACTCTCTACCCGCAACGATGACCCCGCAACGGCTTCGCGGCCTTGGGACAAAGACCGAGATGGCTTTGTGCTGGGCGAGGGTGCAGGTGTCATGGTTCTTGAAGAGTACGAGCATGCCAAGGCACGGGGGGCGAAGATTTACGCCGAGCTCTCCGGCTACGGCATGAGCGCCGATGCCGGGCACATGACGGCGCCGAGCATGGATGGGCCGCGGCGAGCCATGACCAATGCCATGCGCAATGCAGGCGTCAATGCCGATGAGGTGGACTACCTGAATGCCCACGGCACGTCCACACCATTGGGTGATGTGAACGAGACCCACGCCATCAAGGCTGCCCTGGGCGCGCATGCGAAAAGCACGGTGGTGAACTCCACGAAGTCCATGACAGGGCACCTGCTGGGTGGCGCTGGTGGTATTGAAAGTGTGTTCACCGTGTTGGCTGTGCATCATCAGAAGAGCCCGCCAACCATCAACATATTCAATCAGGATCCGGAGTGCGATCTTGACTACTGTGCAAATGCAGCCAGAGACATGAAGATCGACGTGGCAATGAAGAACAACTTCGGATTCGGTGGAACCAACGGCACGCTGGTTTTCAAGCGCATTTGATCCACATCCCGCTCAGATCGCTTTTCCCTGGACATGCGCAGCGCCCCATCGGTGGTCTACCCCGTGGGGCGCTGCGCTTTTCATGGGCGCTTGCTTCTTGTGCTGAGCGCACTCGGCTTGGCCACCTGCACGGGGTGGGCCGGGAGCGCATCGGGCCGGTACTTCTGGGAAAGCACCTGGGCAGGGCTTGGCTTGTGGGCTCTTTGGTCTGCTTGGGTGTTCAACGCCTGGTGGCGCACGCCCGTGGGCGCACTTCATTGGGACTCGCTCGCCATGCCGTTTGGCGAATCGCTGCGCGCGGGTGCCTGGCATTGGCACACCAACGGCGAGGAAGAGGGCGTGCGTCTGGAGATCCTCGAATCTGTGCTCGACTGCCAGAGTTGCGTGCTGCTTCGCTTGAAGGCGTCGAATCGCAGAGCGACCTGGGTCTGGGTGGAGCGCCATCGCGCCCCCACGCGCTGGGACGATCTGAGGCGCGCATTGATAGCGACCCGCCGTCGGTTGAAAGCAAGCTGATGGGCCGCAGCCGGCGGCGCGAGCGACCATCTGGGTTATATTTCCGCGCGCATGACACCTGAAGACCACAACGCTCCACCACCGCCCGACAGCGATGTCATGCTGGTGCAACGCACCTTGGGGGGAGAGCCGCGAGCCTTCGAGTTGCTGGTGATCAAATACCAGCGCCGGGTCGAACGCCTGATCGGCCGGATGGTCAGGGACGCCGACCTGGTCCAGGACATCGCGCAGGAAACGTTCATCCGGGCGTACCGGGCGCTGGGGCAGTTTCGCGGAGATGCACAGTTCTATACCTGGCTCTACCGGATTGCCGTCAACACGGCCAAAAAGCAGCTCATGGAGCTCAAGCGCGATCCCCTGGTTTTCCAGTCCCAGATGAAATCTGGCGATGACGATGAAACTTCCGGCTCGGAACGCGAACTAAATCCCAGTGTGGCCGACACAGAGACACCCGAGGCGGTGCTGGCCAGCAAAGAAATCGCGGAAGCGGTCAACGCCGCCATGGATGCTTTGCCGGAGGAGCTGCGCAATGCCATTGCTTTGCGTGAAATTGAAGGTTTGAGTTACGAAGAAATCGCGCAGGCGCTCGACTGCCCCATCGGGACAGTGCGCTCGAGGATTTTTCGGGCGCGAGAAGCGATTTCGAACCGCATCAAGCCCATGCTGGAACGTCAGACTGGCAAACGCTGGTAGGTGTTTATGAAGGTGTCAGCGCCCGCTGTGCAGGGTGAATGGGGTGTGAGATATGAAAGCTTCAGAAGATTCGAAGAACGATGCCGGTTTTGCGCAGCAAGTGCCCGGAAGCAGTGCGTCCAGCCAGGTGGATCTTGACAATGGCGCGGACGCGAGTGCGTGGTCTGCGTTGATGGATGGCGCCATCAGCGACCAGGACTGGGACGCCTTGTGGCAATGCGCCCCTCATCCTTCTGCGGCCCATGAAAATTGGAACGCCTATCAGGTGGTGCGAGATGCGCTGCGTGGAGGCGCCCCGCTTGCCGCGGCAACTCCCCCGGCGGCATTCCTGGCCAGCTTCCAAGCCCGTTTTCATCAAGAATTGGCGGCAGCGCCTAAGAAGAAGGTGAGCGAAAACCCCACCGGTGTGACGTCACCTGGGGAAAGGGTGCGTGTGGCCGCCGCGAACGACTCCACCTTTCGCTGGAAGATGCTGGCGATGGCGGCTTCGGTTTCGGCTGTCATGGCCGTGAGTTGGGGTGTGTTGGGAACAGTTACGGCCGATCGCGCTGCACAGCCAGGTCCCGAGCTGGCGCTGGCCTCCCCTCCTGTACCTTCTGAAGAGGCGGTTGTGGCAGAGCCGGGTAGTGCCAACACTTCCGTGATCGTCAATACGGGGCAGGGGCCTTTGATCCGAGATGCCCGACTCGAGGCGTTATTGGCCGAGCATCGGCAGTACGGTGGCATGACTGCGTTGCAGAAGCCGGCCGGGTTCCTGCGCAATGCCACCTATGACGCGCTTGACCGCTGAGTTCGCCATGACAGCCATCTGCTCGCGTCAACTTCACGACCCCCTTTCCGAAGCCCCTGTTCGCACGCTGCCCTCTCACTGGATCAAGCGCGTTGGAGTCGGTTGTCTGGTCGCTCTGGCGCTGTCCGCTGCAGGCTGGTCGTCGGCGCAGTCCGCATCGACAGGCGAGGGCTCGGAACGCACGGTCAACGAGTGGTTGACCCGCATCCACGAGGCCTCGCGTCAGCGTGCCTACATTGGCACGCTCGTGGTTTCGGCTGGTTCCTCCATGTCTGCTTCGCGCATATGGCACGTGTGTGATGGCAATCAACAGATGGAGCGTGTGGATACGCTGACCGGAGCGCCCCGGACCACGGTTCGTCACAACAACGACGTCATCACATTTGCGCCGGACTCAAAGACGGCCTGGGTGGAAAAACGCGAATCGCTTGGGGTGTTTCCGGACCTGCTGCGCACGCCGGACAACGTCATCCCGGACCACTACACCGTGCGGGCCACGGGATTGGACCGGGTGGCCGGCCACAAAGCAGATGTGGTGGAAATCCATCCGCGTGACAGCCTGCGTTTTGGGTACCGCATCTGGTCTGAAAAAAAGACCGGCCTGGTGGTCAAACTGCAAACGCTGGATGGTCAGGGGCACGTACTGGAACAGGTGGCATTCACCGAGCTCCAGCTGGATGCGCCGGTCAGCATGGACAAGCTCTCCAAGCTCATGAAGGGCACGCGTGGCTACGAGGTGCATCGGCCTGTGCTCAGGAAGACCACGGCGGAAGCCGAGGGATGGCGCTTGAAGGAGGTCGTTCCGGGCTTTCAACCCATGAGTTGCCACACGCGTGAGAATGCCGATGGCGCTGGTTCCGTCAGCCATCCCATGCAGTGTGTGTTTTCTGATGGGCTGGCATCGGTGTCGCTGTTCGTGGAGCGCTACAACGAGCATCAACATCTTGCAGAGAAGGCTGCGGTCATCGGTGCCACGCATTCACTCGCCCGCCGCCTGGGCCAGCATTGGGTGACGGTCCTGGGCGAGGCGCCGCATTCCACCTTGCTGCTTTTTGCCAAGTCGCTGGAATATACCCGTTGACCTGCGATTCGCGGGATCGAGGAGGGGCAAGCTGGGCTTGCAGGACCATCGTCATGCCTGCACTTTTTCTTTTGCATCGATCGAGAGAGGTTACCGATGAATCTGATTGCTGAATATCGCGAGGTTTCTGTGCGCAAGCTGATGCTGCCCGTGGCGCTGTTGACGTTTTGTGCTGCTTCCGTGTTTGCACCATACGCAGCTCAAGCCCAATCCGCACCAGTGGCACCAGTCGCACCGACCATGGTCCAGGGCTTGCCTGATTTCACTGGCTTGGTCGATCTGGTGGGGCCTTCCGTGGTCAATATCCGAACGCTTGAACGTGCGGCGCCCAGTACGGGTGTCGGTCCCGGTACAGATGAACAGATGTTGGAGTTCTTCCGGCGTTTTGGCATTCCCGTGCCGCCAGGCCTTACGCCGCCTGGGCCGCGCCAGGAGCCAGGCCCCAATGAGGAAGCGCGGCCACGTGGGGTGGGGTCTGGTTTCATCCTCAGCTCCGATGGTCTGATCATGACCAACGCCCATGTGGTGGAGGGGGCAGACGAGTTACTGGTCACGCTGCCAGACAAGCGCGAATTCAAAGGCAAGATCGTCGGCGCCGATCGCCGCACCGATGTGGCGGTGGTGAAGATCGAAGCCACCGGTCTGCCGGCGGTGAAGATCGGTGACATCAACCGTTTGC
This sequence comes from Hydrogenophaga palleronii, assembly GCF_031457455.1. Lineage (GTDB taxonomy): Bacteria > Pseudomonadota > Gammaproteobacteria > Burkholderiales > Burkholderiaceae_C > Hydrogenophaga > Hydrogenophaga palleronii_A. The sequence continues at coordinate 280,721 of NZ_JAVDWU010000006.1, forward strand.
GGGTGGGCGAGTGGGTGATGGCCATTGGGTCGCCTTATGGCCTGGAGAACACCGTCACCGCCGGGATCGTCAGCGCGAAGAAGCGCGACACCGGGGACTTTCTTCCCTTCATTCAAACGGATGTGGCAATCAACCCAGGCAATTCGGGTGGGCCCTTGATCAACATGCGTGGCGAGGTGGTCGGGATCAACAGTCAGATCTACTCCCGCTCGGGCGGCTTCCAGGGTATTTCTTTTGCGATTCCGATCGACGAAGCGGTCAGCGTGTCCGAGCAATTGCGTGCCACCGGCAAGGTCACGCGAGGCCGTATCGGCGTGCGGATCGATCAGGTCAGCAAGGAAGTGGCCGAGTCGATCGGCTTGGGGCGACCGAGGGGTGCTCTGGTCCGCGGCGTGGAGCCCGATTCACCTGCGTCTCAAGCCGGTGTGGAGCCTGGGGACATCATCCTCAGATTTGATGGCAAAGAGGTCGAGCGCTCGGTGGATCTGCCCCGCATGGTGGGGGCCACCAAGCCGGGCAGCAAGAGCCGGATCACGGTGTTTCGCCGCGGAAACCGGCAGGAACTGACGGTGACGGTGGCAGAGCTGGAACCCGAGCGTCCTCCAGCACTGGCAGAGGCCCCTCAAACACCTGGACCAGGGGCCTCGGTGGCGGGGGAGTCGTTGGGCTTGACCTTGATTGAGCTCACCGACGCGCAGAAAAAGGAACTGAAATTGCAGGGCGGGGTTCGTGTCGCCAAAGCAGAGGGGCCTGCGGCGCGTGCAGGGCTGAGAGAGGACGATGTGATCCTTGCCATCGCCAACAAGGAGACGGCCAATCTGAAGCAGATGGAAGCAGCGATGGCGGGCCTTGACAAATCGCGTCCTGTCAATGTGCTGTTCAGGCGCGGAGAGTGGGCGCAGTACGTGGTGATTCGCCCTCAGCGTTGACCAGATCCGAAGTCGGGGGGCACGTCAAGCCCCCAGATGGGTCAGGGGCATCTGGCCGGGCAGAGGTGGCGTGGGCGCCACAAGCTCCGCGATCTTGAACATGCGCCGGAGACTGAAGAAAGTTAGTGTTCGCCAACATATTTGGTCTTGCATTGACCGAATTCGCTAAAATCGCCGATTTCGCAGACACATTCCGGCCATACAAGAAGCGTTGAGTTCACTATGTGAGAAGGTCGATGGCCACGCTGTGGACATCCCGACGCGTTTTTGTTTTGGTGGATGCTTCTGTTGATAAGTTGTTGATAAATGCGCTGTTGTAGCCCTGCGACAGGCGTTGGCAAGCGGTATGAGGGTTGGTTTTCCCGGCTTTTTGCCTACAATGAAACCCCAACTATCGCAGTTGCCATTGATTGTTGGTTATGGGCGCGTCAGCAGTTGACGCGCCCTTTTTTATGGCTGTCCGCCTCTGTTCTGGATGGCCATGTTCTCTGTGTCTGAGCTGTTTTTTTGATGAACCACATCCGCAACTTTTCCATCATCGCGCACATCGATCACGGCAAGTCCACACTCGCGGACCGGATCATCTCGTTGTGCGGTGGGCTCTCCGATCGGGAGATGAGCGAGCAGGTGCTCGACTCCATGGACATCGAGAAGGAGCGTGGCATCACCATCAAGGCGCAGACAGCCGCACTGCGATACCAGGCTCGCGATGGGCAGGTCTACAACCTCAACCTGATCGACACACCCGGGCACGTGGATTTCTCTTATGAGGTCAGCCGATCGTTGTCGGCGTGCGAAGGCGCGTTGCTGGTGGTCGATGCCAGCCAGGGCGTTGAAGCCCAGACGGTGGCCAACTGCTACACGGCGCTGGATCTGGGCGTCGAGGTGGTGCCCGTGCTCAACAAGATGGATCTGCCCAACGCCGATCCAGACAACGCGAAGAGTGAAATCGAAGACGTGATCGGCATCGATGCGACGGATGCTATTCCGTGTTCGGCCAAGACGGGCATGGGGGTGGAGGACATCCTGGAAGCGGTGGTCGCTCGCATCCCACCGCCCAAAGGGGATCCGGCCGCGCCCTTGCGGGCCATGATCGTGGACAGCTGGTACGACGCCTATGTGGGCGTCGTCATGCTGGTTCGCGTGGTTGACGGGCGACTCCTCAAGGGCGAGCGCTTCAAGATGATGGCGACCAACACGGTGTACAACGCCGACAACCTGGGCGTGTTCACGCCAGCCAATGCGCCGCGCAACTCCTTGGAAGCGGGTGAGGTGGGCTACATCATCGCGGGCATCAAGGAACTGCAGGCGGCGAAAGTGGGTGACACCATCACGCTGGAGAAAAAGCTTCCCAACAACGCAGGACCGGCCACAGAGGCCCTACCGGGGTTCAAGGAGGTCAAGCCTCAAGTGTTTGCTGGCCTGTATCCGACCGAAGCCAATCAGTACGATGGTTTGCGCGATGCGCTGGAGAAGCTCAAACTCAATGATGCGGCGCTGCAGTACGAGCCCGAGGTGTCTCAGGCACTTGGCTTCGGCTTTCGGTGCGGTTTTCTGGGGCTGCTGCACATGGAAATCGTGCAGGAGCGCCTGGAGCGGGAGTTTGATCAGGATCTCATCACCACTGCACCCAGCGTGGTGTACCAGGTGGTGAAGCCCGATGGCGAAGTGATCATGGTGGAGAACCCTTCCAAGATGCCGGAGCAGGGTCGCATCGAAGAAATCCGCGAACCCATCGTGACCGTGCATCTGTACATGCCGCAGGAGTATGTGGGGGCCGTGATGACCTTGGCCAACCAGAAGCGCGGCATGCAGCTCAACATGGCCTACCACGGCAAGCAGGTCATGCTCACCTACGACATGCCACTGGGCGAGATCGTGCTGGACTTCTTCGACAAACTCAAGTCGGTGAGCCGCGGCTACGCTTCCATGGACTACGAGTTCAAGGAGTACCGGCCATCTGATGTGGTCAAGGTCGACATCCTGCTCAACGGCGAGAAGGTCGATGCCCTCTCCATCATCGTGCACCGTTCCCAGTCGCAATACCGGGGGCGGGCCGTGGCGGCCAAGATGCGGGAAATCATCAGTCGCCAGATGTTCGATGTGGCCATCCAGGCCGCGATCGGGGGTAATGTCATTGCGCGCGAGACCATCAAGGCGCTTCGCAAGAATGTGCTGGCAAAATGCTACGGCGGTGACATCACCCGCAAACGAAAACTCCTCGAAAAACAGAAGGCGGGTAAAAAGCGCATGAAGCAAATCGGATCTGTTGAAGTGCCTCAAGAAGCATTCCTAGCCATTCTGCAGGTGCAAGATTGATGGGGGCCGCAATGAGCGCGATGACGGCGCTGGTTCTCACCGCATTTGCAGCGTACACGGGGGCTTGGTACCTGGGCATGGTCGAAGGCAATTTCGCCTTGTTGCTGATGATGGCCACCTTCGTCACCGGTATTTACTGGATCGCCGAGAAGCTGGTGTTCCTGCCCCAGCGAAAGAAAGCAGCTGATCAATTGCTGGTCGAGCACGATGCTCGAAGGGCTGCTTTGCAGCAGCAGGGCTTCAGTCAGATCGAGGGAGATGTCGATACGGCCCGCCAGAAGATCCTCGCTCAGCCGTGGTGGCTCGACTGGACCGCTGGTCTGTTTCCGGTGATTCTGGCCGTGTTCGTACTTCGGTCGTTTTTGTTTGAGCCGTTCAAGATCCCGTCCGGTTCCATGATTCCGACGCTGCGTGTGGGTGATCTGATCCTGGTGAACAAATTTCACTATGGCATCCGATTGCCGGTTTTCAACACGAAGCTGATGGCCAACAACGATCCGCAGCGTGGTGATGTCATGGTCTTTCGCTACCCTCCGCAGCCCAGCCTCGACTACATCAAGCGCGTGGTGGGTTTGCCCGGCGACGAAGTGGCCTACATGAACAAGTCGCTCACGGTCAATGGTCAACCCGTGCCCAAGGTCGCCCAACCTGAGTTCTTCGACAACGACAGCATGCGTTACGCGCGGCAGTTTCGCGAGACACTGGGGTCGCGTTCTTACAACACGCTCAACGACGATGAACGCCCGGCCTTCGTAGCAGGCGCCACCGAGTTTCCCTTCAAGGACAGTTGTCGCTATTCTGTTGAAGGCGTGATCTGCAAGGTGCCAGAAGGGCACTACTTTTTGATGGGCGACAATCGGGACAATTCGCTCGACTCTCGCTATTGGGGGTTTGTGCCTGAGGCCAACATCGTCGGCAGAGCTTTTTTCGTGTGGATGAATTTTGGTGATTTGGGGCGTATTGGCGCCTTTGAATAGATCTGTTCTTTTCGGCCAATCTGGAGATCATGAAATGAAAACGAAAAAACATCAGCAAGGGCTTACCTTTTTCGGATTGCTGGTGGTCGGCATCCTGCTCGCTCTTGCAGGGGTGGTGGCTGCACAGGTTGTGCCCACCTACATTGAATACCTGGCCGTGCAAAAAGCGGTGAGGCAGGCGTCGGCGGGAACGACGGTCGCAGAGGTACGAAACATTTTTGACAAGGCCGCCACAATCGACGACATCCGCACCATTTCAGGCAAGGACCTCGTGATTGGCAAAGAGGGCGATCGTGTGGTGGTCTCGTTTTCTTATGACCGGGAAATCCATCTGACCGGGCCGGCTTACCTGGTGATGCGATACGAGGGGCGTTCGCGATGAACATGTGGGACGGTGAACGTTGCCCGGTGGGGTGCCCTGGCTCTTGAACGCAGATCTGACAGCGCTGCAACAGCGCCTGGACCACAGGTTCAACCACCTGCGCCTCCTTGAGCGCGCACTGACCCATCGCAGTTTTTCCTCGGATCACAATGAGCGCCTGGAGTTTCTGGGCGATTCCGTGCTGAACCTGGCTGTTTCCGGCCTCCTCTTCGAAAAGCTCAGTGATTTGCCTGAGGGCGATTTGTCACGGGTACGTGCCAACCTGGTCAAACAGGACACCCTGTTTCAAATGGCGGTTTCGCTGGGACTGGCTTCGGTGCTTCGTCTGGGCGATGGCGAGAAGCGCTCGGGTGGGCACAAGCGTCCGTCCATCCTGGCGGACGCACTGGAAGCCATCATCGGCGCTGTGTACCTGGATGCCGGATTCGACGCCGCCGCGGCCATGGTGCGTCGCTTGTATGCCGACGTGGAGCTGAACGCCCAAATGGGTGCCATGGGCAAAGACCCCAAGACGGAATTGCAGGAGTGGCTGCAGGCGCGCAAAATGAAGCTGCCTGTTTATCGGGTGGTGGCCACACTGGGTGAAGCGCACAAGCAAACCTTTGACGTGGAGTGTGCAGTGACCGAGCTCGCACTCAACGAGCGCGGCATTGGGGCTTCCCGGCGAGCGGGTGAGCAAGCAGCTGCTGCGGCCATGTTGCAGCACCTTGCGTCTCGCTCGGGCGACCGCAAAGCCTGACGCCCACCTGCATACGATGTGCTCCCGACACATCCAGACCGAACCAAGTTGATCCGAACACATGCCCAAACATCCTGCCCATCCACTCGACTCGACAGCCAGGCCTGTTCTACCTGGCACCGATGCCGAGCTCGACGCCATGCTGGCACGTGCACTGGGCAAGTCAGGGGGTGAGACTGCAGAAATCGACTCTCCGGCAGATGTGCCATCAGAGGTGGTGGATCCTGCGGTGCAGCGATGTGGCTACGTGGCCATTGTCGGCAAACCCAACGTCGGGAAATCGACTCTGCTCAATGCACTGGTGGGACAAAAGGTCAGTATCACTTCGCGCAAGGCGCAGACCACGCGCCACCGGATCACAGGCATGCGCACGCTCGGGGCCACTCAGTTCGTGTTTGTCGACACACCCGGCTTTCAGACCCGGCACGGCAATGCGCTGAACCGGGCGCTCAACAAGACCGTGCTGGGTGCGGTCAGTGATGTGGACTTGATTCTGTTCGTGGTGGAGGCTGGTCAGTTCAATCTGGCCGATGCCAAGGTGTTGTCGCTGCTGCCCGCGAATGTGCCCGCCATATTGGTGGCCAACAAGTTCGATCTGGTTCATCGCCGGGGTGAACTGGCCCCCTGGTTGCGCTCCATGCAGGAACGCCATCCCTTCTCCGAATTCGTGCCCATGTCGGCCAAGGCGTCCAAAGACATTGAGCGCCTGTTCGGCATCTGCGAGAAGTACCTCCCGCAACAGCCCTGGATGCACAGTCCTGATGACCTGACCGACCGGAGCGAACGCTTCATGGCCAGCGAGATGGTGCGTGAGAAGCTGTTTCGGCTCACCGGCGATGAGCTGCCCTATACCTCAACCGTGATCATCGACAAGTTCGAAGAGGAAGGGCGCCTCAAGCGCATAGCCGCCACCATCGTGGTCGAACGTGAAGGCCACAAGGGCATGGTCATTGGCGACAAGGGTGAAAAGCTCAAACGCATTGGCACCGAAGCGCGGCAAGAGCTTGAAAAACTCTGGGATTGCAAGGTGTTCCTGGAACTCTGGGTGAAGGTGCGTTCTGGCTGGGCCGACGACGATGCCCGCGTGCGCTCTTTCGGTTATGAGTGAATGCCAGGCCCCGTCCTGCCTCACCCTCGTGTGAAGGGGACTGCCAGCGGGGTGGCACCACCTCCCGCGCGGGTGCTTTTGCGTTGATGGGCGCTTGACATGGCTTCACGTCGATTTGCTGACGAGTCCGCATTTGTCCTCCATCGGTACGACTGGAGCGAATCGAGCCTTGTGCTGGAGGTGTTCACCCGCCACCACGGACGCATCGCCTTGGTGGCGAAAGGGGTCAAGCGGCCGACGTCGCAATTCCGCCCGGTGTTGTTGCCACTGCAGCCGCTCCTGTTGAGCTGGGGTGGAGACGCCGAAGTCAGAACGCTCAAATCGGCTCAATGGCAGGGAGGGCATGTCATGCCGACCGGGGAGGCCCTGCTGTCGGGCAGCTACTTGAACGAACTGCTGATGCGCCTTCTGGCCCGGGACGACGCACATGAGCGGCTGTTTGATCATTACGCGATGGCGGTTCAACTGCTGGCGGAGCAAAGCGATACACAGGAACTCTTGCTGAGGGCTTTCGAGCTGTTGCTGTTGAAAGAAGTCGGTCTGCTTCCGGACCTGTCCCGAGACGGCAGTTCCATGGTGGCCGTGGATCCTCAAAAAGCCTACGTGCTGGTGCCCGAGAGCGGACTGCGCCTGGCACAAGAGGGCGACAGCCGCCCGCTGTCTGGTGAGCAGTGCCTGGATCTCTACCGTGCCATGGAGGGAAACAGTTCCTTTCTGGCAACTCTGCGAGCATGTGCTTCCTGCATGGCGGCGCTGCGCATACCTTTGCGGGGCCTGCTGCACTACCATTGCGGTGTTCAGGTGTTCAAGACCCGGCAACTGATGATCGATGTACAGGCCATGATGCGCTCTGGTGTCCCACCCGCGCCCGACAACGCTCCACCTCCCGTCCAGAACCTTTCTTCCGCACCCACATGACCCCTGCCACATCTCCTGGCACCTCCAGCACGGCCTTGTCTGTCAACCTGAACAAGGTGGCCCTGGTGCGCAACACCCGACATCTGGGCATACCTTCGGTCGTTCGGGCGGCGACCCTGTGCCTTGAGGCGGGTGCACAAGGCATCACGATCCATCCCCGTCCCGACGAACGCCATGTGCGCCTTGGCGATGTGTTCGAACTGGGCGAGCTCATGCGGTCCTGGCCCGACCGGGAGTTCAACATTGAGGGCAACCCCCTTCACAACCTGATGAACGTGGCGCGCGAGGTGAAGGCAAAGGGGTTGCCGTTGCACCAGTTGACCTTCGTGCCCGACAGCGAAGGCCAGTTCACCAGCGATCACGGCTGGTCTTTTCCGCAGGATGAAGAAAAGCTTCGCACCCTGATCGCTCAGGGGCAGGCGCTGGGGGCGCGCGTGAGCCTTTTCATGGATGCCGATGCGGTTGCCATGAGCGCCGCGCGTGCAGTGGGCGCGGATCGGGTAGAGCTGTACACCGAGCCCTATGCCGCAGCCTGGCAGCAGCCGTCAGAGCGCGCCTTGCAACTGGACCGGTTTCGGGCTGCCGCACAGGCCGCTGCAGCGGTGGGTCTTGGTGTGAATGCCGGCCATGATCTCAACCGGGAAAATCTGGCAGCGTTTCTTCGCCAGGTGCCTGGCGTGCGCGAGGTGTCCATTGGTCACGCCTTGATCGCTGATGCTCTCGAAATGGGTTACTCCGCAACGGTCAGGGCCTATCGAATGGTCATGGACGAGGCACAGGCCGGAAGCCATGCATCGCTGGCAGAAGCCGGATGATCTACGGCATAGGCACCGACATTTGCGATATCCGGCGTGTTGAAGCCACCTGGGCGCGCCAGGGCGAGCGTTTCGCTCGACGGGTGCTGGCCGACGCCGAGTTTGTTGTCTGGCAGCAGCGCAGCGCGCGCTGGCCCCAGCGCGGTCTTCGCTACCTCGCCACCAGGTTCTCTGCCAAGGAAGCGTTTTCCAAAGCGGTGGGCATGGGCATGCGGATGCCAATGACCTGGCGAAGCTGCGAGATACGCAACCTGCCCAGCGGTCAACCCGTCATCGTGCTTCATGGTGAGCTCAAGGCCTGGTTTGAAGGTCAAGGTCTTCGCGCTCACGTCACGGTCACCGACGAAACCGACTACGCGGCCAGCTTCGTGGTCGTGGAGCGGGACTGAACCACGCCCCGCAATCTCTTTCAACCAGTCAGCCATGCACCCCCATGCCCCTTTGATCATTGATGTGGCCGGTTTCTCCCTCAACGCTGACGACCGACGCCGACTCGCGCATCCCTTGGTGGGGGGGGTCACGCTTTTTGGTCGCAACTGGCGCGATCGCGCCCAGCTCAGCGCGTTGTGCAAGGAAATCAAGGCGGTGCGAAGTGACCTCCTGATCGCGGTTGATCACGAGGGCGGGCGCGTGCAGCGCTTCCGTACCGACGGGTTCACCCATCTGCCTCCCATGGCGGAACTGGGTCGGATGTGGATGTCGCCGGCCAACAAGAATGAGATGGACGGTGCGGCCGCCCTGAGGGCCACCAATGCAGCAGTGGCTGTGGGCTACGTGATGGGTGCCGAACTGCGCGCTTGCGGGGTGGACCTGAGCTTCACGCCGGTGCTCGATCTGGACCACGGTGGCAGCTCGGTCATTGGCGATCGATCTTTTGCGCGAGATCCCCGGGTCGTCTCGCTGTTGGCGCAAAGCCTGATGCACGGCCTGCTGCAAAGCGGCATGGGCAACTGCGGCAAGCATTTTCCAGGGCATGGGTTTGTCCGTGCCGACTCGCACCTGGCCATCCCCGTCGACAAACGAAGCTTCAAGCGCATCTTGGCCGAAGACGCCGCACCCTATGGCTGGTTGTCTGCCAGTCTGCAGGCGATCATGCCGGCTCACGTGATCTATCCCAGCGTGGACTCGCGGCCAGCAGGGTTTTCCGCGCGCTGGTTGCACGATGTGCTGCGACAGCAACTCGGATTCACCGGCGCAATCTTCAGCGACGACCTGAGCATGGAAGCGGCTCGTCACCTCGATGGCCAACAGGTCAGCTTTGCCGAAGCCGCGCTGGCCGCGCTCACGGCTGGCGTTGACATGGTGGTGCTGTGCAATCAATCGGTGGTGGACGGCGGGGCACCCATCGATGACGCGATTGAGGCACTCTCCCGCGCCATCTATAAGGGGCAGTGGACGCCCGAGCCTTCAAGCGAGGCGAGACGACTGGCGTTGCTACCTCGCTCCAAGGCGCCGGATTGGGACGATCTGATGGTCAGCGAGCCCTACATGCGGGCCATGCATCTGCTGCCCTGAACGGTGGTGCCTGGCTGATCAAGCACGGGTTAGCCGTCCAGCCCCAGCTTGTCGAGCAGGTCGGACACCAGTTCCAGTCGCAACAGCGGGTTGTCCAGCGCCATCAGTCGTTGCTTGAGTTCGGTGGGCGCAGGCAACAACTCGGCCCAGCGATTGGCCACCCAGCCGCTGTCGTCCCAATGGTGCGGCGGCTGAATGGGCAGGTCTTTCAATTGTTCTGGGTCCCGCTCCTGAAGATTGTTCAAGAGCCGTTGCAGGGCGTCACGCGTGCCAGCCAGATGGTCCGGAACAGCCACTGTCGGTTCGGTAGCGTCCAGACGCACATCGGCTATCCACAGGCCGTGTGGCAGCTGCTGCCGACGGGTGACATGAAAGCGTTGAAGTCCTTCACATCGGATCAGCATCAAGCCTGGCTGTGGTCGTTCCAGCTGCGCAATCTGCGCCATGGTCCCGACGGAGTGAAACACCTCTTTGGCAAAGCTGTCACCGCCGGGGGAGGCATGGGTATCGATCCGGCGCACTTCGCTGCCCACGCTCAAGGCCACGATGCCGAATGGCGCCCCGGCTTTGTGGCAACGACCAATCATGTCCAGATAGCGCACCTCGAAAATCCGCAAGGACATCCAACCGCCCGGAAAAAGAACGGTCTGGAGCGGAAACAGGGGCAGCTGTGACAGCGTGAGCGGTTCAGCCTCGGTCCTCGAGGTCAATCGGCGACCACCGCGTCAGCGCTTTGGCGCTGCAACATGGCCAGCGTGCTGGCGATGGTGGCACGCAGTTCGCGACGATCACAGATGAAATCCACTGCGCCCTTGGTCTGCAGGAACTCAGCCCGCTGGAACCCTTCAGGAAGCTTCACCCGTACGGTGTTTTCGATCACGCGAGGTCCTGCAAATCCGATCAATGCCTTGGGTTCGGCGATCACCACGTCGCCGACAAAAGCAAACCCGGCAGAAACGCCGCCCATCGTGGGGTCGGTGAGCACGCTGATGTAGGGCAGACCCTTCTTGGCCAAGCGGGTCAGCGCGGCATTGGTCTTGGCCATCTGCATCAGAGACAACAAGCCTTCCTGCATGCGCGCGCCGCCGGTGGCGGTGAAACACACGAAAGGGACCTTTTGCGCAATCGCTTCTTCCACGCCGCGAACGAAACGTTCACCGACCACCGAACCCATGGAACCACCCATGAAGTCGAACTCGAAGCAGACCGCCACCAGGCTGATGCCGTGCACGGCGCCGCCCATGACGATCAGCGCATCGGTCTCACCGGTGGTTTCCAAGGCCTCCTTCAAGCGCTCAGGGTATTTGCGGCTGTCCTTGAACTTGAGGGCATCCACCGGCAGCACTTCCTGGGCCAGTTCGTAGCGGCCTTCGGCATCGAGAAAAGCATTCAGCCGCGCGCGCGCACCGATCCGGTGGTGGTGACTGCAGTGGGGGCAGACGTTCTGGTTTTTTTCCAGATCGTTCTTGTACAGCACCGCCTCGCAGCTGGGACACTTGATCCACAGGCCTTCGGGCACGCTGCGGCGCTCGGTGGGGTCGGTGGGGGTGATCTTGGGGGGCAGCAGTTTTTCTAGCCAGGACATGTTTTCTCCTTTGCGTGGACGGCTCGCGACCGACGCGAATTCGGGATTATGCGTCGAGCGCTTTTCGGATGGTGCGAAGGAAATTCGACGCCACGGCAATCACTTTTTCGTGGGGTTCATTCTCGATCAGCTGAATGATCTTGCTGCCGATCACCACCGCATCGGCTGACTGCCCAATGGCTCTGGCGGTCTCGGCGTCCCGAATCCCGAAACCCACGCCGACCGGAACACTGACATGCGCGCGTATGCGCGGCAACATGGCTTCGACCTGGCCAATGTCCAGCGTGCCGGCACCGGTGACGCCTTTGAGAGACACGTAATAGACATAGCCACTGGCCACACGCGCCACCTGTGCCATGCGCTCGTCGGTGGAGGTGGGCGCGAGCAGGAAGATCAGGTCCATGCCGTGCGCACGCAGGTCGGCGGCAAAGTCTTCACACTCTTCGGGCGGGTAGTCAACGATGAGCACGCCGTCCACACCAGCCGCGCTGGCGTTCCGGACGAACGCCTTGGTGCCGTGCTTCTGGTCGTAGCGTTCAACCGGATTGGCGTACCCCATGAGCACCACGGGGGTGGTGGTGTCGCGTTCGCGAAAGGTCTTGACCATGGTCAGCACCTGGGTGAGCCCAATGCCCAGCGCCAGCGCACGGTCACCGGCCTTTTGAATCACCGGGCCGTCGGCCGAAGGATCTGAAAAAGGCACACCCAGTTCGATCACGTCGGCGCCGGCCTCGACCATGCCGTGCATCAGGTCCGGTGTGATGTCGGCATAGGGAAAGCCGGCGGTGACGTACGGGATGAGCGCTTTGCGGTTCTGGGTCTTCAACGCGCCCAGCGCGGTTTCGATGCGACTCATTGGGCATTTCCCACTTTGGATGTTTTCGCGCGCGAAGCACGCACCGTGGCGGGCTTGGCCTTGATCTGCACCGAGGCGGTGTCCATGCTGCCCTTGACAGACTGTCCGCGACAACTGGGCCGGCAATAGAAATCGGCCTGAGAAAGGTCGGCCACGGTGCCAATGTCCTTGTCGCCCCGGCCAGACAAGTTGACCAGAATGGACTGGTCCGGACGCATGGTCTTGGCCAGCTTCATGGCGTAGGCGACGGCATGGCTGGACTCAAGCGCCGGAATGATGCCTTCCGTACGGCACAGGTAGTGGAAGGCTTCGAGCGCCTCTGCATCCGTGACGCCCACGTACTCGGCGCGACCGATGTCTTTCAGGAAGGCGTGCTCCGGCCCCACACCGGGATAGTCCAGGCCGGCGCTCACGCTGTGAGTTTCGGTGACCTGACCGTTGTCGTCCTGCAGCACATAGGTGCGGTTGCCATGCAGCACGCCCGGGCTGCCCTTCTGCAGTGAGGCCGAGTGCTTGCCGCTGTCGAGCCCCTCGCCAGCGGCTTCGACGCCAATCAGGCGGGTAGAGGCGTGATCGATGTAGGGGTAGAAAATGCCCATGGCGTTGCTTCCACCGCCCACGCAGGCCACCACGGCGTCGGGTTGCTCGCCCTTGCATCCGGCGGTCTTGAGCATCTCGGGCATCTGTACCAGACACTCATTGCCGATCACGCTCTGGAAGTCGCGCACCATCATCGGGTAAGGGTGAGGTCCGGCCACGGTGCCGATGATGTAAAAAGTGTTGTCCACATTGGCCACCCAGTCGCGCATGGCTTCGTTGAGCGCGTCTTTCAGCGTCTTGCTGCCGCTGTCGACCGGTACCACGGTGGCGCCCAGCAGCTTCATGCGGTAGACGTTCGGGCTCTGGCGCTTGACGTCTTCGCTGCCCATGTAGACCACGCACTCCAGCCCGTAGCGGGCACAGATGGTGGCGGTGGCCACGCCATGTTGCCCTGCCCCGGTCTCGGCGATGATGCGCGGTTTGCCCATGCGCTTGGCCAGCATGGCCTGGCCAATGGTGTTGTTGACCTTGTGGGCACCGGTGTGGTTGAGGTCTTCGCGCTTGAGGAAGATCTGGGCGCCACCTTGTTCGCGACTCATGCGCGCGGCATGGTAAACCGGGCTGGGCCTGCCCACGAAGTGAGCGAGTTCACTCTTGAATTCGGCCAGGAATTCAGGGTCGTTCTGGTACTTGGCGTACGCGGCCTTGAGTTCATTGATGGCATGCGTGAGCGTTTCGCTCACGAAGCTGCCGCCGTAGATGCCAAAGTGGCCCTTGGCATCGGGTTGCTGGTAAGTGGTCATGGGATTCCCGAAAACGGTGGTCCGGGCCTTCCCTGGAGGGAATCAGCCCGAACGGTCGATCAAAGCATCGGCTGCCCGCACGGCAGCCACGAAGGCGAGCATCTTGGCGCGGTCTTTGATGCCTTTGGACACCTCCACGCCTGAACTCACGTCAACGGCCCAGGGCCGTACGTGTCTGATGCCATCGATCACGTTTGCAGGCGTGAGTCCACCAGACAAAACGAGGCGAGAGCTGGCGTTTAGATGCGGATGTGACCAAGGGAAAGCCGTCCAGTCGAAAGATTGACCCCCGCCGCCGTAGCCTTCGACATGGGCGTCGAGGAGGATGGCCTGGGCATCGGAATGATCGAGGGCGTATTTTAGAAGATCAAAGCTGGCTCCGGCAGAACCAGGGGGAATTCGGGCGGCCCGCAGGTAGGGCCGGACAGCGGCTCTGCAGGCCTCAGGTGTTTCGTCTCCGTGAAACTGGAGCAGGGCATTCGGCACTTCGGCGCAGGCCCCCTCAATGTGCTCTGGGGATGCGTTGACAAACAACAGCACCGGTGTGACGAAAGCAGGCAGGCGGCGGGCCAGTTCACCCGCACGCTTCGCGGTGACCGCGCGGGGGCTGGACGCGTAGAGCACGAACCCGATGGCATCAGCGCCCGCTTGGACAGCCGCATCCACGTCCTCTTCGCGGGTGAGGCCACAGATCTTGATGCGGGTTCGATGGGTCGGCATGGGGTGCAGAGGTGTCCGGAAATCGGTTGTTTCGATGCATTGGCCCGAACACGGGTACGCAGGAAGCCGAAGCGCGGAGGAAACCGGAGGGGCTGGATGGCTCAGGGGAGCCAGTCAAAGGCAGGCGTGTGCGTGGGGATGTTCAGTGCGTCATCGTAACGCGGCCCCAGGAAATAGAGTCCATCAGGGGCAAACGTGGGTGCTGCAGCATCCCTGCTTTTCGCTTGCAGCACTTCGTTCATCCAGCTCACGGGTCGACTGCCGCTCCCGATGGCCACGAGACAGCCCATGATGTTGCGAATCATGTGGTGCAGGAATGCCGTGGCCTCGAATTCCAGGCGCCAGTAGGCCCCTCGCTGCTCGATGTCGATGCGCAACATGCGTTTGACGGGTGACAGGGCCTGGCAGCGGGACGCCCGAAACGACGAAAAATCGTGTTCTCCGAGCAGAACCGCCGATGCTTGCCGCATGGCGTCCAGTTGCAGTGGTCGAAACACCCATCCCACGCGCCGCGCCTCCACACTGGGCCTGACCGGTGACTCCAGCAGCACATAGGCGTAGCGGCGCGACTGCGCACTGGCGCGCGCATGAAAGGAGGAAGGAACATGCCGTGCCCACTGGACGGCAATGTCTGGGGGCAAAAAACTGTTGGTGCCGCGCACCCAGGCCGTGTCTGATCGTTCGACCGGGCAATCAAAATGCACCACCTGCATGAGACCGTGCACGCCGGCATCTGTTCGGCCGGCGCACAGGGTGGTCACCTTGTTCAGTGCGGTGAACTTCGACAAAGCCAGCTCAAGCTGGTCCTGTACGGTTTGACCGCTGGGCTGACTCTGCCAGCCTTCGTAGCTGGCACCGTTGTAGCTGACACCCAGTGCGATGCGTGCCGACGGAGCGACTGTGGCCTGGTCTGGAGCCGCCCGGCTTTCGTCCACAACCGCCGGGGAGGACGCCGCAGACTCAGGCAAGGTCCGAAAGGAACGTGCGGGCTTTGGTCTTGAGTGTGCCGGAGGCTTCAGCAAGCACTTCCTCCGCCAGAGAACGGGCGCCTTCCAGGTCTCCGATGGCCCGGAACTCTTCGGCCAGCGAAAGCTTGGTATCCAGTGGGCTCTCTTCGGTGACCTGTTCAACGTCGGCCAACGCGGCGTTTGATCCGTCGTCAAGGTCGAGGTTGAGTTCGTTGAGATCGAATGCCATCAATTCCGCCCCGTTGGCATTGGATGGCTCTTCAACCTGAGGCGCATCCAGATTCAGGGGCATCGAGTCGCTGGCGCTGAAATCGGGCAGGACTTCGCTTTCATCGAACGTGGGCGCCACTGCGCTGCCCTGTGGGCCCTTTGACGCACGATCAGCTTCAGCAGAGCTTCCCAGGGGGACGGGTTCAGAAGGGAAGTCGAGATCAAAATCCATGGACTTTGATGCCGGGCCGGCCGCAGGCTCGTCAGGCAGATCGGTCAAGGCTTCGGTGAACTTGAGATCGTCCATAGCGGAGATGGATTCGCCGCCACTCTGTGCAGGTGCTGCATCAGCGAGTCCTGCGGGTTCGACAGGATCGTCGAAAGAGAAATCGAGATCGAGTCCGGAGCCGCCCTGCGCATCTCCGTCGGGGGAAAGCGTGCTGTTGGTGAAGGGCATTGTGTTGAGCGCACCACCGGCCACACCCGCCGCTGCGGCCAGCTTGACGGCTGGGCTGCCTCCCGGCTGGTAGAGGGGGTTGGACGGGTCGAGTTCCTTGCCCATGTCGCAGGCATGCTCCCATTCAGGACCCTGACCCTGTGTGAGGTTGTAGGCCTCCGTTGCCACGACCTCAAACGCTTTGGCGTCACGGCGCTTGGCGTAGATCTCCAGCAGCTTCACATGAATCGCTACCCGGGTGGGGGTGCTGCGCATGGCCTCTTTGAGAATTTCTTCCGCCTGCAGGTCACGCCCATAGGCCAGGTACACGTCGGCTTCTGCGACGGGGTCCACATCACCCGCGGCATCCAGCTGGCTGGGTGAATACACCATGGAGGATCCGGAAACGCTGGCGTCTGCGGTGTCGATGCGCTGGCCGCCGCTCGAACCGAAGAAGGAGTCGGGTTGCAGACGGCTTTCGAGGAAGGAGCTGTCCACGCTGGCGCCTTTGTTGCGTTGCCGCAGGCGGTAAAAACCGAGCCCGGCCAGCAAGGCCAGAAGCGCACCGGCCAGCGGGATGACCAGTGGGTTGTCCCTGATTTTGTCGATCAGGCTTGGTTCATCGGGCAGGGGCGCTGGAACCGGTGCTGGTTTCAGCACGGGTGCGGGCGTGACGGGCGGGGCCGGTTCCTGCGGTGCCGCGGCGGGTTCCGCAGGCGGGCCGTCGGTGGCTGCAGCGGGATCAGGGGCAGTGGCAGGCGCGCCCGGCACCACCACAGCGGGGCCATCTGCTGCACCGGTTGCAGGTGCGCTTCCTTCTGCTGCTGGTGGCGCGGTCGGTGCCGCAGCTGGTGGCGCAGCCGGTTGCTGCAATTGAGCCAATTCTTCGATGTTTCGGGACAGCTCCGCAGCGCGGTTGGAAGCCTCCTGCGTCTGGCGAGATTGGGCAATCTGCGCTTCGGGCGCCGCTTGCCCAGGTGCGGCCTCTTTCGAAAGTGTCAGGCGGTCAGGTGCGGTGACCGCAGGGCTGGCGTCCTGTACTTCCGTCTGCACGCTGCCAGCGGCTTGTCGGTCTGCCTGGCCCACATTGGCTTCTGGGGCTGCGCCGGCAAGGCGGCGTCGGAATTCGTTGAAATCGCGGCTCTGGGCGGCAATGACCTGGCGCGCTTCTCCTGCACCTATCGCCGAGGCCTCTTCTGCGCTTGGAAGATCAAGGACCACGCCTGCGCGCAATCGGTTGACGTTGTTGCCAATGAAAGCCCGCGGGTTTGACCTCAGCATGGCGACCAGCATCTGATCGAGCGACACATTGGCTGGCCGGTTGGCTTCTGCAATTCGCCCTGCCGTATCACCCGGTACCACGGTGACCTGTGAGCTGGGTTCCGGGGCTTGAGTCGGCGGGAGGCTGGGCGTCGTTGGCGAAGAAGGAGGCAGGACCTGCTGGGTGGTTGGAGCGGCAGGTGTGGGCGTGGCCGCCGCGGCAGGCGCGGACGGCCTGGCAGGTGCAGAGACACCGGGAGCGACCGGGGCCACGGGCGTTGCCGCGCGCAGCCGGGGTGGATCAAACAGCAGCGTGTAGTCACGAACAATGCGACCGGAAGACCAGTTGGCTTCCACGATCAGGTCAACAAACGGCTCCGTGACAGGCCGGGAGCTCGACAGCTGGAGATAGGCGCGGCCATCCGCGCGGCGCTGCAAGGTGATCTGGAGGTTGCTCAGTGCGGGGTTGAAGTCCATGCCCGCAGCACTGAAAGCATCGCCCGACGCCAGCCCCACCGTAAGCGTGGAGGCCTCGTCCGCATTGATTTCGGGAATTTCGATCTGGGCACGCAGGGGCTCGCCCAGCGCCGACTGCACCACGATGCGCCCGAGAGCCAGTGCCTGAACATCTGCGTGTTGCGCCAGTCCTGCACAAAGCAGCGCAGCAATCGCAACCGAATGCATCCGCGCTAGACCGCGAGATTCGGCGCCCACTCTATGGGTTTTGACCGGGAAAGAATGGGTGTGACGGGAGTTGGATGGCACTTGAACCTCGACGTAAAAATCCGAGAAATGACCTTAACATCAACGCATTACAGTGACAAGCTGAGAATCCGCTTGAGTTTCATTGCCTGCCTTCCGTCGCCATCGACCATCCATTCACGTTGCAACTTTGCAACGTGAATGGCTCGGGACGGGTTGTATCACCTCTGCCATCTTGAAACATTCAGGCGGCCAGCAGGATTCGAAGCATGCGACGCAAAGGTTCCGCGGCGCCCCAGAGCAACTGGTCGCCGATGGTAAACGCACCCACATATTCAGGCCCCATGGCGAGCTTGCGGATGCGACCCACGGGGATGGTCATGGTGCCCGTGACGGCAACCGGTGTCAGGTCACGGACGGTGTCTTCGCGGGTGTTCGGCACGACCTTCACCCATGCGTTGTCTTCGGCGATCATGGCTTCCAGATCGGCCAGCGGCACATCCTTTTTGAGTTTGAATGTGAGGGCCTGGCTGTGGCAGCGCATGGCACCGACGCGAACACAGAACCCATCCACCGGGATGGCCGCTGAGCCGAAGGCCTCGCCTTGGCCCAGGATCTTGTTGGTTTCTGCCATGCCCTTCCATTCTTCCTTGGACATGCCATTGCCAAGATCCTTGTCGATCCAGGGGATCAAGGAGCCACCCAGTGGCACACCGAAATGGGCGGTCTCGGCGTTTGTGAGGGAGCGCTGCTTGGCGATCACCTTGCGGTCGATCTCAAGAATGGCGCTCTTGGGATCGTCCAGCAGGGCTTTGACTTCCTGGTGGAGCGTGCCATATTGGGTGAGCAATTCGCGCATGTGCTGCGCGCCACCACCAGACGCCGCCTGATAGGTCTGGGTGCTCATCCATTCCACCAGCCCAGCCTTGTACAGGGCGCCCACACCCATGAGCATGCAGCTCACCGTGCAGTTGCCGCCAACCCAGTTCTTGCCGCCGTTGGCGAGAGCGTCCTTGATCACCGGCATGTTGACCGGGTCGAGAATGATGACGGCGTCCTTTTCCATGCGCAGGGTGGACGCGGCGTCGATCCAGTGGCCGTTCCAGCCGGCGGCGCGCAGCTTTGGGAACACCTCGCTGGTGTAGTCGCCACCCTGGGCGGTGATGATGATGTCGCAACGCTTCAGGGCAGCGAGGTCGTGCGCGTCCTGCAGCCTGGTTTCGTTCTTCGCCATCGCTGGCGCCTGGCCACCGGCATTCGATGTGGAGAAAAACAGGGGTTCGATGTGATCAAAGTCTTTCTCTTCGATCATGCGGTCCATCAACACCGAGCCCACCATGCCGCGCCAGCCCACCAGGCCTACCAACTTGCTCATTTCAACGCCCTTTCAAGTTAAAAAACAGTGTCGACCGACCTGTTCCCCCCGGCTCGTCTGGCCAGGGAGGGCGCACGACGAACCAGGCTGGATCAGCCCTTAATGGTCGTGGTTTTGATGGAGATTGCGCGCGACGCCACATCCACCAGGGCGGTGGATGCACTGTTCAACGGGAACGGGCGGGCGGCAAACATAGCGCAGGATTGTAGCTGATGCCTTATGGAGGGAGGCTGGCGCCCGATCGCCGGCCACAAAATAGGCAACCCTGGGTTGCCCTTTTGCGCCAGCGCGATGGCCCGAAGTGATCAGCCTAGGTGCTCCACCGCGCAGCGCGCGACCCACGACGAATAAAACGGTCCAGCCCAGGGGCACCGCCGGGCCGGCTTTGCCGGACGGCCAGTGCCGCCCCCTTGAGGGGGCTGAGGGCTGCGGCTCCAAGCCTGCCTGCGCAGGCTTGGACAGCCCGAAGAAGCATCGACTCTGGCGATGCTGCGGCCTACAAGGCACGCGAAGCGGCGCGGGGGTGTTTCATTTCAGCGCTTTGACCACCGCATCGCCCATTTCCGCCGTGCCCACCTTGGTGGTACCTTCGCTATGGATGTCTGGCGTGCGCAGGCCTTGCGCGAGCACTTTCTGCACAGCGGCTTCAATGCGTTGCGCCGCAGCTTCCTGGTTCAGGCTGAAGCGCAGCATCATGGCCGCGCTCAAGATGGTGGCCAGGGGATTGGCAATACCTTTGCCGGCGATGTCGGGGGCACTGCCATGACTGGGTTCGTAAAGACCCTGGCCGCTCGAGTTGAGCGAAGCGGAAGGCAGCATGCCGATGGAGCCGGTCAGCATCGATGCTTCGTCCGACAGGATGTCACCAAACATGTTGCCGGTGACCACCACGTCGAACGCTTTGGGCGCCTTGACCAACTGCATCGCGGCGTTGTCCACGTACATGTGCTCCAGCGCCACGTCCGGGTATTCCTTGTGCACGTCGGTGACCACGTCTTTCCAGAACTGGAAGGTTTCCAGCACGTTGGCCTTGTCGACGCTGGTGACCTTCTTGTTGCGCTTGCGGGCGGCTTCGAATGCCACGCGGGCAATGCGTTCGATCTCGGGGCGGCTGTAGCGCATGGTGTCGA
Source organism: Hydrogenophaga palleronii (assembly GCF_031457455.1). Classification (GTDB taxonomy): domain Bacteria; phylum Pseudomonadota; class Gammaproteobacteria; order Burkholderiales; family Burkholderiaceae_C; genus Hydrogenophaga; species Hydrogenophaga palleronii_A. The sequence continues at coordinate 301,008 of NZ_JAVDWU010000006.1, forward strand.
AGGCTTCTTCGGCGCCGGGGAAATGGCCATCGGTGGCCACCCGACGGCCGCGTGGCTGGCCGAAATAGATGTCGCCCGTGAGCTCGCGGATGATCAGGATGTCGAGGCCGGAAATCAGTTCCGGCTTGAGGCTCGAGGCACCCACCAGCTGTTCGTAGCAGATCGCGGGCCGGAAGTTGGCAAACAGGCCCAGGTGCTTGCGCAAACCCAGGATGGCCTGTTCGGGGCGCAGGGGGCGGTCGAGCTTGTCGTATTTCCAGTCGCCCACCGCTCCAAACAGGATGGCGTCGGACGCCTTGGCCAGGTTCAGGGTGGCATCGGGCAGCGGGTGGCCGTGCGCCTCGTAAGCGGCGCCGCCCACCAGTGCGGATTCCATCTCGAAGGATAGATCGAGCGCATTGAGAACCTTGACGGCTTCTGCGACGATTTCGATGCCGATGCCGTCACCGGGGAGAACTGCGATTTTCATAGTGGTTGGGTAGAGATGAAGGGGTTCTTGTCGAGGTTACCGTGGAACCGGCTTGCCGGGCCACTGGCAACGCCCCTTGAGGGGGAGACGCCGCAGGCGGTGCGGGGGGGGATCGGTCTCGCGGCGTGGTGTCGATCACATCGTCTTGGCGAGCCAGGGCTTGGTGGTCAGACGCTCTTTTTCGAAGGCTGCAATCTTGTCTTTGTGGCGCAGCGTCAAACCGATGTCATCCAGGCCATTGATCAGACAGTATTTGCGGAAGGCCTGGACGTCGAACGGGATTTCTTCACCCTGCGCCTTGACGATTACCTGGCGCTCCAGGTCGATGGTGAGCTGGTAGCCAGGGAAGGCCGCCACCTCGTTGAACAGTTGGTCGACGGTGGCTTCGGGCAACTGGATAGGCAGTAGTCCGTTCTTGAAGCAGTTGTTGAAAAAGATGTCGGCAAAGCTGGGCGCGATGACGGCGCGAAAGCCGTACTGGTCGATGGCCCAGGGTGCGTGTTCGCGGCTGGAGCCGCAACCGAAATTGCGGCGTGCGAGCAGGATGGAAGCGCCCTGGTAGCGCGGCTGGTTCAGCACGAAGTCGGGGTTGGGCTTGCGGGTCGCGGGATCCTGGCCAGGCTCGCCCTTGTCCAGGTAGCGCCATTCGTCGAACAGGTTCGGGCCAAAGCCCGTCTTGCGAATCGACTTGAGGAATTGCTTGGGAATGATGGCGTCGGTGTCGACGTTTTCGCGGTCCATGGGGGCCACGATGCCTTGGTGAAGGGTGAACTTTTGCATGGTATTGGGGAGTTATTTGGTCACTTCTTCGATCTTCTCGCCGGCCCGCTCAAGCCCGTGCCCGGTGGCTTCACCGGCGCGTTCCAGGCCTCGCCCGGTGGCATCCGCCGCCCGCCCGACGCCTCGCTCGGTCGCGCCCACGGCGCGCTCGACGCCACGGCTGGCCGCTCCTGCGGCTCGTTCGATGCCTGTGCCGGTGGCGCCCACCGCTCGGTTCACGCCGCGTTCCGTTGCTTCAACGGCGCGTTCGATACCCCGCCCGGCGGCCTGACCGGCATTGTTCGCGCCTCGCTCGACCCGGGTCAGCGGCTGACAGGCTGCCAGGGCAAGCATGAGGGGTGCAACGGTAGCAAAGATGGCAAGGTGCTTCATGAGAGGCTCCTGTGTCGACGGTGAGATGTGGAAGTGTGAAAAATGAAATCAGGCGATGGTGCGGATGTCGATGAAATGACCGTTGATCGCTGCGGCTGCCGCCATGGCCGGCGACACCAGGTGGGTGCGTCCGCCTGCGCCTTGACGGCCTTCAAAATTGCGGTTGCTGGTGGAAGCGCAGCGTTCGCCCGGCTCCAGCCGGTCGGCGTTCATGGCCAGGCACATGGAACACCCTGGCTCACGCCATTCAAAGCCGGCGGCCTTGAAGATTTCGTGGAGGCCTTCGCGTTCGGCCTGTTCCTTGACCAGACCGGATCCCGGCACGACCATGGCCAGCTTGATGTTCTTGGCCACTTTCTGCCCGAGCTTCTTCACCACCGCAGCGGCTTCGCGCATGTCTTCGATGCGGCTGTTGGTGCAGGAGCCAATGAACACCTTGTCGACAAAGATGTCGGCCAGCGGTTTGCCGGGTTCCAGCGCCATGTAGCTCAGTGCACGCTCGATGGCGCCGCGTTTACTGGGGTCCTTTTCCTTGTCCGGGTCGGGCACACGGCCATCCACGCCAAGCACCATTTCGGGTGAGGTGCCCCAGGTGATCTGCGGAACGATCCGGCTGGCGTCGAGTTCGACCACGGCGTCGAACTTCGCGTCCGGGTCGGAGAACAGCGTTTTCCAGTAGGCCACGGCCTGATCCCATTCCACCCCCGTGGGGGCGAGCGGGCGCCCACGAACATACTCGATGGTTTTTTCGTCCACGGCCACCAGACCGGCACGGGCGCCGCCTTCGATGGCCATGTTGCAGACCGTCATGCGACCTTCCATGCTGAGCGAGCGGATGGCGCTGCCACCGAACTCGATGGTGTAGCCCGTGCCGCCCGCGGTGCCGATCTTGCCGATGATGGCCAGCACGATGTCCTTGGCGGTGACGCCCTTGGCCAACTGGCCTTCCACTTTGACCAGCATGTTTTTGGCCTTCTTGGCCAGCAGCGTCTGCGTGGCCATTACGTGCTCCACCTCGCTGGTGCCGATGCCGTGCGCCAGCGCGCCGAAGGCACCGTGGGTGGAGGTGTGCGAGTCGCCGCAGACCACGGTCATGCCGGGCAGGGTGGCGCCGTTCTCCGGGCCGATCACGTGCACGATGCCTTGTCGTTTGGACATGAACGGGAAAAAGGCGGCCGCACCGTATTCGGCGATGTTGCTGTCCAGCGTGGTGATCTGTTCCTTGCTGATCGGATCAGTGATGCCGTCGTAGCCCAGTTCCCAGCCGGTCGTGGGCGTGTTGTGGTCGGCGGTGGCTACCACCGAGCTCACACGCCACATCTTGCGCCCGGTCTGACGCAGGCCTTCGAAGGCTTGCGGACTCGTGACTTCGTGCACCAGATGGCGGTCGATGTAGAGGACGGAGGTGCCGTCTTCTTCGGTGTGGACGACGTGTTCGTCCCAGATCTTGTCGTAGAGCGTGCGAGGCATGGGGCAATGTTCCTTCTGATGAGGCGATTTTAGGTGGGGGTGCTTGAAACAGGTGGGGTGGCCAAGTGGTCCACCAGGAGGCGGGCCGACACCGGGAGCGTGGCGAAGTCGCGTGCCACGAGGTCGATCTGGCGGGTGGCCCAGGCATCGGTCAGTGCCACGCAGGTGAGGTCTCCCACACCATGCATCAATTCGAATGCCCGCAGAGGCATGAGGCCCACGCCCAGGCCGTTGTGGATCATGCGGCACATGGCGTCGAGGCCGGTCACCCGGATGCGCAACCGGATGCTTCGCCCGGCGGCGGCCGCGGCCGCGTGCATGGCGAGATAGATGGAGCTGTTGGCATGCAAGCCCACGTGGTCCCACTCCAGGCTGTCTGAGAAGGCCAACGATTCGCGTTCGGCCAAGGGGTGATGGCTGGGCACCACGAGCGTGAGCTGGTCTTGCCGGTAGCGACGGGTCTGGAGTTCGCTCGGCTGGCCGGTGGAGCCGGTGTGGCAGATGCCCAGGTCGGCCGCGCCTTCATGAACGGCCCGCACCACTTCGGTGGACAGATGCTCCTCCAGGTCAATCTTGATGCCTTCGTGGCGGCCGATGAAGGTGCCCAGATCTTCAGGCAGGAACTGCACGATGGCCGAGATGTTGGCGTGCACCCGCACATGGCCGCGCACCCCATCGGCGTATTCGGAGAGTTCACCCTGCATTTTGTCGAGGCTGAACAGCACCGAGCGCGCATGGTGAAGCAAGCTCTGCCCAGCCGGCGTGGGCGTGGCCCCGCGGGCATGTCGGTCAAGCAGTCTGCTGCCCAAGGTGTTTTCAAGGTCAGACAAGCGCTTGCTGACAGCCGATGTGGCCATGAAGGCCAGCTCCGCCGCCTTGCCGATGCTGCCGCGCTCGCACACCGCCACATAGAGCTGGAGCGAGGTGAGGTCGATGCGGCGAACGAAGCAGCGGTCGGGGAAGTTCATGGCTGAGCCATCGCGGATGACGATGAAATTGCTATTTTCCTCTCTTTCTTGTGATCGAGGCATCGTAATTTGAGAAGTCTGATGCCGCCAAAAGAAAACCCGCCGAGCGTGCGCCGGGCGGGTTTTCTGAACGGTCAGAGACCGCTGGGCTCGTGGCCTTACGCCAGAGGTTTCACGTCGCGGCGCTCGGAGCCGGTGAACAGCTGACGCGGACGGCCGATCTTGTACTCGGGGTCACCGATCATCTCGTTGAGCTGGGCAATCCAGCCCACGGTGCGAGCCAGTGCGAAGATGCCGGTGAACAGGTTGACCGGGATGCCGATGGCGCGTTGCACGATGCCGGAATAGAAGTCCACGTTCGGGTAGAGCTTGCGCTGGACGAAATAGTCGTCTTCCAGGGCGATCTTCTCCAGCTCCTTGGCGAGCTTGAAAAGCGGGTCGTTTTCAAGACCCAGTTCGACCAGCACCTCGTTGCAGGTTTCCTGCATGAGCTTGGCGCGGGGGTCGTAGTTCTTGTAGACCCGGTGTCCAAAGCCCATGAGCTTGACGCCGGAGTTCTTGTCCTTGACCTTTTCCATGAACTCGCCGACCTTGGACACGCCACCCTGGGCCTGGATGTCTTCCAGCATGTTCAGGCAGGCCTCGTTGGCGCCACCGTGAGCCGGGCCCCACAGGCAGGCCACGCCAGCGGCGATCGCCGCAAACGGGTTGGTGCCCGACGATGCGCATAGGCGAACCGTGGAGGTGGAGGCGTTCTGCTCGTGGTCGGCGTGCAGGATGAAGATGCGGTCAAGCGCGCGCTCCAGCACGGGGTTGACTTCGTACTCTTCACACGGCGTGCCGAACATCATGCGCAGGAAGTTGCCGGCGTAGCTCAGGCTGTTCTTCGGGTAGATGTAGGGCTGGCCGATCTTGTACTTGTACGCCATGGCCACCAGGGTGGGCATCTTGGCGATCAGGCGGATGGCGGCCACGTGCCGGTGTTCCGGGTTGTTGATGTCCGTGCTGTCGTGATAGAAGGCCGACATCGCGCCCACCAGGCCGGTCAGGATGGCCATGGGGTGGGCATCGCGGCGGAAGCCGCGCAGGAAGAACTGCATTTGCTCGTTGACCATGGTGTGGTTGGTCACGAGCTTGTGAAACTCGGTGCGCTCCTGTGCATTGGGCAGTTCGCCGTTAAGCAGCAGGTGGCAGGTGTCGAGGTAGTCACAGTGGGTGGCCAACTGCTCAATGGGGTAGCCACGGTAGAGCAGTTCGCCTTTGTCACCGTCGATGTAGGTGATCGACGACTGACAGGAGGCGGTCGACAGAAACCCAGGATCGTAGGTGAACATGCCCGTTTGCGCATAGAGCTTGCGGATGTCGACCACGTCGGGCCCGATGCTGCCGGCGTAAACGGGCAGCTCGACACTGGGACTGCCGTTGGAGAAGGAGAGGGTGGCTTTGTTGTCGACGAGTTTCATGCGATTTCCTTTTCTATACGGCTGAAACGGATGGCCGAGCATGGCGAAGCATGCCCAGTACGTGCGTGATGTCATCACGGGCGAGGTCGCCCTCGGGGCTCTTGCGGGCCAGCAACAGATCCAGCAGATCGTTGTCTGAGAGGTCCATTAGAACGCCCAGAGCTTCTGCCTGCCTGACGGTCAAGCCAGACTGGTGCTTGGCGAAGAACCGCTCGATGAACAAATCGTTCTCAAGCAGCCCCCGCCGGCACCGCCACCTGAGCTTGCTCAGGGCGCGCTCGTCCAGCAGATCGTCTGGGGCAGAGGTGTTCATGGGTGGTGTGATGGATGCGACTCAGACCGAGCGCATCACCATCATTTCCTTGATTTTGCCGATGGCTTTGGTGGGGTTCAGGTTTTTGGGGCAGACATCCACACAGTTCATGATGGTGTGGCAGCGGAACAGCCGGTAGGGATCTTCCAGGTTGTCCAGGCGCTCGGCGGTGCCCTCGTCGCGGCTGTCGGCGATGAAGCGATAGGCCTGCAGCAGGCCGGCAGGACCGACGAATTTGTCCGGGTTCCACCAGAAGCTGGGGCAACTGGTCGAGCAGCTCGCGCACAGAATGCATTCGTACAGGCCGTTGAGCTCGTCGCGCTCCTCGGGGCTCTGCAGGCGTTCCTTCTCGGGCGCCACGGTTTCGTTGATCAGGTAGGGCTTGACGCTGTTGTACTGCTTGAAGAACAGCGTCATGTCCACGATCAGATCGCGCACCACCGGCAGGCCAGGCAGGGGCTTGAGCGTGATCACGCCGGGCAGCGTGTTCATGTTGGTCAGGCAGGCCAGGCCGTTCTTGCCGTTGATGTTCATGGCATCCGAACCGCACACGCCTTCACGGCAGGAGCGGCGGAACGAGATGGAGGGATCGACCGCCTTGAGCTTCATCAGGGCATCGAGCAGCATGCGCTCGTGCCCATCGAGTTCGACCTCGATGGTCTGCATGTACGGTTTGGCATCCTTTTCCGGGTCGTAGCGGTAGATCTTGAATGTGCGTTTGGCCATGGTGTTTTTTTCTCCGTGCGTCGTGGGTTCGAAGTAAAAGGCTTCAGAAGGTGCGGACTTTGGGCGGCACCGACTCCACGGTCAGGGGCTTGAGGTTGACGGGCTTGTAGGTCAGGCTGTTGTCGGCGCTGTGCCACAGGGTGTGCTTCATCCACTCGGCATCGTTGCGACCCAGCGGGAACTGGGCATCGTCGGCCGGACGCTCGTAGTCGTTCACGGTGTGGGCGCCACGGCATTCGTGGCGCGCGGCCGCCGAGGTCATGGTGGCCTGGGCCGATTCCATGAGGTTTTCCACTTCCAGCGCTTCGATGCGGGCCGTATTGAAGACCTTGGACTTGTCCTTGAGCGCAATGTCGTTCACGCGGGCACGCATGGCGTTGATCTTCTGCACACCCTCGTCCATGCTCGCCTGAGTACGGAACACACCCGCATGCTGTTGCATGGCGGCACGCAGGTCGTTAGCCACGTCCTGTGCGTACTCGCCGCCAGAGGTGTTGTCCAGCCGGGCCAGTCGCGCCAGCGTCCTGTCTGCAGCATCAGCGGGCAGGGGCTTGTGGATTTTGTTCTTGTCGTTGAACTGCACGATGTGGTTGCCCGCCGCGCGGCCGAACACCAGCAGGTCCAGCAAAGAATTGGTGCCCAGGCGGTTGGCGCCGTGCACGCTCACGCATGAGCATTCGCCCACGGCATACAGGCCGTTCACCACCGCCTGGCCACCGTTGCCATCAGGCGTGACGACCTGACCATTGATGTTCGTGGGAATGCCACCCATCTGGTAGTGGATGGTGGGCACGACGGGGATGGGCTCGCGGGTGATGTCCACGTTGGCAAAGTTCACGCCGATTTCGTACACCGACGGCAGGCGCTTGTGAATGGTGTCGGCGCCCAGGTGGTCCAGCTTCAGGAGCACGTAGTCCTTGTTGGGACCGCAGCCGCGGCCTTCCTTGATCTCCTGGTCCATGCAACGAGAAACAAAGTCGCGTGGCGCCAGGTCTTTCAGGGTGGGTGCGTAGCGTTCCATGAAACGCTCGCCTTCGCTGTTGAGCAGGATCGCGCCTTCGCCACGGCAACCTTCGGTCAGCAGCACGCCCGCGCCGGCCACGCCAGTCGGGTGGAACTGCCAGAACTCCATGTCCTGCAGCGGAATGCCGGCACGCGCCGCCATGCCCAGGCCGTCGCCGGTGTTGATGAAGGCGTTGGTGGAGGCGGCAAAGATGCGGCCCGCACCGCCGGTGGCCAACAGCGTGGTCTTGGCTTCGAGGATGTAGGTCTCGCCGGTTTCCATTTCCAGGGCGGTCACGCCGACCACGTCGCCGCTGGCGTCGCGGATAAGGTCCAAAGCCATCCATTCGACGAAGAAGGTGGTGCGGGCCTGCACGTTCTGCTGGTACAGGGTGTGCAGCATGGCGTGGCCGGTGCGGTCGGCGGCGGCGCAGGCGCGTTGCACCGGCTTTTCGCCGTAGTTGGCGGTGTGGCCGCCGAAGGGGCGCTGGTAGATGGTGCCGTCGGGGTTGCGGTCGAACGGCATGCCGAAATGCTCAAGCTCGTAGACTACCTTGGGCGCTTCGCGACACATGAACTCGATGGCGTCCTGGTCGCCCAGCCAGTCAGACCCTTTGATGGTGTCGTAGAAGTGGTAATGCCAGTTGTCTTCGCTCATGTTGCCCAGCGAGGCACCAATGCCGCCTTGAGCGGCCACGGTGTGCGAGCGGGTAGGAAACACCTTGGAGAGCACGGCCACCTTGAGGCCGGCGCGGGCCAGCTGCAGCGAGGCGCGCATACCGGAGCCACCGGCGCCGACGATGACCACGTCGAATTGACGCTTGGGAAGGGATGCAGATGTGGTCATGACTTCAGAGTCTCCAGAGAACTTGCACGGCCCAGCCCAGGCAGGACAGGAGCCAGACGATGGTGAAAACGTGCAGCACGAGGCGAATGCCGGCGGGCTTGACGTAGTCCATCCAGATGTCGCGCATGCCGACCCACACGTGGTAGGCCAGCGCCAGGAAGACCGCAAAGGTCAGCGCCTTCATCCACTGGGCCGCGAAAATGCCCGCCCAGCTGTCATAGCCGATGGGGCCCGTGGAGAACAGCACCTGCACCAGGACGATGAGGGTGAACAGGGCCATCAGGGCGGCGGTGATGCGCTGGGCAAGCCAGTCACGCAAGCCGTAGTGGGCGCCGGTGACGACGCGTTTGGAACCGTAGTTGACAGACATGTGGGGTGATCCTTGGAGTTCTTGATTTCGCTTCAGTACAGGCCGAACAGCTTGGCACCCAGAACGACGGTCAACCCGATGCTGAGCACGAGCGTGACGATGGCCGACGATTTGCCGAATTCCTTGCTCACCGCGTGGCTGGCATCCATGTAGAGATGGCGAATGCCGGCAATCAGGTGATGCAGGTAGGCCCAGATGATGGACAGCACCACCAGCTTGAACAGCCAGCCAGGCACAAAGCCCAGACCCACCGCGAATGCCGCAGTGAAACGGTCGAAGGACAGTTCCGAGGACACCGATGTGTCAAAGAGCCAGACGATCAGCGGCAACAACACAAACATCAGCGCGCCACTGGCACGGTGCAGGATGGACACCCAACCCGCCGGCGGCAGGCGGTAGGTGGTGAGGTCGGTGAAGGCGTTGATGTTGCGGAACTCTGGCCGCTTTCGGGTCAACTCGGTCATGGTGGGGGCTTTCTTCCGGTGGGGATTGAAATTTGGAAGGATTCGTAACTCGGTGGTAACTCAAGCCACGGGCTCGTAAATTCTATTGCAACGCAGCATGCAGGCCCTGATGAGGGACGTGCCCGTTGATGGGTGGGGGGTCAATGGCCTCGTGGATCAGCTCAGTTCGTTGCGATAGTGGCGGTTGTCGGTCCGGTACAGGCCCCGGCGCAGTTCCATGGGTTCATCGTTGTAGGTGTAAGCCACCCGCTCGACGCTCAGCAACGGGGTGCCCGGCTGGGAACCGAGCAAGGATGCCACATCCGGGTCGGCACTCACCGCCTTGATCTTTTCAACCGCTCGCACCATGCGAACGCCGAATTGCGACTCGAACAGGGCATACATGGGGCCCTTGTCTTCGGCCAGCGTTTCCTGGGTGAGCCCCTTGAACCTGCTGCCGGGCAGCCAGATGTCTTCAAGAATCGCCGGAACGGCTGCGAACGCGAGCACACGGCGCACCAGGAACACCGGATCGCCGGTGCGCAATCCAAGCTGGCGGGCCACTTCCGCAGAGGCGCGCAGGCGTTTGCATTCGATGATGCGTCGCTCGGCCGGCCCCTGGCCGTCGAGGTCGCCCGTGTCGGGCAGCAGGCGCAGAAAGCGGTACTGGATGTGTTGTTCGGCGTGCGTGGCCACGAAGGTGCCCTTGCCCTGGCGGCGCACGAGCAGGTTGTCGGTGGCGAGTTCGTCGATGGCCTTGCGCACGGTGCCCTGGCTGACCCGAAAGCGTGCGGCGAGATCGAATTCGCTGGGGATGACATCCCCGGGTTTCCATTCCCCGGATTGCAGGCTTCGCAGGATCAGGCCCTTGATCTGTTGATACAACGGACTGAAAGCGGGCGCGCCTTGCGCAGGTGCGCTTTCACCACCCGCAGACGCACCCGGTCCGGGCGCAAATCGCGCGTCCGGCGGGGAGGCTTCGGTGACTTGAGAGGGAAGGGTGGCCATGCGTCTGTGGCTTTTGGACCTGCTGTCGATGCACGCAATCATATCTTATATAAGACATAAGACAAATTGACGTATCAGGGTTTGCGAGGGTACACTCACGGGCTGTCTTGCACGCCAAAAGTTTCGGATTTGCGTCCGGTTTTTGGATCGACGCCTGGACAATTCCGATCCGAATTTCACTTTTCTTACGTCAATTTCTGGAGTTCTCACCATGAGCAAGAAGCCTGTTCGCGTGGCCGTTACCGGAGCCGCTGGTCAGATTGGTTACGCCCTGCTGTTCCGCATCGCATCGGGCGAAATGCTCGGCAAGGACCAGCCGGTGATCCTTCAACTGCTCGAAATCCCCGACGAAAAAGCCCAGAAGGCGCTCAAGGGCGTGATGATGGAAATCGACGATTGCGCCTTCCCGCTGCTGGCCGGCATGGAAGCCCACAGCGACCCGATGACCGCCTTCAAGGACACCGACTACGCGCTGCTGGTGGGCTCGCGCCCCCGCGGTCCCGGCATGGAGCGCGCCGAGCTGCTGGCGATCAATGGCGCCATCTTCACCGCACAGGGCAAGGCACTCAACGCCGTGGCCAGCCGCGACGTGAAAGTGCTGGTGGTGGGCAACCCCGCCAACACCAACGCCTATATCGCCATGAAGAGCGCTCCGGATCTCAAGCCCGGCAACTTCACCGCCATGCTGCGCCTGGACCACAACCGCGCCGCTTCGCAGATCGCCGCCAAGACTGGCAAGCCGGTGGCCAGCATCAAACAACTGGCCGTGTGGGGCAACCACTCGCCCACCATGTACGCCGACTACCGCTTCGCCACCATCGACGGCGCTTCGGTGAAGGACATGATCAACGACCAGGCCTGGAACAAGGACGTGTTCCTGCCCACCGTGGGCAAGCGGGGCGCGGCCATCATCGAAGCGCGCGGCCTGTCGTCGGCCGCTTCGGCCGCCAACGCCGCCATTGATCACATGCGCGACTGGGCACTGGGCACCAACGGCGAGTGGGTGACCATGGGCATCCCTTCCAAAGGCTGGTATGGCATTCCCAAGGACATCATGTTCGGCTTCCCCGTCACCTGCGAAAACGGCGAGTACAAGGTCGTCGAAGGCCTGGAGATCGATGCCTTCTCGCAGGAGTGCATCGACAAGACCCTGGCTGAGTTGCAGGGTGAGCAGGACGGCGTCAAACATTTGTTGTGACCCCCCGCGCCGCTTCGCGTCACCCCCCTGAAAGGGGGCCACACCTACGGCCTGGCAAAGCCAGTTCCGTGGTGTGTGCTGGAAGCAGGCGGCACGCGTTGGTCTCCGTAACCACCTCGTAACTCATCCGTGAAAACTCACCCGCGTTCCATTCTTCTGGGGGCACAAGCCGGCGCTTTCTCGCTGCCGGTTTGTGATCACTACAGTGGTGTAGAAACGCGGATGAAAAAGAGCCTGCAGTTGCAGGCCGATCTCACGGCCGAGTTCGGCACCTGTGTGTTCGACGTGACCCTGGACTGCGAAGATGGTGCGCCGGTGGGTGGCGAGGCGGAGCATGCAGCGCTGGTCACGTCGCTGGCGCTGGGTGCGGCGCCCGAAGCCCGTGTGGCTGTGCGCGTGCACCCGGTGGACCACCTGGCTTTTCAGGCCGACGTGGCCACCATCGCAGGGCAGGCCGCATCGAAGCTCGTGCACCTCATGGTGCCCAAGGTGGAATCGGTGGCCGATGTGCAGACGGCTGTGGCCGCGCTGGATGCCTGCGGCGCGATTGCGTTGCCCCTGCATGTGCTGATCGAGTCGCCAGCAGCGGTGCACCGCGCTTTCGATATCGCGGCCCATCCGCGTGTGCAGAGTCTGAGCTTCGGTCTGATGGATTTTGTGTCGTCGCACGGCGGCGCGATCCCGGCCGATGGCATGGGCGTGGCTGGGCAGTTCAGCCACCCTCTGGTGTTGCGCGCCAAGGTCGAGATTGCGTCTGCCTGCCATGCACATGGCAAGGTGCCGTCGCACAACGTGGTCACCGAATTCAAGGACCTTGCCGCATTGCAGACCGCCGCACACAAGGCCGCGCGCGAACTGGGCTACACCCGCATGTGGAGCATTCACCCCGACCAGATACGCCCGATCATTGCGGCGTTTGCACCGTCTGAACGCGAGGTGGACACTGCGGCTGCCCTGATCGAATGCGCCATGGCGGCCGACTGGGCGCCCGTGCAATTCGAAGGGCGCCTGCACGACCGCGCGAGCTACCGCTATTTCTGGCAGGTGCTTGAACGCGCACACCAGACCGGTCTTCTGCTGCCTGAATCGATGCAGGGCCACTTCGCCGAGTCTGTGGCGCTTCGGCATTGAGCTTGCTTCGCATTTTTGCCCACCCATTTTTTGACCCCACGTATTCCCTTTTTTCTGGAGAACAAGATGTCCAACAACTTCCTCACCGACTACCGCGCCCATGTCGCTGAACGCGCCGCGTTGGGTATCCCGCCGCTGGCGCTTGACGCCAAGCAGGTGGCGGCCCTGGTCGAACTGATCAAGGCACCGCCAGCCGGTGAAGATGCTTTCCTGCTGGACCTGCTGACCCACCGCGTGCCACCGGGCGTGGACGATGCAGCCAAGGTCAAGGCCAGCTTTCTCGCGGCCGTGGCGCATGGCGACGAGAAGGTGGGGCTGATCTCCAAAGCCAAGGCCACCGAGCTGCTGGGCACCATGGTGGGTGGCTACAACGTGCATCCGCTGATCGAACTGCTGGACGACGCTGAGGTGGCGGGCGTGGCCGCCGAGGCGCTGAAGAAGACGCTGCTGATGTTCGACTATTTCAACGATGTGGCAGAGAAGGCCAAGGCCGGCAACGCCAAGGCCAAGGAAGTGATGCAGAGCTGGGCCGACGCCGAGTGGTTCACCAGCCGCCCCGAGGTCGAGAAAAAGATCACGGTCACCGTGTTCAAGGTGCCTGGCGAGACCAACACCGACGATCTGTCGCCCGCACCGGATGCGACCACGCGTCCTGACATCCCCATGCACTACCTGGCGATGCTGAAGAACACCCGTCCGGACGCCGCCTTCAAGCCGGAAGAAGACGGCAAGCGCGGCCCGATGCAGTTCATCGAAGACCTGAAGAAGAAGGGCAATCTCGTGGCCTACGTGGGCGACGTGGTGGGCACCGGTTCTTCGCGCAAGTCGGCCACCAACAGCGTGATCTGGGCCACCGGCCAGGACATTCCTTTTGTGCCCAACAAGCGCTTTGGTGGCGTGACCCTGGGCGGCAAGATCGCCCCCATCTTCTTCAACACGCAGGAAGATTCCGGTTCGCTGCCGATTGAGGTGGACGTGAGCAAGCTGGAAATGGGCGACGTGATCGACGTGCTGCCCTACGACGGCAAGCTGGTGAAGAACGGCGAGACCGTCGCCGAGTTCAAGCTCAAGAGCGACGTGCTGTTTGACGAAGTGCGCGCCGGCGGCCGCATCAACCTGATCATCGGCCGTTCGCTCACCGCCAAGGCGCGCGAGTTCCTGGGCCTGCCCGCTTCCACCCTGTTCCGCCTGCCCAGCGTACCGGCTGAAACCAAAGCCGGCTTCACACTGGCCCAGAAGATGGTGGGCCGCGCGGTGGGCCTGCCCGAAGGTCAGGGCGTGCGCCCCGGTACCTACTGCGAGCCCAAGATGACCACCGTGGGTTCGCAGGACACCACCGGCCCCATGACCCGCGACGAGCTGAAAGACCTGGCCTGCCTGGGCTTCAGCGCCGACCTGGTGATGCAGTCGTTCTGCCACACGGCCGCCTACCCCAAGCCGGTGGACGTGAAGACCCACCGCGAACTGCCAGCCTTCATCAGCAGCCGCGGCGGCGTGTCGCTGCGCCCCGGCGACGGCGTGATCCACAGCTGGCTCAACCGCTTGCTGCTGCCCGACACCGTGGGCACCGGCGGTGACTCGCACACCCGTTTCCCCATCGGCATTTCCTTCCCTGCCGGCTCCGGCCTGGTGGCCTTCGGTGCCGCCACCGGTGTGATGCCGCTGGACATGCCCGAGTCGGTGCTGGTGCGCTTCAAGGGCCAGATGCAGCCTGGCATCACGCTGCGCGACCTGGTGCACGCCATTCCGCTGTACGCGATCAAGGCCGGTCTGCTGACCGTGGCCAAGGCTGGCAAGAAGAACATCTTCTCGGGCCGCATTCTGGAGATCGAAGGTCTGCCAGACCTGAAGGTGGAACAGGCGTTTGAACTCTCCGACGCATCGGCCGAGCGCTCGGCCGCAGGCTGCACGGTGAAGCTCAACCCCGAGCCGATCAAGGAGTACCTCACCAGCAACATCGTGCTGATGAAGAACATGATCGCCGATGGCTACCAGGACGCGCGCACCCTGCAGCGCCGCATTGAGAAGGTGGAGGCATGGCTGGCCAACCCCAACCTGCTCGAAGCTGACAAGGACGCCGAGTACGCCGCCGTCATCGAGATCGACCTGGCCGACATCCACGAGCCCATCCTGTGCTGCCCGAACGATCCGGACGACGCCAAGACCCTGTCTGAAGTGGCCGGCACCAAGATCGACGAAGCCTTCATCGGTTCGTGCATGACCAACATCGGCCACTTCCGCGCAGCGGCCAAGCTGCTCGGCGGCAGCCGCGACATCCCGGTCAAGCTGTGGGTGGCGCCACCCACCAAGATGGACGAGAGCGAGCTGATCAAGGAAGGCCATTACGCCAACTTCGGCGCTGCCGGTGCGCGCACCGAAATGCCAGGCTGCTCGCTGTGCATGGGCAACCAGGCCCAGGTGCGCGAAGGCGCCACCGTGGTGTCCACCTCCACCCGCAACTTCCCCAACCGTCTGGGCAAGAACACCAACGTGTTCCTGGCTTCGGCCGAACTGGCGGCGATTGCCTCCAAGCTGGGCAAGATCCCCACCGTGGCCGAGTACCACGAAGCCATGGGTGTTGTGAACAAGGACGGCGCGGCGATCTACAAGTACATGAACTTCGACCAGATCGAAGAGTATGCGGAGAACGCGAAAGGCGTTGCGGCCTGAGCGGCGGCGATGTGCTGAATCAACAAACGGCCCTTCGGGGCCGTTTTTTTGGGCGGTTGCGACGGCGGTTCGCCGGATCACGGAGACCACGCCTGGAGTGCCTGATGAGGGCGCAGTGGACAGGAACGTCAACGCGCTTTGGGGCTCGTGACCATCCCTTGTGTGGCGGCCCAGGCGTGGATGTCGTCCCGGCGGATGGCGGCGGCCATCAGGCCGGGGAAGGCATCGGGTGTGCAGGCAAAACTGGGCACGCCCAGGGCCGCGAGTTTGGCGGCCAGGGCGTGGTCGTAGCTGGGCGCGCCTTCGTCGCTGAGCGCGAGCAGGGTGATGAACTGCACACCGCTTTCCACCAGCTCATTGGCCCGGCGCAGCAGCTGTGCCTCCACCCCGCCTTCGTACAGGTCGGAGATCAGCACCATGATGGTGTTGCGGGGCTCGCGGATGATGCTCTGGCAGTAGGAAACGGCGCCGTTGATGTCGGTGCCGCCACCGAGCTGCACACCGAACAGCAGCTCGACCGGATCGTCCAGTTGATCGCTCAGGTCGACCACGGCGGTGTCGAACACCACCAGCCTGGTGGACACCGCGGGCAACGAGGCCATCACAGCGCCGAAGATGCTGGAGTAGACGACCGAGGCTGCCATCGAGCCGCTCTGGTCGATGCAGAGGATCACCTCGCGCTGGGGCCGGCGCGCTTTGCGGCCATAGCCGTGCAGGGTTTGCGGCACGATGGTGCGGTAGTCGGGTTGCCAGTGCCGCAGGTTGGCGCGGATGGTGCGGTTCCAGTCGATCTCGCTGTGGCGCGGGCGCCGGTTGCGCTGGCTGCGGTCGAGCGCGCCGCTGACGGCCGAGCGCATGGGTTCTTCGAGCTTGGCCAGCAGCGCGTCCACCACGCTGCGCACCACCATGCGCGCGGTGTCCCGGGTCTTGGCCGGGATCACTTTCGACAACGCGATCAGGTTGGCCACCAGGTGCACGTCGGGCTGCATGCTCTTGAGCATTTCGGGCTGGAGCAGCATGTCGCGCATGTTCAGGCGCTCCAGCGCATCGCGCTGCATGACCTGCACCACTTGGCCGGGAAAGTACTTGCGGATGTCGCCGAGCCAGCGCGCCACGCTGGGCGCCGACGCTTCACGACCACCCCGCCGTTCCTTGGCACCCAGACCGCCGGGGCCAGTGGGGTCGTACAGGGCCGAGAGCGCCTGATCCATTTCCTTGAGCTCGCCGGAGAGCGTGCCGCAGGCCTCGTCGGCCTCACGCCCCAGCACCAGACGCCAGCGGCGCAGGCGCTGGGCGTCGGAAATCGGCGATGCGTCGGGGAGGTCGTTCTCGTTCATACGTTGAGTCCCATCAGTTGATGCAACACGGGCAACGGTTGCAGGGCGCGGGTCAGGTCCCACTCGCTGTGCGCGGCGGACACCGGTGCGGCCACCACACCCTGGCTGGCGCGTTGCGCGAGGTCGTGCCGCTCGCTGGCGCCGAACGCGCTGAAGCTGCGGCGCACCAGCGGCAACACGCCCAGGAAATGGTCTTCGCTCAGCGAGGCGAGCCAGGCATTGAGCAGGCCCCACACGGTGGCGTCGTGCAGCAGCACGGTGGCGTTGCGGTTGAGGAAGCCGTCGAGCCAGGCCGCCGCCTGCGCGGGGTCGGCGCCGCGTGAGAGGTGCAGCGACATGGCCTGCGCCGCGTCGTCGTCGCTGCAGACACCGGCTTCGAGCAGCAGGCGCAAGCACAGGCCCTGCAACAGCGGGTGCACGCCCGCCGCCTCGGCGAGCTGGCGCAGCGCGCGCTGCCACGCGCCGGTCTGTTCGGCGCTATCGCGCAAGCCGATGGCCTTGTGCGCCGTGAGCACGCTCTCACGCAAGGCGTTGGCGGCGGTCTCGTCCAGCGCCATCGCCGCCAGCGGCAGACTGATGGCCGCGCGCAGGATGAGACCGTCGAGCACCTGCGCCACCAGCGCCGCGTCGGTACCGCGCACGTTGCCGTAGCGGAACACATTGGCCAGCGGCGGCAAGGCGGTCAGGAGCTGTGCCGCGTCGCCGGTCAACGCGGCACGGTCTTGCAGCGCCCGCGTGGCGGCGTTCACCGCCGGTTGCAGGTCGGCCAGCAGGGCGCTGTCCACTACCTGGGCCAGTTCGGCCAGGCTGTGCAGACCGGCGCAGCGGTCCACCGTTTGGGCGGACGCGGCTTGCGCGATGGTCTGCCCCCAGCGGCTGGCTTCAATGACGCGCAAGGCGAACTCCGGCTGCCATTGCAGCGTCCAGATTTCGTGAAAGCTGCCGCGGGCCGAGCGCCCCACGGTGGCGATGCGGCCCCAGGGAATGTCCATCAGGTTCAGGCGGTGCAGCAACTGGCTGCGCGCGAGATCGTTGGGCTGACGCAGGTCGAGGTCCAATGTCTTTTGCAAGGCCTCGGGTTTGAGGCGCAGCGACTTCTGGGCCTGCTCCAGGTCGCGCTGCAGCGGCACGGTGGGCACGCTCGCGGGCACCGTGCCCAGGCGATCGCCCATCAGCAACTCGTCGCGGATGAAGGTCAACACCGCATCGTCACCCATGGCGAACACGGAGCGGGTCGCTTCCTGCAACTCCGCCAGGCTGGGGGCGGGGCGCCCGCGCAACGCCGCCAGCGCTTCGGCCAGGCGGGTGGCTTCAATCAGATGGGCCGAGGAACAGTCCAGGTCGCGCGCGCGCATCAGCCGGGCGATCCGCGCCAGCCAGCCAGCGGTGCGCTCCAGGGGGGCGCCCTGGCTGCGCCAGAGGTGTTCGTACCAGCCGGGTGAGTGGATGCCGGCGCCGTAGCCGCTGGCGCGCGTGAGGTGGCGGTAGCTCCAGGGCACCCAGGTGGCCTGCACCTTGAGCTTGGGGAGCCTCTTGAGCAGGGCGGCATCGTCTCGCGCCTTGACCTCGGCCTGCAGCCCGGCCAGGTGCCAGGCCCCACAGACCACCGCGATGCGCTCAAACCCCTCTTTCTGTGCCGCGCGGATGCACTGGCGCATGTGGGCCTCGCGCAGCTTTTCACGTTGCGTCTCGTCGGCGCTGCGCACCGGATCGCCCAGCTCGCGGCGCAAGCCGATCATGGCCTCGCTGATGGCCGGAAAGATGGACTCGGGAGCACCGCGTTCTTCCACCAGATGGTTCCACCAGGCTTCGCCGTCGTCAAAACCGGCCGCACGGGCGAGCCAGCTCAGCGGGTCATTGTTCGCTGTGGCGGCGGCTTCGTCTGAGGTCGGACCCTCTGCGTGGCTGGCCGCTTCGCCCGCACCGAGATCTTCGCCATGGACCTCGTCCAGCCCGCCGACGGGCTCGCCCTGAGCTGCCTGGGCCGCCGCTTCCTTGCGGGCCTTGTCCAGCCCGAAGTCGTTCGCGCGCGGCAGATCGATGAAGCGCAGCGGCACGCCTGCGCGCGCCGCCCACTGCAGGGCCTGCCATTCGGGCGAAAACTCGGCGAAGGGGTGGTAGACCGCGAAGCCGGGTTCGTCGGGGCAATAGCTCAGCAACGCGACCGGCGCCTGCATGCCGTCGGCGATGGCCAGCGGCACCAGTGCATCGGCCTCGGGCGGCCCTTCCACCAGCACGCAGTCGGGCTGCAAGGCGAACAGCGCGTCGCGCAGGCTGCGCGCGCAGCCGGGGCCATGGTGACGCACACCGAAATAGTGCAAGGCGCTCATCGGGGACGCAGTCAAAAGGGGCGCACGGGTTTCACGCCTGGTCCCGGAACGCGCGATACAGATCCTTCCAGTCGCTGCGCTCCTTGACCACGGCCTCCAGGTACTCGTTCCAGACCACGGCGTCCTGCACCGGGTCCTTGACGATGGCGCCGATCAGGCCCGAGGCCATGTCGTGCGGTCGCAGCACGCCGTCACCAAAGTGGCCGGCCAGCGCCATGCCGTTGTTGATGACCGAGATCACCTCGGCGGTGGATAGGGTGGCGCTGGGCGACTTGAGCTGGGTCTTGCCGTCTTCGGTCTTGCCGTTGCGCAGCTCGCGGAAGATCTGCACGATGCGCCGCACCTCCTTGAGCGCGGGCGGTTCGGCGGGCAATTGCAGCGCACGGCCCATGTCGGCCACGCGCCTGACCACGATGCTCACCTCTTCCTCTTCGCTCGATGGCACCGGCAGCACCACGGTGTTGAAGCGCCGCTTGAGTGCGGAGGACAACTCGTTCACGCCCTTGTCGCGGTTGTTGGCGGTGGCAATGACCGAGAAGCCGCGCACCGCCTGCACCTCGCTGCCGAGCTCGGGGATCGGCAGGGTTTTTTCGGAGAGCACGGTGATCAGGCTGTCCTGCACGTCGGCCGGGATGCGGGTGAGTTCTTCGACGCGTGCGATCTTTCCCAGGCGCATCGCGTTCATGAGCGGGCTGGGCACCAGCGCTTTCTCGGACGGTCCGTGGGCCAGCAACTGGGCGTAGTTCCAGCCGTAACGCAGCTGTTCCTCGCTGGTCCCGGCCGTGCCCTGGATCAGCAGCGTGGAGTCGCCGCTGATGGCTGCGGCCAGGTGCTCCGACACCCAGGATTTGGCCGTGCCCGGCACGCCGTAGAGCAGCAGGCCCCGGTCGGTGGCGAGCGTGGCCACGGCCACCTCCATCAGGCGCTCATTGCCGATGTACTTGGGGCTGACCTCGAAGCCGTTGTCGAGCCGACCGCCCATGAGGTAGCGCACCACGGCCCAGGGTGACAGCGCCCAGTTCTCGGGACGGGTGCGCTGATCCTGCCGCGCCAGCTCGGCGAGCTCTTCGGCGAACTGCTGTTCGGCGTGTTGCCGCATCACGGCATCGGCTGGGGTGGTGGATGTGGAGGTGTTCATCAAGCGTCTTTCAATGCGTCACGCGTGGCAACGATCTGCGCCACAACGTGCATGAGTTCGGCCATGGCCGGGGTTTCTTCGGTATTGCGGGGCAGCGCGTTCAAGGCCGGCAGCGCCGAGGCATCGACGATGCAGCACAGATCGGGCAAGTGGCTGCGCAGCACCCATGAGGCGTTGGCGTTGGGTTCGGCCAGGCGGGCATGGATCCAGGCCACCAGCCGGTTCGAAAGGTCGGGTGCCAGGCGCGCAACAGCCTGCTCTGGCTGCAATGGGCAAGCCGTCACCATTTCCGGCAACAAGGCCTCGACCGCCGAACCCCCGCCGTGCAGCAGGCGCTCCCAGCGTTTGTCGCGCGCGGTGGGCGACAACATGGGCAACAGGCGTGCGGTGTCCAGGCCTTTGCTGGCAGCAGGCAAGGCATTGACAAATGCGTCGGCCCATTCGGGATCGGGCGTGGCCAGTAGCACCTCGAACCAGGCGCGGGTGAGGGCCTGGCTCCAATCGCCTTTGGCGCTCCAGGCCAGCAGTTCTTCGGGCGCCATGCCGGTGTGCTCGCCCCACCAGGTGAGCGGAACCTGGCACGCCAGTTGATACAACCACCAGGCGCGCTCGCCCAGGCTGTCGTGTTTGGGTTTTTCTGCCTCCACCTGATCGCCGGCCCAGTCGACCCCGACGGCGGTGGGCGCGTCGATGCTCCAGTGCTTGCGGATCAGTCCGCGTTGCTGCACGACCAGGGGCGCGAGCCGCGCCACCGCGCGTTGTGGATGGGCCGCCTGGGGCAGGCGCAGCAGCAGACGCAACGCAAGCTGGCGCACTTCGCGGCCCCGGTCGCTGGTGCGCAAGCGTTCGAGCAGGGGCTCGTCCTGCATCGAAAGCCCCACGCTCAGCGTCTGAACCAGTTCAACACGCTCGCGCACCGCCAACTCTGGCAAGGCGATGCTCAGCCGCTCGCGCGCCGCCTCGGGCGCGCGGCGACGCTCGTGGCGCAAGAAGGCGCAGCGTTGTTCGAGGCTGCCCTCCTGCCACAGGATCTCGGCGGCCTCGTCGGTGGTCTGCACGCCCGCAGCATGCTTCCAGTCCTCCCGTTGGGCGGCCAGCCAGAAACCGGTGGCGCCGAGCACCGGCGCCAGCCAAGGCCGCAAGACCGTGGCCCGCCGGCTGGCATCCAGCGCGGTGGGCAACAGTTCCGCCGGCAGCCGAAGACCGCGCTGGGCCAGGGTCGCCAGGCACTCGCCGCCGAGCCGCACCGGCCCCTGCTCCAGTGCCCACGCGATCAGGCCCACGAGGCGTTTGTCCTCCAGGGGCGGCAGTGTTTCGGCACCGGCGCCGGGCCGTGGCCCCGCCACCGCCGGCTGTCCCAAGGCGCCCGCGAGCCGGCAGGTGGCCAATACACCGGCAGCACGCAGCAGGCCGGTGGCGGGATGCGGGGCGCCGATGGTCGCCGCTTCGATCACGGTACCGTGATCGCCCGGCCAGACAGGCCAGGCATCGGCGTGGCGGTCCGTGCCCACCAGCGCCATGGGCAGCAACGGGGCCAACACACCGCTGCTCATAAGGCAACCTCCGCTCTTCGAGCTGCGGTGCGAGCTTGCTTGGGGCGGCCCGGCGCGAAGCTCATGCTTGGCTCCTGGTCCAGAGCGGCGCCGCTTCGCCATCGCGCCAGGCGCTCATGGGCGAAAACGCCTGACCGTCCCATTCGCCGGCAAGGTTCAGCGCTCGACCGCCGCTGTGCGCGAGCAATTGCCACCCGAAAGCTTCGTCGGTGCGCATGTCCAGGCTGCGGCCCTGTACGAGGCAGCGCCATCCGAGGGGGGTGCGCTCGGGCGTGGCGTCGTGCAGGACCAGCGGGTGCAGCCCCATCCAGGGCGAGGCGGCCATGCGTTGGGTGATGCGGTCCCACTCCTGCGCCAGTGGCTCGGCCGGCCAGACCGCCGCACCGCCGAGCTGAGGCCCCTCGCACAGCGCGCGCAAAGGCGCCGCGCCGGGGAAGAAGTGCAGCACTGCCTCAGCGCTGCTCGCGCCCACCCAGACCTGCTCGAAGCCGCGCCCACCGTAGGCGTGGTCCAGCAGCAAGGCCCGCCGCTGGCTCCGTTGCCCGTGCAACCACACGCGCCGCTCGGTCAGCTTGGCATCGCGCATCTCCTGCACCACACCCAGCACCGTCCAGCGATCGGTGACGGCATCACCGTGCGCGATGACACCGTCCTTGTCCACCGGCCAACCAGCCACTTGGCGCAAGTCCGCCTGCACCGCCTCGGGCAGGCTGGCGCGGCGTTGCAGGCCGTCACAGGCCAGTTGCAGCAACCCCAGGCGATGCAACACCTGTTCGGGCCAGTCCGCTCCCTGGCGAACTTGCTCGGCGGCCTGGAGCAGGCGCTGCCCGAGACCCGGCGCCTGTGCGTCCACCATGCGGGCGGCCATGGCCTGCCATCCTTTAACTGTATCGTCGTCCACCGCGCCCAAGCCATGGGCCAATTGATCGGCCATCCAGCGCTGCAGGTCCTGGGCCGCGCCTTCGATGCGCTCCCAGCGCTGGGCCTCGCGTTTTGCCACGCTCTTCGGGTCAGGGGGCGGGGCCTCGGCCTTCTGGGCTTCGCGTTCCTCTTTCTTCTTTTCCTTTTGTTCGCGCGAGGCCAGCCACTCGTCCACCCAGGCGGGTCTTGCCGCCTTGAAGCGGCTGGCGTCGTCCACCTTCAGGAGCAACAGCGCGAGCCCGTGCTTGCAGGGGAATTTCCGACTCGGGCAAGAGCAGCGGAAAGCCGGCCCCGACAGATCGACTTGGGTCTGATACGGCTTGGACCCACTGCCCTGGCACTCGCCCCACACCGCCACCTCGTCGGCACCGAGCGCGGGCCATTTGGCCGGAGCCACCAAGCCCCGCGCAGCCTTGGCGGAAGCCTCGTCGGGCGCAAGCGCAAGGACAGAGGCCGTGTCCTGCATCAAATCACCCCCATCAGCGGCGGGTCATCGGACCGGCTCTGGGCATTGCTGGGCCTTCCGGGTGGCAGACCTTGATCGCCGCTGACGTTCCATCCCCGAGAAATTTTTATCACCATGCGACAAATTCTAAGGTTGGCATGCACCGCCCATCCGGTCACACCCTCTTGAGCAGGTTTCCGCGACACGGGGGATTGGACCTCAGCATGCCAGCTGTACATCTTTGGAATACATCGCACCCCTGAGCCCAGGAGGGTGCCGTGGCAGCAGCGATGACTCGCGCGCAGATGATTCGAATGGTTCCAGTGCGGTGCTTCAGGGTGCTGTGCTGGGGGGCCGGTTCGACGGCAGGACCGATGGCAGTGTCATCACGCACGCGCAATGGGGGCGCTCGTTCTCGGTGGTTGACGAGTCACGAACCTTCTGAATCTCACTCGCTGGCGACCATCGCACGCAGGCGGGCTGCTGTGTCCTCGTCCGCTGGGAAGAAAGTCTCCAGCGCGAGTTCCTGCAGCGTGATGTCCACCGGCGAACCGAACACGGTGGTGGTGCTGATCAGCCTGAGCACACCCTGTGGCGTGTGGAATTCGAATGGCATGAGGACGCCGTGGTGTTCGCCGGGCAAGGACACCGTTTCGCCGCCCAGGTGGTCCGGGTAGGTTTTGAGTTCAGCCAGCAGGGCGGCGAGGGTGTCGTCGCCGGTGGTGTGGATCTGCTGGCGCAGGCGTTCGAACAGGTGGTCGCGCCACTGCCGCAGGTTGGCAATGCGTGGCGCCAGGCCCTGCGGATGCAGGCTCAGGCGAAGAACATTCACCGGCGGCTGCAACAGTTCTGCCGCCACATCGCCAATGAGCACCGAAACCATCTGGTTCGACATGACCAGGTTCCAGTGGCGGTCCATGGCCAGCGCAGGCCAGGGCGCATGGCAGTCCAGGATGCGTTGTACCGCTGCACGGGCGGCTGCCATGTCGGGCGCATCCAGCGGACGTTCGCGGTACATCGGGGCAAATCCTGCGGCTTCCAGCAGTCCGTTGCGTTCGCGTAGCGGAATATCCAGCCGGTCCACCAGGCGCAACACCATGTCGCGGCTGGGGCTGGCGCGGCCGGTTTCCACATAGCTGAGGTGGCGGGTGGACACGTCGGCCACGTGGGCCAGGTCAAGCTGGCTCAGGCGGCGGTGCTGGCGCCAGTGGCGCAGGCGCTCGCCGAAAGGCGACGGAGTGGACGTGACGGACGAGGGCAAGGAATGGCGCTGCATGCCCGGCATCGTAGGTCGAAAGCAGCCGGCCGGCCATGACCTCTGAGGTTATGGACGCTGTGCAGGGTGGACTGGAACATGGCGACCGGTTCCAAGCAACCGTACGTTTCAACCTTTCAAGGAGTTCACCATGTCAGTACTTGCCTACTTCACCTCCCCAGCTGGCCTGCGCCGTGTGCTGGCGTTCGACGCCATTTCCGGTGTGGGCACCGGGTTGCTGCAACTGGCGGCCAGTGGCCTGTTGTCGGGGATGCTGGGTTTGTCCGAGCCCTTGCTGCGCTCTTCCGGCATCGCCATCTTTGCTTTCGTGGCGCTGGCCGCCTGGCTGGCCATGCAACGCACGCCGTCCCGCGCCGGTTTGGCGGTGCTCGTGGTTGGCAACTTCGCCTGGGTCATCGGCTGTCTCTGGCTGGCTTTGGGTGGTGCACCCGGCGCCACCATCCTGGGTGTGGCCTATCTCATGGTGCAGGTGCTGGTGGTGGCGGCGCTGGCCGAGTTGCAGTGGATGGGCCTGCGTCAGTCTCGAATGGTGGTGGCGGCCTGATCCCGGCCAGCTTCGGTTGGTGGCTGCCGTGTGCGACAGCGAACAGATGCCGGGGTACAAGTGGTCTACGCTGCGATTCATCAGGTCATGCAGACCTGTTGAGCCTGCCGAGAGCATCGACTTGATGCAGGTTCCGTGCATCCAACCAGGAACTCTGATGAAACTCGCACTCTTGCTGACAGCCGCGCTGTCCACTCTGGCGCTGACCGCCTGTGACCGTGAACCGGTGGTGGTCAACACACCCCCTGCCACCGTGGTGGTTCCCGGACCAGCCGGCCCGGCTGGCGAAACGGGCGCCACCGGTGCCCAGGGCAGCACCGGTAGCACCGGTAGCACAGGCACAACTGGAGACACCGGTAGTGCTGGGGCTCAAGGCGAAACCGGTGAAAAAGGGCGCACTGGCGGCGATACCAGCGTGATCGTCGTTCCGGCCCCACCCGCCACCACCAACTGAACCCGCTGAAAAGCCATTTGAGGAGATTGCCATGAGCATCGGAACCATTCTTTTGATCGTATTGGTGTTGCTGTTGCTGGGCGTCATTCCCAGTTGGCCGCACAGCAGGTCATGGGGCTACGGTCCCAGTGGCATCCTGGGGCTGGTGCTCGTGGTGGTGGTGATTCTGCTGCTCATGGGGCGCATATGACCTGAAACCAGGTCGCCGGGGCTTGACGCCTGAAGCGCGTCAAACCATGCTGACTGCACGGTGATGGGCGCAACTGACAGAATGGGCAGACGTCCGACCGAACCTGCAGGAGCCCCCATGGCACAAAGCGCCCCGTTTTCGCATCCCTTTTCCAATACCCTGAAGACCTTCAAGACCGCTTCGGGCAAGAGCGGTCGTTTCTATTCGCTGCCTGAACTGGCGAAGCAGTTTCCTTCGGTCAGGCGGTTGCCGGTTTCGCTGCGCATCGTGCTGGAGAGTGTGCTGCGCCACTGTGATGGCGAACGCGTGACCGACGAGCATGTGGCGCAACTCGCGCAGTGGCAGCCACACGTTGCGCGCACCGACGAAATTCCATTCACCGTTTCGCGCGTGGTGCTGCAGGACTTCACCGGCGTGCCCCTGCTGGCTGACCTGGCCGCCATGCGCAGTGTGGCCGAGCGCCTGGGCAAAAATCCCGAGCGCATCGAGCCGCTGGTGCCCGTGGATCTGGTGGTGGACCACTCCATCATGATCGACCACTTTGGCAGCAAGAACGCGCTCGACCTGAACATGAAGCTGGAATTCCAGCGCAACCGCGAACGCTACGAGTTCATGAAGTGGGGCATGCAGGCCTTTGACACGTTTGGCGTGGTGCCACCCGGCTTCGGCATCGTGCACCAGGTGAACCTGGAGCATCTGGCGCGTGGGGTGCACATGAAGGGTGGCCTGTACTACCCGGACACCCTGGTCGGCACCGACAGCCACACCACCATGATCAACGGCATTGGCGTGGTGGGCTGGGGCGTGGGCGGCATCGAAGCCGAGGCCGCCATGCTCGGCCAGCCCGTGTACCTGCTCACGCCCGACGTGGTGGGCTTCGAGATGACGGGGCGCCTGCGCGAGGGTGTGACCGCCACCGATCTGGTGCTCACCGTGACGGAAATCCTGCGCAGCCACAAGGTGGTGGGCAAGTTCGTGGAATTCTTCGGGGCCGGCACCGCCTCGCTCACACTGCCCGACCGCGCCACCATCGCCAACATGGCGCCAGAGTACGGCGCCACCATGGGCTTTTTCCCGGTGGATGACAAGACGCTGGACTACTTCCGTGGCACGGGCCGCAGCAAGACCGAGATCGAAGCCTTTGAAGCCTATTTCCGCGCACAGGGTCTGTTCGGTGTGCCGGGTGCGGCAGGGGCATCACAAAAGGCGGGTGAGATCGACTATTCGCAGGTGGTCAGGCTGGATCTGGGCACGGTGACGCCCAGCCTGGCTGGCCCGAAGCGCCCGCAGGACCGCATCGAGCTGGGCCAGGTGTCCCGTCAGTTCGCCGAACTGTTCAGCCTGCCCAATGCCCTGAACGGTTTCAATCGACCCGCTGAACTGCTGCACACGCGCTACCAGCCGGAAGGACGCTCTGACGTGCCAGGCACCATGCGGCAAACGCCGACCCCGCCTGGTGCGCCCCGTTTTGTGGCCGAGATGGAAGCGAACAAGCCGGCCCGCACCAGCGCCAAGACGGCGGCTCATGTGCCCGGTCGCGCCTTGACCGTGGGCAACGGCGACGTGCTGATTGCCGCGATCACAAGTTGCACCAACACTTCCAACCCGGGTGTGTTGCTGGCAGCGGGTCTGCTCGCCAAAAAGGCGGTGGAGGCCGGGCTGAAAGTCAAGCCGCATATCAAGACCTCGCTGGCGCCCGGCTCGCGCATCGTCACTGAATATCTGACCGAAACAGGGCTGCTTCCCTATCTCGAGAAACTCGGCTTCTCGTTGGCGGGCTATGGGTGCACCACCTGTATTGGCAACGCGGGGGATCTGGCGCCCGAACTTAACGAAGTCATCACCCAACACGAATTGGTGTGCGCCGCCGTGCTTTCAGGTAACCGCAACTTTGAAGCCCGCATCCACCCCAACCTCAAGGCAAACTTCCTGGCCAGCCCGCCGCTGGTTGTGGCCTACGCCATCGCGGGCAATGTGATGACGGACCTCATGACCGAGCCACTGGGCAAGGGCAAAGGTGGGCAAGCGGTGTACCTGGGCGACGTTTGGCCGACCAGCGACGAGATCCACGCGCTGATGAAATTTGCCATGAAGGGCAAGGCCTACCGCGACAACTATGCGCGTGTGGCCAGCGAGCCCGGCAAGTTGTGGGAGCGCATTCGTGGTGTGAACGGCACTACCTACACCTGGCCCAAGAGCACCTACATCGCAGAGCCGCCATTTTTTGAAACCTTCGAGCTTGCGCCACCGGTTTCGAGCGAACCGCCTTCGGTGAAGGGCGCGCGCATCATGGCACTGTTCGGCGATTCCATCACCACCGACCACATCTCGCCGGCCGGCAACATCGCGGAAAAATCGCCCGCTGGTCAGTGGCTGCTGGAACACGGCGTGCTCAAGGCGGACTTCAACAGCTACGGCGCGCGGCGTGGCAATCACGACGTGATGATGCGGGGCACCTTTGCCAACGTGCGCATCAAAAACCTCATGCTGGCCCCCGACGCGAGCGGATCGCGAGAGGAGGGTGGCTGGACCACCTATCAGCTCGAAGGCGCCGCCCAAGGGCAGAAGCTGAGCATCTTCGATGCCGCCATGCGTTACCAGGCCGCCGGTGTGCCCACCGTGGTGTTCGCAGGCGAGGAATACGGCACTGGCTCCAGCCGTGACTGGGCCGCCAAGGGCACGCAGTTGCTGGGCATCAAGGCGGTGGTTGCGCGCAGTTTTGAGCGCATTCACCGCTCCAACCTGGTGGGCATGGGCGTGCTGCCACTACAGTTCAAGGCTGGTGATTCCTGGGAAAGCCTGGGCCTGACCGGCGAAGAAACCATCGACGTGCTGCCGCACCCGGATCTGACCCCCCAGAGCGATGCGCAGCTGGTGATCACCCGCCCGGATGGTCAGATACGCCAGTTGTCGGTCACGCTGCGCATCGATACGCCGGTGGAGGTGAACTATTACCGTCACGGTGGAATCCTCCCCTTCGTGCTCAGGCAATTGCTGACCGCTTGAGCCAGCGGCCGCAACGCGGCATGATGTGTTTTCCGCCAGCCTCCAAGGAGTTGCCATGCGAAAGCCCGCTCTCTACAGCCGAACGGCCCGTGCAAGGCCTGGGGCGGGCGGCGCTCCCGTGCCGACGGACAGCGGTGGCGAAACGCCTGCCGGCGAAACGGCGGTGCGCCCAGGCGGCCGGCAACGCTTGCGCGCCGGTCTGGCGCGTGCGGCCATCAACCCGCGCGTGATGTGGGCGGCGCTGGCCTTGCTGGCGGCCCTGCTGCTGGCGACCAGTCTGCAGCAAGGAGCCATGGGCGCCAAGGCGCTGACGCAGAAGGACATTGACGCAGCCGTGCTGCGCACCCTGACCACCCAGACCTTGCCTTCTGCGGCCGCGAAGGCGGCGGAGATCATCCGGCCTTCGGTGGTGCGGGTGATGTCGTTCGCCAAGAACGCCAAGGGCGAAGAGGAAGAACAAGGCGTGGGCACAGGCGTGGTGATCGTGGATAAAGGCATCATCCTGACCAACCTGCACGTGGTGCAGGGTGCCGAGACCTTGAAACTGACCTTCTCAGATGGTTCCGAGTCCGCCGCCAGCGTGGTGGGGGCTCAACCCGAAAACGATCTGGCGGTGCTGCAGGCCCACACGATTCCCGATGATCTGGCTGCCGCCACCATGCGTTCCACGGCAGATCTGCTGCCTGGCGACCAGGTGGTGGCCGTGGGGTTCCCCTTCGGCATTGGTCCGTCGGTGTCGGCGGGCGTGGTGTCTGGCCTGGGGCGCTCGTTCCAGTCACCGGAAGGTGAGCAGGAGATCGGCAACCTGATCCAGTTCGATGCGGCCGCCAACCCCGGCAATTCGGGTGGACCGCTTGTCACCATGGGTGGTGAGGTGGTGGGCGTGGTCACCGGTATTCTGAATCCCACCAGCCACCGGACCTTTGTTGGCATCGGTTTTGCTGTGCCGATTGAAAGCGCCGCATCTGCAGCTGGCCTTCCGCCGTTTTAGCTTTTTTTCAGGAGCGCTCCATGGACACATCCAACACCCCCGATTCAGCGCAGCTCATGGAGCAGATCCTGTATGAGGTCAAACGGGTGGTGGTGGGGCAGGACCGGTTTTTGGAGCGCGTGATGGTGGCCATGCTGGCGCAAGGACACCTGCTGGTCGAAGGGGTGCCGGGGCTGGCCAAGACGCTCACGGTCAAGACGCTGGCCGATGTGGTGCGCGGGCGCTTCAAGCGCATCCAGTTCACACCCGACCTGGTACCGGCCGACCTGATCGGTACACGCATCTACAACCAGAAAACCGGCGATTTCAGCACGTCACTGGGTCCGGTGTTTGCCAACCTGCTGCTGGCCGACGAGATCAACCGCGCACCTGCCAAGGTACAGAGCGCGCTGCTGGAAGTGATGCAGGAGCGCCAGGTGACCATCGCCGGCGAATCGCACAAGGTGCCTTCGCCGTTCCTGGTCATGGCCACACAGAACCCGATCGAGACCGAGGGCACCTACCCGCTGCCTGAAGCGCAGGTGGACCGCTTCATGATGAAGGTGCTGGTCGACTACCCGACCGACGAGGAAGAGTACGTCATCGTCGAGCGCGTCACCGGCCCTGCGGTAACGGTGCAGTCGGTGGCCACCACCGATCAGCTGGCTGCCTTGCAGGCCCAGTGCCGCAACGTGTACGTGGACCCTTCCATGGTGCAGTACGCGGTGAAGCTGGTGTCTGCCACGCGCAATCCGGAAAAGCACGGGATCAAGGGCTTGGGTGCGTTCATCACCTACGGCGCCAGCCCGCGCGCCACCATTGGGCTGGTGGAAGGGGCCCGCGCGCTGGCCATGCTGCGGGGCCGCAGCTACGCGTTGCCTGAAGACATGACCGATCTGGTGCCCGATGTGCTGCGGCACCGGCTGGTGCTCTCTTACGAAGGCCTGGCCGAAGGGCTCGATGCCGATGCGCTGATTGAACGCATCATGGCGGCGATCACCCCACCAGCCAAGCCGCTTGAACACGAGAAGCGTGTTGCTTGACATGAAACACCCCCTGCGCCGCTTCGCGTCTTCCCCCTCTCTCGCCTTCGGCGGGAGGGGGACGCACCCTGTGGCCCGGCAAGGCCGGTTCCACGGGAGCCCTGGAAGGGGCGCTTCACGCGTTGCGGATCGTGTTCCGGCGTGGAGTATTGAAATACGGGGGTGAAGGATGTTCTTCGGTCTCTTCAAGTCTCATCCCCCAGACACATCAGCCGTGGCGGCACGGGTGTTGCCTGCCGAAGTGCCCGAACGCGCAGATGCCTTGATGCGCCGCCTGGAGTGGACGGTGATCCGTCGGCTTGATGGCTTGCTGCAGGGCGACTACCGCACCCTCATGCGCGGCACGGGATTGGACCTCGCCGACCTGCGTGAATACCAGCACCACGACGACGTGCGCCACATCGACTGGAACGTGACCGCGCGCCAGCAAGTGCCCTATGTGCGCGTGTTCACCGAAGACCGCGAAATGGCTGCGTGGTTTCTGCTGGACCTCAGCCCGTCGGTGGACTTCGGCTCTGGCGACCAGCACAAGAGCCAGGTGCTGCGCGATTTTGTGGCGGTGCTGGCGCGGCTCATCAGCCGCCACGGCAACAGGGTTGGGGCGGTGCTCTACGGTTCGCGCGGACGGGCCGCGGTGGATGCCGTGCTGCCCGCGCGGGGTGGTCGCAATCAGGTGCTGCGCCTGTTGCAGCTGATCCAGCAGCCCGCTGCGCCCTCGGTCAAGCCGGGCAAGAAGACACCGCCCGCTGGTGCCACCCGCCTCTCAGACCTGTTGACGACCGCCACCCGCACCGTGCGCCAGCGCAGCACGGTGTTCGTGGTGTCCGACTTCATCAGCGAACCTGACTGGGAAAAACCACTGGGCGAACTGGCGCGGCGCCATGATGTGGTGGCGGTGCGCCTGCTGGATCCCCTGGAGCAGGAGCTCCCGGACCTGGGTCTGCTGACCATGCGAGACGCTGAAACCGGTGAACAACTGCTGGTGGACACCCACGACACCGGCTTTCGCCAGCGTTTCGCCCGCATCGCCGCCGAACGTGAAGCGGTGCTGCGCAACAGCCTGACGCGTGCCGGTGTGGACACGCTGGAACTGGCCACCGACGACGATCTGGCCGACGCCGTCCTGCGATTCGTGGACCTGCGCAAGCGCCGCAGCGGCCTGCGCGCCGGTCTGCCATCCCACCTGGGAGTCCGAGCATGAACAACCTGCCCGTCACCTTCATCTGGCCACAGTTTCTCTGGCTGCTGCTGGCCTTGCCGTTGCTTGTGCTGATCTACTGGTGGCTGTTGCGCCGCCGCCGGCACGCGGCCTTGCGCTACGCCAGCCTGGCAATAGTGCGCGAGGCCATGGGCAAAGGCCCCGGCTGGCGCCGGCATGTGCCGCCGTTGCTGCTGCTGCTGGCGTTCGCGGCCATGCTGCTGGCCTCTGCCCGGCCCATGGCGTCCATCGTGCTGCCTTCGCAGGAGCAGACCATCATCCTGGCCATGGACGTCTCAGGCAGCATGCGCGCCGAAGACGTGCAGCCCAACCGGCTGGTGGCTTCGCAGAACGCGGCCAAAGCCTTTCTGGCCGAGCTGCCGCGCCATGTGAAGGTGGGCATCGTCGCGTTTGCAGGCACCGCGCAGGTGGTGCAGCCCGTCACCCTGAGTCGCGAAGACCTGGTCGCCGCGATCGACAAATTCCAGCTCCAGCGCGCCACCGCCATCGGCAGCGCCATCGTGGTGTCCCTGTCCGAACTGTTTCCCGAGCAGCGCATCAACCTCGGCGACATGACCTACAGCCGCAACAGCGACCCGTTTGCGCCCAAGGGCCGTTCCCTGGATCAGCCCAAATCCGATGAAGCACCTTTCACGCCTGTGGCGCCCGGTTCCTACACCTCGGCCGCAGTGATCCTGCTCACCGACGGACAGCGCACCACTGGCGTGGAAACGGCGGAAGCGACCCAGATGGCGGCCGACCGGGGAGTGCGTGTCTACACCGTGGGTGTGGGCACGGTCGATGGCGAGATCATCGGTTTTGAGGGGTGGTCCATGCGAGTGCGGCTGGACGAAGAGACGCTGAAGGATGTGGCCGAGAAGACCAAGGGCGAATACTTCTATGCTGGCACGGCAGAAAACCTCAAGCAGGTGTACGAGTCGCTGAGCACCCGACTGACGGTGGAAAAAAAGGAAACCGAAATCGCTGGCCTGCTGGCTTTGCTGGCATCGGTATTGGTCATGGTGTCTGCAGGCTTGTCGCTCCTCTGGTTCAACCGAGTGGCCTAGGAATGTGAATGTCTGCTGAGGTCTGAGAACCGGAGGTGCATTTTTTTCCAGCCGTCCTTCAGGTGAACATGCGCCGGTTTGCCCTGTGTCAAGGCGCCAAGCGCCTGCCGGGGGACAATTCGGGCCAATGAACAAAAACGTATTGGTGGCCGGCGGTGGTATTGGCGGTCTGGCTTGTGCATTGGCCATGGCACGCGCTGGCGCATCGGTGAACGTGATGGAACAGGCAGGCGCGTTTGGTGAAGTGGGCGCTGGCTTGCAACTGGGCCCCAATGCCGTGCGCGTGCTGCACGAGTGGGGCCTCACTGAAGCCTTGCGTGCCTGCGCCGCTTTTCCGGAGAGCTTGCGCGTGTGCGACGCCCGATCGGCGAAGTCGCTGGGTCGCCTTCGGCTGGGTGCGGTCATGCTGGCACGTTACGGTCAACCCTACGCCACCTTGCACCGGGCCGATCTGCACAAGCTGCTGCTGGACGCCGTGCAACACCAGGCGAAGGTGGCCCTTTCGCTCAACAC
Organism: Hydrogenophaga palleronii; assembly: GCF_031457455.1. Classification (GTDB taxonomy): domain Bacteria; phylum Pseudomonadota; class Gammaproteobacteria; order Burkholderiales; family Burkholderiaceae_C; genus Hydrogenophaga; species Hydrogenophaga palleronii_A. The sequence goes on from NZ_JAVDWU010000006.1 coordinate 334,223, forward strand.
CCTCATCGCCAGTTTTGAAGACACGGCCAATGGTGTGCGTGTCCACACGGAAGATGGCCGCGAGGTCGCGGGCGACGCGCTCATCGGATGCGACGGTTTGTGGAGCCAGGTGCGCACGGGCTTGCTGGGCGCACAGCCCGTGCGCTCCAGCGGGCATTTGGCCTACCGGGGCATGGTGCCTGCGCGTGACATGCCGATCGGATCGCGTGGAAACGTGGTCACGGCCTGGATGGGTCCGAGGCTGCACGTGGTGCACTACCCGGTTCGCGGCGGTGACTGGTTCAACGTGGTGGCCGTGGTGGAAGGTGTTCTGGGACAGGGGCATGCAGAGCCCGCCGAGAGCTGGACCCACGAAGCGCATGCGGCCGATCTGAAGCGGGCGATGGGCAAGGTGTGTGAAAGCCTCGCAGGTGTGATCGACGCCGTATCGGAATGGAAGCTCTGGGCACTGAACGATCGCCCGCCCATGCGCGGCCCCGACGAGCACGCACACGGCCGCGTGGCGCTGCTGGGGGATGCGGCCCACCCGTTGCGCCCCTACCTGGCGCAGGGTGCGGCCATGGCCATCGAAGACGCGTGGACCCTGGGTCGCTTGCTGCAGGAGGCCGTCCATCAGGGGCCGGTGGACTGGTCGCCCCTGCTCGCCCGCTACGCCCGCACGCGCTGGTCGCGCAACGCACGCGTGCAGGCCCGCTCACAACGCAACGGCACCATCTTTCATGCCACCGGGCTGCTGCGCCTGGGCCGCAACATCGGGCTGGGTCTGATGGACGAGCGCCTCATGGACAATCCCTGGCTGTACAGCGGTCCACCCCATCCGATACGATGAGCCTGCCTTTTTTCCGCTCCCCACCATAAAGAGACAAATGTGAAAAACACCACCACACCCCCCACCGCCCCGAACCGCCGCCACGCGCTGGCCGTGGGAGCCGCTATGGCTTCTTCGCTGATCCTGCCCGCCGCCCAGGCCCAGTCGGCCGCCTGGCCCAACAAGCCGCTGAAGATCATGGTGGGTTTCCCGGGCGGGTCCTCGCCTGATCTCATGGCCCGCCTGTTGGCCGAGCCCCTTTCGCAGGCCCTCGGTCAACCCGTGGTGATCGAGAACCGCCCCGGCGCCGGTGGCAACATCGCTGCCGACCTGGTGGCGCGCGCCACCGACGATCACACCATCGGCCTGATGATCAACGGCAACATGACGATCGCCAAGATCCTCAATCCGGCCACCCCTTACGACCCGCTCAAGGACCTCACACCGGTGGCGCTGATTGCCGTGGCCCCGTTGGTGCTGTGCGTGCCGGCCGAAACCACCGCCACCGGTGCAGCCTTTTTTGCCGCTGCCCGCGAAGGCGGTGACCGGTGGAACTACGGCACCCCCGGCGTCGGCACGGTGGCCCACCTGGGCATGGAATTGCTCAAGCCCAAGGCCGGCATCGCGCCCGTGCATGTGCCTTACCCGGGCAACCCGCAGGTGATTGCCGCCATGCTCACCAACCAGATCCAGATGTCGCTGCTGCCCCCAGGCCTGGCCATGGCCCAGGTGCGGGCCGGCAAACTGCGTGCCATTGGTGTCACGTCCGCTGGGCGCAGCAGCGTGGTGCCTGAAGTGCCCAGCCTGTCTGAGGCGGGCGTACGCGATTTCCAGCTAGAGATATGGAACGCCGTGGCCGCGCCCAACAGCATGCCCAAGGCAAACGTGCAAAAGCTCGCCGGGCTGTTGTCCGAATTCGTGCGCCGCGAAGACATCCGCCAGAAGATCTTCCTGCAGGGCTGGCAGGTGGCCGGCACCGGCCCTGAGGGTCTGGCTCGCCGCATTCAGAGCGACACCAAGGCCATGACGGAAGTGATTCAGCGCAACAACATCCGGCCGGGCTGAGCAGGCTTCGCTGGCCCTGTGCGCGCTTCTCAGCGCTGCAATGTCCTTCTGTGCCGATGGCGTGAAGGGGTATCGGTTCGCTGGGGTTCCAGCGCATAGACTGCCCCTTCAACTCACAAGGAAAGACACCCCATGAAAAAACTCATCGCATTGCTGTTTGTGGCTGCATCGCTCACCAGCTGCGCCGTCTACACGCCCTCGGGCGCCGTGGTCGTGGACCCGGGTCATTCGCATGGCAAGAGCAATGGCAAGTTCTGCCCGCCCGGACAGGCGAAGAAGGGAAATTGCTGAACGATCGGCACCCGCGGTCGTCTGTCTTGTGACGGGGCAGACGGCGGACTGGCTCAACGACTGGCGACACCGAGAAAGGTTGCAAAGGACGCCAGCTCGGCCTGCAGCGCGGAATGAAAGGCCAGGTCTTGCGGCGCTGCACCGCTGACGTGTCCCAACTCGGCCCGCAGTGTGCCGCCAACCACTGAAAGGTTGCCCCAGCCGATGACCTGATCACGCCACAACAGCGGCATGGCGTAGTAGCCGCGCACGCGCTGGGCAGGTGGCGTGTAGGCCTCGAACCGATAGGCCCAGCCCCAAAAGCGCTGAAAGCGGTCGCGGTCCCAGACCACGGGGTCGAAGGGTGCCAGCAGGCGCACCCCTTCAGGTGCCTTCCAGCGGCGTGAGCCCGGGTCTTCTCCCTCAGGCCAGAACCACGTTGTCCCTTCCACCTCTGCACGGGGCAACCGCTGCGTCGCGCGCAGCAGGGCGGCGCGCAAGTCGCCTTGCCATTGCGGCACGGCATGCTTGAGCATGGCCACCAGTTGCCGCAGGCCAGGCAGCGGCAAGGGTGCGTACTTGTTCACTAAGACGTCCACCAGTTGGTCCAGCACCGCCGGCACGTCGTCGGGCGCCACTTGGGGCATGTGTGCCGTGTAGAGGCGAATGCCATTGGCCCGCCGCGCCACGCGCAGCAGCCCCCGGTAATGCATGCCATCCAGCAATTGTGTGCTGGCTTTTGACCGGCCACCGAACCAGTTGGTGGTGTGGCCATGGGCAAAGTGCGCGTCAATTTCACGGGGGTGAGCCACGCCCAGTTGCTGCACGTGGTGCCACACCGCCTGGGCCTGCGCCCAGCGCTCGGCTGGCCATTCGATGCGAGCCGTGCGCGGATGCATGCGCGCATGCAGCTCGCGCGTGACGAAACCGTAGTTGACGAAAAAATCCTCCTCCACCGGCAGCTGCGGATACCGCCGCTCCAGGTCACCCGCGAGGTAGCCCTTCACCCGGTGGCGCAGCGTGAGGTCTTGGGCGCGCGCAGGCGCGCGGATCGGGTCGGCCTGCACAAAGCCCAACCGTTCGATGGCCCTGGGCAGGGTGGTGGGGGTGAAGAGGCTGCGGGCAATGGCGTAGCGACGCAGATGGGGCAGGGTGATGGTGGCCATGGATCGATAATGCCGCAGTCGAGCGCCAGGCCGCCAAGTCTGGGTGGTAGCAGGCGCAGCGAGGTTTCATCCGCATTCAAAAAGCCAATGAAAACACAGCAATCATCGCCTATCTCGGATGCATCCATCAATGTGGTTCAGGCGCAACTTGAAGCCTACAACGCACGCAACCTTGAGGGCTGGCTTTCCACCTACAGCGAGGACGCGGAGCAATTCCTGCTGCACGCAGGCTCGCTCGCCAGAGGGCAGGCTGCCATACGCCAGCGAATGGAGGAGCGCTTCAAGGATCCTGCCCTTCACGCCAAGTTGCTTCACCGAACCTGCATGGAAAGCGTCGTGGTAGACCACGAACTGGTCACGCGCACGTTTCCTGAGGGCCTTGCGACCGTGGAGATGATTTGCGTCTATGAAGTGCAAGCGGGCAAGATCATCAAAGCCACGTTCGCTATGGGCCAGACTCGCCTTCTGGATCAGACGATAGTCGAATAGCACTGTTCGACAGCCGATGTGGGATGTCGGCGTCTGTGGCATACAGGGAAAATGCCAGATGTTCAAAGTCAGTCAACAAGAACCGGGCTGTGGCACGCCCCTATACCCAGACCCTGGAAGGCAAGAAGCTGTATGCGACTTGGATGGAACCCGACTCGCCGGAACAAGAACGTTGGCACCAAGGCGCATGGTCATGGGTCCGACAACAAGTTGACCATTCCTGGTTCATGGCGCGAGTGGAAGTTTTTCTATGAAAAGCTGAATTCGTACGTGATAGTTCCCCGAACCATTGGTACACGTGAACTACGCTTTTTCGTCGAACCAACGCGGCCCGATTGGTTTTATCCATGCACAGTAGATGACGTCTGCGCTGTTCTGTCTCATTGCCGCCCTGAAGCACTGACCTCGTTTGACTTCATTGTCCTGCGTCAGCCCACACGCAAGCAGCGCATCTTGAGCCCAGTCTGGGGGCGAGCCATCTTTTCCTTCGACATAGACAAGCACAGTGGGCCGGCCATCGTGATCGAGGCACAGAACCTCGGTTCGTTCGAGTGGCACCGTTCGGTCGACCCGGAGGATGCTCGCGAACTCGATCGACTGCGCCAGGATGGGCACAATGTTCACAACACACGCAGGGGAATCGAAATCCGGGTAACGCCTGACTCGCTGCGCAACACCGTTCTGTATCGCACGCTTCTTCACGAAATTGGTCACCATGTTGACTACGAGCGGTGCTCCGAAGACGAATGGGACGGCAAGACGAGGATGGTGAAGGAGGACTACGCGCACAGGTATGCGCGGGAACTGAAGACACTTCTGTCGAGCCAGGGCAAGTTGCCGTTCGATCCCATCATCAGTGACGATTCTCTTCAAGCGGACGGGCTCGCGCGTGAGTGGTTCTGCCTGCCATGAAGCGCTGCTTCGTGGCATGACCTCATTCAGCCGCCCGGCATTTCATGGCGATCCATTGCCAGAAGGACTGGTCGCATACCCAAGCCGTCAATGGCAGTGCCCTACCGTACAAAAGTGGCTTCAACAAACGAGGCCTCCTTTATTGATCCGACCCGGTGAAGTCTTAAGGTCCGTTCAGGCTGAGCTTGTCGAAGCCTTCGCCTCAGGCATTGCACGAGCCCTTCGACAGGCTCAGGGCGAACGGTTGATACTTCACCGGGCCGGATCCAGACATCTTACTGAGTTCTTTCATGCAAGCACTTCCGCGCACCTTTGAAACCGAACGCCTCATTGCGCGGCTACCCCGCGCTGCTGATGCGGCGCTCCTGTTTGCCTCGTACACCAGCGACCCCAAGGTTGGCCGCTATCTGATGTGGACGCCGCATCAGTCAGTGGCTGAGACGGAGCGCTTCATCAGCGACTGCATCGCGGCGGTAGAGGCTGGCACGCGCTTTCCCTATGTGCTCGCCACCAGGGAGCAGCCGAACGATCCCATCGGCATGCTGGAGGCACGGGCATCGCAGCACACCGTTGATCTCGGGTATGTTTTGGCGCCCAAATACTGGGGGCAGGGATTGATGCCTGAAGCGGTTCGCGGCCTCACCGAATGGGCGTTGTCCCAGGAGCGGTTCTACAGGGTTCAGGCGTTTTGCGACGTGGAGAACAAGGCTTCGCAGCGGACCTTGGAGAAAGCAGGGTTTGCGCAAGAGGGTCGACACGAACGGTATGTCGTGCATCCGAATCTGAGCCCGGAACCCCGTGCGTGTTACATGTACGGGCGCTGCCGATAGGAGCAAGCTCGGCCGGCACCACCCGCCATTTCAAAGATCCGTCCGCAACCGCCAAATCTCAGGGAACAGCACCACGTCCAGCATCTTGCGCAGATAGCTCACACCGCCCGTGCCGCCGGTGCCGCGCTTGAAGCCAATTACGCGTTCGACCGTGGTCACGTGGCGGAAGCGCCAGAGGCGGAAGGCGTCTTCGAGGTCGGTGAGTTCTTCGCCCAGCTGGTACAGGTCCCAGTGGTCCTTGGGGTTTCGGTAGACCGTCAGCCAGGCCTGTTCCACTGCATCGCTGGCTTCGTAGGGTTTGGTCCAGTCGCGCTGCGTGTGGCTCTCAGGCATGGCCAAGCCACGGCGGGCCAGCAGGCGCAGGGCTTCGTCGTACAGCGATGGTGCTTCATACGCGGCCTGTACCACGGCCAACCGCTCGGGGCTGTGGGCATGGGGCTTGAGCATGGCGGCGTTCTTGTTGCCCATGGCGAATTCGATGCAGCGGTACTGGTGGCTCTGGAAACCGCTGGACTGCGCCAGGTAGGGGCGCAGTGCGCTGTATTCGGGTGGCGTCATGGTGGCGAGCACGTCCCAGGCGTGCACCAGTTGTTCCATGATCTTGCTCACACGCGCCAGCATCTTGAACGCGGGTTGCAGTTCGTCCGACGCGATGTGTGCGATGGCCGCTTTCAGCTCGTGCAGCATGAGCTTCATCCAGAGTTCGCTGGTCTGGTGCTGGATGATGAACAGCATCTCGTCGTGCGCGGGCGAGAGCGGTTTCTGAGCACCCAGAATCGCGTCGAGCTGCAGGTAGTCGCCGTAGCTCATGTCGCGGCTGAAGTCGAGCTGTGCGCCTTCTTCACGCACGATGTCTTCGGGTTTGTTGGGGGAAGGGTGATGGGGGCACATGATCAGGTCACCGCATGTTTTTTGTTGAACTCCGGGCGCTGCCATTCGCCGCTTTCCAGCACCTGGCGCAGGTGTTCCACAGCGTTCCAGACGTCTTCAAAGCCGATGTAGAGCGGCGTGAAGCCGAACCGCAGGATGTCCTTGTGTCGGTCGCCATCGCCGGCACGGTAGTCGCCGATCACGCCGCGGGCGATCAGGGCTTGCACGATGGCGTAGGCGCCTTCGTCCCTGGTCAGGCAGACCTGAGAGCCGCGCTGCGCATGGTCGCGCGGGGTAGCCAGTCCAAGGCCTTGTGCTGCGCAGCGCTCTTCGACCAATGAGATGAACAGGTCGGTCAGTGCAAGCGATTTGGTGCGCAGCGCGGCCATGCCACCGTGTGCGTCGGCCGCCAGCAGCGTGTCCACCCCGCAGTCCAGCGCAGCAAGGCTGATGATGGGCTGTGTGCCGCACTGGTAGCGCGTGATGCCCGCTGCAGGACGGTAGTCGGGTGTGAATTCGAAGGGGGTGGCGTGGCCCCACCAGCCGGCCAGAGGTTGCCAGAAACGGTCGGTGTGCAGCGGATTCACCCAGACGAAAGCGGGTGCGCCCGGGCCGCCGTTGAGGTACTTGTAGCCGCAGCCCACCGCGAAGTCGGCCTTGGCGGCCATGAGGTCCACCGGCACCGCGCCCGCGCTGTGTGCCAGGTCCCACACGGTTAGGATGCCTTCGGCGTGTGCGGCAGCGGTCACGGCGGCCATGTCGTGCATGGCGCCGGTGCGGTAGTTCACATGGGTGAGCATCAGGATGGCCACATTCGCAGTGAGCGAGGCGGAAATGTCTTCCGGTTCCACCAGCACGATTTCCATGCCGTGCTGTTGGCAGAGGGCTTCGGCGATGTAGAGGTCGGTCGGGAAGTTGCTGCGCTCGCTCACGATCTGCTTGCGCTGCGGCGCGTCGGCAGCGGCGATGTTCATGGCGGCGCTCAGCACCTTGAACAGGTTGATCGAGGTGCTGTCGGTGGCCACCACCTCATTCGCTCCGGCTCCGATGAGGCGGGCGATCTTGTTGCCCACCTGCTGCGGCATGGCGAACCAGCCGTTCTTGTTCCAGCTTTGAATGAGATCGGTGCCCCATTCACGGGCCACGGTGTCGGCCACGCGGGCCGGTGTGGCGGCGGGCATCACGCCCAGCGAATTGCCGTCGAGGTAAATGGTGTTGGCGGGGATGTTGAAGAGTTTGCGCAGGGCGCGCAGCGGGTCTTGCGCGTCGAGGGCGATGCAGTCTTGTTTCGTGGTCATGTTTTCATTTCTCTGGAAATCAGAGCGATCGAAGGACCGCGCGCACCGGGCTGGCATCGGCGGTGGTGAGCTTCAGGGGCAGGGCGATGAGTTCGTAGTCGCCTTCGGGCACGTCGTCGAGCAGCAGGTTCTCCAGCACGCGCAGGCCGCGCTGGCGAATCACCTGGTGGCTCTCCAGCGTCTTGCTGTCGGCGGGGTCGATGCTGGCGCTGTCGATGCCGATCAGTTTCACGCCCCGGTCGGCCAGTAGCGTAACGGTCTCGGGCGCGAAGGCGGGCAGAGCGTTGTCGAACTGGTCTTTGGGCATCTGCTCATACACCCGAAGCAGGACTCTGGAAGGCAGTCCGTCCATCGCGTGTGCAATGTGTTCGGGTTTCACCAGCGGACCGCAGCCAATGGCATGGATCACACGACAGGGGCCGATAAACGCGTCCAGGTCGACCGCGCCGATGGCTGCACCTTCGGAGTCGTAGTGCAGCGGTGCATCGGCGTGGGCGCCCACATGGGGCGAGAGCGTGATGGCGCTCACGTTGACCGGGCAGCCGGGGCCGATGCTGGCCACCCACTGCTGGCTGTAGGCGGTGTCACCCGGAAAAACGGGTGATGTCGCTTGAACGGGGGGTGAGATGTCCCAAAGCTTTTTCATGGTGCAGTGAAGGTAGCACCAGCAAAAAACCCATGGTGTCGGTATTTTCCAACGGCCTGAAAAAATACTTCAGGTCTAAACGAATAACCGCTAAGCCAGAGGCGGCAAGCGCGCCACCAGCATCTTCAGGGCCCGGTCACTGGACACGTCGGCGAAGACCAACGGGTTGGGCAGGCGCTGCAACACCTCCAGCTCGGGCGCTTCTGCAGCAAGCAGGTCATGCAGAAATTGCTCGGGGATTTCTGGCGCGTTCAGGCAGAGCAAGGCATGGCCGCCGGGGCGCAGCAAATCGGGCAGGCGGCGGATCAGTCGGGCGTAGTCCTTGGTCGCCACGAAGCTGCCCTTCTGGTAGCTGGGCGGGTCCGCGATCACCAGGCCGTAGGGCCCCATGCGGTTGACCTTGCCCCAGGTGCTGAACAGGTCGTGGGCGAGGAACTTGGCGCCGCTGAGGATGCCGTTGAGCTGGTGGTTCTGCTGGCCGGTGGTCAGCGCGGGTTGGGCCATGTCGAGGTTGATCACCTCTTTCGCGCCGCCTTGCAGCGCCGCCACCGAAAACGCGCAGGTGTAGGCGAACAGGTTGAGCACCTTGTGGCCCTGCGCGTGCGCGCGCACCCAGCGTCGCCCTTCGGCCATGTCCAGGAACAGGCCGTGGTTCTGACCGCGTTGCAGGTTCACCCGGTACTTGGCACCGTCTTCCGTGACCACGTGCGAATCGGGCACGGTACCTGTCAGCACCACCGCTTCGCTGCGGCCTTCATGTCGGGTCTGCAGCACGGCGTTCAGCGGCTCATCGCACGCGATCTGTGATTGCCGTGCCTGCAATGCAGCGGTCAACGCGGCCCGCTCTTCCGCCGTGGCCTCACCGAACTTGGTGATCAGCCACACGGGCGGGAAGGCGTCCAGTGCCCAGGCTTCACAACCCGGGTACAGACCACCCCGGCCGTGGAAGATGCGCTGGGCATCGGTGGGCATGGCCATCGTGGCGATGGCATCAAAGAGTGCTTGCATGGGGCGGTCAGTGGGAGGTCAAGGCCGGGCCGTCTGGGCGGCGTGCCCAGTGGATTCCAGCCAGTCGGTGAAAGCGGTCACACGCGAAGCTTCGCGCCCGGTCCGCACGGCAAAAGCGTAGCTGCCGGTGGGCACCGGTGGGGAGGGCAACTGCCTGAGGGTTTTGGCCGCCAGCATGTCGGCCACGAAGGGCAGGGGCAGTACGCCCACGCCCAGGCCTTGCACCACCGCTTGTATGGCCAGGATGGTGTTGTCAAACATCTGGACGGGGGGCAAGGCGGCTTCGTCCAGCCCCTGGTGCTCGCACCAGGCGGGCCACAGATCCGGACGCGAGCGCGCGGCAATGCGAGGCGTGCGCCGCAGGGCTGCATCGTTCCAGGGATGGTCCAGGGGCCATGCCCTGGGGCTGACCACCAGGGCCGCGTACTCCGTCAGAAAGGGCTCGGCCTGCAGGCCCGCCAACTCGGCATGATCGCGCCGCAAGAACACATCCACCGGCAGCGATTTATCTGCCGGGCCGTCGTCGGTTTGCACCTCGACCCTCAACGTCGGGTGGCGCTGCTGCAGCTTTGGCAGTTGGGGAATCAGCCAGTGCATGGCCAGCGTGACGCTGGTGTTGACCACCACGGCCCGGACACGCCGGTTCGTGGTGGGGCCCGACAGAATCTGCTGCAGCCCGTCCATGTGGCCACGGCTGCGGTGGAGCAGCTGCTCGCCTTCGCGTGTGAGGCTGGCCATGCTGCCGGGTTGCCGTTCGAGCAGGCGGCGCCCCAGGTGTACTTCGAGGCTCTTGATCTGGCGGCTGACCGCGCCGGGTGTGACGTTGAGCGATTCGGCGGCGGGCCGTATGCCGCCTCGCCGCGCCACTTCAATAAACACCTGCAGTGCATGCAGCGGTGTGGAGGCCATGCTGGTCTGGTGTTGATGAAAACTCAACACATGATCGCACAAAAGTGGTTTGCCTCCAGGGCAGGTGCTGGCCACACTCGGTCTCCATTCGGAATCTGCGGAGAGCACTGGACATGCGTGAAATCGATGGCTTGTATCTGATGATGGTGGTGCTGACCGTGGTCAGCCCGGGGCCTGGCCTGTTGATGACGCTGGACAATGCCTTGGTGCGGGGCTGGCGCGTGGCCATGCACGGTGTCTGTGGCCTGGCCCTGGGCGCTGCGCTGATGGCCTCGTTGTCGGTGCTGGGCTTGGGGGTGTTGGTGAATGCGAACGCGCTCTTGTTTGCCGCGCTCAAGCTGGCGGGCGCCGCCTACCTGCTGTACCTGGCCCATGGCGCCTGGAACCGCCACCGTTCGGCGAGTGGGCAGGCCCCCCGTGCCGATGGCGCGCGCACCTGGCCTGCCACCCCATTGCTGGGAAAGGGCTTCTGGCTGCAGACCAGCAACCCCAAGCCCATCCTCTTTTTTCTGACGGTCCTGCCCCAGGTGGCGCTGGACGGGGCGTCGCAGACCCTGTCTGTCTGGCGCACCGCTGGTGCCATCGTGGCCTATGCCCTGGTGCTGTTGATTGTTCATGGTTCTCTGGCTGCGGTCGCCACCCGTGCCCGGCCCTGGCTCACGTCCGACACCGCCACCCGGTTGCTCGGTCGCGCCAGCGCGGTGCTTTTTGTGTGCTTCGCCGGCTTGTTGCTGGCTTCGATAAGGTGAGTTGGCCGCTGCGGAGCGTTCAATCGGCCAGCGGTGGCAGACCGTGGCGACGACGCGCCTGGTTGCAGGCGTCGCTGCCTTCTTCAAACTCACGGCAAGGGTTGGGTCGCCATTCGTAGATGCCGCAGGTGGCTCTTTCGCCGACCTTGCCGGAGAGGGCGGCGCAGCGAGGGCGGCCGTGGTCGGTGCCGCGCATGCGACTGATGCTGTCGGTCACCGGTACCCACAGTCCATCGGGCACGTTGCCGCCTTCCGACTGGGTTTCAAACACCGAGAAGTCCACCCGAAAGCTGGCGCAGCAGGCGCCGCAGGAGGTGCAAACGCTCATGGTTGGGTCAGACTCAGGCGCTGCATGCGCGCCAGCAGCCGGTGGCGGATGAGTCCGCTCACGGGCCGAATCAGGTACCAGTACGGCAGGAAGCTCCGACGCAAGGATTCGGTCGGGCAGTGCACGCGGGTGCGCGTGACCAGTCGGCAACCATCGGTGTCAGGTTCCACGCAAACGTCAAGCACCAGTTTGGGCTCACCTTGCACCCGCTCGAAGGCCTGTGCATTGGCGGTGGGTACCAGTCCATAGTCCAGTCGCCAGAACTTGCCCACCAGGCCAAAGGCCACTTCGCAGCCCGGCACGGTACCCAATGGCGTGAAACTGTCGAAGCCAAAGACCTGTGCAGGTAATCGGGCGCCGCCAGCGCCCATGCGCTGCAGCATTCGGCCAGGCCATTCGCGCAACGCAATCGCCTTTTCGATCATCGGGTCTTTCGCTTGCAGAGCGGGCACCACAGCGTCGAAGGCCCGTTCGGCCAGGACGCCGGGCAGCCAGCGTTCGTGCCGCTCCTGAAACTGCCATTCAGGCAGAAAGTGCTCCATCAGGCCCATGCTGGTGGCAACGCCGTGTTCAGTTCAAGCGACCCAGCAGCAGATACTCCATCAGCGCCTTCTGGGCATGCATCCGGTTCTCAGCTTCATCCCACACCACGGATTGCGGGCCGTCAATCACTTCGGCACTCACTTCTTCACCGCGGTGGGCGGGCAGGCAGTGCATGAACAGCGCATCGGGCTTGGCCACGGCCATCATGGCTTCGTCCACGCACCACTGGGCGAAAGCGGCGCGGCGCACTTCGTTCTCTGCTTCGTAGCCCATGCTGGTCCACACGTCGGTGGTGACCAGGTCAGCGCCTTTGCAGGCCTCCTTCGGGTCCTTGAAAACCTTGTAGCAGCCGGGGTCGCTGATGCCCGCCAGCTTGGCGTCCACCTCGTAGCCGCTGGGCGTGCTCACGTGCACGGTGAAGCCCAGCAATTCGGCCGCTTGCAGCCAGGTGTTGGCCATGTTGTTGCCATCGCCCACCCAGGCCACCACCTTGCCTTTGAAAGCGTCCAACGGGTTGCCACTGGCCGCCGGGCGGTACTCAACCAGGGTGAACAGGTCGGCCAGAATCTGGCAGGGGTGGAATTCGTTGGTCAGGCCGTTGATGACCGGCACGCGCGAATGGGCGGCGAAGGCTTCGATCTTGCTCTGCTCGTAGGTGCGGATCATCACCAGGTCGACCATGCGGCTGATGACCTTGGCGCTGTCTTCAATGGGTTCGGCACGGCCCAGCTGGCTGTCGCCGGTGGTGAGGTGCACCACCGAGCCACCCAGCTGGTACATGCCGGCTTCGAAACTCACGCGGGTGCGGGTGCTCGCCTTTTCGAAGATCATGGCCAGCGTGCGGTCCGGGTCGGCAAACGGCTGGTGCTTCTCGAATGCCTTGAACCTGGCTTTGATGAAGGCCGCGCGGGTGAGCAGGTAGGCGTACTCGTCGGCGTTCAGGTCCTTGAACTGGAGGTAGTGGCGGATGTTCATGGCGTGCTCACTCTGCCAGGAAGGCGTGCACCAGCGGCAGCAGGATGGCTGCGATTTCGTCGGCCTCGGCGGTGCTCAAGATCAGCGGCGGCACGATGCGGATCACGCTGTCGGCGGTCACGCTGATCAGCAGGCCGGCGTCGGCCGCCCTCTGCGTGAGCACGCCGCAGGGCTTGTCCAGCTCCACGCCGATCATCAGGCCCTGACCGCGAATGTCCTTCACGCCCGGCTTGCCGGCCAGGCCAGCTTCGAACAAGCCGCGCAGGTGGGCGCCCACCCGCTCGGCGTTGGCCAGCAGGCCGTCTTCTTCCATGATGCGGATGGTTTCCACCCCGGCGCGCATGGCCAGCGGGTTGCCGCCAAAGGTGGTGCCGTGGTTGCCGGGGGCGAAGATCTTCGCCGCCTTGGGGCCGGCCACCACCGCGCCAATGGGCACGCCCGAGCCCAGGCCCTTGGCCAGCGGCATCACGTCGGGCTTGATGCCCGCCCACTGGTGGGCAAACCACTTGCCGGTGCGGCCCATGCCGCACTGCACCTCGTCGATCATCAGCAGCCAGTCCTGCGCATCGCACAGGGCGCGCACGTCTTTCAGGTACTGCGCGCGCATGGGATTCACACCGCCTTCGCCCTGAATGGTTTCAAAAAACACGGCCACCACGTTGGGGTTGCCGGCGGTGGCTTTCCTGAGGGCTTCGATGTCGTTCACCGGCACGCGGATGAAACCCTCGACCAGGGGGCCGAAACCCGCCTGGATCTTCGGGTTGCCGGTGGCCGACAGGGTGGCGATGCTGCGGCCGTGGAAAGCTTTTTCGTAGACCACGATTTCCGGGCGCTCGATGCCCTTGTCGTGCCCGTACTTGCGCGCGAGTTTCAGCGCTGCCTCATTGGCCTCCAGGCCGGTGCTGCAGAAAAAAACGTTGGTGAGGCCGGAGCGCTCCACCAGCAACTGCGCCAGCCGTTCCTGATCGGGCACGTGGTAGTAGTTGCAGCAGTGGATCATCTTGGCCACCTGGTCCTGCAGTGCGGGCACCAGCTTGGGGTGGCCGTGGCCCAGGGTGTTGACCGCGATGCCGGCCAGCGCGTCCAGGTACTGCTTGCCGTTCACGTCCCAGACGCGGCAGCCTCGCCCGTGCGACATCGCGATCGGCAGTCGGCCGTAAGTGTTCATCACGTGGGGCGAAGAGGCCAGGACTGGGGCGGCGGCATTCATGCGGGGACTCCGTAGGGATAGGGCCAAAAAGAAAGCGGCTCAACGCAGGTTGAGCCGTTGAAAAGCGATTCTAGGCGCAGCGGCGGGCATCATCGTTGCTTGTTTTGCATTGCAGTCATGTCGCACGGTGCGGCTCTGGCGCACCGCCTGAAGGGCGGGTTATCCCTGAGATCAAGTCTTATATAAGATAGAATACCGGGCGGCCAACCTGGCGAGCGATCCTCGCGCTGGTGCTGGCCATGTCCCCCTTTCTGGGCCCTCCACCCGCAGGTTTCCCCGATGGTTACTCCCACCGCCAAGCAAGTGTTCATTCAGGGCGTCACCCAGAGTGGCCGCACCTTCCGGCCCAGCGACTGGGCCGAACGACTGGCGGGCGTGATGAGTTCATTTCGCCCGGGTGGTGCACAGCCCGGCAGCCATCTGAGCTATTCGCCGTGGTGCGTGCCCAACACGATCAACGGGGTGAAGTGTGTGGTGGTGCACACCGACTTGCGCGACGCCGAACCCATGGCCTGGGACTTCGTGATGCACTTCGCGCGCGACAACGAGTTGCAGGTGGCCGAGGGCTGCCTGTTGCCAGAGAGATAAGCCCACCCCCGCGCCGCGCCTTCGGCGCGTCACCCCCTCAAAGGGGCGATACCAGTGGCCCGGCAAAGGTTCTATGGTTTGTTGTCAAGCGACTGGGGTATGCGTTGCGGATCAAACGGTTTGCCGGTGCGCCAAACGGCAAAGGCGATGC
>NZ_JAVDWU010000007.1:0-308920 GCF_031457455.1 Hydrogenophaga palleronii
CTTGCCGGGGGGCGACCCCGGCTGCGTTTCGCGCCTTGCGCATGGCCTTTTTGATCCGCAACGCATCTTGGAAAAATAGTGTGAACAGGCCCTAGAGTCCCAAGGGAGCCAAGGCGCCTTGCCCTTCGCGGATCACCTCCGGTTCACCGCCACTGCCCATGGCGGTGAGGTCAATCACGGTGGTGGGTTCGAGCGCACAGGCACCGGCATCGATCACGCCGGCCAGGTCATGCTGGAAGCGCTCGCGGATTTCGCTCGCGTCGTTCAAGGGGGCGGTCTCGCCGGGCGGAATCAGGGTGGTGGCCAGCAGCGGGCCGCCGTGCAAGGCCAGCAGTTCGAGCAAGGTGTGGTGTCCGGGTACGCGCAGGCCGATGGTCTTGCGCGATGGATGGCTGAGCCGCCTTGGCACTTCCTTGCTGGCTTCGAGAATGAAGGTGTAGGGCCCAGGTGTGGCCAGCTTGAGCAGCCGGTACTGCCGGTTGTCGACCCGCGCGTAGCTGGCCAACTCGCTCAGGTCCCGGCACAGCAGGGTGAGGTGGTGCTTGTCGTCCACCTGGCGGATCCGGCGCAGGCGATCGGCAGCGGCCTTGTCGTCCAGATGGCAGACCAGCGCATAGCTGGAGTCGGTGGGCACGGCCAGCACGCCGCCGCGTTCCAGCAATTGAGCGGCCTGTTTGAGCAGGCGGGGCTGCGGGTTGTCGGGATGGACTTCGAAATACTGTGACATGTGCCTATTGTGCGTGGGCCTGTGGCGAGCGCAAAACGCGGCGCCGCCAGCGTTTCGTCTCAGGCTTCCGGTGGTTCGACCGGGAGCCGCTTCTCACGCGCAGTCAGCCAGCTTGCCGTGGCACCGCACAACACGATGAGTGCGATGCCGCCCAGCTCCAGCCGGCCAGGGATGTGGTCAAACACCACCCAACCACAGAGCATGGCGAAGCCGATCTGCGAGTAGAGAAAGGGCGTGAGCGTGGAAGCCTTGGTTCTGGCGAACGCCAGAATCAGGAGGAAGTGCCCTACGGTGCCCGCCAGGCCAATCAGGCACAGAAGGGCAAAGGTGCGCAGGTCAGGCATGCCTTGCCAGATCAAGGGGAGGGCGGCGGTGGCGATCAGCGCGCCCACCCAGCCGGTGTAGAGGTGCATGGTCATGGGGTCTTCGGTGCGCGCCATCTTGCTGGTGAGAATCTGGAAGCAGGCATAGCTGAACACCATCACCAGCGGGATCAGGCTGGTCCAGCCGATCATCGCGTCGCCCGGTTGTATCACCATCAGGGCGCCCGTGAAGCCGCCGGCCACCAGCACCCATCGCAGCACGGAAACGCGTTCCTTCAGGAGCAAGGCCGCCAGCAGGGTCACAACCAGCGGTGTGGTCATGACGATGGCGGTGAACTCGCCCACCGGCATGTACTGCACGCTGACGAAGGACAGCACGCTGACCATGAGCAGCAACAGACCACGAACGACCTGGTATCGGGGGTGTTCGGTTTGCAGCAATTGGCGGCCTTGCCTGGGCAGCATGAACGCCGCCACGGCGACCGCCTGAAACACGTAGCGGAACCAGACCGCGACGAGGATCGACATGGAGGCGCCAACCACTTTGACCGTGGTGTCCAGCACGGCAAAACAGGCGGTGGCCAGCACGAGGAATGCCACCCCAAGCACCGATGGTGGCAGCTTGTCCAGGAAACGGGCAGGCATGAGCGAAAGACTCTCTGCCTCTCAGTGGATGCGCGATTCCAGCAGTTCCCAGACCGGGGTCACGCTGCC
Source organism: Hydrogenophaga palleronii (assembly GCF_031457455.1). Taxonomy (GTDB): domain Bacteria; phylum Pseudomonadota; class Gammaproteobacteria; order Burkholderiales; family Burkholderiaceae_C; genus Hydrogenophaga; species Hydrogenophaga palleronii_A. Next base: position 1,765 of record NZ_JAVDWU010000007.1, read on the forward strand.
AGGCAGGAAGGGCAGCTTGCCCAGATCGGTGTGGCTTTCTTCAGGGCTGTGGAAATCACTGCCTCGTGAGGCTGCCAGATCGAATTCCTGGCAGTAATCGGCGTATTTCACGTAGTCGGCCTGGCCATGTGCACCGGTCATGACCTCGACGCCTTGTCCGCCCAGGGTCTTGAATTCGGTGAACAGCGCGTACTCTTCATTGGCGGTGAGCTTGTACCGGCCCGGGTGCGCAATGATCGCGACCCCGCCTGATTCGGTGATCCAGCCCACAGCGTCACGCAAGCTCGCCCATCGGTGTGGCACAAAGCCGGGCTTGCCCTCGGTGATGTACTTGCGAAAGACCTCATTGGTTTCCTTGCAGACGCCTGCCTCGACAAGGTAGCGTGCAAAGTGCGTGCGCGAGATGAGTTCGGGGTTGTCCACGTATTTCAGCGCCCCGTCGTAGACACCAGGAATACCCACCCTGGCCAGGTCGTCGCTCATGGCCCTGGCGCGCATTTCCCGGCCACCGCGCGTGGCGCGCAGGCCGTTGACCAGAGCAGGGTGGGTGTGGTCCATGCCCAGTCCCACGATATGCACCGTGGTTCCGGCGAAGGTGACGGAAATCTCTGCGCCGGTCAGGTAGCGCAGGCCAGCGAGGCGTGCGGCTTCAATGGCTCGGTCCTGTCCGCCAATTTCGTCGTGGTCGGTCAATGCCCACAGTTCCACGCCATTGGCCTTGGCGCGCTGGGCCAGGACTTCTGGTGTGAGCGTGCCGTCGGACACGATGGAATGGCAATGGAGGTCGGCGTTGATGTATGGGGTCACCTGGGCATTCTAGGTTTTGCCGAATGACCGCGCTGGCGCATGGCAAAGTGGCGGCATGAACGAAGCAGCGCCCACCAAGGACACCTCTGGACCGGCTCAGCCAGGTTGCAAGTGTGCTCTCCTTGGGGGGTGACGGCCCGCAGGGGCGACGCGGGGGTTACCCTGTGTTCCGCAACCCGGCTGCAATGCCGTTGATCGAGATGTGGATGCCCCGGCGGACGCGGCCGTCTTTTTCGGCATCGCTTTCCCCAGCGCGGTACCGCCGCACCAGTTCCACCTGCAGGTGGTGCAGCGGATCGATGTAGGGAAATCGGTGCCGGATGGAACGCTGCAGCGCGGCATTGCTGACCAGCCGTTGCTTGGCGCCGGTGATCATGTTCAATGCGTCAACCGTGCGGTGCCATTCCGCCTGAACGGTGGAAAAAACCTTGTTGCGCAACCGCCGGTCTTCGACCAGCTCGGCGTACCGCGACGCCAGGGCGAGGTCGCTCTTGGCCAGCACCATGTCCATGTTGGACAACAAGGTGCGAAAGAAGGGCCATTGCTTGACCATCTTCTGCAGCAAGGCCTTTTGCCTGGCAACGCCCGATGGGCCATTCTGGTGAAGAAAGGCCTGCACCGCCGAACCAAAGCCGTACCAGCCCGGCAGCGTGAGCCGGCATTGGCCCCAGCTGAAGCCCCAGGGAATCGCCCGCAGGTCTTCAATGCGCTGAGTCGCCTTGCGCGACGCAGGCCGGGAGCCGATGTTGAGTTCGGCGATTTCGCGAATCGGCGTGGCATCAAAAAAGTACTCGGCGAAACGTGGGGTTTCGTACACCAGCGCGCGGTAGGCCGCCATGCTGTGCAGCGAAAGCGCATCTGCCGCTTCCATGAACGCGGCCGGTGCATCGCGCGTGGTCTGCAGCAGGGTGGCTTCCAGCGTGGCCGCCACCAGGGTTTCCAGGTTGCGCCGGCCGATTTCGGGGTTGGCGTATTTCGACCCGATGACTTCCCCCTGCTCCGTCAGGCGGATCTGCCCGCGCACCGTGCCGGGTGGCTGGGCCAGGATGGCCTGGTAGCTGGGGCCACCACCGCGGCCCACGGTGCCGCCCCGACCGTGGAACATGCGAAGCCGGATATGGCCCCCACGCTCCACCGCTGCGCGGGTCGCTGCCCCCCCAGGGGGCTGATCCGGCTTGGGGCTGCCCGGCGCAGGATCGATGTGCCCCCACGCTTCGCCGGCGTTGAGTTCATCAAACAGCTTCACCAGCGCGGTTTCGGCGCGGTAGAGCTCCCAGTTGCTGGTGAAGATGCCGCCGTCCTTGTTGCTGTCTGAGTAGCCGAGCATGATGTCCTGCTCGCTGTACCCGTCTGCCTGGCCGCGCTGCACCATGGCGCGCACGCCGGGCAGTGCGTAATAGTCGCGCATGATGGGCGCGGCGTTGCGCAGGTCTTCGATGGTTTCGAACAGGGGCACCACGATCAGGTCGCAGACCGCGTTTTCGCCCAGCAAACCGTGCAGCAGGCCGGTTTCTTTCTGCAGCAGCAGCACTTCCAGCAGGTCGCTGACTGTCTCGGTGTGGCTGATGATGGCGTGCCGGATGGCCTGCGCACCCAGGCGCTGGCGCCCCAGACGGGCGGTCTCGAAAATGCTCAGCTCGCTCAGGCTGTGATCCGAATATGTGGCGCCCGGCACGCGCAAGGGGCGGGCATCGTTGAGCTGGCGCAGCAGCACGGCCTGTTTGCCGACTTCGTCGAGCTGGCTGTAGGCCGCCTCGATGCGCGCCACCGCCAGCAGCTCATGAATCACTTCCTCGTGCTTGTCCGAGCTCTGACGCAGGTCCACCGTGGCCAGATGAAAACCGAACACCTCCACCGCGCGGATCAGCGGGTGCAGGCGCGCGCTGGCCAGCGCTGCGCCGTGGTTCGCCACCAGCGACGCCTCGATCGTGCGCAAGTCGGCCAGAAACTCGGTGGCGCTTGCGTAGGGGTCTTGAGGCGCCACGGCGTGCCGCGCCGCTTCGCCGCCTGTGAGCTGGGAGAGGGTGGCGGCCAGGCGGGCGTAGATGCCGGTGAGGGCCCGACGGTACGGTTCATCCTGCCGGTGGGCGTTTCGGTCGGGTGAACGCTCGGCCAGGGCTTGCATGGCTGGGCTGACGCTGTTCAGCATCGCCGACACCGACAGCTCTGCACCCAGCAGGTGCACCTGGGTGAGGTGGTGGCGCAGCACCATGTCGCTCTGACTTTTGAGCGCCAGCTCCAGCGTTTCGGCCGTCACATTCGGGTTGCCGTCGCGGTCGCCGCCTATCCACTGGCCCATGCGCAGGAACGTGGCCAAAGGCTGGCCTGCCGTGCCCTTGTCCTTCAGGCCCAGCTCCAGGTCACGGTAGATCCTGGGGATCTGGGTCAGGAATGTGGCTTCGTAGTAGCTGAGCGCGTTTTCGATTTCGTCGGCCACGGTCAGCTTGGTGAAGCGCAGCAGCCGCGTCTGCCAGAGCTGCGTGACGCGCGCCCGTATCTGGGCTTCGTTGTCTGCCAGCTCGCGGGGCAGGCGCGCTTCACCGGCTTCGCGCTCGGTGAGCAGCCGGGCGATGGCGCGTTCGGCATCCAGAATGCTCTTGCGCTGCACCTCGGTGGGATGGGCGGTGAGCACCGGTGAAATGTGGCTTTGTGCCAGCGTGTGCAGCACCTCCGAAGGCGCGATGCCCGCCTTGCGCAGGCGTTGCAGTGTGAGCGCCAGGCTGCCTTCCTGGAGATCACCCGCCCGCTCGTGTACCGCGCGACGTCGGATGTGGTGGCGGTCTTCGGCCAGGTTGGCGAGGTGGCTGAAGTAGGTGAAGGCGCGAATCACACTCACCGTCTGGTCGCCGCTCAGTCCCTTGAGCAGCTTCTTCAGGGCCTTGTCCGCGGACTGGTCTGCGTGGCGGCGGAACGCGACAGAGAGCTGCCGGATCTGTTCGATCAGCTCGAACGCCGCTTGTCCTTCCTGCTCACGGATCACATCGCCCAGAATGCGCCCCAGCAGGCGAATGTCTTCAATCAGCGGCTTGTCCTTGTCGGCACCTGACCGAGGTTTCGGGGTCGTCGCAGCGGCCCTTGCCGGGGTCGTTGCAGGGGATGCGGCGGCGCGTGCGGGCTTTCGGTTCATGGAAGAGGGTGCTGAAATTTTGAGCAGCCCGCATGCTAGCATCCCAACGCTGTCAGCCCGTTACCAGGCAGGAACGAAAACATGGGTTGGCCGCTCATCTGCTTTGGCGCACCGACCCATCAGCCCACCCCCCATGAAGATCACCATCGCCACCCGCGAAAGCCGTCTTGCCCTGTGGCAGGCGGAGCACGTCAAAGCTCTGTTGGAGGCCCTGGGTCACACCGTCCACCTGCTGGGCATGACCACCAAGGGCGACCAGATTCTGGATCGCAGCCTCTCCAAGGTGGGTGGCAAGGGCCTGTTCGTCAAGGAGCTGGAGGTGGCGCTGGAAGAGGGGCGCGCCGACATCGCGGTGCATTCGCTCAAGGACGTGCCCATGGACCTGCCCCCGGGTTTTGTGCTGGCCTGCGTGATGGAGCGGGAAGATCCCAGAGACGCCTGGGTGTCGCCCGTGTGCGGCGGTTTGGCTGGTCTGCCACCCGATGCGGTGGTGGGCACCTCCAGCCTGCGTCGGCTGGTGCTGTTGCGTGAAGCGCTGGATCGCCTGGGCCGTCAGGACGTGCGCATCGAACCCCTGCGCGGCAACCTCGATACCCGGCTGCGAAAGCTGGACGAGGGTCAGTATCACGCCATTGTGCTGGCTGCGGCAGGCCTCAAGCGCCTGGGCCTGGCCGGTCGCATTCGCCATGTCTTCGAACCGGTGGAGTCGCTGCCTGCGGCAGGCCAGGGTGCGCTGGGCATTGAGGTGCGTGCCGGCCGGGATGACCTGATGGCTGCGCTGGCGCCCCTGATCCACATGCCCACTTGGCTGCGTGTGGCCGCCGAACGCACGGTCTCCAGGGCCATGGGTGGCAGTTGCTCGATGCCCCTGGCGGCCTACGCGCAGTGGGATGGCGAAGCGGCTTCGACAGGCGCTTCGGCATCCTTGTGGCTGGATGCCGCCTGGGGCGATCCTGAGGGTGCTTCACCGATGGTGCGTGTGCGAGACCAGGCGCAGGTCGAATCGCTCGAACAGGCGGAGGCCCTGGGCAGGCAGGTGGCCGATGCGCTGAAGTCGGCCGGCGCCCAGCCACCGAAACCGGAGGGCTGAAACCTTGACCCTCGCCACCGACCCTCGCGGACCCGCGCGGCTGAGTCGGCTCATCGTGACGCGGCCCGCGCCAGAGGCGCAGATCTGGACCGACGCCCTGTGCCAGCGCGCATGGCCAGCCCACGCCTTGCCCCTGATCGAGATCGGCGAGCCGAGCGACGTGGCGACCCTGAAGGCTTTGCAGGACTGGCGGCAACAGGTGTTTCAGGTCGATGCGGCCATGTTCGTCAGCGGCGCGGCGGTGACCCATTTTTTCGCAGGCATGGCGCCAAAGCGCGTAGCCTCGGCGCTCGCTGCCGGACATGCATCGACCCGCTTCTGGGCACCCGGGCCGGCCACCGCGGCCGCGCTGCAGGAGGCCGGCGTGCCGGTGGATCGCGTCGACGCCCCGGCGCAGGACGCGCCGCAGTTTGATTCGGAAACACTCTGGCCCGTCGTGGCACCGCAGTTGCATGCCGGCGCCCAGGTGCTCATCGTGCGTGGCATTTCATCAGGCGCGCCTGTCGACAGCGTGGCCGGCACCGGTCGCGACTGGTTGATCAGGCAGTGCCTGGCTGCCGGTGCCCGTGTGGAGGCGTGTGTCGCCTACGAACGCCGTGCCCCGGTCTGGTCACCCGGGCAGCAGGCGCTGGCCCGCGCCGCAGTGGGGCCCGACGCCGCGTGGCTGTTCAGCAGCTCGGAGGCACTGACCCATCTGCAAAGCCTGATGCCACAGGCCGGCTGGCAGGACACTTTTGCGCTGGCCACCCACCCCCGCATTGCACAAAGCGCGCTGGCAGCGGGTTTTGGACGGGTGGTGACCAGCCGACCGGCGTTGCGTGACGTGATGCTCGCCCTAGAATCGACGTGGAGTCACGCATGAATCAAGTCCCCAGCGAATCCCCTAGCGCCCCCCTTCCTCCGCCCACCTTGCCGCGTCCAGATCCTGGCGGACACACCGCGCACCCGTCCGCGGCGCGCGCCTCTGGGCAATGGGTTCTGCTGCTGGCCCTGGTGGTCGCTCTTGCTGCACTGGCCCTGAGCGGCATGCTCTGGCAAAAGCTGGATTTCACCCAGCAGGAGCTGGCCCGCCGCAGCCAGGAGAGTGGTGCCACGGCGGTGGAGGCCAGAACCCTGGCCACCCAGGCCGAAGCGCTCACCCAGGAGTTGCAGGCACGCTTGAGCGTGGCTGAGGTCCGGCTATCTGAGGTGAGTCTGCAGCGCAGCCAGCTCGATGAGCTGATGCTGACACTGTCCCGCTCGCGGGACGACAACCTGGTCCAGGACCTTGAAGCCGCACTGCGCCTCGCCCAGCAGCAAACCCAGCTCACCGGCAGCGCGCAACCGTTGATTTCAGCCCTGCAAGCGGTGGACCAGCGCATCGGGCGCGCAGCGCAGCCCCGGTTGAATCCGGTGCAACGGGCGATCACGCGTGACATTGAACGCATCCAGGCCGCTTCGCTCGCCGACATTCCGGCCCTGGTTTTGCGACTCGATGAGGTGGCGCGACAGGTCGATGAATGGCCCCTTCTGAACCAGGTGGGCCAGCGCGCTGTGGCCGCCCCCACGAAGTCGGCTTTGCCTGCGGTGGATACTGCTGATCAAAAGGTGGATTCACAGCCACCTGAGGCCAACCCCGGTGCCCGTGGCCTTGGTGAAGGTTGGGCGCGTGTGGCCGACTGGTGGACCGGTCTGTGGTCCACGATCTGGACCGACGTCACCCGCAGCGGTCGTGAGCTGGTGCGGGTCAGTCGCATCGATCAGCCCGAAGCGGTGCTGCTGGCACCCGAACAGGCTTTCTTCATCCGGGAAAACCTCAAACTCAAGTTGCTCAACGCGCGCTTGGGCTTGCTGGCCCGTCACATGGCGTCCAGTCAGGCCGACCTGATCGCCGTGGAAGCGGCGATTGCAAAGTACTTTGACACCTCGTCGCCGCTGGTGCGCGGTGCGCAGGTGGCTGTTAGCCAGGTACGCAAAGACATCGTGGATGGGGTGTTGCCACGGCCCGATGAAACCCTGGCGGCACTCAGCGCCGCTGCAGGAGGTCGTTGATGCGGCGCAAGCAAGGTGGCGCCATGCGCAGCGTTTTCTGGTTTCTGGGCCTGGCGGCACTGGCGGTGGCGCTGGCCTTGCTGGTCGGGCACAACCAGTCCACGGTCACCCTGTTCTGGCCGCCTTATCGCTTTGATGTCTCGTTCAACATGGTACTGTTTGCCCTGGTGGCAGGTTTTGTGCTGTTGTATGCCGGCTTGCGCGCCGTTTCGATGCTGCGCGACCTGCCTGCGCAGGCACAGCGCTGGCGTGCGCAGCAGGTGGAACGGGCGGCTGTGGGTGCTGTCATGGACGCCTTGTCCCACCAGCTCTCAGGTCGTTTTGTGCGGGCCCAGGCCGCCGCGCTGCACGCACTTGAGCAACTGAAGTCCGGCAATTCATCGCAATGGCCGCGCCGCCACCAGCTGAAGCTGCTGGCCCATCTGCTCGCGGCAGAAAGCGCTCAGTCGTTGCGCAATGCCGAGCAGCGCGATGAACACCTGCATGCAGCGCTGCACCCCAGACTGGCGGCCAAGGCGCCTGAGGCCCATGAGGGTGCCCTGCTGCGCGCGGTTCGGTGGGCGGTCGAAGACCGGAATGTCGAAGCAGCGAGAAGCCGTCTGGCCGAATTGCCTCAGGGCGCGGCTCGCCGGATCCAGGCGCTCCGCCTCAAGCTGAACGTGGCCCGCCTGGGCGGCGCGACCAGCGAGGCCCTGGACACCGCGCGGCTGCTGGCCAAACACGGGGCCTTTTCACCCGATGCTTCTCGCAGCATCGTGCGCGGGCTGGTTCAGGATGGCCTGCGCGAAGCCCACGATCTGACCCAACTGCGCAGCGTGTGGGAGGGCCTGGATGCGGCCGAGCGGCTCACGCCCGAACTGGCGGTGGCTGCGGCCATGCGCGCGAACAGCTTCAATGTCAACGCGGGCGACGACGATGGCGCAGAAGCGGCCAGACACGCAACGGCCGAGTTGGTTCGGAGTTGGCTGGACCCCGTGTGGGACCAATTCGAATCGCTGGACGAGACCCAGCAACTGCACCTGACCCGGGCGCTGGAACCGGCACTGGAACCCATCGATGCCGATTGGTTGTCCCGCCTGGAGCAGCGCCAGAGGCAGATACCGAACAACCCCTATCTTCAGTACCTGGCAGGGCAGGCCTGCATGCACTACCAGTTGTGGGGCAAGGCGTCACAGCTGCTGGGGCAGGCCAGTCACAGTCTGAGCGATCAGACGCTGCTGCGGCGCTGCTGGTGCGCGTTGGCACGGCTGGCCGAGGAGCGGGGCGATGAGCTGGCCGCCCATGACGCCTGGAAGAAAGCCGCGCTGCTGGAATAGGGCGGTACAGCGCGAAGGGCGCGTCAGCACCATGCCACGATCCTCCGTTCGCGCTGCATGAACACCCAAAAAAGAAGCCAGCCCGAGTGGGCTGGCTTCTTTTTTTGTTGGCGGCTGTCTGGTGCCGTCAATGACCGATCAAGGCCGGGCGACTTCAGTTGTTCTCGAACGGAAGCGTCATGTTGCGCAGGTCCTTGCGTGTCTCCACAAGCACCAGGGGACCTTCGTCCAGCACCACGGCGGGACGGGGTTCCCGGGGCACATGAATCGGCTTGGGTTCGGCAGCAATGGCGGCCTGTGCCTGTGCCACTTTTTCAGGGTTGGAATTCACCCATTCAAGTCCGCTGGACTGGGCCACCTGCTGCAGCGATTCGATGGACAACTCGAATGCCGGCACAGCGGGCAGGCCGGCGGCCACAGGCGTCGGCGTGGTCACAGGCGCGGTTGCCTTTTCTGCCTCTCGGCGCTCGACAGATGGTGCCACCTCTTCAGCCACGGCCTGCCGGGGTGTTTCGCTCGTCACAGGCGCTTGCGGCGCGGCCGCGCGATCGGCCGCAGGCTGCCCGGTGGGCGGGGTAGCCGCTGACGGGGCCGCTTCTGTGGGCAGGCTGAAGTAGCTGCTTCGCACCGGCGGCTCGTATGCGGCGTCGTCCTGGGCGGTGGCCGAAGGCGTCACCGGTTCGGCCGCTGCGGCGCTGGCCTGGCCAGCTTCTGCCTCGTCACGGGGTGCGCGCTCGCGTCGGTCGCGGCCGTAGCGGTCGCGACTGCGACGCTCACGCGGTGCGCGCGGTGCGCCGTCGTCTTCACGGCCTTCAGGTGCCTGGGTCACTGCATTTTCGTTGGTGTCGACGGCAGCGGTGCCTGCGTCACGGGCAGGCGCGAGGTTGCTGTCTTCCACGGTGCCCTGTGGCAGAGCTTCTGTGCCTTCTGCTGGCCCGCCGCGGCGACGGTTGTCGTTGCGTCCGCGGCGCTCGCGGCGCTGGGTGTCGGTGGCCTCACCGGCTTCGCTCTGTGCTGCGGTGCCAGCGGGCAGTGCGGTGGCTTCACCGGCTGGTGCCTCGCGGCGATTGTCCCGGCGACCTCCGTTGCGGCCTTCGCCGCGCTCGCCACGACCTTCGCCCCGGCGCTGCTCGCCGCCGCGGGAATCCTGGCGGCCTTCGGCCCGGCCCTCGTTGCGGCCTTCGCCACGAACGTCGGTGCGACCTTCAGCGCGACCTTCACTGCGGTTGTCTGGTCGCGCCTCGCTGCGACTGTCCGGGCGGCCTTCACCACGTCCGGCCACACGGGCTTCGCCGCGACCCGTGCCGCGTCCGCCTTCGCGGGAACCGCCACGTGCTTCGCCACCCTGGCGACCACCGCGTTGGCGGCCGTCGCGACCATCGCGGCGTCCCTCGGTGCGCTCCTCGCGCTCGCCCTTGGGTGCTGCGAGGGGTGCTGGGGCCGGCGCTGCTGCCGGGGCGGCGTCTGCACCAAACAGGCTCTTGAGCCAGCCAAAGAAGCCGGTTTCCACTGCCGCTGCGGCCTTGGCTGCGGGCGCGGCCACAGGCTTGGCAGGCACGACCGGTGCTACGACCTCTGGACGGGGTGCGGCCACAGGGGCGGGACCGTCAGGGAGCACGCCCTTGATCACGGGCTCCTGCTTGTTGCTGCGCTCCTGACTGCGGCGCGTGAACATGGCCACGTCGTCGGCCTCCTCGGCCATCTTGTAGCTCACGTCCAGGTTGTCCAGGCGCGGGTCGTCGTGCTTGAGGCGCTCGAGCTTGTAGTTGGGTGTGTCGAGCGACTTGTTGGGCACCAGCAGCACGTTGATGCGCTGCTTGAGTTCGATCTTGGTGATTTCGGTGCGCTTTTCGTTGAGCAGGAAGCTGGCCACCTCGACCGGCACCTGCACCAGCACGGCGGCCGTGCTGTCCTTGAGCGACTCTTCCTGGATGATGCGCAGGATCTGCAGCGCCGAGCTTTCGGTGTCGCGGATGTGGCCGGAACCACCGCAGCGTGGGCAGGGAATGGAAGCGCCTTCGTTGAGGGCGGGCTTCAGGCGCTGGCGGCTCATTTCGAGCAGGCCGAATTTGCTGATGGAGCCGAACTGCACGCGGGCGCGGTCCTGGCGCAGGGCATCGCGCAGGCGGTTTTCCACTTCGCGGCGGTTCTTCGACTCGTCCATGTCGATGAAGTCGATCACCAGGAGGCCACCGAGGTCGCGCAGGCGGGCCTGGCGAGCCACTTCGTCGGCGGCTTCCAGGTTGGTGCGGGTGGCGGTTTCTTCGATGTCGCCGCCCTTGATGGCACGGGCCGAGTTCACGTCCACCGCCACCAGCGCTTCGGTCTGGTCGATCACGATGGCGCCGCCGCTGGGCAACTGCACGATGCGGCTGTAGGCGGTTTCAATCTGGTGTTCGATCTGGAAGCGGCTGAACAGCGGTGCGTCGTCGCGGTAGCGCTTCACACGGTGCCCGTGCTCGGGCATCACGTGGCTCATGAACTGGTGCGCCTGCTCGAAGATGTCGTCGGTGTCGATCAGGATCTCGCCGATGTCGCTGTTGAAGTAGTCGCGGATGGCGCGGATCACCAGGCTCGATTCCTGGTAAATCAGGAAGGCACCTTTGGCACCCTTGGTCGCGCCGTCGATGGCGTTCCAGAGCTTGAGCAGGTAGTTGAGGTCCCACTGGAGCTCGGCAGCATCGCGGCCGATGCCGGCGGTGCGGGCGATGATGCTCATGCCGTTGGGGTATTCGAGCTGGTCGAGTGCGGCCTTGAGTTCCTGCCGGTCTTCGCCTTCAATGCGCCGGCTCACACCGCCGCCGCGTGGGTTGTTGGGCATGAGCACCACATACCGGCCCGCCAGGCTGACGAAGGTGGTGAGGGCTGCGCCCTTGTTGCCGCGCTCTTCCTTTTCCACCTGGACCAGCAGTTCCTGGCCCTCTTTGATCACGTCGTTGATGCGAGCTTGGTTGACCGGCACGCCGGCGGCGAAATACTGGCGCGAGATTTCCTTGAACGGCAGGAAGCCGTGGCGTTCTTCGCCGTAGTCGACGAAGCAGGCTTCGAGCGACGGTTCGACGCGGGTGACGACCGCCTTGTAGATGTTGCCCTTGCGCTGTTCGCGCCCTTCGATTTCGATTTCGTAGTCGAGCAGTTTTTGCCCGTCCACAATCGCCAGGCGGCGTTCTTCGGCCTGCGTGGCGTTGATCAGCATGCGTTTCATGATGCGTTTTCCTTCGTTCAAACACACAAGGACTTGCGGGCCGAAAGGCCGCACACGTCCCACCTGCCTTGAACCAGCGGGAAAAGCGAACGAGGGAGGGAATTGCCGGAGAGCCGTTGACCCGCGGTTCGGGGTGTGTTCGACACGGGCGGGCACATGTGTGCCGCGTCGAACCGCCGGGTCAGGGCGTAGGCGCGTGGAGGTGGGTGAACAGGGATGACCAGGGGGCTGTCAATGACATGGCTCTGGCCGGTGGGTCTCTGGTTTCACTTCGTCCTCACCCAGCCCGTTGACCGGGCTGGGTGACTGGGGTATTCCGTATTCGGGTTCGCGTTTTCTGTAGCGGATTCGCCCTCAGCATCGGCCTGACCGGTTCCGTGCCTGGATTCGTCTGCAAATGCGTCAGGCAATGAAAATGGTCCGGGTGCTGCGGGTGGCAACTTTTTACCAGAAGGGCCCCGGGCCAATGGCGTGGGAGCGGCCGTTTGCAGCGACTGCCTTAAACTCAAGACAAATCAATCACTTACAGCACACGACTGGTGTGGAGCATTATAGACAGCTCCGGTCGTTGTGGTGGTCTTATTCTGATAGCCATGTCCCCTGTTGCACCACCTCTGGCTGTTCGATACCTCACGGTCGATGAAGAGTCGGTGGGGCAGCGGCTGGACAACTACCTGTTTCGCACCCTCAAAGGCGTGCCCAAAACCCACCTGTACCGCATCATTCGTTCCGGCGAAGTGCGGCGCAACAAAGGCCGGGTCAGCGCCGAAGATCGCCTGGCATTGGGCGACGTGTTGCGCATTCCTCCCATCCGGGTATCGGAACGGGCGCAGGAAAAAGTGGCCAATCCAGCGCCGGCGCGAGAATTTGCAGTGGTTTACGAAGATGAAGCCTTTCTGGCCGTCGACAAACCCGCAGGCGTGGCGGTTCATGGTGGCAGTGGCGTGAGTTTTGGCGTGATCGAACAAATGCGCCAGGCGCGCCCGCTGGCCCGTTTCCTGGAATTGGTGCACCGACTGGACCGGGAAACCAGCGGATTGCTGCTGATTGCGAAAAAGAAGAGTGCGCTCAAGGTATTGCAGGAGCAGTTTCGCGAACGGGAAACCGGCAAGACCTATCTGGCGTTGGTCAAGGGGAACTGGCCCGCCAGAATGAAGGTGCTGGATCAGCCCCTGCACAAATACCTCCTGCCAGACGGCGAGCGAAGGGTTCGTGTCACCACAAAGGACGACCCCGACGCCATGCACGCCGTCACCCTGGTGAAGGTGGCCGCCAAGGTGGGTGCCCCGGCAGGCTTGCCTGCGGCCATGGCAGAGGGCTTCAGTCTTCTGGAGGTGACGATCAAGACCGGGCGCACCCACCAGATCCGGGTTCACCTGGCCAGCGCAGGGCATGCGATTGTGGGGGACGACAAATACGGCGATTTTGAACTCAATCGTCAATTGTCGAAACTCGGATTGAAGCGGATGTTCCTACACGCATGGCGATTGCGCTTGACGCATCCGGTCACGGGTAATTCAATGGAGTTACATTCTGAATTACCTTCAGATCTTCAGGGTTGGATGGCCTTGCGCCAATAGCTATTAGAATGGGGCACGCCTCGCAGAGGTGTTGAAACCCATACCTTATAACCGAGCAACAAGGACGATCAATGGCAACCTATTCAGAACTGATGGCGCAAGCCCAAGCCTTGATGGCACAAGCCGAGCAGGCCCGCAAAGACGAGCTGTCTTCGGTGATTGCAGATATCAAGGCCAAAATGAAGCAATACGGCATTACGCCGGCTGATCTGGGTGGCGGCCCAGGTGGCAAAAAGGCCGCCAAGTCCAAATCCAGCGCGCCCGCCAAATTCCGTGGTCCGAATGGCGAACTCTGGGCAGGTGGTCCAGGTCGCAAGCCCGAGTGGGTGCGTACCGCGCTGGCGGCCGGCAAGAGCATCGAAGATTTCCGTATCTGACCCGTTCGCCTCCATCCGCCACCGCCGGGCGGTTGAAAGCGTCAGCAAGGCCCGCTCATGGCGGGCTTTGTGCTTCTTGGGATCGACACATGATTCGAATTCTGGTGGTGTGCATGGGCAACATCTGCCGATCGCCCATGGCCTCCAGTGCCTTGAAGGGGTTGCTGGAACAGCGCCAGCAAGGGCATCGGTTCGAGGTGGACTCGGCGGGCACTTACGCAGGCCACCAAGGGGCCCCTGCAGACCCACGTGCCATCGCCGTGGCTTCGGCCAGGGGGTACGGGGCCATCCACAAGGAACGTGCGCGCCGTGTAATGCCGGACGATTTCGAGCGGTTTGATCTGATCCTGGCGATGGACCGGGACAACCTGATGCATCTGGAGCAAGAGTGCCCGTCGCAATTCCGCCACAAGCTGCACCTGCATCTTGTGTATGCGGGGGTCACCGGTACCACCGAGGTGCCCGATCCCTATTACGGCGAATCGGACAGGTTTGAGGCCGTCATGCGATTGTGCGAAGCCGGTGCCCTGGGTCTGATGGCACGGCTAGACACCGAGCCGGGTGGCGATGGAAGCGCCGGACCGGCTGCTTCGCAAAGCCGGTCATGAAGACGCCGAAGCCTGCGCATGCACAGGCTTCGGCAGGGGCTTCAGCTGGACTGCCAGACCACTTTCTTGCCTGATGCTTCCCAGCTTTCGTAGTGCCTGGCGTACAGGTCCTCAATGCGGTTGCGCTTGACTTTGAAGGTGGGCGTGATGACGTCGTTGTCTACGGTCCAGGCGGTCGTGACCACCACGATGCATTGCAGTTGCTCGTGAGGGTCGAGCGTCGCGTTGATGGATTTCAGATGCGCGGTCAGTGAATTTTCGAGTTCTGCGCGCGCGCTGGGCTCAGCGACCTGTGCCACAGCATCTGCGTTGAGCATCACGATGCCCAGGGGCTGCCCCAGGTTGGCGCCGGTGACCACGCAGGCCTCCACCGCTTCGTGCATCACCAGCTTGTCTTCGATGGGCGCTGGCGCGACGTATTTTCCCTTGCCCGTCTTGAACAGATCCTTCACCCGCCCGGTGATGCGGAGCAGGCCCTGCTTGTCGATCGTGCCCTTGTCGCCGGTTCTGAGCCAGCCGTCCGCCGTGAACGACTCCTGGCTCTTTTCGGGCTCCTTGTAGTAGCCCAGCATCATGGCGGAATTCTTCATCTGCACTTCGCCGGTCTCGGGGTCGATGCGGTGTTGCACCCCCTCATAAACGGGACCCACCGTGCCTTGCTGGTTCTTGCCCGGTTCGGTGATGTGGGAAAGCGCGAGGTTCTCGGTCATGCCGTAGCCCTCGTTGATGTGCAGGCCCAGCTTGCTGTACCACTCCAGCAAGGCGAGCGGCATGGGGGCTGCCCCGCCAGCGGCGAACTTGCATTGGTCCAGCCCCAGGGCTTTCATGACCTTCTTGCGAACGATGCCACCGATGAGGGGGATGCCGAGCAGGCGGTTCAGCTTGGCCGGTGGCATCTTGTGGTGGATGCCCTGTTGGAACTTGACCCACAGGCGTGGCACCGAGAAGAAGATGGTGGGGCGAGCGCGCTGCAGGTCGGCGGCGAAGGTGTCGAGCGATTCTGCAAAGAACACATGCATGCCGGTGCGCAACCAGCCGTGTTCGACCAGCATGCGCTCGACCACGTGGGCCAGTGGCAGATACGACAGCATCCGGTCTTCGCCATTCATGGGAATGCGCTTGAGGCCAGCGTCGAGCGCCCAGGCGAAGTTGGCGAAGGTGTGCATCACGCCTTTGGGCATGCCGGTGGTGCCCGAGGTGTAGATGAGGGTGGCGAGCTCATCGCCGTCGCGCACGGGCTCGCCCTTCAGTGGCTGGGTGCGCTTGCAGATGGCGTCCCAGCCTTCGTAGCTTTTGATGGCGTCAGCGGGAGACAGCGGGTAGCTGATGCAGGGAAGGTCGCCGGGCACCCCAGGCTTCATGCCTTCCCAGCCGTCGAGCTTGCCGACGAAGAGGGCCTTGGACTCGCTGTGGGACAGGATCTGCCGGATGGTCTCTGGCGCCAGCGTGGGATAAAGCGGCACCGACACGTAGCCCGCCATCCAGATCGCCAGGTCGCTCATCATCCACCAGGCGCAGTTCTTGGACAGGATGGCCACCTTGGAGCCAGGTTCCCACCCGTGCGACTGCAGATGGGCGGCCATGCGCCGGACCTGGTCGGCCACTTGCGCCCAGGTGAAATCCTGTACGGCACCGCTGCCCATGGGCTGGGTGAGGGCCACCCGGGTCGGCGCGGTCTTCTCCCAGTGGTAGAGGCGTTGCAGGGCCAGCAGGTCGGGCGCAATTTTGCTCATGAGGTCGGTCTCCGTTGTTGTGTTCAGCCAGCGAATCTACCAAGCCGCCAGCATTGTGTTTAGAGGGTTTCACCTGTTCGTGGGGAACAAGGTCAGGCCGTGAAGCAGACCGACAGGCTGCTGATCGGATCGCTGCACCGTGTCGATCACTGTTCGCCGACCTGCACCGGTCACGCATCGGTCCTTGCTGCCGCTATGCTGGCAACATGAACACCTCTTCCATCGAAATCATCGAACTCGTCACCGGTGGTGACAACAGCGCCACGCCGGTGGCCAGCATTGTGGTGCTGCACGGCCTGGGCGCCGATGGGCACGACTTCGTGCCCATTGCGCAGGAGCTGGACCTTGACGCCGTCGGCCCGGTGCGCTTCGTGTTCCCCAGTGCGCCGGTGCAGCCGGTGACCATCAACGGCGGCTACGAGATGCGCGCCTGGTACGACATCCACCCGCCCGGCCCGGATGGGTCGCGTGCCGAAGACGAAGCCGGGTTGCGCGCCTCGCAGGCCCTGGTGCAGCGCCTGCTGGACCGTGAAGCCGAACGCGGCGTGCCGCCCGGGCGCACCGTGCTCATGGGTTTTTCACAGGGCTGCGCCATGACGCTGCTGGCAGGCCTACGCGCGCCCCAGCGCCTGGCCGGGCTGGTGGCCCTGTCAGGCTATCTGCCACTGCCCCACACGCTGGAGGCTGAACGCAGCGACGCCAACCGCAATGTGCCGATCTTTCTGGCGCACGGGACGCACGACCCGGTGGTGGAGGTGGCGCGCGGCATGCACGCCCGCGATGCGCTTCGGGCGCTGGGCTACAGCGTGAAGTGGCACGCCTACCCCATGGAGCATTCCGTGAGTGCGGAAGAGGTGGTCGAGCTCAATGCCTGGTTGCTTGAGGTGCTGGGCAAAGACTGAGCGTTAGAACGTATTCAGGTTCTTGGACGCTCAGGTGTCCTGCAACAAACGAAGGAAGCGTTCGTCGCTGGCGTAGGCGATGTTCACCCGCATGGAAGGCTGTGCCGACTGGCGGTCGGGGTAGAACACCGAACCCGGCGCGATGAAGATGCCTTTGGCTGCCGCTCGGCGCACGAGGTCGATTTCCGACACGCCCTCGGGCAGACCGGCCCAGGCGTAGTAACCGCCGCTGTAGGGCGCATAGATGCGCAAGCCCGCCTCGGTCATGCGCTGGAAGGCGGTGGCCTGCACCCCGGCCAGCCGGGCCTTGAGCCGCAGCAGGTGCTTGCGGTACTGGCCGCCGGTGATGAGCTGGCAGACCACGCGTTCCACGAAGTCGGAAGTGGACACCAGCGTGACCATCTTCAGGTCGCACAGCGCGTTGATGATGGTGGGCGGGCCTGCGATGAAACCCACCCGCAGACCCGCCGACAGCGTCTTGGAAAAGCTGCTCACGTAGATCACGCGTTCCAGCTGGTCGAGCGCGCTCAGCCGCGGTGCGGTGGCCGGCATGAGGTCGGCGAAGGGGTCGTCTTCGACGATCTGCAGGTCGTTCTGCGTGGCCAGTTGCAGCAGCCGGTGCGCCTTGGCCAGCGAGAGCGACCCGCCCGTGGGGTTGTGGGCCAGTGATTGGGTGAAGAACAGCTTGGGCCGGTGCTGCGCGGCCAGGGCGTGCAGGGCGTCCAGGTCCGGCCCGTCGGCCAGGCGGGGCACGCCCACCATGGTGACCTTGGCCAGCTTGAGTTTGCCGAACAGCGGGTAGTAGCCGGGTGAGTCGACCAGCACCACGTCGCCCGGTTCCAGCAGCTGCCGCACGATGAGGTCCAGCGCGTGGTTGGCGCCCTGGGTGAGCAGCACCTGCTGCACGTCGGCCTGGATGGCGCGCTCGTGCAGCAGCCGGGCGATGGTCTGGCGCAGCGGCAGGTAGCCCCAGGGCGTGCCGTAGCCGTGTTCGAGCTGGCTCCAGGTGTCGGCGCGCACACCGCGCAGGTGCCGGCCCAGTTCGGAACCTTCCATCCACGAAGCGGGTGGGCGGCCATCGCCCACGCGCACGGCGTAGTGCTGTTCCAGTTGTTCGCGCAGCAGCGAGACCACGTCCACCGCTTCACTCAGGTGGGCCGCAGGCGCTTGTGCGCGGTGGCCGGGCGCCTTGCGCGCGAAGTAGCCGGAACCCGGCCGGGCTTCGGCATAGCCGCGCGCGATCAGGCGGTTGTAGGCCTCCACCACCGTGTTGCGCGACAAGGCCTCCTTGTCCGCGCAGTCGCGCACGGAACGCAACAGGGTGCCAGGGGGCAGCAGGCCTTTGTCGATGGCGGTGGCGATGCGTTTGGCCAGGGCTTCGACCTTGGTGTCGGGCGAGGCGCCGTCGTTTGGAGAAGGCGGAGCAGGCAGAGGTGTCACGCAGCTGTGTCCAGTTTTTGATGGGTACAGTTTGTCAATCCGTCACCAAACTGTACCCTTGATGGATGGGTCTGGTCGATAGACTGCAACGGTCGTTGTGAGGAGGTATGCACCACTCCACCACCCGACAACCACCGCCCGTCACGTGCGGGATGCACAAACCAGAACCGATTGGAGACAAGACATGACCCAGACAACCGTCGCCCGGCGATCCCTCATCAAGACCGCCCTGGCCAGTACCGCTGCTGCCGCACTGGTGGCGCCCAGGCTGGCCAGCGCGCAGGCCACCGTGACCTGGCGCATGCAGGCGCTGTGGGACGGCGGCACCACGCCGCAGAAGTTCGAAGAGCAGTTCGTGGCCCGCGTGGCCGAGCTCACCGGCGGGCGCTTCAAGATCAACCTGTTCGCCGCCGGCCAGATCGTGCCGGCCGCGCAGGCGTTTGACGCAGTGCGCGGTGGCGCCTTCGAGATGATGAAGACCTTCGACGGCTACGAAGCCGGCAAGATCCCCGCGTTCGCTTTCACCAGCACCATTCCTTTCGGCTTTGCCGAGAGCGACGAATACGAGGCCTGGTTCTACGAAAAAGGCGGCCTGGAAATGGCGCGCCAAGCCTATGCCCCGGCCGGCCTGCATTACATCGCGCCCAGCGTGTACGGCCAGGAGCCGCTGCACTCCAAGGTGCCGATCCGCAAGATCGCCGACCTCGCCGGCAAGAAGGGGCGCTTCGTGGGCCTGGCGTCCTCCGTGATGGGCGCCTTCGGCGTGGCCGTGACGCCGCTGCCCACGGGCGAGGTGTATTCCGCGCTCGACAAAGGCGTGATCGACATGGCCGACCGCGGCGACCTGACCGCCAACTTTGAAGCCGGGCTGGCCGAAGTCGCCAAGTACGTGGTACTTCCCGGCTTTCACCAGCCGACCACCGCCACCGCTTACGTGGCCAACCGCGGTGCGTTCGAGAAGCTGCCGGCCGAATTCAAGGCGGCGCTGTCCATGGCCGCACGTGAAGTGTCCGGCGCACTGCGCCAGCGCATCCTGGTGAGCGACGCCGCGGTGCTGGCCAAGTACCAGGCCAAGGGCTGCGAAATCATCCGCTTCAGCGCGGCCGATGTGGCCGCCGCACGGCCCAAGGCCATTGAAGCCTGGCGCGCCGCGACCAAGGGCGATGCGCTGGCCGGCAAGATCCTGGACAGCCAGATCGCCTTCATGAAGGAACTGGGCCTGCTGGCCTGATCGCACTCGCCCCGTTCTGCCGCCTGGCTGGGCGGGGCGCTTCCGTTCGTCCTCGAAGGAATCCGGTATGCCTGCCTGGTTGTCGGCGGCCACTTCGGCCGTCACGCGCCTGAACCGCGCGATCTTTCACCTCACGGTATGGCTCATGGCCATCGTGGTGCCCGTGATGCTGTACGAAGTGGTGTGGCGCTATGTGTTCAACAGCCCCACCGTGTGGGCCATGGAGCTGGCCGTGCTGCTGTTCGGTCCTTACTTTCTGCTGGGCGGGCCCTACCTGCTGCACCTGCGCGGCCACGTGTCGCTGGACCTGGTGCGCCAGCGGCTCGACGCCACCTGGCAGCGCCGCATGGACCTGGTGAACTTTCCCGTGATCATGCTGTTCTGCGCCATCCTGCTGTACTTCAGCGCCCCTGCGGCCTGGAGCGCGTGGGAATACCGCGAGACCAGCTTCTCCGCCTGGAACCCGCCCATCTGGCCGGCCAAGGCTGCTGTGCCGCTGGCCATGGTCCTGATGCTGCTGCAGGCGCTGGTGGAGTACTGCCGGGTGATCTGGCGCACCGATGGTGAAGGCGATGCCGGCGTGGCGGAGGTCGCCCATTGAGCCCGAACACCATCCTGCTGCTGATGTTCGGCAGCCTCACGCTGTTCATGCTCACCGGCCTGCCCATCGCCTTTGTGCTGGGTGGTCTTTCGCTGCTGTTCATCGTTACGCTGTGGGAGCCCAGCGCGGTGATCGTGCTGGTGCTGCAGATCTTCGACACCATGAAGTCGGAGTCGCTGCTGGCGATACCCCTCTTCATCCTCATGGCCTGCATCCTGCAACGATCCGGCGTGATCGAGGCCCTGTACAAGGCCATGGAGATGTGGTTCGGCCGGCTGCGCGGTGGCCTGGCCATCGGCACCGTGACCATCTGTGTGGTGATGGCCGCCATGACCGGTGTGGTGGGTGCTGCCGTCACGGCCATGGGCATTCTGGCGCTGCCGGAAATGCTGCGCCGCGGCTACAAGCCGCAGATCGCACTGGGCACCATCTGCGCATCGGGCACGCTGGGCATCCTGATTCCGCCGTCGGTGCTGACCATCGTCTACGCGGTCACGGCACAGATATCGATTGGCCAGATGCTGATCGCCGGCATCGTCCCGGGCCTGTTGCTGGCCAGTCTGTACATCGCCTACCTGCTGGTGGTGGCGTGGCTCAAGCCGGAATGGATGCCGCTGGACACCAGCATGACCCAGGTGCCGCTGGCCACCAAGCTGCGCGCGCTCAAGTCGCTGGTGATTCCAGCCATGCTGATCGTGATGATCCTGGGCTCGATCTTCTTTGGCATCGCCACGCCGACCGAGTCGGCGGCAGTGGGTGTGGCTGGCGCGTTGCTGCCTTCGATTTTTGGGCGACGCCTGAAAGTGTCCATGCTGCGCGAAGCCGGCATCGACGCGCTCAAGGCCACTTCGATGATCCTGTGGATCACCATTGGCGCCAAGGCCTATGTGGCCATCTTCACCGGCCTGGGCGGCGCAGACACCTTGCTCGAATTCATCAAGGGCATGGAGGTGAACCGCTGGTGGATTCTGGCGGCCATGATGCTGCTGCTGGTGTTCCTGGGCACGGTGCTTGACGAGCTCGGCATCATCCTGCTCACCGTACCGGTGTTTCTGCCCATCGTGCGCCTGCTGGGCTTTGACGAACTCTGGTTTGGCGTGCTGTTCGCCATCACCATCCAGATGGGCTACATCAGCCCGCCGTTTGGCTACACGCTGTTCTACATCAAGGGCACGCTGCCCAAACACATCGGCATGGGCGCGGTGTACCAGGGCGTGATTCCCTTCTTCATCCTGCAGTTCGTGGGCCTGCTGATCTGCGCGGCCTTCCCCGAACTCGTCACCTACCTGCCGAAGCTGATGGCCTCGCGCTGAGCCTTTTCATCTCTTCATTCCCTGCCCAAGGTCCGAACCATGAACGCCTCCACACCCTCCAGCCGCATCGGCGGTTTCCACAAGCTTGGCGTGGCCCAGCGCATCCAAGCCGTGGCGCAATTTGCCGGCCTGAAAGAAAGCGACCAGGCGCTGCTGGCCGACACCGGCAACCTGCCGGCCGACATGGCCGATCACCTCATCGAGAACTTCGTGGGCACCATGAACATTCCCGTGGGCGTGGCCACCAACATGAAGATCGACGGCTGCGACCGGCTCATTCCCATGGCCACCGAAGAATCCTCGGTGGTGGCGGCGGTGTGCAACGCGGCTCGGCAGAGTTACGAAGCCGGTGGCTTCGTCACGTCCATGTCGGGCACGCTGATGATCGCGCAGATCCAGCTCACCGAGGTGCGCGACCCGCAACATGCGCGCCTGTGCATTCTGGAGCGCAAGGCCGATGTGCAGGCCATTTGCGACGCCTGCGACCCGGTGCTGCTCAAGCTGGGTGGTGGCTTTCGCGAGCTGGAAGTGCGCGTGCTGGACACGCGCGGTGGCCCCATGGTGATCACCCACATCGTGGTGGACACGCGCGACGCCATGGGCGCCAATGCGGTCAACACCATGGCCGAAAAGCTGGCGCCGCAGATCGCGGCCTGGACCGGCGGGCGCACCAACCTGCGCATTCTTTCCAATCTGGCCGACCGCCGCCTGGCCCGTGCGCGCTGCACCTGGCCGCTGGCGGCGATCGGGGGCGAGGCGGTGCGCGATGGCATGGTGTCGGCCTATCACTTTGCCGATGCCGATCCCTACCGCGCGGCCACGCACAACAAGGGCATCATGAACGGCGTGAGCGCCGTGGTGCTGGCCACCGGCAACGACACACGCGCAGTGGAGGCCGGTGCACACGCCTATGCCGCACGCAACGGCCGCTACGCCAGCCTCACCACCTGGGAAGTCATGGCCAGTGGCGACCTGGCGGGCAGCATCGAGCTGCCCATGGCCGTGGGCCTGGTGGGTGGCGCCACCAAACTGCACCCCATGGCCAAGGTGGCGTTGAAGGTGCTGGGCGTGGCGTCGGCCGAAGAGCTCGCGCGCATCATCGCCGCTGTGGGTCTGGCACAGAACTTCTCAGCCATGAAGGCCTTGGCCACCACCGGCATCCAGAAAGGCCACATGGCCTTGCACGCCCAGAACGTGGCACTGATGGCCGGCGCGCTGGGCGACGAAGTGGACCGCGTGGCGCAGGCGCTGGTCGCCAGTGGCACGGTGCGCATCGACGTGGCCGAGGCCGAACTGGCCCGTCTGCGAGCTGGATAGAGAACATCCCCCTGCGCCGCAGATCAAGGTCACCCCCCTGCGCCGCTGACGCGGCTTCCCCCCTCTCTGGCGCGCCTTCGGCGCTTGGAGGGGGGCCGCGCCCTGTGGCCCGGCGGAGCCGGTTCCACGGGTGCCCTGGATGGAGGCACTTCGCTCCGGAGGGGGAACGTGCGTCTGCCGTTTTATTGACCCAATCGGTATCGTCGGGTGGCAGTGCGCTCCAGAATGTAATGAGGGTGTGGCGTTCTTCATGCCCTGTTCCGTTTTCTGGATCAAGGAGGTTTCCCCATGCGTTTACAAGACAAAGTCATTCTCATCACGGGCGGCGCCAGCGGCATCGGCCTCGCTTCGGTGGAGCGCTGCCTCGCCGAAGGTGCCAGGGTGGCGATGGCCGATCTGGCGGGCTCTGCCGGTGCCGAAAAAGCAGCCGAACTCGATAAACAGTACGCCGGGCGTTGCATCTTCACCGCAGTGGACGTGACGTCCACCGAACAGGTCAACCAGATGGTGACCGACGTGGTGGCCAAGTTCGGCCGTCTGGATGGCGTGTTCAACAACGCCGGTATTGGCGGCATCAACCCCGCAGACAGCTACCCGGACGAAGATTTCCTGCGGATCATCGACGTCAACCTCAATGGCGTGTTCCGCGTGGCGCGTGCGGCGCTCAAGCCCATGTATGCGCAGGGCAGTGGCAGCATCGTCAACTGTGCGTCCATCCTTGGTGTGTTCGGGCAAAGCGGCACGGCGGCCTACACGGCTGCCAAAGGCGGCGTGGTCAACCTCACCCGCACGCTCGCGCTCGAAGGCGCAGCCAAGGGCGTGCGCGTCAACGCCATTGGCCCGGGCTACATCGACACGCCCTTGCTGTCCTTGCTCGACGATGCCACCAAGCAGTTCCTGATCGGCCTGCATCCCTTGGGTCGCCTGGGCCGGCCGGAAGAGGTGGCCAATGCGGCGCTGTTCCTGATGAGCGATGAAGCCAGCTTCATCACGGGGGCGAACCTGATGGTGGATGGGGGGTTTACCGCTGGGAAATCATGAGTTCGGAACACCCCCCTGCGCCGCTGACGCGGCTTCCCCCCTCCGTAGCGCGCCTTCGGCGCTTCGAGGGGGGACGCACCCTGTGGCCCGGCGAAGCCGGTTCCACGGGTGCCCTGGATGGAGGCACTTCGCGCCGGGGCTTCGGTACTCCCCCCTGCACCGCTGACGCGGCTTCCCCCCTCTGTAGCGCGCCTTCGGTGCTTCGAGGGGGGACGCACCCTGTGGTCCGGCGAAGCCGGTTCCACGGGTGCCTTGGATGGAGGCACTTCGCTCCGGTGGCGTCGGTGGAGCTGCAGTCTTCTCTTTAGGCTGAGCGCCTTGCGGCCTCTGCGAGTTGAAGCGCGAGTCGGTTGTGATGCTCGATCAGCGGACCCAGTTCTACCGTGGTGAGCTGGCCTTCTTTCACCACCACCCGCCCATTCACCACGGTATACGCCGCCTGCGGGCTGGCGCACAGCAGCAGGCTGGCGACTGGGTCGTGTACGGCGCCGCCGGAGAAGCTCAGAGTGCGCAGGTCGAACAGGGCGAGGTCGGCGCACATGCCCACGGCGATGTGTCCGATGTCGGTGCGGCCCAGTACCTGTGCACCACCGCGCGTGGCCAGGTACAGGGCGTCGCGGGCGGTCATTTCGGTGGGGCCCAGGTCGCAGCCGAAGAAGGTTTTGCCTTCGCGCACTTCGGGCGGCTGCAGCGCGCGCCCCACGCGGGCCAGCAGCAGGGCCTGACGGGCTTCGTTCACCATGTGCGCGCCATCGTTGCTGGCGCTGCCATCCACGCCCAGGCCCATCGGCACACCGGCGTTCAGCATGCGGCGCACGGGCGCGATGCCGCTGGCCAGGCGCATGTTGCTGCAGGGGCAGTGCGCCACGCCGGTGCGGCTGGCAGCGAAAAGGGAAATGCCTTCGTCGTCCAGCTTCACACAGTGCGCGTGCCACACGTCGTCGCCCAGCCAGTCGAGTTCCTGTGCGTACTGCGCGGGGGTCTTGTTGAACTTCTCTCGGCTGTAGGCGATGTCGTGGTCGTTCTCAGCCAGGTGGGTGTGCAGGCGCACACCCTGGCCCTTGAAGCTGCGCGCCAGGGCCGCGCTTTCTTTCATCAGCGCCGGGCTCACGGAAAACGGTGAGCAGGGCGCCAGCGCCACCTGCAGCATGGCACCGTGCCGACTGTCGTGCCAGGTTTCAATCAGCCGCTGGCTGTCTTTCAGAATCGCGTCCTCGCGCTCCACCACCGCGTCTGGCGGCAGGCCGCCTTGTGACTGGCCCACGCTCATGCCGCCGCGCGTGGCCATGAAGCGCATGCCGATCTGCTGTGCCGCTTCAATGCTGTCTTCCAGTCGCACGCCGTTGGGGTAGATGTAGAGGTGGTCGCTGCTGGTGGTGCAGCCGCTCATCAGCAGCTCGGCCATGGCCACCTGGGTGGACACCTGCACCGCTTCCGGCGTGAGCCCTGCCCAGATGGGGTACAGCCCTCGTAACCAGCCAAACAGTTCCGCGTCCTGCACACCGGGAATGGCGCGGGTGAGGCTCTGGTACATGTGGTGGTGCGTGTTCACCAGGCCGGGCACCACCAGATGGTCGCGTGCGTCGATCACCTCGCTGGCTTCATCGCGCAGGGCAGGGGGCAGGTCTGCTGCGGGACCGATCCATTCGATCAGGTGGTCGCGCACGAACAGCGACGCGTCTTTCAGCTCCCGCCCTTGTGCCGGATCGGCGTGGTCGAAGGTGGCGATGCACGCGGCGTTGTGGATCAGCAGGCTGCTCATGGCGATGGATGTTTTATGGGATGGCCCGATGTGGCGACAATCGGCGGCATGTCCACATTCTCAACGCACTCAGACATTCCGATCTCAGACATCCACCACGGCGATCCCCGTGTGCTGCTGCGCCAGCTGTTCGATGTGGCGGTGCAACGCGCACTGCCATCGCACAACACCGCCGCGCACCTGCCGGCGCCGCCCAAAGGGCGCACCGTGGTGATCGGCGCGGGCAAGGCGGGGGGCGCCATGGCGCAGGCGGTGGAAGCCTTGTGGCCGGCGGATGCGCCACTCTCTGGTCTGGTGGTCACGCGCTATCACCACACGCCACCGCGCCCCAAGGCCCTCGCACATCGCATTGAAGTGGTGGAAGCCTCGCACCCGGTGCCCGACGCCGCTGGTCTGGCGGCCGCCCAGCGCATCCTGCAGCTCACGCAGGGCCTCACGGAAGACGACCTGGTGCTGTGCCTTGTCTCAGGCGGGGGTTCGTCCTTGCTCACGCTGCCATGCGAAGGCATCACGCTGGAAGACAAGCAACGCATCAACCGGCAACTGCTGGAAAGCGGCGCGAACATCCTTGAGATGAACACGGTGCGAAAGCACCTCTCAGCCATCAAGGGTGGGCGACTGGGGGCGGCTTGTGCACCGGCGCGCGTGGTCACGCTCACCATCAGCGACGTGCCTGGCGACGACGCGAGCGTGATCGCCAGCGGCCCCACCGTGCCCGACGCCTCCACCTGTGCCGACGCGCTCGCCATCCTGAAGCGCTATGGCATCGACGTGCCCGATGCGGTACGCGCGCAACTGGAAAGCGGCGCACTGGAAACCCCAAAGCCCGACGATGCCCGATTCGACGGTCATGTGGTGGAGCTCATCGCCACGCCACAACAAAGCCTGGAGGCCGCCGCCGATGCGGCGCGCGCCCTGGGGCTCAATGCGTATGTGCTGAGCGACGAAATCGAGGGCGAATCGCGCGAAGTGGGCAAGGTACACGCGGCGCTGGCGCGCTCGGCGGCGCAGGGCCGCAGCACGTTTCAGCCGCCGTGCGTGATTCTCAGCGGCGGAGAAACCACTGTGACGGTACGGCCCCGCGCCGAAGGCCAGCCCAAGGGGCGGGGCGGGCGCGCGGGCGAATTCTGCATGGGCCTGGCGCAGGCCCTGCAAGCGCAGGCGGGGGTGTGGGCGCTGGCGGCCGACACCGATGGCATTGATGGTGTGGAAGACAACGCCGGTGCCATCGTGACGCCCGATACGCTGGCCCGTGCGCAGGCCATGGGCCTGAACGTGGCCGACCACCTGGATCGCAACGACGCGTATGGCTACTTTGAGACCATTGGCGATCTGGTGCTGACGGGGCCGACGCACACGAACGTGAACGATTTTCGGGTGGTGCTTGTGTTGCCCCCTGAGGGGCATGCCTGATTGACTTAGTTAACCAATTGGTGAAATATGCCGGCATGAGCAAAACCGAAGCCCCTGTCACCGAAGAGCGTTTGCGCGATGCCGACCGCTCGCAGAATGCGATCCTGATGGCCGCGCGCGACGAGTTCGCCGAACATGGTCTGGGAGGCGCGCGGGTGGATCGAATTGCCGAGCGTGCCGGCCTGAACAAGCGGCTGATCTACTACTACTTTGCCGACAAGGAAACCCTGTTCCAGGCAGTACTCGAGCAAGCCTACCGGCACATCCGGGAGAAGGAGCGCGAGCTCAACCTGCTGGGGCTTCAACCGGCCATGGCACTGCGCCGGCTGGTGGAGTTCACCTGGACGTATTACCTGGAAAATCCGGAGTTTCTCACTCTACTGAACAGCGCCAACCTGCACCGGGCGCGCCATCTGCAGCAATCGGAACGGGCGCGTCAGCTGAACTCGCCGCTGATCGCCACGCTGGGCGAGGTGCTGGAGCGAGGCCGGGTGGACGGCAGTTTTCGGGGTGGGGTGGATCCGCTGCAGCTGTATGTGTCGATTGCCGGCCTGTCGTACTTCTACCTGTCGAACAACTACACGCTCTCGGCCATCTTCGGTCGAGACCTCATGACGCCCAAGGCGCACGCCGAGCGGCTGTCTCACATGTGCGATGTGATCCTAGGGTATGTACTGAGAAGCTGAGCCGCCTGCCGCCTTGACGGTGCAACTGGGGGTCCCTACTATTCACTACTCGGTGAATTAATACAGGAGACATCGCATGCACAGCCCGTTTCGCCTTCGTAACGTTCTGACCACCACCCTGCTGTGTGTGGCCGCTGCCAGCGCCATGGCGCAGTGGAAGCCGGATCGCCCCATCACCCTGATCGTGCCCTGGGCGCCAGGCGGTTCCACCGATCAGGTGTCGCGCGTCACGGCCGCGGAGCTGGAGAAGCACCTGGGTCAGAAAATCGTGATCATGAACCAGCCCGGTGCGTCCGGCTCGGTGGGCACCAAGAACGCCATGGCAGCACCGGCCGACGGCTACACCTGGACCGCTGGCGGCGCCAAGGACCTAGGCACCTACAAGGTGCTGGGCATGCTGGACACATCGGCCGGTGACTGGAACCTGTACCTCAACGTGGCGCACATCGCCGTGGTGGGCGTGAATGCGGACACGCCGTACAAGACCATGAACGACCTGATCGCCGCCATGAAGGCCAAGCCGGGTGCCATTTCCGTTGCCACGGCGGGCGTGAACTCCAGCGGCCATTCGGCCATCGAGTCGATCGCACGCGTGGCCGGCGTGACCTACAAGCACGTGACCTACGACGGCGGTGCGCCAGCCGCCGTGGCCGCCGGTTCCGGCGAAACCGAAGTCACCACCCAGCTGGCCGCCGAGCAGACCGACATGATCCGCGCCAAGCGCATCCGCCCGTTGGCGGTGGTGGGCGACAAGTCGATCGAGATCGAAGGCTACG
Organism: Hydrogenophaga palleronii; assembly: GCF_031457455.1. Taxonomy (GTDB): domain Bacteria; phylum Pseudomonadota; class Gammaproteobacteria; order Burkholderiales; family Burkholderiaceae_C; genus Hydrogenophaga; species Hydrogenophaga palleronii_A. The sequence continues at coordinate 30,121 of NZ_JAVDWU010000007.1, forward strand.
GCACCATCCCGCCACTCTCCGACTTCATTCCAGGCTTCAAGGATCCGATCAATTACTTCGGCATTTTCGTGCCCAAGGGAGCCCCGCCTGAAGTCAAGCAGACGCTGGACAAGATCTGGGCCACCGAAATGGTCAAGAGCGAAGCCCTGAAGAAGTACGCACAGTCGCGTGGCGCCATGTTTGCCCCCATGGCGGGTGAAGAAGCGCAGAAGGCGGTGTTCCCGGCTATCCAGTCCTACGCCTGGACGCAGCAGGCCGCCGGCAAGGCCAAGGTCTCGCCCGACACCGTGGGCATCCCACGGCCCTGACCCCACCAGCAGCGGAAACACAGCATGAGCGAGGGCGGAAAATCTGCCCGCTCCGACCTCTGGGGCGGAGCGGGGTGGACAGCTTTTGGTCTGTTGATCCTGGCGGAGTCGTTTCGCATGGATCGCTTTACCTCCATGGGCGCGCAGCTCTACACCATGCCCGGCTTCGTGCCCGGCATGCTGGGTGGTGTGGTCGTGCTGCTGGGGCTGGTGCTCATGTTGCGGGGCTGGCGGCGTTCGGCGGCCGGTGCGCAAGAAGCGCCGGGCGAGCCACTTCTGAACCGTCGCATCGGCATCATGCTGGCGCTGTCGCTGCCCTACGCGGCGCTGCTCATCGGGCGCGTGCCTTTCTGGCTGGCCACCGCCTTGTTCGTGACCGCCTTCGTGGTGATCTTTGCGCCACCTGAAGCCTCGCCCACCCGGCGCTGGCTGGTGGCACTGGCCGTGGGCCTGCTCGGCTCCGCCATCGTCACGGTGATGTTCCAGGAAGTTTTCCTGGTGCGCCTGCCTTGAAAACATCGTCGTGAATTTCCAGCCTCCCCATGTTTGACGGACTCCTTCTCTTCGGGCAATCCATCGTGCGCTTCGGCACGCCCGAGACCATCGCCTACGCCTTGCTCGCTTCGCTGGTGGGCGTGATCATGGGCGCGCTGCCCGGCCTCACCGCAACCATGGCGCTGGCGCTCATGACCACGCTCACCCTGCAGCTCGCCCCCAACGAGGCGTTGCTGATCCTGATCTGCACCTACGTGGGCTCCATCTACGGCGGCTCGCGCTCAGCCATTCTGCTCAACATTCCTGGCACACCGGCGTCTGCCGCCGCCTGCATCGACGGCCATGCATTGGCCCGCCAGGGCATGGCGGGCCGCGCCATGGGCATTGCCACCACCGGGTCGGTGCTCGGCACGCTGATCGGCATGTTCTTTCTGGCCGCGTTCACGCCGGTGCTGGGCGGGTTGGCGTTGCGTTTTGGCGCCTACGAATTTTTCTGGCTGGCGCTGTTCGGCGTCATCATCGCCGGCACCCTCACCGGTGACGATCCCCTCAAGGGCTGGATCGCGGGCATTGCGGGCCTGTTCATCGCCACCATTGGCCAGGAGCCGCAGTACGGCTACGAGCGCTTCGCCTGGGGCGTGCGCGACCTGGCCGGCGGCATCCAGCTGGTTCCGGCACTGGTGGGTGCCTTCGGCTTTGCCGAGCTGCTCACCGCCATGCGGGAGCGGCGGCTGCCGGTGAAGATCAGCGCGCTCGACCGCGTCATTCCGCGGCTGCGCGACCTTACTCAGTACTGGCGCACCATCATCCGTTCAGGGCTCATCGGCACCGGCGTGGGCATCGTGCCAGGCGTGGGTGAAGACGTGGCGGCCTGGTCGTCCTACGCCGCAGCCAAGCGCGCCAGCAAGGAAAAAGAAAAGTTCGGCAAGGGTTCGGTAGAAGGGCTCATGGCCGCAGAAACCGGTGACAACGCCTGCGTGCCCGGTGCCATGATCCCGGTGCTCACACTGGCCATTCCAGGTTCTGCGCCGGCAGCCGTGCTCATGGCTGCCATGATCATCCATGGCGTCAAGCCAGGGCCCTTGATCATGGTGGAGAACCCGCAGTTCGTGTACGACGTGGTGGCCATGATGCTGTTCGCCACCATCGGCATCCTGATCTACGGCCTGCTGCTGACCAAGGCGCTGGTGCAGGTGTTGCGCGTGCCGCAGCACCTGATCGTGCCCATCATCTTCGTGCTGTGCGCGGTGGGCAGCTTCGCCATCGCCGGCCGTCTGTTCGACGTGTATGTGATGCTGGCCTTCGGCCTCATCGGGTTCTTTCTGCGCCACTTCGGCTATCCCATGGCACCGCTGGTGCTGGGCATCGTGCTGGGTGACCTGCTGGAAAAGAACCTGCGTCGTGCGCTCATCCTGTCTGACGGCGATCTGACGCCGTTCTTCACCCGCCCCATCGCCGGCACCGTGGCAGCGCTGATTTTTGCCACTATCGCCTGGCGACTCTGGAGCCTGCACGGGCGACCGAAAAAGCGCGAGGCCCCCGCATGAAGCTGGCCCTGTGCAATGAAGTGCTGCTGCCGTTGCCACTGCCCGCGCAGTGCGCCATGGCCGCGCGCATGGGCTACGGCGCGCTGGAGATAGCGCCTTTCACGCTGACCGCAGACCCGTTCACACTCGATGCCGCCAGTGCGCGCGGGGTGCGCATGGCCACGGCGGGCCATGGCCTGCAGGTGTCCAGCCTGCACTGGCTGCTCGTCAAGCCGGAGGGCCTTTCGCTGGTGACCGACGATGCGGCTGTGCGCCGCCGAACGCTCGAACTCTTGCGTCGCCTGATCGATTTCGCGGCCGCCTGCGGTGCCAGGGTGCTGGTGCACGGTTCTCCCAAGCAACGATCACCCGCACTGGGCCAGTCCGTGGCAGACGCCACGCAGCGCCTCACCGATGCACTGGCCGAACTGGCGCAACATGCCCAGGCCGCTGGCGTTGTCTACTGCCTGGAACCGCTGGGCCGGTTTGAAACCCCGGTGATCAATACCGTGGCCGAAGCTGCGGCGCTGGTTGACCGTGTGGGCTCACCCGCATTGCGCACCATGCTCGACGTGAGTGCTGCCACGCACAACGAAACCGAGCCCGTGCACGAGGTGTTGCGCCGCTTTCTCGCCAGCGGCCACATCGCCCACGTGCAGCTCAACGACCGCAACCGACGTGGCCCCGGCCAGGGCGACACCGACCAGCGCCCCGTGCTGCAGGTGTTGAAAGACAGCGGCTACACCGGCTGGGTGGCGGTGGAGCCCTTTGAATACGAGCCCGACGGGCGCGGCTGTGCCGAAGCCTGCGCACGCCATGTGCTCGACCTGTGGAACTCCCTGGGATGAAACACCCCCGCGCCGTTTCGCGTGCCTTGCAGGCCGCAGCATCGCCAGAGTCGATGCTTCTTCGGGCTGTCCAAGCCTGCGCAGGCAGGCTTGGAGCCGCAGCCCTCAGCCCCCTCAAGGGGGCGGCACTGGCCGTCCGACAAAGCCGGCCCGGCGGTGCCCCTGGACTGGACCGTTTCATGCGTCGCGGGTCGCATGCTGCGCGTGGGAGCAACTGAAATGAAGGCCATCACCTTGCGTATCCGCGAAGTTGAGCTGTTCCAGCGCCACGTCACTTTGCGCCTGCCGTTTCGTTTCGGTGCGGCCACCGTCACGCATTGCCCCCAGGCTTTCGTGCGCGTGCGTACGGAAGTGAACGGCCTTTCATTCGACGGCGCCAGTGCCGAACTCATGGTGCCCAAGTGGTTCGACAAGTCACCCGCGCTCACGCACGAACAGAACTTTGAACAGTTGCGCGAATCGCTGCGCAACGCGCGCGAAGCCTTGCTGGCGTGCAGTGAATCCCTCACCCCGTTTGCGCTCTCGCAATCGGTCGGTGAAGCGGCGGTGGCGGTTTCGGTGGCGCGTGGCTTGCCGCGTCTTGCCGCCCAGTTTGGTGCTGCGGTGCTGGACAAGGCCGTGGCAGACGCGGCCTTGCGCGCCGCCAATCAGAGCTGGGTGCAAGGTCTGCGTGCCGGCGTGCTGGGCGATCCCTGGAGCGGCCAGCTACCTCTGGTGCAACCCAACGAAGTGACCCTTCGGCACACGGTGGGCCTGGCCGATCGTCTTACCGACAGCGACCCCGGTGCCGACCCTGCCGACGGCCTGCCCGCCACGCTGGAAGCGGCTATTCGCCACTACGGCCTGCACCACTTCAAGCTCAAGCTCTGCGGTCAGATCGAACCCGATGTGGAACGCCTCACCCGCATTGCCACTGTGCTGCAGCGCCTGGGCGGCGACTACCGCGTCACGCTCGACGGCAACGAAACCTTCACCGACGCTGCCAGCCTGGGCCGCTTCTGGCAGGCGTTGCTGGCAACGCCTGCGTTGCACGACTTGTTGTCACGCACCCTGCTGCTTGAGCAACCGCTGGAGCGCGCGGTGGCACTGAACGAATCCATTGCCGACCTGGGCATTGGCGTGCCCGTCATCCTGGACGAATCCGACGACCACGCCGGTGCGCTCGACGCCGGGCTGGCGCTGGGCTACCGGGGCATTTCCAGCAAGGCCTGCAAGGGCATCTACCGCTCACTGCACAGTGCGCACCGCATCGCGCAAGACCCAGCGCTGCTGCTCTCTGGCGAAGACCTCACCTGTCAGGCCGGCCTGGCCGTGCAGCAGGACACGCTGCTGGCTGCCAGCCTGGGCGTGCGCCACATCGAACGCAACGGCCACCACTACGTGGACGGCTTTGGCACCGCGCCCGCTGCAGAAGCCCAGGCCTTTGCCGACGCACACCCCGGCCTCTACGAAACCACTGGTGGCCGGCCGCACCTCGCAGTGCGCAACGGCCAGCTTGACATCTCATCCCTGCACACCGCCGGCTTTGCCAGCGCCGCCACGCCCGACTGGCGCAGCCTGCAGGCCATCCCCTGACCTTCAATCACGCCTTCACGGAGAACCCCCATGGCAACTCAGACCCTCGGAATCATCATGCACGGCGTGACCGGTCGCATGGGCATGAACCAGCACCTGATCCGCTCCATCTGCGCGATTCGCGCGCAGGGCGGTGTGACATTGAGCAATGGCGACAAGGTCATGCCCGACCCCATCCTCATCGGCCGCAACGCCGAGAAAATGGAGGCCCTGGCCAAGGCGCACAACATCGCCCGCTGGGGCACCGACCTGGACGCCGCGCTCGCCAACAAGAACGACACCGTGTTCTTCGACGCCGGCACCACGCAGATGCGGCCCACCTTGCTGGCCAAGGCCATTCGTGCCGGCAAGCACGTGTACTGTGAAAAACCCATTGCCACCAACCTCAATGAAGCGGTGGAAATCGCGCGCCTGGCCGAAGAGGCCGGCAAGGCCATGGGCCTGAAGCACGGCGCAGTGCAGGACAAGCTCTTTCTGCCTGGCCTGCGCAAGCTCGACATGCTGCGCCGCGCCGGCTTCTTCGGCCGCATGCTCAGCGTGCGCCTGGAGTTCGGCTACTGGGTGTTTGAAGGTGACCTGCAGCCCATCCAGCGCCCCAGCTGGAACTACCGCAAGGAAGACGGCGGCGGCATGATTCTGGACATGATGTGCCACTGGCGCTATGTGCTGGACAACCTGTTCGGCGAGGTGAAGTCGGTGAGCTGCCTGGGCACCACCCACATTCCCAAGCGCTGGGACGAGGCTGGCCAGCCTTACAAAGCCACGGCCGACGACGCCGCCTACGCCACCTGCGAACTCATCGGCCACAACGGTGAGCCGGTGATCGCCCAACTCAACATGAGCTGGGCCACCCGCGTGCGCCGCGACGATCTGGTGACCTTCCATGTGGACGGCACGCATGGCTCGGCCGTGGCCGGCCTTTCCAGTTGCCGCGCCCAGGCCCACGTGGCCACGCCGCGCCCGGTGTGGAACCCGGACGAAAAACAGACCATGAATTTCTTCGACCAGTGGCAGGAGATTCCAGACTCGCAGGTCTACGACAACGGCTTCAAGATCCAGTGGGAACACTTCATCCGCCACGTGGTGGAAGACGCGCCGTACCGTTGGACCCTGCCCGAAGGCGCCAAGGGTGTGCAACTGGTGGAGGCTGCGCTGGAGAGCTGGAAGGAACGGCGCTGGGTGGATGTGAAGCCTTTGAAGGTCTGAGCCCATGACCCTATCTCTCAAGCTACCGAACACCTCCGGCAAGGTCGAGACCTACACCTTGCGCGGCACCACGCCGGTGAAGCCCCCAGCAGGCGTGAAGTTCAATCGCATCGCCTACTCCGCCGCCCACGTGGTGGCCGACCCGCTGGCCGCCATCGATCCCTGGCTGCAATGCGCGGTTGACTGGGACGCCACCATTGCGTACCGCCAGCGGCTGTGGTCGCTGGGCTTGGGCGTGGCCGAGGCCATGGACACCGCGCAGCGCGGCATGGGGCTGGACTGGCCCACCTCTCTGGAACTCATTCGCCGTTCGCTGGACGCCGCACGCGACTTTGGCCCCGGTGCGCTGGTGGCGTCCGGCTGCGGCACGGATCATCTGGTGCTGGAGAATGTGAAGACGGTTGATGAAGTGGTCGCCGGCTACGAAGATCAGATGGCCGCCATCGAAAAACTCGGCGGCAAGCTCATCATCATGGCCAGCCGCGCACTCGCCCGCGTGGCCAACAGCCCGGCCGACTACGAACGCGTGTACGACCGCATCCTGAGCCAGGCGAAGCAGCCCGTGGTGCTGCACTGGCTGGGCGACATGTTCGACCCCGCGCTTGCAGGCTACTGGGGCAGCAACGATGTAGACCAGGCCATGGACACGGCGCTCGCAGTGATCGCCGCACACCCGAGCAGGGTCGACGGCATCAAGATTTCCCTGCTCGACAAAGACAAGGAAATCGCCATGCGCCGCCGCTTGTCGCCCGGTGTGCGCATGTACACGGGCGACGACTTCAGCTACGCCGAACTCATAGCCGGTGACGGCTTCGGCAGCGAAATCACCCACGGTCAGAGCGACGCGCTGCTCGGCATTTTCGACGCCATCGCACCCGCTGCGAGCGCCGCACTGGGCGAGCTGGCGCAGGGCAACCTGCAAAAGTTCCACGACATCCTCGGCCCCACCGTGCCGCTGTCGCGCCACATCTTTGCCGCACCCACGCGCTTCTACAAAACCGGCGTGGTCTTCATGGCCTGGCTCAACGGCCACCAGCGCCACTTCACCATGGTGGGTGGCCAGCACAGCACACGCTCATTGCCCCACCTGGCCGAGCTGTTTCGCCTGGCCGACGCGGCCAACCTGCTGGAGCAGCCCGAGCTGGCGGTGCGACGCATGAACACGCTGCTGGCCTTGCACGGTGTTGAGTGATGCGCGATTTTTCCCAAAACCACCGCTGGCTCTCCATCAACACCGCCACGGTCCGCAAGAGCCACGGCCAGGATCTGCCGCTGCCGCAGATCCTCGACGCCTGCGCCCGCCACGGTATCCCGGCCGTCTCCCCCTGGCGCGACCAGGTGGCGGCCGCAGGGCTTGGCGCCATCTCGAAGCAGGTGAAGGCACTGGGCCTGAAACTCTCCGGCTACTGCCGGGGCGGCATGTTTCCGGCGATGGATGCAGCAGGCCTGCAGGCCGCGTTTGAGGACAACCGCCGCGCGGTCGATGAAGCCTGTGAACTGGGCGCTCCCTGCCTGGTGCTGGTTGTCGGGGCGCTGCCCGGTGCACTGGCGGGCAAGGCCGCGCACAAGGACATCGCCCATGCCCGCCAGCAGGTGGAAGACGGCATTGGTGCGCTGCTGGAATACGCCAAAGGCAGCGGCATGCCCCTGGCCATCGAACCCCTGCACCCCATGTACGCGGCCGATCGCGCCTGCGTGAACACCATGGAACACGCGCTCGACCTTTGCGATGCGCTGGACCCACAGCGCACTGGCGCCCTGGGCGTGGCGGTGGACGTGTACCACGTGTGGTGGGACCCGAAACTGCAGGCTCAGATCGAACGTGCCGGCCGCGAGCGCTTGCTGGCCTTCCACGTGTGCGACTGGCTCACCCCCACCACCGACCTGCTCAACGACCGCGGCATGATGGGCGACGGTGTGATCGACATCCCGCGCATCCGCGGCTGGGTCGAAGCACATGGCTTTGCGGGTTTCAGCGAGGTGGAAATTTTTTCCACCGGTCACTGGTGGAAGCGCGACCACGACGAGGTGTTGAAGACCTGTATCGAGCGGCATCGCAGCGCGGTTTGAGCATTCCTGAACGCCGTGCGATTGGGTGACGGGGAGGAGGATGGTTGACGCACTAGGACGTATGTCCTAAACTGAATAGGACAACCGACCTAATCAGTGCGCCGACCCACTCCATGCCTTCTTCCATCACGTCTCACCACGAAAGCAGCACCCGGCAGCGAATCGTCGAAGCCGCCGATGCGCTGTTCTACCAGCGCGGCTTTGAAAAGACCTCGTTCGCCGACATTGCGGGACAGGTCAAGCTCTCTCGTGGCAACTTCTACCACCACTTCAAGACCAAAGACGAGATCCTGTCGGCGGTGATCGAGCTGCGTGCGGCCCACACGCAAGCCATGCTGGAACACTGGACCGCCAGCGAAGAGACGCCGATGGCGCGGCTGGGCTGTTTTGCAGAAATGCTGATCCGCAACCGCAAGGACATCCAGCGCTACGGCTGCCCGGTGGGCACGCTGTGCGCCGAACTGGCCAAGCTGGAGCATCCCGCGCATGGCGAAGCCGGCATGATCTTCGGACAGTTCCGCCATTGGCTGCGCGAGCAGTTCATGGCTCTGGGGCGTCGCGCAGATGCAGACGTGCTGGCCATGCATTTGCTGTCGCGCAGCCAGGGCATTGCATCCCTGGCCAACGCCTTTCACGACGAAACCTTCATCCGTCGCGAAGTGGCACAGATCCACGATTGGTTGTTGACCCTGCACCCAGAAGAGCCCGCTGCTCGCAGGCGCGCCAAAACATCAAACCCGCCTAAACCATAGAAGAAGAGACCACATGCACATCATCTTTCTGAAATTCGGACCCAACCGCGCCCAGGCCGGGCAGTGGATGGCGGAGCACAAGCGGTGGATGCAACAGGGCATTGACGACGGCAGTTTTCTGATGACCGGGTCGCTCGACAACGCGCAAGGCGGCGCCGTGCTGGCCGCGAACATGGACCGCGAAACCATCCAGCAGCGCGTTGACCAGGACCCGTTCGTGATCCACCAGGTGGTCACCGCTGAAATCCACACCGTGGCGCCTTCGCTGCTGGCGCAGGGCATGGTTCCCTTGCTCCAGGCCAACTCGTCACCAACGGCAGCCTCATGAGCAAGGCCACCACCATCCCGGGCACCGACGGCCAGCCCCGTTGCCGCTGGTGCGCCGCCGCGCCCGAGTTCGAGGCCTATCACGACCGCGAATGGGGGTTCCCGGTGGCCGACGACATCCGCCTGTTCGAGAAGATCTGCCTGGAGAGCTTCCAGTCGGGCTTGAGCTGGCGCACCATTCTGGCCAAACGCGAAGCGTTTCGCCGCGCCTTCAGCGGATTCGACTTCCATCGTGTCGCCAAATACGGTGAAAAGCAGGTGGAAAGCCTGCTGCAGGATGCCGGCATCGTGCGCCACCGGGGCAAGATCGAGTCCGTCATCCACAACGCCCGATGCGCCGTGCAGTTGCAGGCCGAATGCGATTCCCTGGCATCCTACTTCTGGCGGTTTGAAGCCAAACCCCACCGCGCGGCCGAGCCACAGACCGTCTCCGTTTCACCAGAATCCATCGCGCTGTCCAAGGACCTGAAAAAGCGTGGCTGGAAGTTCGTGGGGCCCACCACGGTCTTTGCTTTCATGCAGGCCATGGGTCTGGTGAATGACCATGCGAACGGTTGCGTGATCGGCGACAAGGCGGCGCAGGCCCGGAAGACGTTCAAGGTGCCTGGCACATAGCAGGTACCTTAAAGACGGATGTCTTGGTCTGCTGGTTCGCTGCTGTGCTCATGCACACCCGCCCGTTTCGCGTGTGAATTGCATGATCCAGTTGACCTCCCAGGTCGCGCCGCCGTCGATCGAAAAGGCCTGCTCCCAGCGCGGCGTGGCCGATTGGGTGTCGGTCCACCGAAACCGCACGCGAATCGGCAGGCCATCGAGGGTGTCGTCGGCGTAGAAGGTGCCGGTGCCGTGCTCGAAGCCACCCGCCACGGGCACATCGAGCGCGTGTGGCCGGCGGTCGTCCAGCCACCAGATCGCCCACCGCCGTGATGACGCATCGAACACCCGCAGTGAGATGGCGCGGTAGCCCCCATCCGGCAGGTCCAGCCAGTTGTCGTCCAGGTTGCCCTTGCCATCCAGGATGGGTTGCATCGCGCAGGTGCCTTCAAATGCCTGCCACTCCTGGCAGTCCACCAACCGCTCCCGCAAGCGCTTGTGATGCACCCGCCAGCGCCCCTGTAGAAAGTCGAAGTCGTTTTCGGTGGATGTGTCCATGGTTCCTGTCCTTACAAAAGCTGCCTTGGCGCTGGTGATGTTCAGAGCCGAATGGCTGATCGGGCAGTGGGTGCCAGGCGAAGACTCTCGGTCGGCCGCAACAGATGGGGGTCCAGCAGGTGTTGTGCCTCGCGTGCCCACACGCCGCTGCGAACAAGGTCCTCAAGCGCCTGAGCACTTTCGAAGAGCGCGAGGCCGACCATCACATGTTCACCTTCGCGCACCGGTAGGCGGGGAAAGTTGTTGGCTGCGGTCTCGCTGACATACCAGCCCACTGCACTGGCACCGGTCTGCCGCAACAAGGGTGTGAGCTTGTGGCGGCACAAGTCGACCAGCGCGCTGCTGGCAGGCTGGTGCAGGTGAAAAATGCTGGCATCCAGCATGCCAGCCGGCGGTGGGTTGGCCGTACCCGCAGGTCTCTGAGCAAGTGGAAAGCTCGCGCCGTCCCAGGCTGGACGCAGCAGAAGCACGTTGTCCGAGTCCACCATGGTGGCATTGGCCGCGTCGCGGTGTGCCGCCCACACGGGTCCGCCGTAGAACGCGTCCAGAGCGGCCTGGCGGGTGGTCATGTCGGAAAAACCGCGCAGCCACACAAACCGGTCATCGTTGTCGAGGTCGCGAAACTGACCCATCACGGTCATGCCGGTCGCTTCCTGCGTTTCCAGAAATTCGCGCTCGAACAGCTTGATCAGCGTGTCCCGCTGGCCGGGGTGCAGCGTGTACTGGCGCAGTTCGACGACATGGCAGTCGAGATGGAGGGGTGTGTGCGTGGAGATCATGACGGGCCTTGGGTTGTTTGGGTGGCCACATGATGCTCATGGCAATATGCCAAGGTGTGTCATGTTTGAAATCTTTCAGGAGAATCTCTGAACAATGAAAGCCTCCCGACTGCTCTCCATCCTCATGTTGCTACAGGCGCGGGGCCGCATGACTGCGTCCAGCCTGGCCCAGGCCCTGGAGGTGTCACCGCGTACCATCCTGCGAGACATCGATCAGTTGTCGGCAGCCGGCGTGCCGCTGTGGGGTGAGCGCGGGCACCAGGGCGGTTTTCAGTTGCAGCCAGGGTGGAGCACCCAGCTCACGGGCATGACCGAGTCGGAAGCCCATGCGTTGCTGCTGGCTGGCTTGCCCGGGCCGGCCACGGAACTGGGTCTGGGTGCGGCCGCAGCTTCGGCCCGCCTGAAGCTGGTGGCCAGCCTGCCTGCCGCATGGCGAGAGCAGGCAGACAGGGTGGGTGAGCGGTTGCACATCGACCCGGTGGACTGGTACCGCGCGCGGGACACGCCCCGCTTTCTGCGCGAGGTGGCAGACGCCGTCTGGCGCGGCCGGCGCTTGAGCGTGCGCTACGAAAGCTGGCGCGGGACATCACTGCATGAGCTGGAACCGCTGGGCCTGGTGCTGAAAGCCGGTGCCTGGTACCTGCTGGCCCGCAAGGCGAACCAAGAGGGCTGGCGAACCTACCGCTTGGCCAGCATGCACAGCGTCACGACCGGTGGCCGCTCCTTCAAGCGTCCGCGCGGCTTCGATCTGGCCAGTGCCTGGGAAACGTCGGCACGCCGATTTGAAGCTGAGCTGCGAGCCATGGAGGTCCGCGCGCTGGTGTCACCGCGAGGCCTCACCTGGCTCGGCAACGCCAGAATTCAGGTGGTGGTGCTGCCGCTGGCACACGGCGGGTCCAAGGCGCGGCGGGGCTGGCGCGAAGTGTTGCTTTCAGTGGAATCGATTGAACACGGTGCGCGACAGCTGCTGAGCTATGGCGCTGAGATCGAGGTGCTGGCGCCACCTGCGATGCGGGCGGAAGTACACCGCCTTGCCGGTCTGCTGATGGTCGCACACCAGAAACCTGTGGCCTGAAAGGAGTTTGGGAAAGAGCTGAGCGCGCATGCCAACATGTAGCCTTTTGAGCTGGCGTGACGCGCGCTTCACCCAGGTTTCAGCACCACAAGAACCCGTTGGGGGGAAACGCTCAGCATCTCTGCACAAGGTGTTGAAAGGCAAGCACCGGTTGGGATATGACCCCTCGCAGAAACGCGGGCCGAAGGTCAAGCGCTGGGAGTTCATCGGGGGCAAACCACTGGAAATCAAGCCGCTTTAGACCTTCAACGCCGCGGTGGCACTTCGACTTGTCGAGTAGCGGGGTAGCCGCATTGAATTGCGCGAGAAAGTAAAGACCGATCTCGTGATGGGGCTGGCCACCGTGGTTGAAGAAGTTCTCCACCACGTAGAGCAGTTCGCCACAGTCGATCGGCGCGCTCAGTTCTTCGTTCATTTCACGTACCAGCGCGCTTCGGGCGTCTTCTCCACGCTCGATGCGGCCCCCTGGCAGTGCCCAGAATGCATCTCCCGCCCGTTGATGCAGCAGCACAAAGCCCTCGTGAACCACCACGGCAGCGGCGCGGAATTGGATGGAATGTTCGGTCATGTTTCTTGAAAAGAGCTCTTGGAACGGCAGTCCAGCAACACCCCGTTACGCCTCTGCACCGGCTCCCGGCCGCCAATCCCGATGAACGGTACCCGCAATGTGAATAATCACGCCTTAGCCCAAAACGTGGCTGTCTCTGGACGGCCAGTCGTTGAGGCCACGTGCCGAATGGTACGAAACCCGCGCTGACGGGCGCCTGGCGCGCCCCTTTGTCTGCTCACCACGAGGAGCGGGCAAGGCCAGCGAACCCCTTTGGAATTCATCCGCCAGGCGCCTGAAAAGGCGCTGAGGAACCGTTTTTGCGTAGCCCTTTTCAACACCGTTCCACCCTGGTCCGCCAACTGGCCGCCTGGCAGCCCGTGCCTGATGGCGCGGATGCGCCGCGCCAGGACGTGGCCGAGCGGCTGGGCCAGTGGCTGAATGTGGCCGACGCCATTGCCCTGCGTGCCCTGCATCAGGCGTTGCCGGCGGTGAAGCAGCGACCACGCGCGCCGGGCGTGGCTGTGCAGGCCCCGGCCGAGCTGCAGGCTGAGCTGCAACGCGTGCGCCAGGCGCTGGAACGCGCCATTACCCGGCACGACGCCGACCTGACCGAACACGAATTTGCGCCCGTGCACCAGCATGTGCTGGACCTGCAGCGCCACATGGAGATGCGCATCGACGCCCTGCGCGACCATGTGCGCCAGACCTTGTCCATGATTTCGCCGCGCCTCGCGCAGCTGGCCGCGCTGGACGCTTCGCTGCAGCAACTGCTGGGTGGGCGCGAACAACACCTGTTGTCCACCGCGCCTTCGTTTTTGAAAGCGCGCTTTGCCCGCGTGCATAAATCGGCTGAAAGGGCCGCTGAAACGGCGAGTGACGCTGACGTATCCGCAGCAGCTGCAAGAGCCGTTGCCCCCACCCTGACCGCAGACCTGCACGCCCTGTTGCGTGCCGAACTCGATCTGCGCCTGCAACCCGTGCACGGAATGATCGAGGCCTATCTGCAGGCCTCTCAAGCCAAGACCGCCTCTGCACCCACCGCAGGCGCCCCCGTGCACCAGACCGCCCCATGAATACCATGTCATCCAACACCGCCCAAGAGACCGCCGCCAACGAAGCCGCAACCAACGCTTCATCCAACGCTTCGTCCCCCAGCGCCACTGGCCAGGCCCTTTGGTTCGCCAGCCTGGCGCTGGGCCTGCTGGCCGTGGTCTGGGTGGGCGCGGGCTTTGTGGGCAACAACCCCCTGGCGCTGGTGATGACGCTGGCCATCGGCAGCGTGTACTTCGCCGGTGCGCTGGAGGTGCACCGCTTCCGGCAGGGCACGTCTGCCCTGGCGTCGGCCCTGGCCCAGGTGCCGCAGCCACTGGCTGCGCTGGGCGACTGGCTGCCCCGCGTGCCTGCCGCTTTGCGCCCGGCGGTGCGCGCCCGCATCGAAGGCGAACGCGCCGCATTGCCTGCGCTGGCGCTCACGCCGTATCTCATTGGCCTGCTGGTGATGCTGGGCATGCTGGGCACCTTCCTGGGCATGGTGGTCACGTTCAAGGGTGCGGTGTTTGCGCTGGAAGGCTCCACTGACTTGCAGGCCATCCGCTCCGCACTGGCCGCACCCATTCGCGGGCTGGGCCTGTCTTTTGGCACCTCGGTGGCTGGTGTGGCCACCTCGGCCATGCTGGGCCTCATGGCCGCGTTGGCCCGTCGTGAACGCGTGGCCGTGGCCCGCGCGCTGGACACCAAAATCACCACCGACTTCCGTCCCTTCTCGCAGGCGCAGCAGCGCGTAGATGCGTTCCGCGCGCTGCAGCAGCAGGCTGAAGCGTTGCCCCAGGTGGCGCAAGGCCTGCAAGCCCTGATGGCGCAAATGGAAAAACGCGGTCAGCAGCTGGACGAACAGTTGCTGGCCCGCCAGGCGCAGTTCCACAGCGAAGCCGCCGCGGCCTACACCGGGCTCGCGCACTCAGTGCAACAGTCGCTGCGCGAAAGCCTGGCCGCCGGCGCCAGTGCCGCGGGTGAGAGCCTGCGCCCCATCGTCACCACCGCCATGGCTGGCATGGCCGCCGAATCCACCCGCCTGCACGAACAGGTGGGCGCTACTGTGCAGTCCCAGCTCGAAGGCCTCTCCATCCGCTTCGCCGCCACGGCAGACCAGGTCGCTGGCCACTGGCACAGCGCCCTGCAGCAGCAGGCAGACACCAGCGAGCGCCTGGTGGGCGGGCTGGAGCGGTCGCTCAACGGCTTCACCCGCAGCTTTGAAGAACGCGCCAGCGCGCTGCTCGCCGGCGTGCAAGACCATGCCAACCAAACCCAGGCCGCTCAAGGCGAAGCCGCCACCGCCCAGCAAGCCACATGGGCCGCATCGCTGCAAACCGTGGCG
Source organism: Hydrogenophaga palleronii (assembly GCF_031457455.1). Lineage (GTDB taxonomy): Bacteria > Pseudomonadota > Gammaproteobacteria > Burkholderiales > Burkholderiaceae_C > Hydrogenophaga > Hydrogenophaga palleronii_A. The sequence continues at coordinate 45,158 of NZ_JAVDWU010000007.1, forward strand.
GCTGACCTGCAAGCGCACTGGCAGCGCGTGGGCGAACAAACCCTGGCCCACCAGCAGACCGTGTGCCAGACCCTGGAAAACACCGCAAAGGCCATCACCGAAAGCGCCAGCGAGCAGGCTGGCCGCAGTATGGAAGGCGTGATCTGCCTGCTGGAGCAAAGCGAAGCGCTGGTGCAGGCGCGCACTGAGTCTGAAGCGCAATGGGCACAGCAGCAAGGCCAGCGCATGGATGAAATCGCCAGCCTGTGGCGCAGCGAACTGGCCGCGCTGCGCGACGCCGAAGCTGCGCGCGCCCAAGCCGTGGTGGATCGCCTGGCCAGCTTGCAGACGGACATGGCCGAACACCTGCAAACCCTGCGCGCAGAAGAGGCCACCCGCGGACAATCTGCTGCAGAACGCACCACCGAATGGCAAGCCGCCTTCACCACCCAGCTGGAAACCCTGCGCAACGACGAAGCCACACGCAGCCAGGCCGCGGTGGAGCGCCTGGGCGAGTTGCAGGCCGCGGTGAACAGCCAGGTCAGCACCCACCTGGCCACCTTGGGCACGGCGCTGGAAGCACCCATGGCCCGCCTGATTGAAACCGCTTCAGAGGCGCCCAAGGCGGCGGCTGAAGTGATTGCCCAGTTGCGGCAGGAAATGAGCCGCCTCACCGAGCGCGACAACCTCGCCCTGCAGGAACGCAGCGAACTGGTGGCCCACATCAGCACTTTGCTGCAGAACGTGCAGCAAACCACCAGCGAACAGCGCGCCGCCATAGAAACCCTGGTGGCGTCTGCCACCGACGTGCTCAACCGCACCGGCGAACAGTTTGCGCAGACCATGGGCGCACAAGCCGGCCGCGCCGAAGAGCAGGCCACCCACATGGCCAGCAGCGCGGCCGAGCTGGCCGCTCTGGGCGAAGCCTTCCAGCAAGGCGTGCAACGGTTCAGCAGCGCCAATGAGAAGCTCATGGAAGGCCTGCAGCGCGTGGAAGCTGCCATGGGCCAGTCCATGGCGCGCAGCGACGAACAGCTGGCCTACTACGTGGCCCAGGCGCGCGAGGTGATCGACCTCAGCATCAGCGCGCAGCAGGGCATTGTGGAAGACTTGCGCCACCTGCGCAGCCACCCGGCCGCGTTGGCTGAGGGCACCGCATGATCGCCGGCCTGGACGACCGCAGCCTGGGCCGCCCGGGCGCAGAGGACGACGACGGTGTGGAATCCACCGCGCCCGTGTGGGCCGTGTTCGGTGACTTAATGGCAGGCCTTGTGGGCGCCTTTGTGCTGGTGCTCATTGGCGTGTTGCTGGTGCAGATGGACCTGGTGAGCAGCCTGCAAAGCGAAGTGGCCAAGCGCCAGCAGGAAGAACAGCGCCGCATGGCCCTGGAAAAAGCCCTGGCCATTCCGCTGCAGAGCGGGCGCGTCACGCTCAACAATGGCCGTATCGGCATCAGCGGCAGCGTGCTGTTTGCACTCAACTCCGCCGAGCTTCGCCCTGAAGGCCGGCAACTGCTGCAAAGCCTGGTGCCGCCACTGCAGGTGTACCTGGGCGAACGCGACGAAATGCTGATGGTCAGCGGCTTCACCGACGACCGCCCCATTCAGCAGGGCAACCTGCGCTTCGCCGACAACCTGGAACTCTCCGCCCAACGCGCCCTCACTGTGACCCGCGCATTGATTGCCGAAGGCATGCCGCAGCAGCGCGTGTTCAGCGCCGCTTTTGGTGCCGAACAACCCGTGGCGTCCAACGCCGAAGAACATGGTAGGGCGCTCAACCGTCGTGTGGAAATGGCCCCCGTGCCACGCGCTGCACCTGCGCCCAGCACGGCTGCTCCGGGAGCCGTTGCCCAGCCATGAGCGACAAGGTGCCCCCCACCCACGGCTCTCCCCTGGCCGCCCTCAACGCCCACATCGCCCAGGCCAGCCAGCTCGCCCGCCAGGAGCTTCCCCAAAGCCCAGGCCAGACGGACGCCACCCCCTGGCCCACCCTGCGCAGCGCCCAGCGCTTCCACGAAACCTGGTCACGCATCAGCGCGGAGACCGAGGTGAGCAAGGCCGAACAACGTGCCCCGGACAACGCCGGCCCGCTCAATTCCCACAAGCTGGTACTGCACACCCTGAGCCTCATGCGCCACCTCTCGCCCGACTACCTGCGCGGGTTTCTGGCACAGGCGGAAACGCTGCTGTGGCTGGAGCAGGCCCACGCACTGCCCCGGCAGCAGGTGGTGGGGAAAGGCGGGGCGGCGAAGGTGGTGCGCAAGAAGAAGTGAACGGTTTTCCTTCTGAAATCAAGGAATTTCAAGGACCATCGCACTCCCGTTACCATGCACGCTTCGCCCCATGGTGCAATGCAGCATGCCTGAAGTTCTACAAATCTCGGACCCGGTCGCCGTCTTCGCACTGGTCGCTTTCCTGATCCTGCTGGCGCCCATCGTCATGGGCCGCTGGCAATTGCCAGGCACCATCGGCCTGTTGATGGCCGGGGCCATCCTGGGGCCGAATGCGCTGGGTGTGCTGGCCCGCGACCAGTCCTTCATCCTGTTTGGCACGGTGGGGCTGCTGTACATCATGTTCACCGCCGCCCTGGAAATTGACATGGTGGTGCTCAACCGCTCCAAGTTCCACAGTGTGGTGTTTGGCTTGCTCACCTTTGCCATACCCATGGGTCTTGGTATGGCGGTGGGGCGCTACCTGCTGGACTTTTCCTGGCCAGCGACCATTTTGCTGGCTTCGCTGTTTGCATCGCACACGCTGCTGGCCTATCCCATTGCCAGCCGACTGGGCATTGCGCGCGACACGGCGGTGACCACCGCCGTGGGCGGCACCATCATCACCGACACCCTGGCCCTGCTGGTGCTGGCGGTGATTGCCGGCTCCGTTCGTGGGGAGATGGACGACTATTTTGGGTACCGCCTGGCCGCCAGCCTGTGCCTCTATGTGCTGGCCATTTTGTACGGTCTGCCCAAGCTGGCGCGCTGGTTCTTTCGCAACGTGGGGCGCGACGGTGTGACCGAATTCGTCTTCGTGCTGGCGGTGGTGTTTGGTTGCGCCAGCCTGTCTCACGCCGCAGGTTCCGAACCCATTGTGGGCGCCTTCCTGGCTGGCCTGGCCCTGAACCGGCTCATTCCGCACAACAGCCCGCTGATGAACCGCATCCAGTTCACCGGCGAGGCCATTTTTGTGCCTTTCTTCCTGCTCTCTGTGGGCATGCTGCTGGACGTGCGGGTGTTCCTGGCAGACTGGCGCGCCCTGATGATCACCGCCGCCATGGTGCTCACGGTGATCGTGTCGAAGTGGCTGGCTGCTCAAATCAGCAGCCTTTTCCTGGGCTACAACAAGGCGCAGTCGCGGGTGGTGTTCGGGCTCAGTGTGGCCCAGGCCGCCGCCACCCTGGCCGCCACGGTGGTGGGCTATGAGATTGGTCTTTTCGACGACGCGGTGGTCAATGGCGCCATCGTGATGATCCTGATCACCTGCGTCATTGCCCCATGGCATGTGGAGCGCTATGGCCGCAAGATGGCCCAGCACCTGGCCAGCGCCCCGGAGCCCACGGCTGCCGAACAGCAGCGCATCCTCACCGCGCTGTCTGAGCGCGCACCCAGCCACCATCTGCTCGACCTGGCCCTTCTGCTCCGACAACCAGAGCATGGCCAAGCCATCTATCCCATCACCGTGGTGCAGGACAACGGCGACACCACCGCCCATGTGGCCGGTGCCGAACGGGTGTTGGGCGATGCGGTGGGTTACCTGTCTCAGGCCGAGGTGCCCTCCACACCGCTCACCCGCATCGACCTCAACCTGGCGTCCGGCATTCTGAAGGCGCGGCGCGAACTCAATGCGACCGAGGTGCTGATGGGCTGGAGCGAAGAGAGCCGCGCACCCGAGTTCTTCTTTGGTTCCTTGATGGAGAACCTGCTGCGCGACCGGGACTTTTCCCTGGTGGTGCTCCGGCCCCGCGAGCCGCTCAACACCACCCGCCGCGTGTTGTTCGCCGTGCCTCCGGAGGCAGACCTGGAACCCGGCTTCAACAATGGCATCAGGCTCATCAAGCGGTTGTCCCGCCAGCTCAGTGCGCCCGCGCTGGTGATGACGCCAGACAAGGGATCGGATCGCATGTTCAAGCGCATGCGCGCGCAGAGCCCCGACTGCGAAATGAGTCTGGGCAAAACCAGCACCTGGCCGGCACTCACGAGCACCTTGAAAGAACAGTACCGCGACGGCGACCTCATTGTGCTGATGGGCGCCAGGCAAGGCGGCCTGACCTGGAAATCCAGCACCGCGCGCCTGTCAGAAGAACTGGCTGCGCTGTTCCCCAAGGCCAACATGGTGGTGCTCTACGCCGGCGAGCCGCGCACGGAAAATCCAACTGCCGTGGTGAACCCGGAGGCTGGAGCGCGGATGGTGTGAATGTGGACTTGCCCCGTCCGCTCCATCGGAGAACTTCATTTCCTCCTGGCGATCATTCAGCCAGCCCGCGACTGAACTTCCTTGCGCAGACGCTCCTCCTGCTCCCGCAGTTCGGGCGTCAGCGCGTCGCCGAAATCCTCAGCAGAAAAAATCTGCCGGATCTCGATTTCGGAATCGGTGCGCATCGGGTTTGGGCATTTTTTCACCCACTCAATCGCGTCCTGCAGCGAATCGCACTTCCAGATCCAGAAGCCGGCCACCAGCTCCTTGGTCTCGGAAAACGGGCCGTTGATCACGCTCCGCTGCTTGCCCGAGAAAGCGACCCGTGCCCCCCGGGAACTGGGGTGAAGCCCTTCGCCAGCTTCCATCACTCCGGCCTTGACGAGCGCTTCGTTGAAGGCGCCCATCTCGGCGAACTCCTCTTGTGTGGGCATCACACCCGCTTCGCTGTCTTTTGTTGCTTTCACCATCACCATGAATCGCATCTTGATCTCCTTGGATTGAAAGGGTGGGTATTCACCTGCATCTGTACGACGTGCAACGGCGCGCCACATCGACAACCATTCGTCGGCTAGATGCGGCGAATAGGTGGACCTGCCACGTGGCTGCACGTTTGGCAGCGGGGTGATTGAGTGTGGTGGAGGACTGACTCAACGGATGTTCAACCGGTAGGGCTACAAGCGGCCATGACCGGGCCTTCACAGCTGTCTGCTTCCGTGCACTCAACCGCTCGATCAACCAGCGCGCGGAGGCCCGCCTTGCGTACTTCCAGGATGCGCTGCACTTCACCGTCGAGACGGGTCTCGTTCGACACGAGCAGCGAGCGCTTCGCTGGCATGTCCACGAAGGCGATGACCATGCCGATTCGCACTTAGGCGGCCGCCGGCAACTCCGCACCGACCGCCGGGTCGGGCACGTTCTCCAGACATCGCGATGTGCAGTGCCGGCTCCAACCGCCGACCGAGGGCAGGCGCTGAACGCGCGTTCTGTTCAAGCGGGGGCACTGGCGGCCCGCGACTGCGCGTCGGACCAGAACTGCACACCTTGCAGGATGGGCTCGATCTGAACCGATACCTCCTGCAAGCCCGCGTCGATCGCTGGTGCATCGCCGGCGTAGCACGCCTGCTCGAGGGCGAGGGCGGCTTGCCGCAGTCCATTCATACCCAGCGTGCCCGCGACCGACTGGAGGTCGTGCGCCATCCGCTGCGCCGCAGCCATGTCGCCGAGTGCTCGGGTCGAGGCGAAACGCGCAATGAAATCGCGCTCGGCATTGAGGAAGAGTTGCAGCAACCTCGCATAGAGGGATTCGTTGGAGCCCATGCTCTCCAGCGCAGCGACCGCGTCCACTCCCGGCAGCGATCGGAAGTCCGTGGCCGCGGCGTTCTTCCCGGTGGACGCTGCCGTTTGCTTGCGCGGCGCAAGCCACTTGGCCAGCGTGGCAAACATTTCATCGATGTTGATCGGCTTGGCGATGTGGTCGTTCATGCCCGCTGCAAGCACAGCCTCGCGGTCACCGACCATGGCGTTGGCGGTCATGGCGATCACCGGCAGCGCTCTCAACAGCGGCTGCTGGCGCAACGCCCGAGTCGCGGCATAGCCGTCCATGACGGGCATCTGGCAATCCATCAGCACCGCGTCGAAGTGTTCGCGAGACAGCATCTCCAGCGCCTCGCGCCCGTTGTTGGCGAGCTGAACCACGATCTGCGCGCGGCTCAGTAGCTCGAGCGCCAGCTCCTGGTTGAACGCGTTGTCCTCGACCAGCAAAACATGCGCACCGGCCAGGGCGGCGCGGATGCTTTGCTGCGTTTCCTCGCGCAGTTCGCCGCGCAAGGCATGCTGGCGCGACCGACCGATGGCCTGCAGACTGGCGTCGAGAAGCGTCGAAGGTGTGACCGGCTTGGTCAGCGTGGCCGCCACGCTGAGCTGTTCGGCCGCCAGCCCGCGCGCCATCTCGTCGCGGGAGAAGGCCGTGAGCATCAGCACGGTGGGCGGCGGGTGGGCCAGGGCCAAATTAGCGAGCTGCTTCGCACAGTCGACACCGTTCATGCCCGGCATCTTCCAGTCCAGCAAGAGCAGGTTGAAGGGCTGGTCACTCGCGTCCGCCGCCTGGACCCGCTGAATGGCCTCGCGGCCGCCGGTGGCTGCCGCGGCGCGCAGCCCGAGCGAGGCAGCCATTTGCACCAGCACCTCGCGCGCAGCGTCGTTGTCGTCGACGACGAGCACTCTGGCACCGCGCAGGCCGTCATCGGTCGCGGCCGCGTCGTCCGAAGTGCGTTCGACTCCGATGCCGAAGTTCGCGCTGAAGTGGAACCGGCTTCCCTGCCCCGGTACGCTGTCGACACCAAGTTCGCCTCCCATCATGTGAACCAGGTGGTGACTGATGGCCAGGCCCAGGCCGGTGCCGCCGAAGCGGCGGCTGGTCGAGGAATCGGCCTGCGAGAACGGCTTGAAGAGCCGCTGCAGTTGCTCAGGCGTGATGCCGATGCCGGAGTCGCGAACCTCGAAGCGCAACCGGACCGAATCGGCATCGCGCGCCAGCACCTCGACGCCCACGATGACCTCACCCCCTTCGGTGAACTTGACCGCGTTATTGCCCAGGTTCGTCAGCACCTGCCCCAGCCGCGAGGGGTCGCCTACCAGCGGGTTGGGCAGGTCCAGCGGCAAGGCGAACACCAGTTCCAGCCCCTTTTCTTCGGCATTCATGCCCAGCAGGTTGGCCAGGCCGTCCATGACATCGCCGAGCTCGAACGGGATGTGTTCGATGTCCAAGTGGCCGGCCTCAATCTTGGAGAAGTCGAGGATGTCGTTGATGACGCCCAACAGCGATTCGGCCGCGCGGCGCACCTTGTCAACGTAGTTGAACTGCTGCGGATTCAGGCCGCTCTGCAATGCCAGGTGCGACATGCCCAGGATGGCATTCATCGGCGTGCGGATCTCGTGACTCATGTTGGCCAGGAACTCGCTCTTGGCGTTGTTGGCCGCTTGGGCCGCATCGCGCGCCAGCTGCAGTTCGGCGGTGCGCTCGGCGATCAGCTCCTCCAGATGTTCTCGATGGTGTTCGAGCTCCGCTTCGGTCTTGATTCGACGTTCGATGTCGCCCCGCAACTCAAGATTCTTCGCTTCAAGTTCGCCGAACAGCTCGGCCAGCGACTGCCTGGTGCGCTCCAGCGCCGCGCCGAGGCTGCCGAGCTCATCGTCGCGCTTCCAGATGAAGGGAACATCAAGCTCGCGTCGCGCGAGCCGGTCGGACTCGACCATCAATTGGCGGATCGGCCCGACAAGGCGCGCGTTCAAGATGCCAACGATCAGCCACAGGCTCAGCAATAGCTGCGCGACCAGGGTCAGGATGAGAATCGTTCGTGCGTCGGCGACTTCGGACTCGAACGCACTGGTGTCGATCTCGACCATCACGTCGCCGATGACCTCGCCCTGATGCAACACCTCGCGCACCAGGCGGATCTGCCGGCCTTTGCGGCGCTCGGGCTCCTCGGCCTCGATGAAGTTGCTGGAACGTTCGTCACGCACGACAAGCTTCACCACCCGAGCGTCTGCCAATATCGATTCGAGGAGAGGACGCGCACTGTCGGGGCTGAGGTTCCACAACGCGCTTTCGACGCCCAGCGCGAGAACGGTGGTCAGCCGCGCATGGTCCGACGAAAGGCGTGCGGCGAGCACCTTTTCCCAGTGGTTGAAAGTGAAGGAACTCCCCACGGCAGCCGGAATCAGGAGGCCCACGACGACTGCGAGCACAATGGACAAGCGCAGTTTCAGACGCATTCGGACTCCATCTGTTGATGCCCGACGCCTGGACTGTTGTTAGTTCTGCAGGATTCGGTGGATCTGGCCATTGGCCTTGAGGTGGTTGATCGCGTCGACGACCAACTGGGGCTTGTGCGCCGTGAACTTGAGCATACCGCAATGGAAGTCCGAGCGCCCGAGCGGCAGGGTCCAGTCGGCGAGGGCTTGACCCTTTTTGGGGGGAAGGGCAGGGCTAGCTAGATCGCCTCGTGCACGCTCGCGGGCTGCCGCGAGGCTGCTTGCCCCACGCACGAAGAGGTGGGTTTCGGCCACCTTGTCGAGCACGCGCATGGTCGAATCGAGGGCGAGCCAGGACTCCTGGGGCAGCAGGCCGATGCGGCGTCCCCACAGGCTGCGGCGCGCGGTCGCAGTGGCGGCCTCGCTCGCACGCGTGCCGTCCCTCACGTGACTGCTAGCCGAAAGGCGGGCGGTAGCGTTCCCATCACCGCGTGCGCGAGCATGAAGTAACAAATATGCAAATATGCCGGTTCCATGTCGCTAGCTAGGGGTCTGTTGGCGGACTTCCCGCGGGGTGCTTTCGCCGGAATGACGGAGATTTCATACTTCATCGGGCCGGAGTAATATGGGGGTTTGTTGCAGCTCTGTGACTGACAAAATGTGCCAAGCACAGTGGCCTGATGTTGACAGCAGTATCCGCGCCACCTACAACGACTAGGCGGATGAGGCGCAAACATACTCAGGAGAAAGAAATGTCATCACTCGGTCTCTTGCGCTTCGTCCTGGGCTTCCTCGCATCGGCTTGCCTGTCCCACACCGCCTACGCGGACGATATCGTGGTGTATGGTGACGATGCCTACGCGCCGGTCAGCTATTTGGATGGTGGAAAACCGGCCGGTGTCTTTCCGGCAATTTTCAACCGGCTCTCCAGGGATACCGGGGATCGCTACGAGTTCGTTCTATTGCCATGGAATCGCGCACTGAGAGAGTCTCGTCTCGGCGGCGGCGGCATTGGCAATTTCTCATGGAACGAGGAGCGTGACAAGCTGTACGACTTCTCTGAGCCGATCTATTCCGACGACATTCAGTTGGTCGTTTTGAAGGGAAAGGAGTTCGCATTCGCCGGGGTCCAGGATCTCAAGGGCAAGACCGCCGGCGGCGCTCTGGGTGCGAGCTACGGCGAAGAAATTGATCGGGCCATTGCGGACGGGGTTTTTTCTGTCGACCGTGACGACAATCAGCGCTTTCGGATGAGGAAACTGTTGGCCGGCAGAATTGATGTCGCCATCGTCGGCAATGGCACGGCTGGATTTGAGCTATTGTTTGCTTTGGATCCTAAACTGAAAGCCATGCGGAACGAATTTGTCGTGTTGCCTCACCCATTGACACGAGATCCTCTGCACGTTGCCTTCGCGAAGTCGATGAACATGAAGCCCGCGCTGGAACGGCTTAACCGTGCGTTGTCGGCGTTCAAGCAAACGGCCGAATATCAGGAGATGGTCAAGGGCGAGGTGAAATGAAGTGGCAGGGCATCCATCGACTCTCCTGACTAGTGACATTCCTCAGCGGGCCGAATGAGCCGCGGGCCGCGGCGTCGTGCTGGCACAAGCGAACACGAGCCGCCCGAGGATCGCGCGGGGGTATGTCTGGGTGATTGGGTTCGCACGACCTGGATGGGCGACCGCTTCGCGGTGGTCGATGCTGTATGTCCAATGCCCGGATTGGGTCGATGGACTAAACCGCTCGCGCGGTAGACGCTCCGGCTACGTTGGTGGCGGTTCGTTGCGCCCGTGATTCTGCGATGTTGGCGGTCGAGGCAATCCGCCTCGGTCACCGACAGGAGCAGGATCATGGACGTTTGCACCCCGACCCCATCCGCGGCCGTCTCGCCGCTGCGCCAACGCATGCTCGACGACATGCGCATGCGCCAGTTCGCCGAGCACACGCAGGACGGCTACATCCGCGCCGTGCGCAAGCTCGCCACCTTCCTGGGCCGCTCGCCGCACACCGCCGCCGCCGAGGATCTGCGCCGCTTCCAGTTGCACTTGGTGGACACCGGCACTGGCCCGGTCACCATCAACGCCACCATCACCGGACTGAAGTTCTTCTTCGACATCACGCTGGGCCGGCCGGAGCTCATGCTCAAGATGACGCATGTGGCGGTGCCTCGCAAGCTGCCCGTGATCCTGAGCCCCGAGGAAGTCGGCCGCCTGATCGCCGCCGCGCCCAACCTCAAGCACCAGGCTGCCATGTCGGTGGCCTATGGCGCGGGCCTGCGCGTCAGTGAAGTCGTCTCACTCAAGGTCGGCGACATCGACGGCGAGCGCATGACCCTGCGCGTGGAGCAGGGCAAGGGCCGCAAGGATCGCTACGCCATGCTCAGCCCCGTGCTGCTGGAGCGGCTGCGCGCCTGGTGGAGACTGGGCCACGCCCAGGGCAAGATCCGCAACGGTGGTTGGCTGTTTCCGGGGCTGGACCCCACCGACCACGTTACCGCGCGTCAGCTCAACCGCGCCGTGCACCTGGCCGCCGCGACGGCCGGCATCGACAAGCGCATCACCCCGCACGGCCTGCGCCATGCCTTTGCCACCCACCTGTTGGAGCAGAAGGTCGACATCCGTGTCATCCAAGTGCTGCTCGGGCACAAGCGGCTGGACACCACGACCCTGTACGCCGCCGTGGCCACCGACCTGCTGCGCCGGGTTATCAGCCCGCTGGATCACACGTCCGCCAAGCCCGCAGGCGAACCAGCGCCAGAACCTGCACCGCAACCACCAGCCCTGTAGTCGTACGCCATCGTGCAGGCGCGACCCGCCCTGGAGGTCGCCGACATCTTCCGTGCCCATGGACCCGCCTGGCGTGACGCCCAGCGCGGCCACCTGAGCCTGGAGCAGCTCAAGGTGATGTCGGCCATCACCCAGTGCCGCACAGCGGCACTGGGTGGCCATATCCTGCGCTGCGACGGGTGTGGCCTGGATCAGGTTTCGTACAACTCGTGCCGCAACCGGCACTGCCCGAAGTGCCAGAGCAGCGCGGCCAAGCGGTGGCTGGATGCGCGCCAGGCCGATCTGCTGCCGGTGGAGTACTACCACGTGGTCTTCACGCTGCCTGCACCGATCGCCGACATCGCGTACCAGAACAAGGCGACGCTGTACGGCTTGCTGTTCGACATCGCCGCCGAGACGCTGCAGCGGATCGCGGCCGATTCCAAGCACCTGGGTGCCCACATTGGCGCCACGCTGGTGTTGCATACCTGGGGCTCGGCGCTGACCCACCACCCGCACGTGCATGGCATCGTGCCAGGTGGCGGGTTGGCGCCCGACGGCTCGCGCTGGGTGGCCTGCCGGCCGGGGTTCTTCCTGCCGGTGCGCGTGCTGTCCCGGCTGTTCAGGCGCCGCTTCCTGGAGGAGCTGCAGCGCTTGCACGATGGCGGCAAACTCAGGTTCTTCGGCGAGCATGCGGCGCTGACCAACACCGATGCCTTCAAGGCGTGGCTCGCGCCACTGCGCAAGAGCGAGTGGGTGGTCTATGCCAAGCGCCCGTTCGCCGGACCGCAGGCGGTGCTGGCCTACCTGTCGCGCTACACGCACCGCGTGGCCATCTCCAACAGCCGGCTGCTCGCGATGGACGAGCGCGGCGTCACCTTCCGCTGGAAGGACTACCGGGCGAACAAGCCTGGCAGGGGCAAGACGCGTCACAAGGCGATGACGCTGAGCCCGCAGGAGTTCATGCGCCGCTTCCTGCTGCATGTGCTGCCGGGCGGCTTCCATCGGATCCGGCACTACGGCCTGCTGGCCAACAGCAACCGGCGGGACAACCTGGCGCTGGCGCGTCAGTTGTTGCAGGTCGCACCGCCACCGACCGAAGCGGCGGGCGCCGATGGCTTGGACTCGCCACGTCCGACCTTCGTCTGCGCGCACTGCGGCCACGTGATGACGGTGCTGCAGATCTTCTTGCGCGACTGCTCGATTCGGGCGCCGCCGCCACCATGACCACGCTCGAACACCGCCGATCAACTCGACGCTGGACATGGCGTCCGGTGGGCTGCTGCGTGCGTCGCTTGGTCAGCGTCTGCGCAGGCTCGGCTAAGAACTACTGCCGTATCGAAGTGGCGCACGGATGGGCACCTGCGGTCATCGATGGGGTGTCGATGCTCAGTCGTAGGCTGCCAACTCGCGACGCGAGCGTAGAGCAATCGCCATAGCCACCGCGCTCGACAACTACCGTGGCGCTCGCCGCGGTTTCCTCCCTCGAGGCTTATGCAACACCTGCCCGACAGCGGTGAGGGGGTTCGACCGCTTGTGCGGCTGGGCAGGTGTCACACAAGCCTTAACTACTTGCGCCAGCGGGGGTCAGAGAAAGCGGTCGTTCGGCCCGGCTCTACAGCGGGTGTCGGCTTCCTGGCAAGGCCGTGAACTGGAAGTCCCGGCCAGGAGCGGTCTTTGTGCATCCGTAAAACCTACCGTTCAACGAGGTTGTAGAAAAACGTCCCAGGGCATGTTTTTACTGTCATGAGTCTGGTGAAGCGAGGGCGTAAAGCTGCTCTCGTTTGAATAGCTCAGCCAACTCTTCAAATGAGAGACTTACGTGCTGCGGTCCTTGCGCGTAGCACGCAACCTCATACGGATCGAACATGAAGGTAAGGCCATACTGATCGACTACGAACCTCGAGAAACGGTCCGGATCCGGCGCCGTACCAAACTCAACGTCAGTTGGATCTAGGTCTCCAACTGATAGCAGCTTTCGCCTGACTGCTTCCGCCAAAGGTTCTATCGCCTGAGGCGAAGCGAGAAGTTCCTCAAGCAGCATTGGCGAAAATGGGTCGACGAAGAAGTTTTGCACTCTTGTCTCGTACGACCGATGGGCAGCTCCAAAGGCCATTTGCTCAATGTCATATCGAACGCTGATAACTTGCGCATCTCGTCGGGAGACTTGGTAGGAGCCAGTAAGCCAACTGATCGGGTAGTCTGGTTTGGTTGGGTGTAGACGGTGCTCCGCATCCTGTGACTGACGAAACGTCGCCAAGAGTTCGAGCCCCCAGGCCTCAATGTTTTTTGAAACGATTCGAGCCGTTGGATTGACAAAGTCGGGGAACTCGAAGCTGAACGTGCATTCCGCACTCGCCGGATCCACCTCGTAGATGCGTCGCTTGATCTCCACCGCTGGAGCCGAGAACAGCGCTTCGCCGGAGACTTGGAATGAGGCCACCAAAGCAGCCTTGTAGAGATGAAGTGACTTACGGTCGATCTCACCCTTATGTGCACGGCGATGACAGTTTGGGCAAAGAGATATCAAGTTCGCGTACTCATGCTTACCGCAAGTCTCCCACGGAATGATGTGGTGGATATCCACCTCTCCATGCCCACATCGCGGAATGGCGCACTTGTGTCCGGCTTCAACTAGGACGGCGCGTCGAACAGCAGCGGGAATTGAGGGTCTAGAGGCGCGACTCATAACGATGGAGATCAGTCGGCCGCCTGGAATGGCTTGTTATACCTTTACTTGGCATCATCATTAGAAAACCATACTGATAGCCGCCTGAATTCTTTGCGTTTTATATAGTGCTCTAGGTCACGAAGCTCTTCATCCAGCTCATTGGTCAAGTTAGCCTTTTCTTCTTCGCCCAAAGAGCCAGAATTTGATATAGATTCAAGTACCTGTTCCACAAGATGGTCCTGATTCTTGATTTGCCGAAGGTCACGAAGGTTGCCAATTTCCTTGCCAACTTCGTTGCGAAGTTCAATCAGCCTTCTATATTCATCCATTCTTTCCGGCGTTATCGGCTGCTTGAATTCTCTAAGAGCCTTCTCCCTCTCTTGCTGAACCAGCTTCAGCTTCTCCGAAATTTTCTCAAAAACTGGGGTGGCCAGATCAAAGATATTATAATAGTGCCAGTCTTTCTTAGCTCGATCTAATTGAGAGTCTTCGACGCCGCACTTTTTTAGTTCGCTCTCAATCCTTTGCATAAGTTCATATTTTTGGGTTCTGGGCATACCAGAACCCCAACGACCAGACCTTGCAGCGGAAGAAATCAGCATTTCTGCAATTGGGGCGGTTATATCTCTAAGCTGCTTGAGAAGCCTGTCTGTTTCTTCTATCTTCTTATCGAGTAGCTCAGCCTCGATGCCTAGGCCTTTAAACTTCTTGAACTCAGGGAGAAAGGCAAAAATTAGACTCAAGACCGCGGCCGTGTACGTGACTGTTGCCGCTCCAACCTTATCCATATAACCAAGCCCAACGCCCGATAAAAAAAGGAGGATTGCCACGATGAAAATAATTATTTGCAAGCCTCAATCTCCTTGGCGGATATAATGATTAAGCTAAGGGGCTGGCTTTAGCCCGTCCCAGCGAACGAAGTGAGCTATTTGAGCGCATTGTTAGGTGCGAATTAGTAGATCTCGTTGACGCCTTTTGAAGTTAGTGAAATTTTCTCATTTGTATACTCAATGATCCCATCTTCTATTAGCTTGGATAGAGTGGCGTCAAACGCATTTTTTTGTTTTGGATTCCAGTGAGTCATGCGCTGATGATAGAAGGCCTGTGTATTCAATACATGCCCAGCATCGGCCTTGCTGTCGATGAAAAAGCCGAGGATATCGTTGCGCACAGAATTGCCAACCTCTGGATAGATTTTATTAACTCCAGCTTCTGTTATCGATATTTTTTCGTCTTTAACTTCAATTACCCCTTCGGAGGTCAGCTCCTCAATGGCTTGATCTAGCGAGTCTTTTTGTTTTGGGTTCCAATGCATCATGCGTTGATGGAGAAAAGCAGGTGTGTGTAAAACATGCCCTACATCCGATTTCCTTTCCTCAAAAAAGCCGATGATTTCATTTTTTACGAATTGAACTGGGTCTGACATGAATATCTCCTTGAGTACCTAACACTTTGATTTAAACGGCAAAACACCGGATACCCGCAATGCCAGTCCTTAAAAAAGTCGCATGCTTCCTCCGAAAGTTGTTTTTAATCAATCAGTTGGCTCAGTCTGGTGGTTCAGTGAGCAGGTATAACAGATCCGGCCAACTCGACCAAGCCCGAACACCCGACCGAGATCGCCGGTCAGTCCACCAAATCGCTTTGCCAGTTTACTGCGGCACTCACGTTTGACTCCACAGAACAGGCCGTTTGCGGCAATCGGGATGGCGGCCATGAGGTCCCTTGCTGAAAGACCGCCCCGGGTCGAAACCAGGCGCACATACCTTCTTGGCAATTGCCATACGCCGTCTCACTTCACATACCCCCTCAACCCCTTCACCAACCCATCAAACACCACCCTGCAACGCGGGCTGTTCCGCAACCCCTCGTGCATGGCCACCCAGGTGGTCAGTTTGAGGGCCAGGCGGGTGGGCAGCACACGCACCAGGTTCGGGTCGCGGCGGGCCAGGGCGGTCTGGCAGCCGCCGATGCCGGCGCCGGCGCGCAGCAGGGCCAGTTGGGCCAGATCGCTGTCGCAACGCCAGTGAAAGTTTTCGCGTTGCCAGATGGGCAGCTTGGCGGTGGCGCTGCGCAGGAACGGGGTTTCGCGGTCGAAGCCGATGAGCACGTGGTGGGCCAGGTCGGCCATTGACGTGGGCTTGCCGTGGCGTTCCAGGTAGCTGCGGTGGGCGTGCAGGCCCACTTCCACGTCGCCCACGCGGGTGGCCAGCAGCACCTCTTGTTTGGGTGGCGTCATGCGCACGGCGATGTCCACTTCGCGGCGCACCAGGTCTTGCAGGGCGTTGCTGGTGACCAGTTCCACGCGCAGGTCCGGGTGCTTCGCATGCAGCGCGGCCAGCATGGGTGGCAGCACTTCCACGCCCATCACTTCGCTGGCGGATATGCGCACCGTGCCGCGCACGCCTTCGCCCAGGCTGCGCGCGCTGCGTTCCAGCGATGCGGCCATGCTGTGCATGGCTTCGGCGCCGTCGCGCAGCGCCAGCGCGGCTTCGGTGGGTTGCAGGCCGGTCTGCGAGCGCATGAACAGGGTGGTGCCCAGCGCGGCTTCCAGCAGCGCCACGTGCCGGCCCACGGTGGGCTGCGTGAGGCCCAGCGTGCGCGCTGCGCCTGAGAGCGAGCCTTCTTCCAGCACCGCCAGCAGAGAGCGGTACAGCTCCCATCCAATTCTTTGGTCCATACAAAAACGTTGAGCATGTGTTAATGATTAGGCGTTTATTTTCTACACCGAAACGCCGACCATAACGCCATCACTACCCCATCACCCCTTTTTCAGGAGTTTTTCATGTCGGATTCATCAACGGTTCTGGTGCTTGGTGCCACGGGCGGCATTGGCGGGGAGATGGCTCGTCTGCTGCTGGCGCGGGGCTGGCAGGTGCGTGCCATGAAGCGGGGCTTGGGTGTTGCGCGCCAGCAGCAAGGTGGCATCGAATGGGTGGAAGGCGACGCACTGAAGGCGGCCGATGTGATGGCCGCTGCGCAGGGCTGTGCGGTGATCGTGCACGCGGTGAACCCGCCCGGCTATCACCGCTGGGCCGAATGGGTGCTGCCCATGATCGACAACACCATTGCCGCCGCCCAGGCCACTGGCGCCACGGTGGTGCTGCCGGGCACGGTCTACAACTACGGGCCAGACGCGTTTCCCCTGATTGGCGAAGACGCACCGCAAAACGCCCACACCACCAAGGGCCGCATTCGCGTGGCACTGGAGCAGCGCCTGGACAAAGCCGCGCGGGCGGGTCGCATGAAGGTGATCGTGGTGCGCGCAGGCGATTTTTTTGGTCCTCGCGCGGGCAACAACTGGTTCAGCCAGGGCATGGTCAAGCCCGGGCGCGCGGTGGGCACGGTGTACACACCGGCCGCCCCCGGCGTGGGCCACCAGTTTGCCTATCTGCCGGACGTGGCCCGCACCATGGAAGACCTGCTGGACCACCGCGAAACCCTGCCAGCCTTCGCCAGCTTCCACATGGCCGGCTACTGGGACGCCACCGGCACCGCCTTGGCTGAAGCCGTGCAGCGAGTGGTGGTGCGCCGAGGTGGGGCAGCGCCTGCCATCAAGGCCTTCCCGTGGTGGCTAGTGCGCATGGTGTCGCCCTTCGTGGTCACCTTTCGCGAACTGCTGGGCATGCGCTATCTGTGGCAACAGCCGGTGCGCATGGACAACCGCCGCCTGATTCAACAGCTGGGCCATGAGCCGCACACCCCGCTGGACGAAGCGGTGGAGGCCACGCTGGTGGGGCTGGGTTGTTTACCCAAGGTTGCACAGCCTTCCACGCCGCTTGGAAGCGCAGGTGCAGATGACAACCGGACACAGCGAGCACGCGCATGAACGCCGCCACCCCCTTCAACCAGCCGGCCACCCGGTTTGTTCCTTTGTGCTCTTGTATCGATTATCACATCATGTGATAATCGTTTCATGACTGATTGGCTTGTCCTCACCGCCACCCTGCCGACGAACCCCAGTGCTCTTCGAGTCCGGGTCTGGCGCGCACTGAAAGCCACCGGCGCGGGAGCCCTCCGCGACGGCGTTTATGTTCTCCCGGCATCGGCCCCGTCCGCCTTGGCGCTTCGTGAGCTGGCCACGACCATCCATGAAGCAGGCGCAGATGCCCACCTGCTTGAGCTGCGCGCGCGTGACGATGCACAGGAACAGGTTTTTCGGGCGCTGTTCGACCGCTCAGAGTTGTATGTCGAGCTGCTGCAGTCTGTGAAGGACGCCCGCAAGGGCGTGGGGAAAGCCACCGAAGTCGAGCTTCACAAGGCGTTGCGCAGCCTTGAACAGCAGCTGCAGCAGGTGCAGGCCAGCGACTTCTTTCCGGGTAAGGAGAGCGCTCGCGCGACGGACGCCGTCACGACCCTGCGGCGCGAGATCGAACTGCACCTCTCACCCGACGAGCCGTCCCCGACGAAGGCCGCCGTCACGTCGCTTTCCATCGAGGACTATCAAGGCCGCACCTGGGCGACCCGAAAGCGCCCATGGGTGGACCGCCTTGCCACGGCCTGGCTGGTTCAGCGCTTCGTCGACAGGTCGCCGACTTTCATCTGGCTGTCGGATGCAAAGAAGTGTCCGAAGTCGGCGCTCGGCTACGACTTTGATGGAGCAACCTTCACCCACGTGGGGGACCTGGTCACCTTTGAGGTTGTTGCGAAGCGCTTTGGGCTGGACAAGGAGCCCGGCCTGGCGCGGCTTTCCCAGCTCGTCCACTACATCGACGTCGGCGGCATTCCGCTGGACGAAGCGCCTGGCGTGGAGATGATGGTTCGTGGCATGCAACGGAAGCATCCCGACGACGACCAGTTGCTGCAGGCCGCATTCGGTCTCTTTGACTCTATTTACGCCGCATTGAAGGCTACCCCATGACAACCCTGACATCTCAGGCGGCGCTCGACATGTACGAGAACGCCTACCACCCGGACTTTGGTGCCGCAGCGGGCCGGTACGTCGACGCGCTCATGGAGAACGTCAACTGGACGCGCGTGTATGAGCGGTATCAGGTGGCAGTGGAAGCGACCAGTGAACCGCTGGTGAGCACGGCAGACGATCGCGTGTACGGGCACGAGGTCGAACGCTCTACAGCCATGCGTTTGCATTCGGCGGGCGTCGATGTCAAGTTCTTGCGCGGCGGCATCGACGGCTGGAAGGCCGAAGGTCGACCGCTTGCAGTGAAGCATGTCTGAGGACTGCGTCATGGATGTGATCGACTTTCACTGCCACTTCGCTGGTTCGGGCATTCCGATCGATGCGTCGAGGGGAAACCCCCCGGCCCAGAAGGAATTCTGGGACGGCGTGAGCAGGCGTCTGACGCAGGAAGAGGCCCTGCTAGCATCACTGCAGACAGCGGGTATCACGAGCCGTGTGATCAACACGTCCCTTGAGTTCGTGCTTGCGCCGGGTGAGGAGGCGGACCTCGACACCGTCCGTCGAATCAACGACTCGATTGCCGACGTCACACACCGCCACAGCGCTGTTCTGCATGGACTCGCCACGGTTGACGCATACCGCAGAGAGGCGTCGGCCCGCGAACTCACAAGAGCTGTCCGGGAGCTGGGCTTGAAGGGCGTGTTCATCGAGAGCGCAAAGGGCGACCTCCTTCCCGACGCACCCGAGGCGAGGCCGACCTTTCTCGCTGCGTCGGAACTGGGCGTTCCCGTTTTCCTGCACCCGGTGCCGGATGCCGTTCTGCGCCAGAAATTCGGTCGCACGGGGAAGTTCAGCGAGCGGCTCTCCCGCAGCGCGATCAACAGCGCCGCATTGCTTGCCATGGCGAACGCCGGCATGTTCGAGGAAATGCCGAACCTGAATGTGGTCGTGACTGCGCTCGCACTGGGCGGCTTGATGGTTGGCGAGTGCCTGGCAGACGGGGCACAGATCGGAAAACACGCGTTCCCGCGCCGCAACGTCTACATCGACACAACGGGTTTGCACTCGGTCCTGCTCCGTGCTGCCGTTGACCTCGTGGGGGCAGATCACGTCGTAATGGGCACAGATTGGCCTGTCGTGACGGAAACGAATCTGCCGGCGCGCCTCACGAATATGTTCGATCAATGCGGTCTGGGGGAGGCCGACAGAGACTTGATTGCTCACGCGAACGCGCGGCGTCTGCTGCACGTGTGAATGTCCGAGGCCTTGACCATGTCTGCCCCTTCCATCGCATTGCTCTATCCCGGCGATCGCCCCATGCGCGATCGCGCCGACCCGGCTGAGAGCCGCTTTGGGGCCTTGTTCGAAGCGTTCGCGAGCGCCGGTGTGAAAGCGGTGCCAGCTGTGTACAACGACGCCTTCGCCGATGAGGTAGAGCAGCAGTTGCACGACTGCCAACTTGTGCTTGCGTGGTGCAACCCCATCGAAGGCGGGCGAAGGCGAGACCTGCTGGATGCCATGTTGCGGCG
Source organism: Hydrogenophaga palleronii (assembly GCF_031457455.1). GTDB lineage: Bacteria > Pseudomonadota > Gammaproteobacteria > Burkholderiales > Burkholderiaceae_C > Hydrogenophaga > Hydrogenophaga palleronii_A. The sequence continues at coordinate 65,128 of NZ_JAVDWU010000007.1, forward strand.
GGTGGCGGACACGGGTGTCGTCGTCAGCGCACATCCCGATGCGATCCAGAAGCTGGGGACCAAGGACGTCCTGTTCGAGACACGTGACCTCCCGTTCGGCAGCGATGTCTGTCGCGTCGAGAACCTCAAGCAGCTGGAGGAAGAACTGCCGGAAAGACTTCTGCGGGGTGCGCGGGTGCTCAAGCAGTACCGCGGACACAGTGGAATCGGCGTTTGGCGGGTGGAATTGATGGAGGGTGCGACCAGGCGTCTGCGGGCGCGCCACGCGCAACGTGGCAGCGAAGAAGAGGTGCTGGAGCTTGGGGCGCTACTGGCGAAGCTGGCGCCGTATTTTGAAGTGGCGAGCGGCGGACACATGATCGACCAGGCGTGGCAACCACGGATGGTGGAGGGCATGATTCGCGCCTACCTGGTCGAAGACAGTGTCGCCGGGTTCGGGCATCAGTCGGTGAACGCCCTTTATCCCGGCATGCCTGGCGGACCAGCACCCGCACCAGGACCCAGGCTCTATTACGCTGCTGACCTGCCGCAATTCCAGGACCTGAGGCAACGCCTTGAGGCTGAATGGGTCGAACTGCTTCGTGCACGTGTTGGGCTTGCGCGGGAGCAGCTTCCTCTTCTGTGGGACTGCGACTTCATGTTGGGTGAACGTTCGGTCGGGGGTCCAGGGCGCTATGTGCTCTGTGAGATCAATGTCAGTAGCGTGTCCCCCTTCCCGCCGTCCGCCATCACGCCGCTCGTTTCCGCCGTGCAGCGTCGCCTCAGCGAGATCTGACCCGGCTCTTGGCCCCTTCGGAGGCGGAGGCGGAAAGGACTGCCTGTGGCCGAGGCTTTGAAGACGTATCGCGAAATGGCTGTGGTCAGAACGTCAGTCCACCGCAGCAAATTCCGTGCGAAAGCGCAGAGGCGTGAGGCCCACGCGGGTGCGAAAGTCGCGGGTGAAGTGGGGCTGGTCGGCGTAGCCGCTGACGAAACCCACCTCGGCAATGGGTGCCGGCGATTTCAGCAGCCACCATGACGCAGACCTGCAGCGCGCTTCAGAGAGCACATGTGTGTAGCTCAGTCCGGCGCGGCTCAGGTTGCGTTGCAGGCTGCGCGGTGCCTCGCCTTGAGCTTCCGCCAGCGCAGGCAGGGTCAGCGGGGCCATGAGGTCTTTGCTCAGTGTGCTGAAGCATTGTTGTGCGTGCGCTGGCCAGGTTTGTGGGGGCTCCAGATGGGGTGCGGGGGCTGCACCCATGAGGGGCGGTTCACGCCATGCATTGGCGGGCGCCCATGCCATGCGCCATTCCGCCGGGCTGTCTTGCTGCGCCAGCCGAGCCAGCGCGTGAGGATCGGGCGCCGGGTACACGGGCACATCGCCCACCCACGTGGTCACCTGGGTCGCGCCCACGGCTTCCAGAAATGCCACCAGCACGCCCAGCACCACCAGACTCTCGGCCAGCAGCGGTGGCGGCAGGCCGGTGCGGGCGCGGTGAGCGATGCGGGCGCTGCATTCAGTCAGGCCCAGCAGGTCAATGCGGTGGCGGGAATGGATGTACTGCTCCAGGCGCGCCCAGCGGTTGAACAGATCGCGTGCGTCGCGGGCAGACGCCAGCGCAATGTGGGTGGGCTCTTGTGCATAGCCGTGCAGGCCGCGCCCCAGCAAGGCCAGGCAGCCCCAGCCACCCTGTTCAATGGCCGACCGCACCAGCAGGCGTTTTTCGTCGATCGAGACCGTGGCGCGCTGGTCCGCTGCCAGGGGCATGGTTGCATCAGGGTTCAGCCCCAGCTCGCGCATGCCTTGGGCCAGCACGCGCACCATGGCGGCGCTGGCGAAGTCTGTCGTCGGTGCCTGGCGGGCAGGAGGCTTCATGGGCGGGAGGGAACGGTGGTGCTGGATGGAGTGCCCAACATTGTGCGCAAGTCTTCGGCCCGCACGGGCAGGCGCGTGGGCCTGACCCCCACGGCATCGCGGATCGCGTTGGCAATGGCTGCGGCCGATGCCACGATGGCCGTTTCGCCCGCGCCGGTGGGTGGCTCCGTGCTGTCCACCAGCAGCACCTGCATGGGCGGCACTTCGCCCAAGCGCGGAATGGGTGAATCGGCAAAGTTCATCGCAGCCACTTCCGATGTACCCACCGGCAGCTGTTCGATCAGCGCCATCCCCAGGCCCCACACCAGATTGCCTTCGCACTGGACGCGCACCTGGTCGGCGTTGATCACGTGGCCGCAGTCATGGGCGCACCACATCTGCAACACGCGTATCTCGCCGGTGGTCGGGTCCACCTGCACGTCGGCCACCACGGCGGCGTAACTCTTCTCCTTGTAGATGCCGCAGGAAACGCCACGTCCGCGTTTGGCATGCGGCATGGCGGCTGGTGCCTCCTTCGATTCAGCAGCTTTCACCGCCATGCGCAGCACGTCTGCCAGGCGTGGGTCGTCGATGTGGTCCAGGCGGAACTGCACCGGGTCTGCCCCGGCGGCCCTCGCGCATTCGTCCATCGCAGACTCCAGGGCCAACACGTTGGGACCAGCGCCCAGGCCGCGCCATGGGCCGGTGTGCACCGGCAGTCGCTCCAGGTCAAATTCAGATCGTCGTGCCTTGGCGCGGTAGGGCAGCGTGGCACCACGCGCCACACCCATGTCGCCGATCACGTGCGTCACCAGTTGCAGCCAGGGCGGCGCGGCAGCGGACGTGAGCAGGATGTGGCTGCTGGCGAAGCTGTGCCACCAGTGCTGCAGGCGACCATCTTGCAGCCGGGCGCGAATGCGGTGACTGGAAGGTGGGCGGTGAAAGCCGTGTTTGAATTCCTGCGCCCGGTTCCATTGCACCTTCACCGGTGCCTTGGCGGCGCGGGCCAGCACAGCCGCTTCCAGCTCCACCGTGCAGATGGTCTTGCCGCCAAACGCGCCGCCCACGCGCTGGCCGTGCACCTGCACCTGGTCTTCTGACAGCCCCAGCCGCTTGGCCACCGCGTCGCGCTGGTAGAAAACGTCTTGCGAACCCACCCACAGTTGCAGGTGCCCCTGCGCGTCAAACTCTGCCACGGCGGCACGGGGTTCAATGGCGGCGTGGGCGGCCAGCGGCACGTCGATGCGCAGGTCCACGTCCCACTCGCCTACTTCCTGGATCTTTTCATCGTGCACCTGGTGAGCGCGGCGCGGGCTGTCCGCCAGCCGGCGGTCGATGTCGATGGCGGCGTCGATGGTCGACTGTCCGAAGCCGCCGTCGATCTGCCAGGCCATGGCCAGGGCCTGTTCCACTCGGTCCAGCGCGCCCGGCGTGCGCGCAACAATGCCCACGCCCTCGCTGTTGCTCATGGTCAGCAAGGGATCGCGCACCAGCGCCACAAAGCCGGGAATGGCGCGGCCGGCTGCGTCGTTCATGGGGCCAGGGCGCGAACGCAGTTCCGGTGACACCGGCGCGCGCAGCACGCGACCAAACAGCATGCCGGGCCGGCGCACATCGGCCACATACAAGGGTTCACCGCGCACAATGGCGGTGCCCTGTTCCATGGGCAGGTGCGGCCCGGTGGGCAGCGGGCTGCGCGCTTGCAGAAAACGCAGCTGGTCCAGCGGTCTTTCCACCACGGTGAGCTGGCCTTGCGTCTGCCCGCTGGCCAGCGCGTCGCGCAGCGTGGCGCAGGCCTGCGCCAGGGGCAGGGCAAAGTCTTTCACCGAATCGCTGCCCACGGTGGCGCGCACACGGCCGATGGTGGTTGTGCTGTGCAGTTGGGCGTCCACGGTGTCCCAGGCCACACCCATTTCCAGGCAGACGATCTGCTTCAAGGCCGTGAGGATGTTCTGGCCCATTTCTACGCGCGGAATGATGAGCGTGGTGCGCCCGTCCACATGGCGTACCCAGCCCAGGGCGTCCTGCAGGCTGGGCTGCGGGCGCTTGGGGATCACGGGCAGCGCGCAGCCGGTGAGGCTGGGCACCACGGCCACGGTGAGGCCCCCAGCGCCCAGTTGCAGGAAGCGCCTGCGGGAGAGAGCGATAGTGTTCATGTGGCGATCCCCGCCGTCCGCTTCACCGCCTGCCTGATACGCTGCTGCGTGCCGCAGCGGCACAGGTTGCCCGCCAGCGCGCTGTCGATCTGTGTGTCGTCGGGCCGGGGCATGCGGCGCAGCAGTGCGACTGTGCTCATGATCTGCCCGGCCTGGCAGTAGCCGCACTGGGGCACGGCCACGTCCAGCCAGGCCTGCTGCACCGGGTGCAATGTGCCTGAACTGCTCAGGCCTTCGATGGTGGTGACGGCGGCATTGCCCACGTTGGTCACCGGCAGCACACAGCTGCGCACGGCTTCACCATCCAGCAAGACCGTGCACGCGCCGCACAGCCCCGCGCCGCAGCCGAACTTGGTGCCCACCAGGCCCAGCGGTTCGCGCAGCACGTTCAACAACGATTCATCGCGCCAGTCGGCCGGCACGGTCACCGTGCGCCCATTGACCTTCAACTGCATGGCAACTCCTTGCGGTGTGGAAGGCTTGCAGTCTGGCCGGTGGATGGCGTGTTGTATTGAACCTGCACGCCAACCTGACGGGGCGGTGCCACGAATCGCGGTCAGGCCGCTGAAGCATTCAAGCTCTGGCGAACTGACGCGCCGGCTTCATACGCATGACATCAAACGTGCGAACACTGAAGCGTTGTTGCAATCAATTTGGGAGCGTTTTGATGGATCGTCGTGTTTTCATGGCCCGTGGGGCCCTTCTTGGGGGCGCCGTGGTGGCGCCTGCGTCGCGGGTCTTGGCACAGGGCGCCACCGCACCCGCCATCGTCACGCGCGATGGCGCGCGCCCGCAAATGGCGCATGGCATTCAAAGCGGCGACCCGAAGGCCGACGGGGCGGTGATCTGGACGCGCAGCGACCGCCCCGCACGCCTGTGGCTGGAATGGGCCACCACCGCGAGCTTTGCCAACGCCACCCGCGTGCGCGGCCCGCACATGCTGGAGACATCTGATTTCACCGGTCGCGTGGACCTCAACGGCCTGCCTGCCGGTCAGGAGATCTTCTACCGCGTGGTGCTGCAGGATCTGCACAACGAACGTGTGCTGTCCGAACCCCTGCAGGGGCACTTGCGCCTGCCAGCGGCGGCCACCCATGGCCGGGCTGCGCGTGACGTGCGTTTTGTCTGGAGCGGTGACACCGCCGGGCAAGGTTGGGGCATCAACGAGGCCTGGGGCGGCATGAAGATCTACGAGCAGATGCGCAGCACCAACCCCGATTTCTTCCTGCACTGCGGCGACACCATCTACGCCGACGGCCCGATCAGCGCACAGGTGAAGCTGGCCGACGGCAGCCTGTGGAACAACCTGGTCACTGAAGAGGTGAGCAAGGTCGCTGAAACGCTGAACGAGTTCCGTGGCCGCTACCGCTACAACCTGATGGACGCCAACGTGCGCCGCATGGCGGCCGAAGTGCCCCAGATCTGGCAATGGGACGACCATGAGGTGGTCAACAACTACTCAGACGCCAAAGACCTGAGCGGCGACCAGCGCTACACCGAGAAGAACATTCCTTTGCTGGTGGCACGCGGCACCGTGGCCTTCAACGAGTACGCCCCGATGCGCCGAACCGCTGACGTGGAGGCTGAGCGCGTTTACCGCCACCTGCCGCAAGGCCCGCTGCTCGATCTGTTCGTGGTGGACATGCGCAGCTACCGCGGTCCCAACACCGCGAACCTGCAAACCCGCGAAAGCGCCGAGACCGTGTTCATGGGCAAGCCCCAGCTGGACTGGCTGCTGGACGGGCTCAAGCGCTCGAAGGCGGTGTGGAAGGTGATTGCTGCCGACATGCCGATCGGTCTGCACGTGCCCGATGGCAAGGACAAGTGGGAGGCCATGGCCAACGGGGAAGATGGCGCACCCAAAGGCCGGGAGCTGGAGCTGGCAGGTCTGCTGCGCGCGATCAAGCAGGCGGGCATCAAGAACGTGGTGTGGCTCACGGCTGACGTGCACTACACCGCGGCCCACTACTTCGATCCAGCCAAGGCGCAGTTCAGCGACTTCTCGCCATTCTGGGAATTTGTCTCCGGCCCGCTCAATGCCGGTGGCTTCGGCCCCAACAAGACCGATGCCACTTTCGGCATGCAGGTGATGTACCAGAAGGCCCCCACCGAAGTGAACGCACCGCCGTCCAGCGGCTTGCAGTTCTTCGGCCAGGTCGACATCGACGCCAGGACACGCGCGATGACGGTGACGCTGAAAGACCTCGCAGGCGCTTCGCTGTACAGCAAGACGCTGGCGCCGCAGCGGGCGTAGGCGCCGCTTTGGTGCTCTGGGCAGCATCGCTGCGCCAGAGTCCGGGCCGATTGCTGCGTTGCTTGCGGTTGGGCGCAGGCTCTTTCAGTGAAACAGTTGAGGCGCGCCGAAGTCACCCACCGACTGCAGGTGCGTCACCAGGTGCCCGGCCTGCACGGTGTGAACGTAGAAACCCGGCGGTTCGAAGAGGAAAGAGGGCGGACTGTCGGGCATCAGACCCAGCGTGATCTGGTGTGCGGTTGACGGCGCGGTCATGGCCACGGTGCCGCCGAAGCGGCGGGTGATGGGGCGGTGCAGGTGACCGCAGAGGATGCGTTCGACCTGTGGGTGCTGCCTGATGAGGGCTTCCAGGTCGCTGGCCCCTTCGCGCAGGCCCATGTCGTCCATGTGGCGGATGCCGGTGGCGAACGGCGGGTGGTGCATGGCCACGATTGTGGGTGTGCCGGGTGCGGCTTCCAGCTGCGCGCGCAGCCACGCCAAGCGGGCGGCGCACAGGCTGCCGTGGGGCTGGCCCGGCACCACGGTGTCGAGCGCCAGCAGGCGGCGGCTGCCCAGGCTGGCTTCAAACAGTGCGAAGCCTACAAGCGAAGGGTCGTGCGCCGTGCAGACCAGGTAGCGGTAATCCGCAAAGGCCTCGCGCAGCTGGGGCACTGCGTCGTGATTGCCCGGCATCAGCAGCACCGGGCAGGTCAGGGGCGCCAGCAGTTCGCGCAGGTGTGCGTATTCGTCCAACCCGCCGCGCTCGACCAGGTCGCCGGTGATGAGCACGTGGCTGGGCCCATGGTCCATCGCCATGATCTGTGCGATCGCGCGTTTCAGATAGCTGGCCGTGTCCACCTCGTTCATCAGCAACCGGCCTTTGGCGACGATGTGCGGGTCCGAGAGTTGAACGAAGCATTCAGGGGCAGCTGGCACGGGGTGAACTCCCTTTAGGGCCTGTTGACACTGTTTTTAACCCGTTCCCTTCGGGTTGCGGCCAAAAAGGCCATGCGCCGCGTTGCGAAGCCTCGCCGGGCCACCGGTCCGTCTGCGTTTCGCGCCTTGCGCATGGCCTTTTTGATCCGCAACGCATCTTGGAGAAACAGTGTTAACAGGCCCCAGTGGATATGGCGTTGACGCGATGTCAGGACGCGTTGTCATGCATTCTGTATCGGCTTGTAAAGCCTGACGCGACAGAGCGTGTGTTCACTCATTCAGGGGATGGCTTTCTCCCATGCGGGGGATGCGACAAGGGCTGCTGAATCGCACACTGAAAGTGATTGCTTCCCATGGGGCGTTGGTGCCATGCGAAGCGATCACATACCTCAAATCCACAAGGAGACGCCATGGCCAAGACACCCAGATCGAGTGCGGGCAGCGATGCCCGCAGCACCCCATCGCCCACCCCTGCCAAGGCGTCGGCCGTGGGAATGGAAGCGGCATTTGATGCCGCCGAATCGGCCGTCATCGGCAAGCTGGGTGCCGCGCGCCTGGCGGCACTCAGCGGGGCGCCGGTGGCCCGCCTGGCGGGCCAGCCGATCGCCAGCCTGAAAGCCAAGCTGGGCCATGTGCTGGACCCTCGCATGCTCTTCATGCAGCGGGTGTGCGGCAAGGTGGTGCGCACCGATGCGAGCACCGGCCGCCAGATGCCGGTGCCGCTGGCCACCGTGCAGGTGGAAGATACGGATTGTTCGCTGTTCGCCTTCCATCCGGTGGGATCGCCCTGGAGCTGGCTGTTTCCGTTCAACTGCAAGCGCGAAGTGATCGCCACCGTGAAGACGGACGCGTGCGGCAACTTCTGCGTCTGGATTCCGCGCTTTGACATTGACTGGGTGCTGCGCTGGCGCACGCTGCGGCTATGTTTTCCGGTGCTCTTCGAGCGCCCGAACTGGCGAGATCTGCTGGACGATTTGCGCCTGCGCATTCCGGACCTGACAGAGCGCGGCCCGATCGGCCCCATCCCCGGGCCAGACCCGGCACCGGACTTCACTGCCCTGCGGCAGCTTGCCGCCATGAGCGATTCGCGTGTGGCCGAGGCCCTGGCCCGCTTCGAGACGCTGCCCGGCCAGCGTTTTGGAGAAGACACATCCGCACTGGACCAGGCGCTGGACGCGCCGGCGGCGCTGCGCATGGCGCCGCCGCTGCCTGCCGACTTCCTGAGCGACGATGGTGGCAAGAAAGGCGCGCCTTCGCGCCTGGCACTGGACACGGTGGCCGCCCAGCTGAGGCTCGATCCGAAGGCCTTGGAGGGTTTCAGCCCGCAGCACTGGATCGGCCCGATGCGGCGTTGCGTGAGCATTCATTTGCCTGAGTGGGTGCCCATCATCGACGTGCCCGACATCACCTTCCGTGTGCTGCAAGACGTGGACGGCGACGGTGTGGAAGAGGTGATCTACGGCGAGAGCCACTTCGACGTGCGCTGGAACGCCGGCAACCTGCCTTTCGTGACGCTGGAAGCAGACGCCAGCGCCCGCGTCGCACCCGACTGCTTTCCCGACGAGCAGATCCCCTGCGGCAACACGCCAGCCATCGTCATGGCAGGGCGACTGCCTCTCACGGGTGACCCCAGCACCTTCAACAACGCCACCGGCTACAACCTGCGCACCAACCGCCCGCACCCGTCTGGCACCAGCGTCGATCCGCTGCCCAACCCGTCCGCGCGCTCGCCGGCCTTCGGCAAGTTGTCGCTGTTGGGCTGCCACCGCACGCACCCGGGCGCCACGCACTACCGTGTGCTGTACCGCCACCGCGCGCCAGGCAGCGCAGCCTTTGGCCCGCAAACGCCCTTTGTGGGTGTGAGCTGGTGGCTCTACCGGCTCAACGGCGCGGGCGTGGGCGAGTGGCATGCCCCCACCAGCAATGCCAACGGCTGGTACCCCATCAATCTGCCCGCTGGCCCCAACAGCTGGCTGCCCAGTGAACAGCTGTTGCTGGACTTGCCCACCGGTGGCACTTATCCCGACGGCACCTACGAGCTGGTGCTGCAGGTGGGCACGCTGCCCGGTACCGTGTTGGCGAGTTCTGCACCCGTGGCCGTGGTGGTGGACAACCGCGCGCCCGGGTTCGTGTTCGACATCGCGTGGCGCAAGGCTGGCGAGGCCGTCTGGCTCCCCATTGGGGGCAACTGCCCGGTGGTGCGGCGCGGTGCCACGCCGGTGGCGGTGGAGTTCCGGGTGACGATGGATGTGCACAGCGAACACTTCCGCAACGCCTACTTCCGCCCGACCGTTTGCGGCAGTGTGGGCATGGTGCGCACGAGCGGCAGCGGTGGCGCGGATGGGCCGCTCGGTTTTGAGCACTGGCACACCACGGTGGGTGACCAGGGTGGGCTGATGCAGGCGGTGTACACGTTGCCGGCCAATGCGTCCCAGGGGTCCTACGGTTTCTTTGCCCGCAGTGTTTCGCGGGCCTTCGATACCAACCAGGTGATGGCGCCACCCACACCGGCCTTCGAGTACGAGGCCACACGTGTGTACCAGGACGCGAGCCGCGCGTTCGCGGTGTTCGACGCCGACTGAGCATGTTCGCAGGCTTTGGCCCGGAGCCACCGTGGTTTGAAGCGGTTCTCTCGGTGCTGGCTGTGTGGCGGTTGGCCCGGTTGCTGGCGCGTGAGCGAGGTCCTTTCGACTTCGTCTCACGACTGCACGTGGCTGCGGCCGGCACGCGGCTGGCTGACGGCCTGGCTTGCGTGCATTGCCTCGCCCTCTGGCTGGCGGTGCTGCCCGCCGCGCTGCTGGCGCCTGGCTGGGCAGAAGGTTTGCTGCTGTGGTTGGCGGTGGCCGGCGGGGCGAGTGCAGTTGAACTGGCTGCGAAAGAGAACACGTGAGCTGTTGTCAACGATCATCGGCGCCCGTGCCAGACCGCTGGGCTTCTGCCGGTTCGGCGCAGCCGCAGGCGGCGACCGTGCCCGAGCGCCTGCGTTTCACCGGTGCCCGGGCACTCAGCCTCCCGGTGGGCCAACGCCGGGTGCTGGTCCAGCCTGGCGAGGAACTGCAGGGGATAAGCGAAGCAGAGCGCCATGTGTTGTGGCGCACTGGTTTGTTTGAGGCGGTGGGCTGAGGGGCTTACAGCAGCTCGACGAGGAACGCAGTGTTGCCGCTGAGCCTGCGCCTCAGCCCATGGAATGCAGACCCACCTTGTTGCCTTCGGTATCGATGAAGACGGCATAGAAGCCGAAGTTGTTGCCGATGTCGGTCTTGGGCACGGCAATGCGCCCGCCCGCACCCTCCACCCTGGCCAGCATGGGCGCCAGGTCGTCGCCTCCGTTCAGGTACACCATGGTGCCGGTCTGGGAAGGTGTGGCGCCTTCACCCTTGACCAGGGCACCACCCACCGCGGCGGATTCGTCGGACAAAAAGCCCATGATCGTGGGGCCCATCTCCATGGGCGGAATGGGCCTGCCCAGCACCTTCTCGTAGAAGGCCTGGGCGCGCGCGAAGTCGTTCACCGGAATCTCGAACCAGTTCAGGGCGTTGGGGGCTGATGCCATGGGGTGCTCCTCAGTGAAGTGGGGACGGTGGCCGTGCCCTGGGGATGCACAGTGGATCGCATGCCGGTTCCAGGCGGCGAGGTGCAAATCGGGCAGGCCTCAAGTCGAAGATCAACATCTTCCCTCAGATCGTGCGCCGATGGAAGCCGTGCAGTTGCCGAATGATGGCCTGCCCGGCGCATGGCTCTGCGCCAGGCGCGCTCTGGTTGACTCCCGTGCGTTACTTCTCGTAGCGCTTCATGCGCATTGTCGAGGCCTCGATCTTCGACATGAACGGTGCGGCGGCGGGCGCTTTTTCGAAAGTCGCCATCGATGCGTCGGCGTCTTTCGCCGACCGCCAATGCACGATCACCAGCCACTCGCCGTCCGCACCGTGCGCGCTTTCGCGCGACACGAAGCCCGGCTGCTTGGCGACGTGTTCACGCTCCACCGCCTTATCAATCGGAGCGAATTCGGAGGCAGCGACACCCGCCTTGAGCTTGAATGTCACGACTTCGATGACTTTGCCGCCCTGGCCGGCGGCCAGGGCCGGCTGGACCGCGAAGGTTGCAGACAGAACGCTGCTCAGCAAGAACTTCCAGGGATTCATACCTTCGTCCCTGCGTCAGAACTTGCCGTTCGAGTTCTTCCACTCCGAGCGGGGCGGAATGGTTTCGATCGTGTCCCAGTGCTCGGCGATCTTGCCGTTCTCCACCCGGAAGAGGTCGTAGAACGCGCTGGGCTTGCCGGCGAATTCACCCTCGCTGGCGACGAGCACGAAGTTGCCTTCGCCCAGGACCTTGTGGACCTTGTGGTACTTCATCGTCACACCCGCCTTGGCCATGGCCTGCAGCGCCGCACCGAGGCCGGACAGGCCGTCGGCGATCTGCGGGTTGTGCTGGTGGTAGTTGTCGCCGTCGTAGTAGCCCGCCAGGCGGTCCATGCGGCCGTTCACCAGGATGTCATCGACGAACGACGCGACCAGTTGCTTGTTCGCTGCCGTCTTGTCCAGATCCTTTGCCACGGTGGGCCCGTCGATCATGGTACGCCCGCTCGGATTGGGCTGGGCCGGCGTCTCTTGCAGGTTGTCCCAGTGTTCGACGATCTTGCCGTCTTCAAAGCGGAAGATGTCGAAGCCGATCTTCGGGCCGAAGAAGTTGTAGTCGGTGTGCGTGAAGACAAATTCACCGTCCTGGAAAACACGCACCGTGTTCACTTTCGCGGAACCCTTGGGCAAGGCCTGCAGCACCGCGCCGAAGCCGGCCAGGCCGTCGCCGACGGCGAGGTTGTGCTGGATGTACTTGGCGGGGTTGACGACGGCGACCGGTGCCGATTCGCCGGTTTCGATGGCCTTGAGCAGCGCAACGACTTGCGCCTTGGGATCAGATGACATGGAGGCTCCTTGGGAAGAAGAGGGGGACGATGCACATCCAGCGACGATCGCCAGAACGCCCAATGTGACGAGTTGCTTGGAGAGGGTTCGAAAGGAAGGCATCGGGGTTGAACGTTGGTTGGTTTGAAGCACGTACTTTGCCGGCATCGAGGCCCTTCGGCTAGGTCGTCGTCGGGCAATTGATGGTAGAAATCGAGCATCCATGCCCATCGGCGTACGGAAAGGATGGTTCGTGACCCAGACCCCCAAGGCACTGCGCGAGACGCGCTTCGAGAGTGCCCGACTGAACCCCATCGGCGTGGAACTGATGACCTTGTCGGAGTTGCGTGCCCGGGTGTCCGCGAGCCTGTTTGTCGTGACGGAGCGCGTCGAGTTCTTCATGGTCCTCGTGGCGACCGGAGGGCGTGGAGAACACCTGGTCGACTTCGAGCGCATCGGGCTGCACACCGGCCATGCCGTTTTTGTGAGGCCTGGACAGGTGCAGCAGTGGCAGCCCACCAATGGCCTCGAAGCCGACGTGCTGCTGATCGATCCGGCCGTTGTGCAGCCAAAGGCATCGAAGTCTCAACAGGGAGCGATGGCGCTGCTGCACTTGGAGGATTGGCCAGTCCACTTCAAGCTGGACGCAGACGGGCTGGCCGCCTGGAAGTCTTTGGCGGCGATGCTCCGCAGAGAACTGGATCGGCCGTTGCTGGACGAGCTATCGGCCGCCATGGCGCGCGAGTTGCTCGTGTGTCAGATGCTCAGTCTCAGCCGATCGGCGACGGGACAGGCGACAGCGCCAACGGTGCAATCTGCGCTGGTTCGGCGTTTGCGGCACGAGCTGGAACGATGGGTCGACACCCGTCCGTCGGTGGCACGGCTCGCTGGCAGCTTGCGCGTTTCAACGAGCACCCTGACGCGCGCCTGCAGGGACGTGCTGGGGCATTCGGCCAAAGACGAAGTGGATCGGCGTGTGGCGCTGGAGGCTCAGCGCTTGCTCGTGCACAGCACGTCGACGTCGGTCGCGATCGGCGAGCTTCTGGGCTTCAGCGAGCCGACGAACTTCGTCAAGTTCTTCCGGCGGCGCGTGGGGATGACGCCGGAGGCCTTCCGGCAGGCGCACCGCCTGCAGCGTCGCTAGCGGCTTGAGACACCAGGGGCGGGCCCGCTCAACACTCGACGATGGCCTTGATCACACCGGCGGAGGGGTCGAGCAGGTTCTGGAACTGGGTGGGCACATCGGCCAGCGCCAGGCGGTGGGTATTCAGGCTGGTCGGGATCAGGCCCGCGCGCATGGCGTCGAGCACGGTGCTGAAATCTTCGGGGGTGGCGTTGCGGCTGCCCAGCAGCGTCATCTCGCGCTTGTGGAATTCGGGGTCGGAAAAAGTGATGTTCGCGCCGACCACCGAGATCAGCACGTAGCTGCCGCCGTGGGCCACGAACCTGAAGCCGCGCTCCATGGCCAGGGGGTTGCCGGTGGCGTCAAATACCACGTCGAAAAACTCGCCGCCCGTGAGCTTGGCGAGTTGCGCCTCGTCGCCTTCGCCCAGCGGCACACCGGCGTGGATGCCCAGTGCACCGGTGCAGAAGTCGACCCGGTCCTGGCGGCCGTCCAGCGCGGTGACGTTGGCCCCGCGCAGCTGCGCAAAGATCATGGCGGCCATGCCGATGGGGCCGGCGCCCACCACCAGCACGCGTTGCCCGGCGCGCAGGCCCGAGCGGCGCACGGCGTGGGCGCCGATGGCCAGAAACTCCACCATGGCGGCCTGGTCGAGCGACACGCCTTCGGCCTTGTGCACGAAGGCCTGGGGCACGGTGAGGTATTCAGTGAACGCGCCGTCGCGGTGCACGCCGAGCACCTGGATATTCGTGCAGCAATTCGTCTTGCCCGCGCGGCAGGCGATGCAGGTACCGCACGACAAGTAGGGCATGACGTAGACCGTGTCACCGGGGCGCAGGGCGCTGTCGGCTGGGGCGGCTTCGACGATGCCCGAGAGCTCATGGCCCATCACGCGGGGGTAGCTCAGGTAAGGCTGCTTGCCGGTGAAGATGTGCAGGTCGGTGCCGCACACGCCCACGCGCTTGACGCGCAGCAGCACCTCTTTGGCGCCGCGTTCGGGCATGGGGCGGTCCTGGGCCAGCAGGGTGCCGGGGGTTTCGCAGACAACGGTCAGCATGGGGTTCCTAGGGTTCAGACAATGTTGTGTTTCGTGAGCTCGCTGCGGGTGGGCAGGCCTTCCATGTCGCCGATCACCTGCAGCGCGCGCGAGGCGATCCAGTTGGCGCGATTCAGGGCCTGTGGCCAGGCCATGCCCTCCAGCTGGGCGCTGATGATGCCCACGGCAAAGGCGTCGCCGGCGCCCACGGTGTCCACCACCACGGGCACGGGCACACCGGGCACCTGGCCGTGGTCGCCGCTGGCGGTGCGGAAGTAAGCGCCTTCGGTGCCCATCTTTACCACCACGGCTTTTGCGCCCCGGTCGATGTACCAGGCGGCGATGTCGGCGGGGCTGCTCTGGCCGGTCAGCAACTGGCCTTCGGCGTGGCCGGGCAGCACCCAGTCGGCGTGCCGGGCGAGGTCGTTGAGCGTGTCGCGCATGGTGGCCGTGTCGGGCCACAAACTCGGGCGCAGGTTGGGGTCGAACGAGACGCTGCGGCCCGCCCTGCGCAGGGTCGTCATGGCGTGTGCCACCAGCTCGCGTGCGGCGGGCGACAGGGCGGGGGTGATGCCGGTGGTGTGCAGGTGCCGGGCCTTTAGCGCGTAGTCGGGCTTCAGGTGCGCCACGGCGAGCTGGCTGGCGGCCGAGCCGCGGCGGTAGTACTCGATGGCTGGGTCGCTGCCGTCCACGCTGCGTGACTTGAGCATGAAGCCGGTGGAGCGGTTCGGGTCCACCTCCACCTGAGAGGTGTCCACGCCCTCGGCTTCAATGGTCTGGCGCACGTAGGTGCCAAAAGAGTCGGCCCCCACGCGGCTGATCCAGCCCACTTTGAAACCCAGGCGCGCCAGGCCGATGGCGACGTTGCTGTCGGCACCGGCCAGCCGTTTGCTGAAGCTCTGCACCTGGTCCAGCGGCCCGGGCTCCTGGGCCACCAGCAGCGCCATGGTTTCGCCAATCGACAAGACGTCGAGTTGATCGGGCGCAGTGTTCATTGGGCGAGTTCTCCGCGGTTCATGGCGACCAGCGTGGCCAGCACGCCGTGCGCCTGCAGCGATTGCAAAGCGCTCAGCAGCGCGGCCGCCAGCGCTGCGTTGCCCGCCAGATCGCCAAACACCGGCGCATAGGACAGCATGGCCTGCACGGCTTCGATGCTCGCGCCTTGGCCCAGCGAGCGTTGGTAGAGCGCCGTCAGTTCGGCGGCGTGGGGGTCGTCGATGGGGTAGGGCTGGCCGAGTTCGTCCACGCCGCGCAGGTAGTGCATCCAGGCCGCAACGCCCAGGGCCATGCGGGGCACGGGCAAGCCTTGGGCCAGCCGGTCGCGCACGGTGCCGAGCAGGCGCTGGGGCAGCTTTTGCGAGCCGTCCATGGCGATCTGCTGCGTGCGGTGTGCCAGGGCGGGGTTGGCATAGCGGGCAAGCAGGTTGGCCCGGTAGCCGGGCAGGTCCAGGCCGGGAAGATCGGCCAAGGTCGGTTCGATCTCATCGCGCATCAGGGCTTCCATGTGCTCGCGCAGCGCCGCCTGGGAAATGGCCTTGTCCACGGTTTCCCAGCCCGCCATGGCGCCCAGGTAGGCGATGCTGGAGTGCGTGCCGTTGACCATGCGCAGCTTGAGCCGTTCGAAGGGTTCGGCGTCGGTCACGAAGCGGGCGCCGCCCAGTGTCCAGTCTGGGCGGTCTGCAGCGAAGTGGTCTTCAACCGCCCAGTCGAAGAAGGGTTCGCCCAGCACTGGCCAGTGGTCTTCGCACCCGAGCGCCTGGCTTACCGAAGCCCGGTCGGCGTCGGTGGTGCGCGGCACGATGCGGTCCACCATGGAGCAGGGGAAGCGGCATTCGGCGCCAATGCGATGGGCCAGTGCCGGGTCTACGGCTTCGGCAAAACGCAGCACCGCGCCGCACAGCACGCGGCCATTGGCGGGCAGGTTGTCCAGCGACATCAGCGTGAGCGGACCATGGTCGCGCGCAAAGCGCAGCTGCAGCCCGAACACCAGCATGCCGATGGCGGAGCGCGGCGCGTGCGGGTTCTCCAGGTCGTGCACGATGTCCGGGTGGTCCAGTCGCAGCGCGCCGGTGGCCGGGTCGTGGCAATAGCCTTTTTCGGTGACGGTCAGGCTCACGATGCGCGCATCGGCAGCGGCAATGCTTTCCAGCACCGCCTGAGGATTTTCAGGGGCCACCAGCAAGGCATGCACCGCGCCGATCACCTGCAGGCGCTGGCGCGGCTGGCCGTGCTCGTCGGCGTCGCGGATCGCCAGGGTGTACAGGCCGTCTTGCGGTTGCAGCGCGTCGCGTGTGTCGGGCTGGCGCAGCGACACGCCGACGATGCCCCAGCGCAAATCGCCCGCAGCCAGGGTCGCTTCGGTGGCGGCGGCCATGTGGGCGCGCATGAAGGCGCCGATGCCCAGATGCACGATGCCGGTCTGCAGCGCCCTGCGGTCGTAGGCGGGGCGCGTCACGGCGGCAGGCAATGCGCCCAACGTGCTGTCGTTCAAACGGTTCATATCCACCATCACCAGTTGGTCAACGTGCCGTCGTGCTGCAGACGGTTCACCGGCAGGTAGGCACGCTTGTAGGGGTACTTGGCGGCCAGGGTTTCATCGATGGTCACGCCATGGCCCGGGGCTTCGCCGGGGTGCATGAAGCCGTCCTTGAAGCTGTAGGCGTGGGGGAACACGGCGTCGGTCTCGTCGGTGTGGCGCATGTATTCCTGGATGCCGAAGTTGGGCACCCACAGGTCGAAGTTCAACGCCGCGCCCATGCACACGGGTGACAGGTCGGTGGCGCCGTGCGAGCCGGTGCGCACCTGGTAGAGCGCGGCCAGGTCGGCGATGCGGCGCAGGTGCGTGATGCCGCCGGCGTGGACCACGGTGGTGCGGATGTAGTCGATCAGCTGGTTCTGGATCAGGTCCTTGCAGTCCCAGATGGTGTTGAAGATCTCGCCCACCGCCAGCGGCGTGGTGGTGTGCTGGCGGATCAGGCGGAAAGACTCCTGGTTCTCAGCCGGCGTGGTGTCCTCCAGCCAGAACAGGCGGTAGGGCTCCAGGTCCTTGCCCAGGCGCGCGGCTTCGATGGGTGTGAGGCGGTGGTGCGCGTCGTGCAGCAGGTGGATGTCCGGTCCCACGGCGACGCGCACCTGGTCGAACAGCTCGGGCGTGTGGCGCAGGTATTTTTCGGTGGACCAGTCGTGTTCGCTGGGCAGGTCGGCATCGGCCGGCTCGTAGAACATGCTGCCGCGGCCCACGCCGTACACCTTCTCCAGGCCGGGCACGCCGCTCTGCGCGCGGATGGCCTTGTAGCCCATCTCCTTGTAGCGCAGCACTTCTTCCACGGTCTGGCTGATGTCTTTGCCGTTGGCGTGGCCGTAGACCATCACGCCGGTGCGGCTCTTGCCGCCCAGCAGCTGGTACAGCGGCATGTTGGCGGCCTTGGCCTTGATGTCCCACAGCGCAGTGTCCACGCCCGCGATCGCGCTCATGGTCACCGGGCCGCGCCGCCAGTAGGCGCCTTTGTAGAGGTACTGCCAGATGTCTTCGATCTGCTGCGGGTCGCGCCCGATCAGGCAGGGAATGACGTGGTCGGTCAGGTAACTGGCCACGGCCAGCTCGCGGCCGTTCAGCGTGGCGTCGCCGATGCCGGTCAGGCCTTCATCGGTCTCGATCTTCAGGGTCACGAAGTTGCGGCTGGGCGCGCACACGATGACTTTGGCGGCGGTGATCTTCATGGTGTTGCTGATGATGTAGGGGTTACATGACGGCGCCCAGCGCCCAGGGCACGAACTCGTTTTGCCCGTAGCCGTGTTGTTCGCTCTTGGTCTTGCGGCCCGAAGCGGCGGCCAGCATGTCCCGGAAGATGCGTTCGCCCAGCTGCTCCACGCTTTCACTGCCGTCGATGACGGTGCCGCAGTTGATGTCCATGTCTTCTTCCTGCTTGGCCCACAGCGCGCTGTTGGTGGCCAGCTTGAGCGAAGGCGAGGGCGCGCAGCCATAGGCCGAGCCGCGCCCGGTGGTGAAGCAGATGAGGTTGGCCCCACCCGCCACCTGGCCGGTGGCCGACACCGGGTCGTAGCCCGGCGTGTCCATGTACACAAAGCCTTTGGCGCTGATGGGCTGGGCGTATTCGTACACGTCCACCAAGGGCGTGGTGCCGCCCTTGGCGATGGCGCCCAGCGACTTTTCCAGGATGGTGGTCAGGCCGCCCGCCTTGTTGCCGGCCGAGGGGTTGTTGTCCATCTCTGCGTGGTGGCGCGTGCAGTACTCGGTCCACCAGCGCAGGCGGGCTTCGAGCTTGTCGGCCACGGTTTGCGACACCGCACGCTGCAGCAACAGGTGTTCGCCGCCGTAGATTTCGGGGGTTTCAGACAGCACGGCCGTGCCGCCGTGGCGCACCACCAGGTCCACCGCAGCGCCCAGCGCCGGGTTGGCGCTGATGCCGGAATAACCGTCAGACCCGCCGCACTGCAGGCCCACCACCAGGTGGCTGGCGGGCACGGGCTGGCGCTGAACGGCGTTGGCTTCGGACAGCAGGGCTTGCACGGCCTCGATGCCGCGCGCCACGCTCTTGGCGGTGCCGCCCGTGTCCTGGATGCTGAAGGTCACGAGCTTGGCACCTTCGCGCAGGCCTTCCTGCGCCAGCAGGCCCTGGATCTGATTCGTCTCGCAGCCCAGGCCCACCACGATGACGGCGGCAAAGTTCGCGTGCCGTGCGTAACCTGCCAGCGTGCGGCGCAGCACGTGCAGACCCTCGCCTTCACTGTCGGTGGCACAGCCCGCGCCGTGGGTCAGCGCGACGATGCCGTCCACGTTCGGGAATGCGGCCAGCGCCTCGGGGTGGATGTCGCGGCGGAAGTGGTCGGCGATGGCGCGCGCCACCGTGGCCGAACAGTTCACGCTGGTCAACACGCCGATGTAGTTGCGCGTGGCCACGCGGCCATCGGCGCGCACGATGCCGTCGAAGGTGGCGGGCGTGTCCACATAGGCCACGGGCCGCACGTCGCCGCCCACGGTGTGGCCGCGGTCAAAGCTGCTGAAAGCCAGGTTGTGTGTGTGCACGTGCTGCCCGGGCGCGATGGCCTGGGTGGCGGTGCCGATGATCTGGTTGTAGCGCCGCACCGGTTCATCCGCCGCGATGGCGCGCACCGCGATCTTGTGGCCCGGCGGCACCAGGCCCGACACGGTGATGCCTTCGGATGTGATGTGCGTGCCGCCCAGCAGCTGCTGGCGGGCGATGACGACGTCGTCGTTCGGGTGAATGCGGATGACAGGGTTCATTTCAATAGCCCTAGCTGCTGTGGCAGCCACAGCGTCAGCGCCGGGATGTAGGTGATGGCGACGAGTCCGATCACCAGCGGAATCAGCCAGGGCAGGATGGCCATGGTGGCGCGTTCCACCGAGAGCCTGGATATGCGCGCCAGCACGAACAGCACCATGCCCAGCGGTGGCGTCATCAGGCCGATCATCAGGTTCAGCGTCACGATGACGCCGAACTGGACCGGGTCGATGCCCAGCAGGAGCACGATGGGCAGCAGGATGGGAACCAGGATCGTGATGGCTGCGATGGTGTCGATGAAGCAGCCCACGAACAGGATCAGCAAGTTGGCCATCAACAGGAACACCCACTTGTTGCTGGTGATGGAAAGGATCCAGTCGGCCAGGGCCTGCGCGGCCTGCGTGGTGGTGAGCAGCCAGGCAAAGATGGAGGCGGCGGTGACGATGAACAGCACCGAAGCGGTGGTTTCGATGGTGTCGAAGGTGGCTTGCGCCAGCGTCTTGAGGTTCATGCTGCGGTAGCGCACCAGGCCCAGGAACAGGGCCCAGAGCACGGCGGCCACGGCGGCCTCGGTGGGCGTGAACCAGCCCATGGTCATGCCGCCGATCAGGATCACCGGTGCCATGAGGGCCAGCACGGCGGAGAAGTTGAAGCGCCAGTCCAGCAACAGCAGCACCACGAATGCCGTGATGGCGGCCGTGTTCACCGACACACCCGCTTTCACGGCCAGCCACACGGCCATGGGGAAGGCCAGCACAATCAGGACCTCCAGCCCGGCGCTGCCGAGGCGGCCCCAGTGGAAGGCCACGTCACCACCCCAGCCATTGCGGCGCGCGAAATAGGTGACCGTGAGCATCATCAGCACGGTAAGGAACAGGCCCGGCAGAATGCCGGCCACGAACAACGCGCCGATGGAGACGTTGGCCATCATCCCGTAGATGACGAAGGGCAACGACGGCGGAAAGATCGGCCCAAGCGTGGACGACGCGGCGGTCACCCCCACCGCAAATTCGGTGGCGTAGCCGTGATCTTTCATGGCCTTGATTTCGATAGAGCCCAGCCCCGCCGCATCGGCAATGGCCGTGCCCGACATGCCGGAGAAGATCACCGAGCCGACGATGTTGACCTGTCCCAGGCCTCCCTTCATCCAGCCGACCAGCGCGATCGCAAAGTTGTAGATCCGACTGGTGATGCCGGCGATGTTCATCAGGTTGCCGGCCAGGATGAAGAAGGGCACGGCCAGCAGCGGGAAGGACTCGATGCCGGAGATCATGCGCTGCGCCAACACGATGTCGGGCACGCTGCCCGAGACCAGGATGTAGATCAACGAGCCGCCCGCCATGGCCACGGCCACCGGCAGGCCGCAGAGCATCAGCCCCACGAAGGAAAGAATCAGGATGAGCATGGGGTTCCGTTCAGAGGCTGAGAGTTTTTTGGCCGAACCCGAAAGGCGCGCATGGATAGAAGACTCGCAGTCTCTCAACTGGCCGAGCCGTCGAAAAAGCCGGGGTTCTGCAGTGGCGAGAAGCCGCGCCGCCAGTTGTTCACCGCCACCTGCACGCCGCGCACGGTCATCAGGGCAAAGCCGGCAAAGGCCAGCCAGTACACGTAGCTCTTGTTCCAGTCGATGGTGGTCATGGGTTCGTTGTTCACCGCCAGCGCGTAGCGCGCCACCAGCCAGCTGGCGTACCCGTAGAAGGCGATGGCTGCCAAATCCACCAGGGTGGAGAGCACCCGGCCCGCCGAAGTGGGCAGGTGGCTGTACACCAGGTTGACCTGGATGTGCCGCACCCGCCGCACACACATGGACGCGCCGATGAAGACCACCGGCATCAGGCAGTACACGGCCAGTTCCTCGGTCCAGGCGAACGAGTCGTTCAGCACGTAGCGGCTGAAGAACTGCAGGAACACCAGACCGGCCATGGTCCAGAAAAAGCCGAGGCAGATCCAGTCTTCGATGCCGTAGACCGAGAGATTCACCTTGTGCTGGTCGGCCTCGGCGAAGCTGGCGACCAGCGCTTCCGCGCTGGTCTCGACCGGGTGCGACGCCGCTGCGCCACTCGCAACGGGCAGAGCGCTGTGAAGCGACATGCGGTGCGCCTTACTTGACGGCCTGGATGCGGTCCCAGTCTGCCTTCTGGTAGCCGAACTGCTCGAAGCTCACATTCTTCAGCACGGTGTCGCGGAACTCGCTGGTGTCCACCTCGGTCACGCTCACGCCCTTTCCACGGAACACGGCGGCCAGTTCCTTTTCCCGGGCGGCCACTTCTTTCGATGCCTTGGCGGCGGCTTCCTGAGTCACTTCAACGAACATCTTCTTGTCGGCGTCAGACAGCTTCTTCCACAGGCCGCCGGCCACCACGGTGTTCAGGTGGTCCACGATGTGGCCGGTCAGCACAATGTGCTTCTGCACCTCGAAGAACTTTTTGGCTTCGATGGTGGGCAGCGGGTTTTCCTGGGCTTCCACAGTGCCGTTTTGCAGCGCCAGGTAGACCTCGGCGAAGGCGATGGGCGAGGTGTTGGCGCCGCAGGCGCGCGGCATGGCCAAGTAGGCCGGCACATCGGGCACGCGCATCTTCAGGCCCTTCATGTCGGCGCACTTGGCAATCGGCTTGTTGCTCGTGGTGTGGCGGGTGCCGTAGTAGGTGGTGGCGACGATTTCGTTGCCGCTCTTTTGCACGTAGCCCGCGGTCAGTTCCTTGTAGATGTCGCTCTTGGTGTAGGCCAGCAGGTGGTCCACATCGCGGAAGGTGTAGGGGTAGTAGGTGACGCCGATGCGCGGGAAGGCCTTGGCCGCAAAGCTGGAGCCGGAAATGATGATGTCCACCGTGCCCAGGCTCAGTCCCTGGTTGATGTCGTTTTCCTTGCCCAACTGCGAAGCGGGGTACACATCGATCTGGTAGCGGCCGCCGCTGCGCTTCTTGATCTCTTCGGCCGCCCACACGGAGGCGGTATGGAACGGCTCTGAGGTTTCGTACACGTGGGCCCATTTGAGCTTGGTCTGGGCGAAGGCGGGGGCGGCGACGATCAGACCGGCGGCCAGGGTCAGGGTGATGCGTTGGGTGTTCATTCGGTGTCTCCTGTCGTTGTGGAAAGGGTGTCAGCGCGCCCCTAGCCGGGGATGAGCTGCACTTTGGTGCTGCGGCTGCGGTCCAGAGCCAAATCGAAGGCCGCCTTCGATTCGCTGATCGGGATCTGTGCACTGATGAGCGGGCGCACGTCGGCGCGCCGGCTGCGGATGGCCTGCACGGCCCAGTCGAATTCGACGTCGGCGCGAAACGCACCCACGTAGTCCAGCTCGCGGGTCATGATGTCGTTGGCTGGAAAGAGCAGCTCGAGCGGCAGCGTGCCCACCTGCACGATGCGCGCACCCCGGCGCACGGCCGACAGGCAGCCCGCGAGCGCGGATGGATGCCCAGCCGCTTCGATCGCCACATCGACCTGGCCGGTCCAGGTGCTGGTGCTGGTGTCGGGCTGTGCCTCGTCGGCACCCACGGTGAGCGCCATCGCACGCGCCCGATCATTGGGGTCGCTGCACAGCACACGGGCGGCGCCGGCCAGCCGCGCGGCGATCACCGCCATGCAACCAATGGTGCCGGCACCGGTGACCAGCACCGTGGCGCCCAGCAGTGAGCCGGCGCGGCGCACCGCGTGCAGGCCCACGGACAGCGGCTCTGCGCAGGCGATCTCGCCCAGGCTCACGTCCTCAGTCACCGCCGTGAGCTGCGATTCGGCCACCACGAACTGCTCTCTGAACAGGCCCGGCAGGTGCGGAAAAATCGCCGCACTGCCCAGGAACACCATGTGGTCGCAGAGGTTGCTGCGGCCGGCGCGGCATGCCGGGCAGATGCCACAAGGGTGGGCCGGGTTCACGGCCACCTTCTGGCCCACGCGCACACGGGTGACGCCGGCGCCCACCGCCTCGACCACGCCGGAAGCTTCGTGGCCCGGCACGAAGGGCGCGCGAATGGCGAAGGCGCCCGCGCGACCGTGCTGGTAGTAGTGCAGATCAGAACCGCAGATGCCGCCGGCGCCCAGGCGCAGACGCACCTGGCCCGCCGCCGGTTCGACCGATGCCAGCTCCTCCACACTCAGGTGCATAGGGCCGTGCAGTGTGCAAGCCAGGCTCATCCCCGCCTCCGCCGAGCCGCCTCAAGGAGGCTGAAGCCCCCTCGGGGGGCAGTGAACGTGGGGGTCATTTCAGCTTCCTTGGGCTTCGGTTTCCGTCGGCGCGGCCCAGCCCGCAGAGAAGCGCTCGTGCGAGTGCTTCAGGTGGCTGTCCATGGCTGTGCGGGCGGCTTGCGGGTCGTGGCGCTCGATCGCCTTGACCACCGCCCGGTGTTCGGCCAGGGCCTGCTTCCAGGTGGTTTCACGCTCGAAATGGCTGCCCAGGCGCGTGAACAACGGGCCATTGCGTTCGTCGAAAAGTTGCGTGACGACAGCCAGCAAAGGGCTGTTGTCGCTCGCTTGGGCGATGCGCAGGTGGAAATTGCGGTCGCCCTCAATGGGCAGCGTTCGCTGGGCGATGGCGCTCTCCATCTCGCGCAAGGACTCTTCCAGATCGGGCACCAGGGTGCTGTCTTCGCTGCGCGCGGCCACGGCGGCCAGTTCACATTCGATCAATTGGCGGGCCCGGATGATTTCCAGTGGCCCGTGCGCGTTGTCCAGCCGCCGCAGCGGCTCGCGGCCGATGACCACGATGCCCGAACCCACGCGCACTTCGATGAGCCCTTGCACTTCCAGTGCGATCAGCGCTTCGCGCACGGACGGCCGCGACACCCCCATCTTCTGCGCCAGATCGCGTTCGGCCGGCAGGCGCGAGCCTACGGCGAATTCGCCGCTCTGGATGAGTTGGCGCAGTTGGTCGGCAATCTGGCGATAGAGCCGTCGCGGTTCGATGGGTTGGAAGGGCATGGGTGGTCAGTTGGTAAATTGGTCAGACCAATTGACCGCAGTGTAGGTGGCACCTGCCGGCATGCGTATGGGGGTTTACCAGGGGGCCGTGTTTCGACGGTCGTTCCGAACCGCCCGGCCGCGTCACGCGGTGCTACGCCGTGTTCATGCCCTGGGTCAGCGACAGCGCGCGGGCCGCAGCGCGCAGGTATTCGCGCACCTGGGCCATCTCCGGCCCCACGTGCCGGTCGATACGACGGATGTAGGGGCAGGTGAGCGTGGCCAGGGCGGTGTTGTCCGGGCCAAGGATGGGGAAGGAGATGTCCACCACACCCTGGGTCTGCGCGCTGTCGCGCTCCAGGTAGCCGCGCTCCCGGATGCTGGCTAGCGTGGCCTGCAGCGCTTCCAGGGTGGTGGGCACTTCGCCGTCGACCGGGGTGTGCTCGGCCAGCATGCGCTTGAAGCTGCCCTCGTCGGCGAAGGCCAGCAGCAGGTGGCCGGAGGCCGTGTCCAGCAGGCCCACGCGGGCGCCTCGCTGCACGGCAAAGCTCCAGCCGCTGGGGCTGTTGATCTGTGCGCTGATCAGCACGTTGCCCCGGTCGTACACCCCCATGTGGCACGACTGTTCGGCCTTGCGGGTGAAGTCGTCCATGATGGGCAGCGCCTGGTTGATCAGGCGGCTCAAGGGGGGGTGCATGTGGGCCAGCGCGAACAGTTTGAGGCTGAGCGCATAGCGGTCGCCTGAAGGGGTGCGCATCACGTACTGGCGAGCCACCAGGCGTTCGAGCATGCGGTAGATCTCGCTGGCGCTGCGGTCCATCTCTTTCACGATTTCTGCGCGCGTGAGGCCGTGCGGCTGCGTGGCCAGCAATTCCAGGATGTCCAGCCCCTTGTCCAGCGCGGGCGCGCGGTAGCGGTCGTCGATGGCGGTATCGGGCGTGACCTCGCTGGTCTTGGGGCGGCGCCCGCGGGGTTTGGGTGTGGCGGCTGGCATGTGGATCTCGAAATGTTGGCGTCTGGCGGTGGCGATTTGTACCGCAGGGAGGCATTGACTAGGGAAACTACCGAGCCGGTCGCTGAACGATCGCACCTATGATTTTGTTCATACATGGATTATTTGTTTATATGTGAATTTAATCAACCGAGATTTCCCCTATGCGTGAAGGTCGTCTGGCAGGCAAAACCATCCTCATCACGGCCGCCGCACAGGGCATTGGCCGCGCCAGCGCCCTGGCCTGCGCCACCGAGGGCGCGCGGGTCATTGCCACCGACATCAACCAGCCGCTGCTGGACCAACTGGCGGGCGAACACGCGGGCATCGAAGCGGTGCGGCTGGACGTGCGCGACAGCGAAGCCGTGCAGGCGCTGGCGCAGCGCACGCCCGCGCTGGATGCCTTGTTCAATTGCGCGGGCATGGTGGCCAACGGCAGCGTGCTCGACTGCACCGAGGCCGACTGGGACCTGAGCTTCGACCTGAACGTGAAAAGCATGTTTCGCATGACGCGCGCCTTTATGCCGGCGATGCTGGAGAAGGCCCGCACGCAGGCATGCAGCGTGTCGGTCATCAACATGGCTTCGATGGCGTCAAGCATCAAGGGCTTTGCCAACCGCTGTGCCTACGGGGCGACCAAGGCCGCCGTGATCGGGCTGACCAAGTCGCTCGCTGCCGACTACGTGAAGCAGGGCCTGCGCGCCAACGCGCTGTGCCCGGGCACGGTGGACACGCCCTCTCTGCGCGGCCGCATCGCCGCCGCGGCCGACCCGGTGCAGGCCGAAATAGACTTCATCGCGCGCCAGCCCATGGGCCGCCTGGCCTCGGTGGACGACATCACGCCCATGGTGGTGTTCCTGGCCAGCGATGAGTCGCGCTTCGTGACCGGCCAGACCTTGCTGGTCGATGGTGGCGTGACCATCTAGGATGAAACACCCCCGCGCCGCTTCGCGTGCCTTGCAGGCCGCAGCATCGACGGAGTCGATGCTTCTTCGGGCTGTCCAAGCCTGCGCAGGCAGGCTCGGAGCCGCGGCCCTCAGCCCCCTCCAGGGGGCGGCACTGGCCGTCCGGCAAAGCCGGCCCGGCGGTGCCACTGGACTGGACCGTTTCATGCGTCGTGGGTCGCGCGCTTCGCGGTGGAGCAACTGACATGACCAGCCTGTCCAGCCAAGGCCCCGCCGTGACACCACTGATTTCGGTTGAGAACCTCAGCAAGTCGTTTCCCGGCGTCAAGGCGCTGGACAAGGTGCGGTTCGACCTGCGCCCCGGCGAAGTTCACGCGCTGATGGGTGAAAACGGCGCGGGCAAATCCACACTGATGAAGATCCTGGCAGGGGTCTACCGCAAGGACAGTGGCGAGGTGCGGCTCGATGGTGAACCGGTGGAGATCGAGAGCCCGGCGCACGCGCAGTCGCTGGCCATCGGCATCATCCACCAGGAACTGCACCTGATGGCGCACCTCACGGCGGCGCAGAACATCTTTCTGGGGCGTGAGCCGCGCAAGGCCGCAGGCCTGCTGCTGGACGAAGACCAGCTCAACCGCGACACCCAGGCCCTGTTCGACCGCCTGCACCTGGTGCTCGCGCCCACCACCCCGGTGGGCGAACTCACGGTGGCACGCCAGCAGATGGTGGAGATCGCCAAGGCGCTCTCGTTCAAGACGCGCGTGCTCATCATGGACGAGCCCACCGCCGCGCTGAACAACGCCGAGATCGGCGAGCTGTTCCGCATCATCCGCCAGCTTCGCAGCGAGGGCGTGGGCATTGTCTATATCTCGCACAAGATGGACGAGATCCAGCGCATCGCGGACCGCGTCACCGTGATGCGCGACGGCGCCACCATCGACACCGTGCCCGCCGACACCCCGATGGCGCAGGTGATCGCGATGATGGTGGGGCGCTACCTGGAGCACGCCGACAAACACATCCCCGACACCTCGGCCAACGAGGTGCTGCTGGAGGCGCGTGGCCTGACCCGGGGCCGCGCCATCCGCGACGTGAGTTTCTCGGTGCGCCGCGGTGAGATCGTCGGCTTCGCCGGCCTCATGGGCGCAGGGCGCACGGAAGTGGCGCGCGCGGTGTTTGGCGCCGACCCGCTGGACGCCGGCGAAATATTTGTGCGCGGCCAGCACGTGCGCATCCGTTCGCCGCAAGACGCGGTACGCGCCGGCATGGGCTATCTTTCCGAAGACCGCAAACACTTTGGCCTGGCCACGGGCATGGACGTGGAATCCAACATCACCTTGCCCAGCCTCAAGCGCTGGCTGAAGTGGGGGATGTTCCTGAACCGCGCGGCGATTCACCAGGTGTCGCAGCAGATGGTGGAGAAGCTGCGCATCAAGACGCCTTCTCTCACCCAGACCGCGCGCCTGCTGTCTGGCGGCAACCAGCAGAAGGTGGTGATCGCGAAGTGGCTGGTACAGGACTGCGACATCCTGATCTTCGATGAGCCCACGCGCGGCATCGACGTGGGCGCCAAGAGCGAAATCTACAAACTGCTGATCGACCTGGCCGCGCAGGGCCGCGCCATCGTGGTGATCTCATCCGAGCTGCCCGAGGTGCTGCAGCTGAGCCACCGCGTGCTGGTGATGTGCGAGGGCCGCATCACCGGCGAGGTGCCGGGCAGCGAGGCAACGCAGGAGAACCTGATGGCCCTGGCCACCCGGCGCGAGGCGGCCACCGCGCCAGTCACCGAGCACTGATCACCACGCACGGATGCCCGGATCACCAACACACCGAAAAAGAAACCCTGGATCTCACGATGACCCCACCTGCCAAGTCTTCCTGGTTGTCCCGTCTGGCGAGCGCACAGGCCAAACAAAAGCTGCTGGCCTTCGCCAGCCTGATCGCGCTGATCGTGGTGTTCAGCGTGCTCAAACCTGAAGCCTTCATGACGCAGGACAACTTCATTGGCATCCTGCAGTCCACCACGGTCATCGGCGTGCTCGCCATCGCCAGTACGTTCGTCATCATCACCTCGGGCATCGACCTCTCGGTGGGCGTGCTGATGACCTTCTGCGCCGTGATGGCAGGCGTCTTCATCGTCAACCTGGGGCTGCCCCTGCCGCTGGGCATCGTGCTTGCGCTGGCCATGGGCGCACTGTCGGGCTGTGTGTCGGGCCTGGTCATCACCAAGCTCAAGGTGCCGCCCTTCATTGCCACGCTGGGCATGATGATGCTGCTCAAGGGCCTGTCCCTGCTGATCACGCAGACGCGCCCCATCTACTTCAGCGACGTGGAGGGCTTCGACCAGATCGCGCTGGGTTCGCTCATCGGCGAAGTGTTCCCCTCGCTGCCGATTCCCAACGGCGTGCTCATCATGTTTGTGGTGGCCGTGGTCTGCGCCGTGGTGCTGAACAAAACGGCGCTGGGCCGCTACACCTTTGCACTGGGCAGCAATGAAGAAGCGGTGCGCCTGTCGGGCGTGAACGTGGACCGCTGGAAAGTCATCGTCTACACCTTTGCCGGCACCATCTGCGGCATCGCCGGCCTGCTGATCGCCTCGCGGCTGAATTCGGCACAACCGGCCCTGGGCCAGGGCTACGAGCTGGACGCGATTGCCGCCGTGGTCATTGGCGGCACCTCGCTCAGCGGCGGTGTGGGCACCATCCTGGGCACCCTCATCGGTGCTTTCATCATGAGCGTGCTGATCAATGGCCTGCGCATCATGTCTGTGGCGCAGGAGTGGCAGATGGTGCTCACCGGGCTGATCATCATCCTGGCCGTCTACACCGACAACCTGCGCCGCAACAAGAAATAGGGAGACCGTGCCGCGCCACAGCCCTCTACCTTGCCCCTTGCTTTCCCCGTCCCGCGATTCCGTTCAACAAACATTTTTTCAACAGGAGACAAACATGAACACAAAGAGAAAACTGCTGGCCCTGACAGCCGGCCTGGCCTTGGCCGGCTTCACCAGCTTCGCGTCGGCTCAGGAGATCTACATTCCCCTGGTGTCCAAGGGCTTCCAGCACCAGTTCTGGCAGGCCGTGAAGCAAGGCGCCGATCAGGCCGGCAAGGACTACAAGGTGAGGGTCACCTTCGAGGGTCCCGAGACCGAACAGCAGGTGGACAAGCAGATCGACATGCTCTCGGCCGCCATGGCCAAGAAGCCCTCCGCGATCGGCTTCGCCGCACTCGACAGCAAGGCCGCCATCCCGCTGCTGCGCAAGGCCAAGGCCGCCAACATCCCGGTGATCGCGTTTGACTCGGGCGTGGACAGCGACATTCCCGTGACCACGGCCACCACCAACAACCTGGCCGCCGCCGCCCTGGCCGCCGACAAGCTGGCCGAGAAGATCGGCGGCGAAGGCGAAGTGGCCGTGATCGCCCACGACCAGACCAGCCGCACCGGTGTGGACCGCCGCGACGGCTTCCTCAACCAGATCAAGGCCAAGTACCCCAAGATCAAGGTGGTGGACGTGCAGTACGGCGGCGACCAGCTGAAGTCGGCCGAGATTGCCAAGACGCTGGTGCAGGCGCACCCCAAGCTCAAGGGCATCTTTGGCACCAACGAACCTGGCGCCATCGGCGCGGGCAAGGGCATCAAGGAAGCCAAGAAGAGCGGTATCGTGATCATCGGCTTCGACTCCGGCAAGGCCCAGAAAGACATGATCAACGACGGCACCATCGCCGGCTCCATCACCCAGAACCCGGTGGGCATTGGCTACAAGACAGTGGAAGCGGCCGTGAAGACACTCAAGGGAGAAAAGCTGCCCACGATCATCGACACCGGCTTCTACTACTACGACAAGTCGAACATGAGCGACCCCCAGATCTCGGCCGTTCTGTACGACTGATCCACCACCTACCAACCCACTCCCGCTCCGCTCCAGAACACGGCGGAACCGGCTTTGCCGGGCCGCTCGTGTTGCCCCCTGGGGGGTGACGCGCCCTGGCGCGGCGCGGGGGCATTCAAGGACTCACTGTGAAACTCTTGCGCTATGGTCCCGCCCGCCAAGAAAAGCCTGGCTTGCTGGACGCCCAGGGTCGCGTGCGCGACCTCTCCGGCGTGATCGCCGACGTGGCCGGTGCGGCCCTGCTGCCCGAGAGCCTGGCGCGCCTGCGAAGCCTGAACATCGACAGCCTGCCGCTGGTGGCCGGCACGCCGCAACAGGACCTGCGCCTGGGTGCCTGCGTGGGCCAGGTGGGCAAGTTCATCTGCATCGGACTCAATTACTCTGACCACGCGGCCGAGAGCGGCATGCCCGTGCCGCCCGAGCCGGTGGTGTTCAACAAATGGACCAGCGCGATCGTCGGCCCCGACGACAACGTGGAGATTCCCCGCGGCTCGGTGAAGACCGACTGGGAAGTGGAGCTGGGCGTGGTCATCGGCCAGGGCGGGCGCTACATCGAGGAAGCCGACGCGATGTCTCACGTGGCGGGCTACTGCGTGGTGAACGATGTGTCCGAACGCGAATACCAGCTCGACCGCAGCGGTACGTGGGACAAGGGCAAGGGCTGCGACACCTTCGGCCCCACCGGCCCCTGGCTGGTGACCACCGACGAAGTGCCCGACCCTCAGGCGCTGCGCATGTGGCTGGAGGTGGACAGCAAGCGCTACCAGGACGGCAGCACCGCCACCATGGTCTACGGCGTGGCCTTCCTGATCAGTTATCTGAGCCGTTTCATGAGCCTGCAGCCGGGTGACGTGATCTCCACCGGCACCCCCCCGGGCGTGGGCCTGGGGCAGAAGCCACCGGTGTACCTGCGCGCCGGGCAGACCATGCGCCTGGGCATCGAGGGCCTGGGTGTGCAGACACAAACCACTGTCCAAGCCTAGACCTCCGACACAGGTACCCCATGAGCGTCATTGTTTCCCTGCGCGTTATCGACGTGCGCTTTCCCACGTCCCAGCATCTGGATGGCTCGGACGCAATGAACCCAGACCCGGACTATTCCGCGGCCTACGTGGTGCTGGAAACCGACCAGTCCGGGCTCGAAGGCCACGGCCTGACCTTCACCATTGGGCGCGGCAATGAAATCTGCTGCGCCGCCATCGAAGCCATGCGCCACCTGGTGGTGGGCCTGGACATGGACTGGGTGGCCGAGGACATGGGGCGCTTCTGGCGCTACATCACTTCCGACAGCCAGCTGCGCTGGATCGGCCCCGACAAGGGCGCCATCCACCTCGCCACGGGCGCGGTCGTCAACGCAGTGTGGGACCTCTGGGCCAAGCAGGAAGGCGTGCCGGTGTGGGAGCTGGTGGCGCGCATGAGCCCGGAAGAGATCGTCAAGCTGATCGACTTCCGCTACATCACCGACTGCATCACGCCTGAAGAAGCGCTGGCGCTGCTCAAGGCGCGCGCCGTGGGCAAGGAAGAGCGCTGGGCCACGCTGCAGCGCGAGGGCTACCCCTGCTACACCACCTCGGCCGGCTGGCTGGGCTACGACGACGACAAACTGCGCCGCCTGTGCCAGGAGGCTATCGACGCGGGCTTCAACCACATCAAGCTCAAGGTGGGCCGCGACAAGGCCGACGACATCCGCCGTCTGCGCATCGCGCGCGAGGTGCTGGGACCGGGCCGCCACCTGATGATCGACGCCAACCAGGTGTGGGAGGTGAACCAGGCGGTGGACTGGGTGCGCGAACTGGCCTTTGCCAAGCCCTGGTTCATCGAAGAGCCGACCAGCCCGGACGACATCGAAGGCCACCGCGTGATCCGCGAGGGCGTGGCGCCGGTCAAGGTGGCCACGGGCGAGATGTGCCAGAACCGCATCATCTTCAAGCAGCTCATCATGCGCGGCGCGATCGACGTGGTGCAGATCGACGCTTGCCGCCTGGGCGGTGTGAACGAGATCCTCGCGGTGATGCTGATGGCGGCCAAATACGGTCTGCCGGTGTGCCCGCACGCCGGCGGCGTGGGGCTGTGCGAGTACGTGCAGCACCTGTCGATGATCGACTACCTTTGCATCGCCGGCACGCGCGAAGGTCGGGTGATTGAATTTGTGGACCACCTGCACGAGCACTTCAAGGATCCTTGCATCATCCGTGGCGCGGCCTACATGCCGCCGCGGGCCCCGGGCTTCTCGATCGAGATGAAGCCAGCGTCATTGAAGCAATACCAATACCAATACCAATTCCAGCCCCAGGCCGCATGAAGATCGACACCCACCAGCACTACTGGCACTACAACGCACCAGCGTTTCCCTGGATCAGCGAGGCCATGCCGGCACTGCGGCGCGACTGCCTGCCCGAGGACCGCGCGCTGGCCATGCGCACAGCGGGGATTGATGTCGCGCTGGCCGTGCAGGCGCGCACCGACACCGCCGAAACCGACTTCCTGCTGCAGGTGGCCACGCAGCACTCCGAGGTGGTGGGTGTGGTGGGCTGGGCCGATCTGCGTGCAGACGACCTGGAGCCCCGGCTCGACGCCTGGAGTGCCCATTCGGCTTTCAAGGGCTTGCGCCACATCCTGCAGGACGAGCCCGATGTCCGGGCCTGGGTGGACGAGCCGCTGAACCGGCGCGGTCTGCGCACGCTGCAGAATCGGCAACTGGTGTACGAGGTGCTGGTCTTCGAGCACCAGCTGCCTTCGGTCATTCTCTTTTGCGCCCGACACGACCGACACTGGCTGGTGCTGGACCATGTGGGCAAGCCCGCGCTACGCAATTGGGCCACCGGCGATCGAGAGCTCAGGCAGCACTGGCGCCAGCACATCCGGCAGCTCGCAGCGCTCTCGCATGTGATGTGCAAGCTCTCCGGCGTGGTGACCGAAACCGCCTGGCAGCACCAGCCCGCGCTGACACCGCAGGACATCGAAAACACTCTGTGGTGCTTCGACGAAGCACTAGAAGCCTTTGGCCCGCGCCGGCTGATGTTCGGCTCCGACTGGCCGGTGTGCCAGCTCGCCGCGTCGTACGAAGCGGTACAGGGACTGGCCCAGCGGTGGGCACAGTCCCGCCTGAGCGCATGGGAGCAGGACGCCTTCTGGCGCGGCAATGCCATGCGCTGCTACGGCCTTACCGTGCCGGTATGCACCACCTGATCGCTTAAGCACAGCAACAACCCGATCATCATTGCCCATGGACCTGCATCTCAAAGACAAGATCGTCATCGTCACCGGCGGCGCCAGTGGCATTGGCGGCGCCATCTCGCTCACCCTGGCGCAGGAAGGCGCCGTGCCCGTGATCCTGGGCAAGAGCCAGATGTCGGCGGAATTCACGCAACAGCTGCAGGCCACGGGTGCGCGCCACCGGTTCATCCAGCTGGAGCTGACCGACGAAGCCGCCTGCGCCGCTGCGGTGGCCCAGACGGTGAGCGAGTTCGGCCGCATCGACGGTCTGGTGAACAACGCGGGCGTCAACGACAGCGTGGGCCTGGACGCCGGGCGCGACGCCTTCATCGGTTCGCTGGAGCGCAACCTGATCCACTACTACGTGATGGCGCACCATTGCGTGCCGCACCTGAAGGCCACGCGCGGCGCCATCGTCAACGTATCGTCCAAGACCGCGCTCACCGGCCAGGGCAACACCAGCGGCTACACCGCGTCCAAGGGTGCACAACTGTCGCTGACGCGGGAGTGGGCGGCGTCGCTGTTGAACGACGGCGTGCGCGTGAATGCACTGATCCCGGCCGAGGTGATGACCCCGCTGTACGCGCGCTGGATCCAGTCCTTCGAAAACCCCGAAGAAAAGTTGGCCAGCATCACGCGCAAGATTCCGCTGGGCCAACGCATGACGACCCCAGAGGAGATGGCGCGTACCTGCGTGTTCCTGCTGTCCGACGCCTCGTCCCACACCACCGGGCAATGGGTGTTTGTGGATGGGGGCTACACCCACCTGGACCGCGCGCTGTCCTGAGCCATCCACGGAAAAGAAAGAACACGCATGCGCTACGCACTCGCACTTGATCTGGTGGACGACGCTCAGCGCATCGCCGAGTACGAACAAGCCCATCAACGCATCTGGCCCGAGGTGCGCGACCACCTGCGCGCGCAGGGTGTGCTGGACATGGAGATCTACCGCCTGGGCACCCGCCTGTTCATGGTGATGGAGGTGGATCCCGCCGTGTACAGCGTGCAGGGAATGGCCGAGGCCTCGCAGGCCAATCCGGTCATCCAGCGCTGGGAAACACTGATGTGGACCTACCAGGTGCCCACGCCCTGGACGCCGGCAGGGGAGAAATGGGTGTTTATGGACCGCATCTTCTCCCTTGCCGGCCAGTAGGTATCCATGGGCGCCTCTGCTGCTGGCAGGGCGCCTTGGGGACACATTCCCGGGAAAGCCACCATCGGGTCGTGCGAGGTGGAGGTGCACCGATACCCTCGCCTTGAGCACTTCAACAGTAGAAATTTGTCGCCAGATGCCGTGTTTGATGTTTTTTGGAGAAAGAATGGGAGAGGTTGGGTGGCCATGGGTGCACAATGGCAACGCGCGGGCGAACAAGTCCGCGCATCTTTCAGGTGATCGGTCAGTTTCGCGCGCTACGGCGGCACCTTCCAGGTTTGTTGTGCTTTCGGGACCCCATCGCTTTGTTTTATGTGTATCTGAGGAGTCCCCATGGGCAATAAACTTTACGTCGGCAACCTGCCGTACACCGTCCGCGACGAAGACTTGCAACAGTCTTTCAGCGAATTCGGCTCTGTCACCAGCGCCAAGGTCATGATGGAGCGCGACACCGGTCGCTCCAAAGGCTTTGGTTTCGTCGAAATGGGCAACGATGCCGAGGCGCAAGCCGCCATTCAGGGCATGAACGGCCAGTCACTGGGTGGCCGCAGCGTCACCGTGAACGAAGCCCGTCCGATGGAGGCACGTCCTCCCCGCACTGGCGGCTACGGTGGTGGCGGCGGTGACCGCTCCGGTGGCGGCGGCTACGGCGGCGGTGGCGGTCGCGGCGGCTACTGAGCCAAGACCCCATTGCCCCTTGGCCTCAGCCCCGCGCTGAGGTCAACCCGAAAGGCTTCGAAACGCAGGTTTCGAGGCCTTTTTTTCGCATGCCACGTCATCTCAACAAGCTGGTCATAGACGAGATACAGATCTGCCTTCCAAGCGTCCCTCGTTCTTCGCCGGTACCGCAGTCGGTCGCCATCAAGCGATGGGCATTCCCTGGCGAAGGGCTCGTGTTTCGCGGTCGTGCAACTCCACCACCGGCATCACGTCAATATGCTCGGTGGCTGAACCCAGAGACTCGACGAACCGGCATGCAGAAAAAGCACGGGCCTGGGCCTCGTACCTCTCGATCCAAGCCTCCCGCACGGGCAGGTGTTCGGGGTTCACTGGCCAGATCCCCGGACGCGGACGCATATGAGCCCTCACGCCGATGCGCCAAGGCTTGGCCGTGAGGCGTGCGCGGAAGCAGCGCTGGTTGATGCACATGCGGACGTATCGCGGATCGGCGCCAACGGCCGAAAAGAACTCCTGCGCTTCTGGTGCGTCTGCACGGAAAGTCTGATGTGTGGCAAGTACCCGAAGCCCTGCTGGTGTGCGGTAGACCCGAACGCCCCACAGCGGATGCTGGGTCAGGTATGCATTCAGACGACGGCGAGCCATGGCCTCGCGACCACCCTGCGTCGCCACCCATATGGCATGGGCGCTGGCCGCCAGCGCGTAGGCCAGCAGCAATGAAGCGAAGGCGCCCACCAAGGCTACGGATGCGCTCTGCATCCACAAACCTGCCATCAGTGAAGTGGTCAGCAAAACAGCCATACTCCAAGCGGTCCAGCGGCGTGGGACGTTCGAAGCGAAGTCAATGTCGGCGAACAACACATGGGGAGTGTTCAAGCAGTGGGCGCCATAGGCATTTCGAGTGATTACGGTCTCACCCAGGCGGGTCAGTACCTCTTCGCGTATGGGCACGCCATCTGCCCCGTTGTAGGCAGCCTTCTTTTCACGGCGGTCCAGTTGCCTGCCCGACAGGAGATCTGTCAGGGCCTCGTTGGCGCGCTGCTCGGCCATGGCTTGTGCTTCTGCCTCGGATTCGAGCGACCAGCCAAAGCGGCGAACGGTGATTTGCTTGGAGGATGTCTTGTGTTGGCGACGGGCCTCAGCCCAGTGGTTGGGAACAATCATCGAGTGATTTTCAACGACGGATCCTGTGCCCCGTCTTGAACACCCACCACACCACACCCAGGCAGGCCAGCATGAAGGCCAGCGTCATGGCCGTGCTCACGGCGATGTGCACGTCGGCCGCGCCGTAGAAGGCCCAGCGCAGGCCGCTGATGAGGTAGACCACGGGGTTGAACAGCGAGACCGTCTGCCACACCGGTGGAAGCATGTTGATGCTGTAGAACGCGCCGCCCAGGAAGGTGAGCGGCGTGATGATGAGCAGCGGGATCACCTGCAGTTTCTGAAAGCTGTCGGCCCACAAGCCGATGATGAAGCCGAACAGGCAGAAGGTGACGGCGGTGAGCACCAGGAAGCCCACCATCCACACCGGATGGGCGATCTCGTAAGGCACGAACACGCGCGCGGTGATCAGGATCAGTGTGCCCAGCATCAGGCTTTTGCTGGCGGCCGCGCCCACGTAGCCCATGAGCACCTCCACCCAGCTCACCGGGGCGCTGAGCAGTTCGTAGATGGTGCCGGACCATTTGGGCATATAGATGCCGAAGGAGGCGTTGGAAATGCTCTCGCTCAACAGCGAGAGCATGAGCAAACCGGGAATGATGTAGGCGCCGTAGCTCACGCCGTCGATCTCGCCCATGCGCGATCCAATGGCCGTGCCAAAGACGATGAAATACAGCGAGGTGGAGAGCACCGGCGCGATGATGCTTTGCATCCAGGTGCGGAAAGCGCGGTTCATCTCAAACTGGTAGATGGCGCGCGCGCCGTGCAGGTTCAGATTCATAAGGCCCCTATGCTGGTCGCTTCGTGTACTGCGCTGTCCCCCAAGTGGGTGTGAGCTTGCGTTGCTCTCATGCTCATGCTGTCACCCTCCGATCGGTGTGAGGTTCTGGATGCTTTTCTTTCGCCACATCGGCCTTGGTTTCGTGGACCAGGCTCACGAAGATGTCTTCCAGCGAGCTTTCGCTGGACTGCAGGTCTTTGAAGTGGATGTCTTCTGCGCTCAGGGCGGCCAGCAGCTGGGCAATACCGGTGTCGTCCTTCTGTGCGTCGAAGGTGTAGGTCAGGATCTGGCCGTCTGCCGAGAGCGCGAGCGACCACCCAGCCAGCGAAGCGGGCAGGTTGGTCACAGGCTGCTGCAGGGTGAGCACCAGTTGCTTCTGGCCCAGCTGGCGCATGAGGGTGTGCTTGTCTTGCACCAGGATCAGTTCGCCCTTGCGGATCACGCCGATGCGGTCGGCCATGTCTTCGGCCTCTTCGATGTAGTGCGTGGTGAGGATGATGGTGGTGCCGGCTTCGCGCAGCTTGCGCACCATGCGCCACATGTCGTGCCTCAGTTCCACGTCCACACCGGCGCTGGGTTCGTCCAGGAACAGCACCTTGGGTTCGTGTGACAGCGCCTTGGCGATCAGCACACGGCGCTTCATGCCGCCCGAGAGCGCCATGATCTTGGTGTCCTTCTTGTCCCACAGCGAGAGGTCTTTCAGCACCTTCTCGATGTAGGCCGGATCAGGTGCCTTGCCGAACAGCCCGCGGCTGAAGTTCACCGTGGCCCACACGGTCTCGAACGAATCGGTGTGCAGCTCCTGGGGCACCAGGCCAATGAGCGATCGCGCTGCGCGATAGTCGCGCACGGTGTCATGGCCGTCGGCCGTCACGCTGCCTTCGCTGGCGTTGGCCATGCCGCAGATGATGCTGATCAGCGTGGTCTTGCCCGCGCCGTTGGGGCCGAGCAGGGCAAAGATCTCGCCCCGGTGGATGTCGAGGTTGATGTTCCGGAGCGCCTGGAACCCGCCTGCGTAGGTCTTGCTGAGATTGCGCACGCTCACGATGGCATCGCCGGTAGGCGCCGCTTGGGAAGGAGGGGTCATGGTGTCTCTGTGGGCAGGGGATGTGCCGCATCTGGGCAAAGCAGTCATTGTGACCGCTTGATCAAAACCCGCGGTGACGTGCGGGCTCGGTGCGGCATGTGCCGCCTGTGCCGGAAAACGGCGCCACGAATTGGCCGGCGTGTGACCGATTCCGTGCAAAAGGACCGAACAAATGGAGGTGTGTCGTCTTTCCGTGCGTTGGGGTACAGACGGCGTCAGTCGCGGCGCGCAGGCTGGGCCCATACATCACCTCTCTAGCCAAAGGCCTTCCGTGCTCAAAAACCTTATGCTGCCGGTCGCTCTTCTGGTGCTGAGTCAGGTCGCATATGCCCAGCAGCCACCCAGTGCGGGCAGCCAGCTCCGGCAGATTCCGCCGGCACCCGCGCCGCAGGAACTGGCGCCGGACATCCGCATCGAGTCTGGTCCCACACCCGCCACACCTGCGTCTGACGCGGTCAAGATCATGGTCAATCGCTTGCAGGTGACTGGCGCGACCGTTTACCTCGAAGCCGAACTGCTCGCACTGACCGGTTTTCGGCCCGGCAGCGAACTGAGCCTGGCCGACTTGCGCGTCATGGCTCAGAAGATCACCGACCGCTATCGCAGCCAGGGGTACTTCCTGGCTCAGGCCTACCTGCCGGCCCAGGAGATCAAGGACGGCGTGGTCGCCATCGCCGTGATCGAGGGCCAGTTCGGCAAGATCGACGTGCGCAACAAAAGCACACTGTCCGACGCCCAGATCCAGCGACAACTGGAGGGGCTCAACAGCGGCGACACGATTCTTATCGCGCCAATCGAGAGCCGGTTGTTGCGGCTGTCAGACACGCCCGGCGTGAAAGTCAGCTCGACCCTGACCCCAGGGGCATCCCTCGGCACCTCCGACCTGATCGTTGACGTGGTGCCGGGCAAGCGCGTCTCGGGCAGCATCGATGCCGACAACGCCGGCAACCGCTACACCGGCGAATACCGCGTGGGGGCCACGCTGAACCTGAACAACCCGGCCGGGCTGGGCGACGTGGCTTCACTGCGGGCGCTGACCTCAGGCCCGGGGCTGACCTATGCGCGGGCCTCCTACCAGGTGCCGGTGGGCCGGGCGACGGTGGGTGTGGCCTACAGCTGGTTGAACTACGAACTGGGCAAGGAGTTTGCGTTCGCGCAGGCCACTGGAACGGCCAGGATCGCAAGCGTGTACGGCACTTACCCCCTTATCCGCACGCGCAACACCCATCTGCACGCCGGCCTGGCCTTTGACGCCAAGACGTTTCAGGACAAGCGGCCACTGAACCCGGACATGCCGGTGGAAGACAAGAAGGCCCAGGTGCTGATGGCGAGCTTGCGGGGTGAACACCGCGACCAACTGGGCCGGGGCGGGGTGACCGGCTTTTCACTGACCTGGTCGACCGGCAACATCGATCTACAAACGCCCGGTCTGGTACTGGCCGACGCGCCGGTGCAAAGCAACGGGCATTTCAACAAGCTGGGCTTGCACGCCTCGCGGCTGCAAAGCGTGACCGACACCGTTTCGCTCTACGCCGGTGTCAGCGGCCAGTTGGCCTCGAAGAACCTCGATGCGTCCGAAAAGATGGGGCTGGGCGGCATGTACGGCGTGCGGGCCTACCCGGAAGGCGAAGCCTATGCTGACCAGGGCTACATGGCAACCCTCGAAGCCCGGGTGCGGCTGCCCAAACCCGATCAATTGCCCGGGCAGCTGCACCTGATCGGCTTTGTCGACACCGGCAGCGTGACCATCAACAAGAACCCGTGGTCGCACGCTACGCCGAACACCAGAACCCTGCACGGCGCCGGTGTGGGCGTGAACTGGGCTGAGCCCAACAACTTCGCGGTGCGGGCGTACTACGCCCGCAAGCTGGGCAATGAACCTGCCACCTCGGCGCCCGACAAATCGGGCCGGTTCTGGATCCAGGCCATCAAGTATTTCTGAACCTGTCCAGCGCGGGCCTGGCCTGGGCTGATGTTGCTCCGAAGTCGAGCCTTGAAGAAACCGCGAAAGAACGCCATGAACCGTATTCACCGATCCATCTGGAACGACCAGACCGGCACCTTCGTGGCCGTGGCTGAAAACACCCGCAGTGCCGGCAAGAAGGGCTCGTCCTGTTCGTCAGCCGCTGCGGCGGCTGGCGCTTGCTTCAGGCTGAAGGCCCTGGCCGTTTCGCTGATGCTGGCCTGCGGGGGAACTGCTTTTGCGCAACCCACAGGCGGCACGGTCTCGGCAGGCAGTGCCACCATAGGGGGCACACCCGGCGCCATGGTCATCACCCAGACCACGGCCAACGTGGCCATCAACTGGGAGAGCTTTGGCATCCAGGCCGGCGAGTCGGTTCAGTTTGTGCAGCCAGGCACCAGCTCGGTGGTCATGAACCGGGTCGTCGGTCCGGACCCCACGAGCATCCTGGGCAGCCTCACATCCAACGGCAAGGTGTTCCTGGTCAACCCCAACGGCATCCTTTTTGGCCCGAGCGCTTCAGTCAATGTGGGCGGGCTGGTGGCATCCACGCTGGGCATTTCCGATGCCGACTTCATGGCCGGCAACTACACGTTCTCTGGTGCGGGCACAGGATCGGTGGTCAACGAAGGCGAGATCACCGCAGCCGACGGTGGCTACGTGGCGCTGCTGGGTGCGAATGTGAGCAACGACGGGGACATCGTCGCCCGGTTCGGTACGGTCGCGCTGGCCGCTGGTGATGCGATGACGCTGGACATGGCGGGTGATCAGTTGCTCAGCGTCACCGTCGACGAGGGTGTGGTCAATGCACTGGTGGAAAACGGCGGCTTGATCCAGGCCGATGGCGGCCGG
Source organism: Hydrogenophaga palleronii (assembly GCF_031457455.1). Classification (GTDB taxonomy): domain Bacteria; phylum Pseudomonadota; class Gammaproteobacteria; order Burkholderiales; family Burkholderiaceae_C; genus Hydrogenophaga; species Hydrogenophaga palleronii_A. The sequence continues at coordinate 106,181 of NZ_JAVDWU010000007.1, forward strand.
GTGCTGATGACCACCCGGGCCGCAGGCAGCCTGTTGTCCAATGCGGTCAACAACACCGGCGTGATTCAGGCGCAGACGATTCTCAGCGAAGAGGGCACCATCCTGCTCACAGGCGGCCTGGAAAATGGCGATGTGACCGTGGATGGCACCCTGGACGCTTCTGCGCCCGGCGGTGGTGATGGCGGTTTCATCGAAACCTCCGCAGCCGATGTGAAGATCGCCACCACGGCGACCGTGACCACGCTCGCGCCCACGGGTGAAACAGGCGAGTGGCTGATTGGCTCGCAAGACTTCATCATTGAAGACACGCCCACGGCCAACTTTTCTGCAACCACGCTTTCAGACATGCTGGTGACCAACAGCGTGACCATCAGCACGGCCACTGATGCCGATGGCGAGCTCATCCGCAGCTTGTCGACGTCCGATCTTTACGCTCCGGCGGCCGGCGGTGGCGGCATCAAAGTCAACGATGCCCTCGTATGGACAGCAAGTTCCACCCCGACGACGCTGACCTTGTTGTCCGGTCGCGATGTGATCATTGATGCCCCCATCACCGCGACCAACGGCAACCTGGCCGTTTGCTGTGGTCGCGATGTGGATGTGATGCTGGGCGCTGACATCACAACGACCAATGGAAGTGTGTTGCTGGGTGCCGGGAGGGACATCGATCTGAGCGCCGCACTGACCACCACTAACGGCAATGTCACCATGTGCGCCGCCAACGATATCGTCATCAGTGGTGAGATCACCCTGACCCACACCACGTCCATCATTGACGGGCAAAGCCTGGGCCTGCCTTTGGGACTGGTGCTGGCCGCCGGGTATGGCGCTGGCGCCCCGGGCCCTGACGGTGGAACGGTTGCATTTGCGCCGTTGGCGCCGCCAGCGACGGTCACAGGTGCGCCGACCACAGTCATCTACAACCCGGACGCCTACACCACGCCTACCGACTACGCCCCCAACTTCACCGGCGCGGCACCCGTTCAGCGTATGCTGGTCTATGCCCAGGCCGAGGACAAGGTCGCCGACGGCAACACCACGGCCACCATCTTGCCTTTGCTGCAGGGTGACCCGGAGGGCGATGTGTCGTTGGTGGCGGGTTCCGGCAACGCCGCCAACTTCAATACCGCGACCGTCGGCACGAACAAGCTCGTGACCTTGAGCGGTTACAGCCTGAGCGGCGCAGACGCCAGCCAATATGCGCTCGCAGTCCCTTGCTGCGGGCCCGCCGTGTCCAGGACAAGCGCCAGCATCACGGCGGCACCAGCACCAGCACCAGCACCAGCACCAGCACCAGCACCAGCACCAGCACCAGCACCAGCACCAGCACCAGCACCAGCACCAGCACCAGCACCGCCACCGCCACCGGTGGCCGCTGCCACGGTGGTGTCGTCTCAGCTTGTGGACACCGGGTCCCTGCCTTCCCTGATGTCGCCATACACACGGGCCGCCTTCGTTTCACAGGGCTACGTTTTCACGATGTCGCCAGCAGCACCTTTGCCCCATTCAACCCTGGTGGTGGAGGCTCCGGCGGAGAAGGAGGCGCAGGCAGCTGAGGTGCCGCTGGCATCGCCCATTGCAGTGCCGCTCCCCATCTACCGAGCGCCGGTGCGCGTTCCCAAACCGGAACGGAACTGAGCCCACGGTGGGGACAATTGAAAAAAGGCAAGGGTCTTCAGCCGATAAATGGCTTTGGGGATGGCTGCTTGTCTGTTTGATCGGCGCGCAGGCTCATGCGGCCCAGGATGAGGCGCCACAACCCGTCCAGAAAGGGGAGCAAGCGCAATTCCCCGAGAGCGCCCAGCGCTCGAGACGGGCCGACTTCAACCAGATCAGAGCCTCCGAAGATGCCCGGCTCCTGGCCCATTGGGTGGTGGGTTCGGGCGATAACCTGAACAAGCCTTTTGTGATCGTTGACAAGCGGGAAGCCAGGGTGCTCGTGTTCGATGCCAGGGGGAAGTTGCGGGGCGCATCCCCCGCGCTGATTGGACTGGCCATCGGCGATCACTCGGTGCCCGGCATCGGCGACAAGAAGCTGTCGGACATTCGCCCGGAAGAACGCACCACGCCGGCAGGCCGTTTTGTGGCTCATCTGGACAAGAACCTCAGGGGCCAGGAAATGCTCTGGGTGGACTACGACACAGCCGTCTCCCTGCACCCGGTGGTCAAAGGCCATCCCATGGAGCGCCGTGCTCAAAGGCTGGCCAGTTCTTCGCCGGCAGAGCGGCGCATTTCCTACGGGTGCATCAACGTTCCCGCGCATTTTTACAAGCAGGTGGTGAGCCCTGCCTTTACCGGGACGGACGGCATTGTTTATGTGCTGCCCGAAGTTCGATCCATGCAGGAGGTTTTCGGGACCGACGATGGCTGGAAAGAAGGCAGCCGGCAGAGCAAGGGCATCCACAGGTAGCTCTCCCGGTGGTTTGGCGCTAAAGTATGGATGTATATCCAGTAGTTTGCCGGCGCCGCTGCCATGACCCACGATCACATTCCCATCCACGTCCTCAAGGGCCGCGGCATCGCCCACCACCAGCCACACCGGTTTGAGGCCGACACGCGTGCTGCGTTCGACGATGGCTGGGGCACGCTTGATGAGACCGTGGCTGCTGGCGAAGAGGCGGCAGCCCCCGCCACCCAGGTCAGCTTTGAAGAAGCGCGCAGCGCCATCACTCGCAATGCATCGCCCGACCTCGGCTTCACGCTGGGCCTGAACCCGTACCGGGGCTGCGAGCACGGCTGTGTGTACTGCTACGCCCGCCCCACCCACAGCTACCTGAACCTCTCGCCCGGGCTGGACTTTGAAACCCGGCTGGTGGCCAAGCGCAACATCGCGGCGGTGCTGCGCGAAGAGCTGTTGCGCCCGGGCTTTGTGCCTGAGCGACTGGCGGTGGGCACCGTGACCGACGCCTACCAACCCATCGAGCGTGACTTGCAGCTCACGCGCGAGGTGCTGGCCGTGTTGAGCGCCGCACACTTCCCGCTGGCCATGGTGACCAAGGGCAGTGGCGTGGAGCGCGACCTGGACCTGCTCGCCCCCATGGGAGCCCAAAGGCTGGCGGCGGTGTACGTGACCATCACCACGCTCGACGCGAAGCTCGCGCGCATTCTGGAGCCACGCGCCGCCGCACCGCACCGGCGTCTGCGCACCATCCGCACGATGGCCGAGGCGGGTGTGCCCGTGGGCGTGAGCGTGTCGCCCCAGATCCCGTTCATCAACACCGACATGGAACAGGTGCTGGAAGCCGCCTATGAAGCCGGCGCGCGCCGGGCCTTCTATCAGGTGCTGCGCCTGCCCTGGGAGCTCAAGCCCATGTTCCGCCAGTGGCTGCAGCTGCACTACCCGGACCGGGCCGAGCGCGTGATGGCCCGCGTGCAGGACCTGCACGGCGGCAAGGACTACGACGCCGACTTCGCCACGCGCATGAAGGGCCAGGGCATCTGGGCCGATCTGCTGCGCCAGCGCTTCACCAAAACCTGCGACCGTCTGGGCTTCAACCGCGACCGTGAACCGCTGGACCTGAACCAGTTCCGGCCGGCGGCGCTGCGGGGGCAGCGTGATCTGTTTGGTTGACGGCGCGCTCAGGCCGCAGCTTGAGGAGGCTTTTGGCTGATCAGTTCAATCGCATCGTCCCGCCAATAGCCCATGGCGTTGTAGAAGCCTTCCCACACACAGCCGTTGCAGCCGCGTTCGCAGCAGGTGGTGGGTTCGGGCGGCGGTGGGCGCAGGGCGGCGTCCAGGTCCATGCCCCGGCGCTGCGCCTGGTCGCGCAGATAGGCCACCAGGGCGTGCGCGGTGGGCAGGTCGGCCAAAGGCACTTCGGCGGGGTTCCAGGGCACAAACCGGCGCTGATGCCGCCCGTCGAATTCCGCGCTTTGATTGAACATGGCGGCCGGGCGCACCCACAGGCCCAAGCCGCCGTACAAGGCGCGGTACACGGTCATGCCCTGCAGGGTTTCGCTGCAGCGCACTGTGTCGATCACCGCGTACCAGCCACCTTTGTAGTGGCGGTACAGGCCCGGTGGCGTGGCGTCCAGCGGGGGCAGGTCGGTGTCGGTGGGATCGGACGCGGGCGTGACGGGTGAAAAGCTCATGGCGACCGGATTGTCACCGATCGGTCCGGCTCCATGTCCGGCTGCGTCAGTCGCCGTGATGGGTGGATACCAGCACGTCCACCTCGGCTTCCGCCAGCACATGTCTGGTCACGCTGCCCAGCAGCAGTTCTTCTGCCGCCTGGCGCCCGTGCTTGCCAATCACGATCAGGTCGCAGGCGCGTTCGCCGGCCTGCATGAGGATGTGCATGGGCGCATCGCCTTCGGTCAGGCTCAGGGTGAACTGGTCGGGCAGCAGGCTGTGGCGGTCCACAAGGGCTTCCAGGTGGTCGCGGGCGTCTTGCCTGGCGCGCTCGCGGTAGTGGCTCAGGGTGGCGTCGTCCACACCCGCAAAGCGCAGTTTTTCTTCGAACGGAATCGAGAAGCTGTGCATGAGCACCAGGTGTGCGCCGGGGGCCACTGCGCGTGCGACGTCCACCGCATGCTCAGACCATCTGGAAAAATCCAGCGGCACCAAAACGCGCTGGTAGGGCGCACTGGCTTCGGTGCGCACCGCCAGCAACGGCACGTTTGTCTTGCCCATCAGGCGCTCGGCGGTGGTGCCGATCAACAGGTGGTGCAGCGGGTTGGTGCCGCGCACACCCACCACCACAAGGCCAGCTTCCACCGCGTCAGCCTGCTCGCAGATCTCGCTCACCGGCGGCCCCTCAACGATGTGTGTGAGCAGGATGAGGTCACCACCCAGTTCGCCCAGCAACCGGACCCCTTCGTCGTCCAGGCGTTTGCGCGTCTGTTGCGACATGCGCACCTGCCACAGCTTGCTGTTGTCCAGCCAGGCCTTCATGTCGTCAAGCAGGTTGCCGTGGACCACGTGCAGCAGATGCAGGGGCAGCGACTGGTCGCGGGCGATGAGGGCGGCTCGGTCGGTGGCGCGCCTGGCCGCCGTTGAAAAGTCCGTGGCGACCACGATGGCGTTGAGGTCGATCTTGTTGCGTGTGGTCATGAGGGTTCCTGTGCGGGGGCGTTGGGGGTGTCGCTCACATCATGCACCTGCAGCAAAGCTTCGCACATCTTGTGCGTGGCCTGCTCTGCCGCATCGTCGAACAGGTTGAACACGCGGTCAATACCTGCGGCGGCCAACAAGGCAGATTGTGTCTCGTCGCGCACGGCCACCGCCACCTTGCCGGTGTAGCCGCTGGCGCGCAGCGCATGCAGCAAGGCACGGTTCGATTCGCCCGAGGGCAGCGTGCTCACCACCCAGCGGGTGTGTGGCAGCGGCAGCGATTCAAGGAAGTCCGGGTCTTCCACATCGCCAAAGCGCACCGGCAGACCCCGCTTGTGCCAGTCGCGCACAGCTTCCGGGTCGAAGTCCACCCCCACGGCCTGCACACCCTGCGCGCGCAGGCGCTGCAGCAGGCGGCTGCCGTAGCGCCCCATGCCGAAGACCAGAATGTCGGCGCCAGCCTGCGCATCCTGCCGGTCTTCCACCGCCATCTCCCGAAACGGCGTGGAACGCTCGAACACCCGCAACCAGGGCGCCAGCCAGTCGAACAGGTGGTGCGAGTAAAGGATCATGTAGGTGGACAGCGTGATCGTGATCAGACCCACCAGCGTGGTCAGCCCCAGCGCGGTCACGCCCACGTGGCCCAGGGTGATGCCCATGGCCACGAACACGATGGAGAACTCGCTGATCTGCGCCACCGTGAGTCCGGCCAGAAAGCCGGTGCGACGCCGGTAGCCCATGAAGCCCATGATGGCCATCACGATCAGGGGATTCCCGATCAGCACGAACACCGAGAGCACCGCCGCCGCGCCCAGTTCAGCACCCAGCGTGGACATCTCCAGCTTGGCGCCCAGGTCGATGAAGAAGAACAGCAGCAGGAAGTCACGTATGCCGGTCAAGCGCGCATTTACCGATTCGCGGTAGGGGGTGGAAGCGAGCGAGAAGCCGGCAAGGAAGGCGCCGGCTTCCTTGCTGAAACCCGCCCACTCGCCCAGCGCGGCCAACGCCACGCCCCAGGCCAGCGCGAAGATCAGCAGCAACTCCTGCGATTTCGCCATGATGGCCACTACGCGTGGCAACACGTAACGCATCAGCACCGCCATCACCACCACCGCAGCCAGCACACGCCCCGCCAGTGATGCCGCCACCGTTACCCAGCCCAGCTCACCTGCCGCGTCCGCCTCAGTGACCTTGAGTGCGCTCATGGCCATCATGGCCAGCACCACCGCCAGGTCCTGCACGATCAGAAAGCCCACCGCGATGCGACCGTGCAGGCTGTCGAGTTCGCGCTTGTCCGACAGCAGCTTGACGATGATGATGGTGCTGGAGAACGTGAGCGCCACCGCCACGTACAAGGCCTCCACTGGCGGCTTGCCCAGCAGCAGGATGAGCACGAAACCAAAGACGATGGTGAAGGCCAGCTGCCCCAAGCCCGTGGCCAGCGCCACCGGGCCGATGTGGCGCACATGCTGCAGGTCCAGCTTCAGGCCCACCACGAACAGCAGCACCGTGACGCCGATCTGCGCCAGCAGGTCGATCTGGTCGTGCGCCTGCACCAGCGAAAAGCCCGCCGGGCCCAGCGCAATGCCAATGACGATGTAGGCGATCAGTACCGGTTGCTTGAGCCGCACAAACAGCGCACCGGCCAGGGCGGCGGCCATCAGCAACAGGGCGAATTCTGTGAAAGGCGCGGCATGCATCGAACCATTCTAGGAACGAAGGCCGGACAAGTGGTTGATCATGGGGCTTGACAGTGCCTTCTGTCTTGGCAGGCCGACGCGGTGTTCTCCTGCCCGGCGCCTGACCGCAGGTCAGGCTTTGCTTGGCGCAAGGCTCTTGGCCAGCGCCAGCAGTTCATCCAGTGGCCATTGATCGTCCGCATGGCTGCCGTAGTGGACGGCCAGGACGCGACCGTCTGGCGCGATGAGGAAGTCCGCAGGCAGCCCCAGCATGGACTCCCCTTGGCCGGGAAGGCCAAAGCCATGCCGCAGCAGACCCCGCACGCCCGCAGGCCAGGAACGGGGATCCCATATGGCGTGCCACCCTGCCTCCACGCCGAACTGACGGTACAAGGCCTTGTGCGGATCGGCGATCAGCGCAAAGGGTGCGTGTGCATGCTGCGCCAGCAGATCGGCCGTGCTGGAGTGGAACACCGCGACTTCCTGGATACCCGTCTGTCGCAGCTCGTCGTGCCGCCGCACGAAGCTATGGATGTGCAGGTTGCACATGGGGCAGCCTGCGAAGCGGCGAAACTGCAGATGGGTCAGCGCCTCGGGGTGAGGCACGTCGATGGTTTGTCCATTGATGGCCGTGAGTTGAAGTGAATCGATGGGGTCGCCGGGGTGCAGGTGGGGCATGAGGCTGGTCTGTAGCCAAGGAAGTGCCTGCATGCTAGAGGGCGGTGTGCGAGGCAGGTTGTCCGATCGTCTCGTTGTGTGGTTGGATCGGGTTGTGCAATTGCGCCACCCAAAGGGAAGGCGGCACGCCCGCCAGGCGGGCGAACGCCTTGCTGAACGCACTCACCGTGGCAAAGCCCACATCGCCCGCCACCTGCTTGATGGGCGAGCCCTTGCGCAGCAACCGCTGCGCCGTGGTGATGCGCCAGGCGGCGACATAGTGCATGGGAGCGTCGCCAGTCACCTGCCGGAACAGCAGGGCCAGACGGGAGCGGGACATGTGGGCCAGGCCGGCCATGCGCGCCAGCGTCCAGTCGGCATCGGGCTGCTGGTGGATCGCCTGCAGCACTGCGCGAGTCGGGGATGGGCCAGTCCCGCCAGCGTGCCAGGGCGGGAGATGTTGTTCTGCACACAGTGCCGCATCAGGCGCACCGCCACGATCTCGCAGCAACGGTCCAGCACCGCCTTCCGGCCGATGCCCTGACCAAATGCTTCGGCGAACAGGGTCGCCAGCAAGCCATCGAGGTCGGGCAGGTCCGCCAGCGGCACCACGATCACATCGGGCAAGGCACTGGTGACGGGGTTCCAGCCGCCCAGGCCCAACTGCACCGTGCCGCACACCATGTCGGAACCGGCATCGTTGTCCACCACCAGCCGGTGGGCGCCCGGGCGCGTCAGGAAGAGCAGGGTGGGCTGGTCGATGACGATGGCGGTTTTCTGGACGCCCAGAATGCGCACCCGCCCGGACCGGATCACATGCAAATGGCCCCGCCCCATGTCATCAGGAAAGCCATGGTGGCCGCACAGGTTGCCGGCGAAAAAAGCGCCGGCGCGCAGGGTGTACTGGTCGAGCAGGGTGGTCAGGCTGTCCATGGTGGTCGCCATGGTAGTGGCCCGATGAACGCGCTTCAGAGGCTGGGGTGAGGCAACGCCGGCACGGTGTGCTTCTGCGCAGCCTGCCCCACATCCCAGGCCTGTTGCCATGTGGGCAAGGTGCGGGCCGGGTCGTCGCCCAGACCGCGCACGACGCAGCCGCCGCTTGCGCCACACGCGGCGGCCTGTGCCAGGTGGTCGGGTGTGAGGATGCCGCCAATGGCCACCACCGGTGCGGGGGCCATGTGCGCCCACCAGGCCAGGTTGTGCAGGCCTTGCGGGTGCCAGGGCATGTCTTTGGTGGTGGTGGGCCACACGGGGCCGCAGGCCACGTAGTCGGGCAGCAGGGTATGGGCGCGGCACAGTTCCCACAGGCTGTGCGAACTCAGGCCCAGTGCCATGCCCTGGGCGCGGGCGTGGGCGAGCTGAACATGTTCGGCGGGAGCGAGCGAGAGCAGATCTTCCTGGCCCAGGTGGAGGGCGCGGGCGCCGTTGGCCAGCGCATGTTGCCAGTGATCGTTGATGTAGAGCGTGGCACCGGCGGCGTCGGAGGCCGACTGGGCCAACTGGATTTCTGTGGCCAGTTGTTCGCGCCAGGTGGGGTCGTCTGCCGGCGTGATCGACGGCCGCTTGATGCGCAGCTGCACGGTGCGCGCGCCCGCGTCCACGCACTGGCGCACGCGCTCTGCGCTGTCCACGATGGCGTAGACACCCGGGGCTTGTCCGCGCGGGCGTGTGGTCCAGCTTGTCGGTGCTTCGCTGTCGAGCGACAGCCTCGGAAGCAATGAAGGGTCGATACCGAAACCCTCGCGAGCGATCACGGGCCCCACACCCCGTCCCACCGCACGCGCATGGCGCAGCGCATGAGTGGCGGCCATCTTGGCGAGCACGGCTGCGTCGGCCAGCACCCAGCCCAGTGCCAGCGCGGCCGCCATGGCCGAAGCAAAGGTGCAGCCTGTGCCATGGTTGTGGGGTGTGTTCTCGCGCGGCAGGCTGAGCCAGCCCTGGGCGTGTGGTGTGTCCAGCCAGTCCATGGAAAGGCTTTCACGGCGCCCCGTGGCTCCGGCGTCGCCCCCGGTGATCACCACGGCTTCGCAACCGAGCGCGCGCAAGGCAAGCGACTGCGCGGGAATGTCGCCGGGAAAGTCGTCACCCAGCAGTGCCACCGCCTCGGCCTGGTTGGGTGTGATGACCGTGGCACGCGGCAGCAGCAGTTCGCAATAGGCGGCGCGCAGTTCGGCATCCGCCAGGGCGGCGCCGGTGCTGGAACGCAGCACCGGGTCCACCACCAGCGCCAGCGGGTCGTTCTTTCGCAACTGGTCAACGAATCGGGCGAACACGCGCACGTTGTCGGCGCTGCCCAGCAGACCGGTCTTGATCACACGCGGCGGCATGTCGGCCGCGAGCGTGGCGAGCTGGGCCTGAAGCACCGCAGGCGGCGTGGCTTCGATGTGGGTGACTTCGGTGGTGCTCTGCGCCGTGATGGCGGCGACCACGGTGCAGCAGTGCACGCCGAACGCGTCGGCCGCGCGCTGATCGGCTGCGAGGCCTGCACCGCCGCCGCTGTCGGTGCCGGCGATGCTCCAGATAATGGGTGTCATGGTGTCATCCGATCAAGAAGGGATGGCCGCTGACCGGCGTACTCGCCACCGCCATGTCCTGCGGCGCCATCACCCCGGCTTCAAAAGCGGAGCGACCGGCTTCAATGGCCAGGCCAAAAGCGCGCGCCATGCGCACCGGGTCCACTGCCTGGCTCACGGCGGAATTCAGCAGCACGGCATCAAAGCCCAGCTCCATGGCAGCAGCGGCATGCGAAGGCGCGCCAATGCCGGCGTCCACCACCAGCGGCACGCCGGGCAGGCGTGCGCGCAGTGTGCGCAGAGCAAAGGGGTTGATGAGACCTTGCCCGGAGCCAATGGGGGCGCCCCAGGGCATCAGCACCTCGCAACCCGCGTCGAGCAGGCGCTGGCAGGTGACCAGGTCGTCGGTGCAGTAGGGGAACACGGCAAAGCCGTCTTTCGTGAGCTGCGCCGCCGCTTCCACCGTGCCCCAGGGATCAGGCTGCAAGGTGTGCTCGTCGCCCACCACTTCCAGCTTGATCCAGTGCGTGCCGTACAGCTCGCGCGCCATGTGGGCCAGGGTGATGGCTTCGCGCGCGGTGCGGCAGCCGGCGGTGTTGGGCAGCAGGCGCGCGCCGCGCTCTTTCATGGCGGAGCGGATGATCTCGATGAAGCCGTTGTCGCCGCCTGCGGCCAGGGTGCGCTTGAGGCCCACGGTGACCACCTGTGTGCCGCTGGCAGCGATGCTGTCCGCGAGTACCTCTGGAGAGGGGTAGCCGGCCGTGCCGAGCAGGAAGCGGCTGGTGAGTTCGACGCCGTAAGGCGACAAGGATAAGGTGGGTGCTTGATTCATTTCAATGACTCCTTGGATTCAGAGCACAGCGCTTCCCGCGCGAAGTGCCCCACCCAGAGATACCGTCGGGCCGGCTTTGCCGGACGACTGGTATCGCCCCCTTGAGGGGGTGACGCCGCAGGCGGCGCGGGGGTGTTCCATGCCTAGCCTCCGACGATGGCTTGAAAAGTCAGCACCGTGTCGCCGGGCTTGAGTGTGGTGGAGGCACGCATCGCGAAGGGCACGAATTCACCGTTGACCGCCGTGGCCACTTGGTTGGAGGCCACACCTTGTGCTTCCAGCAGCGCGGCCAGCGTCTGGCCTTGCGGGCAGGGTAGGCTGCGGTCGTTGAAGCGCAATTGGGCTTCTTGATGGGTAAGAGTGTCTGACATGGGCATTCCTCTGGTTAACCTGAGTCAGTGGTTCTGCTGGGATTCAAGCGCTTGCTCAGGCGTGCCCCTCACCCCAGCCCTCTCCCAAGAGGGGCGAGGGAGTGAGGTCCCTTCTGTCGCGAGGGTGGTGCGATGGCGTGAAACTCCCTCTCCCGCTTGCGGGAGAGGGTTGGGGTGAGGGTCTTCGGGTGCACGTGACACAGCTTCCATCTGAGCTACTGCATCTTCCACCAGCGCAGGCGCCAGCAACCAGCCATGTCGAAACAGACCATTGATGCGCAGCAGACCCGGCTCGCTGTGGGTGAGGGGCTCGTTGTCGGGCAAGGCAGGGCGCAGGTTGGCTTCCATGTGCACGATGCGCGCTTCGGCCAGTTCGGGGATCACGCTGTGCGCGGCAGCCATCAGTTCTACCGCGCTGCGCAGGCTCACAGGCGAGCGGTCTTCGCTTTCAATTTCGCTGGCACCCACCACGAACAGGTCGCCAGGGCGCGGCACGATGTACACGCGGTGGCGCGGATGCAGCAGACGCACTGGGCGCTGCAGCTTCACACCGGGAGCGTGCAGCCAGATCACTTCACCGCGTACGCCGCGAACGGCCATGTCCCCATCAAGAGCCTGCGCGGAACCGGCTTCGCCGGGCCGCTGCAGGTGCCCCCTTGAGGGGGTGACGCCGAAGGCGGCGCGGGGGTGGGTCAAATTCACGCCGCGAACATCAATCACCAGATCAAAATCCACTGGCCCTTCATCTGCCACATGCAGCACCCCAGACTCCACACTGGTCACACGCTCACCCCAGCACCACTCGACCAGGGGCGCGTGCACGGCCAGCGCGGTCAGCATCTCGCGCGACATCACTTGCGCCTCTTCGGGCAGCAACCAGGCGTGCACGCCCGGCGCCAGCGCAGGCTCCAGAGCGGCTAACGCAGAGCGGTCCAGCACCTGTGGCGCAGGCAGCTCGGCGGCCAGCGTGGGCGCGGTCTCCAGCCGGGCCAGCACGCGGCGCGCGGCGCCCAGGTCGGCACCGTGCGCCACCATCAGGCTGCCGTTCTGAGCAAACAGCGGATCGGTACAACCGTCGGCACACAGCGCGTCGGCGACCTCACGCCAGAGCGCCAGCGAGCGCCAGCCCAAGCGGGCAATCTCGGGACCGGCGTTGTCCAGCTCGGCGACGGGGCTGAGCATGCCGGCCGCCGTGAAACCGGCCGCATGCGGCACGGCAGCACCCAGTTGACCGATGGCCGGCGCAGCGGGGCCTGCCGCCGGGTCGAACACCGTCACCGCATGCCCGGCCCGTGACAGCCGCCATGCCAGCAGCCGCCCCAGCACGCCCGCACCAGCAATGCCAATGCGCATCACGCTTCAGCCCTTCTTGCCGATGGTGTCCACCGGTACGTAGAACTCGCCGCCCACGGCCTTGAACTCCGCGCTCTTCTGCGCCATGCCTTCGGCCAGTGCCGCTTCTTCGCTCACACCTTTTGCGGCGGCGTAGTCGCGCACGTCCTGCGTGATCTTCATGCTGCAGAATTTTGGCCCGCACATGGAGCAGAAGTGCGCTTCCTTGCTCGAGTCCTTGGGCAGGGTTTCGTCGTGGTAGTCCTCGGCGGTCTGCGGGTCCAGACCCAGCGCGAACTGGTCGCGCCAGCGGAACTCGAAGCGTGCCTTGCTCATGGCGTCGTCGCGGGCGCGGGCGCCGGGGTGGCCCTTGGCGATATCGGCCGCGTGGGCCGCGATCTTGTAGGCAATGATGCCCTGCTTCACGTCGTCGCGGTCGGGCAGGCCCAGGTGTTCCTTGGGTGTCACGTAGCAGAGCATGGACGTGCCCATCCAGCCGATCATGGCCGCGCCTACGGCACTGGCAATGTGGTCGTAGCCGGGCGCGATGTCGATGGTGAGTGGGCCCAGTGTGTAGAACGGCGCCTCGTGGCAGTGCTTCAGTTGCTCGTCCATGTTGGCCTGGATCAGGTGCATGGGCACGTGGCCAGGGCCTTCGATCATGGTCTGCACGTCGTGCTTCCAGGCCACCTGCGTCAACTCGCCCAGCGTCTTGAGTTCGGCGAACTGCGCTTCGTCGTTCGCGTCTGCGGCACTACCGGGCCGCAGGCCGTCGCCGAGCGAGAAGCTCACGTCGTAGGCCTTCATGATTTCGCAGATCTCTTCGAAGTGCGTGTAGAGGAAGTTTTCCTTGTGGTGGGTGATGCACCACTTGGCCAGGATGCTGCCGCCGCGGCTGACGATGCCGGTGCGGCGCTGGGCCGTGAGGTGGATGTAGGCCAGGCGCACGCCGGCGTGGATGGTGAAGTAGTCCACGCCCTGTTCGGCCTGCTCGATCAGCGTGTCGCGGTAGATTTCCCAGGTGAGGTCTTCGGCCACGCCGCCCACTTTTTCCAGTGCCTGGTAGATGGGCACCGTGCCGATGGGCACCGGGCTGTTGCGCACGATCCAGTCGCGCGTGGTGTGGATGTTCTTGCCGGTGGACAGGTCCATCACGTTGTCGGCGCCCCAACGGATCGCCCACACCAGCTTGTCCACTTCTTCCTCGATGCTGGAGGTGACAGCCGAGTTGCCGATGTTGGCGTTGATCTTCACGCCGAAGTTGCGCCCGATGGCCATGGGCTCGACCTCGGGGTGGTTGATATTGGCCGGGATGATGGCGCGGCCGCGTGCCACCTCGTCGCGCACGAACTCGGGTGTGAACACTTCCGGAATGCGCGCACCCATGGGGTTGCCACGCAGGCGGGCCTCGCGCGCCGGGTCGCCCAGGTACTCGCGCATCCACTCGCGCTTGCCGTTCTCGCGCAGGGCCACGTATTCCATTTCGGGGGTGACGATGCCTTTGCGCGCGTAGTGCATCTGGCTCACGTTCATGCCGCTCTTGGCGCGGCGCGGCGTGCGCTGCAGGCCGGCGGCTTCTGCACGCAGGGCCTCGATGCGTTCGATGGTGGTGCCGTTCTGTGCGGCTTCGTTCTTGATGCCGTCGTCCAGCGCGGCACGCTGGCGGCCAGCGTAGGTCTCGGTGTCGCCGCGTGCATCGATCCAGGCGCCGCGCACATCGGCCAGGCCGGTGCGCACGTCGATGGCGGCGGCCGGGTCGCTGTAGGGGCCGGAGGTGTCGTACACCGTGACGCGCTCGCCATTGGTCAGCAGGATTTCCCGCATGGGCACCTGGATGCTGGATTGCGAGCCGGGCACGTAGATCTTACGGGAAGCGGGGAAGGGCTCGCGGCTGAGGGCAAACTGATCGGCGAAGGGAATCTTGTCGGGGGCGTTCATGGCGGCGGTCTCCTGTGTGGGGCTGTGGATGCTCCGGAGACCGCCCTTCAAACCATGCGCCCATGCCTCCTGGATGGAGGCACACACGTCGGCGGAGGACGGGTGGCGGGTGCAGGCCCTTCAGGGCTGCGCTCTTCTTTCGCTGGTACTAGCCAGATCAAGTTCACGGGTTCGGTCTTTCAACCATCTCAGCGCCGGGCCTTGGCAGGCCCGTGCACCCCGGAGCAGTGGCAAGTGTATAGGGAACGCCGCCGCAATGCCAGTTTGGCGTTCAGGCCCCTGCGAAACGCTCAGGCAGCCACAAAGCGATCTGCGGGAAGATCATCACCAGGGCAATGGCCACCACCATGAGCAACACGAAGGGCACGACGGACAGGTAGATGTCCTTGATCGTGAAATCGGGCGGTGACATGGCGCGCATCAGGAACAGGTTGTAGCCGAACGGCGGTGTGAGGTAGGCGATCTGGCAGGTGAGCACGTACAGCACACCAAACCAGATGGGCGAAAAACCCAGCGTGTCGATGATGGGGATGTACAGCGGCGCCACGATGATGAGCATGGCCGTGTCGTCCAGGAAGATGCCCATGATCACGAAGGAGAGGATCATCAGCGTCAGCACCTGCCAGGGCGTGAGCCCCCAATCTTCCAGGAAGAGCGCTTCCACCGCCCGCACTGCGCCCAGGCCATCGAACACCGCCGCAAAGGCCAGCGCGGCCATCATGATCCACATGAACATTGCGCTGGCATTGAGGGTCTGGCGCAGCGCGTTTGTGAACACCAGCCAGCTCAGCCGCCGGCGGACGAACGCGATCACGATGGACGCCAGCGCACCGATGGCCGAACTCTCGACCAGGCTGGCGTAGCCCAGAAAGAAGGAGCCGATCACGGCCGCCATCAGCAGCAGCGGAAGAATGCCGGCGCTGAGCACCTGGAGCTTTTCGGCCAGGGTGTGGCGGTTCTCTTCGGGCGGGATGGCCGGACCCAGTTCGGGCTGTAGCCAGCAGCGCACCACGATATAGACCAGGAACAGTGCCGCCAGCAGCAGGCCCGGCACGATGCCGGCCAGCCAGAGCGCGTCCACCGGCTGGCGCGCGATCATGGCGTAGAGCACCAGCACAACGCTGGGCGGCACCAGAATGCCCAGCGAACTGCCGGCCTGGATGATGCCGCTGATCATGCGCTTGTCGTAGTGGCGCTTGACCAGTTCGGGCAACGCCACGCTGCAGCCAATGGCCATGCCGGCCACCGACAGGCCGTTCATGCAGGAGATCATCACCATCAGGAACAGCGTGCCCACGCCCAGCCCGCCGCGCAGCGAACCCATCCACACGTGCAGGGCGTGGTAGAGGTCGTCGGCAATGCCGGACTCCGCCAGCATGTAGCCCATGAAGATGAACATGGGCAGCGTGAGCAGCGGGTACCAGTTGAAGAGCTTGATGGCGGCGTTGAAGCCCATGTCGGTGGCCCCGCCATCGCCGCCCCACAACCACATGGCCGCGGCCACGCCCACGAACCCCATGACCCCGAACACCCGCTGGCCCGTGGCCATCAGGAGCATGAGGCACGAGAACATCAGGACGATGATGACTTCCGGCGCGAGGCTGATGTCCATGATTCAGGTATTCGCCGTGTCGAAGGGATGGCCCAGGGCCCGCGCGATGTCCTTGCACAGCTCGGACAGCGACTGCAGCAGCATGAGGGCCATGCCTGTGGTCATGATGATCTTGACCGGTGCCATGTAGGGGCGCCAGAGCGAGCGGCTGCGCTGCCCAGAGTCCAGGGCGTAGGCCGTGCTTTCCCAGCCGCCGACCACTAGCATCACCAGGAAAAAAATGAGGAAGACGGAGGTGAACGAGTCCACCACGCTGCGGGTGCGGGGCCGCCAGTGCGAATAGAACACGTCCATGCGCACGTGCACGCCCCGCTGCATCGTCCAGGCGCCGCCCAGCAGGTAGTACGACACCAGGGTGAACTGGGCCATTTCAATGACCCAGACCGAACGCACATCAATGGCCTGCGACGCAATGCCCCAGACCAGCACGGCCAGCATCAGCACCAGCAGCCACATGGCGAACTGGCCCACCCAGGCATTGAGCGCATCCACCCCCCGCGTGAAGCGGCGGGCGGTGCGCCACACCAATCCCTCTGTGCCCGCCATCAGCCGTAGCGGTAGGGTTTGCCGGCCTTGGCCATCAGCGCGTTGTACTTGCGGAAGACCGCCACGATCTTGGCGGCGGTGGGGTTCTTCTTGGCTTTTTCATCCCAGAACTTCACGGCTTCGGCTTCCACCGTGGCCCATTCCGCGTCGGGGATGGAGGTGAGCTGGAGCTTGGGACCGTTCACGCGCAACTCGGCTTCGCCACCCCAGTACCAGTGCTGCCGGTAGTAGTGCGAGCTGTCCATGGCCAGCCTGAACAGGGCCTGCAGGTGCGGCGGCACTTTGTTCCAGGACTTGGTGTTGGCAAAGAAGTGGCCGATCCAGGCACCCGAGATGTTGTTGGTCAGGAAGTACTTGGTGCCGTCGGCCCAGCCCACGGTGTAGTCCTCGGTGATGCCGCTCCAGGCCACGCCGTCGAGCTCGCCGGTCTTGAGCGCGATGATCACGTCTTCATAAGGCAGGTCCACCGGCACCACGCCAAAGCGCGCGAGGAACTGGCCGGCGGTGGGGAATGTGTAGATCTTCTTGCCCTTGAGGTCGGCCAGCTTGTTGATGGGCGTGCGGGTGGCGAAATGGCAGGGGTCCCAGGCGCCGGCGCTCAGCCAGGTGACGTTGTCGACCTTGGCGTAAGACTCTTCCCAGATCTTGTCAAGGCCGAACTGGTTGAACAGCACGGGCACGTCCAGGCTGTAGCGGGTGGCGAAGGGAAAGTAGCCGCCGAACTCGCGCACATCGGCCGGTGAAGCCATGGAGTCGTCATCGCTCTGCACGGCGTCCAGCGTGCCTTTCTGCATGGCGCGCACCAGTTCGCCCGTAGGCACCAACTGGTCGGCGTAGTACAGCTCGATCGTCATTTCGCCGTTGGCTGCCTTGTTGAAGGCTTCGATCGCAGGTTTGATGACGTGAGCCCCCAGAGCCGCTCCCGCGTAGGTCTGCATGCGCCATTTGATGCCGGTCTTTTTCTGGGCCAGCACAAAAGGGGCTGCGCTCAAGGCGGCGGCGCCAACGGCTGCCTGCTTGAGCGCCTGGCGGCGCGAAGGCACGGTTTCGGTGCTGGGTGCGGTGTCAACGGACTGGGCATGCGGAAGGGTCGGCAGGGGCATGGGGACTCCAGAAAAAAGGTTGGGTCACCATGCGTAAGCAGGGAGCGTGCCTGACCGGAAGTCCCTCCCGGGCGTGGGTGCGCAAAGCCATCCCAGTGGCCTCAGCGTGCCGTTGTGTTCAGCTGCCCAGTGAAGGCGGCGTGTCTCCAGGCAGGGCCACCGCGTCGCTGCGGTCTTTCAGCTGCACGCCGGTGAGCTGCAGCCGCCGGGCGGCCTGACAGAGCCACCAGAGCCGAGCAGCCGCCAGCTCAGGGGCCTGGCCTTCGGGTCGCACGTTGGAGATGCAGTTGCGCTGGCCGTCATGGCGGCCGGGCTCTGGTGCCCAGGTCAGGTAGATGCCCAGACTGTCGGGCGAAGACAGACCCGGGCGCTCGCCGATCAGCATCGCCACGAGGCGCGCATCCAGCAGCGCGCCGACCTCGTCGCCCAGTGCCACACGGGCCTGGGTGGCGACGATCACCGGGCCCAGCGTCCAGTCGGCGGGCGCCTGCCGGCGAATGGCCTCCACCACCGGCACCGCCTGGCGGGCGATGGCTTGGGAAGACAGGCCATCACCAATCACCAGCAGCAGATCGATGCCACCTGCTGGTGCCAGGTAAGGGAGCCGCTGCGCTTCGTCCGGGTGCAGGCGCCGCCCCAAATCGGGTCGCAGCAGGTAGGTGGCCCGGTCACTGGCCGCGCTGCGCACCGTGTGGGTGGCGCAGCCCAGCGCCTGCAGTTGCGCTTCCAGCGCCGGCACGTCGAGCGGAATGTGCACGGCGTCGCGCGCCTGCGCATGGGCCAGGCCGAAGCGCAGCAGCTCGTCCGTGGGCAGGGCCGCACCGCTGCGGCCCAGCGCAATGCGTGCGGCGGTGTGCTCGCGCAGGTGGGCCCATGGATCAGGCTGTGCGTCTCTCACCAGGGTATCTCCGCTCTTTGGGCAGCGGCGCTCATGCCGTGACCCCCAACTGGTGCATGCGGGTCAGCGCGGGGTGGTGTGCCCCACTGGGCAGCAGGCGACCGGCGCCATCGATGATCTGCATCTGCTGCAGCCAGGCCTCGAACTCGGGCGCGTGTCGCAGGCCCAGGGTCTGGCGCACATAGAGCGCGTCGTGAAAAGACGTGCTCTGGTAATTGAGCATGATGTCGTCCGCACCCGGCACGCCCATCACGAAGTTCACGCCCGCCGCGCCCAGCAGGGTGAGCAGGTTGTCCATGTCGTCCTGGTCGGCCTCGGCGTGGTTGGTGTAGCAGACGTCCACGCCCAGCGGCACACCCAGCAGCTTGCCGCAGAAATGGTCTTCCAGCCCGGCGCGCACGATCTGCTTGCCATCGTACAGGTACTCCGGGCCAATGAAGCCGACAACCGTGTTGGTGAGCAGGGGGTCGAAGGCGCGGGCGACTGCGTAGGCCCGCACCTCACAGGTCTGCTGGTCCACGCCGTGGTGGGCGTTGGCCGAGAGCGCGCTGCCCTGGCCGGTTTCAAAGTACATGACGTTGTGGCCCACGGTGCCCCGGTTCAGCGAGAGCGCTGCCTCGCGCGCTTCCTTGAGGAGGGACAGGTTGATACCGAAGCCGGTGTTGGCGGCTTCGGTGCCGGCCACCGACTGGAAGACCAGATCCACCGGGGCCCCCATCTCGATCATCTGCAGCGTGTTGGTCACGTGGGTGAGCACACAGGTCTGCGTGGGAATCTGCAGGCGTTCCACCACCTCGCCCAGACGGTGCACGAGCTGGGTCAGCACACCCACGCTGTCGCTGGCCGGGTTGACGCCAATCACCGCGTCGCCGCAGCCATAGAGCAGGCCGTCGATCATGCTCGCCGCGATGCCGCGCACATCGTCGGTGGGGTGGTTGGGCTGCAGGCGCACGGCCAGCCGGCCCGGCAGGCCGATGGTGTCTCGAAAAGCCGTGACCACACGGCACTTGCGCGCCACCGCGATCAGGTCCTGGTTGCGCATGAGCTTGCTCACGGCGGCCACCATCTCGGGCGTGAGGCCCATGCGCACGGCGGTCAGGGCTTCGCTGGTGGTGTGTTCGCTGAGCAGCCAGTCGCGAAAGCCACCGACCGTCAGGTGGGCGACGGGTTCGAAGGCCGCCGCGTCGTGGCTGTCGATGATGAGCCGGGTGACCTCGTCAGACTCGTAGGGCACGAGCGCTTCATTCAGAAAGGTGCTCAGCGGCAGATCGGCCAGCGCCATGCGGGCCGCGATGCGCTCCACCGCCGAAGCCGCGGCGATGCCGGCCAGCGCGTCGCCGGAACGCAGCGGCGTGGCCTTGGCCATCAGATCGCGCAGATCGCGAAACTGCCAGACCTGTTGGGCGATGGAGTGTTGGTAGGCGGGCATGAGCAACTGTGGAAGCAGCAACTATGCCAGTCAACGCGCGGGTGCGCGAGTGCGTACCCGCTGTCTCAACGCACCATGCAGGGACGCTTGCTGTCGAAGGTCCAGTCCGGGATCAGGTACTGCATGGCCATGGCATCGTTGCGCACGCCCAGGCCGTGCTGCTGGTACAGCGCATGCGCGCGCTCCACCGCCGCCATGTCCAGCGTCACGCCCAGGCCCGGCTGGGTGGGCACCTTCACGTGGCCGTTCACGATTTTCAGCGGGTCCTGCGTAAGCGCCTGACCGTCCTGCCAGATCCAGTGGGTGTCGATGGCGGTGACCTTGCCCGGAGCCGCAGCGGCCACGTGGGTGAACATGGCCAGCGACACGTCGAAGTGGTTGTTGGAGTGCGAGCCCCAGGTCAGACCCCAATCGCGGCAGGTCTGGGCCACGCGCACCGAGCCGGCCATGGTCCAGAAATGCGGGTCGGCCAGCGGAATGTCCACGCTTTGCAGCGACAGGGCATGCACCAGTTGCCGCCAGTCGGTGGCCACCATGTTGGTGGCGGTGGGCAGGCCGGTGGCGCGGCGGAATTCGGCCATCACCTCGCGGGAAGAAAAACCGTCCTCGGCACCGCAGGGGTCTTCCGCGTAGGCGAGCACACCGCGCATGTCACGCATCAGGCGCACCGCGTCTTTCAGCAGCCAGCCGCCGTTCGGGTCCAGGGTGACGCGGGCCTTGGGAAAGCGCTGGTGCAGCGCGGTCACCGCTTCGATCTCTTCTTCGCCGCGCAGCACGCCGCCCTTGAGCTTGAAATCGTTGAAGCCGTAGCGCTCGTGGGCCGCTTCGGCCAGGCGCACCACGGCCTCGGGTGTCATGGCCATCTCGTGGCGCAGGCGGCACCAGGCGTCGGCGGGTTCGTCTTCCGGCGAGGCATAGGGCAGGTCTGTGCGGCGGCGGTCGCCCACAAAGAACAGATAGCCCAGCATCTCCACCGAATCGCGCTGCTGCCCTTCGCCCAGCAAGGCCGCCACCGGCAACTCCAGGTGCTGGCCCAGCAGGTCCAGCATGGCCGATTCGATAGCCGTGGCCGCGTGGATGGTGGTGCGCAGGTCGAAGGTCTGTGCGCCACGACCACCCGCATCGCGGTGGCCAAACGTCTGCTGCACCGAGCGCAGCACCGCCTGCACGTTGCCCACCGGCTGCCCCACCACCAGGTCGCCCGCATCTTCCAGCGTCTGGCGAATCGGTTCACCCCCGGGTACTTCGCCCACCCCGGTGCGCCCGGCGCTGTCGGTGAGCAGCAGCAGGTTGCGGGTGAAGAACGGTGCGTGTGCGCCGCTCAGGTTCATCAGCATGCAGTCGCGGCCCGCCACAGGGATGGCGCGCAGGCTGCGCACAACGGGGGTGTTCGTCATGATGGGTGCTCGTCCTTCAGTCGGCGGTGATGTTGCGGGATTGGATCAGGGATTTCCAGCGCTGGAACTCCTGCTGCTGGAAGGCGGTGAACTGCTCCGGTGTGTTGGCCACGATCTCGAAGCCTTGCTCGATCAGGCGGGGCTTCACCTGAGGGTCGTTGATGGCCGCCACCAGGGCTTCGTGGATTTTCTTCTTCATGTCTGCGCTGAGGCCTTTGGGGGCGGCAATCGCCTGCCAGGAGTACACGTCCGCGTCTTTCACACCGGCCTCGCTCAGCGTGGGCACGTCGGGCATCAGGGTGGAACGCTTGTCACCGGTCACGGCCAAGGCGCGCAGTTTGCCGGCCTTCACATGTTGCACGATGGCGTTGATGTTCTGGAACGAGGCCTGCACCTGGTTGCCCAGCAGGTCGTTGATGGCCGGCGCGCCGCCGCGGTAGGGAATGTGCACACCCTGGGTGCCCGTCTGCTGCCAGAACAGTTCGGCGGTGAGGTGGTCTGAAGAGCCGTTGCCGGATGAGGCGAACGCCACCTTGCCCGGGTTGGCTTTTAAGTCGGCGATCACGTCGGCCACGCTTTTGTTCGCCGACGCCGCTGGCACCACCAGCACGTTGGGGGCCTGCACCGCCACCGTGAGGTAGTCAAAGTCTTTCAAGGCGTCGTAAGGCACGCTCTTGAGCAGGTGCGGTGCGATCACATAGGGACCCAGCGAGGCCACCAGGATGGTGTGGCCATCCGGCGCCGATCGCGCCACGTGGTTGGCTCCAATGGTGCCGGTGGCGCCCGCGCGGTTGTCCACGATGAAGGTCTGGCCGCTTTTCGCCTGCATGACGTTGGCCAGCGTGCGGGCAATGGTGTCGGTGGAGCCGCCCGGCGGGAAGGGCACCACCACGTTGACGGTTTTGTCGGGCCAGGCCATGGCGGCGGTGCTCATGCCCAGGGTCAGGGCGAGGGTGATGAGGGTCTTTTTCATGGATGTCTCCTGTTGGCGATGAAGTGAGGGCGGTGAAGAAAACGGGGGAGTGGTTGGATGGCGTGGGCTCACTGCGGACCCAGTGCCCGGATCAGCGCATCCAGCTGCTCCATCTCGGCCGGTTTGAGATCGGTCAGCGGCGCACGCACCGGTCCGGCCCCATGGCCCACCAGTTGTGCCCCAGCCTTGACGATGCTCACCGCGTAACCCTGGCCCCGGTTGCGGATGTCCAGGTAGGGCATGAAGAATTCTTTCAGCAGGCGGTGCTGCGTGGCCATGTCGTCGGTGCGCACGGCCTCGTAGAACTGCATGGCGGTCTTGGGGATGAAGTTGAAGACGGCTGAGGAATACACCGGTGTGCCCAGCGCCTTGTAGGCCGCGGCATACACCTCGGCCGTGGGCAGGCCACCCAGGTAGGCAAAGCGCTCGCCCATCTTCATGTAGACCGATGACATCAGCTCGATGTCGCCCACGCCGTCTTTGAAGCCGATCAGGTTGGGGCAGCGATCGGCCAGGATGGCCAGTGATTCCGGCGTGAGCTTGCAGACGTTGCGGTTGTAGACGATGACACCGAACTTAACGCTCTTGCAGACCTGCTCCACGTGGGCAATGAGGCCTTCCTGGCCGGCTTCGGTGAGGTAGTGCGGCAGCAGCAGGATGCCGTGGGCGCCGGCCTTCTCAGCCGCCTGTGCGCACTGGATGGCAAAGCGGGTGGGGCCACCGGCGCCGGCAATGATGGGCACCTTGCCGCGGCAGGTGTCCACAGCGGTTTTGATGATGGCGGGGTACTCCTCTGCGGTGAGGGAGAAGAACTCACCGGTGCCGCCGGCGGCAAAGAGGGCGGAGGCGCCGTAAGGGGCCAACCACTCCAGGCGCTCGGCGTAGCCCTTGGAGTTGAAGTCGCCCTGGGCGTCGAAGTCGGTCAGCGGGAATGACAGCAGGCCGCTGGACATGACTTGCTTGAGGTCTTGAGGTGATATTTGCATGGCGGTGATCTGGATATGAAAGCGGTTCCATAAAATGGTAGCGGTTCCATTTCGAGATCACAAGCCACAAAAATCAGGGTTTACCCGGGATGTCGACGGGCGGTCGGCGATCAGGCGCTGGCGCGTTCCACGATGGAAAAACCCACGTCCACCACCGGCTGGGCCACGGCGTGGCCTTCGGCCCGGGCCACCAGGAAACGCGCGGCCTGCTCGCCAATGGCCGCGCCATTGATGCGCACCGATGTGAGGGCTGGTTCCAGATCGGCCACAAAATCGAAGTCGCCGAACCCCACCACGCCCAGATCTTGGCCGACGCGCAGCTCACGGCTTTGGGCCTCGGTCATCACACCCAGGGCGAGCAGGTCGGAGCTGCAGAACACGGCGTCCGGGCGTGAGCCGCTTTCCGCGAGCCGGGCCAGTGCGGTACGGCCACTGCTCAGCGTGCGCGAACCGCCCACACTGATGCGCTGCACCGGAGGCAATCCCAGTTCCAGCGCGGTGGCCTCAAAGGCGGATGCACGCCGGCGGGCACGCTCGTCGTCCGCCGTGACCAGCGCCAGTTGTTGACGCCCCCGACCGGCCAGGTAGCGGGCCACGGAAGAGCCAATGTCGCGGTGCGAGAAGCCCACCAGCATGTCAATGGGATGGTCGGTGAGGTCCCAGGTTTCGACCACGGGAATGCCCGCACCCAGCAGGCGTTGCCGGCTCTGCGCGGAATGATCCACACCGGTGAGCACGATGCCGTCGGGGCGGCGGCCGATGATCGCCTCCAGCAGGGCATCCTCACGCTCGGGCGAATACCCGGTCTGGCCGAGCATCAGCTGGTAGTCCGCGTCGAACAGTGTGTCGGTGAGCGACTGCACCGTCTGCAGGAACACCGACATGGTGATGGTGGGCACGATGGCGGCAATCAGGTTGCTGCGCGTGGACGCCAGGCCACCCGCCAGCCGGTTGGGCACATAGCCGGTCTCACGAATCACCGCCAGCACCCGCTCCCGCACCTCGGGCGACACCACATCGGGTGTGTTGAGCACGCGCGAGACGGTCACAGGCGCCACGTCAGCCAGTTGCGCCACCTGCCGCAAGGTCATGGCGCCGGTGTTGCGCCGGTGTCTGCGCTGCGTTCCTTTGCCGCCTGCTGCTGATTCGTCGTTCACGCTCATAAAGCTCGCTTGAAGTGAAGGGGGATTCTAGGCAAGGACGCATGAGGCGTCTTTCCTTGCGTGCATAGCAGCCATGTCGGTCACATCGGTCGCACGAGAGGCACCCATTCTGCTCTGCGACAATGCGCAGCCGCCCGGGTTGAGGCGGGGACAAAATTGGGAAGAGGACATGAGAAAACTGTTTTGGCTCGGCGTGCTGGCGGCTGCGTTCTATGGACACAGCCGCTTTGTTTTTTCTGAGCCGAGTGTGATGAGCTGGATGCAGAAGCAGAACCAGATGGCCATGCAAGGCAAGGACGGCATGTGCGACGTCTATGCCTCGGACCTTCAGTTTGAATTGCGCATGCAGACCGCTCGGGGAGAGCAGCAGATGGGCGGCGACAAGGGAGCCCTGTGCGAAACGCTCAAGACCGCCAGCGCGGCGTTCAGAGCCACCCAGGCTTCGGTGGACACCAACCTCGAACTGGTCGGTGTCGAGCCATCCGGGTTCCCCTGGTTATCGGCCACCGTCAAGGTGCGGCAGTCCACCACGGTCCGTATGCGGGGTGCGCCCGCTCTTAAAGAAGTGGCGGAGTCCACGCTGTTGGTTCGGCGCACGCTGAACGGCAGGGAGATTGCCAGCATCGACTCCACCAGCACGGCATCCATCAGTCAATGAAGACTGCGTGAATCTGGCAGCGGCAAGCTGCGAGAAATGGGTGCAACATGAAAATCGCAGTCGTGGGCGCGGGCATCGGCGGTCTGGCCCTGGCCAGTCTGGCCGCGCGGGCCGGGCACGAGGTGTGTCTGTGGGAACGCTTCGAGCAGCCCCGTCCGGTGGGTTCCGGCCTGGTGATCCAGCCGGTGGGGCTGGCCGTTCTGGACCGCATCGGTGTGGGCGAAGAGGCGCGTGCGCTCGGTGCACCCATTGCCCGCATGCAGGGGCACCTGGCCAGTGGCCGCTCGGTGTTGGACGTGTCTTACCGCGTCAGTACGCCAGGACTGGCCATGCACCGCTCGGCGCTGTTCAGCCTGCTGTGGCAAGCGGCACGGCAGGCTGGCGTGGCGGTGCGCACGGGAACGGAAATCCATACCGCTCCGCAGGTGCAGGGCCGGCGAACGCTCTGCCTGCCAGACGGGCAGACGGTGGACGACGTGGACCTGGTGGTGGACGCCAGCGGTGCCGGCTCGCGACTCTCGCCCTTGCAGGCGCGGCCGCTGCGCTTTGGCGCGATCTGGGGCACGGTGCCCTGGCCGGCTCAAACGGCGTTGCCCATCAACGAACTGCGTCAGCGCTACCGGGCCGCCAGCCGCATGGTGGGCGTGCTGCCGGTGGGGCGCATGCACGCCAGTGATGTGCAACGGGCAGCGGTGTTCTGGTCCATGCCCACCGATGCGCTGGCCACCTGGGGCCAGTCGCGCATCGATGCCTGGCGCGACGAAGCGGTGGCCCTGTGGCCGGAGGTGGCGCCTTTTCTGGAGACCATCATCGATGTGAGCCACATGACGCCCGCGCGCTATGCACACGGCACTTTGCGCCGACCTTATGCGCCTGGCCTGGTGTTCATTGGCGACGCCGCGCACCGCGCCAGCCCGCAACTGGGGCAGGGCGCCAACATGGCCTTGCTGGATGCCTGGGCCCTGTTCACCGCCCTGCAAAGCCGCCCGCTGGATGAGGCCCTACCACGCTATGCCGCCATGCGCCGCTGGCATGTGCGCATGTACCAGATGATGAGTGCGCTGTTCACCCCCATGTACCAGTCCGGAAGCCGCAGCCTGCCGGTGTTGCGCGACCACCTGCTGGCGCCGGCCACCCATCTGCCAGGGGTGCCGCGGCTGCTCACGGCATTGGTGTCTGGCGATTTGTTGCGGCCTTGATGATCGAAACGGCGACGGCTGACCGGCGCGTCTGCCAGGAGGCGTGGTCCCGGCGCACAATGCTTGCCGTGTGGCCTTTGCGCCATGTCACACCACAAGGCGCTGCGTCGTCTTGCCTGTATGAACGCCTTCGATCCTTCGTCCAACGACCACGCCCAGACCGCCCGCGCCCTGCGCTTTGACCGTGAGCACGTCCGCTCCCTGCGGGCACTGGCCTACCGCATGCTGGGCTCAAGAGCCGAAGCGGAAGACATCGTGCAGGAGACCTGGCTGCGCTGGGCCGGCGTGGACGAGCAGGGTGTGGACCACGCTGGGGCGTTTCTCTCGCGCATCGCCACCAACTTGTGCCTGGATCGCCTGGGTTCGGCGGCAGCCCGGCGCGAACAGTACGTGGGCGTGTGGTTGCCCGATCCGCTGCTGGACGATGAGGCGCAAGGCGATTGGGCACCCAACCCCGAAACGCAGGCCGAGTTCGCGCAGGATGTTTCAGTGGCCTTCATGTTGGCGTTGGAGCGGCTGTCTCCGTTGGAGCGCGCGTCTTTCCTGTTGCATGAAGTGTTCGACATGGATTTTGAAGAGATCGCCCAGCGGCTGCAGCGCAGTGCCGCGGCCTGTCGCCAACTGGCCAGCCGTGCGCGCCAGCATGTGAAGGCCGACTACGCACGCCATGACGTGGCAAAAGAAGAGCGCGACCGCCTGTTTGACCTGTTCGCCGAGGCGGTGCGCAATCGCGACGTGGAAGCGCTGGCACGCGTGCTCACCGAAGACGCGCTGATGCTGGCCGACGGTGGGGGCAAGGTCAGCGCGGCGCCGCGGCCCCTGCAGGGTGGTGGACGGATTGCCCAGGCTTTTATCGGTTTTGCGAACCTGCCTGCCAGCCAGGGCTGGCGGCTGGAGCCGGCGCGGGTCAATGGCTTGCCGGGCGTGCTGGTGTTTGATGACCTGAACGGCGGGCGGCTGCTGCAGACCATCGCGCTCGCGCCATCGGCCTCTGAGCCGGGGCGTGTGGGTGCCATCTACATCCAGCGCAATCCCGAAAAACTGCAGGGTGTGCTCGCCGCTCTTGCCCGCCGACCCGCGTGACCGGGCGGGTCGATGTCACAGTGGCCCGCGCTGTGTCGTCTTGTGAATGTGTGTGCTGAACACACGCATTTCATCCACCTTCACAAAGCACATCCAACCATGAGCACGTCTACCTCTCTCGCCCAGCCCCGCGTCAACTACATGAAGCAGTCACCCGAGCTGTTTCAGAAATTCCTGGACTTCAGCATGGCCATTGCTCGCGATGGTGACATTGAACCGGGCATGGCGCACCTGGTTGACATCCGCGCCTCACAAATGAACGGCTGCGCCTTCTGCCTGGACATGCACGTCAAGCAGGCCCATCTGCACAAGGAAACCGCCTTGCGGCTGCACCATGTGGCCATCTGGCGCGAGTCACCCCTGTTCACCGAGCGCGAGCGCGCTGCACTGGCCTGGACCGAGGCGTTAACCCGGATTGATGCCCATGGTGTGTCTGACGCGCTGTACGAGCAAGTGCGCGAACACTTCTCCGAAAAAGAACTCTCTGCGCTCACATTTCAGGTGATGTCGGTCAACGGCTGGAACCGCGTGAATGTGGCCTTTCGCAGCGTGCCGGGTTCCAGGG
Source organism: Hydrogenophaga palleronii (assembly GCF_031457455.1). Lineage (GTDB taxonomy): Bacteria > Pseudomonadota > Gammaproteobacteria > Burkholderiales > Burkholderiaceae_C > Hydrogenophaga > Hydrogenophaga palleronii_A. The sequence continues at coordinate 134,168 of NZ_JAVDWU010000007.1, forward strand.
ACAAGATGTTTGGCCTCGACAAGGCCGGTCTGGCGTGAGTGTGGCCGGGCAGATGACCCACCCGCCCGGCCCACCAGGCTTTCCCCCATGCACCGGTGCCACCCTCAGTGTGTACGCGGGGTACACGCCATGGCGCCGGTGTCATTTTTTCTTCCCTCTTCCTTGTGACAGCAAGTACTCAATTTTGGCATTTTGTTGTCACCAATCTCTTAAAAATGCGTACCTTTATCCTATGTTGTCGACCAGCGGCCGTTTCTGGCTGACAGACGCAACGCGCCTGGAGGCGACCGCCTCAGCTGTGCGCGAGCGCTTTTCGGCTTTGGGCCTGGAGGTGCTGCGACCCGGTTTTTCTGCTGGCAGAGAGCTGAAGTACTGCCCGAAAGCCTTGGTCAACGCCGTGGCTGCTGCTCTGCGGGCCGCGAGTCGGCGAAAGCGTGTTCTGCCAGCTTCACCATCGTCCACAGCACACGGTTGGCTGGGGTAGGCACACCGAGCGCCTCGCCACGTTGCATCACATGACCATTGAGGTGATCGATCTCGGTGGGTTTGCCGCGCATCAGGTCTTGCGCGGTTGATGAGAACTGGGTCGGCATGGTCTCGGGTATGCGGCGCACGGTGGCATCCACGTCGGGTGGCAGGGTCACGCCTTCTGCCTGCGCCACGGCCTTGCATTCGGCCACCACGTCGCGCATCACGTCGACCACACCGGGACGCTGCACCAGCTCGCCATAGGGCAGGCGCGCCAGGGCGGACAGGGCGTTGTAGGCGCAGTTGAGGATCAGCTTGGCCCACAAGGCGCCGCGCACGTTGCCGGACACCTCGGTGGGCACGCCGGCTTCCGCCAGCGCCTGCGCGATCTGCGTGCTGTGTGGCGAAGGCTCGATCAGCAGTTCGCCGCGTCCATGGTGGCGCAGGTGGCCCGGCCCGGCCATTTCGGTGGCTACGTAGACCACGGCGGCGGCCACCGCGTGGTCGGGCAACACGCTGCGCAGCCGCTCGGCGTTGTCCACACCGTTCTGCAGGCACAGCACCAGCGCGTCGGGCGCCAGGTGAGGGCCCATGGCGGCGCCAGCGCTTTCGGTGTCGGGTGATTTCACGGCGAACAGCACCACGTCTGCGCCCGCCACCGCGCTGGCGTCGGTGCTGACCCGCAGGGCCACCGCTTCATCGAACCACTGGGTCTGCATGCGCAGCCCATGTGTCCTGATGGCATCGACATGCGTCGGCCGCCCGATCAGCGTCACCGAGTGGCCGGCGCGCGCCAGCATGCCGCCGTGGAAGCAGCCGACGGCGCCCGCGCCCATCACGGCGATAGCGAGCCTTGGTGGTGAGGATGTGGTGACCATGGGTCCGAGGCGCTTGTCAGATCGGGTCGCCCAGCAGCTTTGACAGGGCGGCAATGTTGGCCGCACTGGGCACCTGCGGCTTCACTTCGTCTTCTTCGGCGGTGGCGTTTTCATGCGCCTGGATCGCGTTGACCATCGCGTACTGGTTTTCCCATGAAAGCGTTTTGCCGGGTGGGCACAGGTCGCGCAGGGTGCCGAACCAGTAGTAGCCGTCCTTGCCACCAAAGAGCTTGTCGATGCCGCCCGCATCGCCGGGTTTGAGGCCCTGGGCGGCGAGGATCAGGTTGAGCTTGTGGTGGGAGACGGAGTAGTGCATGGGTTGTCCTGTTCGGGTGGCGTCGGGGTGGGCGATTCTACTGAAGGGCGGTGCGCACCGGTTGACCAGACCCAAACGTGCACAGGTGCTTGGCACTGCAATTGCTTGCGTGTTTGAATGCAGGGCGTGCGCCACAGCGACGAGCTGTGGCTGGCTTCCTGCTCCCATCCTTCCACCCTTCGAGGAGTCTCCTGATGTCCGTTCCCGCCTTTCGCCGCCGCCCCATGATTGCACTGGCTGCCTCGCTGGCCCTTGCGTTGCCCGGCTGGGCACAGGCACAAACCAAGCTCAAGGTCGCCGCGATCTACACCGTGCCTTTTGAGCAGCAGTGGGTGAGCCGCATCCACAAGGCACTCAAGGCAGCGGAGGCGCGCGGTGAGATCGAATACAAGGCGAGCGAAAACGTGGCCAACGCAGACTACGAGCGCGTGATGCGCGAGTACGCCAACGGCGGAAACCAGCTCATCGTGGGCGAGGCTTTTGCGGTGGAGGCTGCGGCTCGCAAGGTGGCCAAGGACTTCCCCAAGACATCGTTCCTGATGGGCTCATCCGGCAAGCCGCAGGCGCCCAACTTCGGCGTGTTCGACAACTACATCCAGGAACCCGCCTACCTCACCGGCATGATCGCAGGCGGCATGACCAAAAGCAACCAGATCGGACTGGTGGGCGGCTTCCCGATTCCAGAGGTGAACCGCCTGATGCATGCCTTCATGGCCGGCGCGAAGGAAACCAACCCCAAGGTGAGCTTCACCGTGACCTTCATCAACAGCTGGTTCGATCCTCCCAAGGCCAAGGAGGCGGCCTTCGCCATGATCGACAAGGGTGCCGACGTGATGTACGCCGAGCGCTTTGGCGTGAGCGACGCGGCCAAGGAACGCAAGGTGCTGGCCATCGGCAACGTGATCGACACCCAGCCCGACTACCCCGAGACGGTGGTCGCTTCCGCCATCTGGCACATGGAGCCCAGCATCGACGCAGCGATCAAGGCGGTGAAGGCTGGCAGCTTCAAGGCAGAGGACTACGGCCCGTATTCGATGATGAAACACAAGGGCAGCAGCCTGAGCCCTCTGGGCACCTTCGAAGGCAAGGTGCCAGCCGACATCGTGGCCAAGGTCAAGGCCCGGGAGGCCGATATTCTGGCAGGCAAATTCACCGTGAAGGTGGACGACAGCCAGCCCAAATCAAGCGCCAAATGAGTCGTGTTGAAGCCACCACCGCCGCCAATCAGAAAAGTGAGTTGACATGACTGGACCGTTTCGCCTTCGCTACTTGCTGGCAGCCTGCGCCATCGGCACGAGCCTGTGGCTGGGTGGCTGCGCGGCTGTGCCGCCGCAGTCCCCGGGTGTGACCAGCGCTGAGGCCGTGCGCCTGGACGCTGCGCCACGTGTGGCGGTGCTCACGGCCTTTGCCCCTGAAATTGTGCTGCTGCGCAAACAGCTGCAAAACCCGGTGAGCCACCAGATCCACGGGGTGGAGTTCATCACCGGTCAGCTCGCTGGGCGCCCTGTCGTGCTCTTCCTCTCGGGCATCAGCATGGTCAACGCGGCCATGAACACGCAGCGTGTGCTGGACCACTTCAATGTGCAGGCGCTGGTGTTCAGCGGCATCGCTGGCGGGGTGAACCCCGGCTTGCACATCGGCGACGTGACGGTGCCGCAGCAGTGGGGGCAGTACCTGGAGGTGCTGATGGCGCGCGAGACGGCGCCGGGCAAGTACACCGCACCGGGCTTCATGAAAGACCCGATGTTCCCGAACTACGGCATGCTTTTTCCGCGTGGCGTGGAAGTGCTGACCAGCGAAAAGCCGGAGGTGCACCGGAAGTTCTGGTTTGAAGTTGACCCGAACATGCTGGCCACGGCGCGCAACCTGCAGGTGGGGCTCGCGGCTTGCACAGCGCCAGGCAAATGCCTGACAAGCCCCCCGAAGCTGGTGGTGGGCGGCAATGGCGTGTCTGGCCAGGCCTTCATGGACAACGCAGCGTTCCGCGACTACACCTTCAAGACCTTCGAAGCCAACGTGCTCGACATGGAGACCGCCGCCGTGGGGCAGGTCGCCTACAGCAACCGGGTGCCGTACATTGCCTTCCGTTCGCTCAGCGACCTGGCCGGTGGCGGCGAAGGTGAAAACGAGATGGGCACTTTCTTCGGGCTCGCGGCCGACAACTCGGCCAAGGTCTTGATGGCATTTCTGGCCGCCTGGAAGCCGTGACGGTACCCGCGCGAGCGCCGGGCGAACCGGTATTGCGCCTTTCCGGCATCACCAAGCACTTCGGTTCGCTCGTCGCCAACGACGGCATTTCGCTCACGCTTGGCGAGGGTGAAGTGCTGGCCCTGCTGGGGGAGAACGGGGCGGGCAAGTCCACGCTGGTGTCGATCCTGTTCGGGCACTACGTGGCCGACGCCGGCAGCATCGAGGTGCTGGGCCAGCCGCTGCCGCCGGGCAACCCGCGCGCAGCGCTGGCGGCTGGCATTGGCATGGTGCACCAGCACTTCACGCTGGCCGACAACCTTTCTGTGCTGGACAACGTGCTCATGGGCACCGAGCCGCTGTGGTGGCCACTGTCGCGCAAGCGGGCGGCGCGTGAGCGCCTGCTGGCGGTGGCCGAACGCTTTGGCTTGCCGGTGGCGCCCGAGGCTCTGGTGGGCAGCCTCTCCGTGGGCGAGCGGCAGCGGGTGGAGATCCTCAAGGCGCTGTACCGGGGTGCGCGCATTCTCATTCTTGACGAGCCCACGGCGGTGCTCACGCCCCAGGAAAGCGAAGCGCTGTTCGACACGCTGTCGCAAATGGTGGCGCAGGGTCTGTCGATCATTTTCATCAGCCACAAGCTGGCCGAGGTGCTGCGGGTCTCTCACCGCGTGGCGGTGCTGCGCCAGGGCAGGCTGGTGGCCGAAGCACCAGCAGAAGGAACCACGCCCGCGCAACTCGCGCAATGGATGGTGGGGCACGCCGTGAACGAACCCGAGCGCCGTCCCACGAAGGAAGTGGGTGACGTGGTGTGCGAGCTGGCGGGCGTGAGCACGCCGGCCGGTGTGCGCGAGCGGCTGGAAAACGTGTCGCTCACGCTGTGTGCTGGCGAGATCGTCGCCATTGCTGGGGTGTCGGGGAATGGTCAGTCGGCGTTGGCCGAGCTGCTCTGTGGTGTGCGAAAAGCCAGCAGCGGCCATGTCACCCTGCAGGGCGAAGCCTTCCCCGCCTCACCCGCCAGACTCGCGGCGGCTGGCGTGGCCCGCATCCCGGAAGACCGCCACGCCGTGGGCGTGGTGGGTGATCTGCCAGTGTGGGAGAACGCAGTGTCCGAGCGCCTGCGCAGCCGTGCTTTTGCCTTCGGCCCCTTTGTGCGGCGTGGCACGGCACGCCAGCACGCACAGCGCGTGATAGAGGCTTTTGACGTGCGCGGCGGCGGCCCGCTCACACCGGCGCGGTCGCTTTCGGGGGGCAACATGCAGAAGCTGATTCTGGGGAGGGCGCTGATGTCACTGGGAGGCAATCAAACAGGTAAGCAAGCCCAGTCAAGCTCCGAGGTACCTGTGCTTGTTGTGGCGCACCAGCCCACGTGGGGTCTGGACATCGGCGCGGTTTCGTATGTGCAGCAGCAACTGATCGCCGCGCGCGACGCGGGCTCAGCCGTGCTGTTGATCTCGGACGATCTGGAAGAGGTGATGACCCTGGGCGACCGCATCGCCGTCATGCACCACGGTCATCTGAGCGAAGCGCTGCCGGCCGAGGTGTGGACGCGCGAGTCCATTGGCCTGGCCATGGCCGGGCATGGAGCAACCCATGCGGCTTGAACGGCGCACACAGGCCTCGGCGGCGGCGCTGGTGCTGGCACCGCTGGGAGCGATCGGCTTCACACTGCTCGTCAGCAGCGCGCTGGTGCTGTGGGCAGGCGCTCCGGTGGCGCAGACCTACGGCTTACTGTTGCAAGGCGCTTTTGGTTCGCTGTTCGCCTGGAGCGAAACGCTCACCCGGGCGGTTCCGCTGATCCTCACCGGGCTGGCGGCCACGGTGGCCTTCAAGGCGAGGCTGTTCAACATCGGCGCCGAGGGGCAGCTCTATGCCGGCGCGCTGGCGGCAGTGGCGGTGGGTGGCATGCACGGCGGTACCGGGCTGGAATGGCCGGTGTGGCTGCTGTTCCCGCTGATGATGCTGGCGGCGGCGCTAGCCGGTGCCTTGTTGCTGCTGGGGCCTGCGCTGATGAAGCAGCGCCTGGGGGTGGACGAGGTGGTCACCACCCTGCTGCTCAACTTCATCGTGCTGCTCATGGTGTCGGCCGCGCTCGACGGACCCATGAAGGACCCGCTGGCCATGGGCTGGCCGCAGAGCGTGTCACTGGTGGGCGATCTGGAACTGTCGCGCCTGATCGAGGGCACGCGGGTGCACACAGGGCTGATCTGGGCCTTTGCGCTGGCGGTGCTGGTCTGGGTGTTGTTCAAGTACACCGTGCTCGGCTTCGACATCCGCGCCGTGGGTGCCAATGCACGAGCTGCCGCTTTTGCGGGCGTGCCAGTCACGCGCACCGTGGTGATGGTCGCGCTGCTGTCGGGGGCGCTGGCCGGGCTGGCCGGCGCCATCGAGGTCGCGGGCCGCGCCAGCTACGTGACGCTGGACATGTCGCCGGGCTATGGCTACACCGGCATCGTGATCGCCATGCTGGCTGGCTTGAACCCGCTGGGGGTGATTGCGGCGGGCGTGTTCGTGGCAGGCGTGCTGGTGGGCGCCGACAGCATGAGCCGAGCCATCGGTGTGCCCACCTACCTGGCTGACGTGATTGTGGCGGTGGCTTTGCTTTCCGTATTGGTTTCCACGCTGCTGGCCCAATACCGAGTTCGTCGATGATAGAAGGCTGCCGGCATGGCTGAAGTGATCGACATCCTCATCAACCCCGCTTTCTGGGTCGCGGTGTTGCGCATCGCCACGCCGCTGATCCTGGGCACACTGGGTGTGTTGTGGTGTGAGCGGGCGGGGGTGCTCAATCTGGGCATCGAAGGCATCATGGTGGCGGGTGCCTTTGCCGGCTGGTTCGCGGTCTACCAGGGCTTGCCGCTGTGGGGCGGCGTGGCCGTGGCCGCGTTGACGGGCGCGGCGTTCGGCCTGTTGCACGCGGGGTTGACCGTGGGGCTGGCGCTGTCGCAGCACGTGGCCGGTCTGGGTATCACGCTGTTGGCGACCTCGCTTTCGTATTACGGCTACCGCGTGAGCTTTCCCAAGGTCAACACACCGCCGACCATCACGCCTTTCGCCCCCATGGACTGGCTGGGCATTCCGGTGCTGGTTGCGCAGACGCCGCTGACTTTGCTGGCCATTGCATTGGTCCCGTTGTCGGCCTGGGTGCTGTACCGCACCCCGGTGGGCTTGGCGGTGCGCATGGTGGGTGAGCACCCGCAGGCCGCCGAAGGGCAGGGCGTGTCGGTGGCGGCGGTTCGCACAGGCGCCATCGTGGCGGGCTCGGCGCTCATGGGCATGGCCGGCAGTTTCCTCACGCTCTCTGCCTTCAACGCTTTCTTTTTCAACATGATCAACGGCCGCGGCTGGATCTGCGTGGCGCTGGTGGTGTTTGCATCATGGCGTCCTGGCAAGGCCTTGCTGGGCGCGCTGCTGTTTGCTTTTTTTGATGCGCTGCAGCTGCGCCTGCAGCAGTCGGGCGACGCGTGGCTGCCGTATCAGTTCTATCTGATGTTGCCTTACCTGCTGTCCATTCTGGCGCTGGTGCTGGTCGCGCGTCGCGCGGCGTATCCTCAGGCCCTGATGAAGCCCTACCGGAAAGGGGAACGCTGAGATGATCGCCACACAGACCTTGTTGATGTTCGCCACCGCCTCGCTGGCGCTGGCGGTGATACCGGGGCCCACCATGTTGCTGGCGCTGTCCAACGGCATGCATGGCGGCATGCGCCGCGCGGCCTGGGGCGTGGTCGGTGCTTGCCTGGGCAGTGGGGTCGTGATCGCGGTGGTGGCTGTGGGCCTGGGATCGTTGTTGACGGCGTCGATCTGGCTGTTTGAAGCGGTGCGTGCGCTGGGTGTGCTGTACCTGCTCTGGCTGGCGGTGCAGCTCTGGCGCAGCCCGCCGGTGAACCTGCAGGCCGCCATCAGTGGGCTGCCCGGGCAGCAGGGCGCGGGGCGCGCGGCCTTGTTGCGCAGCCTGATCGTGGCGCTGTCCAACCCCAAGGCCTTGCTGTTCTTCGCGGCCTTCCTGCCGCAGTTCATTGATCCCATGCAGCCGCTGGCACCGCAGTACGCCACGCTTGGCGGTCTGTTTCTTGCCATTGATGCGCTGGTGATGGTGGCTTACGCGGTGGCCGGGCGGCAGGCAGTGCGCTGGCTGTCACAGACCGGCCTGCGCTGGCTGAACAGGGGGTGTGCCGTGGGCATGGGCGCACTGGCGATCCTGCTGGCCGGTTATCGCCGCCACGCTGCCTGAAAGGAAAGCCCCGTGCTGGATTTGCTCATCACCCACGCCACCTTGCCCGACGGCCGCACCGACATGAGCGTGGCCGTGCAGGACGGACGCATCGCCGAAGTGGCCCAGGGCCTGCAGGCGCCTGCGCGCGAGACACTGGATGCCGAAGGCCAACTGCTCACGCCACCGTTCTGCGACCCGCACTTTCACATGGACGCCACGCTCAGCTACGGCCTGCCGCGCGTCAATCAGAGCGGCACGCTGCTTGAAGGCATAGCGCTTTGGGGCGAGCTCAAACCCCTGCTAACCGAAGAGGCCCTGGTGGAGCGTGCACTGGTATACGGCGACTGGGCCGTGGCCAAAGGCTTGCTGGCCATTCGCAGCCACGTGGACACCAGCGACCCCAGCCTGCGGCCGGTGCGCGCCATGCTTGAAGCGAAGAAGCGCATGGCACCTTACATCGACCTTCAACTGGTGGCCTTCCCGCAGGACGGCGTGCTGCGCAGCCCCGGCGGCCTCGACAACCTGCGGCGCGCGCTCGACCTGGGCGTGGACGTGGTGGGTGGCATCCCGCATTTCGAGCGCACCATGGCTGACGGCGCGGCCAGCGTGAAGCTGCTGTGCGAACTGGCCGCCGAGCGTGGCTTGCCGGTGGACATGCATTGCGACGAAAGCGACGATCCCCTCTCGCGCCACATCGAAACCCTGGCCTTCGAGACACAGCGCCTGGGTCTGCAGGGCAGGGTGAATGGCTCGCACCTCACCTCCATGCACAGTATGGACAACTACTACGTGAGCAAGCTCATTCCGCTGATCGCCGAAGCCGGCGTGAGCGCAGTGGCCAACCCGCTCATCAACATCACGCTGCAGGGCCGCCACGACACCTACCCCAAGCGCCGCGGCATGACCCGCGTGCCCGAACTCATGGCGGCCGGCGTGACCGTGGCGTTCGGTCACGACTGTGTGATGGACCCGTGGTATTCGCTGGGCAGCGGCGACATGCTGGAGGTGGCACACATGGGCCTGCACGTGGCGCAGATGACCAGTCAGGCCGGTATGCGCCAATGCTTTGAGGCGGTGACCACCAACGCCGCCAGGGTGATGGGGCTGGCCGGCTACGGCATCGAAGCGGGCAGCGACGCTAGCTTCGTGCTGCTGCAGGCGCGCGATCCCGTCGAGGCCATCCGCCTGCGCGCGTCGCGGTTGAAGGTGTGGCGCAAAGGCAAGCTTCTGGCACAGACAGCGCCCGCCAGCGCGCGCCTGAACCTGCCGGGACGGGGCGACTCAATCGCGTTCAGGTCGGACAGACAGCCAGCGGCTGCGGCCAACAAGGGAGCACCCAAGTGAATTCTTTCGGCAAACGAGCTGAGGGCGAACGCCTGGAGCGCATGCGGACCTCTGCGTTGTGGGACGGCCAGGGGTTTCGCAACCGGCATCCGGTGTTGCCCGGGCTGCGCGATGCCACCGTGCCCCGACCCACACTCAAGGAACTCCTCAGCCCGGGCGGGCGCCGCACACCTGCGGGCCCGCTGCCCCTGACGGACCCGCGCGAAGCCTGGTCGCGTCCGGTACAAAGCGGATTGAGGGCCACCTGGCTGGGGCATTCCACGGTGCTGATCGAAATGGACGGCCACCGGGTACTCACCGACCCGGTCTGGGGCACCCGCGCGTCGCCGTTTCGCCTGGTCGGCCCCAAGCGCTTTCAACCGATGCCGCTGCGCCTCAGGCACATGCCCGAGGTGGATGTGGTGGTGGTTTCCCACGACCACTACGACCATCTGGACTACCCCACCATCCGGGCGCTGGCCCGGCACAGCCGGGTGCCGTTCGTGACGTCACTCGGCGTGGGGGCCCATCTTCAGGCCTGGGGTGTGGCGGCCGAACGCATCACCGAGCTGGACTGGTGGGAAAGCCACCGCGTGCCAGGCACGGGCCTGACCATCACCGCAGCTCCTTCCCAGCATTTTTCCGGTCGCGGTCTCAAGGACCGCAATGCCACCCTGTGGTCCTCGATGGTGATGCGCACCGACAGGCACAAGGTCTTCTTCAGCGGCGACACCGGCCTCACCACCGAGTACAGCACCATCCGTGATCGCCTCGGCCCGTTCGATCTGGTCATGCTGGAAGTGGGCGCCTTTCACCCGTCGTGGGGCGACATCCACCTGGGTCCGGTCAATGCCTTGAAGGCCCATGCGCTGCTCGGTGGCGGAGCGTTCCTTCCCGTGCACTGGGGCACCTTCGGGCTGGCCATGCACGACTGGGACGAGCCGGTGGAAACGCTTCTGCAACTGGCGCCTGCACAGGGTGTTCCGCTGCTCATGCCTCGCATGGGCGAAGCCGTGGAGCCCGCCCATGGGCCGTCCGTTCGCCCGTGGTGGCGCACAAATGCGGCACCGGGCGAAGCACCTCGACCCGTGAGCCAGACGCCGATGGAACGCGAGCTGCCCTGGCCGCTGGACTGAACGCCCTTCGCCGCAAGTTCTAAAAGCCCTAGCGAAGCCCGAAGAACGACAGGACCGCGACGACAACGACCACAAGGCCGACGATGTAAATGATGCTGCTCATGGGGAAACCTTTCTGATTGAAGTTGGCAACAGAACAAGGACGGAATAAGTGACCTTGTTCCCGAATCCATGGATTCCGAACATTCATTGAACCGCTCGCGCACAGCCCTGTCGGTGTGCTAGCGAACATATGCGCAGGCGGTGGGTTGCGCCCTGCGTTTGTGCGCAACCGAACAGACAATCCCGCGCGCTCCGCGCCATATGGCTGCTCCACCTTCAACTCACCCGGAGCGGCACATGAACCCCTTGACCACCCCCACGCCCGACACCCCTGTCGTGGACCAGGACCTCGCCGAGCAGGCCAAACCCGGCCACGGCATTCCATCGCAGGACCCGGACCCTGCGGCACAAACACCGCTGCCTACCGATGAGATCGAGCGCGAGGCCAAGTCGGCGCTGGTGGGCGGTGGCATGGTGGCCGGTGCGGTCACGGGCGCCGCCATCGGGGTCGCGGTGGGCGGCCCGGTTGGCATCCTGGCCGGTGCCTCATTGGGTGCGGTGGCCGGTGTGGTGGGCGGTAGCGCCGCCGGGGCTGCGGCGGGCCCGGACGACGCCCGCAACACCGCCGACACACCCTCAGGGCAGCACGTGCGCCTGCACATCGAAGACACGGGCGGCAGCGGCCGACCGGTGGTGCTGATCCATGGCTGGCCGCTGTCTGCACAGGCCTGGGCGGCGCAGGTGCCGGTGCTGGAAGAGGCGGGCTACCGCGTGGTGGCCTACGACCGGCGTGGCTTCGGTCGTTCAGACAAGCCGACCTCAGGCTACAGCTACGACACGCTTGCCGACGACCTGCAACGCGTGCTGGACGCCTGCAAATTGCAGGACGTCACCCTGGTGGGCTTTTCGATGGGCGGGGGCGAAGTGGCCCGCTATGTGGCCCGGCACGGCGAATCGCGCCTGCGCAGCGTGGTGTTTGCGGCGGCCGTGCCGCCGTGCCTGATGAAGTCGGCCGACAACCCCGAAGGACCGCTCACGCCAGAGAAGGCGCAAGAGAAGAAAGCGGGGCTTGAAGCTGGCCGCGCAGCGTACTTCGACGCGTTCACGCAGAGCTTCTTTTCGGCCAACGGTCAGTTGCTGGTGAGCGAGGCGCAGCGGGGCGAGGCAATCGCCGTGTGCCTGGAGTCGGCACCCCATGCGGCCCTGGCCTGCATGGATTCGTTCGCCACCACGGATTTCCGAGACGACCTGAAAAAGATCACCGTGCCCACGCTGGTGATTCATGGCGACGCCGACGGCATCGTGCCCATCGAAGGATCCGGCCTGCGCACCCACCGGGCCGTGCCCCACAGCCACTTGGTGACGGTGCCCGGTGCGCCGCACGGGCTGAACGTGTCGCACGCGCAGGTTTTCAACGATGCGCTGCTGGCGTTTCTGCAACGCTGAAATGACGTGGCTGGGGCGGGTCATCGTATGTTGCATTGACCGGTTGAATCCGCCGCCCTAAGCGTTGTTTGTGCATCTGTAATAACCGCCGTTCGACGCCACCGTGACTGGCCTTGTCAGATGCACACCTTCTCAACCACCATACGACTCGATTCGTTTGACTTGATGGCATTTTGTCGAGGTGAACTCGATGATGTGGCAAAAGCGCTGCTCACCTTCACCGTGTTCCGCGCGCCCATTCACAGCTCCAACCTTTCCGTGGGATATAGCGTGATCGATTGTCAAGGCTGTCGGTTTAACCTGAGGACTTAGCGTGTCCAGAATTTTTTCTGCGGTGGCCGTTCTGCTGCTCAGATAAATCCATACAGCCTCAGAATCAAGGATGGTGGAAAGGCGCTCACAATCGCGCATTTCTAACGCGATACCGATGTCTTCCACCATCTTGTTCTTGGGCGAGTTCCCACAATCGGCGCTTCTATTTAATTTCGTCATCTGTGCACTCCGATGAGCATCTAACGTTTGATTGGTTGTTCGTCGCGCCCGCCTTTGGGCGCCGGTATCGCATCGACGAACGACAGGAAGCCAATTCGACATGACCTGCCTGGCAGGAGGACCATGGCGGCGCTGGCCCGCAGGCCGTGCGACAGGCTCTGAATCGTGCTCGCCCGCTTCACCATTGATCTGCCTCCGCCTTGCCTCTACCGCCAAAGACCATAGACGCCATGACCTTCCATTGGACCAATCCCTACCCCACACTGCGCAGCCCAGTGATGGCGCGCAACGTGGTCGCCACTTCCCATCCGCTGGCCTCGCAGGCGGGCCTGCGCATGCTCCTCAAGGGTGGCAACGCGGTGGACGCCATCATTGCTGCGGCGGCCGCGCTGACCATCGTCGAGCCCATCTCCAACGGCATTGGCAGCGACAACTTCGCCATCCTGTGGGACGGCCAGCAACTGCACGGCCTGAACTCATCGGGCGCAGCGCCAGCCGCCTGGACGCCTGCTTACTTCCGCAAAAAATACGGCGACGCCATGCCCCAGCGTGGCTGGGACAGCGTGAGCACCCCGGGTGCGGTGGCTGGCTGGGTGGCGCTCTCCCAGCGCTTTGGAAAACTGCCTTTTGCCGACCTGATGGAGTCGGCCATTGAGCTCGCCGAGCGTGGCCATGGTGTGGGCGTGATCGTGGCCGACAAGTGGGCGCGCCAGGTGCCTGCTTTGAAGAACCAGCCTGGCTATGCGCAGGCCTTTTTGCCGCGTGGGAGTGCGCCCACGGCCGGTGAGCGGTTCATGTTTGCGGAGGCCGGCGCCACGCTGCGCAAGATCGCCGATACCAAAGGCGAGGCCTTTTACCGCGGCGAGATTGCCGAGAAGCTGGTGGCGCATGCTGCAGCCAATGGCGGCAGCATGACGATGGCCGACCTGGCGGGCTGCGCGCCCGAGTGGGTCAAGCCCATCGAGAAGAACTTTGCCGGCCACACCGTGCACGAAATTCCACCCAACGGCCAGGGCATTGCCGCGCTGATGGCCCTGGGCATGCTGGAGAAGCTGGACCTGGGCGGCCTGCCGGTGGACAGCGTGGCATCCCAGCACCTGCAGATCGAGGCCATGAAGCTGGCCTTTGCCGACACCTACCGCTGGGTGGCCGACGAGCGCTACATGACCGAGATGACGGCGGCCGACCTGCTGAGCGACGGCTACCTGAGCGAACGCGCCAAGCTGATCCGCCCCGACCGCGCCAGCGTGTTCGAACACGGCACACCGCCCAAGGGCGGCACGGTGTACCTCACGGCGGCGGACGAAAGCGGCTGCATGATCAGCCTCATCCAGTCCAACTACATGGGCTTTGGCAGTGGCGTGGTGGTGCCGGGCACGGGTGTGAGTCTGCAGAACCGCGGCCATGGTTTCACCCTGAAGGACGGCCACCCCAACCAGGTGGCGCCGGGCAAGCGGCCGTTCCACACCATCATTCCCGGCTTCCTCACCAGGAATGGCCGCCCGCAGATGAGCTTTGGCGTGATGGGTGGCAACATGCAGCCACAGGGGCACCTGCAAACGCTGGTGCGCATGCTGGTGCACCAGCAGCAGCCCCAGGCCGCGTGCGACGCGCCGCGCTGGAAGGTGGGTGAGGGCCTGAGTGTGGATTTCGAGTCCACCATGTCGCGCGAGCTGGTCAACGGCCTCAAGGTCCTGGGCCACCAGTTCAACCCCACGGCAGACACCTACATGGACTTCGGCAGCGGCCAGTTCATCTGGCGCCTCAGTGATGACATGGAAGACGGCTATGTGGCCGCCAGCGATTCGCGGCGCGACGGGCAGGCGGTCGGCTTCTGAGCTTCTTCGTCTCCGGACTTACCCCATCACCGCCCGCAACACCTCTTCGGCGGTGGCGGGCGCGTTCATCGCTTCCGGGTTCCCGCCAGCCTGGGCCACGGCATCGCGCAGCGCTTCAAACACGCTGATGGCCAGCATGAACGGCGGCTCGCCTACGGCCTTGCTGCCGTGCACGTTGTCCTCGCGGTTGGCTTCGGGCCACAGATCGATTTTGAAGTGTTCGGGAATGTCGCCAGTGGCGGGGATCTTGTAGGTGCTGGGCGCGTGGGTTTGCAGCAAACCCTTGCCGTTCCACACCAGTTGCTCGGTGGTCAACCAGCCCATGCCCTGCACGAAGCCGCCCTCGATCTGCCCGATGTCGATGGCCGGGTTGATGCTGCGGCCGACGTCGTGGAGGATGTCCACCTTGAGCACACGGCTCTCGCCGGTGAGCGTGTCGATGGCGACCTCGCTCACGGCTGCCCCGTAGGCGAAGTAGTAGAACGGCCGGCCGGTGAGGGTGGTCTTGTCGTAGTGGATCTTGGGCGTGCGGTAGAAGCCGTCGCTCCACAGCTGAATGCGGTTGGCATAGGCCGCGCTCACCACGTCTTCAAACTGGCGCGTGGTGGTGGGGGTGATGACCTGGCCGCCTTCGAAGCGCACCGCACCCGCGCCGCAGCCGTCCAGGCCAGACACAAAAGCGGCCAGGTTGTCTCGCACGTTGCGCGCGGCGAACTGAGCGGCGCGGCCGTTCAGGTCCGTGCCGCTGCTGGCGGCGGTGGCGCTGGCGTTGGGCACCTTGCTGGTGTCGGCGGCGGTGCTCAGCACGCGCTCAAACGGCACGCCCAGCTCGTCGGCCACAATGGCCGCCACCTTGGTGTTCAATCCCTGGCCCATTTCGGTGCCGCCGTGGTTCACCTGCACGCTGCCGTCGGTGTACACGTGCACCAGGGCGCCTGCCTGGTTGAACAGCGTGGCGGTGAAGCTGATGCCGAACTTCACTGGCGTGAGCGAAATGCCCTTTTTGATGACGGGGCTCTTGGCGTTCCACGCGGCGATCTGTTCGCGGCGTTCGCGGTAGCCACTGGTCAGGGCCAGTTGCGTCATCAGGGGGTCGAGGATGTTGTCCTCCACCTTCATTTGGTAGTGGGTGGTGTGGCGGGTCTCGATGCCGTAGAGATTGCGCAGACGGACATCCAGCGGGTCCAGGCCCAACGTGCGTGCGATGTCGCTCAGAATGCGCTCGATCACGATCACGCCCTGCGGCCCGCCAAAGCCGCGAAACGCGGTGTGGCTTTGCGTGTTCGTCTTGCAGCGGTAGGAGCTGATGGCCACGTCTTCCAGGAAGTAGGCGTTGTCGGCGTGGAAGATGGCGCGGTCGGCCACGGGGCCGGAGAGGTCGGCGCTGAAGCCGCAGTTGGCCAGCATCTCCAGTTCCAGCCCGGACAGCAGACCGGTGTGATCAAACCCCACGCGGTAGTGGTAGGCAAAGGGGTGGCGCTTGCCGGTGATCATGAAATCGTCGTCGCGGTCCAGCCGCAGCTTCACCGGACATTGGAGCTTGTTCGCTGCAATGGCGGCCCACACAGCCAGGTGGCCGGCCTGTGTTTCCTTGCCGCCAAAGCCGCCGCCCATGCGCCGGCATTCCACCGTCACCACATGGTTCTGCAGACCCAGTGCGTGCGACACCCAGTGCTGCACTTCGCCCGGGTGCTGCGTGCTGGTGTAAACCCACCATTGGTTCTGCTCCAGCGGCATCACGTAGGCCACCTGGCCTTCCAGGTAGAAGTGTTCCTGGCCGCCCACTTCGAAACTGCCTTCCAGCCTGTGATCGGCGCGCTTGAGCGCAGCCTTGGCATTGCCGCGGTTCACGTGCACCGGCGGCAGCACATAGCTTTCCAGCGCGTGGGCCTCGTGCACGCTGAGCACAGGGTCCAGCGCTTCGATGTGCCACTTCACCAGACGCGCGGCGCGGCGCGCGGTCATCACGTCGTCGGCCAGAATGAGCCCACCGACCTGGCCCAGGAACTGCACCGTGTCTTGTGCGAACACGGGTTCGTCGTGTGCAAAGGCGGCCAGGGTGGTGTCGCCGGGAATGTCCAGCGCGCTCACGAAACCGCGCACGCCGGGCAGCGCCAGGGCGGCGCTGGCGTCCAGGCCCTTGAGCCTGCCATGGGCCACTGGCGAACACACCGGTGCAGCGTGCAGCGTGCCTCGCACTTCGGGAATGTCGTCGATGTAGGTGGCGGCGCCGGCCACCTGGGCGCGTGCGCTTTCGTGGAAGCGAGAGACACCGGCCGCTGGCGCCGTTCGTGCTGGGCTTGCCGAGGGGGAGGGCACCTCGTCGGGTGCCGCGACGGCGTCCGCCCGGGAAGAGATCACCACGGGGGTGACGGCGTCTGTATTCTGGTCTCGCGCGTTCATGCCACGGCCTCCAGGTCGGAAGCGGTCAGGCTTTCGAGGTTGATGCGCTGCAGTCCCTGGCTCTCCAGCCAATACCGCTGCAACAGATTGCCCAGCACGGTCTGGCGGTAGTGGGCGCTGGCGCGCATGTCTGAAATCGGCTGGAACTCGGCACGCAGCGCAGCGGTGGCGGCCATCACCGTGTCGGCTGTCCAGGGCTGGCCCAGCAGGGCGGCTTCGGTCTGGCGGGCGCGCACCGGGGTGGCGGCCACACCGCCGGCGCCGATGGAAACCTCTTTCACCACTCCATTGGCCACTGTCATGCGGATGGCCAGGCAAGCGGCGGAGATGTCGTCGTCGAAGCGCTTACTGATTTTGTAGACGCGGAGGAGTTCCTGGCCCGGCGCCGCGCTCGACGCCTTCCCCGCACGCGGCACCTTGATCCAGCACAGCAACTCATCCGCCTTCATCACATTCGTGCGGTACCCGGTGTACAGGTCTTCCAGCCGCAGTTCCCGGTGAGCCACCTGTTGCCGCTTCTTGTCCCAGCGCATCAGCACCACGTTCGCGCCCAATGCAATCAGCAGCGGCATGGCGTCGCCGATGGGCGAGCCGTTGGCCACGTTGCCGCCCAGCGTGCCGGCGTTGCGCACCGGCAGGCCGGCGAAGCGTTGGGCAAAGGTTTTCAGGGGTGGGTACTCGCTCACCAGCGCAGCGAACGCATCGGTGAGGGTCACGGCGGCACCGATGGCGAGGTGGTGCGGGTAGGTCTCCACCCGGCGCAGCTCGCGTGCGGCTGTCACGTCCAGCACCTGATCAAACCGCTTGTGCAGCTTGGTGACCCAAAGGCCCACGTCGGTGCAGCCGGCCACCACCTGCGCCCTGGGGTGGGCCGCGCGGGCCTGTAGCAGTGCGGGCAGGGTGGCAGGGCGCAGGTAAGTGTCGCTGGCCTGCGACCTGGGGCGAATCGATTTCAACGCCGCGAGGGTGGCCGCCTCATTCACCTCGCAGCCGGGCGGCAAAGGCAGGCTGCCCATTTGCTGCGCCGCATCCAGAATGGGGCGGTAGCCGGTGCAGCGGCACAGGTTGCCGGACAGGTCCGCCTGAGCCTGCTCACGGGTGATGTCTTGTCCGCCCCCCGTGTTCTGGTACATGCCAAACAGGCTCATGACAAACCCTGGCGTGCAAAATCCGCATTGGCTCCCATGGCACTGCACCATGGCCTCCTGTGACGGATGTTGTTCTCCAGTGTCGGATGCCAGATCCTCCGCGGTGAAAACCGCCATCCCTTCCACCGAATGCGCCAGCTTGATGCAGCTGTTCACCGCCTTGTAAGTGAGCTTGCCATCCACCGCCTCGCCGATCACCACGGTGCAGGCGCCGCAGTCGCCTTCGCCGCAGCCTTCCTTGGTGCCCGTGCAGTGAAGGTCTTCGCGCAGCACCTCCAGCAGGGTGCGGTCGGGTGGTACATTGCCCACCGTCACGGGCTGGCCGCGCCGCAAAAAAGTCAGGGGGCGGGTGGTTTTTTCGAGCTTCATGCGCGCCAGCATAGCGTTTACCCCATGGCACAACATATGCTCAGCCGTATGGTCAGAATGCCAAAACCACCATCCTCACGCATAGTCGCCGGGTATGAAATACATGTCGATGTTCGACAAGATTGACCTGCACCTGATCCGCGTGCTGCATACCGTGCTCACCGAGCGCAGCGTGTCGCGCGCGGCTTTGCGGCTGGGCATGTACCAGCCGGCGGTCAGTGCGTCGCTCAAGCGACTGCGTGAACTGGCCGGTGACCCGCTTTTGGTGCGTTCAGGCGCCGGCATGGTGCCCACGGTGGCCGGCTTGCGCATGATCGAACCGGCCGCCGACATCCTGCGCAGCGCCGAGGTGCTGTTCTCCGACGCCCGCAGCTTCGACCCGCCCACCGCCCACCACAGCTTCAGCCTGGCCGCCAGCGACTACCTCGACCCCCTGTTCCTGCCCCAGCTGGTGGTGCAGATCAAATCGCTGGCACCCCATTGCCCGATCGACATCCACCCCCTTTCGCGGGATTCCGATTACAGAAACCACCTGGCGCAAGGCGATGTGGACGTGGTTGTGGGCAATTGGCCCAAACCGCCCGACGACCTGCACCTGGGCCGGCTGTTTGGCGACGAGGTGGTGTGCCTGGTCTCCACCCAGCACCCGGCGGCACGGCGCGGCTGGGACGTGGAGGCCTGGCTGGCGGCCGAGCACATCGCGCCCACACCCACCCATCCCGGTGCGCGCGGCTTCATCGACGACCACCTGGCCGCCCAGGGCCTGGTGCGCAACATCACCGCCCGTTGCCCGCATTTCGGCCTGATTCCCGCCATGGTCGCGGGCAGCCTGCTGGTGCTCACCACCGGTCGCCAGTATTGCGAGCGCTTTGTGGGCAACCTGCCGGTGCAGATCCTGCCGTGCCCGGTGCCGTTTCCCCGCATGATGTACTACCAGCTCTGGCACGAACGCACGCACGCGTCCAACGCGGCGCGCTGGTTGCGTGAGCAGATCAAGAGTGTGGCGGCATCGTTGCGGCGGCCCGAACCAGAGTTGGCTTGAGACAAATAAGAAGGACATCGCCTTGACGACCCCCAGACTGCAATTGACCGGCATCACCAAGCGCTACCCCGGTGTGGTGGCCAACAGCGAGGTGTCGCTGACGGTGGCGCCGGGCGAAATCCACGCGGTGCTGGGCGAAAACGGTGCCGGCAAATCGACCTTGATGAAGGTCATCTACGGCTCCATCAAGCCCGACGAAGGCACTGTCACTTTCAACGGGCGGCCGGTGCAGGTGCGCAACCCGCAGGAGGCGAGGGCACTGGGCATCAGCATGGTGTTCCAGCACTTCAGCCTGTTCGACACACTCAGCGTGGCCGAAAACGTGTGGCTGGGGCTGGACAAGTCGCTGTCGCTGCCCGAGGTGAGCGCGAGCATCACCGCCAAGGCGGCCGAATACGGTCTGGACATCGACCCCGCGCGACCGGTGCACACCCTCAGCGTGGGCGAGATGCAGCGGGTGGAGATCATCCGTTCGCTGCTCACGAATCCGCAGTTGCTGATTCTGGACGAACCCACTTCGGTGCTCACGCCCCAGGCGGTGGAAAAGCTCTTTGTGGTGCTCAACAAACTGGCGCATGAGGGCTGCAGCATTCTCTACATCAGCCACAAGCTGCACGAAATCCGTGAGCTGTGCACCGCCTGCACCGTGCTGCGGGGCGGCAAGGTCACCGGTGTGTGCGATCCCCGGCAGGAAAGCAACGCCTCGCTGTCGCGCCTGATGATCGGTGCTGAACCGCCCGCGCTGGATGTGCGGGCCCTGCACGCGGGGGCGAACGTGCTGGAAGTGAGCGGCCTGAGCCTGCAGAGCGCCGATCCCTTCGGCACCCACCTGAGTGACATCGCGCTCACCGTGCGTGCTGGCGAAGTGGTGGGCATCGCGGGCGTGTCGGGCAACGGACAGAGCGAGCTCATGGTCTGCCTGTCAGGCGAAGACACGCGTGCGCCTGCCGGCAGTATCCGTGTGGCAGGCCAGGATGCTGCGCGCCTGAGCCCTGGCCGCCGTCGCGCACTGGGCCTGCACTTTGTGCCGGAAGAACGCCTGGGGCGCGGTGCAGTGCCCACGCTTTCATTGGCGCACAACCTGTTGCTGACCCGGCGTGATGCGGTGGGCAAGGGCGGCTGGCTGCGGCTGGGTGCGTTGCGCGCGCAGGCCGCCGACATCATCCAGCGCTACAACGTCAAGGCCAACGGGCCGGACGCGGCAGCCAAGTCGCTCTCCGGCGGCAACCTGCAGAAATTCATCGTGGGCCGCGAGATCGAGGCCAAACCCAAGCTGCTCATCGTCAGCCAGCCCACCTGGGGCGTGGATGTGGGTGCCGCGGCTCAGATTCGCGGCGAAATCCTGGCGCTGCGCGATGCGGGTTGTGCGGTGCTGGTGGTCAGCGAAGAGCTGGACGAACTGTTCGAGATCAGCGATCGCCTGCACGTGATCGCCAAGGGTCGCCTGTCACCCAGTCTGGACCGGGCCGACGCGACCATCGAGCGCATTGGTGAATGGATGTCGGGCTTGTGGGACGACCAGCAGAACAACAACAGGGAGACCGCCCATGCTGCGGCTTGAAGTCCGCCCGCAGCCGTCCAAGGGCTGGGGCTACGCGTCGCCCCTGCTGGCGCTCGCGATCACGGTGGTCATCGGCATCCTGTTGTTTGCCGTGCTCGGCAAAGACCCGGTGCGCGGCCTGCAGGTGTTTTTCTGGGAACCGATCAAGAGCACTTACGCGCTGTCCGAGCTCATGGTCAAGGCCACGCCGTTGTTGATCATCGCGCTCGGTCTGGCTGTGTGTTTCCGTTCCAACGTATGGAACATCGGTGCCGAAGGGCAGTACATCCTGGGCGCGATTTTTGCGGCAGGCGTGGCGCTCACGGCCGACAAGACCACCGGCCCGTGGATCGTGCCGGCCGTGTTGGCCGCAGGTGTGGTCGGCGGCATGGTGTGGGCCGGTATCGTGGCGCTGCTGCGCGACCGCTTCAACGCCAACGAGATTCTGGTGAGCCTGATGCTGGTGTACGTGGCCATTCAGGTGCTCAATTTCCTGGTCTACGGGCCGTGGAAAGACCCGCAGGGCTACAACTTTCCGCAGACCAAGACCTTCGAGGCGGTGACGCAGATCCCGCGCCTGATGGACGGCTCGCGCGTGAACGTGGGGCTGCTGCTGGCGCTGGCGGGCGTGGCGGCGGTGTGGGTGTTTCTGTTCCGCACCTACGCGGGTTACGCGCAGCTGGTGGGCGGCCTGGCACCTGCGGCCGCGCGGTACGCCGGCTTCGCCTCGCGCAGGGCGCTCTGGACGGCGCTGCTGGTGTCGGGCGGTGCGGCCGGGTTGGCGGGCGGGCTCGAGGTGGCCGGGCCGATTGGTCAGCTCACGCCGTATGTCCCGGCGGGATACGGCTTCGCGGCCATCATCGTGGCCTTTGTGGGCCGGCTGCACCCGGTGGGCATCGTGTTCTCGGCCATTCTCATGAGCATGTTCTACATCGGCGGGGAACTGGCGCAGTCGCGCATGGGGTTGCCGAAGTCCATCACCGGGGTGTTCCAAGGGCTGTTGCTGTTTGCCCTTCTCGCATGTGACACGCTGATTGCCTATCGACTCGTCTGGAAGAAATGACCATGGAACCCCTTGCTCTGCTCTTCGCCGCCTCGCTCAACGCCGGCACCGTGCTGGCCATTGCTTCGCTGGGCCTGCTCATCAACGAGAAGGCCGGCATCGTCAACCTGGGCGCCGAAGGCATGATGCTGTGTGCCGCGCTGGCCGGCTTTGCCACTGTGGTGCACACCGGCAGCACGATGCTGGGCTTTGCCGCCGGCATGGCGGCGGGCGCGCTGCTGGCGGCCATCTTCGGCGGGCTGGTGATCTGGCTCAACACCAACCAGTACGCCACCGGGCTGGCGCTCAGCCTGTTCGGTGCCGGCTTTTCTGCCTTTGCCGGTTCGCGTTACGTGCAGGAAAAACTGCCCGAACAAAGCCAGTTCGCCATTCCTTATCTGTCTGACATCCCCTTGCTGGGCTCGGCGCTGTTTCGCCACCACCCCATGGTCTATGCCTGCGTGGCGCTGGTGTTCGGTCTCATCTGGTTTCTGTACCGAACGCGCGCCGGCCTGGTGCTGCGCAGCGTGGGCGAGAGTCCTGAATCTGCCCATGCGCTGGGTTACCCGGTGCGTCGCATCCGCCTGATGGCGGTGATGGCCGGCGGTGCGCTGTGTGGCCTGGCCGGTGCCTATGTGTCCACCGTCTACACGCCGCTGTGGGTGGAGGGCATGATCGCCGGCAAGGGCTGGATCGCCCTGGCGCTCACCACCTTTGCCACCTGGCGACCCGCGCGCGTGCTGCTGGGCGCCTACCTGTTCGGCGGCGTGACCATGCTGCAGTTCCACCTGCAGGGCATCGGGGTGAATGTGCCCAGCCAGTTCCTGACCATGATGCCGTATGTGGCCACCATCGTTGTGCTGGTGCTGATCTCGCGCAACCCGACCTGGATCCGCATCAACATGCCGACGTCCATCGGGAAACCGTTCTACCCCGGCGCATAATGTTTTTTTGATTTTTTTCCGCGTTTTCACACCACTTTTTCAACCCTGAGGTTCACCCATGACAGACTTGAGCAAACGTTCCCTGATGAAGGTCGCTGCGCTGACCGCCCTGAGCAGCGCTGTGCTGATCGGCTGTGGCAAGAAGGAAGAAGTAGCCGCGCCCGCAGCGGCACCGACCCCAGCCCCCGCCGTGGCCGAGGCGCCCAAGGCCGAGCCGCTGAAGATCGCGTTTGCTTACGTCGGCCCAGTGGGCGACGGTGGCTGGACCTTTGCGCACGACAATGGCCGCAAAGCGATCGAAGCCGAGTTTGGCGACAAGGTGGTGACCAGTTTCGTGGAGAACGTGCCCGAGAGCGCCGACGCCGAACGCGTGATCCGCGATCTGGCCGGCCAGGGCAACAAGCTGATTTTCGGCACCACCTTCGGTTACATGGAGCCCATGCTCAAGGTCGCGCCCGACTTCAAGGACGTGAAGTTCGAGCACGCCACCGGCTACAAGACCGCAGAGAACCTGCGCACCTACGACAGCCGCACCTACGAAGGCGCGTACATGGCGGGCGTGATCGCTGGCAGCATGACCAAGAGCAACAAGCTCGGTGTCGTGGCTTCGATCCCAATTCCGGAAGTGATCCGCAACATCAACAGCTTCACCCTGGGCGCGCAATCGGTGAACCCCAAGGTCATGACCAGCGTGGTCTGGGTCAACGGCTGGTTCGATCCACCGAAAGAAACCGAAGCCGCCACCTCGCTGATCAACGGAGGTGCCGACGTGTTGTTCCAGAACACCGATTCGTCAGCCGTGCTGCAGACTGCCGAGAAGCTGGGCAAGCGCGCCTTCGGCTGGGACTCCGACATGACCGCCTACGGCCCCAAGGCCCACCTGGGATCGGCCATCATCAACTGGGCGCCTTATTACATCAAGGCCACCAAGGACGCGCTGGAAGGCACCTGGTCCACCGGCGGCGTGTGGTGGGGCGTGAAAGAAGGCGCGATCGACATGGTGTCCGTGGCCGAAGACGTGCCTGCAGAAGTCAAGGCCAAGGTCGACACGATCCGCGCCGGCTTGAAAGACGGCAGCTTCCACATCTGGAAGGGCCCGATCGTGGACCAGGGCGGCAAGGAAGTGCTGGCTGCCGACGCGGTCGCCGATGACGCTTTCCTCGGTGGTGTGAAGTTCTATGTGAAGGGCGTTGAAGGCAAAGTCCCGAATTGACCCACCCCCGCCGTGCTTCGCGCGACCCCCTCAAGGGGGCGGCACGTGGGGACCGGCGAAGCTGGACCCGCCGTGCCCTGGAATGGAAGGCCGCCTCCGGGCGGCTTTCTTGTTGGGGCGAAAGAAAATGAAGTGCTGAGGGACCGAGCGAAACCGCAGGATGATGACAAGGTGATCGAAAAGCAACTCTGGCACCCCGTGATCGCCTCGCACCAGGTGCGTGACGCACCCGTGGCCTGCGCGTTGCTCGGGCAGTCGCTGGTGCTCTGGCGCGAACCCCAGCGCGAGCATGGACACCACATTGACCGGGTGCACGCCTGGGCCGACCAGTGCCCGCACCGGGGGGCACAGCTTTCGTTGGGCCGGGTGCTGATCGGTGTGCACGGCGCCCGGCTGGAGTGCCCCTACCACGGGTGGCAGTTCGGTCACACCGGCCATTGCCAGCTCATTCCTGCCGCACCCGACTTCACCCCGCCCGCTGGCCACGTGGCCACGGTGTTCGAGGCCCGTGAACGCTTCGGGCTGGTGTGGGTGCGGCTGCAGGCGCCAGGGGACACGCTGGGAGTGCTCGATGAACCGCCCATGTTCGCCGTGGGAGAGGACGATGCCTGGCGCCGTGTGGTCTGCGGCCCCTACGAGCTCGACACCAGCGCACCGCGTCTGGTGGAAAACTTCCTCGACCTCAGCCACTTCGGCTTCGTGCACGAAGGCTGGCTGGGTGAGCGCAGCCATGCGAAGGTGGACGCCGGGCAGGTGGAGGAGGGCGCCAATGGACTGGCCGTGCTCAACGCACGCGCCTGGCAACCCCGCGCCTACGCGGGTGCCGACGAGGGCGCCTGGATCCACTACCGCTACGAGGTGCCCCACCCGTTTGCCGCCATCCTGCGCAAGGATGCGAGCGAGGGCGACCCGGTGAGCAATGCGATCGCGCTGTTCATTCGCCCTGACGGCGATACCAGTTGCACGGCGTGGTTCGTGATGGCCACGCAGGGCGACGCGTCGAGCGATCAGGAACTGGTTGAATTCCAGAACACCGTGTTTGCCCAGGACCGCCCCGTGGTGGAATCGCAGACACCGCGCACGCTGCCCATCGGCCGCACCGCGCCCGTGACCGAGGTGCACGGGCCCGCCGACCGGGTGTCGAGCGCCTACCGCCGCTATCTGAAACGACTTGCCATCTCCTTGGGCACCTGTTGAGCACATTCACATGAACACGACCATGACCATGACCATGACCCCCACCGAACTCGCCGCCGCCATCCCCAAGGCCGAACTCCACATCCACATCGAAGGTTCACTTGAGCCCGAGCTGATCTTTGCGCTCGCGCAGCGCAACGGATTGAGCCTGCCGTATGCCAGCGAAGCGGCGCTGCGCGAGGCCTATGCCTTCACCAACCTGCAGAGCTTTCTGGACATTTACTACGCGGGTGCCAGTGTGCTGCTGCATGAAGCCGACTTCCACGACATGGCCTGGGCCTACTTCCTGCGCGCCAAGGCCGACAACGTGGTGCATGCCGAACTCTTCTTCGACCCGCAGACCCACACCGCGCGCGGCGTGTCCGTGGCCACGGTGATCCAGGGCCTGGCGAGTGCCTGTGCCCGGGCAAAGGCCGAACTGGGCATCAGCGCCGAACTCATCCTGTGTTTTCTGCGCCACCTGAGCGAAGAAGAGGCGTTCGCCACACTGGAAGCTGCGCTGCCGCACCGCGAACAGTTCATTGGCGTGGGGCTGGATTCGAGCGAGGTCGGCCACCCGCCGAGCAAGTTCTCGCGGGTGTTCGCGCGCTGCCGCGAGCTGGGCTTGCGCATCGTCGCGCACGCGGGCGAAGAGGGGCCGCCGGCCTACATCTGGGAAGCGCTGAACGATCTGAAGACCGAACGCATCGACCACGGCGTGCGCTCGCTCGAAGACCCTGCGCTCGTGGCCGAGCTGGCAAAACGCCGCACACCGCTCACGGTGTGCCCGCTCTCCAACCTCAAGCTCTGCGTGGTGAACGACCTGGGCGATCACCCCATGAAACGGCTGCTCGACGCCGGCCTGTGTGCCACCGTGAACTCGGACGATCCGGCCTACTTCGGTGGCTACATGAACGCCAATTTCACCCAGACCGTGCAAGCGCTGGATCTGTCCCGCGAGCACGTGATCACCCTGGCGCGCAACAGCTTCGAGGCCAGCTTTGTGAGCGGGGCGCGCCGCGCCGAACTCATGGCCGCGCTGGATCGCGCAGTGGCAACCGCCTGATGACGGACACGTTCTGAAAAGGGCGGCGGTGGCCTGATCGCCTAAAATCAGGCCACGCGAGCCGGTGCTTCCCCGGCTCGCTTTTTCATTCACGGAAGCCATGTAGAGGAACACCATGTACAAAAACCTCGTGGCCCGGCGCGTCTGCGCGTTGTTGGCCGCCAGTTTTTTCATCCCCATTTCATTGGCGCAGGCGCAGGCACCGAAGCCCGCAGGTAAGCCACTCAAGGCCGCGTTCGTCTATGTCGCACCACTGACCGACGCCGGCTGGGTGCGCCAGCACGAACAAGGCCGTCTGGCGGTGCAGGCTGCGCTGGGCAACCAGGTGCAGACCCACTATGTGGAGAACGTGCCAGAGGGTCCCGATGCCGAGCGTGTGATCCGCGATCTGGCACGGCAAGGGCATCGCATCATCTTCACGCCCAGCTTTGGCTACATGGAGCCCACCCTGAAGGTGGCGCGTGATTTTCCGGACGTGAAGTTCGAGTCGATCACCGGCTACAAGACCGCGCGCAATGTGGCCACGGCCAACGCGCGCTACTACGAAGGCCGCTACCTGGCCGGCGTGGCGGCGGGCCGCATGGCCACGCAGGCTGGTTACGTGGCCGGCTTCCCCATTCCGGAAGTGATCCAGGGCATCAATGCCTTCACGCTGGGCATGCGCTCGGTGAACCCCAAGGCGCAGACACGCGTGGTGTTTTTGGGCGAATGGTTCAACCCGCCTCGCGAACGCGATGCGGCCATGTCGCTGATGAACCAGGGCGCCGAGGTACTGGCTTTCCACACCGGCTCCACGGCGGTGATGGCGGCCGCGCAGGAACGCGGCAAGCTGGCCGTGGCCTACCACTCCGACATGCGAAAGGTGGCCCCCGACGCCCAGATCGCGGCCGTCACCCATGTCTGGTCCGCCTACTACACCGCTCGCGTCAAGGCGGTGCTCGATGATTCGTGGGAGAGTGGCAGCGTGTGGGGCGGGGTGCGCGAAGGCATGATCCGCGTTGACAGCTTTGGCAGCAAGGTGCCCAAGGCGGTGCAGGACGAAGTGCTGGCCCGCCAGGCCGACATGGCCGCCGGGCGGCTGCGCCCATTTGCGGCAAAGGCCGCGAT
Source organism: Hydrogenophaga palleronii (assembly GCF_031457455.1). Classification (GTDB taxonomy): domain Bacteria; phylum Pseudomonadota; class Gammaproteobacteria; order Burkholderiales; family Burkholderiaceae_C; genus Hydrogenophaga; species Hydrogenophaga palleronii_A. The sequence goes on from NZ_JAVDWU010000007.1 coordinate 161,554, forward strand.
CAAGGACAACGAAGGCCGCATCGCCATTGCCGAGAACACCATGCCCAGCGACGATGAGATCCTGAAGATGGACTGGCTGGTGGATGGGGTGGTGGGCAAGCTGGCACGCTGAGGGGAAACGTGGCGGTTCATGAACCATACGGCGTATGTGAGATCCCGTATGGCGGCCCGCACGTAGGCGGTTAAGCTCGACGCTTGGCGCGCGTCTTCACACGTGCGTTGCTCCATTCATCAGCCCCCTTTCGCCCTCCATGCAAGGCTACCGCGCTTCCATCCTGCGATTCACCGACGACGCCAGCCCGGTTTTTGAAGCGGATGGTCTGCTGGTGGTGGGTCCATCTGGCGAAGGTCCCAGGGTGGTGCACGCAGTGGGCGATCACGCCGCATTGGTCGGGCAGTTTCCTGGTCTGGTGGTGGAGGACTTGCGAGGCCACATCATTGCGCCCGGATTCGTGGACATGCATGTGCATTACCCGCAGACCGACGTGATCGGTGCGCCCGCCGCAGGCCTGCTGCCGTGGTTGAGGGACTACACCTTCCCTCACGAATCGCGCTTTCACGATCCGGACTATGCCACCGAGGTGGCGGCCTTCTTCTTTGATGAACTGCTGCGCCAGGGCGTGACCACCGCGCTCACTTTTGCCACGTCGCATGTGGCGTCAGTGAATGCCGCATTCGAGGTGGCGAAGTCGCGCGGTCTGCGCTTCATCACCGGCAAGGTGCTGCAGGACCGCCACAGCCCGGATGGCGTGCGCGACGACACCGAACAAAGCCTGATCGACACCGAAAGCCTGATCCGGCGCTGGCACGGGGTGGATCGCCTGGGCTATGCCATCACGCCACGTTTCGCGCCCACAAGCTCGCTCGAGCAGCTGCGCGGCGCGGGTGAGCTGGCCGCCAAGTACCCGCAGGTGTGGATCCAGTCGCACGTGGCGGAAAACCTGGACGAAATCCGCTGGGTAGCCGAGCTGTTTCCCCAGTCGCGCAGCTACCTGGCGGTGTATGGCGATTTTGGTCTGCTGCGCCAGCGCGCGGTGTATGCCCACTGCATTCACCTGAACGAAGAAGACCGGGCTCAGATGGCCCGCAGCGGCGCCGTGGTCGCCGTGAGTCCCACCAGCAACCTGTTTCTGGGCAGCGGCTTCTTCGACTACCTGGCTGCTGATACCGCCGGCATGCGCTACGGCCTGGCCAGCGACGTGGGCGGCGGCACCAGCTTCTCGCCCTTTCACACCATGCTGGCTGCCTACTACGTGGGCCGCGAGAGCCAGACCAAGACAGGCCTGAGCCTCACCCCCGGGCAACTGTGGTGGCAGCACACTGCAGGTGCTGCTCAGGCTCTGGGCCTGGGTGGCGTGGTAGGCAACGTGCAGCCGGGCTGTGAAGCCGACTTCGTGGTGCTCGACCCCAAGGCCACACCGCTTCTGGCGCGCAAGACTTCGCAGGCGAACAGTCTGGACGAGTTGTTGTTTGCGCTGATCGTGTTGGGGGATGATCGGGTGGTGGTTCGTAGCGTGGTGGCTGGCGGCTGATCTTTTCGTTGCACTGGTGCACGGGAGGTGGGCCCGTTTCGTATGTTCCTTTTGTGGCGGGGCGGGCGGGCCGGGTACGCGTTCTCCGGTCCAGCTCGCGGTCGGACGCCCGGGCATGCTGCCGCTTTCTCATCAACACCATGTATGGCGAGCGAACTCTGTGGCAACCGCGAATCGTCCCTGCGCCCGCGCACCCAACCCGCCCACCTCTGAAAGGTGTAGGCGCACAGAGACAAGGAGGGGAGCATGGGGTAGCTGATCCCCTCCGGAGCGAGGTGTCCCCGTCCAGGGCACCCGTGGAACCGGCTTTGCCGGGCCACAGGGTGCGTCCCCCCTCGAAGCGCCGAAGGCGCGCAACAGAGGGGGGAAGCCGTGTCAGCGGCGCAGGGGGGTGTTCAGAATCCTGCGCAGGGGGGAGTTCCTAGTTGTATGTCAATGCCCGAGCCTTTCCCCAGAAGACGCGGTACATGTAAATCGTGTAGACGATGATCATCGGCAGTGTGATCGCCACACCCACGAAGATGACCGTGAGCGAACCGGTGGAGATGGCGGCTTCCCAGACCGTCATGCGGCCGATCACGATGTCAGGAAAGATGCTGTAGGCCAGGCCGAAGAAGGACAGCACGAAGATCAACACGGTGGATGCGAACACCACCCAGCCATAGCCCGCCTTCACCACATTCGGGTGGGTCACCACCCAGCGCACAGCGAAGAATGCAATGGCGCAGCTCAGCGGGATCGGCATCAGTGCGAACACCTCAGGCACGCTGAACCATTTGTCCACCACACCCGGATTCACCAGCGGCGTGGCGGCCGAGATCGCCACCAGCGCAACGCCCATGGGCCAGATCACGCGTCGCGCCCACCGCACGGCGTGCGCCTGCAACTCACCTTCGGTCTTCATGATCAGCCAGCCCGCGCCGAGCAGCACATAGCCTGCCGGCAGGGTGAGCGCAATGCCCAGGCTGAACGCCAGGCCCAGCCAGCCGCTGTCAAAGCCCGTGATGTAGCTGCCCAGCATCCAGCCCTGGGAGGCGCTGGCCAGCAACGAGCCGCCAAAAAAGGCGCGGTTCCAGAACGGCAGGTAGCGCGTGGGTGCCTTGACGCGGAAGTCGAACGCCACGCCGCGCAGGATCAGGCCGATCAGCATCACCGCCACCGGCAGGTACAGGGCCTGCAGCACCAGACCGTGCGCCATCGGAAACGCCACCAGCAGCACGCCCACACCCAGCACCAGCCAGGTTTCGTTGGCGTCCCAGAACGGGCCGATGCTGGAGATCATGGTGTCCTTCTGCTCCTTGCTGGTGGCCAGCGGCAGCAGCAGGCCCACGCCCAGGTCGTAGCCATCGAGCACCACATAGGCCAGCAAGGACAGGCCCATCACGGCGAGAAAGATGAGGGGGAGCAGTTCGGCCCAGCTCGTGTTCATGGTGTGTTCTCTCTGCGATTGACTGTTGTTGCCAGGTTCAGCCTGGATGCTCCACCGCGCAGCGCGACCCGCGACGCATGAAACGGTCCAGACCAGTGGCACCGCCGGGCCGGCTTTGCCGGACGGCCAGTGCCGCCCCCTTGAGGGGGTGACGCGAAGCGGCGCGGGGGTGTTTCCAGGCTCAAACGCCGGCCTTGCCGAGTTCGGCACCATGCGGCGCCTCTGGGGCATGTTTGACCGGGTGTTCGGCCATGTACTTGAGCACGCCGACGTAGGTGATGAGCAGCAGCCCGTACACGATGAGGTAGGCGGCCAGGGTGGTCGCGATCAAGGGGGAAGGCAGGCTGGTGGCCACATCGGCGGTGCGCAGGTGGCCGTAGACCACAAAGGGCTGGCGACCGATTTCGGTGACGTACCACCCGGCGAGCGTGGCCAGCCACCCCGAGAAGGTCATGGCAGCGAGCACGTAGAGCGTTGGTCGTGGGAGCGAGGTTTCATCTGCTGCGGCTTCACGTCGCTTGCGCCACATCAGCCAGGCTGTGCCCCAGGCCACCACCAGCATCAGCGTGCCCACGCCCACCATCACACGGAAAGCCCAGAAGATAGGCGCCACGGGCGGGTGTGCGTTGGGGAATTCGTTGAGGCCCTGGAGTTCGGCGTCCATGTCGTGCGCCAGGATCAGGCTGGCCATCTTGGGGAGCTTCACGGCGTAGTGCGTGGTGCGTGCCTCTTCGTCGGGAATGCCGAACAGCGTGAGCGGCGCACCCTTCTCGGTTTGCCAGAGGCCTTCCAGCGCAGCGATCTTGGCCGGCTGGTGTTCCAGGGTGTTCAGTCCGTGCAGGTCCCCGGCAAAAAACTGCAGTGGCATGGCGACCGAGGCTGCAATCACGGCGGTGCGCAAGGCTTTGTGCGTGCCCGGCAAGGCACTGCCCTTGATGAGCTGCCAGGCGCACAGACCTGCGATCAGGAACGAGGCGGTGAGCGTGGAGGCCAGCAACTTGTGCGCGAGGCGGTACGGGAACGACGGGTTGAACACCACGGCGAACCAGTCGACCGGGATGAACTTGCCATCGACAATCTCGAAGCCCGCAGGCGTCTGCATCCACGAGTTCAGGCTCAGGATCCAGAACGCTGACAAGGTGGTGCCGAATGCCACCAGAAACGTGGCGACCAGGTGCACGCGCTCACTCACGCGCCCCCGCCCGAACAGCATGATGCCAAGGAAGCTGGCCTCCAGGAAGAACGCGGTGATCACCTCGTAGCCCAGCAAAGGGCCAGAGATGTCGCCGGTCTTTTCCATGAAGCCGGGCCAGTTCGTGCCGAACTGGAAACTCATGACCACACCTGAGACCACGCCGAGCGCAAACGACAGCGCAAACACCTTGGTCCAGAAGTAGTAGGCCTCTTCCCACGCCGGGTCGCGCGTCTGGATGTGGCGGATCCGGAAATACAGAAGAAACCAGCCCAGCGCGATCGTGATGGTGGGGAACAAGATGTGAAAGCTGATGTTGGCTGCGAACTGGATTCGCGACAGGATCAAGGCGTCCATGGTGTTTTTCCGGTGGGCGGTTCAGTACAAGCTGGGGTCAGGTTGCGGCGTCCTGAGAGGCGTCTGGTGGAGGCGCCGTGCGCTTGGGCGACTTGCCTGTAAGGCGGTCTTTCAGTTCCAGCACACGCGTGACCTGGGTGCCCATGCCCATAAGCTGCATGGCGGTTTCGGGCGCGAGTTTCTGCACATCGTCGAACCAGTTCATGAGGCGGTCGATCAAATCGTGCATTTCGCGCATGCGGGCCTGGGCATGGCGTTCGGCGTCGGTGGTGGGCTGCTCCAGCAAAGCGGTGCGCAGCATCGACAGGGTGGGCTCCACCTCACGCCGTCGGCGCTCCTCGGCCAGCACCCTGAAGATTTCCCACACATCGGCCGGGGCCTCGAAGTACTCACGCCGGTCGCCTGGCTGGTGGCGCAGGCGCACCAGGCGCCAGGCCTGCAGCTCCTTCAGGCCCATGCTCACGTTGGAACGTGAAAACTCCAGGGTCTCGGCGATCTCGTCGGCATTGAGTGCCTTCGACGAAATGAAGAGCAGGGCGTAGATCTGGCCGACGGTGCGGTTGATGCCCCAGCGGCTGCCCATTTCGCCGAAGTGGGCCACGAATTCGCGGTTCAGGGGAGGGAGGTGGTCTTGCAGCGACATGGGGGCAATGTAGCGAGTTCAGATTGAATTTTCAGGAATTACTGAAATTACATGAAGATCTGTGAGGTCATTTTCCTTGCGTTGCGGCAAGGCCCGCCAGCGGCCCGGTGATTCCGGTGGCGACCGAAATCCGCATGGCTGCAGCGGACCTCCCTACAATGGCGGCCCATGAGCATCAAAAGCGACAAATGGATTCGGCGCATGGCCGAGCAGCACGGCCTGATTGACCCCTTCGAGCCCGGCCAGGTGCGTGAAGTGGATGGCAAGCGCGTCATCAGCTATGGCACCAGCAGCTACGGCTACGACATCCGCTGCGCTCCCGAATTCAAGGTGTTCACCAACATCCACAGCACGGTGGTCGACCCGAAGAACTTCGACGAGAAAAGCTTCGTCGACATGCACGGCGATTACTGCATCATCCCGCCCAACAGCTTTGCGCTGGCGCGCACGGTCGAGTACTTCCGCATCCCGCGCAACGTGCTCACCATCTGCCTGGGCAAGAGCACCTATGCGCGTTGCGGCATCATCGTCAACGTGACGCCCTTCGAGCCCGAATGGGAAGGCTATGTGACGCTGGAGTTCAGCAACACCACCCCGCTGCCGGCCAAGATCTACGCGGGTGAGGGCTGCGCCCAGGTGCTGTTCTTTGAAAGCGACGAAGTCTGCGAGACCAGCTACCGCGATCGCGGTGGCAAATACCAGGGTCAGGTCGGCGTCACCCTGCCCAAGGCCTGAGAAGCTGAGCACTCGCTGATCCTGCCGGGGGGCTGGTGTTCCCATGAGCGGCGTGGTATGACTGCGTCCGGCGCCATCGCCCCAACCCGAGGACCCAGACCATGAAGTGGGAAAAGAACCGCCAGTCCGATCAGGTGGAAGACCGCCGTTCCCAACCGGGTGGCGGCATGTTCGGTGGGGGCGGGGGACGCCGCACGGGCGGTCGCAACATCGGCCTGGGCACCATTGTGGTGGCCCTGGTGGCCGGCTGGATCTTCGGCATCAACCCCATCACCATCCTGGGGGCGCTCAGCGGCGGCGGTGACCTGATGGCGCCGACACAGACCCAGACCGCTCCCGGACCCGCCCAGGCACCCACCGACGACATGGGCCGTTTCGTGGCGGCCGTGCTGGGCGGTACCGAAGACGTGTGGGGCCAGGTGTTCAAGGACGGTGGCGCCCAGTACCGCAAACCCCGCCTGGTGCTGTTTCGAGGCGCCACGCCCACGGCTTGCGGCACCGGACAGTCTGCGATGGGGCCGTTTTACTGCCCTGGCGATGAAAAGGTCTACATTGACCTGGGCTTCTACGACACCTTGCGCAGCCAGCTGGGCGCGCCCGGCGATTTTGCACAGGCGTACGTGATCGCGCACGAAGTGGGCCATCACGTGCAGAACCTGATGGGCATCACCGACAAGATGGACCAGATGCGTGGCCGTGTGAGCCAGCGCGAATACAACGCGCTGAGCGTGCGCCTGGAACTGCAGGCGGATTGTTTTGCCGGCATCTGGGCGCACCACAACCACAAGTCGCAGGCCATTCTGGAGCCGGGCGATGTGGAAGAGGCGCTCAATGCGGCGGCCGCCATCGGCGACGACGCACTGCAACGCAAAAGCCAGGGACAGGTCGTGCCCGACAGCTTCACCCACGGCACGAGCGCGCAACGCCAGCGCTGGTTCGACGCCGGTCTGCAGACCGGCAGTGTGACCGCGTGTGACACGTTCAAAGCCAGGGAGTTGTGACCCCCCGCGCCGCAGGTGATCGCCCCCCCGCGCCGCCTGCGGCGTCACCCCCAGGGGGCGGCACTGGCGGCCCGGCGGAGCCGGTTCCGCGGTGCCCTGGACGGGGTAGGGCACGTGCTATCGGAGTTTTTCTTCGAAAAATCATCAAAGTGAGACAATACCCGGCTAACTTTGAAGCCAATGACCCAATCTTTCTCTGAACTTTCTCTCTCTCCGTCGCTTGAGAAGGCCGTGGCCGAAATGGGCTACGAGAACATGACGCCGATCCAGGCGCAAGCGATTCCCGTGGTGCTGCAAGGCCGGGACGTGATGGGCGCGGCCCAGACCGGTACCGGCAAAACGGCCGCCTTCACGCTGCCCCTGCTGCAGCGGATGATGAAGCACGACAACACGTCCACCTCACCCGCCCGCCACCCCGTGCGTGCGCTGGTGCTGCTGCCCACGCGCGAGCTGGCCGACCAGGTGGCCGAGCAGGTCAAGCTTTATGCCAAGTACACGAACCTGCGCAGCATGGTGGTGTTCGGTGGCATGGACATGAAGCCGCAGACCGCCGAACTGAAAAAGGGTGTGGAGGTGCTGGTGGCCACGCCAGGGCGCCTGCTGGACCATATCGAGGCCAAGAACTGTGTGCTCAACCAGGTCGAGTACGTGGTGTTGGATGAAGCCGATCGCATGCTCGACATCGGGTTCCTGCCCGATCTGCAGCGCATTCTTTCTTACCTGCCCAAGCAACGCACCACGCTGCTGTTCTCGGCCACGTTCTCGCCCGAAATCAAGCGCCTGGCCAACAGCTACCTGCAAGATCCGGTGACCATCGAGGTCGCGCGTTCCAACGCCACCGCGTCCACTGTGGAGCAGCACTTCTACCGGGTGGACGACGACGACAAACGCGGCGTGCTCAAGCAGATCCTGCGCGAACGCGGCCTCAAGCAGGCCTTCGTGTTCGTCAACAGCAAGCTCGGTTGTGCACGGCTGGCGCGTTCGCTGGAGCGTGAGGGGCTCAACACCACCGCGCTGCACGGCGACAAGAGCCAGGACGAGCGGCTGAAGGCGCTCGACGCCTTCAAGACCGGCGCGGTCGATCTGCTGGTGTGCACCGACGTGGCCGCGCGCGGCCTGGACATCAAGGACGTGCCGGCGGTGTTCAATTTCGACATTCCGTTCAACGCCGAAGATTACGTGCACCGCATCGGCCGCACCGGTCGCGCGGGTGCATCGGGTCTGGCGGTATCGTTCGTGAGCGGGCGCGATGCGCGACTCATGGGCGACCTGGAAAAGCTGCTGGGCAAGAAGCTCGAACTCGAAGCCCTGGAGCTGGAAGCCGATCGCCGCCCGGCCGGTCACTTCAATGACGGCCAACGGGCGTGGCAGCAGGGCGAGGGCAGCGAGCGACCGGTGCGCGAAGCGCGGGCCCCGCGCGGTGAAGCGCCACCGCCACGCGCACCGCGGGCGCCGCGCCAGCCTGCAGATCCCCTGTTCGACAAGCCCTACGAGCCGGCCCTTCCCGCTGATGCACCGCCCCCCTCGTGGGAGCAATCACAGCGGCCTGTGGCTCGCAGCACCTCGCCCAACATCAAGAGCCGCAAAAAGGTTCCTGCCCTGTTCAAGCGGGCAGAAGTGCAAGCTGCGCCCCCGGCGCCCGAGGCCGCTGAGGAGCCGCAACAGCCCGCTCTTGAACAGAACGAGCGCTGAATCAACCGGGGCGCCCTTGAGCCTGTTCTGAGGTGCCCTGCTTTTTTCCAGGCTTGCGAGCCTGTGCACAGGGAACGGCAATGCGTTCGCTGATCTGGCCAGGCGCCGAGATGCGCGCCGCGGTCAGACAGCCTCCCCACACACAGCCGGTGTCCAATGGAAGCACCCCTTCGGGCCCTGCACCCTGCAGCGTGGACCAGTGTCCAAAGGCCACCGACACCGCTTCGGTGCGGCGTCCCGGCACATTGAACCAGGGCATGAATCCCGGCGGCGCGGAACCTGCGTCGTCCTTGGTTTCAAACTCCATCACACCCTCTGCCGAGCAGAAGCGCAGGCGCGTCAGGGCGTTGACCACCACACGAAGACGATCGGTTCCGGCCAGCCCGTCCTGCCATTGCGCGGGCTCATTGCCGTACATGTGGTGCAGAAAGTCGGCCCAGTCCGGGTGGCGCAGCACGGTTTCCAGCTCGCCGGCCAGCTGCAAGGTCAGCGCGGCGTCCCATTGCGGCAGGACGCCCGCGTGCACCATCAGCCAGCCGTGCTCGTACAGCGCCATGGGGCGAGCCCGCAGCCAGTCGAGCAGTGCGAGGCGGTCGGGTGCGGCGAGGATGTCGCCCATGGTGTCACTGCGGTGCGGTTTGCGCACGCCCATGGCGGTGGCGAGCAGGTGCAGGTCGTGGTTGCCCAGCAGGCAATGCGCCGACCCTTCCAGTGCCATCATCCGCCGCAGCACAGCCAGCGATTGCGGCCCCCGGTTGACCAGATCACCCAGCAGGTACAGCGTGTCCCTGCTGCGCGAGAACCCGATCTTTTCCAACAGTTGCCCCAGAGCGCCGTCGCAGCCCTGCACGTCGCCGATCATGTAAAGTGCCATCCACAATTATGGACATCCTGCTCATTGCCTTTCTGACGTTTCTCAGCGGCGTTTTTTCAATGAGCGAAATCGCGCTGGTTTCCAGCCGCCGTGTGCGCCTTGGTGCCCTGGCGGATGCCGGGGACAAGGGGTCTGCTGCCGCACTGCGCCTGCTGGACAACCCCACCCATCTGTTCTCCACCATCCAGATGGGCAACACCACCATTGCCCTGCTCAACGGCATCGTGGGCGAGGGTGCTTTCGGCGCAGGTCTGGGCGACACCTTTGAAAGGTGGGGGCTCAGCGAAGGCGTGGCGAATGCGCTGGGTACGGTGGTGGTAGTGGTGGTGGTGACCTACATCACCATCGTGTTCGGTGAACTCGTGGCCAAGCGCATCGGCCAGAGCGCACCCGAAACGATCGCCCGCTGGGTGTCGCGCCCGCTGGTGCTGCTGGCGCTGGTGGCAAGGCCCTTCGTGGCGTTGCTGGCCATCTCCACCAACCTGGTGCTCAAGTTGCTGCGTGTTCCCATGGACGTGCGTCACGAGGTGACCGAAGCCGAGCTCGAGGCGCACCTGGAGCAGGGGGTGGACGCCGGCATCATCGAAGAACACGAGCACCAGATGGTGCGCAACGTGTTCCTGCTCGACGACCGGCAGCTCACCTCCATCATGATCCACCGATCCGAGATCGAGTGGCTGGACGCACAGGACTCGATCGACGTGGCGGTGCAGAAGGCGTGGACCACCGGTCATTCCTGGTACCCGGTGTGCCGCGATGGCTTGGACGATGTGGTGGGCGTGATCCATCTGCCACAGTTGCTGGCCTTGCAGGCCGATGGCGTGAACGAGCCGATCCGCCAGCATGCCCAGCCGGCGGTGTTCGTGCCCGAGACGCTCAGCGGCATGGAGCTTCTGGAACAGTTCCGCGAACGAGCCACGCGCATGGTGTTCGTGGTGGACGAGTACGGTGTGGTGCAGGGCTTGCTCACGCCACTGGACATGCTGGAGGCCATCACTGGCGAGCTTTCTCCGCACGCCGCGGTGGACGCCTGGGCCACTCAGCGCGAAGACGGTGCCTGGCTGGTGGACGGCGCCATGCCCGTGGCCGAACTCAAGTCGCGGCTGGGCATCGATGACCTGCCTGATGAAGACAAGGGACGGTACAACACCGTGGCCGGGTTGATGCAAACCGTGGCTGGCGACCTGCTGGACCAGAACCAGCATGTCGACTGTGCCGGCTGGCGCTTCACCGTGCTGGTGCTCGACGGGCGTCGCATCGACCAGGTGCTGATCGAGCCGAATCTGCAGGAAGCAGTGCCCGAAGACGTCGTCGCCTGAGGCGACGCTGGCATGGGCGCCCCTCGCCGCCAGGGGCAGGGGCCGCGAAGCGTTCGCCGTTCCGGCGCCAGCCGATGCAGGCCACCAGCGGCGACTGGCCCGCTGGCCATTGGCGGGCACATCCGCGCCAGTCTCGCGCCCTGCAGGTTGCGCCTGCATCAAACCCCGTCAACTGGGCCCAGCGCACGCCGCCAAGGCGCGCCGCAGCGTGACCAAGGCCCATCAATTCAGAGTTTCTTAACTGATATGGCATTAGTTTTGAATTTACCTTATCTGAATGCGTTTCTATAGTCCGCTCACACCCTGCTTCACACCCCAGCCCAGAGGAGACGACGTGACCGAAACCTGCAACGAAGGCATCATCACCGACGCCAAAAAGCGCTACAGCGCAGGCGTTCTCAAATACCGGCAGATGGGCTACTGGCAGCCCGACTACGAGATCAAGGAGACCGACACCCTGTGCCTCTTCCGCATCACTCCGCAAGACGGCGTGGACCCGGTGGAAGCGGCAGCGGCGGTGGCCGGTGAATCCAGCACGGCCACCTGGACGGTGGTGTGGACAGACCGCCTGACCGCCTGCGACAGCTACCGCGCCAAGGCGTACAAGGTTGAGCCGGTGCCGGGCCGTCCGGGCGAGTATTTCGCCTGGGTCGCCTACGACCTGATCCTCTTCGAGGAAGGCTCGATCGCCAACATGACGGCCAGCCTGATTGGCAACGTGTTCAGCTTCAAGCCGCTGAAGGCGGCGCGGCTGGAAGACATCCGCATTCCGGTGGCCTACGTGAAAACCTTCAAGGGCCCGCCGACCGGCCTGGTGGTCGAGCGCGAGCGCCTGGACAAGTTCGGCCGCCCGTTGCTGGGCGCCACCACCAAGCCCAAACTGGGGCTCAGTGGCCGCAACTACGGGCGCGTGGTGTACGAAGGCCTCAAGGGCGGTCTGGACTTCATGAAGGACGACGAGAACATCAACTCTCAGCCGTTCATGCACTGGCGCGATCGCTTTCTTTATGTGATGGACGCGGTGAACAAGGCGAGTGCGGCCACCGGTGAAGTGAAAGGCAGCTACCTCAACATCACCGCCGGCACGATGGAGGAGATGTACCGTCGCGCCGACTTCGCCAAGGAACTTGGCAGCGTGGTCGTGATGGTGGATCTGGTGATCGGCTGGACCGCGATCCAGAGCATGGCGGAATGGTGCCGTGCCAACGACGTGATCATGCACATGCACCGCGCCGGCCACGGCACCTACACACGGCAGAAGAACCACGGCGTGAGTTTTCGCGTGATCGCCAAGTGGCTGCGCCTGGCGGGCTGCGACCATTTGCACACCGGCACCGCGGTCGGCAAGCTCGAAGGCGATCCGATGACGGTGCAGGGCTACTACAACGTCTGCCGCGACAGCTACACCAGGACGGATCTGCAGCGCGGCCTGTTCTTTGACCAGGACTGGGCCGACCTGAAGAAGGTGATGCCGGTGGCGTCTGGTGGCATTCACGCTGGCCAGATGCACCAGCTGATCGATCTCTTCGGCGATGACGTGGTGCTGCAGTTTGGCGGAGGCACCATCGGCCACCCACAAGGCATCCAGGCCGGTGCCGTGGCCAACCGCGTGGCGCTGGAGAGCATGGTGAAGGCGCGCAACGAAGGCAGGAACATTCTTGAGGAAGGCCCGAGCATCCTGAAGAAAGCCGCCGAAGGCTGCAGCCCACTCAAGGCTGCGCTCGATACCTGGGGCGAGATCAGCTTTAACTACGCGCCAACTGACACGTCGGACTATGCCGTGTCCCCAACCGTTGCTTGAAGGGAAGCACCCCCTGCGCCGCTTCGCGACTTCCCCCTCTCTCGCCTTCGGCGGGAGGGGGACGGCACCTGGGACCGGCAAAGCCGGATCCGTGGTGCCCCTGGATGAGCGCTACCTCACGCCAACACCATTGCCCCATTTCTGGAGTTCCTCACCATGATGACCAACCCCACGGGCCGGCTGACGCAAGGCCAGTTCAGTTTTTTGCCCGACCTCACTGATGCCGAGATCGCCATGCAGATCGAATACGGCCTGAAAAAGGGCTACGCCTGGAGCGTGGAATACACCGACGACCCGCACCCGCGCAACACCTACTGGGAGATGTTCGGCCATCCGATGTTCGACCTGAAGGACGCCGCTGGCGTGATGCTCGAATTGAACACCTGCCGCAAGACGTTTCCCAACCACTACATCCGCATGATGGCCTTCGACTCGACTCGCAACACCGAGTCGATCGCGATGAGCTTCATCGTCAACCGACCCGCCAGGGAGCCGGGCTTCGCCCTGTCGCGCCAGGAGTCTGGTGGACGCACGATGCGCTACACGGTGCACAGCTACGCCACCGACATGCCTGAGTCTGAAAGGTATTCTTGAGGTCACCCCCGCGCGCCTGCGGCGCTCCCCCTCCAGGGGGCGATGCCAGCGGCCCGGCAAAGCCGGTTCCGCGGCATCTCTGGATGAAGACAACTCGCTCCGGAGACTTGCCATGAATGCACCGAGTTACCACATCCCAGGCGCAGTGCTTGACTTGGTCGCATCGGCTCCAGCGGCCGTGCCCGACACCGCCGCACGCACCATCAACGAGGTGCTGTCGCAGAGCCAGGTCGAGGCGGTCATGGACGAGCTGGATCGGGACCTCATTGGTCTGGCGCCGGTGAAGGCGCGCATCCGAGACATCGCGGCGCTGCTGGTGGTCGACAAGTTGCGACTCTACCTGGGCCTGCAGGCTCAAACGCCGTCGCTGCACATGAGCTTCACCGGCAATCCCGGCACCGGCAAGACCACGGTGGCCATGCGCATGGCGGAGATCCTGCATCGGCTGGGCTATGTGCGAAAGGGCCATGTGGTCAGCGTCACCCGCGATGATCTGGTGGGTCAGTACATCGGCCACACGGCGCCCAAGACGAAAGAGGTGCTCAAGAAGGCCATGGGTGGCGTGCTCTTCATCGACGAGGCCTACTACCTGTACCGGCCCGAGAACGAGCGCGACTATGGTCAGGAGGCGATCGAGATTCTGCTGCAGGTGATGGAGAACCAGCGCGACGATCTGGTGGTTATCGTGGCGGGCTACAAGGACCGCATGGATACCTTCTTCAAATCCAATCCCGGCCTGTCCTCGCGCATTGCGCACCACCTCGACTTTCCCGACTACAGCGAAGATGAGTTGCTGGCGATTGCCGATCGCATGCTGGGCACGATGAACTATCGCTTTGGCGAGGGCGCGCGCGAGGCGTTCGAGCGCTACCTGCAGCGCCGCATACCACTGCCGCACTTTGCGAATGCGCGCAGCGTGCGCAACGCGCTTGACCGCGCGCGGCTGCGACAGGCCAGCCGGCTGTTTGTCGACCGCGACCGCGAACTCACCCGGGAAGACCTCACCACCCTCATGCCTGCGGACATTCTGGCGAGCCGCTTGTTCGCTGAGGGTTCGGCCTGACGTCATCGCCAGACCGCGCGGCGATCGTCGCTGACTGGGGATCTGGATTTGGTTCAACATGCCACCACGCTGGCAGCAAGCGGCGCACCTCTGAGCGCGCGAAGCGATCGTCCAGCAACCACACCACACCGCGGTCTTCTTCGCTGCGGATCACGCGGCCGGCGGCCTGCACCACTTTTTGCAGCCCGGGGAACTGGTAGGCGTAGTCGTAGCCACGTCCGAACCGGTGCTGCAGGCGTTGGCGCAAATGTTCGTTGAACGGGTTTACCTGTGGCAGACCCAGTGTGGCGATGAAGGCGCCCACCAGCCGCCGACCAGGCAGATCGATGCCTTCACCAAAGGCCCCACCCAGCACCGCAAAGCCGATGCCTTGCCCGGCTTCGGTGAAGCGCGCGATGAAGGCATCCCGCTCCGGCTCGCCCATGGCGCGCGACTGCACCCAGACCGGCAGTGACGGAAAGAGCGACTGCAGCCGGGCCAGCACCTGTTGCAGGTAGTCGAAGCTGCTGAAGAAGGCGAGGTAATTCCCGGGCGCCTGCCGGTACTGAGTGGCGATGGCCGCCACCAGATCGTCGAGCGAGCCTGCGCGGTCGCGCCAGCGGGTGGAAATGTGTGGCGCCACGCGCACCGCGAGCTGCTCGGTGGCAAAAGGCGATGGCACGTCCAGCCGGGTGGTTTCCGTGGGCAGGCCGAGCAAGTCCACCACATAGTCCATGGGCGTGAGCGTGGCCGAGAACAGGGTCACCCCTTGTGCGGCGGCCCAGCGTGCGGCCAGCAGCGGGCCGGGCACCAGGTTGCGTATGGCGATCATGGGGCGGGGTTTGCGTGCCCGACCGGTGGGTGGCATGCGTGTGAGTTCCACCAGTGAGTGATCGGCAAACAGTTCGGCCACGCGCAGAAACCCCAGCACCTCGAACAGCCAGGCTTGCACCCGTGGATCCACCGGGTGGGCGGCTTCGTCGGCCTGGGCCAGGTGCTCGGTGAGGTCTGCGCTGTGCTGTTGCAGGGCGGTGACCCAGCCGTCGGGCAGCTCATCGAGCAGGGCGTGTTCAGCGCCAGAAGCGATGGCCACACTGCCCCAGGCACGGTGCAGCCGGTCAAGGGACGCACCCATCCCGGGCGGTGGGCTCTGGCGCAGGGCGGCCAGCGAGGCCGGGTGCAGTTCGGCCGAATACATCTGGCGTGCGCGCTCGATCAGGTTGTGCGCTTCGTCCACCAGCAGGCCGACCCTGCGGTTTTCGTCCACAGCCAGCGCCCAGGCGTGGGCATGGAGGTCGAAGAAGTGGTTGTAGTCGCCTACCACCACGTCGCTCCAGCGCAGCATTTCCTGGCCCAGGTAATAAGGGCACACCTGGTGCCGCAGGGCCACCTCGCGCAGGCTGGCCTGGTCGAGCCAGCCGGTGCGCGCTGCTTCTTGCCGGGCGGCGGGCAGGCGGTCATGGTAGCCACGAGCGAGCGGGCAGGACTCGCCATGGCAGGCCTTGTCGGGGTGCTCGCAGGCCTTGTCTCGCGCCACACGTTCGAGCACGCGCACCGTTGAGTCGGGGGTTGCCAGGCCCAGGCGGCGCAGGCTGTCAAGTGCCAGGCCTCGGCCCGTGGTTTTGGCGGTGAGGTACAGCAGCTGGTCGGTGTGTGCGGCCGGGGCTGCCTTGAGCGCGCCAAACAGCGTGGCCATGGTTTTACCGATACCGGTGGGTGCCTGCGCCAGCAGCGTGCGCGCCGCACCGTGGTGGCGGTACACCGCTGCCGCCAGCGGGCGCTGACCCTTCCTGAACGATGGGAAAGGGAAGGCCAGGGCGCGCAGGGCCGCGTCGCGCCGGCTGCGGTGCAGCGCCTCGCTGCGTGCCCAGGCGATGTAGCGTTCACACAGACCTTCGAAGTGAGCGCGCAGTTCGTCGGCCCGGTGGCGCTGCAGCAGGGGCGTCTCCACGCCGGTGTCAATGTGGAAATAGACCAGTGCGATGTCGAGTTCGGCCAGGCCAAGCTGGTTGCAGAGCATCCAGCCGTAGACGCGCGCCTGTGCCCAGTGCAGGGCCTGATGCGAGTGTTTGATGCGCGCCGGGTCGCCGCGATGGGTCTTGATCTCTTCGAGCCGCCCGGCCTCGCTGTCGAAGCCGTCGGCACGGCCCTGCACGCGCAAGCCCTGCCAGGTCGCCGACAAAGGCAGTTCACGCTGGTAGGCCGGGCCGCGCCGGGCAGCCACCGTGCTGTGGCCGGCCACGCCTTCCTGGCCGCTGGGCGACGCGGAGAAGCGCAGGTCCAGATCACCGGCGCGCGCGGCGAATTCGCACAGGGTGCGCACCGCCACTTCGCCCAGGGGCGCGTCAGAACCCTCGGGCATGGGCAGCAGTTCGTTGGTCGTTGCCACAGGCATGGTGCGTGGATGGTACTGGATATATAGTCAGCTCATGGACCCGACCGAGCCCACCCTGAACCGGCGCCACCACCAACGCCTGCGTGAGATTTATCGCTCCGCTGGGTGGCCTTGCCAGGACTCGCTGGAAGTGGAGCTGATTGCCGCCGGGCAGGTGGAGCGCCTGCGCTCTGCCGAAGGTCACGAGACCTTGCGCCTGACCGACGCCGGTATCCAGACGCTGGCGCAGGCCTTCGCCCGCAACCAGGCGGCGCGAAGCCCGCACGAAGCGCTGGTGGAACAGGTGGCGGTGGCCATGACACGGGCCGGGCGCCTGGCCTGGCGCGGGCTCGCCTTGCGCGTGCCGCTGCCCAGGTCGTTGTTGCAGGGCCTGCCGGCAGACGTCGCCATGGCCGCGGAGCCGCCCATCGCGTCCATGCAACTGCGTGCGTTCGACGACGAGACCGAGGCCCTCCAGGCACTGCCCGACCACGCATGGTGCATGGCCTGTCCCGACGTGTTCTCGATCCGGCGCAGTTCGGTCGAGGTCTACCTGGAGCCGGTGGTGCACGAGATCAAGGTCAGCCGAGCTGACCTGCTGGGCGATCTGAAAAAACCGGCCAAGCGTGCCGCCTACCTCGGCATGGCCGGGGCCTGCTGGTATGTGCTGGGGCTGGATGCGAAAGGGCGCCCGGTGGGTGGGCCTGACGACGTGCCGCCCGAATGCGGGGTGATGGTGGCCAGAGAGGGCCGGCTGGAAGTGCTGCGCGAGGCACCCCGCCGGGCCATGCCCCGTTTGCCACTGCACGTGTGGATGTCTTTGGCACAGGCCACCCCTGTGGTGGCCGCCCACGCTCTGCAGCAAGAGCACCTTGCCCCTTCAGCGGGCAACCCCTGAGCCGGCCATCGGCAGTCTGCGCGCGCCTGTCAACTGCCTGAAGGCGGGCCCAGGGGCATTCATGAGGTTTTCATCATCTGTCGTGTAGCATCCGCCCGGTTTCAACCTGTTTCGCTTTGTATCAACCTGCCGACGCCCGCCGCGAGCCATGCAAGCTTTGCCGACTTCGCCCGATTCAACCGAACTTCAGCCTGCCTGGCGTCGCTGGGACGTGCGCCTGTTTCGATGGATGGGGGCCGGACGCTCACCCTGCAAGCTGCTGGAGATGGCCAAGTGGCTGGCCCGCTGGAGCTGGGTGCCACTTGTGGTGGTGCTGGCCGACATGGCCATCGAGGACGTTCGGGACCGTGTGCTGGTGCTTCATGCCCTGATCACCGCCGGCATCGTCCAACTCGTCAGCAAACGGTTTGCGGCCCGCTGGGAACTGCCGCGACCCTTCGCCCTGGGCCTGTGTGCGAACCACCTCAATCACAGCCGACGCGCGGGCTTCCCCAGCACCCACGCCATGGTGATGGGCAGCCTGTTCGGCTTCATGCTGCCATTCGGTCCGCTGGATCTGGACATCGCACTCGTGGGCTCCATTGCGCTGCTGACGGGTTGGGCGCGCGTGTACGCCGGTGCACACTTTCCATCTGATGTGGCCGCAGGCCTGGGTCTGGGCGCTGTTCTTGGCCTGCTGGTGGCCTGGAGCACCTGAACGCCTTCCCCGCGTCAGCGGCGCAGGGGGTAGTACCGAAAAGTCTCCGGCGAGAAGTGCCTCGATCCAAGGCACCCATGGAACCGGCTTTGCCGGGCCATAGGGTGCGTCCCCCCTCCAAGCGGCGGAGCCGCGCCAGAGAGGGGGGAAGCCGCGTCAGCGGCGCAGGGGGGAGCTACTTTTTTTCCAGCGAAGCTGAGTTCATGCAGTAACGCAAACCGCTGGGCGCCGGGCCGTCCTCGAACACATGGCCGAGGTGCGCGCCGCACTGGCTGCACACGGTCTCCACCCGCACCATGCCATGGCTGCGGTCGGTGATCTCGGTGATGGCGCCAGGAATCGCCTTCCAGAAACTGGGCCAGCCGCAGCCGGCGTCGAACTTGGTGCCAGCATCGAACAGGTGGTTGCCGCAGCAGATGCAGTGGTAGCTGCCGTCCTCCCACACAGCCTCGTACTTGCCGGTGAACGGCCGCTCGGTATGGGCATGCCGCGTGACCTCAAAGGCCACAGGCTCGGCCCCCTTGGCAGCCAGAATCTCACGCCATTCGACATCGGTTTTCTTGACGGGGAAGTCCACGGTTTTTCCTTTCAAAAATTCATTGCATCACGACACAAGTCCGGAGCGAAATGTCTTACCAAGCAACACCAAGGATCCGGCTTTGCCGGTCCAAAGGTGTGCCCCCTTGAGGGGGTCGCGCGAAGCGCGGCGGGGGTGCTTTCCAAATACTGCGGCGGGGGTGTTTCTCAAGATGAACAACTGATCTCTATCTGACTGGCCCAGTCGGGCGGAAAAGCCGCCAGATCATCTTCGCCTTCCCGTTCGTCGAACGGGAAGGCCAAAGCTTTCACCAGCCGATCCACCTCGCTGAAGTCGCCATTCTGCGCACGCTCGATCGCCCCCTGACCCAGGTGGTTGCGCAGGACGATGCGCGGGTTCACCTGTCGCATCGCTGCGGCGGTGGCGTCTGCGTCGAAACCGGGCTGGGCATGCAGGCGTTCGCGCCAGCGCAGCGCCCAAGCGTCAAAGGCCTCGCGCTGCAGGAACAGATCACGCACCGGCTCCAGCGGGCCGCTCACGGCGCCGCACAGCCGGCGGAAGAAGATCGTGAAATCCACGGCGTCCTTGGCCATCAGTTGCATCAGCGACTCCACCAGTTCGGTGTCGCCAGCCTGCACAGAAGCCAGACCCAACTTGGCCCCCATGCGCCGTTGCTGTTCGGCCGGGAACAGGGCTTTGTAGGGCTCCAGGGCGTCCAGTGCCTGCTGCTGGTCGTCCATCAGGGGCAGCAGCGCCTGACCCAGTGCGAACAGGTTCCAGTAGGCAATGTTGGGCTGACGGATGTAGGCGTAGCGCCCGCCCGTGTCGCTGTGGTTGCAGATATGGGCCGGGTTGAAGGCATCGAGGAACTGGAAAGGGCCGTAGTCGATCGTGAGGCCCAGGATGCTCATGTTGTCGGTGTTCATCACGCCGTGGCAGAAGCCCACGGCTTGCCACTGCGCCACCATGACCGCGGTGCGCGCGCTCACGGCTTCAAGCAGCGCTGCGTAGGGGTTGCCCGGGGCTTCGCGGCAGGCCGGGTAGAAGCGGTCGATCACGAAGTCGGCGAGCTGGCGCAGTTCGCCATGCAAACCCCCATGAGAGAAATGCTCGAAATGTCCGAAGCGGATGAAGCTCGGCGCCACGCGTGTGACAACCGCAGCCGTCTCGACCGTCTCGCGGTACACCGGGGCGGGCGAACCCGTCACGCACAGCGCGCGGCTGGTGGGAATGCCCAGACCATGCATGGCCTCGCTGCAGAGGAATTCGCGGATCGAGCTGCGCAGCACGGCGCGGCCGTCGCCCATGCGGGAGTAGGGTGTGAGTCCCGCGCCCTTGAGTTGCACTTCCTGGGGACCAGAGGCGGTGTCCACCTCACCCAGCAGGATGGCGCGGCCGTCGCCCAGCTGACCCGCCCAATGGCCAAACTGGTGGCCGCTGTACACGCTGGCCAGCGGTTGTGTGCCGGCCACGGGCGCGTTGCCTGTGAATACATTGAGGGCGTCGGGCGACTCAAGCCAGGCGCGGTCCAGGCCCAGCAGGTCGGCCACCGCCGGACTGGTGCCCACCCAGTGCGGCTGCGGCAGCGGCGTGGGTGAGAGCAGGGTGTAGAAGGCTTCGCCCAAGCTGGCGAAACGGTTGCGCCAGGTCAGGCCTAGGTCCAGGCCAGTGGCCAGGTCAATGGATCGGTTCATGCCCACCATTGTCGCCATCGGCGCCGACACGGCAGGGCACAGGGTCAATCGAGCGTGGTGACGGGCTCGTTGGTCAGCAAACGTGCGCGGTACTGGCCGGGCGACATGCCAAACCAGCGCTTGTGAGCCCGAAAGAAGTTGCTCTGGTCGGCAAAGCCCAGCAGATCGGCGACCTGGGTCAGCGTGTAGCGAGCCTCGGCCAGGTACTTCTGTGCGAGGTCGCGCCGCGCATCGTCCAGCAGTTGCTGAAAACTGGTGCCTTCTTCTTGCAGCCTGCGCTGCAGCGTGCGGTCGGCCATGGCCAGGCTGTTCGCGATGGCTTCGCGACGGGGTTCGCCCAGGTGCAGCAGGCGCACGATCGCCTCGCTCACGCGGTGGGCCGCGCTGGCGTGGCCCAGGCGCACCAGTCGCGCTTCGATCACACGCTGGTGCATGTCGAACAGCATCGGGTCGCTCGAAGGCAGCGGTGTGTCCAGGTCGGCGTTGTCCAGCAGCAGGCGTGTGGCGCCCCCGTTGAAGCGCACCGGGCAGCCGAAGGCGCGCAGGTAGGGGCCGGCGTCCGCCGGCTCGGGAAAAGTGAACTCGGCTGCGCGCGGCTGCACGTCGCGCCGCGTGATCCAGCAGCACAAAGTGGACAGCGCGAGCAGGCCGTATTCCTGCCGCTGGCGCGGGACGGGACGCGAGTTGCCGATGTGGCCCAGCACCAGCCAGCAATGCTGCGACCCTTGCGGCTCGAGCTCGAAGGTGGCGGCGTCGGAGATCACCGCCAGGTAGCGCGCGAAGCACTTGAGGCCGGCTTTGAGCGTGGGGCTGGCCAGCATCACGTAGCCCACCAGATCGAAGTTCACGTGGCGGTTGGCGAGCTCGCGGTCCATGCCCAGCGAAGGATTGCCTGACCACGCCACCGCCAATTCCCATAGGCGGCTGATCGCCTCGGCGTCGAAGCGGGCGTCTGGCTGCTGCAGTTGCGCGATGTCGATGCCGGCCGCCGTGAACAGGCGCGGCAGGTCCAGGCCCTGCGACGCGAACATGTCGGCAATGCCTTTGACCCAGGTGGCCGAGCTGGTCCTTTTCATGCGGATGGGTCGTGAAGTCAGTGGATTGGCGGTGTTGCGATAGCGCCGTTTCGGGTCGGTGTTTCTAGACTCAGCGCTGCGGTTCGAGTGGCCGGCGAGCCCCGCATTCAACGGGATTTTGCTGCGCTGCGCAAGCTGTTGTTTACCCCCGAAACGAGGAGACAAGACATGAACAAGAGGACACCTGTGTGGGTAGGTTGGAGCGTGGGCGCCATCGGCTTGCTCCTGGCGGCATGCGGCGGCGGATCGGACGCGGCCCCCAACCCGCCCTTGCCCGAGGTGCGGCAGATCGCGCAGGGAACGGTCAAGGGCAGCAACGACGCGAAAACCACCGGCACTTATGCCTGGAAAGGCCTTCCCTATGCCCAGCCGCCGGTCGGCGCCCTGCGCTGGAAGGCGCCTGTGGCGCCCGCAGCCTGGAAGGGCGTGCGACAGGCCACCGCCTTCGGCCACGCCTGCCTGCAGAACGGCCGCATCTACGGACCAGGTGCGAACAACACCTACGACGACACTATCGCCGCCACGCTCAACACGCCGGTGGGCAATGAAGACTGCCTCACGCTCAACGTGTGGCGCCCGGCCAATGCCACCAAAGATCTGCCGGTGATCGTGCTTGTCTATGGCGGCAGCAACATCTCCGGCTACACGGCCGACCCGGTGTACGACGGCGCGGCGCTGGCGCGCAGTGCGAATGCGGTGGTGGTGACGCTGAACTACCGCCTGGGTGTGCTGGGGTTCTTGAACCTGCCACAGCTCAAGACCGGCACCGACAGCGCCGAAGACTCGGGCAACTTTGCGCTGCTCGACATCGTGCAGGCGTTGAAATTTTTGCAGCAGAACATCGCCGCCTTCGGCGGCGATGCCGGGAATGTGACGCTGATGGGCCAGTCCGCCGGGGCCATCAACGCCTGGGCGCTGATGGCCTCGCCCACGGCCGCAGGGCTGTTCCACAAGATCGTGCCGCTCTCTGGCGGCATTTCGCTGGCGAGCAACCTGCCACCGGGCACCATCCCCACGCTGAACCCGGCCAGCACCTACCAGGCCCAGGGCAATGCCCTGCTGACGCGGCTGGTGATCGCCGACGGCCTGGCCGCCGACCCTGCGGGGGCGCAGGCCTGGATCGCCACACAGTCTGCCACCCAGATCGCTGACTACCTGCGCGGCAAGAGCGGCGACGCCATCCTCACCACCGTGCTCGCCAACGGTCTCACCGGATCGGGGCCGATTCCCGATGGCACCGTGCTTCCCGCCGATCCGATTGGCGCGATGGCCGCCGGCCAGTACAACAAGGTGCCGGTGCTCGCCGGCAACACGGGGGAGGAGGGCAAGCTCTTTGCGCCCTTCCTCACCCTGCTGGGCGGCCCGCCGGGCTTCAAGATCAACGATTTTGACCGCTTCCACCTGATGGCCGGCTTCAACCCCGATGCGCCCACGCTGCTGACCGAAGGCGACATCCTTGATGCGGCCTATGTGCCATCGAACACTCCCGGAACAGGCTGGACCGCCCGCGCCGGATTGCTGGCCTCCGCCTTCATGGCGCCCAGCCGCGACAACGTGCTCAACACGCTCAGGGCGCAGCAGGGCGAGGTCTGGTACTACCAGTTCGACTGGGCGCAGCAGCCCGCGCCGTGGAACACGGTCTACGGCGCCGCCCATGCATTCGACCTGCCGTTCCTCTTTGGCAACTTCGGCCCATCGGTGTTCGCCAATGCGAGCAACAGCAAGGCCAACCGGCCGGGGCGGCTGGCGCTCTCCGGGCACATGATGAAGACCCTGGGCGCGTTTGCGCGCACCGGCAACCCCAACCACCCATCGCTGGGCACCACTTGGGAGCCGTGGCCCGCCCAGCTGCGATTCGATGCCTCGCTCACCGAGGCCCGGATCTCGACCGTGCCGTGAGGGGGGTGGAAGAAAGGGACATGACAACCATGTCCCGGAATCGACAGCGAGGGTTCGCCTCCCGTGGAACCCCTCGTTCATTGTGCAAGGCAAAGCGCTACGATGAAGCCGATTCCAACCTTACCAACAGGAGACATCCCATGCTGGGCCAGATGCAGAGCCAACCTCTTCTTATTTCTTCGCTGATCGTGCACGCCGAGCGGCACCATGCCAGTGGCGAGATCGTGTCCCGACGCGTGGAGGGCGACATCCACCGCACCGCCTGGGGGCAGATTGCCCTGCGCTCGCGCCAGGTCGCCCATGCGCTGGACGGCCTGGGGCTGGCCTTTGGCGACCGGGTGGCCACGCTGGCCTGGAACGGCTACCGGCATCTGGAGCTGTACTTTGGCGTGAGCGGCACCGGCCGCGTGCTGCACACGCTCAACCCGCGTCTGCACCCTGAACAGCTGGCCTGGATCGTGAACCATGCCGAAGACAGCGCGGTCTGCTTTGACATGACCTTTCTGCCCCTGGTGCAAGCGGTGGCCGCCAAATGCCCCACCGTGAAACACTGGATTGCGCTGTGTGACGCCGACAAGCTGCCGGCCGACAGTGGCATACCTGGTCTGCAAAGCTACGAGACCTGGATGGGCGACTGCCCCACCGACTACCCCTGGCCCGAGTTCGACGAGAACAGCGCTTCCAGCATGTGCTACACCAGCGGCACCACGGGCAACCCCAAGGCCGCGCTGTACTCGCACCGCTCCACCATCCTGCACGCGTTCAGCGCTGCTCTGCCCGATTCGCTCAACCTGAGCGCGCGTGACAGTGTGCTGCCGGTGGTGCCCATGTTCCATGTGAATGCCTGGGGCCTGCCTTATTCGGCGGCGGCCACGGGCTGCAAGCTGGTGTTTCCTGGCCCGGCGATGGACGGCAAGTCGATCTACGAGTTGCTGGAAAGCGAAAAGGTGACCATGGCGGCAGGCGTGCCCACCGTGTGGCAGATGCTGCTGGGCCACCTGCAGCAGAACAAGCTCAGGTTCAGCACGCTCAAGCGCACGGTGATCGGTGGCTCGGCCTGCCCGCCGGCCATGATCCACGCCTTCAACGAGACCTACGGCGTGACCGTGCTGCACGCCTGGGGCATGACCGAGATGTCGCCCCTGGGCACGGTGTGTACCTTGAAGAATCCGCAGCTCGCCCTGTCGCCCGAAGAGCAGACCAAGGTGCTGCTCAAGCAGGGCCGTGCGGTGTACGGCGTCGACATGAAGATCGTCGACGAGTCAGGCAAGGAACTGCCCTGGGATGGCAAGAGCTATGGTGACCTGCTGGTGCGCGGCCCCTGGATCATTGCCAGCTACTTCAAGGGCGAAGGCGGCGACCCGTTGCGCTACGACGAACAGGGCAAGGGCTGGTTCCCCACCGGCGACGTGGCCACCATCGACGCCGACGGCTTCATGCAGATCACCGACCGCAGCAAGGACGTGATCAAGTCCGGCGGCGAATGGATCAGCTCCATCGACGTGGAAAACATCGCCATGGCGCACCCGGCGGTGGCCATGGCGGCCTGCGTGGGCATGAAGCACCCGAAGTGGGACGAACGCCCCATTGTGGTGGTGGTGAAGAAACCGGGCGCAGAAGTCACGCGCGAAGAGCTCCTGGCCTTCTACGAAGGCAAGATTGCCAAATGGCAGATTCCGGACGACGTGGTGTTCGTTGACGCGATTCCCCTGGGTGCCACCGGCAAGATGCAGAAGATGCATTTGCGGCAGCAGCTCAAGGACTACGTGCTCCCGACAGCATGAATCAACGAACCCAGGAAATGACCGTGCGCCTGCGCCGTCGGTGGCTGGTGGGCAGGCGCCATGGGCTGAAAGTTTTGTGCATCGGGCTGGCCCTGCAGGGCGGCGCGGCGCCGGTGATGGCCGATGGTCCGCTGGCTGGAAAGACAGTGCGCATTGCCTTCATTGATCCGCTCTCCGGGCCCCTGGCGGATGTTGGTCGCAACGGGCTGCGCAGTTGGCAGTTCATGGCGGAGCGCAAGAGCGGAGCGGGCAATGCGGCAGGGGTGCGTTTTCTGGTCGCTGGTTTCGACAACAAGGGCTCGCCACAAGAAAGCCTCAACGTGCTCAAGGTGGTGATCGACCAGGGCTTTCGCTACATCGTTCAAGGCAACAGCTCGGGCGCTGCAGCGGCGCTGAGCGATGCGGTGACGCGCCACAACGCCCAGCAGCCCGACAAGGCGGTCGTGTTCATCAACTACGCGGCCATGGACCCGGCACTGACCAACGAAAAATGCAGCTTCTGGCATTTCCGCATCGATGCCGACACATCCATGAAGATGCGGGCGTTGACCCGTTTCCTGAAGCAGCAGCCCGACCTTAAAAAGGTCTACCTGCTGAACCAGAACTACGCACACGGGCAGCAGGTCGCGCTGTACTTCCGCCAGGAGATTGCACGCCAGCAAGCCGATGTGACGGTGGTGGATGATGTGCTGCATGCACCTTTTCAGGTGGAAGATTTCAGGCCTTATGTGCAGCGCATCAAGGAATCGGGCGCGCAGGCGGTGATCACCGGCAACTGGGGCGTGGACATGCGCCGCCTTGTGCAGGCGATGCAAGAGGAGGGCGTGAACCTGCCGTTGTTCGCCTACTACCCCAACCTCAAGGGCACACCGACTGCGCTGGCCCGCGCGCCATCCACCATGTCGGTTTACCAGATTGCCTACAGCCACACCAACCAGGAAGCGCCCATGGATGAATTCGCCAGCGCCTTTCGAAAGCGCTATGGCGAGGACCTGGTGGTGCTGGCGAGCTACGACGGTCTGGAGATGCTGGGCCAGGCCATGCAGCGCATTGGCAGCACCGACGCCGCCCGCGTGGCCGCGCGCCTGAGCGGCATGATTTTTCAGGGATTCAATGGTCCCGTGCAGATGCGGGCCGACGATCACCAGCTGCAGAAAGGGGTGTACATCTCGCGCTGGCAGAAGGTCGACGCCGCGTTTCCGCAAGGGGCCGAAGGGACCGACCATACCTTCGTGCCGGTGCAGTTTTTGCCCGGTTCCGAGATCACCGGCAGCAGCCGCTGCCACATGCAACGACCTTGAGCACCGATCGATGCATGACACAACCCCGTGGCCGCGCCGAAAGCCTCTGCGTCCGCCAGTCCTGCCTTCTGTCGGGCCGGGTGTCCAACACAGTCGCCTGTGCGATAGGCGCTAGGGGCAATCCCTGAGTGCTGCAGTGCATCACGCTTGTAAGCTAGACGTCAACCACCCCAACCACAGGAGACAACTGATGAAATTTGCGTTGAAAGCCCTCACCGGCGCCGCCCTGTTGACCTGCGTATTTGCGGTTCACGCCCAGAAGGGCGAGTCCGTCAAGATTGCCTGGATCGACCCGCAGACCGGCCTGATGGGTCCGGTGGGTAACAACCAGTTGCGCAGCTGGCAGTTCTTTGCAGAAAAGTTCAATGCCAACAACCCTGCGGGCGTGAAGTTCGAAGTGGTCGGGTTCGACAACAAGCTCAGTCCGGCCGAGAGCTTGACCGCGCTGCAGGCCGCCATTGACCAAGGTGTGCGCTACATCGCCCAGGGCAACGGTTCGTCGGTGGCCGGCGCGCTGATCGACGCGGTCAACCGCCACAACAGCCGCAACCCCGGCAAGGAAGTGCTTTTCCTGAACTACGCAGCGGTTGACCCCGATTTCACCAACAGCAAATGCAGCTACTGGCACTTCCGCTTCGACGCCGACACCTCCATGAAGATGGAAGCGCTCACCACCTACATGAAGGAAAAGACCGACGTCAAGAAGGTCTATCTGTTCAACCAGAACTATTCGCATGGCCACCAGGTCGCGAAGTTCGCCAAGGAGAACCTCAAGCGCAAGCGCCCCGATATCGAGATCGTGGGCGAAGAGCTGCACCCGCTGGCACAGGTGCGCGATTTCGCCCCCTACATCGCCAAGATCCGCGCCGCAGGCGCCGACACCGTGATCACTGGCAACTGGGGTTCCGACCTGGCCCTGCTGGTGAAGGCCGCCAACGAAGGCGGCTACACGGGCAAGTTCTACACCTACTACACGGGCGTGACCGGCACACCCACGGCGCTGGGCACGGGTGGAGAAGGCCGTGTGTTCCAGGTGGCGTATTCGCACTACAACATGGGTGAACCCATGAAGAGCTGGATGGCCGAGTTCAAGAAGCGCTTCAACGACGACATGTACACCTCGGCGATACCCAACGTCTACTACGCGCTCAGCGACGCCATGGCCAAGGCCAAGTCCACCGATCCGGTGAAGGTGGCTGCGGCGTTGTCCGGCCTCAAGTTCAAGGGCTTCAACGGTGAAGTCGAGATGCGCAAGACCGATCACCAGCTCCAGCAGCCGTTGTACCTGACCGTGTGGCAGAAAACCGATGCCAAGCACCCCTACAGCCCGGAGAACACCGGCATGACACTGGCACCGGTTCAGGAGTTTCCCGCCTATGTGGCCAGCACGCCCACCAGCTGCGATATGAAGCGGCCAGGCTAGAGCGCCACCCCCGCGCCGCTTCGCGTCACCCCCTTAAGGGGGCAGCGCGAGTGGCCCGGTTAGAGGAAGCACCCCCGCGCCGCTTCGCGTCACCCCCTCAAGGGGGCAGCGCGATGCGGCCCGGCAAAGCCGGTTCCGCCGCGCTCCTGGACTGGAGGGCACGCGCCGGCAAGTTGCCTGTCTGGCGCGAATTTTTGACCGCTTGAACGGGCCATGCTGAGGCCGCTTCGGCTTCCTTTCTCCAAACCTTCACGCCAACGAAAGACACCTTCATGGAGTTCTTCATCATCTCCATGCTCAACGGACTGAGCTACGGGCTCTTGTTGTTCATGTTGAGCTCGGGCCTGACGCTGATCTTCAGCATGATGGGTGTGCTCAATTTCGCGCATGCCAGCTTCTACATGGTGGGCGCCTATATCGGCTACACGCTCGCACAGGCGCTGGGTTTCTGGCCCGCACTTGTGCTGGCGCCCGTGATCGTCGGTCTGCTGGGCGCCCTGTTTGAGAAGCTGAGCCTTCGCAAGGTACACAAGTACGGGCACGTGCCGGAACTGCTGGTGACCTTCGGGCTGTCCTACATCATTCTGGAACTGGTACAGCTTGTCTGGGGCCGCACCTCGGTCGAATTCCGGCCGCCCGAGCTTTTGCAAGGCCCTGCCTTCACGCTGATGAACCACGCGACCGATGGCCTGAGTCTGGTGATGGGTCGTGCGCCAGCCGAACTGTGTGGCGCCGTTGCGCAGACCATGTGCTCGCCATTCCCCGCCACGCGCGCCTTCATGATGCTGGTGGCTGTGGTGATGCTGGCCAGCGTGTGGCTGCTGCTCACGCGAACCCGCATCGGTCTGGTGATCCAGGCCGCTCTCACCCATCCGGAAACCGTGGAAAGCCTGGGCCACAACGTGCCCCGTGTGTTCATGTTGGTATTCGGCGCTGGCACGGGCCTGGCCGGTCTGGCCGGTGTGATCGGTGGCAGCACCTTTGTGACCGAGCCCGCCATGGCCGGCACGCTGGGGTCGCTGATCTTCGTGGTGGTGGTGGTCGGTGGCCTGGGCTCACTGTCGGGTGCCTTTCTGGCATCGGTGCTCATCGGCGTGATCCAGACGTTTGCGGTGGCGCTGGACCATTCGCTGATGGGTCTGGCGCAAAGCGTCGGACTGCAGCTGTCTGACGCCTGGAGCGACAACTCCCTGCTCAGGCTGACGATCTCTCAAATCGCGCCGATCCTGCCCTATCTGTTCCTGGTGCTGGTGCTGATCTTCCGTCCACGCGGTCTGCTCGGTACGCGAGATACATGATGCACCCCCTGCGCATGCAGAGCGTTCACCCCCTGCGCCGCTTCGCGTCTTCCCCCTCTCTTGCGCCTTCGGCTTGGAGGGGGACGGCACCTGGGACCGGCGGAGCCGGATCCTCGGTGCCACTGGACTGCACCTTCTCATGCGTGAGACCTTGCGCTCCGGCATAACCAAACACTGAGATTGCCATGCTTTCTTCCTCATCCTCTGCCGCTCCCGCTCACTACAGCTTCAAGCCCTACAACGTCGGCCGCTGGATCACCTGGGGCCTGTTTGCCGTGGTGTTGCTATTCGCACCCCAGGTGTTCACCAGCAACCTGTCCATCACCATGCTGGCGCAGATGGGCATCGCGATCATCGCCTGTCTGTCGTACAACATGCTGCTGGGGCAGGGCGGGATGCTCAGCTTCGGCCATGCGGTCTACACCGGCCTGGGCTCGTACATGGCCATCCATGCGCTGCTCAAGGTGTCGGAAGGCGCCATGTCGATCCCTGTGAGCCTGATCCCGCTGGTGGGTGGTGCCGCCGGGCTGTTCTTTGCTCTGCTGTTTGGTTACGTGACCACCAAGAAGGCCGGCACGACCTTCGCCATGATCACGCTGGGCATGGCCGAACTGGTGTTCGCCATGTCGCTCATGTTCTCCGAGTTCTTCGGCGGCGAAGCCGGCATCTCGGCCGACCGCGTGGTGGGCGATTCGGTGATGGGCATCACCTATGGTCCTGGTGTGCAGGTGTATTACCTGATCGCGGTCTACACCTTTGTGAGCGTGGCGCTGATGTTCGCCTTCACCCGCACGCCACTGGGCCGCATTCTCAATGCGGTGCGCGACAACCCCGAACGCGTGGAGTTCATCGGCTACAACACGCAGATGGTGCGCTACCTGGCGTTCATCATTGCAGGCTTCTTTGCCGGCATCTCGGGTGGTCTGGCGGCCATCCAGTTCGAGATCGTGACCGCTGAAGTCGTGGGCCCGATCCGCTCGGGCGGCTATTTGCTGTTCACTTTCCTGGGTGGCGCCACTTTCTTCTTCGGCCCCATCATCGGCGGCATCCTGATGGTGCTGGCGTTTGTGCTGTTCTCGGAAATCACCAAGGCCTGGCTGCTCTACCTGGGCCTGATCTTTTTGTTCATGGTGATGTACGCGCCAGGCGGCATTGCCAGCCTGATCATGATGAACCTGCGCGTGGCGGCCTTCGGGCGCCTGCGTGAACTCTGGGTGAGCTACCTGGCCCTGACCGTGACGGCATTGGTGGTGCTGGCCGGTGCCGGCGCCATGATCGAAATGGTCTACCACCTGCAGCTGAGCACCGCCATGGGCGACACCGTGCGGTTCCTGGGCGTGACGCTGCATGCGCTGGAGCCTTCGAACTGGGTGGGCGCGCTGTTCGTGGCGCTCACCGGGCTGGGCTTGTTCGAGATCACGCGCCGCGCTTTCATGAAGCAGTGGGGCGAGATCCAGACCGACATTGAAAAAGAAATCAAGCGACGGGAAACGCAATGACCGAAACCCTCATGGAACGTTCTGCTGCTTCAACGGCTGCAGGTGGATTTGCTTTGGAGCTGCGCGACCTGCGCAAGAGCTTTGGCAAGACCGAAATCATCCGGGGCGTGAACCTTGCCGTGAGCCCGGGCGAGCGTGTGGCCATCATCGGCCCCAATGGCGCGGGCAAGTCCACGCTGTTCAACCTCATCTCCGGCCGTTTCGAGCCCACCAGCGGCGACGTGCTGCTGGCCGGCCAGCGCATCAATGGCAAGAAGCCCTTCGAGATCAACCGCATGGGGCTCTCGCGCAGCTTCCAGATCACCAACATCTTCCCCAAACTCAGCGTGTTTGAAAACCTGCGCTGCGGGGTGTTGTGGAGCCTGGGCTACAAGTACACGCTGTTCCGTTTTCTGGCCGATCTGGACGACGCCAACCAGCGCGCCGAAGAATTGATGCGCATGATCCGGTTGGACAAAAAGCACGATGTGCTGGCCATGAACCTCACCTACGCCGAACAGCGCGCGCTGGAGATCGGCATCACCATTGCCGGCGGCGCCGGTGTGGTGCTGCTGGACGAGCCCACCGCTGGCATGAGCAAGAGTGAGACCGGGCGCTTCATCGAGCTGATCCGTGAAGTGACCGTGGGCAAGACCCTGCTCACGGTGGAGCACGACATGGGCGTGGTGTTCGGCCTGGCCGACAAGATCGCCGTGGTGGTGTACGGCGAAGTGCTGGCTTTCGACACACCCGAAGCGGTTCGAGCCAATCCGAAGGTCCAGGAGGCTTACCTGGGCTCCGTGCTGGCGGACCAACAAGCCGCAGGGCATTGAGGGAGCACACACCATGTTGAAGATCGACAACCTCCACGCCTATTACGGCAAGAGCCACGTGCTGCACGGCGTGGGATTCGAGGTCGGCAAGGGCGAGATCGTCGCCCTGCTGGGCCGCAACGGCTCGGGCCGCTCCACCACCGCCAAGGCCATCATGGGCCTGGTGGAAGCCACGGGCTCCATCGAATGGCAGGGCAAGGCCATTCTGGGGAAAAAGCCCTTTGAGATCGCCCATCTGGGCATCGGCTACGTGCCCGAGAATCGCGACATCTTCCCCAAGCTCACCGTGTACCAGAACCTGTTGCTGGGGCAAAAGGGCAGTGGCAAGGACTCGCGCTGGGCGTTCGACGACATGTACACCATGTTCCCGCGTCTGAAAGAGCGCCAGCACACGGAAGCCGGTGTGCTCTCAGGGGGCGAGCAGCAGATGCTCACCCTGTGCCGAACGCTCATGGGCGACCCGGACCTGATCATCATCGACGAGCCAACCGAAGGCCTGGCACCCAAGATCGTGGAGCTGGTGGCCGAATACCTGCAGAAACTCAAGGCACGCGGAATATCGGTGCTGCTGATCGAACAGAAGCTCACCATCGCCATGAGCATTTCCGATCGCGCACTGGTGATGGGCCATGGCAGCATCGTGTTCCAGGGCACGCCGGAGAGTTTGCGGGCGGATCCTTATACGCGGAAGGAGTGGCTGGAGGTCTAGACCCCCCGCGCCGCCTTCGGCGTCACCCCCCAGGGGGCGCCAGCAGCGGCCCGGCGAAGCCGGTTCCGCGCTGGCCCTGGACAAGGCATTTCGCGCCGGACGCGCCAACTCTGTTGCTCTGGAATTTCTTTCGGTTGCATGTTGGTTGGCCGTGTGATGGCCTTGTCGACTGTTCTTTGGTTCAATGACTCTCTCGCGACATCTCGCACTTGTCGCAACGCAACAATTCCCTAAAATCGCACGATCGTTCGTTTTTCTGAACGCGATTTCCCACCCGATCCAACCAGAGGAGATTCCATGACCGCTGAGTACCAGGTCCACGGCGATGTGGCCGTCATTGCACTGAACAACCCGCCGGTCAACGGTCTGGGCTTGTCTACCCGTCAGGCCATCGTGGAAGGCCTCGAGAAGGCCGAGAACGACCCCGCGGTCAAGGCCATTGTGCTGACCGGTGCGGGCAAGGCCTTTTCGGGCGGTGCCGACATTCGCGAATTCGGCTCGCCCAAGGCGATCCAGGAGCCCAACCTGCTGAGCGTGATCACCCGGGTGGAGAACACCAGCAAGCCGGTGATCGCAGCCGTGCACAGCGTGTGCATGGGCGGTGGTCTGGAGCTGGCGCTGGGTGCGCACTACCGCATTGCGGCGCCGGGTTGCAACGTCGCGCTGCCGGAAGTGAAGCTGGGTCTGATTCCGGGTGCCGGTGGCACGCAGCGCCTGCCGCGCGTGCTGGGTGTGGAAGCCGCGTTGAACATGATCATCAGCGGCGAACCGGTCAAGAGCGAAATGTTGGCGCAGTTGCCCGGTCAGAAGCTGTTCGACAAGCTGTCGGCATCCGCCGAATCGCTGGCCGAAGAGGCCGCGGCCTTTGCCCGCGAGATGGCCGCCAAGCACGCCGATGGTTCGGCCTTCCCGCTGGTGCGCAACCTGCCTTGCAAACACAAGGACGGCGACGCCTACTTCCAGTTCGCGCGCAACATGGTCAAAGGCATGGCCAAGAATTTCCCAGCGCCCGCCAAGTGTGTGGACGCGGTGGAAGCCGCCACCAAGAAGAAGTTTGCCGACGGCATGGCTTTCGAGCGCGAGATCTTCATCAACCTGATGTGGACGCCCGAGTGCAAGTCGCTGCGCCATTTGTTCACCGCCGAGCGCGCCGCGAGCAAGATCCCTGATGTGCCGGAAG
The DNA here is from genome assembly GCF_031457455.1 of Hydrogenophaga palleronii. Classification (GTDB taxonomy): domain Bacteria; phylum Pseudomonadota; class Gammaproteobacteria; order Burkholderiales; family Burkholderiaceae_C; genus Hydrogenophaga; species Hydrogenophaga palleronii_A. The sequence continues at coordinate 194,947 of NZ_JAVDWU010000007.1, forward strand.
ACACGCCCAAGCGAGCCATCGAATCGGTGGCGGTGATCGGGGCCGGCACCATGGGCGGTGGCATTTCCATGAACTTCCTCAACGCCGGCATCCCGGTGAAGATGCTGGAAATGAAGCAGGACGCGCTGGACCGCGGCATCGGCGTCATTCGCAAGAACTACGAAGCCCAGGTGAAGAAGGGCAAGCTCAAGCAAGACAAGTACGAACAGCGCATGAGCCTCTTGAGCACCACGCTGAGCTACGACGAGATCGGCTCGGCCGACCTGGTGATCGAGGCCGTGTTCGAAGAGATCGGCGTGAAGGAAGCGGTGTTCAAGGAACTCGACCGCGTGATGAAGCCCGGTGCCATCCTCGCGTCCAACACCTCCACGCTCGACGTCAACAAGATCGCCAACTTCACCAAGCGCCCACAAGACGTGGTGGGCATGCACTTCTTCAGCCCGGCCAACGTGATGAAGCTGCTGGAAGTGGTGCGCGGCGAGGCCACTGCGAAGGACGTGCTGGCCACGGTGATGGCGGTGTCCAAGAAGATCAAGAAGACCGCCGTGGTCTCTGGCGTGTGCGATGGCTTCATCGGCAACCGCATGATCGAGCAATACGGCCGCCAGGGCGGCTTCCTGCTGGACGAAGGCTGCACACCGCAGCAAGTCGACAAGGCGATGGAGAAGTTCGGCATGGCCATGGGCCCGTTCCGCATGGGCGACCTGGCCGGCAACGACATCGGCTGGGCGATCCGCAAGCGCCGCTACGAAGAAAAGCCGGACATGAAGTACAGCAAGACCGCCGACCTGCTGTGCGAAAAAGGCCGCTTTGGCCAGAAGGTGGGCAAGGGCTGGTACGACTACGTCGAAGGCAAGCGCGACGCCATTCCGAACGCCGAGGTCGAGCAGATGATCGCCGACCACCGCAAGGCCCTGGGCATCACGCCGCGCAAGATTTCCGACGAAGAGATTGTTCAGCGCCTGGTGTTCAGCCTGGTGAATGAAGCCGCCCACATCCTGGAAGAGGGCATTGCCAACAAGGCCAGCGACATCGACGTGGTCTACATCTTCGGCTACGGCTTCCCGGTCTACCGTGGTGGCCCGCTGAACTACGCCAACGAAGTGGGTCTGTTCAACGTGGTGCAGGCCATGAAGCGCTTCCAGAAGAACCCGCTGGACGACGCCAAGTTCTGGGAACCCGCGCCGCTTCTCACGCGCCTTGCCGCCGAAGGCAAAACGTTTTGATGACCGCACGAACACCGAACACGAGGAACCCATCATGACCAACGCCGTCATCGTCTCCACCGCCCGCACGCCCCTGACCAAAAGCTGGAAGGGCGCCTTCAACATGACCCATGGCGCCACCCTCGGCGGCCACGCGGTGCAGCATGCCGTTCAACGTGCCGGCATCGACGCCGCTGAAGTTGAAGACGTGATCATGGGCTGCGCCAACCCCGAAGGTGCCACCGGTGCCAATATCGCGCGCCAGATCGCGCTCAAGGCCGGCCTTCCCATCACCGTCTCCGGCATGACCGTCAACCGCTTCTGCTCGTCTGGCCTGCAGACCATTGCCCTGGCCGCCCAGCGCATCATCGCTGGCGAAGGCCAGGTGTATGTGGCGGGCGGTGTGGAAAGCATCTCCTGCGTGCAGCAGGAAATGAACCAGCACATGCTCAAAGACCTGGCGCTGGAAAAGCAGAAGCCCGAGATCTACTGGAACATGCTGCAGACCGCCGAACAGGTGGCCAAGCGCTACAACATCAGCCGCGAAGCCATGGACGAGTACGGTGCCGCCAGCCAGCAGCGCGCCACGGCCGCACTGGAAGCCGGCCTGTTCAAGGACGAGATCGCCCCGATCACCGTGACCGCCGGTGTGGCCGACAAGGTCATGGGCCTGATGACCAAGCAGGTCACGGTCGAGAACGATGAAGGCATTCGTGCCGGCACCACTAAAGAGGGCATATCGGGTCTGCGCTCGGCCTTGCCCGGTGGCCTGGTCACCGCCGGCAACGCCAGCCAGTTCTCAGATGGCGCAGGTGCCTGCGTGCTCATGGACGAAGCCCTGGCCGAAAGGCGCGGCCTCAAGCCTCTGGGCCGTTTCCTCGGCTTCGCGGTGGCTGGCTGCGAACCCGATGAAATGGGCATCGGCCCGGTGTTCGCCATTCCCAAGGTGCTCGCGCGCCTGGGCCTGAAGGTCAGCGACATCGACCTGTGGGAACTCAACGAAGCTTTTGCTGTGCAGGTGATCTACTGCCGCGACAAGCTGGGCATCCCGGGCGACCGGTTGAACGTCAACGGCGGCGCCATTGCGGTGGGTCACCCCTACGGCGTGTCGGGCCAACGCCTGACGGGTCATGCGTTGATCGAAGGCAAGCGTCGCGGAGCGAAGCGGGTGTGCGTGACCATGTGTATCGGCGGTGGCATGGGTGCGGCGGGCATTTTTGAAGTGTTCTGATTCCCTCGTGGATCGCTGAATGACACGCCTCCACAGCACGGAAGTCTGCGGGGGCGTTTTGTGTTTGCGCGGGCGGAAGGAGCGGCGGGGCAGAGCGAAGTTGAAGCTAAACTTTTCGGTTCCCAGCAGAACCCAAGAGGCGCCCGTGCTGTTTGACTCCGCCGACTATTACTTCCCTGACTTCCAGTCCGGGCTCGCGAAAGAAGCTGCCGCGACGCACATTGGCATGTACGTGGCGTGGCTCACGATGCGTGGTCTGGGAAGCGTTGAGCTGAATGGTTATGTGGACGACCTGCGCGCCCGGCGCATCAGGTGCGCGGATTTGTTGCTGGATGCCTGCGATGGAAAGTTCGCTCCCACGGACGTCAATGCTGAGGGGCTGGCCTTTTCGCAGCACTACTTCACGCGGCAGTATGAAATCGACTATCGCAGCGTGTTGGGTGACCAGTTCCGGCGCACGGGGCACGCGCTGGACGACTTCTGTAGCGTGCCGGGGCATTGGCACAATTTTGACCGCATGGCCATGGTGCTCAACCGCCGCTGGATGGATTGGCGGGCAGAGCGCGACAAACAAGGCGAAGCGCAGTCTCCCGCACTGTCGCCGCCCGACAGCGTCCTGGGCCTGGTGGTGCATGCGTTGATCGGATTTCTGGACGAAGAGGGGTTGGTGCACGATCGGGTCAACGAGCCGCTGATGATGGACGAGCCGACGCCCGACCGTGCGGGCCGGCTGTTTCGCGTGGACTTTGAGGGCGGCCGCCACTGGCTGCTGGTGGTTGTCAGGCGCCTCCCGCAGGGGGCCTTTGCGATCACGCTGACCGTGGCGTCTTGTCTGGACCGCGTGGCCGAGCGCATCCGCGACCATGGCCTGCCCGAGTATTTCCAAGACACGCCGGATGATCCCTTGCCCTACACCGCCTTGGTCCGTCTGTACCAGTGGTTGCGTGCCGACACCGAGCTGATCGTGGAAGCCGATGACGATTACAACAGCCGGCTGGTGTTCCGCACGCCCGAGGCTATGCGGGCGGGCCTGCCAGTGCTGGCCCAGCGCTGCCGCACAGTGCTGGGGCCGCTGCTGAAAAAGCTGGGCACCGTGCAGGGGCTCGATGAGCTGCGCTGCACCAGCCCGATTTCCGAATCCATTCTTTACACCGACCCGTTCAACCGTCTGGTGCTTTCCACGGCGGAGGTTGCGCGCAACCCACGCATTCTGTCGCTGTGCGACGAGCTGGAGGCGCTGGGCCGAGATCCGCAGGCTCCTGGCCCGCGCATGTTTGGTGCAGGCTTGATGGCGCATATCAACCTCGTACGCAGTCGCCATGGGGGTTGAACAACTGCGGCGCCAGCCGAAGCGGCCAGGCTGCATTGACGACGGGTGCCAAGGCACTCTGCACGTCGCTCAGCGGACATCGCCCAGGTACCTCTCCCAACCATAATTTGCGGCATGGCCATCCTACGCTCCACCCTCGATTTCCTGCTTTACGACTGGCTCAACGCTGCCTCGCTCAATGAGCGCGAACGTTTTGCCGACCACAGTCGCGAAACCTTTGACGCGGTGCTCGACACTTGCGAGCGCATCGCGCGCGAGAAGTACGCGCCGTTCAACCGGCTGGTGGACACGCAGGAGCCGCATTTCGACGGCGAGAAGGTGATCCTGCCGCAGGCCACGTTGGATGCGAACCGTGCCTATGCTGAATCCGGCATGCTGAGCGCCGCGCAAGACTATGAAGAGGGCGGCATGCAACTGCCCTACACCATCGAAGCGGCGGCCAATGGCTTCTTTGGTCTGGCTTCGGTGAGCATCGGCTCCAGTCTGCTGACCAAGGGCAACGCCAACCTGCTGCTGGTCCATGGCACAGAGACGCAGAAGGCGGTGTTTGCACGCAACGAATTCAATGGCCGCTTCTCCGGCACCATGTGTCTGAGCGAGCCGCAGGCCGGTTCTTCGCTGAGCGACATCACCACCCGCGCCGTGCCCGACGGTGCCGACTTCGAGGCCGACCCGCTGGGTGCGCGCTACCGGCTCAAGGGCAACAAGATGTGGATTTCGGCTGGTGAGCACGAGCTGACCGAGAACATCGTGCACCTGGTGCTGGCCAAGGTCCCCGGGCCAGACGGCAAGCTGATCCCTGGCACGCGCGGCATTTCGCTGTTCATCGTGCCCAAAAAGATGGTGGATGCCCAAGGCCAGCTGATCGGCGTGCGCAACGACGTGGCGCTGGCGGGCCTGAACCACAAACTGGGCTGGCGCGGCACCACCAACACGCTGCTGAATTTTGGCGAAGGCAAGTTTCCGGTCAACGGCGAAGCCGGTGCCGTGGGCTACCTGGTGGGCCGGCCGCACGAAGGTCTTCGCTGCATGTTCCACATGATGAACGAGGCACGCATCGGCGTGGGCACGGCCGCCGTGATGCTGGGTCTGGCGGGTTACTACGCCTCGCTGGACTATGCAAAGAACCGCCCTCAGGGCAGGCCCATGGGGCCGGCCGGCAAGGACCCCACCCAGCCGCCCGTGCGCATCATTGAACACGCCGACGTGAAGCGCATGTTGCTGGCGCAGAAGAGCTATGGCGAAGGGGCGCTGGCCCTGGAGCTGTACTGCGCGCGCCTGGTGGACGAGCAACACACCGGCACGCCTGAAGGCGCAGACGATGCCCGCCTGCTGCTGGAGGTGCTCACCCCCATTGCCAAGAGCTGGCCCAGCGAATGGTGCCTGGAGGCCAATTCGTTGGCGATCCAGATCCATGGCGGCTACGGCTACACGCGCGACTTCCCGGTGGAGCAGTACTGGCGCGACAACCGCCTGAACATGATCCACGAGGGTACACACGGCATTCAGGCCACCGACCTCCTGGGTCGCAAGGTGTTGATGGAAAATGGCAAGGGCCTGCAACTGCTGGCCGGTCGCATCAACGCCACGATCGAACGCGCGATACAGGTGCCGGAACTGGCGGCACACGCCAACGCCCTGGGCCAGGCGCTGGCGCAAGTGGGCGCAGCCACCAAGGCCGCCTGGGCCACGGGCGAGCCGACCGACGCACTGGCCAACGCCGTGCCCTACATGCAGGCCTTCGGCCACACGGTGCTGGCCTGGATCTGGCTGGACGTGGCCCTGGCCGCGCACGCTGCGGCAGACGGAGCCGCCCGCACCGGCCGCCTGGCCGCCATGCGCTTCTTCTTTCACTACGAATTGCCCAAGATCGGCGCCTGGCTGCAAGTGGTGAGCAACCGCGACCAGACCTGCGCCGCCTTGCCAGAGGAGGCTTTCTGATGCTGCACCACATCGTGATGTGGACCTTGAAAGACGAGGCCGAAGGCGAAAAGAAGTCCGCCAACCTGGCCAAGGCTGCCGACATGCTCAAGGCCTGCGCCGACATCGTCCCCGGCATCCTGCGCTTTGAAGTGGGCACCGCCCAGCCTGGTATGGAGGCCACCTGCGACCTGCTGCTGTGCAGTGCGTTTGCCGACCGTACTGCATTGGCCGCCTACCAGAACCACCCGGATCATGTGGCCATCAAGCCGTTCATGAAAGCTGTCGTCGAGTCCCGGCAATGCTTCGACTACGAGGCTTAGCACTTGAACACACCCCCCGCGCCGCGCCTTCGGCACGTCACCCCCTCTAGGGGGCGGCACTGTCCGTCCGGCAAGGCCGGCCCGGCGGTGCCACTTGGTTGGACCTTCTCACGCGTTGCCGGTCGTGCTCCGACATGGTGAATAGCAGATACCGAGGCCGCTTCGGTGACACACCCGAGATACGTGAATCACCCACAATGAGCAACCACCTGACACCCCCAATGACAACGAGGAAGACAACATGACCCGTACCGTTTCCCAACTTTTTGATCTCAAGGGCAAGACCGCCCTCATCACCGGCGGCTCGCGCGGCCTGGGCCTGCAGATGGCCCATGCACTGGGCGAAGCCGGCGCCCGCGTGCTGGTGAGTTCGCGCAAGGCCGAAGACCTGGAGGCCGCCACTGCCGAGTTGCAGGCTGCTGGCATCGACGCGCGCTGGGTCGCCGCCGACTGTTCGAAGGAGGAAGACATCCACCGCCTGGCCGACGAGAGCCTGCAGCGCCTGGGCGACATCGACATCCTGGTGAACAACGCCGGCGCCGCCTGGGGCGCACCCGCCGAAGACCACCCGGTGGAAGCCTGGGACAAGGTGATGAACCTCAACGTGCGCAGCTACTTCATCCTGAGCCAGGTGCTGGCCAAGCGCAGCATGATCGCCCGCAAGCACGGCCGCATCATCAACACCGCCTCCATCGCCGGCCTGGGCGGCAACCCCGCCGGCATGAACACCATTGCTTACAACACGTCCAAGGGTGCGGTGATCAACTTCACCCGTGCGCTGGCGGCCGAATGGGGCAAGTACGGCATCACGGTCAACGCCATCTGCCCGGGCTTTTTCCCGAGCAAGATGACGGTGGGCACGCTCAAGGCCATGGGTGAAGAAAAGCTGGCCGCGCACGCGCCGCTGGGCCGCCTGGGCGATGATGAAGATCTGAAAGGGCTGACGGTGCTGTATGCGTCGGATGCGGGCAAACACATCACTGGACAGTGGCTGGCGGTGGATGGTGGGGTGAGCGTCATCACGGGCGGCTAGAGGAGGCCCACCCCCGCGCCGCCTGCGGCGTCACCCCCTCAAGGGGGCACACCCTCGGACCGGCGTAGCCGGATCCTGGGTGTTGCTTGATGGGGGCATTTCGCTTCGGAACGGGCGTCTCTTTCGCAGCGCTCTGGCCCAAGACATCGCGCTCAGTCGGTTGTATCGTTCGTTCATGAAATTTTCTGTCCGCATTCCTTTTGTCGAACTGCTGGGTTTTGAGCTTCACCGCATGGAAGGCGGTGAGGCCGAGATCACGTTTGCGCCGGCTGAGGACCACCTCAATTCGTTTGACGTGGTGCACGGCGGCGCCAGCATGACGCTGCTGGATGTGGTGATGGCGCACGCGGCGCGTTCGGTGCAGCCCGAGATGGGTTGCGTGACCATCGAAATGAAGACCAGCTTCATGCGCGCGGCCAAAGGGCCGCTCACGGCGCGGGGCAAGCTGCTGCACCGCACGGCCACCATGGCGTTCACCGAAGGCAGCATCTTCGACGCTGCTGGCAAGCTGTGCTGCCATGCGACCGGCACCTTCAAGTTCGTGCCGCGCCTGCCGGTGGGCAAAGGCACCCACGCACTCAACACCCTCAGGACGGATTGATGGCCGCGCCAGACCTTCCTGTTGCTCTGGTCACCGGTGCCGCACGCGGCATCGGCCTGGCCACGGCGCGCTGGTTTCTGGCGAACGGCTATCGGGTGGTGTTGCTGGATGTTGATGAGGCCACGCTGGCGGCATCTGAGCAGGCCTTGCGCCATGAGGGCGTGAGCGCTGAACTCGCCATCGCCGTGCCGGCCGACGTGTCGCACCCCCAGCAAGTGGACGCGGCGGTGCAGCGCACGGTGGATCATTTCGGGCGCATCGATGCGCTGGTGAACAACGCCGGTGTGGCGGTGTTCAAGCCGATTGGCGAAACCAGTTTCCACGAATGGCGTACCGTGATGGCGACCAACCTGGACGGCGCTTTCCTCATGACCCAGGCGGTGGCGCCGGTGATGCTGGAAGAGGGCGGCGGCGCAGTGGTGAACATCGCGTCCATCTCCGGCCTGCGCGCCAGCACCTTGCGCGTGGCCTATGGCACGTCCAAGGCGGCGCTCATCCACCTCACCAAACAACAGGCGGTGGAATACGGCAACGCCGGCATTCGCGTGAACGCCATCGCCCCCGGGCCGGTCGAAACCGCCATGGCCGCTGCCGTGCACACGCCCGCCATCCGCGCCGACTACCACGACACCATTCCGCTCGCCCGCTACGGCAGCGAGGAAGAAATTGCCAACGCCATCGGCTTCCTCTGCAGTCCGCAGGCCAGTTACATCAACGGCCAGGTGCTGGCGGTTGACGGCGGCTTTGACGCCGCCGGTGTGGGCCTGCCCACCTTGCGACGCACCCCATCCGTTTGACATTCTTTTCCCCTAACACCACCAGGAGACCCACCCATGCCCACCAATCAACAAGTCCTGCTCGACAACCGCCCCCAGGGTGAAGCCACAGTCGACAACTTCAAGCTCGTCACCACTGAAACCCCGGCCCTCACCGAGAACCAGGTGCTGGTGCGCCACCACTTCCTCAGCCTGGACCCGTACATGCGCGGCCGCATGAACGACAGCAAGAGCTACGCGGCCTCGCAGCCGCTGGGCGAGGTGATGATCGGCGGCACCGTGGGCGAGGTGGTCGAATCCAAGCACCCCAAGTTCCAGGCTGGCGACAAGGTCGTGGGCATGGGCGGCTGGCAGCAGTACAGCGTGGTTGATGCCGCTCAGCCCGGCGCACTGCGCAAGGTCGACACCACGCATGTGCCGCTGTCGTACTACCTGGGCGCCGTGGGCATGCCGGGTGTGACCGCCTGGTATGGCCTGGTGAAGATCATCAACCCCAAGCCCGGCGACACCGTGGTGGTGAGCGCGGCCACCGGCGCAGTGGGCAGTGCCTTTGCCGCCCTGGCCAAAGCGCGCGGCTGCCACACCGTGGGCATTGCCGGTGGGCCGGAGAAGTGCAAATACGCGGTGGAAGAACTGGGCTTTGACGCCTGCATCGACTACAAGCTGCACAAGGACATGTACAGCCTGGCCAAGGCGCTCAAGGAAGTCTGCCCCAAGGGTATTGACGGCTACTTTGAAAACGTGGGCGGCATGGTGCTCGACGCCGTGCTGCTGCGCATGAACGCCTTCGGCCGCATCGCGGTGTGCGGCATGATCGCCGGCTACGACGGCCAGCCCCTGCCCCTGGCCAATCCCGCGCTCATTCTGGTGAACCGCCTGAAGATCGAAGGCTTCATCGTCAGCGAGCACATGGAGGTGTGGCCGGAAGCGCTGACCGAACTGGGCACGCTGGTGGCGACGGGCAAACTGCGCCCGCGTGAGACCGTGGCTGAAGGCCTGGCTGCTGCGCCTGAAGCCTTCATGGGGCTGCTGAAGGGCAAGAACTTTGGTAAACAGTTGGTGAAGCTGATCCCCTGATGTCTGCCCACATGCCTTCACGGTTCACGATTGCTGCCGCGCAGACCACGCCAGTAGCCGGGGACCGTGCGGTCAACATGGAACAACATGTCTATATGGTGGAGATGGCGGCGCGCCTTGGGGTGCAACTGCTGCTGTTTCCCGAGCTGTCGCTTTCGGGGTATGAGCCGCAGCAGCTGAAAAGCTGCCTCACGTCGGCACACGATCCGCTTCTGGCACCACTGAAGGCAGCCGCGCGGCATCACGAAATGACGCTGGTGGTAGGCGCGCCTACGGCGCCAGCGGGCGAGACCCACGCTGGGGGACTGCCGCACATTTCTGCGCTGGTCATTGGAAACGAAGGCGAAGTGCTGATCTATCACAAGCAGCACCTGCATCCCGGTGAGAACAGCCATGCGATCGCGGGGCCCAACCACCCCTTTGTGTTCGATGTGGCTGGAAGGCGCTGCGGCCTGGCTATCTGCGCAGACGTGACCCATGCCACGCACCCGAAGGCCGCCCGCGAGGCCGGTGCCACACTCTATCTGGCGGGAATGGTCGTGTCTGGGCAGGGGTATGCCGTCGATGCGGGCTTGTTGAAAGCCCACGCGATCACGCACCGGATGCCAGTTCTGTTGGCCAACATGGGCAGCCCCTCAGGAGGCTACCTCTGCGCGGGACGCAGTGCGCTCTGGGACGAAGACGGGCGCTGTGTCGCTGCACTGGCTGGTGATGGCGCCGGTTTGCTGGTCTTGCACCGGCAGGAGTCAGGCTGGTACGGTCGGGCGCTGACGCTCTGATCGCGGCGTTTCACCACCCGTTGTGCTTGTGATTAGTGGACAACAGGAGAAATCATGACAACCCACGAGGTCTTCAATCAGCCCAGGCCCCTGGTGGACGTCAATCTGTTTGCCGTCAACCAGCCCATGCAGGCTGCGCTGAAGCTCAACGCACCAGCGCTGGACACAGCACCGCTGCATGCGCTGGGCGGTCTGGTGGGCAGTGCCGACATGCAGCAGCACGCTCGACTGGCCAATGTGTTCACGCCGCAGCTCAAGACGCACAGCCGTTTTGGGCATCGCATTGATCAGGTGGAGTTCCATCCGAGTTACCACGCGCTGATGGATGCTGCTGTGGGCGCTGGCCTGCATGGTGCGGCGTGGGGTGAAGGTGCAGCGAACCCTCATCTCTCTAGAGCCGCCGGCTTCATGCTCTTCACCGAGCTCGAACCCTCCACCCTCTGCCCCATCTCCATGAGCTACGCGGTCGCCCCCGCGCTCAAGGACAACCCGGCCATCTACCAGGACTGGGCCCCCGGCCTCACCAGCCGAAGCTACGACCCCACGCTCAAGCTGTGGAGCGAGAAGCCGGGCCTGACCATGGGCATGGGCATGACCGAAAAGCAAGGCGGCTCCGACGTGCGGGCCAACACCACGCAGGCCGTGCCCGATGGCAGCGACGCCTGGGGTCAGCGCTTCCACGTCACCGGCCACAAGTGGTTCTTTTCCGCGCCCATGTGCGACGCCTTCCTGATCCTGGCGCAAACGGCGAGCGGCCTGAGTTGCCTGTTCCTGCCGCGCGTGTTGCCGGATGGATCGGTCAACGCCATCCACATCCAGCGCCTGAAAGACAAGCTGGGCAACAAGGCCAACGCCAGTTCCGAAGTGGAGTTCCACAGCGCCACCGCTTGGCTGGTGGGCGAAGAAGGTCGGGGTGTGCCGCAGATTCTGGCCATGGGCACCATGACGCGCCTGGACTGCGCCCTGGGCACCAGCGGCCTGATGCGCCAGGCGCTGTCGATCGCGCTGAACCACACCGCGCAGCGCAAGGCGTTCGGCAAGTTCCTGATCGACCAGCCGTTGATGAAAAACGTGCTGGTCGATCTGGCACTGGAGAGCGAAGCGTCCACCGCGCTGGCGCTGCGGCTGGCCCGCTGTTTCGACCGGCCCAACGATGCACACGAACAGATCATGGCCCGGTTGTTGACGCCAGTGGCCAAGTTCTGGATCTGCAAGCGTGGCAGCCACTTCGCTCAGGAAGCCATGGAATGCCTGGGTGGCAACGGTTATGTGGAAGAGGGCGGCGAAGGCGTCATGGCGCGCATCTACCGCGAGATGCCGCTGAACTCCATCTGGGAAGGCGCTGGCAACATCATGGCCATTGATCTGTTGCGTGCTCTGCGCAAGGCAGATGCCGCGGCTGCATTGGCTCACGAACTCGCGCCAGCGAAGGGCATGCACCCCGCACTGGACCGCTTGGCGGAGCAGCTCCCCATGCGCGTGGAAGAAATGGCCACCGAGATGGAAGCGCGCCGCTTGGCGCAAGACGTGGCCCTGGCCGTGCAGGGCGCGTTGCTGGCGCAGACGGCGCCGGGTGCGGTGTTTGGCGCCTTCTGCGATGCGCGCATTGATGGCCAATGGGGCCACAGCTTCGGTTCGCTGGGTGCCGGCACCGACTTCGACGCCATCCTTCAACGTGCCCAACCCGTATGAGCCAGCCAACACCCGTTCGGCTTGAGCCTGCCGAAGCGCTCACCTCGAACGCACTCATTGAAACAGCCATGTCCGACCTCATCCTGCACCACTACCCCACCTCGCCGTTTTCTGAGAAAGTGCGCCTGATCATGGGGCACAAGCAACTGGCCTGGCAGAGCGTGATCATCCCGCGCATCATGCCCAAGCCCGACGTGCTGGCCCTCACGGGCGGCTACCGGCGCACGCCTTTTCTGCAGGTGGGGGCCGACATCTTTTGCGACACCGCGCTCATCTGCGACGTGCTCGAACACCACCAGCCTGAACCCACGCTGTACCCGGATCGGCTCAAGGGCATGGCGCGTGCATTGGCGCAGTGGGCCGACAGCACGCTGTTCTGGGCCGCCATGGGCTACAACCTCAGCCCCAAGGGTGCCGCCGCCCTGTTCGCCGACCAGCCGCTGGCCCACGCGCAGGCTTTCGCCGCCGACCGCAGCGCCATGCGCACCGGCATGGTCACCCTGCGCCCGGGCGACGCCACCGCCGCTTACCGCAGCTACCTGCGCCGCCTGTCCAGCATGGTGGAAGACCAGCCCTTTCTGCTCGGCGAAATGCCTTGTGTGGCCGACTTTGCGGCCTACCACCCGCTGTGGTTCAGCCGGGTGGTGAACCCGGTCATGGCGGACATCCTCGACGCCACGCCAGCGGTCATCGAATGGATGGACCGCATGGCCGCGATCGGCTACGGCGAGATGGGCAAGCTCAGCGCCACGCAAGCCATTGAAATCGCCGCAGCCATCGAGCCCGCACCCTTGCCGGAAGACATCTTCCAGAACGACCACGGCATTGCCCTGGGCAGTCGAGTCACAGTCGCCGCCGAAACCTTTGGGCAGGAACCCACCGAAGGCATTCTGCTGGCCGCCACCCGCACCCGCTACACGCTGGAACGCACCGATGAACGTGCGGGCAAGCTGCACGTGCACTTTCCGCGCGTCGGCTACGTCTTGAGGGAAGTGCGCGCTTGAGCCTCACCGTTCCCTTGACTTCAGACCTTGCCGTCAGCTGGCGCTGCCTTCCGTTTGATGCCCTGCATGCCCGCACGCTCTACCGCCTGCTTCAGCTGCGCACCGAGGTGTTCGTGATGGAACAACAGTGCCTGTTCCAGGACATGGACGGGGCCGACGCGCAGTGCATGCACCTGCTGGGCGAACAAACCCTTGCCGGGCCATCGCCGCAACTGCTGGCCTATGCGCGGCTGGCCCCTGCGGGCTTGAAATACCCGGAGGCCAGCATTGGCCGTGTGGTCAGCGCGTCTGCGGCGCGCGGCACCGGCATCGGCCATGTGCTCATGCGCGAGGCGGTGCGGGCCTTGCACGGCCTGTGGGGCGTGCAGCCCATCCGCATTGGCGCGCAGGCGCACCTGCAGCCCTTCTACCGGCAACACGGCTTCGAGCCCGACGGCCCGATCTACGTCGAAGACGGTATCGACCACATCGAAATGAAGAGATTGTGAAACCCCCCTGCGTCGCTTCGCGCCTTCCCCCCAGGGGGACCACACCTGCGGCCCGGCAAAACCGGTTCCGTGGTGTGTGCTGGAAGTTGAGCGCACCGTCATTTGAGACAAATGAAAACCTAACCACCCATCACAGGAGACACACATGATTCAAGACTTCAAAGGCAAAACCGCCGTGCTCACCGGCGCGGGTTCGGGTTTCGGGCTCGAATGCGCACGCATCGGCGCATCGCTGGGCATGAACCTGGTGTTGGTGGACGTGCAGCAGGACGCGCTGGACACCGCCGAGGCCGAGTTGAATGCCACGGGTGTCAAGGTGATGGCGCGGCGCGTGGACGTGTCCAGCCAGACACAGATGGAGGCGCTGGCGGCCGACGTGCAGGCCAACTTCGGCGCGCCGCATTTTGTGTTCAACAACGCTGGCGTCGGCTCAGGTGGCCTGATCTGGGAGAATTCCGTCAAGGACTGGGAGTGGGTGCTGGGGGTGAACGTCTGGGGCGTGATCCATGGTGTGCGTCTGTTCACCCCGATGATGCTGGCCGCCGCCAAGGCAGACCCGGCCTACCGGGGCCACATCGTCAATACCGCCAGCATGGCTGGCCTGCTCACGCCGCCCAACATGGGCATCTACAACGTGAGCAAGCACGCGGTGGTGAGCCTCACCGAAACCCTGTACCAGGACCTGAAGCTGGTGAGCGACCAGGTCAGCGCCAGCGTGCTGTGCCCCTACTTTGTGCCCACCGGCATCAGCCAGAGCCACCGCAACAAACCGGCGGAACTGGCCGATGAGAAGGCCACGCAGAGCCAGTTGATCGGCCAGGCCATGAGCGACAAGGCCGTGAGTTCGGGCAAGGTCACGGCCGCTCAGGTGGCGCAGCTGGTGTTCGACGCCATCACTGCCGATCGTTTCTACATCTACAGCCACCCCCGGGCTTTGGGCAATGTGCGCGCCCGCATGGAAAACATCGTGAACCAGGAGAACCCGGCCGACCCGTTCCTGGAGCGGCCCGAGATCGGCGTGGCGCTGCGCGCCCAACTGCGCGGCGGCTGAAGCCCGCGGGCAGGCCATGGGGGAGAGCGGCCACGCGCTGTTCAACACCGCCATCGGTGTGTGCGGCCTTGCCTGGGGACCGAGTGGGTTGCTAGCCGTGCAACTGCCGGAGGCCGATCCGCAGCGCACCCGCGAGCGCCTGCTCAAGGGCCTGCCAGCCTTGCCCGAGCGTGAGCCACCGGCGCCCGTGCGAGCCGCTATCGAGGGCGTGCAGGCGGTGCTGGAGGGGCGCTCGCGCAGCGACCTGCGCGAGATCACGCTCGACATGAGCCGCCTCACACCGTTTCAGCGCCAGGTCTACGCCTACGTGCGCGCCATACCGCCGGGGCAGACACGCACCTACGGTGAAGTGGCCCTGGCGCTGGGCGACCCGGGTCTGGCCCGTGCGGTGGGGCAAGCCATGGGCCACAACCCGTTTGCGCCGGTGGTGCCCTGCCACCGGGTGCTGGCCGCGGGCAACAAGCCGGGTGGGTTTTCAGCGGGTGGTGGCGCGCGCACCAAGCTGCGCATGCTGATGATCGAAGGTGCGCTGGATCGCGGTCTGTTCGATTGACCTTGGATGTGGATTCGGCTTTGTACACAGATCCCGCGCTTTTGTGCAGACCAGACCCTGTGCCCCGATGCGGACTGAGCCCATCCACCGTACCCGGGTTTACACCTAGCTGATGCGGTGACAATGGCGGGCTATGCATTCGTCCTCTTTCCTCAGACTCGCGCTCATCCTGGGCCTGCTCTCGGCCATCGGCCCCTTCGCCATCGACATGTACCTGCCCGCGCTGCCCGCCATTGGCAGCAGCCTGGCGGCCGACGTGGGCGCCGTGCAATGGACGCTCACGGCCTTTTTTCTTTCGCTGGGTGCTGGCCAGTTGCTGTACGGGCCCATTTCCGACATGGTGGGGCGCAAACCGCCGCTGTACTTTGGCATGGTCCTGTTTGCCCTGGCCAGCGTGGGCTGTGCCCTGGCCACCGACGTGCAGACGCTGGTGGTGCTGCGCTTTTTGCAGGGCCTGGGTGCGGCCGCCGGCATGGCGATCCCGCGTGCCGTGGTGCGTGACCTGCACACCGGCAACGAGGCCGCGCGCATCATGTCGCTGCTGATGTTGGTGTTCAGTGTCTCGCCCATTCTGGCGCCCCTGGTGGGCAGCGGCGTGATCGCGCTCAGTGGCTGGCGCGGCGTGTTCTGGGCCGTGGCGCTGGCATCGGTGGCTGGCTTGGCGCTGGTGTACGGCGCGCTGAAAGAGACCCGCCCGCCGGCCCAGCGCCTGGAAAGCAGCCTGGGCAGCGCACTGCGCTCTTATGGCGTGTTGTTGCGCGACGGGCACTTTCTGGGCCTGGTGGGCATTGCCAGCACGGCCCTGGCCGGTTTCTTCGTGTACCTCGCCGGCTCACCGTTCGTGATGATCAACCACTACGGCCTCACGCCCACGCAGTACAGCCTGGCGTTTTCTGTGAACGCGGCCGCCTTTTTTGGCGCGGCGCAGTGCACCGCACTGCTGGGCCGCCGCTTCGGGCTGGTGAACGTGGTCAAGGGTGCGGCCAGTGCATCGGGCGTGGTCATGTGCCTGCTGCTGGCCTACTACCTGGCGGGCGGTGACCAGCTGTGGGTGCTGATTGGCCTGTACTTCGTGGCCAGCGGCTTCATGGGCCTGGTCATCCCTACCACCTCGGTGCTGGCGCTGGAAAAGCATGGCGCCATCGCGGGCACCGCTTCGGCCTTGATGGGCACACTGCAGATGTTGGGCGGTGCCCTGGCCATGGCCATCGTGAGCCTGTTTGCCAACGGCGAGCCGCTGCCCATGGTGGTGGGAATGGCCAGTGGCGCGCTGGTGGGTGTGCTGCTCACCTGGGCCACGCTGGGCGGCTACGCGCAGGGCCCGAGCGCGGCCGAAGCCCGTTGACCTCTCCTCCAGACGGTCTGCCGTCCCCCGAGCGGGGGCGTGCCGTGCTGGTGATCGTGCTGGGCATCGCCATGGCGGTGATGGACGGCAGCATCGTCAATCTGGCGCTGCCCGGCATTGCGCGCGAGCTGAACGCCGGCGCTTCGCAAGCCATCTGGGTGGTCAACGCCTATCAGATCGCCTCGCTGGTGATGCTGCTGCCGCTGGCGGCGCTGGGTGATCGCCTGGGCTACCGGCGCGTCTACCTGGTGGGCATGGCGCTGTTTGTGCTGGCATCGGCAGCCGCCATGCTGGCCAGCTCATTGACCATGCTCACAGCCGCGCGTGCGCTGCAAGGCCTGGGTGCCGCCGGCATCATGAGCGTGAACGCCGCGCTGGTGCGCCTGATCTACCCCAGCGCTAGCCTGGGGCGCGGCATCGCCATCAACTCCATGGTGGTGGCCACCTCGTCCATGGCCGGTCCGGCGGTGGCGGCCAGCATCCTGTCCGTGGCCTCGTGGCCGTGGTTGTTTGCACTCAACCTGCCGCTGGGCCTGCTCACGCTGTCGATGGGCCGCCGCGCACTGCCGTTCAACCTGTCCCGCGAGGGCGCTGCGCCGCGGTTTTCGCTGATGGATGTGCTGCTCAACGTGCTCATGTTCACGCTTGTCTTCGTGGGGGCGGACCAATTGGGCGTGCGCGGCGGCGAAACGGCCCAGGCCACGCCGGTGCTGGGGTGGAGCCTGCTGGGTGCCGGCGTGCTGGTGGGGGTGGTGTACCTGCGCCGCCAGTGGAACCTGGCCGCACCCATGTTCCCACTGGACCTTCTGCGCATGCCCGTGTTCGCACTGTCCATGGGCGCATCGCTGGGCGCCTTCTGCGCGCAGATGCTGGCCATGCTCAGCATGCCGTTCCTGCTGCTGGAAGTGCAGGGCCGCTCGCACATGGCCGCCGGCCTGATCATGATGGCCTGGCCCATGGCCACCGCGCTCACGGCACCCATCGCCGGGCGCCTGATCGGCCGCTACCCGGACGGCGGGCTGGGCGGCGTGGGCATGCTGGTGTTTGCCACCGGCCTGCTGCTGGTGGGCCTGCGGCCCGAAGACGCCACCAGCGTGGACATGGCTTGGCGTCTGGCGCTGTGCGGCGCAGGCTTCGCGCTGTTCCAGTCACCCAACAACCACACCATCGTGACCACCGCACCCCTGCACCGCAGCGGCGCGGCCAGCGGCATGCTGGGCACCGCACGGCTCACCGGCCAGACGATCGGCGCAGTGATGCTGGCCGCAATCTACGGGGTGTGGAACCTGCACGATGGCCAGGGCGAGACGGTTGCGCTGTGTGTGGCGGCGGGCTGTGCACTGCTGGCGGGGGTGAGCAGTTCGTTGCGGGTGCGGCACTGAAAGGCTGGGCTGGTAGCACGCCACACGGCGTCACGGTCCTATCGATTGTCGAGAAAACTGTGAACAGCAAGCATCTCGGCTTCAAAGTGGGCCACCAGAGGGTCGAGCGCTGTGGTGTGTGCTTTGCTGGCAGCGACCTCTTCGATGTCGGCACAGATCTGCCCGAGGCGCGCTGCGCCGATGGCCCGTGCGGTCGACTTCAGCTTGTGAGCAACATCGAACATGGTCTGCGCCACACCGTCGGAGTGGGCCTTTGCCATCGTCAGCGCAGAGCCCGCCGTGTTCGTGCGAAAGGCCGCCAGCACTTCCTGCATCACCTGGGGGTCATCGCCCAGGAGGTCAGCGAGTACGCGGAGGTCCACCGGGGATGATGCGCTGGGTACCGCTTCTTCCATCCCGGTCACGCTCGACTTCGCTGGCGCGGGCCGCAGCCAGGCGTCGATGGCCGTCTTCAGGTGTGCCAGACGCACCGGTTTGGTCAGATAGGCGTCCATGCCGGCTTGGTGACAACGGACTTCCTCGTCGCGCAAGGCATTGGCCGTCAACGCGATGATGGGCAGGCGCGATGCCTGGCCTTCCTCGGCCCGCACCGCGGTGGCCAGCATGTAGCCGTCCATGTTCGGCATGTGCAGATCGGTCAGCAGCAAAGCATGACCTCCGCAGCGCCAACGGGCCAGCGCCTCCACGCCGTCCCCGACCATTTCGGCGCGGTAGCCGAGCAGCGCGAGCTGCTTGGTGAGCACCTGTTGATTGACCTCGTTGTCTTCCGCCACCAGGATCAGGGGTTCCATGCCCGACGGTCGTTCTAGCGCTGGCGGCTGCCCGGCGGCGTCAACGTCTACCGCGACGATCGGGGCTTGCTCGGCCAGATCCCGTCTGGCCGCGAGTGCAACACTTCGCAGAAAGGCGGCGCGGTGCAGGCTGTCGCCGTCCAGGTCCACTTGGTCCGGGTGCTGCCGGCGCGGCCGGCGTCGCTGTCCGGTCTTGATGACGACAAAGGCCAGCACCATCCCTGGACGCTCAAGCGCAATGGCACGGCAGGCCTTGAGAACCGGGTCGATGCCCTCGGTTGGACCTGCGACCACAACGACGCATTGGGCCGGTGTGGCACTCCGCAGCCAGGTCAATCCCTCAACCAGGGTAGGTGCGCGCTGTACTGCGCCGCCTGCGTGGGTGAGGTAGTCGGCAAGATCATCGGCCAGATCAGCTGCACCCAGCAACACGCAAGGTAGCCCCGCCAATGGCTGTGCGACGGGCGCAGCCTCGGCTGCATCGCCCACCGGTAGCCGCACTGTGAATGTCGAGCCCTGGTCTATGGCGCTTTTGACCGTGATCTCGCCACCCATCAGCGCCACGAGGCGGTGGGAGATGCTCAAGCCCAGCCCGGTGCCGCCGAATCGCCGCGTGGTGCTCGCGTCCGCCTGCGAGAAGGGCGTGAACAGGTGGGCCAATGTCTCGGCGTCCATGCCGACACCGTTGTCTCTCACCACCAGCACCAGCGTGTCATCACCGGCACCACTGGAGATACGCTGCGCCCGCAGCGACACCAAGCCCGGGCGCGCCTGATCGCTGCTGAACTTGATCGCGTTGCCGACCAGGTTCATCAGCACCTGGCGCAACCGCCCCGCATCGCCCAGCATGAGAGAGGGCAGCCGTGGGTCAACGTACAGACGCAGCCCAACGCGCTGGTTTTCGGACAACCTGCGCAAGGCGTCGCCGACGCCTTCGACCACCGCGCCCACGTCCATCGGCGCGCGGTCGATCATGAACTGTCCCGCCTCGATCTTCGAGAAGTCGAGCACATCGTCGACGATGGACAGCAAGGCGTAGGCCGACTCTCGCACGGTTTTCACCATGTCGCGCTGGTCGGGCCTCAGGTGGCTCTCCTCAAGCACCTCGATCATGCCGATGACGCCATTCATGGGCGTGCGGATCTCGTGGCTCATCGTCGCGAGGAACGAGGACTTGGCGCGGTTGGCCTGCTCGGCGAGTTCCCGCGCCCGCTCCAGCTCCAGGGTGCGTTGGTACACCCGTTCCTCGAGGCCGGCGTTCAGTTCGTGCAACGCCTCTTCATTGTGGCGGCGTTCGCTGATGTCGCGCATAACCGAGACGAAGTGCGTAAAACCCTCACCCGCCGCTGCAATCGGCGTGATGTCGAGCTCGATCGGGTACGGCTGGCCGTGCTTCGTGTATTTCACCAGTTCGACATGCACCGGCTCGAAGCGGCCGACCGCACGACGGATGCGGGCCAGCTCGACGGCGTCCGTGGCAGGGCCGTCGAGCAGCCCGGGTGACAGCCCCATCACCTCATCGCGAGCGTAGCCGGTCTGGCGAACGAAGGCATCGTTGACGAACACGATGCGCAGGCCCTGCATCAGTTCGGGTGCCGGCTCGGTGATGACGACGATGTCGTTGAGCTGCGCCACGCTGGCCTCGAGCAGCTTCAATTGCTGACGCGCCGTGCGGGTTTCGGTGATGTCGCGAAAGTAGATCGACAGACCGTCGTCCATGGGATGGCAGTCGACGCCGAACCACCTCTGCATGGGCAGGTACTGCGCCTCGCAACTGATACCCGTTTCGCCTCCCATCGCACGCCGGTAAGGCTGCTCGAAAACCGAGCCCAGTGCCTCCGGGAAGACCTCCCACAGGACGCGCCCGAGCGTCACCTCGCGCTCACGTCCCCACAGTCGTTCAGCCTGGCGGTTGATGTAGGTGATTCGCCAATCGCGATCGACAGAGATAAAACCGTCGGTGATGCTCTCTAGCGTGCTGCTCAGACGCTGCGCCAGCTTTTGTGTCTGCAGCGCCGCCAGCTTGCGCTCGGTGATGTCTTGCAGCGCGCCCTGGATGCGCACGATGCGGCCCTCGGCGTCGCGCACCGCTTCGCCAATGGTGCGCACCCAGAAGCGGCGCCCGGTGGCCGATATCTTCTCGGCTTCCACGTCATACGGCGTGCCGGAGGCGATGCAGCGTTCGACGGCGTCGCGAACCGCAGCGCGGTGCTCGGGGACGAACGACGTGAGACCCATCTCCATCGAGGGCGAATAGCCGGCCGGTTCGTCGTGCAGACTGGCGACCATGTCGGACCATTGCAGGTGCTTCTGAGCCACTTCGAAGGTCCAGCCGCCGACCTTGGCACTCCGGCCCGCCATGTCGAGCATCGTCTTGCTGTCGCGCAGCGCCTGCTCGGCCCGCGCGCGGGCGCTGACATTGATGTGCATCACCACCGCACCGGCCCGGCGGTCGGCCGCCATCGGCGTCGCCGTGAGCATGAACCATCGTTGTTCGGTGGGCGAGTCGCAGGTGTACTCGATCGAGAAGCTGCCGCGTTCGCCCGCCAGCACGGCGCGCAGACCCACTGCAACGGCCCAGATTTCGTTCGCACCTTCGCCATGGGGCGTGCCGCATACGTCGAGGTAGTTCCGGCCCACGCCATGGTTGACGTCGCGCAGGTTGTTCTCATTAGCAAAGCGGCGCCAGGCCTCGTTCACGGCGACGATCACGCCTTCGGCGTCGAGCACGGCAATGTGCGCGGGCAGTGCATTGAGCAGCGCCATCTGCTTGGTTGCTTCCTGCTGGCGCAGCTGTTCCTCGGCGCTGCGCAGCAGGAAGATGCGGCCGGCCTGGTTGGCCACGGTGTCGACCTCACCGGCCGTCAGCTCTTCGAGCTGTTGTTCGGTCTCGTGCAGGGTCTCGATCAACGCAGCGATGCGTGCCTGGCGGATCAGTTCGCCAGAGGAATGCGCTGATTTCACGGCTGCGCCTGTGCCAGTCCGCCAGGCCCTGGCAGGTCCAGCGCTTGCATCAGCGTCGCGGTGTCGCTGAGCGTTCCGACGATCTTGCGCAGGGGCAGGGGGGCCAGTCTGAGCAGGGTGGGCGTCATGAAGATGCCGTCGGCCAGCGCACGCTCGGGCTCGCAGAACACGTCGACCACTTCAATGCTGTGGCGCCCGGTCAGCTGCCCGCGGCACAGCGCCTGCAGGTTGGCCAAGGCTTGCGCCGAGTTCATGGCCTCGCCTGCGATGTAGAGCCTGAAGCTGTAGGTGACGTGGCCGGTCGCGGGCACGTCAGTACCCGGCCGTTCCGAAGGGATTGACCGATCGGCTGATCTCAGCATCGCCGGTGATGCCAGTGGGTGCCTTTGTCAACGTTGCGACGCTCACCATCGCTGAGGAGGGAGGGGGAAGCGCTGTGGTCGAAATCGGCATGAGGGGATGTTATGGATACTGAGTGCAATCAGTGGTCCGGACACGTGGGAACCATCGTGACGGCACCGATCCTCAACCATAGAGACGCTTAGGCGAACACGCCATCCGTACGCGTACGTACCTCGGAGGCGATCTGCAAGCGCCCGATGCGCTCAGGCAGCTCATCCCTAATATTCAAGCGTCAGCGCAATCGATCTTGCATACCCGCCCGAAGGCAGCGAGCTGAAGTGGATCGAGTATAGGCGCCCATGCAATGTGACAGTCTGGTTGGTTCCGTCTCGGGTGAATCCCAGCGGCGCCCCTGGAGAGGCGGAAGGCAGTTCCGCGCCGCCGGGCGTCACGGTGCTGAGTGTGAAGGGGAGATTGTTGGCGCCCGATGTCAGCGTGCGCGGCGTCGCCGAATACAGGGAAGGCGCGGCGGTCACCTCGGGGGTGCAGTTGATCCAGAAGCTGCTCCCGCTGTTGGTGGTCACATCGCTTGAACTGGCAAGCGCGACAACGGCCCCGAACGAAAGCGTTGCGCCCGTCGCGACGGTACAGGTGGGTGCGGTCCACCCGTGGGTGCAGGCAGCAGAAACCAGCGAGGCAGAAATGCCCCGGAGCAACAACTTCACAGTGCACCTCCGCAGACCAGTGGTCCGATTCGCGGCGGCACAGCGCCGGGCACCGCGGGCGCCATCTTCAACAGCACAGAGCAGCCGCCGCCCTTCCAGCGCACTTCGATTCGGTTGTCGTCCAGAAGATCGACGAGATACACCTCGCCGCGCCGCGCCACGATGAATGCCTGATGGCCAGGGTTCGTCGTGACACGTGCGCCTGCGGGAACCGGTACACCATCTGGCCGCACCAGCACGATCAGCGCGTCGCGGGAGCGCTTGACCGGGAAGTTGACGAAGGTGCCGCTGCGTGCATATGGGACCACCACTTCTCGAACTCCGCCGATCTCCACGTCGAAGGGCAACAGGTCGGCATCGAGCGTGAGCTGATTCGTCTGATAGGGCAGGAGCCCGGTCACCAGGGCGAGCCCCTTGTGGTTGGTGACGGCCACCACCTGGTTGCTGAGCGAAATCGGCACGCCTTCGAGGTCGCCGATTTGAACGACGGCAAACGCGCCCTGGTCGACGCGGCGCGACGCGAACGACAGACCCGACATCCGCCCCATCGAGCCATTGGCGCCAAGCCGCACGGCGTGGGCGTGCGGGCTCGCGTTGGCTTCGGCGGTGAACTGCGCGTGGTTGGTGTTGAAGGTCGTTCCGGCTTGCACGTGTGTTGTTGTGCTGTCGCTCCCGGCGACGCGCCAGCCCCAACCTGGTCCGGCCGGCACCGCTTGGGTCGCCTGCATCGAATGGACAACATGCCCCGCGCTGTCGCGTGCGCTGCGCGCCGCGAGCGTTCGCCGGTCGCCGAAAGGAATGATCAGGTTGACGCCGCCGGCAAGGCGCCTGCTCGCGGCCAACTGCTGCGTCGCGAAGGCGCTGATGGCGATGTTGCCGGGCAGCGCCATGGAAACGTTGGCGCCAACCATTGAAAAACGCGCGCCTTCCCAGGTGCCGCGTTGCGTGTAGCTCAAACCTGCCGAGATGCCGCGCCCGAACGCCAGACCACCGCCAGCGACGATCTGGCCCTTGGGCCGTGTTTCGAGGGCGCCGTCGCCAAATGGCCGATAGCCCTGGTCGAAGTGCTCCACCGCAAGGCTTGCGCCCCCCTTGGGCGTGCTTCGCTGGACGCTCGCGACGTAGTGTGCGCCACGCTCGCCATCGGAGACCGCATACCCGGCTGCGAATGCCAGGACAGCCAGATCGGCGACGATGACTGCGACGCCTGCGCCAGCGGCGGCGCGGTCCCGCTCGGCTTCGGCACGCACCTCGCCGGTCACGGCGTCGGTGATGCCGAGGCGGTAGGTGCCGGCGCCAAACAGCGGGCCGTAGTCGTTGCTGCGTGTTCCATAGTGCTTGCGCAACGCGCCCGCCTCCAACGAATAGTCGGAGAGTCCCGGTGCGAGCAGCAGTGGCGCGATGTAATAGCTCTGATGGATGAGCGTTTCGCGCCCGAGCAGGTCGCGCACCACCAGCTGCATCTGACCAGCGCCCGTGACGATGGGCACGTGGGTGATCTCGAACGGTCCGGGTTGCACGGTCGACTGCGCACTGCGCTGGTTGTTGATCAGCACGTCCACCGTTGAGGGCAGCGCCGCCGAACCGGAGATCGAGGGGCTCGGATAGGTGATGAAGCCTGGGGCGAGACTGAACTCGCGCGCAAAGCGCACACCCGCGTAGCGCACCGGGCGGCTCCAGGCGCCGCCGGTGCCGACGGCGTCGCCCACCACCAGCGCTTCCATTCGACCCGGCAAATCGGTGCGCCAGTACGTGTCGAGCCGAATCGCTGAATGCGCCCGCTCATCGGCGCGAACGACGCTGCTTGCTACCAGTGCTCCCCAGCGGCTGAAACCCACGCCTTCAACGAGCGCACCATATTTTGTGGACCTGCGCTCGGCGCGCGTTGCAGACAGGTCGTAGTTGAAGTAGGCGCCGAGTGGCGGCGGCGTGGGCGTATTCAGCGAGCCGCGCAGGGAAAACGAGGTCGAATCGAAGGCCGCAGGCGGCGCTGTGATGTCCAGCGACAACCGGCTCCGGTCAAGCTTGTAGACAACGCCAGCCACCGCGTCAAGTACATGGCTGCGCGTGCCGTCCAACAGTATCTCGGGCGCTCCCGCAGGCAGCAGTCGCGCCGCTGCCCACAGCTCGGCCGGCAGGGCAAGCCGCCCATCCGCCAGTCGCTCCACGTGGAAGATGCCTGGAAGCTTCTTGTCGTTGATGCGGATGTCGAGCAGCAGTGTTTCGGCTTTTGATTGCGCATGTGAAGGCGCCGCGAAAGTGACAACTGCAACGAAAAGCAGGCAGGCGCGCGCAGCCTTTGATCTCGTTGGCCGGGGCGCCAGTGTCCTGTCATCGCAGGCACGACCCGGAAAACGAATCGCAGCAGTGGTGCCATGACCGCTTCGTTTCAGCGCGGAGGTATTGGCCACTCGAAGGTCACCGGCCCGTCCGACGTCTCGGCCCTCACGCGCAGCGATCCCGTCAACTGGGTGGGTTGTTCAAAGGTCCATTCCCGCCACGCGCCGGCAAGCACGCGCGTGGCGACGTTGAAGTCCTTACGCCAGTTGCCGCTTTCCAGCGTGAGGGATTTGACCCGCAGATAGCGACTGCCCTCGTTGTCGAGCCGCACGCAGCCGGTGGTGGCAGGCAGGGTTGTGGCATTGGCGCACGGCCCCAGCCGGGACTGCAATCGCAGCGTGCCCGCCGCTGCAAGGAAAACCGGCAGATCGTGATTGACGCGAATACTGATCGACGTCTCTCCGGTTGGCACCGAAGAAGCGAATACTTCGCTCACGTCCTCGAAAATCAGCCGGTAGGCCTGCTCATCGGCACTTGGCCGGTTGCGCGTTGTGACCCTGAAAATCTGGCTACCGCCTGCAGCGATCTCGGCGATGGGCGGTGCGACAAACAACTGGGTGGTGTCGGCATAGACGTCGGTGCCGTTCGGCTGGCTCCAGCCGCGAACCTGCGTCTGGAAGGAGAGGGGGCGATCACCAGGGTTGGTGATCGTGATCGAGGCGACCCGGCGGGCGGATGACAGCTCCACCAGCACAGGCGAGATCGTCAACCCATGCGCCGCCGCTCCCCAGAGGCCCAGCCCCGCCAGCACACTGCGGCCCAGGCAGGCGACTGCGGACTTGGTCAGTTGCAGTCGCATGGCTTGTTTAGTACGAAACCGACACCGTCACGGCGCTGCCATTGGCATAGGCACCAGCGGGCAGTGCGCCGAAGTTTGCCTTGGCCAGCCGTGCGTACAGCGGCACGATCTGCTCAGTTCCGTCTTGCACGACGGTCAGGGCCGCAGCGAGGGCCAAGGTCGCCGGAAGATCATCGGCGACAGCGCCGCTGGTCAGGCTGAGGTTGAAGGGCAGGGAATTGGCGCCGTTGATGATGGTGCGCGTGCCGGTCGCGAAGATTGCAGGCTCCATATCGGCCGAACACGCCACGGTGAACGTCGAGCCGCTGTCGGCCGTCTGGTCCACAGCGGCCAGGGTCGAAAACGAACCGAAGCTGATCGTCGCTCCCGCAGAAACCGCACATGCCGAAGTCAGCGTTGCGTCGACCGTGAGGACGCTGTCGTCTTGAGCAGCCACTGCTGTGCCGAGCACCACCATCGAAGTCAGAGCGGCCGCGGCCAAGGAAACTTTTTGCTTTGTGAACATGAATGAACTCCAGGAGAAAAAAACACCAATCCACCATGTCCGGTCGATTCAAGGAAGAAGGTGGGAGCTGGTCGCGGCGCGACAATCTCCCACTCAGGGTGCTCCTGCCGTGTCCGCTACCCGTCGCGAACGAATGACCTGGGTCGCCCTGGCTGCCCCGCTGTCGTAGGGCGTGTGCCCCTTAGACCGGTGACTTTGCGTCCCCGGGTTTCCGACGGGTATGCCCTTTTTCTAAGACGACGCTTCCTGTGGGAGGAAGCGCGGACCTCAAAACTCCCTTCCAGCGCTGCCTACCTGAAGGCCTTGCATCTCTTGCGGAGTCTCAGAGCGAACCTTAACGAACCCCCACAAAAGGTGCCATCCGTACGCATACGGAGCGTGGTACCTAGCGAGGCGCCACTGACTCGATGCTCATGCGCACGAGATCGGGCAGATGACGGGCCGTCATCTTGCGCATGACCTGGGCCCGATGGCTCTCGATCGTTCGAAAACTCCCGCCAAGCTCGCGTGCGATCAACTTGCTGCTCATGCCTGTGACGAGGAGATCGAACACCTCGCGCTCCCTTGATGTCAATGCCTCTAAACAGGCCAGAAAATGCGGGTCGGCCACTGGCTTTGGTGGTGTCGTGCGATCCGCGTGGCGGGCGACTGCGCGGCGCACGCTCTCGACCAGCAAAGCACCCTGAAACGGTTTTTCGATGAAGTCGGCAGCGCCGTTGCGCATGGCTGTGACGGCTGTTGCCAGGTCGGCTTCGCCGCTGATGAACAGCACAGGCAGGTTGACGCCGCGGCGCTGAAGCAACTGATGAAGCTCCATGCCGGACATCTCTGGCATTCTCAGGTCCAGCAGCAGGACACTGGCCGTTTTCAGGTCGCCTTCCCTGAGCAGCTCAGCCGCAGACCCGAAGCTTGCCACGCTCATGCCAGCCGCAACCAACACGCGACAGAGCAGGGAGCGCATGAACACATCGTCATCGACGATCAGGACAAGGGGAGTCTCGGGCATAAAGTCGGTGGATGTTGCAGCGGATGTTGCGGCAGGTTGGGGGTGCGCGTGTAGACGTGCACGGTTCACACACCGGGTGTCGAGGGCACCCGCTGAAATACTCGGCTGCGGATTCAAGCGGTTCAGGTCAAAAAGTCTCGCCTCGAAAGATCGGTCTGTGGCGCTACCGTTCGCGCGAGCGAACCAGTCGGTGAAGCCGTGCAGGGCGGGATGGATGGCAACAACCTCGAGCTTTCCCTGTTCGCAGAAATGGAGCCCGACTGTGACACGAGACTGTTCAAGCAAGCTTGAGGCGTGAGGCATCGAAGCGTCTGTGCGACAACGCACCCACGCAGACCTTGAGTTTCATTGGGCAACAATCGCTGCCGCTGCCTCGCGCCCCTTTGACCAACAATGCAATCGATTCAAGCCGCAACCGGGCCTGCGGGAAGCGGTTCAACCCGGGTATTTCACGCCCATAGCCAACGGCAGAACCCCGAGTCAGCACGAAACACGATGCGCACCCTAGGTTACCGCGCACACAGCCGGCGCATCAGAAGCTTCTGAACGGCCGCCGCGTGGCACACCCAACACCACGCATCGTTACCACCGCGCCCTGCGTCGCAGCGGCGCGGCCCTGCCCTGGCAGGAACGATCATCAGGTTGTACATGGCTGAGATGCTTCATCGCTGCTCTTGGCAAAAACCGGGAGTCGGCGGTTTTGGCAACCAGGGAACGGATGTCGCGGTTCAATCATCACCGCTTGCTCTTCCCTGTCAGATACCTCGCTCCAGCTGAAGCTGAGGCAAACCACTTCCAGCGACTCGCAGGTCAAGCCCCTGCGGTGGCGGTATGACTGAACAAACGCCAATGGCCTCCACGAAACCCGGGGGTGGTGTAAAGCATCTCGCATCTCGCCTCAGACGCCAGAGTGGTTGCGACCGCATATCCGATATGCAAGGATAAAAATCGGCGCGTATTGCCGCGTTTAGCGCTTTCACTTTTGATGTTGGAGTGTGTGTTTTTGAATACTCAGGCGTCAAAATTTTTTGTGGGAGTGCTCCGAAAGTGGTGTTTTCTGCGAGACTTGCGCTTCCAAACCCAAGTCATCAATTCGTAAGTTGCCGAGCCCTAAAGGGGGGACGCCGTTTGTCTATTCCAGTCAATAGCAAGGTTACTAACGAATACGTTGGCCTCGTGGCCACGAACTCGGTTGACTTCCTGAATCGTTATTTTGACTTGTCTGATTCAGGACGGGCCATTGTTCTGCTGCGTGGCCCCAACGACTCCAGCCGGATAGCGGCTTGCCTGGTGACCGAGGTGCAGGAGCCAGTTCGGGAAGGTGGTTGGCTGGCGCGCCAGATTGCGCTCTCAGACAGCGAGGACGTCGCTCAGGTCGCCTACACATCCGGGACCGAGGGCGAACCAAAAGGCGTTCTGCTTTCGTACAAGAACCTGACCAGTACGGCACACCGGATTCAGGAGGTGATGAAGCTCACCAGCGAAGTGCGTGAGTATATTGGCGTGCCGGTATTTCACTCTTTTGGCCTGGGCAGGGCGCGAGCCGTACTCGGTGCGGGAGGGGCCGTTTACGTGCCACCCAATGGTTTCGATCTGCGCGAACTCAGTGCGATGCTGGAAGGCGGCGAGATCAATGCCATCTCTGCCGTACCGAGTCTCTGGCGACTGGTACTGAAGAACCGGCATCTGTTCGAGCGACACGCATCAAGAGTGAAGTGGGTCGAGATTGGCAGCCAGCCAATGTCTGTGGCCGAAAAGTCGGAACTTCGGGATTTTTTTTCGAGCGCTTGCATCGTTCAGCATTACGGTCTGACTGAGGCCTCGCGCTCTACCTTCTTGAACTTGTCAGAAGCGACGTCAGCAGAGCTCGAATCGGTTGGGCGGCCAGCTGGAGACGTTGAAATACAGATAGCGGCGAATGGCCGAATCAGGATCCGTGGCAGCAACGTCGCCGAAGAAATGCTGGTCGAGGGTCGCAAAGTCCGTGTGGTTGATCAAGGCGGCTGGCTCATAACCAACGACCTTGGCGAGATGCGCGAGGGGCAGCTGTTTTTCCTGGGTCGCGCGGACGACGTGCTCAATATCAGCGGAATAAAGGTACCTCCTCATGCGGTTGAGGAGCGGATGGCAGAGTTGTTGCAAGTAGCCACCGGTCTTTGTGTGGCACGTGTACCGGACGAACTGCGTGGTGATGGCTTGCTCATTGCTGTGGCTGACGGACTTGATCGATCCGATCTGCAGCTCCGCGAAGCAGCAGAATGCGCACTCAGAGAGCGCGGAGTGAGCGGGGCTGGCGCGATTTCAGTTGTGCGCTGGCCCGAGTTGCCACAGACCGAATCGGGAAAACCGCGCAGGGCAGAGGTCTCGCGCAAGTTTTCTGCGCAACTTGGCGCCTGGCAGCCAACAACCTCTGCACCAATACTGCCGCACAACGGTTGGTCCAGGTTGCCCGCATTCAGCAAGCCTCGTGGCGTTCTTGGGCTGTATCAAAAGGCCTTTTCTCGAATGCCCGTGACCCGAGATGCGTCGTTTGTTTCCCTGGGAGGAGACTCCCTGAGTTTCGTCGAGGTGTCGGTGGAACTCGAAGACTATCTCGGCCACCTGCCAGAGAATTGGCAGACGCTCAGTGTTGCTGAGCTCGAGGCTTTGCCGCGACAGCGGACATTGACGCATGTGGTCGACACCACAGTGTTTTTTCGCTTTATTGGCATGTTGGCGATCGTGATGGGTCACTTTGATGTGCTGAATGTGAGTGGTTCGACGTACCTTCTGCTCGCTATCGCTGGATTCAACTTTGCGCGCTTTCAGTTGCCCCATGTACTGTCGTCCGGCTCGGTGCGCCCCGTCGTGGAGACCGCCCTGCGAGTTGCCGTCCCGACATTCCTTGCGCTCGCACTTATTGAGTTCAAGACGAAGGATTTCGAGCCGATTGCGTTGTTCCTTTTGGACAACTGGACCGACGCTCGGAATGAAAAGTTCGGTTTCTGGTTCCTTGAATTGATTGTCCAGGTGCTGATGCTTACCGCTCTGCTGATGAGTTGGGGCCGGGCGCGCGACTTTGCCATCGCTCATGACTTTCGATTCGCGCTCGCTGTGTTGGCGACTTGTGTGATGTTGTCCATCGGGGTGCCGCTCTTTTGGAACGCCGAGCACCTTTACAACCGCGTGCCGCATATGCTCATGTGGCTGTTTGCGCTTGGTTGGGTGGTCGCATCTGCCAACTCCAGAGAACAGCGGCTCCTCGCCGGGGTGCTGGTGCTGTTGTTGCCGCCTTTGATATGGAGCCACGTTTTGAATCGTTTTTGGCTGGGGCACGGCGTCATCTGGGTTGCCGTGGGCGGTATCTCACTGCTGCTGGTGTCGCGGGTGCGGCTCTTTTACCCACTGAACAGGATCGCAGCGCTTGTCGCTGGTGCGTCGATGTTCATCTACATCTCACACTACACGCTTCGAGGCTGGTGGCATCGAGTCGGGCTCTTTCAGCACCCATTGATCGACGTGCTCTTAGGCATCGTCGGCGGCATCATCCTGTGGCGGATCTGGGAAATAACAACAGATCGGTTGTTGAAGGGACTTGCGCGGTCAAAATTCAACGGGAAGTCTGAGTTCGACCCTGTGTAGCCGTCATTTTTGCGAGAGGGGATGTCGCTCGCAGGCGGTGCTCGGTGATTGTTTCTGCGCTGGTTTTCTGGCCTAAACCGCTTTCGGCGAGCTTCCGCACGACGCGTGCTATGCGTTTCAGCTGGACTGCCTATCCAGCGGTGCAGACGTCAGAACGCTGCGGTCTCGCGGTCGCGCTCGGTTCGCGCACCCAGCGGCAAGACGCACAGCGTGACGCCATCCAGCGTGAGCACCAACTGCAATTGCCCGCCCACTTGCACGACACCGCAGGTGGTCGCAGGCCGCACTGCCGCGACTTCGCTTGCCGCCCGGGGTACCTCTGCCACGGCGCTGATGGGCGGATGGCGCAGCATGGCCCACAGGGCTTGCGGGTCACGCAGATGAAGTGATTGCAGGTAGAGGCGGAAGAGGGTCTCTTCACCCGGATCGAGTTCCGGATTTGGGTGGAGCCTGGATGCGTCGCGTGCCTGCCTTACCCGCATCAGCGCCCGCCGCAATTGCTGCCGGCTGGCGGCTTCGGCCTTGCCGCTGGCCTGGGCGATTTCGGCATGGCCTGCTTCAAACACCTCGTGCAGCAAGACGGCGGCACCTTCTGCGGGGGAAAGGTGGGCCGCCAGCAGGCGCAGGGCGTGGATGGTCTCTTCGGCCAGCGCCGCTTGAATCTCTGCCGAGGGGAATGTAGGCAGCGGCTCGCTGGCGTTCGAATCGGCCGTCCATTGCAGCAGCCACTTGCGCCGTCTCAGGCGGTCGATGGCCAGGTTGCGCACCACGGTCAGTAGCCAGGCCTGGGCGGTGGTGAGCTGGAGGGCCTGGGCTTCCAGGGCGCGGACGTAGGCGTCTTGCACGGCATCCTCGGCCTCAGCCGAGCCCAGCAGGCGGGTGGCTGCGCGCACCAGTTGGCGGTGGTCGGCGTTGATCAGTATCAGCAGCTCGCGTGTCTCGTTCATCGGCAAATCTTGCCACAGGCTGATCGCAAGTCGGGTGTCACGAAAGTGCCGCCTCGTTCGTCAAGGCAGTTCCATTCACAAGGATTTCAATCAACCATGGACACACCAGACTCCCTCGCCCCACCCAGCGCCCCGGAACCGCGCACCGCCTACCTGGAGGAAAAGGCATTCAAGGCACGCACCGTGCAGATCTTCGGCACCATCACCGACGCGGTGGCGGCAGACGTGACGCGCAGGCTCATTGCCCTGGACGCCGACAGTGCCGAAGCCATCGATGTATTGGTGAGTTCGCCGGGCGGTCACCTGGAGTCGGGCGACGCGATCCATGACATCGTGCGCTTCATTGCCGCGCCGGTGAACATGATCGGCACTGGCTGGGTGGGCAGCGCCGCCACACATCTGTACCTGGCGGTACCGCGCGAGCGGCGCTATTGCTTGCCCAACACCCGCTTTCTCATTCACCAGCCCAGCGGCGGCTCGGGTGGGCCGGCCAGCGACATCGCCATCCAGGCGCGCGAGATCGTCAAAGCGCGCGAGCGCATCGCACGCACCATCGCCAGAGAGACCTGCAAGTCGCTGGAAGAGGTGTTGGCTGACATCGAACGGGACCGATGGATGTCGGCCGAGGAGGCCGTCGAGTACGGCCTGGTGTCGCGGGTCATCGAGCGCAAGGCCGAACTCAGGGGCGTCTGAGCCGGGACTAAACGGCGTAGCCTACCGAGGGCGACCAGCCAGAACCGCAGTTCATGACAACGCGGCCCCATTCCTTCGGGAACGCCTGTCGCTTCGCCGGACTCTTTAGCCTGAAGACCTGCGGCGCCCTGGGGCAGGCTGCATTTTGTGATCGCCAATGGGTTCATGATGCACGCGTGCAGCCATCGAACAGGGTCGATGGCGCCCGTCATGGTGCTTGCACCACAACCAGGAGATGTTGATGAAAACCCTCTGGATGGACCTTTTCTCAAACAGGATCAGCAACGCCGCGCACGGACCAGTGCCCGGGCAACTGACCGGCCACCGGGACCGGTTGTCCTTCTGGCCCCTTGATCAGGAGGTGGCGTGATGGCAAACGAAACATTTGACGCGATCGTCATCGGCGCCGGCCAGGCCGGCCCCGCTCTGGCCGCCAAGTTGGTCACCAAGGGCAGCAAGGTGGCGCTGGTGGAGGCGCACGAGCTGGGCGGCACCTGTGTCAACCGGGGCTGCACACCCACCAAGACCTTGCGCAAATCGGCCCGGGTGGCTCAGCTTGTGCGCCGCGCGGCCGAGTTTGGCGTGGAGGTGGGGCCGGTTCAGGTCAACTTCGAAGCGGCCATGCAACGCATGCACAAGCGCGTGGACGAATCGCGGGCGGGGCTCGAATCGTGGCTGGGTGGTCTGGATGGTCTCACCATCGTCAAGGCACATGGCAGGCTGGCCGGGCGCGCGGGCAAAGATTTCATCGTGGAAGCCGGCGCGCGCACCCTGCAAGCCCCCAAGCTGGTGCTGAACACCGGCACGCGAGCGTTCATCCCGCCTATTCACGGCTTGAAAGAAACCACCCACCTCGACAACGACAGCCTGCTGAAACTGCGTGAATTGCCGCGCAAGCTGGTGATCATTGGCGGCGGTTACATCAGCCTGGAAATGGGGCAGATCTTTCGGCGCCTGGGCAGCAAGGTGAGCATCATCGAGATCGGGCCGCGGCTCACTTCGCGCGAAGACGAAGATGTGTCTGAGGCCATTGCCGACATGCTGCGGACCGAAGGCATTGAGCTGCACCTGGGCGTGGAGATCAAGCGCGTGCTGCCCGCCTTAGACGGAGCCGGCGCGCGTGTAGAAATGGCCGACGGCCGCACCGTGGAAGGCAGCCATTTGCTGGTGGCCGTGGGGCGCACGCCGAACACCGACGACCTGGGCTTGCAGAGTGTGGGCCTGAAGACCAACAAACGCGGCTACCTGGAGACCAACGACCGGCTGGAGACGGATGTGCCAGGCATCTGGGCGCTGGGCGATATAAACCAGCGCGGTGCCTTCACCCACACCAGCTACCACGA
Source organism: Hydrogenophaga palleronii (assembly GCF_031457455.1). Classification (GTDB taxonomy): domain Bacteria; phylum Pseudomonadota; class Gammaproteobacteria; order Burkholderiales; family Burkholderiaceae_C; genus Hydrogenophaga; species Hydrogenophaga palleronii_A. The sequence goes on from NZ_JAVDWU010000007.1 coordinate 228,813, forward strand.
CCACGACATCGTGGCCGAGAACCTGGCAGGCGGGCAGCGCAGTGCCGACGCGCGCAACACCATCTACGCCATGTTCACCGACCCACCACTGGCTCATGTGGGGCTGTACGAAGCCGATGCCAAGCGCCTGGTGGCCGAAGGCAGGCGCATCAGCCAGGCCGTGCATGCCATGAAGGATGTGAGCCGCGCCAAGGAAGAAAGCGAAACCACCGGCCTCATCAAGCTGTTGGTCGACGAGGACAGCGGGCATTTCCTCGGTGCCACCATGCTGGGCATGGCGGCCGACGAGGTGATCCAGGCCATTGGCCTGGTCATGGCCAGCCAGGGGAGCTGGCGCCAGGTGCGCGAGGCGCTGCCGGTGCATCCCACCGTGACGGAGTTCCTGCCCACCATCATTGATGGCCGCAAGCCCTTTGCCGCTGCGTGACGCAGGTTGCTCAGGGACTTTGTGAAAGCTGCGGACCAGCATCAGGGCAATTTGTTCAGGTGAACAGCGCTCGCCAAAAAAGGAACGCATCACGCCGAACAAGATGCGGACCGGTCAGATTTTTGGGTTCTTCGGTGTGTCCGTGGAGGGCTTGCCGTCGTCATCCAGATTCGTGTTCGGCTTGATGCTCGGCGAACCAGCGCCTGGAGCGTCATCGACGTTGTCCTCCACCAGATTCAGAAACTCATCAACTTCGTCGGTTGAGTGCCTGGATGGCTCGATGTGGGCCGTTTTCTCTTTAGTCATGGGGTTTCCCTTCGGTTGGTGGACAGGACCTTCGGCTGCAATCAATTTCGCTTCCGTTGACCAGGGTCTTCAAGAGGCGCGACGAGACAGCACATCGCCAATCACAGACTTCTGATTGGGGCAGGCTTGAGGCTGTCTGTCTGTTCGCCATCGAACGATCTGGATGCATGCCACAGCATGAGGGCCCGTCACGGGCACAGCTCCTACGCCTTTTTGAAGCTCCATGCAACTGTCAATATTGAGGGCCCCCGACTGACGATGTTGAGGAAATCTGGTAGGCGATCCTTGGATTTGTTCCTGAATAAATAGGGACGAAACAACTATTGAGAGCGCCTTTGCAATTGAGCGCTGTGACGAGACGGTCATTCGGGTGTGTTGCAAGCGTCTCGCCGTCTTGCCTGCCGATAGATGCCTCTCCTGCTGAATGCCGAGCTGTGCCCGTTTGGTCAGGCAGCCGCATATGACGCGAGTGGAGCGCCTGCGCTGCAAAGGCGCCAGCATTTCAAGACACTCAAAGTCCTGGGAGGCCTTGAGGCAGACCCGTCTCATGCGGGGTCCAACGCGTCGTCTCAGCATTCATATTTGCGTTCAAAAATATAAAAGTATCAGACTGAACCTGTGATTGATCCAGTGCTTTTGTGGTTTGATTCGAGTGCCGCAAGCCGCGAGGACGGTGCAGCTTCGACCGCGTCAAGGTGTGCGGAGACAGGGATGGCGAAGCCCCCTTCGCGCACCGCTTCCAGCGGGGGTCGGTGGGGTTGAGTACCGGGCAGTAGCGCTTAAACCGCTGAGGTGAACCGCTTCGTCCACAGGATCAGTGTTGCTTTACGCGGCTTCTGCCGCTGCCTTGGACTTGGCATGCCTCGGCCGGGGTGCGAGCTTGCGCCAGCCATGGCGATCAAGGAGGCGGTAGATCGTGGAGGGCGCCACCGTCTTGCCGACCTGTTCCTGGTAGGCCTGCTGAATTTCGGCCACCTTGAACATGTCGCCGGCCTGCGCGCGCTCGAAGAATGGTGCAAGCAGCGCTTGTTCCTGCTCTGTGCTGAGGTGCTGATGGTGTCGCCCACCTCGAGCTTGAACGGCAAAAATGGCGTCACCCTCCTTGGCCCATCGGGAATGCAGCACGTGCACGGTGGTCGTCGACCAGCCAAGCAACTGCGCAATCTGCGCGGCCGAACTGCCCAGCGCTGCCCTGATCAGCACACATTGGATGCGCTGGTACTCCGAATGGTTGCTGGCTCGCTTGAGCCGTTCCGCCAAGCGAGTGACGGTCGCCTCATCTCCAACGATCAGCTGTTTCATCCACGACGCCTCGTAGTTCGAAGGTGCCCATCATATCTAAGCGATTGAATGCAAGTGCTATGAGTCTTAAAAGGCAAAGAGGGGCCCCCTGATGCATGAAACGGTGCAGCCCACCGCCACGCCTCGCCGCAACCACGAGCCTGGGCGTGGCATCCGCTGGTACTTTGTCTCAGAAACAAAATTAACAGATAGTTACAAGAAATGTCAGATGAGTGGTCTTTTTGTCGTCTCGGACGGACCGGTTTGTGAAATCCATCACATAAATCCATCCGTTCTGTACAAGCGGTGGCTAAAAAAGTAACAAATTCCTTTTTGGTGTATTGCATTTCGCCAAACGAGGAACAGAATGTAAACGTGAGTTACAGAAAGTGCTCTGAAAAGACTGCTTAAGTAGCAATGGGAGGGGATCACAAATGCGACTCATTAGTCATTAGTCGCTCATGGGGGGTGGCTGATGTTTCAACCTACCTGGAGTTGAGTCATGCAAAAGTTTGTGAATGCAACCCGCCGTTTCCTTCGCGATGAAGAAGGGGTGACCGCCATCGAATATGGCCTGATCGCGGCGCTGATCGCGGTGGTGATCATTGCTTCGGTGCAGATAGTCGGCACCGGTTTGACTAACGTGTTCACCGCGATCTCCGATGCACTTGCCGCCGCTCTCGGCGGTGGCGGCTGATCCATGCGCGGTTGCGATGGATTGAACCTGTGAGCCCGGGTACAGGGCTCCAGGTTCAATCCCCCACCTTTCTGAACAAGGGGCACGTCATGCGATCACGACAGCGACAACAGGGCGTCACCGCCATTGAATACGCCTTGCTGGTGGCCCTGATTGCCTTGGCCGTCCTGGGCGCTCTGTCGGCGACCGGACTGGACAACGGGCGAATCTGGTCCATCTGGACGGGAACGTTTCTCCAGGCCATCGGAGCCGGCGGCTGAGCCGCTCCACACATCAAGGCATGAAGGTCGATCATGCCAAGCGCACACGCAGTCGACCCGCTGAACCGGCGACATGGGTTTGAAGAACGAACACACACCACGCTGAGTCGAGGGAGTTGCTCATGACCTGGATCTTGTCGCCCGCTGGCTGGCAGTCAACCGCCCTGATGATGCTGGGCGTGTTGCTGGTACTGGCGATCTGGTCCGATGCCCTGCAGCGGCGCATTCCCAACACCCTGGTTCTGGTCGCGCTGATCGCTGGTGTGCTTCTGAACCTGGCCGACACGGCTTTTGACACCCGCACCGGTCTGTTCACCACCCAGCCTGGCGCCCTGGGCCTCTGGCTTTCGCTGGCCGGCGCCTTGACCGGTCTGCTGATCTTCCTGCCCATGTGGCTGCTGCGCGCCCTGGGTGCGGGCGACGTCAAGTTGCTGGCCGCCGTGGGGGCCTTCGCCGGCCCGGCCGCCACCGTCAATCTCGCCTTGTGTGTGCTGCTGGCCGGTGGTGTGCTGGCCATGGCCCGGCTGCTGCTGTTTCCGGGCAGGCAACTGGTGCGCCACAACATGGGGCCCATGCTGAGCCAGCTGCGCCCGGGTGCCACCGGCCCCGGTTTTGATGCCCGCTGCCAGACCGCCTGGCGCATGCCCTACGCATTGGCCATTGCCGGCGGTGTGGCCGGCTACGCCGCCTGGACCCTCACGGGCCGGGCACCCTTCATCCAGTTCTGGTGAGCGAGGCTGTCATGTCCGAACTGTCCCAGCCTTCGCCCTTGTCGCTGCTCAAGATCGTGCCAAGCGACCCATTTGGCGACGGGCCCGACCTCGCGGGTCTGCCCGCCGCCTTCCTCACCGACCTGGCGCTGCGCCACCTTTCACGCAAGGGCGAGCTCAAGCTCTTTGCCCTGGCCCAGCAGCTCGGGCTGGGTGCGCAGGTGGTTGACGGCCTGCTCATTCACATGCGCACGCAGGCCCTGGTCGAGGTGCCGCGCCGCGGCACGCTGGAGGGCGACATCAGCTATGTGCTGACCGACGCCGGTCAGCGCCGCGCGCGCATGGCCTTCGACAAATGCCATTACATGGGCCCGGCCCCGGTGCCAGTGGCCGATTACGTGGCCCAGGTGCATGAGCAGAACAGCCAGTTGCAGCCGGTGCGCGCCCAGCGCCTGCGCGAAGTGCTGGCCGACATGGTGCTGCCGGCCCCGTTGTTGCCCAGTCTGGGCAGTGCAATGAACTCGGGCAAGGCCATTTATCTGCACGGCGCCAGTGGCACCGGCAAAACCTTTCTGGCCGAGCACCTGGTCCGCACGATCGAAGGACATGTCTGGGTGCCTCACGCCATCTATGTTGATGGTGAGGTCATTCAGGTGTTCGACCCCATCGTGCACCGGGCTGCCCGGGCCAGCAACACGGGCGTGGGCCGTGGCCTGCTGCGCGACCTCTCGACCGACGGCCGCTGGGTGCGCTGCGAACGCCCGGTGGTGATTGCCGGCGGCGAGCTGACGCTGGACACACTGGACCTGGCCTACGACGCGCACACCCGCATGCACATCGCGCCGCCCCAGCTCAAGGCCAACAACGGCATCTTTGTGGTCGACGATCTGGGGCGCCAGCGCATCAGCCCGACCGAACTCATGAACCGCTGGATCGTGCCGCTGGACCGGCACGTCGACTACCTCACGCTCAACACCGGCACCAAGTTTTCCGTGCCCTTCGATGTGCGGGTGATCTTCTCCAGCAACCTGCCACCCGAGAGCCTGGTTGATCCGGCCTTTGCGCGGCGCCTGGGCTACAAGATCGAGATCGAGCCGCTGGATGCCGCCGCCTACCGCGAAGTGGTGTCTCAGGCCTGCCAGCGCACAGGGGTGCCTGAAGAGTTGCCCGGTGTGCAGCACCTGATCCACACCCTGCATCCGCACCACGGCCAGCCTTACCTGCCGTGCATTCCCTACGACGTGATCAGCAAGATCGCCGACCTCGCCCGTTACCGCCAGAGCGCCCCGCGGCTGACACCTCAGGCGCTTGAATGGGCCTGGGCCAATTATTTCGGTTTGCCCGGATGCGCCGAGCCGGCCACTGACCAGCACCTTTGAGGAGATTGATCATGCAAAGCAAACGGGCCCTTTTCATGTTGCTCTTGTCGCTGCTGGCTGGCGCGGCAGCGGTCGTGTTGGCGGCGCGCTGGCTGGGCCAACAATCCAATGGAGACCGCACCCAGGTGCTGGTGGCCACGCGCGATCTAGATCTGGGCCAGGCCATCACGCCGGTCATGTTGCAGGGCATTGCCTGGCCGGCGGGCAACGTGCCGGCCGGCGCCTTCACCGACGCCAAGCAGCTGGAGGGCCGGGTGGTGCGCAGCGGCATCTTCCAGGGGGAGCCGGTGCTGGAGCCCAAGCTGGCGCCCGAGGGCACCAAGGCCGGGCTGGACTCCATCATCAAGTCTGGCCACCGCGCCATCACCGTCAAGGTCAACGAGGTGATCGGTGTGGCCGGCTTCCTGGCGCCGGGCAGCTTTGTCGACCTGCTGGTCAACATCCGCGACGACCGCGACAACGCCATCTCACGCGTGGTGCTGGAGCGGATCATGGTGCTGGCGGTGGCCCAGGAGGCGCGCCGCCCCGACGAGACGCGTGCGCGTGTGGTCAACGCCGTCACGCTGGAGGTCACGCCCGATCAGGCCGAGAAGATCGACCTGGCGCGCAACGTGGGCACGCTTTCGCTGATGTTGCGCAACCAGGTGGATATTGAAGATGGCGCCAAAACCGCCGGCATCACCCGCGACGACCTGTTCGGCGATGCCCGCCCGGCACCCGCGCCCGTGCCTGTCGCAGCGCCAGCGGCAGCGCCGGTGCGGCGCGTATCAACTCGACCGGCCGCGCCCGCTGCTTCCCCCATGGCGCCACCGGCGACCACCGTCGAGGTGATCCGGGGCACCCAGAAGTCCTCCGCCAGTTTCTAACAAGGAAGCGACCATGAACACCACACTTCTGCGCGCCCTCAGCCTCTCCCTGGCCGCCGCCGGCCTGCTGACCGCTGTCCCGGCACAAACCCAGACTGCGGTCACCCGTGGCGTCACCACCAGTCAGGTGGCCGCCGCACCGCTGCGCTCGGCCGACATCAGCACCGATCTGGCCACCGTCGGCCCGTCCATGGACCTCACGGTCGGCAAGTCCACGCTGCTGCGCATGCCCACCGAGGTCACGCGCATTTCGCTGGGGAATCCCACTGTGGCTGACGTCACCCTCATCAGTCCGACCGAGTTGTACCTGCTGGGCAAGGCCTACGGATCCACCAACCTGATCGTCTGGCGCAAGGGGGGCGGAGCCACGGCCATCGACGTCAATGTGAACATTGACTACAAGCGCATGGAAGCCAAGTTGCGCGAGTTGCTGCCCAACGAGACCGGCATCCAGGTGCGCCCGGCGGCCGACTCGGTCATTCTCACCGGGGTGGTCTCCAGTGCGGTCAAGGCCATGGCGGCCGAAGAGATCGCCAATGCCTTCGTGCGCGACGTCAACAAGAGCCTGGTGCTGCCGGTGGTGGCTGGTGACAACCGCGCCGAATCGGGTGCCACCATGAAGGTGGCCAGCACCAGTGGTGGCAGCGGCGCGGCCGCTGCACGCACCGCTGGCGCCCGCGTGGTCAACCTGCTTTCGGTGGCCGAGGCACAACAGGTGATGCTGGAGGTGGTGGTGGCCGAAGTGTCCAAGACCATGATGGAGAAGATGGGCATCAACCTGCTTTCTACCCGCACAGGCGGCGGCTGGACCTACGGCATCAACCCCAACTTTGGCGGTGACGGGCGCGGCCTCTTCAGTGGCATCAACCCACTAAGCGGCAACCGCTTTCAGTTCGACGCAGAAAAAAGTGATGGGGTCGTCAAGATTCTGGCCGAACCCAATCTGGTGGCCGTGAGTGGTCAGGAGGCCAGCTTCCTGGCCGGCGGCAAGATCTTCATTCCGGTGGCGCGCGACAACAACGCGACCGGCGGCACCACCATCACCCTGGAAGAAAAGGAATTCGGTGTCGGTGTGAAGTTCACCCCCACCGTGCTCGAAGGCGGGCGCATCCACCTCAAGGTGGCGCCCGAGGTCTCTGAGCTGTCACCCACGGGAACACCCTTCACCACGGTGGCCGGTGTGACGTCCATTCTGCCGAGCTTCACCACCCGCCGCGCCGCCACCACGGTGCAGTTGATGGACGGGCAGAGCCTGGCGATTGCCGGGTTGATCAAGAACAACGCCCGCCAGGCGCTGGACGCCGTGCCCGGCCTGGGCGAGGTCCCGGTGCTGGGCGCACTGTTCCGCAGCAACGAGTTCCAGGACGACCGCACCGAGTTGATGTTTGTCATCACCCCGCGGCTGGTGAAACCGCTGGACCCTGGCTACGCCTTGCCCACCGACAGCTACCACCCGCCCAGCCGGGCCGAGTTCTATCTGGGTGGACAACTGGAAGCCTACCGGCCCAACCAGCCAGCGCCGGCTGACACACCGCCAGCAGCACCTGCAGTCAACCCGCAAACGAAGTAAGGAGCCAACGCCATGAAACACGACACCGTGACCCCGCGCTTCGCCAGATGGTTGATGGTTGGCACTGTCGCCCTGGGCGCAACGGCATGCGCCACCAGCACCCCAAGGCTGGATGCCAACATGGGGGTGGCCGTGCGCGAAGCACGAGCTGTGCAAACCCTGAACCCGCAGGCCAGCGAGCAGAACCGCGACCCGGTGCTGGGCATCGATGGCAAGGCCGCGAGCGAGGCGCAGAGGCGCTATGTGGACTCGTTCAAGGCGCCGCCCAAGACATTTGAAATCATCAACATCGGCGGCGCGATCACCGGCGACTGATTCGATGACCGACGCAGACCGACCGGGGAGAGTCTCATGAAGCTCAATCGCAATCGTCGCGCAGCCACTGCCCGGCACCAACGCGGCGCGGTGGCGATCATGCTGGGACTCACGCTGGCGGTGCTGATCGGGTTTGCAGGCCTGGCCCTCGATCTGGGGCGTTTCTTCATCATCAAGACCGAGTTGCAGAACGCCATGGATGCCTGTGCGCTGGCTGCGTCCTCGCAATTGCGACCCGGGCAGAACAATCCAAATGCGTTGAGTCGTGCAATCGCCTACGGGCGGGTGTTCACCACCGGCGGGGTCAGCGAAAACCCGCTGGACGGCAACATCGCGGTGATCCAGAACCGGGTGAATTTCCAGGGGCAGGTGGTCAATGTCCAGTCGGAAAACATCACCTTCGCAGAGAATCTGGCGGGCCCCTATGTCACCCAGGCATCGGCCGACGCGAACACCGCCGCCTTCGTGCAATGCAGCTTGCCGCTGGCCGATATTCCGGTGCTTTTCATGCGCGTGCTCAACCCCTTGTTGAGCACACAGACGGTGTCGGCCCGCGCGGTGGCTACCCTGGCGCCATCGGATTCGGCTTGTGCCATTCCGGTAGGGGCCTGCAAGGTGCCGGGCACCACGGCTGCTTCCAATTTTGGCCTGTTGATCGGCCAGTGGTTGGCGCCCCCTGAGGGCCCGGGGTCGCCTTACGGCACGGGGAACTTCGGCTGGATCGACTTCACACCGCCTGGTGGTGGCGCCAGTGAACTTGCTGATCTGCTGACCGGCCCGGGGCAATGCGACACGGCAATAGGGACCGAGGTCGATGAGCCTGGTGCCATCGCGTCGCTTGAGACTGCATGGAACTCGCGCTTTGGCGTTTATCGGAATGGCGCCGGCAATCCGCAGGTGGGCACAGCGCCGCCAGACATCACTGGATATGGCTACACCTCATCCAACTGGCCGTCGAGCTTCAACGCCTACAGCGGAAGTTCAGCCGGGGCCGTCAACTACCGGACGGCAGCTGCCGCCTACGAGAGATACCAGTTCAATCCACCCAACCCGTATAACCGCATCACATCGGCTCAGCATGAGTCACTGGGCCGAAATCGCCGGGTGGTGGTGGCACCGGTGGTTGACTGCACGGTCTGGAACAGTGGTACGGGTCGTCCAGAGGTGGAAGGCTGGGCCTGTGTGTTGATGCTCAATCCGATGCTGGGCAGTTCGCCGGTTCCGACCATGGAATTCCTGGGGCTGAGCACGGCGGCCGGCAGTGCCTGTGCCACCAACGGCGCACCAGGCACCTTCGGACCCCTGGTGCCGCAACTGGTGCAATGACCATGAGTACGACAAGACTTCACCGGAAAGAGCGCCAGCGTGGTGTTGCCGCAGTGGAGATGGCCATCATCATCCTGCCGATGCTGATCCTGTGTTTTGGCATCACGGAGCTGGGCCGGGCGCTCTACCAGTACAACGGACTGGTCAAGGCCACGCGGGGTGCTGCGCGTTACCTGTCGCAGCAAAACCTGGCGAGCCCGCCTGCAGGGCAGACAGCCGATGGCCTTCGGACCAACGCCCGCTCGCTGGCTCTGTGCGGAGCCTTCGACTGTGGTCAGAGCGAGCCACTGGTGACCAACCTTACCCTGGCCATGATTTCGGTCTGTGACCCGGTGCTGTGCGCGGACACGCATGCCAACGTGTCGACCGGTGAGGGCACCACCAGTCTGGTGTCGGTCACCGTCGGAGGCGGTGGTGTGGGCTATGCGTTCGAGTCGATGGTTGCCTGGGTGGTGCCCAACATCAACTTCTCGCCGGTGAGCATCACCATGGCGGCCAGCACGAATTGAGGAGGCACCATGCAACTGCCTCGCTTCCATTCTTTTACGGGCCGCCACCGCCTGCAGAAGGGCGTGGCTGCGGTCGAATTCGCCCTCATTGCGGTTCTGTTTTTCACCCTGCTGCTGGGCATCATGGAGTTCGGTCGCTGGCTGTTCCTGCTCAACGGAGCGAACGAGGCCACGCGGCTGGGTGCGCGCCTGGGGGTGGTGTGCAGCATCGAGACCACTGGTGACTTTCTGATCCGTGCGCGCATGAGCGAGATGACAGGTGGCGGGATTCCCCCGGCCAATATGGTGCTTCAGTACGACCCGCCGGGCTGCAATGTCGACACCTGCACGATGGTGACCGCTCGCATCGTGGGGGCCCAGTTTGCGCCCGTCAGTCCCTTCTTCGGCCTGCCTTTTCCGATTCCGCAGTTTCCCACCAGCTTGCCGCGCGAATACATGAACAGCGCCGGGAATCCGGTGTGCCCATGACGCCATCTCTTGCATCGCACTCCCCAAACAAACCATGACCTCCAGAATTTCCCTGATCTGCGCCACACCAGAAACCCGAGAGAAGGTGGTGCGCCAGTTTGCCAGCCCGCCGGGCGTGGACATCACCGTGCACGTGGGTGGTGCCCGTACCTTGCTTTCAGTGATGCAGAAAGATCAGCCCGATGTGCTGCTGCTGGACCTGCCCGGGCCGGACGACACCGACTTCGAACTCATCGACGCTGCCACACAGCGCATTCAGGGCGTGCTGGTGCTGATGGTGAGCAACGACGCTTCCATGGCCACCCTCAAACGTGCCATGCGTGCAGGGGTGCGCGACGTGCTGGCGGCGCCGCTGAGCGACGAGACCGTGAAGGTGGCGCTGGACTACTTGCGCGATGCGCGGGCCAACACTTCTCGCTTTGGTGACAGCTCGGGTGAGGTGCATGCCTTCATACCGGCCAAGGGCGGTTGTGGAGCCACCTTTCTTGCGACCAACCTCGCCTATGTGCTGGCCAAGAGCGGCCGACGGGTGCTGCTGATCGACCTGAACCTGTATTTCGGCGACGCGGCCACTTACCTGACCGACCGCAAAGCGCCGGCCAATGTGGTCGACGTGGCACGCCAGGCCCGGCGGCTTGACGGCGCGCTGCTCGGCGCCAGTGTGCTCAAGGTGCGTGAGAACCTGAATGTGCTGGTGGCACCGGACATGCCCTACCAGCTTGAAGAGGTGACGGCCGACAACGTGGCGGCCATCATCGCGCTGGCACGCACCGAGTACGACTTCGTGCTGCTGGACCTGGGCCGGGCCATGGACCCTCCCACGGTGAAGGCGCTCGATGTAGCCGACCGCATTGTGATGGTGGTCGAACAAAGCCTGCCCGCACTCAAGGACGCGCGCCGCATGGCTCAGGTGTTCGAAGGCCTGGGCTATGGCCGCGACAAAGTGCGCATGGTGCTCAACTGCTTTGCGAAGAGCAGTCTGATCCGGGCGGAAGATGTGGAGAAGGCCACCGGTCTTACTGTGACGAGGCAGATTCCTGACAGCGACGAGGCGGTGCGCACCGCCATCAACCAGGGCGACCCGCTGCCGCGCCTCAAGCCCAAGGATCCGGTGGCCAAGGCCTTGCAGCAATGGGCGCTGGACCTCTCGCCCGTGACCGTCAAGCCTGAGAAGAGCTGGTTCGCCACCTTGACCGGTAGCCACTAAGAAGCGAGCCATACGGACCGACCGAAGCACCGACCGAAGCACCGACCGACTCACCGACCCACACGAGACGATCATGAACCTCCGAGAACAGACCCATGAGTTGCGCAGTCCGCTGCGTCCCGGCGACCCGCCGCGTCAGCCGTTTGAGGCCGGCTCCTCCCAGGCGGCCTTCCATGACCTGCGCGATCGCTTGCACACCCAACTGCTGGGGCGCATCGACCTGGAGGTGATGGGCGCGATGAAGTCTGAGCGCCTGCGAGAGGAACTGGGCATTCTGGTCGAGCAGTTGCTGCTGGAATCGGGTGCGGCGCTCAATGCCCAGGAACGCCGGCGCATGGTGCTGGACATCCAGGACGAAGTCATGGGCCTGGGCCCGCTGGAGCCCCTGCTTGCCGACCCCACGGTGGCAGATATCCTGGTCAACGGGCCTTACCAGGTGTTCGTCGAGCGCCGTGGCCGCCTCGAACTCACCGACGTGGTGTTCTCCGACGCCGACCACCTGATGAAGATCATTGACAAGATCGTCTCGCGCATCGGTCGACGAGTCGACGAGTCCAGCCCGATGGTGGATGCACGCCTGCAGGATGGCTCCCGGGTGAACGCCATTATTCCGCCGCTGGCGCTGGATGGCCCTCTGCTGTCGATCCGCCGGTTTGCTGTGGTGCCGCTGACCATGGAGGACCTGATCGGCAAACGCTCGCTCACGCCGACACTGGCCCAACTGCTATCGGCCATGGTCAAGGGGAAGATGAACATCCTGATCTCGGGCGGTACCGGCACTGGCAAGACGACCTTACTCAATGTGCTGTCGGCGTCTATTCCGCTCCACGAACGCATCGTGACCATTGAGGACGCAGCCGAACTGCAGCTGCAGCAGCCCCACGTGGTGCGCCTGGAGACCAGGCCGCCCAACATCGAGGGCAAGGGTGAAGTGAGCCAGCGCGCTCTGGTGATCAACAGCCTGCGCATGCGGCCCGACCGGGTGGTGCTGGGTGAGGTGCGTGGCGCGGAGGTGCTGGACATGCTGCAGGCCATGAACACCGGCCACGAAGGCTCCATGGCCACGGTGCACGCCAACTCGCCGCGCGATGCACTGACCCGGCTGGAGAACATGGCCACCTACGGCGGGGCCACCATTCCGCAGGACGCGATGCGGCAGCAGATCAGCTCGGCGATACATGCGGTCATTCAGATTGCGCGCCTGAACGACGGCCGACGCAAGCTGGTGAGTCTGCAGGAGATCACCGGCATGGAGGGCGATGTCATCACCATGCAGGAAATCTACCGATTCACCCAGACGGGCATGGCCGCCGATGGCACGGTGCAGGGGCACTTCAGGGCCACCGGGGTGCGGCCCAAGTTCATGGACCGGCTCAAGACGTACGGCTTGTCGGTGCCCGACGCGACCTTCGATCCGACCCTGATCTACGAGTAACCGTACCTGCGAGCAAGCATATGAACCTCGGACTGGCACTTTTCGTCTTGCTGGGTTTTCTGGCGGTGGTGCTGCTGCTGGAAGGCCTCTACGTGTACTGGAGCGACACCAAGAGCCCCGAGGTGCGGCGGGTCGAGCAGCGCCTGCGCGCCATCTCGGCCGGTGGCCAGGTGGAGGAGGGCGAGCTCTCGATGATCCGACAGCGCCTGCTGAGCGAGAGCCCATCGTTCCAGCGTCTGCTGCTGGGCATGCCGCGCGCCCGACAGCTCGACCGGTTGATGCAGCAGGCGGGTGATCGCAACACCGTTTCGCACTTTTTGGGTGTGTGTGCCATGCTGGTTCTGGGCGGGCTGTTGGTGGGCCTTGTGCTGCGCTGGCCATGGTTTTTCGTGCTGGGGATGGTGGTGGTGTTGGCGTTGCTGCCCTTCGTGCTGCTGGTTCGTCGGCGCAACAAGCGCCTGCACAAGATCGAGGCTCAACTGCCCGACGCTCTGGACCTGATGTCGCGCGCCATGCGTGCCGGCCATGCCTTTCCGGTGGCGCTGGCCATGGTGGGCAGCGAAGCGCCGCAACCCGTTGCCAATGAGTTCCGCATCACCTCGGACGAAATCGGCTTTGGCGTCTCAGCCGACAACGCGCTGAGCAATCTGGCCGCGCGGGTGCCCAGCCCGGATGTGCGTTATTTTGTGATGGCGGTGGTCATTCAGCGCGAAACCGGCGGCAACCTGGCCGAGCTGCTGGGCAAGCTGGCCGAACTGGTGCGCGAGCGCTTCAAGCTGTTTGCCAAGGTGCGGGTGCTGGCGGCCGAGGGCAAGCTCTCTGCGTGGATCCTGACCATGTTGCCGTTTGGCGTGGCGCTGGCGATCTCCATCGTGAACCCTGGCTACATCAAGGTCTTGTTCACCGACCCTTTCGGATTGAACCTGATCTACGGCGCTCTGGCCATGATGGTTCTGGGCATTTTTGTCATGTGGCGCATCATCGATATCAAGGTCTGAATCATGACCAACCTGCTCAACAATCAATGGCCGATGCTGCTGCTGGTGTTTCTGGCTGTGACCGGCATCACCCTGGGACTGGCCATGTGGCTCAACCGGCGGGCCGGGGTGCAGCAGCGCCTGGATCAGGTGGGCTCGGTGGGTCTGCGCAGCCCGGGTCTGGAAGGCAGAGCCGAATGGCACGCCAAGGTGGTCAAGGCGGTGGGGCCGGTGGCCAGGCTCTCGGCACCCAAAGAGGGGTGGGATGGCTCCAGTCTGCGGGTGCGTTTCATGCAGGCCGGTCTGCGCGAGAAGAGCTGGCCCGCCCTGTACTTTGCGGCCAAGACGGTGCTTGCGCTGGGTCTGCCGGGGCTGTTCCTGATGATCACAGGCCTGGTGGCGGTTCAGCTCAGCACCAATGCCCACCTGATCTTCCTGTTGTTGCTGGCAGGAATCGGCTACTACCTGCCCAACGGGATCCTGGCGCGACTGGTGTCATGGCGCAAGACCGAGATACAGGATGCATTGCCCGATGCACTGGACCTGATGACCGTGTGTGTGGAGGCCGGCCTGGGGCTCGACGCGGCGATGAACCGGGCCGCCAGCGAGATTGGCATGCGTAGCCAGGCCCTGGAGGATGAACTCAATCTGGTTGCGCTGGAGCTGCGCATGGGCGTCAAGCGCGAAGTGGCGCTGCGCAACCTGGCCTTGCGCACCGGCGTCGACGACGTGGCCTCCTTCGTCGCCATGATTGTGCAGGCCGACCGCTTTGGCACCAATGTCGCCGAGGCGCTGCGCATTCAAGGCGAGACCATGCGGGTTCACCGGCGATTGCGCGCCGAAGAGCGTGCGGCAAAGATTCCGCTGAAACTGCTGTTTCCGCTGATCTTTTTCATTTTTCCATCGCTGATGCTGGTGCTCATGGGGCCCGCCATGATCAGCATCTACCGGGTGCTCTTGCCCACCATGGGAGGCGGTGGGGGCTGAGTTTGCTGAGTGTGCTGAACGTCTTTCGCTCATGCCCGCTCATCACGCCAGAAATCGCACACTGCCCCGAACGAGGAGATACGACATGAAGCTCAAGACCACGGCCTCTCTTCTGGTGCTCGCTGGCCTGATGGGGTGTTCCACCCTGGAGCCCGACATGCGGATAGAACCGGTGTTGCGTTTCGGACCGGCCCCAGTGCTCAGACCCCAGATGTCGGTGTCGGAAAGCATGTACGCGATGGCGCGGCTGGCGCACGATCAGGGTCAGCTGGCGACTGCTGCGCAGCGCTACAGGCGCGCGTTGGAAATGAAGCCGGACCACGTGGGCGCGCTCAATGGTCTGGGGGTGATCCTGGCCCAGGATGGGCGTACCCGAGAGGCGCTGGATCTGCTGGTGCGCGCACGCGACCTGGCGCCCCGGGCTGGCCACATCCACAACAACCTCGGCTACACCCTGCTGCGCGCGCAGCGCTTGGACGAGGCACAGCTATCTTTGCGCATGGCCCGTGAGCTGCAGCCCGACAGTCAGCAGACGTTGCGCAATCTGGCCATGCTGGAGAAGGCGCGCGCCGACGAGTCGAGGCAACAAGCTCAAGCGGCAGATACATCCCCTCAGCAGCAGTCCTCTGCCGGTGGCGGGGGAGCTTCACGGTCGGTTCAGATCGTCGCGGTGGCGTCCCAGGTGTTTGAGTTGCGCCTGCCGGATAGCCAGGCCGGTTCGCAGCCTGCGAACGACGTCGCTGCCGCTGCGCCGGTGCCGGCAGCGGTCGGGACTGTGAGTCCGTCCTCTGCACCTTCGGCCACGCTCGTTTCATTGGGCCAGTCCGAACCGGTGGTGCCACCCACGGCTCACATCGTGCAAGGCGCAGAACCCTCAGTGAGGGTGCTGCAGGTGGTGTCGGACGGCTTCATGTTGCCTGCGCCTGTTGCGCAAGCCTCGTCCTCCAATGCACCCGCCGCTCACTCGATGCGGGAAGTGGTGCAGGTCGAACCCATGCCCGCCCCTGATACCGGTTACCGTCTGGTGCTCAGCCGGGAGCTGGCCTTGCAGAATGGCCCTTTTGCCCTCTGGACCGACATCCGTAGCGTCAAACTGGAAGTCGCCAATGGGGTGGGCGTGGTTGGCCTGGCCCGCCGCACTGCCGACAGGTTGGCCGAGGATGGCGTGGCAACGGCCCGCCTGACCAATGCCAAGCCGTACCGGCAGCTTCGCACCCAGATCGAGTATGTGCGGGGCCAGGAAGCGGCGGCGCAGGCATTGGTCTCGCGCTTGCCGGTGCAGGTGGATCTGGTGCCCGTGTCCAGGCTGGATCGCGACATGAGTCTGCGCCTGGTGCTGGGTCAGGATGCCATGGGTAAAACCATTGCTGCCTGGCTTGATGGCAACCATGCGAATCTGGCTCAGAAGCCAACGACATCCGGACGGGCTGGTTGAATCATTTCGCGTGAGAGCGAGCATGCGAAGGCAGCCATTGCCAACATGGTGTGAACCAGAAGCACCAGACTGAGGCAGCGAACAGCACATGGGTGAGGAAGGCGCGATGACTTTTTTTCCTCAGGCGAAGCGAGGCCGGTGACCTATTGCAGATGGAGATGGCTGATGGTCGCTCTGTCGAAATCAGCGCTTTGCTCATGAGCCACTCCAAGCGGGAAGGCGAAACCGCCTGTCTCTTCAGGCCACGGATCTTCGAATTTGCAGAGCCTCCAACAAAGGCTGCCAGGTCGCGGCCTCGGCATCGCCCAGCCGCAGCGAGCCCTGACGCGCCGCGTCGCAAAGGCGCTGCAGCATGCCCGGCTGGGGCGTGACCGGGCCGGCAAAACACAATGTGCCTTCGCCGTTCGCGATCAGAATCATCGGGAAGGTCGTGATGTCTGCCTCGTCCAGCGCGGCCTCGAAGTCTTCCACATCCACCCAGTGCGTGCGCCATCCCGGCTGTGCTTCAGCCAATGCAGTGAATACCGGCAAGTAGTCGCGACAGGTGCCGCACCATGCGGCGCACAGGCACACCACGTGCATCGTCATGCCTGCGCCCCGGGTTCTTGCGGCCCGGCGCTACACAGCGCAGCGCTGAGGAACGCAAGCAGCGCGCGACCCGCTTCAGGGTTCAGCGTGAGGATGTGGCGAACACCGGCGTCGATCGGCAGTGTGGGAAAGAAGCTCATGGATGGGTACGCTCCGCTCAGGGTTGCGTGAAGGTTCTCATTGGACAGCATGAAAGCCCAGCTGCTCAGTCTTTAAGTCCACAAGCGCCCGGCGCATTGCCGGAAGGCAGTTGCCGGTTGATCTGGTGCCAGCGATGCAGGCACTGCGCGTCGTACGCGATCTCGGCCGCTGCCTGGTTGCGCGTCACTGCCTCGAAGGACGCTTTCTGCCAGTAGGCATCCACCTGTTGCTGCAGGGGTGCAACCAGTTCGGGCATCTGCTCTCGCAAGCAAGGCAATACGTCGTTAACCACCCGCTGCACGTAGGCGGTGCAATCGGTGGAGGACAGCGTGACGGTGCCCTTGCCGCTGGCCAGGGACCCGACGGCGTCATCCAACAGCTCACGATCACCCGACCAGGCTTTCCCTCCTCCCATCATCTCGCCGGGCGAATACTCCTCAAACACCATTCGCGCACGCACCCTGCGCGCCGTGGTGCCGCCCTCTGGCACGCAATCGGCCTCATACGCATAGGCCACGCGCCGATAGCCGGGCTTCTTTTCGGGCAGGCGCTCCATGTCTTGCACAGAGACCACCGTGCAGCCGGGCCCGCCTGAACGAGTCACCGCGTCTTTGCCAGGGTACGGAATCTCTGCACCGCACCCCGCCAGCAGCGTCAGGGAAAGAACGGCAAACAAGGCGGTCAGAACAGCGGGCGTTCGAAGATCAAAACGCGGCAGGGCAACAGGCATGGGGGAAGAGGCTCCGGAAGGTGGGTGCCGCATCATAGAGGTAGAGATTCCAGCCACGGTAGAGGTCTGCTGGGCAGCCTGAGTGGTGCTTGGGCCAACGATTGGTGCATCATGCGAGCAGGGAAGCAAAGACGTACATCGATGGCCACACTCATACCCGCACTTGGCAGCTGTGTGTCGCGCATGACATCGGGCGAGCGCCGCACCGCCGAGCGGTTGGAAGACAAGCTCGATGCCGACTACCTGCTCTGGTACGACGTGGCCGTGGGTCCCAAGCACCAGCACCCGGACTTCGTGGTCATGCACCCACGCCGGGGCATCCTGATTCTGGAGGTCAAGGACTTCCGCCTCTCCACCCTCATCCAGGTCAACAAGCAGACCTGGGAGATCCACGGCGACAACGGCCCCAAGACACTGCCCAACCCACTGGAGCAGGCCCGGCAATACGCGCACCAGGTGGTCAACGCGCTGGAGCGCGACCCGCAACTGGTGCAGCCTGAAGGCAGGCACAAGGGCAAGCTGGCGTTTCCGTGGAGCTATGGCGTGGTGCTGCCCAACATCACCCGTGCGCAATTCGACAAAGCGGAGCTTGGTCTGGCCTTGGAGCCGCACCGCGTGGTCTGCCAGGACGAGATGGGCGAGCATGTGGAGCCCGAAGCATTGCAGAGCCGCCTGTGGGACATGTTTCCGTATTTGATGGGGGGCGCCATGTCGCTGCCGCAGATGGACCGCGTGCGCTGGATCATGTTTCCTGAAGTGCGCGTGCCGGAACAGGGCGCGCTGTTTGCCGCCGCTGCGGTGGACGAGGAAGAGGCCGATCTGCCCAGCATCATGCGTGTGATGGACATTCAGCAGGAGCAACTGGCGCGCAGTCTGGGCGAGGGGCACCGCGTGATCCATGGCGTGGCCGGTTCAGGCAAGACCATGCTGCTGGGCTACCGGGCCGAACACCTCGCCAAGGCCTTCAACAAGGAGGCCACCGCACACGGAAAGCCCATCCTCATCCTTTGCTACAACGAACCGCTGGCCAGGCAGCTCGCCCACGTGATGGAGGCCAAAGGCATTGCCGACCGCGTGCACGCGGTGCACTTCCACAAATGGTGCCGCGACCAGCTGGTGGCCTACGGGCAAGACCTGCCACATCAAAGCCAAGCCAAAGACCGCTTCTTTGAAGACATGGTGCAGCGCGTCATCACCGGCGTTGACCGCAAGCAGATCCCCAGCGGCCAGTACCAGGCCGTGCTGATTGACGAAGGCCACGACTTCGCGCCCGAATGGCTCAAGCTCGTCGCCCTGATGGTGGACCCCACCACCAACAGCCTGCTGGTGCTGTATGACGACGCACAGAGCATTTACGAGCGCAGCCGCAAGCGCGAAGGCAGCAAGCCGTTCAGCTTCAAGAGCCTGGGCATTCAGGCCCAAGGGCGCACCACCATCCTCAAAATCAACTACCGCAACACACGGCAGATTTTGCAAGTTGCGAGCCTTGTCGCCGCTGATCTATTGACCGCCGAAGACCAGGATGAAGACGGTATTCCCATGCTGAAACCCGTGAGCTGCGGTCGCGACGGCGAACCGCCGCTCATCATCCGCCTGCCCACCCTGCGGGCTGAAGCCACCCAGGTGGCCGAACTGCTGGGTGCGGCGCACAAAGAAGGCCACGCCTGGGGCGACATGGCCATCATTTGCCGGCACCACAACGAGATGGAGCTGTGTTCAGACGTGCTCAATCACCACGGCCTGCCACACCGGGTGCGCAGAGGCTCTGGCAACAGAGGCTTCGACCTGGCCAGCGACACCATCAAGGTGCTGACCATGCACGCCAGCAAGGGGCTGGAGTTTCCGGTGGTAGCGCTGGTGGGAGCGGGCCACATGCCCGCCCCGGGAGAAGACGAGCGCGAAGAAGCCAAGCTGTTCTACGTGGGCGCCACGCGGGCCACGCAGCGGCTGATCATTGGCATGGGTGGGGAAGGGCGGTTTGGGCAGCGGCTGGCGGCTTGATCAGCGCGCAGCCGCCTTGCTCAGCAAGCCCGGTGAGACCTTCCAGCTCTGCCCTTCGTCGGTGCGCACGCTGGCGGTCTTTTTGTTCAGGCGCAGCACAATGCCGCGCTTGACACTGCCATCGTTGGTGGTGAAGTGAACGCGGTCACCTTCGGCGAACTGTGCCAGTTCCACCGTGCTCTTGGCCTGAGCCAGCAGGTTCAGACGTTCGATCACCATGCGGTTGAGGTAAAGCAGATCTTCCTCTCCCATGTGGCGCAAGGCCTCGGTGAACAACTCGCGGTCAAGAATGGTCTGCTTGGAACTCATCGTTGGTGCAAATACTGGCCGCCCGACAGCAGCGGTTCACCGCGAGTTTATGGCAGCACGCACCGGGTATTGACGAGAGGTTTGCCATTCGTCGACGTGATCAAGGCCAGACCGGGCAGGCAGTCGTTTCATCGATCCGATTTGAAAAAAACGCCCCAATGGTCTATGGTGAAAGCGCCTGACGACATCTTTCCCCCTCGCTTCCGCCGAGCCCCGCGCTCATGAGCAGTTGTCAGGCTCTCTTTCTTTAAACCTGAAAGGAGAACAACATGGGACTACTGGAGAAGTTTTTTGGCAGCAAGGTCAAGTACCCACCGCTGCCGGCTGGCAACGACGCGCTGGTCAAACTCGATGAAGTCAAGGCGCCGCTGGAGGAGCTGGCACACAAGGTGTCTGATCACCTGGAGGTGGTGCCGGCAGAGCATGAGGCCTTTGTGTTCCTGGGCAAGCCACCCGAGAGCTTTGGCATTGCCTGGATTCATGACGGCAAGGTCAGCAGCCTCAAGGACATGGCCAAGGAACACCATCTGTCGGCGGTTCAGGTGGGGGAGTTGATCGTCCAGCTCGGCCAAGCCTACCAGCATGCCAGCGATTCACCGCGCTACTCGGCTGAGTTTGGCGGCAAGCAGATGGTGGTCATTCCGTCCAAGGGTCTGGGGCAGGAGGTGCACCAGATCATGGCGAACACACTGCACTGAGGGCGCTTCATCCGCTGCTCCCCAGAACCGAACGGAGCGACCGCCGCAAGTCCTGTATGGCGGCCGCTCCGTCGCCGGCCAAGCTTGATCCATGCATCACGGCCAGTACCGTGGGGTTGAGTTCGGCCAGGCTGGAAAGCGTGGCGTCCGTCGTGGCGTTGTAGGCCATGAAGTCGCGGAAAGGGCCCTGCTGTTGCTCCAGCAGGTCTTTGTGTGCCTTGTCAGCAATATCGTCTGCGAGCGCGGCTTGTTCGCCAGAGTGGGTGAACAGATCCGAACAAAACAACACGCCCTTCGTCTCCTCGAACAGCAGGCTGGCGTCCCAGCCGTGTGGCACGTGTGGGGTGCTCAGGAAACGAAAGCGATGCTTGCCGGTGGAGAACACTTCGCCATCTTGAAAAATGCGGTTCTCCCGGTCCGTGGCGTCGTTCACATTGACCAAGGCCGACACCATGTTGCAAACCGGTTGCGCCTGGGGCGCGACGGCCAGCCACTGCGTGAGTGAGCCACACTCGTCCTGCTCAAAATGGCTGAAGCCCACCCAGCGCAGATCTGTCGGTGCGATCAACTTAGCCACAGCCTCTTGCACCGCCGGAAAAAGAAAACCCATGCCGGTGTGATAAAGCAGGGGCTGCGCGTCACGCACCAGAAACTGGTTGAACTCCAGGTTGTAGTCCGGCACGTAAGTGGAGATGCGGAAGATGTCTTCAGTGATCTCGTCAATGCGTGTGTTCGACATGGCCACCTCACTTGCTGTGCGTTGCGCTGCACCTGGCTGAGTGGCCGAATGGTAAATCCGATCCCGCGTCAGCGCTACGCAAGCACAGGCGTTTCAAGCTTGTGCCAACTGTTCCGAGCAGATGCTTGCGATTCTGTACCCGCTGCTCCAGGGTCAGTCGCCTGCATCGGCCGCCAGGCTCAAGGCACAGCCAAGCCCAGGCGCCACAGCGAGGTCACCTCGGCCGAACGCGCGCTGTGCAAAGGGTCGTTGGCGTTGCTTGCCTTGCTGTGCCGGGGCTTGGCGTCCAGACGGCCCCGCACCTGCAGGCCCGCTTGCGCGATCCAGCCCATCAGCTCGGCGCGGCTGCGCAGGCCCAGGTGTTCGGCCAGGTCAGACAAGATGAGCCAGCCTTCGCCCCCGGGCAACAGGTGCTCGGCCAGACCATTCAAATAACCCTGCAGCATGCGGCTGCCTTCGTCGTACACCGCCCGTTCCACCGGGGAACTGGCGCGGGCCGGTAGCCAGGGTGGGTTGCACACCACCAGCATCGCCTTGCCGGGTGGAAACAAATCGGTTTTCAGCAAGGTCACACGCTCGCTCACGCCCAGTTGCGCCAGGTTTTCCCGGGCGCAGGCCAGGGCCCGGGGGTCCAGGTCGGTGGCGGTGATGGGCCCTGCGCCACGGCGCGCCAGCACGGCCGACAGTACGCCCGTGCCGGTGCCAATGTCAAACACCGGCAGGGCGGCTGCGCTGGCCTGACCTGGCGGCACCACTGGCAGAGGGGTCTGTGCCACCAGATCGATGTACTCGCCACGCACCGGCGAAAACACGCCGTAGTGAGGAAACACGCGGCTGTGGGGCAGCGCGCCCAGCGCGGGAATTTCGACCCCCACGCGGCGCCACTCCTCGGCGCTGGTGAAGCCCAGCAATTCCCGCAAAGAAGCGACCGAATCCATGTCGCCCGGCACGGCAGCGCCCCAGGCGTGGGTGCAGGCCTGCTGCACATCGGGCGCACGGCGCAGGATCAGCGTGTGGTCGGGTTCAAAGCGCAGCAGCACCATGCCAAGAATGCGGGCCCGCTGCGACTGCGCCTGGCGGTGTTTGTGAAAGGCCTCAGCGCCGGCTGGGCAGGCGTTGTCTGCGCCTGCCGGTGGGGCGGCCTTGCGCTTTTTGCGGGCTGGCGTGGCGTCGCATCGGCGGGCCATGGCCTGCAGCAGCTGGCGGGCGTTGTGAAAGTCGCCCTGCCAGAGCAGGGCGGTGCCGGCGCATGCCAGCCGGTAGGCGGCGTCTGCTGTGGTGGTGTCGTCGGCCAGCACCACCCGCTGCGGCGCCGGGGCGCCACGTTCGGAGCGCCAGCTTGCCGACACGGTCACGCCGTCGGGCGTGGTCCAGTGGATCAACGGGTGGGAGGCGGGCAGGCTGGGCGATTCAGCGCACTCAGTAGCGGGGAGCAGCGGCATGGGGAGGGGCCCGAGTGCAAACGGGGATTGTCCTCCTAATCGCTCATGGCATCTCTTGCTTGAGCCGCTCCTCTTCACGCACCCGACCGCACTGGCCTTGTAGGCTGACGCCTTTACACCGTCGGCAGTGCCGCATCCACGTGCTGCGCCGCTGTGATCAGATCACCAACCAGCCGCTCGTCCACTTCCAGCAAGCCTTCGTACTCGCCCAGGTTCCGCTTGTTGTGGCACAGGTCCAGCACCTTCCAGACCTCGGGTCCGAGCCCCAGCGTGTGCGGCAGTACCTGAAAGACGATGTAGCGGTTGCTGGCTCGGTAGCCCTTGGCGCGCAGGGCTGCAAGGCACAAGGCGTGGGCCGCGTTGTAGGCCAGGTCAAAGCGGCTCTCCAGCGCCAATGTGGTGTTGCCGGCGTCTGCCAGACGGGCGCGGCCGGTGCGCAGCAAACCTGCAATCTCTGCCGCATCTGGCGGCTCAGGTTTGAGCGAGCCGCCGGGGCGACTCAGGTTTTCAAGTGGGTTGGTCGGGCTCATGTGGCTGTGATTCCTCCTGGCCGATCAGCCATATCTTTGGCTGTTGCATCACGCGGTTGATGAACGCATTGTCGCCCTGCAGGCGGGCGCGGAAATCCTTGGCGGTGTAGAGCGCCGGGTTCACGGTGCGCCCCAGTGTCTGGCTGGCGCTTTCCAGCGCTGCGAATACCTCGCCATAGCCCAGCGTATCGCTCACCACCAGCAAGTCCACATCGCTGGCTGCCGTGTCTTGCTGTTTGGCGATGGAGCCAAACACAAAGGCCTGCTCGATCTGCGGCGCCAGCGGTGCCAGGGCGGCGCGCAGCACGTCTGCCAACCCCATCGTCTTGAGCACCAGCCCGCGCAATTCAGTAAACACCGGTGACGCCGCATT
Source organism: Hydrogenophaga palleronii (assembly GCF_031457455.1). Lineage (GTDB taxonomy): Bacteria > Pseudomonadota > Gammaproteobacteria > Burkholderiales > Burkholderiaceae_C > Hydrogenophaga > Hydrogenophaga palleronii_A. The sequence continues at coordinate 252,519 of NZ_JAVDWU010000007.1, forward strand.
GGCCTGAAAGTGCTTCTGGTTGCCCTGCTTGCGCACCGTGAGCAGGCCGGCGCTGGCGAGATCCGCCAATTCGCGTTGCACCGCTCCTGCACCCGACTGCGCCAGGCCGATCACCTCATTCGTGTAGAAGCTGCGGTCAGGCGTGCAGAAGAAGACGGCCAACACGCGCTGACGTGCCTTCGAGAAGAGCGCGTCTGCGATGGAAGAGGGAGAAATTACAGTATTCATACCCATATTAGGTTTGATAATACCCATTTTGGGTTTGCTTGATCAACATTCTGACCGTGCAGTCACTCCGAGAGCCTTATGGACGACTCATGCCAAGTCGCCCTGCAACAGTGCCACGATCCGGCTCACCCGCGACACCGACAAGCAGGTCCAGCAAAGGCTGCCGATTCACGTCATCCGCAAAGATTTGCTCCCGGCGGCCGCCGCGCGAGGTCAGGTGACAGACCGTGCCGGGGAGTTCAATGCGAAGAGGTCTTGCCACTGCATGCTGCCTTACTTGCGCGGGGGGCAGGCTTCCTCAGCTCGGCGACCGCCTTTTGCAGCGCTGCAAAGTCCAGCGAGCCCGGCTCGTGCTCCCCAAACATGTCGCGTGCCGTTTCATGGTCTTCATGTGCGTCGTTGTACCAAGCGTGTGACCAGTACTCTGCACCGGGTGGGCCGCCGCAGTCTTCTGGCGGGCAGCCATTCTGTGCCTTGAGCAAATGGGGCAGTGGAACGTCGGCGTTGCTGAAAGCCATGAGCGTGATGGTGTGCACCCACTCGTCACCAAAGTCGTAGAGGTACAGCAGGCGCATTTTCGGCGCGGTCAGCAATTGAGAGAGCTTGACCTTGGCATCGTTGCCCATCGGCTCGCCCCACGCGTCGGGGCTGGGCTGCTGCCATTTCCGCTGATTCGGAATCTTCCAGAACGGTTCTGTCGAGCGAAGCGGCTGGGCGAAAGCATACAAATGCGCGTTCTCCCAACCCATAGCTGCCTGAATCACCGCATGCAAGACACGCAGGGTGATGTTCGGGTCCACCAAGACTTCCCGGTAAATCGCCGGCTTGAAGTCCTTCAGCTCAACCCGTAGCAGCAGCGCATTGTGCGAAGACAACACCGTGGCCTCCCATCAAAGAACAATCGGTCAAATCACAACCGCCCGGATGGTAGCCCTTGAGGGGCAAAAGGCAAGATCTGACCCCGTTGCCCGTTTGTTTCATGGCTCCTGTGACGCACATCTCGTGCCAGCGGCGAGGTTTTGCAGACCTTCCCTAGTTGTTGAGCTTCTGCAGCGGCCAGGTTGTTCGAATCAATTCTCGTATTGCAGCCGCGGCTGCGGTGCGCTCCCCGACTCGGCGATTGGGGTAGCGTGGATCGGGCTCGTAGCGCTTAACTGATTCCAGTAACAGCGAATCAAGCGGTAGTTCATTTGCGCAGCGACCCAGCCAAGGTCCTTTGCAACGATCCATAACCAGTTGAACCAATTTTTGATCAAGCCCGATACAGCCGGAATGATCTGGAATTGTTTGTAGCGTTTGAACGAGATCGGCAGGATGAATCTGTCGAACCAAAACCGTTGGTACGAAATCGCTACAGAAATTGGCTAGGCGCGCAACGGTAAGCGCCGTTGCGATTTCAGTTTCAGACAAAGGTGATGCGCCGTCTACTTTGTCAATTGCATAATAAAGACTTAATAACATCGATTGCCGGCGATTAATTGCCTGCGGCGATTGCGCTACGATCAAGGCTTTGCTGAATTTTTCCGGGTCATCGCTGACAAGCAGTTGATCAAAAGACTGCTGCGAAAAATTTGCGTCGCGCACAGGCCCGGTGATTTCCATCTCGATAAACCGAAAAGTTTGAACAAACGCAACGAGACCAGTTACAGCGATACAACTTACCGCTATGATCCCAAGGGTACGAGCGGTGCTGCTCTGCCTCGACTTGTACTTTGCGATAGCGATACCAAGTGCCACACCCGAAACAAGGCACAGGAGCCATATTATTGGGCTGATCGAAGCGACAGCAACTAGAAACACGGTAAGCGCAATGCTCAGTGTCAATACCAGAATGATCATGGCGAGGTCGCTTAATTGATAAGTTTGGGTTTGGATGCCTTGGATGGCACGAAACATGTGCCAGGCAGGCAAAAGGCAAAACCTGACTTTGTAGGTGCCCGCCCAGCACATCCGGCAGATTACCGGCTTGGGAGGCAAAAGACAAGATCTGACCCCGTTGCGCTGTCAGTTGTCGCGCATATCAGCGAAAAAGAATGAATTGGTCCGGAATACCCTCAGTTCCGCTTTCTGTACCACTGCAAATTTGATGCAGTAAAAAGCGTCGACTGAAGATCCCGCATCACCTTAATCGACGTATCTCTGAGTTTCTCGTATAGTGTCCATTTGATAGGCTTTGGCGTGGCTCCATGGCCTATCTCATTTCGAGTATTTACCAGCATGCTTAGGTTGCTTTCGAGATGCGCGAAACGTTCATGAGGCAACCCTAGTCGAAATAGGTTCTTCCTTAAAACAATGGGCCATAGATTCGATTCAGTGTTTACGACGCTATCCGGAAGATTGACGGGTTTCGCGAGAATGTCGAATGATCGCAATACAAACTCTCGCTCTCTTGCGAGGCGATGTAATGCACTATCATCAGGTGCATCGCTAAAAAGTGTGGATTTTTTTTCGGGATTTTGCAGTGCAAAAAAAACCTCGCGGAGAGATGCGGCGGCGATAGAGGCCTCCACATCCGCGCAATTTAGGCCGTTGGCGTTGATGCAACGTACGTAGCCAAGCAAGGCAAATTTAGTAAAACCTTCAACATGTGCATAGGCCATCAGAACCAATGCACGTAAATATTTTTCTTTATCCTCTTCAGATAAATCTTTGCACCGATTCTGGAGAAATCTAAGTTCCCCTTCTCGCCAAGAACGATCATTCTCTAGCTCTGCATGAAGCTCATCGGAGGTCATTGTTGCAAGGCCTGTGTGAGCTTGGCGGTGACATAAGCTATGCGTTTTTTGAGTAATCCGACGGAATTTTTCCCCCCGCCTTTGGTCATTCCAATGAATTCAGGCTCCTTCTTGATGGCTAACAATGCCTCGCCTAGTTTTGACATCTGTTCAAGGTTGTCAGGGTCCAGATCGGTCAAAAGAGGTTGAATTCCGAGAGTTAGAGACTCAAAGTGATAGATGCCAAATGCATCGGCGAGATCAGTCATTTTTGCATTGAGGCGGGAAAATGAACGATCTCCCATTGATCTCTGAAAAATCAAGAACGTTTTTTCGAAATTTCGCTCTTCGATCTCGTATTCAAAATTCAGATGGTTCTCCGAATTTGAATCTGATACACGTTCCATGAATTCCGTTAAGAAATCGCCTATCTCATGAACGTATGAGTCGAGATCGTTTTTGAATGCGAAGAATCGTAGCACTAGTTCTTGGTCGTACCAGCCCTTGCGTTGTTCTGTTGTTAGGTAGGATGTGGTGATTTTGAAGTCATCATTACCTGCTAAGTATGTAATGAAGTCGTTGAATTTTGGATCAAGCAGTCGAATCGTGCAATTTCGAATTTGTTGTTCTGTCAAAAGCACGCCGCCGGTGTTTAGGCGTTTAAACATGTAGTATTGATACTGCGGGTCACTCCCGTGGCGAACAACTTCCACGCGAACGAAGTATCTTTTTAGGCGGATTTGCAATGAGGTGGGCAGATCGTCAAAGGTAAGGCCATTGAAGGCTGGAACGATGTCGCAATCACTAAGGGTTAGTAACTGCCCCTTTTCTACACCGTTTTCAGGGGCGTCTAATTTGCCTCGAAAGTGCAAATAAGATGAGATCCGCTGTAGGCCATCAATGAGTAAATATTTATTCTCCTCGCTTTCGATCACGTAAATTGGAGGAATTGGCATCTCAAGCAGAAGTGACTCAATAAACCGGGATTGTGTTCCTGTTGTCCACTGGAAAAGTCGTTGGAAATCGGGTTGAATATTTAGCTCATTGGATTCAATCATGTCAACAAGTTCGTTGAATGAGAGGTCCAGACTGGTTGTTGTGAGTCGCTTTTTTTGCTCTTCTATTGCTTGCAGAAGTGCGCTAGGGTTGGCTGCCATTTCTTCCTCTCTTCTATTTGCTACTGTTTGTAAAATGAGATTACCGATTCGGTAGGGCGAAAGCCTTCTGGCTTATATGGCCGGCTGCGGCTATTGATGCTTGATAGCGAGCTACCTAAGGAAAAGTCGTCCCTCTGAAACTGGATTAAACCAAGAATATCGCACATCTCAGAAACTATTTCGGGAAGATCATTGTGAAGATCTTTGTAGGCAGAGTCTTGGACTACAAAAGAGGCTATGCCTTGTGGCTTTAGCACGCGAGCTACTTCAGAGAGGCTTGCTTGTAAAGATGAAAAATACCTAAGATGATTCTTAAGGTAATACGTACTGGAGGCAACTGACTTGTGGGTTTCGATTTTTTCAAGAAAATCGATACATGTCCCTCCCCAAGTTGGCTTTGCAGGAGGGGCGGAACTTGGCACTGTCGTAGTTCCCATCAGATCATGGCGAAGTGTGGTAAACCCGTCATCCTTGAAGTATCCCAGTACAGCCAATTCGGCTGAGGTTGCAACTGCATAGTCGATTCGTGTGCAGTAGGGTGGGGAGGTTAGAATTACATCTATGGAGCAGTCAGGTAGTATTAGCTGTTCGCTATTGCAAATCAATATATCACTTGCAGCGGCGTCGGGCACTATAGGTTCGAGGGAGGCACGGAATTGTCTTTCTACCTCTCTTATGTCGTCTTCAATCAGTTGAAGCACTTTTCCTGGCGTGATTTTTATCTTTTCTGATTCATTCTTTGCGCGCCTAAGCCATGTTGGGTTTGACGTTTTGAATGGTGTTAGCACTTTGCGTAACACCCGAAATAGTGATACGTAAAAAAATGCTGCCAAGTCTGACATTTTATTGACGCGCTGTGGGTCAAGAAAAGTATCTGTGGTTTCGTGAATCAGATGATTTCTGATTGAAAATTCAATTCTTCGAAAGGAGGCTACGCCAGTAGGAGTCAGCCAATCGCGGAGGGGGTCGCCACTGGTATCGGTTTTCCACGATAACTCGCTGGCTTCTACTTTGATTTTGGACCAAATTGGAAGAATGCTGGGTGAAGTCGAATGTCTTAGCATTCTTGCTTTAGCAACTATCACCATAACCGGATTCAGGTCGTATCCAATACTGCGCACGCCAGATCGAGAAGCGGCAAGAGTTGTTGTGCCCGAGCCATTCCATGGATCCAGAACAATGGAGCTACTGTCTAGTGGAATATTTCTGATCAGCTGCTCAGCGAAGCTTAACGAGTAGCCTGCATAGTAGGAGTACGTTTCTCTTCCAGGCAGAGAGCTGTCTGAATATCGTTTGGGACATTCAACGATTAGCAAGGCAATTTTCCTCTTGTCACTGTGCTCAACAATCTTTCAGGCCTGTCGCGCGGTTGGGCACCACATTCCTGTCCACACCGTGGTCCAAGCGGTCGGCCACGAAATAGCCGTGGCGCTCGAATTGAAACTTTTCATCTGCCAGCGCAGCAGCCAGTGAGGGCTCCACAAAGACCGTCTCCACCTTCAGACTGTCGGGGTTCATCGCTTCGATGAAGTCTGTGGCACCCGCATCCAGGTTCGGGTCGGTGAACAGGCGGTCGTAAAGGCGCACTTCGGCCTGCACACCGCTGGCCACACTCATCCATGTGATGGCGGCTTTGGTTTTCATGCGGTCGGCACCAACTGGGCGGACAGGCGCGCTACATCGCGTTCGCGCAGTTGTTTGTAGGCCATGTGTATCGTGACTCCCTTGTATGAGGTGCATGAGCATACTGGTGGTCCAGTTGTCTCGGGCATTTTCGCTGCAGATCAGGCACAAGCAGACTGCGCATCTCCCAAGCCAAGTGAGGAAAAGCACACGCTGTCTGAAACCTACTGAATGTCAGGCGCCCAATTGAGCGAGTCGTCACCGCTCCGCTCATGCGGCGCAATGAACACCAGCAATTCAACCGTATTGCGGTGAGCGTCGTGCTCTGTAGCCACCAGTTGCCGCCCGGCCTCTCCCAAGCGTTGGCGCAGGCTTGGGTCCACTAGCAGCTGTTCAATCCCATCAGCAAGCGCCTGCGGATCTGCAGGCGGCACCAGCCGCCCGGTCTCACCCTCCCGCACCAGTTCCGGAATACCGTCCACAGCAGAAGCGACCACCGGCACACCACTGGCCAGTGCCTCCATGATCACCACGGGCAGCCCTTCAGACAGGCTGGGCACGACCAGCAGATCGGCCTGCCGCAGTGCCTCGGCCACGCCGGCTTCGTCTTTGGTGCCGGCGAAGGTCACTACGGCTTGCAGCGAGAGTGCTGCTGTCTGGCGTTGAAGGGCTTCTCTCTGCGGGCCGTTGCCCACAATCTTCAGGCGCACGTCTGAGCCGCGGGCTTTCAATAGCGCCATGGCGTCCAGCAGGAAGTTGACGCCCTTGCGTTCTTCAAGCCGGCCCACAAAGAGCAGATCGCGGCCCGTGCGCTCAGCGGCGGGTTTCGCTGTGTAGAGGCCAGGGTTCACGCCGCAGCGCACCACCTTGAGCTTGTGCCAATGCGCCTCATCAGAAAACCGCATGGCCTGCTGGCGGCCGAATTCGCTGATGCAGGCCACGAAGTGAGCGCGCGCAATCTTGGCGTCCAGCCGCCAGCGTGGCGCGCTCTGGAAGATCTCCGGGCCGTGCAGGGTCATGCTGAAGGGGATGCTCGTGAGTTCCGCAGCCAGCATGGTCACGGTGCCGCTGGAATCGCCCAGGTGGTTGTGCAGGTGTTTGACATTCTTGGCCCGCAGGTGGGGCGCCAGCAGCATGGCCTCTGCGAAGTAGGCCAGTTGCAGGGCCATGGCGCGTGCGCCGGCCGGGCAGGTGTGGATGGCCAGGCGGGCGGTGGCCGCCAGCCTGCGGGGGTGTCGAAGCGCCTGGGTCAGCGCCTTGATCACATGCGCCGGGCGCTTGGCGGAGGCGAGCAGGCGGAACACGCGCCCGGCCTCTTCATGTTGAAACGGGCCAGAGAGCGCTTGTGGGTCGGGCGAGCGCACGGTCACGGTGATCAGGTCAACGCCCATTTCGCGCAGGGCGCGCACTTCGCGGTCGATGAAGGTTTGCGACAGCCCCGGGTAGCGCCCGGTGACCATGGCAACAGTGCCTTCAAACCGCTGCGGTTCAGGCATAGGGCTGTCTCAGCCTTGCCCAGCGCCGCACGTCGTCGATGTATTTGCTCAGGCGGGAACGGTCCTTGTTGCCGTTGTGGGGCATCAGGCGCGCGCCGTCGCTGGCCCGGCTGCGGTAGAAATTGGGCACGGTGTGCAGGTCTTCCATGTCCAGGTGGAACACTTCGCAGGCGCTCGATGCCTGGGGTGGCACCAGCCAGGTCCAGTCGGCAGAGAGCCGGCGCCCCGCCGCCGATTCGCGCGCGTGAAACTGCATGAATTGGTCGCTGGCGCCGTGGTGGTCAATCATGGAAACACCGGCTGCCTTGAACGAGTGCAGCACGGCGCGGTTGAGTTCGGTGAGGGTGGTGTCTTGCCACAGCGTGTCAGATGCGCCGGCATACAGGCCAAAGCGGCGCGCGATCTCGGGCAACAGGTCGTAGCGGCCGCGGTCAGCCAGGTTGCGCGAGCCGATTTCTGTGCCCATGTAGAAGCCGTTGAAGGGCGCACAAGGGTACTCAATGCCGCCAATGCTCAGGATCATGTCGCTCACCAGCGGCACGGCATACCAGCGCAGGCCCAGCTCGGCCAGGGCGGGATGATCCGGGTGGGTGATGGGCACTTCGCGCACCGCGCCTGCGGGCAGCTCGAACAGGTGCCGCCGTTCGTCACCGTCGCGCAGCATCATCGGCAGATGGTCGAACGGGCCTGGCTGCTCCGGCTGCGCCCAGCCCAGCGAGCGGGCAATGCGGGTGGCTTCAATGGCCTTGCGGTCGCCGATCACATGGCCGTCTTTGGCCAGGTAGCCGGCGTAGCGCACCATCTGCGGGCTTTCAATGTAGCTGGGGCGCACGCCTGGGCGTACGGGTGGGTAGACGGAAATGATCGAGCGGATGCGCCCGTCGCCGGTGGCTTGCTGAAGGTGCTCACACAGGTCGCCAAAGATGGCTGCAGGGTCTGACACATGCCGCCGGTCGCGCACGATGAGGCTGTCCCAGTACAGGCGGCCGATGCAGCGCGCATGGTTGCGCCACGCCACCTTGGCGCCGTAGGTCAGTTCTTCGGGTGTGTGGTCGTAGTGGCCGTCTTTGATCAGCGCACGCCGCACTTCGGCCCAGCGTTTCTGAAAACTGCTGCGCGTGGCCCCCTGGGCCTGTGCGAAAAAGAGTTCCAGAAAAGCTTGGGCCTCGTCCAGGCGGTCCAGCAGCGAGAGGCGGCGCAGGCGGTGGGCGAGCGGCCCCGCGCCCTGCACATGGTCGCGTCTGGCTGCGTGCCTTCGCCAAAAACCGAACATCACATCAGCCCGTCAAACTGACGTGCGGTTTCGCGCAGCGGCTTGCGGTTGATCTCGAACACAGTGGCCAGCGCCCTGGCTTTGGCCCGCCGGTAGGCGCGGTCCACCTCGCGGGTGTCGTACAGGGCCTTGGCGCGACGTGGGTCCAGGCTGGTGAGGTTCAGGGAGGTGGCACCGCCGGCCTTTTCCATCAGGGTCTGGTAGATGGGGGTGTCCAGCGGCACGGTGAAGTCGTTGAAGCGGATGCGCTCGATGTAGGGCGCGTTGGCTTCCAGGAAGTCGGCGGTGGCCTCCATGTCGGCGGCGGTTTCGCCGGGGTAGCCTTTGAACATGGTGCAGCGCACAGACAGGCCGGCTTCATGCGCGTTGCGCACAAACTCGGCGTTCGTTTCCACCGTGCAGCCCTTGCGCATTTCGTCCAGCAGGCGCTGGCTGCCGCTTTCGAGGCCAAAGCTGATGCGCCGCATGCCGCCGGCCGCAGCGGCAAACAGGTCGCGGCGCGACACGCCGTTGTCTTTTCGCTGGTCCACATGCACGGTGCCGATCCACTGGGCGCCGCGCACGTATTTGCGTAGTTCGCGCGAGATGCCGCGAAACATCTCAGGGTTGGAATTGAGCTTCAGGTCCAGGAACATGAAGTCGGTGGTGTTGTAGCGTTCTGCCTGCACCTGGAGTTCAACCAGCACGTTCTCCAGGCTGCGCGTGCGAAAGGTGCGGCCGCTGGCAGAGATCACGTCGCTGCAGAAGGTGCATTTGTCCCACTGGCAGCCGCGCCCGGTCAGCACGGGCACGATGCGGTTGGGGTAACGGTCCCAGGGGAAGTCGTCAAAGTCTGGAAACAGGCAGTCGTCAAGCCGGCGCAGCGGCGGCGCTGCCGGGGTTTTGCGGCCATCAGGGAAGGTGATGCCCACGAAGCGTTCAAGAGGCTTGCCTGAACAGATCGATTCCACCAGTTCCGGCAGGTGGCGCTCCACCTCACCGCCCACCACGGCCGACAAACCGGGCAGGTTTCTCCATTCGTCTGCCACACCGCTGAGGTTGAACATGGGGCCGCCCAGCAGCACCGGCACGCCATGCCTGGCCGCGAGCCGCCCAATGCCTTCCACCGTGTGAAAGTGCTCCAGGTAGGCGGACAGCAAAATGGCGTCAACGCCTTCGGCGAAGGCTTTTTCCATTTCCCGCAAGACCACATCGCGGGGACGCTGGGCGAACCACTCTCTTGGCCAGCGCACCGCGTCGCGCAGCATGCGCACGGCATGGTAGTCAGACAGGCGGACCCGCCGGTGAACATGGTCCCACAGGGTTTCCTGCCGTTCCCGCGCCGCGCTGGGCACGTCGAGCGCAAGCGGGCAGATCACCTTCACGGAAAAGCCCCCCGCCCGCAGCGAAGCCGCCAGAATACCCACCGCCAGGGTGGGGAAGCTGGTGAAGCGATTGAGGTCCACCAGCAGCACGCGCCGGTGCGGGGTGGGCGGCCGGACCGCCGCCTGCAATGGGCGCGGTTCGGCAGACGGAGTGCCGAGCCCGGTTTCGATGGAGCGATGAATCTTCATGCTTTTTTGAATACTCCCTGTGGGCGGTGCGCAGAAGCGGCACGTGCCTTCCGCTGAAAACGCTTGTGGCATTGCGAGAATCTCGCCCACCTGTCTGCCGGATCATGCGCTTGCGCCCCCTCTGATCCAGGCTGGATTGTTTCATGCCATCAGTGCCCCGCAACGCGCCACCCACCCAGGCTGGGGAAGTGTCAGGTGGATGGCATCGCAGCCAAGGGGAAACTGCGGGCACCATCGCGCAATCTACCGCACTGGCACCTTGATACGCAGGGCGAGCGGGAACAGCAAGTTCGCCGCGCACTTCTTGGCAAATGGCAAGACCCCGCTGTCTGAACCCGGCCGGATGGGTGTGGACGGTGGGTTCAAACCACCGGGTTGCTGATCTTTCCGGTTTTCCAGCTCTGGGTGGGCAGCTTCAGGCCTTGTGCAGCCAGTTGCTTGCGGGCGTGCGCGGCGGCCTGTTTGAGCGCGAGATCAATGCGGGCTTGTTCGCTCATGGCCCGGGTCGGCTTGTTGGTATTCACTGTGCGACGGACTGAAGCAGAAGCCATTTCTCAGGATCTTTCACAGATGTGCGTCGGGGAGTCCCGGCCGCGATGGTTTCCATGCGACCGCCCGCATTATCCAGCACCGACCAGCGATCAGAAAGCGGCAAATACAACTCAAACAGATTGCTCAAGCTGCGCTGGAAGCGGCGATGAATATCGTCTGTCGGAATGCTGTGCCCGCCTTGCTTCACCCTGAGTGCCACTCGTTGAACCGCCAGATCGGAGGTGGGCAGCGTCGCGTAAAACAAGACCACCTGATAACCGCTGGCCTTGCAGTCGCGCAGGAACTTCGCGAAGGTGCGGCTCGACAGCGTGCTCTCGAACGCGAAGCTGCTGCCCGATTGCGCCAACTCGTGCAAGCGCCGCAGCATGATGCGGCCCGCCTCGAACGACACCGTCTCGGGCGCATACGCCGACAGCCCTACAGCGATCTGGTCGGCGTTCACGAATTCCAGCACGCCCAGAGCGCCTTTGAGCAAAAACGGTGCAGCAGTCGACTTGCCGGCACCGTTCGGGCCGGCAATGACCACCACAGTCGGCTTTTTGGGTGGGGCGCTCAAGTTCATTCTGAGAGAGTCTACCGATCAGCGTCGTCCAGGCGGGCAGACGCTTGTGACCGCTCTGCCACGATCCGGCTCACCCGCGACACCTACAAATCCAGCGCCCGCGCAATCTCAGACAGGCTCATGTGCGAATACCGGTGTGCCGCCACGATGGCCTCGTCGCGGCTTGGCAGTTCGGCCAACCAGTCCTGCAGCGTTTTGGGGCTCGCGCGCTGCAATACCAGATAGGGTTCCTGCCGAAATCAATTCCGCCATCGTGCATGAACCATAATGCGATGCCTGCCAAAGGCAATAGCAGGCAGGCCAATCTTTTGATAATTCTGGTGGTAATCACAATGCCCCTGTTTTTTTTTTTTTGGCGGTATTGGGGGTGCGGGTTCTTCAGGGGCGACTAATTCTCATCTCTTCAGGGCGGAAGAAGGCAGGGCCTGAACCAATACCGACATTACCACTTCACTCAAAAAAGACTCGGCGCCAATGGATATCCCGGAGGCTGTGAAGCTATATCTTGAATTGGGAAGCCCTCATCTCTTCGCAGAATATAAATGTATCCATTTCCATCTACCTGCGCCCTAATCACATCATCTCTATCAACATAGACCGGATCAAGGATGCTGCGCCCAGCATCCGACATCACCTGGGGTCCGTGCAACGAGCGAAAATATTTCCAAACAACAAATCCTTGGTGAATTTCAAAACTAGGATGCCCTAATAATATTCTCTTTAATTGTTGTGGTGCAATATTGAATTTCTGAGCGCCGATGCTAACAACCAATGGCGATTCAGAGTTGTTAAATAAATCAACACTCAACCCTTTGCTGCAGGCAGAGCACGAAATCAAAACAACCAAAAATAAAAGTTTTAGCATCCTGACCACGATTAACGCCCCTCTACTTTCCAAGGACCCAAACCTCGCTCAGGACCCCATGCTAAAGGGTTGCCGTCATAAGTGAGTTCGGCTTTTATAAACGATATCCCCATTGCCGTAGCATGAGCTGGGAGGTACAGCGGGCTTTGTTGCACAAACTCCGCCCAACGACCTGAGAGGCTCAGTACATGACTGAACCCAAGGGCCGCTACAAGAGCACCAATTGGGCCGAGTACAACGCCGCGCTCAAGGCCAGAGGGTCGCTGACGATCTGGCTGGACAAAGGCACGTACGAGGGCGAATCATATCGAGCGGGTGGATATGGCTTGCATCGATGGTGCCCTGGGGCTTGCGAGCGTGCAGTAGTTCTCACTCACCATCCATTTCATCCCCCAAATGTTCCGGCAAGTAACAGCGAAAGCCGCCTTTCATCCCACATCCTTGGCATGATGCGCCCACAACACCAACCACACAGGGGATGACAGACGATGGCGGTGCTGATACCAGCCTTGGGCAGTTGTGTGGCCCGCATGACCCCTGGCGAACGGCGGGTGGCCGAGCGGCTGGAACAGAAGCTGGATGCCGACTACCTGCTCTGGTACGACGTGGCCGTGGGCCCCAAGCACCAGCACCCGGATTTTGTGGTCATGCACCCGCGCCGGGGCATCCTGATTCTGGAGGTCAAAGACTTCCGGATCACCGCGAACCATTCCACCATCATCAGCGCCAACAAACAGACCTGGGACATCCACGGCGAGCTTGGCCCCAAGACCATTGCCAACCCGCTGGAGCAGGCCCGGCAGTACGCGCACCAGGTGGTGAACGCGCTGGAGCGCGACCCGCAGCTGGTGCAGCCTGAAGGCAGGCACAAAGGCAAGCTGGCCTTCCCCTGGAGCTACGGCGTGGTGCTGCCCAACATCACCCGCGCGCAGTTTGACAAGGCTGAACTTGGCCACGCCATTGAACCGCACCGCGTGGTCTGCCAGGACGAGATGCTGGAGGCGGTGGAGCCCGAGGCGCTGCAAAGCCGGCTGTGGGACATGTTCCCCTTCATGATGGGCGGCGTCATGTCGCTGCCGCAGATGGACCGGGTGCGCTGGATCATGTTCCCCGAGGTGCGGGTGCCCGTGACCGGGGAGCTGTTTGACGATGCTGACGAAGCTGCCGAACTGCCCAGCATCATGCGCGTGATGGACCTGCAGCAAGAGCAGCTGGCACGCAGCCTGGGCGAGGGGCACCGCGTGATCCACGGCGTGGCCGGTTCGGGCAAGACCATGCTGCTGGGCTACCGCGCCGAACACCTTGCGAAGGCGCAGACGGCCGCTAGCAAACCCATCCTCATCCTCTGCTACAACGAACCGCTGGCCCGGCAGCTCGCCCGCGTGATGGCTACCAAAGGCATTGCTGACCGCGTGCACGCCGTGCACTTCCACAAATGGTGCCGCGACCAACTGGTGGCCTACGGGCAAAGCCTGCCGCCGCAGAACCTGCCTAAAGACATGTTCTTTGAAGACATGGTCCAGCGCGTCATCACTGGCGTGGACCGCCGCCAGATCCCCAGTGGGCAATACCAGGCCGTGCTGATTGACGAAGGCCACGACTTCGCGCCCGAATGGCTGCGCCTGGTGGTGCAGATGGTGGACCCCGCCACCAACAGCCTGCTCGTGCTGTACGACGACGCGCAGAGCATCTACGAACGCACGCAGAAAAAGAACTTCAGCTTCAAGAGCGTGGGCATTCAGGCGCAGGGGCGCACCAGAATCTTGCAGATCAACTACCGCAACACGCGGCAGATATTGCAGACCGCCAGCCTGGTGGCGGCCGACCTGCTGACCGCCGAAGACAAGGACGACGACGGCGTGCCCCTGCTCAAGCCCGTGAGCTGCGGGCGCGACGGCGAGGCGCCGCTCATCATCCGCCTGCCCACCCTGCGCGAAGAGGTGGCCCAGGTGGCCGAGCTGCTGGGCACCGCCCACCGCGAAGGCCACGCCTGGGCCGACATGGCCATCCTCTGCCGCCACCACAGCGAAATGGACATGTGTGCCGAATTCCTGCGCAAACGCAAGCTGCCGCACCAGCTGCGTCGGAACTCATCCAGCGTGTTCGACCCCGCGCACGACAGCATCAAGGTGATGACGCTGCACGTCAGCAAAGGGCTGGAGTTTCCGGTGGTGGCGCTGGTCGGCGCCGGGCGCATGCCCGCCGAGGGCGAAGACGAGCGCGAGGAGGCGCGACTGTTCTATGTGGGGGCTACGCGGGCGACGCAGCGGTTGGTGATTGGGGCAAGTGGGAACGGGAAGTTTGCAGCGTGCCTTTAGGCAAAAGGCAAGACCTGACCCCACTGCCACGCCGGCCACATGCTCGCCCTGGGCGAAGACGAGCGCGAAGAAGCCAAGCTGTTCTACGTGGGCGCCACGCGGGCAACCCACAGGCTGATCATTGGGTTGGGTGGCGAAGGGCAGTTTGCGGCGAGATTCGCCGCATATGTATTGAAAAGTGGCGGCGTCTTCCTAATTACTAATGTGCTGGAGAAGAAATGAATTTTGTTTCGGGGTTGCTTAATGGAATTTTGCTTGACAATATTTTGGCAAATAATATGGAGAATTGCAGTCGTGTCAGGGTTTCCATTGCATATGCTGATGGGAAGAATATGCGGTTGCTTGAAGCGTGTAAAAAGCAATCGAGGCCCCTGGAATTTTATGGGCGCTACGATCACTCTGTCGCAATATCACCTACTGTGCTGAAGTGGTTTTTGGACCAAGCTTCGCCGAACTATCAGTGTAAATTAATACCAGACATATTTCATTCAAAAGTTATTTGGTGGGTAGAGTCTGGTGCATATTTTGGTTCTGCAAATCTATCAGATCGTGCTTGGATGACCAATATAGAGGCTGGTACTTACCTAACCCATGAAGAACTCGTGCATAACGGAATTGATTTACAGTTGGAGCAGTATTTTGACCAGATCGATAATCGATCATCTCCCTTGAGCAAAGAAATATATACTGAGCAATTGATGCTTGCTAAGAGGCGGATCGAAGTAGAGTCGATAGATGAAAGGCTAAGGCGAGAATTTGAGGAAAAGAGAATAATTCCAGCGGCGCAGAATTTGGCAGCGATTGACCAGCGCAAAGCATCTGACCAAAGATTTAATTCCTTTAAATCTGAATGGAATGCCACTTTGCAGATCATGCGTGATATTGGATCAAGAGTGTCGAAGGAAGGTATACGTCCAAATTGGGTTGTATCCGATGTGCCATCATCCGTGCAGGCTGATCAATTTTTGCACGCCTACTACTACCTTCAAGTTCGGGATGGAAATAGCCATCCTTTTGAGGAGTTCTATTCCAAAAACTCACCTAACCCTGAAATGGCGTTAAACGAAGTAACCAAGTGGTGGACTCAATCAGACTTCGAGCACGAGGCAGAGCGGCAACATATGCATGAATGGGCACCCAGAGTCCGCGATCTTTGTGCACGGGATCGTATTTTGAACCTTAGTTTGGACGAATTTTCTGAGTTGCTATCGTTGATTCATGCTGTGCGGGATCATGCAAGCAAGCTTGGTGCTGAAATGATCGGACTTGGTGTAGGGAAAACCAACATCGATGATCGAATTCGCGCATTTGCAGAGTGGATTTGGAAGCAGCGATCGAAATCTGGAAAGACTGTCCTGGAAATGTTTTTCTACGTAATTTGGGGTAAAGGTGGGTTCGAAACGGAGGACATCACGCAACGACTTTGGAATGGGCATGGAAGCGAAGAGTGGGCCATACCACATATTGGGCTAAGCACGCTTGGTGAATTGGTGGGATGGGCTAGGCCGGACGATTTCCCACCGAGAAATGGTAGAACGAGCAAAGCACTAAAGGCTTTGGGGTATCGAGTCCGAACGGCTCTCTAAATACATGATATTGAGCTCGGACAAGATGGACGTTTGCGATAGGGCGTCGAAGCAGCGCGGTCTTCCGCGCCAGCTGCGCAAAGCCTCAGGCACTTTCGGCCAGGCCGCCGACACCATCAAGATGATGACCCTGTATACCCGCAACGGGCTGGAGTTCCTGGTGGTGGCGTTGGTCGGCGCCGGGCGCATGCCCACCGAGGGCAAAGAGGAACACGAGGAAGCGAGGCTGTTCTATGTGGGGGCTACGCGGGCGACGCAGCGGTTGGTGACTGAGGCGAGTGGGGGCGGGAAGTTCGCTGCGCGGCTATAGGCAGTAGGAAATACTGGTCCCCGACGTGTTGCGGTTATGGAGTTTTTGCAACCTTGCCTACGGAGTTGCAGAGAGGTTCGTGATCGCTAAGGTTTGTGGTTAACACGTGAGAGCCGGGCGGGCATCGCACAGCAAAGTACGCATCGCCCAAGCCCCTGCAACGTTTCCTCGGAAATTCTATGGCTCCCAGTTTGAGTAGCTCCTTTAGAGCTTTTCTTCGACTGCTTGTTTCAACTTTTTCGTTTGCACTTCCATCTGGTCGAAGAAAGTCAACCATTTTCTGAAGCTCAATTTTCTTCTCGATCATATACTTCGCAGCAGCGCACCTAACTCCAGGCGTGCATCCAAATCTACCCGTCGACGGTTTGATTGCTCCTGTGGTTTGATCAATTTCCAAGTCTTGAATGTTAAAGCACGATAGAGGGTCGACTGGAATAAACTCTTTTGCTCTAGTGGCTCGACTCCAGAGTCGTTGTGCCTTTAAGGCAAGCTCTGAACACATCTCATCTTTCACAGTTTCATAAATCGGTCCAGAGGTGGAGATGGTGACGTTCAATGCCTTGAATAGAGATTTTTGAAACTCTTGTAAGGGGGCTTCTCTATTTCGTCCGCTCTGAGGAGGGAGGGATAGTATTGCTGCTAGTGCTTCCGCAGGATTCTCGCTGGTAGCAATTCTTTGTTGCAATGAACACAATCGATGTAGTACACCAGCAGACATTTCTCTATACGCATAGTGAGGGACTTCTGCCGGACGGTTGTCAATCGCATGCGTGAGCGCCTTCTTTGCAACTAGTGGATCCTTTTCGGCAACCTTTACTAGTATGGTTGTGTCAATGTAGCAGCTCATTAATTGTCACCGCCAGCAAAGGCATTGCTCTCGGGCTGGGTTGTAATGGATCTCTTGTCTTGGGTGGACAATGCATTTACGATTTCATCCACAAGGGGATTGTTGCCGTCCCATCCATGATCTTCAAGGGTATCTGCTAGGTCTGCGGCTGTTGCTAAGCTAATTGTTGGGTTGTCGGCCAAGCGCCGAATCACAACAATCATCGCTTGGACCGATTGCTGGCTGAGTTGGGTTGCATCTGCTTTGTGAATTGCCTTTCTGCAGTATATGCAGATGCCTCTTAGCGCGGAATTAAAGGAAGAGAACTGTTCTGCGCGCTTGATTTTTGCGCCAGCTGAGCCGAGTGCAGCCCAAGCAGTGTGGAAGTCGGGTTCGAGAATCAGGTCTGAAACCTCTTCCATATCGATGATGGCTTCCCTCAGTGATGAGGTTGCTTGCGCGGCGCTAACTCCACTCGATTCGTCAAAAAAATGGGGATACAAGTCCCTATCTGTAAGTGGTGCAACTGCTTCTTGAGGGTTTGGTGTGCTGTTGGTGGGTTCAATGCCGCTGGTTGAGCTGGTTTCAATAAAACTGTTTGAATCCCCGATAACAGCGGTGGCCGTTCCTGGTTCATTGTCGGACTTGATAATAATGGTGTGAGTCATTGTGCCAGCCCAATCAGTTGAGGGAGATCCCTTCTAATGAGGTGGGCTGTGCCTTTAAGCCATTCAGTCACCTTGAATGCCTCGGCTGGAATGGCCTGTTTGGTGTATCTGTCAATGTCAATCGATAAGGTGTGTTTTGTGTGCTTTCGATCTAAATCCGGCATTGCTCCGCGAGTGTCGATATCCACTGTAGTTGAGTTTTGGTAGACGCGGACTGTAGTCCCAGATCGTTTGTCTCCTAGAATGTATCTAACATCAAATGAATTTTGATTGTCGGTTGTTTCGATGTTGAATACTTTTTTTGTGGGAAGGTTGACTAGGCCGAGGTCGAGAATGGCTTCATTTGCGAGTTCTGGTGTTTCGTACTTTTTTTCGTAAATGACTCTACAGCCTAAGCGAGTGTATTCATCAATTTCAAGAATGCGATTCCACTGTTGAAAGGTTTGTGATATCGCCTCTGCGTGTTGTTCAAAACTCTTGGGTTGCCGAAAGACAATGTGCGAGGTGCCCAGACCGGTGAGAACTCTAAGACCGCTAGATTCGAGTGCCACTTCGCCAGGTTCAGCCTTCTTAAGTATGGTGCCCGGCCAAATTTTGGATATTGTTTTTGTGCAACTGCCGGCTGCATCCCACATTGCATAGGCATTCTCGTAACGCGCTTCTATTGTTATTGACGCAATTTTGAAGTCATCTAATGTCATCGCATTGCCTCAGAGATTGGTGGTTTAGGGTTAAAGGAGCGAGGGCCGGAAATTGCTTCTGTGGAGAGCGGATTTTGCTGCAGTGGTCAAAGAGTCATTTTCCCCAACTATCCTTCAACCCCGTCACTCGGTTGAACACGACTTTGCCGCCCACGCCGTGATCGACCCGGTCTGCCACAAAGTAGCCAAACCGCTCGAACTGGAACTTCTCGTCCGGCTTAGCAGCGGCCAGTGAAGGTTCCACATAGGCTGTCACCACCTTCAGGCTGTTGGGGTTCAGGGCTTCAATGAAATCCTTGCCCCCTGCGTCCGGCTGCGGGTCGCTGAACAGGCGGTCGTACAGCCGCACTTCGGCCTGCACGCCACTGGCCACGCTCACCCAGGTGATGGCGGCTTTGGCTTTCACGCTGTCGGCGCCGGGGGTGCCGCTCTTGGTGCCGGGGATCACTTTGGCATGCACTTCGGTCACGGTGCCGCTCACGTCTTTGGCGCAGCCGGTGCATTCGATGACGTAGCCGCCCTTGAGGCGCACCACGTTCCCAGGAAACAGGCGCTTGTAGCCCTTGGGTGGCACTTCTTCAAAGTCTTCGCGTTCGATCCACACCTGCTTGCCGATCTTGAACACGCGGTCGGGGGGTGGGGTCTGGCCTTCGGCAATCGCGCTGTGGGGCAGGGCGGGCTGGGTGCAGTCTTCGGTGTAGTCGTCAGCGCCAAAGGCCTCGGCCCAGTTGGTGAGCACCAGCTTGACCGGGTCCAGCACGGCCATGCCGCGGTGGGCCTTGTTTTCCAGGTCTTCGCGCAGGCAGCCTTCCAGGGTGCTGTAGTCGATCCAGGAATCGCTTTTGGTCACGCCAATGCGTTCGGCAAAGAGCTGAATGCTCTCTGGTGTGTAGCCACGCCGGCGCAGGCCCACGATGGTGGGCATGCGGGGGTCATCCCAGCCGCTCACCTTGTGGTCGTACACCAGTTGCGCCAGCTTGCGCTTGCTGGTGATCACGTAGGTGAGGTTCAGGCGGGCGAATTCGTACTGCCGCGGGGGCGGGGCTTTGAGCAGGCCACCTTCGGTCAAGCGCTCCAGAAGCCAGTCGTAAAACGGGCGCTGGTCTTCGAATTCCAGCGTGCAGAAGCTGTGGGTGATCTGCTCCAGCGCGTCTTCAATGGGGTGCGCGTAGGTGTACATGGGGTAGATGCACCACTTGTCGCCGGTGTTGTGGTGCGTGGCGCGGCGGATGCGGTAGATGGCCGGGTCGCGCATGTTGATGTTGGGGCTGGCCATGTCGATCTTGGCGCGCAGCACCATGGAGCCGTCTTCGTGCTGGCCGTCGCGCATTTCGCGGAAGCGGGCCAGGTTCTCTTCTGGCGTGCGGCTGCGAAAAGGGCTGTCCACACCGGGCTTGCCAAAGTCGCCGCGGTTGATGCGCATTTGCTCGGCGGTCTGTTCGTCCACATAGGCATGGCCGGCTTCAATCAGGTGTTCCGCTGCGCGGTACATGAAGTCGAAGTAGTCGCTGGCCTGGTAGAGGTGGGTTTCGGCTTTGCCGCTCACCGACGATTCCCAGTTGAAGCCCAGCCACTTCACCGCGTCGATGATGCTGTTGACGTATTCGGTGTCTTCTTTTTCCGGGTTGGTGTCGTCAAAGCGCAGGTGGCACACGCCGCCGTAGTCGCGCGCCAGGCCAAAGTTCAGGCAGATGCTCTTGGCGTGGCCCACGTGCAGGTAGCCGTTGGGTTCGGGCGGGAAGCGGGTGCGGATGCGCGCCGGGTCGGGCTGGCCGGCTTCGTGGTGGGCGGCGTCGCCTGGGCTGCCACCCCAGCGGCGCTGGCTGTAGGTGCCTTGTTCCAGGTCTTTTTCGATCACCTGGCGCAGGAAGTTGCTGACTTTGTGCTCAGCGGCGTCACCGGCGCTGGCGGGCGCGGCCGAATCGTTGTTTTTGGGGGAGGAGGCAGGGGGTTTGGAGCTCATCCGCTCATTCTAGGGCGGTGCTGGTGTGTGGCCTCTGTTCTGCGGCCTTGCAGGTCGGTGGTACGGTGGCGTATCGCCCTTGGCGCCCTCAGATCACCAGGGCACGCTCTTCCAGCTGGCGGTGTTCGGCGGCGGTGTCGCGGTGCAGGGCCTGCTGGTCTACCTGCGCCATCTGGCGGAGGGATTCCTTTGCTGGCGTGTTGGCCGCGACGTGGGCGTTCAGTTCGCCTTCCTTGATGCAAATGCCGTCGTACTGCGCAAAACGCATCTGCCCCTGCTCCACATGGAAATGCGTGATGCCGCTCAGGCCCTGCTGGCGCGCGGCACAGGCCAAGGCGTGCACGGTGTTGTCCATGCCTGAGTCCCACGGCAGTTGGTGGCGCTGGGCGGTTTCGCGGACGTGGTGTTCGCTGTCCTGGATGAGGCGCTGGCTTTGGGGGGAGAGATGGGGTGGGTGATCGGCGCCCGGTGGTTTCTCTGGCTTTGTGGCCTGCGGGAGGTCTGGTGTGGCTTCAGGGTCGGGGTGGCGTTGAAGGGCTTCCTGCAGGTAGCCTTTGTCGATTGCGGTTTGCCAGGCGGCGGCGAGGGCTTGGCGTTCGGCGAGGCCGATAGGCGTTTTGCCCGGCCTGCCAGTATTGATGATGGAGCCGGCGATTTGAACGTCGGTGCTGGCATCTTTTTGGGGTTGAACTCTGTCTTTCCAGTAACGGATCGCGATGTCTTCAGCGTGCGTCTCCACCGAAGCAAGATGCGGCTCGCTGATCAAATCCAGGCCGAGCTTCTTTCCATAGGCCGAGTAGTTTGAGCGCCCCGTGAGCTGGATATAGCCGCGTCCCCGAAACTGATAGCCATCGCCCGGTTCTGTGTTGCCGAGCGCCTTGCGCCCCATTGCGCCGCCATACAACTGCTCTCCTATGGCCTTTTGTCTCTCATGTGGATCAGCGATGCTGGCTATTGCTTGAGCTTTTTCGGGGGTTAGCCCATTGCGGTCGCCAAATGCGGCGGAGAGACGCTCGGCGCTGTAGTTCAGGTTTTCTTCAAGTCGTTTGAAGTTCGCGCTTTCGTGCTGCACCTGTCCCATGAAGTTGGAGAGTTCCTTTGGGTCGGTGATACCTGAGCGAAAGGCGCTGACGAGCATGGACTCAGCACGCTGCTGTTGTTGCGCGCTGTTGAGATGTGGAATGGTGAGGGCAGTCATGGCCGGATTCAGCTGGCATTACCGTGTTGGTGTATTGCCGAGCAGGGCGTCTCGCTCTTCTTCGTCCACGATCTGAAGAAGGGTGGTGCTGAGGTGGTCTCGATGCTTCACTTGTTTGCAGAGTGAATCACCATGGTCCGGCGGAAGGGACCACCCTGGCGGGAGGTTGTCCCGGGTCGCACTGACGGGCATTTCCACGTTTTCATTGACATAGAAGAAATCGCCCTTGGCCGTCGCCACGACCAAGTATGGCCAAGCGGCCATCGTCACACCAGTGAACATGTGCTTCTTGTACTCGCGAGCGTCTGCTGGGTAAGTCTTGCGCTCCAGCCCTTGTGCGTTGATGAGTGCGAGGTAGGCGTAGCCAGGGTTTTCAATCGGCTTGCCCTTGAAGTCGTTGAACCCGGGTGAAGCGCACAGCGACAGCACCTGTCCGCCCTGCAGCTCGCAACTGAAACCCACGGTTTCAGTGGGTTGACAAGCATGGGTGAGTTGTGCTGCGTTGGGGGATGCAATTGGTTGGGTGGACTGCTGCGCGCAGGCCTGCAAGGCCAGTGTGCCGAGCAGCAGGAGGGCAGGGCGAAAGAGGGATTGGCGGGATACAGGCATGAGGTACGGGTGTCTGGCTACTGCGGAAGTGCGGCGGATTCTAGGAGCGGGTCGAGGGCATTGCCCATCGAGCCTGTCAGGTTTGACAGGCAGCCGCGCCGGTCATTCTTCACGCAAAAGCAGCAAACATGGCCCCTGCACGTACCAGACGTCGAAGCGCGGTTACCGCAGCGCCGGATTTCCGGTATCTTCACTGGCCAACGGCCTGTTGAATCAGGTTCTCCAACTTCCCCAGACCATGAGCCCGGACAACCCCGAAACCTTGTCAATGGAAGACAGCCACTGGGACGAGACCCAGCTGGAAGACGTGTTCATTCCGTCGGTGCGGGTACAGCTGGGTTGGAGCGACGTGGAGGCGGCGGTGGAGCGTGGGGCGATCGTGCCGGCGGCGGCGCATGCGCTGTGGGCGACCTGGGCCGCGCCTGGCGCCGCCACCCGCCTGCGGGCCGAAGCTTCGTTTGCGGCGGCCGCGCTGGACTCCCGCCCAGCCGAGCTCATGCGGTTTCGCGCAACGGGCAAAGCCCCCCGTTCCTGGCTGCTGCAGAAGCTGTACTCGCCCTATGGGCTGGTGGCCGCTGCGCTGGTGGGCGGTGTGATCACCATTCTGGGTTTGCTCATCTTTTCCTGAGGCGCGTTGCCTTCGGGTCGCCAGCTCGCCATGTGTTCATGGGTGATGGCACGAGAGCCAAGAGCCCTGGCCAGAGACCTTCCGGTTCCAGCCGCTTGGATCACGGCCGCTCCTGGTGCCAGTCGGTGTCGCCTGTGCGGTGGCTCTGGCGTTCCAGATCTTTCTGCATCTGCTTTTCAAACTGCTCACGCGACTCGCGCACACGCTGGATCAGGTCGTCTTCGTTGTGTCTGGACTCGCGTGCGGCCTTGACGAAGCTCTCTGAGTAGCGGCGGAAGTCGTCTGCCATCTGCCGCGCATGGAAGGCATCAAAACCCAGGGCCTGCAAGGTGGCGCGCCCACTGCGCAGTGAACTCTCGAACATTTCGCGTTGCACGTGATGCACGTCGGCTTCCTGCAGTTCCATGGCGTGCACGGCATCGCGTGCGCGGGCCACAATCTTCAGGTGCGGCCATTGCCCCTGCAGCGTTTCCACCAGCCGATTGACCTGGGCCGCATCGTCAATGGCCACCACCACCACCTTGGCGTTGGCCACACCAGCGGCGGCCAGCAGGTCTGGCTGAGTGGCGTCGCCAAAATACACCTGAAAACCAAAACGGCGTGCGCTGTCCACGGTGTCGGCGTCGTGGTCGATCACGGTGGGTTTGAGGCCAGCGCCCAGCAGCAGGCGCGCCACGATCTGGCCGTAGCGACCAAAGCCGGCCAGCAGCACGGCGGGCTTGTCGTCTTCAATGGTGTCTGCTGCGCGGTCGCTGCCTTCAGGGCGGGCGTAGCGATCAAAGGCCATGAGCAGCAGCGGCGTGATGGGCATGGACAGCGCTGCGATCAGGGTGAGCAGGGCAGCGTCTTCGGCCGGCAGCACGCGCGCGGCCTGTGCGGTGGCCAGGATCACGAAGGCAAACTCGCCCACCTGGCCCAGCAGAATGGCCAGCTGCGAACGCGACGGGCCGTGCAGGTCCACCAGGGGCAGCACCAGCCACACGCCCACCAGCTTCAGCACGGTGATGATGACCAGGCCCGCCACCACCTGGACGGGAGATGACAGGAACAGATCCAGCTGCATGCCCATGCCCACGGCAATGAAGAACAGGCCCAGCAGCAGGCCCTTGAAGGGCAGGATGTCGTTCTCCAGCGCGTGGCGGTAGGGCGAGCTGGCCAGCAGCACGCCGGCAATGAAGGCGCCCAGGCCCATGGACAGGCCCACCGCCTGCATGAGCGCGGCCACGCCCAGCACCAGCAACAGTGCAAAGCCGGTGAACAGCTCGCGCACCGGCAACCCGGCAATGAAGCGCATCACCGGGTAGGCTACAAAGCGTCCGAACACCACCACGCCGGCGATGGCACCCAGCTGCATCAGCGGGCCCAGCCAGCCGCTGGCGTGGGCAGAAGGGCTCACCGGAGTCGGCGTGCCCAGCGTGCTGCCCAGCAGCGCCGCCAGGGCCAGCAGCGGAATGGCGGCGATGTCTTCGAACAGCAGCATGGCAAAGCCTTTTTGCCCGATGGGCCGCGCCATGAGGTTGCGTTCCTGCAGCAGCGGCACAGCAATGGCGGTGCTGGACAGCGCCATTGCCAGGCTACCAATGAGCGCGGCCTGCCAGGTCCAGCCCATGGCAAAACCCAGCGGCATCAGCAGCAGCGTGCAGGCCCCCAGCTGCAGCGCCCCACCGCCGAACACCGCGCTGCGCATGGCCCACAGCCGCTGGGGTTCCAGCGCCAGGCCGATGACGAACAGCATCAGCACCACGCCCAGTTCAGACACCTGCAGGATGGTGGCCGGGTCGGACACCAGCCCGAACCCCACCGGACCCAGCAGCACACCGGCCAGCAGGTAACCCAGCACCGAACCCAGGTTCAGGCGGACCGCCAGCGGCACCAGAATGAGCGCGGCCAGCAGAAAGAGAATGGCCTGATTCATGGCTGTGCCTCAGGTGAGGGCCGTGCGGGCATTTGGGCCAGGTGATGATTCAAGCGCTGCACGACTTCCGCACGCGCGTCGTCGATCTGCTGTGTGCTGCAGCTGTGCCCGCCGTGCACCACAAAGGGCGGCAACCAATGCATGCCGCAGAAGCGCGCCGTGTGTTCAATGGGCGCCACGTAGTCGGCGAACGGGCGCATGTGTGCACCACCCGGGGCATAGGTGGCTTCGGCGCCGCCTGCACTGGCCACCCACCAGACGGTTTTGCCACGCAGCGCCTGTGCGCCATGACCATAGGCCCAGCCGTGGGTGAGGACCTGGTCAAACCAGTGCTTCATCAGTGCAGGCACGCTGTACCAGTGCACCGGCGCCAGCCAGATGATCAGGTCAGCGCGGCTGAGCGCTTCCTGTTCGGCCGCCACGTCGATGTCGAAATCCGGATAAAGCGTGTAGAGCGAGCGCAGGGCGGTGTGGTCCAGCGGGGCCAGTGCGTCGAAGAGCGCCTGGGTGACGACGGAATGGCCCGGGCGGGGGTGGGCGTGGATGACCAGGGTGGTGGGCATGGGGGCGGTGAAGAGGTTGAGCGGGAACGCCCGCACGATAGCACCTGCCTTGCCCACCGGCCTGGCGTGCACATGGTGTTTTCCGATGCCCCAAATGGAGAGCCGGGCGACGGGGAACGACCCCCGAGCCCGGCTCGATGCCGGCCAGCGCCTTTGTATGGGCCTGACCTGTGCGCGGTGGCGGCCGCGCCGCATGGCGCGCTCGCCTTGAAACTTTATCGGCAGGTCAGTACGTCAACTTTAACTGCAACACGGCGGTGGTACCGCTCACTTCGTTGCCCACCAGCAGCAGGGGGTTCCCGTTGGGTGAATCGTGGGCGGGGATGAAGGCCAGGCCTTCAGGGCCGAGGTCGCCCGCTGTGTCCAGTACGGTGGACGGATCTTCGGTGGTCCAGTCTTCACGGGTGTTCAGGTAGTCCATGCGCACCGGCGCTTGGGGGTCGGTGATGTCGTACACCAGCACCCCGCCCATGCGCTCCAGGCCCACGAAGGCGAAGGTTTTCTTGCCGATGGTGCCGACGGTGACGCCCTCGGGTTCGGGGCCTTTGTTGTCGCTGCGGTTGTCCAGCGTGCTGCCTTCTTCGTGGTTGGCGTTGAAGAAGGTCTTGCAGGGAATGTTGCGCTGGGTGCCGGCCATGCATTCGTCGCTGGCCAGGAATTTTTCGATGTCGGCGCCAGAGTCCCAAACCTGCTCGCCTTTTTCATTCCAGATCGAAACCGAACGGCCACCGTAGGCGTAGAGGTGGTCGTACATCAGGCGGTTGCCGGCAGGGTCTTGCAGGCCGCTGGCGTTGAACAGAATGGGGTTGCCCATGGTGTCGCGGCGGTAACCTTCGGTCCAGGTGATATTCAAGCGGCCCAGGTGGTTGTCTGCGCGGCAGTCGCCAGGGTTGCCGGCCACGGCGCCGCAGTAGGCGAAGGTGGACGGATTGAGCAGGCCGCCAGCGGCCAGTGCGTTCAATTGCGGCGGCAGGTCGTCGCCCGCGCGGCCGCCCCAGCCGTTGCGGTTGATGAGGTGCTTGACGCGGAATTCCTCAACAAAGCCCTGGCTGGCGTCGCCTGCCCAATAGGCATCGTTGCCTTCACCCCAGGCGCGCGCGTCGCCTTCGTTGGCGCTGACGATGTAGGTCTGCTTGCCCACGCTGTAGGTGGCGATGGCGTCGGGCATGTACAGGCCGCGCACGCCCGGCCAGGTGCGGATGTCGGCCCGCAGGTCGGTGTCGGACGCATCGAGCTCGTTGCCCTTGAGGCCATGGTCTTTTTGGCCCAGTGCCACGATGCGCTGCACTTGGGCCTTCTTGATGTCGAGAATGGCAAAGGCGTTGTTCTCCTGCAGAGCCACCCAGGCGGTCTTACCGTCAGGCGACACGGCGATGTACTCGGGTTCGAAGTCCTGTGCGGCGCTGGCGCCCGGACCAAAGATGCGCACGCCCTGGGCCCGCAGGGTGGTTTCCTGGCCGTTGAAGGCCGCGAAGCTGGCGGTTCGCACGGTGGGCTTGGCGGGTTTCTTGACATCAATGATGCTGATCGAGCCTTCCGGGTCGATCTGGTAGTCGTCACTGGGCTCGCCTTCGTTGGCCACCAGCACGGTCTTGCCGTCGGGCGTGAAGACGAGCATGTCGGGCAGGGCGCCCACTTCCACATGGCTGATCAGCTTCAGGTCGTGGGCGCGGTACAGGGCCACGCGGCCGTTGTCGGTTTTGGGGCTGGCTTCGATGGCCACGGCCACCAGGCCGTCATGCACCGCCACGCTGTTGACCACCGAACCGGCCAGAATGCCGTTGGTGTCGATCTCACCGATCTTCACCGGGTCGGACGGCACGCTCAGGTCAAGCACGTCCACTCTGCCGGCGGCGGCGTTGACCACGAAGGCGCGCTGCGATGCGGCGTCAAACGCCGGAATTTCTGCCGCGCTCACGCCGAACAAGCCCGTGCTGTAGCCGCCGATCTTCTCCAGCTTCACGCCCACCGGTGTGGCCTTGCCGTCTTGCGGCGGAGGCGTTTCCCCGCCACCGCAGGCCACCAGAGCGGCCGCGGCGATGAGCGAGGCGGTGAAAAGGCGTGTGCGGGAAGGCTTCAGCGGTCGGTTCATGGATCGGTCTTGCGGGTTGGGGATACCCGTGTTGTAGTGACCGATCGTGACGCTGGTGTGGCAGAGCCGTGATGCTTCCCTGGCTCATTGCCCGAAACGTGGGCCGTTTTTCAGAAACTCCGCTTCCTCGGCAGTGGTTTCGCGCCCCATGGCCGCGTTGCGATAGGGAAACCGGCCATAGGCGGCCACGATGTCGCGGTGCGCCTGCGCGAACTTCAGGTTGCCGTTCAGGGTTTCGCGCAGGTCGCGCGGGGCGTTTTCTGCCAGTTCGGTGAAATGCGCCACACACGCTTCTTGCAGGGCCAGGTGTTCGGCGTGCATCAAGGGCATGTAGAGGAACACGCGTGCCACACGGGGCAAGGTCTTGTCTTCGTCTTGCGCGAGCGTGCGCAGGACCAGTTGCTGGGCGCGGGCGTCGCCGTCAAACGCCTGGGCCTTGCCGCGGTGCACGTTGCGGGTGAACTGGTCGAGCACGATGATGAGCGCCAGCCGGGTATCGAGGGCCGTTTCCCATTCGGTGAGCCCGCCGGCCAAGGCTTCTTCAACCAGGTGCCCGAATTGCTGGGTGATGAGCTGGTCCTGGGCGGCGCCGCCGCCAAACCAGAGGTCGTTGCGGCTCTGCGCTGGCCAGTCGCTTTTTAATGCATCACCCAGCCAGAAGCTGAGCACGGCGTCAGATGGGTTTTCAGAGGCGGGAGCAGGGTTTGAGGTCATATGGATGGCGGGCTGAAGGTGTAACAATGGCGGTCTGTTTACGTTTTGCAACGTCTTTGACGAAGCATGCGGTACAGGTTACCGGGGAATTGTCTGTAATACGTTCACGGGTCTCACGAAAGCCCCGCAACCAGGAGCCCACCATGAACAGCCTGACTTTGAACAAACCCTGGAGCCGCACGTCGGCCTGGGCCCGAGCCCTGACACTGGCCGCTCTGGCAGCAGGGGCCTGGGCTTTGTCGACCACCCAGGCGTATGCGCGCGATGTGCATTTTTCCGTAGGCGTGCATGCCCCCGGCATCAGTATTGGGGCTTCCAATCACCCGCCGGTGTATTACTCGCCGCCGCCGGTGTATTACTCACCTCCCCCAGTCTATTACGCGCCGCCTCCCGTGTACTACGCACCACCCCCGGTGTACCGTGGCGTGCGTCCTGTCGTGGTAACGCCTCCACCGATCTACTACGAACGCCCGAGCAACCGCCGGCACTGGGACGAGCGCCGCCATCGCCACGACCGTGACGACCGGCGCCGCCACGGCCACGACCATGGCTACGGCTACGGCTACCGCTAAACCACTTCACATGGCGCGAAAGCGCTGGGCGTAAAGGCGGCTCACTGGCACGGACTCCGGGCGTCCTTGCAGCCGCAGATGCAACTTGCCGGCGTCGTCCTTGTGGACGGTGTCAATCACTGAAGCCCGCACCACGGTGCCCCTGTGGACCTGCCAGAAATCGGCTGGGTCCAGTTGGGGCATCAGCTCTTTCAGGGGTGTCCGGATTAGGTATTCGTGTGAAGCCGTGAGCACGCGCACGTACTTGTCGGCGGCCTCGAACATCACCACTTCTTCCACGGGCACCATGCGAATGACGTTGCCCGTGCTCGCCTGGATCACTTTCAGTTTCGGCACGGAGTTTGTGTGGCCCGGGGCAGATTCGGCCGCCAACAAACCGCGAAGTTGCGCCAGGCTTTGTTCAAGCGCAGTGCCGAGCGGGGCACGTGCGGCTTCGCGACCTGCCAGCAGCTGCTGCAACCGCGCCACGGTGTGTGCCAGACGATCCGGAATCACCGGTTTGAGCAGGTAATCCACCGCCTGGGCTTCGAAAGCCTGCAAGGCGTATTGGTCGTAGGCGGTGACAAAAACCAGGGCCGGAAAGGGGGCGTCTGCAGGCCATTCATCGGCCAGTTCGATGGCGGCTTCAAGCCCGCTCTGGCCAGGCATGCGGATGTCGAGAAACAACACGTCTGGCCGGTGGCGCAAGGCCTCTGAAGTGGCGGACACGCCGTCGCCCACGAGCGAGACGATCTGCAGTTCAGGCCAGGCCCGCTGCAGCTCGGCTTGCAGGCTGGCAGTGAGCAGGGGTTCATCTTCCGCAATCAAGGCGGTGGGACGCTTACCGGATTGGTTCATGGTGTGCCGGTCGTTGGTGGGGTCTTGACCAGAAAGATGCATTCCGGCCGGCTCAGCACGCGTTGCTGGTAGGCGGGCGATTGGCCGAGGATCAACCGCATCTGGGAAGGATAGTGTCCGGTTGCTGCGAGCTTGTCCTTCAGGTCGCCCCGGATGTGGATGGCCTCCAGGGGTTGAGCGGTACGGGCTTCGAGTTCGGCCTGGATTTTTGCGTCGCTTTGGCGCCAGGCGTAGGGCAGGTCGGCATAGAAGCCCACGCGCGCCAAACGACTGGAAAGAGCTTTCCACATCTGGTCCCGCACCTGTTGGTGTTCAGGGTGGGCCGGTGCGCCGAAGGGGATGCGCAACAGGCGGTTGCGCAGATTCTGGAACCAGGTGTAAGGCCGGGTACCGCCAGAAGCCGCCGGCAACAGAAAAAGCGCGTCGGATGGCTCCGGGGCTTGGTTGTCGAGCAGGCCCCGGAGCAATCCTTGGGCGGCTTCGTCGGTCAACTCACCACTGCGCAGGCCGGCATGCACATGCCCGCAGCCCAGGTATTGCATGGCACGCAGGTCTTCGAGCCGCCGCGCTGCGTGTTCCTCGCGGGCATCTGCGAACCCGGCGGCCTGTGCCCATGCCATGCCGTGCTGCGGGTCGGCTTCGGTGAAAACCGTCAGGACCTTGGCACGCGCGGAGGCTGCACGCAGCAGGCCGGCGACAGAGAGCACGGCGTCGTCCAGGTGTGGTGAGATGACGACCAGGCGCTCGACGCCGATGGCGTTCAGCCATTCGCGCACGCTGTCGTTGTCATGGAGCATGTGTATCTCCGGCATCACCCTGCGACGCGACCTGTTTCAGATGGGCGATGCGGCGATTGAACTCGATGTCGAACAAGTGTTTTTGCGCGAAGTCCACCGCCTTGTGCGCCAGTTTGCGCAGGGCAGTGACGTCCTGCACCGGCGTCGCTACGGCCGCGGCCAGGTGGGCGGGATCGCGCGAATGGCACAGCACCCCCGCGCCGGAGCGCCGGTGCAGGCCTTGCCAGGCCTCGTTGTCGTAGCCCACGATGGGCACGGCGCCGCTGAGGGTCTCAAGGTAGGTGCACGACGGGTCGCCTTGCAGGTGGGGGCAGGTGAACAGGTCGATCTCCCTGCGCAGCAGGGGCATCAGCTCGTCTGAGAACCGCAGCGTTCCCAGGCAGCGGATCTGGTCCTGAAGCCCGTGCGCCCGAATCTGCGATTCGATCTCGCCCCGAAGCGGCCCGTCGCCGGCGATCGACAGTTCAAAGTCGATGCCGAGTCGCCTGAGGTGTGCGGCCATGGGCACGAGGTGGTGCGCGCCCTTGATGGGGTGGAGTCGGCCCGAGAAGAACAGGTGTGGGCGCCCGCGCCGTGCGAGGCGCTCGAAGCGGGTATCGATGTCCTGCGCACTGGCCAGCATGTCTGCCGTGGTTCGGTTGTCGAAATACAGCAGGGCATGGGGGTTGCGGTGGGCGTAGGCGTCGAAGGTGGGCGTGCCATTGCACTGCAGGCCTTGAGCCTCCGTGATATCGCGCAGGGCGCGCCGGTGGTTCAGTGACAGCCAGATCAGTTTTTTGACCATAGCGGGTCCTGGCCTGTGCAGCGATCGCGCGATCTGCACCTGCGTGCGCAAGGTCAGTTCGGTGCCAACCACGAACAACGAACCCACTTCCCGGCACCGACGCGCCAGGCCGTGCAGTTCGTGGTGCAACATCGCCATGACCAGCGCATTTTTGAGCGCCGTGTGACCGCGTTCGGCGAGTTCACTGAAGCGAAACGCCTGCACCTGAAAGGGAAGGGTCTCAGGAGGCCAGTAGGCGTTGTCGAGTTCTGCGCTGGACTGGTGGCCAGGTTGCAGGCCGAGCATCACCGGGCCGCTCCACTGTTCGGCATAGGCGCGCATGCCGGTCACGAGTTTGGTGGGCAGCAGCCAGTGCCCGTCTTCCCGCTGAATGGCGGGAATGTCCACGAGGACGAGCAGACGCCGTTTCTTCTGCTGGGATGCCATGGTTCCGCTGGGGGCGGACGCGGTTGCGTCGGAGACTGGCATGGGCGGTCGGTCGAGGGCGGGACCCGATGTTAGCCCGCTCGTGGGCCAGGGGGGCTGGTGCAAGGCAGATCCACCCGCGCGGTCGTGCCCTGGCCCGGCTCCGACACAAAATCCAGTCGCCCACGCCTGCCGTAGGCTGTGGCCAATCGCTCGCGCACTTGCCGCAGGCCGAAGCCGGCATGGGCCGCCGTGTTGCAGCCGACGCCGTTGTCCTGCACCGTCACGGTCAATACCTCGCCTTGGCGCCGGGCCTCGATACGGATTTCGCCGCCGCTGACACTGGGCTCCAGCCCATGGCGGATGCTGTTCTCCACCAGCGGCTGAAGCAGCAGGGCAGGCAGCGGATGGGTCGCAAGCTCTGCGGGCAGGTCGAGTGTGTAGACCATGCGCGGGCCCATGCGGATGGCCATGATGGCAAGGTAGTCGTTCAGTCGGTCGAACTCGTCGGCCAGGGTGTGGCGCGTGGCCTGGGCGTCGGCGCGTGAGGCCTGCAGCGTGGCACGAAGGTAGTCGTTGAGCCGGTCCAGCATGACGGTGGCGCGCACGGGGTCGGTGCCGATCAGTGCGCGCAGGTTGGCCAGGGTGTTGAACAACATGTGCGGCTCCAGCTGCGATTCCAGCAACCTGAGCTGTGCCTCGCTGGCCTGGCGCTGCAGGCTCTCGGCCTTGCCACGCAGGTAGAAGTAGCCGAGGAAACCCAGGCTGATGCCCGCAGACGACACCATGAGGGCGGTGAAGCGCTGCGGATCCAGATGCAGTAGGTCCCAGGTGGAATGGCCCGCGTAGGCATCGCCAATGGCTGTGCCGATGATGTAGCCCAGCAAGATGCCGAACAACAACCACAGGGCCGCGCGCCACGACTCAGGCCAGTAGTGGGGCGCAGGACTTTGCAGCCAGCCACGCAGGGGAAAACGCAGCAGGTCGGTCAGCAACCAGATGCTGGTGCTGATGGCGTAGGTATAGACAAAGGCCACGTCCAGTGAATGGCCCTTGTTGCCGCCGTGCCAGTTGAACAGGGCAATGAACAGTGCGAACGACCAGACAATGCCGCCGCGCGTGAACAGACCACGCCAGGCACCCTCCGGGATGGCATTGAGCAGGGCGTGGCGCAGCGTGGCGGTCATGACCCCAGATTGTGACGAAAGAACTCGGCGATGCGCTGGTGGGCGGCTTCCCGATCGCGCGGGTCGAATCCAGCGTGGGGCAGGCCGCCGCGCACCTGTGTGCCCGCCACTTCCCGCGCCACCGCGGGTGGCCAGGGCCAGAGCGCGTCGAAGTGCCCTGCATTTGGAAGATCGGCCAGCAGCTTGCAGGTGGTGCAATGCTGGAGCACGTGCATGGCGTGGAAGCGCGGCACGAGCACTTCGTCGTCTTGCGCATTGACCAGGCCCACCGGAATGCGGATGCGCGCCAGGCTCTCTGCGCTGAAGATGGCAGCCACCGGGACCATCAGCGACACGGCCGCCACCCGTGGGTCGGGCCGTGGATCGGGTTCACCCGGTGTGGGCGTGCGGCCGCCGTGCACGGTCTTGAGATCGGCTGGCAGAACGAATTCGGGCCAGTAGCGGGCGCTCTTGAAACTGGATTGGCGCGCGGCGCGGGCCTCTGGTTCCTGGGCGCCCAGGAAGCAGAAACCTTCATCGGCCATCCCATTGCGGTCGCAGTGGCGCACCAGATTCAGCATGCGCCACTGCGCGCCAGCCAGCGCAAGCCCCGTCACGCCGCCGGCGGACATGCCGTGCACGCCCACCCGGTCGAGTTGCAGCCGCTTTGACCATTGCGGGTCCTGTGCCAGCGCATCGATCACTTCGATGGCTTCACCGGGTCGCCGCCGGAAGGTGGGCGGGCCGGCCAGGCTGTTGTCGAGGTGGTTGTTGCCGTGATGGCGTGGCTGGGCCACGACGAAACCCGCGCGCACCAGGGTGCTGGCCAGTGCGTGGTCCGGGTAGGCACTGCCGCCCGAGCCGTGCGACATGACCACCAGGGGAAAACGCCCGGGCGAGGGCGCGGCATTGAGGGCCACTTGCATGTTAAATGGACCCACCGAGTAGGGAGCGACGGGCGCTGATGTGGGGTAGGTCAAGGTGACCGGCATCTGCCCCACCTGAAGCTGGGTCATGCCGACCTGGGCCTGCACCGCGCCTGTGAAGATCAGCATGAGGGTGCCGAGCAGTCTGTGCCAATGGGTAGACAGGTTCATGAAGGGGTGCCTGTTCGCTGGCGCACCAGCCGCCGGTGTTCCCGTTCCACCCACTCTTCGCGCAGTGCACCGCCTGCGCCCACAACGAACACCGCAAGGCCATGCATGAGCAGGCCGAAGCCCCAGCCTAGCGCCGGGAAGATGGGCCACGCCTTGCCCTGGGACAGACCCAGCAATGTCAGGCCGGTGATCACGCATACATAGACCGTGGCGTGGATCAACCAGCCCAGGCGGGCCTTGACCCGCTTGCGGGCGAGCCGTTTCAGGTCGGCGTCGGATGAAAGGGTGTTTGGATTCATGGTGGCTCTTTCGGTCTGTGCTGATGACTGGGGCGTTGGGCTGGCCGCTACCGTGGCAACCGGCTCGGGCTCGAATGTGCCGCCTGCTTGCCTACGCTGCCACCGCTTTGCGACCAAACGCCGGAACGAGGTGTGAAACACCACCGGGCGGGCGTGAAATGCACGGTTTCCTGTGGGCAGGCTTTGCTGTCGCGGTAGCATGTCCTTTGCCACCCAGACGTCGTGCACTGCCAGGAGACCCCATGACCCGCACCACCTTGATGAGACGAACGCTGCTTGCTGCCGGGGGCTTGTGGTCGGTGTGGGCCTTGTCAGGCTGCGCCATGCCAGCGCCCCGCCCGCGCACGCTGGAGATTTCGGAAGCCCGGTTGGTCGAGCGCATCGCCGTTCAGTTTCCTGTGCAGCGCCGCTTCATGGAGGTGTTCGAGCTCTCGCTCGACGCGCCTCGCGTGCGGCTCATGCCGGAGGAGAACCGCCTGGGTACCGAACTGGACTATGTGCTGGGCACGGTGGGCAGGCCGTCCTCACGAGCGGTGCGCGGGAAGCTGGCACTGAGCTACGGTTTGCGCATCGACACCCGGGACCAGACCGTGCGGCTCCACGAAGTGCGTGTCGAAAACTTCGACGTGCCCGGCATGCCACCCCCGACAGGGCTGCATGCGAGCCGCCTGGGAGGCATGCTGGCGGAAGACCTGCTCCGGGACCTTGTGGTGTACCGCATCCGTCCAGAAGACCTGCAATCGGTCGGCCGCCGTGGATACACGCCCGGCCAGCTGACGGTGGTGCCCGGCGGCCTGCAGCTGCGGCTCGACCCGGTTCAGGCGCCCTGAACAATGAGACACAAGCTGGGGCCTGCCTGACGGGAATTCGAAGGGTCTGACGGTAGGATAGTGCGCTTCGGGAGGTCGCCTCAAAAGGCCGACAACAAGGATGCGCAATGCCTGCGGTGGGACTTTGGCGTCCGCATCCTCTCTCCCCTTTCTTTCTTCTGATGCGTTGGGTTGTTGCCTTGAAAATGGGGCTAGCCCGCTGTCGGTTTCTTGTTCCCGGGCACACGCCCGAAGCGGATGTTTCATGGATATTGCGTTGTTGATCAAGGCCGCCATCATGGGCGTGGTGGAAGGCCTGACCGAGTTTTTGCCGATCTCTTCCACCGGTCACCTGATCCTGACGGCCGCCCTGCTGGACTGGCATGGCGAGAAGGTCAAGCTGTTTGAAGTGGTGATTCAGACGGGCGCCATCATGGCCATCGTCTCGCTGTACGCCAGCCGCTTGTGGGCCACCCTGGTGGGTTTGCCGCGCGAGGCACCGGCGCAGCGCTTCACGCTGAACGTGCTGATCGGTTTCTTTCCGGCGGCGCTGGCGGGTGTGTTGTTCATCGACGTGATCAAGGGCGTGTTGTTCCACCCGTTCGTGGTGGCACTGGGTTTCATCGTGGGCGGCCTGGTGATCCTGTGGGCCGAACACCTGCAGAAGCGCGGCAGCGTGGTGCATGTGCACGACGTGGACAGCGTGCGCTGGACCGATGCGCTCAAGGTGGGCCTGGTGCAGTGCACGGCGCTGGTGCCCGGTGTGAGTCGGTCAGGGGCCACGATCATTGGCGCGATGCTGCTCGGGTTCAACCGCAAGGCGGCCACCGAGTTCAGTTTTTTCCTGGCGATACCGATGCTCTTCGGCGCAGCCGCTTACGACCTCTACAAGAACCATCATCTGATCAGCGCCGCAGACATGCCGCTGTTTGCCGTGGGATTGGTGGTGTCCTGGCTGTCGGCCTGGGTGTGTGTGCGCTGGCTGCTGCGCTTCGTGGGCAACCACACGTTCGTGCCGTTTGCGTGGTACCGCATCGGCTTTGGTTTGTTGATCCTGTTGACGGCCTCGATGGGCTGGGTCGACTGGATTTCCTGATCGGACCGTGCGCAGATGATGACCAGGGGTTCCGAATTGGGCAGGCTGCTGTGGCCACTCTCGTCGGTGCTGAGCGGGGTGGGGCTGCTGGTCGTGGGCGTGGGGCTGCTTTTTTCGGTCGTGGGCCTGCGCGCCGGACTGGCCAATTTTTCGGGCCTCACATTGGGCCTGGTGATGTCGGCCTACTTTGCCGGGTTCGTGCTGGGCACCTATGTGGGGCCCATGATCATTCGCCGGGTGGGGCACATCCGCACCTTTGCGGCCATGGCGTCGGTCGCGTCGACGATGCCGATCCTGCACGCACTGTGGATCGATCCCTGGTTCTGGGGCTTGCTGCGTCTGGTCACCGGGGTGTGTTTGGTGGGACTCTACATCGTGGTGGAAAGCTGGCTCAATGCGCTGGCGCCGAACGAGCACCGGGGCAAGGTGTTTGCGGCCTACATGTCGGTGAACTTCGTGGCGCTAGCACTCGGTCAATGGCTCATTCTGGTGGGCGACCGCCTGGGTTTCGTTCCGTTTGCGATGGTATCGGTGCTGTTCTCTTTTGCGCTGTTGCCGATCACGCTCACGCCGGTGAACCAGCCGGCCCCTGTGGAAGCACCGTCTTTTAGCCTGCGCACGCTCTACCTGGCCTCACCGCTGGGGGTGGCGGTGGCGTTTGCTTCCGGTCTACTCAACGGCACCTTCTACAGCATGGGCGCGTTGTACGCGGTGGGTGTGGGCCTGTCGGACACGGGCGTGGCCGCGTTCATGGCCGCCACCATTCTCGGTGGGGCGATTTTCCAGTGGCCGGTGGGGCACTACTCCGACAGTCACGATCGCCGCAGCGTGTTGATGTGGGTGTGCCTGGGTGCTGCGGCGCTGGCCGCCGTGGCCTTCGTTCTGCCCGCCCTGAACGTGGGCTGGCTGGTGGGTGTGGGCTTGCTGTATGGCGGGCTGGTGTTCACGGTGTATGGGTTGGGCGTGGCGCACGTCAACGACGTGATCGATTCGTCGCGCCTGCTGGAGTTCACCAGTGGCTTGCTGCTGGTGCACGGCGTGGGTGCGGCCGTGGGGCCCGTGCTGGCGGGTGGCGTGATGGACCAGTTTGGCGCCAGCAGCCTGATGGTGTTTTTCGCCGGTGTGCTGGTGTTGCTGGCGCTGTACACGCTCAAGCGCATGGGCTCCGCACCGCCTGTGCCGGAAACCGCCAAGGCCGACTATGTGGTCATGGGCAGCGGGTCGCAGGCGGTGCTGCAGATGGATCCGCGCGACACCAGCGACGCCTCCCCTTCCGCTGCACCGGCTGCATCGCCGCCTCACTCGCTCTGAGCGACGACCACCGATGCGGCGATTCGTTGGTCCGACGCAGCGGACTGGTCGTCCGGCAAGGTGAAGCAGAAGGTCGCGCCTTGGCCAGGGATGGACTCGGCATGCAGCTCACCACCATGGCGTTGAACAATGCGCATGGCGGTGGCCAGCCCGATGCCGAGCCCGTTGAATTCGTGCGGCATGTGCAACCGCTGAAACGGCATGAAGAGTTTGTCGACGCGCGCCATGTCGAAGCCGGCACCGTTGTCGCTGATGCAGAAGTGGGGCTGGCCATTGCGTGTCACCGTGTGAATCCGGATGTGCGCATGGGGCGCTTTTGCCGTGTATTTCCAGGCGTTGCTGAGCAGGTTCTGTAGCAGGGCCTCGACCAGCGGTGCATCGGCCATGGCTGTCAAGCCGGGCTCGATTTCCCAGGTCACCTGACGCTGCGGTTCCTGGCTGGCCAGCTCTTCGAGCTGTCGCGCGGCGATGGCGCTGAGATTGACGCGGGTGCGATGGGGCTCACCTCGGGCGAACTGCGAGAGCTGAAGCAGGCCGTCGATGAGTTCACCCATCTTCTTGCTGGCACCCATGATGCGCTCCAGGTGCTGCTGGCTGTCGGGGGCCAGGGTGGGGTTGTCTTCCCTGATGGCCATGGCAAATCCATTGATGATGCGCAGCGGAGATCGCAGGTCGTGCGCCACGGCGTAGGAGTAACTTTCGAGCTCTTCGTAAGCGCCTTTGAGCGCCTGGGTGCGTGCCTGAATGCGCTGCTCCAGAGAGGCATTGAGTCGTAGGACCTCAAGTTCGGCGCGCTTGCGTGCGGTGATGTCGTAGGTGACGCCCAGCGCACGGATCGCCCGCCCCTGGGCATCACGTTCAAAGTCCGCCTGTACCGAGAGCCAGCGCACTTCGCCGTCGATCACCACACGGTATTCAAGGTCGTAGGGCTGCTTGCCCTGCACCGCGAGCGACCATTTTTTCATCATCGTTTCCCGGTCGTCGGGGTGTGTGATTTCGATCATCTGGCTGGCAGACAATCCGGCCGCAGGCACGCACATGATGTTGTGGGAGTCCCACAAAAGATGGAAGTGCTGGGTGGCGAGGTCGGCCTGCCAGGTGGCCATGCGCGCGATCTTCTGGGCCTGCCGAAGCAGCTTTTCGCTGGTTTCGAGCGCGGCTTCAGATGCCTTGCGCCGGCTCACATCCTGTACCACCGCGATCAGGTAGTCGGGGGTGCCGTCGGCTTTCCGGATCAGGGACAGCGTCAGGTACACCCAAATGGTGTGCCCTTTTTTGTGGATGTAGCGCTTCTCGAAGCTGTAGTGGTCGATCTCACCGGCCAGTGTGCGCGCGAGGTTGTCCAGATCGATGTCGATGTCGTCGGGGTGCGTGAAGTCCTTGAACGTCATGCTCAGGATTTCTGCCTGGGTGTAGCCGACCAGCTCGCAATAGGTCTGGTTCACGCGGATCCAGCGTCCGTCGATGTGGCTGTGTGCCATGCCCGTGGCACTGTGTTCGAACGTGTCTTCCAACTGCTTGTGCCCCTGTTGCACCTGTGCGGCTGCATCCTGGAGGCGGCGGTGCTGGCGCTGCACCAGCGCAATCGATGCCATGACAACCAGCTGTGTGATGAGGTGCCAGCCGTTGAGCCACAAGGCCTCCACCGGATCGGTAAAGGCCAGACTGCCATAGGGCGGGACCAGAAAGAAGTTGGCCAGCAGCATGCCCAGCACCGTGCTGACCATGCCTGTCAGAAAGCCCCCGTAAATGGTGCACAGCACCACGGCGAGCGAGAAGGTGATGAAACGTCCGCCCGATTCGGCCGGAGCCAATGCGATGCGCATCCATGCCGCGAGGCCGGTCAGTGCAATGGCGACCAGAATGCGCAACCATAGCGCATGGGATTGGGGATGCCAGGCCAGCAGCCGGCTCACGAGGCCTGGGCGCAGGTCGGCAAGCGGCTCATTGGGCGTCATGGGCAGGGCGGTATCGGGTCCATCTCGGCTCGGTTATACCGGAGTGCCGGGCGTTTGAGCCTCAGAATATCCGGGCTTTTTTGGCGGTTTAGCCCTTTACGTGAAGGGGTGCGGTGGCTGTGTTCGGCTCACCTTGGCGCGACTGGCCCCGTTGCCAGGTTGCCCAGTGCCTGTTCGATCGCCAGCGCCGTCTGCTGGGGGTGCTCCATGGGAAACAGGTGGCTGCCCTCGACCATGATCAGGCGCTCGGGATGGTTTTTGCCCACCAGCTTGCGCGTCATCGCCATGCCTACCTGCTTCATTTCCAGGGATTCGGTGCCACCGATGAAGGCCACCGGGCATTGAAGCGGGTGGCGGCGCAGCAGGCGATCCAGATTGTGGGGCAGGGTGTTGTAGATCGCGGTTTCAATGTCTCGCTCGAAGTCAAGCGCACGCTGCGGGCCTTGCGGCGTGTTGACGTCTCGTGTGCCATGGTCGATGTAATCGCGCAGCACCTGGGGTTCCCACCGGGCAAAGGCCTTCTTGTGGGCGAAGTGTTCAAAGGCACTTTGCGCATCGGGCCAATGCGCGCGCCGCTTGCGGCTGACCTTGCCGGGAGAGACCGAGCCCACCAGCTGGGTGCGCTTGATGACCTCCAGCGTGCGGGCCCGCCAGCCCCCCAGCACCGGTGAGTCGATCAGCACCACACCCTTGACAGGATGCCCGCCCAGGCGAGGGTGCCGGGCGGCGCACATCAGGCTCAGGAACCCACCCAGCGAATGCCCCACCAGCCAGACCCCGTCGCCATGCTGCTCGATCTCAGGTGCGGCAAAGTCGGCCAGTTGCTGCACCAGGTGCGGCCAGTTGCTGGTGACAGGGTAGGCCGGGTCGT
This sequence comes from Hydrogenophaga palleronii, assembly GCF_031457455.1. GTDB lineage: Bacteria > Pseudomonadota > Gammaproteobacteria > Burkholderiales > Burkholderiaceae_C > Hydrogenophaga > Hydrogenophaga palleronii_A. The sequence goes on from NZ_JAVDWU010000007.1 coordinate 292,635, forward strand.
GCCCGTATTTGTCCACCGCACGCACAGTGAAGCCGCGCGCCCGCAGGCTGCGAAACAGCACGGCATAGGTGCTGGCAGGAAAACTGTTGGCGTGAGAAAAAACGATCAAGGACACAGCGGATGAATGAGAGAGGTGACCCAATCCAGAAACACCGCCGGGCCGGCTCTGCCGGACGGCTGGTGTTGCCCCCTGACAGGGGGTGACGCCGCAGGCGGCGCGGGGGTTAGATTAACTTCTCGCGCGCGTTCCCAATCTTCCTCAACGGCTGGCTGCGCGGACCACTGCAGATCAAGGGCACCTCGGTGTGGCTGCCGTCCCAGGTGGGGTGCTCGATGCTGTCGAACACCTCGCGCAGCTTCTGTCCCCAGGTGTCGTGCAGCATGCGGAAGTACGGATTCTGGTCGTCGATGCAGGTGATCTTGTCGGACTGCAACTGATCGACTTCGTACACCGCCAGATCCAGCGGCAAGCCCACCGACAGGTTGGATTTGAGCGTGGAGTCCATTGACACCAGCACGCATTTGGCGGCCTCGTTGAGCGGCGTGTCGGCGTGGATCACGCGGTCCAGCACGGGCTTGCCGTACTTGGACTCGCCAATCTGGAAAAACGGTGTCTCGGGCGTGGCTTCAATGAAGTTGCCGGCCGAGTAGACCTGGAACAGGCGCATGCCTTCGCCCTGGATCTGGCCGCCGAAGATCATGGACACGTTGAATTCCACGCCAGCATGCTTGAGCGATTCACCGTCCCGCTCAAACACGCGGCGCACCGCCGAGCCCAGCACGCGCGCGGCATCGAACATGCTGCGCGCGTTCCAGATCGTGATCGGTTCGCCGTTGTCCGGGTCGCGCAGCTGTTCCACCTGCAGGATCTCTCGCACAGACTGCGCGATGCTGAGGTTGCCAGCCGAAAGCAGGCACATGAAACGCTCGCCCGGTTTTTCGTAGACGATCATTTTCCGGAAGGTGCTGATCTGGTCCAGACCGGCATTGGTGCGCGAATCGGACAGAAAGACCAGTCCGGCGTTGAGTTTGACGGCGACGCAGTAGGTCATGGCAGGGTGGCGATCTTTTTGAGGTGGTAGAGCTGTTCCAGCGCCTCGCGGGGCGAGAGGGCGTCGGGGTCGATGTCTTGCAGGGCCGAAGCCAGCGGGTGCGGTTCAGGCGCCTCTTCGACAGGCGCCGCCGCAAAAAGATCGACCTGCAGGCGGCTCTTTTCGCTTTGGCCCTCAAGGGCCGCCAACGCATGGCGGGCGTGTTGCACCACCGCGCCGGGCACGCCGGCCAGGCGCGCCACCTGGATGCCGTAGCTGCGGCTGGCGGGTCCGGGTTCGATCTGGTGCAGGAACACGATGTTGCCTTTGCCGCCCCCTTCGACCGCACTCACATGCACGTTCACGGCGGCGTGGTGGGTGGCTGGAAATTCGGTCAGTTCGAAATAATGGGTGGCAAAAAGGGTGAAGGCTTTGGCCTTGTCGTGCAGATGGGCCGCGATGCCGCTGGCCAGGGCCAGTCCGTCAAAGGTGGAGGTGCCGCGGCCGATTTCATCCATCAGCACCAGGCTCTGTGGTGTGGCGGCATGCAGGATCTGTGCCGCTTCCGTCATTTCCACCATGAAGGTGGACTGGGCGTTGGCCAGGTCGTCGGCCGCGCCGATGCGCGTGTGGATGGCGTCGATGGGTCCCAGGCGGCAACTCAGGGCCGGCACATGGCTGCCCATGCTGGCCAGCAGCACGATCACCGCCACCTGGCGCATGTAGGTGCTCTTGCCGCCCATGTTGGGGCCGGTGATGACCTGCATGCGCTGCTTCGGGCCCAGCACGGTGTCGTTGGCGATGAAGCTGCCGCCGCTGGTTTCATTGAGCCGGGCTTCCACCACGGGATGGCGACCACCGCGAATTTCGATGCAGGGCTCGGCGACAAATTGCGGTGCGGTCCAGTTCAGGGTGAGCGAACGCTCGGTGAGTGCACACAGCGCGTCCAGCTCGGCCAGCGCACGGGCCAGGCGGGTGAGCGGGTCGACCCAGGCCTGCATGCTGTCCAGCAGTTGTTCGTACAGCCATTTCTCCCGCGCCAGGGCGCGTTCCTGGGCGCTCAGGGCCTTGTCTTCAAAGGCCTTGAGTTCGGGGGTGATGAAGCGCTCTGCGTTCTTGAGCGTCTGGCGCCGGCGGTAGTCGTCGGGCACCTTGTCGATCTGGCCTTGCGTGACCTCGATGTAGAAGCCGTGCACCTTGTTGAACTGCACGCGCAGGTTGGCGATGCCGGTGCGCGCGCGCTCGCGGGTTTCCAGGTCGATCAGAAAGCCGTCGCAGTTGTTCTGAATGCCACGCAGTTCGTCCAGGTCGGCGTCAAATCCGTCAGCAATCACGCCACCGTCGCGCACCAAGGCGGCGGGTTCGGCGAGCAGCGCGGCCTGCAGCAGTTCGGTGCAGCCGGGGGGCGGCGTGAGTTCACTGTGGATGCGTTGCAGCAGGGGCGTCGGATTCTGAAGCCCGGCCTGCAGGGAGGACGCCACCTGAAGGGCGCGCCCCAGGGTCTGGGCCAGGCCGGTGAGTTCGCGCGGGCGCACCTGGCGCAGTGCGGTGCGTGCCGTGATGCGCTCCACATCGCTGGCGCCCTTGAGCACCTGGCGCAGGCTTTGCCACAGTCCGCCGCGCAGGGCTTCGATGGCGGATAGGCGTTCGGTGGCCTGGGTGCGCTCGCGCCGGGGCTCCAGCATCCAGCAGCGCAGCGTGCGGCTGCCCATGCCGGTGCAGCACACATCCAGCAGCGAAAACAGGGTGGGGCTGGTCTCCCCGCGCAGGTTGTGGGTGAGCTCCAGGTTGCGCCGGGTGTTGGCGGGCAGGTCGATGAGTTCGTCGCTGCGGGCCACGCGCAGCGTGCGCACATGGGTGAGCGCCCGGCCTTGTGTGTGTTCGGCGTAGTTCAGCAGGGCGGCGGCTGCGGCGTGGGCGTCGGGCAAAGCCTGGGCATCCCAGGCGGCGAGGCTGGCGGCCTGCAGCTGTTCCAGCAGTTTGCGTTCGCCGAGCGCGGCATCAAAAGCCCAGGCCGGGCGGACCACCGCCACCGTGCGCTGGCCGCCGGGCTGTTGTGCCGCCGCCAGGTTTTGCAGGGTCTTTTCGGTGGTTGTGCTCACCTCGGCGCTGTAGAGCAACTCGCCCGGCCCGATGCGTGCCAGCCAGTCGGCCAGTTCGTCGCCGGCGCACTGCGCCAGGAAAACAATGCCCTGGGTGACCGACAGCCAGGCCAGGCCATAACCGGTGCGAGCGCCGGGGTGCACCGCCATCAGCAGCGCCTCGCTCTTGTCGGACAAGAGACCCGAATCGGTCAGGGTGCCGGGGGTGACCACGCGCACCACCTTGCGTTCGACCGGGCCTTTGGCGGTGGCCACGTCGCCCACCTGCTCGCAGATGGCCACCGATTCGCCGAGCTTGATCAGTCGCGCGAGGTAGGTGTCGACCGAATGGAAGGGCACACCGGCCATCACCACCGGCTCGCCCGCCGACTGACCGCGCTGGGTCAGGGTGATGTCGAGCAGGCGGGCAGCCTTTTCGGCATCGCCGAAAAAGAGCTCATAGAAGTCGCCCATGCGGTAGAACACGAGCGTGTGCGGGTACTCGGCCTTGATGGCCAAGTACTGCTGCATCATGGGGGTGTGTTTGTCCAGCGGGGCGTTCAAGGCAGGGCTCATCGGGCGGTGGCAGGTCAGCCAGTGACTGTAGCAGTTCGGGCCTGTGCAATGCGTTCCAGCCAGTCCGGCACAATTTGGTCAGAATGTCACCCAGCCGACACCGTTCACCCCACACAGCGGACCCAGCCAGCATGGTCAATGCGGAACCTGAGAAGCCATTGTCCACGAGGCCGGCCGGAGGAGACGACAGCTTGTACCAGGGGAGCCAGCATGAACTGAATTTGCCTTTTGAGGCCTTTTTTCAGGCTTCGCCGCTGGCTGCGTCGGTTTCGCGACAGCGAGATGGCTGCCTGCTGGCTGTGAACGACGCCTGGCTGGCACTCACCGGGCTGACTCGCGAGACGGCTGTGGGTCGCACCACGGTTGAGCTGGGTCACTGGGCCGATGCTGATGAACGTCAGCGCTATCTGGATGAGGGCCGCCATAGCGACGATGTACAGACCCTCAGATTGTGTGACGGTGTGAAGCACCACGTCCGCTTGCGTACCACCTTGCTGGATGTGAAGCCAGAACCGCTGGTGCTGGCTTATTTCATTGAAGCCACCCGTGAATATGAAGCCGAAGCGGCCAGGTCGCAGGCCGATCAGGCGCTCAGCGACGCCAACGTGGCATTGCAGCAGCGGGTGGAGTTGCACGCCGCCATCGAGAAGCTGGCGCTGGTGGGGCATTGGACCAACACCGACAACGAGCACGATGTGATCTGGTCCCAGGGGCTGTTCGATATCACGGGTGTCGAGCCCAAGGAGGTGCTGCCACGGGTGATGGGTCGCAGCGGTATCCATCCTGAGGACTTGCCTGCCTGGCTGGAGGCTCGCAAGGCGCTCGATGGCCGCGTGGTGGACTTCCGCTGGACCCGGCCGGACGGGCAGCAACGCTGGTTTCGTACCCGCATTGGCCAGACGTCAGTGGCAGGCAATCCACGAACCGATTTCGGTGTGATGCAGGACGTCACCGCAGAACGGGAAGCCACGCAGCAACTGGCACAGCAACTGCAACTGCTGCAGAACATCGCGGCCAGGGTGCCGGGCATCATGTACCAGGCCCGCCTGCGTCCGGACGGCACCAGTGCGATCACGTACGTGAATGACGCTTCGCGCGAGCTGTTGGAACTGGATCCCGCAGAGCTGCAGAAGGACGCCCGCAGTCTTTTTGGCAGGGTGCATGCGGACGACCGCCCTGAAGTGATTGCCGCGTTGACCAGGTCGGCCCGCGACCTGACCATCTGGCGACACACCTACCGGGTGGTTCTGCCCCGGCGCGGCCTGCGCTGGCACAGGGTGGAGGCAGCACCTCAACGTGAGGACGACGGCACCATCGTCTGGCACGGATTCACCACCGACGTCACCGAAGCGCGGCTGGCTGCGCAAAAGGTGGACCGGCAGAACAGGATGCTGGAGACCGTGCGCATGGCGCAGGCCCGGTTCATTGAAACCGATGACAAGCGAAAGGCTTTTGAAGGCTTGCTGGACGCTTTTCTTTCAGTGACCGGCAGCGAGTACGGCTTCGTGGGAGAGGTGCTGTACGACGAGCAGGGCGACCCTTACCTCAAGACACACGCCATCACGAATATTGCCTGGGACGAAATGTCCCGCCGCTTGCATGAACAGCAGCAATCAGGCGGCATGGAGTTCCGCAATCTCAAGACGCTGTTTGGACATGGCATGGTCACCTGCGAGCCTGTGATCGCGAATGATCCGCGCAACGACTCGCGAGCGGGAGGTTTGCCCGCAGGCCACCCGGAGATGCAGTCGTTCCTGGGTGTTCCGCTGGCACTGGGTGATCGCCTGGTTGCGATGGTGGGCCTGGCCAACCAGCCGGGCGGCTACAGCGAAGCCGACATCGAATTCCTGCAGCCCTTGTTGGGTGCGGTGCGCCAATTGGTGTTGGCGCGGCGCGACCATGCCGAGCGACAGCAGACACTGCAGCAACTGGAAGACACCAGCTATTTGCTGGCGGAGAAAAGCAGCGCCTTGCAGGTCACGCTGGACAGCGTGAGCCAAGGGTTGGCGATGGTGGATGGAAAAGGGCACTTCCGTTTTTTCAACAAGCGCATGCTCGAATTGTTGGACCTTCCAGACTGGCTGTTTGCGGAAAACCCCACGTTCGAACGCATTGGCCAGTTCCAGATCGACCGGGGCGATTTTGGCGAAAACCTGTCGCTGATGGACCCGGCGGTGCGACCCTTTGTGGCCAAAGAACCCCGGACACTGGCGCCGGACACTTACCTGCGCCGCACCCTCGACGGCAAAATGCTGGAAGTCAGTACCCGCAAGTTGCCCGATGGGGGCATGGTACGCACTTACACCGACGTGACCTCCTACGTGCAGGCCCAGGAGGCCCTCGCTCACGAGCGTCAGCGTCTCACCTGGGTGCTGGAGGCCACGCGACCCGGCGTCTGGGAAACCAACCTGGTGACCTCGGAGACCACCATCAACGAGCATTGGGCCACGATGCTGGGTTACACGGTGGAAGAACTCCAGCCGACCACGTTCGACACCTGGCGGCGGCTTGCGCATCCACTCGACCTTCCATTTGCCGAACATGTGCTGGAGCGGCATTTGTCGGGCGATCTGGAGTTCTACGAATGTGACCTGCGCATGCGCCACAAGGCGGGGCACTGGGTGTGGATCAACGACCGGGGTCGGGTCCATGAGCGAGACGAAAACGGACGCCCGCTGTTCATGTCGGGCACCCATGTGGACATCAGCGCGCGGGTGGCGGCCCAGGAGCAGGTGCGAGCGCTCAATGCCAGCCTGGAGCTGCGCGTTTCCGAACGCACGGCCGAACTGGAACGCTCGATGCGCGACATGGAGGCGATTTCTTACTCCATTGCGCACGACCTGCGCGCCCCCCTGCGTTCTGTCAACGGCTTTGCCTCGCTCATTGCCGAAGAAGAGGGCGACCGCTTGAGCCCGCTGGCGCGCGACATGTTCGACCGGATCAATCGATCCTCACGCAACATGGGGCAGATGATCACCGACATGCTCGAATTGCTTCGAGTGGTGCGTGTGGACCTGGCGGCCGTGCCGGTCAATCTGCACCTGCTGGCGCAGTCGGTGGCCGAGGTGCTGGCCCCCCAATATGAACATGCCCGCATCGAACTCGACGCCGTGCCAGAAGCCATGGGAGACGCCACGCTGCTGCGGCAGGTCTTGTTCAATCTGATGGACAACGGGCTGAAGTACTCACGGCACCAGGCCAAACCAGAACTCAAGGTGGGCTACAGCCCTGCCCAGCGCGCCTACTTTGTGCGTGACAACGGCATGGGCTTCGACATGGCTCACGCCGACAAGCTTTTTGGCTTGTTCCAGCGCCTGCATGCGGGCAGTGATGTGCCGGGTACGGGTGTGGGGCTGGCGATTGTGGCGCGCATTCTGGAGCGGCATGGGGGGCGAATCTGGGCGGATTCTGCGCCTGGGCAGGGGACGACTTTCTGGTTCCGGTTGCCGCATCCTTGAGGTTCTTAATTCTTCTTTGCTTGGGCTGATTTCGCTCTTTGGCAAGTCGGTGCGCTTTCGCGGCGTGCCGGGTCTCGGCCCGGCGGCCGAGTTACCTTTCTTTGCGTCGCCAAAGAAAGGTAACCCAAAGAAAGGCGACCCTGCTGCCGGTGACCCCTGCGCTTCGCTTCGGGGCAACCTGCGGTGCTCGCAGCGGGCGGGGTCCGTGCAAACTCGCTACGCTCAAACACGCACGGCCCTTTCTCCGCCCGCTGCTGCGCTCCTCGGCACCGGCAGAAGGGGCCCGAATGCGGGATCGGGATCGGACTTCCGCTCATGCGTGGAGCACTGCCAATCGGAGAAGACCCCTTCTGCGCGAGCCGAGGAGCACAGGCCTGGGCGGATCAAGGGCTGCGCATGTTTGAGCCGAAGGCGAGTTTGCGCAGACCCCGCCCAGGGCGAGCACCGCAGGGTGCCCGTAGCGCAGCGGAGGGTCTCGGGCAGCAGGGGTCGTTTTCTTTGCCTACTTTCTTTGTCGACACAAAGAAAGTAGGTGCGCCGCCGGGCGCACATCCCGGCACGCCACGAAAGCAGTGGTACAACGACAACGCAGATCCGTCTCGCAGAGAGACTACGAGGATTCCGTCACCTATGTCTCCAATGCAGCCGGGAACTTAAAAAGGTGCCGCTTCGTCTGGTTTAGCGGCACCGGTTTCCTCGCCCGCAACAGGAGCAACAGCCGCCTCCGGCGCAGCCACCGAAATCGAACCCCTCGCCTGCCGCACAGCCGCCTTGTCCCCCGCGCTCGCAAACTTGCTGTACTTGCCCGTGACACTCACCAGTTGCCCGTAGATCTTCGGGTTCGCCGCCAGACACTCCTTCTGTTCCAGGAAGTCCGACTCGCCTGTGAAATTGCCCACCAGGCCACCAGCCTCGGTCACCAGCAGCGCGCCGGCGGCCACGTCCCAGGGAGACAGGCCCATTTCAAAGAAACCGTCGGTGAAGCCGGCAGCCACATAGGCCAGGTCGAGCGCGGCAGAGCCGGGCCGGCGCACGCCCGCACAACGCGGCATCACATCGCCCAGCATCTGCATGTAGGTCTGGAAGGCGTCGCCCGGGCGAAAAGGAAAACCGGTGGAGATCAGGCATTCGCGCAAACCGGTGCGCTTGGCCACGCGGATGCGGCGGTCGTTCATGTAGGCGCCGCGGCCGCGCGTGGCACAGAACAGGTCGTTGCGGCTGGGGTCGTAGACCACGGCCTGTTCCAGCTTGTTGCCCACCATGAGCGCAATGCTCACGCAGTAGACCGGGAAGCCGTGAATGAAGTTGGTGGTGCCGTCGAGCGGGTCGATGATCCAGACGTGGTCGGCGCCGCCATGTCGTCCTTCGCGCCTGCCCGATTCTTCGGCCCAGATGGCGTGGTCCGGGTAGGCCGTGAGCAGGGTGTCGATGATGGCCGCTTCCGCGGCCTGATCGACTTCGGTCACGAAATCGTTGGTCTGCTTGACCGAAACGCGGACCGATTCCACGTCAAGTGCTGCGCGGTTGATGATGGTGCCGGCAAGGCGTGCGGCCTTGATGGCCACGTTGAGCATGGGGTGGAGTGTGGACGACATGAATTGTGAACCTTTGCGCGGCAGCGGGCTGCTCGCGTGACAGTGGAAGAGCGGGAAGGCTCGGCCCTGGGCGATACGGGGCGGCGACAATTAGGGATTTTACCGTTTCAACACACCAAACACCTCACCGAAGCGCGAGCCCCACCCAGCACACACCGCAGAACCGGCTCCGCCGGGCTGCTGGTGTGGCCCCCTGGGGGTGACGCGCAGCGGCGCGGGGGGGACCTCATGCATACCCGTTTCATCCTGATCCAGACCAGCCACGCCGGCAATGTGGGCGGTGCCGCCCGCGCGCTCAAGGTCATGGGCTTTGATGATCTGGTGCTGGTGGCGCCTCGTTGGGCCAATGTGCTACGGCGCGAAGAAACCATCCAGCGCGCCAGCGGGGCCAACGACGTGCTGGACAAGACCCGTGTGGTGGACACGCTGGACGAAGCCCTCGATGGCATCAGCCACCTGTGCGCCACCGCCATGACGCCTCGCGACTTTGGACCGCCGACCCGGGCACCGCGCGCGCACTTCGAGTCCCTGTTGAGTTCGAGCGTGGATCGCGGTGGGGTGCCGCAGCCAGAGGGCGTGGCGTTTTTGTTCGGTTCCGAGCGCTTTGGCATGCGCAATGAGGACGTGTACCGGTGCCATGCCTGTCTGAGCATTCCGACCAACCCCCAATTCGGCTCACTCAATCTGGCGGCAGCGGTGCAGCTGATTGCTTACGACTGGCGCCAGGCGCTGGGTGGGTTTGATCTGCCGCCCACCACCCCTGAGCGTCCGGCCGCCGATGCGCAATCCCTCGCCGGCATGCTGCAGCACCTGGAGCAGGCGCTGGTCGCCATCGACTTTCTGGACCCGGCAGCGCCCAAGAAGCTCATGCCCCGCCTCAACCAGCTTTTCAACCGCGCCGCGCCCACGCCCGAAGAAATCCACATTCTTCGCGGTGTTGCCAAGGCGATGCTCAAGGCCGCCGATCAGGCGAAGCGCTAGACTGCCAGCCATGTTTGCCCGAATCCGCTCCGACATCCAGTGTGTGCTCGACCGCGATCCCGCGGCGCGAACCGTCTGGGAGGTGGTCACCTGTTACCCCGGGCTGCATGCCGTGTGGCTGCACCGGCCTGCGCACTGGTGCTGGACGCACGGCTTCAAGTGGCTGGGCCGCTTCATTTCACACCTCGCGCGCTGGTTCACCGGCATCGAGATTCACCCGGGCGCGAAGGTGGGCGAACGCGTGTTCTTCGACCATGCCATGGGTGTTGTGGTGGGCGAAACAGCCGAGATTGGCGACGGTTGCACCATCTATCAGGGTGTGACCCTGGGCGGCACCTCGCTCTACAAGGGCGCCAAGCGCCACCCCACGCTGGGCAAGGACGTGGTGGTGAGCGCGGGTGCGAAGGTGCTGGGCGGCTTCGAGGTGGGCGACGGCGCCAAGATCGGCAGCAACGCCGTGGTCATCAAGCCCGTGCCCGCTGGCGCCACGGCTGTGGGTATTCCAGCGCGCATCATCCCCAGCAAGACCGGGGAAAGTGCCGATGTGACCGAACAAGGGACGAAATTCCAGGCCTATGGCATCACACAGGAAGACGACCCGCTGTCACAGGCCATGCGTGGCCTGATCGACAGCACCGCCAGCCAGGAACACCAGATCGCGCTGTTGTGGAGTGCGATTGAAAAGCTCTCGCAAATGCGCGACGGTGACTGTGTGCCGAAGGATGCGGCGCGTGAAGAGTGTTTTGAGGCTGAAAAACTCAATCAACTCATAGGGAAATAAGGCCCATCCTCGTTCGTGATGCGCTGAAAGCACGGCGCGGGGTGTGCCAATACCTTGGCGTGTTCAGTGATGATGGCCGTGCGCGCCGTGGGCATGCCCATGCGCGAGCTCTTCGGCGCTGGCCGGCTGCACATCCACCACTTTCACCGCGAAGTGCAGCACCTCGCCGGCCAGCGGGTGGTTGCCGTCCAGGTACACGGTGTCACCCTTGATCTTCTGCACGGTGAACACCTGCTGGCGCCCCTGGGCATCTGTGCCTTCCAATTGACCGCCCACCTTCACGCCAGGCGGGAAGTCGCGTTTGGCAATGGTGGTCACGAGGCTTTCGTCGCGCACGCCGAAAGCGTCTTCTGGCTGAAGCATCAGCGTGCTTTGAAAGCCTTTCTCCTGGCCTTCCAGCGCCTTTTCAATGCCGGGCAAGGTGTTGTTGTAGCCACCGTGCAGGTAGGCGCGTGGCTCCTTGCCATCTTCGAGCAACTTGCCCTGGGCGTTCGTGGCCTTGAATGTGATGGTGACGACAGTGTCTTTGGTGATTTTCATTGGGGGCTTTCGGTCGGATGTATCAACGGGTGGCGCGCACCGCACTCTTGGGTCGGAAGCCCTTGCATACCTCATCATGGGTTTCGAGGTAGGGGCCACCGATGAGGTCGATGCAATACGGCACGGCCGCAAAAATGCCGTTGACCTTCTGGGTGCCGTCGGGGTGCTTGAGGCCTTCCAGGGTCTCTGCGATGGCCTTGGGTTGACCGGGCAAGTTGATGATCAGGCTCTGGTTGCGGATCACCGCCACCTGGCGCGACAGGATGGCCGTGGGTACGAAAGTGAGGCTGATCTGGCGCATTTGTTCGCCAAAGCCGGGCATGGTCTTGTGTGCCACGGCCAGGGTGGCTTCGGGCGTGACGTCGCGCAGGGCGGGGCCAGTGCCGCCGGTGGTCAGCACCAGGGAGCAGCCGGCGTCGACCAGTTCGATCAGGGTGGCGCTGATGGTGTCGACCTCGTCCGGGATCAGGCGCGATTCAAACGTGATGGGGTTCTTCAGGGCGCGGGTCAGCCAGTCTTGCAAGGCGGGCAGGCCTTGGTCCTGGTAGACGCCAGTGCTGGCGCGGTCGCTGATGGAGACGATGCCGATGCGCACGGCATCGGGTGTTGGGCTGGCTTCGGTCATGGTGTTGAGGGCTGTTCGGCGTCGGGATCGATCACTTCCTCGTCACTGTCCTTGTTCAGAGCGGTGCGCACGATCTGGAAGATTTCTCTGTAGGCCTTGCCGTGGCGCACGGCTTCGCCGGCGCGTTCCTGCGCCGAGCTGGCCTGCGCGTCCTTGCGCGCCTGGCGAATGAGTGCGCGCAGGTTCTGCACGTCCGCATCGGGCACGCTGCTCAGCCAGCGGGTGAGGGCGTCGTCGTCCGCGATCAGCTGGTCGCGCCACTGTTCGGCCTGGTGCAGGGCCAGCGTGGCGCTGGCCGAGGGCTTGCGCTGTTCTTCGATCGCCGCCTCGATGGCAGCGATGGCGTCTTCGTCGAGCCGGCGCATGAGCTTGCCGATGTACTGCATCTGCCGGCGCCGGCCTTCGAAGTTGGTGATGCGCTTGGCCTCAACGACCGCGTCGGTGAGTTTCTCGGACAGATCGAGCGTTTCGCTCAGGCGGCTCAGGGCAGGGGCGCCCAGTGTGAGCAAGCTTTCACCCAGCGCCTGCAGGTGGTCGCTGTGCTTTTTCATGTCGGTCTTGCTCATGTCGGTCGAACCCTTGAGCTCGCGCTTGAGCTCCAGGTCGAGTTCGCTGCCTTCGGCGACGAACTGGCCACGGACGTAATAGCCTTTGGTGGGTTTGCGGGACATGGATCTCTCAAAGTGGGCTTGCGCTGGACGCGCAGCGGCCAAGGGGGGCGGCAAGTATCATAGCCGTCGACATGAAAAAAGCCCCATCACCCCTGGTTCAAGCCCCTTCCACCCCCGCCGCCGCTCCCGCTTCATCGCACGAACCGCTGGCCGGTTTCCAGTACGCCCGCAGCCAGTTCGAAGAACTGGTGGACCTTGCGCTCTCGCATGCGAAGCAGCTGGGTGCTGCCGATGCCGCCGCCGAGGTCTCCGAAGGTGCAGGCCTGAGCGTGTCGGTGCGCAAGGGTGAGCTGGAGAACGTGGAACGCAACCGCGACAAATCGCTGGGCGTCACGGTGTACCTGGGCCGCAAGCGCGGCAACGCCTCCACGTCTGATTTTTCACCCGCTGCCGTGCGCCAGACAGTGCAAGCCGCCTATGACATCGCCCGCTTCACCGCCGAAGACCCGGTGGCCGGTCTGCCCGATCCGGAAGACGTGGCCGACACCTACACCGACTTGGATCTGTTCCACCCTTGGGTCATCACCTCGGAAGAGGCCATGCACATTGCTCTGGCCTGCGAAGCAGCCGCATTCGCCACCAGCCGCAAGATCAACAACAGCGAAGGGGCAGGCGTGTCGGCTCAGCAGTCGCACTTTTTCACGGCCCATATGCGCGGTGGTGAACGCGGCAAGCCCGGCATCTTCAGTGGCGGCTATGCCAGTTCGCGTCACAGCCTGTCGGTGGCGCCCATCGCGGGCAAGGGTGCCAACATGCAACGCGACTACTGGTACAGCTCGCAGCGTGCACCGCAAGACCTGGCCACACCCGAGGCCGTGGGGCGCTACGCTGCTGAACGCACGCTGGCGCGCCTGAACGGCCGCAAGATTGCCACCACCGAATGCCCGGTGCTGTTTGAATCCCCGCTGGCGGCCGGCTTGCTCGGCGCCTATGTGCAGGCCACCAGCGGCGGCGCGCTCTACCGCAAGACCACGTTTCTCAATGAGAGTCTGGGCAAGCGCGTGCTGGCCAAACACATCGACATCGTGGAAGACCCGCACCAGATTAACGGCAAGGGCAGCGCACCATTCGACGACGAAGGCGTGCGCACCGCGCGGCGCAAGGTGCTGAGCGCCGGCAAAGTGCAGGGCTATTTCCTCTCCACGTATTCCGCGCGCAAGCTGGGCATGCGCACCACGGGCAATGCCGGTGGCTCGCACAATCTCACGCTGACCAGCCGTTTGACGCAACCCGGCGACGATCTGCGGGCCATGCTCAAGAAGCTCGGACGGGGCCTGTTCGTGACCGAGCTGATGGGGCAGGGCGTCAACTACGTGACCGGCGACTATTCCCGCGGCGCCTCCGGGTATTGGGTGGAAAACGGCGAAATCGCCTACCCGGTGCAGGAGATCACCATTGCCGGCAACCTCAAGGACATGCTGCTGGGTATTGAAGCCGTGGGCAGCGATGCCTACAACTACGGCGCCAAGACTGTCGGCTCCATCCTTGTCAACAGGATGAAAGTGGCGGGCAGCTGATTTGGACTGCTGGCATGCGCGCACTTCACTGCGCTGGCCGGTGACCCTTCCCATCCCAGGTGTTCTTGATGCGCCCTGAAGCCTTGGCCTTGCTGGCGGCCGCCTGCTGGGCGGTGTCGAGCCTGTTTTCGGCGCTGCCTGCGCAGCGCCTCGGTGCATTTGCCTTCAGCCGCTGGCGCATGCTGTTTGCGAGCCTGCTGCTCTGGGCGCTGGCCCTCATGGGCGGCGGCTGGCGCAGCCTGGATGCATCGGCCATGGGTCTGCTGGCACTTTCAGGGCTGATCGGCATCTTCATTGGCGACACGGCGCTGTTCGCCTGCATGAACCGCCTCGGTCCCCGACGCTCGGGCGTGCTGTTTGCCACCCATGCGCTGTTCTCTGCTGTGCTGGCCTGGGCATTTCTGAGCGAGGTGATCTGGGGCTGGGCGCTGCTGGGCAGTGGCCTGCTCGTGGGCGGGGTCATGATGGCCATCGTCTGGGGCAAGCGCAGTGACGAGTTGCACGGCTGGGAGCAGACGCGTGGTCCGCTGGTGGTGGGCGTGGGGCTGGGCCTGCTGGCAGCGCTGTGCCAGTCGGTGGCGACCCTGATGCTCAAGCCACTGATGACCACCGGCATCGACGCCGTGGCGGCCAGCGCGGTGCGCATGAGCATGGCCCTGGCGGCTCACGCCGTGTTGCTGGCACTGGGTTGGCAGGCTGCCAAGGCCAAAGCGCCTTTGCGCTGGAACGATGCCGGGTTGATCTTCATGAGCGCAGCGGTCGCCATGGCCTTGGGCATGACGCTGATTCTGGAGGCCATGCGGCACGGTCAGGCCGGCCTGGTGGCCGTGCTTTCGTCGGTCACGCCGATCATGATCCTGCCGCTGCTCTGGCTGGTGTACCGGCGCCGGCCAGCCGTGGGTGCCTGGCTGGGCGCGGCGTTGGCCGTGGTGGGAACCGCTCTCATTCTCTGAGCGGCTCACCCTGCCAGTCAAGCATCAAGCCTGCACACGGGGTAGCGCGAAGCGCTACCGGGGTGGGAGCTACTCTCCGCAGCGGTCTTTGAACCGCGATTCAAACAACGCCAGGTCGCGCAGCTCACCTTCTGTGGGATTGGCGCGCTGCTTGCGGCTGCGGATAGAGATGCGCATTTCTGCGCACTGATTGCGGTAACGCTCTTCTGCTGCGCTGGATTCCTGCTTGCGCTGTTGCGCGAGCTCCTGTTCACGCTCAGCTGCCTTCTCCCGTTCGCGCTTGTCCTTCCAGACCTCTCGGGAGGCTTTTCGCCGTTCGTCGCCGCACTCCCTATTGAACGTGTTCCTGGCTTCTTGCAGCGTTTCTCGGCTCAGGCCCCGGGCCGGTCCGGTGCGGATGCCGTCCTGCATGGTCGCGCACTTGGCGCTCATGTAACCGATCTCTTCTCCCGCACGGTCAACCTTGGGTGGTGGCCGGGACGAATCGTGCCGGGGTTTTTCGGTGGGGCCGTAATAAACCATGCCCGGCGTCTGGTTGGACCGGGGGCAGGGCGCGGACGACCGGTAGGCAATACCGCTCTGGGTTTTGCAGGCGTAGGTGGTCTGGGCCGACACGTCGGCCGGCGCAGTGCTCAGAGCCACCAGCATGGCAGGCAACAGGCTGGCCCAGAAACAGGTTCTTCGAATCGTCATCCTCGCTCCCACGGATACAGGTAACGAAGCATTCTAATGTGAGCAAATGTTTCTTGACCCGGCCGCCGGACTGGGGGCGCGTCCCGCCGAATCAGCGGCTCCTTTTCCGACGGTGGGCTGGAGCCGTAGCCCTTTTTCACGTCAGCGTGCGAGCGCAGCCTTGACGGCTGCCGACACTTGTCCCATGTCGGCCTTGCCGGCCAGGCTGGCTTTGGCCGCAGCCATGAGCTTGCCCATGTCGGCTGGGCCGGCAGCGCGCCCGAGTTCGGTCTCCAGCGCGGCGACGATGCCGCGTACCTCGGCTGCGACTTCTTCGGCAGACAGGCGCGCTGGCAGGTAGGCCTGCAACACCGCCATTTCGGCCTTCTCCTTGTCTGCCAGGTCCTGGCGGTCCGCCTGCTCGAAGGCGGCAATGGAGTCCTTGCGCTGCTTCACCAGCTTGTCCACAATGGCCACCACCATCGCATCGTCCAGCTCCACGCGCTCGTCCACTTCTTTCTGCTTCATGGCGGCGGTCAACATGCGGATGGCACCCAGACGCTCCGTGTCCTTGGCGCGCATGGCGTTCTTCATGTCTTCGGTGATCTGTGCTTTGAGACTCATGGTGCAAATCCGTTGATTGTTCAGATGAACCGCCAATTGTCGCGCAAGGCCGTCAGCAAGAGAGGATGCCAGACCAGGGGGGGCACCCGAGGAACCGGCTTGTATGGTTGAGGGGTTGGGGTGGAGGGCCTGGAACTTCCGGCTATTGGCTCAGACCGACTGGCAAAGATTGCCCCCACCC
>NZ_JAVDWU010000008.1:0-284920 GCF_031457455.1 Hydrogenophaga palleronii
CTCCCACACCGCACAACGCCGATAACTCTTCCGGCTTGAAAACAGCCGCTTGCATCGTGTGGCGACGCGGTGACGCAGATTCCATGTCGGCACGGACCAAAAACGAGTCCACACCAGATGCCGGATATACGACTGCAGGTGCTTTACCCACTGGTCCCCAATCGGTCAATCCCTTGCCGTTGTGGGGGAGTCCATATAGGAATCGTTAGCCGTCATTCTGAGTTCGCCGCGCCTATGGCCTTGTTCAATCGGTCCGCGAACGCTTTGGCCTCCACTTCGCCAAGTTCAACGGGATCACCGAAGCTACTGACACAAAAGACATGTACGGCACCCTGTTCTTCCCATACAGCAACTTGGTCATCGGCGCCTTCACTCTGGGCTGTATCGAACGATAGGTATTCTTCAACCTGAGCTTCAGTCGGCTGCCACTCATTCCCTCGCATCTCATGCAGCTTGGCGAGACCAAGCAGGAGCAGCGGGTCTTCAGCGATGAGCGTGAGGCTATTATTCTCCGCCTTCCAGCGACGACCGTTGCCTGTGAGCGAGACCGCATATCCGAGCGAGCGCAAGGCAGCAAAGGCGGCAGGCAGGACGTTTCCTGCGGAAGCAATGACAGCTCGGTCACTCATGACGGCTAACGACTAAGGCCAGCGGAGGCCGCAGGCCGTCCGTGCTGGGCCGGTTTGTTATTCCGCATTGTTGAGCTCCCGCACTTCGGCCATACGACCATCGGTCAGCCAGAGAGTGTCTACAAGAGCAAAGACGTCGGCGGCCAGGTCTGTGCCAACGACTTCCGCACGCTGCATCGCTCGCGCACAAGATTTACTGTGTTTCTTCCAACGCTCCTTGCCGTCGATCACCATGAACGATCCGCCATCGCGCCCTGGTTTGAACACCAATGACACCAAGAACCTGTCTTCAACACTTGCGCCATCGCCCCAACGACCGATCACAAAGTCGAAGTTCGGCATGTGTTCCGGCGCGTCCACCGTCCATTGAACAAAGTAGGCGGCTACGGCCACCTCATCAGCGGATATGTCGCCCCAGATCGTCTTCGATCTTTTTCCACAGCACGCGCAGGTGCCTTCAGACTCATTCCAAGGACTAGCTACAAGTTTCAATGATTCACTCATGCGGAACAACTTTGATTTAAACGGCAAAACACCAGATATCCACAATCGCGGTCGTTAAACAAAGTCGCATGGCATTCCCGAAATTTGTATGAAATCAACCCTGTAGCTCAATACACAGCGTGGGCGAAAAGGTTAAACAGATCCGACAAACCCGACTGGACTCCCGGCGCCTGAGCGCCTTGGCGGGGCGGGCACGAAAGTGGTTGGACAGTTTACTTGTGAGCACCCAGGTGGTGAGGCAAAACCTGCCGACCGCTGCAACTGGAATGGCGGCTTTGCGACATTTGGCCAGATGACCGTTCCGGGTCGAAAGCCGGCTCAACCTACCCGAACGGCACGCCGCCGGTAGAAGTCCAGGATCACTTCTTCGAAGTTGCCGATCAGGAACTTCGCCACGCCATCCGCGTACCAGTTGAATTGCGTGCTGACCCGGTAGCGCATGCTGATGTTCAGCTCTGTCGTTTTGGGGTCGATCGGAGAGAGCTTGTACGACGTATCCAGAAGATCAAAGTAGTGGCCGCCGATGGTCACATGGTCGTCCAGTGCGTTGGGCGGAAACGAGTTTTCATTGAACCGGTAGACCCACCGCACGAAGCGGTTTTCCTGCCACTCGGTGGCCACCTGTTCGAAATGAATGGACTTGCCCATCGATACCTTGCGCACGAAACCCTCTGGCGTTTCCTGCGTGACGCCTGCGATCGGCAGCGGAACACCAATGCGGTACATCCATGCATGGCCCACTTCTTCGGGCCGGATGTCGCGTGCCTCGTGGATCTGCTGCCATATCTGTTGGGGCGATGCTTCCACAACGATGGTGCGTTCGATTGTTCCAATGCGCTGGAGGCTGGCCTCATGGGTGGGCAGGAAGCCCAGCAAGATGGGTAGCACGGCGAAGCTGTACACCGCTTCCCGGCGCCGCTGCGTGGCGCGGCAGATTCCGCCCATGAGCAAACCGCCCAACGCACCAAGAGCGCAGAACAAAGGAATGATGATGATCACGCAGATAAGACCCTCGATCAGGATCGCCATCGTGCCCAGGACGAACAGGGTGTTGGCAACCATCGGCGCCCAGACGTAGTACGACCATGTGCGTCGTTGCTTCGCCTCGGCAACATACACCGTGACGGCACCCACGGCGAGGGGCGCGAGGTAGACGAACGCTCCCGTCATGGCCGTGTAGGCGCCGCCCGGCTCGCCGGAAAATATCAGCCGCAACACGATGCCCGTGAGCGCGCCTATTGCAAGTGGCCACCACTTGGAATATGGCAGCTTTCGTGGCGCCGTTGCCGGCGTCTGGTCGGCCTGCGTCACGTCCCCCTCGGTACTGGCGTTGTCTTCGCCCGGCAGCTGTGGTGGATTTGTTCTCATCGATGTCAATCTCTTCGTTAATCACGCACGGACCGCCTGCCCAGCGGCGCTCGCCTGGTCCAGGCGAACGAGTTCGGGCCGGCTCGGCAAATCTTCCGGCAGGCGCACCGAATGCACGAGGCCCACGCGGCGCAACAGCGAAAGCACCCACCAGCCAGGATCCCATTCACCGGGTTGCAGACCCAGGCGGGCTGAACCCGGATACGCATGATGGTTGTTGTGCCAGCACTCCCCCATTGTCAGCAGCGATGTGAACGGGATGTTTCGACCCTGCACGGCAGCACCACGGACCTCGAAGTGCATGGGGCCATGGTTGTGCGCGAAGTAGCCAATGAGCCAGTGGCCGAGCACGCACACGGTGACACGCGCGCACACGCCCCAAAACACAAATGACCAGCCGCCACACAGGTAGAACATCGCCGCCACCGGCAGCTGTTGCGCCATCCAGGTGCGATCGAGGAATTGATAGAACCGGTTGTTGGCAATGCGTGCTTCAAGCCGGAGGGCCGGCGGGTTCGCCAGCTGCAAGTCGCAGTTCAACTGCCACCATCCGTCTACCAGAAATGATCGCCCGTGCCGCAAGTAGTCGTGGCAGTCGGGCAGGCGCTGTGCGTAGTCGCGCAAATCATGCTGGCGCAACAAGCCCAATGGGCCTGCGAGCCCCACCTGCACACCGAGATAGACCAGTGTGTACTCCAGCCACTTGGGGCACTGGAAGCTGTCGTGGATTAGCTTGCGGTGGCTGCCCAAGGAATGCCCCAGCAGCAGCACCGCGCCGGTGGAGGCCAGAAAGATGAAGAGGCCTGACCAAGTGAACGTGGCCACGCCGCCGATGAGTGTTGCAAAAGCCATGCCGTTGAACCACAGCGACTTGAGCGGAGCATAGCGCACGCTGCCGCGCACCACACTGTCGCAGTCGTTTGATTGGATGCGGTGTTGCAGCAGACTCGCGGGCTGCTCGTATGGGGCGCTCACGTTGGCTTTTTCTTCTTTGCTATCTGCCGTGACTCGCGCTTGAGCGGGCGGCCAACCGGGCACAACTCGAACGCATAGCCAGTGAGCTGGTTGACCAGCTTGTCGCGATTGAGCCGGTACATAACGAACTGGCCCTGGCGCTCGCTGCTGACCAGATCGGCGTTTTCAAGAATGGAGAGATGTCTGGAGATGGCTGGCGTGCTCATGGCAAAACGCTCTGCCAGCTGCGTGGTTGTCAGCTCTGCCTCGGATAGGTAGGCGAGTATCTGTCGCCGCGGTGCAGAAGCCAGCGCTTCGAAGATCTTGTCAAGGGACATTGATATTTAATGATTAACTTATTAGTTAATCGAAGAATATCGATCGAACGCCACTGCGTCAAGCGCTGAGTGGTTGGGGCGCTGATGTGAACTCGGAATTGCGGCAGAATCCGGCAAGGCAGTTGACGGGCTGCCCGCAGCATGTCGTTGACCACACCAGGCCCGACGACGAACGACTCCTGTTGACCCGGCACGAGCAGATCAAGGTCGCGCGACCGCACGACCTTCGGTGATTTGATCCATAAGGCGCCTTCAAGACCCGTTGATGGCGCCGTGCCAAGGAGTACAACTGCCATGCCTTCACAGGAGTCCCCGCGTCTGGTGGTCCTGGTTTCCCTGTCTGCGATGGCGGTGCTGCCCATCAACATGTTCGTGCCTTCGCTGCCGAACATCGCGAAAGACCTCAACGCAGACTTCGCGCTGGTCAACATCGCCATTGCCGGATACGCGATGGCCACTGCCGTCACGCACCTGCTGGCGGGTGCGCTGTCAGACAGATTCGGCCGCAAACCCGTCGCGCTGTTCGCCCTGGCGATCTTCACCATTGCGTCCATGGGCTGCGGCCTGGCGACCGACATCACCACGTTCCTGCTGTGTCGGTTGTTCCAGGGCGCCGTGATCGCCGGGTATGCCGTTTCCCTGGCCATCATTCACGACACATCGGACGAGGGCATGGTCGCAAGCCGGATCGGCTACGTTTCCTCGGCTTGGGCCGTGGCGCCCATGATCGGGCCAGCCATCGGCGGCTTTCTTGACACCGGGTTCGGCTGGCGCGCCAACTTCATTGCGTTTGCCGTCCTGGGTGTCAGTGGTCTGTACCTTGTTGCATTCCATTTGAAGGAGACCAAGCTTCACCGAAGCGCTGCCCTGACACCGCAGATGTGGGACTACGGCGAGCTGTGCCGGGCGCCCCTGTTCTGGGCGCACGTGCTGTGCATGGCGCTTTCCATTGGCACGCTGTATGTGTTTCTGGGCGGAGCGCCCCTGGTGGCGGCACAGCTGGGGGGCACATCCAGCGCAGCGCTGGGTTTCTACATGGGCATGGTTCCCGCAGGTTTCATCCTGGGGAGCCACTTGGTGGGACGCGCCAGCACGCGGCAACCAGCAATCGGCTTCATGCTGACAGGGCGTGTGCTCACCTGCATGGGTCTGCTGGGCGGCATGGTTTTCGTGGCCTCAGGCTGGATGCACCCGCTCGCGTTCTTCATCCCTTGTGTGTTCGTCGGTCTGGGCAACGGGTTGACGATGCCGGTGGCCAACGCCCGGGTTTTGTCCTTGCATCCCCAACTCGCGGGCACGGCATCGGGCCTGGCTGCGGCCGTGACGGTGATGGGCGCCGGCGTCGTCGCCTGGCTCTCAGGGCTGGTCGTGAACCCGTTGAATGCTCACATGGCGGTGCTGAGTGTCATGTTGATCACGGCGGGCCTGTCGCTGGCGGCGTGTCTGTTCATCGTTGATGCGGACGGCAAGTGATGAACGCAGGGCCGGTTGAATGGCCATGGCAACTGCCGGCCTGCCTCGTCAACTTCGCGAGGCAGGCCGGCTGCTCGGCAGTTCAGTGGGAATGACCGCCGTCGTCCACCACCGGCAGGGCCACACCACCCAGCGTCCAGGTGCCCAGGTTCAGGCCGGTGGCGTCTGGCCCGGCGCGGCGTCGGCGCTCCACCTCCAGTTCCAGCAGTTCGGTCTCCAGGCAGGCGCGGCGCGCCTGCAGGCGCAGTTGCTCCAGCCGCACCTGGTCTTCGGCCAGGCGCACCGGTTCGCAGGACGCGCAGTGCGCCAGCTCGGCCTCGTACACGGTGCCGTCGGTGGGCACGGTGATGGAGCGGGCGTCGCGCGTGGCATTGCCGTCCTTGTGCAGCTGGTTGACCAGTTCACCGATCATCTTTTGCAGCGCGTCGGGCAGGCCGGCCAGGTCGTCCACCGAGCGCCAGGGCATGCCGTCGCCCAGTCGCCATTCGACCGACTCGATGCGCGAATGCACCTCGTAGGCTTCCATCACTCGGCGCACGTAGTAGGTGACCGCGTAGCAGTGGTTGGCGTTGTGCAGCTGGCGCGCGGTGGTGCTCACATGCTCCTGCTCTTCAAAGGTGCTGACCACCAGCGAACGCTCGGCCTCGATGGCCTGCGATGCGGTGAGCGCCATCTGCGTGAACTGTTCGGAAGCCGTGCGCACAGAACCGCCGCTGGCCACCGTAGTTTCGGTGTCCACACCGAACTCGCCCTTGACCGTGGGCGCACCAAAAAAGCCCGCCAGGCCGCCACCGGCCGATACCGAGCTGTCGGCGTGGGTGCGGATTTCGTTGATGGTGTCGAAGTAGGCCGAGCTTGCGCTCGAACGCCGGCTCTGCGAGAGCGCGCTCAGGGTCTGGCGCAGCGAGGTGTGCACCGACACGCGCTGCGTCTCTGCGCGTGTGCGGCGGTAACGGTCGTATTCGAACAGCCGCACCTGCTCGCCCGGCAGCAGCGTGGTGGTGTAGAGCAGTGGCCCCTGTTGGCGGCCGACCAGCTTCAGGCAGTGCTGGTAGGTCACACGCAGTCGCAGACGCTGCGCCGCAGCGACGCCGTTGTTGACGGCGCTGCTGCCGCCGTCGAAAGTGCGCGCTTCGTAGAAGTACATGCAGCGGTCAAAGGGCAGCCAGGGCACCGGCGCCGGTCCGCGACACGGGGCCGGCGTGGGCTCGATGCATTCACCACCGCAGCCGCTGCAGCCAGCGTCGCAGTCGCAGCCCTCGGCGCAGGCTTCCAGCAGCGCGCGCTCCACATTCACGCGCCCATAACCCACTTCTTCGTGCCAGGTGCCGCTGGGTTTGCCGGCCACGTTGGCATAGGTGTACAGGGCCGGCGAGATCTTGTCGCAGGTACGTTCGATGATGCTGCGCACCTGCACATTGCTCAGCGTTGGGCTCATCGACTTCAGCAGCGCGGCCAGGCCGGCGACCAGCGGCGTGGCCGACGAGGTGCCGTTGAAGCGGTCGGTATAGTCAGTGGCCGTGTAGCCCGCAGCGCCCAGACGGTCGGTGGCTGCGATCTCCAGGCAAGGCGCGACCACGTCGACATCAGGCCCCCAGCTGGCGCCCCACCAGGGTTCGATCGATGTGTCGCCGTTGCGCTTGCGCTCGTCCGATCGGTTGCTGCCACCCACGCACAGCGTGCGCGCGTCGCTGCCCGGGAAGCGCGACTGGTTCCAGTTCTCGTTGCCGGATGCGGCCACCAGCACCAGGCCTTGTTCGTGCGCGTACTGCAGGGCGTCGCGGATGAGGTCGAAGTCCCACATGCCCCAGGAGGGGTACACGCCAAAGCTCATGCTCACCACCTGCGCGCCCTGGTCGGCCGCAAAGTACAGGCCTTCGGCGATGTCGGCATCGGCCCAGGTGGAGGTGGCAATGGCCATGACCTGCACACCGCCGGCCACACCGGCCAGGCCCTGCGCGTTGTCCATGCGCGCGCCGATGATGCCGGCACAAGGCGTGCCGTGGTTGCCCACAGGGCTGCCATCGGGCAGGTCGTTCGACGCGTTCAGCGAGTTCGGATGCAGCAACAGGTCCGGGTGACCCAGCTCCACGCCCTGATCGATCACCGCGACCGTGACGCTGGGCACGCCGCGTGCGATCTGCCAGCCGCGCGGCGCCTGGATGCGCTGCAGCCCCCATTGCGTGCCAAACATCGGGTCGTTGGGCGTGTAGGGCTCGCTCGGTGGCCGGCAGGAAAGTGCGCCGCTGCTCCGCGCCGGGCGCGTTTCGGCGTGCATGGCATGCGCCATGGGCGAGAGCAGGGGAATGGTTTCAAAGCGGATGTCGGCCGGGGTTGCAAGCTTCAGGCTTGGCGCGAGCGTGCTGCCCAGGTGCATGGCGGTGCGCCCGGCCGCAAAACTCGCATCGTCCACCTGCAGCGTGACGTAGCCACGCAGCCGCGTCGGCCCGGCGGACGGCACGTTCAGCCCTTTGGGCAAGGCGCCCGCACCGCCACCCTGATCGAACGCAGCCTGGCGCACATACAGTCGCGTCGGGTTCACGGTGAAGGCGGCCATGTCGGCGCCCACGCCAGGCGACAGCTCGGCACCGCGCTTGGCAGACGCGGCCGACTCCGGGCGCAGCGCGGGCATCACCCACTGCACCAGCGGACTGGCTTCCAGCTTCTTCAGTGCGGCGGCGGGCAGCGCGTCACCGCTGCTGTTGCAGACCCAGGACAGCCCCTCGGTCTGGTTCACCTGCACCAGCGGCGCGTCGCCCTGTTTGGGCAAAACAAACAGCTGCAGGCCGGCATCGGCCAGTGCTTTCGTGCGTTCCTCGGCCGACAACTTGTCGCGCCATCGCACGGCGGCCAACGTCGGGTCGACGCGGCTGGGGCCGTTGGCAGGATGGTTGAAGGTGAGCGCCGACGCGCCCTTGTCGGAAGTGTTCATCGTGTGTCCCCCCGGGGTTTGAAAACCCGAAAATCTGACCAATGCATCGTGACCGCTGCGCCCGTGCCAGACATGGCTGGGTGCGCCCGTCACCCCTGAGGCATGCCCGGCAACGTAAGTGGCCACGCACTCCTCAAGGGCATTCTGGGTCGCTCGCCAAGGCGAAGGAATCTCTCTTTCTGGGGATCCGTCACCTGTTTGGGGTAAGCGTCATTGCCCATGGCCCAGCCTGGTCAGCGCTCTTCTGAAGTGGCTTGTTCAGATGGGTTCCGGGTGGCCGCCCTGGGCATCACCACGTGTGCGAATACACGCCACCACCATCGCGTTCTACGCGTGCGATGCGTGGTGAATCTCGATCGTGGCGTGCACCACTTCGTCGTGCACGGCCAGGCGGCGGCGCAGGCTGGCGGGGGTGAGATCGGGCAGGCTGGTGGAGACCGCAATGGCACAGGCGTACGACTCGCGGCTCACCCGCCACACGTGCAGGTCCGTGAGGGTGACGGTACCTTCAGGACCAGCGCCTTCCACCACTTCGCGAATCTCGTCCACCACCGGGTCGTCCATTTCGCGATCCAGCAGTACCTTGCTGGTGGCGACGATCAGGCCCTTGGCCCAATAGGCCACCAGACCGGCGCCCACAACGCCCATCACCGGGTCCAGCCAGGCCCAGCCCAGCCACCAGCCGCCGGCCAGTGCCACAATGGCCAGCACTGAGGTGGCGGCATCGGCCACCACGTGCAGATAGGCCGCGCGCAGGTTCAGATCGTCGTGGGCAGGCGCGCTTCCGTGATGGTGGTGATTGTGTGCCCCGTGGTCATGGGGGTGGCCCTGGTGGTGCGCCTTTCCCAGGATCAGCGCACACACGATGTTGACCACCAGGCCCAGTACCGCCACGGCGATGGCCTCCTGGTAGCGGATGCTCTGTGGCTGAAGAATGCGCTCCACCGACGCAAACACCATAAACGCCGCCACCCCCAGCAGAAACAGGGCGCTCGCAAAACCGCCCAGCACTTCGATCTTCCAGGTGCCGAAGGCGAAGCGGCGGTCTTCGGCGTAGCGTCGAGAGGCGGCGTAGGCAAGGGCGCTCACGCCCAGCGCCACGGCATGGGTACTCATGTGCCAGCCGTCCGCCAGCAAGGCCATGGAATTGAACCACCAGCCCGCAGTGATTTCCACCACCATGGTGGCTGCGGTGATCCACATCACGGCGCGGGTGCCCCGCTCGCCCGCTGCATTGCCGTGGTGAAAGCGGTGGTGATGCCGCAATGCGGAGGTCAGAATTTCTGCCATGTCTGCATTCTCGTTTCTATGGAAGGCCATGGCCACCCCGGGGGCAGCTTGACCACAAGCATGCCGACGCAGCAACGCCTAAGGCTTGTGCTGCCTGAGCCGGGCGCGGATCAGCAGCAAGCCGAAGGCGGCGATCAGCGCCCACTTGAGACTGGAAAACCCCGCCGACGCGGCGTAGACCCACGGATCTGCCAGGCGCGGCAACACGGTCAACCACCCGTGCAGGGCATTCTCGGCGGCGTCGCACAGTGCGGCGAGCGGCAGGCACCAGGTGGCCAACCGGCGCACAGACGGGCTGCTGGCGCCCCACACACCAGACCTTGTGACGAACAGATAGCCAAACAGGCCATAGGCCACCAGCAGGAGAAAGTCCACCGGCAGGTGCTGCCGATAACGAATCAGGTCTTCGGTGGACCAGTGGGAGAGCACCTCGGCGAAGGCCGAGGGCGTGAAGGCGAACTGCAGCGCCACCACGCCGGGTTCCAGCGGCGCGAGATACCAGCCGAGCCCCACAAACAGCGCCAGGGTGATCAGGCCGGATGTCAGGACAGTTCGCATGGTGTGCGTGGTCTCAGCGATGTGTGTGTCGTGTGGCCCACAGTGGCCAGGAAGAAGGCGTTCAGGACGGCATTCTGCCAATAGCCGCAAAGCAGTTAGCAGGTGCTGTCGGGGAGGAACCATGCAGCCAGTGCAGCAGGCAGGTTTGTAGTAGAACCTGTGTTGGGCGGTTTCACTGAGACCGCCACCTGCAACCTGCCGCCAGGACTCACCCATGTTCCTGAACCTTCGACCTTCCGCGCCGCTGAACGCTTTCGTCGAAAGCCTCTGGTACAGCGAGCGCGGCGCCTTGCCGCACACGCGCGAGCGCAGCCTTCCCACCGGCAGCGCACACATCGTCATCCCGCTGCTGCAGGACCATCTGATTCGCTATGAAAGCGTGAACGATCGGTGTGCGCGCCGGTTGCACGGCCCGATCGTGCAGGGTCCTTCCGACCGCTTTGGCTTGCGTGGCACCGGGGGGCCGTCGGTGGTGATCGGCGTGCAGTTCAAGCCCGGCGGCGCGGCCGCTTTCTTCGGTGGTGCGCTGCCCCATCTGCGCAACCGCACCGAGCTGCTGGAAGACCTCTGGGGCCCGGCTGCGCCTGCGCTGCAGGAGCAGCTCAAGGCGGCCAGCTCCCCGCAGCGCGCGCTGTTGCACTTGCAGGGCCATCTCGTGCGTCGGCTGCAACAGGCGGCACCCCCCGATCCATTGGCTGTGCGTGCCATTGCGGCTTTCGGGCAAGACCCGGCGCTTGCGCGGGTGCAACCGGTGCAGCGCGCTGCCGGCCACCTGCCGGCGCAGTTCATTCGCCGCTTCGAGGCGGCGGTGGGGCTCACGCCGAAACGCTACGCAAGGGTGCTGCGCCTGGGCGTGCTGTTGCCCACGCTGGTGCGGTGCGGGCCGCGCGACTGGGCCGGCATTGCGGTGGATGCGGGGTACTTCGACCAGTCCCACCTCATTCGCGAGTTCCGCCAGATGGCGGGCATGTCGCCGGGTCAGTACACGCCGGTGCACGCCGACATGCCCACGCACGTGGCGCTGCATGAAAGCTCAAATCCCGTGTGTGATCCGGCAGGTGATGGGTGAGGATGGGACCGAAAAAAATATCCAATACATGATCAGCCTCTGTACCTAGACTGCGATCCTCGCGGCACGTTGCCGCTCAAAGGAGAGATGCCATGAACCAGATCCACGAGGTCTACCCCTACCTGATGGTGCGCGACAGCGTCGCCGCCATCCGCTTCTACCAGGAAGCGTTTGGCGCGGTCGAACTGTTCAGGCTGGTCGAGCCGTCGGGCCGCATCGGTCACGTCGAACTGCAGATCGGCCCTGCGGTGCTGATGGTGTGTGACGAGTTTCCCGAATACGGCATGGTGGGGCCGCAGGGCGACCAGTTCACCGGCTGCACCATTCACCTGCACGTGGACAACGCCGACGAGATGGGCGAACGCGCGGTCGTCGCCGGCGCGACGATGCTGATGCCGCCCACCGACCAGTTCTATGGTGAGCGCTCCTGCCGCTTGCGCGACCCGTTTGGCCACGCCTGGCTGATCGGGCATTCGATCGAGAAGGTGACGCCGGAAGAGATGCAGCGGCGCTACACGGCCATGATGACGGGCGAGGCGAACTGAACCTTGCTACCCGGGTGTGCGTGCCGCCACGCGTCGTGCCAGGCGGAAGCGTCAATCGACCTTTGCAGGCTCCCAGAGTTCGATGGGGTTGCCCTCAGGGTCCTGAATGCGGGCGAATCTGCCCGCTTCTGAATCCCATTCATCGGGTCTCTGTTCCACCTCGATGCCGCTGCGCTTGAGCTGGGCGACGAACGCATCGAGGTTCGCCACTCGGAAGTTGATCAACCACTGTTGCTGCGGACGACCGAAGTACTCGGTGTCCTGCTTGAAGGGGGAGAAGACCGTTGGCCCTGCCTGCTGCTGCCAGACCGCCTCAAGAATGTCGATGCCGAGATGCTCCGTGTACCAATGGCTCAGTGCTTCAGGGTTCTGGGCGCGAAAAAACAGGCCACCGATTCCAAGAACTTTTTCCATATCTGCTCCTGTTGTCTGACTTGAGGGCATATGGCCGGCGCAGCTTGTCGGTCATCGCCTCATTGGATGGACGAGGGGCTTTTGCTGGCGGCGAGAAATCCGAGCGTCGGCTTCGCTGGCACGGGCGGGTGGAAGGCTCAGGCCTCAGGTTCGTTGCAAACCACTTCGATGTTGTGCCCATCCGGTCCAATGACAAAAGCGGCGTAATAGTTCGCGTGGTACTGGGGGCGCAATCCCGGCGCGCCATGGTCTTTGCCTCCGGCCTCCAGCGCCGCGCGATGGAACTCGTCGACTTGTTGGCGGTTGTTGGCCCTGAACGCCAGATGAAGATGCGCGGGCTTCTCATCGGTTTGGAACAGGCACAGCGAAACCCCGCCCGTGGGCGGGCTCAGCTCAACGCCGTACGATGGCGCGCCTTCTGCCACCACAGCGACGCCAAGGGGTTCAAGCGCCTTGAGAAAAAACGCTTTGCTCGCTGCAAAGTCGCTGACGCCGAATTTGACGTGGTCGAACATGGTGCTACACCGCGCGCAGTTGCTCTGCCAGGCTGCGCGTCTGCGCCGTCACTTCGTTGCCTGTGTGCAGCGTGCTCTTGCGCTCGATGAGCATGATGTGGCACTCTTGTTCCGCCACGGGGTTGTGTCGAACCCCCTTGGGAACAACGAAGGTGTCGCCCTCGTGAAGAACCACGGTTCGGTCTTCCATTTCAATGGTGAGCGAGCCCTTGAGAATGTAGAACAGCTCGTCCTCATGTTCGTGGCTGTGCCAGGCCAGGGTTCCCTGTACCTTGGCGACTTTGACGTAGGAGTCGTCCAGTTCGGCCACTACGCGTGGCGACCAGAGTTCAGTCAGCGATTCGGCAATGTGCGCCGGGGATACAACTTCAGTCATTCACGGATTCTCCAGCCTATGGCCTTCCACAATGGTTTGAATTTTCAATCGGGTTGGATCTTCCAAGGCACCGAAAGTGCACGACGGGCGTCACACGCTTGGTGACCCCTGGATTTTCGACGGCAGCATCATGAGCACCAGATCGAACTGCCCCGAAGCTGCCCCCCTGCCGGCGGTGCAAAGCAGCTTCTGACCGACGCCGCCTTTGGGCAGCAGCTGCAACTCGCCGGGCTCAGGCAGCGTGCCGTCCCGTGCCCGCGTGAGCATGCGCTGCAGGGCATCGCTGCAGGACGGTGCAAGGAAGCCGGAGAGCGGCCGGCCCAGCACCGCTGGGCGCGCAGCACCCAGCAGCCGCACGCCTGCCAGGTTGATTTCGTTCACCACGGTGGCCCGATCGACGACCAGAAAGGCGGCCGGCGCATGCTCGACGCGGGTGGTCTGCTGGATCAGGTTGCGCTCCAGCTCAACCCGGGAGCGGCGCAGCTCATCCTGCTGCATCTCCACTTCGACCTGGTGAACCTGAAGCTCGTGCAGCATCGCTAGAGCATCGCTGGCGGTGTCGGGGGAAGACGCCAGCTTGAAAAGCGCACCCAACGCCTCCGATGGGCTGGCGCGCGAGAGATTGCTTCGCACGCCGCCTGTCAGTTTCGTCATCGCGCGTTCGCGCAGGCTTGACAGATGGGATGAGATATCAGCGGGGTGTGGCATGGATGGTCCCGATAAGTGAGTTCCCAACGCTGGGTCCTGACGCTACCCCTTGCGAAGGCGCGCTTCGAGCTTTTTGGCGGCGGTGATGTCGATCAGTGTGATGACCACGCCCTGGATCATGTTGGTCAATGTCCGGTAGGGCTTGATGCGCACCAGGAACCAGAAGCCATCTGAGGTTGTGATCTCTTTTTCCGTCAATGTCAATGTCTTGAGGGTTTGTCTGGCGTCGTCATTGAGCGTGGGGTAGTTCAGGGTGCTGGCCAGGTCGGTGAGCGGCCGGCCGATGTCACCTTCGCGCAGGTGGATGATGCGCGTGATCTGCTCGGTGTAGCGGCGCACATTCAATTCGCTGTCGAGGAACAGCGTGGCAATGTCGGTGCTGTTGAGCAGGTTCTGCATGTCGCTTTGCGCAAGGGCCAGATCGTCCAGCTTCGTCTGCAGCTCCTGGTTCAGTGTCTGCAGCTCCTCGTTCATCGACTGCGACTCTTCCTTGGAGGTGGTCAGCTCTTCGTTGGCCGACTGCAGTTCTTCATTGGTGGACTGCAGCTCTTCGTTGGCCGCCTGCAGCTCTTCGGCAGAAGCCCCCATCTCCTGGCGCAGGGCGTGGATCTCGTCCTTGCACCGCTGAAGCTCTTCGACCATCTGCGGGTCTGCCACGCCCGCCGGGGCCTTGCGCCCGCGCTTGGCCGGCGGCGGCGCCGTCACCTCATGAAAAACGATCATGACCAGGCCAGCCAGGGAATGGGGTTTCTGCATCAGCTTGACGGTCACATCCAGCGATGTTGGCGTGGGCTCGTCGGTCAGCCTAAGGCCGCGCAGCTCCACACGGTCCTTGTTCTGCAAGGCTTGTCGCAGCGCCGCCGCAATCTGCGTCCGGATGGTGGGCCGGGCCATCACATGGATGTTCCAGTTGGCTTTGCCGGACGCCGGCTCCAGGTACTTGCCTACGCTTCCATTGATGTAGACGACGTCGCCCTGGTCGTTGACCAGCACGGCGGAGGGGGAGAACTCTTGCAGCAGCGCCTGCTCGGCGTGGGTCTGCAGATTGGCGGAAAGCGCGGTCGAAGGGGACACCTTGAACTCCTGGGGATGCCGGTTCGTTGCACGGCGAGGGCTGGTCGGAAAGTACATGGAGCCCGCGTTGACCGGATTCTCACTGCGCCAGTAAAGCCTGGACTTCTGACTCATCGGCGTGAAGAGCGCCTGTGACTTCCCGATCGTCTCGGAGCCTCCCAGCATCAGCACGCCACCCGGGCGCAAGCTGTAGCTGAATAGGGGAATCAGGCGACCTTGCAGCGCCGCATTGAAATAGATCATCACATTTCGGCATGTGAGCAGATCCAGCTTGGTGAACGGCGGGTCAAGGATCACATCATGCTGCGCGAACAGCACCATTTCCCGGATCTCGCTGTTGATCAGAAAACCTTCACCATGCGGCGTGAAAAACCTCTGCAGCCGGGTCGGATCGACGTCGCCCGCGATCGTCTTTGGATAAAAGCCCCTGCGGGCGACGTTGATGGCGTCGGCGCTCAGGTCGCTGGCGAAGATCTGCAGTGAACGGCTTTCGCCGTCAGCCAGCGCCGCCACCGCTTCGCTGAAGATCATGGCCAGCGAATACGCCTCTTCGCCGGTGGAGCAGCCCACCACCCAGGCACGCAGGCGGGCTCCCGGCGGGCTGCGCGCCAGCAGTGTGGGCATGACATCGTCCTTGAGTTCCTGCCAGACCGCAGGGTCGCGGAAGAAGCTCGTGACGCCAATGAGCATCTCCTTGAAGAGCAGGTCCAGTTCTTGCGGGTTCTCCCGCACGAACTGTTCGTACGCCTCAGGGGTGGCCAGTGCGTGCACGCCCAGGCGTCGCTGTATTCGCCGGCGCAGCGTGCTGGGTTTGTAGTCAGAGAGGTCGTGCTTGCTGCGCTCTTTCAGCAGTCGCAGGATCGATCCCAGCGATTTCCCGTTGTCGGCGGCATCGTCTTCAGGCAACAGCGGCTGGTCGTTCTTTTCTTCGATGATGCGGATGATGCGCTCAGGCAGTTCGGCGGCAAGGCCGACGATGTCGACGCAATCTGCGGCGATGGCGCTCTTTGGCATGGAGTCGAACTGCGCCGACTCAGGCAACTGCGCCAGCGTCAACCCACCCTGCGACTTGATGGCCTGCAACCCCAATGTGCCGTCTGACCCCATGCCAGACAGGACCACGCCAATCGACTGTTCGCCCTGGTCACGCGCAAGCGACGAAAAAAACAGATCGATGGGCAGCCTCATGCCCCGGGGTTGCACGGGTTCTGCGAGGTGCAGCAGCCCGCTTGCCACGGTGAGCTCCTTGTTGGGCGGAATGACGTAGACCGTGTCCGGCTCCAGGCGCATCGTGTCGGTTGCCTCTAGCACCGGCATGGGCGTTGAGCGCTGCAGGAGCTCAACGAGCATCGCCTTCTGCGTGGGATCCAGATGCTGGACGACGACGTAAGCAAGACCGCTTGACGCGGGCACATGGGCCAGGAACTGCTCGAGCACACTCAGGCCTCCGGCCGACGCCCCCAGACCCACGGCACGAACGGCACTCGAGGTGCTCGCACCGATACCGGAACCTGGGTGTTGACTCATGCCCGATTATCGGGGCGCGGTTGCAGGCGTCGCTGTGGGATAGGCCGCACAATGTGCGGGTCCGAGAAGACGGACGGTTCTACCCTCTTGGCCGCAAAAGGAATACAACTGAAAATCCACATTGCGCCCTGTCCCGCGAAAACAGGCATCCCGGAGGCAAGCCCATTGACCGAACCCGTCGACCCACGCGAAAACCGGCTGTTGGCCTCACTGCCAGATGCCGAGTGGCTGCGCTGGCAGCCTCAGCTGGAGCTTTGTGAGATGCCGCTGGGCAAGGTGCTGTACGAGTCCGGTGCGCCTCTGCACTACGTTCACTTCCCCACCAACGCCATCGTCTCGCTGCTGTATGTGCTGGAGAACGGCTCGTCAGCGGAAATTGCGGTGGTCGGTCACGAGGGTGTGGTGGGGGTCGCCATTTTCATGGGCGGCGGCTCTACGCCGAGCCGGGCGGTGGTGCAAAGCGCGGGCATGGGCTACCGGCTGCGCGCGGACGCGATCAAACTGGAGTTCGAGCGCTCGGGCCCGGTGATGCACCTGATGCTGCGCTACACCCAGGCGCTGATCACACAAATGAGCCAGACCGCGGTGTGCAATCGGCACCACACGCTGGACCAGCAACTCTGCCGCTGGCTGTTGCTCAGCCTGGACCGCCTGCCTGGCAACGAACTGGTGATGACGCAGGAGCTGATCTCCAACATGCTGGGCGTGCGCCGCGAGGGTGTCACCGAAGCCGCGCACAAGTTGCAGGAAATCGGCCTCATCCGCTATGCGCGGGGACACATCTCGGTGCTGGACCGCCCGGGGCTGGAGCGCCGCACCTGCGAGTGCTACGCCGTGGTGAAGCGCGAATACGACCGTCTGCTACCGGATCGTGTGGCTGTTTGAACCGGCTCAAACCGGTGGGTAATCACCCGTGCCGCCGGGCCAGGCCGTCAGCACCTCGTACCCGTCGGGCGTCACCGCCACCATGTGCTCCCACTGGGCAGAGAGCGAGCGGTCCCGGGTCACCACCGTCCATCCATCGGGTAACTGCCGGACCTCGCGTTTGCCCGCATTGATCATGGGTTCGATGGTGAACACCATGCCGGGCTCCAGCGTCAGTCCTTCACCGGGGCTGCCGTAGTGCAGCACCTGCAGGTCTTCGTGGTAGACCTGCCCGATACCGTGTCCGCAGTACTCGCGCACCACGCTGAAATGCGCGCGGTGAGCGACCGTCTGGATGGCGTGGCCGATGTCGCCCAGCGTGGC
Organism: Hydrogenophaga palleronii; assembly: GCF_031457455.1. Taxonomy (GTDB): domain Bacteria; phylum Pseudomonadota; class Gammaproteobacteria; order Burkholderiales; family Burkholderiaceae_C; genus Hydrogenophaga; species Hydrogenophaga palleronii_A. The sequence goes on from NZ_JAVDWU010000008.1 coordinate 17,523, forward strand.
GCCCGGCTTCACCTGCCGGATGCCCGCCACCATGGCTTCGTACGTCGTTTCCACCAGCCGCCGGGCCAGCGTGCTGGGGGTGCCCACAAAGAACATGCGGCTGGTGTCACCGAACCAGCCGTCCTTGATGACGGCGACGTCGATGTTGACGATGTCGCCCTTTTTCAGAATCCGGTCTGCCGAGGGAATGCCATGGCACACCACCTGGTTGACGGAGGTGAGGATGGTCTTGGGATAGCCCTGGTATCCCACATTGGCCGGAATGGCGCCTTGTACGTTCACGATGTGATCGTGGCAGATGCGGTCGAGCGTCTCTGTGCTCACTCCGGGCACCACGTGCGGCCCGATCATGCTCAGCACCTCCGCGGCCAGCTGGGCGGCCCGCCTCGACTTGTCGATGTCTTCGGCGGACTTGATGACGACGTCGCGGGCCATCAGTGCTTTCCAGCGGACGCGGCGGCGCGGGGTTTGTCCGGTGGCGCACCGGCCGCCACGGAAATGTCCAGCCCGCCCGCCAGTTCCGCCCGTATCAGCAGCTGGCTGATCTCACGGTGGTTCAACTCCGGGTACAGCTCGGTCAGCATGCCGACCCGCATCCAGTGTTCTGCCTGTGCATTGATGGATCTGCTGAGCGCGCTGCCCGCCACCCGCAGGTTCTCGTGCATCAGGTCTGAAATCTTGACGATACCCATCCGTGACTCCTATATGAAACGTATGCGAATCATATATGGTTTGGATGATCCGCCGGTGTGGGGTGATCACGTGGGTTGAGCCGAGCGGTCCGCACAGCCTCCGTGCAAGCGGGGCTCGCTGGTATGCCGCACTGCAGCATGGCGCCTCCTGAATGGGCGATGGTCCGAGGGTCCATGCACCTTGGCCCGTGAAAACAGACACGATGTGGAGGGGCTGGCAGGGATTGGGGCAAGTTGGCCTCAAGAGTGAAGCGGGTATGTCGAAATAGCCAGAACACCCTCCAACCGAGATGCCATGACCACCACCGAGCTTCAAGAGCCCCCCGTTGCCGAGGCGAACGAAGGTCAGCTCGTGGTGCCGACGGTGCTGACCGTGGACGACGAGCCTTCGGTGCTCAGCGCCTTGCGTCGCGTGTTCCGGGTGCAGGGAATCAAGACCTTGCAGGCCACCAGTGCCGCCGAGGGCCTGATTCTTCTGGAGACGAACCATGTGGACATGGTGATTTCGGACATGCGGATGCCCGAAATGGACGGTGCGCGCTTTCTTGAAAAGGTCAGGGCGCACGACGAGAGCATCGTGCGCATCCTGCTCACCGGCTATGCGGACATTTCTTCTACGGTGGCAGCCATCAACAAGGGCGCGATCCACCGTTACATCGCCAAGCCCTGGGACGATCAGGATCTGGTGCTGGCCGTGCGTGAGGCGCTGGTGCGTCGAGGCCTGGAGAAAAAGAACGCCGAACTGACCGAGCTGACGAAGCAACAGAATGAACAGCTGCGGGATGTCAACCAGACGCTTGAGTCGCGGGTGGCGGCGCGAACGTCGGAGCTGCAGCAGATCAACGGCATGCTCGACGCCGCCTACGAAGACCTGAACAACACCTTCCTGCACGCCGTGAACGTGTTCTCCAGCTTGCTGGAGATGCGGGGCGGCCAGTCGGGCCACTCGCGCCGGGTGGCCGAGATCAGCCAGGAGACGGCCAAGCAACTGGCCATGTCGGAACGCGATGTTCGCGACGTGTACCTGGCGGCCCTGGTGCACGACATCGGGACCATCGGCTTTCCCGATGCCATGTTGGGCAAGCCGATTTCCACCTTCACCGCAGAAGAACACCAGCGCTACCGGCGCCATCCCATTGACGGCGAAACCGCCTTGATGACCATGTCGCAGCTGCAGGGCGTGGCGCGAATCGTGCGTCAGCATCACGAACGGTGGGACGGAAAAGGTTTTCCTGGCGGGGTGAGCGCATCCGACATCGTGCTCGGGGCGCGCATCGTGGCGGCGGCCAGCGATCTGGACGACATGCTCCACGGATGCATGGGGAACCAGCGGTACACCATGGATGCCGCGAAAAAAATGCTGATCGGTGGCGTGGACACGCGCTATGACCGCACGGTGGTGGAGACGATGCTCAAGGTGGTGGACGACATGGCCAGCGCGGCCAAGGCCGACGTGCAGCTGGACGTGCGCGACCTGCGTCCGGGCATGGTGCTTGCGCGGGCGATGGTGTCGTCCAAAGGGGCTACCTTGCTGGCAGCCGGGCATGTCTTCGATGAACGCATGGTGCGGCAGGTGCAGGGCTTCTCGATGCGAGAGGGCGTGCGCCTCAGCTTGTGGGTGCAACGAAAACCAGATGCCAGCGAAGCCGACGCCGCTGAAGCGCAGGGGAGCGAGAAATGATCGAAACACCAGAAAGGCAGGGCTTAACCGCAGCACTGGCCAGCGAGATGGTCAATGCGGTGGCCGTGCCGTCGGCGCTGCTTGATGGCATGCACATATTGAGCGCCAATGACGCCCTGTGTCGCCTGAGTTCCTGCAGCCAGTCGGCACTGCTGGGCATGTCCATGCTGAATCTGGTGGACGAAGCCACGCGCCTCCAACTGCGCCAGGCGATTCAGATTTGTGGGGTACCGGGTCAACTGCCACCGGTGGTGTCGGGCACCATCGTCACGCCAGACAGCGGAGACCGCCCCGTGGAAATTCACTCCCGCCGAATCTGCCTGGACGGGCAGGCGCTGGTGGTGGTGACCTGCATCGACCTCAGCGATGTGATGCACGTGCAAGACAGTCTGCTGAACATGACCAAGATGCTTTCGCAGATCATCGACGGTGGTTCGGTGGCGTCATTGGTGATCGACCGGTACCACCGGGTGACGCACTGGAACACAGCCTGCGAACGCATGACGGGCATCAAGCGCCACGAAGTGGTGGGTTCACGGGAAGGCTGGAAGGCTTTTTATCTCGAAAAGCGGCCTTTGCTCGCCGACATGATCGTTGATGGCGTTGATGAGACAACGATGCAGTCGTTCTACGGCGGCAAGATGGTGCGTTCATCGAGCATTGCGGGTGGCGTCGAGGTGGAGGCCTTCTTTCCACAGCTGGGACCATCCGGACGCTGGTTGTTCTTCACGGCCGCGCCGCTGTACGACGCTGATCGAAATGTGATTGGAGCGATCGAAACGCTGCAGGACGTCACAGCGCGCCGCAGATCCGAGGAAGCGCTGATGCGGCACCGCGCTGAACTGGAAGAAGCGGTGAAGCAGCGTTCGGCTGAACTCGCGGCCACTGCCCGTGACCTGGAACTGTTCATCGCCAATTCGCCCATCGGGGTGGCGTATGCCAAAAAAGGCATCATCCAGCGCGTCAATCCCGCCATGGCCGACATGTTCGGTTATGGCGCGTCCGACATGGTCGGTTTGCCGGCACGCGCGACCTACCTGACGGAAGAGGACTTCGCCAACTTTGAACGCTATGTCATCCCCCGTTTCAAAAAAGGCGAACCCATCCACCTGGAAATGTGGATGCGCCGCGCCGACGGTCTGCCGATCTGGGTGCAGATCGATGCGTATGTGGCCAACGCGGAGAACCCGGGCCTTGGCTCCTGGTGGATGATGCAGGACCGCTCCGACATCCGTTTCGCCCAGGAGCAGCTGCAGGTGCGGATCGACGAGCTCGATGCCATGAATCACCGGCTCGAAGAAGCACAGAACCAGTTGCTGCAACAGGACAAGATGGCATCGATCGGGCAGCTCGCGGCGGGCGTGGCCCACGAGATCAACAACCCGATCGGGTTCGTCAGCTCCAACCTCAACACCCTGCGCCAGTACGTGGACGGGCTGCTGGGCCTGAGTTCGGCTTGTGATGCGGTGCTGGCAGCGCCAGAAGATGCCAGCGTGGTTGCATCGCTGGCGAAGAAGCGGGAAGAGGTGGAGATCGAATTCCTGCGTGAAGACCTGCCCATGCTGCTGGACGAATGCACCGAAGGCCTGGGTCGCGTCAAGAAGATCGTGCAGGACCTCAAGGACTTCTCGCGCGTGGACCATTCGGACTGGCAGGAAGCCGATCTGAACGCGGGCCTGGAGTCCACCCTCAACGTGGTGCGCCACGAAGTGAAATACAAGGCCGAGGTGGTCAAGAAGCTCACCCCGCTTCCGCCGGTGATGTGCCTGGCGGCACAGCTCAACCAGGTGTTCATGAATCTGATCGTCAATGCGGCGCATGCCATTGCCGACAAGGGAACGATCACCCTGCTCAGCGGTGTGTCGCAGGACTGGGTCTGGGTGCAGGTGGAGGACACGGGTTGCGGCATGACTGCCGAAGTGCGGCGCCGCATCTTTGAACCTTTCTTCACCACCAAGGAAGTGGGCAAAGGCACCGGTCTGGGCATGTCGCTGTCCTTCTCCATCATTCAGAAACACGGCGGTACGATCCAGGTGCGCTCCACGGTGGGGGTGGGCACGGCCATCCGCGTGTGGCTACCGGTTGAAGGGCCTCAGACCCTGGCCAAGGACGCTTCGCCACCATCTTGGGAGCAAGACCATGTACACATGGCATGAATCAACGCTGGCGAAGACAAGCCCCACGGGATCGCCTTCGCCTTCCATTTCTCTTCCTGTGGACGACACCGAAAGCCCACACTTTCGCACCCAGTGGAGCCTGGTGAGTGGCAAGCTGGTCGCAGTGGAACTGCTCTGGCCGGACCCCAAACCGGGCGGGTCGGACTGCACCGCTGAGCAACTGCGCACCGTGCTGGAGACGGCTTGCCGCCAGGTCGCAGCCTGGCAGCAGGAGCGCCTGGACGATTGGCGTCTGGACCTCCCCTTGCGCTGGCTGGAGTTGGCATTGCCCGGCACAGTGGACGACTGGCTGCGCACCCTGGACGCATGGGGTCTCAAGGGGGTGTTTCTGTCGGTGTGGGTTCCGGAGCGGCGCGCGTCCCTTGATGGTCGATCCCTGGCGGCTACCTTGTCGGCGCTGCGCGCTGCCGGCGCTGAAGTCGCGCTGGCAGGCTTCGGGTCGGGCACGTCAGGCTTGTCCGTGCTGCGAGAGCTGCCACTGGACGTGGTGCGGATTGATCGTGCCGTGGTGGCGGGCTTTGCCGCAGATCCTCAACAAACCTCCTTGGCCCGTTCTGTGATCCAGTTGGTGCACGGTCTTCACCTTCGCGTGATGGCCGAAGGTGTGGCCGACGACGAACTGCTGAAGCAACTGATAGACCACGGCTGTGATCTGGCGCAGGGAGAGTGTTTCGGTGTGCGTCAGAACGCCGAAGCTCTGCAGGTTCTGCTGCGCGCCGGTGCCGCATTGCCCCAGAGCCTGTTGAACGCACGCGCGCGGGCTCGCACACTGCTGCTGGTGGACGACGAAGAATCCATTCTCTCGGCGCTCAAGCGGGTGTTTCGGCGCGACGGCTACAAGGTGGTCACCGCCACCAGTGGCGCCCGGGGGCTGGAGTTGTTGGCCCAGCAGCCGATCGACGTGATTGTTTCGGACCAGCGCATGCCCGGCATGACCGGCATCGAGTTCCTGCGCGAGGCCAAGCAGCTGTATCCCCATACGGTGCGCATGACCTTGTCTGGCTACACGGATCTGCAGTCGATCATCGAGGCGGTCAATGAAGGCGCGGTGTACAAGTTCCTGACCAAGCCCTGGGACGACGAGCTCCTGCGCAGTCATGTGGCCCATGCCTTTGAGCAGAGGGAGCTGGCCACGGAAAACACCCGGTTGTGGGGTGCGGTCCATCAGGCGAACCATGAACTGGCCATGGCCAACCAGCGACTTGAACGCATGGTGCTGGAAGAGAGCGAACGTCGACAGGCGATGCAGAACGCGGCGGGCGCCTCGCGGGACGCACTGGACGGTCTGCCCATGGCGGTTTTCGGGATTGGTGCAGACGGCATGCTGGCGTACGTCAATCGCCAGGCCGTGACCCACTGGCCGCAGTGGTCGTCTGCGCTGGGGGGTGAGCCGGATCCTGCGATGCAGGGGGTGCTTGACTTGCTGGCAGAGCCGTCACGGCGTTCCTCCACGCAAGGGGTGCGCACGACCATTGAGGGGCGGCGTGTCGAAGCTTGGCTCTGCCCACTCCCGGGGCCTGAGCGGCCCTTGGGAAACCTGATGCTTGTGCAACTGCTGCACGACAACGCCACGATGGCACCGGGGAGTGCGGCGTGAACGCGGTCGCATCCACTGCATTGGCCAGACAGCTGGAGCCCGCAGCTTGGGCGAGATGCATTGTGTCGCTTCCATCGCTCCCCAGTGCCTTCATCGCGGCGGTGGAGCTGCTGAACAATGACGACGCGTCCTCGGCTGCCTGCATCGCAGCCATCGAGCGCGATCAGGCCCTGACGGTGCGCGTGCTTCGCCTGGCCAATTCCCCCTTTTATGGGGCGCAAGGCCAGGTATCGCGCATCGGTGATGCCGTCCAGATGCTGGGGCTGCGCACCGTTGCAAGCGCCCTGGCGGCTGTCTCCTTGCAAACGGCGCTGGGTTCCTTGCGCTGCAAGGCGTTCTGTTTTCCCAGCTACTGGCGCCACACCTTGTGCACAGCCATTGCGGCCAGGGACCTTGCACAGGTTGCGTCGCTGGATGCAAGTGAGGCATTCCTGCTGGGGCTGTTGCACGACGTTGGCAAGCTGATCCTGGCCATGACTCATCCGGATCTGGAGTCGCAGGCACTGCAGCTGGTGCAGTCCGACGGCATCGCCATGCATGAGGCCGAACAGCAACTGTTTGGCGTGACCCATGCAGAAGTGGGTGCGGTGGTGGCCAAGCAATGGAACTTTCCCGCGTCATTCGCTGAAGCCATTGCTGATCACCACCGGCCTGAACCCGCGCCCGCTGGTCACAGCCCGGACTTTCCCCTGTTGATCTACCTGGCCAACCAGATGGCCCATGGCCTGGAAACCCCCCCAGAGCTGGAAGCCCGCCTGAAACACCCCCTGTGGAGCTCGCTGGGCACCAGCGATCAGCAATTGCAAGCGCTGGCCGAGCAGGTCGGTACGGAGCTGCAAATCATGTCTTGCGCATGAATCATTGTCCGGAGCATCTTATGAATCCAGTTCTACACGGCAATCTGCTTCTCGTCGACGACGAAGTGTCCATCACCAGTGCGCTGCACCGCGCTTTGCGCGCCCCTTTGGGCAATCAGGTGAAGATCGTCACCTGCAACAGCGGCAAAGAGGCCATTGCCGAGATGCTCGCGCGGCGGTTTGACGTCATCGTCAGCGACCTTCGCATGCCGCACATGGGCGGCATGGAACTCCTGGCCACGGCGGCAGAGATTCAGCCCGAGTGTGTGCGATTGATTTTGACCGGCACGGCGGATTTTGCGACTGCACAGGAAGCCGTGAACAAATTCGGCCTGTACCGCTACCTCACCAAACCCTGGGACATCGAAGAACTGGTGAAGCACCTGTCTTCTGCACTGATACACAGCGCAGAACAGCGGGCCCAGAAGGACCAGGCCGTTCAATGGGTGGCCAGCCAGGGCCAGCTCAGTGCAGAAGCGCTCGAGCGGCACAGACTCGAGTCCATGGAGCCCGGCATCACCCGGGTGGAATGGGATGAGCATGGATGCCTGGTCGTGCCGACCAGTTGGGGGCGGCTGGAATAGGAACACCCCCGCGCCGCTTCGCGTCACCCCCTCAAAGGGGCGATACCTGGGACCGGCAAAGCCGGGTATCCCTGGATGGGGGCATTGCGCGCCGGAGAGGGTTTGGTACACCTTCTCATCTCAGTTGTTCATGGCGCCGGAGCTCCACCCGCGACGAGTGAAACAACGCCATCCAGGGGCACCGCCGGGCTGGCTTCGCCAGACGGCCAGTGCCGCCCCCCTTGAGGGGGGTGACGCGAGGCGGCGCGGGGGGTGTTTCATCCTAAATCGCCGCCTGATTCACCCGCTTCATCAGCGCTTCCGCGCTCTCCTTGCGCTCGCTGTACCGGTCCACCAGGTAAGGCGATACGTCGCGTGTGAGCCAGGTGAACTTCACCAGCTCTTCGATCACGTCCACGATGCGGTCGAAGTAGGGGGAGGGCTTCATGCGGTCGTGCTCGTCGAACTCCTGAAATGCCTTGGCCACGGAAGATTGGTTGGGGATGGTGATCATGCGCATCCAGCGGCCGAGCACGCGCATCTGGTTCACCGCGTTGAACGACTGCGAACCGCCGCTGACCTGCATCACCGCCAGCGTCTTGCCCTGCGTGGGCCGCACCGCACCTGAAGACAGCGGAATCCAGTCGATCTGCGTTTTCATGATGCCGGTCATGGCGCCGTGGCGCTCGGGCGAGCACCACACCATGCCTTCGGACCAGGCCGCCAGCTCGCGCAGTTCCTGCACCTTGGGATGGTCGTCCGGTGCGTCGTCGGCCAGCGGCAGGCCGCTGGGGTTGAAGACGCGAGCTTCTGCGCCCATGGCCTGCAGCAGGCGCGCGCACTCTTCCACCACCAGACGGCTGAACGAACGAGGCCGCAGCGACCCGTAAAGCAGCAGAATGCGAGGTGGGTGGTTGCTGCCCGATGTTGGCCGCAGGCGTTCAGGATCGGGTACCCGGAAATGGGCGGCTTCTGCCTGCGGCAGATCACTCAGCGGCTTTGACACGTTGGCCTTTTTCGTCGATCACGCGTTCACCGTCTTCCTTGGTGAAGGTGCCTGTTTGCGGTTGCGGCAGGATGTCGAGCACCGCCTCGGAAGGGCGGCACAGGCGGGTGCCCAGGGCGGTGACGACAATGGGGCGCTGCAGCAAGATGGGGTGTTCGCCGATGAAGTCCAGCAGTTGTTCGTCTGTCCAGTGCGGCGCGTCCAGGCCCAGTTCTTTGTAGAGGGTTTCCTTCTGCCGCAACACATCGCGCACGGTGCCGCCCATGTCGCTGATCAGCTGCTTCAGCTCATTGCGCGTCGGCGGTGTTTTCAGGTATTCGATGACCACGGGCTCAACCCCGCTGTTGCGGATCAGGGCCAGGGTGTTGCGCGAGGTGCCGCACCTGGGGTTGTGAAAAATCTTGATGGGTTTCATGTGGGGTTCTCCAGGTTCAGGCAGCGGGGCGCCAGCGGTTGACCAAGGCCACCAGCGAGAGCATCACCGGCACCTCCACCAGCACGCCCACCACGGTGGCCAGCGCCGCGCCGCTGTTCAGGCCGAACAGCGAAATGGCCACGGCCACGGCGAGCTCAAAGAAGTTGGAGGTGCCGATCAGGCAGGCAGGGCCGGCCACGTTGTGGGGCAACTTGAGCCAGCGCGCACCCCACCAGGCGATGAAGAAGATGCCGTAGCTCTGCAGCACCAGCGGCACCGCGATCAGCAAGATCACCAGCGGCTGGCGAATGATGGTCTCGGCCTGGAAGCCGAACAGCAGCACCACGGTGGCGATCAGCCCGATCACGGACCAGGGTTTGAGAGCCGCCACGAAGGCCGGCAGTGCATCGCGTGAGCGCTTGAGTAGCCATTGGCGCGTGAGCATGCCGGCGATCAGTGGCAGCACCACGTACAGCACGGTGGCCAGCAGCAGGGTTTCCCACGGGACGGTCACATTGGTCACGCCCAGCAGAAAGGCCGCGATGGGAGCGAAGGCAAAGACCATGATGATGTCGTTGATCGACACCTGCACCAGCGTGTAGTTGGCATCGCCCTTCACCAACTGGCTCCACACGAACACCATGGCGGTGCAGGGTGCTACGCCCAGCAGGATCATGCCGGCGATGTATTCGCTGGCCGACTGCGGGTCCACCCAGGGCGCGAAGATGTACTGAAAGAACAGCACACCCAGTGCCGCCATGGTGAAAGGCTTGATGAGCCAGTTCACCACTAGCGTGAGCATCAGACCCTGAGGCTTCTTGCCCACGTTGCGCACCGCGCTCCAGTCGATCTGGATCATCATCGGGTAAATCATCACCCAGATGAAAACGGCCACCACCAGGTTGACCTGCGCGTACTCCATGGCGGACACGGCCTGAAAGACCGGTGGCACGAGCAAGCCCAGCCCCACGCCGGCCAAGATGCCCAACCCGACCCACACCGAGAGATACCGTTCAAACAATCCCATACCCACAACCTCTGGTCAAAAACGCAAAACGCCCGGGCGCTGCAAACGCCCGGGCTTCGATGGAGGCTTCAACAGCTCAGGATGTGACCTTGCCCATGCTGTCCAGCTCTTTCTTGAGGGCGAGCTTGTCCAGCTTTTCAATGGGCAGCACCGTCAGCAAGGCAATGCGGCGGTTCATCACCACAAAACAATCGGTGAAGGCGCGCTGAATCACCTCAATGCTGCCTTTCACGGCGGCCGGGTCTTCCACGCCCCAATGGGCCGTCATGGGCTGTCCCGGCCAGACAGGGCACACCTCGCCGGCCGCCTTGTCGCACACGGTGAGCACGAAGTCCATTTTGGGCGCGTCTGGCAAGGCGAATTCATCCCAGTTCTTGCTGCGCAGGCCGGCGGTCTTGAAGCGGTTTCGATCCAGCAGTTCGATGGCATGCGGGTTGACATGGCCAGCGGGATGGCTGCCCGCACTGTAGGCGCGGAAGCGCCCCGCGCCTTGCTGGTTGAGGATGGCCTCGGCCATGATGCTGCGCGCGGAGTTGCCGGTGCAGATGAACAGGACGTTGTAGATCGATGAACTCATGAAAGGCCTTTCAGCACGTGGTGCAGGTGGGAACAGCGGTGGGGCCGGTCGTCACTTCGCAGGGCTCGCCCTGGCAGCAGTGCGCCGTCAGAAACTGGAGCAAATCGCTCATGGCGCCGAACTCGGCGCGGTAGATCAGATGGCGGCCGTCGCGCTCTTGCGAGACCAGGCCGGCGTGGCTGAGCTCCTTCAGGTGGAACGACAGCGCCGTGCTGGGAACGCCCAGCGATGCGGTGAGCTCGCCCGGTGTGAGCCCTTGTGGCCCCTGCGCCACCAGGGCGCGGAAGATGCGCAACCGCGTGTCTTGCGCCAGCGCGCCGAGGGCCTTGACGGCTTGGGTTTCGTCCATGGGTCGGTTCCTTCAGACAGGTGTGGTTTGCAGTTCGCGTTTCTGCGGCAGCTTCAAGGTGGTGAGCCAGCAGACTGTCAGCATCAGAGCCGAGCCCAGCAAGGCATACAGCAGGCCGCCCCACTGGTACAGCAGGCCGGAGAGCAGCGTGCCGGTGAAGCGGCCCAGCGCGTTGGCCGCGTAATAGAAGCCCACGTCTTCGGCGGCCTTTTCCGAGCCGGCATAGGCCAGCACCAGGTAGGAATGCACGGAAGAGTTGATGGCGAACGCAAAGCCGAACACGCCCAGGCCACCCACCACGATCCAGGGCAGTTGGGGTGCCTCCATGGCCACGGCCACGGCCAGGCCCATGGGCACCAGTGCCAGCAGCGCCGACCACAGCCGTGCTGCAGGGACTTCGGTGCTCAGCCCGTCGTCACTGCGCTTCACGAACGCAGGCGCCAGCGCCTGCACCGCGCCGTAGCCAATGGTCCAGGCCGCGAGGAACGTGCCCACCATGGTGAAGGTCCAGCCCTGCGAATACAGATACACCGGCACACCCACCACGAACCACACATCCCGCGCGCCAAACAGCACCACACGGGCAGCGGCCAGCACGTTGACGCCGGTGTTCTTGGCAAACAGTTCCTTGGCCGACTTGGACGCCTTGTTCTTGCCCATCATCTTCGGCAGTGAACTCACCACACCCACCAGCACCAATGCCAGCAGCGCGGCCATGGCCCACAGCGCCTGCTGGAAGCCCAGCGTCTGCAGCAGCAGGCCGCCCATGAAGAAGCCCACGCCCTTCATGGCGTTCTTGCTGCCGGTGAACCACGCCACCCACTTGAAGAGCTGGCCGGCGCCTTGGTTCTTCGCCTGATCGGCGGTGACCTTGATGGCCGATTTGCTGGCCGTCTTGGTGAGGTCTTTGGCCACGCCGCAAATGCCCTGCGCCAGCACCACCCACGCCACCGACATCGCCGCACTCCAGCCCGGGTCCAGGAACGACAGCACGGTGAAGCCGGTGATCTGCGTGATCAGGCCTACCGTGAGCATGCGCGTGATGCCGTAGCGCGTGGCGAGCCAGCCGCCGATGAAGTTGGCGGCAATGCCCGCCGCTTCGTACAGCAGGAACAGAAAGGCCAGTGTGAACGGCGAATAGCCCAGTTGGTAGAAGTGCAGCAGCACCAGCATGCGCAAGGCGCCGTCGGTGAGCGTGAAGCCCCAGTAGGCGGCCGTGACGATGGCGTAGTTGCGTTCTGCTGCGTTCATGGGTGTATGAGTGACACGTGACTCATCCAAGAATCCCGCGGAACCGGCTTTGCCGGGCCGCAGGGGTTGCCCCCTTGAAGGGGGTGACGTGCCGCCCGGCACGGCGCGGGGGTGGGCAAGATCAAACTCCGGTGGCTTCCATGTGGCAGGCCAGATCGACCATGCGGCAGGCGTAACCCATTTCGTTGTCGTACCAGGCGTAGACCTTGAGCAGGGTGCCGTCGGTCACCATGGTGGACAGCGCATCCACGATGCTGGAACGGGTGTCGCGCGCGTAGTCCACGCTCACCAGCGGGCGGGTCTCATAACCCAGAATGCCGGCCAGCGGTCCCTTGGCCGCAGCGGCGAACAGTGCGTTCACCTCGTCCACCGTGGTCTCGCGCTGCAATTCAAACACGCAGTCGGTCAGCGAGGCGTTGAGCGCCGGCACACGCACCGCGTGGCCGTTGAGCTTGCCCTTGAGTTCGGGGTAGATCAGCGCGATGGCGGTGGCGCTGCCCGTGGTGGTGGGTGCCAGGCTCATGAGCGCGCTGCGGGCACGCCGCAGGTCCTTGTGCGGCGCGTCCACCACCAGGTTGGTGTTGGTGGGGTTGTGCAGCGTGGTGATCTGGCCATGGCGGATGCCGATGGCTTCGTGCACCACCTTCACCACCGGCGCCAGGCAGTTGGTGGTGCAGGAGGCGGCGGTGACGATGCGGTCGCGTTCCGGGTTGTACAGCGTGTGGTTCACACCGACCACGATGTTGAGCACATCGCCCACCTTCACCGGCGCAGCCACCACCACACGTTTGGCGCCCCGGTCCAGGTGACCCTGAATGGTCTCTGGCGTGAGGAACTTGCCGGTGCATTCCAGCACCAGGTCCACCCCCAGGTCACCCCAGGGAATGTCGGCCGGCGCGGCGTGCGCGCTGAACGACATGCGGTGCTGGTCGATGCGAATGGCGTCTTCGCCATCGGCTTCGATGTCCGCCCGCCATTTGCCCTGCACACTGTCAAATGCCAGCAGGTGGGCCGTGGCGGCGGCACCACCCTTGAGCTCGTTGAGGTGCACCACCTCCAGCCGGTTGCCGGCCAGGGGGTCGTCGCTCTGGCGCTCCGCTGCGCCCATGGCGGCGCGCAGGGCCAGCCGCCCGATGCGGCCCATGCCGTTGATGCCTACTCTCATGCAAGTGCTCCTCCAAAGAACCCGAAATCGATCAGAAATCAGGTTGATTCAATAATTGTTGAAGTATTGCATGGGTTTGTGACACAGCGGTGACGCGTGTCGCAGCCATCCCTCGGCCAGTGCGCAGTCTGCAGCGCTGCCCGCGCTCAGTTTGTGTGGGCGCTCTGCAGGCTTTTGCCTGCGATTTCAGACTTGTGCACCTTACTTGCCACCTGGTGCATCAGAGCCACGTAGTGCGCCAGTGGCGGGGTGGGTGTGCCGGGTGTCTTGGCACGGTCGTCGTAGCGGCGCAGGCGCAGTGCCGTGGCGGCGTGAGGGTGGTTCATGAATTCGATGGCCTGCTGCGCACTGAACACGCCACCCTGCAATTCCAGGCTGCGGATGGACGCAGGCGAGAGCTGCGCCAGATAGCTGGCGTCGGTGCGGCAGAGGTGGCGCTTGGCGTCCACGTGCAGGCGGATGGGCTCCAGCACCGCGTCGGAAAACAGCGGACGCAGAAAGGGCAGGGCGATGAACTGGTGCAGGTCGTCGCGCTGCTTCTGGCCCGGTTCGGCGGGCTCGGCATCTGCCCGCAGCAGGTGGCCCAGATCGTGCAGCAGGGCCGCCACAATGGTCTCGACAGTCTCTCCCGCCGCTTCGGCGAGATGGGCGCATTGCAGCGCATGGTCGAGTTGGCTCACGGCTTCATTGCCGTACTGCTTGGCGCCCTGGCGCTGCAGCAGGTCGGCGATGGCTTCGATCGTGGCACCCATGGTGGTTCAGACCGCCAGCTTGCGGATGCGTGCCGAGATCAGGTCGATCAGGGTCACGCTGATCACGATGATGATCATCACCGCGCAGGTTTCGGCGTACTGGAAGCCGCGAATGATTTCCCACAGCACCACGCCAATGCCACCCGCACCCACCATGCCCACCACCGAAGCGGAGCGCACGTTGGCTTCAAAGCGGTACAGGGTGTAGGAAATCCACAGCGGCATCACCTGAGGAATCACGCCATACACAATTTCGTGCAGGGCGCTGGCGCCAGTGGATCGGATGCCTTCCACCGGTTGCGGGTCGATCGCTTCCACCGCTTCAGAAAACAGCTTGGCCAGGGTGCCGGCCGTGTGAATCCACAGCGCCAGCACACCCGCAAACGGGCCCAGGCCCACCGCCACCACGAACAGCATGGCGAACACCATTTCGTTGATGGCGCGAAACGAGTCCAGCAAGCGTCGCACCGGCTGGTGCACCCACCAGGGTGCGATGTTGCTGGAAGCCAGCAGGGACAGCGGAATTGCGGTGATCACGGCCAGCGCGGTGCCCCAGAGCGCGATCTGCAGCGTGACGATCATCTCGCTGATGTAGAGGCGCCAGTCGGAGAAGTTGGGCGGGAAGAACTCGGACGCGTAGTCGGCCATGTTGCCCGAGTCGCGCCAGAGATCCAGGGGGCGCATGTCGGCCCCGTTCCAGGAGGCGACAAGCAGCGCCAGCAGCGCACCCCAGGACAGGTACCAGACCAGGCCGTGCTTGGGCGCGGCGCTCTCGGCAAGCGTCTGCCATTTCGGATGGGTGAGGGTGTTCATGGGGTGCGGCGGCGGGCGGTCAGTTCAGGGCGGCGAGTTGCTGGTCGATCAGCAGCAGCTGGGCCTTCTTCTCGGCCTCGCTCAGTTTGCTGTCGGCTTCGATCTTGGTGCGCTTGCTGAACAGGTCCAGCTGGCGGATGGGGGTGAGCTGATCGTTGGAAGAGGCCTTGAAGCCGGAGAGCTTGGAGAGCTTCATCACCACTTCCTTCTCTTTCGGATCGGTCTTGGCGTAGTTCACGAAGAAGGACTTGATCTTGTCCTTGCTCGCCTGCGGCAGTTCCTTGTGCATGACCAGCGGATCCAGCGGGATCAGGGGTGAGGTCCAGACGATCTTGATCTCCTTGAACTTCTCTGGCTGCCGGGCCTTGATCTTGTCCAGGTTCTCGCTGTTGTTGGTGGCCACGTCGACCTGTTTGTTGGCCACAGCCAGTGCATTGGCTTCGTGGTTGGCACTGCGCACCACCTTGAAGGCGGTCTTGGCGTCCACCTTGTTCTTGGCGAACACATAGAAGCCGGGCACCAGGAAGCCGCTGGTGGAGTTGGGGTCGCCGTTGCCGAAGCTCAGGTCCTTGGCGTTCTTGAGCACGTCTTCCATCGAAGCCAGCGGGCTGCTCTGGTGAACGATGAGGTGCGAGTAATAGCCCTGCGTGCCATCGGCGTTGACCATCTGCGCAAACACTTCACCGTTGGCGCGGTCCACCGCTTCCATGGCCGACTTGTTGCCCAGCCAGGCCACATGCACCTTGTTGAAGCGCATGCCTTCGATGATGCCGGCGTAGTCAGGAGCGAAGAAAGCCTTGACCTTCATGCCGGTCTGCTTCTCCATATCGTCCAGCAGCGGCTGCCAGTCGGCCTTGAGGTTCTGGGTGGACTCGGTGGAGATGATGCCGAAGTTGATCTCCTGGCCGTGGGCCAGCGTGAGGGTAAGGCCGGCGGCGAGCGCAGCGGCGGCGTGCTTGATCATGGAGAGACTCCTGTGGTTCAGAAAATGAGGGAGAGAGGCGGAGGAACGGGGCCGTTCAGGCGGCCTGGGGAAGCGGTTGTTGCCAGCCAGCGGATGCGTTGGGGTGACGGGTCACGCCGCTGTGCACGCTTTCGCTGCCGTTGAGGATTTCATCGGCCTGCATGCCATAGAGCTCGCGCAGCAGGGCAGGCGTGAGCCGTTCCGACGGTCCGTCAAACACCACACGGCCCTGGTGCAGCGCCACGGTGCGTGGGCAGTAGCGGCGCGCCATGTCCACCTGGTGCAAGGAAACAACCACCGTGCAGCCGTCTTCGCGGCAAATGCGCGCGAGGATCTCCATGACGTTGCGCGAAGACTCCGGATCGAGCGAGGCAATGGGTTCGTCGGCCAGCACCACGCGGGCACCCTGCACCAGGGTGCGCGCAATGGCGGCACGCTGCTGCTGTCCACCGGAAAGCGTGGAAGCACGCTGCGCATGGCATTCGGCAATGCCCACACGGTCCAGCGCTTCCAGCGCCAGCGCACGTTCGCGCACCGTGAAAACACGGGTGACTGAGCGCCACCAGGGCATCTGGTGCAGCCGACCCACCAGCACATTGACCAGCACGGGCAGCCGGTCGACCAGGTTGAACTGCTGGAACACGAAGCCGATGCGCGCACGTGTCTTGCGCACGTTGCGGTCGATCTGCCCACCGCGCTGCACGCATTCGCCATACACCTCGATGCAGGACTCGCTGCCCACGTCGGCCGGCATGAGGCCGGCGATGTGGCGCAGCAGCGTGGACTTGCCCGAGCCCGATGCACCGATGAGCGCCACCATTTCGCCCTGGTCGATTTCCAGATTGATGTCGCGCAGGGCGTGCTTGCCGTTGCCGAAGTGCTTGTTCAGGTTTTCGATGTGCAGGCTCATGGTCACGGCTCCTTGGAGATGTCTATACAAGCAGTGTCTTTTTTGTTGGTGACAGTTTCTTGACGGGTTGGGGAAGTTTTTTAGACATGGGGTGGGTGTTTTCACTCCCTCGCCCCTTTGGGGAGAGGGCTGGGGTGAGGGGCGTCTCCCCAGCATTGGCCATGTTCTCCGGAGGCTTGGCTTGGCCGGGCCGAGACCCGGCCAAACCCACCAGCCGGAAACAAAGCAAAGCCCAGATCACATCACCTTCAACCCCTCTCTCCAAACCCCCCTCACCACCCCATGCCGACCCCCATCCGGCATCTCCACCACCCGCACCTGAATCAGGTCAGCACGCAACCCCGGCGCCAGCGAACCCCGGTCGTGCAGGCCGGTGGCACGTGCCGGGTTGTGCGTGACCATGGCCACCGCTTCGGACATTGAAGCGATGCCGTCCTGCACCAACCGCAGCACAGCACCCAGCAGGCTGGCGGGCACGTAGTCGCTGGAGAGGATGTCAAGCAGCCCCAGTTGTGCGAGCTCAGCGGCGGCCACGTTGCCGGAGTGAGAACCGCCGCGCACCACGTTCGGGCCGCCCATCACGGTGAGCAGGCCGCGTGCATGGGCCGCGCGGGCCGCCAGTACGGTGGTGGGGAATTCCGACATGCTGGCGCCTTCCGCGTGGGCTTGCACCACATGGGCTTCGGTGGTGTCGTCGTGACTGGCCAGGGCAATGCCGTGTTGCTGGCAGTACTGCACGAAGAAGGCGCGGTGGGGTTCGGCGTAGCGGGCCTGGTTTTCCGCCGAGCGGGTGAGTTGCTGCTGGAACTTGGCTTCGCTCCAGCCCTTCTTGCCGGTGAAGTAGGTGCGCGCCTGGTTCACGTCTTCCCATTGACGCTGACCGGGGGTGTGGTCCATGAGCGAGATCAGGCTCAGGCGAGGGTGGCCCTGGAAGGGCTCAAAGAGTTCAATGGTGTTGGGCGCGGGCAGTTCGCAGCGCACGTGCAGGTGATGGTCGGCGCGCAACAGGCCGGCGCGGGTGGTGTGCTCCAGCGTGTTGATCACGTCGCGCCAGGTGCTGCCGCGCAGGCTGTCGGGGTCGGCATCGCCCACGCCGAGCGCGTCGAACACGGTGGTGATGCCGGCGGCGGCCACTTCGGCGTCGTGCGCAATCAGCGCGGGCAGCGTGGCCCATTGCACCTTGGGGCGCGGCATCAGGTGGCGCTCGAAGTTGTCGGTGTGCATTTCCACCAGACCTGGCATCAGGAAGTCGCCTTCCAGGTCGATGGCGCTGGCCACCGAAGTGGCACCGCTGTCGATGGCGTGGATGCGGCCTTGCTGAACGCTCAGGCTGCCGTGCACCACCTCGTTCGGCAGCACCAGGCGGGCGTTGCGGAACACGGTGGGGGCGTTGCCAGCCTGCGGTTCGCGATTGGTGACGGCGTTGATTTCGGCGTTGATGACGGCGTTCATGCCAATGCTCCCCGGAACTGCGCCATGTCCACATGGCGCGTGGCCACGGCCTCGCCCACTTCGCGGTCGTGGAAGATGCCGATGACGGCGGTGCCGACGGCCAGCGCTTCGCGGATGAGTTCGATCACCGTGGCGGTGTTGGCTGCATCCAAAGAGGCGGTGGGCTCGTCCAGCAGCAGCAGCGGGCGCTGGCGGATCATGTTGCGGGCGATGTTCACGCGCTGCTGTTCGCCGCCGGAGAAGGTGGCCGGTGGTAGCGGCCACAACGCTTCGGGAATGCGCAGGCGCTGCAGCCACTGGCAAGCGGTGGCGCGCGCTTCTTCAGGGGCGATGCCTGCTTCCACCAGCGGCTCGGCCACCACATCCAGCGCGCCCACGCGCGGAATCACGCGCAGGAACTGGCTCACGTAGCCCACGCTGTGCTGGCGCATGTGCACCAGCGAACGCGGCTCACACCGGGTGAGGTTCAGAGGCGGCTCGCCGGGGGTGCGCAGCACGATGTCACCCTGGCTGGCCAGGTAGTTGGCGTAGATGAGCTTGAGCAGCGTGCTCTTGCCCTGGCCGGAAGGTCCGTCGAGCACCACGCATTCGCCGGGCGCCACGCACAGGTCCACGCCTTGCAGCACGTGCAGGGCTAGGCCCTGCTGCTGGTGCAGCGTGAACGACTTGCCCACGCCCCGCAGCTCGATGACGGGTTCAATGACAGGGTCCATGGTCGGTTCAACGGAGAGAGTGTTCATGGTTGCAGCACGGAGGACACGAGCAGTTGGGAGTAAGGGTGCTGGGGATCGTCGAGCACCTGGTCGGTGAGGCCGCTTTCCACGATGCGGCCGCGCTGCATCACCACCATGCGGTGGGCCAGCAGGCGCGCCACCGCCAGGTCGTGCGTGACGATGACCACGGCCAGCTGCATCTCGCGGTTGAGCTGGCGCAGCAGGTCCAGCAAGCGGGCCTGCACCGATACGTCCAGCCCCGAGGTGGGTTCGTCCATGAACACGAGGCGAGGGTGGGTGACCAGGTTGCGTGCGATCTGCAGCCGCTGCCGCATGCCGCCGGAGAAGGTGCGCGGTGTGTCGTCGATGCGCGCAGGGTCGATCTCGACCCGCTCCAGCCATTCGCCGGCGGTGGCGCGCAGGCGGCCGTAGTGGCGTTCGCCCAGTGCCATGAGGCGTTCGCCGATGTTGGCGCCGGCAGACACGTCCATGCGCAGGCCGTCGGCCGGGTTCTGGTGCACGAAGCCCCAGTCGGTGCGGGCCAGCAGGCGCTGCTGCGCTTCGCTCATGCGGTGCACGTTGTGCAGGCCGCCGTCGCGGGCGCGGAACTCCACCGTGCCACCGGCCGGCGTCGCGCGCGCGGCCATCGCGTTGAGCAAGGTGGTCTTGCCGGAACCGGATTCGCCCACGATGGCCAGCACCTCGCCGGGCCAGAGTTCGAAGGAAGCGTCCTGCAGCACAGTGCGCTGGCCGTAGCGGTGGGCCACGTCGCGCACGCGCAGCAGCGGCTGGTCCGCAGAAGCGGGGGGTAGGGTGGTCATGTCAGGTCCTGTACAGATGCGGTGTGGGTCTCGATGAGGAAGCTCAGCCCGTGCTGGGCAAAGCCGAGCGAGCGGTAGAAGGTGTGGGCCTCTGTGCGGCGCGCGTTGGACGAGAGCGCGAGCTTGTAGCAGCCGGCTGCGCGTGCCTGCTGCAGCGCGTGGGCCATGAGCGCGCGGCCGATGCCCTGGCGCTGGTGGGCATCGCTCACCACCACGTCCTCTGCGATGGCCGACGGCGTGCCCCGGTGCGCCAGGTTGTGCATCACCAGCAGGGCGTAGCTGCCCACGATGGTGTTGGTCTCGTCTTGCGCCACAAACAAGCGGTAGCTGGGATAGCGCGCAAACTGTCGCCACACAGTGCGGGCTTCTTCCGGTGACAGCACCTCGCCGTCGTCCAGTCCGGGTTGTGCGTACAGCGCGAGCACGGAGGGCAGATCGGCTTCCAGGGCTTCGCGAATGAGCAGGCTCACACGCTCGTTCACGCGGCGTCTCCCTGCGGGCCGTGCCCGTCTGCGCGGCGCTGCTGGCAGTGGTCGGAGTCGGAGCACACGTGCATGCGGCCGCCTTCGTCGTTGGTGATGATCTCGTCCAGGAACGAATCGGTGGCGCCGCACAGCGCGCAGGCGGCGTCCCAGCGCTGCACCTCGAACGGGTGATCGTCAAAGGCCAGGCTCTCCACCGGCGTGTAGGGCGGCACGGCGTAGATGCGTTTTTCGCGGCCAGCGCCAAACAGCTGCAGCGCGGGGTTCATGTGCATCTTGGGGTTGTCGAACTTCGGAATGGGCGAAGGCGCCATGAGGTAGCGGCCGTTCACCATCACGGGGTAGTCGTAGGTGGTGGCAATGTGGCCGTGGCGCGCGATGTCTTCGTACAGCTTCACGTGCATCAGCCCGTATTCGGCCAGCGCGTGCAGGGTGCGGGTTTCGCTGGCGCGCGGCTCCAGGCGCTGCATGGGCTCGGGCACCGGCACCTGGTACACCAGGATCTGTCCTTCGCGCAGCGGCACCTCTGGAATGCGGTGCCGCGTCTGGATGACGCTGGCCTCCACCGTGCGGGTGGTGATGGGCACGCCAGCGGTGCGCTGGAAGAAGCGGCGGATGTTGACCGCGTTGACCGTGTCGTCCGAGCCCTGGTCGATCACCTTGAGGGTGTCCTGCGGGCCCAGCACGGCAGCGGTCACCTGGATGCCGCCGGTGCCCCAGCCGTAGGGCAACGGCATCTCGCGCGAGCCGAACGGCACCTGATGGCCGGGGATGGCCACGGCCTTGAGGATGGCGCGTCGGATCATGCGCTTGGTGCGTTCATCCAGGTAGGCGAAGTTCACGCCGGCTTCGGTTTGGGCATCGACCTGGGCCACTGCGTTGAAAGTGTGGGCGTCCATGGGGGCGTTCATTGGGTGGGCTCCTCGGAGCTTGTGTTCAGCAAGGCTTCCGCGCGCATCTGGCGCACCAGCGCCAGTTCCGACTGGAAGTCCACGTAGTGCGGCAGCTTCAGGTGCTGCACAAACCCCGAGGCTTCCAGGCTGTCGCTGTGCGAGAGCACGAATTCCGGCATCTGCGCGGGCGACGCCACCATCTCGCCCAGTTCTTCGGCGCGCAGCGCGCGGTCCACCAGGCTCATGGCCATGGCCTTGCGTTCGCAGTGGCCAAAGCTCAGCCCATAGCCGCGCGTGAAGGCCGGGGGCTCTGCGGCGCTGCCGGCGAACTGGTTGACCATTTCACATTCGGTGATTTCCAGGTCGCCGATGGAAATGGCAAAGCCCAGTTCTTCCGGCTCCACCAGCACCTCCACCTGGCCCACGCGCAGCTCGCCCACAAAGGGGTGTGAATGCGCGTAGCCGCGCTGGGTGGAATACGCCATGGCCAGCAGAAAACCTTCGTCGCCGCGCGCCAGGTTCTGCAGGCGCGTGGCCCGGGTGGCGGGAAAACGCAGCGGTTCGCGCGTGAGGTCGGTGGGCTCGGGGTCGCCTTCTGGAACGGGGTGCCGCTCGATCAACCCTTCCTGGTTCAGCAGGTCCACCACGCGTGGCACAGCAGTTGCTGCCGGGGCGTTCGCCGGTGCGGGTCTTTCAACGCTGCCATCGCCTTCGGCCAGCAGGGCGAAGTCCAGCAGGCGCTGGGTGTAGTCGTAGGTGGGGCCGAGCAGTTGGCCGCCGGGCAGGTCCTTGAAGGTGGCGGAGATGCGGCGCTCCAGCGCCATGCGCGCCGTGTCCAGTGGCAGCGTGGTGCCCAGGCGCGGGAGGGTGGCGCGGTAGGCGCGCAGCAGGAAGATGGCTTCCACCACATCGCCGCTGGCCTGCTTGATGGCCAGGGCAGCTAGCTCGGGGTCGTACACCGAGCCTTCGGTCATCACGCGGTCCACCGCCAGCTTGAGCTGAGTCCGGATCTGCGCCACGCTGAGTTCGGGCAGTTGCGTGTCACCACGCCGCTGGCGGTCCAGCAGGCGGTAGCTGTTGAGAATGGCGGTTTCTCCGCCCTTGACGGCCACGTACATGGTTCAGTTCTCCAGTTCGGCGCTTGCGGCGATGCGGGTGCTGCGCGGCAGGCCCGCCAGGGTGGCGGGGCTGGCCAGCAGCACGTCCACGCCGCGCGGGAAGGCATCGTGGTTGTGGGCCCATTGCTCGGCGAAGGTGTTGGGCAGGCCTTGCACCTGCAGCGGCTGCGTGGTGGCGATGCCGGGGCCGCTGAGCGTGAAGGCGTCGCCGTTGCCGTTGCCGTGGTTGAAGCCGGCCACGTCGATCACCAGCGTGGTCGAGGTTTCAGGGTCGGTGTCGGTGCCGGGCATGAACGCTGCAAGGTCGGGCACTTCGTCGCCTTGGGCCACCCAGGCAAACTGCGCCTGCGCAGGCTCGGTCACCAGCGTGCAACCGGTGTGAAAGCGCAGCCAGGCGGCGGTGCTTGAGCCCGCCAGCGTGGGCGAGAGCCACAACGTGCAGTCAGCGTCCAGCAGGGCCAGCAGACTCACGGCCGCAGCGGCATGGCCGTGCGCGGGGCATTCGGCATCGATGGGCATGGGCCACACCCGGCCAGGGTGTGAGAGCGCTTGCAGCGCCACGCGGAAGGCGGCCTGGCTGCCCAGCGCCTCCACCGCAAAGCCAGCCTGCATTTCTTGAAGGGATTGCGCGTTCATTCTTCGCCGTCCTCGTCGTTGGCGCCGCCGTCGGACTCGCGGGCCAGGGTGAAAAAGTCCACGCGCGTGCTCTGCGCGCGGTCGCTGCGTTCGTGCGCCATCAGCCGCAGGTGCTGGCGCACGGGCGCCAGCAGGTCAGCGTCTAGCTGCGCCTGCCGCGCAGGGTCCTGCAGCAAGGCGTCGGCCACGGCGGCCAGTTGGCACTGGCGCAGGTTGCGCCCCAGCACCCAGGCCACACCGGCCAGTGGGCCACTCGCTGCCTGCAGCCGAAGTGCACAGCGTGTGACCGTGACCTCGCCCAGGTTGAAGCGTTCGCCCGTGCCACCGGCGCGGCCCTGCACCATCATCAGGCCCACTTCGGGGCGGCGCAGCCAGTGCACGGTCGTGCCGCTGGGGCGGTCCAGGTAGTGGCCCATTGCGGGCTCCAGCACCTCGAGTGGTGCGCGCGCCAGCAACGCCATCCATTGCGGGCGCTGCAGGGGCTGGTTCGGTCCGTCATTGTCAAAAGCGTGAAACATTGTGGTGCTACCCTATTGGCATTACTTGTCTAGACAACTGTTGATTCCCGCAAGCGTAGCCCTCCCAGATGTAGCTTTCATGACAAACACACTCAGCGCCGACACCCGCGAACATTTCTGGACCCACATCGCCAACGAGATCGCACAGGCCATCGGGCAGGGCGTGTACGCCCCTGGCGAACGCCTCCCTTCAGAGCACTCGCTGGCCGAGCGCTTCGGCGTGAACCGCCACACCATCAGGCGCTCGCTATCGGCCCTGGTGCAGCGCGGCCTGGTGCGGGCCGAGCAGGGCAGTGGCACCTACGTGGAAGACTTCGCGGTCGACCTGGCCATCGGCAAGCGCACGCGCCACCGGCAGAACCTGGCGCAGGCCGGGCTGAAGGGCAGCTTCCGGGTGCTGGAGAGTTCGCGCGTGCGCGCCACCGCAGACCAGGCACGCGCCCTGCAGGTGCCCGCACGCAGCATGCTGCTGCACCTGCTGGTGCTGGGCGAAGGCGCAGGCCAACCCCTGCACGTGAGCGACCGCTACTTCCCGCTGCCGCGATTCCACGGCCTGGCCGACGTGGTGCGCGACACCGGCTCCATCACCCAGGCCTTCACCGCCCACGGCGTGACCGACTACATCCGCCATGAAAGCCGCATCAGCGCCCGCCTGCCCGATGCCCGCACCGCCGGCCACCTGCGCCAGGGCACAGCACGGCCCGCGCTGTACGTGACCAAGGTGAACACCGACATGGCCGGCGTGCCCATCGAATACGCCGAAACCTGGTTCGCCGGCGACCGCGTCACGCTCACGGTGAACCACGATGGCGAATGACCCGCAGCACATCGAACCCCACCGCGTGGCCGTGTACTGGGCGCCAGCCCCCGGCAGTGACGCCTGGGTGGCCGGCTGCGGCTGGCTGGGGCGCGATACCGCCACAGGCGAAGCGTTGACGCAGCCACAGGTGCCTGGCGTGGCACCTGCGTTGCTGGAGAAAGTCACCACCGACCCGCGCCGCTACGGCTTTCACGCCACGCTCAAGCCGCCCTTCCGCTTGCGCGCGGACCAGACGCTGGCCTCGCTGGAGGCCGCCGTGGATTCGCTGGCGCAGGTGCTGGCCGCCTGCCCCATGCCCGGTCTGAAAGTGGGTATGCTCGATGGCTTTCTGGCCTTGCGCCCAGTGGCGCCCTTGCCGCGTGTGCAGGCCTTGGCGGCGGCCTGCGTGAAGAGCTTGCATCCCTTGGCCGAACCGCTATCGGCGCAGGAACTGGACCGGCGCCGGCAGGCGGGTCTGACACCGCAACAGGACGCCCTGCTGCAAGCCTGGGGCTACCCCTGGGTGCTGGATGAGTTCCGTTTTCACTGTTCGCTCACCAGCCGGCTCGATGCCCTGGATCAGGTCCAGCGCGAGGCACTGATGGCCACGGCCCGCGAACGTTTCGATGGCCTGCCCGAGCAGCGGCTGGACCGGCTCTCCGTGTTCATCGAGCCGAGTGCGGGTGCGCCGTTCCAGTTGCACCGGCAATGGGAACTCCGACCATGAGCTTTGTCTTGAATCAAGCCGAAGCCCACAGCCCACTGGAAGCCGGTGAATCGATGAACGCCCGGCTCGTCTACTTCATGGGCCCGTCCGGCGCGGGCAAGGACAGCCTGATGCACTGGCTGGCGAAGCATCCGCCCGACGGGCAGCGCCTGCACTTGGCGCGACGCACCGTGACCCGGCCAGCCCCCGACGACGAAGCCACCGACCCCGCCACCTTCGAACGCCTGCGCCAAGCCGGCGCCCTGGCCATGCACTGGAGCGCCAACGGCTGGCACTACGGCGTGCGCCGCGAACACCTGAAGCCGTTGACCGATGGGGACTGGGTGCTGGTGAGTGGTTCGCGCGCGCACTGGCCCACTGTGCAAAGCCTGTACCCAGGGTTGACGGGTGTGCATGTGCATGCGAGTGCGGGGGTTTTGCGGCAGCGCCTGCTGGAGCGGGGGAGGGAGAGCGCGGTCGAGGTGGAGGCGCGCATTGCGCGGGCTGCGGCGTTGCCGGCTCCGTTGGGGGTGGTGAGCGTTTGCAATAACGGGGTTTTGGCTGAGGCGGGGGAGGCCTTGCAGAACGTGTTGCTTGCCGTGGTTTGAGCTGCTGGTTCGTGTGGTGACGGTCCCGAGGCCATAGATCCGGTCCGGTTTTGTATTCACCCCACTCCCTCTCCCGCTTGCGGGAGAGGGAGTGGGGTGAGGGGCGTTCAAACATCAAGGGCTGGATCAACAAGTGCACTCTGCACCTTCTGCTTCATGAGGACCCTCCGAAATCCGCTTGTACTTCGACAAAGTTCGTGTGCGGTCTACAAGCCCGTGACGTTGCCCGTATTGGGGGATAGACATGGGCCGCCTCCAACTGTAGGCTGCGCTGCAGCTTTCGAACTCGTTTACGGGCTTGCGGCAGCTTGACAAACCGGGGGAGGCCGGTCGGGTTTGTCTGATCTGTCAACCCCGCGCGTGCATTAGTTTTGTTGCACCATAGAAATGATTTAGTCGTTTTTGGTAATTTCAGCCCGATCTTTCTTGTCGCTGCAATTGTGGGTAACTCGCATTTTGGTGATTTAAATCAACTTCGCTAAGAAAAATATTTAACAGGAGAGAGTTTTGTCCCTGCTCGAAATATATAGAGGAAACGTTCAGCGTAAAAGAGAGGAGATTTCGAGGTTGCAGAACGATAAGGCTAAGGAGCAAAATAAGATTGCTGATTTCACATCAAAAATGCAAAGAGCATCAGAGGCAATAAGTAGAACTAAAAATATAAGTACTATCCAATCAAAATCAAAAGAATTTGAGAGGCATCAAAAAGATTTGTCAAATGTAGAAAGAAAGATAGCCGATTGTGAGCGGAAGATAGCTGCTAAATACAAGGAGCTTAGAACTGAAGAGAAAAGAGTTGCTCAAGAGGAGGAGAAGGAGTCTCAAAAGCGTAGGCGCGATGAAGAGCGGAGAATGCAAGAGAATGAAAAACGCATGGGGGGCTTAAACAGTATTCTGTTGAGGCATGACCAACTTCATAAGCAAGCAAAAATTGAGATTGAAAAGTTAAAAAAACTTCCGGAAAAAATTGTCGTGCTATTTTTGGCAGCCAATCCTATTGATCAACAACAGCTCCGTTTGGATGAAGAAGCGAGGTCAATAGCTGAAATAATTAAAAAAACTAGGCATAGAGACTCTGTCAAATTTGAGTCCTGTTGGGCAGTTCGTCCGATTGATGTTCTTCAGGCTCTCAATGAGTTTGCTCCTGCAATTGTTCATTTTAGCGGTCATGGTTCCGTTAGTGACGAGATTGTTTTTCAAGATTCCCGCGGCATAACGAAATTGGTAAGTAAAGAGGCTATTGTGCAAACTATGATGGCTTCTTCAGATGGAATCAGGTTGGTGTTCTTCAATACATGCTATTCAAAAAAGCAAGCAGAAGCGGTTGCAGAGCATGTGGAGGCGGCAATAGGTATGAATACAACTATCAGTGATGAGGCTGCTCGCGCTTTCTCTTCTCAATTCTATTCATCTATTGGTTTTGGGTTTTCGGTGCAAAAATCTTTTGATCAAGCAAAAGCACTACTCATGATGGAGGGCATAACCGAGGAGGAGACGCCAGAGTTATTCGTAAAATCAGGTGTTGACCCAAACTCTTTGGTAATAGTTAAACCAAATGAAGTGGAAAATGGCATAGAAAGCGAACCAGACGCTCCACAAAGATCCGCAAACAACGCTGGTTTGTGACCTCGATGTTGGGCCGTACCACAACCTTGGCGATGAAAACGAAAAAAGCACATTGCAACGTTTGCGGGGGAGATCGAAACCACGATGTCCTGCATTCCGAATCCACGCGTTGGGATAATGACGAATTCGGCATTTATGGCGACGACACATATGAAACGCTTAAGTGCTGCGGCTGCGATGCCATCAAGCTCCGACATGTCTCATGGTTCTCAGAAGACGACGAGCCATCAATTACCTATTTTCCATCAGCCGTCTTTCGGCGGCACCCCAAATGGTTTGAAGCCCTGATTGACGAGGTGCCGCCAGAGGCTGACTTTGTGGTTTCTCTTTTGAATGAGATTTATGTGGCACTTCACAATAATCTGACGTCACTGGCAACAATGGGAGTTCGTGCACTTCTTGAAAAAGTAATGATCTCCCAGTCTGGCGATTTGGGTTCGTTTGCTGCCCATGTAAAGAAGTTTGAAGAATTGGGGCATCTTTCTAGGCGACAGAGGGAGAGGCTTGATGCCATTCTCGATGCAGGCCACGCGGCAATGCATCGAATTTACACTCCAAAGATCGCGGACGTCATTACGCTTCTGGATATCGCGGAGAACATTATTGAGTCGGTCTTTCTTCATGACAATCGGGTGGAAAAGCTCAAAAAGAGCGTACCAGTCAAGCAACGCAAGGGAGGAAATGTCGCCTGACAGGTGATATTTTGATGGACCCTTGAAAAGCAAGCGATTGCCCGTTGGGGCTCATATTGCAATGCGCCCGCAGTCGCTTGCCAGTCCTCTGTAGTGGGATCGTGAACGTTCCGTGCCGACATGACATCGGCGTCACCGCGTCGCCACACGCTGCAAGCGGCTGTTTTTAGGCCGGCAGGGAGATCGGCGCTGTGCGGTGTGGGAGAAACCCGATTGGCCATGGTGGTCGACCAAACCCGTCGCAGAGGTATAGGTGGTGTTGGCAGAGGCGTCGCAATGTCCCTGATCCGGAAAATATCCCAGCTCCAGCCTTCGCTTCATGTCGAAATCGGGCGCGTTCGTTCGTCGTGCAAGAACGAGCTTCACCGAACACGGAGACCCAATGAACGCTGCTCCTGCCACCGTCGACGCGTACATCGGGCGCTTCCCGCCCAACATCCAGGCCGTGCTTCGCACGGTTCGCGCCACAGTCCAGCAGGCGGCGCCGCAGGCCGAGGAGCGCATCAGCTACGGCATGCCCGCCCTGTTCCAGAACGGCGCAGTCGTCTACTTTGGCGCCTTCAAGAATCACCTGGGCCTGTTCCCACCGGTGGATGATCCTGCGCTCCTTGCCCAGGTCGCCCCGTTCGCGGGGCCGAAGGGCAACCTGCAGTTCCCGTACAGCCAGCCCATGCCCCTCTCACTCATCACAGCCATCGTGCAGGCGAGGGTCAGGTCCAACGCGGCCAAGCCTGCGGCAAAGTCTGGCCGGTCTGTTGCCGCACCTGCCAAGCGCGCTGCCCGTCGCAGCAACGCACCATAGCGCCCGTTGTCAGGCCATGGAGCCGTTGCTGCGCAGGGCTTCAGGCCAAGCTCAGCTGCACCATCAAACCGCTGTGGTCACTGGGCGTCACACCCTCGGCATCGGGGCGGTCACAGCGCAACACGGTGGCCGCCGAACGAATGTCCACCTCGCGTGCGCTGAGTGAAGGCGCCAGCAGCACGTGGTCGAGCACCTGGCCTTGCCCTTGATCATTGATGAACGTGGCGTCGCGGGGCGAGTTGGCGAGGGTGAAGGTGTCCACCAGGCCCCAAGGCGAAGCCATGAATTCGGCGATGCCGGGGCTGTTCAGTTCGCCGTTGAAGTCGCCGCAGAGCAGGGTGGCGCCCGCGGGCCCAAGGGATTGCAGATGCTTGAGCACCGCATGCAATTGCAAGGCCCGCAACTCAGCGCCCTCCGTGCCCGACAGATGCGACAGGTGCAGGTTGGCCACACGCAGCGTGTGCTGGCCGGCCTGAAGAGTGACGATCTGGGCCACACGGCCGCCGTCGGCTGCACTGGATGGCAATGGCAGCGCCTGATGTGCGAGCCAGGGTTGGCGGCACAGCATCGCCATGCCGGAGGAGCTGGGCACCAGCGAGCCCTCGAACGCGCGCTGCTTGCGCCGCGCCTGCACTTGCGCGGCGTGCAGGCCGCCGTGCATGGCCAGCCAGCCGGCGGTGTCGGCGTTGGCCCCATCGGCCTGAAAACATTCCTGCAGTGCAACCATGTCTGGTCGCAGCCCATTCAGTTCCTTCGCTGTCAGCGCCAGGCGTTGCCGGTAGGCGCCTTCACACTTCCAGGTGTTGAGCGTGACGAGGCAGAAGTCCGTTTGGCTCAAGGCTCCACCCAGCCATCGACCGCCAGCGCGGGCGCCCGCGCTGCAGCCCGAACGGCCGCCGGGCGCAAGGTGGGCGCTCCCTTCGTGGCGTGCGCCAGTTGCCCGGCGATCAGGTGCATCACCACGCGCGCAGGCATGGCCGCTGGCGCATCAACGAGCAAGATGTCGGCGCGCTGGCCCACGGCCAGGCGGCCCCGGTCGCGCAGCTGTGCAGCGTCCGCCGCGTGCGACGACACCAGCGCCCATGCGGACTCGAAGTCGCAGGCGCCATCGGCCACCAGGCGGAACGGGGCTTGCAGCATGGCGGGGTAGTAGTAGTCGGAGGTGAGCACCGAACACAGGCCCTGGGCCACCATGGCTGCGGCGCTCACCGCGTTCTTCTGGTGGCTGCCGCCGCGCACCACGTTGGGTGAGCCGAAGATGACCGCGTTGTCCATCGCGCGCGCGGCCTGGGCGGTTTCCAGGTTCTTGGGGAATTCGGAAATGTCGCAGGACAGGGCCTGGTACCACTGTCGCAATGCGGGCGTGGTGTCGTCGTGCGAAGCCATGGGCACGCCAGCGGCCACGGCCGCCGCCGCCAGCCGGCCAATGGCGCCAGGCACGTCGGCTTCGCGCGCGGCCACCTGTGTGGCCAGGGTCTTCAGTGCTTCAAGATCCAGCCCGGTGCGCTGCAGCACGGTCATGGAAGCGCTGGCGCTGTCCAGCTTTTTCAGGATGTCGTGCAGGTGGTCGTTGAAGGCCAGCAGGTGCACGCGGCCTTCCGCCAGCCAGCGCAGCGCATCGGCTTCGCCGTCCAGGTGAAAGGTTTCCTGGCGCAGGTGCAGGCGCGTGTCGCACACTAGGTGCGGCTTTGCTGCTTCCATGGCTTCCATGAAGGCCACCAGAGCCTCGCCGCTGCGCAGGCCGGGCTCCCAGGAGTGCGTAACGCCGTGGTAGGCGGTGGAGATGCCGTTGGCCACCAACTGGCGGTCGGTGTCGGCCAGGGCCAGGCGGGTGTCGAAGTGCACGCCGGGGCGGGGCATGAGCTGGCGTTCAAACGCGTCGCCGTGCAGGTCGATCATGCCGGGCAGCACCAGGCGGCCGCCAGCGTCCAGCGTGGGGCAGTGGCCCGCTTCGCTGCGGATGTCGGTGATCACGCCGTCTTCAATGTGCAGCACGGCTTCTGTTTCGAGCCCGGTGGGCAGCAAGGTGTGGCCGGCGGTGATGGCCCAGCGACCGGTGTTCAGCATGGTGTTCATCCTGTCTAGACAAGTCAAAACGCCATGGTGCCTGCATTGCGTGACAGAGCCGCGACAACCGGTGTGCCGCCACCCCTGTCACGGAAATTTCACGATCGCTCCATGGGGCTGTCATGCGGCGGCGCGAACCTAGCGAAGTTGTCTAACCAACTTGGAGTTCTTCCCCATGAAAAAACTGTTCCAGGCATCCCGCCTCGTGGCCGTGGCCACCCTGAGCTTCGCCGCCTTGAGCGCGCAGGCACAACAAACCGTGCGCATGGCCGTGACCGACATCGTGGGGCTGGAAAACCTGCAGCGCGAGTTCGGCGGCTTCCAGAAGATCCTGTCTGAAAAGTCCGGCATGAAGGTGGAGCTGTTCCCGGTGCCCAACCGCACGGCTGCGGTGGAAGCCCTCAACGCCAAAAAAATCGACCTGGTGCTCACCGGCCCGGCCGAATACGTGGTGTTCAAGAAGCGGTCTGATGCGAAGCTGGTGGTGGGCTTCAGCCGCCCGGAGTACTACGGTTCGGTGGTCACGCTGGTGGGCTCGGGTGTGGACGGCGTGGAAGACCTCAAGGGCAAGAAAGTGGCCCTGGGCGATGTGGGATCCACCTCGCGCCACCTTTCCCCCATCCAGGTGCTGGCCGACCTGGGCGTTCAGCCACAGAAAGATTTTCAGGTGCTGCACGTGAACCGCAACGTGGCGGTGGAAGCCATGAAGCGCGGGGACGTGGCCGCCATCGGCATCAACCGCACGGATTTGCCAGGCCTGAGCAAGAAATTTCCCGATGTGGTGTTCAAGGTGATCGCCCGTGGCCGCGACCTGCCCAACGATGTGCTGCTGGCCGGTGCCCACGTGCCCGACGCGACCGTGGCCGCCATGAAGAAGGTGTTCAGCGAAAACAGCCCGGCACTCATTGACGCCGTGCTCATGGGCCCCGACGAAAACCAGAAGTTCCGCGGCATGGCCTTCATTCCCACCGTTGCCGACAGCGACTACAACTACGTGCGCAAGATGTACGCGACCATCGGCCAGCCGCAGTACGCCGAATTTCTGGGCGACTGACGCCACGCCAGCGTCAACCGCACCTGAACTCTCCCGATCATGGAGCACCGGCCGATGTACCGAGAAGAACTGCCAATGGGCGGCATGCTGCCGCACGGCGCCTTGCCCGATCACGCCAGCGGCCGCACGCCGGTCTGGGAAGACGGTGCGGTGGACCTGCAGGTCAAGGGGCTGTGCAAGGCCTTCGACCCGGGCATGCCGGTGCTCTCAGACATCGAATTCTCCATTCCCAAAGGGCAGGCGGTGGCGCTGATCGGCTCCAACGGCGCGGGCAAGTCCACGCTGCTGCGCTGCTGCATGCACCTGATCGAGCCCGACCAGGGCACGGTCTACCTGTTTGGCCAGCCCCTGCAGGCACAGACCGCCAAGAGCTTGCGGGCCTTGCGTTCCAAGGTGGGCTTCGTGTTCCAGAAGCACAACCTGGTGCCGCGCCTGTCTGCCTTGTCGAACGTGTTGCACGGTGCGCTGCCGCGTGCGCCGGTGGGCCGCGCCTGGTTCCAGGGCACCGCGCCCAAAGCCCTGCGCGAAGAGGCCATGCATTGCCTGGAACGGGTGGGCCTGGCCGATCACGCACGCAAGCGGGCCGATCATCTTTCTGGTGGGCAGTCGCAGCGGGTGGCGGTGGCGCGCGCGCTCATGCAGCGCCCGCGCTTCCTGGTGGCCGACGAACCCGCCGCCAGCCTGGACCCGGTGTCTGGCGACGAAGTGATGGGCGTGTTTGCGCAACTGGTGGAGCAGGACGGTCTCACCCTGTTGTTCACCTCGCACGACCTTACCCACGCGCTGCGCTACGCCCACCGTGTGATCGCCCTGCACCGCGGCCGCGTGGCGCTGGACAGCCTGTCGCAACAGACCGATGCGGTCGCCCTCCGAGCCTTGTATGAAAACCACCACGACCGCGCTTGACCGCCACGCCTTGCCCGCTCGCTTCGAGCGCATGGGGGCCGGCAGCTTTGTACTCTGCGTGCTGGCGCTGGCGTTCTTCATCTGGTCGCTGGACGGCACCAACGTGTCAATGGGCGACTTCTTTGAGGGACTGCCGCAGATGGGCCGTTTGGTGGGCGAGATGCTGCCACCCTCCACCGCGCGGCTGGAGGCCGTGGGCTGGGCCCTGCTGGAAACTTTTCAGATGGCGCTGGTGGGCACCGTGGTGGGCGTGATCATCAGCGTACCGATCGCGGTGCTGGCCACGCCTCACCTCTCGCCGCACCCTCTCGTGTACCAGGCCGCGCGCACCCTGATCGCGTTCTTTCGCACCGTGCCCGACCTGGTGTGGGCGCTGCTGTTCGTGGTCACGGTGGGCCTGGGTCCGTTCGCCGGCACGCTGGCATTGATCGTGGACAAGGTGGGCTTTTGTGGCCGCTTCTTCGCCGAGGCCATGGAAGAGGTGGACCGTGGCCCACAGGAAGCGCTCAAGGCCATGGGCGCGAGTCGTCTGTCCGTCATCGGCTGCGCGGTGATCCCGGCGGCCCTGCCCTCGTTCATCAACACCTCGCTGTTCAGTCTGGAGAAGGCGACCCGCTCTTCGGTGATCCTGGGGCTGGTGGGGGCGGGCGGCATCGGTATCGAACTCAAGGTGGCCATGGACTTGTTCAGCTACGACGAAGCCGCCACCATCATCCTGGCGATCTTTGCGCTGGTGATGCTGGTGGAACGCGCGAGTGCGATGTTGCGTCAACGCGTCATCTGATCCGAATCGGGCGTTCGCGGGGTGCCGCCGTCCCCGAAAGCGGCACAAACACACACAAGTCCCGTTTGCCTTGTGAGGCGTGACAGCCGGGCTCGCGCTCGCCGCCCAGAATGGGCCTCTTCAATGTGAACGATCCAGGATTTCCCAATGCCCCACGTTTCCTCCGCCAAAAAGACCTTGTGCGCCACCTTGCTGGGCTTTGGACTGGCCGTGTTTTCCCCCTTGGCCAGCGCGAGCGACTATTACTTCTTCGTGGACAACCAGTCCAGCTCACGCATCGTCAAGCTGGAGGTCTCGCAGAACAAGAAGAAATGGGGCCAGTTCGACATTGGTCGGGGCATCGGCAAGGGCAAGTCGTCCAAGCTGGTCTGGGACGACAGCACCGATGAAGAAGAGTGTGAACAGTGGGTGCGCGCCAAGTTTGCTGACGGCACGTCCAGCGAACCCGCACAGATCGACTTCTGCCAGGCCATGGACGACCCCATCGTTTTTGAGTGAACGGGCTTCCGGTTCAGGCGCTCTTCCGCGTCTGAACCGTCCACAACTTCGGTGCCCTACCGTGTGGATAACCGGTGGAGCAATGCCCAGGAGGCGCATGCCTGCTGGGCTGGCGGGGTGTGCTTAAAAATTGGGCAGATGGAGCGGATGGGGCCGGTGGTCGCCAAAGGCGCCAGACCCCGACGAGTCGGGTAGGCTTGCTGGATGACCCAGTCCAGTTTCGAATTTGATGTGCCCGGCCCCGTGGCGCCGGCACCCGCACCCCAACCCGCCCGCGCCAGACGCGCGGCACCGCCCAAGGCATTGACCCCGGAGGACATGGCGCGCCTGCTGGAGCAAGACGCCAACTACCGTGTGCTGCGCCGGCTGGTTCCCATCACCGACTACGGGCCGGCGCCCTCTGCCCCTGAACTGTTGCAAAGCGCTGCCGGCACGCGGAACGTTCTGGTGCTCGACACCGAGACCACCGGCCTTTCACACCAGGCCGACAAGATCATCGAACTGGCCATGCTGCTGGTGCAGGTGGACGTGGCTTCGGGCATGCCATTCGGTCCGGTCGACTGTTTCGAAGGCTTTGAAGACCCCGGCATGCCCATTCCGGCCGTCGCCAAAGAAGTGACCGGCATCAGCGACGACATGGTCAAGGGGCAACGGCTGGACGATCAGCAGGTGGCTGCCATGGTGGCCAGGGCCGACCTGATCGTGGCGCACAACGCAGGGTTCGATCGCCCATTTGTGGAAGCCCGTTTTCCCTATTTCGCACAGAAGGCCTGGGCCTGTTCCTTTGCGGACATCGACTGGAAGGCGGCGGGCGCAGGCTCGTCCAAGCTGAGCGCGCTGGCGCTGGACCAGGGCTGGTTCTTTGATGCCCACCGCGCACTGGTGGACTGCCACGCGTTGCTCCAGGTGCTGTCCAGGCCCGTGGGGCAGGGCACGACCACCGGCGTGAATCAGCTGATGCTCGCCGCTTCCAGGTCCAGCTTCAAGCTGCGCGCCACCGGCGCCCCTTTTGAAGCCAAGGACCTGCTCAAGGCCCGGGGCTACCGCTGGGACGCCGACGCCAAGGTGTGGTGTTGCACGCTGGCCGATCAGGCGCGGCTGGAGTCTGAGCTTGAATGGCTGAAGGCGACCGTGTATGGCCGGCGCCATGCGCGCGTGGAGGTGGAGGCGATGGACAGCCTGGTGCGTTATTCGGCGCGGGCTGGCGTGGCGTCTCAAAGGGTGTTGTAGGCATCGCAACTGCACGCTCGACCTTCAGAGAAGACGATTGATGTGGGTGACCGTCAGGGGCGTATTTCTATAGTTGGTGCCCACTCTGTTTGCTGTCGGGTCGACAAGGAAAATTTGCAGCAGCAAATACGGCAAGGATGACGATTCATCCCGTCGCCGAGGGTGGCCTCACCAACGGGTACATCACTTGCCGGTGCGGTGCACCATGTCCCTTGTTTTTTTAGCGCGTGCGCTCTTCTGCGGCGAAACCTTGTCAAGTCCAACGGCCCTGCGGGCCCTGGCAGGGCAAAGCCCGGCCAGAGGCCTGCCGAGCCCGTTCGCGCCATGACCGTCGCCAAAACCCTTTTGGATCAGCCCCGGCGGCAGGTGCAGGTCTTCTTTCACCATGTTGAGTCGGGCCTGCGGCCTTCCTCGCATGAGCTTGCCAGCAAGATCCAGGTGGCCCAAGCCGTGGCGGCTCTCATCGGCGGCAACTACGAGGGCGAACTCGAGACTCAGCGGCCACCCAAGGGCTGCCTCTATCTCGTTCCCAGCGACACCTTGCCCAGCCTGGCCAGCGCACACAGGCTCGGGGTGCACACCCGCGACGATCTGTTCGGTGGGGTGGTCCCCTTTCCCTTCGTGGCATCCAAGGTGATTTCTCATCCCTTGCTGAGCCACAGCACAAGCGCTCCCGCTGGCTGGTCTGCCGGCTTTGCCGAACAGGTGAAGTCGGCCGTGCTGCCCGGCTATTCGGTTTTCAGTATCGACGACGCCAGACTCGCCAGCGCCAGGTTGCTGGCACAGGGCAGTGTGCGTCTGAAGGACCCTGGTGGGGTGGGCGGCGTCGGGCAGTGGGTGGTGAGCAGCGGTGCTGAGCTTGAGGCGCTGTTGAAGGAAATTGCCAACGAGGCATTGTGGCGCCGCGGTCTCGTGCTCGAAAGGAATCTGCGAGAGGTGGTCACCCACAGCGTGGGCCAGGTGCAGGTCGGCGAATGGCTGGCGACATACCATGGCGTGCAGCACACGACACCCAATCACACCCGCGCTGCGGTCTACGGCGGTTCGGAACTCGTGGTGGTGCGCGGCGGGTTCGACGCGCTGATGCAATTGCCGCTCGAGTCCGCCACGCGCCTGGCGGTGGAACAGGCGATGAGGTACCACGCTGCGGCGCTGGCTGCTTTTGGCGGGATGTTCATGTCGCGCAGCAACTATGACGTGGCCCAAGGCCTGGATGAGTCCGGCCAATGGCGCTCGGGGGTTCTTGAGCAGTCGTGGCGCATCGGGGGCGCCAGTGGCGCAGAGATCGCGGCGCTGCGCGCTTTCGCCGCAGACCCGCAACTGCAGCGGGTTCGCGCCAGCACCTGCGAACGCTATGGTGGCACCAGTGCCGTTCCCGCCGGTGCCTGGGTCCTGTTCGACGGCATCGACGAACGGGTCGGACGCATCACCAAATACGCAATGGCAACCGATCATGTCCACGCTTGAAGAAACCATCAGCATCGCCGTCGACCAGGCCCACCTGGATGGCACCCTGGTGACCCCCGCGACGTTGATTCCGGGGGTGCTGTTTGTGCATGGCTGGGGCGGAAGCCAGCAGCAATACCTGGCCCGGGCACGCGAAATTGCTGCCCTGGGTTGTGTCTGCCTCACCTTCGATCTGCGGGGCCACGCGGAGCACCAGAGCTTGTTCGATACCGTGTCGCGAGCGCACAACCTGCAGGATGTGCTGGCGGCGTACGACACCTTGATTCAACGCCCGCATGTCGATCCCGGTGCCATCGCCGTGGTCGGCAGCAGCTATGGTGGCTACCTGGCGGCGATCCTTTCTTCCATGCGCCCCGTGAAGTGGCTGGCCCTGCGGGCGCCGGCGTTGTATCACGACGATGGCTGGGAGAGCCCCAAGCTGCAATTGCACAAGGACCACGACCTGCGGGCCTACCGCCGCAGCCTGGTGCCCATGGACAGCAACCGGGCCTTGAAGGCCACCCACGACTTCCAGGGCGACATGCTGCTGATCGAGTCCGAATTCGACGACATCGTCCCCAAGACCACGCTGGACAGCTACCGTGAAGCGGCCCGCAATGCCCGCTCGCTCACCTACCGCTGCATGGACGGCGCCGACCATGGCCTCACCGGCGAGCGCGACCAGAGCAACTACTCGGCGGTGCTCATCGCGTGGTTGAAGGAAATGGTTGCGGGCGCCCGTCGCGTGCCGTCCGGGTCCGTCCCCGCCAATGACACTTTGGCGCCCGAAACGCCGGTCAAGTCCGCCTAGAAGGCCTCCGTTCCGGATTGCAGTAGCACCCGAGCGTGTACGCTGTGTCCGGATCGATACACCCCTTCAGGGAGACCAAGCCGTGGGAGATGCGAAGAGCCAGAAAGAGAAGATGTTGGCCGGTGAGTTCTATGTTGCGGACGATCCCGAACTCATCGCCGCCCATCTGCGGGCCCAAGCCATCCTGGCGCGGTTCAATGCCACAGCGGCCGACGCCAGCGAAGAGCGCCGCGCGTTGCTCACGGATCTGTTTGCGCGGTTCGGCGAGGGGAGCGTGCTCAAGCCAAGCCTTCGCTGCGACTATGGTTTCAACGTCTCCATCGGTGAGCGTGTGTTCATCAACTTCGACTGCGTGCTGCTCGACTGCAACCGCATCGACATTGGCAACGAAGTGCAATTTGCGCCCGGCGTTCACATCTACACCGCCACCCATCCGTTGGACGCCAAGCAACGGCGATCTGGCCTCGAGTTCGCATTGCCCGTGGTCATCGGCGACGGCGCGTGGCTTGGCGGGGGGGCCATCGTCTGTCCAGGCGTCACCATCGGCGAAAACACGGTGGTGGGAGCGGGAAGCGTCGTCGTGCGCGATCTTCCCGCCAATGTGCTGGCCGTGGGCAATCCCTGCCGCGTGGTGCGGCAGCTCTAGGGCTGTCTCATCGTCCGTCGCGTTCCCGTGAGTCGACGGACCTCGGCATCAGAATGTCACGCCAGCGATCAGGATGACGTTGGCGTACGGGGTGCACTCGCCGGTGCGCACCATCACGCGGGCCTGTGCGCTCAGGCGTTTGAATTCTTCGTGTGGCACGGCCCGCGGCTCGACGGGCAGGGTGCACCAGGCCGGCAGTCGGCCATCACTGAGCTCAATGGCTTCGACGGCAAGGATGGCTTTTTCCACCTGCATTTCAGTCAGCACCACGCGCAGCACATCGGCCACGGCCGGGATGCCCGGGGTCAGTGCCAGGTCGATGCGACGCGGGCCGGGCGGGATGGGCAGGCCCGCATCGCCGATCACCAGCATGTCGCCATGGCCCAGGCAAGCAATCGCTTGCGCGAGTTCTGCGTGGAGCAGGGGGGTGCGTTTCACAGCGCGATCCAGTCAGGAGGTTGAGGGCTTTGCGCCACGGCGGCGCGGGAGGGGATCGATGGCTGTGCTCCCGCTTGCGTGACGCACAGCGCAGCCGCCCGGATGCCGTCGCGCAAGGCGGCGTCCAGCGATGCGCTCTGCGCCAGTCCCACGGCGAGCGCGCCAAGAAAGGTGTCACCTGCCGCGGTGGTGTCCACCGCCTGCACGACCATGCCCGGGTGATGGCGGCATCCGGCGGCATCGGCGGCCACGGCGCCGGCTGCGCCCAACGTCACCACCACCTGCGCAGGCCCCTTGGCTCGGAGCGCGCGCGCAGCCTGCGCGGCTTCGGCCACTGTGGCAACCCGCTGGTCCGCCAATGCTCCCGCTTCCACCTCGTTCACGATCAAGGTGTCCACCAGTTGCCACAGCGCATCGGGCAGCGGATGCAGGGGCGATGGGTTGAGCAGTACCGGACAACCGGTCGCACGCGCCAGCTGTGCAGCGGCCAGCACCTGTGGCATGGGGATCTCCAGCTGCAGCACCAGACCACTGGCCCCCCGCAAGCGAGGTTCAAGCACGGCCCCGTCCAGCACAAAGCGGCTGTTCGCGCCAGGCACCACCACGATGCGGTTCTGCGCTGACGCATCGACGGTGATGGCGGCCACACCCGTGGTCACGTTCGGGTCGGTCTGCACGCCGCTGTGGTCAATGCCATCGGCATCCAGACCGGCGCGCAGCGTGAGTCCATACGCATCGTCGCCCACGCGGCCGAACAGGTGCACCTTGGCGCCCAGGCGGGCGCATGCCACGGCTTGATTGCCGCCCTTGCCGCCCGGCACCAGGCGCAGGTTGTCGGCCAGCACGGTCTCGCCGGGGCCGGGGGCGTGCCGCACTTGAAGCACCAAGTCCATGTTCAGGCTGCCCACCACCACGATGCGCGGCTTTGGCATGCCGATCACAGCGTTCATTCGGGTCGTCCTTCGCTGCCCGCCAGCGGGGCTGTGGAAGCACGCACGCGCAACTCGGGCTGCAGCATCACTTTGCGCGCGTCCTGGCGTTTGCCATCGATGCGCTCAAGCAGCATGTCGACCGCCAGCGCACCGATGCGCTGCTTCGGCTGTGCAACCGTGGTCAGCGGGGGGCTGGTGAAGGCGGCGAGCTCGATGTCGTCAAAACCCACGATCGACAGTGCCTGGGGCACTCGCAGGTCGCGTTCGTGGGCCGCGCAGAGCGCACCCATGGCCATGAGGTCGTTACAGACGAACACGGCGGTCGGTGGCGTGGGCGAGCGCAGCACCGCGTGCATCGCCTCGTACCCGCCCTGGCTGGTGAAGTTGCCATGCCACAACAAACCCTCGCCGTTGCCGCAGCCGGCGTCAGCCAGTGCACTGCGCCAACCGGCAATGCGTTGCTCGCTGGGGGCTATGCCGGCGGGCCCGCCGATGCACGCAATGTGCCGGTGGCCCAGCGACAACAGGTGACGGGTGGCCAGGAGGCCTCCTTGGATGTGCGCGGTCTCGACCAGGTCGCAAGGCTGCTGATCAGCCAGTTGAATCTCGCGGTCCACCAGCACGGTGGGAATGGACAGGCCAGCCAGTTGCGTGGGCAGCGTGGCATCGTGCCCGGTGGAGACCACAATGAGCCCGTCGATGCGCCGCTCGGCCAGCACCTGCAGGTAGGTGCCTTGGCGGTGTGCTTCGTCGTTGGTGTTGCACAGGATGAGGTTGTAGCCCGCGCCAAAACAACGCACTTCCACGCTGTGCACGATCTCGGCAAAGTAGGGGTTGGAGCTGTTGGGGATCAACATGCCCAGCGTGCGCGTGTTGTTGCTCTTGAGGCTGCGTGCAATCGCGCTGGGCACATAGCCCAGTGCGCGAATCGCCGCTTCGACGCGCTCGCGCCCCTCCTGGCTCACGTGGCGGGTGCCGTTGACCACGTGCGAAACGGTGGACACCGACACGTTGGCGTGGCGCGCAACGTCCTTGATAGTAGCCATGCAATAGAGTGGTGGTCGGAGGATGTGGGGTGGGTCTTCTGGTGTGGTTCAGGCCGCCGCTCGGCGCTGGCGCAGCGTGTCCACGATAACCGCTGCAACGATCACAAAACCCGTGATGATGCGCTTGCTCGGCTCGCTCGCACCCACCTGGGCCAGCCCTGCTTCCAGCACGGCAATGATCAACACGCCAAAGGCGGTGTTCACCACCGAGCCACGACCGCCCATGAGGCTGGTGCCGCCAATCACCACGGCGGCGATCACCTGCAGCTCCATGCCGCTGCCGGCGTTGGGATCGGCGGCTTCCAGCCGGGCCGACTGCATCAGCCCGGCCAGGCCCGCCATCAGGCCGGTCATGGCGAACACGATGATGCGGATGGGGCGCGGGTCCACGCCTGCCAGGCGCATGGCCTCTTCGTTGGTGCCAATGCCCACCACGCAGCGCCCAAACACCGTGCGCGACAGCACCAGCTGAGCCACTACCACCAGCAGCACGGCCAGCAAAAAGGCGAATGAGATGCCGCCAAAGAACGGCGCCGACAGCCAGGAGATCGCATCGCCCACGTACTGCGTGCGCGAGTCGGTGACCACATAGGCGCTGCCGCGCACGGCTTCGAGCATGCCCAGCGACACGATGAACGACGGCAGCCGCCATGCTACCGAGATGGCGCCCGTGAGGGTGCCGCACAGCAGGCCCGTGGCCAGTGCGAGGGCCGCCGCAGCGGGCACCGTCCAGCCCCATTGCAGGATGGCGGCGGCCGAGGTGGCGGCGGCCAGCGCCATCACCGAGCCCACCGACAGATCGATGCCCGCGATGATGAGCACAAAGGTCATGCCCACGGCCATCACGGCCAGCGCCGGGATCTCGTTGGCGATGGTGACGAAGGTCTCGGTGCTCCAGAAATACTCGGACAGCGAAGAGAACAGCGCCACCATGCCTGCCAGCACGGCAAGCAGGCCCAGGTAGGTACCCAGCTGGCTGCGCCAGACCGAGGCGTTGGTGGGGGATGTGGTCGCAGCGGCGGTGGAGGTGGCTGAGGCGTTCATGCAGTGGCGGAGGAAGAGGAGGGTAAAGAACTCGTTGGGTCAGCAGCGCGGCCCCCGGGTTCGGAAAACGCGGCCGCCAGCAGGGATTGTTCAGACCACTCGCCGCGTTCGAACACCGCCACCAGGCTGCCCGCACTCATCACGCCGATGCGGTCGGCCATGGCCATGAGCTCGTGCAGGTCAGACGACACCATGAGCAGCGCGCGTCCTTCCGAGGCCATGCGGTCCAGCTCTCCGTACAGCTCGGCGCGTGCGCCCACGTCCACGCCGCGCGTGGGTTCGTCGAGCAGCAGCACGCGGCCCTCGCGGTGCAGCCAGCGCGCAAACACCACCTTTTGCTGGTTGCCGCCCGAGAGTTGCCCCACGGGCTGCTCGGCGCTGCGGCAGCGGATGCCCAGCTTGCGCACAAAGCCTTGCACCAGACGGTTTTCGAGCCCGCGCTGCAGCCAGCCGCCGCGCGACACAGCCGACAGGTCGGACAGCGTGGCGTTGATGCGGATGGGCTGCGACAACAGCAGGCCCTGCGATTTGCGGTCTTCGGTGACCAGGCCCACCCCGGCGGCAATGGCCTGCAGCGGGGATGCGAAACCACGTGGAATCGTGCACCCCATGGCGGGGGATGCCTGACGCTCTGTATTGGCCGGTTCGGGGTACAGCGTCACGCTGCCCCGGTCTGCCCGGTCTGCGCCAAACAGCAGCCGGACCAGTTCGGTGCGGCCCGATCCCACCAGCCCCGCAATACCAAAGATTTCGCCGGCGCGCAGCGCCAGGCTCACGTCCTGTACGGCGGTGCCGCGGCCCAGGCCTTCGGCGCTCATCACCACTGGACCGGCGGCGCGACGCGGGCGGTGTTCGAGGTCGCTCACCACCCGGCCCACCATGCGCTGCACCAGATCGTCTTCGCTCATGCCGGCCATGGGTCGCACGTCCACCAGGCGGCCGTCGCGCAGCACGGCCACGCGGTCGGCGATGCGGCGCAGTTCTTCGAGCCGGTGCGACACGTAGACGATGGCC
This sequence comes from Hydrogenophaga palleronii, assembly GCF_031457455.1. Taxonomy (GTDB): domain Bacteria; phylum Pseudomonadota; class Gammaproteobacteria; order Burkholderiales; family Burkholderiaceae_C; genus Hydrogenophaga; species Hydrogenophaga palleronii_A. The sequence goes on from NZ_JAVDWU010000008.1 coordinate 60,101, forward strand.
ACGCCGCGTGCGGTGAGGTGCGCGATTTGTTCAAACAGGTAGTTGGTCTCGCGTGGCGTGAGCATGGCCGTGGGCTCGTCCAGCACCAGGATGCGGGTGTCGTCCTGCAGGTTGCGGGCGATCTCCACCATCTGCTGCTGGCCAATGCCCAACTGAGCCACCGGCGTGGCGGGGTCGATGGTGTCCAGGCCGATCTTGGCCAGTTGCGCGCGTGCGGCCGCGTGCAGCGCATCGCGCTGGAGCCAGCCCAGGCGGTGGGGCAGACGGCCCATCAGCAGGTTCTCGGCCACAGTGAGTGTGGGCACCAGGCCCAGCTCTTGCATCACCATGCGCACGCCGTGGCGCTCGGCGTCGCGGCGCGAGCCGGGCGTGTAGGTTTGACCATCCAGCACCATGCCACCGCGCGTGGGCTGTTCCAGCCCGCACAAGATCTTGGACAGCGTGCTCTTGCCCGCGCCGTTCTCACCGGTCAGCGCCAGCACCTCGCCCGCAAACAGCGCCAGGTTCACGCCGTCGAGCACGGTGGCGGTGTAGTCCTTGCCCACATCGTGGATGGCGAGCAGGGGCGTGGTCGGGTTTGTCGGGGAGGTTGGGGGCATGGGCGCTGTGCGTTCTGCGGTGCTTCAGAACTTATTTGCTGTCCTTGGTCACCAGCACCACGTCTGTTTTCACCGCTGCAGGCAGCTGCGCCTGGGGTGTTTTGGCCGCCAGCGCCTTCTGCGCCAGCTCGATGCCGAACACGGCCTGCTTGGCGGCGAACTGGTCCGCCGTGGCGAGCACGCGGCCATCGGCCAGCATGGGTTTGATGGCGCCGATGTTGTCGTACCCCACCACCTGCACCTTGCTGGTCTTGCCCGCGGCCTTCACGGCCGCCACGGCCCCCAGCGCCATGCTGTCGTTGCCAGCCAGCAGGGCGACCAGGTCGGGGTGCTCGCGCATCATGCCGGCCGCCACGGTGTTGCCTTTTTCAATCTCCCAGTTGCCGGACTGCACGCCCACCACGGTGATGTTGGCGGCCTTCATGGCGTCCTGGTAGCCCAGGGTGCGCTGCTGCGCATTGAAGGTGGTGGACACGCCTTCGATGATGCCCACCTTGTCGCCGACCTTGAGGCTTTTGGCCAGGTGGTCGCCCACCAGCTTGGCGCCCACGCGGTTGTCCGGGCCCACAAACGGTACGGTGATGTTCTTTTCCTTCAGCGCGTCGGCATCGAGCTGGTTGTCGATGTTGACGACGATGATGCCCTTGTCGATGGCGTTTTTGACCACCGGCACCAGCGCCTTGGAATCGGCCGGGGCCAGCACGATGGCACTGACCTTCTGCGCCATGGCCTGCTCGATCATCTTGATCTGTGCGGCCGTGTCGGTCTCGTTCTTGATGCCGTTGGCCACCAGCGTGTACTCGCCAGCGTGCGCCTTCTGGTGCGCCTTGGCGCCGTCTTCCATGGTGCGGAAGAACTCGTTGGCCAGCGACTTCATGATGAGCGCGATTTTCGGCTTGTCTTGTGCAAAGGCTGGACTGGCCAGCAGGCTGCCGACAATGGCAAGGGCGGCGGCGGTCTGAACGGAACGGCGGGTGAACGGCATGTGTTGTCTCCAGTTGGCGGTGGTTGGCGGCGCGCCGGCTTGCCGGCACGCGCTTTCGGCGGCTGATCACAGAGCATGTTTGGGGGAAACGTCCATCAACCCGTGTGCTGTCCAGGTCGCCGCGCGAACCCCGCATGTGTGATCTACCAAAGCAAAATGATATCGATGTAAAACGTTTGCGCAAACGTTTTTCTCATGAGTATTTACCCGAATCCGCTTTCCTGTAGGGGGAGATGGCTGGGGCTTCCTGTGGCCGCGTGTCACACAAAGCGCTTCGGTGCGCGCAGCGCCCAGGTGGGGTGCCGTGACCGAAGAACTGAGCCCGGGCTTTCCCCGGTCGCTGGTGTTCGAGGGGGTGCGCCGCCACACCCATCGGTTTCGCGCGGCCGTTTGACTTCGCAGAGGAGATGGCTGCTTTTGCAGGCCGTAACCCGTTGGTAACCAGTTCCACAGATAATTGAAACCAAATTACAGCCCGACACTTCCGGATCGGCACTGTTCACCCCAGGAGACAAACCCATGCCCATGCGCGCCACCAAGATCGTTGCCACCCTCGGTCCCGCTTCCAGTGACCCAGCGTTGCTGGAAAAAATGATTCGCGCCGGGGTCAATGTGGTCCGGCTGAACTTCTCCCATGGCAAGGCACAGGACCACATCGACCGGGCCGATCTGGTGCGCGAAGCCGCTCAGCGCGCCGGGCGCGAGGTGGGCATCATGGCCGACCTGCAAGGCCCCAAGATCCGCGTGGGCAAGTTTGCCGAAGGCAAGGTCATGCTGGAGCCCGGGCAGAAGTTCGTGCTGGATGCGGCGCGCACCGAGCCGGGCGACATCGAGGGTGTGGGGCTGGACTACAAGGAGCTGCCGCGCGACGTGAAGGCGGGCGACACCCTGCTGCTCAACGACGGCCTGATCGTGCTCACCATCGACAAGGTGGCGGGCTCGGCCGTGCACACCACCGTCAAGCTCGGCGGCGAGCTGTCCAACAACAAGGGCATCAACAAGCAGGGCGGCGGGCTGACGGCACCGGCGCTCACCGCCAAGGACATGGACGACATCAAGACCGCCATGGGCCTGAAGGCCGACTACGTGGCGGTGAGTTTCCCCAAGAACGCCACCGACATGGAGCTGGCGCGCCAGCTGTGCAACGTGGCGGGTGCCGCCACCGGCCACAAGCCGGCACTGATCGCCAAGATCGAGCGTGCCGAAGCCATTCCCGAGCTGGCCAACATCCTCAAGGTGTCTGACGGCATCATGGTGGCGCGCGGCGATCTGGCGGTGGAAGTGGGCAACGCCGCAGTGCCCGGCCTGCAGAAACACATGATCCGCCTGGCGCGCGAGATGGACAAGGTGGTGATCACCGCGACCCAGATGATGGAGTCCATGATCGTGAACCCGGTGCCCACCCGTGCCGAGGTGAGCGACGTGGCCAACGCCGTGCTCGACGGCACCGACGCCGTGATGCTCAGTGCCGAGACGGCTGCCGGCAAGTACCCGCTCGAAACCGTGATGGAGATGGCCAACATCTGCCAGGAGGCAGAAAAGGCCGAATACGCCGAACTCAGTGCCGATTTCAAGGGCAAGACCTTCAAGCGCATTGACCAGTCCATTGCCATGGGCGCGCTGTTCACGGCCCACCACCTGGGCGCCAAGGCTATCGTGGCGCTGACCGAATCCGGTTCGACCGCGCTGTGGATGAGCCGCCACAACGTGCGCATGCCCATTTACGCAGTCACCTCCAGCCTCACGGCGCAACGCAAGATGACGCTTTACCGCAATGTGCGTCCCCTGCTCATGGACACCAGCGCCGACCGCGACACCGCGCTTGCAGACGCCGAGGCGCACTTGAAAAACAAGGGCATCGTGCAAAGCGGCGACGTCTACGCCATCACCGTGGGTGAACCCATGGGACAGCCGGGTGGCACCAACACGCTCAAGATTTGCCGCGCGGGGTAGGGCGCCCTTCGCCTCTTCGACCAGAGGCCACAACGCCCGGCGCGAGGTGATTCCATCCAGGGGCACCGTGGAACTGGCTTCGCCAGGCCACGGGTGCCGTCCCCCTCCAAGCCGAAGGCGTCAGAGAGGGGGAAGCCGCGTCAGCGGCGCAGGGGGTGCTTCCTCTCTAGTCCAGTCGGAAGGACACCCCCGTCACCAGCATCGCGTCACCCTTCTTGAGGCCCGGTCCGGGATCGCTGTCGTGGCGGTAGCTCAGCCCCGCCGAGAGGTTCAGTGTTTCGGTCATCGCCACGGTCAGACCGGTGTCGAGCACCGCGCGGTACCTGCCTGAATCGCGCAGGTCCGGGTACAGGGTGAATTTCTGGCGCAGGCTGGTGGTGTCGGTCAGCCGGTAGCTGGACTCTTCCGACAACACCAGCTCAAGCCGGCCGTATTCGTCGCGCATGGTGCCTCTGACGTCGGTGGGCGTTACATAGCGGTCGTGCGAGTAACCCAGGCCGACGGACACATCCAGGTAGCCGCGATCGTCGCGCCAGACGTGGCGCCCCACGCCGCTGGCCACCGAATACCGGGCCGAGATGTTGGCCAGCGTGTCACGCAAGGTCTCGCCGGAACCAAAGCCGAACCAGTCGGGAGAAATATCGCGGTCGTACTGTGTGCGAAGGGCATAGCGCTCTGTGGTGGCCACGCCAGCGTTTTGCGCCCGGTCTGCCTTGGCATTCCACGTCCATTTGTCATCGATGGTCTGTCGGGCGCCCTCGGCTGCCAGGTTCAGTGAGCCAGCGTTGTTGTTGCCTGACGAGATATTGGCGCCGGCCGTCAACAGATAGCGCCACTGGCCATCGGGCTTGAGCGTGATCTGTGCCTGCGAGAGCACCGGCACGAGCAGGGCGACCACGGCAGTCAGGGGCGCGATCAGGGGGCGGCATGGCATGGGGGTTCCTTCCTCTTGGCTTGTTGTTGGCGATAATCAACCCGAGAAGGTTCACAGTTTGGGTAGCGCAGTTCCCCGTCGCTTTGTGACGATTGGTGTCTGTGTAGAGCAAAACACCCGGCTGACAAGGCGTCAGCGCCTGTCAGAAGGCCCTGCTTTCACGCACCAGGGCATGGGAGGATGACCACCAGCGGTAAAATCCGCCGTTAGTTACATCCGGGTTACCAACTGCTTTAAAGGGATTTCCATGGCACTCGTTTCCATGCGCGAACTGCTCGACCACGCCGCAGCCAATGGCTACGGCATTCCGGCTTTCAACGTCAACAACCTGGAGCAGGTGCAGGCCGTGATGGCCGCTGCCGACGAGGTGGGTGCACCCGTCATCCTGCAGGCCAGCGCCGGCGCCCGCAAATACGCCGGTGAGCCTTTCATCAAGCACCTGATCCAGGCCGCCATGGAAGCCTATCCGCACATTCCGCTGGTCATGCACCAGGACCACGGCACCAGCCCCAAGGTCTGCCAGGGCGCCATCGATCTCGGCTTCGGCTCGGTCATGATGGACGGCTCGCTGATGGAAGACGGCAAGACGCCGGCCAGCTTTGAATACAACACCGAAGTCACCCGCAAGGTGGTGGAGATGGCGCACAAGGTTGGCGTCACCGTGGAAGGCGAGCTGGGCTGCCTGGGCAACCTCGAAACCGGTGAAGCCGGCGAAGAAGACGGCATTGGCGCTGAAGGCAAGCTGGACCATTCCCAGATGCTGACCGACCCCGAAGAAGCCGCCGTGTTCGTCAAGGCCACGCAGCTCGACGCGCTGGCCATCGCCATCGGCACCAGCCACGGCGCCTACAAGTTCAGCCGCAAGCCCACCGGCGACATCCTGGCCATTTCCCGCGTCAAGGAAATCCACGCCCGCATTCCCAACACCCACCTGGTGATGCACGGCTCCAGCAGCGTGCCGCAAGACCTGCTGGACATCATCAACCAGTACGGCGGCAAGATGAAACAGACCTACGGCGTGCCGGTGGCGGAGATCCAGGAAGCCATCAAGCACGGCGTGCGCAAGATCAACATCGACACCGACATCCGCATGGCCATGACCGGCGCGGTGCGCAAGTTCCTGGCCGAGAACCCGGACAAGTTCGACATGCGCGAATGGATGAAGCCCGCCCGCGAAGCGGCCAAGGCCGTGTGCAAGCAACGGTACATGGAATTCGGCTGTGAAGGCCAGGGCGCCAAGATCAAGGGGGCGTCGCTGTCGGTGATGGCGCAGAAATACGCCACTGGGGAGCTGGCGCAGCAGGTGGTCTGAGCCCAGGACTGCTGTTCAAGCCCAAAAAAGCCACCCGCGAGGTGGCTTTTTTTTGTGGGTGGAGGCTTTTACACATCGATACCGCGGTGCAGGCCTAGTGTGCATTGGCGGGGGCCGCTGGGCCCAGAATGGGCCAGATGAAATCCCGAAAGCGGTCCACCAGCTGGACCAAGCTCTTTGAGCGCAACATGAAGACCATGACGCGCATGGCCACCGCGTCCAGCGCACGCAGCCGGTCACGGGCCTCGCCACTGGCGACGCCGCTTGCGCTCGCTCCCGGCGGTGGCACCTGGACGCCAGGTGTGGCCATGGGCGCCACCGGCGTGCGGCGCTACCGGATCTACCGCCCGCCCGGCATTGGGTTTGGCGAACGCCTGCCGCTGATGGTGATGCTGCATGGCTGCGGGCAGGACGCGAACCGCTTTGCGCTCAGCACGCGGATGAACCAGCTGGCGGCCAAGGAGCGCTTTCTGGTGCTCTACCCCGAACAGGACCGGATCGCGAACGCACAGGGTTGCTGGAACTGGTTCGACACCGACAACGGGCGCGCCTACGGTGAGGCGGCCCTGATCATGAATGCGATCGATCAGGCGTGTCTGCTGTACCCCGGCGACCGCAGCAAGGTGGCGGTGGCGGGCCTGTCTGCCGGCGCGAGTATGGCTGCGCTGCTGGTGGCCCGGCATCCGGAACGTTTCAAGGCGGTGGTGATGCACTCGGGCATTCCACCGGGCACGGCGCACTCCGGCCTGTCGGCGCTGGGCGCCATGCACGGCCGACGCGAAACGCCACCGCTGGTGGCGGCCACCTGGCCCCCATTGCTGGTGGTCCACGGTGCAGCCGACCACGTGGTCTCACCGCAGAACGGCCGGGCGGCGGCGCGCGTCTGGGCCGAAGCGGCTGGCGCCAAGCCAGGTGATGAACGGCGCGTGCAGCGCGGGCAGCGCCACCCGATGCAGGTCACGGACTTCAAGCGACGGGGGCGCACGATGGCCACGCTGGTGGCGGTGGACAGGCTGGCGCATGCCTGGAGCGGTGGGGCGGCCCGCCAGCCGTACAGCGACGGGCAGGGGCCGGATGCGTCTCGCATGGCCTGGGCGTTTGCTGCCCGGCAGTTTCGTTCTTGAAGTGAAACGCCCCCTGCCGCGCTGTGACTTCACTCCCTCGCCCCGCTGGGGAAAGGAGTGAAGACACGGCTGCCCAACCTGCGATAATCCCCCGGAATGGTTCGGAGCCCGTTGACTGTTCAGTCACCGGGCTTTTTTCCTGTCTGTCACTTTTTCCGTGCCCGATCATGACTTCCGCCCTGCACACCTCTGCACTGACCTCTCTGCACCTGCTGGCGCGCGGCAAGGTGCGCGACAACTACGCTGTGGGCAATGACCGCATCCTGATGGTCGCGTCCGACCGCATCAGCGCGTTCGACGTGATCATGGGCGAGCCGATTCCGGGCAAGGGTCGCTTGCTCACGCAGTTGTCGCTGTTCTGGTTCGACAAGCTCGGCCCGAACGGCCTGAACATCTGCCCCATCCACCTCACCGGCGAATCGCCCGAGAGCGTGGTCACGCCGGCCGAAGTGCCGCAGGTGGAAGGTCGCTCCATGCTGGTGCAGCGCCTCAAGCCCATTCCGGTGGAGGCGGTGGTGCGCGGCTATCTGGCTGGTAGCGGCTGGAAGGAATACCAGGAGAGCCAGTCGGTGTGCGGCGTGCCGCTGCCCGAAGGCCTGCAGAACGCGTCCAAGCTGCCGGAACCCATCTACACGCCTGCCGCCAAGGCCGACATGGGCGAGCACGACGAAAACATCACCTTCGAACAGACGGTGGCCATGATCGGCGCGGATCTCGCCGCGCAGATCCGCGATGTGTCGATCGCGCTGTACAAGGCCGCTGCGGCCATTGCGCTGGAGAAGGGCATCATCATTGCCGACACCAAGTTCGAGTTCGGCCTGGACGCGAAAGGCACGCTGGTGCTGATGGACGAGGTGCTCACGCCCGACAGCTCGCGCTACTGGCCACTGGAGAGCTATGTGGTGGGCCAGAACCCGCCCAGCTACGACAAGCAGTTCCTGCGCGACTGGCTGGAGACCGCGCAGGTGGGCGGCAAGGCCTGGGACAAGACGCCGCCCGCGCCGCGCCTGCCCAAGGAAGTGATTGAAAAGACGGCGGCCAAGTACCAGGAAGCGCTGAAGCGGCTGATGGGTTAAGAGGCTGAGCGTCTTTCGCTCATGCCCGCTCACCACGCCCAAACGCACCCACTCGGCGTTGCAAATGCGCGCCATAGCCCGAGCTATGGCTGTGCTTTGCGCCTTGATTGGGCACGTTTGGACGCGTTGCTCGGACACGCCCGAAAAACGCTCAGCCTCTGACCTGAGGGTTGCTGCCAATCACCATTCAGCAAAGCTGCCGTCCCCGTGGCGCCAGACCGGGTTGCGCCAGCGGTGCCCTTCGCTCGCGCGTTCCTTCACATAGGCTTCGTTCACCTCAATGCCCAGGCCCGGCCCGGTGGGGATGGTGACCATGCCGTCCTGGTAGGCGAACACCTCGGGGTTGCACACGTAGTCCAGCAGATCGTTGGCCTGGTTGTAGTGGATGCCGAGGCTCTGTTCCTGGATGAAGGCGTTGTAGCAGCCCGCGTCGATCTGCAGGTTGGCCGCCAGTGCGATGGGGCCGAGCGGGCAGTGCAGGGCCAGCGCCACGTCGTAGGCCTCGGCCATGGCCGCGATCTTGCGCGTTTCGGTGATGCCGCCGGCGTGCGAAGGGTCGGGCTGGATGATGTCCACGTAGCCTTCTGAGAGGATGCGCTTGAAGTCCCAGCGGCTGTAGAGGCGTTCGCCCAGCGCGATGGGCGTGCTGGAAAGATGGGCCAGTTCCTTGAGGGCTTCGTGGTGTTCGCTGAGCACGGGCTCTTCAATGAACATGAGGCGGTAGGGTTCCAGTTCCTTGAACAGCACCTTGGCCATGGGCTTGTGCACGCGGCCGTGGAAGTCCACGCCAATGCCCACGTTCGGCCCCACGGCATCCCGCACGGCGGCCACGTTGGCCAGGCAGCGTTCCACTTTGTCAAAGCTGTCCACGAACTGCATTTCTTCGGTACCGTTCATCTTCACGGCGGTGAAGCCGCGCGCCACGGCGGCCTTGGCTGCAGCTGCGGTTTCGCTGGGGCGGTCGCCACCGATCCAGCTGTAGACGCGGATGCGGTCGCGCACGCTTCCGCCCAGCAGTTCAGACACCGGCACACCCAAGGCCTTGCCCTTGATATCCCACAGCGCCTGGTCGATACCGGCCAGCGCGCTCATGTGGATGCCGCCGCCCCGGTAGAAGCCGCCCCGGTACATCACCGTCCAGTGGTCCTCGATGTGGCGCGGGTCCTTGCCCACGAGATAGTCGGCAAGCTCGTCGACCATGGCGGCCACGGCATGGGCGCGTCCTTCCAGCACGGGTTCGCCCCAGCCGCTGATGCCTTCGTCGGTCTCGATCTTGAGGAAGCACCAGCGTGGTGGAACGATGTAGGTGGTGAGGCGGGTGATCTTCATGACGGTGTGGGCGAAAGAGCGGGCGGGGTCTGTGTGGCGGCTTTCCAGGCGTGCACGAAAGCTTTGGCCTGCTGGGCCACCTGCTGTGCACTGTCACCCGGGCGGTACAGGGCCGAACCCAGGCCCAGGCCGTTGGCCCCAGCGGCCACATAGGGCGCCACGTCATCGGGCGTGATGCCACCCACCGGCACGATGGCCACCGGGGGCGTGAGCACCGCGCGCCAGGCCTTGAGACCCACCGTGCCCAGGGCTTCGGCGGGAAACATCTTGAGCACGTCGGCGCCTGCGGCGAGTGCGGCGAAGGCTTCAGTGGGCGTGGCCACGCCGGGGGCGCAGGCGAGACCTGCGGCCTTGGCTGCGCGGATCACAGCCGCGTCGCTGTGCGGCATCACCACCAGCTGGCCACCGGCGGCGGCGATGTCGGCACACGACTCGGGCTGCAGCACCGTTCCCGCGCCGATGAGCGCATCGGCCGGCAGGGTGTCGCGCAGCAGCCGGATGCTGCGCAGCGGATCGGGCGAGTTCAAAGGCACTTCGATCACGCGAAAGCCTGCGTCGTAGAGCGCTTGGCCAATGTCTGCGGCTTCATGCGGCCGCAGGCCACGCAAGATGGCGATCAGCCCGCAGTGAGAAAGCGCAACGTGGAGGTGATCGGAGGGGGTCATGGGGGTCGCTGAAGATGGGGTCTGCGATTCATATCAGGCCGCCCGCCTGCGCGATGGACCACAGGCCCAGCGGGGTGACTTCAGAGCGGATCAGCGGTGAGTCCTGGCCATGCACTTCCAGCGCAGCGGCGTAGCGCTGGCACAAAGAGGGCTCGCCGCACAGCACCACGCGCAGGCCGTCGCCCAGCAGCGCGCCGGCCAGCGCGGCCACTTCATGGCCAATGAGCAGGCCGGAGAGGTAGTCGGGTTGCGAGGTGGACGGCAGGCTGCCGGTGAGGCCGAGCGTGCGGCAGCTGAACACGTTGGACAGCACCCCCATGGCGCCCTCGGGCGAACGGGCCACGCGCAGCCCCCGCGTGAAGGCGGCTTCGTCGAAGGCTGCATTGATGGCCATGGTGCGCCCCAGCAGCGTGTGCTGGCAAAACGCGGCAAAAACCTCGCCGGTCATGAAGGTTTCGAACCGGGTGATCGAGCCGTCTTCCACCAGTGCCCACTTGCTGTGTGTGCCCGGCAGGCCAATCACCATGCGCTGAAGTGCATCGCCGTTGGGTGCCAGGCTTTGCAGCACGCCGGCGATCTGCGTTTCTTCGCCCCGCATCACATTGGGCAGGTCGCCACGCTGGATGAGCCCGGGCACGATGTGCAGCGATGGCCCGCTGCCACGTGGCACCACGGTGAAAGCGTGCGACAGATCGGCCGCACGGCTGGGCAGTGGCTGGTAAGCCGCATCCTTCCAGCCCTGCGCACTGCCCACCATGCCGCAGGCGAGCAAGGGCACGTCTGGGTGTTCCTGCAGCCACGCGCCGCAGACGCTTTGCAGCGCCGCTTCAAAGCGGTCCGCCACGAGGTTGGATGTGACCGCGGGCAGGTGCATGATGCCGTGCTCGCTGCGCCGGCTCGCCAGCACCCGGCCGCCCGCGCCCAGCGCATAGGCACGCAAGGAGCTGGTGCCCCAGTCGAGGGCGATCAGTGCGGGGGAGTCATGTAGGTCGGTTGAAGTCATTTGGGCGAAGTCACTTGCTCCACTTCAAGACCAAGGGATCCAGCCGCCTGGCGATGTCAATCAGGCACCGACGCACGTCGGAATGCATGGCCGGAAACGGGTGACGTCCTGCCTCGCAGGCGATCACACCACCTTCTTTCATCAGCGCCTTGGCCGTCAGAATGCCGCCCTGGCGGTTCTCGTGGTTGATCAGCGGCAGCCAGCGCTGGTACAGGCTGAAGGCCTGATCGGCATCGCCCTGGCGGTGCGCTTCGATGATCGGGCGGATGCCATCGGGAAAGCCGCCACCGGTCATGGCACCGGTGGCGCCCGCGTCCAGGTCGGCCAGCAGGGTGATCGCCTCTTCACCATCCCACGGGCCTTCGATGGCATCGCCGCCCAGACGGATCAGCTCGCGCAGCTTGCTGGCCGCCCCCGGCGTCTCGATTTTGAAGTACGCCAGGTGCTCGATCTCCTGCGCCATGCGCGCCAGGAACGGGGCCGAGAGCACGGTGCCGCTGGCCGGCGCGTCCTGCACCATGATGGGAATGTCGATGGCGTCGGACACGCGGGCGTAGAACTCGTGGATGAGCTGTTCGGGCACGCGGAACGTGGCACCGTGGTAGGGCGGCATCACCATCACCATGGCCGCACCCATGTCCTGTGCGCGCCGGCTGCGCGCCGCGCAAACCGATGTGCCGTAGTGCGTGGTGGTGACGATCACCGGCACCCGCCCGGCCACATGCTCAAGGCACAGACGCGTCAGCGTTTCGCGCTCATCGTCCGACAGCGAGAACTGTTCAGAAAAGTTGGCCAGGATGCACAAGCCATCCACGCCAGCGTCGATCATGAAATCGAGGCAGCGCTTCTGGCTCTCCAGGTCCAGCGTGCCGTCCTCATGGAAGGTGGTGGGCACGACGGGGAAGATGCCACGGTAGCGCGGCGTGGGTGATGTAGATGTCATGGTCAAGTCAGCTCAAACAGTTGTTGGACGAAGGAAAAGCGCTCAGCGTGCCGAGGTCCAGTCCAGGGCTTCCGTGGAACCGGCTTTGCCGGGCCACAGGGAGCGTCCCCCTGGGGGGGGAAGGCGCGAAGCGGCGCAGGGGGTAGTCATTTAATGCGAATGGCGTGGGACGGCCGAGCCTCTGCAGCCCACGAGGAAATCAAAATCACAGCCTTCATCGGCCTGCAACACATGGTCCACATACAGGCGCCGGTAGCCACCATTGCCACCCACATCGGCAAGGTCCAGCGTGGCCAGGCGATCGGCCAGTTCGGTGTCGCTGATGTCCAGGTGCAGGCGGCCCTGTTCACAATCCAGTTCGATGAAGTCGCCATCGCGCACGGCGGCCAGCGGGCCTCCGGCGGCGGCCTCTGGCGCCACATGCAGCACCACCGTGCCATATGCGGTGCCGCTCATGCGGGCATCGGAAATGCGCACCATGTCCTTGATGCCCTGGCGCAGCAGCTTGGGTGGCAGGCCCATGTTGCCCACCTCGGCCATGCCGGGGTAGCCGCGCGGGCCGCAGTTCTTCAGCACCATCACACAGGTGGCGTCGATGTCCAGGTCTTCGTCGACGATGCGCTCCTTGTAGTGTTCGAGGTTTTCGAACACCACGGCGCGGCCCCGGTGCTTGAGCAGTTCCGGCGTGGCGGCCGAGGGCTTGAGCACCGCGCCGCGCGGCGCCAGGTTGCCCCGCAGAATCCGGATGCCGCCGTCGGCCAGCAGCGGCTTGTCGAGCGGGCGGATCACCTCGTCGTTGTACTGCGGCGCTTCGCGAACGTTGTCCCACAGGCTCTTGCCGTTGACCGTGAGTGCATCCGGGTGGGGCAGCAGATTGTGTTCGCCCAGCCGGCGCAACACGGCGGGCAGGCCACCCGCGTAATAGAACTCTTCCATCAGATAGCGGCCGGAAGGCTGCAGGTCCACCAGGGTCGGGGTGCCCGCGCCGATGCGTGTCCAGTCTTCCAGTTCCAGCGGCACACCCATGCGACCAGCGATGGCCTTGAGGTGGATCACCGCGTTGGTGGAGCCGCCGATGGCGGCGTTGGTGCGGATAGCGTTCTCGAAGGCTTCACGCGTGAGGATCTTCGACAGCGTGAGCCCTTCGTGGGCCATTTCCACAATGCGCTGGCCCGACATGTGCGCGAGCACATAGCGGCGCGCGTCCACGGCGGGAATGGCCGCGTTGTGCGGCAGCGAGGTGCCCAGCGCTTCGGCCATGCAGGCCATGGTGCTGGCCGTGCCCATGGTGTTGCAGGTGCCGGCCGAGCGCGACATCCCGGCCTCGGCCGCGAAGAACTGGTGCTCGTTGATCTCGCCCGCCTTGAGCGATTCGTGCAGCTGCCACACCGCGGTGCCGGAGCCGATGTTCTTGCCTTCGAGCTTGCCGTTGAGCATGGGCCCACCCGTGACCACGATGGCCGGCACGTCGCAGCTGGCCGCACCCATCAGCAGCGCGGGCGTGGTCTTGTCGCAGCCCACCAGCAGCACCACGGCGTCGATGGGGTTGCCGCGAATGGCTTCTTCCACGTCCATGCTGGCCAGGTTGCGCGTGAGCATGGCGGTGGGTCGCAAGTTCGATTCACCGTTGGAGAACACCGGGAACTCGACCGGGAAACCGCCGGCTTCATAGATGCCACGCTTGACGTGTTCGGCGATCTTGCGAAAGTGCGCGTTGCAGGGCGTGAGTTCGCTCCAGGTGTTGCAGATGCCGATGATGGGGCGACCGTCGAACGCGTGATCGGGGATGCCCTGGTTCTTCATCCAGCTGCGGTACATGAAGCCGTTCTTGTCGGCGGTGCCGAACCATTCGGCGGAGCGGAGTTTGCGCTTGGGGGTGGTCATGGTTGTGGTGTGAAAGGAGATGGGGTCACCTGGCGGCGCGGTGTGTGAGCAGGCGCTGCAGCAGGCAGAACACGAACAGCAGCACGCCAACGACGATGCGCGTCCACCAGGAACTGAGCGTGCCGTCGAAAGAAATCAGGGTCTGGATGACGCCGAGCATCAGCACGCCGAACAGCGTGCCCGCCACATAACCCACGCCGCCCGTGAGCAAGGTGCCGCCGATCACCACGGCGGCGATCGCGTCCAGCTCCATGCCCACCGCGTGCAGGCCGTAGCCGGAGAGCATGTAGAAGGTGAACACCACACCGGCCAGCGCGGAACAGAAACCCGAGAGCGTGTACACGCCCACCAATGTGCGGCGCACCGGCAGGCCCATCAGCACGGCCGAATGCTCGCTGCCGCCCACGGCGTACACCACGCGCCCGAAGGATGTGCAGTGGGCGATGAACACCGCCACCAGCAGCACGACGATGGCGATCACCGCACCCAGCGACAGCGAAGCGCCTTCCCACAGCGTGAGGCGCCACAGTGCCATTTCTGTGTACGGCTCGTTGGAGATACTGATGGAGTCGATGCTGATGAGGTAGCACAGACCACGCGCCAGGAACATGCCGGCCAGGGTCACGATGAAGGGCTGCAGCCGGAAGCGTTCGATGAGGAAACCCATGAACGCACCGAAGGCCGTGCCCATGAGCAGCACCAGCGGAATCGCCTGCCAGACGCTCCAGCCCCGGTGCTCCACCAGCGCCGCCAGGACCATGGTGCTCAGTGCCACCACCGACCCCACCGACAGGTCAATGCCGCCGGAGAGGATCACGAAGGTCATGCCCACCGCAACGATGATCAGGAACGCGTTGTCGATCAGCAGGTTGAGGAACACCTGCGCCGAGAAGAAGCCGGTGTAGAGCACCGAGCCCATGGTGGCCATGGCCACGAACAGCGAGATGGTGGCGATCAGGGGCAGGTACTTGGCATTCAGGCGCGAAGGCGGCGCCGGTGTGGCTTGTGTGGCGGGCATCGCTTGCATGCGACCCGCGGATTCGGGCACGGCGCTCATGAACGGCTCCCGGTCGGGTCTGGGCGCCGCATCAATGCGCCCACCTGGGAACGGAACTCGCTCGACTGCAGCAGCACCACCACGAACACCACCACGGCCTTGACGACCAGGTTGATTTCGGGCGGCACGCCCAGTGAGTAGATGGCGTAGGTCAGGGTCTGGATGATGAGCGCGCCAATCACGCTGCCCACCAGACTGAAGCGCCCGCCGGTGAGGGCCGTGCCGCCCAGCGTCACAGCCAGGATGGCATCCAGTTCCAGCAACTGACCGGCGTTGTTGCCGTCGGCGCTTTTCACGTTGGAGCTGATGAGCAGGCCCGCGATGCCGGCACACACGCCGCAGAAGGTGTACGCGGCCACGATCAGCCGGCGCGAACGAACACCGGCCACGCGCGCGGCCGTGGGGTTGATGCCCACGGCCTGGATGAACAGGCCCAGGGCCGTGCGCGTGACGGCCAGGTACAGCGCCAGGAAGACACCCGCCACGATGAACACGGAGAAGGGCAGGCCCATCAGGTAGCCACCGCCCAGGAAGAAGAAGGGCTTGTAGTAGATGGTGATGATCTGCCCGTCGGTGATGAGCTGGGCAATGCCGCGCCCGGCCACCATCAGGATCAGCGTGGCGATGATGGGCTGCATCCCTACCTTGGCCACCAGCGCACCGTTCCAAAGGCCGCACAGCGCGGCCACGCTCAGCGCGCCCAGGATGGCCAGGGGCATGGGAAAGCGCGTCTCCGTGCCGGCCACCGATCCACCGATCATCCAGGCCGCCACGGCCGCCGAAATGGCCACCACCGCACCCACCGAGATGTCGATGCCACGCGTGGCGATCACCATCGTCATGCCCAGCGACACCAGTACCAGCGGCGCGGCGCGGTTGAGGATGTCGATCAGGCTGCCGTAGAGGTGGCCATCGCGCCATTCGATTTGCAGGAAGCTGCTGTTGAAGGCGGTGTTCACGACCAGCAGCAGCACCAGCGTGATCAGCGGCCAGGCCAGGTGGTGGCGCATGGCAGCACCCAGGAGAGAACGAGGTGCTTCAGACATGTTCAGCGGCAATCATTTCGTACACGGCGTCTTCGCTGCTGCCGGCAGGGAGTTCCCCTACCTTGCGGCGGTCGCGAAGCACCACGATGCGGTGCGCCACGCGCACCACCTCGCTCATTTCGGAAGAGATGAACAGAACCGCCATGCCGGCCTGGGCCAGGCGCATGATCTGTTCCATGATTTCCTGCTTGGCGGCCACGTCGATGCCGCGCGTGGGTTCGTCCAGAATCAGCAGACGCGGCTCAATCGCAAGCCAGCGCGCCAGGATGGCCTTTTGCTGGTTGCCGCCCGAGAGCAGGCCGATGGGCTTGTCCACGCTTTCGGTCTTGATGCCCAGCAGCTTCACGTAGCGTTCGGCAATGGCGGTCTGTTCGGCACGCGAGAGGAACTTGCCCACGCCCATGCGCGCCTGCAACGCCAGCGCGATGTTCTCGCGCACGGAAAGCTCGGCCACGATGCCGTCGGTCTTGCGTTCTTCCGGGCACAGTGCCAGACCCTGGCGGATCGCGTCCATGGGGTTGGAGAACGTCACCGTCTGGCCGTCGATGCGCAGCACGCCGCGGTCTGGCGATTCCAGGCCGAACAGCAAGCGCGCCAGTTCGGTGCGGCCAGAACCCAGCAGGCCTGCGAGGCCCACCACTTCGCCAGCGCGCACCCGCAGGTCCATCGCCTGCAACTGGCCGCTCTGGCCCAGACCTTCGGTTTGCAGCAAGGCCGGGCCGACCTCGTCGAACACGGGTGAAACCGAAGCCTCAGTGGACTGCGCGGCCAGATCGCGGCCCAGCATGGCTGCGATCAGCGCCTGCGGCCCCAGCTCGGCCACCGGCCATTCACCCACCCAGCTGCCGTTGCGCAGCACGGTGATGCGGTCGGAAATGGCGTAGACCTGGTTCAGGAAGTGCGTGACGAAAACAATGGCCAGGCCTTCACTTCGCAGGCGGCGCAACACCTCGAACAACTTCTGCACCTCGTCGTCGTCCAGGCTGGAAGTGGGCTCGTCCAGGATCAGCACACGCGATTCAATGCTCAACGCTCGTGCGATCGCCACCAGCTGCTGCACGGCCACCGGGTAGTCGGACAACAAGCGCGTCACGTCGATGTCCAGCCCGATGCGCGCCACCAGGTCGCGCGCGCGCTGGTTCACCGTGGCCCAGTCGATGCGAAAGCCCTGGGTGATGCCGTGTCGAGGGTAGCGGCCGGCAAAGATGTTCTCGGCCACCGACAGGTTGGGGCAGAGGTTGACTTCCTGGTACACGGTGCTGATGCCCATGCTCTGGGCGGCGAGCGGCGAGTTTGGCCAAACCGTTTCGCTTCCTAACCGCATCTGCCCTGCGCTGGCCTCAATCACACCCGTCAGCACCTTGATCAGCGTGGACTTGCCCGCCCCGTTCTGCCCCATCAGCGCGTGGATCTCACCGGGGTACAGGCGCAACTGCACATCGCTCAGCACCGGAATCCCGGAGAAGTCTTTATTGATGCCCGTGAGTTCGAGAACGGGGACGGCGTGAGTTGTTCTCATCTCAAGCCTTGTTTTTGTTGTAGACGTCCACCAGCACAGCCGCCAGCAGCACCACGCCCTTGATCACCTGCTGGTAGTCGATACCGATGCCCAGGATGGACATGCCGTTGTTCATCACGCCCATGATGAAAGCGCCAATGACAGCCCCCATCACCTTGCCCACGCCACCCGATGCCGATGCCCCGCCGATGAAGCAGGCGGCAATCACGTCGAGCTCGAAGCCCAGGCCTGCCTTGGGGGTGGCGGTGTTCAGGCGCGCGGCAAACACCAGGCCGGCCAGCGCGGCCAGTACGCCCATGTTGACAAAAGCGTAGAACGACAACCGTTCGGTCTTGATGCCCGAGAGCTTGGCCGCCTTTTCGTTGCCGCCCAGGGCATAGATGCGCCGGCCGATGGTGGTGCGGCTGGTGACGAAGTTGTAGAGCACGATCAGCAGGGCCATCACGATCAGCACATTGGGCAGACCGCGGTAGGAAGCCAGCATGTAGCTCAGTCCGATCAGCAGCGCCGCGAAGACCGCGTTCTTCAACACGAACAGGGCCATGGGCTCGACATGCACCCCGTGCCGGACCCGGTTGGCCCGTGCGCGCACGCCAGCCACGGCGAGGGCGGCGGCCACGCCCACACCCAGCAGCAGCGAGGTCACGCGCAGGCCTTCGGCGGAAAACACATCCGGAATGAAGCCGGCGCTCAGCAACTGGAAGTTGTCGGGGAATGGCCCCACCGACTGCCCGGCCAGCAGCGCCAGCGCCAGGCCCTTGAACACCAGCATGCCGGCCAGCGTGACGATGAAAGAAGGAATGTGCGAATAGGCCACGAACCAGCCCTGCATGGCACCGATCAGGCCGCCGCACAGCAGGCACACCATGGACGCCGGCACGAAATGCCAGTTGTAGTTCACCATCAGCACCGCGGCCAGTGCGCCAATGAAGCCACACACCGAGCCCACCGACAGGTCGATATGGCCCGCCACGATCACCAGCAGCATCCCCAGCGCCATGATGACGATGTAGCTGTTCTGCAGCACCAGATTGGTCAGGTTCAACGGCTGCATCAGCGTGCCGTCGGTCATGTACTGGAAGAACGCCATGATCAGCACCAGCGTGATCAGCATGCCGTACTCACGGGTGTTGTGCTTGAGGTGGTCGAGCAGCGATTTGTCGCTGCCTGGTGCGGCTTGTTCGGGTGCCATGGTGGCGGTGGGAGTGGGTGTCATCTGGCTTGTCTCATTCATTCTTTGCTCAATACGTCACCATCGAACGAGCAGCAACTGCAAGGGAGAAGGAAGGAGCTCCGGATGCAGGCTCCTCACCCCAGCCCTCTCCCCAGAGGGGCGAGGGAGTGAAGGTACGTTCGCCTGAGAGGTAGTCTGACCCCGCCTCCCGAGCATTCATATGAGCTATCGGTGGAGGTGGCACGGATTTGTCCAGGGCCACCGTGGAACTGGCTTTGCCAGGCCACGGGTGGCGTCCCCCTCCCGCGGGAGAGGGGGACGGCGCGAAGCGACGCAGGGGGTGATTCATTCCTTAGCCACCCTTCACAATCGCCCGCATGATCTTCTCCTGCGAAGCCTCAGCAGTCGCCATCTCCGCCACAAACCGCCCCTCGTTCATCACATAAAGCCGGTCCGTGATGCCCAGCAACTCAGGCATTTCAGAAGAAATCACGATCACGCATTTACCCTCGGCCGCCAGCTGGGCGATCAAGGTGTAGATCTCGTACTTGGCGCCCACATCAATGCCGCGCGTGGGCTCGTCGAGGATGAGCACCTCGGGACGGGTGAACAGCCATTTGCCCAGCACCACCTTCTGCTGGTTGCCGCCGGAGAGGTTGAGGGTTTTCTGGTCCACGCCCGAGCAGCGGATGCGCAGCTTCGCCCGGTAGTCCTCTGCCACCCGGTGCTCGCGCCCGCTGTCGATCACGGTGGCCGACGACACACCGGCCAGATTGGCCAGCGACACGTTGAACTGGATGTCTTCGCTGAGCACCAGGCCGTTGCCCTTGCGGTCTTCGGTCACGTAAGCCAGGCCGTGGCGCACGGCTTTTTCGACCGTGCTCACGTCGATGGGCGTGCCGTGCAGCAACACCTCGCCGCTGATGCGCTGACCCCATGAGCGGCCAAAGATGCTCATGGCCAGTTCGGTGCGGCCGGCGCCCATGAGCCCGGCAATGCCCACGATCTCGCCTTTGCGCACCTGCAGGTCAATGCCCTTGATGAATTCGCGATCGCTGTGGTGCGGGTGGTAGGCGCGCCAGTTGCGCACCTCGAACACGGTCTCGCCGATGTCGGGTTGGCGTTGGGGATAGCGGTCGGCCATTTCGCGGCCCACCATGGCCTGGATCACGCGGTCTTCACTCACGGGGCCGGCATGGCAGTCGAGCGAGGCCACGGTGCTGCCGTCGCGCAGCACGGTGATGGTGTCGGCCACGCGCGAAATTTCATTGAGCTTGTGGGAGATCAGGATGCAGGTGATGCCCTGGCTCTTGAGTTCCAGCAGCAGGTCCAGCAGCGCCTGGCTGTCGTTTTCGTTGAGGCTGGCGGTGGGTTCGTCCAGGATCAGCAGTCTGACCTTGCGCGACAAGGCCTTGGCGATTTCCACCAGTTGCTGCTTGCCCACGCCCAGATGGGTGATCAGTGTTTCGGGTGATTCCCTGAGACCCACCTTTCTGAGCAGGGCCTGCGTCTGGCTGTGGGCGGCCATCCAGTCGATGACGCCAAACTGGGCCGTTTCATTGCCCAGAAAGATGTTCTCTGCGATGGACAGCAGCGGCACCAGCGCCAGTTCCTGGTGGATGATGATCACGCCCAGGTGTTCGCTGTCGCGGATGCCGTCGAAGTGGCGCACCTGGTCTTCGAACACGATGTCGCCCTCGTAGCTGCCATGGGGGTAGACGCCAGAGAGCACCTTCATCAGCGTGGACTTGCCGGCGCCGTTTTCACCCACGATGGCATGGATCTCGCCGGCGCGCACGCTCAGGTTCACCTGGTTGAGGGCCACCACCCCGGGGAAAGTCTTGCGGATGTTCCGCATTTCGAGAAGCATGGTCGGGACAGTCTGGGCGGTCTTGAAACAACGGAGCAGCCAACGCAGCGACCCGCCTGCAACGACCCTGGCGGGCCGCCGCAGGCGAGGCCATGTGGACGCTTATTTGATCTGCGATTCCTTGTAGTAGCCGCTGCCCACCAGCACGGGTTGCCAGTTGGACGCATCGACCGACACCGGCTTGAGCAGGTAGGAAGGCACCACCTTCACGCCGTTGTTGTAGGTCTTGGTGTCGTTGATCTCGGGCTGCTTGCCAGAGAGCGTGGCGTCCACCATGTTGGCGGCGACCTTGGCCAGTTCCCGCGTGTCCTTGAACACGGTGGAGAACTGCTCACCCTTGAGGATGGATTTCACCGAAGGCACTTCCGCGTCCTGACCGCTGACCACCGGGCAGGGTTGCTGCGCAGTGCAGTAGCCCACGCCCTTGAGCGAAGACAGGATACCGATCGACAGACCGTCGTAGGGCGAGAGCACGGCGTGCAGCTTCTCCTTGCCGTAGAAGGCCGAGAGCAGGTTGTCCATGCGCGCCTGCGCCACCGCACCGTCCCAGCGCAGCGTGCCCACCTTGTTCATGCCGGTCTGCTTGCTGCGCACCACCAGCTTGCCGCTGTCGATGTACGGTTGCAGCACGCTCATGGCGCCGTCGTAGAAGAAGAAGGCGTTGTTGTCGTCGGGTGAGCCGCCGAAGAGTTCGATGTTGAAGGGGCCCTTGCCCTGTTTCAGACCGATCTTGTCCACGATGGAGTTGGCTTGCAGCACCCCGACCTGGAAGTTGTCGAAAGTGGCGTAGTAGTCGACGTTCTTGGAGCCCTTGATCAGGCGGTCGTAGGCGATGACCTTGACGCCCTTGTCGGCCGCGCTCTGCAGCACGCGAGAGAGCGTGGTGCCGTCGATGGAGGCGATCACCAGCACCTTGGCGCCCTTGGTGATCATGTTTTCAATCTGCGCGAGCTGGTTGGGAATGTCGTCTTCCGCGTACTGTAGGTCGGTCTTGTAGCCACGCTCCTTGAGCACCTTGACCATGTTGTCGCCGTCGGCGATCCAACGGGCTGACGACTTGGTGGGCATGGAAATGCCGATGGTGCCCTTGTCCTGCGCGAGCAGCGGCGAGATGCCGATGCCACCCAGGGCCATGGCGACCACCAGGGCCTTGAGGGTTGTGCGTTTCATGTCTTGTCTCCGGTCTTTTGGGAAAAATGCGCACCCGGGAAGGTGCGCGGGGTTGAGGGCGATCCGTGGGCCGGATCAGTACTTGCGCGAGGGGAATTCCTTGGCGGCGGTTTCCATGGGGAAGATGCCTTCTTCGGTCACGATGCGCTTGGGCACCGACTTGCCGGCCATGATGTCCTTCACGGCGGTCATCAGCTGCGGGCCGAGCAGCGGGCTGCATTCCACGCTCACATTGAGCTTGCCGGCAATCATGGCTTCAAAGGCGCCTTTCACCGCGTCGATGGAGATGATGATGATGTCCTGGGCGGGCTTCATGCCGGCTTCTTCAATGGCCTGGATCGCGCCGATGGCCATGTCGTCGTTGTGCGCGTAGAGCACGTTGATCTTCTTGCCCTCGGCCTTGAGGAATGCTTCCATCACTTCCTTGCCCTTGGCGCGGGTGAAGTCGCCGGTCTGCGAGCGGATGATCTTGAACTTTGGATCGGCCTTGATGATTTCTTCAAAACCCTTCTTGCGGTCGATGGCCGGGGCCGAGCCCACCGTGCCTTGCAGTTCGACGATGTTGACCTCGCCCTTCTGGTCCTTCATCTTTTCAACCAGCCAGCGGCCGGCCTTGCGGCCTTCTTCCACGAAGTCCGAACCCATGAACGACACATACAGCGAGGTGTCCTTGGTGTTCACCGCGCGGTCGGTCAGCACCACCGGGATCTTGGCGGCCTTGGCTTCGCGAAGCACCGGCTCCCAGCCCGACTCCACCACCGGCGAGAACGCGATCACGTCCACCTTTTGTGCGATGAAGGAACGGATCGCCTTGATCTGGTTTTCCTGCTTCTGCTGGGCATCAGAGAACTTGAGTTCAATACCGGCCTCTTTGGCGGCCGACTTGATGGATTCGGTGTTGGCGGTGCGCCATTCGCTTTCGGCGCCCACCTGGCTGAAGCCCAGCACGATGGGCTTTTGTGCCCAGACGGTGCCCGGCAGCAGGGCGGCAAGTGGTGCAGCGGCGATGGCTGCGGCAACGGTACGGCGATTCAGTTTCATGGTTTTGTCTCCTGGTTGAATGGGAAAGTCGCTGGCGGTGATGGAGTCCGTCAGGCCAGCATGTAGCCGGTCTTGACGGTGGTGTAGAACTCGACCGCGTAGCGGCCCTGTTCACGCGAGCCGTGGCTCGATTCCTTGCGTCCGCCAAAGGGCACATGAAAGTCGACCCCTGCGGTGGGCAGGTTGACCATGGTCATGCCGGCTTCGGCGTGGCGCTTGAAATGCATGGCGTGCTTGAGCGAGGTGGTGCAGATGCCTGCGCACAGCCCGAAGGGTGTGTCGTTGGCCAGCGCCAGTGCGTGTTCGTAGTCGTCGGCGCGCAGCACGCAGGCCACCGGACCAAAGATCTCCTCGCGGGCAATGCGGTGCTGGGGCTGCGCCAAGAACAGCGCCGGGCTCATGTAGTGGCCCGGTGTGGCGCGCTCCAGCCGCTCACCGCCCCAGACATGTTCGGCACCCTCATTGCGGCCGATCTCGATGTACGACAGGTTCTGCTCCAGTTGCGCGCCGTCCACCACCGGTCCCATTTCAATACCGCGCTCCAGCGCATGGCCCACCTTGAGCGCCATCAGGCGCTGCCGCAACCGCGCCACGAAGGCATCGTGCACGCTGCTTTCCACAATCAGCCGGCTCGACGCCGTGCAGCGCTGGCCGGTCGAGAAGTACGACCCCTGCAGTGCGCATTCAATGGCCTGGTCGAAGTCGGCGTCGGCCAGCACCACCAGCGGGTTCTTGCCGCCCATTTCCAGCTGTACCTTGGCCCGTCGCGCCGTGGCCGCCTGCAGGATGCGCTCGCCGGTGGACACCGATCCGGTGAAGCTCAGTGCGTTGACCAGCGGGTGGTCCACCAGCGTTTGCCCCACCTGGCGGCCGCTGCCCATGACCAGGTTGAACACGCCCGCGGGCAGCCCGCAGCGGCTGATGATCTCGGCCAGCGCCCAGCCACAGGCCGGCACCAGCTCGGCCGGCTTGAAGACCACGGTGTTGCCGTAGGCCAGGGCCGGCGCGATCTTCCAGGCCGGAATGGCAAAGGGAAAGTTCCACGGCGCGATGATGCCCACCACGCCCACGGGTTCGCGGGTCACGTCGACCTGCACACCCTGGCGCACAGACGCCATCACCTCACCGGGAATGCGCAACGCCTCGCCGGCAAAGAACTTGAAGATCTGGCCGGCACGGGCCACTTCGGCCACCGATTCGGGCAGCGTCTTGCCTTCTTCGCGGGCCAGCAGCGTGCCCAGCTCGTCCTTGCGGGCCAGCAGCTCGCTGCCGATCTGGTCCAGCACGTCGGCCCGGCGCTGTGGTGTGCTGTGGCGCCAGTGGGGCAGGGCGTCGGCGGCCGCGCGGATGGCGGATTCGGTCTGGTTCTTGTCGCCGCGGGCGTATTCGGCCACCACTTCGCGGGTGTCCGACGGGTTCGTGCTCACCCCGGTGGTGGTGCCACCCTCCCAGCGCCCGTTGATGAAGTGCCGGGGGTTTTGCTGCATGTCGCCGAGTTTCATGAAGACCCTTGTTTTGTCACGGCCTGCAGTCTATTTTTGATTTTGATATCAATCCAATCGTTTTTTCGACAAAATACATATCGTTCTGAGCATTCTGGTAAACCCCTCCCCATCGCCTTCTCTCCATGAGCACCTACAACCACTGGTTCATCCGCGCCCGGCTCAAGACGCGGCAGTTGCTGCTGCTGGTGGCGCTGGCCGAAGAGGGCAACATCCATCGCGCCGCCCAGGTGCTCAGCATGACGCAGCCGGCCGCCTCCAAGCTGCTCAAGGACCTGGAGGATGTGCTGGAGGTGTCGCTGTTCGAGCGCCTGCCCCGGGGCATGCGGCCCACCTGGTATGGCGAGACCATGATCCGCCACGCGCGCATGGCGCTGGCCAACCTGAACCAGGCGCATGACGAACTCAATGCCCTGAAGACGGGCCACTTCGGGCAGGTGGGCATTGGCGCCATCACCTCACCGGGTCTGAGCCTGCTGCCGGCGGCGGTGGCCCAGGTGAAGCAGGAGCACCCCAGCCTGCGCATCTCGCTGGATATTGAAACCAGCCCGGTGCTGCTGGACCGGCTGGAGCAGGGCAAGCTCGACATCGTGGTGGGCCGATTGTTTGCCGAACACGACAAGACCCACCTGCGCTACGAGCCGCTGACCGAAGAAATGGTGTGTGCGATCACCCGCCCTGGTCACCCGCTGGCCGGCATGAGCGGGCTCACGCTGCGCGATGTGGTGGCCGCTGGCTGGATCGTGCCGCCCGCCGGCAGCGTGCTGCGGCACCGCTTCGACCTTATGTTCCAGCAAGACGGCCTGGCACCACCCCTGAACATCATCGAAACGTCTTCCCTGCTGTTCACCACCCGCATGCTGCAGCAAAGCGACATGGTGGCCGTGCTCGCGGCCGACGTGGCGCACTACTACGCCGCCTACGGCATGGCCACCGTGCTGCCACTGGCCATGCCCTGCCACATGGACGCTTTTGGTCTCATCACCCGCAGCGACCGGCTGCTTTCACCGGCGGCGAAGGTGATGATGAAGGCGCTCAAGCAGATCAGCCTGGTGCAGTATGGGAGGCGGTTGGAGGTGGAGTGAAACACCTCTTTTGCGGGTGGACCTTTCTTGGTTCCTGATGCTTGGCTTGGCCGGGTCTCGGCCCGGCGGCCGAGGTACTGTTCTTTTGCTTCGCCAAAAAAAGTACCCAAAGAAAAGGCGAGCCGAAGTCCGGGGCCCTGCGGGCTTCCTTGCGCTGCTCGCGTCGTGGGGGAAGTTCGCAAACTTGTCCGCTGCGCGGCCTTCGGACATGCGAATTTCTGATCCCCACGCCGCTGCGCTGCTCAGCCCGGCCACACGGCAAAGTCGGGATCGGGACCGGGATCGGACTTCCCTTCTCGGAGACCGTGCCTTTATTCCAGGGGCGACAAGGGTCCGGCTATGCCGGCCCGAGCCGCCGTCCCCCCTCCAAGCCGAAGGCGCAAGGGAGGGGGGAAGCCGCGTCAGCGGCGCAGGGGGGTGAGCTCTAACACCAGGGGGTGTTCTCGTGCTATGCCCACCCCGCGTCTACCTTGAACTCTTGGGCAGTGCACATCGCCGCATCGTCCGACGCCAGAAACAGCACCATGCGTGCGATGTCGTGCGGCTGCAGCTTGTCGGGCAGGCACTGGTTGCGCTGGATCTCCTGTTCGCCCTCGGCGTCGAGCCAGAGCTTGATCTGGCGTTCGGTCATGACCCAGCCCGGCGACACGGTGTTGATGCGGATGCGGTCGACGCCCAGCGGTTTGGCCAGGCCCCGGGTCAGGCCATTCACTGAAGACTTGGCAATCGCGTAGCAGGGGTAGGCGCCGCCTTTGCTCTGCCAGCCGGTGGACCCGAGGTTGATCACCGAACCGCCGCCCAGCCGCCGCATGCCGGGCACCACGGTCTGGATCGCAAAAAAGGCCGGGCGCTCGTTGATCGCCATGCGTTCGTCGTAGTAGTCCGGCGTCACGGATTCCAGGGTGTGCCGGTCGTCACTGGCCACGTTGTTGACCAGGACGGCGAAATCGCCCAGTTCGGCGGCGGCGTCGGCAATGGCGGTCTGCAAGGCACCGATGTTGCGCACGTCGCAGGTGCGCCACCATGGCCCTGGGTGTCCTGCGTCGGCCAGTCGCTGAACCAGGGCTTCGCTGGCCTGCTGGGCCACGTCCACGAAGGCCACGCGCGCGCCTTGTTCGGCAAACGCCGCCACGATGGCCGCTCCGATGCCGCTGCCGCCGCCCGTGACAAACACGGCCCGCTGGCGCAGACTGGGAAAACTGGCCAGTGCAGGGGCCTGCCCAGATCCGGTGGAAGAAGAAGTGGAAAATTCAGTCATAGCAATATGAATATCGATTGATGGCAAAAAATTAAATTACATATATCAATTGGCGTTGATAAGATGCGCCGCGTCAAGAGGAATTCTTCGGACGGCCACAAAAACCACGCATGGAGACGCACCTGAATCACCCGAAGAAACCCGCCGCCGATGTGTCCGCGTCGACCGTCAAGAAGCCGACGATGGGCTCGGTGCGCTGCCTGCACGCGGCGGGCGCCGAGCTGGGCGAAGGCCTGATGTGGTCGGCGCGTGAGCAGGTGCTCTACTGGGTCGACATTCTGGGCCGTCGCCTGCATTGCCTGGAACCCCTCAGCGGCATCCACACCCATTGGGACTTTGCAGAAGAGATCTCGGCCGTGGCCGAACGCCGGGAGCGCGCCGGCCTCATCATCACCTTGCGCAGAGGCTTCGCCCTGTTCGATCCGGCCACCGACGCCGAACCGACCTACCTGTACCAACCTGCCGAAGAACCCCCGGGCAACCGTTTCAACGACGGCAAGTGTGATGCACAGGGCCGTTTCTGGGCCGGCACCATGGACTTCGCCTGCGAAGCCCCCACCGGCGCGCTGTATAGGTTCGACCCCGATGGCCCATGCGTTCGCCACTCCTTGGCCTATGTCGTCACCAACGGCCCCACCTGGGCGCTCGGCGAAACGGGCCTGGGCATGTACTTCAACGACACGGTCAACGGTCGCGTGCACCGCTTCGATTTTGATCCCGCCACAGGCGCGCTGAGCAACCAGCGGCTGTGGCTGCAGCTGGCCCCCGGCGATGGCCTGCCCGACGGCATGACCACCGATGCGCTGGGCCGCATCTGGCTCGCCCACTGGGGCGCTGCCTGCGTGACCTGCCACCACCCGGTGACCGCTGAGGAGCTGGCGCGCGTGGAGTTGCCCACCAGCCACGTCACCAACTGCACCTTTGGTGGCCCCGACCTGCACACGCTCTTCATTTCCACCGCCCGCACCGGACTCACGCCGGAACAGCTTGCCGCCGAGCCGCTGGCTGGTGGGCTGTTTGCCGTTCTGGTCGATTGCCCGGGCCTGCCAGCGAACATGTTTGCAGGCTAGAGGAAGCCCCCCCATGACCAACACACATCACCCCATCATCTGGCTGCACCACGCTGGCCAACACCTGGGACTCGTCCCTTCACTCGGCGGCAGTGTGGCTGCCTGGCAGGCCGATCACCCTCAAGGTTCCGATGGCCGGCTGGACCTTTGGCGGCCGTGGGATGGCGTCACGCAGGACCTCTACAAGCTCGCATCCTTCCCCATGGTGCCGTGGTCGAACCGCATCAGCGGTGGCGGCTTCACGCACGACGGGCAGTTCCATCCCATGGAGCCCAACCGCGCCGGTGAGCCCTACCCCATCCACGGAGACGGCTGGCTTCAGGCCTGGTCGCACACACAGCCTGCGCCAAACGTAGCGGTGATGACGCTGCGCTCGGACGCATTTCAAGGCAGCCCCTACCACTTTGAGGCCGTGCAGACCTTCCGGCTGGTGCCGGGCGGGCTGGACCAGCGACTGGAAGTGCGGCACCTGGGCGCAGAGCCGCTGCCCTACGGCCTGGGCCTGCACCCCTGGTTCCCGCGCACGCCAGGCACGCGCGTGAGCGCGCCGGTGCAGGCGGTGTGGCTGTGTGGCAGCGATCCTTTGCCGACCGAACACACCACCGCGTTCCCTCCCACCTGGAACCTGAACGAAGGCATACCGGCTCATGGCGGTCTGATCGACAACGGCTACACCGGCTGGGGCGGCCACGCCCGCATCGAATGGCCCGAACACGGCCTGCAGCTCAGCGCGACCATGCCGGACTTCGAGCGCGATGGCGGCGCCGACCAGCACTACTGCCTCATTTACCGCCCCCCACAAGGCCCCGCGTTCTGCTTTGAACCCATCACCCAGCCCATTGACGCGTTCCACCTGCCGGGCCAGCCGGGCCTGCGTGTGCTGGCAAAGGGCGATTCCTTTTCGCTGAACGTGCAGTGGCAGTTCAGCCCATTGACTGGTCAGGCACCTACGTCGAAACCCTGAGCCAGCGCCTCCCGCAAGTACGCCACCAGCGCCGTGACCGCGCGTGGCACATGCGCGGAATAGGGGCGAATGGCGTAGATCTGGCCGGCGTATGGCCCCACGGGCCTCCAGCCGGGCAGCACCCGCACCAGCTTGCCGGCCTGCAGGCTGGCCTGGGCGCTGAAATCCGGCAGCAGGGCAATGCCCAGCCCGGTCAGCGCGGCGTCGCGCAGCGCTTCGCTGTTGTTGGCCGCCAGCGAGCCCGACACGCGCACGGCGATGCGTTCGGCTGCAGCTGTGGCGACAGCGCCTGCCGGTTCCAGCGTCCACACTGGTGTGTCTTGTGAGCGTGGGTAGTGCAGGCAGTTGTGCTGCGCAAGGTCACCGGGCGCAGCGGGCGTGCCGTGCCTGCGCAGGTAGGCGCGGGTGGCCACCAGCACCGACTGGGTTTTGCACAGCGTCCAGGCTACGTGGGTGTCGGGCGGGGCGGCCGTGTGGCGAATGGCCAGGTCAAAACCTTCGGTGGCCAGTGAAGACAGCCGGTCCGACAGGTCCAGCTCCAGCCGCACCTCGGGGTATTCGCGAAGAAAGCCGGCCAGGTGCGGCACCAGTTGCTGCCGCGCCAGCGCCACCGGCGCCGTGACCCGCAACAGTCCACGCGGCGCGCCAGCGGCGTCGCGCACTTGGGCGAAGCTCTGGGCAATGTGATCGAACGAGGCCCGGGTGTCGTCCACCAGGCGCTGACCAGCTTCGGTCAGGCGCACGCTGCGGGTGGTACGCTGCACCAGCGCCACACCCGCCATGCGCTCCAGCTCGGCCATGCGCTGGCTCATGGCCGCCTTGCTCACGCCCAGCCGGGCGGCAGCCGCCGTGTAGCTGCCTTGCTGGGCCAGCACCGTGAGCCAGTGGAAATGGCCCCAGAGTTCGTGATGGCCGTCGTGCACCTTTTGATCTTTCATAGTTCGATTGTTCACCAAACTGAACAATCCGTTCAGTGTTCCGGTCTTGTGTGGAACGGTTCGCCTTCCTACACTGGACCGATCCCGAGGGTGCTTTCGAGCTTTCGACTTTGACCGTCGCCCCACTGTGTTCCCCACCTTGTCAGGACCCACCATGACCACCGCCATCGGCCACTTCATCCAGGGCGAGCGCCACACCGGCACCAGCACCCGCGCTCAAGACGTGTTCAACCCCGCCACCGGTGCCGTCACCGGCCGCGTGGCGCTGGCCAGCGGGGCCGACGTGGCCGCCGCCGTTGCCGCCGCCCAGGCCGCCTTCCCTGCCTGGGCCGACACACCGCCCCTGCGCCGCGCGCGCGTGATGTTCAAGTTCCTGGAACTGGTGAACCAGCACAAGGACGACCTGGCCCGCATGATCACCGCCGAACACGGCAAGGTGTTCACCGACGCGCAGGGCGAGGTCTCGCGCGGCATCGACATCATCGAATTCTCCTGCGGCATCCCGCAACTGCTCAAGGGCGATTTCACCGACCAGGTCTCCACCGGCATGGACAACTGGACCCTGCGCCAGCCCCTGGGCGTGGTGGCCGGAATCACGCCGTTCAACTTCCCCGTGATGGTGCCCATGTGGATGTTCCCGGTGGCCATTGCCGCCGGCAACACCTTCGTGCTCAAGCCCAGCCCCATCGACCCCAGCGCCAGCCTGTTCATGGCCGAACTGCTGCAGCAGGCCGGCCTGCCCAACGGCGTGTTCAACGTGGTGCAGGGCGACAAGGAAGCGGTTGACGCGCTGCTGGTGCACCCGGACGTGAAAGCCATCAGCTTCGTGGGCTCCACCCCCATCGCCAACTACATCTACGAGACCGGCGCCCACCACGGCAAACGCGTGCAGGCCCTGGGCGGAGCCAAGAACCACATGGTGGTCATGCCCGACGCCGACCTGGACCAGGCGGTGGATGCGTTGATCGGCTCGGCCTACGGCAGCGCCGGCGAGCGCTGCATGGCCATTTCCGTGGCGGTGCTGGTGGGCGACGTGGCCGACCGCATCATGCCGATGCTGGTGGAGCGCACCAAAACCTTGAAGGTGCTCAACGGCACCAACCTTGCGGCCGAAATGGGGCCCATCGTCACCGCCGCCGCGCACCAGCGCATCACCGGTTACATCGAGGCCGGCGAAAAAGAGGGCGCGAAGATGCTGGTGGATGGCCGCGGCTTCGACGGTTCAAAAGCCGGCGACGGCTGCGGCCAGGGCTTCTGGATGGGCGGCACGCTGTTCGATCACGTGACCACCGACATGAAGATCTACAAGGAAGAGATCTTTGGCCCGGTGTTGAGCTGCGTGCGCGTGCCCGACTTCGCCAAGGCCGTGCAGATCATCAACGACCACGAGTTCGGCAACGGCGTGAGCTGCTTCACCCGCGACGGCAACGTGGCCCGCGAATTCGCACGCCGCATTCAGGTGGGCATGGTTGGCATCAACGTGCCCATCCCCGTGCCCATGGCCTGGCACGGTTTTGGCGGCTGGAAGAAGAGCTTGTTTGGCGACATGCACGCCTACGGCGAAGAAGGCGTGCGCTTCTATACAAAGCAGAAAAGCATCATGCAGCGCTGGCCCGAATCCATCGGCAAAGGCGCCGAGTTTGTGATGCCGACGGCAAGGTAACGACTCCCCCCTGCGCCGCTGACGCGGCTTCCCCCCTCTCTGGCGCGCCTTTAGGCGCTTGGAGGGGGGACGCACCCTGTGGCCCGGCAAAGCCGGTTCCACGGATGCCCTGGATGGCGTCATTGCGCTCCGGAAAAGTTGAACCCACTGCGCGCCTTCCAGGAGGGGGTGCCACTGGCGGCCCGGCCAAGCCGGTTCTGCATGGCACTGGTCTCAGACACTTCTGGCCTCGTTGCGCTTTGGCGTGGCGAGGCCTTTGTTTGGCTGCTTGTGTGGCGGGTCTGAGCTGGGGCGCAGGACTGCGCTCATGTCCCCCGACGGCCTGCGGTCGTCTCCTCCTTGACTTCGCTTCGCCCTTCACCCCAGCTCAGACCGGGCGAGGTGTTGGCGTGCCCACAGAAGTCAACCTGCATGCCGTGCTGTTGCGTCAGGTCGTCGTGGTCAGCTTGAAAGACTCGTATCGACCCTGAGCGGGTATCTAGCTCCGAACCCCGAACCGGTCATTGCAAACAAAGCGCAGTTGGAGATGCCCCAGCCGCCGCCCCCGAGGAGGCCATGCCTTCATGCGTCGCGTGGCGGCGCTGGAGATCGACACATGTCCCCACTGCCGAATGGGACGGCTGCGGCCGGTGCAGCTATTGCTACCGAAGGCAGTGATCGCGCCAAATCGTGCCTCTGTTCTGTCGAGCGTCACCATGAGTGCGGTGTGGCATTAGGCATTGATGAAGGGCAGGAAGTCACCGCGCGGCGCAGGCTCTGGGCCATCGTGCGCGCCGGTGGAGCCTGTGTGCGCACACGATCAGTGCCGTCGAAGCCTCCTAGCAAAGCTCCCATGATCCCCCAGGAGGTCGCACCAGCGTGATGGGCAGCACACAACGGGCCTGTCAGTCGGACTCTCCCATCGTCCGAGTCGGCGGTTGAAACTTACACTGCCCATTCAAAAAGCACGCCGCCACCTCGCGCGGTTCGGTTCCGCAAGGTTTATCAGCCGCAAAGGGAGTCCCATGTTTGATTCACACGTCGTTTCGCGGCTGATAAACGCTGTTCGTAAGGTCGCACTACAACCAACCGCGAAGGGTCGATATGACGGAGAAGATTCGATTCGAGATCCCAGATTGGGTCGACGAGGACGACTTTGAAAAGTACTTCAAAGACAATATTGACGAATACACGGACGCGCTAGACCAATCCGCAAATTCACACGATGACCGATCCCAAGTCGACGAGATAACTTTGGAAAGCATCGACTTGTATCCCGACTCGGTGACGGTGTACTACAACGTCGAGATTTCGGCCTACCACGGATGCAGAGACGTGAACTACGCAGAAACAGATGAACGCGACGTAACTGGGAGTCGAGAAGGCCGAGTGTTTATCTTTGACAAACATGTCTATCCGGCACCAAGGACACCTTTTGAAGAATTCTGAGGGGCCGCGCTGTGCGGCCCGATCCTTCAATCAGAGAGGACGTGCCCCTGGCAAGCCGGGTCGCGCGTCTCATCTCAAACGTCAGACCTCTCCTTAACTTCTGAGCAGATTATGTCCAGCACAAATACCTCCATTCCCCGATACGCGAAGATCTGCAAGCAGTGCGGCACCTTGAACGACACCGGTGACGCGCTTCCAGGAAGTGGCTGGATCGAGCTGGTGCTTTGGCTCTGCTACATCGTTCCCGGCCTCATCTATTCAATCTGGAGGCGAACAAAGAGGAACGCTGCATGTGCAGCATGCTCAAGCAGAGAACTTATTCAAGTCGGCACTCCAGCTGGTTCGCAACTACTTCGGCAGTACCACCCTGCCGCAGTCGTCAGCACGACCGGCCCGCTTCAGGCACCAATTGGCAAATCACCTCCTCCATCAGGAATGCGCATTGCAAAAGCAATTGGTCTGGTCATCGTCGTAGTCTTCGCGACCGCTTTTATAAGCGGCTGGATCTCTCGCAACGGCTAAAACATCGAAGCGAAATTGTGCCGCAGCAGCAGAGTGCGTATAGACCAGTTCTGGTGGCGAATACCGACGACTTCCGGGAGTGGACAGGCTCGGAGTCCTTCCAGCGCAAAAGTGAGGACAGACACACATTGAAGACATGAAAGAAGTCCGCAAACGCCGCCTGCGAAGGCCGCTGGCGCTGATGTCACAAGAGGAGATGCGGTCCGCGCTCGTGCGCGCCATCGTGCTTGAGTACAACAACGCCAGGCTGAAACCCTCCCCTCGCTGGGGATGGGAAAGGCCTACGTCTTTGTTCGCCTTGCGGCGCAGGCGTCTTCGCTTGGCCCTGCATTTCGCTGGCAAGTACGCGGCCGTGAGTCCCCTCTTGCTGGCGCGTCGACTACCTGCCGGCAACGACTGGCCCGGCACAAAGGAGCTTGTTTCCGCCCAGATGTTTGCCTGGGTGGAGGGCGAATGGACCCACGTCGGGTGCACCTTGCCCAACAACCACAGCTTTGAGCCTGCGCGACTGCCAATGCATCGCAAGGGCTAGGCCGCTGATCGACTGCTTTCTCTTTGGCTCACCGACTGCTCCTGGCCGAAACGGGCTCGTCCAAGTTGAATGACCGCGGCCACGCGTGTCAACCCCCGGTGTGCCGGTCCAGCAAGCGCAGGATTTCATTCATACCCTTGACTCTAGAAACGGCAGTTGATCGCGCTGTTTCCGCTGGAAATGCCCGTGAACATTGAGATTCTTGGCCACGAAGTGCTTCACCAAATGGGTGAGGGCGCTACAGGCCCGATTGAGCCGCCAGGGAGCGCGCTGGCTGCGTTGCTCCTCCTTGCGGGCAGGAGCCCACTGCGTCGTCGCGCCTTGCCAGCCAGCCCACCCCCTGACAGCCCACTCGGACCTGTGCAACTGCCATTTCTAGGTTGACACGCGCGGCCGTCCCAAGCTGCCCGTCGGCGGCCAGCCGCTTGGCTCGGAACCCGACGCACCGCCTTCCAATTGCCGCCCCTGCCAAGCAGAAAACTCCAGCGGTCGAATCCCAAACCGCACCGCATTCCCCGCGTGCAGCGACGCGAATTCAGCCAGCACCAGCGTGGTGAAGTGCGCGTGCTCGGCCGGGGGTACCGAGGCTGGGATCTTGTCCTTCACGGCCTGTTCGGTGGCGGCGTCACCTTGGCGCACGATGGCGGCGATCACCTCGGCCAGTGCGTGCCGGTGGCGCAGCCGGAAGATGTCTGGGGGTACCAGGGTCTGCTGGATCGCCACATATTGCTGGCACGAGCGTTCATAGGCCCACACGAACACGTCGCGCAGCAGCTCCACGCGGTTGAGTTCGTACACGCCCAGTATCGCGTTCACATAGGCCTGCTGCGGCACGTCGATGAAGGACAGCGGGCAGAGGTTGTGTCGGATGAACGGGATGTTGGCCGCCAGCCGTGAGACGCGCTTGTTCACGTCCTCGAAGGGCTGCAGGTAGGGCAAGTGCACCATCAAAAAGAAGGCCTGCTCGAATGGGTCAGCGATCTCTGCAGCCATTTGCACCACGATGCCCAGCAGCTCCTCCAGCCGCTGGGGCAGGGCCATGGGCAAATACACGCTGCCCCCGATTTCCACGGCGCGGCGGCGGACGCGGCCCACCGCAGTGGGGTCGGCCATCAGGCCGTCCGACAGGAAGGCGTGCAGCGCGATCAGAGTGTCGGTCTGCACGCGGGCGTTGTTGGGGCTGAGCACCAGGTACTCGATGGCCTGCTTGTGGTTCAGGATCATCTGCGTTTCCGCCGCATCCTTGCCTTCCGCCGCTTGGCCAAACTCGATCAAGCGCTCGGTGTCCAGGCGGCTGTAGGTGTTGCCCTCCAGGTGCGACGAGGCCCAGGACAGGTCGATCAGCAGCCGGTTGAGGATGTCCCTGGCGAAGGTGCCAGCTGGCGTCTGCTGTGCTGGCGAGCGGCCCAGGGCGTGCAACTGTTCGCGCAAGTCAAGCGGCAGGTAGGCCGTGTGATTGGGGTGGTATTGCTCCAGGAACGTCTGCCGATAGCCCGCCGGGCTGCGCAAATGGCGTGGCTGGGTGACGTAGGCGCGGATTTCGGCCCCTGCCGCGGAAACGGGCATTTCGTCCTGCGGTGAGGTCTGTCGCAGAGGCTGCGCTGCACCCTCGGCACGGCCGGCCGCCGGAGGCCGGCGGCGGTAGCGCGCGGTTCGGCGCTCCCCCAGCATTTCGATGCGTTGTTGTTCCACCAACAAGGCGAGGCGTCGCTGCAAGGTGCGGCGATGGTACTGTTGGTCTCCCAGCTTCTCCTCGATGGCATCAATACCCACGCCGTCGGGTTCGGTGCCGATGAGTTCGACCAGCCTGTCCAGCTCTTGGGTGACGCGTTGCATGCGGTGGGCTCCGTTGAGATCGCGGGTGTATTGCGACAAAAAACTGTCGCAATACATCTTATGCGACACAGAAGATGTCGCAAAGACCCGTTTTGCGCGGCACCGCTTCGGTTAGCGTGAAGCTACTGAGTAGAGTGTCCCTTTGCGCATTCCAAGGAGACACAACACATGTACACCGCCCATCCCCACCGCTACGACCACATGCCCTACCGCCACGTGGGCAAAAGCGGTCTCAAGCTGCCATGCTGCGCACCGCCTTTGACCTGGGCATCACACACTTCGATCTGGCTAACAACTACGGCCCGCCCTACGGCAGCGCCGAAACCAACTTTGGTGAACACCTGTGCCGCGACTTCAAGCCTTACCGCGACGAGCTGATCATTTCCAGCAAGGCTGGCTACGACATGTGGGCCGGCCCCTATGGCCAGGGCGGTGGTTCGCGCAAGTACGTGCTACTGACGAATTCTTTCGTGCCCTTCTGGACCGCATGATCGACCTGCGCCAATCGCTGGTGGTGTTAGGCAGGCTCCCCGCCGAAGGGGCCGGAAAGACGGACGCCAGGTGACGGGTCATGGATGGATGAGCCCTCCATGGCCAGCCGATACCACCCGTGGAAGTGCCGCATGCCGTCTTCCATCGGCGACTGGTACGGCCCCACCTCGGATGTGCCCCGTCGCAGCAGGGTCAGGCGGCCGGCGTCCATGCGTTCGGCGATTTCGTCGTCTTCCACCACGGTTTCCTTGTAGGCGGCCTGATGGGCTTGTACGAATTCGCGGTCGAAGGCGACGATGTCTTCGGGGTAGTAGAACTCGGTGACGTTGAGCGTTTCCTGTGGGCCCTGGGGGTGCAGGGTGGACAGCACCAGGGCGTGGGGGTAGAGCTCGATCATGTGGGTGGGGAAGTAGGTCACCCAGATGGCGCCAAAGGGGGGCGGGCGGCCTTCGCGGTAGGCCAGCAGGCGGTCGTGCCAGGCCTGGTAGACCTTGGAGCCGGGCGATTCGAGGGCATGGTGCACGCCCACGCGCTGCACGCTGAAGCTGTCGGCAAACGCCCACTCGAGGTCGTCGCAGGTCACGAAGTTGCCCAGGCCCGGGTGGAAGGGGCCGACGTGGTAGTCCTCCAGGTAGACCTCGATGAAAGTCTTCCAGTTGTAGCGGCATACATGGGTCTCGATGCGATCGAGCACGTAGCCGGAGAAGTCGAACTCGGGCCGCTGGAACAGGCTGGCCATGTCGCGCGCAGGGTCGCGCGGGCCCTCGAACAGGGCGCCGTGGCACTCTTTCAGCGCAAACCGTTGCAGGTTGGCGCAGGGTTGCTGCGCAAAGTGCGGGGCGCCCACCAGTTCGCCGTTGTTGCGGTAGGTCCAGCGATGCAGGGGGCAGACGATGTGGCCGTCCGCGCCGCCAGGCAGGTGGCCCTGGGTGCGGCGGGTGCTCACGTCGCCCGCTTCGCCGCCCAGGATCAGCGCCTGCCGGTGGCGGCAGACGTTGGACAACAGTTCCACCCCCTCGCGGCCATGCACGAGCACGCGGCCGCCGCCCTCGTGCGCCAGGGTGCGCCAGTCGCCGGGCTCGGGCACCCATTGGCGGTGGCCCACGTAGCGCGAGCTCAACCGCTCGAACATGGCCTTTTCTCGCTGGAACACGCACTCGTCGAAGTAGGCCTGGACCGGCAACTGGGGCTGGGTGGGCAGCAGGTGGGAACGTCTGACGAGGTCGTTCATGCAGCGCTCTGATGAGTAGGGGCATCGGCCAGCGATGCGGCCTGCAGCCGCCGCAGCCGCTCGGCGCGGGCCAACCGTGGGCAGGTGTCGCACAGCGAGCCGCCGTGGCGGCGGTCGTCTAGGCAGCACACCCGGCGATCGAGCGCCAGTTGCGGCGTGCCGCCCCCTGCGTCGAAGACGAGGTAGCCGCTGTCGCCGCCAGCGCCCAGCAGGCCCAGCCAGTCCGCCCCTGTGGCGATGAGGGCCGCATTGCTGAAACGAAGGCCTGGGTATCCGGTGTGGCGAGTCCATCGCTGGATGCGCAGCAGTGCGGCGAGCACGCAGTCGGCCAGCAGGCGCCGTGCGGCCTTGGGGTGCAGCGGCAAGTGGGCCTGAACGGCCCGCAGCAGCGCGTTGGTCACAGGCTGGAGTTGCCGGGCGGCCTGTTGGCGGCGCGGGCCGGCTGTGCAGGGGATGAAGTGACCCGCCGCAACGGCAAAGCCGCTCACGTCGGCCTCAGCCGTGTCCACATCCAGTTGCAGGCCGGCCAGCGGCAGGACGCCCTCGGCCAGTTCGGCGGCGATCACGCTGGCGTAGGCCGGTTGCCAGACCAGCAGGCCCCAGGCGCGCAGCGCCCAGTAGGCGCGGCCGGCCTCCGGGTATTGACCCTGCAGGGCGGTCACGAGCTGCGCGGCGCTGGCCGCCTGGTCGGCGCTGGCCCCGCGGTGGATCGAGCCGTGCAAAGCGGGCACCACCTGCCGCGCCAGCGCAAAGAAGGCTTCGAGGGTCAGGGTGCCACCTCGGCCAGGGGCTGTGACGCAGCGCGGGGCGTGGCTGGCCCGGACGGCGCAAAAGGGGCCAGAGGGTTGGCCATCGTGCCCACGATCTTCAGGTTGGCGGACGGGTCGGCCAGGTTGATCATCTGGGTGTTGTTGCCCATCTGCAGGCGGTTCAGGCACGACTGCGCAAAGGATGGCGCGAAGAGGTCGTAGCGGGCGAACTTGTCGCGGTATTGTGGGTGTTCGTCTTGGTAGGCCCGGATGTTGTCGGCCACAGCGCGCCAGAAGTCGTGCTCGGTGCACACGCCATGCTCGACCAGGATCTGGTTCATGTAGCGGAAGAAGCCGTCGAAGATGTCGATGAAGACCGCCAGGGTCTTGAGCTCGTCAGGGAAGTCCATGATCAGACGCCGGATGTTGTCGGGCAGTTCGACGTCCGGGTTGAACAGGGCCGTTTCCTCGGCGATGTCCTTCATGATCACGCGCACCGGCACATGGCCGTCCATCACCAGGATGAGGTTCTCGCCGTGCGGCATAAACACCAGGTCGTGGGCATAGAAGCAGTGGATCAGCGGGGTGAGGTAGGTCTGCAGGTAGCGATGCAGCCAGGCCGTGGGCGACAGGCCCGAGGCTTCGATGAGCACGGGCAGCAGGGGCTGGCCGTCGCGGTCGGTGTGCAGCAGGCTGGCCATGGTCATCAGCCGCTCGCCGGGCTTCAGCAACGGCAGCGGGTTCTCGCGCCACAGGGCCGAGAACATCTTCTTGTAGGGGCTGTCGGCCTCGATGGCGGCTTCGTAGTAGTGGTTGCGAAAACCCATGGAGGCGACTTCGCGCAGGATGGTGAAACCGTTGGCGCGCAGCTCGGTGTCATGGTCGATCAGGTCCTTGATCCACTGGTTGATCGCGGGCGTGCCCGACATGTAGTAGGGCGACAGGCCGCGCATGAAGCCCATGTTCAAGATGGACAGCGAGGTCTTCACGTAGCGCTTGTGCGGCTCGCTGATGTTGTACATCGTGCGGATCGATTGCTGGGCCAGGTAGCGGTCGGCGCTGGTACCCAGGAAGACGATGCGCTGTTGTGCGACATAGGGCGCAAAGGCCACCGAGAGCTTGTTCGCCCATTGCCAGGGGTGGGCGGGCATCACCAGGTAGTCGTCGGTGGCCAGCCCCTGCGCGGTCAGCACGGCATGAAAGCGCGACAGCGTCTCCTCGCCCAGTTCTTCGCGCAGCAGTTGCTCGTAGCTGAGGTCGGGCACGCAGTGAAAGGCGGCGTGGTCCTTGTGCACGGCCAGCCAGACGATGGAGAACGGCGCAGCAGCCTCAGGGGCATAGGCACGGTAGTCCGTGCCGTCGAAGCCCAGCCGGCCGTTGTTGGCCACGAAGGCGGGGTGGCCCTCGATCATCGAGGTCTCCACTGCCTGGAAATCGGCGTCGATCAGTGCTCGGCTGTCCGGGGCCGACTTGAGGTGCTTGTAGGCGCTGCTGTAGAGCGTGCTGCAAATCTCGTCGAGGTAGATGGGCAACTGCTCGGGCCGCAAGCCCAGCGCCTGCTTGAAGTCGATCATAAAGTGCAGTGCATCCAGCTCGCGCGGCTCGCCGCCCACCACACAATCGATGGAGCTGGCATCGATGGCCCAGTGGTGCAGGGCCATCAACCGGGCCTCAAAGCGGTAGACCGTGCCGCCGGCGGGTGTGGCCAGCGTGTAGCAGCAGTGTCCTTCGTGGCGCGCGCTTCGTTGCGTGTCGAGCTGCGGTTCCAGGATGCGCTCGTGTGCGAACTCCGACAATGCCTTGCGCACGAGCAGGCGGTTGGCTTTGCGCCAGACTTTGGGCGTGAGGTGGTCGACCACGTGGGCCGGGGCGGGGGGCATCGAAGTCATGGCAATTTCTCCTGGTGTTGCAAGGCGGACCGGTAGTCCGCGCGGGTGCACAGCGCAAGGCTGGCGACTTTTTCCTTGAGCTGGACATTGCGCTGGTAGACAAAGCCGAAGGCTTTGTTCAGCACGTGGATCTTTTCGTTGTGCGCATCGGGTTCGACCACGACGCGCTTCGCCTGCAGGCCGTCGAACATCAGGTCCATCACGGCCTTGAACATCCGGCGGGTGAAGCCGCGCAGGGGTCGCTCGGCCGGCGCCACGCAGATGTGCATGCCGACGTCGCCGTCCTGCACCTCGTAGTGATCGGCCAACTGGTCGAAGCGCGGGTCATAGGACTCGGCCAGCACCACAGGCCGGCCGTCCATCACGCCGATGTGCACATCGCGAAAGCAACAGGCGAGCTGGTCTTCATACAGCGTGCGCACGGCCTCCACCGATGCACCCTGCAGGCACCAGAACTTCGCGTGCTCGTGCTGGAACCAGCCGTGGATCATTGGGATGTCGTCCGGGATGCGCAGGCGGCGGAACGCGATGGGACCGGCCTGCGGGCCGTCGTCCTGCGG
Organism: Hydrogenophaga palleronii; assembly: GCF_031457455.1. Classification (GTDB taxonomy): domain Bacteria; phylum Pseudomonadota; class Gammaproteobacteria; order Burkholderiales; family Burkholderiaceae_C; genus Hydrogenophaga; species Hydrogenophaga palleronii_A. The sequence continues at coordinate 100,504 of NZ_JAVDWU010000008.1, forward strand.
GGGCGGCGCCACCTCAGGTTTTTCAAGCAACTGGTGCATGGTCTGGTTTCTCCGTGTCCTGGGTGGGAAGGGGGGTGCGTGACGGCGTGGCCGGGAAACTCCACAGCCACAGGGCGGCGGCCAGCACAAAACCGGCGCAGGCCACGATGAAGGGGGCCTGCAGGCCGTACACGCTCACCAGCGAACCGGCGGTGAAGGACGCGATCAGCACGCCGGTGTTCTGGAAGATGTTGATGACGCCGTAGTCGCGGCCGAAGTCGTCGGGCGTGCTCAGCGCGTAGAGCTTGATGTCGAAGTTGATGACGAGCTGGAACAGTGCCCAGCCGAACAGCACGCGGCCGATGAGCAGCGTGGCCGTGTCGGGCGCGGCCTGCAGGAGCAGACCCACGGCGCCCAGCAGCAGGTTGCCGAGCGTGCGCCGCGCCGGATGGTGTTCCGACAGCGCCAGCCAGCGATTGATGAGCAAGGCCGCCACCGCCACCATCTTGGGCACCGCAAACGCCGCACCGGCTACCGTTTCGCCGCCAAAGGCAGCCGCCTGGGCCCAGTACACCGAGAAGAAGGGGCGCACGATGGCGGCGCCGAAATCGAACAGCAGCATGATCACGGCCAGCTTCAGGATGGGCGCGTGGCCCGCAAAGCTGAAGCGGCGCGGCGCCGTGCGTTCGGGGGCGTCCTGCCCGAGCACGTGCACCATGCGGCGGCTGCGGATGAGGTAGGTGCAGATCGCCATCTGGACCAGGTCGGCGCCGGCCATCAGCAGCACGCACTGGCGCACGCCCCAGCCGTCGATCACCGAGCCGCCCACCACCGCGCCCAGGATCACGCCCAGGTGCGCCGTCACCGACAGCACGCCGATGGTGGCGGCTCGTGTGTCGTCGGTCTCCAGCCGCATGAGGTAGGGAAAGTTCAGCAAGTAGCTGCTCTTGAAAGCGAACATCAACAGCGACAGCACCCAGTAGCTCGCCACCCCGGGGGCCCAGTAGCTCGCCAGGCACAGCGCCGCCGCAATGCCCTGCGTGACCTGCAGGATGTGCAGTGTCTCAATGCGGCGCGCCACGCGTACCCACAGCGGGAAGACGCACATCACCACGATGGAGATGGCCGCCACATAGGCACCCACGTGGAAGGGGCTGTCCAGCCCGTAGCGTTCGCTGAAGAACTGCGGATAAAAGGGGATGAGGAGTGCATCGCTGATGACAGCGAACACCGTCATCAGGATCAATCCGTATTTCAAAGACATGTGTCGCCTTGCGGGAGGGGGGTGAACAGCGGCGAGCGCGGCACGGTGAAGCTCTGCAGCGCAAACGCCGGCTCGATGCGGTAGTGCTCCACGCCGGTCAGCTCACGGATCAGGCAGGAATTGCGGTAGCAGGCCAGACCGAGCTCCGGGTTGCTCAGGCCATGGCTGTGCAGGCCGGCGTTCTGCACGTAGACCTCGCTGCCGTTGGCGTCCACCGCGTGGTTGCGGGTGGGCTGGTAGCGCCCCTCGAGGTCGAAACGCAGGCGGTGCTCGATGCCGCCCAGGAAGGCTGGCGGTTTCTGCCGGTAGCCGGTGGCGAAGATGAGGCCATCGGTGCGGTGCTCGAAGGCTGCACCGGTGTCGGTGCGCACGAAGCACAGCACATGGAGTCCGCGGTCGGCATCGTGGCGGCAGTGCTGCAGCTCCGACTGCGTGAGCAGATGGGCCTGGAAGCGCTTGAGCCGCCGGCCTTCCTCGAGCTGGTGGTAGATGTCGTCCATCAACTGGGCGTTGATGCCCTTGTACAGGCTGTCCTGACGCGCCAGTACCTCGGGCTTGCGCGCTTCGGGCAGGCTGTAGAAGTAATCGGTGTAGTCGGGCGAGAACATCTCCAGCGTGAGCTTGGTGGTCTCCATCTGGAAGAAGTAGGGCGAGCGCGTGATCCAGTTGATCGTGGTGCCGCGGTGGGCGGCCTCCTTGAGCAGGTCGTGGCAGACCTCCGCGGCACTCTGCCCGCTGCCCACGATGGTCACGGACTGGCGGGTCAGCAGTTCCTCCTTGTGCTGCAGGTAGCGCGCCGTGTGCACGTAAGGGTGCGTGCTGCCCTTGCAGCAGGCCGGCAGGCTGGGCTGGGCCCCCACGCCGATCACCAGCTTGCGGCAGGTGTATTCGGCATGCGCGCCGTCTTCCTGGCGCGCACGCACGCGGTACAGGCCTTCGGTCGCTTCATACGAGAGGCTCACCACCTCGTGCCCGAAGCGCACGTTGTCGAGCCGCTGCGACGCCCACTGGCAATAGCGGTTGTAGGCTTCGCGGCGGATGTACAGCGGGCCGTTGATGTAGTGCGAGTAGATCTCGCCGCTGTGCTTGCAGTAGTTGAGGTAGCTGAACTCGCTGGTAGGGTCGGCCAGGCTCACCAGATCGGCCAGGCAGGGATTCTGCAGCGTGGTGTTGTCAATGAGCATGCCCGGGTGCCAATTGAACTCGCGGTGCCGCTCCAGGAACAAGGCCCGCACGGGTGCCGCGGCCTGTGCCAGCGGGGCCACCAGGCAGGCCAGACTCAGGTTGAAGGGCCCCAGGCCGATGCCGATGAAGTCATAGACCTCATGACGGCGGGGCGGTTGGATGTTGCCAGCCATAGTTGCTACCTTCTTTCGTCAGGATGGGGTTGCGGGCGCGGGACGGCTGCAACCTTCACCGCCGCCCTTCCCTTGATGACGAAGCAGGATGCCAAAAATTTAATGAGAATCATTACGATGTGTGACCGAAACAAGGCCTGCAGCACAGGACGGGTCAGGACGGCTTGAGCAACTCGCGGCAGCCGGCGAGCGCCACCATGGCGTCGCGCACCATGAAGTTCACCAACGTGACCGACACGCCGAGCATGTCCGCCACCTCCTGCTGGGTGTGGCCGTCGACGCGGTGCAGCGTGAAGGCCTCACGGGTGCGCGAGGGCAGAGTGCGCAGCCGGCGCTCCACCCAACGCAGGTGCTGGCGGCCGATGGCCACGTGCTCGGGCGAGCCTGTGGCGGCCTGCACGTCTTCGCCGTCGGCTTCGTCGGCGAAGACGTTCTGCTCGGTGCGGCACCGGCGCAGGTGGTCGATGCACAGGTGGTGCACCACGCGCATGCAGTAGGCCACTGGCCGGCCCACGCAGGCCCCCTCGCCGCACTGCATCAGCTTCATGCAGGCGTCCTGCATCACGTCATCCGCGACGTCGCGGTCGCCCACCCACCGCCATGCCGCGCGCCGCAGCAGGGGCCGGTGGGCAACGAAGGCCTCCACAAGCGGGTGTGGCTGTGCGCTCGCCACGTCAGTATTTCCAGTTGAGCGACAGCAGGGCGTTGCGCGGCGCGCCATACAGGCTCTGATCCCAGTAGAGGCTGGAAAGGTATTTCCTGTTGGTGGCGTTGTTCACCGTCAGCAGGGCGCTGAAGTGCTCGTTGAAGTCATAGCGCGCCATGAGGCCGAGCACGGCATACGAGCCCTGGCGGCGGACGATGTCGGCACCGTCTGGCGCGGTCTGGGTGGCGTTCACGCGCTCGATGTCGCTTTGCCAGCGCAGCGTGGCGCCCAGCTTGAGCTGGGGCAGCGCCGGTACCTGGTAACGGGTGGACAGCCGGAAGGTGCGGCGTGGCACGAAGGTGCGTGCCTTCGCTCCGTCGCCGTCTTCCAGGCGCAGCTGCGTGTAGCCGGCGCTGAGCTCCCAGTGGCGGCCCAGGCGCCCGGCCAGGTCCAGCTCGAAGCCGGTGGAGGTGGCGTCCACGCGGCGGTAGTAGGCAAAGCTGTCGAAGCCGGCGTACTCGGCCGTGTTGTCCTGCTGCGCGCGGAATACGGTGAACGAGCCGTTCAGGCCGCCGTCGAACCACTCGCCCTTGACGCCCGCTTCCACGTTGCTGCCCTTGATGGGCCCCAGCAGTTCCTGGTTGACGTCGACCTGCGTCTGCGGATTGAAGATCTTCGTGTAGCTGGCGTACAGCGAGTGGTGGGCGTCCACGTCGAGCACAGTGCCGATGAAGGGCACGGTCTCGGTTTCGCGGTACTCGCGCGGCACGCCGCGGAAGCCCTGGCCCTCGCTTTCCATGCGGGTGTGGTTCAGGCCCAGCAGCAGCTTCCAGGGGTCGGTCAGGTTCAAACGGGTCAGGGCATACACCGTTTCGCGCTGGTTGATGAAATCGGCCTCGCCGGTCGCACCGTTGAACGCCGGCTCCGGATAGCTGCCCCAGCCGTGGGGGGCCGTCACCGGGGTGCTGTTGTTCTCGCCGCGCGTGTACGACGCCAGGTTGTGGACCTTCGAGTGGTTGGCACCCACCACCGCTTCATGGCGGCGCCCGCCGAGCGTGAAGGGGCCTGTTGCATGCAGGTCGAAGAGCGTCTGCTTTTCATCCGACACCTGGGTGGACAGCCAGCTTTCCGTGCCGACGCCCGTGATGCGGTCGGGCAGTGCGCCCGAGATGCTGAACAGCTTGCCGTCGGCTTCCAGCTTGCGGTCACTGGCCACGCCCTTGACTGTCCAGGCATTGTCGAGCGTGTGCGAGAGCTCGACGAACGTGGTGGTGTCGGTGTTGTCCCAGTGCGACCAACGCGGCGCCGCAGCCGTCCGGTGCGGATAGTCGGTGGGTGAGCCGTCCGAGTGGTTCAACGGCAGGCCGCCCCAGGCCGTTCCCTCGGGCCGGTTGGCCTGCCGCGTCACACCGCCGGTGAGCACGGTGCGAGGGCCCAGGTCCACCTCCAGCAAGCCGGCAAACACAGTCTTGTCGAGCGAGTAGTTGTCCATGAACGAATCGCTCTGCTGGGCCGCCACGATGGCACGGCCGCGCAGCGTGCGCGCCTCGTTCAGCGGGCCCGACACATCACCTTCGATACGCCGCTTGTTCCACGAACCCACCGACGCCGCCGCCCCCGCCTGGAAGTCGGCCGTGGGGCGCTTGCGCACGTAGTTCACAGTGGCCGCCGGGTTGCCCGTGGACGACAGCAGCCCGTTGGCGCCGCGCAGCACCTCGATGCGGTCGTAAAGCGCAGTGTCCAGGTCGCCAAGCTGGTCGCCGTTGGTGAAGGGCATGCCCACGCCGTCGACCTGGAAGTTCGAGATGTCGAAGCCCCGCGAGGTGAAGTAGGTGCGGTCGGTCTCCACCACGTCCACCGACACGCCGGTGGTATTGGCCAGCACCTCGTTGGCATTGAGCAGGCCGAAGTCGTCCATCTGCGCACGCGTGACCACACTCACCGACTGTGGCGTTTCGCGCGGCGACAGTGGCAGGCGCGTGGCTGCGTTGCTGGCCTGCACGCCATAGCTGTCGGTGCCCTGGGTGGTGAGCACATCGCGGCGTGCCTGCACCAGCACTGTGGGCAGCGCGGACGCCGACGACGCGGGAGTAACCTCCAGCGCGAAGCTGCCGTCGGGCTGGGCCGCTGCCTTCAGATTGGAGCCTGCCAGCAGCGCGCTGAAGCCTTCGTCGACCGTGTAGCGGCCGTTCAGGCCCGGGCTCTGGCGGCCCTCGGCCAGCTTGGGGTCGAAAGACAGTAGCACGCCCGCGCTGAGCGCAAAGCGGTTGAGCGCCTCGTCGAGTGGGCCGGGGGCAATGGTGTATTCGCGGGCGGCCTGGGTGCCGCTGGGGGCTGGAGACGCAGCCGACGCCTGAGCCAACACACCCGTGGGCGCCAGCGCCAGGCTGGCGCACAAAGCGAGGCCGGCGGCCCGGCCTTTGATCGAGGCCGCATCGGCCCCGGCAATACGAACAGTCATGGAAAACCTTTCTATGGAAAGTGGTTGCTTTCATGACTGACCGAATGAGGTGAAAAAACCTGCAGGCTTGCCCCAAAAATAACTTTAAGCAGGGGCCGGAGGCCTGGTTGGCGCAAAACTAGCGCGAACCCAGCGTCACCCAAAGGGGCGTATACGACCGTGCCCGAACCGGCAGCGTGCGTTCCAGCGCCGCGATGACTCGGCCCAGGTCGTCCACCGGGAACACGCCCGAGATGCGAAGGCCGGCCACCGCCTCGGCGCAGCGCAGCCAGCCGCGCCGGTAGCGCGCTAGCTCTGCGGCCAGCGCGTCCAACGGCATGTTCTGCGCCACCAGCAGGCCGTCCACCCAGGCCGCCGCGCTGGTATCCACGGGCTGTGCGCGGTGCGCCCCTGTGGTCTCAAAGACCAACTGCTGACCCGCCTGCAGGTGGACCACTGGCGCCGCTTCGCCTGGCCGCCCGTGCGGACGAACCTCCAGCATGCCTTCCATCACCTTCACCCCGGTGTGTTCCGCATGCTGGCGCACCAGGAAGCGCCCTGCCTTCGAGCGCACCTCACCCTCGGCCGTGCGCACCACAAAGGGCCGCGACGGCAAGGATTGCAGGTCTGGCTCGCACACCACCATCACCTCGCCCTGGTGCAGGCGCACGCAGCGCCATTGCGCATCAAACAGTTCATCCACCGCCGTGGCCGTGTTCAGATGCAGCACGCTGCCGTCGGCCAGGACCACGCGCGCGCGTTCGCCCACCTCCGTGTGATGCTGCGCCACCAGCCCTCGCCAGCCGCCCTGGTCGCGGGCAGCCAGCGCCAGGGCGCCCGTGCCACCCGCCAGCAGCAGGCCCTTGAGCACCGTGCGCCGCTGCGGGCGCTGGGCGGCGGCCGATTCCCGCTGGGCCAGCGTGGCATGCGCCAGCGAACTCGGCAGTACCTTGATGCGGCGGCTCAGGTCGTCGAGCGTGGCCCAGGCTTGCGCATGCTCGAGCCGCTCGCGCTGCCAGCGCTGGCAGGCTTCGTGGTCTTGTGGCGTGGCTGCGCCCGATTGCAGCTTCACCATCCAGGCGATCGCGACATCCACCGTCGCCACGGGCGTTGCGGGTGTGCGTGGTGCAGTGCGGCCCATGGCTACTGCAGCTCCATGTGCTGGCGGGCGGCATAGCAGGCCGAAAACGCGCGCGTCATGTACTGCTGCACCGAACTGAGGGACACGCCCAGCTCGGCGGCGATCTGCGCATAAGGCAAGCCATCCACCTGCGATAGCAATAAGGCCTGCCGCACCTTCACCGGCAGGCCGTCCAGCAGGCGGTCCACCTCCAGCAGCGTCTCGAACAGCATCAAGCGTTCCTCTGCCGACGGCGCCAGTGGCTCGGGCAGCATCGTCAGCGCCTCTGCAAATGCACGTTCCAGCGCTGCACGCCGCAGGTGATCCACCATCAGCCCGTGCGCGATCGTGCTTAGCAAGGCCCTGCCGCCACCCTCGCCGGGCTGCAGGTACAGCGCCTCTCGGCGCGTGAGCACACGCGCGAAAGTGTCGTGTGCCAAGTCGTCAGCGTGATGTGGGCAACCCAGCCGCCGGCGCAGCCATCTCACCAGCCACTGGTGATGGCCCCGGTACAGATGGCCGACGGCATGGAGATCGAGCGTCTGGGCGTCTTGCATGGGCAGCCTCGCGGCAACGATGGATTTACAAAGTAATAATGATAACCATTCTTATTTGTCGTGCCATCCAAGCCATAACGCTGGGCGAAGTTGGTCTCCCCGTGGACCCAAAGGCGCAGTTACCGCCAAGTTACTGGGTAGAGTGTCCCTTTGCGCCAATCAAGGAGACTCACATGTACGCCGCCCATCCCCACCGCTACGACCACATGCCCTACCGCCAGGTCGGCAAAAGCGGCCTCAAGCTGCCCAGCATCACACTGGGCCTGTGGCACAACTTCGGTGACACCACGTCCATCGCCACGCAGCGCGCCATGCTGCGCACCGCCTTCGATTTGGGTATCACCCACTTCGACCTGGCCAACAACTATGGCCCGCCCTACGGCAGCGCCGAAACCAACTTCGGTGAGCACTTGCGCCGTGATTTCAGGCCTTACCGCGACGAGCTGATCATTTCCAGCAAGGCCGGCTACGACATGTGGCCCGGCCCTTACGGCCAGGGCGGCGGTTCGCGCAAGTACGTGCTCGCCAGCCTGGACCAGAGCCTCAAGCGCATGGGGCTGGACTACGTTGACATCTTTTACTCCCACCGCTTCGACCCCGACACCCCGCTGGAAGAAACCATGGGCGCATTGGCCACCGCCGTGCAACAGGGCAAAGCCCTGTACGTGGGCATTTCCAGCTATTCGGCCGGCAAAACGCGCGAGGCCGCAGCCATCTTGCGCCAGATGGGCGTGCCGCTGCTGATCCACCAGCCTTCGTACAGCATGTTGAATCGCTGGGTGGAGGAGGATCTGTTGGACACCCTGCAGGCCGAAGGCATGGGCTGCATCGCCTTCAGCCCGCTGGCGCAAGGCCTGCTCACCAACAAGTACCTCAATGGCGTGCCCGACGATGCGCGCATCCACCGCCCGGGCGGTGGCTCGTTCAAGCCAGAACACCTGAGCGAGCAGAACCTGACCCATGTGCGCGCGCTCAACGACATGGCCCAGGCGCGTGGCCAGAGCCTCGCGCAAATGGCGGTGGCCTGGGTGCTGCGCCACAACGGCATGAGCTCGGCCCTCATCGGCGCCAGCAAGCCCGAACAGATCAAGGAACTGGTGGGCGCCCTGGACAAGCTCAGCTTCAGCGCCGAAGAGCTGACCGCCATCGACCAGCACGCGGTGGACGGCGGCCTCAACCTGTGGAAAAAATCTTCAACCGAGCAGATGTTGTAAAGCCGGGGGAGGGGCCGATCCAGCGAGCAAGCGACGGGGGTGAGCCACACCCTTTCCGGCGCGAAATGCCTTATTCCAGAGATACCGAGGATCCGGCTCTGCCGGTCCCAGGTATCGCCCCCTTGAGGGGGTGACGGGCGCAGCCCGGCGCGGGGGTGGGCCTAATTCAGTGCCATGCTCAGCTTGCGCCGGTACTGCGACACCAACTGCGCCTGTGGGTCTTCCTGCACCGCCGCTTTGCCCGACAGTTCAATGCCCCCCGCGCTTTTGCCCGTGGCCGCCGGGTCGGTCTTGGGCTTGGGCGGGGTCATGAGTTCCAGCAGGGCCACGTAGGTCTTGCGCGGCGCCTCGTCTTCCCATTTCTTGTCGCGCATGATGATTTCCAGCAGCTCTTCCAGGGCGGAAGGCCATTCACCCATCGCGATCAGCACGCGGCTCTTGGCAAAGCGGGTGTCAAAGTCGCGCTTGTTCTGGGCGATCAGTTCGTCGAACTTTTCCATGGGCCATTGACCGCGCGGGTCGGCACCCACGAACTCCAGCGCCTTGAGCCACTGGTTCAGCGCTTCAAAGCGCAGCGACGCGGGGATGCGCGTCAAAGTGGGGGCCAGTGCGGCGGTGGCCTGTTCGAACAGGCCGTGGCTGATGCATTGGCGGACCAGCTCAAAGCGCAGGTCGTCGTTTTCGGGGGCTTGTTCCACCGCCTGGGCCAGTTTCTCCAGTGCGGTGCCGGCGTCGGCCTCGTTGCCTTCGGCCAGCAGTTGCTGCGCTTCGTCGGCCTGAGCCAGGGCGTCCAGTTCGTCTTCGCTGGGCACGTGTTTGTCCAGAAAGGCCTTGATCTGGCCTTCGGGCAGGGCACCCATGAAGCCGTCCACCGGCTGTCCGTTCATCAGCAGCACGCAGGTGGGAATGCTCTTGATGCCGAAGGCTGCGGCCAGCTGCTGCTCCTGGTCGGAATCGATTTTCACCAGCTTGAACCGGCCAGCGTATTCGGTCTCCACCTTCTCCAGCAGCGGGCCGATCACCTTGCAGGGGCCGCACCACGGGGCCCAGAAATCCACCAGAACGGGTGTGTGCATCGAGGCTTCGATGACCTCGGTTTCGAAGTTGGCGATGGTGACATTGATCATGGCAAATGCTCGGGTGTGGCCCGCGCAGCGGGGGGTGCGGGGGCTGGAAACGTAAAATCGACACTTTACCGGAGCCGGGCGCCCTTGCCCGAGCCCGCTTCCCGCACCGGCTGGCTTCACGGCTGGCCAAAGGCACCCTCATGAACCCCATCCAAGTGGGCGTGGTCATGGGTTCCAGCAGCGACTGGGACACCATGCAGCACGCCGTGCAGATCCTCAAGGACTTTGACATCGCGCACGAGGCGCGTGTGGTCTCGGCCCACCGCATGCCCGACGACATGTTCGCTTACGCCGAAGCGGCCGTTGGTCGCGGACTCAAGGCCATCATCGCCGGGGCCGGCGGCGCAGCCCACCTGCCGGGCATGATCGCGGCCAAGACCGTGGTGCCAGTGCTGGGTGTGCCGGTGCAGTCCAAGGCGCTTTCGGGTGTGGATTCGCTGCATTCCATTGTGCAGATGCCCAAGGGCGTTCCCGTGGCCACCTTTGCCATCGGCAGCGCGGGCGCGGCGAACGCGGCGCTGTTTGCCGTGGCCCTGCTGGCCAACGTTGACCCGGCCCTGCGCGCCAGGCTGGAGGCCTTCCGCGCGGCACAGACCGAAGCAGCGCGCCAGATGACACTGCCTTCCTGAACCCATGAGTCTCAAACCCCTTTTGCCCGGCGCCTTGTCCGACCGCGGCCAACAAATGACCCTGGGCGTCATGGGTGGTGGCCAGCTCGGCCGCATGTTCGTTCAGGCCGCGCAGGCCATGGGCTATTTCACCGCAGTGCTGGACCCGGACCCGGCGAGCCCGGCCGGCCTCATCAGCCATTTCCATATCCAGACCGCGTACGACGACGAGCAGGGCCTGGCGCAGCTGATGCAGCGCTGCGACGCCATCACCACCGAGTTCGAGAACGTGCCCGCGCCCGCTCTGGTGACGCTGGGTGCGCACCGGCCCGTGGCGCCATCGGCCCCGTGCGTGGCGGTGGCGCAGGACCGCATCAAGGAAAAGGCCCACTTTCTGGCCTGTGCGCCGGTCAGCGGCGTGTATCCCGCGCCCTATGCGGCCATTGAAAGCGACGAGCTGCTGGCCGCCGTGCCGGCCGATCTGCTGCCCGGCATCCTGAAAACCGCCCGCATGGGCTACGACGGCAAGGGTCAGATGCGGGTGTCCACCCGCGAAGAGCTGGCCAGCGCCTGGGAGCAGCTCGGCCGTGTGCCCTGTGTGCTGGAAAAAATGTTGCCCTTGCAGTCGGAGTGCTCGGTCATCGTGGCGCGGGGCACGAATGGTCAGGTGGTCAGCTTCCCGGTGCAGGCCAACACCCACCGCGACGGCATCCTGGCCACCACGGAGGTCTATGAAGGCGCCGTGCCGGCCGATCTGGCAGAGCGCGCCCAGGCCAGCACCGTGGCCATCGCCAATCACCTGCACTACGTGGGCGTGCTGTGCGTGGAGTATTTCGTGGTGGACAACGGCACCGGTGGGCAAGACCTGGTGGTCAACGAAATGGCACCGCGCCCGCACAACAGCGGCCACTACACGCAAAACGCCTGCGACATGTCGCAGTTTGAAGCGCAGGTGCGTACCCTGGCCGGCCTGCCGCTGCCACAACCGCGCCAGCACAGCCCGGCCATCATGGTCAACCTGCTGGGCGATCTCTGGTTCGAACCCAATGCCACACATGCCGAGCGCAGCGAGCGCGCGGTCACGCCGCCGTGGACACAGGTGCTGGCCCTGCCCGGCACCCACTTGCACCTGTACGGCAAGCTCAGCGCCCGCCCGGGCCGCAAGATGGGGCATCTGAACATCACCGCACCCACTGTGGCGCAGGTGCGAGAGACCGCAGCACAGGTGCTCCAGCTGCTGGGTCTGAGGACATGACCCCCCCGGTGCGCCTGCGGCGCTTCCCCCCAGGGGGCCGCACCAGCAGCCCGGCAAAGCCGGTTCTGCGGTGCGCGTGCTTGGGTGTGCACTTCGGGTGACAGCGCATCCATGCCTCAGTTAATGAACGCGAACGACCCGGCCGCCATCGAGGCGGCGGCCGGGCGCCTGGCCGCCGGTTCACTGGTAGGCATGCCCACTGAAACCGTCTATGGCCTGGCGGCCAACGCCGACAACGCCAGCGCGGTCCAGCGCATCTTTGCTGCCAAGGGCCGGCCCAGCGACCATCCGTTGATCGTGCACCTGGCGCCTGGCATCGGTGAACAGGGCTGGCGCGCGGGGGTGGATCATTACGCTCGCGACGTGCCGCTGTTCGCCCTGGCGCTCATGAAGGCGTTCTGGCCCGGGCCGCTCACGCTCATCGTGCCCCGTCGCCCGGACGTGGCGGCGGTCGCGGCGGGTGGTCAGAGCTCGGTGGGCCTGCGCTGCCCGGCGCACCCGGTGGCGCAGGCGCTGCTCACCGCCGCGGCGGCTCATGGGGTGTCCGGTGTGGCCGCGCCCAGCGCAAACCGCTTCGGCCGGGTCAGCCCCACCACCGCCCGGCATGTGGCGGAGGAGTTCTCAGCGCTGGGCGACGACGAGTTGCTGATTCTGGACGGGGGTGCTTGCCCGGTGGGCATCGAATCGACCATCGTGGACTGCTCCCGCGGCGCGCCGGTATTGCTGCGCCCCGGCATGGTCACCCAGGCGCAACTGGAAGCGGCCTGCGGGCAGCCGGTGCGCGAGCGCGATGAAGCCGCGCCGCGCGCATCGGGCACCCTGGCTTCACACTACGCGCCGCGCGCCAAGGTGCGGCTGATGGACGCCAAGCCGCTGCAAACGGCGCTGGACGTGCTGGGCGCTGATGCCAGGCACATCGCGGTGTACGCGCGCAGCCCGATGAAGGCACACCGCAATGCGTCCGTCCGGCGCATGCCCATGGATGCGGCTGCGGCAGCGCAGGAGCTGTTTGCCGTGCTGCGCGAACTGGATGCCACGGGCGTGCGCCTGATCTGGGTGGAAACCCCGCCGGCATCGCCGGAATGGGATGGGGTGCGGGACCGGTTGGAGCGGGCGGCGGCTTGACTTGACGCCACCCCCCGCGTCGCCTTCGGCGCCACCCCCCTGGGAGGGGGGCGACACCAGAGGCCCGGCAAAGCCGGTTCCTCGGTGTCTCTGGAACGGGGCACTGCGCGCCGGACGGGCTTGTGAGGCAAGTCAATTCGCCTCTTGCAGACCCGCTCGTGTCAGCTGGTCGGATTCGACCGGCGCCCGTAGTGCAGCTTCATACCCAGAATGGCCAGCGCCAGCACCAGGGTGACGGTGTTGGCTGCGACCACTGGCCAGGCCTTGAGTGCCAGGCCGTAGACCAGCCACAGCGCGATGCCCAGGGTGAAGGCGCTGTACATGCCCAACGAGATACCGCTCACGTCGCGTGTGCGAAACGTCAGCCAGGCCTGGGGCACGAAGCTGAATGTGGTGAGGCAGGCGGCGAAATAGCCGATGAGGTCGTCTGGGCGCATGGCGAGAATGATACGGATCGGCCGGTGTTTTGGATCTCTGTGATGGCCAAGTCCATACCGCGCCACACGGCATTGTTGCGGTCTCTGGAAACGCCGTCGTTCACCGGCGATCAGTCTGCCTGGCGAGCCGTCCATTCCACCAAAGCTTCCAGTGCCGGGCGGGCGGCGGGTGCGTTGGGGTGGTTGATGAAAGCGACCACCACGTAGCGCGCGCCGTTGGCGGCGTTCACATAGCCGGCCACGCCGGTCACGTCGCGCAGGGTGCCTGTCTTGAGCCAGGCATTGCCACGGGCGGCGCTGTTCGGGCTGTTCGCCATGCGCGCTGCCGTGCCTTTCACGCCGGCAATGGACAGCGACTGCACGAAGGCATCGCCCTTGGGGTGGCGCACGGCATGGCGCAACAGATTGGCCAGCCCGTCGGTGGTGATGCGTTCGTCGCGTGAGAGGCCGGAGCCGTTGTCGACCACGGGCGCCGAGTAGCGTGTGCCGAACGTGCGGTGCCACCAGGTGGTGATCGCTTCGCGGGAGCGCTCAAAGCGGGCAGGGCGCAGCGCCAGCTGGCGATCGGCCACACTGCCTTCGGTCATCACCTGCGTGGGTGGAATCTGGCCCAGGGTGAGGAACACCTGCTGCGCCATCACGTTGTTGCTCCACTGGTTCACGTCGGTGATGATGTTCGAGAGCGGCAGCGAGCGAGCGTCGTGCAACAGGCGCGCGCCGGGTGGGGTGAGGCCGGTGCGCACGACACCGGTGATCGAGCCACCAGAGGCGCGCCACAGGCCTTCGATGGCCCTGGCGGCGTAGCTGGCCGGGTCCTGGTAGGCCACGGGCCACACCTGTTCGCCGCAGCGTTGCGGGTAGCTGCCTTCGAAGCGGATGGTGTTGGCGTCGTCAAACCGGGCACGCAGACCGCCGCGCCAGTCACCACAGCCGTTGCGGCTCAGCGGAACGGTGGGGTCGATGGTCAGCCCTGCCATGGGGGGCTCGCTGCGCACGTGGGCCACGCCCGCGCCGGGAATGGGCACAAAGGTCAGCACCACGGACTTGAAGTTGACCAGCAAGGCATCAGGCGCGGCGTTGTACGGTCGCAGGGCCTCGCCGTCGAAGGCGCCCGGGTCGTGGGCAGGCAATTCAAAGGCGCTGTGGTCGAGCACCATGTCGCCCAGAATCACGCGCACCCCCTGCGCCTGCAGGCTGAAGTAAGCTTCCTGCAGGCGTTCCAGCACCAGCTTGGGGTCGCCGCCGCCGCGCACATACAGGTTGCCGCGCAACACGCCTTGCTCGACCTCGCCGTCGGTGTAGAAGCCGGTTTTCCAGGTGTAGTCGGGGCCGAGCATGTCAATCGCGGCGTAGGTGGTCACCAGCTTCATGACCGATGCCGGGTTCACGCTGGCGCCAGCCCGGTGGCGCAGGCGTTCATGGGCAACAGTGTCGGTGGACACCACCAGGGCCGACATCGCGCCCGTGGGCACCCCGGCGCGTTGCAAGGCCGTGAGCACGGTCGCAGGCAGCGCATCACCCGCTGCCGGCAACTGGGCGCAAGCTGGCAGCGCCAGTGCGGCCAGGCACGCCAGCACACTTTGTCGCCACCCTGGCACGATCGAATTCCGGCCGGTGGTGGGCGTGGAATCTCGAAGGCGCAACAGGCGTGAAAACATGGTGGCCGATTATGAGGTGCCGCGCCGCTTCAGGTACCAGATCGAGCGGCGAAAGGTCGCGATTCGTGCGTCATCGGCAGCACATGTTTCAAACCCGCGCGCTTGCCCGTGAAGTGGCTCACGAAGTGTGGGCAAGGATGAGCCGGCGCGGGGGTGGCCGATAATGCCCGCATGTCCTCACCACCCGATCTTTCACCTGTTGCACCCTCTGTTGGGCAACGGTTTCTCGCGATCGAATCCAGCACCGACACGCTGTCGGTCGCCCTGGGCTCGGGTGCGGTGGGTGACTCCGTGTGGACCCACACCGGCCCGGGCGCCGCGCAGGCTTCGACCACCTTGTTGCCGCAGGTGGGGGCCTTGCTGAACCAGGCCGGCTGGCCCCTGGAAACCCTGGACGCCGTGGTGTTTGCGCGCGGCCCCGGCTCGTTCACCGGCCTGCGCACCGCCTGCGCCGTGGCCCAGGGCCTGGCCTATGGCACGCAAGCCCTGGGCCGGGCGGGCGGGTTGCCGGTGCTGCCGGTGGACACCTTGCTGGCGCTGGCCGAAGAGGCGCGCTTCACGGTGCAGCAGGCGGGCCGCACGCCGCCGCAGGGCATCGTGGCCCTGCTCGATGCGCGCATGGGCGAGTTGTACGTTGCGGTTTATGCCAACCGTGCTGAAGGGCTGCAGGAGCTGGCACCGGCGCGCCTCTGTGCGCCGCAGGACCTGCTCGCCTACGTTGACGCCTGCCTGGAACCATTGAACAAGATGGGCTCGCCAGGCGGTCTCCTCGACAGCCAGGTGATCGATGTGCTGTGGGCGGGCAACGCCTTCAGCGCCTATCCCGCCTTGCTGGCCGGTCGATCCGTGGCGCCACTGACCCTGTTGCCCACCGCCGCGGCATTGCTGCGGCTCGCCCCCGGTTTGCTGGCCAGTGGGGCGGCCGTGGCCGCCCAAGATGCCTTGCCCTTGTACGTGCGCGACAAGGTCGCCCAGACCACGGCCGAACGTGAGCAACTTCGGGCCGCTGCAGCGCCCGTGTGAAGACGGTTTTGTCCATGGCCCCATCCTCCCAGGCTGAATCCTCCCATGTCGTGCGCTGGCAAGCGGCAGACTGGCCGCACGCCGTGCCCACCGGGGCCGAGCGCCGGATCGCGTTCGAGCCGATGACCGCTGCCGATGTGGACACGGTGCAGGCGGTCGAGGCCAGCGCCTACGCCCATCCCTGGTCACGCAAGCACTTTCTTGACTCGTTGCAATCGGATCATCCGGCCATGATGCTGCTGGGGGAAGCGCTGCCCGGCGATGTGATTCACCCTGAGCGCGCAGACGGCCGAGTGTTGCTGGGCTATCTGGTCGCCATGCCCGGTGTGGACGAAGTGCATCTGCTCAACATCACCGTGGCGCCGGCCCACCAGCGCATGGGCTGGGCGCGTTTCATGCTCGACGCGCTCGCCCTGTGGTCGCGTGCCCAGGGTGCTCAGTGGCTCTGGCTGGAAGTGCGCCAGAGCAACCTGCCCGCCCGTCGTCTGTACGAAAGCCACGGCTTCGCCCAGGTGGGCTTGCGCAAGGGCTACTACCCGAACGGCAAGTTTCAACGGGAAGACGCCGTGGTCATGAGCCTGAATCTGGTGGCGTCCCCGATCAAAGAGAAAGGCCCATGAGCGAATCACCGACCGTGACCGAAGACGACACCTCGTTTGTGCCGCAACTGGATGCCCGCCAGCGCGCCATGCTGGCGGAGATGGGGGTGCGCGTCTGGGCGCCCAAGCCAAGACCCGCCGCCGTGGCTGTGGACGCCGGAGTTGCTGCACCGGCGTCGCCCGGCGCTGCGCCGGCTCCGAAGGAGGCGCCCGATGCCGTGGCGCATCGACCCGCCGAACGTGCGCCTACGCCTGTCGCCCGGCCTGCTGCCGTTCCGTCACCCGTTCCCGCGCAGGCCGACGCCGGGGGCAAGCGCCCGGCTGGCATCGAAACCATGGACTGGCCAACGCTGCAAGCCGCCGTGGCAGGCTGCCGGGCCTGCGGCTTGTGCCAGGGCCGAACGAACACCGTGTTTGGCGTGGGCGACACGCAAGCGGACTGGATGATCGTGGGTGAAGCACCGGGCGAAAACGAGGACCGGCAGGGCGAACCGTTCGTTGGCGCGGCCGGCCAGCTGCTCGACAACATGCTGCTTGCGGTGGGCCGCAGCCGCACCGGTGAGGGCGAAAAGGGCGCCTACATCGCCAACGTGCTCAAGTGCCGCCCCCCCGCCAACCGCAACCCGCAGCCCGCGGAAGTGGTCCAGTGCGAACCCTACCTGGCGCGCCAGGTGGCGCTGGTGAAGCCCAGGGTCATCGTCGCCATGGGCCGCTTCGCCGTGCAGTCCCTGCTGAAAACCACCGATCCCATCGGCCGCCTTCGGGGCCAGGTGCACCGCTACGAAGGCGTGCCCGTGATCGTCACTTACCACCCGGCCTACCTGCTGCGCACACCCACCGACAAAGGCAAGGCTTGGGCAGATCTTTGTCTGGCGATGGAACAGATGTGAACACCCCCCTGCGCCGCTGACGCGGCTTCCCCCCTCTCTTGCGCCTTCGGCTTGGAGGGGGGACGCACCCTGTGGCCCGGCGGAGCCGGTTCCACGGGTGCCCTGGACTGAGGCATTTCACTCCGGAAAGGCTTCGGTACTCCCTCCCTGGAAGGGCGCATCTCGCGTCGGTGGAGGCTGCGCTCCGGACAAAGGCCCCCACCCCAACCCTCCCCCAGCGGGGGAGGGAGTGAAGGCACAGCGGTGGTGCGCGCTACCTCTTCGGTAAGAGAACGCTCGCAATCGCCACCATCACCAACCCCACCGCAGCCCAATCCTGCCAATGCAACACCTCCCCCAGCCACCAAGCACCACTGAACACCCCCAGCACGGGAATGAACATGACCGACAGGGTCGAAGCGATGGGGGGCAGGTCGCGTGCCATCATCAGCCAGGCCACCTGGGCAAAGGCGAACACGCCCAGCGCGTTGTACACAATGGCCGACCAGACGGCCGGTGTGGGCATCGCCCAGGCTTCGCGCTCGAAGATGACGGCCAGTGCGGTGGTCCACAAGGCGGTGAAAAAGGTCATCCAGAACGACAGCGCCAGCGTGGGGTGAGGGATCTTCGTGCGGCGCATCAACTGCGTGCCCACCGCCCAGGCCACCGCAGCCACCAGCATCATGAACACACCGGCAGGCCTGCCGGTGAGCTGCGTCATCTCGTGCCACAGCAGCAGCACCACGCCCAGTGCGGCGGCAGCCACCCCGCCCCAGGCCCGGCCGGGCAGGCGCTGACCGAACCACCAGGCGCCGATCACGGCAGAAAAAACCGGCATGGTGTAACCCAGGATGGCCGCGCGGCCGCTGGAGAGCGTCTGGATCGCCAGAATGGCCAGCGTGTGCCAGACCAGCATGTTGAACACCGTGAGCACCGCGAGTTCGGGCCAGTGCGCCCGTTCGATGCGGAACGGCACCCGCCGCCACACCAGCACCGCGCCCAGCACCGGCAGGCCGATCCACATGCACAGGCCGCGGAAGGTGAGCGGCGGGAAACCCGTCACGCCCAGCTTCATGATGGGCCAGTTGACGCCCCATACCAGCGTGATCAGGATGAGCAGGGTGAGTTGCTGGCGGGAGAGGGCGTGCATCCGGTGATCGTAGATGATGGAAGGCGCCGGGGCGTGTCGCCGAAGGGTGCGGGCGGGTGGCCGCGGAGCCCCTCGTAAAATCGCCGCATGACCTTTCTCGACATGCTGCGCCACGCTGAGCGCCAGAACCGTTCCCTGCTCTGCGTGGGCCTGGACCCGGACCCGGCGAAATTTCCCGACCGCTTCAAGGGCGATGCCAGCCGCATCTACGACTTCTGCGCCGCCATTGTCGAAGCCACCGCCGACACCGCCATCGCCTTCAAGCCGCAGATCGCCTACTTCGCCGCCCACCGCGCCGAAGAACAACTGGAGCGGCTGATGGCACACATGCGTGCCGTGGCGCCCCAGGTGCCGGTGATCCTGGACGCCAAACGCGGTGACATCGGCAGCACCGCCGAGCAATACGCCATCGAAGCCTTCGAGCGCTATGGGGCAGACGCGGTCACGCTCTCGCCCTTCATGGGCTTTGATTCGGTGCAGCCCTACCTGAAACACCATGGCAAGGGTGCTTTCCTGCTGTGCCGTACCTCCAATCCCGGTGGCGACGACCTGCAGAACCAGCACCTGGCATTCACTGAAGGAACCCCTCGCGTCTATGAACACATCGCTCGTCTCGCCCAGGGCCCATGGAATCTCAACGGCCAACTTGGACTGGTTGTCGGCGCCACCTACCCTGACGAGATTGAGCGTGTGCGCGAGATTGCGCCCACGTTGCCCCTGCTGATCCCCGGTGTTGGCGCGCAGGGTGGCGATGCCGTGGCTACAGTGCGGGCCGGCTGGCGCCAAAAAGACGGGCAGACCACCGGCCCGATCATCGTCAACTCGTCGCGTGCCATCCTGTATGCGTCGGGCGGCGACGATTTTGCAGAGGCGGCCAGGCGCGAGGCCCTGCGCACGCGCGACCTGCTGGAAGCCGCCAAGGGCTAGGGCTGTTCGCCTGCTGTTTCGCGCAGGCGACACCGGTTTTCCCCACAGGGGCATCCGGTCTGACTACCATGCGGGATGACATCTGATCGAGTTGCCGCATGAAGCTCTACGTTGCCTCCCGAGCGCCCAACCCACGCCGCGTGCTGATGTTCCTGGTGGAAAAGAACATCAACGGCCTGGAACTGGTACAGGTGGACCTGAATGAGCAGGAGCACAAGGCCGACACCTACAGGGCCAAAAGCCCGCTCTCCCGGGTGCCGGCGCTGGAGCTGGACGATGGCCGGGTGCTCACCGAGTCCCGCGCCATCTGCACCTACATGGAGTCGCTGCACCCCGAACCCAACCTGATGGGGGTGAACGCCGAAGAGCGCGCGTTCATCGAAATGGCGGACCGGCGCATGGAGTGGCACCTGATGCTGCCCGCCGCCAATTGCATCCGCCACACCCACCCCGGCCTGGCGGTGCTGGAACAGCCACAGTTTGCCGACTTCGGTCAGTCGCAAATCCAAAAATTCATGGAGTCGGCGACCTGGCTCGACGCCGAACTGCAACGCCAGCCCTGGGTGGCAGGCGAGCGCTTCACCATCGCCGACATCACGGCGTTCTGCACCATCGAATTCGCCCGCCTGATGCGCTTCAAACCCGCCGACGCCGGCCTGCACGCGCTGCAGGCCTGGCGAGACAAGGTGGCGGCTCGCCCTAGCGGAAAAGTGTAGCCCCCCCGCGCCGCCTTCGGCGTCACCCCCCGGAGGGGGACGCACCTGGCGGCCCGGCAAAGCCGGTTCCGCGGGTGCCCTGGAAGGGGTGTGTCGCGCGCCGGAGACTTCGCCTGCAGTTCTTGGACCGAGGCTCCAATTCGACACCCCGGGGTGCAAGTTCATGGGCCACTCCGGAGCGCGGTCCGTCCCGCCAGCAGCAGCCTTATCCAGAGCACCCGTGGAACCGGCTTTGCCGGGCCACTGGGTGTGCCCCCTTCAGGGGGGTGACGCCGAAGGCGGCGCGGGGGGTTACTCTAGCGGAGCGGGTCTTGTGCTGTCGAACTGGGCGCGGGCGCTGCTGGCCAGTGCCATTTCGCCCGGGGTTTCGGGCGTCCAGCGGTCCACTGGCAAGGGATTGCCTTTGGCGTCGACGGCGATCAGCACCACCAGGCATTCGGCGGTCTTCTCCAGGCGTCCGTCGCTGAGGTCGCCGCTGTGCAGGTCGACCGTGATGTTCATGTTGGTCTCGCCGGTGAAGGCCAAGCGTGCGCGGACTTCGACCAGTTCGCCCACCTTGACCGAGCGGTGAAACCGGATGCTGCTGATGTAGACCGTGCGGCAGGCACTGCGGGACCAGGTGGTGGCGCAGGCATGTGCCGCGTCGTCCAGCCACTTCATCACGGTGCCGCCGTGCACCAGACCACCCGGGCCAGCCAGGCCCGGTTCAACGAGAAATCTCAGGGTGATGGACGCCATGGGAACTCCCTGCAGTGCACAGTTGGGGAGCCATTGTGGTCTGGCTCGGCATCTTTTGCCAAGCCCCGGTCATTTGGCGGGGTTGATCACCTCCACAGAAAGTGGTTTTTTCAACAGCTTGCGCTCTACCTGCGGCAGGTCTTTCAGGCCGTCCTGGATCTGCGCTTGCGCCTGTGCGCGCAGTGTCTGCGCCTCTGGCAAGGGACAGTCCGCCAACAGGGTTTGTGCCGTGCTCAAGTCGTTGAGATGGCCGAGCAGGTCCTGCACCTTGGCGAGTGTCGCGGTGCTGCGGGCCACGTGTTTGGGTCGCAAGAGGCTGGCAAGGAACGACTGGGCGTAGCGCAGTTTCTTCAGCTCGATGCGCAGTTCGTGACGGCCTTCGGGACCGGCCTGCAGTGCGCGCCGCACCTCGCGTCGCAGTCGCTGATGGCGCCGCATCAGGTGTTTGCCGGCCCACTCTGCCAGAGACGATTCGGGCAGGTCGTCCGTGGGCAGGGCCAGCACGGCACGGGTGAAAGCCAGCAGGTTCGAGGTGTGGGTGGGGTGCCTGAGTTGTGCCAATGCCAGGCGGTTGGCTGCGCGCCTCTGGTCTTCTACCCATGCCATCAACCCGTCGCCGGGCGCTCCGCCCGCAGCAGCGCCGAGCAAAGCGGGCAGGCTCTCCGTGGCCAGCACGTCCCAGTTGCGCGCCTCGCCCAGCGCGTGCGCCGTCAGACGCCACTGCGCCTGCCAGTGTGCGGTGAACCGGCGTGGCAGAAAGGGCGCAAAAAGGCGAAGGCCGGTGCGCAGTCGCCGCAGGGCGATGCGGGACTGGTGAATGAATTCCGGGTCGGGCAAGGCGTCAGCACCGGTTTGCAGCAGACCGGCCACGTTGGTCTGGAGGTGGCTGATGCAGCTGAGCGCCGCGCACCGGAAGGCGCTCACGGTCGACATGTCGTCCCGGAGCGTGAGCGCTTGTGCCGGTGCGGGCTGTATTTTCTGCCCGAGGAACAGCGCCAGCCCCCGCTCGGCTTTGCTGCGGTCCACGGGGTGCAGCCAGATGCCGCTGGCGGCGTCGCCGCCGGGACCCAGGGCCAGGGTGTGGGCCAGATCCAGCAGCGCATCGGAGGGGCCTGACTTCAGCTCCAGCTCCAGTTCCAGCAGGGTTTCCTGGTGCGGGCCCTGGCCGTCGCCGGTGGTGATCCGGCCCTGATCGAGTGCGACCTCGATGTGCGCCTCGCCCAGGTGCAACTGCCAGGTGTGGCGCTCGAAGTCTGTGCGGAACACCGGGACCAGTTGCCAGGCCAGCGCAGAGAGTGACGATGCGAGCGCTTCGTCATCGACCAGCGCGGCGAAGTCGAACTGACCCGGCCGGGTGGGCGCTTCCCATTCCTGGCGCTGGCTCAGCCCACCGACCGAGCTGCCCGCCGTTTTGACCGTGAGCAGGGTGCGCCGGCCCACCTGACGCTCCCGCACCGCGATGCGTTGGCTCATGAGGGCGAGGGTGGAGGTGTCGAAATAGGTGTTGAGCAGGCGTTCCCGGCGGGGCTTTTGAGCCGCGAGCAGGGGGTGGGCCTTCAGTCTGGGCACGTCATTTGCCCTCAAAGCCAGCTTGAGCTCGATTTCCAGTGACATGGGGACACGGGTTGATGTCAAAAAAGGAGTCTGACAGTGTTGGAAAGAATCATCTACCGCAGCACATCCGGGATGTCGAAGTGTTGTTCAGACGACGCAGTCGCTTACAAATGGGCCTGGCGCGCCCGATAAGATGCAGACCCATGGTGTTTTCTCAACTGACCCGTCCCTCTCTGTCCGCCCTGGTGTTGGTCACACCCTTGTGGGCCCTTGCCGAAGAAACCAAGGAAGATCGGCACCCCAAGGACTATCTGGTCGGTGCTTCGGTCGTGTCCTCGACCGCGCACATTGGGGCCGGGGAGCGCAAGACCAGCCTCAAACCTGTCTGGTATTTTCAGGTGGGCCCTTTGAGGGTGTCCCGCTCGCAAGGCAGCACGCTGCTGGGAGCGGGGCGCCGCTCGGGTGAAACGGGCGTGAGCGCTGAGCTGCTCGCCGCTCAGGACTGGAACATCGGGCTTTCCTTGCGGGTGGACAATGGTCGCACCTTCGACGACGAGCCGCTGTTTCGCGGCCTGCCCGATATTCGAACCACCGTGCGGGCTCGCGTGTCTGCGCACCGACCCGTGGGTGAGCGCTGGTCATGGAACGTCAACATGGACCAGGACATCATGGGCAAGGGCGGCGGCATGCGGGCCGGTGGCGGCGTGAGCTACCGCTACCCGGTGTCGGAAGCCACCCAGCTGGACTTCGGCCTCTCGGCCGGCTGGGCAGATGCCCGGTACATGAGGACCCATTTCGGCATCTCGCCCGAAGCCGCTCAATTGGTCGGTCGCGCACCCTACGCTCTGGGCAGCGGTTGGGAAGGCATTCAAGCGGGCGCCAAGTTCACCACGGCGATCAGCCAGCGCTGGGTGGTGTTCGGCGGTGTGGACCTGTCGCGCCTGCAGGGTGATGCAGCCCGCAGCCCGCTGGTGGGCCGTCCCATCACACACAGCGTGAACCTGGGAATCGCCTACCGCAATCGAAGGCGGTAGGCCCACCCCCGTTGCTTGCTCGCTGCGCGTAGCCGCATCCCCTCTCAAGGGGGCGATACCTGTGGCCCGGCAAAGCCGGTTCCACGGTATCCCTGGAACAAGGCATTTCGCTCCGGAAGCAATGACTCCGCTTCCCGTTCCTGCCTTAGCGTTTCAACAGTCGCTGCAGGTAGCGGCCAGTATGGCTGGCGGGTTCGGCGGCCACCTGTTCCGGGGTACCTGTGGCCACCACGGTGCCGCCGCCGGCGCCGCCTTCGGGGCCCATGTCGATCACCCAGTCGGCGGTCTTGATGACGTCGAGGTTGTGCTCGATCACCACGATGGTGTTGCCGGCGTCGCGCAGTTGGTGCAGCACTTTCAACAGCAGTTCGATGTCGGCGAAGTGCAGGCCGGTGGTGGGTTCGTCGAGGATGTAGAGGGTGCGGCCGGTGTCGCGCTTGCTCAGTTCCAGTGCCAGCTTGACGCGCTGCGCCTCGCCGCCCGAGAGCGTGGTGGCGCTCTGGCCGAGCTGGATGTAGCTCAGGCCCACGTCCAGCAGCGTCTGCAGCTTGCGGTGCAGGGTGGGCACGGCGCCGAAGAAGGCGTGGGCCTGCTCCACCGTCATGTCCAGGATCTGCGCGATGTTGCGGCCCTTGTACTGCACGTCCAGTGTTTCGCGGTTGTAGCGCTGGCCGCTGCAGACCTCGCAGGGCACGTACACATCGGGCAGGAAGTGCATCTCCACCTTGACCACGCCGTCGCCCTGGCAGGCCTCGCAGCGACCGCCGGCCACGTTGAAGCTGAAGCGGCCGGGGCCGTAGCCGCGCTCTTTCGCGGTGGGCATTTCGGCCATGAGTTCACGGATGCCGGTGAACAGGCCGGTGTAGGTGGCCGGGTTGCTGCGCGGCGTGCGCCCGATGGGCGACTGGTCGACGTTGATGACCTTGTCGAAGTGTTCAATGCCTTCGATGGCTTCGTGAGCTGCGGGCTCTTCGTGCGAGCGGTACAGCGTGCGCGACACGGCGGCATACAGCGTGTCGTTCACCAGGGTGGACTTGCCCGAGCCCGATACGCCGGTGACGCAGGTGAGCAGGCCCACCGGGAAGGCCACGCTCACGCCCTTGAGGTTGTGGCCGCTGGCGTTGACCACACGGATTTCCTGCAACTCACCCAGGGTGGCCACGTGGGCGGCTTCGCGGGCGCTGCGGCGCTCGGCTGCAGGGCTCTGAGGAAAGCGCGATTTGATGGGCGCGGCCTTGGCCTCGGCGGCGGCCTTGTTCACGGGCAGCCAGGGGTTGCGATGCGTGGGCACGGCGATGATGCGCGTACCACTGAGGTACTGGCCGGTGAGCGAATCGGCGGTGGCCATCACTTGCTCGCAACTGCCCTGCGCCATCACCCGGCCACCGTGCACGCCCGCGCCGGGGCCCATGTCGATCACATGGTCGGCGGTGCGGATCATGTCTTCGTCGTGTTCCACCACCAGCACCGTGTTGCCCAGGTCGCGCAGGTGCTGCAGCGTGGCGATCAGGCGGTCGTTGTCGCGCTGGTGCAGGCCGATGCTGGGCTCGTCGAGCACGTACATCACACCGGTCAAACCGCTGCCGATCTGGCTGGCCAGGCGGATGCGCTGCGCCTCGCCGCCGCTGAGGGTGTCGGCGCTGCGGTCCAGGCTGAGGTAGTTCAGGCCCACATCGTTGAGAAATTTCAGGCGCTGGCGGATCTCGTTGATCACGCGCGCGGCGATGTCGCCTTTGGCGCCCTGCAGTTCGAGCCGCTGGAAGTAGGCGAGGGACTCGCCCAGGGTGATGTGGCTTATCTTGTAGATGGGTTGCTTGTGTTCGCCTTCGCCCACAAACACGTGGCGCGCTTCCCGGCGAAGGCGCGAGCCGCCGCAGTCCGGGCAGGGTTGCACGGCGCGGTAACGTGACAATTCTTCGCGCACAGCGGCGCTGTCGGTCTCACGGTAACGGCGTTCGAAGTTGGGGATGATGCCTTCGAAGGGGTGCATCTTGGTGATGCGTTTGCCGGCCCTGGCGCCGGACTCCAGCGCGTAGCTGAACTTCACTTCCTCTTCGCCCGAGCCGTACAGCACCACCTGCTGAACCGCCTCGCCCAGGCTGTCCCAGGGCGCTTCCACGCTGAACTTGTAGTGCGCGGCCAGGCATTCGATCATCGCGAAGTAGTAGCCATTGCGCCGGTCCCAGCCCTTGATGGAGCCGCTGGCCAGGCTCAGCGTGGGAAAGGCCACCACGCGTGCTGGGTCGAAGAAGTCGGTGTGGCCCAGGCCGTCGCAGGTGGGGCAAGCGCCCATGGGCGAGTTGAACGAGAACAGCCGTGGCTCCAGTTCGCCCACGGTGTAGCTGCACACGGGGCAGGCGAATTTGGCCGAAAACGCTTGTTCGGCGCCGCTGTCCATGTCGACCGCCAGGGCCTTGCCGTCGGCCAGCCTGAGCGCAGCTTCAAAGCTCTCAGCGAGGCGCTGTCGCAACGGATTCACAGCGTCTTCTTCAGTATCGGAACGCACCTTGATGCGATCAACCACCACGTCGATGTTGTGCTTCTCCGTCTTTTTCAGCGCGGGCAGAGCATCAAACTCCAGCACCTCGCCGTTGATGCGGAAACGCACATAACCCTGGGCCTGCATATCGGCAAACAGTTCGACGAACTCGCCTTTCTTCTCACGCGCCACCGGCGCCACGATCATCAGGCGTGTGCCTTCGGGCAGGGCCAGCACCGTGTCCACCATCTGCGCCACACTCTGTGAGGCCAGGGGCAGGTTGTGGTCCGGGCAGTAGGGCGTGCCGGCGCGGGCGTACAGCAGGCGCAGGTAGTCGTGGATTTCGGTGACCGTGCCCACGGTGGAGCGCGGGTTGTGGCTGGTGGCTTTCTGCTCAATGGCAATGGCGGGCGACAGGCCTTCGATCAGGTCCACGTCGGGCTTGTCCATCAACTGCAGGAACTGCCGTGCGTAGGCCGACAGGCTCTCCACATAGCGGCGCTGGCCCTCGGCGTACAGCGTGTCGAATGCCAGACTGCTCTTGCCCGACCCCGACAGACCGGTGATCACCACCAGCGCGTGCTTGGGGATGTCGAGATCGATGTTTTTGAGGTTGTGGGTGCGTGCGCCGCGCACCGACAGCACCGCCGGGCGGTGCGGGGCCGACAGGGGATGGAGGGCGGATTGAGGAAGGGGGGGCAGCGGGTGATTCAAGGCGGGACAGGCAAGAGGGTAGACCGGAAGGCAACCCGACATGATAAATCCGGGTGGAAATTTGTGAAGCCCTGCGAACTGGAGACACCTGGCGAACGCAGGATCGCGAGCCATTGCGCTCACATCCTGATGTGCCCCGGCGCCGTTCCCGTGGGTGATGAGCGCCTATGATCACGACTCCTTGCCTGAAACCGGGCACACGCTGCGGCATCGGTACGCTCGTGTTCCGGTGCGTGGTTTCTGACGAAAGTCCCCGTCCACGTGTCTCCTCGGCTTGCCATCGACCTGGCAAGCGGGCCGTGCAGGCCTGGGTCGCAGGCGCATCCAACACCGCAGACTGAAATGAATTTCGATATCCCCTGGCTGATGGAGCAGGACCCCGCCATTCAGGCCATGCTGGGCCTGCTGGCCATGTGCGCGCTGGCCTACGTGGCCCGCTGGCTGGTGCACACACTGCTGCAACAAGGTGTGGGCCGCTGGGTGCAGGCGATGCAGGGCCGCTGGGCCCAGGTGGTGTTGCACCGCACCGTGTTGCGGCGGCTGTCGCAGATCGTTCCTTCGCTGGTGATCCAGACCACGGTGGAACTCATTCCCCACCTGCCCGCTGTAGCGGTGAGCATCATCCGCAATGTGGCGGTGGCCGTCACCGTGCTGCATGTGGTGCGCATCCTGATGGCGCTGCTCGACGCCGTGCAGGAAGACCACGAACGCACAGGCGTGACCATCTCTGCCCCCACGCGTTCGATCAAGAGCCACATCCAGTTGGGCAAGCTGGCGCTGATGCTCATTGGCAGCCTGGTCATCATTGCCGCACTCATTGACCGATCGCCACTGATCCTGCTCTCAGGCCTGGGCGCCATGTCGGCCGTGCTGTTGCTGGTGTTCAAGGACACCTTGCTGTCGTTCACGGCGGGCTTGCAGCTCGCGTCCAACGACATGCTGCGTGTGGGTGACTGGATCGAGATGCCGCAACTGGGCGCCGATGGCGATGTGATCGACATCGCGCTGCACACGGTGAAGGTGCAGAACTGGGACAAGACCATCACCACCATCCCGACCTGGCGCCTGATGTCGGAGAGTTTTCGCAACTGGCGCGGCATGTCGGAAGCCGGTGGGCGCCGGATCAAGCGCACCATTCGGCTGGACGCCGCCGCGGTGCGCTTCCTGGAGCCGCCAGACATCGATCGGCTCAAGCACATCGCTCTCATCCGGCCCTACCTGGAGCGCAAGCTGCAGGAGGTGCAGGGCACCAACACGGAACTGAGCCAGAAGCTGGGCGAGCTGGCCAAGGATCCCGCCAATCAGCGCCGCCTCACCAACCTGGGCACTTTCCGCGCCTACATCGACGCCTACCTGCGCCAGCACCCCGGCATTCACCAGAACATGACGCTGATGGTGCGGGCCATGGAGCCTTCGGCCCAAGGGGTGCCGATGGAGGTGTACTGCTTCACGTCGAGCACCGCCTGGGTGGTGCATGAAGGTGTGCAGAGCGACATCTTTGACCACCTGCTGGCGATCCTGCCGGAGTTTGGCCTGCGACTGTTCCAGGAGCCGACCGGGCACGACATCGGCGACGGTTTGCGTGCGGGGCTGGCGGTGTCTGCGCGGGACTGACGCCCCGCCAGCCGAGCCTCAGATACCGCTGCCCACCTGCGCCCGGGGCGGCGTCCAGCGTCGCGCCAGTTGCATGCCCGGGCGCTCCACCCAGCGGTAGAGCGCATAGGCGCACAGGTAGATGACGGCCATCGTGACCAACAGATGCACCGGGCCATGCCGCCCCAGCTTGTGGAAGCCGTACACGATCAGCGGAAAGTGCAGCAAATAGATGGAATAGGAAATCTGGCCGGTCCAGGCCAGAAACGGCAGCTTGAGCGCCGGTATCTTCAGCATCCAGACGAACAGGGCCGCCACCCCCAGCCCGACGACCTGCGTCGCCATCTGCAGGTGATTGAAATAGAACGGCATGGCACCCAGGCAGACGAGCCAGGCAATGCCCGGTATCCAGGCACTGATCGCACTCAGACGGTCGCGGAGGTGGTAGGCCACCGAGCCCAGGCCAAAATAAATCAGCTGCGCCGGAAAGGCCGCCCCTATCAACACGCTGAGCTGGCCGGGCGACCAGGGGCGGGACAGTTGTTCCAATGTCGGGCGGTAGAGTTCATCCAGGTGGCGGTGACTGGCCAGCCAGGTCCATGCGATCGAAAGCAGCATGAGGCCCGCGAGCAAATGCCAGGGCCGACGAAGGCCGACCACCAACAACAGGGGCGCCAGGGCGTACCAGATCACTTCCACCGTGAGCGTCCAGGAGACGCTGATCACGTCGAACTCAAACAGCGCAACCGCATGCAATTGCTGAAGGTTGACCAGGTTCAGAAAAAAAGGGAAGGGACTCTCGATGATCCGGTCTGGAATGAGTTTGCCCGTCAGCACGCCCACCAGCAGGTAGGCCACCCAGTACGCGGGGAAGATGCGGAGCACCCGGTGCAACCAGTAAACGGAAGTGGTGTGCTTGCTGGCACTCTCTGTGATCAGGTAGCCACTGAGCACAAAAAACAGCTGGACGCCAAGCAGTCCACCGAAGGTGCCGAGGATGGGCACCGAGAATCCCGTGTAGGCATGAAGGTGGTGAGCCACGACCGCGAGGACCGCCATGCCCCTCATGATGTCGATATTGGGCAGGTGGCGTGGGGACGTCATACAGGGCGGTCGGGATGCGGTGCGCGATTTTGCCTGATTCCGCCAAGCGTCTCTTGTGCGAGCCAGGCGGGTTCTGGCTGGAGCCTCCGTCAAGACCATGCGGGTTGGCGCACAATCTGGGACCCCGCCAACAGCATCACGCAGATCGGGGGCCTAGCACGCCGACTCAGAGATTTCGGAGCATGACAAAAACGATGCATTCAAGCCGCTGGCAAGGCGCACACCACAGCGATACCCGTAGGTATCGCGCGGATGTGCAACGCCGCCATCGGGTTGAAGGCGCGTTTTTGTGTTTCGAAATTTCTGAGTCGGCGTGCTAGCCGTCCCGATTCCGATTTTTTGCACGTGACCTCCTCCTCCGTTTCTGCCGTTTCCGCCGATTCGTCGCATTCCAGCGTTGCCCGCATGACACCGGCAGAGCGGCGCTCATCCTGGTCACTGGCTTCCATCTACGCCCTGCGCATGCTGGGGCTGTTTCTCGTGTTGCCGGTGTTTGCGCTGGAGGCCCGCCACTACCCCGGCGGCGACAACCCGGCGCTGGTGGGCCTGGCCATGGGCATGTATGGCCTCACCCAGGCCATGCTGCAGGTGCCTATGGGCATGGCGTCCGACCGGCTGGGCCGCAAGCCGGTGATCCTGTTCGGTCTGGCGCTGTTTGTGCTGGGCAGCCTGCTGGCGGCCTGGGCACCCAGCCTGCCGTGGCTGGTGGCCGGGCGTGCCCTGCAGGGCGCCGGCGCCATTTCAGCCGCCGTCACCGCCCTGCTGGCCGATCTCACGCGCGATGAGGTGCGGACCAAATCGATGGCATTGGTGGGTATCAGCATCGCGATGATGTTTGCACTCTCGCTGGTGCTGGCGCCGGTGCTGGTGCCACACATCGGTCTTTCTGGCCTGTTCTTCATGACCGGCGTCATGGCGGCCATTGGCATGGCGGTGGTGATCTGGGTGGTGCCGCCCGAGCCGGTGCAACATGTGCAGCAGTCGCGCGGGGGCCTGCGCGAGGTGCTGGCAGACGCCGACTTGCTGCGGGTGGACCTGGGTGTGTTCGTGCTGCACGCGGTGCAGATCGCCATGTGGCTGTCGGTGCCCGCGCTGCTGGTCGAAGTCGGCGTGGCCGGCGCCAACCAATGGAAGGTCTATCTGCCCGCCGTGCTCGGTTCGCTGCTGGTCATGGGCGGCTTTCTGTTCCGGCTGGAGCGCCATGGCTATTTCCGCGCGGTGTATCTGGGCGCCATTGCCCTCATCGCGCTGGTGCAGCTGGGCTTTCTGCTGAGCCTGCAGGCGCCTTCGCTGTGGGCGGTGGCGGGGCTGCTCACGCTGTACTTCGTGGGCTTCAACACGCAGGAAGCCAGCCAGCCCAGCCTGGCCTCCCGGCTGGCCAGACCACACCAGCGCGGCGCGGCGCTGGGTGTGTACAACACGTTGATGTCGCTGGGCATCTTCACCGGTGGTTTGCTGGGCGGCCTGGTCTTCAAGCTAGCGGGCAGTGCCGGGATCTTTGGGGTCAGTGCCGCGTTGATGCTGTTGTGGCTGGCGCTGGCCTGGCCTATGCGGGCGCCGACTGCGCAGCGTTGAACCTTACCCGGCTTTGCAATGACAGGTGCAATGGCCGCGACGCCACAGGCCGGCGTTGTGCGCGAGCTGCAAGGCGCCCGTTTGCAGCCAGCAGCCCCAGGTGCGTTGTCGGCTCCCGAAGAAGCCGCTGAGCAACACGCTGGCTTCGAGGTTCACGACCTCGTGCCACCAGCCATGGGGCACGTACAGCGCGTCGCCGGGGCCCAGGTCCACCACCTGAGGCGCTGCCAGGCCCTGGGCTTCGAACCGCTGCGCCAGGGCATCCACCCCCAACACCGACAGCCTGGCCCAACGGTCGAACTTGCGCGACACCTGCTGCGCCGCCTCCACGCTGCCCGGCGGCAATAGGTAGAACCGTTTGCGTCCGCGAAGGGTCAAGGCCACGTTGTCCAGCAGGTCGTAGTGCAGGCCCGTGCGCGCATGGGCAGGCCCGATCCACGCTTGGTGCGAGATCACCGACCCGGGCGGGAACAGCGCGTTGGGGTCGAGGTCGTCGCGCAAGGCCGGAAAGTGTTTCAGGAGATCGAACTCCTTCAGATGGCCCACGGGCTCGTCGGTGGCGCGCGGGTCTTGATCCAACCGGGCCAGATGTTCGCCCCAGGTGGTGCTGACCAAGTGCGCGGCGTTGGTCTCGCGGTTGCCTTGCACCACCTGGACCGGTCGTTGGGGATCGAGTGCGCCGAGGTGCGCAAAGGTCCAGCGCTGCAGGGCAGGCCAGTTCCATGCCACACCACGCCACAGTTGCGGTGTGTTGCCCCATTCGCGGGGCGGTGGGCCAGGCCGCGTCACGGCAGCCTGGACAGCCAACGCTGCATCGCCTGAATGCGGCTCAGCGACACGCGGCGCCACAGCGGCGCCCAGCGGGCGCCCGGCACCTGGCCGCGCAGCAAGACCCCGTGGTCCAGCGAGCGGGCATGCGGAAAGTAGTTCGGCAGCACTGCTTCGATGTGCCGAAACCCTTTGCGGTGGTAGTAGCGCAACTGGGGGTCCAGCGGCAGGCCATGGCGCCGCTGCCGCACGTAGGTCTGGGCATTGCCCTGGGGATGGTTTTGCAGCCAGTTCGCCAGGCCGGGGATCGGTGAGCCCAGAAAGATGTAGCGCCAACCGCCCTTGAGTGCGTGAGGCCAGAAGTAGCTGAAGATCGCTTTCACGGCCTGTGGATCGATGCTGCTCAGGCTGATGCCGAACAAGGCCTTGTCAGGCCCGGTGGCGGCATCTACCTCGCGGCCTTCGATGCAGTCGCGCCAAGTTCTTGCTTGCGACATGGCGTGGGTGCAGGTGGGCTTCATGAACAGCGAGGCCAGGGCTCTGCCGGTGCGCGGGCAAAATGCGCCCAGGCAATGTTCGGGATGGCGGCGCATGCGTTCGAGCATGTCCGATGCCTGCGCGGCTTGCTCATCGGTCCAGCAGGCGTGCTCCAGCGCCATCAGGGCCTGGACGTCGGCGGCTTGCAACTCTCGAACGGTGATCGGCACCGAGGCGGCTTTTTTTGTCGAGAACCTGGGCAGCAGATACGACGCCCAACCTACCGTGGTGGACCACAGGTCCGGGAGTGCGCGCACCGAGCCAGCGAGGCTGGATATCCAGAATCGGGACGCGCTCAGACGCCCTGTCCCCACGTCGTGGCGGTAGAAGGCGCGCATGTGGCGCAGCACATCGCCCAGCATGACGACCGAAGCCACCAGAAACCAGCCCACCCGGGCGCCGTAGGACAGGTCCCGTGCCGCCATCAGATCGACCGTGACACCCAGATGGGCCATCTCTTCGGCGCAATGCCAGCGCCACAGACGCGTTTGCGGGTTGGGGGTCGATGTCAGCACTCGCTCGCTGCGCAGGGCCACTGCTGAAATGGTGGCCGTGACATGCTCGAAAGCCGCCGCCAGGCACAGGCGCTGGTCCGCTGACAAGTGGGTCTTGATGGTGCGCAGATCGTGGGCGATGCGTGCTTCCATAGCCGCCACGTGGTGGCCTTGTTGTTCGAGCCGCGCGTTGTAGAGCCGGTGTGCGCGCTGGTGGGCCTCTTCTTCATTGATGAACCGGGCGCACTCAAGGTGCAGGTCGCAGCCAGGGGGCAGGTCCCGGGCGGCCTCTGACACAGCGTCCATCACAAAAGCTTCCCCTTCCGGAAGCATCACGGAGAAGGCGTCGAAGAGGTAGGTGCGGGCGGCGGTCTGGTTCCAGAAGATGGTGGGTGAGTCGGTGGTGGGTGCCGGGACAGCCGTTGGCGGTGAGGGCATGTGCAACGCGAGAAAGGTAGACAGAGACTGTCACCTTAGCGACACCATGTTTCATCTGCGTGACGGTCATGCCACCACCGCCAGTTCCTCACCCCTCAGGGTGGGTTGATCTACCCGACCTATCGGTCTGCGGGTGGCGTGGGCGCCGGCGAACCCGCCATCGAGCGCATCATCAGTACCGACATGGTGCTGTAGAGCGGGCGGCTGATCATGCGCGAGACCAGGCTGGCCATCAGTGCGCATGCCATCAGGCTGAGCACCATGCTGTGGCCATCGGTCATTTCCATCACGATGATCATGGCGGTGATGGGGGTCTGCGTCACCGCCGCCAGAAAGCCGCACATGCCCAGGGCGATCAGCGCGGGGCCGTGGGGCGAATTGAGCAGCCAGGCCACGTCAGCACCCAGCCCGGCGCCAAGCGACAGGCTGGGGCCGAAGATGCCGCCCGGCACCCCGGCCCAGGCCGACAGCCACGACGCAATGAATTTCAGCGCTGTGAACAGCAGCGGTTGTTGCGCCGGCATGCTGCCGCTGGCGGAGGCCAGATCCAGCAGTACGTGTGTGTGCTGATGACCCACGCCTGCGACCGCGCCCCCGCTGATTACCACGATCACCGCCACCACGAAGCCGCAGATCGCCGCAAACATGACGGGTCGCTTGCGGCGATAGGCGCAGAAACGATCAGGCAGGCCGGTGAACGAAGCCAGCATCAGCCGCGAGAGCAGACCGCCCAACAAGCCGCATCCGAGCGCCACGATGGAACCGGGCACCAGCAGGTTCCACCACGATACACCCTCAGCCCGCACGCGCCCGAAGTACGACAGGTTGCCGAACGCCGACACGGCGACCAGACCGGCGATCACGATGGCCGCCAGCATTAGACCGCTGCTGCGCTCCAGCAGTCGGCGCGAAAGCTCTTCAATGGCGAACACGATGCCGCCCAGCGGGGTGTTGAAAGCAGCGGCAATTCCGGCTGCGCCGCCAGCCACCAGCAACTCGCGGTCGCTGATGCCCGATCGCGGCGACAGCCAGCGCCGCGCGTGCAGCATGACCCCGGCCGCCACCTGCACCGAAGGGCCTTGCCGGCCGATCGACAGGCCCGCCAGCAAGCCACCCGAGACGGCAAGAACCTTGGCCGCGCTCAACCTGAGCGAAATGAAACGTGAGCGCTCGCTGATGGGGGTTTCAGGCGCCAGCGCCGTCAGCAGCTGGGGCACGCCCGAGCCGGCGGCGCCCGGCGCCCAGCGACGCACCAGCCACACCACCAGGGCGGTGACGGCGGGAGTCCAGATCAAGGGTGCCCACCAGGCGCTGCTGCGCAGGCCCTGGTACAGCTCGATGGCGGCATCGGCCAGCAGGGTGAAGCCCACCACGGCCAGACCAGCGAACACGGCGTAGGTGATGACGATGACCCGGTCCAGCCACTGGCGCCCTCCGCCCATCTCGTCGCGCAGGTTCTGCAGGAAATCCGGTTCGCCTTTCATGGTCCGTCAGTGTAGGGCCTTAACGAACCCGCCTTGACGTGGCCGCCGGGCGGAAGCGGGCAATTGTTGGACTTGCGGCACAATGTCCGATCGTTTGCGGCACAGCGCACCCACTTGCCGCTCACCGGTTTCTCTCTTAGGACATCACCATGGCATCCGTCAACAAAGTCATCCTCGTCGGCAACTGCGGCCGCGACCCCGAAATCCGTTACCTGCCCTCAGGCCAGGCCGTGGCCAACGTTAGCGTGGCCACCTCCAGCCGTCGCAAGGACAAGAACAGCGGTGAGATGATCGAAGACACCCAGTGGCACCGCATCACTTTTTACGACCGGCTGGCCGAGATCGCCGGCGAGTACGTGAAGAAGGGCCGTCCCATCTACGTGGAAGGACGCCTGAAGTACGGCACCTACGTTGACAAGGCCACCGGCGTAGAGAAAAACACCGTCGACATCATCGCCACCGAACTGCAGTTGCTTGGCGGCCGTGAAGGCATGGGCGGCGGCGGTGGCGGCGAAGAAGGCGGTGGTGGCGGTTATTCGCGCCCGGCCGCAGCACCCCGCCAGGCGGCACCCGCACCCCGTCAGGCGCCTGCTCCGGCGCCCGCGCGCCAGTCCAGCGGCTTTGACGACATGGACGACGACATTCCTTTTTGAAGAGAACGGCCCTGACAGGCCCGCTCGCCGCATCAGACCAGACAGAAGCCCGTGGCGCCCGCGCCGCGGGCTTTTTTTCGTCTGGCCGGAGCCTGCGGGCGTGCCATGGGGCGGATGCGTGCGGTGAGGGGGCTCGCGCTTCGCATACATTCGGCAGAAGGCTTTGCCGCCGATCCCCCACCCACCTAGTGTGCTGTCCCGCAAATAACTTGCATATGAAACCGTGTCTTCACACCCATGGCTGCGTTGCAAATCCTCGCGATAGCACAGGCTATCGCTGCGGCTTGCGCCTTGCCCTGGGCGCGAATCCATCGGTTTCATTTCATGCAACTATTTCCGGGACAGCACACTAGCGGGTTGCTGACTGCTGGTGCCAGACCATGAACCCACCCATCGATCTCTCAGCCCCCGCCACCCGTTTCGCCGACATCCTGCCGCCCAACGATCCCCTGCGCGAAGAGCTGCACAACGAAGTGCACGCCCGGCCCTCTGCGCGCATCCGGCTGCCGGTGCTCATTGTCTTTGTGGCGGTGCTCAACGAAGGCGTGAGCCGCGAGCAGGAGTGTGAGCACCTGCGCCGCCTGCCCGGTCAGGAAGACCTGCCGCTGGCGCAAATGCAGGGCAACTTCGTGCGCCTGCGCTTTGGCGACCACACGCTGAAGTGGGAGCGGCACAGCGAATTCACCCGCTACTCCATCGTGCAGCCCTTGCCGGAAGGCGCCGGGCTGGGCACCAGTGAACCCGAACTGCTCAGTGCGCTGGTCACGCCGCCTGGCTGGATGCGCGACATTCCCGGCCGAACGGTGGCCGCCATCAAGATGGTCATGTTGCAGGCTGAGCTGCCCGAACAGACGCCGCAGGCTCAGGCGGCACTGATGGCGCAGGCACAGCACTGGTTTGGCGGGCGCACCGTGGTGGCGTCTCAGCTGGGCGGCGGGCATTCCTGGGCCTTGACGGACTTCCGCCTCAACCCCTCGGGCTTCGAGCGCATGCTGGTCATCACGCCGCCCGACACCACCGAGACGCGCGCCGGACGCATTTCGCAGCGGCTGTTTGAAGTGGAGACCTACCGGCTCATGGCCTTGCGCGGCCTGCCGGTGGTCAAGGCGCTGGCGCCCATGCTGGCCGAGGCCGAAACCCAGCTGTCGGTGATCACCGCCCAGCTGGAGAACAAATCCACGTCCGAACAGCAACTGCTGGACCAACTGGTGGCGCTGGCCGCGCGCGTGGAGCGCGCCACGGCAGAGAACGTGTACCGCTTCTCCGCCACCCGCGCCTACGACAAGCTGGTGAGCCAGCGCATCGCCGAACTGCGTGAAAAGCCCATCCCTGGCACACAGACCATCGGCGAATTCATGCAGCGCCGGCTGTCACCCGCCATGGCCACCGTGGCGGCCACGGCGCAGCGCCTGGCTTCATTGTCCGAGCGGGTGTCCCGCGCCAGTGCCCTGCTGCGCACCCGGGTCGACATCGTCACCGAAGCGCAGAACCAGCAACTGCTGGAAAAACTCACACGTGGGCAGGAAATGCAGCTGCGCCTGCAGAGCACGGTGGAAGGCCTGTCCATCGCGGCGATTTCTTACTACGTGATCAGCCTGCTGCTGTACGGCGCCAAGGCCGGCAAGGCGGCCGGCCTGCCCATTCACCCGGAAATGGCCGCGGGTGCGCTGATTCCGCTGGTGCTTTGGGCGGTGTGGCGCACCACCAAGCGCATCCACGACAAGCTGCACCGGCCGGATTGACGCCTTTGTATGGCGGCTCAGCCCTCGGGCGGAGTGGCGGGCGCGGTCAGTGCCGTGACCGCCTGGTGGTGCGTGAAAAACACCTGGCCGGTCAGATGGTCCAGAAAGTCGCTTCGCTTGAGCCGGTCCATCACCGGGCCCTTGACTTCGCTCAAGTGCAATTGCACGCCGGCGTCCCTGAGGCGCTGCACGATGGTGCCCAGGCTTTCCAGTGCGCTGGCGTCGATGTCGTTCACCGCGGTGCACTGCAGCACCACGTGCTTCACGGCAGGGTTCAGCGCCACCAGCGCCGCCACCTGGTCCTCCAGAAAGCGCGCGTTCGCAAAATACAGGCTTTCGTCCACCCGCAGACCCAAAATTTCCGGGTGCGTTTCCACTTCGTGGCGGTGCACGTTGCGGTAGTGCTCGGTTCCTGGCACCCGGCCCACGGTGGCAATGTGGGGCCGGCTGCTGCGCCACAGATGCAACACCAGTGACACCAGCACACCCACCACCAGGCCGGTCACCAGATCGATGAGCAGCGTGACTGCAAAGGTCAGCGCCTGCGCGGTGAAATCCACCTTGGAGTAGCGCCACACGCGTTTGAACGAGGGCACATCCACCAGGCTGTAGACGGCCACCACGATGGTGGCCGCCAGCACCGCCAGCGGCAGGTTGCGCAGATAGGGCGTGAAGAACAGGGCGGTGGCGGCCAGCATCAGAGCGGTGTAGATGCCCCAGGCGGCGGTGCGCCCGCCGCCATCGGCCGCCACCACGGTGCGCGAGAAGCTGGCGCCGATGGAGAAGCCGCCCGTCAAGCCCGCGGCGAAATTGGCTGCACCCAGGCTGCGCATTTCGGCGTTCGGGTCGACGCGTTCGCGGCGACGCGACGCAAAAGTCTGCGCCACCGACACCGACTCCACGAACGACACCAGGCTGATCAGCAACGCCGGCAGGAACAAGGCCTTCACCAGGGGCCACCAGTCGGTCGCCAGCGGGCTCAGGTCCAGCGTGGGCAAGCCGCTCGGGATGAAGCCCACCACCGCCAGGCCCTGCTGGTCCCAGCCCAGCCAGGTGGTCAGCACGATGCTCAGTATCAGCAGGAGCAAGGGCGCGGCTTTGGTCAACAAATCAGCCTGCGGCGCGGCCAGGCCCACCGCCATCAGCAGGCGCTTGAGGTGAAAACGGATGCCCAGCAACGCGAGCATGGCCACCATGCTGACGACCAGCGTCAGCCCATGCACGGCAGACCATTGGTTCGCCACCTGGGTGAGCAGGGTCACCACGTCGTGGCCCTGCAGCGGCAGGCCCAGCAGATGCTGCAACTGGCTGCCGATGATCAAAATGCCGGAAGCCGAGATGAAGCCCGAGAGCACCGGGTGACTCAGAAAGCCCGAGACAAAACCCATGCGCAGCGCGCCCATGAAAAGCAACAGGGCGCCCACCAGCAAAGCCAGCACCGCACTGGCCGCCACAAAGCTGGCGCCTCCCACAGCCACCACCGCCCCCAAAGCCGCCGCCGACATGATGGACCGCAAAGCCGCCGGACCCACCGCCAGCACATGGCTGCTGCCCATGAGCGCATACACCACCAGCGGCAACATGCTGGCGTACAGCCCCGTGACCGCCGGCATGCCCGCCAACAGCGCATAGGCCAGGCTCTGCGGGATCAGCAGCAAGGTGACGATGGCCGCCGCCGTGAGATCGCCCGTGAAGGACTCGCGGCCATAGCCCCGCGCCCAGCGCAACACCGGGAACCAGTCGTGCAGATGGGCGCTGAAGGGTGTTTTCAAATCAGGTTCAGATGCGGACTGCCGCGATTACACCGCGACAAAGCCAAGTGCTCTGGTGGGCGATGCCTCGTTCCAGAGCACCCGTGGAACCGGCTTCGCCGGGCCACAGGGTGCGTCCCCCCTCCCAGCGCCGCAGGCGCGCCAGAGAGGGGGGAAGCCACGAAGCGGCGCAGGGGGGTGTCTCACTTGATAACTCCGCCACCCAGGCACACCTCGCCGTCATACAGCACAGCGCTCTGCCCAGGCGTCACGGCCCACTGTGGTTCGCTGAAGTTCAAGGCAAAGCCGGCATCCCCCACAGCCTCAAAGGCGCAGGGCGCATCGGCCTGTCGGTAACGCGTCTTGGCCGCCAGCGCACCGGCTGCGGGGGGCACACCAGCCACCCAGCTCACGTCCTGCGCCTTCAGCGAAGGCGACAGCAGCCACGGGTGATCGTGGCCCTGCACCACCCACAAGGTGTTCTTCTCCATGTCCTTGCGCGCGACAAACCAGGGCTCGTGCTCATTGCCGCCCTTTTGCGCGCCCTTGGCACGGATGCCCCCAATGCCCAGCCCCTGGCGCTGCCCCAGGGTGTAGAAGCTCAGTCCCACGTGCTGGCCGATGGTGCGCCCGTTGGGCTCCTTGATCGGGCCGGGTTCCTTGCTGATGTAGCGGTTCAGGAAGTCCCGGAAGGGCCGCTCGCCGATGAAGCAGATGCCGGTGCTGTCCTTCTTCTTCGCGTTGGGCAGGCCGATCTCGGCGGCGATGCGGCGCACCTCGGTCTTGGGCAGTTCGCCCACGGGAAACAGCGTCTTGCTCAGCTGTGCCTGGTTCAGCCGGTGCAGGAAATAGCTCTGGTCTTTCAGCGGGTCCAGGCCCTTGAGCAGTTCGAACTCGCCGTTGCGCTCGCGCACCCGGGCGTAGTGACCGGTGGCGATCTTCTCTGCCCCCAGACGCATGGCGTGGTCCAGGAACGCCTTGAACTTGATCTCGGCGTTGCACAGAATGTCCGGGTTGGGCGTGCGCCCGGCCTGGTACTCACGCAGAAACTCGGCAAACACCCGGTCCTTGTACTCGGCCGCGAAGTTCACGTGTTCGATCTCGATGCCGATCACATCGGCCACGCTGGCGGCGTCCACGAAGTCGATGTTCGACGAGCAGTATTCGCTGTTGTCGTCGTCCTCCCAGTTCTTCATGAAGATGCCGATGACCTCGTACCCCTGCTGCTTGAGCAGATAAGCACTCACCGCAGAGTCCACGCCCCCGCTCAACCCCACCACCACACGCTGTTTGTTCGCCATGGGGTGGGATTATCCCAGCCGGGCTGGCATCTGGCAGGGGGCGTACCAATTCACTCATTCACGAACAAGGTCGGTTGAAGGCTGGGAGCGGTCGTCGGCCTACCTTGCCAAGAGGTTTCGTCCACTCCACAGATGACCTTGGAATCCGTGCAATCCCGATCAAAATTCACGCGCGGCACTATCATTCCCAACGGGACATCACTCAAATCGATCACGTTCTTCG
Organism: Hydrogenophaga palleronii; assembly: GCF_031457455.1. Classification (GTDB taxonomy): domain Bacteria; phylum Pseudomonadota; class Gammaproteobacteria; order Burkholderiales; family Burkholderiaceae_C; genus Hydrogenophaga; species Hydrogenophaga palleronii_A. Next base: position 140,758 of record NZ_JAVDWU010000008.1, read on the forward strand.
TTGATCTCTTCTCGTTGAATGTCCCGGTCAATCCGTTCGATTTCAAGTTCAATCCATTGGGCTACCTCGAAAGCGAATCCACAGGTGAGCCACCGTCGCAGAGTGTCTCGCTTGCGCTTTAGATATTGACTAGTAGGGCCGGTCCATGAACCTGAATGGAACGAGGCACTGATCCCTGAGCGAACGCCTTCGATGTGCCAATACCGCGTCAACAACTGCCGCGTCAGGCCACCACCGCGATCGTCGTCGAGCGTGGGTGGCGCGGCATGGGCGACAAGGGCAGCTCGTTCGCCTGGGTCGGACTCGATCCAGTTCAATATGCTGCTCTCGGGCAAATCCGCGATGGGGCCTCGCTGTGCTCCCTCGCCAAACGAGAGAAATCCGCCCTTCAACCAGCCGTATAAGTCACTTCTCCATTTAGGCAAGGTTGCTTCAAATTGCCTCGCGATGACCTGCCAAGCACTTTCGGGATCGGTGCTGATCAAGCTCCTGCTCACCTCCTCGATGTTGTGGTCATAGCTCAGTTCGTATACCTCGCCCATGGCCGTCAGGATCGCGTCGAGCAGGGGGGCGGCAAGTGCCATATCTGACTTAATCAGTCTTGAGCAAACTCGCTTCCAATGGAACGCGGAGGATTGCCACGAGTGCTGGGACCTAGGAATCGTCTTTTTCACGACGGCGAACACAAAGTCGGAACCGCAAGGGAGCGGCTGATCAGGTTCACGAGAATCAAGCAGGCCGATTAGCAACCACATAGCCTCTAGGGTTGCTCGCGCATAAATCAAACAAATCAGTCGTTCCACCTGTGCTGTCGGGACTGAATCCAACGCCCTGCCGTACTGCAAAGTGCCAAACAATGCTGGTTCAACCCAACCCGCCTCAAGTGCGTCGAGACAGCCGTTGAAGGCTCCCTCGCAATAAGGCAGTCGGAGGGCCATGTCCACCCCTAGACCTGCCGTCTCGACACTTGCCAACATATCCATCAACCATGATTCGAATCGCTTCAAGGATCTAGCTCTTACACCTGCCAAATAGCCATGTAGACAAGCGCCGTGTGTAGACTTCAGAGTGATGCTCGTAAGCAAAGGGAGCAGGGCTTCAGCTACATCGCTTGCCGCCAATTGCTCGCCAAAATACCAAATCGCTGGCGCGTAGCCATGCGGAGCCAGAAGGTGCGAAATCTCGTTGAGGCGATCAGGATTCGAGGCTATTCGCCGCGCAAGTGCTGCGACCAATGCCTTCGCATGCGAAGGTGGCTTGTTGTGCCGATCACGATACTCTTCTTCCCATTCAAGCGAGTCAACATCGAGGACGTATCTCTGGAATCGACTGGCTAGGTCGCGGCGCGCATACCGACGGGCAAGACGGTTGAGGCGAACCGCCAACTCACGGTGCTGCTCATCCTCACGGGACTCAAGTGAGTTCCAAAAGAACCGGTTCAGCTTGCTGGGAGAGATGGCGCTGTCTGAGGCCAGCTTCTCTAGGACCTGGAATGCAAGCTCAGTGCACGGCGGTGTGCGGATTTGATTTTCGACAGCGTCGAGCAGTGCTGAGCAGACGTGCGGTCGCAGTGGCAAAGGCCACGAGGTGGTCTCATCTATCAGGGTTCGGAAGTACAAGAAATGTGCCTGCCACCAGTCGCCGTAAGTCGCGGGGATCCACAGATGCGCTCGCTCCTTTAGCCCTTGGTACTCCGGCCCCACAATTCGAAATCCAACGCCATGACTGTCTAATGCCGAGGTCAGCGCCTTCAGTCCAAGCAAACGTTCTGCATCAGTCGTGCCTCTGAGCAGTTTAAGTAACGCGGGCAGCCTTTGCTCGGGACTCGCTTCAGTAGCGGCAGCTTCTGGGCCAATGCGAAACAAACTCAACAGTGTGCCCGTCGAGTTGTTAGAAAATTCGCCATTCTCATTGACAGCCAGCCGAGCTAGGACATTCAAGGCTCGCACGATCAGCTGGGGCCAGACAGCAATTTTTTCGAGTGCCCAGACGATGTTCTGACGATCACTTTGAAACTCTAGGAGTTCGGCGTCCGACCATTTGCCAATCGTGTTCTCAAGAAGGCGCAAGACTGCAGCTGGGTTTGCCTCAGCGAGGGTCGAGAGAAATCGCGAACCGGTGGCCGAGGTCAGCATGTCGCGTCTTGAAAAGACGCCATCAGGCTTGAGAATCTCTTCGACTACAAATGCCGCCTCCTTGTCGCCAGCAAACCTGAACTTGTTCAGAAACCAAGCGTGAAGAGATTCAGGCATGGTTTCGAAGGTCGAAACGAAGTCGAAACCACGTCCATAGCGAGTCCAGAACTGCTTCCAAAGATAGATGTGAAGCGCCTTGGGTACGAAGAACAGCGTTCGACTCCCCTGCAGGACGCGCCGAGCCCTGAGACTCTGAACAATCTCCTGGAAGCGGGCCCAGCCGATCGTCGGATCAACCTTTTCAATCAATCGCGAGATGTAGGCAGCCTCGTCGGACACAGGGTCTTCAAATCCGAACCGGCTGAACAAGGCTAGGTGGTGCGCAACACAGTCGACCTGTCTGGACGCTGCGTCCTCCTGTACGCCGTATCCATGCAAGAACCGGGTCCATAGAGGGACCGTAGCAGGCGGTCGCAGCAAATCAGCCGGGTTTGCATAAAGATTTTCGGCAACTGCATGTGCTACACGTGGCGACCCTTCACAGATAGGGACCCATCGATCAAGCTCCCTTGATTCTCCGACCCGACTCGCGAGGATGCACTTGATCGTCTCGTTGGGAAGGTGGGGGGCCTTGAGACGGAGGATGTCGCCGTCGTGACCTTCATCGTGACCATGATCGAGCGTCACCAGCTTCATTGCACCGCAGCGCGTCTTCAAGTGTCGCCATAGGTCGGACATCTCGGGTTCAGAGAGATCGTCAAGTACTAGCACGAGTGGCTTTGTCCAACCTGTCCGCAGCAGTTGCCTGAACAGTGCCGTCTGGCCGAACTTGGAACCGTGACACAGGTAGAGCACTGAGGGAGCGATATGCGGCGCTCGCAGTGCCTCAAGGGCCATACGTGTCTTCCCCAAACCTGGTTCTCCAAGCACACGAATGTGCTTGGCGTCGCCTTCGATGCCTGCTTGAATCTGCGAGATGAGATCGGCTTGTTCCGGCGATGGCCGAAAGGAATTGGCCATGTGCGCATCTCGATCCCATTCTTCAAATACCCAAGCCTCGTGGATGGCTTCAAACGTAAGCAGCGCTGCGATACCCGGATAACGCTCCGCAAACATTGAGAGCTGGCTTGCACCTAGAACATCGACCAGACTGCTGTAGTCCGGTACGCCTACGGATGCAAGTACGTCGACAATTCGCTCGCAGGCGTCATTCCGTTGCTGAGGAGTCAAGTCATGTCCCGTGCATACGACGACGTAGCGACCTCTTCTTTGAGTTAGCCGCGCTACCTCCGGGAACATTTTCCCTGTGCTGTTGATCAATTCGTCGCGAATCGAGCTATCGGTCCAGGGCTTGAAGGAGGCCCCAGATTTCAACTGAAATCCAGTCAAACCAGGAGCAAAGAAGCAGTCTGTGGGAATGAGTGCATCCGGCGCTACGTCGACTTCGGCGTCAATGCCTCCGTCCGCTACGGACAACCTGTTAGAAATCGTCACTACTGCCGGACTGACTTTGGCGTAGGCTGACTCGGCCATCAAGATTCGCGTCATCAGCTCCACAGCTCGTTCGGGCGTGAGTGCGACTACTGAGGAAACGGGGATGCTGATCAGTGGGCTCATGTTGATGTGCTCGGTTGGGTACTCTTGGCATTCTCGAGCAGTCCTGATCGCATTCGCTTTCCCCAGCCCGCTAAATCATCAGCAGCCTATTGCATTGCCTCCAGATGTGAACGGATGAGCAGTTCCAAGCAATATTCTGTGACCACGTTGTATCAATAGTTCGGCAGAGCCTCTGCGCTCAAGTGTCAGACTCCAAGCTACTTCTATCGCGGACATGGGAACAGCGAGAGTCCGCAATCGCTGCAGAACGGTCCGTCATAACGAACGATTGTCTTGTGCTGAAGACCCAGCGTGGGCGTTTACCAGCTGATGACTTCAAAAGTTGCGCAGGCGGAAATTACACCCCTGTCACCTCGTCCCACGGCCGGTCACCCTGGGCATCCCGCACCCGCGTCGGCAAGCCCATGCGGTCCATCAATCGCAAAAAGGGCACCGGGTCCAGGTCTTCCACATTGACCATGGTGCGCGTATCCCAGGTCCCGTCCGCAATCAACAGGGCCGCGGCCACGGGCGGCACGCCTGCGGTGTAAGAGATGCCCTGGCTGCCGACTTCGGCAAAGGCTGAAGCGTGGTCAGCCACGTTGTAGATGAAGACCTCGGCATCCTTGCCGTCCTTGGTGCCTTTGACCCAGTCGCCGATGCAGGTCTTGCCGGTGTAGCTCGGTGCCAGGCTGGCCGGGTCGGGCAGCACGGCTTTGACGACTTTCAGCGGCACCACTTCCAGTCCCTCCGCTGTCTTGATCGGCTGCTCTGACAGCAGGCCCAGGTTGTTGAGCACGGTGAAGACGTTGATGTAGTGCTCGCCAAAGCCCATCCAGAAGCGCAGGTCGGCCTGCGGGTAGCGGCTGGCCAGGGAGTGCAGTTCGTCGTGACCGGTCAGGTAGGCCCTTTGCGGGCCCACCACCGGCAGGTCCCAGGTCTGGCTGACTTCGAACATTTTGTTGGGCGTCCATTGCCCGTTCTGCCACGACAGCACGGTGCCGGTGAACTCGCGGAAGTTGACCTCGGGGTCGAAGTTGGTGGCGAACCAGCGGTCGTGGCGGCCGGCGTTGATGTCGATGATGTCGATGCTGCGGATGGTGTCCAGGAAGCGGTCTTCGGCCAGGCGCGCGTAGGCGTTGACCACGCCGGGGTCAAAGCCCACACCCAGCACAGCGGTCACGCCGGCTGCCTTGCATTGTTCGCGCCGCTTCCATTCGTGGTTGGCGTACCAGGGTGGCTGCTCGCAGATCTTGAGCGGGTCTTCGTGGATGGCCGTGTCCATGTAGGCCGCGCCGGTGGCAATGCAGGCCTCCAGCACCGACATGTTGACGAAGGCACTGCCCAGGTTGATGACGATCTTTGCGCCGGTGCGGCGGATCAGCTCGGCCACCGCTGGTGTGTCCATCGCGTCGATGGTGTGGGCCTGCAGCACGCCGGGCTGTTTCAGGCTGCCCTTGGCGTGCACGCTGGCGATGATGGCCTCGCATTTTGCGATCGTGCGCGAGGCGATGTGGATGTCGCCCAGCGCGTCGTTGTTCTGTGCGCACTTGTGCGCCGCCACTTGAGCCACGCCACCGGCGCCGATGATGAGCACATTGCGCTTCATGTCGTCGAATTCCTTTTCGTCGGAGGTGGGTTGAAGAAAAACGGACCCACCCGCACCCATGGCGGGTCGGGTCGTTTGGGGAGGCCTCAGGACAAGGCGGAAGCGAAGTCTTGATAGCCGAAGTCGCGCACCAGGCGCACCTGGCCATCGAGTTCGCGCACCGCAATGGCGGGCATCTTCACGCCGTTGAACCAGTTCTTCTTGACCATGGTGTACGCGGCGGCGTCTTCGATGGACAGACGGTCGCCCACCTCCAGCGGTTGATCGAAACGGAATTCGCCCACGATGTCACCCGCCAGGCAGGACTTGCCACAGACCATCCATTCGTGCGGCCCCTGGTTGGGCTCGATGCGACCGCTGTAGCGGTAGACCAGCAGGTCCAGCATGTGGGCTTCGATGGAGCTGTCCACAATGGCCAGGTCCTTCCCGTTGTGCAGGGTGTCGAGCACCGTCACTTCCAGTGTGGTGGAGTTCGCCACCGCAGCCTCGCCCGGCTCCAGGTACACCTGCACGCCGTATTCGCCGGCAAAGCGTTTGAGGCGTTCGGCGAACGCGGCCAGCGGGTAGTCCGGGTGGGTGAAGGCAATGCCGCCGCCCAGGCTGATCCAGTCCATGCGGCGGATCAGGTGGCCGAAGCGCTGCTCGATGTGGTCCAGCATCTCGCCGAAGCGCTCGAGTCTGCCGTTCTCGCAGTTGTTGTGGAACATGAAGCCGCTGATGTCACCGATCTCACCCAGCGCGCGCTCAATGGCCACCGGGTCGTGTTCACCCAGACGAGAAAAAGGCCGCGCCGGGTCGGCCAGGTCGAAGCTGGACGAGCTCACGCCCGGGTTCACGCGCAGGCCGCGCACCTTGGCGCGCGAGGCGGCGTCGAAGCGTTGCAACTGCCCCAGGGTGTTGAAGATGATCTTGTCGCAGTGGCCCACCACTTCATCGATCTCGTGATCGGCCCAGGCTACCGAATAGGCGTGCGTTTCGCCGGGAAATTTCTCGCGGCCCAGGCGCACCTCGTACAGGGAAGAACTGGTGGTGCCGTCCATGTACTCGGCCATGAAGTCGAACACCGACCAGATGGCGAAACACTTGAGCGCCAGCAGGGACTTGGCGCCGGAGGTCTCGCGCAGCCAGGCCATCTTCTCCAGATTGGGCAGCAGGCGGGACTTGTCGATCAGGTAGTGGGGAGTGGGCAGACGGGACTCGGACATGGCCTGATTATCCCAGTGGCCTGTGCCGGCCCCCGGATCGCGGGCACGCCAGCTTGGAGCGTCATCAAAACGTCATTCACTTGACTTATTCTGGGCTTTCCGGGATTCTGCGCTCCTGAAGCGCCGACCCCGCCCAGATGCAAGGCCCGCCGGGCCTTCTCTGCTTCCATCCTCTGGTTCCATGTCCTGTCACACACTGCTGAAAGTGAGTTTCCCCATGAAGCGTTCCCTGACCCGAATTGTCCTTGCCACCCTGGTGGTTGCCGCAGGTGCCGCCCACGCGCAAGACAACAAGACGCTGCGCCTGCTGACCTGGGGCGGCTACGCACCCAAGGACGTGATCGAGCAGTTCACCAAGGAAACCGGCTTCAAGGTCGAGGTCACCACCTCCAACAACGAAGAAATGATCTCCAAGCTGCGCGCCACCGCCGGTGCCGGCTTTGACCTGGCCCAGCCCAGCCAGGACCGCATCGCTGGCCCACAGACCGAATTCAAGATCTACAAACCCATGGACATGAGCAAGATCAAGGCCGATCTGTTCATCCCTTCCATGCTCGAAGCCACCAAGAAGAACACCACCGTGGGCGGTGCTGTGTATGGCGTGCCGCACATCTGGGGCACCGACGGGCTGGTGGTCAACACCAAGACGTCCAAAGCCACCGACTACGCCGATCTGTGCGTCGCCGAAAACGCCGGCAAGGTCAGCATGCGCCTGAAGCGCCCCACGCTGATCGCCATGGCCTTTGCTTCGGGCAAAGACCCGTTTGCGCTGTACAACGATCCCAAGGCCTATGGCGCCCTGATGGACGAAATGGGCAAGAAGCTGGCCGACTGCAAGAAAAACGTGAAGTTCTACTGGGACGGCAAGGACCAGTTGCTCGCCGGCATCCGTTCCGGTGAACTGACCACCGCCATGATGTGGGACACCGGCGGCTGGGAGCTCAACAAGGCCAACCCCGACGTGAAGTTCATCGCGCCGAAGTCCGGTGCACTGGGCTGGGTCGACACCTTCGCCATTCCCGCCAAGGGCCGCAACGACGCCGCCGCCTATGCCTGGATCAACTTCAACATGCGCCCGGAAATTGCCGCCAAGGTGGCGAGCGCTGCCGGCAACTTCACCGCATCCAAAGGGGCAGACCAGATGATGGACGAAGGCCTGAAGAAGCAGTTCGCCGACAGCTTCCCTGAAGCCGCCTTGAACAACATCAAGTGGTACCCGGCCGTGCCCGCCGGCATTGAAGACATTGAAGGTCGCGTGCTCGACCGCGTGAAGGCCGCCAAGTAAGCGGCTGCGGTGCCGAACCCACTACCCGCCGCACCTGCTGGAGCCGGCGAACACGATCTGGAGGTGCTGTCCCTGCACAAGGGCTTTGCGGCGTTTGTGGCGGTGCAGGACCTCAGTTTCAGCGTTCGCCGAGGTTCGTTCTTTTCCATCCTCGGCCCCTCGGGCTGCGGCAAGACCACGCTGCTGCGCATGATCGCGGGCTTCATTGCCCCCGACGGCGGCGACCTGCGCATCAAAGGCCAATCCATGCTGGGCGTGGCGCCCAACCGGCGCCCGGTCAACATGGTGTTCCAGCACCTGGCATTGTTTCCCATGATGAGCGTGGGCGAGAACATCGCCTACGGCCTGGAGCGGCGCGGCATCAAGAGCGCCGCCGCCAAGGCGAAGGTGACCGACATGCTGCAGCGTGTGGGCCTGCCCGGCAGCGAAGGCAAACGCATCGACCAGCTCTCCGGCGGGCAGAAGCAGCGCGTGGCGATTGCGCGTTCGCTGGTGCTGGAGCCTGCCTTGCTGTTGCTCGATGAACCGCTGGGTGCGCTTGATCTCAAGTTGCGCGAGCACATGAAGGTGGAGCTCAAGCAGTTGCAGGCCGAGGTCGGCACCACCTTCGTCTACATCACGCACGACCAGTCCGAAGCACTCGTCATGTCCGACCAGGTGGCCGTGATGAACCACGGCCGCTTTGAGCAGGTGGGCAGCCCGCAGCAGCTCTATTACCAGCCAGCCACCGCCTTTGTGGCGGGCTTTGTGGGCAACAACAACCGGTTCGAAGGCCGCGTGGAAACGCGCAACGGCGAGCAGGTGCTGATGCGCACGGCGCAGGGTCTGGGGCTGTGGTCACAGCGCGTGGGGGCACTGGACGTGGGCCAGACGGCCGTGCTGTTTGTGCGGCCTGAAGCGATTGAAATTGGTCGTCAGGCCAGCGAACTCCCGCCAGGCGACCCGGCGTTCAGCGCCACGGTGCACAGCGTATTGTTCGACGGCGGCAACTCCACCGTGCAAGTGAACGAAGCAACGTCTGGTGCGCCCTTGCACATTGCCTTGCCGCTCACGGGCCGGCTGGCCGATCTGCAGACTGGCGAAACAGTGCACTTTGCCTACCAGCCGTCGCAGGCCTGGTGTTTTCAGGCCTGATCCGATCGTGAGCGAGTCGACCCACCGCCGTTTCTTCCTGTGGGTGCTGCTCGCGCCTGCGTTGCTGTGGTTGCTGGGGTTGGTCATCCTGCCGCACGTGGAGCTGCTGCTGCTCTCTCTGCAGGCGCGCACCGGGCCGGGCGAATACGGTTTCAGCCTGGAACAGTACCGCACCTTTGTGGACGAACCGCTGTACTGGAACACCTTCGTGCGCACCGCCACGCTGTCGGTGCTGGCCACGGTGCTCACGCTGCTGCTGGCCTTTCCGGCCGCCTGGTACATCGCCAAGGTGGCGCAAGGCCGGGCCAAGACCGTGCTGTTGGTGTTGTGCCTGTTGCCGTTCTGGGTCAGCGAAATGGTGCGAACCCTGGGCTGGCTGATCCTGCTGCGGGAGACCGGTGTGGTCTCCAGCGTGCTGCAGGCTGTGGGCCTGGCCGACCAGCCGGTGGAATTGCTCTACCGCGACGCGACCATCCTTGTGGGCCTGGTGTACGCCTCGCTGCTGTTCATGGTGATCCCGCTGGTCAACAGCCTGGAAAGCCTGGACGACAGCCTGATCGAAGCCGCTTACGACCTGGGCGGCAGCACCGCCAACATCGTGCGTCGCATCGTCATCCCGCACGCCGCGCCCGGCATCGCCGCCGGCTGCATTGTCGTCTTCATGCTCTGCCTGGGCAACTACCTCACGCCCACGCTGCTGGGCGGCAAGAACTCGCTGTGGTTCACCGAGCAGATCTACACCCAGTTCATCACCCGCTTCAACTGGAACCAGGGCGCGGCGTTTGGTTTTCTCTTGTTGTTCTTGTCCAGTCTTCTTGTCTGGACGGGTCTGAAATTGACCGGCCAGCGCTTTGGCGCGGTCATGAAGACATGATCCCCAGCCTGCCTCGTCCCGCCTCACAGCGCTTCGGCCTGGGTGCCTTCGTGGCCGGGTTTTTTGTGTTCCTGTTCGTGCCGCTGCTGGTCGTAGCGGTGTTCGCGTTCAACGACGCGGCCTACCCCACGCCGCCGTGGATGGGCTTCACGCTGGACTGGTTCGCGGCCGACAGCGACACGCGCACCGGCCTGCTGGCTGACGGCGAACTCATGCGCAGCCTGGGCACCAGCGCCTGGGTGGCCCTGTGGGTCACGGTGCTCTCGGTGGGTGTGGGCACCTGCAATGCCTTCCTGCTGGAGCGGTTTGAGTTTCCCGGCAAGAACGCGATTGCATTGCTGACCATGCTGCCGCTGGTGATCCCGGGCGTGATCCTGGGCATCTCCATCCTGGCCTTTGCCAGTCGCATCGCCAACTTCGCCGACGAAACCTGGGGCCTGGAGCTCGACTTCCTTCGGCCCGGTTTGCCGCTGGTGATCCTGGGGCAGTTCTGCTACATCGTCACCATCGCCACGCTCACCATATCGGCCAGTCTGCGCCGCTTCGATCGCACGCTGGAAGAAGCCGCCTACAACCTCGGCGCCAGCCGGCTCGCCGTGCTGTGGACCATCACGCTGCCGTACCTGCGCCCGAGCATGATCGGCGCCGCCGCCATGGCCTTTCTGATGTCGTTCGAGAACTTCAACACCACGCTGATGCTGGTGGGCTCCGACCCGCCGCTGACCGTGCTCATGTACGGCCGCATGCGCGAAGGCGCCACGCCGGTGCTCAACGCCATCAGCCTGTTCCTCATGATCGCATCGGCCCTGCTGGCGCTGATGCTGCTCTGGAGAAAACCGGCTGGCACGAGTGACTGATGCTGTCTGGTTCCTTGGCCTGTCAAGGGCGCTTGTTCTGCCACGCCCCATCAGTTTGGCAATGAGCGGTGCCTCCACTCACGGGGTGAAACGCCGAAGCGCTCACGAAACGAACGGCTGAAGTGCGCAGCGTCGTTGAAGCCCCAACTGAAGGCGATTTCGCTGATCGAGTGTCCGGCCCGGTGAGGATCCACCAGGTCGCGGCTGCACATGTCGAGTCGGCGCGACCAGATGTATTGCGCGGGCGTGGTGGCCTCTTGCCGGAACAGCCGGTGAATGTGCCCAACGGAAATACCAAGGTCCTGAGCCACATCGCCCACCAACAGCGCCGGGTTGCGCAACCTGGCATCGATCTCGCGTTTGATGCGCGTGAGGTGGTAGCTGGTCAGCGATGAAACGCCCCTGGATTTGCTTGCAGGCAGTGTCTGCAACCCTGCCACCAGGATGTTGAGCACACCGCCAGCCACAGCCACGGCAGACGCCGGCTCCAGGGCGTCAACGTCTTCCCACAGTGTCTTGATCATGCCGATCATGAGGTGGCCCGCACCAGCGCGCCCGGAGACCGTCGTCGCTGTGAGTTTCTCTGTATCGCGCACCGCACTGCGCAACGGCTCCCCTGGCAGCTTCAGTACGATCTGCTGGAAGTCGCCTTCAAAGTGCAGTTCGTAGGCACGGGTGCTGTCGTACAGCGCAAAGTCGCCCGGGTTCAGCAGTGCGTCCCGGCCGTCCTGCCGCAATACCCCTTGGCCACGCGTCTGGATGCTGACGAGAAAATAGTCGTCATTGGCCCTGGCAATCTGGTGTCGTGTGCGCAACACCCTCTGCGCTCCCGAATTGACCACGGAGAGGTCCAACCCGGGCATGCTGCGGCTGTCGATGGACCCGGTGAAGCGATCGCAAGAGATGGCGTCGCACTCCAGTTGCACGTAGGTGTTGCAGATCATGTCGGTCCAGTACGCCAGGCGTTCGCGTGGCGGCACGGTATCGGTGTTCAGCAGAAGGGTCATGCGCGGCGTCCTTTTTCGCAGATTCTGCGCGCGAACCCAGATGGCAACAAGCCTTCAAGGCCATGAGAAGCTGAAGCAACAAGCGCGTCAATCCAAGGCAAGACGGCGTCCCAGGCCAGTTGGAACATCGGCTTTCCTCTTTTGCATTGACCAGGAGATCCCCGAAATGCCAGCCCTCATCCATCCCAAGTTGCGCGTCGCCGCGGTTCAAGCCGCCCCCGTCTTTCTTGACATCGACGCCACGATAGACAAGTCGATCCGCTTGGCCAAAGAAGCCGCCGAACAAGGCGTGAAGCTGATCGCTTTCCCCGAGACCTGGATTCCCGGCTACCCGTGGTGGATCTGGCTGAATTCGCCCGCACTGGGCATGCAATATGTTCAGCGCTACAGCGACAACTCGCTCGTGCTCGGCTCAGCCGACTTCAAACGCCTTACGACAGCGGCACGTGATCTGCGCATCTGGATGTCGATGGGCTACAGCGAAAAATCCGGAGGCAGCCTTTACATGGGGCAGGCGCTCATCGACGACCAAGGCAACGTGGTCAAGACCCGCCGCAAGCTCAAGCCCACGCATGTGGAGCGCACCGTTTTCGGTGAGGGCGATGGCACCGATCTGGCCGTGATGGAAACACCCATCGGCAACGTTGGCATGCTGTGTTGCTGGGAGCATCTGCAGCCGTTGAGCAAGTACGCGATGTACGCGCAGAACGAGCAAATCCACATTGCGGCCTGGCCGAGTTTCTCGCTCTATCGCGGGGCGGCCCATGCGCTGAGCGCTGAAGTGAACAACGCGGCCAGCCAGATCTACGCCACGGAAGGAAGCTGCTTCGTGCTGGCGCCCACCGCCACGGTGTCCCGGGAAATGCACGAGATGCTGTGTACCGATGACCTGCAGCGCCAGTTGCTGTTGGAAGGCGGAGGTTTTGCCCGCATTTACGGCCCCGATGGCGCTTCGCTGGGCACGCCCCTGCCCGAGAAGGAAGAGGGGCTGGTGGTGGCCGACATCGACCTGGGAATGATCTCATTGTCCAAGTCGGTGGCCGATCCGGCGGGACACTATTCACGCCCGGACGTCACGCGTTTGCTGCTGAACAAGACCCCGGGGGATCGCGTGGTGGCGAATGTGATGCCGGGCATGGCGGTCGCTGACGACGGCATGGGCGAGCCCGCCGTGCCATCCCTGGTTTCCTGAGGCCTCAGAAATGACGAGCTTTGCTTACACAGAGAAGGCCCTTGAGCTTCAGCAGCGCTTTGATACAACGGCGCTCGCCGCAGCTGAACTTCAGGTGATCGTGCACAGCAGCCTTTCACCTGCTGATCGTGCCTTCATTGGCGCGGCAGAGATGTTCTGGCTGGCATCGGTGGACCCAGAAGGATCGCCCACTGTCAGCTTCAAAGGCGGCGCAAAGGGGTTCGTGAGAATGCCCGACGACACCACGCTCCTGTTTCCCTGCTTCGACGGCAATGGCATGTTCTTCTCCATGGGGAACATCGCGTCGACTTCGCACGTGGGCTTGTTGTTCATGGACTTTGTCACACCGAGCCGTTTGCGCGTGCAAGGGGATGCTCACCTGACGGACGATCCGGCCATTGTGGGTCTGTGGCCCGGGGCACAGTTGGCTGTCAAGGTGGATATCACCGCCCTCATCACCAACTGCCCGCGCTACATCCCCAGGATGCAACGTCTTGAAGGCTCCCGGTATGTGCCCGACACGGCGACTGGCGAGCAGCCCATTCCTGGGTGGAAGCGGATCGATGCCATCCAGGAAGTGCTGCCCAAGCGTGACCAGGACAAGGCCGACCTGGTGGGCGGCCTGATCACCATGGAGGAGTGGGGCGAAATGGTCGCAAAGGGCGATCCGCTGGCTTGAGAGGCTGAGAGGCTGAGAGGCTCTGACCCGCGTGGCACACTGAGCGCATGTCTGCGCGAGTCGATCCGAACGAGGTGGCCTTCACCGCCATTCGCGCCCAGGGAGCGGGCGGTCAAAACGTGAACAAGGTGTCCAATGCGGTGCACCTGCGCTTCGCCGTGCACGCTTCCAGCTTGCCCGAGGTGATCAAGGAGCGCCTGCTGGCCTTGAGCGACCATCGCATCACCACCGAAGGCGTGGTCGTGATCAAGGCCCAGACCAGCCGCAGCCTGGAACAGAACAAGGCCGAGGCACTGGAGCGGTTGCAGGCGCTGGTGGACAGCGTGGCCACCTTGCCCAAGGCACGCAAACCCACCAAGCCCACCTTCGGTTCGAAGCAGCGCCGGCTGGAGGGCAAAACCACCCGCTCGCAGGTCAAACAGCAGCGTGGCCGGGTCTCGGGACTGGAGTAGGCGAGTCCATCTCGGGTGGTGTGGCCAGACCGGGGTGGCTTGGCAGGGGGGTGGCGATCCTCGCCAGCTCCGACCCGCGCGCGAGCAGGAAGTCTCGCAACAGCACAGGATACCGAGGCTGCACGGCGTCGCGCACCGATGGGCGAAGCGCCAGGGCGGCGCGCCAGGCGCTGACATTGGGCAGGCCCTCAAAGAAGCGGAAATCCACCATGTCATCGAACACGTCGAAGTACCGGAAGACCGGACCGAATGTGGCGTCCACCAAGCCAAAGGCAGGGCCACCGAAGAACGGACCCTCACCCAGGGTCGCTTCCAACTGCTCCAGGCGAGAGCGAATCTGTGCTGCCTGCATCGCCAGTTTTTCTGAGTCCTTGGCGTTGTAGAAGCCGCCAATGGTGTCGAGCAGCGACGACCCGAAAGCCATCCACGCGCGGTGCCTGGCGCGTTCCAGTGGTGCCATGGGGTGGAGCCTGGGCAGCACCGTGTCTTCCAGGTATTCACAGATCACGGCGGACTCGAATATCGGTTCGTCGTCCACCAGGAGCACCGGTGTCTTGCCCAAGGGAGAGTGGTCGAGAAACCATTGCGGTTTGTTGGCCAGATCCACGTCTTTTCGCTCATGGGGTACCCCCTTTTCACTCAAGACGATGGCCGCACGCTGCACATAGGGGCACAGGACGTGGCTGATCAGAAGCAGTTTGGGGGCTGTCATGGCATCTCCGTATTTGGTGGGAAGAGTCATGAATGTAGGATTGCGTGAATGCAATGAAAATAGGCCAATGTGCAAACAGTGAATGCAAAATTGCAATACGAACTCAGCGCCGACGACCTGGCCGTGGTGCTGGCGCTGATCCGGTCTGGGCACCTGGCAGGCGCCGGAGAACGGCTGGGTGTGGACGCCTCCACCGTGTTCCGCGCGATCCGGCGCATCGAGCGGGGTCTGGGGCAGCGCTTGTTCGAGCGTTCTCGGGCGGGCTACGCCGCGTCTGAACTGGCGCAATCGCTCGGGGAGCATGCGGAGCAGCTGGAGGGCCAGCTGGAGCTGGCGCGGTCGCTGGTGCAGTCCGCGCCGGAGCGCATCTCGGGGCTGGTTCGCATCACCAGCACCGACACCATCCTGCACGGCCTGATCGCCCCATCACTCAAGGCGCTTCAATCCACGCACCCCTTGCTGTCCTTTGAGCTGCATGCCGGCAACGAACTCGCCAGTCTGACCCGTCGCGATGCCGACATCGCGGTGCGTGCGACCCGGCGTCCGCCCCCACACCTGGTGGGCAAACATGTCGGCCCCATCCGGGTGGCGCTGTTCGCCGCGAAGAAAGGCAAGGTGCGTCGCTACCAGGACGTGGTGGCGGGCAAAGCCGAGTGGATCGCGCCAGACGACGCGCTGCCGGAGCACCCGTCCGTGATCTGGCGCAAGCGGCACTTTCCCAAGGCGTCGCCGCGGTATCGCGTCAGCAGCATTCTCACGGTCATGGAGCTGGTGGCGGCCGGGCTGGGCGTGGGCGTATTGCCTGTCTTTCTCGCTCAGTCGCGCACCGATCTGATCCAGCTGAGTGACATCCTGGACGACGGCCAGACCGAGCTGTGGCTGCTGACACACCCCGAGTCGCGGCATCTGCGCCGGGTATCCGCCGTCTTCAGGCACCTGTCTGAGACCCTGTCACTTTGACCGCACCGGATCACGGCGCGATTTGCTGCGCGGCCGGGTGCGCGGAATTGAGTAAGAGAGCGGATGCAATCTTTCGCTTAAGATTTTTTTACGATTCCTTTAAGCGCTATTTAGCAGCGCGTCTTGCGCCGGATTCCTAGACTTGATTTCCATGATTCGCAGCACATGGGGTGCTGCGGTCATCACAGTCAAAGCGGGCTCCGCCCGTCAAAGGAATCCACATGCAATCCCACGCAATCGAAATGGCCCAGGTGGCCGCTGCCGCCCGCACCGGTACGGGTCGTTTCAATATGTACGCAGGTATCCACAAGGCATTGCGCGCCTTCATGGTCGACACACTGATCGCGGTTGGGCGTGCCGACCCGACGGATGATGCCGATGTGAGCCACGCCGCTGCCCAGGTGGAGGAGCTCGTGGCGCTGTGCGCCAGCCATGTCGCTCACGAGAACAACTTTGTTCATCCTGCGCTTGAAGCGCGCTGCCCCGGCGTTGCTCAGCCGGTGGCACAGGAGCATGAACAGCATCTGCGCCACATCGCCCATCTGCGTGATGCCGCCCAAGCCTTGCTTGCGCTGGAAGCCATTGAGCGTGAACCGGCCCTGCAGGCGCTGTATCTGGCGCTGGCCCTTTTCGTGGCTGACAACTTCCAGCACATGCACGCCGAAGAGACGGTGCACAACTCCGCGCTCTGGGCCGCCTACAGCGACGCCGAACTGATCGGCTTCCACGACGCCCTGCTGGCCACGATACCGCCGGCTGAGATGATGCTGGTGATGCGCTGGATGCTGCCGCAGCTGAACGCGCCCGAGCGACTGGGTGTGATGCAGGGTATGCGCGCTGGCGCACCGGCGCCCGTGTTCGAAGGCATGTTGACGGGCACCAAGGGGCTGCTCAACCCGCAGGACTGGGCCAAGCTTGCGCGCGGCCTGGGTCTGCAGCCCGAGCCCGGTCTGGTGGCCTAAGCGGCTACCTCTTCCAGCTGGACGGGGCCGCTCGCTTCAAAGCGGAAGCAGCCGCGCCCGGTCTTGTGGATGCGCAACTGCGGGCACTGCTCGGCCAGTCGCCGGTGCAGCAGCAGCAAGCGGGCTTCGAGGTTGTCGGCCACGTCGGGAAGGCGCAGTGAGCTGTCCAGCCGCAGTTCGCGGTTGGTGAAGTCGTGACGACCCTGTTGGCCGTCGCGCAGCAGCTTCCAGAGGATGGCGCCGGCCACGCCCTTGATCAGGTAGGCGTTGTTGATGAACACGCTGTCGTTGCTGCGGTAGCGGCGCACCCGCAACGGCGGGCCTGCCATCACCGGGGGTGCCCCGACTGCCGGTGTTTCGATGTCGCCATCGGTACAAGGCGTTTCTGCCTCGTGCATCAGGTCGATGGCTGCGCCCAGCTGACCCCCCAGCGCCATCAGCAGGTCTTCGTCCTCGAAGCTGAACTGCATGTCCAGCGGGCTCTCGACGAACAGCACGCCCACCACCCGCCCCGCCGATTGCAGGGGAACGGCTAGCTGGCTGTGCGGTTCGGGTAGGCCGGGATAGGGGATGTCGGTGCTTTGCGGGTGCGCGTCGCCCAGGCTGTTGCGCATGGCGCAGCTGTAAAGGTAGGCGCTGGTCATGTGCATGATGCGCACGGGTGTGCATTCGCGCGCCGCCACACCGATCACGCCGTCGCCCAGGGCGATTTCCGAGCCCACGCCCGAAGTCTCGTAGCCCCGGCTTGCCACGGTGTAGAGACGCTGCGTGGTGGTGTCCAGAATCAGCACCATGGCATGGCGTATGGCGAGATCCTGCTCCAGCGTGTCCAGCGTGGCTTCCAGTGCCGCGCCCAGGCTGCGAGCAGCCGATAGGCGCAAGCTGCCGCGGCGCAGCACGGCAAGGAAGTTGGGTCTGAGGGGCGGCGCGGGGAGGGCCTCTGGCAATGGCTCCTGCGGCAGGCGCTCGACTTCAATCACCTCGTGGATGTCCGACCCACGCAGTCGGAACACGTCGGCCATACCGGTGTGAGAAGCAATACCGGCCAGTTGCGCCTTCATGCTCTCGAACACCGGACCTGATTCTTCGGTGCGCAGGTAGCGCAGGTGCAGCCGATAGAACACCGCGTTGAGCGGGTTGAGCAGCAGCAGGGTGGAGCGCGGGTTGGCCAGCAGGTTCTGCCGCGTCTTGTTGAAGAACTGGAACGACAGCGACACATGGCCCTCGTCCACGTAGTACACCTGCGAGATGTAGGCCACGTTGGGTGTGCCGTCGGCCGCGCAGGTGGCCATCATGGCCGGAATGGCGCCTTCCAGGCAGGGCCGTACCTCGCCCAGATCCACCAGAGGCAGCGGGGGAAGGGTCGTCATGTGATTCCTGTGATGGGCTGGCCTGCTCTGGGGCCTGGCGTCTGGTCAAAGGCCAGCTCGGGCACGAACTCGATGACCACGACGTCGTCCAGCCGGTAGGCCAGCATGGCGCGCGCATACACGGAGGCAAAGCCGATGCTGGTGAGCTCGCGCTCCATGCCCTGCAGATAGTGTTGCAGGGCCGGCTCGTCGTCTTCGGTGGCTTCGCGCAGCCGGGCGGTGCGGGTCTTGAGCTGCACGGTGCGGTGGGTGCTGGGCTGGCTGAACACGGCAGCCAGCCGGGCGCTTTGTGCTACGTCTCGCAGCAGCTGTGCAGACTGGCTTCGGCAGACATAGACGGTGATGTGGCATCCGTCCTGGCTGATCTGGCTGCCGACCGCACGCATGACGCTGGGCGTGAGGGCCGCATCGCAACTGCTGACGATCACCGACACCCCGCGCTCGATCATGGCGAGATGCTCCGGTGTCAGCAACGGTTGGTTGGCGGGAGGTTCCACGGTTGGCAGCGCCCAGAATCGGACAGGCCCTGCATGATAGCCAGCCGCCTGAACGCAGCCAAGCGGCGCGCAGTCTCAGGCCGGTGGCCGTCCCACGGAAGGGTCGGTGACGACCAGATCCATGGAATGGCGAATGCCCGCCAGGTGGTCTTCGATGCAGCGCAACACCAGCGGACTCCGGTGCCTGTCCGTGCTGGCACGCACTTCCTCGGGTGTCATCCACAGCGTGCGCACGATGCCGGTGTCCAGCGCCTGGCCCGGCACGGCTTCACCCACCTCTCCGCAATAGGCGAAGCGCAGATAGGTGACGTCTTCTCCCGTGCCGGGCCGCTGGAAGCGCGAGAGGTACACCCCCACCAGGGCGGTGGGGGTGAAAGGGTGGGCGGTTTCCTCCAGCGTCTCGCGTGCCACGCCCTGTTCAGGGCTCTCGCCCGGATCCAGGTGGCCCGCCGGGTTGTTCAGGCGCAGGCCTTCGGGCGTGTGTTCTTCGATCAGCAGGTAGCGGCCGTTGCGTTCGATGACGGCGGCCACCGTCACGCTGGGTTTCCATCGGGTATCCATGGGCGCATTATGTGGCGCTGCACCATGACCTTTCCCGAAACGCCGCTCTCCGTCGATGGATGAAGTGAGAAGCGCAGCTTCATTCAGAGACCTTGTGGGGTGAAAGGGTGGATGCCTGTCGCGTCCGGCAAGCGCCCCTTACGCCCCGGCACGGCTTTCGGGTTAAGCTCGCGCGGATTCTTGACCAACCCATGCAAGTGAGGAGCCTTACATGCTGCCAAGCGAACCTGCCGTAAATACGCCGAGCGAGAGCCGGTCGGCCATCGCGCAAAAGACGGCCAGGAAAGACAAGGCCCATCCACCCTGCGGGCATGCTGCATGGTCCTGCACCACCTGCTGACGGTGCCTTCGGTGCGCGCAGACGGCACACCTCTGCTGTCTTTTGCGCTCGGCTTGACGTCTCACCCCCCATTTCCTCGCTCGTTCTGAAATCCCTGCTTCAAGGACACTTCCATGACTTCTGGCGCATCGACCGACACCACCGCAGCCAGCGCGGCCGCCCCCACACCGCAACGCATTGGCGTGCCGCGCGAGATATTCCCTGGCGAGAAACGCGTGGCCACCGTGCCCGACGTGGTGAGCAAACTGGTCAAGCTGGGCTTTGCTGTGGTGGTGGAGACGGGAGCGGGCAATCTGGCCGACCTGTCTGACGATGCCTACCGGGAAGCCGGCGCCAGCATCGCCGGATCTACCGCCGAGCTCTGGAACAGCAGCGACATCGTCTTCAAGGTGCGCCCGCCAACGCCTGAAGAGGTGGCGCTGATGCACGAGGGCCAGACGTTGATCGGCTTCATCTGGCCGGCGCAGAACCCGGAGCTGATGCAGCAACTGGCAGCCAAAAAAGTCACGGCACTGTCGATTGACGCACTGCCGCGCACACTCAGCCGCGCACAGAAGATGGACGCGCTGACCTCCATGGCCGGTGTCAGCGGCTACCGTGCCGTGGTCGAGGCTGCCAACGCTTTTGGGCGTTTCTTCAACGGCCAGATCACCGCCGCTGGCAAGGTGCCTCCTGCCAAGGTGTTCATCGCCGGTGCCGGCGTGGCAGGCCTGGCCGCCATTGGCGCGGCCGCTAGCCTGGGTGCCATCGTGCGCGCCAACGACACGCGGGCCGAAGTGGCCGACCAGGTGGTCTCGCTGGGTGGCGAGTTCGTCAAGGTGGACTATGAGGAAGAAGGCTCGGGCGGTGGCGGCTACGCCAAGGTCATGAGCGAGGGCTTCCAGGCCGCGCAGCGCGAGATGTACGCGCAGCAGGCGCGCGAGGTGGACATCATCATCACCACCGCGCTGATCCCGGGCAAACCAGCGCCCAAGCTGATCACCGCCGAGATGGTCAAGAGCATGAAACCCGGCAGCGTGATCGTCGACATGGCCGCCGAGCAGGGTGGCAACTGCGAACTGACCGTGCCGGGTGAAGCCGTGGTGCGCCACGGCGTGACCATCGTTGGCTACACCGATCTGGCCTCGCGCATGGCGCGCCAGTCGTCCACGCTGTACGGCACCAACCTGTTCCGCCTGACCGAAGAGCTGTGCAAGACCAAGGACGGCGTCATCAACGTCAACATGTCGGACGACGCGATCCGCGGACTGACCGTGGTCAAGGACGGCGAGATCACCTGGCCTGCGCCGCCCCTGCCGGTGGCCGCCAAGCCGCCGGCCAAGCCCGCCGGCCCGGTGGTCGAGAAAAAGGGTGGGCACGGTCATGGCAGCACCGGTCCGCTGCCCGCGAAGAACCTGGCCGTCATCTTTGGCCTGGGCGCCTTGGCTTTTTGGTTCATTGGCGCCTATGCCCCGGCTGCCTTCCTGGGCCACTTCACGGTGTTCGTGCTGGCCTGCTTCATCGGCTACATGGTGGTGTGGAACGTGACCCCAGCGCTGCACACGCCGCTGATGAGCGTGACCAACGCCATCTCCAGCATCATCGCCATCGGTGCGCTGGTCCAGATCGCGCCGCCTGATCCCTCCGCTGGCGGGCGTCCGGCCGAGTTGATTCACTGGCTGGCTTTTGTCGGCATCACGCTGACCGCCATCAACATGTTCGGTGGCTTCTCGGTGACCCGCCGCATGCTCGCCATGTTCCGCAAGTAAAGAGACAAGAACAAGGAAAGACGATCATGTCCCAAAGTCTCACCACGGTCGCCTATCTCGGCGCCGCCATACTGTTCATCCTGAGCCTGGGTGGCCTGTCCAATCCGGAAACCTCGCGCCGCGGCAACCTGTTCGGCATCATCGGCATGGCACTGGCCGTGCTGGCCACCATCTTCGGACCGAGCGTCAGTGCGGCCGGCCTGCCCTGGATCATCGGGGCGTTGGTTATTGGCGGCAGCGTCGGTCTGTATGCCGCCAAAGTGGTCAAGATGACCCAGATGCCCGAACTGGTGGCGCTCATGCACAGCCTGGTGGGCCTGGCCGCCTGCCTGGTCGGTTTCGCCAGCTATGTCGACACCTCGATCGCCTATGAGGGTGCCGAGAAGGTGATCCACGAAGTCGAGATCTACATCGGCATTCTGATCGGGGCCATCACCTTCTCCGGCTCGCTGATCGCCTTCGGCAAGCTCTCGGGCAAGATCGGCGGCAAGCCGCTGCTGCTGCCGGCGCGCCACTGGCTCAACCTGATTGCCCTGCTGGTGGTGATCTGGTACGGCCGCGAGTTCATCCGCGTCGACAGCGTGGCTGACGGCATGACGCCGCTGATCATCATGACGGTGCTCGCGCTCCTGTTCGGCATGCACATGGTCATGGCCATCGGTGGCGCCGACATGCCAGTGGTGGTGTCCATGCTCAACAGCTACTCCGGCTGGGCCGCCGCGGCCACCGGCTTCATGCTCAGCAACGATCTGCTGATCGTGACCGGCGCACTGGTCGGCTCTTCCGGTGCCATCCTGTCCTACATCATGTGCAACGCGATGAACCGCAACTTCATCAGCGTGATCGCCGGTGGATTCGGCAGCGGCGGTGGCAAGCCCGCGGCCAAGGCCGATGGCGCGGCCGCCGAGCCGCAAGGCGAAGTGGTGCCGGTGAGCGCCACTGAGACTGCGGAAATGCTGCGTGATGCCAAGAACGTCATCATCGTGCCGGGCTATGGCATGGCGGTGGCGCAGGCCCAGCACACGGTGTTCGAGATCACCCGCACCCTGCGCGAGAAAGGTGTCAACGTGCGCTTCGGCATCCACCCGGTGGCTGGTCGCATGCCCGGCCACATGAACGTGCTGCTGGCCGAAGCCAAGGTGCCTTACGACATCGTGTTCGAAATGGACGAGCTCAACGAGGACTTTCCCGACACCGATGTGGCCATCGTCATCGGCGCCAACGACATCGTCAACCCGGCCGCGCAGGACGACCCCTCCAGTCCGATCGCAGGCATGCCGGTGCTGGAGGTCTGGAAGGCGCGCATCAGCATCGTCATGAAGCGTTCCATGGCCAGCGGTTACGCCGGCGTGGACAACCCGCTGTTCTACAAGGACAACAACCGCATGCTCTTCGGCGACGCCAAGAAGATGCTGGACGAGGTGCTGGCGGCGCTGCGGGGCTGAGTCTCCGAGCAACCAGAAAAAGGGGCCGTTTGGCCCCTTTTTGGTGTTCGCGGCTTGTGTACCCGGAGCGTTCCAGAACTTCCAAGCCGTGGGCAAAGCCTGATTCCGCCCGCTTGCGCGTCGCGTCTGTTCAGCTGCAGCTCTGGCACGGACGAACGCTCAGGGACTCACTGGAGTACCTTCGCCCTGCGGGCTGCGGTGCGAGCTTGCTTGGGAACGGCCCGGCGCGGCGCTCATGCCTTACCGGTCTGCGTTCTCCGAGGGCGTGCGCTGAAATGCATCCCACCAGTGCCTGGCGCGCGCGGCCGCTTCGTAGGCCTTCAGGGCAGGCACCCGGAGTTCCACCTCGGTGCCGCGCCCGATTGCACTGCGGACGTCCAGCTGCCCACCGATGATGGCGGCGCGCTCGCGCATGCCTGGCAACCCAAAGTGGCTGGCTGGTTGCTGCCCCTGGAGCGTCGCCGCTTCGATGCCTTTGCCATCGTCTGCGACCGTCAGCCGGAACTGCCGAGCACCGTACTGGAGGGTGACGGAGATGTGCCGTGCACCGGCGTGGTGGAAGCTGTTGCGCAGCGCCTCGCCTGCGATGCGGCACGCTTCCTCTCGCGCGAGCGGGTTCAAGTGGCGCGACGCTCCGTCGACCGCGACGTCGACGACGGGCGCGTCGGCCGTCGCGTGGGCTTTGGTCAAGCCGGCGCCGATCGCAGCGATCGCCTCGGCGAGGTCGTTGACCTCGATGGTCGAGGCGCGCAGGCCCTGCACGGCGTCGCGCCCTTCGACAATCGCGGCCTCTGCACGGTCCAGAGCGAGCTCGAGCCGCCGTTTGGCTTCGAGCGGCTGCTCCGGCAGGGCGTCGATGCCCGTACGGAACCAGAGCAGCGACGCCTGGTACGTCTGCAGCAAGGTGTCGTGCAGGTCGCGCGCGATGCGCGAGCGCTCGCCGAGCCGTGCATACAGTGCGATCTCGAATCGGCGGTGCAACTGGCGCACGCGCAAGCGGTAGGCGAGCCAGAGTGCCGTGATCAGCAATGCGGCGACCAAGGTCCGGAAATACCACGTCGCGTACCACGGCGGCGGAACGCGGATCTTGAGCGCGCTGTCGCTCCAGTCGCCGCGGGCGCCGCGAGCCTGGACCCGAAACGTGTAGTCGCCCGGCTGCAGCGTCGTGTACGTCGCGCTGCGCCGGGCGCTGTTGGTCTCGTTCCATTTCTCTTCGAGCCCTTCGAGCCGATACCGATAGCGAGTCCGCACTGGATCGACATAGTTCAAGGCGGCGAAGTCGAAAGACACGATGCTGCGCGATTCCAGCTCCAGCGAAGCCGCGGACCAGATGGGCTGCTCCAGCGGCGCGCTTCCCGGCAGCACCGGCTCGCCGAACAGGCGGAAGTCGGTCAGGAACACCGGCAGAGCGCGCTCGCGCTCGACGACCTGCCCGGGGAGGAACGCCACCAACCCCTTCTGCGAGCCGAAGAACATCTCTCCGCTGGCGCTTTTGGCCGCAACCACGGGCGAAGCGAACTGATCGGTCAACAGCCCATCCGACGCGTGATAGTTGGTGAAAGCCTCGGTGCGTGGATCGAAGCGCGACAGCCCGTTCTGGGTGCTGAGCCACAGGTGTCCGTCATCTTCTTCCAGGATGCCGAGGACGGTATCGGCGGGGAGGCCAGAGCGCGAGTCATACGACTTGAAGGTTCCGTCGCGGGGATCGAGCCTGCCCAGCCCGCGGAACGTCGCGGCCCACACCGTCCCCGCGCGGTCGACGTGAGCCGAATTGACACGGTTGTGACCGCGCGGAAACGCGTCGCGAAGCTCGGCATCAAAGAGCTTGAATTCACCCGTGCCTGGGTCGAAACGCTGCACGCCCTTTGACTGCGTCGCCAGCCACAGTGCACCGTTCGCGTCCTCCGCGATCGATCGGTACTGGACCAGACCCTTCGCTTGCGGCCTGAAGGTCGAGAAGTCCTGCGTCGCCGGTTCCCAGCGGCTCAGGCCGAAATCCGTCGCGATCCACAGGCTCCCGCTGCGATCGACCCGTACTGCCGAAACCCGGTTGTGGTTCAGTGAGCGCGGATCGGATGCATCGTGGGTGTACAGCGTGTACTCACCCGAACGCGGATCGAAGCGCACGAGACCATTGCCGTGCGTGCCGACCCACAAATGACCGGCGCTGTCCTTGGTGATCCCGCTGACACCCCGCGCGAAGACCGGCTGGTCGATCTGCGTGACCTGATCTGTCGTGCGGTCGACACGGTTCAAGGCGCGATCGGTGCCGATCCACAGCGTGTCGACATCTTCCGTGTACACCGCGGTCACCGCGCCCTTGCCGAGGCTGTGCGGGTTGGCCGGCTGATGGCGGTACGAGCGGAAGCCGGTACGCTCGGATTCGAAGCGGTAGACGGCTCCCGCCCTCGTCGTCGACCAGAAGCTGCCGTCGCGGTCCTTGAACAGGCCGACGATCAGGTCGCCACGCAAGCCGTCGGGATCGTCGGGGTCGCTCTGATACCAGAGCGCCTGCTTGCGGTCCGGCGTCAGTTTCACGAGGCCGAGCTTGTTGGTGCCGAGCCAGAGCGCCCCGTCGTTGTCCTCTTGAATCGACACAACGCCGGAGGATGCGTTCGGCGTCAGTCCGCCATTGCGGAACGCATAGACCGTGACGGCGCCGCTGGCGGTGTCGACCGAGGCCAGGTCGCCTCCGGAGGACAGGCCGATCCACAGCGCGCCGCGGCTGTCCTGAAACGGTCTCGACGGAAAGCCTGTGCTGACGAACTTCTGCCCGGAACCTGACACGAGCTTGTTGTGGGCGGTGACCTTGCCCGAACGCCGATCGAGCGTGTAGAGACCCTCGCTGCTGGTGACCCACAGCGTGCCGTCGTCGATGGGAATCGTTGCGATGACGCGTGTCTCGCCAACGGAGGGCGTGTAGCGCGGCCGATGACAGGTCGTTTTCGACGTGGCCGGATCCAGGGCGGTCAGACCGTCGTCGGTCGCGAGCCAGATCACCCCATCTTGATCCTCGACGATGTCGTGGGCGACCGCGACGGTGCCGCAGGCCAAGTCGGGCGACTGGTACTGTTTGAAGCTGCCGGTCGCAGGGTCGTAGCGATTGAGCGAGTCGTCGGCGCCGATCCACAGCTGACCCGCGCGGTCGGTCATGAGCGATTGGCCGATGAGCAGGCCGATGCTGTCCGCGCTGTGCCCCTCCGGCACCTTCACGAAACCGTAGCCGTCGTAGCGGCGCATTCCGTCTGCGGCGCTCAGCCAGAGGAACCCGAGCCGGTCCTGCACCACGCGCCGAACCCCCAGAGGCGGGGAGGGCGCCGGCAGCGGGTGAAACTGGATCGGCGCGCCCGCGACGAGGGCAACCTCGATGATGGGGATGTCTTGCGCGCGAGCCAAGCCGCAAGTCGCCAGCGCGGCAAGAGCGGAGAACAGTGCAACGGCGTTGCGGCGCCACGTCTTCATATATTGGGTGCCTCTCTGCCCTCTGGCGGGCGGCGCCGACTCAAAGATCAGCACCATGGTCGAGACCGGTCGCTTCTGGCTGTACCACGTGCAACGGCAGCACCACGCGGAACCGGGTGCCGCGGCCGAACTCGCTGCTCACCTGCACCTGTCCGCCCATGTCGTTCACCAGCGCGCGAGTGATCGCGAGGCCCAGCCCGGTGCCGCCGCTGCGGCGCTGCAAATTACCCACCTGCTCGAAGGGCTCGAAGATGCGTTTCAGGTCGTCGGGGTGCATGCCAACGCCGGTGTCCTCGACGTCCAGATGCAGCAGCACCTGTGTCGCGCCTTTCGGCTCGGCATGGGCACGCAATGTGACCGTGCCCTGGTCGGTGAATTTGATCGCGTTGCCTATCAGGTTCAGCAGCACCTGCCGCAGCCGGCGCGCGTCGGCCAGCACCGCTTGCGGCAAGTCTGTCCCGGCATCGAATACGAATGCCAGGCGTTTCTCTTGGGCCTTGACCTGCATCAGGTTCACCACTGTCTGCAGGGCGTTCGCCAGGTTCACCGGCTCCGGGTTCAGTTCCGTGTGGCCTGCCTCGATGCGTGCCAGGTCAAGGATGTCGTTGATCAGCGCCAGGAGGTGCTCCCCACTCTGGTGAATGACGTCCAGGCGGCGCGTTTGCTGCGCGCTCAAGTCACCCTCCATGGTCAGCAACTGCGCGTAGCCGAGCACGGCATTCAGCGGCGTGCGCAACTCGTGGCTCATGCTGGCGAGGAACTCGCTCTTCGCGCGGTTGGCCGCTTCGGCGGCGTGCCTGGCCTCACGCTCGGTCTGGACCATGCCCCGATGGAGTTCGGTCACCTCGGCCTGCTCACGATCCTGGGCATCCAGCTTCGACAGGATGTTTCGCACCTGGCTTTCAACGGTCTCTTCGCTGAGCCCGACCGCTTGCGCGATCTGCTTGTAAGCGTTGCCCTGCGCGATGAATCGCAGGACGCCGATCTCTGCTGGCGTGAGCCCCTCGTCTGCGACCTGTAAGGCCAGGTCGAACGACACTTCCGAGGGAAGCACCTTGCGGCCGGCGTGCACGGCGCGTATGGCGTCCAGCAGTTCCTTGTGCAAGGCGCTCTTGAGCAGGTAGCCGCGTGCGCCGGCCTGCATGGCGCGCTGCGCCTGTGCGTCGTCTGCATAGGTGGTCAGCACGATGATTCGCGCGTCGGCGAACTCGGCCCTGATGGCGCCGATGGCGTCGAGCCCGCCCATCCCGGGCATCTGCAAATCCATGAGCGTGATGTCGGGGCGGTGCGCGCGGAACTGCTGGATCGCCTCGCGACCGTTGGCCGCTTCGGCCACGAGGGCCATGTCCGACTCCGCAGACAGCAGCATCTCAATACCCTGCCGCACGATCGGGTGGTCGTCGACACAGAGAACCTGGATGCGGGTCAGTTTTTCGATCATTTGCAGATCTCGATGGATGCAAGCTTCTTGCGCAGGATGTCCGATCAGGCAGGTGGCGATCTACTGTACTCCGCTCCGCCTGGGGCATCAAATTCAGCTTCCGCTCCGTTCCTGCCCGCCATGGGGGATCTGGGGTTGGGGTCATCCCGTTCTGACTTGTGCAACAAAGCCGGGCCAGAACCCGTGCAATAGTTGTCCTCATGCGGTTCAATTTTCTATCCGTCTTCTATCCGTCGTGCCATACTTGCGCGCATGCGGTTGGGTTTCCTATCCGTGCCTCGTTTCGTATCAGCCATGCAGCGGACGGGCCACTCCTTCTGACCCAGCATGGCGACGATGGAGAACAAGATGATGCGAAGCAGCGTTGCGTGTGCATGCTTGGCCTTGGTGGTCGGATGGATGCCGCTGGCATCGGCAGCCGACGGCCCTGCGGCCACGGCGCCACCCAGGCCGGAGAGCACCACCGTCACCGTCGTCCAGCCCAGCGACGTCCCCGCCCCGCGACTGCTGCCGGCGTGCGCGCCGGGCAAGTGCCCGTTTCCGGGTCAGAAGGTGACGGTCATCGCCACCAGGAGCGCTATCAGCGTGGCGCTGCTCGAAGTCAAGGATGAGTACGAGGCGGCCACTGGCGCACAGCTGGAGATCGTGCGCCTGCCGGGCGTGGAGCACTACCCGACGATCATCTCCGACATGACCAACCGCACCGGCAAGTTCGACGCATCGATCGCAGGCGGATGGTGGCTCGGCGACATGGTGGCCGGCGGGCACTTGCTGTCCTACGACACGTTCTACGACGACCCGCGATTCCCGAAGTGGAACATCGATGACGTGCTGCCCGGGCCGCGCAACCTGCTGTCCTACGGCGGCAAGAAGTACATGGTCGCCTACGATCATGACGGCCAGGTGATGTACTACCGGCGCGACCTCCTGAACGCCCCGCAGCACCAGGCGGCGTTCCAGCAGAAGTACGGTTACGCACTGGCGGTGCCGCAGACCTGGGCCCAGTTCCGGGATGCGGTCGAGTATTTCAACGGGCAGGACCTGAACGGCGACGGCGCGCCGGATCACGGCATCGTGCTGGCACTGCAGCCGGGCAGCCAGGGCATGTTCAACTACATGACCTTGTCGGCCTCGTTCGTGGTCGGTCCCACCAATTCGAAGCTGTACTGGTTCGACCCGCAGACGATGGAGCCGCTGATCAAGAGTCCCGGCCATCTGCGCGCCCTGGAACTGTTCGTCGAACTGGTGAAGTTCGGCCCGCGCGAGATGCTGACCTGGAACCATGGGCGCGGCTGGGACCACTTTCTGGCAGGCCGCGCGGCCTTCGCGCTGACCTGGGGCGATCTGGGTGCGCTCGCGCAACAGCCGGGCAGCCAAGTGAAGGGCAAGACCGGCGCCGCGCCGGTGCCCGGCACGCACGAGTACTACGACATCGCCCAGCGCAAGTGGGTCAAGACCGAAGCCGTCAACCGCGTCGGCAACACGACAGGCGCCTCGTGGGCCGGCGTGATCTCCAGGTACTCGAAGGCGCCAGAAGCCACCTACTTCCTGCTGGCTCTGCTGGCAGCGAAGGAGAAGTCGGCGGTGTACGCGGTGCGCGGCTGGGACGGCGTCGACCCGGGGCGCAGGTTTCACTTCCTGCCCCCGGAAGGCACGGGCTCCCTGGAGCCGTACCTGCGCGCAGGCTGGGACGAGGCCGATGTGCGCGACTACCTGGGCGCGTTCCAGCGCAGCTTCAGTGACAAGCAGCAGTTTCCCTACCTGCGCATACCGGGCGCGTACAGCTACTGGCTGGCGCTCGACCTGCATCTCGTGGGCGCGGCGAGCGGGCAACTGAACCCGGCCGCAGCGCTTGAGGCCGCCGCCGTCGACTTCGAAGAGATCACGATCCGGCTCGGACGCGAGCGGCAGCGCGAGGCATACCGAACGTCGCTCGGCTTCTGAACGTGCGTCTGCGTCGAATCCTGCAGGCCGCGCCGCTCGGCATCGGCACCAAGCTGACCCTCGGATTCGGGATACTTGTCTGCCTGACGCTGCTCGTCGTGGCGCTCGCCTTCGTCGCTGGCCGCGACGCGACGCGGGACATCGCGGTGAGCGAGACCGTGAGCGCCCCCGCCGCGCTGGCTTCGGCTCAGGCGCAAGAGGCGCTGCTCGGGATGCAGCTTCATCTGCGTGGTTACCTGGTGCTCTCCGATGCGCAAGACATCGAGCAATACGGGGCGGCAGGCCGGGCGTTCGAGAAGGCGCTGGCAGCGCTGCAGGCACTGGCCGCCGGCTGGCACGAAGACGATCGCAAGCACGTGCAGGACCTGACCGAGGGCTACCAGCGCTGGAAGCGCCTGCCGCCGCAGCTGTTCGAATTGCACGAGGACACGCTGCGCAATCGTCCGGCGCTGCGCCTGTCTCGCATCGACGTTCAGGCGCGGCGCGTTCGCGCACTGGTCGAGTCCGACGCAATGATCCGGCTGCAGCAGGCGCGCGGCGGGGCCGAGGTACACCGCAAGACCCTGGCCGCGATGCTCGATTTCCGGGTTTCGATCGACACGCTGGCCACCAACGTCATGGCCTTCGGTGCCTCGGGAGAAGGCAACTTCAGGCTGACCTACGGCGCGCAACTGGTCACCAACGCCGCCGCATGGGACGCGCTCACCGCGCGCCGCCCCTGGATGACAGCGCGGCAGCGCGAGCACCTGGACAGCATCGCGGCGGCACGCACCGAGCTGATCGACCTGACCTTGCAGATCCGCTCCATCCTCGACGGCGAGCGTGCCTACGAAGACCTGTACCTGTATCGCACGCAGGTCGTGCCGCAGGCCAGAGCCCTGCTCGATCTGCTGCAGCAAATCACGGCCCGGCAGCAGGCGCAACTGCAGGCCGACCTGGCGCGGGCACGCGAGAGCCTGGTCCGTTCGCGCGCCCGGACGGTGGTCGGCGGGCTGTTGGCCCTGGCATTCGGCGTGGCCATGGCGTACCTGCTGCGGCGCAGCATCGTCGGACCGATCCAGCGCCTGACCCTCGTGGCCGGCCAGATCGCGGGTGGAGACCTCGCGGCGCGCGCGCGCACCGAAGCCACCGACGAGACCGGCATGCTGGCAGCCAGCTTCAACACGATGACGGAGCGATTGGCGCAGACGATCGCCAACCTGGAAGCCTCCTACACGCAAGCCGAGCAGGCCAGGAGCGCGGCCGAACTCGCCAATCAGGAGGCCCAGCAAGCCAAGCGCGCGGCCGAGCTGGCCAATGCGGCCAAGAGCAGCTTCCTGGCCAACATGAGCCACGAGATACGCACGCCCATGAACGCCATCCTCGGCATGTCGCACCTGGCGCTGGAAAGCGGCCTCGATCCACAGCAGCACAATTACGTCCAGAAGGCCCACGACGCGGCCGAATCGCTGTTGGTCATCATCAACGACATTCTGGACTTCTCGAAGATCGAAGCCGGCAAGCTCGACATCGAGTCCATCCCGTTCGGTCTGGGCGACACCATGGACAACGTGGTCAACGTGCTGGGCATGAAGGCCGAGGAGAAGGGCCTGGAACTGGTGCTTGACCTGACGCCGCACCTGCTGACGGCGCTGGTGGGAGACCCCTCGCGCCTGGCGCAGGTGCTGCTCAACCTGGGCAACAACGCCATCAAGTTCACCGAAGTCGGCGCTGTCGTTCTCTCCGTGCAGGTGGCGCACCAGGACAGCGCTTCGGTCCTGCTGCGGTTCGAGGTGCGCGACACCGGCATCGGCATGAGCCCGGAACAGCAGCGGCGCCTGTTCCAGCCTTTCATGCAGGCGGACGCTTCGACCAGCCGACGCTACGGCGGCACCGGACTGGGGCTGGCGATCAGCCAGCATTTGGTGCACCTGATGGGCGGCGAACTCGCGGTTGAGAGTGTGCCGGGCCGCGGCAGCCGCTTTCACTTCGAACTGCGCTTCGGGTTGCAGGCCGAAGCGGCACAACCACCGCCGCGCTTGAGCGGCGGGGCGCTGCATGGCACGCGTGTTCTTGTGGTGGACGACAACGCCGCCGCGCGCGAGGTGCTCGTCGCGATGTGCCAGGCACTGGGCCTGCAAGCCGATGCCGTTGCCAGCGGCGAAGAGGCGCTGGCGCGAGTGGCGCAGGCCGACACCGACGACGCGCCCTACCAACTGCTGCTGCTGGACTGGAGGATGCCCGGCATGGACGGGGTGGCCTGCGCGCAGGCGCTGGCCGCGCGCCCGGACCTGCGTCACCCGGCACCGGTGGTGCTGATGGCAACGGCATTCGGCCGCGACGCACTGCGCCAGCGCCTGGCCGAGCGGGAGTTGCGGGTCGGCGCGCTGCTGGCCAAGCCGGCCACACCTTCGACGCTGCTCGATGCCTGCGCCGCGGCGCTCGGACACGCCCCCCCGGCGCCGGCCCGCCGCGGGCGGCGCGCCGCGGCCCGGCTGGCGCATCGCCAAGCGCTGGCCGGAGTGCATGTATTGCTGGTCGAGGACAACGCGATCAATCAGGAGCTTGCCGTCGACCTGCTCAGCCGTGCCGGTATCGTTGTGCGGGTGGCCGGCAACGGGAAGGAGGCACTCGACGTGCTGGCGCGCGAGCGTTTCGATGCCGTGCTGATGGACTGCCAGATGCCCGTGATGGACGGCTTCGAGGCGACCCGGGCGTTGCGCCGACAACCTGCACTGCAGGCGCTGCCGGTGATCGCGATGACCGCCAACGCGATGGCAGGCGACCGCGAAGCCGTGCTGGCAGCGGGCATGAACGACCATATCGCCAAACCAATCGTCGTCGATGCCATGTTCGATACGCTGGCCAGATGGGTGACGCCAACCCAGGTCGCCGCTGCGGGGGACGCCAGCGCACCCGCAGGCACCGGTCTGGCGCGCAACGGCATCGACACCCGTTGCGGGGTGGCCAATGCGGGCGGCAACGGCGTGTTGTACCGCCGCATGCTGGGCATGTTCTGCGCGCGCGAGACCGACTTCGTCCAGCGTTTTCAGGCCGCACGCGCGGCAGGCGACGCTGATGCCGCGATGCGCGCCGCGCACGACCTCAAGGGCGTTGCCGGAACGCTGGGCATGCATGCGCTGCAGGAGGCCGCCGCGGTGTTGGAACGAGCCTGCCTGGACGGCGCACGTGACATGGACGGTGCGGTGCACAAGGTGTCTCATCACCTCGACGAGGTCATCGACGAGGTTCAGGCCCTCGACAGCACGCAAGCGGTTTAGAACTTGTCCGTCCCGAAGCTACGAGTGCCGTACATGCTTCGTGCAATAAAGCCGTCTGCACTGGGAAAACCAGTATGGTGGCCGGCTGTAACCTGATGTAAACTGAAAGTCCTATCATCGCAAGACGCGAGGCACTGTGATACCTCGGGACGAACAACCCAGTAGAGAAGCGACATCCGATCTGGTAACGGAGTTGCTCCTGGGATGGATCGGCGGCCATGCGTCGGTGATCATGGTTGCGGACGAGTCAGGGCAGGTGGTGTTTGCGAACGATGCGGCCTGCGCATGGCGTGGCCGTGACCGCCAGCAGGTGTTGCAGGAGCGCCTTCAGGACATCGATGACGCCCTCTGGCGCGAGTGGTCGGACCCCGACCATTCCCGCTGGCAGCCGGGGCGCTTTTCCGAATGGCAGTCGTGGTGCGAAACCGAAGACGGTCGTCGGGTTGCGACGAGCTTTCGCCTTCAGGCGCTGGCATTGCGCGAGCATCGCTTCCTGCTGCTGGTGTCCGGCGAACTCTATCCCCGTGAGGATGTTGAGCAGGGGCGAACGCTTGCTTTCGTGCAGGGCATGGACCTCTCCCGGATCGAAACGTGTCTGCCCAAGAGTGGCGGCCGCTCATTGAGCAAGGAATCCAGGGGCATGAACGAGTTGACTTCCCTTCAAGGCATGCGCGTGTTGGTGGTGGATGACAACGAAATCAACCGGGAACTGGCCACCAGCATACTGGCCAGCCACGGGGCTACCGCTATCACAGCCAACGACGGACAGGCCGCGGTGAAGGTGCTGGAGAGCGGTTCGAGTGTGTGCGACATCGTGCTGATGGATCTGCAAATGCCGGGCATGGACGGTATACAGACGACAGCGCAGATTCGCCAACTGCCAGGATATGAACGCCTGCCCATCGTGGCATTGACGGCCAGTGCCTTCAACGAACAGCGTGTGGCTGCGCTGCGTGCCGGTATGGACGCTGTGGTCACCAAGCCGTTTGATGTCAGCGGCCTGGTCCGTCTGCTGCTCCAACTGGTCAGGGGCGTTGCCGGGGGTGATGGGCGAGCCGCCGACGGCTCGCCTGCCCGGTCACCAGCGGCGTCTACCCGCGCACCGTTGTTGGTGGACATCGATGCGGGCCTGGCGCTGTGGCAGGATGCAGAGCAATACCGTCACCACCTTCATCGCTTTGTGAAGGAGCATGAAGACGAGGTGCAGCGTGTCGGCACACTGGGGAACGAAGACCTCATCCTGATGGTGCACAAGACGCATGGCAGCGCCGCAGCACTGGCCCTGGTGGCGGTTGCCGAGGCGGCCAACCTGCTGGAAGCCCACCTTCGATCGGGCGCACGCGACCCGGAAGAAGTCGCCCGCTTTGGCGCCGATATCCGACGTACCTGCTTGGCCATCAATGAATATCTGGACGCTTCCGGCGCCGATTGAACACACCTTTTCTGGCCAGCGCTGACGCGAATCAGATTTGATAGCGATAGCGAGTTGAAAAAGGCCATTTCGGGGCTTGTGTCAGAATCCCGTCAGGGAAAACACGCGCGCGGCTTGTGAGTGGCAACGTGAGAATGCGTGCTGCACAACAACATCGTTCCTGGAGACTTTTTAATGACTGATTCGACGCAGGCCTCTGCTGCACGCCCCTGGCTGGGTGTCTATCCTGAGGGTGTTCCCGCCGACATCGACGTGGCGCAATACCCGTCACTGGTGCACCTGATGGAGGAGAGCTTTCAGAAGAACGCTTCGCGCACTGCCTACAGTTTCATGGGCAAGGACGTGACCTTCGCCCAGACCGACAGCCTCTCACAGGCCTTTGCCGCCTATCTTCAAGGGCTGGGTCTGGTCAAGGGCGACCGTGTGGCGATCATGATGCCCAACGTGCCCCAGTACCCGGTTGCGGTCGCGGGCATCCTTCGGGCCGGCTTCGTGGTGGTCAACGTCAACCCGCTGTACACCGCGCGTGAACTGGAGCACCAGCTCAAGGATTCTGGTGCCAAGGCCATCGTCATCATCGAGAACTTCGCCCACACACTGCAGCAATGCATCGCCAATACCCCGGTCAAACACGTGGTGCTGGCCGCCATGGGCGACATGCTGGGCCTGCTCAAGGGCGCCATCGTCAACTACGTGGTGCGCAACGTTAAGAAGATGGTGCCCACCTTCAGCCTGCCGCAAGCCGTGCGCTTCAATGAGGCCGTGGCCCGTGGCACACGGGGCAGCTTCAAGCGCCCCGAGATCAAGCCCGACGACGTGGCTGTGCTTCAGTACACCGGTGGCACCACCGGTGTGAGCAAGGGCGCGGTGCTGCTGCATCGCAACGTGATTGCCAACGTGCTGCAGTCCGAAGCCTGGAACGATCCGGTGATGCGCAAGGTGCCATCGAGCGAGCAGCCCACCAGCGTGTGCGCGCTGCCGCTCTACCACATCTTCGCCTTCACGGTGAACATGATGCTGTCCATGCGCACCGGCGGCAAGACCATCCTCATCCCCAACCCGCGCGACCTGCCGGCGGTGCTCAAGGAACTCAGCAAGCACACGTTCCACAGCTTTCCGGCCGTCAACACCTTGTTCAATGGCCTGGCCAATCATCCGGATTTCGCCACCGTGAACTGGAGCAACCTCAAGGTCTCGGTCGGTGGCGGCATGGCGGTGCAGGGCGCGGTGGCCAAGCTCTGGCTCGAGAAAACCGGCTGCCCGATTTGCGAGGGTTATGGCCTGTCGGAGACCAGCCCCTCGGCCAGTTGCAACCCCACCACCAGCACCGAATACAGCGGCACCATCGGCGTGCCGTTGCCCAACACCTGGATGAAGTGCCTGGACGACGATGGCAACGAAGTGCCGCTGGGCCAGCCTGGTGAGATCGCCATCAAGGGCCCGCAAGTGATGGCCGGCTACTGGCAGCGCCCGGACGAGACCGCCAAGGTCATGACCGCCGACGGCTACTTCAAGACCGGTGACATCGGCGTGATGGACGAACGCGGCTACTTCAAAATTGTCGACCGCAAGAAGGACATGGTGCTGGTCAGCGGCTTCAACGTCTACCCGAACGAAGTCGAGGATGTGGTGGCAAAGCTCGACGGCGTGATGGAGTGCGCGGTGGTCGGCGTGCCCGACGACAAGTCGGGTGAGGCTGTCAAGCTGGTCATTGTCAAGAAGGACCCGACCCTGACCGAAGAACAGGTTCGCAACTACTGCAAGACCAACCTCACCGGCTACAAACAGCCCAAGGTGGTGGAGTTCCGCACCGAACTGCCCAAGACGCCGGTGGGCAAGATACTCAGAAGAGAGTTGCGCGACAAGAAGTGATGCCGCGCGACTGCGACACAATCCAGGGCGGCTTCGGCCGCCTTTGTTTTTCCGGAGTGACCACATGACCCGCACTGCCATTGTCTCGGCCTTGCATGACGAACTGGCCAGCGTGCTGGCGCTGATGCCGGATGAACACAAGCAAACCGTGGGTGGACGCGATTTCTGGGTGGGGCACCTGCATGGGCAAGACGTGGTGGCGGTGCTCTCCGGCATTGGCAAAGTGGCTGCTGCCACCACGGCCACGCTGCTCATCGAACGCTTTAGGGTGAAGCGCATCGTTTTCACGGGGGTGGCCGGTGGACTGGGCGTTGGTGTGAACGTGGGTGATGTGGTGCTGGCGCGCAGCTTCCTGCAGCACGACATGGACGCCTCGCCCATCTTCCCACGGCACGAGGTACCGGGCTACGCCCGCAGCCGGTTCGATGCCGACAGCCTGCTCACCGACGCCCTGGAACTGGCCTGCGAACGCATGCTGCATGCGTTGCCTGCACAGCTGGATGTCGCCACAGTGAACGCCTTTGGGCTGCAGGCACCGCGCCTGCACCAGGGCCTGCTTGTCAGTGGCGACCGTTTTGTGTCCACCACGGCCGAGAGCCAGACCCTGCAGCGCGAACTGCCCGATGCGCTCGCAGTGGAAATGGAAGGCGCAGCCTTTGCGCAGGTGTGCCACGACTTTGGTGTGCCGCTGGCGGTTGTGCGCACCGTCTCTGATCGGGCCGACGACGCGGCGCATGTGGACTTTCCCCGTTTTCTGCGCGAGGTGGCCAGCCGGTACAGCGGAGCCATTGTGGCGGCCATGATGGCCTGATCGGCGTGCCTTCTGCCAGGAGGAAGCGACGCTTCGCATGATCTGACAGGGTGGTCTGAGCTGTCCGATTGACTTGTGCGAATATCGCGGCTTTGCAATCGAAAGTATTCAGGGAGGTGGACCTTGAACGTCCAGAAAAATGCCCAAGCAAAGGCGGCACCAGAGCCCAAGGAGCCGGTGTTCAAGACGCCCTATGAGAAGGCGTTTGGCGCCTACATCGCCCTGACAGGGTTGATCGTTTTTTTTATACCGGTCGACATTCTCAAAGCCTACCCATGGGCGGTGGAATTCACGGATTTCATGGCCGGCTGGGTGCCGCAGATCGACCTAGTCACAAGCCTAGGTATTCGCCCTGAGTTCAATCGCTTCTACTACTCGGTCCTGTGGGCAATGAGCCCCGTCCTGTTTGTTGTGTGCTGCTTGATGGGCTGGGAAGGACGACAGCGGACTTACCCTTTTTGGAGCTTGCCTTTGCACAAGGCAGTGTGTCTGGCATTGGTGCTCGGTGCCATCATTTTTGCCACAGCCAATATGGGTTGGATGACCAATACTCGCAATGGTGTCTTGCGCTTTATCTTGGGTAATCGCTTGGGCATGGGCTACCTTGGGAATATGGCTTATGTCGTGGGCCCTGTCATGTTTACCGCTGGGCTTTTTAACTTAATTTTGGGCTGGCTGAGCGGTGCGATCCCGCGCCACATCCGGCAGCAGGCAAAGAGTGAGCGTTGAATGAGCAGTTCAACACAAGTCCGTACAGGTGCAATCTACGTTTTTGAGAACGGCGGCGTGGCGCCCGTGGCTGCGCCCGGTTCTTTCGAAACCAATGCGATCGTCTGGACCACGGCTGCTCCCCGCGCACGGGCGAGCACGCACAGCTACTTGTCTAATGCGGTGTCGACGCTGCTGCCCGGCGCAGAAGAAATCGGTCAACAATCTGGCATGCCTGCTGGCAGGCACATTGCCTACGGAGCCAAGGCGCTGGGTGCCTTGGACAGCGTTTACGCCGTTGGGCAGCATGCTGTTCAGGGCAATGGCGCAGAAGC
Source organism: Hydrogenophaga palleronii (assembly GCF_031457455.1). Classification (GTDB taxonomy): domain Bacteria; phylum Pseudomonadota; class Gammaproteobacteria; order Burkholderiales; family Burkholderiaceae_C; genus Hydrogenophaga; species Hydrogenophaga palleronii_A. The sequence goes on from NZ_JAVDWU010000008.1 coordinate 178,643, forward strand.
TGCCACTGCAAGTGCCAAAGTCGGTGGTGGTCTGGCTGGTGCCTATGCCGGCGCCAAGGCCTTGGCGCCGGCAGGTGCGTTGGTGCTTGGCGTCCCAGGTGCAAAAGCTGGTGCTGCGGTGGGAGCAGTTTTCGGTGCCCTAGCCGGAGGCAGCGCTGCCGAAGCACTTGGAGAGAAACTCACCGGCGGCCCCACCCCAGACAAGCTCGGCCCACCCCTCACACTGCCCAACCACCTCAAACTCGATCCCACCATCGTCACAGCCGAAGGCGACCGTTACGCCCTGGTCAATGTGGAGGGCAAATACAGCTGGTTCGGCATGCACGACAACCCGGCCCTGCCCAGCCGATACATTGAAGTGGTCAAAGGCGCCAAGGTGGCCGAGTTGACCCGGAGCTACCTGGACGCGGCCGGCTTTCCCGAACAGGCCGAGCGCCACAACGCCGAACTGGCCGAGCAACATCGCTCCGCCCTGCGCGACCAGTTTCGCCGCAGCGAAACCCAATACACCAACAGCCTCGGCCCGGACGGCCAGCCCTGGGGCACGCCCACCCGGGTGGCACCCAACGCCACCACCGAATGGACCCACTCACCCCAGCCGGGGCAGTGGCTGCACACCACCCGCGTCCACAGCGGCGGTGACACCGAAACCCGCATCACCAAGTCAGTCGACCCCGCCCGCTGGCAGGTGGTGAGTGAACAGGTCCATGAACGCGCCCACGGCGTCGAGCGCCTGGTGGGCACCACCGAAACCATGAGCGGCCAGGGCTGGAAGCTTGATCGCAGCAGCGGGCAGATGCAGCCGTTCAAGCTCGACGAAGAAGAAGCCGCTCAGGCCCGGATGGCACCGGCGGCGCAGAACCACCGGGCATTGAACAACGAGCAGTTGCAGCAGTGCCACCGCCAGGAAGCCGAGCAGATGGTGCAAAGCATGCACAGCGTGTATGCGCTGGCCACGGGCCAGGCGAGCAGACCCGGCAGCCATGCCAGCATCGACGAAGCTCACGCCGACCCTCAGCAAAGGGAGCAGGCCATAGAAGCAGGCATGGGGACGTTCCGCAGAGCCACCGCCGAACTGCTCGGAGCGCGCGAGGTGATGCGCGAGCGCGGAATGGAGCTGCCAGAGGTGAGCGATGTGCCCGATCTGTCGCGCCACCGGAATCCGACACAAGAGCAGACGTCAATCAGACAAGCGCCGGCACTCACCGAGCAACAGCAGCGCCACCATCGGATGGCACAGACCCAACTCGGCCCGCTGTTGCGCGAACACGGTCACAGCCACGAGCAGATCGAGCGGGTGAGTGCGGCGGCGGTGAGCCATGCACAGCAGTTCGCACACCGGGGGCCGGTGCACAGCTTCCTGCTGAGCCGGGACGGCGCCAGCGTGGCGGTGCTGCAGGAGAGCGCGCCGATGAGCGAGTTCAGCGTGCAGGCCGCGCAACACCAGAGCCCGCAGCAGCACATGGAGCGGGCTCATGCGTTGGCGCAGCAGCAAGAGCAAGGTCGGGCAGACAGTCGCCGGGAACAAGGCTTGGCCCAGCATGAGCCATCTCAACGATCAATGGCTTGAATAAGGTAGCTGCACTCACGTGCGCAACGTCACCCCGGTTACGCACAGCCTCTCAGGCGCGACGTGCCTTGTTCCAGGATACCGTCGGGCCGGCTTTGCAAGACGATGGGTACGCCTTTCAGGCAGCAGTCTCGCCGGAGCGGGAAGGCTCATCCAGGGGCATCGTGGAACCGGCTTTGCCGGGCCGCTGATGCCGCCCCCTTGAGGGGGGCGCGCGCAGCGCGGCGGGGGTGGTCTAACGGAGCCAGCCCCGCTTGCGGAAATACACCATAGGCACCAACGCCGACAACACCATCAGTGCGATCGCGAACGGGTAGCCGAACGACCACTCCAGCTCTGGCATGAAGCGGAAGTTCATGCCGTAGCTGCTCGCCACCAGTGTGGGCGGCAGCAGGGACACGCTGGCCACCGAGAAGATCTTGATGATCTTGTTCTGGTTGATGTTGATGAATCCCACGGTGGCGTCCATCAGGAAGTTGATCTTGTCGAACAGGAAGGCGGTGTGGCTGTCCAGCGAGTCCAGGTCGCGCAGGATCTGGCGCGCATCTTCGAATTGCTCCGCATTGAGCAGGCGGCTGCGCATCATGAAGCTGACCGCGCGGCGCGTGTCCATCACGTTGCGGCGAATGCGACCCGACATGTCCTCGTGCCGCGCAATCGCCGACAAGGCTTCACTCAGCAGGTTGTCCGAAGCATTGCTGTTGAGCACCTTGCCGCTGACGATTTCGATCTCGTCGTAGATGTCCTCCAACGTGTCGGCGCAGTACTCTGCATCGGCGTCGAACAGCATCAGCAGCACGTCCTTGGCGTCCTCGATCAGGCCGGGCATGCGCCGGGCGCGCATGCGCAGCAGGCGGAACACGGGCACGTCTTCGTCGTGGATCGAGAACAGCACGCCCTTGCTTTTGAGTTTGTCGTTGTGCTCATTGAGAATGAACGCCACGCGGACCGAGCGCGGCGTCTCGTCGGCGGTGATCAGAAAGTCGCTGCGCACATGCAGCTCGCCGTTGTCCTCTTCAAAGAAGCGGGCCGATTCTTCGATGTCCTCGTCCATCGCGTCTTCCGGGATCGACAGGCCGAAATGCTGCTTGACCCAGCGACGCTCTTCGGGGGTGGGGTCTTCCAGGTCGACCCAGATGGGTTTGAAGCGGGCCAGCTCTTCGAGCGACTCGATTTCTTCCTGGAAGAGGCGGCCATTGGCCAGCGTGAAGACGTTGAGCATGCGTGCGCTCCCGGCGGGTGTTCGGATTCTGTGATGGGGCGGGCCTGGTTGCCGCGCCCCGACGGGCTTGGGGGTGGCGCTTTCAGCCGACCGTTGGCCTGATCACAGCCGCCGCAGGCAGGGCGAAGGCTCAGGCGAAACCGGTGGGGACTGAAAGCACACAACTGGGGGGTGTGCTGTCCATGATGGGTTTCAGAAGAAGTATGGGCGGCAATTATGTCACTGCTCGACCGACGCACCTGCGGAGGTGGGTCCAAAGAACTCCAGCACCTCATCCTTGCGCCGCCAGGCGTCGCCCTCGCCCAGCGAGATCAGGGCATTGACGAAGTCGGGCTCGAACAGCAGGTAGCTGGCCAGCGAGGCCGCGCTGCCTGCCGAGCCTCGCGCCGTGTCGAGCGCACCCAGGCCGGCGAGGGTGTCGCGGGTGGAAGAGGGCAGCGACCCGATGTGTTTGCGGGCGAGCTCGTCGAGTGAGAAAGTGGGCTGTATGGCGAGCACGCGCACCGGGCGGTAGGGCAGGGCGGCGGCCAGCGCGGGCGGCAGGCGGCTGATGGTCTGGCTCACGCGCTGCACCTGTTCCACGTCGGCCTGCAGCGTGTCGTGAAACACGCTGGCCATGGCGTGGCCGGCGATGGTGCCGGCCGTGGGCTCGTCGCTGACTGGCGCGCTCATGCCTGAGCGCTGCGGCTGGCCCACGCCCACCACCAGCAAGCGCCGGGCACCGAACTGGATCGCGGGCGACAGTGGTGAGAGCTGGCGCATGGAGCCATCGCCGAAGTGTTCCTTGTGCCCGTCCACCCACAGGGGCACTGCGGGGAACAGGAAGGGAATGGCGCTCGAAGCCATCAGGTGTTCGATGGTGATGGGCTGGAATTCGGCTCGGCGGCCTGGCCGGTGCCAGGGCGCCACAGGGTGACCGGGGCGGGTCTGGCAGAAGGTCCAGTGTTCACCGGTGGTGTAGCTGGACGCCGTCACACCCAGGGCGTCGATGTGGCCCAGCTCCAGCGCCTTTTCCAGGGCGGCCAGGTCGATGGCACGGTGCAGGGTGTCGACCAGAGGCAGGGTGTCGAGCAGGGCGCGGTGCCGACGAACCTGGCGTGCGAGCGTCCACCCGGCCACCACGCGGTTGGCGCGCACCCAGCGCGGGGCGTCGAGCGCGTACACCTGCGACGAACGAAGCCCGCTCCAGAAGGCCGCTAGCATGGGCAACGCCTCCAGGCCATGCCAGGACCGGCTGGCCAGAAACGCGGCGTTGAGCGCGCCGGCCGAGGTGCCGAACAGCCATTGAAAAGGGAAATCGGGCGTGGCGTCGGGCAAGGTGACCGGGGTTTTGGCCGCCAGCATGGCAGCCACCGCCTTGAGCACGCCTGCCTGGTAGGCCGTGCGTGCGCCACCGCCCATGAGCACCAGCGCGCACGCACCGGGCCGCACCGGGATGGGGGGCGGCGTGAGCAGGTTGCGCGAGATCAGGGTGTCGAGCGACAAGGTTCGAAAAGCCTGGCCATGGCAGGCGCGGCGAGTGATCGGGGGATGCCGAAATCATGACACAGGGGCACACCTGAGCCTTGTGGTGTTTGCCCAGGTGTTTCCGCAGAGCGACAGCTATTTCACCCGTGCAATGGGCAGGCCGACGAGGCGCTCCAGTTCGGCGTGTGCCAGCCCGTCCACCGCGTCGATCAGGCGCAGGCCTTGCGGTGTGCATTCAAGCGTGGCCAGGTCGCTGTAGATGCGCTTGACGCAGCCGATGCCGGTGAGGGGGTAGGTGCACTGTGGCACCACCTTGCTCGCGCCCTGTTTGGTCAGCAGGTCCATCATCACCCAGGTCTGCTTGGCGCCAATGGCCAGGTCCATGGCGCCGCCCACGGCCGGGATGCTGCCAGGCTCGCCCGTGCTCCAGTTGGCCAGATCGCCGGTGGCCGACACCTGGAAGGCACCCAGCACGCAGATGTCCAGGTGGCCGCCGCGCATCATGCCGAAGCTGTCGGCATGGTGGAAATACGCCCCACCGGGCAGCAGCGTCACGGGTTGTTTGCCGGCGTTGATGAGGTCGTAGTCCTCAAGCCCTGCCGCAGGCGCCGGTCCCATGCCCAGGATGCCGTTCTCGCTGTGCAGGATCACCTCGCGCCCTGCCGGGATGTGGTTGGCCACCAACGTCGGCTGGCCGATGCCGAGGTTCACGTAGGCGCCGTCGAAGATGTCTTGCGCCACGCGTTTCGCGAGTTCGTCCTTGGTTCTGCGTGTGTAGCTCATACCGGTGCCCCCGCTTCGAGTCGCGTGTCTTTCCCCCTCTCCCGCATGCGGGAGAGGGTTGGGGTGAGGGTGCATTTCATGAGATCTCCCTGAAGCCGCCCGCTTGCGTCGCGGTTCTCGGTACCTGAACCACCGCACTCACATGAATCCCCGGCGTGACGATGCTCTCCGGGTCCAGCGCACCCAGCTCGGCAACCTCGAACACGCTCGCCACCGTGCGCTTGGCGGCCGTCGCCATCACCGGGCCGAAGTTGCGCGCGGCCTTGCGGTAGGTGAGGTTGCCCCAGCGGTCGCCCCGCTTGGCCTTGATGAGCGCCACGTCGCCGAAGATGGGGTACTCCAGCACGTAGGGCCGACCGTTGATGACGCGGGTTTCCTTGTCCGTGCCGTCGGGGTTCCTGGCCAGGTCGGTACCGTAGCCGGTGGGCGTGAAGAAGGCACCAATGCCGGCGCCGGCCGCGCGCAGCCGCTCGGCCAGGTTGCCTTGCGGCACCAGTTCCAGCTCCAGTTGGCCGCTGCGGTACAGGCCGTCGAACACATGGCTGTCGGACTGGCGCGGGAAGCTGCAGATCACCTTGCGCACGCGCCCGGTCTTCAGCAGCGCGGCCAGGCCATGGTCGCCGTTGCCGGCGTTGTTGTTCACCACGGTGAGCTCGCGCGCGCCCTGTTCGATCAGGCCGTCGATGAGTTCGTTGGGGATGCCGGCGGTACCGAAGCCGCCGATGAGCACGGTGGCGCCGTCGGCAATGCCGGTCAGCGCGTCGGCCACGGACGCGCTCAGCTTGTTGATCAAAACGGTCTCCTCTAGGGCCTGTTCACACTATTTTTCCAAGTGCGAACGGGTTGAAAACAGCGCCAATCTAGGCGCGCGACGACGGCCAGACTGGATGTCTGGCCTAGGAGTGCAACAACGGGTGGCGCTGTTTTCAACCCATTCCCTTCGGGTTGCGGCCAAAAAGGCCATGCGCCGCGTTGCGAAGCCTTGCCGGGGGGCGACCCCGGCTGCGTTTCGCGCCTTGCGCATGGCCTTTTTGATCCGCAACGCATCTTGGAAAAGTAGTGTGAACAGGCCCTAGATGGGTGGCGCAGGCCTTGGGGGAATTATGTCGGCGCCTTCCGATGACCGTGGAGCGCTGCCGAAAAACTGATTTTCAGTCCATCCGTTGCGATGCTGCGTCGCTGCTCGGACACTCTGGCCAAAACCAACCATCAACTGGAGACAAGCGTGAGCAAACGAATTGGATGGATCGGCCTGGGCCGCATGGGAGAAGCCATGGTGAAACAACTGACCCAGGCGGGCCACAAGGTGGAGGTGTGGAACCGCACCCGCAGCAAGGCCGAACCGCTGGCCCAATACGGCGCGGTGCTGGTCAATACCAAGCAGGACCTCGCGGGTTGCGACGCGGTGTTCACCATGGTATCCACCACCGACGACCTGAAGGAGGTGCTGTTCGGCGAAGGCGGCCTCATGACCGGCACCACCAAACCCAAGACGCTGATCGACAGCTCGTCGATCTCCCAGGAAGGCTCGGCCGAGATCCGAGAAAAGCTCGAAGCCATGGGCGTGGCTTACCTGTGCGCGCCGGTGTCCGGCAACGCCAAGGTGGCCAAGGCTGGCAAACTGCTGCTGGTGGCCTCCGGCCCCAAGGCCTTGTATGAAGAGAACCAGCCTTACCTGGCCGCGATTTCGCGCAAGGCCATGTGGGTGGGCGAGGGCGAACTGGCGCGGGTGTGGAAGATCGCGCACAACACCATGTTCGGCGTGATCATCCAGAGCCTGTGCGAGATCACCGTGCTGGCCGAGAAGGCCGGCATTCCGCGCCACGTGTTCCTGGAAAGCATCAACGACTCGGTGCTGGGCAGCATGTACACCCGCTACAAGACGCCTGTGCTCACCAAGCTCAATTTCGATCAGGTCACCTTCACGCCCAAGCTGCTCCTGAAAGACATGGACCTGGGCCTGGGTGCCGCCAAGGCACACGGCGTGGCCATGCCTTCTGCTGCGGCCACGCGCGAGAGCATTGCGCGCATGGTGGGCCGGGGCTATGAGGACATCGACTTTGCGGTGCTTTTGAAAGAAACCGCTGCCGACGCGGGTCTGATGCTCAAGCCCGAAGATGTGGACGTGAGCGACGGCTTGAGCAACTGAAAGCAACGTCATGGCACAGCGCACACTGATTCGCGGCGCCACGGTCATCACCATGGACGCGCAGGGCGACCTGCCGAAGGCCGATATTCTGGTGACCGGCGACACCCTCACCGCCATCGCGCCGAGTCTGGCGGTGGACGGCGCCAAGGTGGTGGACGCCACCGGCTGCATCGTCATCCCTGGGCTCATCAACGCCCACATGCACACCTGGCAGACCGCGCTGCGCGGTGTGGCCGCCAACTGGACGCTGCTGCAGTACTTCCAGAACATGCACGCCGGCCTGGCCACCGCCTTCACGCCTGACGATCTGCACATCGCCACCCTGGTGGGCGCGCTCAACCAGCTCAACTGCGGCACCACCACCCTGGTGGACTGGTGCCACAACAACCCCACGCCGGCGCACAACGACGCGGCTGTGACCGCGCTGCTGGCGTCCGGCATTCGTGCCGCGTTCTTCCACGGCACACCCAAGCCCGACCCCAAGCCGGGCCAGACACCGTTCTGGGAAGTGCCGCACCCGCGCGCCGAGGTGGAGCGCCTCATGAAGGCCCACCAGGGGAAGCCCTTGCTGAGCGTCCACGCTGCCGTGCTGGGCCCGCACTACAGCACGCTGGACGTGGCCATCCACGACTTCCGCATGGCGCAGGAGCTGGGCATCATCGCCTCGCTGCACCAGGGCGGAGGCCCCGCCCGCACGCCCGATGGCTGGGAACGGCTGGAAGAGTTGGGCCTGCTGGGGTCGAACGTGAACATCGTGCACGGCCATGCGCTGAGCGACGAACAACTGAAGCGCTTCTGCGACCTGGGCATGAGCTTCTCCGCTGCGGCCGAGAGCGAAATGTCGCAAGGTCACGGCCACCCGCTCACTGGGCGCCTGCGCGCGCTGGGTCATGCGCCTTCGTTGGGCGTGGACCTGGAGAGCGTGATGAGCGGCGACATGATCAGCCAGGCCCGCATTGCGCTGGGCATCCAGCGCAGCCTGGACAACGTGGCCTACCGCGCCGAACACGGCAGCATCCCGCCCACCTCCACCGTGACCACACGCGAAGCCCTGAGCTGGATCACAGTGGAAGGCGCGCGCATGCTGGGCATGCGGGACCGCATCGGTAGTCTGGCGCCCGGCAAGCAGGCCGATCTGGTGATGATCCGCGCCGACGAACTCAACATGCAGCCGGTGCACGACCCGGTGAGTGCGGTGGTGTTCCAGGCGAGTCTGGCCAACATCGACAGTGTAATGGTGGCTGGCCAGTGGGCCAAACGCGAGGGACGGCTGCTGGGTGTGCACCTGCCGCCGCTGCTGAACGCGCTGCGCGCATCGGGCGCCAAGATCACCCGCGCGATGGGCCTAGGCGCTTCCACCGGGGTTGCCGCATGAACATCCATTTCATTGGCGTGGGCAAGATGGGCCTGCCCATGGCGCGGCATCTGCTGGCCGCGGGGCATGCGGTGTCGGTGGAAGACCCATCGGCAGATCGGTTGGCGCTGGCGCGCGAAGCAGGTCTCGCTGTGACTGACGGACTGGCTGCCGCCGAGGTGGTCGTGTCGTCCTTGCCGCACGATGCGGCGTTGCTGAACGTGGCCGAGCGCGTGGCCAAAAGCGGCAGCACGGGCAGCGCCTGGATCGACACCAGCACGGTCTCACCCGGCGCCTCTGCCTGCGCTGCCGACAGTGTGCGCGCTGCGGGTGTTCAATACCTGCGCTGTACTGTCTCCGGCAACAACCACATGGCCGAAGCGGCTCAGCTCACGGTCATGGCTTCCGGTCCGAAGGATTTGCACGAACGCCTGTTACCGCTGCTGCGCTGCTGGGGTACCAACCACTTCTGGCTGGGTGATGCTGAACAGGCGCGCCTGATGAAGCTGGTGGTCAACCTCATGATTGCGCAGACCAGTGCCATGCTGGCCGAAGCGCTCACGCTGGGGCTGAAGGGTGGCCTGGCCTGGGAGGACATGTGGCAGGTGATCGGTGCCAGTGCGGTGGCTTCGCCCATCGTCAAGGCCAAGAGCGCACAACTGTCCAGGCACGACTACACGCCTACCTTCACCGTGGGTCAGATGAACAAGGACATTGACCTGATCCTGGGCGAAGGCGCGCGTCTGCAGGTGCCGCTCACGCAGACAGCCGCCACGCGGCAGCTGATGGCAGCGGCGCAGGCGCAGGGCGATGCCGATCTGGATTACGCGGCGATCATCCGTGTCTTGCAGCGAGCGTCCGGCCTGGCCACATAGTGATTTGATCTGTTACCCCACACGGCCTTGAGGAGACCCGCATGAAACCGTTCGTCTACCAAGGCCTGCCCAGCCGCGTGGTGTTCGGCGCCGGCTCACTGGAACAGCTGCCGCAGGCCATTGAGGCCATGGGTGCCCGGCGTGCGCTGGTGCTGTGCACGCCCGAACAGCGCGGCGGTGCCGAGCGTGTGGCCGCACTGCTGGGCGATCGCGCAGCCGGCATCTTCGACCGCGCCGTGATGCACGTGCCCATCGAAACCGCCCGCGAAGCGCGCGAGGTGGCGAACCGGCTGGGGGCGGACTGTGCCGTGGCCATCGGCGGCGGCTCCACCACCGGCCTCGGCAAGGCCATCGCACTTGATTCGGGCTTGCCCATTCTGGCCATTCCCACCACCTACGCCGGTTCGGAAATGACGCCGATCTACGGCATCACCGAAGCCGGCCTGAAGAAGACCGGGCGGGACATGCGCGTGCTGCCCAAGAGCGTGCTGTACGACCCCTTGCTCACGCTGAGCCTGCCCGTGGGTTTGAGCGTGACCAGTGGCATCAACGCCATCGCGCACGCGGCCGAAGGCCTGTATTCGGTGGAAGGCAACCCGGTGATTGACCTCATGGCCGAAGAAGGCATTGGCGCCATCGGCCGCGCGCTGCCGAAGATCGTTGCCAACCCGCAAGACGTGGAAGCCCGCAGCGAAGCACTCTACGGTGCCTGGCTGTGCGGCATCGTGCTGGGTTCGGTGGGCATGGCGCTGCACCACAAGCTCTGCCATACGCTGGGCGGCAGCTTCAACCTGCCGCACGCCGAAACCCACACCATCGTGCTGCCGCACGCACTGGCCTACAACGCTGCGGCCGCACCGAAGGCCATGCAGCGCATCGCCCGCGCCCTGGGTCGCAGCGACGGCCATGCGGCCCAGGCCGTGTTCGACCTGGCCCAGACCAGTGGCGCGCCAGTGGCCCTGCGCAACATCGGTATGAAGGCCGAGGATCTGGACCGCGCCTGCGAGATCGCACTGCAGAACCAGTACCCGAACCCGAGGCCACTTGAAGCCAGGGCGATTCGCCAGTTGCTGGACAACGCGTTCGAGGGGCGGCGACCGAGCGGAGTCCTGTCACCGTCGTGAAGCTGCGAGACTCAGCGGAGGGCATTCGGGAGGGTTCCCGCGCTTGTGCGGGCCCATTCATCTCCCGCGACGGGTCGACGGCGGTGCGGTCGGTGGTGAATCATCCAGTCTTCCTCGCATGCAGGCGCGTCTTCACAAATCCCGCGCCCAGACCTGCCCCACCAGGTCCTTGCCGAAGCTGTGGTGCGGCGCTTCTTCCACCAGTTCGAACCCGGCGGTCTGATAGATGTGCCGGGCAGCGACCAGCACATCGTTGGTCCACAGCACCATGCGGCGGTAGCCCTTGGCGGCGGCGAACTGCAGGCACTCGTCCACCAGCCTTCGGCCCAGGCCCAGGCCGCGGGCCGAAGGCTCCACGTACAGCATGCGCAGCTTGGCGGTCTGCTCGTCCTCGCGCACCACGAACACCGAGCCCACCACCTGGCCCTGACGTTCTGCCACCCAGCAGCGTTCACTGGCTGGATCGAATCGCTGCACAAACTGTCCGGCAATCTCGGCCACCAAGCCCTCGAAGGACCAGTCCCAGCCGTATTCCTCGGTGTAGAGCCGCGCCTGGCGATGCACGATCCAGCCCATGTCGCCAGGCTCCGGGTCGCGCAGGGTGAAGCTGCGATCAAGTGGCTTGTCGCCCAGCAGGCAGCGCATGCGCGCCATGGCGCCCACCAGCTCACGCCGATCGCGTTCAGGCAGCGGCTTGAGCAGGCCGGCGATCTCGGTGGCAGAGGCCTTGTCGAGCGTGGCGAAGACCTTGCGACCGTGGCCGGTCAGCGTGAGCTGCAGGCGTTTGGCATTGTGGGGTGACGGTGTCCGTTCGATGAGCCCGTCGCTTTCCAGCCCGGCCACCAGCCGGCTCAGGTAGCCGGTGTCCACCCGCAACAGCTCCCCCAGTTCGCGCGCGGAGGGCGCTGCATCGGGCGGTGCATGGCCCACCTCGAAGAGCACCCGCGCCTGAGGCAGTGTGAAGCCGGATCCCAGCAGATGTTCGTTGAGCGCCCCCACCAGGCGCGTGTGGAAGCGGTTGAATTCCCGGACGGCGTTGGTTTGGGTTTTGAGGTTCATGCGCGCTTTATATTGCCAAAAGCAACATATATCAAGAGACCAAGAGGCGCTGCCCTGCGCCGTCCGCTTGGCCGCTCAGCTTCGGACGGCGTCGGCCGCCCCGCGCAACAGCCGCGCCTTGATCCGGCTCAGCGCCACGGGCGTCACCCGGATGTAGCTGGCCACGTCGCGCTGGCGCAGCACGTTCACCAGGGCAGGGTGTTCCTGCAGGAAGCGCTGATAGCGCTCAGGCGGTGAAAGCGTCAGCAGTTCCAGCTCGCGCTTTTCCTTGCGCTGGCCGTAGATGCGCATGGCGTTGGCCACGGCACGCTGCCAGGGCAGGTGCCGGTCAGCCAGTTCGCGCAAGACGGCGTAGCGCACCTGATGAACCCAGCTGGGCACCTCGGCGTAGGCCGAAAAGCTGGTGCGGCCCTGGTCTTCCAGCGCGCTCAGGCTGGCGAAGCACACGCCGGCTTCCGCGAAACCTTTGACCCAGGCGTCGCCCTTGGGCGTCTCGTACACCATTTTCACGATGCCTTCGCTCACCGCAAACACGCAGGGCAGGTCTTCGCCGGCCGTGAACAGCGGCTCGCCTCGTGTCAGGCGGCGCTCGGTGGTGGCGGCTTCGAGCTGCGGCCATTCCGGCAGCGCGCAGCCGGCCAGTCGCTGGAACACGTCATGCAGGGTGGGGTGGGTGGGATCCATCGTTAACCCAGGTTATCGATTTTCAAGGCCGAAGGCGCCAGCATGCCCGTTTACCAACTTTGAACACCCCGTCGCCGTCATGAAAAAACTCCTTCTTCCGCCCGTGATCTGGTTCGCCACTGTGCTTCTGATGCTGGCGCTTCACCTTCACCAGCCTGTGGCCGTGTGGCTGCCTCGTCCGTTCAACTGGATCGGCCTGCTGCTGGTGGTGGCGGGCGTGGGCATGGCGCAATGGCATGCGCGGCATTTTCGCCGCATCGGCACCAACATCGACACCTTCGGCGAGCCGGGGGAACTCACCCGCGACGGTCTGTTCCGCCGAACCCGCAACCCCATGTACATGGGCATGCTGATGGCCATGCTGGGCGTGGCGGTGGTACTGGGCACCCTGACCCCGCTGGCCGGCCCGCTGGTGTTTTTCCTGCTGGTGCAGTTCTGGTACGTGCCGTTGGAAGAAAGAGCCATGGCGAAAAAATTCGGCCAGCGCTACGCCGAGTACCGGCAAGCCGTACCGCGCTGGTGGTGAGCAACTGCTGGCAGGCCGGGAGAGGGTGCAAACGCCAGCGCACGGTCATCTACAGTGGGGCCTGACACTCCAAAGGGATGACACACATGCAACAGACTCGAATCGTGATCGTGGGAGGCGGTGCAGGCGGCCTTGAACTGGCCTGCAAGCTGGGACGCAAGCTGGGCCCCGAGCGGGTCACGCTGGTGGATATGAAGCTCTTTCATATCTGGAAACCCTCGCTGCACGAAGTGGCTGCGGGGACGCTGGACATTCATCAAGAGGGTCTGTCATACGAAATGCTGGCCCACGACAATGGTTTCAATTTCTGCCTGGGCGCGATGACCGCCCTGGATCTGCCGGGTAAACGCATCAGCGTGGCCGCTTTCATGGACGAACGCGGAGAAGCGCTGGTGCCTGCCCGCGACGTTCCCTTTGACCAGTTGGTGATTGCCGTGGGCAGCACGGTGAACCACTTCAATGTCCCGGGGGCAGACGAACACACGCTGTCGCTGAACCATCCGGCCGATGCCGAGCGCTTTCGCCGTCGCATGCTCAAACTGCTGACCGCCGCCGAACTGCGCAAGAGCACAGGAGACGAGGGCCGGGTGCGCACGGTGATCGTGGGTGGCGGCGCGACCGGTGTGGAGCTCGCTGCAGAACTGCGCGAGGCCAGCGTGGTGCACTCACGCTATGGATTTCGCCGGCTGGATCCGGAAAACGATTTGCCGATCACCGTGCTCGAAGGGGCGGACCGCATTCTGGCGCCGCTGCCAGAGAAGGTGTCCACCTCGGCGACGCGCCTGCTCAGGGAACGCCATGTGCGCGTGGAGACGAGTTGCAAGGTGGCGCGCATCACGGAGCAACAGGTGGAAGATGCTGAAGGACGGGTGTTTCCTGCCGACCTGGTGGTGTGGGCGGCCGGCACCAAGGCGCTGGAGATTCTGTCCACACTGGGCTTGCCCACGGGTCGATCAGGGCAGTTGGAGGTCACCGACCGTCTGCTGGTCAAGGGACAGACCGACATCTACGCCTTAGGCGATTGCGCTGCCTGCCCCACGCCGGATGGCGGTTGGGTGCCGCCGCGCGCGCAGGCGGCCAGCCAGCAAGCCAGCTACCTTCTGAAGGCCTTGACACGCCGCGCCCAGGGCCAGCCCGCGCCCGACCGTCCTTATGTGTACAAGGACTACGGCTCGCTGGTTTCACTGGGCACACAAACCTCTGTGGGCAACCTCATGGGCAGTCTGTTCCGCTCGACCTGGTTTGTGCATGGCCTGCTGGCGCGCGCCATGTACGCCAGCCTGCACCTGCGCCATCACCAGGCCGTGATGGGCACGCTGCGCACCGCCGTGCTGGCGCTGGCGCGTTTCCTGGTGAAGCGGGCCACGCCCTTAGTGAAGCTGCACTAGATTTGGAAACACCCCCGCGCCGCTTCGCGTCACCCCCTTGAGGGGGCGTTACCAGTGGCCCGGCGGAGCCGGTTCCACGGTATCTCTGGAATGAGGCATTTCGCTCCGGGGCCCGAGTACAAGCGCCAGGTCGTCGTGCCGAATGGGCCGGTCGGGTTTTCAGTCGCCGAATGGGTCGCGTGCCACTTCGGCAACCAGGCGGTCCAGGTTCTGTTCGTTGGCTGAGGCCACGAAGTCGGCGATGGCTGCGTGATGCTCGGTGGTGTCGAAGGTCTGGCACCAGTGCACCCGTGTGCCGCCGGCCTCGGGCGCCAGTTCAAGGGTGAGCACGAAATGGTGGTCGGTGCTCGGGTGGTCGATCACCAGCAGGTGATCCGGCTCGATGCGCGCGAAGCGGTTGTGGTTGGGGTAGTCGGTTCCATCGGGGCCGTGCAGCGTCAACCGCCAGTCACCGCCGGGCCGAAAGTCGAACTCGTGGATGGTGCTGCTGAAGCCCGCCGGTCCCCACCAGCGCGCCACGCGTGCGGCCTGGCTCATGGCGCTGAACACCTGAGCGGGTGTGGCTGCAATCAGCCGTGAGCGCATGTCGGACCGCTGCGCAACGGGTTCCGGGGAAGCTTGCGATGGTGTGGTCATGGCGAGATTCTCCGCGCCATGGTTCACCTGTCAATTCACACGGACCGGGACCGCCTTCTTCAGAGGTTCCTTTCCGCCCCGTTGCAGGCTGGCCGCCAGAAAGTCGGCCAGTGCCCGAACCCGCAACGGCATGTGCCGGCGTCCCGGGTAAATCAGCGAAAACGGCCGCGAGGCACCCGCGAAGGGCTTCAACACCTCCACCAGCGTGCCTTGCTCGATGTCTTTCTCAACGATGAACCGGTAGGTCTGTACCAGGCCGGCGCCTGCGCGCGCGAGCGTGGCGCAGCCGAGGATGTCATCTGAACAGGTGAGGCTGCCCGCCGTCTGTACGTCGCGCTCCTCCCCGTCGAAGCGCAGCCGCCAGGGCACCCGTTGCCCGGTGCGCGGCAGGATGAACTGGATGCATTCGTGGCTCTCCAAGTCGGCAGGCGATGCGGGCGCAGGGCAGCGGGCGAGGTACTGCGGCGTGCCCACCACGGTGAGTTCTGCGTCCATCAGCTTGCGCGCGACCAACCCGGAGTCGGCCTGCTCGCGGGCGCGAATCGCCAGATCAAAGCCATCGGCCGTGAAGTCGATGTTGCGGTTGCTCAGGTGCACTTCCACCTCCACCTTGGGGTGGCGAGCATGGAAGGCGGGCAGCAGCGGCAGCAGCCGGTGATGGCCAAAGGTGGTGGGTGCGCTGATGCGAACCAGGCCTGCAGGCGCGGCCTGGTGCCCGGTGAGTTGCCGCTCCGCCTCTGCCAGCTGTGCGAGCGCCTGCTTGCATTGCGCGTGGTATTCCCGTCCGCCATCGGTCAACCGAACCCGTCGGGTGGAACGGGCGAACAGCCGCACACCGAGCCGTTCTTCCAGCCGGCCAATGGCCCGGCTCACGGCGGCCGGCGTGATGCCCGCCTGCTGGGCCGCGCCGGTGAAGCTCTCCAGCTCGGCCGCCAAGCAGAACAGCTCGATGCTGCCCAACGAAGTTTCACCAAACGCGCGGCTCATTGATTACCTGAAGTCAATCAAGTTGTTCATCTGTGGGAGTTTATCAATCCATGAGGCTTGAATACGATGCCTTCACAGCCCATGGCCGTACGCATTTCCCTTCACTACCTACCGGAAAGGTTTCTTGTGTCTCATTCGATCAGCATTGTTTTTCACAGTGGCTACGGCCACACCCGACGGATCGCGCAGGCCGTCGCAGAAAGCGGCGACGCCCGCCTGCACGAACTCGACGCCGAAGGCGTGCTGGCTGCCCCGGACTGGGAAGCTCTGCAGGCGGCAGACGCCATCGTGCTGGGCTCGCCCACCTACATGGGCAATGTGAGCTGGCAGTTCAAACGCTTCATGGACACCAGTTCCAGCGTATGGATGCATCAGCGATGGAAGAACAAGCTCGCAGCGGGGTTCACCAACTCGGCTGGCATCAATGGCGACAAGCTCGCCACGCTGGGCGCGCTGTTCACCTTCTCGCAACAGCACGGCATGCTGTGGGTCGGGACGGGGATGATGCCGGCCAACGCCAAGGCCTCCACCCGGGATGACGTGAACTACCTGGCGTCGTTCAGCGGCCTCATGGCCGCCACCCCGGCAGATGCGTCACCGGAAGAAGTGGCCGTTGGCGATCTGCAGACCGCGCGTGCCTTTGGCGAACGCATTCGCCAGACCCTGCAGCGCTTCAAGTGAAGGCGTCTTGACATGCCCTATGTGAACATCAAGGTCACCCGCGAGGGTGTGACGCCTGGCCAAAAGGCGGAACTGATCGCCGGTGTCTCGGACCTGTTGCAGCGTGTGCTGAACAAGGACCCTTCGCTCACCCACGTGGTGATCGACGAAGTGAATCTGGAGAACTGGGGTGTGGGCGGGCTGCCGGTGCCGCAGTACCGACAGCGGAGAACCACATGAGCGCAGCGCAAGATTTCGCGTCAGATGCGGTCGCCGTGGCCGCCGCCATGCAGCGCTACTTCGACGGCCTGCACCACAGCGACCCGACCCTGCTCGCCACTGTGTTTCATCCACAGGCTCACTACTTCTGTGCCACGGATGGCAGTCTGCTGCACCTGGACATGGCGCAGTACTTCCCCATCGTGGCGAAGCGGCCGTCGCCCGCCAGCCAGGGCCATCCGCGCACCGACCGCATCGTGTCCATGGCGTTCGCAGGTCCGGTCACCGTGTTCGTGAAGGCCGAATGCGCCATCCCTCCCAAGGCTTTCATCGATTTCCTGACGCTGGTGAAACTCGGAGGCGAGTGGCGCATCGTCAGCAAGGTGTTTCACTACACGCTGCTGCCATGAGCCCCGCGAGGCTCAATACACCGCGAACCGCCCGGTCCACTTGCGCTCGTAGTCCATCTTCTCGAAGTGCCCGGCCATGAAGTCGATGAAGGCGCGCACCTTGGCGCTCAGGTGCTTGCGGCTGGGGTAGGCCAGGTTGATGGTGAGGTGGGGCAGGTCCCAGTCGTCGAGCACGGGCACCAGGCGGCCGGCCACGATGTCGTCGTAGATGATGTAGCTGGGCTGCACCAGGATGCCCATGCCGTCGAGTGCGGCGGCGCGCACGATCTGGCCATCGTTGGTTTCCAGCAGGCCATGCACGCTCACGCTGCGGTGCTCGTCGCCCTTGGTGAAGCGCAGCTCGTTCGGATTGTTCGCGTGCACGTAGATCAGCAGTTTGTGCTTTTGCAGATCATCCAGCGTGCGCGGGAAGCCGTGCCGTGCGAGGTAGCCGGGTGAGGCGGCGAGGATGCGTCGCGTCTCGCCCAGGCGGCGGATGGTGATGTTGCTATCGGGCTCGTACTCGCGTGTGCGGATCGCCACGTCGATGTTGTTGTCGATGATGTCCAGGTAGCGGTTGGCGGCCTCCACATGCACCGTCACATTGGGATAGCGGTCGGTGAACTCGCGCAGCAATGGCGCGATGTGGTGCATGGCGAAACTCAGTGATGAGGTCACACGCAGCACACCGGTGGGGTTGAGCGCGGCGGCGTTGACGGTGGACTCGGCGTCGCGCAGGTCGCTCAGAATGCCTTTGGCGCGTTGGAAAAATTCCTGCCCTGTTTCGGTGAGGTAGAGACGGCGCGTGTTGCGCTCCACCAGGCGCACGCCCAGGCGCTCTTCCAGCGCAGCCAGGTGCCGGCTGGCACTGGCGTTGGAGAGATTCAGGGCTTCGGCGGCGCGGCTCATGCTGCCGGTTTCGGCCACTTGCACAAACAGTTCGATCTCGGTCCAGCGGTCCATCGGTGTCTAGGGCCTGTTCACACTGTTTTTCCATCTTGGAAAAACAGTGTGAACAGGCCCTGGTTGTTTCGCGTGCCGGAAAAGTCTTTTCAGCGCCCAGCATTCTCATTCCTCACCCTGCGGCCTACATTGTGATCCCACCAGACGGCCCGCGCCGCCTGCAGGAGACAACGGTGCGCAACCTTGACCAATACAACATCACGCAGGCGGTGATCGCCCGCCTGGCACAGACGCCAGACCCTCGCCTGAAACAGGTGCTGACCAGTCTGGTGCAGCATTTGCACGCCTTTGCCAGAGAGGTGAAGCTCACCGAAGCCGAGTGGGCCTACGGCATCGACTTCCTCACCCGCGTGGGCCACACCTGCGATGACCAGCGCCAGGAGTTCATCCTGTTGTCCGACACGCTGGGCCTGTCCATGCTCACCGTGGCGCTGAACAACGACAAGCCCAAGGGCTGTACAGAAGCCACCGTGTTCGGGCCCTTTCATGTGGAAGGGGCGCCGCAGTTTGAACACGGTGCGGATGTGGCCAACGGCGCGCCTGGCCAACCCTGCACGGTGCGCGGCAGCGTGCGCGCGCTGGATGGCACGCCGGTCGCCGGCGCGGTGATCGACGTCTGGCAAGCCGACGCCGAAGGCAAGTACGACGTGCAGCGCGATGACCTGGTGCATGCGCAAGGTCGTGGGGTGCTGCGCAGCGGTGCGGATGGCCGCTTCCATTTCCAGAGCGTGGTCGCCGAACCCTACCCGATTCCCGACGACGGCCCGGTGGGCGAGATGCTGCGTGCCACGAAGCGCCACCCCTGGCGCCCGGCGCATCTTCACTTCCGCATCCAGGCGCCGGGCTACCAGACGCTGGTGACCCATGTGTTCCGCGACGGGGACCCCTACCTCGATTCGGATGCCGTGTTTGGCGTTCGCGAGTCGCTCGTGGCCAACTGGGTGCAGCAGCCAGACGGCAGCTACAGCCTCGACTTTGATTTTGTCCTGAACCCTGCTTCCGCACAGGCTCCACCGCTCACCCGTTCCACCGAAGCTTCACCCACGGCCTGAACAGGCCCACACAACAGGAGACAACAGCATGATGAAGAAGCGCACTTTTGTGGCCACCGCCTTGGCCACCGCTTTGATGGCCGCCGGCATGCACGGAGCCGCCCAGGCCCAGCAGACCTTCAAGCTCACCGTGGCCTCCAGCCACCCCGCCACGCTGCCCTGGGTGGGGCTGATGAGCACGCTCTTCATTCCCGAGGTGACCAAGCGCGTGGAAGCACTGAACAAGGGCTACAAGATCGAATGGAAAGAAGCCTACGGCGGGCAACTCTACAAGATGAACGCCACGCTCACCAGCGTGGGCTCGGGCATTGCCGACATCGGCTGGGTGTTCGCCAATCTCGAGTCGGCCAAGATGCCGCTGACCCAGTTCGCCACGGTCACACCGTTTGCCTCGGGCGACGTGCGCATGCTGTTGGAGGTGGCCAACCAGATGAACGAATCGGTGCCCGCCCTCAAGGCGGAGTGGGACCGCAACAACGTGGTGTTTCTGGGCGCCAGTGGCGTGGACACCTACCACCTGTTCACCAAAGCGCCGATTGCCACCTACGCCGACCTCAATGGCAAGAAGATCTCTGCCCCCGGCGCCGTGGGCCTGTGGCTCAAGGGTTCCGGCGCGGTGCCCGTGGACGGCTCGCTCACCAGCTACTACACCGACATCCAGACCGGTGTGAGCGAAGGCACGATCTCGATTGCCACCGGCATCCTCCCGAACAAGATCTACGAGGTGGCACCCTACGTGACCACCGTGGACATCGGCGCGCTCTACAACGGCGGCATGGCCATGAACAAGGACAGCTTCGGTGCGCTGCCACCCGAGGTGCAGAAGATCATCAAGGAAGTGGGCCTGATGTATTCGAAGACGCTGGGTGACACGCTCATGCAGCGCTACGAAGCGGCATTGAAATCGATCCAGACCCAGGGTGCCAGCCAGAGCGTGCCGGTGAAGGTGGCGCCCATGGCCCCTGGCGAACGCGAGAAGTGGGCCACGACCATGCCCGACATCGCGGCTGAATGGACCAAGGCGAACGCGTCGCGTGGGCCGGCGGCGCAGATCGTGAAGACCTACATGGAAGAGCTGCGCAAGCGCGGGGCCAAGCCGCTGCGGGACTGGGATCGCGGGCTGTAAATTGACCAACCCCCCGCGCCGCCTTCGGCGTCACCCCCCTTGAAAAGGGGGGCGTCACCTGGGCCCGGCAAAGCCGGTTCCGCGGTGACCCTTGAGTTTGCGGGTTTGCACTCTGCTGCTTCTGGATGCCTTCGACTTCCGCTGTTTGACCTCTGCTGTTCTTTCCTGGGCCTTGCCTTATGAGTTACGAAGCCAATACCAATCTCGATGAGGGGCCACCACCCTCGGCGCCGAGCAGTCCGTTCGGACATCTGGTGGACGGGCTCAATGGGGTGGGTTCGTTGGTGATTGCGGCGGTGATGTTGCTGATGTGTGCCGACGTGTTCATGCGCAACGCGTTCAACCAGCCGATTGACGGTGTGGCCGAGATGGTGGCGGCTTCGATCATCATCATCGTGTTCCTGCAGCTGCCCAGCACCTTGCGCCACGGGCGCATGAGCCGGGCCGATCTGTTCCTTGATCCGTTGCTGCTCAGCCATCCGCGCATCGCGCTGCGACTGCGGGCCGTGTTCTCGCTGTTCGGCATCTTCGCCTGCGGTCTGATCGCCTACGCCACCTGGCCGATTGCCGTGCGATCGTGGACGAACAGCGAGTTTCTGGGCATCGAAGGCGTGTTCACTTTCCCCACCTGGCCGATGCGCTTCGTGGTGGTGCTGGGCGCGGGGCTGGCAGCGCTCCAGTACGCGCTGCTCACCTGGCACGACTTGCGCAGCAGCGTCAGCGCGCCAATCCGTGGAGAGACGCGATGAGCGATCTCACCCTGGGTTTCATGGCCATCGGTGCCATGCTGGTCCTCATCATCCTGGGCATGCACATCGGCGTGGCACTCATCGTCACGTCGTTCGCGGCGGTGTGGGTGATCCGCTCGCCCGAAATTGCGGCGCGCTTCGTGGGCGCTGCTGCGAACGACGCAATTCGCGACTACCTGTTCGGTGTGGTGCCGCTGTTCGTGCTCATGGGCATGTTCGTCAGCGTGAGCGGGGTAGGACGGGACACCTTTGATGTGTTTCAGTGGCTGTTGCGCCGGCTGCGCGGTGGCCTGGGTCTGGCCACTGTGGGGGCGAACGCGGTGTTCGCCGCCATCACAGGCATCTCCATTGCATCGGCCTCGGTGTTCACCAAGGTGGCGGTGCCGGAAATGATGCGTCATGGCTACACGCCGCGCTTCTCGGTGGGCGTGGTGGCCGGCTCTTCGGTGCTGGGTATGTTGATTCCGCCTTCGCTGCTGATGATCATTTACGGTGTGATCGCGGAAGAGTCCATCGGGCGCATGTTCCTGGCCGGCATCATCCCCGGTGTGATGCTGGCATCCATGTTCGCCGCGCTGATCCTGGTGTTCGCCTACCTGTTCCCGCACAAGATCTTCCAGGGCGGTGTGCAAAAGGCCGATGCGGACGTGGAGACTGAAACCGCAGCCACGGCGGCAGTGAAGTTCATTCCCATCCTGTTGCTGGTGGTGCTGGTGCTGGGCGGGCTCTACAGCGGCTTCTTCACACCCACCGAAGCCGGTGCCGTGGGCGCAGCCGGCGCTTTCGTGATCGCCATCATTCGCCGCCGCCTCACCTGGCGCAAGCTCTGGCAGGTGCTCACTGAAACCGGTTATGTGTCGGTGGCGGTGCTGTTTCTGATCGCAGCGGCCTCGCTCTACAGCCGCATGCTGGCCATGACCGGCATGCCCGCCGCCATCACCGAGAGCATCACTCAGATGGGCCTGGGCCCCTGGGCATTTCTGTTCGCGTACATCGTGATCGTGGTGCTGCTGGGCTGCATCATCGACTCGGTGTCCATCATGTTGATCATGCTGCCCATCGTGCTGCCGATCGCGGCGGCCTTCAACATGGACCTGATCTGGTTCGGCGTGTTGACCGTGCTGGCGGTGGAGATCGGTCTGCTCACGCCGCCGTTCGGGGTTTCCGTCTACACGGTCAAGAGCGCGCTCAACAACCCGGCCATCACCATCCGCGACATCTTCGCCGGCACCTTTCCCTTCGTGGCCGTGATGGTGCTGGCGCTGTTCATCCTGGCCCTGTTCCCCAGCCTGTCCACCTGGCTGGCTCGCATGTGAAGTGCGCCGAAAACCAAGCAGAAACCATGATCTACGTCTTCCACCTCCTCGACAAACCCGACGGCCTGGCCCTGCGCCAGCGCCTGCGACCCGAACACAAGGCCTACCTCGGCGCCATGGCCGAGCGCATCGCTTTCGCCGGCCCGCTGCTCAGCGACGACGGCGCCACCATGATCGGCAGCGTGCTGGCCATCGACTTCGACAGCCGCCAGGACGCACTGCAGTGGCAAGCCGATGAGCCGTTCACGAAAGCAGGTCTGTACGCCAGTGTGCAGTTGCATGCGTTCCAGAACTTGTGGCCGCAGAAGGCCGGCTTCCCACCCGCCGTGTGAGCGATCCCATGATCAAACACATCGTGATGTGGAACGTGCTGGGCATTGATGCGGCCGATCGGCAGCGCAATGCCTTGCGCATCAAGGCGGCGTTTGAGGGCATCAGCCAGCGCATTCCGGGTCTGCTGAAACTCGAGATCGGTGTGGATCAGAGCCACGTGGACTACGCCTGCGACGTGGTGCTGTACTCCGAATTTGAATCGCTGCAGGCGCTGGCCGGATACGCCATTCACCCCGAACACACGCGCGTGCGTCAGGAGCTCGAAGGCCTGCGCATCACCCGTCACCAGGTTGACTACATCCCTTGAAAGGACACTCTCCAATGAACCCCATCGACCCTGCCGCGCTTGACACCTTGTTCCTGAGGGCACGCACCGCCAATGGCTTCCTGGACCGGCCGGTGGCACCCGAGCTGCTGCGGCGCGTTTACGAACTGGCGGCCCTGGCCCCGACCTCCATGAACACCCAGCCCACGCGCTACGTGTTCCTGAATTCGCAGCCTGCCCGCGAGCGCCTGCTGCCGGCCATGATGCCGGGCAATCTCGACAAGACCCGCAGTGCACCGGTCACCGTGATCGTGGCCACCGACACGAAGTTCTATGAATTCATGCCCAAGGTCTGGCACCGCGAAGGCGCGAAGGAAAACTTCGAAGGCAACCCCGCGCTGGCCAGCGCCACCGCCACCCGCAACGGCACGCTCGGTGGTGCCTACTTCATCCTCGCTGCGCGCGCCTTGGGGCTGGACTGTGGGCCCATGAGCGGTGTCGACCTTGCCAAGGTCGATGCCGAGTTCTTTCCCGACGGACGCTGGAAGGCCAACTTCCTGATCAATCTGGGCTATGGCGACGACAGCCTGCTGTTCAACCGCAATTCGCGTTTGTCGTTTGAAGAGGCCTGCCGGGTGCTTTGAAGGGGCTCAGCCTGCATGGCCTGTGGCCGCCCGCCGGATCAGCGAGGCCATGTGCTTGACCATTGGGGAACGGTTGGCCCCTTTCTTCCACAGCAGCCCCGGCGTGCGGATCGGTGTGGGGTCTTCGATCGGGATCGTTCGCAGATCTGCCGCTGGCGACACCGCGGTCTCCGCGATGATGCCGGCCAGGTCGGTCTGGCTGATGAGCTCGATCATGGGTGCGATGGAATTGAGCTCTGCGATCACCAGTGGTTGTGCGCCCGCGGCCTCGAAGCAGTCGTCGAGCAGCAGCCGGGTGGAGAACTGGCGCGGCAGCAGCACCATGCGGCAGTTGTGCAGTTCGATCATGCGCACGCGCCGCCGCCTTGCTAGCGGATGCCGATCGGACACCACCAGCTTCAATTCCTCGTTGTACAGCGGTTCGAACCACAGCTCGGAGCGGTCCTCTGGTCGGTACGCGACACCCAGTTCCAGGTGGCCACTGGCCAGCCGTTTGGCGATCAGGCTGGCGGAGAGTTCTTCCACGCTCACCTTGATGCCCGGGTGATGAGCCAGGAACGACGACACGCACAGCGGCACCAGGCGCGTGTTGAAACTGTGGGTGGCGGCGATGCGGATTTCGCCCGACAGGGCCTCCGCCGGGTGACTGAGGGCCTGCAGGCCCCGGTCGATCTGCTGCAGCGCAGGCATGAGGTGGCTGCGCAGCATCTCGCCGGCTTCGGTGAGCGCCACCTTCTTGTGGCTGCGGTCGAACAGCACCAGGCCAAGCTCTTCTTCCAGCTGCCGGATCTGGTGCGACAGGGTGGATTGCGTGACGTGCAAACGCTCTGCGGCACGCGTGAAATTTTGCGTTTCAGCGATGGCGTCGAAGTACCGAAGGTGCCTGAGTTCCAAGGGAAAACCCTTCGTTTCATGATCGATGGTATCGATCATAGCTTTTGAAAATCATCACTTCCATCGCCGCCTGTCTCTGCCTAGACTGGTGGCAGTTTCAAACAAGAACGCCGGAGACAAGACCATGGCTCAACTCGAAGCCGGAGACATCACCCAGGCCGTGCTCGACCGCATGGCTGATTGCCAGGACCTGCGTTTCAAGCAGGTCATGACCGCGCTGGTCAAGCACGCCCACGCTTTCGTGCGCGAGGTGGAGCTGAGCGAGGAAGAGTGGATCAACGCCATCCTGTTCCTCACCGCCACCGGCCAGAAGTGCGACGACAAACGCCAGGAATTCATCCTTCTTTCCGACACCCTGGGTATCTCCATGCTGGTGGTGGCGCTCAACCAGCTCAAGGCGGCCAAAGCCTTCGAACGCGGCGACAGCACCGGCAAACCCACGGAAGCCACGGTGCAGGGACCTTTCTATTGGGAGGGTGCACCGGCATTGCCGCTGGGGGCCGACATCGGCGAGAACATGCCTGGCGAGCCGGCTTACTACCACGGCCGCGTCACCGACACCGAAGGCCGGCCCATTGCCAACTGCTGCCTCGATGTGTGGTCCGGCGACGGCGCAGGCGTGTACGACATGCAGATGGGCGAAGACGCCGGCATGCGCCTGCGCGCCCGCTTCCACACCGACGCCGAGGGTCATTACCGCTTCTGGTCCATCAAGCCCAGCTTCTATCCCGTGCCCGACGACGGTCCCGTGGGACAGATGCTCAGGCGCATGGGCCGCCACCCGAACCGCCCTGGCCACATCCACATGAAGGTGTACGCGCCCGGCCACCAGACCCTGACCACGCACCTCTTCGTGGCCGACAGCCCGTATCTCGATTCCGATGCTGTGTTCGGCGTGCGCAACAGCCTGATCGTGCCGTTCACCGCGCACGAGCCCGGCACCGCGCCCGACGGCCGCACCATGGACAAGCCGTACCACAGCGCCACCTACGACTTCCAGCTGGTGCGGGCCTGAAAGGCCGCATTGACCGGCTGAGAAGACCCCCACCCCACCGGAGATTCCCTTGAAGATCGGCAAGGCCACCGTGCCTCATTCCGCCATTTGTGCGTCCAACGCCGACACCATCGTGGTTCGCGGCCAGGACCTGTGCAACGACTTGATCGGTCAGGTCAATTTCGCCGACTATTTCTACCTGTTGCTCACCGGCAAGAAACCCGATGCGCCCGCCAGTGCGGTGCTCAACGCGACGCTGGTGGCGATTGCGGAACACGGCCTGGTGCCCAGCGTGCAGGCCGCGCGCATGACGCTCGCCGCCGCACCCGACGCGCTGCAGGGCGCCGTGGCCGCCGGCATCCTGGGCTGCGGTTCGGTGATCCTGGGCGCATCTGAAACGGCGGGTCGGTTGTTTGACGAGATCGACCGCGCCGCACCCGCGCACGGCAACGACCTGCAGGCTGCGGCCCGTGCGGTGGTAGGTGAGTGGCGCGCACGCCAGCAGGCGGTGCCCGGCTATGGCCACCCGTTGCACAAGGAACGCGATCCGCGCGTGGACGCGCTGTTTGCGGTGTCCCAGCATTCCGGCGGCGGCCAGCGCTTCGTGCAGATCGCCGAAGCGGTGGAAGCCGTGCTGCCCGAGGTGATCGGCAAGCCGCTCAAGCTCAACGTGTCGGCCGCCATACCTGCCGTGCTGCTGGGTGTGGGCTTCCCGCTCAACGCGCTCAAGGGCGTGCCCATGCTGGCGCGCTGCGCCGGGCTCATTGCGCACATGAGCGAAGAGCTGGAAGCGCCGATCGGCTTTGCGCTGTCGTACCAGGCGACGCTGGAGCAGCGTTACACCGGGCATGTGCCTGAGGGCTTCACGCCAGATCAAAAGATATGAAACACCCCCCGCGCCGCTTCGCGTCTCCCCCCTCTCTCGCCTGCGGCGGGAGGAAGGCAACACCTGCGGCCTGGCAAAGCCAGTTCCGCGGTGTTCCTGGACAAGGCTTTTTCAAACGTGGCGATTCGCGCCTTGGCGCGACGGAGCAATGACATGACCCAGGTTCTCAAAGGCCTTCGCGTCGTCGAACACGGCACCTTCATCACCGGCCCGGCCGCGTCCATGATGCTGGCCGACATGGGCGCCGAGGTGGTGAAGGTGGAGTTGCCCGGCAGCGGCGACCCGTTCCGCGCGTTCAAGGGCGGCCTCTACAGCCCGCACTACCAGACCTACAACCGCAACAAGCACAGCGTGGCGCTGGACACGCGCAAAGCCGAAGACCGCGCCACCTTCGCCAAGCTCATCGAAGGCGCCGACGTCTACATCCAGAACTTCCGCCCCGGCTTTGCCGAGCAGATCCACGCCGGCGAGCAGCGCCTGCGCGCGCTCAACCCGCGGCTCGTCTACTGCGCCATCAGCGGCTTCGGGCAGGATGGCCCTGCCGCTGCGCGCCCCAGTTACGACACCGTGGCCCAGGCCGCCAGCGGCTACCTGCGCCTGTTGGTCAACCCGGCCAACCCGCGCGTGGTGGGGCCGGCGATTGCCGACGCCATGACCGGTTACTACGCCGCCTTCGGCATTCTGGGCGCGCTGTTCGAACGTCAGACCAGCGGTCAGGGCCGGCGGGTGGACGTGTCCATGTTCGAGGCCATGGCGCACTTCAACCTCGACGCTTTCACCCATCTGTTCTCGGTGGGTGAGGTGATGGGTCCGTACAGCCGGCCCAGCGTGTCGCAGAGCTACGTGCTCGAATGCGCCTGCGGTGGCTGGATCGCGTTGCACATGTCGTCGCCGGAAAAATTCTGGCAAGGCCTGGCCACGGCCATGGAGCGGCCCGACATCTTTGACGACGAGCGCTTCCGCGACCGCAGCGCGCGCATCGACAACCAGGACGCGCTCATTGAGGTGCTGGGCGGCATTTTCAAACAGCGCCCGCGCACCGAATGGTGCGAGCGGCTGGTGGCGCAGGACGTGCCGCACGCGCCCATGTACCGCACCGACGAAGTGCCCGACGACGCGCAGGCCAAACACCTGCAACTGTTCGTGGACACACAGCACCCGGTGATGGGCCTGTCGCGCACCGTGCGCTCCCCCATCAGCTTCGACGGCCAGCGCAGTCTGCAGGTGGCGCCCCCACCCACGCTGGGCGAACACAACATCCTCTACGCCAAGGGCTGGCCAGCGCGCCAGGCCACGCCAAAACCACCCCACAAGGAGACTGCATGAAATCAACACTTCCCCGCCACCCCAACCGACGCGAGTCCCTGCTGATGCTGGCGGCCACCGCCAGCAGCTTTGGCCTGCCGGCCTGGGCACAGACCTTTCCCGACAAGCCATTGCGTCTGGTGGTGCCCTTCGGCGCCGGTACCACCACCGACATCATCTCCCGCGTGGTCGGCGAAGCCATGGGCCGTGAGCTGGCCCAGCCCATGGTGGTGGACAACCGGGCAGGTGCAGGGGGTACCACCGGTTCCAGCCTGGTGGCACGCGGCCAGGCCGACGGCTACCAGATGCTCATGGGCACGGTGGGCACGCACGCCATCAATGCCACGCTGTTCAAGAGCCTGAGCTACGACCCGTTGAAGGACTTCGCACCCATTGCGCTGGTGGGCTACACCCCCACTTTTCTGGTGACGGCTGCCGACGGGCCCATCGAGACCCTGGCCGACCTCAAGGCCAAGGCCGCGCAAGGGCAGGGCGCATCGTTTGCCTCTGCCGGTAACGGCACGTCGGGCCATCTGGCCGGTGAGCTGCTCAAGGCCCGCTTGGGCGGCCAGATGCTGCACGTGCCCTACAAGGAAGGCGGCATGGCCATGAGCGACGTGATCGCCGGCCGCGCCGACTTCATGTTCTACCACCCGGCCGCTGTGTTGCCGCACATGCAGGCCGGGCGCCTGCGCGCACTGGGTGTGTCCAGCGCCCAGCGCAGTGCCGCCGCGCGCGACGTGCCCAGCATCGCTGAACAGGTGGGTGCCGAGTTCGATCTCGTGGCCTGGTTCATGTTGTACGTGCCGGCCGCCACCCCTGCGCCTGCTCTGGCGCGCTTGCGCGAAGCTGCTGCCAAAACCCTCGCGAGCAAAGAAGTCTCGGACAAATTGCTGGCGCAAGGCGTGGAACAGCGCCCGCTGGACGCAAACGCCATGGCCGTCTTCGGTCGCGCCGAGGTTGACAAGTGGGCCGTGCTGGTGCGCCAGTCCGGCGCCCAGGTGGACTGAGCACGCGCCACTGACGTTTTCCGCAACCCAGGTGGCCCGACCCACCGCCGATTCAACACAACAGGAGACAAGCGTGAAGACCTTGAACCGTTCGACTTTCCTTCGCCTGGCCGCCGTGGGCGCGGCTGCGCTGGCCGTGCCCCTGGGCGCAGCCGCACAGCAGGTGATCAACCTCACCGTGGCGTCCAGCCACCCCACCACCATTCCGTGGGTGGGTTTCATTCCGCAGGTGTTCATGCCCGAGGTGGACAAGCGCCTGGCCGCTGGCGGCAAATACAAGATCCAGTGGAAGGAAGCCTTTGGCGGGCAGCTCTACAAGGCCAACGCCACACTCACCTCGGTGGAGCAGGGCATCACCGACATCGGCTGGGTGTTCAGCTACTTGGAGCCGGCCAAGATGCCGATCAGCCAACTCAGCGTGCACACGCCCTTCGTCACCAGCGACTCGCGCATCGTGCTGGGCGCGATGAACGAGCTGATCGACAAGAACCCGGTGTTCCGGGCCGAGTGGGACAAGTACAACCTGGTGTTCCTGGGCGCCACGGGTTCCGATACCTACGACCTCTACACCAAGTTCCCGGTGAAGTCGATCGACGACCTCAAGGGCAAGAAGATCTCGGCGCCCGGCATCCTCGGTCTGTGGCTGCGCGGCGTGGGGGCCACGCCCGTGGACGGCGCGCTCACTACCTTCTACACCGACATCCAGACCGGCGTGTCCGAAGGCGTGGTCTCGCTGGCCACCGGCATCCTGCCCACCAAGATCTACGAGGTGGCGCCCTACATCACCAAGGTGAACATGGGCGTGGTGTTCTCCGGTGGCCTGGCCATCAACAGGGACACCTGGGCCAAATTGCCGCCCGAAGTGCAGACCGCGATGCGCGAAGCCGGTGCCGAGTATTCGCGCCGCCACGGCGAAGACCTGGTGCAGCGCCACCAGACCGCCATGGACCGCATGGTCGAAGTGGGCAAGACACAGAACCCGCCCGTGACCGTGACGCCGATGTCGGACGCTGACCGCCGCAAGTGGATCGACTCGCTGCCACCCCTGTCGCAGGAATGGGTGAAGAACAATGAAGCGCGCGGCGTACAGGCCAAGGCCTTGCTGAGCCAGTACATCGCTGCGGTGAAGGCGCGGGGTGCCCAGCCGGAGCGTGACTGGGAGCGATGAAGCCGGGCCTGCTCGTGAAAACCCGGGCCGGCCCCGGGTGGTGTGTCCGGCCGTGAAGCCAGGTGGTGGCGCACCTGGCGGCGACGGGTTTGCCGGGGTAGACGGTCGATTTCCCTTGGGGTAGTATTGCGCCCTGTGAAAAAACCTGCGGCCCTCATTCGCCCGACCGAACCCTCGTTTCGAGGTTCCAATCTGCCGCGCGGCTATTTTTTCTCGGTCACTCCGCCATGACCTGTTGCAGATCATGTCTGCACACCTCCATCTCGGAAAGGCTGCCACGGCAGCACCGCACCGGGTGATGGCACACCGGGTCGTTCGTAGCCCGGAAATCCCACCACACATTTTTCGCTGATCTGGCCTGGACCATGGCTGTTTGCCTGGTCTGTGTTCCCAAGCGCCCCATTTGCAGTCGGTTTCAGGCCATCTGCCTGTCCTCTTGCTGGGACGGGTTGTTTGCAGGACACCTCGTCCCCAAATTCCATGATTCTTCCCATCGACCCCTCGTTGCCCCCGGGCAATGCGATGCAAGCCGCAGGGCAGCTTGTCTTGAGCACCACTTACGGATGGCTGGCCATCTCACTGCTGCCTGCGGTGGTCGGCGCCTGGATCGGCGTCAACCTGCGCGTGACCGATGGCATCACCGGCGCCGTCGCGCTGATGGTTCTGCTGCTGGGGGGATTCGGGTTCCGCCTGTTGATCCTGCAGGTGCAGCACACCCGGTTGGCACTGTCTGCGGTGTGGGCGTTCACTTTTTTCACGGGTCTGATGCTTTCGCTGACCCTGGTGGGCTGGCTGGGCTTCTACACCACCGGCAACGCGCTCATGCTGGCCTTCGCCGCTGCGGCCGTCATGCTGTTTTCCGCTGCGGCGAGCACCCGTGTGTTCGGGCGTGGGCTGCCTGCGGTGGCAGAGGCCGCATTGGGCGCGGTGGTGATCGCAGGGGTCATCGGGGTGGCCGAGCTGCTGTTGCGTTCCAGCACCCAGGTGATCGTGTGGTCGGCGATGGTGGGCGGGGCGCTCGGTGCCGTTGTGCTGCACGAGCGGCGGCGCCTGGCTAGCGAAGTTGTTTCACTGCCTGCGGCGGCCGCCACGGTCTGTGTGTTCCTGGGCTTGTTCACGGCGTTTCGGAGCCTGTCGCCCCTGCTGGGCCGGGCTGGCGAAGAGCGCGTCTGAGTGGGCGCGCGCCCTAAGGGGCGCTTCGATCTTGTCTGGCGGCTTGCCAGTGCGTCAGTGGCCGTCGTATGCTCGGCTCTCGTGTCCATCCGCTGGAGTACCGCATGCGCAAGTTCTTTCTCATCGCGTGTTCCCTGGGCCTGTTTTGGGCTGGCCCGGCCTGGGCGGAAGGGCCCACCTGCCTGGCGACTGCAGACAGCAAGAAGCTCGCGGGTGCGGCGCGCACTTCTTTCCTGAGCAAATGTGAGCGCGACGCCACCACCATGTGCGACACCACCGCGACCGAGCGCAAGCTGCATGGCGCGGCCAGGACGAGCTTCACGCGCAAGTGTGTGAAGGATGCCGTGGGCGAAGCTGGCTGACGTCGGGCCACCCGTGTCCGAGAGGGCACCACGTCAGGTGGGTTCGTGAGAGGCAGGCAGGGCCTGTATGAAAGCGCTGAACTGTTGCAGCTTGCTGGTGTTGATCAGGCGGATCTTCATCGCCACCTGAATCTCCGTGCCGTCGCGACGCCTCACGGTGCGCTCCAGCGTCTGGTCGGCAAAGGGCGCGTGACCGGTGGTGAGGAAATGCGCCACCGCCTTGATGAACACGTGGTGGTGCCGGGGGGCCAGCACGATGTCGGGCAACAGCTCCCCCAGCACCTCGTGGCGTTTCCAGCCGAACAGCTTTTCGGCGGGGGCGTTCCATTCGGTGATGTGTCCTTCAAAATCCGTGGCCACAAAGGGCACATCGGTGGTCTCGATCCGGGTTGGCGGGGGCGTTTGGTTTTCCAGCAGGCGCTCGATCGTGGCCTCGTGTTCGGCGGTGCGTTCCTGCACGCGACGCTCCAGCGAGACATTCAGCTGGCGCACCTCGGCCTCGTTCTGCTGGAGCTTGGCGATCAGCGAGTTGAACGCCCTGCCCAGGGTGGCGACTTCGTCGTAGACGCCTGAACTTCTGGCCTTCACCGCATAGCCCGCCTCGATGCCCTGGGCCACGTCGGCGAGCTCCTGCAAAGGCCGTGTGATGCGGCGGGCCGCCAGCCATCCCATCATCGAGAACAGCGCGGCCAGAACAAACCCGCCAATCAGCATGCGCTGGTGCAATTGGTCGACGGGTGCAAAAGCCTCGTCCGTGTCCTGTCGCACCAACACCCGCCAGCCCAGGCCTGGGTAGGCATTGAAGCCCTGGTCCCTGCTGTAGCCCACCAGGTATTCGTGGCCGTCGGGCCAGGTTTCGCGCACGTGGCCGCGCTCGTTGCGTTGCGCGGCGCTCAGGCTGGGAAGATCCAGTGTCTGCCCCAGCAGATCGGGCGGACCCAATAACACCACGCCGACGCTGGACACGATGAGTGGGTCGACGGTGCGACTTCGGCCCACGGGAACAAAAATCGCTTGCTCGATGTCCTTGGCCCATTCCCAGGACAGGCGCGCGCTCAGCACGCCCGCGATCTGGCCACTGGCATCGGTCACAGGAAAGGCAATGTCGACCAAGCGCAGCGGTGCGCCGTCGCTGGCGCCCAGCAACTCAGCCAGGAGCAGGGCGTCGTGCACGTCGCCCATGTGCACGTTGTTGAGCGCGTTGCGGAACCAGGGCCGTGCCGAGACGTCCGCCCCTTCCAGCATGCCGCGCGTGGCGGCGAGCACCCGGCCTTGGCTATCGGTCAGACCGATCCAGGCATAGGCGGGGTAGCTTTGCTGCAGCGCTTCCAGTTCTCGGCGCACGGTGTCGGGGTTGTGGGTGTTTCGCAGACGGTCGGCAATCAGCCGCACCTCCCTGTAGCGTTCATACATGGACCGGTCGAGCCGGCTGGCGGTCTGGTTGGCCAGTTCGGCCAGGTTGTTGCCGATGCTCGCGCGGATGCGGGCGCTGGCTGCCCGGTCGCTGTAGGCGGTGAGCAGCAGGGTCAGTGCCACGGAAAGCAGCGTGAAAGTCAGCGCCAGGTAGGCGCCTAGGCTGTTGCGGGAGAAAGTCATGCGGATGAGGCGTTCGAGGTCACCATGCCTCGCCTGAGGCGTTCAGAAGTGGACATCCACAGCCTATACGCGTTTGCCGAGGCTGTCAGTGCGATGAGCTGGACAAAAAGCAGCCAGATCAGCCGTGCCAGTTCACTGGCTACCTTCATACACCAGCACCGCGCCCGCCAGGTCTTCCAACGCCGTGCCCACCGATTTGAACACCGTGCGGTCGCTGGGTGTGCGGCGAGCGGTCGCCACGCCCTTGCACAAGGTGGTGAGCGTGCCGCGCACTTCCTCCGGGCGCACCACGCCGCGCGACAGCGGGCCCAGCAGGTCGCCACTTTTCTCCAGCGCTTCTTCGGTGTCGACGAACACGCGGGCGTCGGCGAAACAGGCATCGTCGGCTTCGCGCATGCCCGGGGTGAAGCTGCCAATCAGGTCCAGGTGTGATCCCGGTGCCAGCCAGGCCCCGTGCACCAACGGTTCGGTGGCCAGCGTGGCGCAACTGATGATGTCGGCTTCAGCGCAGGTGGCTGGCAGGTCGGTCACAGCCTCGGCGTTGAAGCCTTCAGCGCGCCACTGCGTGGCCAGCGCCGCGGCCTGTTCAGCTCGGCGTGCCCAGACCGACACGCGTTGAATATCGCGCACGGTGCGGTAGGCCGCTGGTAGCAAGGCGGCCACAGCACCGGCCCCCACCACCAGCAGGTGGCTGGCGTCTTCACGGGCCAGAAACGAAGCCGCCAGGGCCGAAGCGGCAGCGGTGCGGCGCGTGGTGAGTTCGGTACCGTCGACCACCGCCAGCGGCACGCCGGTGGAGGCATCGAACAGCAGGTAACTGCCATGCACCCCCGGCAAACCCTTGGCCGCATTGCCCGGCGCAATGTTGATCACCTTCACACCGTAATACCGGCCCGGCATCCACGACGGCATGATGAGCGAGGTCATGCGACTGCCTCCCGGGGTGGCAATGGTGTGCACATGGCGCTGCGGCGTTTCACAACTGCCAGCGAAGCGCTCACGCAAGGCAGGCACAAGAAGATCAAAAGGCAGGGCGGCACGGGTGGCCGAAGCATCGTGATGGAACATGCAGCGATGGTAGCAACCGGGAGCTTGAAGAAATGACAACCGGATGATCAAACTGCAACAGCGTGCGTGAAAAGACAGAAGTTGCGTTTTCTGCTGACTCGGGATCCCGAAGTGCCGGAGGCCGGAAAGCCGCGCAACGGCGCAGGGCGGTGTACCAAAGAAGCCCCTCCGGAGCGAAGTGCTCCAATCCAGGGCACCCGTGGAACCGGCTCAGCCGGGCCACAGGGTGCGTCCCCCCTCGAAGCGCCGAAGGCGCGCCACAGAGGGGGGAAGCCGCGTCAGCGGCGCCGGGGGGAGAACCTAAGAACCCCTTCCGGCGCGAAGTGCTTCGATCCAGGGACACCGAAGGTCCGGCTCCGCCGGCCAGAGGTGTCGTCCCCCCTCGAAGCGCCGAAGGCGCGCGACAGAGGGGGGAAGCCGCGCCAGCGGCGCGGGGGGAGATCTCTACCTCCCCGGCATGTCCTTCACAGAGAACCCCAGGCTGACGGTTGCATCCGCCGGAATCGCCGGCATGGTGGTGTTCCAGTCCAGCCATTGCTGGCGCAAGGCGTCCAGGCGTTGTGGATCGCGTCTGGCCTGGTTGGCACGCTCGCGTTCGTCGGCGGGGATGTTGAACAAGTACTCGTTGCCATCGACCATGAGGTACTTCCAGTCGCCCACGCGCAGGGCGCGCTGGCCACGGTGGTTCATGCGCCAGTACAGGGGCCGGTCAAAGCTGTGTACCGGGTCGCGCAACACGGGCCGCAGATCCACGCCGTCGAGCGGGTAGTCCGGGTGGGGCTGGCCGCCGCCCAGGTGCAGCATGGTGGCCGACCAGTCCATGGTCATGCAGTGTTGCAGGCTGGTGGTACCTGGCGCGATGGCGGCCGGCCAGTGCGCGATCCATGGCACGCGAATGCCGCCTTCGGTCAAATCCATCTTGCCGCCCACCAACGGCCAGTTGTCGCTGAAGCGCTCGCCGCCGTTGTCGCTTGTGAAGACCACCAGTGTGTTCTCTTCCAGTCCCTGGGCGCGCAGCGCCGCCATGATCTGGCCGATGCCTTCATCCATGTGGTGGATCATCCTGCGGTAGCTGTGGATGTTGCCGCCATCCAGGTGAAACAGGTTCTTCGCCACTTCGGGTGCGATGTGCGCATCGTCACGCGTTTCCCAGGGCCAGTGCGGTGCGGTGTAGTGCAGGCTCAGGAAGAAAGGCTTGCCGGCCTTGGCGTCATCGGCGTGGCGGTTTACATAGTCCACTGCGCGCTGGGAGAACACGTCGGTCAGGTAGCCCACTTCCTTGTGTGGTACCAGTCGTCCGCCGGGCCGCCCCAAGGACGACTGCGCCCCCTCGGGGGGCCTGGCTTCGCCAGGGTCGGGGGCCACTTCACCGATGTAGAGATCGTGGTCGCCGGTGGACGAGCAGTGAGTGAAGTAGTCCACCCCGCCGGCCATGATGCCGAAGAACTCGTCGTAGCCCGAGCGCTGCGGGCCGAAGTGCGGCGGGTAGCCCAGGTGCCACTTGCCCACCAGACCGGTGTGGTAGCCAGCGTCGCTCAGCAGCGAGGGCAGGGTGGGCATGCTGGGCGGCAGTCCCAGGGTTTCGCTGCCCTTGCTGCGGCTGTTGATGGGCTCTTCCAGCGCGCCGCGCAGGCGGTACTGGTAGCGCATGGTCATCAACGCAAAACGCGTGGGCGAACACACCGGTGAGTTGGCATAACCCTGGGTGAACTTCATGCCACCGGCGGCCAGCCGGTCGATGTTCGGTGACACCGGGCCGAACGGCGCTTCGCGGCCGCCATAGCAGCCCAGGTCGGCAAAGCCAAGGTCGTCGGAGACGATGTAGAGGATGTTGGGCCGTTGTGTGCTGTGGCTCATGGTCGGGCTCACTCCACTTTCATGCCGGTGGCCTTGACGATGGGGCCGTAGCGATTGGATAGATCGCCGATGCGTTTGGCCGCAGCGTCGCCGGTGAGGCCTTCAAAGAACAGGTCGAGGTTGCCCATGCGGGCCTGCACCTCGGGTCGTTGCAGCGCTTCCACGATGTGCTTCTGCAGCAACTGCATCACCGCATCGGGTGTGGCTGCGGGCGCCATCGCCACGTACAGCACTTCCTGCTCCAGTCCGCCCAGACCCAGCTCACCCACGGTCGGCAATTCGGGCGCCAGGCGCGAACGCTGGCGGCTGGTCACTGCCAGCGCGGTGATCTTTCCCACCTTCACGTGCGGCAGCATGCCCGGCGTGGCCAGCACGCCACCGTCGACCTCGCCGGAGAGAACCGAGGTGACCGCGAGCGTGTTGCCTCGGTAGGGAATGTGGTTCAGCTTGGCCTTCGTGGACTCGTTGAACATCTCCACCGCCAGGTGGCCAGGACTGCCGCTACCGGCCGAGCTGAAGTTCAGGTTCTTGGTCTTGGCTGCTTCGACCAGGGCGGGCAGTGTCTTGATGCCGGTGGACGGATGCAACCCCACCAGCAGGCCGGAAGACGCCATCACCACCAGCGGCTTGAAGTCGCTGACTTGGAAGGGCATCTTCTTGTAGAGGTGCGGGTTGATGGTGAAGGTGGTGTCGATGCCGAACAGCACGGTGTAGCCATCGGCATCACTGCGCGCCACCGCATCCGCACCAATGTTGCCCGCCGCCCCCGCGCGGTTCTCGACCACGAAAGGCTGCTTCAGCGTCTCCTGCAACACCGCCGCCACCGACCGCGCCAAAAGATCCGACGGACCACCGGCGGGAAAGTTGTTGATGAACTTCACCGGCTTGGATGGATACGCATCCTGCGCAGCCGCCAGCGAAACATGAAACCCAAGACCCAGGGCAGCAACAACAGCCAGAACAGGACGACGAGAAAAAACAAACTTCACGGAAATACCTCAAAAAGAAAAAAACAAAGAACTTGTCAGCAAAAAAACCAGTCTGCAGCGAGCGAATGGGTTCCCATCCAGGGCGCCCGAGGAACCGGCTTTGCCGGGCCTCTGGGTGTGCCCCCTCTCAGGGGGGTGACGCCGAAGGCGGCGCGGGGGGTGATCCGAACCCCCGGGCCTCTGGGTGCGCCCCCCTCTCAGGGGGGTGACGCCGAAGGCGGCGCGGGGGGTGTTCCAATCCCTGCGCGGGGGGTTAATCCAACAAGATTCCAGTCGCCCGGATCGGCGCCGCCCAACGGTCCAGATCGGCCTTCTGCGCCGCTGCCAGTTCGGCCGGCGTGGAGCCCACCGGCTCATAACCCAGGCCTTGCAGGCGTTCGCGCAACGCGGGTTGCTTCATGGCTTCGGCCACAGCCTGTTGCAGGCGGTCGCGGGCCGCGTCGGGTACACCGGCCGGGCCGTACATGCCGAACCAGGCGGTGGCCACCATGTCCACGCCCGCTTCCTTGAGTGTGGGCACCTCGGGCACCTGCGGGTCGCGCTGGGCACCGGTGACCGCCAGGATGCGGACCTTGCCGGTGCGGTGCAGTTCGGCGGTCTCGGAGACCACGTCGAACTTGTAGTCGATGTGCCCGCCCACCAATGCGGCGTTGGCCGGGCCGCCGCCCTGGAACGGCACGTGGTTGAGTTTCGCGCCCACCTGCTGTTCAAACAGCACGCCCATGAAGTGCGGCAGCGTGCCCTGGCCCGGCGTGCCGTACGAACCTTTGCCCGGTTCGGCCTTGGCTGCGGCAATCATTTCGGCCATGCTTTTGGCCTTGGCTGAAGGGCCGGCGACCACGCCGAACTGGAAGTGGGTGAGCAGCGAGATCGGGGTGAAGTCGGTCACCGCGTCGTAGTCGAGCTTCTTGTAAACGTGCGGGAACAGCACCATGGGCCCGCTGGGCAGCACGATCACGGTCTGCCCATCTGGCTCGGCACGCTTGACCTGGCTCAGGGCAATGCGCCCGCCCGCGCCGGGCCGGTTCTCCACCACCACCGGCTGGTAGCGCTCGCGCAGACCCTCGGCCAGCAGCCGTGCCAGCGTGTCGGCCGAGCCGCCGGGCGGGAAACCCACGACGATCTTCAGGGGTGTCTTGTCCTGGGCAGTGGCAGCCAGCGGGGCCGTCAGCGCTGCGGCGGTGGCAGCGGTGGCGAAAAGCATCCAGCGTCGGTTCATGTGTTGTCTCCTTTGGCGGGGCGGATGGGGTGTTTCCCGGTGCGGCTCACCATGCTATGCAGAGACAATCAATTGCAGAAATCAATCAATGCAGGTGTTTTCCCTGACACCCATGGAACCATGCGCAAAACAGCACCGCTGCTCGCCTCCCCACCGGACCGCATGCTCGATCCACAGGTTCAAACCGATCTGCTGCTGTACCGGCTCTACCGCATCCACATCACCGCCAGCCGGCTGGTGGTGCACCTGTGCGAACACGAGTTCGGACTCACCCGGCGCGAATGGCGGGTGTTGTCCTTCTTGTCGGAACACGAAGGCGTGCTCTCCAGCGAGCTGGCCGAACACGCCATGCTCGACCGGGCGCGCACGTCTCGCACGCTCACCCGGCTGGACGGCAAGAAGCTCATCCGGCGCCAGCCCCGGCCTTCCGACCGGCGCGAGGTGCATGTGTTCCTGACCGAGGAAGGTTGGCGTGTCTATCGGGCGGTTTTCCCGCGCGTCGCCGCCATCAACCACGAGCTCGCCAATGCGCTCTCACCCACCGATCGTGAACAGCTCGACCGCATGCTCACCACGCTGCAGGGCCGTGTTCACGAGATGGTGGCGGCATCCAGGGACACACTGCCGCCGGTGGACAGTGGCGAGTGAGGCCGGTGAACGAGGGCGCCCGTTGAGCGTTCAGTGACGGGCCGCGAACTTGAAAGCGGCCACGGTCTGCACCAGGTCGCCGGCCTGGCTCTTGAGGCTGCTCGCGGCCGAGGCGATCTGCTCCACCATGGCCGCGTTTTGCTGCGTGTTCTGGTCCATTTGTGTGACGGCTTCGCTCACCTGACCCACCGCGCTGCTCTGCTGGCTGCTGGCCGCGCTGATCTCGGCCACGATGTCGGTCACGTGGCGGATGCTCTGCACCACTTCCTGCATGGTGCTGCGCGCGCGGTCCACCAGGGCAGAGCCTTGCTCCACGCGGTCCACGCTGTCAGAGATCAGGGTCTTGATTTCCTTGGCCGCTTCGGCGCTGCGCCCGGCCAGCAGGCGCACTTCACCTGCGACCACCGCAAAGCCGCGACCTTGTTCGCCCGCGCGGGCGGCTTCCACCGCCGCGTTCAGCGCCAGGATGTTGGTCTGGAAGGCGATGCCGTCGATCACGGAAATGATGTCGGAGATCTTCTGGCTGGAGGTGTGGATGGCTTTCATGTTGTCCACCACCTGACCGACCACTTCACCACCCTGCACAGCCACAGACGAGGCACTCTGGGCCAGCGAGTTGGCCTGGCGCGCATTGTCGGCGTTCTGGCGCACGGTGGAGCCCAGTTCTTCCATGCTGGCGGCCGTCTGTTCCAGCGCGCTGGCCTGGCTTTCGGTGCGGCCGCTGAGGTCGTGGTTGCCCTGCGCGATTTCGGTGCTGGCCATCGCCACCGACTCGCTGCCCTGGCGCACGCGGCTGACGATGTCGGCCATGTTGTCGCGCATGGTGCGCAGGCTGTGCATGAGGCTGTGGGTGTCTCCGGCACGGATCGGCACTTCCACCGACAGATCACCCTGGGCGATGCGTTCGGTGATGGCGCTGGCCACGGCCGGCTCGCCACCGAGCTGGCGCACGATGCTGCGCGACATCAGCAGACCGATGCCCAGCAGCGCCAGGGCCAGCGCGAGCGCGCTCAGGCCCATTTTCACGCTGCGGTCCCAGATGGTGGCGTTCACGGTGTCCACGTACACGCCCGAGCCGATCACCCAGCCCCAGGGCGCAAAGCCCTGCACATACGACACCTTCTGCACCGGGTTCTCGCTGCCGGGCTTGGGCCACATGTAAGGCACGTAGCCGGCGCCGCTCTTTTTCACGGTGTTCACAAACTCGCGGAACAGGAAGGTGCCTTCGGGGTCCTTGTTCTCGCTCAGGTCCTTGCCTTCGAGCTCGGGCCGGATCGGGTGCATGACCATTTTGGGCTGCATGTCGTTGATCCAGAAATACTCCACTTCGCTGTAGCGCAGTGCGCGGATGGCGGCGAGTGCCTGGGTTTTGGCATCGGCCTCGCTGAGGCCGCCCTTGGTGGACAGGCCGTGGTAGTGCGCGATCAGGCCGTGGGCCGCTTCCACCGTCTGGCGCACGCCGTTCTGGCGCTCATCCATGATCAGCGTGCGCTCCGACGTGAGAAACAGGGCCAGCAGGATGACCAGACCCATGACGGCACTGGCAACCAGGATGGAGAGGCGTCGAGAGACGCCCAGTGAGGTCAGTTGAAACATGATGGGTTCCGTCGGAGAAAAGATGCCAAGTGCGGGGCATGAACGAGAGGCTCTCAGCCTCTCGGTTAACTATCGGCGGGTTGAGCCCAATCTGTAAGGCCAAAGTAAGACGGATTTCTTGGCCAATTCCTCGGCCAACTACCGGGACTTGTTCAGCGTTGCCTTAATTGCACAAACCCGCGACAATAGCGGCTCTCTATCGACGGCCTGTCTGGCGCAACACCACGCGCTGGCGGGGCCGGCCCTTGCTGACAGCCC
Source organism: Hydrogenophaga palleronii (assembly GCF_031457455.1). Classification (GTDB taxonomy): domain Bacteria; phylum Pseudomonadota; class Gammaproteobacteria; order Burkholderiales; family Burkholderiaceae_C; genus Hydrogenophaga; species Hydrogenophaga palleronii_A. The sequence continues at coordinate 219,206 of NZ_JAVDWU010000008.1, forward strand.
CCTCACCCTTGACCTCCCCGGTCGGCGCGGTGCGGGACCACGCTGACACATCGGGCCACCGCCGCTGTCGGTTTCCTCACCACCGATCCGGTGAACCTGCCAACGGCCAGGCCTCAAGGCCGGGCGGCAATGACCGTCAGCACAAGACGGCGCCATACACAGGCAGGCACCCCCTTCTGGAGGCGCTTTCCATGCTCTTCACCGACTTGCCCCGGCATCAGCCCGGCCAACGCTACCTAGCGTGCTGCCACACCCGGTGGTCAAGGTCATGGGCCGCTGGCCCCCTTCGCTGCAACCCCGTTGGCTCCTGGCCAGTGCAACCTTGAGAGGACGAATCGATGAATGAGATCAGTGACCCCATGAAGCCCGATGGCCGGGTCAACCCCATCGACACGGACTACCGGGTGGGCCAGGACAACATCGTGGTCCAGCTCGGCCCCCTGGGTCTGGACATCCACAACCGGGTGTTTGCCATCTCGAGCCTGGCGGTGATTGCCTTTGTGCTGCTGACCCTGATGTTTCAGACGGCGGCCGAACCGATGTTCTCAGCCATGCGCGGTTGGCTGACATCTAAACTGGACTGGTTCTTCATTGCGGCGGGCAACATTTTTGTGCTGGTCTGTCTGGGCCTGGCCATTTCGCCGTTGGGCAAGGTGCGGCTGGGCGGCACCGAAGCCAAGCCGGATTACAGCTACCTGGGCTGGTTCTCGATGCTGTTCGCTGCCGGCATGGGCATCGGGCTGATGTTCTATGGCGTGTCCGAACCGCTGTCGCACTTCGGCAGCGCCATGGGCGGCACCGCGCTGGAAAACGGCGTGCGCACCGACTGGGCGCCTCTGGGTGCTGCGGCCGGTGACGCCGACGCCTCACGGCGCCTGGCCATGGCCGCCACCATCTACCACTGGGGCCTGCACCCTTGGGCGATCTACGCCATCCTGGCGCTGGGGCTGGCGCTGTTCTCCTTCAACAAGGGCCTTCCGCTGACCATCCGTTCGGTTTTCTACCCGCTGCTGGGCGAGCGCATCTGGGGTTGGCCCGGGCATGTGATCGACATTCTCGCGGTGCTGGCCACCATGTTTGGTCTGGCCACCTCGCTGGGGCTGGGTGCCTCGCAGGCGGCGGCGGGCCTGAACCACCTGTTTGGTGTGCCGCTGGGCGAGACGACGCAGATCGTGCTGGTGATCGGCATCACCGCGATCGCGCTGATCTCGGTGCTGGCCGGGCTGGATGCGGGCGTGAAGCGGCTGTCCGAGATCAACATGGTGCTCGCGATCCTGCTGCTGGTGTTCGTGATTGCCGTGGGGCCGACGATCGCCATTCTGAGTGGCTTCTTCGACAACCTGGGCGCCTACCTGCAGTACCTGCCGGCACTGGCCAACCCGGTGGGCCGGGACGACGCCAACTTCTCGCAGGGCTGGACCGCCTTCTACTGGGCCTGGTGGATTTCCTGGTCACCGTTCGTGGGCATGTTCATTGCGCGCGTTTCGCGGGGCCGTACCGTGCGTGAATTCATCGTGTCGGTGCTGATCGTGCCCTCGCTGGCCTGTGTGCTCTGGATGACGGTGTTTGGCAGCACGGCCATCCTTCAGCTGGTCAATGACGGCTTCCAGGCCGTGGCCGGCGCCGACCTGCCGCTGCAGCTGTTCCTGATGCTGGAGGTGCTGCCTCTGGCGCAGATTACCTCGTTCCTGGCCATCGTGCTGGTGGTGGTGTTCTTTGTCACCTCGTCGGACTCCGGCTCGCTGGTGATCGACGTGATCTCTGCCGGCGGCAAGATCGACGCCCCCACCCCGCAGCGCGTGTTCTGGTGCGTGTTTGAAGGGCTGGTGGCGATTGCGCTGATCCTGGGCGGCGGCCTTGTGGCCCTGCAAGCCATGGCGGTGTCGACCGGCTTCCCCTTTGCGGTGGTGCTGCTGGTGGCCACCGTGTCGGTGATCAAGGGCCTGGCTACGGAGCCCAGGGCCTGATCGACGCTGCATGGACGACGAACGGCACGACATCATTCGGTTCCTGCGGCAGCACGCGCCGTTCCAGGAACTGGATGAAGACACGCTGGCGCGTGTCGGTGGTGCCATCGACGTGCGCTACTGCAAGGCCGGCACGCGCATCGTCGAGTTCGGTCAGGCCGCGCTGTTCTGGCACATCGTGCGCAGCGGCGTGGTCGAGGTCTACCGGCGCGACGGCACGCTCTACAACCGCCTGACCGAGGGCGGCTACTTTGGCGAGTTCGGCCTGCTGCACCGCAAGAAGGTGCGTTTTCCGGCGGTGGCGCAGGAAGACACGCTGCTCTACCTGCTGCCAGAGCCGATGTTCACCGAACTCTTCGAGAGCAACGAGGTTTTTGCCGATCAAGTGGAGACGGAGGACCGCACGCGGCTGCAGAAGGCGGTCTCGCGCCAGCAGGCAGGCAACACCCTGCTGTCGGCCACCGTGGGCCGTCTGGTCGAGCGCGAGCCGGTGACCCTGTCGCCTCACGGCAGCGCACAGGAGGCTGCCCGACGCATGACCGAGGCCGGCGTCTCGTCGCTCTTGCTCGTTGATGAAGGGGGTCCAGCGGGTGAAGACGGAACACCGACCAGCCGGATGGCCGGCATCCTCACCGACCGCGATCTGCGCAGCCGGCTGTTGGCCCAGGGCCTGCCGCAAAGCACGCCGGTGGTCGACATCGCCAGCACCGAGGTGATCGCCATCGAGCACAACCGGCTGGTGTTCGAGGCCATGGCGCTGATGCTGCGCCACAAGGTGCACCATCTGCCGGTGATTCGAGGCGGACGCGCCGTCGGGGTGGTGGCCTTGTCGGACATCATCCGTTTTGAATCCGGCAACAGCCTGTTCGTGGTCGGTCGCATCGGTCGCGCGCAGGGTGTGGAGGAACTGGAGTCGCTCGTGCCCGAGGTGCGCAACAGTTTCTTGCGCATGTTGGGCGAGCACGCCAGTGCCCGTGTGGTGGGCAGTGCCATGTCGGCCATCGGGCGAGCGTTCAAGCAACGCTTGCTGGAGCTGGCAGAGCAGACGCTGGGCCCGCCGCCGGTGCCTTACTGCTTTCTGGCGCTGGGCTCGATGGCCCGCCAGGAGCAGGGCGTGGTCACCGACCAGGACAACGCCCTGGTGCTGGACAACCGGTTTGATCCCGCCAGCCACGACGCCTACTTTGAAGCCCTGGCCCGCTTCGTCACCGAAAGCCTGGCCCGCTGCGGCTACACCCTGTGCACCGGCGATGTGATGGCCACCAACCCCCGTTGGCGCCAGCCGCTGCGGGTATGGCAGGGGTACTTCAAGAACTGGATCGAACAGCCCAGCGCTGAAGGCCTGCTCAACAGCAACATCTTCTTCGATCTGGACGGCGTGCACGGCCGTACCGAGTGGGCCGACAGCCTGCGGCGTGACATAGCGCGCCAGGCCCGGCTGCACCCGCGATTTCTGGCCAGCATGGCGCGCAACGCCTTGTTGCGCACGCCGCCGCTGGGCTTCTTCAAGGGGTTTGTGCTGGAGGCCGACGGTCGCCACAGCGCAGGCATCAACCTCAAGCGACGGGGGACGGCGCCGCTGACCGACCTGATCCGCGTGCATGCGCTGGCCGTGGGTTCGGAAGCCATCAATTCGTTTGACCGGCTCGACGACGTGATCAAGGCGGGTGTGCTGTCGCCCGGTCGGGGGCCCGACCTGCACGACGCGCTGGAATTCCTGGCCTTCGTGCGCTTTCGCGCCCAGGCTGAAGACCTCAAGAACGGCCAGCGGCCCGGCAATTCCCTGTCGCCCGATCGCCTGTCGGACTTCGAACGCAAGAACCTGCGCGATGCCTTCCTGGTGCTGGACCAGGCGCAGGACTACCTGAAGTTCCGGCACCAGTCGGCACGTTGAGCCCGCATGCTGCACGCAGGCCTGTTGCGCGACCCAAAGCCTGTCGGCACGGCTGATGTGGTGGACTGGTCGGCCCGCTTCACTGCTCTGAGGCAGTCGGCCCGCGACTCTCGTCTGCATGCCTTCTACGCCGCCGGTGCGGTCTCCGGCGACACGCCACTGCAGGACGTGCCCCTGCTGGCACTGGACGTGGAGACGACCGGGCTGAATCCGGCCACCGACGGCATCGTCAGTGTGGGCCTGGTGCCGATGTCGCTCGACCGCATTCGGGCCAGCCAGGGGCGGCACTGGTTGCTCAAGCCGCGTGTGCCGCTGGTCGACGAGGCGATCACCTTTCACGGCATCACCCACCAGCAGTTGCGCCAGGCGCCGGATCTGGACGATGTGCTGGGCGAACTGCTGTCGGTCATGGCGGGTCAGGTGATGGTGGTGCACTGCCGCGACATCGAACGCCAGTTTCTCGACCAGGGTCTGCGGCGGCGTCTGGGCGAGGGCATCGAGTTTCCGGTCATTGACACCATGGAGCTGGAGGCCCGGCTGCACCGCCGTCCGCCACCCCCCTGGTGGCGGCGCCTGTGGCGGTCGAAGCCACCCCCGCAAGTGTCCATCCGGCTGGCAGCCAGCCGGATGCGCTACGGCTTGCCGCGCTATCGTCTGCACCATGCCCTGTCCGACGCTTTGGCTTCGGCCGAGCTGCTGCAGGCCCAGGTGGCGCACAGGTTCGGGCCGCAGACGCCGCTGCGCGACCTGTGGCACTGAGAGGTAAATGGTCTTTCGCATGAGCCTGCACATGGCGCTGTAGCTTGGCAGCGAAAGGTTCAGCCGATCGCCCCTGGAATACCCATCCCTTGCCCCTGTCACACTCAGCACATGAACTTCGAACTTGTTCTGGCATTTGGGAAGAGCTTCCTCTTCGTCTTTGCCGCGCTGCTACCCATCCTGAACCCGGCGGCCACCGCGCCCATCTTCCTGGGGCTCACGGAGGGTGCTTCGCCGCGCACGCGGGCCATGCTCGCGCGCAAAATCGCACGCAACATGTTTGCGCTCATGCTGGGTTCCATGCTGGTGGGTTCGTACGTGCTGGAATTCTTTGGCATCTCGCTGCCCATCGTGCGGGTGGGCGGTGGCCTGATCGTGGCGGCCACTGCCTGGCGGCTCATCACCGCCACGCAGGCCACGGTCGACAGCCGCACCGAATTGGCCGAGTCCTTCACGCCCGAGATGGCCAAGCGCCAGGCCTTTTATCCGCTGACTTTCCCGATCAGCTGTGGGCCAGGGGGCATTGCGGCAGCGATCACGGTGGGCGTGTCGCTCAACGATGAGCGCATTGCGCGATCGGTGGCCTACATGGCGGGGGGAACGCTGGCGCTGTTTGCCATCGGTGTCCTGCTTTATTTGGCGTTTCGCCACGCCGAACGGCTGCTCAAGCCGCTGGGCGAGGCCGGCACCGTGATCTTTCTGCGTTTGTCGGCTTTCATTTTGCTGTGCCTGGGCGTGCAGATCGTGTGGGATGGTCTGAGCGAACTGCTGCGTGGGTTGCTGGTGTCGGTTATCACATGAAAGACCCCGCCGAGCTTCGCTCGACCCCCTCAAGGGGGCGATACCGGTGGCCCGGCGAAGCCGGTTCCACGGTATCTCTGGATAGGGGCATTTCGCGCCGGAAGGATTGCCCTCCCCTGCGCCGCCCTTTGCGCGTCGCCCTTTGATGGGCGATACCGTTGGCCCGGGAAAGCCGGTTCCACGGTATCTCTGGGTAGGGGTCCTCTCGCCCCGTTGAGGGTTCTGCTGCATGCTTGCTGCGTTGGCCTGTGCGCGGACCTTCATACTTCGCTTGCCGGCTCAACAGGGCCGGTGATTGCAGCGCGCGCTGCCCACCCGTGGGAGCTTCATGAGCCAGGACCAGTACGTCATTCTTGCCATTCTTGCCGTCACCGTCGGCCTGTTCCTTTGGGGTCGCTGGCGCCACGACATGGTGGCGGTGGGTGCGCTGCTCGCCGCCGTGCTGGGCGGGGTGGTCTCTGCGGACGAGGCCTTTTCAGGTTTTGGTCATCCGGCCGTGATCACGGTGGCCTGCGTGCTGGTGCTCAGCCGTGGCCTGCAGACCTCGGGCGCGGTGGATGCGCTGGCGCGCCGGGTGCTTCCGCATGAGGCCGGTCCCACCCTGAGCCTGCTCTCACTGGTGGGTCTGGGGGCTCTGTTGTCGGGTTTCATGAACAACGTGGGCGCCATGGCGCTGCTGATGCCGGTGGCCATGCAACTGGCCAAACGGCTGGACATGTCACCCGGCTGTGTGCTGATGCCACTCGCCTTTGGCACCATTCTGGGCGGCATGACGACGCTGATCGGCACGCCGCTCAACCTCATCGTGTCGGGCTTTCGGGCGCAGCAGGGGGCGGGCGGCTTCGGCATGTTCGACTTCACCCCGGTGGGGCTCGCGGTGGCGCTGGTGGGCATTGCCTTTGTGGCGCTGGTGGGGTGGCGGCTGGTGCCGGTGCGCCGGCAGGCCGGCATGGAAGGTTTCGAAACCGGAGCCTACCTGACCGAGGTGCGGGTGCCTGAAACCAGCCAGTGCACGGGCCAGACGCTGCGCGAAATCGAGAAACAACTGGAAGACGCCGGTGCGCAGGTGGTGGGCCTCGTGCGGCACGAAATGCGGGTGAACGCTCCGAGTGCCTACCGCCGCGTGCTGGCGGGCGACATCCTGATTGTTGAAGCCGAGGCCGATGCCTTGTCTGGCCTGTTGTCGCGGCTGGGGTTGCGGCTGGAGGAGGCCAAGCGGCCCGTGGACACGCCTGCCGAAGACGCAGATCTCGACGCGGTGGCCGAAACCGGGGCTGCATCGGACGCGGCGCATGAGGCTGTGTCAGAACGCCCCGAAGGTGGCGATGACGAAGCAGGCGAAGCAGACAGGTCCCGCGCAGAACCCTCGCGCGACATCGTTTTGATGGAGCTGGCGGTGCTGCCGGGCTCCAGCCTGCAGGGGCAGACGGCCAGCGATCTGTTGCTGCGCACGCGGTATGGCATCAACCTGCTGGCGGTGTCGCGCCAAGGGCTGCGGTCCATGGGGCGGCTGCGTGAATGGCCGTTCCGGGTGGGCGACCTGCTGCTGATGCAAGGTCCGCCAGAGGCCATCGGCGCATTCGCGGCTGACAAAGGCTGTGTGCCGCTGGCCGAGCGAGAACTGCACATTCCCAGCTCGCGCAAGGCCTGGCTGGCGGGCGGGGTCATGGCGCTGGCGGTGGGAAGTGCCGCCTTCGGCCTGCTGCCGGCGGCGATCTCGTTCGCACTGGGCGTGCTGGCTTCCATGGTGCTGCGCACCGTGCCGCCGCGCAGCGTCTACGAAAGCATCGACTGGCCGGTGATCACCCTGCTGGCCGCACTTATTCCCGTGGCTGGGGCCATGGCCAGCACCGGCACGGCCGATCTCATCGCGCGCCTGCTCATGGAGGGTGTGGCGCAAGGCCATGCCGTGGGGGCACTGGCACTGGTGCTGGTGGTCACCATGACGCTGTCCGACCTGATGAACAACGCCGCCACCGCGGCGGTGATGTGCCCCATCGCCATCGGCACCGCGAGCGCCCTGGGGGTGAATGCGGACGCTTTCCTCATGGCCGTGGCCATTGGCGCCTCGTGTGCCTTCCTCACCCCCATCGGTCACCAGAACAACACCCTCATCCTGGGGCCGGGCGGGTTTCGTTTTGGTGACTACTGGCGCCTGGGTCTGCCCCTGGAATTGCTGGTGGTCGCCGTCAGCCTGCCCTTGCTGCTCATCGTCTGGCCCTTGTGAACGCCATGCAGAAACCACCCACGCACCCACCTGACGTCGGCCCGGTCACCGACAGCGAACGCATTGTTCAGGCGCTGCGCGAACGCCGCTACAAGCGGGTGCGCAAGCTGCTCGCGCGCATGCACCCGGCCAAGATCGCCGCGCTCGTGGAAGCGCTGGGGCGGGAAGAGCGCGACGCACTCTGGCAACAGGTGTCTGCGTCCATGGAAGGGCGCATCCTGCCGCACCTGAAGGCTGCGCTGGCCCGGCAGCTCGCTGCCGATGCGGCAGAGCGGGGCGAGCCAAGTGGGTCTGTTGACACTGGCGATTCAGACGATTCCCGGCTCTCGGTGGACGCGGTTAACCAGCTGGCGGCGGTGCGCGAGGCAGTGTCCGAAGACCGGCTCAAGCGGGTCGGCAAGCTGTTGCACCGCATGCACCCGGCGAAAGTGGCTGGCCTGCTGGAAGCCCTGCCACCGTCTGAGCGCGGTGTGGTGTGGAGCATGGTTGAAACCGATCGGGCCGGCAAGGTGCTCACCTACCTGCACGACGAAATCCGCGCCACGCTGGCCCGTGAGCTCGACCCGGACGATCTGGTGGCTGCCGTTCTGCCGCTCGATCTCGATGATCTGGTCGACCTGATCCAGCAGCTGCCGAACGACCTGAGCGACCTGCTGATGCAGGCCACCAGCGGTGCCCGGCGCGAGCAAGTCGAAACCCTGCTGGCACATCCGGAAGACTCCGCCGGTGGCCTGATGGACACCGATTTCATCGAGGTCCGTGCCGAGGTGCGCATCGGTGCCGTGCTGCGCTACCTGCGCCTGCTCGACACGCTGCCGTCGCACACCGACCAGCTCATGGTGATGGACCGCCAGGGCCTGTACCAGGGCGTACTGCGCTTGAGCGCGCTGGTGACGGCCGATCCCACGTGGCGCGTGTCGGAGGTGATGCACACCGATGTGGCCGGCATTGCGCTGGACATGCCGGCTACCGAAGTGGCCCGACTGTTCCAGGACCATGACCTGCTCTCCGCCCCGGTGGTGGATGCCGATCAACGCCTGGTCGGGCGCATCACGGTGGACGATGTGGTCGACCTGATCCGCGAAGACGCCGACCGCGCGTTGATGCAGATGGCCGGCCTGGACGACGAGGCCGACATGTTCGCGCCCGTGCTGGTGAGCGCGCGCCGGCGCGCGGTGTGGCTGGGCATCAACCTCGTCACCGCTTTCCTGGCCGCCTGGGTGATCGGCCGCTTTGAAGCCACGCTGGAGCAACTGGTGGCACTGGCCGTGCTGATGCCCATCGTGGCCAGCATGGGCGGCATTGCAGGCAGCCAGACGCTCACCCTGATGATCCGCGGGCTGGCGCTGGGCCAGATCCAGAAGGGCAACCTGCGCGTGCTGCTGCAACGGGAAATGGGCACCTCGGTCCTCAACGGCCTGCTGTGGGCGGCGGTCATCGCCTTGCTGGCGGTGGTCTGGTTTGGCAACTGGGGGCTGGGTGGCGTGCTCGGTGCCGCCATCCTCATCAACCTCTTGTGCGCGGCGTTGGCCGGCCTGGCCATTCCGCTGCTGCTGCAGCGCATGGGCATCGACCCAGCGCTGGCAGGCAGCGTGGTGCTCACCACCGTCACCGACGTGATCGGCTTTTTTGCCTTCCTGGGGTTGGCCAGTCTCTGGCTCGTCTGAAGCTGTGCGCAAGAGTCGCGCGGGCCGGGCTGCGCATCCGTTCCGATTCTTCGCTCCGACCATAGCAGGCCATGCATGGCAGACGGGCTCAGCCGTCAGGCCGAATTCAGTTGTTCACGGGAGAATTCCCGAGCAGATGCCAAACCTCTCACACCACGGGGGCCATTTCATTGCGAGAATGCCGAGACGTTACACAATGTGTCGTTGATGCCATCCCTTCACCCCTCCAAGCGTTCTGAGCTTGCCCGGATGCCGGCATGGTCTGAAGGGAGCACAGCCGTGGCACGCGGGACCGCGGTGAATACCCGCTCGCGTGCGCTGGTGTCGGCGGTGATGCTGTTCACCCTGCTGGCGGTCAGTGTGCTGTGGTGGCAGGCGGAGCGCTCCCGGGACCAGTTGCGCGAGCAGCTCATGCAGCAAGCCGGGCAGCGCAGCCTGCACCTGGCCGACGCCATGGCCGGGCAGGTGGGCATTCTGATGAGCATGCTCGATCTGAAGCTGATGGACCTGCGTCGTGACTGGTTGCGCGATCCGGCGGGCTTCGATCCAGCGGTTCGCAACGTGCTGGAGATCTTGCCTGCGGGGTTTGTGAGCCACGCCAGCGTGGTGGATGCCGACGGCTATGTGGTCTACAACAGCCTCGGTCAGGAAGCTGGCACCTACGTGGGCGACCGGGCGCATTTTCAGGCCCAGAGAGCGGGTGGCGACAGAATCCACATTGGCAAGCCGGTCGCTTCGCGCCTGACCGGACGATGGATCTTCATCGTCGGTCGCCCCATCATGCGAGACGGCCAGTTCGCTGGGGTGATCCAGTTGATGGTGTCAAGTGACGCGGTGGCGCAAAAGCTGGCCACTCTGCAGTTGTCCGACCAGGACGTGGTGTCCCTCATCCATGCCGATGGCACCTTCATGGCGCGCAGCCGGGCCAACAGCGAGGCCATGGGCGTGCAACTCACGTCTTCCAGACCTTATGTGCAGGCCCCGGACCTCCCGCACGGCATTTACCACGTCAAGGGCCAACTGGACGATGTGGCACGCACTTACGGCTGGCGGCGCATCACGCCCCATCCGCTGGTGGTGGCAGTGGGTCTGGCCGATGCCTCCGTGATGCTGCCCCTTTCACCCGCCCTCAAGCGCGGCCGCGCGGTGACAGCGACACTCGCCGCCCTGCTGTTCATGTGTGGCGGTCTCATCAGCGTGCTCCTGATGCGGGTGGCGCGCAACCAGGCCGTGGCAGAGGCCAACGAAGCCGTCCGAGTGAGGCTGTTCGAGAGCTCGCATGTGCCCATCGTGGTGATGGACGCCAGGACCGGCCGGATCATCGACTGCAACCAGGCCGCGTGCCGCATCTATGGCTATGAGCAGCGGTCCGACGTGCTGGGCAGGTCACCCGAGGTGTTTTCTGCACCGAAGCAATATGACGGCACGCCCTTCGACGAAAAGGCTCGCTTTTTTGTCGCACAGGCCGTCAAGAAGGGGTCGGTCAAGTTCGACTGGCTGCACCAGCGTCCCGATGGCACCCAATGGGACGGCGAAGTGAACCTCATGTGCTTTGAATCCGAAGGCTGGAAGCTGTTGCAGTTCACGGTGCAGGACATCACCGAAAGCCGCCGGGCAGAGCGTGCATTAAGAGACAGCGAGACACGCCTGAAGGAGGCCCAGAGGCTGGCCCATGTGGGCAGTTGGGAGCACAACCCGACCACCGGCGTCATCCTCTGGTCCGATGAAATCTACCGCATATTCGAGGTCGATCCTGCGACCTTCACGGTCACGATGGAGAGCTTTTATTCCATCGTGCATCCGCATGACCGGGATTGGATGCACGAGGCTTATCAGCGATCCGAGCTGACCCGCCAGCCTTTTGACCTGGTGTTCCGGCTGCTTATGCCAGACGGCCGAGTGAAGCATGTGCGCGAAACCGGCCAGAGAGAGTTCCAGGGCGAGCGGCTGGTGCGCAGTTTTGGCACTGTGCAGGACATCACGCAGATGCACCAGGCAGAAGAAGCGCTGATGCGCCTGAACGAAGAACTTGAACAGCGAGTGGCCGAACGCACGCGCGAGATGACGGTGCTCAACCGCGACCTGGAAGCCTTTGCCTACAGCGTCTCGCACGATCTGCGCACGCCCCTGCGCAGCATCGACGGCTACGCGAGCCTGCTTGACGCGGAGTTCGGCGATCAGATCCGCGGAGAGGGACGGTCTTACCTGGAACGTATCCAGCGTTCGGCGCGCCGCATGGGCAATCTGATCACCGACATGCTGAGCATGGCCCACCTCAGCCGCGCCGACCTTCAGTGCGAGCGCGTCGATCTCAGCGAACTGGCGCGATCCATCATGGCCGAGATCGCAGGGGGCGAAACGGGGCGGTCGGTTGAATGGCACATTGAAGATGGCCTGATCGTGCAGGCAGACGCGGGACTCATGCGGGTGGTGTTGCAGAACCTGCTGGGCAACGCGTGGAAATACACCAGCCAGACCACGCAGGCCCGCATCAGCTTCACCCGACAGCGGCATGCCGATGGCCGTCAGGAATTCTGTGTGCGTGACAACGGCGCGGGCTTTGACATGACCTACGCCGAGCAGTTGTTCCAGCCCTTCAAGCGCCTCCATGCCCACCACGAATTCGAAGGCACGGGTGTGGGGCTGGCCACGGTGCACCGCGTGATCGAGCGCCATGGTGGCAAGGTGCGTGGCGAAGGGAAGGTGAGAGAAGGCGCAGTGTTCTGCTTCACTTTGCCGGGGTGAGATGAAACACCCCCCCGCGCCGCTTCGCGTCACCCCCTCAAGGGGGCTGAGGGCCGCGGCTTCAAGCCTGCCTGCGCAGGCTTGGACAGCCCGAAGAAGCCTCGACTCTGGCGAGGCTGCGGCCTGCAAGGCATACCAGAGGCCCGGCAAAGCCGGTTCCTCGGTATCTCTGGACGGGGCATTTCGCGCCGGAAAGGGCTTGGAACGCCCCGCGCCGCGCGGTGAGATGAAACACCTCCGCAGCGCCAAACCCCTCTGCGTTTCAAGATCAAAAACTCCCGAACACCGTGCCCAGCGTCACCACCGCCACCAGCGCCAGCAGCGGGAAGGCCACCGCCACCATAAAGATGTCGAAATAGCTCTTGCGGTGTGACAGCCCGCAGATGCCCAGCAGGGTGATCACGGCGCCGTTGTGGGGCAGGGCGTCGAGTCCGCCGGTGGCGATCGCGGTCACGCGGTGCAGCAGGTCGGGAGCAATGCCTGCCGCCTGGCCCATGGCCAGCCAGGTGTCGCCCAGCGTCTGAAGCGCAATGCTCATGCCACCCGACGCTGAGCCGGTGATGCCAGCCAGGATGTTGACCGCGATCGACATGCTTACCAGCGGGTTGCCCGGTGCAATGCCCAGTACCGCGTCGCGAATCAAGGTGAAGCCCGCGAGCGAGGCGATCACCGCGCCGAAGCCTACTTGAGATGCGGTGTTGAGCAGCGGCAGCACCGAACTGGTGGCACCGGCTTCCAGTGTGGGAACCAGGGTCGTCAAATGCCGGCGTTGCAGCACCAGTAACAACACGATGGCGGCGCTGAGTGCGCCGATCACGGCCCAGATGCCGCGCAGGTTGTTGATGTGGGTGGCGCCAAAGCGGGCCTCGGCCAGGTAGGCGGTGTTCAAAGAAGGAAACACCCAGGTGGCCAGAGCGTAGTTGAGCGCGATCACCAGCACCACTGGCGCCATCGCCAGGGCGAAGGCGTGGCCGCTGAACGCGAGAGGGGGCGCCGACGGCACATTCGCTGGACGACCCGTCGCACTGGCTTTCGACGCATTGGCGGGATCGTCCAGCGCAGGTGCATCGGCATCGTCGCCGTAGCCTTCGCCCTGATCCCTGGCACGCGCCGCGCGGCGCGTGAGCCACAGCGTGCCCAGCACCAGCATCACCACGCCGCCGATCAGCCCCAGCCCCGGCGCGGCAAACGGCGTGGTGCCGAAGTAGGGCATGGGAATGGCGTTCTGGATGGCCGGCGTGCCAGGCAGTGCCGTCATGGTGAAGGTGAAAGCACCCAGCGCGATGGTGCCAGGAATGAGGCGTTTGGGCACATCGGCGTGGCGGAAGAGTGCCGCCGCAATGGGGTAGACCGCGAAGGCCACCACGAACAGCGACACCCCGCCGTAGGTGAGCACGGCGCAGGCGAGCACGATGGCCAGGACGGCGCGCTGCTCGCCTAGGCCGGTGACGATGCCTTGCGCAATGATCCTTGCCGCGCCGGAGGCTTCCATCAGCTTGCCGAACACCGCGCCCAGCAGGAACAGTGGAAAAAACGCGATCACGAAGCTGCCCAGCGCCGGCATGAACACCTGGGTGTAGCTGGCCAGCAGTGGCGCGCCGGGCGTGAACAGGGCGGCCAACAAGGCCATGAGCGGTGCCAGGATGAGCACGCTCACACCCCGGTAGGCCAGGGCCATCAGCAGCACCAGCGCCAGCACGATGCCAAGGATGCTGCTCATGACGCCTGCAATCCAGAGAGGTCCAGGCTGCTACGCACGCCGATCGCATCACCGTGCTGGTTCAGCCAGCTGTCTGCGGCTTTGACGCCCAGGTCGTGCAACTGCGACAAAAAGGCCCAGTGAGTGGCGGTCTTGCTGCCTGCGCCCAGCGGCGTCAGTGACGCCCCGCCGTCGATCAGGTGCACGCGCAGCGCGTCAACGCGTTGGAACAGGGGGTTGCGGTAGGTGTGGCCCGGTCGGCCCTCGTCGGCAATCAACTGCTTGAGCAAGGCGATGGAGCGCATCTCCTTGACCAGGCTGGCATTGAAGGTGACTTCGTTGATGCGGTCGAGAATGTCGCCGGCGCTGGTGGGCAGCGCTGGGCGCTCAATGGGATTGATCTGTACCAGCAACAGGTCGTCGGCCTGGCTCTCGGTGATCAGCGGCATCAGCGAAGGGTTGCCCGCATAGCCACCGTCCCAGTAAGCCTCGCCTTCGATCTCCACCGCCTGGAACATCAACGGCAGGCAGGCCGAAGCCATCACCATGTCGGCATTGAGCGTGCGCTGGTCGAACACGCGCAGCGCACCGGTGCGGACCTGCGTGGCAGCGATGAAGAGCTGCGTCTTGTGGCAATGGCGCACGCGATCGAAGTCCACCGTTTCCACCAGGATGTCCCGCAGCGGGTTGAGGTTCAAGGGATTGAGCTGGTAGGGCGAGAGTTGATGCCCCCACAGGCTGGCGACGCGTTTCCAGGGTTCGATCCAGGGCGAGAGCCAGTCGGCGGCGGGCCCCATCAGGGCGCCCATGGAGGTGTTCTGAAAATGGTGAAACGGTGAAGCCTGCGACACCCGAAGCCAGAAGTCACGCAACACACGGCGCGCCCCTTCGCGCCCACCGTCCATCAGGCCGGCCGCCACTGCCACCGCGTTCATGGCGCCAGCACTGGTGCCGCTGATGGCGGCAATCTCCAGCCGGTCTTCCTCCAGCAGCCGGTCGAGCACGCCCCAGGTGAAGGCTCCGTGCGAGCCACCGCCTTGCAAGGCCAGGTCGATTTGATGGCGGGGGACTGTGCGGTTGGCGGCACTGGCTCGGGGAGGCAGGGATTGGCGCATGCGGATTCCTTGTCAACGGGCTATTGTGCATCGCAGCAATTTCCTGGAGAAGGTGTTCCCGTACCCAAGGCGCTGGCCGCGCATCGGCAGCGTTGTATTGCGCATATGCACCTTGTGCAAAATGTCAGACTTCCCCAGGGGTATTTCCGTGGTGCGCCCGCTCGCAGCCTGCGGCAAGCCGTTTCTTGCCCATGCTCCAAGGCTTGGCAAGCAGCAGTGTGATCGGGTCCTTGAATGCGCTGGCGCGGCGTGCCTTGAGCGGCATTGTGCCGAATCGCCTCTTAGTGCATTCAAGCAGCATGGCACTTCACGAAATCATCTACCTCAGCCGGGCCAGCGAACCCATGGCCCCGGAGGCGCTGGCCACGTGGTTTGACCGCCGCACGGGCTTGCATCCACGCTGGCGTAGGACCTACACCGCCGACGCCTCCAGTCCATTGGTCTGCAAGTGGGCTTGCACGCCGTCCGGAATCAGGTGTACCGGATCACATCGAATTCCACGCCGAGTTGCGGTGGTGTGCCTGTGACCATCTGGTAGAGGCTACCGCATGGTCAAAAAGAGCCAGATCGCCAGAATTGTTGGCTTCGCTCCACATGCTGCGGACGGACATCTTCTTTCGCTTTGAGCTCGCGTCTTCAGTTGATCGCGTGTGGGGACATTTCGGTTGACGAGCCCCTGAATGGTTCGTCGGAGCCAACATCTTTGAATCCGAAGTGTGAGAGCAATCCACCTGCTTCGTGCGACAGTTCTAAAGCTAAATTCAGCGCCACCGGACTCGAAATGACATAAAGAAAATTAGAGTCAAATTGGCAATTACGAATGAGCATGAAGCATATTTGATGGGTGCTATGATGCCAAAAAAGCTGCTTTTTGCAGGGCCAATATAAGTTGATGAAGGTGGAATAAGTAGCATCAATAGCATCATTAATATGCCAATCGCGGTAAATAATTGGATGTCAAAGACCGCGTGCTCAATGGTCAGATTTTTCCTCTCTTTCATGTGATTCAGGGCTCTCTGGAGATCCTCTTTCGCCGTTGATTTCAAAAGAATCAGGGCCAGAGGCAACGTCACCACAAGGGATAGCGTAAGCTGCAAATAGGGAACCTCGTAAGGCAAATTAGAGGGTCTGTAGTTCCCGCTGCCGGCGATGATGGGGCTTATGGCAGTCAGGACTTCTCCAGCCAGACTCTTTGCAGAGGAATTTTCGGAAATCGTGATTTCGTAGACGGTGAAGTGCAATATGAGAAGCAAGGCGGCTATGGCAAACAACTTCCAAATATACTTATCCGAGTAGGGTGTTTCGCTGGCTCGCATGGTTTGATAACTGCGGGAATTTTCGGGAAATAATTTGTACTTGATTCGAATTCAGACATCAGGACGGTGCAAATCCATATTCGGAGCGGCTTCTCCGCAACCTGGATCGAGATATGGTGAACGTAGGGGTGCTCTCAGCCACAAGGCCGCGATGTTCGCACAAGCCGGATCGGCTGCTTGCGTGCCCCTGTCAGATCCTGCGAGCCAGGGCCTGCCAGGAAGCAATGCGCTAGCTCACACCACCGACGCCTCCAACCCGTCGGTGGGCTCATGGGCGTGCAGATCGTCCGGCGCGGCGGTGACGATGGCCTGAAGGGGCGGGTCTGCGGGGACCAGGCGCGTCAGATCGGGCCGTGGCCGGCGCAGGGTGGCATGCCGCTCAAAGGCCTGCTCCATCGCCTGCGCTGCGCCCAGCAGCGCCAGGTCGCCCCGGAACGGGCCGGTCACCTGCAGGCCGAACGGCATGTCTTTTTCGTCGCGTCCGCA
The DNA here is from genome assembly GCF_031457455.1 of Hydrogenophaga palleronii. Lineage (GTDB taxonomy): Bacteria > Pseudomonadota > Gammaproteobacteria > Burkholderiales > Burkholderiaceae_C > Hydrogenophaga > Hydrogenophaga palleronii_A. The sequence goes on from NZ_JAVDWU010000008.1 coordinate 235,882, forward strand.
GGGCAGGCTGATGGCGGGGTGGGTGGTCAGTGTGACCACGTAGGTCAGTGCGAGCCAGCGGTAGTAGTTGTCTTGCGCACGGCCGTCGATGGTGGCGGCGCAGGGCTGGGTCCAGGGGAAAGGCGACACCGGCGTGGTGGGTGAGAGGACGAGGTCGTAATCGGCGAACACGCGCTGGAACCGATGCACGATGCGGGTCTGCTCGGTCTGCGCCCAGGCCGTGTCCAGGAGGCTCATGCCTGCGCCCATCTCGTAGTTGGCGCGCGGATTCGGCCCCAGGCTGGCAGGGTCGGCCTCGTAGGTGCTGCGCATGCCGGCCACAAAAGCTTCGGCGCGCAGGATGTCGAAACAGCGGTGTGCGTCGCCCAGGTCGAAAGGGACTTCGTCGCAGGCGGCAAACAGGTGCCGCATGGCGGCGATCTTCTGGCGCATGGCGCGGCGCACCAGTGGGTCCACGTCGCACAGGCCAAAGTCTTCGGTCCAGGCCACGCGCAGGCGCGATAGGTCGGCCGGCGCAGGGCGCAGGAAGGCCATGGTGTCGAGCGGGTAGCTCAGCGGGTCACCGGGATGTGGTCCGGCGGTGGCGGCCAGTTGCAGGCAGGTGTCGGCCACGTTGCGGCCCATGGGGCCGACCACCGAAATGGGCGACCAGCCCAGGCTTTTGCGCACGCTGGGCACCATGCCGGGCGATGGGCGAAAGCCCACCACGCCGCACTTGGCGGCCGGGATGCGCAGCGAACCGCCGGTGTCCGATCCGGTGCAGAGGGGCAGCAGGTCCAGCGCCAGGGCGGCGGCTGAACCACCGGAGGAACCGCCCGCATTCAGGTTGGGGTTGAACGGATTGCCCGTGGCGCCCCAGACCGGGTTGCGGCTGTTGGCACCGGCGCCCATCTCAGGCACGTTGGTCTTGCCCACCACAATGGCACCGGCGCGCCGCAGCCGGGCCACCAGTTCGTTGTCGGCCGACGGCACATGGTTGCGCAGGCTGGGCGTGCCCAGGGTGGAGAGCAGGCCCTGCGTGTTCTCCAGGTCTTTCACGCCCAGCGGCAGGCCGTGCAGCAGGCCCAGTGGTTCACCCCGCATGACGGCGGCTTCCGCAGCGCGGGCTTCTTCGCGTGCGCGCTCGAAGCAGGTGGCGGTGATCGCGTTCACCAACGGATTGAGTCGTTCAATGCGGTCGATGCAAGCCTCAAGCAACTCGACGGGGGAGAGTTCGCGCGTGCCGATCAGGCGGCGCAGTTCGACGGCGGAGGTTTCCGCCAGCGTGGTCGCGGATGCAAGGCTCATGGGATTAGGGCCTGTTCACACTATTTTTGCAAGTGCGAATGGGTTGAAAACAGCGCCAATCTAGGCGCGCGACGACGGCCAGACTGGATGTCTGGCCTAGGAGTGCAACAACGAGTGGCGCTGTTTTCAACCCATTCCCTTCGGGTTGCGGCCAAAAAGGTCATGCGCCGCGTTGCAAAGCCTTGCCGGGGGCGACCCCGGCTGCGTTTTGCGCCTTGCGCATGGCCTTTTTGATCCGCAACGCATCTTGAAAAAATAGTGTTAACAGGCCCTAGTCCGGCTGGATGTTGGCGCGCACCGCGATGGCCCGCATCAGCGGCAGTTCCTTTTCAATCTGCTCGACAGAGGCCTGGGCGCCAGAAAACGCGGGCTCGGCCCCTTGTTCGCGCAAGGCTTTCTGCATGTTCGGCGTGGCCACGATGTCCGCCATGGCCTTTTCCAGCTGGCTGCGCACGGGTGCGGGTATGCCCTTGGGCGCCACCAGCATGATCCAGGTGTCGGCGTTCACTTCTGGATAGCCCGATTCCGCGAAGGTGGGCACATTGGGCAACTGCGAGGAGCGCTGGGATGTGGTCACAGCAATGGCCTTGACCTTGCCCGCCTTGAGCTGCGGAAGGGCGGCGGTGACCGTGTCCACGGAAAACGGCACGCGCCCGCCGATCAGGTCGCTCATGGCCGGCGCGCTGCCCCGGTAGGGAATGTGCAAGAGCTTGGCGCCCACCGCCTGCAGAACGATTTCTGCAGTGAAGTGCGAGGTGGTGCCGCTGCCGAATGATGCATAGGAAAACTTGTCCGGGGTGGCCTTGATGGCCGTCGCGAACTCTTTCACATTGTTGACCGGCACGCTGGTGTTGGCCAGAACGATGAGCGGAATGCGACCGACGATGGCGATCGGGTCGAAGCTCTTGACCGCGTCGTAGGCGAGCTTGGGCCGAATGGCGGGGTTGGCCGTGAACGTGGAACCAGAACTGATCAGCAAGGTGTAGCCGTCTGCCGGCGCCCGGGCCACATAAGTGGCGCCCACCACCGTGCCCGCGCCGGGCCGGTTGTCGATCACCACTGGCTGGCCCATCTGATCGCTGAGGCGCTGGCCCACGAGACGGGAGATGGTGTCGGCACTGCCGCCGGGTGGGAAAGGCACCACGATGGTGATCGGCTTGGAGGGGTAGGTGGTTTGGGCGAACGCCGGCGCTGACCAGACGGTCAACGCGGCCACGCTGCAGGCCAGGGCCACCCAGTGACGGCGCGGCAGTGTCGAGGCCGAGAGCTTGGCTATGTTCATGGTGGATCCTGGCGTTTGAATTTGAGCGGGGTGCGGTGATGTGTGACAGCTTCATGCTAGGAACGAGCTGCCCAAGCAGCAAGATCAATGAACTCAATATAGAGTTGCGAAATTCGCAAACCTTCGTTGGCCTCATCTGCACATGAAACCCCGCGTCCGCATTCCTGTCCTGGCCCAGTCATCCCCGAAGACCGCGCGCCGCAGCATCAACCAGCGCGTGCTGCAGGAGGTGGCGTTGCAGCATTTCATGGAAGTGGTGCACGCCGGGTCGGTCACCGAAGCTGCTGCCCGGCTGGACGTCGCGCCTTCGGCCGTGAGCCGGCAGATTGCCCGCCTGGAGCGCGAGCTGGACACCCTGCTTTTTGACCGGCGCGCGCGCGGCATGGTGCTCAATTCGGCCGGCGAGCTGCTGGCGGCGCACACGCGGCGCGCCTGGCAGGACATCGAGCGCGTCACCGACGACATCCTGGCCCTGCGGGGGCTGCGCAGGGGGCAGGTGCGCATCGCGGCCACAGAAGGTTTTGCCCACGAGTTCCTGCCCACGCTGACAGCCGGCTTCCAGGCCCAGCGCCCGGGCATCGTGTTTCAGCTCGATCTGTGCGTGCACGCGGAAGTGACACGCCGGGTGCGCGAAGGAGAGGCCGACATTGGCGTCACCGTCAGCCTCACCTCAGAAAAAGGCTTGGAAGTGGCGCTTCGCCACCCTGCGCCGGTGCTGGCGGTGGTGGCCCCGCGCCATCCCCTGGCCGCGCGGCGCCAGGTGTCGCTGGCGCAGGCGCTGGCCTACCCGGTGGCCTTGCCTGCCCCCGCGTCCACCTTGCGGCAGTTGCTGGACATCAGTTGCAGCCGCCAGGGGCTGCACTGCGAGCCGGTGTTCACCAGCAGCCACCTGTACCCGCTCATCAACTACGTGTCGGCCACGCAGGCGGTCAGCTTCTGTGGTGAAACCGCGCTGCGCCAGCACCTGCGCAACGGCGAGGTGTGCGCCATCGCGCTGCGCGACCGCGAAATGAACGAGCGGCACTTCGAGGTCCAGACCCTCGCGGGGCGCCATCTGCCCGATGCGGTGCAGGCCTTCATCAATCATTTGCGCGAAGTGCTGGCCAAAGAGATGTAGACCCGCTTGAGTTGCGTTCGATGCAATCCAGCTTTTCGCTCGACAGCCTTGGTGTAAAGGCACTTCCGGCCAATAATCCCAATTTGTACAGAGGTTGCCGCATGTCAACACCCGCCACACCCCCCTTGTCCAAATTCCGCACCGGCGGCAATCTCGTGTTCCTCTCCGGCGAGCTGCCGTTCAAGGAAGACGGCGGAGTGCCCGAAGGCATTGAAGCCCAGACGGCGCTCACCATTGATCGCATTGAAGCCACCCTGAAGGCCCAGGGCTTGGGGTTGAGCGACGTCATCTCGGTCACCGCCTACCTGATCGACGCAGCCGACTTTGCCGCGTTCAACCAGGTCTATGCGCAGCGTTTTCAGCAGCCCTATCCCGCTCGCACCACCGTGCGCGCCGACCTCATGCGTCCCGGCCCGCGCCTGGAACTCACCGCTGTGGCGCTGGCTCAGGCATGACCTCCAGCGTCCTCGTGCTGGGCGCCGGCATGATCGGCACCTGCACCGCACTTCATCTGGCCATGCGTGGTCACGCCGTGACCCTGGTGGACCGGCGCGAACCCGGGCGAGAAACCTCGTACGGCAACGCCGGCCTGATCCAGCGCGAGGCGGTCGAGCCTTACGCTTTCCCGCGCCACCTGGGCACCCTGGCGCGCGTGGCGCTCAAGCGCGGTGCCGACGTGAACTACCACTTTGGCGCATTGGCCGGCCTGGCCCGGCCGCTGGCGCGCTACTGGGCCTACTCGCAACCGCACCGGCATGCGGTGATTTCGCAGGCCTATGCGCGACTTATCGAACACAGCACGCTGGAACATGCGCCCTTGATCAAGCAGGCTGGTGCCGACGACCTGGTGCAGCGCGACGGTTACCGCTTTGTGTTTCGCCACGCGGATTCCATGCGTCAGGCCACCAGCAAGGCCCGAGCGTTGGAACAGTCGCACGGTCTGCGACACACGGCACTTGATCCGGACGCACTCGCCATCGCCGAGCCCGCCCTGCGAACCCGGCTCGCCGGCGCAATCCACTGGCACGACACCTGGTCCGTCAGCGACCCGGGGGCACTGGTGGGCCGCTACGCAGACCTGTTCTTGAAACTGGGTGGCAGATTCGTGCAAGGCGACGCGGCCAGCCTGAGCCCCACCGCTGGCGGCTGGCAGGTGCGCACCGCAGAGGGCGCGCTGGACGCTGAACACGCGGTGGTGGCACTGGGGCCGTGGTCCGACACGGTGCTGCGTCAACTCGACTACCGCTACCCCCTGTTCATCAAGCGCGGCTACCACCGGCACTACCGGGGCGGGGAGCCACCCCGGCTGGCGATGTACGACGTGGATGGTGGCTTGGTCCTGGCCCCCATGAAGCAGGGCGTGCGCATCACCACAGGCGCCGAGTTTGCCCGCCTGGACGCGCTGCCCACACCGGTGCAGCTGGACCGCGCCCTGGCGCTGGCCGGTGAGCTGGTGGATCTGCCTGAAGCGGTGGAGCCCGAGCCCTGGCTGGGCGCGCGCCCCTGCACCGCCGACATGCTGCCGGTCATTGGCCCGGCGCCACGCCACCGTGGCCTCTGGTTCAACCTGGGCCATGCGCACCAGGGCTTCACCCTGGGACCGGTGAGCGGACGGCTGATGGCCGAACTCATTGAAGGCCAGACGCCCGTGGTCGACCCCAAGCCCTACGCACCTGCGCGCTTCGGTTGATGGCAGTGGACTTTCTGCCGGCCGCCTTTGGTCTGGGACAATGCCCATTTGACCGACAGCGCCCGCATGACCTCACCCGACACGACCACCGAAGCACCTGCCCTGAACGCTGATGCCGGTGTGGCCGGCCCGTTGGCCCGCGAGGCACTGGCCCTGGCCGCTTTTGACCACATGGTGGCGCGCGCGCCCGGTTTCCGCTCGCGCCCGGGTCAGCGCGAAATGGCGGCTCTGATCGCCCACACCCTCAGTGGCGTGCGCCTGGGCGACGGCGCGGTCTCAGGCGACGCCGCCCTGCCGGACCGTGGCATTGCCGTGGTGCAGGCCGGCACCGGCGTGGGCAAGTCGGCGGCCTATGCGTCCACCGTGATTCCGCTGGCGCTGGCGCAGCAAAAGCGCGTGATCATCTCCACCGCCACCGTCGCCCTGCAGGAACAGCTGATTGCCAAAGACCTGCCGGCCCTGAGCGCTGCCCTGCCCGAGTCCTTCACCTTCGCGCTCGCCAAGGGCCGGGGGCGCTACGTGTGCCGCCTCAAGCTCGATCAGCTCAGTGGCGGAGACGCCGCCAGCGCCGATCTGTTTGAAAGCGACGATGCGCTCGACCCGGCCAACGAATCCCCCGACCAGGTGGCCGCAGGTGCCGTGGCCCGCGCCGCCGGCAGCGCGCGCGCTGCCGAACGCTGGACAGAGCGCGCCCGCACCTACACCGAATGGGCGCAGTCGCTCGACGGCGGCACCTGGGATGGCGATCGCGACCGGCTGGACACACCGCCAGAAGGCGAGCTGTGGACCCCCGTGGCCGCCGAGCGCCACAGCTGCACCGCGCGCCACTGCCCCAGCTACAACAGCTGCAGCTACTACCAGGCCCGCGCGCGGCTGGCACAGTCGCAGGTGATCGTGGTCAACCACGATCTGCTGCTTTCCACCCTGGGCCTGCATGCGCTGCCTGACCCTTCCGACTGTTATGTGGTGTTTGACGAAGCCCACCACCTGGGGCCGGTGGCACAGGGCCAGTTCACCGAAAGCATGGACCTCATGCGCAGCCAGTGGCTGGACCGCCTGCCGCGCGCGGTGGACGAAGTGGCCACGGCCATGAAGCACACGCCGGGGGTGGACGTGGCACAACTGGCGCGCGAACTCAAGGCCGCGCAGGGCGAGCTGGCTCGCAAGGCCATGGAGCGGATAAACGAGTCACCGGAGTGGCTCGCGCTCACGGGACGCACCAGCAGCCGCCCGACACCTCGCCAGGTGGCCCCCGAACGCTGGAACGCCGCCAGCCCGGTGGTGGATCGCTTCGAAGGTGGCGCGCTGCCGCCCGGCTGGGCAGAAACCGTTTCCCAGCTGCACAGCCGCGCCAGCGCCTTGCTCAAGCTCATGGAAACCCTGGCCGCCCAGCTCAAGGCGAACGCCCGCGACAACCCCGGCGACGCCGCGCGCTGCGCCAAGCTCTATAGCCGGCTGGGCGTGCTGGCGCCGCGCCTGCAGCACGCCCAGGCCACGGCCGAGCTCTGGCTGCAGGAAGCCGATGCCGGCCACCCGCCGCTGGCCAAGTGGCTGGAAGCCGGCATCCAGCACGGCCTGGTCACGCTCACTGCGCATGCATGTCCGCTGCAGCCCGGCAGCCTGTTGCGCCACCAGCTCTGGAGCAAGGTGCGTGCGGCGGTGGTCACTTCGGCATCGCTGGTCACCTGCGGCGGGTTCGAGCACTTCCTGCACGAATCCGGCCTGGCCTATGACGACGCCGTGATCGCCCGCGAAGTGCAAAGCCCCTTCGACCACGCCACCCAGGGCCGGCTGGTGGTGGTGCAGACCCAGGCCGACCCGAAGGACGTGGAAGGCTACACCCGCGAAATGCTCGACGCGCTGATGGCCGACCTGGCCGGGGTGCAACGCGGCGCCCTGGTGCTGTTCACCTCCAGGGCGCAGATGCGCCGCGCGCAAGACCTGCTGGAACGCGGCCTGCACAGCGACCTGCGCAACAAGGTGCTGGTGCAGGGCGAGGCTTCGCGCACCCAGCTCCTCAAGCGCCATGCCGAGCGGGTGCAGGCGGGCGAAGTCTCCATCCTGTTCGGCCTGCAGTCGTTTGGCGAGGGACTGGACCTGCCGGGTGAACTCTGCGAATGGGTGTTCATCACCAAGCTGCCCTTCGCCTCGCCCAGCGACCCGGTGGGCCAGGCCCGCGCAGACTGGCTCAAGGCCCAGGGTCGCGACCCGTTCAGCGAACTGGTGGTGCCCGCCACCGGCGCGCGCCTGCTGCAATGGACCGGCAGGGCCTTGCGGTCGGAGACCGACGAAGCCGTGGTGATCTGCTACGACGCCCGCCTGCTGCGCCAGTCCTACGGGCGGCGCATGCTCAAGGGCCTGCCGCCCTACAGGCTGCAGCGTCGCGATGCGGGTGGTATGGTCACGGACGTTGCTCGCTGAACGCTTGTCCCATCCCTACCCATCCCCACCATGATTTACGCCACCCTCAAACTGCTGCACATCCTGTCCATCGTCGTGTGGATCGGCGGCATGGTGTTCGCCCACTTCTTCCTGCGCCCGGCCGCCATGCAACTGGAGCCGCCGCAGCGCGTGCGACTCATGCACGCCACCCTGCAGCGCTTTTTCTCGGCCGTGTCGGGGGTCGTGGTGCTGGTGCTGGTTTCAGGCCTGTGGATGATGGGGCGCGTGGCCAAGGAAACCGTGCAGGCAGGGCTCGGCTTCAACATGCCGCTGAACTGGACCCTCATGACCGTGCTCGGTCTGGTGATGATGGCCATCTTTGGCCACATCCGGTTTGCCTTGTTCAAGCGCCTGAGCAAGGCGGTGGCTTCCACCGACTGGCCTGCAGGTGGTGCCGCTCTGGCGTCGATTCGCACCTGGGTGGGCATCAATCTGGCGATCGGCGTGGTCGTCATCGCCATTGCGGTGATGATGGCCTAGATGGCGGAACACCCCCGCCGCGCTTCGCGCGACCCCCTCAAGGGGGCGATACCTGGGGCCCGGCGAAGCCGGTTCCACGGTATTTCTGGAATGAGGCATTTCGCCCCGGAAGGGTTTGCTCAACAAGGAGTGATGTGTGACAGAACGGCAAGCCCTTATCGTGATCGACGTCCAGCAAGGCCTGTGCGAAGGGCCCGAAGCGGCGTACGAGACCGACGCGCTGATCGCGCGCATCAACACTCTCAGCGCCGGTGCGCGCGCTGCTGGTGTGCCCGTGATCTTCGTGCAGCACGAGGGCGCGGGCGGCTACCTGGTCCATGGTTCGCGCGAATGGCAGTTGCCGGTCGCGTTGCGGGCGCTGCCCACCGACGGCTATGTGCGCAAGACCACGCCCGATTCGTTTCTGCGCACCGATCTGCAGGAACGGCTGGTGGCGCTGGGCGTGACCCGTCTGGTGGTGTGCGGCATGCACACGGAGTTCTGCGTGGACACCACCATCCGCCGTGCACTGGCGTTGGGCTATCCCGTCTCGCTGGTGGCCGACGCCCATACCTCGGCTGGCAATGCCGTGTTGACCGCTCCCCAGGTGATCGCACACCACAACGCCACGCTCACCAACATCAGCAGTTTCGGCCCGCGCGTGAGCGCCGTGACAACCAGCGAAATCCGCTGGTGAGCAGGCCCTAGTTCGGCGCCGCGATGGCCGCGCCCATGGGCAACAGGTCTTCGCCGCGCACGCGCCGCCACAACCAAGGCAGCGCCTGAGCAAAGTCGGCGCGTGCCACCACCTGGGTGGTGGGCACCTTGCCCACGGTTTCCGGGGTGCCCACGTCGAAGTCGAACACATAGGTGGGTTCCTGCCCCATGCGCAAGTCGGTCACCATCAGGCGACCTTCGGGCGTGGTGCGCAGGCGGTAGAAACCGTGGGTGAACGCGGCCATGCGGGCGACCGGCTCGGCTTGACGGTGTTGTTCGATCAATGCCGCGCCGCGATCGTGCTGGGTCCAGCGCACGGTGGCCCTGTCATCCAGCAGCGAATAGTAGCCCTCGAGGTAGTGCGTGGGCGTGACAGCCACCAGGCGCCACAGCACGGTGTTGAAGGGAGCCGGCGTCACCAGCAGTCGCTCGGCGTTGATGCCCTGGTCTTGCAGCGAGGTGCGCGCCACACCGGTGGCCACTTGCTGCGCCACCAGGCTCCAACCCAGGTAGGCGGTGCTCAGCATCAGCCCTGCCAGGTTCCAGCGCAGGCCGCGCTCCACCCGGCTGAACGCCAGTGCAGCCACCACGCCCACCAGCAGCGGCAGGGTGTAGGCAGGGTCGATGATGAACATGCTGTCCATGCCGAAAGGCCGGTCGCTGAAAGGCTGCAGCAACTGGGTGCCGTAGACCGTCATGGCGTCGAGCAGCGGATGCGTGAACAGGGCCAGCCACAGCGCCAGCCACCAGCGCTTGAAGAGCGAGGCTTCACCATGGATGCGCGACACCGCCCACGCCAGCAGCGGCGCAAACAGTGTGGTGAAGATCAGCGAATGGCTCTCGGCACGGTGCAACACCATGTTCAGCATCGCGTCGCCATGGTCGATGAAAGCGTCCAGGTCCGGCAGCGTGCCTGCCACGGCGCCCCATGCGGCGACCTTCCAGACCGCCGTGCGTCGACCCATCACGGCCACGGTCACGGCCGAGCCCAGGGCAATCTGTGTCAGTGAATCCATGCGCGAACTGTAGGGCCAGCACCATTCACCGCGCTGGCGGGCGGGCAAGTGGGCAGGGCGTCACGCCTGAACGGTGATCGGAAATTCGGCCCGAAGGCCATCGCTGCCGCTCACAAACGGTACGGTGAGTGCGGCCCGCCCCCGTTCGTCCAGCCGGCGCCACAGGAAGTCGCGCTCGTTGCCCGGGTCACCCGCCACATACAACTGGGTCGTGAGCAGTGTCTGCCGATCGAGCTTCACCTTCACATGGATGTGCGGCGTGCGGCCTGAGTACGGAACCGGTCTGAGGGTGCGAAAGCGGTAGCGGCCGTCACGGCCCACGCTGACCTGGCCGAAGCCCTGAAACGCCGGGTCGGCCCGGTTGCCATCGCCGGGGTGGTGGTAGCGCCCGGTGTGGTCACACTGCCAGATTTCGACCACGGCGCCTGAAACTGGCGTGCCCCGCGTGTCGGTCACCACACCCTCCACCCAGGCGGGTTCACCCTGGCGGTAGTCTACCTGGCCATTGCGCAGCAGGTCGAAGTCGCTGTCGGCGGGCAGCGCGACCGGGTAGAACGGGCCTTCGGTCTGGCTGGGAGTGGGGCGCAGGCTGGTCTGGGCGAGTGCGGGTGTGAGCCAGGGCGGTGCCGCAAGGGTTGCGGCGGCGGCCAGCACCAGGCGGCGGCGTACGGGGGAGAGGGTGTCCATGAGGGCTCCAGTGTGAGCCACCGAATCACCTCGGGGGCGGCTCAGGGCCCGGGCGCCGAAGGCTTCGGTGCTTGCAGATCCAGCGAGACGAACCGCATCTCATGGTCGTCCGGGTCGCTGGGGTTGTCCGTCTCTTGGAAGCCCAGGGCGCGTGCAAGTTCCAGCATGCCGTGGTTGATGCTCAGCACCGTGCCCACCAGGCGACGGGTGCCGCGCGCGCGAAGGTGGTCAATCATCTTGCTCATGAGCCGGTGGCCCAGACCGCTGCCCTTGAGGTCGGAGCGCACGATCACGCCGAATTCGGCGGTGTGGTTGTCCGGGTCCACGGTCGCGCGCACCGTGCCCAGGGTTTCTTCGCCCCCCTCCGGCAGGGCGCGCGTGGCAATAAACGCCATTTCGCGTGCGTAGTCGATCTGCGTCAGGCGGGCGAGTTCGCTGTGTTCAATGCTGCGCCGGCTGTAGAACACACGCAGCCGGATGTCCTCGGGGTCCAGCTTTTCCAGAAAACGGCGGTGCTGGGCCTCGTCTTCCGGTCGGATCGGGCGCAGCACCACCGGCTGGTCCCGCCAGGTCCAGCTCTCGATCAGCTCACTGGGGTAGGGCTGGATCGCAAAGTTTGCCGCGCCGGCCGGTCGCTGCGCCGACACCCGCACCCGCGCGTCGAGTGCCACCGCGCCTTCATGGTTGACCAGCAGGGGGTTGATGTCGAGCTCGGCCAGCTCGGGCACATCCACCAGCAGTTGAGACACCGACACCAACACCCCGGCGACCGCCTCCAGGTCGGCGGCGGGTTCGTCCCGGTAACCATGCAGCAGACGGGCCACACGGGTGCGTTCGATCTGGGCCAGCGCCAGGGGGGTGTTGAGCGGGGGCAGGCCGAGCGCGTGGTCGGCCAGCACCTCCACGGCGACGCCCCCATCACCGAACAGCACCACCGGGCCAAACACCGGATCCACGCTGACCCCGACGATGAGCTCATGCGCATGCTTCTTGCGCACCATGGGCTGCACGGTGAAACCGAGCACGACCGCGTCAGGCTGCGCCTCGCGCACGCGCGCCAGCATGGCGAGGCAGGCTTCCGTCAGCTCGGCCGCGCTGCCAATGTTCAGTCGCACACCGCCCACGTCCGACTTGTGTGTGATGTCGTGCGAGAGGATCTTCAGCGCCACCGGGTAGCCCATGGCGTCGGCCGCAGCCCGTGCCTCCAGCGGCTCGGTGCCCACGGTGCGCGTGGGCACCACCGGCAGGCCGGCGGCCGCCAGAAATTCTTTGGCCTCGGGTTCGGTGAGCAATTCACGCCCGCTGGTGAGCACCGAATCCACAATGCCGCGAAGGCGGGGCAGGTCGACCGTTTGACTGTCGCTGTGCGCGGGCGGCGTCTGCAGCAGTTCGGCCTGATGCTGCCGGTAGGTGCGCAGGAACGAGAACGCCCGAATGGCTTCTTCGGGCGTGTTGAAGTCGGGCACGCCTGCGTCACGGAAGGTCTGGCGGGCCTGGGCCACCGCCTGGTCTCCGAGCCAGCAACCCAGCATCCGCTGGGGCATGGCGCTGATTTGCGGCAGCAGCGCCTGTGCAATGTCGGCACTGGGCACGATGGCCGTGGGCGCGTGTATGAACAGCACCGCGCTCTGCGGGTCGTGCGCGAGTGCCTCCAGTGCGGCCACATAGCGCGACGTGGGCGCGTCGCCAATGATGTCAACGGGGTTGGCGTGCGACCAGTTGGCCGGCAGCACCGCGTCCAGCTTTGTCTTGAGCGCATCGTCCAGCTCGGCCAGGGGCACGCCTGCGGCCGCTGCTGCGTCGGCCGCCATCACGCCCGCGCCGCCGCCGTTGGTGAGCACGGTGAGCTGTCCGGTGGGGCCATCCCGGTAGCGGGTCAGTGTTTCGGCGGCCAGAAAGAGATCTTGCAGGCTGTCCACGCGCAGCATGCCGGATCGGGCGATGGCAGCGGCGAACACCGCGTCGGAGCCCGCCAGCGCGCCGGTGTGCGAAGCGGCTGCGGCCTGGCCGGCGGTCGAGCGCCCGGCCTTTACCACGATCACCGGCTTGTTGCGCGCGGCCGCGCGCGCGGCGGACATGAACTTGCGCGAGGTCTGGATGCTTTCGATGTAGAGCAGGATCGAGCGTGTCTTCGGGTCGCTGCCCAGAAAATCGAGCATGTCGCCGAAGTCAACGTCGGCGCGTTCACCCAGCGATACGAAGTGTGAAAAACCGATGCCGCGTGAGCCGGCCCAGTCCAGCATGGCGGTCACGAGCGCGCCTGACTGTGAAACGAAGGCTAGATCACCGGGCTTGGCGCCAATGTGTGCGAAGCTGGCGTTGAGGCCCAGATGCGGCACCAGCATGCCGATGCAGTTGGGTCCGAGAATGCGTAGCGTATGCACGCGGGCAGCGTCCAGCATGGCCTGTTTCTGGGCGGCGTTCAGCCCGGCCGTGACGACAATCGCCGCCCGCGTGCCGCGCGCGCCCAGCGCCTTGATCAGCGACACCACGGTGTCGGCAGGGGTGCAGATCACCGCCATTTCAGGGGCCTCGGGCAGCGCGGCCACATCCCGGTAGACCTTCAGGCCGTCCAGCGAGGCATGTTTGGGGTTGACTGGGTACAGGGGGCCTGCAAACCCACCTGTCCGCATGTTGTGCCACACCGTGGCACCCACACTGCCCTGTCGCCCGGAGGCACCGAAGACAGCCACCGAAGCCGGGTTGAAGAGGGCGTCGAGGTGGCGGATGCTCATGGTTCAGCGATGCTGTTGTGGCTCAGAACGGGCGTGGTGGCGGTGGCGGAGACGGAGGCGATGACTGCGGCGAATGTGGCACGGGTGCGCGAGCGGCCTGGTCGACCTCGAAGTAGCTGGGGGCCGGGCTGGTGCGGTTCGCGGACATCCAGGCAATCAGCGAGGAGCGCATGGCTTCCTCGACCGACATGTCGATCGGCTGCACCCAGCTGCGAGGCACGAACACCGTGTAGCCGCCGATCATGTAGCCCATGGGCAGGTAGACCGCGATGTTGTCGTCGCTGGCCAGCCCCTCTGGCAGATCGCTCATGTTCTGCCGGGTGACCAGACCCACGATGGCGAGTTCGCTGCCCGGTGCGCTCAGCCGCACCACCTGCTGGGTGTCTTTCTCGTGCGGTGCGAAGTAGTCGGCAAAGTTTTTCAGGGACGAATAAATGCTCTTGATCACCGGCAGGTTGGTGAACGGCAGCTCCACCAACGACACGATACGGGTGGTGTAGCTCTGCGAGACCAGGTAACCCAGCGCCAGAATGGCCAGCATGGCCAGGGCAATGCCCAGCCCCGGCAGGTAGAAGTCCCCGACGATGGGCCGGATCACGAACATGGCCATCGATTCGAGGAAGCTCACGAACAGGAACAGCAGGTACACCGTGAGGCCCAGGGGCAGCACGGTGAGCAGTCCGCGAAAAAAATACTGGTAGAGGCGTTTCGTCGGCATGGGAGGCATTTCAATGGCGCGCACCGGCGCCTGCAGCGGGCAGCATAGCAGCCGCCGGTGTCAGACATGCACGGATCGCGCCAACAACGGGTATGGCCCATGGCTGTGCCGGTCGCTTGCGCTGGCCAAACCTCTTGCATCGGGGGAAAATGCCCCCAGTTGCCTTGTTCACGTCCGTTCCTTCGTGCTGTTTCAGGAACTCTCCTGGCCCATCGGGCTCTTGATTTGATGAATTCATTGACTGATTTTCTCGGTCGCGTGCTGAGCGTGGCGCTCAAGCTGGCGCTGGGCTTGGCGGGTCTGGTGTTTCTGCTCAGCCTGCTCCTGGCCAGCCTGGTGGTTGTGTTGGGGATGTCGCTGTGGGCCTTGCTGACTGGCCGCAAGCCGGCACCCGTGATGGTGTTTGAACGTTTCCGCCAGACCTCGCAGCGCTATGCCCAGGGAGCCTGGGTCCGGCCCTCAGGTTCGGGCGCTTCCCGTGGTGATGTGGTGGACGTGCAGGCGCACGAGGTCCCCGATTCACCCGATCAGCGCCACGACCCGCTCAAACCCGGCCCACGCTCGGGTGGTGACCCGATGGCCCGCATGCAGCACTGAGCCCGACAGCTGCGGCATCGTATCTGGCCGGGTCAATCGACTTCTTCGGCGCCATTCTGTTCTCGCCGGGCCAGCGCCGCCTGATACAGGGCGTTGCGGGGTTCCCCGGTGATCTCCGCGCTCAGCCGCACCGCCGTTTTCAGCGGCAATTCGCCCATCAGCAGCGCCAGCGTCCGAAGCGCAGAGGCTCCAATCGCGCCTACCTGCGTCGCATCTGCGGCTTTCGGGTGGACCAGCAGCACGAACTCGCCACGGGTGCGGTGGCTTTCACCGGCAAGCCACTCAGGAAAGGTGCCGGCCTCAATCTGGGCCACCTCTTCGAACTGTTTGGTCAGCTCGCGCCCGACCGTCAGACGGCGCTCACCGAGGGTGGCCAGCTCATTGGCCAGCGCTTCAATGCGGTGCGGAGCCTCCAGCACCACACAGGCCCTGGCATCCGCGCCCATCTGCAGCACTTGCTGCTTGCGCTCAACCGCCTTGGGCGAGAGAAAGCCCGCAAAGACAAAACGACCATCCCAACCAGCCTCGCCCGCCACGCTCAGCAGGGCGGTGATGCTGCTGGCGCCAGGGATGGGCACGCAGCGCAAGGCGGCGGCGGTCACCACCGCGGCCAGGCGGGCGCCGGGATCGCTCACGCCCGGCGTGCCAGCGTCGCTCACATAGGCCACGCGCTGGCCTTCCCGCAGGCGCGCCACCACGGTCTGCGCCGCCTCCACTTCGTTGTGTTCGTGCAAGGCCAGCAGGGGCTTGTGCAGGCCGTAGGCTTGCAGCAGGGAGGCGGTGTGGCGGGTGTCTTCGCAAGCCACGGTGTCCACCAGGGAGAGCACTTGCAGGGCCCGCAGGCTGACGTCGGCCATGTTGCCGATGGGCGTGGCCACCATGTAGAGCGCGCCCTGCGGATAATGCTGGTGGGCTGCGGCGTCGCGCGCGGCGAGCAACAGGGATGGAGAACTTGCAGACAATGTGGACGTTCCGGAAAAAGGGTGCGCTACGGCCAACCGGTATCAATGCCGCCACCAGCACCACCAAGGCGCGTGGCGATCTGGCCGAGCAAACGGCGCTGGAACACCTCCAGAAACACGGCCTGCGCCTGGTGAAGCGCAATTTCAAGACCCCTGGCCGGGGCGGCGGCGAAGTCGATCTGATTATGCGCGAGCGCGACGGCACGCTGGTGTTTGTCGAGGTGCGCCAGCGCAGCAGCAGCGGGCAGGGCGGCGCAGGCGCCAGCATCACGGCGACCAAACAGAAGCGCATTGTGCTGGCGGCCCGGCACTTTTTGCACCGGATCGGCTCAGAGCCTCCATGCCGTTTCGATGTCGTGCTGCTGCAAGGCCCCTCCGCTGGAGGCGGGTTGGGCGAAAACCACGTGTCTGCGCGCCCGTCCATCGAATGGCTGCGTGCGGCGTTTGATGCCTCCGCAAGCTTTTGACAACGACCTCAACGGTATGATCGCGCCATGCTTCTCCAACGCATCCAGCAACAGTTCATTGACAGTGCGGATCTGAAGTACCAATGTGCCCAGTCACTGGCTCCGCTGGTCGAGGCCGCCACCAACGCCGTGCTGGCCAGTGTGACCGGTGGCGGCAAGGTGCTGGCCTGCGGC
Source organism: Hydrogenophaga palleronii (assembly GCF_031457455.1). GTDB lineage: Bacteria > Pseudomonadota > Gammaproteobacteria > Burkholderiales > Burkholderiaceae_C > Hydrogenophaga > Hydrogenophaga palleronii_A. Next base: position 252,232 of record NZ_JAVDWU010000008.1, read on the forward strand.
AACGGCGCATCGGCCGCCGGGGCTCAGCACTTCGCCGCCAGTTTCGTGGGCCGCTACGACCGTGAAAGGCCTGAACTGGCCGCGCTTTCACTCTCTGCAGACGCCGCCGTGCTGACCGGCATCGCCAACGATTTCGACGTGCGATCGGTGTACGCCAGGCAGGTGCGCGCGCTGGGCCAAGGCGGCGATGTGCTGCTGGCGCTCTCCACCACAGGCAATTCCGCCAATCTGCTGGCGGCCGTGGAAGCGGCCCATGAGCGGGACATGACGGTGGTGGCGCTCACGGGTGCCCGTGGTGGCCGCATGACCCAGTTGCTGCGCGATACCGATGTACACGTGTGCGTGCCCCACGAACTGCCCGCCCGAATCCTCGAGGTGCATCACTTGGTGCTGCACTGCATTTGCGACGGTGTGGATGCCCAGCTGCTGGGCCTTCCTGAACCCGTCATCAACGAACTGGAGATTCCTTCATGAACATGCCCCTTTCCCTTGCCAGGAACCGTTTCATCGCCGCGGCCCTGACCTCGCTGGTGGCCTTGACGGCGCTGTCCGCGTGCACACCCCTGCTCATGGGTGGCGCCGCCGTCACCGGTGCCCTGGTGGCCAGTGATCGCCGCACCTCAGGGGCGCAACTGGAAGACCAGGCCATCGAGATCAAGGCAGCGAACCGCATCAAGGACGAGGTGGGTTCCCGCGCCAGGGCGCTGGTCACCAGCTACAACCGCCGCGTGTTGCTCACCGGCGAAGTGGCCAATGAACGCGACAAGGCCCTGATTGGTGAAATCGCCTCCCGGGTCGAAAACGTGACCGGCGTACAGAACGAGCTGGAAATCACCAACAGCCCGACTTTGCGTGAACGCGCCGCCGACACGGTGGTGACCGGTCGCGTGAAGGCCGCTTTTGTGGATGTCAAACAGATTCCCGCATCTGCCTTCAAGGTCACGACGGAACGTGGCACGGTCTACCTCATGGGCCGCGTCACCCAGCGCGAATCCGACTACGCCACCCAGGTCGCCCGCAACACCCAGGGCGTGCGCAAGGTGGTACGCGTGCTGGAAATCATCAGCGACGAGGAACTGGCCCGCATCACTCCGCCACCCGCGAAGCCGGGAGCCCCGGCCAGTGGCCCCACCGATTCGAGTGTGAAGTAAGCACAAGGCGCGCTCCGTGCGTCCTGGCGTCTCCGGAGCGAGATGCCCCCGGTCCAGAGATGCCGTGGAACCGGCTCCGCCGGGCCACTGGTATCGCCCCCTTGAGGGGGCTGAGGGCTGCGGCTCAGAGCCTGCCTGCGCAGGCTTGGACAGACCGAAGAAGCATCGACTCTGGCGATGCCGCGGCCTGCAAGGCACGCCGCAGGCGGCGCGGGGGTGGTCCTACTTCAATCGCTTGATCAGGCTTGAAGTGTCAAAGCGGTTGCCACCCATGGCCTGAACGTCTGCGTAGAACTGGTCCACCAGTGCCGTCACCGGCAGGCGAGCACCGTTGCGTTTGGCTTCGTCCAGCACCAGCCCCAGGTCCTTGCGCATCCAGTCCACGGCAAAACCAAAGTCGAACTTGTCGGCCACCATGGTCTTGCCCCGGTTGTCCAGTTGCCAGCTCTGTGCGGCGCCTTTGCCGATCACGTCGAGCACCTGGTTCATGTCCAGACCGGCTTTCTGGCCAAATGCAATCGCTTCTGAAAGGCCCTGGACCAGTCCGGCAATACAGATCTGGTTGACCATCTTGGTGAGCTGGCCAGCACCGCTTTCCCCCATGAGCGTGAAGGCACGGGAAAACGCGAAGGCCACCGGCTTCACCGCGTCAAAGGCGGCGGAATCGCCCCCGCACATCACGGTGAGCTGCCCATTGACCGCACCCGCCTGACCGCCCGACACCGGTGCATCGACAAACGAAAGCCCCAGCGTCTTGGCAGCCCGGTACAGCTCCCGCGCCACATCCGCCGAAGCCGTGGTGTGATCCACAAAGATCGCACCTGACGACATGCCAGCAAAGGCACCATCAGCGCCCAGCGTGATCGCACGCAAATCGTCGTCGTTGCCCACACAGGCAAACACGATGTCGGCACCCTGCGCCGCTTCCCGTGGGGTGGGTTTGTGCGCCCCACCAAACTCGGCCACCCAGGTCGCCGCCTTGGCGCTCGACCGGTTGTAGACCGTCACCGAATGCCCAGCCCGCGCCAGATGCCCCGCCATCGGATACCCCATGACCCCCAGGCCAATGAAGGCGACCTTGCGGGCAGGCGTGGATTCGTAGGTGCGTTCGGCGATGCTGGTCATGGTGCAGTGCTTTCAAATCAGGGATGGCGAAGGATCTGTCTTTCGACAGGTCTTAAAGGAGGCCAGAAATGTCGCACGAATCCCGCAGGAGAGGATGATTCCGGCGCGAAATGACCCTGTCCAGTGACACCGAAGATCCGGCTTTGCCGGTCCGAAGGTGTGCCCCCTTGAGGGGGTCGCGCGGAGCGCGGCGGGGGTGTTTCCTAAATGATCGTCATGTGCTCAGTCCCCGCCGCCAGATCCGTGGTCTTGGCGCGTTGGCTGTTGAGCTTGATCTGCAGGCGCAGGTCGTTGAGCGAGTCGGCGTTGCGAAGCGCATCTTCCAGGGTGATGAGGTGCGCTTCAAAGGCATTGAACAGCGACTGGTCGAAGGTCTGCATGCCCATCTGGGTGCTCTTCTTCATGATCTCCTTGATCTCGGCGACTTCGCCCTTGAAGATCAGGTCGGAGATCAGCGGCGAGTTCAACATGATCTCGACCGCCGCATGCCGCCCCTTGCTGTCTTGGCGGGGCACCAGGCGCTGCGAGATCAGGGCGCGCAGGTTGAGCGACAAGTCCATCAGCAACTGGGGGCGACGCTCTTCAGGGAAGAAGTTGATGATCCGGTCCAGCGCCTGGTTGGCGCTGTTGGCGTGCAGGGTGGCCAGGCACAGGTGACCGGTTTCAGAGAACTGGATCGCGTGCTCCATGGTCTCGCGGTCGCGGATCTCGCCCATCAGGATCACATCAGGGGCCTGGCGCAGCGTGTTCTTCAGCGCCGCTTCCCAGCTGTCGGTGTCCAGCCCCACCTCGCGCTGCGTGATCACGCAGTTCTTGTGAGGGTGCACAAATTCCACCGGGTCTTCAATGGTGATGATGTGCCCGAAGGTATGTTCATTGCGCCAGTCCACCATGGCTGCGAGGGAGGTGGATTTGCCGGAGCCGGTGGCACCCACCAGGATGCACAAGCCGCGCTTGGACAGTGCCACGTCCTTGAGCACCTGCGGCAGACCCAGTGTGTCGATCGTGGGCAGCACGGCGGGGATGGTCCGCAGCACCATGCCGATCTTGCCCTGCTGAACAAAGGCGCTGACACGGAAGCGGCCAATCGAAGGCGGCGAGATCGCGAAATTGCACTCCTTGGTGCGCTCGAACTCGGCCGCCTGCTTGTCGTTCATGATCGCGCGCGCAAGCGCGAGCGTGTGCGTGGCATTCAGCGGCTGGGGCGACACCTTCACCACCTTGCCGTCGATCTTGATCGCAGGTGGAAAGTCGGCGGTGATGAACAGGTCGCTGCCCGTGCGGCTGACCATCAGACGCAGCAAGTCGTTGATGAATTTTGATGCCTGATCGCGTTCCATGAAGTCTTACCTTTGAGTGTGCAGCAGTTCAGATTTGCCACGCTGGCGATGCGCTATGACCAGAGCGCGGAGGAACCGGCTTTGCCGGGCCTCTCGCGCTGCCCCCTTGAGGGGGGATGCGGCCACACGCAGTGGGCAAGCGACGGGGGGTGGGACATGGCTACCCCGGGAAATTTTCAGGAATCTTGGCCTTGCTTCGCGCTTCGGCCGCGCTGATCACATTGCGCCGCACCAGATCGGCGAGGTTCTGGTCCAGCGTCTGCATGCCCACACTGTTGCCGGTCTGGATCGCCGAATACATCTGCGCCACCTTGGCCTCGCGGATCAGGTTGCGGATGGCGCTGGTGCCCAGCATGATCTCGTGCGCCGCCACCCGGCCGGAGCCATCTTTGGTCTTGCACAGGGTTTGTGAAATCACCGCCACCAGCGATTCAGACAACATGGCCCGAACCATGTCCTTTTCTTCCGCCGGAAACACGTCAATGATCCGGTCGATGGTCTTGGCTGCACTGGATGTGTGCAGCGTGCCGAACACAAGGTGACCGGTCTCGGCCGCCGTCATGGCCAGGCGAATGGTTTCCAGGTCGCGCATCTCACCCACCAGAATCGCGTCGGGGTCTTCCCGCAGCGCCGAGCGCAGGGCGTTGGCAAAGCTGAGCGTGTGCGGTCCCACTTCGCGCTGGTTGATCAGGCACTTCTTGGAGTCGTGCACAAATTCCACCGGGTCTTCCACGGTGAGGATGTGGCCGTACTCGGTTTCGTTCAGGTGGTTGACCATGCCCGCCAGCGTGGTGGACTTGCCAGAACCGGTGGGGCCGGTGACCAGCACCAGACCGCGTGGGCGCAAGGCGAGGTCGCCAAAAATCTTCGGCGCGTTGAGCTGCTCCAGTGTCAGGATCTTGCTCGGGATGGTCCGGAACACCGCACCCGCGCCGCGGTTGTGGTTGAAGGCATTCACCCGAAAGCGCGCCAGCCCTTCGATCTCGAACGAGAAGTCGCACTCGAGGAATTCCTCGTACTGCTTGCGCTGGCTGTCGTTCATGATGTCGTACACCATGCTATGGACCTGCTTGTGGTCCAGCGGCTCGACGTTGATGCGACGCACGTCGCCGTTGACCCGTATCATGGGCGGCAGACCGGCCGAGAGGTGAAGATCGGATGCTTTGTTCTTGACGCTGAAGGCAAGCAGTTGGGTGATGTCCATCCCGGGGTCCCGTGCTGTGGTGGTATTGACGATGGATTATGACGACGATTGAAGCCAATCTCCAACAGGTTCGGGAGCGGATTGCCCGGTCTTGCCAACGGGCGGGGCGCGATGCGAGGGACGTGACACTGCTGGCGGTGTCCAAGACTTTCGATGCAGACGCCGTTCGTCAGGCACAGGCTGCCGGCCAGCGCGTTTTTGGCGAAAACTACGTGCAGGAGGGGGTGGAAAAGATCCAGCTTCTCCGTTCGGACGACCCATCGAACCCTTTGGAGTGGCATTGCATCGGACCGTTGCAAAGCAACAAATCCCGGCTCGTGGCCGAACACTTTGACTGGGTGCAGTCGGTCGACCGGCTCAAAATCGCGCAGCGCTTGAGCGAACAGCGCCCCGAGCGCCTGGCCCCTTTGCAGGTCTGCATTCAGGTCAACGTGGACGGCGGTGCCAACAAATCAGGGGTGGCGCCTGGCGAGTTGCTGGCGCTGGCGCAGGGGGTGGTTGGGTTGCCCAGGTTGCGCCTGCGGGGACTCATGAGCGTGCCGGAGCCGGTCGTGGGGTTCGAGGCACAGCGGGACGTGTTCCTGCAGGTGAAGGCCCTGTTCGACGATCTCAACGCGCGCGGATTTTCGCTGGACACGCTCTCCCTGGGCATGAGCGACGACCTCGACGCGGCGGTGGCGGCTGGCTCCACCATGGTGCGGGTCGGGCGGGCGATCTTTGGCAGTCGACCCGCTCGGGTCAGTTCCGCGTGAGTGCTATTTGGTGGCCGGGACCTGTATCGGCTTGATGTTGCCGCAATCCTGGGAGAGCCACTTGCCCTGACCGTCAATGGTCATGTTGTGGGGTTTGCCGTCCTGCATGGACTTCATCACCATCTTCATGGTGTAGGCCGTGTCGCCGGAGAAGGTGTAGGTGCCCTCACCGCTGGAAGGCGGATTCTTGCAGACGAAGTTCAGCTTCATGGCGCTGGCGCTGCGCGAGGTGACGGTGGTGGTGCACTCGCCTTCGGTTTGTGTGGGCATCTGCTGCTTGGCCGCCATTTCGGGCGTGATGCAGACCTTCACGACCATGGAACCCCCAGCGCCTGGCGCCATGCTCACACCCTGCTTGGCCATCATGTCCTGCATCATCTTGCGCTGCTCCGGCGGCATGGCAGCCAGTTGCTGCTGCATCTGGGCCATGGCGGCCTCCATCTCCGGGTTGCCGCCCATCTTGCTGTTGACCTCCCACAGACCGGGGCGGGTGCTTTGGGCGTTGGCCCCCAGCACCACCAGGGTCAGACTGGCGGCGCAGAGGACTTGCAGGGACTTGGGCATGGAAGGGCTCCTGAAGGGTTGAACTGTCCGGATTCTCCCAGCGCGGGCGCAGATGTCAAACACACAGCTGGGTGGTGTTCTTCACTTCTTCCATCACCGCATAGGTGCGGGTCTCGCGCACGCCAGGCAGTTGCCACAGTACCTTGCCGGCGAAGTCCCGGTAGGCCGACATGTCGGCCATTCGGGTCTTGAGCAGGTAATCGAAGCCGCCGGCCACCATGTGGCACTCCATGATTTCGTCGCGCACCTGTACCGCCGCCTTGAACTGGTCAAACACATTCGGCGTGGTCCGGTCCAGCAGCACCTCCACGAACACCATCATGCCCAGCCCGAGCTTGAGCGGATTGAGCCGGGCCTCGTAGCCCAGGATGTAGCCCTCTCGCTGCAGCCGTTGTGTGCGTGCCAGCACCGCCGTGGGCGACAGGGATACGGCCTCGGCCAGCTTGAGGTTGGGGATGCGACCGTCGCTCTGCAGCACGCGCAGGATGCGCAGGTCGATTCGGTCCGGTTCGTGGGTGGATTCGCTCATGGGTAGTGAATTATCCGGAAAAATTCAAAAAATCATTCATTAATTCACTTTGAGTGCGGTCAATATCAACAAATTCAACCACTCAACCTCTCTGAGACATGACCATGCCGCGCTCCACCGATCGCCTGCCTCTCCCCTACCGCGCCGAGAATCCTTTGCTGGCGAACCGCCTTGCGTCGCTGCAAGGGGCGCTCGATTGGGCGGCCGCCGCCCGCGCCGCCACACCGTGGGTGCGTGCCGTGCGCGACAACCCGCCGCCGTTCTGGGCCATGGAAAGTCTGCTCAAGGAATACCCCATCTCCAGCGCCGAAGGCCTGGCACTGATGCGCCTGGCCGAAGCCCTGTTGCGGGTGCCAGATGCCGAGACCGCGATCGCGCTCACCGCCGACCAACTGGGACGGGCCGACTTTGATGGGGCCGCCGACTCGACGCTGGCGCGCCTGTCGTCCAGCGCCATTGCCATGTCCAAGCACTTCCTGCCCAGCGATGAGCGCCAGCCTGGCCTGATGGCCAAGCTGGGTGCCCGGACCGTGGTGGGAGCCACGCTGCGGGCGGTGCAGTTGCTCGGCCGCCAATTCGTGCTCGGCCAGACCATCGAAGAAGGCATGAAGGAGGCCGCCAATGCGCGCAAGAAGCAGGGCAATCTGAGTTTCAGTTTCGACATGCTGGGCGAGGGTGCTCGCACAGACGCCGATGCCCTGCGCTACCTGGCGAGCTACCAGAACGCCATCGCGGCCATTGCACGCACGGCGGACCCCGCCCGCAGCCCGGTGCAGAACGACGGCATTTCCATCAAGCTCAGTGCCCTGCATCCGCGCTTTGAAGATGCGCAGCATGCTCGAGTGATGAGTGAACTCGTGCCTCGCGTGTGGCAACTGTGCGAGGCCGCCGCGGCGGCCAACCTCAACCTGACCATCGACGCCGAAGAAGTCGAGCGGCTCGAACTCTCTCTTGATGTGTTCGAGGCACTGGCCCGGCTGGTGAGCGAGCGCTTTCCGCAGTGGCAGGGTTTTGGCCTGGCCTTGCAGGCCTACCAGACGCGCGCGGTCGAGCTGATCGAACACGTGGCCTCGCTGGCGCGTCGCTACCAATTGCGCTTCATGTGCCGACTGGTCAAGGGTGCGTACTGGGACGCCGAGATCAAGCGCGCGCAGGAACTGGGCCTGCCCGCCTACCCGGTGTATACCCACAAACACCATACCGATGTGAGCTACCTGGCTTGCGCGAAGGCCTTGCTGGCAGCACCTGATGCGATCTTTCCGCAGTTCGCCACACACAACGCAGGCACGATTGCCGCCATCCTGCAGATGGCGTCGAAACATGAGGCGTCCGAAGCTGGGTCGGTCACTCCACGGCGCTTCGAATTGCAGCGCCTGCACGGCATGGGCGAGGGCATCTACCGGGAAGTGCTGAAGAACCCGAATATCGGTTGTCGCGTCTACGCCCCGGTGGGCGCGCACCGCGACCTGCTGGCCTATCTGGTGCGGCGGCTGCTGGAGAACGGTGCCAACTCGTCCTTTGTTCACCAACTGGCCGATGAATCGGTGGGTATGGAAGAGCTGCTGGTTTCGCCCCTGCGGCTGGAGACCAAGGCCGCTTTCCCCTTGCCACTCGATCTGTATGGCGCCGGACGGGCCAACAGCCTGGGACGCGATCTTGCCGTGGTCGCGCAGCGTGACGATCTGCTGGCGGCGCATGCCGTGTGCGTGGTGCCCACCGTGGCAGAAGCACGGTCAGATGAGGTCGATGCGGCCGTGGACCGCGCGATCAAGGCCTTTGATGCCTGGAACCACGCGCCGGTGGCCCAGCGCGCGGCCGCCCTGCGTTTCGCTGGCGATGCCCTGGAGGCGCAACTGCCGCGCTTCTGCGCCTTGCTGGTGAAAGAGGCGCACAAGACCTGGAGCGACGCCGTGTCAGAGGTGCGCGAGGCGGTGGACTTCTTGCGTTTTTACGCCAATGAGGCCGAGCGCATCCAGGCTCCCCAGACCCTGCCCGGCCCCACGGGTGAGAGCAACACCCTGCGCCTGGAAGGTCGCGGTGCCTGGGTCTGCATCAGCCCCTGGAATTTTCCGCTGGCCATCTTCGTGGGCCAGGTGGCCGCGGCCCTGGCCACAGGCAACACCGTGCTGGCCAAGCCCGCTGAGCAGACGCCGGCCGTGGCACTGGAAGCGGTGAAGCTGCTGCACGCAGCCGGTATTCCGGCCAATGCGCTGCAACTGTTGCATGGCCCGGGTGAGACCGTGGGCGCGGCATTGGTGGCCCAACCCGGCGTGGCCGGCGTGGTGTTCACCGGGTCCACGCAAGTGGCCAAGATCATCCAGCGCGCGCTGGCCGCCAAGGACGGCCCCATCGTGCCACTGATCGCCGAGACCGGTGGCATCAACGCCATGCTGGTGGACAGCACCGCATTGCCCGAACAGGTGGCTGATGCGGTGGTGCAAAGTGCCTTCCGCAGCGCCGGCCAGCGCTGCTCGGCCTTGCGCTTGCTCTGTGTGCACGAGGGCATCGCCGATCATGTGATCGAAATGATCCAGGGCGCCGCCAAGGAGTTGGTGGTGGGCGACACCGCCGATCTGGCCACCGATGTGGGACCGTTGATCGATGCCGATGCCTTCGAGGGCATCCAGCGCGAGGTCCAGCGCCTGCGTGCGCAGGTCAAGGCGCTGTTGCCTGAGCCCGCCCCCACCGCGGCCTTGCCCACCCTCATGCCGCCGCAGATGTTCGAGATCGGCGCCGTTGCGGACGCAAAACAGGAAATCTTCGGGCCCGTGTTGCAGGTGGTGCGCTGGAAGGGCGATCCCCTGGCCGTGCTGCAGCAGATCAACGCCCTGGGTTATGGCCTCACGCTCGGCATCCAGACCCGCATCGACAACCGTGCCCAGGCGCTGGCGCGTGCGGCCCGCGTCGGCAACGTGTATGTGAACCGCAACATGATCGGTGCGGTGGTGGGCGTGCAGCCGTTTGGCGGCGAGGGCCTCTCTGGCACCGGCCCGAAGGCAGGCGGGCCGAACTACCTGCTGCGCTTCTGCGCCGAGCAGACGCTGACCATCAACACCACCGCCGCCGGCGGCAACGTGGCGCTGTTCACCGCCTGAAAAGCGGCCCCATGGCGGGCCTTGCCGGTGCGATACTGGCACTCGCATGAGCCTGCCTGCCATTCCACCCGCCCCGCGTCCGGTTGAAGCGGCGTTTCGCCCGCTGGATGAAGGGTGGCTGCAATGGGTCGCAGAGAACCGGCTGCGCAACTGCACACCCGAATCCATGCTGGCCACCATGGTGCAGGCCGGCATGGACCCGGCCGAGTGCCAGCAGGTGCTGGAGGCGATGGAAACCGATCCGGTGTTCCTGGCCGCGCGAAAATTCCAGCAGCTGCAGGTCAAGCTCGAATCCGTCATGGCCAACCAGCAAAAACTGCTGGAGCTGGACCCTGCGTACGGCCAGGTGGAGAAGCGCGGCCAGATGTCGGTGGATGAATTCCTGCAGCGCCACGTGATCGGCAGCCGCCCGGTGGTACTGACCGATGTGGCGCGCGACTGGCCCGCCCTGCAGCGCTGGTCGCCGCAATACCTGCGCGAACGCTTTGGTCATCTGGATGTGGTGGTGCAGGCCGAACGCAGCGCCGACCCCAACTTCGAGGTCAACAAGCTGGATCACCAGCGCAACATCCTACTGTCCGACTTCGTGGACCGGGTGCTGGCCGGTGGCGCCACCAACGACTACTACCTCACCGCCAACAACGAGATGCTCAGCCAACCCGGTTTTGCACCCTTGCTGGACGACATCGGCACGCTGCCTGCTTTCTGCGACCCTTCGCAACTGGCCCAGCGCGCGTCGTTCTGGTTTGGCCCGGCCGGCACCGTCACGCCCCTGCATCACGACACGCTGATGCTGTGCCACACCCAGATCGTGGGGCGCAAGCGCTGGCGCTTCATCTCCCCGCTGCAGACTCCGCTGCTCTACAACCACTTCGATGTGTACAGCCCGGTCGATCTGGATCGGCCTGACCTGTCGCGCCATCCCCGCTTCGCGCAGGCCACGGTGCTCGATGTGGTCGTCGAACCCGGCGAAACCGTCTTCCTGCCGCTGGGCTGGTGGCACCAGGTCAGCGCACTGGATGTGAGCCTGTCGTTTTCGTTCTCCAACATCGCCGTGCCCAACCAGTACAGCTTCGACAACCCACGCATCACCAACTGGTAGCCCCCTTGGGCGCATCCCCTCCATGGAACCCACCATGTCCGACACCCAGAACGTCTCCGACGCCCAGCGCATCCAGCAATGGCTGGACGAACACCGCATCACCGAAGTGGAATGCATCATCCCCGACATGGCCGGCCAGGCGCGCGGCAAGATCGTGCCGCGCCACAAGTACAACCCGGAAGTGGGCCTGCGTCTGCCAGAAGCCGTGCTGGCCATGACCGTCACCGGCGACTACCCGGAAAAAGACTTCACCTCGGTGGCCGACCCGGACATGCTGCTCAAGCCCGACCCCCAAACCCTGCGACCCGTACCCTGGGCCAAGGAGCCGACCGCCCAGATCATTCACGACTGCTTCTCTTTCGACGGCAAGGCCGTGCAGCTCTCGCCGCGCAATGTGTTGCGCCGCGTGCTCAAGCTCTATGCAGACGAAGGCTGGAAGCCGGTGGTCGCGCCCGAGATGGAGTTTTACCTGGTGCAGGTCGAGCCCGACGAGGACATTCCGCTCAAACCCCCGGTGGGTCGCACCAAGCGCACCGAGGCGGGCATGCAGAGCTTCTCGATGGACGCGATCAACGAATACGACGATATCTTCGACGTGATGTACGACTGGTGTGAAGCCGAGGGCATTCAGCTCGACACGCTGATCCATGAAATGGGCACGGCGCAGATGGAAATCAACCTCGACCACGGCGACCCGCTGCCGCTGGCCGACCAGGTGTTCCTGTTCAAGCGCACCATTCGCGAGGTGGCGATCCGCCACCAGATGTACGCCACCTTCATGGCCAAGCCCATGCAGGGCCAACCTGGCAGCGCCATGCACATTCACCAGAGCGTGGTGGGGCTGGACGATGGACAGAACATCTTCAGCGGCCCCGATGGAGCGCCCTCCGACGCGTTCTTCCACTACATCGGCGGCCTGCAGACCTACCTGCCGGCGGCCACCGCCTTTTTCGCACCCTACGTGAATTCGTACCGGCGACTCTCACGTTTCACCTCGGCCCCCATCAACCTGAGCTGGGGCTACGACAACCGAACCTGCGGCCTGCGCGTGCCGCATTCGGGCCCGGAAGCGCGGCGGGTGGAGAACCGGCTGGCTGGCGTGGATGTGAACCCCTATCTGGCGATGGCGGCGAGCCTGGCCTGCGGCTACCTAGGCATGAAGCAGGCCCTCAAACCCAACGAACCCCTCACCGGCAGCGCCTACGAGCAACCCCACCAACTGCCGCGACACCTGGATGACGCGGTGGAAAAGCTCATGGGCTGCGCACCACTGGTGGAGCTGTTTGGTGAGCACTTCATCCAGACCTACAGCGCCATCAAGGAAACCGAGTACCGCGAATATTTCGACGTGATCAGCCCCTGGGAACGGCGGTTCCTGTTGCTGCACGTCTAGACTTGCACCCGGAGCACGACGCACACCGGGTGCAGAAACACCATCCAGTGGCACCGCAGAATCGGCTTTGCCGGGCGGCTGGTGCCGCCCCCCTCAGGGGGGTGACGCCGAAGGCGGCGCGGGGGGTTATTCCGTGACCACCATCATCCCCGAAGAGGGGTTGCGCAAAAAAGCGTCCAGCGTGGCGATGGGCAGGGGGGGCGAGAACAGGTGTCCCTGGAACTGGTCGCAGCCCTGGTAGGCCAGGAACTCCCGCTGCTCGTGGGTTTCCACGCCTTCGGCCACCACCTGCAGGCTCAGGCTCTGCGCCAGCGTGATGATGGCTCTTGAGATGGCCGCGTCGTTGGGGTCGGTGAGCACGTCGGCCACAAAGCCCTTGTCGATCTTGAGCTGATCCAGTGGCAGGCGCTTCAACACGGAAAGCGACGAATAGCCCACACCGAAGTCGTCCAGCGACAGGGTCACGCCCAGGTCCTTGAGCATGCCCATCTTTTCGATGGTGATCTCCATGCGGTCGGCCAGCAGGCTTTCGGTCAGTTCGAGCTTGAGCCGCTGTGGCTTGATGCCAGTGCGACCGATGGCGGCCATGACCATGTCGACGAAATCGGGGTGGCGGAACTGGTGCACGCTGACGTTCACTGCGATGCTGAGGTTGGTGGTCTGTGGCCAGTCGGCCCAGGCGGCGAGCTGCTCGCAGGCGGTTTCCAGCACCCATTGCCCCAGTGGCAGGATCATGCCGTTGTCTTCGGCCACGGGGATGAAGTGGATGGGGGTGATCAGGCCGCGCTGCGGGTGCTGCCAGCGCACCAGTGCCTCCACGCCCGTGATCACGCCCTGGCGGTCGACCTGTGGCTGGTAGTACACGACAAACTGTTTTTCCTTCAGCGCGATCCGCATGTCCGCACCGAGCGCCGCGTTGGCATTCACCGTGGCCTGCATGGCGGGGTCAAAGAAGCACAAGGTGTTGCGGCCCAGGGTCTTGGCCTGGTACATCGCCAGATCGGCCTGCTTGAGCAGTTCGCCCACGTTGTCGTTGAGGCCGGTGAATGCGGTCACGCCGATGCTGGGCGTGGCGAAGTGCTGGTGCCCGCCCACGTGAAACGGCTCGCGCAGCATGGTGAGCACCTTGTTGGCCAGGGCACTCGATTTGAGCGCGGCGGCCGCGGGATCGGTGCTGAGGTCGTCGACCATGATCACGAACTCGTCGCCCCCCAGGCGGGCCACGGTGTCGGTCTTGCGCACGCTTTGTGCCAGCCGGATGGCCACCTTCTTGAGCAACTGGTCGCCCACGTGGTGGCCGAGGGTGTCGTTGAGGATCTTGAAGTTGTCGAGGTCAATGAACATCAGCGCACCGTGTTGCCCGGTTCGTTCACTCTGCGCCAGGGCCTGCTGAAGGCGTTCGGTCAGCAACTGGCGGTTCGGCAGGTCGGTCAGCGGGTCGAACAGCGCCATGTGCCGGATCATGTCTTCGGCGGTCTTGCGTTGCGTGATGTCACGCCCCACCGCCACCCAGTGGGTGACGTCTTCGGCCGTGGCCTGCACCGACACCACCTCCAGTTCGACCCAGAACATGGCGCCGTTCTTGCGATGCACCATCAGTTCCGTGCGGGCCTGCCGGTTCATCTGCAGGCCCATGGCCATCTCCCTGAGCTTGGGCAGCGCCGGCTCCAGCTCCAGCAGCATGTGCGGCGTCTGCCCCAGCACCTCGTCGCGGGAGTAGCCGGTGTGTCGCTCGAACGCATCGTTGACAAAAACGATGCGCGGCTCCTGGTTGTTGTTGACCCCGGTTTCGGCGATCGCCACGATGTCGTTCAGCCGGGCCACGCTGGTCTCCAGCAGCATCAGCTGTTCCTGTGAACGGCGCCGCTCTGTGACGTCGCGGAAATAGACCGCCAGGCCTTCGGCAAACGGGTAGGCGCGCACCTCCAGCCATTTGCCCAGGCTGGGGAAGTGGTCCTCCATCTCGATGCGACGGTTGTTCCTGAGCGCCTGATGCATCTGGTCGCGCAGGCGTTCGGCCAGGCCTAAGCCAAAGCCGTCCCAGATTTCCTTGTCCAGCAGTTCGGCGGTCGACTTTTGAAGCAGGCGCTCGCTTTCCTGGTTCAGGTAGGTGAAGCGGCATTCCCGGTCCAGCGTCACGAAGGCCTCGGTGATGCTGGCCAGCGTGGTGGTGAGGCGCATGGCAAGCCGCAGCGTTTCCTGCTGCGCCTGCTTCTGTGCCGATATGTCCTGCACGGCGCCCTGGAGCCGGGTGATCTGGCCGTCTGCTTCGCGCAGTGCCGCGCCCACCGTGCGAACCCATTTGGGTCCGACGCCTTCCACCATCACCTGGATTTCTTCGTCGAAGGCCATGCCGGAATGTTCGCAACGCGACAGCCGCTTTCGCATGCCATCGCGCCATTCAGGCGTGTAGCAGTTCACCATCGCTTCCAGGGAGTTGATTTGCGAAGCGTCGCCCACCCCCAGGATCAAGGCGCATTCGTTGGATATGTGAACCCGCCCGGTGGCCAGCACCACAGACCAGCTGCCCACGCCCGCCGTGTGCTCGGTCAGGTTGAGTCGGCTTTCGCTGTCGTGCAAGGCGTTCGGAGAGGGGTCGGTCTGATCGAGGTCCAGCAACGCTGCCGCCTGATCCAGCACCAACGACAGCGTGTCGGCTGTGTGTGCCGGGGTCTCAGGCACCGGTGGTGCGTCCAGCAACACCAGCCAGCCACGTGGATGGGCCGGTGTCATCGGAAGCGCCAGCCAGTCCGTTTGTCGAACCGGGTCTGCGCCCGCAGTGACGATGGCCAGGGCCGGTGAATCGGCCCGTGTTATGCGGACCGGTTGATGCGATCCGACGAGCGAGTGGCAGACCGGTCCGGCCCAGGCCACGAAGCTGCTTTGTTCGACGGGGGTGAGTCCAGCAGCGCTTCTGAGAACGACCGAGTGTTCCAGACGCACCACCACCACCGCGCCTCGGGCATTCGTGAGTCGGAGGGCCATTTCGGTCAGGCGATCAAACGCACGGCGCAGTGGTGCTTGTGCATTCGACGCGTCGGGCACGTTGTTCAGTGCGGTGGCGGCAATGTCGGGTACAGAACGCATGGAGGTCTCGAATGGGACTCAGGCAATGTCACCGGGACGGCCGGCGGGCCATCCCAGATGTAACACGGGCAGGGGGCAGATGGGTCACGTTTGTCAGCCTACCAAGTGTTCAGCCGCAGAGGTGGTAATTTGTCACAGGCAAAGTTGTTGCAAAGATGTGTTTTTTTGTAGCGAATGTACTAATATCGCCTTAACGCTTTGCTGTCGGTTGTAATCAACTTTCATCGGGCGCCACCACACACTGGATTCACGGGGGTAGATTGAACATGACCGCACTTGCAGATCTCCGGCGCCACAGCGATGTGGCCAGCTTGAAGTCGTCGCTGCACCAGCTGTGCAGCGAGTTCGGCCGCATCACCCGGTTGGATATTCTCACCGCCATGCACGAAGGGACCAAGCAGGCGATCTGCTTTCTGCGCATGGAGCGCCCGGAGCAGGAACAGCAGCTCATGAAGACCCTGGGTGTGGGGCGGTTTGGTGGGGAAGTGGTGTTCGTGCTCAACCTGAATGTGGCCGTGACCGCCGACGATGACGGGCCTTCGTCCCAGTGGGCCGACTCCAACATGTACGACTGAAGGGGCGCCCGGCTTGGGCCGCATGCTTTCACGCTGTCCTGAGGCGGTTGCTGTCGCGGGATTGACCCCGGCCCCTGCAGGCCCGTCGCAGAATCCAGCGCATGATCCACCTGCGCGCTCCTCTGTCTGCCCAAATCATTGAATGGTCCGTGAAACCCGGCGATGTGGTGCAGGCCGGCACACTCCTCGTGGTGCTGGAGTCCATGAAGATGGAACACGAGGTGAGGGCGGAGATGGCGATGCAGGTTCAGAGCCTGCACTTCGCTGTCGGTGAGTCCGTCGCCACGGGCGAAGTGCTGGCGAGTGGTCTGCCCTTGCCGACACACGCCATTGCTTCTGACCGGCAGGTGGACGCGGGCGTTCAGGAGGGACTCCAAGGACCCGAGCAGCGGGCCGACCTTCAGCGCCTTCGCGACCGCCTCGCCCTGACCGAAGACGCCGCCCGCCCAGAGGCGGTTGCCCGTCGTCGGGCACTGGGCCTGCGCACCGCGCGGGAAAACATCGCGGCATTGTGCGACGAAGGCAGTTTTCTGGAATACGGGGCGCTGGCGGTGGCGGCGCAGCGCAGCCGGCGCAGTGAAGAAGACCTGATCGCGAACACACCGGCCGACGGCATGGTCACCGGCATCGGATCGGTCAATGGGTCGCTCTTTGGGGAGGCCCGGGCCCGCACGGTGGTCATGGCCTACGACGCCACCGTGCTGGCCGGCACGCAGGGCATGCGCAACCATCAGAAGACGGACCGCTTGCTGAACATCGCCCTGGCGCAACGATTGCCTGTGGTGCTGTTCGCCGAGGGTGGTGGTGGCCGCCCCGGTGACACCGACATGCCCATCGTCGCCGGTCTGCATGTGGGCACGTTCGCGGCCATGGCTCGCCTGTCCGGGCAGGTGCCCGTGGTGGGCATTGCCGCCGGGCGCTGCTTCGCCGGCAATGCGGCGCTGCTGGGCTGCAGCGATGTGATCATCGCCACGCGATCGAGCAACATCGGCATGGGCGGGCCCGCGATGGTGGAGGGCGGTGGCTTGGGCCGGTTTCAACCGGAAGAGATCGGTCCGAGTCAGGTCCAGCATGCCAACGGCGTGATTGATCTGCTGGTCGAAGACGAAGCGCAGGCTGTGGTCGCAGCGCGCCATTACCTCTCCTTCTTTCAGGGACCCGTCAACGGCTGGCAGGCCCCCGACGTCAGTCGTTTGAGAGGCGTGGTGCCGGAAAACCGTTTGCGGGTGTACGACAGTCTGTTGGCTGTAGAGGGAACGGTGGATGCGGGCAGCCTGCTCGTCCTGCGCGCCGGATTTGGTGCCGGCGTGCACACCGCGCTGGCGCGCATCGAGGGGCGCCCGGTGGGTGTGTTGGCCAACAACCCCATGCAACTGGGTGGCGCCATTGATGCCGACGCGGCGGACAAGGCTGCGCGCTTTCTGCAGCTCTGCAATGCCCATGGTTTGCCGGTGGTGAGTTTTGTGGATACCCCGGGTTTCATGGTTGGCCCGGAAGCTGAGGCCAAAGCCCAGGTCCGGCACGTGAGCAGGCTGTTTGTGGTGGCCGCGCATCTGCGCGTCCCTGTGTGCGCAGTGATCTTGCGAAAGGGTTACGGTCTTGGCGCCATGGGGATGACGGCGGGCGGCTTTCACGCCCCGGTTTTTACCGTGGCCTGGCCCACCGGCGAGTTTGGGGCGATGGGGCTGGAAGGTGCCGTGCGCCTGGGCTATCGCAAGGAGCTGGAAGCACTGCCCCCAGGCCCGGAGCGCGAGGCGCTCTTTCAGCGCCTGCTGGCGCAGCAGGTCGCCAATGGGGCGGCGGTCCAGATGGCCACCACGCTGGAAATTGACGCGGTCATTGACCCGGCGCAGACCCGGCAGTGGATCGCCAGGGGGCTGCCAGGCGCGCGGGTGACCGAGGGGCCGGCCAGCCGCTTCATCGACACCTGGTGAGGGTCTGGGGCTGCGCGGGCCCTCAGTGTCTCAGTTCAGTTCGCCAAAGCTGGACGGGCGCATGCCTGCGCCGGGCATCTGGGGCGCTGTCTGGTTGATGTTGACCCAGAATTCGCAGACGTGTTTCATGGCGCCCAGGAACTGCGAGAACTCGGTGGGTTTCGCAATGTAGGCGTTGGTGCCGGCATCGTAGGCGCGCTGCAGGTCGCTGGGCTCGGTGGAGGAGGTGAGCACCACCACGGGAATGTTGTGCAACTGGCTGGAGCCCTTGATTTCCTTGAGCACGCCGATCCCGTCCAGCAAGGGCATTTTCAGATCGAGCAGGACCAGGATGGGGTTGCCTCCCGATCGCGTGGCAAAGGCGTCACGTCTGTAGAGGTAGTCAAGCGCCTGCATGCCATCGGAGACATGTGTCACCCGGCCGTCCAGCCCGTGCCTGGCCAGCGCCAGACGGGTCAGTTCGGCGTCGTCCGGATTGTCTTCGACCAGCAATATGGCTTCTGCATTCTTGTTCATGGTCATAACGCTGCGAACGCCGAATCACGGGTGGACTCGAGGATCTGCGCACTTTCAAAAGGTAGTGAAAAGTAGAAAACGCTGCCCACCCCGAGCTGGCTCTCGGCCCAGATGCTGCCCCCGTGGCGTTCCACGATGCGCCGCGCCAAGGCCAGACCAATCCCGGTTCCCTCAAAATCAGACGCGCGGTGAAGGCGTTGAAAGACGCCGAACAGCTTCTGGGCGTATTTTGTATCAAACCCCACCCCGTTGTCTCGCACATGGAAGGTGTAGCCGACGGCGGGGTCCACGCTCCAGCCCACTTCGATCACCGCACGCTCCCGCGGCCTAGAGTATTTGAACGCATTGCCCAGCAGGTTGGCCCACACTTCCCGCAGCAACAGGGCGTCGCCACGCACCACGGGCAGATCCGAGGCAATCACCCAGTCCACGACCCGGCCTTCGGTGTCATGGGCGATCTGGCTCACCACGGTATCGACCAGCATGGCGAGGTCCACCGGCGTGACATTGACCGCCGCACGACCCAGGCGCGAGAAGGCCAGAAGGCCATCGATCAGCTGGCTCATGTGCCGTGCCGAATTGCCGATGGTGCTGAGGTAGCGGGAAGCCACATCGTCGCGTTGGTCGCCCATGTGCTCTTCGAGCAGGCTCACGAAGCTGGAAATGTGTCGCAGCGGCGATCGCAGGTCGTGTGAAACCGAATACGAAAAAGATTCCAGGTCCCGGTTGGCGGCGAGCAGCTGCTCGGTGCGCTCCGCCACGCGGTTCTCCAGTTCGTCGTTGATGTTGCGCATGAGGTCGTCCAGCCGCTTGGCGTCCGACATGTCGCGGTTGATTTTGGCAAAGCCCCGCAGCTCGCCGTTTTCTTCGCGCAAGGCAATCAGCAGCGACTGCGCCCAGTAGCGTGAACCGTCCTTGCGGACATGCCAGTTGTTGATTTCGTGCTGACCCCTGGAGGCGGCAAGGCGCAGCATCTGGCTCGCGTGGTTCTGGGCCATCTCTGGCGTGGCGCTGTCGAAGAGCACCGAATAATGGCGCCCCATCATTTCAGAGGGCGAATAGCCTTCCAGGCGCTGGGCGCTGTCGGTCCAGTCCGTGATCAGCCCCTGCGCGTCCATGAAGAAGATGCAGTAGTCGCGCAGGTTGTCCACCATCATCCGGAACCGCTGCTCGCTCTCCAGCAGCTCTGCCGAGCGTTCCCTGATACGGGACTCCAGTTCGTCGTTCAACCCCTTCACGCGCTCTTCCACCCGTTTGCGTTCAGTGATGTCGATGATCTGAACGAACACGCCTTGCACCACACCAGCATGAACGTCTGGCAGGTAGTTGGCGCTGATGTACATCGGCGCACCGGTCACAGTGGTTCGCCAGGCTTCAAACTTCTGCGGTATGCCCGCTGCCGCGGCTTGAATGCGCGGCTCGATGTCCCGCCAGGCATCGGGCGGCACGCACTCGCTCATGTGCATGCCGATGATCCGTTGCGGGTCCATGCCGTACACATGCAGATGCTCGGCATTCGCAAAGCGGAACCGCAGCGAGGCGTCGACGTAGGCAATCAACCCGGGCACATGATCCGTGATCGCCTGCAGGAAACGTTGGTTGTTTTCCAGCGCCATTTCGGCCATCTTGCGCTGGGAGATGTTCACCACCGTGGTGTTGCTGCGCAGGAAGCGCCCCGACTCATCGCGCACGGCAGACGAAGAGATCAGTGCCGGGAAGACACTGCCGTCGCGTCTGCGCATCTCGTACTCGGCAGCCTCCAGCGTGCCCTCATCGATCAGCCGCTGCAGCCGGTTGCCGAGCAGCGAGTTGTTCTCCGGTCCGACGATGTCCTTGAAGCCCAGCTTGCCCACCACCTCCTCGCGGGTGTAGCCCAGCCACTCCAACTCGGTGTCGTTGATGGACACGAAGGTGCCGTTGATGTCGAGCGAATGGTAGCCACAGGGCGCCTGGTTGTAGAGCATCTGCGCCTGCGTCAACGCATCCTGCAATCGGGCGTTCACCCCACGGACCTGGTCTTCCGAGGCCTTGCGGTCGGAGATGTCGAGCATCTGGATGATGATGCCCTGCACCTCGCCGTGATTCAGGTACGGCGTGTATTCGATGCTCGCGTAAAAGCGGGTTCCGTCGGGGAACTCCCTTTCGCCCTCAAAGCGCTGTGCGTGACCGGCCAAGGCCGCTGCCAGGTATTCCCGCGAGCCTTCATAGTTCTGCGGGCGGGCGATCTGGCTCAGATGCAGGCCCACCGGTTGCCGCGAGTCACCACCCAGCCACCGGGCATAGCTGGCGTTGGCGAAACGGCAGATCAGCTCGCGGTCGAAGAAGGCGATCTGTACGGGAACGCTGTTCGTGATGGTCTGCAGCAAGATGCGCTGATCGGCCAGGGCCTTGCTGGCGGCTTTGCGTTCGGAAACGTCCACCAGCGTGTTGTTCGTTCGCACGAAGACGCCGCTCTGGTCGTAGACAGCGGTGCTGCTGAGCAGCACCGTGAAGCGCCTGCCATCGCGGCGGATCATGTCGATCTCCACCGTTTCCAGCTTCTCGCGCCGTTTCAGCCGTTGCAACCGGTCTTTCACCAGAGCCAGGTGTTCGACGACCACATGGTCGCGGAAACGCCGCTTGCCGACCATTTCGTCGCGGCTGTAGCCCAGCCAGTCCAGTTCGGTCTGGTTGATGAGCACATACAAGCCATCGGCATCCACGGAGTGGTACCCGCACGGTGCCTGGTTGTACAGTGCCTGTGCTTCTGCCAGCGTCTGGCGGATGCGCTGGTTGGCCTGATCGAGCTCTTCCGTGCGCTGGCGGACGCGAGATTCCAGGCTCGCGTTGAGCCGCCCGATTTCTTCCTGTTGCTGGTGCAATTCGGTGATGTCGCGGGAAACCGCCAGCAGCATCACCGGCGTGCCTTGCGAATCACGGATCGGCGAGATCATGGTGTCCCACCACTTGGGTGTGCCCTTGAATGTGTTGCCGAAGGCCACGAATCTGGCGCTCTCGCCCTTGCGCGCACTTTCAATGGCAGCTCGGGCGAGCTGGAGCCCTTCACCGGACCACCAGCTCGTCCAGTCGGTGTGCCGCACCTGCTCGGCATCGTCCAGTTCCATCAGCCGGCAACCCTGGGCCGTGATCTGCTGCAGCCGGCCGTCCAGATCAAGCACCTTGGTGCAGTCGATGGTGCTGGCGATGATCTGGTGGTTGAGTTCGTCCTTGATTTGCGCATCGGCTTCAATGGCGCGCAAGCGGCTGATGTCCAGCATGAAACCGAGTTGTCCCGTCAGGCGTTGCTGGTCGTCTTTCTGGGGGACGTTGTTCGTCAGCACGTGCGCCACGGTCCCATCTGGCTTGACGATCCGGAACTCAATGCTGCGCTCTTCCACCTGCCTGAGACCTTCTTCCCAGGCCTGCCTCACCCTGTCCCGGTCTTCCGGGTGCACGCGATCCAGCCAGCCGAAGTGCGGAAAGTCCGTCTGGTCCAGGGAAAAGATAGCCTTGAGCTGGTCATCAACGTGGGTCAACACACCGGTGTGGTCGATCCGGAAAATGCCGATCGGGAAGATCGTGGACAGGGCGGAGAAGACCGCCTTGTATTCCAGGTGGGCGATGTCGGCGGATGGGTTGTCGCTGCGCTGCGACAAGGCGGTTTCCAGCGACAGCGGCAGTGGTACCGCTTCCGACCCGGCCTGCATGTCGATAGGATCCTTCAGGCTGCCTGTGAGGTGCTGGGCGTAATGTCCGCGCAGATAGGCGTTCTCGGCACGGAGTGCTTCCACCTCGATCAGCAGCGCCCTCTCGCGCACCGACAGCTTCGTCTCAGGGGATATAGACGAAGAACGGTTGTCTGACGGAGGGTGAAGTGCGCTCATCTCACATCACTGTACCCCACCGAGTGTGACAGCAGCGGTGAAATATGACCATCAGAAACGGGGCAGTTCCGGGTGTGTCAACTGCCCTGCGCGCACCAGCATCTTTCCATATTCAGCACAACGTTGCAAAGTGGGGATCACCTTGCCTGGATTCAGTAGACCATTGGTATCAAAAGCGCGCTTCACAGCAAACATCTGTGCGTTTTCTTCGGCCGAGAATTGCACGCACATGCTGTTGAGTTTTTCCACACCCACGCCGTGCTCCCCGGTCACCGTGCCGCCCATGGCCACACTGGTTTCCAGGATGTCGGCGCCAAACAGCTCGCAGCGGTGCAGCTGGTCGGCATCGTTGGCATCAAACAGGATCAGGGGGTGCAGGTTGCCGTCGCCGGCGTGAAACACGTTGGCGCAGCGCAGCCCGTACTTCTTTTCCATCTCGGCGATGGCCAGCAGGATGTCGGCCAGGCGCTTGCGCGGAATGGTCGAGTCCATGCACATGTAGTCGGGACTGATGCGTCCGCTGGCGGGAAAGGCGTTCTTGCGGCCGCTCCAGAAGCGCAGGCGCTCGGCCTCGTCGCGACTGACCGCAATGGCGGTGGCTCCGCACCGGCGCAACACGGCACTCATGCGCCCGATTTCCTCTTCCACTTCCTCGGGCGTGCCGTCGCTCTCACACAGCAGGATCGCTGCGGCGTTCAGGTCGTAGCCCGCATGCACAAAGTCTTCCACGGCGGCGGTCATGGGTTTGTCCATCATCTCCAGTCCGGCCGGGATGATGCCTTCGGCGATGACCGAGGCCACCGCATCACCGGCTTTGCGCACGTCGTCGAAACTGGCCATGATGCAGCGCGCCAGCAGTGGTTTGGGCACCAGCTTGACGGTGACATCGGTGATCACGGCCAGCATGCCCTCGCTGCCGATCACCAGTGAGAGCAGATCCAGCCCCGGCGTGTCGAGCGCCTCGGCGCCGAAGGTGATGGGCGCACCCTCTACCGTGAACCCCCGCACCTGCAGCACGTTGTGCAGCGTCAGACCGTATTTCAGGCAATGCACGCCGCCGGAGTTCTCGGCCACGTTGCCACCGATGGTGCAGGCGATCTGGCTGCTCGGGTCGGGCGCGTAGTACAGACCGTGGGGTGCAGCGGCCTCCGAAATAGCAAGGTTGCGAACACCCGCCTGCACAAGCGCCGTGCGCGAGCGTGGGTCGATGCGCAGGATGCGGTTGAACTTGGCCAGCGACAAGGTCACGCCCAACGCATGGGGCATGGCCCCGCCCGACAGGCCGGTGCCCGCGCCGCGTGCCACCACGGGCACCGCCAGCGCATGGCAGGCCTTGAGCACGGCGGCGACCTGGTCCTCGGTTTCGGGCAGGGCCACCACCAGTGGCCGCTGGCGGTAGGCGGTCAGGCCGTCACATTCGTAAGGTGTCGTGTCCTCGCTGTGCCAGAGCAGCGCATGAGCGGGCAGCACCGCCTGCAGCGCGCGCACCACCTCGGCCTGGCGAGCGATGCGTTCGATCTGGCTGAGCTGGGCAGGGGCGGAGGGTGCGTTCATGGTGGGGCGGGGAACAACAAGCAGGAATTCAGTTTAGGGCAATCGACCGCCTTGCGATTGAAGAAACTTGCAGCTCTCTGTGAAGTTGGCGCTGCGTTCCGCCCGTCGGGTTTGACGCAGGGTGGGACTTGAAAAATCGCTGGGGCGACATCAGCTTCCGGACTGAGAGGCGCACACCGCGTGCCCCTTATCCACCAACGCTGACAAGGAGTTTCGCCATGAACCATCTGATCGCCCGTTCCGGTTTGCTCGACGACTTCTTCAAGGATGTCGCCCCGGGGTTTTTTGTCCGTCCCCTGCACGGTGATTCCCTGCCTTCGCCGTCCCAGATCAAGATCGATGTGAAGGAAACGCCATCGGTGTACACCGTGGTGGCCGAGGTGCCCGGCGTGTCCAAGGAAGACATTCATGTGACGGTCGAGGGCAGCGTGGTGACACTGCGCGCCGAGATCAAGCAGGAGGACAGCCAGACCCAGGACGAGAAGGTGCTGCGCACAGAACGCTACTACGGCGCCGTGGCCCGCAGTTTCCAGCTGGCGGCCGACATCGACAACGAGCGTGCCAAGGCCAAGTACGAAAACGGGGTGTTGACGCTGACTCTCCCCAAGAAGGTGACACTCGCCGGCCAGCGCCTGAATATAGAGTGAGCACCCCCTGCGCCGCTGACGCGTCTTCCCCCTCTCTCGCCTGCGGCGGGAGGGGGACGCAGCCCTTTGACCCGGCAAAACCGGTTCCAAGGCTGCCCTGGATCAGGGGCACGCGCTCCGGTTGCTCCTGGGTTCAGCTGAGGCTTTTCTTGAGCCAATCGGCGAATGCTGCGCACTCCCAGCGGTCCATGGTGCCGGTGCGCCAGCACAGGTAGTGTGCGTGCGGGCTGGGCACGTGGCGTTCGTACAGCCGTACCAGGGTGCCGTCTTCCAGCCAGGGGGCGGCCAGCTTGAGCCGCACCAGCGCCACGCCCATGCCGGCGGCGGCGCCGTCGCACATGAGGCCGATGTCGTTGAACTGCGAGCCGTCCGCGGGTTCGGGCCAGTCCAGGTCGTGCGCAGCGAACCAGGTGCGCCAGGGTTCCAGCGGGCTGCGCAGCAGGGGCACGCCCTCCAGATCTTCGGCGGTTTCGAATGGACCGTGCTCGCGGGCGAATGCGGGTGAGGCCAGGGGCGTGACCTCGTCTTTCATGAGGCAGATGTGCTCCACATCGGCGTAGCGGCCGGTGCCGAAGCGGATCATCAGGTCTGCGTCCTCGGCCACCACGTCAAGCAGCGGGATGCTGACCTGCAAGGTCAGGTCGATTTCCGGGTAGGCCTCGCTGAACTGTCTCAGGCGCGGCATCAGGATCGAACGCGCAAACGTGGGCGTGACGGCCAGCTTGAGCTTGCGCTTGCCGGGAACACCCGCGCCCCCCGGGAAACGTTGCAGGATGCCCAGGCCTTCGCGCACATGGGCCAAGTACTCGCTGCCCTCGGTGGTGAGCGAAAAATCGGCCCGCCCGAACAGCTTGGTGCCCAGGATCTGTTCGAGCTGCTTGACCCGGTGACTCACCGCACTGGGTGTCACATTGAGCTCTTCCCCCGTCTGCGTCACGCTGCGCAACCGTGCCAGTGCCTCGAAGGTCAGCAGACACTGGATCGGGGGAATACGAATGGTCATTTAAAGACGACCGTCTTGTGCCCGTTGAGCAGCACCCGGTGTTCGCTGTGCCATTTCACCGCCCGCGCCAGCACCTGGCTTTCGGTGTCCCGCCCCAGGGCCGTGAGGTCTTCCACGGTGTCGGTGTGATCCACCCGGGCCACGTCCTGCTCGATGATCGGGCCTTCGTCGAGGTCGGCCGTCACATAGTGGGCGGTGGCGCCAATGAGCTTCACCCCGCGGTCGTGCGCCTGGTAATACGGTTTGGCGCCCTTGAAGCTGGGCAGGAAACTGTGGTGGATGTTGATCGCCTTGCCCGCCAGTTCGCGGCACAGGTCGTTGCTCAGCACCTGCATGTAGCGCGCCAGCACCACCAGTTCGGCACCTTCGCCTTGAATGATCTCCAGCTGGCGGGCCTCGGCCTGCGGTTTGGTGGCGGCGTTCACGGGAATGTGGTGGAAGGGCACGTTGTAGCCTGCTGCCAGTTGGTAGAAGTCGCGGTGGTTGCTGATGATGGCGCGGATGTCCAGTGGCAGCAGGCCGCTTTTCCAGCGGAACATCAGGTCGTTCAGGCAGTGGCCTTCCTTGCTCACGAAGATCACCGTGCGCACCGGTTCAGCCAGCGGGTGCAGGCTCCAGCGCATGGCAAAGCCTTCGGCGAACAGTTTCAGGCGCAGGCGCAGATCGTCCTGGGTGAGCTGCGCACAGGCGAACTGCACCCGCATGAAAAACAGACCGGTGTCGTGGTCGTTGTACTGGGCGGCTTCTTCGATGTTGCCGCCGTGCTCCAGCAGGAAGCCGGAAACCGCGTGCACGATGCCGGGACGGTCCGGGCAGGAAAGGGTAAGAACGTAGGTGTGAGTCATGGCGGTCCGATTGTCGCAGCAAGGCCGCCGCCGGCATGCATTTCAGCCCGGACGCGATCCGCCAACTGGCCAGGCCCCAGCCCTCAGCGAGGCATCTGCCGTTTCATCTCCGCGCAATGGTCACGCGGTGGCTGCGGAGGCGAGGTCCACAACAGGTCGGCGTGCGAGCTGGTGGCCACCGGATCTTCAAGGGTGTTGGGCTGTGCGCGAGACTGCACCACTTTGAAGGCCAGTCGGGCTGGCAAATAGCGCGGCACGCCCAGGTCGCGCCTCACATGCTCGTTGCCGGCCACCAGCAGGACGGTCTGCTCCCGCCTGAGAGCCTGGATCGCCGTCTGCGCCATGGCCTGGTCGCGGGCGATCTGGATGCGGGTCATGGGCAGGATCTGGGATTCGGGCAGCATGTCGCAGTGGCCTTTGCGAATGTTGGCTTGCTGCTCCATGAACGCATCGCGTTCCAGCAGTGCGTCCAGAGCGGCGTTGTTCATGGCTGCAGCCATCTCGGACCGTGGCAGGTTGCCTCCCAGGACCGGTACCCCGGCCCTCACCGCGGTCATCACCACCGGTCCGTACACCGGCCACGGCCAACCCCCGTTGGCCTGCGCCCAGTTGAGCGCCGCCTGTACCTCGGCTTCCGTGGCGTCGGGTTTGAGGTCCTGGGTGGATCGGCCGCGAGGCGCCATTTCGAGGACGACGGCACCCAGTTCGCCGCGGGAAGCGAGCTGTCGCACCAGTTCACGTTGAAGGCGCTGGTGATCCGGCGCGTCGTGTTGCTCGCCCAGCAACAGCAGCGACGTGGGCATGGTGCGTTCGAGCATGTCGCTGGCCGTGCGGGCCGGATTCGGTATCGCCGGCGTCTGCAAAGGCTCGGCCAGCGAGCAACCCACCAGCAGCTGCACACCCCCTGCGAGGGTGGCCGCGAGCAGACCATGAGTGACAGCGCTTCGACAGTTCATGTGTGGATACTACGTCGCCCGCCTGACGTCCATTGCAGGCAGCTTTTCATCTCGCCGTGACCATACCCCATTTTTTCCAACCTGCTTCACCCGTTCGTGTCGCACTGACCCTGTTGCTTGCGTGGGTGGCGGCCCAGGTGTGTGTCTGGCTGGGCACGCCGATTCCCTGGATGATTGGCCCCTTGCTTGCCACCTCCCTGGTGTCGATGCTGGGGGCGCCTACCGAGAGCTGGACGCCGCTTCGCAACACCGGGCAATGGGTGATCGGGGCAGCGTTGGGCCTGTATTTCACGCCCGAGGTGGGCAAGCTGGTGGCGGGGCTCTGGTGGGCGATTGCGCTGGGCATTGCCTGGGCACTGGCGCTGGGCCTTGCTTTTGGCGCGTGGCTGCAGCGCATGCACGCCCACCACCTGCCTGGGCTGAGTCCTGCCGAGCTGCGCTGCACCACCTACTTTGCGGGTGCGATCGGCGGGGCTTCCGAAATGACGCTGATTGCCGAACGCCATGGTGCCCGAACGGACCTGGTGGCTGCGACCCACAGTCTGCGTGTCTTGCTGGTGACCCTCTGTATTCCCTTCGCCATGCAGATCTGGGGTGTCAGCGCACTGGACACCTCGCCGCCAGCGGTGCGCGACTGGCATTGGCAGGGCCTGGGTGTGCTGGCGCTGGCGACGTTTGCGGGTGCCTGGGCCATGGCGCGGCTTGGAAGAGCCAACCCCTGGTTCATGGGCGCGCTGGTCGTCACCATGGGGATCACGCTCTCGGGCCTGACGTTTTCGGCCATTCCGACCGGCCTGAGCAACGCCGCCCAGCTGGTGATCGGCGTGAGTCTGGGGGTGCGTTTCACCCGGGCGTTTCTGCACACGGCGCCCCGCTGGCTGGCCTCGGTGGCTTTTGCCAGCGTGGCCATGATGGGTCTGTGTGCCGGCTTTGGCTGGCTGCTCTCATTGCTCACCGGGCTGCATCCGGCCACCCTGATTCTGGGCACATCACCCGGTGGCATCGCCGAAATGGCCATCACCGCCAAGGTGCTGCAACTCGGCGTGCCTATGGTCACCGCGTTTCAGGTGTGCCGCCTGGTGGCCGTGCTGGTGCTGGCCGAGCCGGTGTATCGCTGGCGCTACCGCAACGAGTGAAGCACCCCCGCGCCGCTTCGCGTCACCCCCAACGGGGGGCGGCACTGGCCGTCCGGCAAGCCGGTTCCACGGTATCTCTGGACTGGGGCATTTCGCGCCGGAAGGGCTTGGGTCCACCTCCGCCGCGCTGCGCGGTGGTGCAACTGGTTGAAAGAGGTTGGTGAGGTGAGAGGGGAGTCATCCAGAAACATCGCGGAACCGGCTTTGCCGGGCCGCAGATGTTGCCCCCTTGAGGGGGTGACGGCCCGAAGGGCCGGCGCGGGGGTGGGCGTCAAGCCCTCAGTGCATCACCACCGGCATCTGCGCCAGGGTGGCGTAGCCTTCCAGCGTGTCTTCCACTTCTTCCTGGGAAGGCATGCTTTGTTGCCAGACGGTGATCTGGCTCTGGAACATTTCTGCCCATGAGCCGTCGAGGTACACCTCTTTGCCGGAGCGCTTGTCCACGATCTCGAAACCATGGCGCGGCATCTGGGGCCCGTCCGTGGGCGAGGTGTCGCCCTCCAACGGGGCGTTGGCAAGGATGTGAACGACGGCGAAGGCGTCCGAGTCGTAGAGCATGTTCATGACTGAAAAATCCTTGAAATGGGAAACCAGTGTGCCTGATGAACTTATATCGGCAATTGGTGCCGGAACTGCAGGTGAGAGTGAGGTTTACATGGCAACGTTCACGGCATTTTCAAGATGCGTGTGTTTTTAGGCACATTTCTGCCCTTTGTGCCGGTCTGAGGGGTGTTATGCAGCCCCCACCTCGCCCGGCGGTAACGATGCAAAAACATCCTCAGGGGAGATAACGAAGCGCCTGTTCGACGTGGTCGCCGTTGTGCTGTGTGATGCGGATGCGCGCCGGCAAGTGGTTCAGCGCAGGGGCCAGCCACAGCTCTGTCTGGGTGTCAAACGGCTTGCGGGGCGTGCGTTTGATGTGCCGGGCCTGCATCTGACCTGCAGGCAGGCTCAGGGTTTCTTCCGCGCCCATTTCAAAGCGCCAGATCTCGGCGTCGCCCGGACCCGCCACCTGCAGGCTGACGATGGTGCCGGGGGGGTAGGCCTGGGGCTGGGCCTGCAGCAGTGAAGCCAGTTGCATGAAAACGCTCAGGCGGTCTTGCCCGCCGGGGAGCCAGGTGGCGTCGGGCGCGTTGTTGCTGAAACGGATGCGCTGGCTTGGATGCTCGAAATGGGCGGCTCTTTCGCTGCGGCTCTTGTCGCCAAAACGCTCGGGCACCAGACCGGTTGAGGTGACGGCGCCCACGCTGGTCTGTTCGCGGCTGCCGACAAAGAGGGCCCGCACCACCATGTGCGCGTCATAGCGGTCTCCCTGATTCTCCCAGTCCAGGGAGCCGCTGGCGCTGTAGTTGATGCCCTTCACGCGCCCGCTGACCTCGTACATCAGGCGCATGCTGGGAGGTACCTGCGCGGGGGGGAGGGCCTGGTCGGCGACGAGAGGAACGTCGGGTTCCCGGGGTGGAGGCAAGGGCGTTGGCAACGGCCCGGTGCCGCGGTCGGCGCCAGCCGGAGGGGCGACGCCGGGCGCCACGGGTTCCGGCGTGACCGGTGCCGGTTCACGGGCCAGATCTGCCATCCATTCTTCCCCGGATTCGACCGAAACCGGGTCCGAAGACAGTGCGTCAGGCTCGTCGGTCGATGGCAGCGGCGCTTCAGCGACCTCGGGTGAAGGCTCGACAGGTGGCGGTGGGGGCGGCGGTGCAGGCTGGGGTTTGGGGGGGGCAGGCTTGATTTCTGGCGGCGGCGGGGGGGCCGGTGGCTTGGGCACGATCCAACGCACCCGGCTGGAGGTGATCACGGCAGGTGTGGCGGGGGCCGGGGCCGGCGAGGTGCCCTGGTCGGCCGGCGAGGCAGGCGTCGCTGCGTCTGCCAGATCGCCCGAGGAAGCGACAGGATCCGTGCCCAGCCCTTCGGGCCAACCACCGGTCAGCAGGGTTAGGTGCGCCAACAGCACACCCACCGTCAGTGCAGACAGGGTGCGCCAGCGCGGTGCAGAGGAGGTACCCGTGGGGGATCTCACGTGAATCAGGCCCCTGGGCTGTGCCCCAGGTCCGCGCTGAGCTGGCGCGCGCAGCGCAACACGGCCTGGGCCGGCGGGCCGTCCCAATGGGTGTCCAGCGTGGCCACCGAGCCCAGCACCACCAGGCCCAGCGCGAGCCGGCCCTGGGCATCAAACACCGGCGCACAAAAGCCCCCCACACCGGGCAGCAGGCTGTGCACCACGCGGCCCAGACCGCGACGCCGGGTTTCTTCCAGCAAGGCCTGCACTTCCTGGAGTGAATGCGGAACGTCCTCCAGGGGCAATCCATTGAGCGGCAGCTTTTTCAATCGAGCCAGTTCATCGCGGATCATGGGGCCGATGCGCTGGGCATCGCGCCCTTCGCTGCCCATGAAGGCGGCGAAACAGCGGCCCGTGGCCGATGTCAGCAAGGGCATGACATCACCCAGTCGCAGCGTGACCGGCACGGTCTGGGGGGCTTCTGTCCAGTGCACCATGGTCGGGCCCTGGTTGCCCCACACCGCGATGGCCAGGGTGTGGCCGGTTTCGGCCAGCAAGGCCGCGATGCGGTCGCGCGCGAGTTTCACGGCGTCGATCCGGCTCAGGCTGGCCAGCCCCAGGCGCAACGCGGCCGGCCCCAGGTCGTAGCGGGTACTCACAGGGTCCTGCAGCACCAGGCCCATGCGCTGGAAGCTCACCAGGTACCGGTGTGCCTTGGCCGCGCTCATGCCGGCGGCGGCGGCCAGGTCGCGCAGCATGAGGGCACCGGTGGCTTGCGACAGCGCGTCCAGCAGGGCAAAGCCCACTTCAACCGACTGGATGCCTGCGCGCAGTTGCTCGGCGTCTTCGGGCAGGTCTGCGGAGGCCGTGCGGGCATGGGTGCGCGTGGCGGGGGTGTCGGTGAGGGGTGAGGCAGGCATGAAGCGATGGGATGAACGGTCTTGGATACGGGGTGTGCCAGCGGGTTCCGCGGGACTTCAGGCGCACAAAGCACGCATTCTCAGGCTTTCAGCTAGAATCCCGACCTTACGCATAGGTTAATCAATTTCACTATTCGTAATTATGGCCATTCATCGCTCCCTGGCTGCGGCCTGCGGATGCACAAGGTCAAAATCAGGACGTTCTAACCCAACTGCAGCAGGAGACTTGCATGAAACTCGCCACATACAAAGACGGCTCACGTGACGGACAACTGGTGGTGGTCTCGCGCGATCTCTCGACCGCTCATTATGCGACCGGCATCGCCGACCGCCTGCAGCAGGTGCTGGACGACTGGAACTTCCTGGCGCCCCAACTGGAAGACCTGTACAGCACGCTCAACAGCGGCAAGGCCCGACAC
The DNA here is from genome assembly GCF_031457455.1 of Hydrogenophaga palleronii. Classification (GTDB taxonomy): domain Bacteria; phylum Pseudomonadota; class Gammaproteobacteria; order Burkholderiales; family Burkholderiaceae_C; genus Hydrogenophaga; species Hydrogenophaga palleronii_A. The sequence goes on from NZ_JAVDWU010000008.1 coordinate 283,941, forward strand.
GCCTTTCCTTTTGACCCGGCCATGTGCATGGCACCGTTGCCACGCGCCTACCAGTGGGCCGACGGCTCGGCCTACATCAACCACGTGGAACTGGTGCGTGCGGCGCGCAGCAGCGAAGTGCCCCAGAGCTTCTACGAAGACCCGCTGATGTACCAGGGCGGTAGCGATGATTTCATTGGGCCTTGCGACCCGGTGGTGGTGCCCAGCGAAGACTACGGCATCGACTTCGAAGCCGAAATCGCGGTGGTCACCGGCGATGTGCCCATGTGCGTCTCGCCGGAGCAGGCCATCGACGGCATCCGCCTGCTCATGCTGGTCAATGATGTGTCGCTGCGCAACCTGATTCCTGCCGAACTGGCCAAGGGCTTCGGCTTCTTCCAGAGCAAGCCCGCCAGCGCCTTCAGCCCGGTGGCGGTCACCCCCGACGAGTTGGGTGATGCCTGGCAGGGCGGTCGCGTGCACCTCACGCTGCAAAGCACCTGGAACGGCCGCAAGGTGGGCATGTGCGAAGCCGGCCCGGAAATGACCTTCCACTTTGGCCAGCTCATTGCCCACATCGGCAAGACACGCAGGGTGCGCGCCGGCTCCATCGTGGGCAGCGGCACCGTGAGCAACAAGGCCGTGGAAGTGGACGGCCGCAAGGAATGGCCCAAGGGCTACAGCTGCATCGCCGAAAAGCGCGCGATCGAGACCATCCTCGACGGCAAGCCATCCACCGCCTTCATGAAGTACGGCGACACCATCCGCATCGAGATGAAGGGCAAGGACGGCCAGAGCATTTTTGGCGCGATCGATCAGAAGATTGCACCATTGGAGGGGTAAAAAGCCCCACGCCCCGCTACCGCGAGGCTTCACGCGCGAAGGAGCCCAGTCAAGGGGCACCGCGGAACCGGCTTGTATGGTTGAGGGGTTGGGGTGGAGGGCCTGGAACTTCCGGCTATTGGCTCAGACCGACTGGCAAAGATTGCCCCCACCCCGCC
>NZ_JAVDWU010000009.1:0-267082 GCF_031457455.1 Hydrogenophaga palleronii
CCACCACCACCACCACCACCACCACCACCACCACCACCACCACCACCACCACCACCACCACCACCACCACCACCACCACCACCACCACCACCACCCGCGCCGCCACCGGCTCCTGGTCATCCCGGCCTCCTGCACACTCAGGTTGACCTCAAACGCATGTCGGAAATGGTGGCCATCAGCCAGGAGCCGTGGTTGGGGGGATGGAACGTGCTGCTCAACGGCCGCCGCGCCAACCTGGGCGCAACGCCTTTCCCGCTGGAGGTCGTCCACCGCGGTGTCGCCGGCCACGAGAACTACGGCGTGATGATCGTGGACATGATGCGCACCTACCATCTGGCGCTGCGCTGGCACATCTCGGGCGATGAAGCCTATGCCCGGGATGCGGTGATGTTCCTCAACGCCTGGTCGTCCACGCTGAAAGAACTGGGTGGCAATTCCAACCTTTTCCTCTCCTCGGGTCTGTATGGCACCCAATGGGCCAATGCCGCAGAGCTGATGCGCAACTATCCCGGCTGGGCCAAGGACGACATCAAGCGCTTCCAGGACATGTTGCTCAAGGTGTTTTATTCGAGGGCCCACGACTTCCTGACCACCCACAACGGCTCCGAGGTCAGAAAGGTCACCCACTACTGGGCCAACTGGGACCTGGCCAACCTCTGTGCGGCCTACGCCATCGGCGTGTTCTGCGACCGGCCCGACATCACCGCCTTCGCGGTGAATTACTACAAGACCGGCCGCGGCACGGGCGCTTCCGCCCACCATGTCTTCTATCTGCACCCAGGGCACCTGGGCCAATGGCAGGAGACGCACCGCGACCAGGGCCACTCCACGCTGGGCATCGCGCTGGCGGGCTGTTTGTGCGAAATGGCCTGGAATCAAGGCGAGGACCTCTATGGCCACTGGAACAACCGGCTGCTGGCCGGCGCGGAATACGTGGCCCGCAACAACCTGACCGACCCGGCCACGATGCCCTTCGCACCGTACACCGGCGTCCATGGCAAAGGCACGGCAGCGGCCGGCACGGGCTCACGCCGCCCTTGCTTTGAGCGCATCTACCACCACTATGTGAGCCGCAAAGGCCTGTCGGCCCCGTGGACGAAAGCGATACTCGGCGAGATGCGGCCAGAGCGCATCGACGGCGGGGACGACCCCGGCATGGGCACGCTGCTGTACACGCGCAGTGCCGCCCCACCCGCGCCTCCCAGCGGCCTCACTGCTTTCCTCAGCGAGGGCAAGGTGCTGTTGTCATGGTGGGGCAGTGCCGATGCCACCCACTACCTTGTCCAGCGGGCGAGCTCACCCGGTGGCTCCTTCACGACGTTGGGCCAAGTCACCGAGCCCCGCACCTACACCGATGCAGCGGCCCAAGGCACTTGGTACTACCGGATCGTGGCGGCCACACCCACTGGCGAACGGATCGGTAAGCAGACTGTCCGCGTGGCTGTGCCCGGCGAACTCTGGCTGCACTTACCGCTGGATGGCACTGCCAATGACGTCAGCGGCAACGCCCGGCACGGCAAACTGGCTGGGGGTGCGACCTGGGGCGAGGGCCGACTGGGCGGAAGCGCTCTGAACCTGGACGGCAACGACGGGCACATGGCCTTGCCCGATGGCGTTGTATCGGCCCTGGGCGACTTTACCGTCGCGGTGTGGGTCTATTCGGAAACCACGGCTTTCAACACACGCATCTTTGATTTCGGGTCGACTGACGTGGCCTATATCGCGCTGACGCCCCTCGGGGTCGGCCCCGCCCCAGAAAGCGCAAGACGGACCTACTTCATGGCGTCTCGCGATCAGTTCTGGCCCGAGCAGCCTCTGTTCGCGGACGCGCTGCCCACCGGTCGCTGGGTGCATGTGGCCCTCACGCAGTCTGGCAAGGTCGCATCGCTGTACGTGGCCGGTCGGCTCGCTGCAAGGCACGACGGCATCTGGATCACGCCCTATCAGCTCGGCCACACCACGCAGAACTGGATCGGGCGTTCGCAGTACGGGGGTGATCGGTACTTCAAGGGCCGCTTGCAGGATTTCCGTATCTACAGCGGTGCGCTGACGGCAGCGCAGGTAGCGACACTCGCACAGTAGTGCGAGGGAATGGGTGTTGATTTCCACGCAATTCTGATCCCTCGCAGGCTGCCCAGGCCCGCCGGTGAAGACCGGCGAAGCGAGGAATGCCATCAGCCCCATCGTGTTTGAGATGGGCATTTGGATCACCGGGTTACTGTGGGGCGTTCGGGATGGGCTGGTCGGGATGGCCGAGCCAGCGCGGCCTGCGAAGGCCGAACAGCAGTTCGTACATCACCGGCACCAGCCCCAGGGTCACCAACGTGCCCAGCAGCAGGCCGCCCATGATGGTGATGGCCATGCCGGACCACAGCGGGCCACCGAACAGCAGCAGCGGCACCAGGCCGGCCACGCAGGTGAGCTTGGTCATCACGATGGGGCGCAGGCGCTGCACGGCGGCACCGATCACCGCTTCCCGGCGTGAATTGCCCGCCGCGAGTTCGGCCTCAATGCGTTCGAGCAGCAGCACCGCGTTGTTGACGATGATGCCGGCCAGCGACAGCAGGCCGAAGTTGGCCATGAAGCCCAGTGGCTCGCCCGCGATTTTCAGCGCGGGCGCCACGCCGATCAGGGCGAACGGGATGATGCTGAGGATCAGCGCCAGCTTGCGGAACGAACCGAACTGCCAGACGAAGAGGATCAGCATTGCCACCGCCGCGTGCGGCAGGTACTCGCTGAGCGCTGCGTTGGCTTCGGCAGCTTCTTCGATCTCGGCCCCGAGTTCGATCCGGTAGCCCGAGGGCAGCACCAGCGCGGCCACGGTGGGCGCGAGCTGGTCCACCACCTGCTGTGCAGTCTGGGTTTCGCTGCGGCCCTGCACGGTGAGCGTGCGCGACAGGTTGCGGCGGCGGATGACCGAGGGCTCCGAGCCCACCGACACCGTGGCGATGGCCGACAGCGGCACCGGCGCTGCGCCGGTGACCGGGTAGATCAGGCTGTTGGCCAGGTCCTCGGGCCGCTGGCGCTCGGCGGCGGTGCCGCGCACCACCAGCGGCACCAGGGTGTCGCCGTCGCGCAGGGCCGACACCGCCAGGCCGCTGAAGCGCGCACCGAGCGAAGTGGCCACGTCTTCGCTGGTGATGCCCAGCCGGCGCGCCTTGGGCTGGTCGATTTGCACGTCCAGCCGGGGCACGCGCTGGTCCCAGTCGTCGCGCACGCCGACCACGCCGGGCATGCCCCGCAGGGCGGTCTGCAACTGACCGCCCAGGCGGCGCAGCTCGTCTTCGTCGGGGCCGGAGATGCGATAGGCCACGGCGCCCGAGTCGTTGGAACCGAGCGAGAAACGCTTGACGTCCGCACGCAGCTCTGGGTGGCTCTTGGCCAGCCAGTCGCGGGTGCGCTCGATCATGGGGTCGAGCGCGTCCTTGTCCTTCACGCCCACGGTGAAGTAGCCGATGTGCGAGGCCGGCAGGGGCGGGTTGAGTCCGAGGATGATGCGCGGCCCGCCGTCGGCCACGTAGCCGATGCTGGTCGTCACCTCGGGGTTGGCCTGCTTGTCGCTCAGCCAGCGACTGACCGCCTGCACGGTGGCGAGCGTGGCGCGCGAGTCGCTGCCGGGCTGCAGTTCGAGGGTCATCTGGTACTGCGGCCGGTCCGACGGTGGCAGGAAGCCTGCGGGCACGCTCGCCAGCATCGCCATCGCGCCCGTGAGCAGCAGCGCCATGGCGCCCAGGAAGACCGCCTTGTGGTTGAGCACCGAGGCGATGATCCGGCGGTAGGTCCGGTAGAACCTGGATTCGGGGGGGGCGTCGGCCTGCGCGGCGTGGTGCGAGGGCTTGAGGAAGTGGTAGCACAGCAGCGGCGTCACCGTCAGGCAGAACAGCCAGGAGCCCAGCAGCGACAGCGCCAGCACGATCACCAGCGGGCGCAGGTACTCGTTGATGGAGGTGTTGCCGAAGAAGAAGGGCGAGAAGGCGAAGATGATCACCAGCGACGACGTGAGCAGTGGGATGGCCAGCGTCTGGCCGGCGCGGATGCAGGCCTCGCGCCGGTCCTCGCCCTCCGCCAGCCGGCGCTCGATGTCTTCGGCGATCACGATGCCGTTGTCCACCAGCAGGCCCAGGGCGATGATGATGGCGGCCATCGAGACGTTGTGCAGCTCGATAGAGAGCAGTTGCATGGCGATCAGCGTGCCCAGGATGGTCAGCGGCACGATGCTGCCCACCACCAGGCCGGCGCGCCAGCCCAGGAACAGCACGACGACCGCCATCACGATGACGATGGTCTCGCCCATCACGCGGTTCATCTTGCCCATCTCGTGGTCCACCACGTCGGCCTGGAAGGTGACGTAGTCGAGTGCGAAGCCGGCCGGCAACTGCTGCTGCAGTTCGGACACGCGCGCCTTCAGGGATTCGCCAAAGGCCTGGATGTTCTGCCCCGCGCGCATGGACACGCCCAGCACCACGGCGGGTTCGCCCTGGTAGACGGCGGCCGAATCCGGCGGGTCGGCGGGCAGCACCTGGATGCGCGCGATGTCGCCCAGGCGCACGGTGGCGTCGGCGCTGCCGCTTCGCTGTGGCACGCTGATCACGAACTGGCGCAGCGCCTCCAGCGAGACGATTTCACCCGAGGCAACCAGGGCGCTGTTGAGCCCGCTCAGCACCACCTGGCCGCCCGAGAGCACCACGTTCTGCTGTTGCAGCTGCTGCAGCACGGCGGGGGCGCCCAGGCCCAGCCCTGCCAGGCGCACGCGGTCAAACTCGATGTAGACGCGTTCGTCCTGCAGGCCGTGGAAGCTCACGCTCTGCACGCCCGGCAGCGTGTAGAGCTGGTCGCGCAGACGCTTGAGCGGCTCGCGCATCTCGCTCATGGCAAAGCCCGGTGCGGTGACGGCGATGGAGGCCACCGCGACGCGCCCGAAGTCGTCGTTCACCTGCGCCGGCAGCGTGCCGTCGGGGAACTGGGGCGACACCTCGGCCAGCTTGGCGCGCACCTTCTGCCAGATCGGCTGCAGATCGGTGTGGCTTTCGTGCACCGTGACCTGCGTGATGGCCAGACCGGTGCGCACCGTGCTGACCACGTGCTTGATCTCGGGCAGCTCGCGCAGCCGTTCCTCCAGCGGGCGCGCGATCAGCTGTTCCATGCGCTCCACCGGCAGGCCGGGGTTGGCGACGAAGATCATGGCGTCGCGGATGGTGGTGGAGGGCTCTTCCTGCGACGGGAACTTCAGGAACGCGAACACGCCGGCCAGCAGCACCAGGGTGGCCACGAAGAAGGTCAGTCGGCTGGCGCCGAGTGCGGACTGGGTGAGTTTCATGGCTGGCCTCCGTGCAGCAGGGTGGTCGGCGCGTGGGCCACGGCGACCTGGCCTTCGGTGAGGAAGGCGGCGCCCGCCACCACCACCTGATCACCCATCTGCAGCCCGGAGGTGACGGGAATGCGGCCGCCGGGCAGGACTTCGCTGCCGATCTGCACCGCGCGGCGCACCAGCGTGCCTTGCGCCGCGTCGAACACGAAGACGCTGGCCGCGCCGGGCGCGGTGGCCGGCAGCAGCGCGGAGGCGGGCACGGTCACACCGGCGGTCTGGGGCTGCGGCAGTTCCACCGACACCACCGAGCCGCTGCGCAGCTCAGGCGCGGCACCTTCCAGGCGGAACACCGCCTGCACCAGGGAGCCGTTGTCGCTGTGCGTGGACAAGCGCTCCAGCTTCAGCGGCCGGGTGCCACCCCCTGGTGCGGTGCTGCCCAGCCGGGCGGTCGCGGTCTGCCCGGACCGCAGGCGCGCGGCGGTCGCCTCGGGCAGCATGCTCACCACCTCCAGCGCCTGTCCGGCCTCGATCTGCAGCACCGTCTGGCCGGCGCCCACGTCGCTGTGGGGTTGGGCGGCGCGGGCAACGATTTCGCCGTCGAAGGGTGCCTTGATGTCCGCCAGTGCCAGGTCGCGGCGCGCCATGCCCAGCGCGGCGTCGGCGGCCTGCAACTGGCTGAGCGCCACGCGGTGCTGCGTTTGCACCACTTCCAGCGCGGTGGCCGAGATGATCTGGTCCCTGGCCAGGGACTCGTGCTGATGCAGCTGCGTCGTCCGTTCGGCGAGCGCGGCGGCTGCGGCGGTGCGGTCGGCCTGTGCCTTGTCCAGCCGCCACTGCGCGGGTGCCGCGTCCAGCCGCGCCAGCACTTGGCCGGCGCGCACGGGGTCGCCCACGTCCACCAGGATGGTGGCGATGCGCCCCGGCTGTTCGAAGCCCAGGTCCGCGCGCTGGCGGGCGCGCAGGGTGCCGACGAAGGTTTGTGTGGTGTCGACCGCAGCGGCGGTCAAGCGCTCCAGCTTGACGGGGCGGGGCGCGGTGGCAGTGGGCGGGGGCGCTTCGGTGCAGCCGGCGAGCAGCGCGGCCAGCAGGGCGGCGGTGGCGAGGGTCTTGCGATAGGGCGAGGGCATGGGAAGGGTATCCGGTTCAGAGGGGAATGGGAAAGTGGCGCGTGTCAGTCAAAGCGCTGGGTGAGCTGTTGCAGGGCCTGGCGCATGGCGGCGTGTTGTTGTGGGCTGAACTGGTGCAGGTTCAGCAGCTCCAGCAGCGACAGACCGTCGAGGGCGGCGGCCACCACCAGCGCCAGGCCCGCCTCGGGTCCGGCACCGGCCAGCTCGCCGTAGGTGCGGTCGAAGAGCTGCTGCACCGGACCCAGCAGGTGCGGGTAGCTGGTGGCTGCGGCAAGCAGGTTGGCCTGCAGGCGCTTTTCGCCGGGCGGCATGTCGAAGGTGTCGTCCACCAGGGCCATCAGACGGGCGCTGGTGGTGGCGCCGCGCTGCGCGGCCTTGGCGCGGCTGCGCTGGTCGAGTTCGAGGCTCATGCGCTCGACCAGGGCGCCGAGCAGATCGTCCTTGGTCTTGAAGTGGTAGATCAGGCCGGCCTTGGTGACGCCGGCGGCGGCGGCCACGCCTTCGAGCGTCAGCTCCTGAACACTGTGGGTGGCGATCAGTTCGGCGGCGGCGTCCAGCAGCTTTTCGCGTGAGCTGCTGCGTCCGGGTGGCTTGGGCATGGGTGACTCCTGAAGTGCTGATGTAGTTGAAACTATACTGCACGTATAGTACAGTTATGAACATTGTCTGTCAACAAGGAGATCGTTCATGACCTGTTTTTCCATGGCCCGTCGGGCCTTGACCGCCGCCGCGCTGGTGGCACTGGCGGGCTGCGCCGCACCGGTGGTCGCACCCACCGCTTCCTGGAAGGCTCCCGCTGGCTGGAGCGCGGATGTGCCGCTGGCGGCGCCCACCGCCCACGCGGCTGCACCGGTGTCCGAGGCCTGGTGGGCGTCGGCCGGCAGCGCCGAACTCAACGCGTTGGTGGAGGTGGCGCTGCGATCCAACCGCGACCTGCACATCGCTGCGGCCCGTGTGCTGCAGGCGCGCGCCGGTGTCGAGGCGGCCGATGCACAACAGCTGCCGCAGCTGGGCCTGGCGGCCGGCGCGCAGCGGGGGCGTGATTCCAGCGCCAACCCCAGGGCCAGTGTGGTGTCGGTGGGCCTGCGCGCGGGCTGGGAGCCCGATCTGTTCGGCGCGCAGGGGCTGGCCAGCCAGGCTGCGACGCTCGACGCGCAGGGCGCCGAGCTGGCGCAACAGGCGATGCGGGTGGCCATCGCGGCCGACGTGAGCACGGCCTGGTTCGAGATCCGGACGCTGCGGCGCCGCGAGGCCGTGGCGCGCGACGCATTGGCCACGCTGGAGCGCCAGATCGAGGTGGCCCGGCGGCGCTTCGATGCGGGCCAGTCGAGCGCGCTGGACGTGGACCGCCAGCTCGCCGAGCAGGGGCAGGAGCGGGCCGCACTCGCACAGTTGCAGGGCGCGCAGCGCGCGCGCCTGCGCCAACTGGCGGTGCTCACCGGCGCCGCGCAGCCCGACCCCACGCTGGCCTTTGCGGACGCCGGCGCGACCGGCATCGCCGCACCGGCCGGGCTGCTGCCGGCTGAGCTGCTGGAGCGCCGGCCCGACGTGCGGCTGCAGGCACGCGCGCTGGAGGCCGCCGCCGCGCGGCTGGGTGTGGCCCGGCGCGACCTCTACCCGCGCATCCAGCTCGACTGGGCGGGCCACAAGGAGCGCCTGAGCGTGGGTGGAAGCAGCGCATCGCCCACGCTCGTGGTCGGCTACGGTGTGTCGCTGGCGTTGCCGATCTTCGACGGCGGCCGCATCCGCGCCAACATCGCCGTCCATGAGGCTCGCACCCAGGAGGCCATGGCCGGGTACGAAAAGGCCATGCTCGTTGCGCTGGCCGATGCCGAGACCGCGCTGGTGCAGCTCGCCGCTGCCGAGACCACCGTGGCCGAGCTGGAGCAGGCCTTGCGTGCGGGTGCCGATGCGGCCAGCCGCAGCCAGCGCATGTTCGAGGCCGGCCTGGTTGACCTGAACACCGTGCTCGATGTGCGGCGTAGCCACCTGCGCGCGCAGGACGCCCTGCTGCAGGCGCGCGGCGCCCAGTGGGTGGCGGGCGTGTCGGTGCGCCGCGCGTTCGCTGGTGGAGTCTGAAGGTCCCCCCGCAGCGCTACGCGCTACCCCGGGCCACGGGCTTTGCGGGCTGCGGGCTTTGGTGTCTTGACAGTGTCGGTTTTTTCGCCCACCGGCCGCACGCGGGTCAGGTGGCTGGCGATCATGCCGGCCACGGTGCGGGCCACGGCCTTCACGTCCAGCGGCTCGTCAAAAATCATCTCGACGGTGGCGTAGATCAGTTCCACCACGATGCGGCTGACGAGCTGCAGCTCGGCCGCGTCGGCTTCGGGCAGGGCCATCGCGAGCAGCCGGGTCTGCTCGTGCGTGACGGCGGCGTGGGATGCCAGCCGCACCTGTTGCAGGGCGGGCACGGCGCGCAGGGCCCGCATGATCCAGACCCCGCCCACGGTCTGCACCGTGGCTTCATAGGTGTCGACGATCAGCCCTTCGATCGCGCGTTCAAGGCTGTCGACACCGCCGTTGAACACCTCCAGCGTGATCCAGCGGTCAACGCGCTCGTTCTGGGCCTGCATCAGGCGCTGCCCCAGTTCGGACAACAGCGCGTACTTGTTGGGGAAGTAGCGGTAAAGCGCCGGTGGCGTGAGCCCGGCGCGCTCGCACACCAGGTTGGTCGACAGCCGCTCGATGCCCACGTCGGCCAGGGTCTGCGCGGTCACTTCCAGGATGCGTTCGAAGGTCTCGGTGGCGCGCTGCTGCGCGGGCTGCTTCTTGGTGACCAGGGAAGGCTGGGGCTTGCGGATCGAGGGCATGGAACGGAGGGTCTGTGGCATTAGGGATTCTCCCAGTAAATTTTTTCCCCAAAACAGTAGTCATCACTATAAACTAGCTATCACTATCTAAATGTGCCTTGTCTTCACGCAAGAAAGGTGTCCGCCATGAAGACCCTGATCCGCCTGATCACTGTTGCCTGCTGGTCGCTGGCCATGTCGGCGCAAGCCGTTGGACCCGATGACGCCAACGGCTTGTGGATGACCGCGGAGAGCGATGCGGTGATCCGCTTCGCGCCCTGTGCCGATCTGCCCGCCGCATTGTGCGGAACCATCGTCTGGGACAAGGACGCCGGCACCCCGGCCGACACCTGTGGCGTGCGCATTGCACAGCTCGGGCGCTACGACAAGGACGCCTGGCGCGATGGCTGGGTCTACGACCCGCGCGACGGCAAGAAATACAAGGGCGTCGTGCGCGCCCAGGCCGACGAACTGCGCATCCGCGCTTTCGTGGGCGTGGAAATCCTCGGCCAGACCGAACGGCTCAAGCGCGTGGCCAGCTTGCCTGCCGCGCCGGCCTGCAAATCCTGATCCCGTCACCCTGCGTTCCCCTCCCGTCAGTCCACTCCCACCCATCGCCCAAGGAAAGTCCCCACATGAATCCGATCCGCCCCCTGTCGGTTGCCATTGCCACCTTGCTGGTCAGCGCCGCCGTGCCCTCGTTCGCCCAGGAAATGGCCAGCTTCGCCGTGACCACGGAACTCAAGCTCACCACCGACGTGCGCAGCCGCGGTGTCTCCGACTCGTTCAACCGGCCGGGCGCCAAGCTCAGCGTGCAGGCCGCGCACGAAAGCGGCCTGGTCGGCCTGGCGGAGTTCGCCACGGTGAGCAAGCAGCAGTTCCTCGGTGGCAAGGGACTCGGCGCCACGCTGGCTGGTGGCTACCGATTCGGCGACCCCGAGGGGTGGCACTTCGGCGTGGGCCTGGCCGCCGAGTTGTTCCCGGGTGCGAAGTTCGAAGCACCGCACAGCTTTGACATGGCGACCGGCACGCCCACGGACTGGCGCCGCACCCGATACGACAGCGCCTTCGCGCTGGCCGAGATCGGCTACGGCGCGCTGGAGGCGCGCGTCATGAATGTGATCTCCAAGACCTACCGCGGTGCCAACACCGGCAGCGTGTGCGGCACCATGCTTTCGACCATGGCCGATCCGATGCCGGGGCTGGCCTGTTATGCGCGTGGCGACCAGAACTCGCGCGGCAGCTGGCTGCTGGACCTGGGCTACAAGATCGATCTGAACCCGACCACCGCGCTGAACCTGCACGGCGGCTACCAGAAAGTCGCCAACTTCAAAGAGGCGAACTTCACCGACTACGCGGTTGGCATCACGCACAAGCGCTGGGGCTTCAACTGGAGCGCCGAGTGGATGACCACCCGCACCAAGGTGCGTGAGCTCTACATCGCGCTCGACGGCGACAAGGTGCGCGCCACGGACAACGACCGCCTCGTGCTCTCCGTTTCGCGCAGTTTCTGATATGGGCCACCCCCTGCGCCGCTTCGCTCGCCTTGCAGGCCGCGGCATCGCCAGAGCCGATGCCTCTTCGTCCTGTCCAGGCCTGCGCAGGCAGGCTTTGGAGCCGCAGTCCTCAGCCCCCTCTCTCGCCTTCGGCGGGAGGGCGACGGCGCCCGAGGCCCGGCGAAGCCGGTTCGTCGGTGCCTCTGGGTGGTATGGCTTCGTGCGGCACAACGGTGCTGGGGCGCACTGAGATGGGCGCCACACGCAATTCCACACCCGCTCATACCGACGAGCGCCTCGTGCTCGCGGTGGACCTGGGCACCTCGGGCTGCAAGTGCGCCCTGGTGTCGCTCGACGGCGTGGTGCGCGCCTGGGCGTTCCGCGCGGTGCCGCTGCACGTGCAGGGCGCCCTGGCCGAGCAGGAGCCGCAGGACTGGTGGGCGGCGTTGCTCGGCAGCGCGGGCGAGATCCTCGCCGGCGACGCCGGACTGCGACGCCGTGTCGTGGCGGTGTGCTGCTCCGCGCAGACCGAAGGCACGGTGTGCGTGGACCGCAGCGGTCAGGCCATCGGGCGCGCGCTCACTTGGCTCGATGCCCGCGGTGCCGCCGCCATGGCACGCCGGGTGCGCGGCCGCGGCCTGAGCATCGAGGGCTATGGGCCGCTCAAGCTGTGGCGCTGGTTGCGGTTGACCGGTGGCGCGCCGTCGCTCTCAGGGCGCGACTCGGCCGGGCACATGGCCTACCTCCGCGACGAGGAACCCGAGCGCTACCAGCGCACGCACAAGTTCCTCAACGTGCTCGACTACCTGAACCTGCGTCTGACGGGCCGGTTCTGCGCCACGCAGGATTCCACCGTCACCTCCTGGGTCACCAACAACCGCGACCCGTACCGAATCCGCTATGACGCCGGCCTGATTCGCCTGCTGGGTATCGATGCAGAGAAGCTGCCGGAGATCGTGCATTCCACCGAGGTGCTCGGCCCCCTCCTGCCCGATGTGGCGCAGGCACTGGGCCTGAGGCACAACACCGTGGTGGTGGCGGGCGCGGTGGACAACTCGGCGGTGGCCGTGGGCGCGGCCGTGGACGACTTCGACACCCATCTGTACCTGGGCACCTCGTCCTGGCTGGGTGCGCACGTCCCCTTCATGAAGACCGACGTGCGCCACAAGATCGCTGCCATCCCCAGTGCCGTCGATGGGCGCTACCTCGCGATGGCGCTGCAGTCCACCGCCGGGGCCAACCTCTCGTTCCTGCGCGACCGCATCCTCTACCACCCAGACGAACTCGCGAGTGACGAGGAGCACCCTGCGGTCTACGAGGTGCTCAACCGCATTGCCGCCCGCGTGCCGCCGGGCGCGCGAGGCCTGATCTACACACCCTGGCTGCTGGGTGAGCGCACGCCGGTGGACGACCCGCGCCTGCGCGCTGGGCTGCTGAACATGTCGCTGGAGCACACGCGCGAGGACATCTTCCGCGCTTTCCTGGAAGGGGTGGCACTGAACACACGCTGGATGCTCGAACCCTTTGCCCGCTTGCTCGGTCGAAACGCCGGCACCATCACCGCGGTGGGTGGCGGTGCGCAGTCGGACGTGTGGTGCCAGATCATGGCCGACGTGACCGGGCAACCGATCCGGCAGATCGAGAACCCGATCCAGACCAATGCCATCGGCGCCACCTACATCGCCGGCGTCGGCATGGGTGCGCTGTCGTTCGCCGACCTGTCGCACCTGCGGCGCACGCGCGCCGTCTATGAACCCGACCGCGCGCTGCGCCGCCTGCACGACGACCAGTTCGAGACCTTCAAGGAGGTGCGCACGCGGCTGGCACCGCTCTACCACCGACTCAACCAACCTCAGGGAGCTACCGCATGAGCCTGCCCGGCCGCCCGAAAGGCGAATACTGGAGTGCGCAGCACGAAGGTTCACCAGTGAACACGCTGTCCGTTCGCCGCACTGTCGTCGAGATGTGCGTCCAGCTCTCCCACCAGGGACACTTCTCCGGCACGGGCGGCAACATCGCGCTGCGCATCGACGCCGAACACATCGCCGTCACGCCCTCGGCCACCGACTACCTCACCATGAGCGCCGACGACGTGTGCGTGCTGCGCCTGGCCGATCTGCGACAGGTCGGAGGGAGCAAGTCGCCATCGGTCGAGAGCGGCCTGCACGCGCAGGTGCTGCGCGCCCGGCCCGACGTGCAGGCCAGCGTGCACACGCACCAGCCCGTCGCCAGCGCCTGCGCCCTGCTGGGGCGGCCGCTGGAGGTGCCCCCCGGCCCCCTGCGGCGGCTGCTGGGTGAGCGCATTCCCGTGGCGGGCTACGCCCCGTCGGGCAGCGGCTGGTTGTCGTCCAGGCTGGCCCGCCAGCTGCGCCCCGACACCAACGCCTACCTGATGCTCAACCACGGCGCGCTCTGCTGCGGCGCCACGCCCGACGCAGCCCTGCAGGCAGTGGAAGACCTCGAAACCCTGTGCACCTCCCTGCTGCTGCAGCGCATCGCTGCGCGCAGCGAACGGGAGCCTCTCATGCAGGCCGCACTGCGGCGCGTCGCCGACGCGCTGGTGGCCTGATTCCTCCCTGCCATCCATCCGCCCATCCACCATGAGCAATCTGTCCTCCATTCACACCGCCGCATCAGCCGCCACCGCCCCGCGCCCGGCCATCTCCGCCTGGCCCAACGTGGACAACCTCTACCGCCGCTTTGCCGAACTGGTCAAGCAGCCCATGCGGCCCATCCGCGCCGACAAGATGCCGCAGGTGATGCGCTACTTCGACGAGCGCTGCCAGGGCTCGCGGCGGCTGTCCGAACGTGCCAAGGCCGTGATCCCCGGCGGCGTGCAGCACAACCTGGCCTTCAACCACCCGTTCCCGCTGGCCATCACGCAGGCCGAAGGCGCCCACATGACCGACGTGGACGGCAACCGCTACATCGACTTCCTGCAGGCGGGTGGCCCCACGCTGCTGGGCTCCAACCACCCGGCGGTACGCCAGAAGGTCAACGAGGTGCTGGATTCGTGTGGCCCCGTCACCGGCCTGCTGCACGAATACGAAGTCAAGCTGGCCGAACTGGTGTGCCAGAGCATGCCGGGCGTGGACATGGTGCGCCTGCTGGGCTCGGGCACCGAGGCGGTGATGGGTGCGGTGCGCCTGGCGCGCGCCTACACGGGCAAGAAGCGCATCATCAAGGTGGGCGGCGCCTACCACGGCTGGAGCGACCAACTGGTGGTCGGCATGCGCCTGCCCAAGACCGGCCGCATGGAGGCCGTGGGCATCCCGCACGGCGCCACCGGCAACACGCAGGAGTGCAACCCCAACGACCTGGACGCGCTGCGCAGCCAGCTGCGCTGGAACCGCCTGCGCGGCGGCACGGCCGCGGTGCTGCTGGAGCCGCTGGGTCCCGAGAGCGGTACGCGGCCGGTGCACCCCGACTACAACCGCCAGGTGCGCAAGCTGTGCGACGAGTTCGGCGCGCTGATGATTTTTGATGAGGTGGTGACCGGTTTCCGCATCGGCATGGGCGGTGCGCAGGCCTACTTCGGCGTCAAGCCCGACCTTACCGTGCTGGGCAAGTGCCTCACCGGCGGCTACCCCATGGCGGGCGCCATCGGCGGGCGCAAGGACATCATGATGATGCTGGTGGGCGGCATCGGTACCACCGCCAAACGCGCCTTCGTGGGCGGCACGCTGTCGGCCAACCCGCTGTCCTGCGTGGCCGGCTACTACGCGCTGAGGGAGGCGCAGCGCACCGACGCTGCGGGCGTGGCAGGCCGTGCGGGCGACCGCCTGCGCCAGGGGCTCGACGAAATCATCAACCGCCTGGGCTTGCCTTACGTGGCCTACAACATGGGCTCCATCGTGCACCTGCAAACCTCGGGCGTGCTGCTGCTGGACACCAGCAGCCTGTGGAAGCTGTTCAAGGTGAAAGACGAAGCCAAGCGCCGCAAGCACATGATGGAAGAGATGGGCGCGGCTTACACGGCCCATGGCCTCATCACGCTGGCCGGCAGTCGCATCTACACCAGCCTGGCCGACACCAACCAAGTGATCGACGATGCGCTCAACCGCTTCGAAGACGTCTTCAAGCTTGTCTGACGCCATGGGCATCGAACAAGACTTGAGTGCGCAATGGCCCGGGGTGCGCGACCGGCTGCAGGTCAAGGGCCTGCTGGATGGCGAAGGCGCCAGCCTTTCGCTGCGCATTCCCGGCACCGAGGCCATGTGGTTCGGGCTTGCCAGCGACAGCGCGCCACAGCGCTTGGTCTGGCGCGCGGCACCGCGCGAAGCCGAGGCGCATGGCGCCACCTACATCACGCGCAGTGACGTGGGCGCCATCGCCGTGGGCGGTGGGGCGTTCGGCCGCTGCCTGGCAGATTTCGGCGGCGCGATGCCTCAGGTGTTCGACGAGCAGGCGCGCCATCTGGGCCCGATGGGGCCGCCGAGCGCGGGCGTGGGTGATGTGCCGGCGGTGTTGCGGCAGGGCGGCAATGCGCTGCTGCTGCGGGGTCGACCGGTTTGCCTGGGCATGACCGCGCTGCGCCTGGCGCTCAACGCCGAGCTGTTCGAGAAGTGCGCCAAGGCCTATGTGCTGGCCGTGGCCGGCAACGGGCGCGTGCGGCCGCTGCCCTGGATCGTTCGCCTGGTGGCCAACCGCCGCCTGGCGAAGGATCGGCAGCGCGCGGCAGTGCGTTTCGTGCAAGGGCTTCTGCCCGAAGAGAGCAACGGTTACTGACCCACCCTGGAGGGGCATGCCATGTCATCCCGACCCTATCCGAGTGCTTCCCCAGTGCAACTGGCCGGTGCGCTGGCCATCGGCACCATCGCCGTGCTCATGGTGGGCGTGCAGCCCATCCTGCTCGGAGCCCTGGTCGAGGCCGGCCACGTCAGCCTGGAGGGCGTGGGCATCGTGGCGATGGCCGAGATCATCATGCTGGGGCTGGGCGTGGTGCTCGGCGACACCCTGCTGCCCGTCGCGCGGCTGCGGCTGATCACCATCCTCGCCGCGCTGTGCGCCGCGGCGCTGGACCTGCTCACCCTGCAGGCCGTGGGCGACGGCGGCATGGCGGCCGTGCGGGCGGGCGCGGGCCTGGCCGAGGGGGTGCTGATCTGGGGCACCACCGGCGTGATCGTGCGCACGGCCCAGCCGGCGCGCATTGGCGGTGTCTTCTTCGTGCTGCAGACCATTGCCCAGGCCCTGCTGGGGCTGGCGCTGGCCAACGCCATCATTCCGCGCTGGGGCTGGCCGGGCGGCTTCGTGGCGCTGGCCCTGCTGGCGCTGCTGCCCTGCCTGCTGGCGTTCGTGCAGCCGGCGCGCCTCGCGCCCCTGGCCCCGCCCGCGGTCTCGGGCTTCCGATGGTCGGCCGCCACGCTGCAGCCCCTGGCCGTGGTGTTCCTGCAGCTGGCGGCGCTGGGCTCGTTCTGGGCCTACCTGGAGCCGCTGGGCCAGGCCGTGGGGCTGGACGCACGCGCCGCGCAGACCCTGGTTGCCGCGGTGCTGGTGATGCAGGTGGTGGGCGGCAGCGTGGCGGCGCTGGCGGTGCGCCGACTGCCGCTGGTACCCACCCTGGTGTTCTGTTCGATGGCGCTGGCCGCGGTCACCGCCACCGTGCACCAGTTGCCCGCGGGCGGTGTGCGCAGCTTCTCCATCGCCTGTGCGGCGTTCGGTTTTGTGTGGCTGTTCATGCTGCCGTTCCACATCGGCCTGGCGTTCCGCGCCGACCCCAGCGGCCGCCTGGCGGGCCTGGTGCCGGCGGCGCAGCTGCTGGGCAGCGCCTTGGGACCGCTCACCGCTTCGTTCATGGTCGAGGGCAACGACGCCAGCGCCGTTCCCCTGCTCAGCGTGGCGTTTGCCATGACTGCGGCCACACTGGCGCTGCTGACCCGAACGCGCCGTGGCGCGCAACCCATGAGGATCTTGCCTTGAACACCATTCACTTGGTCACGGGTGCCAGCGGTTTTGTCGCCGCGCACCTCACGCGCCTGCTGCTGGAAGCCGGGCACACCGTGCACGCCACGGTGCGCAGCCTGGGCCAGACGGCCAAGCTGCGCCCCCTGCACGCCATGCAGCAGCAGTTCCCGGGGCGCCTGGCGCTGTTCGAGGCGGACCTGCTCAAGCCCGGTTCCTTCAACGAGGCGATGGCGGGCTGCGCCGTGGTGCATCACGTGGCCTCGCCCTTCCTGCTGCCGGAGAAGATCACCGACGGGCGCCGCCAGATGCTGGAGCCGGCGCTGCAGGGCACGCGCAACGTGCTGGGCAGCGTCGAGCGCACCCCCAGTGTGCAGCGCGTGGTGATGACCTCGACGGTGG
Source organism: Hydrogenophaga palleronii (assembly GCF_031457455.1). Taxonomy (GTDB): domain Bacteria; phylum Pseudomonadota; class Gammaproteobacteria; order Burkholderiales; family Burkholderiaceae_C; genus Hydrogenophaga; species Hydrogenophaga palleronii_A. The sequence continues at coordinate 17,024 of NZ_JAVDWU010000009.1, forward strand.
GCGCGATCTTCGGCGACTACATCGACGTGCGGCAGATGAAGGACGGTGTGCTCGCCGAGGCCTACTTCAACACCAGCAGCACGCTGGCGAACAACCCCTACCACCTGTCCAAGGTCGAGGCCGAGAAGGAGGCCTGGCGCCTGCACGGTCTGCAGCAGCGCTGGAGCCTGGTGACGATCAACCCCGGCCTGATCCTCGGCCCCTCACTCACACCCGAATCGGTGTCCGGTAGCCTGTTCCTGCTCGACGAGATGCTGCGTGGCGTGCTGTTCTACGGCATGCCCGACCTGAGCCTGACCACGGTGGACGTGCGCGAGGTCGCTCTGGCCCATCTGCGCGCGGCCGAGCGGTCGCAAGCGCACGGGCGTTACATCCTGGCCGAGAAGGAGATGATCTCCTTCGTCGAGATCTCGAAGATCCTGCGCAGCGTGCACCCCCGGCCCTGGCTGCTGCCGCGCCACACCATCCCCGACTGGCTGGTCCGGCTGATTGGTCCCGTGTTCGGTCTGACGCCCGAGTACATCCGCAACCATCTGGGCATCCGGTTCCCGGTCGACAACCGGCGCAGCATCGAGGAACTGGGCATCACCTACCGGCCGATCCGGGAGACCCTGACCGAGCATGCGATCGAGTGGCTGCGCCAGCGCCGCAGCGCCTCGGCAACGTGAGGGAGCGTCACGGTGGAATTCAAGAACAAGGTGGTCCTGATCGTCGGTGCGTCGTCCGGGATCGGCCGGGTGCTGGCGCTGCTGTTGCCCAAGCGTTTGACCACGTGCATCCTGCGCAGCGAGTTGCCGCGCCTGTGAAAGACCTGGCCATGCCCCCCATCGACGATGCCGACCCGAAGATCCTCCTGCGCCTCTTCGAGCAACAGGCGCCGACCGCACTGGCGCTGCGCAGCTCCACCGCCCGTGAGCGTGTGGGCAAGCTCAAGCGGCTTCGCGATGGCTTGCTGAGCCGCCGCGAGGCCTGGTACACCGCCTTCGCGGCCGACCTGCGCAAGCCGCCGCTGGAGGTCGACCTGACCGAACTGCTGCCGGTGGTGGACGAAGCGCGCCACGCCATCGCGCACCTGGCGCGCTGGATGCGACCGCAACAGGTGCGGCCCACGCTCACCACGCTGGGCACGCACGCCCGGGTGCTGGCCCAGCCGCGCGGGCGCTGCCTGATCATCGGCCCCTGGAACTACCCGGTGAACACCCTGCTCGGCCCGCTGGTGTCGGCCATCGCGGCGGGCAACACGGTGATCCTCAAGCCTTCGGAGTTCACGCCCCATGTCAACGCACTCGTCGCAGAACTGGTCGCCGAGCTGTTCGACCCAGCCGAAATCACGCTCGTGCAGGGCGGGGTGGCCACCGCACAGCAGCTGCTGACGCTGCCCTTCGACCATGTGTTCTTCACCGGCTCTACCGCTGTGGGCAGGCTGGTGATGGAGGCCGCTGCGCGGCACCTCACCTCCGTGACGCTGGAGCTGGGTGGCAAGTCGCCGGTGATCGTGGACCAGTCGGCTGATCTGCGGCAGGCCGCCGAACTGATCCTCTGGGGCAAGTTCACCAACGCCGGCCAGACCTGTGTCGCGCCCGATCACGTGTACGTGCATCGCAGTGTCAAGGCAGAGTTCATCCGCCTGTGTCAGGAACTGATGGCGGAGCGCTACGGTGCCAACGACGCCTCCGTTGAGGCGAGCCCGGACCTGGCGCGCATGATCAGCCCGCGCCACACGGAACGACTCGGGGCGCTGATCGACGACGCGCTGGCGCGCGGCGCCACCCTGGTGGCCGGCGGCCGCCACGACAGCGCCGCGCGCTACGTGGCGCCCACGCTGCTGACCGACGTGCCCGCCGAGGCGCGCATCGGGTCCGAAGAAATTTTTGGCCCGGTGCTGCCCATCGAAGCCTTCGACGTGATCGATCAGGTGATCCAGCGCATCAACGCGCAGCCCAAGCCGCTGGCGCTGTACCTGTTCAGCCGCAGCCGGTCGACGCAGGCCCGGGTCACGGCCCAGACCAGCTCGGGCGGCCTCTGTCTCAACCACTGCGTGCAGCAGTACGTGCATGGCGGTCTGCCCTTCGGTGGCGTGAACCACTCGGGCATCGGCAGCGCGCATGGTCACTACGGTTTCAAGGCGTTCTCGCATGAGCGCGCCTGTCTCGCTTCCGGTCCCCTGATGCCGCTGAGCCTGTTCTTCCCACCCTACACCCGGCGCACATCCTGGCTCAGCGCATCCCTGCTGAGGGTGTTGCGCTGGATCTGACGAGGAGCACACCCATGAAGGTCCACCCATGGATGACGGCCCTGGCCATCGGCTCTGCGATGGTGGCCGCGCAGGCCCAGGACAAGGCCGACGACTTCACCGGCTACTGGATGACCGCGCAGCGCGACGGGGTCGTGCAGCTGGCCCGCTGCCCGCTGTACAAAAATGCGCCGCCGACCGGGCTGTGCGGCGTGATCGTCTGGGACGCCGAAGTCGACAACCCCACGCGCAGCGCCTCCCTGGACTGCAACCGCAAGGTTTTTGAGGCGGCGAAGTTTGACGCCGGTGTCTGGAAGGACGGCTGGGCTTTTGATACCCGCAAGCGCAAGTTCTACAGCACCAAGCTGCGCTTGAAAGGCGGCAATCTGCATGTGCGCGCCTATGTGGGCAGCGAGATCAATGGCGAGACGGAGGTCTTCAGCCGGGTGGCGGAAGTCCCCACTGGCTGCCAGGACCTCAAGCCAGAGTCCATGTCGATCACCGGTGTGAAGCGATGAATCGCCGAGTCATGCACCAGGCTTGACCGTCTCCGTTCGACCTGGCGCGACGGCAGGATCTGCTGATAGCGGCTCGAACAACAGCAACCTGCATTGCGCAAGACCCTCATTGCAGCACCGGGTCGAGGGGCACGCGGCCTAAACTTTGTCACCGTGCATCGCGCTGACGCCTCACTTCTTCCCACCGTTCTCCGCAGGGCGGCGTTGGGATGGGAAAGCAGCGATCAGGCGGCCAAGTTCTACGTGAGCCCAAGCGTCCTGGCCTGACCGGACGATCAAGACCCATCATGTCCCATCCGCTGAACCACATCCAGACATCTTCCAAGCCGCCGGCCTCTGCGGAGGTTGTCGTGATCGGCGGCGGCATCATCGGAGCCTTTACCGCCTACTACTTGGCCAAGCGCGGGGTTTCTGTTGTCTTGGTCGAAAAGGGTCTCATCGGTGCCGAGCAGTCGAGTCGCAACTGGGGCTGGTGCCGCCAGCAGAACCGCGATGAGCGCGAGTTGCCCATGGCGACGAAGAGCTTGGCGCTGTGGGAGCAGTTCGGCGCCGATTCCGGGCAGGATACGGGCTTCAACCGCCACGGGCTGCTCTATCTGAGCGACGACGAAGCACAGCTTTCCACCTGGGCCAAATGGCGCGAGTTGGCGATCTCCACCGGCGTGACCACGCACATGCTGAGCGGCCGCGAAGCCTCGGAGCGCGGCCGTGCCACCGGTCGCGCATGGAAGGGCGGCGTCTTCTCTCCCAGCGACGGCACGGCCGACCCGGCCAAGGCGGCGCCTGCGGTCGCGTCCGCGATCATGAAGCTCGGCGGCAGCGTCCACCAGAACTGCGCCGCGCGTGGCATTGAGCTCGAAGGTGGCCGCGTCAGCGGTGTCGTGACCGAAGCCGGAACCATCAAAACCCGTATCGCGGTCATGGCAGGCGGTGCCTGGGCGTCATCGTTCTGCCACCAGCTCGGCGTGCGGTTTCCACTGGCCACGGTGCGCCAGTCCATGGTGCGTGTGTCGCCTGTGGCACAAAGCCTGCCCGACGCGTTGGCCGGCCCCAACGTCGCCATCACTCGGCGCCCGGACGGTCATTACGTGCTGGCCATCAGCGGCCGGGGGCGGGTGGACCCGACGCCGCAGCTCATCCGCTTCGCCCCACAGTTCGTGCCCATGTTCGCCAAGCGCTGGCGCAACGTGTTTCCCGGCGGGCTGGAAGGCATGCGCTGGGGTCATGAAACCCGCGCCCGCTGGAAGCTGGACGCACCCACGCCCATGGAACGGGCGCGCATCCTCGACCCCCGGCCCGACCCCGCAGGCGTGCGCGAAACCCACCGCCGTGCCATCGATTTGATGCCCGCGCTTCGTGAAGCCCGCATTTCGAACACCTGGGCAGGCTACATCGACAGCACGCCCGACGGCGTGCCCGGCATCGGGGAAATACCGCAAGTGCCCGGTTTCATCCTGGCCGCAGGCTTCTCGGGCCATGGTTTCGGCATCGGTCCGGGCGCAGGCCATCTGATCGCCGACCTGGTCACCGGCGCTCAACCCATTTTCGATCCGGAACCCTTCCGGCCGGAACGGTTCAGCGCTTCGGCATGGGGCAAGGTTGCTGACTTCTAACTGCCAGAGTTCGCCCCCAAGACTGTCAGGGTTTCGGGCGGCGGATTCGGGATCGCGCAAGCACGGGCTGCTCAACCACCGGCATAGACCTCGGCCAGGTCGCACAGGTCCCAGTTCCCACCGGTCAGCACCACACAGACTTTTTCGTCTGGCTTGAGCGTCACACTGCCGGCGAGCAGGGCGCCGATGCCGATGGACGCTGCCGGCTCGGCAATCAGCTTCGCATCCCTGGCCAGCGTGCGCATGCCCGCGATGATGTGTTCGTCCTCGACGAGGATGATCTCGTCCACGTATTTTTCGATGATGGGGTAGGGGTTCTGCCCCGGCACACTGATGCGCAAACCGTCGGCAATGGTGTTCTTCAGCGGCAGTGAGGTGCGTTCCCCGTTGATGCGGCTTTGAAAGTACTTGGGCGTCAGGGCGGGTTCGGCGCCAACCACGCGCACCGAGGGGTTGCTTTCCTTGATGGCGGTGGCGATGCCGGAGATGAGGCCGCCGCCGCCCATGGGAATGATGACCGTGTCCACATCGGCCAGGTCTTCCAGTATTTCAAGGCCGATGGTGCCCTGGCCGGCCATGACCAGCGGGTCCTCGAAGGCGTGCACCACCGCGTAGTGGTGTTCTGCGGCGATCTCGTACACCCGTTTCCAGCGGGCGGCGGTGTCGCCGTCGAACAGCACCACTTCTGCGCCCAGCGCCTGGGTGTTCGCGATCTTGATCTTGGGTGTGGTCACGGGCACGACCAGCACCGCCTTCACGCCCAGCATCCGGGCGGCGTAGGCCAGCCCCTGCGCATGGTTGCCTGAAGAGGTGGCGATGATGCCGTTGGCAATCGCTTCCTTGGGGAGCGACATCGACTTGTTCAACGCGCCCCGGATCTTGAAGGCGCCGGTGATCTGCAGGGTCTCGGGTTTCAGATACAGCTGACAGCCCACGCTGGGCTCGATCTTTTCTGCACGCAACAAGGGCGTGTGCCGGATGAGGGGTTTGAGCCGTTCGCGGGCCTGGTGGATGTCCTGAAGGGTAGGGTGTTCGAGCATGGTCATGGTCAAGGTCATGGAATGAACTCAAAGGTGGTGCCAGTCTGGCTGGCGATGGCATTGCGGTAGATCTTGTCAGCCGTGGTGTTGTCCTGGATGGCCATGCCCGTGGAGTCGAAGATGGTGATCTCGTCATCGGTCTCGCGTCCCGGCTTTTTGCCCAGCAGGATTTCGCCGAGCTCCGCATGGATGTCGGCCCGGGTGATGATGTTCTGGTTCAGCGGGTGCCAGGTCTCGCCCTTTTCGATGCACTGCGCGATCGAGTCGTTGACGATCTTGGCGTTGCGGAAGATCTCCGGTTCAAGTTCCTGCTTGCCATAGGTGTCCGTGCCCATGGCGACGATGTGCGTGCCGGGCTGGATCCAGGCGGCTTCCACCAGCGAGCCTTTGCCACGTGTGGTGGTGATCAGGATGTCGGCCTGTTCAACCGCCTCCCGCATCGAGCGGGCCATCACCACCGGAATGTCGAACTCGCGTTCGATGTCTGCCTTGAAGCGGGCGAGGTTTTCGGGGTGGTGGTCCCAGGCGTGGATTTCTTCGATCTTCATCACCTCCCGAATGGCCCGAATCTGCATGCGGGCCTGGTTGCCGGTGCCGATGGAGGTGATCTTCCGGGCGTTCTGCCGGGCCAGCACCTTGACCGACACGGCGCCCGCGGCACCGGTGCGCAGGCCGGTGAGCAGACTGCCGTCCATCACGCAGATGAGCGCGCAGCTGCGCGCGTCGAACAGCAGCACGGTGCCCATGCCGCTGGGCACGCCGTGGTCAGCGGGGTTGTTGGGAAAGCCGCCGGACGAGGCCTTCATCGAGATGATGTCGTTGGCGCTGCTGTGGCTGATCTTGAAGTCGATCTCGCCGCTGGGCGGCAGGTGGATGCAGGTGTAGGGGGGCTGGTTCACCTGGCCGCTGTTGAAGGCCTTGTAGGCCTCCTCCACCGTTCCAATGACTTCCTTCATGCAGATCAGTCGGCCGACCTGCTCCTTGTTGAGCAACAGTGTTTTCATGGCTGTGGATGGATGTTTCAGTAACCCCGCGCGCGGTCGACCAGTCCGGTCATCGGCAGGCCTTGTTGATGCCGGCGCAGGTTGTGAATGAGCGCATCGACCGCGGTTTCCGGCTGCGTCATGCTGGCGATGTGGGGCGTGAGCGCGATCTGAGGATGGGTCCAGAACGGATGCCGCGGCGGCAGCGGCTCAGGTTCGCACACGTCCAGCACGGCGCGGGAGAGCTGGCCTTCGTCCAGTGACCGCAGCAGATCGTCCTGCACCAGGTGCGCGCCTCTGCCCACGTTGACCAGCGCGGCGCCACAGGGCAACTGATCGAAAAGGGTCTTGCAGAGAACGCCGCGCGTGTTGTCGGTCAGCGGCAGCAGGCAGATCAGGATGTCGGTGCGGGCCAGGAACGCCTGCAAGCCATCGGCGCCCGCATGGCATTCGATGCCGTCGATTTGCTGTGGCGAACGGCTCCAGCCCGCGCAGGCAAACCCGAAGCCGTGCAGCTTGTCGAGCACGGCGCGCCCCAGCACACCCAGGCCCAGCACGCCCACGCGCCGCGACGAGGCGGGATACACGCGATGGGTCTGCCAGCGGCCTTCTTGCTGTTGTTGCCGGTAGGTGTGCCAGTCTCGATGCAGGGACAGCACGGCCAGCGTCACGTACTCGACCATGCCGTTGACGATGCCGGACTCGACCATGCGCACCACCGGCAGTGTTTCGGGAATGACCGAGAAGTCGAACTGGTCGACCCCGGCGCCGGTGGAGAAGAGCACCTCCAGGTTCGGGAACCGGGTGGCCAGGTCGGCGGGGGGTTCCCAGGCGGCGAGGTAGCGCACCTCGTGCGGGTCCGGCACGTCGGGCCAGATGCGAAACGGCAGCTCCGGCAGCTGCTGGGAAAACCGCTGGGCCCACACCGCGCCGCGGACGGGGTCGGACTTGTAGAGAAAGCTCATGGTGTTCACTAGGGTTGGTAGATCACATACACCTTGGCCACGTGTTCGCGGCTCTCCCAGGTACAGCGGGCACCCCTTTCGATCAGGAAGATGTCGCCCTTCGAAAAGGTGCGGCGGCGGCCGGTTTCGTCGACGAAATCCACACAGCCTTGCAGCAGGTGCATCAGCTCAAAGTGCTTGTAGAACAGCGGGCGGCGCTCATACGGCGTCGAGTCCCAGGTGCCGCACTTGAACAGGCCATCGGCGCTGGTGTAGTCGGTGTGGTTGCGGCAGGACGGGAGCGGTGTGGTCAGCAGATCCAGGGGCGGCGGGCCCGAGGGTTTGAGCTCAGGTGCTTCCTGCAGTCGCAGGATTCGGCCGCTACCCGTCTGGCTGCGGTTGTAGCGGGTGAAGATGAGCGAAACAGAACCCAGTGCCGTCCAGGAGAAGCTGGCACCGCGCGGGATCAGCGCAGCCTGGCCTGGCCCGAACGTCAGCTCGGTATCTGCCTGGATGAGGGTCAGCTGGCCATCATGGACGATGACACACTCGTCAGCCGGCTGGAACGAGACCATGCCCTGACCGGACTTCAGTTCGATCACGCCAGCGGTCACAGCACCTGCAGGCCAGGCCAGAACGCGTCGGCACGACAGGAAGCGGTCGTCACCGGAGTGGGCTTCGACAGGTATGCCCTGGTGCCGGTCGCGTGCGAAGGATCGCATGTCCACGAAGGTGGGGCGGGGGAACGACAACACCTCGAAGGCTTCGCATTCTTGCAGCAGGGTGGTCATGGTTTGCCCGGATGGATGGGGTGGATGGAAGGGGCTCAGGCGGCCTGGGCCACCGGCTTCCCGGCACTGAGTCGGGCGATTTCCTGCATCAGCAATGGCGGGCTGGCCAATACGGGGCAGGTCAGTGTTGCGGCCAGCGGGTCGCGCAGATGCGCCAGCGAGGCCTGGGCCAGGACCAGAACATCCACCTCACGGGACAACTCTGCAGCAGCCTCCTGAAGAATGGCGTCGTGCCGCGCACGGTCACCCGCCATCAGCGCCTGGTAGGCCTCGGGCCGCAGCACCGTCTGGATGCTGATTTCCCGGGCTTGCTCTGCCGCATGTGCGCGCAGCAGCGCGCTGCTGGGCTCCACCGTGCTGCTGGCCGTGCACAGCAGGCCAATGCGGGGGCCGTTGCGCACGGCCTGCGCCATCATGGGGTCGTCGATTTTCAGGAGGGGTTGCTGCACGAGGCGTCGTGCGATATCAACCGCCGGAGACGTCGATGAACAGGTGACCACGATCAGATCGGGCTGCGCTTGGGCCGCTAGAACGATCTGGTCCACCACGCGCCGGTACACCAACGGCTGCGCCGTTCCGCGCAACAGGTCTTGCAACAGGCTCTCGTTGAGGATGTGGAAGCAGTCGGCGGTGGGCACTTCAGCGCGTGCGCGTGCGCGAAAGTCATCGACCAGGAAGCCGACTGTGTGGACAAAGGCGATGCGTTGGGTCACTGGCAATGCTCCTGCTGGGCGTGTTCTAGATGTCGAGCTGAAAGGCGGCTGCCAGCTCTTCGATTTGCGCGGCGTTCAAAGGGCTGGTGGGCGCATTGCGCAGCAGCAGGAAGAGCTTGGCCGTTTCTTCCAGCTCCTCGGTCGCGTAGACAGCGGCCTCCAGTGAGGCACCGGACACCACCGGCCCATGGTTGGCCAGCAACACAGCGCCATGCTTGCGTGCACGGCCACGAATCGCCTCGGCCAGCGAGGGATCGCCGGGACGGTGGTAGGGAATCAGTGGCAGGCGGCCGATCTTCATGACGAAGTAAGGCGTCAAGGGAGGGAGGCAGTCGTCGTGGTTCAGGCCGCACATGCACGATACGGCGGCCGAATGCGAGGCATGCAGGTGCACGATGGCTCCCGCGCCCGCACGTTCTTCGTACATCGCACGGTGCAGGAAGGCTTCCTTGGAGGGTGCATCGCCGCTGAGGTGGCGGCCGTTCCAGTCGAGCTTGGCCAAGCGCGCCGGATCGAGACGACCAAGGCAGGCATTGGTCGGCGTCAGCAACCAGCCGTCGTCCAGGCGCACGCTGATGTTGCCGCTGCTGCCGGCGGACAAACCGCGGTCAAACAGAGATCGGCCCAATTCAACCAGCTCTTCGCGCAACCTGGCTTCATCGCGCCCGGTGGAAATCATCGCGCTCATGGCAGTGTGCTCCAGGCCTTGAGGAAGAAATCCGCGCTGCCGAAGTTGCCGGATTTGAGCGCGAGCGCCAGCGGCTGCGTACCGTCGTCGTGCAGGGTGCTGGTCCACGGCACGCCCGGGTCGATCTCCGGACCAATGCGCAGGCCCATCACGCCCAGCGCTTTGACCACTGCGCCCGACGTTTCACCGCCGGCCACGATCATCTGGCCAACGCCGGCCTGCACGAGGCCCCGCGCAATCATGGACAGTGTTTGCTCCACAAGTTGGCTGGCTTGTTCCACGCCCAGTTCGCCTTGCACCTGCCGCACCGCGTCGGGCGTGGCCGTGGCATAGATCAGGATGGGTTGTTGCGCCATGCGGCTACCGGCCCATTCGAGCGCGGCTGACACCAGATCCTCGCCGCGTGCCAACCGCAGCGGGTCAATACTGAAAGCCGGGTGGGACGCACGCATCACCTCCACTTGCTTTTGCGTGGCCACCGAACAGCTGCCCGAAATCACGGCTCGCAGGCCGCCGGTCTTCGGCAATGCATCTGCCACGGCATTCGATGCCAGCAGGCCGCTGCGGCGAAAGTTCTGCGGCAAGCCGAGCGCGATGCCGGAGCCGCCGGTCACCAGCGGCAGATCGGCACAGGCCGCGCCGATCGCGTCGAGGTCCGCATTGGACAGCGCATCGACGATGGCCAAGCCGTGACCCAGCTGGCGCAACGCGGTGAAGCGCTCGCGGATCGCCGCATGACCCCTGCTCACCGTCGCGTAATCGACGAGGCCGACCTTGCGCTGCGCCTGCTGCTGCAGCACGCGCACCAGGTTCGCATCGGTCATCGGCGTCAGCGGATGGTTGCGCATGCCGGACTCGGAGAGCAGCCCATCGCCGACGAAAAGATGCCCCTTGTAGAGGGTGCGTCCGTTGGCGGGAAAGGCCGGACAGGCGATGGTGAAGTCCGTGTCCAGCGCCTGCATCAAGGCTTCGGCAACGGGGCCGATGTTGCCGCACGGCGTCGAATCGAAGGTCGAGCAGTACTTGAAATAGAACTGGCGGCAGCCTGCCTGCTGCAACCAGCGGAACGCAGCGAGCGATTCCGCCACCGCGTCCTCGGCCGGGCTGGTGCGCGATTTCAGCGCAATCACCACCGCATCGGCATCGTCTGGCGGCGGCCCGTCCGGGACGCCGATCAGCTGGACGGTGCGCATGCCAGTCTTGACCAGCATGCCGGCGAGGTCCGTGCCGCCGGTGAAGTCGTCTGCAATGCATCCCAGCAGTGCGGCCATTGCTTCGGTCCTTTTTAGGCTGGGCGGTAGATCACATACACCTTCGCCACATTCACCAGGCTTTCCCAAGTGCACGAGGCCTTCTGCTCGATGAGGAAGATGTCGCCCTTGGAGAAGGTGCCGCTGCGGCCCGCTTCGTCGACGAAGGTCACCGTGCCTTCCAGCAGGTGCATCAGTTCCATGTGGCGGAAGTACAGCGCGCGGCGGGTATAGGGCGTCGAGTCCCAGGTGCCGCAGGTGAATTCACCGTCCGCAGTCTTGTAGTCGGTGTAGTTGCGGCAAACCGGCTTCGGCGTGAGCAGCAGATCGGCCGCCGGTCCGCCCGCAGACGGCCCCATCTCCGGGCTCTCCTTGATCGGCACGATGGCGCCGTCGCCCGGTTGGCTCTTGTTGTAGCGGACGAAGATCAGCGACACGGGGCCTTCTGCGGACCAGGTGAATGCCGCACCCTGTTGGATCATGGCGCTTTGCTTGGCCCTCAGCGTCAGAGTGGTCCCCTGCTGCGTCAGGGTCAGGCTGCCTTCGTTGACGATGATGAACTCATCCGCCGGGAGGGAATGCACAGAGCCGCTGCCCGCGTCGAGTGTGATGACGCCTGCTGTCACGGGGCTCGGCTCCCAATCCAGGACGCGGCGGCTGGACAGGAATCTGTCCGCTCCCGCCGACGTTGGCACTGCGATGCCCTGGCTCTTGTCCTGCGCAAATGCGCGCATATCGACAAAGGACCGCACGGTATCCAAGACGGCTTCTGCTTGCTGCAAATTCAACATGGGTATTCCCTTGATTCAGATTGGTAGGAGTTAGGCCGCCTGCGCGGCCAGTTTCGCGAAACGCGAGATGTGGTAGTGCTCGATGGGCGTGGATGTACGGCCGGTATGGATCAGTTCGGCCATCACGTCGCCCACGCCCGGGCCAAGCTGGAAACCTTCGCCGGAAAAGCCGAATGCGTAGTACAAGCCGGGGACGCGCGCGCTCGGTCCCATGACCGACCTGCTATCTTCCATGTAACCCTCGATCCCGCCCCAGACGCGGATGATGTTCAGGTTCTTGAATGCCGGCACCACGCGCGGCGCATTCGTCAGCTTGTACAGCGTTCTGCTCGGGTTCACGTAGGCACGCCGGCTCTCGATGTCGGCCAGTTCATGGCCGCCGCCGCCGATGACGATATTGCCGCGCGCAACCTGGCGGAAGAAGACGACTTTCTCGAACACGTCCGCGATCGCACCAATGGTCGGCCCGATGGCGTAAGGCACAGGCTCGGTGACGCACATGTGCGGCACTTTGGCGATCATCGGCACCGGTTCGCCGAAGCTGGTGCTGATGCGATTTCCCCAGGCTCCGGCGGTGATGAGCGCCACGGGTGCACGGAAGATGCGGCCATCGGTGGCGGTCACGCGGAAGTCCTCGCCATCCTTTTCGACACTCATGATCTCGGTGTTCTCAAACACCTGTGCGCCTTCACGCACCGCAGCACGGCCGATCGCCGGCGCCGCAAGGCGGGGATTGGCATGACCGTCGTGAGGGGCATAGCAACCCGAAGTGATGTCCGGCCCCAGGTAGGGAAAGCGTTCGCGCAGCGCTTTCGCGGTCATCATCTGCATGTCCAGGCCGAAGCCCTTCGCTTCCTCCGCATACTTCGCCATCCGTTCTTCGTGCGTCGGCGTGACGCCAAGGCGCAGATGGCCGTTCAGCAAGAGCTCGGCATCGTCGTCGAACAATTCCTTGAACTTCAGCCAGATCTCGCGCGAACGGTTCGATAGCGGCAGTTCATAGACGGGGCGGCCCATCCGGCGCGTGTTGCCGAAGTTGACGCCGCTGGCCTGCTGGCCGATCAGTCCGCGCTCGAGCAGGATGACCGACACGCCCCGCTTGCGCAGGAAGAAGGCGCTGGAGGCGCCCATGATGCCGCCGCCGACGATGACTACATCTGCTCTCTGGGTGTTCATTCCACTTCCTCCCGCACCGCCATCGACAGCGGCTTGACCGGTGCCTGGCCGCGCAGGCGCCCTACCTGTTCCACCGGAATGCCTGCGGCATGCGCAATGATCTCCGCACCCGCGTTTCCGCAATAGCGTCCCTGGCAGCGCCCCATGCCAACGCGGCACAAGGCCTTGGCACGGTTTGCTTCCTGCGCACCCTTCTCGCACACGGTGCGGCGCAGTTCGCCCGCCGTGATCGCTTCGCAGCGGCAGACGATGGCTTCGTCCGGCAATTGCGCGGCCTGCTGCGCCGGCCACGGGAAGGCTTGCGCCAGGCCTTGGCGGAAGCGTTCCATCTTGGCCTGCTCTTCGCGCAGACGTTGCAGTTTGTCTTCCTGCACCTTGAACCCGAAGTCTTTCAACACTGCCATCGCCGCCAGGCGCCCGCCGATCTCCGCTGCATCCGCACCCAGCACGCGCATGCCATCGCCGGCGAGGTAGACACCCTGTACCGATGTGCGGCCGTCTTCACCGACTTCGGGCAGCCACTGGCGTGTCTCCTGGTCGAAGCGGAAGGCACAGCGCGCGAGGTCGGCCAGTTGGGTCTCGGGACGCAGGTGATAACCCATCCCCACCGCATCGCAGTCGAAGGAACGTTCTTTGCCGCTGCTGTCGCGGATGACCACGCCTTGCACGCCGGTCTCGGGCGAGCCCATGATTTCGAGAGGGGTGATGCCTGTCAGTACTTGCACGCCTGCCCGTTTCAGTTCGGCAACCAGTGCAAAGCCATGGCGCAGCACTGCCGGGCGCGCCAGCAGTTTCGGCAACGCGGCTACGCGGCGCATGAAAGGCGAGGTGTCGAGCACTGCAGCCACCGTTGCGTCGGCCTTCACGTATTGCGACGCCACCAGGTACAGCAACGGTCCGGTCCCCATGAACACGACCTGGCGGCCAATGGCGCAGGCTTGGGCCTTCAGGGCAATCTGCGACGCGCCCAGGCTGTAGGTGCCGGCGTAATGCCAGCCCTTGACGGGCATCAGGCGGTCGGTGGCGCCGGAGCAGATCACCAACGCGTCATAGGGCAAGGCCTTGATACGCTCGTCTTTCGTAACATGCACCTTGCCGTCGAAGATATTCCAGGCCAGCGTCTCCGGCAGGTAATCGATCTTGCCGCGCAGTCCATCGAAACTTTCGTGCAATGACTGCGCCTTCTCCGCTTCCGTGCCGTAGAGCTTGGCATAGGGGCGCGTGAAGTTTTCAGGCTGGCGGCGATAGATCTGGCCGCCGTCGCGCCGGCCCTCGTCGACCACGGTCGGGTGCAGGCCGGCCGCGACCAGGGCCTCGGCGCAACGCACGCCCGAGGGCCCGGCGCCGATGATGATTACGCGAGGTTGACCCATGTTGCCTCCGGTTGTCTTGTGACGATATGCATTCCTTCTTCCACCACGGTGGTGCAGGCGCGCAGGCGTTCGCCGCTGGCGGTCCACACCCAGCAATCCTGGCAGGCGCCCATCAGGCAGAAGCCGGCGCGTTTTCCGTCGCCGAACTCGGATTCGCGCAGGTACCGCGTGTGGCTGAGCAGGGCAACCATCAGGGTGTCGCCTGCGAGTGCGGCGACCATCTGCCCGTCGATCACGATGGGCACGGGATCGCGGGCGGTTTCTGCCAATCGGACAAATCGTTGACTCATGTCATGTTTCCATTTTGGGGTGACGTGGTGAGCGAGAGGCACTCGGCCTCTCGGCCTCTCAGCCTCTCAGCCTCTCAGCCTCTCAGCCTCTCGTTCTCTCGTTCTCTCGTTCTCTCGTTCTCTCGTTCTCTCGTTCTCTCGTTCTCTCGGCCTTTCAGCCAAGGGCCTGGGTAACGATGGCAAACAACCGCGGCGCGCCTTCAGGGTGCTGCAGCGGCGCGCCGCGCACCATCGTGGTGGGGGCATCCGCGCGCAGCAGACCAATGCCCTCCAGCCATTCGGCCAGGCCCGAATCGAAGTCGATATCGATGCGGGTGAAGCGCCCGGCGTTCACGCCCGCCAGATGCGCGATCAGTGCCTTGGCGCTTTCGGCATCGGGCGCGACCACAGGCCCGATCACATGCCCGCGACCAAAGCGGCGCAGAATAGCGAAGCCCTTCTGCGTGCCGTCGTCGTCCAGCACCACGCAGGCCTCGGCCTGGGCCAGCAGGTCGTCGATCAGCGCCGGTCGTGGCATGCCCCGGGCGTCTTCGTCCAGCCGGTGCAGCGCCTGAGCTTCGTTCTGGCCGACGGGACGCAGGCGCCAGCCCGCAGGCAGCGCGATCAGCGGCGCCGGGAGTGCCACGCCCTGGTGCTGCCGGATCTCTCCGATGCGCACAAAGCCCAGCCGTTCGTACAGCCCCCGGCCTTCGGCGGTGGCGTGCAGCAGCACGGTGCAGTTGTCCATGCCTTCAAGCAGGGCGGTCATGAGCCGGTGGCCGATGCGGCGCCCTTGGCAAGCAGGCGTCACGATGATCAGCCCCACGGTGGCGTGCCGCTCGCCCCAGCGCCAGCGCAGTGCGGTGGCGATGAGCTGCCCATCGCGCTCGGCGACGATGCCTTCCGAGTGCGCAAACACATGTTCCCAATCGACCGGGCGATGCGGCCAGCGCAACTCCGCAGACATCGCCTGGGCCTGCGGCAAATCGGCCTCGGTCATGGGGCGAAGCACCACGCCGTCATCAGCAATGGGGGCCTGATCCAGGGAAGGAAACGCAGAGATCGATCGCATGAAAGACATCCTCTTGTCGGTGAAATTGGTGCTTATCTTGGACGAGATCGCGCCTGCACACCAGCGCGAACAAGGGTTTTCCAGCAACTTGCAAGCTTCGTCTGTTGGACCCCTGCCTTTTGCAATTCGCTGCGGTGCAGCGGCCTCTTACAGCCACAAATGCCGGGGCTTAGTCCCTAGCATTGGTGACGGCTTTTGCCAGTGCCCGCAGATGCCCGGCAACGGGTTCGCGGACGCCTTCTTCGTCCTCTTTCTTCAGGTGCTTCCATGCAGTTGTTCGACCCCCTCTCCATCACCGTCTCCAGTGGGCATTTCATTGGGGGCCGTGTGGTGCCTGACAACGCGCGCCTTGAGGTGCGGCGCCCTTCAGACGGGCAGGTACACGCCAGTCTGCCGGTGGCCGATGCCAGCACGGTGGATGCGGCGGTGCAAAACGCCTGGCAGGCCTGGCGCCACACCGACTGGGCGCGCCGCGCCCCACGCGAGCGGGCGCGGGTGCTGCGCCGCTGGGCCGATCTGATCGAGGCCGATGTGCAGCGCCTGGCCGCGCTGGAGGCGGTGTGTTCAACGCGTCCCGTGCGCGACGCCACCGCCTGGGACGTGCCCTTCACGGCAGAGGGCTTGCGCTTCTTCTCCGAGTACGCCGACAAGCTGGGCGGCGAGGTGGCCGCCACGCGCCACGATCACTTGGGGCTGGTGGTGGCCGAGCCCTATGGCGTGGTGGGTGCCATCACGCCGTGGAATTTTCCGCTGGTCATGGTGTCGTGGAAGGTGGGTGCTGCGCTGGCCGCGGGCAATGCGGTGGTGCTCAAGCCCTCGGAGATGACGCCGTTCTCCGTCATCCGCCTGGCCGAACTGGCCATCGAGGCCGGGGTGCCCGCAGGCATCTTCAACATCGTGCAGGGTGATGGCCGCACCACCGGTGATGCGCTCACGCGGCATCCGCTGATCAGCAAGATGACCTTCACCGGCTCCACCCGCACCGGGGCCGCCATCATGGCCAGCTGTGCCCTGCAGGGGCCGAAGCCGGTGACCTTGGAGCTCGGCGGCAAGAGCCCGCAACTGGTGTTCGACGACGCACCCGACGTGGACTGCCTGGCGGCGATGGTGGCCGGGGCCATCACCGGCAATTCCGGGCAGGTGTGTGTGGCAGGCTCGCGCCTCATCGTGCAGCGCGGCATCGCCGAGGCGCTGGTCGAGCGCATCACGCAGCGCTTCGGGGCACTGCGCCCTGGCGCCACCTGGGACGCACAAGCCACCTTGCCGCCCATCATTTCAGCGCCGCAGGCCGCGCGCATCCTGGACATCGTGGATCGTGCGCGCGAGGCGGGTGCGCAACTGCGTTGCGGCGGGGGGCTGTTTGATGGCGGCCCGGGCGGCGCGTACTTCCAGCCCACTCTGATTGATGGCGTGACCACCGACAACCCGGCGGTGCAGGAAGAGATCTTTGGCCCCGTGCTCACGGTGCAGACCTTCGACACCGAAGAAGAGGGGCTGGCTCTGGCCGCGCACGAGCACTATGGATTGGCAGCGGGCGTGCACACCGCAGACATGGGCCGTGCCCTGCGCGCCATGCGCAACCTGTCTGCGGGCACGGTGTGGATCAACCGATATGGACGCAGCGCCGACTTCGTGATTCCCACGGGCGGGTATCACCAGTCAGGCATTGGCAAGGACCTGGGGCGCCAGGCGGTGGAAGCCAACCTGCGCTTCAAAAGTGTGCTGATCGACTTTGCTGCGGCGCACCAATGAGGGGTGTCTGCACATATCCAGTGCGAACCACACGACATGCTGGCAAGCCCCATGAAATGCGCAACATTGTCTCGTGGACCCACCCCATTTCCCTACGCACTGAGCGTTGTTGGGTGCTCCAATCAATTCGTCATCACCCTGTCGCAACAGTAATTCAAGGATGCGACCCGCGACGGTCGGCAACCGATCTTTCAAGGAAATGAACCATGACTTTTCGACCCAAGTATGTGACCTTTGACTGCTATGGCACGCTCACCCGTTTTCGCATGGGCGAGATGACCCGCGAACTGTTTGCCGACCGCATCCGGCCCGAGCAGATGGACCAGTTCATTGCCGACTACTCGGCCTACCGCTTCGACGAGGTGCTGGGCGACTGGCAGCCGTATGAGGTGGTGCTGAAGAACGCCGTGCGCCGCCTGTGCAAGAAGTGGAAGATCCAGTACTTCGATACCGACGGTCAGGCGTACTACGACGCGGTGCCCACCTGGGACCCGCACGCCGACGTGCCCGCCGGTCTGGCCAAAGTGGCCAAGGAAATTCCACTGGTCATCCTGTCCAATGCCGACGACTCGCAGATCCAGAAGAACGTGGCCATGTTGGGTGCACCGTTTCACCGCGTGTACACCGCACAGCAGGCCCAGGCCTACAAGCCCCGCCTGAAGGCCTTTGAATACATGCTCGATTCGCTGGGCTGCAACCCCGAAGACCTGCTGCACGTGTCCTCCAGCCTGCGCTACGACCTGATGTCGGCCGACGATATCGGCATCAAGAACAAGGTGTTCGTGAATCGCGGTCATGGACCTGGCTGCCCTGCTTACGGCTACACCGAGATCCAGGACATCGGTGGCCTGCCCGGCGTGGTCGGTCTCTGATCCACATTCCGACGCTATCAACCCACGAAGCATCATGAAGCTCGACTCCTACTGGAACGACGCCTTGCTCACACTGCCTGGCGTGGCCAATCCTGCCCTGCCCACGCAGGTGGATGTGGCCATTGTCGGCGGCGGCTTCACGGGCTTGTCCGCTGCCCTGAAGCTGGCGCAGCGCGGTGCCTCGGTGGTGGTGCTTGAAGCCGGTGCCACGGTGGCGCCGGAGGCATCGGGCCGCAACGGTGGCCATGTGAACAACGGGCTGGCGGTGGACTACGCCGAGGTGGCCGCCAAGGTGGGCGTGGCACAGGCACGTGCCTGGTACAACGCCTACGATGACGCGGTGGACAGCGTGGCACGCCTGGTGCAAGAAGAAGGCATCGACTGCGACTTCCTGCGCCACGGAAAGCTCAAGCTGGCCACCAAGGCCTACCAGGTGGACGCGCTGCACCGCAGCGCCGAGCAGCTCGTGGCCGACGGCGTGGACACCGACGTGGAGGTGCTGGACGCCGCGCGCGTGCGGGACGAAGTGCAGAGCGAGCGCTTCGTGGGCGGCTTGCTCTACAAGCGCAGCGCGCAAATGCACATGGGGCGCTTTGCCCACGGCCTGGCCCAGGCGGCGCAGCGACAGGGCGCACAGATCCACACCGGCACACGGGTGAATCGCGTGGAGCGTGTGCAAGGCCAGGTGCACCGGCTGCACACCGACCGCGGTGTGGTGCGGGCCAACCAGGTGCTGCTGGCCACCGGCGCATCGCGCCACGGCGGCTACAGCAGCTTTGGCTGGCTGCGCCGGCGCATCGTGCCCATCGGCAGTTTCATCGTGGTGACCGAACCTCTGGGCGCCGAGCGGGCACAAGCCTTGCTGGCCCATCGCCGCACCTACACCACGATCGCCAACATCCACCACTACTTCCGCCTCACCGAAGACCACCGGCTGGTGTTTGGTGGACGTGCGAGGTTTGCCATCTCCAGCCCCACCTCCGATGCCGCGAGCGGCGAGGTGCTGCGCGCGGGCCTGGCGGCCACATTCCCGCAACTGGGCCCCGTCCGGTTGGACTACTGCTGGGGCGGGCTGGTGGACGTGACGCAGGACCGCCTGCCCCATGCGGGCGAACGCGACGGCCTGTTCTATTCCATGGGCTACAGCGGCCATGGCACGCAGATGTCGGTTCACATGGGCCAATGCATGGCCGATGTGATGGCGGGCGATGCCAGCGCCAACCCCTGGAAGGGCCGCGACTGGCCGGCCATTCCTGGCCACTTCGGGCCACCTTGGTTCTTGCCCGCTGTGGGCTTGTACTTCCGGCTCAAGGACCGCCTGGCCTGAAGGCCAGACCACCGTCAGCCGCCTTTTCCGTTTGCCTTCATTTGTCTTTTTGCTTTCTTTGACGACCAGCGATCTCTTTTATTTTTTCAACCCGGAGCACCACCATGAGCGATAGCCACAACCCATTCAAGCAACTTGTCGGTCCCAGCGAGAGCCTGCGCATGATGGACTCGCTCAGGCGCGGTGCCACCCGGCGCGACGTGCTGGCCATGCTGGCGGCGGGGGGCATGCAGGCCACGCTGGCCGGCAGCATCGCTTCGCTGGCCACCACGGCACATGCGCAGACGCCACGCAAAGGCGGCCGCATCCGGGTGGCCAGCTCTTCCTCGGGCGTGAACGACACGCTCGACCCGGCGCGCCAGTCCGGCCACATCGACTACTGCCGCGGCTTCATGTTCTACAACGGCCTGACCGTGCTGGATGGCAACCTGGCGCCGCAGCCGCAGTTGGCCGAGGAGTTCAGCACCCAGGACGCTCAGACCTGGGTGTTCAAGCTGCGCAAGGGCGTGACCTTCCACGATGGCAAACCACTGACGCCGGCCGACGTGGTGTTCTCGATGATGCGACACAAGGACCCGGCGACCGCCTCGCGCGCCAAGGTGCTGGCCGACCAGTTCGCATCGGTGACCGCCACCGGCCCCAACGAGGTGACCTTCCGCCTGAGCGCGCCAAATGCCGACCTGCCCGTGATCCTGGGCACCTATCACTTCCACATCGTTCCGGACGGCACCACCAACTTCGCCGCCGGCATCGGCACCGGTCCCTTCAAGGTCAAGGAGTTCAAGCCCGGCGAGCGTTCGATCGCGGTGCGCAACGACAACTACTGGAAGCCCAACCGGCCCTACCTGGACGAGATCGAGCTCGTCGGTATTTCTGACGAGTCGGCGCGCGTGAACGCGCTGCTGTCCGGTCAACTGGACCTGGTGGTGGCGGTGTCACCGCGCTCGCTCAACCGTGTGCTGGCCAGTGGTACCCACACCATTTTCGAGACCAAGGCCACCAACTACACCAACCTCATCATGCGGCGCGACGGAGGTCCGGGCAGCAACCCCGACTTTGTGCTGGCGATGAAATACCTGTTCAACCGCGAGCAGTTGGTCAAGAACATTCAGCTCGGCCGAGGGGTGGTGGCCAACGACCAGCCGATCGCCTCGAACAACCGCTTCTTCTTCAAGGGCCTGCCGCAGCGCGCCTACGACCTCGAGAAGGCGAAATGGCACCTGCAGAAGGCCAACTTGGGCAGCGCCCCCATCCCTGTGGTGGCGTCGCCGGCCGCGACCAACTCGGTCGAAACGGCCCTGGTCATGCAGCACGCCGCCAAGCAGATCGGGCTGAACCTGGATGTCAAGCGCATGCCGGCCGATGGCTACTGGTCTTCGCACTGGATGAAGCACCCGGTGGGCTTCGGCAACATCAATGCCCGCCCCAGTGCTGACATCGCGCTGTCTCTGTTTTTCAAGTCCGATTCCCCAACGAACGAGGCGGGCTGGAAGAACGAGAAGTTCGACCAGCTGCTGGTGGCTGCGCGTGGCGAGACCGACATGGCCAAGCGCACCCAGATGTACGCCGACATGCAGGTGATGATCCACAACGAGGGTGGCATCGGCATCCCGTACTTCAACTCCAGCCTGGACGGCCACAGCAAGAAGCTCAAGGGCCTGTCGCCGATCCCGATTGGCGGGATGATGGGCACCTCGTTCGCCGAGCACGTGTGGCTCGACGACGCCGCCTGAAGCGGATGACAAAGCCATGAACAGCATTCTGTTCAAGCTGGTGGCACAGCGGATCGCTCTGGCGCTGCTGTCACTGCTGGCGGTGTCGACAGTGGTGTTCGCCATCACCTCGGTGCTGCCGGGCGACGCGGCGCAGGAACAGCTGGGCCAGGACGCCACACCCGAGTTGGTGGCCGAACTGCGCGCCCAGCTGGGCCTGGACCGTCCGGCGCACGAGCGCTACCTGAGCTGGATCGGCGGACTCGCACGGGGCGACCTGGGTGTGTCGTCCACCGCCCGCGTGCCGGTGGTGGACCTCATTGCAAGCCGGCTGCCGAACTCGCTCCTGCTGGCGGCGGTGACCGCGCTGTTTGCGGTGCCCATCGCGCTGACCCTGGGCATCTCGGCGGCGGTCTGGCGCGGCTCCTGGTTCGACCGCAGCATGTCCACCGCCGCCGTTACCGTGGTTTCGGTGCCCGAGTTTCTGGTGGCCACCTTGGCGGTGCTGGTGTTTGCGGTGCAGCTGCGCTGGCTGCCGGCGCTGTCCTATGTGAGCGAAATCGAGTCCCTGGGCCAGATGCTGCAAGCCTTTGCGATGCCGGTGGTGACGCTGACTTGTGTGATCGTGGCGCAGATGATGCGCATGACGCGGGCGGCGGTGATCGACCAGCTGGAGGCTCCCTACATCGAGATGGTGCGCCTCAAGGGCGCCTCGCCGATGCGCACCGTGCTCGCGCACGCGCTGCCCAACGCCGTGGGGCCGATTGCCAATGCGGTGGCGCTGAGCCTGTCGTACCTGCTGGGCGGCGTGATCATCGTCGAGACCATCTTCAACTACCCCGGCATCGCCAAGCTGATGGTGGAAGGGGTCGCCCAGCGCGACATTCCGCTGGTGCAGGCCTGCACCATGCTGTTCTGCGCCGGCTACCTGTTTCTCGTCACCATGGCCGACGTGTGCGGCATCGTGGCCAACCCTCGTCTGAGGCACGCATGAAGGACTTCGCCATGAGCAACGCCATACAGGGCAGTGGCCAGGACGGACCGGTCCGGTCCCGATGGTTCAGGCGACTGGCCCATTTCGGACTCACCGGCTGGATCGGTCTGGCCGTTGTGCTTTTCTGGGCCGTGGCCGCGATCTTCGGGCCGTCGCTGCTGTCGCAGACCGGCGCCGCCGACGGCGGCGAGGTGTTCGCGCCCATCAGCGCCGCGCACTGGCTGGGCACCGACTACCTCGGGCGAGACATGCTGGCACGGGTGATCGAAGGCGCACGCTACACCGTGGGCGTGGCCTTTCTGGCCACTGCGTTGGCCAGCGGCAGCGGTACCCTGCTGGCCTTGCTGGCGGCGGCCACCGGGCGCTGGACCGACAGTGTGCTCAGCCGCGTGCTGGACACACTGACTGCGATTCCCAGCAAGATGTTCGCGCTGCTGATGGTGGCCAGCTTCGGCACGTCGGTGCCCATGCTCATCGTCATGGCGGCCATCATCTACACGCCGGGCTCCTACCGCATCGCGCGCTCGCTGGCCGTCAACATCAATGCGCTCGACTACGTGACCGTGGCGCGCACGCGCGGCGAAGGCACCGCCTACGTGATGCTGAACGAGATCCTGCCCAACATCACCGGCCCCATGCTGGCCGACTTCGGGCTGCGCTTCGTCTATGTGGTGCTGCTGCTGGCCAGCATGAGCTTCCTGGGTCTGGGCATCCAGCCGCCCGAGGCCGACTGGGGGTCACTGGTGCGCGAGAACATCGAGGCACTGCCTGATGCCGGCGCCGCGGTGATCGCGCCGTCCATCGCCATCGCCAGTCTGACGATCGCCGTCAATCTGGTCATCGACAATCTGCCGGGCCGTGCGGCCCGCGAACGGGGAGGGCGCTGAAATGGGCTCACTGGTCGTTGTGGACAAACTCACCATCCGTGCGGGCGATGCCACGCTGGTCGATGCGCTGAGCTTCACCATCCGCCCCGGCGAAGTGCTGGCGCTGATTGGCGAGTCGGGTTCCGGAAAAACCACCACCGCGCTCGCACTCATGGGCCATGCGCGCCGCGGCTGCCACATCAGCAGCGGCAGCGTGCGCATCGGCGACACGGATGTGCTTTCGCTGGGCGCGGGGCCGCTGCGGGCGCTGCGCGGTCGCACCGTGTCGTACATCGCGCAGAGCGCGGCGGCCTCGTTCGACCCTTCGCGCAACATCATGGATCAGGTGGTCGAACCCACGCGCATTCACGGCACCATGACGCGGGCGCAGGCGGAGGCCAAAGCCGTGCAGTTGTTCAAGGAGCTGGCCTTGCCCGATCCCGAAACCATTGGCCAGCGCTACCCCCACCAGGTCTCGGGGGGGCAGCTGCAGCGGCTGATGGCCGCCATGGCACTCATCACGGACCCCGAATTGGTGATCCTGGACGAGCCCACCACGGCGCTGGACGTGACCACGCAGATCGAAGTGCTGCGCGCGTTCCGCCGCGTGGTGCGCGAGCGCCGCGCCACGGCCGTGTACGTGAGCCACGATCTGGCGGTGGTGGCGCAGATGGCGGACCACATCCTCGTGCTGCGCAACGGCCAGGCGCAGGAAGTCAACACCACCGAGCGCATTCTTTCCCACCCCGCCCATGAATACACCCAAAGTCTGCTGGCTGCGGCCCGTCCAGCACCCCTCGCATCCGATCTGAAAAAGGGTGAACTGCTGCTGGAAGTGAATGCGCTTTCGGCCGGGTACGGTGCGCTCAATGCGCAAGGCAAACCCTCATCCCTGATTCTTGAGGACATCAACTTCAAGCTCCACAAGGGACAGGCCATCGGCGTGATCGGTGAGTCCGGATCCGGCAAGACCACGCTGGCCCGCGCCATTGCGGGCTTGATCGCTCCGTGCCAAGGCAGCATCTTGTTCAAGGGACGCCCACTCAAGCCCGAGGTGCGCCAGCGCAGCAAAGAAGAGCTGCGGCAGATCCAGATCGTGTTCCAGATGGCGGACACGGCCTTGAACCCGTCGCAGACCATCGAGCGCATCCTGGCCCGTCCCCTGCAGTTTTACAAAGGCCTCAAAGGGCCGGCGTTGCAAAAGCGCATTCACGAACTGCTGGATCTGGTGCGACTGCCGCACTCGGTCGCGCAACGGCTGCCCGGCGGTCTCTCAGGCGGACAGAAGCAGCGCGTGAATCTGGCCCGCGCCCTGGCCGCCGAGCCCGACCTGATTCTGTGCGACGAAGTGACTTCGGCACTCGACACCGTGGTCGGTGCTGCCGTGTTGGAGCTGATCGCCGACCTGCGGCGTGAGCTCGGAGTGTCCTACCTCTTCATCAGCCACGACCTGCACACCGTGAAGTCGGTGTGCGACGAGATCATCGTCATGCAGCACGGCCGCAAGCTCGACCAGGTGGCGCGCCCCGACTTTGAACGCGGTCCGCACCACCCGTACTACGAGTTGCTGGCGGCGTCGGTGCCAGAGATGCGTCAGGGCTGGCTGGACGAACGCGATGCCGCCATGCCCGCGGCTGCTGCACTGGCCACTTGAACCAAGGAGAAGCATTTCATGAATCCCATTTTCCGGATCGCCGTCCTGGCCGGTGACGGCATCGGCAAGGAAGTGATACCAGAAGGCCTGCGTGTGGTGCAGGCCGCTGCGCAGCGCTTCGGCTTCGAGCTCGAATGCCACACCTTTGAATGGGCCAGCTGCGACTACCACGCCGCCCACGGCCAGATGATGCCCGACGACTGGAAGGCCCAGCTCTCGGGCATGGATGCGATCTACTTCGGTGCGGTGGGCTGGCCGGCCACCGTGCCTGACCACGTCTCGCTGTGGGGCTCGCTGCTCAAGTTTCGCCGCGAGTTCGACCAGTACATCAACCTGCGCCCCGTGCGCCTGTTTGAAGGCGTGCCCTGCCCACTGGCCGGGCGCAAGCCCGGCGACATTGATTACCTGGTGGTGCGCGAGAACACCGAGGGTGAATACACCTCGCTCGGCGGCATCATGTACGAAGGCACCGACCGTGAGGTCGTCATCCAGGAATCGGTGTACTCGCGCCACGGCGCCAACCGCCTCTTGAAGTTCGCTTTTGACCTGGCCCAGAGCCGCAAAAAAAAGCATGTGACCCTGGCCACCAAGAGCAACGGCATTGCCATCAGCATGCCCTGGTGGGACCAGCGCGCCGACGCCGTGGCCAAGGACTACCCCGAGGTCACGCTGGACAAACAGCACATCGACATCCTCACTGCGCGCTTCGTGCTGCAGCCCGGCCGCTTCGACGTGGTGGCCGCCACCAACCTGTTTGGCGACATCCTCAGCGATCTCGGTCCCGCGACCACCGGGACGATCGGCCTGGCCCCTTCGGCCAACCTCAATCCCGAGCGCACTTTCCCCAGCCTGTTCGAGCCGGTGCACGGTTCGGCGCCCGACATCTACGGCAAGAACATTGCCAACCCAATTGCGATGATCTGGTCGGGTGCGCTGATGCTGGACTTCCTCACCCGCGGTGAGGGCGCCGGCCGCGCCGCGCACGACGCCATCGTGGCCGCCATCGAAGAAGTCCTGCGGACGGGGCCGCGCACGCCCGACCTGGGCGGAACGGCCAACACCACGCAGGTCGGCGAGGCGATCGCGGCGCTGGTCGCGGGGTCCTGATTCGCCGCCTCTCTTCCACTCCCCTCTCACCACTCACCTCCTCACTGCCATGCCTTTGACCCTTCAACGTGCGGACCTGATCCGCAGCGCCAACTTCATTGACGGCCAATGGTCTTCCACACAGGCCACGCTGGATGTCACCGACCCTGCCACAGGCGAGCTGATCACCCGCGTGCCCGACTCCGGCGCGGCAGAGGCCGCTGCGGCGCTGCTCGCCGCCCACCAGGCCTTCGCCAGCTGGAAAAAGGTTCCGGCCAAACAGCGGGCCGCGATCATCAAGCGCTGGAACGATCTGGTCATGGCGCATCAGGACGATCTGGGCAAGCTCATCTCGCGCGAGCAGGGCAAGCCCCTGGCCGAAGGCAAGGGCGAGGTCGCCTATGCCGCGAGCTACATCGAGTGGTTCGGCGAAGAGGCCACACGGCTCAACGGCGAAGTCATCCCCGCCCATGTCACCGGTCGCAAGGTCTTCGCGTTGAAAGAACCCATCGGTGTGGTGGCCGCCATCACGCCCTGGAACTTTCCGGCCGCGATGATCGCCCGCAAGATCGCGCCCGCGCTCGCCGCCGGTTGCACCGTGGTCTGCAAGCCCGCCGAAGACACGCCGCTGACTTCGCTGGCCCTGGTGCATCTGGCCAACGAGGCCGGGGTGCCCCCGGGCGTGCTGAACATCGTCACCGCTTCGCGCGAGAAGACGCCGGAGGTGGTGGACCTGTGGCTGGATGACAGCCGCGTGCGAAAGATCACCTTCACCGGCTCTACAGCGGTGGGCAAGCACCTCGCCCGGCGCAGCGCCGACACGCTCAAGAAGCTGTCGCTGGAACTCGGTGGCAACGCGCCCTTCATCGTCTTCGAAGACGCCGATCTGGACGCCGCGGTCGACGGTGTGATGGCCGCGAAATTCCGCAACGGCGGGCAGACCTGCGTCAGCCCCAACCGCCTGTTCGTGCACCGCAAGGTGCAGGACGCCTTCGCGCAGAAGCTCTGCGCGCGCGTTGAAGCGCTCAATGTCGGACCGGCCAGCGACGCCGCCTCACAGATCGGCCCCATGATCAACGCTCGCGCGGTGGAAAAGATCGAGCGCCACGTGCAGGACGCCGTGGCGCAAGGCGCGCAGCTGCTCACCGGCGGCGTGCGCCTGACGGCCCTGGGCCCGAACTACTACGCGCCCACGGTGCTCATGGGGGTGGATCCCAGCATGGCCTGTTCGTGCGAAGAAACCTTCGGACCGGTCGCCGCGATGGCGGTGTTTGATGACGAGGCGACCGTGGTGGCGCAGGCCAACGACACGCCCTTCGGCCTGGCCGCGTACTTCTACAGCCAGGACGTGCGGCGCATCTGGCGCGTGGCCGAGGCATTGGAAACAGGCATCGTCGGTATCAACGAAGGCGCGCTCGCCTCCGAGGCGGCTCCGTTTGGCGGCGTGAAGGAGTCGGGCTATGGCCGCGAAGGTTCCACGCACGGGCTGGATGACTACACGCACACCAAGTATGTGTGTCAGGGTCAGCTTGACTGAGCACTCCGGGGAGCTGTTCAGCGTGCGGCGATCACGTCACTGGGGCGGTGAGCGGACGAGCCCGCACCACCGTCGCTCGTAAAACACTTCAAAAGCCAGGGGAGTCATCCGCCTGGCTTTTGTGCGTTTGCGTCATGGCGAGAAGCATCGCGTGTTTGCCCAGCCACGTCACTGCTCCGCGGAGCCAGCCAACGTGAGCGGGTGCGGCCACCGCTTTCGTCGCAGGTCATGTCGATCGGGCCGTGTCCACGACCACGCACCGCACGCCGTGATGGGCGGAGTCATTTAGTGCCATTCGAAATCATTGTTTCTGCCATTCTCGCGCTCAAACACGCTCCCTAGACTTCGCTCAAACAGACGCGCCGCAGCTGTGGCAGCGAATGAACAGGAGACTGGATGAAATACGACGGGTCGAGCGGACAGCGGCAAGCCGCAACGCTTCTGCAAGTGCGAGACGTGACACTTCGCTTCGGCGGCGTCGTCGCGCTCGACGGCGTTTCGTTTGATGTCGAGCAGGGCGAGATCTGTGGCCTCATCGGCCCCAATGGTGCTGGCAAGACGACGCTCTTCAATTGTCTTTCACGTTTGTATGACTGCGAGGGCGAGATCCTGTTTGAAGGGCGAGCTCTTGCGCAGCTGTCGCGGCACCGCATGGCTGGCTTTGGCATTGGACGCACCTTCCAGAACCTCGCGCTGTTTCGCAGCCTCACGGTGCGCCAGAACATACTCATGGGCACCCATTGCCTCCGGCGAGCGGGTTTCCTGGCGCATGCCATGCGCCTGCCCATCGTGTCGCGCGAAGAGCTTGCACAGGGACAGCGCGCGGACGAACTGATCGAGCTGCTGGCGCTTGGCGAGGTGGCGCACGTGGCCGTGGCGCAGCTGCCATTCGGAACCCAGAAGCGCGTCGAGCTGGCTCGTGCGTTGGCCGCCTCGCCCAAGCTGTTGCTGCTTGACGAGCCGGCATGCGGGCTCAACCATGAAGAGGTGGATCAGCTGGCTGCACTGATCCGTCAGCTCCGGAAACGCTTCACCCTCACGGTGCTGCTGGTGGAGCACCACATGGGCCTGGTGATGGCGTTGTCAGACAAGATCGTCGCGTTGAACTTCGGCCGCAAGATCGCGGAAGGTACGCCGCAGGACGTGCGCGACGAGCCCGAGCTGATCAAGGCCTACTTGGGAGCATCTGTATGAGCGCCGTGCCGGGCCGTTCCCAAGCAAGCTCGCACCGCAGCCCGAAGGGCGAAGGTACACCCGTGAGCGAGTTGCTGCTCGATGTGCGTGGCCTGGAAGCCGGTTATGGATCGACGCGTGCGCTGTTCGGCATCGACCTGCAGGTGAGCGCAGGCTCCATCACAGCGCTGCTGGGTGCAAACGGAGCCGGCAAGACCACGACGTTGCGCGCGCTGTGCGGACTGATCCGGCGACAGGGGAGCGTCACGCTGGCGGGCCAACGCATCGAGGGCATGGCAACGGAGGACATTGTGCGACTGGGGGTCGCTCACGTTCCTGACGGACGCGGCACCTTCACGGGGCTCACGACAGAAGAGAACCTCCGGATGGGGGCCTGCACGCGGCGCGACAAGGCCGGTGTGCGTGAGGACTTCGAGCGCTTCTATGAGTACTTCCCACGACTGAAGGAGCGGCGGCACCAGCAGGCCGGCACGCTGTCCGGGGGGGAGCAGCAGATGCTGGCCATCGCGCGTGCGCTGATGCTGCGGCCCCGGTTGCTGCTGCTGGACGAACCGTCCTTTGGGCTGGCACCGCTGATGGTGCAGGAGATCTTTCGCATCATGGGGCGCATACGCGAAAGCCAGAACGTCGCCATCCTGCTGGTGGAGCAAAACGCTTCGCTCGCGCTGGAACTGGCCGACACGGCCTATCTGCTGGAAACCGGGCGAATCGTGCTCGCCGGGACGGCCGCTGCGGTGCGCAGCAACGACGCCGTGCGCAGCGCCTACCTGGGTGGAGATCAAGCCATATGAACGAATTCATTTCACAACTTCTGTCGGGTCTGGCCACCGGTGGCATCTACGCCAGCATGGCGCTGGCCCTGGTGATGATCTACCGCAGCACGCACCACGTGAACTTCGCGCAGGGCGAGATGGCGATGTTCTCCACCTTCCTCGCCTCCATGCTGATCCAGGCGGGTTGGCCGTACTGGGCGACGTTCTTCGCGACCGTGGGGATCGCTTTTGCGATGGGCGCGGCCATCGAGATGACACTGATCCGGCGCCTGCGCAACGCACCGATCCTGTCGATCGTGGTCGTGTTCGTCGCGCTGCTGGTCATCTTGCACAGCCTGGCGGGCTGGCTGTTCGGCTACACGATCCGGTCGTTCCCGAGCCCGTTCGCCGAATCCACGTGGTACGGCAGCACCCTGCTGTCGCCGCACCAGATCGGCGCCATCGGCATCACGCTGCTGATGTTGGCACTGGTGTACGTGTTCTTCCGCTTTTCGCCGCTGGGGCTTGCGATGCGGGCCACCGCAGAGAACCCTGTGTCCAGCCGCCTCGTTGGTGTGCGGGTCAACCGCATGCTGGCCCTGGGCTGGGGGCTCGCCGGTGCCATCGGTGCGGTCGCCGGGATGATGATCGCGCCGGTTGTGTTCCTGGATGTGCACATGATGTCTGGCGTCCTGATTTACGCCTTCGCTGCGGCGGTGCTGGGGGGCATCGCCAGCGCGTGGGGTGCTGTGGTGGGCGGCTTCATCGTCGGGGTGCTGGAGAACCTGCTGGGCACCTACGTGGTCGGCTCGGAGCTCAAATTGTCCGTGGCGCTGGTGCTGATCATCGGCGTGCTGGTGGTGCGCCCGTCCGGCTTGTTCGGCAAAGCCGTTGTGGTGAGGGTGTGAACATGGGACAACGAGCGCTTCTGACCGCCTTGGTCGCCGCAGCCTGCGTGCTGCCCTTCGTTGTGCCCAGCTACATGCTGTTCCAGCTGACCATGGTGCTGGCCTATGCACTGGCGCTGCTGGGGCTCAACCTGCTGGTCGGGTTCAACGGCCAGATCTCGCTGGGCCACGGCGCCTTCTTCGCGCTGGGCGCCTACACGGCGGCGATGCTCATGGAACACGCGGGCTGGCCCTACTGGGCGACGCTTCCTGTTGCGGCGCTGGTCGGCGGCATCGTCGGCTATCTGTTCGGCCTGCCCGCCTTGAAACTCGATGGCGTGTACCTGGCGATGGCCACCTTTGCGCTGGGCGTCGTCACGCCGCAATTGCTCAAATACCGAGGACTGGAGACGTGGACCGGCGGCTCGCAAGGCCTGGTACTGCTCAAGCCCGACGCTCCCTTCGGCTTGCCACTGGACCAGGACCAATGGCTGTATTTCTTCTGCCTGGGTGTCGCCATGGTGCTGTTCGCGATTGCCCACAACCTGCTGCGCGGCGCGATGGGGCTGAACCTGGTCGCGGTGCGCGACCACCCGATCGCGGCCGAGGCCATGGGCGTGAACAACGCGCGCATCAAGAGCATCACTTTCGGCATCTCGGCGCTGTACACCAGCGTGGGTGGCGCGCTTTCGGCGATCGTGGTGCAGTTCGTCGCGCCCGACAGCTTCACCGTGTTCCTGTCGATCACGCTGTTGGTGGGGGCCGTGGTCGGCGGGCTGTCCTCGCTGTCGGGCGCTGTGTTCGGCGCCGTGTTCATTCAATTCGTTCCGCGCTTCGCGGAACTGGTGTCCAAGGCTGCGCCTTGGGCCGTGTATGGCGCCATTCTGCTGGTGCTGATGCTGATCTGGCCGACCGGCGTGGCTGGCGGCATCGCGCGGCTGCGCGCCTGGTTTTTTTCAAGGAGACAAGCATGAAGACGATCGTTCTCGCACTCACGGCGGCCCTGGCTTTGGCCTGTGGCAGCGCCTCGGCTCAGAAGAAATACGACCCCGGTGCTTCTGACACCACCATCCGCATCGGGCAGACCATGCCCTACAGCGGGGCAGCCTCGATCTACGGCGAAGTGGGCAAGACCCAGGCGGCGTACTTTCGCATGGTCAACGATCAGGGTGGCGTCAACGGTCGCAAGATCGAATTCGTGAGCCTGGATGACGGCTACTCGCCGCCGAAGACGGTGGAAGGTGTGCGCAAGCTGGTCGAGCAGGAAGAAGTGCTGCTGTTGTACGGGATGTTCGGCACGGCCACCAACAGCGCCATCCATCGTTATGTCAACGCCAAGAAGATTCCGCACCTGCTGTTGCTGACCGGTGCGTCCAAATGGAACGATCCGGTGAAAAATCCGTGGAGCATGAGCTTCTACCCGGACTACCCATCCGAGGCCAAAGTCTATGCGCGCCAGATCCTGGGGAGCACGCCAAACGCCAAGATCGCCGTGCTGTACCAGAACGACGACTACGGGCGTGACTACCTCAAGGGTTTCAAGGAAGGCCTGGGCGCCAAGGCCGCCGCAATGATCGTGGCCGAGGCTTCGTACGAACTCACCGACCCCACGGTCGATTCGCAGATCGTGCAGCTGCGCGGGTCCGGTGCGGACGTGCTGGTCAGCTTCAGCACCGCCAAGGCCGCGATCCAGACGCTGCGCAAGGTGCACGACACCGGCTGGAAGCCGACCCACTACCTGGCCCAGGGTGCCGCGCTGATCGGCGCCGTGTTCAATCCCGCAGGGCCGGAGAAGGCCACCGGCGTCATCTCCACCGCCTACTCGAAGGACCCGAACGACAAGCAATGGGAAAACGATGCAGCTTTCCAGGACTGGCTGGCCTTCATGAAGAAATACCGACCCGAAGCAGACCTGCGCCTGGGCTCCCACGTCTATGCCTACTCCAGCGCGAGACTGATGGTGGACATCCTGCGTGCCTCTGGCGACACCCTCACGCGTGAGAACGTGCTGAAGCAGGCCGCTTCCATCAAGGCCGTGCAGTTGCCCATGTTCCTGCCCGGCGTGGTGGTCAGCAGCGCGCCGGACGACTA
Source organism: Hydrogenophaga palleronii (assembly GCF_031457455.1). GTDB lineage: Bacteria > Pseudomonadota > Gammaproteobacteria > Burkholderiales > Burkholderiaceae_C > Hydrogenophaga > Hydrogenophaga palleronii_A. The sequence continues at coordinate 49,202 of NZ_JAVDWU010000009.1, forward strand.
CCGCCTGATCAAGTCCCTGCAGCCTGTCGTCTTTGACGGCACGCGCTGGAACAAGTTGGGCAGCTTTGTCTCGATCGACTAGGGCCTGTTCACACTATTTTTCCAAGATGCGTTGCGGATCAAAAAGGCCATGCGCAAGGCGCGAAACGCAGCCGGGGTCGCCCCCCGGCAAGGCTTCGCAACGCCGCGCATGGCCTTTTTGGCCGCAACCCGAAGGGAATGGGTTGAAAACAGCGCCACTCGTTGTTGCACTCCTAGGCCAGACACCCAGTCTGGCCGTCGTCGCGCGCCTAGATTGGCGCTTTTTTCAACCCACTCGCACTTGGAAAAATAGTGTGAACAGGCCCTAGCCATGCATCCTTCATTCAATGCCCTGCGGCTGCCGGTCATCGCCGCGCCACTGTTCATCATCAGCACGCCGCGCCTGGTGATTGCGCAATGCAAGGCCGGCATTGTCGGCTCGATGCCGGCACTCAACGCCCGGCCGGCCGAGCTGCTGAGCGACTGGCTCGCCGAGATCACCGAAGCGCTGGCCGCGCACGACCGCGCCCATCCGGACTCGCCGGCTGCACCGTATGCCATCAACCAGATCGTGCACAAGAGCAACGATCGGCTGGATCGCGACATGGAGGTTTGCGCCCGGTACAAGGTGCCGATCGTCATCACCTCGTTGGGTGCACGGCCCGAGATCAACCAGGCGGTGCACGCGTGGGGCGGCATCGTGTTGCACGACGTGATCGATGACCGCTTCGCCCGCAAGGCGGTGGAAAAGGGCGCCGATGGTTTGGTCGCCGTGGCGGCCGGTGCTGGGGGACACGCGGGCACCACCAGCCCGTTTCCGCTGGTGCAGGAAATCCGTCGCTGGTTCAAGGGGCCGCTGGCCTTGAGTGGCGCCATCGCGTCGGGCGGCGCCGTTCTGGCTGCACAGGCGGCGGGAGCGGACTTCGCTTACATCGGCTCAGCCTTCATCGCCACAGACGAGGCGCGGGCCGATGACGCCTACAAACAGATGATCGTGGAGAGCAGCAGCCGCGACATCGTCTACAGCAATCTTTTCACCGGCGTGCACGGCAACTACCTGCGCGGGTCTGTGGTGCGGGCGGGGCTGGATCCCGACGCGCTGCCGCACAGCGATGCCAGCCAGATGAACTTCGGCAGCGATCGCGTCAAGCCGTGGAAGGACATCTGGGGCTGCGGTCAGGGCGTGGGCGCGATCGATGCGGTTTTGCCAACCGAGGCGCTGGTGGCGCGGTTGCAGCGCGAATACCGATCGGCGCGCGAACGTCTGAGCCTGGAGGCACTGGCATGTACCTGACGCAAGGACTGCACCGCGTGCTGCAGCAGCGCCCGGACGCGGTGGCTACCGTGTTCGGCCAACGCCGCACGAGCTTCTCGCTGTTGGTGGACCGCGTCGCCCGGCTGGCCGGCGCGCTGTCGAAGCTTGGCGTATCGGGCGGCGACCGCATCGCGCTGCTGGCACAGAACAGTGACCGCAGTGTCGAATGCCTGCTTGCCGCCTGGTGGCTGGGCGCGGTGACCTGTCCGTTGAACACGCGGTGGAGCGCACCCGAGATCGCCTATGCACTCAAGGACTGCGGCGTGCGTGTGCTGGTGGTAGACGATGCGTTCGCGTCGCTGGTACCCGAGCTCAAGGCACTGGCGCCGGAGCTGGGCCCGGTCATCCACGCTGGCGAGCAGGCCACGCCTGAGGGACTGCTGGCCTGGGAGGACCTGATCGCTGCTGGCGAGTCACGGGAAGACGCCCGACCGGCCGGCGACGCGCTGGCGGCCATCCTCTACACCGGCGGCACCACCGGCACGCCCAAGGGCGTGATGCTGTCCCACGCGAACTTCTGGATCTCGTCGGTCGCGCGCATGGCCGAAGTGCCCAATCAAGTACAGGCCGTGACGCTGCTGGTGGCGCCGCTGTTCCACGTGGCAGGCCTGGGGCGCTTGGTGTCACAGCTCGTGACCGGGTCGACCAGTGTGCTGCTGCCCGCGTTTCGTGCGGAGACCGTGCTGGCAACGCTGCAGGACGAGCGAGTGACCGACGTCGTGTTGGTGCCCAGCATGTTGCAGATGCTGCTGGACCATCCCTCGTTTCCATCGTGCGATTTACGTCACCTCGATCGCATCATCCACGGCGCGTCACCGATCTCGCCTGGACTGCTGGAGCGCGCCATGAAAGCGCTGCCGAATTGCGGATTCCAGAGCGCCTACGGCATGACCGAGACCGCAGCCACGGCCTGCAGCAACGGGCCGTATCGCTGGAGCGAAGGCACCACGCTGGGACCGCAGGCGCTGGCGGCGGGCCGGGTGTGCTATGGCAACGAAGTGCGCGTGGTCGATGCCGACGGTCGCGAAGTGCCGAGCAACACGGTAGGCGAGATCACCATCCGCGGCGCCAACGTCATGCAGGGCTACTGGAACAAGCCGGCCGAAACCCGCGCGGCCCTGCGCGGTGGCTGGCTGTTCACTGGTGATGGTGGTTTCATGGACAACGCGGGCTACGTTCACATCGTCGACCGCGTCAAGGACATGATCATCAGCGGCGGCGAGAACGTCTATTCCGCTGAGGTCGAGGGCGCGTTGTCGCGCCACCCTGCCGTTGCCGCCTGCGCCGTCATTGGTGTGCCGAGCACCGCATGGGGCGAAGCTGTGCATGCAGTGGTCGTGCTGCGGCCGGGCGAGACAGTCAGCGCCGAAGCGCTTCGCGCCCATTGCCGAAGCGCACTGGCGGGATACAAGTGCCCCAAGACCATCGAGTTCCGGGAAGCGTTGCCGCTGTCGCCGGCAGGAAAGGTGCTCAAGACCGTGCTGCGCGAGCCGTTCTGGGGCAGCAGCGCGCGACAGATCAACTGACCTTCGGGCTGTGTATGTCGATGGTTTTCAGGTTGGCAAGAGGCGGTCTCGATTCCTGTGTGGCGCACCATCAACCCTGGTTCCATTCATCGGGATGTGACCTGCGACATAGCCTGTCTCAATGGCGAGACAGAAGTCTTCACCCGCGTGGTGGGTGTTCCCCCCGGCTGCGAAGATCGCAACCCCGAGCCCACGTCGATCACCGGCGTGGGGCGATGAACCGCCGGGGCAGTACTCGACAAGGGGGGCCACGTCGAGTTTGGCGGCGGCTGACGAGCTGATGTTCCTGCCGCCTGCTGGCGCCGGATATCGATTGCGGTTGGATTTTCGTCACGGCAGATTGGACTGGGCAATCTGACTGCCGAGGGGTGGGGTGCAGCTTCGACGCCGCGCCATCGCGCGCAAGCGCGCTCGGATCAGACGGGCCATTGGAGGTCTCGGAAGGCGGAAGGGTCAAAAGCCCGAGTCGGCACCTTGCGAGGAAGGGGCCGGGTATAGGTTCCGGAAGCTGAACAGTTGCCGATCCGGGCTAACCGCTGCACCAGGAGCGCCCCTAGAGTGGCGACAGTCGCGGAGGTTCCGCGATACCCCATGTGCCGGCGCGGGGATTTGTTATCGGCAGCAGACAGGCAGTGAAAACCACATGGCAGTCGTCCACCCACCGTTAGAGCAGGAGAGTCCTGCGTACCCGCCTCATGGCGGGCCTCACGAGCTTCGCAAAAATTCGCTGGGTCTCATCGCCGTGACCTTCATGGTCATCTCGGCGGCCGCACCGCTCACCGGTGTCGCCGGGGCCGTGCCCATCGCCTTCCTCCTCGGCAACGGAGCTGGCGTGCCCGCCACCTTCCTGTTCATGACCCTGATCATGCTGGCGTTCTCGGTCGGCTATGTGGCCATGTCCCGCCATGTGCGCAACGCGGGCGCCTTTTACGCCTATGCGGCCCGCGGTCTGGGTGGTTGCTGGGGTGGCGCCACCGCCATGGTCGCTCTTGTGGCCTACAACGCCTTGCAGTTTGGGCTCATTGGTCTGCTGGGCGGCGTCTCCGCAGGTGTTTTTGCCGAATTCGGTCTGGTGATGCCCTGGTGGATCTACAGCCTGGTCGCCGTGATTTTGGTCGGCACTCTGGGTTACCGGCAGGTGGATCTGTCGGCCAAGGTGCTGGTATTGCTGGTGCTGCTGGAGTACATGATCGTGCTGCTGGTGGACTTCGCCATTCTGGGCGCGGGGGGCGACAGTGGTTTGTCGATGAACCTGTTTGACATGTCGGCGATCACGTCGGGCTCGTTCACCGTGGCGGTGCTCTTCTGCCTGGGCTCTTTCATGGGGTTCGAAGCCACTACCATCTACGCCGAAGAGGCCCGCGACCCGGATGTCACGATCCCGCGTGCCACCTACCTCTCGGTGCTGCTGATCGGGCTCTTCTTCGTGTTCACCACCTGGTTGATGATCGCCGGGGTCGGTGCGGCCAACCTGCTCCCGACGCTCCAGGGCTTGCAGGACCCGACGAGCTTTTTCTTTGAATTGGCAGGTCGATATGTGGGCGGGCCGGTACCGGCCATTGCCGGGGTGCTGCTGGTCTCCAGCCTGTTTGCAGCACTGTCGGCGTTCCACAACTACATCGCACGCTACAGCTATGTCGCGGGCCGAGAAGGTCTGCTGCCCGCCGCGTTCGGCCGCACCCACCCGACACACCAGAGCCCGCACGTCGGGTCGGTGGCCCAGAGCATCGGTGCGCTGATCGTGCTGGCGGTCTTCGCGGGTCTGGGCCTTGATCCCATACTCAACATGTTCACCTGGATCTCACAAATCGGTGTGTTGGGGGTGCTCGGGATGATGTCGATCACCTCGCTGGCGGTGGTTGCGTTCTTCCGCCGGCACGCGCACGCATCGCTGTTCACTGCCTGGGTCATGCCAGTGATGTCTGGAGTGATCATGGCCGCGCTGTTCGTGTACATCTTTGCCAACTTCGGTGACCTCACCGGAACGCAGGGCGCGAGTCTTGGGGTCATCCTGCCTTCGTTGATTCCTGTGGCCGCTGTGGTGGGCTGGCTGCTGGCCAGCCGCCTGCGGTCTTCCAGTCCAAAGGTGTTTGCCAACATGGGTGCCAGCCGCAGCTGAGGCGCAGGCCCTTGCGGGTCCGGCTGCGCATCCAAGGTTCCAGGGGGAGCAATCCCCCTGGTTTTTTTCGTCTGCACCCCATCGGCGGGCGTTCCCTCCTCTCCTCTCATCTCATCTCATCTCATCTCATCTCATCTCATCTCATAAGACGATGGTGTATCTGACTTGGTTTTCCTACATTGGATTGCCTGGCACAACACAGAGCAAAACGCATTGATCAATGTCAAGGCGCTCTCCATTCACACCACCTGAGCAAGAACATGAGACAAGAATGTGCGGACCGATTTCTCACCATTGCCGTTGTCGATACCAACGGCCTGCTGCGGGGGCAGAAGGTGGCTGCCAGCGAGCTGCCGGGCATCCTGGCCAGCGGCATGGGCATGTCGCCAGCGCAGCTGGCACTCGACCCCACCGACGTGTTCCTGAGCATGCCCGGCGTCACCGACGGAACCGGTGACTTCCACGACTGCGCACTGGCGGTGGACACCAGCAGCCGCCGAGCGATTCCCTGGGAGGTGCAGTCCGACCAGGCGCTCTACCTCGCCGAGTTCTCCGGTGACGCCCAGGCCTTCTGCCCGCGCAGCGTGCTGCGCAAGGTGCTCGACCGGGCTGCGGCCATGGACGTTTTTCCCAAGCTCGGGTACGAGCTGGAGTTCACGCTGTTCAACGAGACCGCCGAAAGCTTGCAAGACAAGCAATATGACAACCTGCGCACCGCCACCGCCCACGCCAGCCACGACCTGGTGATCTACCAGGCTGCGCAGTCCGAGTTCTACAACGGCGTGGCCGATTTCTGCGAGCCCCTGAACATCCAACTGGCCAAGATGCACGAAGAGATCGGCGGCGGTTTCATGGAGGCCTGCGTCGCGGCCAACACGGCCATGGCCGCGGCCGACCAAGCCGTGCTGCTGAAGAACTTCCTGCGCGTGTTCGCGATGCGCCGCGGCCAGACCATTTCCTTCATGCCGCGCTGGTCGGAGCAGGCCGACAGCCAGTCCAGCCACATCCACATCTCGCTGCTGGACGGCGCCGGCGCACCTTGCTTCTGGGACGCAGACGCGGAGCACCAGATGTCCCGGCGCTTCCGGCATTTCCTTGCGGGTGTGCAGCGCTACCTGCCCGAGTTCATGCTGGTCTTTGCGCCGACGGTGAACAGCTGGCGCCGTTTCGCCGAAGGCACGTTCGCGCCGCCGGCCTTCACCTGGGGCATCGAGAACCGCACCACCTGCTTGCGCGTAGTGGGGCACAGCCCGCAATCGATCCGCGTGGAAAACCGCCTGCCGTGTGCCGACGCCAACCACTACCTGACGGCCGCCGCCAGCATCGCGGCGGGCCTGGCCGGCATCGAGGCCCGGCTGGAACCCAGCGCGCCCACCGTGGGCAACGGCTACCTGCCCGACGCCCGCCACGGACCGCCGCTGCACCACAACATGCAGGCCGCGATCGCGGCGCTGCGCGGCTCGGCCTGCGCCAAGGACTGGCTGGGCGAACGCTTTGTGGAAACCTTCAGCGCCACGCGCGAGGCGCAGTGCAAGTCGTTCGTCGGCAAGTCGCTGATCGACGAACGCCGCCGCTTCTTTGAACTCGGGTGAGGCGAGTATGCGCATTGGCATCCTCGAATGCGGCCAGACCAGCCCCGACTGGATCGAAGAACACGGTGAGATGGCCGCACCGTTCCCACCTTTCCTGCGCAGTGCCGATGCGGCGCTGGGCTTCCAGATCTACAAGGCGCACCGCAATCAACTACCGGCCACGGCCAACGAGTGCGACGCCTGGCTGGTCACCGGTAGTCCGGCCAGCGTACACGAGCGCCTGCCCTGGCAGCCGGCGCTGGCGCAGTTTCTGGTCGACGCGGTGCAGCAGCGGCCGGTGGTAGGTATCTGCTTTGGTCACCAGCTGCTGCACGATGCGCTGGGGGGCGTGGTGCAGCGCTCCGACAAGGGCTGGGGCGTGGGTGTGCAGGACTACCCGCTGCAGAGCGTGCCCGGCTGGGCACCGCCCGGTGCACCGGACGGCGACACATTCCGCCTGATCGCGCTGCACCAGGACCAGGTGACCATGCCGGCCCCGGGCACCCGCGTGCTGGCGGGCAATGCGTTCTGTCCGCTGGGCATCACCACCATCGGCAACAACGTGCTGACCATCCAGGCCCACCCCGAGATGACCACGCGACTGGCGCGGGCCATCTACGAATCGCAGCGCGCCGAACAAGGTGACGCGATGACCGACGCCGCCGTGCAGAGCCTGCAGACCCGCATCGACAGCCGCCCCGCAGCGCACTGGGTGCTGGCCTTTCTGCGACACCGCCTCACCAGCCTCGAGTCCACTGTCCGCCCCGCATCCTGAAGGGAACTTCATGACCTCGCTCACCACCCACCGATCACTGACCCACGTCGACCTCACCGATCCTGGCGTCTGGCACCAGGCCGTTCCCGCCGACGAGTTCACACGCCTGCGCCGCGAATCGCCCGTGGCCTGGAACGAGCGCACGGACGGCCAAAAGGGCTTCTGGGCCGTGACCCGCTACGACGATATCGTTGCGGTGTCGGGCAACACCGGCGTGTTCTCGTCCCGCAACGGCGTGATCAGCCTGGACGACTTCGACGACGCGCAGAACGACGCGCGCCGCACCCTGCTGGAGATGGATGCGCCCCAACACCCCAAGATGCGCATGATCACCGTGCCCGGCTTCATGCCGCGGGCGGTGGCAGCGCTGGAAGCCTCGGTGCGCAGCACCGCCGCGCGCCTGATCGACGAGTTGCTGCAGTCGCCCCAGGTGGACGTGGTGGAGGTGCTGGCCAAACAACTGCCCATCGTCACGCTGTGCCGCGTGATGGGCATCCCGGAAGAACGGCGCGACGACATGATCCGCTGGAGCGACCAGCTGATCGGCTCCGACGACCCGGAGTTCGTCGACCCGGCCGTGGCCGTGGTCCCGGAGGCCGAGCGGCGGATGCTGCCCTTCGGGCACCCGGCCTCGCTGCAGGCCTTCGAGCTGGGCCTGCAGCTGGCGCAGGAGCGTCGCAGCCAGGGGACGGACGACATCGTCACCCGGCTGGCACTGGGCACCTGTGACGGCCGGCCGCTGTCCGACGCCGAGTTCTGCAACTACTTCCTGATGCTGGTGGTGGCCGGCAATGAGACCACGCGCCACTCCATCTCGCATGGCATCAAAGCCTTCTGTGATTTCCCTGGCCAGTGGGCGCGCTTCCGCTCTGGCGAAGTGGATCCGCGGGTGGCTGCCGACGAGATCTTCCGCTGGGCCAGCCCGGTGCACTTCGTGCGCCGCATCGCCACCGCCGACACCGAGCTGGCGGGCGCGCAGATCGCCCGGGGCGACAAGGTGGCCATGTACTACGCCTCGGGCAACCGGGACGAGGCGCACTTCGACGCCCCGCACCAGTTCCGCATCGACCGAACGCCCAACCACCACATGGCCTTTGGCCGTGGCGGGCCGCACTTCTGCCTGGGCACGCACGTGGCCAAGCTGCAAGTGAGCGTGCTGCTGGAGGAGATGGCCAAGCGCGTGGCATCCATGGCGCTCACTGGGCCGGCCGACCGTCTGCGCAGCAACCACGTGCACGGCATCAAGCGCCTGCCCGTGGCGTTCACCCCGGTCTGAGGTGTCCATGCGCACACCCCATGCCGTCATCCTGGGCGCCGGGCACGCCGCGGCGCAACTCGTGGCCAGCCTGCGCCAACAGGGCTGGCAGGGGGAGATCACCCTGGTGGGTGAAGAGCCCTTGCTGCCCTACCAGCGCCCGCCGCTGTCCAAGGCCTACCTCGCGGGCCAGATGAGCCAGCAGCAGATGCTGATCCGCAACGCCGCGGCTTACGAGAAGGCGGGTGTGAATGTCCGCCTGGGCGTGCGGGCCGAGCGCATCGACCGGGAGCAGCAGCAGGTGCACCTGGGCACCGGCGAGGTGCTGGACTACAGTGCGCTGGCCCTCACCCTGGGTGCACGCGTGCGTGAGCTTGCGGTGCCGGGCGCCCAGCTGCCCGGGGTCTTCTACCTGCGCACCATCGCCGACCTGGACCGCATCAAGGCCCATGCCGCATTGAGCGGATGCCGACGCGCGGTCATCGTGGGTGGTGGCTACATCGGCCTCGAAACCGCTGCAGGGCTGCGTCAGTTGGGCCTCTCGGTGAGCTTGCTGGAGGCCATGCCGAGGCTGCTGCAGCGCGTCACCAGTGCCGAGGTCTCGGCGTTCTACCACCGCGTGCACACCGAAGAGGGCGTGGACATCCGCTGCGACAAGAACGTGCAGCGCGTCCTCGGCGAGGCTGCGGTCACGGCGGTGCAGTGCGAGGACGGCGAGACCTTGCCGGCGGACCTGGTGATCGTCGGCATCGGCGTGCGGCCCAACGTGGAACTGGCCGCCGCTGCCGGGCTGGCCACCGGACACGGCATCCGGGTCAACGAGTTCGCCCAGACCAGCGATCCGCGCGTCGTCGCGGCCGGTGACTGCACCGAGTTCTTCAGCGAGGCCCACGGGCGAGCGCTGCGCCTGGAATCGGTGCCGCACGCCATGGCCCAGGCCACTTGTGCCGCGGCCACGCTGTGCGGCAAGTCCGTGCCCTACCGGGCCCAGCCGTGGTTCTGGTCGGATCAGTACGACCTGAAGCTGCAGATGGCTGGCTTGTCGCAGGGTTTTGAGCAGAGCGTGGTCCGCGGAGACAGTCGCCAGGGGCGCAGCTTTTCGGTGTTCTACCTCGCAGGCGGTCGCCTGCTGGCCGTCGACTGCGTCAACCGCCCCAAGGACTTCATGCTTGGCAAGAGGCTGATCGCGGTCTCCGCAGAGATTTCAGCCCATGCGCTTGCCGACGAATCGCAGGACCTTGGCCGCTGGCTGACCAACCAAGAAACACTCATACCATGATCAACATCACTTTCATCGATCACCTTCAGCAGGCCACCCGCGTGCAGGCCGACGTCGGCACCTCCCTGATGCAGGCGGCCGTGGACAACAACATATCCGGCGTGGTCGGGGAGTGCGGGGGCTTCTGCTCCTGCGCCACCTGCGTCTGCCATGTGGATGCGTCCTGGGCGGACCGGCTGGCGCCGCCCGAGGCCATGGAGAGCGCGATGCTGGAATCCGTGGCGGCCGACCGACCGAACAGCCGTTTGTGTTGTCAAATCACTCTGAACCAGGATTTGGAAGGTCTGACGGTGCACCTGCCCGAGAGCCAGTACTGAGCGGCTGGGACGAGGCGGTCACAACCGGCGGGGCCGACAGATCCGTGTGCACACACCAGTGATCGGGCTCGTTGATGGCGACTTCGGATGTCTTGGACGATTTCAAGCGGGCCCTGTTTGCCCTGATTCACCGGCTGATGCCGGTGGACGGCATCCGGTTTTTCATTTACGTGCCCTGGGCGCAGCTGCAGCAGGACAGCGCGTCACACGCTCATCTGGACACCATGCTGCGCCAGTACGCCGAGACCTACTGGGCGCTGGACCCGATGCACCCCTCGCGCTTCGAAGATCAGGACACGGTGGTGGTGTCGAACTCGATGCTGATGTCCGACGCCGACTGGCGCCAGAGCGAAATCTTCACCGGCTTCTACCAGCCCAACGGCCACTTCCACAACTGCGACGTGTTTCTCAAGCAGCAGGGCCGCATCGTGGCGGTGCTGTCGCTGGTGCGGCGCGACCCGGTGCAGCCCTTCACCGAGGCCGAGGTGGACAGACTCAACCAGGCCCAGCCGTTTGTGGAATACAGCCTGGGCGCCATCCACGTCTCCAGCCGCGTCATCAGCCGCGCCAGCTTGTCGGAACTTTTTCACCTGACGCCGCGCGAAATGGATGTGGTGGAGATCGCAGTCACAGGCGTCAGCAACAAGGCGCTGTGCAGGCACCTGGGTATTTCCCTCCCCACCCTGCGCAGCCATGTGCAGAGCATCTACGCCAAAGTCGGCGTGCGCTCCAGCTCGGAGCTGATCGCCAGGCTGGCGCCGATTCAGTTCAACTGAGACTCGGTGCCCAGAGTTCTCAGACAAACCTCAGTGTTGGGCATAGCCGTATCTGTTGCTCATTTGGGCTACCGCCTTCGGGGTGTGCGGCCGAATACTGATGTCCACAACCGTTTCCGGGTGGCCTTCGCGCCCTTGGGTTGCACTTATCGCCGGCAACTGTTTATGGAGCTGCTATCTTGAAACCCTCAAACACCCTTTCGATCGAGGGGGGGCTCGCTGGCCCCTTGTTCACGAACCTTGCCGTGGTGGCACTGGTCGTCTTCTCAGCGCTCGCGCCGCTGCTCCTGCTGGTCGCGCCAGCGGTGGCAACGCAACTGGCCACACAGCTTGGATGGGGTCCATCGCAGATCGGAACCTACTTTTCGGTGGAGTTGGGCGGGCTGAGTCTGGCTACTTTGCCTTCGCTGCTGTGGCTGGGCCGTGTCAATGCTCGGCACGTGGCGCTGGTGGCCGCGCTGGTCTTTGCCGGAGGCAACCTGGCGACTGCCTTGTGGATGCCCGAAGATTTCAACACCTTGTTGGCGCTGCGTGCCTTGACCGCATTCGGAGGCGGCACGCTGATGGTGTTGTGCATGACCAGTGCCGGCGTGAGTCCGAACCGCGACCGTGTCTACGGGCTGTGGGTGCTGGGCCAATTGGTTGCTGGCGCCGTTGGGCTGTATCTGTTGCCGCAGATGTTTGACGCCCTGGGTTTGCGCAGCCTTTATGCCGCGCTGGCCATGCTCACCCTGGTCGCCATGCCGCTGATTCGTGGCTTCGATCCCTTTCTGGGCCGAGCGGCGCAGGCCGCCGCCGGGGCTCGGTTGTCCGGTGTGGGGCTGGGCGTTGCTGCATTGTCGATCGGTGGTGTTCTTGCGCTCTACCTGGCCATCGGTGGTGTTTGGACCTTTGTTGGAACAGCGGCCAGGCAAGCGGGTGTCGATGCCGCAGCTGACGGCACGCTGCTGGCACTGGCCAGCCTGATGGGCATTGCCGGTGCGGCAACCGCCTCGTGGATCGGTGATCGCTGCAACCGGTCCATCATGATGCTGGTTGGCTACGGTCTGCTCGTGCTATCGCTGGTGGGCCTCGCGCAGTGGACCACCGTTGTGGGCTACGGTGCGGCTGTATTTGCTTTCAAGTTCGCCTGGACCTTCGTGTTGCCTTTCGTGCTCGCTGCGGTGGCGAATCAAGACCCTTCCGGGCGCTTGATCTCCGGCTTGCATTTCGTCATCGGTATGGGCCTGGCTGTTGGCCCGCTGCTCGCTGGGGTGCTGCTGGAAAGGGGTGCAGGCCTGACGGTGCTGTTCCTGAGCGCAGCAGCCATCGGCGCGGTCTCTTGTGTTGCCCTATTGCGTGTGGAGCGTGCGCAATGAATCCACTTTCGAAAAACGACACCATGCCACGAACCGCCTTCTTCACGGATGAACGAACCTTCTGGCACAGCGGCGGGTTGCACGCACTGGTGCTGCCTGTGGGGGGCTGGGTACAACCGCCATCGGCGGCAGCATTCGCCGAGTCCCCCGACTCCAAGCGACGCTTGTTGTCCCTGGTCCAAGTTTCCGGCTTGGCGGACGCCCTGCATGTGTGCAGCGCGCCACCGGCTTCTGATGAAGACTTGCGGCGCATCCATCCGGCCGAGTACCTGGCTCGCTTCAAGGCACTGAGCGACGCGGGTGGTGGTGATCTCAGCGGCTCTGCGCCTTTCGGCCCGGGCAGCTACGAGATCGCGGCCCTCTCTGCGGGGCTGGCGCTCGGCGCGATGGACGCGGTGCTGACCGGCCAGGCGCGCAATGCCTTCTCGCTGTCCCGACCGCCGGGGCACCATTGCCTGCGTGACACCCCGATGGGTTTTTGCCTGCTGGCCAACATACCCGTCGCTATCGAAGCCGCTCGCAAGAACCACGGCCTGGGTCGCGTGGCCGTGATCGATTGGGACGTTCACCATGGCAATGGCACCCAATCGATCTATTACGACGACCCGAACACGCTCACCCTGTCGCTCCACCAGGATCGTTGTTTTCCACCGGGCTACAGCGGTGCTCAAGACCGCGGCGAGGGCGCAGGACTCGGGGCCAACATCAACATCCCGTTGCCCCCTGGCTGTGGCCATGAAGCCTATCTCCATGCGTTCGATCGCATCGTCCTGCCAGCGCTCGATGCCTTTCAGCCGGAACTCATTGTGGTTGCCAGTGGCCTGGATGCCAACGGCGTCGACCCCCTTGCCCGCATGCTGCTGCACAGCGAGAGCTTCCGAGCCATGACGCGCCTGACGCAAGAGGCCGCGCAGCGCCATTGCGGGGGGCGTCTGGTGATCGTGCACGAGGGCGGATATGCAGAAGCTTATGTGCCCTTCTGCGGACATGCCATTGTCGAGGTCCTGGCGGGCGTGCGCACGGAAGTGTCCGATCCGGCGTTGGAGTTGCTCATCGCCCAACAGCCCAGCGAGCCCCTGGTGGCCTTTCAGCGCCAATGGATCGATGCACTGGCAGACCAGCTTCTGGGGTAGCGGCTCCACGCGAACGCCTTGGCAGGGGAGGTTGCCGCGATGACTGTGGCGCGTGGGTGTGCTGGCTCGCTTCGCGCCGCTCACACGATGGACAGAATTTCCTCCACAGGTCGGCGCGTCTTTCGTGGCCAATTGCCCTGTCCAGGACGTCCAATGGCCACCAACATCACGGGCAGTTCGGTCGCGCTGATGCCGAACTCGGCGCAGACGGCCTCGGCATCGAATCCACCCATCGGCGCACTGGCCAACCCCATGGCCTGGGCCGCTGTCATCAGCGTCATGGCCGCAAGCGATGCCGATCGAATGGCCTCGTCGCGCTGCTTCGCAGGCTTGCCGCGCATGCCCCTTTCGGTGTCGCTCGCCCATGCTTCCAGACCTTCCTGGTCGAGGTAGCCGGCATCGAGCATGGGCTTCATGTTGGCGCGGATCCGCTCGTGGCCATTGAGGGCGCCGATGACGATGACCGTCACAGCGGCCTGCGTCACCTGATGCTGACCGTAGGACAGGCAGCGCAATTTTTCCTTGCGGGCGGCAGACTTCACCGCGATGAAGCGCCAGTTCTGCAGGTTGTAGGAACTGGGCGCCTCGCAGGCGTAGCCGATGAGTTCGGTGACCTGGTTGTCGTCGATGGCGAACGCCGGGTCGAAGTGGCCGGTGGAGACGCGGGCGCGAATCAGTTCGAGGGCTTGCGCGCAGGTGTCGAGTTGAAGGGGCATGGGCGGTTCTGGCTGGATGGTGGGTTGTGGTGATGACAGAGTCGGTGGGCTCACAACATCCGCTTCAGGACATCGTTGTCGGGGTTCTTGTCGAAGTAACGGTGCTTGATCACTCCGGCCAGATGGAGCACCACCACCGCAAGCAGGGTGTAGGCCATGATGGCGTGCAGCCAGTCGGCGGCTTCGTAGACGGCTTCGCTCTTCGGGAACAGTTCCGGCACATGGATGCCGAAGAAGGTGATGCCGTCGCTGTACTCGAAGGTGCTTGAAAGGGTGTAGCCCGTGATCGGGATCATCACTATGAGGAAGTAGATGGCCCAGTGAGCGAAATGCGCCAGCTTGCGGTCGAAGGCCGGCAGGCTCGCGGGCAGCTCTGGCGGCACGTAGCGCAGCCGGTTGCTCAATCGGATGAAGACGAAGAGGAAAGCCAGCAGGCCGAAGGACTTGTGCCACCAGTACAGCTGACCGAGGAGCTCCTCGCGCTCTTCGTCAAAGGGCGTCATGTACCAGCCGCCAAAGATCTGGCCCAGGATGAGAATGGCCATCAGCCAGTGCATCACGCGCATGCTCGCCGGGTACTTGTCGTGGTTCGTCATGTTCAGTTCTCCTGAAGTCGGTGGTGGGGTGGGTGTTGGTGGGCATCGGGTCAGGGCAGCAGCACGGTGATCACCTTTTCTTCGGTGTAGGCCAGTGCGCCGGGCAAGCCACCCTCGCGGCCGATCCCGCTGGTCTTCAAGCCGCCCCAGGGCAGGTTCGCGTCGAGCGGGCTCCAGCAGTTCACCCCGACGGCGCCCACCCGCATCGCGCCAGCGACCTTGTGCGCGCGTTCCAGGTTGCTGGTCCACACGGTGGCTGCGAGTCCGTAAGCCGAGTCATTGGCCAGCGCGATGGCTTCGGCTTCGGTCTCGAACTCGATGACCACGCCCACCGGGCCGAAGATCTCCTCGCGTGCGATGCTCATCTGGTTGCTGGCCTTGCCGAAGATGGTGGGTCTGACGAACCATCCCTTGCCGCCCTCCGAGACACCACCTGCCAGCAGCTCGGCGCCTTCTTCCATGCCCTGGCGGATGTAGCGGTTCACCCGCTCGTGCTGTGCCTTCTTGGCAACCGGTCCCATCTGCACGCCCTCGTGAGAAGGATCGCCCACGGTCACCGATTTCGCGGCCTGTGCCAGCGCGGCGGAGAATTTTCTGGCAATGCCTTTCTGCACCAGGATGCGTGAACCCGCTGCGCAGACCTGCCCCTGGTTGATGAACAGCCCCATCGCACAGCCGCGCACGGCGTCGTCGAAGCGGGCGTCGTCGAACACGATCTGCGGGCTCTTGCCCCCCAGCTCCAGGGTCACCCGCTTGAACAGCGGCGCGGCGATGCGCTGAATGGCCGCGCCCGCTTCGGGGCTGCCGGTGAAGCTGATCTTGGCCACCTGCGGGTGCTCGCATAGGGCGCGACCCACCACCTCGCCCAGGCCCATCACGACGTTGACCACGCCGTCGGGGAAGCCCGCTTCCTGACACAGGGTGGCCAGGTGCAGGGCCGACTGGGGCGTCTCTTCCGAAGGCTTGATGACCACCGTGCAGCCTGCGGCCAGCAGCGCCGCCAGCTTCCAGGTGGTGATCATCAGGGGTGAATTCCACGGCACGATGGCCGCGACCACGCCCACCGGTTCTCGCACCGTGTAGGACAGCGTGCGCACACCCATGTAGCCGCCCGAGGGGATGGTGCGGCCTTCCAACTGGTTGGCCCAACCCGCGGCGGCGCGCAGGTGGGCCACCGCGTTGGGCACGTCCATCATGCGGGGTTCCATGCGCGAGCGGCCAATGGCCTGGGCGTCCATGTCGGCCAGGATCTCCAGATCGCGCTCGACCAGCGCGGCCAGGTTGTTCAGCAGCGCCGCGCGGTGGGTGCCGTTGAGCTTGCTCCAGGCCCCGCCGTACAGCTGGGCGTGCGCTGCTGCGACGGCGCGCTCCACGTCGTCTGGGGTGCCACTGGCGGCGGTGGCATACACCTGCTCATCCACGGGGTTGATCAGGTTCAGTCGGGCGCCGTCCGAGGAATCGGTAGGCGCGCCTTCAATGAAGTGCTTGAGGTGCTGGGTCATTGGAAATGTCGGGTGGGTGGCGCAGTCGTTGCGCGATCGCTGAACGAGCGCCGAGTGTCGGTGCGCTGTTCAGAGTTCCTTTAGCCCAAATCAGCAAGTCGTCACGAACAACGAGACGCCCTGCGGGTAACCCCGGGTATCTATCGGCAAGGGTGCAGGGGCACACTTCTTGCTGCAACAGGGAGCACTTCGATACGGGCTGCCAGATGCCCACATTCGGACCACGCAGACCGGGGATCTCATGAACACCAGAACTGATCGCTTCAATGACGTGCATCTGCACGCCACATCGGTGCATGGCTGGGGGCAGACCTACAGCCAGTTGTCCGCAGGCGCCGCGCAATGTGCCCTGTCCCAGTTCTCCACCGCGCGGATTCATGCTTTTCGCGAGCACATCAACCAGCGGGTGGTCCAGCAGGGTGAAGCGCCGCGCGGACAGATCTGTTTCGCGGTGCCGCTGGCCGTGACGGGTGCGGCGCGCGTACAGGGCCGGGCGGCGGACGACAAGTGCATCTTCGTGCTGCAGGGCGGAGACGAGTTCATGTTCCACATGCCCATGCACATGGACATGCTGTCGATCACCTTTGAGCGCGACGCCTTCGAGCGCGCGATGTCGGGCGCCCCTTGGCCCAGTGGCATCGATGCGCTGCTCAGGCAGCCTGTGGTGCAGGTGCCCGGCCACCGGTTGGCGGAAAGCCGCAAGCGCCTGCTGGCCCTGTTCAACGCGGTGATCGCAGCCCCCGAGGAGGTGTTCACGCCCGAGGCGGAACAGCAGGTCGAGCAAGCGATGCTGGGCGAGTTGATGCGTCTGATTTCGGACCCCGCGTGCGACCGGACCCAGCGCCATGGCAGTTCGTCGCGAAGCTTCATCGTGGAGAAGTGCCACCGCATCACGGTGTCGGACGCCGCCAATGCGCCCAGCGTGGAAGAGTTGTGCAAACGGCTGAAGGTCAGCCGGCGCACGGTGCAGAACAGCTTTCAGAGCGTGACCGAGACCAATCCGGTGAACTACATCCGCAGCGTGCGTCTCAATGGCGTGCGTCGCGAACTCATGGCCACCTGCGCGAGTGAGCTGTCGATCGGGGACGCGGCCGCGAAGTGGGGGTTCTTTCACCTGAGCCACTTCGCATCGGAATACCAGGAGCTGTTCATGGAACTGCCTTCGCAAACGCGGCGCGCCACCCGCGTGAACCTGGCAAGGCAGACCGCGACCGCCTGACACCTGTGCAGCGGCGCCGCGTGCCAGCCGAGTCTGGCTCGCTTGAAGGCAGGCTACCAACGCTTGCCGATTCGGGCTAACCCCAAGCGGTTGGCCAGAACCAGAATCACCCACACCAAAGAAGTGCGCCGGAGCTTGCGACGCCCGGGTCGTCGTGCATCTGCACCGCGCCCAGGTCGCTTGCATGCCGCGCCACTTTTCCCTCATCGATGTTCCTTGCCCCTGGCAGGCGACATCGCCGATCCACTTTTATCCAAGGTGCCTCTGTGAACGAACACGAACTGGAATCCCTGAGCTTCTCCGACGCCCCCAAGATGGTGTCTGCCACTTTCCCCGGCCCCAAGGCGGTCGAAGCGCTGGCGCTGTCCGCGCGCACGGAGTCGATGGCGCGCGGTGGTGGGCGCATGCCGGTCGTCATGGACCGTGCGTTCGGCGTCACCATCAAAGATCCGGACGGCAACACCTTCGTCGACTTGTCTGCCGGTGTGGGCGTCAGCAGTGTGGGGCGCTGCCACCCCAAGGTGGTCGAGGCCATCCGCCAGCAGTCCGGGGTGTTGATGCACGCCATGGAGGTCAACAGCTCCAAGCGCACCGAGCTGGCAGCCAAGATCTCCGAAATCATGCCCGAGGGGCTGCGCGGCGACTGCATCACCTTCTTTGCGCAAAGCGGCAGCGACGCGCTCGAAGCGGCGGTGAAATTCGCCAAACGCGTCACCGGCCGCCACCAGATCATTGCCTTCCACGGTGGCTACCACGGTGTGTGGAATGCCTCGAACGCGCTGACCACAGGCACGGCCTACCGCAAGGGTTACGGGCCCTTCATGGGCGGCGTGATCCACGCACCGTATCCCTATGCCTACCGCTTCCCCTTTGACACCACCCACAAGAGCGCCGAGCAGATCGCTGGCGAATATGTGGACTATCTGCTCAACACGCCCTACACCGCCGCCGACGATGTGGCGGCCGTGATCGTGGAGCCGGTGCAAGGGGAGGGGGGCTACGTGCCGCCGTCGCCTGAGTTTCTGCAGCTGCTGCGCAAGGCCTGCAACAAGAGCGGGGCGCTGCTGATCGTGGACGAGGTCCAGTCGGGCGCGGGCCGCACCGGCAAGATGTGGGCGGTGGAACACTCAGGCGTGAAGCCCGACATGCTTACCTTTGGCAAAGGCATGGGCGGCGACGTGCCGATGGCGGGTCTGGTGATGCGCTCCGACCTGGCCGCGAAGATCCCTGATGGTTCGGTGCCCAACACCTTCGCCGCCAACTCGCTGTCGGCAGCGGTCTCGCTGACCAACATCGCTCTGCTGCAGGACCCGGAGCTGGACCTGATCAACCGCGCTCACCAGCTGGGCCTGGAAGCGCAGGAATACATCCGCGGATTCAACAGTCCCTACATCGGCGAAGTGCGTGGCCGTGGTCTGATGATCGGCATCGAGCTGGTCGAAGACAAGGTCACCAAAGAACCCCTGACAGGTGAAAAGCTGGGCAAGCTCATGGGCCATGTGCTGAGCCACGGCGTGTTGATGGTGCCCTGCGGTCGCTACACCAATGTGATGCGCGTGATGCCTTCGCTGACGATTCCCCGCAAGCTGCTGTTCAAGGCGCTGGACGTGTTTGGCGACGGTTTGAAAACCCTTTGAAGCCACATGCATGGATGCACCGTGACCGATCGTCGGGGCTGGCCCTGCGTAGCAGCGCCATGAATGCACGCCTTGATGTCCATCCATTCCGGTGCCTGGCTGGTCGGCTCCGTCGTACCGCTGTTGCCGTGATCGTCCTGCTGGCGTCGCCGCTCTGCACGGCCTCCTGGTCGGCTGAACTGGTGGTTGTGCAGGTGGCGCCGTTGACGGGCGAGATGGCGCACTACACCCATGAGCTCAGGACGGGCATGCAGCTGTACTTTGAGCGTGTCAACGCCGCTGGTGGCATCACAGGCGACACCTTGCGGCTGGCGTCGCTGGATGATGCTGCAACGCCAAAAAATGCCATCGCCCTGATCGAACAGGCCGCTGTGTTGCACAAGCCCATTGCCTTCATGTACCTGGTGGGGCCGGAGACCATCGCAGCCGCCAATGATGCTGACGTGTTCAGGCGGCTTGGCATACCCCTGCTGGGCAGCTCACCCGCTGCCGTTCAGTTGCGAAGCCCCTTGAGATCACACGTCTTTCACCTCACGCAGGGCGAGGATGCGGAGTACGCGAAGCTGGTCCAGCAACTGCGCACCATTGGCCTTCGCAAAGTGGCATTGATCCACTGGGACGATGTGGCGACCCTGGGAGAAGTCCGGTACTTTGAACAGTTCGCGGGCCTGGCGCCCGCCATCGAAGTCGTTGATCGCATTCCCGTTGTCGCAGGCAGTGGAGAGCTGAGTCTTCCGATTGAAAGGGTGGCAGCCACCTCGGCTCAAGCGATCGTCTCCATGTTGCCCGTTGAAGAAACCGCCAAAGTTCTGAAGTCGTTGCGAGAGCGTGGCCGCCAGACACCGGTCTATGGGGCTTCTTACAACGAATCTGGACGTTTGTTCGATCACGCGGGTGAGGCGGCCTCGCGTGGCATGACCGTCACCCAGATCGTCCCCAATCCCTTTGGCGGGACCTTGCCCGTGGTGCGCGACTACAACGCCGATCTCAAGCGCCATGGCCCACAGAGTGCAAGAGCGGGCAGCTTGTCGCTGGAGGGTTACCTGGCTGCCAGATTGCTGGTGGAGGCGATTCGATCAACGCCTCAACCCGTGACGCCCGCGGGGCTTCGAAATGCGCTGGAGCAGCGCAGCCCGTTCGATCTGGGCGGTATCAAGGCCACCTTCAGCGCAACCGATCACGTGGGCCTGGATTTTGTGGACATCGGCGTGGTCACGTATGGCGGACGTTTGCGCTATTGACGGTAGCAGGCGTGCGGGTCGCGCGGCATGACAGCCAGGCGATCTTGAAATGGGCACCCGTCGCCGTCTCGTGCCAATCCGGGCTAATCGATTCAGATGCAGCAGCCCTAGCATCAGCCCCGGTAAGTTCTAAGCCCCACCCACGACCCCTCCTTGGAAAGAGACATCATGAAGACAACTACCCGTTCCTCCGTCGTCGTCGTCGGCGCGCTGCTGCTGGTGAGCGCGGCCCTACCTGTTGCAGCTGAAGGCCTTGCCTTCAACGTCGGTCTGGTATCGCTCTACAAGTTCAACGGCATCGACCAGAACGCAAGCGAACCCAAGAACGTCAGCCCAGCCCTGCAAGGTGGCGTGGACTACGACTTCGGGAATGGCTTTTATGTCGGCAACTGGAACTCCACCGGCAAGTTCGGTGCAGAGAGCCGGGCGAAGGTGGAGATCGATCTGTACGGCGGTTACCGCGGTGAGTTCGGCGAAGGCTGGAACTACGATGTGGGCGTCATCCGCTTCATCTACCCGAGGGACAACAGCTGGAACGCCAACGAATGGTATGCCCGCCTGGGATACGGCATCTTTTCTGCGCAGTACGGTCATGGCCTGGGCAACGGCAACAAGACGGCGCGCCTGCAGCTCTCACTCGCACAACCCTTGAGCGAGAAACTCACCCTGGATGCGGGGGTTGGTTTTCGCAACCGGCACAACATGGACGGTGCCAACGATGCGTTCGTCGGTCTGACCTATGACCTGGGTGCCGGGCTGATCGTCGCCGGGCGGATCAGCGGGGCAGAAACCGACAAGGTGGGTGATGCCGGCAAAGCCAGGCTGGTGGCGAGCCTGATCAAGGCATTCTGATTTGACGCAACGCTGAACAAACCTCACGTAGCCAAGAACAGCTCGACTGGCCTGCAGACCAACTGACGGTTTGAGGCTGGTTCCGGCGAATCTGAGATAGCGGCCGAGCGTTCGCTAGCCACAACAACCGGTCATTCAAAGAGTAAAGCTCTCGTGTGCAACTGCGCGACCAGTCCACATACTGGCCACCCGTTCGGCGATCACGCTGACGCGTTCTTTCGAGACACCGCGTCCTGAATGTCTTCCAGACGGCGTCCGCGCGTGTCGATGCCGCTCCTGAGCAACATGAAAGCCGAGATCGTCAGCGGTATCGCAATGAGCGCGGCCGACACCGCAATACTGCTGAACACCCCGAGCACGCCAAAGCCCGCACCGAGAATGCCGCCCAGTTTGGAGCTGGCGGCGATCATGCCTGAGCCGGTTGCGCGCAGATGCACGGGATAGATTTCTGCTGCATAGGGAATCAAGATGGCAATGACACCACTGGCGCTGACCAGCAATAGCGCAGTGGCGATCACCATAGCGGTCACCGATTGTGTTCCCGTCGCACTCATCACCACAAACGCCAGCAACGTCAGGGTTGTCATTGCGATGAACAGCACCAGCGTCTTGATGCTGCTCCAGCGGTGGTACAGCAGGATCACCAGCGCAATGCCAGGCAAGGCGAGAAACGCAGAGCGTGCCAGCAACGCACTGGCTGTGCTCGCATCCATGCCCATTTCGCGCAAATTTGTTGGAAGCCAAAGCAGGAATCCGAAGTTGACCAGTCCCCATGCAACACCGCCGACGATCAGGCCGTAGCTGATGCCGGCATGGTCGCCGCGCAACAGTTGCCACATGCCTGTGGTTTCTCGCGGTGCTCGTGGGGTCGCAGACTGCGGTTCGGCACTCGTTTCCTGATCAATGACGCCAGAAAACTTGGCCAGCACCGCGCGCGCCTGGTTGTTCAGTCCGGCATTGGCCAGGAATCGCGGTGACTCTGGAATGAAACGGTCCAGAAATATGATCAACGCACCTGTAGGCAAACCCAACAACCAGAGTGCGCGCCAGCTGAACAGCGGTTCAAGTACGCTGGCAGCACCGGCGGCCACCAGGTAGCCAGCCGATGTACCGATGCCGCCAAGTGCGACCAGCAGCCAGCCGCGATGGGTAGCCGGGATCATCTCGGCCATCAAGGTAAAGGTGATCGGTAGCAGACCGCCGGCAGATGCGCCCATCAAAAAGCACATTGCCAGATTCCATTCAAACGAAGGCATTGCCCCGCAGATGGCGGTGCCGATAAACATCAGCGCGGACAGAAGAATGGCCGCGCGCCGACCGAAGGTATCGGCTAGGTAGCCCCACACGATCGACCCCACCGTGGTGCCGGTCAGGGCTACCAACGGCAAATAGCCGGCGAGTTCCTTGCTGATGCCGTACTCGAGGGTCATGCCCGGCATGACGAAGCCCAGCGTTGCCGGCTTCATCACGTCGACGGTCAGCGCGATGATCAACACGATGACCAGCTTCCAGTGTTCGCGGTTCAGTGCTACGCCATCGGCAATGTGAAAGTGAAGCGGTGAGTTGCCATGCAGGTTCTGCTGCATCTGATCAAGCCGCGGCATCAGGCCGTAAGCGGCAAACATCAATCCGATCGGTATCAGTCCCATGCCGACCAACATCGCCGTATCCATCGGCATACCGGCCATTTGGTAACCCATGTCTGCGGCACAGACAAACATGGGGATATGCGACAAAACACCCGCGATGATGGCAGCGCAACCCAGCCAAAAGGCAAACGGGTGATGAAACGAAAGGCCGTTGGAGGACATTTGTTTGTTTATTTATAACGGTGTGATAGCCCGCACGTCCTGAGCTTTTCGTGGTGTTCGGCTGCGCACAGCGCAACAGAGCCAAAAATTCATCGGGCCGGAGCGAGCGGTAGCTTAACGTGGAAGCTGCTCGCCTCTTGCGAGGGCGGTTCGAAACATGCCGCCGTCACTCAGCCCTGCGCCGGTCGCACCGCCCAACAGCCGCTTCCTGGCAGTCCGCGCCTAGCCGCAGCCGCAGCCGACGAGGACTGCCGCTGCACTGCTGCCCCTAAGTTAAGCAAAGTCGGTTCCAGGCTGGGTGCAGCCCCTCGCACTTTCAGCCCGAAGGACAGCAATCCGCTGGGAGCTGCCACCCATAGATTGAGACCGCCCATCACCGACGGATGAACTGAGCGGGCTCCAGATACGTTTAGCCAAGCCAGCCCTTGATCCTCATTGACAAAGCTTCAGAGCTGATGCCGTACCGGTCGTGTAATGTGGGCAGGGCGCCGGCGTCCAGGTAGGCGTCGGGCAGGCCGGCCAGGCGAAAACGTGCGGGCGCCACGCCGTTCTGCAGCAGGCAGCTGGCCACGGCCTCGCCCAGGCCGCCGACGACCGAATGGTTCTCGGCCACCACCAGCAGGCGCGGCTTGCGCAGCACCTCGGCGAGGATGGTCACCTCGTCCAGCGGCTTGATTGTCGGGCAGTGCAGCACGGCAACGCCGATGTTGTCGGCCTGCAGCGCCTTGGCCACCTCCAGCGCGCGCATGGTCATGAAGCCGCTGGAGATGATGAGCACCTCGTCGCCGTCCACAAGGCGCTTGGCCTTGCCCAACTCAAAGCTGTAGTCGTATTCGTCCAGCACCAGCGGCACGTTGCCGCGCAGCAGGCGCATGTAGACCGGGCCGTTGTGCGCGGCCATCTGCGGCACGGCCTGTTCGATGTCGAGCGCGTCGCAGGGGTCGACGATGGTCAGTCCGGGGATGCCGCGCATCATCGCGATGTCTTCGGTGGCCTGGTGGCTGGGGCCGTAGCCGGTGGTCAGGCCCGGCAGGGCCAAGCACATCTTCACGTTCAGGTTTTCTTCGGCGATCACCTGGTGGATGAAATCGTACGCGCGGCGCGTACCGAACACGGCATACGTGGTGGCGAACGGGATCAGTCCTTCCTTTGCCATGCCGCCGGCCGCGCCCATCAGCAACTGTTCGGCCATGCCCATCTGGTAGAAGCGCTCGGGGTAGGCCTGTGCGAACAGGTGCAGGTCGGTGTACTTGGCCAGGTCGGCGGTCATGCCCACGATGTCGGGGCGGTTGGCGGCGAGCTCCACCAGGGCCTTGCCGAACGGCGCGGCCTTCACACGCTGCCCCTCGCCCGCGATGGAGGCGATCATGGCGGAGGTAGTCAGGCGCGGTTTCTTCTCAGCGACGGTGTTCATGCGGCGGCTCCTTCGGGGGCGTTCTGGTCGAGGATGGCGAGGGCCTGCTGCCACTCGGGCGGGTCGACACGGATGAAGTGGTTCTTGTCGCGTGTTTCGAGGAAGGGCACACCCTTGCCCATCAGCGTGTTGAGCAGGATCACGCGCGGCTTGGCTTCTTTCAGATGGCGGGCGGTTTCGAAGGCGGCCAGCACGGCGGCCAGGTCGTTGCCGTCGATGCGCTGAACGTGCCAGCCGAACGCGGCCCACTTGTCGGCCAGCGGCTCGAAGCCCAGCACCTTGCTGCTGGGGCCGTCGGCCTGCTGGTTGTTGATGTCGACCAAGCAGATCAGGTTGTCCAGCTGATGGTGCGCGGCCGACATGGCGGCTTCCCACGTCGAACCTTCGTCCAGCTCGCCGTCGCTCATGCTGTTGTAGACGAAGGCGGGGTTCTGCTTTTGCTTGAGCCCCAGCGCCATGCCAACGCCGATGATCAGGCCCTGGCCCAGCGAGCCACCAGAGATCTCCATGCCCGGCGTGTAGGTGGCCATGCCGCTCATGGGCAGGCGACTGTCGTCGCTGCCGTAGGTTTCGAGTTCGTCCTGTGGGATCACGCCTGCTTCGATCAGCGCTGCGTAGTGCGCGATGGCGTAGTGACCGTGCGATAGCAGGAAACGGTCGCGGCCTTCCCATTGGGGGTTCTGCGGTTGCAGGTTGAGTGCATGGCCGTAGGCCACGGCCAGCACGTCTGCCCAGCCCAGGGCCTGGCCGATGTAGCCCTGGCCCTGAACCTCACCCATGCGAAGGGCGTAGCGGCGGATGCGATGGGCGCACCGGGCCAGCGCCGGCAGTTTGTCTGCAGCGGAAGTCATGGAAATCTCCTATGTGAAAGCGGAAGGGGTTGCGCCGAAATCAGCGAAGGATGGCGCCCGGCACGTAGGACACGAGAGCCAGAACGAGGAACGCCACCAGATAGAAGGGGCCCATGGCGCGCACGGTCTCACCCACCTTGACCCGGGCGAGCGAGCTGGTGATGAACAGCGTGGTGCCCACCGGTGGCGTATACAGACCGATGGCCAGGTTGACCACCATCATGATGCCGAGCTGGATCGGATCCATACCGATGCTCTGTGCCATGGGAAGGAACACCGGTGTGAGAAGCAACACGGCCGCAGGCAGATCCAGGAACATGCCGATGAACAGCATCATCAGGTTCATGAGCAGGATCACCATCCAGACTTCACCCACGTTGTCCTGTACCCATTGCGCGATGTGCTGGGGCATCTGGTCAAAGGTGAGCAGCCAGCCGATGGCGGCCGAAGCCATGATCACCAAGAGAACCACACCCGTGGCCACACCCGCCTCCAGCACCGCATGATGCAGCCGCTTGAAGCTCAGATCGCGGTACATCAGGGCAGAGACCAGGCCGGCGTAGAGGGTCGAGAGGATGGCCACTTCAGTCGGCGTTGCAAACCCGAAACGCAGGAAGATCACGATCAGAACGGGCAGCGCAATCGCCGGAGCCGAGTGCAGGAGGTTGCGACGGAACGCAGCGCGGTCGCGGGGGGCGGTTTCACGCGGCAGGTTGCGCCGCTTGCCCACCCACCAGCAGGCGAACATGAAGCCGCCGCACAACAGCAGGCCAGGCAGCACGCCGGCGAAGAACAGCGCCGCGATCGACGCGTTGGCACTCAGCGCAAACAGGATCAGCGGAATCGACGGCGGGATGATGATGTCGATCGTTGCCGCCGAAGCCAGCGACGCTGCGGAAAACGCCATCGGATAGCGAAGTTTGCGGTGCCAGGGCATCACCAGCCCGCCAATGGCTGCAGCATCTGCCACGGCTGAGCCCGATACGCCGCCGAACATCGTCGAGGAAAGCACGTTGACCTGCGCAGGGCCGCCATGCCAGCGCCCCACGGTGGCAGTCAGCACGCCGATGATGGCCTGGCCAAGACGGCCGCCCATCATGAGGGCACCGGTGAGCATGAAGAAGGGAATGGCGATCAGAGGGAAGCTCTGCACCTGCGCCACCATCTGCTGAACCAGCAGGTCCAGCGGGATGCGGTCGCTGCTGGCGGCGGCCGCCATGGCCGCGATCAACAGCGCGTGCGCGATGGGCACGGCCGCTACTGCGCCGCAAAGAAATACAAACAGAATGAGTGCGCTCATGACATTCTCCGACGGGGTTACCAGTGCACTTCCTGGGGATCGACCGCCGCGCCTGGAGAGGGTGCGCTACGCGACTGGAAAACCCGCCAGGCCGACTGCAGTGCCAGCAGCGCCAGCATCACCATGCCGCCCATGACGCAGCCGTAGGTGACCGAGCCGGGCACCTGCAGAATCGGCGACTTCTCGTCGTGCACGATCTCCAGCATGGAAAACGTGGCCCACGCCAAGGTGCCATACAGACCGGCCACAACGAGCCAGCCGAGCACACCGATGACACGGCGCATGGTGGGCGGCACAGCCTCCACCAGGAACACGGTGGCAATGTGCGCGCCCTTTTCTGCGGCGAGCACCACACCGGCCATCACCAGCCAGGGGAACAGCAGTTCGGGCAGTTCATTGGCCCACTGCAAGCTTGAACCGATGGCGTAGCGCAAAACGGTGTTGGCCGTGAGGATCAGGAAGATCACCGCTGTGGTCAGCCACAGCACCAGGCTGCAGATGGCCACGACGGCGCGATCCAACGGGTTGCGTTGCACGGTTTGCATGAGAGTTCTCCAGGGCGCCGCATCGCGCCTTTGTCAGGGCGCGATGCGACGCAGGCAGGTGGATCGGACGGGTGCGCTCAGTTGGCCCGAGCGGCCGCGAGCACCTTCTTGACGTACGGGCCGATTGGGCCTGACGTCCATTTGTCGTCCACCGCGCCAGTGGCCTTGGCGAAGACCGCTTTGTCCACTGTGGTCACCTGCACGCCCTTGGACTTGAGGTCGTCCAGCAGCTTGTCATCCGCTTCTTGCGACATCTTGCGTTGCAGAGCCGTGGCTTCAGCGGCGGCCTCCTGCACGACCTTGCGATCCGCTTCGGACAAGCGATCCCAGGTGCGCTTGCTCATCAGGAAAGGCGTCATCTGGAACATGTGGCTGGTCAGCGCCAGGTGTTTCTGCACTTCGTAGAGCTTGCTGGCGTGGATGTTCACCAGAGGGTTCTCCTGGCCGTCCACCACGCCTTGTTGCAAGGCCACGTAAAGCTCTGCGAACTTGATCTGTTGCGCCTCCGCCCCCAGAGCCTGCATGATGTCCACCAGGACCGCGTCAGGTGGTGTGCGCATCTTCAGGCCCTTCATGTCCTCCACCTTGGTGATCGGGCGCTTGCTGTTGGTCATGTGGCGGATGCCGTTGTCCCAGTACCCCAGCACAACCATGCCCTTGTCGGCCGACTTCTGCGCCAGCTCCTGGCCCAGCGGGCCATCCAGCAGCTTGAAGGCCTGAGCCGGCGTGGAGAACATGAAGGGCATGCCAAAAGCAGCGTACTCTGGCACAGCCACCGACACGGCACCTTGCGAGTTGGTGCTCATGTCCAGCGCGCCGGTGCGCAGGGCAGTCACCATGGCGGCGTCATCGCCCAACTGACCGGATGGCGCCACTTGTACCTCGATGCGGCCGGCCGATTTGGCCTTGACCACTTCAGCGAACTTGACAGCCGCTTCATGACGGGGATTTCCCACAGCGGCGCCATGCCCCAGGGTCAGTTTGGTGGCCTGGGCCTGGGCCGCCAGGGGAAGTGCGGCGGCGAGTGCGCAGGCGGCGAGCAGGGTGCGGGTAAAGGTCTTGCGTTGCATGGATTTGTCTCCTATGGATGGTTTTGTGGTGGGAGGGAAAGCAATCAGTGAATCAACATCCCGCCATTCACGTCGAGCGTGATGCCGGTGCAGTAGGTGGAGAGGTTGCTGGCCAGGAACACGCAGGCCCCTGCGATGTCGTCGGCGCGACCCAGGCGTGCCAGCGGAATGGTCTCGGCAATTTCCGCCTTCTTCTCTTCGGTGAGTTTGCCTTTGATGATGTCGGTGCCGATCAGGCCGGGTGTGATGCAGTTGACCCGGATGTTCTCAGGGCCGAATTCACGCGCCATGGCGCGTGCCAGCCCAAGCACGCCGGCCTTGGCGGCCGAGTAGTGCGGGCCCCCGAAGATGCCACCCCCGCGCTGTGCAGACACAGACGAGATGCAGACGATGGAGCCGCTTTGTTGCGAGCGCATGGTAGGCAGCACCGCTTGTGACATGTAGAGCGTGCCGCGCAAGCTCACGTCGAGGATGCGGTCGTAGTCGGCGCCGGTGATCTCCAGTGTTTTCACTGGCTGCGTGAGGCCAGCGTTGTTGACCAGGGTGTCGATGCGGCCGAAGGCCTTGAGCACGGCGGCGACTGCAGCTTCGCATGAGCCCTTGTCGGTCACGTCGGCCACGATACCGATGGCCCCACCGCCCAACTGAGTGGCGGCAGCGGCCGGGTCGGCGCGCTCCAGGTCAAGGATGGCGACCCTGGCCCCCTGTGCAGCCATCAGGCGGGCGGTGGCGAAACCCAGACCATTGACGCCGGCGCCGCCGGTGATGATGGCCACATTGTCTTTGAGCAGCATGAATCTTGTCTCCAGTGGTTTGAACAGTGCTGGGATCGAATTCTCAAAGCCACCCATGCTGATGACAAGCGATAAAAGGTCAGCGTAAGATGACAAATCATCACTCAACATGAGGGTTCACCCCATGTCCGCTTTACCCCCAATCGCCAACTTGCAAGCCTTTGAGGCTGTGGCCCGGCGCCGCAGTTTTGCGCTGGCTGCGGTCGAGCTGCACCTCAGCGCCTCGGCCATCAGTCACCAGGTCTCGCGGCTCGAATCGCACCTGGGCGTGCGCCTGTTCGAGCGCAGCGCGCACGGCGTGCGCCTGAGCCCTGCGGGCGAGCACTACCGACTGCATGTGGGCGCGGCGCTCAACGCCATCGCCGCTGCCACCGACGACCTCAAGCAGGGCATCCGCAACAGCCTGTATGTGCACTCGGCGCCAAGCATTGCCAGTCTCTGGCTCATGCCGCGGTTGCACCGCTTCGCGCAGGCCTATCCGGACATCTCGCTCAACCTCTCTGCAGCCCACACGCCCAGCGACTTCGCACTGGGCCAAGCGGATATCGACATCCGCTACGGCATTCCGCAATGGGGCGATCTGGTGGTGGAGCCGCTGTTCGAGGAATCCATCCTGCCGCTGGTCAGCCCCGCATTCATCAAGGCGCACAAGCTCAAGCGCGTGGAGCAGTTGCTGGAGCTGCCACTGATCCAGAGCAATGTAAGCATCGTGCAATGGTCCGACTGGTTCGGCCGCTTCACAAAGCTGCGTGCGCCGGACCGATTTGCGCTGCGTTTCGATCGGGCACAGATGTCGCTGGACGCCGCCACACAAGGGTTGGGCGTGGCACTGGAGAGTGCGATGAATGCGGGCGGGCACCTCACCGACGGCAAACTCAAGGCGCCGTTCGGCATGGAGCAGGCCATTCGCGTCAAGGCGCATTTCGCCGTCTACCCGGAGCGCCACGCCAAGCGTCCTGCGGTCGAAGCTTTTTTGTCGTGGTTACATAACGAGGCTGCAAAGACCTGACGGAATTATTTCCTGACACCGGGATTGATAGCCCCCATCAGACTGGATGCAGCCGCTCAGATCCTGAGGTGTCGGGCACGGTCGTGGGCTACATGCTGGCGAAACTCGTCAAGTCCAAGGTGCGCAAGCCTCCTGGTTGGGATTTCAGCTAATCAGTCTTCAGCCAAAATTTGGCTCCCGCTGCTGGCGGCGGGGGGAACTCCATCGCCAAAGCGGTCGTGCGCTGCGCCGCAGCGACACCCGTCTCTTGGGGTTGGGCCGGGGCCGCGATCAGCATCTGCCACGCGACGGCTCAGGCACGGGCCGGTGGGTCCGCACGGTGCATGACCTGACGCAGAAAAGAGGGTGATCTCCTGCTTCGCGGCAGATGCCCTTGGCGACGGGCCGGTGGCGTAGGCCATCCTGCCTTATGCACCTCCGCTGGGTTTGTATGATGAGCTCGTGAGGGCAAGAAGATCCTGATAGTCGTCAGTATTGCACTGCGGGCCATAGGGGTGTCGGCATTTTCTTATCTGCAACGCGCGACGACGACGCTGTCACCCATTGTCGGCATCAAGCTGATGAAGCATCCTCGTGGCGACGTGAACGGCCAGCGCTCGCTGGTCGTCGAGCATCTGTTTTCCAGCACCGACCACGAGTTGCGCGCCGAAAAACAGTAGTTGCGTCCTTTGCGCCGCCAGTCGACCCTTCAGACCATCGGCCAGCAGCCACTCCGCAAGGGGTCGCGCGTTTGTGGACGCCTTGGTGGCCGAGAGCTGCTCGTGGAGCACGCTCATGACGTTGACAATCGCACCCCCGCCGTTGGCCGCAAGCACTGGCGCGACCGCATCGATCACATTCAGGGTGCGGCCCACGGTCGGCCCTTGCGGATGCAGCGTCAGCGGGTCCGAGCCTTCTTGTGGAGATTCGATGCTGTGATCGGCCACCAGGCAATTGACGAGCAGGGTGACGTCGGTCAGGTCGCGCGCGATCGTTGCGGCGCGCGCCTGCTTGCCGATGTACACGAACAATGGGACCGTGCGAGACAACGAAATTTCGCAGCTTTCCAATGGCGCGTCTGCGTAGACCTTGGACACACCCCTTACGAGCAGTCCCCGCACAACCGCTGCACCCATGGTACTGTCGGCGCCGATGACCAGCGCGACGGCTCCCTCAAGCCTCATGCCAGACTCATCTCAGAGGAGGCGGCCTCTGGCAATGCGTGGTCGCGTCGCACGCGGAACCAGGCAGCATACAGGGCTGGCACGAAGACCAGCGTCAGCGCCGTAGCCACCACCAGCCCGCCCATGATGGAGATTGCCATCGGTCCCCAGAACACGCTGCGCGTGAGTGGGATCATGGCCAGCACCGCAGCAGCGGCCGTCAGCACAACCGGGCGGGAGCGCCTGACCGTCGCATCGACGATGGCCGTCCACGGCGCCACACCGCGCCCGATGTCCTGGTCGATCTGGTCGACCAGGATGATCGAGTTGCGCATGATCATCCCGCCCAGCGCGATCACGCCCAACAGGGCAACGAAACCGAACGGCGCCTGGAAGATCAAGAGCGCCGGCACGACGCCGATGATCGCAAGCGGCCCAGTCATGAACACCATGAACAGGCGTGAGAAACTCTGCAGCTGGATCATCAGCAGCGTCAGCATCACGGCGAACATCGCGGGGAAGACCGCGAACAGCGCCGCGTTGGCCTTGTCACTCTCCTCGATGGCGCCGCCCTCTTCGATGCGGTAGCCCGCAGGCAGGCTGTCCATGATGGGCTTGAGCGACGGCCGGATCTGCGCCGTGGCATACGGGCCCTGCACGTCATCCACGAGGTCGCTGCGCACGGTGAGCGCCATATCGCGGTTGCGCCGCCAAAGCACTGGCTCCTCGAAACTCGGCGCGATGCGCGCGAGCTGCGACAGCGGCACCGTCACGCCACTGCGCGAGAAGACCTGCAAGTCACCAATCTGGCCGATGCCTTTGCGCTCTTCCGGCGTGGCCCGCACGACGACGTCGATCAGTTCCTCGCCGCGCCGGATCTGCGTCACCGGCGCACCGTCCAGCGTGGTCTGCACCAGGCCCTGGATGTCGGCGCTGGTGAGACCCAGCTGGCGAGCTTTGTCCTGGTCGACCTCCACCTTCACCGAGCGCACCTGCTCGTTCCAATCAAGCTGCGTGTCTCGCACTAGCGGGCTGCGCCGCACCACATCGCGCACGCGATAGGCGATGTCGCGCACCACGGCCTCGTCGGGCCCGATGACACGGAACTGGACCGGAAAGCCTACCGGCGGTCCGAACTCCAGCCGCGTTACCCGCGCCTTGACGTCAGGCAGTGCCTCGTCCTTGTCGAACAGCGCCGTGAGTCGGGCACGCACACGCTCGCGCTGCTCGATGCCGGCTGTCTTGACAACGACCTGGGCGAAGCCTGGGTTCGGCAGCTCGGGCTGGATCGAGAGGTAGAAGATGGGCGTGCCGGCGCCGGTGTAGGCGGTGAAGAACTCGACGTCGGGGTCCTTCGCCAGGACACTCTCCAGCACCTTGACCTGACGCTCCGTCGCCGCGAACGACGCGCCTTCGCGCAGCCGCAGTTCGACCAACAGCTCCGGTCGGGCGGCGGTCGGGAAGAACTGCTGCTGCACCGTCAGCATGCCGGCACCGGCGGCGCCGAGCAGCAGCACAGTGAAGCCCAGCACGACGAAGCGGCGCTGCACAGCCCAGTCGACGACGCGGCGCAGCCGGTGGTAGACCGGCCGGTCGTACACGTCGTGGTGCGTGCCCGAGCCCAGCTTCTTGGGCAGTAGCATCACGCCCAGGTAAGGGGTGAAGACCACCGCCACCAGCCACGACAGGATCAGCGCGACGCCCACTACCCAGAAGATGCCGCCGGCGTACTGGCCGGCAATGGACTTCGCGAAGCCAACCGGCATGAACCCTGCGGCCGTGATCAGCGTGCCGGTCAGCATAGGGAACGCCGTGGAGGTGTAGGCGTAGGTGGCGGCCTGCAGGCGGTCCCAGCCTTGCTCAAGCTTCACTACCATCATCTCCACCGCGATGATCGCGTCGTCGACCAGCAGGCCTAAAGCGATGATCAGAGCGCCAAGCGAGATCCGGTCGAGGTTCCACCCCGCCGCGTACATCACGGCCGCGACCAAGCCCAGGACCAGCGGCACCGATGCCGCCACGACGATGCCGGTGCGCCAGCCCAGGAACAGGAACGAGACCGCCAACACGATCGCCAGTGCCTCCAGGAAGACGCGCTCGAACTCCCAGATCGAATCCGCCACCACGCGCGGCTGATCGGCGTACTGCTGAATCTCCACACCGACCGGCAGCTCCTGGCGGATGTGCGCCATGCGCACCTCCATGGCCTGGCCGAACTCGGTGACGTTGCCGTTGGATTTCATCGACACGCCGATGGCCAGCACCGGTACACCGTTGTGGCGGATGGTCAGGCTGGGCGGATCCTCGTAGCCGCTGCGCACGGTGGCGATGTCGGCCAGCCGGAGCAGTTGGCCGCCGATCTCGATCGTCACGTTCGAGACGTCCTGCACGCTGTCGACCCGGCCGTCGACCCGGACCTGCACGCGGTCGTGCGTGGTGTCAGCCGATCCTGCTGGCGCCACCAGGTTCTGCCGCGCCAGCGCATCGAAGACGACCGAAGGGGGGATGCCCAAAGCGGCCAGTCGCCGCGTGGAGACCTCGACGTACACGCGCTCGGCCTGCTTGCCCAGCACGTCGACTTTGCCGGCACCGGGCACGCTCTGCAGGCGACGCTTCACGTCTTCAGCGACTGTCAGCAATTCGGCCATTGAGAGCTCGGGTGCGCTCAACGCATAGAGCACGCTGTAGCGGTCGCTGTACTCGTCGTTGAAAAACGGGCCGCGCACGCCTTCGGGGAACTCCTGGCGAACGTCGCCGATCTTCTTGCGCACCAGGTACCAGGCCTTGTCCAGCTCTTCCTTGCTGCTGCCACCCTTCATCCACAGCGTGATGCCGCCGTAGCCCTGGCGCGCAAAGCTGCGCACGTAATCGAACTGGTCCAGCTCCTGCAGTTTGCGCTCGATGCGGTTGAGCACCTGGTCCTGCACCTCCTGCGCGGTGGCACCGGGCCAGACGACGATGGCCGTCATCTGCGGCACCTCGAAGGTCGGATCCTCCAGGCGGCCGAGGCGGCTGAACGAGAACGCGCCGACGACCAGCGTCAGGATGATGAGGAACAGCACCATCGGCTGGTGCGTGACCGCCCATTCGGAAAGGTTGAAGCGTTTCATGAGCTGCTCTTCACCATCGTGCTCGCGGTGGCTTCGGCAGCGCGTTCGATGGCGCGCACCACCGTCCCGGCATCAAGCTTCTGGGCGCCAACCGTCACCACACGGCTACCCTGGGCCAGGCCAGTGACCTGCACTGTGCTGTCGTCGATGGCGAGCACCTTGACGGGCGTGAACACGAGGCCCGATCCCTGGGCATTCAGGGTCCAGACGCCCTCGGGGCCGCTGCCCTTGAGCAGCGCGCTGACAGGCAGCGACACCGTGGCTGGCCCCGCCTGGGGCGCCGACAGGGTCAGCTGCACCGTGCTGCCCAGTGGAAGTGTCGAGAGCTGAGCGCGTGCGTCCTGCGTTGCGGCGAAGCGGGCGCGGTAGGTGCGGCCGGGGTTGCTCGCTTGCGGGGAGAGTTCGCGCAGTGCGACATGCATCCGGGCCTGGGGTTCTGCCCAGGGCGCTGCCGTCGCCTGCAGCTGGCGTGCGCGGCCCACCCAGTCCTCGGGGAGGTCGACCACTACTTCCCTGTCTCCATCGCGCGCCAGCGAGAGCACCGGTTGGCCCTCTGGCACCACCTGACCCCGCTCGAAGCGGATAGCGGTGACGACGCCGGCATAGGGCGCCACCAGCGCGGCATAGCCTTCGCGGTTGCGTGCCAGGTCCAGCTGTCGCCGGGCCTGATCGAGTCGGGCTGCGGCGGCGTCGGCACGGGCCTTCTGGCGTTCATGGTCGGCGGCGCCCACCGAGCCGTCGGCCAGCAGGCGACCCAACCGCCCCTCATCGGACGCCGCCTGTTGGGCATCGACCGTCGCCGCCTGCACCTGGGCAACGGCGGCCTGGACGGCCAACTGATAGTCGGCCGGGTCCAGCCGCGCCAGCACCTCGCCGGCCTTCACGTGGCTACCTATTTCGACGAGCCGCACAACCACCTTGCCACCAGTGCGGAAGGCAAGGTCGCTTTCGACGCGCGCGCGCACGGTCGAAGTGAAGCTGCGGTTCTGGGGTGTAGGTGCTGAGGTGACTGTGGCCACGAAAACCGGCCTGACGGCCGCCGGAAGCACGGGTGGTTCACTGCAACCGGCGAGCAACAGGCTCGCGGCTGCCAGGCTGGTGAGCGAGAGGGTGGTGAGGATGTGGTTCATTGGGGAGTCCTTGCGGCAAGAGGCGTTCTGGTGGCATCGGTCTGGGCCAGGGAGAAGCCCCCGCCCAGGGCCTTGAAGAGCTGTATGTCGGCCATTGCCCGCTGCAGGCTGCTGTCCGACAGAGCCAGCTCGCTGGCCAAGACCGAGCGCTGCACGTCTAGAAGCACGAGTAGGTCGATCTGTCCTTCGCGCTGCAACGATTCGGCGCGCCGCAGCGAGCGGCGACGGTGTTCGACAGTGAGCGCGAGCGCAGCGTTGCGCTCGGCCTCCTGCGAGCGCACCAGGAGGCTGTCCTCAACTTCCTGCACCGCCACCAGCACCGACTTCTGCCAGGCCAGCAAGGCCTCTTCGGCCCGCGCCGACTGCGCCAGGATGCCGGCATCGATGCGCCCGGCGTTGAAGATCGGCGCAGCCAGGGCCAGCGCCACATTGGAGAAGTGAACCGGTGCGAGGTCCAACGCGTTCAGCCGCAGGTCCTGCCGACCCACCAGTGCGCTAAGGAACAGCTTGGGCCACCATTGCGCGCGAGCTTCGGCGCTGCGCAGCGCTTCGGCGGCGACTCGGGCCTCTGCGGCGGCGAGGTCTGGCCGGCGCCGCAGCAGCTCGCTGGGCTGGCCCGTGGTGATGGCCCGCGCCTTCGGCCATGCAAAGGTGTTATCGGCGTGGACGACAGGGGTTGACGGGTTGCGGCCCAGCAGCACCGCTAGCTTGGTGTGCGTGGTGCCGACAAGCAGTCGCAGCGCGGGCAGCTGGGCGTCCAGCGCATCCGCCTCGGCGCGTGCACGGTCCAGGTCGAAGGCGCTGGCCTGGCCCTCTCGCCAGCGGCTTTCCACCCGGACTGCGGTCTGGCGCTGCGCGGCCACGAGGGCTTGCATGATGCGCAACCGCTCTTCGGCACTGCGCAGCACGAAGTACTGCCGAGCCACTTCGCTAGCCACCAGCAGACGGGCCCCATGGACGCCCGCGACCGCGGCAAATGCATCGGCCTGCGCCGCATTGCGCGCTGCCCGCGCGCCGCCGGCAAGGTCGATCTCCCAGGCGAGGTCCAGACCCGCGCGCAGCGCACGCATATCCGGAAGGCCCTGCTTCACCGACACGGGAACCCCGCTCTGGCTGCGTGATGCCGCCGCCTGCACGCCGATCGTTGGCCACAACCGGGAGGCCTGCGCGTCGGCCCCCGCGCGCGCCTGCCGGACGCGCTGCAAAGCGATGGCAACATCCTGATTGGCGGACAGGGCCTCGTTCACGAGCTGCGGCAGCGTGGCGTCCCCGAAGCCGTCCCACCAGCTATCGCCGAGGCCGGATGCGACGGAGGAGGAGACTGCCTCGTTCGAGAAGCTGGCTGCGAGCGGCACGGACGGGGAGTGCGCGTGAGGCACTGGCGTAGAGCATGCGGCCAGGAGCAACACCGATGAAGCGGCCGCCGAAGTAAGCGTCATGGGAGAGTGTTTCATTTTATGTACCTTCGAGTACATTAATGGTATCCACAATAAATGGACTGTCAAGTACATAAACGTGAAGGAATGACAAATGTGGGACGTCGCCTTGCAAGCGGGCAAGCGCAGGGCGCTGGACATGAGCAGCGAACTGGCACGCGCCGACCGTGTCGAGCAAATCAATGCCAACATCTGAGCCAAGGTCGAACACCCACTTAGCGCAATCAAGCGACAGTTCGGTCGCACCAGGGTGCGTTTCACGACTTGATCAAGAACACCGCACGGCAGACGACGCTCTTCCGGCTCAGCAGCCTGTGGATGGCGCGCCGGCAACTGAGGCTGCGAGCATTGCCTTAGCGCGCCATTAATCGCTGTGGGCAGGTTGCGGACACCTCTTAGGCGAAAATACTAGAACGCTCGTCAGGCGTCATACCCATCTGCGTACCCTCCCCTTGTAGGCCTCGTACTCAGCCCCAAACAGAGACGTCAGCACACGTTCTTCCGGAATGATCTGGAACCGCGTGATGTAAAGCACGAACACAACAACCCACAAGACAGCAAGCGGATTCGCCAAAAACAATGCCCACGCCAACAGGGTCAGCAAGAACCCGGCATACATGGGATTGCGCGTCCACCGGTAGACGCCTTGGACGACTA
Organism: Hydrogenophaga palleronii; assembly: GCF_031457455.1. Taxonomy (GTDB): domain Bacteria; phylum Pseudomonadota; class Gammaproteobacteria; order Burkholderiales; family Burkholderiaceae_C; genus Hydrogenophaga; species Hydrogenophaga palleronii_A. The sequence continues at coordinate 86,679 of NZ_JAVDWU010000009.1, forward strand.
ACGAGGACGCCAAGCTTGCGTTGGTCGGATTCACTGTCGTTTTGGCGCGCCTGAACGCAACGACACCGGCGAAGCCGATGCCTTGGCCAATGCATGCCAAAGCAATGGCACTGAGCACGCGGGCTAGGTCGGGAATCTGTAGGAGGCCTGCAACGGCTGGCGTCAGCCACATGAGAAGCGCCAGTACTAGCACCAGAATGGGGGGCGGAACCTTAAGTTCGAGCACGCTCATATCAATCGACGATTCGGCCTAGCGCTCAAACCAGCATCGATTGCTGGGCAAAGATGCCCGCCATCGCGCCCTGCGATGATGCCTGGGTGACCGAGGGCAAGAAGGGTGTCGTGAGGTCGCCAGCGGCGTAGATGCCGGGCACACTGGTTTGGCGGCGCTCATCGACTTTGAGGACGATGCCGGTGGGCGTATCCACCGTAGCGAGACCCAGTGATGCATGCAGGCTTGCGGACGGCTTGTTGCGCGGCTGGGCGAACAAGATGTCCACCGCGATATTGCGTCGGGTATCGAGATTGACGGTAGTGATTCGACCCTTTTGATGGGCGATTTCTACGATCCGGCCAAGGGCGATAGGTATGTTGCGGCGTGTCAGATCTGCCTGGATTTCGGGCGGAATGTCGTGGCCATCGGCGAAGATGGTCATCTTGTCGGTCCAATCAAGGAAGAGCCTGACCTGATTGTGCGATTGCGGGCCGGACCAGACGACGCCCCAATGCTGGTCGGCAACTTCAAAGCCGTCGCAATAGGGGCAAGGCACGATGGACGTGCCCCAGCTTTCGGCAAAGCCCGGGACATCCGGCATCTGGTCGGCGACGCCGTAGCTCAGAATCAGGCGGCGCGCACGGAGGCTTTCGCCATCACCGCTCAGAACGGTGAAACCGTCGATGGCGCCGGAAATACTGTCGGCCCGACCACTGAGCTGCCTGATCGTGGGATAGCGCGTCAGTTGCTTTCGGGCCTCGGCCAGGATGTCCTGCGGCGGCTTGTGATCATGGCCGAGCAGGCCATGCGAGTGACCAGCGAAGCGATTGCGCGGCAGTCCGGTATCGAGAACGGTGACCTTGCGGCGGGCACGGCCGAGCTGCAAGGCGGCGGCGAGGCCGGCAAAGCTGCCGCCGATGATGATGACGTCATTCATGGTGATGGGCTCCGGGTGAATAAGTCTGTTAATGGACGTTTGAGTACAGTAATGTAAGGTCTATATAATAAACCGTCAAGTACATTAAATAAGCTCATGCAAAACCCCTCAGCTCTCACTCCTAAGCCACAACGTGGGCGGCCAAGAGATCCCGAGCGCGTCCGGCGCATTCTGGAGGCCGCGCAAAGGCACTTCAACGAGCATGGCCTCGAGCGTGCCAGCGTGGATGCCATCGCTGCGGATGCCGGCGTGTCCAAGATGACGGTCTACAGCAACTTCGGATCCAAGGAGGGGCTGTTCCAGGCTGTCGTGCACGACAGGACGGCGACGGTGGTGACAGGCGTCCCGGGCGTCGAGGCGCTTGACCCTAGCCAGCCGGAGAAGGCGCTGCTGGCGATCGGGGCCCGGTTTCTCGAATTGACGCGCGGCGACGACGCCCTGGGAACGCTGCGCTCTGTCTATGGCGTTGCAGGGGCGCAGCCGGAAGTCTGCCGTGCGTTCTACAAGGACGGCCCCGAGCGTTTCAATGGTGAGCTGGCTACTTACCTGCGCCGAGCGCACTTGGCGGGCACGCTGAAAGTGCGGAATCCAATTCAAGCAGCGGACCTGTTCCTGTCGATGTTCCTGGGCTCCGGGCACTTCCGCGGACTGCTGATGCTCAAAAGGCCGGATGCCCGAGAAAACAAGGCCCTTCTGCGCGAGGCTGTACGGGTTTTTTTGGCAGCCTACGGCGCGTAGGCTGCGCAACGCGGCCAGAAGTCGCGAGCATGCCTCCACGGCGAACCGGTCTCGTCCCTGCGGCGCGCGAACTACGAAGGTGCGCTCAAGGTGAAGCCCCACGGCTGGCTGCCGGCGTGTTCCAGGGCGACGGTCACATCAGTGGACTACTGTTCAGTGGACTTCTGATGCGGGAGGCTGGAGGTGCCTGATGTACACGAGAACAGGGCTCTGCTTCGCGAGGCCGTGCACGTGTTCATGCCGGTGACAAAGTCGCGGCCGACGCATACGCCGCCCGCCGACCCCATCACTGTTTTCGCTCAGCCCAGGCCGAAGGTCTTGCGCAGGTTCCCGTCAAGGGGGCCGGCCGGCATGAAGCGGCGCAGCTTGCGCAGCAGCGATGCCTCGCCCTTGGGCGTTCGGCGCATCGCCCAAGTGCCGAACGCGGCGTCGATGATGGTTGTCGCAACGCCTTCGGGTCCCGGGGCCTTCTGGACGCTGCGCACGACCGCCTCCGATGCGAGGGCTCGGTCGGCGTCGTAGGTGGGGATCGGATTTGCCGCCTGGGGCGCGTTGAGGTCGAGGTTGGTCTTGGTGTAGGACGGCTCAACCAGCACCACGCGAATACCTAGGTTGCGCACCTCGTGGTCTAACGATTCCGACAATCCCTCAACGGCGTGCTTCGACGCTGCGTACAGCCCCATGAACGGGGCGGGCAGGAAGCCCAGCACAGAACTCACATTGATGATCCGTCCGGATCGCTGCTGGCGCATGTGCGGCAGTACGGCCTGGATAGTGCGAAGGATGCCGAACACATTAGTCTCGAACAGCGCATGCACTTCTGCGACCGATGTTTCCTCGACCGAACCGAGCATAGTGCCACCGGCGTTGTTGACGAGCACGTCAATTCGTTGCGCCTTGCCGATGATGGCGTTGACGGCGCGCTGCACCGAAGCGGTATCGCGCACGTCCATTTCGACGAACTCGACGCCCGGGATGGCCGGCGCCTTCTTAAGATCCCGAACTGAACCAAACACGTTGCACCCGCGCTGAGCGAACTGAGCGGCAGTGGCGCGCCCGATGCCCGAGGAAACGCCGGTGACGAAGACTACTTTGGAACTTGACATGATTTCTCTCGTTAGTGGGTTGATGTGAACCTAGTGGACGCGCCGGCTCAACATGCGCGCAGCCACCTCGGCGAGTCTTTCGAGCGAGATGACGTGTCGGGCCTGCTCGATGGTGAAAAGCTCGGACGCGGCAACGAAGCGACTTTCGTGACACGTTCGCTCTGATCAGCGAACACGGTGAGGGGCGGGACACCCACGATCGACTCCGCGACGAGCGTGACATCGCGCAAGTCGAATCGGGAAATGAACTCAGCCCCTGCCTGGCGCAGCAACAGCTCGGTGTAGCCTCCGGGCCGCAGGCTGGAGTGCCCGTGGCCCGCGAAGTCCAGCACATAGACCCAGTTGTGCCGGTTCAGCTCGGGCACAAACTTCTCGAAATAGTCCAGCGGTGTGCGGATCGTATGCAGAGTCATGAGCGGCGGGCCCTCGTCGGATTGCGCGTACCGCACCGTTGATCTATCGCCGAGCTTCAGGAACTCCGGCGCAGAGCCAGTCCATCTTGTCGTGTGGTCATGCACCACTGTTGGCGCGAAGGCGCCGAGCAGAAGAGACAGTCCGACAATGACCAAAGCTGCAATCTGCTTCACTTTTCTTGCTCCCAAACTCGAATGCTTGACCTGAAGGTCGCACGGTGCGTGACTTCCGTGTCGACATGCACTTAACTAGACGCGTCAGTACGGTAAATTATAAAGGTATTTACTGTACGGTCAAGTACTGCAATACGTGCCGAGGCTGTGCAGGCATGGTCGGCCTCGTTCCCGCCGGTGCTTTCACTCTTGGCGCTATGAAGCCACCGACCAATGCCCCATGGCAGCGTGGAAAAGAGAGGCGGCTAAGAAGCCCGAATGCCGACGTTCGCGGACGTCGGTTCATGGGCATGGACAGACCTTGTCCGTTCGGCTGCGGAGGACCGCTATCGCTGCACAACCGCCCTTGGCAGCCGGGCGCGCACATTCCCCTAGACTTTTCAGCGTCGCCTTAACGGCGCCCATGCGCCAGCGTGGGCCTTCCGTCCGCACGACAGGTGTCGGATGGCAGTTCGTCAAACAATTGTTTGTAGTGTCTGGCGAAGTGGCTGAGGTGGAAAAATCCCATCTCGGCCGCAGCGTCGCCCACGTGCAGCTCCTGCGCGGTGGTCGTGCCCAGCCGGCGACGCACGGCGTTGAGCCGCAGATTGCGCAGGTACTCCAATGGGCCGATACCGGCCACCCGCTGGAAGCTGGCCTGTAGCGTGCGGCGACTCACCCGGAGCTTGGCACACAGGTCGAGAATGCTCAGCGGGCTGCAGACTTCGCCCTCCACCAGTTCGCGGCTGCGACGGACCATGTATTGGCTCACGGAGGATCCGAACCGTGTCTGTGTGTCTTGTTGATCACCCATCGCGGCAAACACGTCCAGGAACGCATTGAGCAGCAGCTCGTCCATCACCTTGTCCAGCGACGCTGTCGGTGCGTTCCGTTCTGATTGCAGGCTGGATTGCCGAAGGATCAGGTACAGCGTGTTCTTCAGTCGCGCCGCAGATTCTGCGCTGACCGAAAGCCCGGCGGCGTCTTTGGCCAGCGCGGCTTGCCGGGGTGAGAGATGCAGCTCGGCCATCTGCATGAAACGATCAAAGTCCACATTGGCTGCCACCAGGCTCAAGCCCTCGGGTGCGTGCAGCATGAACGCCTCGCTGTTGCGCAGCAGAACGACACGTGACAAGGGCTGTTTGAGTTTCTTGACAGCGGATGTCTCCACCTCTGTTTCAGACACTGCCAGGCACATGCGCTGTGGGGGGCAGTGCCCTCGCTGCACCACCTGGCGGTTCATGACCTCCTGGAACATCTGGAAGGTCTGGGTGGAGACCTGCCGCAGGCTGCTGTTGAGCGAGCCTCTGGAAAGCTGGTCGTACTCTTGCGGCCAACCCGGGATGGCGCGGGCGTGCTGATGCACGTCGTTGAAAGAGCGCACTTCGACATTCATGAGGTGTCTCCTCAAAAGCGTTGAACGGTGGGCGCAAGGGCTGCGCCTTCACGGGGATGCCGTTGGGCTGCTCACAAACCTGCAAGAAATGCGCCACAAGGACGCTCCCGTGCCGGTGATGTCGAAGCGTTCTACAGCGCCAGTGAGACCACTTTTTCTTCGAGGTACGCCTCAAGCGCCTTGCGGGACAGGTCTCGTCCAATGCCGCTGTCCTTGGTGCCACCCCAAGGGAGCCGCGCATCCAGCGGACTCCAGCAGTTGATGGCCACCGCGCCCACTTCCAGGCGCGCGGCGACGCGGTGCGCGGCGGAGACGTCGCGCGTCCAGACACTGGCCGAGAGGCCGTACCGGCAGTCGTTGGCCAGTGCAATGGCTTCGTCTTCCGTGTCGAACGCCATGATGGCGCCCACTGGGCCGAAGATCTCCTCCTGCGCAATCTGCATGGATGCGGTTACGTCGGTGAACACGGTCGGGCGCATGAAAAATCCTCCCGCCGGGGTTTCATCTTCGGCACCGCACAGCCGCCGCGCGCCTTCGCTCAGTGCGGTGTGGATGCAGGCCTGCACCCGCTCCAGATGGCGTGCGCTGATCAGTGCACCCATTTGTGCACCCTCGACGTCCGGGCCGCCGAGCTTCACCGATGTGGCTGCGGCCGTCAGTGCCTGTTCAACCTGAGACACGAGCGAGCGGTGCACCAGGATGCGCGAGCCGGCCGCACAGGTCTGGCCCTGGTTCACGAACAACCCCATGGCGACGCCGGGGATGGCTTCTTCCAGGTTCGCGTCCTTCAACAGGATCTGTGCCGCCTTGCCGCCGAGTTCGAGGGTGACACGTTTGAACGACGCAGCCGCCTCGCGCGCAATGACGCGGCCCACACCGGTGCTGCCGGTGAAGCTGATTTTGTTCACACCGGGGTGCGCGGTCAGTGCCGCGCCCGCTTGCGCACCCACACCGTGCACGATGTTGACCACGCCCGGTGGAAAGCCTGCTTCGGCGACAAGCGCACCGAGTTGGCCCACCGCCATTGGCGCATCCTCGGAGGTCTTGATCACCACCGTGCAACCCGCCGCCAGCGCGGGTGCCAGCTTCCAGATGGCGATCATCAGCGGCGCGTTCCAAGGCACGATGAGCGCGGCCACACCCACCGGCTCCAGCCGCGTGTAATGCAGCATCTGACGTCCCATGAACCCGGCGGTGGGCACGGTGCGTCCTTCGAGCTTGTCCGCCCAGCCTGCGAAATATCGAAGGGTGTCGACCGACATCGGCAGGTCCATCACCGTCATGTCGAAGCGGGGGCGACCCTGTTCCTCGGCCAGCGTGGCCACGAATGCCGGTGCGTTGGCCTCCAGCAGGTCGGCCAGGCGGGTCAGGCAGCGGCCGCGTTCCTGGCCCGGCATCGTGGCCCAGGGGCCCTGGCGCAGCGCCTGTCGGGCCGCCGCCACGGCGGCATCGATGTCGTCGATGCCCGAGGCACTCACCCTTGCACAGAGGCGGCCGGTGGCGGGGGCCAGCTTTTCGAAGGTTGCACCCGAGCGGGCGGCCTGGTACTCGCCGTTGATGAAGTTGTTCAGCGTGGCGGTTGTGTTTGGTGTGTTCGTGTTCATGCTTGTCTCCTGTTGTTTTGGGAAATCTGTCGCAGACCGGTGTGTCCGGCGCGGGGCGCTGGCTCTCAGATGCCGGCCATGTTGATGTACTTGATCACCAGGTAGTCGTCCATGCCCAGGTGCGAACCTTCGCGACCGATGCCCGACTGCTTGACGCCACCAAAGGGCGCCACCTCGTTGGAGATCAGGCCGGTGTTCACGCCCACCATGCCGTACTCCAGGCGCTCGGCCACGCGCCAGACGCGGCCAAGATCGCGCGCATAGAAATAGCTGGCCAGGCCGAACTCGGTGTCATTCGCCATGGCTACCACCTCGTCTTCGGTGTCGAAGCGGAACAGCGGGGCCAGCGGGCCGAAGGTCTCTTCGCGCGCCACCAGCATGTCCTGCGTCACGCCGCTCAGGATGGTGGGTTCAAAGAAGCTCTGTCCCAGCGCGTGGCGGCGTCCGCCGGTGAGCACCTTGGCGCCCTTGCTCACCGCATCTTCAATGTGCTGCTCCACCTTCTGCACGGCCTTGTCGTCGATCAACGGGCCGATGCGCACGTCCGCATCGACACCCGTTCCCACCTTGAGCTGGGCCACCGCGCTGGCGAGCTTGGCGGCGAAAGCGTCGTACACCTTGCTGTGCACGTACAGGCGGTTGGCGCACACACAGGTCTGGCCGGCGTTGCGGTACTTGGAGACGATGGCGCCTTCGACCGCCGCGTCAAGATCCGCGTCGTCGAACACGATGAAGGGCGCGTTGCCGCCCAGTTCCATCGAGACCTTCTTGACGGTGGCGGCGGTGCGCGCCATGAGCTGGCGACCGACCTCGGTGGAGCCGGTGAACGAGAGCTTGCGAACCAGCGGGTTGTCGGCCAGTTCGTCACCCACATCGCGTGCCGAGCCGGTGACCACGGACAACACACCCGCGGGCACACCTGCCCGTTCGGCCAGCACGGCCAGGGCCAGCGCGGTCAGGGGCGTCTGGCTGGCCGGCTTGACGACCATGGTGCAGCCCGCTGCCAGCGCCGGGCCGGCCTTGCGCGTGATCATGGCCGCCGGAAAATTCCAGGGCGTGATGGCCGCGCAGACACCGATGGGCTCCTTCGTGACCACGATGCGCTGAGAGGCCACCGGCGCGGGAATGGTGTCGCCATACACCCGCTTGGCTTCTTCGGAGAACCATTGGATGAAGGACGCCGCGTAGGCGATTTCACCGCGCGCCTCGGCCAGCGGCTTGCCTTGTTCGCTGGTCATGATCAGGGCCAGGTTGTCCTGGTTCGCCATGATCAGCGTGTACCACTGGGCCAGGACGGCTGAGCGCTCCTTGGCCGTGCGTGCGCGCCAGGCCGGCCAGGCGCGGTGGGCGCCCTCGATGGCCTGCCGTGTTTCAGCGGCGCCCAGGCGCGGCACCGAGGCGATCACGGCGCCGGTTGCTGGGTTTGTGACCTCGATGAGCGCTGTGCCCGAGACCCACTGGCCTGCGACAAGACACTGGCCAGGCAGTAGGGAGGGATCTTTGAGTGGAAGCATGTAGGGAACCGGGTGAACAGAGAAATAGAGTTCAGATCTGCGTGACCATCTTGGTCACCAGAAAGCCGTCGAAGGTCTCGGTGCCGCCTTCGCTGCCGATGCCGCTGTCCTTGACGCCACCAAAAGGCAGCTCGGGGTGCGCCATGCCGGAGTGATTGATGTTGACCATGCCCACCTCCAGCCCGTTCATGACCTGGGTGGCGGTCTTGTGCGACTCGGTGAATGCATAGGACGCCAGGCCGTAGGGCACGCTGTTGGCCATGCGCAGCGCCTGTTCGACGCCGTCGAACTTCACCACCGAGGCCACTGGGCCAAAGGGCTCTTCGCTCATGATGCGTGCGTGGGCGGGCACCTCGGCGATCACGGTGGGCGAAAAGAAATGGCCGGCGTCGCCCAGGCGCGTGCCACCAGTCAGCAGGCGAGCGCCAGCGCGCGTGGCGTCGTCCACCAGCTCGCGCACCGCCTGCAGACGGCGGTCGTGGATCAGTGGCCCCATCTGTGAGCTGGGTTGCAATCCATGCCCGACCTGCACAGATTCAATGGCGTCCACGAAGCGCTTCACAAAGCGGTCGTACACCCCGGCCTGCACGAACAGGCGCGAAGGAGAGACGCACACCTGCCCGGCATTGCGCACCTTCATGCGTGCAACCAGCGTGGCCGCAGCGTCCACGTCGGCATCGTCAAACACCAGCAACGGAGAATGACCACCCAGTTCCATGCAGGTGCGCTTCATGTGCTGACCCGCCAGCGCGGCCAGTTGCTTGCCCACGGGAACGGAACCGGTGAAGGACACCTGTCGCACCACAGGAGACTCGATCAGATGCTTTGATATCTCGGCCGGGTGGCCAAACACCACGTTGAACACCCCAGGCGGCAGACCGGCGTCGTGGAACGCGCGCGCCATTTCAACGATGGCACTGGGGGACTCTTCGGGCCCCTTCAGGATCAGTGTGCAGCCCGCTCCAATGGCCGCTGACACCTTCTTGATGGCCTGGCCCAGCGGAAAATTCCACGGACTGAAGGCGGCACACACGCCCACGGGTTCCCGGATCACCATCTGGCGCACGAGAGGGTCGCGCGCCGGCACCACGCGGCCATAGATGCGGCGGCATTCTTCGGCGTGCCACTCGACGTGCTCAGCGCTGTTCAGTACCTCGGCCTTGGCCTCAGTCAGTGGCTTGCCGTTGTCCCGGGTGATGCCGTGGGCGATGACGTCGGCGCGCTCTCTCAGCAGCTCGGCGGTCTTGCGCAGCACGGCGGATCGGTCCATCGGAGAGGTTTGCTTCCAATGTGTGAAAGCCCGCTCGGCCGCCGACAGCGCTGCGTCCAGATCCTGCGGCGTGGCGCAGGGCAGGGTGCCCACCAGGTCCAGCGTGCCGGGGTCGCGCACGTCGAGCCGCTGGCGCGAGCCCGCATCGATGAACTGGCCGTCGATGTAGAGCGTGAGCGTGGGGTATGGGGGGGTCATTCGCTCGCTCACTCGATCTTGATGCCCGCTTCGCGGACGATTTTTTCGTACTTCACGGCGTCCTGCTTCATGGCCACCAGGGTGTCGGCCGGCTGCGATACGCCCACGTCAAGCCCGCGAGTGCCGTAAGTCTTGAAAACGGGCGAGGCATTCACCACCTCGGCAACGGCCTGGTTGATCTGCTTGATCACCGCGTCAGGCACTTTGGACGGCGCGAACAAGGCGAACACGGTGGAGGGAATGGTGTCGGCCTGGCCGCCCGCTTCCACGAGGGTGGGGACATCGGGTGCAAAGGCCGCACGTTGTGGCGCGCCGATGACCAGCAGCCTGAGTCGTCCGGATTGGGCCTGCGTCTGCAGTGCAAGACCACCTGCCATTGCCACGTCAATCTCGCCAGACGCCAGGCCGACGACCGAGGGCGCGACGCCCTTGTATGGCACATAGCTGTAGGACATGCCATGTGCCCTGGCCAACATTTCCATGCCGATGTGCGTGACATGGCCGTTGCCACCTGTGCCGACGTTGAGCTTGCCAGGATGTTCCTTGGCGTAGGCCTGCAGTTCCGCGAAGTTTTTCACTGGCAGGCCTGATCGAACGCCGACCATCAGACTCACTCGCGCCAGGTCGGTGACCGGTTTGAGCGACTCCTCCCACTTGTAGGCAAGGGTGCTGTAGAGCAATGGATTGGTGACCAGGGCCAGTCGATCCACCATCAACAATGTGGCGCCATCGCCTTCTGCTTTCACGACGGCGTCGGTTCCGATGATGGCGTTGGCTCCAGGCTTGTTGTCCACCACGAAGGCTTTCCCGGTCTGTTTGGCCAGCGCGGAGCCGATGTCACGGGCCAGCATGTCGGGTTCCGTGCCGGCCGGGTAGGGGACCACGATCCGGACCGTTCCTCGTGGCCAGGATTGGGCGTGGGCTGCGCCGAAACCGAGCACCAGCAGGCTGGCCAATACACGCAATGCGATGAGCTTCATGGGGAACTTCCTTTCAGTGGAGGAGCAAAGTGAGGTGGTCGGCGGTCCTGCTTTTTTCGGATGAAGTGATCCCCCGCCGAGGTCACTTCAAGACAATCAAGCCACCGCGATCACTTCTCCGGCGGAAGGCGCCGTCGCAGCGGCAGGGTGGGTGGCGATTTGGGGCAAGACCTGATCACAGAACGTCTGCAACTGCCGCACGGCGTCATCGCGTGTGCCGGCTGCTGCCACAAATCGATCGGGTCGCAACAGCACCCAGTCCACACCTTTGCGTTGGAACCAGAGCTGCAGGTCGTTCTCCAGGTCTTGCACGACCTGCACCTGGGACGCGGGGTCGATGGACATGCCGGTTTCGGTGGCGCCGCAACGGGCACGCACACCCACCAGGCGCTCACACCCGAGGCGTTTCAGCTGAGCGATCAGGTCGCCGCCGTCTTCGGCAAGGGGGTCGCAGCGCCACGACAGCAGGGCAAATCGCCCGCCGATCACGTCGTCCAGCTTCTCGCCCACGCCTGCGCCGCGCTGAACCAGGGGCTGGATGAACATGCGGCCCACCAGTTCATCCTGCACACGGTTGCCGGTGTTGAGCACGATGCCGGTGGAAAAACGCGGCATGGGCTTGAACTTCATCTGCAGCACGTAGTCGCGCACTTTGGGCACGTTGCGGATCGACAGAAAGAACCTGTCCCGCATCCAGGCCACGTAGCGGTTGCGCTGCGACAGCACCGAGCCGAACAGGTCGGCCAGATCGATCATCGCCTTGGCGTGGGCATGCCGTTCATCGTGGTAGCTCTGCAGCAGCTCCGGTTTGAGACGGTCCTGGACGATCCAGGCCAGTTTCCATGAAAGATTGAAGGCATCGCGCAGGCCCGCGTTCAGGCCCTGGCCGATCCAGGGTGGGGTGATGTGCGCCGCATCGCCTGCGAGGCACACGCGGCCGGCCACCAGGTGCTTGGCCACGCGGGAGTTGTGGGTGTAGACCCGTGCGCGGATCACGTTGAGCTGGCTTGGGTCTGCCACATGGTTGCGCAGCAGTTCCTGCACCTTGTCGGGCGCGAGCATCTGCTCTGCATCTTCACCGGGGAACAACATGAACTCCCAGCGTCGCAGGCCATAGGGCAGACGCAGGCACACGTAGGGACGGCGTGGCTCGCAGTGCAGGGCGGTGTAAGGCGCGTCCAGTGGGTCCTGATCACATTCGATCACCACCCACTTGTTGGGATGCGTCTGCCCTTCGTAGGGGATCTTCAGCAAACGCTCGCGCACCGTGCTGCGTCCACCATCGGCGCCCACCACGTAGCGTGCGCGAACCGTGCTTGCTTCACCGCCTTCGGCCGTGATGGTGGCTGTCACGCCATCGGCATCCTGATCCATCGACTGCAGTTCCACACCGAGCAGCGTGGTGACGTGCGGGTAGCGCCCTAAGCCTTTGCGCAAGGTCGCTTCGCCCAGCGGTTGTGAGAACAGGTTGCGGCGAAACCAGCCAAATTCCCGCGTGCTGGGCAGGATCTCGGCAAAACAGCGCTTGTCCGCCGTGTACATGCGCATGGGCACGTTCTGGATCATGTCCTGCAGCATGGCTTCGGCCAGACCCACCGCCTGGAAGGTGCGCAGGGCCTCGTCGTCCAGTCCCACCGCACGCGGGTAGTCCAGCACCTGAGGGCTTCGATCCACCATCAGCGTCTTCACGCCGTAGTGGCCGAGCAGGTTGGCGATGGACACGCCGACCGGGCCTGCGCCGACGACCAGCACGTCGGTATCGATTGTTTTGTTCATCGTGTTGTCTCCCGCAAAGGGTGTTCAGGCCGCCGTCAACAGCTGGCTTTCCTGCCGCACCAGCAGATGGCGCACCGTCTTGCGAAAGGCGGTGAAGCGTTCGTCGGCCATCAAACGGGCGCGGCGCTGGCGGCGGTCTTCAAAGTCGTCGAAGGCCCAGATGTAGATCAGCTGGTTGAGGTCGCCGCTCTCGGGCTGCATGAGGGAGACCAGGCGGCCGAGCAGTTCGGTCTGCACCTCGCGGCCGGCTTCGTTGTAGAGGCGCAGGTACTCGCGCACGCCGCCGGGCACCAGGGTGTAGGTTCTGAGTTCGTGAAGCATGGTGTCAGTGGGTCTGTGGGGTCGTGTCGCCAGCTTTCGGCAGCAGAAAGTCGCGCACCAGCTGGTTGAACAGCGCGGGCTGGTCGTCGTGGATGTAATGGCCGGCGTCGGGCACCACGGCGCTGCGGATGCGGGGGTTCAGGCGCTGCATGTCGTCGACCATCTCGGGCTGCAAGTAGTCGGACTTCCCTCCCCGGACCACCAAGGTGTCGCAGGCCAGCGCCGCCACAGGCGGTCGCAGGTCCACCACCCGGGCCGGGTCGGGGTTCAGGCGCGTGGCGGCGATGCCCACGTGGTCGTACTGCCAGGTGAAGCCACCACCATCGGCGGGGCGCAACATGCTCTGCAGGCGCTGCTCTCGGGCTTCTTCCGTGACGCTGGGACGCAATGCCCGCATGAATGCGCGCGCGTCGTCCCAGTTGGCGAAGTGGCTGGGCGTGGTGGCGAGTTCGCGGCGGATGCGGATGGCGCCGGGGCTGGCCTCGAAGGCACCCGGCCCCGCGTCTTCCACCAGCAGGCGGTTCACCCGCTCGGGGAAACGCGCGGCGTAGACGATGGCGTTGATGCCGCCCATCGAATGGCCCAGCAGGTCGAAGCGGTCCAGTCCGAGCGCATTCACCACGGCCGACAGATCGTCCACGTAGGCGTCGGTGTAGTACCCGTGCTGTGGGTCCCAGTCCGATGTACCGCGACCGCGCTGGTCAAAGGCGATCACCCGGCAATCGGGTTGCAGGGCCGCTGCGATGCCCGCGAAGGTCTCGGCGTAGCCGCGGATGCCGTGCAGCATCACGACCGGGCGGCCCGTCGGCGCACCCCACTGCGTCACGTGCAGACGCAGGCCGGCGCTGGTCACGGTGTGATCGCGGCGTTCCATGGTGGTGCTCAGACCAGACCGTCCAGACCCTTGGCGTCGGCGGCCTTGAGCCCGCCCAGGCGCGCGTTCAGGCGACCGCGCGTGGCGAAGGCCCAGCACACCAGCACCTCGTCGCGGTTGGGCGCGTCGTTGAAGCTGGCGCTGACCGTGTCGTAGTGCGAGCGCACGTAGAGCGCGTCCTTGTAGGCCAGCGGAATGTCGAGCACCGTACCGGGCACGCCGCGCTTGCCGCTGGAGGGTACCCAGGCCTTGCCGCCGCCCAGGGCCACCCGGATCGGGTCGGCCGCCGGGTTGGTGAGCAGCGCGTTGCCGTGTTCGTACTCGCCATCGAGGCCGACCAGGATGGCCTTGCCGTAGCTCTCGATCTTCTGGTGGCCAGCGGCTTCCTGGATGCGGCGACCGAATTCACGGCCCAGCTCGGGCGAGCCTTCGATCCAGGCGCTCAGGTCCTGCTCGTAGCGGCCGGCGCAGGGGTTGTGGATGCAGGCTGCGATGACGATCTTGCGCAGCGGCGCGCCGTCGGCGGGCGCGCCGGTCTCGCCAGCCAGGCTGTCCTCCACTTGCAGGAACCACTTGCGGATGTGAAAGATGCCGAAATTGGGGGACTTCATGATGGGGTCTTCTTTTTGAGGAAATGGATCAGAGGGGCTGCAGGTCGAACGGGTCGCTGGGGGCGTTGTAGTGGCCCAGCACACGCTTGCCTTCTTCGTCGTCGTGCACGGTTTCGAGGAAGAACTCGAACCGGTGGCCGTCGGGGTCGGTGAAGTACAGGCCGTAGCCCACCTTGTGGTCGGTGAGCTTGACCACGGGCACGTTCTTCGCCAGCAACATGCCGTAGAGGCGGCGCAGGTCGTCCATGTCGCCGTCGATCTCCAGGCCGTAGTGCTGCATGTTGATCTCGCCGATCTGCAGGGCGCGCAGCATGGCCGGGTCGGCCTTGATCAGGGCGATGTCGTGGTGCTTCTTGCCAAACGACATGAAGACCCAGCGCGGTTCGCGCGCCGTGACCTCCATGTCCAGAATGTCCTCGTACCAGCGGGCGCTGGCCTCCGGGTCCTTGACGTAGAGCGCGAGGTGGGTGCGCAGGATGCGCGGCTTGACGTTGATTGATGCCATGCTCATGCCCAGGTCCTTCAGTTGATGGATTGCGGATGCGCCTTCACGGGCGCCACGAAAGGTGTCCAGGTCACCGAAGTGATCTCGCTGAAGTCGCGCCACTCCTTGAACCAGCTCTTGCCGCCGTTGGTGGAGCGCAGCAAGTGGCCGTACTTGGTCCCTGCGAACAGCAGACGGGGATCCGAAGGGTGTGCACCAAAGGCCCAGACGGTGGAGTTCGGTACCGTGTTCAGCAAGGCCGGGGCCCAGGTTTCGCCACGGTCCTCGGATCGGTAGATCCGCGTGCGCACGCCGGGTGTGCCGTCGCCAATGGCCAGCAGCAGGGTGCTGCCGGCGGCATCGACCACCTGCACGGTGCGGGTGTAGTACATGCCGTCGAAGCGCTCCTTCGAGGCCTTGCCCGACCAGGTCCGACCGTCGTCGGTGCTGGTGTAGACCGTGTTCACCGTCAGCACCAGGTTCTTTTGCGGTTGCCCATCCACCGGCGGCAGCACCGCGATGGCGTGGATGTCGGAGTTGTTGATGGTGCTCTCGGGGCTGTCGACACGCTCCCATGTGTCGCCACAGTCCGGGCTGCGCCAGGCGCCACCTTCTTCCACGCCAAACCACACCTCGCCGCTGCGCACCGGATTGACACAGATGTTCAGGATGCGCGGGCGGTTCACGCCCTGGCAGAACTCCGGTAGCTCGATGGGCAACTGCTCCCAGGACAGGCCGCCGTCTTTCGACCGGTACATGCGGGCCCGCGACGGTGCACCGGTGCCGGCGTAGACCATCTTGGGGTTGCTCGGGTCGAACGCAATCGCCCAGACGGTCTGCTGGTTCATAGGCGACTCCACCCGCTTGAAGTGCGCGCCTCCGTTCAGGCTGATGCACATGCCGGCATCCGCCCCTGCGAGCACGCGCGCCGGATCAGACGGGTCCACCGCGAGACTGCGGACCACGCCGTCAAATTCAATCGCTTCTTTCAGACCCAGGCGGTGCCAGGTGGCGCCGTCGTCCACACTGCGCAGAATGCCCTGGCCAGCGGTGCCGACCAGAATGGTTCCGTTCATGATTCGGTTCCTTTGTGTTGGATGTCAGATGAAGATGCCGCGCGTGATGCCGCCGTCCACCGCGATCGATTCGCCGGTGATGGCGCTGGCGCGTTCGGAGGCGAGGAAGAGCACCGTGTCGGCGATCTCGTTGGGCTGCAGCACGCGGCGAATCGGCGTAACCTTGGCGTAGTTGGCTTCCACCTGCTCGGGGGTCAGCCCCTGCAGCTTGGCTTCCTTGGCGTAGAGCTCGTGGATGTGCGGCGTCTCCACCACGCCGGGGTGCACGACGTTGACCGTGATGCCCGAGGGGCCCAACTGGTCGGATAGGGTCTTGGTCAGGTGGCAGATCGCCACGTTGCGCATGCCAGAGAGCTGCTTGCTGCCGCGACCGGTGAGGCCACCGATGTTGATAATGCGGCCGAAGCCGTTCTTTTTCATGTGGGCGGCCGCCGCCTTGGCGCAGCGCATGTAGCCGACCACCTTGATGTTGATGTCTTCGAGCAGGCCTTCCGGGTCGGCGTTCTCGATCTCCGAGCGCACCAGGCCGCCTGGGTGCGCGGCGCCGTTGACCAGAATGTCGATGCGGCCGAAGTGGCTGGCCACTTTGTCCATCATGGCCTGCACCTGATCGGTTTGGCTGACGTCGGCCGGGGCGGCCAGGATCTCGATGCCGGTGGCGGCAGAGATTTCTCGTGCCGCCTCTTCCAGAGGGCCTTGGCTGCGGGCCACGATGGCCACGCGCACGCCCTCGCGTGCCAGCGCTTCTGTCACCGCCCGGCCAATGCCCAGACTGCCGCCGGTCACCACAGCGACCTTGCCTTTGAGATTCAGATCCACAACGTCTCCTTCAGGGGGTTTGGGGAAGGCCGGCACCGCGCCAGCCTTGTGTTCTTCAAGTGATGGGCCGCTCACAGCGCCATCTCGATCAGCATCGGGCCGCGCTTTGAAAACGCCTGCTGCAGCAAGGTCGTCAGTTCGCTGCTGGTGTTGGCGCGCCCACCGGCCACGCCGTAGGCCTGGGCCAGGGTCACCCAGTCGATGCGGGGTTTGTCCAGGCTGGTGATCTCGGCCGCGCGGTTGCCCAGCACCGCACCGCCGCGGCGCAGCTCGTTGCGCAGAATCGCGTACTGGTGGTTGGCGGCGATCAGCACCACCACGTCCAGGTCTTCGTGCGCCAGCGACCACAGGGTCTGGATCGTGTATTGCGTGCTGCCGTCGGAGAGCAGCGCCACCACCTTGCGGTCCGGGCAGGCGATGGCCGCGCCCATGGCCACCGGCAGGCCCTGGCCAATGGCGCCACCGGTGTTGGTGAGCGTGGTGTGTGGCTTGGCGGCGGCCGACACCGCGTAGAACGGGTAACCGCAGGTGCCGCCTTCGACCGAGACGATGGCGCGATCAGGCAGCTGATTGGCCAGCGCCAGTGCGATGCGGGCGGGCGTCAGTGGCCCCTCTTCAGGCGGGCTGAGCACAGCGGCGGGCATCGGCACATCGGCTGCACCCAGCAGCTCAGCGATCGTCTCCAGTCGCGTGGCGGCGTCGTCCCCCACTGCCGCCAGCGTCAGCAGACGCTCGGCCTGCACCAGCAGGCTGGGATGGCCTTCGTAGCCGAAGTAGGTCACCGGCGGCAGGGCGCCCACCAGCACCACCAGATCGCTCGGGTCCAGCACTTCGCGGGCCGGCTCCGGGAAATACGGAAGACGGTCAAACGCCGGCAGGCCCTGGCCCCGCTCCGAGCGCGACGGGAAGGTCTCTGCGTAGGCGGTGGCACCGAGGGCGGTGCAGAGCCGCTGTACCGCCTTCTGCGCGCGCAGCCCCAGACCACTCTGCTCGCCGCCACCACCGAGCAGGAAGACGATCCTGCTCGCGGCCTTGAGCCGCTGCACGGCGGCGGTGGGGTCGAACGCGACCGGGGTAGTACTGGCGGCGGCAACGGTGGTCGACTGCACCAGAGCCACTTGCTCTCCGCCCGTGTGAGCCTGGTAGTCCGCAGGAAAGATCAGGGTGGCGCCTTGGCCGCCGCTGGCCAGACTCTGCTTCACCGCTTCGCGGCCCGCAGCTTCGCTCTGCTCGACAGCGGCAATGCGGTGGACCCAGCCCGACACCGGGCGCGCCAGCGACTCGATGTCGGAAGTCAGCGGCGCATCAAAGGGCAGATGCCAGCTGGTGTGGTCGCCAACGATGTTGACGATGGGCGTGTGGGCGCGTCTGGCGTTGTGCAGATTGGCGATGCCGTTCGCGAAACCAGGACCCAGGTGCAACAAGGTCACGGCCGGGCGACCGGTCATGCGCCCGTAGCCGTCGGCTCCACCCGTGCAGACGTTTTCCTGCAGGCCAACCACGCAACGCATCCGGCCTTCACGCTCCAGCGAACGCACCAAATCCAACTCCGTGGTGCCGGGGTTGGCAAAGCAAACGTCGACGCCTTCGTCAGCGAGTGCGGCGAGTAGCGCATCCGCGCCGGTTGTGTCATTGCGATTTATCATGTTGCTACTTTATCAAAATACGATAAAAGAGCAAATGCTGACCTTTATCAAATGGCAATATTTGGCTTGGTTGCCTTTTAGATAAAAAGGTGTATTCGCGAGGGTGAGTTGAGAATGTGCCTCGTGGAACGGGGTTTGGTCAGCTGCGGGAAACGCCATGGCACTGCTGAGGTAACCTTTTGGCATCCGGATCCACCGCCATCCATCCACCTTTCTGCGCCAGGACGTCTTCTCCGTCGTGCCGATGCAGAGTCAGACAAGCACAACATGAACAGCCTCCGACGCATGCTCGACATCCTGAATCTGTTTCGCCCGGAGCAGCCTGTGATCGATGTCGACACCATTTGCTCTCAGCTGGGCTACGCGCAAGCCAGCGCCTACCGGTATGTGCGGGAGCTAAGCAGCGCAGGCTTGCTGGTGCGCATGCCCCGCGGCTACGCGCTGGGCCCCAAGGTGATCGAGCTCGACCGACACATGACGGAGTACGCACCACTCATTACTTGCAGCCGTGACCTGGTCGATGCGCTGGTCGCGCATACCGGCATGCATGCGCTCATCAGCGAGCTCTACAGTTCGACGGTGATCAACATCCTGCAAAAGCAGGGCACCGAAACCGAACCTCTGAAC
The DNA here is from genome assembly GCF_031457455.1 of Hydrogenophaga palleronii. Lineage (GTDB taxonomy): Bacteria > Pseudomonadota > Gammaproteobacteria > Burkholderiales > Burkholderiaceae_C > Hydrogenophaga > Hydrogenophaga palleronii_A. The sequence goes on from NZ_JAVDWU010000009.1 coordinate 105,436, forward strand.
TTCGGGCGTGGGCGCCCCATGGCGTTGTTTCGCAGTGCGACGGCCAAAGTGATACTCGCCTACCTGTTGCCGCGCCAACTGAAACGGGTCTATGAGACGAATGCCGCTGAGCCAGACCTTCAACGTCTGGGCGCCACCTGGCGTGATTTCTCAAAGGCCATGCTGGCCATTCGAAAGCAGGGTTACTGCGTGAGCGTGGGCGAACTTGATCCCGGAAAGACGGGGCTGGCCGCCCCCATCTTTGATGAGAAGTCCAGAATTCTGGGCGCCATCACGCTGGTGGGCAGCAACGAACGATTCGGGGCGTTCAACCAGGCGTTTCTCGTCAAGCAGGTCACCGACGCGGCGGCGGTCATCACTGAGCGAATCGCGATGGAACAGCCCGCTGGCTGAGGAGGACGGCGTCAGTCAGCAGTGCGCGACACGACGGAATCACAGGCATTTGAACCCCTGAGTGGCTTCCAGGAAACGATGCCTGCTCGAAGGACTCGACCACATCGCGCCGATGTTGAAACATGAAGCTGCCATTCGCCGGTATGAACTGGCTCGGCGAGGTCTCGAGCTCCGGCTTTTCACGCTGATCGGATACACCTCTTCCGGCTACCGGGGCTTCGAAGTTACGCCCTTCCCGCAGTCTTCAGTTGTTGCCGAAGAAACTGGCCGGCCACGAAGATGTCCTTTTCAACAGCCCGCCGTACCGCGACATTGTCACCACGTGCCAGGGCCTTGATCATGTCTTCGTGCGCATGGTTGAGAACAGCCGGCGCCTCGGGCACATCGAAAAGTTGGTTGGAGACGGGACCTGCCTTGAGCCACAGTGTGTCGATCAGGCTGTACAGCAGCGGCGAGCCGGCTGCACGATAGAGCAGGACATGGAAGTCCTCATTGAGCGACAGATAGGTGACGAAGTTGCCTGCTTGGAGCGCTGCGCTCATCTGCTCACAAAGTCGTTGCATCGCCGCACGTTGGGCTCTGTTGAGCATGGCAGCGCCGCGTTCGGCGGCCTCACCCTCCAGGAGCATGCGCATCTGCAGCAGGTCGTCGAGCTCAGATATCGCCATGCGCGGCACGGCCACACCAGCATTGGGTACGTTGATCAGAGCGCCTTCGGCAGCCAGCCGCTGCAACGCCGCACGCACCGGCATGTGCCCCACGCCCAACTCGGCCGCGACGTCTCGAATCTTCAGTCGTTGGCCGGGAAGGAATCGTCCGACTGTCACCCACTGTCGCAAACGGGCATAGACGTTGTCTTGCTGGGTGCTGCTGGCTCCGCTTGGCGGATCGGATGCATCCATGATTATTTGGGAGGGCTCATGACTCATGAATGGCCGGAAAGCCGTCGATGCTGCGGCTCAATCACTGACGAGTTCCAGTAGCGCGCGGTCCATGGCGCTGAGCAGGCATTCCACATGGGCGTCGGTGGTGTCAGGGCAGATGAGCATCATGTTGTGAAAGGGCGTGATCAAGACGCCTTCGTTCAGCAGATACAAGTGCAAGGCGTGTTCGAGCTCCGCATTCATCGCTGAGACCGCTTCAGTGCCGTTGCGCGGTGGTTGGGCACAGAACTGGAACTCTGTGCGCGCACCGACCTGGGTGACGCACCAGGGCAGTCGGTGGCGCTGAATCAGCGCACGGAGGTCTCGCGCCAGGCGTTCGGCACGCGCGTGCATGGGTGCAAATACCTCCGGGCGCAGATAAGTGCTGAGCGTGGCGCGCATGGCCGCCATCGCCAGAAGGTTGGCCGTGAGCGTGGTGCCGATGCCGGAATGACCTGGCGCAGCCGCACGCTTGGCCGCCTCTGCCCGCGCGGCCAGGTCGGCGCTGAAGCCGTAAGCGGCGCATGGCATTCCTCCGCCCAGTGCCTTGCCCACCACCACGGCGTCGGCTGCGATGCCATGCGCCTGCGCGTAGCCACCCGGGCCGCTGCTGAGCGTGTGGGTCTCATCCATCACCAGCCAGCTGCCGTGGTGGCGAATCAAGGCGGTCGCCTTCTCCCAGAATCCGGGATCAGGCAGCACCATGCCGGTGTTGGTCATGACCGGCTCGGCCAGCACACACGCCACGTCACCGGGCGACAGGGCCGCTTCCAACGCCGCCAGATCGTTGAACTCGATCACCCGCGTCGTGGTGGTGAGGTCATGAACCTGGCCCAGCAGGCTGGGCCGCTGCACGGGGCGGCCATCGACCAGGTCGACGAACACATCGTCCACCGTGCCGTGGTAGCAACCATTGAAGACCAGCAATACCCGCCGGTCCGTGATTGCGCGCAACCAGCGCAACACGAAGCGGTTGGCATCGGTGGCCGTCATCGCGAACTGCCACTGCGGAAGACCGAAGCGCTCCGCCAGCATCCGTGCCACCTCAGCGGCGTCTTCCCCGGCCAGCATGGTGGTCAGCCCGTTGACTGCCTGCGCCTGGAGTGCTTGGGCCACTGCGGTCGGCGAGTGCCCGAACATGGCGCCGGTGTCGCCAAGGCAAAAGTCCACCAGCGTGTGACCGTCCACGTCCAACAACTCCGCACCGCGTGCCCGCGCGACTTGCAACGCAAACGGAGTGCTCCAGTCGCTCATCCAGTGCAACGGCACGCCGAACATCATGTGCTCGCTGGCCCTCGATGCTCCCGCTCGAGAGAGTGGACGAGCGAGCGCGTAGCGTTCGCGCTCTCGTGCGAGCAAGGCGCGGACCTTTGCGGGGGAGATGCCTGTAGACGAATTGTCTTGGTGCGGGTTTGCGCTCATGGTGAATCGACTTCGATAAGAAAATGGCAGTGTTGCGACGATGTGGAGGTATCCTGCTCAGACGAGCAGCATCAAGTGCTCCCGCTCCCAACTGCTGATCACTCTGTTGTAGCCCGCGTACTCCAACTCCTTGACCGCACAGAAGGCGTCGACGAACAGCTCGCCCAGCACTTCACGCAGGTCGTCGCAGGCCCGCATCGACGCCAGCGCATCCTCCAAGTTGCGCGGCAATTCATGGTCCACGTTCCAGGCGCTTTGCAGGGTGGGCTCGGAGGGCTGCAGCTGCTTTTGCATGCCGAGCCACCCGCACGCCAACGTGGCGGCCATCGCAAGGTAGGGATTGGTGTCGACGCCAGGCACACGGTTCTCCACCCGGCGCGCCTGCGGCCCGGACTTCGGAACTCGAATGCCGCACGTGCGATTGTCATGACCCCAGCGCACATTGATCGGCGCCGACATATAGGGCGACAGGCGCCGGTAGGAGTTGACGAACGGCGCCAACACCGGCATCACCTGCGGGATATAGACCTGCTGGCCGGCGATGAACTGGTGGAAGAGGTCGGAGCCCTGGCCGTCCGGGCGGCTGAAGATGTTCTGCCCGGTGTCCATGTCGACGATGCTCTGGTGGATATGCATCGCACTACCGGGTTCGCCTTCCATCGGCTTGGCCATGAAGGTGGCGAAGACGCCGTGGCGCAGCGCTGTCTCGCGCACCGCACGCTTGAAGAGGAAGACCCGATCGGCGAGGTTCAGCGGGTCGCCGTGGCTGAAGTTGATTTCCATCTGGCCGGGGCCAGCTTCGTGGATCAGCGTCTCTACGCCCAATTCGTGACGGTCGCAGAAGGTCGAAAGCTCCTGAAAGAACGGGTCAAAGTCGTTGACGGCGTCGATCGAATAGCTCTGTCTGCCGACTTCGGGCTTTCCGGTGCGTCCCAACGGCGGCTGCAATGGCTCATGCGGATTCAGCTGCCGTGCGACCAGGTAGAACTCCATCTCAGGGGCCACGATGGGACGCCAGCCCCGCCCTTCATACAGCGCGAGAACACGGCGCAGAACCGCGCGCGGCGACAGCTGAACCGGACTGCCATCCCATTCTTCGCAGTCATGAATGACCACGGCCACGGGTTCCGCAGCCCAGGGAACGATGCGCACTGTCGACGCATCGGGTTTGCAGACCATGTCGGGGTCGGTGTCGCCGACGAAGGGGCCATTGTCGGGCTGCTGTCCGTTCACGGTGTTCAGCAGCACGCTCTTCGGAAGGCGCATCCCCCCATCGGCCAGGAAAAGATCACGTGGCAGGATCTTGCCGCGGGCGATTCCTGTCATGTCTGGAATCACGCATTCGACCTCATGGATGCGGTGGCCGTTGAGGAAGTCGTGCAAATCGGTTTTCATGGGTTGAGTTTATCTGGGTCGATGTTTGTGATCACAAAGCCCCTAAATTTCTCGTGGATTATTGTTAAATGTCTAATATGTGATCGCATTGATGGCTACGGTTTGCCCCAGGATGCAACTTGATTGGCGAGCGTGAGCTGCGCTACGCCTGTCTTGGTGTGGTTCACGCACCACTCGCCGGGTTCGCTCCACCACATGCCCATCACCAACTGGGTGGGGGTGTCCGGGTGGTCGGTGCGGGTTTCAGAGCAACGCGTTTGCGGCAGCGTTTTGCTTGCGACGCCGCTCTGAGCAAGCGGCACCAAAAGCCTCCGAGAGCTTGCTCAATCACGGATTCCCGCTCATACGGAGATCACCACGCGCCCTTGGCGGTTGAGGTAGGCGCCGTAGAGCAGTCCGACAAACAACCAGGCGCAACCCACCCCCAAGGCCATCGCGTGCATACCGCTGAGCACGGCGAACACCACCAGCAGACCCAAGGCGGGAACCAACATATGGAAGAACCAGGACCGCTCGGCTGCGTTCTTGAAGTACGCCATGACCGAGAGATGCAGCATGATGAAGCCCGCCAGCGCGCCCAGGCTCACCAGCGATGCCAGCACGTCGATCTGATCTCTGAGGCTGAGTGCCACAGCGGTGGAGATGGCGGTAGAGGCCAGCAGCGAACCCCTCGGCACGCCGGTGCCAGCGTGCACGGTGCCGAGGATGGCCGGTAGCTGGCGGTCGCGACCCATCGCAAAGAGCACGCGCGAAACGCCGGCCATCATGGGCAGGGTGTTGGTGAAACCCACCACGATCGCCAAGGACCAGGCCAATGCGGCCGGTGCCCAGGGGCCTGTCGTCTGGCCCAGCAATTCGAAGATCGCAGTGGCCGGATCCTGCATGTCAATAGCAGGCATCAGGTTGCCGATGACCCAGGCGATCAACACGAAGAGCAGACCGGCCACCACCAGCACGGTCATGATGGCGCGCCCGATGAGCCCCTTGTCGCTCGGGTCTCGTGTCTCCTCTGACAGGGTGCTGATGGCATCGAACCCCAGGAAGGCCATCACGGCAATCGATGCCCCGGAGAACACCTGGCCCCATGGAATGCCGCTGTCGCCGAAGAAGGGCTTGGCCGTCAGCGCGCCATTGCCGGCCCCACCTTGCAAGGCCGTGATGGCCAGGTACATCACCACCGCCACGATGACCACTTGCCCGATCACCGCGAAGGCACTGACCCGGGATGTGATCTTGATGCCAAACCAGTTGATGCCGAGTGTGATGAAGGCCACGATGCAGATCCAGGCGCCTCGGCTGATCTCGGGGATGAGCAACTCCATGCCGACTGACATGAGCGTGAACACCAGGGCCGGAATCAGCAGGTAGTCCATCAGGATCACCCATCCAGCAATGAACCCCAGGCGGTTGCCCAGGCTCTTGCGTGCAAAGCCGTACACCGATCCTGCCGTGGGGATGACCCGGCTCATGGTCGCGTAGCTTTGGGCCGTGAAGTACATGCAGATGGCGCCAATCAGATACGACGCGGCGATCATTCCGCCGGACGCACCCCACACAAAACCCAGGCTGGTGAGGGGGGCGATCAGCGCGATATAAGCCAGCCCATAGGCCACCAGGTCGGCGAAGCCCAGGGTGCGCTTGAGTGGGGTGTCACCATGGGCGACGCCTATGCTGGTGGACGAGTGGGTCATTACAGTGTCTCCGGTTGCAGGGCTGGGGATGGGGCTGTCAGTGCGTTGATGTCGGGTCGCCAGGTGGTCCAGCGGATCGCTTGCTCCAGCGCAGCGCCCACACGGATGACTGCGTCTTCGTCGTAGGTGGGGCCCACGATCTGCAGTCCAATGGGCACGCCATGCGCGCTGCGTCCGCTGGGCACGCTGAGCACGGGGTGGCGACTGAGCATGTTGAAAGGGAAGGTCATGCCTTTCTGCATCAGGTCGTCATGCGGCGTGTTGCTGCCCTCGGCGGGCCATTGGTTGTGGGCGAGCGTGGGGCAGATCAAGGCGTCGTACTGTTCGAACACATCCTGCAGGCTGTCATTCATCTGGGTCATGACTTCGAAGGATCCCAGATGGTCGTCCAGCGTGATGTTCTCTGACATCTGCGCCATGGACTTCACATAGTCGTTGACCCTGTCCTCACACCCTTTGATCGTTGTCGAGAGGGAGCGGCCCAGGATGAACACCAGTGCATGCGTGAAGGCGGTACGCACATCCGATGTCCAGGGAAGATCGATTTCATCCACGATGGCGCCTTGGTCGCGAAGCTGCTCGGCGGCCATGCGCGTGCTGCGTTGGATCTCGGGCGAAACCTCGAAGAACCCCAGATCCATGGACAGCGCAATGCGCATGCCCCGCACAGGCGCGGGGTGGGGTGAGAGTTCGATGCGCGGTCGAACCGTGGTGGGGTCTGCGCGGTGAGGGCCATTGACGGCGTTGAACGCCAGCACACTGTCCGCGATGGTGCGCGCAAGCACGCCGTTGTGGTTGTGGTGGTTCATGGCAAAGAACAGGTTGCTTTCGGGAACCCGACCGTAGCTGGGCTTGAGTCCCACCACCCCGCAGTAGGCGGCTGGTATCCGGATCGATCCGCCGATGTCCGATCCCGAAGCCAGCGTCGTCAGACCGGCTGCCAGGGCGGCGGCGCTGCCACCGGACGACCCTCCCGTGGTGTAAGCGGGGTTCCAGGGGTTCCTGGAAATGCCATAGCGCTTGCTGCGTGTGAACATGGCCACGAAGAACTCAGGCACATTCGTTCTTCCATGAATCACCGTGCCGGCGTCCAGAAGGCGTTGGGTGATCGGCGCGTTCTCGGTGTCGGGCTCCGAGCCCAGCAGAAGCGAACCCTGATCCGTGTGTTCACCGATCAGGGTGTGCTCGTTCTTGAGAGCGGTGGGGATGCCAGTCAGGGGCTTGGCGAGCTCGGGTGTTTCGGCATAAATCCGCTCAGCTTCCTTGGCCATCACCATCGCTGCTTCTGCGCGCATGGAGCAGAAAGCGTTGACGGTGGGTTCCAGTTTGTCGGCGCGGTTCAGTTGTGCCTGCAGCAGTTCAACCGGGGAAAGCATCTTGCTGCGAAAGAGGGTCAGCGCCTCGGTGGCGCTCAGGTAGCAGAGATCTTCATCGGTCATGATGTATTGATGGGTGTGGCTTGAAACCGAACTATAGTTCGGGTCAAGCCTCATGCAAAGACTGTTCCCGATAGGGTTTTCACTAGGGTTTTTATGAAAAAAACACAGAAACCAGCTGCAAGACTGGCTGCTGCCGAGCTCCATCCGCGTCGCAAGCCGGCTCAGGACCGCGCGAAACAGACCGTCGATCTGGTGTTGCAGGCGGCAGCGTCGGAAATTGAGCGAGAGGGGCTGGACAAGCTCACGACCAAGCGCATAGCGGCGGCGGCTGGTCTGTCGGTGGGCGCGCTCTACGAGTACTTCCCGAACAAGGAGGCGGTGGTCTATGCGCTGGCCAATCGGTGGCTGACCCGGGTCCGCGAGGCGATTGATCAGGTCCATCCGCGACATGGGGGGCATCGCGACGTGTTCACCTATTTGAATGACCAGTTTCTCCTCGTGGCGAAGCTCTATGAGGACAGTCCCGGCCTGGGTGGACTGATCCCGATGATGTCGGCCATGCCATCGCTGAATGTGTTGACGGCGGAGCACGATGAGTTGGTGGCAGCGAACGTTGCGTCGGCGCTGAGGCACTACGCACCACACGCAGACATTGCGCGCGTGGATGCCGCTTCAAGGTGCATCGGCATGTTCTGCCACAGCGTTCTGTGTGCTGCTTTGGTGCAGAAAACGGCGCCGGCCGAGCTGCTGTTTGCGCATCTGCGGACGTGTCTGATTGCGATGACGGCGCCCTTGCTCGTGGAGCGATCGGGGTCCTAGGGTTTTTTTTCCGGAGGTCGCGGTTGGCGATGGTCTGGGGGCAGGGTTTTTGCTAGGTGTGGTTGGTAAAAGCCGAACTACAGTTCGGTTTTAGTCGGACAAGGCGCTCAAAGAGCTTCTCATCCGGATCGCCGACCCCATTCCTTGCCTGAACCTCTGGAGAAACGACCATGCCTCATGTCACCCCTGAGTCCCCCTTGCCTCGGCCGCTTCTGTCGGTCCGTTGCCAGCGCTTTGCGCTGGGTGTTTCCATCTCGGCGCTGACCCTGGCCACGCCTGTCATGGCGCAGAGCGCCGATGCGCTGTCCACAACGCTGACAGCCGTGGGCGCGGAGCGTGCCGCCAACAAGGACGGCAGCATTCCCGCCTGGGTGCCGGAGAAACAAGGCGAAGGCTGGGGCTTTGGCAAGCTTCGAAAGGACCACTGGAAGTACCGCGACGACAAGCCGCTCTACACCATCGATGCGTCCAATGTGGACAAATACGCCGACAAGCTGTCGCCGGGCCAGGTCACACTGATCAAGCAGACCCGGCGATTCGACCTCAACCTCTACCATCTGTTTCAAGGTCAGCGGGGCGAACTGTTTGCCAGCGCGGAGCAGGGCAAGCTGCTGAAGTCCACCGATGCCGGGCGCTTATGGTCGTTGTTGGACACGGGCTGCACCGGCAGTCTGTGGGCGGGCGTGCAACTGCTGGACGGTACCTTGCTGGTCGGGGGGCTGCGCGGGACCTTGCTCGCCAGTGAAGACCAAGGCGTGACCTGGGCCGCCTTGCAGACAGACAGCACCAGTTCCATCACCGGCTTGCGTCAACTGGCCGATGGCAGCGTGGTCCGGTGTCCGCACCGCAATGAAGGTCGCGCGGTGGTGGTCATTACCTGAGGAGGATGGAGCCATGCCCATAGCGCTCGAAACGATGGAATCACAAGTCTTGCTGCCATTGCGAAAGCTCAGCGGCGGCTTGCTGAGGCTGGCTGATCTTGCGCGGACCGTTCCTGCGCAAGCCCTTCTGGAAGCCTCGCTGAAGCTGCTGGATGGGCTGGTGCCATTCGACTCTGCCTGGTGGGGAGAGGTTTCTGCCGGCACCGCCCAGGTGGCACCGCGCAACTGGCTCCACGGCAGCCTGGGTCTCAGCAAGCGCTTTGCCGATGAGTGGAATCGTCTTTCCATGGACGACAGCTTCGCGCTGCAATCCATTGCCCATGTGGGCAAGGTGATTCGGCAAAATAACCCGGTCGAGTCGGCGTCTACGACCTCGGACGTCGAAGCCTTCGGCCACAGGCACGGTCTTGCGCGGTGCATGGCCGTGACCGTGGAGATGCCGCACACTGGTCTTCTGTTTTTTGTTTCGGTGTACCGCACTACATCGCGGCCAGCCTTCTCCGCGCAAGACGAGGTCATGTTCGGCGAATTCGTTTCCCATCTGCTCCAGCATTGGCGTCACGCCCTGGAACAACTGCAGGCAACAGCCCCGAGCGAACCTTGGGACGGCCATGCCTTGGCGGACCAGACGGGCAGCCTGCTGTTCATCGGTATTCGCATCGGACTTGCGCTGAAATCCGCTTACCCAGGGTGGAGTGGGACCGAGCTTCCCGAAGCGTTACTGGGCGCTCTGTCCAAGCTGCCTTGCAGCTTCGTGGCGGGAAGGAGCGCACGCTTGAGGATGGAGCCCTGCGGATCGTATGTGGCCATCAGCCTGGCGAAGAACCATCATCGCTCGCCGCTTTCGCCGCGCGAACTCGGTGCAGCCATGCACTATGCCAACGGTCGTTCCAGCAAGGAGATTGCCGCCGAGCTGGGGTTGACGCCGGCCACTGTGCGGACCTATCTGCGCAGCACGTACCTGCGGCTGGGTGTGCGGAACAAAGTGGAGTTGCAAGCGGCGTTGCGCAAGCCGTGATGCGCATGCGCCCTGGCATCGACCTGGGACTTTCCCTTTCCCTCTGCATTTGCAGAGGGTTCAAACATGGCCCTGCTTCGTATCCTGACTCTCTAGGACCCGTCAACCCCATGGACGCCGAAGGTGGACATGGCTCGTGTTGAGAGCGTGGCTGCTCTCAGCCGTTTGACCGGCGCCCTGAAACCCATCCATTGCCATCGCAGGAAATCCTACCCATGATCATCAGCAAACCCAAGGCCAGTCGCGGGCTCAACTCGGCAAGGCCCATCACCGCTGTTCACGCCCCCGCTGTTCAACCGCGCGCCAACCCATCCGGGCACCGGCTCCGGCCCATCGTTCTTGGCGCCCTGTCTTCCTTGATGGCGGTGGCATGCAGTGGCCTGGGTGGAACGGAATATGCCGAAAAACCCCCGGTCAATACCTGTGAAAGTTACCGGTCGGCCGCACTGCCACATGCTGCCAAGATCACGCGCACCGAACTGCGCAAGGCGGACGACAAGGCATGGCCTGGTGCGTGCGTGGTGCGTGGACAAATCGTGTCCTCACCCGAGTCCACCATCAACTGGGCCGTGGAGCTGCCCGAACCCTCACGCTGGAACGGCAAGACCCTCACCATTGGTGGCGGCGGGTTTGACGGCTTCATTCCAACCGATGACCCGTGGTACCAGCGCCTGGTGGGTGCTTCTGCCGAGCCGTTTGTTCGGATCAGTTCAGACTCAGGTCACCAGGAGCCCAACTTTGCCTGGGGTGCCAGCGATGTGGCGCTGCGCAACCATGCGTTTGAGGCCAACCATCAGGTGCTGGAGGTGGGCACCGTCATTGCGACGGAGTTCTATGGAAAGCGCCCCAACCGTCGCTACCACATGGGTCACTCCAACGGCGGTCGTTCGGGGCTGATCGCTGCGCAAAAGTACCCCAAGGATTACGACGGCGTGATCGCCATGGTGCCGGCCATCAGCCAGCAGGCGCATCAGTCCAACCTGGGTCCCACCGTGCTCAAACACATCTTCGGAGCGCGGGAGAACTGGTTGAGTCCAGAGAAGATCGCCCTGTATGCCAAGGCGGAAACGGCTGCATGCGATGGACTGGACGGGCTCAAGGACGGGATCATCGGCAACATCGAAGCCTGCAAGTATGTGCCCACCGATCTGCAATGCGCAGGCGCTGAAGCCGCGAACTGCCTCACCGCAGGCCAGATCGAATCGATCCGGCTCATCTACACCACGCACAACACCGGCGTGAAAGTGTCGCGGGGCGAGACCGGGTATCCGCGCTACGGTCGAGGTGGCGCGGCCACATCAGACTGGAAGGTCTACATGTTCGGCTCCAGCTTCGAGAAGCCCGATTCCTTCAACCACATGGCGGTCTCAGAGGCCGCGAAACTGGTTGAGAACAACCCCAACGCCGATCTGTTGAGCCACAACCCCAAGCGGTTCCAGGCGGAGTACCTGCGCCTGGCCAACATGATCGACGGCACCGATCCCGATCTGTCCTCGTTTTCCGACAACGGCGGCAAGCTGCTGATCTGGTACGCCACCGCCGACGCCTGTGTGTCCATGTACCGTGCCGCCGACTATCTGGATTCGGTCAAACAGCGAATGGGCGCCAGCAAGGTTCAAGGCTTTGCCCGGATGCTGACCTCGCCATCCCTGGGCCATGAACTGGATGGTCCCGGCACCAGCGTCTCCTCCATGGACCTGCTTTCCGCCATGGATGCATGGGTTGAAAAAGACATCGCCCCTGACCACATCGTGGCCACGAAGTTCGAAGCGGACACCATGAAGCCGTTGTTCCAACGGCCGGTGTGCGAGTACCCGAAATTTCCCCGTTTCAACGGCACGGGTGATCCGAACAAGGCAGAGAGCTTTACCTGTGCTGCTGCGTGAGGGGTGATTGCATGTGCCACGACTGAGTGAGTCCACACGGATCGCTGACGCGGAACACCCTTCTGCCAGCGGACTGTGATCTGCGCTCGAGTGGACGTACACAGCTGCCAGCCTGTGGGCACAACGGGTTGTGTGGCTCTCGTGGCATTCTGCAATTCCATTCTGTGGAATTGCAGTGGTGCCCATGTGAGTTGATCGGCATAAAGTCCAGATCGTCATCGCGCCCTCTGCGATGTTTTTCTGCAGGGGGATGACCATCACAAACAATGGAGACAGACATGCCGCTCAACCTCAGCACCCCCATTCGCTCGTGCGCAGCCGTGGCCCTCACGGCCATCAGCTTCTCGCTGACAAGCCCGTCACTGGCCCAATCGAATTTCCCGGACAAACCCATCAAGCTGGTGGTGCCCTTCACGCCCGGAGGGGGGACGGACCTCATTGCACGCACGCTGGCGTCTGAAATGGCCAAGGATCTGGGGCAGCCGGTGATTGTGGAAAACAAGGCCGGCGCCGGTACCGTCATCGGGACGGACTTCGTGGCCAAGAGCGCTCCAGATGGCTACACCCTGGTGGTGTCGTCGATTGCGCACTCGGTCAACCCCAGCCTGATGAGCAAACTGCCCTATTCAACGGAGAAGGACTTCGCGCCCGTGGCCATGATCGCCTTGTCGCCGAATGTGCTGGTCGTGCGGGCTGACAGCCCGTACAAGTCGGTTGAGGACTTGATCAAGGCCGCCAAGGCGAACCCCGGCAAGCTGACCTACGCATCCCCGGGCAATGGCACGTCTTCGCATCTGGCGGGAGCGCTGTTCGCCGATTTGGCAAAGCTGAATCTCACGCACGTCGCCTACAAGGGGTCGGGTGGTGCGCTCACCGATCTGTTGGGCGGGCAGGTGGACATGCTTTTTGCAACCTCCGGCTCTGTGGGAAAGTTCATTGAGGGCGGTCGCATGGTTCCTCTGGCGATCACTTCTGCTGCTCGGTCCTCAGCCTATCCGAAGGTGCCCACCATGAGCGAGTCTGGTGTGCCGGGCTATGTCATGGAAGGGTGGTACGGGTTTTATGCGCCGGCTGGAACGCCCGCGACTGTCATCGAAAAACTGAACGTGGCCACGCGCAAGGCTGCCAACTCTGAACTGTTCAAAAGCAAGGTGCTTGCAGAGGGTCTGGTGATCAAGACGGGCACGCCACAGGAGTTTGATCAATACGTTCGCGGAGAGATCGAGCGCTGGTCCAAACTGGTGAAGGAAGAAGTGATCGCCAAGTGAGACAAGCGCCCATGGGCGAGGCCCTTGCGGGGATTCGCTCGCCCGGACGCCCGGCCCCTTGAGCCAAGCCTGGGTGCGTGGCTGTGTTCCAGCCGTTCTCATTGCAACTCTTTGTCCGACGAGGTCTCCATGGCTTCCATTCTCCAAGGCGTCCGCGTTCTCGATCTGACCCACGTGCTGGCGGGTCCTTTTGCCGGGTATCAACTGGCCGTCATGGGTGCAGAGGTCATCAAGATCGAGTCGCCTCACGAGCCGGATCAAGCCCGTTACCAGGGATCTGACCATCAGCTCAATGACGCTGGCATGGGCACCGCCTTCCTGGCGCAGGCCTCCAACAAGAAGGCGCTGTCTCTTGACCTGAAAAAGGAAAAGGGACGCGACATTCTGCGCAAGCTGGTGTTGACAGCCGATGTGCTGATCGAGAACTACCGGCCAGGCGCGTTGGCGTCTCTGGGCTTGGGCTACGACGACATGGCTGTCCTGAATCCGAAGCTGGTGTACTGTTCCATTTCCGCCTTTGGCAGCACCGGCCCCAAGCGGGAGCTGACTGCGTACGACGGTGTCATCCAGGCCTATTCCGGCATGATGGCCATGACCGGGGAGCCCAAGACGAACCCGGTCAAGTGTGGTGCCCCTGTGGTGGACTATGCCACCGGCACCACCGCTGCCATGGCCATCCTGGCAGCACTGCTCCAGCGAAGCCAGACCGATGGCAAAGGTCAGTTTGTCGACGTGGCCATGTCTGACGTGGCCATGATCCTGTGCAGTTCCCACCTCACAGGTTTTCTGTGGAACGGAGCCCACCCCGAGCAGAAGGGCAACCGCTATCCCTTCGCCACCCTGGGCTGCTACCAAGCCGCGGATGGATCACTGATGATCTCGGCTTCCAACCTGCGGCAGCAACGCCGGCTGTGGGAGGTGCTGGGTTGTGAGCACATGGTCAAGCGCAACAACCGGGAGCGTCTGAAGGGTTATGCCGAAGAGGCTGAGCTGTTGACCAGGATCATCTCGACACAGCCGATCGCGCACTGGGAGCGGTTGCTCAACAGCGCTCGTGTGCCTGTCTCTCGCGTTCAGAGAATGGAAGACATGCTGACGGATGAACACACCCAGCAACGTGAGTTGCTCCATCGCTTCCCGCTGACGCCTGGTCAGTTGTCCGGCCTGACGGTACCTGTGGCTGCGTTCCGCCTTTCCAGCGCTCGTGCCGAGGTACACACACCGCCCCAGTCCGTGGGTGCACAGAACAGGGACCTGCTTTCCGAACTCGGATACGGCCCTTCTGAAATGGATGCGCTTGAGGCCGAGGGCGTGACCTCGTAGAACGATTCAAGCTGGGTGCCGGTTGGACCCTGGCAACCCAGACGTCACTCCCTCACGGTGGTTTCCATGACGTAGCGATGGATCCTCGGCGGTTCCGCACCTTGGTGAAAAGACTGCTTGCGCTCCCGCAGCAAGATGTCGCTGGCGGTGTTCCGGTCAAACCGCCGCAGGTGTTCGGTCCAGGACTCGTCCACGATCACTTCCAGAAACCGTTGCGGGTGATTGATGTCGTGCAACAGCTCCCACGACAAGGCGCCATGGCGCAGACGCTGGCGCCTGCCTTCGGTTTTCATCAACAGACGAAAGTCCGCAGCCCGTGCCGGATCGACCGTGTATTCGATGGTGATGACCACCTGGCCCGGAGAGATGATCAGGGGGGGCGCCGGTGTCTGTGTCAGGCGCTGAGGGGTGAGGTCGTCGGTGGTACCGGCATCCGGCATGGATTTAATGGCCAGGTACATGGTGATCAGGCTGCTGACCGCAGCGATGAACAGGCTCACCGAAACGCTGGTCACGGTGGCCACCTGGCCCCAGACGGCGGCACCCAGCGCACTCGATCCCATCAATGCCATCTGGTAGATGGACATGCCGCGCGCGCGCACCCAGTTGGGCAGCCCCAGCTGCATGGACACGCTGAGGGAGTTGGCCGTGGTGATCCAGGCCGCACCACCCAGGAACATGGCAGGCAGTGCCAGAGCGATATGGTCTGTGGACGCCATGACGACCATGGAAGCAGCCTGCAGCGCGACGCCGCGCAGCACCAGTTGATCGCGCACGTATCGGCGTCTCAGGCGCGGCAGCACCCCGGCCGCGGCAATGGCGCCAGCGCCCATCGCGGCCAGGAGGAACGTGAATGTCGCCGCATCACCGTCCTTCATGCCCTTGGCGACCAGGGCGAGCAAGGCCATGATAGCGGTGGAATGAAAAAAGAACAGCGAGATGCGCAACAGCACGGCCTTCAGTGGCTGTGACTGCATGACGTACCGGTAGCCCACCCGCATGGCCGGCAGCAGACGCTCCCGGCCCAGAGGGTCCGGTACGCTCACGCGCCGCCAGCGTGAAATCGCGATGGCCGCAACCAGGGAAAGTATGGCGTTGAGCAGGAACACCCAGGCAATGCCCGCTGAGGCGATCAAGGCACCTGCCAACAAGGGGCCAACGATTCGCGATGCGTTCATCGAGACGCCATTGAGCGCCAGCGCAGCTGGCAGCTGCGGCCGGGCCACGAGCTCGGGAACGATGGCCGCAAACACGGGCCAGCGCATGGCCAGTCCGATGCCGTTGGCAAAGGTGAGCAACAGCAACAACATGGGCGAGAGCAGGCCCATCAGTACGGCCGCACACAGCACGGCCCCCACCACAGCCACCCACAGCTGGGTCACCAGGAAGTACCGTTTGCGATCAAAGGTGTCGGCCATGGCGCCGCTGGGCAGCCCGAGCAGAAAGACGGGCAGGGTGGCAGCCGTCTGAACCAACGCCACCCAAAGCGCCTTGTCGGTCAGGGATGTCATGAGCCAGGCGGCTGCGACGTCGTTCATCCACATGCAGACATTGGCCACCAGCCAGGTCAGCCACAACATGCGGAACACCGGCTCCCGAAGGGGGGCCACAGGCGAAAGATCCCCGGTGTTCGTGGGGGGTGACGCCTCGGTTTGCTTCTCAGGCATGGAGCCTCGCGATGTCGCGGGTGATGGTCTTTTTCAGCGCCAGCAACTTGGGCGCGAGTTGCCGCGTCACCTGTTTTGCATCGTCCTGGGTCGACACGCTGATATTGAGCGCGAACACGCCATCCGGACTCATCACCGGGGTAGAGACCGCCACCACCTCGGGTTGCCAGGAAGCCACGCAGTAGCCGTGCTTCTCCACGCTGTCGATGGCCTCGTCGATGGCCAGCTTGAGCGCCGGCCAATGCGAGCCATTGCGTTGCTTGAATGTCTTCTCAAGCGCCTGCCTGTGCCGAGTGGTCGCTGTGGCCAGGTACGCCCTGCCCAGTGAGGTCAGCTCCATGGGCACCCGCTGCCCCGACACCACGTTGCGAAGCGCCACGCGCCGGTTGTACCGGATGGACTCCAGGTAGACCATTTCCTCCCGGTCGGCACAGGCCAGCCCCACGTTCACACGCTCCTTTTCTGCCAATGCGCGCATGTGCGGTGCGGCCACGGCCAGCACCAGCGAGCCCGATCGCATCGCGTGGGCCAGACTCAACACCAAGGGCGCCAGCCGGTAGGCCCGCTCCTCCCGGTCCAGTTGCAACAGGCCGGCCACCACCAAGGTCTGGGTCAGTCGGCTCACGGTGGAGGGCGAAAGACCCGTGCGCTCAGAGAGCTCACCGTTGCCCAGCAGGTCACTGCCCGGCTTGAAGGCCCGCAGGATTTCCGCGCCCCTGAGCACAGAGCGGTTCAGTGGCGACTGCCCAATCGCCTCGATGTCGTTTGATTGCATGTTCAGCCCTTTTTGTTCAGCAAGGACATTCCAAGGAACGGAACGAAAGTCTACCTTGAGCGACTGACTTCAATTCCACCTGTTGGAATTGAAAGATCTCAAAAGAGGCGTTGACTTCTAAGCTTCGTCCTCAGTGAGCTTGCCAGACGAGACACACCACTGCAGCTCGACGGTAGACCCAAAAAGGGGCCAGGAGACAACCATGAAAAGCAAAGACTCGAGAGACATCATTGGCGGATTGGCGCTGTCCGCGATCGGCTTGTACGCCGCGTTCCAGGCACGGGACTATGAGTTCGGATCTCTGACCCACATGGGGCCAGGGTACTTCCCTGTAGGGCTGGGGCTGTTGCTGGCGGTGCTGGGTGTGGCCGTTGCCGCGCCGGCCTTCTTTCGCGAAGGCGAACCCTTGACGGTGGAGTGGCGAACCATGGCCCTGGTGCTGGGGAGCCTGTTGGTCTTTGCTGCTGCGTTGAAAACCGCGGGGCTGGTGGCGGCCACGGTGCTGGCGGTGGTGGTGTCTTCGTTGGCCGATCGGCAGACACGGTGGAAGGGCCGACTGTTCATCGCAGGAGGCGTGGCGCTGGTGACCTACCTGGTGTTCGCGGTGGGCCTGAGCATGGTCCTGCCTATCTGGCCGTGGAGCGTCTGAGCGTCACAACCGCCCCCAGCCACAGAGACAAACACCATGAACATACTTGATGGCCTGCTGATTGGCCTGCAATCGGCGATGGATCCGGTCACGCTGCTCTACTGCTTTATCGGCGTGTTTCTCGGCACCCTGATTGGTGTGCTGCCCGGCATCGGTGCCCTGGCCACCATCTCGCTGCTGCTGCCCATCACCTACCACATCCCACCCACGGCGGCCATCGTGATGCTGGCCGGTGTGTACTACGGCGCGCAGTACGGCGGCTCCACGGCTTCCATCTTGCTGAACCTGCCAGGCACACCTTCATCTGCCGTGGCCTGCCTGGATGGTTACCCCATGGCCAGGCAGGGGCGTGCGGGTGTGGCGCTGTTTATGACGACCATCGCTTCTTTTGTGGGTTCCATGCTGGGCATCCTGATGCTCGTGCTGTTCGCGCCCGGCATCGCCGAACTCGGTCTCAAGTTCGGACCCGCCGAGTACTTCGCCATGATGCTTCTGGGCCTGATCGCCGCCTCTACCCTGGCCTCCGGCTCGCCCGCCAAGGGGCTGTCGATGGTGGTGCTGGGGTTGCTGCTGGGCACCGTGGGCACCGACATCAATTCCGGCGCCACGCGCTACACCTACGACATCCCGGAACTGATGGATGGCATCAGTCTGGTGGCACTGGCCATGGGCGTGTTCGGGATTTCGGAGGTCATCTCCAGCATCAATCAGGTGCGTGAATCGGAGGTCAAGGAAAAGATTTCCATGAAGACCATGACACCGACCCGCGCCGATGTGAAGCGGTCCGTCATGCCGATGCTGCGGGGCACGGGCATCGGGAGCTTTTTTGGCGCCTTGCCGGGTACCGGTGCGGCCATTGCGTCGTTCATGGCCTACGCGGTCGAGAAGAAGGTCTCCAAGACGCCCGAGAGGTTTGGTCACGGCGCCATTGAGGGCATCACCGCGCCGGAAGCGGCCAACAACGCCGCGTCGCAGACCTCGTTTGTGCCCACCTTGTCGCTGGGCATTCCCGGCGATGCCGTGATGGCGCTCATGCTGGGTGCACTGATCATCCACGGCATTCAGCCCGGTCCCTTGCTCATGACCCAACAGCCCGACCTGTTCTGGGGCCTGATCGTGAGCTTTGGCATTGGCAACATCATGCTGATGGTGCTCAACCTGCCGCTGATTGGTGTGTGGGTGGCGATTCTGCGCATTCCGTATCGGGTGCTGTTTCCGGCGATTCTGGTTTTCATCAGCCTGGGTACCTACAGCGTGCACAACAACGAATTCGACATCTACATGGTCGCAATCGTCGGTGCTGTCGGCTATGCCTTGACCATTCTGCGATTTGAAGCGGCGCCTTTGCTGCTGGGCTTTGTGCTCGGACCGCTGATGGAAGAAAACCTTCGCCGTGCGCTGCTGCTTTCGCGCGGCGACATGATGACTTTCCTGGATCGGCCCATCAGCGCCGGCTTCCTCGGGTTCTGCTTCGCGCTGGTGCTGTGGTCCGGCTTCAGCGCGCTGAAGCGGTGGTTGCTGGCTCGCGAACGCAAGGCGGACTTTTCGTCCATCTAGCCCTCCACCCTCAAGAATTTGCAAAAAGAGCACTCACCCCATTTTGACTGGAGAAACTGGATGTCTTACCAACTGATCGAGCTCACGGTTGACAACGCGATAGCCACCCTCACGCTGAACCGACCGGACAAGCGCAACGCCATGAGCGACGACATGCGCACCGAGTTCATCCACGCGCTGGAGCATGTCGCTGCCGACAAAGGCATCAAGGCGCTGGTGCTCACCGGTGCCGGCAAGGGCTTCTGCGCCGGGGGCGACATCGGCGGCATGCAAAAGCGCATGAACGCGCCGGCCGGCGAAGTGGGCTTCAACGGCTGGCACCGCCAGCAGCGCGTGCACCACACGCAGGCCTTGCTGCACACCATGCCCAAACCGGTGATCGCCGCGGTCAATGGCGCGGCATCGGGTCTGGGTGCCGACACCGCACTGGCCTGTGATTTCATCATCGCCAGCGAGTGGGCGAGTTTTTCCTGGTCGTATGTGCTGCGCGGCATCATCCCGGACGGTGGGGGCATGTATTTCCTGCCGCGGCGCGTGGGCCTGGCCAAGGCCAAGGAGCTGATTTTCACCGGACGCCAAGTCAAGCTGGACGAAGCGCTGGCGCTGGGCATCGTGGACCGCAGGACCGCAGCAGACACGCTGCTGGCCGATGCACAGGCATGGGCTGCCGAATTGAGCCAGGCATCGAGCACGGCGCTGGCGCTGACCAAGACCATCCTCAACCAGAGCTTCGAGCTGTCGTCGCACGACGTGTTTGCACAAGGCAGCCAGGCGCAGGGCATCTGCTACACCAGCAGCGAGCACCGCGCTTCAGTGGAAGCGTTTTTGGCCAAAGCCGCCAGCAAGGAGTGAATACCGTGGACGCCTCCATCAACGCGATTTCCCGCCTCTTGCAGCCGCGCAGTGTGGCCATCATCGGTGCCTCGGCCGACCCCGGCAAAACCGCAGGCCGGCCTGTGGCCTATCTGCAGAAGCACGGCTATGCGGGGCGCATTCTGCCGGTGAATCCCAAGGCCGATCGCATCGGCGAGCTGCCGTGCTACGCCGACATTGCCTCATTGCCTGAGACGCCGGACGTGGCCATTGTGCTGCTGGGCGCCGAACGGGCCCAGGTGGCCATCAAGGAGCTGTCGGCACGCGGCTGCGCTGCCGCCATTGTGCTGGCCAGTGGTTACACCGAAACCGGGGAAGACGGTGCTCGGCGCCAGCAGCAACTGATGGAAGCCGCCGGGCAGATGCGCATCCTGGGCCCGAACACGATTGGCCTGGTGAACCTCACCGACCAGATCGTGCTGTCTGCCACCGGCGCCCTGGAAATGGACGAGTTCCCGGTGGGCGCTGTGGGCGTGGTGTCGCAAAGCGGTGGCATTCTGGGTTCGCTGCTCTCGCGGGCAGCGGCGCGCGGCATTGGCCTGTCCAAGCTGATTTCCACCAGCAATGAAGTGGACCTGGAGTTGGCTGATTTCATCGATCACCTGGCCGACGATCCGGCCACCCAGGTGATCGCGCTGTACATCGAGACGGTGCGCAATCCGGCCAAGTTCCGCGCGGCCTGCCTGAAGGCGGCGCGCAATGGCAAACCGGTGGTGGCCTTCAAGATCGGCCGCTCGGAAGCCGGTGCGCAGGCAGCGGTGTCGCACACCGGCGCCATGGCCGGCGCTGACCGCATGTACGACGCGCTGTTCAAGCAGGTGGGCGTGATCCGCGCACAGACTTTCAACGATCTGCTGGACATCCCCGTGGCCCTGGGCACCGGGCGCCACCTGCGGGGCCGGCGGGTGGCCGTTCTCACCAGCACCGGCGGCGCCGGCACCCTGGTGTCTGACGACCTGGGGGTGGCCGGCTTCGAGACGCCCGCACCCGATACCGCTACCGCCGAAGCACTGCGCGCACTTCAAACCGGCAGCGAGGCGGTGCTGGATCGCAACCCCATTGACGTGACGCTGGCGGGTCTGCGCCCCGAGCTGTTGCGCGGTGCTATCCGCACCCTGCTGGCCAGCCCGAGCTACGACGCGCTGGTGATCATCGTGGGATCTTCCAGCCTCGCCATGCCTGAGCTGATGGCGGGCGCCATCCGCGACTGCCTGCCCGATTCGGACAAGCCCGTGATGGCCTACATCAGCCCCCATGCGCCCGAAGTGGGGGCCCTGCTCACGCGCAATGGTGTGCCCGCTTTTGCGGCAGCCGAGAGCTGTACCGCTGCATTGAGTGCGATGTTCAAGGTCGGCAGCTTTGTGGCGCCCGTTGAAGAAGTGGACATCTGGAGCGCTGTAGAACTGGGTGAGCTGCCCTCGGGTTCACTCGACGAGGCACAGGCCAAACACCTGTTTGCGCGTTTCAAGGTGCCGTGTGCCGCCGAGCGCATCGTCGCCTCGCCAGCCGAAGCCGAAGCCGCCGCGCGCGAACTCGGTGGCCGCGTGGTGCTGAAAATTCTTTCGTCGCAGATCACGCACAAGAGCGACGTGGGCGGCGTGGCCGTGGGCCTCACGCCCGAGACCGTGGGCGAGCGCCTGATCAGCATGGCCAGCGACGTTCACGCCAAAGCCGGCGTGCGACCAGATCGGTTCATCGTGCAGGAGATGGTGGGCGGGGGCATCGAGCTGATTCTGGGCATGCACCGTGATGCACTGGGCACGGCCGTGCTGTTGGGCATGGGGGGTGTGACGGCCGAGTTGTTCAAGGACACCACCATGCGCCTGCTGACGCAGGACGCGCAGGAACTCAAACCGCTGAGCCGCGCCGATGCGCTTTCCATGGCGAAAGATCTCAAGACCTGGCCGCTGCTCGACGGCTTCCGGGGCCGACCCAAGGCCGACGTGGACGCGCTGGTGGATGCCATCGTGGCGTTCTCCCGCATGGCCGCGCAGCTCGGCGACCGCCTGGTGGAGGCCGAGATCAACCCTGTGTTTGTGCGCGCCCAAGGCGAAGGCGTGAGCGCTGCCGACGGCGTGCTCGTCTTGACTTGAGCGTGCCCTCATGAGGCCCCACGTGCACCTCGAACGGGATGGCGACATCGCCGTCATCGTGATCGACAACCCGCCCATCAATGCCGGGTCCGCCGCCGTGCGGCAGGGCCTGATGGCCGCCATCGAGACCTTGCGCACCGACGACACCCTTCAGGGCGCGGTGCTCATTGGCGCTGGCAGCACCTTCATCGCGGGGTCGGACCTGCGGGAGTTCGGCCAGCCGCTGATCGATCCCCAGCTGCCGACAGTGATCGCCGCCATCGAAGCCTGTGGCAAACCGGTGGTGGCGGCGCTGCATGGCGCGGCGCTGGGCGGTGGGTTCGAGCTGGCACTCGGTTGCGATGCGCGCGTTGCAGCGCCGGGCACGGTGGTCGGTCTGCCCGAGGTGACGCTGGGCATCATTCCAGGCGCGGGCGGCACGCAGCGGCTACCCCGCATCGTTGGCATTCCCCGCGCGACTCGCATGATCTGCTCCGGCGAACGCGTGCCTGCTGCAGCGGCACTGGAAGCTGGACTGGTGGATCACATCGCCACCGGCGATCTGCGCAGGGTCGCCGTGGCACAGGCCAAACAGCTCAAGGGTAGAAAACAGATCCTGCGTGAGCGCCCGGTGCCCGTGGCCCCAAGTGCTGAGGTGGCCGGTGCCGTGTCGGCTGCGCTCAAGGCCGGCAAGCGACGGCCTGCGGTGCAGGCGGCCATCGACGCGATCATCGCCACGGCCCATGTCAGTTTCGACGACGGCTTGGCCGACGAACGCGCGATGTTTCAGCGGCTGCGCGTCTCGCGTGAAGCTTTCGCCCTGCGGCACCAGTTCTTTGCCGAACGTGACAGCGCCAAACATCCCACGCTGGGTGATGCCACGCCGCGCACCGTGGAACAGGTGGCGGTGATTGGCGCTGGCACCATGGGTTCGGGCATCGCCATCGCGGCTCTTGACGCGGGCTACCGAGTGCTGCTGCTGGAGCAGGACGCCGATGCGCTGGAGCGTGGCGCGCAGCGCATCCACACCCACTACGCCACGCGGGTGCAAGCAGGAAAGCTCAACGCCAACGCTGCCGAAGGCTGCGAAGACAAGCTACAGACCAGCCTGGACTGGACTGAACTCGCCAAGGCAGACCTCATCATCGAGGCCGTGTTCGAAGACCTGGGCGTCAAGCAGCAGGTGTTCCAGCGGATCGACGCTGTGGCACGCCCAGGCGCGGTGCTGGCGTCCAACACCTCGTACCTGGACCTGGACGCCATCGCAGCCGTTACGTCGCGACCACATGATGTCATTGGGTTGCACTTCTTCAGCCCGGCCAATGCCATGAAGCTGATGGAAGTGGTGCGTGGCAAAGCCAGCGCGCCTGATGCACTGGTCACCGGCCTGGCGGTGGGCAAGCGGCTGAAGAAGCTGCCGGTGCTCACCGGCAATGCCTTTGGCTTCATCGGCAACCGGCTGTATGCGGCCTACCGCCGCCAGTGTGAATTCATGATTGAAGAGGGCGCCTGGCCTGAACAGGTGGACGCCACGCTACAGGCCTTTGGCTTTGCCATGGGCCCCTTCGCGGTGGCTGACCTCTCCGGGCTGGACATCGCCTGGCGCATGCGCCAGGCCCAGGCCGCCACGCGCGATCCGCATGCCCGCTACGTGCACATCCCTGATCGCCTGTGCGAAGCCCGCCGACTGGGCCGCAAGGCCGGTGCGGGCTATTACCGCTATCCTGAAGGCGGCCAAGGCCCGGAGGTGGACGAAGCCGTGCACGAACTGATTGCGCAATGCCGTGCTGAGAAGGACGTGGTTCCGCGCCGCCTGAGCGACGAAGAAGTCGTGCGCCGCGTGCTGCTGGCCATCGTCAACGAGGCCGCGCTGCTGCTGGCCGAAGGCGTGGCCGAGCGCGCCACCGACGTGGACGTGGTGCTCGTCAATGGCTATGGCTTCCCGCGCTGGGAAGGTGGGCCGGTGTTCTGGGCACGCGAACGCGGGGCTGCCGCGCTGCAGGAAGACATGGGCTGGTTGGCTGAGTTGTGCGGGCCGGGCTTTGTGGCCGGCGACTTGCGCCACCTGCTTGCAACGGAGAGCTGAACCATGTACGTCACGCAGACATTTGCCCGCTTTGCCACCGAATTTGCGCAAGCGCCATTGCCCGCCGAGGTGGCGCACCACGCCCAACGCGCGGTGATCGACTGGTACGCCTCGATCTACCCCGGCCTTGACACACCCGCAGTGCAGGTACTGACCCAGACCATGGTCGACGAGCTGGACCGGGGCACAGCCCAACTGGTGCAGGGGCGACAAGCCACGACGCGCGCGGCCGCGCTGATCCAGGGCACCGCAGCGCACGCCGCCGAGGTGGACGACAGCTTCCGCGACGCCATGTACCACCCCGGTGCGGCCACCATCGCCGCCGCGCTGGCCATGGCCCAGACGGTGGGTGCGAGCGGCCCCGAGCTCCTGCGCGCCGTGGTGCTGGGGTACGAGGTTTCCACCCGCATCGGCGTGGTGATGGGTCGCCCCCACTACAAGTACTGGCACAACACCGGCACCATGGGCAGCTTTGGCGCGGCCGCCGCCGCGGCGAGCCTGCTGAAGCTGGACGAGGCCGCCTATGCCAACGCGCTGGCCATCGCAGCCACCTTCACCGCCGGTCTGCAACAGGCCTTCCGGCAGGAGGCCATGGCCAAACCGCTGCACGCGGGGCGTGCGGCCGAAGCCGGCGTTCTGGCCGCACAGCTGGCCTCGGGCGGCATGCGCAGCTCGCTCGATGTGCTCGAAGGCGATTCCGGGCTGGGGAGCGCCATGAGCGAAGGGCCGGACTGGTCCGCTGTGGGCGCCACGCTGGGCATCGATTTCCACATCACCCGCCTGACCTTCAAAAACCACATCGGTTGCGGCCACACCTTCGCCGCGATTGACGGTGCACTGGCGCTGCAGCAGCAACACGGCTTCAGCCACGCCGATATCGAACGCGTGGCGCTGGGCGTGTACCAGCCCACGCTCGACATCGCGCCCCACGTGGAACCGCAGAACGCCGACCAGGCGCGCTTCAGCCTGCACTACATGGTGGCCACCGCGCTGGTGCACGGCAGCGTGCGCCTCTCGGCTTTCGAACCGGATCGCTTGAACGACCCGGCCACCCGTGCGCTCATGCAACGCATCGACAAGGCACTGGACCCAGCGGTGGACGCCGCCTTCCCAGGCCGGCGCGGCGCGCGCGTGACGATCACCCTGCGCGACGGCCGCCAGCTGACGCTGCTGCAACCCGACCGCAAGGGCGACCCGGAACTGCCCCTGTCTGATGTCGACCTGGAGGACAAGCTCATGGAGCTGGCCACGCCGGTGATCGGCGAGGACGCTGCCCGCGCGCTGCTCGTTCGCATCTGGCAACTGCACCAGAGCGACAAGCTCTCCTGAAGAGAAATCCCATGACCCACGCTTTCATCTGCGACGCCGTGCGCACACCCTTTGGCCGCTACGGCGGCGCCCTCTCCGGCGTGCGCGCCGACGACCTCGGTGCCGTCCCGTTGCGAGCGTTGATGGAGCGCCACCCGCAACTGGACTGGGCCGCGGTGGCCGACGTGATCTACGGTTGTGCCAACCAGGCCGGCGAAGACAACCGCAACGTGGCGCGCATGAGTGCGCTGCTGGCGGGCTTGCCTGTCTCGCTGCCCGGCTCCACGGTGAACCGCCTTTGCGGCTCGGGCCTGGACGCCCTGGGTACGGCGGCGCGCGCCATCAAGAGCGGCGAGGCCGAGCTGATGATTGCCGGTGGCGTGGAGAGCATGAGCCGAGCACCCTTTGTGATGCCCAAGGCGACCAGCGCGTTTTCGCGCGCCAACAGCGTGGAAGACACCACCATCGGCTGGCGCTTCGTCAACCCGCTGATGAAGGCGCAATACGGCGTCGACAGCATGCCCGAGACGGCCGAGAACGTGGCGACCGAGTTCAACATCTCGCGCGCCGATCAGGACCGCATGGCCCTGGCCTCGCAGACCAAGGCCCTGGCGGCGCAGCAGGCCGGGGTGTTCGACGCCGAGATCGTGCCGGTGCATGTGCCACAGAAGAAGGGCGAAGCCCTGATGGTGAACCGCGACGAACACCCGCGCGCCACCACGCTGGAAGCGCTGGCGAAGCTCAAGGGCGTGGTGCGGCCCGAGGGCAGTGTGACCGCCGGCAATGCGTCGGGCGTGAACGACGGTGCTGCGGCCCTGCTTCTGGCCAGTGAAGCCGCCACTGCCCGCCATGGGCTCAAGCCGCGCGCCCGTGTGGTCGGCATGGCCACCGCCGGGGTGCCGCCACGCATCATGGGCATGGGCCCGGCACCGGCCACGCGCAAGGTGCTGGCCCTCACCGGGTTGACGCTGGCACAGATGGACGTGATTGAACTCAACGAAGCCTTTGCCGCCCAGGGCCTGGCCGTGTTGCGCGACCTGGGCCTGGCCGACGACGACGTGCGTGTGAATCCCAACGGTGGCGCCATCGCCCTGGGCCACCCGCTGGGTGCCAGTGGGGCCCGCCTGGCCACCACCGCCATCAACCAGCTGCACCGCAGCGGTAGCCGTTACGCCTTGTGCACCATGTGCATCGGGGTGGGGCAGGGCATTGCGGTGGTCCTGGAACGGGTCTGAGAAGACGCTTCAGGGGAGCGACGGCCCGATCCTGGGCCGCAAAATCGCACCCATGCGGATATGACGAACGATCAGCACTTGCGCCGCGTAGTAGGTCGTCAGCACCCACACCTGCGACATGGGCAGCGGCATCACGAACCTGTTCACTGCCAGCAGAGCGTCACTGAGCATGAAGAAGCCCGCGCCCAGCGCCACCCCGACGGCCGCGCTGTTGCGCAACACCGTGGCGCGACCGATGGCCTGTGCGGCCATCAGCGCGATCACGCCCACATAGATGGCCACCGGCACCCGCAGCGCGTTGGGCAGGCCGCCTTGCCACAAAAACAGATACATCGCCAGGCCGATGCCCAGTGTGGCAGCGAGTGCGCGTCGGCTGGGGAACCACGGAATGTCTTGCCGGAACAGGGCGATGTAGGCCAAGTGAGCCAGCAGAAATGCCACCAGCCCAGGCAGGAAGTAGCCCGGGAACATCAGGAACACGTCACCGGCCAGGCTGAGCGCCAGCGCGCCCAGAAGCAACACAGAGCCCAGGTTGCGTCTTTGTGCTGCTTCCGTGCGGGCAAGCACCACCGCCATGGCCATCACCATGGTCAGGGGCTTGAACACCCGGTGCAGATCCACAAGGCCCAGCGCCGCAGTGGCGGTGGACAGGGCCGCAGCCTGCACCAGAAGCGCCTCCAGCATGGAAAGTCGGCCCTCCATCACCGCGCCAATGGCCCACAGCGACACCAGCAGCACGCCAAACACCACGGCGTTGTGCGCCAGTGGCCAGCCGTCGGCGAACCACAGGAAGCCCGCCACGCCCGCCAGCAGCAGCGCGAACTGCGCGGCTGCGAACACCTGCACGCCGCGTGACATGGGCGGGGCGTAGCGCTGCACCTGGGTCAGGTCGAAGGTGGGCGATGGAAAGCGCGCCGCCACGTCGGCCGGGCGCCAGCCGGGCGGCTTGAACCACACGCGCAGTTTGTCGGCCCAGCTTCG
Organism: Hydrogenophaga palleronii; assembly: GCF_031457455.1. Classification (GTDB taxonomy): domain Bacteria; phylum Pseudomonadota; class Gammaproteobacteria; order Burkholderiales; family Burkholderiaceae_C; genus Hydrogenophaga; species Hydrogenophaga palleronii_A. The sequence continues at coordinate 133,037 of NZ_JAVDWU010000009.1, forward strand.
GGTGTGCCACGAATCCTTGAGCAGGCTCCAGTAGACCTCGGTGTTGGCCCACAGCGGGTTCCAGCTGTTGAGGGGCTTGCGCGTGCCGTACACACAGACCTCGTCTTCTTCCTTGAAGCTGCCGAACAGCCGGTCCCACACGATGAGGATGCCGCCATAGTTGCGGTCCAGGTAGCGGTCGTTCACCGCGTGATGCACGCGGTGGTTGGAGGGGCTGCAGAACCAGCGATCAAACCAGCCGAGCTTCTTGACCTGTTCGGTGTGCACCCAGAACTGGTAGAGCAGGTCGATGAGCGCAACCACGCCGAACACCAGCGGCGGCACACCGGCGATGGCCATGGGCAGGTAGAACACCCAGCCCAGCAGCGCACCCGAACTGGTCTGGCGCAGTGCGGTGGAGAGGTTGTAGTCCTGGCTCTGGTGGTGCACCACGTGCGCGGCCCAGAAAATGGCGCTTTCGTGCCCGGCGCGGTGCAGCCAGTAGTAGCAGAAGTCGTAGAACACCAGCGCAGTGAGCCAGCCCACCCAGGTGGTCCAGAACGGGTGGTCGGGCCAGATGGCGACCACCGAGTACACGGCGGTGTAGATGCCCACCCGCAGCAGCCGTGTGAACACCGCGCTGATCTGGCTGAGCATGCCCAGGCCGATGCTGGTGATGGCGTCGTCGAGCCGGTAGGTGTTGTGCCGGCGTTTGAGGCCGATCGCGTATTCGATGGCGATGAGCACAAAAAAGACCGGCGTGGCCAGGACGATGATCTGGCTGGGACTCATGTGGACCTGGAGGGGGGAAGAAATCGCATGCCGCATTTTGGCCAGAAGGCGCGGCCAAGGGGCTTGGCAACAACCCGCATGTTGCTGGCCCAGCCACCACCCCGTGCCAGAATTCGGTATGTTTGCGCAGCCGACCCTCGAAGACCATTCCACGATTCGCCTCGCCCAGAATGCGGCCAACAACCCGACGGCCGCCTTGTACCGCGCGGCGCTCGGGACGCTCAACACGCCTTACTACCTGGCGCTGTTCGAACGTTTCGACGCCGCTGGCCGAGCCAGCCTGGTCTGGAACACGGCGGCCGGTTTGTGCACCGTGAACTGGCTGGCGTTTCGCGGCCTGTGGGGGGCGGCGCTGGTGTACCTGGCCGCTGCCGAGGGCCTGGCCTTGCTGGTGCTTGGGGTGGGGCGTCAGTACCTGCAATGGCCGCTGGGGGTGGAGATGGGGGTGCTAGGCTCGCTGTTGATGCTGAGCATTCTGGTGCCAGGTCTGTACGGCAACGCCCTGCTGCACGCCGACATTCGCCGCCGCATGGCCAGTGCCGTGACCGACGCCCACACGGTGCGCGAGGCGTGCGAGGCACTGGAACGGCAGGCACCGACGCAGCGGCGCCTGAAGGCGTTCATCCTGGGCAATGCCCTGCTCGGAGTGCTGTTGCTGGCGGCGGCTGCATTCATCTGGACGTCTGAACCCGCCGGGACGGACACACTGCCCGCACAAGCCGTGGTGCCGACGCAGGGGGATGCGACGCCACCTGAGGTGAGCGCATCGCTTCGACCTGAGCCTGCATCACCCGGTGAACCATCGGAATATGCCGAGCCGGTTCAGCCGGTGCAGGAAGCTGCCGTCCAGTCAGAGCCGGGGCCCGTGCAGGCCCCGCCCCAGCCCGCTCCTGATTCGCCGCCGTCGGTGCTGTCGGCTCCTGCACCAAAACCATCGCAGCCTGCACAGCGCGCGACAGTCGCCGTGCCAGAGGCGGCACCCGACCGCACACCGCCACCCATTCTCGTCAAACCGCCACCATCGGTGAGCCATGGCATCAACGTGGGCCTGTTCGCCGAAGAGGCCAACGCCCTCAAGGTGCACACCCAACTCACCGAAGCCGGCTTGCCTGCCACCATGCAGACGGTCGAAGGCGCGCGCGGCCCCCGCACCCGCGTGCGCGCCGGGCCGTTCCCCGACCGGGCCACCGCCGACGCCGCCGCACAACGCATTCGGGCGATGGGGCTGGAGGCGCAGATTTATCGGCAGTGAGGTGATCTCACAGCACATTCACCTTGTGCTCCGGAGGGTTGGCTTGGCCGGGTCTCGGCCCGGCGGCCGAGGTACTGTTCTTTTGCAACGCCCAAAAGAAAGTACCCAAAGAAAAGGCGAGCCGAAGTCCGGGCCGCTGCGCGGTTCCTTGCGCTGCTCGCGTCGTGGGGGAAATTCGCAAACTTGTCCGCTGCGCGGCCTTCGGACATGCGAATTTCTGATCCCCACGCCACTGCGCTGCTCAGCCCGGCCACACGGCAAATGCGGGATCGGGAACGGCCTACCTCTCAGACGAGCTACCTTGACTCCCTCACCCGCTGGGGGAGGGCTGGGGAGGGGGCCCGTGTCCGGAGCGTAGCCTCCATCGGCGCGAGATGCCCCCCATTCCAGGGGCGACGAGGGTCCGGCTCCGCCGGCCCGAGCCGCCGTCCCCCCTCCAAGCCGAAGGCGCAAGAGAGGGGGAAGCCGCGTCAGCGGCGCAGGGGGGTTACCCAACCGCTCCGCGTGCATCCACCCGCACGATGCGCTCCACCACACCCGCCGCCAGTCCCCCGCGCACCCCGACCATGAAGTCGTGCAGGTTCACCGTGGGGTCGCAATGGCCGGGCACCAGCCACACGGTTTCGCCGAACGCGGGCAGATTGGTGCCGTTGCCGGTACTGCGCAGCACGCCATGCTCATCGCCTCCATTGGCGAAGCTCAGGCCTTCGGGGAATGCGACCGTGGGCAGGCCGCTGTCGATGGCGTGGCTTTTGTGGCCGGCGTCGCACACGGCGTGTGCCGCACCGCGACTGATCACCTGCGATTTCACGAACAGGGCATGCTCAAACACCGGCGCGTCCAGGGTGGCCTGGTTGCTGGCGTAGTCCGCGTCCATGAACAGGTACGACCCGCACTGCAGTTCACCCCAGACGCCCAGGCTGGCTTCGTTCAGGAACGTGCCCGTGCCCGCACCGGTCACCAGAGGCACTTCGATGCCTTGGGCCGAGAGCGCCTGCAGGGTGTGCTTCACCGCTTCTGCGGCGCCTTGAATCGTCTGCGCCCGCTCGCCTGGTGCGCGGAGGTGCTGGGCACTGCCGTGATAAGCCTGCAGTCCCGCGAATCGCATCGCGGGCTGTCCGGCCAGGCGCTGCGCGAGCACCACGGCCGCATCGCCGGGCGGTACCCCACAGCGGCCTTGGCCCACGTCGACCTCGATGAACACATCGATGGCATCGGGTTGAACCACCCCTGCATGGGCCAGCGCGGCAGCCAGAGCCTCAAGGCCTTGCACGCTGTCCACGGCGATGGCAAAACGTGTGCGATGCGCGCGCACCGCTTCGGCCAGGCGCTGCAGCTTGGCTGGCGCGATCACTTCGTTGCTGATGTAGATGTCGCTCACGCCGCCTCGTGCCAGGGCCAGGGCTTCGTCGGTCTTCTGAACGCACACGCCCACGGCGCCATGCGCCATCTGCAGCAACGCCAGCTCCGCGCTCTTGTGCATCTTGGCGTGCGGCCGCAGGCGCATTCCGCGCGTGTGCGCGAAATCGGCCATGCGGGCGAGGTTGCGGTCCATGGCGTCAAGGTCGATGACGAGAGCAGGCGTGTCCACCATCGCCACGCCATGGCCGACCCAGGCTTCGGCGCGATGCCAGCGTTCGGATGAGAAGGGTGTCATGAAAGCAAAGGTGTTCGAATCGTGACAGGAGGGGGCATCAGTGTTCGTCCAGCGCCTGCGCGCCGTCGGCGCTTTGCAGGTGGGTCGTGTCGGCCCAGCCCACCAGGCTCAACCCTTCGGGTGACCAGAGCAGGCGGTTGATGGCGGTGTTGGGCAGTTCCCAGCTTCGGGGGGCCTGCAGTTCGAGCCGGGTGGCGGCCCGGTAGAGGATGTCGAGCACCCCGCCATGCGCCACCATCAGCACCTGTTCACCCGGGTGGCGGGCGGCCAGTTCCGTGACGGTGTTCACCACGCGTTCGCGCAGTTGCAGCAGCGATTCGCCACCGGGAGGGGAAAAATCTGGCACGCGCTTGCGCCAGGCCGTGCTTTCTTCTGGCCAGCGGGCCTCCAGTTCGGCCCAGGTATGCCCTTCGAAGCGGCCAAAGCCGCGTTCGCGCAGGCCGGCGTGGGTGCTCACCTGCTTGCTGTGTACCTTGGCCACGGCCTGGGCGGTTTCCAGTGCGCGTTGCAGATCGCTGGCGTAGACGGCGGCAATCGGCTCATCGGTCAGTGCCTGGGCCAGACGCGACGCCTGCCATTGGCCGTGCGGGTTGAGGGCAATATCGGTGTGGCCCTGGATGCGCGTGTCGCGGTTCCAGGCGGTTTCACCATGGCGCACGGCCAGGATGCGGGTGACTTGCAAAACAGGGTTCCTCACTGGGGATGGGTGGCCACACACTGTACCGGCTTGCGTGGCGGGCGCCAATGCCGTGCAGCGGTATCCCTGCATGGCCGCGTGCGCACGGATTCGAGAACAGGTACAAAACCGGGGCCTGACGGGTAAAAATGCCTTCGATTCAAGGCCCAGATACGCAGCACGGCCCCGGTGCTTTGCCCCACAATCTCGCCATGACGCCGCCCAACTCTGCGTTGCATGGAGACTATTCCACGCTGTTCAGCTTTCTGCCCATCGGGGCGTACCGCTGCAATCCGGCTGGGGAGATGGTGCGCGTCAATCCGGCGCTGGTTCGGCTCAATGGGTACGACACCGAAGCCGAATTGCTCGGCTCGGTCAACGACGTGGCGCTGGAATGGTATGTGGACCCGAACCGGCGGGTCGAATTCCGGCGGCTGCTCGAGAGGGACGGCTTTGTGCGTGGTTTCGTGTCGGAAATCCGCCGGCACCGCACACGCGAACGCATCTGGGTGAGTGAACATGCCCACATCGTGCGCGACGCCGATGGCAGGATGCTGTACTACGAGGGAACGGTCGAAGACATCTCCGCCCAGGTGCACGCTCAGAACGAACTGCGTCGCAGCGAAGAGCAGTTGCGGCTGATCACTTCGCAGGTGCCCGGCATGGTGTTCGTGGTGCATGTGGCGCCTGACGGACAGCGCCAGTACCGTTTTGTGAGTTCCGGGGTTCGCGACATCTACGGAATTGCGCCGGAAGACCTCATGCGGGACGCCTCGTTGGCGGCGAAATTCCGCCACCCGGAAGATCTGCCACTTCTTGAGCGTGACATGCAGATGATTCGTGCGGGCCCTGTCGATCTGGGCGGCGAATTCCGCATCCGGATGCCCGATGGATCGATCAAGTGGGTGTACCGTCGGTCTTGCGCGATACCGTCGGACGAGACGGGTTTTTTGAGGGTGGGGGTGCTGCTCGACATCACCGCGCGCAAACAGGCAGAGGCCGAGTTGCATGCCAACGAGGCACTGTGGAAGCTGGCGCTGGAGAGTGCGGGCGACGGGGTGTGGGACTGGAACCTTCAGACGGGAGAAGAATTTTTCTCGCAGGGCATCAAGAGCATGTTCGGCTACACGACCGACGAGTTGCCGAACTTTGCCGAAGAGCTGGACAGCCGCACCCATCCCGACGACCTGCAGCAGATGCAGGCCGACCGGCTGGCCCACTTCGAAGGGCGCGCGCCCACCTATCGCAACGAACACCGCGTGCGCTGCAAGGATGGCAGCTGGAAATGGGTGCTTTCACGCGGCATGGTCATCGCGCGTGATGCGGACGGCAAACCGCTTCGCATGATCGGCACACACACCGACATCACCGAACTCAAGCAAGCCGAGGCCCACCAGCGGGCGCTGGAGATGCAGCTTCGCGAATCGCAGAAGATGGAAGCGATCGGCACCCTGGCCGGCGGCGTGGCCCACGATTTCAACAACCTGCTGGCGGCCATTCTGGGCAACCTGGCATTGGCGCAGGAAGACGTGGGCGCACACCACCCCGCACGCGAAAGCCTGGGCGAAATCCAGCGCGCGGCCATGCGGGCGCGCCAGCTGGTCCAGCAGATCCTCACTTTCAGCCGGCGCCAGACGCAGGAGCTGGAGCTTCAGCTGCTCACCCCGCTGGTGGAAGAGGCACTGGGGCTGTTGCGGTCGCTGCTGCCTGCTGGCGTGCGCCTGAACGCCAGGCTGCCGTCAACACCACTGCCCGTGATGGCCGATGCCACGCAGGTGCAGCAGGTGCTCATGAACCTGTGCACCAACGCCTGGCAGGCCATGGACAACCAGGCCGGCGACGTCACCGTCGCGCTGCGGGTGGTCGACATCGATGTGGCGCATGCCCTGCGTCTGGAGGGGCTGACCAGCGGGCGGTACGCCTGTCTGAGCGTGACCGACAACGGCCCAGGCATGGACCCGGACACCCTGCGACGCATCTTTGAGCCGTTTTTCACCACCAAGCCGCCCGGAACTGGCACCGGGCTGGGTCTGGCGGTGGTGCATGGCATCGTCAAGACCCACCGGGGCGCCATCGACGTGAGCAGCGCGCCCGGTGAAGGCTCGCGATTCGATGTCTATCTGCCGCTGGCGACCCATGCCGCCGTGGTGTCCGATGCCTTGTCGCCACCGGTGGCCGCAGCGCCTGTGCCTGCACCCGAGGCGCCCGTCCCGCACTTGGTTTACATCGACGACTACGACGCGATGACGTTTCTGGCCGGGCGCCTCCTGCGCAAGCAGGGTTTCAAGGTCACCACCTTCGAGTCGGGGGAGGCGGCGGTGGCTTGGCTGGCGCAGCACCCGGGCGAGCCCGTCGATCTGCTGCTGACTGACCAGAACATGCCGGGCATGTCTGGCGTGGACGTGGCGCGGGAAGTGCGGCGGCTGCGGCCGGGCCTGGGGGTGGCGATTGTTTCAGGCCATGTGAGCGACAAGCTGTTGGCCGACGCTGCCGAGCAAGGCGTGCTGGAGGTGATGGGCAAGCAGGACAGCATGGACGCCCTGGGTGACGCCATCTGTGCGTTGCTCGGTCAGATGACGACGCGTTCGTCACCATGAACGATCAAGAGCGAAAAGCGACGGTATTTTGCGAGCGCTGCATCTCAGCGCGGTATTTCGATGTTGACCTGGCGTGGCCCGCTGGGTGGCGCCGGGAAGCCTTGCAGCGCCGCCTCCAGCATCGCCGTCCACAGCGCGGGTGTGCTGTTCCAGCGGCCGTCATGTGCCGCGCGGGTTTCATAGACCACCTGGCCGTTGTCGGCACGGCGGATCACCAGGGAGAGTTCGCGCTGGTAATAGGGTGATTCCACGTGCATGAACATGGGTGCCCAGATGATCTGGCCGCCAGCGCCGATGTAGTGGCCGCGCCCGCCCCAGACGCCAATACCTGAGCCATAGCGGTTCCAGGGGTCGCCCCAGAAACCACTGCCCCAGTGGCCCACCCAGGGGTCTTCCCAGGGCGCACGCGGCAGGCGCTGGGTGGTGGCGCTGACCTGGACTTTCCAGGGCGCGGTGGCACCGGGGGCAACCGGCGTCCAGCCCGCCTTGGCCAGTGCGGCCTGGGCCAGCGCCTCCAGTTCGTCCTGCGCCTGGGCGCTGCGACCTTCGCGCTGGGAGGGCAGGCGTTCGAAGCGGTAGGTTTGCGGCGCGCTGGGCACGGCGGCCGCGGGTGTCCAGTTGGCAAAGCTCTCGACCCGGTTGTCCACCAGCAGCACGCCGGCGCAGCCGCCCAATGTCCCCAGCGCGCCGATGGCCAGTCCCAGGCTGGCGGCTCGGGCCAGTCTGGCCAATAAGGTCGCCCGCTTCAATGAAGGCTGTGGAACCTGGCGGGCCAGGCTCTGGAGAAAGGTGGGCAGGGCAAGTTTCATGGTGTGTCCAGTGTGGAAGCCGCCCGCCTCGTCGCTGCGACTTCAGTGGGCCGTCGAAATGGGTATGACCGCCTTGCGGGTCAAGGCGTTCCCGGGTTCATCGAAGTGGCTGGTGATGGACACGGCTTCAGATGCCGGCTGGGGCATGGGCGAGGGCAACGGCTCGACATCAAAGGCCTTGTCGCCGTCTTCGCTGGCTTCCCCGGTGGCCCGGATGGTCTGGAAGGGAAACAGCGTGGTGTCCATCAGGTGGCTGGGCACCACATTCTGCAGCGCAGAGAACATGTTTTCAATGCGGCCGGGAAACTTGTGTTCCCATTCTTTCAACATGTTGCCAACCTGTTTGCGCTGCAGGTTCTCCTGGCTGCCGCACAGCGTGCACGGAATGATGGGGAACTGGCGCAGCTCGGCCCAGCGGGCGAGGTCTTTTTCGGCCACATAGGCCATGGGCCGGATCACCACATGCTGGCCGTCATCGCTTACCAGTTTGGCCGGCATGCCCTTGAGTTTGGCGCCAAAGAACATGTTGAGTAGCAGGGTCTGCAGAATGTCGTCACGGTGGTGGCCCAGCGCAATCTTGGTGGCGCCCAGTTCGCCCGCCACGCGGTACAGAATGCCCCGGCGCAAGCGGCTGCACAGGCTGCAAAGCGTTTTGCCTTCCGGAATCACCCGCTTGACGATGGAATACGTGTCCTGGTTCTCGATGTGGAACTTCACGCCCAGCTTGGTGAGGTAGGCCGGCAGCACCTCGGCGGGGAAGCCGGGCTGCTTCTGGTCCAGGTTGACCACGATCAGCTCGAAATTGATGGGCGCCCGCGCCTGCAGCTTCTGCAGGATGTCGAGCATGCCGTAGCTGTCTTTGCCGCCAGACAGGCACACCATCACCCGGTCGCCTTCCTCGATCATGTTGTAGTCCACGATGGCGCGGCCCACCTCGCGGCACAGGCGTTTTTCAAGTTTGTGGTTTTCCAGCGCTTCGTTCATCGGGTTTCCTAGAGGAGATCAGGCGGCCCACGCCGGTGGGGCAGGGCAAGGGCTCAATTTTGCCTGCAAGCGTCCCCGGGCATGGTGCACTGCGAGAAAGCGGCAAACAGGGCAGCGTGAAAAAAAGCCCTGGCTTCAAGTGCCAATGCGAAACACCTGGCGCAAATACGCCAGAAAGGTCTCGTCGTCGCAGATCGTCTTGCCCGGGGAGTCTGAAAGTTTGGCCACGGGCTGACCGTTGCAGCTCACCAGCTTCATGACGATGTTCAGCGGCGCCAGACCCATGTCGTTGCTGAGGTTCGTTCCGATGCCGAAGCCGGTCTGGATGCGGTCGGCAAAGTGTTCGTACAGCCCGAGGGCGGCGGGAATGTCCAGGCCGTCGGAGAACACCAGCCGTTTGGTGTGTGCGTTGACCTTCAGCCGCGTGTAGTGCGCCAGCGCCTTCTCCCCCCACAACACAGGGTCGCCCGAGTCGTGGCGCAGGCCGTCGAAGAGTTTGGCAAAGTAGAGGTCGAAGTCGGCGAGGAAGGCGTCCATGCCGACCACGTCGGTCAGGGCAACCCCCAGGTCGCCGCGGTACTCCTGCACCCAGTTTTCCAGCGCCGCTTTCTGAAAGCCTTTGAGTTGCACGCCCGTGGCCTGGAAGGTCTGCAGGTATTCGTGCGCCATGGTGCCGATGGGCACGATGCCGTACTTTTTCGCCAGATACACGTTGGAGGTGCCTTTGAAAAACTCGGGCACTTCCCTTGCGAAGGTGGCCACCACTTCATCCTGCCAGGTAGCAGAGAAGCGGCGGCGCACGCCGAAGTCGAAAAACTCGAAGGGGTGTTGGCGTTGCTGGCCACGGGCGCCGAAATCACGCAGCTGAGCCACCTTCTGGCTCAGGCGCTTGCGGCCTTCAGCCAGTGCCTGTGGCGTGGCGAAGCGTCGGAAATACACCTCGTTGACGATGGCGAGCACGAAGATCTCGAACAGCATGACGTGGATTTGGGGCCCCTTGGCCACGATGCTCAGGTCATCACCGTCTACCGCTACCGTGATGTAGCGGTGCTGGAGGCGGAAGATCCGCAGGAAGTCGATGAAGTCGCTCTTCAGGTAGCGCAGGCCGCCCAGGTACTGGAGTTCGTCCTCGGTGAACTGCAGGCTGCACAGGTGCTCGATCTGCCGCTCGACTTCGTCCCGGATTTCGCACAAGGGGTAGGCCGGCGTGTTGCGGCACACGAAGCGGTACTCCGCCAGATTCGCCGGCATGGAATGCAGCATCGGCTGCAACATGGTGAACTTGTAGAGGTCGGTGCCCAGCAGCGAAGTCACGACCGGGACGAATGCGTCCGGTGCTTGCCCCACAGGCATTGGTTGTGTGTTCATGGCGGTTCCCTTGATTTGCTCGAAAGTCATGTGATGGATTGCCTGAACGCATCGACCGTCATCACCCCGGTACCCGCCGCGCGTGCCCGTTCGAACAATGCTTCAGCGAGATTTTCAAACCCGGGCACGGGACTCATGCAGTCACGAAGCAGCACGATACGCGGTGCAACGGATGGCGAACATGCCAGGAAGTGCATGAACTGGTCGTAGCTGGCCGCCACGCAATGGCTCGATGCCTGACCCGCGATGGCAATCACGTCCGCACCTTCGGCCAGGGACCCGGCCAGCGCTGCGTTGAACTGGGTGCTGGGCACGCCAGGAACGGGCGCGTCGGCCTCGAACACGCCGAAGTGTTCGCTCAGCGGGTACTCACCCTTGAGCACCTTGGTGACGGCGCGCTGGTGGGTCATCTCCCAGGCCGCCAGGCTGCGGGCCACATCGTTCTGGATGTTGTGGCCCCAGGTGCCCGTGACGCAATGCACCGGCCAGACCGCCATGCCGGCCTTGCCGGCGATGGCCAGTTGTTCGAGCATGCCGACGACCTGGTCGGTCAAGTCGGCGCGCCTGGGTTTGTAGACACCGGCAACCACGTCGGCCGCCGTGATGAAGGTGAAGGGCGGCACGGGCTGGCCGTCGCGATCACGCCAGAAGGTGGTTCGCTCCACCGCCACACTCGCGTGCGAATCCAAAGTGACGGTGAGCCCATCAATGCGGTCGGCGTGTGCCTCGATGAATCGGGCCAGACGGTGAAGGTCTTCGTTGGAACCAGGCACGGGCAGCGCCGCGCCTTCGATGTCGCAGAAGTCGTTCTGGGGGTCAATGATCAGAAGTCGGGTGTGCATGTCATTCCTGGAGTGATTGAACCTCGAAAGACCGGAACGTGCGAGGAAACACCGCGGCACGGTCACGGTCTCCTATCCGGTAACCCATGGCCGCGCGCCCGGCGACCCCACTGATCGAACCTTCCTCGACCAGGAACTGCGCGTCCAGCATGCGTTTGCGAAACGCGCTCTTGTCCAAGGGGCGACCCAAGACGATTTCATAGGTGCGCTGAAGCTGCGGTAGCGTGAACGGCTCGGGCAGCAGAAAGGCGGGCAGCGAGGTGTACTCCACCTTGCCACGCAGACGCTCCACCGCCGCAGCCAGGATGTCGGCGTGATCGAAAGCCAGGCGCTTGCGCAAGGCCGCATCCACCTCCACCCATTCCGATGCCGCGGACCCCGCCGCTTCACCGTCTTCCAATGGTGGCACCAGCGCAAAGTAGACGTGGGTGGCACACCACCCCCGGGGATCGCGCGTGGCGCTGCCCCAACTGCCCAGTTGCTCCAGGTAGGGTGTTGTGAACCCGGTCTTCTCGCCCAGCTTGCGCATGGCGCAGTCGAACAGGCTTGTGTCTCGTGTCACGTCGATGAAACCTCCCGGCAACGCCCAGCGGCCGGGGAAGGGTTCGGTGGCCGACTCGGGGCGGCGCACCAGCAACACCTTCAACTGCTCGTCCACCACGGTGAAGATCACCACGTCGACAGTGACCAAGGGTCGATCGAAATCGGGCATCGCTTTGCGCGCTGTGGTTTTTTGGGTGGTCATGCTTGACATCTCCTGGTTGAGTTGTACTATACAACCATTAATAGTTGTACTGTGCAACTTAACAAGGAGAAGAAAATGCTTGGCTTCCAGTTCATCAAATCGCAGCCCACCACGCATCTCATGCAGTTCCGTGGCGGCAAGCTCGTGCGTCAGGGGGCGGGCCTGTCCTTTTTCTACTATGCGCCCACCACCTCGCTGGTCGCCGTGCCCATCGCCAGCCGCGACGCAGGCTTCATGCTGGAGCTCGTCACCAGCGACTTCCAGAGCGTGACGGTGCAGGGTGAGGTCACCTACCGGGTGGGCGACCCCAGCCGCATCTACAAGATGATGGATTTCTCGCTCAAACCCGATGGCGCTTCCTACGCCTCTGAAGACCCGGACCGCCTGAAGGGGCGTGTCGTGATGCAGGTGCGAGCCATCGTGCAGCAGGTGATCCAGGGGCTGCCCCTGCGCAATGCGATCAAGGCCAGCGCTGAGGTGGCTCGGGCAGCGCAGGCCCAACTGGGCAGCCAGCCAGAGATCCAGGCGCTGGGTCTGGAGATCCTGGGCGTGTCCGTGGTGGCCATCAAGCCCACGCCGGACATCGCCCGTGCGCTGGAGGCCGAAGCCCGCGAGGCCAACCTCAAGGCGGCCGATGACGCCATTTCCCAGCGCCGCATGGCCGGCGTGCAAAACGAGCGGGCCATCCGGCAGAACGAGCTCGACACCGAAATTGCTGTGGAGGTGAAGAAGCGCGAGATCCAGGAAACCCAGATGGAAGCCAAGGCAGCGGCCATGCGGCGCCAGAATGAACTGCGGGCCGAGCAGATGAGCGCCGACATCGTGTTGGAAAACGAACGCAAGGCGTTCGTCACCAGCGAGGCCGAGAACACACGCCAGGAAGCAGAGGCCCAGGCGCACAAGGTGCGCGCCGTGATGGATGCCCTGCAAAACGCCGACCCCCGGGTGGTGCAGGCCCTGGCGGCCGTGGGCATGCAGCCCGGCCAGCTCATCGCGCAGGCCTTTGGTGGCATCGCCGAACGCGCCGAGCGCATCGGCCAGCTCAACATGTCGCCCGAACTGCTCAGCTCGTTGCTGGGCGCCGGAGCAGGCTCGGGCGCCGAATGGAGGCGGGAATGAGCAACACGGCATCCCAAGGCGAAAGGCGGGTGGTGCTGGTGACCCGGCGCACCCGGCTGGACGACCTGATCGCGCGCTACAACACGCTCGGGCAGGCCAGGTTCTACGTGGAGCATCTGGGGGCCGACTTCACCGACTACCTCAAGGAAAGCGAAGCCTACGCGGCCAGCTTGAGACTGACGGTGCAGGCCCTGCAAGCCTGGGGGCGCTACCAGATCGTCGACCGCTCGCTGCTCGCCAACTTTGTCTTCGACCCGTCAGACATCGTGGTGGCGCTGGGCCAGGACGGACTGGTGGCCAACACCATGAAGTACCTGGAAGGCCAGTCCTTGGTGGGGCTGAACCCTGAGCCCTCGCGCTGGGACGGCGTCTTGCTGCCGTTCCAGCCGGTCGACCTGGGCAAGATCCTACCGGGCGTGGCCGCTGACCAGCGCGACACACGCTCAGTGACCATGGCCGAAGCCCGGCTGAGCGATGGTCAAGTGCTGCGCGCGGTGAACGACCTGTTCATCGGGCCACGCAGCCACACCTCAGCACTCTACGAGCTGACGCATGGCGCGAAGGCCGAATTTCAGTCTTCCTCGGGCTTGATCGTCTCCACCGGGTTGGGCTCCACGGCCTGGCTCAAGAGCATCGTGACGGGCTCGCTGGCCATTGCGCGCACACTGGGCACACCCTCATCGGCCAAGGCCTATCAGCCCATGCCCTGGGAAGAGCGGGCGCTGGTGTTCGCGGTACGCGAACCGTTCCCGACCCGGACTTCACAGGCCACGCTGGTGTACGGCCGCGTGCAGCCAGGCGATCCGCTCAAGGTGCGCTCCCGCATGCCGAACAACGGCATCATCTTCTCCGATGGCATGGAAACAGACTACCTGCAGTTCACGGCGGGGATGGAAGCGATCATTGCGCCATCGAAGATCAGCGGGCAGTTGGTGGTGTGAAAGCACGTCCGTCCAGGGTCGTCGGCACCCTCGCAGGTAAGATCGCCGGCACCCCCGAACCCCACGGTGATCCCCATGCGCAAGCGCATCCTATTGCTGGAAGACGAACAGGCGATTGCCGACACGCTGCTCTACGTGTTGCGCAGCGAGGGGTTCGAGGTGCGTCATGCGCGCCTGGTCAGCGAGGCGCTGCAGGCGCTGCACAGCGAGCCACCCGACCTCGCCATCCTCGACGTGGGCGTGCCGGATGGCAATGGCTTCGATGTGTGCCGAGCGATCCGCAAGACCAGTGACCTGCCCATCGTTTTTCTGACCGCGCGCAACGAGGAAATCGACCGCATCCTGGGCCTCGAACTCGGCGCCGACGATTACGTGAGCAAACCCTTCTCACCACGCGAGGTCTGTGCCCGCGTGCGCGCCATCCTGCGGCGCAGCGCGCCCGGGCGCGACGCCGGGGCTGCCGCCGCGCCCGCGGCGGCGCTGCAGCTCGACGAGGCGGCGCAGCGCATCCGCTGCGGTGGCGATTGGCTTTCGCTCACGCGCTACGAATACCTGCTGTTGGCCACGCTGCTCAAGCGCCCGCAGCGCATCTTCTCGCGCGCCGAACTCATGGACCTGGTGTGGGCCGAGGCGCTGGACACCTCGGAGCGCACGGTGGATGCCCACATCAAACTGCTGCGCGCCAAGCTTCGCGAGCGCGGCGTGTCGGCCGATCTGATCCAGACCCACCGCCACATGGGCTATTCGCTACAGCTCTGACATGCGCATCGGCCTTCGACTCCTGCTTGGCTTCTTCCTGATCCTGGGTCTGGCGCTGTTCGTGGTACTGAGCATCTTTCTCGAAGAGGTGAAACCCGGCACTCGCCTGGCCATGGAGGACAGCCTGGTGGACGCGGCCTATGGCTTTGCCCAGCTCGCTGCGCCCGACATGAAAGCCGGGGTGATCGCCAGCGGTGGCTTCGCGCAGGCGATGTCGGCGCTGCCCGCGCTCAGGCCCAATGCCTCGATCTGGGGTTTCCAGAAGGACCGCATACACACCCGCATCACCGTCACCGACGAGCGCGGCATCGTCGTGTTCGACAGCCGCGGGCAGGACCTGGGCAAGGACCATTCGCGCTGGAACGACGTGTACAGGACCCTGCGCGGCGAGTACGGCGCACGTTCCAGCGGCGAAAGTCCCTACGACGCCGACCAGACGGTGATGCACGTGGCCGCGCCCATCCGCGATGGCGAGCGGATCATCGGCGTGCTCACCGTCTCGCGGCCCAACCAGACGCTGGAGCCCTACATCCAGCGCAGCCGCGACCGCATCCTCAACTGGTCCTGGGGCCTGCTGGGCATCTCGCTGCTGGTCGGCCTGTTGTTCACCTGGTGGATGGCCAGCTCGCTCTCGCGCCTGCGCGGCTACGCCAACGCGGTGGCGCGCGGCGAGCGCGCCGAGCTGCCACGCATGGGCCGCCTCTCCGGCAACACCGAGTTCAGCGACCTGGCCCAGGCGGTCGAGCGCATGCGCCTCAAGCTCGAAGACAAGGCCTACGTCGAGAACTATGTGCACACCCTCACGCACGAGCTCAAAAGCCCGCTGGCGGCCATCCGCGGCGCGGCCGAATTGCTGCAGGAGCCGCTGCCCGAGGCCGAGCGCGAACGCTTCGCCGCCAACATCCAGCGCCAGACCGAGCGTCTGCAGCAACTGATCGACAAGCTGCTCGGCCTGGCCGACGTGGAGCAGATGCGCCAGCTGCGCGAGGTGGAAAGCGTGGACCTCTCCGCCCTCACGCGCGAGCTGCTGCACACGGCCGAGCCCCGCACCCGGCGCAAAGGGCTTCGCGTGGTGGACCAATTGGGCGAGGGCATGGTGGTGCAGGGCAACCGCTTCCTGATCGCACAGGCGCTGCAGAACCTGCTGGACAACGCCATCGACTTCTCGCCCCCGGGCGGTGCGCTCACGCTGCGCCTGGGGCAGGCCAGCGGTGGTGTGGAGTGGTCGGTGCGCGACGAGGGGCCGGGTGTGCCCGACTACGCAGCCGGCAAGATTTTCGAGCGCTTCTATTCATTGCCGCGCGGCGAGGCCGAGGAAAGAAGCTCCGGTCTGGGCCTGTGCCTGGTGAAAGAGGTGAGCGACCTGCACGGCGGCCAGGTCCGCGTGGACAACGTCGAAGGGCCGCGCGGCTGCCTGGCCACCTGGCGACTGCCGGCCTGATTTCACATTCGCTTCACACGGGTCGCGCGAGCACCGCACACCCGTTTTCAAGAATCGTTCCGTTCCCAACAACGGAGTGAGAAGTGAACAAATACCCCCTGCTGAGCAAGACGCTGGTCATCGGTTTTCTGATGCTCCTGTTGTCCATTCCTCTGATGATGGTCCGCGACGTGATCCAGGAGCGCAGCATGAACCGGCGCGCGGCCACCCAGGAAGTGGCGCGCGCCCATTCGGGCAGCCAGACCCTGACCGGCCCCGTGCTGCACGTGCCCTACACCGAGACCTACACGCGCACGCTGGTCGTTGATGTCGAGAAGAACACCAAGCGCGAAGAGACCGTCAAGGAAACACGCGTGGTGACTGTGTTCCCGTCCACCATGGACACCCGCAGCCGCCTCACCACCGAAACGCGCTGGCGCGGCATCTTCCCGGTCACGGTCTACAACAGCCGCCATGACAGCACCGGGCGCTTTGTCTGGACCGGCGTGGCGCCGCGCGAGAAAGGTGGCCAGATCACGCTCGGGCAACCCCGGCTGACGCTGGGCGTGAGCGACCTGCGCGGCCTGCAGGGCCGACCCGAACTCGCCCTGGACGGCAAGGCGCTGGCCGTCACCGCGTCCCCGGCCGCCGAGCAATTGCCCTTGCCACTGGCCGCCCCGGTGGATGCCAGTTGGCTGCAGCCCGGTGCCACCCTGGACTTCACGCTCGGCATGGACCTGGCAGGCACGGGTCGCATCGGCTTCGTGCCGCTGGCCGACGACAACAAGGTGACGCTGACCTCGCCCTGGCCGCACCCGAGCTTTGGTGGCGACTTTCTGCCGCGCAGCCGCACGGTGTCTTCCCGGGGCTTCGAAGCCAACTGGAGCGTGCCATCACTTTCCACCCAGGCTCAGCAACAGTTTCTCTCGGCCGGCAAGGAGCGCGCCGGCATTGACAGCTTCTCGGTATCGCTCGACAACCCGGTGGACGTATACCGCCTCACTGAGCGCGCCACCAAGTACGCGATGATGTTCATCGTGTTGACCTTCGCCGCCTTCTTCGTGCTGGAGATGGTCAAGCGCTGGCGCATCCACCCCATGCAGTACCTGATGATCGGCGCCGCGCTGGTGCTGTTCTTCCTGTTGCTGCTTTCTCTGTCGGAACACCTCGACTTCATCTGGGCCTACCTGCTCGCCAGCCTGGCCTGCATCGGGCTGATGGGCCACTACCTGCGTCACATGCTCGGCGGCTGGCGGCCCAGCCTGGGCGTGAGCGGCATGCTCGTGGCCCTGTACGGCGTGCTCTACGGCATCCTGATCTCCGAAGACAACGCGCTCATGATGGGCTCGCTGCTGCTCTTTGGCGTGCTCGCCGCCATCATGGTCGCCACCCGCAAGCTCGACTGGTACAACGTGATGGGCAGTGAGCCCAAGCCGACCGATCCACCGCGTTCACCGCAGATGCCAACACCGGAAGTCGCAGTCTGAGCGGGGCAGAGCGATCATGGCCACCTGCCTCCACTTCGCTCAAGCGGCCACTGCCGCGCTGCATCAGGAACTGGTCGACACGCGCGAGGCCCTGCGATCAGGCGCACACCTGGACGGGGCACCACGCGAACAACGCCAGCGCCGCGCCCTGGCCAGTCGGGTGTTCCTTCTGTCACTGCAATCGCATTGGAACAGGTGTTCAGGGTCGAGCGTCAGTGGTTCATCGCCTTTGCCATGGCCGCCGCGCGGCGGCAGCTGATTCGCAGGTGCTGCTGCAAGAACGATGGGCCCCTGGATCTTGGTCGATACCACGCCACGCAGAGGCGTCGGTTTCGACCATGGCTCACCAGCGCCCACTCTCCATCCGGATCGCCACCTCGCAGTCTTCAAAGATGGCCAGCTTGGCGATCTTCACGCGCACGCCGATCACGCCGGGCAGTTGCATGAGGCGGTGGGTGAGTTTGCCGATCAGGCTCTCCAGCAGGTTGACGTGTTCGGCGGTGCACTCGTCGATGATGATCTGGCGCACCTTGCGGTAGTCGAGCACGTGGCTGATGTCGTCGTCGTGCGGTTGCAGGGGCTGGGTGCCCTGGTTGAGTTCGGCGTCGACCTGGATCGGTTGAGGCGCCAGCTTTTCCTGCTCCAGGATGCCCAGGTTGGCGTTGAAGCGCAGGCCGGTGAGGGTAAGGATTTGTGTGCCGGCAAGGTGGGCGTTCATGGCAGTGGGCAGATCACATCAGCGAAAAGTCGCGCTCGAAGCGCATAAGATGCTGGCCGCCGTCCACCAGCAGGGTGGTGCCGGTGATGGAGCGGTTGTCCAGCGCGAAGGCCACGGTGGCCGCCACGTCCTGCGCTGTGGACGAGTGTCCCAGCGGAGACTGGCTGTGCAGCTCAGCGAACTTCTCTTCGCTGAGCATGTGGCTGGTGAGGGTGAGGCCGGGGGCCACACCTACCACGCGCACGCACGGTGCAAGCGCCAGCGCCAACATGGTGTTGGCGGCTTCCAGGGCCGCCTTTGACAGGGTGTAGCTGAAGAAGTCCGGGTTCATGTTCCAGAGCTTCTGGTCGAGCAGGTTGACCACCGCGCCCTCGCCGTCGCGCGACGCCAGGTGTGCATGCAGGGCCTGCGCCAGCAACACGGCGGCGCCGGTGTTGGCGCGCAGGTGGGTGTCCATGGCTTCGAAGCTAAAGCTGGCGGCGCTGTCGTGTTCAAAGGTGGAAGCGCTGTTGACCACGGCGTCCACGGCGCCAAAGCGCGCCACCACCGCCGGCAGCAGGCCGCGCACGCTGGCTTCATCACCCAGGTCGGCAAAGAAGGCGGCGGCGCTGCCGGTGCGGCCGGTGAGAGCGTCGCAATCGGTGACGGTCTGCTGCGCCTCAGAGGCCGAATGGCGGTGGTGCACCGCCACGTTCCAGCCGTCGCGTGCCAGCCGCAACGCGATCTCCCGCCCCAGGCGTTTGCCGGCGCCGGTGACCAGCGCAGTCCGCGCAGGGGTTGGATCGGGGAGAGGGGCAAGGGGCATGAAGGACAATCGACGGGTGAGAACCGAATCTGTGAACGAGCCGGCAAGTTTAACGAGCGCCCTGCGCCAGCGGTTGCACGAGGCCATCCGCGCGTCGGGTGGTTGGCTGCCGTTTGATCGTTTCATGGCCATGGCGCTGTACGAACCGGGGCTGGGCTACTACGCCAATGCCTTGCCCAAATTCGGCCGTCTGCCCTCAGGGGTCGATGGGCAAGGCAGCGACTTTGTCACCGCGCCAGAACTCTCCCCGCTGTTCGGCCACACGGTGGCCCGCCAGGTGGTGCAGGCGCTGGAGGCCACGGGCACCGAAGAGGTCTGGGAATTTGGTGCCGGCACCGGCGCGCTGGCGCTTCAGGTGCTGGATACATTGGCGGCGCAGGGCCGCGCTCTGCGGCGTTACACCATCGTGGATGTGTCGGGCAGCTTGCGCCAGCGCCAGCAGGCCACGCTGGCTGCCCATGCTGGGGTGGTGAGCTGGGCCGATGCCTTGCCTGACGCGTTTGAAGGCGTGGTGCTGGGCAACGAGGTGCTGGACGCCATGCCGGTGCAGCTGCTGTACCGCAGAGGTGGACAGGCCGATGGCGTGTGGCACGAACGGGGCGTGGGGCTGGATGCAGCGGGTGCGCTGGTGTGGGTGGACCGCCCCAGCGACCTGCGCCCCCCGGTCGACATCGAAGGCCCGCACGACTACCTCACCGAGATCCACCCACAGGCCGAGGCGTTTGTGCGCACCCTGGCAGACCGCTGGCGCAAAGGGGCCGGGTTTTTCTTCGACTACGGTTTCCCGGAAGCCGAGTACTACCACCCCCAGCGCCACATGGGCACGCTGATCTGCCACCGCGCCCACCGCAGCGACGATGATCCGCTGGCCGACGTGGGCGAAAAGGACATCACCGCGCACGTGAATTTCACTGGCGTGGCCCTGGCCGCGCAGGACGCGGGCCTGGGTGTATTGGGTTTCACTTCGCAAGGGCGCTTTCTCATCAATGCCGGCTTGATGGACGTGGCCCAGGGCGTGGGCGCCAAGGAGAACGCCATGCTGGGCAAGCTGGTGAACGAGCACGAGATGGGGGAGCTGTTCAAGGTGCTGGCCCTGGCGCCTGCGCAAAGCGGGGAAGGCTGGGTTCCTGTCGGCTTCAGCGCGGGCGACCGGACCCACAGGTTGTGAAGGCGAGCCGACCATGATCCGCTGGATGATCGTCATCTTTCTGGCCTTGCTGCTGATCAGCTGGTTCACGCCGCTGCTGCACAAGCTGGGCTTTGGCAAGTTGCCGGGTGATTTCCGGTTCAAGGTGTTTGGCCGCGAGTGGTTCCTCCCCATCACCACCACCATTTTGCTGAGCTTTTTGGCCAGTCTGATCTCCCAGCTCATCTGAGAGACTGAGAGCCTTTCGCTCACACCCGAAAACCGCTCAGCCGCTGCTCCCGGGGGCAAAACCCTTTCGGGAACAGCGGCAGTCCGTGATATTTCTGGCAATTTGATCGCTCGACCTGGCGCCAGAGGGCCGTTTCCCCGTTTCGGTTGAAGTAGGGTTGCGCTGTTATTCAGACAGTCACCCGAGGTGTTTTTCTTCTTATGTCTTCCGAACAGATAGGCCGGTACGTCGTTCTCGACCTCCTGGGCGATGGTGCCATGGGTGTTGTGGTGCGAGCCTATGACCCGGATCTTGGGCGGGTGGTTGCCATCAAGACCCTTCGCACGTCGGGCATGTCCGCAGAGGCTGTGCAGGCGCAGGAACGGCGCTTCGTGGTCGAGTCGCGCTCGGTGGCCCGCTTGCGTCATCCCGGCATCGTGGCTGTCTACGACGTGGGGCGAAGCGACCAGGGCGCCTACATGGTGATGGAATGCGTGCACGGGCTGAACCTGCGGCAGTGCCTGAATCATGGTGTCCGCTTTTCAGTCCCCGGGGTCGTGCACCTGATCGACGGGGTCCTGGCGGCGCTGGAGCACGCGCACGAGCACCACGTGCTGCACCGGGACATCAAGCCGGAGAACATCCTGGTGGACAACCAGGGCAACGTGAAACTGACCGACTTCGGCATCGCCAAAATGCTCGACCCGGAGGGCACACAGGCCACGTTGGTCGAAGGGCAGCTGATCGGTACACCCCGCTACATGGCGCCGGAACAACTCAGGGGCGAGCCGCTGGACGGGCGATGCGATGTTTTCGCCTGTGGGGTTCTGCTGTTTGAGCTGTTGACCGGCCGCCCACCGTTTGGTGGGACGCAGTTTGTCGAAATCACCCAGAACATCCTGAATCAGGCCACGCCCAGGGCCTCGGACCTGTCGCCAAACGTGACCGCCGAGCTGGAATGTGTTGTGCAGCAGGCCCTGGAGAAGGACCGGTCGCTGCGCTTCCCGACGGTGACACATTTGCGTCAGGCGTTGGCCGCTGCCGGTGCCGATGCGGCGTTGGGCGGGCAGGGGCACACACCCGGTGCGCCCTCGGAACTGCGCGACTGGGTTGCTGCGGACAGCCATTCAACCTTGGCGAATCTGCTGGCAACGGTCAAGCCGGCACAGCTCGCCGGCCAGGTGGATGCGTGCTCGCCACCCCGTTCTTTTCCTGCGCAGGTCGATATCAGTCTGACGGCGCCCACGCAGGCCTTTTTTGCTGACCCGACCCGTGCCCCTTCTGGCTTCGAGCGCACGCAGCGGATGGATGGCAGATTCATGCGGCTGTGGGAGCGGGTGCCCGCGACTTTGCGCTCACGCCCTGCCGGCTTGATCTGGGTGCTGGTGATCGGTGTGGTC
Source organism: Hydrogenophaga palleronii (assembly GCF_031457455.1). GTDB lineage: Bacteria > Pseudomonadota > Gammaproteobacteria > Burkholderiales > Burkholderiaceae_C > Hydrogenophaga > Hydrogenophaga palleronii_A. Next base: position 154,742 of record NZ_JAVDWU010000009.1, read on the forward strand.
GGGTTGCTTGGACTCCAGATGGGCCAGCCAGACAAGCCCACCGGATCGGCAATCCTGGTGGTCACCGAGACCGCGAGCGAGAAACCTCCCGCCGAAGAGGCTCTCCCTTCAAGCCCGACAGCCACAGCGGCCCTGTCGATGAGCGAGGTTCCTCCCGCCGAAGAGGCTCTGCCTTCCCTGGTGGACAGACCCCCGCTGGTCTCGCGGGTGCCGCCGCGCGAGCCTTGCTCCAACCTGGGCTTCTTCCAGCGCGAACGCTGCCTCTGGACGGAGTGCCAGACCAACCGTTACCGGAACCACGCGGTTTGTGCCCGGTTTCGCTGAAGCATGCGGTGACGCTCCGCAGAAATTCAGATACCCCATAGGGTGTCTTGAAATCCATGGATCGGGCCCGCATCTGGCGTGCAAACCACTGAGGTCCATCCATGTCCACTGAACCCCTGCACATCGTCTGCCCCCACTGCCACACCACCAACCGCGTGGCCACCGCCGCGCTGGCCCAGGCGCCGGATTGCGGCAAATGCCACCGGCCTTTGTTCACCGGCCACCCGGTCGCGCTGGACGAAGCGGCCTTTGACAAACACATTGCCCGCTCGCAGGTGCCGGTGCTGGTGGATTTCTGGGCGCCCTGGTGTGGCCCCTGCCGCATGATGGCGCCAGCCTTCGAGCAGGCAGCGGCTCAGCTTGAGCCCGGAATGCGGCTGGTCAAGGTCAACACCGAAGAGGCGCAAGCCCTGGCGTCGCGGTTGCAGATCCGCAGCATCCCCACTCTGGCGCTGTTCGTGGATGGGCGTGAAGTGGCTCGCCAACCCGGCGCGATGGGGGCCGCAGACATCGTTCGCTGGGCCCGATCCCATCGCCGCTGAAGGCTCGGGCCTTCTGCGCATGAGCGTCGCCCAACAGCGCGGCGCATTTCGCTCGGTTCCCGATCGCTGGCAGGCCTGACGGTGTGGGCGAGGCGGCTTTTGTTGCGCCTGCGCATCAAAAGTTCAGTTTTCAGATGAAGTGATTACGTTACTGGTACGTAACTGAAAAATTCAATAAATTCAAATGGTTAATACATAAATTACAGTTATTAATTAAAAGTTAAAGGGCGACCTATGTAATCGAGTTACGGGAAAACCCTGCGGTCTGTCTTCGTGGGGTAACGGTTCAATGCGCAGGCCGATCGACCTCGCTTTTCGCGTGGCGGACGGCACAAGACGGCTCGTTTGCCGGTGCCGCCTGGCTTCAGGCTGGCGCCAGGCACGCGACTGAACCCACAACACGGAGACCTTTCCCATGAACCGTTCCACTTCCGCCCTGGCCATCGCGGCCGCTCTTTCCTGCGCCTCTCTTGCTCAAGCCCAAGTGGCATGGGATGCCAACCTGGAGCTCGACACCACCTATTTCAACGAGATCGACGCACCGGCCGCCAATGCCCGCGAAAGCGATCTCACCCTGGGTGGCCGCATCGAAATCAACGCCACCACGCCCGTGTCGAACAGTGGCGCTTTCGTGAAAGCCCGCGCCAGCCTGCTGACCAAGAAGGACGGCGGCGCCGCTGTTGACGACATGTGGGTGCAGTTCGGTAATGCCGGTGCCGACTTCAAGCTCGGCCGCTTCGAAGCCATGGACCTTTTTCCGCTGGGCAAGGACGTGATGGTCGAAACCAACGTCGGGGGTTATGAGGCCTACCGCGCTCAGTTCCTGCGCGGCCGTTTTGGCAGCGACGTGTTCCATGGTGCCGTGGGCATCAATGCCGGTGAAAGCCTGCGCATTGAGCTCGGCCTGGTGCAGACCAAGGAGGCCGGTCTGGCCAAGGGTTTCCGTCCGGCCGTGGCCTACACCGCCGGCCCATTGACGCTGCGCGCGGGTGTGGAAGCGGTCAAGATCGTTGGCCAGGACGACCACGAAAACGGCGCCGGCGTTTCCGCCAGTTACCAGTTCAGCAAGGACGCCGTGCTGCACACCAGCTTCGCCAAGCGCGGTGACGACAAATCCGTGGGCGTGAACGCCATTTTCGGTGCCGCCGGCTTCGGCGTGGTGCACGGCAAGGGTGCCACCGCCGCCCAGAAGGCCACCACGGTGTACGCCGCCTACTCATTCCCGCTGATGGGTGTGAAGGGCGCCTTCATCACCCCGGCGCTGAGCTACGCCAAGGGCGGTACCGGCACCGACAACCAACTGGCTGCGCGCGTGCGCATCAACTACGCGTTCTGATTTTTCCCCTGTGTTCCAAGGTTTGCATTGAGCAGGGAGCGATCCGCGCGAGCGGTCGCTCCCTTTTTTTTCTTTCCCCATCTGCATTCGGCCGACAATGGCGACATACCCCGTTCCACTCTGGCCGTCCCCCGTATCTGGTCACCTGAACCCCGCGATTTCATGTCGTCTGCATCCCCTCCTGTCTCGCCCCAAGAACCTCGCCCGCCCCTGGTGAACGCCCGGTTGCTCGCCGACGTCGGTGGCACCAACGCGCGCTTCGCCTGGCAGGGTGGGCCCGGAGCCCCCATCACCGATGTTCGCGTGATCCCGGCGGCCGAACACCCCCGGCTGCAGGACGCCATGCACACCTACCTGCAAGGGCTGGGACGCGGCACGCCGCAGGCGGTGGCGATCGCCATTGCCAACCCCATCACCGGCGACCAGGTCCGCATGACCAACCACCACTGGTCGTTTTCACAAAGCGAGGTGAAGGCCGAGTTCGGCTTCGAGACCTGGCGCTTGCTCAACGATTTCACCGCCCTGGCCCTGGCCTTGCCCGATCTACCGGCCGAAGAGCTGGTGCAGGTGGGCGGCGGTTCAGCGAAGGCTGGCATGGCCATCGGCCTGGTGGGCGCTGGCACCGGCCTGGGCGTCTCCGGGCTGCTGCCCGATGGTCGAGGTGGCTGGGTGCCGCTCGAAGGCGAGGGCGGCCACGTGACCCTGCCGGCCAGCACGCCACGCGAACGCGTGGTGATGGACGGTCTGGTGCGCCGCTATGGCCATGCCTCGGCCGAACGCGTCACCAGCGGGCAAGGTCTGCTCGACACCTTCAGCCTGTTGTGCGAGGCCGACGGCGTGACCATGGGCTCGGTGGTGGACGCCGCCGACGTGACCGAGGCCGCGCTGGAAGCTGGCCAGCCTCAGGCGCTGGAAGCGCTGAACATTTTCTGCGCCCTGCTGGGGTCGGTGGCCGGCAACCTGGCGCTCACGCTGGGCGCGCGGGGTGGTGTGTACATCGGTGGCGGCATCGTGCCGCGCCTGGGCGAGTGGTTCCACACCTCTCCGTTTCGCGAACGCTTCGAAACCAAGGGCCGGTTCCAGGGCTACCTGCAAGCCATTCCTGTGTGGGTGATCACTTCCCGTCAGTCACCGGCACTGATGGGTGCGGCGCGGGCGCTCGACGAGCGACGCTGACACTGTCGACGGCCGGGCGCGCCTGACAGGGGGTGGTAAATGAGGGTATTCACCGATTCATCTTGTTAATTAATTAATGAAAAATGAACGATCTCGACGTGAGGTGCGTCGGGACAACCAAAACCGGGCCAAAGGCCCCCACGGAGACTTGTTCATGAAACTCAATTCCCTGCTGTGCGCCGCTACGGTCGCGTTCACCATGTCCAGCGCGATCGCTGGCGAAGTCGAAGTGCTGCACTACTGGACCTCCGGTGGCGAAGCCAAATCCGCAGGCGAGCTGCGCTCCATGATGCAGTCCAAGGGACACACCTGGAAGGACTTCGCCGTGGCCGGTGGCGGCGGTGACAACGCCATGACCGTGCTCAAGAGCCGCGTGGTTTCAGGCAACCCGCCAGCGGCCGCCCAAATCAAGGGCCCGGCCATCCAGGAATGGGCCGCTGAAGGCGTGCTGGCCAACCTGGATACGGTGGCCAAGGCCGAGAAGTGGGACGAGGTGCTGCCTGGCGTGGTGGCCAACGTCATGAAATACAAGGGCAATTACGTGGCCGCGCCGGTGAATGTGCACCGCGTGAACTGGATCTGGGCCAGCCCCGAAGTGCTCAAGAAAGCCGGTGTGGCGGGCATGCCCAAGACGCTGGACGAGTTTTTTGCCGCAGCCGACAAGATCAAGGCCGCCGGCCTGATCCCCGTGGCCCATGGTGGCCAGAACTGGCAGGACTTCACCACCTTCGAATCGGTGGTGCTGGGCGTGGGGGGTGCGAAGTTCTATCAGGACGCATTGGTCAAGCTCGACCAGAAGGCGCTCACCAGCGACACCATGAAGAAGTCGCTGGAAGCCTTCCGCAAGATCAAGGGCTACACCGACGCGTCGGCTCCCGGCCGCGACTGGAACCTGGCCACCGCCATGGTGATGCAGGGCAAGGCCGGCTTCCAGTTCATGGGTGACTGGGCCAAGGGCGAGTTCATGGCCGCCGGCAAGGTGCCGGGCAAGGACTTCCTGTGCGCCGCCGCACCGGGCACCGCCAACGCCTTCACCTTCAACGTGGACTCCTTTGCCATGTACAAGCTGAAGGACGCCGGCGCACAGAAGGCACAGGCCGACCTGGCCGCCGCCATCATGAGCCCGCCGTTCCAGGAAGTGTTCAACCTGAACAAGGGCTCCATCCCGGTGCGCCTGAACATGTCCATGGACAAGTTCGACGATTGCGCCAAGCTCTCCAGCAAGGACTTCGTCGACACCGCCAAGACCGGCGGCCTGGTGCCGTCGGTGGCCCACGGCATGGCCATCAGCCCCGCCGCTGAAGGTGCCATCAAGGACGCGGTCAGCCAGTTCTGGAACAACGACCGCATGAGCATCGACGAAGGCGTGAAGAGCATCGCTTCCGCTGCCCGCAACCAGTAAGCCCCCGCGCCCGGAAAGCGCCCTGGTGAAACGTTTCACCGGGGCGCCTGCTTCTGCACGAAGCGCCGCGACTGAGAAGCCCTCATGAACAAACTCGAACAACTGCTGCCCAAGCTGGTGCTGGCGCCTGCCTTCATCCTGGGGCTGGCATTCATCTACGGCTTCATGGTATGGAACGGCGTGCTCTCCGTTTCCGTTTCGCGCATGCTGCCGAACTACGAGTTCGTCGGCCTTGCGCAGTACGAACGTCTGTTCGAGATGGACCGCTGGTGGGTGGCGCTGAAGAACCTCGCGATCTTCGGCTTCCTGTACGTGGGCCTGTCGATGGCGCTGGGCATTTTCCTGGCGATCCTGCTCGATCAGAAGGTGCGCGGCGAAGGCTTCATCCGCACCATCTACCTCTACCCCATGGCCCTGTCCTTCGTGGTGACCGGCACGGCCTGGAAATGGATTCTCAACCCCAGTGATGGCTTGCAGAAACTGGTGCAGGACATGGGCTGGACCAGCTTCACCTTCGACTGGCTGGTGCAGTCCGACATGGCCATCTACTGCGTGGTCATTGCCGGCGTGTGGCAGTCGGCCGGCTTCACCATGGCGCTGTTCCTCGCGGGCTTGCGCGGCATCGACGACAGCATCATCAAGGCCGCGCAGATCGACGGTGCCTCGTTGCCGCGCATCTACTGGCGCATCGTACTGCCGGCCATGCGGCCGGTGTTTTTCTCCACGCTGATGGTGCTGGCGCATCTGTCCATCAAGAGCTTTGACCTGGTGATGGCGTTGACCGCCGGTGGTCCAGGCTACGCCACCGATGTGCCCGCCACCTTCATGTATGCCATGAGCTTCAGCCGCGGCCAGATCGGTCTGGGCGCGGCCAGCGCCACCATCATGCTGGCCACGGTCGCGGCCATTGTGGTGCCGTATCTCTACAGCGAACTCAGGAAAAAGCCATGAACGGCCCACGCTTCAACTTCGGCCGCTTTGCCTTGATGGCCACCCTGCTGATCGGCGCGGCCTTCTTCCTGGCCCCGCTGTACGTGATGGTCGCCACTTCGTTGAAAGACGCCGACGAGATCCGCAACGGCAACCTGCTGAGCCTGCCGGGCAGTCTCAACTTCTCCGCCTGGCGTGAGGCCTGGTCCACCGCCTGCACGGGTGCAGACTGCCGGGGTCTGCAACCCTTCTTCTGGAACTCGGTGTGGATGGCGGTGCCGGCGGTGCTGATCTCCACCGCCTGGGGCGCCGTGAACGGCTACGTGCTCAGTCTGTGGAAGTTCCGGGGCAGCGAAACCTTCTTCGGCCTGTTGCTGTTCGGCGTGTTCATGCCGTTCCAGGTGGTGCTGCTGCCCATGAGCCAGGTGCTGGGCTGGCTGGGCATTTCCAGCAGCATCGGCGGGCTGGTGCTGGTGCACTGCCTGGCCGGCCTGCCCAGCACCACGCTGTTCTTCCGCAACTACTACGCCGCCGTGCCGGGCGAACTGCTGAACGCCGCGCGGCTCGACGGCGCCGGCTTCTGGCAGATCTTCCTGCGCATCATCGTGCCCATGTCCACGCCCATCGTGATGGTCACGCTGATCTGGCAGTTCACCCAGATCTGGAACGATTTCCTGTTCGGCGTGGCCTTCAGCGGCGCCGATTCCAAACCGGTGACCGTGGGCCTGAACAACCTGGCCAACACCACCAGCAGCGTCAAGGCCTACAACGTGGACATGGCCGGCGCCCTGATTGCCGCGTTGCCCACGGTGGCGGTGTACGTGCTGGCCGGGCGCTACTTCGTGCGTGGCCTCACGGCAGGCGCGGTCAAAGGTTGACCGACATGGCAGCGCATTTCATCTTTTCTTCACTGCCCGTGGCGGCGGTTCATCCAGAGGTTTGACATGGCATCCGAACTCCACATCCAGGGCGTGCGCAAGTGCTTCGGCAAGGGCGACAAGGCCGTTGAGGTCCTGAAGAAGATCGACATCGACGTCGCGCCCGGTGAATTCCTCATCCTCGTCGGGCCTTCGGGCTGCGGCAAGTCCACGCTGCTGAGCATCATCGCTGGCTTGGAAGAACCCACCGAAGGCGCCATCCGCATCGGCGGGCGCGACGTGGTGGGCGTGCCACCGGCCCAGCGCGACATCGCCATGGTGTTTCAGAGCTACGCCCTCTACCCCACCATGAGCGTGGCCGACAACATTGGCTTCGCACTGGAGATGCGCAAGGTGCCCAAGGCCGAGCGGGTCAAGCGCATCGGCGAAGTGGCGGCCATGCTGCAGATCGAGCACCTGCTCGACCGCCGGCCCAGCCAGCTCTCCGGTGGTCAGCGCCAGCGCGTGGCCATGGGTCGGGCGCTGGCGCGCCAGCCGCAGCTGTTCCTTTTCGATGAGCCGCTGTCGAACCTGGACGCCAAGCTGCGCGTGGAGATGCGTGCGGAAATCAAGCGCCTGCACCAGCTCAGCGGCATCACCAGTGTCTATGTGACGCACGACCAGATCGAAGCCATGACGCTGGGCAGCCGCATCGCGGTCATGAAAGACGGCATCCTGCAGCAGCTCGGCACGCCGGACGACATCTACAACCGCCCGGCCAACACCTATGTGGCCACCTTTATCGGCTCGCCCACCATGAATCTGGTGCCCGGTCGCACTGTGGCCGCCGCCGGGCGGGGTTTCACCATCACAGGGGCCGACCTGCCGCTGGCGTGCCCTGCCGCTGCCAACAGCAGCGCCCTGATGGGTCTGCGGCCCGAACATATCGTGTTTGACGACGGTGCGCCCTGGCGGGGCGAGGTGAGCGTGGTCGAACCCACCGGGGCCGACACCTTCGTGGTGGTGCAGACCGCCGCCGGCGACGTGACCGTGCGCACCGCGCCGCAGGTGCGTGTCGAACCCGGTGACCGGGTGGGTCTGGACATTCAGGCCGATCACGTGAACTGGTTCGACCCGGTGTCTGGCTTGCGCATCGCTGCTGCGGCCTGACGGCGCGAAGGCCAGCGCAGGCGCTGCAAGGCGTGACCGGCGCGCAACGCCGCAGGTAACAGCCCAACAAATCGTCAGACCCTTGCGCTAAGCTCTCTTCACGGTCCTAGACCCAAGGAGACAGCATGACCACCCCTCAGTTGCGCGTTGTTCTGGTTTTCAGCCCTGAAGACCAGGCCTGGATCCGGCGCGGCGCGTACACCGTGCCCGACTTCTGGCAAGGTCACGGCGTGCCACCGGCCATGGGCGACGAGTTTCGCCTGGGTGGGCGGCAGTTCACCATTCAGGGACGGCTCTGGGCGCAGGAAGGTGGAGTGACGCTGCTGCGGGTGTTTGTGGGCAGCGCTCATGCGGAGAGTGATTCGGTGTTCGGCTAGAACCACCCCCGCCGAGCTTCGCTCGACCCCCTCAAGGGGGCACACCTTCGGACCGGCGAAGCCGGATCCTGGGTGTCGCTGGAGGGAGGCCCTTCGCTCCGGAAAGGGCGTTTCCGTGCTTAGCGCTGGCTGCTGTTTCAGCCCAGGGTGAGCACGACCCTCAGACCCTGCGGCAACACGCGTTCCACCTTCGCATCGCCCCCATGGCGGCGCGCGATTTCGCGCACGATGGCCAGGCCCAGGCCGCAGCCGCCGGGCTGGTCGCTGGCGCGCCAGAAGCGCTGGAACACGTGGGAGATGTCGTTGGCACCGAGGCCGGGACCGTTGTCTTCCACCACCAGGTGGGTGAGCGTCCCGTGCGGCTCGACCCTCAAGGTCACGGTGCTGCCGGCGGGCGTGTAGCGCAGCGCGTTGTCGATCAGGTTGCTCATGGCCTCGCGCAGCTGCAGCGCATCGCCCTCGATCTCGCGCCGCTCGGCACCTTCATAGCCCAGATCGATGCCGGCGATCACCGCTTTCGGGGTCCAGTCGCGCGCCACCTCGCGCGCCAGTGCGGCGAGGTCGAGCGGTTCGCGTCGGGCGGTGCTTTCGGTGCGGGCCAGGGTCAGCAACTGGTGCACCAGGTGGGCGCTGCGTTCGGCACCCGTGAGCACCTTGTTCAGGCGCGCACCCAGTACCGGGTCAGCGGTTTCGCGCTGGGCCAGCTCCACCTGGCTGATCAGGCCGGCCAGCGGCGTGCGCAACTGGTGGGCGGCGTCGTTGATGAAGCGCTTTTCCTGGCGCACGCTGCGCTCCACCTCGGCCAGCAGGCCGTTCACCGCCTGCACCAGGGCATGCACCTCGCTGGGTGCCTGCGTCATGCCGATGGGTTGCAGCGCGTTGATGGAGCGGTTCTCCAATTGGTCCGTCAGGCGCGTCAGTGGCGCCAGGCCGCGGCGGATGCCGCCGTACACCAGCAGGCTGAGCAGCACACCGATGGCCAGCAGAGGTGCGAGCAGATCGGCCACCAGTTCGCGTGCGATGCGCTGCTGTACCGCTGTGCCCTTGCCCACCTGCACGCGCAAGGTCTGTGGTGCATCGGCGTCGCCATACTGCACATCCAGTGCCACGATGCGCAGCGGTTGGCCGTCCAGCTTTCCGCCGTACAGGAGCGGCTCGCCAAACACCGCGGGGTTCTGGTCGGGTTGGGGCAGGTTCTGGTTGCCGAGCAGGAACTGACCCGGCGGCGACGACACGGTATAGCTCACCCGGTCGTCCGGATCCTGTTCCAGCACGTCCTGCGCGGCACGCGGAAAATCGATCAACAGGCCAGAGCCGATCGGCTTGACCTGGCGCGAGAGCGCGCGCACCGATTGCGTGAGCGACTGATCAATGCCCTTTTCAGCGTAGCTCAGGGCAATGCGGTGGGTCAACAGACCGCCACCGGCCCACAGCACCAGTTGCGGCAGCAGCAGCCACAGCAGCAACTGGCGGCGCAGCGACTGACGGGATGGCGTGCTGCTCATGCTAGTACGCCAACTCAGAGATTTCGAAACACAAAAATGCGCCTTCACGCCGATGACTGCGTTGCACATCCGCGCGATACCGACGGGTATCGCTGAGGTGTGCGCCTTGCCCTGGTCGTGAGGCCGGCCGCCCACTCATGCGCCGGACGCCTCCAGCATGTAGCCCAGCCCCCGGATGTTGCGGATGTTCAGCGGGGCGCTGGCCAGTTTGCGACGCAGCCTGTGCACATACACCTCCAGCGCGTTCGAGGCCACGCCGCCGTTGTCGCCAGGTTCGGCTTGCCAGGCCGCGAGCACGTCCTCCCGACTGACCACCTGCCCGGTGTGCCGCATCAGCAAGTCCAGCAAGGTCCATTCGCGCAGGGTCAGATCCACCGCTTCGGTGCCGAGCCAGACGCGCGGCGGGTGGGCCTCCAGACGCAGTGCCAGCGCGGTGGTTTGGCCTGCCGGCGACGCGCCCGGGGCGGGCAGGTTGGCGCGGCGCAGCAATGCTTGCAGGCGGGCCTGCAATTCTTCGAGGCTGAAGGGTTTGGTCAGGTAGTCGTCGGCACCGGCGTTGAGGCCGGCCACCCGGTCTTCCACGCCATCGCGGGCCGTGAGCACCAGCACGGGCAAGGCGGGCGAACGTTCGCGCAAGCTCCGCAACACGTTCAGCCCATCGACCTTGGGCAGGCCCAGATCGAGCACCACGCCATCAAAGCTGTCGGCTTTCAGCCGCTCCAGCGCGATCTGGCCGTCTTCAGCCAGCGTGATGCGGTGACCGGCCTGCATCAACTGGGCGCTGAGCCCGTCTCGCAGGAGTTCGTCGTCTTCAACGATCAAGAGGTGTGCCATACGGTGAATGTTACCCCCACGCTCCACCGCTGCGCGGGTCGCTGCCCCCCGAGGGGGCTGATCCGGCTTGGGGCGGCCCGGCGCCGAATCTGTTGCCCCCACGCTCCGCCGCTACGCGGGTCGCTGCCCCCCGAGGGGGCTGGGCCTGCCTTGGGGGTGGCCCGAGGGCTGGCCCGTTACCCCCACGCTTCGCCGCAGGGACTGTTCGCCCCCACGCTCCGCCGCTGCGCGGGTCGCTGCCCCCGAGGGGGCTGATCCGGCTTGGAGCGGCCCGGCGCCGGATCGGGGTCGCCCTCACGCACCGGCGTCTTCGAGGATGGACCCAAACCCCTTCCGGATCGATGTGTCTCAATCAAGAGATACCGTCGGGCCGGCTTTGCCGGACGACTGGTATCGCCCCCTTGAGGGGGGAGGCGGCTACGCGCAGCGAGCAAGCGACGGGGGTGTTTCAGTCCTCCTCCAGGTTCCACCGAAAGCCGCAGCGTTTGCAGCACACCGGCACCATGCGCGGGGCAGGGCGCAGCCGGGTGGTCTCTTCCTGCAGCGTCAGCAGGCCATAGGCCTTGCATTGCCCGCAGTTGGCCTGGTTGGCCATTTCTTCTGCGTGCATCAGCAGGTAGAGGTAGCGGCGCATCGCCCAGAGCGTGATGGCGGCGCAGACCACCACGAAGCCCGTGTTCAGGACCTTTTCGCCGGTGCTGGCGCCATGAAAGGCCTCGAAGCTGGCCATCATGGCCACGGCGGCGAGCAGGGCCAGCGCCATGTGTGCGTGGCTGGAGAGCAGCTCGCGTTCGTACCACTTGCGAAATCCCACATGCTGGATGCCGTCGGCCAATGAGCGGTTGAGTGGGTTGCGAGCGGTCATGGCAGGCTCCTGAATCGCCGCATGGTGGCACAGACCGGGCGGTTTTTCCAGTACTTCGTGAAAGAGCTCCTTGACGTTCGGCGGGTCACGCTTGGGCCATTTGTTGCAGAGGAAAGGCAGGCGCCTTGCCTGCCTTGTCCTGCCCGGCGTACACCGTCAGGTGCGGGTAGGGAATCTCGATGCCTTTGGTGTCGAAAGCGGCCTTGAGCCGCCGCAGGTACTCACGCCGCACGCCCCATTGCTCCATGGGCAAGGTGCGGAAGCGGCAGCGGATCACCACGGCCGAGTCGCCCCAGCTGTTCACGCCGGCGATCTCGAGATCGTTCGTGATCCTGGGCTGGAAATCGGGGTGATCGCGCATCTGCGAGGCCACCTCCCGCATCACTGCCATCACGTCGTCCACGTTTTCGCGGTATGCCACGCCGATGTCCATCACCGCGTGGCTGAAGCCGCGCGTCATGTTGATCACGGTGGTGATGTGGCCGTTGGGCACGTAGTGCACATTGCCGTCGTAGTCGCGCAGCTGCACAAAACGCAGGTTGATCCCTTCCACCACACCCGAGTGGTCGCCCAGTTGCACCACGTCGCCCTGGCGGATCTGGTTCTCCAGCAAGATGAAGAAGCCGGTGAAGAAGTCTTTCACGAGGCTCTGAGCGCCAAAGCCCACGGCCAGACCGACCACGCCGGCCGCACCCAGAATCGGCGCCACGGAAACGCCCAGTTCGGCGAGCACCAGCATGCCTGCAATCAGGCTGATCACCACCGCCACCAGGTAGCGGAACACCCGGCTCAGGGTTTCGGCACGTTTGGCCGATTCCGCGTCGTCCAGACGGGATGCAATGCGGTCGCGCAGCGTGCGGACGGTGCGCTGCAGCACCGTCACCAGCAACCAGGCGCCCAGAACGATGAAAGTGATGCGCGTCAGGCTGGCAGCCGCGCCACCCATGCTCTCCCACCAACGGGCGGCGATGTCGATGAAGTTCTGGTTCATTCACTTTCCTTTCTTGAAGCCAAAAAAGCAAAGCGGGCGCCGGCTTTGCAGCCAGCGCCCGCTGATGGGAACCTAGATACGGTAGTTGGACGGGCCCGAGTGGGCTGTCAGGGAGCGTGCTGGCAAGGCGCGACGACGCAGCGGGCGCCTGCCCGCAAGGAGGAGTAGCGGCCCCCCACGCTCCGCCGCTGCGCGGGTCGCTGCCCCCAGAGGGGGCTGACCTTGCTTGGGGCGGCCCTGCGCAAGGTCGGCTGCAGCCAGCGCGCTCCCTGGCGGCTCAATCGGGCCTGTAGCGCCCTCAGCCATGTGGTGAAGCACTTCGTGGCCAAGATCCTCAGTATTCACGGGAATTTCCAGCGGAATTTGGCGCGGTCAACTGCCGTTTCTAGGTTGGTCAGGGTGCGGGAATGGCCGCGAGTGCGGCCAGAAACTGGTGGCGCCACCAGTACACGTCGTGTTCGCGAATGCGGGCCAGCAGCGCCTGGTGGCGGCGCTGGCGTTCGTCCAACGGCATCTGCAGCGCGCGCTGAATGGTCTCGGCGGTGCGCAGCGTGTCGTAAGGATTGACCAGCAGGGCTTCCGGCAGTTGTTCTGCAGCACCGGCGAAGCGCGACAACACCAGCACGCCGGGGTCTTCCGGGTCTTGCGCGGCCACGAACTCCTTGGCCACGAGGTTCATGCCATCGCGCAGGGGCGTGACCAATGCGACGCTGGCTGCGCGGTACAGGCCCGGCAGGCGCTTGCGGGCTACGTTGCGGTGAATGTAGCGCACCGGCATCCAGTCGAGCTCGCCGAAATCGCCGTTGATGGAGCCGCACAGGCTCTCCAGTTCCTGCTTCAACGCAGCGTAGGCGTCGACCGATTCGCGGCTGGGTGAAGCGATCTGGATCAGCGTGGCGCTGCCAACGTTCTCCGGGTAGCTCTGCAGCAACTGCCGAAAGGTTTTCAGGCGCTGAGGCAGGCCCTTGGAATAGTCCATGCGCTCCACACCCAGCAGCAGCCGGCGGCGCGAATACTCCCGGCGCATCTGGGCGTACATGTCCTGTGCGTCCTTGCCTTCGCCCAGGGCGGTGAATTCGTCCACGTCGATGCCGATGGGAAACGCCTGTACTTGCAGCGTCTTGCCATAAGCGCGAAATTCGTGTTCGCCCAGGATGTCGGCCGAGGTCTCGGTACCCACATACCGGGAAAAGTGCGACACATCGGTATTGCTTTGCAGACCCACGAGGTCGTAGGCGAAAAGCGACCGGATCAGCCAGTCGTGCGCGGGCACGGCGGCCAGGATCAGCGGCGGTGGCACGGGAATGTGCAGAAAGAAGCCCATGCGCTGCTTGCAGCCCATGGCGCGGAGCTCGGCGGCCAGCGGTATCAGGTGGTAGTCGTGTACCCAGATGATGTCGTCGGGCTTGAGCAGGCTGGCCAGCTTGTGGGCGAACATCTGGTTCACCCGCCGGTAGCCACCGATGTAGCCGGCATCAAAATCGGCCAGATCGAGCCGGTAATGGAACACCGGCCAGAGCACGCCGTTGCTGTACCCGAGGTAGTAGCTGTCGTGGTCCTCGCGACTCAGGTCCACCGTGGCCAGCTGCACATTGCCCGCCTGCTGCAGATGCAGGTCGCCCTCGCCGGGCGTACCGTTTTCAACAATCTTGCCGCTCCAGCCAAACCACAGCCCGCCCGACGCCTCAAGCGCCTGCCCCACCGCCACCGCCAGCCCACCCGAGGCCGGTTTACGAGGATCCGCGATGCGGTTGGAAACGACAACAAGGCGACTCATCCGATACCTTCCAGTTTGCAGAAAACCATCTGGGGCAAACGACGTGCCTCCATCCAGTCGCACCGCGGAACCGGCTTTGCCGGGCCGGGGGTGCGGCCCCCTGGGGGGAGGCGCCGAAGGCGCATCGGGGGGAGCGTCATATCACCGTGTCCCAGGCCGCAGACAGGCGCACAGCCGCATTGATGATGCCCACCATCGAATAGGTCTGGGGAAAGTTGCCCCACATTTCGCCGGTGACGGCGTGGGTGTCTTCCGACAGCATGCCCAGCGGGTTGCGCGCGGCCAGCATGGTTTCAAAAATGGCACGGGCCTCGTCGACACGGCCAATGCGGGCCAGCGCGTCGATGCGCCAGAAGGTGCAGATGTTGAACGCTGTCTCGGGCGTGCCGAAATCGTCGGGTGCTTCATAACGCCGCATGTAGGGGCCGTCGCATAGGTGTTCTTCCAGCGCCTTCAGGGTGGCGATGAAGCGCGGGTCCATGGGATCGATGATGCCGACCTCGGCCATCAGCAACACGCTGGCGTCCAGATCGCGACCACCAAAGCTCTCGGCAAACGCCTGACGCTCTTCGTTCCACGATTCGCTCAGGATGCGCTCGCGCATGTGGGTCGCATGCTGTTGCCAGCGCGCCGCACGGCCTGGCAGCTCCAGCGTGTGGGCAATCTTGGACAGGCGGTCGCAGGCGGCCCAGCACATGAGCGCGGAACTGGTGTGCACCCGCGCGCGGGTTCGCAGCTCCCACATGCCGGCGTCGGGCTGGTCAAAAATGCGCACCGCCTGTTCGCCCACGGCTTCAAGCCGCTCGAACTCGGCCAGGCCCGCCGGGTGCAGGAGGCGCTTGTCGTGAAACGCCTGTGCGGCCGCCAGCACGATGTTGCCGTAGACGTCGTGCTGAAAATGCTCCTGCGCCTGATTGCCCACGCGCACCGGCCCCATGTCCCGGTAGCCCGGCAGGTTTTCGCACAGACGCTCGGGCAGCTCGCGCTCCAGGCCAATGCCGAACAGCGGCTGCACATGCCCGCCGTTGGCGCCGACCACCGCGTTGGTCAGCCAGCCCAGGTAGTCTTCCATGGTGCCGACCTCGGCCAGGCTGTTGAGCGCGCGCACCACAAAGAAAGCGTCGCGCAGCCAGCAATAGCGGTAGTCCCAGTTGCGCTGGGTGCCCGGCGCTTCGGGGATGCTGGTGGTCATGGCCGCCACGATGGCGCCCGTGTCTTCGAACACCGACAGCTTGAGCGTGATGGCCGCGCGGATCACCGCCTCCTGCCACTCCAGCGGCAAGGCCAGACGGCGGGTCCACTCGCGCCAGTAGCTCAGGGTCTCCTGCTCAAAATGCCGGGCGGTGTCGCCCACGCCTTCTGCCAGGGTTTCGTCGGGCCCGAGCAGAAAATTCTGCTCCCGGGTGAGTAAAAAAGGCTCCTGGCTGATCACATGGGAAATCGAAGCGTCGGTCTGCAGGCGCAGGGTCTGCTGGTCGCCCACATACCGGATGTGGTTGCTGCCCGAGGTGATTGTGGGCGTTTGAGCGCCCCAGTGGAATCGCGGCGTCAGCTGCACCCGCACGCGCGGTGCGCCCTTGAGCGGGCGAACCCGGCGCACCAGCATGGTCGGGCGGAAGAAGCGCCCGCGGGAAGGGAAGCGGGGCGCGAAATCGGTGATCAGCAACCCCTGGCCATCGCGGTCCCACAGTTCGGTGTGTAGCACAGCGGTGTTGGGGGCGTAGTACTGACGTGACTCGGCCAGGTTCTCGATCTCGATGGCGAAGGCGCCAGCACCGTCGGTGCTGCCGAGCAGGGCATGGAAAACCGGGTCGCCGTCGAAGCGGGGCAGGCAGCTCCACACCACGCGCCCATGGGGGTCGATCAGTGCGCTGAAGGCGCAGTTGCCCACCATGCCCAGCGACAGCGAGGCGGGCGCAGGAGGGGCGAAACCACGGGGCAGGGCGGCAGAAGGGTTGGGCATTTTCATGGGGCGGAGGAGATTTCAGGTGAGATGGTTGCCAGCCAGGCGCGAAGCGCCTGGGGGTCTGCGATGCGGTGCAGGGCGCAGCTGTGACCCTCGCCGACCTTGATGCCGGCACCGCCCAGGCGCTGAACCACTTCGAAGCCGGCTTCGTCGGTCACGTCGTCCCCGGCAAACAGGGGAATTCGACCCTGGAACGGCGCCTCGTCCATGAAGGCCTGGATGGCGTGTCCCTTGTTGACCCGGGCCGACTTCACTTCCACCACGGCCTTGCCGCGAAGCAGCTGCAGGCCGGGGTTGTCCCGCACGGCATCGAGCATGGCGCCCACGCACTCGGCTTCCAGTTCGGGTGCGAGGCGGAAATGCAGCGCCATGGCGGTGTGCTTGTGTTCGACCAGCAGACCCGGATGCCTCTGCTCCAGTGCGCGGGCGGCTGCCAGTGCAGGTGTGAGGTCGGGCGCTTGCTCAGGCGCCAGTGAAACCACGCCCCATTCGGCATGCCGGACCGCGCCATGTTCGTAGGCGGCTGGCAGCTGCAGGGGGGCGATCAGGGGTTCGATGTCGGCTTGCGCACGGCCGGTGATCAGCGCGACAGCGCCACCCAGCTGCGCATGGAGCCGCGCCAGCAGGCTCAGGAGCTCGCCAGGAATGACCACGGCGTCAGGTCGGGGGGCCAGTTCTGCCAGGGTGCCGTCGAAGTCGAGAAACAGTGCCGACCGGGCGGTCAGCAGGCCAGGTAGGGTATTCATTAGGTGCAACCCTAACAGACTTGCCGCCGCGTTGCGGCGTTGTGGCACTTTCTTCCGACCTGCCGGGTGCGGGAACCGTTGACGCCGTCGTGCCGGTGATTGGCTTCAGTAGGTGGGAGGCATTGGCGCCTGGGCCTGCATGCGCGCGGCCAAGGCTTCCACGCGCGCCTGGTGGATGCGCAGGCCCACGTCGGCACCGGTCGCGCCTGCGGCCATGGCCTGTGCCGCCACGCTCGCCGTGGAGACCGCGCGGGTCACGTCCAGCGCATGCTGAAGGTGGTCGCGCTGGGGGTAGGGCTTGTCCTCGTGGCCGAGTCGGCCGCGCGCGTCACACTCGCAGGCCAGCAGCACGTCGGCGAATCGGGTGTGTTTGCGGAAAGCGTCACAACGCTCCAGCAGCCGCACCAGCGCGGCCGCATGGAAGTCCAGACTGCGGTGGATGTGGCCGTGTTCGCGCGCGACCACGTCGGCCAGTTCCCGGCATTCCACCGGTACCCGCAGGCGCTCGCTCAGGTCCTTGAGCAGATGGGCGCTGCGTTCCTCATGGCCTATGTGGCGTGGCAGCACATCGGCCGGGGTGGTGCCTTTGCCCAGGTCGTGACACAGGCAGGCGAAACGGGTGGGCAAGTTGGCGCCCAGGCGCGCGCTCATGTCGAGCACCATCATCAGGTGCACGCCGGTGTCGACCTCCGGGTGGTAGTCGGCGCGTTGCGGCACGCCCCAGAGGCGAGCCACCTCGGGCAACAGGCGCTGCAGGGCGCCGCATTCGCGCAGCACCTCGAACATGCGGCTGGGCCGCTGCTCCATCAAGCCGCGCGAGAGTTCCTGCCAGACCCGCTCCGCCACCAGGTGGTCCACCTCGCCGTGGTCCACCATCTGACGCATCAGGGCCATGGTTTCGGGGGCCACCGTGAAATCGGGAAACCGCGCAGCGAACCTGGCCAGCCGCAGGATGCGTACCGGGTCTTCGCCGAAGGCGGTCGTCACGTGGCGCAGCACGCGGTCGCGCAAGTCGTTCTGCCCACCGAAAGGGTCGATGATCGTTGCGCTTACAGGCCTGTCTGCGTCGGCCTCTGCCACGGCCATGGCATTGATGGTCAGGTCGCGGCGGGCCAGGTCGTCTTCAAGGGTAACGCCCGGTGCTGCGTGGAAGGCAAAGCCATGATAGCCCGGGGCGGTCTTGCGCTCGGTGCGGGCCAGCGCATACTCCTCGCGCGTTTGTGGATGCAGAAACACCGGAAAATCGCGGCCCACGGGCAAAAAGCCCTGTTGCACCATGGCTTCGGGCGTGGCGTCGACCACGACCCAGTCGCGGTCAACGTGAGACGGCTCGGACGCGGTGGTGCGTGGGCTCATGAGGGCATCGCGCACCGCCCCGCCCACAAGGTAGATCTCCATGGCGCCAAGTGTAGAGGCGCAGGCCGGCGCCTGGGGTGTTCAGGCGAACACGGGTCTGAAGAAGCTGCGTTCGTAGCTGAGGATACAGCGCGTTTCCTCTGCGTAGCGGAATGCGGCCTGGCAGTCCGGGTCGCTGAATGACTGCGAGCGGTAGCTTTCGTAGTGGGCCAGGCTGGGGAAGCTGAACAGGGCCAGGGCGATGTTGTTTGCACCCTCCGACGGCAGGAAGTAGCCATGGTGCTGCCCGCCGAACTTTTCAACGAGCGGAATCCAGAGCTTGCCGTAGTGCTCGAATTCCTTGAGCTTGGCGGGGTCGATGACGTAGCGCAGATAGCAGGTGATCATGGCGTGGCTCGGGCACTTCTTGGGCAACCGGGGGGAGACTCTTCAGGAAGACAAGGAGAGTTGTTGGGTGTGGGTCAGGCGCGCGGTGCCGCCGGCCCAAAGGCGCTCAATGCCCGACGCGCCGATGTCCAGTGAAACATCGATCAGGCTGGGGGACGGGCCTGGCATCAGGCGGCCCTGTTCCAGCACGAAGTGGGATCGTTCCACGCCCAGCCGGTCGTGTAGCCAGCAGGCCAACGGGCCGGCGGCCATGCCGGTGGCCGCTTCCTCGTTGATGCCATAGCGTGGTGCGAACATGCGCGCGGCGGCGTGGCGACCCGGGATGTCGGTCTGCAGACAGAACGCGTAAAAACCGATCAGGTCATGGGTGTGGCTGAGCCGTTCGATTTGATCCAGCTGGGGTTGGATGGCGGCCAGGCACTCGCGGCTGCGCACGCCCACCACCAGGAAGGCGTTGCCCGTGTGCACCACCGCAGGCGGCGGCCCTTCCATCAGGTCGTCGGCCTTGAGTTGAAGTGCGTCCAGCACCTGTTGCAGGTGATCGCCGGATGCCAGCTCGGTGTAGGTGGGCGCGCTTTGTTCCATGGCAATGCGTGTTCCTTCGATGAGGATGGCGCGATTGCCGTCGATGGTTTCCTTGCTGTGCATCCCGTCGCGCAACTGCCCCAGATGCTGCATCAGCCAGAAGGCAGCGATGGTGGCGTGGCCGCAATGGGCGATCTGCTGGGTCGGTGTGAAGAATTCCAGCCGGCGCGAGGCGCTCGCCGACGAACCAACGAAAACGGTTTCTGACAACCCCAGGCGCGCGGCGAGCGCCTGGCGCTGATGCGCAGTGAGATCGTCGGCATCCAGCACGACCCCGGCGGGATTGCCCCCGATGGCGAAGCCTGTCTGGTCATCGACGAAGGCGTTGACGGTGTGAACGGTGATGTCCATGGTCATACTGTCTGACGCGAAAGGCCGCTCAACGCCCCAGGCGGTAGGGCTCTTCGAAGTCCAGGAAATCGTGCTCGGCCAGTGCATCATCGATCCAGGCCTTCACTCCTGGCAGCGCACACACCCGCTCCACATACGCGGCCAGATCGGCCGGCAGGGGCAACTCATAGGTCTTGATGCGCATGCACACCGGCGCAAAGTACGCATCGGCAATGCTGAAGTCGCCAAACAGCAGGGCGCCTTCAGGCTGAGCGGCCAGCAGCTCACTCCATAGTCCGCTCAGGCGCGCCATGTCGGCACGCACACCGGCCTGGTCGCGCCAGATCAGTTTTCCCGTGTCGGGCAGGGACGCTTCAATGTTCATGGGGCAGTGGCTGCGCAGCGCGCCAAAACCGCTGTGCATCTCGGCGCAAACGCTGCGCGCCCGAGCGCGCGCTTTCGGGTCCGCCGGCCAGAGCCGTTTTTCGGGATGGCGCTCGGCCAGGTACTCGGCAATCGCCAGTGTGTCCCAGACGGCGAAGCCGTCGTCCATGAGCACCGGCACCTTGCCCACCGGGTTGACGCCCTTCAGTGCTTTTTTGAAGGTCGAATCCGCCTCGAACGAGTCGAAGCGCACCATGACTTCTTCGAACGGTATACCAGCCTGCTTCATTAGCACCCAGGGGCGCATGGACCAGGACGAATAGTTTTTGTTGCCGATGTAGAGCTGCATGATGAGAGTGCACCCCCCGCGCCGCTTCGCGTCTCCCCCCTCTCTCGCCTTCGGCGGGAGGGGGGCGGCACCTGGGACCGGCAAAGCCGGATCCTCGGTGCCCCTTGACAGCGTTGGTTCTAGCGATGGGGCTTGGTTGGTAAACGGAACGCCATGTTAGTGCCGCGCAGGCCCTGCATTGATGCCAAAAAAACCACCGATTGATTCAGCGGTCTGATTGTCGGAGATGCCGATTCAGGGCCGGACGTTCTGCCGGTATTCGGTGAGGCGGCTGCGGCCACCGCGCGTGCCGAGGTAGGCGGGGGCGACGGCGTGCACGCTGGTGGGCTCGATGCCCAAGGACGACAGGCCCGGCCACTGGCCGCTGGCGACGTTGTCCACCGTCATGGCGGCGAGGTTGTCGCGGCTCATCAGGGGCTCGCCGGGTGCGAGTTCCATCACCAGGGCCTGCAGCTTGCCCAGCACCATGGGCAGCGGCAGGATCGGGCGTTCGCGGCTGCCGTGCCGCCCGGCCAGGCGCACCAGCTCGGCCAGGGTGAGCACGTCGGGGCCGGCGCATTCGAAGGTCTGGCCCACGCTCGACATGGGCAAGCCCTGGTCCCTCAGGCAAGCGACCACGGCCGCAGCCACGTCCTGCACCCAGACCGGTTGAAATCTTGCATCAGCGCCGGCCAGTGGCAGCACGGGAAAAATCGATTGCAGCCGCGCAAACAGGTTCAGGAAACGATCACCGGCACCAAAGATCACGCTCGGACGCAGGATGCTCAGGTCAAGCCCGCCGTTGCGCAGCACTTCTTCACCTCGCGCCTTGCTGCGCTGGTAGCGCGACGGCCCGTCCAGACTCACCCCCAGGGCGCTGACGTGCACCACGCGCTTCACGCCCGCGTCGCTGCAGGCGCGCACCAGGGTCTTGGGCAGCGCCACATGCACCCGATCGAAGGCGGCCTCATTGCCATGCAGGATCGCCACCAGGTTCACCACCGCGTCGTGCCCGGCCAGCAATTGGGTGAGCTGCGCGGGGTCGTGCACATCGGCTTCCAGCACCGTGAGGCGCGGCAGGTGTTGAACCGGCGCAGCGTTGATGGCGCGGCGTGTGGGCACCGTGATGCGCCAGCCCAGCCGGTGCAGCTGTTCGCAAACCTGGCGGCCCACAAAGCCGGTGCCACCGAGAACGAGGATGTTGGGGGTTTGGGACATAAGGGCGTGTTGGGAGCGAATGCGAACGGTAAGTGGGACAAAAGGGTGGGCGCGAGCGCAGGACGCTCGGGCCTTCAAGGCAGGTCGCGATTCTCGGCTTGCGCGGTGGCTTCGCGCGGGCCAACCACACCCAGCCGGGCGCGCAGCGACTGGGGTTGCCCGCTGATCAGGGCGGCGTAATTGGTGGTGTTGGCCAGCACCTGCTTCACGTAGTCGCGCGTTTCTTCGAACGGAATGTTTTCAGCCCAGATTTCACCGGGCAGCGCGGGGCCGTTGCGCCAGACGCGTGGTCGGCCGGGGCCGGCGTTGTAGGCGGCCGCAGCCAAGGGCAGCGAGCCTTCGAAGTCTTCCAGGGCGAGCTTCAGGTAGGCCGTGCCGATCAGGATGTTCGTGTCGCGCTCGGTGATCTGGTGCGGGCGGAAGTTGGTCAGGCCGATCTTTCTGGCGGTCCAGCGCGCGGTGGCCGGCATTACCTGCATCAGGCCCGAGGCACCCACGTGCGAGCGTGCATCGGTGACAAAGCGGCTTTCCTGGCGGATCAGGCCGTACACATATGCCGGGTCGAGCCCGATCTCGTTGGAGCGGCGAACGACTTCGGCCTGGTGCGGCATGGGGAAACGCTGGGCGTGATCAAAGACCACACTGGTGCGCAAGCTGGTGTTGATGCAGCGGTCCCACAGCGCCTGGCGGCAGGCCAGGTCGGCGGAGGCCAGCAGTTCGCGTTCGGGCATGCCGCCCGGGGTGTGCAGGGCCACGGTGTAGTTCCATTCGCGCACGCCCTCGCCACGCAGACCCAGCTGTATGGCCGCCAGCGCCCGCTGCAAACCCGGGTGGCTGGCGGCAGCTTCTCGTTCCTGCGGCGTCAGGGGAGCCGGTGGTGCGGGCGGGGTGATGGGGTGGCCCAGTTCTTCCAGTGCCAGTTGCTCGTAGAAGCCGTTGGGCGAGGCGATGCTGTCGTAGAGGGCGCGGGCCTGCACGGTGGCTGCGATTGCGTCGGGCTCGCGCAGGGCCTGCATGGCGCGCGCGCGCCAGTAGATCCAGGTGGGTTCGTTGGCCTGGGCCTCACTCATGTGGGCAATGGCATCGCGCACATGGCCCCAGGCACCCGCCCGCATGCCGGCGCGGGCCTTCCAGGCCAGGTGGTCGTCGGTCATGAACGCGTCTTGCCCGTGGACAAAATAGCCGAGTGCTGCGTCCTGGAGATTCTGGGCCGAGCGCTTGCCGATCACACCCCAGACCCAGCTGCGCTCTTCCTGTGTGAGCTGCGCGACCCAGCGCTTGCGGTTCATTTCCTCAGCTGCGGCCGCCGGGTCGTTGAAAGCCAGGCGAATGGTCGCCAGGACCACCATTTCCTTGGTGCGCGTGCGAATGGCCGTGAGCTTCTCGTCCAGGAATTGCGCCGGGTTCTTGGCCACCTCATCCACCAGGGGCACCCATTGCGGGTCCAGCATGGCCACCGCCTGCGCCACGGCAGCGGGCCGGTTGGCGTCCATGGCGAGGCGAGCGCGCTGCCACACCGCCTGCTGATCGAGATGACCACTGCTCAGAAAAGCCTGGGCTGCCGTGGCACAACCGTCGTCCGCATCGCGTTGGGCGTGCCACAGGGCCTGCACCTGCAAGGCGGCTTCATCGGCCGGGATGCGATTGGCGGCGGCATCGAGCATCAGCGCATAGCACTGGATCTGCCGATCGTCGTTCATGCGGAACGCCGGCAGCTCGGCTGAAAAATTGGCCCAGTCGCGCTGTTTGGCCAGTTGCAGCAACCAGTCGTTGCGCAAGCGGTCTTCCCAGTAGGTGCCCGGGTGGCGCCGCAGCGCGGCACGTATTTCCGCAGGGCTGGCGGTTTCCAGCCGGGCCTTCATTTCCCAGTAGCTCGCCAGGGGCTCCAGCACATGCCCGCGCACCGATGGCAGCAGGGCACTGAGGGTGGCGGTGTTGTTGCGCCGGAAGGCCTCGCGCATTTCCAGCACGGTCGCGTCTACCGGGCCTTGCGCCCATGCTGCGCCCTGCACGCACAGCACAGCCATAATGGCCCAAAGACCCCGCCTGAAGTTCACCAGATTCATGTGCTGATTATGGACACCAACGATCGCGAGAGTTCCCCAAGCAGTGGTTCGGCCGACCCTGCCGGACAGACGGCCGCCGAACGCAAGGCAGTCTGGCGCAAACAATTGGTGGACAAGCGCCAGAAGCTGGCCGACAGCGCCTGGCGCAACGACCTGCTGCAGCGGGTCATGCGGGTCTGGCTGATCGAGCGCAGCGACTCGGTCATCGGGGCCTACTGGCCCATCAAGGGCGAGTTTGACCCGTTGCCGGCCCTGTTTCGCTGGCAGGAGGCGGGCCTGGAAGAAGACGCGCAGGGCGCACAGCGCCACCGGCGCATCAGCCTGCCCGTGGTCAACAAGGTGGACAAGACCCTGACCTTCTACACTTGGTACCCCGGCTGCCCGATGGAGGAAGACGCCTACGGCATTCCCAAACCCAAAGACACAGAGATCGTCGTGCCCACCCTGATCTTCGTGCCCTGCGTGGGCTACGGGCCCGGCGGGTTCCGGCTGGGCTATGGCGGCGGCTTCTACGACCGCACCCTGGCCAGCCTGCAGCCCAAGCCTTTTACCGTGGGCCTGGGGTATGACTTTGGCTATCTGCCCTATCTGCAGCCTGAGGCGCACGACATGCCGCTGGACGCGATTCTGGCGGATACCGGGGTGATGTGGCCGGAGAAATAAGGCCCCCACGCTCCACCGCTGCGCGGGTCGCTGCCCCCCGAGGGGGCTGAGCCTGCCTTGGGGCGGCCCGGCGGCAGTCTCCGCGGCCCCCACGCTCCGCCATTTCACGGGTCGCAGCCCCCCGAGAGGGTGGGACCTGTCCCATGTACCGGGATGTCGTCAATCAGCACCCAAGCGCCATTGCATCCAGCGGGCTGAGCGTGCCACCTGCAGCAACCTTCAACACGTGTGTGTAAATCATGGTTGTGGAAACATCTGAGTGCCCCAGCAGCTCCTGCGCGGTTCGAATGTCTGTGCCTGCCTGCAGCAGCTGCGTGGCGAAAGAGTGGCGCAAGGTATGGACAGAAACGTGCTTGGCGATGCCCGCCTGAGCCACCGCCTTTTTGAGCTGCCGGTTCAGCCGATCCTCGAAAAGGTGGTGACGGCGCTCCACGTGGGTTTGCGGATCGGCCGACAGCTTGGGAGACGGAAACACCCAGAACCAGGCCCAGCTTTCACCTGCGCGAGGGTACTTGCGCTCCAGTGCATGAGGAAGGAAAACACCACTGCGCCCGCTGGCTCGATCCTGTCCCCAGACGGCCCGCGCATGCGCCAACTGCGCCTGTAGCTGAGGCAACAGCGCCTTGGGCAGCATCACCACCCGATCCTTGTCACCCTTCCCACTGCGCACCACGATCGCGTGGCGGTCGAAATCCATGTCCTTGACACGCAAGCCCAAGGTTTCACGAAGCCTCAATCCACTGCCATACAGTAGGGCCGCCAGCCGGCATTCCAGCGGACCGCCTGCGGCGGCCGCTGAATTCAAACGTTATATCGCTTAAATGAACATGAGCGCTGACGAAAAACCAACTCTCTTTCGCCCGGCAATCGGCAATGGCGGCATGACGCCACTTCACTTTTCGACCTACTGTGGCGACATGAATGAGCTATGTCGCTCGCTCGACGCGGGAGCCGACCCGAACGCTCGGGACAGCTATCGAGGCTACACGGCGGTGCACTGGTTGGCCGACATGGCCGCGACCGGAGGCCCTCGGGTTCAGATGCTTCGGCGTCTGGCCGAAGCGGGGGCCGACTTCAATCTCAAGGCCAATGCGGGAGAAACTGCCTTGGGACTCGCGCTCGAAGCCGGGACAGCCGGCAGCGAGCAGTTGGCGGAGGAACTTAAGATGCTCGGGGTCGAAGAATGAGCGCGCGACATAACATGTCTGTCGACGCGGACCCCCAACAGCAGGAGGCGGCTTCGCCGCTCATGTTGGTGGTCCGGTCATCTTTGCGTTAGGCCATAGCTGAGGAGTCGTTGCGTGTACACACCCGCTACCCACTGGCGCATTGTCAACGTGCTCGCACGCCTGTTCGGGGTCATGAACGTTGGTGTCGGCGCAGCCTTCACCGTTAACGCGGTGCTGTTCTTGCGGCACCCCGAGACGGCACAAAACGTGTCTTCCATTGGTGGCAACGCTTCCGCCGAGTTCGCAGTAGTGGCCGTCTTCTGCCTCACGGTTGGCGCACTGTTCCTAGCTGTCAAACCCTACCGTCCTGATCTTCAGGTTGGTGTGAGGCCGCTATCTGACGGCGCGAGCCGAAAGCTGAGCTGGCTGACCGGAGAGCCAAGAACGTGAAGCGTCTGCAAGATTCCTCAAGACTCTCTGTTGGAGCCGCGACAAGCGGCCCTTCCTTCGTGGCCAGCCAAGCGGAGAACACACGCAGTCAGGCAAGCTCAACTCCCTGCCGGAGCGTTAGGCCTAACCCTTTACAGGGACTTCCAACGTAGTCAAGAAGCGCAGGCGATAGGCATTCCTCGGTGACGGTATTTCTGGCTGTGGCGTGAAGCGGCGATGCGTGAAACGAGGAACAGACTGCACATCTACAGACGGTCTTGTTGCACCGGTTGTTCAATGGTGCGGACCCAGATACGAACCGCTCGGTGAGGTCCCATTCCGATCCCGTGGTTTCGCCGCCATCGGCGCCGCAAAGGTTAGTCGGCCAGCGGCATCGTTGGTGGCAGCGGCGTCGTTGGCGTTGTTCTTGCCGGTCTTGCCTTGCAGGCGGTAAGGCGAGACGCCGAAATTTCGGCAAACTGCGAAGATGAACATTCACAACCTGTTATTGATGCTGCGTCATGCACAAGGCATGGCATGCGTCTGCGGAGAACAGGTTCTTTTACAGCCTTGTTGGGCGTCTTTACGAAGGTAGGATCTATGCGAACGAACGTTACGGTTGGCCTGATTGGCGACTACAACCAGTCTGTTCCAGCACACCAAGCCATCCCGCTTGCCCTGCAGCGTTCAGCAGAGGAGTTGAAAATTGAGGTCGCATTCGAATGGGTCCCCACTGACGAGATTACTTCCGTCTCGCGCATCTCTCGCTTCGATGGCTTGTGGTGCGTGCCAGCCAGCCCATATCGCAGCATGGAGGGCGCGCTGCTCGCCATACGCCACGTCCGCGAGAGCAGCGTTCCGTTCCTCGGTACTTGCGGCGGGTTTCAGCACGCTGTGATTGAGTACGCACGGAACGTCCTTGATTGGGCCGATGCAGAGCACGCCGAAACGGCACCGGATGCTGCCCGTGCTGTCATTTCACAGCTTGAGTGCGCGCTCGTCGAAGCCACAGGCTCCGTTCGGCTATTCCCTGGCACTCGAATCGCGTTGGCCTATGGGGTCAGCGAAACAACTGAGGGGTATCGGTGCCGCTACGGGCTAAACCCCGAGTTCCAGGCTGCTCTCGTCGCTGGTCCTCTACGCGCCACAGCCGACGACGAAACGAGGGAAGTGCGTGCGGTCGAACTGGATGGTCATCCGTTCTTCGTTGCTACGCTGTTCCAACCAGAGCGTGTTGCTTTGAAGGGCCAATCGGTGCCGCTGGTCGCCGCCTTCGTAGAGGCATCTGCTACATGACGCCCAACCCTTCAATCGAGAGGGCGTGCCCCGGCAAGCTGGGTCACGCCTCTCAACTCAATGGCATCATGGCACCGACAGTCGCGGTCGCTATCCCAGCTCACAACGAGGCCGCCTACATTGGCGCCTGCATCCGCAGCTTGCAAGAGTCGGCTGCCCTGGCTTCTATCCCGATTGAGATAGTGGTTGCGCTGAACAGATGTACCGACAGGACGCAAGCGATTGCGCAGCAACTTGGCGCCCGATGTGTGAATGAAGACAAGAAGTGCATCGCCGCCGTACGCAACGCTGCCGTGCGCGCCACGAGCGCGCCGTATGTGGTGACTATCGATGCCGACAGTCAAGCAAGACCAGGCACTGTCGCAGCAGTTGTTCGAAACTTGCGCAGGGGCAAGTTCATTGGCGGCGGTAGTGCCATCACACCTGAACGCCTCTCACTTGGCATTGTTTGTAGCCTCGCAGTTGTTGCCCCCTACGTCGTGCGTCGCGGCGTCTCTGCCGGCATGTTCTGGTTTGAGCGGCCCACGTTTGACGCCATTGGCGGCTTCGACGAGACATTGTTGAGCGCCGAAGACCTGGACTTCGGCGTCCGGCTCAAACGTCATGGTCAGACACTTGGCCTGCGCTATGGCACGATCTGGAAGGACGGGATAGTTACGTCCTGCCGCAAATTCGACAAGTTCGGCGATTGGTATCTCGTTCGAAATCCTCGATTGGTGCGGGATCTGGTGAAGGGCAACAGTCGTTCCGCAGCAGATGGCTTTTACTACGATGTCGAGCGATGATGCCTAGGGCCTGTTCACACTATTTTTCCAAGATGCGTTGCGGATCAAAAAGGTCATGCGCAAGGCGCGAAACGCAGCCGGGGTCGCCCCCGGCAAGGCTTCGCAACGCCGCGCATGGCCTTTTTGGCCGCAACCCGAAGGGAATGGGTTCGCACTTGGAAAAATAGTGTGAACAGGCCCTAGCTCCTTTGCAGGAGCTTCCCACGTAATCAAGAGTCTGCGGAGAACAGGTTTTTTACAGCCTCGTTAACGCACACAGAGGCCTCCCGGTGATCGGCTTTGAGTTCGTGATCGTCCTTGCTTGGTTGTTTCTGCCGCCGCCGGCGTTGGCGATCGCTGTGCTGGTGGGCCTACATCGCAAAAACGCGGGGCGGGCGGTGGGCCGGTTGACACAAAAGTAACGGACATGATGCGCTCAGCTCATCACGCTTCGATGCTTCGATGTATTGCCATGCGCCAGGCGAAATGGCATTTGACCGACGAGGATCGCGCACTCGTGGACGTCATCGTCCGGGAGGCTTCAGGAAGATGGCCTCGACATGCACGTCGTTCCCGGTCCCTGACAGGTTGGCAAAGAACTTGCCCGTGTCGCGAAACTCGAGGCTGGTTCCATGAAACGGCTCCCGGATGGTCAGATGCATCTTGCCGCTGGATTCCCTCACGTTGTCCAGCATCACAACGTGGCTGCCCTTGCTGAGGATGCAGGGCCCCATTTCCTCAATCTTTTTCCCCAGGTCGCGCCACGCCTGTTTCCGGCTGGGATGGGCCGTTCCCAGAAGGCCCTTCTTGTAGTTCATGCGATGCGCTACCAGCACGGGCGTCCGCCCGGTCTCGTATTGCAGGGAATCCATGATGTCCGACATTTCGCGTCGCCGCCCGGGTTGTGACGTTGGCTGGTAGGTGCGGGCATTCCCCAGATCCAGGTGCCCTTGATCGAGCAGCATCATCAGCTCGCAGGCACTGGTGCAGTCGCGAAAGCCGGGTTGCGGGACGAGTACCCGCCCATTGGGCATCGGGTATCCCTTGAAGGCGTCACCGATCTGCACTGGACTGACGGCATGGCCGTTCACCTCGAACCCCGCATGCCTTCCATCGCCGGACAGCTTGATCCCGCCGATGTGCCTGGTCACGTACTCGGCGGGAACGTCGTAGATGAGGCCCTGGTTGACCTGATTCCGGTAGTTCTGGCTGGAGTCTTCGGCGGGCGGGAAGCGCCGAACGCCCCCGTCGCTGCAGCGAACCATGGGCTCGGCACGCATCCCCCACTTGACGTTCGGCGCCTGAGCGTAGGCAGAGACGGGGTCGTCGTACATTGCGCCGACGATCCTGTTCATTCCTTCGAAACCGCTGAATTCGGTGGGGGAGTACAGCGGTTTGTGCGTTTCGTGCGCCATCACGGGAGACGGGGGAGGCATGCTGCTTGCGGATGCTCTGTCCCTGGCCGCACCCGTGTGCGGGTCGCCCAGCGCTGCTGTCCGGCGTCGCATGCCAGCCTCGGGCGCGGCGCTCGTCCTTTCGCGTCGGTCAGGGGGCAGGCCTTGCGGCCACTGCTGATCAAACGAGGGGGCAGAGGGAAGCTGTCCGACGGGTGCTGCAGCGTCCGGCCCGCCAGATGTGCTTCGGCTTGAGGTCTGAGTGGCCGGGTTGTTGCTCAGCCTGAAATCCATGGAACGCCTTGGTGGGTTTGCTGCTGTTCCTGCGGGACTTCACCGCAGCACACCATGTTCGCCAAGTGCCAGGCGAAGCCCAAGACGGAACGCTGCATTCGGGTCCTTGCCGGCGCATCGGGCATGGAGCTGCCGCCGTTCCGGTAGGGCATCGTGCCTGCATGGGAAGCATTCATGAGTTCGCACCGAAAAGGCGATTGAGGCCAGAGATCACAGGGCCGACCGTGATGTTGAAGGCCATGTTGCCCAGGTTTGCCGCCGCCATGCGGAGCATGGTCTTGCCATAAGCGGCCGAAGCCGCAGTACGGGCCTCAAGGGCCGCAACCGTTGCGGGGTCGGTTTCGCCCAGCTGAGCCTTGAGTTGCTCGTGAACGGTCTCGGTCGACCGAGACAGCGCTGTCAACTGCTCCTTGACGACTTCCCTGTTGGCACGAAGCTCGGCCACGGGCATCTGGGCGACAGCCTGCGCGGTGACGTTGCAGGCTTCTTTGAGCTGGTTCAGGTGCGGAGCCAGCATGGCCGCGCGCTGCTGGGGTTCCAGTTGCAGGGCGCTCGCAAGATCCAGCTTCGTCGCTTCGACCAGTTGTGCTGAAGCGGATGTCACGGCTTCGAGCCGTTTCCCCAGCTCTGGAAACGGCATGGCCGATCCGCTCGGCGTGGGGTCGGACATGACGCCCACGAGGCGTGCGGTCTGCGTTGCGAGGCTGCGGTACGCCGATGGCAGCGACTCGAAGCTGTCCTTGGCCCTTTGCTGCAGCATGCCCAGGCCACCCGCGTTGAGAAGGCTGGTGACTTCGCTCAGTTGGGTGTTGACCTGAGATGTTGAGCTCGCGGGAAGCGGCAGCAAATTGAGCCGCGGCGGCATGTCGGAAGTCGACCCACGCGGGCGCAGATCACCGACGGGCAGGGACGCGGGGCTGCCTGCGGTGCCACTGGTGGAGCCAGTGTTTTGAATTTCGTTTGGCGTGATGCCAGTCCCTGTACTGTTGATTCTCATGGAAAGAATGGTAGCGAGCGCTGCAAGGAATGGAAACCTTGCACGCTGGTGACTGCAACGGTGTTTTCGCTCGATCGTGAATCACTTCGCCTGCCTCTCGGGTGCTGATCGAGGACATTGCAAAGTTCATCTGCGGCTCTCGGTGGCCTCAATCAATTGCAAGTGGTTGCCGGCGCTTCGCACCCAAAGAGAGATTGCAGTATTGGGTTCGCGATCAGGCATTGCTTGTCAGCTGAGCACAAGGGAGAGAAATGAATCAGGACTGGAGCCGCTACGGCAACCCAGGCGCCAATGCGCGCTGGCAGCAGCCTGGGAGGGCGCCAACAGGCGCTGAGGCGCCGGGTGCTGCGCTGCCGGAGATCGCGGGAGGGAACCGCCTCGGTCCGAGCGAGCGCTCGCGCGTGGCCGAAGCCGATACCAGCCTTGTGCCGCGAACGGCTGTGCTGCTGAACTTCGGAGGGGCGGTCCGTCCGTTGGCTGATCAAGCGGCACTACAGGCGGCCCCCGCCTCGGCAGACGCCATCCGGCGGATGGCCAGGTCGGCGATGCGCGCACAGGTGAGGACACTTCCACCCCTTGATCCTGCAAAGAGCCAGGAGCCTCACGAGGATGATGCGCCGCTCATCGAACGAGCGCAGGCGGGGTTGAAGGCGGCAAATCCTCCCGTTCCGCGCCAAACGAGCGGGAACATCTTGCGCGCGCTGACTGCGTTCCGCGCCTGGCTCAAGGCCCCCTCGCTGCCCGGCTGCACGATGGCACGGTGGGGCATGAGTTGGATCTGTTCGCAAAAAGGGGAGTTCCTCGTTCAAGAGAGTCAGGATTGCGCTGAATGCAATGGCCAAGATGTTCCCGCCGGAAGACCCCGGTGTGACGTTCGGGCGGATCGGGCACCAAGCGTTTGTCAATGCCTTGGGTACGCTCGCGCTTGCACGGGACATCAGCGTGGAGAACGCGGCGATCAAAGTCGGCGCCAACGTGGACGACCTGCTCGTGTTTCTCGATGCCCGGGCCAACGAAGGATTGACCGAAGCCGGGCGCACGTTGGTGCAGACGTTCGACGGCCGTGCGCTCCAGGCGGCCACGGCCAACATCGCGATGCGGCAGCAGGCGATGGTTTCACGAAGATGGAAACATCAAGCACAGAGGTCATATCCATGGTTTCTCCTCTCAAATCACTGCTTCGCTGCTTTGGCCAGCAAGGCGCTTCGGTGCCGGAGCGTCCGGCTCAGCAGGAGCACCCCCAACGCTCGATCACGATGGACAACGAGCAATGGGGCAGCTTGCTCAACAGGCGCAGCGACGACCTGGCCCGTGAGCTGAACAGTCTGCAACGGCCACGGCAGAACGTGATCTCCCCGGCGGACCAGCGCCTGCTGGGCTACACGATGGGGCGTGCCGTCGACGCAAGGCCGGTCGAAGGCGCTGACCTGGAGCGGCTGCGCCAGTGCAACGAGACCGTGGAGCAGACCCGCAGCCTCCTGAGCCTGGGACGGGGCAATGTCGCGCCCGACATCCAGGCATCCGGCGGAGCGAGCACACGGCACGCCGAGGCGGGGCGCCGCGTGACAGGGTTGGCGATGCAAAAGCACAATCTCGAATCGTTCTCCATGGCCAGGGCCGTGTCCGCGATCCAGGCACAGGCGGGCAACTGCAACGAGCACGCCGTGCTGGCGACGCACCTGCACGCCGGCGAGTTGCAGCCCGGCGAGACGGTGCACTCGGCGACGCACAAGGTGGCGGATCACGCGTGGGCCGAGCTGCGTGACCAGCAGGAGCCGCAACGTCATGTGGTGATGGACCCGTGGGGCTTCGGGCCTGCCGTGTTCGCGCAGGACGGCGAGTTCACGGCAAGCCGCAAGAGAGTGAAGAGCCAAGAATCCTATGACGCAGCCAGCGGACGGCGAGCTTACGAGGCGGTGGTGCGCGCCAGCAGGCACCAGCCAGGCGTGATGGGCGGGGAATTCCAGAAAGCGCTGCGGAGTCTGGGGGCCGACTATCAGTACAACCAGAACAAGATATTCGCCCCGACGCCTGTCATCAGCCAAGCGTTCTCTCACCGGGTGCTGGAGAAGATGGCCGAACCGATCGACCCGGCGAAGCTGGACGCCACCTCTCGTAAAGCAGGCACTTCCAAGGCAAGAGGAAAGCAGCCGCTGGAGACCGCTAAGGCGCCCGACCCAGAACAGCTCGCGCGGCAGAGAGAACTTTGCAACGCAATCAATGCCGTAGGTGTTGCAAGACGCCTGGGCAATGGGGTGATGGCCAGCGTCGAGATGGCTCCCGGCATTGAGGACGCTGCCAGGAAACTGCGCGGTTGACCGCGTGGAGGCATTTTTTTCGCACCCAATGCACGGCATGGGGCTCTGCTTGAGGCTTGAAGTTGGATGCAGCTCAGAGTGCAGAGTGGCCCGGTCAGTGAACCGCCCCGGCTACTGACGATGTCGGGCAAGCGGCTGCTCTTGGCCGGGCGGATGAAGCCGGGAAGGGCCCAGGGTGGAAAGTTCAGGGGCGCTCGGCCGTGGCGTGCACTTCGGTGATGCGTTTTTCCCTGCGCACCAGGTAAAGGCCGCTGGCGACCACAATGGCGGCGCCCAGCCAGGTGTGGGAGGCGGGAAGGCTTTGCCAGATGAGCCAGTCGAGCCCCACACCCCAGGCCAGGGCGGTGTATTCAAACGGGGCCACGGCAGAAGCCTGACCGTGGCGGAAGGCTTCGGTGATGGCGAGCTGGCCACCGAAGCCGGTGATCGCCAGGGCCAGCAGCAGCGCTGCGTCGTCGGGCCGGATGGCCACCCAGTTCGGCAGCGCCAGCGCACCCGCGCCGAACGACATCATCACCATCATCCAGAGGATCAGGCTTTCGCTGCTGTCGGTGCGGCTGGCCAGGCGGCCGGCGATGGCGGCCACGGCGTAGCAAAAAGCCGCACCCAGCACGGCCAGGCCACCGACGGTCACGAAGCTGGTCTGCAGGGCGTCGCCGCTGGGGCGCAGGGCAATCAGCACGCCCACAAACCCGATGCCGATGGCCCACCAGTGGGCCGGTGGCACGCGTTCCTTGAGCACGGGCACCGACAGCGCCGTGATCAGCAACGGCGCAATGAAAAACAGCGTGTAGGCGGCAGACAGAGGCAGATCGCGCACGCCCCGCGTGAACAGGGCCAGCATGGTGATACCGAGCACGCCGCGCAGCAGGTGCAGCGGCCAGCGCACCCGGCGAACGGTGTGCCAGGTGCCGCGCCAGGCGATGTACAGCAGCACCAGTGGCAGCGCGGTCAACCCCCGAAGTGCTGCAATCTGCAGCACCGGGTAGCGGGCCGACAAGGTCTTGAGCACCGCGTCCATGAGCGCAAAAAATCCCACGGCAGCCAGCATGAAAACAATGCTGCGCAGGTTGCCGGAGGCGTGTTGGGAGGGCATGCTCATGAGAACGAAGTAAAAGACGCGAAATCTGCCAGAAGGAAGCTGTGCGTGACGGTGCCAAACAGGGTTCGTGTGAGGAGACCGCTATCCAGCACACGCCGAAGATCCGGCTCCGCCGGTCCAAGGCGTGGTCCCCCTGGGGGGGAAGCCGCACAGCGGCGCAGGGGGGTTAGTCGATGTCATCGACCGTGTCCGGGTCGGGCACGTCGCCAATGGCCTGGCGCGTCAATGCGGCTTGTTCCAGCAGCCAGTCATAAAAGGCTTTCACCTCGGGCCGCTGCATGCTGCGCTGAACCGGCAGCAGCCAGTAGACCAGGGGTGAGTCGATGCGTGTGTGTGGCAAGGGCTCCACCAGATCGCCGCAGGCCAGACTCTCGGCCACCAGCGGCAGCCGTGCCAGTGCCACGCCTTGCCCGGTGAGCGTGGCCTGAACGATCTGGTGGGCGTAGTTGAAATAGAGCCAGCGCTTGGGTGTGAGTCGCGCCTTCGCGCCAGCGCCGCGCAGGCGCGACTTGCCCACCGTGGCAGGTGTGCTGGCGTTGGCGGCCTTGGCGGCCTGTTCGTCGATCCAGCGCTGCCAGGTCAGCCATTCCAGGTGGCGGGTGCGGTGGGCATCGCCTGCCTCGATCAGGGTGAGTTGCGCCAGATCTTCCACTTTCTCGATCCGGTGTTCCCGCAGCAGCCACGGACTCACCACGGGCGTGAGCTGTTC
Organism: Hydrogenophaga palleronii; assembly: GCF_031457455.1. Lineage (GTDB taxonomy): Bacteria > Pseudomonadota > Gammaproteobacteria > Burkholderiales > Burkholderiaceae_C > Hydrogenophaga > Hydrogenophaga palleronii_A. Next base: position 189,329 of record NZ_JAVDWU010000009.1, read on the forward strand.
GCCGAACAGACGCACCGCCTGGGGCGCCACGCCTTGCGGCACGGTGTAGCGCAGGGCCATGTCCACGTCCGCGGTGGCGAGGTCGACCTGTGTGTCAGAAGTGTCGATGCGGATGTCGATGTCCGGGTGGTCGCGCTGGAAAGCTTCCAGCCGGGGGATCAGCCACATGGAAGCGAACGATGCCCAAGTGGTCACGGTCACGCTCTTGCGCCCCGCGCTCTGCCGGATCTGGCGCACCGCCGCATCAATGCGTTCCAGTGCCATGCCGGCGGCGCGCAGCAATTGCGAGCCTGCGCTGGTGATTTCCACCGCGCGTGTGTGGCGCAGAAACAGCGTCACGCCCACCTCGTCTTCCAGCGCCTGGATCTGCCGGCTGACCGCGCTCTGGGTCAGCGAGAGCTCGTCGGCCGCGGCGCGAAAGTTCAGGTGCCTGGCAACGGCGTCAAAAGCCCGCAGATGCCCCACCGAGATCGGGCGGGAGCGCGGCAGCCGGTCGTTGGGTTGCATGGTGGTGATGCCTTCATTGATGCGGAAACGGAATGAATAGCATACCGCCATTTCATTGGACGAAGCGGCGTGCAAGGCCGACCATATCAACCTGTTCCACTGTCTCAGGAGTCCACCATGTCGTACCTTCCAGCCTTTTCTTCTGCCATTGCAGCCTGCTCGAAGATCCGTACCTGCATGGCTGGCGCGTGGTCTTTGGACCATGGTCGCGCACTGGCGCTGAAGCCTGCGCAGCTGACGGAGCTGCGCATCCTGCGTGGCCATGTGTGGGTGACGATGGGTGATGCCCTCCAGCCGTCGGCGTCCGTCGGGCAACACGTGGCGGGCGACCTGTTTCTGTACGCGGGCGATGTGTTGCAGGTGCCGCGGGGCGCGCACCTGGTGATGGAGTCCATGGATTCAGCGGCCGAGCCTGCCGTGCTGTTCGACTGGGTCGAGCGGCCGGACCCGGTGTTGCATGCACGGCCCGGCCGCTTCAGCCGCGAGGTGCTGGCGCCCGGACTGGAAATGGCCCAGGCGCTGCGCCAGGCTGCGCTGGCGTTCACCCGCCTGGTGCGGGGGCTGCTGGGCTATGGCGAGTTTCTGGTGGCAGGGCGCGGCAGGGTGCTGTCGCGGTTTGAAGGCAACCCGCCCTGAACGCGCACTGAAGGCAAGGCCGAACCAGCCCCTCGCGGCGCGCGCAGGGGCGGAGACTGAACGGCATCACCTCAGAACTGGCCCGTGAACCGGTAGCGGGAGGCCGGGTGCCACAGGGCAGCCACAGAGGCCACCTGTCCCATGGAGTGCGTCTGGCGATGCAGCACCAGACAGGGCTCGTGCGCGGCCATCTGAAGCAGCTCACCCACCTCGGGCGGTGGTGAGACCGCTTCGATGGCGAACTCCACGCCTTGCAGGGGCGCCACGCGCATCAGGTAGGCGTTGGGTGTCTGGGTGGCGAAGTCCTGCGCCAGGTAGTCAGGCGCCACGCCAGGGTTCACGTAGCGATCTTCCACCTGAATGGGGGCGTCGTTCTCGAAGTGCACCACCACCGAGTGGAACAGCGGCGCGCCGGGTTTGAGCCTGAAGCGCCCCGCCAGCGCATCGGTGGCCTTGCAGCGCTCCAGGCGCTGCAGTTCGCTGCGGTGCCGGTGACCACGCGCGGCGATCTCGTCAGCGATGTTGCGGATATCCACCAGCGTCGACTGGTACTTCTGCTGCGCCACAAAAGTGCCCGAGCCCTGCACCCGCTCCACGATCTGCTCGTTGCCGAGTTCGCGCATGGCGCGGTTGACGGTCATGCGCGAGACGCCGAATTCAAGCGCCAGCGCTTCCTCGGTCGGAATGGCATCGCCTTCCTTCCAGACGCCACGGTGGATCTGCGCCAACACGTGGTCCTTGATCTGCTGGTAGGCCGGAACAGAGGCGGTCATAGGGTTTTCACGGATGTCGATGGCGTCTGATTGTATTGACGTGATAAATCCTGTCCACCGATAATGTATATACAACTTGATGACTTCATGTTGAATATGTACCTACCAATTGTGGAGCGACCATGAAAGACCTCTCCCTGGAGACAAGCACCACGCGCAGCCCGCGCGCCCTCAGCCTGCTCAAGCTGCTGCTGCTCAGCAGCGTGGGCGTGTTCCTGTTCTTCGTACAGGTCGATCTGGGTGGTCGCAGCACCATCCTGGTGGACCACCTCAGCGGCTACCTGGTGCGTGAGCAGCGCACGCTGGCAGTGGTGTTCATCGTCGCACTGATGGTCTACGGCGCGCTGCGTCCGCTGTTGGACGGCAGCTGGCGGCGCGGCTGGGGCGTGGCCCTGTTCACCGCCATCAAGTGGCTGGGTCTGGGGCTGGCGGGCATCCACCTGGCGAACCTGACACCCGAGTGGGCCAACCAGAAGGACATGCTGCCTTTCCTGTTCGAGCGGCTGGCCCTGTCGGTGGGTGTGCTCATTCCGATCGGTGCGCTGGCGCTGACCTTCCTGCTGGGCTTCGGGCTGCTGGAGATCATCGGCGTGCTGCTGCAGCGCGTCATGCGCCCGCTGTTCCGCACGCCCGGCCATTCGGCACTGGACGCAGTGGCCTCCTTCGTGGGAAGCTACTCGGTCGGCCTGCTGGTCACAAGCAAGATGTACGCGCAGGGCAAGTACTCGGTGCGCGACGCCGCCATCATCGCCACCGGGTTTTCCACCGTCTCGGCCACCTTCATGGTGGTGGTCGCGCGCACGCTCGGGCTGATGGAGCACTGGGGCTTCTACTTCTGGGCCACGCTGGTTGTCACCTTCGCGGTGACCACCATCACCGCCTACCTGCCACCCATTGCCGGTATCGCACACCGCGACGCCGCGCCCGAACCGGCCGACGGCCAGGGTCGCCTGGCCCGTGCGCTGGACGCCGGTGTCGCTCGCTACGAATCGCGCGAACCCCTGACCATCATGTTGTGGAACAACCTGCTGGACGGCCTGCGCATGTCGGCCACCGTGGTGTCCAGCATCCTGGCGGTCGGCTTCATCGGCATCTGCCTGGCCAAGTTCACCCCGGTGTTCGAATGGATCGGCCTGCTGCTCAAGCCCGCGCTCATGCTGGCCGACGCCATGCTGGGCACCACCGGCGCTAGCGCTGCGAGCGGGGCCTTCGCCTCGGGCCTGGCCGAGATGTTCCTGCCCGCCATCCTGCTCAAGGACGCCGAGTTCGCCGTTCGCATGTTGGCTGCCATCGTCTCGGTCAGCATGGTGCTGTTCCTCTCCGGCTGCATTCCCTGCATCCTGGCCACCGGCATTCCGCTGCGGTTCTCGCACCTGCTCATCGTCTGGCTGCTGCGCACCTTGCTGAGCATCGTGCTGGGCGCCGCCGTCATTGCACTGGCCCTGTCCGCAGGCTGGCTGCCCACCCCCTGACCATCCACCTCATTCACGCCCTCACGCAAGGAGCCCCCCATGACCTCCAACACCGACCCCCGCCTGGACCCCACACGTGTCATCTGCGCCCCGCGCGGCAACACGCTGACTTGCAAGAACTGGATCGCCGAGGCCGCCTACCGCATGATCCAGAACAACCTCGACCCCGAGGTCGCCGAGAACCCGCAGCACCTCGTGGTCTACGGTGGCATCGGCCGCGCCGCGCGCGACTGGGCCTGCTTCGACCAGATCCTGGCTTCGCTGAAAGACCTGAACGACGACGAAACCCTGCTGGTGCAGTCGGGCAAGCCGGTGGGCGTGTTCAAGACGCACAGCAATGCCCCGCGCGTGCTGATCGCCAACAGCAACCTGGTGCCCAAGTGGGCCACCTGGGAGCACTTCAACGAACTCGACCGCAAGGGTCTGTTCATGTACGGCCAGATGACCGCCGGCAGCTGGATCTACATTGGCAGCCAGGGCATCGTGCAGGGCACCTTCGAGACCTTCGTCGAGGCCGGCAAGCAGCACTACAACAACGATCTGTCCGGCAAATGGATCCTCACCGCCGGCCTCGGCGGAATGGGCGGCGCGCAACCCCTGGCCGCGACGCTGGCCGGCGCCTGCTCGCTCAACATCGAGTGCCAGCAGAGCAGCATCGACTTTCGCCTGCGCACGCGTTATGTGGACAAGCAGGCGCGCGACATCGACCACGCGCTGGAACTTATCAAGGAGCACACCGCCAAGAAGGAAGCCGTCTCCATCGCCCTGCTGGGCAACGCAGCCGAGGTGCTGCCCGAGCTGGTGAAGCGCGCCCAGGCCGGTGGCATCAAGCCCGACCTGGTGACCGACCAGACCTCGGCCCACGACCTCATCAACGGCTACCTGCCCGTGGGCTGGAGCGTGGCGCAGTGGAAGGCCGCGCAGAAGGACCCGGCGCAACACGCCCGCCTGGCCGCCGAAGCTGCCCAGGGCTGCGCGGTGCACGTGCAGGCCATGCTGGACTTCCAGAGCATGGGCATTCCCACGGTGGATTACGGCAACAACATCCGCCAGGTCGCGTTCGACCAGGGCGTGAAGAACGCGTTTGATTTCCCCGGCTTTGTGCCGGCCTACATCCGCCCCATGTTCTGCGAGGGCAAGGGCCCGTTCCGCTGGGTGGCGCTCTCGGGCGACCCGGAAGACATCTACAAGACCGACGCCAAGATCAAGGAGCTGTTCCCGAACAACCACCACACCCACCGCTGGCTCGACATGGCACGCGAGCGCATCGCCTTCCAGGGCCTGCCCGCGCGCATCTGCTGGCTCGGCCTGGGCGAGCGCCACATCGCCGGCCTGGCCTTCAATCAGATGGTGAAGAGCGGCGAGTTGAAGGCCCCTATCGTGATCGGCCGCGACCACCTCGACACCGGCTCGGTCGCCAGCCCCAACCGCGAGACCGAGGCCATGAAAGACGGCACCGACGCCGTGAGCGACTGGCCGCTGCTCAACGCCCTGCTCAACACCGCCGGCGGCGCGAGTTGGGTCAGCCTCCACCACGGTGGTGGTGTGGGCATGGGGTATTCGCAACACGCGGGCATGGTGATCGTGGCCGACGGCACCGACGCCGCGGCCGAGCGCCTGGCGCGCGTGCTGGTGAACGACTGCGGATCGGGGGTGATGCGCCATGCCGATGCGGGCTACGAACTGGCCATCGAGACCGCGAAAAAACAGGGCTTGCAACTGCCGATGCTGCGCGGATGATACGAACCATGTTCCACACACTCACGCTCCAACCCGGCCAGATGAGCCTGGCCGATCTGCGCACCGTCTGGCAGCAGGCCGTGCACATTCAACTCAGCGAAGACGCAGAGGCCGGTATCCAAGCCTCGGCGGCGGCCATCCAGCAAATCGTGGACAAAGGCGATGCCGCCTATGGCATCAACACCGGCTTCGGCAAGCTCGCGAAGACGCGCATTCCTGACGACCAGCTGGAGCTGCTGCAGCGCAACCTGATCCTGTCGCACTCGGTGGGTACCGGCGAGCCCATGAGTGACGCCACGGTGCGACTGGTGATGGTGATGAAGGCCGCCAGTCTGGCGCGGGGCTATTCGGGCGTGCGCCCGGTGGTCATCGACACGCTGCTGGACGTGCTCAATGCCGGCATCGTGCCTTGCATTCCGGTCAAGGGTTCGGTAGGCGCTTCGGGCGACCTCGCGCCACTGTCGCACATGACGCTGGCGCTGATGGGCGAAGGCGAGGTGCGCGTGGACGGCGAGTGGGTGCGCGCGGGCGCAGCGCTGAAGAACGCGGGCATCACACCGCTCACGCTGGCGGCCAAGGAAGGCCTGGCGCTGATCAACGGCACCCAGGTGTCCACCGCACTGACGCTACACGGCCTGTTCATGGCCGAACGGCTGCTGGAAGCCGGCACAGTGACCGGTGCCCTGTGCGTGGACGCGGCCAAGGGCAGCGATGCACCCTTCGATCCGCGCATCCACGCGGTGCGGGGCCAGCCCGGCCAGATCGCCGTGGCCGCTGCCACGCGCGAACTGCTGGCGGGCAGCCAGATCCGCCTCTCGCACCTGGACAACGACGAGCGGGTGCAGGACCCCTACAGCCTGCGCTGCCAGCCGCAGGTCATGGGCGCCTGCCGCGACCTCATCGCCAACGCCGCGCGCACCCTGCTGACCGAAGCCAACGCCGTGACCGACAACCCGCTGGTGTTCACCGACACCCAGGAGGTGCTCTCGGGCGGCAATTTCCACGCCGAGCCGGTGGCCTTTGCCGCCGACACGCTGGCGCTGGCCATCGCGGAAATCGGTGCCTTGTCCGAGCGCCGCATCGCCTTGCTGATCGACAGCACACTCTCGGGCCTGCCAGCGTTCCTGGTGGACAACCCGGGCATCAACAGCGGCTTCATGATCGCCCACGTCACGGCTGCCGCGCTCGCCTCGGAGAACAAGTCCCACGCCCACCCGGCCAGCGTGGACAGCCTGCCCACCAGCGCCAATCAGGAAGACCACGTGAGCATGGCCACCTACGCCGGCCGTCGCCTGGCCGAAATGGCCGACAACACCGCCACCATCCTGGGCATTGAATGGCTGGCCGCCGCACAGGGGGTGGACTTTCACCGCCCGCTGGCGACCTCGGCACGCCTGGCCAAGGCCCACGCCACGCTGCGCGCGCGCGTGCCTTTCTACGATCGCGACCGCCTGTTCGCGCCCGACATCGAAGCCGCCCGCGTGCTGGTGCAGCAAGGACGCGCCAGCGAAGGCAACCACGACGCGCTGGCCGCGCTGTGGTGACGTCATGACCATCCGACGCCTTTGGCGCAACGCCCGGCTGGCCACGCTGGCCGGCACCGACTGGGGCTTGATAGAGCAGGGCGCCATCGTCACCGAGGGCGAGCACATCGCCTGGGTCGGCCCTGAGTCTGCCTTACCTGCCACGCGGGGCGCCACCGAAGAACACGATCTCGGCGGCGCGCTGCTGACGCCCGGCCTGGTCGATTGCCACACCCATCTCGTCTATGGCGGACGCCGGGCCGACGAAGCCGAGATGCGACTGAACGGTGCCAGCTATGAATCCATCGCGCGTGCGGGCGGCGGCATTCTGTCTACCGTGCGCGCCACCCGCGCCGCCAGCGAAGCCGAGCTGTTTGACCAGGCCGCCGCGCGCGCCCAGACGCTCATGGACCAGGGTGTAACGACGCTGGAAATCAAGTCCGGCTATGGCCTGACGCTGGAGGACGAAGCGCGCTGTCTGCGCGTGGCACGCCGGCTGGGGCAGGAGCGCTTGCTGTCGGTGCGCACCACTTTTCTGGGCGCCCACGCGCTGCCGCCTGAATACCAGGGTCGGGCCGACGACTACATCAGCGCCGTGTGCGACTGGCTGCCCCAGCTGCACGCCCAGGAGCTGGTGGATGCCGTGGACGTCTTCTGCGAAACCATCGGCTTTACGCCCGCGCAGACGCGGCGCGTGTTCGAGGCGGCGCGCACGCTCCAGCTGCCCGTCAAGCTGCATGCCGAGCAGCTGTCTGACCAGGGCGGGGCGGCGCTGGCCGCGTCTTACGGCGCGCTCTCTTGCGACCACCTGGAGCACCTGAGCCCCGCCGGCATTGCCGCCATGAAAACCAACGCCACGGCAGCGGTGCTGCTACCCGGCGCCTTCTACATGCTGCGCGAAGCCCGGCTGCCACCGATTGCCGCGTTGCGCGAAGCCGGTGTGCCCATGGCGGTGGCCACCGACCACAACCCCGGTACTTCGCCCGCGCTGTCGTTGCCCCTGATGGCCCACATGGCCTGCACCTTGTTCCGCCTCACGCCGCTGGAAGCGGTGCGGGGGATCACGGTGCACGCAGCAAAGGCGCTGGGCCTGCACGACCGGGGCACACTGGCGGTCGGCCAGCGCGCCGACTTCGCCGTGTGGGCACTGGAACACCCCAACGAACTCACTTACTGGTTCGGCCACAACCCGTGCCGTCGTGTGGTGGTGGCCGCACAGGAGCGCAGCACATGAATGCCCTCGTCTGGCAAGGTCGCGACGACCCGGAAGAAGTCGGTGTCAGCACCCGTTGGCACCATCACGTTCAGCCCTTCGGGCCCGCCTCGACCGGCGGCGTGGCCTTGATGGGTTTTGCGGTCGATGAAGGTGTGCGCCGCAACGCCGGTCGCGTGGGCGCGGCCGACGGCCCGCGTGCGCTGCGGGGCGCCCTGGCGGGCCTGCCCGTACTGGGCGAACCGGCGCTCTGGGACGCGGGCGATGTGACCTGCCCGGCCGGCACCGCAGAGGGCGCTCTCGAGGCCGCACAGGATGCGCTGGCCCAGCGCGTGGCCGCCGCCATTGCCCAGGGCTGCCTGCCACTGGTGCTGGGGGGCGGGCACGAGGTGGCCTGGGGCACGTTCCAGGGCATCGCCCGCGCGCGGCCTGATCTGCGGCGCATCCTGATCGTCAACTTCGATGCCCATTTCGACCTGCGCATGGCCGCCCGAGCCAATTCCGGCACGCCGTTTCGCCAGATGGCAGAGTGGTGCCAATCCAGCGGCCGCCCCTTCTGCTACCACGTGCTGGGTATCAGCCGCTATGCCAACACACAGGCTCTGTTCGACCGCGCCAAGGCGCTGGGCGTGCGCCATGTGCTGGACGACGCGCTGCAGTCCGAAGGGTATGTGGCCGAGGCCCGCGAAGCCTTGCTGCAAGATCTGGCCGACTGCGAGGCGGTCTACCTCACGGTCTGCCTGGATGTGCTGCCCGGCGGTCAGGCGCCTGGGGTCTCTGCTCCGGCGGCGCTGGGCGTGCCGCTGGCCCATGTGCAAACCCTGATGAACACGGTGCTCGCCTCGGGCAAGGTGCTGGCGGCCGATGTGGCCGAACTCAACCCCGGCCTGGACCGCGACGGCCTCACGGCCCGGGTGGCGGCCCGGCTGGTGGCGCGCATCGCACGCGCTGTGCAGCAAGGGCTGGCCTGATTCTGCCGGGGTACCTACGGCGCGGCATGCGGCGCAAGGCCGGCGCGCGCGTCTCAGGCAGATGACCGTTTGGGCTTGCGCGCAGCCACCGCCGCCTCCAGCGCCAACCGCGCCCAGGGCAGCATGAGGGCGGGCGATTCGAGCGCTTCATCCGGCGGCGTGTGGTAGTGCAGCTTCATGGTCTTGCCCTTGGCCTCATAGACAAAAGGCATCGCACCGACAGCCAGCCACACCGGTTCGGTGGACGCATTGGTCTTCAGGTACAGCGTGTCCCAGGCAATGAGGCCGATGTTCATGCCGTCGGTGGAGATGCCCCAGCCACCAAACATGCGCTTGGCCACACAAGGCCCCACGCCGGAGAGCAACTCACACGCATGCAGCACGAACGGGTCGGTGACGGGTTTGGCGGGCATGGGTGGATCGTAGACGTTGATCAGCCAAGTTGCCAAGGCCGAGAGGAGGCGAACAACTGTTCCGGAGCGCAGTGCCTGTTCCAGAGATACCGTGGAGCCGGCTCTGCCGGTCCACTGGTATCGCCCCCTTGAGGGGGTGACGCCGAAGGCGGCGCGGGGGTGGGACAATTCTTCATGGCCCGCCCCAAATCCGCTACCCACGACCTCAAGCGCGAACAGATCCTCGACGTGGCAGCCCAGTGCTTCGCCCGGCAGAGCTTTCCCGCGGCCAGCATGAACGACATTGCGACCGCCTGTGGCACCAGCAAGGCCCGGCTGTACCACTATTACGAGAGCAAGGAAGCGATCCTGTTCGACTTGTTGGACCGCTACACCCAGCGCCTGCTGGCGTTGATCGGTGAGTCCGAGGCGCGGGCACAGCGCAAGAACCTGAACGAGCGCGACGCCCTGAGCGAACTGGTGCGTGCCTTTCTTGCCGAATACGAAAGCTCGGCCACACGCCACGTGGCCCTGGTGTCAGACACCAAGTTTCTGGGCGAGGTGCAGCGCGAGCTGATCCTGAACCGCCAGCGCGATGTGGTGGCGGCTTTCACACGGTTCTTGCGTAGGGCGTACCCTGAGCGTGTCACGCCGGTGAACCAGACGGCACTGACCATGATGCTGTTCGGGATGATCAACTGGACCTTCACCTGGCTGCGGCCCGACGGACCGCTGAGCTACGCCGCGTTCGCCGACGAAGTGGTGGCCGTGCTGGAGCGGGGGTTGGGTTGACGCCCCAGCCGATTCGTGGTGCTTGATGCGTGATTTCCCGCGCCGGAACGGGCCACCGCAAGTCGACCGGATTGTGGGGTTTTTATTTACTTATGTGTAATTGATTTCGTTTAGGTAAAATTCCGGCGGTTGCAGTTTGCGCATTGTTGCCACACACAGGAGACCCCCATGAGCAAAGCCTTCGCCTCCCAGGCCGACCTGGAAGACAAAAAAACCACCTTCGAACAGCTCAGCCCGCACTGCTGGGCCTACACCGCCGAGGGCGACCCGAATTCCGGCGTCATCATTGGCGACAAGTTCATCATGGTCAGCGACGCCACCGCCACCCCGGCCATGGCGCAAGACCTGATCAAGCAGATCCGAACGGTCAGCGACAAACCCATCAAGTACGTGCTGCTCACCCACTACCACGCGGTGCGGGTGCTGGGTGCTAGTGCCTACCTGACCGAAGGCGCCACCGAGGTCATCGCCAGCCGAGGCACCTATGAATTGATCGTGGAGCGCGGCGCGCAAGACATGCAGAGCGAAATGGAACGCTTCCCGCGCCTGTTCCGGGGCGCCGACAGCGTGCCCGGCCTGACTTGGCCCACCATGGTCATCGGCGACGGCAAGCCGGGCCGCCAGGGCAGCCTGGAAGTGGACCTGGGTGGCGTGAAGGTCAGCATCTGGCACCCGGGCCCGGGCCACACCCGGGGCGACACCATCGCCTGGGTGGAAGAAGAAAAGGTGCTGTTCAGCGGCGACCTGGTGGAATACGAGGCGGGCGTGTACACCGGCGATGCGCAGCTGGAAGAGTGGCCCGCCACCCTGGAAGCCCTGCGCGAACTGAAGGCCGAATTCATCGTGCCCGGCCGCGGCGAAGCCATGAAAGGCAATGCCGACGTGAACAAGGCGCTCGACTACACCCAGCGCTGGGTGACCACGCTGTTCCAGGCCGGCAAGGAAGCCGCCGCGGCCGGCATGGACCTCAAGACCGCCATGACCCACACCCGCAAGAGCATGGACCCGGTGTTTGGCCACGTGTTCATCTACGAACACTGCCTGCCGTTCGACGTGAGCCGCGCCTACGACGAAGCCAAGGGCATCAAGAACCCACGCATCTGGACGGCCGAACGCGACAAGGAAATGTGGGCAGCCCTGCAGAATTGAGGGCGCCACCCCTCCAGCGCTTCGCTTACAGGCTGCAAGGCGTTGATGCGAAGCGCCCAAAAAAAAGACCCGCCAAGGCGGGTCTTTTTTATGCGCCCATGAAGCGCGCGACGGAGCGGTCGGGCGATCAGGACTCTTCTGTGTCCGCGTCCGCGTCTGCGTCCTCGGTGTCATCTTCGTCGTCTGTGTTGCCGGTGGATTCATTCACCTTCACGGATTCGGTGGCGCTGCCTTTGCGGCCGGCGCTGTCGGTCACGGTCAGGGTCACCTTGAACGTGCCGGTGCGGGTGTAGGTGTGGGTCACCTTGGAGCCATTGGCGGTTTCGCCGTCGCCGAAGTCCCATTCGTACTTCACCGCCGTGGCGCCTTCGGGGTTGGCGTTGATCAGGGTGCCGGAGCCATCGAAAGTGACTTCTTCGTCGACCACCACCTTGGTGGGGTTCACCTCGATGATGGCGATGGGGTTACAGGCCGCGAGGAACAGCGCCATGGCGGCAATGAACAGGGCTTTCCAGAGGGTGGACGGACGGAGTGCGGTAGACATGGTGTGACAGCAACTGAAGAAAAGGGGCACCCCGCCGGTGGCGGGGTAGACGTCCGGACAATATAAACCTGTTTGGCAGCCCGTGGTGTGACGAATTGATGGCTGATTCCGGCCAGCCAGCCCGGCGGTCAGCGCAGGTGGTCCATCACGCTGCTTTGATACGATCCGGCGCACCCGGCTGGGCAATGCCGCTCTTCAACCCCCAGCGATCAACAGCCCCTTACGGGTCCATCCCTCCCATGCCCCATTCTGCGGACCTGCTCGGCCACCCCTCCACCGACTGGGCCATCGTCGCGGTCTTCGCCATCGTCTATCTGGGCATGTTTCTGGGCGGCTTGCCGCGCCTGAAGCTGGACCGCTCCGGCGTGGCCCTGCTGGGGGCCATTGCGGTGATCGCGCTGGCAGGCCTGCCCGTCGAGGACGCAGCCCGCGCCATCGACCTGCCCACCATCGTCCTGCTCTTCGCGTTCATGGTGGTGTCGGCGCAGATGCGGCTGGGCGGCTTCTACACGGCCGTGACGCGTCGGGTCGGCGCTCTGCCACTGTCCCGCGGTGCGCTGCTGGCAGCGCTGATCGGTGTGGCGGGATCGCTGTCGGCGGTGTTTTCCAACGACATTGTCTGCCTGGCCATGACGCCGGTGGTGGCCCGGCTGTGCCTGCATCGCAGGCTGAACCCGCTGCCGTTCCTGATCGGGCTGGCCTGCGCCGCCAACATCGGCTCGGCGGCCACACTCATTGGCAATCCGCAGAACATGCTCATTGGCTCGGTGCTTCAACTGCCGTTTGCGGGGTATGTGCGGCAGGCCGCGCCGCCGGTGCTGATCAGCCTGGCATTGCTGTGGGTGTGGCTGGCATTTGGGCCTGGGTCGAAGGCGGGGAGCCTTCCACCCAGCCAGGTCCCGGCGGGAGAGGGCGCGAACAACTTTGCCGCTGATGAGCCCGTGTTCGATGGGTGGCAGACCACCAAGGGTCTCCTCGTGGCCGCAGCGTTGCTGCTGATCTTTCTGTTCACCGACTGGCCGCGTGATGTGGCCGCGCTGGTGGGCGCCGGTGTGCTGCTGCTGAGCCGGCGTCTGCAGTCGGCCCGTGTCATGGGGCTGATCGACTGGCCGTTGCTTATCCTGTTCATGGGCCTGTTTGTGGTCAACCATGCGTTCGAGACCACCGGGCTGGCGGGTCAGGCCGTGGCCTGGCTGGGCACGCAGGGTGTGCACCTGGCCGACCCGGGGCCGCTGCTGGTGGTGGGTGCGGTGTTGTCCAACCTGGTGTCCAACGTGCCGGCAGTGATGCTGCTGCTGCCGCATCTGGGCGCCAGCGGCGAGCAGGCCGGCGTGATGCTGGCCCTGGTGAGCACCTTCGCCGGCAACCTGCTGCTGGTGGGCTCGATCGCCAACCTGATCGTGGCCGACCTGGCCCGCCAGCAAGGCATCGAGATTGACTGGAAACGCCACGCCATCACCGGCATTCCGGTGACGCTGGCTTCACTGGCTGTGGTGTGGGTGTGGGCATAGAGCGCTCCCCCCCTGCGCCGCTGACGCGGCTTCCCCCCTCTCTTGCGCGGCTTCGCCGCTTGGAGGGGGGACGCACCCAGTGGCCCGGCAGAGCCGGTTCCACGGGTGCCCTGGAAAAACTCCCCTTCGTTGGCGTTGCGTTCGGCGCTCTCCCCGGCGCCGCTGATGCGGTTTCCCCCTCGTTGCCTGGTCGCCTTGGCCGAAGTCCTGGGGAGCTCAATGGATCGATGACAGGAACTGCTGCAGTTCGGGGGTTTCCGGCGAGCCAAAGAGCTTGTCCGGTGGGCCCATTTCGTGCACGCGGCCCTGGTGCATGAAGATCACGCGGTCGCTCACCTTGCGGGCAAAGCCCATCTCGTGCGTGACCATCAGCAGCGTCATGCCTTCTTCGGCCAGCGACTCCACCACGCGCAGCACCTCACCCACCAGTTCGGGGTCGAGTGCGGACGTGATCTCGTCGCACAACAACACGCTGGGCTGCATGGCCAGGGCGCGGGCGATGGCCACGCGCTGTTGCTGACCACCTGAGAGTTGATCCGGGAACGCATCGAACTTTTCGCCCAGGCCCACCCGGGCCAGCAACTGGCGCGCACGCTCGGCTCCTTCGGCACTGCCGGTCTTTTTCACCAGGCTGGGCGCGAGCATCACGTTGCGGCCCACGCTCAGGTGCGGAAACAGGTTGAAGTTCTGGAAGATCATGCCCACGTGCTGGCGCAATTCACGCATGGCCGCAGCGTTCTTGTGCAGCAGGGGCTTGTCGTCCACGGTGAGGGCGCCGGCCTGGAACTCTTCAAGACCATTGATACAGCGCAGCAGCGTGCTTTTGCCCGATCCGCTCTTGCCGATGATGGCGATCACTTCGCCAGCCTTCACTTGCAGGTCGATGCCCTTGAGCACCTCGTTGCTGCCGTAGGACTTGCGCAGCTGCTGGATGTCGACGATGGTGCGTTCAGTGGTTGGCATGGAATTTTTTCTCCAGGGTGCGTGCGTACAGGCTCACGGGGAAGCACAGCGCGAAGTACATCAGTGCCACGCAGCTGTAGACCAGGAAGGGTGCGAAGGTGGCGTTGGTGATCATGGTGCCGGCCTTGGTCAGCTCCACGAACCCGATCACCGACGCCAGCGCCGTGCCCTTGACCACCTGCACCAGAAAGCCCACCGTGGGCGCAATGGCGATGCGTGTGGCCTGTGGCAGCACCACGTAGCGAAGCTGCTCGCCAAAGCTCAGCGCCAGGCTTTGCGCCGCTTCCCACTGGCCCTTGGGCACGGCGGCCACGCAGCCGCGCCAGATCTCCACCAGAAAGGCGCTGGTGTAGAGCGTGAGCGCCACGGCCGCCGCCGTCCAGGCGGAGGTTTCCAAACCGAACAGCGCCAGGCCGAAGTAGGCGAGAAACAACTGCATCAGCAAAGGCGTGCCCTGGAACAGCTGCACGTAGCCGCTCACCAGGGTTTCAGCCCCGGGCCAGCGTGCCGTGCGCGCCACCAGCAGCGCCAGTCCCACCAGGCCACCGCCAATGAAAGCGATCAGCGAAAGCGCCACCGTCCAGCGCGCGGCCAGCAGCAGGTTGCGAACGATGTCCCAAAGGGAAAAATCAACCATGGAAACACTCCAGCATCTGTTCTTCAGAGAAGCACGGGTGAGTACAACGGTGCCCCGTCCAGAGAGACCGCGGAACGGGCTTTGCCCGGCCGCTGGTCTCGTCCCCCCTGTGGGGGGAAGGCGCGAAGCGACGCAGGGGGGCGCTCACCGCCTTCCTCCAAAAAAGAAGCGAGGCCCGGCCCAGTTCAGCAACCCCCTCACGCCGATGGAGAGCAAGAGATAGATGGCCGTTGCAACGATGAAGGCCTCGAACGCGCGGAAGTTGCGGCTCTGGATCAAGTTGGCCGCGTAGCTGAGTTCCTGCGTGGAAATCTGCCCGCACACCGCCGAGCCCAGCATGACGATGATGATCTGGCTGGTCAGCGCGGGCCACACCTTCTTCAAAGCTGGAGGCAGCACCACATGCACGAAGGTCTGCACCCGGGAGAGCGCCAGGCTGGCTGCGGCTTCGATCTGACCCTTGGGCGTGGCCTGGATGCCAGCGCGGATGATCTCGGCCGCGTAGGCGCCCAGGTTGACCACCATGGCGATCACCGAAGCGGTCTCTGGCGTGAGCTTCACGCCCGCAGCTGGCAGGCCGAAGAACACGAAGAAGAGCTGAACGATGAAGGGCGTGTTGCGGATCAGCTCCACATACGCCCCCACCAGCCAGCGCAGCCACAACGGCCCGCTGCTGCGCGCCCAGGCGCACAGCGTGCCCACCACCAGGCCAATCACGGCGGAGATGGCGGTCAGGCCCAGCGTCCAGACCACGCCCTTGACCAGCAACGGCCATTGAGCGAGTACTGCCCAGAAGTCGAGTTCGATGCTCATGTGAGTTTCCTAGCCGATCAGACAGCTGTGCACAGAAGTGACATGTTGCGACCCGAGCAGCGGTGCGCGATCCGGCGCCGGGCCGCCCCAAGCCGGATCAGCCCCCTCGGGGGGCAGCGACCCGCGCAGCGGCGGAGCGTGGGGGCAAACCATCCCTGCGGCGGAGCGTGGGGGTCATGTTCAGGGGAGGGTGCCGGCAGGGCGACCCAGCCACTTCTTGGCCATGGCGTCGATGTCGCCCGAAGTTTTGGCGGCGGCGATGATTTCGTTCACCTTCAGACGCAGCGCGTCTTCACCCTTGGCCACGCCAATGAAGTTGGGGCTGTCTTTCAGCAGCACCTTGAATTCGGCACCCAGTTGCGGGTTGCGCTTGATCATGTTGTCGGCCACCGACACACCGGTGGCAATCGCCTGGGACTGGCCCGACACGAAGGCCGAGACGGTGGTGTTGTTGTCCTCGAAGCGCTTGATGTCGGCCGTGGGCGGCGCCACCTTGGTCAGCTCCTGATCTTCGATGGCGCCGCGCGTGACCGCCACCGACTTGCCCGCCAGGTCGGCGAAGCCGGTGATCGTCATGGACTTGGGTGCGTACACGGCCTGGAAGAACGGCGAGTAGGCGGCGGTGAAGTCGATCACGGCTTCGCGCTCAGCGTTCTTGCCCAGAGTGGAGATCACCAGATCGGCCTTCTTGGTCTGCAGGTAGGGAATGCGGTTGGCGCTGGTCACGGGCACCAGTTCCACCTTCACGCCCAGCTTGCTGCCGATGTAATTGGCCATGTCCACGTCCAGGCCCTGGGGCTTGAGGTCCACGCCCACAAAACCATAGGGCGGAAAGTCGGTGGGCACGGCGATCTTGATCAGCTTGTTTTTCATCACGCCGTCCAGCGCGGCTTGCGCGTGGGCGGTGCTCATGGCGCTGAGCGCGGCGAGCGAGATGGTGCTGGCCATCAACAGGCGTTTGGTGAATGTCATAGCAGGGCTCCTAGGTAGGTTTCAGGGGGTGGTTGGGAGGGATCGGGTGGGGTGGCGCGCCGTGAGCGGCCGCTGCCCGGGGTGGCTTCGCGCAAGGGCGCCAGGGCGTCGCGCAGGCCGGCCAACGGGTCGTTCGCCGGGGCCAACCGCAAAGCCGCCTGCACCTGGCCGATGTGCGCTTCCATGAGTTGCTCGGCGGCGGCGGTGTCGCCGCGCTCCAGCGCTTCGACGATGGCCACATGGTCCTGGCACGACTGCACGGCGTCGTGGGTGGACTGGTAGAGCATGGCAATCAAGGTGGTGCGGGCCGTGTAATCGCGCAGCGTGTCGGCCAGCAACTGGTTGCCCAGGCACTCGGCCAGGCACACGTGAAAGTCGCCCAGCAAATAGCTGCGCTGGCCCACGTCGCTGCCCTTGAGCGCGGCCTGCTCCTGCTTCAGGTGCTGGCGCAGGCGCTTCAGGCTGGGCTTGTCGATGCTTTGTGTGCGGCGGATCAGCCCGGTTTCGATGACGCGGCGCGCCTCGAAGGCTTCGCGGGCTTCGTCGTGCGAGGGCTGCACCACGTACCAGCCGCGTCGCGAACTCACGGTGACGATGCCGCGTGCCGCCAGGCGCACCAGCGCCTCTCTCACCAGGGTGCGGCTGCAGTCAAACAGGATGGACAGGCTTTGTTCGCCCAGGCGGGTGCCGGGTGCCAGGCGCTGGGCCAGCACGGCTTCAATGATGCGTTGGGCGATGTCGACGGAGCTGACCATGAATGAACCTTTGAAAGCTCTCCATGCGAGATCCGTGCCACCTCCATATCAGCCTTGTATACAACGAATGTGCGTCAAAGTTGTGCGCGCCAAGCGAGTTCATGCCACCGCGTGCACCAGCAGGCGGCGGTTTTTCAGCTCAGATGTGCCGGTTTGGTGCCCGGCTGGTGAACCGCTGGTCAGTCCCGGGAGGCCAGGCTGACCACGTCGGCTTCGTAGCCCTTGAGCGCATTGACCGCGTTGGCGCGCTGTTCGGGCGTGGTGCTGTTGTGCAGGGCCGCAAACTGTGCACAGCCGTGCTGCACCAGCCGAGCACTGTATTCAGGGTAGCCGGGCGTGGGTGAACGGCTGATGCGCGCCACGTGCTCGCGCACTGCCTGTTCTGCGATGGCGGGGTTGGCTTGCAGTTCACGCACCGTTTTCAGCAGGTCGGCTTGGCGGCGTTCACGTTCGGCCTGGGTGCGTTCGGGGTCCCAGGGTGAACGGCGCAGCTGGTCGCGCAGCAGCTCGCGTTGCGCGGCCGTCAGAGCGCCATAAAAACGCTCGCTGCGTTCGACGGCTTTCTTCAAACGTTTGTCCAGGGCCTGTTCACGGTCGGGCCGAAGGTGGTCCTTGGCGAATTCTTCGTTGCTCTTGGCCTGGCGCCGTTGCAGGTTCGCGAGCTGGTCTGCGTCCAGTTGCAGGGCCATCTTGGCCATGGGCGCGACCATGCGCTCGGCGGCCGCGTCGATGCGTTGGCGAATGGCCTCGAACTCGGTGCAGGCTTGAGCCGGTGTGATGTCGCGTTGTGCCAGGGCCTGCCAGGCCTGCAGCCTCTGCGAGTACATGGGCAGCTCGTTGCGGCGGTGCCACTCGAAGAACGCGCCGATCTTGCTGCGCACTTGCGGTGTCTGGTCGCTGGTGAAATCGATGTGATCGTCAAGCCACCAGTAGGTGAGGTTGGGCGCCTGGTTGTAGGCCAGCCGGGCGGTGCTGCAGGCGACCAGGCCCAGCGTGAGCACCACGGCAGCGCTGCCGACCCAGAACCTGCGGGCGATAATCCTCCGCTTGATGGCGCTGGCAAGAACGCCGCGCATTTTGTCCCCGAAAGAGGTGCTCATGTCGTTCCCTGTGGATGTGGTGGTGATGGCGGCCGGCAAAGGCACGCGCATGAAGAGTCAGCGACCCAAAGTGTTGCACCGATTGGGAGGGCGCGCACTGGCCCAGCACGTGATCGACCGCGCCGTGCGGTTATCGGCGCGTTCGGTGGTTGTGATCACCGGCCATGGCGCCGAGCTGGTGGAACAAGGGCTGAGCGTGTCTGACGGCGCGGCGCTGCGTTTCGTTCGGCAGGAACCCCAGCTCGGCACGGGTCATGCGGTGCAGCAGGCGGTGCCGCTGCTGGCGGACGACGGCGTGGTGCTGGTATTGAACGGCGACGTGCCGCTGATCGGTCAGGAAGCGCTGCAAGCGCTGCTGCAGGCCTGTGCCGGCAAATACCTGACCTTGCTGAGCGTGGACACCGGTGCCGATGCCACCGGCTATGGCCGCATCGTTCGCGGCGACGATGGTTCGGTCCGCGCCATCGTTGAACACAAGGATGCCGACGCCACGCAGCGACGCATCACCGAGTGGTACAGCGGCGTGATGGCGGTGCCCGCTGACGTGCTCAAGCCGCTGCTCGCCGAACTCGGCAATGACAACAGCCAGGGTGAGTACTACCTGACCGATGTGGTGAAGCACGCGGTGGCGCGTGGCCTGCAGGTGCAAGCCATCACCACCAGCGACGAGGTGCAGGTGGCCGGCGTGAACAGCCCGGTTCAACTGGCCGAGCTGGAGCGTGCCTACCAGCGCCGCCTGGCCGAAGCGCTGATGGAACAGGGCGTGCGCCTGGCTGATCCGGCGCGGCTGGATGTGCGGGGTGAGCTGATGTGCGCGCCCGACGTGGAGATCGACGTGAACTGCGTGTTCGAAGGGCGCGTCAAACTCGGCGAGGGCGTGCGCATTGGCGCCAACTGCGTGATCGCCAACGCGGCCATCGACGCGGGTGCGGTCATTCATCCGTTCACCCACATTGACGGCGAAAAGCTGGGTGTGTCTGTGGGCCGCGGTGCGCTGGTGGGGCCGTTTGCGCGGCTGCGGCCCGGTGCCCAGCTGGGTGCCGAGGTGCACATCGGGAATTTTGTTGAAGTGAAGAACTCGACCCTGGCCGATGGCGCCAAGGCCAACCACCTGGCCTACCTGGGCGACACCACGGTGGGGGAGCGGGTGAACTACGGTGCCGGCAGCATCACCGCCAACTATGACGGTGCCAACAAACACCGCACCGTCATCGAGGCCGACGTGCATGTGGGGAGCAACTGCGTGCTGGTGGCGCCGGTGACGATTGGTGCGGGGGGCACGGTGGGCGCCGGATCCACGGTGACCAAGGACACCGCCCCCGGCAGCCTGACTGTGGCGCGAGGCAAGCAGATCAGCCTGCCCAACTGGCAGCGACCGGCCAAGCAAAAAAACTGAAAGTGCGAAGAAGCGAGGGACGGTGGCGAGGGGGCGGCATCAGCCGAGGTGCGACGACCCCGACTTGCTCTTGCCCTTGTATTCGCTGTTGTTGCCCGCAGGGCGGTCTGCAGCCCTGCCATTGAGCCCGCCTCTGACACTGTTGAGCCCGGCGCTGACACTGTTGAGGCCCCCACTGAGACTGCTGCGCCCTTCGCGGTCGAGGTCCATCAGGCCGCTGAGGCCCATGACTTCCGAATCACGGAAACCCGTGGCCGGGTAGACCTGATCGAACTCGGAGAGTTGGGACTCCAGTTGCTGGCGCCGGCTTTCGCTGGAGTCTTCTTTGTCTTTGGGCAGGGGCTGAGGGAGGGCGGCCAGGTTGAGTTGCTTGCGGAATTCGGCGGGCGAAGGCATGCGGTGCAAGCCGTTCTTCAGGAACACGAATCGCACACCGGCGGTCTTCAGAATGCGGTTCTTGATCTTCACCTGATGGGCCTTGGCCTTCGCGTTGCTCAGGTGGTACTGCTCGATGTCGAAAGCAAAAGTCGGGCGGCCGTCTTCGCCGCAGACCACAAAGTCCACCCGTTGCTTTCTCAGCCGCTCTTCGGCCTTGACGCGGTCTGACGCGCGGCGGATGGAGAGCATGTCCTTGAGCAGCATGTTGGGCAGCACCACCTGGCCAGGGAAGGTGTCGTGCAGGTAGTCGAGCATGTGCACCTGCTCGGTGGTGAGGATGCGCTCAGGCGTGTAGCGGTCGTCGCGGCCAGACGACTTCACCTGGCTGCGGCGCCAGAACCACACCCCGGCGCCCACCAGCACCAGGGCAATCAGCAACCCAATCAACAACGGCAACATGCAACCTCCTGCGACGACCCAATTTAGTGTTGGCGGAATTCTAGGAGGGTGTTACACAACTCGCTCTGCGTCAACACTTTGTTACCCCCTGGGGCGCACAAAACGTGTGATTTAAGGCGAAATAGAAAGCTTTTGTTGACTTCATGGCGGAATGTCGCTCAATGCTGGCGCGCCATGGGCAGGGGTAGGCGGGGATCGAACTTGGCTCGCTTGACGCTGAAGAAGGCCTTGACGTTGCGCACATTCGCCTCCCCGGTGAACAGGCGCTGCGCCAGGGCTAGGTAGGCCGGCATGTCCACCGTGTGCACCACCAGCACGAAGTCAGGGCCCGGGCTCACGCGGTAACACTGCTGCACGGCCGCGTCTGCCACCACTCGCGCTTCAAACCGGTCCAGGTGTTCGCTGCCCTGACGCTCCAGCGTGATTTCCACCAGAGCGGTCAGGCCGTGGCCGGTGTGGGCGGCCAGGCGATCGGGGCTGAGCAGGGCCACTTCGCGCTCGATCAAGCCACTTTCGCGCAGCCGCTTGATGCGCCGCAGGCTGGTGGGCGGTGACAGGTGGGCGAGTTCTGCCAGGGTCTGGTTGCTGCGTGCGGCATCGGTCTGCATCAGGTCGAGCAGCCGCAAGTCGGCCTCATCTATGTCAATTAATTTCATGATTGCGTATTCAGAGAAATAAAAAACTATTCATGCAGTAGTGTGAAATTATCTTTCATATGGCCTCCAAATGACATGCCATATTTCTCTGGCCCATCGCTAGCATCCTGACCATTCAAGTTCAAGGAGTGCAATATGTGCGGCATCGTGGCAGGGGTTTCAGGGCGCGACATCGTGCCTGTGCTGGTTCAGGGTTTGCAGCGGCTGGAGTACCGGGGCTACGACTCCTGCGGTGTGGCGGTACATGCCGGCGGGCTCAAACGCGCACGCAGCACGGCGCGGGTGGCCGAATTGATGCAGCAGGTGCAGAGCGAAGGCATCGCCAGCGGTACAGGCATCGCCCACACCCGCTGGGCCACCCATGGCGCCCCCGCCGTGCACAACGCACATCCCCATTTCAGCCAAGGCCCCGGTGACACCGAAGGTGCAACGGGCCGGGTGGCACTGGTGCACAACGGCATCATCGAAAACCACGACGAACTGCGCGAGAGCTTGCAGGCCAAGGGTTATGTGTTTGAAAGCCAGACCGACACCGAAGTCATCGCCCACCTGATCGACTCGCTGTACGACGGCGACCTGTTCGCCGCCCTGCAGGCGGCCGTGCCCCAGCTGCATGGCGCCTACGCGCTGGCCGTGTTCCATCGCGACGAACCCCATCGGGTGGTGGGTGCACGCGCCGGTTCACCGCTGGTGCTGGGTGTGGGTGTGCTGGACGGGCAAGTGGGCACCGAGCACTTCCTGGCCAGTGACGCCATGGCCCTGGCCGGCGTGACCGACCAGATCGTCTACCTGGAAGAGGGCGACCTGGTGGACCTGCAACTGGGCCGCTACTGGGTAACCAATGCGCAAGGCCGCCCGTATGAGGTCGCGGAGCGTCCCGTGAAAACCGTGCAAGCCCACAGCGGCGCGGCCGAACTGGGCCCCTACCGGCACTACATGCAGAAAGAGATCTTCGAACAACCGCGCGCCATCGGCGACACGCTCGATGGCGTCGTCAGTGTCACCCCCGAGCTGTTTGGCGACGGCGCTTACCGCATCTTCAAGGACATCGACAACGTGCTCATCCTGGCGTGCGGCACCAGCTACTACAGCGGCTGCACTGCCAAGTACTGGCTGGAGAGCATTGCGAAGATTCCCACGCAGGTGGAAGTGGCCAGCGAGTACCGCTACCGCACCAGCGTGCCCAACCCGCGCACGCTGGTGGTCACCATCACCCAGAGCGGCGAAACCGCCGACACGCTGGCCGCACTGCGGCACGCCCAGAGCCTGGGCATGAAGCACACGCTGACCATCTGCAACGTGGCCACCAGCGCCATGGTGCGCGAGTGTGCGCTGGCCTACGTGACGCGCGCGGGGGTGGAGATTGGCGTGGCGTCCACCAAGGCATTCACCACACAGCTGGCCGGCCTGTTCCTGCTCACGCTCACCCTGGCGCAAATGCGCGGCCACCTGAGCGAAGGGGCCGAAGCCGATCACCTCAAGGCCATGCGGCACCTGCCGGTGGCGCTGCAGGGCGTGCTGGCACTGGAACCGCAGATCATCAGCTGGGCCGAAGACTTCGGTCGCATGGACAACGCCCTGTTCCTGGGGCGCGGCCTGCACTACCCCATTGCGCTTGAGGGCGCCCTGAAGCTCAAGGAAATCAGCTACATCCACGCCGAGGCCTACCCTGCTGGCGAACTCAAACATGGCCCCTTGGCCCTGGTCACCAGCGCCATGCCCGTGGTCACGGTGGCACCCAACGACACCCTGCTGGAAAAGCTCAAGAGCAACATGCAGGAAGTGCGCGCCCGTGGCGGCGTACTCTACGTGCTGGCCGATGCCGACACCCGCATCAAGAGCAGCGAAGGCATCCACGTCATCCGCATGCCCGAACACTACGGCGTGCTCTCACCCATCCTGCATGTGGTGCCACTGCAATTGCTGGCGTATCACACGGCGCTGGCCAAGGGCACGGATGTGGACAAGCCCCGGAACCTGGCCAAGAGCGTCACGGTGGAATGAGCGGGAGGGGGCTCGTGGAAAAGTGACCGGGAGGAATAAAGTTGGTCGGGCTGGAATAAAGATGGTCGGGCCTCAACCCAACTTTGTAACAAGAGAGTTGCCAGCCCTGGACGCGCCTTTTCAGGGTGTGCCGTCACGAGACACACCGCCGAAATCCTCAGGGCCAATCCACGGAATGCCCGTAGTGCAGCGATTGGAGGCGGTCGTTGGCTACGGGTGCACTCTTGCTGGCTGGTACCAAGCAGTCGTCCGTCCTCGTAGCACGCGAAGTTTTGAATGTTGGCTGCATGCGGTACAGCGGACATCGGGCTCCCACAACCCGGATGGCGCGGCGCGATCGAACGCTCCTCCATCATATGAACTGGCGGGTTCGACATGTTGCTGTCACTAGGTCATGGGGTACATAGCGGTCATTCAGTTGGCTGAGATTGGCGAGTCATGTCGAGTCAAGCGCGAGCGCGAGCGCCGTAGTTCTCCCACTGTAATCGGCTGGTCCGCCCGGCGATCTCGTCGTGGTGTTTCTGACTTGGTCAAGCTTGCTGAATCTGCTATACCTGCTCACCGGTCCACGAGCGTTAGTCAACTGGTTGATTTCAAACACTTTTCGGCGGTGGGGTGCGACTGTATTTAACGACTGCAGTTGGGGGTATCCGGTGTTTTCCCCTTCACATCAAAGTTTGTTCTATCGACTCCAGCTTCCACCGAATGAGGCACCACAGTGAGTATTAAAATTCAAGCACAAAAGTACAAAGAGTGCATGAAAGAAGCAAAGCGACGAATTGAAGTTGTAGATCAATTAATTTCTCGAAAGATTACAACAGGCATCTTAATCACAGATGTTGAGTTGATGTGTGTACAGATTCGAAAAATACTGGAATTGATTGCACTTTCCTCCCTTGCAGCCAACCAGGTAGAATATCAAAAAATATCCAATAGCTTGGCAAAACTTTGGAATGCCAAAGAAATCGTCAAAAACTTGGAGCCAATAAATCCAAAATACTACCCTGAACCGATTGTCCTACAGGGATGGAATGACGACCCAAATCACACAAGGACTCAGCCAGTAAAAAGTGGATATCTGACGCGAGATGAGTTGCTTGATATCTATTCCCGTTGTGGCGGCTTGCTTCATGCTCAGAATCCATTTGGTAGAAGCAAGGACTTTGTTCAAGCCTGTAAAGTCATCCCAGTTTGGTTAAAGAAGATCAAGTCTCTTTTGGATAAACATATTGTAAACTTGGTCGATAGCGAGACCATGATTATGGTCATACTAAATCTGGGGTTTGAAAATGATGTGTCTGTGGGAGTCTATTGGAAAAGCTCGGCATAGAAATCATTTGTAAACGATTGTATCAAACACAATCAATTCCTGAGCGACAAAAGTATGTCGTCATGTCTCTTGCAAAGGGTGCAAAAACCACGCCAACATACTTTCGCGCCAGAACATGTGCGCTGAACGACCGCTTTTCCGCATGTTGGCCGACAGTGTGAGGTTGGGCCGCCCCAAACAGCCGACCTTCGGCATATTGGTCCTGCTGGTCAATGGGGAATTGTTGCGACCTGCCGGGAAGCCCGGCCCAGGCCTGGAGCTCTTTGCTCCAACGGTGAAACAGTCATTCATCGCTGGAGGTAAGTCCCTGGTGGTTTGTACCTAGCGTAGCGGCTCGCGATAGCTCCTTTGAAAAACTGCTCTGCGAAGGCACTCACGGAGCCAATGTGTCGAAGTTAGCCCTCTCGCCCTCCGATCACGTGTCACCGATCGACCGCCCATTTTTGGGGTTCTTGGTTAACCCTGAAATCAACAATTCCGCCTCAGGAGCTGTTTGTTAGGCATCTTTTGCTTTAACGGCGCAGAGTTCGTTCGCGATGAGTTTGATTCTGGGTTTCAATTGTACGCTGCTCTTCTTCAAGTTTCGCTAGAAGGGCCCTGACTTGCATTGCTGTTTGGGAAACCAATATTTCACGAGAAGTGATTTCTTCGAGCGGTCCATTCAACAACTTGTCCTGGAAAGTCGCGAAGGGGGCAGCTATTTTAAGAAGACGCTCGGCTTCTTGAAGCTTCACCTCGATTTCTTGTTGATATAGCTGCTGCCGGGAGGAACCCAATTGCCCCGCGAATGTGAATAGCGTTTGGTAAGACACTTTCAAGCCCAGTGCTACCCATTTTATTCGATCAACCTCTATTACGATCTCATGAGCAGTAACAGACAGCTGACGAAGCACCAATCTCTTTTCTGCGAGTTGCGCGCTGTCGAATGTAGCCTTTGCATGCGTTGCGGATCTAAATGCTGCAATACAGGCGACACCTCCACCTATGGCACTCAGTAATGCAGCAATCGCTGAAATTATGGCTACAGTATCAGTACTCATTGGATGTTCAAGGTGCGCTTGTGTGCATAACACTAACATAAACCGGAAAATTCAGGATGCCCACAACGACTGCTTTGCGACGCTAAAAAAGATCCCCGCTCCGGGTCGCGAACACCACTTCACCAATGGGTGCGGTCGGCCAGAGGCGGACTTACGATCCCACCACCAAACACGATGAAGTTCATCAAAAAGAGTCGTGTTTAGATGACATGGACCCGTGGCAGCACGGCCTTTAGAGCGGCAGCTAGGTTCGGCGCCCTTACTTCGTCTCGCAGCATCCTGGTCAGCCAAGCTTCAAAGGCAACAACCCGTGTCTGCTTGAGATGGGACGCGGCGAGAGCAAGCAAGCCTTTGTTGTCATAAATCGTCAGCAAGTCAGGTAAGTCGCCATTCGTTGACGCGTCTCGGATTTTGCTGGTCGCCTCGGCCGCAATGTTCGCGACATCTAACTGGGCGGTTTGGGTGGTGTACTCAAAGACTAGGCTGGCCACGTTTTTTGGAGCCGAAAGATCTAGCCTTTTCAGTGCCCGATCAATGCGACGGCGGCAGTATCGCACCACCACGTCCTCAACATGTTCTTGGGACTGCAGCGTGCCAAAAATGGCCGCTTTCAAATTCGACAGCCGCTGCTCAACTTCTGCTTCGTCAAACACCTGGTCAGACGGGCGCTTGAGGCTCAAGACTTTTCGGCGGAACGTGCAGCCCTCGCAATTGAGGTGCTGGATACCCTGGACGAGCTCCGGCTCGACGACGAAAGTGCGGATGCGTTTCGGCTGGAATGGTTGGAGAACTTGACTCAAACCGTCGACACTCCCGTCTTGCATGAGCTTCGCGCCATGGAGCATCTCAAGCAAGCCGGGTTGAGGCTTCCCCGCGAAGCGTGGAAGCCGCGCCTTCCGCATGCGGAAGGCCTACCCTTTCTCAAGCTTCATCGTATTTGTCCCGGCACAGACGATTCAGATCGCCCGCTGCGCCTGCCGATTGGGACGGTTGCATCGCTGCGCGCTTGTGTAGCGACAGCTGTGGCTGCACATCGGGAAGATCGCCTGCAGGCGTGGGACAGCACAGACTGTCTCTCCGTGCTGCGATCGATCGCCATGCTGTCGTCGCTGGAAAGTGAAACCCGTGAGTTGAGGGCCCCACAGAATCGCAAGGATTTCTTTCAAGGCCTGTGCCAAGGACTCTGGTCGGCGGTTTCAGAACAGCTGGCTTCAACGCCAGATGCTGAGGACCACGAAGGGTTCTGGGATGGCAGTCTGCAAAGGTTGGTGGCCTTGCACGTCAGCGGATTGGCCTTCGTCGATCAGACGGTGACCAGTGAAAGAAGCGAAGTCAACCGGGTCTCAGCATCGATCCTTTCTGAACCCGAACCTCCTGCAGGGACAGCAAGGGCTGGCACCCTGCAGGTCGTACGTGGACCCATTCCCACTGCTTCCAACAAAGAGGACGCCGAGACAATTCGGATCTACAAACCGCTGCTGATCCCGCAGCCGGTTGCCTCGATGCCATCGCCCCAAGAAGTCGACGCGGTTCTCGATGCTTTGGCGCAGGAGTTTCCCTGGGCCACCAATGTGGTGAGCGAGTTGGGCAGCATGATGAAGGCCCGCAGCCTGTTCGGTGTCCGAGAACTGTGTCTCTCGCCAGTGTTGATCGTCGGGTATCCGGGATCGGGAAAATCCCGGTTTGTACGACGCCTGGCCGAACATCTGAAACTGCCTTACTTGCCTCTCGCGTTGGGCGGGCGAACGGACAGCAAGTTGCTCTCCGGCACCTCAAGAGGGTGGGCGGGCGGTGAGCCCACGCCGCTGCTGCGCCTCATGCTTCAGCACAAGTCCGCCAGCGGCATGGTGCTTCTGGACGAGATTGACAAAGTTGGGGAAACCAACTCGAACGGCGCCCCTGCCGCGTCATTGTTGCTCGGCTTCCTGGAGCCTGAGACCGCTGCGCGCTGGCATGACGGATTCTTGCAGGCCACCTGCAACTTCACCCGACTGACGTTCTGGGCGACAGCCAATAGCCTCAAATCCATGCCAGCGGCTTTGCTCTCCCGGTTCACGGTCCTCTACATGCCAGAGCCCAGACCTGAGGACATGGCGGTGCTGGTGAAAGGCATTACCGATGACATTGCTCGGGAGTGGCGCTTGCCGCTGGAGGTGCTGCCGCTGCCGCCTCGGTCGATGTACGAAGGTGCTCGGCTGAACGCCCGGGAGCTGCGGCGCATGGTGATGCAGTTCCTGAGCGACTGGGCAACGGAGAACCTGCGCCCAGAGCGCCTTCACTGATCTCAGGCTCGCCACCAAAAAGTCTGGCCCGGTCATGAAGTTACTCATCCTCTCGGATTTGCACTTGGATTTCGCCAAGTTCTCCCCTGTTCACAACAACCGGCGCATTGACGACGGTGTCGACCTGGTGGTCCTGGCCGGCGACATCGCTGAGGGCGACTCGGGAATTCGCTGGGCGCGTGAAACCTTTGTGACCAAGGAGATCGCCTATGTCGCCGGCAACCACGAGTATTACGAGTGGCACCTCGAAAACCACCTGGAGCGCATGAGGTCCACGGCCAAGCGTATGGGCGTTCACTTCCTCGAGCGCGATACCCTGGAGCTGGGTGGCTGCCGCTTTCTCGGTACGACGCTCTGGACAGACTTCGAATTCTTCGGTGCCCACAAGCGAGAGGAAGCCATTGCCGAGGCGGAGCTGTACATGAACGACTACTCAGAGATCCTGACTTCGGTGGACCTGGAAACCGGCGGTAGGCTATCCATGGCTCGAAAGGCCAGGGCAGTCGACACAACTCGATTGCACCAGGAAAGCGTGGCCTGGCTGGACTCCCAGCTCTCGGCCGGTGACCCCTCGAAAACCGTGGTGATCACGCACCACGCGCCGCACAAGAACTCCGTACATCCACGCTATGCCGATGACCTGTTGACTGCGGCCTATGCATCAGACTTATCCCATCTTGTTGGGCGCAATCCGCTGTGGATTCATGGCCACATGCATGACTCGTCGGACTACCAAGTGGACGGGACCCGTGTTGTTTGCAACGCCCGCGGGTACATGCATAAAGATGGCAGCCCCGAGAACAGAATGTTCAATCCCCGCGGCGTGATTGAGGTCTGAGTGTTCGCGAGTCTGGATCGGAACGAGCCAAGGCGGACATTTCAGATGTCGTCCTTGTCCATCTGAAACTGAGATCAAGCCTTCAAGGCAGCGTGAGCTGCATCGTTTCGGACGGCTGGTTCAACGCGACCACCGTTGACAAAAACATCGCCACCTACGATCTCGATCAGGATGGGCCCAAAGCAGCTCTCCCAGATGAATCGTCTATCCTCTACTGAAGAGCTCGGTCGCTCGGCTTGGACGGACGCTCTACGCAACAGAACGTCATGAACCACCGGGGCGTTCATGGTCAGAACCAGGCCCAGATGCGCCGCAACCAAGAGGGCGCGAGCAGCAATCGTGAACGGTAGAGTTGGCGAAATCGGGCTGAGAGCATTGGCATAGGGATCTCCTGCCAATACTGTACATAACATCAGTATTTTGGGCAAGCCTAAGGGGTTGCAACTGACACGGAAGGGTGAGGGCGGAGATTTGCCTCACTTGCCACTCTGGACGCCCCTACTTGCAAGGGTCCTTGGTGGGGAGCACACCATCGTCACGCGCCTTTCTCAAAGAATCGAGCGAGGGGCGCCAAAGATGTACTTTCTCGGGAGTGCCGTCACTCACCGGCAAATGCGTAGCACGCAAGCTCAGCGCCGCTTCCAGGGCTTCATGCTTCACCCACACCCACTGGTTGCGTTCAACATCCTTGCATTGACGCGCTTGGGCAATGGTGGCCGCCTCAATGAATGGCACCTGCAGGACGAAGGTCTGAAATCCGTTCCCCGGAAAGATAGACGGACCAATCAAGCGGGTGGCCACGTCCACAGGCAGTTCAAAGGCGCAGTTGGATTCTTCTCGAAACTCTCTGAGCGCAGTTTGAGCGCCGGTTTCCCCGCTCTCAGCTCGTCCTCCGAGGTGGCCCCAAGCTTGGCGGCGCGGGGCGGGATCAAACGCCAGCAGGTAGAGTGCCGATCCCTTTTCGCAGGTAAAGGCGGCAATGCCTGCAGGAGAGGCGACGGCCCCCATGCAGGTCACGGCAGTCAGCGACAGGACAGCAAACCGAATTGCAGAAGTGATGGTGGTCATGGATCAGCGGGCACGTATGCAGGGGCAGGTCATGAAGGTATTTGATGTCCTCGAAGCTCAGGCGCCTCCAGTTTCACCGGCAAATGAGTCACTTTCGCCTTTCCAGCCAGTGGAGTCGTTCTACCAACGGTCGCCACGCGAGTGACACCATCAATGTTGGGGACTGTGCGCCGGGTTTTGGATGGTGCGGGCACGACCGCTTGGTAGGCTTGGCGCGCCGATGTGATCTTTCATGTTGGCCCTCCTATAGGTCAACGGTGTGACAGCTTTGCGACCTACTTTAGCCCGGCTTGCCGGGTTTTCTTTTGCGTGCTGTTGAGTCACTTTGAGGCTTGGGCCGGCTCAAACAATGGCCTGCCACTGGGACACAGGCTGTTCCACGCGGCTGCCTTGCTTGCAGATGGCGTCTCGCTAAAACTCCTGGCGTGAATATCGCTCAATCATGATTGCCTGAACCGATCGACAAGTTCTTTGGGTT
Source organism: Hydrogenophaga palleronii (assembly GCF_031457455.1). Taxonomy (GTDB): domain Bacteria; phylum Pseudomonadota; class Gammaproteobacteria; order Burkholderiales; family Burkholderiaceae_C; genus Hydrogenophaga; species Hydrogenophaga palleronii_A. Next base: position 219,721 of record NZ_JAVDWU010000009.1, read on the forward strand.
CAGTAGACTGCGACCATGAACCGCCCCGGCGCACCTGGATTCGCCATATGAGCAATAGCGGTCCAAGAGACCAAACACTACTGCCGCTGTGGATGCGCCAAACGTGAAGTCCACTCAGCATGAACCCTAGAAGACGCAGTAATCACACCAAAAATGAGCTCCCTCGCATTCGACCGGGTGAGCAGATGGGCGAGCAGCGATATCAGGAACTCATGGGGAGCCTGAACCACTTCTTCCGAGAAGCTGACCAAGATCCGCAGATCCCTTCGGGCATTGAGAGGCAGCAAGCGATCGAGGAGATCAACGCCATGATGGCTCGGTATGGCCTCACGGTTGAAGACATCTGCAAGTGAGACATGGACACCGTATCGATGAGCCGCCACAAGCGCCTCACGCTCAAGTGGTCTGGCCGCACGAACTTGCGCGTGCGATCGAATGGACGTCGACACACACCGACCCGAGGGTGGGAGATGCAGCGGCCATCATCATGGCCATTGCGAGCGAAGCGCCTTGCCGCAGCCAGGAGCTGGCGCAAAGGCAACGGCTGCCTTCGATTTCATTTCGATGTTCTCCTCATGCCAACGTCTTGCAGACCTGTCCTGGAAGTCGCCCTCATCAAAGATCCAGCACCAGCAACTGCGTTTTCGCGCGTGAGCAGCAAGGTGTAAAGATGTTCCCCGCAGCATGCTCGGTGTCGGTCAGGAAAAAGTCGCGATGGTCCGGGACGCCTTCCAGAATGCGCGTCACGCAGGTGCCGCAGATGCCCTGCTCACACGAGACGGGAAGCTCGATGCCACTCTGCTTGAGGGCCTCGGCCACCGACTGGTCCGCCATGACCGGCACGACCGCCCCCGTCGACACCACCTTCACGCGGAACTCGCCCGTCGGCATCGGCTGCGTGGAGGCAGGCGCCGCGAAATACTCGCGATGCAGGCGATCCTCGCCCCAGCCGGCCCGGCGCGCAGAACCCAAGACCCACTCCATGAAGCCTGCCGGCCCGCAGACATACAGGTGGGTGCCGTGCGTCGCTTCCTCGAGCACACGATCCAGGTCGAGCTTCTGGCCGGCGGCGCCATCGTCGAAGTGAACCGTGGACCATGGCGCCAGCGACGGATGTTGAAGACTCTCCAGGAAGGCCGTTCGATCCAGGGACCGGGTGCAATAGTGCAGCTCGAACGCCGCGTTCGACCTCGCGAGAAACTTCGCCATGCACAGCATGGGCGTGATTCCAATGCCCCCGGCGAGCAAAAGATGATTCGAGGCCCCTTCAAACAGAGGAAAGTGGTTTCGCGGCGCACTGATACGGATCGAATCTCCCACCGCCAGCCCACGCACGGCGAGGGATCCCCCACGCGAACCTGGATCACGCAGCACGCCAATCTGGTAACTATCCAGCCTGGCAGGATCGCTGCACAAGGAGTATTGGCGCACCAACCCGTTGGGCAGATGCACGTCGATATGCGCACCCGGATCGAACGCGGGCAAGGGACGCCCGCGACGATCCACCATGTCCAGGACGCGCACATCTGTCGCCGCCACGATGCTCCGGGCGACGGTGACTTCGAACGCCGACACTTTATTGAGCCGCTTCGTTCTTCACGAGCGATTCGACCTTGCGGCGTGCCTTGACGGTGGCGACGTCCGTTTGAAGGAGCACCGGCTTGAGGGAGAAGAGATCCGTGGTGCCCATCTGTTCCTGGCAGGCGGCGATCATGGGCTCGTCTTCTTCCTCGAACGCCTTGCGGGCAAACTCCATCATGCCGGCATGCGCCTGTTCGTTGTCGATGGCGACATTGCGGGAGATCGCGAAGAAGTAGTGCGTGTGGGTCTCGTCGATCGGCGTCAACAAGTGCAGCAAGGGAAGCACCACGCCAGAGCCATCGGGTTGCCCAGGCGGTGTCATGGTCAGGGACATGGCAAGATTGCTGCTGGGCTCCCAGCGCATGGTGATGCGGAAATCTCCCGTCGGAAGCGGATACATGGGCGCCAGCTGGGGTGTGGGCGGCATGCCAGGAACGAAATAGTTCGAGGTGACGCTGCTCTCGTCCTCTTCGAACTTCACTTGCAGCCCGCCGCCCACCGAGTCTTCGGGCCGTCCACCCACCGTGGTGGGATGAACGAACGGCGCGTGCGTGAGGTCGAGCAGATTGTCCATGACCATCAGGTAATTGGCCTTGACCTTGAGGTCGCCCACGCCCGTCGCGAAGGTCTGGGCATCGGTAACGAACGCCGTGTACTTCGAGTCGAGGACAAGGGAAGGATCTGCCTGGGCCGGCTCCCCCATCCAGATCCACACAATCCCATCGCGCTCGAACAAGGGATATGCCTTCAGCCTCGCCGCCTGCGGGACGTGCCCGTCACCATGCGGGTTGTGAACGCAGGCGCCCGAGGTGTCGAACTGCAGGCCGTGATAGGGACACTCGATGGCATCGCCCTTGACGCACCCTTTGTGCATGGGCGCGAAGCGGTGGGGGCAGCGGTTGCTCAGCGCGACAGGCGCGCCGCTTTCCGAGCGATACAGCACGATCGGCTCACCCATGAACTTCCGATCGATCGGCGAACGCGTGATTGAACTCGACCAACCCGCACAGTACCAGGCATTCTTGACAAATTTCATTTTTCAGAACTCCATGAATATCGAACCACGAGACTGCCGCGCATCGTCCGAGCGTACATTCGGGCCATGCGGCCGGCATCGTTCATTTGAACAATCGCTTTCACTTGCCTAGGCGGCGCGCCGGGCAGCCAAGCCCAGAATGGACCGCGCTTCATCGGGTGTGGCGATGGTCGCGCCGAGCCCCTCCAGCAAGTGGCGCGCCTTGCGCACCTGCTGTGCGTTGCTCTGGGCGAAGACGCCCTTGGAGATATACGCGTTGTCCTCCATGCCCACTCGCACATGGCCGCCAAGCAGCGCGGATTGCATCGCCATCGGGAACTGGTTGCGGCCGATGCCGAAGCCTTGCCATTGCGCTCCGTGCGGGAGCATGTCGCGCATGTAGAGCATCGATTCGGGATCGGCCGGCATGGCGTAGTTCAGGCCCATGACGAAGGAGTAGATGCCCGGCCCCTCCAGCACACCCTTCTTGATCATGTGCCTGGCGAGCACCACGTCGCCAGCGTGAAACAGCTCGAGCTCCGGAACGACCCCGGCGGCCCGGATCAGGTTGGCCATGCGCGTGAGTTGCTGCTCGGTGCTGATCACGATGCCCCCGAAGACCTGTGCCGTGACCAGGTCCAGCGTACAGATCTCGGGCTTCAGCTTGAGCACATGCTCGACGCGCTTCTCCGCGGGCCAGAGATGGGTCTCGGGACCCGGAGAGACGGGCAACAGCGGATCTGCGGGGTAGAAGCCAGAGCCAAGACCCGTCGTCAGGTTGAGGATGACGTCCTTGTTCTGCTCCCGGATCCGGCCGACCGCCTCTTCGTACAACGCCAGTTCGCCGGAGAACTCGCGCGTGCTGGGGTTGCGCACATGCACATGCAGGATGGCCGCGCCCGCGGCCGCAGCTTCCAGGCCGGACTCGGCGATCTCGCGCGGCGTGACCGGCTGGGCAGGGTTCCCGGAGATGGGGCCCGCGCCCGTGAGTGCACAGGTGATGACGATGTTTTCTTGCATGATGAGTTTGAGTAAGGGGATCAGGAATCGGACAGGCGCAGTTCACCGACGAAGACGCTTGCAGCGCCAACCGCTGCGGCGCAGACGGCTTCGCCATGTTCGCTGTGCCGCGCACGGATCTGGTGCTCTCCGCCATGGGGCAAGAGGCCGTCGAACTTGAAGTCGCCGAACGCATCTGAAACGCAAGTGGCCACGACTTCATCGGCGCGCACCAACTCGACTTGCGTCGCAGGAACGACTTCGACGTGGGGGCCGATCCGGGCGGTGATGGTGCCGCCCACGAACACACGATCGACGCGGTCCAGGTTGGCGTAGAACACACGGGGTTTGAGCGCCAGTTCGGGCAGCAGCGTGCGCAAACCACGGCTCGCGACTTCTCGCTGCATCGCGTCGTCGTCGGTCCTTCGCAGCTGTATCGCTCCGGTCGGGCAGACGCCTGCGGAACGCGGAACCTCCCATCCGGCATCCAGAAGGTGTGCGTCGAAGAACCAGGTCTGCGGCAACTGCTGCTCCTCGTTCCAGACCACAGCACCATAGGGGCACGCCGCCACCAGATCCCGGCGGCCACGCGCCAGCACCGGATCGAAGAGCACGACGCCGTCCTGGCGCTTGCGCACCGCACCCTGCCCCGCGGCAACGCACGGCGCGTTGTCGCAGTGAAAGCACATTCGCGGGACGTAGGTGACATCGACCATGTGGCCTTCGCCGCGAACGTGGCGCTCGATGCGCACCACGCCTTCGCCCACCGGCGCGTGGGGGGCGCTGTATCCATCGAAGGTGTTGCCGACGAGTTCGTCTTTGGCCGCGAGCACGCAGTTGTTGCAGTTCTCACACAGCGCGACGTCGATCACCAGATTGAGCTTGGTACCCATGTCACGCGGCCTTTCGTTGAACGGCATGCTCGTTCCAGACCACGACCTCGACCATGCAGGAGTTCGGTGCCATGCTGCTGGTGCTGCGGCTCTGCGAACGCGCGGAGGTCAGGATGTTGAGTGCGCCTCCGATGTCGACGGTTTCACCGTTGATTTCGACCGGCTGGTACTCGGCGCTCGCTTCGAACGACTTCACAACCCCCGGGGCAACCATCGGCGAGACGTCGGCCGCGCAGATGACGGCGCCGCGATCGTTGAAGACTTTCACCAGGTCATGGTGGCGAATGCCCCGGGCGGCGGCATCCTCGCTGTTCAGACGCAAGACCCAGTAGGCGTGGCCGCGCACGCGCACCCGGTGGTCCTGGATGTCGTTGGTGAAGCTGTTCTTGCCGTCCACGTTCGTGTGGAAGCTGTATCGCGAGTGGGTGGCGATCATCTGCAACGGGAACTTCGCTGCCGTGTCAGCCGCGCGTGGCCCTTCCCAGGCGGGGATGTACCGGTTGAGGACGGGTCGCTCCGGGTTGTCCGGGTCCCCTCGCCGGAGCGTCTCCGGCAGAAACTCGAACTTCCCGCTCGGCGTCTGAAGCCCCTTGCCAAATTCGCCAGACCATTGGGATGGAAGGGGTTGCGGCTCCGCGATGTCCTTCACCCGGCCTTCGGCGAACCAGCGGAAGTTCACCGCCGGCTCCAGGCCCGGCTTTTCTGGCGGTACGACAAAATAGCCCTTGCGGCAGAACTCTTTCCACGACACGTGGCGGGCGACGTCGGAGGCGTCGAAGACCCGCTTGACCCAGTCCAGTTCGCTGCAACCCTCCGTGAACATGGCGCCGAGGCCGAGACGCTGGAGAATCAAGCTGAAGATCTCGTAGTCCGACTTGGACTCGCCCAAGGGCTCGATGCATTGGTGCTGCAAGGCGACCACCCGGTGGTTGAGGCCGTTGAAGCCATGCTGCAGATAGCCACCACCGGAACCCCATTCGCCGATGTCGAAGCGCTCGAACTGTGTGCAGGCGGGCAAGATGAGGTCGGCGAACTGGGCTTCCCCCTCCATCCAGATCGACTGGTTGACCACGAACTCGATGCTCTCGTGGCGGTACGCCTCCTCCATTCGTCTGGACTGCGTCAACGTGCTGAAGAACGAGCCGCCGTACTTGTAGATCATGTGGATCGGCGAGTAGCCCGGCGCCGGATACTCGAAGGGCGCAAACTGCAGCTCCGTCGCAAGCCCGTCCCACAAGTACCCGACGGCTTTGCCCTGGAGGATCGCCTCAGGGAACTGCTGCTTGGGAATCAGCTGACGCACGGGATTGACCGTGATGACGTGCGGCATCTTCTGGTAGTTGTTGACCGCGTTTCCGTTCCATTGAAGCTCGCCGGAGATGCCGCCGTCGGCGTAGCCGGGGAAATAGAACTCGTGATCAACGGGCGTGCCCGCCTGCAGGTTCCCCATGTTGATGCCAGGCTTGCCCAGGCCCTGCATGGCCATCATCATGACCATGCAACGCGCCCACTGCGCGCCGGTGGCCCCTCTGCCCGCGCCACCAAAGCCAGACCCCGCGACACCGGCGGCCAGGTAGGTCTTCTTGCCTGCCCATTGCCGCGCAAGTGCCCTGACCACGGCGGCCGGCACGCCGGTTTCGTGCGCTTGCCACTCCGGTGTCTTGGGGACGCCGTCGTCCTTTCCCAGCAGATGGTCCCGCCAGGCGTCGAAGTCGGTGGTGCGCTCATCCACGTAGGCCTTGTCGTAGAGGTCTTCGACGACCCAGACATGCATGATCGCCTGCGCCAGCGCCGGGTCCGTGGTGGGCTTGATGGGAATCCAGCGCCCGCCCAGCAGTTGCGCGGTCGGATTGAAATGCGGATCGATGTGGACGAACTCGATGCCGAGTTCCTTGGCCCAGAGGCGTCGCTGGGTGCCTTCGAAGCCCATGTAGGCCCCGTTCGTGCTTTCCGGGTCGCTGGACCAGAACACGATCATCTCGCATTCCTGAAGGCAGTCCGCCACGGTGCCGTAGTTGCCCGCGATCCCCACACGCTGGCTGTGTCCCCAGTGGTGCATGGCGCCCCAGTACCAGCCTTCCCAACTGTCCGGATTCGCGGCGACGCGCGTGAATCCGATGAGATTGCCGAATCGCAGCAAAGCGCTCAGGTAGTAGCCGACGTTGCCCCACTGGTGGTGCGAGCCGTGCGCGATGGTCATGGCGCCGGGGCCATGGACGCGCTTCTGCCGCTGGATCTCGCCGGCCACCATGTCCAGCGCCTCGTTCCAGCTGATTCGCACATACGCGCTCTTTCCCCGGTTGGCGGGATTGCGCTCGCCATGCGGGTCGAAATCCACGCGTTTCATGGGGTAGAGCACGCGCTTATCCGAATACACCGCGGACTTCATGGCCAGCGCATGTGGCGCCACGGTGGCCTGCCGTCGAGGCGTGAACTGGCGTCCGCGTGCCTGAATCGTCCAGGAGGCCGCATCCTTGTCGTCGAAGTCGATCGGCGTCATGCGCAGGATGCGACCGGCTTTCACGTAGACGAACAAGGGCCCCCCGTTCGTGATCATCGTGTAGCGCGTGCTCGCGTCCTTCTGCGGTGTCCCCATCTGCAACGCAGAGGTCTGGGAGAGGTTCATCAACTGCATGAACCACACGCAGACCGGGTCGGGACCGATCACCATGACCTTGAAGTTCTTGGCCGCGTGAACCACCTCACCCATGTCCGCGTTGGGCTTCATCATGGCCAGCGCCGTGGCGAGGTCCTTGAAGACCATGCGCACCGTCGGTGCACCGTGGATGCCAGGGGCGGAGCGCACCTTCCCGCCGGCAATGATGAAGTGCCTGGCGATGCTTGCGTCCTTCAGTTGGATCTGAACGACGGCGTCGTGTCGACACAGGAACGAGCGGAACGCCGGCCGGGTGGCTGAGGCCCGGTTCAGCATGGGCGCCAGCGCCAGGAGGATGGTTCGAAAGACCAGGTGTTTCATCTGAATGGACCGGTAACGCTGGGGTCAGGCCGGCTCGGCGGTGACCGTGTTCTCGATGTGGCCGAGTCCTTCGATCTCCACCTTGACCACGTCCCCGGGCACAAGGAACTTGCCGAGCGCGATGCCGACGTTGGCCGGCGTGCCGGTGGCGATCAGGTCGCCCGGTTCCAGCGTCATCACCTGGGACAGGTGGTGAATCTGCTTCCAGATGTTGTGGATCATTCCGCCGGTGCTGGCGTCCTGCCGCAGTTCGCCGTTGACCCACAGCCGCATGCGCAGCGCGTGCGGATCGGGCACTTCGTCGGCGGTCGTGATCCATGGCCCCACAGGACCGTGCGAGTCGAATGACTTGCCGAGCGTGAAGGTCTGGCTCTGGAACTGCCAGTCCCGCGCCGTCACGTCGTTCACGACGAAATAGCCGCCCACCACGGAGGGCGCATCCTCCTCGCTCACGTAGCGGCACCGTCTCCCGATCACGACACCCAGCTCGGCTTCGTAGTCCATCTTCTCGGACACGCGGGGTTTGTAGATCGGATCGAAGGGGCCGGTGATGCAGCTCACCTGCTTGTTGAACCACAGCTGGTTCTTGGGTGTCGGAACACCGGCGCGCGCGGCTTCGTCCACGTGGTCCTGGTAGTTCATCCCGATCGCCAGGTATTTCTGGGCATCCGGAACCGGGGCCTCCAGCCGCACGCCTTGGAGGTCATGGCCGCGCGCGTTCGCGCCCTTCAACGCCTCGCTCAGCTGCTTGATCAGATCGGGGCCTGCGGCGAGAACGCCACGAATGGTGTCGGGAGCCGACGGGTCGAGCTCGCTGAGGCTGACGACGCGGCCGCCCTCAACGGCGCCAAGCCGGGTGACGCCATCGATGGTGAAGCGGGCAAGTTTCATGAAAAGGTTTCCTTCCTGCTGGACTTATTGAAAAAATTCGGGATTGAGCGGCGGCGCCCATTGCATGAGTTCGTTCTCGCTGATGGCGGCGCTTCCGACGGCCGACGTGTTGTTCACCAGGTCGCCATCGGTCCAGTGTTCGATCTTGTTGCCGAAGGGGTCGCGCCAGTAGTCGAAGAGCTGACTGCCCTGGATGTGGCGGCCGACGCCCCACGAGTGCCTGTGCCCGCGCTGCTTGAGGTACTCCCCGCCTTGCACCAGGTCGTCCAGGTCGAGCACCTCGAAGGCGCTGTGGTCGAAGCGCGAAGAACCTTCTTGCGCGGTGATCAAGGCAATCGTGTGGTGATCCGTCCACTGCTCGCCCAGGCCGCAGTGCATGAACGCGGCAATGACGTTCTGCTCCGCGCCGGCCCAATAGGTGTCGGATGGCCGAAACCCCAGCACGTCCTGGTAGAACTGCAGCATCTTGGGGAAGTCGGCAACGAGCACCGCGACATGGCCCAGGCGCATCACGGAAGAGGGCTTGGGCGCGAGCCGGATCGCCTTGCCCAGGCGCCTGCGATCGACCGCCGAATTCATGGCGAGAGCGCCGCGAACCTCGCGGGGAGCCTGCTCGGCCTGGCCGTGGATCACGTCCACCAGAAAGCCCGCCGGATCGGTGAAGCGCACACGCTGGCCGCCGCCGGGCTCAGGGTTTTCTTCGACTCGAACCCCGAGGTGCGCGGCAAGCTTCTGCAGATCCGCCTCGCTATGTGCCAGCAAGCCGAAGCCAAGCGCCTTGTTCTCGGGGCCAAGCTCGGAGATGTGCACGTGGTGCATGCGACCGGCGGCTCGCATATAGAGCGCGCCGCTGGTGCGTTCGACCCGGTGCAGGCCGAAGTCGTCGAGGAAGGCTTCCATGCGATCCAGGTCGCAGACCTGGTAGCGGACAAAAGCGATGTCTTGAACGGTGATCATGCGAGGCGTCCTTCGGTGGCGATGGGGATTTCGGGCTGGGAGCGGTCGACTGGCGCCGCAGGCTTGAGCAGGTAGAAGGCCAGCGCCGGTAGCAGGACCAAGGCGCCCAACATGTTCCAAAGAAACATGAATGCCAGCAGCAGGCCCATGTCGGCCTGGAACTTGATGGGGCTGAAGATCCAGGTCACCACGCCGATCGCCAGCATCACGCCCGTGAGCATGACCACCCTTCCGGTGAACAGGAGCGCGTCGTGGTACGCCTGCGACAGGGATCGGCCTTCGCGCAGTCGAGCCAGCATGACGGACAGGATGTACAAGGCGTAGTCCACGCCGATCCCCACGCCCAAGGCGATCACCGGCAAGGTCGCCACCTTGACGCCCATACCCAGCGCGACCATGAGGGACTCCGCCAGGTAGGAGGTGACGATCAGCGGCAGAATGGCCACGAGCACGGCCCGCCAGGACCGGAAAGTGACGAAGGCGAGGATGGCGACGGCGGCGTAGACCATCCACACCATGAGATGCCATGCTTCCTTCACCACGATATTGGTGGCCGCTTCAATCCCGGCGGAACCTGCCGCCAACAGGAATTTCGTGTCCGCGGTATCGTTCACCGCGGCGTACTTCTGCACATGGCCGACCACCTCGGTCAGTGTCTCGGCCTTGTGGTCCCTCAGGTAGATATACAAGGTGAGGAGGCTGCAGCTGTCGTTGTACAGGCCCCGGGGTGCGTTGGCGGTGACGGTATTCACCATGTCCTGGCTGGGCAGCAACTCATACCAGCGTGGATTGCCCTCATTGAGCCCGGTCACCACACGCCGATTGAGCAGCGCCAGCGTGTTGGTGGACTCCACCCCGTCGATTTGCCGCAGCTGCCACTCCAGTTCGTCCACCTTCTGCACGGTCTCGAGCCGCGTGCACTGACCTTCCGGGGACTTGACCATCACCGCCAGCACATCGCTTGAGGCTCCATAGGCAGCGTTGAGGTAGGCGACGTCGCGGTTGTAGCGGCTGTCTGGCCGCAGTTCGGGCGCGCCTGGGTCCAGGTCGCCGATGGACAGCTGGGTGCTGAAGAAGACGCCGAATGCGAGCATCGCCACACCGGCGATCACCGCGGCTCGTGCCAGCTCGGGGCGCGTGAACCGTTCGAGAAAGGCCCAAAGCGCGTGCTTCTCGCCTGACACCACCGCGAGACTTCGCCTCGCAGCATGGGGCGCCACGCCGGTGTAGGACAGGAGAACCGGCAGCAGGATCAGGTTCGTGAAGATCAACACACCGACACCGATCGACGCCGCGGTCGCGAGCTCCCGGATAACCTGGATATCGATCACCAGCAGCACGGCAAACCCGACGGCGTCAGCGAGCAGCGCCGTCAGGCCGGCCAGGAAAAGGCGTCGAAAAGTGAGGCGGGCAGCGACCAGCTTGTCGACCCCGCGCCCGATGTCTTGCATGATCCCGTTCATCTTCTGGGCGCCATGACTCATGCCGATGGCAAAGACCAGGAAGGGAACCAGGATCGAATAGGGGTTCAGAGCGAAGCCGAGCATCGGCAGCAGGCCGAGCTGCCAGACCACCGCCACCAGGGAGATCGAGACCACCAGCAGCGTGGACCGAACACAGCGGGAGTACCCGTACACCATCAGGGTCGCGATGGCCACAGCGACTGCGAAAAAGAGCAGCACGGCCTGTACACCCTCGATCATGTCGCCGATCAGCTTGGCGAAGCCGGTGATATGAATGTCCACACCTTGTGGCTCATACCTCGCGCGCAGCCCCTCGAGCGATCGAGAAAGCTCGGCGTAGTCCACTGCACGGCCATCCGCCAGCCTGGCCAGCAAAGGAACATAGACGATGCTGGACCGGGCATCCAACGAAACGATCTGCCCGATCTCGCCGGAACGCGCGATGTTGGCGGCCAACTGCCGCAGGCTCGCTTGCGAACCGTCGAACCGAGCGGGAATCACGGGGCCGCCCTCGAGCCCCTCCTCGGTCACGCCTGTCCAACGGGTGGACGGCGTCCACAGGCTCTTCAGCGCATTGCGGTCCACGCCAGGCAGCAGGAAGACTTCGTCGCTGAGCTCGCGCAAGGTCTCCAGGTAGCGAGCGTCATAGATGCTCCCTCCGGGGTTGGCCACGACGATCCGCACGGCATCGCCCAGGCCTCGCAGTTCCGACTGCTGCTCCAGATAGTTGGCGATGAACGGATGCGTCGCGGGAATGGTCTTTTCGAAGCTGGCCGAGAGCTGTAGCCGGCTCGCCTGCCATCCGAGCAAGACGGTGGCGAGCAGACAAAGCAGGACCACGACCGCCCGGTGGTTGAAGATCAAGCGTTCCAGCGTGGAGCCGGAGTGGCGATCGAATTCGTTGAGCGTCATGGCTTCTTGCTTCCGACCCGGATCGCGCCGCCCATGCCGACGGCGAGAATCTCGCCGCTCGCCATCATCAAGGCCTGGGACAGTGGTGGCAAAGGCGGCAGGCCCAGCGGCAGCGCTGGCGCACCTGATCGGGTGCTGAACAGCTCGCCGGACTGATTGGCAAGCAAGACACTTCCATCCGGAGCGGCCGTGGCGCTCACGATCGACACCGGTGGAACACCTTCTATCTGCTTCCAGGATTGGCCGGCGTCAGCGGAGTAGAAGACATTTCCGCGCAGGCCGGCGACAACCCACTCGCCTTGTGCAGTGACGGCCAGAGCGAACCAGCTGCCTTCGTAGGGCACACGCAACGGCGAGAACGTGCGACCGCCATCCACCGAGCGCAGCAACAGACCTTGCTCTCCGGCAAGCAACCAGGTTGGGCCGTGCGCACGCAGCGCATAGAGATGTTTCGCCCGCGGATTGTCCAGGCGATCTTGCGCGCTCTTCCAGCTGACGCCGCCGTCGGTCGATTCGAAGATCAGGTTGTAGGCGCCAATGACGATAGCCCTGCCGTTGCCGTCGTGGATCACGTCCAGCAGGGGCTTGTCCGGACCATCCTGAACCAGCAACTCGGCCTCCTTCAACAGATGGGGCGCTCGCGGATCACCCGCCGCCTGGCGGGCCTGCGCGGCGGCCTTGGCGCTCAAGGCGAGCGTGCGGCCGTCTGCCTTGAGTTGCCAGTCTTCACCGCCGTTGCGCGTCGAAAGGATCACGCCCCCGTGCCCGACTGCGAGCCCGTTCTCGGGGTCGGTGAACCGCACGGCCGTCAGCGTGGTGCTGACCGGCACCTGCCTGGCCTGCCGCCAGGTCACACCACCGTCATCCGACAAGGCAATGAGACCCCGTTCCCCGACGGCCACGATTCGTTGCCCGGCTGGCGCCGCTGCAAGCAACACGCTCCTGGCGGGCGCGCGCACCCGCAACGCCGGCTGTGACAGGGCATGGAATCTGTCGGGACCGGCCGGCTCGCCACGCGCCGCGTCGGCGGCCAGCCCGCGACCCGCGGCCACGAGCGAAGCCAGGGCGACGATGGCGCTGCGCCGGTCGTGCTGGAGTGTCTTCATTCTGGTTGACCGGCAGAGAACCGATGGACCTGATCGACAACGCTCATCTCACGCCCTCTCCAGCCATGGCATCGGGTGTGAACACCGCGTCGTTGTAGCGCTTCTGGACTTTGTACTGCTGCTTTTGCTGGTTCATCACGACGTTGACGAATGCGCCGCCAGAGATGTGGTCGTAGGTGCCCCAGGTCACCGCGGCTTGCGCCGGAATGTCCGGCATGGCGACTGGCACCACGAAGACCGAGCGAGCGAGCTGCCCTTTGGAGTCCCAGCGATCGCCCCACGCCAGTACCCAGGAGTCCTCGTCGATGTAGTAGAGCGATCGCGGCGCAGTGTGCCGCTGGCCAGGCTTGAGGTTGGCCTCGACCACCCAGACCCGATGCAGTTCCCAGCGAACGTGATCGGGATTGAGGTGGCGCTCCCCGACCAGGTCCGTGTCCTTGGTCGGCACCAGAGAACGATTGCTGTTGTACGGGATCAGCATCTCTTGTTTGCCGACGAGCTTCCAGTCGAATTGGTCGAGGCGGCCCGTGAATCCTTCGATCTCGTCGAACGACACCAGGCCTGCGGAGAACGGCGTCGGCGTGTCGCAGCAGGTGTTGGGCAGCTTGCGCACGCGGCGCTGCCCGGTGAGGTACACCCAGGCCTGGGACTTGTCGCCACGCAGCTGCTCGCGACCGGTGATCGCCTCGCCCGCGCGAATCGCCGGACCGGTGTTGATCGAGCGCACCATCCAGTGCTCACCGTTGAATTTCTCCAGCGAGCCATCCGGCGCGTAGTAGGGCATCTGATGGTCGTTGCGGGCTTGCAGGACCACGACCCGCTTGCCCTCCGGCGTCAACGTATAGCCGTTGAACTCGGTGTACCAGGACTCCCCGCGCCAGCGCAGGAGCACGTTCCACATGGCCTCGGCGCCTGTCTTCGGAATGGGAAACGGGACCCCGCCGTAAGCGCCCTCGGGCACGGGCCCCGCCGGGCTGTCCACGATCTTGGCTCGCGTGGCGTTGCGAAACGTGTTCTCGTAGACGTGGTCGGGAGCTGCCGCCGTGCGGCGAGAAGGATAGACGTCGACGCGGAAGCTGTTCGGGAACCGCTGCATCATCTGCTTCACCCCCTCGGGGAGCTTCGCAGCGTGCTCGGCTGCGTTCATGGCGGTGATGCTGTACAGCGGTTTGTCGGCCGCGAAAGGATCGGGGCGGCGCCCCCCGTTATCGAAGCCGGGCGTGGCGGTCGTGAGGCCCCCCGTCCAGGCGGGAATGGTGCCGTCCTTGTTGCCGGCCTTCTCGCCGCCCAAAGGCATCAGCGTCGTCTTCAAGCTGGCGGCCTCTTCGGCTGTGGCGGTGGCGCTGGCGGCGCCGGCGGACAGGGCGAGCGCGAGCGACAGGCCGGCGACCCGGCCAATGGAGGTAATGCGCATGAGATGTCTCCGATCAGAAGGTGTAGGTGACGGACGCCGACACGAAATCCCGGTCCCTGCGGGCTTGACGCCAGGTGAAGGCCTGCGAGGAGGGATCGTTGAACGTGGCTTTCGGGCCGTGGTGGCGGGTGTAGGCCAGTGAAAATCGCCAAGCGTCGCGGTAGCTCGCGTTCACCCCGATGGTCAGGTCACCGCCTCCCTCGGGAATCCAGGCGTTGGGGTTGCTGATCGCCAGCGGCCGCGATCCCTTCGGTGCCCAGGACAGCCCCAAAGGGATGCCGATGTCGACGCCGTCCAGCACGCCGCGGTAGATCGGTTCCAGCGTGACCCGCAGGGCGAGCCCCTCCCGCGTCCCGTTGGGATCCAAGGCCGCGGCGTTCTTCGTCACCTTGAGCAACCGGTTCCAGGCGACTTCGCCCACCAGATTGGCTTCGCGCCAGAGCGGCGTCGAGCCGATACTGCCGATGGTCGAGATGTTGAGGTGCGCAGTGCGGCCGACCGCGTAGCCCGGGTTGCCGCGGTTGTCTGTCGGAGGCACCGGCGCAAACGCACTTGCATCGCCGGCACGGGTGCTCGCCAGGTCCACGTTGTCGCGAACGGAACCTTCGATGGCGACGTTGAAATTGCCGAACGTCTTGCTCGCACTGGCGCCGAATGCCTTGGTCCCTTGGTGGTAGGCCAGGTAGTAGTCGCCGGGGGCGGGGCCGACGGGCGTCATCACCAGGCGCGGAACCAGCTGAGGCGTCTTGGCGTGGTAGCGGATGGCATAGAGACCGTAGTCGGCGAAGCCTGAGCGCACGCGAATCTGAAGGCCCCCTTGCCCGGAGTCCTTGGCCTCCATGTCCGCGCCGCGCAAGGCGGGAGGAACACCCGGTCCCAGCAGCAGGCTTTCGGCGCCGTCCGGCGCCGGATCCGCGTTGCTGAAGTAGCTGCCGACCCCGGGCAGACGGGCCTTGTCCCATCGGAACTGGTAGTAGCCCGCCAGCGACACATGGGAGTTGATCTGGTACTGACCCGACAGCTGCGGCACGGGGCGCACGGCTTCCTTGAACTGCGTGTTGGGAACCGATGCCAGCTTCACCACATCCACCGGCTGCTGCCCTCCGGCAATGGCGTTCGCGCCGAAGAACAGGCTTTCGCCCCAGAGCAGCGAATGCTGCCCTACCCGCACGCTGGCCGAGCGTCCGCCGACATCGAACTTGCCGAACAGGAACGCATCCAGCACTTCCGCTTGGCGGCCATGGATGTCGCGCGTCTCGCGGGTGAACTCGTTGTAGGGGACGGAAACCTGGTTCGGAAACGCGCCGCCAGGAAAGCCGGGGTTGTCGTTGGTCCGGTTGTAAATGCTGTCGTACCAGGCGGCCACGCTGATCCGCCCGCCCCATGTGCGCTGGTAGACGACATCGAGTTCGCTGAGCAGGTCGAACCGGTTGGAAATCAGGCCCTTGTCGAAGTTGCGGTTTCCGTCGTCATTGTTGGGATTTGTCAGCAACGCCGGATCTTGCGACTTGACGCGCGCCGCAGCGCTGTACTTGACCGTGTTGTCCCAGCGGACCGTGACGTCGCTGTTTCCGGTGGCCAACTCCATCGCAGCGGCGCCATTCGCCAGCAACGCTGCGACTGCAGCAAGCGGCACGAGTCTGCTCGGAACGAATGGGGCGCACCGCCCCGCTTGGTGCTTCATATGTTCTCCTCTTTCCTCGAATGGATGGTGGGCGAGAGGAGCACACGTTAAGCGTTGCTTTGTCGATTTTTTAGAGTGTTATCCATCGTACAAATGAACGTAGCGGTTGCGTTCGGATCGTGGATGATCCTTCTGCATCACCCGTCATCCCCATGGTCACTTCTTCGGCAACCGCACTTTCCGCCTCCACTGCTCGCAGCCTCACCTCCATGGCGTTCGAGCAGTTGCGCGCCGACATCCTGACGGGCGAGCTACGGCCCGAAGAGCGGTTGCGCATTCAGGGACTCAGCGAGCGGTACAAGGTCGGCGCCACCGCGATTCGCGAGGCCTTGTCGCGTTTGGTGACGGACGGTTTGGTCGAGTCGGAGGATCAGCGTGGCTTCTGCGTCGCACCGGTGTCCGTCGATGAACTGGTGGACTTGACCCGCACCCGGATTCAGGTGGAGCAGCTCGCGTTGCGCCAGGCAGTGGCACAGGGGGACATCGACTGGGAGTCGAATCTGCTTTCCAGCTTTCACCGTCTGTCTCGCTCCGAAGCGCCAAGCTCGCCTGAGAAGCATGCCGCCTGGACCACAGCCCACCGCCAGTTCCACGAAGCCGTGCTGGCTGGTTGCAGATCACCTTGGCTCATGAGGCTGTGCCGGCTGCTCTATGACAAATCCGAGCGCTATCGAAATGTCGCCGAGCGGCAGCCAGGGTCTCAGGTGCGCGACGTCGACACCGAGCATCGCCGGCTGATGGATGCGGCCATGGCACGCGATGCGGAGTCGGCGTGCAAGGTGCTCGAAGAACATTTCTGGCAGACCGCCGAGATCACGCTCAAAGCCGGTTTCGGCGGGCAAGCCACCCGCAAGAAGCTGGCCCGATAGCTGGCCCGATAGGCGGCCGCTGCCAGCCGGACGCAACGGCCACAACCCAAAGGAGACATCGTTGCACACGTCATCCCCCACTGCGCCCGCCACCGGCTGGGACGCCCACTACGAATTCAAGGCGGTCGCCCTTCTGGCGCTCGGCTTCGGCCTCGTCGGACTCGACCGGTTCATCATTCATCCGCTGTTTCCCGTCATGCAGAAGGACCTCGGCCTCGACTACCGAGACCTAGGGCTGATCTCGGCGGCGCTGGCATTGACCTGGGGTATCGCGTCGGTATGGGCCGGCCGGCTGGCCGATCGCATCGGACGCAAAAGGGTGCTGGTTCCCTCCATCGTGCTGTTCTCCGTGCTGGTGGCCATGAGTGGCCTCGCGACGGGACTCGTGAGCCTGCTGCTCATTCGCGCGTTGATGGGACTCGCCGAAGGCGCCTATGTGCCCGCCAGCATCATCGCCACGACCGAGGCGTCGAAGCCCACGCGAACAGGCCTCAACGTCGGCATCCAGCAGATGGCCGCACCGCTCGTGGGGCTGGGGCTTGGGCCGCTCGTCGCGTTGGGGCTTTTGAACGTTTTGCCGAGCTGGCATTGGGTTTTTGGCGTGGTTGCAATACCTGGGCTCATCGTCGCGGCGCTCATCGCCAAGGTTCTGCGCGATGTCGTTCCAGTTCGCCAGCAGCAAGAGGTCGTTCAATCACCGCCCTGGGGCCAGACGCTGAAGCACCGCGCGGTCATCGTGAATACGCTGGCCATGATGTGCTACCTGACGTGCCTGATCACGCTGTCTGCATTCATGCCCAACTACCTCACTGACCATGTGGGGCTCTCGCTCGATCAGATGGGCTTGGTCCTGGCAGGTATCGGGGTGGGAAGTTGTGCGGGAATGGTGGTCGTCCCTGCGGTTTCAGACAAGGTGGGGCGCAAGCCGGTGATCGTCGCTGCCCTCCTGATCGAGTTGCT
This sequence comes from Hydrogenophaga palleronii, assembly GCF_031457455.1. Lineage (GTDB taxonomy): Bacteria > Pseudomonadota > Gammaproteobacteria > Burkholderiales > Burkholderiaceae_C > Hydrogenophaga > Hydrogenophaga palleronii_A. Next base: position 237,442 of record NZ_JAVDWU010000009.1, read on the forward strand.
CGCGATCGGGGCCTTGATCGCGGTGGCCCGCGCGCCGGGCGAGCTTTTCGCGGCCCTGTTCGTTGCCACCTTCATGAACGCGGGCGTGGTCGCCATCAACGTGGGGCCATTGACCAGTGGTTCCGTGCCTCCACACCTTGTCGCAACCGCCACAGGCATTGTGGTGGGGCTTGGCGAAATCGTGGGCGGAGCGATTGCGCCTGCGGTGGCCGGGGCGCTGGCTCACTCGATGGGCATCACCGTGATTCCATTGATCGCCCTGGCTTCAGTGGCGGTCGGCCTGATGGTCGTCGTGTTTGGCGTTCGCGAACCGGAGAAACGAGACTGGCGTCTACGGGGAAGCCCGCTCGTGTAACCCATGCGGTAGAACGAACGAGGAGAAGCATCGTGGCCCGTTTCAGGAAGATCTCGTCACGCTCCCTTGGCCTTGCGATGATTCTGTGCGCATGTGCCGGGGGCGTGTCACCGCAGTCCAGGTTGGAGGCCCCACTGGTCATCGGGATGTCAGCACCACTGACCGGACCGGATGAGCGCTACGGCCGGGGCTTGATGGAAGGCGTGAGGCTTGCCATCGAACACCTCGGCGAAGCCGGCGTACCCAAGGGCGGGCGCCTGGAGCTCAGAGCACTGGACGATGGCGGGGACCCGCAAAAGGCGCTGGACAATACACGCAGCCTCGCCCAGGCGGGCGCAATTGCCGTCACCGCGTACCACGGCACGAAGTCGGTCGAGGCATCACTGCCGGTGCTTGAAGCCCACCAACTGGCTTTGGTGGGCGCGGCAAGCAGCGCAGAGAGCCTGCGAGAACCGCCCAGACGAACGCTCTTTCACCTGCGCGCGGGTGCGCTCGAGGAGATGCAAGCCATCGTCCTGCACCTTGATACGCTCGGATTGCTCAGGATCGGCGTCATCTCGCAGGACGACGGACTGGGTGCGGCGGGAAGCGAGCAACTGGCAGCCGAACTCGTGAGGATCGGGCTTCGCCCTGTCGCGGCCTCGCGCATTCGAAAAGAAGACGATGCGGGGGTTTCCACAGCGGTGGGATCGGTGTGTGAATCCCGGCCTCAAGCTGTCATCCTGGCCGTGAGCGCGCGTCTGGTGCACAGGACAGTGAAGTTTGCCAGGCATGCCGGATGCCATGCGCAGTTCGTGGTGATGAGCGAAACGGGTGCGGCGCTGCGAGCGGTGACCGGCGAGGCCGCGCGCGAGCTGGCCGGCCTCGTCGTGTCGCAAGTGGTGCCTCACCCGAAACAACTCAGTCATCCGCTGATTGCGGCGTACGCCAGGGACGCGGCGCGCAAGCCAGGCGCAGCCCCTTCATACCCCGCAGTGGAAGGCTATCTCTACATGCGAGCCCTGGGCGAAGCTATCCGGCTCTGCGGCGCGAACGTCAGCCGCGAGTGCGTTCTGAAGACGCTTGAAACCAAGCCATTGGCCCTGCCGGGCTTCAAGGTCAACTTTGAGAAAGGCCAACGCCGAGGCAGCGCATTTGTCGAACTGACACTGCTGCGTGCTGACGGAGGTTTCCGGCGCTGAGCGCGCGGCGCGACACCGGCAAGGCCTCATGCCCCTGCGAGGCGCGTGGCAAACGCCGCCTTGTCGCGAACGCCCATCTTCACATAGGCGGAACGCAAGTGATGACGCACCGTCGCGGGCGACATCTGCAGCTGCTCGGCAACCTCCCGATAGGAGTTGCCAGCGGCAAACGCCAAGCCCACGGCACGTTCTTGACGGGTCAGCATGTCCTTGGGATCGCGCCGCCGAACCGAGAGAAACACGTGATCCCCGCTCCACCGGATCGCCGCTTGCAGCTCGCGGCCGATGAAGTCTGGTTTCCGGGCCCGGATCTGCGCCATCAAACTGTCTGGCAGCAGTGGGCCTGTCCAGTCGGGCCATTCCGTGCGCAGGTTGGCCAGAACGCCCGGCTCGGCCACGTAGACCGCACCCATCGCATCCGCCACCAGCAACGCCGTCTTGTCGGCATTTCGCTGCGCGGCCATTTCATCGGCAAGTGCCATGTCGAGTGCGGCGGACAGATGGGGTGCAACGAGCTCAAGGATTTCCATGTCCGCTCGGGTGAAACGCGGGGTGGCTTTGTTCCTCGCGAGGGAGATGAATGTCGTTAGGCCTGTCTCAGCGTCAAGCTCACAGAGGCAAATGGATTGCCAGATCTCCATGTGATCCGCCAGATCTCGCGTGCTTGGCTGAGAGACAAATTCGGCATGCGGGAAGTAGTGCGCGCGACCGGGTGCTCGCACGACCGTGCGCGCGACGACGTTGTCGGGATCGGTCAGGTTGAACCGTTCTGCGATGTCTTGCGGCAGCTTCCAGCCGAATGAGCAATGAACGCTGTGCCGGCCATCGGCGACGGAACCGCGGCCCCACCATGCCTTGTCGAAACCCACATGTCGGCGGAGAAGGTCGATCGCCCGTCTTTGAAACGCGTTCACCTCTCCGGTCCGAGAAGCGGCGTAGATGCGGCGAATCAACTCGCTCAGATCAACAAGCGGTAGGGCTGGCATATATGTCCGTCTGCAACAAAAGCTTGTTGACGCGCCCTGTCGCCTGACTCTCAGCCTCTCAGGCGGCCACTTCCCGCCAGATGCCGGCCGCTTCCTGAACAGGGCGGTCCGACATGGCGAACAGCACCGCGCCGCGGTCGGCTCTGTGGGCAACCGCCGTCCAGGACGGCGCCACGAATACGTCACCCGGCGCCCATTCCACCTCGCGCTCTCCAACTTGCGTGCGGCCTTCGCCTTCGACGACGCAAAAGACCGTCGCGTCGGTTCGCCGCACGGCATCTCCGGCAAAGTCTGTTGGCAGCAGGTGCATCCATGCGGCCATGGTGAGGGTGGGCCAGCCGCCGGTCGCCGGGTTGATATAGCGCAGGCGCACACCATGGGCGCGATGCACGTGCCCATGGAGATGGAGCCGATGCAACTTGCTGCGAACTTCCTCGTAGGGATAGCGAAACAGGGGATTGCGCTTCGCAACCGGCTCGCCGGAATCCACCATCACGCCTGGCCCGATACAAGCGAGGGAATCATCATAGGGCTTGGTCAGCGGCTGGACGTCCTCGGGATACTGCTGTGAAAAACCGGCGTCGAAGAACCGCACCAGAGGCACGTCCAGTCCATCGAGCCAGATCACCGCACCCGCACCATCGTTGCCATGGTCGTGGTAGGACCAAGACGGGGTGATGATGAAGTCGCCGCGATGCATGGGTGTGCGCTCGCCATCCACCGTGGTGTAGCCACCGGTTCCCTCCAGGATGAGTCTGACTGCGGTTGCCGTATGGCGATGACTCGGAGCGATCTCGCCCGGCAGGATCAGCTGGAGCCCGGCGTAGAGGGTTTGGGTGATGCACGATCGGCCGCGCAGGGCTGGGTTCTCGAGAACGAGCACCCGCCGCTCCGCCTCCTTCGCGCCGATCAGTCTTCCCGCTTCGAGGAGATGCGGCCGCGTGGTTTCCCAGCGCCAATGCGCCGGCACACAGGGCGACTTCGGCTCTTGCGGCAGCAGGCCCTTCAGGACTTCCCAGAGAGGCGCCATGTCGTGCTGATCGATCCGATCGTAGAACGCAAGCTGCTCCGCGCTCGCCTGGCTTCTGTTCACTCTGCACCCCCCACCACCTGAACCTGCAGCTCGCCCACGTGCTGGATGGAAGCGACGATCCGGTCTCCAGGAACGACGGGGCCCACGCCCTCCGGCGTGCCAGTGAAGAGCAGGTCACCGGGATGCAGGGTGTAGAAGCGTGTTGCAAAGGCGATCAGTTCCCGCACACCCAGGATCAGGTCGCTCGTGTTGGCCTGCTGGCGTGTCGCGCCGTTGACCGCCAGCGTAAGTTCGAGCGCCCCGGGATCAGCAATCTCGTCTGCCGTCACCAGCCAGGGGCCAAGGACGGTGTAGGTGTCAGGCGACTTGCGCATGCTGCGCTCCTCGGGACCTCGAATGGTCATGTCGAGTCCGACGCTGTACCCGGCCACAACCGACAACGCATCTTCGGCCTGGATGTTCTTGCAGTGCTTGCCGATGACCACGACCAGCTCCACCTCGTGGTCCGTTCTGCGCGCCGGCTGGCAATAGGCCACCGGATCGCCCATTCCGATCAGGGAGCTGTTCGCCTTCAGGAACAGGCCGGCCCGCTCGATATGGTTGATCTGGTTGTCGTGGTGCAGGTTGGGATCGCTCAGAACCTCCTGCAGGTGCCGCGTGTAGTTCACCGGAGCGGCGACGATTTTGCCCGGATTCGCCACCGGCGGATCGAATCGCACCGCGTCGATCTGCAGGCGCTCGGCGTCCGGCAGAAGTCGACTGATGACGGCGCGCACCTCGTCGAGGTGCTCCATCAGCACGTCGTGCCGAGGGAACGGATAGCCACAGCCGGGCAGCAGGTTCAGCGCCTCGCTGACGTCGCAGACCTGCCCGTTGTCGACGACGCCCAACCTGCCATTATTGAATCGGCAAATCTTCATGGTTCTCGCTGCAGAGCGGGTTTCCGTGCGGCCAGACGAACTGGCCGGCATCGGCGCTCACACAACGAGGAACGATAGGCGGCTGCACCCCATTCGTCCACTAAATGGGACTGATGCAGACCATAAGGGGATGAAATCCGGCGCTCACCGCGTCGTCCGCTGCCGACCGGTGCGTGCCTGCGCGTACATGTCGGCAAGCTGGTTGCGCAGCCACTTGTTGGCTGGGTCCTGGGCTTGGCGGGCGTGCCAGATCTGCTTGACCACGTACGAGGGCAGTTCGAACGGTAATTCGAGCATTCGAACACCGCCCCGCTGCTCCATGAGCGCTGCGGCCCGGCGCGGCAGTGTGCAGATGTGGTCGGTGGCGCCGATGACGGTGGACAGTCCCAGAAAACTCGGCAGCCACACGCTCACTCTGCGCCGGATTTTGAGCTTCTCGAGCGTTCGTTCGACGACGTGGTGGCCAGTCCCCGAGGTCGTGACCATCACATGAGACTCGGCCTGGTACTGGCGAAGGGTGAGCCGATCACCCACTCGCGGATGGTCTCGCCGCACGAGACACGCAAACCTTTCCTCGAACAGAACCTGCTGGAGCGTGCTGTCGCTCGCCTCGGAAACAAAGCCGACCGCCAGGTCGATATCGCCGGCTTCGAGTGTTTTGTGCACGTGCTTGTCGATCGTGCTGACCTCGACGCGAATGTTTGGAGCCACCTTCCCCAATCGATCCAACAGCGGTGGCAGCAGCACGATCTGGCCGACATCCGTCATGCTGATGCGAAAGATCCGGTCGGAGTCCGGCGCAACGAACTGCATTCGAAACGAACGCGCCGCCTGCAAAGCAACGATGCCCTGTCGGATGGTCGGCATCAGCTCTTCCAGCAGGGAAGTGCCTTGCATGCCACTCGTGGTGCGCACGAACAGAGCGTCATCGAACTGCCGGCGCAGACGCGTCAGCGCGAGGCTCGCGCCTGGCTGTGTCAAGCCCAGCTTGTCCGCCGCTGCAGAAAGGCTCCGAGCCTTGTAGATCTCGTCCAGCAACAGCAGGGAGCGTAGGTCTATGTTCTCCATGTTATGGGCCGCATCATTGGCATTTAATGGACAAATGTTCCAGGACCTTTTACCGTTCGCTCCCATGCAAGTCAAGGAACCGATGAGTAAACGCAAGGATGTGCTTCTCGTCGCTGGCGGCGGAATCGGCGGATGTGCCGTGGCGCTGACGCTGGCGCGATTGGGATACGAGGTGCAGTTGCTGGAGCAGGCGGAGGCGCTGCGCGAGATCGGCGCGGGAATTCAGCTGGGCCCGAACGCTTTTCGCATGTTCGACAGCCTGGGCATCTCGGATGAGGTGCGGGCGAAGCTGGCCTATCCCGGCAGCCTGGTGATGCGGGATGGCCTGAGCGGCGAGGAAGTGACCCGCATGTCGCTCGGCCAGCCATTTCTCGCCCGTTTTGGACAGCCCTATGCGCTGATTTATCGGGCAGATCTACATGCCATCCTGGTCCAGGCCTGCGAAGCGACGCCTTCCATCCACGTCCGCACCCGCGCGAGGGTGGTCGGCTTCGAGCAGGATCCGAACGGCGTCACGGCTCTCCTGGAGGATGGCACTCAGGAGCGTGGCTGTGCCTTGATCGGCTGTGACGGGCTGTGGTCGAAGGTGCGAGCGCAGCTGCTCGGCGACGGACCGCCGCGCATATCGGGGCACATCGCCTATCGCGCCGTGCTCCCGGTGTCCGAAGTGCCCGAAGAGCTCCGCTGGAACGACATGGTGCTGTGGGCAGGGCCTCGGAATCACCTTGTCCAGTACCCCTTGCGGGGAGGAGAGCTGTTCAACCTGGTCGCGGTGTTCCACAGCGACCGGTATGTCGAAGGCTGGGACGCCAAGGCGGACCCGCAGGAACTGCATAGCCGCTTTGCGCAGAACTGCGCTGCGGTCAGGACAATGCTCGGGAGGATCGAGACCTGGCGGATGTGGGTGCTCTGCGACCGCGACCCGGTGAAGAGCTGGAGCCGTGGCAGGGTGACCCTCCTCGGCGATGCGGCTCACCCCATGCTGCAATACATGGCGCAAGGTGCGTGCATGGCGCTGGAGGATGCCATCGCCCTGGCGCGCGAGGTGGAGATGTGCCCGGAAGCCTTGCCCGAGGCCTTTCTTGCTTACGAGCGGGGCCGCTATCTGCGCACCGGCCGTGTGCAATTGACCGCGCGGCTGTATGGAGAGGTCTATCACGCGCACGGCGTTGCACGTGAGCTGCGGAACCAGATGCTGTCGCAGAGGACCCAGGAGCAGGCCTATGAGAGCCTCGCCTGGCTTTACGATGATCGCTGAGCTTCCCTGTTGTTCCAGTGTTGAGGAACGCTTGTTGAGGCTTCATGCGCACGGTCCAGCAGGTGTCTGAATCGCCCCGGGTTTTCTAGACGGTGCGGCGAAAGCGGAGGGAGGTGCCGTCGACTATGCCGGCAACAGCCCAGCAATTGATCGATCGTTACCTTCTGCGCAGGAACAGGTAATAGCTTGCCCAAGCTCACTTCGCGGGCCTTGAGGTGGTGGATGTCTTCTCGAGGAATCCGCAGCCCGAGGCCCGAGGTCAGTCGCCCATAAGCGAGGCGATCCGTCACGGGCGTTGCACGAACTTCCGGCTGTTCTCCGATGCATGCGGCCAGGTACGCCATGAACAGGTTCGCCACCTCAGTGGGCACCAGCGTCCACTGTTCGGATTGGCGTGCCAGCCCGAGTTCAAGGAGCTGGTACTGCACATCACCCAGCTTATCCATATGAAGCGAGCTGCTCGGGCCTGAAAGCCATTCTTCTCGGCGCTCGGGAAGGCGTCGTGTCAGGATGGTCATGAAGCGTTCGGTGAACCCGTTGATGCGACGCACATGTTCCCCAGGGAACAGTTGCTCGACCAGCCCCGCCTGCACGAGGCCGTGCATGTAGTCACCGAGTTTTTCGGGCGCTTCGATATATTCGGCGGGAACAATGGAGCTAACCTTGTCCCAGTAGAGCAGTGTCTTGACGGTCCACACCCGATCAGGGATGGAGATGTATGGAAAGTAGAGTGCGTTGTCCTTCACCGACGGCTCCTCACTCGAAATATCCCGCCAGCAGAGAGATCACCTCGTCGGCAGATGGCGCTTTCGAGAAATCACTGAAAGTTCGCTGAAGTTCTTTGTTCATTGGCAAAGCGTACCTTGATGGCAAGGGGCCGTGCGTGTGAAGACAAACAGCCGAGCCGGACGAGTGAGTTCGGAACCAAGACCGCAACGGCAGGTGTGGCGCAGACCTTTCATAGAAGAGCAAGGTCGGTACTAGGGCTTGAGTGCATCCATATGTTCTTGAGCCAGTCCCATGCGTATGCGCTGCATGTGGCGCCATGGTGTCGTGAGCATTTCCCGGCCATCTGCGTCGAGCGTCGTTGCCCACTGAGCCATCTGGTCGGCAAACAGATGAACCTGGTTGGAGCGCCGGGCTGCTGCACTGAGGATGCCTTCTGGTGGTAAGAGCAAGCGTTCTAGACGAGGCAGGCGAGCGGCCATGCCGAGGCCGGCTGGGTCGAAGTCGAAGTAGGCCCAGACGGGCTCTGTTCTGGACTCGAGCAATCTTGTGGCTATGTCGGCTCGCAATACGTTGTCCCCTCGGAAGACCGCCAGGACGCTTTTCTCTTGGAAGTCGATCCAGCAGTTGCGCTCCAGAAAACGAAAGCTCTCGAGGTTTTCCACCACCAACAGCACGTCGGTGCGCACCGAGTTCGCTTGATCGAGCGTGACCACTTGGTAGCCGCTGCGGGCCACTGGAACCCTTTCCAGAAGACACTGTCCATGTGCCGTCTTGATGGCCACCGAGTCGAAGTGGGGAGAAAGAGTCCCACTCTTTTCGTTGCCCGGGTTGTTGTTGGCCGCATCACTGCGGCGCAAGGCCTGAACAGCCGAAGCCAAGGCGATGCCACGATTGATCAGTAGCTGACGGGCTCGATCGGTATCGATTTCGCCATAGAGGTACCGCGATCCAGCACGCTGGCCGAGGCCGTGCTGTGTGTGAAAGAAATCGGCTGCTTGAGTTGCCGCCTTTTCGGCAGCGACGCCAGAGGCCAGGTGGCGCAGGAACGTGATCTGATAGTGCGTGAAGTTCATACGCTGGTGCGGAGATCCAGGCGGGCCATCGCATCGGTGAAAAAGTCGTTGAACTCACTCGGAGCACGGGGCCTTATGTCCAGATCCACGACAAATCCGGCGGAGGATATCTGCGAATAGGCGTACAGAAGCCATTCTTCATCGGTGGTGTCGCTCTCCAATCCGTAGGCGGCGCTGTTGCGTTGCCGCCAACGTAGCAGCGAAAGATCGGCGTGCTCATCAAACGCGGCCTCGCTGGTGATGAAGTCAAGATAGGCATCGATGAGCTCATCGATCGGAGCGGACGGTGACTGCTCGATCACCTGTTGGGTAGAGACCACCACCGGTGGATCCAATGGAGTCTGCTTCGGGACCGGCGCGGCCAAGGGCAGACGTTTGGCTGCGGCGAGCATGCCCTGGGCTACGACCGGATCTGTGTCTGTGACATCGATGTTCCAGGTGCTGGTCAGTGAAACCGGTGCCGCCAGGCGATCGGCAACCTCTGCCGTGATGTCTACGTCAAAGCCATCACTCAAACGGTTCTTGGACAGCCAGAGCGCCACACGAGCCAGGTTTCTCTGCTGCGTCTCGAGCTGGCGAAGCGAGAACAGGTTCTTTGAAACCACGCGCTGAATGTCGGTGATGCGCGCGGCCCAGTCGCGCAGGCGAGAGAGGATGCGCACATTGAGCAGGCGGTGCACCTCCGAGAAGCCCTCTCCGATGGACTGCAGATCCATCTCCTGTGCCTTGGAGTCCAGGCTGCTGATTTGCTGGGCGAAGCGCTTGACCTCACCATAGTAGAACTGGTTCTCACGAATCTTGCCGCCCACCGAGTCCACGTCGCCGAAGTTGGTCGAAACCTTGGCGCTGAGCAGTTGCAGGTTTTGGTCCATGTAAAAACCGATTCGGGCGATCGCTTCTTCCAGCCTGCTCATGGCCCGGTCCGAATCGCGCAGGGACCCTTCCCGACGAAAGTCGCGAAGGCTGTCGAACTCCAGGCGCAACTGCCGTATCGGGCTGTCCAGACGTGTGAGTTGGCGAAACGCGCCGTAGCTGACCACGTAGTCGCCGATGAACTCACGCAGCAGGGGGTTGAGGTAATAGGTGTCTTCATCCACAGGCATCAGCGCGCGCATGCGGATCAGCGTCTCTACCCCTTTGTCGCGCTTCCCGCCGGTGGAGACGGGTCCGCGCATGGCATCTCCCACCAGTGCGCTGTGTTCGGACAGTGCCTTGAGCAGCTGCTGGATGTGATTGGGCGCATCACTCACGCTCTGCCTCCTGACCAATGTTGCGCAAAAGGTCCGACTGCTCTGTCGCTTGTTGCTGGCTTTCTTCGCCTTCGCCCAACTCCTCCAAGGGTGCCTCTGAGAGTTCGGGCACGTTCTCCACCAGATACTGAAGCACCTGATGAAGGTGATCGATCTTGCCGGTGATCTGATAGATCTCGCTGGCCTCATTGGAGACGATGAGGTATCCATCGGCCTTGAGTTTTTCAAGCATCCGGCGCAAGAGGTCGTGGTTGGACCAGCGCGAGTCGGCACCCGGAATGCGAAGTTCACGCAGCTGCGCAACGAGGGTCGAATCTTCATTGACCCTAAGCACGATCTCAGCGAGCTGTACGAATTCGCCCGGTACCCCCCGAAATCCCTCTTTGGCCAGCCGCACCAGGTTGAGCATCTGGGTAAGCAACCCATGGCTGTCCCGAAATCGGATCAGATCGGCCCTCACTTTGGACACGTCCTCGTTGCGGTGCACCTGAAGAGGGGCCACATAGAAGGCCCCGTCTTCGCCGAGTCGAGCTAGCCGTCGATCAAGACTGGCCAGCCAAGCATCAACCCGATCGGATTCGCCCAGGGAGGTGAGGTCCTCATATGCCTCTGGAAAGGCGAATTGGCAGATGAAGTTACCCGCCAGCAGTTCTTTCAGAGTCTCAGGCTTCATGGGCAGCTCCATCGGCGCGAGCCGCCATCTTGGCGCGTCCATTGGTTGGGGTGGACCCACTGCGGCTCGCCACTGGGGCAAAGAGGCCAATCACCCCTCGATCACGGAACACATAGCGGCGCTCAAAATGGCGAAATTCGGCGGGCGTGAGTTTGGGTGAGGCTGTGACCGGGTCGATGCGGTTCTCTCTCAGCGTGTCCATGAGTCCCTTGAAGTTTCCGGGATCGAATTTGCCAACCTCGTCTGAGATCCAAGGAATGTAGACGTCGGCCTTGCCCCGAACCATGTTGAGCATGCCCACGAGCAGGCTGATCAGGATGATCGCGTTGATACCGGTGGAGGAGATGTGCTCCAGATCGGCCTCACGACTGAAGTGGCGAGTCTCGCCGTTGATTGTCACGCTGCCCCGCAGCCCCACATGCGATGCCAGGTCAAGCTCCACAGTGGAGTCAGAGCGTAGAAGAGCCAGGAACTTGGTCAACGCGCCAGCCGTGCGGGCATCTGGCAGCTGTGCACTGTCGCTCACCCGGATGCTGGTTTCGTGATCGCGCGCCACGCGCTCGATCTCATCGACCTCTTTCATGAGTTCCAAGTCGGCGAAGTTGGAGACGATGGCCACCTTGAAATCTTCAATACGCTTGAAACGGGCGACGCTCAATCCCTTCTGAAGGTCCGCGTTGAAACGCTTCACCTCTGCCTCAAATCGTGTGATGATGCCGCGGAACTGACGCACTTGCTGCAGGATGACAGACGCCTCGTTGATCACATTGGGCAGGACTTGGCGACCCAGCTCCTTGTGCAGGGTGCACAGCTCTTCAGCCAAGCGGATCCGGCTGGTGCCGTCGGCCAAGGCGCTCAGGTTGGTCTGGACGAATTCGGAGACCGCGCTGGTAGTGCCGGTGAGCGCATCGCGAATGGGTGAGGCCCGTCTTGTCACCTGGTCGTAGCACTTCTCTACCCTTGACTGCGCGCGGCCTAGATCCCCCTTGAGATCGTCCACGCTCATGTCGGGCTCAGACTCGCGGGTGGTGACCTCTGACAGGCCGAGCGTCTTCAGCAGATCTACCAGCTCTTGGATTTCTTGATCCATGCGCCGGCCGATTCTCTCCAGACGCTCGATATCGGCAATGAATTCAGCCTGTTTGTCCTTGAAGGTCCGGTTGTGGCGACTGAGTTCATCCTGGGCTCGGGTGCTTTCAGTCTCGGCCATGCGTCGTCGCTCGACAAGGGTGGCCAAAATCTGGTCACCGCCCTCGCTCAGCCATGCGCGCCAGAGGTCAACTGTTGGCCGCCGCGACTCTGCATCAACGATTTCCTGGTAGAGCTTGTTCAAGCGCTCGGTGAGGGCTCTCAGGCGATCGGGGTCGACACCGGCGCTTCTGAGTTCGCCGTCCAACTCCGCCTGCAACCGGGTTGCGGATGCTTCGCCTCTCTGCTGGGCTGCAATGGCCGTTTGCTCGATCCTTGCAAGCTCTTCTCCCAGTTTTTGATCGTTTTCCCTCAGCGCTGCCTGCAATTCGGTGCGAAGCCGCGCGTTGGTGGCTTGTTGAGCGTTTTGAGCTGCCTTTAATTGGTTCTTGAGTTCCTGGAACGTTTGTTCGAGAGCATTCAGACGGGTTTGGCCTTCCACCTTCAAAGCCTTGATTTCCAGGTCGCAGGTCGATTGCGCGATTGTCAGTGCATGCTTGCGGGCCTCCAGCCGCGATGTCGCCGCACTTGACTCTGCCTCAGCGAGCCGGCTTGCGTCTGCGGTCTCCTGATCGGACTTGCCTGCGGTCGCCATGGCATCTTTCGCCGACTGGAGCTTGTCGAGTGCCGCGGCGACGTTGTTTTGTGCCTGGATCAGGGCGTCACGCATCAGTTGGTCATCAGTCCAAGCGGGGGCCTCAATGCCCAACGTGTTCAGGCGCCAACCGTATGCGGTGTCATTGACCTCATCCGTCAAGTGAACGGGGTCGAGATCGCTGCGCTGCAGCAGAGCTGGGTCCACGATCTTGGCCAGCGAGGACTTCCAGCCGTCGTCGGGGCTTGACCGAAGTGCGCTGAGTAGCGTGCCGTCGGCGGGTGTCAGCCTCGCCTGTGCCTCAAGTGCTTGTTGTTCACAATCGTTCACACGGGTCTGTGCTCTCGTCACTGCGCCTTCAGCATCCTGAAATGCTCGCGTGGCCGCCTGGCTCTTCAAAGCCGCGTTGCCAGCCAATCGCACCGCAGTCGTCTGCAGGTCCTGCGCAACCTGGACTGCATGCCTTGCCTCCTCGAGGGCTTCTTGTGCCGCTGCGCTGGCTTGCGCCGAACTGATCTGAGCCTTCAGTGTCGCTTTGGACTCGATCACCTCATCGAGCTTGGGTTGAATTTCATCGACTTGGCCATTGAGCTCATCTTCGGCCTCGCGAACACGCTGCTGGTGCACGTCGTTCAGGCGGGCGGCTTCAGTGGAGCTGCGCGTTCGCGCCTCCTCCTTACCTTCGCGGAGCTTGGCTGCTTCCGTGGTGGCCACCAGCCGGGCGTTATGAATCAGTTCCTTGTAGTTGGAGCTGATCTCGCTGGCTCGGCCGCTGAGGCTCTCAATCTGTACCTTCACGGCCGCGTGATCGTTTTGAAGTTGGGGGATCCGTTCAGCGGCCGCGCTCCAAGACTGAACCACGTTGAGCGAAAGAGATTCCCGGCGAGCCTCCTCGGCGGTGACTGCCGCTTTGGCCGCAAGCAGTGCTTTGCTCGCTTCCAGGGCCGACTCGCTCAAGGTCTGGTACAGAGTCTGTCCCGCAACCGCATGTTCGGTCTGAGCCGTTTGCGTTTTGGACAGCGACCTGCTGTTCGTGTGGCTCTGGTCTCGCCGCAATACCAGAGCTGGGGCGATGCGTTGGCGCGCGGCGCGAAGGTCGGTTTCTGCCTGGGTGTGTTCCTTGCCGGCTTCACGCAGCAGTTCGACATCCTTGGTCATTGAAAACGCCAGCTCCAGCGCTTGGCGGTCGCGCAACCAGCGCTGAATCTGTTCCTTGCTCTGACGAAGGGTCACACGCTGACGGCTGGGAGCATCCCCATGGGAGCTCAAGCGCTCTTGCACGATGGTGATGGCCAACCTGACAAAGTCCTTGAAGTCGACGCGCTCCTTGGCCACCGCAGCAATCAGCCGGTCCAGATTGGTCAGACGCGAGCCGAAGCCGTAGACGGTGCTGAGTACGCGCAGCTTTTTGGCATCTTGAGTCCGTGCCTCTGTGCCCAGTATCACGGCCCTGTAATCGGAGATGTCGAGCAGCTGTGAGACCTGTACTCCCATGGACTCGTATGCCTGTGCTGTCTGGCGGTCGTCGCAGAAGGTGAGTTCGCCGGCTTCGTTTGTGCGTGTGAACGCCTCCGCTCGAAAGTCGCCGTTGACCAAACGAAACACGGGGCGATGGTCGTTGTCCGTGCGGCGTAAGACGGCGCAGCGCACGTCATGAGCTTCGTCTTCTCCGCGCTGATACTCGAAGACGATTGCGCTCTGCGGCATAGGCAGAACGAACTTCAGCATAGGTTCGCGTCCTCCTACCGTCTCCGTGATTTGGCTCGGCAGGGTGCCAAAGAACAACGGGAAGAGTTCCAGTGTCGTGGTCTTGCCCACGGAGTTGTCCCCGGTGACGGCCGCGCCTCCTCGTGGATCTATTTCATTGATGCTGGCAGAGGTGGCCCGGCCACTGGTTCGGGTGTTGACCAGCAGCATGCGCCGTAGGCGTGATGTCACGTTGAGCCTCCGTTCAATGTTCTTGGAGGCATGTTAGCTGCAAGCTAAGACGGACAGCCCTTCTTCAAGATGACCGGGAGTTCACAGACTGGAGGTAAATCAACCGGCATCCCCAGTTCCCGGGGCTGTTCAATAGCACGGCAGTGCGTTCATTTTGGGGCATTCACCGCCAACTCACCGTCCTTTGCACGCTTCCCTCTCGGCGCTGCCGACGGGATTGTCACCTATCATTTTTAACAGGTTACAAATTTAGACCTACTCCCTAACATTTGAAAATCAAAAAAAATCAGAGGATGGATAAATGATGACGCGAGGCATCCTCGAGTGGTAAATGGCGCTTGCGCAGCAATCTCCCCTATTATCCATTCGCGATTACTCTCAGCTACTTGGCTGTTTGGTTTGGAGATTTTTATGGTGAGATCTTCTTAATCGATGGAATTTTATCAGTGAGATATTAAAGGTCGACGTGCCATTGGTGTCACGTGCTGCCGCAAAGTCAGGCCGGTATGGCAAGTTGTCATCACCATAAATCTGCCGCCGTCAACTGGAGATGGCGGGCAATTGCTACCAGCTAATATATTTCGGGAGTCCATCTTGCAAAAAACAGATCATCAGATCTTGGACAGCGCATTCACGCTCGGAGGGGCTTCATGTGAGCCATCATTTTTCGCACGCATGGACAGCATGTACGAGGGTGATGCGACTACCGTCTCGTCCGCTATTGATATCCGAGTTCATTTGTCGAGTGCAACAGAACTATCTGATGCGGTTACAACATGGAATGAGTGGGGTCATTTCCATCGTTCCCTTAACTATTCACACTGGAATCTAAAAGGGCCGGTCGAGCCTGCTGGAATCTATTTGCCCGCTTTGGGCATGCTCTTCCGTTTTCATGTGAATGATTCACGTCTCGATGTGTATACCGTACCGGGACGCTCCCAGCGCACCGCAGAACTTGTTTTCCACGCCGCGCGCAACCTCGCGTTGTGGCGTCGCGATGCGCGATTCTCTTGCATGCTCCATGCAAGTGCAGTGATCGTGCACGGCGCGGCTTGGCTTTTTCTTGGTAATAAAGGCGCAGGTAAGTCGACGTTATTTATCGATAGCGTACTACGTCATGGCGCGACGCCACTCTCCAATGACCGTGTGCTTTTAGACTCTTTCGACGGACGCACAATTTGGTCTTGGCCGAGCTATCTCTCGTATTGCGAAGGCACCATTTTGGATTATCCAGAACTGGGTCAAGTGTTCGACGCCGCCCTGGAAGGTGTAGAGCCGCCATCGGCGCGTCTGTATCGTCGGAGCTACGAACAGGCGCATAAACGCATCGTGCCACCTTTCCACTTTAATGAGGTACTCGGCCGGCACTATGCACGAAGCGCGCCCATAGCAGGCGTCGTATGTGCACAGCTTCAACCTGGCCATGCGGATGGCCTTACTGTGATTTCAACTCGACGTACGTCGCAAATGGCCATTTCTGAAATTGCAGATGCGGTGTTCAGCGGGGACGACCCCGACTTTCCAGCTTGGCATGGCGTACGAAGCTCCATCGATGCAAATGCGGTGGAGCCTGCTCTTGAATGGCTGGCTGAGGCAGACGTTCCACTGCTCAACATTGTTCTCGATCCTGTCCTAGGAAAGTCTGGGCTGGGAAAGCTTCTCGTGCAGTAAAAATCAAACCAAGGAGATATCCAGAATGTACCGTGAATTACCCGTCGACTTTAGTTTCACGACCGCAGAGCGCGAAGCATTGATTAAGCGCTTAGAGGGCATTCGCATCAGCCCGTACAAGGCGTATACGTCGTTTCGCCACGAGCTTCGGATGCTGGTCGCGAACGACCCGAACCTAATCCGGTTGCGCGACTTCATGGAAAGCCGCCGCCGCGGATCGGCCTACGAGAAGCCATTCGTATTCCTGGAGAACTGTCCCATAGACTCGGTACTGCCTGAGTTCTCAAATGAGAACCCCGTGGCAGAAAAACACCAATCGAAGAAAACATTCGTGGCTGAGGCGTTTCTTCAACTCTACGCTGAAGTGGCGGGTGAGCACCCAATCTCATACTTGAACGTGAACGATGGAGATGTGTTTCAAGACATCTTTCCAAAGGAAAACTTGAAGGCTACTCAGTCGCAAAAAGCGCTAGGACCGATCTTCTTCCACAAGGACCTCGCCAACCATTACGTGCGCCCGGACTTAGTCAATATCTTGGGCCTGCGCAGCAGCGAAGAAAACGAGATATTCACGACCTTCGTGTCAAGCCACGATATTCTGAAATCGCTTAGCGCTTCGACTCTTTCGGCTCTGCGTGAGCCCTGGTTTTATACACCTTACGACGATCTCACCGTGATGACCGGCAACGTCAAACTGGGCAAGGCACCTGACCATGCAGTCCTCACGCGCGACGTCGATTTCCGCTTCTTTGAGAACCGGACAGAAGGTCTGAACGACGCAGCTCGCCAAGCCGTGACAGAAGTAAAGGCTGCTCTTCACGCAAAAAAGCGCCGAGTTCTAATGCGGCCAGGCGACTTCGTATCAATTTCTAACAATCTGTCGTTGCACGGCAAGGAAATCGGTCGCATTCGTGACGAAGTGGCCCAGCGATTGCGCTGGAGTATCAAAACGGTGAATGTGTATTCGATTGCCCCACATTTGCCGCACGTCGTGCCTGGTTCAGACTACCTGATCAACGGCTAACGATGCACTCGCATAGCAAGGTAGGTCGCTGGTGCTTGGTGACAGGTGCCAGCACTGGCATCGGAAGGGCAGTGGCAGAGGAGTTGCTCTCGGAAGGGTTCTGTGTCGCTGGTGTCGCTCGAAGTGTCAAGGCCATGAATGATCTGGTTGCGAGCTGGCCACAAGCCTTCGTGGGCATAGAACACGATGTCGCCCGCCCCGGCTTGTCCTCGCGCCTGTATGAAATCGGTGTGCCATTGGACAGGGTCGAACTGGTAGTTCACAGCGCCGGTTGCGCTTGCCAGGGAATGCCGCTCACGAAGATGCGCGATCGTGATATCGAGGAGATCGTGGCTACCAATGTACTGGGCACTACATTTGTGGTGCGAGATCTTGCCACGGTGCTATTGCGTCGAGGCGCAGGCACGATTGTCGTACTCGGTTCTGTCGCCGGGCAAGATGCTGCACCACTTATGGCCGCGTACGCGGCAAGCAAGGCATATGTCCAGCAGTTGGTACGTTGTGTACGTTCAGATTTGCACGGATCGGCCGTGCGTGTTACCTGCATCCAACCTGGCACGACCCGTACCGGCCTACTCGATGGTCAGCCGGGGATGTCGGCCGACGAGAGATTCGCCGGCTTTACGCCACTAGAAGCCGCCGACATCGCCAAGACTGTTCGATGGATTCACCAACAGCCTTCGCACGTCAATGTGCAGGAAGTGTCGCTATTCCCGGTGGCGCAGAGCATGTATGTTCGAGGCGTTCATCGCCAGGGGTCCATGACTCCTGCACTCGACGCCGTTACCTAAAAGGACTCGAAAGAATGACTTTTATCATCGATCATGAGATGGAAGCTGCGGCTCGCCAACTCTGGCCCGCTCCGCAACGGCTGCAACTGGCCACTGGTGGCCTTTTCAACCGGGTTGTACAGGTGCAGTCTGCCACCGGAACAACTTATCTGAAACGCTTTACCGATAGTGCGAGCTCGGGCGACTTCCCGCCGCTACCAACAAGCGCGTCGCAGCGCTGCCTGGTTGCGGCCAGCTGGCACGAGCTTGCCTTGCGCGCGAGCGCCTGCGAACCGCGAGTAAAAGTACCACCCCTAATTGCAGTTCAGACCGCCATAGACCTCGTAGCAATGGACCAGGCTCACGGCGAGCCGCTGTATGACGCGCTGGTGACTGATTGTCTTGAAACTGACGAGGCGTTGCGGGCGGTAGCTGCCTGGCTGGGTGCCATGCACGCTCTTCCCCTTGAGCCGCGTTCACGACTTCTGGCTGCTAGCAATCCATTCAAAGCCTTCAAAATCGACTTGCAGTACACACGTGTGCTGACCGAGGTGCCGCAAAGTCTGCACATGGCGGCGGAGAGTTTCATAGCAACATATCTGTTGGAAGACGCCGAACCAGTGCACGGTGACCTTAATTCGCGCAATATCCTGATCGCATCAAACATAACTTCCGTCATTGACTTTGAGCAGGGGCACTTCGGCGAAGGCGTATACGACCTAGCTTATTTAATCAGCGAATACGTAATCCGTGATCTGCGCTTGGCGACCAACCCCGAAGTCGCTTTCAACACAGCGTGGGAATGCTACTGCGAGGCACGAGAGCTACATAAGGATTTCGCAATTTTGCGCCGTTTGCGTGTCCACCTTGCTTTCCAGACGCTGTATCGCCTGGTGGGCCCGAGCCGCAAGGTATGGACTGGCCACTTGACAGAAGCGGAGAAAACCCTGGTTAGGGACTGGAGCATTGCTGAACTGTCGACATGGCTGCGATGAGCGCGCGCGTCAGCTTGCCGCTCGCAGCGAGTTATGTTGGCTTCTTTCTTCCAGCTGGAGTGCTGCTCAGCTATTTGCCACTATTTTTGGCAGGTAAGGGATTGCAAGCTGCTGAGGTTGGCTTGATATTTAGCGCGGTCTTCGCTGTGAAGCTGATGACGGGCCCGGCGATTGCGTGGTGGGCTGACCGAAGGCAGCGTCAGAACCTTCTACTCGCCGTGGCAGCCTGGACCAGCGTAGCTTGTGGGGTACTACTGTCCGTATCGGACCGCTTCGAGCTCGTGCTTCTCAGCGTGATCTGTATAGCAGTCTGTCGGAACTATTTTCAATGCATGCTGGAGGCACTTGCTACACGTATAAAAAACTCGGGCGCTGCTCCAAGATATGGATTGATGCGTGGCATCGGATCAACGTCGGTCTGCCTTGGCGTGGTGTTGTTTGGCGGACTTTGGGCTGCGGGTCCTTCTTACCAGCAGGTGGTCCTCCCGCTGATGATCCTGGCTTCGGGGTTTGTGCTGATTATTTGTCTGCGCGCGGTTGGTTCAGCCAACGTCATTGCTAGTAGACCAGATCCTGTCGCTGACGCTGCGTTGAATGGCTCTGCGCGCGATCGCGTCGTTTCGCAGTTGCTGCTGCTTTTGGGTGCAACTCTTCTGATCGGGGCAAATGGCGTTTTCTACAGCACGGCTACGCTACTGATGTCAGAGCGCGGGGTGAACCCTGCGGGTATCGCTGTTCTTTGGTGCGTAGCATTCGGAGTTGAAGCATTGGGTTTTGCTGCGTTTGACCGGCTACGGGTTTGGTGTGGCACCCTTTGGTTTTTCGCTGCCGCTGTGGCGCTCGCGCTGGTGCGTTGGTTTCTTTTTACGCAAAACGGCGAGCTTATGTGGATGGCGGTGGCTTTCGCCCTCCACGTGACTTCGTTTTCGTGGCTGCATGCATTTTGCGCTAACTGGGTTCGAGACTCTGGACCGGCGAAGTTCGCAGTGACGGCGCAAGCGCTCTACACCGCATGTGCACATGGTATCGGTATGGCTGTGGCTGCCTATTTTGCAAGCATGCTGCTGCCTAGTCATGGTAGCAGCGTGTATTGGATTGCTGCAGCAATGACGTTGTCCGGCGCGCTTGCTCTCGGTCTTCGCGCGGCTCTGGAAGGCGTGCCCCGTGGAATTAAGTCAACAACAATATGAAAAAAAATCCTCTTCATATCGCAGAACTTCTATCTAACAAAGTCCAGCGCGTCTGTTCGAATGCCCTAGCCGTCGCCATTGGTGGCTCGCATTCAACGACGCAGCAAGATGACCAGTCCGATTTGGACCTCGTTGTGCTGCTTGAAGATGGTCCTCTTATAGAGCAATCAAGCCTGATAGCAGGTGTGCTACTTCCATTGATCGAGGAGCCTGTACAACTCGTTGGAGGGCCGAGCTGGAAAGAAGGTTTTGGTTGCCGCACTTCGGTGCTCTATCCCGACGGCTTTAAGGTCGAGATATTTACTGTGACGGCTGACACCACGCCGGTGATTGATCGCGTCCTGCGGTGGAAGCCCTTGTGGGGAAGCAATTACCTGCACGCCATTCAGCAAAGCGTGCGCTTACGCCTTACTCACGAGCGGATCTTGGCCAAGGCGCACTTTGACACGGCATACGCCCACATGTCAGTGTGCCGCCATTTGGCTCGCGGCGAGTTGTTTGCCGCTCGCCATGTGTTGACAAGCTTTGTAGCGATCGCATTGGCATTGCGGCTCCACGAATTGGGCCAGTCGTACGATACCGTCACTAGCTATAAGCGGATCGTGCGCGATGGGTTGGTCGATGACTTCGGCGTGCAGGCCATTCAAAACGGATCGCGGCTCATCGGTGGTGATGCGATGGATCTTCGCTCTTGCTTGCAATTGCTTGTAGCCTGTTGTTGGCGCAGTCTCAAAGCGCTGGGTGGGACCTCTGAGCAATCGGCGCACTTGCAGCTGCAGTTGCGAGCAGTATCGGAAGCTCCTGAGCGTTGGCTCGAGGAGTTGGTATGACAAGGGGGATACTGTTCGATCTAGACGGAACGCTCGCGGACACAAGCTACGACCTGGCCGCCGCAGCTTGCGACGCGCTCGAAGCGGTTGGTCTGCGTCCACCTCCAAAACAAACCCTACAACCTTACGGATCGAGGGGCGGCCGGGGCATGTTGCGTGCCGGTTGGAGCGGTCCGTGGGACGAGGCTCTGTTCCACCGGGCTTTCGAGATATTTCTTAGGCGTTACAAGCTGCGAATGTGCGAATCGACGGTCCTTTTTGATGGTGTGCAATCCTGTCTTGGCGAACTCAAACAGGCCGGCTGGCGTTGGGGAATTGTGACGAATAAGGGACAGCACTTCACCAAGCCTCTGGTAGAGTTTCTTGGGCTACAGCCCGAAGTACTTGTCTGTGGTGACGCGGTGCCGCAGCCCAAGCCAGCTCCCGACGGACTGTTCGCCGCCGCGACCGCACTAGAACTCGAAGTCGGGAGTTGTGTGTATGTCGGGGACGATGGAAAAGATGTAGTGGCGGCAGCGGCCGCAGGTATGCGGTCCATCGCTGCTCTGTATGGCTATTCGACTCTCTTGAGCGATCCGGATTTGCTAGAGGCGGATGAAAAAATTCATAGCCTTGTTGAACTGCTGCCCGTGCTCAATCGATTTGAATTGAGGGCGCGCGATGACGCTGCTTGGGGGAGGGATTCAAAGAATAGTTCGACAGGATGAAATGAAATTTCACCGGTTGTGCCTTTCGGGCGATGGGAGAGGGTGTTGACACCGACCCAGCCAAACTGCGGTTGATAGGCTGCACTATCAATCCTGGATTGAAGTGCACATCTACCACTTCAACGCCCTAGAGACTAGCAGAATTGATAGCCTGTCATTCTTGATGGTGGCGTTTGGTCATCACTGACGTAGAGTTACCCCATGAACTCACTCAGGGATACTTCACGCCAACAGGCCAAGACGGAAAGCCACGGCGATTGCTTGGGACCGGTTCTTCACGTCGAGCTTCTCCATCACGTGCTTGACGTGAAAGACGACGGTGGGCTCAGCTATGGACATGATCTGACCAATTTCGACAGATGTTTTTCCCATGGCCACCCAACGCAGACATTGGGACTCCTGCGACGAAAGCCTAGGCTTCGATGTCGCTGCCATCTCAGAGGCTATCAATCCGCGATAGGCGAAATGAGCGCAACTTGCGAGCACCTTCCCGGCAGCAAGCAACTGATCCGTCTCTCTGGGGTCGTCGGTCAGGGGTCTGTCCCGTACCAGGCTGATCATGCTTTTTACGACACCGCGGGCTTCGTGCACAGGTACGCTCAAGCCGAATCCAACGCCATGCGACTTGGCCTCCTCCAAGAGTTCGAGAGTTCCGGCGTTCTCGAACAGGCTCTCAGTCCAGACAAGGGCCTCTGTACTTGTCTGGCAATGACTGATCGTGGGATCAAGGGCAATGTACTGGCGCTCCGCATAGACCCGCTGCCATTCGCTGGGGTAGCCGCTGGCGATTTTATGAACAGGCGTTCCATTGTCGTCATACCACTGAGTACCGATGAGGAAGCGCTCAAACCCGATCTTCTGGGAAGCGGCCGTCATGGTCGACAGAAACTCCTGCTCGGTCTTCGAGTCAAGCACCATCGCCATGAGGTCGATGGAACTGGACAGCGACAAGCCTGTTGACATCTTGAAGCTCCAACTATCCATTGAGGTCAACACGATGATAAGCGTACAAAGAACGAATCCCACAGCGCCGAACGATCACTATGTTCGCATGACATCAGAGGCGATCTGGCGTTTGACCCTTCAGCATCGTTCCAGCGAAATCACGGTTCAGTCCCCCTGTGAAGGATTCACACAGTGGATTGCCCGAATTGACAAAAAGCTGTTGTCGGTGAGCTGGGATTGGGTTCGCTTGGATGACGGAGCACTTGTGCAACCGGTGCCGCGAATCGTGCTTTCGAATGTGATGATGGTGGATGCTTTCGGATGTGACCGTGGGATGGATCTAACAGGGGCCGCCCTGCAGGCCGTTGTGGACAGCACCGACTGGAAGCCCACAGTGGCGAAGGTCTGTTGGTCGGCAGTGTCGAAAAATCACTGAGGGGGGCGGATCTTGATGGCCGCAAGAGTAATGTCGTCAACCTCAATGACGACTGCGACTGCAGAGGCGACTCCTATCCGAATGGATGGGCCAATCCTGTGAACGTGAAGGCCTTGCTGGCGCAGCATCCGCTCCATGACCGGCGTGGTAACCGAGACATACCGAGTGATGTTATTTTCAAGCGCGAACTCGGCTGACTGGCGCATGAGCGCCATGGACATGGGACCAAAGGTAGCATTCGAGGTGCCTACACGGTCCGTGGCGACGGCAAAACGGCTCAGTTCCCAGCAGTCCTCACTCATTGGAGCGGCCTGGCCGTGAAGCAACTCAGGAAAGGTGAGCCTGAGCATATAGGGGCCAGTCGTCGGAAGCAGCCGCCAACAGGCATCGACGGATCCATCGGCGTCCTTGGCTAAGACATATGAGACCTCGGGAAGATCATCGAACTCATCGCGCTCCATGCCGTCTTTTGTCTGCACATCCCATCCAAGACGGTCATGAAAAACTGAGTAACGCAGTTTGAACATGGCGTTCAAATCGCTTTTATTCATCTGCAATGGCCTGTGGATGTTGACATGGTGGTTCATTGGACTTGATAAAAAGTAAGTACAAAGGTCCATTGAATACAGACGACTTGGAGACGGGAACTGTAAAAAACAGTAGCTTGCGGCCGTCACCAACTTGGTGCTGCAAGCGTCGAAAACTGCCGATTCATGTCCGAGTGGGCGTATGCGGCGCGCAGTCGGGGCAGAAAGGATGTGAGTGACCTGCCCTCCATCAACCGTGCCAGTCCGAAGTTAGTGAAGTCCCTCAACCACCAGGCGAATGACGGACATGAAGAAGAGCAGATTCACCGAGGAATAGATCATCGGGTTCCTGCGGCAGGCCGAGGCCGGCATGTCGATCAAGGAGCTGTGCCGCAATGGCGGTTTCAGCGATGCCACGTTCTATAAGTGGCGCGCCAAGTTCGGCGGCATGCAGGTCTCTGAATCCCAGCGCATACGCGAGCTCGAATCCGAGAACGTCTTCACTTGGATCCAGAGGTGTGCTGGCTGTGTCCAAACTTAGGCTCCCAGCGGATCGTGGCACCTCTCGATTCACTCGTCGTAGAGAACGCACTGCGCTCTTGGATTGGTAGTGATCCGGGAGGCAGCCAGATCTCAATGACACCGGGAACGGCCGTAAGACTCCGGGGTAGCGCCCTTACTTCCCAGTCCGGTGCGACATTCAGCGGCTGAAGCAATTCGGCGCACTCTTTGGAAGCCGTGTCGTGGTAGATCGCCACAGGATTCTTGGGTACCAGCGGTGGGCTTCTGTCTCGACGGCGTGCGGTGTCCAGCACATCTTCAATGGGCGGCACGTTGGCTCCAAAAGCACGCCAGGGTTCGCGCAGGTCCCTTACGGCATCACGCATTTCCGGTCCGAAGATTTGGATATAGACCTTCCTGCCAGCGCAAGTTCTCTTTGCCTCACCCGCCTCCTGTCGCTCACCCCGGTCTGGGCCCTTGGTCTGTATCGGTTCGGCGCCATCAGTGGTCGAACTGCCAGAGCCATCAACGTCGCTACCGCTGCCATTCGGAGTTTGGCCAGGCGATGGGTCCATCGATGGCATCGACGGGCCTGTGCCGCCTGTATCGGGGAGTACCGGTTCGGATGCGGTCTTTGACCAAAGGCTCCACGGCCATCCAGAAAACTCCTTGGACCAATCCATCGGCAGAGACTTTAGACAGCCTGAATCATCGTTCATGAGATTGGTGGAGAAATCGCGCAGTCCGTACTTCGGTTCACAGAATCCCTTTGTAGAGGGGGTCATGCAATCAATGGACGGGTTGTCTACCTTCAAAAGTGCACACGACGGATGGGGGAGTCCGCCTGGCTCACAACCGGAAAATGTGCTCTTCAGAATCAGCTGCAACAGTTCAGAATTGCGAAATGCCTCCGAGTTGCTAGGTTTGCATGATTCCCCAACACGAAGCAGTGCCGTTGCCATTTCCCCCACCTGAGGCAAGTCACTCGTTTCAGCGCTTGTCCGATTCGCGTCAGCCGCTTGGGCGATATTGGTTGCAGACGTCTGATTCAGTGACACAGGTGGCAGCCTACCGAAGACGTCGGTCAGATCCTTGAGGACAGTGGCGTCGATTGCGCGAGTCTTGGCTCTCTCCTCCATGTGTTGACTCACTGCCTGCCAGGCGGCAGTACCAAAGGTAGCCAATGCACCCAGACTAACCGAGGCAGTGACAGCACCCGTGGCGGCAATACGGGATGGGAGACGCTTTGGGGCGGTAGTGGCATGAACTTTGCCACTTTCGTCCCTCACGATGACACTGCCATCGTCCACTTCAAAGTACCCGATTCGGTCCAGCATCGGCAACTGGCGCAGGAGTTCTGGCGTGAGGTGCTGCCCCAGAGTTCGCCCGAGCAGAAAATAGCTCTCCCATTGCGCTTCGTTGAAGAACTGATCGGTTGTTGGCTCTTGGGGAAAAAGCGGGTTGTCGGCCTTGAAATTCACCAGATCGACGGGGGCACCCGCCACGACATTGGGCTTCACCACGATCAGATACCCGACGCTGGTGGGGTACTCAATGCGCGCGAGCGCCAGACATGCTTGGCTGTCTTGCGACGTCAGGTCGTTGAGGGAGCCGAAAGCCGGTGGCACGGTGGGCTTGTCCGTCTTTGATGGCCGAGGCTTCGACGTGTCGGCGGATGATTCTGGAGGGGAGTCCGATTCAAACGCAGCCGCCGGTGGTACGCAGGGCCTCAAGAAAATGATGTTTGCCTGCAAATCGATGCGTGCCTTGCGCACCAGGTTTTCAAGGTCTCCGAATGCATAGCGGGGATCGGCGCCGCAATCGGCAAGCACCACAAGCTTGCATTCTTCTCGCAGCAAGGCGTAGGCGGCTGTGTTTTCGAAGTGTCCCCCATCACTGAGGAACCATTCAGCCCTGTGTATCCCTTCAAACCGCCCTCGAAGTTCAGCCAGGAGTTGCGGATACTTGTTGAAGTGACGCGGTGCTGCTTTTTCCAAATCTCGCTTCATGGCCAGCGAGTTCCACCAGTAGCCCAAACGCAAGCCGGAGAGGGTCAACAATGCAGAAATGCCCGATCGGGTGGTGCTTCCCAAACCCGGCGCAACGGCTGCCCCGGACATGGCCACCCACGAGCCGAGGGTCAGGCTACCTTCGCGTTGCACCTCACGCCAGGGACCCTGTCCCACACGAACACAGCCGAAGGGCCCGAGCGTGAGCAACTGCCCTTTGCGGTCCTGATTGAACATGCCGCCATGCGGATCGCGCGTCTGGTTGATACACGCGTTGATCAGGTGAACCGGGCCACCGCTCCTATGTGGTGCGTAATCCGCCATAGGAATATCGTCACCTTCGTTCAAGTCCTGTATGGGTATGCCTGACTCGCCCGCCGCCCAGTTCATCCGGTACCTTTCGGTCGCCCGTTGTACAAAGTCGCTGGATCTGGCCGCGTTTCCTGCACCCAAGTAGCTGCGCACCAAGCGCGCCCGGTAAAACGAAAACAGGGAAGATCGGTTGAGGAAGTCCCGGTTGAAGTAGGACATACCCATCAAGAACAGAACTGGCACCGTGATGACGATCCACCACGACCAGGCCAGCTTGAACTCGAAGGCCTGTGCGTTGAAGAGTGACATCGTCACACTCCGGTGCAGAACACTCACCCAAAAAACCAATACCATGAACAGCACCAGGGCGCCCGCTACATGCACCAAAAGAATGACATTGCGACGCAACGTAGGTGTCAGACTTCGTGGCAGGTCAGCAATCTTCGGAATCACCGCGCGCAGGACCGCCAAGGTGAGTGCGACAGCCGTACCCACCATCACCATGTTCTGTCCGGAGCTCTTCGCGAGTTGCCAAGCCATAGTATCCAGAACCCCCAATCCGGCGATGGATAGGCCCCCAGCAAGTACACTGGCCAACCAGCGCGTGATTCGGTTGTGCGACCTCTCTGGAGCCTTTGCATCTAGGCGTGCAAACAAAGAGGCAAGTAGGGTGCCCAGCGCCATCGCTGCGAGCATTCCCCCTACAGCCAACAACACCCAGCCCGGCACCCAAAGTCCACCAGTTGAGGATCTGTTCTTGGATAGCAGCGCGAGCAGTGGGTAAAGCGCCGCACCAGCGGTGATCGCCACGCCCCAGCGCCACACGGAAACAGACCCGTTTGCACGTTGATCGGATGGCAACGCCCAGTAGGCCACGGCTAGCAAGGCGACAGCCAACGCCACCGGCGGCAAGAATACCCAGATGGTCGGTACTCGGGACAACATATCCAAGGCCGACATGGACATCCACGCGGGCTGCCAACATGCATTGCCGCTGTAGAGGCAATCGGCCCACTGCCATAGCGCCAGATCGAATCCGATCAGCAAGCAGCCTAGCAGCAATCCGAGCAGGGCCACTTCTACGTGGACACCGATCAGGTTGCGACTGAAGTTCGCCACAGCAAAGATGGTGTCCTTTGTGCCGTTGGGAATTAGATAGCGTCCGTTGGCCCGAAGCCAAAATCCGAACCAGCGGGCGTCGGCATCGGCCAGAGCCTCTTCGACTTCCTTGGCGGACTGCTGAGACTCGGCCGCATTCTGGAACAGCTTGCCGACGGTGGCGCCGATATAGCCTCCGCCCGAGACGGTAGATAGCAGATCAAATCGCTGGAACGCGTGGTTGTGGGCCAAAGCCTTGAGCAGACCGAAGCAAAAAGTGGCGCTACGGATTCCCCCGCCCGAAAGAGCCAAGCCCCACAAGTCAGGATTTTCGATCGCCTGGTCGTCCCACTCCAACTTGCTCCGCCTTTCCTGAACCAGCGATCTCAACCCTCCGTTGGTTGGCTTGGAAGCCTCAGCCTGAGCAT
Organism: Hydrogenophaga palleronii; assembly: GCF_031457455.1. Taxonomy (GTDB): domain Bacteria; phylum Pseudomonadota; class Gammaproteobacteria; order Burkholderiales; family Burkholderiaceae_C; genus Hydrogenophaga; species Hydrogenophaga palleronii_A. The sequence goes on from NZ_JAVDWU010000009.1 coordinate 265,132, forward strand.
CTGAGGGGTAGGGTTGGCTCGCCTGTAAATCGTCGATCGACATGACATCCCCCAGAAGATTGCTGTAAGACGAAACAATGTATTTCTGGGCTCGCCTAATGGCAATCCAGGTAGTTGCAGGTTTGATCCCTCACCCAGGGGATTCAAGGCTTCGGAGATCTGTGGTTTACGCAGACTGGACGGTCAGCCTGGGTGAGTCACGCACCCGGGCGGAAGACTGCCGTGACGAAGGGTGTCGGGTGGGGCAGCCTGGCGGTCGAGGCCGACTGGTGCGGCGTCCCCTCCGCCGGTGTCTGGACCTATATCAGGGGGCGGACTCAAGAGTGAAGTGCAACACCTGCCACCGAGTAAGGTCCGCAGATGCAAAGCACCCCGCAGAGAAGATATCAACAACTCCAGCCTGAAGACCGAGTGACCCTGGCCAGTCTGGTCCAGCAGAAGTACACGGTTCGGGATATAGCCCTGGTCTTGGGGCGCTCCCCAAGCACCATCAGTCGAGAGCTGCTGCGCAACGCACAGCCCGCTGGCTACGCCAGCACCGCAGCACGTGCCTGTGCCCTACAGCGCCGTCGTCAAGGCCGTGCGCCCAACAAGCTCCATCCCGAGGGCGTTCTGTTCGATGTGATGCGCCACTTCCTGGGCCTGCGCTGGTCTCCCGAACAGATTGCCCTGACACTGGCCCACATCTACCCCAAAGGCCATGAGCACCGCGTGTCACACGAGACCATCTACAACTGCATCTACGCCCAGCCCGTGGGCGAGCTCAAGCGCGAGTTGATCGCCACCCTGCGCCACGCCCACAACAAGCGTGTGCCGCGAAGCAAGGGACAAGACCGACGCGGTCAGATCCCCGACATGGTGAGCATCCATGTGCGCCCGCCCGAGATTGAAGACCGGCAGTTTCCCGGGCACTGGGAAGGCGACCTCATCAAGGGCGCGGCCAATGCCAGCGCGGTGGGCACGCTGGTCGAGCGCACCAGCAGGCTGCTCATGCTCATCAAGCTGCCCGAGTTCAAGCCTGCCAGCGCGGTCAACGTGATGCAGGCCTTCTCTGACAAGCTCCTGGGCATCGCCGCCCCTATGCGCCAGAGCATGACGTACGACCAGGGGCGAGAGATGGCAATGCACAAGGAACTGAGCCATCGCACAAAGATGGCGGTGTACTTCTGTGACCCGCACAGCCCGTGGCAGCGTGGCTCCAACGAGAACACCAACGGGCTGGTGCGCCAGTACCTGCCCAAGGGAACTGACCTCTCCATCCACAGCCAGGAGCAGCTCGACGGGATTGCCGATCAGATCAACAACCGGCCCAGAAAAGGCCTGGGCGTACGATCACCACTGGCGGTCTATCGAGAACTCCTGATCAACAGCCCCCAGCATTCCACCCTCGTTCACTGAAACCCAGGGTGTTGCACTTACATGGTCCGCCCAAGGAGTGCAAGCGTTGGCGTCGAGAAAGCTTGAAAGGACTGCTGCCTTACATTCGGGCTGTTTGTGCAGTTGGTTCTGCTGCCCATGATGGCTATTCGCGGTCGGGGCTCCAATCTTCAGACCGTACTCAAGGTACTGGTGCAACACCGGATTGTCCCCTACCTGGTTTGACCTTCAATCCATCACTCCGCTTTTTGCAGGCGCTCCTTCAAAACGGTTCGGTTCAGTTGTTTGACGGTATGGCGTTCTGTTGTGGTTACATCAGACAGCGACCGGATCAACGGGATTCCACTTGGCTTGTTCAAAGGCTGTGCCTTTGGCCAGGACCGCCCAGACCGTACGTGCCATCTTGTTAGCCAATGCCACGACGACCACGTTGTAGTGCCGCCGCGCCAGAAGTCGAGTGATCCAACTCGACTTGTCGACTCTGGCAATCACGGCCCTGGCTCCCGCGATCAGCAGAGTGCGCAAGTAGGTATCACCACGCTTGGAGATGCCAAGCTGTTGTGTCTTTCCACCT
>NZ_JAVDWU010000010.1:0-265312 GCF_031457455.1 Hydrogenophaga palleronii
GGCGGGGTGGGGGCAATCTTTGCCAGTCGGTCTGAGCCAATAGCCGGAAGTTCCAGGCCCTCCACCCCAACCCCTCAACCATACAAGCCGGTTCCACCGCGCCCCTGGAATGAGGCACGCGCTCCGGAAACTTTTCACATGAAACGCCGCAACAGCGCACAGGCACACTCTCCGGCGTGAAGTGCTTTTGTCAAGGGGCATCAAGGGTCCGGCTTTGCCGGCCCAAGATGCCGTCCCCCCACGAAGCGCCGCGCAGCGGCGCGCTACAGAGGGGGGAAGCCGCGTCAGCGGCGCAGGGGGGTCATCCGATATTCGTCGGGGCGAAGCCGTCGAGGCTCACCAGGCGGTGCTGGGCCAGTGTGCGGTACAGGTCGGCTTCGCCGACCGAGCGCGACAGGTAGGCGTCGCTGCCGGCGAGACCGGCCTTGACGCGGTCCATGCTGCCAGCGGTGGGTGCAAACATGAACACCACCGGCGCGCCCTTGGGGCCCTTCTTCTGCTTCGCGGCGCGGCAGACCTGCAGGGCGTCGGGATCGCCGTTGAGGCGATCGATCACCACCAGCCGGTAGGCATGGTTCTGCATCATCACCAGGGCCTGTTTGGCCTCGCGCGACCAGTCAATGTTCAGACCGTATTTTTTGAAGCGCTTGTGCAGGATGCGACCTTCGACCAGGCTTTCGGCCACCAGCAGCATGTCGCCGCGCGGCAGGTCTGGCAGCGAGGCCTTGTCCGCTGCCGGGGCCGACCTGGTCGCCCGCCCGGATCGCGTGGCCGGGCTGGACGGCGGCGAAGGCATTTCGTCCAGTCCGCCGAAGTCGGTCAGCCGCACCACGCCCGAGCGCGAGCTGGCACGTGGGGCCAGCGTCGACTCCGGCGTGGCGACGGCCTCGCGTGTCATGGGCCGTGTCACGGGAAAGCCCGAATCGGCGGTGTGCCGCGCGGTTCGAACGGCCGGTGCCATGGTGCGGGATGTCGCCGCTCCAGGGGTGCGCCGTCCGGCCAAGCGCATGCTTTCGTCCAGGCCTTGAAGAAGGGAATCGCCGTGCGCGGTGCCAGCGGGCGAGGCATCCGAACGGGTGGTGCGCGCGCCCACCAGCGCATCCAGCGCGGCCAACACCGCCACAAGCTTCACGGGCTTGCGCTGCAGAGGCCATCCCGTTCCGCCATCGGAGTTGCCCAGCAACAGCACCCGACCCGGCAGTTCGGCAAATTGCACCAGGTTCAGCGCTTGCTGGTTGTCGGCATTGACGACCAGGATCTGGGCATCCGACACCTCGTCCTGCACGGCATAGGCTGGCGGTCGGCGGGCCGCGAGACTGAAAAAGGATTCGAATGTCGCCGATTCGCTTTGCGCGAATCCCACCAGAGCGACCGAATACGCAGCTGCCATGCGTTTGCCTCAAAATTCGTTAACAAATTATTACTAATAAGTATGCCCCACTTTCGCAATACCCGGCAGCGCGTCTCGGATCCAGAGAGGCACATTGCGCAACATCGGTGGCGAAGCGCCACAATGGGCCTCTTTTTTCAACCGTTGCAGGAACCCGGCATGCCCAGCATTTACGACTTTGAGGCCCAGACCATTGACGGAAAGCCGGTGGCGCTCGACCAGTTCCGCAACAAGCCCCTGCTCATCGTCAATACCGCCAGCGCTTGCGGCTTCACGCCGCAGTTCGCCGGGCTGGAAAAGCTGCACCAGACCTACGGCAGCCGGGGCCTGGTGGTACTGGGATTTCCCTGCAACCAGTTTGGCAGCCAGGACCCGGGCAGCAACGAAGAGATCGGCGCGTTCTGCCAGAAGAACTTCGGTGTGACGTTTCCAATGATGAGCAAGATCGACGTCAACGGCGCAGAGGCCCATCCGCTCTACCAGTGGCTCGCGGCCGAAGCGCCGGGCCTGCTGGGCAGCAAGGCCATCAAGTGGAACTTCACCAAATTCCTGGTCGGCAAGGACGGTCGCGTGATCAAGCGCTATGCGCCCCAGGACGCGCCTGAAAAACTGGCCAAAGACATCGAAGAAGCACTGGCCTGAGGGCGGATCAGTCGTTGCCGGGCGGGGGACGCAGACGTGCACGCGCCTCGGCAGAGAGCACGGTGGGCTGAGCCACCGGCGCGCCCGCTGCGGTGAAGAACGGCGTGTCCCGATAGCGGCCGGTGAGACGGCTGTGCAGCACTATGCTCAGAATGCGCAGCACGGCGCCTGCCATGCCAAACGCCCGGGGCTTGGGCTCACCCGCTGCGCTTGTGGTGTTGGCCCGCGCACGCACCGGACCGAACGACGGCGTCAGGGGCAAGGTGTCGAGGCAGGTACTGAGCAAACCGGTGAAAGGAAAGCTGGGGCGAGGCATGGTGTTGCCCACGGGCGTGCGGCAACAGGCTGCGTACCAGCGCAACATGCCCTGGTCGGACAAGCGCATGACCGCGAGCTGCTCTGCGCCCTGGGTGATCCTGATGCGATGCGGTGCCGTTTGCACCACCTCCGAACCACCCTGCGCATCCAGCACGTCTTCCGGCCGCCCAAGAAACCGCGCGAAAGTCTGGCAGTCAAGGCAATAACACACCATGCGGTTGCTGATGCCGTTCAGTTCAACATGGCCTTGCAGCGTGCCACAGCGGCAGCGCAAGGGGTGCGTGGAAGGGGACATGAGGGCTCCTGGAGAATGAGCGGGCCATTTTGTCAGGGCTTCAGCCGCCCCACGGCGCCCGCTCGATCAGGCACCAGAGACCCGTCACCACGTTGGTCAGTGCACCCCGCTGCCTCGCCCACTTGCCGCTTGAGGCCGAACAGCGGCCTGAGCCATCCCACCCGGCGCACCAGCCCGTCGGTGAGGAACCAGCAACCCAGCACCGTGCCCAACAGCAGAACGATCGGCTCCACCACCGGGCCCAGCGCCAGCGGCGCCAGCCAGACCGCCAGAACAATGACCAGCGTCTGGTGCAGCACGTACCAGGGGTAGACGGACTCGTTGGCCCATGCCAGCCAGGGCCACGGCCGGTCAAGGGCATGGTGGCCCCAGCCCAATACCGCCACCAGGCTGGCCCACACATAGGCATCGGCCACCCACCGAGCCAGCATCCGCCAGACCGGGTCGGTGCCGGCCAGCGTGAGCCGCAGGCCCACGTGCAGAGCGAAGGCACACACGGCCAGGGCCAAGGCGGTCCATCGAAGGCGGCGGAGTTCGGCCCACAGGTCAGCGTCCACGCCCAACCAGTGCCCATACAGAAACAGCGTGAAATACACCGCATGCAGCCAGGCGTCGTGGATCAGATCGTGAGAGGGAGGGAAACGGGGCCACAGCACGAGCGAATACAGGACCAGCGGCATCGCGGGCAGCACCAGCAGGGCGGCGCCTCGAAGACGGGTGACGGATTGCCGCCATCGCTGGCCGGCGTTCGACGCCAGCGCTGGAGACAGCAAGGCCAGTACCACCGTGTACAGCCACAGGTAAGGCAGGTACCAGAGGTGGTTCCAGGTGACGCCGAAATCCGAACCATCAAAGGCGCCGCGCGGCCACTGCCCGCCGGTGAAGTAGCGGGCCAGAAAGGCGGCAAACCCCGGCTCGATGACGCCTTGCTCGATTGCCTGCACATAGGGCTGGTACGGCACCACAACGGCCATGCCGAAGGCCAGGGGCAGCAACAGGCGCAGGCTGCGCGCACCGATCAGCCGGGCAGGCGTGAGGCCCCGGCTCAGGAAGCCGAAGGCCACGCCCGAGATCAGGAACACCAGGTCCATGCGCCAGAGGTTGAGCGCGCGCATGGGCCACTGCAGCCATTCGGCGGCGTGCGGGCTCTTGAGGTGCCAGTGCCAGTCGGCCACGTAGTACATGCCCACGTGGTACGTGATGACGATGGCAAAGGCGAGTGCGCGCAGGGCATCGATGTCGTGTCGGCGGTTCATGAAGTGCTTCCCCCAGCGGGCTGAAAAACGCCCATTCTTGGAGCCAACGGCGGCGCCGCAGGCTGTTTTGGGATGGGTTGTTGGCCGACTGTGACGAGTGGTGGACCCCGGGGACGGGCCGCACGTAGACTGGCGGCCATGCGCCTTCCTGCCGACTGGTTCACTCGCTATCTCGCCGTTCGACGCCGGTTCGAGCTCGGGTTCTGGCTGGTCGTGCTCACCCTGCAGACCGTCTTCAACAGCGTGGTGACCTGGATCGATCTGGAACGGGTGGCCACGAGGCAGGCCGAACCGTGGCAGCCGGTGCTTTGGGAGGTCTCGAGCGCGCTGCTCGTCGGCGCGCTGATCCCGGCCATTGTGGCGTTCGAGCGCCGCTTTCCGCTGCGCTGGGACACGCTACGCACAGTGCTGCCCCTGCACCTCGGTGCCAGCCTGGTGTTCTGCTTGCTGCACGTGCTGGGCATGGTGCTGTTGCGCAAGGCCGGCTACGCCATGATGGGAGAGCGCTACGAATGGGGCCCCTGGTCGGTGCAACTTGCTTACGAATACCTCAAGGACGTGCGCAGCTATACGCTGATCGTCGCGGCGCTGATGAGCTACCGCTTCCTGATGTTGCGGCTCACCGGAGAAGCGCGGGTGCTGGATGCGCCCGAACCCGCCCCCGGTGCCGAGGAGGCGCCTGTGTCAGAGGCGCGGCCCACGCGCTTCCTGGTGCGCAAGCTGCGCCGCGAATTTCTGGTGGCCGCGTCCGACATCGCCTGGGTGCAGGCCCAGGGCAACTATGTGGGGCTGCGCGTGAACGGACACGACTACCTGCTGCGCGCCACCCTCACCGAGTTCCTCCAGCAACTCGACCCAGAGCGCTTCGTACGCGTGCACCGCAGCCACGCAGTCAACCTGGACCACATCGCTGAAATTGAACCACTGGACAGCGGTGACGCACGCGCTCACCTGCGCGACGGCTCCACCGTGCCTTGCAGCCGCCGGTTTCGCGACGCGATTGCCCAGCGGGTGTAAGGCTGCGCACCCCACGGCAAGCGGCGCCTGCCAGAAGCCCGCCTACCGTTCAAACTCGGTGTTCAACACCACCGTGCTGGTGGTGCGCGCCACACCGGGTATGGCCTTTATCTTGTAAAGCACCTCCTCAAGTGCCCGCGGATGGGTGCAGCGGATCTTGGCCAGGAAGTCGTGCTCCCCAGCCACGCTGTGCAACTCCAGCACTTCAGGGATTTCGCTCAACCGCGGTGCGATGTCGCGGCAGTGCGCCCCGCCGTCGTTGCGCACGGCCACGAAGGCGGTGAAGTGCAGCCCCACGGCTTCCGGCACCACCCTCAACGAAAAGCGTTCGATCACCCCGCGTTCCACCATCTTGCGCACCCGCTCGTGCACCGCAGCGGTGGACATGCCCACCTCGCCGGCCACGTCAGCGTAAGAACGACGGCTGTCTGCGCTCAAGGCCGTAATGATTCTTCTGTCCAGGTCGTCTGTCTGTAGATTTTCTTGCGACATCGTCTGAGTTCGTGTAAATTCCGGCATTCAAGCCATCGTCTGAATATTTTCCACATCAGGTGCAGATATGTCATTCATTTTCCGGCGCATCATCCCTTCTGGCAAGCAAGTGCCACTGATCGCAGCCTTGCTGATTGTGTATTTCGTCTGGGGCACGACCTACCACGCGCTGAATGTGGCCATGCAGACCATGCCACCGCTGCTCATGAACGGCGCGCGCTTCCTGCTGGCCGGTGCGGTGATGCTGGGCCTGGCCCGCTGGAAGGGTTTGGCCTGGCCCTCGCTGGAGCAATGGCGGCATTCGGCGCTGATCGGTGGCCTGATGGCCTTTGGGGCGATGGGCCTGGTGGTGCTGGCGCAGAAGATGGGCATTGGTTCCGGGCTGATGGCCACGGTGGTGACCACCATGCCCATGTGGCTGGCGCTGTGGACGCGCTGGGGCGGTGAACACGTGCCCGCCACCAGTTGGCTGGGCCTGGTGCTGGGCGTGGCGGGTGCAGCGGTGCTGGCGCTGGAAGGCGACTTCTCCGCCACCTGGCTGGGCGCCCTGTTCGCCTTCGGCGCCCCGCTGTGCTGGAGCCTGGGCTCCTATGCATCGCGCAAGCTCTCTTTGCCCGGCCCCGCTATGGCGTCTGCTGCACAGTGGCTCACGGGCGGCGCCATCGGGTTACTGGTGGCGGTGTTGTTCGAGCCGGCCACGCACACTTGGCAGATCGGCCAGACCAGCGTGGCCTCCTGGGGCGCGTGGGGGTACCTGGTGGTCATGGGCACCTTGGTCACGCTCAACGCCTACCTGTGGCTGCTGAAGAACAGCAGTGCCGCTCTGGCCAGCAGTTATTCGTTCGTGAACCCGGTGGTAGCGCTGTGGGTGGGTGTGGCGCTCGGCGGCGAAGTGCTCACCGGTCAGGTGTTCATTGCACTGCCCTTGATCCTGCTGGCGCTGGCGCTGATCGTCTACGGGCAGCCACTGTGGCGCCGCCTGGGCCCACCGCTCAGCCGTCTGGGCCGCAGGATCCAGCGGCTGACAAGAACCCGGCACCCTGCGGCCCATCCTTAGGGCTGGACATTTGGTTACATTAACGCGGTCTTCACTTCTTTGCATTCCCGCATGAAAGCCACTATCCGCATTTCCACCGCCCTGGTCACCTTGTTGATGATCACAGGCTGCGCCACTGTCCAGATGGCTGACCAGCAAGCCCAGAACGAGATCAAGCAGTTCAAGACCCAGCCGGGCCTGACCAACCTGTTCGTGTGCCGCGAGAAGGCCGTCCTGGTCGGCGCGGGCATCACCACCGACGTGCAGCTCAACGGTGAATCGATTGGCTTCGTGAAGCCCAACACCTTCGTACAGGCCTGGGTGGAGCCGGGTGAGCACACCATCCAGATGAAGAACGACGGGATTGCCGGCATGCACTCGCCCAAGATCACCATTGAAACCCAGGGCAACGACACGCGCTTCCTGTGGATCGGCGTGACCGGTGGCGGCATGGGCACCTACACCATCGACCATTTCGAAACCCCGCAAGCCGGCATGCGCTGCGTGCAAGACGCCACATACTCGGTCGCACGCTGATCCGATACCGGCCTGAGCGCCTCACACCCAGCGCAGCAGCCAACCCGCCACCAGCGGCAGGGCGACTGCGCTGAACAGGGCACACAGGCCCATCGCCAGGCCGGCGAAGGCGCCCATTTTGTCGCTCACCTGAAACGCACGCGCGGTGCCGATGCCGTGCGCGGCGGTGCCGAGCGCAAAACCACGCACCGTGGGATCGTGAATGCGCAGCGCATCGAACAGGTAGCGCGCGCTGGCCGCCCCGAGGATGCCGGTGCACACCACCAGCACGGCGGTCAGCGTGGGCAGGCCGCCGATCTGTTCTGAAATGCCCATGGCCACGGGCGCGGTCACGGACTTGGGCGCCAGCGATGCCATCGTGACCTTTGTTGCCCCCAGCGTCCAACCCACGCCAATGGCCGTGACCGTGGCGGCCAGCGTGCCCACCACCAGTGCGCCCAGCATGGGCAGCCACAACCGCTTCAGGCGCGCCAGCTGTTCAAACAGCGGCACCGCCAGCGCGACCGTCGCCGGCCCCAGCAGAAAATGCACGAACTGCGCCCCTTCAAAGTAGGTGGCGTAAGGGGTACCGGTGATCCAGAGCAGCGCCCCCAGCACCATCACGGACAGTGCCACCGGGTTGGCCAGCGGGTGAAAGCCGCTGCGCCGGTAGGCCACGAAAGTCACCTGGTAAACCAACAGCGTGGTGGTGAGCCACAGCAAAGGCGAAGCCGACAGATACACCCAGACGTCGGCCAGCCGGCCAACGGCCGCCGTGGCTGAAGCCAGGGGCAGCCCTTCGTTCATGGCCCGTCTTTCTCCTGGGGCGGGGCTGAGCGCTTCATCAACCACGCCATGGTGAGCGCCGCACTGGCCAGACCCACCCAGGTGCTGATCACCAGAGCCACGCCAATGGCCAGGGCCTCGTCACCCAGGCGCTGCAGGTGCAGCATCACCCCCACGCCGGCGGGCACGAAGAGCAGCGACAGGTGCTGCAGCAACGTCTGCGCCGTGGGCCGGATGGCGCCGGCCCATGCCGGTCGCAGCACCAGTGCCAGCAGCAGCAAGGCCATGCCCAACACCGGCCCCGGCACCGGCACGGTCAGCACACGCACCAGCGTCTCGCCCACGAGCTGGAACACCAGCAAGGTGGCGAGCGCTGGGATCATATGGGGTGCAAAAGGTCGTCCAACACCTCCACCCAGTGCCGCACCGGGGTGGACGTACCGCTTTGCAGGTGGGTGATGCAGCCGATGTTGGCGCTGGTGATCACGTCGGGCTGAAATTCACCCAGATGGCCGAGCTTGCGGTCGCGCAGCTGGTACGACAGCGTGGGATTGAGCACCGAGTACGTGCCGGCCGAGCCACAACACAGGTGGGCTTCGGTCTTCGCCACCTGCACGTTGAAGCCCAGCGCGGCCAGATGGGTCTCCACCCCGCCCTTGAGTTGCTGGCCATGCTGCAGGGTGCAGGGAGGGTGGTAGCCGATCACCTTCTTCGCATCGGGCACGCTGGCCAGTTTGGGTTTGAGCACAGGCACCAGTTCGGGCAAACATTCGCTGAGGTCCTTGGTCAGCAAGCTCACACGTGCGGCCTTGTAGGCATGGGTCGGGTCGTCGGCCAGGATGTGCCCGTAATCCTTCACGGTGACACCGCAGCCTGAAGCGTTCATCACGATGGCTTCCACACCCTGCTCCAGCAGCGGCCACCACGCGTCGATGTTGGCGCGCATCTGGGCCTTGCCTCCCTCCTGGTCGTTGAGGTGGAATTTGACCGCGCCACAACAACCTGCCTCGGGGGCGATCACGGTCTGGATGCCTGCCGCATTCAGCACGCGGGCCGTGGCGCTGTTGATGTTGGGCATCATCGCCGGCTGCACGCAGCCCGTGAGCATCAGCACCTTGCGCGCATGGGCCTGCGTGGGCCAGCGGCCAGCGTCCTGTCTGGCCGGCACCTTGTTCTTCAGCGATGCAGGCAACAGGCCACGCACCATCTGCCCCATCTTCATCGCGGGGCCAAACAGCGGCGAAGGCAGCCCCTCCTTGAGCAGCCAGCGCACGGCTTTCTCGCCCGCCGGTCGCGGCACCTTCTCGTCCACGATCTTCCGGCCAATGTCGATCAGGTGCCCGTAGTCGACCCCGCTGGGGCAGGTGGATTCGCAGTTGCGGCAGGTCAGGCAGCGGTCCAGGTGCAGCTGGGTCTTGCGCGTGGGCGCGGCCCCTTCGAGCACCTGTTTCATCAGGTAGATACGCCCGCGCGGACCATCGAGCTCGTCGCCCAGCAGCTGGTACGTGGGACAGGTGGCGGTGCAGAAGCCGCAATGCACGCACTTGCGCAGGATCGCCTCTGCCTCGCGTCCGTCGGCGCGGGCACGGTATTCGGGGGAGAGGTTGGTTTGCATGTCGGGGCGATAGGGTGGGAGGCAGAGGGCGCTGGCGTGATGCGGGTCCGGCAGATCCGATAGATGTCAACCCATGCGACCGGGACTGAACACACCAGTCGGATCAAATTCGGTACGCAGGCGACGGGTGATGGCTTCAACGGCGGGTGACTGGGCGTCAAAACGCCGCACATGGGGTGCGCCGTCCGCCCCTGCACGGAACAAGGTGGCGTGACCACCGGCAGCGGCCGCCACTGCGCGCAACTTTGCAACGGCAGCAGCGGGTGCCCACAACCAGCGCTGTGCGCCGTGCCATTCGACCAGTTGTGCGTACGGCAGATCCAGCACGGGCGCGGTCTGCGGCAGCGACAGCCGCCACAGGCAAAGTTCCGGCGACGCTGAGGCAAAGAATGGCAGGCTCTGGTCGCGGCAGGCGGCCCAGTCGGGCGCGGCTTGCGCGGTGTCCATGCGCTGGCCGCCGGCCTCGCGCAGCATGCGTTCGCAGGCCGCTTCCACCGCAGCGACCGCGCCACGCAAGCGAACAAACAGCAGTTCGGGCGCATCCGGTTGGGTGTCGTCCCGCACCCAGCACGAGGCATTGAGCGGCAGCGGCTGGCCGCCCCAGCGGTGCAACTGTTCCAGCGCGTCGTGCTGGTTCAGTGTGAACACCAGCGTGGCCTCGGCGGGGGCCGCCGGCAGGACCTTGAGGCTGACGTCGGTGATCAGCCCCAGCGTGCCCATGGACCCGGCCATGACGCGGCTGACGTCGTAGCCGGCCACGTTTTTCATGACCTGTCCGCCAAAAGTCAGCAGCTCGCCCCGCCCGTTGATGAAACGGCAGCCCAGCACGAAGTCGCGCACGCCACCCGCAGTGGCACGGGCCGGGCCGGCGAGGCCGGCCGCCACCATGCCGCCCACGGTGCTGCCCTCGCCAAAATGTGGCGGTTCGAAAGGCAGGCATTGGCCTCTTTCTGCCAGCACGGCTTCCACGTCGGCCAGTGGCGTGCCCGCACGCACGGTGATGACGAGTTCGGTCGGTTCATGATTGACGATGCCCGCCCACGCAGTGGTGGACAAGGGCTCGCCCTGAACGGGTTCGCCGTAAAACCGCTTGGTGTCGCCGCCGACGATGCGCAACGGTGTGCCTGCGGCGCTGGCAGCGCGTATCTGGTCGACCAGCTGGGCCGGTTCTGCTTCAACGTGGGCATTCATGGCGGACATGGTAGCCGTCGGTGCCCCAGCAGCGCTTGAATTTTTTGCACACAGCGATGCAATTGCCCGTGGCGCCTGCGGGCCCGCTGCGCCCGCTTTCCATGTTGTCAGCTGGCGTGGCCCAAGCACATGCCGGCGTTGGGCTTGCCCTTGCACTCCCGTTTCAGTCTTCTGGCTCTGGCTGCGGGTGTCTCGTCGGAGGGGGCTTTGATGAAGCGCACGCTGGTGGGAGGACGTGGCGCGGCCGCACTGGTAGGCGAACCGGGTGTGACAGCGGTGGGTTGCGCTGGCTGTGCCCAGACCGGAGAGCCGGCGAGGCAGACCAGTGCCAAGGCAAGCAGGGGTCTCAGCGGCGAAGCGTGGCTGGAGCGCAGTGGGTTCATGGTGTCCTCCTGATGTTGTGATGTCGCGCGGACATCATAGGGAAGCATCGGGTGGATGCGGTCTGACCCCTGCCGCTCTGCGGCACGCAGAGCGGCTTCGCGTGGACGGCGAACCCTGGGTCCGCAGAAAGCACGAAAACCCCCGGGGCAAAAAAGAGCCCGCATGCCAGAGGCGATGCGGGCTCAACGTCCAAGGAGATTTCGACACTGCGGGTATCGAGCAACGGATGCTCGATACCCGCAGGTGAAGGATCAGCGGTTGTAGGCGGTTTCGCCGTGAGCGGTGATGTCCAGACCTTCGCGCTCGGCTTCTTCCGTGACGCGCAGGCCAATGACCATGTCCACGATCTTGTAGGCGATGAAGGCCACCACCGACGACCACACCATGGTGATCAGCACGCCTTCGGCCTGGATCAGGACCTGGCTGCCAATGGAGAAGTCGTCGCCACCGGTGCCGCCCAGGCCAGGCGCGGCAAACACGCCCACCAGGATGGCGCCGATGATGCCGCCGATGCCATGGATACCGAACACGTCGAGCGAGTCGTCAGCGCCCAGCATCTTCTTGAGGCCATTGACGCCCCACAGGCAGACGAAGCCGGCAACCAGGCCGATGATGATGCCGCCCATGGGGCCCACTGAGCCGCAGGCCGGGGTGATGGCCACCAGGCCAGCCACAGCGCCGGACGCAGCACCCAGCATGGAGGCCTTGCCCTTGCCCAGCGCTTCACCGATGCACCAGGCCAGCACGGCGGCGGCGGTGGCGAACATGGTGTTGATGAACGGCAGTCCGACACCGGTGTTGGCTTCCAGGTTGGAGCCGGCGTTGAAGCCGAACCAGCCCACCCACAGCAGCGAGGCACCGACCATGGTCAGCGTCAGGCTGTGCGGTGCCATGGCTTCCTTGCCATAGCCGATGCGCTTGCCCACCATGTAGGCACCCACCAGGCCAGCCATGGCGGCGTTGATGTGCACCACGGTACCACCGGCGAAGTCCAGCGCGCCCTTGTCGAGCAGGTAGCCGCCCACGCCCCACACCATGTGGGCGATCGGCAGGTAGCTGAAGGTGAACCAGATGGCGCAGAACAGCAGCACGGCGCTGAACTTCATGCGTTCAGCGAAGGAGCCCACGATCAGGGCGCAGGTGATGCCGGCGAAAGTGGCCTGGAAGGCGATGAAGATGTATTCAGGAATCTTCACACCGTCAGAGAAGGTGTCGGCCAGCGAGTCGGGGGTGATGCCCATCAGGAACACCCGATCGAGGTTGCCGATGATCAGTCCCTCGCCTCCAAAGGCCAAGCTGTAGCCGTAAATGGCCCACAGGATGGAGATCAACGAGAACACCACCATGACCTGCATGAGCACGGACAGCATGTTCTTGCTGCGCACCAGGCCGCCGTAGAAAAGCGCCAGACCGGGCAGGACCATGAGGACGACCAGGATGGTGGAGACCATCATCCAGGCCACGTCGCCTTTGTCGACCGTGGGTGCGGCGGCGGCTTCTTCAGCAGCCGGGGCCTCGGCTGCAGCGGGCGCTTCCACGGCGGCCGGGGCTTCTGCGGCAGCGGGTGCGGCTTGTGTGGTTTCCATGGCCGCAGGCGCTTCGGTCGCCGTCTGGGCAAAAGCGTTGACACCACCAAGGGCCAGACCGAGTCCCAGCATCAGGGTTGCGATGAGGTTTTTCATATTCATGTGCTTTCTTGTTCGGGGAAGGCGATCAAAGCGCTTCGTTGCCTGTTTCGCCGGTGCGGATGCGCACCACCTGTTCGAGGTCGGTGACGAAAATCTTGCCGTCACCGATCTTGCCGGTGCGTGCGGCGCCTTCGATGGCTTCGATCACACGCTCGACGAGGTCCTCGGAAACAGCTGCCTCGATCTTGACCTTGGGCAGGAAGTCGACCACGTACTCGGCGCCGCGGTACAACTCGGTGTGGCCCTTTTGCCGACCGAAGCCCTTGACTTCGGTGACAGTGATGCCTTGAACGCCCATGCTGGAGAGTGCTTCTCGCACTTCGTCCAGCTTGAACGGTTTGATGATGGCTGAAACCATTTTCACGTCGAACTCTCCTGTTGGGGTTGTAGGGTCCAGAGCCCCAAGCATGATGTGTGCCAGAAAGGTAAAAATTCGTTCCAGCAGGGGCGAGCTCGCACCATTTTGTGCACCCAAATGCACGATAAGCACGACCGAGGGGGGAGGACGCCCGTCTTCCCGTTTCCCTGTCGGTTCAGATGGTCAGGCCGATGAAGGCGCGGGCGGCCCAAGCCCCAGGCCGCCGGCTTCAATGGTCAAAGGGCCTCTTTGCCGGTTTCACCCGTGCGGATCCGGACCACCTGCTCCAGATCGCTGACAAAGATCTTTCCATCACCGATCTTGCCGGTGCGTGCCGCAGCTTCAATCGTTTCGATCACACGCTCGACGAGGTCTTCAGAGACAGCGGCCTCGATCTTGACCTTGGGCAGGAAATCGACCACGTACTCGGCGCCGCGGTACAACTCGGTGTGCCCCTTCTGACGACCAAAGCCCTTGACTTCGGTCACGGTGATGCCTTGAACGCCCATGCTGGAGAGTGCTTCTCGCACTTCGTCGAGTTTGAACGGCTTGATGATGGCGGTGACCATTTTCATGGGGTGATCCCTCTGCTGGAAGTTCAGAAAGGCGCCCTGCCCTGGGGCCTGCCGCCGGCTTTGCTGCATTCGCCGACAACATCATGCAGGGACCATGCCATAACCGCGGCCGAGCAGGAATGCCATCCCGCCGACGCCCCCGACCCACCACGTCCCCCAAATTTGGGGTGGGTTTGCGCCGTCCATGTGCCATGATTTCCGGTTCGGCGCACCACGTGCGCCATCACACCAAAAGCGTGCGCACCAACCAAGTGCATGCCTCGAATGACCGTAAATCGGACCGCTGGAGGCAGGAAACGCACCAAATCAGGGAGGAATCATGAGCTTGTCGCTGGTGCACAGCCGCGCGTTGCTGGGGCTTGAGGCCCGCCCGGTCTGTGTCGAGGTCCATCTGGCCAACGGTCTGCCCAGCTTCACCCTGGTAGGGCTGGCCGATACCGAAGTCAAGGAAGCGCGTGAACGGGTCCGGTCGGCCATTGCCAACAGCGGGCTTGAATTCCCCAGCAACAAGCGCATCACGGTCAACCTTGCCCCGGCCGACCTGCCCAAGGATTCGGGGCGCTTCGACCTGCCGATCGCGCTGGGCATCCTGGCGGCCAGCGGCCAGATCAGCGCCGCACGCCTGGCTGGCTGGGAGTTTGCGGGTGAGCTGTCCTTGGGGGGCGAGTTGCGCCCGGTGCGCGGCGCGCTGGCCATGAGCCTGGCCCTGCACCGTTCCCAGACAGGTCAGGACGGCGCCACGCCGGCCACCCGGCTGGTGCTGCCCCCAGGCAGTGCCGAAGAAGCCGCCCTGGTCCCGGAGGCACAGATATACCGCGCACACCACCTGCTGGATGTGATCGCCCACTTTCTGCCTGAATCGCAAAATGCAACCGAACCACCGCCAGACAATGGTGGCTGGCAACGGCTGGAGCCCACCAGCGCCGGGCGCCTGCCCCACTACGCCGATCTGGCCGACGTGAAAGGCCAGATCGCGGCCAAGCGGGCGCTGGAGATTGCGGCCGCCGGCGGCCACAGTCTGTTGATGATGGGGCCACCGGGATCGGGCAAGTCCATGCTGGCCCAGCGCTTTGCGGGCCTGCTGCCCCCGATGAGCACGCTGGAGGCCCTGGAGTCGGCGGCCGTGGCCTCGCTGGCGGGGCGCTTTTCACTGGAACGCTGGGCGCAGCGCCCCACCTGTGCACCCCATCACAGTGCCAGTGCCGTGGCACTGGTGGGCGGTGGGTCACCGCCCAAACCGGGTGAAATCTCGCTGGCGCACCACGGCGTGCTGTTTCTGGATGAACTGCCCGAATTTCCACGCGCCGCGCTTGAAGCCTTGCGCGAACCCCTGGAAAGCGGCCACATCCGCATCTCACGCGCAGCCATGCAAAGCGAGTTTCCGGCCCGATTCCAGCTGATTGCCGCGATGAACCCATGCCCTTGCGGATTTCTCGGCCACCCGACCAAGGCCTGCCGCGACACGCCCGACCAGATCGCGCGCTACCAGAGCAAGCTCAGCGGCCCGCTGCTGGACCGCATCGACCTGCACGTGGAAGTGCCCGCGCTGCCAGCCGACGACCTGCTGCAAGGCCCGCCGGGTGAACCCAGCAGCGCGGTGCGCGAACGTGTGCAGACCGCTCGCGACCGCGCCCACAGCCGCCAGGGCCAGCCCAACCAAGCCTTGACCGGCCAGGCTCTGGATGAACACGTGCTGGCCGAACCCTCCGCCCTGAAGTTCCTCAACACCGCGGCCGCCCGCCTGGGCTGGAGCGCGCGCAGCACCCATCGCGCCCTGCGTGTGGCGCGCACCATCGCCGACCTGGCGGGCACCCAGAACGTGAGCGCCAGTCACGTGGCGGAAGCGGTGCAGTACCGGCGGGTGTTGCGTCAGGCGCCTTGAACCCTGTGCCGTGAAACCGGCATGTTGAGTCCACATCCGAGTCAAACGCCGGTCCAGCGTCATTGCCCCTGAAGCTCCCGTCATTCGAACGTGCGACTGCTGGTAAGGTGCTCCCCTTTTCGCTGTTCCCGTTCGCAATGAGGAGATTGCCATGAGCTACCCCGACACCCAACTGTTCATCCACGGCCAATGGCGCGAGGCCGCCGCCGGCGAAACGCTCGCCGTGTTCAACCCGGCCACCGGCAAAGAGATCGGGCGCGTCGCACACGCTCGCCAGGCCGACCTGGACTTGGCCCTCGAGGCCGCACAAAAAGGCTTCGAGACCTGGCGCGACATGCCTGCCATCGCCCGCTCCAAAATCATGCGCGCCGCCGCAGGACTGATGCGTGAACGCGCGGGCGCCATTGCCGCACTGCTGACCCAAGAACAGGGCAAGCCGCTGGCCGAAGCCAAAGGCGAGGCCATGGCAGCGGCCGACATCATCGAATGGTTCGCCGACGAAGGCCTGCGTGTCTACGGCCGCATCGTGCCCTCGCGCGGCAACCTGGCCATGCGCCAGATGGTGCTGAAAGACCCGATCGGCCCGGTGGCCGCGTTCACACCCTGGAACTTCCCCATCAACCAAGTGGTGCGCAAGCTGGCGGCGGCCCTGGCCACGGGATGCTCCATGATCGTGAAGGCGCCCGAAGAAACCCCCGCTGCGCCCGCCGAACTGGTGCGCGCCTTCGCCGACGCGGGCCTGCCCCCAGGTGTGCTCGGACTGGTCTACGGCACACCTTCGGAAATCTCCAGCTATCTCATCGCTCATCCGGTCATTCGCAAGATCACCTTCACCGGCTCAACGCCCGTGGGCAAACAACTCGCTGCGCTGGCCGGTCAGCACATGAAACGCGTGACCATGGAACTGGGCGGGCACGCGCCCGTGATCGTAGCCGAAGACGCCGACGTGGCCCTGGCCGTGAAGACCGCAGGGGGCGCCAAGTTCCGCAATGCGGGGCAGGTCTGCATCTCGCCCACGCGCTTTCTGGTGCACGAGAGCATCGCCAGGGAATTTTCCGCCGCGCTGGTCAAACACGCTGCCGGTCTGGCGGTGGGTGACGGCACGGCCGAGACCACGCAGATGGGTCCGCTGGCCAACCCGCGCCGCGTCACGGCCATGGCCGAGTTCACCAAGGACGCCGTGGAGCGTGGCGCCACATTGGCCACGGGCGGCGAGCGCATCGGCGAGGCCGGTAATTTCTGGCAGCCCACCATCCTGACCGACGTGCCACTCGATGCCCGCGTGTTCAACGACGAACCCTTCGGCCCGATGGCGGCGGTGCGCAGCTTCCAGACGCTGGACGAAGCCATCGCCGAGGCCAACCGCCTGCCCTTCGGGCTGGCGGGTTATGCCTTCACCCGTTCCCTGAAAAACGCCGACCTGCTGGCGCGCCGCGTCGAGGTGGGCATGCTGTGGGTGAACATGCCCGCCATGCCATCGGCTGAGATGCCGTTCGGCGGCATCAAGGACTCGGGTTACGGCTCCGAAGGTGGGCCGGAAGCCATGGATGCCTACCTGAACGCCCGCGCTGTGAGCATCATGAACGTCTGATCGGCTGAAGGACGTCAACCGCCACCACTTCAGTCGTCGGGCTCCAAGCGACTTTTTTCGGGCCCGGCATTGCTAACATGCACCCGGCTTGAAGACAAGCCACCTCAACCAACGCGCCCCCCAAGGCGCCTCCAACGGGAGCCCCCATGACACCCTTCCAGCTCACTTCCATCGCTGCCGCACTTGCGGTGGCCTCGGCCACTGCCATGGCCAAGCAACCCGATCAACGCGCCATCGAACTGGCCAAATCGGTCGCCGATCAGTCTGCCTCGCAACAAGCCAAGGCAGCGCCAAGCCAGGCCAACGGCACGATCCTCAGTGCGCTGCAAACGGTGCTGGGCTCGCTGGTGAAGAAAGAAGGTGCTCAATGATGCGCACCCTTTTGACGGTCCCCCTGGTTGCTGTCGCCCTGGTGGGCTGTGGTGGCGGCTCTTCTGAACCCGAGGTCGTTCCGTTGTACGCAGGCACCTACTTTGTGGTGATGGACAAAACGGTGGACGACTGCAACACAGGCGTGGCCAGGCGCATCGAGGTCATCCAGACGGTCAGCCAATCTGGCCGGGCCGTGACGCTGGTGAGCAACCAGCTCGTGCTGCAAGGGCAGGTGGACCCAGACGATCTGGGCATCTCCACGTCGGCACAAACCATCCAGGACGGTGTGCGGGTCACGACGGGCGTGGTGTACCGTGCATCCAACGTGCCGGGCCTTTTCGGCGCTGGTCTGTCCATCGTGGCCGACGCGGGCAACCAACGCTGCGTCGTGGCCTACAACGGCCAGGCGCAACTGCAGTGAAGCGACTCGCCTGCCGCGCCGGATGCTTCCAGCGTGGCGGGCGGGTCTGATTCATCTGTTTGATCCAGGCGCCACCGAGCCCTGCCGTCGTCTGCGCAGATCCACCCGTTCACGACCACCATGAGCATCGAACTTGGCAAACCCATCCGGCAGCAAGCCGTGGCCTCCATCGAACGCTACTTCCTCGAACACATGGACGAGCGCATCGGCAACGTCGCTGCCGAGGGCTTGCTCAACTTTTTTCTGAAGGAAGTGGGACCGAGCGTCTACAACCAGGCCGTGGCCGATGCCCAGTCGCGTCTGCAGGCGAGGGTGATGGAACTCGACATCGAGGTCCACGAGGACGAGTTCACCTACTGGACCAGCGCGCGCCGCCCGGCCGGCAAACGCTAGGGCCTGTTCACACTATTTTTCCAAGTGGAAAAATGTGTGAGCAGGCCCTAGAACATCGGCTGGCGCGTGTTGGCCGCTTCCACTTCCCGGAAGCGAACGCACACAGGATCCTTGGTGAAAGCCGGGTTTTTGCATTCACGCGTGCGGCACACCTCGCGTGCGACGAAGTTGGTGCTCGACGCGCAGATCGTGTCCACCGTCTGCACCGGCGGTGGCGGTTTGGCGGCTGCGAGCGCAGCGGCTTCGGCTGCCTTTTGCCGTGCGGTTTCTTCGGCGCGGCGTCGGGCCTGTTCAGCTTGCCGCTGCTCGGCTGCTTGCGCGGCCCGCAGCTTTTCGGCCGCCGCCAGCTCGCGCGCTTCTTTTTCTTTCCGTTCGCGGATGCGACGGGCCCGGTCGGCAGAGGCCACCGCTGCGGCCTGCTCCTTGATCCGGGTGGCCTGCGCTTCCGCCGCAACCACCGACGCAGCATCGGTACTCACCACGGGCTTCTCAGGTACCGGGGCACTGCTTTCGGTTGCCTCTATGCCCAGACCCGTGGTTTGCGTGATCACCGGAACGGCCTGGGCCGCCACGGGCGCTGACGAGCCACCCTGGGCGCTCCACCACCAGGTGCCGACCGCGGTGGTCACCAGCGCCAGACTCACCATCACCACCAACTTGGCGTTGCTGCTGCTGGGCGCCACCGCCGCAGGAATGGTCTTGGGGGGTGCCACCATGTCGGGCACCAGCGAGATGCGGCAGTTTTTGCACGAAGTGGCCACCAGCGAGTTTTTCGCCTGACAAGCGGGGCAGGTTTGCGTCGGGCCTGAGGGTGCGGTGTCGGGGGCCGGGGCGGTCGGAGCGGCTGCGGTCGAACCTACCAGTGCCACCATCGACGTGGCACAGCCCCGACAGAACAACGCCTTGTCCCGGTTGTCCGTTCCACACGCTATGCACACCGCCATGAATCACCTGTTCGCTGAAGTTTGGGACAGGGTTCTAGCATGTGGCGGGCCGCCTTGCGCTGCGAGATCAGCGGGCGGCTTCAATGGTGGGACAGGCGGCCAAGCCGTCGCCCCCATTTTTGCCAATATGGAAACTAAAGCATTGCCATGCTGGCCGGGAGCGCGGGGTATCGGGTAAACGCTCGGCACACGCCCACGGACGATGGGAAAAGATCCCATCAAGGTGCAAGGATCACAATGGATCGAAAGCTGCCCACATGGTCTCGAACGCACCCTGAAACTGGCGCAACAAATTGGCATCGTTGCAGAGCACCAGGTTTTCTTCGTTGTATTCGGCCGCGCTGCGGGTCCAGTTGTAGCTGCCATTGAGCAACCAGCGCCAGTCGAACAGGGCGAACTTGTGGTGCATGTGCGCGGCCGTGTTGTCGACCCGCACCGCCACACCGGCACGGGCCAGCGCACGCACATCGCTGCCATCGTCGAACAGCTTCTCGTTGTCGGTGATCAGCCGCACCGCCACGCCTCGCCGATGTGCAGCCAGCACTTCATCAGTGATGCGATCGTCCGAAAGTGTGAAGACGCAGATGTCGGCTTGCTGGCGGCAGGCGCGCAGTTGCCCCTGTATGGCGCGCAGGCAGTCCTGGCCCGGACTGAACCATGCCTGCGCACGGTAGCTGCCGGAGGCACCACGGGACACATCGAGCAGGCGCACCACGCCTTCGACCCAGCGCAGCAAGGCTTGCGGATCCGCCTCGCTGGTTTCGTCCATGCGCGAACGCACCATCTCGAAGGCCTGGTTGCGCAAGCGGCGCAGGCCTTCTTCCGGCACCGAGGCCTCGCGCAGGGTGTGGGACAGATCGCGCTTTTCAGCGTCACTCAGGCGGCTGTCGGCCAGGCTGAGCTCCAGCTGTTCCAGCAGGGAGCGAAGGGTTTGTTCCGATGGGTTCATGCCTTCGGCTCGGCGCCACTCTTGGCGGTCGAACCACGCAAGGCCGCCTGTTTGGCCTTGAGGGTGTCGAGCTGGTTGGCCACGCGCTCCACTTCGCCCCGGATGGAGCTGTCCATCTTCAGGCGGCGCTCGGTGGCAGAGATCAGCGGCAGCAGGATCTTGCGGTAGGTCACCGCGATCTCCAGCACCGCTTCGGCCAGGCGCATGCCTTCAGATGGGCCGACAGTGGGCTCAGGCGGCGGGGCGGGCGCTTCGTCTTCCCGCTTGAGGGATTCCACAGCGCGCGCCACATCCAGCAAGCCCGCGGTGATGCGGGTGCCGGGGTCGCTTTCCTGGCCACCGAGTTTGCGCTGGCGCACGAACTCGTCGCAGATCTCGCGCCAGCGCTTGCGTTCCTCAGGCGTGGGGCTGCCCAGCAGGTGGGCGAGCTTGAGCAGGTTTTCTTCGGCGCCGGTGGTCAGCGTCTGGGCTTCGCCCCGGTAGTGGTCACGCAGCAGGGCATCCAGCTCGTCGTCGCGCATGTGGGGCGTGATCTGGCCCGCGAGCTTGGTCATGTTCCGGTAGCTGCCCTGCAGCTTGAACGCCGGTTCGGTGCGGTAGTCGTCTTTCTGTGCGGCCGATTCGATGTAGCTGAGGTTGACCTTGAGCAAGAGATCGCGCGCCCGGAACAGGCGTTTGAACAGCTCGGTGAGCTCGTCCAGCTCGGCCGCGCCGTAGGGGTGCGCGAAGGCGGTGGAAGCCACCTCCTGTCCCTGCGCGCGCTGCACCAGCAGCTGCACGTCCTTGGGTTCACGCGACGACAGGGGCAACAGCACCGGGTTGGCCGTGAGGCTGTTCTCCAGGTACGACAAGGCAAACAGCGCTTCGCGCCCGAAGAGCACGTCGCCCAGGTTGTAGATGTCGGCCCGGTTGGCCAGCATGTCGGGGATCTTGAACACGTCGCCCGACTCGGTGTACGGGTTGCCCGACATGATCAGCGAGAACCGCTTGCCTCGCAGGTCATAGCTGCGCGGCTGACCGTCCCACACGCCCTCGATGCGCCGCGTGCCGTCGGCCAGGGCGATGAACTTCTGCAGGAACTCGGGGTTGGTGTGCTGGATGTCGTCCAGGTACAGCATCACGTTGTTGCCCATGGCCAGGCCGAGGTTGAGCTTCTCCAGTTCCTGGCGCGCTGCGCTGTGCTGCGCAGAAGCGGGGTCGATGGACACCACGTCGTGCCCGAGCGCCGGGCAGTTGATGCGCACGAACACCATGCCCAGGCGGTCGGCCACGTATTCCATGAGCGTGGTCTTGCCGTAGCCGGGCGGGGAGATGAGCAGCAGCAGGCCCATGCGGTCGGTGCGTGCGGCGTCGCCAGCGGCGCCGATCTGCTTGGCGAGGTTGTTGCCGATCATGGGCAGGTAGACCTCGTCGATGAGCTTGTTGCGCACGAAGGTGGACAAGGGCTTGGCCTGGAACTGCGTCAGGTGCAGGCGTTTCTTTTCCTGCACCACCAGTTCGTGACGCAGCCGATGCAGGGCTTCGAACGCGGGCACCACCTGGCTCTGGTGATGCAGGAAGCGTTGCCAGAAATCGTTGAGGTTGAGCATCAGCGCGCCCTGCTCCATGCGCGGGTGTTCGCTGAGCAGGCCTTCCACGCGGGCTTGCAGGTCGGCGTTGACGCGGTGGCGCGGCAGGTTCAGGCACAACACGGTGGCGGCTTCGTCGACCCAGCCTTGTGCCTCGGGCATGCGCGTCTGGCTGAACGCGCGCACCCAGTCGCGCGCCATGCGCCAGCGCTCCGGTGGCAGGCAGGCGTCCAGGTCGCGCTGCCAGTCGCTCCAGGCCTGCGTGGCCTCGAGCGCACGGCGCATGGCCAGTGCCAGGTCTTCGGCGTTGCCCGACACCACCCACTGGGGCTCGGCGCCCACTTCCTGGGCCAGCTGGCGCACCAGGTAAGCGGCGGCCTGGACGTGGCGGGTGTGGGCTTGTTCGGTGTCGGTCTGGGTGTCGGGCAAAAAGCTCTGCTCGAAGCGCGCAAGCGCCAGGGTCGCATCGCGCTCGACCGCCCGCAGCGCTTCCTGGGTGCCGAAGAGTTGCTGGATCTGCCAGGCGGCACGTGCGCGGCGGTGCAAGGCATCGCGCGCTTCACCATGCCGGTCGTGTTGCCAGTACAGCAGGGCCAGCGAGCGCTCAGTGGGGCCCCAGGCGAGCAGGCCGGCGCCGTCCTGCATGCGCACCAGGGCGCCCAGCAGCCGTGCGGCGTCTTCGTCGTGCACGCCTTTCTGATAGCCCTCCTGGTAGCGCGTGGCCGACCAGGCGCGCACGTGTTCGATCAAGGGCTTGGCGGCCTCTGTGCCGGCAGCGTCGGCCGTGACGGTGGCGCTGCGCACCAGCTCCGCCCAGTGCGCGCCCTGCCCTGACTGCAGCGCCGCCTGCAGCACCGAACCTGCGAGGTACTCGGCGCGGCTGATGTCTGGCGTCTCGGACACCAGGGCCTGGTCCCATCGCGAACGCAAGGCATCCAGCCGGGCGTCGGCCACCGGCTGCAGGTAGTCGGTGCCGGTGATCTGGAACGACAGGCCTCCCTGTGTGGGCACCAGGGAAAGGTCCAGCGGCTGGCGCTGGATGGTGAAGGCGTGGCGGCCGAAGCGCAGGGTGTTGCCGTCGGCAGCGACCAGGTCGCCTTTGTCTCGCACCGTGCGAAGAGCCTGATCGCGTGAGGTCTTCAGGCGCGTGGCCACGTCGTCGGCCTGCACCTCGGCACCCAGTGCGCGCAAGTCGTCGGTGAGCTGGCGCAGCTTGGCCAGCAGCGGGTCACCGGCGAAGTAGGCGTGGATCTGCGCCACGTCCGTGAAGGTGGCGATGCGCCGTGGAATGCCGTCAAGGATGCGGCCGGCGGCCTCGCCGATCGCCTGGGCACGGCGCTGCCGGGCTTCCACCAGGCCCTGGCGGCGCGCAGCAAACGCGTCCACCACGGCTTCGCGCTTGGTGGCCACATCGGTGATGAAGACCTCATGGTCGGCAAAGCGGCCTTCGAGCTCTTCCAGTTGGGCCAGCAGGCGGGTGAGGGATTCGTCGCACTTCTCTGGTGTGTCGGCGAACTCGAGTGCGTTCTCCACCGCCTGGCCGAACAGCTTGAATTGCGCACCAAATTCGGCCGCCGCCTCGGTGGCGCCCAGGGTGCGGCGGCGGCTGCGGGCTTCGGCCCGCAGGCGGTTGATCTCGCCATACAGACCGGAGATGCGATCCAGAATGGCGGTGCGCACCACCGCGTCGCCACCGGGCAGGCCGCCCAGTTGTTCGGTGAGCAGGTCCAGGCCGGCCGCCTGCTCGTCCAGTTGATCGAGCAGATGACCCAGCGCGGGCGAGGTGTGGGCATGTCCGAAGTCGACCGCCGCCTGTTTGAGAAAAGCGCGGTGGCTGTCGAAGGCGTTGTCGTCGGCCAGGAACTGCATGGCCCGGTGGCCCACGAACTGCTGCTGTTCCTGCAGCGCTTCGTCCATGGCGTCGAGCTCGGCGAGGTCGGCGTAGCGCAGTTCCTTCAGCGGCTGCAGGCGGCCCCGGTGTTCCCGCAGGCGACCCAGCGCCAGCACAAAATCTTCAGGTCGGCGCCAGATCGTGCTAGCGATGTCGGTCAGCAGCACACGCTGTTCGCCTTCGGCCTGCTGCAAGGCGCGCGCGGTGTCGCGCCGGATGCTGTCGACCTTCTCGAACTCACCCAGGGTCTGCCGCGAGCCGTCCACGATGGTCTGCAGGACTTCGCCCACCCCTTGGGCTTCGGCCTCCTGCAGCCAGAAGTAGGCGTCGTGGATGCGCTTGCACTGGCGGATCAGGTCTTCATAGGCTGTGCGGGTGGGCACCTGCTCCTGCACCGCACGGGCCACGCCCATCAGATCTGAAATGCCACGCACCAGTTCGGCATTGCCCACGCGTGCAAAAAAACCGGTGCCACGCGGCAGGGTGGCGGCGTATTCCTCGCTGGCAAACGGGGTCTGCCAAAGCTGCATGGGGTGCACGCGGGTGGGTTCTTCGCTGTCGGCCAGGAACACCAGCACGCGGCCGTCAGGGAAGCGCGCGTAACCGTGCGAGACGATGGGCGCGGCCAGGGTCTTGTTGATCAGGTTGTAGGTGAACAGCACATAGTGGCCGCCGCCGGGCTGGTAGAACACGTAGAGCACGTCTTCGCCCTGGGGTGAACGCAGCAGCCGCTTGAAGCGCAAGCTGCTGCTGAGTGCGGGCGGCAGGTCAAAGCGCTTGAGCTCGCCCGACTGCAGGTAGGTGCCGCCCGGAAAGATGATGCCGTGGTCTTCGGGCAGCTGCACGCAGGACACGCCGATGGCGTCGATGCGCTCGACTTTCTGCGTGCGGGTGTTGAACACCAGGTAGCGGGTCTCGGTCTCGCGGTAGGGCTTGATGCGCAGCAGGATCAACAACCCCAGCCGGGCCCATGCCACCTCGGCATCGGCCAGGGACTGGTGCAGGTCGTCCACCGGTTCGCTGTAGATGCCCAGCCCGACTTCAGTGTTGTTCTCGATCTTGACCGTGAGGTCGCCCCCGGTGGTCTCCACGAACACGGTGTCCAGCACGTTGATATGCGGGTGCTTGCCGCCCACATGGTGCTCGCGCGTGGCCACGGTCCATTCGAAGTCGTGCGTGGGCGGCAGCGCCATGTCGCGCTCGCCCCGGTTGTCGAGGTAGCGCACCTCGCCATCGGCCTCGATGAGCCAGCGGAACACCCGCAGGTCGTGCAGTTGCTGCCCGATCTGGAACGCTGCCAGCAGCTTGTCCTGGGTGACGCGCAATTGCAGCAGCGTGGCCTGCTTGTAATAGGCATACAGCTCGCGGAAGTCGGCCACGAAGCGCGGATCGTCCAGGAAGCTGCCAGCCAGGGGCACGCTTTCCAGCTCGTCTGCGCCATCGTGCTCGGCCATGCGGTACAGCGCGAACACATCGCTCACCGCCGTTTCCTTGCGCAGGCCTATGAACACGTTGTAGCCGAACAGCAGCACATCGCCGATGCGCACCAGATCGCGCGCAACGCAGTTGTTTTCTGTGCGCGCACGGGTGCGCAGCAGCAGGCTTTGCTCGGCCTTGCCGAACTCGCTTACCCGGGCCTGGTTCAGGTCGCCGGTTTTTTGCAGCAGCAGTTCACCCTGGGTCTGCAACCGCTTCTTGAGCAGCTCGTAGCTGCCACCTTCAGCCACCAGG
Organism: Hydrogenophaga palleronii; assembly: GCF_031457455.1. GTDB lineage: Bacteria > Pseudomonadota > Gammaproteobacteria > Burkholderiales > Burkholderiaceae_C > Hydrogenophaga > Hydrogenophaga palleronii_A. Next base: position 25,302 of record NZ_JAVDWU010000010.1, read on the forward strand.
CGCTCGGCGGCATCGGCCCCGGCAGGTGCGCCGGGCGCCACGGAATCTTGTTCGGACATGTCGGTCTTTCGCTGTGGCCGCTCACCAACCATTGCGGATCAAGTTGAGCACCACGCCAGGTTCTGCCTGTTGCTGCAGCCAGGCCTGGATGCGCAACACCTCGTCGATGCAAGCGTCGCCATGGCGCTGGCGCACCAAGTCTTCCCTGCGTTCCAGCTGCTCGGCTTCCCGGAGCTGTCTCTGCCACATGTCGGACAACACTTCATCCAGACGCGCCTCGTGGAACTGCAGCGCAGCCCATTCGCCGCCATCGAGCCAGACAGCGTGACAATGCACACACCGATCGATGCGCACATCGGGCTGGCGCCCGGTGCGCAGGCGCTCCATGATGCGATCACATTGTGGACAGGCCCGCGCGGGAGAGGCCAGATCGGGCAGCCAGTGTTCGACCAGCTCGGCTGGTTCGGCTTGCGGCGCGCCACTTTCGACCCACCGGCGGTGGTCGTCCAGACACACCCAGTGGCCGTTGCATTCGGCACACTCCCGGGCAGGCAGCCCCGGGGAGAGGGCTTGTTCAGACAGGGCGGGGCGGTGGCTGCAGGCGCAGCAATGCCAGGAGGCAGACATGGTGGGTCTCCGGTGTGGGGGTCAGCCTAAAGACGGCAGTTGGACAGGCTCAAGGTTTCTTCAGCGAATTGAGCAACTTCTGCACATCCGGGTTTTGCGGATCACCACCGTTGCTGGCCACCTTGGCCAGCAAGGCGGTCAAGCCCAGGTTCTGCAGTTCGCTGCTGGAGCTGCCCAGCGCACCCAGCAGGTTCTGCAGATCAGGCACCACGTCGCGGTCACCGGCGAGCTGGTCCTTGAACGCCACCTGCAGGGTCTTGCTCTTGTTCACCACACCGTCAATGCCCTTGCCCACCGACAGCGCGCCGACAAACCGGTCGAAGTAGTCGCCCTGCCCGCCCACGATGTCGATCTTGGCGTTGGCCAGGGCTGTGCCCAGCACCTCGGCCTGCTCGCGCGCGATCGAGGTCTGTGCGTCGATGCCCTTGACGGTTTCCACATGGGCCTTTTCCAGCTGCATGCGGAATTCCTCGTGCGCCCGGGTGTCACCGCTCATGGCACTCATGGCGTCGAACTTCTCGCGCAGGCCCACGGCTTCGGCATGGAAGCGGGCTTCGATGGTGGCGGCATCGGCCTGACCGGCCTTGACCACGGCGTCGGCCTCGGCCAGGCGCACCTGCACGTCGGCCAGACCCAGCTTTTCCTTGCCAGCGGCTTCGGCTTCGAGCTTGGCACGCAGACCCACGGCTTCGGCCTGGGAACGCAGTTCAATGACCTGCGACTCTGCCTGACCTTCCTTGAGCGTGGCGTCGGCACCGGCCGCACGCACGTGCACGTCGGCCATGCCTTGTTTCTCCACCGCGTCGGCGGTGACCATGGTCACCTTGGCGGCGGCCAGGCCGGGGGCAGCGGTGATGGCCTCAAGACCTTCGGCTTCGCGCTTCTTGGCTTCGGCTTCTTTCTCTGCAACCTTCAGTTTCGCCTCGGCCAGCGTCATCTGTTCGGTTGCGCGGTGGCGGGCCATGCGCTCCTGCGCCTCAGCCGCCTTGACCTCCAGGATCAGCTTCTCTTCGGCCTGGCCTTCGGCCATGATCACGGTGGACTGTTTGGTGCGGTCGGCCTCGGCCACCACACGCAGTTCCTTGATTGCCTCTTCCTGTTCGGCCACGGTGCGCTCGACCACGATGCGCTCGCGGATCACGTCGGCGATGGCCTTCTTCTGCACCTCGACCGCCTTGTCCTTTTCGATCTTCTGCAGCGTCACTTCCTTCTCGCGGTCGACCACTTCGAGTTCGCGTGCGCGGGTGACCTTCTCTTCTTCGATGGCCACCGCGCGCTTGCGGTTGTTCTCAGCCACTTCTTTTTCACGCAGCACGTTTTCCTGTTGCACCGATATGAATTGCTCAGACTGCAGACGGGCCAGTTCGGCCTTGGTTTTTTCCTCGGCCTGGATCTTCAGGGTTTCGGCTTCTTCGCGCGCCTTGACCGTGGCCACTTCGCGTGACTGGCGCGCCTGCGCGTCGGCAGCCTGGCGCTCCAGCTCCAGCAGCGACTCCTGCGTTTCCACGTTCTTCTTCTTGATCAGCAGTTCTTCGTTGCGGCGCAGTTCGTTGGTGCGCACATGCTCGGCGGCAGTGAGTTCGGTGATCTTCTTGATGCCCTGGGCGTCCAGGATGTTGTTGGCATCGAGCTTGGACAGGGGCGTCTGCTCAAGGTAGTCAATGGCAGCGTCGTCGAGCACGTAGCCGGAAAGGTCGTCGCCGATCTGCGTGATGATGTCGTCGCGGAAACGGTCCCGCGCCTGGTAAAGCTCCACAAAGTCCATGGACTTGCCCACGGTCTTGAGCGCCTCGGAGAACTTGGCCGAGAACAGTTCTTCCAGCGTGGACTGGTTCGACGCACGGTCGCAGCCGATGGCCTGCGCCACCTTGAGCACGTCGTCGGCGGTCTTGTTCACCCGCACAAAGAACTTGACCTTGATGTCGGCCCGGATGTTGTCACGGCAGATCAGGCCGTCGTTGCCTGAGCGGTCGATCTCGATGGTTTTGACCGAGATTTCCATCAGCTCGGCCTTGTGGATGATGGGGTAGACCATGCGCCCCGTGAAGGTCACCTCGGGCTCTGCACGCAGGGTGTTGATGATGAGCGCATGGCCCTGTTCGATCTTCTTGTAGAACTTCGCGAACATCACGAAGAAACTGAAGATGAAGAAGAACACGATGCCCGCAATGATGAGGATCTGCTCCATGGGAATTCCTAGGTTGATGTACATGGTGGGTAGTAGTGTTTGGGAAGGTGGGTTCAGTCTTCGGAGCGAATAAGGTAACGGCCGGTGCCCTCGTCGTATTCGAGGATGTAGGCCGTGCTGCCTTTGGTGAGGGCGTTCGGCGTGTCGGCCCGCACCCGGATGTTCAGGTTGGCGCCACGCTGGGCCACCACGGCGTGGCCGTGGCGTTCGTTGACGCTCAGGCTCATCACGCGGCAGGTGCGGCCCACCAGACTGGCATTGGCCTGTGCCTGGTGGGTAACGAACAGGCCGCGCATGGGCCGGATCAGCCGCGCCGTGATTAGGATGGAGACGGCCGTGCTCAAGATCAGCACACCGGTGCCCACCAGCAGTTGCAAGGGCCACGTGGGAATCAGCGGCATGAGCCATTGCCCAACAAAACTGCTGATCGTCCAGGCCACCAGCACGAGCAAGCTGACCACGATGGAGAACGGCACCCCGTTGAGCCCCATGGCCACCACGTACCCCGCCACGGTGCCCAGATCAACCCCGTCAATGTCGCCCCGGACCTCAAGCTCCAGGTCACCCCCGAGCGAATCGAAATCCACCAGGCCCAGCAGGGCCAGCAACCAATACCCGAGTACCACCAGCAGCAGGACCGTGAAGACCGCTGTGGGGTAGGCGGTCACGGCATCCCAGAAATTGCCCATCTGCCCCTCCCTCCAGATTGTTGATGCGCCAGGTGACGGCCCTTTTGACCGCCCCCGGTGTTTTGTTTATCTCTCAGCGCCCCGGCTTTGCCGGGGTCGCAAAACGGACCAGCTCCTGCGTGACCCGCTCCTTGATCGCCAGCCGGTCCTCCGGCGGCAGATCGTATCGCTCACCCAGGATCTCGTAGTCCTGTGCGGTGAGGGAGACTGTCAGCCTCGGACGCTTGGGGCGTTTGGACACTGCGAGCTTGAGGATGTGCCGGATCTGGTCCGAGGTGGAAAGGTGGTTGTCGAACGCGGCGGTTCTCACCGCGTCCATGACCGCCTCTTCCACATCGAACGCCACCTGCACCGCCTTGAGCGCGGCGTCCGATCCGCTCCAGCGAACCGGCTTGCGCGTGACCATCAGCCGGCGCCTTTGTCGGCGTCGGGTGCCGCCGCCTGACGCTTGGCACGGATGCGGTCCATCACGGCGCTCTGGCGTCGCGACTCCTCGCCAATGCCCGCTGAGGCCAGCTTCTTTTCCAGCGCGCCGTGGCCAAACTCGTTGTCCAGTTGTTCGGCGGCGGTCATGCGGTCGGCGAGATCTTCATGGCGCGCCTTGATGCGTTCCAGCGATTCGCGCGCACTCACCAGCTTGTTGCCGCCCTGGCCAATGTTTTCAGAAATGGAGCGCGTGGCGCGGTAGACGCTCTCGGTGGTCTTGGCCACGCCGATTTCACGCTCGTGTTCACGGATGCGCGTCTCGGCCGACTTGATGAGATCCTTGAGTCTCGTGACCTGCACCGCGTAGGCCGCGTGGGCCTGGCTCTGGGTCTGCAGCTCCACTTCCAGCGCGGCGATCTTGCCCGCCACTTCCTCAGCCAGCGATTCCTGCGCCTTGTCCAGCGCCTCCACGGCCAGGCCCTCGTAGCGGGCGATGTCTGCCTGCACCCGTTCGAGTGCGCGCGCGCTCTGCATTTCCTTGGCCATCACGCCGGCCAGGTCGTCCTTGGCCTTGACGATGCTTTGTTTGGCATCGAGTATTTCCTGCTCATAGATGCGGGTGGCGTTGGCGTCCACCACGCTCTCGCCGATCTCGCGCACGCTGCCGTGCAACAGGGTCATCATCTTCTTGATCACAGACATGGCTTCCTCCAGTGGTGAGCGTTATTTCAAAAATTCCTGCAGCGCCGTCAGGGCGTCGAGCGCGTTGTCGCTGAGAACCGCCACCTCATGGGCGATGTCCTCCACACGAGCGTCATTGCTCAAGGCGCCAATCAGCACAAAGCGGTTGCCTACCCGGCCAAAGGCAGACAGGGGCACCGACGGGTTCAGGTCAAGCAGGGTTTGCAGCAGGTCGGTGCGGCGTTCCGGCAGCACTTCGTCGTCGGACCAGAGGTAGCAGATGCACAGGATCTGGCTGTCGGTGCTGGTGACGAAGATCGGCAGTTCCTGCCGGCCATCGATGGCCACCTGAACCACGGGGACATCGCCGGGAATGGGTTGCAGCTGGACCATCGCGCCCCCCATGGCTTCAGCGGTCAGCACGTCCAGGCTCTTGAGCTGTTCGAGCAGTGTTTTCATCGCCCCTCTCTCCTTGTTTGGTGGTGTGATGGGCGCGAGCATAGGTTGCTCGACATATCATGTCAAGCAACTTTTCATTACAGGTGGTGGCTCGGCCTGGGGAATATTTCCCAACCCGTTTCTGGCCCAGCCAGGTTCCCTGGCACAGCGTGGGCTAAAGGATGGGTGCCAACCAGCGCTGCAATTCGTTTTGCGGCACACCGCTGCGCCTGGCGAGGTCCTGCGCCTGATCCTCGCCAATCTTGCCGACGTTGAAGTAGGTGCTTTCCGGGTGGCTCAGGTAGAAGCCGCTCACGCTCGCGGCCGGTGACATGGCCAGGCTTTCGGTGAGCGTCATGCCGATGTCCTGGCATTGCAGCAGCTCGAACATGGCGCGCTTGACGCTGTGGTCCGGGCAGGCGGGGTAACCGGGTGCCGGGCGGATGCCCTGGTACTTTTCCTTGATGAGCTCGTCGTTGCTGAGCGCCTCGTCGGCGGCGTAGCCCCAGAGGTCGGTGCGCACGCGCTGGTGCAGGCATTCGGCAAAGGCTTCGGCCAGGCGGTCGGCGAGCGACTTGAACATGATGGCCGAGTAGTCGTCGTGCGCATCGAGGAATTGTTTTTCCTTTTTCTCCACCCCCAGGCCGGCGGTCACAGCGAACAGGCCCACGTAATCATCGGCCACACCCTGGGGTGCCACGAAGTCGGCGAGGCAGCGGCTGGGGCGCATCACGCCATCGATCTCCTGCTTCTCGGTCTGCTGGCGCAGGCCGTGCCAGGTCAGTGCCACCGTACTGCGGGTCTCGTCGGTGTAGAGCGTGATGTCGTCGTCGTTCACGGTGTTGGCCGGGTACAGGCCGATCACGCCATTGGCCGACAGCCAACGGTTGTCGATGATCTTCTTCAGCATGGCCTGCCCGTCGGCAAACACCTTGCGCGCCTGCTCGCCCACGATCTCGTCGTCCAGGATGGCGGGGTAGGGGCCGGCCAGGTCCCAGGTCTGGAAGAACGGGCCCCAGTCGATGTATTTGGCGATCTCGTTCAGGTCGAAGTTCTTGAACACGCGCTTGCCGATGAACTTGGGCTTCGGTGGCGCGAACGAGGTCCAGTCGATCGGCGACTTGTTCGCACGCGCCTTCTCCAGCGGCCAAAGCGTCACCTGCTTCTTGTTGGCGTGCTGGGTGCGCACCTTGTCGTAGTCGGCGTTGAGTTCGGCGATGTACTTCACCCGGCTGTCGCCGATCAGGCTTTGCGCCACGCTCACGCTGCGCGAGGCATCGGGCACATAAACCACGGGGCCGCTGTAATGCGGCGCGATCTTCACGGCGGTGTGCACGCGGCTGCAGGTGGCGCCGCCGATGAGTAGCGGGATCTGCGTCTCGCGGAAATGCGCGTCCTTCTCCATTTCGCCGGCCACGTACTGCATCTCTTCCAGGCTGGGCGTGATCAAACCCGAGAGGCCCACGATGTCGGCGCCCTCTTCCTTGGCCTTGGCCAGGATCTCGTGGCAGGGCACCATCACGCCCATGTTCACCACTTCAAAGTTGTTGCACTGGAGCACCACGGTGACGATGTTCTTGCCGATGTCGTGCACGTCGCCCTTCACCGTGGCGATCACGATCTTGCCCTTGGGTTTCACGTCGCCGCCTGCGGCCTGCATGGCCAGCTTCTCGGCTTCGATGTAGGGCAGCAGATGGGCCACGGCCTGCTTCATCACGCGCGCGCTTTTCACCACCTGCGGCAGGAACATCTTGCCCTGGCCGAACAGGTCGCCGACCACGTTCATGCCGTCCATCAGCGGGCCTTCGATCACGTGCAGGGGGCGCCCACCGTCGGCTTCGATCAGGCGCCACATTTCTTCGGTGTCTTCGGTGATGAACTCGTTCATGCCGCGCACCAGCGCGTGCGTCAGCCGCTCGCGGATCGGCAGGCCACGCCACTCGTTGCGCTTGCTGTCGTCCTTGGCCGCGCCCTTGGCGTTTTCGGCCACGTCGACCAGGCGTTCCCCGGCATCGGGTCGGCGGTTCAGCACCACGTCTTCCACACGCTCGCGCAGCTCGGGCTCCAGTTCGTCGTACACGCCCACCATGCCGGCGTTGACGATGCCCATGTCCATGCCAGCCTGAATGGCGTGGTACAGGAACACGGTGTGGATGGCTTCGCGCACCGGGTCGTTGCCGCGGAAGCTGAAGCTCACGTTGGACACACCGCCGCTCACCTTGGCGCCGGGCAGGTTCTGCTTGATCCAGCGCGTGGCGTTGATGAAGTCGACCGCGTAGTTGTTGTGCTCTTCGATGCCGGTGGCGATGGCAAAAATGTTGGGGTCGAAGATGATGTCTTCCGGCGGGAAACCCACCTCGTCCACCAGCACACGGTAGGCACGCTCGCAGATCTCGATCTTGCGCTCGTAGGTATCAGCCTGGCCTTTTTCGTCGAAGGCCATCACCACCGCAGCCGCACCATAGCGCTTGACCAACCTGGCCTGCCGCTTGAACTCGTCCAGGCCTTCTTTCATGCTGATGGAGTTCACCACGCCCTTGCCCTGCACACAGCGCAGGCCGGCCTCGATCACCTCCCACTTGGAGCTGTCCACCATCACCGGCACACGGGCGATGTCGGGCTCGCCAGCGATCAGGTTCAGGAACTTCACCATGGCGGCCTGGCTGTCCAGCATCGCCTCGTCCATGTTGATGTCGATGATCTGGGCGCCGTTTTCCACCTGCTGGCGCGCCACGGCCAGGGCCTGCTCGTACTCGCCGTTGAGGATCATGCGGGCGAAGGCCTTGGAGCCGGTGACGTTGGTGCGCTCGCCCACGTTGACGAACAGGCTGCCTTCGCCAATGCGCAGCGGCTCCAGGCCAGAGAGCAGCATGGGCGGCACGGGAGTGGACGGGACGGAAGAAACGGTATCTGACATGAGGCTCACCAGAGGGGCTGACAAAAACTGGTGAGCGCCGTTGGGTGACCCGGCACGGTGTGCGGGGCCAGGAACCGGGGTTCCCCCTCAAGCCTGACACCGGGTGCGCGCGATGGAAACATCGGGCCCGGCGCTGCAGCGCTCCTTGAGAGGGGGTGATTTTAGCTGTTCGTTCAGCCGGAGGCCGTGAGCAGCTGCGTCAGGGCCCTGGGCAGATCGGCCTGCGTCCTGCAACGCCGCACACCATCCGGCCCCAGGGCGGAGACGAGCGCCCCACCTTCCCCTGGCTCGAATACCAGGGCACGTACCGCCACGCCCCGGCGAGCCGCTTCGCGCGCGGCGCGCTGCAGGTCGGCGGTCAGGTAGGCCGGGTCGTGCACATCCACATCGTGCGGTTCGCCATCGGTCAGCACCACCACCACGCGCCGCCAGCCCGGATTCAGTTGCTCGTCCTGCACGCTGAGGTACAAGGCATGGCGCAGCGCGGCCCCCAGCCGCGTCGAGCCGCCTCCCCGCAACCGTGGCATGGCCGCCAGGTCGCCGTCCCAGGGTTTGAGGCAAGGCATGTCGATGCGGTGCCGGCCCTGGCTGGAGAAGGACCACAGACTGCTGCGGTGACCGAGCCGCTGCAGCGCGAGCGCCGCAGTGGCGGCGCTGTGCTGGATGCGCCCGAGCAGATCACCCTCACGCCCTCCTGGAATCGCAGTGGAGGCCGATGCGTCGAGCAAAAACAGCACAGCCAGCGGCGGCGATGGGCGCGATGGACGGTGGTAGACCCGAGGGTCTGGCGTGCGACCGCCGCGATGGTCCAACGCAAAGTCCACCAGCGCCACGGCATGCAGCTCATCGCCATCAATGGACCGATCACTGCCGCGCCGCAAGGCGCCCCCGATACGCGCCAGTCGCCATGCGAGACTCCGTTCACCCGGGACCAGCGCACCTGGTTGCCAGGCCGTTGGTCCCTGCGGCACGGCAACGTCGTACACACTGCACCAGCGCGGCCGGTAGCGGCCGATGCGGTGATCCCACTCGGCATACACGGCGTCGGGTTCAGTGAGAGCCTGCTCGGGCGGCGCTGCGGGCGGACCCTGGGAGGGCGGCGGGGCATCGGCATGCAGCGGCATGTCCGAAGGCGGAAGGGAATCGTCCGGCAGCCAGAGGTGGATGTTGTCGTCGCGGTAACGCGCGTGCACGGTGTACGTGCGGGCGTTGAACGGCAGACGCATCTGGCCGATGTCGTGGCCCAGGACCGAAGCGGCCTCGCGCACCTGGGTGGGGGTGCGAAGCGCAATCGAATATCCATCGGATTCATAGAACATGCGCCGCACGCGTGCCACCCAGGCGTGCGGGTCATCGTGCGCGGGATACAGCAGGCCCGCAGATAGGCGCGCGAGCAGGTCTTCGAAACCGGCGCCCCGCTGTGCCGCCGCGTCGGCATGGAAAGCCCACCACACCGCCCGCAGGCCGGGCAGCTCCTGCAGCGCCAGCCACTCCACACGGGCGTCCTCCAGCACACCCAGCAGCGCCTGTTGCACAGGCTTGAGTCCGGTGCGGGGTTGCGGCGCCCCCCCAAAACGCAAATGGGCCGCCGCGTGCGCCGCCATGGCCAACGGCAGGTCAACGCATTGGCCAACACCCGCGGGCAAGTGCATCACAGGCTCATTGAGCGCATCCCACGTGAGAACCGTGCGGGCATCGGTCCGCGGGACGCCGGTCTGGATGGTGGTCTGCACGGCCTGACCCCACAGGGCTCGCGCCACGCGACGAACCTGGACCGCTGTGTCCACGGCGTCAGAAGCTCGCGAGGACCAGGGCGCGCAAGACGGCGCCCACATCCGGGTCGTCGCTGAGCGGATCTGCAATGGCCTGCATGGTCGCGTCGTGCGGTGAGAGACCGGCGCGTGCCAGCAGTGCGGCGTGCACCAGCATGCGGGTGGAGGCCCCCTCTTCCAGGCCTTCATCGCGCAGGTGCCGGGTCCGCACGGCGAATCGCACCAACTGCCCCGCCAGCTCAGATGAAGCCAGCCCCTCTCGCTGCACGATGCCGGTTTCTGTGGGCGGGTCTGGATAGTCGAAATTCATCGCCACAAAACGCTGCCGCGTTGAAGGCTTCAGCTCCCGATGAATGCCCTGGTAGCCAGGGTTGTAGCTGACGATGAGCTGGAAGTCGGGGTGCGCATGCAACAGTTCGCCGCAGCGCTCCAGCGACAGCACCCGTCGCGTGTCGGCCAGGGGATGCAGCAGCACAGTGGTGTCCGCGCGGGCCTCCATGAACTCGTCGAGGTAACACAGGCCACCATGGCGCACCGCCTGGGCCAGCGGGCCATCCATCCAGCGCGTGCCTTGTGCATCGAGCAACCAGCGCCCGGCCAGGTCGCTCGCACTCAGGTCCTCGTGACAGGCCACGGTGATCAATGGCAGCTGGAGTCGCCAGGCCATGTGCTCCACGAAGCGCGTCTTGCCACAACCCGTTGGACCCTTGAGTAAAAGTGGCAAGCGCGCTGTGCGCGCAGCATCGAAAGCCGCGATCTCGTGGCCCACCGGTTGGTAGTACGGCTCCTGCCGCAACCGCCATTCCGCCAGCGGGTCGGCCTGTTGCTCCGCCATCACCGCGCTTCAGCGGTGACCCACCGTGTCGGGGTTCGGTATACCTTCGATAGGGCATTCTTCGGTGCCCACCATGGGTCGCGTGATGGCCTCCACCGCCCTCTGCGTGCCTTCGGGATCGTTGACCCAGCGTGCGTAGAAGTCGTAGGGGCAGGCGGCGGCACCTTTGTCGCCTTCGCGCGAGTTGATCATGCCGGTGTAGCCGCGGTGCAGCAGCTTGAACAAATGGTTCTCGCTCTGTGCGTTCTTGCGGAAGTCGCGGATCAAACTGGTGGACAGCGCGGCGTATTGGATGCCGTAGTCCTCCTCGCCACACTCGCCGAGCGTGCGTCCGTCGAAGCCGATGATGGCGCTATGGCCGAAGTAGCTGTAGACACCGTCAAAGCCGGATGCATTGGCCACGGCCACATAGCTGTTGTTGGCCCAGGCCATGGCCTTGGCCATCAGCACCTGCTGGTCTTTCGCGGGGTACATGTAGCCCTGACAGCGCACGATGAGTTCGGCGCCCTTCATCGCGCAGTCGCGCCAGATCTCGGGGTAGTTGCCATCGTCGCAAATGATGAGGCTGATCTTCAGTCCCTTGGGGCCTTCAGACACGTAGGTGCAGTTGCCCGGGTACCAGCCTTCGATGGGCACCCAGGGCATGATCTTGCGGTACTTCTGCACGATCTCGCCCTGGTCGTTCATCAGGATGAGCGTGTTGTACGGGGCCTTGTTCGGGTGCTCTTCGTGCTGCTCGCCGGTGAGCGAGAACACGCCCCACACTTTCGCCTTTCGGCAGGCCTCGGCGAAGATGGCGGTCTCGGCCCCAGGCACGGTGGACGCCGTGTCGTACATCTCCTTCGCGTCGTACATGATGCCGTGCGTGCTGTACTCGGGAAAGATCACCAGGTCCATGCCGGGCAGGCCGGACTTCATACCCACGATCATGTCGGCGATCTTGCGCGCGTTGTCCAGCACCTCGGCCTTGGTGTGCAGCCGCGGCATCTTGTAGTTCACCACGGCCACGCCGACCGTGTCCTTGCTGCTCGAAATGTCGCCATGCATCATGGTTCGGGCTCCTTCTTCAGTGACTGATCATCCAGGGGCGTTTGCTTGGGAAAGCTTTGGCGCCGTTCGGCGCTGTGACGGTCGCCTTGCTGCGCACCGTGCCACAACAGCCGCAACCCGGCGGGTGCTTCATGCGGGCGTAGCTCCCCGAATGCTGTGGCTCGTGCCGCGCCCGCTCGTTGATGCCCATGGCGCTGCGCGTGCCGCCGTCCATGAGCGCCAGGCGCGGCGCGGTGACGAACACGCGCGCTGACGCGGCACCGCAGTCCGGGCAAGAGGCGGGCTCGTTGCGTTCGCTCAAGGGGCGGAACGCGTCGAAGCCACCACAGGCCGGGCAGGCGTAGTCGTAGGTGGGCATGGCGCACTCACAGATCCGGGGAGAGCGGCATTGCCACCGAACCATCGAGGTGCTTCATCGGACCAGCTGCGCTCGGGTTGATGTCGAAGTCAAAGATCTGCGTCGGCAGCCACAGCGTGGCGCAGGCGTTGGGCACGTCGACCACACCGCTGATGTGGCCTTGCACCGGGGCGGTGCCCAGGATGGAGTAAGCCTGTGCGCCGGAGTAGCCGAACTTCTTCAGGTATTCGATAGCGTTCAGGCAGGCCTGGCGGTAGGCCACGTTCACGTCCAGGTAGTACTGCTTGCCACTCTCGTCGACGCTGATGCCTTCAAAGATGATGTAGTCGTTGTAGGTGGGCGTGATGGGGCTGGGTTTGAAGATCGGGTTCTTGATGCCGTATTTGGCCATGCCGCCCTTGATGAGCGTGACCTTCATGTGCACCCAGCCGGCCATTTCAATGGCGCCGCAGAAGGTGATCTCGCCGTCGCCCTGGCTGAAGTGCAGGTCGCCCACACTCAGACCCGCGCCTTCCACGTACACCGGGAAAAACACCTTGGCACCGCGCGACAGGTCCTTGATGTCGCAGTTGCCGCCGTGCTCGCGCGGCGGCACGGTGCGGGCGCCTTCGGCGGCGGCCTTGTCGCGTGCGGCGCCGGTCATCTTGCCCATGTGGGCGGTGGCGGAAAACGGCGGGTTGGCGAGACCGCTGGTGGCGGGGTCGGAGTCGATCAGCGCCTGCTCGCGCGTGTTCCACATTTCCAACATCTTGGGGTCGGGCAGGCAGCCGATCAGGCCGGGGTGGATCAGGCCCGCGTACTTCACGCCAGGCACGTGGCGCGAACTGGTGAACATGCCGTGGAAGTCCCAGATCGACTTCTGTGCCTGCGGGAAATGTTCGGTCAGGAAGCCGCCGCCGTTCTTCTTGCTGAAGAAGCCGTTGAAGCCCCAGAGGCTGTCGTCCTTGGCGCCGATGTCGAGCAGATCAACCACCAGCAGGTCGCCCGGCTCGGCACCCTTCACGCCCACCGGGCCGCTGAGGTAATGCACCGTGCTCAGGTCGATGTCGCGCACGTCATCGGCGCTGTCGTTGTTCTTGATGAATCCGCCCGTCCAGTCGAAAGTTTCCAGGATGAACTCATCGCCCGGCTTGACCCAGCAGGCCATGGGAATGTCGGGGTGCCAGCGGTTGTGGATGTTTTCGTTCTCCAGTGGTGACTTCGTGAGGTCGACCTTGATCAGCGTTTCGGCCATGGTGTGCTCCTTGCAGGGGTGGAAGGGTGAGTGGAATCAGACGGACAGGTAGGACTTGATGTGCTGCAGGTCGGTGTCGCTGCGCTCGGTCTCGTGTACCAGACGGCCGCCTTCAATCACGAACAGCCGGTCGGCCACGTCCATGGCGAACGAGAGCACCTGCTCGGAGACCACGATGGTGATCTTGCGCATCTTGCGGATCTCGTTGAGCGCCTTGGCGATGTCCTTGATGATCGAAGGCTGGATGCCTTCGGTGGGCTCGTCGAGCAGCAGCACCTTGGGGTCGGTGACCAGCGCGCGCGCGATCGCCAGCTGCTGTTGCTGTCCGCCCGAAAGGTTGCCGCCCTTGCGCCGGCGCATGTCCCACAGCACGGGAAACAGCGCATAGATTTCTTCGGGAACGGTCTTGTCTTTGGCGTTTTCCAGCCCGGTCTGGATGTTCTCTTCCACCGTGAGCGTGGGGAAAATCATGCGCCCCTGCGGCACGTACGCAATGCCCTTGGCCACACGCTGGTAGCTCTCCAGTGTCGACACCTCCTGGCCCGCGATGGAGATGTGTCCGCTCTTCACCGGCAGCACGCCGATCAGGCTCTTGAACAGCGTGGTCTTGCCCATGCCGTTGCGCCCCATGATGGCCACGCACTCGTTCTCGCGCGCCTCAAACGAGATGCCGTGAAGTGCCTGGCTCTGGCCATAGGCGACGACGAGGTCCTTGACTTTCAGCATACGAACTCCTTACTCGAAACTCGCGTCGGCGCGCGGGATGATTCCAGAGGCACCGAGGAACCGGCTTTGCCGGGCCTCTGGTGCCGTCCCCCTCCCGCCGAAGGCGAGAGAGGGGGAAGACGCGAAGCGGCGCAGGGGGTGCTTCATGTCAGTGCCCCAAATACACGTCGATGACCTTGGGGTCGGCTTGAACTTGATCCATGGGACCCTCGGCGAGGATCTTTCCCTGGTGCATCACCGTGACCTTGTGCGCGATCTTCTTGACGAAGTCCATGTCGTGTTCGATCACGATCACGGCGCGGTTCTGGCAGATTCGGTGCAACAGTTCGGCGGTGAGATCGCGCTCGCGCGCGCTCATGCCGGCGATGGGCTCATCGAGCATCAGCAACTCGGGCTCCTGCATCAGCAACATGCCGATCTCCAGCCACTGCTTCTGCCCGTGCGAGAGCAGACCGGCTTCTGTTTCCAGCTTGTCGCCCAGGCCGATGTCTTCGGCCACCGACTGCACACGGGCCTTGATTTCCTCCGTGGCGGTGAAAGCCAGCGCGCCCCACACCGAACGGCCTGAGGGGTAAGACACCTCCAGGTTCTGGAACACGGAAAGGTTCTCGTAGATCGAGGGCGTCTGGAACTTGCGGCCGATACCTTTGCGCACGCGCTTGTGTTCGGGCACCTGGATGATTTCTTCGTTCTTGAACTTGATGCTGCCGGCGCTGGCCTTGGTCTTGCCGCAGATCAGGTCCAGCAGCGTGGTCTTGCCCGCACCGTTGGGGCCGATGATCACGCGCAGCTCGTTCTTGTCGATGTAAAGCGTGAGGGCGTCGATGGCCTTGAAACCGTCAAAGGAAACGGTGAGGTCTTCCACGGAGAGGGCGAAGTCTGTGTTGCTCATCTGGTGTCTCTCGTTGACTTACACGCTCTGGCCGCTGGCGCCTTCAGGCAGCGTCACCGGGGTCGAGGTTGTCTGCTTCGCCATGGGCGCATGCGGTGGGGGCGAGGGAGGTTGCGGGCGTGCGGCAGCAGCTTCACGCAAGGCCGCCTGACGGCCCTTCCACCACGGCACGATGCGTTCCTCCCACAAACCGGCCAGACCCATGGGGAAGGCCATGGTCACCCCGATGAACAGGCCAGCCATCAGGAACAGCCAGAGGTCAGGGAAGCTCTCGGAGAAAAACGTCTTGCCGGCGTTGACGATCAGTGCGCCGTACACCGCGCCGACCAGGCTCATGCGCCCACCCACCGCCGCATAGATCACCATCTCGATCGAAGGCACGATGCCCACAAAACTCGGTGACATGAAGCCCACCTGAAGCGTGAACAGCGCACCGCCGATGCCCGAGAGCGCGGCCGCCAGGCAGAACACGAAGATGCGGAAATCAGCCACGTCGTAGCCTGAAAAGCGCACGCGGTCTTCCTTGTCACGCATGGCCAGCAGCAGGGTGCCCAGCTTGCTGGTCTGGATCCAGCGGCACACCACGATGGACAACACCAGCATACCCACGCAGATGTAGTAGAGGATGTATTTGGCGCTGTCGGTGCGCGTGTCCCAGCCCAGCAAGGTCTTGAGGTCGGTCATGCCGTTCACGCCACCCGTGAAGCCCTGCTGGCCGATGATGAGCACGGTGAGAATCAGGGCCACCGCCTGCGTGATGATGGCGAAATACACCCCGCCCACGCGCCGCTTGAACATCGCGAAGCTGATGATGAAGGCCAGCA
This sequence comes from Hydrogenophaga palleronii, assembly GCF_031457455.1. Classification (GTDB taxonomy): domain Bacteria; phylum Pseudomonadota; class Gammaproteobacteria; order Burkholderiales; family Burkholderiaceae_C; genus Hydrogenophaga; species Hydrogenophaga palleronii_A. The sequence continues at coordinate 40,959 of NZ_JAVDWU010000010.1, forward strand.
GCGTGGGCACCACGATCACAGCTGCGAGTGCCAGGGGAAAGCTCTTGAACGGTACCCAGAACGCCGGCAGCTCGGTGATCTGGTTCCAGTCCATGAAGTCGGGAATGCCGGGGGTGGACTGGATTTTGGTGGTCTCCGGGTCTGAGGCCTCCAGCTTGAGGAACATCGCCATGGCGTAGCCCCCCAGCCCGAAGAACACCCCCTGCCCCAGGCTGAGCACACCGCCATACCCCCAGAGCATCACCAGGCCGATGGCCACGAACGCGTAGGTCAGGTACTTGCCAACCAGGTTCAACCGGAAGATGTCGAGCGAGAGCGGCAGCACCACGGCCAGCAGCACCGTGAGCAGCACCAGGCTGGCGAGCTGGTAGCGAAGGATCCAGGCTTTCAGGGCGTTCATGACGTTGCTCCAGGGTGCAGGTTCAAGGTGAGGCGGTTCATCGGCGGACTTTGGAAGCGAACAAGCCCTGTGGCCGCACCATCAGGATCAGCACGATCAGCGAGAGCGTGAGCATCTTGGCCATCGAGCCCGACAGGAAGAACTCGGTGATGGATTGCGTCTGTGCAATGCCGAAGGCCGAGACCACCGTGCCCAGCAGACTGGCCGCGCCTCCGAAGGTGACAACCAGGAAGGCGTCGACGATGTAGAGCGAGCCCGAGGTGGGACCGGTGGAGCCGATGGTGGTGAAAGCCGCGCCGGCCACACCGGCAATGCCGCAACCAATGGCAAAAGTGAGCCGGTCGGTCTTTTTGGTGTCGATGCCGGTGGCATTGGCCATCACGCGGTTGCTCACGGTGGCCCGCACGCGCAGGCCCCAGCGGCTTTTGTGCAGCGCGATCAGCACGCCGCCCGTGACCAGGGCCGTGAGCCCCAGCACGAACATGCCGTTGATGGGAATGTCCAGCCCTTCGGCAGGCGCCCAGGAACCCAGCAGCCAGTCCGGCAAGGTGGGGCTCACTTCCTTAGGGCCAATGAAGGTGCGAAAGCACTGCTGCATCGCCAGGCTGATGCCCCAGGTGGCGAGCAGCGTGTCCAGCGGGCGCTTGTACAGGTGGCGGATCAGCGCCCACTCCACCAGCCAGCCAGCCGCGAACGCGAACAGAAAGGCGGCCACGATGGCAAACGGAAAGTACGCGGCGACCACGCCTGGGCTGATCGATTCGGCCAGCGTGGAACCGAGGAAGATGGTGTAGGCGCCGATGGTCATGAACTCCCCATGCGCCATGTTGATCACGCCCATCTGCCCGAAGATGATCGCCAGGCCCAGCCCCATAAGCAGCAGCACCGCAAACAGGCTCAGCCCCGCGAAGCCCTGCATCAGGCCGATGTTGAGCAGGTCGTTGAAACTCATGATGCGACTCCGAAAAGGCAGAGTGAATGGGGTGCGGTAGGGACCCGGCGCCAGAGCGCCGTCTGCAGTGGCGAGCGCCGCGAGGCCACCCCAGGACGCCGCGGGTCCGGCTCTGCCGGCCCGCCAGCGCCGCCCCCTTGAGGGGGGATGCGGCTACACGCAGTGAGCAAGCGACGGGGGTGGGCTTATTGATAGCCTTTGGGGAACGGATCAGGCTTGATCAGGTCAGGCGATTCCGAAACCACCTTGAACGTCGCGTCCGGCATGCCCATGGCGATGCGCGACTTGCTCCACAGGTGATGGTTCTCATCCAGCTTCACGTAGCCTTCGGGCGCCGTCTTGAGCTCGATGCCGGTGCGTGAAGCAGCCACCACCTTGTCCACATCGAAGCTCTGCGCCTTCTCCACCGCGGCCTTCCACAACCAGGGGCCGAGGTAACCCGCCTGCGTCACGTCGCCGATCACGGCGTCCTTGCCGTACTTGGCCTTGAAGGCGGCCACGAACTTCTTGTTGTTCTCGTTGTCCAGCGACTGGAAGTACTTCATCGACGAGTAGAAGCCCTTGAAGTTCTCACCGCCCACACCGGTCATTTCGTCTTCGGTCACCGACAGCGTCACCAGCAGCTGCTTGTCGCCGGTGATGCCGGCGGCCTTGAGCGCCTTGTAGAAGGCCACGTTGGAACCACCCACCACGGCAGCGAAGATGCAATCCGGCTTCTGCAACTTGATCTTGTTCATCAGCGAGCCGAAGTTGGTGCTGCCCAGCGGGTAGTACTCCTCCCCCACCACCTTGCCCTTCTGGAAGCTCTCGATGTGCTTGCGCGCAATCTTCATCGAGGTGCGCGGCCAGATGTAGTCGGAGCCGATCAGGAAGAAGGTCTTGGCTTTCTTCTCCTTTTGCGCCCAGTCCAGGCTGTAGAGGATCTGCTGCGTGGCTTCCTGGCCGGTGTAGATCACGTTCTTGGACTGCTCCAGGCCTTCATAGAAGGTGGGGTAATACAGCAGGCCGTTCTCTTTTTCAAACACCGGCAGCACGGCCTTGCGCGAGGCTGACGTCCAGCAACCGAACACGGCGGCACAGCGGTCGTTGATCAGCAGTTTCTTGGACTTCTCAGCAAAGGTGGGCCAGTCGGAGGCACCGTCTTCCTTGATCACCTTGATCTTGCGGCCCAGGATGCCGCCCATGGCGTTGATCTCGTCGATGGCCAGCTGTTCGGCCTGAATGGAGCCGGTTTCCGAAATGGCCATGGTGCCGGTGGACGAGTGCAGCTGGCCCACGGTGACTTCGGTGTCGGTGATGGCGAGCTTGGTGGTGTTGACCTGCGCGGTGGGTTGGCCAAAGCTCCAGGTGGGCAGGCCGGCCAGGCCGGCGACGCCCAGCATCTGCAACACCCGGCGCCGGCTCGCTTCCGGGGTTTCAGGGGTGGCAGCGTTCGGATCGGAGAGGTGCTTCATGAATGACTCCTGGGACGGTTGGGACAATGAAACCGGCGGTGTGCCGACTGGTGTGAAGACTAGGGAAAGCACCGAAGCCCGCCCATACGTCAAATAACGTAGGTGCACCGTCTGGGCGGTAGGGCCGGTTCTTGCTAGCGTGTGTGCATGACCTCGCCAGAGCCCGCAGCGCCCGTTGCCACGCAGAAAATCTTCCGGTTCCGCCGGGAATACAACTCGTGGGTGGCCGACGAAACCATGGAGGACTACGCGCTGCGCTACACGCCGCGCAGCTTTCGCAAATGGAGCGAATGGCGGGTGGCCAACACGGCGTTCGGTTCGCTCTCGTTCCTGGCGCTGGAGGCCATTGGCGGCGCCATCGCCGTCAACTACGGCTTTGGCAACGCCATGTGGGCGATCCTGGTGGTGGGCTTGATCATCTTTTTCACCGGCCTGCCGATCGCCTACTACGCCGCCCGCTACGGGCTCGACATGGACCTGCTCACCCGGGGCGCGGGCTTCGGTTACCTGGGCTCGACCATCACCTCGCTGATCTACGCGGTGTTCACCTTCATCTTCTTCGCCATCGAGGCGGTGATCATGGCGCTGGCGCTGCAGATGGCCACTGACTGGCCACTGGCGTGGTGCTACCTGATCTCGGCGGTGGTCATCATCCCGCTCGTCATTCGCGGCATCACGCTCATTTCAAAATTGCAGGCCTGGACGCAGCCGTTGTGGCTGTTCCTGCTGTTGCTGCCCTTCGTGTGGATCGCGCTCTCTCAGCCCCAGCTCTACCGCGACTTCACCAGCCTCACCGGCATCCGATCGGGCAGCAACGGCTTTCAGCCGCTGATGTTCGGCGCAGCCGCGGCCGTGATCTTCTCGCTGGTGGTGCAGATCGGCGAGCAGGTGGACTTCTTGCGCTTCATGCCCGAGCGCAAGCGCGAGAACCGCTGGCGCTGGTGGGCCGCGGTGCTGGTCACCGGGCCGGGCTGGATCGTCATGGGCATGCTCAAGATGGCCGGCGGCGCCTTCCTCGCTTTTGCCGCCATGCAGTTTGAAGTGAGTCCTGAGCGCACCGCCGAGCCCACGCAGATGTTCATGGCCGGCTTCACCGAGGCGGTGGGCCATCCGGGCCTGGCAGTGGCCATGACGGTGGTCTTCGTGATCATTTCTCAGATCAAGATCAACGTGACCAACGCCTACGCGGGTTCGCTGGCCTGGTCCAACTTCTTCGCCCGCGTGACACACAGCCACCCGGGCCGCGTGGTGTGGCTGGTGTTCAACGTGGCCATCGCCACACTGCTCATGCTGCTGGGCGTGTTCGCCGGCATCGAGAAGGTGCTGGGTGTGTACAGCAACGTGGCCATTGCCTGGGTGGGCGCGCTGGTGGCCGACCTGATCATCAACAAGCCACTGGGCCTGAGTCCCAAAGGCATCGAGTTCCGGCGTGCCTACCTCTACGACTTCAACCCGGTGGGCATGGGCTCGATGATCATTGCGGCGCTGGTGGCCAGCCTGGCTTATGCGGGTGTGATGGGTGAAGTGGCGGCCGCGTTCTCGCCCTTCATTGCGCTGGGCCTGGCGCTGGTGCTGTCGCCGCTGATCGCGTGGGCCACCCAGGGCCGGTACTACCTGGCGCGCACACCGACCCAGGAGTGGAGGCCCGGCGAGGTGGTGCGCTGCTCCGTGTGCGAGAACCAGTTCGAGAGCGAGGACATGGCCGGCTGCCCGGCTTACCGCGCCCCCATCTGTTCGCTGTGCTGTTCGCTGGAATCGCGTTGCCATGACCGCTGCAAGACCGACTCACGTGCCATCGACCAGTTGCGAGCGCTGATTGCCGCCGTGCTGCCCAGTGGCGTGGCGGTTCGCGTGAATTTCCGGGCCGGCCAGTTTCTGGCGGTGTGGTTGTCCATCAGCGCGATCATGGGATTTTTGATCGGCATGGTCTATGTGCAGGAAAGCCTGCACACGCCGTCTGAACTGCTGTACCTGCCCTTCCTGAAAATCTATGCCTTTCTGGTGCCGTTCGCGGCGGTGTGTTCGTGGTGGGTGGTGCTCACCACCGACAGCCGCCGCATGGCGCAGGACGAGTCCGAGCGGCAGACGCAATTGCTTATGCAGGAGATCAACGCCCACAAGCGCACCGACGCCGAACTGCAGTCGGCGCGCGACCGGGCCGAAACCGCCAGTCAGGCCAAGACCCGCTACGTGGCCGGCATGACGCACGAACTGCGCACGCCGCTGACCAGCATCCTGGGCTATGCGCAGATCCTTCTGAAGAACAACGACATCTCGACCTGGGTGCGCGAAACCATTGCCACCATGCAGCGCAGCGGGCAACACATGCACACCCTCATCGACGGGTCGCTGGACCTGGCGCGCATCGAGGCCGGCCGCCTCAAGCTCGACCCGGTGCCGCTGCCATTGGCCCAGTTGCTGGAAGACGTGGAGCGCATGGTCCGGCCGCAGGCCGAAGCCAAGGGCCTGCGCTTCATCGTTCAGCAAGAAGGCGAGTTGCCGGCCTGGGTGCGTGCAGACCCCAAACGCCTGCGCCAGATCCTGATCAACCTGCTGAGCAATGCGGTGCGCTTCACAGACGAAGGCGAGGTCACGCTGAGGCTGGACTTCCGGCAGCAGGTGGCCCGCATCGATGTGATCGACACCGGCATCGGCATTGCCGCGCAAGACCAGAAGCGCATCTTCCTGCCCTTCGAACGCGGCAGCGCGGGGCGGCGCGCGCTAGACACCGGTACCGGCCTGGGCCTGACCATCACCCACCTGCTCACCGACATGATGGGCGGCGAACTGTTGCTCAAGAGCCGGCCAGGGCACGGCAGCACCTTCTCGCTGCGGCTGTACCTGCCAGCCATTCCGTCTGACCCGAAGCACCCGCTGCCGATCCCCTCCACACTGCGCGCCGTGACCGGCTACCTGGGCGAGCGCCGCACGCTGCTGGTGGTGGACGACCAGCCCCTGCACCGGCAACTGCTGGCCAGCATTCTGGTGCCATTGGGCTTTCTGGTGCGTGAAGCCGCCAGCGGCCAGGAATGCCTGGAAATCATTGAACAGCAACCGCCCGACCTGCTGCTGCTGGACCTCACCATGGACGGCCTGGATGGCTGGCAGACCGCCGAGGCCGTGCGCCGGCTGATGCCGGGCTCCCGCCTGCCCATTGTGTTTGTCTCTGCCAACCTGATGGACAACCGGCCCGATGAGTTGAGCCAGCTCGACTACCAAGGCTTCGTGGCCAAACCCATGATGGAGTCCGAGTTGCTCGACGCGCTGCAGCACGCCCTGGCGCTGAAATGGGTGACGGAACAGGCGCCCGCCGGCGTTCCCGCAAGCATCCTGCGCCAGCGGGTGAGCGGCCTGCCGCTGCCGGAAGACTTGCGCGAGGAACTGCAGCGCCTGGCGCGCCAGGGCCAGGCCGCCGCCCTGCGCCAGCGCCTGTGGCAGGCCCAGGGCACCGAGCCGGCCCACGCGGCCACGCTGGCACTGCTGCAGTCCTGCGCAGACCGTTTTGATTTCCAGGCCCTGCTCGAACACCTGCGCGATACCGTGGAGCTGACCGACGATGAACCCGACACCTGAACTTTCGACACCCGACACGCCCTCCACACCGCTGGTGATTCTGGTCGTGGACGACGCGGTGGACACCCTGCGCATGCTGGGCGATGCCCTGATTGGCGAGGGCTATCTGGTGCTGGCGGCACGCGATGCACAGGAAGCGCTGGCCCGATTCGAGGTCACGGTGCCCGACGGCGTGCTGCTGGACGCGGTAATGCCCGGCATGGACGGCTTCGCCCTGTGCCGGCGCATCAAGCAGAACCCGGTCTGGTCCCATGTGCCCATCGTCTTCATGACCGGCTTGTCGGAAAGCGATCAGATCTTGCGCGGCTTTGCCAGCGGCGGTGTCGACTATGTGGTCAAGCCCCTGCGCATACCGGAGGTGATGGCGAGGCTGGCCACCCACGTGCGCAATGCCCGGGTCGCGCGGCTGGCGCAGGCGGCGGTGGATGTGGCCGGCATGGGCACCGTGGTGCTCGACGCGCAAGGCCGCGTGGCGTGGAGCTCCCCACAGGCTTTGGCCTGGATGGGCATGGCCTTCGGGACCGACACGGACACAAGCTCACAGGCGACGGCCTGGCTCAATCAGGCGCTGCGCAGCAATGAGGCCATGCACGACCTGGGGCGCCAGGGAAGGCTGCTGGCGCGCAACCTGGGGCCGGGCACCTTGGGCGAATCCATGTTGCTGCTCACGCTCACGCCTTCAGACAGCCCGGCCGCGCACCGCCTGCGCCAGGTGGCGCTGACCCCGCGCGAGACTGAGGTGCTGTCGTGGCTGGCCAAGGGCAAGACCAACCGCGACATCGCGGACATCCTGGGCATGAGCCACCGCACGGTGAACAAGCACCTGGAGCATGTGTTTGAGAAGCTGGGCGTGGAAACCCGGTCGGCGGCGGCGGCGATCGCGGGGCAACTCCTTCCAATGATTTGACGCCCCCCTGCCGCCAACTGGCACGCCCAGGAGCTGCCTGGCCTGAAGCGACTACACCCCATCCAACTCGCCGGCCAGCGCCCAGTGCCGGCCCTGGCGGTGCAGGATGGCGTTGACGGCTTCACCGTTCAGGCGCTTGGCATACAGCATGGCCTCGCGCAGATCGGCCAGCCCACCCTTGGTCAGGGCCGAAAGATCGATGAAGGTGCAGACATCGCGCGAGGGCATGACCGCCACCACGCCGTTGGGCGTGTGCTTCTTCAGCGTCTTGTCCCACAGGTCGTCCAGCAGCAGCACACTGCTCTCGTGGGACCCGTCGAGCTTGATGCGCATGGCGCGGTAGCCCGCGTCCTTCGAGTTGGCCCTTTTGAGCCTCAGTTCCCCTTTCACCAAACGGCGCAGATTCACCAGCGCCAAGCGGTGCAGCGCATCCACCGTGAGTCCGGCGTCTGCCAGGTCCGAGGCCAACACGGTGTTGAAACGCTTGCCGTCTTCCACCATGTACTGCACCCCAAACGCGCCTTTGGTCGCGCGGGTCACGGGCAGGTCAAGCAGGCTCGGGTCCCCGTCCAGGGGAATGTTCAGGTCGCGCATGACCAGCTCGGGGGGCATCAACATGCCGTCGGCAAGGCCTTCGGTGTCGATCAGACGAATGCGGGGCAGCGCGGTGGACAGCCGCGCCAGCGCCTGCTGACGGACCACGTCGTTGGCTGGCCATTGCACGGCACTGGCCGCTGGTGTGGCAGGAGAATTGGCAGGCGCCACCGGCTGGGTGCGAGCGGCGGCCAGGGTATCGACGCGATGCACCCCTTCCAGCCCATCGAACACCTCCACCTCGTCCGCCGGTTTTTTTCTCTTCGCCGTCTCAGGTTTTGATCGTGAACGCGACTTTTCGGCGCGTTGCGCCTCTCTGGTCTGTGCCCGCTGACGCGCCGCTTCGGCGCTGAGCACGGACGAACTGCGGCCGATGAAGGCGGCCACCGGAATCAGCCGCACGATCGGAGCCAGCGCCAGCAACAGGAACAAGCCCTGCTGGGCCGGGCGCATGTCGGAAGCCTTGCCCACCTGGATGACGCCCCAGGCAATGGCGACCGCGGCGCCTGCGTACGCCCCCATGGCCAGAAGGCCCACCGGCCCGCCCACCGCGACGACGATCAGGGCCAGCCAGAACACCACCTCACCCACCAGCCCCAGCTGCATGAAACGGCGGGCATCCAGCAGCAGGGCCTCCCGCACGTCATCTGCCGTGATCCTGAGCTCGTACCGGTCCTCGTCATCTTCAAGAGACAGATCCATGGCGTTCATAGGCATTCGTTTAAAAAAAGCCATCATAGGTAAATAGCACTCAAAACCCCATGGCACAGAGCCGCTGGAAACCGCCTTTTGTCGGTTACAAGCGGGTGCAGATTTCACCCCTTGGTGTGCAAATTGCTTGAGGTGGTCATCCTCCCTGCCTCGCATGCCCCAGCCCATCACCGATTCCCTTTCACCCGCCACCGACTGGCACGCCCAGGAACTGCTGCTGATGCGCGAGGTGATGAAGCTCGTGGGCCGCAGCCTGGCGCCGGCCGCCGTGTTTCGCGAGATGCTGCACCTGATGAGCGAGCTGCTGGGCCTGAACCGGGGGCGCATGGTGCTGGCCGACGACGCGGTGCCGGGCGCGGAACACACCGCATCCGTCCGCCATGCCTACGGCCTCACCGCCGAAGAAACGGCGCGCGGCGTGTTCCGCTGGGGCGAGGGCATCACCGGCCGCGTGCTGGCCAGCGGGCTGCCCGCCATCGTGCAAGACGTGGACGCCGAGCCGCTGTTCCTGTTTCGCACCGTGGCGCGCGCCCAGCTGCCGCCACAGACGGTCGCCTTCATCGCGCTGCCTATCGAGGTCAACGGCGCCACCGTGGGCGTGCTGGCCTGCCACCGCATCCGCAGCCGCCAGCGCCACCTGAACGACGACCTGGCCGTGCTGCGCATTCTGGCCACGCTGGCCGGGCAGCTGCTGCAGCTCGAACAGCTGGTGGCCGAAGAGCGCCGCCAGCTGGCTGCGCGCAACGAAGCACTGGAGCGCGCACTCGACGTGGGCAGCGCGCGCTACGGGTTGATCGGCCGCTCGCCCGCGCTGCTGCGGGCACTGGGCGAGCTGGAGCGGGTGTCGCAGTCGCAGGCCACGGTGCTGCTGCTGGGCGAGTCCGGCACCGGCAAAGAGCTGTTTGCCCGCGCGGTGCACCTGGCCAGCGGCCGGCGCGACCAGCCATTCATCAAGGTCAACTGCTCGGCCATTCCAGACACGCTGTTCGAGAGCGAATTGTTCGGCTACGAACGCGGCGCCTTCACCGGCGCCAGCACGGCGCGCGCCGGCTGGTTTGAGCAGGCCAACAGCGGCACCATCTTCCTGGACGAGATCGGCGAGCTGCCGTTGGCCATGCAGAGCAAGCTGCTGCGCACGCTGCAGGAAGGCACGCTGGTGCGCCTGGGCGGCACGCGCGAGATCCGCATCGACGTGCGGCTGGTCGCGGCCACCAACCGCGACCTGGCGCGCGAGGTGCAGGCAGGCGCCTTCCGGCAAGACCTGTATTACCGCCTCAACGTGATCCCCATTCGCCTGCCCAGCCTGCGTGAACGCCGCGACGACGTGCGCGCCCTGGCCCTGCACTTCATCAGCCGCGCCAACCAGGCCCACCAGCGCAACGTGCACCTGGCGCCCGACGCATTGGCGCGGCTGGAAGCGCACGACTGGCCCGGCAACATCCGCGAACTGGGCAACCTGATCGAACGCCTGGTGCTGCTGGCCGACCACACGCTGGTGACGGCCGCGGCGCTGGAGCGCTTCATGCCCACCGCACTGGACCGCAGCCCCCCGGCGCCCGCATCAGCCCCGATCCCGCCGGCCCTGGCTGCCGCTGGTGGTGGCCTGGTGCGAGACTACCAGAGCGCCCGCTCGCACGACGCACAAACGCTGCAGGACGCGCTGACCCGCCACCAGGGCAACCAGTCGCGGGCGGCGCAAAGCCTGGGTCTCACGCTGCGGCAGTTTGGGTATAGGTTGCGCAAGGCAGGGCTGCGGTGAGGCGTCGGGGAGTGAGGCCACGCGCAGGGTCACGGGGTGCGATGTGTGACAGCATCTGCTCCAATCCCTTGAACAGCGGCAGCGAGGCCGCATTTGTACACACAGACACCAACAACGCGAGGCCCACATGAAAACCATTGACGAGATGCTGCACCTGGCCTTGCTGAGCCCCGACGAGCACCAGCAAATCAGCACCTGGATTGCGCAGGCTGAATCGCCCGATGAAATTTTGAAGATGCCGCCGTTGCTGTGGCGCGCGGTGGAGCGGGCCAGTGCGGTGATGGGGATTGACGAGGACCTGATGCGGCCGCCGGCGTTGGATGGCGGCGACATGGTTTGCAGCTGAGGGATGGCTTGGAAGCCCCGAGATGCACATTCGACAGCTGACGCCCGATGACGCACCCACCTACCGCGAACTGCGCTTGCGCGCGCTGCGTGAACACCCTGAAGCGTTCACATCCGATTGGGAAGATGCGAGCCGGCGCCCGCCCGAAGAGTCGCGCCAACGACTGGCCTCAGCAGGTGTGACTTTCTGGGGTGCGTTTGACGAAGGCGGTGCCCTGTGTGGCATGGTCGGCCTCGAATGCTCTTCGCGCGCCAAGCAGCGGCACAGAGGCACGGTGGTGGCGATGTACGTTGCACGGGAAGCGGCGGGTTGCCGCTTGGGGCGCGAATTGTTGCGGGCGCTGATGCTTCATGCAAAAGCCATCGGACTGACCGACCTGGGCCTCACCGTCACCGAAGGGAACGAATCGGCCATCCGGCTGTATCGGGAGGCCGGCTTTGCCGAGTTCGGCACCGAGCCTCGTGCCATCCTGGTGGAGGGGAAGCTGCTGGCCAAGGTTCATATGCATTGCAACTTGCTCGAAGGGTTCGTCCAGCAGAAGGATTGACCCGGCGCAACAGTGTGCGAATGCCAGGCCGGCTCTTGAACGCACTCTCACGTTGCCGGCGCCGGCTCATCAACGGCGAACATCGCATCTTTGCACGGTAGAACGCGGCGCGCTTCCGCTGGCGCACGTGCGGTACCACTATGGAGTGGACCGTGATAGACCGCGTCGGGGAACTCAATGGGAAGCAGTCTTGCCATCGCTGCAGATTGCGGGGAGGAGTGGCAAAAGGCAAGACCTGATCCCGTCGACTCGACCTGCCGACCTGAAACGTATATCTACCAGTTGACGCGCCAGCGCCCCCCTCCAGTGCAAGCGCTACAGTGCGCGAGGCTCTTCCAGTCATTTCTGCCTTCGAGCTTGAGTAGACCTTTCTCGGCCTGATCGCCCTTGAATGCCGATGTCCAGTTTGAGGACTTGTGGTTGCATTTTTTGGTTTTGACGAGAGAGTCAACGCCTCCCCCACTCCCAATCTTTTTGTAGTAGCGCGTTTCACCCGACATGGGCGGGATGGCACGTTCTTCGCTGTCGACTGACTCCTGGGGCTCACCTTCTGCTATATCGTCCGCAAGGCCGCGCTGCGCGTACGCGCTGGCATTTAACTTCCATTGCAGTCTGTCAATAGTCCGTTGTGCTTCGTCCAAGTCAGCAATCAACCGTTCGTTCCGGGCAAGCAACTCCTCATTTCGTTGAGGCCCACTAACGGAATCCAGCTTTTCTTTGGCGGCAGCGCGCTGCACCTCCCTGAAGCAGCTCGGTTGCAGCATGGTCAGCGCAGCTGTGGACATCACCGTGCGCCGCAGAAGTGCCAAGAACCTATTCAGACCAGCATCGCCCTCGCCGAAGGACATCAGGCGCGGGGCCGTCCAAGTGACACCTTCATGCGAGCCATCGAGACGGCGCACTGGCCAGTAAAGCCGAACCGAACCAAGAAAGCATGAATCGCGCGGGCCGAGCTCGTCCGTCAAAATCCATGATGACTCAGCGTCCACGAAGGCCACATCAGCGAGTCCAATGAGTTGGTCGGCGGCTTTGGCCGGTAGCTCCGACCACACCTGTTCATCCGGATCAATAGACACAACTATCAGGGGCAGGCGTCGCTGCTCAGAGCGCAAGGCACCGCAGAGTTGGTACGTAGCGGCAGGGTTAGTTGCATCAAAGGCACGGCCAACCGGTAGCTCTTGTCCAGCGAAAGTCCAGTCGCTGAACTCTTCAATCAAGGACCGAATTACGCCTGGGCATCTCGGGTACACCTTGATAGGAGCCACCGCCGATTTCCCCGGCGTAGCGCCCATGGACGCGAACACGGTGACGTTGCCGTCCTTGACAGTCACTTCCAACGTCGTCGTGAACACGGCGCCCGTGTCCGCCGTCTCAAGAAGCTCAACCTCTTCGGTAGCACCCACAGACGAAGCTGTATAGCGACGAGAGAACTGACCAGTTCCGTCTCCCGTCTTGGACGTGAAGTCGCCGTCCGAGGCTCGAGGATCTTCCACCCCCTTTCGCGTCAACCAACCGTCAATCAGCTCGTCGATCCTCAGATGTCGCTTGCTCGAGTCCGCGACGGTGGCTTCGAGGGAGTAGGCAGCTAAGCTCTGCATTGCATGTTCCTGGCGAAGGGCCGGTAGGTTGGCGTGGTGGTCACAGCAGACTTGCGAGGAACTTCAGCTCGTTCTGGTAGCGGGTCAGCGATTCATTAACTTGGAGGCGCTTGCCTTCAATTGTCACGAAGCGCCCCACGTCCAGTGTGGCCAGCGGCGCCCTGGTGTTCCCAGAGATGCGGCCTGCAGAGTGGAAGTCGTCGAGCAGCACGATGCTGTCGAGCGGGTTGCTTGAGCTGAAAAGATGCTCCTTGGTCTTGATCTTGTTAATAACCTGCTGCACGAAAGCCTGGGTGGAATGATCAGGTGTGTTGGCCTTAGTGCGGCTCCATCCGCAGTGAGTCATGGCGATCACATGAATCTTCGGTGCCGCTTGCGCCATACCCGCATCCTTGGCGTAGCGCAGGAAGTCCATCGACTCGTCCTCGAGCATCCGCAACGTGAGGTCAAACGCCTCAAGGGAGCTTTGATCGACTCGAATAGGCACAACAAGGGCCTCCGCTGCCATCCATGCGAGGTGAGTCGCTCCACCGAAGAACGGACTGGTATCGATGAGCGTCTTCGACGCCCCAAGTGCCTTAGCTTCCTGGCGAAGCAGATCACGAAGGCCCATGAGGATTCGGCTCATCGCCTGGGAGCGCTTTACGGGGTCCATAACCGAAAGCTGGTTGAGGCCACCATACAGACTGGATGCGAACAAGAACAAGGAATTGGAACCCTTGATCGCGTAGCTTTTCTTGCCGCCTCGGAATGCATGGCAGCTCTGAGAAATCCGCATGCCGAGGTCGCCCGCAGCTACATGATCCATTCCGGCTGCGACGTAGGGAATAAGGGCGTCGTAGATGTCCGGGCCCGTGACGTGGAGATCTTCACCAAGAAGAAGCTCGGACAAGTTGCGCTGGGGGCAGACATCAGCCACAAGAAGTGAATCGTTTCGCGACAACTCGTAGGCCAAGTTGAAGGCCAAAGTGGTTTTGCCGATGCCGCCCCGAAAAATCGACACCGCGTACCGGGAAAACTCCTTCTCGGGTTTCGGAAAGGTGCCGCCGTCAAGAACGGCGGCATGCCGATCCAAGATGTAAGTAAGTTCGTCCACATAGCTCCTTTGCAACAAATTGCGCGGAATCGTACACGATGCAGGACTACATGTAAAGCAGGTGATGCAGGTGATGCAGGTGATGCAGGTGATGCAGGTGATGCAGGTGATGCAGGTGATGTGAGTGATGAAAATCATTGGTAAAGGCGCGAAGCCAAGACTGCTGGGGCCACACTCGGGCCGAAAGCAAGCGCCACTCGTCAACCACCAGCCCCCGTGCGCCTTCAACGCAAGTCGCCCATTAATTTGTCGACATTGTGCTAACTCAATGTCAAACAGCCGGAGCCCACATCCCGGCGTCTCACCTACGAAATTCCACATAAATCTTTAAGAATCAATAGATTACGAGCATCTGTCAACGCGCCCGCAGCCCTGGCACAACCGTTGCAAAAGAGCACTTAGGCCATCCTGCCTTTTGCCCTTTTCGAGAGGTTTCCATGAGCATCGACGCCACCCTGATCGCACCCGATCAACTCGCCACGCTGCAAGCCACCGAACCGGTGGTGATCATCGACACGCGCGACGCCGACACCTTTGCCGCTGGCCACATCCCCGGCGCAGTGAACCTGCGCGAGGTGTTCACGTTTCTGGCCACTTCCACACCCGAAGGTCTGCAGGAACTCAAGGCCACGTTTGCGAAAGCGTTGGGCGATGCCGGTCTGTCTGGCAAAGAGACGGCCGTGTTCTATGAAGACTCGATGAACAGCGGCTACGGCCAGTCGTGCCGCGGCTATTACCTGCTCACCTGGCTGGGCTACCCCAAGATCAAGGTGCTCAACGGCGGCTTCAGCGCCTGGAAGGCCGCTGGCCTGCCGGTGTCGACCGAAGCAGCCACGCCCACACCCGCCACTTTCCCTGAGCTGCCCATGGCAGACGTGATGCTCACCCAGGCTGATGTGCAGGCCGCGCTGGGCACCAGCACCGTGTTGCTGGACGTGCGCGATGTGGACGAGTGGATCGGCGACAGCTCTTCGCCCTACGGCAAGGACTTCGCGCCGCGCAAGGGCCGGTTACCGGGCGCGAAGTGGGTGGAGTGGTACCGCTTCATGAAGCCTTCGGCCCAGGGCCCGGTGTTCAAGACGCCGGACGAGGTGAAGGCCGAATGCGCCACCGCCGGCATAACGCCGGACGACACGGTGTACCTCTATTGCTTCAAGGGCGCGCGCGCGTCCAACACCTTCCTGGCGCTGAAGCAGGCTGGCTTCAGCGACGTGCGCATGTACTTCGGTTCGTGGAACGAATGGTCGCGCGACGACAGCCTGCCCATCGAGACCGGCCTGCCATTCGCCCCGGCCAGTAAACCCGCCAGCCTGGCGCTGGCGGCCTGACCCGTTTTCTTTTCAAACCCTCTATTTCACTTTCAGGAATCTTCATGTCTTCCACCGACACACTCGAACCCACCGCACCTGTGACCACCGTCAAGGCCTACTTGCGCCCCATCGACGCCAAGGGCCTGGCCGACTTTGCCGCTGGCGGCAAGGCCAACCCTGCGCGGCGCGGCACCAACAAGGTCCACACCGTGATGGAGGGCCAGTACCGCTCGCTGTCGCACGTGGGCGAGAAGCACGTGGTGGTGGTGGACGAGCCGCTGCACTTGTTTGGCGAAGACACGGCACCAGCGCCCGGCGAGATCGTGCTCAGCGGCCTGGGCGGCTGCATTGCCGTGGGCGTGACGGCCGTGGCCACTTGGAAGGGTGTGAAGCTGAGCAAGCTGGAGGTGTTTCTGGAAGGCGACATCGGCAACCCGGCCGCCTGGGGCGCTGGCGGTGCGCTGGAGATGACGCCGCCGCAGATGGGCTTTCAGGCGGTGCGCGTGAAGGTGCTGGTGGAAGGCGATGCGCCGCGCGAGGTGCTGGACGAGATCGTGCAGCACGCGAACTTCTATTCGCCCGTGGCCAACAGCATCCGCAACCCGATCCCGTTCGAGATCTCGATGGTCTGAATGCCCCTCACCCCGGCCCTCTCCCGCGAGCGGGAGAGGGAGTGGGATTTCCCGTTCGCCCTGAGCCTGCCCAAGGGCCACCCATCCTGGAGCTTTCATGAACCCCGCCGACCTGCCGCCCGAACTGGCTGCCCAGCCTGCCAACCTCATTGAAGCCGTGCGCGCGATCGCCCAGGGCCCGCTGGCCAGCCAGGCTTACGCCATTGACCGCGGCGCCTACCCGGTGGATGTGATGAAACAGCTGGCCGCCACCGGCGCCATGAGCGCACACCTGCCGCAGACGGATGGCACGCCGGGCGACTACGGCTTGGCCATCGCTGCGATGGCGGAAGCGGCCAAGGTCTGCGGCGCCACCGGCTTCATGATGTGGTGCCAGTGCGTGGCGGGGCTGTACATGCAGGCATCGGGCAACCCGGCGCTCACCGGTGAGCGGCTGGCACGCCACGTGCGCGGCGAAACGCTGGGCGGCACCGGCCTGTCGAACCCGATGAAGAGCTTTGCGCAGATTGAAAGCCTGCTGCTCAAGGCCACGCCGGTGGAAGGTGGTTACCGCGTCAACGGCACCCTGCCCTGGGTCAGCAACCTGGGGCCTGACCACTACTTTGGCGCCATCGCATCGGTGCAGGTGGACGGCCAATGCGCGGGCCAGGAAATGATGTTCATGCTGCGTTGCGACGCGCCCGGCGTCACGCTCAAGGCCTGCCCGGAATTCTCTGGCATGGAAGGCACAGGCACCTACAGCGTGCATTGCAAAGACCTGTTCGTCGGCATTGACGACGTGGTGGCCGACCCGGCCAAGCCTTACATCGCGCGCATTCGCGGCGGCTTTGTGCTGCTTCAGTGCGGCATCGCGGCCGGCATCATCCAGGGCGCGATCGACAGCATGTGGGCGGTGGAAGGCCAGCTGGGCCATGTGAACCAGTACCTGGAAGACCGGCCCGCCGAGCTGCAGGCCGAATTCGACGCGCTGGTGGCCCGCATCATGAAGCTGGCTGAGACGCCGTTCGACACCTCGACCAACTATTTCATCGACGTGCTCGACGCCCGCGCCCACGGCGCCGAGCTGTGTCTGCGCGCCGCCAATTCGGCCCTCATGCACCAGGGCGCGCGCGGCTACCTGATGAGCAGCGCCGTGCAGCGCCGTGTGCGCGAAGCGCAGTTCGTGGCCATCGTCACGCCGGCCATCAAGCACCTGCGCAAGGAGATTGCGCGGCTGAGCGCCGAGGAGATGCCGGCATGACACCCGCCATTCAACACTCGCCGGTGGCCCAGGTCGTCACAGCCCTGGGGGCACCTGCATTCAGGCAGTACATCTGCCACGCCTGCGGCTACATCTACGACGAGGCCGAAGGCGATCCCGACAGCGGCCTGGCCGCCGGCACGCGCTTTGAAGACATCCCTGAAGACTGGGCCTGCCCGCTCTGCGGCGTGACCAAGAGCGACTTCGAACCCTACAGCGCGCCGAGCTTGGACGAATTGCGCGCTCGCATGGGCGACGCAACCCCGGTGGCGGTGCGCGGAGGCACGCCCGGCGTGGTCATCGTTGGCGGTGGCCGCGCGGGCTGGCAGATGGCCGAAGCCCTGCGCGCGCTGGACGCCGCCCTGCCCATCACCCTGGTGAGCGCCTGCGCGGCCGACGTGTACGACAAGCCGCTGCTGTCGGTGGCCATGGCACGCCACATGGACCTGGACCGGCTGGTGAAAGAAACCGGTGCCCAGGCCGCGCAGCGCCTGAACGTGCGCCTGCTGGCCCACACAGACGCGGTTCGCATCTGCCCCGACACGCGCAGCCTGCGCACCACCCGCGGCACACTGCGCTTTGAGCGCCTGGTGCTGGCCCACGGCGCGCAGGCCGCACTGCCGCCCACGCTGCCGGCCAGCATGTGCTGGCGCATCAACCACCTGGGCGCCTACCGCAAGCTGCGCGCCGCACTGGGTGAAACCGCGAAAGACGTGGTGATCGTGGGCGCCGGCCTGATCGGCAGCGAACTGGCCAACGACCTGGCGCTGGGCGGGCACCGCATCACCCTGCTGGACGTGATGCCCGAACCGCTGGCGCGGTGGCAGGCCGAACGCGCCGGCACGCAACTGCTCAATGCCTGGAAGGACCTGCCCATCCGCTTCATTGGCAACGTGCAGGTGGCGAGTGTGGAGGGCGTGGGCGAGCGCTACCGCATCACCACCGCCTGCGGCCAGCGCTTCCCGGCCGATCAGGTGGTGGCCGCCGCCGGCCTGGCCACCCCACCCCGCCTGGCACAGAGTGCTGGCCTGGCCTGGGACCAGGGCATTGCCGTGCAGCCGCAAGACCTCGCCACCAGCGACCCGCGCATCCATGCATTGGGCGACTGCATCAGCGTGAACGGCCAGACCAGCCGCTTCATCGAACCCATTGGCCGCCAGGCGCGCACGATCGCTGCTGCCATCTGCGGTGCTGCAGCGGTGCCTTACGAGGTGCGCGCCGCCATGGTCCGGGTGAAGACGACTTCGCATCCGTTGACACTGCATTGAGGGCTTCGCCTGCCTACTCGCTGAGCAGATCGATGTAGGCCTGGTAGCTGAAGGTGCGGTTCTTTTTTTGCCCAGTAGCCTCGGTCACGATGCCCAGTTCTTCGAGCAACTTAATGGCGGCGCTGGCGGTGGGAAACGTGGTGTGCAAGGCCTGCCTGGCCCGCTCCACCGTGAAACGCGGCATGGTAGGCAACAACTCAAACAGCCGGTAGCTGGCCGGCCCCGCTTTGGCGTGCTGCAGCAGGCGGCGACGGTCAGCGGTCACCAGGCTCGCCAATGCCACGACGTCCTGTTCGGCTTTGGCCGCTGCAACTTCGACGCCCTCCAGAAAAAAGCCCACCCAGGTTTCCCAGTCACCTTCTGTGCGAATAGCAGACAGCCGCCGGTAGTACTCGGCCTGATGACGCTTGAGGTAGCCGCTCAGGTACATCAGGGGCTCGGGCAACAAGCCCCAATGCTCCAGCAAGGCCGTAATCAGGAGGCGACCCATGCGGCCGTTGCCGTCGAGGAACGGGTGAATGGTTTCAAACTGCGCGTGCACCAGCGCCACCTTGACCAGTGGCGGCAAGTCTCCGTCTGGCGCGTGAATGTACCGTTCCAGATCCGCCAGCAGGCCGGGCACCTGTTCGGCCGGGGGTGGCACGAACACCGCGTTGCCCGGCCGGGTGCCACCGATCCAGTTCTGGGAACGGCGCAATTCGCCCGGCTGCTTGCCGGTGCCGCGCACACCGTTGAGCAGCAAGCGGTGTGCGTCGCACAGCAAACGCACGCTGATGGGCAGGCCTGATGCGTCGCGCAGGTTGTCCTGCACCAGGCGGAAGGCCTGCAGATAGTTGGTGACCTCTTCCACGTCGTCGGTGTTGCTCACGGCAAGGCCGGCTTCGTCGTCAAACAGGTCGGTGAGCGTGGCCTGTGTGCCTTCGATCTGGGAGGTCATCAAAGCCTCCTTGCGGATGGCGCTGTACAGCAGCCAGTCCACTGAAGGCACCAGCCCCGCCACGGCAGACAACCTGGCCAGGGCGGTTTGTGCCACGCGGTTGCGTTCCACCCAGACCTCGTCTGCCAACGGGGGAGCAGAAGGCGGCAAAGCGTGGGGGATGAAAGCCTTGACCGGCTCACCCAGCGTGGTGGTCGTGGCGTAGCGGCCTGTGGTGCGTGCCATATGCAAGCTTTCTTGACATGAGGCTTTACATATTAAAGCAATCTTTAATTTGAAGACAGGCTTTTAAAGCAAACTTTCATCACATCAGGAAATCAAGCCAGTTGGCGAGCGGCGAAACCAGCCACATGCGCCGCACCGCCGCGCTGTCAGCCCCTTCGACCAGCGCCTCATAACCGCCGGGCTGCGCCGTGCCGACCACCGGGCGCGCCTGCGCCATGCGCGCGCGGATGTCGCGCCGCATCTCGGCAGCCAGCGAAGCGCTGTCACGGCACACGAGGATCAGCTCTGAGTTCAGGTTGGCCGAACGCGGATCGATGTTGTAGGTGCCAATGAGACTGATGGTCTCGTCAAACACAGCGCGCTTGGCGTGCACACCCCAGCGCGGTGAAGCCGGTGCGGGGTCGAGCGCCGAGGGTTCGCCGCTGTAGGCCCACACCTCCAGGCCCGGCTGCTGCAACCGGTCCAGCGCGCGCGCCAGGCTGGCCACGGTGTAGAAGGCGTCGGTGGAATACAGGCTGTTGGTGAGAATGCGCAGTTGCACGCCGCGGTCCAGCACCCGCTGCAACAGGTTGATGCCGTCGGCACGCAGGATCAGGTAAGGGCTTTCGACGTCAATGCGCTGATGCGCCTCCTGCGCCAGCCGCGCAATCTCCAGGAACACCTTGCGCCGCTCCACGCCGGAGCCCGGATAGTCGGTGACGAAGTGCACGTCGTTGCAGGCGTGCCAGCGCGGTTGCCAGCTGGCCTGCGTCACCCAGTGCAGGCGGGTCACTTCGTCGGCCGGCAACGCATCAAGCAAACCCGCGAAACTTGCGGCGGCTTCACCGGCGAACGGAGAGGGCGCGGTCACCCAGTCCGACGTCCAGTACAGATCGAAACTGTCGGCAATCGAGGCCACGATGGGGCCATCCACCAGCATGTCGCTGTCGAGGAAGTTGTAGCCCGGCGCCAAATCGAAGTACTCGTTGGCGATGTTGCGGCCACCCAGGATTGCCTGCTTGCGGTCTACCACCAGCAGCTTGCGGTGGGTGCGGTGGTGGGTGGCAAAGAAGCGCTCCACGCCGGCCGTGTTGTAGTAGCGCACCTCGATCCCCGCCTCGGCCAGGCCCTGCGCCGCCTGCGGCCCGAGCTGGAACACCGGCAGCGCAAAGTCCACCAGAATGCGCACCTTCACTCCCTGCGCGGCCTTGCGCGCCAGCGCCTGCGTCACCAGCCGGCTGGCGGTGTCGATGTTGTAAATGAAGAACTCCAGCTCGATGGACTCGCGCGCACTCTCGATCAGCTGGAGCCGCGCCTGCAGCGAATCACGCCCCACGTCCAGCAGGGCCAGGCGGTGTGGCGCTTTCAGCCGCGCGTCGATCGCTTTGTGGTGCGGCGCCTTGCCCAGCCACTGCCGCTCGGTCGCCTCCTGGATGCCCAGAAACGCCAGCGTGAACCCCAGCGGCAAGACCACCAGCACCGTGAACAGGGACCAGGCCAGCACACGCGGCCAGCGCCGCCGAACAGGAGGGGAAAATTTCATGCGCTGATCATACGGAGCGCAGGGCACCCGCCCGCCGCTGACCCACCGTTAAGCCGCCTGCACCGCAATCACCCTGCGCACTGGCCGTTCAGGCCGTTCCGCCCGCGCCCGCAACTGCCCACAACCGCCTTCTACATCCTGCCCGGCAGAATGGCGCAGTTTGGTGAGGATGCCCAGGCGGTGCAGGTGGCGGGCCATGGCGGCGGCGCGTTCCCAGCTGGGGCGGCGGTAGGGCAGGTCGTCGACCGTGTTGTAGGGGATCAGGTTGAGCACCGCGTACTTGCCTTTGAGCAGCCGCTCGATGCCGGCGAGTTCGTCGTCACCGTCGTTGATGCCTTCGAGCAGCGTCCACTGGTATTGAATGGGATAGGCCGTGGTGCGGGCGTAGGCCTCGCCGGCTTGCACCAGTTCTTCGGGCGACATGCGGGGCGCACGAGGCAGCAGCTGCTCGCGCAGATCGGCACGGCTGGTGTGCAGTGACAGCGCCAGCGCCGGCTTCACCCGCCCCTGGGGCAAAGCCTCGAACACGCGCGGGTCGCCCACGGTGGAAAACACAAGGTTCTTGTGGCCGATGTTGCCCAGCGTGCCCAGCAGGTCGATGGCTTCGAGCACGTTGTCCAGGTTGTGAGCGGGTTCGCCCATGCCCATGAACACCACCTTTTTCACCGGGCGCAGCGTGCGCGCCAGCGCCACCTGGGCCACGATCTCCGCGCTGCCCACCTGGCGCACCAGGCCGCTTTGTCCTGTCATGCAGAACACACAACCCACCGCGCAACCCACCTGGGTGGACACGCACAGCCCGCCGCGCGGCAGCAGCACGGTCTCCACCATCTGGCCGTCGGCCAAGGCCACCAGCAGGCGCGCGGAGCCGTCGTCGCCGGGGTGCTGGGATTGCAGGCGTGCCAGGCCAGCCAGTTCATCGACCAGAGCGGGCAGTTCGTTGCGCAGCGCGGTGGGCATGAAGGCTTCCAGCGCTCGACGGCCCTTGTCTTGCGGCTGGGCCTGCGACCACAGCCGCAGCACCCGCTGCTCGTGGCCGGGTTTGGCGCCGAGGGATCGCAGGCGTTCGCGGAGGGATTCGATGCGCATGTCTAGCAGGTTCTGAAGGGTCGAAACCCCGATTAGGACACAGGGCCAGCCCGCGCGCTGGCGGTTTCACCCTGCCTGGAAGAACCGCAGCACCGGCCCCAATGCAGCCAGGGCCGCGTAGCAGCCCACGATCTGCCAGTACATCGCGGGCGTTTCGTCCCGGTCGTAAACCCGCCGGAAATATGCCTTGCCTGTGAGCAGCGAAAGCAGAAACGCCACCGAAAACACCACGCCGAACCAATCCATTCACGCTCCTCCTGGGCGCAGTATCGGGCAGCCGCTGCAGGCAAACAAGCCATGCGCAACGCCCTTGTGCTTGTGCGGCCATGCCCATGCCGTGAGAATGTTCCCATCGTCCCACCTTCGATCAACACAAGGAGCCCCCATGCTGGAAATGGTGATCACCGCCCGCCCCGCCGACCTTGGCCACGGCCTCACCGTAAAGCGCGTGCTGCCGTATGCAAAACGCCGCATGGTGGGGCCGTGGATCTTCGTGGACCACGCCGGCCCGGTCACCATGGCACCGGAAGACACCAGCGCCGCCGACGTGCGCCCGCACCCGCACATCGGCCTGTCCACCGTGAGCTATTTGCTCAGCGGCCAGGTGATGCACCGCGACAGTCTGGGCATGAAGCAATCCATTGTTCCGGGCGACGTGAACTGGATGACGGCTGGGCGCGGCATCTCGCATTCCGAACGCTTCAGCCACCCGGAGTCGTTCGCGGGCGGCGGGCTTGAATTGATGCAGCTGTGGGTGGCCCTGCCCGAAGCCGACGAAGAAACCGACCCCGCCTTCACCCACTACCCCGCCGCCGACCTGCCGGTGCAGGAAGCCGATGGCGTGTGGATGCGCCTGATCGCCGGCAGCGCCTACGGCATGACCAGCCCGGTGCGCACGCACTCGCCCCTGTTCTACCTGCACACCGAATGGCAGGCCGGCGCATCCAAAGCCCTGCCGGGCGGGCACAGCGAACAGGCGGTGTACGTGGCACACGGCGAAATCGAGCACGCCGGCCAGACCTATGTGCCCGGCCAGTTGCTGGTGTTCGGCGACGATGCTGATGCCGTGATCACCGCCCGCGAGAAGAGCACGCTGATGATCTTCGGCGGCGAACCGCTGGGCGAGCGCCATGTGTTCTGGAACTTCGTGTCGTCGCGCAAGGAGCGCATTGAACAGGCCAAGGAAGACTGGCAGGCGGGGCGCATTCCGCTGCCGCCAGGGGATGACAAAGAATGGATTCCGCTGCCGGGTTGAGGGCAACAAGTCAGTGCGTACGCGCCTCAGTGTCTGATACGCCCTGCAGGATCAGCGAATGCCAGCCGGTGCGGTAAGTCTCATACCCCGGTGACGAAGCGTGCGCCACACAGGTGGGCTTGCCGTCCACCCGCAGCACGGCCGAACTGCGTGGCTGTGCCAGCAAGGGTTTCCAGCCGTTCAGGTCAATGCGCGCCGGGCCATCGGCTTGGGAATCTGCCAGTACCCGGCCGCCGTCGTCGATGATGCAGACCCGCGTGCGGGTCCATTCATCGGTCGTGAGCGGCGTGCGGCGCACGATGGTGAGCGCCAGCGCGTCCCAGTTGAACAGGATGCCCAGCACGCCCAGCACCTTGCCGCGCACGTCGCCGCCTTCGCGCACGGCGCAGGCGTAGACCAGCACCCGCTGGCCGTTGACCAGTTCGGATGCATGCACGCTGGAGCAGGCGAACTCGCTGCCGTCGCGCGAGGCCAGGGCCTGTGTGAACCAGTCGCTGCCAGACACATCGGCACCCACGCTGTGGAACTGCGCCGGGCGGCCGTTGGCCAGCACCGTGCCCTGGGTGTCCACCAGCACCAGGTCGCTGTAGACGGTGTACGAATCCAGGATCTGCCCCAGGCGACGCTGCGCATGGCGCCGGCGTTCTTCACTGGGTTCGCGCGCGCAGTCCACGGCGGCGGCGTCGGTGGCCCACCAGCGCACGTCGCAGCTGCGCTCGTAGAGGTTGCGGTCGATCAGGTCGATGTTGGTGAGCGCCAGCTCGCACAGCCGGGCATCACGCACCTGGGTCACGTAGCCCTGCACCGCATGGCGCATCTGCACGCCGGTCTGCTGGGCGTTGCCGCGCAGCCGCTCGGTGAGCGTCTTGACCTCGCCCGAGAGGCGGTTCATTTCGCTGGCCACCACCGCGAAACTGCCACCGGCCGCACCCGCGTGCGCCGCCTCAATGCGCGCGTTGACCGACAGCAGCTGCGTCGAGAGGTTCACGCTGCTCACCTCGTCCAGCGCCGAATCCACACCTCGCAGCAGCGATTCCGACAGCGACGAAATCGCCGCGATGTGCTGCTCGACCGCCGCACCGCGGTCGGTTCCGTTGGTGCCCGCTGCTGCTGCACCGCTTGCCATGTTGTTCGCCATCACCCGGCTCCTTGTTCACCAGCCCAAAAGGTTTTTCGACACAAACCCGACGGGCTTGAGCGGTGAACATGAAATACCGGTCCACAGGTGTCTCGCGTCACAACCCCAGCGCGCTCAACCCGGGGTGATCTACCGGGCGCGGACCCAGCGGCCAATGGAACAGCCGCTCGCTTTCATGGATCGGCCGGTCGTTGATGCTGGCGTGGCGCTGCTCCATGTAGCCCAGCTCGTTGAACTGCCAGTTCTCGTTGCCATGCGACCGAAACCAGTGCCCTGAATCGTCGTGCCATTCGTAGACGAAGCGCACCGCGATGCGGTTGCCATCAAACGCCCACAACTCCTTGATGAGCCGGTAGTCCAGCTCCTTCGCCCACTTGCGCACCAGAAACGCATGCACCTCGTCCCGCGCAGTAGGAAACTCCGCCCGGTTGCGCCAGCGCGTGTCCTCGGTGTAGACCTTGACCACGCGATCAGGGTCGCGCGAATTCCACGCGTCCTCCGCCATGCGCACTTTCTGTGCGGCGGTCTCAAAGGTGTAGGGTGGCAAAGGTAGACGAGGTTCCATAGGGTGTGGAGCCCGGAGCAGGTCCGGCGCGAAGTGACCGATCCAGTGGCGACGAGGGTCCGGCTCCGCCGGCCCAAGCCGCCGCCCCCCTTTCAAGGGGGGTCGCGCGTCAGCGCGGCGGGGGGTTAGTACTGTTTATACGGAAGGAACTTGCCCGACATCACGATGTTCACCCGATCCCCATTCGAGTCGGCCTGGCGCTGCATGTCCATCTTGAAATCGATCGCGCTCATGATGCCGTCGCCGAACTCCTCGTGGATCAGTTCCTTGAAGGTGGTGCCATACACGTTGACCAGTTCGTAGAAGCGGTAGATCAGCGGGTCGGTGGGCACGCTGGTGGGCAGCGAGCCTTTGTAAGGCACGACCTGCAGCCACTTCTGCTCTTCGGTGGACAGGCCGAAGATCTTGCCCAGCACCTTGGCCTGTGCCGGCGTGGCGGTCATCTGGCCCAGGCACAGTGCGGTGGTCCATTCCTTGGACTGGCCCACCTTCTTGGCCACATCGGCCCAGCTCAGGCCCTTGGTGACCTTGGTGTTGATGATCTTTTCGGTGACGTCGAGTCGGCTCATGTGTTGCCTCGTTCCTAGTGTTGAAGAAAGGGAAAGGAGAAGGGATCAGTGGGCTTTTGCCCTGCTGACCAAAAAATCGACGATGTGGTTTCTGAGGTCGTAATAGCCATTCAGGTGGTGCAACTGCGCGCGCGTGCGCTGGCGCGGCAACGGGTTCACCACCACCTCAGCCATGCCGCCAGGCCGGTAGCCCTGATCGGTCTCCTGCCCGTTCGTCATCAGCAGGATGCGGTCGGCCAGCAGGATGGCTTCATCCACGTCGTGCGTGATCATGAAAACGGTCTGGTGCGTCTCGTTCACGATGGCCATCAGTTCGTCCTGTATGGTGCCGCGCGTGAGTGCATCGAGTGCGCCAAAGGGCTCGTCGAGCAACAGCATCTTGGGCTGGATGGCGAAGGCGCGCGCAATGCCCACGCGCTGCTTCATGCCGCCAGAGAGCTGGCTGGGCTTCTTGTCGATGGCCGGGCTTAGGCCGACCAGCGCCACGAACTTTTCCACGTGCGCGTTGAGTTCGGCACGCGGCATGTCGGGCCAGCGCGACTTGACTGCGAACGCGATGTTCTGCCGCACGGTGAGCCAGGGCATGAGCGCATGGCTCTGGAACACCACGCCTCGCTCCAGGCTGGGGCCAGCGATTTCGCGCCCGTCCATGAAGCAGTGGCCAGCGGTGGCGGTGTCCAGCCCGGCGAGCACATTCAGGATGGTGGTCTTGCCGCAACCACTGTGGCCGATGATGCAGACGAACTCGCCTTTGTCTAGGTGGAAGGACACGTCGGCAAACACCGGCTTGTCGGCCTGGTAGGCCTTGGCGAGCTGTTCGACTTTGAGGAAACCGGTCATCGGGGACGCCTTCTGGGTTGCGGGTGTGGTGACGGGGTGAGTCGCCGATTCCAGCCGTTCGACAGATTCACTCCACATAGGTCACCACCTTCTGCAGTTGGGCGAACATCAGGTCGAGCAGCATGCCCACCACACCGATCACCAGAATGGCAAAGATCACGTTGGTCAGCGACAGGTTGTTCCACTCGTTCCAGACGAAGTAGCCGATGCCGGTGCCACCCACCAGCATTTCGGCCGCCACGATCACCAGCCAGGCGATGCCCATGCTGATGCGCATGCCCGTGAGGATGGTGGGTGCGGCTGCGGGGAGGATCACCAGGAAGGCCTTGCGTAAGGGATTCACTTCGAGCGTGCTGGCCACGTTGAGCCATTCGCGCTTCACCGAGGCCACGCCGAACGCGGTGTTGATCAGCATGGGCCAGATGGAGCAAATGAAGATGACGAAGATGCCGCTGACGTCCGAGTCTTTCAGCGTGTAGAGCGCCAGCGGCATCCAGGCCAGGGGACTGATCGGCTTGAGCACCTGCACGAAGGGATCAAACGCCTTGCGCATCAGCGGCGACATGCCGATGAGGAAGCCCAGCGGGATCGCCACCGCCATGGCCAGCAGGTAGCCCGCCGCCACGCGCGCCAGCGAATGACCCAGCTGAATGCCGATGCCTTTGTCGTTCGGGCCCTTGTCGTAGAACGGGTCGGACAAATGCCCCCAGCTCACTTTGGCCACTTCCAGCGGCGGCGGAAAGCCACTGCTTTTCTCCGCACCCGGGTCCTTGCCCATCATCTTCCGATACTCGATCTCGTCGGCCGAGAGACCCGTGGCCGCACCACCCACCGACACCGCCGTCGAGCCCAGTTGCCACAGGCCCAGGAAACACACGAGCAGCAACAGTGAGACCACCGCAGCGCGTGCGTTGAGACTGAAAATTTTCATTGAGACTGCTCCTGTTGGCAGCGCGCGGCCTGAGGCGTCCTCATGCCTTGCTTATGGGGAAACTCTTGGCGTAGGCCGCCGCCTTGGCCGAATCGAACTCCTTGCCCATGATGGTGTGCTTGGTGTAGGTGGGGCCGGCGCTGAACTCGTGGCCCAGGTCCTTCATGTGCTTGCGTGCGTCGGTGATCAGGAATACCTTCTCGGCGATGGCCTTGTAGTCGACATCGCCTTTCACGTAACCCCAGCGCTGCATCTGCGTGAGCATCCACACGGCCATGCTCTGCCAGGGCATGGGATCGAAGTCGGCGCGGTCGGGCACGTTCTTGATGCTGCCCAGGCCGTCGGCATAGCGCCCGGTGAGCACCTGCTGCAGCACCACCTCGGGCTGGTTCAGGTACTGCGCAGGCGCGATCACCTTCGCGATCAGTTCGCGGTTCTTGGGCTGGCGCGCCATGGCCGCGGCCGTGAGCACGGCGCGGTACAGCGCCGCAAAGGTGTTGGGGTTCTGCTGGATGAATTCGGTGGTGGTGCCGAAAGCGCAGCAGGGGTGGCCATGCCACAGGTCCTTGGTGAGCGTGTGCAGGTAGCCCACTTCTTCGTAGACGGCGCGCTGGTTGAACGGGTCGGGGCCGAGGAAGCCGTCAATGTTGCCGGCGCGCAGGTTGGCCACCATTTCAGGTGGCGCGATCACGCGCAGTTGCACGTCGGTGTCGGGGTTGATGCCGTGCTCGGCCAGGAAATAGCGCAGCAGGAAGTTGTGCATCGAGTAATCGAACGGAATGCCGAACTTGAAGCCCTTCCAGTTCTTCGGGTCGCGGTTGTCCTTGTGGCGAATCGACATCGTGATGGCCTGGCCATTGATGTTCTGGATCGTCGCCACGTTGGTCGCCACGGTGTTCGAGCCCAGGCCCATGCTCATGGCCAGCGGCATGGGGCTGAGGAAGTGCGAAGCGTCGTACTCTTTGTTGATGACCTTGTCGCGGATCAACGCCCAGCCCGCCGTCTTGGTGACCTCCACCTTGAGGCCCTGCTTTTCATAGAAACCCAGTGGATGGGCCATGATCAGCGGCGTGGCGCAGGTGATGGGGATGAAACCGATCTTGAGATTGGTTTTCTCCAGCGCGCCTTTGTCCTGCGCCATGGCCTGCATGGTGCCCACCGGCAGCACGCTGGCGATCGCGGCCATGGCCGTGCCCTTGCCCACTGCACGCAGAAAGCGGCGACGCTCTGCGTCTTGCGGAAACAGCGCCTTGACCAGGGTGGCTTCGATGAACTGGTTGCTGTAGGCCTCGAAATCCGAACTCTCGCTGCGCCGGCGCAGCTCCGCGGCCGCGCCGTCCGCGTTCACTTCGGCATGGTGATCGGCAACGGTGTGGTCGCGACCACAACTGCACTTCATCATGAGCGGGCGGTCGGCGTTGTAGGGATCGAAGAATTCGGACATGGCGCACCTCGTGAGTTGAAGACGCCACTCACTTCGCAAGCACCGGGCCAGAACACGGACCGCCCCCGCCTTTTGGCGGAACCCTCGTGATTTCGCAAACGCTTCACCGACGCCGTGTAGGGGCAGCCCTACACGGCGCCGGTTTCAAGGGCGGGATTCAGGGGGTTTTGGCGTTTCGCGCGTGGCGTTCGGCGAACAGCGCCAGCTCCACGTCGTTCTTGGTGGCTGTCTTTTCCAGCACGCGCGCACGGTAAGTGCTCACCGTGTTGGCCGCCAGGCCCAGCTGCGCACCAATTTCGCTCACGGTGCGCCCCTGCGTGAGCAGCCGGTAGACCTGGTACTCGCGGTGCGAAAGCGCTTCGAGCCCGGTCTTGGCACCCGTGCTGCCCACCGCCGCCGCCAGCGCCTCGGCCGTGGCCTGATTCACAAAAACCGCGCCGCCCGCGGCCTTGCGCACCGCAGCCAGCATGTCGTCGGGGTCGGCGCTTTTGTTCAGGTAGCCGCAGGCGCCCATGCGGATGCAGCGCACCGCGTACTGTTTCTCAGGGTAGGTGCTGAGCATGAGCACCGGCAGGCGCGGGTGCTCACGCTTGATGGCCTGCAGCACGTCCAGCCCGTCCAGTCCGGGCATGGCGATGTCGAGCAGCACCAGATCAAGCCCCTCGCTGCCGTGCAGCGCCTGGACCTCGGCCAGAACCTCCGGACCGGTCTGCGCCTCGGCCACCACCTGCACGTCGGGCGCGTCGGCCAGGATCTGTTTGAGCCCCTCGCGCACGATGCGATGGTCGTCGCCGATCAGCACGCGGATGGTCTCGGCCATCAAGTCGAACTGGGTGTTCATGTTGGGGACCGTGTCTCCACTGGCAGGACCAAGGTCAGGCACATGCGCGTGCCCTGTCCTGGTGCACTGTCGATTTGTATGTCGCCGCCGAAGTGCCTCGCCCGCTCCCGCATGCCCATCACGCCATAGGCATCGGCGGCGGCGAACGCCTGCGGCGGCGCGCCTACGCCATTGTCTTCCACGGTGAGCTGCAGTGCCATCCCCTGCACGGCGATGTGGACACTCAGCCGATTGGCCTGCGCGTGGCGCCCCACGTTGCTGAGCATTTCCTGAAAGATGCGGAACACCGCCATGGCCATGGGCTCGGGCGGCTCCGGAGCCGTGGCCACATCCATGTGCCAGTCCAGTATCAGCTCGGCCGACTGCACAAATTCCTGCGCCTGCCATTCCAGTGCCGCCCACAGGCCCTGGTGGTCGAGGATGCTGGGTCGCAGGTCGGTGATGATGCGGCCCACGTTGTCCACCGCGTTCTCGATCAGCCGGCTCATGTTCTGGCATTTGCAGCGCATGCGGCTGCGCATGTCTTCGGCCGCATCCGGGCTGCGCTGCGTCTGCTCGGCCAGGCGCTTGTCCATCCAGTTCACATCCATCTTCAGCGCCACCAGCAGGCTGCCCAGCTCGTCGTGCACCTCTCGGGCGATGCGGGTTCGCTCTTCTTCGCGCACGGTTTCCGACCAGGCCGCCAGCTCGCGCACCTGGTGCAGCGCCGTCTCCAGCGCACCGGTGCGCTCGCGCACGCGTTCCTCGAGCTCGTCCTTGGCGCGCTGCAGCGCATCGGCCG
This sequence comes from Hydrogenophaga palleronii, assembly GCF_031457455.1. Classification (GTDB taxonomy): domain Bacteria; phylum Pseudomonadota; class Gammaproteobacteria; order Burkholderiales; family Burkholderiaceae_C; genus Hydrogenophaga; species Hydrogenophaga palleronii_A. The sequence continues at coordinate 71,483 of NZ_JAVDWU010000010.1, forward strand.
CGCGGCGGCGCTCGGTGATGTCCACAAAGGTGACCACCGCCCCTCGCACCTCACCCTGATCGACGATGGGATGGCTGGAATACTCCACCGGGAACGCGCTGCCGTCGCGTCGCCAGAACACCTCGCTGTCGATGCGGCAGGGCAGGCCCTGGCGGAAGGCGTTGAAGATGGGGCACTGCGCTTCGGGGTAGCGGTGGCCGTCGGCGTGCGCATGGTGGGTGAGTTCATGCATGTTGCGCCCCAGCACCTCGTGCGGCTCGAAGCCGATCATGCGGGCACCCGCCAGGTTGATGAACACGCACAGGCCTTCCAGATCCACGCCGTAAATGCCTTCGCCGGTGGACGCCAGCAACAGCTCCAGCGGGTTGCGCCAGGCCTCGCTGGCGGGCGCCAGTGGGCGGCTGAGCAAGGCATGGGCGTCGATGTGCATGGGCCGGGAAACAAGCAATGGATGTGCCAAGCTGGTGCATGTTCGCTGAATCGGGACAGACACGGCACAATCTCCGGTCGTGTTCCGCCATCACGTTCTCAGGGCGCTCTTCTCCCATCCCCGAAACCCACCATGGCTTTCTTCGACATGCTGTTTGGCGCACGTCGCCCATCCCGAAACCGGGACAACGCACTGCAGGTCGCTGGCTCGGCCGGCGCCCAGGAAGCCGCCTACCTGCTGCGCGCCCCCACCGCCCTGATGCAGCTGAGCGAAGTCGAGGCCCTGACCGTGGTGCGGTTCATGCAGCCCACGCGATACCGCGCGGGCACCACCATCATTCGCCAGGGCGAGAGCATCGACACCGGTTTCATGGTGCTCGTGCTGGAGGGCGAGATCACGGTGGAATCGCTCATGCCCAGCCGGGTAGAACCCGTTACGGTCAATGTGGTCGGGCCCGGCAGCCTGATCGGTGAAATGTCGCTGGTGGACGGTGCCGCCCGCTCGGCCTCCTGCACCGCGAGCACCGATGTGCGCTGTGCGGTGCTCGACCGCGAGGCCCTCGAAGCCCTGATCGCCGAACAACCCGCCACCGCCGCCAAGCTCATGACCGCGGTGGCCCAGCGCCTGGCCGAGCGCCTGCGCGACAACCGGCACAAGCTGCAGGTCTACAGCCAGCTGGTGCAGACCATGCAGGACGAGATCGAGCAACTGATGCCCACCCCTCAAGGCTAGGAACCTGCCCCCGAAGCGCGGCTGACCCTGCCGGGCACGCACCTGCGCCAAGGCCTTGTGGCGCTTTGCAAAATAAGCACGGTGACCTGGAAGGTGGGACACCCACTCGGCGTCTTTCAGGAACGCCATTTGCCGCCCGACCGTGTCCGTACCCCTTTTGCAGCGGTACGCCAACCGGAGAAACACATGCTTCACAAGTTCACCCAGTGGCGCGGCGCCAGCGTGACGGCAAGCGATGGCGAGGTCGGCACGATTGAGGATGTCTATTTTGACGACGAGCATTTGCACGTTCGCTATCTGGTGGTGGACACAGGCAACTGGCTGAACAGCCGGCGTGTGCTGGTGTCGCCCTACGCGATGCGCATGGCTGAATCGACCGACACACAGATTCCCGTGGATCTCACGCGCTCGCAGGTGGAGGACAGCCCGCCCGTGGAAACGGAGCAACCGGTGTCGCGCCTGTATGAAATGGCCTACGCAGATCACTACCGCTACCCCTACTACTGGAGCGGACCGCTGGCCTGGGGCGCGACCGCGCATCCCGTCGCCCCGGACATGGGCGCCGTGGAGATGTCCCCCGCTGCGGGCGGCGCCCCGATCGGGTTGAGCGAGGCGTCGCAACAGGCGCTGGATGCAGCGCACCGTTCGCACCTGCACAGCTGCCAGGAAATCATCGGTTACCAGGCAGAGGCGCTGGATGGTTCGGCAGGTCGCATCGACGACATCCTCATCAATGACGACGGCTGGTGCGTGGAGCATTTTGTGGTGGACACACGCCGCTGGCTGCCCGGCGGGCAGGTCACGGTGCCAGCCGAAGACATGTTGAGCATCAACTGGGGGGCCCGCGAGGTGCATTTGGACGCAGACAAGCAGACCGTGCGCCACAGTCCGAAGGCGCGCTGAAGCCACCGCAATTGCGGATACGCCCGAAGCCCGTCAGCGCCTTTCACCACGGCCCTCTTTTCGCCATATTTCGACCCGGAGGCGTTGCTGCAATTTTTACCGCAACTGAGGACGCCAGCTGTTCTCCACCCACATGACTGATACCGTCAGCGATTTCATTCTGGACCGCTTGCACGCCTGGGGCGTGCGCCGCATCTTCGGCTATCCCGGCGACGGCATCAACGGCCTCATCGGCGCCATGGATCGCGCGCGCAAGCGCGACCTGGGCATCGAGTACGTGCAGACCCGCCATGAGGAACTCGCGGCTTTCATGGCCTGCGCCCACGCCAAATTCACCGGCGAGGTGGGCGTGTGTCTGGCCACCTCGGGCCCCGGCGCGATTCACCTGCTCAATGGCCTGTACGACGCCAAGCTCGACCACCAGCCGGTGGTCGCCATCGTCGGGCAGCAGGCGCGCGCCGCGCTGGGCGGCGACTACCAGCAGGAGGTAGACCTGCTCACGCTGTTCAAGGACGTGGCGCACGAATACGTGCAAATGGCCACGGTGCCCGCACAGGTGCGGCACCTCGTGGACCGCGCCGTGCGCATCGCGCGCGACACGCGCAGCGTGACCTGCCTGATCGTGCCGCACGACCTGCAAGAGCTCGACGCCGTGCGCACACCGCCGCGCGAACACGGCACGGTGCACAGCGGCATCGACCGGCCCGACTTGCGCAGCGTGCCCCCACTGTCCGATCTCGAACGCGCCGCCGAGGTGCTCAACGCGGGCAAGAAGGTGGCGATTCTGGTGGGCGCGGGCGCATTGCAGGCCACGGACGAAGTGATCGCCGTGGCCAACCAGTTGGGCGCCGGGGTGGCCAAGGCCTTGCTGGGCAAAGCCGCGCTTCCCGATGACCTGCCGTACGTCACCGGCTGCATCGGCTTGCTGGGCACACAACCCGGCTGGCAACTCATGAGCGAGTGCGACACGCTGCTGATGGTGGGCTCAGGCTTCCCCTATTCGGAGTTCCTGCCCGAGGAGGGACAGGCGCGCGGCGTGCAGATCGACATCGACCCACGCATGCTCAGCCTGCGCTACCCCATGGAGGTGGGCCTGGTGGGCGACAGCCGCAAGACCTTGCACGCGCTGCTGCCGCTGCTGGAACGCAAGACGGATCTGCGATGGCGCGAATCGATCGAACAAGGCGTGGCGCGCTGGTGGCAGGTGCTGGAAGCGCGCGCAAAAAGTCCGGCCACGGGCATCAATCCCCAACTGCCGTTCTGGGAACTCTCGCCGCGCCTGCCCGATGACTGCATTCTCACTTGCGACTCGGGTTCGGCCGCCAACTGGTACGCGCGCGACCTGAAAATCCGTCGCGGCATGATGGCCTCGCTCTCCGGCGGCCTGGCCACCATGGGCCCCGCGATACCTTATGCGCTGGCGGCCAAGCACGCCCACCCGGATCGCCATGTGATCGCGCTGCTGGGCGACGGCGCCATGCAGATGAACGGCGTCAATGCGCTGATCTCACTGGCCGCAGGATGGGAGCAATGGCGCTCACCCGCTTTCACGGTGATGGTGCTCAACAACGGCGATCTCAACCAGGTGACCTGGGAGCAACGGGCGATGGCGGGGGACCCGAAATTCGAGGCCTCCCAGCGGGTACCGGATTTTCCCTACGCCGAATACGCCCGTCTGATCGGGCTCAAGGGCCTGCGCGTGACCCAGCCCGAGGACGTGGCCGCCGCCTGGGACGAGGCGCTGGCCTCAGACACCCCCATGCTGCTGGAGATGGTGACCGACCCCAACGTGCCGCCGTTGCCGCCCCACATCAACGCCGAACAAGCCACGGCCTTTCTTTCTGCGTTGTGGCACCGCGACCCCGAGGCGCTGGAGATGGTGAAACAATCGGCCCGGCAATGGTGGGACACCGTGTTCCCCGCCAAGGCGCGGTAGCCACGCGTCTGTTCGACGGGACGGGGCTGAACGACGCCCGTCCCACGGACCGCGCGAACTCGCGGGTGCTGCAGGCCGCAGTGGGGGGAGTCCCAAAAAAGACCTTCCCGCGTGACGTGTCTCGATCCAGGGCACCCGTGGAACCGGCTTCGCCGGGCCACAGGGTGCGTCCCCTCTCGAAGCGCCTTCAGGCGCGCCACGGAGGGGGGAAGCTGCGTCAGCAGCGCAGGGGGGTGATCCCTATGTATTCGGCGCGGTCTTGGAACTCCAGACCATGGTGATGGCCAGAATGCCCAGCACCACGCCCAGCGATACCGCCACCGGGATCTTGTAAAGGTCGATGATCATCATCTTGGTGCCGATGAAGACCAGGATCACGGCCAGACCGTAGTTCAGCAAGTGGAAGCGGCTGGCGGCGGCCTGCAGCAGGAAGAACATGGCGCGCAGGCCCAGGATGGCGAACACGTTGCTGGTCAGCACGATGAACGGGTCCTTGGTGATCGCGAAGATGGCCGGAATCGAATCAACCGCGAAGATCACATCGGTCATGGCCACCAGCGCAATCACCATCAGCAGCGGCGTGGCGATCTTCTTGCCGTTTTCGACCGTCCAGAACCTCTCGCCGTCGTAGTGTTTGCTCACCGGCAGCACCTTGCGCAGCAGCTTCAGGGCCGGGTTGTCGTCCAGACTTTCCTCTTGGTCTGCCGCCCACCACATCTTCACACCCGTGAGGATGAGAAAGGCGCCGAACACGTAGAGGATCCAGTGAAACTGGTCCAGCAGCCAGGCGCCCACAAGGATCATCACCGTACGCAGCACGATCGCACCAATGATGCCGATCATCAGCACGCGCTTCTGGAACGCTGGCGGCACAGCAAAGTAGGTGAAGATCAGCAGGAAGACAAAGATGTTGTCCACCGCCAGGCTCTTCTCGATCAAATAGCCGGTCAGGAACTCCAGCGCCTTCTCGTTGGCCATGGCGGCCGAGCCGGACACATCCTTCACCGCCCACCAGAACAGCGCGTTGAAGACCAGACTGAGCATCACCCAGGCCAGCGACCACCAGAGGGCCTCGCGCACACCCACCTCGTGGGAACCCTGCTTCTTGAGCACGGCAAAGTCGACAAACAGCGCCGCGATCACGAACGCGACGAACACAAGCCACAGCCAGAGTGGCGCAATGGTTTCCATGAGAAAGACCTCGGTTTGGTGGTGTTGAAAACACCCCCAAGGTCTTGCCAGGGCCAGGGCATGGCGCCCGGCCTGGGGTTTCCGGCCACGCCGGCCTGAATGACCGGTGCAGCGTGCTGACGAAAACCCCTCCAGCCAGGGCGGGCTGCAGGCCCGCTGGCTGATCGACTACTCCCCTTGATGGGACAGGCGATTATGCGCCATTGCCCGCGAGCGCGCCACCTCCAGGGCCTGTTCACACTATTTTTCCAAGTGCGGACGGCCAGATGTCGGGGCCAGAGACACCGCCCTGCGGCATGCCGCGACCCTGCGGTGGGAACGCCGTTTGCCGCACACCACAATGTGCGCGGAGGCGCGAACGGGGAAACACAGCCATGCATGAGGATCCGACCACGACCCGACAGCGATTTCGACTTTCTGGTGGTGCCGAGCTGTCGTTCATCACGGCCGGCGAAGCGAGCAGACCGGCCATGCTGCTGCTGCACGGCACGCCGAACTCTGCAGGAATGTTCCGGCAGGTCGTCCCCGCGCTGGCGCGGGTCGCCCATGTGGTCGCGCCCGACCTGCCGGGCCACGGTGAATCCGATGCGCTGCCGGCTGTCACGTTCTCCGCCATCGCTCAGGCAATCACCGAATTGCTGGACCATCTGGAGATCGGGCCGCGGTTCATCTACCTGCATGATTGGGGAGCACCGGTGGGCCTGGAAATCGCGATGCAGGCGCCCGAGCAGGTGCTGGGCCTCATCGTCCAGAACGCCAACGCACACCGAACGGGATGGGGGCCAGGATGGAAGGCCACGCAAGCCTACTGGTCGCAACCGAATGCGGTGAACGCGGCAGCGGCCACGGCGCACCTGACCCTGGCGGGAACCCGCGACACCTACATCTCGGGCGTTCCGCCGGATGTGGTCAAACGAATCCCGCCCGAGCATTGGGAAGAGGACTGGCGCGTGATGAACCTGCCAGGTCACATGGACACGCAGCGGGCGCTGATCGCGGACTATGGGCGCTACGCCGCCCGCTTCGACGCCATCGCCAAGTACCTGGAGCAATGGCAGCCCCCTGCCCTGATGGTCTGGGGAAGGCACGACATCTATTTTGAGCTGGATGAGGTGCTGTCCTGGATGCGTGCGCTGCCCAGGATGGAGGCGCATGTCCTGGATGCCGGCCACCTGCTGCTCGAGAGCCATGCGGACGCCGCCGTCTCGCTGATGCTCGACTTCATCAGGCGCACCGCGGGCAAGTGACCCAGAGACCGAGCGAAATCGCTCAGCTGGAACCGTGCCGCGACACGGCTTGAACAGCGCGTGGCCGCCGGCGGTTCAAGCCGCTTCGCGGTAGAAAAAATCCTTGCGCAGGCTGCGCGGCGCCAGCGGTTCCACACCGCTGCGAATGGCCTCGATGTGCTGAGGGGTCGTGCCACAGCAGCCGCCCACGATGTTGACCAGGCCTTCAGCCGCGAACTCGCGCAGCAGACGACCCGTCACCTCCGGCGTTTCGTCGAAGCCCGTGTCGCTCATGGGATTGGGCAAGCCGGCGTTCGGGTAGCAGCTGATGAAGGTGTCGCCCGCCACCTTGGCCAGTTCCTGGATGTAGGGCCGCATGAGGGTGGCGCCCAGGGCGCAGTTCAGGCCCACGGCCAGCGGCTGCAGGTGGCGCACGCTGGCCCAGAAGGCGGTCACGGTCTGGCCGCTGAGGATGCGGCCCGAGGCGTCGGTCACCGTGCCGCTGATGATCAGGGGCAGGCGCTCGCCGCTGTTCTCGAAGTATTCGTCGACGGCAAACAGCGCGGCCTTGGCGTTGAGCGTGTCGAAGATCGTTTCCACCAGCAGCACGTCGGCACCGCCGTCCACCAGCGCTTCCAGCTGTTCGTAGTAGGCCGCGCGCAACTGCTCGAAAGTCACGTTGCGCGCGCCGGCGTCGTTCACATCGGGGCTGATGCTGGCGGTCTTGGGTGTGGGGCCAAGAGCACCGGCCACGAAGCGCGGCTTGTCGGGCGTGCTGAACTTGTCGCACGCGGCGCGGGCGATGCGGGCCGAAGCCAGGTTCATCTCGCGCGCCAGGTGGGCCATGTCGTAGTCTTCCTGGGCAATCGTGGTCGCGCCGAAGGTGTTGGTCTCGATCAGGTCGGCACCTGCGGCCAGGTAGCCCTCGTGAATGTCCTGGATCACCTGGGGCTGCGTCAGACTCAGCAACTCGTTGTTGCCCTTCACATCCTGGTGGAAGTCCTTGAACCGCTCGCCCCGGTACTGCGCCTCGCCCAGCTTGAAGCGCTGGATCATGGTGCCCATGGCGCCATCGAGGATGGCGATGCGTTTCGAGAGGATGGCGGGCAGTGCCTGGGCGCGGGTGTAGGTCGGGGTGGTCATGGGGAGATTGTAGGAAGACTGGGGGACAAGCGTGCGAACCCGTGCTTCGGCCCTCTCCGTCCCATGCCCGACAATACCCACCCATGAAACACCTGCTCCCGAAGGAAGCCTGGGCCTGGCTGCAGGCAGAAACGGCGCGCCGCGCTGCGCTGGGCCAGGAACCGCCGCTGTTCGTGGACGTCCGCATGGAAATCGAGTCCCTTTACGTGGGGCGCCCGCCTGGCGTGGAGAACATTCCCTGGTACGAATACCCCGACCTCACGCCGGACCCCGCCCGATTCGCCGCCGCCGTGGCACAGGAGGCCGGCGACAAGGCACGGCCGGTGCTGCTGATCTGCCGCAGCGGCAAGCGCACGCTGGATGCCGGCAAGGCGCTGGAAGCGGTGGGCTTCAAGGAAGTGGCGCATGTGGTGCACGGCTTCGAAGGCGAGCTCAACGACGCCTTCAAACGCTCCAGCCTGAATGGCTGGCGGTTTGACGGCCTTCCATGGGAGCAGATGTGATCGCCCCTTTCTGCTGCAGTCTCCACGCATGAGCCAGATCGACATATCCACCGAGGGCGAAACCCTGGAAGCCAGCCTGGGCGTGCTCAACGAGGTGTTCGGCTTCGATGCCTTCCGGGGCCCCCAGGCCGACATCGTGCAGCACGTGAGCGCCGGGAGCGACGCGCTGGTGCTCATGCCCACGGGTGGCGGCAAGTCGCTGTGCTACCAGGTACCCGCCATCGTGCGCGAACGTGCGGGGCATGGCCTGACCGTGGTGGTTTCGCCGCTGATCGCGCTCATGCACGATCAGGTGGGCGCGCTGCTAGAGGCCGGCGTGGCCGCGGCGTTCCTGAATTCCAGCCTGTCCGGCGAAGACGCGCAGCGCGTTGAAAAGCAGATGCTGCGCGGCGAACTCACCTTGTTGTACGCGGCGCCCGAACGGCTGACCACGCCACGCTTTCTGGCCTTGCTGGACTCGCTGCACGAGCGCGGCCAGCTCAGCCTGTTTGCCATCGATGAAGCCCACTGCGTGAGCCAGTGGGGCCACGACTTCCGGCCCGAGTACCGGGGCCTGGTGGTGCTGCACGAGCGCTTCCCCGGCGTGCCGCGCGTGGCCCTCACCGCCACCGCCGACGACCTCACCCGCGCCGATATCGTCGAGCGCCTGCAGTTGCAGGAAGCCCGCACCTTCATCAGCAGCTTCGACCGCCCCAACATCCGCTACCAGCTGGTGGAGAAGAAGGACGCCACCACCCAGCTGCTGCGCTTCATCCGCGACGAGCACACCAGTGGCAACGGAATCCACGACGCCGGCATCGTCTATTGCCAGTCGCGCAAACGCGTGGAAGAAGTGGCGGCCATGTTGGTGGGTGCGGGCCTGTCCGCCCTGCCCTACCACGCCGGTCTGGACGCCTCGATGCGCCAGCGCCACCAGGACCGGTTCCTGCGCGAAGAGGGTCTGATCATGGTGGCCACCATCGCCTTCGGCATGGGCATCGACAAGCCCGACGTGCGCTTCGTGGCGCACCTGGACATGCCCAAGAACATCGAAGGCTACTACCAGGAGACCGGCCGCGCCGGGCGCGACGGCGAGCCGGCCAATGCCTGGATGGCCTACGGCCTGCAGGACGTGGTGAACCAGCGCCGCATGATCGACGAAAGCCCGGCGGCCGACGAGTTCAAGCAGGTGCTGCGCGGCAAGCTCGATGCCCTGCTGGTGCTGGCCGAGGCCAGCGACTGCCGCCGCGTTCGCTTGTTGAAGTACTTCGGAGAAGACAGCCAGGCCTGCGGCAACTGCGACAACTGCCTGAATCCGCCCGAACTGCACGACGCCACCGACCCCGCGCGCAAGCTGCTGTCGTGCATCTACCGCGTGCAGCAGGCCAGTGGCATGGCTTTCGGTGCCGGCCACATCATGGACATTCTGCGTGGCAAGCTGACCGACAAGATCACCCAGTACGGACACGACAAGCTCAGCACCTTCGGCATCGGCGCCAACCTGGGCGAGTCCCAGTGGCGCGCGCTGTTGCGCCACCTGATCGCCCGCGAGGCGGTGCAGGTGAACGACGCGCCCTACAACACCCTGCATCTGGCCGATGCGGCGCGCGCCATCCTCAAGGGTGAGCAGGCGATCTGGCTGCGCCAGGTCAGCGAGAAGGCCGCACGCACGCGTGGCACGCGCGCGAGCCGTGCGGGCCGGCCCGCCACAGCCCTGGACGGCCAGCCGCTGAGTCTGGCCGAGCGCGATTGCCTGGACGCGCTCAAGGCCTGGCGCGCCGAAGTGGCGCGCGAGCACAACCTGCCCGCGTTCGTCATCTTTCACGACGCCACGCTGCGCGCCATCGCCACCCGCCGCCCCCAGACAGAAGCCGATCTGGACGGTATTTCCGGCATCGGCCAGAAAAAGCGAGAAGCCTACGGCGCGGACGTATTACGCGTGGTGAGTGCTTTCGGGTAGGTGCGAACGGTCGTTGCGGCCGCGAATGTTTACCTATGTGGGACCCGGTTTTTTGGGGCCGACCGCCTGTCGGTGAGACCCCCGTTTCCCTGCAAAAAAGCTCAAGCTGGTGCACCGTTTGGTCGATGAAGCGGATGAGCCCGGGCTGTTCCCGGCGAGCCCCCGAACATCACGAATGGAGTGCGGCATGTTCTTCAAACTGCCCTGGTTTGGTAAAAAGACGAAAGAGACTTATCACGACACGCAGGTCCTGGAGCTGGACTTCATCGTCGACGAGTTTCACGATGCCATGGCTGACATCAAGGATCCCGTGCGCACCCGTCTGCAGGCCTCGCTGATGATGTGCGAGAGCCCCAAGGACCTCTGGTTCCTGCGCAGCAAACTGTTCGCGCTGATCTCCAAACACCATTGCGAGAGCATTGCCCACACCCGCGTGTCGCGGCTCGACCAGAAACTGCGGTTTTTTGTCGAGCACCACCCTGACTATTCGCCCGAAGAGCTGCCCACCGGCCCCATGGCCCTGGTGCACTGAGTGCCGCATCGGGCGTGCCGTGCTGCTCCTGGAGATGAGTGGTTCCTCTCTCCTCTTGCCCGTCCTCGTGACGGGCTTTTTTTTGGCCTTCTGGCGACCGAAGGGTTACCGTCCGGAGGGAGCGGTCCAAGATGGGCACCATGCGGGTCCATAGAATCGCTGCCATGTCGAACGCACTGCCCATCCTCATCGTCCAGACCGGGCGCACCCATGCCCACATCCGTGAGCGTCTGGGCGACTTCGACGACTGGATTGCCGCCGGCCTGCGTGAGGGCGGCGCTGAAGTGCTGACACACGATGCCCAGGGCGACCAAGCGCTGCCGCCCTTGCACAGCCTGGCCGGCATCGTGCTCACCGGCTCCCACGCCATGGTGAGCGACCGAGAGCCCTGGAGCGAAGCGCTGGTGCCCTGGCTGCAGCAAGCGGTGGCGCAGTCCGTACCCACGCTGGGCATCTGTTACGGCCATCAGTTGCTGGCACATGCGCTGGGTGGCGAAGTGACCCACCACCCGCAAGGTGTTGAAATCGGCACGGTGCAAGTGCAGCGCCACGCGCAGGCCGACGGCGACGCTCTGCTCGGACACTTGCCGCCCAGCTTCGACGCACAGGCCGTGCATTGGCAAACGGTGCGCCGCCTGCCCCCTGAGGCGGTCGCGCTGGCCAGCAACGCCCACGAACCCCACCACGCGTTTCGCATGGGCACTCGCGCCTGGGGCGTGCAGTTCCATCCGGAGTTTTCGGGCGAGTCGCTGCGCGCCTATCTCGAGGGCCTGGGCCCGACGCTGGCACGCGAAGGACGTGATGCCGCCCAGATCAGCGCAGCAGTGAAGGACACGCCTGAAGCGGCGTCGGTGTTGGCCACGTTTGCGCGGCTGGCACAGCCTCAATAAGCCGCTGGTCCGCCAGCACAAAGCAACGCACAGGCGTTCAAAATCCCATCTTCCTGGACTCACGAACCTCGGGCTTGATGCGGTGCTCGGCCTCCAGCTGGGCCAAAAATTCCTCGGGCGCCAGCGCCTCGGCCAGGATCTCCACCTGCCGCTTCACGGCCGCAAAATCACCCGGGCACAGCTGATCGAGCTTGTTGAGTCGCGCGGCCACGGCGTCGTCCAGTCGGGTGGCGTCGCCATTGAGCGCCTCCACCACGAACATGGTCTCGCGCTGTACCGCCGTGAGCGGTTTGAAGCGGATCTTGAAGGTGAAGCGCCGCAGCGCCGCCTGGTCGATGCTGTCCATCAGGTTGGTGGTGCAGATGAAGATGCCGGCGAAGCGCTCCATGCCCTGCAGCATCTCGTTCACCTCGGTCACTTCGTAGGTGCGTTGCGCGCCCCTGCGGTCCTGCAAAAAGCTGTCGGCTTCGTCCAGCAACAGCACCGCCTTTTCCGCCTCGGCTTCGCGGAACATGGCGGCCATCTGCTGCTCGGTCTCGCCCACGAACTTGCTCACCAGATCGCTGGCGCGCCGCACCATGAGCGGGCGCTCCAACTGCTGCGCCAGATGCTCGGCCAGCGCGGTCTTGCCAGTGCCGGGCGCACCGTGAAAACACAGGCAGCCATGGCCACGCGCCTTCAGCGCCGTGATGATGCGGGGCAACTCGTAGCGTGACTCCACGTTGAGCATGTCCAGGCTGTACTGGGTCACGCTCGGGCGCTGCACCAGATCGGGTCGGCGGCCCAGGGCCAGATCGGCGTTGCGCAACTGGCGCTCGATCAGGTCGTCGAGCAGCGGCGCCGCTTTGGACGACGCCTTCGCTGAACGGCGGGCGCCGGATTTTCCGGAGCTTGCGGCAAGTTCGGCAAAGCGCACTGCGGTGCGGATCTGCGCGGGCGTGAGGCCTTTGCGTTCGGTCAGGCGCGCCACCAGTTCTTCAGACACCGCCGCACCTTCGAGCGTCTTGCGCACCAGTTGCTCGCGCGCACCCGGCGGCGGGCTCTTGAGTTCGAGGTGGTAGGCAAAGCGGCGGCGAAACGCCGGGTCGATCTGCTCGATGCGATTGGTCACCCAGAGCGTGGGCACGGCATTCGATTCCAGGATCTGGTTCACCCAGGCCTTGCCGCTGACGCTGCCCGTGTGTGAGGCCGCCACATGCTCGGCACGCGCCATGAGCTGCGCTGCCTCGCTGGAGATGGGCGGGAACACGTCTTCCACTTCGTCGAACAGCAGCGCGGAGTGTGCGGTGCCTTTCAGAAAGACCTGGGCAATCTGCAGCGACCGGTAGCGGTCGCGGCCGCTGAGCGCGTTGCCGTCGCGATCGGCGTACTCCACTTCAAACAGCTCCAGGCCCGCGGCATGCGCCACCACGCGCGCCAGTTCGGTCTTGCCCGTGCCGGGCGGGCCGTAGAGCAACACGTTCACGCCGGGTTCGCGTCGCCCCACGGCTTCGCGCAGCAGACCGCAGAGCAGCTTGACGTCCTCGCCCACGTATTCAAAATCTTTGACGCTCAGGGCCGACCGCGAAGCCGGTCGGGTGAACACCGCCATGAGTTCGCTTTGGGTGCGGTATTCGCGCATCAGCACCGGCGGCAGTTTTTCGCTGACCTTCATCAGATCGGCCAGATCGGTGATGTTGTGCTCGGAGATCAGGTTCTCGACCATGCCGATGCGCTCCAGCCGCGAGCCCGCCCGCAGCGCCTCACCCACTTCACTGGCTTTCACCCCTGCCACGTCGGCAATGGCCGCATAGGCCTCCGGCGCGTTGTTGACCTTGAACTCAACCAGGATGGAGCGCAGGTCGCGCTGGTAGCGCGCCAGCGTGCCGTAGAGCAGCAGGGCGCGCTCGGCGCGGTTGAGCTGCAGCAAGCCGGCCAGGGCATCGATGTTTTTCTCCACCAGCGTGGACTGCTTTTTCAGCGCCTGGCTGAGCCAGTCACCTGTGACCGCCAGCACCGACAACAGGTCCTTGGGTGACTCCTTGGCGTATTCGTCCAGATAGAAAAAAAGCGTGCCTTCTTCATAGGGGCCACGCCACACGCCATAACGTTCCATGAAGGCGTTGGTTGAGAGCTGCTCCTGTCCGCCCCACAGATCGTTGTCACGGCAACGCCGGTTCAGGAAGTCGCGCAAACGGGCCAGCACGGTGTGTGGCCAGACCAGGTGCCGCCCGGCCAGCGACAGCATGGTGTTGAGATCGCGGCGCACGTTGAAGCGCGGCCCCTGCCGTGCCGCCAGCGTGAGCACGAAATGTGAACACATCAGATCGAGCACAGGGGCCTGGCGCAAGCCGTGCGGCACGAACACGCGGCCTTCGCCCACGAAGTGGCTTCGCCCTTCACGCGACTCTTTCGGTTCCAGCACCGAGCGAGACACAGTCTCAACGGGCGGTACCGTGCGTTTGACCATCCAGACACCTCCACAAGAACCGCCCGACGCCACCAGGGCAAATCAATTGCGGTTTTGAAGCGGAACATACCCCAGCTTGATGATTCATGGAAGGGCGCGCCGAAGACCGGTTGAGCAATTTGTCTGGTTTTACCCAAACCTCAGGGGTCGCAGTGCAGGGCCGCCCCAAACAAGGCCAGCCCCCGCGGGGGCAGCGACCCGCGAAGTGGCGGAGCGTGGGGGCCTCCGAGACTGCCGCCGGGCCGCCCCAAGGCAGGCTCAGCCCCCTCGGGGGGCAGCGACCCGCGCAGCGGCGGAGCGTGGGGGCCTCCGAGACTGCCGCCGGGCCGCCCCAAGGCAGGCTCAGCCCCGTCGGGAGGCAGCGACCCGCGCAGCGGTGGAGCGTGGGGGCCTCCGAGACTGCCGCCGGGCCGCCCCGAGGCAGGCTCAGCCCCCTCGGGGGGCAGCGACCCGCGCAGCGGCGGAGCGTGGGGGCAAGTGCCTGCGTCACAATGGCGCCATGCTGACAAAACAAGACGTCGAAGCGGCCGCGCAGCGGCTCAAAGGCCAGATCCTGGATACGCCATTCGTGGAATCGCGCACGATCTCGCAGATCGTCGGGTGCCAGGTGTTCCTGAAGTTCGAGAACCTCCAGTACACCGCGTCGTTCAAGGAGCGTGGTGCGTGCAACAAGCTGGCGCAACTCAGCGCCGAAGAGCGTGCGCGGGGCGTCATCGCCATGAGCGCGGGCAACCATGCACAGGGCGTGGCCTATCACGCGCAGCGCCTGGGTCTGCGCGCCGTGATCGTGATGCCGCGCTTCACGCCGGGCGTCAAGGTTGAGCGCACGCGGGGCTTTGGCGCCGAGGTGGTGCTGCACGGCGACACGCTGGAGGCCGCCAAGGCGCATGCCCGCGAACTGGCCGAGCGCGAAGGTCTGGTGTTCGTGCACCCTTACGACGACGAAGCGATTGCAGCCGGTCAAGGCACCGTGGCGCTGGAGATGCTGCGTGTGCAGCCCGATCTGGACACGCTGGTGGTCGCCATCGGCGGTGGCGGCCTGATCGCCGGCATGGCCACCGCAGCGAAGGCGATCCGGCCCGGCATCGAGGTCGTAGGGGTGCAGGCCGAGCGGTTTCCGGCCATGTACAACGCCATCAAGGGCACGCACCTGCCCCAGGGCGCCAGCAGCATTGCCGAGGGCATCGCCGTGGGCACGCCGGGCGCCATCACCCAGGCCATCATCCGAGACAAGGTGGACGACCTGCTGCTGGTCGACGAGGGCGACATCGAACAGGCGATCGTGATGCTGCTGGAAATCGAGAAGACGCTGGTCGAGGGCGCGGGCGCTGCCGGTCTCGCGGCGCTCATCAAGCACCCGGAGCGCTTCGTGGGCAAACGTGTCGGTCTGGTGCTGTGCGGCGGCAACATCGACCCGATGCTGCTGGCCTCCATCATCGAACGCGGCATGGTGCGCGCTGGGCGCCTCGCCCGCATACTGGTCAACGCACGCGATGTGCCGGGTAACCTCGCTCGCATCACGGCCACCGTCGCCGAGGCCGGCGCCAACATCGACGAGGTGCACCACCAGCGCGCCTTCACCCTGCTGGCAGCGCAAAACGTGACCATCGAACTGGTGCTTCAGACACGCGGGCGCGAACACATTGGGCAGGTGATCGAGGCGCTGCGTACCGCGGGCTTCGAAGCGCAGGTGGGCTAAAGAGACGGCCCACCCCGCGCCGCGCCGCGCGCGTCACCCCCTCAAGGGGGGCCATGCCAGTGGCCCGGCAAAGCCGGTCCCACGGTATCCCTGGTCTGGGACATTCGCATCGGGGGTTCAACCTGTCCGCAGCGTTTGACTGCGTTGGTTTGGACGGCGCACGCTCTGTTGTCAATCTGCATCGATCGCGCGACATCCTCCTGTTTCATCAATCTTCCAGCCGCGATCGGCGGCGAACATGCCGCTTCATCGGTTGACGGACGGCGTCTCGGTCTGCATGATGCACCGCATCATTCATCAACTCAGGAGAAGGACGTGAACATGAACGCCATGTGGGATTCGCTTCAAAACACACTGGGCAGTCACATTCCCCAACTGCTTGGCGCGCTGGCTATCCTGGTGATCGGCTGGTTGATTGCCGTGGGCGTGCGGGCAGCGACGCGCAAAAGCCTGGGTTTCGTGGGTGTGAACCACCGTTTTGGCAAGCTCACGGGCGCGGCGGTGGACATCGAAGGCGCTGTGGCGATGGGCCTTTTCTGGGTGGTGATCCTGCTGGCGCTGGCGGCCGTCTTCAATTCCTTGAACCTGGCACAGGTGTCCGGGCCGTTCGCTGCGTTGACCACGCAGCTCTTTGAATATGCACCCCGGCTGATCGGTGGCCTGATCCTGGCGCTGGTGGGCTGGCTGGTGGCCAGTGTGGTTCGAGGCGTGACGCAGCGTTTGCTCGACAAGACCACCCTGGACGAAAAGCTCTCCGAGCACGCCGACATGTCGCCCATGAGCGAAAACCTGGCCGGCGCGCTGTTCTGGCTGGTGATCCTTCTGTTCGTCCCAGCGGTGCTGGGCGCGTTGGACATGCAAGGCCTGCTGGACCCGCTGCGGGCCATGGTGACCAAGACGCTGGACATGCTGCCCAACGCCGTGGCGGCCTTCATCATCGGTGGCGTCGGCTGGATCGTGGCCACGGTGCTGCGCAACCTCACCGCGAACCTGTCCCGCACCGCTGGCATCGACCAGCTCGGCGGCAAGGCGGGGCTGACCGAATCGGTCAAGCTCTCCAGCGTGGTGGGCACGCTGGTGTTCGTGCTGGTCTTCATCCCATCCTTGATTGCCGCTCTCGATGCACTGAAGATCGAAGCCATCTCGCTGCCGGCCACCCGCATGCTCGCCATTCTGCTGGGGGCGGTGCCTCACATTATTGCGGCCGCACTGATCCTGATCATCACCTGGATGGTGGCATCGTTTGCCGCCCGGCTGTTGGCCAGTCTGCTAGCAGCGCTGGGATTTGACACGCTGCCGCAACGCGTGGGCATGGCCCATGCCTTCGAGACCACCAGCGCCTCCAGCTTCGTCGGCCGCGTGGCGCTGTTTTTTGCCATGTTGTTCGCCACCGTCGAGGCAGCGGAGCAGCTCGGCTTCACCCAGGTCAGCGGCATCGTTGCCAACTTCATCGAGTTTGGTGGCCATGTTCTTCTGGGCTCGGCCATCCTGGTGATTGGCTTCTGGCTCGCCAATGTGGCCTACGATGCGATCGACCGCGCGAGCGGCGCCAGCACCCAGGGTCTGGCCCGCATCGCGCGATTCGCCATTCTGGCGCTGGTGATTGCCATGGGTCTGCGTGCCATGGGCATTGCCGACGACATCGTGAACCTGGCCTTTGGCCTCACGCTGGGTGCGGTGGCGGTGGCGGTGGCGCTGTCCTTCGGGCTGGGTGGGCGTGAAGCCGCCGGCAAACTGATGGACCACTGGCTTTCCAAGCTGCGACGCGACAATTGAATGAAACACCCCCGCGCCGCTTCGCGTGCCTTGCAGGCCGCAGCATCGCCAGAGTCGATGCTTCTTCGGGCAGTCCAAGCCTGCGCAGGCAGGCTCGGAGCCGCGGCCCTCAGCCCCCTCAAGGGGGGCGGCACTGGCCGTCCGGCAAAGCCGGCCCGGCGGTGCCCCGGGATGGCACCGTTCCATGCGTCGTGGGTCGCGCGCTGCGCGTTGGAGCAACTAGCCAACGATTTCCAACTCGCATCATCCAGACCATGAGCACCCCGCACTCCAACGTCACCCTCGAAACGCTGCAACAAGCCCTGACCGACTGGTTCGCACCCTGGGTGCAATCGCTCGGCTTGCAGGTGGTGTCCTTCGGCGATGGCGAAGCGACCCTGCGCCTGCCGCACAGCGATCAGCTCAGCCGGATCGGGGGCATGGTGTGTGGCCAGGCCCTCATGTCGGCGGCCGACACAGCCATGGTGCTGGCCATCGTCACACGACTGGGCAATCAACGGCCCATGACCACGGTTCAAATCAACACCAGCTTCCTGAAGCCGCTGTCGGGCCAGAACGCGCTGGTGACTGCCCGTTTGATCCGCGCGGGGCGCAGTCTGGCTTTCGGCGAGATCGACATCTGCAGCGAGACGGATGGTCAGAGCGTCTGTCGGGCCAGCACAACCTACGCGCTGCTCTGAGGCAGGCAAGACCGCGCATCTCCCGTAAAATCGCTCGAGTTTTGTCAACCGACCCGGAGAGACCATGTCCAAGCCCGACCACGCGACCCCCCACGACCAGACCCAGGACGTGGTGGAATCCATCGTTCCCCTGATGCCGATCGTGTTGCCAGTGGCTGGCGGCGTGCTGATGTTTCTGCTGGCATTCATCGCTATTTACATGGCCTGATCTCCCCCTTAGGAGAAAAGCCGGAGGCCCGTCAGGGGCCCTCGGCTTTTTTTTGCGCCTCAGGTGCTCGCGATCACTGTTATAGGCATTACGTTATGCGGGTTTTGCATGTAACTTGCCGGTAACTGACCAAGCGCTTTCATAAAATCGACCCAACTGGCCGACACGCGGATCAAAACCCGGGACCACCAACCCGCTTTTTGCCATCCTGCTGCACCGCAAACCGCACCGCAGCCCCAAGCGCCGACCGTCCTTTTTCGCACAAGGGACTCCATTGCAGCCGTCTCGGGCCTCCAGAGGTCGAAGACGGCTGCTGGCGTCGTTCGTGCACACCGGTTTTCAAACTCTGGAGCTTCCCCGATGAACTCACCCGTGATGCAGGGCCTCGATCTCAACACCCCCGCCTTTGTGAAAAACGCGCGCCTGATCGCCTGGGTGGCCGACATGGCCGCCCTGTGCCAACCAGACCGCATCCACTGGTGCGACGGCAGCCAGGCCGAATACGACGCGCTTTGTCAGCAGTTGGTGGACGCCGGAACCTTCCGCAAGCTCAACGACGCCAAACGACCCAACAGCTTCCTGGCCTGCTCGGACCCCTCCGACGTGGCACGCGTGGAGGACCGCACCTTCATCTGCTCTGAAAAGCAGGAAGACGCCGGCCCGACCAACAACTGGATGGCCCCGGCAGAGATGCGCGCCACCCTGCAGCCGCTGTTCGAAGGGTGCATGCGGGGGCGCACCATGTATGTGGTGCCCTTCAGCATGGGCCCGCTGGGCTCGCACATCGCCCACATTGGCGTGGAGCTGACCGACAGCGCCTACGTGGCGGTGAACCAGAAGCTGATGACCCGCATGGGTAAGGCGGTGTACGACGTGCTCGGCACCGATGGCGAGTTCGTTCCCTGCATGCACACCGTGGGCGCGCCCCTGGCTGAAGGCGAAACCGACAAGACCTCGTGGCCCTGCAATCCCACCACCAAGTACATCGTTCACTACCCTGAAACGCGCGAAATCTGGAGCTACGGTTCCGGCTACGGCGGCAACGCACTGCTGGGCAAAAAATGCCTGGCCCTGCGCATTGCGTCCACCATGGGCCGCAAGCAGGGCTGGCTGGCCGAGCACATGCTCATCCTGGGCGTGACCAACCCGCAAGGCAAGAAGTACCACGTGGCCGCGGCCTTCCCCAGCGCCTGCGGCAAGACCAACTTCTCGATGCTGGTGCCACCTGCCGCCTTTGAAGGCTGGAAGGTCACCACCATTGGCGACGACATCGCCTGGATCAAGCCCCACGACGACGGCAAGCTGTACGCCATCAACCCCGAGGCTGGCTATTTTGGCGTGGCGCCCGGCACCAACACCCTGTCCAACCCCAACTGCATGGCCAGTCTGGACCGCGACGTGATCTTCACCAACGTGGCGCTCACCGACGACGGCGACGTGTGGTGGGAAGGCATGGAGCAGGACACGGGCAAGGTGCCCGCGCACCTGATCGACTGGCAGGGCAAGGACTGGACACCCGAGATCGGCAAGCAGACCGGCGCCAAGGCCGCCCACCCCAACGCCCGCTTCACGGTGGCCGCCACCAACAACCCGGCTCTCGACAGCGCCTGGGACGATCCGGCCGGCGTGCCCATCGACGCGTTCATCTTCGGTGGCCGCCGCTCCACCACCGTACCCCTGGTGACCGAGGCCCGCACCTGGAAAGAAGGCGTTTACATGGCCGCCACCATGGGCTCGGAGACCACGGCCGCTGCCTTCGGCGCGCAAGGTGTGGTGCGTCGCGACCCGTTCGCCATGCTGCCCTTCTGCGGCTACAACATGAGCGACTATTTCCAGCACTGGCTGGACATGGAGCAGACATTGGTCGCGAAGGGCGCGGCACTGCCGAAGATCTTCTGCGTCAACTGGTTCCGCAAGAACGAGGCAGGCAAGTTCGTCTGGCCAGGTTTTGGCGAGAACATGCGCGTGCTCAAGTGGATGATCGACCGCCTGGAGGGTCAGACCAATGGCCAGGAGACCATGTTCGGTGTCGCTCCGGCCTACAGCGAGTTGAACTGGAAGGGTCTGGACTTCACGCCCGAGCAGTTCAACACGGTGACACACATCGACAAGAGCGCCTGGCTGGACGAATTCAAGCTGCACGACGCCCTGTTCGAACAGTTGGCCTACCGCCTGCCGGCCGATTTGTTGGCCACCCGCGCGGATCTGGAAAAGCGGCTCGGCGCCTGAAGTTCTTTGGGGTCAAGGTCACCACTGTGCCACTGTGCAATTCCGCGACGTCTGACCTTCCTTCAGAACATCCTGGCAAAACACGCCGACAAAAAAAGCCACCGGGACCCGGTGGCTTTTTTTTCTGGCGCTTGAACAGGCGTCTGAGCGCGTTCAGATGTAGTAGAGATGCATGTTGCGACTGCGCTGCTCACTCAGGCGCTCGATGAACCCGCTCCATGCGCTGCCGCGCACGGTGGTCGGTGCGGCCACGTCATTGCTCATGCCCAGGGGTGCCAAGGCATCGCTGAAGTCGCTGCCGGAAGTGGCGCTGGCGGCCGACTCGTCGGCTTCGGCGCGGTCACGCATCAGCGCTTGCTGCAGTTCCTGCATCAGGCGGGGATCGCTTTGGGCAATGTTCCACAGGCGGGCATCGGCGCGGGCCCGGGCAATGGTCTGCGACCAGCCGTCCAGCGAGCGCACGGTGCGCTGAGCGATCGTGCGAGCGGTGCTGGCAAACAAGGCCATGCCCGCAAAGACCACCACCCAGAGGGCCACCCAAGCGAGGAAGAGGTGACCGTCGGCCCAGGTGTTGATGAGGCGATCGGCCAACACCACCATGGCGGCGACCACGGCGGCCAGCAGCATCACGGCCAGGCTCCTTGCGCTTTCGGTCTGGGTGGCACTGGGTGTGGTGGCGCCAGCGGCGTTGACAGACGGCGTGGCGCGCAGTGGGCGGAGGGTCAGGGCGGGGTTCGGTGCAATGGTGCTCATGGCGGTTCCTTCAAACAAATGTCTTTTGGACAGCGCAATACTAGGGTTAACCCTAGATTTTTTCCAATTTATCTTTGTGATGACTTACATTCACAAGGGTGATTAATGAACGCAGTTTCCGTACGCTCGACCTGAACCTGCTCCGGGTGTTCGACGAGGTCATGGCCGAGCGCAACCTCACACGGGCAGCCCACAACCTGTCGATGACGCAGCCAGCCGTCAGCAACGCCTTGCGCCGGTTGCGTGACGCGCTGGGAGACGATCTGGTCAGGCGCGCCGGCTACGGTGTTGAGCCCACCCCGACGGCGCTCACCCTGTGGCCCACGGTGCGGGATGCCCTGCACCAACTGCGTGCCTCGCTGGCGCCGGGGGAATTCGATCCTCGAGCCGCGTCCAATGCCTTTGTGCTGGCCATGGCCGACGCCACCGCCGCCAAGATCGTGCCCGGTCTTGTGGACATTCTGGAAGACGAAGCGCCCGGCGTAAGCCTGCGGGTGTTGCCACTGACCACCCGCGACCCCCGGGAGCTGCTGGAGTCCGGCACCGCCGACCTGGCCATTGGCCACTTTCCGGGCGTGCTTGCCGAACTCGGGGCCCTGCATCTGCAGGAGGGCACCCCGCGCTTCGTGCATCAGCGCCTGTACGACGGGGAGTACGTTGTGGTGATGCGGCGCGGGCACCCGTTGGCCAGCGGACCACTGACCCTGGACGCCTACTGTGCGGCGCGCCACCTGCTGGTGAGCTTTTCCGGTCGGCCGTTCGGTTTTGTGGACGAGGCGCTGGCCGGCTTGTCGAGAAAGCGCCGCGTGGTGCTCACCGTCAACCAGTTTTTCACGGCAGGGCGTGTGGTGGCCAACACCGACTTGCTCACGGTCTTGCCGCGCCACTTTGTGGGTGCGACGGGGATGGAGCACGAACTGGCGCTGCGCGAACTGCCGTTGCCGGTTCCGCCCGTGCATGTTGACAGTCTCTGGCACCGGCAGGCCGAGCACCAGAGTGCACACCGGTGGCTGCGGCAGGCGGTGGAGGTGGCGTCGGCGCGCGGGTTTGACCTTGCGTCGGCCCTTGCCGAACGCCCTGCCACACAATGAGCGCATGAAACTGCAACTGCTGAGCGACCTCCACCTGGAGGCCAACCCCGACTTCCAGGCCGAGCCCGCCGCCGGCGCCGACCTGCTGGTGCTGGCAGGCGACGTCGGCTCTTACCAGACCCGACACGACGGCAGCGTCATGGACGAGCCGGACTGGGGTTTGCAGCGCTTTTCGCCCCTGCCCCAGTATGCGGGCTGGCCGGTACCGGTGCTGTACGTGCCGGGCAATCACGAGTACGACGCGCTCGACGTGGACGAGGCACACATCCAGCTGCGGCAGACCTGTGACCGGCTGGGCATCACCTGGCTGGAGCGGGAGTCACTGGAAATCGGGGGTGTGCGCTGGATCGGGACCACCCTCTGGAGCGACTTCGACGCCCTGGGCGACCCGGCCTTGCAACAGACTGTGGGTGAAGCGAAAACCAAGGGCAAGGCCAGGCGCAGCGCCACAGACCCTTTCACCCACCGTCTGCAGCAGAGGGAAAAGGCTTTCCGGGCGGCCAATTTTTACCTGTCCAAGGTGGGCAGCCAGCGCAGCGGTCGCCTGTTCGACGCCGAAGCCGTGCGTGCCCTGGGGCTGGAATGCCAGGACTGGCTGCATGCCGCCCTGCAGCGCCCTTTTGATGGGCCTACCGTGGTGGTGACGCACTTTGCACCCACCTTGGACAGTGCGGATCCCCGGTATGGATTGCGCCCAGGCACAGCGGGGTTCTGCAACGGGCTGGACGACTGGCTGCCGCTGGCCGATCTCTGGTTGCATGGCCATCTGCACTGCCCACAAGACCTGCAGGTGGGGCGCTGTCGCATCGTGGCCAACCCGCTGGGCTATGCCGACAAGGACGAGCAGGTCGGGTTCCAGGCGCAGCAGCTCATCGAGGTGCCGGGCACCACGCCCACCCACGCTGACATTGCGCCAGCGCAAGGTCCAGAAACGCCAGCGCCATACACTGGCATCCATTCCCCCTGACCAGGAGACACACCATGAAGATCTTGCTTGCGGTAGACGGCAGTGGCTTTACCAAGAAGATGCTGGCCTACCTGGCCACCCATGACGAATGGCTGGGCGCGGCGCATGCCTACACGGTGATCACCGTGCAGACACCGTTGCCGCCCAGAGCCCGCGCCGCCGTGGGAGCCGAGATCGCCAATGGTTTCTATGCCGACGAAGCCGAGAAAGTCTCTGCGCCGGTGCTCAAGTTCCTCAAGCGCCACGGGATCGATGCCCAGGTGGTCCACAAGGTCGGCTCTCCTGGCGAGTTGATCGCCAAAATGGCTCAGGCTGGCAAGTTCGATCTGGTGATGATGGGCTCCCACGGCCACAGCGCCTTTGGCAACTTGGTCATGGGCTCGGTGGCCACCAAGGTGCTGGCCCAGTGCAAGGTGCCGGTGTTGATCGTCAGATAGGCTCCCCCCTGCGCCGCTTTGCGGCTTCCCCCCGGAGGGGGGACGGCACATGGCGGCCTGGCAAAGCCAGTTCCGCTGTGCCCTTGGACGGGCGTGTCGAAGTTCGAAAATTCAAGCGCGCCGGAAAACATCCACACCAGCAGGTACGCCAGCGCCGTAGGGGTTACCTTGCCTTCAAGCCATCAAAACACGTGGACAGCACCATCTCGATGATCTGTTCGTTGCTGTACTGGCCTGAGCCTTTCAGGAAACCCAGCACCGGGTCGCAGGCCCTGGCGTAGAGGGTGTAGAGCACCGCGATCGGCGGCAGGTCCGGATTGATGCTGCCCTCGCTCTGAGCGGCCGTGATCCAGGCACCCAGTCTGTCGCTCACATCCATCAGCCCATCCACATAAGCCTTGTTGGTGGTGAGCGCGGCACGCAGGCTGGAGTTTTCGCTGGGCAGCGAAGGCATTTCTCCGGCCAGTTGCACTTCCATGGTCCAGCGCGCCACTTCGCGCAGCAGCTGCAGCGGCGGGCGGTTCTTGTCCAGGCCGTCCAGAAACGCCTGCGCGCGCTGCATCACACGCACCATGGCCGCCGCTGCCAGGTCTTCCTTGCTGGGAAAGTGCTTGTAAAGACTGGCCTTGGCAATGCCGACCTCGGCCGCCACCTCGTCCACGGTCATGGATTCAAAGCCCTTCTCGGCGAGCAGGCGATTCACCGCAGAAACGATGGCGTCTTCACGCGCCAGATGCATTTGCTGGCGGAAGCTGCGTTTGGGCGCGGGTTCGGTGGGGGGCTTGAGGGCGGTGCTGACCATAGAGACCTTTTTTCAGGTGTCGCATTGTGCACGAGTTCAACGAACAGGTCGATATCCCCACTGAAAAGTATCCATATAGACTGATTGGTCACTTTTCATATCTTTGAGGATATATTTCAACTCAAGAGGGTGTCTGAGCTTGCCAAGCCCCGCTTCAACCCAGCTGCCCTGAATTTCCCCTGTTCCTCCAACCCGTCTCAAAGGACTTCCCATGAAAAAGACCCTTATTGCTTCCCTGATGGCATTCGGCGCCCTGTCTGCTGCACACGCCAAGGACATCGTCGACACCGCCATTGCCGCCGGTTCGTTCAAGACGCTGGTGACCGCCGTCCAGGCGGCTGGCCTGGTGGACACGCTCAAGGGCCCGGGTCCGTTCACCGTGTTTGCCCCCACCGACGAAGCCTTCGCCAAGATCCCCAAGGCCGCCCTGGACGCGCTGCTGGCCGACAAGGCCAAGCTGACCGCGGTGCTGACCTACCACGTGGTGCCAGGCAAGGTGATGGCCGCAGACGTGAAGGCCGGCAAGGTCAAGACCGTTCAGGGCGCTGAGCTGACCGTGAGCACGATGGGTGGCGTCAAGGTGGATGCGGCCAACGTGGTGGCCACCGACGTGGCCGCCAGCAACGGCGTGATCCACGTCATTGACACGGTGGTGATGCCCAAATAAGGCGCCCCCGCCCAGCGATCAAGCCCCGCCTGGTGCGGGGCTTTTTCATGCTGGCTGGCGCAGGCTCTGGGCGGCCGCGGTTCGCAGCGCTGCGCTCAGTTCATCGAGCACGTCGGAATGCAGGTTCCAGCAGTGCCAGTGCAGGGCCACGCCCAAGGCACGCTTGGGCGCCACGTTGACGAGCTCCCCGCTTTCAATCAGCCCGCGCACGGCCAGCTCGGGCAACACGCTCACGCCCCACCCCGCCCTGACCGCGCGGATCTGCCCTTCGGACGAGGGCACGAACAGCTGCTTGAGCACAACGCGGGCCAGGCCGAAAGCCCGGGTGACAAACTCGTGCTGCAGATGGTCCTTGCGGTTGAAGGCCACAAAAGGAAACCGGTGGAAGTTGTGGGCGCTCAGACCCTTGGGAAGGTACTCGGCCGCGAACTCGGCGTTGGCCACGGCCACGTAGTCCATGGTGCCCAGCGCATCCATGCGACAACCGCGCAGCGCCTGGGCCAGCGTGGTCACACAACCCAGCACCTGGCCTTCGCGCAACCACTCGTGTGTGACCTCCTGGTCGTCGGTGATGATCTCGATCGGCAGGCCCGCCACCGCCAGACGATCGAGCGCGGGCAAGGCCCAGGTGGCGATGCTGTCGGCGTTGATCGCCACGGAAATGCGCTCTTCTTCACGCCCCCGCCCGGTGGAACTGGGCGCAAGCTCTTTCAGGTCTTTTTCCAGGTCGGCCCGCAGCAGCCGCATCATCTTGGCGTGCTTGAGCATGAGCTGCCCGGCCGGCGTGGGCTTGAGCGGGCGGCTGCGCACGATCAGCACCGTGCCGACCTGCGCCTCCAGCGCCCTCAGGCGCTGCGAGACCGCCGACTGGGTGATGGACAGTCGCTGGGCGGCGCGTTCGAAACCGCCCTCCTCGATGATGGCGGCCAGACATTCGAGGGCATCGGGATCGTAGGTGCTCATGGACGTTTCAGCGAGAGTGGTCAGTTGGGCGGGACCCGCCGCTGCATGCCACACAGGTGAGCTGCATGGCACCGCGATGAGCGTCCCACCAAACATTAGTGATTCTGATGCCGGGAATTTTAGTTTAATTTCACTTCACTTGCGACGCGCTTTTTCCCATACTCCAGTGAACTTTTCCCCATTTCTTTCAGGAGCGTGTCATGCAGGTCGTCGTTCTGGGCGCGGGCATCATTGGAATCAGCACCGCGTGGCACTTGCTGCAAAAGGGCCATCAGGTCACCGTGGTCGACCGCCAGCCCGATGCAGCGCTGGAAACCAGCTTCGCCAACGCAGCACAGATCTCGGTGAGTTACTGCGAACCATGGGCGAACCGCGAAGCGCCCCTGAAGGCACTGAAATGGATGTTCTCTGCCACTTCGCCGCTGCTGTTCCGGCCACAGATTGACCCGGCCCAGTGGCGCTGGGGCTTGCAATTCTTGGGCCAGTGCAACGACGCGGCCTTCGAGCGCAACGTGGCGCAACTGGTGGCGCTGGGTTCGTACAGCCACGAGGCGCTGAAGGCCATCGTGGCCGAGACCGGCATGCAATACAACCGGCTCGAACGCGGCATTGCCCACTACTACACCGACCAGAAATCGTTCGACGGCGCAGCCGGTGCGGCGGCCGTGATGCAGAAGTTTGGCGTGAAGCGACGGGTGATCAACCGCGATGAACTGCTGAAGATCGAGCCGGCACTGAATGCGTTTGCCGAGCGCATCGTCGGTGGCACCTACACACCCTCGGACGAATCCGGCGATGCGCGTGTCTTCACCCAGCAGCTGGCCGCCCTGTGCGCCGAGCGCGGTGCGCAATTGCTCTATGGCCACGACATCGAACGCATCGACGTGGCCGGTGGCGCGGCGCAGCAGGTGAGCGTGCGCGACCGGGCCAGCGGCATGGTCCGTGTGCTCAAGGCCGATGCCTATGTGGTGGCCTGCGGCTCTTACACGGCACCGCTGCTCCGCCAGGTGGGCGTGCATGTGCCGATCTATCCCGGCAAGGGCTACAGCGCCACCTTGCCACTGCTCAAGCCCGAGCTCGCGCCGCAGGTCAGCATGATCGACGACCAGCTCAAGATCGCCATGTCGCGCCTGGGCAACCAGCTGCGGGTGGCGGGCACGATCGAGCTGGGCGGCTTCGATCTGTCGCTAGACACCCCGCTGGCGAAGAAGCGCTGCGAAATGCTGGTGCGCCGAATTGAAGAGGTGTTCCCCGGCGTGGCCGATACCCGCACCCCTGAAGAAGGCGGCAACCCCGAATTCTGGACCGGCCTGCGACCGGCCACACCCACCAACATTCCCCTGATCGGGCGCACGAAGGTGGGCAGGCTGTGGGTCAATGCCGGCCACGGCACCCTGGGCTGGACCCACGGCGCCGGATCGGGCAAGGCTCTGGCCGAGCTCATCTGTGGCGAACAGCCCGCCATGAACTTCCGTTTCCATGGCATGGACACACCCGTTCGAACACGCCTTTCAGCACCCGGGGCGCTGAACACCGACACCCCCGCCCGCCAGGCTTGATTCTCCCCATCAAGGCCGGTCATCGCCACCCGCGATGACCGGCCTTTTTGCAACCGCAGCACCAAGACTGCGGACAGCGGCGCACCAGACGCCACCATTCCATTCATTCAAGGAGACAATATGAAAAGCCTTTCAGTCGACGGGCGCCGCTGGGCGCCGCTGCTCGCAGCCCCTGCATGGCTGGCCCACGCCAGTGCCCAGGCCCAGGCAGTCGCCCCCACGATGGACGAGCGCATCAGCTCGGCCATTCAGCCCTATTCCGACGCCGTGGCGGGCGCCATCTTCTATTCGGTCCCGGTCGCCGGCACCCATTTCCCGCTGATCGTGGGCTGGCTCATTCTGGCGGCGCTGATCTTCACCTTCTATTTCCGCTTCATCCAGGTGCGTGGCTTCATGCACGCGATCCAGGTGGTGCGCGGCCGCTACTCGAGCCCGAAGATGCAGGGCGAGGTCACGCCCTTCCAGGCGCTCACCACGGCCGTCTCGGGCACGGTGGGGCTGGGCAACATTGCCGGCGTGGCGGTGGCGGTGGGCATTGGCGGCGCCGGTGCCACGTTCTGGATGATCCTGGCCGGCCTGCTGGGCATGGCTTCCAAATTCACCGAGGTCACGCTGGGCGTGAAATACCGCGACGTGAAGATGCCCGACGGCATCGTGGCCGGCGGCCCCATGCGCTACCTCTCCAAGGGCATGGCCGAACTGGGCCGTCCGGTCTTGGGCAAGGTGCTGGCGGTGTTTTTTGCCGTGTGCTGCGTGGGTGGCGCCATTGGCGGGGGCAACATGTTCCAGTCCAACCAGAGCTTCCAGCAGGTGGTGAGCGTGACCGGCGGTGCCAACAGCTTTCTCGCGGGACAGGGCTGGATCTTCGGCCTGATCATGGCGGTGCTGGTGGGCATGGTGATCATCGGCGGCATCCGCTCGATCGCCAAGGTGACGGAAAAGGTGGTGCCGTTCATGGCCCTGCTGTACCTGACGGCCGGCATGATCGTGCTGATCGTCAATGCCGACAAGATCCTCTGGGCCTTCGGGCAGATCTTCAGTGGCGCGTTCTCGGCCGAAGGTGTGGCCGGTGGTGTGGTGGGGGCGCTGATCCAGGGCTTCAAGCGCGCGGCCTTTTCCAATGAGGCCGGCATCGGCTCGGCGGCCATCGCGCACTCGGCGGTGTGCACCGACCAGCCGGTGTCACAAGGCTTCGCCGCGCTGCTGGAGCCCTTCATCGACACGGTGGTGATCTGCACCATGACGGCGCTGGTGATCGTGGTGAGCGGCCATGTGGACGTGGGTGGTGTCACGGCGCTGGCCGGCGAGGCCAGTGGCGTGGGGCTGACTTCCATGGCCTTCGGCAGCGCCATTTCATGGTTCCCGTATGTGCTGGCGCTGGCGGTGGTGCTGTTCGCCTTCTCGACCATGATCACCTGGTCGTACTACGGACTGCAGGCCTGGACCTACCTGCTGGGCGACAGTCTGCTGTCCGAACTGGCGTTCAAGCTGATGTTTCTGGCATTCGTCGTGATCGGTGCCAGCATGGGACTGGGCCCGGTGATCGACTTCTCCGACTCGATGATTTTCGCGATGTCACTGGCCAACATCGTGGGCCTTTATTTCCTGATGCCCGTCGTGAAGCGCGAGCTGAACATCTACTGGGCTGGCATCCAGTCGGGCTCCATCCCGTCACTCGCCGGCGCCGCCGCCCGCTGACGCGGCCTGCCCGCCAGATTCAAAGCCCGCTGCTGCGGGCTTTTTTTTGATGCCTTCAAGTGGGCTTTCGGAGCTTCACCGGCAACACCTGTGCTTCGGGTGGCTCTGGCGATTCAGGCCGGATGCGTTCGCTCATCCAGCGCAGCATGTCGAGCCACATCTGCCGCATCTCGGATTCAAGCGGCGTGCGAAACGCGCTGGGCAGTTCGATGGTGACCACCGGCATGCCCTTGTGCACGCCGCCGTAGTTGCCCAGGCTGCCCGGGAAGATGCCGACCTGATCGAGGTAGAGCCGCCCGAGCTTGGGCGGTGGCGTGCCCGGACCATCGAAGTCGAGCACGCCGTAGGGCGCGTGAATGCTGACGATGAGGTGGGGCTGGAAGCGCGCCATCTCGTCGTGCAAAAAACGTGACTCCGGCTCGGACAGCGGCGACGGCCCGGGCCAGCGGCGCGGGTCCTTGCGCGTGCGCTGCTCCCAATAAACCTTGGCGTCGCGCGCCCAGTTGGGCGTGGGGAAGTTGCGGTTCAGGTCCACGCCATTGGCGTTCATGCGCCGCGCAGGCTGGCGCAGCAGACCGTCCGGATTGAGCGCGGGAAGAAACCGCCAGTGGGCATTGGCGGGCGTCTCCATCGCTCGCTGAATCCAGTGCAGCGCCACCGAGGCCGACGACAGTTCATCCCCATGCATGGCGCCCACCACTAGCACACGGATCTGAGCATCCGGCGCGATCACATCGCGGTGGTACAAGGTGCGCCCCTGCACCGACCGCCCGACCGTGGGGCGCAGCTCAGCGGCCTGGCACAGGGACATGTGCACATTCGGCAAACGGGACACCCAATCGGCGCACGGGCTGCTGGTGGCAATGTCGGCCAATGGATGACCGGGGCCGCGCACCGGGCTATCGGCTTCAGCCCACGCCGGTGCCAAAACGAATAACGCCAGCAAGCCCGACGAGACGCAGCGAAGTGGAATGCGGAGCCAGCGCGTTTCAAGCATGCGCCGATTCTATGGACTCGCGTTGAGCGGATGGACTTGTTCGCTCCGTTCTGGCCGAAGGGTGGGGGATGGCTTCGACAGGCTCAGTCCGAACGGATGGGTGAGCGCGCCATCAGAGGATGAACGCACAAGTGCTTGGAGTCCCGCGCGCAGCGCAGACCTGCGGCGCATCCGGAGCGAAATGCCACATCCAGAAACACCGCGGAACCGGCTTTGCCGGGCCGCTGGTGTTGCCCTTTTGAGGGGGTGACGCGCCGAAGGCGCGGCGCAGGGGGTGGGCTTACTCCTCCCCTGGCTCGTAAAGCGTCTCCCGCCCCATGCGGTCCACGACGAGTTCCGCCGTCCACGGCAGCATGAGTGCGCCGCAGCGGCTGTCGCGGTACAGGCGCTCCAGGGGCAGGTGTTTCATCATGCTCTGACCACCGCAGGTGCGGATGGCCAGGCGGGCGATGTCGTTGGCGCCTTCCATCACGCTGTGGTGGGCTGCGTAGAGGCGCAGCTTCTGGTCCTTCGAAGGATTGGGCTGGGCTTCGGTGATGGCGCGGGTGAACAGGCTCTTCATGGCTTCGAGCTGAATGCGCATCTGCGCCACAGCGATCTGCTTGGTCGGGTACTGGCGGCGCTGCACCGGCGGCTCGCCCTCGACCTCGCCGCGTAGGTACTTCACGGTGAAGTCGTAGGCGGCGTTGGCCAGGCCCAGGTAGGTGGGCGCGAGCGTGAAGAACATGGCGGGCCAGGTCTGTGCCCCCTTGAAGTAGATGCCGCGCGGCATGAGCTGTTCGGCGTCGGTGACGAACACGTCCTTGAAGCTGAGGTTGCGACTGACCGTGCCGCGCATGCCCATGGGGTCCCAGTCGCCGCTGATGCTCAGGCCTGCGCTGCTGGCGGGCACGCTGATGTAGAGCGTGTCGCGCGCGTCGGGGTGGTCGTCGCCTTTGTCTTCGGTGCACAGGATGCCGTAGTAGTCGGCCGCGCCGGAGAGGCTGGCCCAGATTTTCCGGCCGTTGATGAGCCAGCCACCATCGACCTTCTTCGCGCTGGTGCCGAAGGGTGCGCGTCCAGCGGCAGCGGCCGTGCCTTCGCTGAACGGCTGGGCGTACAACGCGCCGTCGTTCACGATTCGGCCGAAGTGCAGCTCGCGCCGTGCGGCGTGTTCCGCGCGCTGCTCGTCGGTCATGGGTATGCCGTCGGCCAGTACGCCGGTCCACATGGTGCTGCAGATATGCATGTTCCAGGTGAGCGCGGTGGCGCCGCAGAAGCGGCCGATCTCTGCGGCCACCATCATGTAGGTGGGGTAGTCGGCGCCCAGGCCGCCATGAGCCGTGGGCACACAGAGTTTGAGGAAGCCGGCTTCGCGCAGGTCGTCGTAGTTGGCAAAGGGGAAGCTGGCCTCGCGGTCCCATTGCGCCGCGCGCGCAGCGAACTTGTCGCGGCCCAGGCGGTGGGCGGCGGTGAGCAGTTCGCGCTGCAACGGGGTGAAGGGCATGTCGCCAACAGCCGGCGTGAAATCCAGCGTGGGTGTGGTGGTGGGCAGGGGCATGTTCATGGGGTCTCTTTCTTGAGCAAAGCTTGTGGTCAATGCGCGTCCGCCAAAGGGGGCGGCGCGGGTTCGTTCAGGAAGTCGAGCAGCAGGGCGTCGAAGGCGTCGGGGGCCTCCAGGTTCATCAGATGCCCCACGCCATTGAGCTGTTCGTAGCGCGAGCGGGGAATCGCATCGGCCATCTGACGCATCACGGCGGGGGCCGCCACACGGTCGAATTCACCGCCAATGAGCAGCGTGGGCACGCGGATGTCGGCCAGGGCACGTTGGCGGTCGAAGGTGACCAGGCACTCCAGCGCGCGCCGGTAGGTGGCTGCGGGCACGCTGGCCATGCAGTGTTCGGCCAGGCGCGCACCTTCGGGCAGCGAACCCGGCCCCACCATTTGTGGCACCAGCTGGCTCGCCATGTCGGCCATGGTTTTGCCCGCGTCCAGGGGCGCGGTGCGCTGGCCAATAAACTGGCGCGCCCAGGTGTCCGCCGAGCGGCCGTCCGTGCGTTTGCCGAAGGCGGCCGAGGTGCCAGCCAGCACGAGGCGGCTGACCTTGTCCGGCCGGCGCGCCACCACTTCCTGCGCCACCATGCCGCCCATGCTGTGGCCCACCAGGGTCACATCGCTGCATTGCAGCGCGTCGATGAGGTCGATACAGCTCTGCGCCAGGCCTTTGAAGGTGTAGGGCTCGATGGGAGCGCTTCGGCCATAGCCGGGCATGTCCCAGGCGACGGCGCGGTAGCCGGCCGCAGCCAGCGTTTCCACCTGCGGCGCAAACGCCAGGTGGCCGCCGCCGATGCCATGCAGCATGAGCACGGTGGGGCCATCACCCAGAACCGTGAAGGTGGGCAGACTGTTCATTCGGAAACCTCCGCGCGGCGCGCGGCGGTGCGTACGCCTTCGGGCGGCCGGGCGGCGTTCATTCGACCACCCGACCCGTATCGATCACGACGGTGTCGTCGAGTGTGACGGTGCAACCTCGCATCGGGAAATCGAAGTGACCGCGCGTGTGGCGGCCTGCAACTTCATTGGCCCCGGTGCTGTAGAGGAAATTGCCGGCGAAAGCGCGCAGTTCGGTGCCGTTGAAGTCGCGTTTGTCGTACAGGGCCATGCTGTCCCAGCGTGCGTGCTCGTTCAAACCGTAGCCGACATGGCTCACTGCATAGGCCTCTGATTCATTCCACGCAGCGTAGTGACTTCGCAGCAGTTCTGCATCGACACCGCTGCCTTCGATGCGCGTAATGCTGTCGTTCTCGATGGTCAGCGCAATGGGTCGTTCGATGTAGCGTTTGAAAGTGAGGTTCACGTCGCCCTCGGCCAGCACCAGCGTGCCGTTGACCGTGCCCTGCGCGGGAAAGGCGAGCACCAGGCCGCCCGGCCAGTGGGTGAGCGTGCCGGGGCGTGTGGTGCTGCCCCAGTTGCCACCCACGGTGGCGCCCTGCAGGCTCACGGCGAGGTTGGTCCCCGCGGCGGACGTTACATGCATGCGGGCGGCGCCGCGCAGGCGTTTCACGTGCGCCTTGACGCGGGTCTCGGTGGCGTCGTCGGGCAGCAGGCGCACCAGGGCTTCGGGGTGTTCGTTGCTGATGTAGACGATGCGCGGCTGGGTCTGCCCATTGCCCTGCAGGATGGCGGGCAGTTCGGGCGCGTGCATCAGGCCTTCGACGGTGCAGTCCAGCACCAGGGTGCAGCCGGAGAGCGCCGCGATGACCGGCGCCAGGCCTTGGATGGCCGGACTGGCGCCGGTGGAACGGGCCACAGGCTCGGCGGTGGAGAACACGGAAGGCAGGCTGATCGTGAAAACCTGCACGCCAAAGCGGGCGGCGGCCAGCCGGGCGAGCTCCATCAGGATGGGGCGGCTCTGTGTTTCACCGAGAATGGCAACCGTGTCCCCAGTTTGTAGGGCGCAGCGGCGCAGGACCTCTTCGAAGGCGGTGATCCAGGCCGGTTCGGGCCGCTCTTGCAGCATACTGTCTCCTCTTCACGTGGCCGTCGACCAACAGGGACATTGGTGCGGAAGTTGCCATTATTCATGAATTTTCATATAAATTCCACGCATGTCCCCAGCCCGTCAAGCCGGCCATCAGGCACGGCCCCCTGACTTCTCCACGCTCGAGTTCCGCGCGTCGCTGGGCATGTTCGCCACGGGCGTGACCATCGTGACCGCGCGCACCGGCGCGGGCGAGCTCGTGGGGCTGACCGCCAACTCCTTCAACTCGGTCTCGCTGGATCCTCCGCTGGTGTTGTGGAGCCTGGCGCGTGCGGCGGGGTCGATGGCGGCTTTTTCCAATGGGCGGCACTACGCCATCAACGTGCTGGCGGCCGACCAGCAACTGTTGGCCGAGCGTTTCGCCTCCCGGGTGCCGGACCGCTGGGCAGGCGTGAATTTCACGGAAGGCGTCAATGGTGCCCCGCTGCTGGCCGGCGCCGTGGCCAGCTTCGAGTGCTTCAACCGCAGCCAGTACGCCGAGGGTGACCACGTGATCTTTGTGGGTGAGGTGGAGCGTTGCGGCCATCGTCCTGGAGCGGCACCCCTGCTGTATCACGGTGGCCGGTTCTACGCCGAGCATCCGCTGCTGTAACTTGACCGGCTGTGAGCACCCCGCGTTTCGTTGACGACTACCTGGGCTACCTGTTGGGCCAGGCCAATCACGCGCTGTTCAAGGACTTCGAAGCGGTGGTGCGCGAAGCCGGCCTGAGTTCGCTGGAGTGGCGGGTACTGGCCACCTTGAGTGAGCAGCCCGGTCTGCCGGTGGGGCAACTGGCGCAAGAAGTGCTGAGCCAGCAACCCACGGTGACCAAGCTGGTACAGCGGATGGCGGCGCAAGGCTGGGTGTCGCTGCAGGGAGACCCGGGTGACCAGCGGCGCACCCTCGTGGTGATCACGCCGGTGGGTCAGAAGAAGGCTTCGGCACTGATCGAACAAGCGCACCAGCACGAAGCCCACACCTTGCGCGGCTTGAGCGCTGCCGACATCGTCAAGCTCAAGCGCCAGCTGCGCCGCCTGGCTCAAGCAGACTGACCCTCGCGTCCACTCATGACTTCTCCAGACAACGTTTGCCCGCATGGGCTGAACAAGTTGATCTTTCGCTGGGTCGGTGGCGCTGCGATGGCACTGGCGGCGCTGGCTCCCGCCCTGGCCCAACCGGTTCCCACGGTGGCCGCCGCGTCTGATCTCAAGTTCGCCATCGAAGAAGTGGCGGCACAGTTCGAAAAAACCACCGGCCACAAGCTGCGCCTGGTGTTCGGCTCGTCGGGCAACGTCAAGACACAGCTCCTTCAGGGTGCGCCATTTCATTTGTTCATGTCCGCCGACGAGCACTTCGTCTTTGAGCTGGCCGACGCCGGGAAAACGGAAGACCGCGGACGGGCCTATGCGGTCGGTCGCATCGGCATCATGGTGCCGCAGGGTTCGCCACTGAAGGCCGACGGTGAACTCAAGGACCTGCGCGCGGCACTGAGGGACGGCCGACTGCGGAAGTTCGCCATCGCCAACCCCGCTCACGCACCCTACGGGGCGCGGGCCATGGAAGCGCTCAAGCACCAGCATCTGTGGGACGACTTGCAAGGCAAGCTGGTGCTGGGCGAGAACATTTCACAGGCCGCGCAGTTCGCCACCTCCGGTTCGACGCAAGGCGGCATCATTGCCTACTCGCTGGCACTGGCGCCCACGGTGGCACGCAGGGGCGACTTTGCGCTCATCCCCGAGAGCTGGCACCAGCCCCTCAAACAGCGCATGGTGCTGATCAAGGGCGCGCCGCAGGCGGCGCGTGCCTTCTATGAACACCTCTCCACGCCGGCCGCGCAAGCCATCATGGTGCGTTACGGCTTTGCCATGCCCAAAGACTGAGGCCGGCAGCAGCACCCATGGACTGGCAGGCCCTGATTCTTTCGCTGGAGCTGGCGACGGCCACGTTGCTGCTGCTGTTGCCTGCCGGTGTGTGGCTGGGGCGCTGGCTGGCCTACGCCCGATTTGCGGGCAAGTCGTGGATCGAGGCACTGGTGGTGGTGCCGCTGGTGCTGCCACCCACCGTGCTGGGCTACTACCTGCTGGTGGCCATGGGCGGCGCCTCGCCACTGGGCGCGTGGCTGGCCAGCACCTTCGGCGTGCAGCTGACCTTCAATTTTCTGGGCCTGCTGATCGCTTCGCTGATCTTCAACATCCCGTTCCTGGTGCAACCGGTGCAGCGCGCGTTCGAGGCCATTCCGCGCAACCTGGGCGAGGCCGCGGCGGTGAGTGGCCTGTCTGCCTGGCAGACGTTCTGGCGCGTGGAACTACCACTGGCCTGGCCGGGCGTGCTGTCGGCAAGCGTGCTGACCTTTGTGCACACCCTGGGTGAATTCGGTGTGGTGCTGATGGTGGGCGGCAGCATCCCCGGAGAAACCAGGACGATTGCCATCTCGATCTATGACAAGGTGCAGTCCTTCGATCTGGCCGGTGCCAACCAGATGGCATTGCTGCTGCTGGTGTTCTCGCTGGTGGCCGTGGGCGCGTCGTTCTTTGCGTCGGCCCGGCTGGTGGTGCGCCGATGAAGATCGCGGACCGGGCGCTCGTCGCCGAAGTGGATCAACTGCTGCCTATGGCCTTGCACAGCAGCCTGCGCTGCGAAGCGGGCGAACTGCTGGCGCTGGTGGGACCGTCGGGCGCGGGCAAGACGTCGATGCTGCGTGTGCTGGCCGGCCTGATGCGCCCGCAGAGCGCCAAGGTGGTGGTGGGGGGCGAGGTCTGGTGCGACACGCAGCAGGGCATCTGGCTGCCCCCGCAGCGCCGCCATGTGGGCCTGGTGTTCCAGAACTACGCCCTCATGCCGCACCTGAGTGCGCTGGGCAATGTGGCCCTGTCGCTGCTGCACCTGCCAGCGGCCGAACGCAGGCAACAGGCCCGCCGCTGGCTCGTCCACGTGGGCCTGAGCACCGACCAGCAGGACCGTCGGCCTGCGGGCCTTTCCGGCGGGCAGCAACAGCGCGTGGCCGTGGCGCGCGCACTGGCGCGTGAACCACAGCTGTTGCTGCTGGACGAACCGTTTTCCGCGGTGGACCAGATGAACCGACAGGGCCTGTACCGCTTGCTGGCGGATCTGCGGCGAGAACTGTCAGTCCCGATTGTGCTGGTGACCCACGACCTGAACGAGGCCCGCCTGCTGGCCGACCGGCTGGTGGTGATGGACGCCGGCCGCGTGCTGCAAACCGGCACGCCCGCCAGCATTCACGACGCCCCCCGCAACGCCCGCGTGGCCGACCTGGTGGGCATCCACAACCGGTTCCAGGGTGAGTGGCTGGGCACTGCGGCCGAGCCCGGCATGGGCCGGATGCGCTGGATGGCCCCCGCCGACCAAGCCAATGCGGGACCCGTACTCACCGTGCGCGACAAAGGCAAGTTGCCCGACGGTCAACGCGTGACCTGGGTGATCCCCAGCGACGGCATCACCCTGCTGCCGCCAGAGACCCTTGGCGCTGGCGACTTCGATGCCGAGGTCGTGGAGGCCCGGCACCTGGGCGAGATCACGCTGGCCACATTGGCGCTCGCGGCCGTGCCCGGTGCAGCGCTGCGGCTCACGCTGTCGGGCGCGCAGCGCCAGGGCCTGGTGGTGGGTGCGCGATGGGGCGTGCGGCTGGCCATGGACAAGGTGCATGTGATGCCGGTGCGCTCCCCATGAACGCGTTGCGGCATGACGCTATGAATACTTGCGCTTCCTTCGCTGGCAAAGGCGTCGCGCATCTCACAGGTACAAGGCCTGCCCTGCCCTACCATCGCAGCCCATGATCGCCATTCAGCGCAAGACCCACCTCGACGCCCTCGCCATTACCCTCCTGGTGGCCTGTTGCGCCTTCTGGGGTTTTCAGCAGATTTTGATCAAGTTTGCGGTGCAGGAGATTCCACCGCTGTGGCAGGCCTCACTGCGCATGGGGGGTGCCACCGTGCTGCTCTGGCTGTGGTGCGTGTTGCGTGGTGTGAAGCTGTTCGAGCGCGACGGCACGCTGGGCGCCGGCTTGCTCGCGGGCCTGCTGTTTGCTGGCGAATTCTGCTTCATCTACCTGGGCCTGATGCACACCAGCGCCTCCCGCCTCACGGTGTTCCTCTACACCAGCCCGTTCGTGGTGGCGCTGCTGCTGCCGCGGGTGATCCCCAGCGAAACACTGCGCCGCATCCAGTGGATCGGGCTGACGCTGGCCTTTCTGGCCGTGGCCATCGCGTTCAGCGAAGGCTTCCTGCAGGACTCGCCGATGGTGGGTCAGTGGAAGGGCGACGCCATGGGCCTGGCCGCCGGCATCCTGTGGGGGCTGACCACGCTGACCATTCGCGCCACCCGTCTCTCCGGGGCCAGCGCCGAAAAAACCCTGTTCTACCAACTGGCAGTGACGGCGCTGGTGGCGCCTGTGCTCTCGCTGGCGCTGGGCGAGACCTGGGGCTTTGGCTACTCGGCCATGGCCTGGGGCTCGGTGGCGCTGCAGATGGTGGTGGGCGCCTTCATCAGTTACCTGACCTGGATGTGGATGCTGCGCCACTACCCGGCCACACAGATGAGCACCTTCACGTTCCTCACGCCGGTGTTTGCGCTGGTGTTTGGTGTGGTGTTGCTGGGTGAGCCGCTGACGGTGCAGCTGGTGGTGGCGCTGGTGGGGGTGGCGGTGGGGATCGTCCTGGTGAGCAAAAGATAGGAACACCCCCCGCGCCGCCTACGGCGTCACCCCCCTGGAAGGGGGGCGACACCAGAGGCCCGGCAAAGCCGGTTCCTCGGTGTCTCTGGACTGACTTCCCCTCGGGGATGGCGGGCTTGGCTTTATCGAGGTACAACCAGTCTGCTCTCCCTCTCTCAATCCACTTGCCCTATGACACAAGCCCTTCAAGATCTGTCGGCCGCCGAATTGGTGGAAGCCTATGCTGCTGGGCGGCTGTCGCCAGTGGAAGTGACGCAGTCGGTGCTGGCGCACATCGAGCGTTGTGAGCCAGTGCTGAAGGCGACTTACGCTTTCGATCCCGAGGGTGCGTTGGTGATGGCGCGGGCTTCTGAGGCGCGGTGGCGTGCGGGTGCGCCCTTGCGTGTCGGGGATGTGAGCATCGATGGAGTGCCGGTGACGATCAAGGAGAACATCGCCACGCGCGGTGTACCCACCCCGCTGGGTACCGCAGCGACGGAGTTGGTG
The DNA here is from genome assembly GCF_031457455.1 of Hydrogenophaga palleronii. GTDB lineage: Bacteria > Pseudomonadota > Gammaproteobacteria > Burkholderiales > Burkholderiaceae_C > Hydrogenophaga > Hydrogenophaga palleronii_A. The sequence continues at coordinate 110,559 of NZ_JAVDWU010000010.1, forward strand.
CCGGCCGCGCACGATGCGCCGCCTGCGGCGCGCTTGCGCGAAGCGGGGGCGGTGTTCCTGGGCAAGACGACCATGCCGGAGTACGGCATGTTGTCGTCGGGCCTGTCCAGCTTTCACCCGCTCACGCGCAACCCCTGGAACACGGCCATGAACCCGGGTGGTTCGAGCGCGGGGGCGGGCGCGGCAGCGGCGGCGGGCTATGGGCCGCTGCACATCGGCACCGACATCGGTGGCTCGGTGCGGCTGCCGGCGGCGTGGTGTGGTTTGGTGGGCTTGAAGCCCAGTCTGGGGCGCGTGCCCATCGACCCGCCGTACATGGGGCGTTGCGCCGGGCCGATGACACGCACCGTGACCGACGCGGCCTTGATGATGGCGGTGCTCTCGCAGCCAGACGCGCGCGACCACATGAGCCTGCCACCGGCCAGCATCGACTGGCTGGACCTGCAGCGCGACATGAAAGGCCTGCGCATCGGCCTGCTGCTGGACGCGGGGTGCGGCATGCCGGTGGACCCGCAGGTGGCGGAAGCGGTGAACGCAGCCGCGCGTTTGTTCGAGGCCGCTGGTGCCAGCGTGGCGCCGATGCGGCCCTGGATGACCCCCAGCTTGCTGCAGGGCATGGACCGGTTCTGGCGCATCCGCTCCGGTTGCGACATGCTGGCCTTGTCGCGTGCACAGCGCGAGCGCGTGCTGCCCATCGTGCGCACATGGGCCGAAGCCGGCCTGGGCTTCAGCGGCCAACAGGCTTTCGAGGCCTACAGTGCGTCCGTGAAGATCCGGGCCCTCACCGTGGCCGCCACGTTACCGTTTGATTTCGTGCTGTCCCCGGTGTCGCCCAACATCAGTTTCCCGGCCGAATGGGCCTACCCCACGAACCAGGTGGAGCAGGCCATGGACCACATTGGCTTCACCGTGCCGTTCAACATGAGCGAGCAGCCCGCCGTTTCCGTGGCATGCGGGTACGACGAGCGCGGCGTGCCCATCGGCCTGCAGATCGCCGGCCGCCGCTTCGACGATCTGGGCGTGCTGCAGATGGCGCGTGCGTTTGAGCAGATGCGGCCGGCGCAGCGCCCCTGGCCCACGGTGGTCGCCGGCTGAGCCCTGCAGGCTCCGCGCGAGCGGGTGGAAACCTCGCGCACTCAAGCCCCGCGAGAACGGCTCCCTTGGGTTCGTGCCCTCTCTGGCCTGATCGGTGGATCTGGATCGCTGCTTGTGAGTCCCCCAGCGCCTGCCTGCTTGATCAATGCGACCAGCTCAGGGCGAACCGGCAAGGGCCGGAAGGCGCTCACCGTGGCCCGCCCCGGGTTGCCCAGCGGCAGGCGGCCCGTCACGTGGCCCAGTGGCACCAGCGCCAGCCGGAACAACTGGCCTGCTGCCTCGGCCCAGTCCCCAGTGCGCAGGGCCAAGCCCAGCATGAGTGCGTGCGTTTCCAGGTGCGGTTTCAGGTGGCGCTGCCCCACCACATGCGCTGCCTCCAGTGCCAGCCAGGCCTGCTCGTGCAACGTCGCGGTCCTGGCCAGGTGGATCAGTTCACCGTAAGCAAGCGCGTCAAACCCAGTGGTGGGCGGGTCTTCAGTGAACGTGGCCATGGTGTGCCTCCGCCGAGCGCGCCTGCCCGATTTCAGCCCTTGCCTGCCGGAGCACCGACCAGCCACCGTGCAGCGCGAGCGCCGCCATCAAGCTGGCCACCACCAGGTCGGGCCAGGCCGATCCCGTGCCAAAGACGCCCAGTGCGGCCAGCAGCACGGCCACGTTGCCGATAGCGTCGTTGCGCGAACACAGCCAGACGCTGCGCATGTTGGCATCGCCCTCGCGAAACGCGTAGAGCATCCATGCCACGCCCAGATTGACCAGCAGCGCCAGCACCGCCACCACGCCCATGGTGAATGCCTGCGGCACCTCGCCGTGCCAGAGGGACCAGAGCGCCGCACCCAGCACATACAGGCCAAAGCCCATCATGCTGGCCGCCTTGAGCATGGCCGCTCTGGCGCGCCAGGCCAGCGCCGAGGCCAGCACCGCCAACGACACGCCATAGTTCAGCGCGTCGCCTGCGAAGTCCACCGCGTCGGCCAGCAGCGCCAGCGAGCCGGCCTGCAGGCCTGCGCCGATCTCGACCAGGAACATGCCGGCGTTGACCAGCAGCGCGATCCAGAGGATCTTGCGGTAGCGAGGCAGATTGAGGACGGTTTCGGGCTTGGGGGTATCGTGTTCGCAGCAATGGGCAGACATGGTTTTTCCTTTCGGTCATTGCATTGGAAACCCTGTAGCCGCTACAGTGTCAACACCGCTTTCAATCTTTTCAAGCCGGGAGCCGCGCAGCATGCAGATCAAGGAACTGGCCAGTGCCACGGGCGTGGATGTGGAGACCATCCGCTACTACGAAAAACAGGGCCTGCTGCCCGCGCCGGCACGGCGCGACAACGGCTACCGCGACTACGAGGGCGCACACCTGGAGCGCCTGTCCTTCATCCGCCACTGCCGCGCGCTGGACATGCCGCTGGCCGATGTGAAGCGGCTGCTCGGCTTTGTGGACGACCCGGATGAACATTGCGACGACGTGAACCACCTGGTGGATGATCAGCTGGCCCGTGTGCGGGCACGCCTGAAGAGCATGCGGGCGCTGGAACGGCAACTGCTGCAGCTGCGCTCGCGTTGCGGAGGTGCCGCCGATGGCCAGCCTTGCGGCATCCTGCACGAACTGGTGTCTGCCGCGCATGGGGAGGCGTGTGTGTGCCATGCAGGCACGGAACAACAGTGAACCCGCCGAGGGCACAGCAAAAGGGGCTCCCGAAGGTGCCCCTGTCCTGTAAGCGAGGGCGCGCTCAGCTCTTCTTCGCCAGCCCCAGCCGCTCGACCGTGGCCTTTTCCGCCGCGAAGGTGCGCTCGGCATAGGCCGTGTAGTCGGCGGTGTTCATGTAGATGGCGGGCATGTAGAACTTGTCCAACGCGCCGATCAGCGCAGGGTCTTCGAGCGTCTTGCGGAAACCATCGTGCAGCACCTTGACCACGGCCGGGTCCATGCCGGCGGGCCCGCCGATGCCGAAGGGCGACTCGCTGATGGTGTCCCAGCCGCTTTCCTTCACAGTGGGCACATTGGGGAAGGCTTTGGAGCGCTGACTGCCCAGCGTCGCCAGCAGACGCAGCTTGCCATTCTGTACGTGCGGGGCCACATCCAGCGTGCCGCTCATCACCCGGATATGCCCCCCCAGGATGGCGGGCACGAGTTCGGCCGAACCTTTGTAGGGAATGGGGTTGAGCTTGATGCCGGCCTTCTCGGCGAACTCTTCCACCGCCAAGTGCGGCGTGGTGCCCGTGCCGGTGTGGCCGTATTCCAGCTTGCCTGGGTTGGCCTTGGCGTAGGCCACCATTTCCTGGATGGTCTGGAAGGGCGAGTCGGGCGTGCAGGCAATGGCGAAGGTGTAGCCCACCAGGCAGACGACGTGGGTAATGTCTTTCACCGGGTGGAAGGGCATGTTCTGCATGTGCGGCAGACGGTAGATGCCCAGCGGGAGCTGGGTGAGCGTGTAGCCATCGGGCTTGGCGCCGACCATGGCGCTGGCACCCAGCGTGCCGCCCACACCGGGCTTGTTCTCCACCACCACCGGCACGCCCAGCGCCCGGCTGCCGCTCTCGGCGATGGCCCGCATCACGCCGTCGCTGCTGCCGCCGGCGGGCCAGGGTGCGATCAAGGTGATGGCGCGGGAAGGAAATTTGTCTTGCGCCAAAGCGCTGCCAGAGAACAGGGCCGGCGCGCCGACAACGGCAGCACCGCCAGCGGCAGCGGCCAGCACCTGGCGGCGGTTCAGGGAGGGCGTGGGTTGGGTCATGGTGTCTCCTGTGGGGCTTATCGGTTCGGGCTGGGCAGGACGTGCGGCCCGAACTCCGCAAGTTAGCCCCTCACCTGCTCAGAGGGAAGGAGGGCAACCCGATGTAGGGGCTTTTTCGGTCACCCGTGCGACTGCGGCAGCGCCCGCTCCCTCCCCTCAGCCGGCAGCGCGCTTGACAGCAAAGCGCACGTACCAGTCCAGGCAACCGGGGTTGGCCATGGCTTCCTTGTTGATCACTTTCTCCAGCGGCTGGCCCAGCAGCAGCTTCTTGATCGGCAGCTCCTGCTTCTTGCCCGAGAGCGTGCGCGGGATCTCGTCGACCTGGAACACGTCGTTGGGCACGAAGCGCGGTGACAGCGCGGTCTTGATCGCGTCCACGATGTGGGTTTTCATGGCTGCATCCAGTGCCACTCCCGGGCGCAGCACCACGAACAGCGGCATGTAGCTCTCACGGCCCAGGTACTCCAGGTCCACCACCATGCTGTCGAGCACCTCGGGCAGGGCCTCCACTGCGCTGTATAGCTCGCTGGTGCCCATGCGCAAGCCATGGCGGTTGATGGTCGCGTCCGAGCGGCCGTAGATCACACATGAGCCGTCGGGGTGGATGCGCAGCCAGTCGCCATGGCGCCAGACCGCGCCGGCTTCCTTTTCAAGATCACCGCCGCCAGGTTTACGGCCATGGCCTTCGGGGTACATGTCGAAGTAGCTGCCGAGGAGCCGTCGGTTGTCGGTGTCGCCCACGAAGTACAACGGCATCGATGGAATGGGCTGCGCGCACACCAGCTCACCCACCTCGTCGATCACCGGCTGGCCTTGCTCGTTCCAGGCTTCGACTGCGCAACCCACGAGCCGGCACTGCATGCGGCCGGGGGTTTGGGGCAGTTCGCGGTTGCCGCCGATGAAGGCCCCGGCAAAGTCGGTGCCACCGGAGATGTTGCACCACCAGATATCGCCCCCACGCTCCGCCGCTGCGCGGGTCGCTGCCCCCCGAGGGGGCTGATTCGCCTTGGGGCGGCCCGGCGGCGAATCGTCGTTCGCTCCGGCCACAACCCTGAGGCGCCGAAACTGCTCCGTCCCCCAGTTCTGCGCCTCTTCCGACAACGGCGACCCGGTACTGCCGAGCGCCCTCACTTTTGTCAGATCCCCACAGGCAGAGAGATCCACCCCCGCCTTCAAGCAGTTCGCAAAAAACGCTGCCCCTGCGCCAAAGAAGGTCACACCCAGTTCGGAAGCAAAGCGCCACAGCGTGGTCCAGTCGGGTTTGTCCTTTGAACCGCCCGGGTTGCCGTCGAAGATGACGCAGGTGGTACCGCCCAGCAGGCCGCTGACCTGTGCGTTCCACATCACCCAGCCGGTGGAGCTGTACCAGTGGTAGCGCTCGCCCCAGCTGTTGGGGTGGTAGCTGCAACCCACGTCGTTGTGCAGGATCTTCAGCGCCAGGGCCACGATGAGCGTGCCGCCATGGCCGTGCACGATGGGCTTGGGCAGTCCGGTGGTGCCGCTGCTGTAGACGATCCACAGTGGGTGGTCGAAGGGCAGCCACATGGGTTCGAAGGCGGCGGTAGCGTTGTCGTCCTGTGCCACGACGTCTGTCCACGCGGTGCACGGTGCCACAGCCTGCAGGGCTTGTTCGCGCGAGGCCGGGTCTTCGGCCAAATTGGTGTGCAGCAGCACGTGGCGCACCGTGGGCAGCGCAGCGCGCAACTCGGCCACCACCCCTAGCCGGTCAAAGTCCTTGTGCCCGTAGGTCACGCCGTCACACGCGATCAGCACCACCGGTTCGATCTGGCTGAAGCGGTCGAGCACGGCGTTCGTGCCCATGTCCGGCGCACAGATGCTCCACACCGCGCCAATGCTCACCGTGGCCAGAAACGCCACCATGGCCTCCGGCACATTGGGCAGGTAAGCCGCTACCTTGTCACCCGGCTTCACGCCCTGCGCCTGCAGGTGCAGCGCCAGCGAGGCCACCTGCCGCTGCAGTTCGGTCCAGCTCAGCTCCACCTGCCGGCCCCTCTCGTTGCGGCTGATCACGGCCGGGAAGCCGGCATCGTGCGCTGCCTTCACATGCCGCAGCGCCTGCTGTGCGTAGTTCACCTGCGCACCGGGGAACCACTGCGCGCCCGGCATCACGTTCTTCGCCAGCACCGCGGTGTGCGGCGTGGGCGACTGCATGTCGAAGTAGTCCCAGATGCTCTGCCAGAAGGCTTCCAGATCGGTGGTGGACCAGCGCCACAGCGCATCGTAGTCACTGAAACGCAGGCCTCGGTGCTCGGCGAGCCAATCTTGATAGAGGCGGATCTGGGGGATGTACGGCGCTGGTGCCGAAAGGGAATTTTTTGTCTCGCTCATGCCGCTTCCTGTGGAGTGGGTCACAAGGGTAGCAGTGCACGGGCGCCGCCCACAACCCGGACACGGCGCCAAGGCGACAACCCATGCGCTAGGGTTTGTACGGATGTTCAATCATTTTGTACATCTGTTCAATACCGGCATGCCCAGCCCCCGCCCGCCCCGCTCCGGCACCCGCCGCTCAGAAGCCGCTGCTGCCCGGCCCGACCGCCAGATGGCCATCCTGTTGGCCGCCGAGAAGCTGTTCGCGCAGCGCGGCTACCACGGCGTGACCATCCGGGAGATTGCCGAGGAAGCCGGTGTGCCACTGGCGCTGGTGGGTTACTACTACGGACCCAAGCACGAGCTGTTTCACGCCATCTTCGTGCACTGGCAGACCACCGCCGATCAGCGGCTGACACAGCTCGATGACGTCCTCCAGTCACCCAAAAAAGGCGATCGCTTGCGCCAGGTGGTGGAAGCTTTCGTGCGCCCGGTGCTGGCCCAGCGTGCCAGTGCAGAAGGCGAGTATTACGCGCAGCTCGTAGGGCGCGAACTCTCGCGCAGAACGCCCGAAACCCAGCGCGTGCTGGACGAGTTCTTCGACCCGCTGGCGCACCGCTTCATCGACGCCCTGCACACCACGCGCCCGGGCTGCGACCGCACCCTGGTGGCCTGGGCCTACCAGTTCGCGCTGGGCGCACTGCTGCACCACATCAGCGACCACCGCATGCCCGTGCTCTCGCGTGGTCGCGCGCAGTCGATCGACCCTGCCGCTGGCGACCTGCTGGTCGATTTCATCACCGCAGGCCTCGGCGCCTTGCTGCCCGTTTCCCGGACCCCGCGCCCACGAGCGCCAGCTGCTTCATCCACCCACAGGAGACAACCATGAACCGTCGCATCTTCCAGACCACTTTGCTGGCATCGGCCCTCACGCTGGGGGGCCTTTCCACCAGCGCGCAGGCGCAGCAGGTCATCAAGCTGACCGCCGCCGGGGGGCACCCGCCGGTGTTCCTGTGGGTCAAGTTGCTGGACGAGTTCTACATCCCTGAAGTGGACAAACGCCTGGCCGCGGCCGGCAATACCCACAAGGTGGAATGGACCAAGGCATGGGGTGGCACGCTGATCAAGATCGGCAGCGAGTCCAAGGGCATCTCCGACGGTGTGGCCGACTTCGGCTTCGTGGGCACGCTGTTTGAAGCGGCCAAGTTCCCGATGCAGAACGTGAGCTATGTGACGCCCTTCGGCACCGAGAACCTGGGTGCGGTGGGTTCCATCGTGAGCGACATGCAGAAGAACATTCCTGCCATGGGCGATGCCTGGACGAAGAACGGCCTGGTGTACCTGGGCGGCACGGCACTGGACACCTACCACCTCTGGACCAACTTCCCGGTCAAGTCGATCGACGACCTCAAAGGCAAGAAGATCAGCGCCCCCGGCCCTTCGGCCAACTGGATCAAGAACACCGGCGCGGTGGCCGTGGCCGGCTCGCTGCCCACCTACTACGAGGACATCAAGTCCGGCGTGTCCAACGGCGCCATCACCTTCAGCACCGGCGCCTGGGGTGCCAAGCTGCACGAGGTGGCACCACACGTCACCAAGGTGAACTTCGGCTCCATGTACGCCGGCGCCGTAGTGATGAACAAGCGCCGGTTCGACAGCCTGCCGCCCGCCGTGCAGCAGGTGTTCCGCGAAGTGGGCATGGAATACGACAAGCGCTTCGCCGAGGCTCAGAACGCCACCGCGAACGCGCTGCTGCAGAAGATGGGCGAGGCCGGCGCCACCATCAGCGAACTGCCCGCGACCGAACGCAAGCGCTGGGCCGAGACCATTCCCAACGTGGCGCAGACCTGGGCGGCCGACCTGCAGGCCAAGGGCGCGCCCGGGCAGGAAGTGCTCAAGGCCTATATGGACGGGCTGAAGAAGAGCGGCGCCGACCTGCCGCGCGACTGGTCGGTCAAGTAAGCCTGGCACGGAGCACCCATGAGCCAACCCACGCCGGGCGACGGCGGCGCTGTGTCCCGCGTGGACGCAGCGCCCCAGGACGCCTACAACCAATCGCTGCCTTTCGGCCTGCACCGGCTCACGCAGGGGCTCAATGCCCTGGGCACGCTGATCATCATCGGGCTGATGCTGCTGATCAACACCGACATCGTCGGCCGCACCGGTTTTGACGCACCGGTGCGCGGCGTGACCGAGTTGGTGTCGCTGTCGATTGTGGGCATCGTGTTCCTGCAGTTGGCCGACACGCTGCGCAGCGGCCGCTTCACCCGGGCCGACATGCTGCTGGACCGGCTCAAGCGCAACCGCCCGGTGCTCGCCGCCGTGCTGCAGGCGATATACCACGGGCTGGGCGCGGTGCTCATGGGCATCATCCTCTGGGCAGCCTGGCCATCGCTGGTGGAGTCCATCCGCATTCGCGAATACGTGGGCGCGCTGGGCGACTTCACCGCGCCGGTGTGGCCGGTGCGGCTGATGATGCTGGTGGGCCTGAGCGTCACAGCGCTGACCTTCGTGCTGCTGGCCAGCATGGACCTGCGACGCGCGCGTTCCCTGGCGCAATCGGCGAGTGGGGTGCGTTCATGAGCGCCGCACGGCCGTTCCGAAGGTGCTCAGCCCCGCAGTGCGCAGCACGGAGGGAAAGTGGAATGAGCGCAGCACGGAGTTTCACCCCATGAGCGCCACCGCCGTTGCCCTGCTGTCGCTGGGTCTGATGCTGTTGCTGATCTGGGGTGGTCTGCACGTGGCCGTGGTGCTGGGCCTGGTGTCCTTTGTCGGCGTCTGGATCATCCGCGACGACGTGGGCGTGGCCGCCAACCTGCTGGCTCAAGCCTCCAGCGACGCCATCGCCAGCCACATCTTCGGTGTGGTCCCGCTGTTCGTGCTCACCGGATTCCTGGTGGCCAAGGCCGACATCGGCAAGGACGCGTTCGAGGTCGCGAACCAGCTGTTCCGCCGCCTGCGTGGCGGCCTGGGCGTGGCCACGGTGGCGTCCAACGCGGTGTTCGCCGCCATCACCGGCATCTCCATCGCTTCGGCCGCCGTGTTCACCCGCGTGGCGGTGCCGCAGATGATGCGCTTTGGCTACCAGCCTCGGTTTGCCGTGGGTGTGGTGGCGGGCTCGTCCGTGCTGGGCATGCTGATCCCGCCGAGCCTGCTGATGATCCTCTATGGCTTCCTGGCCAACCAATCGGTGGGCGAGCTGTTCACCGCCGGCATCGTGCCTGGCCTGCTGCTGGCCGGCGCTTTCACGGTCGGTATCGTGCTCGCCGCGTACTTCAAGCCAGACATGGTCTACGCCGGCGGCGAAATGCCAGTGCCCGACGGCCCCGACATGAGCGCCGCCACCATGTTGCTCAAGCTGGTGCCCATCGTGGTGATGATCGGCGGTGTGCTGGGCGGCCTCTACGGCGGGCTGTTCACCGCCACCGAGGCCGGGGCCGTGGGCGCCGCCCTGGCGCTGCTGATCGCGGTGCTGCGGCGCAAGCTGAGTGCGCGCACCTTCTGGGAAGTGCTGACCGAGACCGGGCACGTGACCGTGGCGGTGAGCTTTCTCATCATCTGCGCCAGCATCTACACGCGCATGCTGGCCATGTCGGGCATGCCGCAGTTCCTGATGGAGCTGATCGGCCAGGCCGGCTTCGGGCCCTTCGCCTTCCTGCTGGTGTATGTGGCCATCGTGATCCTGCTGGGCACCGTCATCGACTCTTCGTCCATTCTGCTGATCGTGCTGCCGCTGATGCTGCCCATCGCCGAGCAGTTCGGCATGAACCTGATCTGGTTTGGCGTGGTCACCGTGGTGGCGGTGGAAATCGGCCTGCTCACGCCGCCGTTCGGCCTGTCGGCCTATGTGGTGAAGAGCGCGCTGAACGACCCGCGCATCACCCTGGGCGACATCTTCCGCGGCACCGGGCCGTTCACGCTCATCATGGTGGCGGTGCTGCTGCTGCTCATGGCCTTTCCATCACTCAGCCTGGTGTTGATCGAATGACCCGGTCACCTGCCCCTGGCGCAGGCTCGCGAGACCTTTGACACCTCACACCGACCACCTCACACTGACAACCACACCAAGGAGCGAACCATGCCACGCACATTTGTCGACCTGTCCATCTTTCTGGAAAACGACGTGCTCAGCGACCCGCCGGCCTTCGCGCCCAAGATCCAGTACTTCACGCACGATCACACCTTCGAGCAGATCGAGCCGTTTTTCCCCGGCCTGAAGAAGGAAGACCTGCCCGATGGCGAAGGCTGGGCGGTGGAGCTGGTGCAGCTCTCCACCCACAACGGCACCCACCTGGACGCGCCCTACCACTTCCACTCCACCATGGACAAGGCGCTGGGCGAGAAGAAGCCCGCCATCGCCATCCACGACGTGCCGCTGGAGTGGTGCTTCCAGCCCGGCGTGAAACTGGACTTCCGCCATTTCGCCGACGGCTATGTGGTGACTGCCGCCGATGTGGAAGCCGAACTCCAACGCATCAACCACACGATCAAGCCGCTGGAAATCGTGGTGGTCAACACCCGTGCCGGATCGCGCTACGGCCACAACGACTATGTCTCGGCCGGTTGCGGCATGGGCTACGAGGCCACCATGTACCTGCTGGAACGCGGCGTGCGCCTGACCGGCACCGACGCCTGGAGCTGGGACGCCCCCTTCGTGCACACCGCGCAGAAATACGGCGAAACCAAGGACGCCTCGCTGATCTGGGAAGGCCACAAGGCCGGGCGCGACATTGGCTACTGCCACATCGAAAAGCTGCACAACTTGGAAGCGCTGCCCGCGGACGGTTTTTTCATCAGCTGCTTCCCGCACAAGATCCGGGGCGCCTCGGCGGGCTGGACGCGCGCGGTCGCCATCTTTGACGACGCCCTGCAAGCCACTGTGTAGGCCCCGCTCCGCCGCTTCGCGCTCACGTACAGGAAACCTCATGGAACTGAACCACACGCACGATCCCCGCACCCGCAGCTGGCTGGCCTCGGCCAACGAAGCCGGCTGTGACTTCCCCATCCAGAACCTGCCGTTCGGTGGGTTCCGCAAGGCCGGCAGCAACGAGGCCTTTCGCGGCGGCGTCGCCATTGGCGACCAGATCATCGACCTGGCGGCCCTGTCCCAGACAGATGCCCTGCAGGGCCTGCCCGCGCTGGCGCTGCGCACCTGTGCAGGCAGCTCCCTCAATGACTTCATGGCCATGGGCCCGGTGGCCTGGCGCGCACTGCGCCACGCCCTGTTCGACCTGCTGCGCGAAGACGCCAGTGGCGAGGCGGTGCAAGCCCTGCGCAACAGCCTGGTGCCGCAGCTGGAAGCCGAACACACCGTGCCCAGCCGCATCGGCAACTACACCGACTTCTACACTTCCATTCACCACGCGCGCAACGTGGGTCGCGTGATCCGCCCGGACGACCCGCTCACGCCCAACTTCCAGTGGCTGCCCATCGCTTATCACGGCCGCGCCTCCAGCGTGGTGATCAGCGGCACACCGTTTCACCGCCCCATGGGGCAGGCCATGCTGCCTGGTGCTGCAGCACCCGTGTACGGCCCCTGTGCGCGGCTGGACTTCGAGCTGGAACTGGGCTTCTACATCGGCCCTGGCAATGCCATGGGCGAAACCGTGCCGCTGGAGCAGGCCGAAGCCCACATCTTCGGCATCTGCCTGCTCAACGACTGGTCCGCGCGCGACCACCAGTTCTGGGAAATGGCGCCGCTGGGCCCGTTCCTGGGCAAGAACTTCTGCACCAGCGTGTCGCCCTGGATCGTCACACTGGAGGCCCTGGCACCATACCGCGTGCCCTTCGCGCACCCGGCCAACGAGCCCCAGCCCCTGCCCTACCTGGATGCGCCATCCAACCGCGCACACGGTGGTGTGGACATCCAGCTGGAAGTCCTGCTGGAAACCGCGCAGCACCGAGCCAAAGGCGCGGCCCCGGACCGCCTCTCGGCCACCGGCTTCCGACACCAGTACTGGACCATCGGCCAGATGGTGACGCAGCACACCGTGGGCGGCTGCAACCTGCAAAGCGGCGACCTGCTGGGCACCGGCACCATCTCCGGCCCCACCCCTGCAGAGGCTGGCGCCATCGTCGAACTCAGCCTGGGCGGCACACGCGACATCGAACTGCCCGGAACCGGCGAACGCCGCCGCTTCCTGGAAGACGGCGACAACGTGATCCTGCGCGGCTGGTGCGAGAAGCCGGGCGCCGCGCGCATCGGCTTCGGACAATGCAGTGGCGAAATCCTGCCCGCCCGCCAGGGTTGACCCACTCCCGCCCACTCCCGCACGCACAACCATGACCTTGCCCATCCCTCTCCTTGAACCGGTGATGGACCTCACCGTCCACGTCGCCACGCCCATCGAAGCCGGCGAAGTCATCGGCCTCAACAGCCGGGGCAAGCGCCGCATCATCCCCATCACCGGCGGTACTGTGAGCGGGCGCATCAACGGCCGTGTGATGGCGGGTGGAGCGGACTTTCAGCTGGTGGTGAGTGCCACGAGTGCGGATCTGGACGCGCGCTACCTGCTGCAGCTGGACGACGAAGCGTGGGCCGGCGCACACGTGTTCGTGCAGAACCGCGCGCTGCGCCGGGGCTCGCCCGAGGACATTGCGAAGCTGGTGCGCGGCGAGCCGGTGGACCCGGCGGCGATCTACTTCCGCTGTGCGCCCACCTTCGAAGTGTCGCACCCGGCGCTGGCCTGGATGACGGAAAGCCTGTTCGTCGGCACCGGGGCCCGATTCCCTGACCGGGTGGAAGTGCGCTTTTTCCGGGTGGCCTGAAGCCCCGGGGCCAATCACCACCGGTAGGTCCGTCGAAAGGAACTGGCGAGAAACGGGCAGAATCGCCGCCACCTCACCAACGGAGATTCCCATGGCCCTGTTCCAGTGGACCGAAAAGCCCGCGCGCACACTCAACGCCGGCGGCGTCATCGCGCCGGACGAACGCCTGCCCTGGCCACAAACCACGGTCATGGGCGTGCAACACGTGATCGCCATGTTCGGTGCCACGGTGCTGGCGCCCCTGCTCATGGGCTTCGATCCGAACGTGGCCATCCTCATGAGCGGCATCGGCACGCTCATCTTCTTCTTCATCACCGGCGGCAAGGTGCCCAGCTACCTGGGCTCCAGCTTTGCGTTCATCGGTGTGGTGATCGCTGCCAGCGGTTATGCCGGCCCCGGCCCCAACGCCAATCTGGGCGTGGCGCTGGGCGGCATCGTCATCTGCGGCCTGGTCTACACGGTCATCGGCTTCATCGTGCACGCCACCAATGTGAAGCACACAAAAAGCACACCCATGGCCGGCATGGAGGTGGACGAAGTGGAAGAAGGGGCAGCGGTGCATTGGATCGAACGCCTGATGCCACCCGTTGTCACCGGCACGGTGGTGGCCGTGATCGGCCTGAACCTGGCGGCCATTCCCATCAAGAACATGGCACCCACGGGTTTTGATGCCTGGATGCAGGCGGTGACGTTCATCAGCGTGGGCCTGGTCGCCGTGTACACGCGCGGCATGACGCAGCGCCTGCTGATCCTGGTAGGCCTGATCGCGGCCAGCCTGATCTACGCGGTGCTCACCAATGGCCTGGGCCTGGGCAAGCCCATCGACGTGTCGGGCATTGCCAACGCGCCCTGGTTCGGTCTGCCCACCTTCGCCGCGCCCGTGTTCCAGGCACAAGCCATCCTTCTGATCGCGCCGGTGGCCCTGATTCTGGTGGCCGAAAACCTGGGCCACATCAAGGCCGTGAGCGCCATGACCGGGCGCGACCTCAACCCCTACCTGGGCAAGGCCTTCATCGGCGACGGCGTGGCCACCATGGTCAGCGGTGCATCAGGTGGCACAGGCGTGACCACCTACGCGGAAAACATCGGCGTGATGGCCGCTACCAAGATCTACTCCACCGCCATGTTCGTGGTGGCCGCCTGCATCGCCATCGTGCTGGGCTTCAGCCCCAAGTTCGGCGCGCTGATCCAGGCGATTCCACTGGCCGTGATGGGCGGGGTTTCCATCGTCGTGTTCGGCCTGATCGCCGTCGCCGGCGCCAAGATCTGGGTCGACAACAAGGTGGATTTTTCCGACAACCGCAACCTGCTGGTCGCCGCGATTCCGATCATTCTGGGCACCGGCGAGTACACACTGAAGTTCGGTCAGTTCGGCCTGGGTGGCATCGGCACCGCGACCTTTGGTGCGATCTTTCTGTACTGGTTGTTGAGTCGCAGGCGTTGAAGACTCCCTGGGGCGGTAAAGCCTCAGGGCAAACCCCCATGTCCGCAGTATTCGGCTGTTACCCCGCCTGCGCCACCGCCATCAACAATGCCCCATGTTCCACCCCACCAGGAGACTCACATGGGCAAGAAGCTGTTGATGATTTGTGGCGATTACTGCGAAGACTACGAAACCATGGTGCCGTTTCAGGCGCTGCAGGCGGTGGGCCACACGGTGCATGCCGTGGCGCCCGACAAGAAGGCGGGCGACTTCATCCACACCGCCATCCACGACTTTGATGGCGCGCAGACCTACAGCGAAAAGCCCGGTCATCGTTTCACGCTCAACGCCACCCTTGCCGACGTGAAGCCCGAGAGCTACGACGGCCTGGTGATCCCCGGCGGACGCGGCCCCGAGTACCTGCGCATGCACGCCAGTGTGATGAAGATGGTGAAGCACTTCACCAGCAGCGGCAAGCCGGTGGCAGCTGTGTGCCATGGCGCGCAATTGCTGGCCGCCACGGGCGACATCAAGGGCCGCACCATCTCGGCCTATCCGGCCTGCCAGGTGGAGGTGGAGCTGGCGGGTGCCACCTACGCCAACATCGAGGTCGACCAGGCCGTGACCGACGGCCCCTTCGTCACCGCGCCTGCATGGCCGGCGCACCCGGCGTGGATCGCACAGTTTCTGAAACTGCTGGGCACCACCATCACACATTGAGATGTTCCACGCACACCTGAAGCCGCCGACAATGCGGCTTCGTTCGCCAATGCAGGAGCCCCACCATGTGTGAAGTCTTCATCAGTGCCGACCCCGACAGCTATGCCAGCCGCACACGCTCGGTGCGGCTGCACGGGGTAGTCACCAGTATCCGGCTGGAGAACCTGTACTGGGATGTGCTCTCTGAAATTGGCGAGCGCGATGGCATGACGGTGGTGCAGCTGATTGAAAAGCTCTATGACGAGCTGGTGGCCGCGCGCGGCGAGGTGGGCAACTTCTCGTCGTTCCTGCGAGTGAGCGCGCTGCGCTACATGGCTTTGCAGGCGCACGACCGCATTCCCATGGACAACGCGGTGCCCATCCGCTCGTTGGACGCGCGGGCCGTGCTCCATGCGCTGCCGTCACATTGGGCGCTGCCGCCGCACACCGGCACCGTGGTGCCTTTGCGACGCAAAGGCTGACCAGCCCCCATGCGTCGGCCCGCATGGGTGACACCCAGGGCTGGGCAGGGTCATGCGCGTTCGCTACAGTTGGGCGATCATCGACTTCCCCATCTGCCACGCTGAACGCCCATGACCATCTGGAAAAAACCCATTTCCGTCGAAGAACTCACCTCCCTTCACATCGACACCGCCGTGCAACACTTGGGCATCCAGTTCCTGGAGGTGGGCGACGACTTCATTCGCGCACGCGTGCCGGTGGACACACGCACCAAACAGCCTTACGGTCTGCTGCATGGCGGCGTGAGCGTGGTGCTGGCCGAAACCCTGGGTTCGTGTGGCGCAGCCTACAGCTGCCCGGAAGGCCACCGCGCGGTGGGTCTGGACATCAACGCCAACCACATCAAGGGCGCGACCAGCGGCTGGGTCACCGGCATCACGCGGCCGGTGCACATCGGCCGCACCACCCAGGTCTGGCAGATCGACATGCGCAATGACGCGGGCGAACTCACCTGTGTGTCGCGCATCACGATGGCGGTATTGGGATAACCCCCCTCGCAGAAACTGTTGACCACCCCCGCGCCGCGCCGACGGCGCGTCACCCCCTTCGAGGGGGCGATACCAGTGGCCCGGCAGAGCCGGTTCCGCGGTATCTCTGGATGGGACATTCCGCGCCGGAAGGGCATTTGCTGCTCTCCCGCACCGCCCTCGGCAGCGCATCGGGCGGTGAAGAACGCGCCTGCTATAAACCGGATTCCGCCGCTGGCGGCGCCCGTCCCGGCAGATCGGTGGCGGTTGACTTCTGGTTTTGTCGTTTAGCCTTGGGGGGGCATCACATGCATCTGTCCTTTCCTGACACACCGGCGCCGGGCCTGAAATCCCGCGTTCTCGCGCTGTGCTTCGCCTTGATCTTTGTGGTGACCGCTTGCGGCGGAAGCAGCGACAGCACCGCCAGCACGGGCACCGGCGCTGACGACGGCAGTGCATTGCCCAGTCAGTGCACGGGCTCATGCAACGCTGCAACGCCTGCGCCGCCCACCTTGTCCAGCGCAGGCGGCCACGGCAATGTCACCATGTACAGCACCAGCGCGAGCCGCGGCGGTGCCTGCGGCTATGGATCAACAAACATCCAGTCCTACGCCGCCATCAACGTCCACGTCGGGGCTGGCGATGGGCAAGGCCAATGGCAGCGTGGCAAGGTCTGCGGCCAGTGTGCGGAAGTGACCGTGCTGACCTCGCAGGGCCTCAAGCCCGTCACAGTGCGCATCGTGGACAAATGCCCGGACGGCAATTGCGGCATTGACCTGGGTGGACGCGCTCCCGACGCGGTCATGTCCGACGGATTCGGGCGTTACGCCGGGCAATGGCGCTTCGTGTCGTGCAGCGGCCACCCCGAAGTGTCCGACGGCCCACCCACATTGAACGTCAAGGACGGCAGCAACCCCTGGTGGTCGCGGGTGCGGGTGCACAACCCGACCACCGGCGTGGCCTCCATTGACTATCAGGACACCGGCAGTTCGGCCCGCGGCAGCTTCGTCTTTGACGCCACCAATGTCGAGAACGCGTACGAAGTCCCTGTCAGCGCGGTGCTGCAATCCAAGGCCACGAGCTTCCTGATCACAGTGAACTACATCGACGGCACAAAGGCGCGCGTGCAACTCACGCCGGCCCAACTGGGCGCAGCCAGTGCCAGCTATCCGCTGCAGTAGGCGTGCCTGGCGCCGATGCGTCGATGTTCCCGAAAAATGCCCCGTCGGTGATCAACGCGCCCGTTCACACCGCCCTTGAGACGAAGCCATGCCACGAAAATCACTGGTCCAGCTCCGGGTGGCCGTGTCGATCTGGATGCGCTCGTTGTCCAGCGCCGTGAGGATGAGCGTGTCCCGCACATTGAACGAATACACCGGCACACCGTCGATCGCCACCGACAGCACGCGCTTCTGGTCGTATTCAATGCCGACGGAGCGCACCCACACGCTGCGCGCCGGCAAATAGACCGCCTCGCACACCAGCACCACCTTGCCCACGTCGGGTTGTGCTTGGGCGCCCAGGGGCAGCACACCGGCGAGGGCGGCCAGCGCCCCTGTCAGCGCCTGGCACCATTCGCGGCCCGACATCACTCGGTTCCCTGCTGGGCCAGGCGCTCACTCTTCCAGTACACGTCGTCACCGCCGTTCATGCGATTGAGCACGCGTGCCAGCACGAACATCAGATCCGAAAGGCGATTCAGGTACTGGCGTGGTGTGTCCTTCAGGGCTTCTTCATTCCCCAGCGCCACCACCGCGCGTTCGGCACGCCGCGCCACGGTGCGGCACACATGGGCCTGGCTGGCCGCGCGCGTGCCCGCCGGCAAGATGAACTCCTGCAAGCGCGGCAACTGATCGTTGTAGGTGGCCAGAGCGTCGTCAAGCGCCAGTACCGCCTCAGGTTTGAGCAGCTCGAACCCGGGGATGGACAGTTCGCCGCCCAGGTTGAAGAGCTGGTGCTGGATCTCCACCAGCACGGCGCGCACATCATCGGCCATGTCCTCGCACAGCAGCACGCCAATGTGCGAGTTCAGTTCGTCCACATCGCCCATGGCATGCACACGCAGGCTGTTCTTGGAAACGCGGGTGTTGTCGCCCAGGCCAGTGGTACCGGCGTCACCGGTGCGGGTGGCAATCTGCGTCAGTCGTTTGCCCATGGATGGTTCCGGTTGGTTTGTCTCACCAGCGATTGTGCGGGAAGCCGGCGCGCGCCCTCCGAGGAGGTTCCCGTAGCGCCCTGCTGACAATTGTGAATACCTTCTGCCCGATGTACACGATGCAACAAGTGGAAAAAGCGCTGGCCTGATTCGCCCGGAGCATTCCCAATGGCAACCATTCAACCGACAGGAGACCGCATTCATGGCCCGTTCCCGCCAACGCCTTGCCGACTTCGAAGCCCGTAGCGTGCAGCTCATCGCCGCCTGCACGCTGGGACTGGCCGGCATGTCTGCCCTGCAGGCCACGCCTGCCCACCGCGCATCGGGGGCATCGACGCCCATCCAGAGCGCCGCCACGGCTTCCGTCTTGCCCGCGAACACGCGGTCAGTGCCAACGAACCCCACCACCGCTGGCTCCCGCACAGGTCGTACCTGATCAGGCACCGCCTGAAGGCCTCAACCTCCCCAGCCGTACCTGTACGGCGTAAACTGGCTGGCTGCCCCATCAGATTTCGGAGACTGCCATGAACGCCCCCACCGCCCTCAGCCATCTGGCGCCTGATGTGCACCAGCGCGCCACCCCTGACGAACTAATTGCCGAGCTGCAGCAGCGCTTTGGCGCCCAATGCTCCACCGCCCTGGTGGTGCGTGAACAGCATGGGCGCGACGAGTCGGTGTACGAAGTGCCGCCGCCTGCGGCCGTGGTGTTTGCCCAGAGCACGCAGGACGTGGCCGATGCGGTCAAGCTGGCCGCGAAGTACAAGGTACCGGTGATTCCGTTTGGCGTGGGCTCCTCGCTGGAAGGCCATTTGCTGGCCGTGCAAGGCGGCATCAGCATCGACGTGAGCCGCATGAACGAGGTGCTGGCCATCAATGCCGAAGACCTCACCGTGACGGTGCAGCCTGGTGTGACGCGCAAGGCCGTGAACGAGGCGGTGAAAAGCGAGGGGCTGTTCTTCCCGATCGACCCGGGGGCCGATGCTTCCATTGGCGGCATGACGGCCACCCGCGCCAGCGGCACCAACGCCGTGCGCTACGGCACCATGCGCGAGAACGTGCTGGCCCTGGAGGTGGTGACGGCGCAGGGCGAGGTGATCCGCACCGGCACGCGCGCCAAAAAATCCTCGGCCGGTTACGACCTCACGCGCCTGATGGTGGGCAGCGAAGGCACGTTGGGCGTGATCACCGAGGTCACGCTCAAACTCTACCCCCTGCCCGAAGCCATCTCGGCCGCCACGTGTTCGTTCCCCAGCATTGAAGCGGCTGTGCGCACCGTCATTCAGGTGATCCAGCTGGGTGTGCCGATCGCGCGCTGTGAGTTGATCGACCACAACACGGTGCGCATGGTCAACACACACAGCAAGCTGGGCCTGCGCGAAGAAAACATGCTGCTCATGGAGTTCCACGGCTCGCCCGCGAGCGTGAAGGAGCAGGCCGAAACCGTGCAGGAGATCGCCACCGATTTCGGCGGCAACGCCTTTGAATGGGCCGACACGCCCGAGGAGCGTACCCGCCTGTGGACCGCGCGGCACAACGCCTACTTTGCGGCCATCCAGAGCAAACCGGGCTGCCGCGCCATCAGCACCGACACCTGCGTGCCCATCAGCCGCCTGGCCGACTGCCTGCTCGACTCCGTGAGCGAGGCCGATGCCGCCGGCCTGCCCTACTTTCTGGTGGGCCACGTGGGCGACGGCAACTTCCACTTCGGCTACCTGATCGACCCCACCAAGCCCGAAGAACACACGCTGGCCGAAGAGCTCAACCACAAACTGGTGGCGCGCGCACTCAGCCTGGAGGGCACCTGCACCGGCGAACATGGCGTGGGCCTGCACAAGATGGACTTTCTGCTCACCGAGGCCGGCACCGGTGCGGTGAACATGATGCGCACCATCAAGCGCGCACTGGACCCGGACAACATCATGAATCCGGGCAAGATCTTCTCGCTCTGAAGGGTGGTGAGGGGGCGCTGTGCGCCGGGCATCGGCCGGCCCTGCTCCCTCGATCAGATGACATCTGTGGTGTTACCCTGTGTCAATTTGTACGGGCCCCATGTATACTTTTTGGCGTTTCTGACTACAAAAAGCTACAGGAGGTTTCATGCGCACCGCTTACATCATCTTTATTTTGGCGACGCTTTCGCTGGCCGGCTGTGCCACGCAAAAGCAGACACCCGAAGAACAGACCGCCCCGCGTCAGGACACGGTGCGCATCTGCGACAGCAGCGGCTGCTCTGACCGCTCGCGCGACTCCGCCACGTTCCAGGGCACGCCGGTGGACCCTGAAGCCGAGCGCCGCCTGCAGGCGCTGACCGATCTGGCCGAGAACAACCCCAAAGCCGCCTACGACCTGGGCCTGCGCCTGCTTCGCGGCGATGGTGTCGAACGCAACTCCTACCAGGCCATGCAGTGGATGCGCAAAGCGGGTGACGGTGGTCACACGGAAGCCCAGTTTGCCCTGGGCCGGCTCTACCTCATGGGCTTCGAAGAAATGGGCTCCGACCCTCAAGAAGCCGAAGCGTGGCTGACCCGCGCCGCCGCCAACGGCCACAAAGGCGCCAGGGCGCTGTTGCCCGATGCGCAGGCCGCCAAGAAGGATGAACAAGCCGCCTTCCGCGTTCGCGAAGCCCACCGCAAGTCGTGGGGTGCCTGGTACAGCGGTTACCCGTATTACTGGGTCTGGGGCTCACGCGGCTGGTACCTGCGCTGAGCGTCCTCCATCTGCTGTCGTTTTGCCACAGACAGCCTTTTTCCTTGTTCGCCCGATTCGATTTCTCACCAAGCAACTGAAGGCAAGTTCATGTCCAAACTCCATACCTCTTTCCGCTGGGCTGCATTGACAGCCTCTCTGGCACTGGCCGGCTGTGTGACGCCGGGCGGCGGCCACGTCAGCACCGGCGGTGGCGGCGCAGCGACCGCAACCACCGGAGCAGCCGGCGGCGCCACCAGCGTGAACGCGAACTCCAACCTGCAGCGCTGTGACGCACCGCTGGGCACGCTGGCCGTGGATGACGGCCGCGGCAAAGAGTGGTACGGCAGCTTCGGCCGTGAGACCCAGGTCACCACCATCGAACCGCTGATCCGCCTGGCTGTGCAACAGTCGAACTGTTTCGTGATCACTGCCGTGGGCAACGCACGGACCGACAGCCGCCTCACCGCCATCACCGACCGTCAGCGCAACTCCGGTGAGTTCCGCGCTGGCTCCAATCAGCAAAAAGGCCAGCGCGTGGCGGCCGACTACTACCTGGAACCCGCCGTCATCATTGACAACGAGTCCACCGGTCAACTGGCCGGCGCCCTGGGTGGCTTGCTGGGTGGTCGCAACCGCAACCTCGGCGTCATCGCCGGTGGTCTGGAAAGCAAGGCATCGGTCGTGACCATGACGCTGCTGGACATCCGCTCGGGCGTGCAGATCGCCATCTCTGAAGGCAATGCCACCGCCACCAACTACGGCGCGGCACTCGGCGCCTTTGGCCCGAGCGCCGGCGGCGCACTGAGTGGTTTTTCGCGCACCCCTGCGGGCAAGGCCACCGTGGCGGCTTTCACCGACGCCTACAACAGCATGGTGATCTCGCTGCGCAATTACAAGGCACAGGAAGTCAAGGGCGGCCTGGGCCGGGGTGGTCAGCTGAAGGTCGGGCAGTAAGGAACTCCCCCTGCGCCGCTGACGCGGCTTCCCCCCTCTCTTGCGCCTTCGGCTTGGAGGGGGGACGATGCCCTAGGGCCGGCGAAGCCGGACCCTCGGCATCTGCTGGAAGCTGGCGTGGCGTCGCTTCAGAATGCAAAAAGGCCTCTCTCGAGAGGCCTTTTTTATGGGGCAGTGCCATTTGAAATCGAACTGCCTTCACCAGAGGGCAGCGGAAGTGCAGAAGCCCCTTCGGCGCGAAATGCCTTCATTCCAAGGGCAGCGCGGGACGGCTCCGCCGGCCCAAGATGCCGTCCCCCCTCGAAGCGCCGAAGGCGCGCGACGGAGGGGGGAAGCTGCGTCAGCAGCGCAGGGGGGAGTTCCTGAGCTTCTCGATCAGGCCATTGAGCTCATCGAGCGATCCGAACTGGATCGCCAGCTCGCCCATTTCTTCCACGCGGCCGTGGCGCTTGACGCGTTTTTTCACGCGCACCTCCACGTCGGCGGTCAGCAAGTCTGACAGCTCTTCTTCGACGCGCTTGATGTCGCGTGACTTGTCTTTCTTGAGCTTCTGCGGTGCCAGCGCGAATTCGGCGCCGAGCTTCTTGACCAGGCTTTCTGCCTCGCGCACCGACATTTTCCTGGCTGCGATCTGGTTGCCCGCCGTGATCTGGGAGGCTTTGTCCAGCGCGAGCAGCGCGCGGGCGTGGCCCATGTCGAGGTCGCCGGCCATGAGCATGGTCTGCACGGGCTCGGCCAGCTGCAGCAGGCGCAGCAGGTTGCTCGCGGCGCTGCGCGAGCGGCCCACCGCCTGAGCCGCTTGTTCGTGAGTGAGTCCAAACTCCTTCACCAAGCGTTGTAAACCCTGGGCTTCTTCCAGCGGATTCAGATCCTCACGCTGGATGTTCTCGATCAAGGCCATGGCGGCTGCGGCCTCGTCGGGCACATCGCGTACCAGCACCGGCACGCTGTCCAGCCCGGCCAGGCGCGAAGCGCGGAAGCGCCGTTCGCCCGCGATGATCTCGTACTTGCCGGCGTTGGCACCGTTGATCAGCTTGCGCACCAGGATGGGCTGCATGATGCCCTGGGCCTTGATGGACTCGGCCAGTTCGTAGAGCGCGCCCTCATCCATGCGGGTGCGCGGCTGGTACACGCCTGGGACCAGCTCGGTCAACGCCAGCGTGGTGGGTGTGGCATTGCGCTCATTTTCCTGCGCGTCGGGCGATGCGGCTTCCGCCACTTTGGGGCCCAGCAGGGCTTCGAGGCCGCGGCCCAGGCCTTTGGGTTTCTTGGTGACCATGTTCTATACGGTTAAATTTGGGGTTGCAGACACCACGACTGATGGGCGGGCTATCGATCGATGATCACGAGGGTGCCATGGCTGCCGGCCGCCACCGCATGAGGCACACCCGCTGGCACGATGAACACCTCGCCGGCCGACACTTCAACCTGTTTCCCCTGAATACACAAATTCATCTGACCATCCAGCACCAGCAGGGCTTCGTCAAAGTCATGCGACTCGTTCGGGTAGGTGGTCGCGTCCATGCGCAGCACCTTGATGTTCGCACCCGCAGCTTGGCCCACCAGCGAAGACCGCCAAGCGGCAGGCAATGCATGCGATGCCTCGATCAGGTTGACTATTGAAACCTCCTCGTTCATGGCCAAGCACTTTCAGTCAAGAGGCGCATGAGCATAACGTGCCCTTCCGGCCAGTCACCCACTGCGGATTCGGTATTGATGTGACCCCGCTCACCGTGGTCGACGAAGCGCGAACCCCAGCTTTCGGCCAGGCCTCTGGCCTTGGCGAAGTCGCAATACGGATCGTTGCGGCTACCCACCAGCACCGCAGGGAACGGCAGGCGCTGGCGCACGATGGGGGACCAGCCGGGCAGATGGGCGCGCAGTTCTTCGCGCTCCGGGTCGCCTGGCGCCACCAGCAGCGCGCCTTGTACGCGGCCAGTGCTGCGCGACGCTGCAGCCCAGGCTGCGGTGAGGATGCAACCCAGACTGTGCGCGACCAGCACCACCGGGCCATCACACCCCAGGATCACGTCTTCAAGCCGCGCGATCCAGTCACCGCGCTTGGGTGTCATCCAGTCGTGCTGGTCGACGCGCCGGTAGCCGTACAAGGCTTCCCATCGGCTCTGCCAGTGGTCCGGGTCGCTGTTCTGCCAGCCCGGGAGAATCAAGATGTTTTGAGGTTTCACGTGAAACACCCTGCCCTCACATTTTCTGAATACGCTCGACCATTTCGCCGGCAAAACCGATGAATGCCTGGCTTCCGCGCGCTGCGGGGTCGAACACCACGCCGGGGAGCCCATAACTGGGCGCCTCGGCCAGGCGCACGTTGCGGGGGATCACGGTGTCAAACACCTTTTCGCCAAAGTGCGCCTTGAGCTGATCGCTCACCTGCGATTGCAGGGTGATGCGAGGGTCGTACATCACACGCAGCAGCCCAATGATCTGCAGATCCTTGTTGAGGTTGGCGTGCACCTGCTTGATGGTGTTGACCAGATCGGTCAGACCTTCGAGCGCGAAGTATTCGCACTGCATGGGCACGATCACGCCGTGAGCCGAACACAGGCCATTGAGGGTGAGCATGCTCAGACTGGGCGGGCAGTCGATCAGCACGAAGTCGTACTCGCCATCCACCGCCGCCAGCGCCTGCTTGAGTCGGCGCTCGCGTCGCTCCACATCCACCAGCTCCACCTCGGCACCCGCCAGCTCGCGGTTGGCGCCCAGCACGTGGTAGCCACACTTCTCTGAATAGGTGGCCGCCTCGGTCACACTGGCCGACTCCAGCAGCACGTCGTACACGGACAGCGCCATGCTGCGTTTGTCCACCCCCGAGCCCATGGTGGCGTTGCCCTGCGGGTCCAGATCCACCATGAGCACGCGCTGACCGATCTTGGCCAGACCGGCAGCGAGATTCACCGTCGTGGTGGTTTTTCCCACCCCACCCTTTTGGTTGGCGACACAAAAAATCTTGGCCATCAGACTTTCCCCCCTGAGCCAGAACGGCGAGCGTGCGCGCCCGGGTAGGAAGCAGAAGGACCTCTCGTGTACAAGGGCAGCGTCCTCATTTTGAAATGGCCAGCTTGATGCCGAAACCGATCAGAAAGACGCCCGCAAGCTTCTCCAGGGTGCGGCCGATCACCGGCTTGGCTCTCATGCGCTCGGCCAAGAGGTGGGTGAGCAGCACGGCGGTCAGGCCGTAGAGGAAGGTCAGCACGGCCACGGTAGCCGCCATGGCGCCAAAGGTGATCAGGCCCTGGTGCTTCGCCGGGTCCACAAACAGCGGGAAGAAGGCCATGTAGAACACGATGGCCTTGGGATTGAGCAAGGTGATGGTCAAGCCCTGCTGGAAGTACTGGCGCGGGCGTATGTTGAGCACAGGCGCGTCGCCAGGTTTGGCCGTCAGCATCTTGAAGCCAAGCCAGGCGAGGTAAGCGGCACCCAACCACTGCACGGCGCTGAACGCTGCGGGATAGGAGCTCAGCAACGCAGCCACGCCCGCCACCGCCATCCACATCAACACCTGATCGCCTGCTATGACGCCAAGGGTTGCCGCCAGGCCTCCGCGCACGCCCCCCTTGCCCGTGGAGGTGATGAGGGCCAGATTGCCCGGGCCGGGAATGGCCAGAAACACGACGATGGCGACGACAAACGCGCCGTAATCCGC
This sequence comes from Hydrogenophaga palleronii, assembly GCF_031457455.1. Lineage (GTDB taxonomy): Bacteria > Pseudomonadota > Gammaproteobacteria > Burkholderiales > Burkholderiaceae_C > Hydrogenophaga > Hydrogenophaga palleronii_A. Next base: position 136,048 of record NZ_JAVDWU010000010.1, read on the forward strand.
AATGCCCAACATGGTGTGACCCTCTCAAATGAAGGGTTGAGTTTACGTGAAGGGTGTGCGAGGGCGCCGGCTGTGACCGTCAGGCCACAGCGTGGGTGGCCGGCCGCATCCAGACAATGCAGCGTTCGGCCTCTAGGCCGGGCACCCGAAGCTGTTCCACGTGAAACACCTCAACGCCTGGGGCCTCGGCAGCCAGGGTCGCGAGCTCTTCCTTCGGATGTTTGCCCTTCATGGCCATCCACACCGCCCCGGGGTAAAGACTGCCCCGCGACCAGTTCACGAAATCGACCAGTGATGCGAAGGCACGCGAGCACACCACATCAAAGCCCTGCCCTGACAAGGCGTTCAGACTCTCCACCCGGGCATGCAGGCCTCGGAGATTGGGCAGCTTCAAGGTGGCGGCGACCTGCTGGATGAAGGCCGCCTTCTTGGCCACGGTGTCAACGCAGGTCACGTTGATCCAGGGGCAGGCCACGGCAATCACCACCCCTGGCAAACCGCCGCCCGAACCCACATCAAGCAGCTGGACCGTGCGCTCTCCCACCTGCCGCACCAGCGGCTCGATCGCTGCCAGACTGTCGAGCAGGTGGTGCGTCATCATCTCTGCCGGATCACGCACCGCCGTGAGGTTGTAGACCTTGTTCCACTTCTGCAGCAGATCGAGATAAGTCATCAAGGCATCGATCTGGGGGTCGCTCATACGAAGCCCCAGTTCCTGCAACCCACCCACCAACACTTCCCGGCCAGCGCCGGCCACCCCCATGTCCTGACTCATGCCGACCCCTCGGCCTCGATCGCCACCGTGGCAAACCCCTTGAAGCCGCCCTTCTTCAGGTGGATCATCAGCAGCGAAATGCTGGCCGGTGTGATTCCGGAGATGCGCGAAGCCTGTCCCAGAGTTTCAGGGCGATGCTGAGCCAGCTTCTGCCGAGCTTCAAATGACAAGGCCTTGACCTGCAGATAGTCCAGATCCGCGGGCAGCTTCAACCCTTCGTAGTGCGACGCGCGCTCCACTTCGCTCTTCTGCCGGTCGATGTAGCCGGCGTACTTGGCGGCAATCTCCACCTGCTCCACCACCGGCTCCAGCAAGTCGCCCAGCGTTTCACGTGAAACATCCGGCGCCACATACCTACCATCGTCAAACCCGACCAAAGCAGCGTACGGCACGCCCGGTCTGCGCAACAGGTCGAACAGGTTGTGTTCGTGTTCGATGGCCTTGCCCAGCACCCGCTCAGACTCGGCCGCCGGAAGGTTGCGGGGGTTCACCCAGGTGGTTTTCAGGCGTTCAGTTTCCTTCGCCACCGCATCGCGCTTGCGGCTGAAGGCATCCCATCGGGCGTCGTCCACCAGCCCCAGCCTCCGGCCCGCCTCCGTCAGGCGCATGTCGGCATTGTCCTCACGCAACTGCAACCGGAACTCGGCCCGGCTGGTGAACATGCGGTAGGGCTCGGTCACGCCCTGGGTCACGAGGTCATCCACCAGCACCCCCAGGTAAGCCTCGTCACGGCGGGGCAACCAGGGAGCCTCGCCCTTCACTTGCAGCGCGGCATTGAGCCCAGCGAACAGACCCTGCGCTGCGGCCTCTTCATAACCGGTGGTGCCGTTGATCTGGCCAGCAAAGAACAGGCCCTGGATCTGCTTCGTCTCGAAGCTGCTCTTGAGCGAGCGCGGGTCAAAATAGTCGTATTCGATGGCGTAGCCCGGCCGCAGGATGTGTGCATTCTCCAAACCTGCCATGCTGCGCACCAGGGCGTACTGGATGTCAAACGGCAAGCTGGTGGAAATCCCGTTGGGGTAGACCTCGTGCGTGGTCAGCCCTTCGGGCTCCAGGAAGATCTGGTGGCTGTCCTTGTCGGCGAAGCGGTTGATCTTGTCTTCCACGCTGGGGCAATAGCGCGGGCCCACGCCCTCGATCTTGCCGGTGAACATGGGGCTGCGGTCAAACCCGGAGCGGATGATGTCGTGCGTGCGCTCATTGGTGTGCGTGATCCAGCAAGGCACCTGCTGCGGGTGCATGGCCGTGTTGCCCATGAAGCTGAACACGGGCACCGGGCGCTCGGCGTTCATGCCGCCGGGCACGCCGTCGCCGGGCTGCTCCTGGCACTTGCTGTAGTCGATGCTGCGCCCATCCAGGCGCGGCGGGGTGCCCGTCTTCAACCGTGCCTGCGGCAGCTTCAACTCCTTCAGCCGTGCCGACAGACTCACCGCCGGCGGGTCGCCTGCCCGGCCTGCGCTGTAGTTGTTCAACCCTACGTGGATTTTTCCGTCAAGAAAAGTGCCCGCCGTCAACACCACCGTGCGGCTGCGGAAGCGGATGCCCACCTGCGTAACGGCGCCCACCACCCGGTCGCCGTCCACCATCAGGTCGTCCACCGCCTGCTGGAACAGCCACAGATTCGGCTGGTTCTCCAGAATGCGGCGGATGGCGGCCTTGTACAGAATGCGGTCGGCCTGAGCGCGGGTGGCACGCACGGCCGGGCCCTTGCTGCTGTTGAGAATGCGGAACTGGATGCCACCCTCGTCCGTGGCCAGCGCCATCGCGCCGCCCAGTGCGTCCACCTCTTTCACCAGATGGCCCTTGCCAATGCCGCCGATGCTGGGATTGCAGCTCATCTGGCCCAGGGTTTCGATGTTGTGCGTGAGCAGCAGCGTGGTGCAGCCCATGCGCGCAGCGGCCAGCGCGGCCTCCGTGCCGGCGTGGCCGCCGCCAACAACGATGACGTCAAATTCTTGTGGGTACAACATGGCTGGTGCTCCAGGGCGCCGCTCGCAGCGGCGGCCCGCAATGCAAAAAGGGCAGTGTTTCACGTGAAACCACCGCAACCCACCGCGAGAGGCAGGCAACCTGCAATTGTCCCACCATCCTCCCGGGCGTGCACTGCCTGCGAGATGTGAAGGGTCACGGGTCCCCAGACAACGCAGGAAACCTGCGATCCGTCGGTGCCAGAATCAAGGCATGAGCACCTCCATCCCCCTCCTCGTCTTCGCGGGCAGCACCCGCGCCCAATCCTGGAACCGCCGCCTCGCCGGTGCGGTCACGCAAATGGCCACGGCCGAAGGCGCACAGGTGACCCGCCTGGAACTGGCCGACTTTGACGTGCCCCTGTACAACGCCGACCTGGAAGCCAAGGGGACGCCGCGCGATGTGGTTCGGCTCAAGGAGATCTTTCATGCCCATCCCGCCTGGATCATCTGCTCGCCCGAATACAACGGCAGCTACACCGCCCTGCTGAAAAACACCATCGACTGGGTCTCCAGCCCCATCAAGGGCGACCCGAACTGGTCGAGCGGCACCAAGCCTTTTGAGGGCAAGGTGGTGGGCCTGCTGGCCACCTCACCCGGGGCGCTGGGCGGCGTGCGCAGCCTCAGCCACCTGAACCCGCTCCTGCTGAACCTGCAGTGCTGGGTGGCCCCGCGCCAATACGCCATGCCCCGCGCAGGCGAAGCTTTTGACCCGGACGGCGCGCTGGCCACCGAGGCCCACCGCAACGCGGTGCATGGCGTGATCCAGCAGGTCTTGTGGGCGACGCAACGCTTTCAGGACTGAGACGATTGGAATGCCGCCCGGGCTGCGCAGCCTGCTGCATCGCGCCTTCCATCTCCAGCCCCCTGCCCGGTCTGCCAGACGGCAAACCGGCGGGCATGCCCTGCCCGCATCTGGACGAATCATTGAGCTGCCGCCTCTTCGGCCTGCCGGAACGGCCGGCCGTATGCGCCTCTTTGCCGCCCAGCCGCGAGATGTGCGGCCACGACCGCACCCATGCCCTGCGTTTTTTGAAGCAGCTGGAGTTGGCTACACAACCTTCTCGGGTCGAATGAACTCAAGTACCGTGTGCGCAGCAGCGGCCTCCAGCGCATCGGGCAGGAGGTGCCCCATGTCCAGCACCTGCAGGCGCGCACCGGGAATGAGCCGGGCCAGCGCCTCGCCATGGGCCAGCGGCAAGCAGGGGTCGTGTGCCCCGTGTAGCACCAGGGTGGGTATACGCAGGTTCGGCAACCATGCGGTGCGCGGCGGCGACAGGCTGACGGCCTGCGCATGACGCAACGCGGCGGCTGGCCGATGCCCGTTGGCCAGGGCCTGGCGCATCTGTGCCTGAAGCCGCTCGCGCGGGAAAGGCCAGGAACCGCCATGGAAAAGCGCCCAGCCTTCAACGGCACTTGCTTCCGCCGATTGCTGGCCGGCCTGGGCAGACAAGGCCCACAAGCGCTCGACAAACCCCGGCGCCGGCCCGGGCAATTCACTCTCAGACGCCGGGCGCCCCATCACACCCGCCATGTAGGGTCGGTGGTCGGCCGTGCTGCCCAGCAGCACAAGATGACTCACCCGCTGCGGCACATCGCGCGCCATCTGCTGGGCAATGTACCCACCCATCGACCAGCCCACTACCGCCACGCGCGGCAGGCCCCAGGCGTCGAGCACATGCAGGGCATCACGGGTCAACTCGTCCAGCGTGTAAGGCGGCTGGGCCGTGTCACTGACAAACGAACGCCCCGTGTCCCGATGGTCATACCGCACCACCCGGCAACCACCCTCCACCAACGCCCGCACAAACCCCGGCGGCCAAACCAGCCCCGGGTTCATCGCCCCCATGATCAGCAACACCGGCAAGCCATCAACAGGGCCAGCAGCCTCGCTCCAAAGCGCGTCCTCACCCGGTACGTTCACGGTGCGGATTTCCCAGGTCAAGGGATCGATGTGGTCGGTCATGAATGCGTTTGTACCAGCACCATGCAAAAAGCCCGCACGGGGCGGGCCTGATGGGGGAAAGGATCATCCTATGGCTGCGGCATCTTCATAAAACAGAAGCCACCTCTTTCCAGGAGCCCCTCACCCCAGAGGGGCGAGGGAGAAAAGACACCCTCCTGAGCGAAGTGCCTCGATCCAGAGGCAGCAAGGGTCCGGCTCCGCCGGCCCAAGATGCCGTCCCCCCTCGAAGCGCCGAAGGCGCGCTACGGAGGGGGGAAGCCGCATCAGCGGCGCAGGGGGATGCTCCGAATGAAGCGCAGGGGGGAGATCACTGCTTCACGGCTTCGACCTGCAAAACCAAGCGAACGTTCTTCGGGAAACCCCAGTCCACACCGTAGTTCACGCCAAAGGCGGTGCGGTCAATGGTGGTCTCGAAATCGCCGCCGCACACTTCACGCTTGAGCATGGGGCTGTCATAGCAGTTGAAGGCGTTGGCCTTCAGGGTCACTGGCTGCGTCTTGCCCAAAAGGGTGAGCTGACCGCTGACTTCGCTGACCTTGTCGCCGTTGAAACTGAACTTGTCGGACACAAAACGCGCCTTGGGATGCGCAGCGGCATTGAGGATGTCGGCACTGGTCATGTGCTTGTCGAACGCGGCGGTGCCGGTGTTCACCGAAGCCACGTCGAAGCTGATGTCGACCTTGCCGGTCTTGGCTGCGCGGTCGAACTGCACCGTGCCTTCCTTCTTGTCAAAACGGCCGCGGTTCACGCTGGCGCCGAAGTGGCCAATTTCAAAGGTGGCAAAGGTGTGGGTGGGATCGATGGCGTAGTCAGCGGCGAAGGCACCGGTGGACAGGGTGGCGGCCGCAGCCAGCAAGGTCAGGGATTTGCGCATGAAAAAGAACTCCTGGGTTGGGGTTGTATTGAGAAACACGGAAAAAAAAAGATCAAAGCTTGGGCATGCCGGTCAGCGCCAGCTTGAACTTCACTTGCACCTCATCAGCCACCATCGAGGTGTCTGCCCACTCCTTCTCGCCAATGCGGAAGGTCAGGCGTTTGATCGGGAACGCACCCGAAGCGGTGGTGGTGGCGCCGTTCTGTGCCAGCGTGACCGGCACAACGACGTCGCTGCTCACGCCCTTGATGGACAGCTTGCCGGCGACTTCGTATTTCGTGGCGTCGATGCGCTTGATGCTGCTGGAGGTGAAGGTGGCCTTGGGGAAGGCGGCGACATTGAACCAGGTGTCCTTGGGCAGCTCGGCGTTGGCTTCGCGGCTGATGTCGGCACTGCCGGTGTCCACCGTGAAGACGATGCTGCTGGTGGCCAGCTTGGCCGGGTCGAAGGCGACCTGGGCATTGAAAGTCTTGAACTTGCCTTCCACCGGCACGCCCATCTGGCGACTCACGAACTGGATCTCGCTCTGGGCGGGCACCAGCTGCTGCTGGGCCTGGGCGGCCAGCGGCAACAGGCTGGCAGCGGCCAGGGAGGCAATGAACAGGGCACGGATGGGCAAACGCATGGATGGTCTTTCGGGAAGGGAGTGAAATGGCCGGTGGCCGCTCAGCGCTGGCCCCAGGCCATGCGGCCCAGCAGGCCGTCACGGTCGATGAAATGGTGCTTGAGCGCACCTGCCACGTGCAGCCCCACCAGGGCGGCCATCGCGAAGGCGGCGTACTTGTGCAGCGGTTTGAGCAGGTCTGCAAGTTCCGGGCTCACCGGAACGAAGTCCGGCAGGGGTAGCACGCCGAACACCACGATGGGGAAACCTGCGGCCGAACTGAAGGCCCAGCCCAGCAAGGGCACCGCGAAGAAAAGAAGGTACAGGCCCCCATGGGTGGCGTGGTGTGCCCAGCGCTGCCAGACCGGCATGGCGTGTTCGATCACCCTGGGCAGGGCAGGTGGTCGTTGGATCAGGCGCCACATCAGGCGGACGAAAGAGAGAGTGAGCACCAACATCCCGAACCATTTGTGCCAGCTGTAGAACTTCAGCTTCTGGGGTGAAAACGACAATCCCTCCATGTACAGGCCCAGCGCAAACAGGCCCACCAACGCCAAGGCGAGCAGCCAGTGCAGGGCCACGGACAAAGGGTGGTAGCGGGTGGAGGCGGTCGATGACATGGCGGCAGTGTAGAGAGGGCAAAGCCCACGAACGGTGAAAGGGCTTGAACCCTCTATTCAAAAAAATCGAATGAACTAAGCTATTCAATTCGTATCCCGACACCGGCGTCACCGCCTCGTCACGCTCCTACAATGGGCCGCATGTCTGCACTGCCTGCCGCCCAGTTGCTGTCGCTCTACCCCGCGATGGGTGCACTGACCGGTCTGCTGCCCACCCTGCCCCTGATGCGCTGCCCGGCCGGCGCGGTACTGTTCCGCGAGAACGATGCCTGTCAGGGCTTCCCACTGGTGATCGAGGGTGAGGTGCGGGTCTCGCGCAGCGCCGCCAACGGGCGCGAACTGGAGCTCTACCGGGTACAGCCTGGCGAGATGTGCCTGGTGTCTTCGGCCGGCCTGTTCGCGGGGCAGCCGCTCAGCGCCCGTGGCGTGACCACCATGGAGACCGCCCTGGCGCTGCTGCCGCCGGACGACTTCCAGACCGGCATGGCCCATCCGGAATTTCGCCGCTACGTGCTGGGCCTGTTCGCCCAGCGCATGACCGACCTCACCGCCCTGATTGAAGCCGTGGCCTTCCAGCGATTGGACAGCCGCCTCGCCGCCGCCCTGCTCGGCCACGGCCCGCAACGCCACATCACCCACCAGGCGCTCGCCGACGAACTGGGCACGGTGCGCGAGATCGTCACCCGCTTGCTGCACCGCTTTGAGCGCGAGGGGCTGGTCGAGCTTTCGCGCGAATGCATCACCGTGCGCGACAGCGCCGCCCTGCGCGAACTCGCGGCCCTGCAACCGCGCTGAGCGTCGCAGACCCTGCCAACACGTTTGGTGACCTCGGTCACAGACCCGAAGCGTGATCGGCGGTTCAATGCCATCCACCACACGCCGTGTGGGCCATTCCGGCAGCGCTGGAGTGCACCTCAAGCAACGGAGCATGACATGACCAAAAACGTGGGCGGCATCGACCGCATCTTGCGCATCGCCATTGGCCTGGCCCTGATCGCCGCAGCGGCCACCGGCACTCTGGGCCTGTGGGCCTATGTGGGCGTGGTGCCGCTGCTCACGGGGCTGATGGGCTGGTGCCCTCCTTATGCCTTGCTGGGCTTCAACACCTGCTCCATGAAGAAATAGGCCCGGGCAACCGTTGATCGGCCCACCTGTGCAACGGTGGGCCCCAGCGTGCGAAAGCGCACGGCACCGGGGCGCGCCATGTCATCGGCGCGACTGTGGAACCAGAGACGCGAGGCCACCATGCGTCCCGGAACAAAGATTCTGGCCACAGCAGGAGACAACCCGATGGCAAACACGTCCTCCCACACCCGGCGGGTCCGCTCGCCGATGTTCATCGACCGGCGCCAGTTGCTCGGCGCAGGCGCCGCACTGGCGGCCTTCGGTCTGCCCAGGCTCGCGCACAGCCAGAGTGGTCCCATCCGCATCGGGCAGAGCGCCCCCTTGAGCGGACCCGTGGCCGGCGCCTTCCAGGGACCGCTGGCCGGGCAGAAACTGGCCCTTGACACCGTGAACCAGCGTGGCGGCATTGGCGGTCGCCCAGTTGAACTGGTGCTGCTGGACGACGGCTACGACACCGCGCGCATGGTGGAGAACGTCAAACTGCTGGTGGAGCGCGACAAGGTGGTGGCGCTCACCGGCCTGGGCAGCACCGCTGGTGTGGCCGCCGTGTTGCCCTATCTGGCCCAGACCCGCATGCCCCTGGTGGGCAGCTGGACCGGTGCGCACGTGCTGCGGCTGCGGCCGCACCCCAGCTTCTTCACCTCGCAGGCCAGCTTCAAGGACGAGGTCGAGCACTCCCTGCGCACCCTGGCCACCATCCACATGGACACCGTGGGCGTGGCCTACCAGGACAACGCCTTCGGCGAGCTGATGATGCCGGTGGTCGAGACCGCTGCCAAAGAGCTGGGCGTGAACCTGGTGGCGCGGGCGCCACTGGCGGTGGACGGCAGCAACGCTGCCGACGCCGCCAAGGCGCTGGCCGCAGCCAAGCCGAAGGCGGTGCTGATGATCGCCGTGGGGCCTTCGGTGGCGGGCTTCGTGCGCGCGGCGCGAACCAGTCTGAACGTGCCGGTGTACACCCTGTCGGTGGCGGCAAGTTCGGTGGCGCCTCTCGGCGCAGAAGCCCGCGGCCTGGCCATGACGCAGATCGTGCCCTCACCCTGGCGCAAGGTCGACGCCATGGCACGCGAATTCAACGAACTGGCCGAAGCCGCCAAGGTACCGGTGGACTACAGCAGCTACGGCGGCTACCTGGGCGCACAGTTCCTGCTGGAGGCGCTGCGCCGGGCGGGTCCAAGAATCACGCCGGACGGCATCATCCAGGCCATCCAGGGCATCCGCAACTGGTCGCTCGGTGGCAATATCCTGAATTTCGGCCCGGACCGCCACCACGGCAGCGCCTGGGCCGAGATCACCATCGTGGACAGCAACGGTCGATTCCGGCGCTGAGCCCCCTTCCACCGTCACTCACGAAGGCCCACCATGCACATCACATCCCTGAAGGAAGTCGTCAGCGCCGAAGAATGGGCGCTGCGCTGCGACCTGGCCGCCTGCTACCGCCTGGTGGCCGCCTATGGCTGGAGCGACCTGGTGTTCACGCACATCAGCGCCAAGCTGCCCGAGAGCGTGACCGGCGGCGAGCACCAGTTTCTCATCAACCCCTACGGTCTGATGTTCGACGAGATCACCGCCAGCAGCCTGGTCAAGGTCGACATGGCCTGCAACAAGCTGCACGACTCACCATTTCCGGTGAACCCCGCCGGCTTCGTGATCCACAGCGCAGTGCACGAAGCCCGGCCCGAAGCCGGCTGCGTGCTGCACACCCACACGCGCGCGGGCGTGGGCGTGAGTGCACAAAAGGCCGGCATCCTGCCCATCAGCCAGCAGAGCACCTTCGTGCTGTCTTCACTGGCGTACCACGACTATGAAGGGGTGGCCTTCCGCCCCGAAGAGAAGCCACGCCTGCAGGCCGATCTGGGCCAGGCCAACTACCTGGTGCTGCGCAACCACGGCCTGCTCACCGTTGGCCGCACCATCGCCGACGCTTTCCTGTCCATGTACACCTTCGAGAACACCTGTCGCATTCAGATCGACGCACTGGCCAGCGGCAGCGAACTCACCCAGGTGGACCCGAAGATTCTGAACGGCATGGCCGACGTGATGCGCGTGGCCACCGCCGGGCAAGGGGCGCAACTCGCCTGGCCGGCGTTGCTGCGCAAGGTGGAAAAGCTCGATCCAGGGTATTGCACTTGAGCACCCCCCTGCGCCGCTGACGCGGCTTCCCCTCGATTGAGGCATTCGCGCCGGAGGCACTTTGCCCGCGGGAGAAGCCTCAGCGCGGCGTGTTTTCCACGAACGATGTCATGCCTTCCAGCACGGTGCGCAGGCGAATGAGTTCGCGTGATCCGTCCAGGCGGGTGGACCAGGAGGCCAGCTTATCGGCGCGGCGCAGGCGGGGCAGCAGCGGCCGGAGGAAGGCCTGCAGACTGTGGCTCTCGGTGGCTGCCGGGCAGGCCTCGGTCCAGGCGTCGCGGTACGCGTCCAGTACCGCCCGCACAGCGTTCGGTCCCAACGGCTCCAGAAAGCGGGCCAGAGAAAACACCAGTTGCAAGGCGTCGTAGCGCTGCACGGTTTCCAGTGGCAGGCCCGGGTACAGGCGCTCTTCGAAATCGATGCGCGCAAAACGCCGGCCATCCCAGGTGAGGTTGCGCGCCTGCGCGCCGCCGTGCCAGTGACCGCGCGCATGAAAGCCCGCCAGATCGGCACTGGCCGCGCACATCAGCGGCAGGCGATCGGCTTCAGGGATGCGGTGCAGCAGGTGTTCCAAGGTGGTACCCACGTCGCCGGTGACCATGGTATCGCCATCAAAGGCCACCACGGGTGGCACATGCTCACCGGCCGCCGCCAGCGCCAGCAGGCGCTCGTGCTCATGGGCCAGCAGGGCCTTGCCATCGGTCTGGCGCACGGCACGCCAGGGCACGGGCACACCCACAAAATGCGCGAACAGGTAGACCCCCAGCGATTTGGCGACGCTGCGCAGGGGCCGTTCGGCGGTTTTGGTCCAGGTCTTGGTGGGGGCTGTCGTGCTCAAGGTTCGCGATTATCCAGAAAAGCGGATGAGCGCCCCGGTGTTCACTCCCTCCCTCGCTGGGGAAGCGTTGGGGTGGGGCCAGCGGTGGGGGGAGCCGGTCACCTCGCGCCGAAGGCGGCGCTGCAAGCTCAGCCCTTCGAATTGGTGGTGTCGCCAGCCTTCCACTCAGCCCGCTTGATCTGCAGGAACTGCTCACAGAAATTCTCCCCCACCGCAGCGCGCAAAGCCGCGTCGGCCTGCAGCGCATCGAGCGCGGCGCCCAGGTTGGCCGGCAGCCGCGGCGGCATGGATTCTCCGAGTGCGTGGCGCAGGTACAGGTCATCGTCGCAAGGTGTCGGCGGCGGCAGCGCGCCATCGATACCGGCCAGGCCGGCCGCCAGCGTGGCGGCCAGCGCCGCGTACACATTGCACGACGCATCGGGCAGGCGCCATTCGATGCGGCCGGCCACGGTGCGGACCAGGCAGGTGCGGTTGTTGTCGCCAGCGGCCTTCCACACCGGCGACCAGGTGGTGCCGGACGCACTCTCGCTCACGGCCAGGCGCTGGTAGCTGTTGACCAGGGGCGCACAAATCGCGGCCAGCGCGTCGGCGTGGTGCAGCAGGCCGGCGGCGAAGCGCTGGCCGGTCTCGCTCAGGCCCATGGGACCGGCGGGGTCTGCCATCAGCGCCTGGCCGTCGGTGTTGGTGAGGCTCAGGTGGAAATGCAGGCCGCTGCCCGGCGCATGGGCCAACGGCTTGGGCTGGGTGGAAAAGTGCAGGCCATGCTGATGCGCCACCGCCTGCGCGGTCAGCTTGAAGAGCTGGTAGCGGTCGGCGGCGGCCAGGGCCTCGTCGAAGCGGTAGTTGATCTCGTACTGACCGTTGGCGTCTTCGTGGTCCATCTGCTGCAGATCGAAACCGAGCGCGATCAGGTGCTGGCGCATGCTGTCCAGGAAGCCAAAGTTGCGGGTGATGGCGTCGAGGTCGTAAGAGGGCTTGGCCAGTCGGTCCAGCTCGTCGCCCACCACCCATTGCCCGTCGGCACCCCGCTTGAGCAGAAAGAACTCGGGCTCGATGCCCACCCACAAGGTCCACCCGCGCTCATTCAGCCGTTGCACCTGGCGCTTGAGCACCTGGCGCGAACAGGTGTCCAGCGGCTGGCCGCCGGCAAACCCGTCGCACACCGCATGGGCCACACCGGGCAACCAAGGCAGCAGGCGCAATGTGTCAGGCCGCACGCGACCCATGTATTCGCTGCGGGGCCCCATGCGCGGCAAGCCGGTGCCCCAGATGCTGGGGCCGGAGAAGCCCGCGCCCACCGTCACCGCGTCGGGCAGGCCTTCCAGCGGTATCAGCTTGCCCTTGGGCGCACCGTGCAGGTCGGTGAAGGTGGTCATCACCGTGTGCACTCCCTGATCCACCAGGGTACGCATGGCATGGTCCAGACTGTGTTCGCTCATGTGGTCTCCTGTTGCAGAGGGCCCCTGAAGGGGGGATGTCCCTTGCAGATGCTTGTCGATGGTATGCCGGGCCAAACCGGGTGCGGAGTGGAGCAGCGACACGAATGGCTGCGGATAAACTAAATACTTCCGTATTCATTCAGGGCGGTTTCATGACAATAAACCATCGAATCCTTGGCTTCGCAGCGCCAGCATGCGCCAGCCTCCTGCTGCTTGCCTGCGCTGCGCTTCCTGCGCCCCATGCCGCCTCCACACCGCCCACCCCAGATTCTTCATGGAATAGCATGAACCAGACCACTTCCCCCCAGAAGCACATCGTTGGGCAGCTCATAGAAGCACTGAAGACGGAGCGCATGCTGCAGACCGACTTCTTTCAGGACGCCTCTCTGCAAGCGTGGTTTGGCACCCACCAACGAAGCTCCACCCCCAGCCCGCTCAAGCAGGGGGTGCAGCGCGAACAGCTGGTTTTTGAAGCGGGCAGACTGAGCCTGGCCCGGCAGTTGACGGGCAAGGGGTTTAGTTTCAGCCTCGAAGGCCCCGACTATCGCGGCCTGACAGGGCTCAGAGCCGAAGACCTAGTCGAAGCCCTGGGTGAGCCGCATAAAAAGGTGGATTTCGTCGTCGCACAGCTGACCCCACCTCCCCGCTATCCAGAGCCCGGCCCTCGTGGATTGTTGATTTCCCCGCAACCTGTTCGCAAGCGCGGCGAGACCACGCATCCGCTGGGCAATCACGACCTGTTCTGGGAATGGACGACCGACACTTCCACGTCCAAATTCAGTGCCGATATCAATGGGGACGGCAGCGTTGAAGCCGTCAACGGCAGACAGGACCGGCGCCCAGGTTTGTGAGAGCTGAAAGCGCTCGCGTTCACTCATGCCAAACACAAGCCCACCTTCGATCCCGGAGTCGGTGTTTTCATCTCAATTCCGGCAACAACCGTCATTCCCCGCCATCCTGGAACAGGCCCACGCGTCGCCCTTCCTGGTGGACATGCTGACGCAATTACATGCACGTGGAAACCAGATACACGTGGACGCCCTCACCACTCGCGCTGCCTACTACCAAACGGAAACGGGTGACATTTACATCGGCAGCGCTCTGTTTCCTGCAGTCAACGACGAGGGCCGCCCGATCGGGGTTACAGAACTCAAACGGTTTGTCTCCCTGTTGGGACATGAAGGTGGTCACGCCGTCCTTCAAGACCATGGGCACCACCCGCGCTCGCCCGATGACGCACGGGCCCTGGGTCTTGCCGGAGAAGGTGTAGCCCTCGCTGCAGAGTACATCGTCGCCAGCCAGATGAGCGGTCCTATGTGGTCTGGCAGAACCATTCAAGACTCACTCGAAGCAACGGCCGCCTCACTCAGCAAAAGCGCCGACATCGCCACCCGCCGCATGAGTGATCCAGCCGCCCAATGGCAGGCCTTCGATGCGCAGGCAGCGCAACAAGGGGCGGCGTACTACGGTCAACTCAGCCCCTCCACCGCACCCAACATCACCTACAACGAGTACTACGCCGAAGCCTGGGCGGTGCTCAACACCCGAGACGGGCGCACCCTGCAGCAGCACATCGACTGGGACCGGGTTCAGTCGCCGGACATCGTGATCGTGCCGCACGCCGATGGCGCCTTCACGCTGGTTGGCCAAGCCGTGCCCATGGACAGCGGTCCGCATGCGGGCAGGCGCGTCGACTTCAGCGCAGCGTTCGATGCCGATTCGCGCGTGGCGGGAGAGACCCGGCAGACACCGAGGCCGGCCACCCTCTCCACACACGAAAACCCGCCTGGGGTCAACCGCCATGAGCATGTCACACGGGAACCCGCCGACCTCCATCGGAACCCGGAGGCTTCGCCGCCTGAGCAAGGTGCGATGCCGCTTCTCAGCGAGCAGCACATGCGCTGGCTGCGCCAAGCCTATGTCGAGCTGGCGCCGGCACTCAAGGCACAGGGTCTGGACCCCGACCGAAGTCTCCAGGTGGCAGCGGCGTGTCTGCACACCGCTGCACGCCATGAGGCACGCTGGGGCGCCCCGCGCCAGTTTCTGCTCAGCAACGATGGATGCACCGGGGGACCTGCAGCACGAGAACTTGCGCCTGGAAACCTTCCCGCTGGAACAGGCCCTGGACACGCCGGCCATCGCGTCACTGAGGGCCACCGAACAGTTGCTGCAGGCGAAGCAGGAGAGGCCCCCTGCAGAAGTGAATCGTGAACACAGCCGAAGCGCGACGACTCCAGGATTTTGAAGCTCAGCCCAGACACTCGGCGAGCGCCGCGTCCAGCACGTCCATCGCCTCGGCAAACACCGCGTCTTCAATGGTGAGTGGGAACAGGAAGCGGATCACGTTGCCGTAGACACCACAGGTGAGCAGCAGCAGACCGCGTTTGAGGGCCGCCATCTGCACGCGCTTGGTCAGATCGGCGTCTGGCGCGCCGGACTTGGGATCGATGAACTCGCAGGCCACCATAGCGCCCAGGCCGCGCACATCGCCCATGCGGGCATGGGTCTTTTTCTTGGCGTTCAGGTGGGCGATCAGTTTGTCGCCCAGCAGTTGCGCGCGCTCGGGCAGCTTCTCTTCCTGCATCACATCGATCACCGCATGCGAGGCGGCAATCGCCAGCGGGTTGCCGGCGTAGGTGCCACCCAGGCCACCGGGCGCGGGGCCGTCCATGATGGCCGCCTTGCCACACACGGCCGACAAGGTGGTGCCCCCCGCCATGCTCTTGGCCAGCGTCATGAGGTCCGGGCTCACGCCGTAGTGCTCCATGGCAAACATCTTGCCGGTTCGCGCAAAGCCGGTCTGCACCTCGTCGGCCACCAGCAGGATGCCGTGCTGGTCGCACAGCTCGCGCAGCCACTTCACCGCCGCTGGCTGAATCGGGTTGAAGCCGCCCTCGCCTTGCACTGGTTCAAACACGATGGCCGCCACCCGCGAAGGCTCAATGTCGCACTTGAACAGCTGCTCCATGGCGCGTTGGGATTCTTCCAGTGACGCACCATTGGCAGGAAACGGCACATGGTAAATCTCAGGCGGGAACGGGCCAAAGCCAGCCTTGTAAGGCTGCACCTTGCCGGTCATGGCCACGGAGAACATGCTGCGCCCGTGGAACGCACCGCCAAAGGCAATGACGCCGCTGCGCCCGGTGGCCGAGCGCGCGATCTTCATCGCGTTTTCAATAGCTTCCGCGCCGGTCGAAAAAAACGCCGTCTTCACCGGCCCGTCAATCGGCACCATGGCATTGATGCGCTCGGCCAGTGCCACGTACTCCGTGTAAGGCACCACCTGGTAGCAGCTGTGGGTGAAGCGCTGCAACTGCGCCGCAATCGCGGCCTGCACCTTGGGGTGCACGTGGCCGGTGTTGAGCACCGCAATGCCGCCGGCGAAGTCGATGAAGCGCCGGCCCTCGATGTCCCAGAGCTCGGCGTTCTTCGCCTTGTCGATGAAGAAGTCACCGAACACACCCACACCACGCGGCGTGGCGTCGAGCCGTCGCTGGTGCCAAGCGGCGTTGGTGTGTGGTGCGTTCAACTGCTCGGATTTCTGTGGGGCGTTCATGGGAAGATCTCCTTCAATGCAGACTGGGCGGCGCGAGGTGCATTTTTTCCAGGGCACCGCGGAACTGGCTTTGCCAGGCCGCCAGTGCCGCCCCCCTCCGGGGGGTGACGCGAAGCGGCGCGGGGGGCGCCGGTTACACCGGCGAGTCGATTCTTATCCAGGTGGTTTTGGTTTCCGTGTACTTGTCAAACGCATGCAGCGACTTGTCACGCCCCACACCGCTCTGCTTGAAGCCACCGAACGGCACCGTGATGTCGTCTTCGTCGTACGAATTCACATGCACCGTGCCGGCACGCAGCGCGCGCGCCACGCCGTGGGCTTTGTTGATGTCGCGCGTCCACACGGCAGCCTGCAAGCCATAAATGTTGCTGTTGGCCTGCTGCACCACGTCGGCCGTGTCTGTGAAGCTCAGCACGGAAAGCACCGGGCCAAAAATCTCTTCGCGCGCAATCGTCATGCTGTTGGTCACGCCGTCAAAAATGGTGGGCAGCACGTAGTTGCCACCGGCCACCGGCATCGCCGCTTCGCCACCGGCCAGCAGTTTCGCGCCTTCGGACTTGCCGCTCTCGATGTAGCGCAGCACCGTATCCATCTGCACCTTGTCGACGATGGCGCCCATCACCGTGCCCTTGTCCAGCGGGTTGCCGGGCTGGTACTGCGGCACCAGCTTCAGGGCCTTTTCCAGAAAGGCTTCCTTGATGGACGCTTCCACGAACAGGCGCGAAGGCGCGTTGCAGCTCTCGCCCTGGTTGAAGAAGATGCTGCCCACCGCCGCCTCCACCGCCTTGTCCAGATCCGGGCAGTCGGCGAACACGATGTTGGGCGACTTGCCACCCAGCTCGGTCCAGGCGCGCTTCAAGTTGCTCTGCCCGGCCATCACGTGGATCTGCTTGCCCACGCGCGTGCTGCCGGTGAAGGCGATGCAGTCCACGTCCATGTGCAGCGCCAGCGGGCTGCCGGTCTCAGGGCCGTAACCTGGCACCACGTTGAAAACACCGGGCGGAATGCCGGCGGCCAGTGCCAGTTCGGCCAGTCGCAGCGCGGTGAGAGGGCTTTTCTCGGAAGGCTTCAACACCACCGAATTGCCGGCCGCCAGAGCGGGCGCGATCTTCCAAGCCGCCATGATCATGGGGTAGTTCCAGGGCACGATCACGCCCACCACACCCACGGGTTCGCGCGTGATCAGCGCCAGCGCCGTGCTGGCCGTGGGCGCGATCTCGTCGTACACCTTGTCCACCGCTTCGCCGTACCAGCGAATGCAGTTGGCCGCGCTGTTCACGTCCACGCTGCGCGCGTACTTCACCGGCTTGCCCATGTCCAGCGTTTCGGTCAGGGCCAGTTCGTCGGCATGGGCGATCAGCTGCTCGGCAAACTTGATCATCACGCGCTTGCGCTGCGCCGGCGCCATGCCGCACCAGCGGCGGTCTTCAAAGGCCGCACGGCCTGCGGCCACGGCGGCGTCGATGTCGGCCTCGCCACAGCGCGCCACCTGGGTGAGCAGGCGGCCGTCCACGGGCGAGAGGCAATCAAAGGTCTGGCCGTCGCGCGCGGCCACGCGTTCGCCGTTGATGAGGGCGCGGCCGTCGAAAGTGAGTGAGCTGGTATCGGTCATGGGAAGGCGTTCAAGACGAAACAAAAGTGGAACCATGCTACGCCGTTATCACCGCGCATGCAGCATCCACTTGCGCTCAACGGCAGGCATCCACTGGCGCACAAAGATGCATCTGACACAATGCCTGCGGCCCCAGGGCTTCAAGATCTCTCGAAGACGCTGGTCGTTTTCGGGCTGTGGGGTATCCCCACGGCGACGATGGTTTCCTGGACACACGACGCGCGATCCCGACCTGCGCCGCTGGCGCAGCGCGGATAGCGCCGGACCTGCTGGTTGAGGCACCGGGGCCACCCTTTTTGCCTGCTGCGCCCAACCGATGACCACCGCCCACCACCGCCGCTGGCTGGCCACCGGGCTGGCCCATGCCTTTCTGGCCGACCACGAGCAACCGGGCGCCCGCACGCCCGATGCCTTGCTGGCGCGTGCCAGGGTCTGCCTGGGCTGCGAGAGCGCGACACCGGAATGGCTGGTGTCGATGGCACAAGCCGTTGCCACGCGCTGGGCACGGCAGGGGCTGATCGACACGGTCGACAGCCTGGTGCAGATGTTGGTGCAGCGTCCCGAATGGGCATCCGACGATCACGCTCTTGACGAAGACGATGAAACCGTCGACGACACCACCACCTACCCTGAACCCATGTCAGTGGGGGATTGGACCGTGCGCCACTGGCTGCTGCGACCGGCGCGCATGGCCGCCCTGCCCTGGGGTCTGCAGCACATCGAGCGCCCTGACCTGCCCACCGCATCGGACTGGGCCCTGTGGCTGGGCATCACCACCGAGCGCCTGCATTGGCTGGCACACCCGTCGCAGCACTGGCGCGAGGGCAGCCAGCGCCCCCACGCCACCGTGGCCAACCATTACCACCACCGCCTGCTGCCCAAACGCAGCGGCGGGCTGCGCCTGCTGGAAGCCCCCAAGGCCGAACTCAAGCAGGTGCAGCGCCTGCTGCTCGACCGTGTGCTGGCACGCCTGCCCGTGCACGAAGCGGCCCACGGCTTTGTGCGCGGCCGCAGCGTGCACACGCACGCGCAGATCCATGCCGCCCAGCCCTGCGTGATCTCCTTCGATCTGCGCGACTTCTTCCCCAGCATTGGCGCGGCACGCATTCGGGCTTTCTGGCGCTGCTGGGGCTACCCCGAAGGCGTGGCCCAGATGTTGACGCAGCTGTGCACCACCCGCACACCCGCGGCGGTGCGTGAGCGCCTGCGCGAGGCCAAGGCGCTGGACGTCCACGCAGCCAAACGGCTCGCCTCGCCCCACCTGCCACAGGGCGCGCCCACCTCGCCGGCGCTCGCCAACCTCTGCGCCTTTGGTCTGGACCTTCGATTGGAAGGCCTGGCCCACCGCTTTGGCGCCCGCTACTCGCGCTATGCCGACGATCTGGTCTTCTCTGGCCCGGCGCCGCTGGCCCAGCGCTTTCGCCAACTTCATGCCTGGGTCGACGCCATCGCCGCCGACGAGGGGTTCGCCCTGCATCCCGTCAAACTGCGACGCGCCTTGTCTCACCAGCAGCAGCGGATCACCGGCCTGGTGGTCAACGTGCAACCCAACATCGCGCGCCAGGACTACGACCTGTTGCGCGCCGAACTGCACCGCGCAGCCCGCGTGGCCCAAGTGGACGCCCAACAACGCGCCCATCTGCAAGGCCGCGTGGCCTGGGCCTGCCAAGCGTTGGCCCCTTCCAGGGTCGCCAAACTGCAGTCGCTGCTGGCCCAGATTGCCTGATGGCCCCCACGCTCCGCCGCTGCGCGGGTCGCTGCCCCCCGAGGGGGCTGACCTTGCTGGGGGCGGCCCTGCGCTGCGGTCGGATGGCCCCCACGCTCCGCCGCTGCGCGGGTCGCTGCCCCCCGAGGGGGCTGACCCTGCTGGGGGCGACCCTGCGCTGCGGTCGGATGGCCCCCACGCTCCGCCGCTGCGCGGGTCGCTGCCCCCCGAGGGGGCTGGGCCTGCCTTGGGGGCGGCCCGGCGGCTGGCCCGCGGCCCCCGGGATCCACCGCTGCGCGGGTCGCGCTTTGCAAGCCAAAACGGTCTCAAAGCCAGCCCAGCCACTCACCCCAAACCAGTTTGCCTAGCAGGCGGTTGGGCAACAAAGTGAACGCCCCGGCCACAAGGCAGGTACTGACATAGAGCGTGATCATGGCAATGCGGTGGCGCCGGATGTTGCCGCGCCACAGGGCGCGGAAGGCCCAGAACAGCGTGCCAAAAGTGACCGGCACCAACAGATGGATCGGGGTGTACCCGGCGATGTTGGGCAACTTGAAATCACGGATGAACATCGCGGTGATGGCCGTCACCAGAATCAGCGTCACCCACGCATAGCCAGCAGCGCGGTGCAGGATCGGGCGTTGGGTCTGGGCAGTCTCGGTTGCATGCCCCCGCCGCGCCCACAGCGCCACCGGACCGATCATCAAAGCGCCCAGCGCGGCGCTGAGATGGATGGCGATGATCGGTGTGAGAGTCATGGGTGCTCCAGTGCGGGTCGTGCGAATGCTGAATTCGGCATGACTGTGTCGCCGGCCCTGATCGGGCGCCAGCGACTTGCGACGAAACACCTGCATTCAGTCGTGAGGCGTCGTCAACAGGCGCGAATGGAGGGACCGTTGCGGCGGCCTGACCGGGTTTCCGGTCTCTACACCATCGTCTGCCAACACAGGCCGTGAGGCAGCGAACGCGGGCCAAAGAGAAAGTGCAGCACGCGACGACGCCCTGTGCCCAACGACTTGGACGAGGCGTGCAGCAACAGGGGGCGCATCACCAAAGCCGTGCCGACCTCGGCCTCGCAGAGACACTCCCCCGCAGCATCACGGACGGCGACCGCAGCAGCTGGCGCCAGCACACCATGTGAGTGGGAGCCCGACACCACCCGCAACGGACCGTCGCTGGACCCACAGCGGTCAAGGTGCAGTCGAACGGCCACCAGTTGCTCCAGAACCTCAACCGGGGCCTGAACGAACACCGCCCCTTCCTTTTCGGACCAACCCGACAAACCGGCCCCTCCGACCCGCTCAACCACCGGGATGCTGAGATCCTGATGCAGCGGCACCAGCCAGTTGCGCGCGCTCGACTTCTCGAAGTACGTGCACTGCACCGCCACGTGCCCCGGTGGAACAAGTCGCCTCAGATCAGCGTGCTCGCGGATGCGGCTGGCCAGCGCTGCACACCAGGCCATCGACAACAGGCAACGGGTGCCACCCGATGCGCCCAGGCCCGCACTCTCGAAATCCAATGCATCGCAGGCAAACGCGGGCAACACGTCGGGCACGCTGACGAACCCGTTGCGAGCCAATGAGTCGACGGACATCGGTGAATGGCTTTCGCTCTCGAACGACACCCGGCGCGACGTCTTCAGCGCGGCCGCCGCATGGCTTGTTGGGTTCATACCGGGACGCGCGCAACTGAGCGGCCGTCGAATCTGAAGGAGGTGGTGGAGCCTGTCATGGTCACCCAATATTCAAGATTGGCACAGCGCACGGTGAGGTCGCTGTGAGCCTGACGTTGCGTAAGCGCGAAGTGTCTCAAATCCATGGGCAGCAAGGGTCCGACTCCGCCGGCCCGAGTTGCCGTCCCCCCTCCAAGCCGAAGGCGCAAGAGAGGGGGGACGCCGTGTCAGCGGCGCAGGGGGGTGTCAGCTCTTCAACGCCGCTGCGATCTCGCGCTCACGCCGCCTCGTGCTGCGCGCCACCCACACCGCGTACGACACGATCACGATGGTGACGGTGGTGATCAGCAGCGTGGCCGCCGCGTAGATGGTCGGGTTGATGCCGCGGCGGGCGTAGCCGAAGATCACCTGCGGCAAGGTATTCACGCCGGGGCCGGAGAGGAATTCGGCGATCACCACGTCGTCGAACGACAGCGTGAAGGCCAGCAGGAAGGCCGCCAGAATGGCCTGGAAGATGTTGGGCAGCGTGACCAGGAAAAACACCTGCATGGGCCGTGCGCCCAGGTCCATCGCGGCTTCTTCGATGCTGCGGTTCATCTCCATCAGGCGGCTCTGGATCACCACCATGCCATACGCCATGCCCAGCAGCGTGTGACCCAGGATGATGGTGAGCATACCGCGCTGCGGCCAGCCGAAAGCGTTCTGCGCGCCCACCGCCAGCAACAGCAGCGACAGGCCGATCACCACCTCAGGCATCACCAGCGGCGCATTGACCATGCCCGAAAAAATGGTGCGCCCCAGGAAACGCCGGTAACGCACCAGCACGAACGCCGCGAATGTGGCCAGCACCGCAGAGAGCAAGCCGGTCACGGTCGCCACCTTGAGCGACAGCCAGAAGCCTTCAACAATCTTGGTGTCGCGTGTGAGCGCCTCGTACCAGCGCAACGAAAACCCGGTGAAACGCGCGTCCTGCCGGGTGCTGTTGAAGCTGAACACGATCATGAACATCAGCGGCAGGTAGAGGAAGGCGAACACCACCGCCAACCAGAATTTGCCGAAGTGTTTTTCCAGAAGCTGTTTCATGCTTTGCCTCCTTCGCTGCGTTCGCCAGAGTAGTGGTAATACAGCGCCAGCGGCACCACGATCAGCGCAATCATCACCACGGCCAGCGCCGTGGCCTTGGGCCAGTCGTTGGCGGTGAACATCTCGTCCCACACCACGCGGCCGATCATCACGTTCTCCGGTCCACCCAGCAGCGAGGGAATCACGAACTCACCCACGCACGGAATGAAGACCAGCATGAAGCCGGCCACGATGCCGGCCTTGGACAACGGCACCGTCACCAACCAGAAGGCCTTGAATGGCGTCGTGCCCAAGTCGTAGGCCGCCTCCAGCAGACGGAAATCCATCTTCACCAGGTTGGCGTACAGCGGCAGCACCATGAAAGGCAGGTACACATAGGTCATGCCGATCAGCATCGACACATTGGTGTAGAGCATCTGGATCGGCTCATCGATGAGGCCGATCGACATCATGAAGCGGTTGAGCACCCCCTGGTCGGTGAGGATGCCCTTCCACGCATACACGCGCAGCAAGAACGACGTCCAGAACGGCAGCATCACCATCAGCAGCAACGCCGGGCGGATGCTGGCTGGCGAGCGGGCGATGAAGTAGGCAAACGGGTAGCCGATCACCAGACACAGCACCGCCGTGACCAGCGCGTACCAGATCGAGCGCAGGTAGGCGTCCACATACAGCGTGCGGAACAGCGGCGCGCCCTCTTCCGTGCGGAAGATGGACAGGTAGTTCTCATACTTGAGCTTGAGCACTCCGCTGGTCGCGTCCCAGATCGGCTTGAACGGATGGATGTCGCCACCCATGTCCACAAAGCTGATGTAGAGCAGGATCAGGAACGGCAGGAAGAAAAAGACGATCAGCCATGCATAGGGCACGCCAATCACGAAGCGCTTGCCGGGAACAGGGAGTGATGAAATGCCCATCAGAAACCTCCAGAGAACTACAACCTATCGAGCGCAGTGACCTAAAAACCAGAACGCCGCGGAACCGGCTTTGCCGGGCCGCCAGCGTTGCCCCCCTCCGGGGGGTGACGCGAAGCGGCGCGGGGGGAGACTGACAGGTGTCAGTCTCTTAGTACAACCCCGGCCCGATCCCCCCACCAGAAGTACACCTCGTCTTCCCAGGTGATGTCCGACAGGTCCTGCCTGGAGGTGTTGGCCTCCGTGATCTTCAGACGCGAGCCGTCACCCGCCTGCACGATGTAGGTGTTGTAGGAGCCGAAGTAGGCGATTTCCTTGACCTTGCCCTTGAACAGGTTGGGGCCCGCGTCAACGGGTGCCGTCTTGCTGATCTCGAGCTTCTCGGGGCGCACGGCCACCGCCACCGGCATATCCAGGGTTCCGGGCACGCTGTGGCCCACGTGCACCAGACCGAGCTTCGTCTCGACCGCGCAGTGGTCGATCTCGTCGACCACCAGCTTGCCCTCGAACAGGTTCACGTTGCCGATGAAATCGGCGACGAAGCGGTTGGCCGGGTGCTCGTAAATCTCTTCGGGCGAGCCCACCTGGAGCACCCGCCCCTTGCTCATGATGGCGATGCGGCTGGCCATGGTCATGGCCTCTTCCTGGTCGTGCGTGACCATCACCACGGTCACGCCCACGCTCTCGATGATGTTGACCAGCTCGAACTGGGTCTGCTCGCGCAGCTTCTTGTCCAGCGCGCCCAGCGGTTCGTCCAGCAGCAGCAGCTTGGGTTTCTTCGCCAGGCTGCGCGCCAGTGCCACGCGCTGCTGCTGGCCACCGGAGAGCTGGTGCGGCTTGCGCTTGGCAAACGGGGTGAGCTGCACCAGGGCCAGCATCTCGTCGGTGCGCTGCTGGATCTCGGCCTTGGGCAGGCCTTCACGCTTGAGGCCAAAGGCCACGTTCTCCCAGATGTTGAGGTGCGGAAACAGCGCGTACGACTGGAACATCATGTTCACCGGTCGGTCATAGGGCGGCATGGCCGCCACGTCCTGCCCGCCGAGCAGGATGCGGCCCGAGGTGGGCTTCTCGAAGCCTGCGAGCATGCGCAACAGGGTGGACTTGCCACAGCCCGAACTGCCCAGCAAGGCAAAGATCTCACCCTTGCCGATGGAGAGCGACACCTCGTCCACCGCCACCGCGTCGTCAAAACGCTTGACGAGTTTTTCAGTCACCAGAAAGCCCGCAGCATCTGCCATTGTTGAATTCCGTTTCTTGGGGTCAGAAAAAGAAAAGGGCTGTTCAACCCAGCGGAAGAACAGCCCTTGTGCTCGGTAAAAAACCGATTATTTGCCGCGCTTGAATGCGTTGTAGGTGTCGTTGAGCGTGCCGGCGATGTCGTTGGAGAAGCCGCCGGTGGGGATCAGACGTGCGGTGTCCTCATCGCTCAGGAAGATGGTCTTGTTCTCCTTGACCTCGTCCTTGATCATGGGCAGCGCGGCCTTGTTGCCGGTGGGGTAGTTCATCTCGTTGGCCATGGCCGCGCCGTTCTCGGCACGCAGGTAGAAGTCGATGAAGGCGTGGGCGTTGTTCACGCGCTTGGCGTCCTTCGGAATGGCCATGGTGTCAATGAACACCAGACCACCGCCGGTGGGCAGCAGGGGCACGATCTCGTCGGTGCCACCGGTTTCCTTCACGCGGTCGGCAGCGATGTTGATGTCGCCGGACCAACCCACGAAGGCACAAGCCTTGCCGCCGGCGATGTCGTCGATCATGGTGCTGGAGAACAGGCGGACGTCCTTGCGCACCTTGGCCAGCATTTCACCGGCCGCCTTGAAGTCCTCAGGATTCTCGCTGTAAGGCGGCTTGCCCACGTAGTGCAGCGCCACGGGCAGGATTTCGCTGGGCGAATCCAGGAAGGCGATGCCGCAAGACTTCAGCTTGCTGGAGTACTGGGGGTTGAACACGAGTTCCCAGGCGTTTTCAGGCATGGGCATGTCTCCGAGCGCCTTTTCCACCTTCTGCTTGTTGATGCCCACGGTGGTAAAGCCCCAGGCCCAGGGCACGAAGTGCTTGTTCTCAGGGTCCACACCGGCGATCTTGGCCATGAACTCGGGGTCCAGATTGGCGTAGTTGCTGATCTTGCTCTTGTCGATCGGCTGGTACAGGCCGCCGTCGATCTGCTTCTTGCCGAAGCCTGCAGTGGGCACCACGATGTCGTAACCCGAATTGCCGGCCACCAGTTTGGCGTGCAGGGCTTCGTTGTTTTCAAACGTGTCGTAGTTCACCTTGATGCCGAACTCCTTCTCGAAGTCGGCAACCAAGGTCTCGGTGATGTAGTCGGGCCAGTTGTAGATATTCAACACCTTCTCTTCGTCCAGCACCGGGCCGGTCGGCGCTGCAGGCGCTGCGGCAACAGGTGGTGTGGTCTCCGCCGGGGTGGCGACCGGCTCTTCCTTTTTGCCACAGGCGGCCAGAACGATCGCGGTAATGGCCAGGGCCAATACGTGTTTCTTCATCATGAAACGTCTCCAAACGGGATAGAAAAGTGAATGAAAAAAAGGACCTGCAATCCGGAATACGGTGGCATTTCGGGGACCGGCACACCCGCCTGATCAAGCAATTAGCAGACCAGCTTTGTCCCCACCATGGGGCACGAAGCACTGTATCAAAGAATTAGAGCCCAACCATCAATTCGACGGCTCATCACCCTCTTCCGCCAGAGCGCGAGCCCGGTCGCTTGCAGTGATTCGTTCCAAGGGCACCGAGGAACCGGCTTCGCCGGGCCTCTGGTGCCGTCCCCCTCCCGCCGAAGGCGAGAGGGGGGGAAGACGCGAAGCGGCGCAGAGGGTGTCATCTCGTTCAGGGGGTGTCACGCCAATTCCCCAGCATTGCGCAAATCATCCAGCGTGGCATCCAGGCACTTCACAATCAGGCCCATCATTTCGTCGATCTGCTCGCGCGTCATCACCAGCGGCGGCGCAATGATCATGCGATCACCCACGGCGCGCATGATCAGCCCGCTTCTGAAGCAGTGCCCGCGGCAGATCATGCCAACCGAGAGGGCGGGGTCGAACATTTCCCGCGTGCCCTTGTCCTTCACCAGCACCAGACCCGCCACAAAGCCGCAGGTCTCGGCCGCGCCCACCAGCGGGTGGTCGCTCAGTTCGGCAAAGCGCTCGGCCAGGTAGGGGCCGATGTCGTTCTTCACGCGGCCCGGCAGGTCCTCGCGCTCCATCAGCTCCAGGTTGGCCAGCGCCACCGCGCAAGCCACCGGGTGACCACTGTAGGTATAGCCATGGTTGAACTCACCGCCCTGCTCGATCAGCACCTTGGCCACCCGGTCGCCCACCATCACGCCGCCCAACGGGATGTAGCCGCTGGTCACGCCCTTGGCAAAAGTGATCAGGTCGGGCCGGTAGCCGAACTTCTGGTAGGCGAACCAATGGCCCAGGCGGCCGAACGCGCAGATGACTTCGTCGGAGATCAGCAGGATCCCATATTGGTCGACGATGCGCTGGATCTCGGGCCAGTACGTTTCGGGTGGGATGATCACGCCGCCGGCACCCTGCACCGGCTCGGCGATGAAGGCCGCCACCTTCTCGGGGCCCACCTCCAGAATTTTTTCTTCCAGCCAGCCCGCCGCACGGCGGCCGAAATCGGCGTGGCTTTCGCCCGGCAAGGCGTTGTCCCAATGGTGCGGCTGCTCGATGTGCGTGATGTTCGGAATCGGCAAGTCACCCTGGGCGTGCATACCGCTCATCCCACCCAGCGATGCCCCCGCCATGGTGCTGCCGTGGTAGGCGTTGTGCCGGCTGATGATCACCTTGCGCTGGGGCTGGCCGAGCAGGTCCCAGTAACGGCGCACCATGCGCACGTTGGTGTCGTTGCTTTCCGATCCGCTGCTGGAGAAGAACACATGCTCAAACTTGCGACCACCCACCACCGGCGCCAGCGAAGCCAGCTTGGCCGCCAGCTGCACCGCCGGCACATTGGTGGTGTTGAAAAAGCTGTTGTAGAACGGCAGCGTCATCATCTGCTGATACGCCGCATCGGCCAGCTCCTTGCGGCCATAACCCGCGTTCACACACCACAGCCCGCTCATCGCGTCCAGAATCTTCGCCCCTTCAGAATCCCACACGTAGATGTTGTCGGCCCGCGTGATCACCCGCGCACCCACACCGGCCAGGTCACCGTGCGACGTGAACGGGTGCAGGTAATGCGCACTGTCCAGCGCCTGAATGGCTTTGGTGTCGTGCTGCTCGGCACGGCGAACCAAAGCAGGAGGGGCGATCAGGGTGGGATTCATGGGCATGCTCCGAAAGAAAGGAAGTTATCCAGGACACCCGAGGAACCGGCTTTGCCGGGCCTCAGGGTGTGCCCCCTTGAGGGGGTGACGCACCGCAGGTGCGGCGCGGGGGTGGGTCAAACGTGCAACAGCAGATGCTCCCGCTCCCACGGCGAGATCACCTTCATGAACTCGTCGAACTCAAGTTCCTTGATTTCGGTGTAGATAGTCACGAACTCCTTGCCCAGGATGTCGTGCAGGTCGGTTTCGCGGCGCAACCAGTCCAGCGCTTCGCCCAGGCTGCGCGGCAGCGAATACGGCGCCAGGTAGGCGTCGCCCTTCATTTCGGGCTTGGGCTTGATCTTGTTCTTCATGCCCAGGTAACCGCAGGCCAGCGTCATCGCCATGGCCACATAGGGGTTGGCGTCGGCGCCGATCACGCGGTTCTCCACCCGGCGCGCGTCCGAAGACGAAATCGGCGAACGAATGCCCACGGTGCGGTTGTCGTGGCCCCATTCGATGTTGATGGGGGCAGCCGTGTGACGGCTCAGGCGGCGGTAGCTGTTCACATAGGGCGCCACCAGCACCATGGCCGCGGGAATGTAGCGCTGCAGGCCACCGATGTAGTGGTAGAAGGCCTCCGACGCGCTGCCGTCCGCATTGCTGAAAAGGTTCTTGCCGGTGTTCTTGTCGACGATGCTCTGGTGGATGTGCATCGCGCTGCCGGGCTCACCAGCGATCGGCTTGGCCATGAAGGTGGCGTACATGTCGTGGCGCAGCGCGGCCTCGCGCACGGTGCGCTTGAAAAAGAACACCTCGTCGGCCAGCCCCAGCGGGTGGGCGTGGAAGAAGTTGATCTCCATCTGCCCCGCGCCCACTTCGTGGATCAGCGTGTCCACGTTGAGCTCCATCAGGTTGGAGTATTCGTAGATCTCTTCAAACAGCGGATCGAACTCGTTCACCGCGTCGATGCTGTACGCCTGGCGCGAGGTCTCGGCACGGCCACTGCGGCCCACGGGCGGGCGCAGCAGGGTGTTGGGGTCGGTGTTGCGCGCGGTCAGGTAGAACTCGAGTTCGGGGGCGATCACCGGGTCCCAGCCCTCGGCTTCGTACAGCGAGCAGATCTTGCGCAACACGCTGCGCGGTGCATAAGGCACCAGCTTGCCAGCATGGTCGAAACAGTCGTGGATCACCTGGGCCGTGGGGTCGCTGGCCCAGGGCACGATGCGCACCGTGCTCGGGTCGGGCCGCAGCTGCATGTCGCGGTCGGTGGGCTCGATCACATCGAAGTACGCGCCGCTGGCCGGCTGTTCACCCGTCACGCTCATGGCCACGATGGCGTGCGGCAGGCGCATGCCACGGTCTTCGGTGAACTTCTCGCGCGGCAGGATCTTGCCGCGCGCCACGCCGGTCAGGTCGGGCACCAGACATTCGACTTCGGTCACGCGGTTGCGGTTGAGCCATTGCTCCAGATCATTGAAATTTTGGGGGGCATTCATGCGCCGTTCTTCCATGGTGTGTTGTGTTCTGTTGTGGTTGTCTCGAACCGCGCTGCGGTGACTTCAGTGCCGGGCCAGATCGGCCGCCTGCAGGCGCAAACTGTGGCGCTGGCGACAAGCCCGCCCGAAGGCCTCAAAGATGGCGGCGTAGAACGGGGTGTCGCGGCAGCGCCATTCCGGATGCCACTGCACAGCATACGCAAAAGTGCGCGCGCCGCGAACGGCAAACGCCTCGACCAGTCCGTCAGGCGCATGCGCCATGGCGTCCAGGCCGGCGGCCAGCCGGTTGATGCCTTGCCCGTGCAGCGAATTCACCTGGGTTTCCTCCGCCCTGGCCCATTCCGCAAACGGGCTGCCCGGCACAAAGCGCACGGCGTGCCGAGGGGCGTACTGTTCATCGGGCGGCGCGGTCTTGGGTTCGCGGTGGTCCATCAGGCCCGGCACGTCGTGCACGCGCTGGTGCAAGGTCCCCCCCAACGCCACGTTGATTTCCTGGAAACCCCGGCACACACCCAGCAGGGGCACGCCCTCCTGCACACAGGCCCGCACCAGGGCCAGCGTGAGTAGGTCGCGGGCCGGGTCCAACGGCAGGCTGGGGTCGGCCACGTCCTCTTCAAAGTGCGAAGGGTGCACGTTCGACGGCGAGCCGGTGAGCATCACGCCATCGACCAGCGCCAGCAACTCGCCAATCTGGTCGACATCGGCCAGCGGAAACATCACCGGCTGCGCCCGCGCGCCCTCTTTCACCGCCCGGGCGTATTTGTCGCCCAGCAGCAGAAACGGCATCTGGTGCCCGTGGTCGCCCATGAGGCGGTGGTCGGCCGGTAGCCAAACCATGCAATTGGTGTTCACTAAGTGCTCCTTCGGAGCCACCCCCCGCGCCGCTTCGCGTCACCCCCCTCTCTCGCCTGCGGCGGGAGGGGGCGGCTCCTTGGACCGGCAGAGCCGGATCTTCGGAGCCCTTGGAAAACTCCACTTCTCGCGAGGCGCGGCGCGCTCCGGCTTGGTTGGGGTGAACTCACTGCTTGATTCTGAAGGCCAAATTGGATCACAATCGGAGCCAGTTGGCACCACCTCATGGTGCCATTTTCGAAATCCCCCCTGCGCCGCTTACGCGTCTTCCCCCCTTGGAAGGGGGGACCGCACTGGTGGCCCGGCAAAGCCGGTTCCACGGTGCACCTTGGCCTTGATCAGGCATTCGACTCCGAATAGCAAATCGAACATACCACCTGCATGCTTTCTGAATTTTTGCTCAGTGAGATGAACCGCCTGGGCGCCAACGATGCGCTGCCGCTGCACCGCCAGCTCTATGAGGCGCTGCGCCGCGCCATGCTCGACGGCAAGCTGGGGGCGGGCGAGCGGTTGCCTTCCAGCCGCGATCTGGCGCAGGACCTGCAACTCTCGCGCAACACGGTGGTGGCTGCCATCAACCAGCTCAGCGTGGAGGGCTACCTGGCCAGCCGGGTGGGCAGTGGCACCTATGTGAATGACAGCGTGCCGCGCATCTCGCCCGGGCGCAACGGCCAGCGCACAGCCGGGTGGGCCAGTGCCGTGCCGCCGGGGCGCCTGTCGGCCAGGGGGCTGGCCCTGACCAGCCGCTTCTGCGCCACCGACCTCGAAGTGCAGCCCTTCACCCCGGGCATTGCCGACTTCAGCGCCTTCCCGCTCACGCTCTGGCAGCGGCTGCAGAACAAGCACTGGCGCATGACCTACCCGGACATGCTCGACTACAACACCTCCGGCGGTTACGCGCCGCTGCGCCGCGCCATTGCGGACTACCTGCGCGTGTTCCGCAGCGTGCATCTGGAAGCCGACCAGGTCATCGTGACCACCGGCACGCAGCAGTCACTCGAACTCTGTGCACGCCTGCTGGCCGACCATGGCGACACCGTGTGGGTGGAAGACCCTGCCTACTGGGGCGCGGCCAAGGCCTTCATGGCCAGCGGCCTGGCGATCCACCCGGTGCCGGTGGACGACCAGGGCATCTGCCCGGACATGGGCGACGACACCTACCCGCCCAAGCTGATCTATGTGACTCCTTCGCACCAGTACCCCACCGGTGCCGTGATGTCGTTGCCGCGTCGGCATCAGCTGCTGGCCAATGCGCGGCGGCACGGCGCCTGGGTGCTGGAAGACGACTACGACAGCGAGTACCGCTTCAGCGGCCCGCCCATCTCCAGCCTGGAAGGCCTGGACACCGACGGCCGCGTGCTCTACATGGGCACCTTCTCCAAGGTCATGTACCCCGGACTGAAACTGGGCTATCTGGTGGTGCCCAAGACGCTGGTGGACGCGTTCAAGCAGGCGCACTACGACCTGAACCGCCCGGGCCAGATGCCGGTGCAGGCCGCGCTGGCTGAGTTCATTGAAATGGGCCACTTCGCCAGCGCCCTGCGCCGCGCCCGGCAGAACTACGCCGAACGCCGCCAATGCCTGCTTGAAGCCCTCAAACCCGTGCTGTCCGACGCGCGCGTCGGCCCCAGCATCAGCGGCGCCGAACAAGGCCTGCATCTGTGCCTGCGGCTGCCCGCGCACACCGACGACAAGGCCCTGGCGCAGCGCATTGCCCAGCAGGGCCTGACCGTGCGCGCGCTCTCGGCCTACTGCCTGCAGCGCTCAGACCTCAAAGGCCTGGTGATCGGCTACGGCTACGCGCCGCTGGCCGACATCCGCCGTTGCGGCCCGCTGCTGGCCGCGGCCGTGCAACGTGAACTGGACGCTGCGGCCGCCTGAGCGAAACGCCCTCAGGCCAGGAACACCCACGCCACCAGCCCGAGCACCAGCACAGCCACCACCGACGCGACCAGGCGCGAGGGCGCCACGCCAGGCTCGCGCGCGTCCTGCCTGTAGAGCGCCTCGGGCGTGGGGTGCTCGGCTTCCCAGGCCTCCACAGCGGCCATGGCCTCCTGCAAGCCCAGGCCCGTGGCCTCGCGGGTGCGGCGCACGGCCTCCAGTTTGCGGCCCTCGTGCAGGGCGACCTGGGCATGGGGGGGAATGGTGGTCGGCGTCATGGCGGTTGAAACGGAAATGGATGGGAGGCGGTCGGGCAGCACACTTGCTGGTGCGCCAATGCCCTGCAACAAAGCCCCATGGTGCCGCGGGCCCTGCCCATCGTCAAACCGGGACGAGGTTGGTTTGCGTTTTTCATGGTGTCGGAGCGCCACCCGTGTCGCATGAAGCAGCCCCATCCAGGGGCACCGCCGGGCCGGCTTTGCCGGACGGCCAGTGCCGCCCCCGTTGGGGGTGACGCGAAGCGGCGCGGGGTGTTTCATCTCAGGCCAATGTGCGACGTCGCACAGACAAAAGCACACCATGGCCGCAGGCTCGGTCACCCTTCTGGAGACCCCACATGAACGCCCGAACCGCCCCGTTTCACCTTGTCCTTGTCGTGCTGGCTGTGGCCTCAACGGCCTTCACCACGCAGGCGTCCGCACAGGCTTCCTTCTACGAGAAAGAGGCCTACACCGGCCGCTCACTGAGCGCTTCCGAACAGGTGCGCAACCTGCGTCGCCAGGGCTTCGACCAACCAGCCCAATCGGTGGTGGTGGCCCAGGGCAAGCGCTGGGAGGTCTGTGATGAGGTGCGCTTCCGTGGCAACTGCATGGTGCTGCGCCCGGGCCGCTACCCCACCCCGGCGGCCATGGGCCTGAACGACCGCGTGGCCTCTGCTCGCGCGCTGCCCAACAACGAACGCGTCGCCGACAACCGCTACGCACCGGAACCTGTTCCCGCCCAGCTCACCTTCTATGCACGGGAGAATTTTCGCGGGCGCACCTACAGCACCGAATCCAATGTGCCCAACATGAAGCGAACCGGCTTCAACGACCGCGCCGAATCGGCCGTGGTGCTGGGTGAACGCTGGGAGATCTGCGACAACGCGCAGTTCCGGGGGCGCTGTGTGGTGCTCAAGCCCGGGCGCTACCCTTCACTGAACGCCATGGGCCTGGGCGGCGAGGTGACTTCGCTGCGCGTAGTGGCGTGGGATGCGCGTGTGGCCAACAACCGCTACGCACCCGAACCCGTGCCGGTGTACGACAGCCGCCGTCGCCGGGGCGAGCGCTTCTTCGAAGCCGACGTGACCTCGGCGCGGGCGGTGCTGGCCACGTCGGGACAACGCTGCTGGGTCGAACAGGAACGGCTGCCCCAAGTGCGCGGTGAGCCCAATGTGCCGGCCGCGATCGCGGGTGCGCTCATCGGCGGCATCCTGGGTCACCAGGTAGGCGGTGGAAGCGGCAAGGACATTGCCACCGTGGGTGGCGTCGTGGCGGGCGCCGCCCTGGGTTCACAGTACGGCCGCAACGGCCAGCCCGTCACACAAGATGTGCAGCGCTGCGAGAACCTGCCAGGTGGCGCACAGCCCGCATTCTGGGACGTGTCTTACGAATTTCGAGGACGCCAACATCAGGTGCAGATGGCCGAAGAACCGGGCCGCACCATCACCGTGAACGACCAGGGCGAACCAAGGCAGTGAGCTTCGTCTACGACGACATCAGGTTCAACGGCTTCCACTGAATCGAACGCAAGGAGTCTCCGCTCCCCATGGCTCCGGCGTGCGACCCCCCCGAATGAAGAAGCCCCATCCAGGGGCACCGCCGGGCCGGCTTTGCCGGACGGCCAGTGCCGCCCCCTGGGGGGTAGCGCGAAGCGCTGCGGGGGGGCCTCACATAGCATCGCGCATGCGATGCCACCACATGCCCAGCGCCAGGCTGGGCGTGCGCAGCAGTGATCCGCCCGGAAAACGGTGGTGCTGCAGCCTTGCGAACACATCGAAGCGCCCGGCCTGGCCGGCCACCGCATCGGCCACCAGTTGCCCCGCCAACCCGGTGAGCGCCACGCCGTGGCCGCTGAAGCCCTGCAGGTAATACAGGTTGTCGCCCAGCCGGCCAAAGTCCGGCGCGCGGTTCATGCTGATGTCGACAAACCCGCCCCACACATGCTCGATCGGCGCGCCGCGCAGGTCCGGAAACACCTGGCCCATGCGTTCGCGCATGGTCGCTTCCAGGTTGTTGGGCGTTCGCGTGGTGTAGCTCACGCGGCCACCAAAGAGCATGCGGTGATCGGCACTGAAACGGAAGTAGTCAAGCACGAAGTTGTTGTCGCACACGGCCGCGTTGGACGGAATCAGACGCTGGCACAGCGCCGGGTCCAGTGGCGGCGTGCTGACGATGTAGGTGCCCACCGGCATGATGCGTGGCGCAATCTCCGGCGCGACCTCGGGCCCGAACTCCGGCAGCATGCAGTTGCCCGCCAACACGCCAAACCGCGCCTTGACCTGCCCTTTGGCGGTGGTGGCCACCAGCTGGCGGCCGCGCTGCAGGCCGGTCACCGGTGAGCGCTCAAAAATGCGCACGCCTGCGGCCTGCGCGGCGCGAGCCAGGCCCAATGCGTACTTGAGTGGATGCAGGTGACCGGAACGGTCCTCGTACGCGGCGGCCACGTAGCGCGGGCTGTCAATATGGCGGCGCACGTCCGCGCCTTCGACCCAGTCGCAGGCCACGCCGCGCGCCTGCAGGCCGTCGATCTCTTCTCGCAGCGCCCGCGCCTTGCGCGCGCTGTCGGCCACGTACACATAGCCCTTGACCCAGTCGCAATCGATCTGGTGCGCGGCGATGCGCTGCTCGATCAAGTCGATCGCCTCCACCGACATGTCCCAGGCCCGCTGCGCATCGGCCGCACCCAGTTGTTCTTCAAACGGCGCCTGCCCACTGGCGTAGCCCACGATGGCCTGGCCGCCGTTGCGTCCACTGGCACCACTGCCCACGCGGTCGGCCTCCAGCACGACCACGCTCAGGCCGCGCTGTGCCATCTCCAGCGCCGCAGACAGGCCGGCAAAGCCCGCACCCACCACCAGCACGTCGGCTTCTATCGACCCCTGGAGCGAAGGCGCTAGCGCAGGCCGCTGCACGCTGGCTTCGTAGTAGCTCCTCTGGTTGAGCTGGGTGTCGGAGTCTGCGATCGAACGCTGGAACATGCTCAACCCTCGTTTGTCGGCAAGTGGTCCATCCGTTTGGCCACCTGGCCGCTCAGGTACGTCCAGACAAAACTGGCGGCGGCGTTGCTCGTCAGTTCGGCATGGTCATAAGCGGGTGCCACCTCCACACAGTCCATGCCCACCCAGTTCAGGTCGGCCAGCGACTCCAGAAACGTCAGCACCTGCGAACTGGTCAGGCCACCCGGCTCAGGCGTTCCGGTGCCGGGCGCAAACGCCGGGTCCAGCACGTCGATGTCCAGCGTGAGGTAACACGGTCGCTGGCCGATGCGTGCGCGAATGGCGTCAATCGCAGGGCGCAGCCCGGCACCATCCAGCCCGCGCAAGGTCCTCGCGGTGAAGATTTGCCCGCCCTGGTCGGCCACGTACTCGCGCGCGGCGCGCTCCCCGCTGGACCGGATGCCGATCTGCACTGTGTGTACGGGGCTGATCAGGCCTTCCTGCAGCGCCTCATACGTCCAGGTGCCATGGCCCGAAGGCTCGCCGAAATGGTCGGTCCAGGTGTCGCAATGGGCGTCGAAGTGCACACAGGCCAGCGGCTTGCCGTCGCCGTACTGCGCCTGCGCAGCACGCAGCAGCGACAAGGTCACGGAGTGATCGCCACCCAGAAACACGCAGTGGTGCTTCGCCATCAGCGCCACCGCCTGCGCTTCGATGTGGCGCCGCACCTCAGGCAACGGCGACGCATTCGGCAAGCGCATGTCCAGGGCATCGCCCACATGGTCCAGTGGCGACACGTCAAACACCGGGTGGATGCCGTCACACAGCATCAGGCTGGCGCTGCGAATGGCCTGCGGACCAAACCGCGCGCCGGGCCGGTTGGTCACCACCCCATCAAAAGGGATGCCGGCCACCGCAAACGGGTGATCGGCCAGCGGGGGCGCGGCCAGAAAGCGGTTGCTGTTGTTGGCGTAGGCGAACTGTCCCAGGGCCATGAGGGGCTTTTCGGTAGGGAATGAGGGCGACGCCAGGCGCTGCGTGCGCCCAGCGGGAAGGGACCCGGACGATACCGCTTAAGCACCGGCCCGAGAAGGTCCAATTGAAACAGCGCCGAACTGTCCACCCGCCCGGACGGCCTTCCCTCCACCAGGCGCCCCGGCCCTCCCCTCAGGTGGTCGTCTTCACATGCAGCCGGCTCGACTGGCAGCGGTGCAGCGCCCGGTAATGCTCCACCGGGCGGCCGTTGGCACCGTAGGCAATGGACTCGATGCGCAGCAGGGGTTCCTCGGCGGTGATGCCCAGCAGCGCCTGGGTGTCGGCGTCGGGGATGACGGCATCGATCCAGCGTTCGGCGCGCACCACGCGCAGGCCGTACTGGCGCTTCAGGAAGTCGTAGAGCGAGTGGTTTTCCAGCCGGGCGCGGTGCAGCCCCGGGGCCAGGTCGGCCGGCACGGCGGTTTCCACCAGCAGGCGCAGTTCGTTGTCGACGCTGCGCAAGCGTCGCAACGCCACCACGTTGTCGCCCTCCTTGAGCTCCAGCGCGTGGGCTTCGTGGGCGGTGGGGGTGCGCAGTTCCTGCGACAGCACCTTGGTGCGCACGGTGAGGCCCTTGCGCTCCATCTCGTCTGAGAACCCCAGCACCGTGGAGACGAAGTCTTCGTCGCGTTCGCGGGTCGAGACAAAGGCCCCCTGGCCGCGGATCTTGTAGATGAGGCCGCTGCGCACCAGATCGGCCAGGGCCTCGCGCACCACGATGCGCGAGATGCCGAACTGCTCGCCGAACTCGGCTTCGGTGGGGAGTTTGGCGTCGGACTCAAACTCCCCGCCGAGGATGCGGCTTCGCAGCATGTCGCGAAACTGCATCCACAGCGGGACGCTGGCATTGCGATCGAGGACGGGCAGCGGTGAAGTGGAAAGGGGCAGTGTGGAGCTCACGTGGCAATCGCGTCGGGTAAGGAGTCGGTGGGCAATGATGCATCGAAAGCCGGCAGGGCGCGACGCGAGGTTGAGTCCGCTGGCGCCAGCGACACGCCGTGATGTTCGCGCAGCAGCCGGGTGCAGGTGTCGAGCTCGGCCAGGCGCCGCTCCGGGTTCCAGCCCAGAGCGGCGGCCGCGAGATCGGCCAGTTCGACCAGCAAGCCCTCGGTGAGCTTGCCGCTGATGGCCAGCACGGTGCGGCGGATCACCAGGTCGTCCAGGTGCGCCACGGCGGTGTCTTGGCACAGGAAGTGCACTTCAGCCACCGAGTGGTCGGGCGCGTGCTGCAGAGGAGCATCGCCCTCGGCGGCAAAGCGCTCGGCCAGGGCCAGGGCACGGCTGCCGTAGCGGTCGACCAGGGCCAGGGCGCGCGGCCGGCTCACGCGGCCGGCGGTCTCGACACGGGCGAGGAAGGCGTTCATGCCGGAAGCCTCGTCCGGCAAGTCCGCCCCACCGCCAATGGGCCGTTGCGCGGTGCTGTGCCGGCGCGGGCGGGCGATGAGGCGCAGCACCTCGTCGGTGGCCAGCTCGGCCAACGAGCGGAAGGTGGTCCATTTGCCACCCACCAAGCCCACCATGGGGATGCTGCGTTGGGCGTTGGGCGCATCGATCACCACACTGTGGTCGCGCGAGATGCCGCCGGGTTTGTCGGCGTCCGAGCGCGCCAACGGGCGCACACCCACGTAGGTGTAGAGCACGTGGCGGGCATCGAAGCTCAGGCGCGGGAAGACCTCACGCAGCACACCCATCAGGTAGTGGACCTCGGCCGGGTCGGTGCTGGCCTGGTCGGGGTCGTCCACGGGGATGTCGGTGGAGCCCACGAGCACGCGGCCCAGAAAGGGGTAGACGATGCACACGCGGCCATCGGCCGCCTCGAAGTAGGCCATTCGGCCATCCAGCAGGCGGTGCAGCACAGGGTGGTCGAGCACCAGGTGCGAGCCCTTGGTGCCCATCACGCGCGAGGCGTCGCCTTGCAGTGCACTGGCGCTGCGGTCGAGCCAGGCGCCGGTGGCGTTGACGATGCAATCGGCCGTGACCTGCACGGTCTCGCCGCTGAGTTCGTCGCGCAGCATGAGGCGGTTGTCTTCACAGCCCACCACCTTGCAATGGTTGACGGCGGCCGAATCGGGCTGGTCGCGGCCGGCGTCGGCCAGCAGTTCCAGCACCAGCCATTCGGGGTGGCTGATCCAGGCATCGAAGAACGTGGCCGTCCAGCGCACGCCGTCACGGAACAGGCTGCCGTCGCGGGGTGGCACGCGCGCGATGCGGTGGTTGGGCATCACGCGCTGGCGCCGGCCCAGCAGGTCGTAAAGCCGCAGGCCCAGGGCCACCACCAGCAGGCCGCGCGCCTGGGGCGCTGGTGACAGGCCCAGAAAACGCAGCGCGCCGCTGAGCAGGCCACCGAAGGCGTTCGACAAGGGCACCACGGTCTTGAGCGGGCGCACCAGGTGCGGTGCGTTGCGCAGCAGCCGGTTGCGTTCGCGCGTGGCCTCCGCGACCAGCGCGAACGAGCCGTGCTCCAGATAGCGCAACCCCCCGTGGATCATGCGCGAAGGTGCACTGCTGGCACCGGCCGCAAAGTCGGCCTTGTCCACCAGCAGACAGTCCACGCCTTGCAGACACAGGTCGCGGAACACGCCCACGCCGTTGATGCCGCCGCCGACGATGATGGTGGAGAAGTGCCGGCCGGCGACCTGCGCCGGGCGCACGAAGGGATGAGGTGAGACGGGGTTCGGAGCTGGCGTCGGGGTCATGGTGCACTGGCCCCCGCAAGGTGGGCGAAAGCAGGCGCGAGCCGGTCGATGAGTTCGGCGAACTCGGCACGGAACTGCGCATGGGCCTGTGCGTCATCGCCACGGGCGGGCTCAACCGGCGTGCAGGCCGCGGGCAAGGCGTCGAGCCCTGCGCCTTGCGACAGCGCGGCATACAGGGCTGCGCCGCGGGCACCGGTTTCATCGTCGCCGCAGCGGTCCACCGGGTGGCCCAGAAAGGAGGCGATCAGCTGCACCAGCCGCGCATCGCGCGCGCCGCCGCCCAGTGCAGCCACACGCCCGGGCGCACCCAGGCCGAAGCTGGCCAGCCGGCTCAGGTGCTGGGCATGCAGCCAGGCCACGGCATCCACCACGGCACGCGCCATGTGGGCGCAGTCGTGGTGGCCGGCCAGGCCGATGAAACCGGCACTGGCGTTGGGCGGTGCGCCACCCCCGTTGATGAAGGGCGCAAAGCGCAGGCCAGCGGCACCCAGCGGCACCGTCATCGCGCACTCAACCACCGCGGCGGCGCTGGGAAACTGCATCGTGCGCGCCAGCCAGGCCACGTTGGCCATCGACGAAGGTGTGTTTTCCAGGTAGAGCCGCTGATCGGCCACACCAAAATGCACGACGGCGCCCACGGCGGGCAGGGGCTCGCGCACCGGGGCCACCACCGCGTTGACACACCAGGTGCCCAGCACGGCCACGGCCTGACCGCGCTGCGGTGCGCCCACGGCCACCAGCGAGGCCAGCAGGTCGATGGCGCCAGCCGCGACGGGCAGGCCGGCGGGCAGACCACATTCGATGGCGGCACCGGGCAACAGCCGGCCGATCACGGTGCCACTGGGCACCAGGGAAGGCAGCGCCGCGCCCAGGCCGCTCAGGCCAGCGGCTTCGAAGGCCAGCGAAGACCAGTCGCCCGTGGCCAGCGAGAGCAGCCCGGCGGTGCTCGCATCGCTGGCGTCGGACGCGAGTTCGCCGGTGAGCAGGTAGCTGAGGTAGTCCTTGGCAAACACCAGGTGGCGGATGTCGCCGCGCGCCACGGCGCCCTGGGCCAGCAGCTCGGCCAGCACCATCGTGGGCTGGCCCGACCAGGGCTGGCAGCCCACCTCGTTGAACAGCGCGGCACCGTGGCTTTGCGCCAGCGCGCGGGCCCGGCCAGCGGCGCGCTGGTCGGTGGAGGCCACCGCCGCACCGCGCAGCAACTTGCCGTGTGCATCCATGGCATACAAACCCGCCCCGTGGCCGGTGCAGGCCAGCGCACGCACCTGCGCCACGCGGGGGCCCAGTTGCTGCGTCACGCTGCGCAGAGCCTGGAAAAGCGCGTCGCGGATGGCCTCGGCGGCCAGTTCGCAACCACCGCCGCTCAGGCGCTGGTGCGGCAAGGCGTCGCCCGCGGTGCCCAGGGTGGCCCCGTTTCCTGCCTCGAAAGCCACCGCCTTCAGGCCGGTGGAGCCCATGTCGATACCGATGTAAATGTCTGCGTTCATGTTATGACATCGTGTCGTGTTGTTTCCCGTGATGCACCAGTGTTTTCCCTAGGTTGCGCCGGAATCAGCCTCAGTATACTCCATCGTTGTCATGACAACTAAACGCGTTAGGTGGTTCTGACAAACGACCGGTCGGGGGCTGTTCAGCCCACGAGATCAACGTAAACAGGAGACAGATATGAGGCGTGATTTCTTGAAGACCGCAGCCGTTGCCGGCGCGGGCATGGTGGGCGGGATGGGCAGCGCGTTGGCACAGACGGCGGCGGCCACGGGCTTGCGTGGCAATCCCAACGACGTCTACGTGATGAACGTGATGGTGTCGGGCGTGGAGTACTGGTTCCCGGTGTACGAAATGATGAAGAGCCTGGGCCGTTCGCTGGGGGTGAAGACCCGCTACAGCGGCACGCCCGAATACGACGTAAACAAGCAGCTCGCGTCCTTCGAACAGGAACTGGCCCGCCGCCCCGCAGGCATCCTGCTGCACCCGATGAACCCCGACCCCTTCATCGAGCCGATCAACCGCGCCGCGGCGATGGGCATTCCGGTGGTGACCTTTGCAGCCGACTCGCCGAATTCCAAACGCGTGTCCTTCGT
This sequence comes from Hydrogenophaga palleronii, assembly GCF_031457455.1. Taxonomy (GTDB): domain Bacteria; phylum Pseudomonadota; class Gammaproteobacteria; order Burkholderiales; family Burkholderiaceae_C; genus Hydrogenophaga; species Hydrogenophaga palleronii_A. The sequence continues at coordinate 176,441 of NZ_JAVDWU010000010.1, forward strand.
CACCTCGGACAACGACCGCGAAGGCCGGCAGGCGGCCGATGCGATCGCGGCGTCACTGAACGGCAAGGGCGAATACGCCGTGCTGGAGAACCCGGGCCAGGACAACCACGACCGCCGCATCGCGGCCTTCATCGAGCGCATGAAGACCAAGCACCCCGGCATGAAACTGGCCGGCCGCGCCGCCAGCAACCAGGACCCGAACAAGGCCTACCAGGCCATGTTGAGCATCTCGCAAGCCAACCCCAACCTCGGGGCGGTGTTCATGCCCGAAGCCAACTCGGCGCTGGGCGCCGCGCAAGCCAAGGTGGAGACGAAAAAGGACATCCGCGTGATGTGCTGCGACGTGAACGCCAAGATCCTGGACATGATCAAGTCGGGTGATGTGTTCGGCGCGATCAATCCCAACCAGGGTGTGCAGGGCTTCATGGGCATGATGATGCTGTTCCTGGCCAAGAACCCCAGCCTCATCGATCCGATGAACGACGCCAAGCGCAACGGCACCAACCCCATGGCCGTGCCCTTCCTGGACAATGGCCTGTCGGTGGTGAGCAAGGCCAATGCCGACGACTTCTACTGGGACAAGTACCTGACGCGCCGAGGCACAAAGGGCATCAACGAATGAGCACCGCTCGTGGGGGGCAGAAATGAGTGCAGACGCGCCGTTGCTTCAGTTGCGTGGCATCGAAAAGCACTTTGGCGCGTCGCGTGCGCTCGCCGGCGTGCAGTTTTCGCTGCGCCGGGGCGAGATCCACGCCCTGTGCGGCGAAAACGGCGCCGGCAAGTCGACGCTGATGAAGATCATCGCCGGCATCCATCCGCCCGATGCCGGCGAGATCTTCCTGGACGGTGAGCGTGTGAACATCGACGGCCCGGCGCATGCCATGCGCCTGGGCATCGGCCTGGTGCACCAGGAAATCGCGCTGTGCGGCGATGCGACGGTGGCCGAGAACATCTTCATGTCACAGGTCAACGCGAGCCGGCGCACGTGGATGGACTACGGCGACCTCAACGAGCGCGCCGCGCGCGTGCTGGCACGGCTGGGGCAGGACATGGATCCGCGCCGCCGCGTGGACGAGCTGCCGATCTGCAGCCAGCAGCTGGTGGAGATCGCCAAGGCGCTGACGCTGGACTGCAAGGTGCTGATCCTGGACGAACCCACAGCGGCGCTGACGGAAGTGGAGTCGGTCGCGCTGTTCCGGGTGCTGCACGACCTCAAGGCCCAGGGCATCGGCATCGTCTACATCAGCCACCGCATGGCCGAGATCTTCGCGCACGGCGACCGTGTCACGGTGCTGCGCGATGGCCGCGACGTGCACTGTGGCGAGCTCGCCGCGCTCAGCCCCGATGCGCTGGTGCGCGCGATGGTGGGCCGCGACCTGGGCAACTACTACCCCCCCAAGCGCGACGAACTGGCCACCCGCCACGCCGATCAGCCGCTGCTGGAGGTCAACGATCTGGCCGATGGCGAGAGCGTGCATGGCATCTCTTTTGCGCTGCGCCGCGGCGAGGTGCTGGGCATTGCCGGCCTGATGGGCGCGGGGCGCAGCGAACTGGCCGAAACCCTTTGTGGGCTACGGCGTGCGCGACGCGGTTCGGTGCGGCTCCAGGGCGAAACCCTGCGCATCACCAAGTACGCCGACGCGCTGGCGCACGGCATCGCCTACCTGAGCGAAGACCGCAAGGCCGCCGGCGTGTTCCTGGAGATGTCGGTGGCACAGAACATCTCGTCAATGGCACCTGGCAGGGTCAGTTCCCGCTGGGGCCTGATCCGCAGCGTGGCCGAGACGCAGCTCGCCAGGGAACTGGGCGCGCAGCTCAACCTGAAGTCCGCCGGTGTCGACTGCGAAGCGGCCAGCCTGTCTGGCGGCAACCAGCAAAAGGTGGCCATTGCCAAACTGCTGGCCACCCACCCGCGGGTGCTGTTGATGGACGAGCCCACACGCGGCGTGGACGTGGGCGCCAAATCAGAGATCCACCACATCCTGCGCAACCTGGCCGACCAGGGCGTGGGCGTGATCGTCATTTCGTCGGAGCTGCCGGAGATCATCGGCCTGTGTGACCGAGCACTGGTGATTCACGAAGGACGGCTGGCTGGCGAGGTCGCGGGCGAAGAGATGACCGAGGAGGGGCTGCTGCGCCTGGCCTCCGGTCTCACCATAGAGGAGATGCATTGATGTTGAGCAAACCCGAATCCGCCAGCGCCGTGGCCCTGGCGGCACCTGTCGCCACCACCGCCTCGGCCGCGGACCCTGCCCGGGGTCGCCTGCGCCTGGGCAGTCTGCGCGAAGCCGGCCTGCTGCTGATCATCGCGCTGTTGTGCGTGGTGATGAGCTTTGCCTCGCCGCACTTCTTCACCTGGGACAACTTCCGGGCCATGCTGCTGTCCTTCTCGATCGAAGGCATCGTCGTGGTGGGCATGACCGTGCTGCTCATCGTGGGTGGCATCGACCTCTCGGTGGGATCGGTGGTGTGCTTCGCGATGGTGGTCACCGGCAAGCTCTTTCTGATGGGCTTCGATCCGTGGAGCGCCAGCCTGATCGCCATCTTCTGCTGCGCCCTCATCGGCGCCATGATCGGTGGCTGCGTCACCGGCATCGGACTGAGCCATTTCATTGCCTCGCTGGCCTTCATGGTGATCGTGCGCGGGTTGTGCCTGGCCCTCACGCAGGGCACGCCACAGTCGCTGTTCACGCTGCCGCCGGAGTTCAAGTACATCGGCCAGGGCACGCTGGGCGGCATACCGGTGGTGATCCTGATCTTCGGCTTCATCGTGCTCATCAGCGACTTTGCGCTGCGCCGCGCCACCCTGCTGCGCAAGGTGTTCTACACCGGCAGCAACGAAAAGGCGGCGCTGTACTCGGGCATCCGCACCGGGCATGTGAAGTTCTGGGTCACGGTGTTGTGCTCGGCCATGGCCGGCGTGGCGGGCGTGATCTACACGGCGCGCTTTGGCGCGGCCACACCCACCTTCGGCGTGGGCATGGAACTCAACGTGATCGCCGCCGTGGTGATCGGCGGGGCCAGTCTCAAGGGCGGCTCGGGCACGGTGCTGGGCGCGGTGCTGGGGCTGGCATTGCTGTCGGTGGTGACCAGCTCGCTGATCCTGCTCGATGTCTCACCCTACTGGCAGGACGTGATCAAGGGCCTGATCCTGCTCGGTGCGGTGACGGTGGACCATTTCATGAACGTAAGGAAAGCGAAACGATGAAGACAGTGACACTGGGAGCATCCGGCATCGAGTGCGAGGCCATCGGCCTGGGCACCTGGGCCATGGGTGGCTGGATGTGGGGTGGCGGCGACGACGCCGCTGCAGTAGAGGCCATCCGCGCCTCGCTGGACGCGGGCGTGCGCCTGATCGACACCGCGCCGGCCTACGGCCTGGGGCGGTCCGAGGAACTGGTGGGCAAGGCACTGGCCGGGCGCCGGCAGGACGCGGTGATCGCCACCAAATGTGGCCTGGTGTGGCACACGAAGAAGGGCACGCACTTCTTCGACGAAGACGGCCAGGCCGTGCACCGCTACCTGGGGCGCGATGCCATTGCCTTTGAGGTGGAGCAGAGTCTGCAGCGGCTGGGCACCGACCACATCGACCTCTACATCACGCACTGGCAGGACGCCACCACGCCCGTGGCAGAAACCATGGACGCACTGTTGACCCTGAAGAAGCAGGGGAAGATCCGGGCCATCGGGGTGAGCAATGTGGACGCACCGACGCTGCGCGAATACCTGCGGCACGGCCCTGTGGACGCGATACAGGAGCGCTACAGCCTGATCGACCGCGCCATCGAGTCGACCCTGGTGCCCCTGTGCCAGCAGCATGGTGTGGCGGTGCTGGGCTATTCCTCGCTGGCGCTGGGCCTGCTGGCCGGGCCGATGGACGCCGCCCGCCAGTTTGCGGGTGACGACCAGCGCAAGGACAACCCGCGCTTCTCTGTCACCAACCGCGAAAAGCTCAATGCCTTCTTTGCAGACATCGAGCCGGTGCGCGCCCGGCTGCAATGTTCCTTTGCGCAACTGATGATCGCCTGGACCACGGCGGCCGGCAAGGTCACCGTGGCGCTGTGCGGGGCGAGAACGCCGAAACAGGCGATCGAAAACGCCCGCGCCGGCGCGGTGGTGCTGGACCCGGCAGGGCTGCAGCACATTGATGCCGCTGCAGACCGCCACCTGGGTGCGCTGATGGGCTGACCCCGCCCTTTCCCCAACGACACGACCCGTTCATGCGCCGGCCATCCAGGCCGGTGCAGGGGTGAGGCCGTCCTTGAACAACCGAAACGAACCCGAACAAGGAGACACACATGCTGGAGAAAAAACAAGCGAGGCTCAACCGCCTGCTGCAGAACGGGCGCTGCCTGGACATCGCCGTGGACCACGGGGTGTGCAACGAGCCCAGCTTTCTGTCGGGCCTGGAGGACATGCCGCGCGTGATGGAACAACTCGTGGCCGCCGGGCCCGATGCCATCCAGCTGAACCTGGGCCAGGCCGACCTGCTGCAGCACCGGCCGGAGCGCAGCAAGCCCGCGCTGGTGATGCGGCTGGACATGGGCAACCCCTACAACGCCGAGGTGCACCGCGTGATGTGGGCCGTGCTGCAGAACGAACACGACCCGGTGTTGCCGGCCGTGCAGATGGACGCCGCCTGCGTGGTGGTCAACCTCTTCATGCTGCCGGGCGAGCCCGACCTGTTCCGCCAGTGCGTTCAGAACATCGCCCGCGTGCGCGCCGACTGCGACCGCTACGCGATGCCGCTGATGATCGAGCCGCTGGTGATGGCGCCCAACAGCGCGCGCGGCGGCTACATGGTCGATGGCGACGCCGAGAAGATCGTCACGCTGGTGCGCCTGGCGCGCGAGATGGGGGCCGACATCGTCAAGGCCGACCCCACCGCCGACCCCACCGACTTCCACCGCGTGGTGCAGGCCGCGCGCTGCCCGGTGCTGGTGCGCGGCGGTGGCAAGGAGGACCTGAAGCAGGTCTTTGAGCGCTCACGCGTGCTGCTGGACCAGGGCGCCAACGGCATGGTCTATGGCCGCAACGTCTACCAGCACCGCAACCCCGCGGCGGTGGTGCAGGCACTGATGGCCATGATCCACCGCGGTGCGAGCGCCCAGGCGGCCTGGGATCTTTACGAGACCGCCACCGCCTGAACCCTGTCTGAGCCGCACCGGTTCTCAGCCAGCCGGTCCCATTCCGCCCGCCACGGCCCCAGCCGTCCTCAACGTTCCCCCATTCTTGAGGTGATGCCATGCAAATGCTTGTGATCAAACTGGCCGCCCTGGTGCGGCGCCATGCCCCGCGTTCCGCTCAGGGGCTGCTGGTCCTTCTTGCCGCCGCCGCGCTGACTGCCTGCGGCGGCGGCTCCACCACAGGTGAGGCCCAGGGGCTGACCACCGATACCGCCGCGATGCCGGCGGAGATGAAGGCGCAGACGCTACAGCAGACACAGACACCGTCCCAGACACTCCTTCAGTCGCAGCAGCTGCAGGGACCCGACGGGGTGGCGCGAGCCATGGCTGTGCAGATGCAGTCATTGCCGGTGCAAGGCCCCGGCCTGGGCAACCTCAGCTACTCACAGGCCGAGCTGTTCACGCCCATTTCCTGGATACGGCGCGACGAACAAGGCACGCCGGCCACCTACCCCGGGCGCAAGGCCTTTGGCCTGAACGTGGGCATCATGCACAACGGCTATTTCCTGACCGTGTTCACGCCCGACAGCGGCCTGGGTCCCGGCGGCTTTCTGGTCTACGACGTGTCAAATCCCCGGTCCATCCAGTTGGTGCGGCGCATCTATGAACCCGAAGGGCGAACCTCGGAGTTCCGCGAGGCGCATGCCCTGGGTGCCTCCACCATCAATGGCAGGCAATACATCGCCGTGGCCACGACCCGCGGCGTGGAGTTCTGGGACTTCACCGACGTGCACAACGCGCAGCAGGTGCGCAAGGTGGCGTTTCCCACCGTGAACGGCGGCGACTACGCCAACGTGAGCTGGCAGTTGTGGTGGCAGGCGCCCTACCTGTACGTGGCCTCGGCCAACCACGGGGTCTACATCGTCGATGCCACCGACCCCGCCACGGCGGCACTGGCGAACCGGGGAGCCGGCAAGCCCAACCCCGTGCCCACCGGCGAGCTGGGTGGCTTCCGCGTCGGCCCCATCTTCACCATGGGCAACCACATGGTGCTCACGTCCATGGACAACAGCGACGGTTTCGCGAGCCTGGACATCTCGGACCCGCTCAACCCCAAGGTGCTGGACACGCTGAACTCGCACCCCTTCTACTACGCCACCTGTTTCGACGGGCGTACCCTCTACGCCTCGGTGCGCGGCAACGGCGCCCGCATGACGGCCTTCAACCTGGCCGACCGCAGCCGCTTCGTGCCGGAAGACAACCGCCTGGTGGTGAACGAACAGCTCTATTGCGGCACACAGGACCACTATGTGTTCCAGGGCGCGCAGTACCGCGTGCACAAGGTGGACGTGGGCAACCCCATGCAACACGTGGAAGTGGGCCAGGGCGGCCTGTTCGCGCCCGGCTCCAGCCTGGAAGCGGGTTCCGACCACGGCCAGGTGGCGCCCTTCGGCAACCTGGTGTTCGTTGGCAACGACCACGGTTCGGGAAGTGCCTTCATGGTGCACGACAGGGCGCCCGACACCACCCCGCCGGTGGTGCGCCAGGTGTCGCCGGCCAACGGCGCACTGGCGCAGGCGCTGAGCTCGCGCGTCGGACTGGGCTTGTCCGACAGCGTGCTGCCGGAAAGCGTGAACGCGACCTCGTTCATCGTCCGGCCGGTGGGCGGCAGCGCCCTGGCCGGTGTCTACAGCGCACAGCTCGGCATCATCAATTTCTCGCCCAACCAAGCGCTGCAACCCAACACCACCTACGAGGTGGTGCTGCCGGCCGGCGGCGTGAAGGACTACGCCGGCAACGGCATCGCCAGCGAATACCGCAGCACCTTCACCACCGGCAACGCCGTGAACATCGGCCTGGCCCACCACTGGAGCCTGGCCCGCACACTGGACGATCGCGTGGGCCAGAACAATGGCACCGCCAGCGGCAGCGACACGTTTGAGAGCATCGGCCTGAACTTCGCACAACGCAGTGGCGGCGTGGCACTGGGCGACGACAGCGTGGCATCGGTGTTGGCGGGCACGGCATCGGTGAGCTTCTACATGAAAACCACCCAGATCGGCAGTGCCAATGCGTGGCAGGCGCCAGGCATCTTCGGGCGCGACCAGGCGGGCGGAGCCGACGACGTGTTCTGGGGCTGGATCGACAACACCGGGCGCCTCAGCCTCTCAGTGGGCGACCCTGGCACCGGCAACCCGGGCACGAAATCGACGTCGCCTGTCAACGACGGCCAGTGGCACCACGTGGTAATGACGCGCGATGCCGCCTCCGGCGCGCAGGCCATATACGTGGACGGCGTGAAAACCTCATCGACCGGGCGCACCGGCGCGCTGGGCCTGCGCAACCGCTTCCAGCTGCTGGGCCAGATCCAGGGCAACGCCGACTTCTTCAAGGGCACACTGGCCGATGTGCGGGTCTACCAGCGCGTGCTCAGTGACAGCAACGTGGCACAGCTGCGCGCCCTGCCGGTGGTGGGCGACCCGGGCCTGGCGCAGGGTCCTCAACTGGTGGGGGGCTCGCTGTCGTTCAACCCGTCGGTGCTGGGTGGCAGCGCCCAGTACAGCTGGAACTTCGGCGACGGCACGCGCACCGCATTCACCGGGAACCCTGGCGCGTCCTACACCTACACGGCACCGGGGCACTACACGGTCACGCTCACCGTGCGCAACGCCGACGGCCTGGAAAACTACTACACCTACCCGGTGACCGTGATCCGGCCCGTGACGGCCCAGTCACCCACCCACACCACCAACATCACCGGCGACGGCAGCAGCGTCTACAGCCTCAACCCCGACAGCGGCACCGTCACCGCGCTGGACGCGCAAAGCCTGGTCAAGCGCTGGGAGGTCCGCGTGGGTCGCGAGCCCCGCACCCTGGCCCTGGGACCAGACGGGCGCCTGTGGGTGACCGTCCAGGACGAAGACCGGCTGGTGGCACTGAACCCGGCCGACGGCAGCGTCTCGACGACGGTGTCGCTGGCCTACGGCAGCGGCCCTTACGGCGTGGTGTTTTCGCCGGACCTCACGCAGGGCCTGCTCACGCTGGAACACAAGTCCACACTCGTGCGGTTCAACCCCACCACCGGCGCCACCACCGGAACGGTTGCCCTCGCCGGCGCGGTGCGTGGCATTGCAGTCAGCGCCAACTCGCAGGACGCCTACGTCACCCGCTTCAAGTCCATGATGACCGGCGGGCAACTGCACAAGGTGAATCTGGTCAACTTCACCGGAGCCACGGCCATCGCGCTGCAGGTGGACACCACCACAGTGGACGACGAAAGCCGCTCGCGCGGTGTGCCCAACTACCTGCACCAGGTGGTGATCTCGCCCGACGGCCTGCGCGCGGTGCTGCCGTCGAAAAAGGACAACATCGTGCGCGGCCGCCACCGCGACGGCCAGGACCTGCTGCACGACCGCACCGTGCGATCCATCCTGTCGCAGGTGAACCTGCCGTCGGCCAGCGAGGTGTTCGCCGAGCAGCTCGACTTCGACGACCGGGCCCCGGCGCGCGCGGCGCTGTTCGCGCCGAACGGCGACTACCTGTTCGTGGCGCAGATGGAGGGCAACCGCATCGCCATCGTCGACGCCTACAGCCGCGCCATCCGTGGCGAGATCGCCGACGTGGGGCTGGCGCCGCATGGTCTGTACCTGGATGCCGCACGCAAGCGCCTGTTCACCAACAACTTCCTGGCGCGCTCGGTGTCGGTGCACGACGTGACGGCGGTGCTCTCCGGTCAGAGCGGTGCGGCCACGCTGGTGCAAACCGTGGCCACGGTGGCGCAGGAAACCCTCACACCCGCCGCCCTGCGTGGCAAGCAGCTGTTCTACAACGCCGCCGACCGCCGCATGAGCCGCGACAACTACATGTCGTGCGCGAGCTGCCACGCCGATGGCGGCGACGACGGCATGGTGTGGGACTTTCTTCAGCGCGGCGAAGGCCTGCGGCGCACCATCAGCCTGCAGGGCCGCCAGGGCATGGGCCACGGCAACGTGCACTGGAGCGCCAACTTCGACGAGATCCAGGACTTCGAGAACGACATCCGCGGCGCCTTCGGTGGTACCGGCTTCATGAGCAATGCCGACTTCACCGCCACGTCCAACCCCCTGGGCACGCCCAAGGCCGGCCGCAGCGCGGCACTGGACGACCTGGCCGCCTACCTGCAGTCGCTCTCCCGCTACGCACGCAGCCCGGCGCGCAATGCCGACGGCAGCCTGTCGGCCAGCGCCCTGGTGGGGCGGCAGGTGTTTCAGAACGCCCAGTGTGCGAGCTGCCATGCCGGTGTCACCTTGCGCGACGGGCTTCGGCATGACGTGGGCTCCATCCAGGCCTCATCGGGCCTGGGCAACGGCCAGCCGCTGGCCGGCGTGGGCTTCGACACGCCCACGCTGTTCGGCAGCTGGTCCGCAGGGCCCTACCTGCACAACGGCCAGACGGCCTCGCTGCTAGACCTGTTCAACGCCGACCACGGCAACGCGCAGAGCCTGTCCACACAGGACCGGACGGCGCTGACCGACTACGTGCGCTCGCTCGACGCCAACAGTGCGATGCTGCGCCTGCGCTCCAGCCAGAGCAACCTGTGTGTCAATGTCCGCGGCGTATCGACCGCCAGCGGCGCCAGTGTCATCCAGTGGCCCTGTGGCACGGCGGCCAACGAACTGTTCGCCGTCAACAACATCGACGGCCACCTGCAGTTCGTCGCCAAGCACAGCGGCCTGTGCATCGCCCAGGCCAACACCACGGCGTCGGGCGGCCCGGTGGTGCAGTTGTCGTGCAACGCGGGCACCACCACACAGTGGACCTTGTCAGGATCGACCTTGCGCAACCGCGCCTCAGGCGCCTGCCTCGACGTGCCGGGTGGCTCAACAGCCCAGGACCTGGAGCTGATCACCTGGACCTGCAACAACGGCAACAACCAGAACTGGGTTCAGGCGAACGCCGTGAACTGAGCAACGGCACGCCCCTCGAAGCAGGGACGTGTCGGGAAACACCAGTCAGCTCTCACCCAGGCCGACCGGCGCAGGCGCACGCATCACGATCCGGGTGAACAGGCGATCAAACTGCGGATCGCGCGGGATGCGGGTGTTCAGCGGATCCAGGTTGGTGGCAAACGCCGCGTTGAGGGCATGCCAGTCGGCATCGGTGAGGTGCTTTTCAGCGGCAGGCAGCACCTCGGCTTCCTCGAGGTGCATGTGCCGCAGATAGAAGTCCACGTACCGGGTCACTTCGTCTTCAAAGGCCTGGCGCCGCGTCTCGCCCAGGTATTCCCAGGCCATGAGCAGGTGCATGAGTTCGCGCACCCGCGCCTCGCCGGTCATGTGGTCGCGTTCCAGCTGGTCGATGGTGGCCATCACCTGGGGTGCCGCGCGCGCCACGCGCGGGAACAGGAGGTTCGACTCCTTGGGGTGGTGCAGCTTCTCGGGAAATTCATCGATGTAGAACAGCATGGCACGCAACACATCGAAATACAGCTCGTGCTGGTCTTTACCATCGGGGTCGGGCCCGCGTTTGACCATCTGCATGAGGGACTGCAGCATCGCCGCCAGCGTGGCGTGTTCGTCGCGTATCACGCGCAGGGCTTCGTGTTTCATGGGCTTGTCTCCGTGCGGGTCAGTGCGCCTGCCTTCGGCCGTGCAACGGCATTGAGGCGAATGCCCTTAGCATCCCGCAAACGCCTGCCGCACACCTTGATGCACATCAAGCAACCCGGGCAGCGTCACCGCGCTGCAGGGTCTTTCAGCGCTTGGCGGGCGGTTTCCAGCGCTTGAGCAACAGCGCGTTGCCCACCACGCTCACCGAACTCAGCGCCATGGCCGCGCCCGCCATCACCGGGCTCAGGTAGCCCAGCGCCGCCAGCGGAATCCCTGCAGCGTTGTAGACAAAGGCCCAGAACAGGTTCTGGCGGATCTTGCGCACCGTGCGGCGTGAAATGTCCAGCGCCGCCGCCACCAGCGCCACATCACCCCGCATCAGCGTGATGCCGGCCGCGTGCATGGCCACGTCCGAGCCACCGCCCTGCGCATGGCTCATGGCCAGGCCCACGTCGGCCGCGGCCAGGGCCGGCGCGTCGTTGACGCCATCGCCCACCATGGCCACGGTGTGGGCGCCGATGTGGTCGCGGGCAGCGCCCGACTTCGCCTCGCGCTCGGCCACCGGGTTGAACTCGCCCTTGGTGGTCCAGGCCTCCGGTGCCAGGCCTTCCTGTTCGGCCATCGACACGCTGGGCGGCGCCAGCGACGTGCCCTGCTTGAGACGCTGTACCGCCGCCGCCTTGTCGCCGGGCAACACCTCGGCCATCACTTCATCGTCCCTGAGACCCAATCTGCGTGCCACGGCCAGTGCAGCGCCCCGGTTGTCGCCCGAGATCATCACCAGTCGCAAGCCATGTTCGCGCAACGTCGCCAGCGCAGGCAATGCACCGGGCTTGGGCTCATCGGCAAAAGCCAGCAAGGCCAGTGGCGCCCAGGCGCCCTCCGCGTTGGCGGCAGCCAGCACCGACACCGTGGCACCCTCGCTCTGCAGCACCTGCGCGCGCGCCGCCAGCCCGCCCATGGCCGCGCCCAGCTCGGCCATCCAGCGCAGGCTGCCCAAGGCCAGCAGCGCACCCTGCACCTTGCCCTGCGTGCCGCGCCCGGTCACCGACTGCACGTCTTCTGCGGCGTTTTCAACGATCACCAATCCACGCGCCTGTGCCGCCTCCATCACCGCGCGGGCCAGTGGATGCGCGCTTTGCGCCTGCAGCGACGCCGCCGCCTGCAGAACGGCCACCTCGTCCACGCCGGCCGCGGCCTCGATCAGGCGCAGGCGCGGGTGACCTTCGGTGAGCGTGCCCGTCTTGTCAAAGGCCACCGTGTCCACCCGGTGCGCGATCTCCAGCGCCTGCACGTCCTTGATCAGAATGCCATGCCGGGCCGCCACACCGGTGCCGGCCATGATGGCCGTGGGCGTGGCCAGCCCGAGCGCACAAGGGCAGGCAATCACCAGCACCGACACCGCATTGCGCACCGCCACTTCCATCGGCACATCGAGCTGCAGCCACACCACCAGCGTGACCAGGGCAATCACCAGCACCACCGGCACGAACACCGCCGCCACCTGGTCCACCAGTCGCTGCACAGGTGCCTTGGTGGCCTGCGCGTCCTGCACCATGGCGATGATCTGCGACAACACGCTCTGCGCCCCGATGGCGCGCACCTCCACTTCCACCGCACCTTCGCCGTTGATGGCGCCACCGGTCACGAAGTCGCCCGGCTGCTTGGGCACCGGCATGGCCTCGCCGGTCAGCATCGATTCATCGGCCTGGGTCTGGCCCAGCATCACCGTGCCGTCGGCGGCAAAGCGCTCACCAGGCAACACACGCACCCGGTCGCCAGGCAACAGCTCTTCCACCGGCACGTCCACCGCTTCGGTGCGCTTGATGTCGTCGGGCAGCAGATGGGCCTTTTCCGGGCGCAACGCGTGCAGCGCGCGAATGGCGCTGGTGGTCTGGCGCTTGGCGCGGGCTTCCAGCCACTTGCCCAGCAACACCAGCGTGATCACCACCGCCGCACCCTCGTAGTACAGATGCACCATTTCGCCAGGCTCGGCGCGCCACCACAGCCAGGTGGACAGCGCCCAACCCGCCGTGGTGCCAATGGCCACCAGCAGTTCCATGTTGCCGGTGTAGGCCTTGAGGGCATGCCAGCCTGCCCGGTAGAAACGCGCGCCCAGCACGAACTGCACCGGCGTGGCCAGCAGGAACTGGATCCAGGCCGGCAGCATCCAGTGCTTGCCAAACAGGTCGCCCACCATGGGCAAGGCCAGCGGCGCGGAGAGCAGCACGGCCAGGATCACCGGCCAGGCGTCTCGCGCAATGCCCAGGGGGCCGGTGGGGGGCGCTTCATCAGCAGCATCGGGGCTTCGCGCCTCGTAGCCCGCATCGCGCACCGCACGCTTGATCAGCGCCAGGGTCTTCCAGTCGGTTTCGCCTTCGAGCGTGACGCGGGCCGACTCGGTGGCCAAGTTGACGGTGGCACCCGTCACGCCTTGTTGCTTCTTGAGCACGCGCTCCACGCGCGACACGCAGGACGCGCAGGTCATGCCACCAATGCCCAGATCGATCACAGATTCCATGCGGCGAGCATAAGCTTTACCCCCATGGGAAGGTCAAGCCAAGGCTTGTTGCCATCTGTGACAAAACGGAGGGCTTGACCTTGACATCATGTCAAGGCTGAAACTACGCTGTGTCCGAGCAAGTCGCCGGACGGCCATTCCAGAGAACACCATGAACCAGACCTTCAACGTGCAGGGCATGACCTGCGGCCATTGTGAAAAAGCGGTCACCACTGCCATCAAGACCCTCGATCCCACCGCAGAGGTGCGCATCGACCGCGCCGCCAACAAGGTCGAAGTCTCCTCGGAGCAGCCCCCGCAAGCCATTGCCGACGTGATCCGTGAAGAAGGCTACACCGTCACCGCATGAAAGCCGCAGCCGACGCTCACACCCAGTCCCGGCCATCGCTGCGGATGCGGCAGGCCAGCCAGACCCCTGCCGGGCCGGGCTGGCCAGTGAGCATCGGTCAGGCCGCACAGCTCAGCGGCATTTCACCCAAGATGCTGCGCCACTACGAATCGCTGGGTCTGCTGGGCGAGGTGGCGCGCACCGGCAGCAATTACCGCCAGTACAGCGAAAACGACGTGCACACGCTGTGCTTCATCCGCCGCTCACGCGACATGGGCTTTGGCCTCGACGCCATCGCCGAACTGGTCAGTCTCTGGCACGACCGCCAGCGCAGCAGCGCCAGCGTCAAACAGGTGGCCCGCAAACACCTGGGCGAACTCGAAGAACGCATCGAAGCGCTTCAGGCCATGCAGCGCACACTCTCCCACCTCCTGCACCAGTGTCCAGGCGATGAGCGACCCGATTGCCCCATTCTGGATGACCTCGAGATTGGGAGCACCCCCCTGCGCCGCTGACGCGGCTTCCCCCCTCTCTTGCGCCTTCGGCTTGGAGGGGGGACGGCGGCTCGGGCCGGCGAAGCCGGACCCTTGTCGCCCCTTGTTGGGAACATCTCGCTCGCCGCAAGTCTCGGAGATGACGCGCTCGTTGCGCCACATCTCCCCGTTTGGTGTGCATGCCCGGACAGGCGCTCCGACAAAAACCGGCACATAACTTTACATTTCTGCGACCCTGCCGCACAAAGCAGAAACATGGCCCGGCCACACTGAAGCCATTCCACAGCCCGACCCCCTGTCGACGTTGCGGTAGACCTTCAACCACCAGGAGTGACCATGAAACTGTTTCCCCAACGCACCCTTGTCATCGCTGCCCTTGCCACCGCCTTCGTCGGCGTGTCGGCCACCGCCATCGCCAGCAACCCCGGTGCCATGAACAGCGATCTGCATGCCCAGCACCTCGCCCAGCGCACCCACATGGCACCCGAAGTGATCCAGCTGGCGCAGGCCGCCCAGGCCACCCAGAACGCGGAGGCCGCCGCAACCGACAGTGCCAAACCGCGCCAGGAACGGCATGCGAATCGCATGGACCGCGCCGAACGCATGGAACGCATGCAGGCCCGCATGGCCGAACGCCAGGCCAAGCTCAAGGCCGATCTGAACCTCAGCGCAGAACAAGAACCCGCATGGAACGCCTTTGTGGCGCGCATGGACGCAGCCAAGGGCTCGCATGGCCAACGGGGCCAGCGCGAACGCACCAACTGGTCCGAACTGACCACGCCCGAACGCCTCGACAAGATGCAGGCCCGCATGGCCGAGCGCGAAGCGGCCATGAACCAGCGTTTTGAGGCCATCAAGAGCTTCTACGCCAATCTCAACGCCGAACAGCAGAAGGTCTTTGACAGTCAGCGCATGGGCTCCTTCCACCGCGCCGGGATGAAAGGTGGTCATCACAAGGGTGGTCACAAGCATCACCATGGCGGCAAAGGCCATCGTGGCATGGGCATGCAGACGCCGGCCACGCCCCAGAGCTGATCTGGCATTTCCCACCCAAGCCCCGGTCCGCCGGGGCTTTTTTTCGTCTGGCTCTGAGGCGCTTGACCGGTGCTTGATGTGAATCAAGCCCTCACACCGTACTGCCCCCTATGCTGCACCGACATGGATTTTGACCTCATCATCGTGGGTGCAGGCCCGGCTGGTCTGTGCCTGGCCCGTGCGTTGCGTGACACCGGCCTGCGCATCTGCCTTGTTGAAAAGCAACCCAGAAGCGCCCTGCAGCAACCCGGCTTCGATGGCCGGGAAATCGCCCTGACCCACCACAGCACGATGCTGCTGCAGCACCTCGGCATCTGGTCGCACCTGGGTGACGAGTGCATTGCCGCCATCAAACTGGCCCTGGTGATGAACGGCCCGCAGGGCCCCGGTCAATCCCGCATGGCGATCAGCCACAGCCTGAGCCCCAAACCCGAGTTGGGCCACCTGGTCGGCAACCACCACATTCGCCGTGCGGCCTGGGCAGCGAACTTCAACACCTCGGACCCGGGCGAAGCCCCGGAACTGCGCTGCGGCGAAGGCGTTGCCCAGCTGTACACCGACAGCCAGGGCGCCCGTGTCACGCTGGACAGCGGACAACAACTCACCGCCCGCCTGGTGGTGGCCGCAGACAGCCGGCATTCGACCACGCGCCGCCACATGGGCATCAACGCCGACCTGCACGACTACGGGCGCAGCATGGTCGTGAGCTGCATGACCCACGACAAACCCCACCACGACACGGCCGTGGAATGGTTCGACCAGGGCCAGACGATCGCCTTGCTGCCGATGAACCCCTGCCCGGCCACCCACAGGCACCGCTCCTCGGTGGTGCTGACCCTGGCCGACCACGAACTGCAGCCGCTCATGGCGCTTGACGAAGAGGCCTGGGGTCAGGCCATGACGCAGCGCTGTGATCACCACCTGGGCACCATGCAGGCCGCCAGCACCCGCCACGCCTACCCGCTGGTGGGTGTGTGGGCCCGCCGCTTTGTGGCAGAGCGCTTTGCGCTGGTGGGCGATGCCGCGGTCGGCATGCACCCTGTCACGGCCCACGGCTTCAACCTGGGGCTGCGTAGTGTGGACGTGCTGTCAAACGCCATCGCGGCGGCACACCAGCAGGGCAAGGACATTGCCGCTTCTCCCTTGCTGCAGGCCTACCAGCAGGCCCACCGCCGGGCCAGCCGCGGCCTTTTCCTGGCCACACACGCCCTGGCCACGCTCTACATCAAGGAGCAACCTCCCGCGCGTTTGCTGCGCCATGCCCTGGTGCGCCTGGGTGAACACGTCACGCCGTTCAAGAAGGCCGTGGCGGGCAGCCTGACCGGCCTGGCCTGAGCCTTCTCAGACGCCGGAGAGCCGTCCCACAGGTTCGCACAAGCTCGTTCCAGCCGGGTTGCCTATCTGCACAGCGTGCGGGCATCATGTGCCTCACAAGCGTCCCACACGGCCTGGCAGAACGCCACACTGCGCCCGCAGTCTGCCCCAGGTCGAGAACCTTCCCGATCACGGCTTCTTCAGCCGACCGTGCCCAAACATCGAGCCACCATGGACAAACACTACCTCACCCCTTTGTTCCAGCCGGACACCATTGCGGTGTTCACCGGCGCCGCTTCCGAAACCGGCCAGCCCGTACCACAGGGCAGACAGCTCATGGACGCGCTGCGCGCCCAGCGCTTTGCCGGCACCCTGGTGTTCCTGGACGTGCACACCACCGGTACCCTGGCCGACCTGGCTCAGACCAGGGCCGATCTCGCGATCATCTGCCTGCCGCACGCCGAAGCGCTCGAAGCGCTGGAAGTGGCAGGGCGCATCAAGTGCCGTGCCGCGCTGGTGATCGGCAGCGGTACACCGGCCGATGTGGCCACCACCATGCACCGCACCGCCCAGCGCCATGGCATGCACCTGCTCGGACCCAACAGCCTGGGCTTCCAGCGTCCAGCGCGCATGCTCAACGCCAGCGTGGTCGGGCCACTGGCGGCGGCGGGCTCGCTGGCCCTGGTGTCGCAGTCGGGTGCGCTCACCGCCTCCATCCTCGACTGGGCCAGCCAGAACAGCGTCGGCTTTTCCACCGTGGTCTCGCTCGGCCCCAACACCTGTGTGGACATGGCACAGGTGCTGGACTATCTGGCGTCCGACCCACACACCCACAGCATCGTGGTGTACCTGGAAGGCATCTCCAGTGCGCGACGCTTCATGAGCGCCTTGCGCGCAGCGGCCAACGCCAAACCGGTGGTGGTGCTCAAGGCGGGCCGCAAGTCCGCCGGCAATCAGGCCGCCCAGACCCACAGCGGCGCCATCGTGGGCAGCGACGACGTGTTCGACGCCGCCTTGCGCCGGGCCGGCGCGGTGCGTGTGCGCTCGTTTGTGGAGTTGTTTTCCGCAGCGAAATGCCTGGCCTCGCGCTACCGCCCGGTGGGCAAACGCCTGGCTATCGTCACCAATGGTGGTGGCCCCGGCGTTTTGGCGGCCGACTGGGTCAGCGAGATCGAACTCGAACTCGGCGTGCTCTCAAGCGAAAGCGCCCAGGCACTTCAAACCCAGCTGGCGCCCCTGGCCTCGCTGACCGACCTGATCGACCTTTCCGAGGAAGCCACACCTGCCCACTACCGCGCGGCCATAGAAGCTGCCGGCAAAGACCGCGCAGTGGACGGCGTGCTGGTGGTGCATTCGCCCAAGGCGGGCGTGAACGCCGCGGATGTGGCCCGCGCCATGTCCGACCTGAAGGATCGCCTGGGCAAGCCCCTGCTGTGCTGCTGGATGGGCGACGCGTCGGTGGGCGAGGCGCGCGAGGTACTGGCGGGTGCCTCGATTCCCTCCTTTCGCACCCCGGAAGCCGCGGTGGGCGCTTTCGGCAACATCGCCAGCTTCTACGAAAACCAGCAACTGCTGCAGCAGACACCGCCGCCCCTGTCCACCTTGGCCCAACCCGACATCGAAGGCGCCCGGCTGCTGATCGAAAACGTGCTGGCTGAGCGCCGCCAGGTGCTCACCGAGATGGAATCCAAGGCCTTGCTGTCGGCCTTCCACATCCCGGTCACCCAGACCATCTTGGCGCGCACGCCCGTAGAAGCCATGATGATCGCCACCCAGCTGGGCTACCCGGTGGCACTGAAGATCGATTCGCCCGACGTGACCCACAAATCCGACGTGAGCGGCGTGGCGCTCAACGTCATGAACGCCGTGGGCGTGCGCGATGTGTTCCTCACCATGATGCAGACCGTGGCCAAGCTGCAGCCCGGTGCGCGCATCAATGGCGTGACGATCCAGAAAATGGCACGCAACCACCGCGGGCGCGAACTCTACATCGGCCTGGTCACTGACGACCCATTCGGCCCGGTGATCGCCTTCGGCGCCGGCGGCACCATGATCGAACTGATCAACGACCGTGCCATGGAACTGCCCCCCCTCAACCAGTTCCTGGCGCGCCGGCTCATCCAACGTTCACGCGTCAATCAAACCCTGGACGAATGGCGCGGTGCCAGCGCGGTCGATCGCAACGCACTGGAACACGTGCTGCTGCGGGTGTCTGAAATGGTGTGCGAACTGCCGCAACTGCGCGAGATGGACATCAACCCCATCATCGTCGACTCTGGTGGCGCGGTGGCGGTGGATGCCCGCATCGTGGTCACCAACACGCCTGCGACTGCCCGCCACCACAGCCACCTGGCCATCCTGCCCTACCCGGCCCGCTTCGAGCAGGTGTGGCCCATGCGCGGCGGCGGCGAATACACCATTCGCCCCATCCACCCCGACGACGCCCAGATGCTTCAAGACCTGGTGCAAAGCCTTTCACCGGAAAGCCGGTACTTCCGCTTCGTGTCGGCGCTGCGTGAGCTGCCGCCCAGCATGCTTTCGCGCCTGACCCTGATCGACTACGACCGGGAAATGGCCCTGGTGGCCATCCACCGCGAAACCAAGCCAGGCGCCAACGGCGACTCGCAGGAAATCGAGCGCATCGTGGGCGTGTCGCGCTACATCACCAACCCGGACAAGGCCAGCGCCGAGTTCTCGCTGGTGGTGGCCGACGACTTCAACGGCAAGGGTCTGGGCTCGCGGCTGATGCTCAGCATCATGGAAGCGGCGCGTGAAAAGGGGCTGACCGAGATCGAAGGACTGGTTCTGGTCAATAACCCCAGCATGCTCAAGCTCATGAAAAGCCTGGGTTTTGCTGTCAAGCGCTTCGGGGAAGACCCCGATTTCATGATCGTCAGCCACCCACTGTGACCTGCTTAGCCTCGGTTTTCCCCGGGGGCAGATTCGGACTCGGCAGGGACCAAAATGACTGGCTTGCTTGTGCCTTCTTATTCTTCTATAGCTTTAATTCAAATTAGTAGCAGTAGTAGAAGGCGGCCTTTTTTGTGGAAAAGCGCATTTTTTGCATGTCTGACAAGCACTTGGCGAGCGCACAACCATGTGTGAACCGCCCTTGTCCTGAAAACCGGCAGCAGGGACAAGTTCGGAAAGTGATCACAGTCTGTGGATAACATATGAATTATTAGAAACTTATGCACAGCTTTGTTAAAAACTGGCCAGCACCAGAACCGGGAATGCTGGTGAAACTCTGGATGCTGTTCGCTGCCCTGGGTGCGGCCGGTGCCGTCATGGCAGTGACACCCTCGGGGGCGGAAGTCCCCAGCGGTGGTCGTTCCCACAGCATGGTGTCGCTGGCAGCCGACACCCGCGTGGAGGGCATCGCGTTTTCGGAGATCTCCGGACTGGCTTGGGATGCCGAGGAACAATGGCTTTATGCGGTTTCTGACAGAGGCAAGCTGTTTCGCTTGCGGCTGCGCATTGAAAACGGCGAATTGCGCGCTGTCGTGCCGGTGGCGGCGGTGATGATCAAGTCATCAGCAGGAAGCCTGGGGCAACGGTCGGGGTTCGACGCGGAAGGTCTTGCCTTGCGGCGAATCATGGGAGATCCCGCCCAGGGGTCCCACCGAATGGAGTTGCTTGTGGCCACCGAAGGCACGCCCCGGGTGCTGCGTGTGGATCCTTCAGGAGAGGTGCTGGGTGAACTCCCGCTGATGACCGACCTGGCCGACGCAAAACGGTACGCAGACGACAACAGCATGCTGGAAGCGGTGGCGATCCACCCGGTTCACGGTGTGCTGGTGGCGCCCGAGCGTCCGCTTCGCAGCGAAAAACGCCCGGCAGGTCACCGCATTCAGACGGTCGATCGCCGCTGGCACATCCAGGCACTGGACCCGGCGAAATCCCACCTCAAAGCCATGGATGTGCTGGACGATGGTCAGCTTCTGGTGCTGGAGCGATCGGGTAGCGGTAAACGATTGATCAACACGCTGAGAAGCGTCAAGCTTGAAACCTGCACAGGCCCGTCACCGTGTCCCATGCAGACCTTGTTGCACCTCGATCAGGCCGGCGGGGCCGAGAACTTTGAAGGCATGGCCTACCTGGGCCACGGGCAGGTGCTGCTGGCCAGCGACAACCGGGGCAAGAAGAACACCCCGACGGTGTTTCTTCTGGTGAACCCAGCGCTCACTGAAAGCTGTCACAACCGGTCACGGCATCGAGGTTCTGCCGCCTGGCCCGGCTGCTAAGATGGGCGGCTGTTCAGCCGCATTCGCCGGCTGCCCCAGCCCCGGCCCTGTCGGCTTCCCGAGACCCCTTGCCTCATGTCCGTTGCCCTCGCTGCCAACGCGCCCACCAGCTTCGAGATCAAGAGCGCCAATCTGCCCCTGGTGGCATTGCTGCTCAAATCCGCCGATCTGACCCGGCTCAGTGCCGAATTCGCCCAGCGCTTCGGCGACATGCCTGATTTTTTCGATCACGACCCCATGGTGATCGACCTCGGCCCGCTCCAGCAGGCCGAACCCGGTGCCGGCACCGACTTCGCCGCCCTGCTGGCCTTGTTGCGCAGTTACCGGCTCAACCCGATCGCGGTGCGCGGCGGCGACGATACCCAGATGGCCCAGGCGGTGGACGCCGGTCTCACACCCGCCCCTGACGCCACCCTGCAGCGCGCCGCACCGGCTCAGTCACCCGAACCCATTGCTCCGCAGCCGGTGGCAGAACCCGCGGCCCAGCCGCAGCCTGCCCCCGGCGCGCTGGTGATCGACAAGCCCTTGCGCTCCGGCCAGCAGGTTTACGCCCGCGGGCGCGATCTGGTCGTCATGGCCATGGTCAACCCCGGTGCCGAGGTCATCGCCGACGGCCACATCCACGTGTACGCGCCGCTGCGCGGCAAGGCCATCGCCGGTGCCCGCGGCAATGGCGACGCGCGCATCTTTGCGCTGTCCATGGCACCCGAACTCATCTCGATCGCCGGCATCTACCGCACCAGCGAGGTCCCGCTGCCGCAGAGCATCCAGGGCAAGGCCGCCCAGGTCCGCCTGGTGCCAGGCCCCGAAGGCGACAAGCTTGTGATCGACCCCATGTCGCTGTGAGGCCACCTGCCCCGCCGCTTACCCATCCTGATCCAGAAAGACCTTTCACCATGACCAAAATCGTTGTCGTCACTTCCGGCAAAGGCGGTGTGGGCAAGACCACCACCAGCGCCAGCTTCGCTTCCGGCCTTGCCCTGCGTGGCCACAAAACCGCCGTGATCGACTTCGATGTCGGCCTGCGCAACCTCGATCTCATCATGGGTTGTGAGCGGCGCGTGGTCTACGACCTGATCAACGTGATCCAGGGCGAAGCCAACCTGAACCAGGCGCTCATCAAGGACAAACAGTGCGACAACCTGTTCGTGTTGGCCGCCAGCCAGACCCGCGACAAGGACGCGCTGAGCCAGGAAGGTGTGCACAAGGTGCTGACCGACCTGTCCGAAATGGGCTTTGAATACATCGTCTGCGACTCGCCCGCCGGCATCGAGACGGGCGCGCTCATGGCCATGCACTACGCCGACGAAGCGCTCATCGTGACCAACCCCGAGGTCTCCAGCGTGCGCGACTCCGACCGTATCCTGGGCATGCTGGGCAGCAAGACGCAGCGCGCCATCGACGGCAAGGACCCGATCAAGGAACACCTGCTGATCACGCGCTACAACCCCGGCCGCGTGGCCGAAGGGCAGATGCTCTCGCTCGAAGACATCCAGGACATCCTGCGCATTCCCCTGATCGGCGTGATCCCCGAAAGCGAAAACGTGCTCACCGCGTCCAACCAGGGCATGCCGGCCATCCACCTCAAGGGCACCGATGTGGCCGAGGCCTACAGCGATGTGATCGACCGTTTTCTGGGCGCCGAGAAGCCCTTGCGCTTCATCGAGGCCGAAAAGTCCGGCTTCTTCAAGCGCCTGTTCGGAGGAAAGTAAGACATGTCGTTTCTCTCCTTCTTTCTGGGTGAAAAAAAGAAGACCGCCAGCGTTGCCAAAGAGCGCCTTCAGATCATCCTGGCGCACGAGCGCAGCGGCCGCAACGCCTCCGAGCCCGACTACCTGCCCGCGCTGCAACGCGAACTGGTCGCCGTGATCGGCAAGTACATCAAGATCAACCCGGACGACATCAAGGTTCAGCTCGACCGCCAGGACAACCTGGACGTGCTGGAAGTGAAGATCGAGCTGCCCGATCGGAAGTAGCCGCTTCAGCGCGAGGGTTGGGTAAAGGCCAATGCCCGACTGTGGTGCTGCCACCAAAGCGGTGAAGGCGTCCATTCCCTGCGCCAGAGGGGAAGCCCTTCCAGGGACACCGAAGATCCGGCTCCGCCGGTCCAAGGTGTCGCCCCCCTTTTCAAGGGGGGACGCGCGCAGCGCGGCGGGGGGTCATATCATCCACTCATGCTGATCGAAACCCTGGGCGCTGCCCGCGACATGGGGCGTCTCAACGCCATCCTGGGGGTGCTCATTCGCCACGGGTTTGGCGACAGTGTGCGCCGGCTGGGTCTTGCCGACAGCCTGGAAAAAGCCGGACATGTGCTGCATTGGGAACACGCCGCCGATCTCGCCCGGCTGGAACCACCGGTGCAAGTGCGCCTGGCGCTGGAAGAGCTGGGCCCGGCCTTCGTGAAACTCGGTCAGGTGCTGGCGGGCCGGGCCGATCTGTTCGGGCCCGAATGGATCGCCGAGTTCGAGAAGTTGCACAGCCATGTGCCTGCCGTGCCGCTGGAAACGCTGCGCCCGCAGCTGGCCGAAGACCTGGGTGGCGATCCCGAAACCGTGTTTGTCCGCTTCGATCCGGAGCCGCTGGCCGCGGCGTCCATCGCACAGGTCCACCGCGCGCAGCTCCACGACGGCACCGAAGTGATCGTGAAGATCCGTCGCCCGGGCATCGCCACCATCATTGAAGCCGACCTGCGCCTGCTGGGGCGCATGGCCACGGTGGCCGAAACCGAGCTGCCCTACCTCAAGCCCTACCGGCCCCGGCAACTGGTGCGCGAACTGGCGCGCTCGCTCAAGGCAGAACTTGATCTGGCCAGCGAATGCCGGAACGCCGAACGCGTGGCCGCCAATTTCGTTGATCAGCCGTGGATCGTGGTGCCGCGCGTGCACTGGGCGCACACCAGTGAGCGGGTCAATGTGCAGGACTACATCGACGGTGTGCCGGGCCACGACCTCCATCGCCTGGAATCCGAGGGCCTGAACCGCCAGCTGCTGGCGAGCAGGGGCAGTCAGGCCGTACTCAAGATGATTGTGGAAGACGGCCTCTTCCATGCCGATCCCCACCCGGGCAACGTGTTCTACCTGCCCGACAACCGCATCGCCTTCATCGACTTCGGCATGATCGGGCGCCTGTCGCATCGCCGCCGCGAGGAACTGCTTGCCTTGTTGCTGGGCCTGGTCGAGCGCAACGCCCAGACCGTGGCTGACGTGCTGCTGGACTGGACCGGCGACGACCACGTCGTGCAACTGGCCTTGCTGGAAACCGAGATCGAAGCCTTTGTGGACCAATACCACGGCATTCCCCTGGCGCAGCTGAACCTGGGCCAGATGCTGGCCGACGTGACCGCCCTGCTGCGCGAACACCATCTGGGTTTGCCGAGCGACATGGCACTGCTCATCAAGGCCTTCATCACGCTCGAAGGCATGGGCCGCAACCTGGACCCGGGCTTTCACATGACCACCGAAGCCCTGCCCCTGCTCAAGCAAGTGGTGAAGGCCCGCTACGAACCGAAAGCCATGGCCACCCGCGCCTGGCACACCCTGCGGCGCACCCTGGCGGTGGCCGAACAGTTGCCGCATGACGTGTCGCGGCTGTTGCGCAACGCCCGCCGGGGCAAGGTGCAGGTGGGCATCGAACTCGCCCACCTCAAGCGCGTGGGCGACCAGATCGACCGCGCAGCCAACCGGCTCGCCATGGCCCTGGTCGTCGCTTCGCTGGTGATCGGCTCGTCCATCGTCATGACGGTGCAAGGCGGCCCCACCTTGTTTGGCCTGCCGGCGTTCGGCTTTCTGGGCTTCGCCGGTGCCGTGGTGTGCGGACTGTGGCTGATTCGGGCCATCTGGCGCAGCAGCCGCGGGCGCGACGTCTGAGCCGAACCTTCCCTGGTGACGCTGCGCGGCCGCCGCATCGGGCAGCCGCTGCCACAGGCCTCACGAAGCTTGGCCTCTCCCTGGCCGTCCCAGCAGCCTGAGCAGGGCGCGTTCGGCATTGCGCAGCCCATGCAAAGGAGGCGTGCGAGCGGGCGCGGGCCAGTCGGCCGCGCCCTTCTCCAGGCATTGCTGCACCGCCGGATGGATATAGAACTTGCGGCACACGGTCTGCGTGTTGCCGATCTGTCGCGCCACCTGGCGCACCACCTCATTCCAGTGAGCCTTGGCCCCACGGGGGTCGGCGGGTGGCTGCGGACACAGGTCCATCAGCAGTTCCAGGGCCTGCACGCTGGCGTTCCAGGTGCGGAAATCCTTGGCGGTGAAGTCGTGCCCGCTGACCCGACGAAGGTAGGTGTTCACATGGGTGGAACGCACGGCGTGGCGCTGGCCGGTTTCATCGATGTACTGGAACAGGTGTTGCCCCGGCAGTTCCTGGCAACGCCGCACGATGCGAGCGGCCTGCGGGTCTTTTAGCCGCGCCTTCTGCTCAATGCCGCTCTTGCCCCGGAACGCGATCAGTAACTCGCCCGCCCTCGCATGCACGTGCCGGTTGCGCAAGGTGGTCAGGCCGAACGAACCGTTGTCGGCCATGTAGGCCTCGTTGCCCACGCGCATGGCAGTGCGGTCCAGCAGGCGCACGATGGTGGCCACCACGGTGTCCATGCCCAGCTCGCCGCCGCGCAGGTGTCGCGCCACCGCCCGCCGGATGCGCGACAGGGCTTTGCCGAAGTCGTGCATGCGATCGAACTTGTGCTGGTCCTGTTGCGCCTGCCACGCCGGGTGGTAGCGGTACTGTTTGCGCCCGCGCGCGTCCCGGCCGGTGGCTTGCAGGTGGCCGTGCGCGTTTGGGCAGATCCAGACGTCGGTGTAGGCCGGCGGTATGGCCAGTTGGCGTATGCGCTGCAGCGCGTTCGCGTCGCGCACCGGGGCTCCTGAGGGGGTCACATACGAAAAACCACGTCCACGCCGCACACGGCGCCAGCCGCGCTGGTCGGCATGGACATAGACGAGCTTCGGCGTTTTCAAGGCAGGGCAGCGGAGCAGCTCACAAAGCGAGCTTCTTCTCTGGCGGTGGATGGCCCGGTTTGTCCGAAGGCGGGTCATGTGCAATCACCGCGATGCTGCCGTCGGGTTCCAGGATGGCCCATTTCACTTCCGAGAGCACCTCCATGCCCGCCTTGTGCATTTCGCTGAAGACTTCCGCAGGCGTCACCCGGGTGTGGTTCATAGCGGCTTCAATGAACCGGCCGTTGTGCACCAGCACGGTCGGCCTGCCCGAGACCAGGGTTTCAAAAACCTCAAACCGCTGCGCCAGCATCGACGTGACAAAAACCAGCACAAACAGGGTGGCCGCTGCGGTGAGCGCGGTGGTCAGGGAATAGTCGCTGCCCACGGCGGCCTGTGCCACGATCTCGGGAATCATCAGCAGGGACACCAGTTCGAGCGGCGACAGCTGACCGAACTCGCGCTTGCCGAGGACCCGCAGCCCCACCAGCACAAACAGATAGATGACAGCGATGCGAAGCACGGTGTCCATGTGCCAGCCTTCGCCTTCAGGGCAGCACCCAGGTGGAGATGTCCAGCCCCACCAGCACGATGCGTTCAGCATCCGCCACTTGCACGGTGCCGCCGAACCCGCCCCAGCTCCCGGCCTCCAGTCGCATCCGCACCGTGGTTCGTTCGCCTGCACGCAGTGGGGGCAGCGCCACCTCGACATGGCCGGACGCGTCGGACTGCGCCGATGGCAGCATGTCCACCCGCGCGAAGCGGCCGAGGTAGGTCTCGTCGATGCCGATCCTGAGGCCTTCAAGCACCTGTGTGCCTGCGTTGTGCACACCCACCACCAGCTCGGTCTGCCCCCGGTGTCGAACCGTCCGAGGGTGTTCGACCGACAGCTCAACCCGGCCGGGACCGGTCTCGCTGGTGGCCGTGGCACGTGCCGTGGAAGGCCCCAACTGATCGAAGAGCGCCAGGACGGGCAACAAAGCCAGAACCGGAACACCAATGGCTTCCAGCCACCCCACACGCACCGCGCGCCGGAAAACAGGGGGGCCATCGGGCTCCGGGGAGCGAGAGGGACGACTGCTCATACGCGAGGGCCGGTGGCAGGGCGAGGCAAGGGGACAAGACGGCGCAGACAGGGTGCTTCACTCAACATGCGGACCTCCTGGCGCGTCACCAGACGCAGGCCCGAGAGGGGCAATCTGCATGCCAGGAGGTGGCGAAAGCCGGGAAAACCGAATGCCGACCGGCGGTTGTGCTCGAGAACGGGCCTTCGTCAGTGGCAAACCGTCGGAAATTCGGGCGGCAAAGTTTGCACCATGCCTGCCCGCTGCCTGCAGTCCGTTGATGGGTCGCTCTGAGCACGGCGCATGGATGCTGGCACGTTTTTCGCATCGGTGTTACATTAGCTGGTTCGCCTTGAGCGACTGGCCGCGTCGGGCCTTGCTGGCCTGATGCATGAACCCCGGCAGAGGGTTTGCCAGTCAAGCCCCTCCATGGCGAGCCATGCCAGCCCCGTGCCCTTGCAAGCCCGGCGCCGTGGCAATACCTCCCTCCTGTTGCCGATGCCCCTGCCGAGGCTCGAGCGCTGGTTCTGGCGGGGTGTGTCAACACCCTGTCAAATCCAGATGATTCAGTAGGGCACCCCGGCGCCAGGGGCTGCCAATGTGTTTTTTGTGGGCGTATGCGGTTTTGTGGCGGTTGCTGCGAACCCAGCCCTTCAGTGCTTTTTGATGATTCATACGACAACGATTACAACGACGAGACTCTCGCCACTCACCCTGGGCAAGTACCGCATCGCGGCCTGCCCCCGTCTACTGCCGGGCGGATTGTTTGCCGCACAGGTGTCCATCGCCAGCGGCAGCGGCAGCGCATCCACTGCCCGCCTCATGCGCTTTGACAGCGCATTTCCCACACACGACGCGGCGGCCGACTACGCCATTGCGCAAGGCATTGACTGGGTGCACGACACCGCACGACAGTCGGTGCGACCGAACTGACCGATACTTCAGGAAAAGGAAATCACCATGGCCAAAGAAGAACTGATTGACATGATGGGCATCGTCAACGAAGTGCTGCCAGACACGCGGTTTCGCGTGACGCTGGACAATGGGCACCAGTTGATCGCCTATTCGGCTGGCAAGATGAAGAAGAACCACATCCGCATCCTGGCGGGTGACCGGGTTTCTCTGGAACTCTCGCCCTACGACCTCACCAAGGGACGCATCAACTTCCGCCACATCGAAGGCCGCGGCCCGATGGTGCCGCGCAAGCCGCGTTGAACCTGGACGGTTGAGCAGGCCCGGGCGCTCGCCCGGCCACGCTCCCCGGGGGCCTCACATACCCATGCCCCCATCCACCGGCAAGCCCACGCCGGTGATGAACCTGGCCGCGTCCGAACACAGGAAGGCCACGGCATCGGCCATTTCTTCCGCCGTGCCCAGGCGCCCCAGCGGCGTCTGATCGACGATGGCTGCCACCGCTGCCTCGGGTGAGGCAAACAGGCCGGCCGCCACCACGTCGCTGGCGAGCTTCATGCCCATGTCGGTGGGCACCAGGCCCGGATAGATGGCGTTCACCCGCACCCCATAGCCCAGCTTGCCCGACTCCATGGCCGCCACGCGCGTAAGGCGGTCCACCGCCGATTTGGTGGCCGAGTAACCGGCAATCGCGGGAAACGCGATGGTGGCCGCTACGGAGGCGATGTTCACCACCACGCCCCCTTTACCGGCTTCGCCCCCCGGGCGCATCACACGAAACGCATGCTTGAGGCCCAGGGCGGTGCCCACGATGTTCACGTCCAGCATGCGGTGCAAGGCGTCGGTGTCCAGGTCGACCAGCAAGGCGGTTTCTTCGATGCCGGCGTTGTTGATCAGGATGTCAAACCCCCCGAACTCGCCCAGCATGGCGTCAGCGGCCACGAGCCACTGGGCCTCATCGGTCACGTCCAGCTCGATGAACGCCACTTTGCCCCCGACCGCCCCGAGTTCGCGCGCGATCTGCCGGCCTTCATCCACCCGCACATCGCCGATCATCACCGAGGCCCCCGCCTGCACCAGGCCCTGAGCCATGGCCGCGCCCAGGCCGCGAGCGCCGCCCGTGACCAATGCCGTTCGTCCCTTGAGGTTGAATGCCGACATGAGTTGCTCCTGTGTGGTGTGGTGTGTGTCGCACCTGAAGTACGCCTCAAATCCACGACTTTATCCATCGGGAAATCCTTTAGCGTACAGAGCCTGTCGGATTTGACACCGCCGCGCGTCGGCTGGACGACGCCCTTGCTCGCAGCGGCGAAGGGTTGCTCAGCCAAACAAAAGCTTCAGATCGGCCGAACTGCGTTCACCCACGTCGGAAAAATGTTCCAGCAGCCAGCGCTGTCCGTGTTCCCGACCAAGGGTGAACAGCATCTCGAAAAAGCGCTGCCCTGCCGCCGCCTTGGTCTCAGACCCCAGTTCGCGCATCACATCGCCAGGCTCGATGGCGTGGAACCTGGCTTGCGCCAGGCGGCTTTCCAGCGCTCCCCGGCGCCACCGGGGGGTATCCATGGCCCGCGATCGCAGTTGGGCAATCAGGCGCATCTCGCGCAAAAACGTGGCGTTGAAGGCCAGTTCCATGGTGCGCTGGTCGATGTCCTTTGCCGATTTTGGTGTTTCGCCCCACGTCAGCGGCGTCAGCAACACCATCAGCGTGTCACGCGCCTGGCAGTCGAGCAGCAGCGGATAGACGGCGGGGTTGGCCGCGTAGCCGCCGTCCCAATGCGGCTGGCCGTCGATCAGCACGCTGCGGTGCAGGCGTGGCAGGCAGGCCGAGGCCAGCAGCGCGTCCAGGCCGATTTCCGGGTTCTGGAACAGGCGCAGCTGGCCGGAGTTGGCTTCGGTGGCCGCGATGAACAGCTTCACCGGCGATCGGGTGCGCAGCTGATCAAAATCGATCTGGGCCTTGAGCACATCGCGCAGCGGGTTGTGGTCGAAGGGGTTGAGCTGTTCCGGGGACAGGTAGTGCGTCCACTGCAGCATTAGCCGCATGGCGGGCGCGAGCCGAAAGCCCAGGCCGTCTGCCGTGGGCACGGCGCCTTCGAAGGGCAGGCTGTTGGCCACGGCGGTCCAGAAGCTGCGCAGGGCCTCCCTCGCCCCTTCATTGCCGCCGCTCATCAATCCCTGGGCCATCACCACCGCGTTCATCGCCCCGGCGCTGGTGCCGCTCACCCCATCAAATCGAAGTCGCCCGTCCTCCAGCAAGGCGTCGAGCACGCCCCAGGTGAGCGCGCCATGGGCGCCGCCGCCTTGCAGGGCCAGGTTCAGCGTGGGTGGGGTGTCCGTTTGCCAGGGCAGTCGCATGTCGGTTGTTCAAAACGATGGAACTGGCCATGGTCGCATGCTTGACGGCGGTCAATGTGAGGAACGGTACACCAGGCGCCCAAGGCGACGCGCAGGCTCCCAGCGGCATCACTCTCTCCTGCGCGCGCGCACCGCCTTGGCAAGCTCTATCAGCACCGGCACCGTCTGATCAAAGCCGATGCAGGCGTCGGTCACGCTCACACCCTCCAGGAGCGCCTGACCGGGCACGATGTCCTGCCGCCCTTCGTGCAGATGGCTCTCGATCATCAGCCCAGTGATGCGGTGGTCGCCGGCGGCGATCTGCCGCGCCACGTCGGTCGCTACCTCGATCTGCCTGCGGTGCTGCTTGCTGCTGTTGGCGTGCGACACGTCGATCATCACTTGCTCGCGCAGGCCGGCGGCCTTGAGCACGGCGCAGGTGGCGTTCACATCGTCTGCACTGTAGTTCGGTGCTTTGCCGCCGCGCAGGATGACGTGGCAATCGGCGTTGCCGCGTGTCTCAAAGATGGCGGCCTGCCCCATCTTGGTCATGCCCATGAAGGCATGGGGGGCCTGCGCGGCCAGAATCGCATCGCTGGCCACCTTGACGCCGCCGTCGGTGCCGTTCTTGAAGCCCACCGGGCAGCTCAGGCCGCTGGCGAGCTGGCGGTGGCTTTGGCTCTCGGTGGTGCGCGCGCCGATGGCGCCCCAGCTCACCAGGTCGCTGATGAACTGCGGGCTCAACAGATCCAGGAATTCGGTGCCCACGGGCAGGCCCAGCGCCAGCACATCGAGCAGCAACTGGCGAGCCATTTCCAGGCCCTCGTTGATGGCGAAACTGCCGTCCAGGTGCGGGTCGTTGATGTAGCCCTTCCAGCCCACCGTGGTGCGTGGCTTTTCAAAGTACACGCGCATGACGATCAGCAGCTCGCCAGCGAGCGCGTCGGCCTGTGTCTTGAGCAGGCGCGCGTAGGCCATGGCCTGGTCGTGGTCGTGGATGGAGCAAGGCCCCACCACCACGATCAGGCGGTCGTCGCGCCCGTGCAGCACCTGCGAGATGGCCTTGCGGCTGCTTTCCACCAGTGCCTGCGCCTCGTCTGGCGCGGGCAGCCACTCCTGCAGCAGCGCGGGCGTGATCAGGGGGCGCACCGCGCCGATGCGCAGGTCATCGATGCGGGTGGTGTCGTGTGTGGACAGGGCGGTGGTGGGATGGACGTGCTGGGTCATGGTGCCGCGATTGTCGCAGTCGAATGTTTCAGGACTTCACTCCCTTGCCCCTCTGGGGCGAGGGTTAGGGCGAAGGGCAGGCGCTTGCAGAAGCACCGGTCGACGAACGCTGCACGGGTCAGGCAGGCCGCTCAATCGAACACACCAGGCTGCTCCCGCAGATAGCGGTGCAGCGCGTCAATCGCCAGGCGCACCTTGGCAGGCTGGGCATCGCGCTGCGGTGTCACGGCCCAGATGTCGAGTGTGGGTGATTGCCATTCGGGCAGCAGGCGCACCAGCCGGCCGGCGGCCACGTCGTCGTGCGCGTCGATGCTGCCCAGCATGGCCACACCCAGTCCACCCACACACATCTGCTGGATCGAGAGCTGGTTGTTACTGGAAATGCGCGGCTCCAGCCGCATGGCGCGCTGTTCGCCATGGGGGCCGCGCATGTCCAGTCGAAGGGCACCACTGTCGTTGGCAAAGCCCAGCCATTGCAGCGAAGGCAGGGTGTCGATCAACACCGGCGCACCGTGCCGTTCCAGCCAGCCGGGCGCGGCGCACAACCACCACTGCAAAGAACCCAGCCGGCGCGCCGCCCAGTTGGAGTCGGCCAGCGAGCCGAAGCGGATCGCCAGGTCCACCCGGGCGTTGATCAGGTCGATGCTGGCGTCGTCCACCAGCACGCGCAGCCGCAAGGCGGGGTGGCGCGCCAGCAAGTCACCCAGGGCGGGCTCCACATGGCGCGCAAAACCCACCGTGGTGGACATGCGCAACACGCCGCTGGGCGCATCCCGGGTCGCCACCAGTTCGGCGCGGGCCTGTGCGGCGGCTTGCACCATGGCCGCACAGTGCAGGTGCACACGTTCGCCCGCCTCGGTCAGCGCGAGTTTGCGGGTGGAGCGGTGCAGCAGGGTCACGCCGCCTTCGCGCTCCAGCTGCCGCACCTGCTGGCTCACCGCCGAAGGGCTCATGCCCAGCGCACGGGCGGCGCCGCTCATGGAGCGGTGCTGCACCACGGTGGCAAACACCGCCATGCGTTTGAGATCGTCCATTGTGAAGTACAGCTTAAAAGAAAACGCCAATTTGGCCATCTACCGGGCCTATTTGCAAGCCCATACCATTCAACCTATCGTCAACACCCACACAGGAAACACCATGAAAGTCACCCTTATCGGCGCCACCGGCTTTGTCGGATCGGCCGTGCTCGCCGAACTGCTGCAACGCAACCACCAGGTCACCGTGCTGGCGCGCGACCCCGCCAAGATCGCGCCACAGGCCGGCCTTACCGTCGTGAAAGGCGATGCACAGGACGCCGCCCAGGTGCAAGCCGCCGTGGCAGGCCAGGATGCGGTCGTCAGCGCCTACAACCCGGGCTGGGGCAACCCCGAGATCTACAGCGAGTTCCTCAAAGGCACACGTGCCATCCACGCCGGCGTGAGCCAGTCGGGCGTGCGCCGCTTGCTGGTGGTGGGCGGGGCGGGCAGCTTGTTCGTGGCACCTGGCGTTCAACTGGTGGACACGCCGCAGTTTCCCGAGGAATGGAAGGCGGGTGCCCTGGCCGCCCGCGACGCGCTGAACTTCATTCGCGAAGAAAGCGCGCTGGACTGGACCTTCCTGTCGCCGCCCATCATGCTGCAGCCCGGCGAGCGCACCGGCCAGTACCGCCTGGGCACGGAGGCACCACTGATGAATGGCGACGCCCCGGGGCAGATTTCGGTGGCCGATCTGGCCGTGGCCATCGTGGACGAGCTGGAAACCCCGCAACACGTGAAGCAGCGCTTCACCGTGGCGAACTAAAACACCCCCGCGTCGCTACGCGCCACCCCCTCAAAGGGGGCGATACCTGTGGCCCGGCGAAGCCGGTTCCACGGTATCTCTGGAATGGGGCACTGCGCTCTGACTTGATGGAGAACCGTTGTGAACCAGGGCGCCCGGTCCGAGCAGTTTGGACAGGGCTTTCTTGGCGCAGCGCTGCAGCTTCATCAGGAAGCCGTGATCTGGGTCGGCCACACCGTGTCTTGCGCGAAGGTCGTGCTGGATGCGTGCGAGCAACTCCGTCGCCATCTCTGCGTCGGCCAGCGCCCGGTGTGCTCGGCCCGTGCGTGGCAGCTGGAACCAGTCCACCAGCGTGCCCAGCTTGTGGCTGGGCACCTCCGGGTACAGCCGGCGTGAGAGCAGCACGGTGCAGGCAAACGGGTGTGGCGCCGGCACGCCGGCGCGCGCCAGTTCGGCGCGCCAGTAGCGCTGATCGAAGCCGGCGTTGTGCGCCACCAGGGGCGTGTCGCCCACGAAGCGCGCGGCGTCTGCCATCACCGCCTCGGCAGGCGGGGCCTCGGCGATCATGGCGTTGGTGATGCCGGTGAGTTGGGTGATGAAGGCCGGGATGCGCACGCCCGCGTTCATCAGGCTCTGAAAACGGTCCACCACCCGCCCGCCCTCGGTGAGCACGATCGCCACCTCCGTGGCGCGATCGCCCATGCTGGGCGAGATGCCGGTGGTTTCGAAGTCGATGACGGCAATGCGGGTCATGGCCGGGTTCACGCCTTTTTCAGGAACGCCGACTTCAGCAGCATGGGACCCAGATCGGTCTTGCAGTCCACGTTGTGACCGTCGTTGCCATCCACCAGCCGGATCCCCTTGATCTTGCTGCCCTTCTTGAGCAAGGTGGACGACCCCTTGATCTTCAGGTCCTTGACCAGGATCACCGAGTCGCCGTCGGCCAGCGGATTGCCGTTGGCGTCTTTCACGGCGCCGTCGCCAGGGGCCTCGTCTTCAGCACCCGCGGCCGCCTGCGACCACTCGAATGCGCAGTCCGGGCAGACGAAGTTGTCGCCGTCGGGGTAGGTGTTTTCAAGGCCGCATTGCGGGCAGGCGGGGGTGGTGTGGGGCATGTTGCGCGTCGGAGCCGGAAAGGGGATCGAAGGCTCCGATGGTAGTGGACCGCCCCACGCCGGCCCTGACGCAAATCAGACCAGGCTGATCACTTCACCTCGGTCGCGAACTGCTCCAGCGGGCGACGCACCTTCTTCAGGTTCACCAGCCAGTCGCCTTCTTCGGCGCGATAGCCCAACGGCACGATGGCCACGCTGCGCAGGCCGCGTTCTCGCAGTTGCAGGATCTCGTCGAGTTTGGCTGGCTCGAAGCCTTCCATGGGCGTGGCATCCACTTCTTCAAAGGCGGCGGCAATCAACGCTGCACCCAGGCCGATGTAGGCCTGGCGGGCGGCGTGCTCGAAGTTGACCTCGGCGTCGCGCTGCGGGTAGGCCTTGAGCAGCATCTGGCGGTAGTTTTCCCAGCCTTCGTTAATGAAACCGCGCTTCTCGTTCGTCAGGTCGAACATGTGGTTGATGCGCTCGGGCGTG
Source organism: Hydrogenophaga palleronii (assembly GCF_031457455.1). GTDB lineage: Bacteria > Pseudomonadota > Gammaproteobacteria > Burkholderiales > Burkholderiaceae_C > Hydrogenophaga > Hydrogenophaga palleronii_A. The sequence goes on from NZ_JAVDWU010000010.1 coordinate 210,903, forward strand.
TAGTTGTCCCAGGCGGCGAACACCAGCAGGTGCGAACCGTCGGTGATCTGCGCCTGGTTCCAGGCGATGGGCTGGATCTGCTCGCGCACGGCCTTGCTGGTGACGACGATGATCTCAAAGGGCTGCAGACCGCTGGAGGTGGGCGCCAGGCGCGCGGCCTCGATGATGCGGTCCACCTTGTCTTGCGGCACGGCCTTGGTGGCGTCCATTTTCTTGGTGGCATAGCGCCATTGCAGCTTGTCGAGCAGGACGGGGGCGTGGGTGGGTTGCGACAGATCGCTCATGGGTGTTCTCTCCGATGGGATGGCGCCCACACAGCATGGGCGGACGGGCGATCTTGCCGCAGTGCAGCAAAGGCTGCCGGCTGCCGCTCAGAAAACGGAACGGCGTGGCCCCAAGCGTAGCGCGCTCAGCGCGCTTCGGCGGGATCGGGTATATGCGCGGCGCGGTAAATCAGCGAGACACGTCGTCCCACCGCAGACCATGTTTCTGCAGATACTTGCGCAGCCGGTCGGCGTCGTTGACGACCGTGCGCTGGGTGCGCGAGTGGTCAAAGAGCGTGCGGCCGGCCTCCGACAGCGTGCGCGAGGCACGGCACACGCGCACCACCGCACAGAGTTGCAGCCGGTCGAACAGATCGAGTTGGTCCAGGGTCTGCGCGGGCATCAGATCGGCGAGTTCGACCGCATCATCGGCCAGGCGGGCCACGTCGCCCGGCGCCTGGTTCATCTGCCACAACCAGCGCAGGCGCTGCAGCTCGGCCTCCACCAGGGGGGCTGCAATGCGCCCGCCCTCAGCCAGTGTGCACAGCCGCGTCACGCTCGCGGCCAGGTCGCGGAAGTTGCCGCTCCACAAGGCCTCGGGCGACTGCGCAAAGCGCAGGTACAGCGACTTGGCCTCTGCGTTGAAGCGCACCGCGCGGCCCAGCTCAGTGGCGCAGCGCGTCACCAGATGGTCCACATTGGGCTCGATGTCTTCCGGTCGCTGCGCGAGTCCAGGCAGCGTGTACGACCAGAGGTTGATGCGCGCGTAGAGGTCCTCGCGAAACCGCCCTTCCAGCACGTCCACCCGCAGGTCGCGGTTGGTGCCTGCGATCAGCTGGAAATCGCTGCTCACCTCGCGGTCGCTGCCCACGGGGTAGAAGCGTTTTTCTTCCACTGCCTTGAGCAGCATGGCCTGTTCGTCCAGGCCCAGCTCGCCAATCTCGTCCAGAAACAGCACGCCCTCGTGCGCCGTGCGCAGCAGGCCGGCGCGGTCGCTCGCGGCGCCAGTGAAAGCGCCCTTCTTGTGACCAAACAAGGTGGACGCCGCGCCCTCACCCTGCAGCGTGGCGCAGTTCACCTCCACAAAACCGCCGCTCACCAGGTGGCGCGATTTCTTCAGCTCGAACATGCGCCGCGCCAGGTGCGACTTGCCCGCGCCCGTGGGCCCGGTGAGCAAGATGGGGGCCTTGGAGCGCAAGGCCACGCGCTCGATCTCTTCGATCAGCGCGTTGAAGTGGGCGTTGCGCGTGGCAATGCCGCTCTTGAGGAACTCAAGCGCGTCCCGCTGCGCCTGGTCAAACCGCTGGGCCAGGCCGTCGTAGCGCGAGAGGTCCAGGTCGATCAGCGCATAGCTGCCCGGGTTGGCGCGGGTCTGTTTTTTGGGTGGCGAGGTCTGCAGCAGCACACCGGGGATCAGCCTCGACTCGGTCAGCAGGAACATGCAGATCTGCGCCACGTGCGTGCCGGTGGTGATGTGGGTCCAGTAGCGCTCCTTCTCTGGCTGGAAGGGGTACTGTTTTACCCAGTCGTAGAGCACACCGTAGACCTCACCGAAGTCCCAGGGGTCGGCCATGGCCAGCAGCACGAGGTTCACCGCCGTTTCTGGTGAGGCGGTTTCGATGTCTTGCCGGATCAACTGGGCCAGCGCCTCGTGCGGCCGCGTGTAGAGCAGCTCCAGTCGGTGCACCTGCATGTCTTCGTGCTGCACCAGAGAGACCGTGGGGCGCCACTTTTCCCAGCGACCTGCGCCGCGCCCGCTGTCGAGCTGGGTGCCCAGGAATCCGATGACGACGGTTTTATTTGGCATGGCCGATGAGATAAATAGCTAGCCATGATTCTAGTTTGATGTGGATCTTCCACCAACCATCATCGACGCCAAGACGTCACATCGAAAAATTTACCCAATCAAATCAACGATCTGAAAGAAATTCTCCCGTCGATCCAGGACCTGGCACACCCGTTGCAATGAAGAAGCCACACAAGTTGAATGCAAACGGAGAATCACATGGTCAACACCGAACTCTTTCAAACGCTCAAGGTCCAGCTGCTGCCCCAGGCCACGGCTCAGAACCAGGCAGGCGCACCCGCCTACGCCCTGAGCCCCAAACACCAGCTGGCGCAGATCGCAGCCACCGGTTGCCTGAGCCAGACCTTCTATGCCGACGCCCAGTCGCAGCTCGATGCCGTGAAAGCACTGGCTGCACAAGTGGAGCCCACGTTCGTGGCGCAAACCGCCGTGTACGCCCGCCAGGCAGCCTTCATGAAGGACATGCCCGTGCTGCTGGCTTCCATGCTGGCGGTGCGCGATGTGTCCCTGCTGTCGCAGATGTTCGGCCGCGTGGTGGACAACGGCAAGACGCTGCGCGGTTTCGTGCAGATGCTGCGCAGCGGCGCCCTGGGTCGCAAGTCCCTGGGGTCGCGGCCCAAGAAGCTGGTGCAGCAATGGCTGCTCAACGCGAGCGAAAAGCAGCTGCTGAACGCCGCCGTGGGCAACACGCCCTCGCTGGCCGACGTGGTGAAGATGGTGCACCCCAAGCCCACCGAGGCCTGGCGCGACGCCTGGTTCGCCTGGCTGATCGGAAAGCCGTTCGACGAAGCCGCGCTGCCGCCCACCACGCAAGCCTTCGAGCGATTCAAGCGCGAGTTGGCCGAAGGTCGGGCGACCGAGGTGCCGGACGTTCCGTTCCAGATGCTGACCGCGCTGGAGCTGCAGGCCGCACAGTGGGCGCAGATCGGCCGCGCCGGTTCGTGGCAGATGGTGCGTCAGAACCTGAACACCTTTGCACGGCACGGCGTGTTCGAGCAGCCCGGCATGACCGAAGCGGTCGCGGCCAAGCTGCGCGACCCGGTGGCGGTGGCCAAGGCGCGGGTGTTCCCGTACCAGCTCATGGCGGCCTTCAAGGCCTGTGGTGAGGACGTGCCGGCAGCGGTGCGCGAGGCACTGCAGGACGCGATGGAAGCCGCGCTGGTGAACGTGCCCGCGTTCGAAGGCCAGGTGGTGGTGTGTCCTGACGTGTCGGGCTCCATGGGTTCGCCCGTGACCGGCCACCGTGCGGGAGCCACTTCGTCGGTGCGATGCATCGATGTGGCAGCGCTCGTGGCGGCGGCGGTTTGCGCTAAGAACCCGCAGGCCCGTGTGCTGCCGTTCGAACGCGATGTGGTGAAGCTCACGCTGAACCCCCGCGACTCGGTGATGACCAACGCCCAGGCGCTGGCCGCCATCGGTGGTGGTGGGACCAACTGCAGCGCACCGCTGGCCTTGCCGAACAAGGAGCGTGCGAAGGTGGAACTGGTGGTCCTCGTCTCGGACAACGAGTCGTGGGTCGATGCGCGGCGCGGTGGCGCGACGCAGACGCTGGTCGAGTGGGAAAAGCTCAAGCAGCGTTGCCCGCAGGCGCGGCTGGTGTGCATCGACATCCAGCCGGGTGGCACCACGCAGGCCGTGGAGCGCACCGACATCCTGAATGTCGGTGGCTTCTCGGACGCGGTGTTCACGATGCTGGCGCAGTTTGCCAATGGCAATGCCAGCGCAGACCACTGGGTGGACGAGATCGAGAAGGTCTCGCTGGCCCAGCGGTGAGTTGATAGAAGAGGTGGAAGGTGTCGCAGGCGAATGCCCACAGGCGTACAGCACCATCAGGTCGCGCGGGCCCGCAAGCCCGCAGCGGAGAACCCGCAGACCGCGCTTGTGAATCTGGTCGCCTGCGGCACCGACCAACCAAAAGAATTGAAGCGTCGTCGCGTGGCGAATGCCGGTGGGACTACATCCAAACTGTCTCGTCTCACCACTTGTTTGTCGCCACGCGGGGGCTGTCGAAAGGATGATTTTTTGCGCGAATGCCGACAGGACTACATCGGTACGCCGGGGGTTCGAATCCTCAACCGGGAAACCGGCATGGCTATGTCTTGTCGCCCCTTGTCGCGCTGTTTTGTTTTGGATGTCTCGCGGCGAATGCCGGTGGAACTACAGGCTATTAACCTCGTGGTCGCGGGTTCGAATCCCGTCGGCTCCATATCTGGGGGGCCGTAGCTCAGTCTGGTAGAGCACGAAAAACGTTTCACCAACCCTTGTCGCCACGGGACATGCCTTTTGATCAAGAAGTGAGGAACAACGTGAACAACTACAACACCGAACAACCCGAAGGCGGCGTGCCCATCAAGATGTGGACCAAGGGCGTGCCCGTCGAAGACGAAGCGAAGAAGCAACTTGCCAACGCCGCGCGCCTGCCCATCGTGTTCAAACACATAGCGGCCATGCCCGACGTGCACCTGGGTATTGGCGCCACCGTGGGTTCGGTGGTCTCGACCTTCAAGGCCATCATCCCCGCCGCGGTGGGGGTGGATATTGGCTGCGGAATGATGGCCTGCAAGACCACACTGCGTGCCGAAGACCTGCCCGACAACCTGGGGCCGCTGCGCTCGGCCATCGAGAAAGCGGTGCCGCATGGCATGACGCCATTCAAGCAACGCGGCCGCGACAAAGGTAGCTGGGAAAACCCGCCGAACCTGGTGGACCAGGCCTGGTCCACGCTGGTGGGTGAGTTCGACGCCATCTGCGAGAAGTACCCGCGCCTGAAGAACACCAACAACCACAAGCACCTGGGAACGCTGGGGACCGGTAACCACTTCATCGAGGTCTGCCTCGACGAAGGCGGCGCCGTGTGGTTCATGCTGCACTCGGGTTCGCGTGGTGTGGGCAATGCCATCGGCACCACCTTCATTGAGCTGGCGAAGAAAGACGCAGAGCGCAACAACCGCCACCTGCCCGACCAGGACCTGGCGTACTTCGAAGAAGGTTCGCAGTACTTCGGTGACTACGTGCGCGGTGTGGGCTGGGCGCAGAAGTTCGCGCGCCTGAACCGCGAAGTGATGATGAAAAACCTGGTCGCCACCGTGCGCCAGATCATCACCAAACCCTTCGAGGCGCACGTGGAAGCCGTGAACTGCCACCACAACTACGTGCAGAAGGAAACGCACTTTGGTGAAGAGGTGTTTGTTACGCGCAAGGGCGCGGTGAGCGCGAAGAAGGGCGAGCTCGGGATCATCCCGGGGAGCATGGGCGCGCGCAGCTACATCGTGCGCGGCCTCGGAAACCCCGAGAGCTTCGAGAGCTGCAGCCACGGCGCGGGCCGCGTGATGAGCCGCACCAAGGCCAAGAAGATGTTCACGGTCGCGGACCAGATCAAGGCCACCGAAGGCGTGGAATGCCGCAAGGACGAAGCCGTGATCGACGAGATCCCGATGGCCTACAAGGACATCGACGCGGTGATGGAAGCGCAGAAGGACCTGGTGGAGGTGGTGTATGTGCTCAAGCAGGTGTTGTGTGTGAAGGGATGAGAGATGGAACAAGCGCGCCTAAAACTGGCTTACAAGCAGTTCGGAGAAATCAGAGAAAAACTGGAAGACGGTCTGTCGCCGGACTTGCGGCTGTACTCATACGCGGCATGTGATGCTTCCCGGGAGTCGGAATTCCGTTTACCTCTCATCTGGAACCAAGTCGAAAGTGACCTTCGTTGCCTGATCAATAACTTCAATGCGTGGCTTGGCCGACTGAGGGCTTGGCAAGCATGGAATCAAGTCCTCCCTCACTATTGCGAGCAGGATCAATGGAGTCTGAGAATTGAATTTCTCGGGGACGTTGCCTTCTTTTGCATGATGCAACCGAGTGGCTTTGTTGATCGATCCCTTGAGGCGCTGACGACGGTTTTTCATCACGCCAACTTGACACATAAGCCTGGGTATCGGGACGAGTTGTCTACCGACAAGAACGTCTACAAGCGAATCGAAAAAGGTCACCCGACTCCATATGACTTCTTTGAAAGTCGAGGAGAAATACGCAGGCGCATTCAGGATCTTTCCGAAGGGTGGGGCTCGGCGTTGGTCTTGCTTGAACAGCTAGATTCGTTGAATGACGCGGACTACCAAACGAAGACCATGGACTTTCGGAACAGGGCGAGTCACTCCTTTGCACCTCACTTTGATCTTGGGATCGTTCCCACGGTCACTCGACGACCTGGTTTCGCTTCAAAAATGGTCAAGCGTCCAGATGGGCGCTACGACGCGCTTGAAGATCGATCACACCGGTCAGTTTCGTACGGTTACGGTGAGCTCCCACCCTTGTCTTCTTCAGAGGCACTCGCAGAAAACGCAAAGCAGTTGCAAGTTGCAAGGAAGCTGCTTGTTGCATACGAAGCGCTGCTCAATGAAGTCGACGAAAGGCTGTCATTGCGACAAGGCCGATCAGGTTCCAACGACAGTCCTACCGCCCAAGAACAAACAAAGAGTCTGGAATGACTATCCAAGTTTTGCGAGATAGCCGAGCAGAGTTCCTCCACTCCGCCCACCCCATAGACCCCGCCATGCGCGAACAGGTCATGGCCCATCTGCATGCCATCGAGGCTCAGCACGAGGTCACCATCCTGTTCGCCTGCGAATCCGGCAGCCGGGGCTGGGGATTTGCCTCGCCCGACAGTGACTACGACGTGCGCTTCATCTACGTGAACCGCCTGCCGTGGTACCTCACGGTGGCGCCGGGGCGCGACGTGATCGAGCTGCCGATCAGTGGATCGAGCGCCGCGCTGGGCCGCCCCGAGCAAGCGAGCGCCCCCTCGGGGGGCAGCGAGCACACGCCAGTGCCGAGCGTGGGGGCCACACCCCTGGACATCAACGGCTGGGACCTGCGCAAGGCGCTGGGCCTGATGCGCGAGTCCAACCCCACGTTGCTGGAGTGGCTGCGTTCGCCCATCGTCTACCGCGAAGAGGCCGAGACGATGGACCGCTTTCGTGCGCTGGCCGAGCAGGTGTTCTCGAACGCCAAGGGCTGGCACCACTACGCCTCGATGGCGAAGAAGAACTTTCGCGAACACCTGCAGGCCGACACCGTGCACTACAAGAAATACCTGTACGTGCTGCGCCCGCTGCTGGCTGCGCGCTGGATCCGCGAGCAGCCCGGCGTGCCGCCCATGCGCTTCGCCGAACTGGCGCAGCGCACCTTGCACGCCACCGCCGATGCCGCGCTGATCGACGAGATCAATGCGCTGCTGGAGGTCAAGATGCGCGCCGGCGAGGCCGCGACCAGCCCACGCTGGCCGGGCATCCACGCTTTCATTGAGGCCGAGCTGGCGCGCAACGCGGCCGAGCCCGTGCAGGCGGTGCCCTCTGCCGGTCACGCGCCGCTGGATGCCATGCTGTTCGATACGGTGTTGCAGCATGACCGACAGGCGCAGGAGGCACAGGCATGTTGACCATCGACGGTTCCACCGGCGAAGGCGGTGGCCAGATCCTGCGCACCAGCCTGTCGCTCTCGATGATCACCGGCCAGCCGGTGCGCATCGAGCACATCCGCGCCAGGCGCCCCAAGCCAGGCCTGATGCGCCAGCACCTGGCTTGCGTGCTGGCGGCCCAGGCGATGAGTGGAGCGCAGGTGAGCGGGGCCGAACTGGGCTCGCAGACGCTGGTGTTCGAGCCGGGGGCGCTGCGCCCGGGCGAACACGCGTTTGCCATCGGCTCGGCCGGCAGCTGCCTGCTGGTTTTGCAGACGGTGCTGCCTGCGCTCATGCTGGCCCCCGCGCCGAGCCAGCTCAAGCTTTCGGGCGGCACGCACAACCCGCTGGCGCCCACCTTCCATTTCGTCGAGCGGGCGTTTCTGCCGCAGCTCGCGCGCCTGGGCGTGAAGGTGGAGGTGACGCTGCGCCGCCATGGGTTCTACCCTGCCGGTGGCGGTGAGATGCTGGCCCTGATCGAGCCTGCTGTGGGAGGTCTGCGCCCCTTCGATTTGCTGGATCGCGGTGCGGTGGGTGAAGCGTTTGCGGAGTCGCTGGTGGCGGCGGTGCCGCGCCGCGTGGCCGAGCGCGAGTTGTCTTTGCTCAAGGATGCCCTAGGCTGGGACGAGGGTCAGTTGCGTGTGCCCAACGTGCGGCAGAACGAAGGCCCAGGCAATGCGCTGATTGCGACGCTGGCGTTTGAACACGTGACCGAGGTGTTCACCAGCTTCGGTGAGAAGTCGGTGAGTTCGGAGCAGGTGGCCAGCCGGCTGCTGCGGCAGGTCAAGGCCTACCAGGACAGCACGGCAGCGGCCGGCCCTTACCTGGCCGACCAGTTGGCGCTGCCCTGGGCGCTGGCAGTCCACCAGGGCGGTCAGGCGGCGGCTTACAGCTGCAGCGAGATCACGGAGCACACGCGCACCAACCTCGACGTGATCCAGCGCTTTCTGCCGGTGGTGGCCGATGTCACGCGCGAAGGCGCACACCGCTGGCGGGTGGCCTGGACACCGCATCAGACTTGAAGGGTTGCTCGCGCCATCGTGATCGCTTCGAACGGGCACTTCACCGCGCACCTGGCGCAGCCCGTGCAGCCGGCCTCGTCGTGCAGGTGAGAAAACTTCTTCCATTTCTCAACCTCTAGCGACAGCACGTGAGGCGGGCACGCAGCCACACACCAGCCGCAACCGGTGCACCGGGTCTTGTCGATGACAGGCAGTGCCTTGCGTTCGCTCGCCATGGCGTTATTGTGTCGGCATCATGCAAGACGATATTCCCACCCTGCGCCGCATCCTTCAACGTGACCGCACCATCGCCGTGGTCGGTCTTTCGGCCGAATGGCACCGGCCGAGCTTCTTCGCCGCCAAATACATGCAGGATCACGGCTACCGCATCGTGCCGGTGAACCCGAAGTACCCCGAGATCCTGGGCGAAAAAAGCTATGCGCGGCTGGAGGACATTCCGTTCCCGGTGGACATGGTCGACGTGTTCCGCAAGGAGGGGGAGATTCCACCCATTGCGAAGAGCGCGGTGGCCATTGGCGCAAAAAGCCTGTGGCAGCAGTTGGGCCTGAGAAGTGAAGAGGCCGACCGCATCGCCACCAAAGCGGGCATGGATTCCATCTGGGACCGCTGCGTGAAGATCGAACACGCGCGCCTGTTCGGCGGCCTCAACTGGGCGGGCGTGAACACCAAGGTCATCTCGGCTCAGCGGCCGAAGCAGGGGTGAGCGCTATGGCCGACCGCAACTTCCAGCCAGAAACCCTGGCCATTCACGCCGGGCAGATTCCCGACGCGGCCACTGGCGCCCGCGCCCTGCCCATCTACCAGACCACTAGCTTCGTGTTCGACAGCGCTGACCACGCCGCCAGCCTGTTCAATTTGCAAACCTTTGGCAATGTGTATTCGCGCCTCTCCAACCCCACCGTGGCCGCGCTGGAAGAGCGCGTGGCTGCACTGGAGGGTGCGCGTGCTGCCGTGGCCTGTGCCAGCGGCATGGCGGCCGAAACGCTGGCCCTCACCACCTTGCTGCAGGCGGGAGACCATGTGGTGGCGGCCGGTGCGCTGTACGGCGGCAGTGTGACCATGCTGGCGGTGAACCTGCGCAAGTTCGGCATCACCACCACCTTCGTGGACGCCACGAGTCCCGACGCTTTCGCCGCCGCCATCGAACCGAACACGCGCGCCATCTACGCCGAAACCCTGGGCAATCCCAGCATGGTGGTGCTCGACATCGCCGCCATCGCCGAGGTGGCCCACGCCCACGGCCTGCCGCTGATCGTGGACAACACCGTGCCCAGCCCCTTCCTGTGCAACCCGGTGGCCCTGGGCGCCGACATCGTCATCCACAGCGCCACCAAGTACCTGGCGGGTCACGGAACCACGCTGGGGGGCGTGGTGGTCGAAGGCGGCAACTTCCCATGGGACAACGGCAAGTTTCCAGGCATGACCGAGCCCTCGCCCGGCTACCACGGCGTGAAGTTCTACGAGACCTTTGGCAACTTCGGTTTCACCATGCGCTGCCGCATGGAAGGCCTGCGCGTGTTCGGCGCGGCGCTGGCACCCACCAGCGCCTGGCAGATCCTGCAGGGCGTGGAAACCTTGCCGCTGCGCATGGAGCGCCACTGCAGCAACGCACTGGCCGTGGCCCGCTACCTGCAGGACGATCCGCGCGTGAGCTGGGTCAACTATCCCGGTCTGCCCGACCACCCGCAGCACGAACTGATGAAACGCCAGATGCGCGGTGCCTCCGGGCTGCTGGCCTTTGGGGTGAAGGCGGGTGGACAGGGTGGCATGGAGGCCGGTGTGCGCTTCATTGAAAGCGCCCAGTTCATGAGCCACCTGGTCAACATTGGCGACACGCGCACCCTGATCAGCCACCCCGCCAGCACCACCCACCGCCAGCTCGATGCCGAGCAGCAGATCGCCGCCGGTGTGCTGCCCGACATGGTTCGCATCTCGGTGGGGCTGGAGCACATCGACGACATCCTCTGGGACATCGACCAGGCGCTTTCAAAAGCCGTTGACCGCCACGCAACGGGTTGATCGCCGCCATGTGGCGATCGGAGGTGAACCACTGGGGTTCAGGCGGTGACGGGGGTCGTGTGCTGAGGCGCCGCCGGTTTTGTCCGCAGCGGCAGTTCGGCGCTGATGCGCGTGCCCTGCCCAGGGCTGCTGGCAATGGTGAGCCGCCCTGCATGCGCCTCCACGCGCACCCGCATGCCGGTGAGGCCGTGGTGGCCGGCACCCACGTCGTTCACCTCGAAGCCCTTGCCGTCGTCGCGCACCGTCACCACCGCCCGGTTGTCGCGTTGCTCCAGCGTCACCCACACATGGCGGGCGCGGGCGTACTTGCTGATGTTGGTCAGCGATTCCTGCACCAGCCGGTACACGGTGAGCTCGGACTCCTTGTCCAGCGACACTGCCGACAGGGTGTGGTCCACGGGAATGTTCAGTGAAGTCGCTGCGTCCTCGCACAGCACCTCCAGCGCCGCCACCAGGCCCAGCTGGTCCAGGGATGACGGCCTCAGGTTCTCGACGATGCGCCGCTTCACCGCAATGCTCTCATTGAGCCTCTGTTCAATGCCGCTGGCCCGTTCCAGGGCCACGGCGGGCACGTCGGGCACCCGTCGCAGGCGCGCGAGTTCAAGCTTCATGGCGGTGAGCAGACCGCCCATCTCGTCGTGCAGCTCACGCGCCAAGCGACTTCTTTCGTCTTCACGTGTGTTGACCAGGTAGCCGGCCAGTTCGCGCAGCTCGGCGGTGCGCAGTGCGATCTGGTGGGCCAGGTATTCGCTTTCGCGGGCCTTCTGCTCGTCGATCTCGCGCAGCTGACGCAGGAACAGGCCCAGTGCCACCAACGAGACCACCACCGCCAGATGCAAGGCGAGTCGGTTGAGCAGAATGGCGTCGAAGAGCGAGGCGCGGGCGGTGTTCTGCACCGCTTCTGCGCGTTCGAGCACCGCATCAAAATCCTGCCGCAGTTCGGCGAGGTCGGCGCGCCCGCGATCGCTGCTGGCCAGCGTACGTGCGCGCACCCGCTGGCCTTCTCCGACGGCGGCCACCCACTCGTTCATTTCGGCGACCCGGTCGGCAATGCGGGTGCGCACGGCTTCCACCGAAACAATGCGCTGCGGGTCCACGCTGGCAATGAGCTGGAAGGCGCCGCGCTGCACCTCGTCAAGCTCGGCCAGCGAGTTGCGGTAGGCATCCAGATCGGTCGCGTTGCCGTTGAGCAGGTAAGCCCGCGCCGCGGTCTCGGCGTCGGTCAGGGCCTGCAGGGTGTTGGCGGCTTTCAGGTGGGCGTCGGTCAGGGAAATGCCGCGTTCCAGCGTGGCATGCGAATGCTGGTAGGTGCTTTCGTTCACCGCCACGGTGATCACGGCCAGAGCCACCACCACCGGCATCACGTAACGCGTGCGCACCACGCGTTCAATGGACGACTTGATCATGGATTCGTGTGGCCAGGGCTGTTGCTGAGCCAGCCAGCTCGCACAAGAAAGAAAAACCGGTGGCCTCTCACCCCTTCAGCCCAGGGCACCAGGCGCGGTGGTCGTGCCATCGGCCACATGGGCGCAATAGGCGATCAACTCGTCCAGCTCGCACGATTTGTCGAACACCCGGTCGGCACCCAGCGCCGCGCACCGGCGCCTGATGTCGGCAGAGGCGTAGTTGGTCAGAACCACACGGCGCACCGCCAGGTCATCGTCCTTCGCCGCCTGCAGCACCCCAAGGCCGGAACCGTTGAGAAGAAAGATGTCGATGATCAGCAGGTCTACCTGATTGCCTTCCTCGCGCAGCCACTGCACCGCGCTGGCCTCATCCGCCGCACTCCCCACCACTTCGACGCTGGTGAGTTCTTCCAGCGTGGACACGAGGTTCTCATAGATGAGTGGGTTGTCCTCGACGATGAAGGTTTTCAGAGTGGACATGGTCGATGCTTGAAGCGATGGTCCGGCCTGAGGTGGCCGACCTCCTCGACCTGAGTGGGTGTTGCCAGCCGCCAGGGTGCAGGTCAGTCACCAAGCGCTCGGCAATATTTTGTTTCATTGGCGACAGGTTGTCTGTAGGACGTGGCCTACAGACTGAGGCCGACCTTGCGAAAGGACGGCCTCTTCAGGTTTACTGAACGATGATGTCGTTGCGAACCGACTTCACGCCCGGTGTGGACCTGGCCAGGGTTTCGGCATGAGAGCGTTCCACGCTCGTCTTCGCGAAACCTGAGAGCTGCACCGTGCCGTTGAGGGATTCCACCTTGATCGCCAGTGCGCTGACCGTCGGGTCTTTGGCAAAGCTGGCTTTCACCCGCGTGGTGATGGTGGCGTCATCGACAAACGACCCCACTGTTTGCTGATCGCGCGCCACGGCACAACCTGTGAGCTGAACAACAGAAAAAGCGGCTGCAACAGCCAATACGGCATGAGCAATTTTCATGATTTCCTCCAGAAAGTCAGGAGGGTGGATGGCGGCGCCACTGGCGGCCATCCCCCTGTAAAGCGTCAAACGTCAGGGCGCTGCTTAGCTGTCCTTTTTCACAACCAGCCGGTTATCAACAGCCACCACGCCGTCAACGGCGGTCACCAGGCTCGTTGCGCGCTCACGGGCGTTTTCATCGGGTGCTGCGCCGGTCAGCTCAACACGGCCTGCTTCGGTGTCCACGTCGATGTCCATTACGCTGAGCGCACCATCTGCGGCGAGCGCAGCCTGCACCTTGGCGGTGATGGCCATGTCGTTCGCGCCTTCGGCAATGGCTTCACCAGCGCCTCGGTTGTCCTGGTTGTTCATGCCTTCCTGTGCGGGGGCCACGGGCTGGTTGAGCGTCGACTCGGCTGTGGTAGCCGGGGCCGGGGCCGATGTCATCGGCGCCTGATCCACTTGACCAACGGTGTCGTCCTTCTGGCCACATGCGGCCATCAGGGCAGTGGCTGCAGCGGCAGCGATCAGAGCGGTGTAGCGTTTGGCGTATTTCATGATGGTTTCCTTTGATTTCCGCCGGGACTCCGACGGGTGATTCAACAATATGCGTGTGGGAAAAGCTTGTCGGTCAGACCGCAAGACGTGGCCGCGTCGGACATCGCCGACACAGACATCGTTCAGGCTCAAACCCTGTCCATGGGGCGAGTGGCGCTTGGCTGATCCAGCCAGTCGTCACCCAGCTTGCGCTCCCATTCGGTGACTTGACGCTCGGCTTCGTCCTTGGCGCAACCGTAGCGCTCCTGGATCTTGCCGGCGAGCTGTTCGCGGCGGCCGGCCACCACGTCGAAGTCATCGTCAGTGAGCTTGCCCCACTGCTCCTTGACTTTGCCTTTGGCTTGTTTCCAGTTGCCTTTGACTCGATCCCAGTTCATATGCTTCTCCTTGAATGAGGGTGAGAGTTGTGGGTCGTTGGATATATCAACCCCGGCCTGCGCCGTTTGCAGCGCGTTGCCGTGAATGAACTTTAGGTGGGGTGCGGTTGTGCAGCTGTCGGTCAATCGGCAGGCTCGTTGTAGGACAACGCCGATGCGAAGAGAGCGTCGACGTGGAAGCGAGGGGGAGGAACGGCTGGAGGCTTTGCCGTCGCCCGGCCTGCGGCGACAATTCGATCACCCGACGACCCCGGGTCCTTCGAAGGTATTCCGTAGATGGTCTATCGAAGGCCTGTTAGATTTTCGGCATCCCATTCACCGAGAGTCCCATGATCAAAGTAGGCATCGTCGACGACCACGCCATCGTTCGCACCGGCTTGCGCCAGTTTCTTTCCGAACACGTGGACCTGCGCGTCGTGGGAGAAGCCAACGATGGTCGTGAGGCCTTGGAGCTGGTGCGCGAAGCCGAGGTGGACGTGCTGCTGATGGACATCTCCATGCCCGAACACGGCGGTGTGGACGCGCTGCAGGCCATTAAGGCTCGCTATCCCGACCTGGCCGTGCTCATTCTCAGCGGCTTTCCGGAAGCCCAGTACGCCACCACCCTGTTGCGCTTTGGCGCCAGCGGTTATCTGAACAAGGAGTGCCCGCCCGAAGAGATCGTGGAAGCCATCCGGGTGGTCGCACGCGGGCGCCGCTACATCAGCCCGGCCGTGGCCGAGCTGCTCGCCGACAGCGCGCTGGGAGGCGGGGAAGACCGCCCCCTGCACGAACAACTGTCGGAACGCGAAATGCAGGTGTTCCTGCGCCTCGCCCAGGGAGAGACCATTGGTGCGATGGCCGAAGCCATGTTCCTCAGCGTCAAGACCGTGAGCACCTACCGCACCCGCGTGATGCAGAAGCTCAAGCTGAACAGCAACAGCGATCTCACCTATTACGCGGTCAAGAACGGACTCATTCAGTAACACCCCCTGCGCCGCTGACACGGCTTCCCCCTCTCTGGCGCGCCGTTGGCGCTTGGAGGGGGACGGCACCCGTGGCCTGGCAAAGCCAGTTCCACGGTGCCCCTGGTCCGGGCTTCCCCTCGTTCGCTGCGCGTGAGTTCAGCACCGACCAGAACAGCTCAGCCAACGAGGGGAAGCTTTGCCAAGGCGCGAAGCGGCACAGAGGGGAATACCGAAAACTTTCCGGAGCGAAATGCCCCATCCAGGGCACCCGTGGAACCGGCTTTGCCGGGCCACTGGGTGCGTCCCCCTCCAAGCGCCGAAGGCGCGCCAGAGAGGGGGGAAGCTGCGTCAGCGGCGCAGGGGGGTGCCTCCAGCTATAACCAGCGTTCGATCAAGCGCCCAACGCCTTCCATCATGCGGAGGTGCAGTGGGCGCTGGCGCCAGGCTTCCAGTGTGACTGGTTCCGACTCTGCCCGGTCTTTTTCGAACAGGGCGTTCATCTCGGCGCCAAAATCCTCACCCAGCACGATCACGTTGAGCTCGTTGTTGGTGACGAAACTCAGCCAGTCCAGGTTGCTGGAGCCCACGGTGGAGAACACGCCGTCGATGACCGCTGTCTTGGCGTGCATGATGGCGTGCTGCATCTCGTGGATGCGCACGCCGGCCTCCAGCAAGTCGGTGTAGTAGGAGCGACCGGCATGCAGCACCAGTGAAGAATCGCTGCGTCCCGGCAGCACCAGTTCCACCACCACACCACGCCGGGCCGCGTCGATCAGCGCCTGTACAAAATCCGTTCCGGGCGCGAAGTAGGCCATGGTCAGGCGCACATTGACTTGCGCCGCGTCGATCGCCGCCAGCAGGGCGCTGTAGATCCGATTTTCGCGCTGGCGGGGATCGCTGGCCAGCACCTTCACCACCCGCTTGCCCGGCTCGGCTGCGCCCCGCCGGGGGGCGGGCGTGCCCAGCGCGCCTTCGCAACCCTGCTCCAGCCAGGTGGCTTCAAACACCTGTGCCAGCACCGGCACCACCGGCCCCTGCAGTTCAATCTGGGTGTCGCGCCAGTGGTCGTCCTGAGCGCCCATGGGTGGCGCCCCACGGCGCCGGATGAGCGAGCTCGATCCGTACACGCGGCTGATGTTGATGCCACCTGTGAAGGCGGTGTCCTCATCGACCACCAGCAGCTTGCGGTGGTCGCGGTGCGTGATGCCCCAGTATCCCGGTCGCCGGATCGGGTTCAGTGGATTGAAGGTGCACACCGAGACACCGCCCTTCTCCAGTCGCTCAAAGAAGGTCAGTGGCGTGGTGATGGAACCCACCGCGTCGTAGATCAGCGATACCTTCACGCCTTCGGCCGCCTTGATCAACAGCAGCTCGGCGACCTCTGCGGCCACACCGCTGTCTTCCACGATGTAGCTCTCCAGAAGAATCCGGCCCCTTGCCTGCACGATCGCCGCCTTCATGGCCTCAAACGTGGCGGGGCCATCGACCAGCAGGCGCGTGCGGTTGCCCCGGATCAGATCCGTGTCGCCGCTGGCGCTCAAGGTCTGCAGATGGTGTGCCAGCAAATCGCCCTGGCCTTCATTGGCCAGACGCCGCAGCGTGCTGCGTTCGGCCAGACCCGACACCGTGCCTGCGGCCCCCCGCACACTCACCTGACCGGTGTGGCCCTGCGGCAGCGACGCTGTGCGTGGCGGCAGGCTGGAACAGGCCGAAACCATCAACCCCAGGCACGCCCATAGCCAGCCGGTTGCGCGCAGGCGCCGCTCGCCCGACCAGGGCGCCCTGCGTGGAATGACGAAAACCCCTTGAACGGGCAGGGCTGCCGATGCGGGGGGTTCCGAAACCGGGTGGGAGGTCATGTCGGCGCAATCCTACGCCTCCACGCGGCCTTGACTTGCATTCACGGCGCCTTTGCTTGCCTAGAGTGGAGTCATTGCAACGGTGGTCGTTGCGAAACATCAGCCCAGCGGCAACGCGGGGCCCCCATCAGGAGTTCAACAATGCTGCACTACGCCGTCGTCTTCCTCGTGATAGCCCTGATCGCTGCCGTGCTTGGTTTTGGTGGCATCGCCGCTGGCGCCGCAGGTATCGCCAAGATCCTCTTTGGCGTGTTTCTCGTCATGGCCATCATTTCGTTCCTGTTCGGTTTGACCCGCAGACGCTAGCGAACGCCCCCTAGATTGTTTTTCCGCCCATCTTCACCCTTCCACCCTTCCACTTTCAGGAGCCAAGCAGCCATGTTCAAAAACACCGAATCTCTTACCCACAAAGCCATCAATACCGCCAGCGACCTATCGGAGCGCGCCGCCCGCGAGGCCGACCAGACCCTGGCAGCGACACGCCGCGCCACCGCCGATGCCACCAGATCACTGCGCGAAGGTTTCGAGGCCATGCAGGAAGAAGTGCCTTCCGCCCTCTCGCGTGCCGCAGAAAAATGCGAAGCCCTTTCCAAAGAAGGCCTGGAACGCGCACGCCGCGCGAAAGAGGCGGTCCGCGAGCAGGCCATCCGCGCTGGTGACCAGACCGTGGGCTATATCAAGGACGAGCCCGTGAAAGCCGTGGCCATTGCTGCCGGCGTGGGTGCAGTGGCGGCACTGCTCGTGGGCTGGCTGGGGCGTGCGCGCCACGAGCGTGCCCACAGCGCTGGCGCACGTTGAGGTCCGTGTCTGCGCAAGCACCCTGCCGTGAAAATCAGGTGGTGCGCAGACAGCGCTTGATCTCCCCTCCTCTCCAGGGTTCGGAGGCACACAGTGCCTCCTTTTTTGTGCCCCTGAACGCTCGTTCAGAGGAAGACACGTCACGATGCGGGTGAGATACTGGCCGCGAACGCCGGCCCCATATTGAACGCCGAAGGGGCACGGCGAGCAGGCACAGAAGCCCCTTCGATGAAAATCAACCGCATCCGTCCTTTTCGCACCTGTTCGTGGCGGACTGGCGGAGCCGCCTGGGCGCTTCTGTTGGCGGTCGCGGCCCATGCCCAGGAGGTTCCGCCGTCCACCTGGACGTTCACCCCCGAACGGGACCGCTTCCAGGCCGGTGCGTTGCTGGACTTGCGCTACCTGAACGAACCGGTGGCTGGCCAGGCCGGCTTCGTGCAGGTGAATCAACAAGGGCGTTTTGTGCTCGGCAACGGCCAGCCGGTGCGTTTCTGGGCTGTCAACAGCAGTGTGGGCCACGAGTCGCAATGGCCGCGTGGCCCGCTGTGGCCACAGGGTCTCAACGACCTGGCCCACCACGCACGCTTTCTGGCCAAGCGGGGCGTGAACATGGTGCGCCAGCACCGCCAGATCAGCCCCAACCTGACAACCCACCCCGATGCCGCGCTGACCGACATCAACGAGGCCGAGCGCGACGCCATCTGGCGCATGGTGGCGGCCATGCGCAAGCAGGGCATCTACACCACGCTGTCACCATACTGGGGTGTGCCCATGAAGTTCGCCAAGAACTGGGGCATTGCCGGCGGCAACAAACAGTCGGCGCTGGGCCTGCTGTTTTTCGACGAAACCCTTCAGGCGGCCTACAAGGTCTGGCTGAAAAAGCTGCTGCTTGAGAAGAACCCCTACACCGGGCTGTCGTTGGCGCAAGACCCCAGCCTGGCGGTGTTCCAGCTGCAGAACGAAGACAGCCTGCTGTTCTGGACCGTCAACGCCATCCAGGGGCCGCAACGCGAAGCGCTGGAGCGGCGGTTTGCCAACTTCGTGCGAACCAAATACGGTTCGCTGGACGCAGCGTGGAATGCGTGGGGCCACAGTCCCGTCAAGGGTGATCAGCCCGCTGCTGGTCGCTTGGCATTGATCGACATCTGGCAGCTCACGCAGCCGCCTCCCCAAGGTGGAGCCGGCCAGCGCATGGCCGATCAGACCGAGTTCTACGCCCGCACCATGCACGACTTCAACCGCGAGATGGTCGACTACCTGCGCCAGGAACTGGGCCTGAAATCGCTCATCAACGCTGGCAACTGGAAGACCGCCAGCGCCGAGCGGCTGGGCGATGTGGAACGCTGGAGCTACCTGCCGGGCGATGTGGATGCCGTCAACCACTACTTTGGCGGTGTGCACCAGGGCGAGAACAACGGCTGGGCCATTTCACAAGGCGACCGCTTCACCAGCGACAGCGCGCTCCTGCAACCGCACCGGCTGCCCGTCAACCTCAAGCAGACCCAGGGCCGCCCCATCATGGTCACGGAAAGCGCGTGGGTGCTGCCCAACACGCACGGGGCCGAAGGGCCCTTCCTGGTCGCCGCCTACACCTCGCTCAGCGGCGTGGCCGCCTACCACTGGTTCGCCACCGATCACGACGGCTGGGCACCGCCGCATTCGGCCAACGGCTACCTGCCGTCGCAGCAAAAGTGGACCTACGCCACGCCGGAGACACTGGGGAGTTTTCCCGCAGCGGCACTGGCCTATCGCCGGGGCGACATCCGCACCGGCCAGCCGGTGCTGCTGGAGCAGCGCACGTTGTCATCCTTGTGGCAGCGACAGAGCCCCCGCATTTTTGAAGGCGCCAGCTTCGACCCGAATCGCGACACCGGCGATGGTGCGCGCAACGGGAAGACCATCCGCTCTGCAATCTCGCCAGATGCCTTTCTCGCCGGGCCGGTGCAGGTGCGCCTGGGGGCCGACCCGGTGTCCGCCACCTATGCTGCCGATCTGGCTGCGTGGACCGACAAGGACCGCATCCGGGCCAACACCGGCGAGATCGTGCTCGATCACCGCCTGGGCGTGGCCACGGTCGACACACCCCGGACCCAAGGCGTGGCGGCCCACTTCCAGCGCGCACCCCAGCACCAGCTGAGCACGCTGGGTGTGCGCTCAGGCAACCGCTTCGGTGCCGTCATGGCCGTGTCGCTGGACGACAAGCCACTGAACCAATCCCGCTCGGTGCTCCTGCAGTACGCCACCCAAAGCCGCCCCACCGGCTGGCGCGACAAGCCGGTCACCCTCACGCTGGAAGGCGGCGGCACCGCACCCGGCTGGGAAATCGAGTCTTTCGGCGGCGCGCCCTGGAAGGTGGTGCAGCCCGAGCTTGAAGTGAGCTTGCGCAACCCCCGGTTGCGACGGGCCACTGCGCTGGACATGAACGGCATGCCCTTGGCTGCCGTGCCGGTGAAGAGAGAGGGCGACACGTTGCGGCTGCGGTTTCCGCCTGCCACGATGTATGTCGTGGTGCGCTGAACCCAGTGCGGCCTTTGCACGAAGAGGTGCAACGAGGCGGTGTGTCCACTGATGCGGTGGAACCGGCTTGGCCGGGCCACTCGTATCGCCCCCTGGGGGGTGACGCCGAAGGCGGCGCGGGGGGACTCACACCCTGCGGCGCGGGGGGTCACGTAGCTTGCATCAGTTCAACAAACCGCTTCGCCCCCAGCCCCAGCGGCCTATCGTTCTGCCACACCACGTCCACCCACAGCCGCAGCTGGTTGCTCATGTTGCCGAAGCGCACTTCCGCCAGCTGCCCGGACGCCACCAGGGGCTCCACCAGGCGCTGTGGCAGGTAGGCCCAACCCAGCCCGGCCTGCACCAGGCTCAGCGTGGCCAGGTGGCTGTCGGTGCGCCAGATCTGGCGGGCCACCAGCACGCGCGGGTCGGCGGCGTGGCGGTCGCGGCCGGCCACGGCGATCTGCCGCACGTCGACCAGGTCTTCCAGCCGCCAGCGGTTCTGGCGGCCGCGCGCTTCGGGGTGGCTGGGCGACATCACCGCCACCAGAATCTCCTGCCCCACCTCCTGAAACGACTCCCGCTCGTCGGTGCCCGGGCGTTCAAACACCAGCGCCAGGTTCGCTTCGCCGGCGTACAGCATGCGCAGTGCATCCGCCTGCGGGGCCGACAGCACCTCCACATCCAACGATGGAAATTCGGCCGCCAGCACGGCCAGGGGCTGGCTCCAGGGGGCCGAGAGCAGTTCGGGTGCGATGGCCAGCGTCAAACGCTGCTCCAGCCCCTGGTGCATCTGCTGAGCGTGCGCCTGCAGCTGCCGCAGCTGCCGTGCCAGCTGGCGCGCCTGCGGTTCGAGCGCGCGGGCCACAGCCGTGGGGCGGGGCTCGCGCGTGCTGCGGTCAAACAGTGTGAGGTCCAGCTCGGCTTCCAGTTGCGCAATCGTCATGCTCACCGCCGACGGCACCCGGCCCAGCTGGCGCGCAGCGGCGGAAAACGAACCGCTGTCGAGCACCGCAAGAAACACCCGCACGTTGTCGCTGGAGAAGGCCATGCCGCCAACATATCAGAAAAACTGAAAGTAACTGACTTTTAGCGTCAGCAGGATCGCACTAGCATCTCCCCCAACGAGCCCCGCCATCCCCGCGCAGCGTCCACCCTTTCAGCACATTCACGGCACACCAGATACCGAACGCCATGCAAGGCATCAAAAGAAAAATCGTCTACGTCACGCTGTACGAAATCATCGCCATCGCGTGTTCCAGCCTCGCGCTGGCCGTGCTGCTCGGCAGAAGCATGGGCCACGCCAGCGTGGTGGCGGTGGCCGCGTCGGCGATCGCGGTGGTGTGGAACCTTGTCTTCAACACCCTGTTCGAGCGCTGGGAGAGCCGCCAGGTCAAACGCGGGCGCGGCCTGGGCCGCCGCGTGGCACACGCCATCGGCTTTGAAGGCGGGCTGGTGTTCACGCTGGTGCCGCTGTTCGCCTGGTGGTTCGACATTTCGCTGTGGCAAGCCCTGGTGCTGGACGTGGGCCTGATCGTCTTCTTCCTTGTCTACACCTTCGTCTTCAACCTCGCGTTTGACAAGGTGTTCGGCCTGCCGGCATCGGCCCTGCCCTTGCCCGGCAACTGACCGCCAGCCTGGTCCGGACCGGCTCAGGCGGGCGGGTACAACACCATTTGCGTGCAGCGAAACAGCGCGATCGTCTTGCCCGTATCGCGGTGCGAGACCACCGCGTCCCAGACCTGTGTGGTGCGACCCAGGTGCACCGGGCGCGCCACGCATTCGATCGTGCCTTCGCGCGCCGTGCCCAGGTGGTTGCTCTTGAGTTCGATGGTGGTGAAGCCGTTCGCCTGCGCCGGTAGGTTGGTCACGCAGCCATAGCCCGAACAGGTGTCGGCCAGCGTGACCACGCTGCCCGCGTGCAGGAACCCGTTGGGCGCCATGGTGTGGGGCCGCACTTCAAGTTCGGCACGCACCTCGTCTTTGCCCACATGCGTGACCACCATGCCCAGGTGGCCGGGCAAGGCGGTGGCGCCGCGTTGGTTGAATTGTTCGGCTAGGTTGTCCATGTGGGTCTCCATTGGGTGAAAGGGTTGAAATGGGGTGGGTGAAGGTGCTCAGCGGGTCCAGCTGCCCATGCGAATGGCAAGGGCAATCGTGCTGCCGTACACCACAAAGCTGAGCGCAATCACCGCAAACAGCGCATGGGCCGGCGCCTGGAACACGTGCACACACAGCCAGCCACCCACCACCAGAATCAGCAGCCGGCCCACGCTGGCCGCGAGTGGCCAGAACAGACGCGCCGCGCCTTGCGATGCAAAAAACAGGGCCAGTCCCAGGCCGAAGAAGGCGTAGCAGGCACCCACGATGTTCAGGTACAAACCACCGAACGCGCGCACATCCAGCGCGTCGGTAAACAGGTTCATCCACAGCCCGGGCGCCAGTGCCGTGACCACCCCGATGGTTCCGGTGATCGCCGCCACCAGCGCCCCACCCACCCAGGCCACCCGCACCGCGCGCGCCGACTGCCCCGCGCCCATGTTCGTGGCCACCATGGCAGTAAGCGCCGTGCCAAAACCAAACGCGATCGGCACCAGGATGTACTCTAGCCGCGCCGCCACGCCAAAGCCGGCCAGCGCTGCCGTGCCGTAGCTGCCCACGAAGGCGGTGGCCACGGCGATCGAGGTGTTGCTGATCACCGGGCTCATCGATGCGGGCAGCCCCACACGCAGCAGGTCGCGCAGCATCGGCAGGTGCACCCGCCACGCTAGGCGCCGCAGGTGCACCGCACCAGAGGTGCGCCACAGGTAACCCAGCAAGCACAGCGCGGCCGCCGCGTTGACGCACAGCGTGCTCATGGCCGCCCCGGCCACCCCCAGCGCGGGCACCGGCCCCCAGCCGAACACCAGCAAGGGGCACAGCGCCAAGTGCAACAAGGCCGTGCCAAAAAGCAGCGCCGAAGGCAGCACCATGTTGCCCAGGCCGCGCACCACCGCCGCCAGCACATTGGTGAACCAGATCACCGCCGCACCACCGAACAGCACGGTCGAATACGCCAGCGCCGCCTCCAACGCAGCACCCTGCCCGCCCATGCCACTGAAGATGCCGCGCCCGAACCCGAGCATGACCACCATGAACACCACCGCCATCAGCGCCGCCACCAGCAAGGCCTGCTGCGCCAGCCGGTTCGCATCTTCCTCGCGGCCAGCGCCCAGCGCGCGCGCCACGGCGGCGGTGGTGGCGCCGCCAATGCCACCGGCCGACATCTGCAGCATCAGCATCGACAGCGGGAACACCAGCGCAATGCCAGCGAGCGCCTCCGCACCCAACAGCCCGAGGATGTAGCCGTCGTAGCCGATCACGATCGTCATCGCGAACAGGCCCATCACGTTCGGCGTGGCCAGGCGCAGCAGCGTGGGCAGCAAGGGTGCATGCAGCATCTGCTGCACGCGGTCGCGCGCCGGGTTCGCGGGTGGGGTTTCGATGGACAGGGTGGTGTTCATGGTCGGGTTCTCCCGTGGGGGATCAGCGCCGGTAACAACCCGGCGGCGTCTGCATCGGTTCCGTGCTGGGCGAAGACCTAAATATGATGATCGTCATAATATTTGGCGAAAAAAAGGAGGCCTCTTTGGCCAGACGGATGAAGACCACGATTCAGCCCGGTTCAGGCGCGTCGTATTGCGCCAGCAGTACGGCCCGGTTGTCGGCCAGCAAGGCTCGGCCTTCGGCGGTATGGCCCAGGGCACGCGCCATCTGCAAGGCTCCCACCATCTGGCACGCCACCGCCGTGGCCGCACCCGGTGCCGTGCCAGCGGGCAGCGTGCGCGCCACCCGGCCCACCAGGTTGCGCACGCGCTGCGCAGCCGCCTCGCGCACTTCAGGCGCCTGGCGCGGCATCTCCGACACCAATGCCGCCACTGCACAACCCTCTTCCGTGCCGCTCAGGTGCCGATCCGACAGATAGCCTTCCACCAGCGCACGGAACGGGCTCGCACCGCGCGCCTCACGGATCGTTTGCCCTTTGTTCAGACGCTCTGCACTCTGCCTGCCGGCATGTTCCAGCGCCTCCACCAACAAGGCATCACGCGAGGCAAAGTGCGCGTAGAACCCACCATGCGTCAGCCCAGCCTCTTTCATGATGTCGGCCACGCCCACCCCCTGAAACCCCGCACGTCGGATCGCGCGTGCAGCCGTTTCCAGAATACGCTCGTGGGTCAGGGCCTTGCGGCCGGGGGCGGTTTCCATCGCGGCATGGTAGCAGAAATATGATGATCGTCATACTCACGAATGACGTACCCTCCCCCTCTGTTTGGACCTCCCACTATTCCTGTGCCATGACCGCGCCCGATTTACCCCCAACGTCCGACCCCATCACCCGCCACCTGCGCATCACGGGCCGTGTGCAAGGCGTGGGCTACCGCTGGAGCATGGCGCAACAGGCGCAGCGGCTGGGTGTGACTGGCTGGGTGCGCAACCGAACTGATGGCAGTGTGGAAGCGGTGGCCCAGGGATCGACCAACGTGGTGCAGGCACTGATTGAGTGGGCGCATCACGGTCCAGGGCCAGCCCAGGTGGCGGGTGTGGCGGTGACCGAGACTGAGGCTGGCGAGGTGCTCGGCAGATTTGAACAGCGGGAGACGGTGTAGGGCGCGCTCCCGCATAAGATGCGTCTCTCACCTGAGGGAGGCCAACATGATCGTTTTCCTGATCGATGCAGACAACCTGAACTCGCCCGCCTGGGTCAACGAAGCCATCGCAGCCATCGAATCCAACGAGGGGCCGATCGCCGTGCGGCGGGCCTACGGCAGCGCGGAAAACCTCAAAGGCCTGGCCGAACCATTGCGCGAATGGGCCATCCGCCCCTACCTCAACGTCTACCTCACCAAGAACACCACCGACATGGCACTCGCGGTGGACGCCATGGAGCTGGCCTGTCAGATACCCGCGCCGCAAACCCTGGTCATCGGTTCGGGCGACGCGGACTTTGTGCCCCTGGTCGTGCGCTTGCGCGAGCGGGGCATCAAGGTCCTGTGCGCGTCCGAGTACGGCAAGATGGCCCCCGAAGCCGTCAAGGCCTACGACGGCGTGATCTACGTGGGCCGCAATACCCGTGCTGAAGCAGTTCCAGCGAAGACCCCACCCCCACCCAAGAAGGCCGCTACCGCACCCGCATCCGCAAAAAAGTCCCCAGCAAAGAAGGCACCAGCGGCCAAGAAAACCGCCGCAAAGGCCGCGCCTGCTACGCCAGCCGACAAGGTCACCACAGACATGGTCCTGCAAGCCGTCCCCAAACTGCGCACGGGCGATTGGCTGCCCATCTCAGACGCGGCCAGGGCCCTGCACGACCAGAAGCTCCTGAGCAAGAGCGCCTCCAGCGTCAAAGTGTTCAAGCGCTTCCCAACCCACTTTGAACTCAAACCCGCCAAGCAGCCCAACCAGGTACGGTATCTTGTCTTGGGCGGGTCGAGCGCCCCAGCAGGCAACCCGCAATGATGAGACCGGATAGCTCCGCCGTCTGGTGAAGCTTGTCCAAGCGGCTTCAGCCACAGCGATTGTGTCAACAGGGTCGACGCAATCGAGTTGATGACTCGGGATTGGCATCGTCGCACTCAGGGTGTACAGACCCAGAAGTGCTACGCAGGAGAGGAAGCGGCGTATGCCATGCCGCCTTCCCACACAATGCGCAACTTCGCCAGCAGCCCAGCCGGCACCCGTTCATCCTCGCTTGCATCCTCCAGCGTGGTCCGCATCGCTTCGGCAATCGTCTGCAGCGTGCGCGCGGGCTGGCTCACACCGCAGATGCGACGGCCGAAATCGATCAGCGCCTCCCGGGTCGGGTAGGCCTTGTTGTGGTGTTTGCCGGCGAACAGTTTCAGTGCCAGCGTGCGGTCGGTCAGTTCTGGGCCGCCGGGGTATTGCGTGTAGGTGTAGATGCTGGTGGTGACCACGTCGAACAAGGGCGAGAGCCACACGTCTGCAGCAGACCGGTAAAGCACACCGAGATTCTTGAGGTGGGCGTCGCCGTTGTGCACCATCACCGACAGGGCCACCTGCTCAAAAAAACGGTGCAATTCGCGGGCGGGCAGCTGAAGCTGGCGCAGCAGCTCGGCCACGCGCTGGTAGCTGCCCTGGTACTTTCGGTCCGACAGCACATCGCGCACGCGCAGGCCGGCCAGCGCAGCAATGTCCTCAAAGCCCAGGCGTTCGATACGGCCGTCGGCGTGGGTCACGAGATCGAAGCGGTCGAGGATGAGCATCTGCCCGTCGTGGGAAAGATCAAACCCGGGCACCTCGATCCCGGCCCGGCGCGCGGCGCTCAGGCACAGGTATTCGTTGGCCGCCAGGCCCGGGTAGGCGGGGCTGGCCGCTTTCACGATGAGCGAGGGGATGGGCACGGTGGGCTGGTCGGGCACCATGATCTTGGGTTGCATGCCGGCAATGCCGGCGCCCGTGCTGAGGTAGGCCGCCATCAGGTCGTTGAAGACCTCGGGCGTGTAGCGCGTCTGCAGCAACTCGGCTTTGCTCAGCACCCGCGGAGTGGCTGCAGGGGGCCGGTCGGGCAGGCTGTAGCCCAGTCGCCCGATGCCGTTGCGACCGATCAGCGCCAGCAGGTGCATGGGGGACATCGGCTGCTTGGGGAACAACTGCCGGATCTTCATGAACAGATCGCCCTCGGGCAGGTTCTGGTCCATGGGCGGGAACAGGTCGCCGTCTTGCCAGGTCAGACGCTCAGCGGCGGGCATGAGCAAGGCGACGGCGGGTTGCGCCGGGTCGGGGTCGAGGTAGCGAAACTCGTAGGTGGATGCCTTGAGCAACTGGCCGGCCTGCGCGTTGTCGCCAATGGCCACCTGCAGTTGGCGCAGCTTGTCAGGGAGGGCCGTCATCGCCATCGCCGTCGTCTTCGTCGTCCAGTTGGAACCGGCGGGCGACCTCTTCAGCCGACGGCAGGCCAGCCCGCTCCAGCCGCAGCGCCAGGCCGAGTGCCCCCGCCACCGCCAGCAGCGACGACACGGTGGTGTCTTCGCCGGCTTCAAGCCGGTAGATCACTTCGCGCACCTTGCCGGCCTTCTCAGCCAGCTGGGATTTGCTCATCCCCAGCGCTTCGCGCTGCTGGCGCAACTGGGTGCCCAGCTGGTCAGGAAGGCGGATGATGTCAGTCATGACTTGCATTTTGGCCCTGAAATAGCCGATTTGCAAGCCAAAACTTACAAGCTGTCGGGTGACAGGGAAAGTGAAAAGTGACCCGTTGATCTTCAAGAGGTTTTTCAGCAACCTTGTCAGCGATCAAGTCCCGTGTGACACAGATCGTGAAAAAAGCCGGGATCCATGCTAAGACAAGTGAAAAAAACGTGACGGCTCATTTTTCGGCGCGGAACGGTCGCTCTGCGTTGCGAGCCGAGTCCCCGCAACATCTCCTGTCCAGACCACGCTTAGCCCGGTGCTCAACGCCTGAGCAGTTCGGCAGACTAAACCGCCCCGGCCTGAGGCGGTTCAGTTAAGGCGCGGTTGCCGGAGCGCCGTAGACGATGCCCCGTCCCACCGTGCTCATGTACACCACCCCTTCGGCATTCATGTCGCCCACCACTAACTGGCCGTTCCCGGGGCCGCCGAACTGGTGCGCGTCGTCATTGATGCGGATCCAGCTCGCTCCGGCATCGACAGAACGGTAGAGGCCCCGCTTGCCACCATCTACGGCGCCCCAGATGAACACCGTGGGGTAACTCGCGCCAGCGAGCGTCTTGCCAAACCCCACCGCACTGCAAGACGTCACGTTGGACAGTCGGCTGAAAGAGGCACCGGAGTTGGTGGAGCGCACCAAGCCACCGTCCCTCAGTGCCACCCACAGGTCGCCCTCGCGGCCTGGGGCAGGAACGAGCCTCGTGGAGCCGCCGGCGGCCAACGTGGTAGCGACCGCGAAGCCTGAACCGCCGTCGCTGCTGGTCAGCACTTGGCCGCTGGCGCTATCGTATGCATAGAACTTGTTCGCCCTCACCGGATCGGCCGCCGGCCGAACCGGGCGTCCGCTCAGGGCGGACACAGCGCCCCACGTCGGGCCTGCGCTTGCAAAATTCGTCGAGCGGTAGGTGCTCGACACACCACCAGCGGTCAACGTGTGCAGCAGCGTGCTGCCGTCCGCCGACAACGCGACGGCACCATTCGTGGTTGTGGCCTGGGCCATCGGCACCTGCGTCCAGGTGACGCCCGTGTCGGTCGAGCGATACATCTTGTCGCGTCCGACGCGCACAACGACCGAGGTGTTGGCCGCCGCCACCGCCAACCCGGAGGTGGTGCCGATGCGCGGCGTGTGGATGGGCGCATAGGCGGAAACGTCGGTGTGGCGGAACCCGTCGTAGTCGCCGATCACCGACAGCAGCGGCCCTCCGGGCACGCTCACCAGATCGAGAGGCACCGTCTCCTCCAGGCCCCTGACGGCAAAGGTCCAGGTCGTCGGCACTGCATCCAGGTTGGCGGTGCGGAAGACACCGTTGCCGGAGGTGACCCACGCGGCCTTGGGGTCGAACGGATCGAACTCGATGCTGTTCGCCCAGTGGATGGTGTTGCCGCCCACCCAGCTCACCCCGCCGGTGCCCAGGGCAAAGCCACGTGCCACCACGTCGGTCCAGGTGCTCCCGCCGGTGATCGTGACGAAGAAGTGGTCACCCCAGCCGCTGCCCTGCTGCAGCCAGTTGTTGACGGTCGACACCAGCACCCGCTGCGAGTTGTTCGGGTCCGTGGTGACGCCGGAGAACGGCCCGGTGATTCCCGCAGGCGTGACGTTGGTCCAGGCGCCACTGGCGACGCTGTACTTCCACACCTGGCCTGCGTCCATCGGCTCGGGCAGGGTCAGGCTCCTCGAGTCTCCGTGCGGGCCGGATCCATTGCCGTAGGTGATGTAGAGGCTACCGTCACTGGCCAGCGCAGCACGCTGGGGGATCAACCCGGCCGGCGCGTTGGCCACGGCGCTGAAGCTTGCACCTGCGTTGTTGCTGCGGTAGAGGTTCGTGCCGACCGAGCCGTAGCGCGAGACGCCCACGATGATGCGCTGTGCAACGCCGTTGATCACGCTGGCGGGATCGAGGACCACGAAGCTGATGCCGGCTTCGTTGGGTGTGCCGGTCACGGGCAATGCGTTCACGCGCGCGAAGCTGGCACCGGAGTCGGTGCTCTTGAACAAGCCGTTGTTGCGAGAACCGACGTAGAGCACGTTGCTGCTGCCGGGATCGACCTGCATCTTCTCGCCGTTGCCGCGCCCCATGCCGTTGCCGTGGACACGGAACAGTGCGCTGACGTCAGTGGTACGCGCGAAGGTGGCGCCGTAGTCGGCCGACCGCATCACCACCGTTTTCCCGTTGCTGAAGTAGGAGGTCCCGGCGAGCACGTAGACCACGGCCGGGTCTTTGGGGTCCAGGGCCATCGATTCCACTCCCATGAGACCGACGTCGTCTTCCGACAGACCGTCGAGCAAGGGCACCCACCGTCCCATGGCGTTGTCCCAGCGATACGCGCCACCAACGTCGGTGCGCGCGTAGAACAGGTTCCGCTGCGTCTTGCTCGGGATCACGGCTGTCACGAACCCTCCGCCACCGATCGCGACATTGCCCCAGCGATAGGACTGAGCCTGCTCGCTTGGCGGTGCTGGTGCTGGTGCTGGTGCTGGTGCTGGTGCAGGCGCGGGTGCTGGTGCAGGCGCGGGTGCTGGTGCAGGCGCGGGTGCTGGTGCAGGCGCGGGTGCTGGTGCAGGCGATGCAGCAGTTTTCACGTAGCAGGCCTTTTTCACCCTGCGCAAGGGATCGCCGAAAACTTTATTGGTGCAGGCCACAGCCCCTCTGATGTTGCGTGGGCGCGTCCAACTGGTGCGCGCACCGTAGATCACCTGGGCCGTGCCGGTAAAGCTGCAGCGCTTGTCTTCGGCAGCGCAGAACTTGTAACCTGCCGGTGGCCGGTTGGCGCTTTGCGCCTGGGCCAGGTCCGCAACGCCTGCCAGACAGGCCAGCGCCAGCCCGACGACCAAAGGGCGAAGGCTTCTCGGCGCTGCGTGAAAGAGTTGTTTTTTCTTCATTATTTCCTCGACGGGCAGTGACTTTGAATTCTTTGACGCGCAGCCAAGAATGCGGACTCAGGCATTTCAAGGAGCTGGAGAATATCGGCCAAAGCGGTACTCGGTCACGGCTTCGGACCAAAATCCAGATGAACGGTGGAAGCCGTCGGACGAGCTGCATTGCGGCTCATTGGCATTAACACCTCGCTCGTATTCGGATTCGGAAATTGCCTCGATGGGAATTCAAGCGAGTCATCTGCTGCATGAAGCGTCATCCAGACCAAATGACAATGCACCTACTTTGTTGGATGCCAATGGCAAACCACTAATGCGTGCGCTCTGAGTCCGCAGACACCAGTTCGCACGGCAATGTGAGATGTGATTGCGATCAGCAGGCCGATCAAACCAAACAAGTGGACTGCAGCTTAGGAACCCGAAGAGCCGGTCGCCTCGGCGGGTAGCAGTCGCACGGCCCCCTCGTGTGGCTCACCGCTGTTGAGTGGCCGCTGCTGGAGGTGCAACGGTCGGTCGCTTGGCAGACGAGGAATGGCAGGTTCCCGCAGCGGCTGTGATCGGGACCCAAAAACCTGACCGGCCGCAGTCAGCCTTTCACTGCCATCCAATCGCTGGGCACAGGGCCTCTAGTAGCACCTTGGCAACGACAGACCTAGCAACAAAGAGCATCAAGAAGGGCGCTTGTGGATCTGCAGGTCCATCTAGGCCACTTTACTGGTATTTCCCATAGCCCAGTCTGTGCCGGCTCTTGAGGAACCTGCGGGACGCAGCCGGTTTTTTGCAATAACTCTGGCAGTAGTTTTTCACTAACTTGGCAAAGTTTTCACTTTCCCTGGCATCCGACACAATCAGACGTCGATATTCCCCGCCCTCAACGCATTCGTCTCAATGAAATCCCTGCGCGGCTCCACCTCGTCGCCCATCAGCATCGTGAACACCCGGTCCGCCTCGATCGCGTCATCGATCTGCACGCGCAGCAGGCGGCGCACGGTGGGATCCATGGTGGTTTCCCAGAGTTGGGCGGGGTTCATTTCGCCCAAACCCTTGTAGCGCTGGCGGCTGGTGGTGCGTTCGGCTTCGCTGATGAGCCAGCGCATGGCCACGCGGAAGTCGACCACCTTTTCTTCCTTCTGTTTGTCGCCTTCGCCACGCATCACCTTGGCGCCTTCGCCCAGTAGGCCGCGGAAGGTTTCTGCTGCGGTGGCCAGGGCGGCGTAGTCGGCGCCGTGCACAAAGTCCTGCGTGATGATGCTGGACTTGATGTTGCCGTGGTGGCGGCGGCTGATGCGCAGAATGGGTTTGTCGCTGCGGGCGTCAAACTCGCTGGCCACTTCGGCGGGCACGCCGGTGGTGGTCAGTTCGCGCAGCTTGGTCTGCAGGGCAATGGCGCTGGCTTCGGCCTGTTCCACGCTGTCGAGGTTGATGGACACGCCGTCGGCCATGGCGCGCAGGGCTTCGGCGTCCATGAAGTTGGACAGGCGCGCAATCACGCTCTCGGCCACCTGGTGCTTGCGTGCCAGTTCGCCCAGGGTGTCGCCTTCCAGCGTGGTGCCGGTGGCGCCGCCAGTGAACACTTTCGCTTCCTTGAGCGCAATGCGCAGCAGGAAACCGTCGAGCGCGGGTGCGTCTTTCAGGTAGAGCTCTTCCTTGCCGGCCTTCACCTTGTACAGCGGGGGTTGGGCAATGTAGATATAACCCCGCTCCACCAGCTCGGGCATCTGGCGGTAAAAGAAGGTCAGCAGCAGGGTGCGGATGTGGGCGCCGTCCACGTCGGCGTCGGTCATGATGATGATGCGGTGGTAGCGCAGCTTGGCGACGTTGAAATCGTCCACCCCGGTGCTGCCACCCGCACCCGTGGCCTTGCCGATGCCGGTGCCCAGGGCGGTGATGAGCGTGAGGATTTCGTTGCTGGTCAGCAGCTTCTCGTAGCGTGCTTTTTCCACGTTCAGGATCTTGCCGCGCAGCGGCAGGATCGCCTGGAACTTGCGGTCGCGGCCCTGCTTGGCTGAGCCACCGGCGGAGTCGCCCTCCACGATGTAGATCTCGCACAGCGCGGGGTCTTTTTCCTGGCAGTCGGCCAATTTGCCGGGCAGGCCCATGCCATCGAGCACGCCTTTGCGGCGCGTCATCTCGCGGGCCTTGCGTGCGGCCTCACGGGCGCGCGCGGCTTCCACGATCTTGCCGCAGATGATCTTGGCGTCGTTCGGGCGCTCCTGCAGGTAGTCGGTGAGCAGGCGGCTCACGATGTCTTCCACCGGGCCGCGCACTTCGCTGGACACCAGCTTGTCTTTGGTCTGGCTGCTGAACTTGGGCTCGGGCACCTTCACGCTCAACACACAGCACAGGCCTTCGCGCATGTCGTCACCGGTGACTTCAACCTTGGCCTTTTTGGCCAGTTCGTTTTCTTCGATGTACTTGTTGATGACGCGTGTCATGCCCGCTCGCAGGCCGGTGAGGTGGGTGCCGCCGTCGCGCTGCGGAATGTTGTTGGTGAAGCACAGCACTTGCTCGTTGTAGCCGCTGTTCCACTGCATGGCCACTTCCACGCCGATGTTGGTGCCCTGATCGCTCTGGCGGTCGCCCAGCGCGTGGAACACGTTGGGGTGCAGAACGGTCTTGCCCTTGTTGATGAAGTCCACAAAGCCCTTGACGCCGCCGGCGCCGGAGAAGTCGTCTTCCTTGTTGGACCGTTCGTCTTTCAAACGGATGCGCACGCCGTTGTTCAGAAAGCTGAGTTCGCGCAGGCGCTTGCTCAGGATTTCGTAGTGGAAGTCGGCGTTCTCGCGGAAGATGTCGTAGTCAGGCAGGAAGTGCACTTCGGTGCCGCGCTTCTCCGTGGGGCCGGTCACGCGCATGGGCGAAATCTCGATGCCGTCGGCGTTCTTCTCCAGCAGACGGTTCTGCACAAAGCCGCGCGCGAATTCGATCTGGTGCACATGGCCTTCGCGGCGCACGGTCAGGCGCAGCCATTGGCTCAGCGCGTTCACGCAGCTTACGCCCACGCCGTGCAGGCCACCTGAGACCTTGTAGCTGTTCTGGTTGAACTTGCCGCCGGCGTGCAGCTCGGTCAGCGCGATCTCGGCGGCCGAGCGCTTGGGCTCGTGCTTGTCGTCCATCTTCACGCCGGTGGGAATGCCGCGCCCGTTGTCGACCACGCTGATGGAGTTGTCGGTGTGGATGGTCACCAGGATGTCGTCGCAGTGGCCGGCCAGCGCTTCGTCGATGGAGTTGTCGACCACCTCAAACACCAGGTGGTGCAGACCGGTGCCGTCTGACGTGTCGCCGATGTACATGCCGGGGCGCTTGCGCACCGCTTCCAGGCCTTCCAGGATCTGGATCGAGCCTTCGCCGTAGCCTTCGCTGGCGCCGGCCTGGTGGGCGTCGATGGTGGGCTGGAAGTTGGAGCTGGCGGAGCCCGCTTCACCGGTGTTGACGGATTCGGAGCCGGGGTTGGCGGGCTGATTCGCTTCGGACATGGTGGATTTCTCTGACACTTAAAAACGCCAAACCCGCTCTGAGCGGGTTGGTCTGGGGACTCTGAACAGGGGCGGATCAGATCCGCATGGGCATCACAACGTACTTGAAGGCGTTGTCGTCGGGGTTGGTGACCAGCGCCGAACTGTTGCCATCGGAAAGCTCGATGCGCACCATTTCCTGCGACATGTTCTGCAGCGCGTCGATCAGGTAGGTGACGTTGAAACCGATCTCGATGGCGTCGCCACCGTAGTCGACGTCCAACTCGTCCACAGCTTCTTCCTGCTCGGCGTTGCTCGAGGCCACGCGCAGCACGCCGGGTTCGATGTTCAGGCGCACGCCCTTGAACTTCTCGCTCGTCATGATGGCGGTGCGCTGCAGCGAAGCCAGCAGAGGCGCACGGCCCAGGGTGACGATGTTCTTGTGGTTCTTCGGAATGACGCGGTTGTAGTCGGGGAACTTGCCCTCGACCAGCTTGGTGACGAACTCCATGCCGTCAAAGCTGAACTTGGCCTGGTTGGCCGCGAACTGCATCTCGATCCCGCCTTCCTTGTCGCTCAGCAGCCGCTGCAGTTCCAGCACGGTCTTGCGCGGCAGGATCACTTCCTGCTTGGGCACTTCCACGTCCAGCGTGCTGGAGGCAAACGCCAGGCGGTGACCATCGGTGGCCACCAGGCTGAGCTGCTTGCCCTCGGCCACGAACAAAATGCCGTTGAGGTAATAGCGGATGTCGTGCACCGCCATGGCAAATGAGACTTGGCCCAGCAGGCTCTTGAGTGTTTTCTGCGGCACGCTGAAAGCCGGACCAAAGCTGGCCGATTCCTGCACCAGGGGAAAGTCCTCCGCCGGCATGCTCTGGAGCGTGAACCGGCTCTTGCCGCCTTTGAGGATGAGCTTGCCCGCACTCGACTCCAGACTCACGGTCTGGTCGCCCGGCATGGTGCGCAGGATGTCGATCAGTTTGCGAGCGCCCAGGGTGGTGACGAAATTGCCTTCGTCGCCTTCCAGCTCTGCGGTGGTGCGGATCTGGATCTCCAGGTCGCTGGTGGTCAGCTGCAGCTGTGGGCCGGTCTTGCGCAGCAGCACGTTGGCCAGGATGGGCAGCGTGTGTCGCCGCTCCACAATGCCGGCCACCGATTGCAGCGCGGCCAGAACCTTGTCCTGGGTCGATTTCAAAACGATCATTTCAGACTCTTTCGTCGCTTGTGGCCGGATGGCCGGGTTCTCTTGCCTCGCCTGACTGAACCTCGGTGTAAGCAAAACACCCTCTATTTTCGCCTTTTTGTCGAGGGTTCCTTTGAAACGCGCCGGAACTGCGATTCCGGGTGCTGCAATGAACGAAGCAATGGCGGTGGCTGGCTGGAACCGGGCATGGAGTGCTAGCCCTTGAGCGTCTGTTCCAGCACGTGCAACTGCTGGTTGAGCTCGGTGTTTTGCTGGCGCTCGGCGCCAATCTTGCGCACCGCGTGCAACACCGTGGTGTGGTCGCGCCCGCCAAACAGCTCACCGATCTCGGGCAGGCTCTTCTGGGTGAGCTCCTTGGCCAGGAACATGGCAATCTGTCGGGGGCGCGCGATGCTGGCCGGGCGCTTCTTGCTGTACATGTCGGCGACCTTGATCTTGTAGAAGTCGGCCACCGTTTTCTGGATGTTCTCCACGCTGATCTGCCGGTTCTGGATCGACAGCAGGTCGCGCAAGGCCTCGCGGGCCAGCTGGATGGAGATCTCTTTCTGGTTGAAGCGCGAGTAGGCAAGGATCTTGCGCAGTGCGCCTTCCAATTCGCGCACGTTGGAGCGCACGTTCTTGGCCACGAAGAACGCCACTTCCTCGGGCATCACGGCGTTCTCCAGGGCCGCCTTGTTGATCAGAATGGCCACCCGCATCTCAAGCTCGGGCGGCTCAATGGCCACGGTCAGGCCGGAGTCGAAGCGCGAAACCAGTCGTTCGTGGATGTCGGCCAGACCCTTGGGGTAGGTGTCACTGGTGAGCACGATGTGGCTCTTTTTGGCCAGCAGCGCTTCAAAGGCGTTGAAGAACTCCTCCTGGGTGCGCTCCTTGTTGGCGAAGAACTGCACGTCGTCGATCAGCAGCAGGTCCAGCGAGTGGTAACGCTCCTTGAACTCGTCGAAGGTCTTGCGCTGGTAGGCCTTGACCACATCTGAAACAAATTGTTCAGCGTGGATGTAGAGAACTTTGGCGTTGGGGCGGTCGGACAGCAAATGGTTGCCGATGGCATGCACCAGATGGGTCTTGCCCAAGCCCACACCGCCGTAGATGAACAGCGGGTTGTACAACTGGCCCAGGCTGCCCGCCACGTGCATGGCCGCAGCGCGGGCCATGCGGTTGGCAGAGCCTTCCACCAGGGAGCCAAAGGTCAGTGCCAGGTTCAGGCGGGTCTTGGGGCCACTGGGGTGAACCACCTCCGCGGGCGCGAGGTCGGGCACTTCGGCCAGCAAGGGGTCTTGGGAGACACGTGGAGCAGGCGAAGTCCTGCTGGGCCCTTCGCGCGGAGTGAGTGCCAACTCAAGCACCACAGGGTGGCCTTGTATGTTTTCAAGCAAGGCCGATATGCGTGCCGCGTACTGGGCCCGGATCCAGTCCAGTTTGAAGCGGTTGGCCACGGCCACCACCACTTTGGTGCGGTCGTCGGCCACCGTGGCCGACAGGGGCCGGATCCAGGTATTGAACTGCTGCTCGGGAATGTCTTGTGCCAGTTGCTCGATGCAGGACTGCCACAAGGAGGTGGCATGGGCCGGCAATCTGGCGGAGGAAGTGCCCTCGATCATGTTGGAATACGGGTGCGCTTATGTTGTGGACAATCGGATCGGGGCTGGCCGGGGATTGTAGTGCGGCGGCCCACTTATCCACAAGGGCGCTGGTTGAATTTTCCGCCTCCGCTGCGCCGCGGCTTGAAGTCGCTTCACGGGTGTCAACGCCAAGTGCTTGCCGGGCATTGGAATTGTTTGCGATAATTGCGGGTTTCCCCGATTACTACCGAGCACCATGAAACGCACTTACCAGCCCTCCAAGATCAAACGCGCCCGCACCCACGGCTTTCTGGTTCGCATGAAGACCCGCGGCGGCCGTGCCGTGATCAACGCCCGCCGCGCCAAAGGCCGCAAGCGCCTGGCCGTCTGAGCCCGGATGTGCGGTGCCGGCCATGTCTGGTGCGGCCCTTTTCCGTGGTGAGCCTTGCGCTTGTTCACTGATGCAACGGCTCAAATCCCGGCAGCAGTTTCAGGTCGTCATGGCCGGTGCTCCCGTGGCGAAAACCCCCCACTTTGCGCTGCACAGCACGAGGTTGGGTCATGCGCCAGATGCCCGTCTGCTGTTCCCCGTGGCCGACACCTGGCTGGGTGTGCTGCTGCCCAAACGCTGGGCCCGCAGGGCCGTGACGCGCAACGCCATCCGCCGGCAGATCTACGAAACGGCCAGGGCGATGGCTCCCGACTTGCCTCAGGCCGCCCTGGTGGTGCGCCTTCGCAGCGAGTTCAGCCGCAAGCAATTCCTCAGCGCTACCTCAGATGTGCTCAAACGCGCCGTGCGCGCCGAATTGGAGTTGTTGCTGGGTCGCGTGACAACGCCTTTGCCAAGGGCGCAGGTGCCGGAGACCGCACATGCTGGTTGACTGGCCCCGCAATGTCCTGATCACGCTGGTCAAGGGATACCGCCTGCTGCTCAGTCCGTGGCTGGGCAGCAGTTGCCGTTTTGAGCCCACCTGCTCCGCCTACGCGCTCGAAGCGCTGAACCGCCATGGCGCCGCCCGCGGAAGTTACCTTTCCCTCAGGCGTCTGGGCCGTTGCCATCCCTGGTGCGAAGGGGGCTGTGACCCGGTGCCAGAGCAGGTGCCGCCGCTGTTTTCCCGTCTGATCCCTCCTCCCTCAGAAAAGAAAAATGCGTCATGAATGACATCCGTCGGTCCATCCTGTGGGTGGTATTTGGTCTGTCCATGGTCCTGATCTGGGACAAATGGCAGATCCACAATGGCCAGCAGCCCACGTTCTTCCCTGGCGCCGCGCCCGTGGCCGCACCGGCCGCCGGCACAGCGACCAGCCCGGTCGCAGATGCCAGCCTGCCCGCAGCCACGGCCACGCCAGGCCCGACGACGGGTACGGCCGCTGTTGGCGAGGCGCCCGGCGGTGCGCCGACTGCGGTGGCCCAGCGCCATATGGTCACCACCGATGTGCTCAAGCTCACCTTCAACAGCGAAGGCGGGTCGTTGATCGGTGCCGATCTGCTGGAACATGCGGCGGCCACCCGCTCCAGCAAGGACCAGAGCGAACAGCCTTTCACGCTGTTGACGCAGAACGGCAGCAGCATCTATCTGGCCCAGTCGGGTCTGATCGGTGGCAGCTTCCCCACGCACAAGACGCCCATGACCCTGGCGAGCGGCCCGGTTTCCCTCGCTGATGGTCAGGATGAACTGCAGGTGCGTTTCGAGTCGGCAGAGGTCGGGGGTGTGCAGCTGATCAAGACCTACACCTTGAAGCGCGGGCACTACGACATTGCGGTGCAGCACGAAGTGCGCAACAACACCGGTCAGTCGGTCAGCCCGCAGCTGTACCTGCAGCTGGTTCGTGATGGCAGCAAGCTTGCCAGTGACACGCCCTTCTATTCGACCTTCACCGGCCCGGCCGTGTACTCCGAAGAGAACAAGTTCCAGAAGGTGGAGTTCGAAGATATTGAAAAGAACAAGGCCAGCTTCCAGAAGAACAGCAGTGACGGCTATGTGGCCATGGTCCAGCACTACTTCGCCACAGCCTGGGTGCTTGACGCCGGTGTGGCGCGCGAAAACTTTGCCCGCCGCATTGACAACAACCTGTATGCGGTGGGCGCCATCACGGCGCTGCCTGCACTGGAGCCCGGCCAGTCGCTGAACCAGCAGGCCGTGCTGTTCGTGGGGCCTCAGGACGAGAAGGTGCTGGAGACCATTGCGCCGGGTCTGGAACTGGTGAAGGACTACGGCTGGCTGACCATTCTGGCCAAACCGCTGTACTGGCTGATGGAAAAGATCCACGGCTTCGTGGGCAACTGGGGCTGGTCCATCGTTCTGCTGGTGGTGCTGATCAAGGCGTCGTTCTACTGGCTCAACGCCAGCGCCTACCGCAGCATGGCCAAGATGAAGAAGATCAACCCGCGC
This sequence comes from Hydrogenophaga palleronii, assembly GCF_031457455.1. Taxonomy (GTDB): domain Bacteria; phylum Pseudomonadota; class Gammaproteobacteria; order Burkholderiales; family Burkholderiaceae_C; genus Hydrogenophaga; species Hydrogenophaga palleronii_A. Next base: position 249,539 of record NZ_JAVDWU010000010.1, read on the forward strand.
ATCATGGAAATGCGGGAGCGCCTGAAAGGCAATCCGCAAGCCATGCAGCAGGAGATGATGAAGATGTACCGGGAAGAAAAGGTCAACCCGCTGGGTGGCTGCTTCCCCATCCTGATCCAGATTCCGGTGTTCATCGCCCTGTACTGGGTGCTGCTTTCCAGCGTGGAAATGCGCAACGCGCCCTGGATGGCCTGGATCACCGATTTGTCTTCACCCGATCCCTTCTTCATCCTGCCGCTGGTGATGGCCGCGACGACCATGATCCAGACCGCACTGAACCCGCTGCCGCCGGATCCGCTGCAAGCCAAGCTGATGTGGATGATGCCGCTGATGTTCTCGGTGATGTTCTTCTTCTTCCCGGCCGGTCTGGTGCTCTACTGGATCACCAACAACGTGTTGACGATTGCGCAGCAGGCGCATATCAACCACCGCATGGGCGTGCCATTGAAGTTCACCCTGCCGTTTGATCTCTTTAAAGGCAACACCCCGGCCAAGTGACCGGTTTGTTGTTCTGCTGAAAGGGCCGCTGTAGCGGCCCTTTCCCTTTCCATTCGCGCAGAATCAGGCCCATGCTCAGCACCCAGCACGACCCCATTGCCGCCATCGCCACTGCACCGGGTCGCGGTGCCGTGGGCATCGTGCGGGTGTCTGGGCGTGGATTGGCGCCCTTTGTGCGCGCCTTGTTGGGCCGCGAGCTGCGTGCGCGAGAGGCCACCTACCTGCCCATTCCGGACGATAACGGCCAGCCGATCGACCAGGGGCTCGCGATCTGGTTTCCGGGGCCTCACTCGTACACCGGTGAAGATGTGCTTGAGCTGCAAGGTCACGGCGGTCCGGTGGTGCTGCAATTGCTGCTGGCGCGTTGTCTGGCGGTGGCACAAACGAGATCTGCCGCTGACGAACCCTTGCTGCCTGGCTTGCGACCGGCGCGGCCCGGTGAGTTCACGGAGCGGGCGTTCCTGAACGACAAGCTCGACCTGGCGCAGGCCGAAGCGGTGGCCGATCTGATTGACGCCAGCACCGAAGCCGCTGCGCGCAGCGCCAGCCGCTCGCTGGCCGGGGTGTTTTCGGAGCGCGTTCATGGCTTGCGTGATGCGCTGATCCATTTGAGGATGCTGGTTGAAGCCACGCTCGACTTTCCGGAAGAAGACGTCGACTTCCTGCAGAAGGCCGATGCCACGGGACAGCTGCAGCGCCTGCAGACCGCTTTGGCTGCGGTGATGGCCCAGGCCCGCCAGGGGGCCTTGTTGCGCGACGGGCTCAAAGTGGTGATTGCCGGGCAGCCCAATGCGGGCAAAAGCTCCTTGCTCAACGCACTGGCGGGCGCAGAACTGGCCATCGTCACCCCCATTCCAGGGACCACCCGCGATGTGGTGCAGCAGACGATTCAGATCGAGGGGGTTCCCCTTCATGTGATCGACACCGCCGGCCTGCGCGACAGCCCCGAGGTGGATGAGGTGGAGCGGATCGGCATCGAGCGGGCCTGGGGCCAGATTGCCCAGGCCGATGCGGTGGTGTTCCTGCACGACCTCACGCGATGCGACGGCGTCAGCTACCAGGCCGACGATGCCGCCATCGCAGCGGCGTTGCCGCCGGGCGTGGCCGTGGTCCAGGTCTGGAACAAGCTGGACCAGTGCGCAGAACACGCCACCCTTGCTGATGTGGCCGGGCCGGAGGGCATTCTGTTGTCTGCCAAACGGGGCGACGGCATTGACCTGCTGCGGCAACGCCTTTTGTCGCTGGCCGGCTGGCAACAGGGCAGCGAAGGCTTGTTCATGGCGCGTGAACGCCACCTGCAGGCGCTGGCCCGGGTCGACGTTCACCTGAACAGTGCCTCAGACCTGCTGGCAGCCCAGGCCGAACACCTGGATCTGCTGGCCGAGGAGCTGCGGCTGGCACAGGGTGCGTTGGGGGAAATTACGGGTGAGTTCAGCGCAGATGACTTGCTGGGCGAGATTTTTTCGCGTTTTTGCATCGGCAAATAACACCTAAGTAACCGCTGGGAACCGGTCAGGCGCCGCCGGGAGCCCAACTGTAATAAGCGGTAAATACACATTGCAGGCGGAGCTTGTGGGCGGTTATCTTGCTCCCATGACAGACGTCGTCACTGCGACCACCCGCCCCGATATCCATGCCTTGGCCCACGCCATGCGGCATTGCAACGCGCTGGACGCCGTGCCGCTGACGCTCACCGAGCCGCAGTGGCAGATCGTGGCCAGTTACCTCCAGCCGGTGTCACTCCAGCTGGGAAAGGTGCTGATCGAGCAGGGTGTGAAGGACCGCACCGTCTACTTTGTGGAAAGCGGCACCCTCACCGTGCATTACGAGGACAGCAAGGAGCGCATCCGCATCGCGGTGGTCGGCGCCGGGTCGGTGCTCGGTGAAGGCGCGTTTTTCAGCCACCTGCCACGCAGCGCCACGGTACATGCCGGCAGCGACTGCCGCTTGTGGTGCCTTACCCCCCTGCGGTTTCGGGAGTTCTCCGTGCGGCACCCGGACCTGGCGCTTGAACTCACCGTGGCGATGTCGGCCGTGCTGGCCCGCCGCATGTACAACCGACCCAAACGCATCGCCGTGACCTGAACAACGCCTTTGCCCCCTCGGTGCGGCGGAACTGAACCGAAACGTACCTGCTATTCCAACCATTGCGCCGCAGCCTGTTGCGCATACTCACATCATGTTCATGCTCAACTGGCTGAAAGCCAAAAAATCCACCGCCAGTCGATCAAGACGTGGTCGCCGCACGTTCGCGCAGACCACCTTGCCACTGATTTCTCCGCGTCGGGGTCGCCGCATCCTGCGTCGGGAGCAGCTGTTCTCCGTGGTGCGGGAATCCATGATTCGCGGCGGGGTCCTGTCCACCAGCTACGAATTCAAGGTGCTCACCCTGGACGCGAACGGCGATGGTTTTCTGGTGCTGGTCGATCTGGCCTTGCCCACGGAGAGCATGCCCGACGAATACCTGCTTGAAATCGAGCGCTGGATCCAGGCCAGTGCCCAGTCCAGGCACGACATGCAGGTGCGCTCGGTGTACTGGCGCCGCAAGGCGGTCCATGATCAACGGGGCATTGCGCTGAAGGCCGCCGTGGCGGCGCAGACCCGCCGCGAGCCGGCCGAGCCCAGCGAGACGGCGATTCCGGTGCCCGATCGGAACCCGGAAAGCACCCGGGTGCAAGGCGTTCAGGCGGAAGAAGTGGAGGCTTTCCGGCGAGCGCTGCAAAAAGCGGCGAACCCCATCCGCCGTCCGCTGCTTGAGGAGGGCGAGAACCTGCCTGTGCCCGAGTCCCACAGCGATTTCAGCGCACTGAGCGAAACCCAGTACGGAAAGCTGTAGAGCGTTGCCCCCGCGCCCTGCGGGTGTGCCAAGCCCTCCGGCGCGAAATGTCCCATCCAGAGATTCCGTCGGGCCGGCTCTGCCGGACGACTGGTATCGCCCCCTTGAGGGGGTAGCGCGAAGCGCTGCGGGGGTGTTCAAGTTCAACCGGCGAAGTCGACCAGGGTGAACAGGGGCAGTCCCGAGGCACGCAGCTTGGCTGATCCACCCAGTTCAGGCAGGTCCACGATGGCAGCGCCTTCCATCACCTCGGCGCCTAGCTTCTCCAGCAATTTGCACCCCGCCATCATGGTGCCGCCGGTGGCAATGAGGTCGTCGATCAACACCACCTTGTCGCCTGCCCGAACCGCATCGGTGTGCAGTTCGACCGTTGCACTCCCGTATTCGAGTTCGTAGGTTTCTTCGACCGTGGTGAAAGGCAGCTTGCCCTTTTTGCGAATGGGCACAAAGCCCACGCCCAGTTCATAGGCCAGCACGGAGCCGATGATGAAACCCCTGGCGTCCAGCCCAGCGATGACCGTGGGCCGCAGCCCGGGGTCCATGTACCGATGCACGAACGTGTCGATCAGCACACGAAACACTTTGGGATCCTGCAGCAGCGGGGTGATGTCGCGAAACTGCACACCGGGTGCGGGCCAGTCGGGCACGGTGCGGATGTGGGATTTCAGATAGGCAGAGGTGTCCATGGGCAGGGTCCGTTGCGGATCGGTCATTATGGGCCAGCCGCCTCACGCGGGATCCCTGGCGCAGCATGCAAAAGCGCTGTGCCTGCACGTGCAGCCGGCCCTCGCAGCTGCCGGAAGCGCCTTGGTTGCTCGCGTCAGCCGGACAGCAGCTTGTCTTCTGCCAACGACAGGGCTTGCGCCTTGCCGCCCAGCACCAGGGTGTCGCCGCCTTCCATCACGGTGTCGTCGTCAAACACTGCTGCCTTGCCGCCGGCACGGCGCAAGCTCACGAGCCGCACGCCGATCGCTTCCAGGGCCAGATGACCGAGTGTCTTGCCGACCGAGCGGCCCCCTGTGGGCAAGGTCACCGTGTGCAGCCGCTCATGATCAATCTCATCGAGGCTGTCGTCGTCGGCGCCGTGGAAATAACCGCGCAGCAGGTTGTAGCGCGCATCGCGCTGATCCTGCACCACGCGGATCACGCGCCGCATGGGCACGCCCACCAGTGCCAGGGCGTGGCTGGCCAGCATCAGACTGGCCTCAATGGCCTCGGGCACCACCTCGGTGGCGCCAGCGCCGCGCAGTTTTTCCAGGTCAGCGTCGTCCACCGTGCGCACCACCACCGGCACGTGCACCGCCTGTTCCTGTGCGTGGTGCAACACCTTGAGGGCGCTGGGCGTGTCCAGGTAGGTGACGACCACCGCGCTGGCGCGATGCAACCCGGCCGCCATGAGCGCCTGCAGCCGAGCGGCGTCACCAAACACGACCGAATGCCCGGCCGCAGCGGCCTGGCGCACCCGGTCGGGGTCGAGGTCCAGCGCCATGTACGGAATGCCTTCGCCATCCAGCAGCCGGGCCAGGTTCTGACCGCAGCGGCCATAGCCACAGATGATCACGTGCTTGTCGGCATTGATGGCTTTGCGCGCGATGCTGGTCATCTGCACCGACTGCATCAGCCAGTCGCTGCCCACCACTCGGCCCACGATGGCATTGGTGTAGAGGATGATGAAGGGCGTGGCCAGCATGGAGATCACCATGCTGGCCAGAATGGGGTTGAACAGCTGTGGGGGCACCAGGTTGTTCTGGCCGGCCAGGGTGAGCAGCACCAGGCCGAACTCGCCGCCCTGCGCCAGGTACAACCCCACTCGCAGCGACACGCCCATGGATGCGCCAAACAACCGGGTCAGACCCGTGATCAGGGCGAGTTTGAAAGCCACGGACAGCGACATCAGCAACAGCACCAGCGGCCAGCGATCAAGCACCAGCCGCCAGTCCAGCATCATGCCGATGGTGATGAAGAACAGGCCCAGCAGCACGTCGTGAAACGGCCGGATATCGGTCTCCACCTGGTGCTTGTATTCCGTCTCCGAAATCAGCATGCCAGCCACGAAGGCGCCCAGCGCCAGGGACAGCCCGGCGTGTTCGGTGAGCCAGGCCAGGCCCAGGGTGATGAGCAGCAGGTTGAGCATGAACAGTTCATCGCTCTTCTGGCGCGCCACCAGGGTCAGCCACCAGCGCATCACCTTCTGACCGCCGGTGAGCAGAATGCCCAGCAGCACCACTGCCTTCACCAGCGCCAATGCCAGGGCCGGGAACAGCTTGTCCGGATCGGCTGCAAGGGCGGGAATCAGCACCAGCAAGGGCACCACCGCCAGATCCTGGAACAGCAGAATGCCCATGACACGTTTGCCGTGCTCGGATTCCAGCTCCAGCCTTTCGGCCATCAGCTTGATCACGATGGCCGTGCTGCTCATGGCCATCACCCCGCCCAGCGCCAGGGCGATCTGCCAGGAAATGTCCCACCAGGTCGGCAGCATCAGAGTCAAGGCCAACGAGGCGCCGGTGGTGATGAGCACGGTCAGCACCACCTGGGACAGGCCCAGGCCGAACACATGACGCTTCATCGCTCTGAGCTTGGGCAGACTGAACTCCAGTCCGATCACAAACATGAGGAAGACCACACCGAACTCGGCCAGGTAGCGAATGCCGCTGGAGTTCTGGGCCAGCGCGAGCGCGTTGGGCCCGATAAGAATGCCGACGACCAGGTAGCCCAGCATCGGCGGCAGCTTGAGCTGACGGCACGCCACCACGCCCAACACAGCGGCCAGCAGGTACAGGAGCGCAATGTCGAGCGAATTCATGGGCCGATATTAAGGGCTGGCAGCGCCTTTCGCGTGGGGGCGCAGATGCGGGACCCCGCCCCGTCGGGTTGCCGCGCCGCGCCGGATGGTGCGCATGGAAGAACAGCCAGGACCGACACGAACGGCGATAATCCGTCGATGCAGTTGCCCTCCACCTTTGACCCGACGCGCGCAACCGCGTTTGCCCGAGAAACCTTGCAGATCGAGGCCGCGGCCATCACCGCCATGGCGCAGCGGCTGGACGGCAGCTTCGCTCAAGCCCTGTCGCTCATGCTCGCCTGCCAGGGCCGGGTGGTGGTGATGGGGATCGGCAAGAGTGGCCACATCGGCCGCAAGATCGCGGCCACGCTGGCGTCCACTGGCACGCCGGCCATGTTCGTGCATCCGGCGGAAGCCAGCCATGGGGATCTGGGCATGATCACCCCAGCTGATGTGGTGCTGGGGATCAGCAACAGCGGTGAAAGCGAAGAGCTCACCGTCATCCTGCCGCTCATCAAGCGCATGGGCGTGCCGCTGGTGGCCATCACCGGCCGCGTGCGCTCCACCCTCGGGCAGCATGCCGAGGTGGTGCTGGACGCTTCCGTGGAAAAAGAGGCCTGCCCGCACAACCTCGCCCCCACAGCCAGCACCACGGCCCAGCTGGCCATGGGCGACGCGATTGCCGTGGCGTTGCTGGATGCCCGTGGCTTCAAGGCCGACGATTTCGCGCGCTCCCATCCAGGGGGCACACTGGGGCGCAAGCTGCTCACCCATGTGCGCGACGTGATGCGCACCGGCGATGCCTTGCCTCGGGTCACGCAGGAGGCCGGGCTCATGACCCTGATGCGCGAGATCAGCGCCAAAGGCCTCGGCGCCAGCGCCATCGTCGACGACGACAACCGTGTGCTGGGCATCTTCACCGATGGCGACTTGCGCCGCCTGATTGAAAAGAGCGAGAACAACAGCGATCTCCGCAACCTGACGGCGCGCGAGGTCATGCACCCGGATCCGCGCACCATCCGCGCCGATGCGCTGGCCGTGACCGCCGCAGAGCTCATGGAGGCCACGCGCATCACCAGCGTGTTGGTGGTCGACGAGGCGGGCCGCCTGTGCGGTGCGCTCAACAGCAACGACCTCATGCGAGCGAAGGTGATTTGACCTCCCTGCGCCGCTGCACTGCTTCCACGCGGGGGACGGTGGCCCGGCAAAGCCGATTCCGCGGCGCCCTGGCATTAAGGCACTTCGCTCGAACTTCTCCTCTGCAGTTAGCATTGCTTCATGTCTCCTGATCTGCCACCGCTGCGTCCCACTCTGAACTTCGCGCCGGAGCTGTTGCTGCGTTCGCAAGCGGTGCGCGTGGTGTTTTTTGATGTGGACGGCGTGCTCACCGACGGGAGCCTCTATTTCAGTGAAGCGGGTGAGTCGATCAAGCGGTTTCATACGCTGGACGGCCATGGCATCAAACTGCTGCAGCGGGCCGGCATCACCCCCGCCGTGATCACGGGACGCGATTCACCCGCGCTGCGACGGCGACTCGAAGCGCTGGGGGTGGTGCATGTGCGCTATGGCACGGAAGACAAGCGACCCGCCGCCGAGGCCATCCTCAGTGAGCTGGGACTGACATGGGTGGACGCCGCAGCCATGGGAGACGACTGGCCCGACCTTCCCATGCTGCGTCGGGCGGCACTCGCCTGTGCACCTGCGACCGCCCATGCGGAAGTGCTGGCGGTGGTCCATCATGTCACGCAACGAGCCCCTGGCATGGGGGCCGTGCGTGAACTGTGCGATCTGCTGCTGGTCGCCAGTGGCGTCTATGCCCGTGAGCTGGAGGTGGCCGCACGATGAACAGCACGTTGCCATTGGAGCCGCTGGTGAAAGCACCGCAGCGTATGGTCAAGAAACGGGTGTACCAGTTCTGGGACCAGGTCTCGATCTACCTGCCGGTCCTGTTGATGGGTTTGCTGGCGCTGGCGTCTTACTGGCTGTTGCGCGCCACACCCATACCCGAGGTGCCACCCGCAGAGCGGGAACTGGTGCACGAGCCCGATTACCGCATGCGACGTTTCTCGGTCAAAGTGTTTGACGCCAATGGGCGCATCAAGTCCGAGGTGTATGGCGCAGAAGGGCGGCACTACCCCGACACGGACACCCTGGAGATCGACAAGGCCCGCATCCGAAACTACAGCCCGGAAGGACTGCTGACCACGGCCACGGCGCAGCGCGTGACCAGCAACGGCGACAACACGGAGTTCGTCCTGGAAGGCGATGCGATCGTGGTGCGGCAGGCGGGGAAGAATGCCGCTGGCAAACGTTTGCCACGGCTGGAGTTTCATGGCGAGTATTTGCGGGTGCTGACCAAATGGGACATGTTGGCATCGGACCAGCCGGTGCTGCTGATCCGGGACAATGACCAGATGCGCGCCGACAGCATGGTGTACCGTGGCGACCGCCAGGCCGCCATGCTCAAGGGGCGGGTGAAGGTGCAGATGCAGCCGCGATGAGCAAATCCCCTTCTTTGGCTGCGAGGTGACACCGGCATGTCTCAGCTCCCGCTCGTTCTCATCACCGGCGCTTCCAGTGGCATCGGGCAGGCGCTGGCTGCGCGTTTTGCGCAGTCAGGCTACCGGCTGGCGCTGGTGGCGCGGCGCACGGACGACACACAAGCCTGGGCCGATGCGCAGGGCCTGGGCGTTGATCGTTGTCGCATTTACGGCGCCGACGTGAGCGATACCGACAGCCTCGTGGCGGCAGCACAGGCCTGTGTGGCGGCGCAAGGCGTCCCAGACGTGGTGATCGCCAACGCCGGCATCAGCATCGGCATGGACACGGCCGAGCGCGATGACATTGACGTGATGGTCCGGACCTTTGCCACCAACAACACGGGGTTGGCGGCCACCTTCCATCCTTTTGTGACGGCCATGCGCGAACGGGGCAGTGGCACGCTGGTCGGCATCGCCAGTGTGGCGGCCATCCGGGGTCTGCCCGGTCATGGCGCCTATTGCGCCAGCAAGGCGGCGGTGGTGGCCTACTGCGAGAGCCTGCGGGGCGAGCTGCGTGGCAGCGGGGTGGCGGTGGTGACTTTGCTGCCGGGCTATGTGGACACGCCACTGACACGCCAGAACCGCTATGGCATGCCGTTCCTGCTGAGTGCGGAGGCATTCGCCGAGCGGGCCTTTCAGGCCATCCAGGGTCAGGTCAGCTACCGGGTGATTCCCTGGCAAATGGGGGTGGTGGCCAAACTGCTGCGTCTCTTGCCCAATCCGTTGTTTGACCGTCTGCTGGCCGGGCGGCCTCGAAAGCACCGACAGAAGGGCAAGCGCGCCTGAGCTTCCATGGGAAGAACCGCTGGCGCTAAAAAACCACCGGCCATGAAAAAAGCCCCTGGGCAAAACCGAGGGGCCTTTGTCTGAACCCGATCTTCACCGGGTCAGGGGCTCAACGCTGTGGATCAGTAGCCACCGCGGCCACCGCCGCCGCCACCTTCACGACGACCGCCGCCGCCGTAGGGGCTGCGGAAACCGCCGTCGCTGCCGCCACCACCACCAAAGCCGCCACCGCCGCTGCGGCCACCGCCAAAGCCGCCGCCACCCGAACGGGGAGGACGTGCTTCCATCGGACGGGCTTCGTTCACCACCAGGCTGCGACCGCCCAGCGACTGACCATTCATGCCTTCGATGGCGGACTGGGCTTCAGCATCGCTGCCCATTTCCACAAAACCAAAACCTTTTGAGCGACCTGTGTCGCGCTCCATCATGACTTTGGCGCTGTTGACAGAGCCAAAAGCGCCGAATGCCTGTTGCAGGTCTTCGTCGCGCACGGTGTAAGGCAGGTTGCCCACGTACAGTTTGTTGCCCATTGTTGGGACTCCTAATAACACTGAGAAAAATAGCGATGGAGCCCCGTTAGCAAACAAAACCTGTAGCACGCGAAACCAACCGATCACTTGTCAAGCGAGGTTTTTAGACCCACGCCAGCGCATTATGCGCTGAATGCCCCGGAACGAAAGACTTTTTTGTTAACGGTGGTGACCGCTTTTGGAGGCGATGCGCCGGCACAACACCACGGTCAATGCCGGATCGAAGGTCGGGAATCTGACCGTGGCCGGCCCTGCGGCGCCAACGGGCACGCAGGCCGATCCGCTCATTGCCGCCGCGGACAGGCGGCAATCGACGGGAGGATTCCTGCTCCCGCCAGGGTGTTGGAAGGGCAGACCATCAGGGCGGGGCAGGTGGTTCAATTTATACTGCCACCCAGCGCCGATTTGTTCCGGATTGCGGGCGCTTTAAAAATGCCGCTAAAGGGGAGACTCCCGGTCTCGCACCTTGCGGCACCGGGTTTTCTTTTTTGGGCCTCCTGCGGCCCGAGGTGCATCCAAGTGATCGTCACACCCCAAACGCGCCGTTTCACCGACCCATTGCCATTGCAAAGCGGTGCGGTCTTGCCGGCCTACGAACTGGTCTATGAGACCTATGGCACGCTCAATGTCGGGCGCACGAACGCCGTGCTGGTCTGTCACGCGCTCAACGCCTCCCACCATGTGGCCGGCTGGCATGCAGACGCCAGCGGCCAGCCCCTGGCGCGCAGCGAAGGCTGGTGGAACAACATGATCGGTCCCGGCAAGCCGGTGGACACCGATCGCTATTTCGTGGTGAGCGTCAACAACCTGGGTTCCTGTTTCGGCAGCACCGGCCCCACCCACATCAACCCTGCCACGGGCCAGCCCTGGGGAGCCGACTTTCCGGTGGTGACGGTGGAAGACTGGGTACATGCGCAGGCGCGCCTGCTCGACGCGCTGGGCATCGAGACCCTGGCGGCCGTGATGGGCGGCAGCCTGGGGGGCATGCAGACCCTTTCCTGGACGCTGCAGTACCCCGATCGCGTGCGGCACGCGGTGGTGGTGGCCAGCGCGCCCAATCTCACGGCCGAGAACATCGCCTTCAACGAAGTCGCCCGCCGCGCCATCGTGACCGACCCGGATTTTTTGGGTGGGCATTACCTGCGCGAAGGCACCCTGCCCCGCCGTGGCCTGCGCATCGCCCGCATGATCGGCCACATCACCTACCTCAGTGATGACGTGATGAACGAGAAATTCGGGAGATCGCTCAGACCTGCCGATGACGAAGACCCGGCGGCCGTGGCCGAACTCGCCTACCGATACAGCACACTAGACGTGGAATTCCAGATCGAGAGCTACCTGCGCTACCAGGGCGACAAGTTCAGCGAGTACTTCGATGCCAACACCTACTTGTTGATCACCCGTGCGCTCGATTACTTCGACCCCGCGCGTGCCTTCGATGGCAACCTCAGCGCCGCCCTGGCCCGCGCGCGCGCGAAGTTCCTGCTGATCAGCTTCACCACCGACTGGCGCTTTTCACCCGCGCGCAGCCGAGAAATGGTCAAGGCCTTGCTGGAAAACCGGCGCGAAGTGAGCTATTGCGAAATCGACGCGCCGCATGGGCACGACGCCTTCCTGCTCGACGATGCGCGCTACCACCACGCTGTGCGTGCGTACTTTGATCGCACGGTGGGTGAATCGCTGACCGCGGAGGTGGCCCATGGCTGAACATGACGTGATGGATTCGATCGCCCGGCTGGTGCCACCAGGTTCGCGGGTGCTCGATCTGGGTTGTGGCGATGGCGCAATGATGGCCCATTTGCAGGCCACGCGAGGCTGCACCGGCTATGGCGTGGAGATCGACGACGCCAAGGTGCTCGCCTGCATCAAACGTGGCGTGAACGTGTTGCAGCTGAACCTGGAAGACGGCCTGACCATGTTCGAAGACGACGCTTTCGACGTGGTGCTGCAGATCGACACCTTGCAACACCTGCGCAACACCGAGACGATGCTGCGTGAAACCGCGCGCGTGGGTCGTATTGGCGTGGTGGCCTTTCCCAACTTCGCGCACTGGCCCAACCGGCTGGCCGTGCTGCAAGGCCGCATGCCCGTGACCCGGCGCCTGCCCTACCAGTGGTACGACACGCCCAACATCCGGGTCGGCACGCATGCGGACTTCGAGGTGCTGGCGCGCAGCTGCGGTCTGACCATCGTCGACAGTTTTGGGTTGCACCAGGGTCAAGAAGTGCGCACGTTGCCCAACCTCATGGCCAGCACGGCCGTGTTCAAGTTTTCGAACTGACTTTTTCTGCCTGCGTGGTTTGCCGCGGTTGCCAGTGCACCCGCACGCAAGCTTTCAAAGTAGAGGTAAAGGCGTGACTTATCTCGCTTCAGAAGCCGCACAGCCACGCCGATGGTGATGCAATAAGCACCTGGGTTCTTGAGCGTCAGGAGGGGGGTGGATGCTTGTACCGCAAGCACATGGACGAGGCACTGGCGGCCTACGAAAAGCGGCTGTTCACGCCCGAGGCCAAGGCCCACTTCACCACCTTGCCGCCGCTGCTCTCCGAATTCTGGAAAGTCGGTGGCGCGAACATCGCCCTGATCCAGGAGGGCAAGAAAGAAGAAGCGTTTGCCTACCTGGTGGACGTGACCATCCCGGCGCGCAATCGGCTCCTCGACGCGTTCAGCAGTGGCCTTGACATCCAGACCAAAGGGCTGAGCAGCGACATCAGCCAGATTCGAAAGGACGCGACCAGCACGTCCAACCTGATCGCGGGTCTGGCAGGCACGCTGTTGGTCGCCATGATGGGCTTTTCTGCGTATGTCGCGTCGGTGCTGCGTCGGCGTGTGACCGCCACGCAGGCGGTGGCCGAGCGTGTGCGCGATGGCGACCTGACCACTGCCGTGGTGGACGACGCACGCGACGAATTCACGCCATTGTTGGCCACCATGAAAGACATGCAGACCTCGCTCACCCGTGTGGTGACCCAGGTGCGCCAGGGGGCCGACAACGTGGCTTCTGCCAGCGCAGAAATCGCGCAGGGCAACAGCGATCTCTCCAGCCGCACCGAGCAACAGGCCTCGGCGCTGGAGCAGACCTCTGCCTCCATGGAACAGATGGGCTCGACCGCCAGTCAGAACGCCGACAACGCCCGCCAGGCCAACCAGCTCGCTGCCAGCGCCAGCTCTGTGGCCGTTCAGGGCGGAGAAGTGGTGAGCCGCGTGGTGCAGACGATGAAGGACATCAACGACAGCAGCAAGAAGATCAGCGACATCATCGGCGTGATCGATGGCATCGCCTTCCAGACCAACATCCTTGCCCTGAACGCGGCGGTGGAAGCCGCGCGTGCCGGTGAGCAGGGCCGGGGCTTTGCGGTGGTGGCTGGCGAGGTGCGCAACCTGGCGCAGCGCAGTGCCGAGGCGGCCAAGGAGATCAAGGGCTTGATCGGCGCCAGTGTGGAGCGCGTTGAGCAAGGCACGCGGCTGGTGGACCAGGCAGGCACCACCATGCAAGAGATCGTGACGTCCATCCAGCGCGTGACCGATATCGTGGGCGAGATCAGCAGCGCCAGCACCGAACAGAGCGCGGGGGTGGGGCAGGTGAGCGAGGCTGTGAGCCAGATGGATCAGACCACGCAGCAAAACGCCGCGTTGGTCGAAGAAAGCGCCGCTGCCGCGTCCAGCCTGCAACAGCAGGCCCAGCAACTGGTGCAGGCTGTGAGCGTGTTCAGGCTGGGTGCCCAGCTCCACTGAGTGGCTGCTTACTCAAGAAAAGGGCGCCTCTGAAGGCGCCTTTTTCTTTCGCCTGCTAGTCGCTGGCATGGCGAACAACGTCAACGAAGGTATTCAAACACAGGTTAAACGCTGTATTGCCAGCGCTTTCGTGACTTTATTGCACCTTCAGTTGACGCTCATCCGGCCGATATTCCATGGACCAATCCGCTTTTATTGAGGACTTCCACCATGGACATGCGCAACGACGCCAATCACATCGCTCGCCACGACAGCGCGCGCGCGGCCGCCCAGAAAGCCGCGGCCGAATTCCTGACCTTTCGCCTGGGTGCAGAGGAATACGGCATCGACATCCTGCGCGTGCAGGAGATCCGCTCGTATGAAGAGCCCACGCGCATCGCCAACGCACCCCACTTCATCAAAGGCGTGGTCAACCTGCGCGGCGTGATCGTGCCGGTGGTGGACCTGCGCATCAAGCTCGGTTGCGAGAAGGTGGAATACAACGGCTTCACCGTGGTGATCGTGCTCAATGTGCGCGGCCGCGTGGTGGGTGCGGTGGTGGACTCGGTGTCTGACGTGCTCGAACTCGCGGGCGACCTGATCAAGCCTGCGCCAGAGATGAACGCCACCGTGGACACCGGCTTCATCACCGGCATTGCCAGCGTGGGTGAGCGCATGCTGATCCTCATGGACATCGAAGCCCTCATGTCCAGCGCCGACATGGGCCTCATGGATACCAGTCAGGTGCTGCAGTAATTCACTGCCCGTTTCCCATTCTTCTTCCTGTCACAGAAGCCATAAGGAGTCGGCATGAGTCCGTCCGTTTCAAAAACTCCGTCGGTGGCGCGTCGCGTTGCCTTGTTGTCCGTTGCCCTGCTCGCCGGCGTGCTGATTGTGGTCAGCACCGTGATGGCCGTGGCCATGGAAAGCACTTCCCGAGAGCGGCAGGTGGAATGGATGGGCGACAAGGCGGAGTCGATTGCCGGTTCGATCGATGCGTTTGACGGCACCGCGCGGATGATGACCGATCGGGCGTACCGGCCGTTCCGTCAGAAATTCGCCGACAAGTTCGATCTGGATGAAGAGGCCGGCATGCTTAAGGGCTGGGGCATGTTGCTCAACGACGATTTCACCGAGGTGGACAGTTTCCATGCGCAGAACGGTGGCGTGGCCACCATCTTCATGCGCAAGGGCGATGACTTCGAGCGCATCAGCACTTCGCTGAAAAAGGCCGATGGCGAGCGCGCCATGGGCACGCTGCTGGACCGCACCCACCCGGCGTACCCATTGATGCTGGAAGGCAAGACCTACACCGGGCGCGCCGTGCTGTTTGGCAAGCCCTACATGACGCATTACGAAGCCGTCCGCAACGAAGCCGGCGCGGTCGTGGGCATCTTGTTCATCGGGTTCGATATTGCCGATTTCCAGGCCTCGCTGGACAAACTGGTGGGTGAAGCCAGGTTCTTCGAATCGGGTGGCAGCTATGTCATCGATCCAAGGAAGTCCAACGCCGACGCCATTTTCATTTCGCACCCCACCGCCTCCGGCAAGAAGGTGCTGGAAGTGAACCCACAGGCCGATGCCTTCCTCACCGAGATGCGGAATTCTTCCGACGGCTTCGTGCGCAACGCCACAGCCCTCTTCAATGCCAACGCCTCTTCTCCATGGGCCGTCATGCGTGCGTCGCAGGCGGGTGGCTGGTGGGTCGTGGCCGAAGTGTCCGACGATGAAGCCATGGCGTCGTTCTGGGACTCCATCTACGCGTTCTGGGCCATGCTGGCTGCCGTGACCGCCCTGCTGGGTGTTGCCATGTACGCCCTGGTGCGCCGCAACGTCAGCCGCCCATTGGCCGACCTGACGGTCGCCGTCACCACGGTGGCCCAAGGCGATCTGTCCAAGGCGTTCCGTTCCGACCGCAAGGACGAGATCGGTGTGCTGGTGCGCGAGGTCGAGAACATGCGCCAACGCTTCGTCGCCATCATCCGCGATCTGCGCAGCGCCACGGACAGCATCAACACGGCGTCGCTGGAGATTGCCTCGGGCAACCAGGACCTGTCTGCACGCACCGAACAGGCCGCGAGCAAC
>NZ_JAVDWU010000011.1:0-221769 GCF_031457455.1 Hydrogenophaga palleronii
GCGGCGTCATCAAGGTCGGCGAAGAAATCGAGATCGTCGGCATTGCCGACACCCAGAAGACCACCTGCACCGGCGTGGAAATGTTCCGCAAGCTGTTGGACCAGGGCCAGGCGGGCGACAACGTGGGTATTCTGCTGCGCGGCACCAAGCGTGAAGACGTGCAGCGCGGCCAGGTGCTGTGCAAGCCCGGCTCCATCAAGCCGCACACGCACTTCACCGGTGAGATCTACGTGCTGTCCAAGGACGAAGGTGGCCGTCACACGCCGTTCTTCAATAACTACCGCCCGCAGTTCTACTTCCGCACCACCGACGTGACCGGTTCCATCGAGCTGCCAGAGGGCAAGGAAATGGTCATGCCGGGTGACAACGTGTCGATCACGGTCAAGCTGATCAACCCCATCGCCATGGAAGAGGGCCTGCGCTTCGCCATCCGCGAAGGTGGTCGTACCGTCGGCGCCGGCGTTGTGGCCAAGATCATTGCCTAACTTCCCCGTAAGGGGCACCAGCCAGTAGGGGTATAGCTCAATTGGCAGAGCGTCGGTCTCCAAAACCGAAGGTTGTAGGTTCGATTCCTACTGCCCCTGCCACCCAATGGGAACCAAATCCGGTTTGATCTGGTCCTGTTTAGTGGTCAACAAGCCCACCGAAGTCGTCAAGACCTCTGGTGGGCTTGCGTGTCTCAAGGTTTTGCCTTTCTGACACGTGTTTTTTTTGTAATGAGACCTTATGGCCACTTCTGAAGTTGAAACAGTCCACTCCGGCGCAGACAAGGCGAAGCTGGGTGTGGCCGTCCTGTTGCTGGCGGGGGCATTCGTTGCCTACTTCATGCTGGCCCCGCAGGGTGGTTACGCTCAATGGGGTGGTTTGCTGGTGGGGCTGGCGGCGGCGATTGCTGTCTTCCTTTCTTCGGAATCGGGTCGTCAGTTGCTTGCTTTTGGTCGCGATTCCTGGCGGGAAGTCAAGAAAGTGGTCTGGCCCGCCCGCAAGGAGGCGATCCAGATGACGGCGTACGTGTTTGCGTTCGTGTTTGTCATGGGCTTGTTCCTGTGGCTGACCGACAAGACCGTCGAGTGGGTTTTTTACGATCTGATTCTGGGTTGGAGATAAGCATGAGTGATCAGAGCAGCCCGGTGACCGACGGTGTGGCAGCTGAAGGCATGCGTTGGTATGTGGTTCATGCCTATTCGGGCATGGAAAAGGCAGCCGAGCGCAATATCGTCGAACGCATCAACCGTGCCGGCATGCAGGACAAGTTTGGCCGCATTCTTGTGCCCACTGAAGAAGTGGTTGAAGTCAAGAACGGTCAGAAGCGCACCACCGAGCGCAAGTTTTTCCCTGGCTATGTGCTGGTGGAAATGGTGATGGATGACGACACCTGGCACTTGGTCAAGCACACCAACAAGGTGACGGGTTTTGTCGGCGGTGCAAAGAACCGTCCGGCGCCCATTTCTGAAGAAGACGTTCAGAAGATCGTTGACCAGATGCAGGAAGGTACCGACAAGCCGCGTCACAAGGTGGAATTTGTGGTGGGCGAGTACGTTCGTGTCAAGGAAGGCCCTTTCACCGACTTCAATGGCACGGTGGAAGAAGTCAACTACGAGAAGAACAAGATGCGCGTGTCGGTGACCATCTTCGGTCGTGCCACGCCCGTCGAACTCGAGTTCAGCCAGGTCGAAAAGACCTGAGATTTTCAGGTGCCGGCGGGTCGACCCGACGCCGATGCCCTTGTTTCATTCGGGTCCCCAATCGCGAGGAGGTCGTTTTAGATGACGGCCGATTGCACTCGCAGGAGCTAAAAAATGGCGAAAAAAATCGTCGGCTTCATCAAGCTGCAAGTGCCAGCTGGTAAGGCCAACCCCTCTCCCCCGATCGGTCCGGCGCTGGGTCAGCGCGGCCTGAACATCATGGAGTTCTGCAAGGCGTTCAACGCCCAGACCCAGGGCGTCGAGCCCGGTCTGCCGCTGCCCGTGGTGATCACGGCATTTGCGGACAAGAGCTTCACCTTCATCATCAAGACGCCGCCTGCGACGACCTTGATCAAGAAGGCCATCAAGCTGGACAAGGGCTCCCCGGTGCCCAACAAGCAGAAGGTCGGCAAGATCACCCGCGCTCAGCTGGAAGAAATCGCCAAGACCAAGATGAAAGACATGACCGCTGCCGACGTGGACGCCGCTGTGCGCACCATCGCCGGTTCGGCCCGCTCGATGGGCGTGATTGTGGAGGGCGTGTGACATGGCCAAGCTGACCAAGAAACAAAAAGCCTTCGAAGGCAAGGTCGACAGCAACAAGCTGTACCCGCTGACCGACGCACTGGCCATCATCAAGGAGTGTGCGAACGCCAAGTTCGACGAGTCCATCGATGTGGCCATTCAGTTGGGCGTGGACGCCAAGAAGTCTGATCAGGTGGTGCGTGGTGCCGTCGTGATGCCCAACGGCACCGGCAAGACCAAGCGCGTGGCCGTGTTCGCTCAGGGTGCCAAGGCCGAAGAAGCCAAGGCCGCCGGTGCCGACATCGTCGGCATGGACGACCTCGCTGCCGACATCAAGGCCGGCAACATGCCTTTTGACGTGGTGATCGCCTCGCCGGACGCCATGCGCGTTGTGGGTACCCTGGGCCAGATCCTGGGTCCCCGTGGCCTGATGCCCAACCCCAAGGTTGGCACCGTGACCCCTGACGTGGCCACCGCCGTGAAAAACGCCAAGGCAGGTCAGGTTCAGTTCCGCGTCGACAAGGCCGGCATCGTGCATGGCACGATCGGCCGCCGTTCGTTTGACGCTGACAAGCTGCAAGGCAACCTGGTTGCGCTGATCGAAGCCCTGAACAAGGCCAAGCCTGCCACCAGCAAGGGTCAGTACCTGCGCAAGGTGGCCGTGTCGTCGACGATGGGTGTGGGCGTGCGCGTCGACACGCAATCCATCTCGGCGTGATCGCTGGCTGGTAGCGAAAAGAATTCGGGAGGCTTCGGCCGCCCGGGTGTGGTGGGTCCAGTGGCTTGGCAGCAATGCCAGCCGGTGGGGCCATCCAAGACCGTTGGTGTCGTTCAAAACCCTTTGGGGCAGCGATCGACTTAATTGTGAAAAGCCAACGCAGATGGCGATCCCGCTGCAGATGGAACGAGTTCCGGAAGACAGTTGGTCGCTGCAATGAGGCGTGCCCCAGGTCCAAGGACCGAAGGCACATTTAAGGAGTAGACCTTGAGTCTGAATCGCAGTGAGAAAGAAGCGGTCATTTCCGAAGTGACCAGCCTCGCCGCTAAAGCTCAAACGCTCGTGATGGCGGAATACCGTGGCATCACGGTCGCGAACATGGACAAACTGCGCGTCAATGCCCGCAGCAACGGTGTGAGCCTGAGTGTGTTGAAAAACACCCTGGCCCGCCGTGCGGTGGCTGGCAGCACGTTTGAAGTGGCCGCAGACCAGATGACCGGTCCGCTGATCTATGGCTTCTCTGAAGACGCCGTGGCCGCCGCGAAGGTGGTCGCCGAGTTCGCGAAGACCAACGACAAGTTGGTGATTCGCGCTGGCGTGTACGGAGGCAAAGTCCTGGATGTCGAGGGCGTGAAGCAACTCGCCAGCATTCCTTCGAAGGAAGTGCTGCTGGCCCAGTTGTGTGGCTTGCTGATGTCGCCCATGTCGCGTACGGCCGTTGTGCTGGGCGCGCTGGCGGCGAAAAAAGGCGAAGGCGCTGCCGCACCGGCAGCCGAGGAAGCCGCCGCAGCCTGAAGGCGCGGTGGATTCGTTTAACCAATTGTTAGGAAATCAAAATGGCATTCGATAAAGACGCATTTCTGACCTCGCTGGACAGCATGACGGTCATGGAACTCAACGACCTGGTGAAAGCCATCGAAGAGAAGTTTGGTGTGAGCGCTGCCGCCATGGCCGCCCCTGCCGCTGGTGGCGGTGGTGGTGCAGCCGCTGCTGCAGAAGAGAAGACCGAGTTCAACGTCGTGCTGCAAGAAGCCGGCGCCAACAAGGTGTCCGTCATCAAGGCCGTGCGCGAAATCACCGGCCTGGGTCTGAAGGAAGCCAAGGACCTGGTCGATGGCGCACCGAAGAACGTCAAGGAAGGCATTGCCAAGGCCGACGCCGAAGCTGCTGTGAAGAAGCTGGTGGAAGCCGGCGCCAAGGCCGAACTGAAGTAATTCAGCGCCTTTTCCGAGGCTGGAGTGCCCCAAAAGGGCCTCCAGCCTTCTGTGCTTTCAGAGCGCACCCACAAGCCTGGTCGCCGACCCCGTTTGTGAGTGTCTTCTGACCCCGACTGCAGAAGACGACTTGGTTCGGGCCTGTGTGCAACGCACAGGCCGTCCGCCAATGGTTGGTAGAGGCCAGCCACCAAGAAAAGCCCCTGGCGTTTGACGCGTCAGGCGGGCAAGACAGTCGCCGCAGAGCTCGGAGATTTCATGGCCTCAGCATCGAACTATTCATACACCGAACGCAAACGCATCCGCAAGAGTTTTGGCAGTCGCGAGAACGTTCTCGAGATTCCTTACCTGCTGCAGATGCAGAAGGACGCTTACACGGCGTTCCTGCAAGCCGACTCGGCGCCCAAGAAGCGCACCAACGAAGGCCTTCAGGCCGCATTCGAAGCCGCCTTCCCCATCGTCTCGCACAACGGCTTTGTCGAGATGAAGTTCGTTGAATACAACCTGGCCAAGCCCGCCTTCGATGTGCGCGAATGCCAGACCCGAGGCCTGACATTTGCATCGGCCGTGCGTGCGCGCGTGCAACTGATCATCTACGACCGTGAGTCCTCGACCAACCAGTCCAAGGTGATCAAGGAAGTCAAGGAGCAAGAGGTCTACATGGGCGAAGTGCCCCTGATGACCGACAAGGGTTCCTTCATCATCAACGGCACCGAGCGCGTGATTGTGTCGCAGCTGCACCGCTCACCCGGCGTGTTCTTCGAACACGACAAGGGCAAGACCCACAGCTCGGGCAAGCTGCTGTTCTCTGCTCGCATCATCCCCTACCGCGGCTCCTGGCTCGACTTCGAATTCGACCCCAAGGACGTGCTGTTCTTCCGCGTCGACCGCCGCCGCAAGATGCCGGTCACCATCCTGCTCAAGGCCATTGGCCTGACGCCGGAAACCATTCTGGCCAACTTCTTCGTCAACGACCACATGCGTCTGATGGACAGCGGTGCGCAAATGGCCTTCGTGCCCGAGCGCCTGCGCGGTGAAGTGGCCCGCTTCGACATCACCGACAAGTCCGGCAAGGTTGTGGTGGTGAAGGACAAGCGCATCACGGTCCGACACACGCGTGAACTGGAGCAGTCCGGCACCAGCCACATCAGCGTGCCCGAAGACTTCCTGATTGGCCGCGTCGTTGCACGCAACATCGTCGATGAGGACACGGGCGAAATCATCGCCAAGGCCAACGAAGAGCTGACCGAAGCGCTGTTGAAGAAACTGCGCGCCGCTGGCGTGCAGGACCTGCAAGTCCTCTACACCAACGAACTCGACCAGGGCGCCTACATTTCTCAGACCCTGCGCATCGACGAAACCGCCGACGAATTCGCTGCTCGCGTGGCCATCTACCGCATGATGCGCCCCGGCGAGCCGCCAACCGAAGACGCGGTGCAGGCTCTGTTCCACCGCCTGTTCTACAACCCGGACACGTACGACCTGTCGCGCGTGGGCCGCATGAAGTTCAACGCCCGCGTGGGCCGAGACGAATCCACCGGCCCCATGGTGCTGTCCAACGAAGACATCCTGGCCGTGGTCAAGATTCTGGTGGACCTGCGCAATGGCCGCGGCGAAGTCGATGACATCGATCACCTGGGCAACCGCCGCGTGCGTTGCGTGGGCGAACTGGCCGAGAACCAGTACCGCACCGGTCTGGCGCGTATCGAGAAGGCCGTGAAGGAGCGTCTGGGCCAGGCCGAGCAAGAGCCGCTGATGCCGCACGACCTGATCAACTCCAAGCCGATTTCTGCGGCCCTCAAGGAGTTTTTCGGTGCGTCGCAGCTGTCGCAGTTCATGGACCAGACCAACCCGCTGGCCGAGATCACCCACAAGCGCCGTGTTTCGGCGCTTGGCCCGGGTGGTCTGACCCGCGAACGCGCTGGCTTCGAGGTGCGTGACGTGCATGTGACCCACTACGGTCGCGTTTGTCCGATCGAAACGCCTGAAGGCCCGAACATCGGCCTGATCAACTCGCTGGCTCTGTACGCCCGCCTGAACGAATACGGTTTCATTGAAACCCCGTACCGTCGCGTGATCGAAGGCAAGGTCACGAACCAGATCGACTACCTGTCTGCCATTGAAGAAGGCAAGTACGTCATTGCACAGGCCAACGCCGCACTCGACGCCGAAGGCCGCCTGACCGGTGACCTGATCTCTGCGCGTGAAAAGGGCGAATCGATCCTGACCCCGTCCGACACCATCCAGTACATGGACGTGTCGCCGGCGCAGATCGTGTCGGTGGCGGCGTCGCTGGTGCCGTTCCTGGAGCACGACGATGCCAACCGCGCACTGATGGGCGCCAACATGTCGCGCCAGGCCGTGCCTGTGCTGCGTCCTGAAAAGCCACTGGTGGGTACCGGCATCGAACGCGTCGCCGCGATCGACTCCGGCACCGTGGTGACCGCCACCCGTGGCGGCAAGGTCGACTACGTGGACGCAACCCGCATCGTGGTGCGCGTGAACGACGCCGAAGCCGTGGCCGGCGAAGTGGGTGTGGACATCTACAACCTCATCAAGTACCAGCGTTCCAACCAGAACACCAACATCCACCAGCGCCCCATCGTGAAGAAGGGCGACATGCTGGCCAAGGGTGACGTGATTGCCGACGGCGCATCGACCGACCTGGGCGAGATCTCGATCGGCCAGAACATGCTGATCGCCTTCATGCCCTGGAACGGCTACAACTTCGAGGATTCGATCCTGATCTCGGAGAAGGTCGTGTCCGAAGACCGCTACACCTCGATCCACATCGAGGAACTGGTGGTCATGGCGCGCGACACCAAGCTGGGCGCGGAAGAAATCACCCGCGACATCCCCAACCTGGCCGAGCAGCAGCTCAACCGCCTGGACGACTCCGGCATCATCTACGTGGGCGCCGAAGTGCTGCCCGGCGACGTGCTGGTGGGCAAGGTCACGCCCAAGGGCGAGACCACCCTCACACCTGAAGAGAAGCTGCTGCGCGCCATCTTCGGCGAGAAGGCTTCCGACGTGAAGGACACCTCGCTGCGTGTGGACCAGGGTTCGCAAGGCACCGTGATCGACGTGCAGGTGTTCACCCGTGAAGGCATCACCCGCGACAAGCGCGCCCAGCAGATCATCGACGACGAGCTCAAGCGTTTCCGCCTGGACCTGAACGACCAGTTGCGCATCGTGGAAGCCGACGCCTTCGACCGGATCGAGAAGCTGCTGACCGGCAAGGTCGCCAACGGTGGCCCCAAGAAGCTGTCCAAGGGCACCACCATCGACAAGGCCTACCTCGACGACGTGGAGAAATACCACTGGTTCGACATCCGTCCGGCCGACGACAACGTGGCCGCCCAGCTGGAGTCCATCAAGAACTCCATGGAGCAGACGCGCCACAGCTTCGACCTGTCCTTCGAAGAAAAGCGCAAGAAACTCACGCAAGGCGACGAGCTGCCAGCGGGCGTGCTGAAGATGGTCAAGGTCTACCTAGCGGTCAAGCGCCGCCTGCAGCCTGGCGACAAGATGGCCGGCCGTCACGGCAACAAGGGTGTGGTCTCCAAGATCGTGCCCGTGGAAGACATGCCCTACATGGCCGATGGCACCCCCGCCGACATCGTGCTCAACCCGCTGGGCGTGCCTTCGCGCATGAACGTGGGTCAGGTGCTGGAAGTGCATCTGGGCTGGGCCGCCAAGGGCCTGGGCCAGCGCATTGGTGACATGCTGCAGGAAGAGGCCAAGGCCGCCGAGCTGCGCCAGTTCCTGGAGACGGTCTACAACCAGGCCGGCAAGAAGGAAACCTTGTCTGACCTCAGCGATGCCGACGTGCTGGAGATGGCCGACAACCTCAAGAACGGCGTGCCGTTTGCCACGCCCGTGTTCGATGGTGCCTCGGAAGACGAGATCCGCGCCATGCTGAAACTGGCCTACCCCGACGACATCGCCACCCGCAAGGGCCTGACCGAAACCCGCACCCAGGCGCAGCTGTACGACGGCCGCACCGGTGACGCTTTCGAGCGCAAGACCACCGTGGGCTACATGCACTTCCTGAAGCTGCACCACCTGGTGGACGACAAGATGCATGCCCGCTCGACCGGTCCTTACTCCCTGGTTACCCAGCAGCCGCTGGGCGGCAAGGCACAGTTCGGCGGACAGCGTTTCGGCGAGATGGAAGTGTGGGCGCTGGAAGCCTACGGTGCTTCCTACATCCTGCAGGAAATGCTCACCGTCAAGTCGGACGACGTGCAAGGCCGCACCAAGGTGTACGAGTCCATCGTCAAGGGCGAGCACTCGATCGACGCGGGCATGCCCGAGTCGTTCAACGTGCTGGTCAAGGAAATCCGTTCGCTGGGTATCGACATCGAATTGGAGAGGAGCTGACCCCCCTGCGCCGCTTCGCGGCTTCCCCCCAGGGGGACAACACCTGCGGCCCGGCCAAGCCGGTTCCGCGGTGTTCTTGGTCAAGTCACTGCTCTCCTAACGTTGTCTCAAGTATTTAAGGAAGTTCGATATGAAATCCTTGCTCGACCTGTTCAAGCAATTCACGCCCGACGAGCATTTCGATGCCATCCGCATCGGCTTGGCGTCGCCCGAGAAAATCCGTTCGTGGTCTTTTGGCGAAGTCAAGAAGCCCGAGACCATCAACTACCGCACGTTCAAACCCGAGCGCGACGGGCTGTTCTGCGCCAAGATCTTTGGTCCCATCAAGGACTACGAATGCCTGTGCGGCAAGTACAAGCGCCTCAAGCACCGCGGTGTGATCTGCGAGAAGTGCGGCGTTGAAGTCACGCAGACCAAGGTGCGTCGCGAGCGCATGGGTCACATCGATCTGGCCGCGCCTTGCGCCCACATCTGGTTCCTGAAATCGCTGCCATCGCGTCTGGGTCTGATCCTGGACATGACGCTGCGCGACATCGAACGCGTGCTGTACTTCGAAGCGTACGTGGTGACCGACCCCGGCATGACCCCGCTGAAGAAGTTCGGCATCATGAGCGAAGACGACTTCGACGCCAAGCGCAAGGAATTCGGCGACGAATTCGTGGCCAAAATGGGCGCCGAGGGCATCAAGGAATTGCTGCAGGCCATCGACCTCGACATCGAGATCGAGAAGCTGCGCAACGACCTGACCGGCTCCGAGCTCAAGATCAAGAAGAACGCCAAGCGACTCAAGGTGCTGGAAGCCTTCAAGAAATCGGGCATCAAGCCCGAGTGGATGGTGCTCGACGTGCTGCCCGTGCTGCCACCGGACCTGCGTCCGCTGGTGCCCCTGGATGGCGGCCGTTTCGCCACTTCCGATCTGAACGACCTGTACCGCCGCGTGATCAACCGCAACAGCCGGCTGCGTCGCCTGCTGGAGCTGAAGGCCCCTGAGATCATCGCGCGCAACGAAAAGCGCATGCTGCAGGAAGCCGTGGACTCGTTGCTGGACAACGGTCGCCGTGGCAAGGCCATGACGGGCGCCAACAAGCGCGCCCTGAAGTCGCTGGCCGACATGATCAAGGGCAAGAGCGGTCGTTTCCGCCAGAACCTGCTGGGCAAGCGCGTCGACTACTCGGGCCGTTCGGTCATCGTGGTGGGCCCAACGCTCAAGCTGCACCAGTGCGGCCTGCCCAAGCTGATGGCCCTGGAGCTGTTCAAGCCTTTCATCTTCTCGCGCCTGGAAGCCATGGGCATCGCGACCACCATCAAGGCCGCGAAGAAGGAAGTGGAAGCCGGCACGCCGGTGGTGTGGGACATCCTGGAAGAGGTGATCAAGGAGCACCCGGTGCTGCTGAACCGCGCACCCACGCTGCACCGCCTGGGCATTCAGGCGTTTGAGCCCATCCTGATCGAAGGCAAGGCGATCCAGCTGCACCCGCTGGTCTGTGCCGCCTTCAACGCCGACTTCGACGGTGACCAGATGGCTGTTCACATCCCGCTGTCGGTGGAAGCGCAACTGGAAGCCCGCACCCTGATGCTGGCCTCCAACAACGTGCTGTTCCCCGCATCGGGCGAGCCCTCCATCGTGCCGTCGCAAGACGTGGTGCTGGGCCTGTACTACGCCACCCGCGAGCGCATCAACGGCAAGGGCGAGGGCATGATCTTCGCGGATCTGGCCGAGCTGCAACGCGCACTCGACAACGAAGTGGTTGAAATCACCGCCAAGGTCAGCGTGCGCCTGGTGCAGTACACCCTGGACAAGGCCACCGGCGAGTTCACGCCGTTCACCACCCTGGTGGACACGACCGTGGGCCGCGCATTGCTGTCAGAGATCCTGCCCAAGGGCCTGCCTTTCGACGTGCTCAACAAGGCGCTGAAGAAGAAGGAAATCTCGCGCCTGATCAACACCTCGTTCCGCAAGTGCGGTCTGAAGGAAACGGTGGTCTTCGCCGACAAGTTGCTGCAGAACGGTTTCCGCCTGGCCACGCGCGCCGGCATCTCCATCGCGGTGGACGACATGCTGGTGCCCAAGGAAAAGCCGGGCATCATCGACCGCGCCGAAAAAGAGGTCAAGGAAATCGCCCAGCAGTACGCTTCCGGTCTGGTGACCGCAGGCGAGCGCTACAACAAGGTGGTGGACATCTGGGGCAAGGCCGGCGACGAGATCTCCAAGGTCATGATGGCCCAGCTGGCCAAGCAGAAGACCACGGACCGAGACGGCAAAGAAGTGGACCAGGAGTCGTTCAACTCCATCTACATGATGGCCGACTCCGGTGCCCGTGGTTCTGCCGCGCAGATCCGCCAGCTCGCCGGCATGCGTGGTCTGATGGCCAAGCCTGACGGCTCCATCATTGAGACCCCGATCACGGCGAACTTCCGTGAAGGTCTGAACGTGTTGCAGTACTTCATCTCCACCCACGGCGCCCGAAAGGGTCTGGCCGACACGGCGCTGAAGACTGCGAACTCGGGTTACCTGACCCGCCGCTTGGTCGACGTGACACAGGATCTGGTGGTCAACCAGCAGGACTGCGGCACCTCAAATGGCACGGTGATGCGCGCCATCGTCGAAGGCGGTGAAGTGATCGAATCGCTTCGCGACCGCATCCTGGGCCGCACCATCTGTGAAGACGTGGTGCACCCGGAAAACCGTGCGGTGATGTTCACGGCAGGCACCCTGCTCGACGAAGACATGCTCGACGAGATGGAAGCCGCTGGCGTGGACGAAGTGAAAGTGCGTACCGCACTGACCTGCGAAACCCGCTTCGGCATCTGTGCCAAGTGCTATGGCCGCGATCTGGGTCGTGGCGGTCTGGTCAACATCGGTGAGGCGGTCGGCGTGATTGCCGCCCAGTCCATCGGTGAACCCGGCACGCAGCTGACCATGCGCACCTTCCACATCGGCGGTGCGGCGTCGCGTGCGGCGGTGGCCTCCAGCGTGGAAGCCAAGTCCAGCGGTTCGATCGGCTTCAACGCCACGATGCGCTACGTGACCAACAGCAAGGGCGAGCTGGTGGTGATTTCCCGTTCCGGCGAAATCATCATCCACGACGAAATCGGTCGCGAGCGCGAACGCCACAAGGTGCCTTACGGCGCCATCCTGGCGGTCAAGGCAGACCAGCAGATCAAGGCCGGCGCGATCCTGGCCAACTGGGACCCGCTGACCCGACCCATCATCACGGAATTCGCCGGTCAGGTGAAGTTCGAGAACGTGGAAGAAGGTCTCACGGTGGCCAAGCAGGTCAACGATGTGACCGGTCTGAGCTCGCTGGTGGTGATCGATCCCAAGCACCGTGGTTCGGCCAAGGTGGTCCGTCCGCTGGTGAAGCTGCTCGATGCATCCGGCAACGAAGTGAAGATCCCGGGCACCGACCACTCGGTGACCGTGGGCTTCCAGATCGGCGCGCTGCTCGAAGTGCGCGACGGTCAGGACGTCGGCCCCGGCCACGTGCTGGCACGCATCCCGGTTGAAGGCCAGAAGACGCGCGACATCACCGGTGGTCTGCCGCGTGTGGCCGAGCTGTTCGAGGCCCGCAGCCCGAAAGACAAGGGCATGCTGGCCGAGATGACCGGTACCGTGTCGTTCGGCAAGGAAACCAAGGGCAAGGTCCGCCTGCAGATCACCGACCCCGAAGGCAAGATCTGGGACGAGCTCATCCCCAAGGAAAAGAACATCCTGGTGCACGAAGGCCAGGTGGTCAACAAGGGCGAGAGCGTGGTGGACGGCCCGGCCGATCCGCAGGACATCCTGCGCCTGCTGGGTATCGAAGAGCTGTCCCGCTACATCGTTGACGAAGTGCAGGACGTTTACCGTCTGCAGGGTGTGAAGATCAACGACAAGCACATTGAAGTGATCGTGCGCCAGATGCTGCGTCGCGTGATTGTCGAGAGCGTGGGTGATTCGAACTACATCGCCGGTGAGCAGATCGAGCGTTCGGAGATCCTCAACACCAACGATGCCTTGCGCGCCGAAGGCAAGATCCCCGCGACCTACAGCAACGTGTTGCTGGGTATCACCAAGGCATCGCTGTCCACCGACTCGTTCATCTCTGCCGCGTCCTTCCAGGAAACCACGCGCGTGCTGACCGAAGCCGCCATCATGGGCAAGCGCGACGAGCTGCGTGGTCTGAAGGAAAACGTCATCGTGGGTCGCCTGATTCCTGCAGGCACCGGCATGGCTTATCACGAAGCGCGCAAGGTCAAGGAGAAGATGGACGACGAAGAGCGCCGCGCCATCGCCGAAGCCGACGCCCTGTCGCTGGCAGCCGATCAGGCTGATCAGGCCGACCAGTCTGACGCTTCCAGTGCCAGCGAGGCTGCCGAGTAAGCTCGCGCAAAGCGGTACACGCTGAAGCGGCCCGGTGCCGCCTGAGCCATGAACGCCCCCGACCGTCAGGTCGGGGGCGTTTTTCTTGGTGATTGTTCACCCGGTCCCTTCGGGCCTTCGAAGGGGCTGGGGTATATTGCCTTCGATACCAACAGATTTTGTTACAGGTGAGGCGGTGTGGGTCGCTGATCCACCAACGGGTCGTTCCAAATTGAAGGAGTGAAAGACATGACGGTCACGCTGTGGGTCTTGCTGGCTGTGGCACTGGGGGTTTTCTTCTGGGCGGTGGGTGCCTACAACCGGTTGGTGCGACTGAAGAATGCCATCGCCAACGCTTTCGGGCAGATCGATGTGCAGCTCAAACGCCGCTATGACCTGATTCCCAACCTGGTGGAGGTGGCGCGCAAATACCTGGCGCATGAAGCCAGCACGCTCGAGGCGGTGATTGCCGCGCGCAACCAGGCCAAGTCGGCCGAACAGACCGCTGCCGGCAGCCCGCTGAATGCGGGTGCACTGGGTGCGCTGGCCGGTGCCGAACAGATGCTGGGGGGCGCCCTGGGGCGCTTGTTCGCCGTGGTGGAAGCCTACCCGGACCTCAAGGCCGACCAGAACATGCGCGAGCTGAGCGAAGAATTGGCCAGCACCGAGAACCGTATCGGCTTTGCGCGCCAGGCCTACAACGACCATGTGCTTGAATTCAACGACGCCGCAGCCCAGTTCCCGACCCTGGTCGTCGCCCGCCTGTTTGGTTTCCTGCCCCAGAGCATGCTGGAGTCCACCACCAGCGAGGTCGAGCGTCAGGCCGTCCGCATCGAAATCTGATGCGCAAAATGAAGCACCCCCCGCGTCGCCGTTGGCGCCACCCCCCTGAAGGGGGGCGACACCTGAGGCCCGGCAGAGCCGGTTCCTCGGTGTCTCTGGGTTGGCGCTGCTTCGCGCGCTGCGGGTCGGCAGAACGCTGACATGCGCTTTTTCGAGTTCCAGCGAGACGCACGCGGACAAACCCGCAAGCTGGTGCTCGCGTTTGCCGTCACCGTGGCGCTGCTCGTGGTGGCCGTGAACGCGGCATTGGCGCTTGCCTGGGGGTTGACCTGGGGGTTCTGGGTGCCTGGAGAGATGCACTATCCCCGCCACTACTTTGCGGTGAACACGGGGGTGACCTTGTTGTTCGTGCTGGGCGGTTGGTGGGTCGAGACCTCCCGTCTGGCTGGCAACGGTGGCGTGCGTCTGGCGGAACAGATGGGGGCGCGGCTGGCACAACCATCGGGCGACTTCGATGAAAAACGCTTCGCCAACATCGTCGATGAGATGAGCATTTCGTCCGGCATGAAGCGGCCCACCGCCATGGTGGTTCCGCGCGACGACGGCATCAATGCCTTTGCCACCGGGTGGGACGAGAACGATGCGGTGGTGGCCGTCACGCGGGGCGCGCTGGACAACCTCAATCGCGAAGAGTTGCAGGGCCTGGTGGCGCACGAATTCAGCCACATCGGCGAAGGCGATACCCGGCTCAACATGCGTCTGGCGGGCATGGTGTTCGGACTGGAGATGCTGTATCGCATGGGCCAGACCTTGTTCGAGCCCGACACGCGCGACCGCCGCATGGCCGCTGCGCTGATCGGCCTGGCCATCATGTGCGCAGGCTGGCTGGGCTGGGTGGCGGGGCATGCCCTGCAGGCCGCCGTGTCCAGACAGCGCGAGTACCTGGCCGACGCACGCGCCGTGCAATGGACCCGCAGCCGGGATGGCCTGGGTGGCGTGCTGCGCAAGGTGCTCAGCCAGCAGCGGGCAGGGGTGGTCTCGCGCCCCGTGGGATCGGTGGTTCAGCACATGCTGCTGGTGGCCAACGAAGCCGGTTCGGTCGCGCACTGGCTGGATTCGCATCCGACGCTGGACCAGCGTATCCGGCGCATCTACGGGCGCAGCATGGGGCCATTGCCTCTGGGTCGATCAGAAGAGCCACCGGTTCAAACTGCGCCGGCCCCCAAAGAAAGAAGCACCGATGCCGGCGACAAATCCCCTGACTGGACGCTGATTTGAGCAAGTCCGCACATCGACTCACCCCAGGCGCCCCGCCATCCGATTCATCCCCCAGTCTCGCGACCCAGCTGAGGCAGGCGGCGCGCTGTGTGCAGGCCGTCGAGCAGGGGCAATCCCTTGCCGATGTGCTTCCTCAGGTGCCCTCGCACCTGCGGCCTGGCGTTCAGGCCTTGACCTTCCACGCATTGCGGCAGTTGGGCACCACCCGCGCGCTGCTTGCCTGCCTGGTGCAGCGCAAACCCGACCCAGCGGTCCAGGCGTTGTTGTGCTCTGCGCTGTCGCTGCTGCTGACCGACGCTGACAACCCATCTCGTACGGTCGATCCAGATGCGCCCAGGTATTCCGCCCACACGGTCGTGAACCAGGTGGTGGAAGCCGCCAAGGCCGACCGAGGATTGCAGCGGCAGGGTGCGTTCATCAATGCCTGTCTGCGACGTTTTCTGAGAGAGCGTGAGGCATTGCTGGTGCACGTGGCCGAACAGCCGCAGGCACGCTGGAACCACCCGCTCTGGTGGATTGAGCGTGTGCAGCGCGATCACCCGGACCATTGGCAAGCCATTCTGGAAGCCAACAACCGACCTGGCCCGATGGCGCTTCGCGTGAACCGCCAAAAAACCGACCGGCAGGCCTACGCTGGCTCACTCGCTACCGCTGGCATTGCCGCCATGCCCTTCGGCGACGATGGTCTGGAGCTCCGCGTGCCACACCCAGTGGAGCAACTGCCGGGGTTTGACCAGGGTCTTTGTTCGGTGCAGGACGCTGCCGCCCAGATGGCTGCAGGCTTGCTGCTGGAGGGCCGGGACTGGGCACCCGCCGATCGGGTGCTGGATGCGTGCGCTGCACCGGGCGGCAAGACCGCGCATGTGTTGGAGCTGGCCGACGTCCAGATGCTGGCGCTCGATCTGGACCCGAAGCGCTGTGAACGTATCCACCAGAACCTGGATCGCCTGGGGCTTGCGGCCCAGGTGCTCAGCGCCGATGCCGCCCAGGCGGCGCAGTGGTGGGATGGCAAGCCCTTTGACGCGATCCTGCTGGATGCGCCGTGTACCGCCTCGGGAATCGTGCGGCGCCATCCGGATGTGCGCTGGTTGCGCAGGGCCACAGATGTCGAACAACTGGCGCGCACCCAGCGAAACCTGCTCGACGCCCTGTGGCCGCTGCTCAAACCGGGGGGGCGTCTGGTCTATGCCACCTGCTCGGTTTTCAGGGCCGAAGGTCAGGATCAGGTGCAGGCGTTCCTTGAGCGCCACACCGACGCCGTGCTTTGCCCTTCACCAGGCCATTTGCTCCCGGGCGATGCGTCTGCCGCCGAAGAGTTCAACGACAATCATTCGGGTGGACATGACGGATTCTTCTACGCCCGTTTCGACAAGGCCTCGCATTGAATCGGGGGGCTGGAAGGTGCCTGTGAAGATCTGCCGCCATGGCGGGTGCGCCCGCTGGCTGATGTCCTGGCTGCTGTTGCTCACACTCTGGCTGCCGGCACAGGCACAGCCCCTGTCGGTGATCCAGGAAGAGCTGTTGCGCACACCTGACGCGGTGCATCTGACGGCCCGCCTGCATATCGTGCCCGGGCCCTTGGTGGAAGACGCGTTGCTCAGGGGCGTGCCGCTGTATTTTGCGTGGCGTGCCGAGGTGATCCGCCCGCGCTGGTACTGGACCGACAAACGCGTGGCCAGCGCCTACCGCACCCTCAGGCTGGCCTACCAGCCCCTGACGCGACGCTGGCGCGTGAGCCTGTCCAATGAGGCCGCAGGTGGAACCAGTGGGGCGGGTCTGCAATACGCTTTGCACCAGAACTTTGACAGCCTGATCGAAGCCCTGGCTGGGGTGGGGCGGGTCTACCGTTGGAAAGTCGCCGACGGGGCGGGTGTGGCGGATGGTGATCCGGACGACTACCGGGTCGAATGGAGCATGCGGCTGGACCTCTCTCTGTTGCCCCGACCCTTTCAGATCGGCGTGGGCAACCAGCCGGAATGGAACATTGAGCGAGAAGGCCGACTCGTGTTGCCTCCCATCCACGCCAGCGAGCGGGTGCGAGCGGAAGAAACGGTCATCGGTGAGCCCTCGCCGCAAGCCGAACCGGATGCAGGTGTGCTGGGACGCTGACCGATCAGGTGATGGCGCCCGATTCCCGTACTCCCCGTGACCAGACCGACGTGAGCAGCGCCGGCTCCACGCACCATTCGCTCAAGCTTGGAAAGTCCGGCATGCGCTGGGCGGTGGCGACCGGTCTGGTATTCATGACCGGTGTGGGCATGGTGCTGCTGTTCCTGCTCACGGTGGCCACACGCAATCGCGCGCTCTACGAGCAGAATTTCTCCTGGCTGGTTGGGGTCAACGTGGCGGTGGCGGTGCTGCTGTCGCTGATCCTGCTCTGGCTCGTGGTGCGCCTGGCCTTGCGCCTGAAGCGCGGAAAGTTCGGCAGCCGGCTGCTGATCAAACTCGCCTCCATCATCGGTCTGGTGGGTGTGCTGCCAGGCTTGCTGATCTACACCGTTTCCTACCAGTTTGTTTCCCGCTCCATTGAAAGCTGGTTCGATGTGCGCGTGGAGTCGGCGCTGGCGGCCGGCCTCAATCTGGGCCGAACCACGCTCGACACGTTGGCGGCGGACCTCAGCGGCAAGACCCGCGTGGCCGCCGAAGGCCTGGCGCGCGTGCCCAGTGCTTCTGCGGTGCTGGCGCTGGAGCGGCTGCGTGAACAGCTGGGCGTGACCGATCTGGTGCTCTGGAATGCAGCGGGTCAGCCGCTGGGCAGCGCGGGAAGCTCACGGTTCGATCTCAGCCCCGAGCGGCCCAATCCCGCCCAGTTGCGCAACCTGCGCACGGTGCGGGTCATGGCGCAGATCGAAGGCCTGGAAGAAGGCAGCGACGGCGAAGAGGAAGCCAGGCTGGCCGTGGGGCAAGCCCGCATCAAGGTGATGGCGCTGGTCAGTTCACCTGACTTCGGCTTTAGCGCCGAGCCGCGCTATCTGCAGGTGGTGGCGCCGCTGCCCCCGGCGCTGGTAGCCGATGCACTGGCGGTGCAGGTGGCCAACCGCGAATACCAGGAGCGTGCCCTGGGACGGCAAGGCTTGCGACGCATGTACATCGGTACCCTCACGCTGGCGCTGTTTCTGGCGGTGTTTGGCGCCGTGCTGCTGGCCGTGCTCCTGGGCAACCAGCTCATCCGCCCCCTGCTGGTGCTGGCCGAAGGCATGCGGGAGGTCGCGGCTGGCAACCTCTCGCCCAAGCCCGCGCTCACTTCGCGCGACGAGCTTGCGGGCCTGACCCGCACCTTTGCGCACATGACCCAGGATCTTTCGGATGCCCGCACCGCCGTGCAGCGCAGCATGGAACAGGTCGATGCCGCGCGCGACAACCTGCAGACCATTCTGGACAACCTGACCGCAGGTGTGGTGGTGCTGGATGAGCAAGGCCGCTTGCAAAGCGTGAACCCCGGCGCAGCGCGCATCCTGCGCACACCGTTGTCGCTGCACATGGGACAACCGTTGTCTCAGGTGCCGGGCCTGGAAGCGTTTGCCAGCGGTGTGCTGCAGCAATTCGAACGGTTTCTTTCAGACCAGACACCCCACCAGGGCGGTCACTGGCAACAGTCG
Organism: Hydrogenophaga palleronii; assembly: GCF_031457455.1. GTDB lineage: Bacteria > Pseudomonadota > Gammaproteobacteria > Burkholderiales > Burkholderiaceae_C > Hydrogenophaga > Hydrogenophaga palleronii_A. Next base: position 18,528 of record NZ_JAVDWU010000011.1, read on the forward strand.
TTTGAGCTCACCGCCACGGGCACCACGCCGTTCGACGAAGGCATCACCCTGATTGCACGAGGCGCGCTGTTGCCGCGCAACGAGCGCCTGCTGGTGTTCGACGACGTGTCCGAGATGGTTTCGGCGCAGCGGGCCAAGGCCTGGGGCGAGGTGGCCCGGCGGCTGGCGCACGAAATCAAGAACCCGCTCACACCCATCCAGCTCTCGGCCGAGCGGCTGGCGATGAAGCTGGAAGGCAAAGTGCAGCCGCCCGAGCAGGCCATTCTGAACAAGTCGGTTCGCACCATCGTGGACCAGGTCGACGCCATGAAGCGCCTGGTCAACGAGTTCCGTGACTACGCCCGCCTGCCAGCGGCCCAACTGGCCGCCGTGGACCTGAACGCGCTGGTGCGAGAATTCATGAGTCTGTACGAACATGCGCCAGTGCCCGTGCGCTGCGAACTGGCCGAAGGGCAGGTCATGGCCATGGCCGATGCGCATCAGGTGCGCCAGATTCTGCACAACCTGGTGCAGAACGCGCAGGACGCCATGAGCGGGCAGCCAGGGGCCGAAGTGCAACTGCGCACCGCCCGATCCGAGTCGGGAAAATGGGTGCGGCTGGTCATCAATGACCGCGGCCCCGGGTTTGCCGAGCACATCCTAAAGCGGGCGTTCGAGCCTTATGTGACCACCAAGACCAAAGGCACCGGCCTGGGGCTGGCCGTGGTCAAGAAGATCATGGACGAGCACGGTGGTCGCGTGGACATCAGCAACCGCCAGATCGAGGGGCAGCCTGCAGGCGCCCAAGTATCGCTATCATTCGCAGTTGCGAATTGACAACATCGACAGAGAGAACGAACCGAGCCATGGCCACTATTCTGGTTGTAGACGATGAACTGGGAATCCGGGATTTGCTCTCCGAGATCCTGAATGATGAAGGCCACACGGTCGAACTCGCCGAGAACGCTGCCCAGGCCAGGGCCGTGCGCGCACAAATGCGGCCAGACCTGGTGCTGCTCGACATCTGGATGCCCGACACCGATGGCGTGACCCTGCTCAAGGAGTGGGCCAGCACCGGCCTGTTGTCCATGCCTGTCATCATGATGAGCGGGCATGCCACCATCGATACCGCCGTCGAAGCCACACGCATCGGCGCCAGTGCGTTTCTTGAAAAACCGATCACGCTGCAGAAGCTGCTCAAGGCGGTTGATCAGGGCCTCAACAAGTCGGCCGAACGGGCGGCCGTGGCCATGGTGACCGCCGCAGTGTCGGGCACCAGCTTCACCAGCGAGCTCACCGTGGAAGAGGCCATGACCGGCGGCACACTGCCCGAGCCTGTCATGGACGTGGGCCCACAACCCCATCAGTCGTTCAACCTCGACGGCCCGTTGCGCGAGGCGCGCGACGAATTCGAGAAAGCCTACTTCGAATACCATCTGGCACGGGAGTCCGGCTCGATGACGCGGGTCGCAGAAAAGACCGGCCTGGAGCGCACGCACCTGTACCGCAAGCTCAAGCAACTGGGCGTCGATCTGGCCCGCAGCAAGCGCAGCGCACTCTGAGCCCCGCCTGATTTTGGCGATGGCAAAGCTGCTATACTTCCGCTTCTGTTTGGCCCGGTAGCTCAGTTGGTAGAGCAGCGGATTGAAAATCCGCGTGTCGATGGTTCGATTCCGTCCCAGGCCACCAAAAGTTCAGTCTCTGCATGTTCGGCATGCCTCATAGGCCCCTAAGTAAGTCAAATACTTAGGGGCTTTTTGTTGATGGAGTTGGTATGGGTGTCGTCCACGCGCGAGGCGATTTTGAGTGATCTGGAGGGAATTGACTTTCCATCGGACGCTTCCGGGCTGTGCTGGCGGGTGGCCCTTCCAGTCGTGGATGGGGAGCCGCGGCCGTTGAAGCGCAGGCTATGAGGTGCTCTTGATTGAAGTTCGATTGAGCAGGTGGTCCAAAGCGGCCCACCAGTCGCTCACCCCACGTCTCGTAGGGGTGCCATGGTGACTAGGTTATTGCACCCACTCGCTGCCTTTTGCGTACTGTCGGCGCTTGGCGTGCTGTTCATTTTGAACAGCTACCCCTTCATGTACCCGGGGTACGACATGTGGTGGCACATGGGAGCCATTGACACCGCCCAGTTGGCCGGCCCGCGAATTTCAGGCTCGCGATTTTGGCACTGGGTTTGGAGCGGAGCACTTTCCTGGCTGCCCTCCGCTTCCTTCTTTGACCGGGCACTTATCGTGCACCGCGTCCAGTTTTTGCTTGCCGTTGCCCTCGTCGGGCTGTCTGGGTATTGGATCCTTCGCACGATCTTCCATCGCACCACCGTTCACCGAGCGGAGCTCCTCCTATTCGCCTGGCTGGGCGTGCTCATCTGGTTGATCATGCAGGGCACTTATTCGCAGGCGGTTTTTGGTGGTCGGGAGTCCCGGGTCGTCATGTCGTGGATGTCCTGGTACTCCATCAACTACCAAATTGCGCTCTCCACATGTCTGCTGGCGGGCGCGGCGCTGCTGTACGCGGTTGTGATGCCCTTGTCTACTGAGCGACGCATGCTCATGTTGCTGGCCTCTACTGCCAGTCTGCTGCTCACGGCGCTGATCCACGCGGCCGAGGTTCCCTACTTCCTCTTTGCCATGGCGATTGTTGTTGCTCTATATGTCCGAGGGCGCAGGGGCTTGCTGTGGGTCTTGGTTTTGTTCATGGCGGTCGCTCTCAGTCTCTACCTGGCGCTGCGCTTTTCATACCGCACCCCAGAACTGTTGAGGGTGGCAATGCAGGGCGATTGGGGCATGCTCGCCGATCGTGTTTCCCGGTATGGTCAATACTTGGTTGTGCAGGGTGCCAACAGGCGTTCTACCGGCTGGAACACGCTCTACACTCTGAGCACATTGCTGCTCTGCGTCAGTCTGCTCGTCGCATGGCGATTGCCATCGAGGGCGGCCATCAAGCCCATGCTGTTCGTGCTTCTGACGGGTCTCCTGCCGTTGATGCTGCTGTTTCAGTGGAGCGCCGGCTTGCTGGCTACCATTACGTATGCCAATCTAGCGTGGCGGTTTGCCTTTTCGAGTTTTTTGTTTCTTGCCATTCCCATTTTTCTGGTCTTGCTCGGCCAACTTCTTCCCGTTCGAGCCAAGGCATGGGGTCAGGTGACTGCGGCAGTGCTGATCGCTTTGTGCGTCTACGTCCACTCACGCTGGGTGGATAGCCAACAGATCGTCAACACCTTTGCGGCTTCGATTGTGCGAAGTACGGACCCTCGCCAGATGTACTTTGACCTTTCGACCGAAGAACAAGAGGCTCTTGATTCGATGCATGCGCGTCTGATTCAGTCGCCTCCCGGCAAACCGCTGTGCGTGGACATTTTCAGCGCTTACTACCTCTTTTTCCTGAAGGATTTCCGTGGGGTCTATGTTCCTGGCAATGTCAACCGCCTGCCCACTGTCGAGCATCGAAAGCATCGCTGTCGCTTCCCGCGCGATGGCGGGGACCTTGTTGCACTGGGAATCAAGCAGCCACCCTGGCGCTTTCGCTTGGCGCAAGACCCTGTGAATTGACTGGTCCGACTCACTCCCAAAAAAACGCTTGCTCATGACCTCCGCCCATCCACTCATTGCCATCATCGGCCTCGGCTACGTTGGCTTGCCTTTGGCAGTCGAATTCGGAAAACACCGCCCGGTGTTGGGGTTCGATATCGACGCAACGCGCGTGGCCGATCTGCAGGCAGGAAATGATCACACCCTGGAATGCAGTGCGTCGGACCTGGCCGCTGCCACCCACCTCCAGTACAGCGCCAATCCTGAAGACTTGAAACGGGCCCAGATATTCGTGGTGACGGTGCCCACACCTGTGGATCAGGCCAACCGCCCCGACATGACACCATTGCGCAAAGCGAGCCAGACCGTGGGCCGCGCGCTCAAGGCGGGCGATATCGTCATCTACGAGTCCACCGTGTATCCGGGCGCCACCGAAGAAGTGTGTGTGCCCGAACTCGAACAAGCCAGCGGGCTCAAGTTCAACCAGGATTTCTTCTGTGGCTACAGCCCGGAGCGCATCAATCCGGGCGACAAGGTCAACACACTCACGACCATCAGGAAAATCACCAGCGGTTCAACGCCCGAAGTGGCGGACGTGGTAGACCAACTCTATGCGCAGATCATCAAAGCGGGTACCTGGAAGGCCAGCAGCATCAAGGTGGCAGAGGCCGCGAAAGTCATTGAAAACAGCCAGCGCGATCTCAACATCGCCTTCGTCAATGAACTCTCCGTGATCTTTGATCGCATCGGGATCGACACGCTTGAAGTGCTGGAGGCTGCCGGCAGCAAATGGAACTTTCTTCCTTTCCGGCCGGGCATGGTGGGTGGCCACTGTATTGGCGTCGATCCGTACTACCTCACCCACAAGGCCGAAGAGCTTGGCTATCACCCCCAGGTGATTCTGGCGGGACGGCGCATCAATGACAATATGGCGCGCTATGTGGCGCGCAACACCGTCAAGCGCATGCTGCAGAACCGCATGGATGTGCCGCGTTGCCGCATCGGCGTTCTGGGTATCACGTTCAAGGAAAATTGTCCCGACATCCGCAACAGCAAGGTCGTGGATGTGGTGAACGAGCTACTGGGCTGGGGTGCCCAGGTGGTGGTCGCCGATCCTTGGGCCAGTGCGCAAGAAGTGCAGCGCGAATACGGCCTCTCGCTCGGCGAAATCACCCCCGAGCAACCGGTGGACGCCCTGATCGTCGCAGTGGGCCATAACGAGTACCGGAACGCCGAGCTGAGCGACTTGCGCCGACTTTGCAGGGGCGAACACCCCGTGCTTTCCGATGTGAAAGGCCTGTACAACCGCCACGAGGCTGCCGCACTGGGGTTTACCGTTTTCCGACTCTAATCACACCATGAAGAACTTTGCCCTGATTGGCGCGGCTGGCTACATTGCCCCCCGCCACATGCGTGCCATCAAAGACACGGGAAATCACCTGGCCGTGGCCTATGACATCAACGACTCCGTGGGCGTGATAGACAGCATCTCACCGCAGAGCGAGTTTTTCAGCGAGTTTGAGCGCTTCTACGAGCATGCCCAATGCCTGAAGCGTCAACCCGCCAATGCGCTCGACTATGTCGCCATCTGCAGCCCCAATCACCTGCACCATGCGCATATTGCCGCAGGCCTTCGATTGGGATGTGACGTGATCTGTGAAAAACCGCTGGTTCCCACGCCCGAATTGCTGGACGAACTGGCGCGTGTGGAACGGGAAACCGGCAGGCGGGTGTACAACATTCTTCAACTGCGCCACCACCAGGCCATCGTGAACCTGCGCAACAAGGTGAGCGCTGCCGCCGACAACACCAAGTTTGATGTGGAGCTGACTTACATCACCAGCCGCGGCAAGTGGTACGCAGAAAGCTGGAAAGGCGACCCACGCAAGTCCTTTGGGGTGGCCACCAACATCGGTGTGCATTTCTACGACATGCTGCATTTCATCTTTGGCAAGCTGCAACGCAACGTGGTCCACTACAGTGGCGAGGCGAAGGCGGCAGGCTACCTGGAATACGAACGTGCCCGCGTGAGGTGGTTTCTGTCGATCGACGCCAACGATTTGCCAGAAGAGGTCAAAGGCCGCAAGACGACCTACCGCAACATCGACATCAGCGGCGAACAACTCGAGTTCAGCGAAGGATTCACGGATCTGCACACCATCAGCTACCAGGAAATCCTCGCTGGCCGGGGGTATGGTCTGGACGATGCGCGCCACTGCATTGAGACTGTCAATGTGATCCGCACGGCGCAGGCCGTCAGTGGCACAGGTGGTGAAGCGCATCCTTTTCTGGCGAGGCTGAAATGAACTACACCGCACACCCCAGCGCGGTGATCGACGATGGTGCCGAAATCGGAGAGGGTTCAAGAGTCTGGCATTTCGTGCACGTGTGCAGCGGTGCCCGTGTGGGAAAGGGCGTGTCGCTTGGGCAAAACGTGTTCGTGGGCAACAAGGTGGTGGTGGGCGACCGTTGCAAGATCCAGAACAATGTCAGCCTCTACGACAACGTCACGCTCGAAGAGGGGGTCTTTTGTGGGCCCAGCATGGTGTTCACCAACGTCCACAACCCCCGAGCTCTCATTGAGCGCAAAAGCGAATACCGCCATACGCTGGTCAGGAGGGGCGCGACACTCGGTGCCAACTGCACCATCGTTTGTGGCGTCACCATTGGTGAGCACGCCTTCATTGGTGCCGGGGCCGTGGTCAACCGCGACGTCAAGGCCTATGCGCTCATGGTAGGCGTGCCGGCCAGGCAGATCGGGTGGATGAGCGAATTCGGCGAACAATTGCCTCTGCCATTGCTAGGTGCGGGAGAAACCACCTGCAAGCACACCGGTGAGGTATACAGCCTGGACGGCGATACCTTGCGCCGCCACCCTTGAGCAAACTGCGTCAATCATGGAATTCATCGACCTGAAATCCCAGTACCAGCGGTTGAAAGCCGACATCGACGCGGGCATTCAGCGCGTGCTTGACCACGGCCAGTACATCCTGGGTCCCGAGGTTGCCGAACTGGAAGACAAGCTCTGTGCCTATACCGGCGCTAGCCACTGCATCACGGTGGCCAATTGCACCGATGCCCTGCAGATTGCCCAGATGGCCTTGGGCATTGGGCCGGGTGACGAGGTCATCACGCCCGGCTTCACCTACATCGCCACCGCCGAAACGGTGGCGCTGCTCGGCGCCAAACCGGTATACGTAGACATCGATCCGCGCACCTACAACCTCGACCCGGCGCTGCTTGAGGCAGCCATCACGCCGCGCACCAAGGCCATCATTCCGGTCAGCCTGTACGGCCAATGTGCCGACTTTGATGCTATCAATGCGGTCGCCGCAAGGCATGGCGTTCCAGTCATTGAGGATGCCGCCCAAAGCTTTGGTGCCCAGTACAAGGGGCGAAAGAGCTGCAATCTGACCAGCATTGCCTGTACGAGCTTTTTCCCCAGCAAGCCACTGGGGTGCTACGGTGACGGTGGCGCCATCTTCACCAACGACGACGAACTGGCCAAGGTCATGCGCCAGATCGCGCGCCACGGACAAGACCGCCGTTATCACCACGTTCGCGTGGGCGTAAACAGCCGGCTGGATACCCTGCAGGCGGCCATTTTGCTGCCCAAGCTGGCCGTGCTGGAAGAAGAGATACAGCAACGGCAGAAGTTTGCGGCCACCTACGACCGCATGTTCAAGGAGGCGGGCATCAGCACAACGCCTTTTGTGGAACACCACAACATCAGCGCTTGGGCTCAGTACACCATCCTTGTGGACGATCGTGAGGCGGTGCAAGGTGTGCTGAAGGCTGCAGGCATTCCCACCGCGGTCCATTACCCTATTCCGCTGAACAGGCAGCCAGCTGTCGCGGATCAGCAGGCAAAACTACCGCATGGCGATGATGCTGCCAAGCGAGTGATGAGTTTGCCGATGCATGCCTATCTCAATACCGACACCCAACGATCGATCGTGGATGCGGTGATGAATTTGACAAAAAATTCAAAGATCAAGGCTTGATGAAACCCAACGCCGCTGCCACAACCCTGCCAAGCGATACAAAAGGCGACCGGCGCGGCTTGATCGCTCGTCTATGGGGTCATATTGCTTCTCGTCGACGCAGACAGTTTGCCATGCTGCTGGTGTTGATGTTCGTCGCTTCGCTGGCGGAGTTGTTCTCTATTGGTGCTGTCATGCCATTTATTGGAATACTCACCGCACCGGAACAAGTGTTTACGCATGAACTTTTGCAACCTGCGATTCGCATCTTCGGCATTCAGGAAGCACAAGAGCTCTTGATTCCAGCCACCATTGTGTTTTGCATGGCCGCCTTGGTCGCGGCTGCAGTGCGCTTTTTGCTCATGTGGGTCGGCACTCGATTGTCGTTTGCGACAGGTGCCGATCTGAGCCTTGAAGTCTATCGGCGCACTTTATATCAGCCATATTCCGTTCATATCTCGCGCAACAGCAGCGAAATCATCACCGCCGTGAGCAGCAAGACACAAGCAGTCGTATCTGGCGCCATCTACCCGATGGTGCAAATGCTCGCGGCCAGTTTCACCCTGATCATTGTTACTGGTGCACTGATTGCCTATCAGCCAATGATTGCACTGGTTAGCATCGTCAGCTTTGGTGTGCTTTACCTGACCATCACCCGATTGGCTCGTGCCCGCCTGGTAGCCAACAGCCGTAAGGTCGCCCTACACGCATCTCGCCGCGTCAAAGCATTGAATGAAGGCCTGGGGGGCATTCGAGACCTGCTGCTTGACGGCACCCAGCCCACCTACTGTGCGATCTTTCAGGACGCCGACCGCCATCTTCGCCAAGCACAGGCGCAAAACACGGTCATTTCTTCAAGTCCTCGTTTCCTGATGGAAGCAACAGGTATGGTGCTGATCGCATTGCTGGCCCTCTGGCTGACAGTGCGTCCAGGCGGTTTTGGCAGTGCCTTGCCTTTGCTGGGGGCGCTCGCGGTATCCGCTCAGAAGCTGCTGCCGATGTTGCAGCAGCTCTATCAAAACTGGACAAATTTCAAGGGCAATAATCGCTCCATTCTCGATGTCCTTGATCTTCTCGATCAACCACTGCCCGAGCATTTGACCCATACGTCTCTGCCTCCCCTGCCATTCACAAGAGAGATACGCCTTGATGGCGTTGGATTTCGGTACCGACCTGATACTGCTTGGGTGCTGGACGATGTCCATCTCCAAGTGCCAAGAGGAAGCCGCGTTGGCATCGTCGGCACCACAGGCAGTGGCAAGAGCACCTTGATCGACATTGTCATGGGCCTCCTGATACCAGGGCGGGGACGGATGCTGGTTGACGACGTTGAAGTTTCTTCCGCCAACAATCTTGCATGGCAGGCGCACATAGCACATGTCCCACAAGCGATCTTTCTCGCGGACGCTAGCATCGCTGAGAACATCGCCTTTGGCGTACCTACCCACAAGATGGATTTGGCGCGAGTGGAAAAAGCCGCCAGACAAGCCCAACTTGCTCTCACCGTCGACACCTTCCCTGATCGCTATCACACACGGGTGGGTGAGCGCGGCGTACAGCTTTCGGGAGGCCAACGTCAGCGAATTGGTATCGCGCGGGCACTCTACAAGGCGGCAGATGTGATCGTGCTCGACGAGGCGACCAGCGCACTTGACAACACCACCGAAGAAGCTGTCATGGGCGCGATCGATGGGCTCGACCGAGACCTCACCTTGTTTATCGTGGCCCACCGTATCAGTACTCTGAAGAATTGTGACTTCATCATTGAAGTTGCTGATGGAAAAGTGATGCGGCAAAAGGGTGGTGGATGCGTATGAATGGTATTTCTTTTTATTGAGGCCAAAATGGCAATGTTGACCAACTGGTGTCGGATGGGTGGAGTGGTGACCTCTGCTTCATATGGCGCGGCCTTCAGTCTTGATTGATCTGGGCTGGAGATTGCCATGAATTTATTATGCTCTGCACCAATTGATCGCTTTTGGTCAAATGTTATCGAGGATCTGGAAAAAAAACTCTCGCTCAAGTTGGTGTATTGGGTGGGAGCGAATCGCACGGAGAATGTGCTGCAAGGAGTCTTTCTTCACGATGTATGGAAGGCGTTCTCTTTAGAGGGTTGTGTGCCTGGATGGGAAAATCAAGGGGACGTCTTTGATATAGGAGAAGTGAGTAGAGTCGAGTATTATAACTATTTAAAGATTCTTGATAGAGTTGACTATGGCGGATTCAGTTTTTCTGAGCGAGATGATCTATTTAAGAGGCAGTTGAGCTATTGGATGTTCGTATTGAAGAAATACGACATCGGTTTTGTACTATTCTCTAACGCCCCGCATCTTCCCTATGACTATCCTTTGTATCTCTGTGCTAAAGCTCTTGGCATAAAGACTGTCATGTTCAACGCTTCTTCTATTCCTGGATGGTGCTATCTAACCACTGAAATAGGTGGGGAAGCGATCGAGGCAGGTAATGGGGGGTGTCAACAAGCCGTTTTGGCGAGAATGCATAAAGAAGGAATTGAGCCCTTCCTGTTTTCTGCGCATCAGAACCCCTGGTATATGAAGATGCAGGCTCGAGAACAGAACTCGCTAAGACGTCGAATATCGTCAACTGCAGGAGCATCCACCGTTTACGCCTTCGCCTTGGGACTGTATCGTTGGGTTGTGAAAAGAAAAGACTTTCGCGCAAGTTTTACTGTCTCTGGAAAGCTCGCGACGTTCAAGTTCTATGATGGTATCTACAGAACCAAAAGCCTGGGTGTTGTTGAGCTTTCCCAATTAAAGGTCGCAGGGCAAAAAAAGAAGGAGGAGCTAAGTAATGAGTATCGAAAATTCGCCAGAAGAATTGATCCTCATGAAATAGGGCCGTACGTCTACTTCGCATTGCATTATCAGCCAGAGCTAACTACAACCCCATTGGGTGGCGATGCTTCCGACCAGTTCTACCTCGTGCGAGCGCTCAGTCGTGCACTGCCTGATGGATACAAATTGGTCATCAAGGAGCATCCATCTCAACTCGCTCGTGTGCTCTATGGCGAGCAGGGGCGAAGCCGGGGCTGCTGGGAGATGTTGTCAGCGTTGGACAATGTCATCATTTGTGATCTTGAAGTGCCATCAATTACTCTGGTCAAGATGGCATCCTTGGTGGTAACTGTCACAGGAACTGTGGGCTGGGAAGCAATGGTCAATGGGAAACCATGCCTTTACTTTGGAGGGGCTTGGTATCAGAAGTTTCCTCAGGCCACCAAGGGAACAATCGGTAACCTGAAAGCTCAGTTGATTGAGCTCTTGGGTTTGGAGAGAGTTGAACCTATCTCCCCTGCTCAGCTTGTGGAATTTTTTGGCCGTTGCGCAATCAAGTGTGACGTTCATGGGCCAATGAAAAATCCGGCTGTCAGGGACCCGGCATTGGCTGCAGAATATTTGACCCACGCAATTGATGTGCTATCCGCTGCTAAAAATTGAGGTGGTTAAAATTGTTAACAAAGACTTCCATTCAAAATGCTCTCTAATCAAACCATTCTCGTCACCGGCGGCACCGGCTCTTTCGGCAACACCTTCGTGCCCATGACGCTGGCCAAGTACAACCCCAGGAAAATCATCATCTTCTCGCGCGACGAGATGAAGCAGTGGGACATGGCCAAGAAGTTTGAAGGTGATCCACGTGTGCGCTTTTTCATCGGAGACGTGCGCGACAAAGACCGGCTGTACCGTGCACTCGATGGCGTCGACTACGTGGTCCACGCAGCGGCTACCAAAATCGTGCCCACGGCCGAGTACAACCCTTTTGAGTGCGTCAAGACCAACATCAACGGTGCCATGAACCTGATCGACGCCTGCATTGACCAAGGCGTCAAACGTGTGGTTGCTCTTTCAACTGACAAGGCAAGCAGCCCGGCTAACCTGTACGGTGCTACCAAGCTGGCCTCAGACAAGCTGTTCGTGGCAGGCAACTCGTATTCTGGTGGCCACGATACCGGCTTTGCCGTCGTACGCTATGGCAACGTCATGGGCTCACGTGGATCGGTCATTCCCTTCTTCATGTCCATCAAGGACAAAGGTGTGCTGCCGATCACAGACCCGCGCATGACCCGTTTCATGATCTCGCTCGAGCAGGGTGTGGAGCTTGTCTGGCACGCATTTGATGACATGGTCGGCGGTGAGATCTACGTCAAGAAGATCCCTTCCATGAAAATGACCGATCTGGCAAGCGTGGTGGCACCCCAGGCCAGGCAGGAAGTGGTGGGTATCCGCCCCGGTGAAAAGCTGCACGAGCAGATGATCAGTACCGAAGACGCCTATTACACCTACGAGTACCCTGAGCACTACAAGATTCTGCCCGCTATTAACGGTTGGCACGAATGCAAGGAACGCATCAAGGACGGCCAAAAAGTGCCCGAGGGCTTCAGCTACACCAGCGACAACAACCCCAGCTGGATGGCGCCGGAGGATCTTGAGGCTTGGATAGAAAGCAACCGCAGCAAAATCGGGAGCATCTGAATAGCTAGGCCTCGGAATGTATATCGCAATCATCCCAGCGCGTGGAGGAAGTAAACGGATTCCACGCAAAAACATCAAGAGTTTTCATGGAAAACCCATGATCGCTTGGTCTATTGAAGCGGCTAAGCAGTCGGGACTGTTCGACAAAGTAGTCGTCTCGACCGACGATCAGGAAATTGCGATGATCGCCACGGCATTTGGGGCTGATGTTCCCTTTATGCGCCCTCCGACGCTTGCCGACGACCATACTCCTACCGTGCCTGTTATAGCGCACGGAATATCCGAAATGGCGGACCTCGGCACCTGCCCTGAGGCTGTTTGTTGTATCTATCCCTGCGCTCCATTCCTCCGGTCAGAAGACTTGGTTGCCGGTTTGGCGTTAATGAATGGAAGTGGTTCAAACTTCGCGTACCCAGTAGCAGAATTCGCCCATCCCGTACAACGGGCTTTGCTGAGGGCAAAAAACGGCAAGATGCAATTCCTATCGCCAGAACATGAAATGACTCGCACCCAGGATCTGCCGCCGACCTTCCACGACGCAGGCCAATTCTATTGGGGGAAAACAGAAGCATGGACAGCTCAGCGGAAAATGCACTCGGAAGGTGCTGGTTTGATAGTGCCCCATTGGCGAATTGTCGATATTGACACAGACGATGATTGGCTGCGTGCGGAGTTGCTATTTGCACTTTTGGCTGAGAAGGGTGGTGACTGAATGAGCGATTCTCGCCAGAATGTGCTGATCCTGGGAGCAACCGGGCTGCTTGGTAGCAATTTAACGTCGGGAACCTATTTGCAGAACTATTGTTGCATCGGCCAAGGACGAGGTCCAGAAGCAGATATTCAATCAGATTTGCAGGAAATCGAACAGGTTCGCGAAATGTTGGTTCAAACACAACCAACCGCAATCATCAACCTGGTTGGACTCACAAATGTAGATTCGTGTGAACAGTATCCAAACGAGGCCTACAGGGTGAACGTACTTCCCGTGGAGAACGTGCTGAAGGCAGCAGAGTCTCTATCATTCAAAACACGTTTGATTCACATCTCGACGGACCAGGTTTACGATGGCGCTGGTCCACATCGCGAAGGAAGCGTAATGTTGACCAACTACTATGCTTTTTCCAAATATGCCGCAGAGTTGGTTGCAAGGACAGGCGATGGCCTCGTATTGCGCACAAATTTTTTTGGTAAAAGTCGAACAGAGAAAAGGAAAAGCATCACTGACTGGCTGTATCAAGAGCTCACGTCCGATCGTGAGGTTCAGGTATTTGAAGATGTATTGTTCAGCCCTCTATCAATGCACAGTTTATGTGAACTCATTGAGCAGACTGTCGAAACCGATCTCGCAGGCATCTTTAACCTTGGAACCCATGAAGGTGCAAGCAAGGCTGATTTTGCTTTTCAGTTCGGCGAATTGACCGGCTTACCAACGTCAAACCTGAAACGTGTCACAACAAGTGAAGTGAGCTTCCTAAAGACTTATAGACCAAAAGATATGCGAATGGATGTTTCGGCGATCGAAGGGGCAATGGGCATGACTTTGCCAAAACTGCGAACGGAACTTGAGCGCGTCGCAAAGGAGTACATACTATGAACGCAAATCCTTCATTCTTCATCGAAAACAAAAAAGTTGGTGCTGACAGTCCCGTTTACTTTATCGCGGACATTGCGGCAAACCACGATGGTGACCTGGAGCGAGCCAAGGATCTGATTTTCCTTGCTGCAGAGGCTGGAGCTGATGCAGCCAAATTTCAGCATTTCACGGCAGAAACTATTGTCAGTGATCGCGGCTTTCGTTCACTGGGAGGGCAGCAGTCGCATCAAGCGGGCTGGAAAAAATCAGTCTTCAGCGTTTACAAAGATGCTAGCGTTAGTGTCGAATGGTCCGATACGCTTAAAGAAACATGCGACAAGGCAGGCATCACGTTCTTTACCAGTCCTTACAGCATGGAACTGGTTGATCATATTGACCCATACGTACCAGCCTACAAGATTGGCTCAGGAGACATCACTTGGTTGGAGATGATCGAGTACATTGCGGCGAAAAACAAACCCTATATATTAGCGAGTGGCGCATCCACCTTTGATGATGTTCAGCGCGCCATGAATGTTGCTATTGCTTTGAATGGCAATGTTTGCCTAATGCAATGCAACACCAACTACACAGCCAGCCTTGAGAACTTCAAATACATCCAGCTCAATGTTCTTAAGGTCTACAGGGAAATGTATCCGAATATGGTGCTGGGTTTGAGCGATCACACGCCGGGGCATGCATCGGTACTTGGTTCTGTTGCACTGGGAGCCAAGATGATTGAGAAGCACTTCACGGACGACATCTCTCGTGACGGCCCAGATCACAAGTTCTCGATGGACTCCCGCACCTGGCGCGAAATGGTCGATCGGACACGAGAACTTGAGAACGCATTGGGTAACGGTGTAAAGAAGGTGGAGGCAAATGAGGCGGAAACTGTCATTCTTCAGCGACGTGCAATTCGGCTGGCAACGAACATTCCGGCGGGGGCCGTGCTCAAGCGCGAAGACCTGGAGGTATTGCGGCCCTGTCCCATTGGTAGCCTGCCACCCTACCTTCTCAACAGTGTGGTTGGGAAGGTTCTGCGTCAAGACATGCAACAAGGCGAGCATCTCAAATGGACCGATCTCGAGTAGCCTTCGTTATTCCCGCATTCAACGAGTCAAGTACGATTTTTGATGTCATAGCTGCTGCAAGCGCTTTTGGCCAATCCATCGTTGTAAACGACCATTCGCTAGACGATACCGCCACGATTGCTGAGGCTGCGGGTGCACTTGTCGTCAATCATACAATTAATCAAGGCTACGATAATGCATTGAATTCGGGCTTCAAGGCGGCGGCTAGTCTGGGCGTGGATTATATTGTTACGCTTGATGCAGATGGCCAGCATGATCCTGCGCTTCTGCCGCGATTGATTGCTGAACTGGAAAATGGCGCTTCACTTGTACTCGGTGTAAGAAGTTCTAAAGCGCGATTTGCCGAGCATGTGTTTGGGTTGTATACGCGCTTGCGCTATGGAGTTCTGGATCCACTTTGTGGATTGAAAGGGTACCGACGCGACCTGTATGAATCCATTGGGCATTTCGATTCCTATAAGTCCATTGGGACTGAGTTAATGCTACGAGCTGTGGCGTCCGGCGTCGGCTATAAGCAAGTGCGTTTTCAGGTTCGAGATCGCGCAGATGCGCCAAGATTTGGGCGTTCACTTGTCGCCAACGCGAAAATTCTACGGGCTTTAATCATTTGGATCTTGAGTTAGCTATTATGGCCCGCGCACCGGAAGATTGGGCGGGTGTCGAATCGATAGTCAGGCCTTCAACCAGCGATCCTAGGAATAGATATGAGTTTTAAAACGGAGCAGGAAACCTTTTGGGCCGGTGATTTTGGCTCAGACTATGTTAAGCGCAATCAAGGTAATGCACTTAAGGCTGCCAATATAGACTTTTTTAGCAAAGCGCTTCGTGCAACACGTGGTCTCAGGAGTTGTATGGAGTTCGGTGCCAATATTGGCATGAATTTGATGGCCATAAAGTTGCTGTATCCAAGCATCAAGTTACATGGAATAGAAATTAATGCTGAGGCTGCAAGCCTGCTGTCTGAGGTGGTGCCTCCAGCTCAAATTCACCTTGGCTCTGTTCTGGATTTCGAGCCAGTGCAAACCTATGATCTTGTCCTTATTAAAACAGTTCTCATCCACATCAACCCCGGTGAGCTTGCGCAGGTGTATGACAAGCTTGTAAAGAGTTGTGGTCGCTATTTGCTTGTTGCTGAATACTATAATCCCACGCCAATGTCGATTTCTTACCGGGGTCACACGGATCGGCTTTTTAAACGTGACTTTGCAGGGGAACTCATGGACAGGCATCCCGGGATGAGCCTGGTTGATTATGGATTCGCCTATCACCGCGATCCCAATTTTCCACAGGACGATATCAATTGGTTCCTGATGGAAAAGAGATAGAAGCCCAATCCGTGCAAACAGCTCTCGACGCTAGTGCCTCATCGCAGATGGATGCATGGCTTGAAGGTTCCAGTGACAAGCTGGATGAGCCTGCAGCAATCGCATATTCGGCGTTGGTTGCTTCGATCATTGATAGGCACATGCCCATGGATAAAGGTGACACCGCTACTGCCGGCGGCTTTTCGCTTGACAGCAGCCTGCCCGGACAAGCGTGGACTTGATGAATGCAATAGAAAAACTTGAGGTAATTAAGGCTTTCGAGGCCACCCATGATGTAACGGCGTACAAGGCTGATGGATGGCACGTGTGGCCGTTGGTGCGGATCTTGCTGGGTTTCAATGCCTTTCCGCGCAAATCACCGACTGTACTGAACCGAGTTTGGATGGGGCTGATTCGCCCAATGGTCGGTTATCTTAGGGCTCTGATTCGACAGTCGAGAGGCACTGAAAAAGCAGCCGGTAGCGAAACAAATACCGCGTCAGTGGTATTCCTTACTCAGTCAGGACGTCGGGTATGGTGGCGCGAATGCTTTTATGAAATCTACACCGATCCATTGATCGAAATACTTAAGAGCATGGATAAGCCGGTGATCGTCTGGGAGGTGGGCGACAGCAAAATGCCCCAATATTCTCCGAGTCACAAAATATCGATTGAAGTCGTTGATGAGTTATATCGAACCTTTGCGCATCTCAGGAAACTACCGGAACCCGGTTGGTTTTCAGAATTGCAGCCAATGTTTATCAAAACTGTCGGACGGTCTTTGAAATGGGAAGAAGTATGTGGTCACATTGTATTGGTGACCGAGATGGCAAAAATTTTTGAAAGAAAACTAAGTAAAATCCAGCCAAAGATCGTGATTGCTGTATGCTGGTACAGTAATCGCACGATGGCGCTTACATTGGCTGCTTCGCGCCTGGGTATTTCGACTGTGGAACTCCAGCATGGTGTGCAAGGGAGGGGGCATTTTGCCTATTCTGGTTGGCAGAAATATCCCCCTGGCGGTTATGAGGTTTTTCCGGATATATTCTGGTGCTGGGGTCGTACGTCAGTTCATGATTTGATAGCCTACAATCCTGGTTTGCAAGGTGGATCACAATTGTTGATTGGAGGTAATCCTTGGTTGAATAGATGGCGTTCCAATGATTTTTCGCTTAGAAACTCTGATCCAGGGCAGAAGACCATTTTGGTTACTCTGCAGCACGAAGTTTCCAGTATTCTATTGGATGCTATAAAAAAAAGTCCCCAAGCCTGGGATTGGATGATTCGATTCCATCCTATCAGATCGACAAAAGATCGTGAAACGGATTGTGCACTTTTTGCTGCTACCGGGCATAAAGGGGTCAAGATCGTCGGCGAGAGCGATTCGCTGCTGTATGAATTGTTTCAGAACATTGACGTGCATATCACAGAGTCCTCAACATGTGCATTGGAAGCAATGGCGTTTGGTGTTGGGACCATTGTTGTAACTGATACCGCCTATGGCCGGATCGGGAAGTTTTACTTTGACTCGTATATAAATCGCGGTGTAATGTGTGTTGCTGACACAGCAGGGGAACTCCTTGCCAAGGTGCAGTCGATGGCTCCGCTCGCTTCGACTTATGAAATCGCGTCAGATTATTTCGCCGAATCAAATATCACTGTAAGGACGCTCGAGGAGTTGTTGAGTCGGGAGCACGGTACAGCGGTGGAAAATATCAAAGGCAATCGTGAAAGCAAAAATTGTTCTGATCGTCCTGAATGATTTCACAAATGATTCAAGGGTGCTGAAGGAAGCCATTTCCTTGCAATCCTTGGGGCATGCCGTACATGTGATTGCCTTGCATGGTCGAGATCTGTCCGAGCACGAAGTTATTGATGGTATTCCTGTGCGCCGGGTCAAACTCGTGTCCAGACCATGGTCCAAGGTTAAACTGGTCCAGTTGCTAAAATATTTTGAATTCTTTTTTCGTGCGCTGTTCTACTGCCGCCACGCTGACATCGTTCACTGCAACGATCTGAATGCCCTTCCAATCGGTGTGGCGGCAAAAATATTAAATCTTGGGCGTGTGAAAGTGGTCTACGACGCTCATGAGTATGAAATTCATCGAGTCAGCCCGACGAGGCGTGTCAACATAGCGGTCAACTACATGCTGGAGCGAATATTGATTCGCTTTGCTGACCGCGTAATGACCGTGAGTGAAGCGATTGCCAACGAGTACGTGCGTCTGTATCGCATACGTAAACCTTCGCTGGTGTTGAACTGTCCCCCGTTTTCGGAATCAAAAAAGCGGGACGTTTTTCGCGATCGCTTTGGTATTCGGCAGGATCAGATCATTGTGCTATACCAAGGAGGGCTCAGCAAGGGAAGAGGCATCGAAATCCTGCTTCAGGCATTTTCTGAACTCTTAGATGACAAAGTGGTTTTTGTGGTGATGGGATATGGGCCACTAGAGAGTTTGGTTCTCGAGTATCAGATTAAAGATGCCCGTGTATTTT
Organism: Hydrogenophaga palleronii; assembly: GCF_031457455.1. Lineage (GTDB taxonomy): Bacteria > Pseudomonadota > Gammaproteobacteria > Burkholderiales > Burkholderiaceae_C > Hydrogenophaga > Hydrogenophaga palleronii_A. Next base: position 36,983 of record NZ_JAVDWU010000011.1, read on the forward strand.
TCCATCCCGCTGTATCTCCTCGAGAGCTGCTTGACTATACATCCTCAGCTGATTATGGAGTTCTCTTCTATGAAGACAACTGTCTGAATCACAGGTATTGTTCGCCCAACAAGATGTTTGAATACCTCATGGCAGGTATTCCCGTGTTGAGCTCCAATCTGGTCGAAATGAAGCGCTTGATCGAGCAGAACAATATTGGTGTGGTCGCCGAGAGCAACGATGCGGAAGGATTCCGCAGGGCCTTGGCATCCCTGCAGGCCATGGATTACGAGTCGCTGGTCAGCCGCGTCAAGACTGTGCGTCGCAGGTATTGCTGGGAGGAGCAGGAAAAGGTGCTCGTGGAGGTGTACCATGACCTGTGAGATCCGCATCGTTCACCTCACATCTGCTCACCCCCGCATCGACACGCGCATTTTTCTCAAGCAGTGCCGGTCCCTGGCGCGAGCGGGTCACGAAGTGGCATTGGTGGTGGCTGACGGTATCGGAGATGCAGTGCGAGACGGGGTGTCAATCCATGACGTGGGAGCGCCATCTGGTCGTTTGGACAGGATGCGCAATGTCACCCGTCGTGTGTTGGCAAAGGCCGTTGAGCTGGATGCTGATGTCTACCACCTGCATGACCCAGAACTGCTTCCCGTGGGGCTCAAGCTCAAAAAACTTGGCAAGCGCGTGATCTTCGACGCCCATGAGGATGTGCCTAAGCAGCTATTGGGTAAGCCTTACCTTAATCCAGTCGCTCGCAGGCTGGCGTCATGGGCCTTTGCTGCGTATGAGAATCGAGTTTGTCGCCGCCTGGACGGAATCATTGCGGCGACCCCCTTTATCCGCGAAAAATACCTTCGCATTCACTCGAATGTGGTTGATATTAACAATTTCCCTATGCTGGGTGAGCTTGCACCTGGGACGATCGACTGGTCAAAGAAGAGAAAGCAGGTTGCCTATGTCGGGGGTATCGCTCGCATAAGAGGGATCCTCGAGGCGGTGCAAGCAATGGCATTGACCAACTGGCCGGGAGGAAGACTATCATTGGGCGGACGGTGTTCTGAACCTGAGTTCAGAAGAGAGTTGGAGTGCCAAGCAGGTTGGATTTTTGTTGACGATCTCGGATTTCTTAATAGAGATCAAGTTCGTGTTTTGCTGAAAGACTCTGTGGCCGGGCTAGTAATCTTGCATCCAGTGGTCAACTATCTGGACGCTTTACCCGTCAAAATGTTTGAGTACATGAGTGCAGGGATTCCGGTAATTGCCTCCGATTTTCCCCTTTGGCGGGAGATCGTGGAGGGCAATCAGTGTGGCCTATGCGTGGACCCGCTAAACCCACGAGCGATAGCGGAGGCTATAAACCAACTTGTGGCTGACCCTGAAAGTGCAGAGAGAATGGGTCGCAACGGTCAAAAAGCAGTACAAGAGCGCTACAACTGGGGCATTGAGGAGAAGAAGCTGCTTGCTTTCTACGAGAAACTGTTTGCCACAAAAGAAGAACCGGTATGAAGAAAATCGTCACTGTGCTGGGCGCTCGCCCACAGTTTATCAAGGCAAGCGTGGTGTCGCACGCCATCAAAAAGGCCGACAACTTGAAGGAGGTTCTGGTGCACACCGGCCAGCATTTCGACGCGAACATGTCCGAGGTTTTTTTCTCTGAACTCGACATGTGCAAGCCTGATTATTTCTTGGATATTCATGGCGGCACTCACGGCGCCATGACAGGACGCATGTTGGCCGAAGTGGAGCGTGTGCTGCTATTGGAAAAGCCAGATGTTGTTCTCGTCTACGGCGATACGAACTCCACACTGGCTGGCGCCTTGGCTGCGGTGAAGCTTCACATCCCTGTGGCGCACGTGGAGGCCGGTTTGCGCAGTTTCAACATGGCCATGCCGGAAGAAGTTAACCGGATTCTCACAGATCGTATTTCCAGGTGGTTATTTGCGCCCTCCGACGTCGCTGTCGGGCATTTGCGTCGTGAAGGCTTTGCCGCTGAACAGATTATCAATGTGGGAGACGTGATGCTGGATGTGGCGCTGCATCATGGTGGCTTGAAGAGCACCAGGCCGGGATTGCTGGAACAATTCGAGATACATCCTGGTGAGTATGTTCTGGCTACCATCCATCGTGCCGAAAACACCGATCACCCGGAACGCCTGCGAGTGATCGTAAATGCTCTTTTGCGTGTGGCCGCTGAAATACCGGTGGTATGGCCGCTGCATCCGAGAACCCGAGCGATTCTACAGCAATTGCACGATTGGGAGCTATTAAAAAGGAGAATCCATATCACTGAGCCCTTGGGATATCTTGAAATGATTGAGCTTGAAAAGAATGCTGGTTTGATTGCAACTGACTCCGGTGGTATGCAAAAAGAAGCATTCTTTCACAAAGTGCCTTGTGTGACTTTGCGTGATGAGACCGAGTGGGTCGAGCTGGTGCATTCCGGATGGAATATCTTGCAACCGCCGATCAATGATGTTGAAATTGCAAAAACAATGTTCGCCCGTATTGGAGTAAAGGGTGAAAATGTTGTGCCCTACGGCGAGGGTGGTGCTGCACGCAAAATCGTATCGGTATTGCGCTCCGTGAGTTAATTTGTAATTTCATGCTGCACTCGACGAGCATCTGCAGCCTTTCATTGTCTCTTTTTCCTCGGTTTTCTGATAGTTGATTTCCCTGGTCCTTTTGTGGGGGACCTTGCCGTTTGCTTTAAATGGCGTCAATATCCATATTTGATTGTTTGAGTCAAAATGTTGGTATCTATTATAATGCCTTGCTTCAATTCAGCCTCTTTTATTGGGGTTGCCATTGAGTCCGTGATTGAGCAGACGTTCAAGGAATGGGAATTGATTGTGGTTGATGACCGCTCAACCGATAATTCGGTAGATGTGGTGAGGTCTTACCAGGTTTCGGATTCTAGAATAAAACTTCTGATCCTTCCAGAGAACCGGGGGGCGGCAGGCGCACGAAATGCGGCAATTAGTGTTTCGCAAGGACGGTATATTGCTTTTTTGGACAGTGATGATTGGTGGCGCCCTGAGAAACTTGCTACACAACTGGAGGCGCTTAAGACTGGTAATGCTCACATGTGTTTCTCTTCATATGAAAAAATTCATCAAGACGACCGTGGGCATAGATTGATCACTGTACCTGCCGTAGTCTCTTTTAAAGATCTTTTGAAATTTAACCCGATTGGTTGCTCAACAGCAATATATGATACCGTCCGCTGCGGCGGAAAGCTCTTGATGCCAAATATTAGAAAGAGGCAGGATTACGGACTTTGGCTTCGGATTCTCAAAAATGGTGGTTGCGCGATAGGATTACAAGCGCCCTTGGCGTTCTATAGGGTGAGGCGTAATTCTGTTTCCAGCAACAAGATTTCTGCAGCTCTCTATCATTGGAGGGTGTTGCGGGGAGAAGGTGGCGTTTCTGTTGTTCGCGCGGCTTACTATTTTTGTTTTTATGCCGTTCACGGCTTGAAGGCGTACTGAATATTCGGCCGCCTGAAGGTCGTATAAGTCTGAAGATTTCGGCATTTAGTTTGCGAACTTAATTCTAGGTTGAGTATGTCGATTAGATCTAGCGCGCCCCGAAACCAGTCAAGATGGTTCTAACGGTTTTTACAGCGATCAGAAGATCAAGCGCAATCGAATAATGCGAAACGTAGTACAGGTCGTACTGCAGCTTCAAATGCGTTTCACCAGCACTCGCTGCGTAGCCCTGCATTACCTGCGCCCAACCGGTCAGGCCGGGGCGAACCAGATGGCGGTACGGATAGCTTGGAATTTCGATTGCAAATTTTTCGACGAATGCATGCTGCTCGGGTCGTGGGCCAATCAGGCTCATGTGGCCGAGCAGCACGTTCACCAGTTGGGGGATTTCGTCGAGACGGCTCTTGCGCAGGAAACGCCCCAGCCGGGTGATTCGCGAATCGTTTTTTTGTGCGAATTGGGTTTCCTGGTGCTTGCTCTGGACCATGGTCCGGAACTTCCAGATTCGAAACGGCTTGCCGTGCCAGCCAGTCCGCGTCTGGCTGAACAGGGCGGGGCCAGGGGAGTCCATGCGGATGGCCGCCGCCACCAGCAGCCCAAGTGGCACCCAGAATGGCGCGAGCAACACAACCAAAGTGCAGTCGGCGATTCGCTTGACTGCATCGTAGGCAGGATTGCTGTCGGGCTGCCAAAGCGGGTCGGTGAGGGCTTCGCGAGCTTTTTTTCCGGTCAGGGACTCGGCCAAGACTGCCACTGAATACAGCCGGATGTGATGCAGCTTGAGCTGAGCCAGCTGGTGGGCTTGTTCAGGGCTCTCTGGCTTGTCGGTGATGAGCGCCCCGTTGCAGGCTGGTAACGAGGTTTCGCCAATGGGCCAAAACACCAGCTCGATGTGCCGCATGAGCTCTGCTTGTCGTGCGCCCAACTTGTTTTTCAGGTTGGCTGGGGCTTCTGGGTCCAGGTGTACCAGCACCAACTTCTGGCGCTTGCGGGCCCGCATTTCCACCAGCCAGAACCACGTCATCGTGATCAGTGCGGCCGTTAGCACTGCGCCGCGCGAATAGCGGTGTTGCAACAACGCAAAGCCCAGCATCAGCACCGGATAAGGAGCCAGGCTGTTGATAATCAACATGCTGAACTGCTCCACCACAGGTAGGTGCACCGAGCGGTAAATCAGGTGAGCGGCCAACAAATAGGCAGGCAGACACCACAACACTGTATTGGGGAAGAGGTTGGTCACGAGGCCCAAGCCCTGGAGCGCCAGACCTGCGACGTAGGCCAACCCGAGCAAGGGCAGGCCGCCCAGGCTGTGGATCAAGTGGTGCGTCTGCCGCGCAGCGTGCTGCGAGGCCAGTTTGTTCTTTTGGTTCAAAAGTGAGTGGCTGAAATCGCCAGCAGAGAAGGAGGGCTTGGAGCCCGCTAACCGTGGGCGAAGCGTTCAAACATGTTCGGATTGCACTGGAGTTCGCGAAGTGTAACTGTGGTGCGCTCAGCAGGCGGCCGTGTGGAACCTGCTGACACCAGTTGTCGCTGACCACCTATCTCCATCCTAGGCGGACTCAGTTCGACGCCTTCTGCAATTACCCGCAACGCAAGACCAGGCGGATGGCCATGGATCGCCAACACAAACAGTTCCTGACGGGTCTGGCCCCTGCACAGCCAGATTGGACATTGCTCCAATGCCCGCATGCGTCTGAACTGCCTGCGCTGCGCTGGAAACTCGGCAACTTGCAGACCTTTAGCCAGCGTCGGCCAGCAGACTTTGAAAAGCAGGCGGCAAAGCTGTAGGCCTTGCTTGCCTGAACCCTGTGTGCAGTCTGAACCGGAGGACTGCGGGCAGTTGATCGAGGTAGCCCTCTGGCCTGGCCAACGAAGTCGACGAACGCGACGACCATGATCAGCGGCCACCGGCGTGGTCTCCTTGCGCCGTTTGGCGTGCTGGAGCGAATGCGACATAATCCAGTGCAGCAGCGGAAATGTCTGTGGAGCGGAGCCGCAATTTCCGGTTTTCTGCAGGCCTGTTAGGTGTATCCCAGCGTGTACCCTGCGAAAATTGACGGTTGTGAGAGTGAGGAATGGCGGGGCCTATAGCGAATCTTTCGATTCTGTCCCAGCCACCAAATAATTGTTTTGCTGGCCAACTGGTTAGCAAAGCAAAAGCAAAAACAAAAGCAAAAAGCGGCCTTCGAAAGACGGTCGCTTTTTCTTTTCTGACATCGTTTTCCGGCAGTCGGGGTGGCTGGGTGCAAAACGTGGTGCCACCGTGAGTACCAACGCCCCTTTCAAGAGTGCATCATGAACATCAGATACAAAGCTGGCCTTCTGGCAATCACTGTCACGCCGCTGATTCTTGCCGGCTGCGGGCTCGAAAGCGCCGGCACCGCCGCCACGGCCGGAGCCACCAAGCAGATGGAACTGGAACAGGCCCGCAAGACGCAGGAACAGGTGCGGCAGCAGGTTCAGCAGTCGATGGAGCAAATGAACAAGCGCAACGAACAATTGGATGGGGCTGCGCAGTAGCGCTGTGGGCTGCCAAGCCTGTGTTCTGTCCTGCGAAGGCATTGCCGAGCGCTGGGTTGTGGCAGTGAAGGACAATCGCACGCAACCCCGCCCTTGAGCCGCTGCACACCTTCAATGCAGCTCGTTGATTGCCTCCATGCCCACTCAGCCTGAAACCTTCTGGTCTTCATGCGGTCACGACCGCCTTTCCAGCGACGCGCGAGGCTGGCTGGTGCCCACTGCCGACTACTGGCACCTGTGGCTGGAGCGGCCCGAGCTGGCGCTGGTGGAGGAGTCGTGTGACGCCGAGCGTGCGTTGCACGAGGCTTTGCAGCATGACCCTTTGCGTGCGGTGCCGCGGGCGGAGCTGGATGCCTTGGCGGACGACGACGTGCGGGCCAATCACCGGCTGTTCCTTGATTTTCGCGATGCCGTGATGGCGGCGGGTTCGCTTGAGGCGGCCTATGCCGGTTTCTTCAAGCAAGGCTCCATTGTGGTGCCGCCGCTGTTCCTGGACCTCATGGTGCAGGCCATCGTCAGCCACTTGCTGGCAGACGAGGCAGATCCCCTGTGCTGGCGAGCAGCTGAAATGCTGTTCCGTCGGCAACGGGTGAGTGTGAGCGAGGGGCGGGTGCTCAGCGGTGACGCCGACACGCTGGACATGCTGAACGAGACGGGTGGCGCTGGCGCGGTGGGGCGGCTGCTGTTGCAGGGCGGGGCTGCCTTGCCTGCGGTGCAGGTGGAGGTGTTGGCCGAGGCCAATGGCGCGCGCTACATGGAAAGCCGGTTGGGTGCGGGGCGGTTCAACTTCGTGCTGGACCTGACGCACGAGGTGCAGAACGAGCTGCCGCACGGGCTCACGCTCACGATGACGCGCTCAAACTCCGGGCTGAAGGCCTTGGCCCGCGTGTTGCAACGCTGGGTGCGGCATTTCCTGGGGACGGGCGTTCAGATCCGCCCGGAAGCACGGGTGGACGATCCGTCTTGGCGCTGGCACCTGGGGCTCGACGTGGAATCCAGTCGATTGCTCAACGATCTCTACCAGGGTCACGCGGTGGAGCCCGAGCGGCAGGCGCGCCTGATCAGCCTGTTTCGCCTGCAGTTCGATGATCCTGCCCACGTCTTGCCCGAAATGCACGGCAAGCCGGTGTACCTGGGCATGGCCATGACCGAGGGCGGCCTGCTCAAGCTTAAGCCACAGAATCTGCTGCTCAATCTGCCGCTGGCGAACCGGTCGTAGGCGCTCCCTGGCGCCCGAGGGCGCCGGCTGTGCTGGGCAGCCAGCTTCACATGTTGCGCCGGTACTGCCCCCCCACCTCGAACAGGGCGCGCGTGATCTGCCCCAGGGAGCACACGCGCACCGCATCCATCAGCACCTCGAACACGTTGCCGTTGTCGATCACCGACTGCTGCAGGCGTTTGAGCATGGCGGGCGATGCGCTGGCATGGCGGGCATGGAAGTCGGCCAGACGCTGCAACTGGCTCTGTTTCTCTTCGTCGGTGGAGCGGGCGAGTTCCAGCGTGTCGGGTGCGGCCTCGCCGTTGGGGTTGCGGAAGGTGTTCACGCCCACGATGGGGTACTCACCCGTGTGCTTGAGCATCTCGTAGTGCATGGACTCGTCCTGGATCTTGCCGCGCTGGTAGCCGGTTTCCATCGCGCCCAGCACGCCGCCGCGCTCGGCGATCTTTTCGAACTCCTGCAGCACCGCCTCTTCCACCAGTTCGGTGAGCTCGTCGATGATGAAGGCGCCCTGGTTAGGGTTTTCGTTTTTGGCCAGACCCCACTCGCGGTTGATGATGAGCTGGATCGCCATGGCGCGACGCACCGAATCTTCCGTGGGCGTGGTGATGGCCTCGTCGAAGGCGTTGGTGTGCAGGCTGTTGCAGTTGTCGTAAATGGCGATCAGCGCTTGCAGTGTGGTGCGGATGTCGTTGAACTGGATCTCTTGCGCGTGCAGTGAGCGGCCACTGGTCTGCACGTGGTACTTTAATTTCTGGCTGCGTTCGTTGGCGCCGTACTTGTCGCGCATGGCCACGGCCCAGATGCGGCGGGCCACCCGCCCCAGCACGGTGTACTCCGGGTCCATGCCGTTGCTGAAGAAGAAGCTCAGGTTGGGCGCGAAGTCGTCGATGTGCATGCCGCGCGCCAGGTACGCCTCCACGAAGGTGAAGCCGTTGCTGAGCGTGAAGGCGAGCTGGCTGATGGGGTTGGCGCCGGCCTCGGCGATGTGGTAGCCACTGATGCTCACCGAATAGAAGTTGCGCACGTCGTGGTGCACGAAATACTCGGCGATGTCGCCCATCACCTTCAGGCTGAACTCGGTCGAGAAGATGCAGGTGTTCTGGCCTTGGTCTTCCTTCAGGATGTCGGCCTGCACCGTGCCGCGCACGTTGGCCAACACCCACTCGCGGATCTTGGCGGCTTCGGTGGCGGTGGGCTCGCGGCCGTTCTCCGCCTGAAACTTTTCCAGGTTCTGGTCGATGGCGGTGTTCATGAACATCGCCAGGATGCTGGGTGCCGGTCCGTTGATGGTCATGGAAACCGACGTGGCCGGGTGGCAGAGGTCGAAGCCGCTGTAGAGCACTTTCATGTCGTCCAGCGTGGCAATGCTCACACCGGAGTTGCCCACCTTGCCGTAGATGTCGGGACGCGGGTCGGGGTCGTTACCGTAGAGCGTGACCGAGTCGAAGGCGGTGGAGAGGCGCTTGGCAGGCGTGCCGGCAGAGAGCAGCTTGAAGCGGCGGTTGGTGCGGAAGGCGTCGCCTTCACCGGCGAACATGCGGGTAGGGTCTTCGCCTTCGCGCTTGAAGGCGAAGGTGCCGGCGGTGTAGGGGAAGCTGCCGGGCACGTTGTCCAGCATCAGCCACTTCAGGATCTCGCCATGGTCTTCGTACTGCGGCAGAGCCACCTTGCGGATGGTGGTGCCAGAAAGGCTCTTGGTGGTCAGCGCGGTGCGGATTTCCTTGTCGCGGATCTTCACCACGTACTCGTCGCCCGCGTAGGCCTTCTGCATGTCGGGCCATTGGGCCAGCAGCTTGCGGGCGGCCGGGTCCTGGTTGAGTTCGCGTACCTGGGCCAGGTCGATCACGGCTTCGGCTGCGCGCGAGCGCTCCGGCTTCTCCACACGCAGCATGGCTGCGCTGGCGTGCAGCTGCTGGATTTCACGCGCCAGGCGCGCCTGCTCGCGCGCTGCCTTTTTGTAGCCGCGCACGGTGTCGCTGATCTCCGCCAGGTAGCGCGTGCGTGCGCCGGGCACGATGGGGGTCTGGTTGGTGCTGTGGCGCACGGCCACCTGGGGCAAGCGGCCTTCGGCCAGTGCCAGCCCCAGTTCGGTCAGGCGGACCTTGAGCGCCTGATACAGGGCGGTCACACCGTCGTCGTTGAAGCGCGCGGCCATTGTGCCGAACACCGGCATCTGTTCGGTGGGCGTGGTCCAGGCTTCCTTGTTGCGCTGCACCTGCTTGGCCACGTCGCGCAGCGCGTCACTGGCGCCTTTGCGGTCGAACTTGTTGATGGCCACGAACTCCGCGAAGTCGAGCATATCGATCTTCTCCAGCTGGCTGGCGGCGCCGAATTCCGGCGTCATCACGTACATGGGAATGTCCACGTGCGGCACGATGGCCGCGTCGCCCTGGCCGATGCCGGAGGTCTCGACGATGATCAAGTCAAAGGCGGCGACCTTGCAGGCGGCGATCACGTCGGGCAGGGCGGCGCTGATTTCGCTACCAAAGTCGCGAGTGGCGAGGCTTCGCATGAACACGCGTTGCTCTTGTTGCCATGGCCCGATCGCATTCATGCGGATGCGGTCGCCCAGCAGCGCACCGCCACTCTTGCGGCGCGAGGGATCGATGCTGATCACCGCCACGCGCATCGCATCGTCTTGATCCAGCCGCAGGCGGCGAATGAGTTCGTCGGTGAGCGAGGACTTGCCTGCGCCGCCGGTGCCGGTGATGCCCAGAACCGGCACTTTGCGCGCCTTGGCCTGTTCGTGCAGGGCGGTCACGATCGACGGATCGGCCTTGCCACTTTCCAGCGCCGTGATGAGTTGGGCCAGCGCGCACCAGTTCATCTCGCCCTGGCCTTCGATGGCACTCAGCGCCTTGGGTGCGTGCGGGGTGAGGTCACGATCGCAGCGCATCACCATTTCGCCGATCATGCCGGCCAGGCCCATGCGCTGGCCGTCTTCGGGGCTGTAGATGCGCGCCACGCCGTAGTCCTGCAGCTCGCGGATCTCGCTGGGCACGATCACGCCACCGCCGCCACCGAACACCTGGATGTGCTCGCCCCCGCGTGCCTTGAGCAGGTCCACCATGTACTTGAAGTACTCCACATGGCCGCCCTGGTACGAGCTGATGGCAATGCCCTGCACGTCTTCCTGCAGGGCCGCCGTCACCACTTCGTCCACGCTGCGGTTGTGGCCCAGGTGGATCACCTCGGCGCCCATGCCTTGCAGGATGCGACGCATGATGTTGATGGCCGCGTCGTGGCCGTCAAACAGGCTGGCGGCGGTGACGAAGCGCACCTTGTGCGTGGGGCGGTAGCTGGCGAGGGCCTGGTAGTCGGCGTTGAGTTGGGTCATGGCGGGTGGGGTTGGGTCAGGTCAGGTATTCAATGTCAGGCAATGCGCAGGCCGGCCAGCGAAGGGTCATCGGGCGGGTAGCGGAGGTCAAGCGCCTTGAGCGTGTCGCGCACCAGGGTGGCGATCATCAAATTGCGGTGGGTCTTGGAATCGGCGGGCACCACCGTCCATGGGGCCCAGGGCGTGCTGGTGGCACCGAGCAGGTTTTCATAGGCCTTCTGGTAGTCACCCCATTGCTGTCGCACCTCCAGGTCGCCGTGGCTGAACTTCCAGTGCTTGGTGGGGTCGTCGATCCGGGCCTGCAGGCGTTCGCGCTGCTCATCGAATCCGATGTGCAGCATGCACTTGAGAATGACCGTGCCTGTCTCGGCCAGCATGCGCTCGAAGGCGTTGATGTGTTCAAAGCGCTGACGGGTCTGTTCCGGTGTGATCCAGCGGTTGACCGGTGGAACCAGCACGTCTTCATAGTGGCTGCGGTTGAAGACCATGATCTCGCCTGCGCCCGGCACCCGCTGGTGGATGCGCCAGAGGTAGTCGTGCGCGCGTTCGGTTTCGGTCGGTGCCTTCCAGCCCACGGTGTGCACCCCTAGCGGGCTAGTGCGCGAGAACACACCGCGCACGGTGCCGTCCTTGCCCGACGTGTCGGTGCCTTGCAGCACCAGCAGCAGCTTGAAGCGCTTGTCGGCATAGAACACTTCCTGCAACCGATCGAGCTCTTCGGCCAGAACCTCGACAGCGGCCTTGTCTGCAGTCTTGTTGCCGTTGGAATAGGGTTTGGCGCCGGTGTCGAGCGCCTTGAGATCGACGTCTTTTCCATTGCGCGCGACCGGTACCTGCCAGTCGGCCCACAGGCTGCCTTTGGAGGCCTGGATGGCGGCCACGGGAAATGGCAGCGAAATCTCGCTCGAGCTGGGCATGCAGTGCTCCGGTAGGCCACGGGTGCGATGAGCCGGGCAACGGGTGGACGGGATTGATTGACGTTTACGTAAACGTCAATTGTGAATCTTACTCCAGCACTTTGTCAAAGACCATGGTGTTCACCCTTGGTTGAGGGTCTCCCGCCGTCGTGTTCTGAGGTCGCATGCCCGGTCTGGTCTTGTGAGTGCCGGGGCATAAAAATACCCTAAGGAGTATAAAATTGCGGATCCTTTGTCCCTGTCACCATCCATCCCGCCTTGCCGGGATGGAACCCAATGGAGCCCATTCATGACCATCGTCCGAGATGCTGAGCGCAAACGTTCACTGATTCTGCGACTCAAGCGCGCAGAAGGCCAGGTGCGAGGCATTCAGAAGCTCATCGAGACCGAAGCCGACTGCGAGAAGGTGGCCCAGCAACTGGCTGCCGTGCGCAAGGCGCTCGACAAATCCTTCTTCGCCCTGGTGGGCTGCGTGATCGCTGAGGGCAGCGTGCCGGCCGACGACGTGGCCGAGATGCTGTCGAAATATTCCTGACATAAGGAGGATTGCCATGAAACCGATTCAGCTTTTTGACCCCACCTCCAGCACCTACACCTATGTGCTGTTTGACCAGGGCACGCGCGACGCCGTCATCATCGACCCGGTGGATGAGCAGCTTGAACGCGACCTGGCCACGCTGCGCGAATACGGACTCAAGCTGGTGTGGGCGGTGGAGACCCATGCCCATGCCGACCACATCACCAGCGCTGGCAAGCTGGCCGAACTGGCAGGTGCTCGCACCGCCGCGCCACAAGGCTGTGGCATCGGCACCGCCGGGGTGCAGCTCCGGCATGGCGACAGTCTCCCTTTTGGCGGCGAAACCCTCAAGGCCCTGCACACCCCGGGGCACACGGCGGGCAGCATGAGTTATGTGTGGCGGGACCATGTGTTCACGGGCGACACATTGCTGATCAACGGCTGTGGCCGAACCGATTTCCAGTCAGGCAATGCTTCGGATCTGTACCGCAGCCTGACCGAGGTGTTGTTTGCCTTGCCAGACGACACCACCGTCTGGCCAGGTCACGACTACCAGGGGCGCAGCCACTCCACCATCGGGCAGGAAAGGTCTGGCAATCCGCGCGTTGCTGGCAAGAGCGAGGCCGAGTTCGTGGCCATCATGGCGGCGCTGGACCTGCCCAAGCCGAAGCGGATCGATGAAGCAGTCCCTGCCAACCTGACCTCGGGCATCCGGCACGACCTGGATGGTGCCTTGCTCCTGCAGCCCCGCCCGGTCCAGGCCGGTTACGCCGGTGACGTGTCGCCGCAACTCGCCTGGCAATGGGTGCAGGAGGGAGTGGCGACCCTGGTGGACGTGCGGACGGACGCCGAGCGCGAATGGGTTGGTTTTGTACCGGATGCGCTCGCCGTGGCCTGGAAGCAGTGGCCCGGCATGGCCATGAATCCGGCGTTTGACGAGGGCGTCCGCCAGGCGGGCGCTGGCGGCAAGAAGCTGGTGATGCTGTGTCGCAGCGGTGTGCGGTCCATTGCTGCCGCCAAGCGGGCGACCGAACTGGGCCTGGAGGCCTACAACATCCTCGAGGGATTTGAGGGCGATCCCGACGCCCAGGCACAACGCGGGCATCGCGGGGGCTGGAAGCGCCACGGCCTGCCCTGGCGCCAGAACTGATCGCGGCCGTCCGGTTGCAAGCCCTTTTATCGGCGGCTATACATCAAACTTGAGTAGAAAGAGTAACAACCCCTGTCAGATATGACAGGGGTCACGGTCATATTGCCCAATTTCTTCTTTCAATGGGGTTTTCCATCCTTTTAGGAGAACACCATGGAAGCGTTGGGGCAAATTGAATCCACCAAATCTCGAGATCCCGGCCTGTCGGCCACCTTGCAAGCAAGAATCGAGCGGGAATTCATGCCCCGCTGGAATGGTTCCTGGGGCGGCAAATTTGTGCTGCACGGGCGGGCGCCTGGGCCCAATGCCGTGCGGCTCGACGGCAATGACTACCTGGGTGTGACCGGCCACCCGGACATCGTCAAAGCCCAGGTCGATGCCATCACCAAGAGCAGCGAATTCGTCGTTCAATCGGGCGTTTTCCTGCTGCAACAGCATCCCTCCCGGGTGTTCGAGCAGACCCTGGCCGACTGGGTGGGCAAGGAAGACGCGTTCCTGTGCCAGTCCGGCTATTCGGCGAATGTGGGCCTGCTGCAGTCGATCGCAGACCCGCAGACGCCGGTCTACATCGACACCATGGCCCACACCTCGCTTTGGGAAGGTGCGCATGCGGCCCGAGCGCCGGCACATGCGTTCCGCCACAACGACCCCGATCACCTCGATCGCATGATGAGCAAGAAAGGGCCTGGTGTTGTGGTGGTGGATTCGGTCTACAGCACCACCGGCGCCGTGTGCCCGCTGAAGGCCATGGTGGAGGTGGTCGAAAAGCACGGCAGCATGATCCTGGTCGATGAATCCCACTCACTGGGCACCCATGGCCCGGCGGGGGCGGGACTGTGCGCCGAACTGGGGCTGACCGATCGCGTGCATTTCATCTCCGCGAGTCTGGCCAAGTCGGTGGCCGGGCGCGCCGGCTTCTTCACCGCGCCCGCCAGCATGCGCTACTACATCCTGAGTTCAAGTTACCCGAACATCTTCAGTTCGTGCCTGCTGCCCTCGGAAATCGCCGGCCTCAAGGCCACGGTGGGGGTGTTGAAAGCGGCAGACGTGGCCCGCGAGCGACTCAGGAGCATGACGCGCCGGGTGCGGCAGTCCCTGTCCGACATGGGCTACCCGATCCACCAGGGCACCGAGCAGATCATTGCACTGGAGGCCGGCACCGAGCCCGAAACCATGGCGCTGCGGGATGCGCTCGAAGAGCGGGGCGTGTTCGGTGCCATCTTCTGTGCACCGGCAACCAGTCGCAATCGCGCCCTGGTACGCCTCACGCTGAACGCTGCACTCACCGAAGCCGAGCTGGAACACCTGGAAGCCGTGGCCAGAGACATTGCGCCCATCGTGAAGCCCTGGGACTGGATCATTGCGCGACGGGCGCGGATGAACGCGCAGAGCGCGACCCACGACGAGTGAAGCAACGCCCTCCAGGGGCACCGCCGGGCTGGCTTTGCCAGACGGCCAGTGCCGCCCCCCATTGAAGGGGGTGACGCGAAGCGGCGCGGGGGTGTTTACTTCAGCTATTCATCGCGCCGGAGCGCCCACCCGCGACGAGTGAAATGACGCCCACCAGGGGCACCGCCGGGCTGGCTTTGCCAGACGGCCAGTGCCGCCCCCCTTGAGGGGGGTGACGCGAAGCGGCGCGGGGGGTGTACTAATCATCGCAAATGGTGCGTGAGCTCATGCCGCTCAGCACGTGCTGGTAGCCATAGATGGGCTGAGGCAGCTCGTCGGCTTCCAGGGGGAAGGAGGCTGCCAGCAGCATGCTGTCGCTGCCCATGGGAATGGCTGGCGCCGTGCGCACGGGGCCGCGCAGCCCCAGTTGCTGGTGCAGTTCGACGGCCGCCAGCAGGCGTCCGGCCCGAACGGCGCGCACCGTGTCGAAAGGCAGACCCGCCGTGGCTACGAGTTCTGCCAGATCCCCCAGACTGGACGCGACTTCCAACTGCAGCCACTGGCAGCGCCCGGTGGCGTCCAGTCCGAGCAGACCGAAGGGCTGGCCGAGCACGGCGTATTCGACCCAGTGCTGCTCGACATAAGCCTGGAGCGCCTGAGACACCGACGGTACCTGCAAGATTGACTGCTGGACCGGCTGCAGCGCGCCCCGCCACATCGCATTGACCCGGGCATGCGGCGCAGTTGACAGTCTGCGCAGCACGCTCATGAGCAGCCGGGTGATGTCGGGCGCCTGTTTGGGCACGAACTGGTCGATGAGTCCGTTGTTGAAGGCCTGCACGGCGATCTGCTCGTCGGCCTGACCGGTCAGCAGCACGCGGGAACCCGGCCAGTCCAGTAAGGTGTCCAGCACCTGCAGGCCGTTGGTGCCGGGCATGGCGAAATCGATCACACAGGTTTTGGCCAGGTTGTACCGGGAGGGGTTGTTCCCCCAGTACCGGAGCACCTGAGGGATGAGCGGCTGACCCTGTCGCCAGCGATCGATCATCTGCAACTGGAGGTTGGCGTCGGCTTCCCAGCGGGCGGGTTCCTGGCGCATGCGTTCGCTGAAGCCCGACGGGCGGGAGAACAGCTCGATCTGCCAGTTGGCGGGCACCACCATGCCCAGCATGTCGAGGTAGTCAGGGTCGTCGTCGAGGAACAGGATGCTCCCCGGACGGTGAAAGAGTGAAAGTGTCAGTGCCATCGCATTGTCATTCTGTGGTGTCGGTTAGGGCGCGCGGAATCTGCGTGAGCGGCAGATCGATCATGAAGACGGCTCCTCGCGAAACTTCGGAGTGCACGCTGAGTGTGCCGTGGGCGGATTCCACGACGTTCTTGCAGAAAGTGAGTCCGAGACCGCTGCCGGCGCCGGACTGGGTCGAGTAGAACGGCTCGAAAATCCGCTGTTGCAGGTCGTGGGGGATGCCGACGCCTTCGTCGGACACCGCGATGCGCCCTTTACCGTGGTGAATGCCCACGTCGACCCGAAGGTCGCCCGGACTCGGTGCGCTGCTGGCGGACGCCAGCGAGTGCAGCGCGTTCTTGATCAGGTTGGACAGCACCTGCCCAAACAACGGGCGCGAACCCTGGAAGCAGAAGTCCTGCTGGATGTGCACACGCACACAATCACGTTCGCGCGTGGATCGGTAGGGATACTGATTCACCGTGTCCTGCACCACCTCGGCGGCCCTGATGAGCGTCTGGTTGCGCGGCAGCCTGAAGAGCTGCGCATTGGAGATCTGGGTGTCGATCTGCTGGTTCATGCTGCGCACCAGGCTCTGCAACCGGCCCGAAAGCTCTTCGATGCGCTTGCGTTTGCTTTCGGGTACATCGTGCTGCACCAGGTTGCGCATCACATCGCCCAGCAGGTTGACGGTGGCCAGCGGCGTGCGCAGTTCGTGCGCCATCACACCCATGGTGCTCAGCGTGTTGAGCATGCGCGTTCTGCGCAGGTTGGCACTGGAGAACCCGAGCATGAGTCCCATGATCCAGGCAAAGCCGATGACCACAACGGCCACGCCAGGGGTGCTGAATTCTGGCGGTTGGCCTTGCATCGCATGCGCGACCAGGTAGCCCGTGGGCAAACCGGCGATCAGGCCCAGTGTCGCCAGTCGCCAGTCGGTGGCATGGTAGTAGATCAGGATCATGGCCGTCATGCTGGCCAACCAGGCCGCGTTGCCCCCGTTCATTGCGTACATCCAGCTGAAAAACCACGGAAGCTGTATCCAGGTGGCGGCACCGAAGTAGCGACCGCTGCTGTGCGACATGGGATCGCGCAGCACCTCCGGCATCACATACATGATCGAAAGCAGCGCCATCAGCGCCCGTACCGCAAAGTTTTCGTAGGGCTGAGGAATCAGGTACCCCCAGACGATCGCGATGATGATGTGGCCAAAAAAGGTAAAAAAACCGATCCAGATCAATCGGTAGCGCGATGGATGCAAAATAGCCTCCAGCGGGGCGTGGACGATCTCGTCCTGCATCCCTC
The DNA here is from genome assembly GCF_031457455.1 of Hydrogenophaga palleronii. Lineage (GTDB taxonomy): Bacteria > Pseudomonadota > Gammaproteobacteria > Burkholderiales > Burkholderiaceae_C > Hydrogenophaga > Hydrogenophaga palleronii_A. The sequence goes on from NZ_JAVDWU010000011.1 coordinate 54,038, forward strand.
GCCAAAGGCGAGCTTTTGTACTGTGGAGCCACAATCGGTCCAGACGCACTATGTATTCCTTCCGTTGGGGAGTCTTGACCGCCAGATGAGACCGAAACGTATTGTCACAGTTGAAGGCTTTTCCTGATCATGACCATGACCTTACCTGTCAACTTTGACAGTGTCGGCCTGGACGCTGTCCTGGCCGACTGGGTTTGCGCACTGCACGACCAAGGTGTTGAAGCGGTATTGGTGCTGGGTCCCGATCCCATGGGTGGGCGCGACGACCGACAGGTGCTGGCCATTCACCCGCCCCGGCTGCTGGGTGCTGCACAGGCGCTGGCCGACAGCCGGGATTTTGGGGCAAGCTGGCGCGACAGTGACGCGCCTCTGGTCGCTTGGCAGGACATTTCCAAATCGTCGATGGACAGCGGCAGTCGCTGGCGCCGTCTGTGGCTGGCGCACGGCCACCAGACGCTGGTTCGTGTGGCCTTCACCCTGCCGGCAGGACGCGCCTTCGAGTGTTTCATGTTTAGCCCGAAGTCCTTTGCAGATCGGTCGGAAGCGGCGGTACTGGCCTGGTCGGCCTTCAACATCTGGCCCATGCTCAAGCGATCGATCGCTGAGAAACGTGTCACGCTGAGTCCTCGCGAGCAGGAAAGCCTGCATCTGGCATTTGAAGGGCTGACCGCCCGCGAAACAGCGCAGCGCATGGACTGTTCCGAACGGACGGTGAACTACCACCTGTCGAACGCCATGGCCAAACTGCAGACCGACAACAAGCTCGCGGCGGTGCAGAGAGCCTGCTGGATCGGCGTGTTCTGATCCGACACGACCGGTTCATCCTACCTCTGTTGCGCCGCCGCATTGCACGCGGCGCCTCATGGTCATAATGCGGCCATGACTTTTTTGGCCCTGGACGTTGGGAACACCCGCCTGAAATGGGCACTCTACGAAGCACCACGCGTGGGCGCCCGGTTGCTGGCGCATGGGGCCCAGTTCCTGGAAAACATTGAAAAACTGGCGGAAGGCGACTGGGCCGACCTGCCGCCGCCGAACTGGGTGATGGGTTGCGTGGTGGCGGGCGACGCCGTCAAGCGCCGTGTCGAAGAGCAGCTGGAGTTGTGGGATGTGGTGCCGCGCTGGGTGGTTTCCAGCAGCGAAGAAGCGGGTGTCGTCAATGGTTACGACCACCCTGCGCGCCTGGGTACCGATCGCTGGGTTGCCATGATCGGTGCGCGCCAGCGGCTGTTGTCTCAAGGGCCAGCCAGGCCTTGCGTGGTCGTGATGGTGGGCACGGCGGTCACGGTTGAGGCCCTCGACATCGACGGCCGTTTCCTCGGCGGCATCATCCTGCCCGGGCACGGGATCATGTTGCGCGCATTGGAGTCAGGCACCGCCGGACTGCATGTGCCCACCGGCGAGGTGCGCGATTTCCCGACCAACACCAGCGACGCCCTCACCAGTGGGGGCACGTTCGCGATCGCCGGTGCGGTCCAGCGCATGGTGGAGAACCTGCAGAAACACAGCGGCTATGCCCCGGTCTGCTACATGACCGGTGGCGCGGGCTGGAAGATGGCACCGAGCATGTCCACGCCAGTGGAGCTGGTGGAAAGCCTGATCTTTGACGGCCTGCTGGAGATCGCCGATCGAAGGTTGGGCTGACCCCGCGCGCCGCCTGCGGCGCGCGGGGTCAATCTCCTCCCCACGGCAACATCAGCGTCAAAGTCAGCAGGCGGCGGAACTCGGGTTCGAACTCATCGATGATTTTTTGCGGATCGGGGCACAGCGTGGTGTCGGCGATCACACCAAACTGAACCCCCCCGCCATAGCTCAGGATCGACACGCCGAGTCCCACGGTGCCGGACTGCGGCACCCAGAACATCGTCTGTTCCAGCGTGGAGCCGCAAACCTTGAGCTTTTCGCTGGGTCCGGGTACGTTGGTCATGACGGCCGTGGTCTTGCGCCCGAACAGGCTGAGCATGGCGTCTTGCGCCGGCTTGATCAACAGGCCAGCGACCGACAGCAGCCCGAAGGTCAACAAGGGCTGGAGGCTGCCCTTGAGGCTGGTCATGCGGGCGCGAACCGCCAATGCGCGCTCGATGGGGTTGTCCAGGCCAATCGGCAGCACCAAAGGCACGAGACCAAAACGGTTGCCCAGTTTCCATGCGTCGGACATGGGCCGCAGATTGATCGGTACCATGGCGCGGATTTCTTTGCCCCGGGGGTCATCGCCCTGGTGGCGAAGGTAGGCGCCAATGGCGCCGGCCACGCAGCTCAGCAGCACGTCGTTGATGGAGCACTTCAATGCCTTGCTGATGGCCTTGACTTCGTCGAGCGGGATGGGTTCGCACCAGGCAACGCGCTTGTGCTGGCCGGGCTGGCCTTTGAGCCGGGTGGGGGAGTCGTCCGGCATGAGGGCCAGCGCGGCCAGATCGCTGGCCAGTTGCCCGCCGATGCGGGCGATGTCCATGGCTTGGCTGAGGGTGTCGCTCAGGCCCTGTTGCGGCGAGGCGAGCATGGATAGCGATTTCGCAGCGCCGCCGCCTGCCACTTCCAGTGCGCGCGCGGTCAGTTCGCCCAAAGGGCGGATCAGCGAATCGGCCACCCAGTCTTCGGCCGCTTCCATGCCTGCTCGGGCAGTTTTGGGTGATTTGCGTTGCGGCGGCGGGGCGCCGCCGTCGACCAGGCTCATCATCACGCTGATGAGCGCGATCCCGTCGGCGATGCAGTGATGGATGCGAGCGACCAGCGCGGAGCCGCCCTGGTATTGCTCGATCAATTCGAACTGCCACAACGGGTGATCGGGATCGAGCGGCTGCATGGTCAGGTGCGCCACACGGTCTTGCAGGGCCGCTTGTTCGCTCTGCCCTCTCTGACGTTCGAGCGGCCGTGCAAGCACATGCCTTTCGAGCTGGAAGTCTGGATCGTCTGCCCAGTGGGCGCCTGCGGCATCCTGGCGAGCGATCTGCACGAAACGACGGTAGGGCAACAGGCGCTCGCGCACGCGTTCGCTCAGGGCGGCCAGGGTGATGCCCGGGCGCAGCACCCAGACCCCGACAATCATCATGAGGTTGGACGCCGAGTCCATGCGCAGCCAGGCCGTGTCGACCTTGCTCATGCGCTCCCCCTCAAGGCCCAGACTGTTGGCGATCGAAGGTCTGGCTTGAGGTGCCCGGGGCTTCGTTGCCTGGGTTTCTCTTTGTGGGACAGATGCTCTCTTTCGGCGGGACAAGGGGGCGGCCGCGGCTGGCGTGGCGGGGTGAGCCGCTGGGCGGCGAACGCGCTGAACCATGGTGTCTCCTGCTGCCCTGAGCCCGCCCGATCGGTGCGATCGTGTGCGGCTGGGGGGTTGTTGTTGTGAGAGTGTCGCCTCTATTCTGCCGTCAGGTCAGCACGTAAGATACCGGGCGAGCCCTAAGAACGTGTTGACGATCTCCGCGATCCCCACGGCAATCGTCTACACGTTCTTTGGTCGGCATTATCCGATTTCATCACGGTGGCCCTGCGAGGCGCACCGGCTCGACACTACCGACGTTGATCCATTCCAACAGGAGACCTTTATGTCTGATCTCAAAGCCCGCTTCGAAGCTGCCGTTGCCAACTCCAAGAACCTCAGCGAGCGCCCCGACAATGCGACACTGCTGAAGATCTACGCGCTCTACAAGCAGACGACCGCTGGTGACAACGCCGACAAGAAGCCCGGCTTTGGTGACATGGTGGGGCGCGCCAAGTGGGATGCCTGGAACGGGTTCAAGGGTGTGTCCAGTGAGGACGCCATGCAGCAGTACGTGGACCTGATCGAAAGCCTCAGCTGATCACCCGCACCAGATAGCGCGCTCCGCACAAAGGGCCACCGAGACCATCTCAGGTGGCCTTTTTCTTGGCAGCGGCCTTTTTGGCGGCAGGCTTTTTCGCGGCCAGCAAGGCGTCGAGGTTCTTCACGATCTCGTCCTCGATCCGGTCCTTGAACGCCCCCAGCAGGAAGCCCAGCCGGGCATCCAGTTCGAAGTGGTCGTTCGACACCTTGAGCGTACCGGTGACGCCGGAACGGGTGAACTGCACCTCGTCGCAGGTGTCGCTCTCTTCGTAGGTGCAGCTCATGTCGAATTGCTCTTCGGCCTGCTCGGCCCATTGCCAGGCCACCTTGCGGGCGCCGGTGAGGCCAAGGTGGTGGTTGCGCCGGATGTGGATGTCTGCCATGGGTGCGTCCTGTGTGGCTGGGTCAGAGGTTGGGGTCCGGTAGCGTGGCTGCGGTCTTCAGCGCGGCTGCAGCCATGCGCTTGAGTTGTGCGTGCCGCTCATCCATCGGTTGTTTGCTCAGCGCGCGAACCGCATCGTAAAACCGCGCGAAGTCGCGCCCTTCGCGTTCGAACAACGCCTCGAATCCGGGCACGAGTTCGTCGTAGGCGGCCTGGGTGGCGAACATCGCGTTGTTGGCGCGGGCCACCCAGGCGTCGTAGCCGGGGTAGCCGCCCCAGCGTTGCTTGGTGGCTTCGTATTCCTGACGAAAGTGCGACATGGTCGCCATTTTCTGCCGAAGTTTGGCCGCGTCGTCCAGCGTCGGGTCCGTGTAGATGGCCTGCAGACGCGCGCGTGCTGCGAGGGTCAAAGCGCGGAATTCCCGGCGACGGGCATCGAAGGTGGCGTACTCGGCTTTCGCCTGCTCGCCGGCCTGCTGCGACAGCCAGCGCGCGCCGCCCAGCCGCTCCACCGCGGTGGCGAACGACTCGTTGAACATGGTGTCGTTCTTCGCATACACCACCTGATGGGCCAGCTCATGAAACACAATGCGGGCCAGCTCGCCTTCCGGGTAGCCAATGAAGGTGTTGAGCAAAGGATCGCCACCGGCCCAGTTCATCCAGCCCAGGGTGGAATACGCCGGAACGGGGTAGATGGCCACGTCCAGTTCGCGTGGCAGGCTGTCGGCAAAGGCCCGGGCATCGGCCTCGCTGTAATAGCCCCGGTAGCCCACACACCCCACCACGGGAAAGCACCAAGTGTTCAGGCTGAGTTCCAGCGCAGGCGCTGCGACCACGTTGTAGACTGCGGCACGGCGTTGCAGGTCGGCGTAGCGGCGGTAGCTGGCGTTGTCGGGCAGGGCCAGCTCATGGGCCGCAAATTCCCGGATGCGTTGTGCGGTGGCCAACCGTGACCTGAGTGCTGCAGGCGTCTGTTCGTCATCGATCCAGGTCTGCACCGGCCGCGCGGCCCGCATCAGCTGAAGGTGACCCGTGACCGACTGCCAGTAGTAGCCCACGCCGGTGGTGGGGCTGGCGCAGCCCCCCAGGCTGGCGCTGAGCAACATGGCGGCCAGCACCCGGGGCACGATCATCAGGCAGACTCCGTAAGCGGTTGGACCTCGACCGCGCAGTCGTAGAACACCGGTCCACGGCCCAGGTCGGTGAGGCGCTGGCTGGTGACCTCGTTCACATTGGTGCCGAAGGCACCGAGCTTGCGCCACCAGATGCCCAGGCCATTGACCACGCCCGGGCGCGCCCGGCGCGACACCTCGGCCTTGCAGCGGTATTCGCCCCGGTCGTTGAAGATGCGCACCATGGCGCCGGACGCGATGCCCCTGGCCAGGGCATCGTCGGCGTGCATTTCCAGCACGGGTTCGCCTTCGATGTCGCGCAAGCTCGTCACGTTCACGAAGCTGGAGTTGAGGAAGTTGCGCGCCGGGGGCGAGATCATGGCCAGCGGGTAGGGGTCGCTGGCGGTCGGTGTTTCGTAGTTGGGCAGATGGTCCGGCAGGCCATCCAGGCCTTGGGCTGCCAGGCGTTCACTGAAAAATTCGCAGCGACCCGACGGGGTGGGGAAGTTGCCGTGTGTGAAGGGGGCATCAGGCACCGGCAGCGTGACAAAGCCGGTGTGGAGCAACTGGTCGAAGTCGACCACATCGCCGAACGCCGTGCGGCACAGCGTGAGGTCGTCTTCTTCAAAGCAGGGGTCGTCAAAACCCATGCGCCGGGCCAGGGCGCGGAAGATGTCGGTGTTGGTGCGGGCTTCGCCCAGCGGCTCGACGGCTGGCCGGTTGAGCAGCACGTCGGTGTGGCCATAGCTGGCATGGATGTCCCAGTGTTCGAGCTGGGTGGTGGCCGGCAGGATGTAATCGGCGTGGTCGGCGGTGTCAGTCTGGAAGTGTTCGAGCACCACGGTGAACAGGTCCTCGCGAGCAAAACCCTGGACGACCTTGGATGACTCGGGCGCCACCGCCACCGGGTTGCTGTTGTAGACGATCAGCGCTTCGATCCTGGGGCCGAAGGTCGGCGAGGCTTCGCGCAGCAGATCGTCGCCGATTGTGCTCATGTTGATGGTGCGCGGGGTGCGACCGGCCAGCAGATCGGGGCGCTGCAGCGCCGCGCGCCGGATCGGGAAAAACCCCGAAGACGACAGCAGCAAGCCGCCCGCACGGTGCCGCCAGGCGCCCACCAGGGCCGGCAGGCAGGCGATGGCGCGCACGGCGTTGCCGCCTCCGCGCACGCGCTGCATGCCGTAGTTCAGGCGAATGGCGGCCGGCCGGGTGGTGCCGTAGGCCTGGGCCAGGTCCTTGATCTGTTGCACCGGCACGCCGCAGATGTCGGCCGCGCGCTGCGGCGGCCATTGCAGGGCGCGCTCGCGCAGCCGCTCCCAGCCCAGCGTGTGGCGGCTGATGTAGTCGTGGTCTAGCCAGTCGTGGGTGATGAGTTCGTGCATCACGGCCAGCGCCAGCGCAGCGTCGGTGCCGGGCTTGAGCGCGATGTGCTCGTGGCACTTGTCGGCGGTTTCGCTGCGGCGCGGGTCGATGCAGATGAGGCGCGCGCCGTTGCGCTTGGCTTGCTGCGCGTGGCGCCAGAAGTGCAGGTTGCTGGCGATCGAGTTGCTGCCCCAGATCAGGATCAGGCCGGCCTCGGCGAAATGCTCCACCTTCATGCCGACCTTGCCACCGAGGGTGTGCACCAGGCCTTCGCCGCCGGCATTGGCGCAGATGGTGCGGTCCAGCAACGAAGCGCCCAGGCGGTGAAAGAAGCGCGCCGCCATGCCTTCGCCCTGCACCTGGCCCATGGTGCCGGCGTAGCTGTAAGGCTGGATGGCTTCAGGGTTCCGTGCCGCAATGGCCTGAAGTTTGGAGGCGATGTCGTTCAGTGCGGTGTCCCAGTCCACCCGTTCGAACTGGCCACTGCCCTTGGCGCCCGTGCGGCGCAAGGGGTGCAGCAGCCGCTCGGGGTGGTAGGTGCGTTCGGTGTAGCGCGAAACCTTGGTGCACAGGGCACCGTCGGTATGCGCGTGTTCAGCGTTCCCCTGCACGCGCACGGCCACGCCGTTCTCCACGGTGGTGATCAGGGCGCAGGTGTCGGGGCAATCGTGGGGGCAGGCGCCACGGACGGCGAGGGTGTTCATGGTGGACGTCGGATCGTTGTCGCCGGAGGTCGGGAAAGTGGGGTGGCTCGCGGTTCTTATGTTATATGCTGCATAGGAAACGCCCTTGGGGCGCCCGCGATTCAACAGCTGGAAACCAGCATATCAGGAGATTGCCATGCAGCGTCGTCAAGCGCTTTCCACGGTGTGCAAGCTGGTCGGATCATCGGCGCTGGGCGCATGGACAGGGGCAGCGGTGGCTCAAAGCGCGGGTGTGAGCGACACCCGCATCCTGCTCGGGCAGTCGGCCCCGTTTTCCGGGGCTGCGGAGCAACTGGGTCTGCAGTTCTATCTGGGCGCTCAGCTCTACTTCGAAGCCCTCAATGCCAAGGGTGGCGTCAATGGACGAAGCATTGAAATCAAGCGGCTGGACGATGGGTACGAGCCGGAGCGCTGCGTAGCCAATACCCGTCAGTTGATCGATGAGGGGGTGTTCGCGCTCTTTGGCTACATCGGCACGCCCACGGGCGTGGTCGCGTTGCCACTGGCCACCGAAGCCAAGGTGCCGTTTTTTGCACCGTTCACTGGTGCCGAGGCGCTTCGAACGCCGTTCAACCGTTATGCGATTCACGTGCGTGCGTCGTACTTCGATGAAACTGCCGCCATCGTCCGCCAGACCACATCGACCGGCATCAAGAAGATCGCTGTCTTCTACCAGAATGACGCCTACGGCAAGGCGGGGCTGGAAGGTGTGACCCGCGCCCTGAAAGAGCTGAATTCGGAGCCTGTGTCCACTGGTACGGTCGAGCGCAACACCACCGACGTTGAAAAGGCGGTGAACGACATCATGGCCCAGCGCCCCGAGTCCATCGTGCAGATCAGCGCCTACAAGTCTTGCGCGGCGTTCATCCGCCTGGCCCGCAAGCGTGGGTTTGTTGGCAACTTCTACAACGTGTCTTTCGTGGGCACACAGGCCTTGCTCGACGAACTGGGCGCGGACGCCAGGGGCGTGGTGGTCAGTCAGGTCATGCCATTTCCCTACGCGCCGCTCTCGCCCATTGCCGGTGAGTACCTGGCTGCCTTGAAGGCCAAGACCGGGCAGACACCCAACTACTCCAGCATGGAGGGGTTTGTGGCGGCCAAAGTGTTCACGGAAGGTGTGCGCCGAGCCGGCCGCAACCTGAACCGGGAAGGCTTCATTGGTGCGGTGCAGAGCATCCGCAACCTGGACCTCGGGGGCTTCCCTGTCGACTTTGGCCCCAACAAGCACACCGGGTCCAAGTTCGTGGATCTCACGTTGCTGACCGCCGATGGCCGGATTCGCCGCTGAGGGCTGACACGCCCCAATGTCGGAGGGGTTGTCGCCGAAGAGGCGCCGAGCAAGTGGCCGGGTTGGGTACCATGGGTGATTCTTTATCGCAACTGGCGCTGGTGTGCCGGGAGACCCCATGCAACTCATTGACTCCATCCTGACCCAGGCCGCGTCCATTGCGGCCGTCCGACGTGACATTCACGCCCACCCTGAACTCTGTTTTCAAGAGGTACGCACCGCCGACGTGGTGGCGGGCAAGCTGACCGAATGGGGTATTGAGGTGCATCGCGGGCTGGGCACCACCGGCCTGGTGGGCGTGGTGCATGGCCGCGACGGCGGTGCCTGCGGCCGCGCCATTGGCCTGCGTGCCGACATGGATGCCTTGCCCATGCAGGAGCACAACACCTTCGCCCATGCCAGCCAGCATGCTGGAAAAATGCACGCCTGTGGCCACGACGGCCACACGGCCATGCTGCTGGCCGCCGCACAGCATTTCGCCAGGCACCGCAACTTCGATGGCACGGTGTACCTGATCTTCCAGCCGGCCGAAGAGGGCGGTGGCGGTGCCCGCGAAATGATCAAGGATGGGCTGTTCGACAAGTTTCCGGTGGAGGCGGTGTTTGGCATGCACAACTGGCCCGGCATGCCGGTGGGCACTTTTGCCGCCAGCCCGGGCCCGGTCATGGCGTCGAGCAACGAGTTCCACATCGTGATTCGCGGCAAGGGCGCGCATGCCGCGTTGCCACACAACGGCATCGACCCGATTCCGGTGGCCTGCCAGATGGTGCAGGCCTTCCAGACCATCATCACGCGCAACAAGAAGCCGGTGGATGCCGGGGTGATCTCGGTCACCATGATCCACACCGGCGAGGCCACCAATGTGGTGCCCGACAGCTGCGAGATTCAGGGCACGGTGCGCACCTTCACTTACGAGGTGCTGGACCTGATCGAAAAGCGCATGAAGGAAATCGCCGAACACACTTGCGCCGCCTTCGACGCCACGGTGGAGTTCAAGTTCAAGCGCAACTACCCGCCCACGATCAACCATGCCGTGGAAACCGCCTTTGCGCGCGAGGTGATGGCCGAGATCGTGGGTGCCGATAAGGTGGTCGACCAGGAGCCGACCATGGGTGCCGAAGACTTTGCCTACATGCTGCAGGCGCGCCCCGGCTGCTACGCCTTCATTGCCAACGGCGATGGCGCGCACCGCGAAATGGGGCACGGCGAAGGACCCTGCATGCTGCACAACCCGAGCTACGACTTCAACGACGATCTGATCCCCCTGGGTGCCACCTTCTGGGTGCGCCTTAGCGAGAAGTGGTTGGGCCAGCCACGTGCCGGTGGCGCTGCATGATGGATCTGCACAAAGCGTTCGCCGCTTCGTACGCCCGCGCCCGCGTGCAGTTCCTGGAAGCTGCTGCCACCGCTGGCATGGCCATCACCAGCCACAACCACCCCCTGACCGGGCGCGACGGCGAGGTGCTGGCCATGGACGTGGCGCTGGATGGCTCGCCTGAAGCCGAGCGCCTGCTGGTGATCAGCAGCGCCTGCCATGGCGTGGAAGGCTACTGCGGCTCCGGCGTGCAGGTGTTCGCCGCACACGACGCCGAATGGCGAGCCAAGACCCGCGAAGCTGGCGTGGCGGTGCTCTACATCCACGCGCTGAACCCGCACGGCTTTTCCTGGGTGCGCCGCGTGACCCACGAGAACGTCGACCTGAACCGCAACTTCCAGGACTTCGCCCAGCCCCTGCCGGAGAATCCTGCGTACGCAGAACTGCACCCGTTGCTGTTGCCGGAAACCTGGCCCCCCAGCGAGGCGAACGAGGCCGCCATTGGCCGTTTCATTGCAGAGCGCGGAATCGACCAGTACCAGGCAGCGGTGTCGCAGGGGCAGCACGCCTTTGCCGACGGCCTTTTCTATGGGGGCACCGCGCCCACCTGGAGCAACGGTACGTTGCGCAAGGTGTTGCGCACCCACGGTGCCCGCGCCCGCCACATCGCCTGGATCGACCTGCACACAGGCCTGGGCGAGAGTGGGCTGGGCGAGCGCATTTTTGCCGGTGAGGACGACGCCCTTGCCGTGGCCCGTGCCCGCGCCTGGTGGGACGGCGGCGGTCAGACGCCGGTCACTTCCATCTACGACGGCTCTTCCACCTCAGCCAGACTGACCGGCCTGATGTGGAGCGCGATGCCGCAGGAATGCCCGCAGGCCTCGTACACCGGCATCGCCATGGAGTACGGCACGGTGCCCATCACCGAAGTGGTGAACGCTTTGCGCGCCGACCACTGGCTGCACCTGCACCCCGAGGCCCCCGAGCCCTTGAGAACGGCCATCAAGCAACAGATGCTGGCCGCCTTCTACGTGGACACCGACGAATGGCGCGCCCAGATCATCACCCAGGCCCGCCAGGCCATGTTTCAGGCGGTGGATGGCCTGGCCAGCAGCTGAGCGCGCGCCAGAAAGTGAATAGCGGGCCGAACTGGCGGAGCGAAGTGCCTTCGTCCAGCAACACCCAGGATCCGGCTTTGCCGGTCCGAAGGTGTGCCCCCCTGGGGGGGTGACGCGAAGCGGCGCGGGGGGTCAATCCAATCGCGCAGTCTCCAAATAGAGCTGTTCCATCGCATCCAAGGGTTCGATGGAAGCCGCCCTGTCCTGAAGCTCCGTGGCCGTGCTCAGTTGGCGTCTGCCTTCCAGCATGAGCAAGCCTCTGGCGTGTTCGGTCAGGGTGATGGCGGAGTCCGGGTTGAGGCTGTGTGCTTGCTGGAACAAGGCAAGTCCCGCTTCGGCGGTCGCGCCGTAGGTGATCCGCGCGATCATGCGGCCCACCTTGTCGATCACTTCGGCGTGGAACGTTCCGAGGGCGAGATGGGCATCCGCATGCTGCGGCGCGCGCTCGATCGTCTTTTCCAGTGCGCTCTTGATACGCGCACCGAGCCCGTTGGCCAGTGCCTTGGCCACGCTGATGCCCTGGCTGTACCGCCCCAGCGCATAGGCTTGCCAGTACCAGGCGCCCGGGTTGTCGGGCTGGCGCAACTGCAGCGCCTGCGCCCGGGCGGCGGCCTCCAGCAACAGCGACTCCCGACGCTGCTCGCGCGGTTCGAGGTAGGTGGCGTAGATGCAGGTGGCCTTGTTGGCCAGGTTCATTCCCGCGTCACCCAGCAGCAGACCCGCCTGCGTCGCGCGTTGGAATTCGCCGTTGTGGAAGAGCACCCAGGCTTGCAGCAGATCCGGATCGGTGGGCATCGGTTCGGCATCGCCTTTGTGCAGGCGTTCCCAACTGGCGCTCAGTCGATCGGCGTCGAACCGGACCGGCAAGGGGTGGGGGCAGTCGATCCAGTCGCTCATGGTGGGCAGGCCCTAGTCAGGCGTCTGGTAGGCGCCGGTGAGCTGGAGCAGGTGCTGGCGCTGGCTCTTTTCCAGGTAGGGTGCCAGCAGGTTCAGCACATGTTGCGCGCCACGCAGCAGCGCCTGCTGTGCGTTGTCGGGTTCCAGGGCGTTGCGTGGGTCGCGCACGTATTCGAAGCTCAGCCAGTAGGTCAGCACCACCACCATGCAGTTGGCCGTGGGCTCGACTTCCCGTGCGTCGATGTCCACCGCGCCGCCTCGACTCATGCCCGCAAGCAATTGGCGGATGGCACGTGTCTTGTTTTTCAGAACCGTCTGGAAGTGCATCTCCAGCATCCGGTTCTTGGAGAGCAGGTCGTTCAGGTCGCGGTAGAGGAACCGGTAGCTCCAGATGATTTCGAACAGCGAGTGAAGAAAAAACCAGGCGTCTTCGATGTTGCGAACGTTGTCGCTGGCGCTGAGCAACTCGCCCAGGGCGCGCTCGTACCGCTCGAACAAGGTGTTGATGAGCTCGTCCTTGGCCGGGTAGTGGTAGTAGAGGTTGCCCGGACTGATGCCAAGCTCGGCCGAGATCAGCGTGGTGGAGACATTGGGCTCGCCGAACCGGTTGAACAGCTCCAGCGTGACTTCCAGGATGCGTTCGGCGGTGCGCCTGGGGGCTTTTTTGGCCATGTCAGGTGCCGGCGGGTGAAATGGTCAGGCGGTGCTGCAGTTCGTCCAGCGTGGCGTGAAGGCGCTCCATGGCCTGCATCGATGTTTCGACAGGCAAGTGCTTGTCCGGTGGCAGCAGATGCATGACCTTTGCCAGCGTGGCTTCCCTGTCCAGCGTCACGCCATGCCGTTTCAGGGCAGGTGTCAGTTCATGTGCTCGGGTGCGCAGGGTGACTCGCGTCTGCTGGTAGGCATGCTCGGCCAGCTCGCGTCGCTGGCGGTAGCTGAAGGTGTTGGCAAAGAACAGCTCGGCGTCGCGCTGGTCGGGTTCGATCAGCACGATGTCGGTGTTCGGGTAGACCTGCTCGTAGTGCTTGAAACCCAGCTCCAGGCGCGAATGAATCATCGAGCGGAAAGTCTGGCTCATCACGGTGGGCAGCCCGCCCTCCACCAGCGAGGGGATGCGGTGCCGTTGCCGGGCCAGCGGATCTGCATGAAAAGGCACCAGCGGGTTGAGGCACAGCAGCAGGTCCAGGCCTTCCTCGAGCGCGACGGTGGCGTGAAGGGTTTTCTTCAGGGCGCCGTCGACATAGTGTTTGCCGTCGATCTGGACCGGCGGAAACAGGCCGGGCAGGGCGGCGCTGGCCTGCAGGGCACGCGAGATGGGCACATGATCCCAGCCCGGGCGACCAAAAGGGGCGGCATCGCCGGTGTCAAGCTCGGTGGCGACGAGCGTGAGCCGCGCACGGAGCTGGCGGAAGTCGTTGGTGCGTCCTTCGCGGGCAAACAGCTGTTCGATCTTGCGGTGGATGTCGTCGTTGTCGAAGACGCCGGTGGGCAGGGCGGCGCCCACGCGCTCGAACGCATGGGCCAGTGGCTTGCGCTGCACACCCCAGGCCCACAGCGCGCTGCCCAGCAGCCCGGGCAGGCGCTGAACCCGGCCGCCGATTTCCTGCCAGGCGGGCTTCATCAGCCAGGACGGGTCGAAGTTTTCTTCGGTGGGCCGGTCTTCAATAAAAGCTTCGCAGAGCTGCCTGGGTGTCAGGCCATTGGCCAGTCCGGCGGCGATGAAACCGCCAGCCGAGACGCCCACGTAGTGATCGAGGTCGTTGAAGTCCAGTCCCTTCAGGCACTCGCTGAGTGCACACAGGGCTCCGATTTCATAAATGGCACCGAGCGGTCCGCCACCCGCCAGCGCCAGTGCGATGCGTGGGCGACGGGGTGAGGGGGTGCGCCGTTTTTTTTCTCGACCGGCGCCGCCGCCGGGGATGGAACTCGGTGATCTCATGTGTTCGAGTGTAGACCGGTCAGTAGCTGGCAACTGCTGCATTGCAGCATCCACGGCAGGCACAAAAAAGGGGCGTCAAGCGCCCCTTTTTTGATCTCCCGGCGCAGCGCCATGCGGAGGATCAGGCCGCCTTCGCGCGGCTGGTCTTGCGCGCGGCGGGCTTGGCTGCGGCCTTGGCAGGTGCTGCCTTGCGGGGAGCGGCCTTGGCTGCGGCGACCGGTTTGCCACTGAGGCGCTGCACATGCTGGCTCAGCTCGTCGATGCGGGCGATCAGGGCATCGACGTCGCGGGCGGAAGGCACGCCCAGCTTGTTCAGCGCCTTGGCGACGCGCTCTTCAAACAGGTTCTCCAGCTTGTCCCACTGGCCGGTGGCCTTGGAAGAGATCTCGGTGGCCATGCTGCTCATGCGGCTGGAGGCCTCGGAAATGCGTTCCTCTGCCACCGCCTGCGTCTTGCGCTGGATCGACAGGCCTTCCTTGACCAGCGATTCGAAAGCCTTGCCGCCTTCTTCCTGCGCCTTGGAGAAGGCGCCCAGGCCGGCCAGCCAGATCTGCTGTGCCGAGTCCTTAATGGCGCCTGCCAGAGGAGACGCGGAAGCTGAAGCCTTGGACGAGGCGGTGGATTTCTGGACTTTCTTGACCATGATGTTTCCTTTGAGAGACAGAGGGATGAAGGGACGCACCTGGGTGCAGGCGCGCCAGCGAATCGATGAGGGCAATGTACGGGGATCCATGGGGGCCTGTGTAGGGGCAGACGACTAAAGCGGGCAAACCCACGGGTTTGTGCGGAATGGGTGAGGCGCGAGGCTGGTGAAGAATGCGAAATCGTTTTCACCCGCACTTTTCAACAAAAGGAGATCTCCATGCACTACTTCGTCACCGGTGCGACCGGCTTCATCGGCAAGCGGCTTGTCAAGAAACTGCTGGAGCGCAAGGGGGCGGTGGTGCACTTCCTGATTCGACAGGAAAGCGAAGGCAAGGTGGCGGATTTGCGCAGCTACTGGGGCGTGAGCACGGCGCGCGCGGTGCCGGTGTTCGGTGACCTCACCGCCAAGAAACTCGGCGTGAGTGCCGATGCCACCAAGGCATTGAAGGGCCAGATCGATCACTTCTACCACTTGGCCGCCGTGTACGACCTGGAGGCGGACGCGGAGAGTCAGATCGCCGTGAACGTGGACGGCACACGCAACACCGTGGACTTCGCCAAAGCCATTGGCGCGGGGCATTTCCACCATGTGTCGTCGATTGCAGCGGCCGGTCTGTACGAAGGCGTGTTCCGCGAAGACATGTTCGACGAGGCCGAGGGCCTGGACCACCCGTATTTCATGACCAAGCACGAGAGCGAAAAGATCGTGCGCCAGGAAAGCAAGCTGCCCTGGACGGTGTACCGACCGGCCGCCGTGGTGGGCGACAGCAGCACCGGCGAGATGGACAAGATCGACGGGCCTTATTACTTCTTCAAGCTGATCCAGCGGTTGCGCCAGATCCTGCCGCCCTGGATGCCCAGCGTGGGTCTGGAGGGGGGGCGCATCAACATCGTGCCGGTGGACTTCGTGGTCGACGCCCTCGACCACATCAGCCACCAGAAACGCAGCGGCGGCGCCTGCTTCCACCTGGTGGACCCGATGGGCTACCGCGTGGGCGACGTGCTCGACATCCTGAGCAAGGCGGCGCACGCGCCCAAGATGAACCTCTTCGTGAATGCCGCGCTGATGGGCTTCATCCCCAAAAGCGTGAAGAAGGGACTGATGGCGCTGGCGCCGGTGCGCCGCGTGTACAAGGCCATCATGCAGGATCTCGGTTTGCCCGAGGACATGATGACCTTCGTCAACTACCCCACGCGCTTCGACTGCCGTGAGACGCTGGCCGCGCTCAAGGGCAGCGGCATTGCCTGTCCCAATTTCAAGGACTACGCGTGGCGGCTGTGGGATTACTGGGAACGCCACCTCGACCCCGACCTGCACATCGACCGCAGCCTCAAAGGCACGGTGGCGGGCAAGGTGGTGCTGGTCACGGGCGGCAGTTCCGGTATCGGTCTGGCGGCGGCACACAAGTTTGCCGAGGCAGGCGCCGTGACCATCATCTGCGGGCGCGACCAGGACAAGCTTGACGAGGCCTGCGCAGAAGCCAAGGACAAGGGCTATCAGTTCATCGCCTACCCGGCCGACATCGCCGACATGGCCGACGCCGACCGCTTCGTGAAGCTGCTGATCGACAACCACGGTGGCGTGGATTTCCTGATCAACAACGCTGGCCGCTCGATCCGCCGCGCCATCGAGGGCAGCTACGACCGCTTTCACGACTTCGAGCGCACCATGCAGCTCAACTACTTTGGCTGCCTGCGCGTGACCATGGGCCTGCTGCCCGGCATGGTGGCCAAGCGCAAGGGCCATGTGGTCAACATCAGCTCCATCGGTGTGCTGACCAACGCGCCGCGTTTCAGCGCCTATGTGGCCAGCAAGGCCGCGCTCGATGCCTGGACACGCTGCGCCAGCAGTGAGTTCGCGGACCAGGGCATCAGCTTCACCACCATCAACATGCCGCTGGTGCGCACGCCCATGATCGCGCCCACGCAGATCTACAAGAACGTGCCCACGCTCGCCCCCGAAGAAGCCGCCGACATGATTGCACAGGCCTGCATCTTCAAGCCGGTGCGCATCGCCACCCGCCTGGGCGTGACCGGCCAGGTGTTGCACGCCTTTGTGCCGCGCGTGGCGCAGATCGTGATGAACACCAGCTTCCGCATGTTCCCGGACTCATCCGCCGCCAAGGGGGAGAAGGGTGCCAAGCCCCAGCTGTCAGCCGAGGCCGTGGCCATGCAGCAGATGATGCGTGGCATTCACTTCTGATCGCGGCGTTTCGGCGCGGCAGCCTGGATTGGCCGTGCCTGATCGCGGGCCTGCCCCAGGCTGGTAACAGCGATGATGCATGCCGGACTGCGGGAAGCCTGTCTGGCGCGGACACCGCATGCCGGCAGGCGTATGATTCCGCGACCATGAACATCATCATCCTGGGCGCTGGCCGTGTGGGCGAGAGCGTCGCCGAGAGTCTGGTTTCTGAGCAGAACGACATCACCGTCATCGATCACGACCCTGCGCGGTTGCGGTTGCTGGAAGACCGGCTGGATCTGCGGGGCGTGGTGGGCAATGGCATTCAGCCTTCGGTGCTGCGCGAGGCCGGGGCCAAGGACGCCGACATGGTGATCGCTTGCGCCGCCAACGACGAAGCCAACCTCGTGGTCTGCAAGGTGGCGCACGACATCTTCAACGTGCCCAGCACCATCGCTCGCCTGCGTTCGCCCGAATTCGTGGAAGGCGACGAACTGCTGGGCAAGAACGGCTTCGCGGTGGACCATGTGATCTGCCCGGAAGAGTCGGTCACGCGCTACATCCACCAGCTCATCAGCTACCCCGAAGCCCTGCAGGTGCTGGAGTTTGCCGACGGCCGCGCCAGCCTGATTGCCATGCGAGCGGCCTATGGCGGTGCGCTGGTGGGACACACCATCGGTGAATTTCGCGACCGGTTCCCGCATGCCGAGATGCGCGTGGTGGCACTGTACCGGCTCGATACCGAGATGGAAGCCACCAAGACCACCCGCATCCTCGCGGGTGACGAAGTCTTCGTGCTGGCCGACACACAGAAGATCCGCTACGTGCTCGGCGCCATCCACAACATCGACAAACCGGTGCAGCGCGTCATGATCACAGGCGGTGGCAAGGTGGGCTTGCGACTGGCGCGCAGCCTGGTGGGGCAGTGCGAGGTGAAGATCATCGAGCGCGACAAGAAGCGCTGCGAATACCTGGCCAGCCAGTTGCCGTCGAGCATGCTGATCCTCAGCGGCGACGGTGCCGACGAAGACCTGCTGCTGGAAGAGAACGTCGGCCAGATGGACCTGTTTCTGGCTCTGACCAACGACGACGAAGACAACATCATGTCGGCCATGCTGGCCAAGCGGCTGGGTGCGGGCCGGGTCATGGCGCTGATCAACCGCCGCGCTTATGCCGACATGATGCAGGGCAGCACCATCGACATTGCCATCTCGCCATCGCAGACCGTGATCGGCGAACTGCTCACTCACCTGCGCCGCGGCGACGTGGCGGCGGTGCACAGCCTGCGCCGGGGTGCGGCCGAAGCGCTGGAAGGCATTGCGCGCGGCGATGTGAAAACCAGCAAACTCGTGGGCCGCAAGGTGGAAGAGCTCAAGCTGCCCAAGGGCGCGCGCATCGGCGCCATCGTGCGCGGCGAGGGACGCAAGTCCGAGGTGCTCATGCCCCACCACGACACGGTGATTGAAACCGATGACCACATCATCATGTTCATCCCGAACAAGCGCCTGGTGCGCGAAGTTGAAAAGCTCTTCCAGGTGAGCGCCACGTTCTTCGGCTGACCTGATCAGGTTTTTCATGCCTTTGTTGCGCGTCTTCCCGGTGCTCGGGGTCATCGTGATGGTGTTTTCCGCAACCATGTGTGTGCCGCTGGCCGTGGCCTGGCTGATGCAGGACGGTGCGGTGCGTGCCTTTCCGCTCGCCATCGCCGCCACCTTCGCATTGGGCCTGGCGCTGCGCAGCGCCGTGTTCGTCGTGGGACGCAATGTGGAGTTGCAGACGCGCGACGGCATCTTGCTGGTGGGGCTGGTGTGGACCCTGCTGCCGTTTTGCGCGAGTTTTCCCTTGCTGATCCACTTTGCCCAGGAGGGCACACACTTCAGCTTCACTGATGCCTACTTCGAGGCCATGTCGGGCCTGACCACCACCGGTGCCACGGTGCTCACCGGGCTGGACGCATTGCCGGGGTCGATCAATCTGTGGCGCTGTTTCCTGCAGTGGCTGGGCGGCATGGGCATTCTGGTACTGGCAGTGGCGATCCTGCCGATGCTGGGCGTGGGCGGCAGCCAGGTGTTCCGCGCCGAAGCCACCGGCCCCATGAAGGAAGCGAAGCTCACGCCCCGCATCACCGAGACCGCCAAAGGGCTGTGGAGCGTGTATTGCGGCCTGTCGCTCGCCTGCGCGCTGGCGTATTGGCTGGGTGGCATGTCGGCGCTGGACGCCTGGGCACACATGTTCACGACCATGAGCCTGGGAGGGCTGTCCACGCACGACAACAGCTTCGGGTACTTTGCCTCGCCCACGCTGGAATGGATCGCCATCGTGTTCATGCTGATCGCCAGTGGCAACTTCGCCCTGTACTTCGTGGCGGTGGCCAAGCGCAGCCCGGCCCGCATCGTGCACGATCAGGAGTGGCGTGGCACCCAGGTGCTGCTGGTGGGGGGAAGTGTGTTCGTTGCAATTTTGCTGCTGGCCAGAGGGGTGATCACCGATCCGCTGGACGCATTGCGCACCGCGCTGTTCAATGTGGTGTCCATCGGTTCCACCACAGGCTATGCCACCCTCGACTACACCACCTGGCCGGTATTCGCTCCACTTTTCATGATTCTGTTGTCCGGCATTGCCACCAGCGCGGGCTCCACCGGGGCTGGCATCAAGATGGCGCGCGTGCTGCTCCTGCTCAAGCAGGCACGGCGGGAAATGTCGCGCAGCATTCACCCGCGCATGGTGCGGCCGGTGATGCTCAGTGGCCATGCGGTGGACAACGGCACGCTGTTGTCCGTGCTGGGTTTCATGCTGCTCTATGGCGGCACCATCATCGGCTTGACCATGACGTTGTTGCTCTCCGACATGCCTTTCGACACGGCGTTTTCCGCCGTGGTGGCCAGCGTCAACAACATGGGCCCTGGCCTGGGACCTGTGGGGCCGGCCGGCAACTTTCAGGGTCTGAGCGATTTTCAGACCTGGGTCTGCACCCTCGCCATGCTGCTCGGGCGACTGGAAATCCTTTCTTTTCTAGTGCTGTTCACCCCGGGGTTCTGGCGGCGCTGAGGCCGTCACTCCCCGGAAGGATCCCCTTCTTTCATGTACAGCCTGCTTCCGGTTCTGGCGATTTTTTCCCGCATCCTGCTGGCGTTCTCGCCGGCCTTTTTGGTGCCTCTGGTGTGGGCCTGGTTCCAGGACGCGCAGCAACAGGTGATCATCTGGGCACTGGGGTTCGGATTCACCGCCGCCAGTGGGCTGGTCATCTGGCAGCTCACCCGGCAGTACCGCCGCGAGCTCATGCCCAAGGACGGTTTTCTGCTGGTCAACCTGGTGTGGCTGCTGATGCCGGCCTACGCGGCCGCGCCGCTGATGTTCACCGTGCCGGACATCACCTGGACCAAGGCCTACTTCGAGTCCATGAGCGCACTCACCGCCACCGGATCGACCGCGCTTTCGGGGCTTGATGCGCTGCCGCTGTCGGTCAACATCTGGCGCTGCTTCCTCCAGTTGCTGGGTGGCTTGGGCATCATGCTGCTGGTGGTGGCGGTGCTGCCTCTGCTGGGGCTGGGCGGTGTGCAGCTGTACCGCGCCGAGACGCCCGGGCCCATGAAGGACACCAAGTTCACCCCGCGCATTGCCGAAACGGCGCGCGGCCTCTGGGGGGTGTATGTGCTGTTTTCGGTGGCCTGCATGCTGGCGTACCGCTGGGCCGGCATGAGCTGGGCCGATGCCTTCATGCACATGTGCAGCACCATGGGCCTGGGCGGTTTTTCGTCCCATGATGCGAGTTTTGGTTTCTGGAACTCGCCACAGATCGAGGCGGTGTCCACCGTGTTCATGGCGCTGGCCGGCGTCAGTTTCATGCGCTATTTCATCGTGCTGCGCAGCCGCTCGCTCAAGCCGCTCACTGGTGATCGAGAAATCCGGACCTACGTGAGCGTGCTGCTGGCCTCGATCACCTTGGTGACCGTGTTGCTGATGGGCCATGGCGTGTACGGCACCTGGCTCGAGGCCTTGCGCTCCAGCGCCTTCCATGTGGTGTCGCTGGCCACCACCACAGGCTATGCGTCCACCAACTACGCGGCCTGGCCGGTGTTCGCGCCGGTGCTGCTGATGTTTCTGGGGTGCTTCGTGTCGTGTGCCGGTTCCACGGGGGGCGGCATCAAGCTGGTGCGCATGGTGTTGCTGATCAAGCAGGCACGGCGCGAACTGGTGCGCATCATCCACCCACGTGTGGTGAACCCGGTGACGCTGGGCGGTGCGGTCATGCCCCTGCCCGTGATGACGGCGGTGCTGGGCTACATGCTGATCTATGGCGCCACCACCATGGGGTTCACCATGCTGATGCTGTTCACAGGCGTGGACATCGTGACCGCGTTTTCAGCGGTGGTGGCCACCGTGAACAACATCGGTCCCGGCCTGGGGGAGGTGGGTCCCGCCAGCAATTTTGGCGTGCTGACCGATGTGCAGATCTGGGTACTGACTTTTGCGATGTTGCTGGGGCGGCTGGAGCTGCTGACTGTGCTGGTGCTGTTCACGGGGCATTTCTGGAGGAAGTAGGGGCTCCCCCCTGCGCCGCTTCGCGGCTTCCCCCCTCTCTTGCGCGCCTTCGGCGCTTGGAGGGGGGACGGCAGCTTGGGCCGGCGGAGCCGTCCCTTTCTGCCCCTTGATCAAGACGCCTCGCGCCGGAGGGCGCTCAGAGCTTTCCCCTTTTTCGAACTAACTGCGCGCGGGGATGTTCAGGCCGCGTTGTACGGCGGGTCTGGCTTCGAAGGTTTCCAGTACCCGTTTCAGTTCCGGGAAGTCCTGGAAGCCCACGAGGTCGCCGGCGCCGTAGAAGCCGACGAGGTTGCGGACCCAGGGCCAGGTGGCTATGTCGGCCACGGTGTAGTCGTCGCCCATGAGCCAGGTGCGGCCGGTCATGCGCTGGTTGAGGACGTTGAGCAGGCGCTTGCTTTCGCTCACGTAGCGGTCGCGGGGGCGTTTGTCTTCGTAATCCTTGCCGGCGAATTTGTGGAAAAAGCCGAGCTGGCCGAACATGGGGCCCACGCCGCCCATCTGGAACATCAACCATTGCAGGGTTTCGTAGCGCTGTGCCGGGTCGGCAGGCAGGAACTGACCAGTCTTTTCTGCAAGGTAGATCAGGATGGCACCGGATTCGAACAAGGCCAGTGGCTGGCCGCCCGGGCCGTTGGGGTCGAGGATGGCCGGGATTTTGTTGTTGGGGTTGAGTGACAGGAAGGCCGGCGAGGTCTGGTCGTTCTTCTCGAAACTCACCAGGTGGGGCTCGTAGGGCAGGCCGGTCTCTTCCAGCATGATGGACGCCTTCACGCCGTTCGGCGTGGGCAGTGAGTAGAGTTGCAGGCGGTCCGGATGTTGGGCGGGCCACTTTTGCGTGATCGGAAAAGCAGACAGGTCGTTCATGAGGGCTCCTGGGTGGTGGTGCGTCGTGCGTCGCAGAGGCCTCCATTGAACACCGGCGCGAAATGCCCCTTCGTTGGCAAGTTCATGCGAATCGGCGTATCCAGCCCTTTCCTTGAACGAACTTCTGCCTACCCGATGCTGCGGATAATGGACGCTCATTGTGAGTTCAAAGGAGAACCCCATGCCCATTTCCAAAGGTTCCGCCGCGCTGGTGGCCGAGGCCAACGCCCAGATCACCACCTACAGCGTGGCCCAAGTGCGCGAGCGCCTTGAAAGCGACACCCGCTTGCAGTTGGTGGACATTCGTGACGTACGCGAGCTTGAACGCGAAGGCACGGCGCCCGGCGCGGTGCATGCGCCGCGCGGCATGCTGGAGTTCTGGGTGGACCCGGCGTCACCGTACTTCAAGCCGGTGTTCGGGGACGAAAGCAAGGAGTTCGTGCTGTTCTGCGGCGCCGGCTGGCGCAGCGCGCTGGCCACCAAGGCACTTCAGGACATGGGCATGAACAATGTGGCGCACATCGAAGGCGGTTTCACCGAGTGGCTCAAGCAAGGCGCGCCCACAGAAACACTGGAAGCACACAAGGCGCGTGCTGCGGCCGCCAGGCCCAAGGCCTGATGGGCGCGCTGCCTGAGGCCTGCCCGTGCGGGCAGAGCGATCAGCGGGGGCGTCATCTGGCCTTTGATGCCTGCTGCGGCCGGTACATTGATCAGGGCCTTGTTGCACCCGATGCAGAACACCTCATGCGTTCGCGCTACAGCGCATTCGTGCGAGAGCGTGCCGACCACCTGCTAGCCACCTGGCACCCCAGCACCCGCCCGAGCGACCTCACGCTGGACGCTGGCGTGAAGTGGCTGGGGCTGCTGGTGAAAAGCCATCGCCAGATCGATACAGATCACGCCGAGGTTGAGTTCGCTGCCCGCTCGCGCGTCGGTGGGCGTGGGCAGCGCCTGGAAGAGCGCAGCCAGTTTGTGCGTGAGGACGGGCGCTGGTATTACGTTGATGGAGAGATCAAGTCATGAAGCAGATGAAGCCTTGTGGGCAGGCGCAGCGGAGCGGCTCCGATGTTTAGCGCCGTCTTGTTCGATTGCGATGGCGTGCTCGTGGACAGCGAGCCCATCACCAACGGCGTGCTGCGCGAGGTGCTGAATGAAGCCGGCTGGGCCTTGACCCAGGCCGAGTGCATGCAGATCTTCATTGGCAAGGCCGTGCGCGACGAGCGCGTGCGCATCGAGCGCGAAACCGGCCGGCCCCTGACAGATGAATGGATGCAAGCCTTTTACGCTCGCCGAGACCAACGCCTGCGTGCCGAGTTGCAGACGGTGGCGGGTGCGCTCGGCGCGGTGATGGCCGCCCACGCCCACACCGAAGGCCGCATCGCCTGCGCCTCCGGCGCCGACCGACCCAAGGTGGTGATGCAGATCGAAATGGCAGGCATGTCTCCGTACTTTGGCGATCGCATCTTCAGCGGCCATGACCAGCCGCGCTCAAAGCCCCACCCCGACGTGTACCTGGCTGCCGCCGCCCACCTCGGTGCTGAACCGTCGCGCTGCCTGGTGGTGGAGGACACCGCTACCGGTGCCATGGCCGGTATTGCAGCCGGGGCGACCGTCTGGGGTTACTGCCCGGAAGGGCATGGGCGAGCGTTTGAGGGATTGCCGGTGGCGAGGGTGTTCCGGCACATGGACGAACTGGCGGTGGCGCTGCCTGCGCTTCTGTAAACGCCCACCGCAACGGGTCGCCTCCGAGGTGGATCCGTCGACCTCTTGCCCACGCGATGATCTGGGCCGGCTGCGGTGCCGTCCTTTTATGGACGGTGATCACCGGGGGCAGCCGTCAGGAAACTGGTCGGTCACCAGATTCAGAACCACGCCATGCTCCAGCCATGCCTTCAGGCCGGCCAGTACCATGGTGAATCCACCTTTTGAATCAATCGCTTGCGCCAGCACCTCGTCGTCGCTGCCACGAAAGCCCCAGTTCGATATCCTCACCAGGCTTGCCTGATGTCCACGTGGCTCAAATTGCCATTCAACCGGACACGGTGGGTCATCCCATTCAATGAGTATTCGCTTGTCTTGTTCGATGGCCTTGACATGGACTTCAGTGCCGACGCCGAACATTTCCCAATCCCAGCGGATGTCCTTTCCCGTCTCCAGCCGTCCACTGCTTCTGGTGAACCAGAATCTGGTGGTCGTCTCGGGTTCGATGAAAGCCTCAAAGACCTCAGCGACAGGTCTGT
Organism: Hydrogenophaga palleronii; assembly: GCF_031457455.1. Classification (GTDB taxonomy): domain Bacteria; phylum Pseudomonadota; class Gammaproteobacteria; order Burkholderiales; family Burkholderiaceae_C; genus Hydrogenophaga; species Hydrogenophaga palleronii_A. Next base: position 78,427 of record NZ_JAVDWU010000011.1, read on the forward strand.
GGATGAGCATTTGCGCCGTAACGGTTGGCGCACTTGGCGTCTGCATTGCCTACCTCCTTGTTGATGGTGGAGCACGGGCGTCTGGAAGCACCACTTTGACGATGCGGCAAACGATGCGAGGCCACCTTTTGATTTTGCCCAGTAAAGACCACTCTGATCAATGCGTCCGCATCGAATCAGCGTGACGCCCGCCATTCCCCAGGCGCCACACCCGTCCAGCCCTTGAACGCGCGGATGAAGCTCTTCTCATTCAAGAACCCGGCCGCCTCAGCCACTTGTTTGATGGGCTTGGCCGTGCGCTGCAGCAGGTCCAGTGCGCGGTCTCGGCGCACCTCGTCTTTCAACGCCTGTAGCGAAGCGCCCTCCAGTTTCAGCTGGCGGTGCAGGGTGCGGGCTGACAGGTTCAGCAGCGCGGCGAGGTCGTCGGCGTTGTGTGCGCCCAGCGGCTGACTCAACAGCACCTGGCGCACGCGCTGCACCAGCAGGCGGTCGCGGCGGTAGGAGCGCACGGTCAGTGGCAGTGCGCGCTGCAGCAACTGGGTCATGGCGACTTCGTCGCGCTGCACCGGCAGGGCCAGGTAGCGCACGTCGAATTCGATGACCGCGTGCCCTGCGTCGAACGTGCACGGGCCGTCGAACAGCACCCGGTAGGCATCCAGGTGCGGCGGCGGCGGGTAAGAAAACTGTGCCCCTTTGAGCGGAATGCGCGAGTCGATGTACCAGCTGGCCAGGCCGTGGATGTTGCGCAGCACAGAGACCACGCAGAATTCCGAAGGCGCTTCCGGGTGGCGGTGCGGGCGCAGCGCGATGCGCGCGGTCTCGCCTTCGGTTTCCACCGTCAGGGCAATGTCGTCCGTCAGCAGGCCGTGGTGACGGCACCAGCGGTGCAGCGCCAGGCCCAGCTGCGGTGCGCTGAGCGAGGCGCGGGCCAGCATGCCGTAGCTGCCCCAGGGCAGGCGGCGGCTGAAACAGCCCAGGCCTTCATCATCCAGCTCGCGCATGGCGGCGTCCGAGATGCGCTCCATCTGCCAGGCGGTGATGCGCGCGTTGGGCCGATGCAATTGAGATGGCGCAATCTGTGCCAGGGCCAGGGCCTTGGCAGAGTCCATGCCACGCTGCTGGTAAGCCAACACCATGGCGCGAACAAAGGCCATGGGGGTGATGGCGGGCGCAGTGGTGGTCGGTGGTGGCGGCAGGGAGGACACGGGGATCAGTGTGCCTGAACACTGGCACGATTTGCAACCAATGTGGCAACCATCCGCAGGCCCATGCTCCTATGCTTGTGCCCTGGTCAGCCACCGGCCACAGGGCGTACGGAATAACCGCAGGAGACAACACTCATGAGCACCGCTAGCATCGCCGCGCCGTTGACACAGAGCCTGGCCGTTGGCGCCACCGACGTGGCGCTGATCGAGCTGACCATCGGCGCGCATTTTGATTCGGTGGTGGCGCAGCGGCCTGATCACGAAGCCCTGGTCAGCGTACACCAGGGCCTGCGCTTCACCTACCGCAGCCTGCAGGCGCAGGCCAACCGCCTGGCCAGCGCACTGCTGCGCCAGGGCTTGCAGCCCGGCGACCGCGTCGGCATCTGGTCGCACAACAACGCCGAATGGGTGCTGATGCAGTTGGCCACAGCCAAGGCCGGCCTGGTGCTGGTCAACATCAACCCGGCCTACCGCACCAGCGAAGTCGAATACGCGCTCAACAAGGTGGGCTGCAGACTGCTGGTGACCATGGCCTAGTTCAAGTCCAGCGATTACCTGGGCATGCTGCGCGAGCTGGCGCCCGAATGGGCCAGCTCAGCGCCCGGTCAGCTGCAGGCGAAACAGCTGCCCAGCCTGCACACCGTGGTGTGGATCGACGGCCCGGCAGACGCGCCTGAACTGGAGACCGCCGGCCTGATGCCGTTTTCTGCGTTGCTGGCACAGGGCGATCAACACGACCCACGCGTGGCGGAAGTGGGCACCACGCTCAAGGCCACCGACCCCATCAACATCCAGTTCACCAGCGGCACCACCGGCTTCCCCAAGGGCGCCACGCTCACGCACCGCAACATCCTCAACAACGGCTTCTTCATCGGCGAATGCATGAAACTCACACCGGCCGACCGGCTCTGCATTCCCGTGCCGCTGTACCACTGCTTCGGCATGGTGCTGGGCAATCTGGCCTGCTTCACACACGGCGCCACCGTGGTGTACCCGAACGACGGATTCGACCCACTCACCGTGCTGCAGACGGTGCAGGCCGAAAAATGCACCGGGCTGCATGGCGTGCCCACCATGTTCATCGCTGAGCTGGACCACTCGCGTTTCAAGGAATTCGACCTGTCCACCCTGCGCACCGGCATCATGGCCGGCTCGCCGTGCCCCATCGAGGTGATGAAGCGCGTGGTCAGCGACATGCACCTGTCCGACATCACCATTGCCTACGGCATGACCGAAACCAGCCCGGTGAGCTGCCAGAGCAGCACCGATACGCCGCTGGACCGCCGCGTGTCCACCGTGGGGGTGGTGCAGCCGCACCTTGAGGTGAAGATCGTTCACCCCGACACCGGCACGGTGGTACCGCCCGGCGAGTCCGGCGAACTGTGCACGCGCGGGTATTCGGTGATGCACGGCTACTGGGATGATGAGGCCAGGACCCGTGAAGCGATCGACGCCGAGGGCTGGATGCACACCGGCGACCTGGCCACCATGGACGCCGAGGGATATGTCAACATCGTCGGCCGCATCAAGGACATGGTGATTCGCGGCGGTGAGAACATCTACCCGCGCGAGATCGAAGAGTTTCTGTACCGCCACCCCGCCGTGCAGGACGTGCAGGTGGTGGGTGTGCCGGATGCCAAGTACGGCGAGGAGCTGTGTGCCTGGATCGTGTTGAAGCCCGGTCAGGCACTGACCGAGTCTGCCGTGCGCGATTTCTGCCAGGGCCGCATTGCACACTACAAGGTGCCGCGCCACATCCGGTTTGTGGAGGGCTTCCCCATGACCGTGACCGGCAAGATCCAGAAATTCAAGATCCGCGATGCGATGAAAGAACAGCTGGGGCTGGCCGAGCAAACGACCGCTTGAATCTTTCCACAGACACCTTTCCCACCGGAACAACGAGATGACGATCCTGGAAACCCAACTCAACGCCCGCTCCGCCGACTTCCAGACCAATGCCGCAGCCATGCGCGCCGTGGTCGAAGACCTGCAGAAGCAGATTGCCCGCAGCGCTCTGGGTGGTGGTGAGGCCGCTCGCGCCAAGCACACCGCGCGTGGCAAGCTGCTGCCGCGCGACCGGGTGCAGATGCTGCTGGACCCCGGCACGCCGTTTCTGGAGCTGAGCCCGCTGGCGGCGATGAACATGTACCCGGACCGCGACGGGAGCGACAGCGCACCCTGCGCCGGCGTGATCACCGGCATCGGTCGTGTGAGCGGCGTGGACTGCCTGATCGTGTGCAACGATGCCACCGTGAAGGGCGGCACCTATTACCCCATGACGGTGAAGAAGCACCTGCGCGCGCAAGAGGTGGCGATGCAGAACAACCTCACCTGCATCTACCTGGTGGACTCGGGTGGCGCCAACCTGCCGAACCAGGACGACGTGTTCCCCGACCGCGACCACTTTGGCCGCATCTTCTACAACCAGGCCAACATGTCGGCCAATGGCATCGCGCAGATCGCGGTGGTGATGGGCTCCTGCACCGCCGGTGGCGCCTATGTGCCCGCCATGAGTGACGAGACCATCATCGTCAAGAACCAGGGCACCATCTTCCTGGGCGGCCCACCATTGGTGAAGGCCGCCATCGGCGAGATCGTCAGCGCCGAAGACCTGGGCGGTGGCGATGTGCACACCCGCCTCTCCGGCGTGGCCGACCACCTGGCGCAGAACGATGCGCACGCCATCGCGCTGGCGCGCCAGGCCGTGGCCACGCTCAACCGCCGCAAACCCGCGCCGCATGCGTTGACCGAACCGCGCGAGCCGCTGTACCCCACCGAAGAGCTGTATGGCGTGATCCCGGCCGACACGCGCAAGCCCTACGACGTGCACGAGATCATCGCGCGCATCGTGGACGGCAGCGAATTCCACGAATTCAAAGCGCGCTACGGCGCCACGCTGGTGTGCGGCTTCGCGCACATCGAAGGCATGCCGATTGGTATCGTGGCCAACAACGGCGTGTTGTTTTCCGAGAGCGCCCAGAAGGGCGCGCACTTCATCGAGCTGTGCTGCCAACGCAAGGTGCCGCTGCTGTTCCTGCAGAACATCACCGGCTTCATGGTCGGCCGCAAATACGAAAGCGAAGGCATCGCCCGCCACGGCGCCAAGATGGTCACGGCCGTGGCCACCGCCAACGTGCCCAAGTTCACCGTGATCATCGGCGGCAGCTACGGCGCCGGCAACTACGGCATGTGCGGCCGCGCCTACAGCCCGCGCTTCCTCTGGATGTGGCCCAACGCGCGCATCTGCGTCATGGGCGGCGAACAGGCCGCGGGCGTGCTGGCCACCGTGAAGCGCGACGGCATCGAGGCCAAGGGCGGCACCTGGAGTGCGGAAGAAGAAGCTGCCTTCAAGCAGCCGGTGCTCGACCAGTTCAGTCACCAGTCGCACCCGTATTACGCCAGCGCCCGCCTGTGGGACGACGGCGTGATCGATCCGGCCGATACGCGCCGTGTGCTTGCGCTGGCTTTGTCGGCCTCCATGAATGCGCCGATTCCCGAGCCGAAGTTTGGTGTGTTTCGCATGTGATGTGTATGATTTGCTATTTTCATACACATTGGAGATGCAGGTATGCGGACCAATATCGTCATTGACGACAAACTCATGGCCGATGTGATGGCCAGTGGTGACTTCAAAACCAAACGCGAGGCAGTGGAGGAGGGCTTGCGCATGCTCAAGCGGCGCAAGGCGTATGCGGCCATCCGCGCTGCCCGCGGCACATTGTTCTGGGACGACTCGGACGAAGCCTGGGCTAAACACAGGACTGAGCTTGCCGAGCAAGCCACATCCAGGCAGTCAGCATCTGCCGTGCAAGAACCTGCTCCGCCGTACAAGGCTGACCCGGGTGAACAGTCATGACCCTGGTGGACTCCAGCGTCTGGATCGACTACTTCAGAGGCGACAAAAATCTCCAGACTGAATACCTGGATATGCTGCTGGAACGATCAGAGGAAGAGTTGGGCGTGGCCGACCTCGTTGTGTTTGAGGTGCTGCGGGGCTTCACCGACGCAAGGGCCCAGCGGAAGGCACAAGCTCTTCTGCTCAATACCACGGTGGTTGACATTGGCGGGTTGGACAACGCGTTGCGTGCGGCCAACGTCTACCGCCGACTGCGTGAACAAGGCCGCACCGTGCGCAGCGCCATTGACGTGCTGCTCGCCAGCTACTGCATGACGCACGGCCACGTGCTGCTGCACCGTGACGCCGATTTCGAATCGCTCAAGACCCTGGGAGACCTGGACACATGGCCGAACTGAACCCCTGGCAAGCCCACTTCACCCAACTCGCCCGCTACAACGTGTGGGCCACCGAACGCCTGCTTCAGGCAATTGAACCGGTCAGCGAACTCGACTACCGGCGCGATCTGCGGCTGTTCTTCAAGAGCATCCACGGCACGCTCAACCACCTGCTGGTGGGTGAGCACATGCTGTGGCAGCGGCGTTTCGCGCGCGGGGAATCACCCATGCTGGCGCTGGACATGGAGGCTGAGCCCGAGCGCGACCGGCTGGCCCAGGCACTCAAGGGCGGCGCCAAGGTGTGGGAGGCGCTGATCGCCGAATGGCCGGCCGAGCGCTTCGACGGCAAGCTCCAGTACACCACCACGCGCGGTCAGGCCATGAGTCTGCCGTTCGCTGCCACGCTGGCCCATGTGTTCAACCACGGTACCCACCACCGCGGTCAGATCACCGCCGCGCTGACTTTTCTGGGCCAACCCGCGCCCGTTCTCGATCTGGTGTACTTCCTGCAGCAGAACCCCTGAGCATCGCCACCAGAACGAAAGAGACAAGTCCATGAGCGCCACCATCTACGACACCCCCGAACACGAACTGCTGCGCGACCAGGTGGCACGCTTCCTGGCGCGTGAGGTGGAGCCGCATGCGGCCGCCTGGGAGGAAACGGGCATGGTGCCGCGCGACGTGCTGCGCCGGATGGGGCAGGCAGGTCTGATGGGCATTGCATTTGAAGGCGAATACGGCGGCGCCGATGCCGACGCGCTGACCAACCTGGTGTTTGCCGAAGCGCTGTCGCAAAGCACCTTCGCCGGGTTCATCATCACCGTGCTCGTGCACACGGACATGGCCGGACCGCATCTGCACCACGCCGGCACGCCCGCGCAGAAGGCCAAGTACCTGCTGAGGGTGACGGCGGGCGAGCTCATCACGGCGGTGGGCATCAGTGAGCCGGGTGCGGGTTCCGACGTGGCGGGCATGCGCACCACCGCACGCCGAGATGGCGATGACTGGGTCATCAACGGCACCAAGATGTTCATCACCAACGGCGTGCACGGCGACCTGTACTTCGTGGCCGCCAAGACCGGCACCGCACGCCACGACATGTCGATGTTCATTGTGGAAAAAGGCACACCGGGATTCACCGTGGGCCGCGCCCTGAAGAAAACTGGCTGGCTCAGCAGCGACACGGCCGAACTGGTGTTCGACAACGTGCGCATCCCCGCCGACAACCTGCTCGGCGAAGAGGGCAAAGGTTTTTATTCGGTGATGAAGAACTTCCAGACCGAACGCGTCGCCCTGGGTGCCATGGCGATTGGCCACTGCACGCAGGCGCTCAAGCTCACGCTGGATTACGTGCGCCAGCGGCAGGCCTTCGGCGCCCCGCTGTGGGACCAGCAGACGATCCGTCAGCGCCTGTCGATGCTGGACGCCAAGGTGCGCGCGGCCCGGCAGTTCATGTACCACTGCGCCTGGAGCGTGACACAGGGCCACGACATCGTGCAGGAGGTGTCGATGTTGAAGGCGTTGACTGGCGAGCTGGTCAACGAAGTGGTGCAGACCTGCCAGCAGTTCCACGGCGGCATGGGCTTCATCCGCGAGACGGCCATTGAGCGCCTGTGGCGCGATGCGCGCGTGCTGGCCATTGGCGGTGGTGCCACCGAAGTGATGCTTGAAGAAGTTGCAAAGAGGTATTGAACATGAGTGATGTACTGGATGTCTCCCGTCCCAATGCCCATGTGGCGCACGTGTGGCTCAATCGCCCGGATGTGCGCAACGCGTTCAACGACGATGTGATCGCCGCGCTCACCGAAACGTTCACGGGCTTGTCGCATGACGAAGACCTGCGCGTGGTGGTGCTGGGCGCGCACGGCAAGGCATTCTGCGCCGGGGCTGACCTGAACTGGATGAAGACCATGGCCGGTTACAGCTGGGATGAAAACCGCGCCGATGCCCAGAAGCTGGCCGACATGCTCTGGACGCTGGACCAGTGCCCGGTGCCGGTAGTGGGCCGTGTGCAGGGCGACTGTTACGCCGGTGGCATGGGGCTGGCCGCCATCTGCGACGTGCTGGTGGCGGTGGAGGGTGCGACCTTCTGCCTGTCCGAAGCGCGGCTGGGTTTGTTGCCCGCCACCATCAGCCCCTATGTGGTGCGGGCGCTGGGCGCACAGGCGTCGCGCCGCTACATGGTCACGGCTGAACGTTTCAGCGCAGTGCGCGCGCACGCCCTGGGCATGGTGCACGAACTGGCCACGCCCGACACGCTCGACGCCAAGGTGAACGAAATCGTGACCACGCTGGTGGCCAATGGCCCGAAGGCGTTGCGCGAATGCAAACGCCTGGTGCGTGACGTGAGCGGTTTGCCCATCACGACCGAGCTGCGGGGCGAGACCGCGCGCCGCATCGCCGACGTCCGCGCCAGCGATGAGGGTCGTGAAGGGCTGGCGTCGTTCCTGAACAAACGCCCCGCCGGCTGGCTGCCGACCTCGCCATGAACGAAGCCCTCGCATCCCTCGGCACCCCGGAGCTGCTGGCGCTGGCCGCCGCGCTCGGCTGGGCCAGCGGCTTCCGCATGTACGCGGTGGTGTTTCTGGTGGGCATGGCCGGGGCCACCGGCTGGATGGAGCTCCCCACCGGTCTGCAGGTGTTGCAACACCCGCTGCTGCTGGTGGCCAGCGGGTTCATGCTGTTCGTGGAGTTTTTCGCCGACAAGATCCCGGTGGTCGATTCGCTCTGGGACATGGTCAACAGCGTGCTGCGCATCCCTGCCGGCGCGGCACTCGCGGCTGGTGTGTTCGGTGCCGACAGCGGCGCCATGGCCCTGGCGGCAGCCCTGTTGGGCGGCTCGCTGGCCGCCACCAGCCAGGCCGCAAAGACCAGCACGCGCGCGGCCATCAACACTTCGCCCGAACCCTTCAGCAACATCGGCGCCAGCCTGGTGGAAGACGGTCTGGTGGTGGGTGCGCTGTGGCTCGCCACCCAGCATCCCATGCTCTTCGCAGTCCTGCTGGCGCTGACCGTGGTCCTGATGTGGATCACCATCTGGGCCTTGTTCAAATTCCTGCGCGCCGTGTTCCGTCGCCTGGGTGGCCGCACTGCTGCATCCACTTCACCATGACCTCTGCCACTCCTTTTGCCGACCCGTCTGGCGTTTCCGCTGACTGGCAGCGCCGCAGTCTCGATGCCATCTGGCACCCCTGCACGCAGATGGCGCGCGCGCAGCACGCGCCGCCGCTGCCAATCGCGCGCGGCCAGGGCGCCTGGCTGTACGACCACGACGGGCGCCGCTACTTTGACGCCATCAGTTCCTGGTGGGTCAACCTGTTCGGCCATGCCGACCCTGGCATCAACGCCGCCATCACCGCACAGCTGGGCACCTTGCCCCACGTGATGCTGGCCGGTTGCACTCACGAACCGGCGGTGCGCCTGGCCGAGCGCCTGCGCGAGCGCACCGGAGGGGCGCTGGGCCATTGCTCGTTCGGCAGCGACGGCGCCAGCGCGGTGGAGATCGCGCTCAAGCAGAGCTTTCACAGCTGGCGCAACCTGGGCCGCGAACACAAGCGCGCCTTCGTCTGCCTGCGCCACAGCTACCACGGTGAAACCATCGGCGCCCTGGCCGTGACAGACGTGGCCGTGTTCCGCGATGCTTATGACCCGATGCTGATGCGCGCGCACATCGTGGAAGCGCCCGATGCCCGCCTGGACAACGAAGCCCATGCACTGGAGGCCATGCGCACGCTGTTGGCAGAGAAGCACGCCGACATCGCGGCCGTGATTGTGGAGCCGCTGGTGCAGGGTGCCGCCGGCATGGTGATGCACTCACCGGACTACCTGCGAGCGCTTCGCCGGCTCTGTCGCGAACACGAAGTGCACCTGATCGCTGACGAGATTGCGGTGGGCTGCGGCCGCACGGGCACCTTCTTCGCCTGGGAACACACCACCCCTGCCAGCGCGCAAGACTGGCCCGATTTTCTGCTGCTCTCCAAAGGCATCACCGGCGGCACGCTGCCGTTGTCGCTGGTGCTCACCACCGACGCGGTGTTCCAGGCGTTCTGGTCCGAAGACCCCGCGCGTGGTTTCCTGCACTCCCATTCCTACACCGGCAATGCGTTGGCCTGTGCCGCCGCCAACGCCGTGCTCGACCGTTTCGACGCCGGACAAACCGAGGACAACGCACAGCAGGCAGCCTGGCTGGCCGAGGCTTTCGCGCCGCTGGCCGCTGACGCCCGCGTGGCGCACTGGCGCCAGCGCGGCACCATCGTGGCGTTTGACGTACCCGACGCCGCCCCCGGTTTTGCCGAGCGCTTCCACATGGCGGGCCGCGCGCGCGAACTGCTCATCCGTCCCATTGGCCGCACGGTGTACCTGATGCCGCCGTACCTCATTGATCCACCCATCGCCGCCTGGCTGGCCCAGGCGGTGCAAGACACCCTCAACGATGTGGTTTGAACACCTTCAATCGCGCCTGGATGCACTGGCGGCCGGCGACCTCACCCGGCGCTTGCGCACCGTGTTGTCCGGCACAGCGCCGCACCAGCGCGTCAGCGGAGCCGACGGCGTTGCGCGCGACCTGCTGCTGTTCTGCAGCAACGACTACCTGGGCCTGGCCGCGCACCCCGCCATCGCGCAGGCACTGGCCGAAGGCGCGCGCCGCTGGGGTGGCGGCTCCGGTGCCTCGCCCCTGGTCAGTGGCCATTCAGCGGCCCACGCGGCGGTGGCCGACTGGCTGGGCCAGGCCTACGCCGCTCACATTCCGCAGGCGCGCGCACTGGGCTTCTGTACCGGCTACATGGCCAACCTGGGCGTGCTCACCGCACTGGGCGATGCCGACACCGAACTGTTCTGCGAAGCCTTGAATCACGCCTCGCTGATCGACGGTGCCCGGCTGGCCCGGGGCCGCGTGACGCGCTACCCCCACCGCGACGTGCAGGCCCTGGCCCACGCACTGGCGGTCAGCACGGCGCCGCGCCGCCTCATCGTCACCGACAGCGTCTTCAGCATGGACGGCGACATCGCGCCCTTGCGCGAACTGCTGGCCCTGGCAGAGGCGCACGATGCGCTGCTGGTGGTCGACGACGCGCACGGCTTTGGTGTGCTGGGCGAACGCGGCCTGGGTGCGGTGGAGGCGCTGGGCTTGCGCAGCCAACGCCTGGTGCTGGTGGGCACGCTGGGCAAGGCCGCGGGTGTGGCCGGTGCCTTTGTGGTGGCGCACACCACCGTCATTGAATTTCTGCTGCAGACGGCGCGCAACCTCATCTTCTCCACCGCTGCGCCGCCGGCCGTGGAGCATGCGGTGCTGGCCGCGCTGCACCTGGTCGACAGCGAAGAAGGCCGCGAGCGCCGCGCCCTGCTGGCGCAGCGTGTGGCACGCCTGCGCAGTGGCATGGCCGACCTGCTGGCCGAGCGTCCTGCCACGCCTTGGCAGCTGCTGCCCTCGGACACGCCCATCCAGCCTCTCATCATTGGCGACAACGCCGCCACCATGGCCTTGTCAGCCCGGCTGGAGCAGCTGGGCCTGCGCGTGCCCGGCATCCGCCCACCCACCGTGCCCGCCGGCACCGCACGCCTGCGCATCACCCTGTGTGCTGCGCACACCGCGCGCGATGTGGACCGGCTGCTGCAAGCCCTGGCCGAATGCGCGGATGAGCGCGTGGGAGCCACGGCATGAAGGGTTGGTTCGTCACCGGCACCGACACCGAGATCGGCAAGACCTGCGTGAGCGCCGGCATGGTCCATCTGCTCGGCCAGCAGGGCTGGCGTGTCGCGGCGGTCAAGCCGCTGGCGGCGGGTCAGGCACAGGACGTCGAGGGGCGCTGGTTCAACGAAGACGTGCGCCTGTTGCACGCCGCGCAGTCCGCCGGTTTGAGCGAGGCCGAGGTGGGCCCGCTGCAATTCCGCGCCGCCTGTGCGCCGCACATTGCCGCGCGCATCGAAGACCGCCCCATCGAACGCGAATGGCTGGTCTCGCAGGTGCGTGCCACCGCCGCGCGCGCCGACCTCAGCGTGGTCGAAGGGGTGGGCGGTTTCCGAGTGCCCTTGTGCGAGGGCTGGGACACCGCCGATCTGGCGCACGACCTGGGCCTGCCGGTGGTGCTGGTGGTGGGCCTGCGCCTGGGCTGCATCAACCACGCTGCGCTCACCGCCGAAGCGGTGCGCGCGCGAGGCCTCACGCTCGCGGGCTGGGTGGCGAACACGCTCGAAGCCCCGCTGCCGCACCTCGGCGACAACCTCTCCGCCCTGCAAACCGTGCTGGGCGCACCTTGCTGGGGCCACGTGCCCCGCCTGCATCCTCCCACCGCCGCCGCCGTGGCGGCCCACCTGAACCCCGACGCCGTGCCTGTGCGTCTTTGACACCCTGAAGGTCCATGCCATGTTCAAAAAAATCCTGATTGCCAACAGGGGCGAAATCGCCTGCCGCGTGGCCGCCACCGCGCGGCGCATGGGCGTGAAGACCGTGGCTGTGTATTCCGATGCCGACGCCAGCGCCAAGCACGTGGCCGCCTGCGATGAAGCCGTGCACATCGGCGGCAGCGCGCCCAAGGAGAGCTACCTGCAGTGGCAGCGCATCCTTGACGCGGCCAAGGCCACCGGCGCACAGGCCGTGCACCCCGGCTACGGCTTCCTCAGTGAAAACGAAGCCTTCGCCAATGCCTGCGCCGAAGCGGGGCTGGTGTTCATCGGCCCGCCGTCTTCCGCCATTGAAGCGATGGGGCTGAAGGCCGAATCCAAGCGACTCATGGAAAAAGCCGGCGTGCCCCTGGTGCCCGGCTACCATGGCGCTGATCAGGACCCGCACATGCTGCAGCACGAGGCCGACCGCATCGGCTACCCGGTGCTCATCAAGGCCAGCGCCGGTGGCGGTGGCAAGGGCATGCGTGTGGTGGAAAAGAGCGAAGACTTCGCCGCCGCGCTGGCGAGTTGCCAGCGCGAGGCGCGCAACAGCTTTGGCAGTGACGCGGTGCTGATCGAAAAATACGTGCTGCGGCCCCGTCACATCGAGATCCAGGTTTTCGGCGACACGCATGGCAATTGCGTCTACCTGTTCGAGCGCGACTGCTCGGTCCAGCGTCGCCATCAGAAGGTGCTGGAAGAAGCCCCTGCGCCCGGCCTCACGTCGGAATTGCGCCAGCAGATGGGCCTGGCCGCGGTGGCGGCGGCCAAGGCGGTGCATTACGTGGGCGCCGGCACGGTGGAGTTCATTGTCGAGCAGCCCGGTGGCTACGAGAAGCCGGAAGACATGCGCTTCTTCTTCATGGAAATGAACACGCGCCTGCAGGTGGAGCACCCGGTGACCGAGGCCATCACCGGCCTGGACCTGGTGGAGTGGCAGCTGCGTGTGGCCAGCGGTGAGCCCTTGCCGCTGCAGCAGCACGAACTGCGCATGCACGGCCACGCCATCGAAGCGCGAATCTGCGCTGAAAACCCCGACAACCAGTTCCTGCCCGCCACCGGCACCTTGCAGGTCTACCGCAAGCCAGCGCACACGGCGTTCCGGCCCCCTCTCCCGCGTGCGGGAGAGGGTTGGGGTGAGGGTGTGCGTTTTGACGACGGCGTGCGCGAGGGCGATGCCATCAGCCCGTTCTACGACTCCATGATCGCCAAGCTGATCGTGCACGGAGACACCCGTGAACAGGCCTTGGCGAGGCTCGATGAAGCGCTGGCCGAAACCCGCATCGTCGGCCTGGCCACCAACGTGCAGTTCCTGCGCCATGTCGCGGCCAGCGATTCATTTGCGCAGGCGAAGCTCGACACCGCACTGATTCCGCGCGAAGCCGCCGTGCTGTTCCAGCAGGACCGCGTGGGCCGCGACCAGGCGGTGGCCGCCGCCGTGGCGCAAACCCTGCTGACCGAACGCGCAGCGGAAGGCGCCGACCCGTTCTCGCGCCGCGACGGCTTCCGCTCCCACGGCCTCACCGTGCGGCGCTTCGACTTCGAATACCTGGGCGAGGGCATGCTGGCTTACCTCACCTACGAACGCGGTGGTGCGCTCACGCTCAAGGTGGACGAGACCACGTCACCGCTGGTGTTTGAAGCGGTGGCCGGCGGCAGCCGTTTCGACCTGCAGTACGCCGGCCAGCGCCAGGTGGTGCAGACCTGGACACAAGGCGAAATGGTGCATGTGTTCACACCGTTTGGCGCCACGCAGATCCTGGAGATCGACGCCCTGGCCCACGCTGGTGAAGCCGCCCACGAAGGCGGCCGACTCACCGCGCCCATGCCGGGCAAGGTGGTGTCCTTCTCTGTGAAGGCGGGCGACGCGGTCACCAAGGGCCAGCCGCTGGCGGTGATGGAAGCCATGAAGATGGAGCACACCATCGCCGCGCCGGCCGACGGCACGGTGGCTGAGCTGTTGTATGCGCCGGGGGATCAGGTCAATGAAGGCGCGGAGTTGCTGCGCCTGGTCACCGCGTGACATCGGCTGCCGGCAAGGGTTGATAAGCTCGCCTGCATGAGCACCTCCTTGAACATCACCCTCTGCATGGCGCAGACCAAGCCCGAACCCTGGGAAACCGGCCTGCGCGCCGCGTTGCCTGGTGCCACCGTGAGCAACTGGCAACCCGGCGATGCGCCTGCCGATTACGCCGTGGTCTGGGCGCCGCCCCAGGCCTTTCTGGACGAGCAGCCCAGGCTCAAGGCCCTGTTCAACATCGGCGCCGGTGTGGACGCGCTCTTGAAGCTGAAGCTGCCACCGGGTTGCCAGATCGTGCGGCTGGACGATGCCGGCATGTCGGTGCAAATGGCCGAATACGTGTGCCACGCCGTGATCCGCCACTTCCGCGAGTTCGATGGTTACGAGGCCGATGTGAAAGCCGGCAAATGGTCTTACCGCAAACCGCGCATGCGCGCGGATTTCCCCGTGGGCGTGATGGGCCTGGGCGTGCTGGGTGAACGCGTGGCGCGGGCTCTGAGCGTGTTCGAATTCCCGGTGCACGGCTGGAGCCGCTCGCCCAAGCAGATTGAGGGCGTGCAGAGCCACAGCGGCAGTGACGGTTTCAACACCTTCCGGTCGTCGTGCCGCGTGCTGGTCAACCTGCTGCCCCTCACGCCAGACACCACGGACATCCTGAACGCCCAGACCCTGTCGCTGCTGCAACCTGGCGGTTACCTCGTCAACGTGGCGCGCGGGGCGCACTTGGTGGAAGAAGACTTGCTGACCTTGATCGACAGCGGCCACCTGGCCGGCGCCACGCTGGACGTGTTCCGCACCGAACCCTTGCCCGCAGGTCATCCGTTCTGGAACCACCCGAAAATCACCGTCACGCCCCACACCTCGGCCCGTACGCTGCGCGAGGAAAGCATCGCGCAGATCGCCGGCAAGATGCTCGCTCTCTCGCGTGGCGAAGCGGTGGCTGGGTTGGTGGACCCCCGGAGCGGGTACTGAAGCCAGAAGCGGCAAGGCGGTCCGACACCGGGAATGGCAGACATGACGACCACGACTTCAACCTCAACCGTCCGGCGCTTTTTCGGTTTGCTCGGCTGGCTCCTTCTGATGCCCAGTGCGTTGACTGCGCTGGGCGCGGCATGGCTTCTGGCTTCCAGCCTCAATACTCTGGATAACATGCAAACCGCACAGGGCCGTGTGGTGGGGCATCAAGACGCCGTCGTGGGCCCTTCCACCCGCCGTGCCTTTGGGCAACAGAGCATCGTGGAGTTTGTGGCCAGTGATGGCCGCAGCTTGCGTTTCACGGACGATGTCGTGCGTCAGCTGCAGGCGGTGCACGACGTCGGCGAAAAGGTTACGGTGCGCTACCCCGCCAACGACCCATCAAAGGCAGAGATCAGCAGCTCCAGCATGGTGAAGGTGTTCATCGGCGCGGTTCTTCTGTTGTTCAGCGGCATTGGCCTGGTGCTGGGTTGGCTGCTGCTGCGCCTGAGCCCCAAGGCCCCCACCGGCACTTCCACGGCTTGATGCCTATCGCCACATTTCAGAATCGGAGACCCCCATGCACCTTCCCACTCGCGTCCGCCTCATCGACGTCGGTCCGCGCGACGGCCTGCAGAACGAAAAGCAGCCGGTGCCTGCCGCCGTGAAGATCGAACTGGTGCACCGCCTGCAGACCGCCGGCCTGAAAGAGATCGAGGTCACCAGCTACGTGAGCCCCAAGTGGGTGCCGCAGATGGCCGACAACCACGAAGTCATGGCCGGCATCACGCGCCTGCCCGGCGTGGCCTATTCGGTGCTCACGCCCAATCTCAAGGGTTTCGAGGCCGCAATGCTCGACCAGCCGAACGAGATCGTCGTGTTCGGTGCCGCCAGCGAAGCCTTCAGCCAGAAGAACATCAACTGCTCCATCGCTGAGAGCATCGAGCGCTTTGCGCCCGTGGTGGAAGCGGCCCTTACAAAAGGCATTGCGGTGCGCGGCGCCATGAGTTGCACCGTGGGATGCCCGTATGAAGGCGACATCGCGCCCGAGCGCGTGGCCTACCTGGCGGGGCTGATGAAAGGCATTGGCGTGCAGCGCGTGGACGTGGCCGACACCATCGGCGTCGGCACGCCCCGGCGCGTGCAGGCCGCCCTCGAGGCCACGCTGCAGCACTTCGGCATCGATCACGTCAGCGGCCACTTTCACGACACCTACGGTCAGGCGCTGTCGAACACGCTGGCGGCACTGGAAGTGGGCGTCTGGAACTTCCAGTCATCGGTGTCCGGCCTGGGCGGCTGTCCCTACGCCAAAGGCGCCACCGGCAACGTGGCGACCGAAGACGTGGTCTACCTGCTGCATGGCATGGGCATAGAGACCGGCATCGACCTGGACGCACTGGTGGATGCGGGTGCCTACATCAGTGAACAGTTGGGCCGACCATCAGGTTCACGCGTGGCGCGGGCATTGCTGGCCAAGCGCGCTGGCTGAAGACCGACCAAACGTTGTGACCCACATCACTCCCAACGAGTTGCTCGAACTCGCGCAGCGGGCCCTGGCCAATTCAGGCGCCAACCCGGACATGGCCCTGAAGACCGCGACCGCGCTGGTCGATGCCGACATGCAGGGGCTCGCTTCGCACGGCGTGGCTCGCGTGCCCACCTATGCCGCTCATCTTCGCAATGGTCGGGCCGATGGCAACGCCGCACCAGTGGTGGTGCGCCGCAGCGGTGCCGTGTTGCTGGTGGATGCCGGCACGGGCCTGGCCTACCCGGCCTGCCACCTGGCCGTGCAGCAAGGCATGGAGCTCGCGCGGCAGCAGGGCGTGGCGTTCGCGGCGGTGGGCAACAGCCACCACTTTGGCGCGGCGGTGTACCACCTGCAACCTGCGGCCGAGGCAGGCCTGGTCGGCATCGCGATGGGCAACGCCCCGGCAGCCATGCCCGCCTGGGGCGGCAAGCGGCCCATGTTCGGCACCAACCCCATTGCGGCTGCGTTTCCGCGAGACGGTCACGCCCCGTTGCTGATCGACCTTTCGCTCTCGGTCGTGGCGCGCGGCAAACTGGTGGTGGCGGCGCGTGAAGGCAAGCCCATTCCGCTGGGCTGGGCGCTGGACGCCGAAGGACAGCCCACGACCGATCCGGTGGCCGGGCTGGCCGGCTCCATGGTGCCGGCCGGCGGTGTGAAGGGAACGTTGCTGTCGCTGATGGTGGACCTGCTGGTGGGCACACTCACGGGTTCGCATTTCGGCTTTGAGGCGGACTCCCTGCTAGAAGAAGAGGGTGGCGTGCCCCGTGTGGGTCAGGTGTTCCTGTTCATTGACCCGGCGGCGCTGGCCGGGCGTGACACCTATGCTGGGCGGATCGAAAGCCTGGTCGAGGCCATGCTGCAGGACGAAGGCGTCCGCCTGCCGGGTGATCAGCGCCCGGCGCGCCGACTGGCCGCCGAGCGCGATGGCCTGGAAGTGCCGGATGCTCTGTTGCAGAAGTTGATGCGACTCGCGGGCTGACCAGTCGGGATTCATCCACTCGCCTTGAGGTGTGGCGGGTGCACCGCCAAGCAAACGAGCCAGGCTGGTGGCATCATCACTGGCTGTTCTCCATTTCTTTCTCCTTCTCTATCTCTGCTTGTTTCGGGTGATTCATGGAACTGCACGTCTGGCTTGCCTTTTTCGCCGCCTCCTGGGTGATTGCCATTTCTCCCGGCTCTGGTGCGGTGCTGTCCATGAGCCATGGGCTCACTTACGGCGTGCGCCAGACCAGCGCCACCATCGTTGGCCTGCAACTGGGCCTGGCGGTGATTTTGCTGGTGGCCGGGGTGGGGGTGGGCGCGCTGCTGCTGGCGTCTGCTACCGCGTTCACCGTGGTCAAGGTGCTGGGGGCGGCCTACCTGATCTGGCTGGGCGTGCAGCAGTGGCGCGCACCCGTGACGATGGCGTCCTCGTCGGCCGGGACAACCGCGGGCGCAGTGGGTGAGCCCGGCCTGCCTTCGGTGCGGCGGCGCATCGCCCTGGGTTTCTTCACCAACGTGACCAACCCCAAGGGCATCGTGTTCATGGTGGCCGTGCTGCCCCAGTTCATCGACCCCACGCGCGCGCTCTGGCTGCAACTGCTGATCTTGCTGGTGACGTCGGTCGGGGTCGACCTGCTGGTCATGCATGGCTACGCTTTCCTGGCGTCGCGTGCCCAGCGCTGGCTGGCTTCTGCACGCGCCCGGCGCGCACAGAACCGCGTGTTCGGTGGCGTGCTGCTGGCCATGGGGGCCAGCCTGCTGATGGTCAAGAGGGTGGCATAGGAACTCCCCCCTGCGCCGCTGATGCGGCTTCCCCCCTCTCTGGCGCGCCTTCGGCGCTTGGAGGGGGGGACGGCATCTTGGGCCGGCGGAGCCGTCCCTTGATGCCCCTTGACCAAGGCATTTCGCTCCGGATGGCTTGTGTACTTTTCTCTTCTGGACTGCATGTAAAGCGCCATGCGACTACCATCCTTAGCCATGTCTGAAGCAACCGTTCCTGAATCATCATCCGCCCTGGCTTGGCCAGCGCCCGTTCGACGCGTGGTCGACACGTTGGCTCGTCTGGGTCACCCGCACAACCCCGTCATGCTCGACGACGCCGCACGCACCGCGCAGCAAGCGGCCGATGCGCTGGGGGTGGCGCTGGGGCAGATTGCCAAGAGCATCATCTTTCGTCGCAAGTCTGACGACGTGGCCGTGCTGGTGGTCACTTCTGGCGATCTGCGTGTGGATGAAAAGAAGGTGCAAGCCCTGGTGTGCGCCGATGGGGGCAAGCTCGGTCGTGCCGATGCAGAGTTCGTGAAGGCCCGCACGGGTTTTTCCATCGGGGGCGTGTCGCCGGTGGCGCATTCCTTGCCGCCGGTCACGCTGATTGACAAAGAGCTGTTCCGGTTTGATACCGTCTGGGCGGCGGCCGGGCACCCGCATGCGGTGTTCCGCCTGAGTCCGGATGAGCTTGTGGTCTTGACCGGTGCGCCGGTGTGCGATGTGACCGTGGCCGCTGCTGCACAGGAACTTCCCCATGGGTGAGCCAGCGGTCAACCTGCGCGCAGCGCGCGTGCGTCATGGCGCTCTGGGCGTACCGTCGCCTTGCCTCTCGGTCTGCCGCATGGATCGCGCCCGTGCGGTCTGTGAAGGTTGCTGTCGCAGCATCGAAGAAATCGCCGCCTGGAGCCGCATGGCCGACGCCGACAAGCTCGTGGTCTGGGAACGCATTGAAGCACGCCAGCGGGAAGCAGCACCCGTATCGACACCACCCGAGCCGCTTGCATGACCCACTCACAGACTTCTGTTGCCGCCGGGTTGCCTTCAGAGGCGGCGCGGCTGCACGACATCGCCTTCTACTTTGACCCCATTTCGCCCTACGCCTACCTGGCGTTCGAGCGACTACCGGAAACACTCATGGGGTTGAGCGTGCGGGTGCGGTACAAACCCGTGCTGTTCGCCGGCTTGCTCAAGGCCCATGGCCAGCGCGGCCCAGCCGAAATCGTGCCGAAGCGCGACTGGACCTACCGTCACGTGGGCTGGCTGGCGCAGCACCACGGACTGCCGTTGGACTTGCCAGCGACACACCCTTTCAACCCGTTAACACTGCTTCGAATGGCGCTGGCCTGCACAACCAGTGATGCGCCGGGCGAGTGCAACCGCTATGTGGCCGAACAGGTGTTTCACCACGTCTGGCGTGGCGGTCAGGACCCCAACGAACCCGCACGCCTGGCTGCGCTGGAAGCGCTGCTGCAAGACCACATGCGGCAGCGCCAGAAACCCTGGCTCGCCCCCGACAGTGAAGAAGTCAAGCAGCGTCTGCGCAGCAACACCGAAGAGGCGCTCGCGCTCGGCCTGTTCGGCGTGCCCGCCATTGTGGTCAATGGGCGCGTCTTCTGGGGTCTGGATGGCCTGCCGATGTTGCGCGACTACCTCGATGATGGCGCCTGGTTCACAAGCGGCGCCTGGGAGGCAGCTGCTGCGTTGCCGGTGGGTGTGCAGCGGCAGCGTTGAGCAGCAGAGATTGTTGACGCTGCGGGCGGCGCGGACGGCTTCTCTCTGCATTCACTTTTCTCTACGGAAGCTTGGCTTGGCCGGGTCTCGCCCCGGCGGGCGACCTACCTTTCTTTGCTTCGCCGAAGAAACGTAGGCCCCAGAAAGGCGAGCCGAAGTCCGGGCCTCTACGGGGTTCCTTGCGCTGCTCGCGTCGAGGGGGGCGGGCTGAACTCGCCTTCGGCTCAGACAACGCCCGCCCTGATCCGCTCGACGCTGCGCGGCTCAGCCCGGCCACACGGCGAAGAGGGGGATCGGGATCGGACTCCCCTCAGGCGAACGTGCCTTCGCTCTTTGAGGGGACTGCATGCTTCCAGCCTGAAGTGTCCCTTATCCAGAGATACCGTCGGGCCGGCTTTGCCGGACGACTGGTATCGCCCTCTTGAGGGGGGATGCGGCTACACGCAGTGAGCAAGCGACGGGGGTGGGCACAATTTCTACACGGCGTCCATCACTGCCCGCAAGAACTGTTGCGTGCGAGCCTCCTGTGGGTTTTCGTAGAACGACTTCGCTGGTCCCTGTTCGGCGATGCGGCCCTGGTCGAAGAAGCACACGCGGTCGGCGAACTCGCGGGCGAAGCCCATCTGGTGGGTGACCATCAACATGGTCAGGTTGTGTTCGCTGCCCAGGGTACGGATCACGCTGAGCACTTCGCCACACAGCTCGGGGTCGAGGGCCGATGTGACTTCGTCGAAGAGCATCACCTTGGGGCGCACCGCCAGGGCGCGTGCGATCGCCACGCGCTGCTGCTGCCCGCCGGAGAGCTGCGCAGGGTAGTGGTCGAGCTTGTCACCCAGCCCCACCATGTTCAGCAGTTCGCCAGCGCGTTCGCGCGCTTCGTCGGTGCTCAGGCCCAGCACGGTCACCGGGGCTTCCATGCAGTTCTTTAGCGCCGTCATGTGGGGAAACAGGTTGAAGTGCTGGAACACCATGCCGATGTGTCCGCGCATGCGCCGCAGGTGCTGCGCGTTCGCGCGCACCAGCCGGTCGCCTTGTTGCATGTGGGTCAGGGGTTCGCCGCCGACGCGGATCACGCCATCGTCGATGCTCTCCAGCGTCATCAGCATGCGCAGCACCGTGGTCTTTCCCGAGCCTGATGGGCCGATGATGGCGACCTTTTCATTCGCCGCCACCGAGAGGTCGAGTCGATCAAGCACGGTGAGATCGCCGTAGCGCTTGGTCACGGCGTCGAACACCACCATGGGAGCAGCATCCACTGGCGCGTCTGATGAGGGCAGGTCGATGTGCGTGGTGGTCGTGGTCATGTGCGTCTCCCTGCGCGTTGTTTGAGTCGCTGTTCCACCCGGCGGATCAGCGCCGCAGACACCAGGCTGAAGACCAGAAAGAACAGGCCCACCAAGGTGATGGGTTCGGTGTATTGAAAACTCTCGGAACCCAGGATCTTGGCGGTCTGCATCAGCTCCAGCACGGCAATGACGGACAGCAGCGGTGTTTCCTTGAACAGCGCCACCAGATAGTTGCCCAGGGCCGGCACGATCGGTGGAATGGCCTGCGGCAGGATCACGTCCTTGAATGTGGTGAGGGGCGAAAGGTTGAGTGCCAGCGAGGCTTCCCACTGCCCCTTGGGCACGTTCTCCAGCCCGGCCCGGTACACCTCTGAACAGTAGGCGCCGTAGTGCAGGCCCAGCGCCAACACGCCGGCCGGCATGGCGTCAATCGTGAGACCGAATTCGGGCATCACGTAGTAAAGGAAAAAGATCTGGATCAGCAGCGGTGTGGACCGCACAAACTCCACCACCCCTGCCACCGCCAGCCGAAGCCACGCCGGCCCGGCCATGCGACCCACTGAAAACACCAGCCCCAGCACCAGCGCCAACACAAAGCCCATCAACGTGGCCTGCAAGGTCACCACCGAAGCCTCGGCAAGAATCGGCAGGATCTCCCAGGCATACGCCCAGTCCCAGATTTGTGTGTTCATGTCAAATGCGCCGCGAGTGAAGGCGCCGAATCCAGGGGCACCGAAGATCCGGCTCCGCTGGTCCAAGGTGCCGCCCCCCTCCCGCCGCAGGCCAGAGAGAGGGGGGTGACGCGAAGCGGCGCGGGGGGTGTCATCTTTTCACTCGGCGTTCTAGCGCCCGAGTACCCACCGTGATCAGCACCGACAACGCCAGGTACATCAGCAGCACGAGGCTGAACACCTCCACCGTGCGCAAGGTGTTCTGGTTCACCTGCTGGGCTTTGAAGGTGAGGTCGGACAGCGTGATCAGCGACACCAGCGAGGTGGCCTTGAGCAGCTCGATCAGCAGATTGCCCCACGGAGGGATCATGGCCACAAACGCCTGCGGCAGCACAATGCGGCGCAGCGCCTGGGTGTGCGTCATGTTCAGCGCCTGCGCCGCCTCCCACTGGCCTTTCGCCACGCCACCGATGGCGCCACGCACCACCTCGGCCCCATACGCGCCCACGTTGAGGCCCAGCGCGACAATGCCCACCGTCATCGGGTTGAGCGTGATACCGAAGTGCGGCAACACGAAGAACAACCAGAACAGCTGGACCAGCGCCGATGTACCGCGAAAGGTTTCGATGTAAGCCACGGCCAGCCAGCGCAATGGCCGTGGCGCATGCAGCTTGGCCAGCCCGGCCAGCAGCGCCATCACCATCGCCAGCAACGAACCACCCAGTGCGACCAGCACGGTGACGCGGACGCCGCGCAGCAACTCAGGCAACAGCTCACCCATCGCAGTGAAGCTGGCCACATGCAATCCCGCCGCGAACGCGACGATGGCGGTGACCAAGAGCAAGGGCAGCGATCGGAACATGTCAGTGGGGCGCAGAGCCATCAGTCAGCCGCGCAGCGGGGAGCGCCACGCCCTCTCCGGAGCAAGTGCCCCCATTCAAGGGCACCCGTGGAACCGGCTTCGCCGGGCCACAGGGTGCGTCCCCCCTCCAAGCGCCGCAGGCGCGCCAGAGAGGGGGGAAGCCGCGAAGCGGCGCAGGGGGAAGTCAGAATCACTCCCCGGCGCAATGCTGCTCAGCCGTCTTCTCAGGCAGGTTCGATTCGTCGAAACCGTACTGCTTCACCATGGCCAGGTGTTCCGGGGTGCCAATGAACTTGGCCAGTTCGGCATTCACCGCGTCGCGCAGGGTGGTGTCCTCCGGGCGGAAGCCGAACGAGCCTTCACCCTTGTAGATCTTGCCGTTGTGGGTAAACGTGAAGGGTTTGGCGCGCTCGATGCCCTCGTCCTTGTTGGCCAGGTCCAGCGCCGTCAAAGATGTGAAGGCGGCAGCCGAAGCGCGGCCGGACTTCACGTTGGCTACTGCTGCAGCGAAGTCGGGCACCGTCACTTCCTGGTCGCGCTTCATGCCGGCCAGTCGAGCGTGCTCGATCTCGGCGGTGCCTGCCACGAAAGCGATCTTGGCACCCTTGTCCACCGCGTCCTGGTAGGTGCTGATGCCATCGGGATTGCCGGTCTTGACCACCAGCGCCTCGCCAATGCCGTAGGTGGGGTTGGCGAAGATGATCTGCTTGCAGCGTGCGGGAGTGATGTACATCGAGGCCACGATGGCATCAAAGCGGCCAGCGCGCAGGCCCGGAATCAGTGAGCCCCATTCGGTCAGCACACCGTCGACCTCCTTGATGCCCAACTGCTTCATGACATGACGGAACACCGTGGGCGATTCGCCGGTGAGCTGGCCCGAGGCGGTGGCGTACGAATACGGGGCTTCGTTGGCGAAGCCCACGCGGATGTAGCCTTGCTCACGCAGCTTCTCCAGCGTGGTCTGGGCGCTGGCCAGACTGGTGGAGAGCAGGGCGGTGGCGCCCAGCAGGGTCAGGATCGTGCGGCGGATGTGGAATCGTGTGGACATGGGTTTCTCCAGAAGTTGCGGTCAACGGGCTTCGGGCAGGCCGGCGGGCGTGAAGTCAATGCGCTCGGCAATGAAGTTCGGGCGTGGCGCCAGACCGCAGAACGGGTCCACCGGGGTGTTGTGCACGCTGTTGTAGACCACGAAGACGTTGCTGCGCGGCAGCGGCGTGATGTTGGAGTTCGAGCCGTGCATGATGTTGCACTCGAAGAACGTGACCGACCCCGCCAGGCCGGTGGGCGCGGTGATGCCAAAGTCGTTCACCAGTTGCGTCAGACTGTCGTCGTCGGGAACGCCCACTTCCTGGCTCTTCAGGGACTTCTTGTAGTGGTTGTCGGGCGTTTCGCCAACGCAGGCCACGAAGCGCTGGTGCGAACCAGGGATGATCATCAGCGGACCGTTGTGCGGCGTGTTGGGCGTGAGGCTGATGGAGCAGCTCACCATGCGCATGGCGGGTACGCCGTCTTCCACGTGCCAGGTTTCGAAGTCGGAGTGCCAATAGAACTCCTTGCCCCGGAACCCGCCCTTGTAGTTGATGCGCGACTGGTGGATGTACACCTCGCTGCCAAGCAACTGACGGGCAATCGCCACCACCTTGGGGTGGTTGCACAGGCGGCGCATCACCTCGCTGCTTTGGTGCACCGCGAAGATGGAGCGCAATTCGCGGCTGCCGGGTTCGATCACGGCTTCGTCGGTGTCTTTCAGGGCTTCATCGCTGCGCAGGCGCTGCAGTTCTGCCAGGCACTCGGTGATCTCGGCGTCGCTGAGCAGTTCGTCGAAGGTGAGGTGGCCGTTGTCTTCATAGAAGTGCAGCTGGTGGGCATTCAGCGGGCCGTCGTCGGCGCTGCCGTGCACCACCGGGTCCTTGCGTGGCGTGACCTGCGCTTGTGGGGCGACGCGGGAAGGGTAGCGGTCCTCGACCGATGTGGCTTGTGAAGCGTTGCTCATGGGGTTCCTCCTTCTTCGTGCGCTCAGTCGGCGAGCGCGTAGGCGCCGGTGGCGTCGTGCACTTCGCGGCCAGTGAGCGGCGGGTTGAACACGCAGACCATGCGCATATGAGTGCCCTTGTTGGCACGCAGGATGTGACGGTCGTGGTTGTTGAGGGCGTAGATGGTGCCGACGCGGATGTCGTGCGTCTGGCCGGTGGCCAGGTCGGTGATCTCGCCCGCGCCTTCGATGCAATACACCGTTTCCAGGTGGTTGCGGTATTCCATCTCCAGCTCGGCACCGGGCTTGATGACGGTGTCGTTGACCGAATAGCCCATGCCGGCGTCCTTGTAGATGAGCCGACGGCTGGTCCAGCCTTCGGTGTCGACGTCGGCAGGGGTGCCCAGAATGTCATCGAGGTGTTTGACGATCATGTGTGTTTCCTTTGTTCTTGGTGTCGGGTCGAGCGGGTTCAGGCGGCCTTGCGCATGCCCTGGCTCATGACCGCGCGCAGGCTGGTTTCAATGATGTCGAGGCCGTGCAGCAGCTCGTCTTCCTTGATGGTCAGGCTGGGCAGCAGCTTGAGCACCTGGTCGTCGATGCCAGCGGTCTCAATGACCAGACCGCGTTCGAAACAGGCCTGCGAGATGCGCGAAGCCAGCCCCGCGTCGGCGAACTCCACACCCTGGATCAGGCCTCGGCCGCGCACCGTGCCGTCAGCGCCTTGCTTGCGAAGCATCTGGGCCAGACGTTCCTGCACGATGACGCTCTTTTGCTCCACGGCTTCCTGCAGCAGGCTGTTGCGCCAGTAGCTCAGCGCGGCGGTGGCGGTGACAAATGACGGGCAGTGACCGCGGAAGGTACCGTTGTGTTCGCCCGGTGCCCACTGGTCCAGCTCCGGCTTGATCAGCACCAGTGCCAGCGGCAGGCCGTAGCCGGAGAGCGATTTGGACAGGGTGATGATGTCGGGCACGATGCCGGCTTCTTCGAAGCTGAAGAAGTGCCCGGTGCGGCCGCAACCCACCTGGATGTCGTCGACGATGAGCACGATGCCATGGCGTTGCGTCATCTCGCGCAGGCGGCGGATCCACGCGGTGCTGGCCACGTTCACGCCACCTTCGGCCTGCACGGTTTCCAGGATCACGGCGGCGGGCAGGTCCATGCCACTGCCGTTGTCCACCAGCATGGATTCGAAATAGTCGAGCGTGTCGGTGTCGGCTCCCATGTAGCCATCAAACGGCATGGAGGCTGCGTTGCCCAGGGGCACGCCGGCACCGGCACGTTTGAAGCCATTGCCGGTGACCGACAGCGAGCCCAGCGTCATGCCGTGAAAGGCGTTGGTGAAGCCCACCACCTGCTCGCGGCCGGTGACCTTGCGCGCCAGTTTGAGCGCGGCTTCCACGGCATTGGTGCCAGTGGGGCCAGGGAACTGGAATTTGTAGGACAGGCCGCGCGGCTGCAGGATCACTTCGTGGAAGTTCTTGATGAAGGCTTCCTTGGCTTCGCTGTACATGTCCAGCGTATGGGTGATGCCGTCGCGCATCAGGTAGGCCATCAGGGCCTGCTTGATCTTGTCGGGGTTGTGGCCGTAGTTGAGCACGCCAGCACCACTGAAGAAGTCGAGGTGGCGACGACCCTGGGTGTCGGTCATCCACGCACCCTTGGCGGATGCAAACACGGCGGGGAAGTTGCGGCAATAACCGCGCACTTCGGATTCGTGTTTTTCAAAGATGTTCATGGGAGTCCTTTCGTCGTTGCAAAAGCGGATGTGCCGCGGTGATGTGCGTGGCCATGGGCCGCGCGGCGACACGCAAAAAAAATCAGTCGGCGCGCGAAGGCGTGCCGCGCGCAAGAGGACCGATGCGGTACAGCGGTTCCGCAGGGTGGTCGTGCGCGAAGTGTTCGGCTGTGAAGTGCGGGCGCACCTCGCAACCGGTTTGAAGCTCGGCGGCCAGTCGTTTGAACAAGGCCTGCGAGGCGGTGTTGTCGTCAGCCACCGTGGCGGTGACCCATTGGCAGTGGGTGTTGGCTGGCAGGGAAAGCCAGGCCATCAGCATCTGCAAGCCAAGACCTTTGCCCTGGTGCTTCGGCAGCAGACCCACCTGCCACACGAAGGCGGTGGCGGGTTCGCGCGGTGGGTGGTAGCCGATCACCATGCCGACCGCCTGCCCGTCGAGTTCCGCGATCAGACAGGTATCGCCGAAGTCGGTGGCCAGCAGCAGGTAGAAGTATTGGGAGTTGAGTTCGAGCGTGCCGGCTGCTTGAACCAGCCGCCACAGCGTGGCGCCATCGGCCGGGCGCGCAGATCGAAAAACGAGGGGAAAGGAAGGGGTGAGCGTGGTCGAGCCTGAGAGGGTCATGCCATGGGTTGTTTGTGGTGAAGACACGCTGCGACGCTGCGCATTCGTGGCTTCTGGCGAACCGGATCAGTCACGCCCGTCAGGGCAATGAAACGAGCCGGTCGGCCCCGGTAAGGGACCTACAAAAGAACTCAAGCGACCTCTTGGCCGTTGAACGAAACAGACTTTTTCCTTTCCCGCGAAGCGGAGGCGTGGGTCTGTGGACCCAGGGCAGTGTTCACCGCCTGGTCCTTTTTTAGTCTAAACGCATACGTAGCGAGATGCAACCCGAGGTGTGCAATTGCGCTTCGCTGTGAGCACACGCAATGGGCTCAAAGCCTTGTGTTGACAGGCGTTGCGCGGCATGACCACCCATCGATTTTTTATCTGCTGGTCTACCGCTGTGCCAATCGAATGGCCGTTCACCCATCATCCGCCTCCCTCGATACCTCAGGTCAGGAAAGCATCTTCAATGCTCAGGATGTCGCCTGTGCGGGCGGCTTCGTAGCCCTTGAGCGCAGCCACTTTGGAACGAAAGGCAGGTGACTGCAACACCGAGAGAATGGGCTTGAATTCCTTGCGTTGCAAAGCATCCGCGGGCATGACAAAGAAGTAGCGTTCCTTGAGCAGGGGAATGAAATGCAAGCCGAAACGGTGGGCCGCCGTCTGCACGCCGATGCCCGCATCGGCCATGCCGCTGGCCACGTAGGCCGCGACCGCTGCGTGCGTGAGTTCGGTGTTGTCGTAGCCGACCACGTGGTGCGATGCAATGCCTTGTTGCTGAAGCAGCAGATCCGTCAACACGCGCGTGCCAGAGCCTTCCGGGCGATTCACGAAGCGAAGGCCTGGCCGAACCAGGTCTGCCAGACCGCGCAGCTTGAGTGGATTGCCCGCGGCAACGAACAGGCCCTGTGTGCGAACCGCCAGATGCAACAGCCGATGCGTATCGGGCTTCAACCAGCGCAGGTAGCGCTGCGCCGCTGCGGCTTCGAAGGGACCCAGCGGCACGTGAAAGCCCGCCAGATCGCAGTCGCCTTGCGCCAGAGCGGCCACAGCCTCCAGGCTGTTGCGGTAGCGCAATTCGAACGGCACCTTGCGCTCGCTCAGCTGTTCGCGCAAGGTGGCCACCGCAAAGCCGTGGCTGGCGTGCAACCGGGGCACGGACCGTTGCCTGCGCTGCACGCGGCCCAGTTCGCCTTCAATTTCCGACGCCAGCGACTCCAGCAAGGGTTGCAGGCGGGCCCCGATCCTCGCGTCCGCCCAGATGAGCGTCTGTCCCAGTTCGGTCAACGACGAACCCTGGCCCCGCCCGCGTGTGAGCAGGGCTTGGCCGAACTGTTGTTCGGCCTGGCGAACCAGGCCCCAGGCATGCCGGTAGGACAGACCCAGTTCTCTGCCGGCCTGCGCGATGCTGCCGGATTCCTTGACGGCAGCAAGCAGTTGCAGCAGCGTGTTGGCAGGCAAGGCCTTGCCGTCGTCATGACCTATCTGCCAGCCGGGTTGCAGGGTGATGCGCAGCATGGGGATGAACCTGATGCAGGTGTGCCATCGGCATGTTGGCGCCGGGCTTATTTATGAACAGAAGAACATATTAAAACCCATGGCCCGGTGCTACGCTGCGGCCATGAAAACGACTTCTCCCGCGATGAGCCCCACCGCCAAGCCCCGCGTGATCCCCATTCAAACCGTGGCCGAAGCTGCCCGCCAACGGCCGCGCTCCACGCCCAAAGGGCGGCAGGTCGATCCAGCCGCCAGCCTGCGTGTGGCCGCCCTCTGTGAAGGACTGGCGCCGCGCGCCGATTTGCTCATCGAACACCTGCACCGGCTGCAGGACGCAGAAGGGGCCTTGCGCCACGGGCATCTGGCGGCGCTGGCAGAACGCCTGCGCCTGAGCCAGGTCGAGGTGTTCGAGGTGGCGAGCTTCTACCACCACTTCGATGTGGTGGACGATGCCGCCCATGTGCCGACCCGCGTGGTGCGCGTGTGCACCAGTCTGTCATGTTCCATGGCGGGCTCGCAGTCACTGCTGAAGGATCTGAAAGACCGCCTGGGCAGCGATGCCAGCGTGCGGGTCGAGGCGGTGCCCTGCATCGGCCAGTGCCATCGCGCACCTGCCGCTTGCGTTGGTCAGCGACAGTTGCCAGAGGCCACGGAACAATCAGTGCTCGATTTGCTGAAAGCGGGGGACACCGGGCCGCGCGAGGTGTTGACGCCTGCGCCGGTTCTTGTTCCCGCGTTGCTGCAGTTCACCCGCCTTCTGGAAGGCGCCCTGACGGCCGACCAGGTACTGGCCGAACTCAAGTCCTCTGGTCTGCGTGGCCTGGGCGGCGCCGGCTTCCCGGCATGGCGCAAGTGGGAGACCGTGCGCGCGCAACCCGGACCACGTCACATGGTGGTCAACATCGACGAAGGCGAGGTGGGCACTTTCAAGGATTGGCAGGTGCTGACCACGGGTGCTGCGCAAGTGCTGGAGGGTATGCTGATTGCGGCCCACGTGACGGGTGTCGAGCGCATCTGGCTCTATCTGCGCGACGAATACCATGATGCGCGCGTGCTGCTGCAGCGCGAACTCGATGCGTTGGCGCTGGCCCTGAGCAGCCTGGCCAATCAGCACCCTGGTTTCACGCCACCAGAAATTGAACTGCGGCGCGGTGCCGGGGCCTATATCTGCGGCGAGGAATCGGCGCTGATCGAGTCGGTGGAGGGCAAGCGCGGCCTGCCGCGACTGAAGCCGCCCATCGTGGCCATGCACGGCGTGTTCGGCCGGCCCACCTTGGCCCACAACCTGGAAACCCTGTGGTGGCTGCCGGAGATTCTGCACAAGGGCGGCGAATGGCTGGCAGGGCAGGGCCTGCGCGGGCGCAGTGGCTTGCGACGCTTTTCCGTGTCGGGACGGGTGAAGAAGCCAGGGGTGCATCTGGCGCCGGCGGGCATCACCTTGCGTGAACTGGTGGACGAGCACGCCGGGGGCATGCTGGAGGGTCATGACCTCTACGCCTACCTGCCGGGTGGCGCTTCGGGCGGCATTCTGCCCGCCGCGTTGGCCGATGTGCCGCTCGATTTCGACACCCTGGTTGAACACGGTTGTTTCATCGGATCGATGGCCGTGGTGGTGATGAGCCAGCACGACAGCGCGCGCGACGCCGCGCTGAACCTGATGCAGTTTTTTGAACACGAATCGTGTGGCCAGTGCACGCCCTGCCGCTCGGGCACCACGAAGTCGGTGCAACTGATGCAGGCACCGGTGTGGGACAGTGAACGGCTGGGCGAGTTGTCCCAGGTGATGCGCGATGCCTCCATCTGCGGATTGGGGCAGGCAGCGCCCAATCCGGTGGATTCGGTGTTGCGCTTTTTTGCGCACGAGGTGGATGGCACATTGAAGGCTGGGGTGACGGTATGAACATCAAGGATTTGCCCCAGGACATGGCGCCCATTTCCTTCACGCTGAACGGCGCGGCGGTGGATGCCGCGCCGGGCGAGAGCCTGCTCAAGGTGGCGCAGCGCGTGGGCGTGGCCATTCCACACCTGTGCCACCAGGACGGCTTGCGCAGCCCCGGCAATTGCCGCGCCTGCGTCGTCGAGATCGAAGGCGAGCGCGTGTTGGCACCTTCGTGTTGCCGGGCACCCGCGCCGGGTATGGTGGTGCAGTCGGCATCGCCGCGCGCCACCCAGGCGAGAAGAACCGTGCTGGAGTTGCTGATCAGTGACGCTCCCGAAACGCAGGTGCTCAAGCACGACAGCGAACTGGCTCAATGGGCCCATGCCGTCGAAGCCCGGCCCGACCGGTTCCCACTGCGCGCTGCGTCAGCGCAAGACGCCAGTCATCCCGCCATGATGGTGAACCTGTCCGCCTGCATCCAGTGCACACGCTGCATCCGCGCCTGCCGCGAAACCCAGGGCAACGATGTGCTGGGCCTGGCGTTCAGGGGAGGGCATGCCCAGATCGTGTTCGACCAGAACGATCCCATGGGCCAGAGCACTTGCGTGGCCTGTGGTGAATGTGTGCAGGCATGCCCCACAGGGGCCATCGCGCCTGCGAACGGCGCATACGCCAATGTCTCGCAGAAGCAGGTGGACTCTGTCTGCCCCTTCTGCGGTGTGGGTTGCCAGATGACCTACCACGTCTCGGACGATCGCATCCAGCATGTCGAAGGCAAGGCTGGTCCCGCCAATGAAGGGCGCCTGTGCGTCAAGGGGCGTTTCGGTTTTGATTACGCCCACAGCCCGGAGCGGCTCACGCGCCCGTTGATCCGACGTGCTGGCGTGCCAAAGCTCGCCGCAGATGTGCGGCAGCGACTCACGCCGGAGCAGATTCGCGAGCAGTTCCGCGAAGCCACCTGGGACGAGGCACTGGACGCTGCAGCGGCCGGGTTCAGTCAGGCCATGGCCAGTACCTCGGCTCGCGGCCGCCTGGGTCCGGTGGCCGGCTTCGGGTCGGCCAAGGGCACCAACGAAGAGGCCTACCTGTTCCAGAAGCTGATCCGCACCGCGTTTGGCACCCACAACGTGGACCATTGCACCCGGCTGTGCCATGCCTCCAGCGTGGCCGCGCTGATGGAAGGGCTGGGCTCGGCCGTGGTCACCAACCCGCTGCGCGACGTGGAGCACGCCGACTTTGTGCTGATCATCGGTGCCAATCCGGCGCAAAACCACCCGGTGGGCGCCACCTGGATCAAGAACGCGGTGAAGCGCGGCACCCGCCTCGTCATGGCCGATCCGCGCCGCACAGAATTGGCACGGCATGCCTGGAAACACCTGGGCTTCAAGGCCGGCACCGACGTGGCCCTACTCAACGCCCTGCTGCACACCATCGTGTTTGAAGGCCTGGCCGACACGGCCTACATCGACAAGCACACGCTGGACTACGCCCAGCTCAAGGCCCATGTGGCCGATTTCAGCCCCGAGGCCATGGCGCCCGTCTGCGGCATCGACGCCGCCACCCTGCGCGAAGTGGCCCGCGCCTACGCCACGGCCGGCAACAGCATGATCCTCTGGGGCATGGGCATCAGCCAGCACACCCACGGCACCGACAACGCGCGCTGCCTCATCGCGCTCTCGCTGATCACCGGTCATATCGGCCGGCCCGGTACTGGTCTGCATCCCTTGCGCGGCCAGAACAACGTGCAGGGCGCCAGCGACGCCGGCCTCATTCCCATGGTGTTGCCCGACTACCAGCGCGTGTCCGAGCCCGCAGTGCGGGAGAAGGCCGAGCAGCTCTGGGGCGTGCCGCCGGGCACGCTGGGCAGCGAGCCGGGATTGACCGTGGTGGAGATCATTGACGCCGCGTTCGATGGCCAGATCCGCGCCATGCTGATCCAGGGCGAAAACCCCGCCATGAGCGACCCCGACGCCAACCACGCCCGCGAGGCCCTGGCCCGGCTGGACCACTTGGTTGTGCAGGACATCTTCCTGACAGAGACCGCCGGCCTGGCCGATGTGATCCTTCCAGCCACTGCCTGGCCCGAGAAGACCGGCAGCGTGACCAACACCGACCGCTGCGTGCAACTGGGCCGCAAGGCCGTGCCGGCACCAGGCGATGCGCGGGCAGACGCCTGGATCACCGAGCAACTGGCGCGTCGGCTCGGACTCGCCTGGACCTACGACATCGCCGCCGACGGCACGGCTTCGGCCGGCGCCGGGCGAGGGATCGGGGCCGTGTTCGAAGAAATGCGCAGCCTCA
Source organism: Hydrogenophaga palleronii (assembly GCF_031457455.1). Lineage (GTDB taxonomy): Bacteria > Pseudomonadota > Gammaproteobacteria > Burkholderiales > Burkholderiaceae_C > Hydrogenophaga > Hydrogenophaga palleronii_A. The sequence goes on from NZ_JAVDWU010000011.1 coordinate 111,041, forward strand.
TGCCCAGCATCGCCGGCCTGTCCTGGTCGCGCCTGCAACGGGAAGGCGCGGTCACCTACCCGGTGGCTGACGAAAACGATCCTGGCCATTCCGTGGTGTTCACCGATGGTTTTCCCACCGCCACGGGACGCGCACGGTTGGTGGCGGCTGCGCTCACGCCACCAGACGAATTGCCCGACAGCGATTACCCGATGGTGCTGATCACCGGCCGCCAGCTCGAGCACTGGCACACCGGCAGCATGACGCGTCGCAGCACCGTGCTCGACGCGGTGGAACCCGGACCGGTGCTCAGCCTGCACCCCGACACCGCTGCCAGGCTGGATTTGCAGGCGGGCGATCTGGCACAGGTGCGTTCGCGTCGGGGCGAGGTGCGGCTGGCGGTGCGGCTGGACAGCGGCATGCCTGCCAACACCGCCTTCATTCCGTTTGCCTATGCGGAAGCGGCGGCCAACCTGCTGACGAATCCTGCCCTGGACCCGGTGGGCAAGATTGCCGAGCTCAAGTACTGTGCGGTGCGTGTAGACCGGGCGGGCGTGCTTGACCTGGCGCAACCCTGAACCGGTTGGACTGCGCTAGGATGGAATCCGGTTCGGGCGGAGTGGTCGCTTCCGCGATCGCCCCCCGGTTCCTGCAACGACCAGAGGAGATGGACCATGTTCAAGAAAATTCTCGTTCCCACCGACGGATCCGGCTTGGCAGCCAAGGCAGTTGAAACGGCCGTGCAGCTGGCCAAGACGCAGTCTGCACACGTGGTGGGTGTCTATGTCATCGATCCGTTCCCCTACATCGGCATTGGCGACGCTTCTGCCGTGGGTCTGCAGGCTTACCTGACCGAAGCCAAGAGCGCAGCCACGCGCGCGCTGGATGGCCTGAGCAAGGTGTGCGCGGCGTCTGGCGTACCGTTCTCCGGTGACACCATCGAGCGCAACGTGGTGTACGAAGGCATTCTGGAAACCGCCGAAGCCGAAGGCTGCGATCTGATCGTGATGGGGTCTCATGGGCGCCAGGGCGTCAAGGCCTTGATTCTGGGCAGCGTGGCCCAGAAGGTATTGACGCACGCAAAAGTTCCCGTGTTGGTGGTCAAGGAGCGGTAAATTTGTGGAAAAAGACCGCCTTTGATCATTGAAAAGGCGCCTTTAATCCCCGCAATGTGGGGTTAAGTAACAGATTCCCGGGTTTGTAACTTTTATTTACGTTTGAGCGGGGGCTCAGGACTAAATTCCGCGTCCATGAGCCCTCTACCCACACCCCACCCCCACGTCTCCTTGAGGGCCGTGCTGCGCAAATTTCTGTTTTCATTGTGGATGGGCGGCATCTTGTCGCTGGCCGCATGTGGCGGGAATGACGGCGCGGACGCTGAACCGAAAGCGCTGGCAGACAGCTCGGAAAGCCAGGTGGCGCTCGCGGTGGAGGTGGGTCCGGTCCCGGAAGCCATCCCCGACATCGAAGACACGGAAGGTGATCTGATCGACTATGCCGGGTCCGAGTCCGATGACCAGGAAGTGGCGGAGAAGAGCGCAGAAGCGGGCACAGAAAGAACCGTCTCCGGTGTGAGTGCGCTGTTACTCACCGAACCTGCTGCGGCAACCAGTGGCGCCAAGTCCACCGGTGGCAATATCCGGGCCCTTGCCACGACCCAGAGCGATGCGGTTCGCCTGGCTCACCAGGCCACGTTCGGACCATCTGAGGCGCTGGTCAAAAACATCCGGAAGCAGGGGGCAGCCAGATGGATCTCTTCGCAGATGAAGCTCAACTCCTCTACCTACACCACGGGGGGGTCTGGCGCGATTCACAAACACACGAACCGGAACAGGGACTTCTGCAGTACCCGGAACAACAATTGCTGGCGCGACTGGTACTCGACCACGCCGCTGGTGTGGGACTTCTACCGCAATGCCACGACCAAGCCCGACCAGTTGCGTCAGCGTGTGGCCTTGGCGTTGCAGCAGATCGTGGTGGTTTCCAACCTCGAAGTGTCTGGCACCTACGGGTTCAAGTACTACAACAACACGCTGTTGAAGCAGGCGTTCGGCAACTACCGTGAAGTGCTTCGAAAGGTGATCCTTTCGCCAGTGATGGGTGACTACCTGAACAACGCCAACAACGACAGAAACGAACCCAATGAAAACTTCGCACGCGAACTGCTGCAGCTGTTTTCCGTGGGCACCTGCAACCTCAATGCTGATGGCACGCTGGCAGGGGGTGTCTGCACCCCGACCTACGACAACGAAATTGTGCGGTCGTATGCCTATGCCTTGACGGGGTGGACGTATCCGCGCGGGGGCAAGTCACCTTGGGGCTGCGGGTCTGGTGGTACCAACTGCCGCTATTACCAGGGCGATATGGTGCCGGTGGCTGCTCGCCATAACACCCAGGCATTGACGTTGCTCTCCGGCCAGTTGCTCGCTGAGGGGCACAGCGCGCAACAAGCCCTGGATGCTGTCCTCAACAGCCTGATGGCGCACCCCAACACGGCACCGTTCGTCAGCCGTCAACTCATTCAGCATCTGGTCACCAGCAATCCTAGCCCTGCCTACGTGACCAATGTGGCCAACGCCTTCACCACCGGACGATTCGGTGCCTTCGGAACGGGCCGGCCCGGTGACATGAAGGCTGTGGTGGCGGCCATCCTGCTTGATCCAGAGGCCCGCACCGAAACACCAGCCAACACAGCAGGCCGCCTGCGCGAGCCGGTGCAATTGTTCACAGGCGCGATCCGGGCGCTGAACGGCCGCACCGACGGTGACGCGCTGAGCTGGGGGTGGGGTGAAGAGCTGCGTCAACATGTGTTCCGCTCTCCTTCGGTGTTCAACTTCTACCCGCCCGACTACCCCGTGCCCGGCACCTCGCTCGTGGGCCCAGCCTTTGGCATCCACAATGCCAACGCCGCCCTGCAACGCATGAACTACCTCAACTACCTGGTGTTCTGGGGTGGCTCGCAGAAGGCGAAGGGCGTGCCCAGGGGCATAGGCACTTTTGCCAGGCTCCAGGCGTTCACCGCCGACGCCACCGACCCCGCGCGACTGGTGGACCGCCTGGCACTGCTGAACTTGGGCGAGGTGCTGCCTGAGACCGAACGCACAGCAGTGATCAACGCGGTAACCGCGTTCAGTATTCCGACGTCGGGCACCCGGCAGCAGATTGCCGACGCCAAAACCAACCGTGTTCGTCAGGCCGCCTTCCTCGTGCTGGCTTCGCCCCAATACCAACTGATTCGCTGAGGATGGTCATGAACGACAACAAGATGCTCGATGGCCTGCTGATGAATCGCCGCCGCTGGATGCAACGTTCTGGCGCCACGCTGGCTGGCGCGCTGGGCGCTACCAGCCTTTCGGCCCTGATGCCTGCCACCGCACACGCACAGGCGGGTGGCTATAGAGCCCTGGTCTGCCTGTTCCTTTACGGCGGGAACGATGGTTTCAATATGGTGGTCCCCAGGGATGCCTCCCGACATGCCCAGTACGCAGGTGTGCGGGGAACGCGCCTCACGCTCCCACGTTCCAGTCTGATGGAAATGGGTGCTGACTACGGCCTTCACCCGGCGATGAGCGCCTTGGCGCCGGTATGGGCCGACAACGGTCTGGCGCCGGTGTTCAATGTGGGTCCATTGGCTGTGCCCCTGACCAAGGCCCAGTACCGCAGCCGGACCCGTCCACAGCCAGAGAACCTCTTTTCCCATTCCGACCAGCAACTGCTCTGGGAGGCTGGGGGGCCGAGCGTGATCAGCCGCACTGGCTGGGGTGGGCGTGCTGCCGCCACGATCAGTGGCAATGGACAACCCGTGATTTCGGTCGGTGGCAACGGTCGATTTGGCCTTTCGGCATTGGAAGTGCCCCTGGTGCTGCCCGGGCCCGGGGGAACCTTTGGCGTGCAGGGGCTGACAGGCACTTGGACGCCCACCGTTGCGAGACGGAGCGCCTTGAATGCCCTGTATGCGGCGTCACACACGAACGTGATGCTCAACAGCTTTGCCGCGCAACAGCGGGGCGCTTTCGACATGGCCGAGAACCTTGGGTCATTGGTTGCCGTCCAGCCGGACTCGTCGAACGGCACGGCCGTCGTGCCTGGACTGGCCCTGATCAACGCCGCATTCCAGCCGATCACCTCCGGAAACCGCATCAACACAGGCCTTGGTCGACAGCTCTACCAGATTGCCAAACTGGTGGCCGCACGTGACACCGTGCAGGGCAACCGGAAGATATTTTTCGCCCAGCAAGGTGGCTACGACACGCATGGCGATCAGGTGGGCGCATCGGCAGAGGTGGGCCAGCATGCCAATTTGCTCAAGCAGCTGGCCGATGCCATGGCCTGCTTCTACAACGCCATGCAGGCCATCGGCATGGGCAACAGCGTGACGCTGTTCACCCAGAGTGATTTTGGCCGGACCTTCAAGCCGAACAACAGCAGCGGCACCGACCACGCCTGGGGTAACAACCAGCTTGTGATGGGCGGCGCCGTCAATGGTGGCGCGACCTACGGTGCGTACCCCGAGCTGGTGCTGGGTGGCCCGGACGATGTGGGGCAGCACGCGTGGGAGCTGCATGGCCGCTGGATCCCGACCAGCAGTGTTGACCAGTACGCCGCCACCTTGCTGCGCTGGTTCGGTGCGAGCGAGGGGCAGCTCAATACCGTGCTGCCGAACCTGAGCAATTTCACCAATCGGAACCTGGGCTTCATGTCCGTGTGATTTTGCGGATGTGGTGCGTTCGACCAGCTTTGGTCGCCGCGCTGCGCAACCCAGGAGGCATGAAGCAGGCCAACCCAACGGGCACCGCTGGGCCGGCTTTGCCGGGCGGCCAGTGCGCCTTGCAGGCCGCAGTCCCGCCAAAAGCGAGGCTTCTTCGGGCTGTCCAAGCCTGCGCAGGCAGGCTTGGAGCCGCAGCCCTCAGCCCCTCGAGGGGTGACGAGAAGCGGCGCGGGGGTGTTTCACTTCACCTTCAGCGCCTGAATTTACCGTCGGCGTCAATAATCGACAGGTCGGAAAAGTCCAGCCCGGTGTGGTTGGTGGGACTGTAGCTCAGCTTCAATCCACCCATGTCGTAATCCTTGATGCTTTCCAGGGCATTGCGCAGTGCAACGGGCGTCGGGTTCGGGCCAGCCCTGCGCAGACCCTCCGTGAGGACCTTGGCCGCAGCGTAGCCTTCCATCATGGCAGGCGACACGCCTTCCATGCCCGCTGCCTTGGCCAGTTCCTGTGCCTCCTTGATCAGGGCATAAGACACGGAGCGCTCGTTGGGAAACACCTGGGTCACGATCACGCCTCGCGCATGGTCGCCCAGGAGCTTGATGAAGCCCTCGGAGGCATTGTTCGACAGCGTCACCGCCTGGGCACGGGAACCGGCTGCCCGGATGGCTTTCACCGCGTTGGCCGTGTTGCCGGCCGAGCCGATCACCATGACCGCCTGCGCGCCGCTCTTGGCAACTTGTGTGGCAAGTCCCGTGAAGTCCGGCTTGTCACGGGGAAACTTCTCCAGAAGCAAAGGCTTCTGCCCCACCGCTTCAAAACCCTTGAGCGCGCCTGCTGCCGAGTCAGCACCAAACGAATCGTCGGTCTGTAGCACGGCGATGCGTGTGATGCCGGTCGTGGCCAGGTGTTCGATGGCTTTGGCCGCCTCGCGCTGGTAGGTGGCGCGCACGTTGAACACCCAGGGGTTTACCGGTTCGTGCAGCGCCATGGCGCCGGTGCTGGGTCCCACCAGCGGCACCTTGAATTCCGCCAGCAGCGGCAAAAGCGCTTGCGAATGCGGCGTGCCTCGGTTCAGGAACAATGCCAGCACTTTCTGGTTGGTGATGAGGTCGCGTGCCACCTCCACCGTGACCGTTGGGTCGAACTTGTCATCCACCGAAATGAGTTCGATCTTCTGCCCGTTGACCCCACCCCGGGCGTTGACGGCGTCGATGTAGAGCTTGGCGCCTTCGGTGTTTTCCTTGACGCCAGCGGCCACGGACCCGGTGAAGCCAGACGGCTGTCCTATGCGCAACTGCGCCCACGCCGGCGATGTGGCGCCCAAAAGAACTGATGCACCAAGGGTGATCACGAGGGCAGTCGGGCGCAAAAGCCGCTTGTACATGAATGTGTCTCCTGTTTGCTGAAAGTTTAGGCAGCCCGATCCCACGATAAATTGTGGATATGACGTAGGGGCAAACCCGGGCGAGGAGGGCCTCCGTAGAATGTCGGGCTCCCCCTTTGGAGTCCCTGCATGTCCGATGCTTTCCCTCCCGTCAAGCCAACCGCGGCGGACATTTTTGACGACGTTGCCGATGATCGGTCGGGGCAAGCGACCGAGGGTGGGTCCGGGCTGATACGCATCAGGGGCGCGCGCCAGCACAACCTCAAGAACCTCGATCTCGACATCCGCACCGGTGAACTCACGGTGGTGACTGGTCCCAGTGGCTCCGGCAAGTCCAGCCTGGTGTTCGACACGCTGTTTGCCGAGGGCCAGCGCCGCTACGTTGAAACCTTCAGCGCCTACGCGCGCCAGTTCCTCGACCGCATGGACAAGCCGGCGGTGGACAAGGTGGAAGGGGTGCCACCGGCGATTGCCATCGACCAGACCAACCCGGTGCGCAGCTCGCGCTCCACGGTCGGCACAATGACCGAGCTCAATGACCACCTCAAGCTGTTGTTTGCGCGCGGTGCCGACCTGTTCGACCGCGAAACCGCGCAGCCTGTGCGCCACGACTCGCCCGAATCGATCTATGCCGAATTGAAGCGGCGCAGCGCTGAAAGTGCGAAAGATCAGGTCGAACCACGTTTGGTCGTGACTTTCCCGGTCGAGCTGCCGGCCAGCACCACGCCGGAAGAAATTGAACAGTGGCTCTCTGCCAGCGGCTACACCCGGGTCCAGGCCGAACGGGTGGTGCAGCGCACAGCCGAACCCGTGGACGCAAAGGCTTCGGCGAAGAGCAAGGGCAAAGCCAAGCCAGCGGCCAGTGAATCCATCAAGGTGCTCGATGTCGTGGCCGACCGCTTCCGCATCGCCACGGCAGATCCTGCGCGTGTGATGGAGGCGATCGAGGTGGGTCTAAAGCGCGGCGCGGGTAAGCTGATGGTGTATGCGCTGGGTGACGAGAGAAGAGACCACCCCGTCGCCGGGCCGCCCCAAGACGGGGTAGCCCCCTCGGGGGGCAGCGAACCACGCGCAGCGGGGAGCGTGGGGGCCATTTGGCGTTTTTCCACGGGCCTGCATTGTCCGGAAAGCGACATCCGCTACAGCGACCCCACGCCCTCCATGTTTTCGTTCAATTCGGCGGTGGGTGCATGTGAGGCCTGCCGCGGTTTCGGGCGCGTCATTGGCGTGGACCACGACCTGGTCATTCCGAACGCCAGGCTCACACTGCGAGGGGGTGCGATCAAGGTGTTTCAGACGCCGGCCTGGAAAGAAGCGCAGGACGACCTGATGCGCCATGCCGAGGCGGCGGGCATTCCCCGCGACACCCCCTGGAACAAGCTCACGCCCGAGCAACAGCATTGGGTGAAGAACGGTTCGCCCAACTGGAACGGCAAGTGGAACCAGCACTGGTTCGGCATTGGCCGCTTCTTTGAATACTTGGAGAGCAAGGCCTACAAGATGCACATCCGCGTGCTCTTGTCCAAGTACCGCAGCTACACCGAATGTCCCACCTGCCGGGGCGCGCGCCTGAAGACCGACAGCCTGCTGTGGCGCATCGGTACCAAGGCCCAGGCCGATGCGGTCCTGCCACCAGAGAAACGGTACTTGCCGGCCGGCGTGCAGTGGTCGCGGGTGCAACTGGAGGCCTTGCCCGGTTTGTGTCTGCACGATCTGATGCTCTTGCCGCTGGACAAACTGCGGGTGTTTTTTGCCTCTCTGGTTCCCTCCCTCAGCGGGGGAGGACAGGGGTGGGGGGCCGCAGGAGAACTGATCGGGAAAGAGGCTCACACAGGCCAGGCCCAGGCCCTCAAACTCCTGCTCGACGAGATCAACACCCGCATCCGCTACCTCTGCGAGGTCGGCATCGGCTACCTCACGCTGGACCGCCAGAGCCGCACGCTCAGCGGCGGCGAGGTGCAGCGCATCAATCTCACCACCGCGCTGGGCACTTCGCTGGTGAACACGCTGTTCGTGCTCGACGAGCCCAGTATCGGTCTGCACCCGCGCGACATGGCGCGCATCAACGACGCCATGATCCGCCTGCGCGACGCGGGCAACACACTGGTGGTGGTGGAGCACGATCCGGCCGTGATGCTGGCGGCCGATCGCCTGATTGACATGGGCCCCGGCCCGGGTGAGAGGGGCGGGCAGATCGTGTTCGACGGCACGCCCGAGCAGATCCGCAGTGCCGACACGCTCACCGGCGCCTATCTCGGTGCGCGCAAGACCATCGGCATGGGCTTCAAGCGCATGGTGACCGACAGCACGCCGCGCCTGATCCTTGAGGGCGCAAGCGAGCACAACCTGAAGAATGTGTCGGTTGAATTCCCGCTGCAGCGCCTGGTGGTGGTCACCGGTGTGAGCGGCTCGGGCAAGTCCAGTCTGATCCAGGACGTGCTGGCCCCTGCGCTGCTGCGCCACTTCGGCAAGTCCACCGACAGCCCGGGTGCACACGACCGTCTGCTCGGCGCAGATCATCTGAGCGAGGTCGTGTTCGTCGACCAGTCGCCCATCGGCAAGACGGCGCGCTCCAACCCGGTGAGCTACGTGGGCGCCTGGGACGCCATCCGCTCGCTGTTTGCCGATGCGCCTTTGTCGCGCCAGCGCAGCTACACGCCTACCAAGTTCAGCTTCAACAGCGGCGATGGGCGTTGCCCCACCTGCGGCGGCTCGGGCTTCGAGCATGTGGAGATGCAGTTCCTGAGCGATGTGTACCTGCGCTGCCCGGACTGCGATGGCAAGCGGTACCGACCAGAGATTCTGGAGGTGCGCATCGACCGGGGGGGACGCCTGCTCAACGTGGCCGACGTGCTCGACCTCACCGTCAGCGAAGCCGCCGCGCTGTTTGCTGGTGACCGTGAAGTCATCCGGGTACTGCAGCCCATCGTGGACGTGGGGCTGGAGTATGTGAAGCTCGGCCAGCCCGTGCCCACGCTCTCGGGAGGCGAGGCGCAGCGCCTGAAGCTGGCGGGCTTTCTGGCAGAAGCTTCCAAGGGGGCGAGCGCCAGCCGCCAGCCGCTCTCGCGCAAGGGCACGCTGTTTCTGTTCGACGAGCCCACCACCGGTCTGCATTTTGATGACATCGCCAAGCTCATGCGCAGCCTGCGCAAGCTGCTCGATGCCGGACATTCGCTGGTGGTGATCGAGCACAACCTGGACGTGATCCGATCCGCCGACTGGTTGATCGACCTCGGCCCGGAGGGCGGCGAAGGTGGGGGGCTGATCGTGGCCGAAGGCCCGCCGGAAACCGTTCGGGAACACGCCAGCAGCCACACGGCCAAGGCCCTGCGCGAGTACGCCATGGCCCTGGGCGAGGTGCACGCGGTGCAGGAAGGCCGGGTGCCAAGTTACCTCAGCCAGTCTCGTGGTCGGGTGGCCGCTGCGCGCCGCGACCAGGCCCACGGCAATGCCATCCGCATCGTCAACGCCAAGGAACACAACCTCAAGAACCTCAGCGTGAACATTCCGCGCGGTCAGTTCAACGTGATCTCCGGCGTCAGCGGATCGGGCAAGTCCACACTGGCCTTCGACATCCTGTTCAACGAAGGCCAGCGGCGTTACCTGGAGAGTCTGAACGCTTATGCGCGCAGCATCGTGCAGCCAGCCGGCCGCCCCGAGGTGGACGCGGTCTACGGCATCCCGCCCACGGTGGCGATCGAGCAGCGCCTCTCGCGCGGCGGTCGGAAAAGCACGGTGGGCACCACCACCGAGGTCTGGCACTTCCTGCGCCTGCTCTATGTGAAGCTGGGCACGCAGCACTGTGTGCACGACGGCGCGGCGGTGATGCCGCAGAGTGCCGACAGCATTGCGGCCGCCATCCTCAAGCGCTATGCGGGGCAGCACATCGGATTGCTCGCGCCGCTGGTGGTCAACCGCAAGGGTGTCTACACGGAGCTGGCCGACTGGGCGCGCCCGCGCGGACACACCCATTTGCGGGTGGACGGCGAGTTCCTGCCCACCACCGGTTTCCCTCGCATCGACCGCTTCAAGGAACACACCATCGAACTGCCCCTGGCCGACTTCGTGGTGAGCCCGGCCGACGAGGCGCGGCTGCGCACTCAGTTGGCCAAAGCCCTGGAAATTGGCAAAGGCGTGGTGAGCGTGCTGCACCCGCTCGATGGCCTGCGCCAGGCGATGGCCGAAAGCAGCAGCACGGTGGGCATCGGCAAGGTGGAGTCGTTTTCCACCAGCCGCGCCTGCCCGGTCTGTGCCACCAGCTACCCTGAACTCGATCCCCGTCTGTTTTCCTACAACAGCAAGCATGGCTGGTGCCCGGACTGTGTGGGTACGGGCCTCAAGCTGTCGCGCGACCAGCGCAAGGTGCTCGACGACTCGGTGCGCGACGACAACGAACGCGGCCGCGAACAGAGCTTTGCCGAGCCCGAGGTGGAGGACCTTGTCGATGAGGTCTGCCCCGCTTGCGAAGGCACGCGGCTGAACGCCCAGGCCCGCGCCGTGAAGTTCGGCGGCGTGGGCATCACCGATGTGGCGCGCCTGTCGGTGCGGGAGGTGCGGCAGTGGGTGAGCACACTGATGCAATCACCATCTGGCGTTTCGCTTGCAGAAGGGCAGGCGCGGCCCGACACCGGTTTTTCCATGAGCGTCCGTGAGACAGGCATCGCACGCGATCTGTTGCCCGAAATCGAGAGCCGCCTGGCTTTCCTGGAAGAGGTGGGCCTGAACTACCTCACGCTGGACCGCGGCGCACCCACCCTCAGCGGTGGCGAAGCCCAGCGCATCCGGCTGGCTGCGCAGCTGGGCAGCAACCTGCAGGGCGTGTGTTATGTGCTCGACGAGCCCACCATCGGCCTGCACGCGCGCGACAACGCCATCCTGCTCAACGCCCTGCACAAGCTCGGCGACATGGGCAACACGCTGGTGGTGGTGGAACACGATGAAGACACCATCCGCCGAGCGGACCACGTGATCGACATAGGCCCCAGCGCGGGCAAGCGCGGTGGTCGGGTGGTGGCACAGGGCACGGTGGACGATCTGTCGGCGAATGCCGAGTCCGTCACCGGGCGGTATCTGCTGCATGCCATGAAGCATCCGCTGCAGGCGCGGCGCGCAGTGACCCCGGACACTGCTTCATCGGCGAGTTCCCACCCCACCCCACCCCCAGCGGGGGAGGGAGCCATCCCCTGGCTCGAGGTCCGTGGTGCCAAGCTGCACAACCTGCAGGACCTCAACGTCGCCGTTCCGCTGCAGCGCCTGGTCGTCGTCACCGGCGTCAGCGGCTCGGGCAAGTCCACCTTCGCTCGCGACGTGCTGCTCACCAACGCGGCGGCGGCCGTGTCCCAGCGCAGCACCTTCGCCGGTCGCACCCAATGGGACGCGGGCGAGCGCCCCAAATGGACCGGCTGCGACAAGCTGCTGGGCTCCGAGGTGGTGGACCGCGTGCTTGAAGTCGACCAGACACCCATCGGCAAAACCCCGCGCAGTTGCCCCGCCACCTACATCGGTTTCTGGGACACGGTGCGCAAGCTGTTCGCCGACACGCTTGAAGCCAAGGCACGCGGCTACGGGCCGGGGCGCTTCAGTTTCAATACCGGTGAAGGCCGCTGCCCGGGTTGCGAAGGCCAGGGCATGCGCACCATCGAGATGAGCTTCCTGCCCGACGTGAAGGTGCCCTGCGAGGTCTGCCACGGCGCGCGCTTCAACCCCGAGACGCTGGCCGTGAGCTGGAAGGGCAAGAGCATTGGTGATGTGTTGCAGATGGAGGTGGACGAAGCGGTCGAATTTTTCGCCTCCATGCCCAGCATCGCCCACCCGCTGCAATTGCTGAAAGACGTGGGGCTGGGCTATCTCACGCTGGGTCAGCCCAGCCCCACGCTCAGCGGCGGCGAGGCACAACGCATCAAGCTGGTGACGGAGCTCTCCAAGGTGCGCGACGACATCGGCCGGCGCGGGCAGAAGGCGCCGCACACGCTCTACGTGCTCGACGAGCCCACCGTGGGCCTGCACATGGCCGATGTGGAAAAGCTGATCCGCGTGCTGCACCGCCTGGTGGACGGCGGCCACAGCGTGATCGTGATCGAGCACGACCTGGACGTGATGGCAGAAGCCGACTGGATCATCGATCTGGGCCCTGAGGGCGGTGGTGGCGGTGGCCGCGTTGTGGCGGCCGCACCACCGGAGGAAGTGGTGCGGCTGGACACCCACACCGGGCGCGTGCTGGGGCCGGTGCTGGCGCGGACCTGATGCCGCGCGAGCAGATCATTCACATCCACGCGGCCGCTCCCAGCCAGCCGGCACTCGGTGCGCCGTGCAACGGCTGTGGCGTGTGCTGCCTGGCAGAACCCTGCCCTCTGGGGCAGGTGATCTCGCGCAAGCGGCACGGTGCCTGTCATGCGCTGCGATGGGACGACAACCTGATGGTCTACCGCTGTGGTGCGATCACCGACACGGCTGGCGTGCTGGGCCCTCGCTGGCGCTGGGCGGCGCCTCTTTTGCGCAAGCTGGCCGGCCGCTGGATCGCGGCGGGAGTGGGCTGCGATGCCTCGCTGCAGAGCGAGCGGGGCTGATCAGCGCGCGAACAGCACGATCACGCCGATGGCCAGCGCGGCGATGACGAACATGAGCAGTCTCGTGCGCACGCGCAGCAGCTGTACGGCGGCCACCAGACGGGCGTTCTGCTCGGCCAGTTCGGTCAGGGTCTGCGCCATCTGGTCTTGCGTCTGGGCCTGTTGATCGATCAACAGGCGCGCTTCGATCAGGCGGTTGCGCAGCTCCCCCAGACTGGGCGGCGTGTCCGACACGAGGTCCATGGGCATGGCGCCAACGGGCGTGTTTGCATGCGGCCTCTCCCGATCCATCAGCTTGCGGGCGGCGTTCAGCACCTTGGGTGCGTGTTCGATCACGTCACCCCATGGAATCACTTTCAGGGCGAGCAGCCAGGGAATGGCCATGCGAGGCTCCTTTCAAGGGTGGGCGGAGGGATGTCCTGAGCTTAACGGTCTCCCGCATCTGCGGCAGGCTTGCGCCAGATCAACCTGCCAGAGGCACCCCTTTCTTAATATAAGTGCTTAATGATGAAATGATTTGGAGAGGTCCATGGACTGGACGGCGTGGTTGGAGCACTGGGGCGAGGCGAGGCTGCTGGCGGCCTTTGGTCTGCTGCTGGGGCTGGGATTCGGCTTCTTTGCGCAGCGCTCGCGCTTCTGCCTGCGGGGGGCGGTCATCGAGTTCTGGCATGGCCGCTTCGGCGACAAGCTGGCGGTGTGGTTGCTGGCCTTCTCAAGCGCCGTGGTGGGTGTGCAACTGCTGGTCGTGGCGGGTGGCCTGGACGTGAGCACCGCGCGCCAGCTGGCCGCGCGCGGCAGCCTTTCAGGGGCACTGGTGGGCGGTCTGATCTTCGGTGTGGGCATGGTCATGACGCGGGGCTGCGCCAGCCGGCTGCTGGTGCTCTCGGCCAACGGCAACTTGCGCGCGCTGCTGTCGGGCCTGGTGTTTGCGGTGGCGGCACAGGCCTCGCTGGCCGGCGTGCTCGCGCCTTGGCGCGAGGCCATCGCGGGCTGGTGGACCGTGGAAGGGGGCCCTTCGCGCAACCTGCTGGCCGTGCTGGGTGCAGGCCCCTGGGACGGGCTGGCATTCGGCGGCGTGTGGCTGGTCACCGCCCTGTTTTTCGCGTTTCGCAGCGGCTGGAGCTTCTGGAAGTGGGCCGGCGGCCTGGGCACCGGTTTGATGGTGGCGCTGGCCTGGGCGGCCACCTATCAGGTGATGTCACATTCTTTTGAGGTGGTGCAGATCCAGGGGCTGACCTTCAGTGGGCCCTCGGCCGAATGGCTGATGCGCGTGCTCAGCCTGCCCGACGGACCCTGGACCTTTGGCTTGGGCCTGATGCCCGGCGTGTTCCTGGGTTCGCTGCTCGGCGCCTTGGTGGGGCGCGACTGGAAGCTCGAAGGCTTTGGCCCCGGGTACAGCATGCCGCGTTACATCGCTGGCGCGGCGCTCATGGGCTTTGGCTCGATGCTGGCTGGCGGCTGCGCCGTGGGTGCGGGCATGACGGGGGGCGCCATCTTTGCCGTCACCGCCTGGCTCTCGCTGGCCGGCATGTGGATCGGCGGCGGCGTGGCCGACCGGTTGTTCGACCGCGCTTAAGGTGCGCGCCGCAGCAGCCACACACCCACACCGGCCACCAGAAGCAGCACGGCCGGAAAGCCCAAGGTGGGAAACCACTGCAGTGCGGCAGCGCCCAGCGCGGGCGCCAGCACACCGCCCAGCGTGTACGACAACACCAGCACCGCCGTGCTGTTCACCAGGGTGACACCTTCTTCGCGTGAGCCGATGTCGATCATGGCGAGCGTGTACAGACAACCACCCGCACCGCCCCAGAGGAACGCCACCGGCGCCGCCAGCCAAGGGGTGCCTGACACAAAGGGAATCACCAGCGTGGCCCCGAAGGTGATCCAGGCGCAGACTCGCATGAGCCTTGTGCGTGTCTCGCGCTCGCTGCCCCAGCGCTGTTTGGGATGGTGGGCCATGCGGTCGGCCAACATGCCGGCCGGCAGCATCATGAGCGCGCTGCCCAATCCGCTGGCGGACACCAGCAAGGCCGCTGCCGTGGCACCCAGGCCCAGCGCCAGGCCGTAGAGGGGCAGGATGGAGGTCAGGCCGCTTTCGAAAAAGCCGCCCACAAAACCCACGGCCATGATCTGCGGGTGCATGCGCAGCGCGTGCCAGACGCCGGACAGGCCCACCTTGGCACTGTGGGCATCGGCGGCATCGGGCATGCGGGGAATCAGCAGGCTCCAGATCAGACCCATCACCGTCAGCGCCAGGGCGATCCACAGCGCGAGCTCACTCTGTGCTCCCGTCCAGGCCAGCAGCGCCGGACCGATGACGAACGTGGTGCCCACCATGGTTTCGAATATGCCCACGTTGCGCCCGCGTCGGGTGGGGGGTGAGAACTCGGCCACCACCGCTTCGGCCAGCACCCAGCGCAGTCCGGCGGCCATGCCCTCGATCAGCACACACAGAAACCACAACCACAGCAGGTCGCTGAATAAAAAGCCACAGATGGCCAGCACAGGCACGAAAGCCGCCAACCACAGCGAAGGGCGACGGCCCAGGCGTTGTGTGATGGCTGAGGCAAAAGGCGTCATCACGAACACGCCCAGCCAGCCCGTGGCCACGAACACACCGGCCAGCGCGGTGGACACCCCATCACCCTTGAGTCGCAGCAGCAGCAAGGGCATCAACATGAAATAGCCCACCAGCTGAAAGAAGGTGGAACCGAAGATCGCGACCAGGCCCAAGGACGCCCTCGGAGGCATGCCCGATGCTGGGCCGACGCCACTGACGGCCTGTCCGTGAGAAGGTGGCAAGGGGTGCTCGGTCATGTCCGGGCGAGGGAGGGTGCTGAAGCCTGCGCGTCTTCAGGCGCGCACGCCTGGTTGCGCTTCCAGAAGGGCGTCAACCACCTCGGCAAAGCCGGCACCGCGTTCGCTTGGCGTCACGTATCTGGGGTGGTGGCTCAGCAAGTGCCAGAAGCGCGCGACGTTGGCCACGCCCACGCTGTGTTCAAAATGGCCGAACATGCGCGCATCGTTGGTGGAGTCGCCCACATACACCCATCGGCCGAGCTCCAGATCGAGATCGCGCCTGAGGCGGCTGCGCACGATCCACCGGGCGCCCGCGAGTTTGTCGTGGTTGCCGATCCAGCCGTTGATGTGGATGGAACTGACGGTGGCGTTGAGCCCTTCGCTGCGCATGAGATTCACCACCTGCGCAATCTCGGCCTCATTCAGATGAGCAAATTCGCTGTGGTCGATGGCGATGTCCGTTTCGCGCCCCGGGCTGTCGGTGGCCAGGCGGGTCTGCGGCATGTCGCTGAGGATGCGCCGGGCCACCGCCTGAAGTTTGGCAAAGTTGGCGGCGCGGGTGGCCGCGTCCTGAAGATGGTCGCGACACAGTTGTCCATCATCACCGCGCCACAGCGCCACAGCGCCGTTTTCGGCCACGATCGCGTGCACTGGCCACGCCAGCGCGAAGGCCTCGCTCCAGCCAGCCGGCCGGCCGGTGATGGCCAGCACAGGCAGACCAGCGTGGCGCAGGCGGTGCAGGGCGCACAGCGCTTCGGATGTGATGTCACCGTCACAAGTGAGCGTGTCGTCGATGTCGGTCAGCACCCCGTGGATGCAAGCGCGGGCCGTGGCGGGCCATTCTGAAAGAGGCGTCATGGATGCGAAGGATTGGGCCCGCGCAGTGTCGCACAGGCGTGTGAAACCGCGCAGTCGCGTGCCTCAGGGGGCATGACACGGCTAGCGTTGCCGGGGTAGAATCGCGCCATCCGAGGAGCGTTGCAGCGCCCCTGACTGTTGTCACACAGGGCGTGAGGCTCGGACCATCCATGCAACGACGCTCATCCACATCCCGTGCGATGAGTTTTTTTTCGCCTTGGGCTGTGGTTTTCTTCTTTTATTGGAGCGAACCATGAATGCACGACTGAATTCCCCCGTCAACACCGACTGCGTCATTGCAGACATCAGCCTGGCCGACTGGGGCCGCAAAGAAATCAAGATCGCCGAGACCGAAATGCCGGGTCTCATGGCCATCCGCGAAGAATTTGCACCCAAACAATCGCTCAAGGGCGCGCGCATCACCGGCTCGTTGCACATGACGATCCAGACGGCCGTGCTGATCGAAACCCTGCAGGCCCTGGGCGCCGAAGTGCGCTGGGCGTCGTGCAACATCTTTTCTACACAAGACCACGCTGCCGCCGCCATCGCTGCGGCCGGCACACCGGTGTTCGCCGTCAAGGGCGAGACCCTGGTTGACTACTGGGACTACACCCACCGCATCTTCGACTTCGGCCCCAAGGGCAGCGAAGGCGAAGGCCCGAACATGATTCTGGACGACGGTGGCGACGCCACGCTGCTCATGCACCTGGGCAAGCAGGCAGAGACCAACCCGTCCGTGCTGGCCAACCCCGGCAGCGACGAAGAGCGCATCCTGTTCGCCGCGATCAAGGCCAAACTCACCGAAGACAGCACCTGGTACAGCCGCAAAAGCGCCCAGATCATCGGTGTGACGGAAGAGACCACCACCGGCGTGCACCGCCTGAAGGAAATGTCCGTCAGGGGCACGCTGATGTTCCGCGCCATCAACGTCAACGACTCGGTCACCAAGAGCAAGTTCGACAACCTTTACGGTTGCCGTGAGAGTCTGGTGGACGGCATCAAGCGCGCCACCGATGTGATGATCGCTGGCAAGGTCGCCTGCGTGGCCGGCTACGGCGACGTGGGCAAGGGTTCGGCCCAGGCCCTGCGCGCCCTGAGCGCCCAGGTGTGGGTGACCGAGATCGATCCCATCAACGCCCTGCAGGCCGCGATGGAAGGCTACAAGGTCGTGACCATGGAGTACGCCGCCGACAAGGCCGACATCTTTGTGACCACCACCGGCAACCGCGACGTGATCACGTATGAACACATGGCCGCCATGAAGGACCAGGCCATCGTCTGCAACATCGGCCACTTCGACAACGAGATCCAGGTCGCCAAGCTGGAAGAGAAGTGCCAGTGGGAAGAGATCAAGCCCCAGGTCGATCACGTGATCTTCCCGGACGGCAAGAAGATCATTCTGCTGGCCAAGGGCCGGCTGGTGAATCTGGGCTGCGGCACCGGTCACCCCAGCTTCGTGATGTCGTCGTCGTTCGCCAACCAGACGATTGCGCAGATCGAACTGTTCTGCCATTCAGAAGGCTACGACGTGGGCAAGGTCTACGTGCTGCCCAAGCACCTGGACGAAAAGGTCGCCCGCCTGCACCTGAAAAAGGTCGGCGCGATGCTGAGCGAACTGAGCGATGAGCAGGCAGCGTACATCGGTGTGCCGAAGCAAGGCCCGTACAAGCCCGACACGTATCGATATTGACCCCCCCCCCGCGCCGCCTTCGGCGTCACCCCCCAGGGGGCGACGCTGGCGGCCCGGCGGAGCCGGTTCCGCGGCGTCCTGGATTCGAGCGGCCTTCGGACCGCTCGTTTCTCGCCGGTTATTTGGTTTGATTGGCGACTGTCCTTCACATGCGTGCTGACCAACTTCTTGTTGAGCGGGGGCTGGCGGTTTCGCGATCGCAGGCTCAGCGGCTCATCGCTTCCGGTGTGAGCTGGCGCCTGCCTGGCGGCGCTTGGAAAGCCGTTGCCAAGAACGGCGAAGAGCTTCGCGAGACGGTGGAGCTGCAACTGGCTGACGACGCTGAAGCGCGCTATGTCTCGCGAGGCGGCCTCAAGCTGGCCGGCGCGCTGGACCATGTGTCGCTGGACGTGGCCGGGCTGCGTTGTCTGGATGTGGGGCAGAGCACGGGTGGCTTCACCGACTGTCTGTTGCAGCGAGGTGCTGCAGCGGTAGTGGGCGTCGATGTAGGTCAAGGGCAGCTGCATCCGCGTCTGCGCGGCGATGGGCGCGTGGTGTGCATTGAAAAATGCAACGCTCGCGAGCTGAGTGCCGATCTGCTTCAGCATACGGGTGGGCAAAAGGCGAAGCCACCATTTGATCTGGTGGTGGGCGACTTGTCGTTCATCTCGCAGACGCTGGTGTGGCCCGCGCTCGTGCCTCTGCTTCGGCCCGGCGGGCATCTGTTGATGCTGGTCAAGCCGCAGTTCGAGCTGCAGCCGGAACACATTGGCAAAGGCGGTCTGGTGCGCGATCCGGCGAGCTACGCTGCCGTGCAAACCCGCATCACGGCAGCCTGCGCCGACAACGGCCTCGCGCTGCTCGACTATTTCGAAAGCCCGATCACCGGGGGTGACGGGAATCGGGAATTTTTTGTGTATGCCATTGATGAATCGAGGAGGGGACCATGAGTCTTCCGATCAGTCTGGAATTTTTTCCCACCAAGACGCCCGAAGGCGCCGAGAAGCTGCGTGCGGTGCGCCAGCAACTTTATGCGCTGAAGCCGGAGTTCTGCTCCGTCACATTCGGCGCTGGTGGTTCCACGCAAGAAGGCACGCTGCAGGCCGTGACCGAGATCATGCGCGAAGGTTGCCCGGCCGCGCCGCACCTGAGCTGCATTGGTCAGTCCCGCGAGAGCATCCGTGAGCGCCTGGCGGCCTACCGCGCCGCCGACATTCGCCGCATCGTTGCCCTGCGGGGGGACCTGCCCAGTGGCTACGGTGTGGGTGGCGAGTTTCGCTACGCCAGTGACCTGGTGGCCTTTGTGCGTGCCGAGACCGGCGACCATTTCCACATCGAGGTGGCGGCTTACCCCGAAACACACCCGCAGGCGAAGTCGCCCCTGGCCGACCTGGACGCCTTTGCTGCCAAGGTGAAAGCTGGGGCCAACTCCGGCATCACGCAGTACTTCTTCAACAGCGACGCCTACTTTCGCTATGTCGACGACTTGCACAAGCTGGGTGTGGACGTTCCAGTGGTGCCCGGCATCATGCCCATCACCAGCTCCACCCAGCTGATGCGCTTCTCCGATGCCTGTGGCGCCGAGATTCCGCGCTGGATCCGCCTGCGCCTGCAGGCCTTTGGCGACGACACGGCGTCCATCAAGGCTTTTGGTCTGGATGTGGTGACCGACCTGTGCGACCAATTGCGCAACGCAGGCGTGCCGGGGCTGCACTTCTACACAATGAACCAGAGCATGGCCACGATGGAAATCGTGCGGCGGCTGGCGCTGGCGCCATCCAGCGAGCCGAACTGAATCGCAGAAGAAACGGGGCGGGGGCTCCCGTTTCAGTTTTCACGGTACCTGGGCGCCAGCCCAGGCCGCCGGGTGTCCTTGCGCGAACGCAGGACGGACAGCCGGATCTCCCCCTCTTTCGGGAAGAGGCGATGTTCTGCGGGCTGTTGCACCGCCCTCCTAAAGACTTTGTGACAAATTGCACATGGTTATCTGGCGGCTTGTAAGAAAATCTAGCTGTATTTGAGATGGAAGAGAGTGGTTTTGAATCTGTTCGAGACCGTATCTCGTGAGCGATTGGCACACGAAGGTATTCGGCGTCTCCACTCTTCTGTCTCTCAGTTGTCTGGCCCTGGTTTCGGGGCGGTCAACCATCCCTCGTTTCTCACAAGCTGACTTGAAGGTGCTCTACGCATGAATCCCTATCGATCGCCCCTGACCTATATTGCCTGCGATGAACAGAGTTTCTCCCATGCTGATTCGGTTGCGCGTCAGAGCCGTGGCGCCTTGGACTTGAGGCGAGTGGCGCTGTCGGGCCTATTCGTGATGTCCCATGGATTCGCGCTGGCGGGCACGGGCACTTGTCTTGGAACGGGCCCCATTGTGGTGAACGATGCCAGAGATGGGGTGTGCCAACTTGAGTCAGGTGATGAATTGGCGATCACCGGCTCCGGTGTCCTCTCATCGACCACCGACGGCGTGGTGGTGCAGCCCTCCATCAATGACGTTGAAGTATCCAATGAGGGATCCATTAACGTCTTCGATCGTGGCGTCTACAACGAGGGGAGCATTGACGACCTCAGCAACCATGGCGAGATACGTGGCAATGTGGCCGGGGTGCTCAATGATGCCGGAGGATCGATCTCACAGTTCAACAACCACGGCACCCATGCGCAGATATTCAGTTTTGGCCCAGCGATTTCCAACGCCGGGCATATCGGCCAACTGGACAACACAGGACGCATCGAGTCCTCAAACAATGCGATCGTTAACGAAGGGCAAATCAATCGCATCGACAACGCTGGTGTGATCAGCGCTGGCGTGGGCATCATCAACCGTGGCGAGATCGGCGTCATCGACAATGCCGCAGGCGGGGAGATCACGGGATCGGGTGGCTTCGCCATCCTGAGCCACGATGCGGACAGCAGGTTGGCCACCATCAACAATGCCGGCCTGATCGATGGTGGCATCCACACCTTGTACACCACACTCAACATCGAGGGTACCTCGTCGAGCATCACGGGGCCTGTGATCAATCGCGCTTCAGGTGCAGTGGGCGCAGGCGATGGTTCGGTGAACGTGCGAAGCGGTGCGGTCTTCACCACGAGCAACACTTTCCATTCGCATACTTTCGTCATTCACAACGGCGGCAGGTTGCGCATTGGTGCTTCGGCGCACACATTGTCGGTCGACAGCAGCGATGCGGCTGCGTTCAGGAATGCGGGCACGCTGGAGGTGCCAGAGGGTACCGTGGCGAACATCACGGGCCACTATTCCCAGAGCGGGGTGTTGCGTATCGGTGCGAGCAGCGACGCCAGTTATGGACGTTTAAACGTGAGCGGCAGCGTGCAGCTGTCGGGTTCCGCGCAGTTTGATGTGGATGTGAATGCTACCAATACACTGGCCGTTGGCCACACATTGAGTGGGGTGATCGTTTCAGGCGATGGCGTGACCAACAACGCTCCCGCCAACAACGTCACTGACAACAGTGCCCTGTTCAATTTCGAGTCCGCAACCAATGGCAACGCCGTCGACCTGGAGGTTGTGGCGGCTGGGTCCCCCACGCCAGCGCCCGCACCCGCACCCACGCCAGGTCCCACACCAGCTCCCGCACCTGCACCCGAGGTGGAGGTGCTCGGTTTGGCGCAAGGCATCGTGCCTGCCGTCATCCAGCATGGCCTGCTCAACGGCGTGCCGGTCGCGCAGGTGCTCGATGGATACATCCGGGGCGGTGCCACCGGCTCTGATTTCGACAACGTCGTGACCGCATTGGGCAAGCTGCCCAGCAACCGCACGGTGGCGCTCGCCGTGGGCCAGCTGATGCCGTCCATGCATGGCAACGCGGCGCTCGCTGGCCTGGCTCACAGTGCCAGTTCGGGTTCGCTCATTGAGCAGCGGGCCGAACTGGGACAGTCGGGTGGATCGGAGGCCGGTGGGCGTGGCCTGTGGATCAAACCGGTGGGTAACTGGGTCCATCAGGATGCAGTGGGCAGTGTCAGCGGGTTCAAGGTGGCCTCGTATGGCCTCATGGGTGGTGTGCAGTCCGATCTGAATGCCCGCTCCACACTGGGCTTCGGGTTGGGCTACCTGCAGAGCAAGGTGGACGGCCAGGACTTTGCAGCAAGCCACAGCAGCGACATTGATGGTGTGCAATTGGCAGGCTACGGGCATCACACGCTGAATGAAGCCGGCTGGCAGTTGAACTGGCAGGGCGATTACACGCGCAGCCGCGTCGAATCGCAGCGGCATCTGGGCTTCATCGGTCGAACGGCTGAGGGTAAGTACGACGCCGATGCATGGCATGTGGGCGTGGGCATCAGCCGGAGTGTCGCGGTGGCTCCGAACATGACGTTCAAGCCGATGGCGTCACTGGACTGGCGGCGCTTCAAGAGCGAGGCCTACACCGAAACCGGAGCCGGCGCGCTGAGTCTGCAGACACAATCCCAGAAGGCCGAAGAGGCCATCCTCAAGTTCGGCGCACAGATTCAAGGAGACCTGGGTTCGCAGAGTCAGTGGCTGGCACGTGCCGCCCTGGGCTACGACCTGAGCAGCCAGCACAACGCTGTCACGGCGCGTTTCACCGGGGGTGGCGCGGCCTTCACCACCGTGGGATTGCCTCATTCAAGAACGGTGGCCGAGCTGGGCGTGGGGCTTCGCTACCGCCCCACTGAGGGCATGGAAGTGATCGCTCGCTACGACCTTGCGCTGCGCAAGGGCCTGCGCGACCAGCGAGCGACCGTGCGCCTCAGCTGGAGCTTTTGACGCAGCGCTGCCGGGTGGCCCTTGTGGCCCTTGTGCGGGTCTTCGGGGCAATGCTCCTGGCGGCCACCTTGAGCGGCTGCTCGACCTCGCCGCTCGAACGCGGGGCGCGCGTCTTTGAGCTTGCGGCGGCTCGTGACTGGCAGCCCCTTGTCTTGCGGACGTCCGACTTTGCCATTCAGGCCTTTGTCCCTCGTCGTCCCGGCGCCACAGCGCAACTGCACGTCTACATCGAAGGCGACGGCCTTGCCTGGAGGGATCGCCAGACGCCTTCGTTTGCGCCCACCCCGGCAGACCCGGTGGGCTTGCGCCTGGCGATGGCCGATGCCGGTGCGTCGGCCGTGTACCTGGCCCGGCCCTGTCAGTACACCCTTGGCACCGACTTCCGCAACTGCCATCCGCGGTACTGGACCAGCCACCGGTTCGCTCCCGAGTTGGTGGCGGCCATGGATCAGGCGCTGGACCAGCTTCAGAAGAGGCAGGGTGCGCGTCGTCTGGTGCTGGTGGGCTACTCCGGTGGGGCGGCCATTGCCGCGCTGCTGGCTGTCCGCCGGCACGACGTGGTGGGGCTGGTGACGATGGCAGGCGTGCTGGATGTGCAGGCCTGGACGCGAAGCCAACGCCTGTCCGCTCTCAGTGGTTCTCTTGATCCGCGCGACATTGCGCCGCGACTGGCCGGGCTGCCCCAGTGGCATTTCGTCGGCGGCAGAGACCGGACCGTGCCGCCCACCCTGATCGACGGATTCCTACAGGCGCAGCGGCCGTTGACCGCAGCGTCTTCGGCTGGGATCAATATCCACAGGGAGAAGGACTTTGACCACCACTGTTGCTGGGTCCAGGCCTGGCCCGAATGGAGCCGGGCTTTTGCGCCAGCCACAGACCGGCATTGAAGCGTCCGGCGGGGTCTGGTAAAAGCGGGGCTGATTCTTGCAACTGAATGGCCGTTGGGAGGGCTGTGTGCCTCCTGCCGGACATAATGACCACCGTGATTGACGCTCCTGCCGAATTGACCTTCGACCGCCCCCACCTGAAACCTTCGAGACCCGTGGCCCGGCCGTTGCTCTTGCTGATGCTGTCCCTGGGCTTGTGGCTCGGAGGCTGTGCGTCTCCGTCTGCACCTGTCACTTTGGATCCTGTCGAGCTGATGCAGTCCGGTGGCGCTCCAGATGCGCAGGTGATCGACCAGGGCCTGGCCTCCTGGTACGGGGAGCGCTTCCACGGGCGGCGCACAGCCAGCGGCGAGTCCTTTGACATGCGAGAACTGACGGCCGCGCACAAGACGCTGCCGTTTGGTACGCGGGTGCGCGTGCGCAATGTCAACAACGGCCGGGAGGTGGTGGTGCGTATCAACGATCGCGGACCATTCAGTCCGAAGCGGGTCATTGACCTCAGCCATGCGGCGGCCTCGGCGCTGGGCATGCTCAGAAGCGGGGTGGTCTCCGTGCAATTGCTCCGGGAGTGAGCTTTCTTTTGCGAGGTGGCCGGAACCGGTCGCTGGTCGATTGTTTGATCCAGGTCAAGCCGCATGGCGTTTGCCGCCAGCCGCCACGCCTGAGGCTGAAAACGATTGATTTTGCTCAAGCGACGCGGCGGACCCGTCTTCTGTAATCCCTCACGGGGATATTCCCGTATCGAGGACCGAAAGAAGATCATGAAGAAGCATATCGTTGCGATAGCCGCCATCACGCTGCTCGGATCGGGCGCTGCTTTGGCGCAGGACTTCCAGGCCGGCACCTTGCTCATGCGAGCACGTGCCGTTCATCTGGACAGCGACAACAAGGACACCACCGGCCTGGGGCTCAACATCAACAACAAGTGGCTGCCCGAGGTGGATTTCAGCTACTTTTTCAGCCCCAACCTGGCGGCTGAACTGATTCTCACCGTGCCCCAGAAGCACACTTTGTCTGCTGGCGACGTCCGCATCGGCAGCCTGCGCCACTTGCCGCCCACGCTGACCGTGCAATACCATTTTGACGCGGCCGGCTTCAAGCCCTACGTGGGCGCCGGCCTCAATTACACGCGCTTCAGCTCGGTGAACCTCCCGGCCGGCGTGGACATCAAGCGCAACAGCGTTGGCCTTGCGCTGCAAGCCGGTGTGGACATTCCGGTGGCCAAGAATCTTTACCTCAATCTGGATGTGAAGAAGGTGTATCTGGGCACGAAGGTGCTCGCGGGTGGCAGCGAGATCGGCAAGTTCAAGGTCGATCCGGTGCTGTTCGGGGTGGGCCTGGGCTACCGCTTCTGAGCGTCAGGCTCACACGCAAGCCGTCGACAAAGGCCGATCGTCTGATCGGCCTTTGTCAGGCTTGAACCTTTTCGCCGGACTTGTCGGGACCGGCCGGGAACACGGCCAGCCTGTTGGTGGTCAGCGTTCGTCGTAGCTCACCACCAGGCGGTCGCTCGTGGGGCGGGCTTGGCACGAGAGCACAAAGCCCTTGTCGGTTTCCCAGGGTTCCAGGGTGAAGTTCTTTTCCATCTGCACCGAACCCTCCATGACCTTGGCGCGGCAGGTGCAGCACACACCGCCCCGGCACGACCAGGGCAGGTCCAGCCCGGCGTTGAGCGCGACATCCAGTACCCGCTCGTCCTTGTTCATGCGCATTGCGTGGGGCTTGCCGTCGAGCAGTATGGTCAGCGCCACTTCGCCTTCGGTGGGGAGCGCTGGATGGCCCAGCACCACGGCCTTGCGAATGCCCGCTGGCAGCGCCTCCAGCGTGGGTGACGTGAAGCGCTCGGTGTGCAGCCGGTCGGGCCGCAAACCGGCCTCGA
The DNA here is from genome assembly GCF_031457455.1 of Hydrogenophaga palleronii. Taxonomy (GTDB): domain Bacteria; phylum Pseudomonadota; class Gammaproteobacteria; order Burkholderiales; family Burkholderiaceae_C; genus Hydrogenophaga; species Hydrogenophaga palleronii_A. The sequence continues at coordinate 136,526 of NZ_JAVDWU010000011.1, forward strand.
GCAAGGCCGCTTCAGTGGCCTCGATCATGGCCTCCGGACCACAGATGAAGACCTCGTCCATGCTGGCCACTGGCAGCAGCGTGGCGGTCAGCGCCCGCACCTTGTCCCCATCGATGCGCCCTTCGAGCAGGGGCACCTCCTGTGCCTGGCGCGACAGGATGTGGATCAGCGTGAGGCGCCCGGCGTAGCGGTCTTTCAGGTCCTGCAGCGCCTCGTTGAACATCACGCTGTCCATGCGGCGGTTGCCGTACACCAGGGTGAATTTGGCGTCGGGCGATTCTTCGAGCGTGCTGGCCATGAGCGAGAGGATGGGCGTGATGCCCGAACCCGCTGCAAAGCCCACGCGGTGCAGCGCGCGCGGTTTGTGCACCGTGAAGCGGCCGTCGGGGGGCATGACCTTGAGCGTGTCACCTGCCCGGAGTTCGCTGGCGGCCCAGTTGGAAAACACACCACCTTCCACCGGGCGGATGCCCAGCGTGAGTTCACCGCGTTGCGTGAGCAGGCTGCGCGGGCTGCTGATGGAATAGCTGCGCCGCACATCCTGTCCGCCGATGGTGGCGCGCACGGTGAGAAACTGGCCCGGTTCGAACGCGAACGCGGTGCGCTGTTCGGGCGGGATGGCCAGGGTGATGGCCACTGCGCCCGCGGCTTCGGGGCTGATGCGGGCGATGGGCAACTCGTGGAAGCGGGTGGCGGCATTCATGGCATCAATAGGGCTTGAAGTAGTCGAAGGGTTCCAGGCAATCCAGGCAGCGGTACATGGATTTGCAGGCGGTGGAGCCGAAAGGTGATGTTTCGGTCGTGTGGTTCGAGCCACATTGCGGGCAGGGTACGGCCGCGCGTTGCACGGGCTGACGCGAGAACTTCAAGACGTGGGTATCTTCGTTGTCGCTGCTGCCGCACTGCGGCGGCGCAATGCCGTAAGCACGCAGCTTTTCGCGCGCGGCCTCGCTCATCCAGTCGGTGGTCCAGGCTGGGGCGAGCTGGGTGACCACGCGCGCGCTGATGCCGGCGTGGGCCAGTGCGGCTCGCACGTCGTCTTCGATCTGTCCCATGGCCGGGCAACCGCTGTAGGTGGGGGTGATCACCACTTCGGGCATGCCGTCTGGCCCCGTCCTCACCTCACGCAGGATGCCGAGCTCGCTCAGGCTGATCACCGGAATTTCCGGATCTGCCAACTCAGCCAGCGAAGCCCAGATGGCTTCATGGTCGTGGTCAGTGATCACGGGCATCTTGACCCTTCACCACACCGCTTGCGGGTGCGCGCGCGCAAGGCTTTGCATTTCGGCAAGCAGGAAATCCATGTGCTCGGAATGCATGCCCCGTTTTCCCTGCGGCACGTGGCCGCGCATCGGCGGTCGAACCAGCGTAGCGGCTCGAAGGGTGTCGTCGACCAGCGCATCCCATTCCAGGTGCAGGGTGGCCACGTCGATGCCGGTGCCGCTGGCCACTGCCTGCGCCTCCGCGTCGCTGCCGATCCAGAACTCCTGACAGTAAGGCAGCAGGTGGTTCAGCGCGGCCTGGGCCCGTGCGTGCGATTCGTCGGTGCCGTCGCCGAAGCGCACCAGCCAGTCGCTGGCGTGCCGCAGGTGGTAGCGCACTTCCTTCAGTGACTTGGCAGCAATCGCCGCCAGGTGCGCATCGGCGGAAGTCTGTAGCCGATCCCACACCAGCACCATGAGTGCGCTGTAGAGGAAGTTGCGCGTGATGGTGGTGGCGTAGTCGCGGTCACCCGCTGCCGTGGCGGCCAGGGGGCCGCTGTGCGGCAGTTCCAGCAGCGTGAGGTTGCGGAACTCGGCGGTGTCGCGGAAGTACGCCAGTGTGTCCTCGGTCACGCTGCCATCGGTGCGCGCGCCTTGCAGCTGTTCGAACCGCTTCGCCAAGTCGGGGTCGTTGTTGATGAGCGCGGCCGCGTGCTGGTAGAGCATGCGCGCCTGGCCCAGCAGATCAAGGCTGTTGTTCGCCAGAGCCAGGTCTTCCTCGAGCACGGGCCCGTGGCCGCACCACTCGGCGTTGCGTTGACCCAGCACAAGGGCGTTGTCGGCCAGGTGCAGCAAATAGTCCACCGGTGCATGGGTAGAAGCCGCACGCACGGCCCCCACACTTCCCACTTCGTGTGGTGCGCTGCCCCCCGAGGGGGCACCCGCTGGTTTGGAGCGGTCCTGCACGGCGCTCATCACATGTGCCCCACTTTGTCGGGGATTTCGTAGAAGGTCGGATGACGGTACACCTTGTCGGCCGCCGGGTCGAAGAAGCTGTCCTTGCTGTCGGGCTCACTGGCCGTGATGCTGTTGGACGGCACGACCCAGATGCTCACGCCTTCCTGGCGACGGGTGTAGACGTCACGCGCCATCTGAAGCGCGTGAGGTGCGTCGCTCGCGTGCAGGCTGCCGCAGTGCTTGTGTTCCAGGCCCTGCTTGCTGCGAACAAAAACTTCCCAGAGGGGCCATTCTTTTAGAGCAGTGGTGTTCATGCCGCCTCCTTCATGGCGCGTGCCTGTTGTTTGCTCGCGTGAGCCAACGCCGCTTCGCGCACCCAGGCCCCGTCGTTCCAGGCTTTCACCCGGGTGGCCAGGCGTTCCTTGTTGCAAGGGCCGTCACCGTTGACCACGGCCCAGAACTCGTCCCAGTCGATCTGGCCATAGTCGTGGTGACCGCGTGCTTCGTTCCACTTCAGCTCGGGGTCGGGCAAGGTCACACCCAGCACATCGGCCTGCGGCACCGTGGCATCAACGAACTTCTGGCGCAGGTCGTCGTTGCTGATGCGCTTGATGCCCCAGCGCATGCCTTGCACGCTGTTGGGGCTGTCCGCGTCTGGGGGACCGAACATGGCGAGGCACTTCCACCACCAGCGGTTCACAGCGTCCTGCACCATGGCCTTTTGCTCGTCGGTGCCCTGCATCATGGTCAGCAAGGCCTCGTAGCCCTGGCGCTGGTGGAAGCTTTCCTCCTTGCAGACGCGAATCATGGCGCGGGCGTAGGGGCCGTAGCTGCAGCGGCACAACGGAATCTGGTTCATGATCGCCGCGCCATCCACCAGCCAGCCGATCACGCCGACATCGGCCCAGGTCAAGGTGGGGTAGTTGAAGATGGAGCTGTATTTGGCCTTGCCGCTGTGCAGCGCGTCGAACATCTGGTCTCGGCTGGTGCCCAGGGTTTCGGCGGCGCTGTAGAGGTAAAGACCGTGTCCGCCCTCGTCCTGCACCTTGGCCACCAGGATGGCCTTGCGCTTGAGGCTGGGTGCGCGAGAGATCCAGTTGCCTTCGGGCAGCATACCCACGATCTCGCTGTGCGCGTGCTGGCTGATCTGGCGCACCAGGGTCTTGCGGTAGGCGTCTGGCATCCAGTCGCGCGGCTCGATCTTGCCGTCGGCGTCGATCACGGCATCGAAGCCGGCCTGCAGCGTCGGGTCCACCTTGCTGGCGGTGTCGGGCACGACCTTCAATCCGCCGGACTTGCCGTCGGATTCGTCTGGGACGTTGAAAGATTGGGTGTACATCGGCGACTCCTTTGCCAGCAGCTCTGCGCCGGCCGGGCCAGTATAGCCAATTAACCGACCGATCGGTCGGTTAATTGGCTGACCGGCGTCAGGGTTTTCCAGAACGCCAGCAGGGATGACACGCTTTCGCATCTGCTCCTTTGCTCACGCATGGCTGGACGTACAGTCGCTGACGATGACACCGTCAGCAATCCTTTCGACGAACCCATACCCTGCACCTCGCACAAGTGATGTCTGGAGGATCGCCAAGGGCATGCTCCTGCTCGCTGCGGCCCTTGCCACCTGTGGCGGCGGCTGCGAGGCTGAGTCCAGCGGTTCTTCAAGTGGCGGCGACGGGGATGCGGGGCATCCGGCAGCGGCTCCCGTGGCCTTTTCCGGGCTGGTCGCCATGAACGCCAGCACAAGTTGTGGAATCCCCGGCTTTCAGGCGGACCTGCTCCAGCACATCAACGCCGCCCGGGCCACCGCTCGTCCGTGTGGTGCCAATGCCATGCCCGCCGCAGCGCCGCTGAGCTGGAATGCCCGCCTTTTCTCAGCGGCTGCCCGCCACTCCAGTGACATGGCCCGGAACAACCACTTTTCCCACACGAGCGGGGACGGTCGCAGCATGGGTGAGCGGGTCAGCAGGGAAGGCTATGCCTGGACGGCTGTCGCGGAGAACATTGCCGCTGGCCAAGGGTCAGTGGGTTCGGTCATGGCGACCTGGTTGTCCAGCCCCGGGCATTGCGCCAACATCATGCATGCCAACTACACCCACGTCGCCGTATCCTGTGTGCACCAGACGGGCAGCCGCTATGGCCGGTACTGGACGATGGTCCTGGCCAAGCCCTGAGGCACTGGCTAGCCACTGCACTGGTTCAGCCGCCCCCGGTGTCGAGCGACTGCGCCTTGCCCCTGCCGCGGCCCAGCACATCAAGCAGTACTGGCAATGCGGCCTGCAATGAGGCCTTGAGTGTGTGTGGCGGGTTGACCACGAACATGCCGCTGGCCGTCAGGCCCGGGCGGTCGCCCGGTCCATGTGTCGGATCCTGACCAATGGCGAGCGTGGCGTGCAGCCAGGGCCGCTTGGCCTGGTTGGACAAGGTCTTCAGCCGCCGGGGCAGGTCGTGGGCCTCCGGTCGCGGAATGACCGGGTACCAGACGAGGTAGGTGCCGGTGGGAAAGCGCTTGATCTGCTCCTGGATGCAGGCGCTCACCTTGCCGTAGTCTGACTTCAACTCGTAGCTGGGGTCCATCAGCACCATGGCGCGGCGGGAACCGGTGGCAGAAGGTGGCGGGGGCAAGAGCGGCTTCAGGCCTTCAAAGCCGTCTTCCCTCGCCACGGCCACTTGCCGACCCGCCTCCAGCTGGGCAATGTTGGCTGACAACGTCCTGCTGTCGGTCGGGTGCAGTTCAAAAAGCTTGAGCTTGTCGCGCGATTCCGTGCGCAGCAGTTGGTGCATCACAAACGGCGAGCCCGGGTACACCCTGAGCGCCCCCGACGGATTGAAGCTGGCTACCAGGTCCAGGTAGTCGTCGAGCGCAGGGGTGGACGACACGGCCTTTCCCTCTGCGGGCCTGAGCGCCCCCATCAGCTTGATCACACCGTCCTTGGCCTCGCCGCCGGTCTCGGTGTAATCGCCGTCCAGGCGGTAGAGGCCGGCCCCTGCGTGGGTGTCCACCATGGTCAGGCCGGCCTCTTTTTGCATCAGATGACGCAAAGTGGCGATGAGAACCGTGTGCTTGAGCACATCGGCGTGATTGCCTGCATGAAAGGCGTGTCGGTAACTGAACATCCGCGCATGTTAGCGTTTGGCGCCCCACAATCGAACAATATTTGCGCCAGTTGCGGAATCTTTCGTACAATCGAGGGCTTCGCAGCGATTTGCTGGCTCCGCGGCGAAGCATCCATACCCCACCTAAGAGCGTTCCATCAGAGAACGACCGACCGTGGAAAAGAGCCGCCAAACCACCTCTTCAAGAGAAACTCATGACCAAAACGTTCAGCGCCAAAGCAGCTGACGTGACGCACGAGTGGTTTGTGATTGACGCGACCGACAAGGTCCTCGGACGAGTAGCCAGTGAAGTTGCTCTCCGTTTGCGCGGCAAACACAAGGCCATTTACACGCCTCACGTCGATACCGGTGACTACATCGTCATCATCAACGCAGCCAAAATCCGCGTCACGGGCAACAAGGCCCTCGACAAGGTGTACTACCGCCATTCGGGCTACCCCGGCGGTATCTCTGCCACCAACTTCCGCGACATGCAGGCCAAGCACCCAGGCCGCGCGCTCGAGAAGGCCGTCAAGGGCATGCTGCCCAAGGGTCCTCTGGGCTACGCCATGATCAAGAAGCTCAAGGTGTACGGTGGTGCAGAGCATCCCCACACCGCCCAACAGCCGCAAGTGCTGGAACTCTAAAGGAGCCTTGAGATGATTGGTGAATGGAACAATGGCACCGGCCGTCGCAAATCGAGCGTCGCCCGCGTGTTTCTGAAAAAAGGCTCTGGCAAGATCACGGTCAATGGCAAGGACATTCAGGCCTACTTCGGCCGTGAGACCTCCATCATGATCGCCAAGCAGCCCCTGATGCTGACCAACCACGCCGAAACCTTCGACGTGCAAGTCAACGTTCATGGTGGTGGCGAGTCCGGCCAAGCCGGTGCGGTGCGTCATGGCATCACCCGCGCCCTGATCGACTACGACGCAAGCCTGAAGCCCGGCCTGTCACAAGCCGGCTACGTGACCCGCGATGCACGCGAGGTCGAGCGTAAGAAAGTCGGCTTGCGTTCTGCTCGCCGTCGCAAGCAGTTCAGCAAGCGCTAAAGCGCCTGGTTGCTGCAACAGAAACCGCCTTCAAGAACTTTCTTGGGGCGGTTTTTGCGTTTTGGGGACTTGCAGAACAGCTTGCCCGATGGAGCCAGCGGTGGTCTGCCCAAATGCGGAAAGGTGAATGAATGCGGTTTCGGCTGCTTCGCAGAAGATTGACGGTCAGTGCCCCCCGTGTGGCGATACGCAGTGCGCTCCCCTGGCCCCTGCGTTGGTTGCTGGGTGCGGTGGTGCTGGGGTTCTCGGCGGCTCTGGCTCTGTGGGCCTTCGAGTTCGGGCAGGACATTGCCGGCCTTGATCGCAAATCCAAAAAGGAACTGGCAGCGCTACGCAGCGAAGTGCAAACCTTGCGCAGCGATCTGGAAAGAGCGCAGTCCGTGGCCGACATTTCCGAGAGCCTGCTGACCACCGAAAAGGCGGCCCAGGAAAGGCTGACACAGATGATCCGCCAGCTTGAGGCCGACAACCGCGCTTTGCGGAGTGACCTGGGCTTTTTCGAGAATCTGATTCCCTCCACCGGAAGCGAGGTGCTCAGCATTCGCAGCCTGCAGGTTGAACGGCTGTCGGAAGGCCAGCTCAAATGGCAGGCCTTGTTGATCCAGGCGTCCAAGACAGCACCCGATTTCAACGGTGTGATCGAAATCGAGCTTGGAGGCTTGCTGGAGGGCCAGCCCTGGAGCCTTGACCATTCCGATGCCCCGCAACGGGTCTCGATTCAACGTTATCTGCGGGTGGAAGGCGTGGTGGACGTGCCGCCTTTCGTCGTGGTACAAACCGTGACCGCGCGCATCTTGCAAGGCAGTGCGGTCAAGGCTGTGCATACCGTGAAGCTTTGATTCCAAATTCCGTCGTCAGGAGGCCCATCGGCATGTTCAACAAGAAAAAGCAACCCCCCATCAAGAGTCTGATCGCACAAGGCACGCGCATTGACGGCAATGTCACTTTCCATGATGGCTTGCGTATCGACGGTGAAGTGGTGGGTGACATTCTTGCAAGCAGTGAACAGCCCAGCATCCTGGTGATCAGCGAACTGGCCAGTGTGAGCGGTCGCATCACCGCAGACCACGTGATCATCAATGGGTCGGTCAAGGGCCCGGTGCACGCCCTGGACTTGCTGGAGCTGCAGCCCAAGGCGCGCATCGAAGGCGACGTGTCGTACAAGGCTCTGGAGATGCATCAAGGCGCCACCATCGCCGGCCAGCTCAAACCCATGGCGCATGACGCCTCTGGCTCCGAAGAAGACAAACCCACACTGAAATTGGCGGCAAATAACGGGTAGAGGCAATTCCGAGCGATTTGCTTTACTATCAGCGCATTGGACGGGTGAGTGGCACCCGTTCCTGACTCTGAGGCCCGTCTTTTCGCGGGTCCGGATTTCGTCAAGAGGTATCTCATGAGCGCTGTGGCCGATAACATCCAGACCGACATGCCAGCACCGCTGGTCTTCACCGACAGCGCCGCTGCCAAAGTGGCCGAGCTCGTGGCCGAAGAGGGCAATCCCGATCTCAAGCTGCGGGTGTTTGTGCAGGGCGGTGGCTGCTCGGGTTTCCAGTACGGATTCACTTTTGACGAAGTGGTGAACGAGGACGACACCCAGATGAGCAAGAACGGTGTGTCGCTGCTGATCGACGCCATGAGCTACCAGTATCTGGTGGGCGCGGAAATCGACTACAAGGAAGATCTGGAAGGCGCACAGTTCGTGATCAAGAACCCCAATGCCTCCACCACCTGCGGTTGCGGCTCCAGCTTCAGCGTTTGAGGCTGCCCGCCAGAGAGAGAGAGCGTTGTCAGCCAAGCCTGACCACACCTCACCGACCAGAAAGAGAAAAGGAGCCGACAGGCTCCTTTTCTTTTTTTCGTCTAACCCCGGGACGCCACCCGACGCGAAGTGCCCCATCCAGAGATACCGAGGATCCGGCTCTGCCGGTCCCAGGTATCGCCCCCTTGAGGGGGTGCCGCGAAGCGGCGCGGGGGTGTGTCTACCTACTCTGCGCTGGCCTGCACGATGGTGGTGGCCGCATCGAGTTTGAGGCGTTGAGCGCTGGCCACGGCCGAGAAGCGGGCACGCAGGGCCGGGTTCAAGGGCACGCTTTCGCTGTTGCGCAAGGCAACCAGCGGATCCTGGTGCACCCCCTTGTCACGGAACTCGAAGTGCAGGTGAGGGCCGGTGCAGGTGCCCGTGCAACCCACGGCGCCGACGGCATCACCCTGGGATACCCGCTGCCCTGTGCGCACATTCAGGCGGCTCAGGTGCGCGTACACCGTGGTGTGCTGCTTGCGGTGGGTGATGAACACCACATTGCCATAGCCACGCTGCTGGCCGGCGAAAGCCACCACGCCATCACCAATGGTCCGGACCGGTGTGCCGGTGGGGGCCGCATAGTCCACCCCCAGATGGGGCTTGCGCCCCCCGATGACCGGATGGAAGCGCATGCCGTAGCCGCTGCTTACCCGGGTGAATTGCAGCGGGGACGCAAGGTACTCCTTGCGTGCGCTCTGGCCGTCGAAACTGTAGTACGCACCCTTTTGGTCAGACTCCCCGAACCACACCGCAGAATGTGCCCGCCCGTTGTTGATGAACTCGGCACTGAGCACGCGGCCCGTCGTCATGACCTCGCCATCTGCCTCAAGGACCTCGTAGGCCAGGCTGAACCGGTCGCCCTGGCGCAGGTCGCGCCGGAAATCGATGTCGCCGGAGAACAGCTCGGCGAGCTGGATCGCCACAGCGTCTGGCAAATTGGCTGCGTCGGTGGAGGCAAACAGGGAACTGCGGATGTCGCCACTGCCCAGGCGGGTGGAAGCTTGAAGCGTGCCTTTTTCAAGGCGGGCTTTGAAACCCTGCTCGGTTTTTTCGATCACCAGGCGCTCGAACTCCCGGCTGTTTGATGACGAAGTCCAGCGCGCAGTGAGCTTCTGAAGTTCATGCCGATCGCTGGTTTCTGCCGAAACCAGCTTGGTGCCCCGGCCATCAAAGAGCTGCCGGGCGACCGGGTCGCTGCGAAGGAAGGCCTGTGCTGAAGAATCCGGAATGCCCAGGCGCTGCAGCAGGCTTTGTGAGGTGTCGTCCCTGCGAACGATCTCGCTGCGGAACAGCGAGAAGCCAGCGACTTCGGGCAACAAGTTCAGCTCGGGCTGGGTGGCACCCAGATCGAGCATTTCAGTGACCAGACTCACGGGCAGGTCGGATGCGTCAGGGGCCAGAGGAGCGATACCGAAGGCGGTCACGCCAGTGCCGAGAAGGATGACACCAATGCCACCCATGAGGCGCTTGGGGTGGCGGGCAATGCTTTGGGTTGCGGCCTCGACGGCGTGTGCCAGCGTTTGGAGTAGCGGTCTTGTCAAAACGGATGCCTTCAGGAAACTTGGGTTGGCTTGCCCATGGTTCAAACGCAGCATGGGAGGGTCCACAAGCCATCAAGTTCCCTGCGCGTTTTTGCCGCCAAGGGAACCGGTGAGCCATATGCAAAAATCGCGCCCAACTAAAATTGGCTCACAATCGTCGAGTATAGCCAGCCAAGGCGTTTTCACATCTGAGTTTTTACGTATGAACCCCCCACAAAACGATTCAAAAAGTACTCACAACACGGGTGTCGACGGGGGCGCACTGACAGACGGTGTGCGCAGGGCGCTGGAGGTGACGCTGCGCGGGTGCGAAGAATTGTTACCTCAGACCGATTGGGTACAAAAATTGTCACGTGCAGAAGCCAGTGGTCAGCCGCTGCGCATCAAGCTCGGCCTGGACCCGACGGCACCCGACATCCACATCGGCCATACCGTGGTGCTCAACAAGATGCGCCAGTTGCAGGACCTGGGCCACCAGGTGATCTTCCTGATCGGGGACTTCACCAGTCTGATCGGAGACCCCTCCGGCCGCAACAACACCCGTCCGCCTTTGACCAGCGAGCAGATCAAGGCCAACGCCGAAACCTACTACAAGCAGGCCAGCCTGGTGCTCGACCCCTCGAAGACCGAGATCCGCTACAACAGCGAATGGAGCCTGCCCCTGGGATCCATGGGCATGATCCAGCTCGCTGCCAAATACACGGTGGCGCGGATGATGGAGCGCAACGATTTCCACGACCGCTTCAAGGCGGGAACGCCGATCAGCGTGCACGAGTTCCTGTACCCGTTGATGCAGGGCTACGACTCGGTGGCGCTCAAGAGCGACCTGGAGCTGGGCGGCACGGACCAGAAGTTCAACCTGCTGATGGGGCGTCACCTGCAGACAGAGTACGGGCAGGAGCCTCAGTGCATCCTGACCATGCCGCTGCTCGAAGGCCTCGACGGCGTGGAGAAGATGTCGAAGTCCAAGAACAACTACATCGGCATCACCGAAGAGGCCAACACCATGTTCGCCAAGGTGCTGAGCATCTCCGACACGCTGATGTGGCGCTGGTACACGCTGTTGTCGTTCAAGTCGATGGCTGAGATCGAGGCCCTGAAGAGGGAAGTGGAGGAGGGGCGCAACCCCAAGGATGCCAAGGTGATGCTCGCCAAAGAGATCACCACACGTTTCCACAGCGCTGCCGCCGCCGATGCCGCCGAGCAGGATTTCATCAACCGCAGCAAGGGTGGCGTGCCCGATCAGATTCCCGAGGCTCAGGTGAGCGGCGCGCCCATGGGCGTGGCGGCCTTGTTGAAAGCGGTCGGACTCGCGGCGTCGACCGGCGAAGGCAACCGGCTGATCGAGGGCGGCGGCGTGCGTGTCGACTCCTCCGTGGTCAGCGACAAAGGCTTGAAGCTGGGGGCGGGCACCTATGTGCTGCAGGTGGGCAAGCGCAAATTTGCGAAGGTCACGCTGGCCTGAGCCCGTGGGGCCGCGGTTTACGGGCGGTCTGTCACCCTGTGGTCCGACAGGGGGTGCTTGGCAAATGCTGCACAGCGCTTGTGTCATGCTCCATCTGCGCGCGCCCCAGCGCTGACTTCCATGACGCCAAAAGTCCTGCTCAAACTGTCGATCCTCGTGGCGCTCATCACCATCGTGATGAAGACGCTGGCCTGGGTCATCACCGACTCGGTGGGTTTGCTCTCCGACGCCATGGAGTCGCTGGTGAACCTGGCCAGTGCGGTGTTCGGTCTGGTGATGGTGACCATCGCTGCACGACCGGCAGACGAAGACCATCCCTACGGACACCACAAGGCCGAGTACTTTTCCTCTGGCTTTGAAGGCATCCTGATCATTGCGGCTGCGCTGGGAATCGTGTGGGCTGCCGGTACCCGGCTGCTCGATCCGCAGCCCATCGAGCAGGTTGGCTGGGGACTGGCGTTGTCGGTCGGCAGTTCGGCGCTCAATGGTCTGCTGGCCTGGTTCATGTTCAGAGCGGCCAAGGTGCACCGATCGATTGCGCTGGAGGCCGATGCCAGGCACCTGGTCACCGACGTCTGGACATCGGCCGGCGTGGTGGTGGGCCTGGTGTTGGTACACCTCAGCGGCTGGCTCTGGCTGGACCCTCTGTTGGCCATGGGTGTCGCGGCCAACATCATGAAGGAGGGTGTTCATCTGATGTGGCGCTCTTCGCAAGGTCTGATGGATGAAGCGGTGGAGCCCGAGGTGATGGCCACCATCCAGCAGACGCTGGACGGGTTCGCCTCGGCCGAGGGCGAAGCCACCATCATCCGATTCGACCACGTGAGCACGCGCAAGGCCGGCCAGCGCCGCTTCGTTGACCTGCACATGCACATGCCCGCAGCCTGGTCGCTGGGCCGTGCCGCTGCCGTGCGCGCCAGTGTCGAACAGGCCCTCATGAGTGCCGTGCCCGGCCTGCGCGCCACCATTCAGTTGCTGCCCAGCGATGTGGAGGCGCACTTTGACGATGAAAAGGATCTGATATGACGCATCCCCCGTTCGTGGCACCCTGTTTGACGGAGCCGTTCGCATGATGGCCCTGCTGCAGCGCGTGAGTGAGGCGCGCGTGGACATCGCTGGCGAGACGGTCGGCGCGATCGGGCGCGGGCTGCTGGTGCTGCTGTGCGCCGAGCCCGGCGACACCGAGACCGTGGGCGAGAAGATGCTGGCCAAGATCCTGAAGCTGCGCATCTTTGGCGACGATGCCGGCAAGATGAACCTCAGCGTTCAGGACGTGGGCGGTGGCATGCTGGTGGTGAGCCAGTTCACCCTGGCGGCCGACACCAGAAGCGGCAACCGGCCCGGTTTCACGGGCGCGGCGTCCCCCGCACTCGGCGAAGCCCTGTATGAGGCCTTTGTTCAGTCGGCCCGCGCACAGCATCCGGTGGTGCAGATCGGTCGCTTCGGTGCCGACATGCAGGTGCACCTGGTCAACGACGGACCTGTCACCATCCCGCTCAGGGTGACCGCATGAACGGGGCTTGGCCCCTGTTACATTCGCCCACCGGGGGTGTGCAAGCCGCGCCATGGCCACCGCTATACTTCGCCACCGCGGGGCTTCTCAGGCGCCGTTCTGCCCGGCTGCTCCCCTGTCAGAGCCGTGTACCGCCACCTGCGCGACGAGGCTCGGGCGGCCCCACCGAATCCATTGGCCTACCCGGCTCTGCCAGAGGCTCGTCCCATGCAACACCCTTCACAAACACCTGAAATCCGGCGCTGCGACGTGCTGGTGATCGGCGGTGGTCCGGCAGGATCAACCGTGGCGCCTTTGCTGGCGGAAAAGGGGCACCACGTTGTGCTGCTGGAAAAGGCGCACCATCCCCGCTTTCACATTGGCGAATCGCTGTTGCCGGCCAATCTGCCGTTGCTGGAGCGCATGGGCGTTGCCGAGGAGGTCAAGGCCATTGGCATGTACAAACCCGGCGCCGAATTTGTGTCGCCATGGCACGAACATTCACAGGTGTTTCAATTTGCCGATGCCTGGGACAAGTCCATGCCGCACGCCTACCAGGTCAAGCGTTCGGCCTTTGACGAGATCCTGATCCGCAACGCAGCAAAAAAAGGCGCGACGGTGATCGAGGGCTGCAAAGCCACAGGTGTGGAGTTCCTGCCCGATGACAGCGTGATGGTGAAGTCCACGCTGGACGATGGCCATGAGGTGCACTGGCATGCCCGTTTCCTGATCGATGCATCGGGCCGCGACACCTTCCTGGCCAACCGGTTCCGAATCAAGCAGCGCAGCGAGAAACACAACAGTGCGGCTGTCTATGGGCATTTTGCGAATGTGGAGCGCAAAGAGGGACCGACCGAGGGCAACATCACCGTGTTCTGGTTCGACCACGGCTGGTTCTGGTTCATTCCGCTCGTTGACGGCGTGACCAGCATTGGCATGGTGACCTGGCCCTATTTCATGAAGACGCGCGGCAAGCGCAGCCTGACGCAGTTCCTGCAGGATGGCATCGCATCCTGTCCCGGCCTGGCCGCCCGCATGAAATCGGCCACCCTGGTCAATGAGGTCGAGGCCACCGGCAATTTTTCCTACACATCGGCACGCAACCACGGTCGCAACTACGTGCTGCTGGGCGACGCCTATGCCTTCATCGATCCGGTGTTTTCCTCGGGCGTGATGCTGGCCATGCACAGTGGGGTGGTCGCGGCCGAAACGGTGGACACCTGCCTGAAGACGCCGCAGAAGGTCGCTGCCGCGCTCAAGCACTTCGATCGCCAGATGCGCCACGGGCCGACCGAGTTTTCATGGTTCATCTACCGGGTGACCAACCCCATCATGCGCGACCTGCTCATGCACCCGAGGAACATGTTCCGCATGAAGGAAGCGTTGCTGTCGGTGCTGGCCGGCGACATCTACGGCAAGACACCCATCTGGCGTTCGGTGCGCACCTTCAAGCTGCTGTACTACATCGCCAATGTGATCCAGCCGCAGCGCGCTTTTCTGGCCTGGAAGCGCAGGCGTTTCAACATTCGCAGGGTGGAAGACGCAGCCCTCCACAACGCCTAGTGGCGCTGGATCTCGTCATCGCTGACAGCCCCTTTGCCGGCGAAGCCGCAAAGGTGCTGGGGGGCGCCCTGCTGGGCATGGGTCCCGTGCCGCGCGCGGGATGGCCGCTGCAGCACCTGGGCGCAACGCTGCTGGGCTCGGATGGGCCTGTCTTGCACGAAACCTGGCTGGTTGACGGTGCGCCGGTCGCAGCAGGCCACTCTGAAGGCATTGACTGGCGCCGCTGCGGTGACCTGCTGTATGGCGTGATCGAACTGGCCGAAGACGCGCTGCCTGCCAACGCTGATGAAACCGCCTTGCAGGTGGCCAGCAAGGCTGCCTATGCGCGCATCTTCCGCCTGCTGGATGCGCAGGGCCTGCCCCATCTGTGGCGGGCCTGGAACTACCTGGCCGACATCCACGGCGACGACGCAGGCCTGGAGCGATACCGCCGCTTCAATATGGGTCGGGGTTCCGCCTTTGAGCAGGCCTCGCGAAGTGTGGTGGGGCGTGTGCCGGCCGCCTGTGCGCTCGGCGTGGCCCAGGGGCCGTTGTCGGTGGCGTTCCTGGCCGGCACGGTGCCGGCCGTACCGATCGAGAACCCACGCCAGGTCAGCGCCTACCTGTACCCGCGGGAATACGGGCCGCGCAGCCCGACTTTTTCGCGCGCGGCACTGGTCTACCCGCCCGGGCAGGAACTGCTGTTCATCTCTGGAACAGCCAGCATCGTGGGTCACCGCAGCCTTCACGATGGCGATGTGCAGGCGCAAAGCCATGAAACGCTGGACAACATTGCTGCGGTGGTGGCCGAGGCCAATCGCGTCAGCCGTCTGGGCCGGTTCACCCTGGACGGCTTGAGCTACCGTGTCTATGTCAGGCACGCCGAGCACTTCGAAGCCGTGCGCAGCCTGCTGCGGCAGCGCTGCGGCGATGCACCGACCGTCTACCTTCAGGCCGACGTCTGCCGCGTTGAACTGCTGGTGGAAATCGAAGCCATGGCCGGCCATACCGCCTGAACATGGACCACACACCGGAGAACACCTTGCGCAGCTTCAGAACCCTTTCTCTTGGTCTGGTGCTGGCCTGTGCTTGCGCCTCGGCCATGGCAGAAAAAACCGCACCTCTGTGGGAGCTGGGTGCCGGCGTGGCCGCCTTCAGTTTCCCCGCCTACCGGGGTTCCGACGAGACCAAACAGTTTGTCCTGCCGGTGCCGTACTTCGTGTACCGCGGCCAATTCCTCAAGGCCGACCGCGAGGGCGTGCGGGCACGGCTGTTCGCGTCCGACCACGTGAACCTGACCGTCTCTGCCGCGCTGTCTCCGCCTGCCACCAGCGACGACATTCTTGCCCGTGCCGGCATGCCCGACCTGCGCGCATCGTTCGAAGTGGGGCCGCAACTGGACCTGACCCTCTGGCGAGCCGAGGATCGGGGGCGCTCCCTCAAGCTGTTGCTGCCGCTGCGCACCGCTTACACACTGGAGCGTTCGCCGCAGCACATCGGCTGGGTATTCCATCCGAAGTTGAATCTTGATGCGGGCGACCTGCCAGGCCTGCGCGGCTGGAACGTGGGCGTGCAGGCCGGCCCCCTGTTTGGCGACCGGCGCCAGCATGCCTACTACTACGGCGTGGATCCCGCGTTTGCCACAGCCGATCGTCCGGCTTACGCGGCCGGCGCTGGCTATGCCGGCATGCAGTACCTGCTGGGTGTGTCCAGGCGCTACCCTTCCCACTGGGTCGGCGCCTTCCTGCGCTACGACTCGCTCAGGGGTGCAAGTTTTGCCGACAGCCCGCTGGTGCGGGATCGCAACTACCTGGCCGCTGGCCTGGCCGTGACCTGGATCTTCGGTCAGTCGGCCACCCGCGTGTCCATCGATGACTGAATCCCGCCGACCGTCCCTGCTGTGGCGCGCCTACGAGGTGCTGGCCATGGGCATCGGCCTGGGTGGGCTGGCGGTGTTGTGTCTGCTGTGGTTGCCTTTTGCCATGCTGCTGTACCCGCTGCTGCCCAAGAGGGCCGGTCAGGCACTGGGGCGCCATGCCATCAGCCTGATTGCGCGCGCGTACCTGTGGCTGCTGAAATGGGTGTGCGCCTGCCGGTTCGACCTCCGCGAACTGGACCGGCTGCAGGGCGACGCGCCGCTGATCGTGGCCGCCAACCATCCCTCTCTGCTCGATGCCGTGCTGATCCTCTCGCGCCTGCCCAACGCGGTGTGCGTGATGAAGGCCAGCCTGATGGACAACGTGCTGTTCGGCTCGGGTGCACGCTTGGCGCGCTACATCCGAAACCACGCACCCGTGGAAATGGTGCTGGGCGCACGCGAAGAGCTTCGCGGTGGTGCCCAGCTCATCATCTTTCCGGAAGGCACACGCACCACAGACTTCCCCGTCGGCCCTTGCCTGCCCGGCACCGCGTTGATCGCGGCGCGCGCCGGCGTGCCGGTGCAGACGGTGCTGATCGAGTTCTCCACACCCTACCTCGGCAAGGCCTGGCCGCTGTTTCGCCCACCCGAGTTGCCCCTGCGATGCCGCGTGCGGCTGGGCCGCAGGTTCGATCCACCCACCGATGTGCGTGCCTTCACGCTGGAGCTGGAGGCCTACTTCCGCGCCGAACTGAGCGAACTGCCCGTGGCTGCGGCCGCAACCGCGCTTTCTGAAATGCCCCCATGCCCGAAACCTCCCGCAGCCATCTCGTCCTGATCCCCAGCTACAACCCGGGCCCGGGCGTGGTCGCCACCGTGTTGGGGGCTCGCGCGCAATGGTCGCCCGTGTGGGTGGTGGTCGATGGCAGCACCGACGGCACTGACAAACTGCTGCAGAACATGGCCGCCAACGATCCCGGGTTGAGCGTGCTGGTGTTGCCACGCAACCAGGGCAAAGGTTCTGCCGTGCTGGCGGGCATTGAAGCCGCGGCGGCACAGGGCTTCACCCACGCACTCACCATGGACTCGGACGGCCAGCATCCGGCAGACCTGATCCCCTCCTTCATGGCGGCCTCCCAGGCTGCCCCGGAAGCCATGGTGCTGGGCAAACCTGTGTTTGGCGCGGAAGCCCCTGCGTTGCGGGTCAATGGGCGCAAGGTCTCCAATGGCTGGGCCAACCTGGAAACACTCTGGATGGGTGTGGGCGATTCGCTGTACGGCTTTCGTGTTTACCCGATCGCCCCACTGACGAAGATCATGCGCGGCAACCTGTTCATGCGCCGCTTCGACTTCGACCCCGAAGCGGTGGTGCGGCTGTGCTGGGCCGGCGTGAGACCGATCAACATCGACGCACCCGTGCGTTACCTCTCGGCCGAGGAGGGCGGCGTCTCGCATTTCAAATACCTGCGGGACAACGTGCTGTTGACCTGGATGCACACCCGCCTGTTCCTGGGTTTTCTGTTCCGACTGCCGGTGCTCGTGGCACGGCGGTTTTTTTAACTTGCCGCGACATGACGCCACGCAACGCCCCTTTGACCGACGATCCACGTCTGAAGACCTATTTTGAAGGCGAGGAAGAGCGCCGTGCGCTCACCCGCGACCTCTTCAATGAAGCCGCGGTGGGCTACGACAGTGCCGAAAGCCTGACCGCCATGGGCAGTGGCGCCTGGTACCGCCGCGACGTGCTGCGCCGATGCGGCCTGCGACCAGGCATGCGGTTGCTCGACGTGGCAGCGGGCACCGGTCTGGTCACCGTGGCGGCGCAAGAACTGGTGGGTCTCGCGGGGCACGTCACGGCGCTCGACCCTTCCCCGGGCATGCTGGCCGAGCTGCGCAAGAAGATCGATGTGCAGACCATCGAGGCGTTTGCCGAATCCATTCCACTGCCTGATGCGTCCTTCGACTTCGTGTCCATGGGCTATGCCCTGCGCCATGTGGCCGATCTGGATCAGGCTTTCGGTGAGTACCTGCGGGTGCTGCGCCCGGGCGGACAGGTCTGCATCATGGAGATCAGCCGGCCCGCCAGCCGGCTGGGCCGGGTGCTGCTGCGCGCCCACATCAGCGTGGTGGTACCTGCCCTGGCCACGCTGACGCGCCAGCGCGCCGAGGTGGGCAAGCTGTGGGAATACTACGGCGACACCATCGAAGCGGCGGTGGACCCGGCAAGCGTGCTGGATGCCCTGCGCCGCGCGGGCTTCGTCGACGTGCACTGCCACGTGACGATGGGTGTGTTCCGAGAGTACGTGGGGCGCCGCCCCTGAACATAAAAAAACGATTGCACTGGAGGGTCAATGATCACCACCGAACTCTTTCTGATCGCCATGGCGGTCATTTTTTCGCTGCCCTGGCTGGTCTGGCGGCTGGGCCGCACCGATTATTGGGCGCCGCTGGTGGTGGTGCAGATCGTGGCCGGCATCCTGCTCGGCCCCGGCGTGATGGGCCGTGTGGCCCCGGAGGCCTACACCTTTGTCTTCACACCGGCGGTGATCCAGTCGCTCAATGGCATTGCCTGGTGGGCCGTGATGCTGTTCGTGATGATCGCCGGCATCGAACTCGACCTGAAGAAAGCCTGGGTGCACCGGCGCGAAAGCGGCATCACAGCCGGCCTGGCGCTGGGCATGCCTCTGGTGTGCGGCTGCGTGGCCGCGCTGGTGATGCTGTCCGCGGGCAGTGGCTGGATGGGCCTGCAAGCGCAAACCTGGCAGTTTGTGCTGGGCGTGGGCATGGCCTGCGCGGTGACGGCTTTGCCGATCCTGATCCTGTTCATGGAAAAGCTGGAAATCCTGCGCCAGCCGCTGGGCCAGCGCATCCTGCGTTACGCCAGCCTGGACGACATTGCCATCTGGGGCGTGCTCGCGCTCATTCTCATGGACTGGGAGCGTGTGGGTCGGCAAGTGGGGTTCATGCTCGCCTTCTTCGTGATCGCGCTGCTGTTCCGGCGCCTGATGCGCTGGTTGCAGGAGCGCGACCGCTGGTACGTCTCGCTGATCTGGCTGGCCGTGTGTGGCTTTGGTGCCGACTGGGCCGGCCTGCACTACATGGTGGGCGCCTTCCTGGCCGGCGCCGTGATGGATGCGGAATGGTTCGACCAGGAGCGCATGGACCTGCTGCGCCACCACGTGCTGCTGGTGATGATGCCGGTGTTCTTCCTGTCCACCGGTTTGCGCACGGAGTGGGCACTGGGCGGTTATGCCGTGTTCGCGGCGGCGGCGCTGTTGCTGGTGGCATCGGTGGCCGGCAAGCTGATGGGCGTGCACCTGGCCGGGCGGGTGCTGCGCTGGGGGCCGGGTGAAGCCAGCATTGTGGGCTGGTTGCTGCAGACCAAGGCGCTCATCATGATCATCTTCGCCAACATCCTGCTGGACAAGGCCGTCATCACCAGCGACACCTTCACGGCCCTGCTGCTGATGGCCGTGGCCAGCACCATGCTCACCGTTCCCATGGTGGCGCCCAAGCTGGCGCGTCTTCGCGAACTGGTGTTGCGTTACCACTGAACGGCGGCGGTGCGCTATCGGGGCATATTCCCGAGTTGAGGGCAGGGCGATTGGCTAAAATCGTGCCCCTATGACATCCCTCGAACTGGTCCGCTCCTTTCTTGAAAACCGACTCGGTGTTGAGCCTGCGCGGGTCGAGCCGGCGTCGTTGCTGGCCGACCTGGGGGTCGACTCCATGATGATGCTGGAGCTCATGTTCGAGTTCGAGACCCACCTGGGCATCCGCCTGCCCTCCGACCTGTCTTCACCCCAGACCGTGGGCGAGATGCTGGACATGATGGACCGGCTGGCGCAGGCATGACGCGAAGACGGGTGGCGATCACCGGTCTCGGCCTGGTCAGCCCCTATGGGGGCGATCTGGCCGATTTTTTTGCCCGGCTGTCTGCCCAGGAGTCGGCCGTCACGCACCATCGCACCGACGACACGCCCCGCCCGCTGTCGCTGCCGATGGTGCTGTGCCGTGACTTTGATGCCGCCGCAGCCATCGGCAAACCCTTGGCGGCCCTGACGGACCGCTTCGCCCAGATGGCGTTGAGCGCGGCTTTTTCGGCCTGGGACGACGCCGGCCTGTCGCGCAGCGCAGATGGCCAGGACCGAAGCGACTGGGGTGTCGACTGGGGCACGGCGCTCGGTGGGGCGTCTTATTCCGAAAAGATCTACCGCGATCTCTGGCAGGACGGCCGGGATCGCGTTGCGCCGCTGTCGGTGCTGTTGGGCATGAACAACGCCGCAAATGCGCACCTGTCGATCCAGTTCGGGCTGGGCGGCCTGAGCGTGAGCCACAGCGTGGCTTGTGCGTCGTCGGCCATTTCCATTGGCGACGCCTTTCGCCGGGTGCGCAGTGGCGAGGCCACCGTGATGCTCTGCGGTGGCTCCGATGTGCCGCAGAGCTACGGCGTGATGCGAGCCTGGGAAGCCATGCGGGTGCTGGCGCCCGGCGATGAACACAGCTCATCCATGGCCTGCCGGCCCTTTTCGAACGAGCGGCGTGGGCTGGTGCTGGGTGAGGGCGCGGCGGCGCTGGTCCTGGAAGACTGGGACCATGCGTTGGCCAGGGGGGCGACCATTCATGGTGAGTTGGCCGGTTTTGGCACCAGTTGCGATCACACCCACCTGGTGCGGCCCGACGTGGCCGGCCAGGCCCGCGCGCTGCGCCTGGCGCTGGCCGATGCGTCGCTCTCACCCGAAGAGATCGGCTATGTGAATGCCCACGGCACGGCCACGGCCGAAGGCGACCCCACCGAAGTGGCGGCCCTGCGGGAGGTGTTCGCCGGCCACGCGCCGCAGCTGGCGGTGAGCTCCACCAAATCCCTGCATGGTCATCTGCTGGGTGCGGCCGGCGCCATCGAAGCCGTGATCACGGTGCTCAGCCTGCGCGAAGGTGTGGCGGTGGGCACGGCCCACCTGGAGGGCCACATCGATGCCGCGTGCGAAGGCGTGGACCACGTCACCACCACCCGCCGTCACCTGCCCTTGCAGGCGGCCCTGTCCAGCTCGTTTGCTTTTGGTGGCAGCAACGCGGTGCTGGCGTTCCGGGCAGCGGGTGCCTGAAGGCGAGTCGGTGCGCTGTGGGTTCTGGCCCGCGGTGGTGTGACAGGGCCAGCCTTGCCCGCCCACCTTGTGCCTCAGCCCAGCACCAGTGCACCCCGGGTGTGGGCTGGGTGTTCGGCCACCACCTGTGCCTGCTCGCGATGTCGTTCGTGCACCGCGGCGTGGGCCTGTTGAAGCTGTTGTTCCGGGCTGTGGCCTTGGGCTTGTGCCACGTCAAAGTCGCGCACGCCCGCTGAGCCGTACACCACACCCACGCGCTGGCCGTCGTTGCTGAGCAGGTAGTTCTCAGGGGGGCCCAGCCGTGCGTGGCGCTGGCCGTGGCACACCGCCGCTGCGCACACCTGGTCAATCTGCGGCTGGGCGTGGCCATGCTCGCGAAGGGCAGGTGCGAGTTGGCGCTGGGCCAGGGCCCATTGCTCGCGCACTTCGGGCGCGAGATGCTCAGGGGGCGCATACCCCTGGGCGCTTTCCTGAGAGGGGTGGCTGAAATTGCCGGCATCGGAATACAGCCGTGCACAGGTGGTGGCGCCCGGATTGGCCGCGTCGATGGCCGCACCCCACGCGCCATCGCCCAGGTGGCGCCCCGCCGGGCCGCCCATGTGGGGCACCAGGCGACCGGAGACTATGCCGGCCACGCCGTTCAAGGCCAAGGCGCAGGCTTCTTTGTTCTGCTCTCGGGTCGGCGTGGCGAGGAGGCGGTTGACCACGAAGTCGTAGGCGCTGTCGAGCGCATCGCCCGCGCGTTGCAGCCACTGCAGGGCCAGGCCCTTGGGGCTGTGGGTGTTGAGCTGGGTGGCCTGCCCCTGGGTGTGGACCAGGGTGTCGGTGTGCACGGGGGCCAGGTGAACGGGGCGCAGTTGCTGGCTGGACTTGAACAACTGGAACTCGCCAGCGGTGGCCCAGGCCTGGTCGCGGGTGGTTTCCAGCTGGTGGCGTTCGAGCATGCTCAGGTGGGGGCGCTCCAGTGCCCGGGCTGCGTCGTTGCCCTGGCGGGTGTAGTGGCGGTCGGTGTCAAGGAAGTCGTTGTAGGCCTGGGCAATCTGGTGGCGGTTGATCTGGGATTGGTGGATGTCGGCTGGCGTGGCGTTTTTTTTGGCCTCAGCGGTGATCAATGACTCGATGGTCTGCTCCGCATGGATGTCGTCGGCGCGCAGTTGCTGCAAGCGTGCATGCCATTGGGCTTGCAGTTCAAGCAGGTAGGGCGGTGGGCGGTGATTGAGATTCCGTGGTTCCATGAGGTCAGTCCTCCCGCGATAGGGCCACGCATTCTTCGACCTTGGGGTCCCATTCGCGCAGTTCGTTCAACTGGTTCAGGAGCTCTGCGCGCAGGGCGGCTGGAGCATCTTGCTCGACGGCATAGCGCACACTCTTCATGGGTTCCATGGCCTGATGGACCTTGGCTCCCCAGATGCGCCAGCAGTACACACGCTTGACGTCGGCAAAATCATCAAGGCCTTGCTCTTTGAAGTGTTCTGCAAGCATGCCCGAGCCATGCGTATATCCCTTGCGGACGGACTCGAAAATCAATGCCTTGCCGCGCTCCGGATCCATGGGTTGGCCATCTGAGCCCACCAACATTCGCCCGCCTTGCATCAGCAAACATTCCGGGTGCCCAAGTTTCGCGCCTTCGACCATCCAGTGGCGGGCGCGTTCATCAATTTGGGGCGTGACATCACGAGGTGAGGCAATGATGCTCAAACTCTGCATCAGGCACATGGCTCCCTGGTCCCCCTGCTCAGCCAGCGCTTCCAGGCGCTTGAATGCAGGACCGGCGTTGTACTTCTTCCCGGCACCAGGCTGCACCACACGCAAGACGATGTGGGCCAGTTCAAAACCGTCATTGGCCATTTCCAGCCAACGCTGCTCGCGCGGGAGGTAATAGTTGGGCTCCCAGGTGGGGTAGCGCTGGGTGGGCCGGAACCAGTGGAGCACTTCGCTGAACAGCTCCTGCTCGTAGGCGGCGCGCTTCTCGGGTGTGAGCTGTGCCACCTTGGCCGAGTCGAAGCTCTCCAGATGCCAGGGAAAGCGCACCAGCCAGGCAAACCACAGCGTGCCCAGCGCCACCAAGAGCATCAGGATGGCCAGAAGCCAGCGCCATACGAGGCGGCGGGGGGGCTGCGCGGAAAGGGCAGGCGATGAAGGGGTAGCGGTGTTCACGCGAAGGGGCGGCGGCAGAGCAGACGGGAGGCCCCTGGCCTGTCGTTGAATGCCGCAGTAATTGAAAACTTTGTGACTATAGCCAAGCGGGCCGACGGGAGCCCGTTGGGCACCCTGTCAGAACTGACAGGGTGCGGGTGTGGCCAAGGGGTGCAGGCTGCTTTCCGGCCTGCGCGTCACGGCGCAGGCACCACACCGTTCAGGCGGTGGCCACGGCAAAGTCCGGCAACATGCGCTCGCCGCTCGCGGGCATGCGCCTGGTCTGGCTGGCGGTGGGTTCCGTGAGCTTGCGCAGTTCCTCGCCGTCCAGGCCGGGGTGGTCTTCCTGTGCGCGTTCCAGGATTTCGCGGGCCAGGGTGTGCAGCTGGGCGCTGGAATGCCGGATCCGCTCGGCAAATTGCGCCGCGTCCAGTTCGTCGTTGAGGCTTCGGTTGAGCTCGGCAAACCAGGGAATGGAGGCCTGGTCCAGCATGGTCGGCACGTTGCGTTTGAGGCTCTTGCCCGACCAGGCGCGCAGGAAGGTCTGCACCGCCAGGTTGAGCCGTTGGCAGCGCGCCATTTCGTCGCGCAGGGCCGCCATGGTGGTCAGGTCGGCCAGCCGGTTGTGGAAGAAGAACTGCGCCAGCACGCCCCAATAGATGGCGTAGTCCCAGATCACTTTCACCGGCAGCACTTCCGGGTCGCCGAACAGCGGGTACTGGTCGGTGTAGAGCGCCAGGGTGCTGTCGTAGAACGAGTGGAACAGCTGGTCGAAGATCTGCGCGCGAGCACCCAGGCGTTCGCCGCGCCGGTCCATTTCCACCAGCTCGGTGATGTAGGTGTTGCTGATGGCAATGAAATCACTGCCCGGTGAGTAGAACGGGTCCAGAAACAGGCCGGCTTCGCCGGTGAGCGCCCAGCGATCGGACGAGAACACCTGTTTGCAACCGTACGAGAAGCGCTTGAGGAAGGCAAAGTCCTGCAGCAGGTGGCGCTTGCTGTCCAGGTCGTCGAACAGGCGCGGCTGGTACTTCTGGAACCAGTCCATGGCTTTGTCGAAGCTGTCCATGGTGTCCAGCGGGTGGATGCGCGGGTCGGCCACGATGCCCACCGAGTGCGAGCCGGAGGACAGCGGAATCAGCCAGACCCAGTAGCCATTGCCCACCAGGTGGTTGGTCGAGAGCCAGCGGGCCTGCGGGTCACAGCGCTCCTGCCATGCCTGGTTGTCGCTCCACTCGTCCAGTTTGATGCGGTCCTTGATGCGGAACCAGATCGCATGCGCGGCGTGGGCGTTGGGCTGGGCCAGGTCCAGCTTGCGCTTGAGCAGGCCGGCGCGGCCGCAGGCATCGATCACCCAGCGCGCGCTCACCTCGTGCATCGCGCCCTCATGCTCGTACACCACCTCGTGGTCCTGCACGGGCGTGGTTTCAGAACTGCTGAGCTCCACGCGCCGCACCATGGCCGAATCGACAAACCGGATGCCGCGCCGCTGCGCTTCGGCGGCCAGGAAGTTTTCGAAAATGCCACGGTCGATCTGGTAGCTGGGCACCGCCAGGTAGCGGCTGGCGCCGATTTCCGTGACCTGATCGATGTCGCGCCGGCCTTCAGAGAAAAAGAAGCGGAAGCCGAATTTGCGCAGCTGGTGCGTGTGCAGGTGATCGTGCAGTCCCAGCACCTTGTCGAAATAATGCGCGCCGATTTCCACCGAGGATTCGCCCACCTTGTGGGTCGCTTCGGGCACCGGCAGGGTGCGCCGCTCCAGCACCAGCACGGTGATGTCGGGCATACGCTGTCTGACCTGCATGGCCAAGGTCAGACCGGCCAGGCCGCCGCCAAGAATCACCATGTCGTAATGGGTGGTGGATGTGTTCATTCGGTGAGTATCCTGCGTGCGCTGCACGGTGCGTTGGTTTTCTGGCTATTTCTCGCATTGCACGGCTTCGACGCGGGTGGCCGCCGGGGTCGCGGACAAGGGTTCGATGGTGAGCTGCAAGGTTTGCTGGGGCGACTGTGCCAGAGTCACACACACCGGCGCAAGTGCGGCAAGCGCCTCGAACAGCGGGAGTGCATCCGCCATGCCATTGTTTGCCAGCGCTCGCGCAGCGGCCGACAGGGGTGGGGTGGGCGACCGTTCGGTGCCATGGAGTGCCCACCCCAGCCGGTGGGTGCTGCGTGCACTGCGTTCGGGCGCCAGCACCAGTGCCACCGCCAGCGCATCGCAGGGGGCCATGGCTTCCGTGAGCACGCCTGTGGCGGCGGTGTCGTAGCCCACCAACAGGACCGCCTGCTCTTCGGCGTTGCATTGCACGGCGGCCTCCAGCAGGCCGGCGGCAAAACTGCGGTCGAAAGCCGTCAGCGTGGTGTTGGGCTGCCATCCGCCGCCCACCATGCTCCAGAGGCCGGCGGGGGCGTTGTGGATGGAATGCAGGAACTTGGTGGGTGACACCTGCAGTGGATCGCAGGCCAACGTCGCACAGATGAAATCGATGATGGGCAGGTCACCATGCGCCGAGACGAACACGGCCAGCAAGTCGTTGGCCTGCCTGCCGGACGCCGCCACAGCCATGTGGGCCGCCTCCAGGGCGAGCGCCACCGTTTCGGGTGCGCGCCTGCGTTCGCTCGCGGTCAGCAGGGTGGCCGTCGGCAGGCGGTTGTCGGTTGGTCCGGGCGCGCGCTCGCCACGAAACACGGCCTTTGCGCAATCCCAGTCCGGCAGGCCCGGCGCCCAGAACGCGACGCCTTCAACGAAGAGTGATCGTTCGGTCATGTGGAACGCTCCTGTGAGCGTGCGTGCCCATTGCCCCGGCCCCACACCAGCACGCAGTTGCTGCCGCCAAAACCAAAAGCATGGCTGGCCGCCACGCGCACCTCGCCCTGGGCGGCCTGAAGGCGAATGCCGGTGCCGCAGACCGGGTCCACTTCGCGCGTGTTCACGGTGCCGGGCATCAGGCCGGTTTCGATGGCGAGCAGGCAGAAGGCGCTGCCCATCACGCCGGCAGCACCCAGCGTGTGACCCAGCATGCCTTTGGTTGAGCTGGCGTGGGTGCGAGCGCTGAAGCGCCGGCTCAGCAGTGCCGCCTCCACTTCGTCGTTGAGCGGCGTGGCGGTGCCGTGCAGGTGCAGGAAGTCGATGGCGTCAATGTCCAGGCCTGCGCGAGCGAGGGCATCGTCCAGGGCCGCTTCCGCGCCCCGGCCTTGCGGGTGCGGTGCTGACAGATGGTGGGCGTCGCTCGACTCTCCATGCCCCAGCAGCTGCAAAGCGCCTGCCCCCCTTTCCAGCAAGGCGAAGCCGGCGGCCTCGCCCAGGTTGAGGCCGCGGCGGTGGGTGTCAAAGGGCTGGCAGGGGTCGGGCGACAGGAGCTGCAAGGCATGAAACCCGAACAGGGTGCTGCCGCAAAGGGTGTCAACGCCGCCCACCACCACGGCGTCGGCCACGCCCAGGCGCAGCAGGCGCTCGGCCGAACAAAACGCCTTGGCGCTGGAAGCGCACGAAGTGGACAAGGTGAAACAAGGACCCTCCAGGGCCAGGGCTTGCTGCACGAACGCGCCCAGGGCGTGCAAGGTGTGCAGGGACGCGTGGTGCATGGCGTCGGGGAAGTGTCCGCAGACGTGCCGGGCTTGGTACGCCGCTTCCGTGGCGCCGATGCTGCCGGTGGTGGTGCCCATCACCACCGCCACTCGGCCCGGCCCGTGGCGCTGTCGGGCAGCGTTGACCGCGTCCAGGAAGCCGTCGGCCTGCAAACCCATCCAGGCCAGGCGGTTGTTGCGGCAATCCCACAGTGACCAGGCCTCCGGCAGCGGCGCGTCCAGTCTTTCCACGCAACCCACCCAGGTGGTCAGCTGACGGGACAAAGCCAAGGCCGGGCGATCGGCATCCGCAAGCGGGCGAAGACCGCTGCGTGCTTCCCGAACCGCCGAGCGCATCGCTGCCTTTCCCTGCCCCAGGGCAGAGGTGGCGGTGTATGCGGTGATCTGGGTGGGGGCGATGGGCTGAAGCACGGGCGGAAATGAAACGATCCCATTCTAGAAATCGCGTCCGGCATCAGTGAAATCGAGGGCTATTGGGGGAATTCAGGGCATTCCAGGGGTCGCTGCCCCGTGGCGGGCACCCGCTGAGGGCTGGCGAAGGCTGCAATTGAGGTGGGGCGAACGGCTAAAATGGCGGGTTGCTCCAACTGCCGGTGCCTGTAGCGGGCAGGCTTCCTGAAGCATTTCCGACCGACGGGTGCCGTTCTCTCAGAGTCCCTTTCTGTTGAATGGCCGCAACGCGGCGCCGGCCTGTGCGGCCGCCCCTTCCTGAACCCAATCTGCCATGACCCAGAACGCCACCCCCGAAGCCGTCGAAGCCCTGTTGCCCGAAGTGGCTGCGCTGATCGTCGAAGCCCTCAATCTGGAAGTCAAGCCAGAGGAGATCGACGCGGACGCCCCGCTGTTTGGCGAGGGGCTGGACCTGGACTCCATCGACGTGCTGGAGATCGCGCTGGTGATTTCCAAGAAATACGGCTTCCAGATGCGCTCCGACGATCAGGACAACGAACGCATTTTTGCGTCATTGCGCGCGCTGACCGCCCACATCGTCAGCCAGCGCACGGCATGAGCGCAGCGCCGGGCCGTTCCCAAGCAAGCTCGCACCGCAGCCCAAAGGGCGAAGGGACACCAGTGAGCGCAGCGCCGGGCCGTTCCCAAGCAAGCTCGCACCGCAGCCCAAAGGGCGAAGGGACACCAGTGAGCGCCACCCGGCCGTTCCAAAGGCACTCAACCCCGGCGCGCGCAGTGCGGAGGGTGGTCCGGTGAGTGCAGGGCAGGGCTCTCTCAAGGCAGTTCATATTCCGTCGGGATTGGCATGACCCTGGCCTTGGTCCCGTTGCTGCGCACCCTGGGGGTGGCCGCGCTGGCGGTGGCCTGGGCCGTGGGCGCCCATGTGGCCAGTGCCAGCGGCGAGCCTTCGCGCTGGGGCGCGGCATTGGCCATTGCACCTTTGGCCCTGGCCCTGGGCCTGGCCCTGTGGCGCTTGCCCTACCGGTGGCTGGCGGCGCTGGCGGCGGGCGCCGCGCTGGCGCTGCTCGCATGGACCTGGCCGGCCCTCACCAGCGAAGTGGCTTTGCTGTATTTCGTGCAGCACGTGGGCGTGAACTTGCTGCTGGCTGCGTTCTTCGGGCGCACCCTCTCCGGGCCGGGTGAGTCGCTGATCACAAAGCTCGCTCGGCAGGTGCACGGTGGTGTGTTGTCGGAGCGGCAAGTGGCCTACACGCGCTGGGTGACCAAGGCCTGGACCGTGTTTTTCCTGTCCCTGGCCGTTGTGTCGACCGCCCTGTTCTTGCTGGCGCCTGTGGCCGTGTGGTCGGTGTTTGCCAACCTGCTGGGTGCGCCACTGATTGGCGCCATGTTCGTGGGCGAATACCTGTGGCGTCTGCGCTGCCTGCCGGCCCATGAACGCTCCACCTTTGCCGATGCCGTGCGTGCCTGGAAAAACCACGGTTCGGACTTGAAAAAATAGTGTGAACAGGCCTTAGCCCCCATGAGCACAGATTCTGTCAACGCATTGCCCCTGGTCACCGGTGTGGGGCTGGACCAAACCATCGCCTGGACCACGGATGGCCCACGCCGGGTGCGCGACCTGATCGCCGATGCCCGCGCGCTGCTCGCCCATCTGCCTCCGGGCGGCCATCTGCTCAACGTGTGCCAGGACCGCTACCGTTTTGCCGTGGGCTTCACCGCCGGGTTGTTGACCGGCAAAGTCAGTCTGCAGCCCTCGTCGCAGTCGGAAGAGACGCTCAGGCGCGTGATGGGCGATCACCCGGACGTGGTGTGCCTGACCGACACCGTCTTCGACAGCCTGGACATGCCGCAGATCCGCTTTCCCGAACTGCCGGAGGCAGATCCCGGGCAGGTGGATGGCATACCGCAGTTTCCCGCCGATCGCGTCGTGGCCGTGCTGTTCACCTCCGGCTCCACCGGCCTGCCGCAACCCCACCGCAAGACCTGGGGCAGGCTGGTGCAGAACGGCCGGGTCGAGGCCATCCGGCTCGGCCTGACCGAGCGGCCCCACACCATTGTGGGTACGGTGCCGGTGCAGCACAGCTACGGGTTCGAGTCCACCTTCCTGCAGGCCCTGCACGGCGGCAGCGCGTTCTGGTCAGGCCGGCCGTTCTACCCGCAGGACATCGTGGCCGCGCTGGCGGCCGTGCCCGCGCCGCGCCTGCTGGTCACCACGCCGTTCCACCTGTCGGCCTTGCTGGCGGCCGATCTGAACCTGCCCGAAACCGCGTTGCTGCTGTCGGCCACGGCACCGCTGTCCGGCCACCTGGCTGCGCAGGCCGAAGCGCGATTTGGCGCACCCTTGCACGAAATCTACGGCTCCACCGAAAGCGGCCAGTTGGCCAGCCGGCGCACCACCGACGGCGCCGAGTGGACCCTGCTCGACGGCGTGCGGCTGGAACAGGTGGGCGAAGAGACGGCGGCCATCGATGGTCATGTGGAAGGCCGTGTGCCGCTGTCGGACATCATCGAGTGCCTGCCCGGGCAGCGTTTCCTGCTGCACGGCCGCCACGCCGACCTGGTCAACATCGCCGGCAAGCGCACCTCGCTGGCTTACCTGAACCACCAGATTGGCGCGGTGCCTGGCGTGATCGATGCCGCCTTCTTCTTGCCGGACGGCGCCGAGACCGATCACATCACCCGCCTGACCGCCTTTGTGGTGGCGCCGGGCCTGGACCGGGCCAGACTGCTGGCCGAGCTGCGCCAGCGCATGGACGCGGTGTTTTTGCCGCGCCCGCTGGTGTTTGTGGACGCGCTGCCGCGCAACGACACCGGCAAGCTGACCCGCGAAGGCTTGAAGGCGCTGTACGCCGAGAAAGTGGCTCATGGACGCACTTGACTCGACCTGGACCGTGCCGGTCGACCACCCGGCCTTTGCCGGCCACTTCCCTGGCCAGCCCATCGTGCCCGGCGTGGTACTGCTGGACCATGCCATCCAGCTGGCCGCGCCCTGGCTGCAGCGACCCGGTGCCAATTGGCGCATCGACAGTGCGAAGTTCTTCCGCCCGGTGGGCCCTGGCCAGGTGCTGAACTACGCCTTGCGCCGCAAACCCTCGGGCGCCGTCGCATTTTCAGTGCGTGAGGGCGAGCATGGGACCGAGCGCGAGGTGGCCTCAGGCGTGCTCTCGCCGAACGCCGCATGAAGAGCGCTACTCCCGACTGGGTGCGTCGCCAGGAGCGCAGCAACCTAGCCATCCTGCGGTTCATGGTCTGGCTCTCGTTGTCGTTCGGGCGCCGCGCCAGCCGCGCCGTGCTCTACGGCATCGCGTTCTACTACGTGATCTTTGCGCCCCAGGCGCGCCGGGCCAGCCGGGACTATCTGCGCCGCGCGCTGGGCCGCTGGGCCAACTGGCGCGACGGCTTTCTGCATGTGTTCAGTTTTGCCAGCACGGTGCACGACCGCATCTACCTGCTCAACGACCGCTTCGATCTGTTCGACATCGAGGAGCATGGCGCAGAGCAGCTGAGGCAAACGCTGGCCGAAGGCCATGGCGCGCTGCTCATTGGCGCCCACATGGGCAGCTTCGAGGTGCTGCGGGCCATCGGGCGTGGCCGCGAGGGCCTGAAGGTGGCGATGATGATGTACGAGGAAAACGCGCGCAAGATCAACGCCACGCTCGAAGCCATCAACCCGGCGGCCACCAAGGACATCATCGGCCTGGGCCAGCCGGGCTCCATGATCGCCGCGCGCGACAAGCTTGACCAAGGCTACCTCGTGGGCATGCTGGCGGATCGGCGCCTGGGCGACGACGTCACCACCCCCATCGACTTTCTGGGTGCGCCAGCGCCGTTTCCCGTGGGGCCATTTCGCGTGGCGGCCATGCTCAAGCGGCCGGTGTTTTTCATGACCGGTCTTTACATGGGCGGCAACCGGTATCAAATACACTTTGAACGGCTGGCCGACTTCACCCAGGTCGAGCGCGCCGAGCGCGACAACGCCATCCGTGCGGCCCAGCAGGCCTACGCCGACCGCCTCAGCCATTTCTGCCGGCAGGCGCCCTACAACTGGTTCAATTTCTTCGACTTCTGGCAGGACAAATGATCAATTGGTTGCGTCTCCTGCTGCTCCCGCTTTTCGGACTCCTTCTGGCGGGCCCTGCCGTGGCCGCCGGCTTCGACGTGGCGCAGCTGATGGACAGCCTTGCGCGTCACCCGGGCGGGCTGGCGAAATTCACCGAAACCCGCCACTTGGCCTTGCTGGACAAACCAGTGGTGAGCACCGGTGAAATGCGCTTCACCCCGCCTGACCGGCTGGAGAAGCGCACGCTTACGCCCAAGCCCGAATACATGTTGCTGGACCGCGACCGCATCACCCTGGAACGCGACCAGCGCCGCATGACGATTCGCCTGGGCAGCCGCCCCGAGGTGCTGGCCTTTGTTGACAGCGTGCGCGGCCTGCTGGCAGGCAACCGGGTGTCCATGGAGCGCAACTACCTGATGCAGCTGCAGGGCGAAGCCGCGCGCTGGGTGCTCACCCTGTACCCCAAGGACGCCGAGATCGCCGCCCTGATCCAGCGCATCACGGTCAGCGGTGCCAACAACCAGATCCGCACCATCGAGTACCTCCAGGCCGATGGAGACCGTTCGGTGCTGGCGATCGAACCCGTGAATCCATGACCCGGCGCGCCGGCACCGTGCTGCTGCTGTGGCTGCTGGCGGTGGTGGCCGGTGT
The DNA here is from genome assembly GCF_031457455.1 of Hydrogenophaga palleronii. Taxonomy (GTDB): domain Bacteria; phylum Pseudomonadota; class Gammaproteobacteria; order Burkholderiales; family Burkholderiaceae_C; genus Hydrogenophaga; species Hydrogenophaga palleronii_A. The sequence goes on from NZ_JAVDWU010000011.1 coordinate 168,483, forward strand.
GGTGGTGGCTGCGAACAGCCGCTACAACGCCGACATGTCCTTCTTCCTGCCCAGCGAGCCCACGCCGGGGCAGCAGGTCATGGTCGATCAGCTCAAGGAAGGCGCGGTCTCGCGCCTGCTCATGGTGGGCATCGAGGGGGGTGACGAGACCGCCCGGGCCGATCTGTCGGTGGACCTGCGTCAGCGGCTGCAGGCCTCGGGCCAGTTCCTTTCTGTACAGAACGGTGAGGCCGGCAGCCAGGACGCCGAGCGCGAACACCTGATGCAGCACCGCTACCTGCTCAGCCCTGAGGTCACGCCGCAGCGCTTCACGGTGGACGGCCTGAAGAGTGCCATCGCCGACAGCATCGACCTGCTCACATCGCCCGCCGGGCTGATGATCAAGCCCCTGTTGCCGCGCGACCCCACCGGCGAACTGTGGGCGCAGATCCAAAGGCTGGACGCCGGCGCCGAGCCTGACAGCGTGGAGGGCGTGTGGGCCTCGCGTGACGGTCTGCGTGCGCTGCTGCTGTTGCAGACCGCTGCAGAAGGGTCTGATACCGACGGCCAGGCCCAGGCCATTGACGGTGTGCGGCGCGCCTTTGACGAAGCCCGCCAGGCCATCGGCGTGAGCGACGCGCAACTGCAGATGTCAGGCCCCGGCCTGTTTGCCGTGAATGCCCGCGCCACCATCAAGGAAGAGGTGACACGCCTGTCGCTCATTGGCATCAGCTGCATTGTGCTGGTGCTGCTGCTGGTCTACCGTTCGCCGCTGCTGCTGGGTCTGGGCTTGCTGCCGGTGGCCTCGGGCGCGCTGGCGGGCATCGTGGCCGTGAGCCTGGCCTTTGGCACGGTGTATGGCATCACCATCGGCTTTGGCATGGCGCTGATCGGTGAAGCGGTGGACTACGCCATTTATTACTTCGTGCAGTCGGGCCCCATGGGCGCGGCCGCCTGGCGCCAGCGTTTCTGGCCCACGGTTCGCCTGGGTGTTCTCACCTCGGTGGCGGGTTTCGGGGCGCTGCTGTTCTCAGGTTTTCCTGGCCTTGCACAACTGGGGCTGTACGCGCTCACGGGCGTGGTCACGGCCGCGCTGGTCACCCGCTTCGTGCTGCCGGAACTGGCGCCGCAGCACCTGCGCGGGCGTGATCTGAATGGGCTCGGGCTGCTGCTGTCGCGCTTCTTCGAGGGCCTGCGCCGCGCACGCTGGGCCGTGGTGGCGCTGGCTGTGGTCGCTGCCGGTTACCTGGTGACCGAGCGTGACCGGTTGTGGACGCCCGACATCGCCGTGCTCAGCCCCGCCAGCGTGGAAGACCTGAAGGTGGACGCCGCTCTGCGTGCCGACATGGGCGCCCCCGATGCGCGCTACATGGTGGTGCTGAGTGCCGCCGATGCCGACACCGCGCTGCAGATGGCCGAGCAAGCCGCACCGAAGCTGGACCAGCTGGTGGGCGATGGCGTGATCGGCAGCTACGACAACCCGGCGCGTTTTCTGCCCAGCAAACAAACCCAGCGCGCACGCCAGGCGGCGCTGCCCGAGCCTGACGTGCTGCGAACCCGGCTGATCGAAGCGCAGGCCGACTCCCCGCTGGCCGCATCAAACCTGGAACCGTTCATTGCCGACGTGGCCGCCGCCCGCACCCAGCCGCTGCTGGAGCGGGCCGCGCTGGGTAGCAGCGGCCTGGGCTTGCTGGTGGATTCCCTGCTGGTGCAGCGCGCCGGTGGCTGGAGCGTGCTGTTGCCGCTGCACCCGCCGGTGGCATCGAACGGTGGCGAATTCGCCGACATCGACGGCGCGGCTGTGCAGACCGCGCTGGCCGGCACCGATGCCCATTTCATCGACCTGAAGACCGAGTTGGACACGCTTTACGACGACTACCTGCGCGGCGCCATCACACTCTCGCTGGCGGGTGTGTGCGTGATCGTGCTGCTGCTGGGCGCCACGTTGCGTTCGCCGCGTCGCCTGGCTGCCGTGCTGCTGCCGCTGGTGCTGGCCATCGTGTTCGTGATCGCCGGCCTGCAGCTGGCGGGCGAAACCCTGCACCTGCTGCACCTGGTGGGCCTGCTGCTGGTGGTGGCCGTGGGCTCCAACTACGGCCTGTTTTTTGACCGCGCTGAAGGGCAGGCCGATCTGGAACCCTCGACCGTGGCGGCCATGGGCGTGGCCAACCTGACCACCACGCTGGGCTTCGGCGTGCTGGGCTTCTCCACCGTGCCGGTGCTGCACGCCATGGGCGTGACGGTGGGGCCGGGGGCCGTGCTGGTCCTGTTGCTCGCGGCGATGTTCAAGCGATGACGCAACCCCTGCGCTGTCTTCGCGCCGAACGCGGCGCTGCCGACCTGCTGGTGTTGCTGCCGGGCGCCTACATGCGGCCCGAAGACTTTGTGGAGGCGGGGTTCTTTGCCGAGGTGGAACGGCGCGACCTGGCCCTGGACCTGTGTGCCGTGGCGGTCGACATGGCCACGGTGTCCGACGGTCGTGCCGCTGAGGCGGTGCGCCAGCAGTTGCTGGCGCCTGCCCGCCAGTCGCACGAGCGCGTCTGGCTGGGTGGCATTTCGCTGGGTGGCTTGATGACGCTGGAGATCACCGCCGGCCATCCGGACCTGGTCGATGGCCTGTGCCTGATTGCGCCTTACCCCGGCAGCCGGCTGGTCACCAACGCCATTGCGAGCGCTGGCGGCATCGACAACTGGGCCCCTACCGCAGAGGCGCTGCGCGACCCTGATGCGCGCGTGTGGCACTGGCTGAAGGCGCCACCACCCGATCGCCCAGTGTTCGTGGGCCATGGCCGACAAGACCGTTTCGCCGAAGGCATGGCGCAGATTGCCGAGCGCTTCCTGCCAGCCTCAAGGCACGAAGTGGAAGGCGATCACGACTGGCCGGCCTGGCGCGCTTTGTGGTCGCGCTTTCTGGACACCGGGCATTTCGCCACCCGGAGCCACTGACCATGACCACCCGCTGGAACCCATCCCCCTTCATGAAAGCCAGCTTTGCGCTGCACGGCGCGGCCGCGCTGGGCACGCTTGCGGTGCCGGCCGCATGGCCCTGGGCGCTGGGCGCGCTGGTGCTCAACCACGCGGCCCTCACCACCGCCGGGCTGTTGCCGCGCACCACCTTGCTCGGCCCCAACCTAACCCGCTTGCCGGAAGCAGCCGCCGCGCGGCGCGAAGTGGCCATCACCATCGACGACGGTCCCGACCCGGACACCACACCGCGCGTGCTCGACCTGCTGGACGCAGCCGGCGCCAAGGCCAGCTTCTTCTGTATCGGCTGGCGCGCGCGCGAGAACCCCGCGCTGTGCCGCGAGATCGTGCGCCGTGGCCACAGCGTGGAGAACCATGGCGACGCGCATTCGTGGGCCTTTTCGCTTTACGGCTACGGCCGCTTGATGGCCGACATCGCCGCCGCTCAGGCCACGCTGTCCGACATCACCGGCCAGGCACCGCGTTTCTTCCGCGCCACCGCCGGGCTGCGCAACCCCATTCTTGATCCGGTGCTCAGCCAGCTGGACCTGCGCCTCTCGGCCTGGACGCGCCGCGCTTTTGATACCCGCACCGGCGACCCCGCCCTGGTGCATGCGCGGCTGGTGCACGGCCTGGGGCCGGGCGACATTCTGCTGCTGCACGACGGCCATGGCGCGCGCGACGCCGATGGCCAACCCGTGATCCTGGCCGCGCTGCCGCGCCTGCTGGGCACACTGAAAGCACACAACCTCACCACCACCACCCTGCCACAAGCCTGCCCATGAGCGACTCCGTGTCTGAAAACACCTTCCTGAAACGCCTGCTCGATGACGCCACCCGACCCTTCCTGGGCGGTGGCCGCTTTGCCTACCACTACGCACGCGGCAAGCTCGGCGGCGACCCCATCTTTCGCGAACTGCTGCGCCAGGGCCTGCTGCCCGAGCGCGGTCGTTTTCTCGACCTGGGTTGCGGCCAGGGCAGCCTGTTTTCCTGGCTGCTGTCTGCCCGTGCGCTGTTTGAAAAAGGCCACTGGCCCACCGGCTGGCCCACACCGCCCATGCCTGATCAGTTGCGTGGCGTGGAGTTGATGCAGAAAGACGTGGAGCGCGCCGCCCGCGCCTTCGGTGTGGACCACCCGGTGGTGCGGGTGGAGCAGGGCGATATGTGCCGCACCGACTTCGGCAAGGTCGACCTGGTCACCATCCTCGACGCGCTGCATTACTTTGACCACGCCGGCCAGGAAGACGTGCTGCGCCGCATCCACGCCGCGCTGCCGCCCGGCGGGCTGTTCCTCACCCGCATTGGCGACGTGAGCGCCGGCCTGCCGTACCACATCAGCAACTGGGTCGACCATGTGGTCACCTTCGCCCGTGGCCACCGCCTGCCCAAGTTGTACGCCCGCCCACTGGCCGACTGGCGCACACTGCTGCAACGAGTAGGCTTCGAGGTCACGTCGCAGAACATGAGCGGCGAAAAACCCTTTGCCAATGTGATGCTGGTGTGCCGGGTACCGTCCTGACGCGACACCCATAAAAACGGAGACCCCATGACCCCGGTGCAACTCACCGCCTACACGGCCACCACCTGCCTGGGGCAAGGCCTGGCCGCCACCCGCGCGGCCCTGCGTGAAGACCGCAGCGCCCTGGCACCCTGCGCCTTTGAGTCGGTGAAGCTCGACACCTGGATCGGCGAAGTGGCCGGCGTGGACGAGCAGGTGTTGCCCAGTCATGTGGCCGAGTACGACTGCCGCAACAACCGCCTCGCCCTCATGGGGCTGGAGGCCGACGGCTTCGCAGACAAGGTGCGCGAGGCCGCTGCCCGCTACGGCAAGGCCCGCGTGGGCGTGTTCCTGGGCACCAGCACCTCCGGCATCCTGCAGACCGAACTCGCCTACCGAAAGCGCGACGCTGACACCGGCGCCCTGCCGGACGACTTCAACTACCGCACCACCCACAACGCCTTCTCGGTCGCCGAATTCACGCGCGACTACTTTGGCCTCGAAGGCATGGCCATGGCCATCTCCACCGCGTGCTCGTCCAGCGCCAAGGTGTTCGCCGCCGCGCAGCGCCAGCTCGCGCTGGGCACCATCGACGCAGCCGTGGTGGGCGGTGTGGACACGCTGTGCCTCACCACGCTCTACGGCTTTGCCTCGCTGGGGCTCACATCGGTCCAGCCTTGCCACCCGTACGACGCCGCGCGTGACGGCATCTCCATCGGCGAAGCCGCCGCCTTCGCTCTGCTGGAACGCGCCGACGCCCCCGCACCCGGCACCGTGCTGCTGCTGGGCGCCGGTGAGTCCAGCGACGCGTACCACATGTCATCCCCGCACCCGGAAGGCCTGGGGGCTGAACTGGCCATGAGCGCCGCCCTGCGCGCCGCCGGCCTGCAAGCCAGCGACATCGACTACATCAACCTGCACGGCACCGCCACCCCGGCCAACGACACGGCCGAAGGCCAAGCCGTGGCCCGTTTGTTCGGCGACCGCGTGCCGTGTTCGTCCACCAAAGGCGCCACCGGCCACACACTGGGCGCCGCCGGCGCGGTGGAAGCCGTGGTGTGCGCCCTGGCCCTGACCGACGGCTTTTTGCCCGGCAGTCCCGGCACCGCTTCGTTGGACCCGTCCATTCCCCTGCAGTACGTGACTCAAGGCCGCAACGCCACCGTGCGCCACGCGCTCACCAATTCTTTCGGCTTCGGCGGCAGCAACTGCGCCCTGGTGTTCGGTATCGCGCCATGAACCAAGCAGCTTCCCAAACCCTCACCGCCTGGATCGACGGCATCGGCCTCATCGCCCCCGGCCTGCCCGACTGGGCCACCGCCAGCGCAGTGCTGCGCGGTGAACAGGCGCTGGTGGCCGCACCCACCGTGCTGCCCGTGCCCACCAGCCTGCCGTCGGCCGAGCGCCGGCGCGCCAGCCGCGTCATCAAGCTCACGCTGGGCGTGGGGCTGGAAGCCGTGGCCCATGCCCAGGCCAATGTGTCCACCCTGGCCACCGTGTTTTCTGCGTCGGGCGCCGACGGCCACAACTGCCACGCCATTTGTGAACAGCTCGCCACCAACGACCGCCAGATCTCGCCCACCCGGTTTCACAATTCCGTGCACAACGCCGCCGCCGGCTACTGGGGCATTGCCACCCGCGCCATGGCACCGTGCCAGGTGCTGTGCGCCTTCGACGCCAGCTTCGGCGCCGGCCTGATCGACGCGCTGGGCCAGGTGGTGCTGGACCGCCAACCCACCCTGCTCATCGCCTACGACAGTGAATACCCCGAACCGCTGCGCGCCAAGCGCGACACGCCCGACTGCGGCGGCGTGGCCCTGCTGCTCAGCCCTGAACGCGGCCCGCACTCGCTGGCATGCATCCAGGTGTCGCCCACCACCACCGCTACGCAGACCATGGGTGAACCCACCCTGGAAACCCTGCGGCAACAGATCCCGGCGCTGCGTGCGTTGCCCCTGCTGCGCGCCCTGGCTAAAGGGTCAACAGAAACCGTGGTTCTGGACTACCTGGCCCCCATGCAACTGCAGGTGGAGGTGAGCCTGTGAGCGCTGTTGTTCCCGGCCAAGTGATTGACCACGCCGGCATCGCCGCGCGCATCCCGCACCATGGCAGCATGTGTTTGTTGGACACCGTGCAGTCCTGGTCGGAAGCCGCCATTGAATGCCGCGCCGTGAGCCACACCGACCCCACCAACCCCCTGCGCTCAAACGACCAACTGGGCGCCGCCCACGGCATCGAATACGCCGCACAGGCCATGGCGGTGCACGGCGCGCTGCTGGCCGGCGTGGAAGGCCCCCCGCGCCAGGGCTACCTCACCAGCGTGCGCGGCGTGAGCCTGCACGTGACCCGGCTCGACGACCTGCCCGGTGAGCTAGATGTGCGGGCCGAACGCCTCTCTGGCGACGACCGCAACATCCTCTACCAGTTCTCCGTCAGCCACCAGGGCCGCTGCCTGCTCGAAGGCCGCGCCGCCGTGGTGATCGACGCCAGCGCCCTCGCGCAGAAGGAACCCCTTAAATGAAACGCGCCCTCGTCACCGGCGGCAGCGGCGGCATTGGTGCTGCCATCTGCCGCCGCCTGGCCGTTGACGGCCGCCACGTCGTCGTGCACGCCAACAGCGGCCTGGGCCGCGCCCAGGCCGTGGTCAATGAAATAGTGGCCGCAGGCGGCAGCGCCGAAGCCGTGGCCTTCGACATCACCAACCGCGAAGCCACCCAGGCCGCGCTCGATGCCATTCTGGCCAGCGGCCCCATTCAGATCCTGGTGAACAACGCCGGCATCCACGAAGACGCAGTCTTCCCCGGCATGAACGGCGGCCAGTGGGACCGCGTGGTCGACGTGTCACTCAACGGCTTCTTCAACGTCACCCAACCCCTCACCATGCCCATGATGCGCACCCGCTGGGGCCGCATCATCAGCATCACCTCAGTGGCCGCCGTCACCGGCAACCGGGGGCAGGTGAACTATTCGGCCGCCAAGGGCGCGCTGCACGCCGCCTCCAAGTCCCTGGCCCTGGAACTCGCCAGCCGCGGCGTCACCGTCAACGCCGTGGCCCCCGGCATCATCGCCACCGGCATGATCGAAGGTGCCTTCAACGCTGAGGCCATCAAGAAGGTCGTGCCCATGCAACGGGCGGGGCAGCCGGAAGAGGTGGCGAATCTGGTGGCTTTCCTGGCTTCTGATGAAGCGGCCTACATTTCGGGGCAGGTGATTTCGATCAATGGGGGGATGATTTGATTTTGTGTACCGCGCGCCAGAGGTGTTCGATCACAAGATAATCGCGAATTCCCCCAGTTTTAATCAACGGATATATTCTGGAGCTTCAAATGAGTGAGGTCTTTGCCGAGCTTTCTAGACCCGTCTGGTGGGTCAGCGTTGTGGCAGCAGGGATCGCGATTAACCTATTGTCTTCATACTTGAAAGGTGCGGTAGACGGGGTTTTTTCCAGCACATCATCATGGTGGAGGCGAAGATCTAGCGCCCGCCAACGTGCTTGGGCATCGCGGGTTGAACGCTTGGCTTCGAGTGAAAAAGAGAGAAATTGGGCTGCTGCCTCCGAGGTTCGAAATCGACTTCAGTCAATTCACTTACTGCTTCTGTCTATGATCGCGATTCTCTTGCCGGCATTCGCAAACACCTCTGGTTTTGTTTTTTCGAATATTGCGTACTTTTTCGTTCTGGGGTTCAGTTCGATAATCTTCTTTATGTCATTTCTCGCTTTTCGCCAAGCGGCCGAAACGGCTGCTGTATTGCGCGCTGCAGGTCGCAAAGAGGGCCTTATCGATACGGATGACGCGTTGGCGACGAGAGACTGATCAATGGTGGTTCATGGGAGAAAGTGTTTGTCCGGTCTTGCGCGTCGGTGATAAGTCTACCCTTTGTACGTCAGACCAACAGCTAGTTCTGATCCCGCTCTCACATAGAAAAAATGAGTATGTATGGTGACCTAAGCGGCGCTTACGTTTATCGATCTAGAGCTAAATTTACAGACGCAAGTATGTGTGTTAAGTCATCTTGAAAATGGGTACATATGACTGTCGAAAAATGAGCTAAGCACTGATCCTGTTCAAGGCCTAGATGCTTTGCCATCTCATGAAATTCATTGTGTTTGCCTGCTTGGAGGCCATATTCAAGGATATCAACTAATTCCCCTGCATCAGCAGATAGAACGGCTGAGAGGGGTGCGATAGCCTCGGAGGCTTTTTGTAGGAGCCAAGCTTCTGGCCAGGTGTCTCCCGGTAGATAGCATATTCTGTCACTTATCCATTGATCGAAATCAGGGCGAGGATTCTCAGTCATTTTTGTGGCGTGACTCTTGATGTCAGCCTCTTTGGCGCGCTGATCTCCATCAAAAACGGCCAAAACAGATCTTCTATCTTTGCGAACATAGCATGCCGCCAATTGACGCGCAAGTGCATTGGCGGATCCTACGACAGTAAATTTGGTTCTGGCTCTTACTGCTGAGGGAAGTGTTTGCATCAATATGGATTTGGCGACGTCATCTTCAAGGAAAATTTCAAGCTCGTTTCCGTGGATTGCACTTAGTTTGGTAAATGCAAATTCGGGAGATATGCCTTGAGTTACTTTGGTTTTTCCTGCTACTGATTCGACGTAAAACCTTGCTTCTGGTGGGAGCTGGTCAAAAATCTCTTTTGAGTGAGTGGTGCAAATTATTTGCGTGTGGGTTTCTAGGCATACCTCTTTTAGTTTGTCAACCAGCTTTCTTTGTGCCTCGGCATGTAAGCCAAGCTCGATTTCATCGAGGACAAGGAGAGCGCCGTCTCCTGCAGAATAGATCGCAGAGAAGATTTCAAAAAGCGCATTCTCTCCAGCTCCCATGTTGAATCCGGAATAGACTATGCCCCCAACTTTGACTACAGGAAGGCTGTACTTGGAGTGTTCTAGAAATCTGAAATCGTCGTAGTTTTTTCCAAGAATATATCCAACTATATCCTTCACTTTACCTTCCCAGCCTTTTGGTTTTATATCTTTAAAAGACCTGGCGTACGATTTCGACTGACTTCGCTCGGCGTGCGGTACAATCCTTTCGATGCCGAGAAAAACTACTGTCCTATTGACTCTTAAGTCATAGTCGTTCCATTTTCCTCCTGCGTTTTTCTTTCGCGATTGAATGCCGATTCCAATTCCTTCGGGAAAGGCTGTAGATTTTTTCCAATTGTTATATGCAATGGTATAGTTTATGACCAGCCCCTGAGGGGGAATCTCCTCAGAATGTTGGATAAAAAAATCCGAAAATGTGTAGTATGGAAGTTTTCTTTTTGGTAGCTTGTAATAGCTGGCTCGGCCGTGGTAGGCGCAGCAAGCAAGCGCAAGTATTGTGGATTTTCCGGCGCCGTTTTTTCCGGCAATTGCTGTGATTGGGTATTCGAAGACAATTTTTAATGAGTTTAATCCTCTAAGTCTGCCGCTTGAAAATACTATTGACTTCAGAAGAGCTTTCGTCATATCCGTCGAAAACCAAAGTCGGAGCTTCTTGTCTTTCTGGCTTTCTCTGTATTTCATTCGAAGGTTATGTGATGCATCTTTGAAGGGAGGCGGGAGGAGTCGCTATGGCACTGATCGCTCCCCGACAGGTCCGTGCGAAACGACCGCAGTGTTTGCGAAATGTCGGTTTCGGTGAAAATTTGTAATGAGCTCCAGTTTCGCGACTCTTTGGCGCGGGGTCTTCATCAGTTTGGGGGATGCGCTTACTGGGTGTAGGGAGCAGAGCTTGGCTTTTTTGCTAAGCCAGTGCAAGCGGCTGCCTACGAGTGTTGGCGGTCAGGTAGCGCCGCCACGGTGTTTACACCCTGCGCTACATTGCACATACCGCACAACATCACTCTGTCTGTGAAGTTCCTTGCAGTTTGCTGCCCACAGTTGAGTTCCAATGCCATCCCTATGACGTCAGTTCCTCTCACCGCAAACGAAGGAGCGCCGGAGTCAGCGCTCCACGCAGTCGCATGGGCTGGAGACGTTGAGGAAGCGAAGAAGCTGATTGAGGCAGGCGCGGATGTGAATTGGTCCGACGCTGCGGGTGAGACGGCCTTGTTTGGAGCTGCGGCTTGGGGACACTCTGAGATGGTCGCGTTCCTTCTTTCCTGCGGCGCGGAATGCAACCGACGCGAAAAAACTGGATACACCCCCCTGCATTGGGCTGCGAGTCACGGCAACGTTGCGACCATCGAAATCCTCCTTGCTGCAGGTGCCGAACGGGACGCCGTCGATGATCGTGGCCGACGCCCCATCGACGTAGCACGCGCAAGTGGCAAAGGGGCACACGTGGTGTCCCTCAGGGTGAAAGGTGGAGCATGAGGCATCACTTGGCAATAGACACGGGCGTCCGATGCCGTGCATTCACACGCCTACGATCCGCCGGGCATTTCTAACCGATCAATTTCTTGTCAGGTGCCGCAGAAACACCCATGAGACCATCCCGTCGCACTTTACTCATTTTGTTCGGCCTCTACATAGGTGCCGGTCTCGTTCTGCCATTCCTAACTCAAGCCCGGCATGGTGAATTCCTTATGCAGTTCGGGCTAGGCATCCCCACAGCCGCCGCCATCTACATTTGGTGCCGCCAAGAGGCACTAGAAAGAGGCGCCATTCCGCCAGGGAGGTCTGCGTTGTGGGCAGCGCTTCTATCTCCGATCTTCGTACCGGTCTATTTCTTCAGAACTCGACCCGCTGGTTCTGCATTCAAGTCGAGTGCAAAGGCATATGGCTACTACATTGGCATATCCATTCTCATGTTGGTTGCCGCAGTGCTGGTGAGTCTTGCACGCAGTATGTAGCTCTTTGCGTGAACTCTCCACGCAGCAAGTCTCGTGCTTTTTATGGTGCTGTTCATGCCATAGTTTTTTACCGCGCGAGATAACATTCATAGGCAAGCCTTTCCTCACAAACATCCCGACCATGCGCATAAGCACTTGTCAATGGAACTCACGTCTGCACATCAGGGCTGGCTGGTCGCGGCTATCTCAGTGCCCACGTCAATCTTTCGGAACGTGCCGATGCCGACGAGTCCGACAATACTTTGAACCTTGTAGCTATCGAGACTCATGAAGAAGAGTCGATCTATCTCGACTGGCCGACGGTGGTGCTTGCGGAGGGTGACATCGTCACGCTCAAGTTGCTCCCTGACGGCGAAACGTCCGAGCCGGTCTCTACACGAGCGGGTTCCGAGTCTCCAGAGAACTTGCTGACAGACGTGCTGCTCGCGCAAGAACTCGTCTCCGCTTGTGCGCGCTTTGACACCGACCTTCTTGCTATCCTCAGCAAAGCCAAGACTGCGGAGCCACCAGAAGAGCACGCGAAGTTACTCCGTACTGTTGCTGATGTCGCTGCTCATCTCGGCGACAAGGTTCTTTATCCTGTTTATCGTCGCCATCCTTCTCTCATCCCTGAGCAGTTGCGCGGCGAAATACTGTGAGGCTATGCCGCTTCAGATGAGGGGTGGTGAGGTCGGGCCCAGCCTTTTCCCGGTCCCAGTAAAAGCAAGACTTGGTCCCCGCGTCACTCTTCTCTTCATTGGCTGAGATTGCGGGGTATTCTGCATTTTGCTGTTTAAGCCAAAAAGCGAACGCTTCGTCACCCATGGAAATCATCACCCGAAAACATTGGTCAAGCCTCAACTCATGTGCCGAGAATGGCGACCCAGAGGCTCAATGGGAGGTCGGCTACTTCCACCAGTCTGGCGTAAGAGAAAAATCCGGGAACGTCTTAGCCGCGTCGAGCCTTGCCACGGCAATGAAGTGGTATCAAGCGTCCGCTGCTCAGGGAAATGCTCGGGCTCAATGTGCATTGAGCACAATTCTGAGTTCCGGTGAAGAAATCGACCGAGACTTTCCGCTGGCAATCGACTGGGCTAAAAAGGCGGCTGCACAAGGCGATTCATCGGCTGCATTCAACCTTGCGACCATTTACCGAGACATGGGAAAACCGAAGCTGGCGTACCGTTGGTACCAACGTGCTGGCACCATGGGTGAGACGGATGCATTCTTGCAAATCGGCTTGTGCCACTTCTTTGGTTTCGGTACCAAGCAGGATTTTGACTCCGCACTGGCGGCTTTTGAGCACATCATCACTTGCGACCCGGCCACCTCCTGCCAACGCTCGAAGGAGAATGCGCGGTACTGGATTTCTGTGCTCCGTCTCGTCCGTGGACCGGGAACAAAGAAGACCATTGAGCAAGTTCGGTCGCTCCTTGAGATTGCGAATGCTGACGAAGATCACGAGCAAGCCAATGAACTTCTCAACCTTATCGGGAAGAGCCGCTATCTCACTACCCTCTCGAACTGCTGACGAGATGACAGGGGGTGAAAATGGAAAATGTCCGTAAACATATCCGTTTATGTCCATTTTCTGTCTGTTTCTCTCCGCAGGGACTCTCCCCAAGGCGCGATGGCAGGACCGGTGAGGCAGAAACTGCGGTCGACCATGCTGGCGCTCAACCCCGCCCGTAAGGATCCGCCACCCCCAGCCCAGCCAGAATCTCCGTCTCCCGCGCCTCCATCGCCTCGGCATCTTCCTCCCCCGTCTCATGGTCCCACCCCTGCGCATGCAGGGTGCCATGCACCAGCAGGTGTGCATAGTGGTCGGCCAGTGACTTCTTCAGCTCTTTGGCTTCGCGCGCCACCACCGGCGCACACAGCACCAGGTCGGCCATGACCATGGGTTCGGTGGCGTAGTCGAAGGTGAGCACGTTGGTGGCGTAGTCCTTGCCGCGGTAGTCGCGGTTCAGGGCCTGGCCTTCTTCGGCGTCGACGATGCGCACGGTGATTTCGGCGTCTGCTTCCAGTGCGTGGCGGATGCAGCGAATCACCTTGTGGCGGGGCAGGGCGGCGCGGTGCAAGGCAGCGTCTGGCAGGTCGCCGAACTGGAGGGACAGGCTGAGGGCGGGCAGGGGCATAGATAGGGTCAGGGTGCGCTCAAGGCGTCGGCAAGGCGCGGCAGTCGCTCAGCAGCACCTGTTCCTTGGCGGTGTGGTCGGCGGCCATGAAGGCCAGAAACCCTTCGCTGCCTTTGGTGTGCCAGCGCAGGCTGTGCTGTTCGTCCAGTGCCACATAGCGCGCGCCGGAAGCGGTGGGCCGGTTCTGCAGCAGGGCGGTTCGGCCGTTGTGGTGCAAAGCAGCAAGCGCCAGATTCTCTGGCAGGTTGAGGTAGACCACATCCAGCTCGGTGCCACCTGTGCAGCGGAAGCGCACGGTCTGGGTGGAGAAATCCGGGCCCACGATCAGGGGGGTGCCGGTAAGGGCGCTGGGGTCTGCCTTCTTCTCGGCTGGCATGGCGGGCGCAGTGTCCAGCGGGACCTTGCCGGTGCCTGCGCACGCGCTCAGGGTGAGCAGCAGTGCAGCCAAAGCGGGCAAACGAAGTGACGTGGGCAGGTGCATGGGAATGGGTCTCAGTGGCGGAGCGTTGGCGGGATCAAGTGGCGCCCGTGGATTTGCGCGCAGCACGGCGCGGGGCAGGTGCCGCGTCTTCGGCAGCACCACGTGCGTCGTAGGCATCCACAATGCGTGCCACCAGCGGGTGGCGCACCACGTCGGCGCTGGTGAGGCGGTTGAATGCGATGCCGTTCACGCGTTTGAGCACGCGCTCGGCGTCGATCAGGCCGCTCAGTTCGGTGCGCGGCAGGTCGATCTGGCTCACGTCGCCGGTGACCACGGCCTTGCTGCCGAAGCCGATGCGGGTGAGGAACATCTTCATCTGCTCCACCGTGGTGTTCTGCGCTTCGTCGAGGATCACGAACGAGTGGTTCAGCGTGCGCCCACGCATGAAGGCCAGTGGCGCAATCTCGATCTGCTGGCGTTCGAAGGCCTTCTGCACCTTGTCGAAACCCATTAGCTCGTACAGCGCGTCGTACAGCGGGCGCAGGTACGGGTCCACCTTTTGGCCCAGGTCGCCCGGCAGAAAGCCGAGCTTTTCGCCGGCTTCCACGGCCGGTCGGGTGAGCACGATCTTTTGCACCGCGCTGCGCTCGAGCGCGTCCACCGCGCAGGCCACGGCCAGGTACGTCTTGCCGGTGCCGGCCGGGCCAATGCCGAAGGTGATGTCGTGCATGGCCATGTTTTCCAGGTAGCGCGCCTGGTTGGGCGTGCGCCCGCGCACCTCGCCGCGCCGCGTCTGCATGGCAATGGCGTCTTCGCCACCGGGCAAGGCGGTGTCGCCGCTGAGCATCAGCTGCACCTGCTCGGCCGGGATCGGCTTTTTCGCCATCTCATACAGCGCCTGCAAGGTTTCCAGCGCCTGGGTGGCCTTGGGCTTGGTGCCTTCGATGCGGAACTGCTCGAACCGGTGCGCCACCTTCACGTTCAAGGCCGCCTCGATGCTGCGGATGTGGCTGTCCATGGGGCCGCACAGGTGCCCCATGCGGACGTTGTCGGGCGGCGAGAAGGTGTGTCTGAGAATCAAACCGATAATCCGTGAGCGTGAAGGCAAGCGGTGTTCCGACGCTGCATGTGCCAGACTGGCGCGATCGAAACCCGAGGAAAGACCCGATGATAGGCAAGTTGACCGGCGCATTGCTGGAAAAAAGCCCTCCCCAGATCCTGATCGACTGCCACGGCGTGGGTTACGAGGTCGATGTGCCCATGAGCACCTTCTACAACCTGCCCGCCACGGGCGAAAAAGTGTCGCTTCTTACCCACTTCGTGGTGCGGGAAGACGCGCAGATTCTTTACGGCTTTGGCACCGCGCCGGAGCGCGAGGCCTTCCGCCAGCTCATCAAGATCTCAGGCATCGGCCCGCGCACCGCGCTGTCGGTGCTCTCCGGCATGAGCGTGGCCGACCTGGCCCAGGCCGTGACCGCCCAGGAAGCCGGCCGCATCGTCAAGGTGCCCGGCATCGGCAAAAAGACCGCAGAGCGCCTGCTGCTGGAACTCAAGGGCAAACTGGGCGCCGACCTGAACCTCCCCGGCGCCGGCCCGGCCCAGAGCGAGGTGCAGAGCGACATCCAGCAGGCGCTGATGGCATTGGGATACAGCGAGAAGGATGCAGCTGCTGCGCTCAAGCCCCTGCCGGCTGACGTGGGGGTGAGTGAAGGCATCAAGCTGGCGTTGAAAGCATTGGCGAAGTGAGTACAAGTTTGGCGACGACTTGAAAGTCGCTGAATCGCAATTGATGAGGAACCCGACATGTTGATCACCCGGCTAAGGCTTAAGAACTGGCGAAACTTTCGCGATGTGGATGTCGCGCTTGGATCGAGGGGCTACGTGATTGGCGCCAATGCATCAGGCAAATCCAACCTGCTCGATGTTTTCCGGTTTTTGAGAACGATCGCCCAGAGTGAAGGAGGCGGCCTGCAGAAGGCATTGAAGGACCGGGGGGGCCTAAGCAAGCTGCGCAGCTTGCACGCCCGGAAGGACTCCGAAGTCCGAATTGAGGTGGATGTGTCTGGATCGTCATCGGATGCCGTGCCGCAGTGGCGCTACATCCTGGCATTTCAGTCAGGGGGAAGAAAGACCCCAGGCGTTCTGATTCAACAAGAAGCTGTATTCCGGGATGGGGTTGAGCTCTTCAGTCGGCCGCTGGAAATCGATAGAGCCGATGAGGTTCGCCTCACTCAAACTTACCTGGAGCAAATCAACAGCAACGCGGATTTTCGTGAGCTGGCCGACTTCCTGGCTGCCACCACCTACATGCATCTGGTGCCGCAGCTTCTCAAGCACAGCGACGAGATCAGTGGCCGGATCATCGAAAACGATCCCTTTGGACAGGGTCTGTTGCACAGAATCGCCAAGACCAACGAGAAAACACAGAAGGCGCGATTGAGCCGAATCCAGAAGGCACTGGAAGTGGCTGTGCCCCAATTTTCAGAGTTGCATTTCGAGCAGGACGCCGTGACAGGTGTGCCCCACCTGAAGGCCAACTTCAAGCATTGGCGGGTGCATGGCTCTTGGCAGCGAGAGGATCAATTTTCGGATGGGACGCTCCGATTGATTGGTTTTTTGTGGGCACTGCAAGAGGGCGATGGTCTTTTGCTTTTGGAAGAGCCAGAGCTTTCTCTCAACGACGCGATCACTCAGCACATCCCCCTGATGATTGACCGAGTGCTCAGGCTTCGAAAAAAGGGCGGGCCTCTGAGACAGGTGCTCAGCACCACGCACAGCGAAACGTTGATTTCGTCAGTATCAGACCCGCAGTCCATATTGTTGTTGGAGCCGGGTGAAAACGGGACGACAGTGCGAACTGCTGATGAACAAGAACGCCAGGAAATGGAGCATGGGTTGAACCCGGCAGAAGTACTGCTGCCTAAGACGCGGCCTTCCAACATCGAACAGATGGGTCTGTTCTCGTGAAACGGATGCTGGTGGTAGGAGAAGACGAGCTGAGTTGTTCCCTGGGTCAGCAGCTCGTGGCGCAAGTCTTGCCAGAGTGGGCGCTTTCTAGGGCCCCGATCAACAAGAGGGGCGTCACAAAGCTCATACCTGAGCTCCACAGGTTTGTCGAGCAGTCCCGCTTTCAACCTGTGCTGTGCATTGCCGACACTGATCGGATGTGCCCAGTGCAATGGCTGAAAAAATGGTCGCCCAAAGTCTCGCATGAACGGTTTTTTCTGAGGTTGGCAGTGCCCGAGGCTGAAAGCTGGGTGCTCGCAGATCGCAAAGGAGTGTCCGAATTCTTTAAGGTATCTGCTGCGCAGATCAAAGCCGACCCCGAGCAACTCGATGATCCCAAACGAGAAGTACTGCGTTTAGCGCTGAAGTCCAAGGTGCGTCGATTGCGCGATGAGATGGTGTCGACAATGGACATCACCAAGACCGGTTCTGGGTACAACGTTCACCTGAGTACGTTGGTTCGCGAAAACTGGCAAGCCATGAGGGCTTCCGAGCGATCATCCAGTCTGGAACGTGCCATTCGCCGTTTGACGGAGTTTGGCGACGCTCACCGAGCACCTACCGAACGGCCCCGAAAATGACAACCCGACCTTGAAATGAGCATCCAGACCGACGATTTCGCCCCCGCGCCGCGCATGGTGTCTGCCGCGCCGGCTTCGCCCAAGGAAGAGGCGATCGAGCGGGCGCTGCGGCCCAAGCTGCTGGCGGCCCCGTGCTGGAAAAGCCCAAGGACCTGGCGGCTGAGGTGGGTGTGAGTGAAGGCATCAAGCTGGCGTTGAACGCATTGGCGAAATGAGTGGCGCCCCGGGTATCCAGTCGATCTGTCGTTCGATCGACCATGTCATGCTGCGAACAGAAAACACGGAGCCTCTGTTTTCGCTGCTCGCCGAAACCCTTTGCCTCCCGGTCACGTGGCCACTGCAGCACAGCGAATTCGCCAGCTTTGCCTGGGTTCATGTCGGCAACACGCATCTGGAGATTTGGGCGGCCAAGAACAATGCCGACTTGCCGGCAGGCTGTCGTTTGCCCTTGATCCATGGTCTGGCGCTGGAGCCTGATGAACTGGTGTTCAGCATTGCCGAACTGGAGCGACAGGGGATGGCCTGCAAGCAGCCTCGTCCGTTTCAGACGGTCAATGCCGATGGTCGATCGGTCACGAACTTCACCAACGTCGTGGTTCTGGACCTGTCATCACCGGCCTGCTGCAACTTCTTCTGTGACTGGGGCACGGAGGCCAGCATTGTTCCCTGGGCCACAGGCATTCGCACCAGGGAGCGCCACGAAGTGGAGCAGCGCCGGTTTGCAGAAGTGGGGGGTGGGCCGCTGGGTGTTGTTCGATTGGCGCGCGTGGGGATGACCTGTCCCGACGTTGAAAGAACGACGGGGCATTGGCGCACAATTGCTCAGATTGCTGCAAACGAGCCTCTGAAGATCGACGGCGTCGCGTTCGATGTGTGGCCTGGCGATCGGCACCAGATCGACAGCCTGAGCCTTGAAGTGCGCTCTTTGCCTGAAGCTCGGGCGTTTCTGGAACAGCGGGGTCTTCTTGGACGTGAGACTCCCCAGGACCTGACGCTCTCCGAGCGAGCAACGGGAGGCCTGGTTTTCCATTTGGTCGAGGCCGTAGCAGCCACGAATTGAAACTGACGATTGACCCATGAGCATCCAGACCGACGACTTCGCCCCCGCGCCGCGCATGGTGTCCGCTGCGCCGGCTTCGCCCAAAGAAGAGGCGATCGAGCGGGCGCTGCGGCCCAAGCTGCTGGACGAATACGTGGGCCAGACCAAGGTGCGCGAGCAGCTGGAGATCTTCATTGGCGCAGCCAAGATGCGCAGCGAGGCGCTGGACCATGTGCTGCTGTTTGGCCCGCCCGGGCTGGGAAAGACCACGCTCTCCCACATCATTGCGCAGGAACTGGGCGTGAACCTGCGCCAGACCAGCGGCCCCGTGCTGGAAAAACCCAAGGACCTGGCCGCGCTGCTGACCAACCTGGAACCCAACGACGTGCTGTTCATCGACGAGATCCACCGGCTGAGCCCGGTCGTCGAAGAAATCCTGTACCCGGCGCTGGAGGACTACCAGATCGACATCATGATCGGCGAAGGCCCGGCGGCGCGCAGCATCAAGCTGGACCTGCAGCCCTTCACCCTGGTGGGCGCGACCACGCGCGCCGGCATGCTCACCAACCCGCTGCGCGACCGCTTCGGCATCGTGGCGCGGCTGGAGTTCTACACCTCTGAAGAACTCGCGCGCATCGTCAAGCGCAGCGCCGGTTTGCTCAACGCACCCATGGATGCCGAAGGCGGCTTCGAGATCGCTCGCCGTTCGCGTGGCACACCGCGCATCGCCAACCGCCTGCTGCGCCGCGTGCGCGACTTCGCCGACGTGAAGGGCAGCGGCACCATCACCCAAGACATCGCCAACCGCGCCCTGGCCATGCTCGACGTGGACCCGCAGGGCTTCGACCTGATGGACCGCAAGCTGCTGGAAGCCGTGATCCACCGCTTTGACGGCGGGCCGGTGGGGCTGGACAACATCGCAGCCAGCATCGGCGAGGAGCGCGACACGATTGAAGACGTGATCGAGCCGTATCTGATTCAGCAGGGTTTTCTGCAGCGCACGCCGCGCGGGCGCATCGCCACGCTGGCGGCCTACCGCCACCTGGGCGTGGTGCCGCCCAAAACCGACAGCGGTCTTTTTGAGCCAGAGCTGTGACCCGTGTCACGACCGACCCCAGGAAGCGCCTCTGGCTGGGCGTTGCCTTCTGGGTGGTGGTCGTGGTGGGCGGCTACGCCGCCTGGTTCTTCCTGCGGGCACCGGTGGTGGAGTCCGTCACCGTGCAGGCCGCACCGCTGGTGCGCACGCTGCAGTTCTCTGCCCGGGTGGCCGCGCTGTCGCGTGTGGATGTGGGCAGCACCATCACCGGGCGCGTGGCCCAGGTGCGGGTGGACGAGGGCGCTACGGTGCAGCAGGGCGACGTGTTGTTGCAGCTGGAATCCGACGAGCTGGACGCCGCGCTGGCCCAGGCAGAGGCCGCAGAAAAGCAGGCCCAGGCGCGGCTGGCCGGCCTGCGCAGCACCGGCCGCGTGGCGGCCTCTGCGGCCACGGCCCAGGCGGCGGCCAACCTGCGCGCGGCGGCGGCCGAGCTGGCCCGCACCGAACAGCTGGTGGCGCAGGGTTTCCTGAGTGCGGCGCGGCTGGACGACGCGCGACGCGCGGTGGCGGTGGCGCAGGCCCAGCAGGACAGCGCGCAGGCGCAAGGCCAAGCCATCGGTGAGAGTGGTTCTGACCTGGTGCAGGCACAAGCGCAGCTGGCGGTGGCACAGGCGGCCACCGCGGCGGCGCGGGCGCGCCGGGCCCAGGCGAGCGTGCGCGCACCGGCCGACGCGCGCGTGCTGGCGCGCGACGTAGAGCCCGGCCAGATCGTGCAACCCGGCCGGGCGTTGCTGACGCTGGCGCTGGCCGGCCCCACGCAGCTGAGCGCGCAGGTGGACGAACGTTTTCTGGACCAGTTGCGCCCAGACCAGGTGGCGGCTGTGGTGGCCGACGCGTTTCCTGCGCAGCGCTTCATGGCCCGGGTATTGACCATCGCGCCGGCCGTTGACGCCCAACGCGGTGCCATCGAGGTGCACTTTGCGCTCGAGCAGGCCGCGCCGGCCTACCTGCGCGAAGACATGACGCTTTCAGTGGAGGTGGAAACGGCCCGACGCGACAGCACCCTGGTGCTGCCGCTGGCGGCGCTGCGCGAAGACCTGCCCGCTGCAGACGGTGATCCCCCGGACACGGTTCGTGTGCTGGTGCAGTCGCAGGGCCGCACCGAGGCGCGCACCGTGCGCCTGGGGTTGCGCAATCTGGCGATGGTGGAGGTACTGGAAGGTCTGGCCGAGGGTGACGAGGTGCTGGTGGGGGGCGAGGTGAAGGAAGGCCAGCGCGTGCGCACGCGGCCCATGAGCGCAAGCACCGCTCGACGTGGCGCAGCGGCCGAAGGGCTGGACGTCGGATCGGCCCTCACCAACGCCATGGGGCGCTGAGCGCGCATGACCACCCTGCTCGGCTTTGAACTCCGGGTGGCCCTGCGCTTCCTGCGTGAAGGCCGCATGCAGACCCTGCTGATCATGGTGGGCGTGGCCGCGGGCGTGGCGGTGATCGCCTACATCTCGGCGCTCATCAGTGGCCTGCAGACCAACACCTTGAACAAGACCCTGGGCGCGCAGGCGCACATCACGCTCAGCTCACCCGACGACGTGGTCACGCCAGCCGCTGCACGCCAGCCCGGCACCACCGCGCTGACCGAAACCCAGCCACGCGTCCAGCGCCTGCGCTCGGTGGCGAACTGGCAGGCCCTGCTGCCGCTGCTGGAAGCGCTGCCAGACATTGCGGCCGTCTCGCCCATGGTGTCGGGGGGTGGGCTGGCCCTGCGCGGCGAGGCCACGCAGGCGATCGCGCTCATGGGCGTGGAGCTGGACCGCTACGACCGCATCGTGGGCCTGCGCGGCAAGGTGGTCAGTGGGGTGGCCCGGCTGGCACCCGGCGAAGCCATCGTGGGTCGCGAACTGGCGGCTGATCTGGGCGTGCGCGTGGGTGATCGCCTGACCGTGCAGACCGCGCTGGTGAGCGAGCCGGTGCGCGTGACCGCCCTGGTGGACCTGGGCGTGCGCGATCTGAACCGCCGCACCGTGATCGTGCCGCTGCGCGCCGCACAAAGCCTGTTGGGCTTGCCGGGCGGAGCCACAACCATCGACCTCACGGTGCGCGACGTGTGGACGGCGCAGGCGCTGGCCGACGACCTGCGCCGACGCTTCCCCTACCAGGTGGAAAGCTGGCAGGAGAGCAACGCGCAACTGGTCTCGGCACTCAACGCGCAGTCGGTCAGCACCAGCCTGATCCGCGGCGTGGTGCTGGTGGTCGTGGTGCTGGGCATTGCCAGCGTGCTGGTGGTGTCGGTGGTGCAGAAGGGCCGCGAGATCGGCATTCTGCGCGCCATGGGCGCCACGCGAGGGCAGGTGCTGCGGGTGTTTCTGCTGCAGGGCGCGGTGGTGGGGGCGGTGGGGTCGGTCGCGGGGCTGGCGCTGGCGGTGTTGCTGATCTGGCTCTTTACCAACTTCGTGCGTGGGTCCGACGGCCTGCCCTTGTTCAACATCACGCTGCAGCCCGCGCTGGCGTTGCGCATCGCGCTGCTGGCCACGGTGTGCGGCGTGCTGGCGGCCATGGCACCGGCCAGGCGCGCGGCCGCGCTGGACCCGGCGCAGGCCATCCGCATCTGACGGTGTACCGTTTGAAATGACCGACGCCACACCACAGCCCCTGATCGAACTTGACGGCCTGCGCAAGACCTATAACGCCGGCCTGCCCGCCGAGGCCGAGGTGCTACACGGTGTCTCCTTGCGGGTGAACGTGGGTGAATTCATCGCGCTGATGGGGCCATCGGGTTCCGGCAAGAGCACGCTGCTCAACATCCTGGGCCTGCTCGAACGCATGACATCGGGCAGCTATCGCCTTCAGGGCGAGCCGGTGCAAGATCTGGACGACACCGAACTCACGCTGCGCCGCCGCCACCTGCTGGGCTTCGTGTTCCAGTTCCACCACCTGCTGCCCGCGTTCTCCGCACTGGAAAACGTGACCATGCCCTTCCTCATGACTCACGGGCATGTGAACGATAAACAACTTGCGCATGCGCGCGAACTGCTGGACGCGGTGGGTCTGTCGCAGGCGATGAAAAAGCGGCCGTCTGAACTCTCAGGCGGCATGCAGCAGCGGGTGGCTATCGCGCGCGCACTGGTGATGTCGCCCCCGCTGGTGCTGGCCGACGAACCCACCGGCAACCTGGACACCGCTTCTTCCGACGAGGTGTTTGTGCTGCTGCGGCGCATGCACGCCGAGCGCGGGGTGTCGTTCGTGGTGGTCACCCACGATTCGCGGCTGGCGGCGCGGTGTGACCGGTTGGTGGAACTCGTGGATGGGCGGATTGCGCGGGATGAGGTGACGCCACCGTCTGGTGTTTGAGATTGCCAACCAGACCGTTCTGGGCGGTATAGTCTGGCGGCTGTGGCAGGCACGGTAGCCCGCCAGGAATCATGGAGAAATGTCATGGGTCTTGTTCAGGCAGTGGCGGGTTCGATTGGCGGCACGCTGGCCGATCAGTGGAAGGATTTCTACACCGTACCGGCCGGATTGCCGGCCACGGCGGCCTTGTTTGCGGCCGTGCCACAGGGAACCAACGCCGGTCGTGGCTCGAACACCAAGGGTTCCTCGAACATCATCACCAACGGATCGAAGATCGTGGTCCCCGAAGGCTATGGGCTGCTGCTGTTTCAAGATGGGGCGATCACAGGCTTCGCTGCCGAGCCAGGCGGGTACGAATGGCGATCGGACGATCTCAATTCCAAGTCGATCTTCGCGGGCGATGGTCTTGTCGACCCGCTGATCAAGCAGAGCTGGGAGCGTTTCAAGTTCGGCGGCCAGCCGGGTTCGCAACAGGCCGCGTTCTTCGTCTCGCTGAAGGAGTTGCCGAACAATCGCTTTGGCACGCAATCCGAGATCTACTGGGACGACGGTTTCCTGAACACCCAGGTGGGCGCGGTGACCCGCGGCTCCTACACGCTGAAGATCGTCGATCCGATCCTGTTCGTGAAGCATTTCGTGCCGGCCGCCTACCTGCAGGCCGGCAGGGTGTTTGATTTCACCGATCTCGACAACGACGCTGCCAGCCAGCTCTTCAACGAAGTCGTGGGTTCGCTCGCCCCGGCTTTCAGCCTGTACACGAACGACCCCGGCAAGGGCAATCGCATCACCAAGCTGCAGCAGGATTCGGTGGGTTTTGCCCAGAGCCTGTCCGCTGCGGTGGAGAGCGCCTACCAGTGGAAGTCCGATCGCGGGCTGGCCATCGTCAAGACCGCCATCGTGTCCATCGAATACGACGCGAACACGCGCGAACTGCTCACCAAAGTGCAGCGTGCCGATGCGCTGGCCGGTGCGCGGGGCAATTCCAACCTGCAGGCCAGTGTGGCTTCGGGCATTGAATCGGCGGGCGAAACCGGCGGCTCGGCGGGTGTGATGGGCCTGGGCATGGCCACCGGCATGCTGGGTGGCATTGGCAGCTTGCAGCAGCCTGTGGCACCGGCCGCGCCGGTAGCGGACGACCCGATTGCCAAGCTGAAGAAGGCCAAGGAAATGCTCGATCTGGGCCTGATCACGCAGGCCGATTACGACGCGGTCAAAGCCAAAGCGCTGGGCCTGTAAGCAGCGGGCGGAGCAGACGGCTTGAGCAATTCGCGCGTTCCTTCGACGGAGCCTCAGAAAATCGGTCCGGGCTCGCCGCAGGAGGTGCCACCGGCGCCGGGCAGCTTCCCGATCGACCCGGCGACCCTGCCCGAAGCGATCCGGGACGAGCTGCTGGCGCCCGATCCGGTCGCCATCGACACGTCGGCCGAAAAGCTCAAGGATGGCCTGAACCGCTGCCCGAAATGTGGCGCCACCGACATCCGGCACAAGCCCGGCACCGACCTGCTGATCTGCCTGTACTGCCGCCACGAATGGCACGGCGAGCGGGTGGAGGAGGCGTTCGGGTTCGGCGAAGGCATCGACCAGCTCAGGGACACGGTGGTGGCATCCGGTGCCCGGGACATCGCAGCCGATGCCGCCAGCCTGATGAGCTTCAAGTGCGCGGGGTGCGGGGCCGAGGTGACGGTCAACACCGAAAGCACCATGACAGCGCGCTGTCACTGGTGCCGACACGTGTTTGGGGTGAACGAACAGGTGGCCAACGGCGCGGTGCCTGACGCCATTCTTCCTTTCCGAGTCAAGAAAGACGACGCGGTCGCACGCATCCGCCAGTTCGTGGACAAACGGCGTTTGTTCGCACTGAAGGCGTTCAAGGACGAGTTCACGCCCGACAACGTCACCTGCGTGTACCTGCCGTACATGATCGTGGATGCCAATGCGAGCGCCGATGTGGCCGGGCAGGGCGAGATCGAGACGCGCCGCTACACACGCGGCAGCGGCAAGGACAAAAAGACCTATTACGACGCCGATGTGTACCAAGTGCAGCGCCATGTGGATTTCACCGTGGACGACCTGCCGCTGGAGTCCTCCGCCCATCGCCGCAATCTGGATGTGCGCAGCAACACCAACAACATCATCAACACCATCCTGCCGTTCGACACCAAGAACGCGGTGAAATGGAACGCGTCGTACCTGATCGGTGTCACGTCGGAGAAGCGCAGCATGGATGTGGCGCACCTGCGCCCGCACGTGGAAGACCAGTTGCTGTCGATCGCCCGTGCGCAGATCGTGTCATCGGTGAACCGCTACGACCGCGGCGTGCGCTGGGAGCAGGAGCAGCTCAGCGTGCACGGCACGCGCTGGGTGTCGATGTACCTGCCCGTGTGGCTGTATTCGTACCACCAGCAGGGCAAGAACGGTGGCCTGCTGCACTACATCGCGGTGAACGGCCGAACCGGCGAGACCATGGGCAGCGTGCCCGTGCAACAGTGGAAGCTGCTGACGGCTGCCCTCGCCGTCGGCACCTTTCTTGAAGCCATTGCACTCTGGATCATAGGGAATTCGGCATGAACGACGACGGCGGACTGTGGCTGCTGCTGTTGGGTCCGGCCGGTGCCACCGCCCTGTACTGGGCCTTGTACCGGTACTACCGCAACACCGACAAATCGCATGCCTTTGAACACGAAACCGACGTGAAGGCCGAGCCTGTGACCGGTTCAGACCGGAAGGTCAACGAGGTGAAGGGCACGCAACAGCCGCGCATCTCTGGCGACAACGTGCGTGACTACCGCAAGCGTGTGCGGCGCATCGAGAGCCCTGACCAGGCCCGATAGGGTGGACTGCCAGGGGCTCAAGCCGAGGTTTGGTATGGCCGTTTCAATCGGGCTTCGCGCAACGCTTCGCTCCACCATGCCAGTCGATCGAGCAATGTTTTTGCGCGCTTTGCCCAGGCTTGGGCCTGCACGGGTACATGATCACCTCCAAAGGCCTCCCAGGCGTTGGTGAAGCTGACCGCATCGCGCACCGTGGTCGCATGGACCTCGGCAAACACCTGCCGCAGTTGTTCGATCGCCCGGGAACCGCCCGAGGCACCACCGTAGGAAACGAAGCCGACCGGCTTGGCGTGCCACTCCTCCTGATACCAGTCGATGGCCGTCTTGAGCGCGGCAGGGTAGCCGTGGTTGTATTCGGGCGTGACCACCACGAAGGCGTCGGCGGCGCGCAGGCGGGCACCGAGGTGTGTCACGGCGGGGGGCTCCTTTTCAGTGAAGGCTTCCGGCAGGCCAGCCTCGGCCAGATCCACCAGGTCAATGTCCATGTCGCCCCGCTGCGTGGCCTGCTGGATCAACCATTGCGCCACGGTGGGGCCGAAACGGCCTTCGCGCGTGCTGCCGATGATGACGGCGATGCGATGTGCACGCTCATGCATGGGGAACCTCCGTGCGGCGAGTGCTCGCCTGACTGGCTGCGCCGATGACGTGCGGGAGACGGAAGCGCTGCAGGCCTCTTTGTGTGATGCCAGGCATGGTGCGCACGCGGTGCCAGGCAGAAGACTCGTGCTGGGCGATGCCTGTTCCACCGGCCATGGCCTGGAGATGCGCTGCTTCGCTTTCCCATTGCGCGATGTTGGCGATCCGGCCATCGTCACAGACATGGAAATGCGCCGCGATCAAGCCGGGTACGCGGTCGCCTTCCAGAGCGGCGCACACGGCATCGATCCACGACTGCTGCAGTGCTGCGGTTGCCGCCTCCACGCGCACCACCACGAAACAGCCGGTGGGGGCAGGCGATGGCTGCGCAAGGTGGCTGCGGTACAGCTTGAAGCGACCCAGGCCGTCGCGCACGATGCCGGGGACTTCGGTGTCGATCAGGTCAACGCGGGCATCGCGATGACGTGCCACAAACGCTTCGAACGCTGCGTCCTCGGTCCAGCGTGAGTGGTGCAGCAGCGTGGTGCCATCGATGGACGGGAAGACGTGGTATGACCGCAGACCGTCCGGCCAGGGGCGCTCGTCCCAGGCGCGTTCGATGGCCTGCAGGACAGCCCATTGTCGCGATTGAGTCTGCACTCCCCATTCGCTGATCATGGTGCTGCCGGTTTCGGCAGGGTCGAAGCGGGGCAGCCCGGACTCCTGATGGAGGCTGCGAGGCGCCGGGAACGGTCCGGCACGGGGGGCGAGGGCGGCTGGGGGAGTGGTTGGGGGATTCATGAAAGGCTTCTCCTTGAGTGGGCGGTAAATACCGGCAACACAGATGCTAGAAGTTCAAGTTAACTTGAAGTCAAGCCCCCAATGCGATAAGGTGCCCCCATGTCACCCTTGATCACCATTTCCGAGGTGTCCCGCCGCAGCGGGGTGCCGGCTTCTGCGCTGCGGTTCTATGAAGACCGAGGCTTGATCAGCTCCGAACGCAGCGGCGCAGGGCATCGGCGCTACCCGCGCGCCGTGCTGCGGCGGGTCGCCTTCATCGTCTTTGCGCAACGGGTGGGTCTGTCGCTGGAAGAGATTGGCGCGGAACTGGCGCGGCTCCCGCCGAACACGGCGCTCAAAGCGGAGGACTGGGCCGTGCTGTCCAGCAACTGGGCCAACCGCATAGAGGCGCGCATCGCCGAGCTGGAGCGGCTGAAATCCGGCCTGACGGATTGCATTGGCTGCGGATGCCTGTCTCTGGAACATTGCAAACTGGTCAATCCCGAGGACCGGGCGGCGCGCTATGGGCCCGGGCCGGTGCGCTGGATCACGGCATAAATTGCGCAAGGTCATGGTGGCCTCGCTGGTATCAACTCCCCCTGGAAGAAGCAGGGCTTCGGGCCATGATCGTGGGCGATGCTGAACTGGCGGTAGACGCGGCTTTGTTGCGGCGCGCTCTCCCATCTTTTGCCAGACGCCGTCAATGGGTCAGGGCCGGGTCTCAGTCAGCGCCGCGTCGAGGCTTGCAAGGATCTGCGTCCAGCCCTGGCGTGCACGGTCGGCGTAGTCCTTCCACTCGGGTTGCATCTCTGCGGTGAGACGCAGCGTGCAACCGCCATCGCTTTCTGGCGTGATCTCGATGGTCACGATGTCGAAGGTCGGCGATGCGGCCGGAATGCCGAAGGTGAACACCAGCCGTTGTGGCCGCACAATGACAAGGTATTCCCCGGTGTGCTCCACATCGCCGTCGGGTCGCCGGTCGGTCAGCACGAACTGCCCACCGACGCGCGGGTCGATGTCGCAGCGCACCATCTCACCGGTTTCCGTCGAGAACAAAAATCGGCTCGCCAGGCGCACGTCGAGCCAGGCATCGAACACCCTCTCGGCCGATTGGCGGAATCGGTGATGAACAATGATGTCGAGACGGTCTTCGGTTTTCATGGTCGACGAGCTCCTTTGGTTGGCTGGGTTGAACTTGCGTCCTCCTCGTCCAGCAGCGCCTGCATACGCTGCAAGCTGCCCAACCAGAAGCGTTGGCGCGACTGAAGCCAGTCCGATGCCTCTGCCAGCGGCCGCGGCTCAAGACGAAGGAGATGTTCGCGGCCGAAGCGGCGGCGCGTGACGAGGCCGGCGCGCTCCAGGATGCGAATGTGTTTGGACACGGAGTTGAGCGAGATGTCAAACGGCGCAGCCACGTCGGTCACACGAGCCTCGCCGGTGGACAATCGCGCCAGTATGGCGCGGCGAGTCTCGTCGGCCAGGGCGACGAACAGGTCGTCGAGTCGGTCTGCGGTCAACGCGTTTTTCATTCACCTATTTTGGTGAATATTCGATGGCGCGTCAACAACAGCCGTTTTTTCTTAGGTCGGCCGTCGGAACTTCTTACCCTCTCAGTTCACCTGCTTGCCAGCGCCGGGTGTGGTTCCATGCGTGTTGCGCGCAAGGTGCGCACATAGGGCAGGCCATCCAGATCGTGGAGCACATCCACCGGCACGTGGTACAGGCGGTGGACGAGTTCGCTGCTCAGCACCTGGGCCGGGGGGCCGAAAGCCTGCAGGCGTCCATCGCCGAGCACAATCAGCTGGTCGGCAAACTGCGCCGCCAGGTTCAGGTCGTGCAGCACGGCCACGCTGATCCACCCTTGGGCCGCCGTCTGCGCCTGAAGGTGCTCCATGAGCTGCATCTGGTGCTTCAGGTCGAGCGCGCTGACGGGCTCATCCAGCAGCATCAGCTGCGGCTGGCGCAGCAGCACCTGGGCAAACAGCACCATCTGGCGCTGGCCGCCGCTGAGCGTGTGCACCGGGCGGTCGGCCAGGTGGGCGATGTCCAGTGCCTGCAAGGCCGCCAGCGCGGCGTCCAGATCGTCGTCCGACAGGCGCATGGACAGCCGCTGCAAGCGCCCCAGCACCACCACTTCGAGCGCACTCAGGTCCAGATCCAGCTGGGTGTTCTGCGGCATGTAGCCAATGCCTTGCCGCCACGCCGACAAGCTGTGCGGCTTCATCGGTGTTCCACGCAATTGCACCCTCCCTTGAGCCAGCGGCAGCTCACCAAACAGGGCACGCAGCAGGCTGGTCTTGCCGGTGCCGTTGGGGCCGATGATCACGTGCAGCTGCCCGGCGCGCAGCTGCAGGTTCAGCCCTTCGACCAGGGTCAGATCGCCGATGCGCAGGGTCAGGTCGTCCAGCTCAAGCATGGCGGCGCTTTCGGTTGCCCAGGATGAGCCAGATCATGAACGGGACTCCGATCAGCGCCGTCACGATGCCGATGGGAAACAGCGCGCCTGGCACGATGGACTTGGACAGCACGGAAGCGACAGAAAGCATCAGCGCGCCGCACAGCGCCGATTGCGGAATCAGGAACCGCTGGTCTTCGCCGACCTGCATGCGCGCGATGTGCGGCGACACCAAGCCGATGAAGCCGATGATGCCCACGAAGCTGACGGCGGTGGCGGTCATCAGCGCGACCAGCACCAGGGTTCTCAGACGCAGCCGGGTGACGTTCACACCCAGGCTGCGAGCGCGTGCTTCGCCCAGTCGCAGGCAGGTCAGCTGCCAGGCGTCGCGGTGCAGCAAGAGTGCGCACGCCAGGGTCACGCCGGCGGTGATCGCCAGCATCGGCCAGGTGGTGCGCATCAGACTGCCGAACAGCCAGAAGATGATCTGCTGGTTCAATTCGGGGGAAGAAAGGAACTGCAGCAGCGACAGCAGCGACTGGAACAAAAACAGCAGCGCGATGCCGGCCAGGATGAGGGTCTGGCTGTTGACATGGCGCATCAGCGCCAGCCCGAACAGAAAGCTGGCCGCCAGCATGCAGAAGACAAAGGCGCTGAGGGGAATGGCCACCAGGGACGGCAAGCCCAGGCCGCCGGTCACCAGCGCCAGTGCCGCACCGAAACCGGCCGCCGCCGCCAGCCCCAGCGTATAGGGGCTGGCCAGGGGGTTGTCCAGCAGGGTCTGCATCTGCACCCCGCCGAGCCCCAGCGCCGCCCCCACCACCAGCGCCATGAGCGCGATCGGCAAGCGCATGTCCATCACGATGGCGCGCGTCGTCGGGTCCGCCGCCGCAGGCGCCACCAACGTGCGCAGCACGTCGCCCAGCGCCAGCAGCGAAGGGCCGGTGGCCACGTCCAGCGTCAGGCTGCACAGGCTCAGGCCGACGAACAGGGCCAGCCAGCGCCACCGCAGCGCCTCGCGCCGACGTTGGCGTTGCAGAACATGGACGCCCGACTCAGGCGCGGCGGTGGTGTCGGTCATTGCCCGTTCAGCACGAAGGTGCCGCTGGCCGGGATGGGCAGGTAGCGGCGGTAGAAGTCGCGGTAGGTGGCGCCGGGATCAATGTCGGCAAACAGCGTTGGGTACAGCGCCTTGGCCAGGTACTGCAGCTGCGCCGCATCCAGGATGCTGCGCGTGGCGCCGTGGTAGACGCCGTGCAGGCGGCCGTCCTGGACCGCGGGCAGGCCGCTCCATCCCTTGCGCTGGGCGAAGCCTCGCAGGCGCCGGCGGGCCTCGTCGCCGGGCACGCCGAAGCCCATCTGCATGGCGTCGGGCTGGCTCACGCTTTCATAGCCTGCGATGAACACCACCTGCGGTTTCGAGACCAGCAACTGCTCGGGGTTGATTGGCCCCCAGTCCTTGATGAAAGGCGCGGCCACGTTGTCGCCTCCGACCAGATCGACCATGGCGCCCCACATGTTCTTTCCGTAGGTGTAGCTGTGTTCGGCAGGCCCCTTGTCGCCCAGTTCGATGTACGTGCGCGGGCGAGGCAGCTTCGCCTGGGCGACGCGCTGCTGAATGGTCTGCACGATCTGCTGGTAGCCATCCGCAATGCGCTGCGCGCGCGCCGTTTCGCCGGTGATCTGGCCCAGCACCTTGGTGCTGGCCAGGTGGCGCTCCAGGGTCTGCGCGTTGTAGTCCACCACCACCACCGGAATGCCGGCGGCTTCCAGGCGGGGGATTTCAGACGCCAGCGCCTTGAATTGCCAGTCGGCCAGGACTGCCACGTCCGGCTTCGTGGCCAGCGCCTTCTCCAGCGAAAAGCTCTGGAACTGCACGCTGCCCACGTCGACCACGTCGCGCAGCGTGGGCCGCGCGGCTGCATACGCTTCCCATACCGCAGGCCGCGACTTGACGAACCAGCCGAGTGACAGTCCCACCAGGCGCTCGAAGGCCTGGTCGCCGCCCACGGCCAGATAGTCCTCGAGGTAGAACCCCAGCAGCACCCGCTTGGCCGGCAGCTCTAGCGTGACCTTGCGGCCCAGCACGTCTTCGATGGTGCTGGGCGCGGCCCAGGCACTGAGCGCGCTCAGCGCGAGGGCGGCGGTCAGCGCCAGCTTTTTCCAGGGTGTGTGAGTCATTCGCATTTCCAGCGTGAAGCTGCCCTTGATGTCTTCGAGCCTTCCGAAGCCGGCCGGCCCAGACGGGTGTGGGCGATTCGCATCAACATTCCTTTGGTAGACCGGAAAGATCCCGGCGAAATGCACGATCTTACATGCGAATGATTCGCATAACATGTATCGCTGTGTCGCAAAACCTGCAAGCGCTTGCCATGGCGCTGGGCAAAAGAAGCATCTGCTTTTCCCTGCCATCAGAACCACATTTGCTGTGGCTGCGCAGCATACAAAAAGCGCCTGCGCGAAGGTGTTTGCTCCTAATCTTGCTTCATGCTTGCCCCTTGCATTCCCCCATCCCATGCCTTTTCACGGCTCAGGCCTTGTGCCTTCATGAAGGAGGGGTCATGACCTCATGCGGTATCAGTGGGATGAAGAACGTCTCACCCGCCACCATCGCCGCGCCTGTGTCCGACCTGCTTCCGGACCTGATTGCCCTGCGCCGCGACCTGCATGCCCATCCCGAGCTTGCCTTTGAAGAGCGACGCACCGCCGGCATTGTGGCCAGCGGGCTGCGATTGCTGGGTCTTGAGGTGCAAGAGGGCGTGGGAGGGACCGGGGTGGTGGGCACGCTGCGGTGTGGCAAGGGCAGCAGCAGCGTGGGCCTGAGGGCCGACATGGACGCCCTGCCCATGGTGGAACTGGGTCAGCGCGCCTACGCCAGCCGTTCGCCTGGCAAGCACCACGGCTGCGGGCATGACGGCCACACCAGCATGCTCATGGGCGCCGCACGGCACCTGGTGCGCAGCCACCGGGCGCTGGGGTTGGAAGGCACCGTGCATTTCATTTTCCAGCCCGCAGAAGAGGGCAAGGGTGGCGCGGCCCGCATGATCGAGGACGGGCTCTTCGAGCGCTTTCCCTGCGACAGCGTTTATGCCCTGCACAACTGGCCCGACCTGCCTCTCGGCCATGCACAAACCCGCCCCGGTTCCATCATGGCGGCGGCCGACCGGTTCGACATCACTGTGCGAGGCAAAGGCGGCCACGCCGCGCAACCCCACCACACGCCCGACGCGATCCTGGCCGCCAGCCAGCTGGTCACCCAGCTCAACACCATCGTGGCCCGGCGCATCGACCCGGGCGAGTCGGCCGTGCTGTCGGTCACGCGCATCGAAGGCGGCCACAGCCACAACGTGCTGCCCGCCGAGGTGCAGATCACCGGCACGGTGCGCAGCTTCGACCCCGCCGCGCAAGACCGTATCGAAGCCGCCCTGCATGCCGCTGCCCAAGGCGTGGCCTTGGCCAGCGGCACCGAGGTGCAGGTGGACTACTTGCGCTATTACCCCGCCACCATCAACACGGCGGCAGAGGCCAGGCTGGCGCTTGAAGCCGCCCAGGCGGTCGGTCTGCAGGCCCAGGTCGCGCCGCGCGCCGCGTTCACCTCGGAAGACTTTGCCTTCATGCTGCAGCGCAAGCCGGGTGCCTACTTGTGGCTGGGCCAGGGCCGCGCCGACCCCGGTCCCGAGGGCGAACGCGCCCTGCATCACCCCTGCTACGACTTCAACGACGACGCACTGCCGCTGGGCGTGCGCTGGTTCTGCGAAGTGGCAGCGCGTGCACTCGCCGGCGCCATCACGCCCACCGCTTCTGCGCCGCGATGATGCTCAGCGGGTACTCGCGCCGGTCCAGCGGCTGGCGCAGGACGATCCGGCAGGCGAAGCGCTCGATGCCGATGTCGTCTTCCAGCATCCTGTCCATCAGCGCCTGGAAGTAGCCGACGCCGGGCGCCACGATCTTCAGCAGGTAGTCGTAGCCGCCGCTGACGTTGTAGCACTCGATGATTTCCTTGTACTTTTCGGCGCCTTGCTCGAACAGGCGAAAATCAGGCGGCCGGTGACTGCCAAGGGTGATCTCCGCGAACACGATGACGTGTTCGCCCAGCATGTTCAGCGCGATGTCGGCACCGAAGCCCCGGATCAGCCCAATCTCTTGCAGCCGCCGGGTGCGCAGCAGACACGGGCTGGCGCTCAGGCCCACCGCATCGGCCAGATCGACGTTCGAGCAACGGCCTTCGCGCTGGAGATGCACGAGGATCCTGAAGTCGATTCGGTCGAGAGAAACGGCAGCGCTCATCGGGCCATCCTACTGCTGGATGCGTCTAGGGCGACGCTGAACAAGTCTCACGTGGCGTGCGCATCCCGCCTGCGGGCGGTCTGCTGCGTTGCAAATCCTCGCGATACCGCCCGGTATCGCTGTGGTTTGCGCCTTGCATCCCATCCCGCAGCCGGGCGCGCACATCCACGAAGACTTATTCAGCGTCGCCCCAACGCGCCTCGGTGAGCGATTGGTCCAGCACATCGATCACCATGCCGGCCTGCTCGGCCGACAGCACCAGCGGCGGACGGATCTTGAGCACGTTGTGGCCCTGGGCGCAGGCGCTGAGCAGCACGCCTTTGTCGCGCATCAGGTTGACCACCTTGCTGGTCAGGCCGCGGTCCGCCGCCCGCGTGGTGCGGTCCGACACGAGTTCGACGCCCACGAAGAGCCCCGCGCCCCGCACATCGCCAATGGCCTCGTGCTTGGCTTTGAGTCCGGCGATGCCGTCGAGCAGCAGCTTGCCGACCTGGGCGGCATGTGGCATCAGCTGTTCCCGTTCAATGGTCTCCAGCACCGCCAGGGCCGCTGCGCAAGAGACGGTGTTGCCGGCGAAGGTGTTGAAGTAGCGCGAGTATTCGCCGAACTCCGCCAGGGCGTCGGCGGTGGCGAGCAGACCGGCGATGGGCTGGCCGTTGCCCATGGGCTTGCCCAGGGTGACGATGTCGGGCATCAGGCCGTGGCGCTGGAAGCCCCACATGTGTTCGCCGGTGCGGCCAAAGCCGGGCTGCACCTCGTCGGCGATGAACAGGCCACCAGCGCGTTGGATCGCTTCCACCGCGCCCTTCAGGAAGCCTGCGGGTTCGGGCAGGATGCCGTCGCTGGTGAAGAGCGAATCGACGATCAGGGCCGCTGGCTTGATGCCGTGGCGCTGCAGGTCGGCGATGGCCGCCTCCACGTCGCGCGTGAAGCGCTCACCCAGGTCGGCGCCTTCGGCGTGGTACTGGCGGGGCGCCGCCACCAGGCGAACGTGCGGGCCAAGGTCGACCGTCGGGCCCAGCGACGGCGAGAACTGCGACACCGCGTCGGTGATGCCGTGGTAGGCCGTGTCGGTGACGATCACGCCCGTGCCACCGGTGCGCACCTTGGCGATGCGGTAGGCCAGGTCATTGGCCTCGCTGCCGGTGCAGGTCAGCATCAGGTGGGCCAGGTCCGTGCCGGGCACGCTGGCGAGCAGGCGCTCGGCCAGCTCCAGGATGGTGTCGTGCAGGTAGCGCGTGTTGGTCGCGAGCGTCTGCACCTGACGGCAGATGGCTTCCGCCACAGCGGGGTGGCAGTGCCCGAGCGAGGTGACGTTGTTGTACGCGTCCAGGTAGCGGCGACCTTGCGGGTCGATCAGCCATGCGCCTTCGCCACGCACGATGTGCAGCGGGTGTTCGTACATCAGCCGGTAGGCCGGGCCAAGCAAGGCATTGCGCCGCGCGATCATGGCCTCGGTGGCGGGTTCGATGTTGGCGCGCCCGGGAATGTAGGCGTTGACCATGTTGAAGTCTGCGGTGGTTTTCATGAGGAAATTCCGTTTCTGTTGGGAGTCAATAGACGATCGCGCGCTTCGTGCCGCGGGATGTCCGCCATCTGCGACAGCGCCTCCCATGCCGCAGGGTTGTGACGCATGATGTACGCCCGGTTTTCGGGGTAGCGCAGCGCGCGCCATTCCGAGATCAGGGCGGTGATGAGGTGGCGCGTGACCATGAGGTCGGCGACGATCTCCTGCTCCGGCTCGGTCAGCTGCAGCACGGCCTGGTAGGCGCCGACGAACTGCGACGGTCCCTCGAACGGGTCGGCGTTGCCGGTCATGTGGAAGGCGGCCGCGGTGGCTACCTCGCCCACCAGCGGCGCATGGAGCATGTCGCCGAAGTCGATGATCCCCGTGATGCGCGCCTGGTCGTCCGGTGCCACCAGCACGTTGTAGAAGTGGTAGTCGTTGTGGATCACCTGCGCCCTCAAGGACGCGAGGCGTGGCAGCACGTGGACGATGAAGCGCTTCATGAACGACTGAGCCAGTGCGCGCCGTGGCCCTTCGGGCAAGCTGTCGAGTTGCACAGTGAGCCGGTGCGCGGCCGACACGTTCCACAGCAGCTCGTGCTTGGCCGCAGGGTGCGTGAAATCTTGCAAGGCAAGGTTCAGTTCAGCCAGTGTCCGGCCCATCGCCACGCGCTGCGCAGCGGTGCGCGGCGTCTCCCGGATCTGAGTGCCTTCCAGGTAGGTGAGCATGCGCACCGACGTGCGGGCACCGTCGGCGAGCACCACAGTCTCACGCGTTCGACCATCCAGCGTGCGCACCACGCGGGGTACCGGCTGGCCGGGCGATGTGCGGGCGATGTGCTCCAGGGCGGCGATCTGGAATTCGACCAGCGGCACCGGCTCGGAGGGGTTGCTGATCTTGAACACGTAGCGCGTGCCATCGGCGGTTTCTACGGCGCAGTTCTGGTCACGTTCGCCAGCCAGCGGTTTGATGATGCTGCCGTCGATGCCGTAGAGGCGCGCCACCAGCGCCTGCACCTCGGCCGGAGCGAGATTGGGCGCTGCGGTGCTCAGCTCCGCAGCCTCGTTCGGGCCTTCCGGTGCCGCCGCCCCGGGTGGACCACGGTGTGCATCGGGGCTGAACATCACAGACCCAGCAGAGCCGGCAGTTGACGAACGTCGGTCAGACGGCTCACGCCGTAGTTGGTCGACGTGGGCTCGTGACCCCGGTCGATGAAGGCCTTGGCCATGAAGCCCAGGTCGGAGGCCGTCATCAGGTCGTAACGGAAGCTGGACGAGACATGCATCATCTGTTCGGGCCCACAGCCGAGCTGGTCGAACATGTACTCGAAGGTCTGCATGCGCGGCTTGTAGGCGCGCGCTTCCTCGGCGGTGTAGACCTTGTGGAACGGTGCCTTGAGGTGCGCGACGCTGTGGGGAATGAGATCCACCATCGAGTTCGACAGGATCACCAGCGGCACATGCGGCGCGATGGCTTCCAGCACTTCCACCACGTTCGGATGGGGCTGAAAGGTTGGCACGGCCGCGTACAGAGCGGCCGCGTCCGATGCCAGGCACTCGATGCCATGCTTCTTGCACGCGCGCTGAATGGAGTTCTCCACCACGTCGTAAAACGGCTTCCAGTCGCCCAGTACCTCGTCGAGGCGATAGGCACGGAAGCTGTCCAGGAAAGCCGGCATCCGCTCGGCCGGTACACGGTCCTTGAACAAGACCTTTGCCGTCGGACCCATCTCGAAGTTGATGAGGGTGCCGTAGCAATCGAAGCTGATAAATCTTGGTGTAAATATCATGGACTGACCCACTGCGTTAAGGTGGATCAAGTCTAGGATGAGCATGCCTGAAAGCGATGCTATATCGCATCGGAATCCAAGCAGTTTCTTGGTCATTCCACGGGGCCCGCAGCATTTTTTTTGTGCTGTTGGGGGGCGCCGGACCGACGCCTGGACCACAAAGACCTTTCTTCGGTATTCCTGGGTGGGTCACTCACCAGCAGTGCCCACAGGTCAGAACAAGGTGTCGCTCGCAGGGATCTTCGCCGGCTCCCGGGCCCTGGATTTCTGGCCTCGAAAGAGGCTCAGCCTCTCAGTCCATGCTTAGGTCGGGTCGCAGACCGGCCTGACGCACCACACCCTGCCAGCGTTCTCCTTCCGCCATCAGCAGATCGTGCAGCTGGCCGGGGGTGGAAGTCTGCACCTGGGCACCATCGGCTTCCATGCGAGCCACAATCTCTGGATCCTTCAACACGCTGTTGAGTGCAGAATTCAGTTGCCTCACTACAGTGGGGGAGGTCTTGGCCGGCGCAAACAAGGCATACCACTGCGTCATCACCACGCCAGACACACCTGCCTCCTGCAGCGTGGGAACATCGGGAAGGCTGGGCAAGCGATCCGATCCGGCAACTGCCAGCGCCTTCAGGCGTCCGCAGCGCAGATACGGCAGTGCCGTGAACAGGCTGGGGAACATCAATTGCATGAACCCATTGGCCACCTCGGCAATCGCAGGGGCAGCGCCTGAGAAATCCATCCGCTGCAGCCGGGAGCCGGTCTGCAGACGGAACAGCTCGGCCGCGAAGTGTGGCACCGTGCCCTCACCAGCCGATGCGTAGCTCAGCGGTTCACTCGACTCACGCAGCAAACGCACCAGGTCCTGAACGCTGTCCACTTTCAGGGAGGCTGGCACCACAAGCAGCGTGGGCGAATAGCCGATCAGGCCAATCGGCGAGAAGTCGGCCACCGGGTCGTAGCGCAATTTCTGCAGAGCAGGGTTGATGCCATGGGTGGCGATATAGCCAAACATCAGCGTGTGGCCGTCAGGCTGGGCTGCGGCCACATACTCGCAAGCGATGCTGCCATTGGCACCAGCCCGGTTGTCCACCACCACTGACTGACCGAGCAGTGGACCGAGCTTTCGCATGAGGGTTCGCGCCATGGTGTCGTTACCACCACCTGCACTGGTGGGAACGATCACGTGTACGTCGCGCTGAGGGTAGTGCCGCGAAATCATCAGCTCTGGTATGGCCTCGGTTGCAGCAGGTGCGGGAGGAAACACATATCCGGGGAGATGCAAGATGCCCTGCATGATCTTTCGCGCCGTGCGCACCAACGATGCTCTCTGCACGGTAGCCGCGTCACCCATGCCATCAAGCTCAACCTCTACATCAATCTGCCCGGCTGGGTGCAGGACAACAAGCGGATGGCGCCCCGGCACCCGAGCTTCGCCACTGGCCACGGTACCTGGGAGTGCAAAGGCGGTAGCGACGCCAATGGCGCCGGTGACAGCGTGTGAGGCGTGACATCTATGCGGAGTGAAATAGCGTGAGGTGATGCTGTTGGGTGTATCCCCTGCGCTGACCAGAACCGGCTTGGGGATCACACTGCCCGAGACGTCGCCCAACCCCATGCGCTCCCCGACTTGCAAGCGCAAGAACTCGATCCGTTCAAGAAGCCAGGCATTTGCGTCGAGTTCTGCTGGACGCTCCCGGCCAGTCAGACCCAGATCGGCGGCTCGCAGGATCATCAATGGCATCGCCGCATCAATGCACGTCACATCCAGACCGTCGATTTGGTCAATGCGGCGCCCCGTAGGAAACAGCTGACCTGTCACCGCACCCCATGCATCCAGAAAGTTCAGGAGCACGGGCGCCGCTGTACCCGCCACCCCATCGATTCGGGCGTCACCGTCGTATGTCACCTTGCCGCCAGGCGTACACACAGCAACCTCAATTTTCGATCCGGTATTGACGTTGTAGATCCGAACCGTCGTGATGCCATCTTGTGCCGGCAGCAAACCTTGATCGAGAGCGAACGGGGCAACCCCCGACAACATGTTTCCGCAGTTGGGGCGGGTATCCACCGACTGGTGACCCACGCCCACTTGGGCAAACAGATAGTCCAGGTCGCAGTCCGGTTGCGACGAGCGCGACACGATGGCCACCTTGCTGTTGAGCGTGCTGCCACCACCCAACCCATCGAGCTGCAGAGGATCCGATGCACCAATGGCACCGATCAAGGCGTGATCTCTAGGTCCGTCTCCCTCCGGCAGCCAGTCGCGCAAAAAGAACGGGCCGCGTGAAGTGCCGGCTCTCATGAGAACGCAAGGAATGGACAAGGTCATGGCGGAATCAAGAACTCAATTACCAGAAGGAGCACGCTGATGTCTGGCACAGACAGGCATTGCGGTCTGCACCAACAGAAAAAAGGAGGTCTCCAGTGGAGACCTCAACCATGAAGAAACAAACCTCCCTGGAAACTCAGAAGTTGTGACGGACG
This sequence comes from Hydrogenophaga palleronii, assembly GCF_031457455.1. GTDB lineage: Bacteria > Pseudomonadota > Gammaproteobacteria > Burkholderiales > Burkholderiaceae_C > Hydrogenophaga > Hydrogenophaga palleronii_A. Next base: position 207,909 of record NZ_JAVDWU010000011.1, read on the forward strand.
CCAAACATGGTCGCGTTCACGTCCGTGGGTGCCTTGCCCTTGCCGTTGCGGGTATGGGCGGCATAGAGAAAGGTGCGCTTGGACAATGGATAGCGCCCCTCCAGCAGAAGGTCTGTGTCTTTGTTCTCTGTGTCGCGGGCTGCATCGACGATCACCAGGATGGGGCCCGTGTTCACGGACGCTCCAAGCGTGAACCCCTTTCCCCGACCTGCATCGGTCACATCGTGGTAGCTCGCTGCGAGCTTGACGGTGCCGAAGTTGTAAGACACGCCCACCACCTGGTTGCTTCCTTTGTCCCTCAGCTTGTTGTAGGAAAGCCCCCCGGACCATGGACCATTCTTGTAGATGAGGTTCAAGTCCATCTTGCCGACGCCCTCGTTGTCACCCTTCAATACATGACCGAGCGTGACCGTAAACCCTCCCATGCTGGGGGAGGTGTAGCTGATCTCGTCGCTGTTGCGGGCGTTCAGACCCGCGTACTGAAACTGGCTGCTCACCACGTTGTAGTTCGCGGCGCTGGTGAGTTCCCAGGCACGAACACCCCAGTAGCTGGGCGTCAGCGTACGGCCAAACTTGAGTGCACCAAACCCACCAGCGATTGAGAGATTGGACGCGCGAATGAACCCACCGCTGCCCGTCCCGGTGGTGGGATCGAGTTGAGCCTCCAGATTGAATGAGGCTTTCAATCCACCCCCCAGATCCTCCGTGCCGCGCAGGCCCCAACGACTGCTGCCATTCGTCAACGGCGCGCCACCCGCAAGTTCAACCGGCTTTCCGGTCGCCTTTGCCAAGGAGATGTCGACGACACCATAGAGCACAGATGTGGACTGCGCATAGGCGAGACCTGCTGTACCCAGTGGGACAAAGGCGAAAAGGGCGACGGATAGTTTTTTCATTCTGTAGGTCTCCATAAGGTTAGGAACTGCGAAACACCGGACAACAAAGGGCTGTCTCGCGCGGTGCGTGGTCATTCTGGTGGGGCTGTGACGCAAGGAAAAGCAATCATTTGCCACGGTGTCCATCGCGTTTCAAGAAACCAGCGCCAGACTCCCACCGAACGGCTGCTGCGGGCAGTCGTCCAGCAAGTGATTGAGCAACTTACGAGCAGCGTGCGGTAGCGTCTCTGTCGCGCGGACACAAATGACGAACTGCTGAAGCGCCCAGGCATCGGACAAGGGAACCAGGGTCAGCCCGAGCTGCTGCGCATGCCCACGCGAAGCCTCCATGGGCAAAATTGCGAGGGATTGTGTGCCTCTCAAGAGCCGCAGCGCCGCGTGGTAGCTCACCACTTGAATGCGGCAAGCTGGATCCCGTCCCAAAGAGACCGCATGCTCATGCATCATGGCTTGCATGGATGGCGTGTTGTTTGAACTCATGGTTAACCCGACCCGTTCAAACATCAAGGTCTGTTCAAACCATATTTCGCTGGAGGCGGCGAGCGGATGCTCGGGATCCATTGCGACCGCGAAGTGGTCGTGGCGGAAGGGAAATGTCTGCAACCCCCTCGTGGGCACAAATGAACGGCTGATGCCGATTTCAGCCATCCCGTCTTCAATGCCTCGAACCACCTCTGCACTGCGACGCTCTTCCAGGCTCACTGTGATACCCGGCTGCGCTCGGGCGAAATCCTGGATGATCTCTGGAACAAATTCAGCCATGGCGGACACGTTGACCAGCAGACGCACATGTCCGCGTTCGCCTTCACGGTAGTCGACCAGTTCCGCCTGTAGCTCCTGCAGGCTTCGCAAAATCTGCCGTGCATGACGCAGCAACGCGCTGCCAGCGGGCGTCGGTCTCACGCCGCGCTGGCTCCGGTACAGCAAAGGCGTACCCGTCCATTGCTCCATCTCGGCAATCCGCTTGCTGATCGCGGAAGCAGCAATGCACTCCCGCTCTGCGGCCGCGACTATGGTTCCGTGGTCACAAGCCGCGACAAACAGCCGCAGACTGACCGGGTCCACTCGTGCGTTAAGGCCAATCATTTCTTGCGGTCTCAGTGTAAGACTGCTCAGTCGCCACCCGGTGCCAGCGTTGTTCAGCTGCGCTGGCGCGCAGCCAGAACGCGGTCCACCATCACGCCGGCCTTCCCCAGGTGGTTCTCCGGGTTGCACAGCGCTTCGAGCTGGGTCCGGTTGACGTGGCGGTTGATCTCCGGGTGCGCTTCGAGCACGCCGATCAGCGGCCGGTTTTCGGCCAGCGCCTGACGGCACAGGTCGTACACCAGGTCGTGGGCGTACTCGCGGCCGAGGTAAGGCCCCAGGCCCATCATCACGGCTTCGGACATGACCAGCCCGTGGGTGATGTCCATGTTGGCGCGCATGCGGGTGGCGTCCACCTCCAGGCCCTGCAGCACGAACTTGGTCTGTTTGAGCGCGCCCGACATGAGGCAGAAGATCTCGGGCAGTGACACCCATTCGATTTCCCAGGGGCCGGTGGATCGCTCGTGGTCGGCCACCATCGCATCCATCAGCGCAGCGGCGTGCTGGCGGGCGACGGAGATGTTGGCGTGGATGTAGAGACAGGAGATCGGGTTGCGCTTCTGCGGCATGGTGCTCGAAGACCCTCGGCCCGGCGCGAAGGGCTCGAACACCTCGCCCACCTCGGTCTGCATCATGAGCTTGACGTCCATGGCGATCTTGCCCAGCGAGCCGCCCACCAGACCCAGAAACGCCCCCACCTCGGCGATGGTGTCGCGCACGGTGTGCCAGGAGATCAGGGGTTGCGCCAGGCCCAGCTCCTTCATGAGCGCGGCCTGGGTTTCCATCGCACCCTTTTCCAGCGACGACAGCGTGCCCGAGGCACCACCGAACTCGCCCATGAGCACGCGCGGCTTGAGTTGCTGCAGGCGCTCGCGGTGGCGTTCGATGCCGGCCAGGATGCTCGCCATCTTGTAGCCGAAGGTGATGGGTGTGGCCTGCTGCAGGTTGGAGCGCCCGATGACGGGGGTGTCGCGGTACTTCTGTGCCAGCGACGCCAATGCGTCTGAAATGTCTTTCAGGTCCTGCTCGACCAGTGCCAGCCCTTCGCGCATCTGCAGCACCGCGGCCGTGTCGGTGATGTCCTGCGTGGTCGCGCCCCAGTGGCAGTACTCGCCCAGGCGGTCGCGGCAGTTGGCGTTGATCTGGTTGACCACCGCGATGATCGGATAGCCGATCTGCTCGGTCTTGGCCTTGAGCTGGTCCCAGTCGATCATGGACAGCTCGCAATGCTGGACGATCTCGTCGGCGGCTTCCTGGGGGATGATGCCCAGCTCGCCCTGGACCTTGGCCAGCGCGCGTTCGATGTCCAGGTACTTGGCGGTGCGGTTCTCGTCCGACCAGACCTGGCGCATGCGCGCGTCGCTGAAGATGTCGCCGAAGATGCGCGAATCGATGATGGTGGCAGCCATGGTGTTCCTCGGTAAAGCTGGGGTTCAGATGGGAAGGCCCGCCAGGGCCAGAATGCGTTGGGCGCGCAGCGCCACGGGCTTGTCGACCATGCGGCCGTCGACCTGTATGGCGCCCTGGCTGTTCGCGGCCTGCCAGGCGCTGTGCACGCGCGATGCCCAGGCCAGCGTCTGGGCATCGGGCCGCATGGCTTCGCGCACCACGCCCACCTGGGTGGGGTGAATGCACAGCTTGGCGCCGAAGCCCAGGCCGCGCGCGTGCAGCAGGTCGGCGGTCACGCGTTCGGCGTCCAGCTCGGGTGTGACGCCAGCCACCGGGGCCGGCAGCTCTGCGGCCCGCGATGCCATGGCGATGGCCGTGGCGGCCGCGTCGAGCGCGAAGCCAGGACCGGGCAGGTCAAGGTCCAGCAAGTAGTCGATGGAGCCGAAGGCCAGGCGCGAGACATGGGGTGCAAGGGCAATCTCGTTCAGGCCCATCACGCCGCGCACGGTCTCGATCAAGGGCAGGACCCGAGCGCTGGGGGCGATCCGTGCATGAACGGTGGCGATCTGAACCGCCGACTCGCACTTGGACAACATCACCTCGTCCACCGCGTGTACAGACAGCCATGCCAGGTCGTCGGCGTGCCATGGGCTGAGGGCATCGTTGATGCGCACCATCACCCGGCTGTGCTCGGTGGCCGAAAGCTGCGGCAGCCACGCGCCCAGGGCGTTCCTCGCCGAGGCCTTGTCCGCGGGCGCCACCGCGTCCTCCAGGTCGACGATGACCCGGTCCGCGGCACTCGCCAGCGCCTTGGCAAACCGCTCGGGGCGGTTGCCGGGCACAAACAGGTAGGTGGCCGGGATCACAAGGCCCCCGCTTCGCGCAAGGTCTGGATCTGCGCGGCGCCGTAGCCGAGCTTGCCCAGAATGCTGTCGGTGTGCTGACCCAGTGCGGGCACGGCCTCCATGCGCGGCGCACCCTGGCTCCAGGACCCCGGGGGCAACAGGGCAGGGACCGAACCGACCGAGGTGTCCACCTGGGTCCAGCGCTGGCGCGCCTGCAACTGAGGGTGGGCCCAGACCTCGGCCATGGTGTTGACCTGCGCGTTGGCGATCTGCGTCGTTTCCAGGCGCTGCACCACCTCGGCGGCCGTGAGAGCGGCAAAGGCGTTCACGATGATGTCGTAGAGCGCTGCACGCGCAGCCACGCGCTGCGGGTTGCTGGCGAAGCGCTCGTCCGTGGCCAGCGCGGGCTGCAGCAGCACCTGCTCGCAAAAAGCCTTCCATTCACGCTCGTTCTGCAGGCCCAGCATCACGGTCTTGCCGTCCCCGGCGGGGAAGGGGCCGTACGGGTAGATGGTGGCGTGGCTGGCGCCGGTGCGCCTGGGCGGCGCCGCGCCGTCGATGCTGTAGTACAGCGGGTAGCCCATCCATTCCGTCAGCGACTCCAGCATCGAGATGTCGATGTGCTGGCCTTGTCCGGTCTGCTGGCGGTGCAGCAGCGCGGCCAAGATGTTGGTGTACGCGTACATGCCAGCGGCGATGTCGGCAATCGACGGTCCGGCTTTCGACGGCGTGTCTTCGGTGCCGGTGACCGACACGAAGCCGGCCTCGCTCTGGATCAGCAGGTCGTAGGCCTTCTTGTCGCGGTAGGGGCCGCTATCGCCATAGCCCGAGATGTCGCAGACGATGATGCCCGGCTTGGCCGCGCTCAGGACTTCGTAGGACAGGCCCAGGCGAGCGGCGGCACCGGGCGCGAGGTTCTGCACCACCACGTCGGCCTCGTCCTCGATGATCCGCTTGAGAATCGCCTGCGCCTCGGGGTGCTTGACGTCCAGCGTCAGGCTTTCCTTGCTGCGGTTGGTCCAGACGAAGTGCGAGGCAATGCCCCGCACGCGGGTGTCGTAGCCGCGCGCGAAATCGCCCACGCCGGGGCGTTCGATCTTGATCACGCGAGCGCCCAGGTCGGCGAGCTGGCGGGTGGCGAACGGCGCCGCGATGGCGTGTTCGAGCGTGACAACGGTGATGCCGTGGAGCGGTTGCATGGTGGGTCCTTCAGCGCAGCGTGGCCACGGCATCCATGGTCAGCCAGCCTTCGTGGTCCTGGGCCCAGAGCTTCACCGTCTTGCCATCGGCCTGCGGCGCGCCGTTGACACGGAACGGGTGCAGGTCGAACGTGGGTCGCACGGCCTTGAAGCTGAAGCCCGCTACGTCGGCGTCCGGCAGGTGGCGGCGAATCTGGTCCATCAGCAGCGTGGCGATCAGGGGCCCGTGCACGATCAGGCCGGGGTAGCCTTCGACCTCGGTCACGTACTTCCGGTCGTAGTGGATGCGGTGACCGTTGAAGGTGAGCGCGCTGTAGCGGAACAGCAGCACGTCGTCCGGCACGATCTCCAGCTGCCACGGCGCACCCGTGGGGGCGGCCACCGGCGGCGGCTCCACGTCGCTCGGCTGTTTGGCCTCGCGGTAGACGATGTCGTGAAACTCGACGACGGCGGGGTCCGTGGCTCCGTTGCACCGCAGTTCGTGGCGCACCTTCACGAACACCAGCCGGCCCGTGCGACCGGCCTTCTCGGTGACGTTGGCGATGGTCGAGGTGCGCTGCACCTCGTCGCCCACACGCACCTGGGAACGGAACTCGAACTGGCTGCCCGCCCACATGCGACGTGGCAACGGAACGGGCGGGAGGAAACCGCCGCGCTTGGCGTGACCGTCGGCGCCGATCTCGCTCTGCCGGTGCAAGGGCAGAAAGTACAGCCAGTGCCACAGCGGTGGCAGCGGTGTGCTATGGGTCACCGCCATGTCGGGGTGGTCCAGGGTGGCGTTCAGGGCCTTGACCGGCGTGGCACCGATGCGGTCGTTCAGCACTTCTTGGCGACCGATCCAGTCGGTCAGCGGGGCGGGATGGGACATGTCAGCTCCTGCTTGCGCTGTGAAACGGTGGGAGAGGTTGCAGCCTGTGCATCACTTCAGCGGCCAGGGCAGTTCGACAAAGCGTTGCAGTACGCCGGCCGGAAAATCCAGCGTGAGGAAGTGGCCCAGGGTGACCATGAAACCAATACACACCGCCATGTACACCAGGCTCTTGATCCAACCCATAGTGGTGCGCGTGACCAGGAAGGCGGTGATGAAGATCGCCAAGGACAGGATGAAACCGATCAGCGCGTTCATGCCGAAGAGAAAGGCGAACCAGCCCACCGAAGGCCATACGCTGCTGCCGTCGTGGCTGTTGCCCACCCGCGCCGCCACCTCCTGGTCACAGTGGGTCGAATGCCCGGGCGCGCCACTGGCAAGCTTCCAGACAATGAAGCCGGTGAACAACAGCATCAGCAGCGAAGTGGACAGCGGGAACACGGCACCCAGAAACGACAAGGGATAGCTACTGGCTGCGCCATATACAAAGAGTGCGAGCACCAGTACGGCAAACACGAGTTGGGGCATGCGCTCGGAAACTGTGCGACCACCGGCGGGCTCTGTGGGGACTTGTACGAGCGAATGAGAGCCCGTGGCGACGGCGCCGTCTTCCGACACCCGGCTGCGCACTGCCATCAGCAAGGAGGCCACCGCCAGCGCCCCGATGATGAGCACGCCCGGCCGCTGCAAGAAGCCCCAGCTGTAGAACTGCAGCGCCTGGTAGAGGTAGTTCTCCACCTGACCCGACAGGACGAACCCGATCAGGAAAGCAGGGCGTGGCCAGCCAAAGCGCCGCAAGAAGATGCCCAGGATACCGATGGCAAACAGCACCAGCAGGTCGGTGAGGTCGCGCCGGGCCTGGAATGCAGCGAAACAGATCAACATGATCATCGCTGGCGCGATCAGGTTGAACGGCACGAAGGTGAGTCGTGCAATGGGGGCGGCCAGCAGAAAGCAGATGAAGGCGCCCACGATGCTGGCGATCGCCAGCGTCCAGGCGATCGTGTAGGTCAGCCCCAAGTCCGTGGTGACCATGTTGGGGCCCGGCTGCAGACCCAGCAACACCATGCCCCCGAGAAAGACCGCCATCGAACCGGAGCCTGGAATGCCAAAAAGCAAGGTAGGCATGAGCGCACCGCCCTGCAAAGCGTTGTTGGCCGACTCCGGCGCGATGACACCACGGACGTCACCCTTGCCAAACTGGGTGCTGTCTTTGCTCGACTGCACCGCATGGCCGTATGCAATCCAGTCCACCACCCCGCCGCCCAGTCCGGGTATGGCGCCGATGAAGGTGCCCAGGGCCGAACATCGAATGACTAGAAACCAGTGCGTGAACGTGTCCTTGACGCCTTGCAGCCAGCCAGCCCCCAAGGTGGCGCCCGATGCAATCGGGCGATGCCGGCGCATGAGTTCGGCAAGCTCGGGAATGGCGAAAAGCCCCAGGCCGATGATCACCAGGGGAATGCCGTCCTGCAGGTAGTCCAGCTTGAGGTCAAAGCGGCTTTCTCCCGTGGCTGGGGCGGCACCGATGGCGCCGAACATGATGCCCAGGCCGCAGGCAGCCACGCCCCGCACGATGCTGGCACCTGCCAGCACCCCGACCACCGACAAGCCCAGCACCGCAAACATGAACAGTTCGGCGGTGGAGAACATCAGGATGAGGGGCTTGGCCACCACCACGAAACCGGTCAGCAGAATCGCCCCGGACACGCCCCCCAGCAGAGATGCCGAGAAGGCCGCACTCAACGCCCGCGCCGCCTGGCCTTTCTTGGCCAGCGGGTAGCCATCCAGCACGGTGGCCTGGCTGGCACTGGAGCCAGGTATGCCCATCAGCACAGAGGTGAATGTGTCGCCGGTGGGAATCACCGCCACCATGCCCACCAGCATGGCAATGGCCGAAACGGGATCCATGCCATAGATGAAGGGCATCAGCAACGACATGCCGGCAATGCCTCCCAGGCCGGGGAGAATTCCGACGCCAAGGCCCACCACAATGCCCAGCAGCATGTAGGTGAGGTGCTGCAGGCTCATGAGGCTGGCGAAGGCACTCTGCATGGTTTCGAGCATGGATGTCTCCAGACAGAGCCGTCGTATGCGGCCTGTTTACACAAAGAGAGCAAGGGGAAGGGCACACCCCTGTCGGCGAATGACAGCCGACGGGACAGGAACCCTTGAGAAAGAAGGCGCCAGCGTCAGAAAGCGACGTTGTAGTTCTTGCCCAGGTGGTAGCGCACCCAGTCGCGTGCGTGCGGTGTGATGGAGGTGGCTTCGCGGAACAGTGCGTCGCCCGCCTTGTCGGTCACCTGTTCATAGCCACCCAGTGCTTCTTCCTTGCCTGCCTGGTAGGCCGGGTCCTGGATCATCTTTCGCACCGCCTCGCGGTAGGCTTCCACAACTTCCTTCGAAGTCCCTTTGGGCAGAACCAGGAGTTTTTGTGCAGGAAAGCCTGCGATCAGGAACGCCTTGAACGCCTCCCATTCGCCGCCTGAGGGGGTCTTGCCTGTGGCCATCTGAATCGCCTCAGCAATGTGAGGAAGATCGGGGAAGGCAGGATCGCGGATGATGTTGCCGTTGTCGTCGGTCACGCCCCAGCTGAACAACGGCACTGCCTTGCCTTCCTTGACCAACGGCAGAGAGCTCTTGATGTAGGCCGAGCTGGTCTGGTGATCGAGGTTGGCCTCGCCGCGTTCGAACGCCAGGCGACCTTCGCCACGGCTCTTCATGCCGAAGACGTGCTGGACTTCAAGCCCCAGCAGACGAAATCCCAGCAACGGGACCAGGTCCAGCGAGGTGGCACCCTGGCTGCCAAACACCAGCTTTTGGCCCTTGAGCTTGCCCAGATCTTTGACGGACTTCACACCGAGCTTGGAACTGATGTAGGCCACGCCCCCTGTGGGCGCAGCCATAACCACCTGCCAATCCTTGTAGTCGTAGCGAACCCTTGGATCTCCCAACAGGTAGGGAAATTGCGTGGAGGCCGAGGTACCGAGCACAGTGAGGCCATCGGGCTTGGCGTTTGACGCAAACTGGTTGCTTCCCGTGATGGATCCTCCCCCAGGCACGTTCTTGACGACCACGTTAGGGTTGCCAGGCAGGTACTTCGACAGGAAGGGAGCATTGAAGCGCGCCCACACATCGGAGCCCCCACCTACGCCAAAGGGGATGACGAGTTCGACTGTTTTACCGGCAAAGTTGACGTTCTGCGCCATCGAAGCTGCGGGCAGGCACAAGGCCGTAGCAGCCAGCGAGGCGCTCAGAAAAAAATAAGTGGATGCGAAGGTCCGGCGGGTCGTGTGGATCGTCATGTCATGTCTCCTGGCTCGTTCTAAAAGGGTTCGAAAGGCTTCGGCGATTCAGTCCGCATGGTTTTTCTTGAATGAGAACCTGACTGGGCGGTGATGAATGATCCCGGAGCTCACGCTTTCTGTAAATTGCATATTTCTGATGTATTGATGCATCAGGCTGATCAATACCAGGCCACAATCCCCACCAATCAAGCATCAAGGCCACCCATGCCCATGAACTTCGATCTCAACGATCTGCTGGCCTTTCGTGCGGTGGCCGAGCTGGGCAATTTCCGCAAGGCCGCTGAGTCGATCCATATCTCTCAACCCGCCTTCAGCCGACGCATTGACAAACTGGAGCAAGCCTTGGGCGCGCGCCTTCTGGAGCGCACCACGCGGCGGGTCAACCTGACCGCAGTGGGCCGGGATTTCGACCGGCAGCTGCGCCAGATCCTGGATGCGCTCGACACCACGCTCCTGGGCATTCGAGGGGTAGCCGCCACGCACATGGGCGAGGTCACAGTGGCCTGTGTTCCATCGGCGGTGAACTACTTTCTCTCCGGCGTGATTGCGCGCTTCCACGAACGATATCCCCGCATTCGCGTGAAGATCATCGATGACAGCGCCAACGGCGTGTTGCTCGCCGTCTCCCGTGGAGAAGCTGATTTTGGCTTGAACTTCATAGGCTCCCAGGAGCATGAAGTGGAGTTCGAGACCTTGCTTGAGGAGCGGTTTGTGGCCGCGTGTCGGCGCGACCACCCTCTGGCGAAAAAGAAGAAGGTCACCTGGGCGGAACTGGCAAAGTACGACTACATATCCGTGGGAAAAACGTCGGGCAATCGTCTGATCCTGGACCAGGCACTGGCGGGTCTGGCAGGACAGCCCCAGAGCCTGTATGAGACCCAGCACGGCACCACGATGGTGGGGCTGGTGGAGGCGGGCCTGGGGGTGGCTGCATTGCCGTCGATGGCCATGCCGGGCGCAGATCATCCGCTGCTGGTCAGCGTGCCGCTGGTCGATCCGGTGGTCACGCGCAAGATGGGGCTGATCAAACGCCGGTCGACGGTGCTTTCGCCAGCTGCACAGCAACTCTATGCCCTGTGCTCGGACCGGCAGGTGAAGTCGAAATGAATTCCTCGCAAGCGCCAAATTCGCCATGGACGTTGAACGTACCCGAGCCCGCTCATCAGTGCTGATGCGGAAACAGGCGCTCGACAGGGCAGTGGGTCTTGATGAACGGCGACTTGATGACGATGTAGCTGAAGTACTTGGAGATGCCGATGTTGCTCTGCAGCAGCTTTTCGATCACTTCCTGGTAGTGGTTCACGCCCCGGGTCAGAAAACGCAGCAGGTAATCGTAGCCGCCGCTGACCAGGTGGCACTCCAGCACCTCGTCCACTTCGCGGATCGCGGCTTCAAAACGGGCGAAGTCTTCGCGGCGGTGGTCGGAGAGCGTGACTTCGGTGAACACGGTGAGCGTGTCGCCGAGTTTTTCGAGGCGCAGGTGGGCGCCATAGCCCGCGATGTAGCCCGCCTGCTCCAGCCGCTTGACGCGAATGAGGCAGGGGCTGGGCGAGAGGCCCACGGCGTCGGCCAGGTCCACATTGGTCATTCGCCCGTTTTTCTGCAGCTGCGCCAGGATGCGCAAATCCAGGCGGTCGATCTTGAAGGCTTCGTTCATGTTGATGTGCGAGGGCGTGAAGACGTGAAGACGTGAAGAAAAAGTGCATCCATTCTGAGGCTTCGAAGGGAGCGCCCGGCTCATGGATTACACGGGCACAGTCCATCAGCCTCTCAACGCGGTCCGCACCTCCGGCACGGCCAATACGTCGTCCAGCGTTTTCTTCAGGCGCTCGAACATCTGGTCGAAGTCCGATTCGGTGAACGTGAGGGCGGGTGCAAAGCCCAGGATGTTGTCGCCGAACGCGCGGAACGTGATGCCGTTGCGGTAGCTGGTGGCGGCCATGCGGCCGGGCAGGTCCAGCGCGGGGTCGAAGCCGGCCTTGGTGGCCTTGTTGCTGACCAGTTCCAGCGCACCCAGCAGACCACGGTGGCGTGAGTCACCCACCAGCGGGTGGGCCAGCAGCTCGTCCAGGCCCTGCGCAAAGGTGGAGGCCACGCGCTGGCCGTTGGCCAGCACGCCGCCGTCTTCGTACAGGCGCAGCACCTCCAGCGCCACCGCTGCGCTCACGGGATGGGCCGAATAGGTGGCGCCGTGGCCGATGGGGGTGCCCTTGGGGGCACCGTCGGCTATGGCCGAGTAGACCTTGTCGCTCATCAACGTGGCGCCCATGGGCACGTAGCCAGAGGTCAGGCCTTTGGCCAGGGTCATGAGATCTGGCTCCACGCCCTCGGCATCGCAGGCGAACATGGGGCCGGTGCGGCCAAAGCCGGTGATCACTTCGTCCACCACGAACAGGATGTCGAGCGCACGGGCGGCTTCGCGCATGGCTTTGAGCCAACCCTTGGGTGGCACGATCACGCCGCCCGAGCCCTGGATGGGTTCGCAGAAGAAAGCGGCCACGTTCTCGGCGCCCAGCTCGGCCACCTTGGCCTTGAGGGCGGCGACCGATGCCTCGATGATGGCCTGGCCGTCTTGCGGGTTGGCGGCACGGTAGGGGTTGGGTGATGGGATGTAGTGCTGGGTGGGCAGCGGCAAGTCAAAGCCCCGGTGGAACACGGGCAGCGCTGTCAGGCCCGCGCCGGTGGACGAGGAGCCATGGTAGCCGCGCTCCAACGCGATGAAGTGCTTCTTGGCCGGCTTGCCGATGGCGTTGTGGTACTGGACGATGAAGCGCACCGCCGCATCGACCGATTCGGAACCGCCCAGCGTGAGGTACACGTGTTGCAGCGAAGCGGGCGTGATCTGCACCAGCTTGTCGGCCAGGCGGATGGCGGGCTCGCTGCTGAAGTGGAAGTAGCCGGTGGCGTAGGGCAGCTTGCGCATCTGATCGGCGGCGGCCTGCACCACGCTTTCCTGCCCGTAGCCCACGTTCACACACCACAGGCCCGCGAAGGCGTCGAGCAACTGATGACCCTTGCCATCAGTCAGCCAGATGCCCTGGGCGCTGGTGAGGATGTTGGGGCCGCGCTCTTCGTGCGTGCGCCATGGGGCCACGGGGTGGATGAGATGGGCGCGGTCCAGCGCGTCCAGCGCGGCGATCTGGGGAAGGGCTTCAGAGTGGGTCATGGCGGCATCCGTTGGTGACAGGGGGCAAGGGCACGAGGGGCGGTACGACCTGTACCGCCGCACCTCTTCATGTGCTCAAGGTTAGGGGGAATGCCCGCCAAGGTGATGCTGCTTTGAGGGGCTTGCACGCAGCAGCCTGCGGTTGTTGGCGGCCAGACAGCACATCGTTTTGTCGCGGCCGCTTGAGCGCGCTTTTGGAGCACGCGGCGCACATTCAAGAAGCACGGCATCGAATGCCTGCCGTCGGACGCGGGTGCCTTGTGCGCTGCGGTGCCGACCTTTCAGCCGCACCCGAACGTCGTGGAAGTGCTGGAAGCCATCGCGCCGCACGTGCCGCGGGTGAGCCACGGCACGATCTCTTCCAACGTCGCCAAGAACGTATTGCGTCGCGTCGGCTTGCGGTATTGCTGGGATAAGCCAGATTGGCCGACTGCCAGTGCAAGGGTCCGTCGCTTCAATTTCCTGCACCGCTCTGCTGCTCTCAATTCGCACGCAAATCGCAGACCAGGGCGGCCGTGCTCAGCGTTGCCTGAATCAAATTAATTGTTTGTTAATATATTGCCCGCGCGACGCCCAGGGCGCGCGCTGCCCCAAATCAGGTGTGAACAGAGTCCACGGTCCTGCACAACACTTGTTCTTCATTGCCGATTTCTCCCATCGCAGCTTGGCGCCCCCTCCCAGGGCCACGAGACCATGTACGACAACGACAACGACAAGGGTTTCCTGGCCCGACGCCAAGTGCTCAAAGGAATGGCCGCCATCCCGCTGGTTGGCACGCTGGCGGCCTGCGGCGGCGAACCCGGGAACACCAGCACCAGCACGCCGCTCCCTGAGGCCCCGTTGCCCGACAACCCTGCCACACCTGCGCCAGCGGCACCTTCGAAACCATCTGTTCCCCCGTCGGCGCCCCCACCTTCACCCTCCCCCTCGGTGCCACCATCGCCACCTACGGGGACGCCACCCGCTGCACCGCCGCCGCCCTCTGCACCTGCACCTGCACCTGCACCTGCACCACCACCACCACCACCACCACCACCACCACCACCACCACCACCACCACCACCACCACCACCACCACCACCACCACCACCACCACCACCACCACCA
>NZ_JAVDWU010000012.1:0-142605 GCF_031457455.1 Hydrogenophaga palleronii
TGGGCGGCACCGGTGATCATGTTCTTCACATAGTCGGCGTGGCCGGGGCAGTCCACGTGGGCGTAGTGGCGGTTGGCCGTTTCGTATTCCACGTGAGCGGTGTTGATGGTGATGCCGCGGGCCTTCTCTTCGGGGGCCGCGTCGATCTGGTCGTAGGCCTTGGCCGAACCGCCGTACTTGGCCGACAGCACCGTGGTGATCGCCGCCGTCAGCGTCGTCTTGCCATGGTCCACGTGACCAATGGTGCCCACGTTCACGTGCGGCTTGGTCCGCTCAAATTTCTCTTTTGCCATTTTTCAATTCCTAAAAGAACAAAACCCGTGTGTGTTTAAGGTTTCCGACATAGACCTGCCACGGGCAGCTGATCAACCGCAAAGCGGCGTCGAAGACCACTGAAAATCTCTCCGCGCTACAGACTCTTCCCATCAAGGGTTGCCAAGGGTCCGGCTCTGCCGGCCCGATGGCAACGCCCCCTTGAGGGGGTGACGCGCCGCAGGCGCGGCGCGGGGGTGGGCTTACTTGGCCCGAGCTGCGACGATGGCTTCGGCCACGTTGCGCGGGGCTTCGGCGTAGTGCTTGAACTCCATGGAGTACGTGGCACGGCCTTGCGACATCGAACGCAGTGTGGTCGAGTAGCCGAACATTTCGGACAGCGGCACCTCGGCCTTGATGGCCTTGCCACCACCGACCATGTCTTCCATACCCTGCACCATGCCGCGGCGGCTGGACAGATCGCCCATCACGTTGCCGGCATAGTCTTCAGGCGTTTCCACTTCCACCGCCATCATGGGTTCCAGAATAACCGGACTGGCCTTCTTGCAGCCTTCCTTGAAGCCAAAGATGGCGGCCATCTTGAAGGCCATTTCGGACGAGTCCACATCGTGGTACGAACCGAAGTGCAACGTGACCTTGACGTCCACCACCGGGTAACCGGCCAGCACGCCAGCGGTCAGCGCTTCGACAACGCCCTTTTCCACCGCAGGGATGTACTCACGCGGCACCACGCCGCCCTTGATGGCGTCGACGAACTCGAAGCCCTTGCCGGCTTCGTTGGGTTCGATCTTGAACACCACGTGACCGTACTGGCCCTTGCCGCCCGACTGGCGAACGAACTTGCCTTCGGCCTCGGCCACTTCCTTGCGGATGGTTTCACGGTAGGCCACTTGGGGCTTGCCCACGTTGGCTTCCACGCCGAATTCGCGCTTCATGCGGTCAACAATGATTTCCAGGTGCAGCTCGCCCATACCGGCGATGATGGTCTGGCCCGACTCTTCGTCGGTCTTGACCCGGAAAGATGGGTCTTCAGCCGCCAGACGCTGCAGCGCAATGCCCATTTTTTCCTGATCGGCCTTGGTCTTGGGTTCCACGGCCTGTGCAATCACGGGCTCAGGGAAGACCATGCGCTCGAGCATGATGACGGCTTCCGGATCGCACAGGGTTTCACCCGTGGTCACGTCTTTCAGGCCCACGCAGGCAGCGATGTCGCCGGCGCGAATTTCTTCGACTTCCTGGCGGTTGTTGGCATGCA
Organism: Hydrogenophaga palleronii; assembly: GCF_031457455.1. Taxonomy (GTDB): domain Bacteria; phylum Pseudomonadota; class Gammaproteobacteria; order Burkholderiales; family Burkholderiaceae_C; genus Hydrogenophaga; species Hydrogenophaga palleronii_A. The sequence goes on from NZ_JAVDWU010000012.1 coordinate 1,529, forward strand.
TCTGCACGATACGGCCGATGCGCTCCTTCTTGCCCTTGACAGGGTTGAAGACGGAGTCACCCTTCTTGAGCACACCCGAATAGACGCGCACGAAGGTCAGCTGACCCACGTAGGGGTCGGTCATCAGCTTGAATGCCAGAGCGGACAGCTTCTCGTCGTCCTGTGCCTTGCGGGAGGTCGGCGCTTCGTCTTCGTCCATGCCACCCACGGGCGGGATGTCCACTGGAGAGGGCAGGAAGTCGATCACGGCGTCGAGCATGCGCTGAACACCCTTGTTCTTGAACGCGGTGCCACACAGCATGGGCTGGATTTCGGTGGCCAGCGTGCGGGTGCGGATGCCCAGCTTGATCTCTGCCTCGGTGAGGTCGCCTTCTTCGAGGTACTTGTTCATCAGCTCTTCGCTGGACTCGGCAGCGGCTTCCAGCAGCTTCTCGCGCCATTCCTTGGCCTGCGCCTCGAGATGGGGAGGGATTTCCTGGAACTCGAACTTCATGCCCTGGGAAGCTTCGTCCCAGATGATGGCTTTCATTTTGATCAGGTCGACCACGCCGGTGAAGTTCTCTTCGGCGCCGATCGGGATCACGATGGCCACGGGGTTGGCCTTCAGGCGCAGCTTCATCTGGTCATAGACCTTGAAGAAGTTGGCACCCGTGCGGTCCATCTTGTTGACGAACGCCAGACGAGGCACCTTGTATTTGTTGGCCTGGCGCCAGACGGTTTCCGACTGGGGCTGCACGCCACCCACGGCGCAATAGACCATGCAGGCACCGTCGAGCACGCGCATGGAACGCTCCACCTCGATGGTGAAGTCCACGTGGCCGGGGGTGTCGATGATGTTGAAGCGGTGCTCTTCGTAGGAAAGGTCCATGCCCTTCCAGAAACAGGTGGTGGCCGCAGACGTGATCGTGATGCCACGCTCCTGCTCCTGCTCCATCCAGTCCATGGTGGCCGCACCGTCGTGCACTTCACCAATCTTGTGGTTCACACCGGTGTAGAAAAGAATGCGCTCGGTGGTGGTGGTCTTGCCGGCGTCGATGTGGGCGGAAATACCGATATTGCGGTACCGCTCCAGTGGCGTAGTGCGTGCCATGGAAATACTCCTGAATGGGGCAAGCCCGCCACCCTTTTGGGGTGTCGCGGGCTCGCCTTGGATGACTGAGGGAAACGGAACTTAGAAGCGGAAGTGGCTGAAAGCCTTGTTGGCTTCGGCCATGCGGTGCACTTCATCGCGCTTTTTCATGGCGCCACCACGGCCTTCGTTGGCCTCGAGCAGCTCGTTGGCCAGGCGCATGGCCATGGACTTTTCGCTGCGCTTGCGGGCGGCTTCCTTGATCCAGCGCATGGACAGCGCCAAGCGACGCACCGGGCGCACTTCCACGGGCACCTGGTAGTTTGCACCACCCACGCGGCGGGACTTGACTTCCACCATGGGCTTGACATTGTTGATGGCGGTGACGAAGAGTTCGAGCGGGTCTTTGCCGCTCTTCTTTTCCATCTGCTCCAGCGCACCATAGATGATGCGCTCGGCAACCGCCTTCTTGCCGCCTTCCATGATCACGTTCATGAACTTGGAGAGCTCGACATTGCCGAACTTGGGATCCGGCAGGATTTCACGTTTAGGGACTTCGCGACGACGTGGCATTTTTACACCTCAAATTTGCTTCAGTTGGCACCTTTTCAGGCACCGCGAGAACCCAGCAAGGCCCTCACTTACTCGACCCGCCGCCAACATGGCGTTTTGGGGTCACTACGTTCGACCTGGCTTGCCGGCCGGCCAAACACCGAAAAACCAGATTATTTGGCCTTGGGCTTCTTCGCACCGTACTTGGAGCGCGACTGCTTGCGGTCTTTCACGCCCTGCAGGTCGAGTGAACCGCGCACGATGTGGTAACGCACACCAGGCAGATCCTTGACACGACCGCCGCGAACCAGCACGACGCTGTGTTCCTGCAGGTTGTGGCCTTCGCCGCCGATGTAGGAGATGACCTCAAAACCGTTGGTCAGGCGCACCTTGGCGACTTTACGCAGAGCGGAGTTGGGCTTCTTGGGGGTCGTGGTGTACACACGGGTGCACACACCGCGACGCTGCGGAGAATTTTCCATGGCCGGGCTCTTGGATTTGGTCTTTTCGACCTCCCGGCCGTGGCGCACGAGTTGATTGATGGTTGGCATTGAAAAACGTCCCTAAACGTTTGAGAAAAGCGAAAACGAAAAGCCCTTCGGAAAATTCCGAAAAGCCCGCTAATGTAGCACGCAGCCTGAAATCAGGCAACCGGCAGACTGTGCACGCCGCGCAAGCGGCGGAGCGTGGGGGCTCATAGGCCGCAGCGCCCGGCCGCCCCAAGCAAGGCCGGCCCCCCGGGGGGGGGGCAGCGACCCGCGCAAGCGGTGGAGCGTGGGGGCTCTTTCTTTACTGAATCCACAAGCGCATGGCGTCCCAGGCCCGCCCGAAGATGCCGCTTTCTTCGACCGTCTCCAGCACGGTGAGCGGCACTTCGGCCACAGGAGCCCCATTGGCCGTCGAAATCTTCAGGCTGCCCAGTGCTTGCCCGCGCGTCAGCGGCGCCACCAAGGGCTCGGGGCGGATGATCTCGGTCCGGAGTTTGCTTCCCTCGCCAGCCGGAACCGTCACCACCACGCCTTGCGGCAGTCCCAGCTTTACCTGGGCTTCCTTGCCTTTCCACACCTTGGGCGTGGCAACTGGCTCGCCGGCCTTGGCCAGCCGCACCGCATCGAAAGCGGTGTAACCCCAGTTCAACAGCTTCTGGCTTTCGTTGGCGCGCGCGTTTTCGCTAGTCGCGCCCAGGAGCACGCTCAACAGACGCCTTTGACCCTCAGCACCGGAACCCAGGGAGGGCACCTCGCGCCGGGCCGTGGCCACCAGGCAGTAGCCCGCAGCATTGGTGTGGCCGGTTTTCAGGCCGTCGACAGTGGGGTCTCGAAACAGCAGCACATTGCGGTTTCGGTCATTGGCTTCAGGTGTGCCGGGATAGCGGTAGCGTTGAACGGCGTAGTAGGTGACATATTCCGGGAAGTCGTTCATCAGCCGGGTGGCCAGGGTGGCCAGATCGCGCGCGGTGGTGGTGTGCCCGGTTTCGGTGAGCCCCTCCGGATTGCGGAAGCTGGAAGCGCTCATGCCCAGCGCCTTGGCCTGGTCGTTCATCAACTGCACGAATCGCTCCACAGAACCGCCGACGCCCTCTGCCAGCGCGACCGTGGCGTCGTTGCCCGACTGGACGATCATGCCCTTGACCAGGTCTTCGATCGGAACCTGCATGCTGGGATCGATGAACATGCGCGATCCCGGCATCTTCCAGGCGCGCTCGCTGACGGGCAGCGTCTGCGTCAGGCTGATCTTGCGTGATTTGAGTGCGTCGAACACCAGGTAGGCGGTCATGAGCTTGGTCAGCGAGGCCGGCTCCACCGGCTGGTCCGGATCCTTGGCCGCAAGCACCTGGCCTGAGGTGACATCCATCAGGAGATAGGCCTTGGCTGCAATTTCTGGAGGCTGAGGCATTTGGGCCGCTGCAGGCAGCGCAGCACCCCAAAAAAGGCACACAGACATCACGAACGGAACAAAACGGCGCAGCAAAATGGGATTCCTTGAATAGAAACTGAAAACGGCGTGAGCGGTCACGTGCTCAAGTGGCGCGTGACCAACTCGCGCAACAAGGGCAGTTGCCCATGAAAGAAATGCCCGCCAGCTGGCACCACCAGCACGGGCAGGGTCTGGGGTCTGGCCCAGTCCATGACGGATACCAACGGCACAGTGTCGTCCTGCTCGCCGTGAATGACCAGTGTGCGCAGATGGAGTTCCTCTGGCACCAGGGCCACCTGGAAACGGCTGGCGGCCGTGCCCACCAGAACCACCTTGTCAATGATTCGCTGCCCATGCAGGCGTTCGAGCGCGTGGCTGGTGACAAAAGCACCAAAAGAGAATCCAGCCAGGCTCAGGCGCCCCTGCGGCGCAAGCGCATTCACCACCGCCAGCAGATCGTCCAGTTCGCCGCGACCTTCGTCGTGGACGCCGGCGCTGGCGCCCACGCCCCTGAAGTTAAAACGCACGGCCGTCCACCCGCTTTGCACGAACGCCCGAGCAAGGGTCTGCACGACCTTGTTGCTCATCGTCCCGCCAAACAGGGGGTGGGGGTGAGAGATGACGGCCGTCCCTATGGTGTCGACCGAAGGACGATCCACGGCTACCTCCAGCAGGCCGGACGGCCCGGGGATCTGCAGGATCTCGGTTTGGGCATTCATCGAGGAACGACTTCCAGGGCCAACAGGCCACAACGCAGGATAGGCATGCCGAGGCCCTCAGCGCCCGACGTCAGGTGGCGTCAACAAACGTTCGACGACGACGCCATCCCGGAGGTGGGACTGCACGATCTCGTCAATGTCGCTCTCGTCGACATAGCTGTACCAGACGCCTTCCGGGTACACCACGGCGATCGGCCCCCCCGCACAGCGGTCCAGGCACCCTGCCTTGTTCACACGGACCTTGCCTGCGCCCAGCAGGCCCTGGGCCTTGGATTGCGACTTGCACCGGTCAAACGCCGCCTGCGCTTTGTGACGGGCGCAGCAGGCCTCATCACCACCGCGTTCATTGAGGCAAAAAAAGATGTGCCGCTGGTAGTAGGGCGGGTTTTCTGTCATGGCGCGATTCTAGTGGCGCCCCTGTTCAGACTTGCAACGAGTCATGACAAGGGAGCCTCCATTGAGCCCTCGCTACCCGGCCAGTTTCTGCCATTCAAGGCCCATGTCACCACCGCCCGCGAGGGCGTCAGGTGAAGCGCGGCTGGCGTGTTTCCTTCATGCCGGCTTGCGAGCAACGGCGCTCAAGCCAAATACCAGTGCAGCGAAGGGCCAAACCCAGCCTACCCACTGAGACAGGCCATGAAACCGGATGAATCGCCCCTGCTCCCATACCTCGAGGGACTGAGCGAAGTAGGGACTGGCCGACGTGCGGTTGAGCAAGGTCAGGGACACCGCCAGGCAGAGCAGCATCACCACATTGCACAGGCGCCGTGGCAGTCCCGCCAGCGTCAAGCCCACCACCAGCGCCACGCCCATGCCCAAGCCCACAGGCAGGTTGAACCATGACCAGGCGTTCACCGGCCCAAAGGTCATGGCCGATGAAATGCCTTCCATTCCCACGGCACAAGCAAATAGCGCACCGGCGAATATCAGGCGGCGCAGCACCGACCTCAATTCCGCAAAGCCCATCATCAAGGGGGCGAGTAGGCAGAGCGCGATGCAAAAAGCCTCGGCCAGGGGGCTAAGAGGATCGGGTACCGTGGCGCGCACCGGCACCCACTCCAGAAATGGTGTGCCTTCAAGCAGATTGATCAACCCTGCTTCCATACGCTCCCACACCTGGCCCAGTCCAAACGGAATCGAAGCCGGGTACAGCAAGGCAAAAGGCCAAAGGGCCAGCAGCACCAGACTTCCGTGCGCGCCCGGCTCAAACCAGTCTGCCCGAAATTGGCTCCAGCGCTGCAACGCACCGATGCGTTCAAGCAGCCACGCGACGGTGGCACCCATCAGGCCGCCCAGCGCGTTCAGCACCAGATCCACATTCGACGCCACGCGCATGGGCAAATAGTTCTGGGCAACCTCAATCCCAAAGGAAAGCATGGCCGGTACCAGGACCGCCACCGGCCATGACAGCCGCCCACCACCTGAGCGCAGCATGGCGAGTGCCAGCAGAAAGCCAAGGGGGGCGTACCCCACTAAGTTGGAGATCAGATCAAAGGCCGTCCAGTACTGCGGGAACGGCGCCCAGAGAAAGGCGGTCGGGGAGATGCCTTGCACCCACCAGCCCTTGAAAGGGTACAGGCTGGCGTAGACAATCAGCCCTCCGAACAGGAGGGAAAGTGTCCAGGCGGAAGAGCGGACCTGCAAAGGGAGAAGTTGAAGTTAGAAGGGCTTGACCACCACCAGCACCACCGCTGCCAGCATCAGCAGCACAGGCGCTTCGTTGAACCACCGGAACCACACATGCGGCCGCCGGTTCTCACCACGCTCGAATCGGCGCAGCAGAAGACCGCAAACATGGTGATAGGCCACGGTCAGCACCACGACGAACAGTTTGGCGTGCATCCAGCCGTTGCCAGGCCCCCGACCAATGCCGTAGCCCCACCACAACCACGCGCCGAGCCCGATGGCCGGGACGGCCAACAGGGTGGTGAAACGCATGAGTTTGCGTCCCATCACGAGCAGACGCTCCCGCTCGGCAACGCTTTCCGGCGGCACCATGGCCAGATTCACAAAGATGCGCGGAAGGTAGAACAAGCCCGCGAACCAGCTGGCGATGAAGACAATGTGAAAGGCTTTGATCCAGAGCATCGCCGCAGTGTAGCCCTGGCCCCACGGTACGCCCCGGCAAGCACACCATGGGCAGTAGCACAGGCAAAAAAAAACCCGGCCATGGGCCGGGTTGGGAAGCCTTTTTGCTGTCACACACTAAGGCACCCGCTCAGGGAGGAAAAGCGGGGAGCGCCCCTTTCGGTTTGCCCGAACGGAATGTTACACCAAAAGATAGGGTTTTTGGCAAGTCACCCTGTCAGATTTGACAGGGTGACGACAACTCCGATTCAACAAAGGTGATAAAGCTCACATCATTTTGGCAAGCTCAAACATGACGGCCGTGCCCAAGGCCTCGCGAATGTTGCCGCGGCCGACCTTGGCCATGGAGAATTCGCCAAAGCCGGACATGTCGAACGAGCTGTCGTCTGGCGAGATTTCCACGAACGGAAACTCAAACACTTCCCTGAGCAGTTCACGCCGGAAAGACTCGAAGTCGGCACCCTTGATTTCCGAGTCCACCACGATCAGGTTGGGCATGCGCCCCTTGATGGCATCACGGGCCTGCACGAAGTCGACCACGCTGTCTGACACGATACCGATCTCGCGCAAAGCGTCGCGCACGTCGGCCCGGATCTGCAGGGTAGGCGAGATGGTAAGCACATAAGTGCCGGACAGCGACTTGAACATCGATGAGTGGTCGTCCGACAGATCCACCGCAGAAATACCGTCGACCGCCTGCACGGTGCGGGTGAACATGGCGTTGAAGGTGGTGCCTTCGCCGGTCACGGTGCGTTCCAGCTCGATGCCGCCCGCGGTTGCCGCGATCTGCCGAATGAGCATCCAGCTGAGGTTGTCGTCGGTCGTCTGGCTGGAGGGTGGTGCACCCTCGTTCGCCACCCGAACCTGGAAACGCGCATGCGGTGGCCAGGGGTTCAGATCCATGCGCACATCGACACGATTGCCGTAGGGCAGCGCCCAGTCCAACACCGCGTTCACAAACGTGTGGGCCACGGTGGGATCGACCAGCACATCCACCGGCTTCAGCTTGCGCCTCAACGCGATGCCCAGCAGCGCGAATTCCTTCTTGCGTTCCTGCAGGACACCCTCGACCAACTCGGCCATGTTGATCTTCTCGTGCGATTGCCGAATGCGTCCGCTGTAGAAGCGGTGGATCTGCTGCGTGCTGACGCCGGCCAGCTTGACCCTGCCAATGGGCACACTCAGTGCATGGTGCTCTTGCCGCGTGATGCGGTCCCTGGCGAGGAGCTGGTCAATCTGGTTCTGCAACGCACTGACCCCCTCGGTGATCTGGTCCGCCAGACCTGCCAGCAGATCGGGCCACTGATCGTCAAGCGACCATGATTCGGTGTCACCGCTCGCAGCGCCCCTGGATGGTGTGGAGGACGAGGTGGGGATTTTCTTGGGTGACAACATGACGGAACTCAGGTAAAGAAGGCAAAGCGGAATTTGACCAAAGGCAATGATTTCTACTTAAGTTGGAGTTCAACACAAACAGGAAACTTTTTCAATATCTATACCTTTATTACTGCTTGATACAAATTCTTATTTTTGAGAATTTGAGTCTTTTTCCACGCCACATGGCAGATTGACTGCCGGTCTACACGGCTTTGGACACAATACGGCAATGCATTCACCCGCCCCCTACCCCTTCAACCGACCGCGCCGCCTGCGCCGCGATGCTTTCACCCGCGATCTGGTGCGCGAACACCGCCTGAGCGCGGCTGACCTGATCTACCCGGTGTTTGTGCTGGACGGGCGGGGGCGGCGCGAAGCCGTGGGCTCCATGCCTGGCGTGGAACGGCTGAGTCTCGATCTGCTGCTGCCCGTGGCTGAAGACTGCGTGCAGCTGGGCATACCGGTGATGGCGCTGTTCCCGGTGATCGACCAGTCGCTGAAAACGCCCGATGGCCAGGAGGCCCTGAACCCCGACGGGCTGGTGCCGCGCGTGGTGCGAGCCCTGAAAGAGCGCTTTCCACAGCTCGGCGTGATGACGGATGTGGCCCTGGACCCGTACACCAGCCACGGTCAGGACGGTGTGCTTGACGAGCACAACTACATCCTGAACGACCCCACCGTCGAGATACTGACGAAACAGGCCGTGACTCAGGCACAGGCGGGTGTGGACATGGTGGCGCCCAGCGACATGATGGACGGGCGCATCGGCGCCATCCGTGCCGCTCTGGAAGCCAATGGCCTGGTGCACACGCGCATCATGGCCTACAGCGCCAAGTACGCCAGTGCGTTCTACGGCCCGTTCCGGGACGCCGTGGGCTCGGCGGCAAACCTGGGCAAGGCCGACAAGAAGGTCTATCAGATGGACCCAGGCAACAGCAACGAAGCCCTGCGCGAAGTAGCGCTGGACTTGGCCGAGGGTGCCGACATGGTGATGGTGAAGCCCGGGATGCCGTACCTGGACATCGTGCGGCGGGTGAAGGACGAGTTTGCGGTACCGACCTTCGCTTACCAGGTGAGCGGCGAGTACGCCATGCTCAAAGCCGCGGCGCAGAACGGCTGGCTGGACCACGACGCGGTGATGATGGAAAGCCTGCTGGCTTTCAAGCGCGCGGGTGCGGACGGGGTGCTGACCTACTTCGCGCGAGACGCGGCGCGCCTGCTGCGGGGCTGACCCTTCCCAACAACATGCGGGTCTTCCACATCCTGCCCGGGTCGGTGAGTGAATCGTCCACGCTGCCCATGGTGCTGCCGCCAACGGGCTACGTGTGGATCGCCTGCGGGCGGCGCGAATTCGAACTGGAACAAGGTGCGGTGCAATCCACCTTGCAGGTGCTCTGCGGCCTGACACTGGTCGATCTGCACCTCTCGGACCTGCTCAACAACCAACTGCCCTCGCATTACGACTACACCTCGCAGTACGACGTGCTGGTGTTCCGGCGGCTGGCGGCAGGCCATACGGAGACCGATCTGGCTCATCCCGGCGCGGTGCTGACCCAAGCGACCAAGCGCAGCGGGCCACCGGTGCTGCGGCGCATCGACACCAGCCCGGTGGGCTTTGCCGTGTTTGACCGCGTTCTGCTCACCGTGCACCCCGCTGGCTGTCAGGTGCTGGACCAGTACGCGTCAAGGCTGATGACCGCAGTCAGCGTGACATCGCGCGCTGCCGGCGTGAACCTGCCACCGCATCCGGCCGACCTGATGCTGCGAATTATCAACCAGATGGTGGACGGCTATCTGGACCTGCGGCGCGAACTCACCCGTCAACTCGACCACTGGCAGGCCGAGTTGCTGCACCCCAAAACCCGCTTCAACAACTGGAGCTCCCTGCTCGACGCGCGCATCTCGCTGCACCAGCTTGACGAAATCTGTGAAGACCAGCGGGCCGCCATTCAGGACTGGATCGAGGCGCTGGAGGAATGGGAGCCCGGTGAATACAACGGCGGGCAGCGCGGGCTGGACCTGCTGCGGGTGCGTTCACGCGATGTGCTGGAGCACATCGAGCGGGTGGTGCACCACGTGCGGCGGCTGGAACAGAACGCAGAGACCGCTGTGCAGATGCATTTCTCGGCGCAGAGCAACCGCACCAACGACATCATGCGCACGCTCACGGCGCTGACTGCGATCTTTCTTCCACTGAACCTGATCGCAGGCATCTTCGGCATGAACTTCGAATTCATTCCGCTGGTGCACCAGCAGGCCGGCTTCTGGTGGGCACTGGGTTCGATGTTGCTGACGGCGGTGGTGCTGGGGGTGCTGTTCTGGCGCAAGCGGTATCTGGCCAGAACAAAGTAAGCCCACCCCCGCGCCGCGCTTTCAGCGCGTCACCCCCTTCAAGGGGTCGATACCAGTGGCCCGGCAAAGCCGGTTCCACGGTATCTCTGGATAGGGACACGTCGCTCCGGGCCGGACTTTGCAGGCCTCAACGCAGCGCTTTTAGCGCATCACACAAACGGTGCGCTCAGGCCTTCGTTGGCGAGTGCGCGTTGGACCGCCGGGCGTTCCAGCATGCGTTGCAGGAAGGGGCCGATGTGGGGCAGGCTTCGGGCCTGGCCTTTGTCGAAGTTGCGGGTCCAGCGGCAGAGGGTGAACAGGTAGGGGTCGAGTGCGCTGTAGGTGTCACCCAGCATCCAGGGACCGCCGTGGCGGGCCAGTTCGGTATCGACCTGACGCAGCATCGGGCGGATCTGGGTCTGCGCCATGTGCCTGACCTCTTGTGAGGCGGCGCTGTTGTGTGCATGAACCCAGCGCTCGGGATGGAAATAGACCATGAGTGTGGCCTGCAGGGTGTTGGTGAACCACACCAGCCACTTGTAGAAATGGGCGCGGTCTGCCGTGCCCAGGGCCGGCGCCATCCCTGCCTGGGGGTGCGTGTCGCACAAGTGCAGGCAGATGGCGGCCGTCTCGTACAACACCAGGTCACCGTCGGTGAGCACCGGGATCAGCCCATTGGGATTGAGCTTGAGGTAGGCGGTGGTCTTGTGCACGTCCTGCGTGCGGTCGACCAGCACGCGCTCGTAGGGCACGGCCAGTTCTTCGAGCAGGATGTGGGGCACCATGCTGGCGGTGCTGGGGTAGTAATGAAGCTGGATCATGGTCATTGGGACGGAGTGGGTACGCCGAACAGGCGGGCTCCATTCTCCCAGCCAATGCGACGGGCCAATTCGGGCGGCAAGCCACCCAGCCAGGTTCGGTAGCCGCGCATGAGGTCGTCGTAATACAGCCAGCGCAGATTGACCCAGGTGTCGGAGCCGATCAGGAAGCGGTCCGGGTACTTGAGCAGCAAGGCGCGCCACTCCGGGCAGAGCTGGCCTTCGCTGCAGGTGAGGCCAGGTCGGTAAGAGAGTTCACCCATGAGTGCGGGGTACTTTGCCATCAGCTGGTCGACCCGTTCGACGGCCGTTCCGCCGATGCCGGTGTGGGCCCAGATCAATCGGAAGCTGTGACCCCCACGCTCCGCCGCTTCTCCACGCATCGCATTCTCACCATTGGAAATGGTGTGGGCCATGAGCAGGTCGATGGCGACATCGTCCACATGGGCAAGGATGGCCAGGCCTTTTTCTTCGGCCATGGCCATGAGTTGGCGGGCCACCTGGCCATTGGCGTTGGCGCTGTCGTACAGGTGGAATTCACCCAGGCCGCGGTACGGCCCTGCCGGGGTACCGTCGGCAAGTTCGGTGTGCACGAGTTCGGCGATGCTGGGGTCCCGGAACCAGTTGTTGTAGTCGGCACGGTTGCGGTAGAGACGGACGAAGGGCACCACCGTGACACCGGCAGCGGCCGTTTGCTCGCGCGCCTGCGCCAAGGCCCTGGTGCCTTCGTTGGGCCGGGAATTCGCGACGATGGCCCGAACCCCGTTGCGCTGCATGCGGTTCAGCACGTCGGAGAGTGGGAACGGGCAGCCAGGCGACACGCCGTCGTGCACACAGGCTTCGTCGTTGTAGTGCAGGTGGGCGTCAAACAGTGGGCCGGTGTACTGCGCAGATGCACTGCCCATCAGCCCTGCCAGCAGCAGCCCCAGCCACTGATGCCGGGAAACCCGCTTCACGGGCCTGCAGTCATCGCCACCGTCAAGCGGGTGGCCCGCCGCCGCATCAAGCCTTCCCGTACAGGCCCGGACATGGCCATAGAACAGCCGCCGCAAATGGCCGGCTATGCCCGATGCTGGGCGGGACTGGTCCATCTTTAGGGCCTGTTCACGTGTTCGGCAAGAAAGGCCAGGGTGCGCTCGCGTGCCTGCCTGGCCGCCGCTTCGTCGTACGAGCCGCGCTGGTCGCAGTTGAAGCCATGGTTGGCGTTGTAGATGTAGACCGTGACGCCAGGCTGGGCCTTTTTGAAGGCCTCGACGGTGTCAAGCGGGATCCAGTGGTCCTGGTCGCCGAAGTGGGCCATCACGGGCACGGTGGGTTGGCGGGAGGCTTCGCCTTCGCCGGTCATGCCGCCGCCGTAGTACGGCACTGCAGCAGACAAACCCTTGAGCCGACAGGCCGCACGCCAGGTGAGCAGGCCACCCCAACAGTAGCCGACGATGCCGACCTTGCCGGCTTGTTCCGCATGGTCGATGGCGGCCTGGATGTCGGGCATGACACCGGGTTCGGGCAAGGCCTCAACCGCGGTTTTCAGGCGGAAGCCCTCACCCATGTCGGCCTCGGAATAGCCCATGTCAACGCCCGACTGGACGCGGTGGAAGGTGGACGGCGCGACCACAAAATAGCCGTCCGCGGCGTAGCCATCGGCCACGGAACGGATGTGCGAGTTGACGCCGAAGATTTCCTGCAGCACCACCAGGCCGCCCTTGGGCGTGCCGGTGGGTTGCGCCACGTAGGCGGGAAAGGTGAAACCGTCGGCGGACTTGAGATCGATGAATTGGCCCATGCGTGCTCCTTGTATTGAAGGGATGAAAGAAAGGGTGCGCGGCAGATCAGCCGGCCAGGCGGCGCTCCACAAAATCGAGCCGGTCCTGGCCCCAGAAGATCTCGCCGTCGATGACATAGCTTGGCGCACCGAAGACACCGGCGTCAATCGCTTGCTGGGTGTGTTCGGCGTAGCGCGCCTTGACATCCGCCTGCTGCGATCGCGCCAGGTGCGAAACCTCCAGCCCGTTCTCGCTGAGCAGTTCGGCCAGCACGTTGTCGTCGGCAACGTTGCGCTCTTCGACCCAGATGGCTCGGCCAATAGCGCCCGTGAGGCGCATGGCGGCCTCGGCACCCTCTTGTTCGGCCACGGCGGTGATCAGCCAGCCGGCAGGATCGCCGGCGACCGGGAAGTGACGGGGTTCGGGGTGCAGGGGAATGCCCAGCGCTTCGCTGAAGCGGCGCAGCTCCACCAGGCGGTAGGCCTGGCGCTGGGGTGCGCGTTTGGGCAGGGGCAGTCCGCCGGAGACAGCGAAGATCTGGCCATAGTCCACCGGTCGCACCCGCACCTCGGCGCCCGCGCGCTGAACGATGTCGGTAAATCGGGCATGACCCAGGTACATCCAGGGGCTCTGGGGGGCGAAAAAATAATCGACTGTGCGACGCATGGGGATCTCCTGAGGCTGTTGTAATCCCGGTGGAGGGTGTGAACGGGCAGCCCACGTTGTAAGCGATGCAACCACTTTATGCAGGAGGCGGGGTATGGACAAGGTGCAGCGGAAGGTGCTTCTGGTCACCGGCGGCGGGCGCGGGATCGGCGCGGCCACGGCGCGGCTGGCGGCCGAGCAGGGCTGGACGGTGGCGGTGAACTACACGGCCAACTCGCTGACCGCCGACGAGGTGGTGCGCCAGATCAGGGCCGGTGGCGGCAGCGCCATGGCCGTACAGGCCGACGTGGCCGTTGAAGCCCAGGTGATGACGATGTTCGAGCGCATCGACGCGAAGTTCGGCCCGATCACCGGCCTGGTGAGCAACGCAGGCGTGGTGGACGTGAGCGCGCGCCTGGATGAGATGGACATGGCGCGCTGGCGCCGGATGTTCGACATCAACGTGATGGGCACGTTGCTGTGCGCGCGGGAAGCGGTGCGGCGCATGAGCACCCGCCACGGTGGTTCGGGCGGCGCCATCGTGAACATGTCCAGCGCGGCGTCGCGCCTGGGCTCGCCGGGTCAGTATGTGGACTACGCGGCGGCCAAGGGCGCGGTCGATGCCTTCACCATCGGTCTGGCCAAAGAGGTGGCGGGCGAAGGCATCCGCGTGAACGCGGTGCGACCAGGCCTGATCGAAACCGAGATCCACGCCAGCGGCGGCCTGCCCAACCGGGTGAACGAGCTCAAGCACCAGGTGCCCATGCAGCGCGGCGGCACGGCCGACGAGGTGGCGCAAGCCATTGTGTGGCTGCTGTCTGACGCGGCGAGCTACACGACCATGAGCCTTTTGGACGTCTCCGGAGGTAGATAGTGCCCCCTTCGCTCCGCCGCTGCGCGGGTCGCTGCCCCCCGAGGGGGCTGACCTTGCTTGGGGCGGCCCGGCGCTGCGGTCTGAAGGCCCCCACGCTCCGCCGCTGCGCGGGTCGCTGCCCCCCCGAGGGGGCTGACCTTGCTTGGGGCGGCCCGGCGCTGCGGTCTGAAGGCCCCCACGCTCCGCCGCTGCGCGGGTCGCTGCCCCGGCAACTGGAAGGGACCTGGTGCCTCCCGCGTCAAGGGGGCTGATCCGGCTGAGGTCGGCCAACTGAACGTTCGGCGGTGGGAGCAAAATCCACGCTGCCCACCACGCCACACACCCATGGACTTCAAACCCCTCATCACCCTGCTGGCCATCGTCAACCCCCTGGCGATCGTGCCCTTCTTCATTCACTACACGCAGGGCTTTTCGCGCAAGCAGCGCCAGCGCACGGTGCTGATTTCGGCGTTCAGTGCGTTCGCGGTGATCGCCACCTGCGCCCTGATCGGCCTGCAGATCCTCGAGTTCTTCAGCATCTCGCTGGCGAGCTTCCAGGTGGGCGGTGGCATGCTGCTGCTCACCTCAGCCTTGTCCATGCTCAACGCCCAGCCGGCCGAGGCCAAGGCCACACAAGAAGAAGTGAACGACGCGTCCTCGCGCACCTCCATCGCCGTGGTGCCACTGACGATTCCGCTGCTCACCGGGCCGGCCAGCATGTCCACCGTGGTGATCTACGCCGACCAGGCGCAGACCTTCTTCCAGCATGCCGCGCTGGTCGGCTACGGCGTGGTGATCGCGCTGGCCACAGCGGTGTGTTTCACGCTGGCCCAGCCCATTTCACGCATCCTGGGCCAGACCGGCATCAACGTGATGACACGGTTGATGGGTCTGATCCTGGCCGCGTTGTCGGTGGAGGTGATGGCCACCGGGCTGGTGAAGCTGTTCCCGGCGCTGGCGGGGTAAGCGAACGCCTTAGATGGTTCTCGCTGCGTCTCTGTGCTTTTGGCGCACTGCGGCGGGCGGCAGACCCATGACGCGTTTGAAGGCTCGACTGAACGAAGCCTCGGAGTCGTAACCCAGTCGCGTGGCCGCCACCGCCACGCGCATGCCCTCGCGCTCGATCCAGCGCCGCGCCTGGAACATGCGCACCCTGGCCACATACTTCGCCGGGCTTTCTCCCACGGTGCGGGTGAACGCCTCGGCAAAGCTTGACCTCGACGCACCCATCAGGCTCGCAAGGGTCGGCACGGTCCAATCTCTCTCAGGTTCGGCGTGAATGGCCGCGATCACCTTGCCGATGCGCGGGCATTGCACCGCAGCGATCCAGCCACTGGCATCGCTGCAGGCGCACTCCACCCAGACGCGGATGATGCTTGCGGCCAGGACGTCGGCCATCCGAGCCAGCATGCCAAAGGCGCCAATGCGTTCCAACGCCACCTCGCGCTCCATGGCATCAAGCAACGCAGGTACAGCGGGATCGCGCGCCGCCAGTTCGCTGGCCCGCATCAAGTCCGGCATCATGGTCAGCAGAGGGTGAAGCGGGTCGAGGTTGAAGCGCATCGCTCCGCAGAACATCACGGCGTCACCATCGCTCAGCACATCGCCTCTTGCGCGGGCCGCGTCGCCAACCAGGTAAATGTTCTCAGCCACCTCGGTGCGAGCGAGCGAGTCGATGCCGACCGTCGGCACCTCTGGTGAGCTGGCCAGCACATGAAGGCTGCCACGCGGCAGCAGCACAGCGTCACCGCCCTTCAGCGACAGCCAGTCGCCACCCGGGGTTCGCAGCCATGCACCCCCGCGCGCCACAAAGTGAAAGCGCGCCTCAGGTCGAGCGGGAAAGGCAACAGCCCATGGCGGGCGCATCACACAACGCCCGTACGACACGCCATCAAGCCGAAGCCCCAACAGAATCTGACTCAGCAGATCGGACGGCCGTGGCCTCGCCAAGTCGGAGGAAAAATCATGCATTTCGGAGAAATCGCAATTGAAACGCCGGGATCCTAGTCCTAAGCTGGCGACCTTGCCATTCCGGTCCACCCTTTGACCCGATATTCCACATGTCTTCCTCTTGCGACACCTGTCCTGATGCCGGTTCCACCACCATCACTCGCTCGTCTCCCCTGTCCGCTGTCAAGGATCCAATGGTTACCCCTATGACCTCGACCTCTCTCGGCGCCCAAAGCGCCACGGTGAACCGCCGCATCGTGCTCGCCTCAAGGCCCGACGGCGCGCCGAGCCCGTCGAACTTTCGCACCGAGACCACACCCGTTCCCGCACCCATGGATGGCCAGGTGTTGCTGCAGACGCTCGTGCTCTCGCTCGATCCCTACATGCGCAACCTCATGGACCCGATGGGACCAGGCTACGCCCCCCCGGTGGAGGTCGGCGCGCCCATGGTGGGCGGCACCGTCAGTCGCGTCGTGGCCTCGCGCCACACCGGCTTTCGGCCCGGCAATCTCGTGCTCGCCAACGCTGGCTGGCAGGATTACACGCTGTCAGACGGCAGCGATCTGTTGCCTCTCGATGAAGACCCACAGCCCTCGCTCGCGCTCGGCGCGCTGGGCATGCCGGGTTTCACAGCGCATGTGGGGCTGATCGACATCGCACAGGTTCGTCGCGGGGACACCGTGGTGGTGGCTGCGGCCACCGGTGCGGTCGGCGCCGTGGTCGGCCAGCTGGCCCGGCTGCACGGTGCGCGCGTCGTGGGCATCGCGGGCGGGGCAGAGAAGTGCAGGCATGCCCTGGAAGTATTGCGCTTCGACGTCTGCATCGACCGCCACGCCCTTGACTTCGCAAGGCAATTGGCCCAGGCCTGCGCTCAGGGTATCGACGTGTACTTCGAGAACGTGGGCGGCGCCGTGCTCGACGCCGTGCTGCCCCTGCTCAACACCGGCGCGCGCGTGCCGGTGTGCGGATTCATCGCCCACTACAACGACGCTGCGGGGGCGGCGCAAACGCCCGACCTTCGACCCGCGCTGCTCGCGACTGTGTTGCAAAAGCGCGTTCACCTGCAGGGCTTCATCGTGCTTGACCACTATGGCGAGCGCTTCGAGCATCTGCTGCGTTTTCGCACACAAATGCGCCACTGGATCGAGAAGGGCCACGTGCGCGTGCAGGAAAATGTGGTTCACGGACTGCTGGAGGCACCGCAAGGCTTCATTGATCTGCTTTCCGGGCACCATCTGGGGAAGACCGTGGTACGGGTGGCTGAGGCCTGAGCCAGGCCCCACCACCAATCTCACTTGAGCTTTTGCGTCTCGGCGCGGAACTCGTCGAGCACGGCGCGGGCATTCTTCAAGCCCTTGGCTTCGGCCGCCGCCACCCACTTGTCTTCCAGCGCCGCCTGCTTGGCCTTCATTTCATTCACAAAGGCATCGCTGGCCATCTGGCGCTGCACGCCGGTGGTTTTCTGGATCTCGCGTGAAGCGGCATCGGTGCGGTCCCATCCGGCGGCAAACAGGCGCGCGGCGTGCTCGCCCGACACCTTGTCGATGGCGGCTTTCTCTTCAGGCTTGAGCGCGTTGTATTTGGCCGGATTCATCATGAAGACGAAACTGGTGTTGTAGAGGCCACCGGGGAAAGTGGTGGCGTACTTCACCATGTTCAGCCGCATGGACTGCAGCGATTCGTCAGGGAAGAAGGTGCCGTCCATCACGCCGGTGGACAGCAGCTCGAAGGATTCGGTGGCGGGTTTGAGCGTGGTGTTCCAGCCCATGAGCTTGGAGAGTTCGTTGATGTTGCCGCCAGCGATGCGGAACTTCAGCTTGGCGGCATCGGCTGCGCTGGAGACCGGCTACTTGACCGTGAAAGTGATGCCGGGGCCGTGGGTGAACACGCCCAGCACTTTTACGCCGCGGTGCTCGCCCAGGGGGGGCGAAGTACTTGTCGCAGATGCGCTGGTAGGCCACGCTGGTGGCGGTGGAACTGTCGCCCAGGAACGGGAATTCGGCCACCTGCGTGAAGATGAAGCGATCCGGTGTGTAGCCGTCCACCGTGTAGGACACATCGGCCAACCCGTCGCGCACCGCGTCGAACGTGCCGGGCGGTGCTGAGACCGCCTTGGGCAGCAGGTTGCATTTCACACTGCCCTTGCTCTCTTTTTCTACGGCCTCGCACCAAGGGTCTGTTCACACTGTTTTTCCAAGATGGAAAACAGTGTGAACAGACCCTTGTTCTGCGCCATGGTGGCGCCGTGCGAAGGCGGCAACCAGGTGGACACATTAAGAACGGTCTGGGCGCTGGCCAAACCGGTGGTCATCATCAGGGCGGCAGTCAAAGGGGCGAGTCGGCAGGTGGGCCATTTCATCGTTGTGTCTCCGTTGTGGTCAGGTCGTCAGGGCGGGGTGGGGCGAAGCGATGGCCGCGCTGTGTTCGGCGTGCACGCGTGCCTCCAGCAGGCGGCGGAACTGGATGAGTGCGGCGTCCATGGCCAGCGGCATCATGGGCCGCGCGGAGCTGAGCAGGATGTTGCGGTGCTGCGCGGTGATCATGTCGCGGTCTTCATTGAAGGCGCCGATCAGGCTGTTGTAGATGCTCTCGGTGACGGTGTCGTCGCCTTCGTTCGCCGGATGCGACTGCTGGAAGAAATAGTGCGTGGTGTGGGTAGTCTCGGGTGTGAGCGTCTGGCAGCTGTGCAGACGCACCGACGGGCCGGGTGCATCGGGCGCCGCGCCGGTGGGTCGTCCACCCGAGTGCATCAGCAGCGTGCCGGGCAACAGGAATTCGTAGACGAACCAGCGATCGAGGTTGGTGTCGAACTGGCGGAAGCGTTGGTAGAACGGCGGCGGTGGCACATCGTTCACATGGCGCGAGACCCTGATGCCCATCTGTGGCCAGTCGGCGGTGGCGCCAGGTACGGGCTCGATCACGGGACGCGACTGCGCGATGCGCGTGGAGCCCCCCAGCGACTTTTCGTGCACGTAGCTCAGGTGGGAAAAGTCCAGCAGGTTGTCGCAGATGAGCAGGTAGGGCGTGTCGTAGTGCAGGTAGCCCGGCCTGTTCTTCCAGTCGGGGTGGTCGCAGCTGAAGTTGTCGGGCAGCAGCGCCACGTCGGCCTTGGCGGGATCGCCCATCCACACGAACACCCAGCGGTTGCGCACCGCCACCGGGTAGCGGTGCACACAGGCCTTGGCGGGCACGATCTCGATGCCCGGCGCTTCCACGCAGTGGCCTTGCGGATCGAACTTCAGCCCGTGGTAGCCGCAGCGCACGCAGTCGCCTTCGCGCCGGCCCACCGACAAAGGTGCATGGCGGTGACAGCAGCGGTCTTCCAGCGCGACGATGTCACCGGTGCCGGTGCGGTAGACCAGCACCGGTTCGCCCAGCACCGTGCGGGTGAAGAGCTTGGGGTCGTCTGCCGCGGGGATCTCGTGGTCCCAGGCGATCACGTACCAGCAGTTGCGCAGCCACATCGGGGTCTCCTTCGTTCATGTGCGGTCCATGCTAGGCCGCGCCCACGGGTGCGCCGTCCCCTTCGAGGGGGACACTCAGGGTCTCAGGCGAGCAGGCGCGCCAACCCCAGGCGGTGCGCCGGCAGGCCCACATCGGCCAGCTTCAGGTACGCACGCTTTCGCAGGGTGAGCACGGTGGAAGGCGCGACGTCGAGGTCGGCGGCGATGCCATCGGCGCTGAGACCGCAGGCGATGCGTGCGCACACCGCGCGTTCGCGCGGCGACAGCGAAGGTGCCAGCCGTCCCAATCGGCGTGAAGCCTGGTCGATCTGCGCTTGCCTGTCCACCGCCACAGCGCCTGCTTGCAGCGCAGCGTGGTGGGCTTGGCGCAACAGCGGTGCGAGCGCGAGCAATTGCTCTATTTCGTGCGGCTGAAACAGGCCTTGGCGATGGTCCCGGTACAGATGGATGGCCTGCACCGCACCGCGTGCCGGTGCATGCAGCAGGGTAAAGCGCTCAATGAGGCTCTCGCGCACGTAGATGTCGTCGCGCCAGCCGGCCACCGGCAGCTCGTCGGCCCGGCAATGCATCACCGTGACTTCGCGCGCCGGACGCTGCGCCACCTGATCGGCCATGCGCATGACGGCGTCGCTGCGGAAGTAGTCGCTGCGACGATAAATGGTGAAGCACTCGGCCACCACGTTGCGATCACGGGTGTGCGCGGAGAAGCCCTCGATCAGTTCTGGCGTTTGGTGCCGGAAGGTCACCAGCGCGAGGTGCTCCACTGGCACCACCGGCTCAATGGCCCGAAGCAGGCGTTCGGCGCTCAGCGGTGCACTGGCCACGTCAAGCAAGCCAGCCACAGCCGCCGCAGGAAACAGGTGAACACCGGCGGGTGCATCGAAGGTCCAGGTGGCGGGCATGTGGTGATTCTCGAAGCGCTGCACTGACACCGGAAGGGGGACTAACCCTGCTGCGCGGCGGCTGGAGCGGTCATCGGGTACAGGCCCAGCGTCTGCGCCTGCAGGCGCGACAGCCCCAGCAGCGCGTCGGTGAAAGGCGTGGCCACGCCCGTGAGCTGCCCCAGTTCGCGCACGGCCGTCACCAGGGCATCCAGCTCCACGGGGCGATTCCCTTCCACGTCCTGCAGCATGGAGGTCTTGAACGCGCCCAGCTTGAGCGTGACCGCATGACGGTCCTCGGGTTGCTGGTCGATGGGAATGCCGATGCGCCCGCCAATGGCCTTGGCCTCCAACATCACGGCGCTGATGAAGTCGCGCACCAGCGGGTCGCCCAAGATACGGTCGGTGGTGGCGCCGGTGAGCGCGCTCACCGGGTTGACCGTCATGTTGCCCCAGAGCTTGTACCAGACGTCTTTCTGGATCTGCTGCGATGCGGTAGCGACGATGCCACTGCGCTGCAGCAGCGCCACCAGCGCGGTCAGACGTTCGCTGGACTGTCCGGAGGGCTCGCCCAGGATCAGCCCGTTGCCGAAGTGGTGGCGGATCTCGCCGGGGGCGTCCAACGAACAGCTCACGTGCACCACGCCACCGATCACGTGCCGGCCCGGAATCGCTTGCGCGATGCCGCCGTCCGGGTCGACGGCCTGCAGCGGTGTGCCGGCCAATGCACCGCCAAAGCCTTCGAAGAACCACCAGGGCACACCGTTCATGGCGGTGAGGACCACCGTGTCCGGACCGATCAGCGGACCGATCGTGGCCGCCACCGACGCCAGCGAAGGCGCCTTCACCGCGATGACCACCAGGTCCTGCACACCCAATTCGGCGGCGCTGCCCACAGCGTTGACGGGCACCTGGCGCAACTCGCCGCCCTGGTGCAGGCGCAAGCCATGCTGGCGCAGCGCGGCCAGGGTCTCGCCACGGGCCAGTGCGCTCACGGTGCAGCCGGCCTGTGCCAGGTGCACGCCCAGCCAGCCGCCGATGGCGCCGGCACCCACGATGGTCACGCGTTGAAAGGGCTGGACTTGTGCGTCTGTCATGGCAAGGCTTTCAGAAGATGGCGTGGAGTCAATCGCGGTAGCTGGTGTCGATGCGGTTCACCTGGCGCACCAGGGCATCGAACACGTCGCGGCCGGCACCATGGTTCGGGTTGAATTGCAGGGCGTCGCGCGTGCATTTTTCGGCGATGGCTTCTGGCACGGGGATCGCCGCCTGCGCACCGCCCATGCTGAAGGTGGCGAGCTGGATCTCGCAGGCGCGGTTGAGCGTCCACAGGATGGCGAAAGTCTGCGGCAGCGTGGCTCCCCAGGCCAGCAGGCCGTGGTTGCGCAAGATGACGGCCGGCTTGTTACCGATGCTCTGGAGCACGCGTGGACCCTCGTCGGCGTGGATGGTGATGCCCTCGAAGTCGTGGTAGGCCACCATGTCGTGCAGTTGCGCGGAGTAGAAGTTGGTCTGCTGCAGACCGTCCTTCAGGCAGGCCACGGCCACGCCGGCGGTGGTGTGGGTGTGCATGACACAGTGCGCGCCTTCGATGCCGTCGTGGATGGCCGCGTGCACGGTAAAGCCCGCCGGGTTGACCGGGTGGGGCGAGCCGTCGAGCACCTCGCCCTTGAGGTTGATCTTCACGAGATTGCTGGCAGTGACTTCGCTGTAGTGCAAGCCAAATGGGTTGATCAAAAAAGCCTTTTCAACGCCACTCACGCTGTCCGGCAGGCGCAGTGTGATGTGGTTGTAGATCATCTCGGTCCAGCCGAGCATGGCAAACACGCGGTAGCAGGCGGCGAGTTCCAGCCGCGCGGCCCACTCGTCGGGGTGCATGCCGGCGGGCAGGACGGTGTCGGGTTGCAGGGCAGTGTTCATAGGGCCTCCGGGGTTCAATCAGTAGACAGCGCCCTTGGTGAGAGCAGGTGCAGGGGCTGCTCCCTTGAAGCGCGCGACGAGGTCGGTGGTCTGTCGCATCAGGATCTGGGTGTCGAGCCCCACGGCCACGAACACCGCGCCCAGCGCCAGGTAGTGGCGTGCCTGTGTTTCATCGCTGGTGAGGATGCCGGGCGCCTTGCCGGCCCGCAGGATGCGCGCGATGGCGTCCTCAATCGCGGCCTGCACGGCCGGGTGGCCCGGGTTGCCCACGTGACCCATCGACGCGGAAAGGTCGGACGGGCCGATGAAAACGCCGTCCACCCCGGGGGTGGCGGCGATGGCATCCAGGTGTTCCAGCGCAGCCTGGGTCTCCGCCTGCACCAGCAGGCACACCTGCGCATTCGCTTCCTTGGCGTAGTTCGGGTAGCGCCCCCAGCGCGACGCTCGGGCGCCGGCCATGCCGCGGATGCCGCCTTGCCCGTCGTCCTGCGGGTAGCGGCAGGCACGCACCAACTGCGCGGCCTGCTCGGCGGTGTCGACCATGGGCACCAACAAGGTCTGAATTCCCACATCCAGGTACTGTTTGATCAGCACCGAGTCACCTACCGGCACGCGCGCGATGGCGTGGGTGGTCGTGTAGGCGGCAATGGCCTGGGCTTGGGCCAGCACGTCGGTCACGCCATTGGGCGAATGTTCGCCATCGATCAGCAGCCAGTCGAACCCGGCACCGGCGCAGATCTCGGCACTGTAGGCGTTGGCCAGACCGAGCCAGAGACCGATCTGGGGACGGCGCTCGACCAGGGCCTGCTTGAAAGGGTTGGCGGGTGTTTGCATGTTCAAGATCTCAGAGATGCCCGGGTCAGACAAAGCGGAAGCGCAAACAGCCCAGCGGGCCATAGTCGGCTTCGAACAGGTCGCCCGCCTTGGCCGCCACCGGGCGCGTGAACGAACCGGCCAGCACGATTTCGCCGGCCTCCAGCCGCTCGCCCCAGGGCGCCAGCTTGTTGGCCAGCCAGGCAATGCCAAGCGCCGGATGCCCTTGCACGCCAGCGGCCAGCCCGGTTTCTTCGACTGCGCCGTTCTGCCGCAACACGGCGCCGCACCAGGGCAGGTCGGTGGTGTGCGGGTTGGCGCGGTAGCGAGGGTCGCCCTCACCCAGCACGATGCCGGCGTTGGCGGCGTTGTCGCTGATGGTGTCGAACACCTTGCGCATGGCGCGGGTATGGCGGTCGAACTGTTCGATGCGCGCGTCGATGATCTCGATGGCGGGCGTGACGTATTCGGTGGCGGCCAGCACTTGTTCCACCGTCACGTCGGGCCCCTGCAAGGGCGTCTTGAGCACAAAGGCGAGCTCCACTTCCACACGGGGCGCAATGAAGCGGTCGGTGGGAATGTCGAGCACCTCACCGGCGCGGGCGATGAAACGCATGCTCTCCAGCAAGGTGCCAAAGTCGGGTTCGTCGATCTGGCTGCTGATCTGCATGGCGCGGCTGGTCAGGCCGATCTTGTGGCCGATAACCCGCTGGCCTTGTGCCATCTGCAGATCCACCCAGGCGCGTCCGATGCGGTAGCCGTCTTCGACGGTCATGCCGGGGTGGCGCTTGGAAAAATGCTCCAGGGGTACGCGGGTTTTTTCAGCGTGGTCGAGCTCGGCCGCAAGCTGCTGGATGAGGGTGTCGTCAAGCATGTGGTAGCTCAGGCGGGGTTGAACAGCGGGTGCAGCGAACTGATCTTGGCATCGAACACCTCATGGCCTTCGTCGATCTGTACCGTAATGCCGATGGGCCGCGCGGCCAGCTGTTCGGCAAAGCGGCTTTGCACACAGGATTTCAGCGCTTCACCCACGCGCTGGTGCACCGATGCGCTGCGGCCCGTGGCCATGCGCACGTTCATGTAGACAAAGGCGTAGTCGCTGCCCTTCCCTGCGGCTTCGCCGGCTGCACCACCGTCAGCCAGAGCGAAGTGTGACGCTGGGTAGGCGAGCACGCGCGTGCCGCCGGTAGGGAAGACCTGGCGATTGCTTTCATCGCGCACCGAGAGCATGGCGTCGCACAACGCCCGGCACAAGGCAGTCATGTCGAGGCCTCCCAGATCGGTGGGTTGGTCCAGGTTGGGGGTGTAGAGGATGACGAGGTGGGGCATCGGAAGCCTTGCGATCAAAGCCTGCTGCTCACCAGACTGAAGCCGTCGGCGGTGGAGGCCTGCGCCTTGGGAATGGCCTTGCCGGTGACGGGCGTGACGGGAAACACCGCATTGATCTGGCCGGTGCCGCTGGCGCCGAAGTACGGGGTGATGACCTCGGCCTTGCCTTCGTATTCGCTCCAGCCCAGCACGCCCATCATCATCGCGGTGTCGTGCATGAAGCCTTCGCCATGACCCTTGCTGGCGTATTCGGGCAGCATGCCGCAGAAGTCGGCCCACTCACCGTTTTCCCACATCTGCACCACCCGCCGATCCAGCGTCTCGAGGAACGGAGACCATATCTTGAAGGCGAACTCCGGCGCAAGGCCGTTCTGCGCGAAGCGGTGGCTCAGGCTGCCGCTGGCGAGAAAGGCCACGGTACCGTCGTAGTGGTCTTCCACGGCCTTGCGCATTGCCCAGCCCAGGCGGGCGCTGTCGTTGAGGTAGTGCACCGTGCACAGGGCTGACACCGAGATGGCCTTAAAGTGCTGGTCTGCGTTCATGTAGCGCATGGGCACGAGGGTGCCGTACTCCGGACCCAGCGTGGTGGCGTGGTGGGCCAAGGTTTCGACCCCGTGTTCGTTGGCCACCCTGGCCAGCAGTTGCCCGAGTTCGGGGTTGCCCGGAATCTCGAACGGCAGGTTGCTGATGAAGTGCGGCAGTTCGTTGCTGGTGTACGTTCCCTGGAAGTGGGGTGCGCAGTTGAGGTGGTAGCTGGCGTTGACGAGCCAGTGGGTGTCGAACACGACGATGGTGTCCACCCCGAGTTCGCTGCAACGGCGGCTGATTTCCTTGTGGCCGTCAATGGCGTCCTGCCTTGTTCCCTTTCGCGGGCCGTCGAGCTCGCTGAGGTACATGGAAGGGACGTGGGTGATCTTGCCGACCAGTGCTACTTTGCCCATGCTGGGTCTCCCTTGAAGATTTCTCTCGCTCCGTGGGCCGTCCGCCGGGGGTGCTTGCCTCCGCGAATGTCCTCCGGTCTGGGCTGCGCCCAGCCCTCCCCCTTTATTTCGCTGCGGCAACCACCCCCACCGGCCAACCCACTGCGGACCACGAGCGAGGCAGACCGACTACCAGCACGCTGCTCAGGATGGAAGGGGTGTGGGGTTCTGCGCAGCGAAATAAAGGAGGAGGGACGGGCGCAGCCCGTTCCGGGGGACATTCGCGGAGCAGAGCCCCGCACCCCTTCTATCCCGCCCTCCTTTTGGAGTGAACGCATCTCAAACACCCCAATGCGGAATGTGATGTGAACCAAGAGACACTGCCACGTTCTTCGGCTCCAGAAACACCTCATAACTCCAGGTGCCGCCCTCGCGCCCGGTACCGCTGGCCTTGGTGCCGCCGAACGGCTGGCGCAGGTCGCGCACGTTCTGGCTGTTCACGAAACACATGCCCGCCTCGATGGATGCCGCCACCCGGTGCGCACGCCCCAGGTTTTCGGTCCACACATAGCTGGAGAGGCCGTACTGGATGTCGTTGGCCAGTTCGATGGCGTGGGCTTCGTCACGGAACGGAATCAGGCAAGCCACCGGGCCGAAGATCTCTTCCTGGGCGATGCGCATGCGGTTGTCCACATCCGCGAACACGGTGGGCCACACAAAGTTTCCCGCCTTCACCCGGTCCGGCAATTCGGCCGCGTAGGAAGGCCGGTCAAGCCCGCCACACAGCAAGGTGGCGCCCTCCTTTGGGCCGAGTTCGATGTAGCTGCGCACCTTGGCCAGGTGCCCCTGGCTGACCATGGGGCCGATGATGGTTTTTTCATCCAGCGGGTCGCCGACGGCAATGCGCTTGGCCCGCTCGGCGAATTTCTGTGCAAAGTCGGGGTAGATGCTTTGCTGCACCAGGATGCGGCTGCCGGCCGTGCAGCGCTCGCCATTGTTGCTGAAGATCATGAACACGGCGGCATCCAGAGCGCGATCCAGGTCGGCATCTTCAAAGATCACGAACGGGCTCTTGCCGCCGAGCTCCATGCTGAACTTCTTCAGGCCCGCGCTCTGCACGATGCGGTTGCCGGTGGCGGTGGACCCGGTGAACGAAATGGCGCGCACATCCGGGTGCGCACACAGCGGTTCGCCGGCTTCCTTGCCAAAACCGTGCACCACGTTCAGCACCCCCGGCGGAATGCCCGCTTCCAGCGCCAGCTGGCCCAGGCGTGCGGCCGTGAGCGGGCTGAGTTCGCTCATCTTCAGCACGGCCGTGTTGCCAAACGCCAGGCAGGGTGCCACCTTCCAGGTGGCCGTCATGAAGGGCACGTTCCAGGGGCTGATGAGCGCGCACACGCCCACCGGATGGAACAGCGTGTAGTTCAGGTGCGTGGGCGTGGGATAGGTGTGGCCGTCCACACGGGTACACATCTCGGCAAAGTAGTGGAAGTTGTCAGCCGCACGGGGAATGAGCTGCTTGCCGGTTTGAGCGATCACCTGGCCGCTGTCGTTGGTCTCGGTCTGCGCGATCTCGGGCACGTGTTTCGCGATCAGCTCGCCCAGGCGGCGCATCAGCCGCGCGCGTTCGGTGGCGGGCAGGCCGGCCCACTTCGGAAACGCGTCTTTGGCGGCCTGCACAGCCGCATTCACTTCGGCCTCGCCTCCGGCGGCCACCTCGGCCAGCACCTCCTGCGTGGCAGGGTTGATGGTTTCGAAGCGCGTGTGGCTGGCGACCGTCTGGCCGTTGATGAGGTGTGGAATGTTCATGATGGTGTGGGTTTCCCACCGGTTGGAGTGACGCTCAGCCCCGGCGGTGTTGGTGTGAATGGCAGGGTTCAGAGCGCAATCGTGTTCTCCAGCGAACCGATGCCTTCAATGGACGTGACCACCACGTCGCCTGGTTTGCAGTCGACCACACCGTCGGGCGTGCCGGTGAGGATCAGGTCGCCGGGGTGTAGCGTCATGAAGGCGCTGAAGTATTCGATCAGCGTGGGCACGTCGAAGATCATGTCGCGCGTGTTGCCCTGCTGTGTGATGGTCCCGTTGACCGTGGTGTTCAGAGCCAGGTTCATGGGCCCGCCGAGACGCTCATGCACGTCGGCCGCGTCCACGAACCAAGGGCCGATGGGTGTGCAGGTGTCGCGGTTCTTCACCCGCAGGTTCGGGCGGTACCAGTTTTCGAGGTAGTCACGAATGGCGTAGTCATTGGCCACGGTGTAGCCGGCCACGAAATCCAGGGCTTCGGCCTTGGTCACCCGCCTGGCGGTGCGACCGATCACCACCGCCAGTTCACACTCGTAATGCATGAACTGCACCTCCGGCGGCCGCACGGTGAAGCCGCGATGGCCGATCAGCGAGGCCTCGCCCTTGATGAAGGCCAGGGGTTCTTCCGGTGCCTTGAAGGCCAGCTCCTTCGCATGGTCGGCGTAGTTCAGTCCCAGGGCCAGAATGGTGCGTGGCCGATGGGCAGGCATGGGCGGCAGCGGCGGCAGCCACACCACACCTTCGAATGGCACGCGCTGACCTCGCAGAGCGGGGGTGAGCAGTTCCAGCTGGCCATCGCACTCGATCGCGTCGTGCACGGCGCCGGCCCAGGCAATGCGAGCGCGCTTCATGGTGCAACCCCTTCCGCCACAAAGTGATGGACCGTGGCTGGAAACCCCTCTGCCAGAATTTCCACCGTGTCGCCCGCCTTGACTTGAGGCCTTGTGCCATCTGGCAGGCAGTCAGTTCCCAGCATCAACACATCGCCCTCGCGCAGGCCCATAAAGGCATTCACTTCAGACAGCAGCGACTCGGCATCGCGCACCAGATCGCTCAATGCCGTGGTCTGCCGGTGCACGCCGTTGATGTGCAGTTCCAGACGCAGGCTGGACAAGCCAGCCAGTCCACCCAGGGCCGCCAATGCCACGCATTCAGCCCCCAGGCCCAGAAAGCCGTCCACGCAACGGGTTTTCACCGGCGGGCGGTAGTAGCTGTCGTGGGCGATGGCCACATCGTTGAGCAACACCGCGCCCAGCACACCGGGCGGGCCGACGGGAGCGAGCAGGTCGTCCGGCCAGCCCATCACCAGACCGATGCTTGCGGCCACCTCCACCAACGCGCCAGCGGGCAGTGCCACCGTGCCCCTGGCGGGTGTGAAGGTGTTGGCCGTTTTCACGTAGAGCACGGGTGCCTTGGGCGGCGCCTTGTAAGGCAGCTCGACCATGCGCGCGGCCCACAGCGCGTGCTCGCCCTTGAAGTTGAGCAGCGTGCCGTACACCGTGCCCGAGGGCAGGTAGGGCGCCAAAGTGGAAGCGTTCATGGGCGGTCTTTCATTCAGCGAACCGGGCGGCGGATTCGCCCGGGTCGGCGGGTTGTTCCATGGCGATCACGTCGTCCAGCAGAGCGTAAAGCTGCGCCAGCCGCGCCTTGCCCAGCCGCGCCTCCATCCAGGCGTAGTGCGCCTCGATGGTCTGCGACAGCGCCCCCACCAGCCGCAACCCTTCAGCCGTGGCCCGCACCACAGTGCGGCGGGCATCGTCGCGGCAGCGGCGCCGTTCGATCAGGCCGTCACGCTCCATGCGGCTGAGCACGCCGGTGAGGCTGGGGCCGAGCAGAAAGGCCTCGCGCGCCACCCGGCCGGTCTCCACTCCGGCGGAATCGCTGGCGTGTTCGCCCAGCACTCGCAGCACGCGCCACTGCTGGTCAGACAAACCATGTTCGCGCAGACTGGGCCGGGTGTGCTGCATCACCGCCTCGCGTGCTTCAAGCAGCAGGCGAGGCAGGTTGCGGTGGATGAAGGGGGTGTTCGGATCCATTTATTTAATATGTTAAATGATTTTCCAGCACACGCTGACCGGGTTTTCCCTGATGACCTCAGAGCCAAGAAAAAAATGGCGGGCAGAAAGCCTCCACGCCATCGTCAACTCGCGTTCCGAGCGTACGCCTGGTACTGAACGGGGTCGTTGAGCTGTCGAGGTCCTTGAGATCTACCTTGGGCGTGTCCTGCCGTCTCGTACACTTCGCAGGTGCGGTGAGATTGATTGGCCGGGTAACACGCCCTCACCGCTTCCGTGTACGCATACGCTCATGAAGTGAAGCTCTTCTCGCATGAGGGCCAGCGCTCCTGCCACACGTAATTCAAAGGCATGCCCCGCACCTGGTCGCTGGCACCTCATCAGTTGCCTGCAACATCAAATTTCTATGCCTTTAACAATCGATGGCGGCACCGCCGAAGAGCACCCCAAGAGAATTGAAGAAGCTCAAGCCCGAACACCGGCATGGCTCCGTTTCCTGTTGCTTGGGTCTGTGGCGATGGCAAGTATTGCCACGCTGCGCTGGCTGCTCAAATACAGCCACTTCGGTATGGACATCCAAGACGAGAGCTTCTATTTGCTCTGGATGGCAAACCCCTATCTGTATGACGCATCCGTCAGTCAGTTCGGGTACCTGTACAACCCGCTATACCGCTTGCTGGACGGAAACGTCGCGGCCCTGCGGCAGGCCAATGTGCTTATTACCTTCGGCCTGGCGGTTGTGGCTGGTGGCGCGGTTCTGGGCATGGTCGAGCCCTCGAGGCGGTTGAGCCTGGTGCCTCGCACACTTCTGGCACTGGGCCTTGGGTGTGCCGCACTGGCTTTGTTCAGCACTTGGCTCGTCACCCCTAGCTACAACAGCCTGAATTTTCAAGCTCTACAGGTGGCTACCGCTGGTCTGGCTTGGAGCTGCTCTGATCGGGCATCCACCCGGTTTTATGGCCACGTCTGGGTGGGCATGGGAGGCTGGCTTGCCTTCATGGCAAAACCAAGTACCGCCGTCGTCCTGGCCGTATTCGTGTTGCTGTTCTGGTTGTTGGCCAGGAAGCTGAGTCTACGGGGTCTGCTGGTTTCGATCGCCGCTGCGGCTTTGCTACTGATGGGCGGAGCGTGGTGGATTGACGGCTCGGTAAGCGGATTCGTTCACCGGTTCAGCGCAGGGCTGGAGATGTCAAGGCTGATGGGCGCTGGACATACGGCCTCGAACATGTTTCGCCTGGACGGCTTCAAGCTCCCTGCCAGGGAGCAGAACATTTTCCTATTGATCGGAGCGCTGACCTTTGCGAGCACCACGCTGCTCCACTGCAAGCGCAACATCGCAAGGTTACCGGGTGTGGCCATGGTCGGCGGCATGGGCTTGTTCGTGATTCTGTCGTCCGCCGGGATCAACAGCACAGACCTCAAACTCGGCAGGTTTCACAACATGTTGTTTCTCTGCGTTCCAATCGGGGCGCTGTGCGCTGCAGTGGCTTGTTGGATGCTGAGGCGAGGCGGTCCCATACAGACCCCACCTCATGTGCTGCTCCCTGTTTTGGCCTTTCCGTTATTGACCTATGCCTTCTCCTTCGGCACCAATGGCAATTATTGGTTGGTGAGTGGCTTTGCCGCTTTTTTTTGGATTTTGCCTGTGCTGGTGCTGGCACCGGCCATCGAGAACCGAGACCCCATGCTCAGCCTTGCGCCGCTGGTGCTGGCAGCACAGGTGGTCACGGTACTTGTGCTGGGCAACGGCATGGAAAGACCTTACCGGCAAATGCAGCCATTGCGGCTCAACGATCAAGCGGTTGACTTCGGCAAGCCAGATTCAACGTTGATGCTCTCCCGCCCTTCCGCCGACTACATTGATGCGGCCACCCGTGCGGCAAAGGCTGCGGGCCTGCAGCCTGGCACGCCCTTGATTGACATGAGCGGTCAGTCGCCCGGTATCGTCTACGCGCTGCAGGCCGAAAGCCCGGGCCTGGCCTGGCTGATTGGTGGCCTGCCGGGCAGCGCCCGATTGGTCACATTCGCACTCGGCTCAGTACCCTGCGAAAGGCTCGCGATGGCCTGGGTGCTTGCTGACCCTGGGGCACCGCGCAACCTGCCAGGGGAAGTGCTGGCCGCATTTGGTGCCGACCTTGCCGGGGACTACCATGAAGCGGGCGCATGGATGACGCCGCCAGGCCCGGCACGCAACCTGGAACCCCGACGCCAGACGCTGCTCAAGCCCGCGCGCGATCCACTGCAAGCCCAGCAAGCCTGTGAGTCCGTTCGAAACGAAGGTGTCCGTTGAAAAAAGTAGCCATCCTGCAGTCGAACTACATTCCCTGGAAAGGCTATTTCGACCTGATCGCCTCCGTGGACGAGTTCATTCTGTATGACGACATGCAGTACACCCGGCGCGACTGGCGCAACCGCAATCAGATCAAGACGCCACAAGGCTTGCAGTGGCTCACCGTGCCCGTGCAGGTCAAGGGCAAATACCACCAGAAGATTCGCGAAACCGAGATCGACGGCACCGACTGGGCACAAGCGCACTGGAAAGCCCTAGCGCAAAACTACCGGCGCGCGCCCCATTTCCAGGCCATTGCAGACTGGCTGGAGCCCCTGTACATCAAACAGAAGCAGCACAACCTGTCCCAACTCAACCGAGGCCTGATCGAGGCCGTGTGCCACTACCTGGGCATCAAGACCACCCTGCGCAATTCATGGGACTACACCCTGGAGGAAGGCAAGACAGAACGCCTGGCGAGTCTGTGTCAACAAGCCGGCGGCCAGGAATACGTGTCTGGCCCCGCTGCCAGGGACTACATCGTGGAAAAAGTGTTTCAGGACATGGGCATCCGCCTGACCTGGTTTGAATACAGTGGCTACCCCGAATACCCCCAGCTCTGGGGGCCGTTCGCGCACAACGTCAGCATCCTCGATCTGCTGTTCAACTGCGGCCCTGAGGCCCCTCGCCATATGAAGTACGTCCGGCCATGAAGCTGTCCATCGTTGCGACCCTCTACAAGTCGGCGCCACATCTGGCGGAATTTCATGCGCGCGCCAGCAAGGCCGCAAGCTTGCTCGCGGGCGACGACTACGAGATCGTACTGGTCAACGACGGCTCGCCCGACAACAGTCTTGAAATTGCAGTGGCCCTCACCCAGAGCGATCCGCACACCGTTGTGGTGGACCTTTCGCGCAACTTCGGGCACCACAAGGCCATGATGACCGGCCTGGCTCATTCCAGAGGCGAGCGCGTTTTTCTGATTGACAGTGATCTGGAGGAGGAGCCTGAGTGGCTCGCGGATTTTTCGGGGGACATGCGACGGACTGGCTGCGACGTCGTCTACGGCGTCCAGCAGAGGCGACGCGGTGGTCTGCTGGAGGCAAGCACAGGGCGACTTTTCTACAAACTGTTCCGCGCCCTTACCGGCATCAACCAGCCTGACAACATCGTCACCGCGCGTCTGATGACGAGACGCTACGTGAACGCTTTGCTGCAGCATCAAGAGCGGGAGTTGAACATAGGGGGACTGTGGGTGATCACCGGTTTCCAGCAGTTGCAGCGGGTCGTCCAGAAGCACTCAACCAGTCCAACGACCTACACCGTTGCGGCGAAATTCAGCCACTTGGTCAACGCAGTCACTTCCTTCAGCAGCCTTCCGCTGGTCACGACGTTTTACGCTGGTTTGCTGATCTCGGTGTCCGCTGCCGGGTTCATTGCCTTTCTCACACTGCGCTACTTTTTCATTGCTGCGCCTCCGGATGGCTATACCTCCCTCATTGCGTCCATTTGGCTCTTCTCGGGCCTGATCATTCTCTTTCTGGGCGTTCAGGGAATCTACATTGCGAAGGTGTTCGCGGAAGTCAAGCAACGTCCCTACACCATCGTCCGTGATGTGTACGGCATCGAGAAAAACGATCGGAGCCCCACATGAACCGCTCCCTGAGACAGCCGCCAGTCACGTCATACGGCGTCACTCAGCGGGATGCGACGGCCTCCGCTATCGAAGAAGCCGTTGAGCAGGTGCGCCGACTGGGGTTTGCAACGCTCGACGCGGGTTTCGGAGCCGACGAAATCGATGAAATCTCGAAAGCATTCAATACCGTTCATGCCCGCTACGTGCATGAATGGGGAGCGGAGCGCCTCAAGGCGCTGGACGAGCTCCACACCATCAGAGCGCTTGTGACTCAGGGGCATCAAGTCTTTCGCAGACTTGCGCTGAACCGAAATCTCATCGCAGCGTTGCAACAGCTCATCGTGGGCAAATTTGTTCTCAACCAGCAGAACGGCATCATCAATCCACCCGGAGAGACCTACAACCAAGCCGCATGGCATCGAGACTTGCCCTACCAGCATTTCATCTCAAGCACCCCGCTGGCCATCAACGCGCTTTACTGCGTCGACGATTTCACCCAGGAGAATGGCGCGACCTTCGTGCTGCCCGCCTCCCACAAGACCTCGGCCTTTCCCACGCAGACATACATTGACCGAAATGCCATCCAGATCGAGGCCAGGGCCGGACACTACATCCTGCTGGACTGCATGATGTTTCACAGTGGCGGACGCAATGAAAGCGCACAGACACGAAGAGCCGTCAACCATGTCTACAACATCCCCTATTTCAAGCAGCAAATCAACATCCCCCGAAATCTCAAAGCCGAAGACTTGTCAGAGGAAGAGAAAGCCATCTTCGGCTTTTGCTATCAGGAGCCGGACTCAGTAGACGCTTACCTCGCCTCGCGCGAGCCTAAGAATCGTTGAAGACTGGAGCACCCCGCATGAACGCCTCCGTCACGCTGCCGCCGGGCACACAACTGCAATTGATGTATCTGGCGGAACGCCTCAAGACTTCCCGCCCAGGACACTTCGTCGAAGTTGGTCCAGGAAACGGTGACATTGCGCGGTTGCTGCTCGATCTCGGATGGACCGGGCACTCGATGGATCTGGAGCCCCTCACTGTGCAACGGCTTCATTCGCGATTCGCTGATGAAATTGCGGCAGGGAAATACCAGGCCACCGTGGGTGACTATGTCGCGACACCTCCTACCGGACTTGCAGACCTCGTCATTTCCTGCATGGTCATGGAACATCTGGACAACGACGCGGAGTCGGCCTTCATGCAGCGTTCTGCACAATGGCTGAAACCACAAGGCCTGATGATCGGACTGGTTCCAGGCTCTCCAGCGCATTGGGGCATCGAGGACGACATTGCCGGTCATTGCAGGCGGTACACCCGGCCAGCGGTTACGGAACTCGCCAACAAGACGGGCTGGGCAGTCGATCACCTTGCTGGCCTGACCTACCCCCTCTCGAACATGCTGCTTTCGTTGTCTAACTACCTTGTCCGCAAAAGTGAGGCGGAAAAGTTGCGCCTCTCTGAACTGGAAAAAACAAAACAATCCGGACGTCGAAATGTCAAATACAAAACCCACCTGCCTTCGACGCTTGGATGGTTTGTCAATCGATATACGCTTTTTCCTGTTTATCTGGTGCAGAAGCTCTTTCGGCATTCAGAGAGCGCTCTGGTCCTGTATTTTGAGGCCCGTCCGTTGAAGGCGATGAACAATCAATGAGCGCAATCAAACCATCTTGAGTCACACGCATGCACAGCAACAAGACAAAGCTGCTCGACGAAGTTGCGGCTTACTACACAGAAAAACTGGCCGAACACGGAGAAACGCCTCGCGGTGTTGACTGGAACGGTGAAGAGAGTCAAACAGTCAGGTTTGAGCAGTTATGCAAGATCATTGATATCAATGCCTCTGGCTTTTCCTTGAATGACTTGGGTTGTGGCTATGGCGCGCTTTTCAAATTCCTCTCCCATAAATACCGACAATTCTCATATTTGGGAGTAGACGTTTCCGAAGAAATGACGCACGCTGCCCAAGTACGACACGCTGCATCAGGCAATGCTCGGTTCATTACGGGATCGGAACCAGACGTTGTCAGTGACTATGGCTTGGCGAGTGGCATTTTTAATGTGCGCCTTGAGAGAACCGATACTGAATGGTATGAATATCTGAAAGAAACTCTCGATCAACTTGATCAATCCAGTCGATTCGGTTTTTCTTTTAACTGCCTGACGTCATACTCCGACGAGGACAAGAAGCGCAACTACCTTTATTACGCCGACCCGTGTCGCTTGTTTGATTTTTGCAAGCGACACTACTCGAAGAATGTTGCATTGCTTCACGATTATGGACTTTACGAATTCACGATACTCGTCAGGAAGGGCTGAATGATGTGGCCGGTGTACGGAGTATTTGCCATTTCTTTGATTTTTTGTGCGGCCATGCTAGGGCTGGTACCGCGCATCAGCAGTGCAATGGACACATTTGCACGAGGGTCCGAGGCGCGGGTTTTCCCAAATAGCTCGCCGTACGAGTACAACAAGTTCGCAATCTTGCGGATTTTGTTCGGCATCGTGATTTTCGTGCGTGGTGTCCATGTCTGCCAGCTGTTGCTCCATTCAGAACTGACCATGGCGGTCGGCTTGTGGTCCATCGCCGAAACGCTTGCTGGAGCACTGCTCATTCTAGGTTTTCTTACTCAATGGGCTTTGGTGTTTCTGATCGGGGCAATGTGGCAATACGGTGACCTTGTCGTGGGCAAGGCCACTTTGGGCAATGACGTTGCGGCCATTCTTGGTTTGCTTCTTTTGATGGTGAACGCAGGCAGGTTTCTCTCTCTGGATGCGCTGCTCATCAAACGTGTCCCTGCCCTGCACTCGGTGCTGCTTTACTACAGGGGCTTGCCCAGTCGGGAAGGCATTTTCTACGCGAAGTTGGCGGCACTCACTTGCTACTGGGCCGTATGCATCTATTCCATCGCCATTCATTTGAACGAACCTGCCTGGACAGATGGCAGTGCGGGGCCCTTGCTGCTCAGCAACAACTTCATGTCGACTTGGCACGCGCAGTTCAGCACCTTGTTTTCCACCAGTCCACTGGCGGTTGCACTGGCCAAAGGATCGCTTTGGATGATGATGCTGTGGTACGCAGCGGTGCTTCCATTTGTTTTGTTGGGAGGTCTGTTCCGACAATACGTCATTGTTTGGGGGTGGCTGTTCTTTGCGCTGTCGATGTTTGCCCTCCAACTTGGCTATTTGGCAGAAATTGAAGTGCTGCTCTGGCTTGGGATTTTTTGGTCAATTGTCGGCATAGACCATAAAAAGCGTCTGGATGTGCTTTATGACGATCGCTGCAATCTCTGCGATCGAACCGTTCAGGCCGTTACCCTGCTGGACATTTTTGGCCGCATCCGGCTCAGACCACTTTCTCAGAACAAGCCATTGCTGGATGAAATTGGCTTGGATGTGCGCCAGGCACTGACGGATCTTTACGGTGTTCGTGAAAACGATCGCAAGCTGTACAAAGGTTACGATTTTTATATTCAACTGAGCAAGACGCTGGTATTGCTTTGGCCAGTGGTCCCCTTTCTTTTGTTGGGGAAGGCTTTGGCTGTGGGCCCTGCTGTGTACCGTTTCATCGCCGCCCGGCGCACCCGACTGTTCGGCGTATGTGAGCTGCCACGGCAAAAATTCCAGCTCGCGGAGAACGCGGCGGTCACCCAGTCTCGAGTCCCCCACCTTTTAACCCTGCACGTTTTTCTGCTCTTGTTGCCATTCTTTTTGTCGGTGCCGGCGCCTTACGTAGGTTGGAGTGGGATTCGCAACGTCGGTGCGCGGGCGGCGCACATATATGGCATCACGCCAATCAACGTCTTCAACAAGACCGATCTGCGAATGGCAGAAAACTGGTTTTTATTGAAGTCGATCGACTTCAACGAAACGGTTCCCCTGTTTGCAGAAGACGGTTCGCGCTTGTCAATGCATGCGTCTGACCGGGTTTATTTCGGCCACACGGTTCTTTTTCGTCGGAAAGTCATCGGCAGCGAAAGTTGCCAGTTTGAAAAGTGGGCGCGCGCGGTCGATTATTTAAGCCGCATTTATTTGCAAGAGCGGGGTGCAGAGGCGGGGCAATACACATTCAACTATCGGCAGATCTATCAGCCATTGGTTGCAGACACTGAAATTGCTATCAACAATTTTCCCTTGGTGGCTTCAAAGCAACTTTGCGAACACACCTACACCGTTAACTATCAAAAGTGAGAAGCCAGTGAAAAAGCTCGTGATTTTCGGCTCTGGCGATATAGCGCAGCTAGCCCACTTTTATTTCACCACTGACTCCAGTTATCAGGTTGTCGCCTTTACCGTCGATGCCGAATATCTGAAGAGTGATTGTTTCTGCAACCTGCCGGTGGTGCCCTTCAGCGCCTTGGTCGAACGCTACCCTCCTGCTGAATACGATTTATTCATTGCTCTGAGCTATTCCAAGATCAATGCGCTGCGCAAGGAAAAATTTATCGCGGCAAAAGCGTTGGGTTACTTTCTTGCGAGCTATGTCAGTTCGCGTGCCACCGTTCTCAACCAAGGCCAGATTGGGGAAAACTGTTTCATTTTTGAAGACAATACCGTTCAACCGTTCGTCACCATCGGCAATAACGTGACGCTGTGGAGCGGTAATCATATTGGGCATCATTCATCCATCAAAGACCATGTTTTCATCTCTTCCCACGTGGTCGTATCCGGTGGTGTGGAAGTGGGTGAACAGTGCTTTATTGGTGTGAACGCCACGCTGCGCGATCACATCAAGGTCGGTGAGCGCTGCGTGTTGGGAGCCGGCACGCTGTTGCTTTCCGATGCAGCGGCCGATGGCGTTTACGTCGGCGCAGCAACGGCCCGTTCGGCCATCCCCAGCAACAGGCTCAGAAAGATATGACGACGCACTGGCGCAAATTGGGATGCCTGTATTGCCCGCCTACCGAAGGGCGCCATGAAAAGCTGTTAACCCACGCGGCCAACCCCTTACCAGTACAGATACAAGGCGATCTTTACCGGATTTTTTACAGCGGACGTGACCATCGGAACCGATCTTCTGTGGGTGCCGTCGATATTGATATCGTGCGCCGTGAAGTGGTCAATGAACACCACTTGCCATGCTTTGTTCACGGTCAGCCAGGAAGCTATTTTTCCGACGGCGTCAGCATTGGAGGCTGTTACGAAGTCAATGGCGAGCGCTTCATGCTTTTCATGGGCTGGCAAAACCCTGCGGACGGGCATTGGCGGGGTGACATCGGCAGGCTTTCTGTCGGAGCGGATCTCGGTTTGACGCTGGCAGACGAGGTGCCCCTCCTCGCTAGCGACACCACGGACCCAATCAGCCTGTCCTATCCATGGGTGCTGTCCAACCCATCAGGTGGGTTCGACATGTGGTACGGGTCCACCCTGAATTGGGACGCTGGCAATGGCGAAATGCTGCATGTCATTCAGCATGCGAGTTCGTCGGATGGACACCGCTGGCAGCGCCTCGGGTTGGCCGTTCCATACCAGCTGGGCTGCGCGCAGGCCTTCTCTCGGCCAACCGTGGTGCGCGAGGGCGTGGCGCGGCTTTCGATGTGGTTTTCTTACCGAAGCGGCAGCGGGCAGGCATACCGCATTGGACGGGCAGTCAGCCAGGATGACGGAAAAACCTGGCAATTGGCACTGGACCGATCCGGGCTGGATGTGTCCCCGCACGGATGGGATTCCGAAATGATCGAATACCCCTTTGTATTCGACCATGCCGGCATGCGCTACATGCTCTACAACGGCAACGGCTACGGCAAAACAGGTTTCGGCCTTGCTGTGCTGGACGAGGCATGACCGAGACAACCGGGCCCAC
This sequence comes from Hydrogenophaga palleronii, assembly GCF_031457455.1. Taxonomy (GTDB): domain Bacteria; phylum Pseudomonadota; class Gammaproteobacteria; order Burkholderiales; family Burkholderiaceae_C; genus Hydrogenophaga; species Hydrogenophaga palleronii_A. The sequence continues at coordinate 40,470 of NZ_JAVDWU010000012.1, forward strand.
CGGCGAAACCGGCTCGGCCACCCAGCTCCTTCGCTTCATTGCGGTCGGCGCGGCCAGCAACATGGCAGGCTATTTGCTTTACCTGCTGATCACCCACCTGGGGGTGGCCCCCAAACTGGCCATGACCGTGTTGTACGCGGTGGGCGCGGTACTCGGATTCGTCGGCAACAGAAGCTACACGTTTGGCCATTCCAGCCAGCTTCTGAGCACCGGGGTGCGCTATATCATGACCCATGGCGTGGGCTACTTGCTGAACCTCTCTATTCAGTACATCGCAGTGGACCGCTTGGGCTACCCACACCAGTTGGCGCAGGCCATCGGGGTTTGTACCGTCGCTGCATTTCTCTTTGTCGCCTTCAAGTATTTTGTTTTTGTGAAACGCACATCCATAGCGGCGGAGAAACGGTGAAACGTTGTACTGCCTGCGGCACCACCCGCTCATCAGCCGAGGAGTACTGCTCTGCTTGCAGCTTCATACCCAAGGTGCGCGAAGGATTTGTCACCCATGCCCCTCAACTTATGCATGAGGGGGGCGGATTCGAAGCGGCCTATTTCCCTGTTCTTGCTGAGCTCGAAGCAGCCAATTTCTGGTTTCGCGCCCGGAATGAACTGATCCTCTGGGCTCTTCAAAGGTACTGCGGGGGCTTCAAGTCGTACCTGGAAATCGGCTGCGGAACGGGTTACGTGCTCTCTGGCGTGGCGCAGGGCTTTCCCAATGCAAACCTCACCGCCAGTGAAATCTTCACCAGCGGCCTGCAATTTGCCTCACAAAGGGTACCGCAAGCAACCCTGCTGCAAATGGATGCACGCGACATCCCTTACCGGGACGAATTCGACGTGGTGGGGGCGTTCGATGTGGTGGAGCACATCCAAGAGGACGAGGCGGTTCTGGCACAGGTTCACGCCGCCTTGAAGCCCGGAGGGCATCTGCTGTTGACAGTGCCTCAGCACCAGTGGCTGTGGAGTCCTTCGGACGACTATGCCCGGCACGAGCGCCGGTATTCCGCTGCCGAGTTGCAACGCAAAGTCGAGTCTGCGGGGTTCACGGTGCTTCGCAGCGGCTCTTTTGTCTCGCTGCTGCTTCCATTGATGCTGGTGTCACGCCTTGCCTCCAAGCGCAAAGCTTCCGTGTTTGATCCGCTGGACGAATTCAAGCTGCCTTTGTGGCTCAATGCGTCGCTCTATCGCCTGATGAAAATGGAAATCGGCCTGATCAAGCTGGGTGTCAATTTCCCTGCGGGCGGATCCAGATTCCTGGTCGCCCAAAAAGGCACGGTATCCACTGCAACGCCAAGCCGTTAAACCCCAATATTTCAAGAGCAAGCGGATGCAGCAGAACAGAATCCCGTTCAACCGGCCCCACATGACAGGCAAGGAAATCGAGTACATCGCCGAGGCTCATGCCGGCCACATGCTGGCCGGCGACGGGCCTTTCACCAAGCGCTGCCACGCCTGGCTGGAACAGCGAACCGGGTGCAGCAAAGCCCTGCTCACCCACTCCTGTACCGCCGCACTCGAGATGGCCGCCGTGTTGTTGGACATACAGCCGGGTGACGAAATCATCATGCCGTCGTACACCTTCGTGTCCACGGCCAATGCCTTCGTGCTGCGGGGCGGCGTGCCGGTGTTTGTGGACATCCGGGAAGACACGCTGAACATGGATGAACGCCTGATTGAGGCGGCCATCACGCCGCGCACCCGTGCCATTGCACCCGTTCACTACGCCGGCATTGCGTGTGAAATGGACACCATCATGGATATTGCCCGCCGGCACGGACTTCAGGTGGTGGAAGATGCCGCCCAAGGGGTCATGTCGCGCTACAAGGGGCGAGCCCTCGGGAGCATTGGCGACTTTGGCGCCTTCAGTTTTCACGAAACCAAGAACGTGATCTCGGGCGAAGGTGGGGCGCTTCTGGTAAACGCGCCGGCCCAGGCCCTGCGGGCGGAAATCATTCGCGAAAAGGGCACGGACCGCACTCGGTTCTTCCGAAACGAAGTGGACAAATACACATGGCAGGAAGTGGGATCGTCATTCCTGCCAGGGGAACTGATCGCGGCCTTCCTGTGGGCACAACTGGAAGAGGCGCAGTCCATCACCATCGACCGCATGGCCAGCTGGAATCGCTACCACCAAGCCCTGGCGCCTTTGGAAACGCAGGGCTTGCTGCGCCGACCAGTGGTGCCGGAGACCTGCCAGCACAATGCCCATATGTACTACGTTCTGCTCGCGCCCGGGGTGCACCGGCAGGCGGTGCTGTCGTGTCTGAGAGAGAACGAGATTTCGTCGGTGTTTCACTATGTCCCGCTCCACTCATCACCCGGAGGTCTGCGGTATGGGCGTGTGCACGGATCCATGCAATTCACCGATGCACAGTCGGCCCGCCTGATCCGTCTGCCACTCTGGGTGGGTCTGACGCCAGAGCAACAGGATCGCGTCGTGAACGCACTCACAGAGGCTTTGACATGACCCCTCTGCTCTCCCTCATCGGCACCCGCCTGCCCCTGGTGCAGGCGCCCATGGCCGGATCGCAAGGCGCGGCCCTGACCGTGGCGGTGTGCAACGCCGGTGGCCTGGGCTCGTTGCCCTGCGCCATGCTGACACCCGAGACCCTGGCCGCAGAGCTGGCAACAATCACCGCCGGCACCAGCGCGCCCTACAACGTCAATTTCTTCTGCCATCTAGCGCCCGAACCCGACGCGCAGCGCGAAGCCCTCTGGCGCTCCGCGCTGGCGCCGCTTTATGCCGAAGCTGGCCTCGACATCAACGCCGTACCGAGCGGTGCCGGGCGAGCGGCCTTCAGCCACGCCATGGCAGACGCCCTCGAGCCGTTCCGACCGCCCGTGGTCAGCTTTCACTTCGGCTTGCCCGCGCCCGATCTGCTGGCACGCGTGAAGGGCTGGGGCAGCGTGGTGCTGTCTTCGGCCACCACCGTCGCTGAGGGCCAGTGGCTGGAAGCGCATGGGGCAGATGCGGTGGTTGCCCAGGGCGTTGAAGCCGGCGGACATCGGGGCATGTTCCTGAACGAGGACATCACGACCCAGGTGGGCACGTTTGCGCTGGTGCCGCAGCTGACGGCTGTGCTGAAGGTGCCGGTGATCGCCGCTGGCGGCATTGCCGACGCAGCCGGCGTGCGCGCCGCGATGGCGCTGGGTGCCTCAGGTGTGCAAGTGGGTACCGTCTACCTCTGCTGCCCGGAAGCCACCACCAGCCAGGTGCACCGCGCCGCGCTGCTCAGCGAGGCGAGCAGCCACACCGCGCTGACGCGTCTGTTCACAGGGCGTCCCGCGCGCGGCATCGTCAACCGCCTGATGCGGGAACTGGGTCCATTGAACCCGGCCGCCCCGGCCTTTCCGCTGGCCACAGCGGCCATTGCGCCGCTGCGCGCGCACTGGGAGGCCCAAGGACGTGGGGATTGTTCGCCACTGTGGGCCGGGCAGAACACGCGTGGCTGCCGGGTGGCCCCGGCGGCGGACATCACCCTGGCTCTGTCGGAAGGCTTTGCCGACCTGGCATAGCGCCGGTCAGTGGGTTCCCAATCTTCAATCGGGCGTTTCGAACGATGCCTGATCGTTCAACCAGCGCTTGAGGCCCGCAGTGGTCTGCACCCGCTCCAGATCACGCGCCAGCCCGGCCACGGTCGCTTCCAGCGCGCTCACGTCGCGCAGCAGATGCTGCTTGAGCGTGTTCGGGTTGGGCACCTGCCCGGTCGGCAGGTCAAACTCATCGGCCAGGCGCTGCTGGCGCGCGGCACGTTCACGCTCCAGATCGGCCACCTGCTGTTTCAACAACAGGGTCAGGGCCGCCAACCGGTCATCGGTGAGGCGCGACACCGCGTGCGGCTCGGCCAGCTCGGTCTGCACCTGCAGGCGCATCAGAGCGACCAAGTCCTTGCGTCCGTAGGCGGCATTGGCCGCACTCATCAGTGCCGTCTTGCGCAGGCGCTGTTCGGGGTCGGGCTCGCGGTCCGGGTGCAAGGCACTCGCCAGCTGGCGAAACAGGTTGCGCAGCGTGGTGTCGGCGTCGGCCTGCCGGGCCTGCTGCTGCACCTGTTGCCCGGCAGGCGCCTTCTTCGCCTTGCGGGCCTGCGCCTTGGCGCGGCGGCGCGCCTGCTCGTCGTCGTCGGCCTGGCGCAAACGTGCCATGCCGGCGCGCAACAGGGCTTCTGCAGACGCCTCTTTGCCCAGATCGTCCAGCGGCGCCCCCAAGGCTTCTTCCAGCCGCGCCCGCAAGGCATCGGCCGCGGCTTGTTTCTTCTGAGCCAAGGTGCGCGGGCTGTGACGGTCGTGCAGCGCGGCCATTTCGCGGTCGCCTTCGTCGGCCAGCGTTTGCGCCAGGTGACACAGCATCGCCGACGCGCGCTCGCGTTGCAGCCGGCTCAGTGCCTTGTCAGTCATTTGAGCGGCCAGAGCATGCACCAGCTCGCGCATGCGTTCCCGCCGCTGCAGTTCCAGCGGGTGCACCCACTGCCGCAGGTCACTGCGGTGGGTCTGCCCCAGGGCTTCGAGCTCCGCGAGCTGCGACTGCAGTTTTTCGATGCGCTTGAGTTGCAAGTGGTAGGCCCGGGCCGCCGGCGACAAAGCCTGTGCTTCGGGCGGCAAGGCGCTCAGCGCAGAGGCACCGGGGCGGGCATGGTCGGGTGATCGGGTCAAGGGGATGGAGTGAATGTCGGGGCGGGCAGTCTGGCGCCGAGTGCCCGGTGGGTCTCGACTATATTGCCCCCTGCACATGGCCAAAGACAAAACTCAATACACCTGCAGCGAATGCGGCGGCAACAGCCCCAAATGGCTGGGCAAATGCCCGCATTGCAACGCCTGGAACACCCTGATCGAGTCGGTGGCGGAATCTACCGCCCCGACCAAAAACCGCTTCGCCTCGCTGGCGAAAACGGCCGAGGTCACCACCCTCGGCGACATCGATGCCACCGACGTGGAGCGCACGCCCACCGGCCATGACGAACTGGACCGCGTGCTGGGCGGTGGCATCGTCGAAGGCGGCGTGGTGCTTATCGGGGGGGACCCGGGCATCGGCAAGTCGACCTTGTTGCTGCAAGCCCTGGATTCGTTGCAAAGAGCTGGTCAAAAGACGCTCTACGTCACCGGGGAGGAGTCAGGCGCCCAGGTCGCGCTGCGCTCACGCAGGCTCGGACTGGACAGTTCGGAGGTCAGCGTGCTGGCCGAAATCCAGCTGGAAAAGATCCTGGCCACGCTGGACCACGTGAAGCCCGCCATCGCCGTGATCGACTCGATCCAGACGGTGTACTCCGAGCAGCTCACCAGCGCGCCCGGTTCGGTGGCCCAGGTGCGCGAATGCGCGGCCCACCTCACGCGCGCGGCCAAGGCCAGCGGCACGGCCATCGTGCTGGTGGGCCACGTGACCAAGGAAGGCGCGCTCGCCGGCCCGCGCGTGCTCGAACACATGGTGGACACGGTGCTGTATTTCGAGGGCGACACGCACAGCAGCTTCCGCCTCATTCGCGCCATCAAGAACCGCTTTGGCGCGGTCAACGAAATCGGCGTGTTCGCGATGACGGAAAAGGGCCTCAAGGGCGTGAGCAACCCCAGCGCCATCTTCCTCAGCCAGCACAGCGAGCCGGTGCCCGGCAGCTGCGTGATGGTCACGCTCGAAGGTACGCGGCCCATGCTGGTGGAGATCCAGGCGCTGGTGGACAGCGGCGGCCCCAGCCCGCGCCGCCTGAGCGTGGGCCTGGACCGCGACCGTCTGGCCATGCTGCTGGCGGTGCTGCACCGCCACGCCGGTGTGGCCTGCATGGACCAGGACGTGTTCGTCAACGCCGTGGGCGGTGTGCGCATCAGCGAACCCGCGGCCGACCTGGCGGTGATGCTGGCCATCACCAGCAGCCTGCGTGGCAAGGCCTTGCCCAAGGGCTTCATCGCCTTTGGCGAAGTGGGCCTGGCCGGCGAGGTGCGCCCTGCTCCGCGGGGTCAGGAACGCCTGAAGGAAGCCGCCAAGCTCGGCTTTTCGGTGGCGGTGGTGCCCAAGGCCAATGCGCCCAAAAAGAATGACAAGGCGTTCGAAGGTCTGACCATTCACCCGGTGGAACGCATTGAAGAAGCCATGAACCTGGTGCGCAACATCGGCTGATGCAGTGGCCGCCTGAACGACAATCGCCCGCAGGGTGGCCGTGCCTGCGGTCCCTCCACTGCACCACCCCTCCGACATGACCTTCAACCCCATCCTGCACGGCCTGCGTGGCCTGGCCGCCATGGCCGTGCTGCTTTACCACTGGCGGGGCACGTACCCTCGTGCCGCCATGGCTGGGCACCAGGTGCCCTTCCTGGGCACGGAATGGGACCTGTTCTTCTTCGTCAACGTCGGCTGGAACGGTGTGCACTGGTTTTTCGTGCTCTCGGGCTACCTGCTGGCGTCCAAGCTGCTGCAGAAACAGACCACGCTGGACGCGGCTGCCATCGGCCGTTTCTGGCAGAGGCGGGTATTGCGCATCTACCCTGCGGTGTGGGTGCAACTGACCCTGCTGCTGCCGTTTTCCTACATGGTCGGCCTGGCGCCCGAGTACCGCTGGCAGGCAGTGCTGGCCAACTACCTGCTCTGGCCGGATCCGCTGCCAGGCAGCGTGGGCTTTTACAACACGGTCTACTGGACACTGCCACTGGAGCTGACTTTCTACCTGCTGCTGCCCTTCATCGTGCTGCTGCAGCGCCGGCTGGGTTTCTGGACGGTGATGGGGCTGGCCATGGCCACCACGCTCACCTGGCGCTTCGGCATCATCTGGCTGAATGAAAACCAGGGGACCACCATCAGCATGATCCGCCTGCGCACCATCCTGCCGGGCATGCTGATGATCTTCATGGCCGGCTACGCCATCACCCGTTTTCCGCAGCACATCAGCGACCGCACCCGTTACGCCTTGCTGGCCTTAGGGCTGGCGCTCTACATCGGCTGGCACCAAGTCATGGTAGCCACACGCACCGAACTGCCGCGCACCCACTGGTTCATCATCACCTGGGAAATCGGGCTGGGTCTGCTGATCGCGTTGCTGGTGGCCCTGCTGCTCAAACCACTGAAGCCCTGGCGCTGGCTGGGCTCGCGACCCCTGGTGTGGCTGGGCGACATGAGCTTTGGCATCTACCTTTGGCACTGGCCTGTGCTGCGGCAGATGCGAAAGCTGATGCACGGCCCCTGGAACACGGTCGAAGGCAGCTGGCTGGCGTTGCTGATCTGCCTTGCCGTGACGCTCCCGCTGGCAGCCTTGAGCTACAGGTTCGTGGAGAAGCCCGTGCTTGACTGGATCGCAAGACGCCAACGCCCTACGCTCACGCCCGCTTGAATACACCCTTCCCAGCATGCTGAACCGACTCCGCCCCCTCCTCTTCCCCGCCCTGGCCGTGGCCATCGCCTACGCCGCCTGGCAGGCCTACGGGTGGAAGGGGCTGATCCTCGCAGCGCTGATGATCAGCTTCTGGTTGCTGCTGCATTTCACCAAACTCATGCGTCTGCTGCAGGCGGCGGCCAAACGCCCGATGGGCCATGTGCGCAATGCCAAGGTGCTGCACGGGAGCCTGAAGAAGGGCATGCCGCTGGTGGAAGTGGTGCGCCGCACCCTGAGCCTGGGGCTGCGACACAGCAAGCCGGAACACGACCCGGAAGTGCTGGAATGGGGCGACGAGAACGGGGACGCCGTGATCTGCACCTTTCTCAGGGGCCGCCTGCAGACGTTCGAGCTGCGGCTGGCGGAATCGGAAAAGACCGGCTCACCCACCGCCACCGCGGAACCCGAACACCCTCGAACGTAAAATCGCCTGCTATCGCCAGCGCTGGTGTCCTTCGGACGCGGCACCGCGAAATTCCCTTCAAGCCCCCTACTCCACCCCCACAAAGGCAAAGACAATGTCACCGATTCCTTCAATGTCAGACCGCGACGGCAAGATCTGGATGGACGGCCAGATGATCGACTGGCGCGACGCCAAGATCCACGTGCTGACCCACACCCTGCACTACGGCTGCGGCGCATTCGAAGGCGTGCGCGCCTACAAAACGGCCGACGGCGGCACAGCCATCTTCCGGCTGGAGGAACACACCGAGCGCCTGTTCAACAGTGCCAAGATTCTGCGCATGCAGATCCCGTTCACGAAGGAAGAAGTGAACGAAGCCCAGAGGGCCGTGGTGCGCGAGAACAAGCTGGAGAGCGCCTACATCCGCCCGCTCACCTGGATCGGCGACAAAAAACTCGGCGTTTCGCCCAAGGGCAACACCATCCACCTGATGGTTGCGGCCTGGACCTGGGGCGCCTACCTGGGTGACGAGGGCCTCAAGCGTGGCATTCGCGTGAAAACCAGCAGCTACACCCGCCACCACGTCAACATCACCATGACACAGGCCAAGGCGGTGAGCAACTACACCAACTCCATCCTGGCCAACATGGAAGTCACCGATGAAGGTTACGACGAAGCCCTGCTGCTCGACAGCTCCGGCTTCGTGAGCGAAGGCGCGGGAGAGAACATTTTCGTGATCAAGAACGGCGTGATCTACACCCCCGACCTGTCTGCCGGCGCCCTGAACGGCATCACGCGCAACACCGTGTTCCACATCGCCAAGGACCTGGGCCTGGACATCGTGCAAAAACGCATCACCCGTGACGAGGTCTACATCGCCGACGAAGCCTTCTTCACCGGCACCGCTGCCGAGGTCACGCCGATCCGCGAGCTCGACCGCATCGAGCTGGGTGCCGGCAGCCGCGGCCCCATCACCGAAAAAATCCAGAGCGCGTTCTTTGACATCGTCGGTGGACGCAACCCCAAATACGCCCACTGGCTGGCCAAGATCTGACCCCGATGTGCGGAGCACAAAAATGAAACCATCCGTTGTGGAACTCGCTGCCCTGGACCTCAACGCCCAGGGCGGGGTGTATTGCCCCAGTCCGAAGGCGGACATGAAAATCTGGAACACCCACCCCAAGGTCTACCTGGACGTGAGCAAGAACGGTGAAGCCCGCTGCCCCTACTGCGGCACGGTGTACCGTCTCAAGCCGGGTGAGTTGGTGTCGAACGGGCATTGATTGGGCCCACCCCCGCGCCGCGCTTCGCGCGTCACCCCCTCAAGGGGGCGATACCTTGGACCGGCAGAGCCGGATCCTCGGTATCTCTGGAATGAGGCACCTCGCTCCTGAAGCTGAGGCACACACCTGCAACGCTTTGCGCGACCGCTGCAAGTGGCCCGAGGCTGCGGCTTGCAACTCCTCCGCACCGCCTCCCGCGGGAATCTGCGATGAACCAAAAAAAAGCCACCTTGCGGTGGCTTTTGAAAGTCCTTGGAAGGACGTCGTTGGGAGACCAGTTTCAAACGATCGTTTGCAAAAAAGTTTGCTGACCTCGAATTGAAGTTCGTTGTGACAGCAACTGGGTTGAATTGTCGATCGTGGCCCGCATCAGGCACATCCCCTATTTGGGGGATGGCAGCCTGAAATCAGGGCAACGGAAGTCAGATCGGCAACTCGACCACGAATCGGGCGCCACCGCCCTCGCGACCTTCGCAACGGATCTGGCCACCGTGGCGTTCCACGATGGTCTTGACCAGGGACAGCCCCAAGCCCACGCCGCCCTCACGCTCGCTGGCGCCGGGCAAACGGTAAAAAGGTTCAAAGATGCGCTCGCGCTGGTCGGGTGGTACGCCTGGGCCGCGGTCCTCCACGGTCACCACCGCCATCGATCCCCTGGCCACAAGGTTTTTCCCCGCGCGCTTGCCAGCCGGCGCCATGGGCGCTATCGCCATGTGCAGGCGCACCTCGGCTGGGTCGTCGCCCGCTCCAGCCGTGCCGTAGCGCCGCGCATTCTCCAGCAGGTTGCGCAGCACCCGGCGCAGCAGGCGGGCGTGGCCCTGCACCAGCACCGATGTGGCGCCCGGCTCCACATCCAGATCGGCGCCGGTGCGTGCGCATTCCTCTGCGGCCAGGCCCATCAGATCCACTTCTTCCTTCGGGCCCAGCGCAGAGGCATCGCTGGCGTCCCGCATGTCGAGGCGGCTGGCCAGCAGGATTTCGTCGATCAGTTGATCCAGTTCTTCAATGCTGCGCGAGATCTCGCTGCGTTGGCCGGCGGTCGCGCTGTCGCGACTCAGCAGTTCGAGCCCCATGCGGATGCGGGCCAGCGGTGAACGCAACTCGTGCGAGGCATTGGCCAGCAGGGTCTTGTGAGACTGCAGCAAGGTTTGCACACGCTCGGCAGCGGCATTGAACCTGGCAGCGAGAAAGGCCACCTCGTCCTCCCCCTGCACCGGCAAGCGCGTGGAGAGGTCGCCACTGCCCCAGCGCTCCACACCCTTCTGCAGCGATTCGAGGCGCTTGGTCAGCCGGCGCACGATGGGGTATGCCCCCAGCGCCACCGACAAAGCCACCAGACCCAGCATCCAGGCAAAACCAGCGGGCGATGTCAACCAAGCCGAAGCACTCCGGTTCCGGCGGCTGTTGCCCGTTCGGCCTTCTCTGCGCGGAAACTGCACGTAGAGCGTCGTGCCGTCCTTCATCGCCACCTGAAACTCCAGCCCCTGTCCCGGTACGCGCACCGCCGATGCGGGCGACTGTCCCAGGATCGCGCCGCCGCCATCGCGCAACACGATCATGCGATCGACCCGGTTCTCGTTCTGTTCGCGCTCCTGGTCCAGCGCCATCTGCCACAGCCACCCCACCACCAGTGTGATCACAGCAACCACACCGACCACCGCCAGCCAGATGCGCAGGTACAAACGTTGTCCAAGCAGTCCATTCATATATCAGATGATCCAAAAACTCACTGAGGCTGCTCCACCACGAAAATCACAAAGAGAGAAATCGAGATCACTCTGCCGGAGCGAGGCACATAGTCCAGAAATGCCGTGGAACTGGCTCCGCCAGGCCACAGGCATTGCCCCCCTTGGGGGGTGACGCGTCCAAGGGCGCGGTGCGGGGGGGAACCACATCCTTCGGCGCGGGCGGAGCCTAATCCTGCTGCTTGGCGAACACATAGCCGACGCCACGCACGGTCAGGATGCGCTTGGGGTCTTTGCTGTCGGCCTCGATGGCGTTGCGGATGCGGCCAATGTGCACGTCGATCGACCGGTCAAACGCCTCCAGCTCGCGACCGCGCACGGCCTCCATGATCTGGTCGCGCGTGAGAACACGGCCTGACCGCTCGGCCAAGGCCACGAGCAGATCGAACTGGTAGGAAGTGAGTTCGCACGGCTGCCCGTTGACTTGAACGGTGCGGGCGTCGCGGTCGATCTCCAGCGAGCCGAAGCGCAGTGGCTGCGATTCGCGCACCACGCCTGAAGCACTGTTGTCGCCCCGGCGGCGCATCACGGCGCGCACGCGCGCCAGCAGTTCACGTGGCTCAAACGGCTTGGGCACGTAGTCGTCGGCACCGATTTCAAGCCCGATGATGCGGTCCATCGGGTCGCCCTTGGCGGTGAGCATGATCACCGGCACGCGCGCCATGTCGCCCTGCATGGAGCGGATGCGTCGACACACCTCAAGCCCGTCCATGCCCGGCATCATCAGGTCAAGAATGACCAGCTCAGGCTGCAGGATCTGCAGCTGCTCCAGACCGGTCTCTCCGTCGACAGCGTGGGTGACCTTGAAGCCGGACTGGCCAAGGTATTCCACCACCATCGACGCGAGTCGGCCGTCGTCTTCAATCATCAGCAATTGGGATGTCATGGATTCAGTGTAGCGGGGTCTTTCACACCCGTCATGGTGAGGAAAAGAGGTGAAGCTCCTGTGTGTCTCGCGTAAAGTTCGGTGAATGTTGAATCCTTCACCCTACCCTGTTCCGTCACCGCTGCCGCCCCTGCCGGCCGACTCCTTCGACTCGCTGCTGAAAAAAGTCGCAGAGCGTCGCCCCGACGCGCCGGCATTGAGTTGGTGCGACCCCGCCGCAGACCCACAGGCGCCGGCATGGACGCACCTGAGCGGCCATCAACTGCAACAACGCGTGGGCGCCGTGGCGGCACTGCTGAAAGACCAGCACGGTGTGCAACCCGGCGACCGCGTGGCATGGCTGGGCCTGAACCACCCGGGGCAAATCATCCTGCTGTTTGCACTGGCCCGGCTGGAGGCAGTGTTCGTGCCGCTGAACCACCGCCTGTCACCACAGGAGTGGGCGGCCGTGATGGACGACTGCACGCCCACGGTTCTGGTGTGCGACGAGGCCCTGCAGGCCGCTGCTGGCGACCTGGTACCTCATTGCCGCATGGCCCCCACCTTGCTGGCCTCGCAGGCACTGGAAGATGCCGCTGATGCCCAGGTCGGGATCGACGCAGCACCCACCGCAGGCGTGCTGCAGACGCCACTGCTGCTGGTCTACACCTCGGGCACCACCGGCCGGCCCAAGGGCGCGGTCCACACCCAGGGCAATCTGCTCTCCAACATGGCCATTGCCGCGCAGGTGCAGGGCATGAAGCCGGACGACGTGGTGGCCACTGTCTTGCCCCTGTTCCACGTGGGCGGGCTGTGCATTCAGACGCTGCCCGCGTTGGCGGTGGGTGCCCAGGTGTTGCTGTTTGCCCGCTTTGACCCGGGTGCCACCTTGCGCTGCATCGAAACGCAGCGTCCCACCCTCACCTTGCAGGTACCCGCCACATTGCAGGCACTGATCGCTCACCCCCGCTGGGCAGAGACCGACCTGTCGAATCTGCGTGCGGTCTGGGCCGGCTCCAGCCTGTTGCCGCCGCAGCCTGTGCTGGCGTTTCAAGCGCGGGGCGTGCCCGTCTGCAACGTGTACGGCAGCACCGAAACCGGCCCGTTTTCCATCGCCCTGCCGCCCACCCACGCGCTCAGCCACGGTGGATCTTGCGGCTGGCCGGCGCCGGGTGTTGAAGTCAGCCTGCGCACGCCCCAGGGTGCGCAGGTGACGCCCGGCGAGGTGGGTGAGATCTGGGTGCGCGCGCCCAACGTGGTGGCTCGCTACTGGCCCGACCAGCCCGCCTGCGACGCCGAAGGCTTTTTCCACAGCGGCGATCTGGCGCAGCAGGCACCCGACGGCTGCCACACCGTGGTGGGGCGGGCCAAGGACATGATCATCTCGGGCGGCGAGAACATCTATCCCGCCGAGATCGAAAACCTGCTGGTGCAACACCCCTGGGTGTCCGAATGCGCCGTGGTGGGCATGCCGGACGCCCGCTGGGGGGAAACCGTGGTGGCTGTGGTGGTGCTTACCGCAGACGCCGCACAGGATGGTCCATGGGAGCCGCATTTGCAGGCCTTTCTGGACGGGCGTTTGGCGCGCTACAAGTGGCCGCGCCGCTGGCACCGCGTGGCGAGTCTGCCCAGGACCGCACTGGGCAAAGTGCAGAAGGCCGCTCTCAAGAGCCTGCTGGACGATCCGCCCGCCTGAAGCGCAAGGCGCTCACTCTTTGACCGGCACGTAGCGCATGGCCAGCCAGATCAGGAACAGCACCGGCACACCGAGGCAGGCGGTGGAGATGAAGAACGTGGGGTAATCAAACGCGTCAACAAAGGCCCCTGAATACCCGGCCAGCCACTTGGGCGCCAACAACATCATGGAACTGAACAGCGCGTACTGCGTGGCCGAATAGCTTACGTTGGTCAGGCTGGACAGGTAGGCAATGAACGCCGCCGACGCCACGCCTGCACTCAGGTTGTCCGCCGAGATCACGAAGATCAACGCCACCACATCGTGACCATGGCCAGCCAGCCAGGCGAACAGCAGGTTGCTGGCGGCCGACAGCACCGCACCCAGCATGAGCACGCGCATCACGCCCAGTTTGAGCGACAGCGCGCCCCCGATGAAGGCACCCACCAGCGTCATGATCACGCCGTAGATCTTGGTGACTGCGGCCACTTCGTCCTTGGTGTAGCCCATGTCCACATAGAAGGGGTTGGCCATGATGCCCATGACCACGTCGCTGATACGGTAGACCCCGATGAGCGCCAGGATCAGCAACGCCTGCTTGCCGTAGCGCTTCAGAAAATCGGCAAACGGCTCGACCAGCGCGCTGCGCAACCATTCGGCGGCATTGCGCGAAGGCGGCAGCACCACGTGAGCCGGTTCGCGAGAGAACAACACCGTGAGCACCCCCACCAGCATGGACGCCGCCATCACCAGATAGGCGGTGCTCCAGGCTGCCTGTTGGTAGAGCACGCCTGGGGCGGCACCCACCGCAGGCACCGCAGGCGCAACCTCCGAACGCGCGGCGATCCACAACACGCCGGCACCGGCCCAGATCATAGCCAGGCGGTAGCCGGTCTGGTAGGTGGCGGCCAGCGCACCCTGGTGGCGCACATCGGCCGACTCGATGCGGAACGCGTCCAATGCAATGTCCTGCGTGGCCGATGCAAAGGCCACGGCCAGTGCGCACCAGACCACCAGGGTGAGTCCGCTGCGCGGATCGACCAGCGCCATGCCCACCAGTGACACCATGATGGCCAGTTGCGACAACAGCAGCCAGCTGCGCCGACGCCCCATGGCGCGGGTGAGCAGGGGGATGGGCAGGCGGTCCACGAGCGGGGCCCAACACCACTTGAAACCATAGGCAAGGCCCACCCAGCTCAGGTAGCCAATGGTGGTTCGGTCCAATCCGGCTTCGCGCAAACGGAAGCTCAGCGTGCCCAGCACCAGCAACAGTGGCAGGCCCGCAGAGAAACCGAGCGCAAACATGCGCAAACTGGCCGGCTCCAGGTAGGCCTTCCACGTGTCGGCCCACGAGGGTCGCTCGGCGGGTGTGGAAGGCGTTTCGGAAGCAGGGCTGGCGGTCTGGTCGGGCATGTGCAGTGTTCGGGCAAAGCCGAAAGGCTTTGTCTATTATTGACGCATGTGTCTGCTCTGCGATCTCAAGTCTTCAGCGTCGCCCAACCAGGCCGATGGCTCCCGTTGGTCGTCCCGCCGTGCCTTCATGCTGGCCGGAGCGGCCGCCGCTGCCAGTACCAGCCTGCCCGCATCCGCGCAGGTGGACGTGGGCAAGGCGTCGTCGCTTCGCAAGCTGGTGCCTGCCGAAGAGCTTGAAGCAGCCGCCAGCCAGCAGTACGTGCAGGTGATGCAGGAAGCCCAGGGCAAACAGGTGCTGTTGCCCACAAGCCATCCGCAAGTCCAGCGCCTTCAGACCATTGCCCGGCGCATCATTCCGCACACGCCGGCCTGGAATCCTCGTGCCAGCGAATGGAAGTGGGCTGTGAACCTGATCCAGAGCGACCAGGTCAATGCCTTCTGCATGCCGGGCGGCAAGATCGCGTTCTACACAGGCATTCTCGACAAGCTGCAGCTCACCGACGACGAAACCGCCATGATCATGGGGCACGAAATGGCCCATGCGCTGCGCGAACATGCCCGTGAGCGCGTGGCCAAGAGTGGCGCCACCAACCTGGGTTTGCGTCTGGGCGCGCAGCTGCTCGGCCTGGGCGATCTCGGCGACCTCGCCGCCGGCATGGGCGCACAGCTGTTGACGCTCAGGTTCAGCCGCGAAGACGAGTCCGAAGCCGATCTGGTGGGTCTTGAGCTGGCTGCGCGCGCGGCGTACCAACCCCGCGCCAGCGTGAGCCTGTGGCAGAAGATGAGCACCGTCGGCGGGGGTGCCGGCATCGGCTTTCTGTCCACCCACCCCAGCGGCCCGAACCGCATCCGGCAACTGGAGGCGAACCTGCCGAAGGTGCAGGGGCTGTACGAGGCGGCCAAGCGGAGCTGAGCATTCAACCCTTCACATACGGATTGAGCCGCCGCTCCTCCCCAAACGAACTCTCCGGCCCATGCCCGGGAATGAACACCGTCTCATCCCCCATGGGCCACAGCCGCTCCTTGATGCTGCTGATGAGTTGGGCGTGATTGCCCTGCGGGAAATCGGTGCGGCCGATGCTGCCGGCGAACAGCACGTCGCCGACAAAGGCGCGTTGCGCTTCGGGTGAATGAAACACCACATGCCCTGGGGTGTGGCCTGGGCAGTGGCGCACGTTGAGCGTGCTGTGGCCGATCTGCACCGTGTCGCCGTCGGCCAGCCAGCGGGTGGGGGTGAAGTGGCCGGCGGGCGGGAAGCCGAACATGGCGCTTTGCTGGGGCAGGCCGTCGATCCAGAACTGGTCACCCGGGTGCGGGCCGATGATGGGCAGGTCAAGCTTGGCGGCCAGCTCGGCCGTGCCGCCGGCGTGGTCGATGTGGGCGTGGGTCAGCCAGATCGCCTTGAGGTTCAGCTGCAGCCGCTTGACCTCTGCCAGCAAGCGCTCCAGATCGCCGCCGGGGTCGATGATGGCGGCATCCTGGGTTTCGGCGCACCAGACGATGGAGCAGTTCTGGGCGAAGGGCGTGACGGGAACGGTTTGGTACTTCAGCATGTCTCGGGCAAGGTGGGGTGTGGGAAAGATTATCCCGAAGGCCGAGCCATGCGAACGGGTTTTCCAGTTGGCACTACAGTCGACCGTCCAACCGCTGGAACCCATCTTCATGACCCGACCTGTCCTCGCCGAGCCCTTCCTCCACCCCGCCATTCGCGACAAGGTGGCCCACCTGCACCGCGATCTGCTGGACCAGGTGCAGACGGCTGTCGCCAGCCATGCTGTGGTGGTGATCGGCATGTCGGGCAACCCTTTTGTGGCCCAGGCCCGCAAGGCACTGGCCCGGGCAGAAGTGCCGTTCCAGTACCTGGAGTTCGGCAGCTACCTCTCGCAGTGGCGCCGCCGCAACGCGCTGAAAATGTGGACCGGCTGGCCCACCTTGCCCATGGTGTTCGTTCGCGGCGTGCTGGTGGGCGGCGCCGAAGACCTGAGCCGACTCGTGACCTCCGGTGAACTGAAGGAACTGCTGGCGAAATGAAACGACGAGCCGAACACCCCCCAGTGGCCGAACACTGGCGCTGCGATGTCGGCGCCGCTTCGGTGGCGGTCATCAACATTCCCGCATCGCTGGACCGGCGCCGCACTTTTGATGTGGACGTCACGCTGGTGGTGCGCACACCCCTGGAACACCGAGCGCCCTGGCACGAACTCACGGTGGAGCTCGACGGCAAACGCCAATGGCAGCGTCGCGTGTCCAGCCACAGCCCCGGCCAGACCGACGGCCTGGACTACCACTGCCACGTGCAGCTCGAAACAGGCCGGGCGTTGCGCATCCGTGCCGTGGCGGCCGTGGGAGGCTCCAGCGTGCATCAGCTGCTCATCGAGGCGCGGGAAGATCTCTGAAACGTGAACACATGATCAGCGAATGAGCCCTCGTGCCCGCAGAGCGGCAACCTCGGCCGGGCTGCGCCCCAGTTCGCGCAACACGGCCTCCGTGTCTTCTCCCAGATGTGGCGCCGCCTGGCGCACCGCCCCCGGCGTGAGCGAGAGTTTGGGCACAATGCCGGGCACCTCCACCACATGCCCATCTCGGGTGTGCTGGGTCAGGATCATCTCGCGCGCTCGGTAGTGCGGGTCTTCGGCAATGTCGCGGGCGGTGTAGATGCGCCCCACGGGCACCTTGGCTTCATCCAGCAGTTCCAGCACTTCGCTCACTGTGCGCTGCTGCGTCCAGGCTTCGATGGCCGCGTCGACCTCCGCCACCGATGCCACGCGACCCGAGTTCGTGGCCAGGTCGGGCCGCTCGGCCAGGTCGGTTCGGCCAATGGCCGTCATCAGCCGCCTGAAGATGCTGTCGCCGTTGCCGGCCACCAGCACCTGGCCGTCGCGGCAGCGGTAGGCATTGGAGGGCGCAATGCCCGGCAAGGCGCTGCCCGCCGGCTCCCGCACCGCACCAAAGGCGCTGTATTCAGGCAGCAGGCTTTCCATCACGTTGAACACCGCCTCGTGCAGCGCCACGTCGATCACCTGCCCCTGCCCGGTGGCATGGCGGTGGTTGAGCGCCGCGAGAATGCCGATCACGCCGTGCAGCGAGGCCAGCGTGTCGCCGATCGACACGCCGCACCGCACGGGCACGCGCCCCGGCTCACCGGTGAGGTGGCGCAAACCGCCCATGGCTTCGCCAATCACACCAAACCCTGGTTTGTCGCGGTAGGGGCCGGTCTGCCCATAGCCGGATATGCGCAACAGGATCAGCCCAGGGTTCGTGGCTGACAGGGTGGCGTAGTCCATGCCCCAGCCTTCGAGCGTGCCGGGGCGGAAGTTCTCGACAAGGATGTCGGCCTGGTCCACCAGTTCGCGCGCCAGGGCCTGGCCTTCAGGCTGGCGCAGGTCAATCGCCACAGAACGCTTGTTGCGCGACTGCACCTGCCACCAGACCGAGGTGCCGTCCTGGATCAAGCGCCACTGGCGCAAGGGATCGCCCCCTTCCGGCGGTTCGATCTTGATCACGTCGGCCCCCAGATCGCCCAGGGTCTTGGCGGCAAACGGCCCGGCAATCAGTTGACCCATCTCGACCACTTTCAGCCCCTGCAGCGGGCCGGTTGAAGGGGTCGGTGTCGACGATGAAGGCATGCGGGAAGTCTCCTCTGGTTTTCAACGATCCGAATCTGGCGCAAGCACGCCGTTCGCCTCAATGCTCGCACAAGGCGGCACGTTGCAATCTTGCGATCCTCAGTGCACCACCGGTTTCGCCCCCAGCCATTGCCCGCTGGCGCACAAACGCTGCATCAACCCCACCACCAGCCCGCTCACCGCCTGACAGGCATGCGAGCGCGGCATGTGGGCGGAAGCACAAATGGCGAGCACGCGATCCAGCGGGGGGCTGCGCACGGGCGTGGCGCGCAGCAGGCCGGCCTCGATTTCCGGCTGCAGCGGCATCACCGGCAGCAAGGTGCGGCCCAGGCCGGCCAGCAGGGTGGTGCGCAGGATGCTGATGGAGCTGATGTCGGCAAACACCTGGGGAGGCGGCAGGCCAGCGGCTGCAGCGGCGCTTTCGATGATGGGCCTCACACCATGCGGGCTGGCCGGCAGGATCAGCGGCTGCGCCAGCGCCTGCTTCAACGTCACACTGCGACCGCCACCGCGCACGGGTTCGGTGGCCGGTTCGATCAGGCACAGTTGCTCGCTTAACACCCGCGTCACCGCGAAGCCGGCCAGGTGCCCATCGTCGAACAGCACCGCCAGCTGAATCTGCCCTGTGCGCAACTGGCGGCTGAGGTTGCCTGTCAACTCCTCGGTCAGCTCCAGTTCCACCTGGGGAAAGCGCTGCCGCACCTCACGAAGCAGGGGCAAGGCCAGCGCCTGGGACACGCTGTGGGGAATGCCAAACACCACCTTGCCCGTCGGCTCTTCGTCTGCCTGCCGGGCACTGGCGCGCGCCTCTTCGGCCTGGCGCAGGATCGACACCGCGTGCGGGAAGAACCGCTGACCCGCCTCCGTCAGTTCCGCACCCCTGCGCGAGCGGTTGAACAGCGCGGCACCCAGCTCCCCTTCCAGTTGAGCAAGCTGGTGGCTGAGCGCTGATTGCGCCACGAACACCCGCTCAGCCGCCTTGGTGAAACTGCCACTGTCGGCGATGGCGACGAAATAGCGCAGTTGTCTCAGTTCCATGCCCGGCGACCTCATCCATCTGAAAACCAGATGATAGCGTCGATCATCTGTATTGGACAGATGGATTGGAAAACCGTCCAATGCACCCATCAACCTCTCTTGCCAACCCGCACCGGCAGTCACCCACTACCGGCCCCCGCCCACCGGCGAACGCGATCGGCAAACGCACTTCTTACCGGAGGTGTGGTGTGGGTCTGATGCCCGGCCCCATTGCGGGGCAGTGGCTCACGCTTAGATCTGGAAGCCGTATTAGATGGTGATGGGCGCGTGGTCGCTGAACTACTCGGCCTTGTAGATGGCTGCCGTACGGGTCAGGGCAGGCGTAGCGGTAGTCAATGCGGCAAAGCGCCTACGATTGCCAGTTGCATCGCAGGCCCGAAGCCTAAAACGAGATAGCTTGAAACTTGGCGCCTGGAGAATGCTGCCAAGGCACCCGATACGCACCACCGCTGACGCGGGCGGAATAGTCGACTATCTGCGGCCACCACCTCACGAACCGTTCAGTTTGCATCCAGAAACCATGCTTCGACCATTGGCTATCAAGAACGAAAACCGTGTGCCCCGCCCTCCGAATTGCCTCGCGCTCCGCGCCGTGCTGCTTTTTGAATCGGTCTATGGAAACGATGTACCAGGGGCCATCATCGGATAGCTCGCCAATCCACTTGAGATCAGGAGCGTTTCTCTCGAATCTGTCGGTGAGGTGAATGACCTCTTCCACACCCGACGTAAGTGCCGACAACTCCCTGATGCCATGAGCCAAGTGGCGCGAAAGATTATTGTCGAAGAAAAACTTCAAGCGGCAAGTCTTTCTTCGAAGTCTACGGCCGCCGTCACCATATCTGGCGTGATGTCGAAGACCCGTGCCACCATTGCGCGGTCTCGGCCTTCCGCTAGGAACGACGCATGGATTGTGTCGGTGGGAATGCCCGCCTCGGTTAGTACCGGCGTGCCAAATTGCACAGCAGGATCCAGCACGATAGCCTTGCGCCTGTTGACGGGGAACCATCGCAGTGCACCGTCGTGACCGTACTCAATGCCGGCATACAAAGACGGTTTGATGATGTCCGAGAAGACGTATTGCTTGCGCAGTACATCAATCAGGCGAGGTTCGCCAGTCGCTTGTTCAATAGCTTGAAGGAAGATCCGCTTGCCATCTGTCAAGAAGTTGCGGCTTGTCAGCGGATAGTCGGCCCCGAAGTTGCGCGCCGCTGCATCAACCGTCGCGCGAATGACCTTCAGGTCGACCCCATGACGCACGAAAGCCGCAACCATTCGAAGCTCAAGCAGATCGCGGAAACCTATGACCTCGTCGGGCAGCCCTTCATCTCGGAGTTGAGTTCTCCACAAGGGCTCGGAACGGACGCTTCCACCTTTGTACTTTCGCGAATAGCCTTGCAGCCAGCGGCGGATCGCGCGAGGCTCCGCATCCACCAATTTTGCTGCTTGGTGGAGTGGGTAAATGCCCGTCCCGATGATATTCATGCGTCGTATAAAGAGCGTCGAACGAGAGTATGCCAATGTTCTTGGAGCAACTGTACCCCCGATATCCCTGCCATCTGACGCCTGTGGTCAGACCGCTCAGATCTGGAAGTCGTATTCGATGGTGATGGGCGCGTGGTCGCTGAACTTCTCGCCCTTGTAAATGGCCTCGGTGCGCGCAAGCCCCGCCATTGCAGGCGTGGCCAGGTGGTAGTCCAGCCGCCAACCCACGTTGTTGGCGTAGGCCTGGCCTCGGTTGCTCCACCACGTGTAGCAGGTGTCGGTGGTGTCGGGCTGCAGGTGGCGGTACACGTCGACCAGGCCGCCGTCGTTCAACAGCTTGGTCATCCAGGCGCGCTCTTCGGGCAGAAAGCCGCTGTTTTTCTGGTTGCTGCGCCAGTTCTTCAGGTCGATCTGCTGGTGAGCGATGTTGATGTCGCCGCAGAGAATGAAATCGCGCTCGCCCTTGAGTGCGGTCAGGTGTGGGTAAATCAGATCGAGGAACCGGTACTTGGCTTGTTGCCTCAGTTCACCTGACGAGCCACTGGGAAAGTAGGCGCTGATCAGGCTGAGCTTGCGCTGCGGTGTGTCGAAACGCAGCTCAAGGTATCGGCCCTCGCCATCGAACTCCCCCCGATCAAACCCCACCCGCACATCGCTGGGCTCGTGCCGCGTGTACACGCCCACGCCCGCATAGCCCTTTTTCTCAGCGCAATGGAAGTAGCCCTTGAGGCCGCCGATTTCCTCGAACCGCCCGGCCATGTCGGCGGGCTGCGCCTTGACTTCCTGCACACAAATACAATCCGGCTGGTGTGCAGCCAACCAGGGAACCAGCCCCTTGTTGCTGGCGGAACGGATGCCGTTGAGATTGAGGCTGGTCAGTTTGAACAAGGAAATCCCCATGGTTTTGGAAGCAGGCGCAAAGGGCGCCCCTGCAGAATTGGCTGCCGGCGGTGCACTGGCACAGGACTTCGTGCAGTTTTGTGTGGACTCGGGCGTGCTGCGGTTTGGCGAATTCAAGACCAAGGCCGGCCGACTATCGCCCTACTTTTTTAATGCCGGCCTGTTCGACGACGGCGCCAAGCTGAGCCGGCTCGCGCAATTCTATGCAAAAGCCCTGCTCGACAGCGGCATCGAGTTCGACATGATTTTTGGCCCGGCCTACAAGGGCATCCCGCTCGGTGCGGCGGTGGCCATCGAACTCGCCCGCCTGGGTCGCAACGTGCCGTTTGCCTACAACCGCAAGGAAGCCAAGGACCATGGCGAAGGCGGCACCCTCGTGGGTGCACCGCTGAAGGGGCGGGTGCTGATCGTGGACGACGTGATGTCGGCCGGCACCGCGGCGCGCGAGTCGATCGCCCTGATCCGGGCGGCGGGCGCCACACCCAGCGCGGTGGCCATTGCCCTGGACCGCCAGGAAAAAGCCACCGAACCAGGGCCCGACGGGCAGGTGCGTGATGTGGAGCACAGCGCCGTGCAGTACGTGCAACAGCAACTGGGCATGCAGGTCTGCGCCATTGCGAGGCTGGCCGATTTGTTGCAATATCTGACAATTCACACCGGGGCGGAACTCGACGCGCACCGCCAGCGCGTGCTCGCATACCGCGAGCGCTACGGTGTTGCGTGAAGATTTCCAACGTGCCACTTGCTGAACACACCTCCTCTCGAAACCGGTCGCGCGCGCTGGGTCTGAGCCTGCTGCTGGGGGTGACCTGCGTGGCCAGTGCCCAGACACAGGGGCAGAGCTCAACCCAGAGCATCTACACCTGCGTGGACGGCAACGGCAGGCGCATCACGTCGGACCGCCCGATCAAGGAATGCCTGGACCGGGAGCAGCGCGAGCTCGGCAGCAGCGGCACGGTGCGCCGGGTGGTGCCACCGAGCTACACCGCAGAAGAGCGTGCGCGCATCGCTGCGCAGCGCCGGGCAGAGGAACTGGAGATTTCCCGAGCCAACGAAGAGCGGCGTCGCGAACGCGCCCTGCTGATCCGCTACCCCAACCAGGCCGTGCACGACCGGGCGCGTGCTGAAGCGCTCTCTCAGGTGGACGAGGTGATGGGCGCGGTAAAAAAGCGCGAGGAGACGTTGGCCGAGCAGCGCAAACAGATCGATGCCGAGCTGGACTTCTACCAGGGGGATCGCGAAAAAGCGCCCAGCTGGCTTAGGCGCAAGCTCGAAGACAATGAAGAGCAGGTGTTCGTCCAGAAGCGTTTCCTGGACGAACAGACCAAGGAAAAACAGCGCATCAATGCGCGCTTTGAAGAAGAGCTGGGTAAGCTCCGCCAGCTCTGGGCCACGGGTAGCACCTCGGGCAGTGCCACGCTGTCGCGCTGACCCGCACCCGGCAAGCGATCACTGCAGCTTCTGGCGCAGCACGTCGTTGACCTGCTGCGGGTTGGCCTTGCCCTTGCTGGCCTTCATGACCATGCCCACCAATGCGTTGAAGGCCTTGTCCTTGCCGGCGCGGAACTGTTCGACCATGGGCGCGTTGGCGGCCATCACCTCGTCGATGATGGCTTCGAGCGCACCGCTGTCGTTCATCTGTTTGAGGCCTTTGGCTTCAATGACGGCGTCCACGTCCTGACTTTCACCAGACCAAAGCGCATCCATCACCTGCTTGGCCGCGTTGTTCGACACTGTGCCATCGGCGATGCGCGTGAGGAGGGCTGCCAAGGTTTCGGCGTTCACTGGTGCCTGCGCAATGTCCTTCTCTTCGTTGTTCAGCCGCCGCGAAACCTCCCCCATGATCCAGTTGCTGGCCATCTTGGCCTGCCCACTGGCCTTGGCCGCCACCTCGAAATAGGCCGCCATGGCCTGACTCTGGGTCAACGTGGTCGCGTCGTACTCCGGCAGTGCGTACTCACGTACAAAGCGCTCGGCCATCTGGCGGGGCAGTTCGGGCATGGTGGCCTTCACCTGGTCGACCCAACTGCGCGCAATCACCAGCGGTGGCAGGTCCGGGTCGGGGAAGTAGCGGTAGTCGGCCGCGTCTTCCTTGGTGCGCATGGCGCGGGTTTCGCCGGTGTCGGGGTCGAATAGCACGGTGGCCTGCTGGATCGCCAGGCCGTCCTCGATCTGCTCGATCTGCCAGCGCACCTCGTAGTCGATGGCCTGCTGCATGAACTTGAAGGAGTTCAGGTTCTTGATCTCGCGCCGCGTGCCCAGCGGTTCACCCGGCTTGCGCACCGACACGTTGGCGTCGCAGCGAAACGAACCTTCCTGCATGTTGCCGTCGCAGATACCGATCCAGGTCACGATCTTGTGCAGCTCCTTGGCGTAGGCCACGGCCTCGGCGCTGGAGCGCATGTCGGGCTCGGTCACGATCTCCAGCAGCGGTGTACCGGCGCGGTTCAGGTCAATGCCCGACTGCCCGATGAAATCCTCGTGCAGGCTCTTGCCCGCGTCTTCTTCCAGGTGGGCACGCACCAGGCGCACCGTCTTCTTCTCGTCGCCCAGGAAGAAGCTCACCTCGCCGCCCTGCACCACCGGGATCTCGAACTGGCTGATCTGGTAGCCCTTGGGCAGATCGGGGTAGAAGTAGTTCTTACGCGCGAACACGCTTTGCTCGGCGATGTGCGAACCCAGTGCCAGGCCCAGGCGAATCGCGTGCGCCACCGCTTCGCGGTTCATCACCGGCAGCGTGCCCGGCAGAGCCAGATCCACCGCACAGGCCTGCGTGTTGGGCTCGGCGCCAAAGGCCGTGGGCGCGCGGCTGAAAATCTTGGATTTCGTGGCCAGCTGGGCGTGCGTTTCAAAGCCGATCACGACTTCGTAGCCTTGCACGAGCAGCGACGCTTCTTTCTTGACTGTGTTCATCTCAAAAACCTCTTTCAATTCGCGATGCAAGCGCGAGGTGCCTCTTTCGCGAGTCACCGCGGAACCGGCTTTGCCGGGCCGCTGGTGACGCCCCCTTGAGGGGGTGACGCCGAGGGCGGCGCGGGGGTGTTTTCAATTAAAGCGCAGGTGCGCGCTTGTGCCAGTCGGTGGCTTGCTGGAAGGCGTGTGCAGCCTGCAGCAGCTCGGCCTCCTTGAAGTAGTTGCCGATCAGTTGCAGCCCCACCGGCAAGCCGCCCTCGCCAAAGCCGGCGGGCACGCTCATCCCGGGCAGGCCGGCCAGCGATCCTGGCAGGGTGTAGATGTCGGCCAGGTAGTTGGCGACCGGGTCGTCGCTCTTTTCGCCGATCTTCCAGGCCACGGTGGGCGCGGCGGGGCCGGCGATCACGTCGCACTGCTCAAACGCATTCTGGAAGTCCTGCGCGATCAGGCGGCGGATCTGCTGCGCCTTGAGGTAGTAGGCGTCGTAGTAGCCATGGCTCAACACATAGGTGCCGATCATGATGCGACGCTGCACCTCAGGCCCGAAGCCTTCGCTGCGCGACTTCTTGTACATGTCGATCAGGTCGTCGTACTGGGCGGCGCGGTGGCCGAACTTCACGCCGTCGAAGCGGCTGAGGTTACTCGACGCTTCGGCGGGGGCAATGATGTAGTAGACGGGAATGGCCAGTTCGGTGCGCGGCAGCGAGATGTCGACCAGCGTGGCGCCCAGTTTCTCGTACTCGGCCAGCGCGGCGCGCATGGCGGCAATCACGTCGGGCGCGCAGCCGGCACCGAAGAACTCCTGTGGCAGCCCGATGCGCAAGCCCTTGAGCGGCTGCGCCGCAGTCGCCCCTTCCCGCGGCTGGCCCAGCAGACGGGTGTAGTCCTCGGCCGGGTGATCCAGGCTGGTGGAGTCGCGGTCGATGTCCGGCCCGGCCATCACGCTCAGCAACGTCGCGCAATCGGCGGCACTGTGCGCCATGGGGCCGGCCTGGTCCAGGCTGGAGGCGAAGGCGATCATGCCGTAGCGCGAGCAGCGGCCGTAGGTGGGCTTGATGCCGGTGATGCCGCAGAAGCTGGCGGGCTGGCGGATGGAGCCACCGGTGTCGGTGCCGGTGGTGGCGGGTGCCAGGCGCGCGGCCACGGCCACGGCCGAGCCGCCCGAGGATCCGCCGGGCACGCGCGTGGTGTCCCAGGGGTTGCGCACCACGCCATAGGCGGAGTTCTCGTTGCTGCCGCCCATGGCGAATTCGTCGCAGTTGAGCTTGCCCAGGGTCACGGCGCCGGCTGCGGCCAGCTGGCTGACCACGGTGGCGTCGAACGGGCTCTGGTAGCCCTCCAGCATCTTGCTGCCGGCGGTGCTGGGGAAACCCTGGGTGACGAAGATGTCCTTGTGCGCCAGCGGCACGCCCAGCAGCGGGCCGCGTTCGCCAGCGGCGATGCGCGCGTCGGCAGCCTCGGCCTGTTTGAGCGTCAGTTCTTCATTGAAGGCCAGGTAGGCGCCCAGGTTGCTGTGCTGTTTCGCGCGCGCCAGCAGGGTTTGAGCGGCTTCGACAGACGAGGTTTGTTGGTGGCGAATAGCTGCGGCCAGTTCGGCCACGCCCATTTCATGGATCTGCTTGGAATTCATTTGTCGGCCCCCACGCTGGTCACTTCGTGTACTGCGCTGCCCCCCAGGGGGGTGCGAACTTGCTTGAGGCGGCTCTGCGCTGCGTTCATTCAATCACCTTGGGCACAAGGAACAATCCGCGCTCGACGGCCGGGGCGCTTCGCTGGTTGGCCTCGCGGTTGTTGGGTTCGCTGGCCACGTCCGGGCGCAGACGCAGCGAAACGTGGTCGATCACGGCGGTGGGATGGGCCAGCGGCTCGACGCCGGTGGTGTCGACCGCGTTCATCTGTTCGACGATGTCGAAGAAGCCGTTGAGCTGGGTGCGCATGCGCTCGCTCTGGGCCTCGGAAAGCTCTAGCCGGGCGAGGTTGGCGATGCGCCCGATGTCGGACAGGGTCAGGGACATGACGGAAACCGTTTGCGGATGGGGTGGACGGGAAGGAAAGCGAAAGCCTGCCCGATGTCGTAAAAAGCGGGCTGAAACGGGAGGTAAACAGCTGATTTAGCCCCGTTTCACAGGCTGTTGTATACGGGGGATACGGTATTATCCAAGGTTTGGCGACAGTGCCCGTGCAAGCGCGGTTGATTTGCCATTGAATCAAATACTTAGAACCGGCCACCGCCCACACCGCCCAATATTGGCGACGACCGCACGAGGCGGCGGATCGTGCCACACAGGATTTTTGCACCATGTTTGAAGCGTTCCGTCGGCAATT
The DNA here is from genome assembly GCF_031457455.1 of Hydrogenophaga palleronii. Classification (GTDB taxonomy): domain Bacteria; phylum Pseudomonadota; class Gammaproteobacteria; order Burkholderiales; family Burkholderiaceae_C; genus Hydrogenophaga; species Hydrogenophaga palleronii_A. Next base: position 67,487 of record NZ_JAVDWU010000012.1, read on the forward strand.
TTCCACCGACCTGGCCATCGACCTCGGCACCGCCAACACCCTCATTTACGTGCGACACAAGGGCATCGTGCTGGACGAGCCTTCGGTGGTCTCCATCCGCCACGAAGGTGGCCCCCAAGGGAAGAAGACCATCCAGGCGGTGGGCCACGAAGCCAAGGCCATGCTGGGCAAGGTACCCGGCAACATCGAGGCCATCCGTCCCATGAAAGACGGTGTGATCGCCGACTTCACAGTGACTGAGCAGATGCTCAAGCAGTTCATCAAGATGGTGCACCCGCGCTCGATGTTCAAGCCGAGCCCTCGCATCATCATCTGCGTGCCCTGCGGTTCCACCCAGGTCGAGCGTCGTGCCATCCGCGAATCGGCCCTGGGTGCCGGCGCTTCCGAGGTCTACCTGATTGAAGAACCCATGGCCGCAGCCATTGGCGCCGGTCTGCCGGTGTCCGACGCTTCGGGCTCCATGGTGGTCGACATCGGCGGCGGCACCACCGAAGTGGGCGTGATCTCGCTGGGCGGCATGGTCTACAAGGGCAGCGTGCGCGTGGGCGGCGACCGCTTCGACGAAGCCATCATTGCCTACATCCGCCGCAACTACGGCATGCTGATCGGCGAACCCACGGCTGAAGCCATCAAGAAGGAAATCGGCTCGGCCTTCCCCGGTTCCGAAGTCAAGGAAATGGAAGTCAAGGGCCGCAACCTCTCCGAGGGTGTGCCGCGCAGCTTCACCATTTCCAGCAACGAAATCCTCGAAGCCCTGACCGACCCGCTGAACAACATCGTCTCCGCCGTGAAGATGGCGCTGGAACACACGCCCCCGGAACTGGGTGCCGACATCGCCGAACGCGGCATGATGCTCACCGGTGGTGGGGCACTGCTTCGCGATCTGGACCGCCTGCTGGCCGAAGAAACCGGGTTGCCGGTACTGGTGGCCGAAGAACCGCTGACCTGTGTGGTGCGCGGTTGCGGCATGGCCCTGGAGCGCATGGAGCGCCTGGGCACGATCTTCACCAGCGAGTGAGTCGGTCGCCGGCCTGACCCCGGGCCCGCTCAAGAGACCATTGCCTTATGCCACTTGGCACCCTGGACCGGACACCTCCGCCCTTCTTCAAGCAGGGTCCGTCGGCCCTGTCCAAGTTGATTGTGTTCAGCGCCGTGGCGCTGTTTCTCATGGTGGCCGACGTGCGCTTTCAGGTCACCGGGCCGGTGCGCTCGGCCATGGCCACGGTGCTCTACCCTGTTCAGTGGCTGGTGATGCAACCCATCCAGGCTGCCGCCACCGCGGGCGGCTACCTCACTTCGCTGCACCAGGCCCAGCGCACCGAAAGAGAGGCCCTGGAGCGGCTCGCCATCCAGGCAGCGCGCAGCCTGCAGGTGGAACAGCTCCTGCAGGAGAACCAGCATCTCCGGGCAATGCTGACCATGCGCGAGCGCAGCGAGTCGGTGGCCACCGGCGCGCAGGTGTTGTATGACACTGCCGACCCGTATTCACGCAAAGTGGTGATTGACCGCGGCCAGGCGCATGGCGTGGTCGCCGGTTCGCCGGTGATCGACGAGCATGGCGTGCTGGGGCAGGTCACCCGGGTGTACCCCCTGCTCTCGGAAGTCACCCTGCTGATCGACCGCGATCAGGCCATCCCGATCGTCAACGCACGCACCAGCGTTCGGGGCGTGGCCTTTGGTCAACCGTCGGCCAGCGGAGATGGTCTCGAATTGCGCTACACGCTGACCAGTGCCGACATCGAAGAAGGCGATCTGCTCACCACCAGCGGCGTCGACGGCGTCTATCCGGCTGGGCTGCCTGTGGCCAGGGTGACCCGAATCGAACGCCGCTCAGAATCCGCTTTCAACCGGGTGGAATGTGAGCCGGTGGCCCGGGTGCAGGGCGCGTTGCATGTGCTGGTGCTGAGCCCTGTGGGCCTGACACAACCCGCCCCACCGGCACCCGAGGCCCCGGGTGGCCGGCCGGGGCAAGGCGGCCGGGGCGACCTGCCTGGCAGACGGGGCGCCGCGCCATGATCATGCGCCCCGGCCAGCAACTGCTGTTGCCTGCCAACCCGGTCTTCATCTGGTTCACCCTGCTGGGCGCGCTGTCCATCAACATGTTCCTGAACATGGGCCTCTGGGGACGTGCGGCCTGGGTACCCGACCTGCTGGCGGTGGTGCTGGTGTTCTGGAGCGTGCATCAGCCCCTGCGCATTGGTGTGGGGGTCGCGTTTGCGTTCGGCCTCGCCATGGACGTGCACCAGGGTGCCCTGCTGGGACAGCACGCGCTGGCCTACACCGTGCTGGGTTTCTTTGCGATTTCCATGCACCGCCGCCTGCTCTGGTTCGCGGTACCAACGCAGGCGGTGCAGGTGCTGCCCTTGTTCGTGTCCGCGCATGTGCTGCTGATGCTGGTGCGCCTGATTTCGGGCGGGGTGTTTCCGGGCTGGTCGTATTTCCTGGCACCGGTGCTGGAGGCAGCGCTGTGGCCTGTGGTGAGCGTGCTCCTGCTCGCACCCCAGCGGCGGGCACCCAACCCTGACGACAACAGGCCATTGTGAACACGAGCCCCCACGCTCCGCCGCAGGGCTTGTTGACCCCCACGCTCCGCCGCTGGCGCGGGTCGCTGCCCCCCGAGGGGGCTGATCCGGCTTGGGGCGGCCCGGCGCCGGATCGCGCTAACCTCCCGCCCCGCCGCTTGCTCGGGTCTCGCCTTGCAGGCTGCGGCGGTCTTGATGAGCATGCGGGTGAAACCATTCGCGGATTGGCGGGTCCATTCCGTTACTGCACACTCATTGCGGCATCAAACTTGCCGAATCGATGATGCTGGAATGGCGGGAAGCAACATGACCGAACTCCGCAACGTTGAAGCCGATCTGGCCCAGTTCCGCAACCGGGTGGTGGTGGCTGGGCTGGGGGTGCTGTTTGCTTTTGGGCTGGTGGCAGCTCGCATGTACTACCTGCAGGTGCAGCAGCACGACCGATTGCTGGCCCAAGCCGAGAGCAACCGCACGGCTGTGTTGCCGGTGGTGCCGAACCGCGGCGAGATTCTGGACCGTCACGGGCGCGTGTTGGCCACCAGCTTTTCTGCCTACACGCTGGAAATCAACCCCTCCCGGGTTGGCGACGTGGACGCCACCATCGAAGCCCTGTCAGAAATTCTCGAGATTCCACCGCGGGATGTGCGCCGGTTCCGCCAGTTGCGTGCCGAGTCACGCCGTTTCGACTCCCTGCCCATTCGCACCCGCCTCACCGACGAGGAAGTGGCCCGTTTCACGGCCCAGCGCTACCGGTTCCCCGGGGTTGACGTGCGCGCCCGGCTGATCCGCCACTACCCGAATGGCGAGGTGGCCAGCCACGTGATCGGCTACATCGGGCGCATCAACCAGCGTGAGAAGGAGCTGATCGAAGAATGGCCCGAGGAGGAACAGGCCAACTACCGGGGCACCGAGCACATCGGCAAGCTCGGCATTGAGCAGACCTACGAGAAGGAACTGCACGGCATCACCGGCTTCGAGCGGGTGGAGACATCGGCGGGTGGTCGGGCCGTGCGCCTGCTGGCCAACACCCCCGCCACGCCAGGCTCCAACCTGCGCCTGTCCATCGACATTCAACTGCAGAAGCTGATCGAGGACATGTTCGGTGAGCGGCGTGGCGCCCTGGTGGCGCTCGATCCGCGCAACGGGGAGGTGCTTGCCTTCGTGAGCAAGCCTACGTTCGATCCCAACCTGTTTGTTGAAGGCATCGATGTCGAGAGCTGGCGTGCCCTCAACGAATCGATCGAGAAGCCTTTGCTCAACCGCGCGCTTCGCGGCACCTACCCCCCGGGCTCCACCTACAAGCCGTTCATGTCGCTGGCGGCGCTCGAAACCGGTACGCGCTCGGCGAACACTCTGGTCAATGATCCGGGGTTCTGGATGTTCGGCAACCACCGCTTTCGCAGCTATGGCAACCACGCCCTGGGCATGGTGGACATGCACCGGAGCATCGTGAAGTCCAGCAACACCTACTACTACTCGCTGGCCAACGAAATGGGCGTGGACGCCATGCACGATTTCATGAAACCGCTGGGTTTCGGGCAGATCACCGGCATCGATCTGCGCGGTGAGTTGCGTGGCGTGCTGCCAAGCCAGGAATGGAAACGCAACGCTTACAAGCGGGCCGACCAGCAGCGCTGGTACCCCGGCGAGACCATTTCGCTGGGCATTGGCCAGGGCTACAACAGCTTCACCATGCTGCAACTGGCCCACGCCATGACCACCCTGGCCGGAGGCGGCATGCGCCACACACCACGCCTGACCCTGGCCATCGAAGATGCGGTCACCCGCACCGCCCACCCACCCGAGGTGGCCCCTTCCGTGGACCTGGGATTCAAGCCCGATAACGTCCAGATCATTTTGAAGGCCATGCAGGGGGTCACCACCGAAGGCACTTCGACCCGGGTGTTTGCCGGGGCCGGCTACAACAGCGGCGGCAAAACCGGCACGGCGCAAGCGGTCACCATCGGTCAGAAAGACCGCTACGACGCCAAGAAGCTGGAAGAGCATCAGCGCGATCACTCGCTCTACATCGCTTTTGCACCCGTGGAGGCGCCGCGCGTGGCGCTGGCGGTGGTGGTGGAGAACTCGGGCTTCGGGGCAGCCCACGCCGCACCGATCGCAAGGCGCGTGTTCGATTACCTGCTGCTGGACCAGTACCCCAACGCCCAGGACCTGGCCGCGGTACAGCGGGGCGAGGCCAGCGCCCCCATCGGCACGCCGCTCAAGGCGAGCGCGTTGCCGTGGCCACCGGAGCCCCTGTCTTCACCCGCCACGGCCCCCTAGGCGCCTGGGGGAAGCGGCCCACCGGCCACCAATTTTCTTAGCGGTTGAAACCGTCGCGGGCCTCGTCCGACATGGGCGCGCACGCCTGATGCTCCATTAGATGTACTTATAAAAATACAAGTTCAGATGTGTCACGGCTAAAATTAGGGTTAACCCTAGGTCAACACATCATGAATACCCTCTTCCCTGCCCTCGTCGCAGTCCTCTCCCGCACGGCGCTCGCCGTCCGCAACCTGTTTCAACCCGCAGCGCAAGGCGCCAGCGCCGGCCTTGAGGCCTACCTCAGCACGGCCACTTCCCTGCATCAGCTGGAAGACATGCAGCGCCGCTGGGACCGCGACCACCGTGGGAACCACAGCTTCGGCACTTACTGATTGGAGCACCCCATGTTCAAACTGATTCGATCCTTCTTCCAGACCCCCAGGTTCATTGCCGGCGTGCGCGTCAACCGCTTCTACCGCGGCAGCATTGACCGCGTGGACGGACGCGTGCTGGCCCACACCGCCGACGGCGTGCTCGTGGAATGGCCCCGTTTCGGCACCGGCTGGGAAAGCCCGCAGACGCTCTGCCAGCAGGTGTAACCCCCGGGGTCACCTCATCCACCCGTCGTAGGTGGTCTTGAGGATGAGTGCGCTGACCACCACAATGAACACGCTGCGCACAAAGCCGCTGCCGTGTTTGAGGGCCAGCCGGGTGCCGACCAGGCTGCCCGCCACGTTGGCCACGGCCATCACCACCACAAAGTGCCACCAAACATGGCCTTTCCAGGCAAACAGCATCAGCGCTGCCAGATTGGATGTGGTGTTAAGCAGCTTGGCGCTGGCACTGGCGTGCAGGAAGTCGTAGCCGAGCCAGCGCACGAACAGGAACACGAAGAAACTGCCAGTGCCCGGGCCAAAGAAGCCGTCGTAAAACCCGATGGTGACGCCGAGCACGCTGGCAGCGAGGGCCTCGCGCGGGCCTTCAAAGCGGGGCAAGTGGTGGCGACCTAGGTCCTTGCGGGCCAGGGTGTAGGCCAGCACGCCCAGCAGCACCAGCGGCAGCACGCGGCGCAAAAAGTCCGGTGATATCTGGGTCACGGTCCAGGCGCCGACCATGGAGCCCGCAAAACACACGCCGGCGGCTGGCAGCAAGGCCCGCCAGGGCAACGCCACACGGCGGGCGAACTGCAGCGTGGCCGCCGCTGTGCCCCAGATGGACGCCCCCTTGTTGACGCCGAACAGCGTGGCCGGGTGGGTGTTGGGAAAAACAGCAAAAAGCGCCGGCACCAGGATCAGGCCGCCTCCTCCAACGATCGAGTCCACAAAACCGGCCAGAAGAGAAGCGAGGGTGACGAGCAGCAAATCCATCGGGGGATTGTCGCCTTGGGCGGAGGGGCTCCGAGCCGACCATGCAGGTCATGCAAAAGGCGCACACCTGCGCAGAGCAAAAAAAAGCCAACCCCGAAGGGTTGGCTGTTGATCTCTGGCATCTCTGGGGACGCTGAAACAGGTTGTTCTGGTTGGACTGGGTTGTCTCCTCGGTCCCCCGCGGTCACCAGCGCAGTGCGCTGTTTGCGAGTGCATGCACTGTATCTGCTCGCACCAGCGCTGTGCATTCGGGCTTTCCCTCGGTCGGGACAACCCTTGGCACAGGAAATGCACTGGCCTGTCTGTCGTTGGCTGAGGTAACAAAATGCACCAAAACCGCTGGTTCCCCGTGGGCGTAGCGAGCGCGCCCGCCTTTCTGATGTCCCCCAATCTGTGGGCACAAACGGCCCCAGCCGAGGCTGCACCGCTGACTGCACCAGGGCTGGTGGCCACCGGTGCGCTGCAGGGCGCCGACACCGCATGGCTGATGGTGAGCACCGCGCTGGTGCTGCTCATGACCCTGCCAGGGATCGCCCTGTTCTACGGCGGCATGGTGCGCCGCTTCAACGTCATCAACACCATGGCCAGCGTGGTCGGCATTGCAGCGGTGGTGAGCCTGTTGTGGTTTGCGCTGGCCTACTCGCTGGCCTTCACGCCGGGCTACGGTGGTCTGAGCGGCTTCTTGGGCGGCGTGGAGCGCATGGGCTTTTCGGGGCTGGACTACCTGGGCAGCACGGGTCAGGTGGCAGTGAGTCATATTGCCCAGCACCTGCCCGAATCGGTGTTTGCCATGTTCCAACTCACGTTTGCCATCATCACCTGCGCGCTGGTGGTGGGTGCCCTGGTGGAGCGCATGCACTTCGGTGCGCTGCTGCTGTTTGCCAGCCTGTGGCTGGTGCTGGTGTACGCACCGGTGGCGCATTGGGTGTGGGAACCGGGCGGCTGGCTGGCCCAGCTGGGCGCGCTGGACTTTGCCGGTGGCGCGGTGGTGCACATCAACGCAGGCGCCGCAGCGCTGGTCTGTGCCTACGCCTTGGGACCACGCGAAGGCTACGGCCGAGAACCCTTCATTCCGTACAACCTGGGCATGACCATGGCCGGTACCGGCCTGCTGTGGGTGGGCTGGTTCGGCTTCAACGGCGGCTCCGCACTCGCGGCAGACGGCCGGGCCGGCCTGGCCATTGTGGTGACACACATCGCTGCAGCAGCTGGTGCCGTTTCATGGATGGCAGCGGAATGGCTCGCGCGCAAGCGCGCCTCGCTGCTGGGCCTGTGTTCCGGCGTGGTGGCGGGGCTGGTGGCGATCACGCCAGCGGCGGGCTTTGTCACGCTGCGCGGCGCGCTGGTCATTGGCCTGGTGGCGGGCGCGGCCTGCTACTGGGGCGCCACCGTGCTCAAGCGCAAGCTGCGTGCCGACGATTCGCTCGATGTGTTCGGTGTGCACGGCGTGGGTGGCCTGGTGGGTGCGCTGCTCACGGGTTTGCTGGCCGACCCCGCGATCTCTGGCGTGGAAGCCAGCATGCTGGCCCAGGTTGTTGCCTGCGTGGCGGTGCTGGCCTACAGCCTGGTGATGACGGCGCTGGTGCTGTGGATCACCTCGCGTGTCACGCGTCTGCGGGTGCGCGAAGTGGAAGAACGCACCGGACTGGACCTGGCGTTGCACAACGAAAGCCTGAATTGACCCCCCTGCGCGCCTGCGGCGCCTCCCCCCTCAATGGGGGGACGCACCCAGAGGACTGGCAGAGCCAGATCCTCGGCTGCCCTGGATGGGCGGAATGGCATGCGACCCGTCCTTGACGATGCTTGAATGAAGAGGTTGTCATGAGCACCACGAACGATCTGTTTGCCATTGCGGCGCATCTGCATGTGGTCTTGCGCCGCAAGACCGGCCGGGTGACGGACACCGAGTGGATGGCGACCAACGCGGAGTACGCCGCCGCCATGGTCGCGTACGCACGCGCACAGGCGGCGAGCGAAGGGCACACCGAACTGCTGCCACTGGCCGACAAGCTCGAGGCGCTGATTCCTTCAATGAGCACGGTGCCCCGCAAGCCACTGCTGCAGGCGGCGGCCGACAAGCTGCGCAGCGGACAGACCGCACCTGCCTCCGCCCCGATTGCAGCGCCCGCCCCTTCGCGTCGCAGCGGCTTCGCCGACTCGGTCCCCGCCAGCGGCTTCCTGGAATCGACGCTTTCGTCGGTGTTTGGCTCCGCGAAAAAACCGGAAGACGACGAGCCGGGTTTGCGCTACGTGGGCGGAATTCGATAAATCCATACAAAGCAGCCTCAACCCGGCCGCCTTGGCAGCAAGTCATCCGGAGGCGATGACTTGTACCAGTGACACCGAGGAACCGGCTTCGCCGGGCCTCAGGTGTCGCCCCCCTTCAGGGGGGTGGCGCCGAAGGCGACGCGGGGGGTGCTGTCAAGATCCACCGCGCCGCCTTCTCCGCAATCATCAACGTGGGGCTGTTGGTGTTGCCGCTGGTGATGGTGGGCATCACGCCCGCGTCCACCACGCGCAGGCCAGCCACGCCGCGCACGCGCAGGCGGCTGTCGACCACGGCCATGCCGTCGTCAGCGCGGCCCATGCGGGTGGTGCCCACCGGGTGGAAGATGGTGCTGGCAATGTCGCCGGCCAGGCGGGCGAGTTCTTCGTCGGTCTGGAATTGCACGCCGGGCTTGAATTCTTCCGGTTTGTACCTCGCCAGCGCGGGCTGGGCGACGATGCGCCGCGTCACGCGCAGGCTCTCGGCAGCGACGTGTCGGTCTTCGTCGGTGCTGAGGTAACACGGGGCGATGGCGGGGGCGTCGGCCGCGCGCGCCGTCTTGATGCGCACATGGCCCCGGCTGGTGGGGTTGAGGTTGCACACGCTGGCGGTGAAGGCCGGGAAAGCGTGCAGCGGTTCTCCGAAGGCTTCCAGGCTGAGCGGCTGCACGTGGTATTCCAGGTTCGGCCACGGCTGCGAAGGATCGCTGCGGGTGAAGGCGCCGAGCTGGCTGGGCGCCATGCTCATGGGGCCGCTGCGCTTGAGCACGTATTCCAGGCCGATGCTGGCCTTGCCCCAGATGGAGCTGGTCAGGGCATTGAGCGTTTTGGCGCCGGTGACCTTGTAGACCGAGCGGATCTGCAGGTGGTCTTGCAGGTTCTCGCCCACGCCCAGCAGGTTGTGTTGCACCGGCACGCCAATCTGGTTCAGCAGCGCGGCCGGGCCGATGCCGGAGAGCTGCAGGATCTGTGGCGAACCAATGGCGCCGGCACTGAGCACCACTTCGCGGCTGGCCTGCGCCTGCACGGTCTGGCCGCCGCGCAGCACTTCGGCGCCGGTGCATCGCAGTTGGCCACTGGCGTCGCGCGTCAGGGTCAGCTTCTGTACGTGCGTTTCGGTCCACACCGTGAGGTTGGGCCGGTGCTGCACAGGTCGCAAAAAGGCCTTCGACGCGTTCCAGCGCCAGCCGGCTTTCTGGTTCACTTCGAAGTAGCCCACGCCTTCGTTGTTGCCGGTATTGAAGTCGGTGGTGGCCGGTATGCCGGCTTCTTGCGCGGCCTGGGCGAAGGCGTCGAGCACGTCCCAGCGCAGGCGCTGTTTCTCTACCCGCCATTCACCGCCGCCGCCCTGGCGGCGGTTGCCGTGCAGGGCGGCGAAGGCCGGGTCGGCCGCAGCGTCGAGCCGGTAATGGTCTTCGTGCGCCTTGAAGTCTTTCAGGCAGCTGTCCCAGCGCCAGTCGTCGTCACCTGTGAGGCTGGCCCACTGGTCGTAGTCGCGCGACTGGCCGCGCATGTAGATCATGCCGTTGATGCTCGAACAGCCGCCCAGCGTTTTGCCGCGCGGGTAGCGCAGCTTGCGGCCGTTGAGGCCGGCGTCGGCTTCGGTCTGGTAGAGCCAGTCTGTGCGCGGGTTGCCGATGCAGTACAGGTAGCCCACCGGAATGTGGATCCAGTGGTAGTCGTCCTTGCGGCCGGCTTCGATCAACAGCACGCGCCGCTTCGGGTCTGTGCTGAGGCGGTTGGCGAGCAGGCAGCCGGCGGTACCGGCGCCGATGACGATGTAATCAAAGGTGGTGTGGCTCATGGGCTGTTTTTCTGGGGATTCAGGCGGGAGGAAGTTCGTCGTCGGGCAGGCTGTAGTCGCCGCGCTGGTAGGCCGCCATCACCGCTTCGGCGTCGGCCACACGGCGTGCGGGCACCAGCACGCGCACCTGGATGGCGCCGGCCAGCAGGCTGTGCGTCTGCACCAGGTGGGCATCGGCCACCACGGCGGGCACGCCGCCGGCCTGCAGGCAGCCGCGCAGCAGGTAGGCCTCTGTGGGATTGAAGAACGTGGCCAGCGTCTGCCAGTCGCCGTCTTCAGGGTCGTAGGGGCTGTCGCCGTGCATGGTGGTGGGCCCGGCCGATCAACGCGGCGCACGCGTGGCCCGGCGGTGGGGCAGCGTATTTGCTGAGCTGATGGTGGGCGGGTGGGGCATGGAGCGCAGTCTGCCGCGTTGGCGCGCAGAAATCCAATGAAATCGGCTGAACAGGGGTATAAGCACGGCAAATAACGCTTCACGCTTTTTGCCGACCTGCCATGCCGCCCAAGACATCCCCCCTGCCCCCCGTGGACCCGCAAACCCTGCGTGCCTTTGCCGCCGTGGCGCGCGAAGGCAGCGTGTCACGCGCCGCGCTGCGGCTGCACCTGAGCCAGCCAGCGGTGAGCCTGCAGCTCAAATCACTGGCGCAGGCCACGGGGCTGCAGCTGTTCACGCGTACGCCGCAGGGCATGGTGCTCACGGCCGACGGTGCCGCCCTGCTGCCCGTGGCCGAAAAGGCGCTGACCGCGCTGGGCGACTTCGGCCAGGCCGCCGCCGGCCTACACCACACGGTGCGCGGCACGCTGCGCATCGGCACCATCCTGGACCCGGAGTTCACCCGCCTGGGCGCGTTCCTGAAACAGCTGGTGGCACAGAACCCCCAGGTGGGCACCGAGCTTCGCCAGGGCATGAGCGGCGACGTGCTGGCGCTGGTGGAACGCGGCGACCTGGACGTGGGCTTTTTCCTGAACCTGCCCGATGACCCACCCGAACCCCGCTACCGCCTGCGCCCGCTCACCCGCTTCACCTACCGCGTGCTGGCCCCCGCCGGCTGGGGGCCGCAGGTGGTGGGCAAAGACTGGAAAGCCCTTGCCGCCCTGCCCTGGCTGGCCACACCTGCGGCCAGCGCCCACCACCGGCTGCAGCGCCGCGTGTTCGGCCCGGGTTCGCTCACTGGCCTCTCACCGCACCGCGTGGCGCTGGTGGATCAGGAAGCGTCCATGTTGGATCTGGTGAAAAGCGGCGTGGGCCTGAGCCTGGTGCGCGACGCCATTGCCATGCGCGAGGCCCAGGCGCGCGGGCTGGTGATTGCGGACCAGGTGTCGCTGGCTTGTGAGCTGAGTTTTGTGTGTTTGGCCGAGCGGGCGGGGGAGCCGGTGATTGAGGCGGCTTGGGGGGCGCTGGATGCGGTTTGGGGGTGAGGCGGGCGTTCAGGTGAGCTGTGTCAAATCCAGCAGGCAAACAATGCAACTCAGCCTGATACGCGGCGCCCGGCCGCCGAGACTCTCCGGTACAACGAGAAGCGGATCAAGATATCCCTTGGCTCTCTCAGCCTCATCGAATACCGAGAGAGTCTTGGACTTACGGCATAAACCAGTCCAAGTATTTGTCCGCACCCGGTGAGTCAATATTCAATCGGCGCCAACACAGGTTCCACATGAAAGCCTTTCGTCACAGCTTTGAGTCGCAGCATTCCACGCAGACCCTTGCAGAGGGGTTGGCCGAGTACTGTTCACTCAATCCTTTGCTGAAGCGCGAGGACCAGTTTCTGTCGCCGCTGGCCCGACAATTCTTCCGCTCACATGACATCGTGCACGTTTTGTACGGATGCGGCACTTCTATGCCAGACGAAGCGGTCGTCAAGCTCTGCAGCCTGTTTGGAACCACTGGGGGAATTCAGATCCTTCGTGGCTACACGCATCACGAGTCCTTGGACATCTACCGAAGTCTGCCCGTTGCAGACACGCTGCTCGCGTTGATTTCGGCACCGTACCTCATTGCTCGCACGCTATGGCGTTGCAGCCGTCAGCATCAACGCTGGCCGTGGGCTGAGAACGAGCAGTTCATGAACACCTCGCTGTTCGAATTGAGGGCAAAGTTCGGCATCCAGGTGGCGCATGGGAAACACAGCAACACGTAGCCCTTCGCAGGCACCCACCCACCAGGCGACCTTGTGCAGGCAGGCTAACCCTGCGGCAGATCCTCATGAATGCAGAGGTAATTCCCCTCCGTGTCCTTGAACCAGGCCGCCTTCTCGGCCCCCAGCACGCAGACGTGGTTCACCGTCTTCAGACCTGGGAAATCGTAGTCCTCGAACATCACCCCCGTGTGTTTCAAGGCTTCAATGCTGGCGGCAATGTCTTCCACCCGGAAGCTGATCGCCGTGTGGTCGGCCTTGGTTCCTTCCGGCTTGGGAAACAGGGCAAGCGTGCTGCCACCTACCGTGTAGATGAACTTTCCATCAGGCCTGAACCCACTGGGCTTCAGGCCCAGACAGCCCTCGTAGAAGGCACGGGCACGGTCCATGTCCTTGACCGGCAACATCGTTGTGACAGATGCATTGGACAACATACGCAGTCCTTTCTCTCAATCCGGTCCTGTCCCGGCCACCAGACCACCGGTTCGCCGTCCGCCGGAACTCAAGCTTATGCCTCTCGGTGCTGTAGCGCCAGTGCAGAGGCGGGAAGCAGGACAACAATTTCGCAGAAGCGCGAATTTCAGGAATCAACGAATCGGCCATGCTCGATATGCTGAAAACGGCGTGGGCATAAGCCTGGAGCGCGACGCCATTGCCACGCGCGAGGCACAGACAGGCGCGCGGGCTGGTGACTGCGGATCAGGTGTCGCTGGCTTGTGAGCTGAGTTTCGTGTGTCTGAGCGAGCGCGCGGGGGGACCGGTGATTGAAGCGGTTTGGGGTGCGTTGGATGCGGTTTGGGAGTGAGAGACTGCTTGTGTGCCTCGTATCGACCGAGGCTGTGTGAAAACGCGCGTGAGGTTCTTGACTTGCAGGCATGCTCAAAAATCGACCGCTCAGATCGGCCTACAACGCACGATCTCGATGCAGAGAAGGGTTGAGGTACCCCCGAAAAACTCAGCTATCGACGTTTCCACACAGCCTCGACCCGGAGAAGTCACTCAACATATTCCGCATACCGGTCCCTCCCTGAGCCACAGGTATTGCTGAAGCGCCAGAGAGGCGAGAGGCTGTGAAGTTCGTGGTTTACTGCTAACTCAAGTCGCACACTCGAGATTTTTTATGAATACGCCGCATCAAGTTTCTCTCGCGCAAGAGGGGCACCACGCTTCTGGGAGGCGCTTCGCTATCGCACTCGTATCTTGGATCTTGGCTGCGCCAGGAATCCTTTTGTTGGCCATGGCCGCAGGCTCAAGTCTAGTCGGAGGCAACTCCTCCGCCATAAACCTTCTGTCGCTTGCTTCTCTTGTTGCGTGGACTTCGCTTGCTGTGATGACACTCCGCTGGTTGCAGGATCGCCGATGTGGTTGGCTGTGGCCGTTGCTTGGCACTGCCGTAGGTGCACCCTTGGCGGTCGTTTCCGCTCCCATGTTCATCTACCTACCAGCCGTGCCACTTGCCACCTATCTGGTGTTCTGGCATCTAAAGCCGCATCGCAGCAACAAGAATGCCGCCCTCATTGAACGTCCGGCTCCGCGCTGAGCATTGACTGCTTCTGGCCGATCGCCGTCGCAAGACCCTGCAAAAGGCATCCTTTGAGCAAGTACCAGAGCCCTGGCTCCGCCCGCTCGGTGGCAGCCAGTTACAAAGGGCTCGGAAGCCCGGCCTAGAATGCTCGTTTCAACTGAAGAGCCACACATGACCACCGAAAAGAAACAAACTGCCTTCAACCGTGCCCTCACTCCCAGCCCCGCGCTGGCCGCTGTGATCGGTGCCACGCCTCAGCCCCGCACCGAAGTGGTGAAGCTGATGTGGGAATACATCAAGGCCAACAACCTGCAGAACCCGCAGAACAAGCGCAACATCCTGGCGGATGCCAAGCTCAAGGCCGTCTTCGGCAAAGACGAAGTCACCATGTTCGAAATGACCGGGCTGGTGGGCAAGCACCTGAGCTGACCTGTCCTGAAGCCACGGCGCCCGGCTCTCGCACCCGGCGCCGTGCACCGAGCCCTTGCAGGGCTCATGCGCTCTGTTCTGCCACAGCAGCGCCCACCCCATTCAACGAACCGTTCGTGGCCGAGTTGCGCCCAGCGCTGACCGGTTTGCGAAAGGGTCAGCTGACCACCGCCCCACCCAGGTAAGCCTCCGCCAGCGCTCCGTCCGCCGCAATTTCGGCCGTTGTGCCCTGCGCCACGATGCGCCCGCCTTCCATCACATAGGCCCTGTCTGCCAGGCTCAGCGCCAGCGCGGCCATCTGGTCGACCAGCAGCAGCGTCATGCCTTCCTGGCGCAGGCGATCCAGGGCGGCAAACAGTTCGGCGATGACCTTGGGTGCCAGGCCCAGCGAGGGCTCGTCGAGCAGCAGGATGCGTGGGCGTGACATGAGCGCGCGGGCGATCGCCAGCATTTGCTGTTCACCGCCAGAAAGCAAGCCGGCGCGCTGGTGCAGGCGCTCGCGCAGTCGCGGGAAGCGTTGCAGCTGTTCTTCCACGCGCGCGTCGCGGTCGACCGGCTGCAAGAAGGCGCCCAGGCGGATGTTGTCGAGCACGCTGAGTTCGGGGAACACCTGGCGGCCTTCGGGCACCAGCACCACGCCTTGTGCCACCACCTGTTCGGCCTCCATGTTTTTCAGCTCGCGCCCTTCGAGGTGGATGCCGCCGGTGATGGGCCGGTGCAGGCCGGCCAGGGCTTTCATGAGGGTGGACTTGCCTGCGCCGTTGGCGCCCAGCAAGGCCACCACTTCGCCGCGCCGCACCTGCAGGTCGATGCCGTGCAGCACCGGCTCTGCGCCGTAGCCGGCGACCAGCTGGCCCACGCCGAGCATTTCCAGGCGATCCTGGGTGTTGGTGCTTCTGGGTGCAGTGCCGCCTTCGATCTGCTCACCGAGATACGCCTTCTGCACCGCTTCGTTGGCTTGCACTTCAAGCGGTGTGCCCAACGCCAGCCGCTGACCCGCGTCGAGCACCACCACGTGGTCGCTGATGCCCATGACGAGCGCCATGTCGTGCTCCACCAGCAGCACGGCCACACCGGCATCGGCGATGCGGCGCAGCAGCGCGCCCAGGCGAGTCTTGTCCTCGTGCGAGAGGCCGGCGGCCGGTTCATCGAGCAGCAGGGCGTCGGGGTCGGTGGCCAGTGCGCGGGCCACTTCCACCAGGCGGCGGTCCACGTGCGGCAGGTCGGCCGCCAGAGTGTGGTGGCTGCCGGTGTAGCCGCAGAAGGCCAGCAGTTCGCGTGCATGCTGCAGGCGTGTGGGCGCGGTGCGGCGGGCGGCGCCGAGAAGGCCACCCAGGCGGCCGCGGTTCATGGCCAGCACCACGTTGTCCAACACACTGAGCGAGCCAAACAGCTGCGACGTCTGGTAGGTGCGCGCCACGCCGCTGCGGGCGATCTGCATCGCCGAGCGGCCGGTGAGTGGCTGGGTGCCCAGGGCGAAGGCGCCGGCCGTGGGCAGGTAGAAGCCACCCAACACATTGAGCGCGGTGGACTTGCCCGCGCCATTGGGGCCTATCAGGCTGGTCACAGCGCCGGTGGCCGCAGTGAAATGCAGATCACCCACGGCACGCACGCCGCCGAACTGCATGGTGATGCCCTGGGCCTCCATGGGCTGGCGTGTGCGGGCCGGCAGGTTCAAGGCGGCGGGCGTGGCCACTTCGGCTGCAGGCTTGGGCGGCCACAGGCGATCACGCACGCGCCGCACCAGGCCAGCCACGCCGTCGGGTGCGGCCCACAGCACCACCAGCAGCAACACACCAAAGATCAGCAGGCGGTATTCCTCCATGCCGGAAAGCAGTTCCGGCAGCAGGCCCACGATGAGCGCACCCACCAGCGGCCCGGCCACCGAACCGGCACCACCCAGCATGACCACCAGCACAAACAGGATGGACTGCAAGAACCCGAAGGTGTGCGGTGTGACGAAGCCGGAGAGCGGCGCAAACAGCGCGCCCGCAGCGGCAGCAAACACGGCGGAAATGGCGAAGGCCACGGTCTTGATCACCAGCGGGTTCAGGCCTACGGATTCGGAGGCGGTTTCGGCGTCGCGCACGGCGCGCATGGTCGCGCCCCAGGTGCCGCGTGACAACCAGGTGAAGAGCACCAGCGCTACCCCCACCGTGACAATGGCCAGCAGGGCCACCGCGCGTTCGCCCTGGGCAAAACCCAGCGAAGGCGCGAGCAGCCCCATGATGCCGTTCTGTCCACCGGTGAGGCCGCTGGCTTCCACGATGCCGTGTTCCACGATGAAGCCGAAGGCGATGGTGATCATGGCTAGGTACGGCCCCTTCACCCGCAGCGCCGGCAAGGCCAGCAGCGCACCGGCCAGGCCGCCCAGCAAAGCGGCGACTGGCCAGGCCAGCCAGAAGCTGAAGCCCGCCTTGGTGGTGAGGATGGCCACCGTGTAGGCGCCAATGGCGAAGAAGCCCACGTGGCCGAACGACACCTGCCCGCTCAGGCCCAGCAGCACGTTCAGTCCGATGCCCACCACGGCCAGCAAGGCCACGTTGGCCAGCACGAAGACCCAGTAGCCGTTCACGGTGAGTGCCATGACGGCGCCCACGCCCAGGAGCAGCAGCACGGTGGCGATCTGGCCGGGCGTGCCCAGGCCGAACCATGAGCGGTTGGAGGCGGTGTTCACTGCGCTCATACTTTCTTCACCTCGGCACGGCCGAACAGACCGTTGGGCCGCCAGGCCAGCGCGGCAATCACCAGCGCAAACGTGAGGATCTGCGTGTAGCCCGAGCCCAGCGTGGAGGTGATGAGCGCTTCCACCACGCCAAACAACAGGCCGGCGATCATCACGCCCCAGGCACTGGTGATGCCACCCAGAATGGCGACAGCAAAGGCCTTGAGGCCAAACAGTGTGCCCATGTCGGACGCGACGTTGAACAATGGCGCAATCAACACGCCGGCCACGCCGGCAAACAGGGTGGACAGCGCGAACGCCAGTGCCACGGCGCGGCGGATGGGAATGCCCATCAGGCGCGCGGCAGCACGGTTCTGCACCACCGCCAGCATGGCCGTGCCCCAGCGGGTGCGGCGCGACAGGAGGTGCAACACCGCCGCCAGCGCCAGGCCCACCACCGGAATGACCAGTTGCAAGGGATACACACCCAGATTCACGCCACCCATTTCCAGCGACGACTGCGCCAGTGGCGACGGCAGGCTGCGCGGCTCCTTGCCGTAGGTGAACATGACCACGTTGTCCAGCACCATGCCCAGCGCCACCGTGGCCATGAGCCAGGCGTCAGACCCCCGGTTCACGAACGGCCGCACCGCCAGCACCTCCACAAGCAGGCCGTACAGCGCACACAAGGCGAGCGCCAGCAATACCGCCGCCCAGCCCGGCCAGCCCAAGGTCTGGGCAAACGTGTAGGTGAGCACCGCGCCCAGCATCATGGAACTGCCCTGCGCAAAGTTGACCGTGCCAGAGACGGCGTACGTCACATAAAAACCCAGCGCCATCAGCCCATACATGCTGCCCAGCCCCAGGCCACTGATCAGCGCAGAAATTTCAAACATGGTTCATGTGTCCTGAAGGCGTGCATGCATGGCCTGTGGTTGCCACTTCAACGAAGACAGCCGAGGCAAGAAGGGAAGTTGGTCCAGCACACACCGTGGAACCGGCTTCGCCGGGCCACTGGTGTGCAGCCCCCTCGGGGGGCAGCGACCCGCGCAGCGGCGGAGCGTGGGGGCTCCATCCCAGCGTGGGGGCTCAGTAACTGACAGGGACAATCCGGTTGTCAATGAACTGCGCCCACACATAGTCGCTCGGCCCCACGGCGTCATGCACGCCGGCCTTGAACGGCTGCTCGTAGGTCTTGATCAGACCTTCGTACTTGCCGATCTTGTAGAAGCCCTGACGCACCGCGTCGCCCTGGGTGGAGCCAGCTGCTGCAATGGCCAGTGCGGCCAGGTGCATGCCGTCGTATGCGTTGGCCACACCCACGGCAGGGGTGATGTCTTCCGGTCCCTTGATGGCGGGGTACTTGGCCTTGAGCGCCGCAATCACGCGCTCGCCCACGGGCGACTGTTTGCCGAAGAAGCTGTAGGTCTGCACGAAGTGCACGTCCTTGGCGTTCGGGCCTGCGAGCTCGGTGAAGCGGCCACCGGCCGGGCCCCAGTGCGACACGATCGGCACCTTCCAGCCCATGCGGTCCAGGGACTTCACCACCTGGGCGGAGGGGCCCACGTTACCCACCATGAACAGCGTGTCGGCACCTGCGGCCTTCAGGCGCGTGAGCTGGGGCACCATGTCCACGTCGTTGGCTTCGAATTTTTCCACGCCGACGGGCGTGACACCCTTGGCCTGCATGGCTGCCTTCAGGCCGCGTTCGTTGCTCTCGCCCCAGGGGTTGTTCACCAGGATCAAGCCGGGCTTGGCGGTCTTGAAATTCTTCTGTGCGTAGTCGAGCATGCCGATGTCGACGATCTCGTCCACCGCCGACACGCGGAAGGCGAAGTTGGGCTCGGCCCCGTTCTTGGTGATGCCGGTGCCGGCCGCCCACGGGCCCATGAAGGGCACTTTTTCCTGGTTCATCAGCGGCACAATGGCCATGGACACCGGCGTGTCCAGCCCGCCGAACACCACCGCCACCTTCTCGCGGAAGATGAGTTCGCGCGCGGCCACCACGCCCTTGGCAGGGTTGGCTTCGTCGTCGCGGCGCACCAGTTCGAGCTTGCGCCCGCCCAGCAGGCCGCCCTTGGCGTTGATCTCGTCGATGGCGATGGTGAGGCCGCGGGTGATGGCCTCACCGGCCAGTGCCGACTGGCCCGAGAGTGCCGTGACCAGACCGATCTTGATGGGGTCAGCAGCGAGCGCGTGGCCACTGAAGGCGGCAGACGCGAGCGCGAGGCTGGCGGCCAGCACGGTGCGCCGGGCGGGTAGAAAAGCAAGGTGGGACATGGCAAGGCTCCTGATGCGAGGTTGGACGGAAGACGGGGCAGACCTGTCGCCTGCTGTCTCTGCCGTTTGCAAGTCGCGTGCCAATGTCTACAAACATCGTATTTTTATGTTTTCACTTATGTATATGTATTGTTGACAATCTGGCATATGTCTTGCACACACATGGATCGAGTGCATGCCGCTACCCAATGCGGTGCACACAGCCTCACAACAGTGCATTTTTTGTGGAGAACTCCATGGCCGAACCCTCTGTGACAACGCTCTCGCCCGCTGAAGTGGTCGACGAATTTCTGCGCGTGATCATGATTCCAGACCCGGCCGGCGCGCGCCGCTTTGTGTCGCCCGCGCTGCGCATCCGCTTCACCGGCGGGCGCGCCATGAGCGACCCTTCAGAGTGCGCAGCCTTCAACGCCTCACGCTACCGCTGGGTGAAGAAGCGCATTGAACGCACCGACACCGTGGCCGGCGGCAGCGATGCAGAGACCGTGGTCTACAGCGTGGGCACCCTGCACGGCGAATGGCCAGACGGCACGCCGTTCGAAGGCAACCGCTATGTGGACCGTTACGTGGTGAGCAACGGGCTGATCACACACATGGAGGTGTGGAACGACAGTGCCGAATGGCTGCTGGTGCGCGCTGGCCTAGCCACGCTGTGACGGGAGGCACCGTGACTGCCCAGTACCCCGGCCCCTTGCCCGACCACGGGCGCTTTGACTACCGGCCCATCACGCGCCGGCCCCTCTATCGCTGGCCCAACGGCGCGGGGCTGGCGGTGTACTTGGGCTTCAACATCGAACACTTCGCGTTTGGCGAGGGCATGGGCGCAGGCATCGGCCCCGCATCGCCCCAGCCCGACGTGCTCAACTTCAGCTGGCGCGAATACGGCAACCGCGTGGGCGCCTGGCGCTGCCTGGAGCTGTTCGACCAGCTGGGCCTGCCCACGGCGGCGCTGATCAACACCGCGCTGTACGACCACTGCCCCGAACTGGTGGCCGCCTTCATGGCGCGCGGCGACGAACTGGTGGGCCATGGCCACACCAACGCCGAACGCCAGGGTGTGCTGGACGAAGCGGCGGAACGCGCGCTGCTGGTGCGGTGCCGCGAGCGCATGCAGAGCGAAAGTGGCGCGGAGGTGGGGGGTTGGCTTTCGCCCTGGATTTCAGAGAGCCGCACCACGCCCGACCTGCTGAGCGAGACCGGTTACCGCTACACCCTGAACTGGTGCCACGATGACCAGCCCCTGCGCATGCGCACCCGCAACGGAAGGGGCCTGTGGGCCGTGCCCTACCCCCAGGAGCTCAACGACATTCCCATGATCGTGGCGCGCCAGATGGACGGCAAGGACTTTGCGCAAATGGTCATCGACCACTTTGACGAAATGCTTGATCAGGCGCGCAGCCAGCCGCTGGTGATGGGCGTGGCCCTGCACCCCTACCTGGTGGGCCAGCCCTACCGGCTGCGCCACCTGCGCCGCGCACTGCAACACCTGGCCGCCGCGCGCGACCGGGGCGACATCTGGTTCACCACCCCCGGCGCCATCTGCGACCATGTGGACACGCTCGCACAGACCCACCCCTCCCTGCTCGACTGACATCTGCCTGCCCTCACCCAAGACCTTCCCCATGACCTTCCCCATCAATGACACCGTTGGCGCCTGGGTGCCGCATGGCCGCTTCCAGATCGACCCAACCGCTGCCGGCCCTTTGAGCAGGCTCACCTTCGCCACCAAAGACCTGTTCGATGTGGCCGGCCACCCCACCGGAGGCGGTAACCCCACCTGGCTGGCGACCCACCCGCTGCCCACCGCCCACGCAGCCGTCATTGACACCCTGCTTGGCGCCGGGGCCACGCTCATGGGCAAGGTGCTCACCGACGAGCTCGCCTACAGCCTGCACGGCGAGAACGCTCACTACGGCACACCCGTCAACACACGCTACCCTGACCGGGTGCCCGGCGGTTCGTCCAGCGGCTCGGCTGCAGCGGTAGGTGCCAGGCTGGTGGACCTCGCCCTGGGCACCGACACCGGCGGCTCCACCCGCGTGCCCGCCAGCTACGGCGGCCTGTGGGGCTTGCGCACCACCCACGGCCTGGTGTCGAAGCAGGGTCTGGTGCCGCTGAGCCCGGGCTTTGACACCGCCACCTGGCTGGCGCACAGCTTCGACACCTTCGAGCGCGTGGGCCAGGTGCTGCTGCCTGCCAGCACGTGGGCACCCGCCCGCGTGATGGTGCCCACCGACGCATGGGCACTGGCCGATGCGGAGTTCGCCGAGCCGCTGGCGCGCGTGCGCGATGCGCTGGCGGCCCACCTGGGGGTGGCACCTGAATCTGTGCGCGCTGCGGGCGACACGCCGCTGGACCAATGGCGCCAGACCTACAACACCGCAGGCGCAGACGATGCGTGGCGCGCACACGGCGCGTGGATCACCGAACACCGGCCCGTGTTTGGCGCCGCCATCGATGCGCGCTGGCGCGCGGCCGCCGCCGTCACGCCGGAAGCCGCCGCAGCCGCCTGGCAGCAGGTGGCCCGGATCCGCGAAGCGGTGCGCGCTCTGGTAGGCTCCGACGGTGTCGCTGTGCTGCCCTCGGCCGCCAGCCTCGCACCCCGCCGGGATGCCGACCCCGCCGTGGTCGACGCGGTCCGTCTGCGCACCATGGCCATCACCTGCATCGCCGGGCTGGCCGGTTTGCCGCAGGTCAGCCTGCCGGTGAACACGTTGCAGGGCGACGTGCTCGGGGTGTCGTTGCTGGGACCGGCAGGCAGCGACCTGGCCCTGATCCGACTGGCTGGACAACTGCATGCCGAACTCCGCTAATTCGCCGCTTCGAAAACCCCGCAAGCCCCACACGGCCGCTGCTGCCAAGGCTGCTGCGCCCGCACGCCGCCCTCGCGCAGCCGTGCCGGCGCACCGGTCCGAACCACCCCCCTCACCGGCCGACGACGCCGATGTGGAAACGCGCATCTACCGCGCCGTGTTCGACGGTGTGATGAGCCAGCGGCTGGCGCCCGGCACCAAGCTGCCCGAAGCACCGCTGTGCGAGCTGTTCGGCGTGAGTCGCGCAGTGGTACGCAAGGTGCTGCAGAAGCTGGCGCACGACCACATCGTGCAGCTGCGCCCCAACAAGGGCGCCATGGTGGCGGTGCCCACCCGCGAAGAAACCCAGCAGATCTTTGAGGCACGGCGCGCGCTGGAAGCGGCCATCGTTCGGCTGGTGGCCGAGCGCGCCACACCGGCCAATCTCAAGGCCCTGCGCCAGCAACTGCGCGACGAACACCAGGCCATGCACCGCTTCGACCAGCCCGCCTGGGCCCGGCTGGCCAGTGCCTACCATCTGCGCCTGGCCGAACTCTCGGGCAACCCCATCCTGCAGCGCTACCTGGTGGAAATCGTCTCGCGCTGCTCGCTCATCGTGGCGGTGCACCAGCCGCCGGGCAACGCGGCCTGCGAGCACGATGAACACGAGCGCATCGTGGAATGCATCGAAAAAGGTGACGCCGATGAGGCGGTGCGCCTGATGGACGAGCATCTGCTGGACCTGGAGCGCCACCTGATGCTGGACAAGCCCAGCGCGCAGCAGGATCTGGCCCGGATGCTGGGCCTGGGGTGATGCTGTGGCCCTTTCAGCGCACCCAAACCGCTGATAAGCTTGCATGCAGCATGGCTGCGGAGTGCATCCGAATGACCGAACGGCTCTTTCTTCGCCTCCAGGAAGACCTCACTCAAGGACCTGAATCGGCGGCGCCTGCGGGCACGCTGCGCTCGCTGCCGGTGCCCGCTGCGCTGCGCCAGCAGGTGGCGCACGGCCTGATGTACCGCGAGTCATTTGCCGACGGCGTCGAGGTATTGGAGCGGGTCTTGCCCGATGGCGCGGTGCGTCTGGTGCTCAATCTCGCAACACCACCCTCCGCAACCGGTGAAGCCACCGGCGCCCTGATCATCGGCGCGTCCAGCTCGGCCGCCATGGTTCGGCTCCAGGGTCAGATGCACGGGCTGTCCATCACGCTGCTGCCCGGTGCCACCATGGATCTGTTCGGCCTGCCGGCTGGTGAGTTCACAGGCACCGCGGTCTCGCTCCGAGAGCTGCTGCAGGACGATGCCGCCGCACTGTGTGAGCGCCTGGCCACGGCCTCTGGTGCCGAGGCGCGTGTCGAGGTGCTGTGGTCTCTGCTGCTGCAGCGGCTCCAGAGACGCCCCACCACGGCTTCGGCACAAGTGGCCGAGGCCATCAGGGTGATCACCGCCACAAGTGGCCGCCCGCGCATGCGAGACGTGGCAGACGCCATTGGGGTGGGCGAGCGCCGACTGCAGCAGCTCTTTCACACCCATGTGGGCTTGTCGCCGCGTGCGATGGGGCGGCTTTCACGGCTGCATCATCTCCTGCGCGCCTTGCGCAGGCGTCCTGCGGATGGCTGGGCGGCGCTGGCGGTCGACACCGGCTTTTACGATCAGTCGCACCTGGTCAATGAGTTCCGATCGCTGTGCGGCGTGACACCCACCGAGTTCATCAACCGCACGGTTTCGGGTTCTTCCAAGACGGCGAGCTGAAGGCCCGCTAACGTGGATGCCTTTCACCAGTGAAGGGACCAAGCGATGAACAATGAGCACCAACCGGGTCGTCTGAAGGGACGCGTTGCCGTGGTCACGGGCGCAAGCCGTGGCGCTGGGCGGGGGATCGCCATCGAGCTGGGCGCTGCCGGTGCCACGGTTTATGTGACCGGCCGCAGCACGCGGGAACAGCCCGCACAGTCCTATGGGCAGATCATGTCGCTGTCTGGCCTGGACACCATGCCCGGCACCATCGACGCCACCGCAGAGGCGGTCAGCCGAGAAGGCGGCGTGGGCATTGCCGTGCGATGCGATCACACGCGTGAAGACGAGGTACAGGCCCTGTTCGAGCAGGTGCAACGCGACCATGGAAGACTCGACCTGCTGGTCAACAACGCATGGGGCGGACACGAGTCTTTTGACGGCAAGTTCGAGATGCCGTTCTGGGAGCACCTGTTGTCGCACTGGGATGCCATGATGGACCGCGGCGTGCGCAATCACTTGCTGGCCAGCCGCGCAGCGGCGCCGATGCTGGTGCGCCAGGGCCATGGCCTGATCGTGGCCACCACCTTCTGGGACCGTGACCGCTACCTGCGTGGCAACCTCTATTACGACCTGGCCAAGGCCGCGATCAATCGCCTGGCGTTCGGCGTGGCGCAGGAACTGCGACCGCACGGTGTGGCATCGCTGGCCGTGTCCCCGGGCTGGATGCGAACCGAACTGGTGCTGACCGGCCACCAGACGGACGAGGCGCACTGGCAGGAACGGCCCGCGCTGGCGCGCACCGAGTCACCTCGCTACCTGGGGCGTGCCGTTGCCGCGTTGGCTGCCGATGCGAATGTGATGCAGAAGTCAGGCAGCGTGCTGCGGGTGGCCGATTTGGCGCGCGAGTATGGCTTCACCGATGTCGATGGCCGGGTCGTTGAGGCATTCGAAATCGAGGACAGCCCATAAGCCCGGATCGGACGGCTGAACCCTCTTGCTCAGGCCAGCGCCAACGACTGGCGCACCAGTGTCTCTGCATCCCCATCGCTGACAAAACCGGCGTGCTCGGCCGCGAAGGTGCGCAGTGGGGGAAAACGGCCAAACAGCTGTTCGATGCGCTCATCGGGCGCCCAGCGCACCCGCTCGGCAGCAGGCACCGCATGCACGCGGCCGATGGCTTCGGCCAGCTCGGCCATGCTGAAGCGCAGGGTGGGCAGCAGCAGACTGCGTGAAGGCGGCAGGCGCTTGGCATCCACCACCGCGGCGTGCAGCAGGTTGTGGATCACGTTGGGCAGCGAAGACGCCCAGGTGGTGGCGCCGGGCGAGGTGGGGCAGGTGAACGGGCGGCCATGGGAGAGTTCGCGGATGAAGTCGCTCATGAAGCCCGAAAGCTGGCCGGTGGGTGCGGGCGGGCGCACCAAAATGCCGGGCAGGCGCAGGGACACGCCGTCCAGCCACCCGCGCCGGCTGGCGTGGGCCACAGCGATCTCAGCCATCAGCTTGTGTGCGCCGTACACCATGTGGGGCGCGGCGGGCGTGTCGTCGTTCACCTCGGGTGGCAAGGCCGCACCATAGACGGCGATGGTGCTGGCAAACACCAGGCGAGGCGGCGCGCAGCCGCGCTCGGTCTGGGCGCGGCAATGGTCCAGCAGCGACTGCGTGGCATCCAGGTTGACCACGCGCGCCAGGGTCGGCTGCGCCTCGGCGGTGCCGCCGGGCACGCTGGCCAGGTGAAAGATGCCCTCAAGCGGCGTTGAGAAAGCTGGCGCCCAGGTGTTGGGCTGCGTGAGGTCACCCGGCAGGGGCAGCAGGCGCGGGTCTGTCGGGCTGTCGTCCAGCGCCAGATCCGTGATGGCCAGTTGCGTGAGCGTGCGGCCACCTGGCAGGCCGTGTTCCAGCAGTTGCCGAACCAGCGCGCGGCCCACGAAGCCGTTGGCGCCAGTGACCAGCCAGCGCATCAGCGTGCGCCTGGTGCGGCCACCACGCGTTGATCGATGACGCCGAAGGGGCCTGCCTGCCCATCGTCAAAACAGGCCTGCATGCGCACGCGGTCGCCGAACTTCATGAAGCCGGTGCGGATCTCGCCCACGTCGATCTTTTCGATCACGCGGCGTTCGGCGATACAGGCCGAACCCGCCGCCCGCGACACGTTGCTCACCGTGCCTGAGCCCACGATGGTGCCGGCACTCAGCCGGCGCGTGCGCGCCGCGTGGGCGATGAGCTGACCGAAGTGGAAACTCATCTCGCCACCATGTGGTTCGCCGAAGCGCTCGCCGTTCCACTGCACCTGCAAGCGCATCTGCACCCTGCCGTCGCACCAGGCGCTGCCCAGCTCGTCGGGCGTGATGGCCACGGGCGCGAAAGCCGTGGAAGGCTTGGCCTGCAAAAAGCCGAACCCGGTCTTCATCTCGTGCGGGCCCAGCGCGCGCAGGCTCCAGTCGTTGAGCTGCACCACCAGTCGCACGCAGGCCAGCGCGGCCTCGGGCGACGCGCCCATGGGCACGGGCCCCGTGACCACGCCGAACTCGCCTTCAAAGTCGATACCGTCGGCCTCACTGGGCAAAGGCACGTCGTCGCTCGGCCCCAGAAAGTCGTCGCTGGCACCCTGGTACATCACCGGCACGCTGTCGAACAGCGGAATCGGCGGCGTGTTGAAGGCCTGTTCCATCAGCCGGCCGTGGTTGAGGAAGGCGGAAGCGTCGAGCCACTGCGGGCCGCGGAGCAAAGGGGCCGCGCAGGCGGTGGGGTCGAAGTCGAAGGCGCCGGGCGCGCTGCCGACATTGAGTGATTCGAACAGATCGCACAGCGGCAGGTGGACCTCGTCCCAGCGTTGCAGGGCGTCGATCAGACTGGGTGCGACGGCACCGGCGCGCACGGCGCGATGACCATCGCGCGAGACCAGAACGAGGCAGCCGTCGAGCGTGCCGTCTTTGAGGGTGGCGAATTTCATGGGGAGGTGCCCGGGAATGAGGGAGATGTCAGCGTGCGGCCAGCGCAGCAGCGAGGGACGGTTCGTAAGCACCATCGACCAGCACGAACAGCATGCGGCACGGTTGGCCTGAGCGGTTGGCCCAGGCGTGGTTGCTGCCGCGCTGCACGACCACGCTGCCGGGCTTGAGTTGCACCTCGCTGTCGTCGAGCACCAGCGTCAGTTCACCTTCGATCACGATGCCATAGTCGACCGACTCGGTGCGGTGCATCAGCGGGTGGGGTGAATGGGCTTTCACGGTCGACGCCGCCTCGTCGCCGATCTGGGCGAAGGCATCTTTCATCTTGCCGGCGCCCTGGGCCAGGAACTCGGGGGTGTCGGGCGGGATGTCGACGAAGCGGATGCGTGTGCCCTGCTTGGGCGGGGGCAGCATCAGCGGGCCCAGCGTCGGGTCGGCGGCGTTGTCCACCGGTGCCGGGGCGCCGGTGGTGCTCCAGACCTCGTGGAAGACTGTGCCCGGGATCGCGGTGATCTCGACCACGGTGGGCAGCGGGCCGCTGCTCGCGATGATGGCTTTGCCGTCGGCGTCATGGCCGGTGACGACGCGGTGGATGGGTGGGAGGCTCATGGCGTGTCCGTCTTCAAATCGGTTTTCAGTTCAGTCTTCAAAAATCGCCACCGCGCGCGTCCAGCCGGCCGAGGCGCCGCGAATCTTGTGCGGGAAACAGCTGATGGTGAAACCCGTGGGCGGCAAGGCCTCGAGGTTGTGCAGCTTTTCCAGGTGGCAGTAGCCGATGTCGCGGCCGGCCTTGTGGCCTTCCCAGATCAGCGCCTTGTTGCCGGTCTCGGCCACGCGCTGAGCGGTGTAGGAAAAGGGCGCGTCCCAGCTCCAGGCGTCGGTGCCCGTGAGGCGAACGCCGCGCTCCAGCAGGTACATGGTGGCCTCGTAGCCCATGCCGCAGCCCGCGCCCAGGAAGTCGGGCTGTCCGTAGCGCGAGCCGGCACGGGTGTTGACCACCACAATGTCCAGCGGCTCCAGGGTGTGGCCGATGCGTTGAAGTTCGGCTTCGACATCGGCTGCGGTGGCCACGTAGCCGTCGGGGAAGTGGCGGAAGTCCAGCTTCACACCGGGCTGAAAGCACCACTGCAGCGGCACTTCGTCGATGGTGATCGACGGCCTGCTGCCACCGTTCTTCGCGTCCTGCGTGGAATGGAAGTGCCAGGGCGCGTCGAGGTGGGTGCCGTTGTGCGTGGTCAAGGTCACCCACTCGGCGGCGGCGGCCTCGCCGTCGGGGTAGTCCGCAAGCGTGGTGCCGGGGATCATGGCCATGAACTCGGGCAGCGTGTCGGCGTGCTTCTGGTAGGTGATCTTTGGCGCCAGCGGTGGCGGATCGGAGAGCACGTCGTTCTCCAGATAGATGGAGAGGTCGACAAAACGGCGCTGCGGCTTCATGCGGGCGCCTGCGCAACGGGCGAAGCAGCTGACCCCGGGAGCCGAGACATGCAGAAAACCGCCACGCCACCGATCAGCACCGCCGCCAGACCCAGGCTGCCGTAGCCGGCGGTCTTCACCAAGGTGCCGCCGAGCACCGGGCCGATGGCGGCGCCCACCATGAGCATCGCGGGCGTGGCGGCCATGGCGCGGCCGCTGGGTTCCAGCCGCGCCATCAATCCGAAGGCGAACGTGTGGGTGAAGATCATCACGGCGGCGAACACCGAGGCTGCCGCGGCATAGGCGTAGAAGCTGGGCGCGTTCATGATCGTCGCGGCCAGCAGCGCCTGGATCACCGGGCCGGCCAGCAGCACGCGGCGCGCATGCCAGCGTTTTTCAAGCATCGCCGCCAATCCGGCGGGCAACAGGTTGACCATGCCAAGCACCACCAGAACGCCCGTGATCAGGGTCAGGCTGTAGCCCCGATCGGAGCCGACCCGCTCCAGAAAGCTGAAGGTCATCGACTGCACCAGGGCCATGGCGCTGATGCCCACGATGCCGAACCAGACGGCGCGTGGAATGCGGGTGGCGGGCGTGCCCACCGCCGTGGCCTCGCGCTCGGGCTGCGGAAAGCCGACCGCGCAGACCAGTGAGGCCAGCAGCATCACCGCACCAAAGATGGCGAACAGCATGTAACCACCGGCCGCCTCGATCACTTTGGGTGAAGCACCGAGGAACAGCACCGCGAACACCCCCAGGCCGATGCCGACGATGGCGAATTTCAGGTGCGGGTTGAAACTGCGCGCGATGGTGCCGTGGGTGACGCTCAGCGCGGCCCCGGCGGCCAGGCCACCGACCGCGTGCAGCACCGCCATGGTGGCGTAGTCCTGCGGCTGCGACAGCGCGCCGAAGCAGGCGGCCGCCAGGGCGTAGCCGCCCACCGCCACCCAGCGCCCCTTGACCCGCTGGAACCGCGAGGCCAGAAAAACGCTGGAGACCACCGCGCCGATCAGGAACAGCGTGGCCAGGCCGCCGGCCTGCTGCGGGTCGAGCTGGTAGTGCTGGATCAGGGTGCCGACCCAGACCGGCAGCGCCACCAGGTCGACCATGCCGGCGCAGTGCGCCACGATCAGGGCCACGTGACCCAGCGTGCTTGTGGAGCGTGTGTTCATCGTGCTCTCCGGGTCAGATGGGCTGGGCCAGCGCCATCAGCGACTCGCGCATGATGCGGGCGTGTTCTTCCTTGTCGCCGCCGGCGACCTCGATCTCGCCCAGGCGGGCCGAGTTCTGCACCACCATGCGGCAGCGCTCCCAGCGCCGGGCCTCAAAGGCGGCCAGGGCTGCGTCCAGCGCGTCCGTGCGGTCCAGCTCCTCAGCCAGCACCAGCGCGTCCTCGATGCCGATGCAGGCGCCCGAGGCCAGGTGCGGTGTGGTGGCGTGCACTGTGTCGCCGATCAGCACCACGCGGCCGCTGGACCAGGGGCGCGGCATCAGCAGGCCTTCGAGCGGGCGGTAGACGATCTGCGAGTTGGGGCCGATCTGCTCGCGGATGGCCTGCAGCGCGGGTGCCGGGAAGTCGGTCAGCAGGCTGCGCAGGTGGGTGGCGAAGGTGGCCGGGTCGACGTGCTCGTTGGTGGGGCGCGGCTCGGTGACGAAGAGGTACATCTCCGTCTTCGAGACCGGATTCACGCCGGGTTTGATGCGCGGCCCCATCCACATGGTGGCGGTTGCGATTTCGGGCGGTCGCGGCAGCACGGCGCGCCAGACGGCTTGCCCGCTGTACTGAGGCTTCGGCGCCTGTGGGAACATCGCCTCGCGCACCTTGGAATACAGGCCATCGGCACCGATTACGAGGTCGTAGCGCTGGCGGCTGCCATCGGTGAAAGAGACCTCCACGCCGTCGGCGTCCTGCTCGATGGAGGTGAAGGTGCAGCCCAGACGCACCTGGGTGCCGCTGGCCCGCGTGGCGTCGGCCAGGATGCGGGCCAGCACCGGCCGCATGATGGCGCCGCCACCGGGCACGTCCGGACCGGCGATGCGCGGCGTGGGCAGGTCGGCGACCTTGGGGCCTTGAGGCAGGAACAGCTGCACGCCGTCGGCGGCGTTGCCCTGCGCCAGGAAGGCGTCCAGGATGCCGAGCGTGCGAAAGGCGCGCAGGGTCGCGCCGCCCAGGCTGATGCCGGCGCCGTAGCTGCGCCAGCCGGGATCGATCTCGACGAGATCGACCGCATGGCCTTGTCGGCGCAGCTGGATAGCGGCAGACATGCCAGAAAAGCCGCCGCCGACGATGAGGATTCGAGAGGGGTTCATGTGGATGTCTCCTGTTCTTCTGTGGTCTTGAGGTGAATGTCGCCATTGGGCTGGACCTGAAGCGCCAAGGCAGTGAGCGAATCTCCCAGGCAGGGACCCAGTGTGCACAGCCCGGTGTCGATGGCAAATTGCGCGCCGTGCGCGCCACAGACGATGCGGTCGCCCGCAGCGTTGAGGTAGGCGTCCTTGCGCCAGGCCATGGGCGTGCCGTGGTGCGGGCAGCGGTCGGCCCAGGCGAACAGCCGTTCGCCCTGGCGCACGATGAACACAGTGTCCTGCCCGCGGCGCTTCGGGTCAAAGCCACGTGCACCGCCCTCGGGCAGCTCGTTCAGATGGCACAGCCGCATGGTGGTCATCGCCTCAGTGGTCCGCGCCGACGGCGGGTTTTCCGGTGCCGGGCGGCGGCCCCGACGGCGCCCAGTTTTCGCGGTGCTGGAACAGGAACAGCTGCGAGGCGTCGGCGCTCATGGGCACTTCGCGTTCGGTCCAGCTGTCGTCATGCAGGTCCATGTCGGCGTCGTACTCGATGTGGCAGCCCAGCGGCGAGTTGAAGTACCAGAACCAGTTGCTGCCGAACTTGTGGCGCCCCGGTCCCCAGAAGCTCTGGTAACCCTTCTCCACGAAGCGTGCACCAGCCAGCATCAGCTCGGTGGGGCCACCCAGGTGGAAGGTGAAGTGTTCGCAGCCTTTCATGAAGGGTGGCGTCTGGATCATGAAGAAGGTGTGGTGCTCCAGCGTGCCGGCCGGGCGCAGGAAGGGGCCTACGCCGGTGAAGCGATCGGTGCAGACAAAACCCAGGCGCTTCACGTAAAACGCTTCCGCCTGGGCTGTGTCCGGCACGAAATAGACCACGTGCGACAGCGTGCGCGGCAGGGTCGGCGCGCTGGGGTCAACGCCGACCGTGTTCGCTGGCCGTTGGGCCGGAGCCCCCGGCGCATTCACGGTTTCGGCGGGCAGGGCCAGCGGGCGGCGCACGCTGACCTGAAAGGCCAGCGCAAAGCCCATGTCGTCCTGTGCACGCACCACACCGTGCTCGTGCGTCACCGTGCGGTCGCGCGACAGCTCGGTGGCGATCGCCTGCAGCGTGGCCTCGTCGGCCACGCCGTAGACGGTTTCACGCAGCAGGCTGGCGGTGCCCAGACCAGGCGGCAGGGCCGGGTCATCCTTGGCGCGGATGATCACTGCGGTGCCGTCGAGCGCCTCGAAGCGGCCGTTACCGGCGTCGCGCAGCCCGTAGTCGATGAGGTACTGGCGGCAGGCGGCGAGGTCGTCCACGCCAAAGACCAGGGCGTCGAGTCCGATGATGTTCATGAGGGATTCCCTTCTTTCGTAGTGATGGTTCAGGCGGCCGTGCGGCCACCCAGGGTTTCGGCCAGCCAGTCGGCGATGTAATGACCGGCGTTGATGCTGTTGTCGAAGCTCGCGTGCTGCACGCCGCCTTCGCGGTCGGTGAAGATTTTGAGTTCGCGCTTGGGGCTGTTGACCAGTTGCTCGTAGGTGCGGTGCGCCCACTTGAGCGGAATCTGCGAGTCCTTTTCACCGTGCGTCACCAGGAACGGCACCTTGATCTTCTCGACCACGCCGTCCAGGTGCACGTCCTCGGCAATGCGCATGAAGTCGTCGACATCCTTGGCGCCCCAGACCCAGCAGACGTGGGCCCAGTAGTGCGGCACCGGGAAGTCGCCTTCCTTCTCCAGCCGGCGCTTCTGCACGTCGCGCCAGTCGTGGTTGGCGCCCCAGGCCACGCCGCAGGCAAAACGCGGCTCCATGGCCACCACGCGCGGGCAGTAGTAGCCGCCCAGCGACACGCCTTCGCAGCCGATGCGTTTGGGGTCCACGTCGGGCTGCTGTTCCAGCCAGTCGACCACGCGGCTGGCCCAGTGTTCGGCATCAAAGCGCGCGGTCAGGCCCTGCAGGCGCAGCGCCTCGCCCGTGCCGGGCTGGTCGACCACCAGAGAGGAGACGCCGCGTTTGGCCAGCCAGGCCGGCAGGCCCACGAGCACCTTCATCTCCTTGCTCGAATCCAGACCGTTGAGCTGCACGCACAGCGGCGCGCGCTCGCCGGGCTTCAGGCCGTCGGCGGGGTAGTACAGGGCCGCGAGGTGTTTGCCCTCGTAGGGAATCTCCACGCGCTGCACGCGGTCGCCCGCCAGGCGCGAGCCCTGGAGGAACAGCGCCAGCGCGCGCTGGTAGATCGCCAGCCGGCCCGGCGCGTTGTGCGCCTGCAGGCGCTCGGCGGTGATCAGGTAGCCGGACGCGCGGCGGTATTTTTCGCCGGCCGAGAGCAGGCGGCCCCTGGCCTCGTCTTCTTCGGCCAGGCCGCAGAGCCGGTCGGCCATGCTCACCCAGGTCTCGCGGAAAGCCGCGGTGCCAGCGGCGTCGGGCGCCTTGGCGGCCTCCTGCAGCGGGGCGCACATCTGCTCGATCTCGCCGATGCGCGCGCCCATCTCGATCGCGAGATTGACGGAGAGGTTCCAGACGTAGTTGGTGGGGAAGTACTTGAACATGGGATCAGTGGGCCGGGAGGGGGTTGGAAAGGGGAGAGGCCGCGGCGGCGCGCACGGGCGCGGGCCGGAGCAGGAAGTGCGCGAGCGCGGGCAGCAGCACCAGGGCGCCGAGCATGTTCCAGAGGAACATGAAGGCCAGCAGCAGGCCCATGTCGGCCTGGAACTTGATGGGGCTGGCGACCCAGGTGATCACGCCGACCGCGAGCGTGATGCCGGTGAGCATCACCACCTTGCCGGTGAACAGCAGGGCGCGGTAGTAGGCCTCGGACAGGCTCTTGCCCTCGCGCAGCTGGGCCAGCGTGATCGACAGGATGTAGAGCGCGTAGTCCACGCCGATGCCCACGCCCAGCGCGATCACCGGCAGCGTGGCCACCTTCACGCCCATGCCCAGCGCCACCATCAGCGCCTCGGCCAGGAACGAAGTCACCACCAGCGGCAGCACCGCCACCACCACCGCGCGCCAGGAGCGGAAGGTGATGAAGCACAGCAGCACCACGGCTCCGTAGACCATCAGCAGCATGGTGCGCCAGGCGTCCTTGACCACGATGTTGGTCGCGGCCTCGATGCCGGCGCTGCCGGCGGCGAGCAGGAACTGCGTGTCGGCCGTGTTGTTGACCCGGGCGAAGGCCTCGACGTGGTCCACCACGCGGGACAGCGTGTCGGCCTTGTGGTCGCGCAGGTAGACGTAGACCGTGAGCAGGCCGCAGGCGTCGTTGTAGAGGCCGCGCGGCGCACTGGCCGTCACGGTGTTGAGCATGTCTTGGTTGGACAGGAACTCGTACCAGCGCGGGTTGCCTTCGTTCAGGCCCGAGAGCACGCGGCGGTTCAGCAACGCCAACGTGTTGGTGTTTTCCACGCCGTCGATCTGACGCAGCTCCCATTCGAGCGCGTCGATCTTGTTGAGCGTGTCGTAGGCAGAACACTGGCCCTCGGGCGTTTTGACCATCACCGCCAGCACGTCGCTGCCGGCACCGTAGGCCGCGTTCATGAAGGCCACGTCGCGGTTGTAGCGGCTGTCCGCGCGCAGCTCGGGTGCGCCGGGGTCGAGGTCGCCGATCTTGAGCTGCGTGCTCGCGACAAAACCGCCCAGTCCCATCAGCAGGCCAGCCACCACCGCCACCGTGGCCCAGGGGCGCTGGGTGAAGCGGTCGAGCAACGCCCACATCGGGTGTCTGGCCGCGCCGGCCGCGTCGGCCTGCTCGGCGCGCAGACTGCGTGCGGCGGCGCTCGCGCTCACACCGGTGTAGCTCAGCAGGATGGGCAGCAGGATCAGGTTGGTGAAGATCAGCACCGCCACACCGATGGACGCGGCAATCGCCAGCTCGCGGATGACCTGGATGTCGATCACCAGCAGCACCGCGAAGCCCACCGCATCAGCCAGCAGCGCCGTGAGCCCCGCGAGGAACAGCCGGCGGAAGGTGAAGCGCGCGGCCACCAGTTTGTGCACACCCCGGCCCACGTCCTGCATGATGCCGTTCATCTTCTGCGCGCCGTGGCTCATGCCGATGGCGAAGACGAGGAAGGGCACGAGGATGGAGTACGGGTCCAGCGCATAGCCCAGCAAGGGCAACAGGCCGAGCTGCCAGACCACCGCGACCAACGAGGCCAGCACCACCAGCAGCGTGGAGCGCACGCAGCGCGTGTACCAGAACACCATGGCGGTGGCGATGGCCACGGCAACGGCGAAGAACACCAGGACCGCACGCACACCGTCGATCAGGTCGCCCACGATCTTGGCGAAGCCGGTGATGTGCACCATGACGCCTTCGGCCTCGTACTTCGAGCGCAGCAGGTCGAGCTGGGTGGAGAGCCGGGCGTAGTCGATGGCCTGGCCCTCGGCGTCCCTGGCGAGCAGCGGCAAGAAGATCACCGACGACTTCGCATCGCGCGCCACGGTCTGGCCGATCTCGCCCGAGCGCGCCACGTTGGCGGCGAGCTGCTGCAGTTTGGCCGGCGAGCCATCGAAGCCGTCGGGGATCACCGGCCCGCCTTCGAGGCCGTCCTCGGTCACGCCGACCCAGCGCGTGGTCGGGGTCCAGAGTGACTTCATGCGCGCGCGGTCCACGCCGGGCAGCAGGAAGACCTCGTCGCTCAGTCGCCTCAGGGTGTCGAGGTACTTCGCGTCATAAATGCTCCCTTCGGGCCGCGCCACCGCGATGCGCACCGCGTTGCCCAGGCCGCTCAGTTCGGCCTGGTGCGCGAGGTAGTTCTGGATGTAGGGGTGGCTGGTGGGGATGGTCTTTTCGAAGCTGGCGTTGAGCTGCAGGCGCGTGGCCTGCCAGCCCAGCAGCAGCGTGACCAGCGCGCACAGCAGCACCACGATGGCGCGGTGGTTGAACAGCGCGCGTTCGACCAGCGAGCCCGAGCGGGGATCGAATGCGTGAGCGTTCATTGGAGCGCTCCTGCATCGACAGACACCACGCCGGCCACGCCCAGCGTGAGCAGCGGTCCATCCTGCAGCGGCAGCAGGGCCGAGGGCATGGGCACAGGGGGCGCCTTCAGCGGCAGCAGCGCATCGCCCTGCAGGCGCAGCACCACGCCGGCCTGGCTGGCGAGCAGCAGCCCGCCCTTGGCGTCGACCGCCATGGCGGTGATGGTGGCCGGCACCGGCGAGGCCAGCTGCGTCCACTGCGCGCCGCCATCGGTGGAGCGCCACACATTGCCGCGCAGCCCGGCCAGCACGGCCTGCCCGTCGGCGCGAAGCTCGCCGGCGAACCAGCTGCCTTTGTAGGGGGAGTTCATGGTCTGAAAGGTCTGGCCGCCGTCGTCGGAACGGGCCAGCAGGCCCTGCTCACCGGCCAGCAGCAGGGTGTTGCCCCCGCGGCGCGCCACGTACCAATGCAGGGCCTTGGGGTTGGGCAGGCGATCCATCCAGGGGGTCCAGCTCTCGCCGCCGTTGGCGCTGTAGAAAGCCAGCCCGTAGGCACCGACCGCGAGCAGGCGCTTGGCGTCCCACTGCAGCACATCGAGAAAGGGTTTGTCGGGCCCGTCGGCGAGCAGGCGGTCGGCGTCCTGCTGCGCGGCGGGCGTGGTGGCGGCGGCCTTGGCCAGTTCGGCCAGGCCCCGGCCATTGAGGCGCAGGCGCCAGCTGGCACCCGCGTCGTCGGTGGTCAGCACCGTGCCGCCGTGGCCCACCGCCACGCCATGTTGCTCGTCGGCGAAGCGCACCATGGTCAGCGTCACGCTCACCGGGCTCGGGGCCTGGCGCCAACTGGCGCCGCGGTCGTCGCTCAGGGCCACGATGCCGCGCTCGCCCACCGCCACGATGCGCGCGCCGGCCTGGGCCGCCGCGAGCAGCACGGCGCGCTGCGGCGCCTTGACCGCGAGGGCAGGCCGTTGCAGCGCATCGCCCACCGGGGTCTGGGCCAGGCTCGGCCCGGCCACCGCGAGGGTGGTCACGAGCAAGGCCGCAGCGAGGGGTCGGGGCAGACGCATGGTGGGGTCCGCTCAGCGCACGCCGTCGCCAGCCATGGCCTCGGGCGTGAAGTAACTGTCCGGACGGCGCGGCACGATCTTGTAGTGCTGGTTGCGCTCGTTGACCACGCCACTGGCGTACCAGGCGCCCGAGATCAGGTCGTTGAAGCCCCACTGCTGTTGCGGCGT
Source organism: Hydrogenophaga palleronii (assembly GCF_031457455.1). Taxonomy (GTDB): domain Bacteria; phylum Pseudomonadota; class Gammaproteobacteria; order Burkholderiales; family Burkholderiaceae_C; genus Hydrogenophaga; species Hydrogenophaga palleronii_A. Next base: position 104,054 of record NZ_JAVDWU010000012.1, read on the forward strand.
GGTGGCCGGCAGGTCGGGCATCACCACCGGGTGCGACCAGATGGTCTTCCACAGCTGGCCCTTGGCGTCCCAGCGGTCGCCCAGCACGGCCACCCAGGTGTCTTCGTCCACGTAGTAGCGGCTCTTGGGCGCCTGGTGGCGCTGGCCAGCTTTCAGCGTGGCCTCGACCACGTGGACACGGTGCAGCTCCCAGCGCACATGGTCCGGGTTGAGGTGGTTGGCCAGCAGCACGTCGCTGTCCTTGGCCGGGGTGTGCAGGCGGTTGCTGTTGTAGGGAATCAGCATTTCCTGCTTGCCGACGATCTTCCAGTCGAAGCGGTCGTTGCGGCCGGCGAAGACGTCGACCTCGTCGAAGCTGGCCACGCCGGCGCTGGCGGGGGTGGGCGTGTCGCAGCAGGCGTTGGGCAGCTTGCGCACGCGGCGCTGGCCGGTCAGGTAGACCCACGAGGCGCTCTTGTCCTGGTCGAGGTTCAGAACCCCGGTGATGGCCTCGCCGGCCCGCACCGGCGGGCCGCTGTTGACCAGCCGGATCGACCAGTACCCACCATTGAACTTGTCGGCCTCGCCGTTGGCGTAGTACGGCATCTGGAAGTCGCCCCGGCCCTCGACCGACAGCACACGCTGGCCACTGGCCGTGCCGAGGTAGCCCCGGAAATCGGCCTGCCAGGCCTCGCCGCGCCAGTGCAGTTCGTGATTGGCCATGACCTCTTCACCGGTCTTGGGGATCGGGAACGGAATGCCGCCGAAGGCGCCGGCGACGACACCGCCTTCGATCTTCGCGCTGGTGGCGTTCTTGAAGGTGTTGTCGTAGACCCATTGCGGCGCGGCAGCGGTGCGGTGCGTCTTGTAAACGTCGACGCGGAAGGTCTGCGGGTACTTCTTGAGCAGGGCCTGCGTGCCCTCGGTCAACTTGGCCTCGTGCTCGGCCATGTTGGCGGCCGTGATGCTGTAAAGCGGTTTCTCGTTCGCAAACGGGTCGCCACGGCGGCCACCGTTCTTGAAGCCGGGAATCGCAGTGGTGTAGCCCCCGGTCCAGGCCGGGATGCTGCCATCCTTGTTACCAGCGCGCTCGGCGCCCAGCGGGGTGAGGTCGGTCTTGAGGCGCGCAGCCTCCGGGTCGGTCACGCCGGCGTGCGCGGCGGTCGTGGCCACCAGGGCGCACAACAGCGCCGGTGCCCAATGGGATATGCGTTTCATGGGGGTCTCCTCGATCAGAAAGTGGTGCGCAGCGACACGGTCAGGTAATTCCGGTCTTTCAGCGCCTGGCGGTACACGGCGTTGTTGGCGGCGTCCAGCGTGGGCGCCGCCTTGCCCAGGAAGTGCACGTAGTTGATGGCCAGGTTCCAGGACCCGAGGTAGACGGCGTTCAGCCCCAGGCTCAAGTCGCCGCCACCGTCTACGCCGAAGCCCGGCCCCACGGCCGAGGACTTGCCCTTGGTGTAGCCCAGGCCGATCGACGGCGAGAGGTCCAGACCGGGCAGCACCTGGCGGTAGCTGGGCGAGAACACCATGCGCGTGCCCACGGCCGACTTGTCGGCGTTGGGGTTGAGCATCTGCTCGTTGCGCGTGACCTTCAGCCGCGTGTTCCACGCCACCTCGCCCACAAACGAGGCCTCCCTGGACAGGAAGGACGGGCCGAGCGAGGCGATCCACGAGACCTGGGCGTGCGCCGTCTCGCCCACCGCGTAGCCGGGGTTGCTGTTGTTGTTCAGGCCGCTGTTGACGCGGATGGTCGAGAGCGTGGCCTGGCCCGAGCTGGCCAGCGGCGTGTTCTGGCGCACCGAGACCTCACCCGCCAGCCCCCATTCGCCGACCGACTTGGCAAAGCTGGCGCCGAAGGCGCGCACCCCCTCGTGGTACATCCAGCGGTAGCTGCTGGGCACCAGCGCGGGCGGAACGCCGTTGAGCACGGTGTTGATGTTGCTCGGCGTGGTGGCGTGGTAGCGGATCGCGTAGAGGCCGAAGTCGGTGTCGATCGACGGCGCACGGAAACGCAGCTGCACACCGCCCTGCCCGCTGTCCTTGGCGTCCAGGTCGGGCTGGCGCTCGAAGCTGGCGGTGGGGCCGGCCAGGATGCGCTCGGCGCCGGGGCCGAGCGAGTCGCTGCTCGAGAGGTAGGCGCCCGCCGGCATCAGGCGGGTCTTCTCCCATTCGTAGGCAAGGTAGGCGCCCAGGGACACGTCGGGCGTCAGCTGCACCTGGCCGGAGAGCTTGCCGGTGGGGCGCGCCACTTCCTTGAAGGTGGCGTTGGGCACCGACAGCAGCTTGATCAGGTCCAGCGGCGCCTGACCACCTGCGATGCCGTTGGCACCGAAGAACAGGCTCTCGCCCCACAACAGCGTGTGGCGACCCAGGCGGGCCGAAGCCGGGCGCTCACCCACGTCGAACTTGCCGTAGACGAAGGCGTCGAGCAGCTCGGCCTTGCGGCCCATGAGGTCGCGGGTCTCGGTGGCGAACGCGGTGCCGGGCCGATGGTTGGCGGTGAAGCCGGTGTTGTCGGTCTTGCCGTTGTAGACGCTGTCGTACCAGGCCGCGCCACTGAGGCGGGCGCCGTAGCCCGGGCCGGCCAAGTCCAGCTCGCTCAGCAGGTCCAGGCGGTTGGACACCAGGCCTTTCTTGAAGTTGTTGTCGCCGTCGTCCTGGTTGACGGTCAGCGGTGGCTGCGCCGACAGCGCGGGCGAGGGGTCCTTCAAGCGCTGCATCAGGCTGTACTTCACGGTGTTGTCCCACCGCAGTTTCCAGTCCGGGTTGCCGGTGTCGATCTCGATCGCCGAGGCCGGCTGGGCCGTCAACAGCACCAGAAAGAGGCAGGAAAACGCGGGGCGTGCGGCGGACCTGCGCGCGGGGGCTTTTCGGGCATTCGCTCGAACGGGCATGGCTTGTCTCCTTGTAGGTGTGGGTCCTCGTCGATCCGGGCAACTTGATCCAGATCAAACGAGCCGCGACTTTAGGGAGAAGGACATGCCCTGGGAAATGGGTTGTGCGAATCCTTTCCATCGACTTTTGAAATATCAGGGCAAACCCTAGAACCCTGTGGGCCCCGACCGCCACCTCGCCAAGGCTGATGCACACTGGGGATGCTCTGCACAACCCCCGCCATGCGATTCAAGAAACTCGACCTCAACCTGCTCGTTGCGCTGGACGCCCTGCTGACCGAAAAGAACGTCACGCGGGCCGGCGAGCGCGTGTTCCTCAGCCAGTCCACCATGAGCAATGCGCTCTCGCGGCTGCGCCAATACTTCGACGACGAGCTGCTGGTGCAGGTGGGAGGCCGCATGGAGCTGACGCCGCGTGCCGAGCTGCTACACGAGGCGGTGCGCGATGTGCTTGTGCGCATCGACACCACGGTGGCCGCGCGACCCGCCTTCGACCCGACGGCATCGGACCGCGAGTTCACGCTGTTCGTGTCCGACTACTCCATGGAAGTGCTGGTGCCGGGCATGCTGGCGCTGGCCCACCAGCGAGGCTGCCAGGTGCGATTCAACCTCAAGCCGCAGGTGAGCCAACCCTATCGCCACCTGGAACGCGGCGAGGCCGATCTGCTGATCATTCCGGAGAACTTCTGTTCACCGGACCATCCGCTGGACCAGCTGTTCGAAGATCGGTTTGTTTGCGTGGTCTGGCGGGAAAGTCCGCTGGCGAAGGGCGAGTTGACGAGGGCGCGCTATGTCCAGGCGCGCCATGTCTCCATGTGTCCGCCCGATGGCAGCTTGCCGGTGTTCGACACCTGGCTGGCGAACGACCACGGTGTAACGCGCGAGATCGCGCTCACCACCTACAGCTTCAGTGTCATGCCTTACCTCGTGATCGGTACCGACCTGATCGCCACCGTGCATTGGCGGCTTGCCGACAGGCTCCGCGAACTACTGCCCATCGAAACACGGCCAGTACCCTTGCCAATGAAAAACCTCCATCAGGCCATGCAGTGGCACAAGTACCGCACCCGCGATCCCGGCTTGATCTGGCTGCGCGCGCTGCTGCGCGAGGCCGCCGCCGGCATGGGACCCGGGCTCGCGGACTCGAGCGCCACAAGGGGTCAATGACCCTGCCCTCAAGCAGGCAAGCTCTGCTGCACCAACCACTCACTGAACGCGCGCATCGCCACATTCATGCGCCTGCGCTTGAGCCTCGTGAGCCAGTAGCCACCGGCGTCCACCTCCACGTCGAACAAGCGCACCAGCCGCCCACTCTGCAAATCGCGCGCGAACAGCTTCACCGGCAGCAGGGCCACGCCCGTACCTTGTGCGGCGGCGTCGGCAAGCACCAGGGATGAATCAAACAACGGGCCAGTGAGCAAGGGCGGTGGTGCGCCAGCCGCCTGGAACCAGTCCACCCATTCTTCGGGCCGGTACGAGCGCAACAGGGTTTCGCGGCCCAGGTCGCGAATGCTGCGAATGCGTGCCGCCACCGCAGGCGCGCACACCGGCGCCAGCGGCGCGTGCAGCAAGCGTGTGGCCTCGGTGCCGTGCCAGTGGCCGTCGCCGAAGCGGATGGCACAGTCCAGACCTTCGCCGGCCAGGTCGACCCGGTTGTTGTTGGTGAACAGCCGCAGTTCGATGAAGGGGTGGCGGCGCTGGAAGTCTTTCAGGTTCGGCAGTAACCAGCCCACGGCAAACGTGCCCACCACGCCCACGGACAGCACCTCGCGTTTCTGCGACCCCTTGAAGGTGGCCAGTGTGGCTGCCATGCGCTCGAACGATTCCATCAACACCGGTAGCAAGGCCTGCCCTTCGTCGGTGAGGGCGAGCCCGCGAGGCACACGGCGGAACAGCGGTGTGCCCAGTCGCTGCTCGAGGTTCTTCACGTGCTGGCTCACGGCGGCCTGCGTGAGGTGCAGTTCCTCCGCGGCGCGGGTGAAGCTCAGATGGCGGGCAGAGACTTCGAAGGCACGCAGGGCGTTGAGTGGCAGGTCCATGATGGCATGAGTTTTTCTTGGGTCAAAGGCAGATTATTCCCGTTTGAATCAAAAGCCATGCATCCCTACCATCAGCGCTTCATCAAAGGAAGGAACCCATGATTCAACGACGACACTTCGGCATCGCCACCGCTTTTTCGCTGGCACACATGCTGGCCGCATTCCCAACGAATAGTTGGGGTAAGGCAGACGATGGTGGCTTTCGAAAGCAGGTTGCGGCACTCGAGGCCGCCGCCCAGGCTCGCCTGGGGGTCTGCATCATCGACACCGCCACCGGCCGTGAATTCGGCTACCGCGCAGACGAGCGATTCCTCATGCTCAGCTCGTTCAAGCTGCTGGCCAGTGCGCTGGTGCTGGCGCGGGTGGAACAGGGACAGGAATCACTGCAGCGCCGCATCCGCTACGCGCGTGAAGACCTGGTGACCTGGTCACCGGTGACGGAAGAGCACGTGGGCGGTGAAGGGCTGACACTGGCCCAACTCTGCGAAGCCACCATCACCACCAGCGACAACACGGCGGCCAACCTGATTCTGACCAGCTACGGCGGGCCAGCCGCACTCACGGCTTATGTCCGCAGCCTGGGTGACACCGTCACCCGACTCGACCGCACCGAGCCCGAACTCAATCTGCCTTCTGGCGCACAGATGCTGGACACCACCACACCGCGCGCCATGACGCAGACGCTGCACAAGCTGCTGGTGGGCGATGCGCTCACGGCAGGTTCGCGTGCGACGTTGATCGAATGGCTGAAGGCCAACACCACCGGCGACAAGCGCTTGCGGGCAGGCGTTCCCACAGACTGGTCGATCGGTGAAAAGACCGGCACCAACCGCACCGACGCGAACGACATCGGCATCGCCTGGCCCCCTGGGCGGGCGCCCTTGCTGGTGAGCGCCTACCTGGCGGAAAGCACGGCGCCTGCAGCCGCTCGTGACGCAGCCCTGGCGGGCGTGGCCCGCCTGATGGCCACACTCTGACCGGCATCTGCCGCGTTCATTGCCCACCCAGCCATGCGCTTCATGGGCATCCGCAGGACGCGGGCTGCGCTGGTTGCCTGTGGGGAAATTCCACTCGCTACGCAAAGGCTCAGAACTCGTAAGATCGGCCGCAAGATAATTTTGGTCAATCGACAAGGGAGTGGAATATGAGCGCTATTGGCAACTTTCTCTGGTTCATCCTCGGCGGGGTTTTCATGGGGCTGGGCTGGTGGCTCGTTGGGCTGTTGGCCTTTGTGACCATCGTCGGCATTCCCTGGGGGCGGGCCTGCTTTGTCATCGGTCAATTCTCTTTTTTCCCATTCGGGAAAGAGGCAATCGACAGGAAAACGCTCACCAGCAAAGGCGATATCGGTACCGGAGGGGCTGGGATGGTCGGCAACATCATCTGGTTCGTATTTGCAGGCGTCTGGTTGGCCATCGGGCATGTGATCTCTGCCCTCGCGTGTTTCATCACCATCATCGGCATTCCATTCGGGATTCAACACCTCAAGCTGGCAGGCATTGCCCTTTCACCGATTGGGAAAACCATCGTCTCAAAGGAAGTGGCAGCCATTGCCAAACGACAGGATGCTGAAGCCTCTGTCGCTTCCATGCGCGGAAGTGGCTGAGACCGGGATCACTTTCGCTGATCCTTGAATTAGTGTTGGCGAATGGGACGGCAGCCCATTCGTGATTCGCCTGCGCTTTGGCCGCCGTCGCCATTTCGCACATCTCCCCAATACTCCATCCCCAATTTGGGGGAAAAGCTGCGGCATTTCTCTCAGCCATGGCGTTCAACTGCGCCGTCTTGCAACACTTGCATGGTCATCTTCTCACTTCCCCTTGACGCGGACCAACAAGGCTTCGATAAACGAGGGGTCCATGCGACATACATTCAGACACACGTTCCACGCAAGTCTGGTCAATAACTATCGGGAGGGAAATTCCATGAAGCTCAGGTACAAATCCGTCGTGGGCGCAGCGCTGCTGTGCTGTGCATTGGGAGCGGCGGTCACGACACCAACCCTGTCGTTCGCGCAGGCCACAGAAGAGCAGCAAGAGTTGGCACGTCAGTTCCAGTCGCTGGATTGGTACAAGCTTGGCCAGAAAGGTGACATTGCAGGCAAAGCCACGTTTGTCGCCACACAGAACCACACGTTCCTGAACGCGGCCAACACCGACAAATTCCTGACCCTCAACGGCAACCCACCCCGCGGTTCGGCCTACACGGTGGCCCCCACTGAAGACGATTGGTTTGCCATCCTCAGCTTTTCCGCAGAGGGATACATCAAGGATGACGAGAAGATCGATGCAGATGCGCTGCTGGCTTCCCTGAAGGAAGGCAACGCGGCCGAATCCGAAAGAAGACGCAAGGCCGGCTACAACGCCCTCACCATCACGGGCTGGGCCATCCCCCCTCGGTACGACACCGCCAACAACCGCCTGGAGTGGGCCACCCTTCTCCGTGATGAAGCCGACCAGTCCATCCTGGCCAATGTGAGCACCAAGATTCTGGGACGCAGCGGCTACATGAACGTCACGCTGGTCGCCAGCTCGCCGGAGAACGTGGAGAAGGACCTCGCTGACTTCAAACTGGCCATGGCCAATTTCAGCTACGTCGATGGCGAGAAGTACAGCGACTGGAAGCAAGGCGACAAGGTTGCCGCCTACGGCCTTGGCGCACTGGTGCTGGGTGGCGCCGCCGCCGTGGCCACCAGCAAGGGCGGTTTCAAGGCCATTGGCATCGCCCTCCTGGCCGGCATTGCTGCCTTGTGGGGGGGTATCAAGAAATTTCTCGGCCGCAAGAAAGAATCCCAATGACGGCACACCATGCCCAGTGAGGCAGCCCTCTTCTGGCTGGTGGTGGCGGCATTCTTCTTTTTTGACAACCTGATCATCGTTCCCCACGGTTGCGACCTGCTGAGGTTCGGTCGGCGAGGTCAACTGCGGTACGACGCTTCCGGGCGCTTGACGGCCGCCGGCAGGGAAGTGGTTCTGCTCAACCCATTGAACCTCTTCGACCGAGGCCTGGTGACCACCAGGTGCTTCGGCGACATTGACCCTCGCCAGTGGCGCAGAACCCGCACCCTGGTGAGCGCCGCCCTACCCACCCTCAATGCCTTTTCGTCACTGGGCTACGCCTACCTGGTGCTGGTCGTCTTCCTGGCGGCCCTGTCCTTCCAGATCGGATTCACACCGGCTCTGGTGGCCTTCGTCGGTCTCCACGTTCTCGTCTGGTCCATCGCCACGAGCGCGCTCATTCTGTGGCGCTCGCGGCTGCAGCTCACACGCTCCGAGGCATTTTCCTCTGCGGTCGAGGCCTTTTTTGTACCCGCCTACCTGATGAACCTCGGCAAACGCCTCATCTACAAAAAGCGGGTGGCGGTCTCGGCCCTTGGACTCGGGCTGCGCGAGCTCAAGCGCATGCAGGACGAGGACGAGCGCATGGCATTCACGCTGAAGATGAAGAATCGACTGGACATGCTGGAAATGACCCAGGGTTATGAGGTCGCGGAGGACGAGCATGCGCCTCAGGTAACGGACCCTGTGGACACAAGGGCGGGCGACCTCGGTTCACTGGGGGCTGCAGCGTTGATTCACCTCAGCACCACGCAGCAATGGATTCAGAGGGCCAGGTCATGTTTGACGATCTGAAGGTCAGCGATTGGTGGTTCCTGGGCATTGCTGCGTTCGTCGGATACCTGACAGTCAAACATTTCATGGACAAGCTGCCGGGCAATTCGTCTCACAACCAGGCAGGCGCACCAGCTGGCCCGGAGGTCCACCACAAGGAAAACAGCGCACGGAGCGTCGCCGTCGCCAGCACCCCCGGTGACGCACCTCTTCACTGGCACCAGGTGCTCGAGGTGGATGCCGGGGCCTCGCCGGAGGAGCTCATGCAGGCCTACGAGCGAAAGCTCCAGCTCTACCACCCAGACAAGATGGCGGGCCTGGGGCCGGCTTTCATGGCGATCGCTGAGGCCAGGACCAAAGAAATCCATGAGGCCTACCAGCAAGGGTGCGCCGCGCGTGGCGGCAGCGTCTGAGCGACTGTCCCGTTGCTCCATCTCGCAGCGATTCGCTTGCGCACTGAAGCGCAGCGTTGGCGGGTCGGCCATTCCATCAGTGGGCCATCGCCGGTGTGAAGTTCACCCCCCCGCGGTCTGCCAACCCTGCCACAGCGTCCACCCCCCACCCATCACCAGCAGCCAGCCCAGGCTCTGCCCGGCCAGCACCTGGGCGCGCCCGCTGCCGCGCAGCCAGGCCTTGACGCGCACGCCACCCAGCGCCACGGCGCCATACACGCCGATCTGGGTGACCGCAATGATGGCGCCCAAGGCCACAGCCTGCACAGCCAGGGAGCCATGGTCCGTGCGCACGAACTGAGGGAACACGGCGATCATGAACAGATAGGCCTTGGGGTTGAGCAGGCAGGTGAACAAGCCGCGCCGGAAAGTGGCGGCCAGCGGGCGAGAGGCCTGCGCACTCACTTCGCCCAGCGCAGCGGCGCCGCGCACCAGCTGCCAGCCGATCCACGCGATATAAAGCGCGCCCGCAAAGAGCATGGCATTGAACAGCTGCGGCATCGTCTGCAAGGCCAGGCCCACGCCGAGGCTGGCCATGGCGGTGTGCACCACGCCACCGACGACCACGCCCGACAACGCGGCCACACCGCCTTTGAGGCCATCCACCAGCGAGCTGCCGAGCACGAAGGCCATGTCCAGGCCGGGCAGCGCGATGATGCCGAAAACGAGCAGAAAAAAGAGCCAGAGGTGGGCCGTATGGGTGAGGGGGAAGCTGAGCCAGTCCATGGGGTGTGCGGGTGAAAGTTGCGATGGGGAGAGCTTGCTCCCCTTAACATGCCACCCTCTGTCATGTATAAAACCCGCCACTCAAAAAGACTGAAAGACCTGAGTTGAAAGCAAGCCGCCTGCTGTCGATCCTGATGCTGTTGCAAGCGCATGGCCGCCAGACGGCGCCGGCGCTGGCGCTGGCGCGTGCGCTGGAGGTGTCGGTGCGCACGATCCTGCGCGACATTGACCAGCTCTCGGCGGCGGGCGTGCCGCTGTGGGGCGAGCGCGGACGCCAGGGTGGGTTTCAGTTGCGCGAAGGCTGGAGCACGCAGCTCACGGGGCTGACGGAGCCGGAATCGCAGGCCTTGCTGCTGGCCGGGCTGCCAGGCGCGGCGACCGACCTGGGCCTGGGCGCGGCGGCGGCTTCGGCGCGGCTGAAGATGGTGGCGAGCCTGCCGGCCGAATGGCGTGTGCAGGCCGACCGCGTGGGTGCGCGCCTGCACATCGACCCGGTGGACTGGTACCGCGCGCAAGAGACACCGGCGCATCTGCGCGAGGTGGCCGAAGCGGTGTGGAACGCGCGGCGCCTAGCCGTTCGCTACGAGAGCTGGCGCGGCCAGGCCGAGCGCGAGCTGGAGCCGCTGGGCCTGGTGCTGAAGGCGGGCACCTGGTACATGGCGGCACGCACCCAGGGGCAGCCCGAGGTGCGCACCTACCGACTGGCTGCGGTGCAGGCCCTGCGCACCCTGAACACGCGATTCAGGCGCCCGGCGACTTTTGATCTGGCGCGCTACTGGCAGGCATCGGCGGCACGCTTTGAGGCGGAGCTGCAGCGGCTGCAGGCGCGGGTGCTGGTGTCGCCACGCGCCATGGGCTGGCTGGTGAATGCGCGCACGCCGTTCGCGCGGGTGGACGATGAGGCGGCACCACCCGAAGCAGGGCGCGAGGGTTGGGTGTGTGTGGTGCTGCCGATCGAGTCCATCGAGCATGGGGCGCGGCGCCTGCTGTCTTATGGTGCCGAGGTGAAGGTGCTGGCGCCCGCAGCGCTGCGCCAGCGCGTGCTGGGCGAGCTGGCGGCGACGCGGGCGCTGTATACCCAGGCGGGTTGATAAGGGGTTCAACTCGATCGGCGAGGCGTCCGCGCGGCAGACGGCATCGAAGCAATATGGGGACAAGGGTCCGATGGCGTTGGCGTTGGCGGTGGGGATCCGGGGGTTCGGATACCCCACACCCGTGCCATACTGACCTGCATGGGCTTGCATTTCCTGAGTCTTGACCAGGAGATGCCGCATCAACCATTCGGCGGAGGAACTTGTTGTGTCAACACCCAGCAACCGTGAAACGCGCGAAGAGGCCGTTCGAGCGGATGACAGTGCGGAACGAGACGATGCGCCTCCAGACACACAGGAGCGCGTTTTTCAGGCGCTCATCGACATCATGCCGGACCGGATTTACGCGAAGGACGCGCAGAGCCGCTTCATCCTGGCCAACAAGGCCGTGGCCAGGCTCATGGGTAAGGCCCACCCGGAAGAATTGATTGGAAAGGACGATTTCCATTTCTATTCCAAAGAAATCGCGTCCGCTTATTTCGAGGTCGAGCAAGCGATGTTGCGAACTGGTGAGCCTCTGATTGCCTTTGAAGAGCTGGTTCCCAACCTGGAGACCGGCGAGACAGGGTGGCTGCAGACGACGAAGGTGCCGCTGTGGGATGCCGAAGGGCGGGTGACTGGGCTGGTCGGGCTTGCGCGCGACATCACCGAGCGCAAGCGTTTTGAGGCCGAGCTTCGGCTGCGCAATGCAGAACTGGCCGAGGTGAATCAAAAACTCTCCAGGGCGCAGCAACAACTCATGCAATCGGAGAAGCTCGCAGCCATCGGGCAACTCGCCGCCGGCGTTGCGCACGAAATCAACAATCCACTCGGGTTCATCTTTTCAAACTTCAATACGCTCGACGCGTACATGACGTCTTTTCATGAGTTGATCGCCGCCTTCCTCGACGCCCAGCACCTTATTGGCGATCCGCTCGTTGTCGCGCGGCTTGACAGTCTGCGCAAAAAAGTTGATCTCGATGACATGCTGGGCGATAGTCGCGCGTTGATGGCAGAGACCCGGGAGGGCCTCACGCGCGTGAAGAAGATCGTCCAGGACCTCAAGGATTTTTCCCGCGTCGATGACGCTTCAGATTGGGGGGTCGCCGACCTGCATCGCTGCTTCGACTCGACGCTCAATATCCTCGCCAACGAAATCAAGTACAGGGCTGATGTTGTCAAACAGTACGGTGACATTCCGCCAGTCGCGTGCATCGAATCGCAGATGAATCAGGTGATCATGAACCTGTTGATCAATGCGGCCGATGCCATCGGAACGGAGCGCGGCACGATCACGGTACGAACAGGCATTGAGGGCGACGCGAACGATGTGCAGGGCGTCTGGTTTGAGGTGAGCGATACGGGGTGCGGCATTGCACAGGAGACCCTGACGCGCATTTTTGATCCGTTCTACACCACGAAGCCCGTGGGCAAAGGAACCGGGCTGGGCCTGTCACTCTCCTATGGCATTGTCCAGGCGCACGATGGCCGCATCGACGTGGCCACCGAGTTGGGCACCGGAACCACTTTCCGGGTGACGCTGCCGGTCGCCCCAATGGGCACAAGCGGTTCGCCTGGCTGAGCGAACTGACGGGCACTGCCCCATCCCCGCTTCAGGCGGTCTTCAGCTGGCCCCTGTGTGCGCCATGAAGAACGCCAGCATGGCCGCCGATGCATCCGGACCGGTGGAATCGGTGTGGCTGCCGCTGGCATCGCCGCCAGCCCAGGTGTGACTGGCGCCGTGCAGCGTCCACGCCTCAACCACAGGCCTGCCGGTGGCATCTGCATGGGTGGTGCGCTGGTAGCGGCGCCCGCCGGTGGACACACCGGTTTCGGTGCGCATGTTGAGTGGCGTCTGTGCCGCATGCAAGGCCACGGCCTGCTGCACGATGTGTTCGCCATTGCGGTGCTGCACCGTGTGGTCGCGGTCGCCGTGAAAGACGATGGTGGGCACGGCCTGCCGAGCGCGGGCAGCACCCTGCGCGCTGCGCCCCTTCATGGCGGCCAGGGCCGAAGGGATGTCGCTGGCTGAGCCATACGGCAGGCCGGAATGCACGCCCACGGCGCTGAAGACTTCGGGATGGGTTTCGCCCAGCACCAGCGCCATGGCAGCACCGGCCGAAAGCCCCGCCACATACACGCGGCCCGGTGCGACCGCATGTTCCGCCTGCACCGCCCGCACGATGCCGGCCATGATTTCGGGTTCGCCCCCGGTGCGCACCTGGTCCTGGCTGCGGAACCAGTTCCAGCAGCGCGACGGATTGGCGCCGGTGGGTTGTTCAGGGTAGACCACCAGAAAGCCGTGCTCGTCGGCCAGGCGGTTCATGCGGGTGCCGGCGGCGAAGTCGTCGGGCGATTGGGTGCAGCCATGCAGCATGACCACCAGCGGCATTGGCTCGACGTTCCCCTGCGATGCCTGCGGCGGCAGATAGAGCTTGTAGGCACGGCTGCCGGCAGGGCCGGTGTGGCTGCGGGTGAGGAACTGTCCCTGCGTGCGCGGGCCGGGCCTGGCCGCGGGCCTGACGGGCACAGCACCCAGATCGCGGGCCTCGACGTCAAAGGTGCGCGCCTCATCGTCGTTGGCAGCGCGGGCCGACGGCACCGTGGAAGCCCCTGCCACCAGACCGGCAGAAGCCAGCGCCTGACGGATGGTCTCGGTGACCCCCTGCATGGGGCCACCTCTGGTGTCGAGCCCGGCGCTGGCAAGCGCCTGCTCAATGGTGTCCTGGATGTTCATGGCGAGCGTGCCCGTGTGGGCGTGTGGAAGTTTCAATGGATGGGTCTCAGCAGGGGGTCGTGTGGGTAGGGGAAGAAAATGAAAAGCGCGCTACCCGGAGCGAAATGACTTGGTCCAGAGATACCGCGGAACCGGCTTCGCCGGGCCACAGGTATCGCCCCCCTTGGGGGGTAGCGCGAAGCGCTGCGGGGGGTCATGTCATCCTGTCGGAGAGCGCCTTTCGCACCGCCGGGCTGGCCTGGAACGCACCCAGCACCGTGACGGATTCGATGGCGGCCCGCGCCAGTTCGGGCGTCACATCGTCATCAATGCGGGCCAGGCCAACGACCTGGATCTTCAGCCGCTCGCCCGCCGCCACCGCACGCTCCAGCTCCGCGCGGCCAAGCTGCTGCAGCCCGAGCGTGAGGGTGCGGCGCGCCACGGTCTGGCGCAGAGTGTCTGAATGAACGGCCAGCAGGTTGCGCACCGCCGTGCGGATCAGGTCGGACCGGTTGGAATAAAAACCCTCCTGCACCAGCAGGTCGATCTGCCCGAGGTCGACCACACCCATGTTGATGGTCATTTTTTCGGTGTCGCCCACGCGGGGTCTGGGTTCGGTGATGGGCAGTGGCATGGCGGCTGGTGGGTTTGAACGAAGACCTGAATATACGCCAATTGGAATCCATATGGATTCCAATTGGAATCTACCTGGCATCTGAATGGGTATTGCCTGCTGCGCTCTGGCGCTCTGTCTGCGGCCTGATGGGCAAACGGCCCAGACCAGGTGCCGGTGCCGGTGCCGGTGCCGGTGCCGACGTGGCGAATCGCACGGTTTCGGTGAACTTGTGGGGTGAATCGGGTTAGTGCCCATGGGCAAGCGGTGTCGCAAATGCGACCATCCGCGCACTTTCAACAGGGGCCTCTCCAAGGCTCTACCCGAGGCAAGACGCGATGCTCCCCACCCTGATGACCATCCTCAAGCGCCAGGCACCTGCCTGCGTCTTCTCGCTTGCCGCCCTGTGTTCGCTGGGCGCCATGGCTCAAAGCCCGGGGCCACTGAAACTGGGCATCATCGGGCCCATGAGCGGTGGCTCGGCCGACTTCGGCCAGGCCATGCTCAACGGCATCGAGATCGCGGTGTCGGAAATCAACGCGGTGGGTGGCTACCTGGGGCGGCCGATTGAGCTGGTGGTCAAGGACGACAAGGGTGATCCGGAAACCGGACTGAAGATGAGCGAAGAGCTCGTCAAGGTGGACAAAGTGGTTTCCACCATTGGCTTTTGCAACACCGGTGTCGCCATCAAGGCGATTCCGGTGTTCCAGTCCAACCAGAGTCCCTTGATCGTTCCCTGTGCTGCAGGCTCGCCAGTGACCCAGCAGGTGGAGCCTGCCGCGAGCTACATCTTCCGCGTCTCGCCAAGCGAAGACATCAAGGCGCCGTTCATGGTGAAAGACATCTTGCGCCGTGGTCTGAACAAGGTGGCGATCTTTGCTGATGCCACGCCCTATGGCGAGTCCGGCAAGAACGACGTGGTCAAGGCACTGGCTGCATCCAACCTCAAACCGGTGCACGTGACCTCGTTCCCGCTCGGCGTGAAGGACCTTAGCACCGAAATGGAGGCCGCGCGCGCCGCCGGTGCGAACGTGATCATTGCCTACACCGTCGGGCCTGAGAACGCCGTGATCGCGCGCAGCCGCGCAGCCGTGAAATGGACTGCGCCGCTGGTGGGGCCATGGACGCTTTCGTTCCCCAATTTCATCGACACGGCGGGCCCGGCAGCCGAAGGCACGATGACGGTGCAGACCTTCATCGCCGAACCCAGCAACGAACGGCGCGTGGCGTTTCTGAGTGCCTACAAGCGCATGCACAAGGACAGCCGCATGGCCGTACCCATGGCGTCTGCGCAGGGCTACGACGCGGTGTATCTGCTGACGTATTCGTTGTTCGGCATTCGCGACGGCCGCCTCACCGGCCCGGCGATCAAGGCTCAGCTGGAAGACATCAAGCGCGTGTACTACGGTGTCGTGGCCACCTACGACAAACCGTTCAGCACCGCCAGCAAGGACGCCGTGACCGAGAACATGCTGGTGATGGGACTGGTGCGCAACGGGGCGGTCACCTTTGCCTACCCCGAAGACGCCAAGCGCAACCTGTTCGTGCAGCGCAAGACGCAGTGACTTACTTGCGCTTGCCTTTGACTTCGGTCTTGAGCACTTCGCCGCTGCGGGCGTCCACATAGAGTTCGACCTTGGCGCCGGAAGCATCACGCGCCTCGACCTCGAACAGCTTGTCGCTCTTGCGCTCGATTTCGCGAATCTCGGTGAAGCCCTGTTTCTGCACCGCTTCGGCGATCTGACCAAAGTTCATGTTCGCGCCGCCGCTAGTGGTGGTGGCGGCGGTCTGTGCCAGTGCGGTACCCGCACCCAGCGCAATGAGGCTGGCCAGCGTGGCGGCCTGCAGGGTCTTGGGAAGGAAACGGGTGGAAACCGGGGTGTGTCGCATGGTGAACTCCTGTGGCGGGTGTGAATGCAGTGAAGTTTGCCCACCCCATGCTGAACGCATTGTGAACACCGCGTTCACGAGCCGTTCACGCCCGCTGTGCGATGCTGAGCGGATGCTCGCTGTCACGCTTCTTTCTTCAAAGCCCCATCAGACTCGATCGTCCGGTCCGGGGCGCGCCACCCTTGCACTGGTCACGGCGCTGCTGTGCCTGCTGTGGCCGATCACGGCGCAGCCGCGCGATCACCACCACGGTCTGGCGGAAGCGGTGCGCAACGGTGAAATACTGCCGCTCACCCACATCACGGACCACGCAAAAAAGCACTTTGGCGGCCGCGTGATCGAGGTCGAGCTGGAACGCAAACGCCAGGGCGCGCGCTACGAACTGGAGCTGCTGCTGGAAGACGGCCGCGTGGTGGAACTGAGCTACGACGCCGGCACAGGCACGCTGCTGGAGGTGGAGGGGCATCGCCTGGAAACCGTGTTCGGTCGCGACGGCCGGCCCTATCCTTGAGCCCTTGAGCCCTTGAGCCCTTGAGCCCTTGAGCCCATCGATCACCCACCCCACTCCACCATGCGCATTCTCGTGGCCGAAGACGACCCCCGCCTGCTGATCCAGCTGGGCGATGCCCTGCAGGGCGCCGGCTACGCCGTGGACCTGGCCGACAAGGGCGTGGACGCCGAACACCTGGGTCGCGAAGCTGCGCCCGATGCCGTGGTGCTCGATCTGGGCCTGCCCGGGCGCGATGGACTGAGCGTGCTGCGCAACTGGCGTGAGCAGGGTTTGCAGATGCCGGTGCTCATCCTCACCGCGCGGGGCTCGTGGCAGGACAAGGTGCACGGCATCGACGCCGGGGCCGACGACTACCTGGCCAAGCCGTTCCAGATGGAAGAACTGCTGGCGCGGGTACGCGCATTGCTGCGGCGTTCGGCCGGTCAGGCACACCCGGTGATCACGG
Source organism: Hydrogenophaga palleronii (assembly GCF_031457455.1). Taxonomy (GTDB): domain Bacteria; phylum Pseudomonadota; class Gammaproteobacteria; order Burkholderiales; family Burkholderiaceae_C; genus Hydrogenophaga; species Hydrogenophaga palleronii_A. Next base: position 121,003 of record NZ_JAVDWU010000012.1, read on the forward strand.
TGGGCGCAGTGCAGCTCGACACCCGCAGCTGCACCGTGAGCGTGGGCGACCGGCCGCTGGACCTCACCTCGCACGAATACCGACTGCTCAGCGTGCTCATGCACCACGCCGGCTCCGTGCTCTCGCGCACCGAACTCTCAGAGCGCCTCTACGAACAGGACGCCGAACGCGACAGCAACACCATCGACGTGTTCATCGGGCGCCTGCGCCGCAAGCTGCCGGAAGGCTTCATCACCACCGTGCGCGGCCTCGGCTTTCGCATCGCTGCGCCCTGAGTCATGCCGCTGCGCATCGTTCCCGACGACCCCCCTACCCCGCCCGGCGCCGTGGGCCATGAAGGCCCGGCGCGGCCCGCGATCTCCCGCTTGTTGCCGCGCATCTCGCTGCAAGGCCGCCTCTGGTGGGCCGCCAGCGGGCTCATCGTGATCGGTCTGACCGTGGCCGCGCTTGGCATCAATGGCCTGTTTCGCAGCTATGTGGAAGTTGATCTGGCGCAGCGCATGCAGCGCCATCTGGACGACCTGATCGGCGCGGCCAGTGCCAGCGTGGAACCCCTGCCTGCTGCCGCAGGCGCGCCTTCCGAACCCGCCGCGGCGATCCGCCTGCGCCGCGAACCGGCCGACCCGCTGTTCCGCCAACCCGCCAGCGGGCTGTACTGGCTCATCTTCCTGCCCGACGGCGAGGTGATGAAGTCGCGTTCCTGGTGGGACCAGGAGCCCGGCTTCGAGCCCCCCGCGGTCGACGAGCTCGGGGTGGGCCAGCTGGCGCGCATGACCCACACCGGACCACGCGGCGAGCCCCTGGCGATCTGGATGCGCCGCGTGCAGCTGCCAGGGCTCGACGGCGACGTGGTGTTCGCGGCCGGCGCCGATGCCAGCCACCTGGCCCAGGCCAGCAGCTCGTTTGCACGCAGTCTGGCGCTGTCCTTGCTGCTGCTGGCGGCCGTGCTGATCCTGGCCGTCACGCTGCAGGTGAAGCTCGGTCTCACGCCGCTCGCGCAGCTGAGGTCCGCCCTCGGCGAGCTGCGTGCGGGCCAGCGTCAGCGACTGGAAGGCCACTTTCCGGCAGAAGTGCAGCCTCTGGTGGACGACCTGAACCGCCTGCTGTCCGACAACCAGGCGCTGGTGACGCGCGCCCAGGCGCAGGCCGGCAACCTGGCCCACGCGCTCAAGACGCCCCTGTCGGTGCTGAACAACCTGTCGCAACAGGCCGATACCAGGCACAAGGAGGTGTTGCAGGCAGAAGTGGCACAGATGCAGCGCCAGATCGATCTTCACCTGATGCGGGCCAGGGCGGGCGCCAGTGCCCACGGCGGGCGCAGCCGCGCGGCGCTGGACGCGCTCATGCCGCCGCTGGTTAGCACCTTGGGCACGCTGCACAAGGGTTTGGTGCTCACACAGCGCGACAGCCCGCCGCTGGTGGTTCGGATGGACGCGCACGACCTGCAGGAGGTGGTGGGCAACCTGCTGGACAACGCCTGCCGATGGGCCAACGCCCGCGTGGCACTGGCCTGGGAAAAAGAAGGCATCCACGCCCTGCTCCAGGTCGACGACGACGGCCCCGGCATTGCGCCCGATGCGCGCCAGGCGGCCATGCAACGCGGCAAACGGCTGGATGAAAGCCGGCCCGGATCGGGCCTGGGGCTGTCCATCGTGGTCGAACTGCTCGACCTCTATGGCGGCTCGCTGCGCCTGGCCACTTCGCCCTGGGGGGGATTGCGTGCCGAGGTACGGGTGCCGATGGTGCACGACTGATGAGTAGGGTTATCGCGCTCGCCCGTGGGCCGGAAACCCGATAGAGTCGTTGTCGTGACGCAGCGCGTGGGGTATATGCCAGGAAGTTCCCGGATGGTCATGCACGGGACGATCCCACGCGAATCCCTTTCTCCACCTGTAGGCGATGCCGAATGCCGCTGCGAATCCTGATGATCGATGACAACGAAGACGATCTGATGTTCACCCAGATCGCGCTCAAACGTTGTGGCGTCGAGTACGACATCCACATGCACCAGAAGGCGCAGGACGCGCTGAACTACCTGAGCAGCACACCCGATCACGGGGTGGACCTGATCCTGCTGGACATCAACATGCCGGTGATGAACGGTTTCGATTTTCTCGAGGCCTTTGAGGCCCTTGCCCCCGAGCACCGGGGGCAGACCGTGGTGGCCCTGCTCTCATCGTCGCGCGATGCACTCGACCGGGAACGCGCCGCCCGCTTTCCCAGCGTGCGGGGCTTCCTGACCAAACCGCTGGGTCGGTCGGAAGCGGCCCAGTTGGCAGCGCTCATCCCCGACTGAGCGGCCAGGCGCCCTTCGTGGTCTGCGCTTCAGGGCCAAGCACCCTGAGCGGTGATCTGCCGCCTCCAGACGGCACCAGACCCGCAATTGCCCTCGCGTTTGCTGCCTTATTTCACGTTTGGCGGGCGGTGCCCACTGCTAGAGTGCAATGAACCCACGCTCATGGCAGGCGCCGACCCCTCATCCGGGTGCCGTCCATGCGAGAGGTGAACCGATCCGGAGGGGGGGAACAACGAGGCACACAGTGCCTGGAGAAGCGACCCTTGAAGCCTTTTTCCGACCCTTTTCGTGCGGGGTCCATCCTTTTGTGGTGTGTTGGCCTGCTGCTCAGCGGCTGGGCAGCCTGGTCCATCCAGCGCGCCAACCAGGTGACGCTGGACGAGCGCGTACGCGGTGTCTCCGCTGAAATCGCCGAACAGATACAGGAGCGCTTTGCGCTCTATGAATATGGACTGCGCGGTGCACGCGGCGCGATAGCTGCATCAGGGGGCGTGGCCGTGACCCGCCAGCAGTTCGAGGCCTACATGGACAGCCGCGACGCCACCACCGAATTCCCCGGCGCCCGGGGATTCGGCTTCATCCGGCGTGTGCCCAAGGCCGACGTAGCGGCCTTCCTTGCCGCTGCACGGGCGGATGGACGACCCGACTTCACGATCAGCGAACTCGCACCGAACGAGGCCGACCGTTTTGTCATTCAATACATCTACCCTGAACAGGGCAATGAGGGGACCAGCGGGCTGGACATTGCCTCCGAGTTCCATCGCCGCGAAGCGGCCTTGATCGCGGCGCGTGCGGCTCAGGCACGCATCACGGCGCCCATCACGCTGGTACAGGCCAGCGGCGAGCCCGGCAAGGGGCTGCTGATGCTGCTGCCGGTGTACGCCACCGGGCAGGTTCCGACCTCACCCGGCGCGCGCGAAGCGGCCACGGTGGGCTGGGTGTATGCCCCGCTTCTGCTCGACGACGTGCTGGCCGACCTGGGTTCGCGCGCACACGAACTGAACCTGAGCGTGTCGGAGTTCGAAGGCAACACGCCGTTCTTCACCTCGGTGCATGGTCAGGTCGACAACATGCAGATCGCGCCTGCGAGCATGTTCCTGAACGTCTACGGCCAGGCCTGGACGCTCACCGCCAACGCCACGCCAGCCTTGGTGCGGGCCAGCCACCTGACGTCGCCGATTGAAGTGGGGCTCGGTGGTGCGGGAGTCACCAGCGTGCTGGCGCTGCTGCTCTTCATGGTCGGCCAGAACCGCCGGACGCGCGAAGCGGCACTGCGGCAGCGCGAATTCGGCTCGCTGTCGCGTGGACAACGCAGCCTGTCGCCGCTGGCCTTTGCGCGCAGCCCGCTCGCCATCCGGTCGCTGCTGGTCTACGGGCTGGGGGTGGTCGCACTGGGCGTCTGGCAATACCAGTACCAGCTCGACAAGCAGCTTCGGTCCACCGATGCCGACCTGGGGCGGGTCGTCAACGGCATGGCCCAGTTCACGGAAGAAAGGCGTGAATTTCGCAGCAGGAGCCTGCGCTTCCTGGCGAGCACGCCACCGGTGCAAGGCCTGGTTCGTGCGCTGCAGAACAAGGGAATCGACCCCACCGGGGGTTCAACATCCGCCGAATGGGAGCAGCGCCTGCAACAGATTTTCACGGGCTACCTGGGATCTTCGCCCGAGGTGCGCAGGCTGCGCTTTCTTCATGCGGCCGACAACGGAAAAGAGCTGGTCCGTGTGGAGCAGCGCGACAGCGCCGCCATGAGCATCCAGGTACCGGCCGGAAGCCTGTCGGCCCACGACACGGCGTTTTTGGCAGGGGCACTGCGGCAGCCACCAGGCGGGGTGCTGGTTTCCGACATTGAACTCCACCGCCAGCACGGCGCGCTCTCCGTGCCTCACTGGCCCACCGTCCGCTACGCCACGCCGGTGTTTGACGAGCAGGGTCGGGCGATCGGTGCGATCGTGCTGGACGTTGACGTCCGCGGCGCTCTGGATGGGTTTGTGCAGAGAAACGCGTCTGGCTTGGACATCTACATGACCAATGCACAGGGCGACTACCTGGTGCACCCCGACGCCAGCAAAGTGTTCGGGTTCGAGTTCGGCCTGCCTCACAAATGGACCGACGAATTCCGCGCTGTCGTCGAAGGGGGCACAGACAACAACGTCGGAGAGAGGGCGTTGACGCGATGGAGCGGACCCAACGGCAAGGTCTTCGGCGCACAGGCCGTGCTGCAGGGCAGTGGCCTGGGCAATGTCGGTACGCTGCATTTCATGGTGACGGTGCCCGTGTCCCGGCTGTACCAGGCGGCATGGGCCGATGTCCGAAACACGGCGCTGTTGCTGCTGATCATCGGTTTGGCCGGTGTCACGATGCTCTACCTGTACTGGGTGAGCATGGAACGTGCGCTGCAGGCCCGCAGCGAGCGGCTGCGTCTGGCCGCGATCGTGGACCAGACCACCGACGCCATCATCGGCCTGGACACCGCCGGTGTGGTGCTGTCCTGGAACCGCGGCGCCGAGCAGCTGTTTGGCTACACGGCTGAAGAAGCCATTGGCCAGCACCTGGACGCGCTGACCTTGCCCGAAGACGCTGAACCGGATGCACGCCCGATCCTCGGGCGCTCCTCCGCGGCCTTGGACCGCGCACCCCTGGAGGTTTGGCGCCGCACCCGCGACGGCCGGCGGGTGGAGGTCTCGATCACGCTTTCGCCACTGACGGGCAACGACGGCACAGTGGCGGGTGCAGCCGCCATTGTTCGTGACATCACCGAAGAGCGCGCGGCGCAGCGGCGCGTGGTCGAACTCAATACCCACCTGGAGCAGCAGGTGCAGGAACGCACGGCCAGCCTGCAGGCAGAGCGGCAGCGGCTGGACAACATTCTTCGCGGCACCCACGCAGGCACGTGGGAATGGAACGTGCAGACAGGCGAAAAGCTCTACAACGAGCGCTGGGCAGAAATGCTGGGGTACACCCTGGCCGAGCTGGGCACCCTCTCGCACGACATCTGGCTTTCCCTGGCGCATCCCGAAGATCAGAAGCGCGCAGACGCCCGGCTGCAAAGCCATTTCAATGGTGTGACCGATCAGTACGAATGCGAATTGCGCATGCGCCACAAGGATGGCCACTGGGTGTGGATCCTCGACCGGGGTCGCCTCACCAGCCGCACCGCCGATGGCCGGCCCGAATGGCTGCACGGCACCCACACGGACGTGACACAGGCACACCAGGCACAGGAACGCCTCGCCAGCAACGAGGAGTTGCTGGATCGCACGGGCCGGGTGGCCGGTATCGGCGGCTGGCAGTTCGAACTGGCGACCTGGAGCGTGACCTGGACCCCACCGATGTACGACATCTGCGAGGTCTATCCCGACTACCAGCCGGAACCGAACGGGCCGCTCGACTTCTTTGCTGAGAGCGAACTCCCCCGTGTGGTGGCGGCGCTCCGGGCCGTTCGCAAGGAAGGCACGCCCTTTGACATGGAAGTGCCCTTCGTCACCGCGCAGGGCCGCCATCTCCAGGTGCGTTTCGTGGGTGAGGCCATACGCAACACCACAGGCGAGGTGATCCGTGTTGTGGGTGCGTTGCAGGACGTGACCGCGCGCCACGCCATGGACGCCGAGATGCGCCGCATCAACGAGCTGCAGTTGAGCATTCTGGAGAACATGCCCTGCGCGCTCAGCGCCTTCGACGCCGATTTGCGGCTGGTGGCCTGGAACCAGCAATTCGTGAGCCTGCTCAGTCTGGAGTCGTTGTTCGAGAAGGGTGTCCCGTCCTTCGAGGACATCCTGCGCCTCAATGCCTCGCGCGGCGAGTACGGCGATGGTCCGGTTGAACCCAAGATCCAGGAAATGCTGGAGCGCGCACGCCACCCAGTGCCCCACCGTTTCGAGCGCGTGCGCCCCAACGGCACGCCACTGGAGGTGCGCGGCACACCCATGCCGGGCGGCGGTTTCGTGACCACCTACACCGACATGAGCGAGCGCAAGCGCGCCGAGCAGGACATCGCGCGCAGCGAGGCGCTGCTGCGCGGCGCCATTGAAGCCGTCGACGAGGCCTTCGTGCTGTACGACCCGGATGACCGACTGGTGCTGTGCAACGAGAAGTACCGCAGCCTCTATGAGGGCATCCGCGACGTTCTTCTGCCGGGCCAGCAGTTTGAGCACATCATCCGCACCTCCGCCGAGCGCGGATTTCAGGTCCTGGGTGACGAGAGTCTTGACGACTGGATTGCCGAACGCATGGCGGCCCACCGCTCGGGTGACGCGTACTTCGTGCAGCGCCTGTCCAATGGACGGGTGGTGCGCGTCATCGAACGGCAGCTCCCCGACGGTCACACGGTGGGCTTCCGCATCGACATCACCGACCTGGTGCGCGCCACCGATGCGGCCGAGGCCGCCTCACAGGCCAAGGGCGAATTCCTGGCCAACATGAGCCACGAGATCCGCACCCCTTTGCACGCGGTCATCGGCCTGACCCATCTGCTGGCCGACACGCCGCTCAGCGCGCACCAGCAACAGTTGCTGGACAAGTCCCTCATGGCCAGCCGCTCGCTGCTGGGCATCGTCAACGACGTGCTCGATCTCGCCAAGATCGAGGCCGGCGAACTGACCCTGCTGCCGGAACCCTTCCTCCTCGACAGCTTGGTCAACGACCTCGACAACCTCTTCCGAGAACAGTCGAAGTCCAAGGGCGTGCACTTGGTGGTTGAGCGCAGTGAGACACTGCCCGCCGTGCTGGTGGGTGACGCGATGCGACTGCGCCAGATCCTCAACAACCTGACGGGCAATGCCTTCAAGTTCACACAGCACGGCAGTGTACGCGTGCGGTTGAGCGGCGTGCCGGCCAAGGCAGATGACCCACCGGGCAGCGTGCGGCTGCGTGGCGAAGTACAGGATTCCGGGGTGGGCATTTCGCCGGAAGTGCAGGCCCGGCTCTTCACGCCGTTCACCCAGGCCGACGCCTCCACCACACGACAGTTCGGTGGTACCGGCCTGGGCCTCTCCATCGTGCGGCAGATGGCCGAGGCCATGGGCGGCAGCGTGGGCCTGCACAGCGTGGTCGGTGAAGGCAGCAGTTTCTGGTTCGAACTCCCGCTGAGCCTGCCCGAGGCCGATGGCGCCATCCCTGGCGAACGACGCCAGGCGAGCCTGGAAATCCTGGTGGTGGACGACGCCGAAGACGACCGGCGCGCGCTGGTCGACATGGCACGTGCCTTCGGCTGGCGCACCGACGTGTGCGATTCGGGCGAAGCACTGGTGCAATGGATGACGCAGCGGGCGGCATCGGGCCAGCCCTTGCCTGACGCCATGCTGGTGGACTGGCAGATGGGCGGCATCGACGGCCTGCAGGCGCTGGCCGAACTGACCGAGCGCATCGGACTTAAGAAATTGCCGGCCGCCCTGATGGTGTCGGCTTCGGAACGCGAACAACTGATGCAGCTGGACACCCGGCAACTGGCCAGCGACATCCTGACCAAGCCGGTGAACGCGTCGGTGCTGTTCAACGCCGTGAACCACGGCGTGGTCACGCGGCAAGGCAACAGCGATCGGGTGATGCCGCTGCGCACCATGCCGGGTCAGCACACGCTGTGGCTGCCCGATGTGCGTGTGCTGCTGGTGGACGACAGCGACATCAACCTGGAAATCGCCTCGCACCTGCTGAGCCGCGAAGGCGCGGCCGTGGTGACGGCCAGTTCGGGGCGACAGGCGCTGCAAAAGCTGGAGGCCATGCCTGACGCTTTTGACGTGGTGTTGATGGACGTGCAGATGCCCGACATGGATGGGTTGGAGGCGACCCGTCGCTTGCGCCAGCACACCGCTCTGCTTCAATTGCCCGTGATCGCGCTCACGGCAGGCGCGCTGGCCGAGGAGCGCCGACGCGCGATCGACGCCGGCATGAACGCGTTCCTGACCAAGCCGCTGGAGCCTCAGCTGTTGGTGCGCACCGTGCGCGAGGTGATCGAAGCCGCCACCGGTCAGGCCCTCGCCGTGCGGCAGGCCGACCCGGTCGCTTCCGCCACCGCATCGGCGAACTGGCCCGACATCGAAGGCATCGACAGCGGGCTCGCTGCCCAGCGCCTCAGTGGCGACCCGGCACTGCTGCATTCCTCGCTGCGCCGCCTGTTCAATGAATTTGGCGAATGGACACAAACCACGCTGCCCGACCCGATCAGCCCTGAACAACGCACCGCCTTCGCCAGCAAGGCACACAAGTTGCGCGGCGCGGCCGGCTTGATGGCCGCCACAGCGCTCCACCAGTCGGCCGGCGAATTCGAGAATTGTCTGCGCGGCGGCGAAGCCGTGGACCAACTGCTGCCGCACTGGCTGGTGATCGGGCGTGCGCTTCACAACCTGTCTGTGGCCGCGGCCCCGTTTCTGGAAACCGATGTCCTGTCCCCGGCGGCGACGTCGGCTGCCGAACACGCCCCCTTGACCGGAGAAGACCTGGTTGAATTCAGTGCGCTGCTGGCCCAGCAGGATCTGGCCGCGCTGGAGTGGGTGCAGCGCCATGCACCGGCTCTGCGCGAACGGCTGGGCGATGCCTTGCATGAACGACTGAACCGACAACTCAATGACCTGGACTTTGCCGGTGCCGCTGCGCTGCTGGCCGACGAGATTGCCAAATGACCACCTCATCCGACACCGCCTTTCCCGAGTCCATCGGGTCCACTGGGGCCGCCTCGCCCATGGGCGGCGCGCCTTCGCCGGACGCGGGTGACACCGCCCCCCTGCCCAGCATCCTCATCGTTGACGACGACCCCGGCATGGTCCAGGCACTGGCCAAGACCCTGCAGGGCCTGGGCCGACTTCGTTTTGCCACGCACGGCGCCGACGCGCTTCGGTTGATGCAAGAGACGCCACCCGACTTGGTGCTGCTCGACGCCCAGATGCCCGGGATCTCGGGCTTCGAGGTGCTCGATGCCATGCGACTCGATGCCCTGCTGGTCGATCTGCCGGTGATCATGATCACCAGTTGCACTGAAGAAAAAATCGAACAGGCCGGGCTGGAGAAGGGCGCCGCCGACTTCATTGCCAAGCCCCTGCGCCCCGCCATCGTGCAGGCACGGGTGCGCACCCAGTTGCGCCTGAAGCTGGCCAACGACGAGTTGCGCCAGATGTCGGCAGAAGACCGCCGCAAACTGGCCAAGGCCATGAACGACCTGCGCGCCAGCCACACCCGGCTGAAGCAGACCGCCGACGATCTCGCCCTGGCCAACCAAGGCTTGCTGCAGTTCGTGCGCATGGCCTCGCACGACATGCGCGAACCCCTCAACACCATGGTTCAGTTCACCGGCTTGGTGGTGGAAGACCACGCGCAGGCCCTGCCAGAAGATGCCCAGCGCTACCTGCAACTGGTGCTCAAGGCCGGGCAGCGCATGCGCACCTTGCTCGACGACGTGGTGCGCTACGCGCGGCTGCAGCAGGCAGGCGAAGCCGAACCACACACGCCGGTGGCGCTCGACACCATCCTCAACGACTTGCGCGACGCGCTCGCCGCCCGGCTGCAGAACAGCGGTGGCGCCCTGCATATCGCGCCCCTTCCCAAGGTGATGGGCCACGCCAGCCTGCTCTCGCTGCTGTTCCAGAACCTGCTGGCCAACGCCCTCAAATTCATGCCCAATGGGCGCACGCCCGAGGTGCAGGTAACGGTGAAGACAGAGGGGCACATGGCGCGTATCACTGTGAGCGACAACGGCATCGGCATCGCTCCTGAACACCTCTCCAAACTGTTCCAGCCGTTCCAGCGCCTGCACCTGCGCAAGGACTTCGAAGGCACCGGACTGGGGCTTTCCATCAGCCGGCAGATCGCCGAGCTGCACGGAGGCAGCATCGAAGTGCATGCCGACGTGGACCGGGGCTCGTGTTTTTCGGTGACCTTGCCGCTGGCCTATGGACCACCCCCTGCGTCGCCGTCGGCGCCGGCCCCCTGAAGGGGGCGACATCTTGGACCGGCATAGCCGGATCCTTGATGTCTCTGGATGGGCGGTTTCTTCGTTCGGTTCGTGTCGCGCGTCGGCTAAAAATTGTTCACCAATTCGACCAGCAACCTTTCACGCACGGCCGTCATGCCGCGGTAGGCCAACACCGCTTCGCTCATGGAAGCCAGCGCCGCGTGCAGTTCGGCGGCACGGCCCGGTGCCACGGCCAGCGACTCGTTCAGCGGGCACACCATCACCCGGATGAAGAACACGCCCCGCCGCAGTGCTGGCAATGGCAGCGTGGTCTGGCGTTCGACGCGAAAACAGAGCTGGTCGATCAGGCGGCCAGAGGCGTTGGGCGCATCGGCCTGGGCCAGCGCATCGTCCCAGCGCAGGCGACGCGTGTCGGGGTGCTGCGGCAGCTCCGCGCTGGGGGTGAGCAGCCACACATGGCGCAGCATGGGCGCCTGGCGAAACGCCATGTCGACGATGCCTCTCGCGCCCGCCTGCAGCAGTGCGTTGTCGGCCACGGGGGCGTGGATGGCGGCGAAGTCCAGGCCCAGCTTGTGGGCGGGGTTCCAGTTGGATGGGAAGCACACCGACAGGAAGCGGGTGCGCAGGGTGGTGGGCGCCTGAGCGCTCGCTGGCTCACCTGGCTCGTCGTGCAGCACGACGAAATCCTCCTGCATGCCCAGGGCCAGCGCGTCGGGATCGGGCGCCAGCGCCACGCCGGTCTGTGCGGCGTAGGCTTCGGCCACGGCCCGCAACACGGCGGCATCGGGCTCACCCAGCACGGCCTGCGACCGCCTGGTGGCCAGCACCCTGGCCTTTTGCCTGGCATAGGTGGGCGCCAGCGCATCGCGCAGAAACAAGGCCGGGGGAACGGCCTCTGCCGTCAGGTGGGCAAGCCCGGGGCGCATGCGAAACGGGCTGGCCACGGTCCATGGCATCGCCCCTGCGGGGGTGTATTCGTGCATCGGCATCAACGTGATCAGATCAGACGAGCCCCGACCAGGGGGACAAAAAACGAGTCTCAGAGGGCACATCTTGCGACACAATGCGCCGGGCTCTGGCGCCAATTTGTGCGCACAATCGGGACCATGAACGGTTCTCACGCCCCCATGATTTCCCCAGCCTGCCCCGTCCGGCGACCGCACAGATCATCCCGGGCTCTCAGGCTTGCCGGGTCCGCCGCCCTGATCGCTTTCGCCAACCTGCTCGGCGCCTGTGCACCCCAGGTTGCGGGCACCGCGCCAGCCGAACCGCCCGCTACGGCTCCGGCGCCAGCGCCCTCGCCTGCCTTGCCCCCCGGGGTCGAAGGCGTGGCCTGCACCATGGATGTGATCCAGTGTTCCAACGGTGACTGGGTCGGCCGCAAGCCACCCGGCTGCCAGTTCACCTGTCCGCCCGGGAGCACCCCGGTGTCCCCCCGTTAGCACAGCGAACCCTTGGTGGCTGTGCGACCTTCGTCCAGATGGCGTGAACCCTTGAGCGCCCACAGGCTCCAACCGGCCTGATCCCGAGGTTGGCCGTGTCTCAGCCTCTCAGCCAAGGAAATCTTTGATGCGTCCCTACTCCCTCAACAGCCCCGAAGCTGCCGCGCGCCTGCTGGCCATGGTGCTGGTGGCCGATGGCCGCTATTCCATGGCCGAAATCAAGGCGCTGGACCGGCACAATGCGCCGACCCAGCTCGGCCTCTCCCCCTCGGCGATGCAGACCGTGATCAACGACTTCTGCACCGACCTGCTGGCCGACGCCGGCGGTGAGTGGACCAGTTCCACCCACCTGGCCGACACCACCCGCCAGCGTTTGATTGCCGAAGTTCAGGACCCCGAACTGCAGGAACGGGTGTGGCACCTTTGCGAAGCCATTGCCCGCGCCGACGGACATCTGGCTGACGGCGAGGTCGACATGCTCGACACCCTCGCCTTCAGCTGGCGCCAGGTGCCGGAAAGCCGCGACTGACCGTCGCGACCCATCGGCGGTTGGGGCTGCATCCTCAGGCAGATGGAGGCGGTACGATCTGCGCCACCGGCTCGGGCACCAGGAGCGATCCTCTGCGCAGGCCACGAATGGTGGCCTGACACAGCCAGAGCACCGCCATGGAAGTGACCGCCAGCAACACCAGGCCCAAGCCCTGCAGCCCGTCATGCCAGGCGCTTTCAGGCTGGTGTTCGGCCAGGCGCAGCGTGAGCGTGGTGAACGCAGCCAGCGGAAACGACAGCGCCCAGAACGCCACGCCAAACGGCTGCGCCATGATGCGCGGGATCAGCGGCAGCACCCAGGCCAGGAAGAACAGCGCCAGCCCCCACAGCGCCTGCACCAGCGGCAACGCCGCCCCCATCTGCAGCAACACGAGACCGATCACCGCCGGCGGTGCCACAGTGATGAACCAGGCGGGGACCAGGCGCTCGGGCAAAGGGCTGTGCGACAGGCGCCGCACCAGCATCAGGGTCACCACGACCGGCCAGAAAAAGGCCCCGACACCCATCTGCGCGGCAGACCAGCCTTCGATGCCCAAGGGCAGGCCCGCCAGTGGCGCCACCACATTTCCCACCACGGGAATCAACAACACCGGTGTGACCCCGGGCCACAGCCCGGTCTGCCCCGGCGCCTGAGCGGGCGCGGCATTGGCGGCAGGGGCGATCCAGCGACTCAGCACCCACCAGGTCGCCCACACCTGCGTGAGGCTGCCCACCCACCAGAGCACACGCCACAACAGCGCCAGCGGACCATTGGCGCCATCGAGCGCCACGCCCACTGTGGCCAGCAGAAGCAAGGACACCGGCACGGCCGCCACAAAGGCATGCCGCACAGGGTGACGCAGATCTTCGGCCAGAGCATCCGCATGGCGCGAGGCGCGCAGCAACGAAGCCCCCGCCAGAACAACAAACACCACAGCAGCCACACCACCCACCAACAACGCCACGCCTGCAGCCATGTCGCCCAGCACGAACTGCGCACGGTGCCAGGCCAACGCCAGCCCACACAAACCCATGACCAGCGCGAACCAGCCGGGCATGAGGAATTTCAAAGGTGCAGGGTGGGACATGTCGATCCTTGGACAGAGAAGACAGCGGTGACTTCAGCAAGGCAAAAAGGTAGCAGAGCACCACCCAAGCGACGGCAGCGAGGGGAAGCCCTCCAGGGCTCCCGTGGAACCGGCTTTGCCGGGCCACTGGGAGCGTCCCCCCTCCGGGGGGAAGACGCGAAGCGGCGCAGGGGGGCTTCACTTCTCCGGAGCGCGCGCCCCCTCCAGGGCACCCGTGGAACTGGCTTTGCCAGGCCACGGGGTGCGTCCCCCCTTTGGGGGGAAGACGCGAAGCGGCGCAGGGGGGCCTCACTTCCTACATGCACTGCCACCCTCCGGTACCCCCAGCCACCTGAAGAGAAAAGCGGGTGGACAGAATCCGGTGATGCCGGACTGGAACAGGTTGAAGCCGGCAAAGGCGGTCAGGGCCAGGAACCACTGGTTCACGAAGATGGGGCTGCCTTCAAAGCCCAGTGCGAGCGAGAGCATGACGACAAAGCCGGCCATGATGCGTATGTAACGTTCGACGGTCATAAGAAAACTCCTTGTTGAGGTAAAAAAAGGGTGAGGGGTTTCGGTCAAGCGCACACCGCAGAACCGGCTTTGCCGGGCTGCTGGTGTGGTCCCCCTTCCAGGGGGAAGACGCGAAGCGGCGCAGGGGGTCATCGCTTGTAAACAGTGAAGTAAAGAACGGGAATCACCACCAGGGTGAGCAGGGTGGACACGGCGATGCCGAAGATCAGCGAGATGGCCAGGCCGTTGAAGATCGGGTCGTCCAGGATGAAGAAGGCGCCCATCATGGCGGCCAGGCCGGTCAGCGCAATGGGTTGCGCGCGCACCGCGGCAGACTGCACCACCGCGTCCGCAAAGGCCAGGCCGCGCGCGGTCTCCAGCTCGATGAAGTCGACCAGCAGGATGGAGTTGCGCACGATGATGCCGGCCAGCGCGATCATGCCGATCATGCTGGTGGCGGTGAACTGCGCACCCAACAATGCATGGCCGGGCATCACGCCAATAATCGTCAACGGAATGGGCGCCATGATCACCAGCGGCGTGATGTAGCTTCGGAACTGCGCCACCACCAGCAGGTAGATCAGGATCAGGCCCACGCCGTAGGCGGCGCCCATGTCGCGGAAGGTCTCGTACGTGATCTGCGATTCGCCGTCCCACTTGATGGCGTACTGGCGGTAGGGGTCATCGGGCTGGCTGATCCAGTATTCGCCCAGCTCACCAGCGTTGGGCAAGGCAGCAGCGTCGAGCTGGCTGCGAATGGCGAACAGGCCGTACAGGGGTGAGTCCTGCGCGCCCGCCATGTCGCCCATCACATAAGTGACCGGCAACAGGTTCTTGGTGAAGCGGGGTTGGTCGGTCACGCCACGCTCCACCTGCACCAGTTCAGACAAGGGCACCATGCGTCCGCCCGCGGCCTGCATGGGCAGGGCCAGCAAGCTGTCCAGCCCCACCTGGGCATCACGCGGCAGCTGCAGACGCACCGGCACCGGGTAGCGCGACTGACCGTCGTGCAAGTAGGCAGCGTCGGTGCCGGAGAGCGCGGCGTGCACCGTCTGCGCGATCACCTGCGCCGGGATGCCCAGCGATTCGGCGCGCTGGCGCTGGATGCGCAGGAAGGCGCGCGGTGCGTCTTCTTTCAACGTGGTGTCGATGCCGACGATGTCTGGCGTGTCGCCAAAGGCCTTGGCCACGCGGCGTGCCAGTTCGGCCCGGCCGGCTTCGTCGGGCCCGTACACCTCGGCCACAATGGGCGAAAGCACGGGCGGGCCTGGTGGCACTTCGACCACCTTGATGCGGGCGGCGTGTGCTGCGGCGATCTTCTCCAGTTCAATGCGGTGGCGCTGGGCGATGGCGTGGCTTTGTTCGCTGCGCTCGCCTGCCGCCACCAGATTGATCTGCAGGTCGCCACCTTCGGCGTCGGCACGCAGGTAGTACTGTCGCACCAGGCCGTTGAAGGTGATGGGGCTGGCGGTGCCGGCGTAGCCTTGCACATTCGCCACTTCTTTTTGTGTGGCCAGCCAGGTACTCATGTCCTGCAGCGCGGCGGCGGTGTCTTCCAGCGGTGTGCCGGCTGGCATGTCGAGCACCACCTGGTACTCGCTCTTGTTGTCGAAGGGCAGCATCTTCAGCACCACCCACTGCACCAGGGTCAGGCCGACGGAAAGCATGAGCGCCACCAGAATGCCCGCCATCAGCAACCAGCGCTTTTTCGCGCTCTGCAGGAACGGCGTGAGCACGCGGGTGAACAGCCGCTGCAGGGCGCTGTTCAACTTGCTCGGGCCGTGCGCATGGGCGTTGCTGCCCGACGTCTTGGTCAATTTCAAGGCCAGCCATGGCGTGACGGTGAACGCAATGGCCAGCGAGATCGCCATGCCCATGCTGGCATTGATCGGGATCGGGCTCATGTACGGGCCCATCAGCCCGCTCACAAAAGCCATGGGCAGCAGGGCCGCGATCACCGTGAAGGTGGCCAGGATGGTGGGGCCGCCCACTTCATCGACCGCGCGCGGAATGATCTCGGCGAGCGGCGCGTCGGGCGTGAGGCCGCGGTGGCGGTGGATGTTCTCCACCACCACGATGGCGTCGTCCACCAGGATGCCGATGGAGAAGATGAGCGCGAACAGCGACACGCGGTTCAGCGTGAAGCCCCAGGCCCAGCTGGCGAACAGCGTGGCGGTCAGGGTGAGGATCACGGCCGCGCCCACGATGATGGCTTCGCGCCGGCCCAGCGCCAGGCCCACCAGAATGATCACGCTGCCGGTGGCAAAGATCAGCTTCTGGATCAGCTTGTTGGCCTTGTCGGCGGCCGTCTGGCCGTAGTCGCGCGTGATGCTGACCTCGACGTTGTCGGGGATCACGCTGTTCTTCAGGTTGTCCAGGCGCTCGCGCACACCCTGCGCCACGTCGACCGCGTTTTCACCGGGCTTCTTGGTGACGGTGATCGTGACGGCCGGGTACCTCTGGCCGGCCTGTGCGGCCTGTTCCGGGTCGGCGGCCGCACCAGGCGTGAACCACACATAGTTCTGGGGCAGCTTCGCCCCGGCCTCCACCCGCGCCACCTCACGGAGGTACACAGGACGTCCCTGGCTCACGCCGACCACGATGTCGCCCACATCCTGCTCGTTCTGCAGGAAGTCGCCCGTCTGCACGCTGAGCATGCCGGGCTCTCGCGCAGCGGCGTCCGGATTGGCCACGGTGCCCGCTGGCATGGCCTGGTTGGCCGACGCAACAGCGCCATGCAGGGCCTGCACGCTCACGCCACGTTCGCGCAGTCGAGCCGGGTCCAGCCACACGTGCACCGCACGGCCCGGGCCGCCAATGGTTTCGACCTCTCGCGTGCCTGGCACGCGCTTGAGTTCGCTCTCCAAGGCGTGGGCCACACGCTCCAGGTCGTGCGCACTGTCGGCGTCGGGGCTCCACAGCGTGGCGGCCAGTACCGGTACATCGTCGATGCCTTTGGGTTTGACGATCGGCGCCATCACGCCCAGGCCCTGGGGCAGCCAGTCCTGGTTGGCATTGAGCACGTCGTACAGGCGCACCAGCGCCTCGGTGCGGGGCACCCCCACCTGGAACTGCACGGTGAGCACCGCCATGCCGGGGCGGGCCACCGAATAGGTGTGCTCAATACCCTGGATCTGCGACAACACGTGTTCGGCCGGAACCGCCACCATCTGTGCGACGTCGGCACTCGACGCGCCGGGGAACGGGATGAGCACGTTCGCCATGGTCACGTTGATCTGAGGCTCTTCCTCGCGTGGCGTGACCATCACGGCGAACAGGCCCAGCAACAGTGCCACCAACGCCAGCAGCGGTGTGATGGCGTTGCTCTGGAACATGCGCGCCACCGAGCCGGAAAAGCCAAGCTTTTCAGGTGCGGTGGATGTGGCGTTGGAGTGGTTCATGGCCGTGTTCTCAGGTGTGATCGAACTCACTGGGCCACCTGCGCGCTACTCAACCCGGCGCGCACCGGATCGAGCGCGACCCGGTCACCGGGGCGCAGGCCTGAAAGCACTTCCACACCCGCGTCGCCATGGTCCGCACCCAGGCGCACCGCGCGCAGCACGAAGGCGGTGGGTTGTCCTTCTGCGATGGCCAGGTACACGGCCGTCAATTCGCCGCGACGCAGCACCGCCGATGCGGGCACCAGAAGCCGTTGCGGCGCATTGGCCACTGCTGCACCCACAAAGCGCACCTGCACATTGCGCCCGGGGACCTGGTCGGCACCGTCGGCCTCGCTGAGGTCCAGCCGCCATTCAACGGTTTGCGACACGGCGTCGGCCGCCGGCAGGCTGGTGCGTTTCTCTGGCGTCACCCAACGGCCCTCGGCACCGGGAAGCAGCACTTCCACGCGCTGAGCGACCAGCGCCAGCGCCTGTTGGGACGCTGGCACATGCACCACCACGCGGATCGGTTGCGGCGCGTAGACCGTGACCACCGGCGAACCTGGCATGGCCAGCGTGCCGGCTTCGGCATGCGTTTGCAGCACCCAGCCATCGTAAGGCGCGGTCAGTCGGGTAAAGCCCTGTGCCAGCGACGACTGTGCTTGGCCAGCGCGCGCGGCTGCCACCCCCGCTGTGGCGGCGCGCAACTGGGCTTGTGCCGTGTCCAGCGCGGCCTGGGCCATGAAGCCTTTTTCCCGCAGCTCGCGGGTGCGCTCAAAGTGGGCACGGGCGTTGGCCAACTGGGCGTCGGCCTGCGCAAACCCCGCCTGGGCCTGCGCCACACCGACCTGCGTGGCGCGGTCATCGACCACCGCCAGCACCTGCCCGGCCTTGACACGATCGCCCGCCTTCACCCGCAGTTCGGCGATGCGCCCACTGGCCTGGGCCGACAGGGTGCTCTGCCGCACCGCCTGCAGGCTGCCGTCGAGTGCCAACCCCGAGCCCACGGCACGCGAGCCCAGTGTGACCACCGGTACCTGCGCGCTTTCCACCACCCTGGCCTGATCGGCTCCATGCGCCATGCCACCCATCGAGAGCAGCACACCAGACAACAGCGCGAGCGACAAGGCGCCAGACACGAAAGTGCGCGACACGTTGGGCGTGAACGCCCGAACTGCGCTGGGGAGTAGGCCGTTGAGAGGGAAATGCGCGGGGCTGGACATGGTGTTCTCCTGTACAGTCAGGAGTATACACGTATACCCCTAGGGGTACAAGTCAGTGGCGATTCAAGCAGCGTTTCGGGACCCAGTAATGGAGATCTCCGATGGTCGTGATGTGCAGACTGGGGGGCGTCCATGGAGGGCGCAGAAATGGGCGTCACCGGGAACACAGGTGGCTTCTCTCTCATCCCCGCTGGGGGAGGACGTGGCATAGCGCCCTACGGCGAGGAGGTGTTCTTCCAGGGCACCCGTGGAACCGGCTTGCCGGGCCACTGGGTGCGCCCCCTTCCAGGGGCTGAGGGCTGCGGCTCCAAGTCTGCCTGCGCAGACTTGGACAGCCCGAAGAGATATCGGCTCTGACGATGTCGCGGCCTGCAAGGCACGCCGAAGGCGGCGCGGGGGGACTTCCTTCCAGCCCCCTCAGCCCTCTCCCGCCGCAAACGGCACCCGCTGCGCCACCGCACAAAGCAGCTCATAAGAAATCGTGCCCGCCGCATGCGCCACCTCGTCCACCGGCAGCACCGCCCCGCTCTCGCTGCGTCCCCACAGCACCACTTCCTCGCCCACACCGCAGGCGTGACCCGCTTCGTCCAACGGCGAGAGGTCGACCGTGATCATGTCCATGCTCACCCGCCCTACCACCCGCGTGCGCACCCCGTCCACCAGGATGGGCGTGCCGGTGGGCGCGTGCCTCGGATACCCATCGGCGTATCCACAAGCCACCACCCCCACGCGCATGGGCCGGTCTGCGGTGAAGGCCGACCCATACCCCACGGTGTCGCCGGTCTCCAGTTCCTGCACGCCGATCAGGCGGCTGCTCAGGGTCATGGCAGGCTGCAGATTCCAGTCGGCGGCGGTGCGGTTCGGATGGTCAGGGGCACCGCCGTAGGTGGCGATGCCGGAGCGTACCCAGTCGGACGCCAGCACCTCGGTGGCGGCTTCACCGGAACGGCTCTTCAACGCGACGGCGGCATGGCGCAGGATGGCCGCGCTGTTGCACAGGCTGCGCTCGCCGGGCAGGTCGGCGGTGGCTGCCTCAAAGGCCGCCAGCTGGTGGGCAATGCCGCGGGCGCCGTCTGCGTCGCTGAAGTGGGTCATCAACGAGATTTCGTCCACCTGGGGCAGTGCGTTCAGACGTGCCCACGCGGCGCGGAAGGCGGCCGGCTTGAAGCCCAGGCGGTTCATGCCCGAATTGAGCTTGAGAAACACACGGTGGGGGACCTGGGTCTTGTGCGCCGCCAGCCAGTCGATCTGCTCGGTGCAGTGCACCGTGTGCCACAGGTGCAGCCGCGAGCACAGTTCCAGATCGCGGGGCTCAAAAACGCCCTCCAGCAACAGCACCGGACCGCGCCAATCCAATGCGCGCAGGCGTTCGGCTTCGGCCAGGTCCAGCAGCGCAAAGCCGTCGGCCGAACGCAGCGCGTCAAAACAGCGTTCGATGCCATGACCGTAGGCATTGGCCTTTACCACCGCCCACACCCGGGCGTCGGGCGCACAATCGCGTGCACGCTGCAGGTTGTGGCGCAGGGCCTCGGGGTGCACGGTGGCCAGAATGGGACGCGGCATGGTGGGTAGATGGAACCGGGGTTGTTGGAAAAGTCTCAATGCCGGACGGATCGTGACCTGCTTCAGACAAAAGGCCTGCGCAGATGTCCATTTCGGCACACCCGCGCTTACAAGCTGTCACATTTGGCGTGCTATAACCCGCCATCGCTGGAGACCAGACGTCGAACTTTCGCACAAAAGCGCCGCCGCACACCCCCTCTGCCCACCCACCCGGGCCCTAAATTCATCGCCATGAAGCGCGGCTTCTACACCATCATGACGGCGCAGTTTTTCAGCTCCCTGGCTGACAACGCGCTGTTCGTGGCCGCCATCGAACTGCTGCGCACACGCGGGGCGCCCGAATGGCAGAGCGCGGCCCTGGTGCCGCTGTTTGCGCTGTTCTATGTGGTGCTGGCGCCGTTTGTGGGGGCGTTTGCGGACGCCAGGCCCAAGGGCCAGGTCATGTTCATCAGCAACGCCATCAAGGTGGTGGGCTGTCTGCTCATGCTCACCGGGGTGCACCCCTTGCTGGCCTACACCCTGGTGGGGCTGGGGGCTGCGGCGTACTCGCCGGCGAAATACGGCATCCTCACCGAATTGCTGCCGCCATCCCAACTGGTCAAGGCCAATGGCTGGATCGAAGGCCTGACCATTGCGTCGATCATTCTGGGCGTGCTGCTGGGTGGGCAGCTGGTGGGTCCTTGGCTGTCGGGCTTGCTGCTGTCCATCAATGTGCCATGGGTTGACACCGGGATCGCCACACCGGCCGAAGCTGCGGTGGCCGCTCTGGTGGGTGTGTACGCCCTGGCGGCCTGGTTCAACACCCGCATTCCGCTGACCGGCGTCACGCCCCGGATGATGCCGAAGAACCCGCTGGCCTTGCTGCCCGATTTCTGGCGCTGCAACTCGCGCCTGTGGCGCGACCGCCTCGGCCAGATCTCACTGGCCACCACCACCCTGTTCTGGGGCGTGTCGGGCAACCTGCGCTACATCGTGCTGGCGTGGGCCGGCGCCGCGCTGGGCTACAGCACCACGCAAGCCTCCTCGCTGGTGGGGGTGGTGGCCCTGGGCACGGCGGTAGGTGCGGTAGTGGCGTCGATGCGCATGCGGCTGGACCAGGCCACCCGGGTCATGCCGCTGGGCATCGCCATGGGCGTGCTGGTCATATTGATGAACTTCATCGACAACGTGTGGGTCGCCGCGCCGTTCCTGGTGCTGCTGGGCGGCCTGGGCGGCTTCCTGGTGGTGCCCATGAATGCCCTGCTGCAGCACCGGGGCCACAACCTCATGGGCGCCGGCCGTTCGATTGCGGTGCAGAACTTCAACGAACAGGCCTGCATTCTGCTGCTGGGCGCGCTCTACAGCTTCTCCACTGCCATGGGCTGGTCGGCCTTCATGGCCATCACCGCCTTCGGCGTGCTGGTGGCCGGCTTCATGGGCGTAATTGCGCTGTGGCACCGCCACAACCAACGCACACACCCGCACGAACTGGAACGCCTGCTGGAAATCGCGCGCCGGGACGACTTGCACGGCTGAATTCGGTACTCCCCCCTGCGCCGCTGACGCGGCTTCCCCCCTCTCTGGCGCGCCTGCGGCGCTTGGAGTGGGGACGGCGCGAGTGGCCCGGCAAAGGTTCTATGGTTTGTTGTCAAGCGACTGGGGTATGCGTTGCGGATCAAACGGTTTGCCGGTGCGCCAAACGGCAAAGGCGA
>NZ_JAVDWU010000013.1:0-123672 GCF_031457455.1 Hydrogenophaga palleronii
GACTCCTTTCGTTTGTTGAAGACCTGATCCCCACGCCAATGAAGACCAGAGCGCGAATTTCGCGCAAACAAACGGGGGAGTCCATCCCATCAATCGAGCGGATGCCGAGCCGGCTGCGCCGTCTGGCCACCGCTCATGTCAAACGCTTGGCACACCTCACTTCGTCTACCTTTGGAGCATTAAATGGGAACATGGTCACACGAACCGTTTGGCAACGATGATGCAAATGATTGGGCCTACGATCTCGAAGAAGTACAAGATTTGTCGCTTGTTGAGCAGGCTCTCGATCAGGCTCTGGATGCCGAGGAGTATTTGGAAGCTCCCGAGGGATCAAATGCCGTAGCAGCAGTTGAAGTTTTGGCGAAGTTGCTCGGCCAAGGTACGCAATCGGATGCTTACACCGAAAAAGTTGATGAATGGGTTAAATCTGCGGGCGTCAAACCAAGCACGGAGTTGCTCGAGAAGGCAAAGCGTGCGCTCGTCCGCGTTGCTGGTGAAAATTCCGAGTTGCAAGAGCTTTGGGCAGAAGCAGGGTCGGATGAGTGGATCGCTTCCATCAAGGCTCTGCAGGTGGCGATCAGTGCCCCACAATTCCGTTGAGAGGGACGGTTTGCATGCTGCGCTTGCAAATCCCCTCCGCAGCTTCGCGCCACCGGCCGCCTCTCACGTCAAACGTTGAACGACTGCTGCACATCTCGGGCGATGCCCGCTCCTGGCCGATCGCTGCCCAACGGCCGCGAAGGCCCCATGCCGGCCCATGGCAGAGATTCGTCAGTCCTGCCGGCTCGGCCTAAACCTGTCGCTCGGCCGCATCCCGCATTTGCTCTGGGACACCGGCGATCAAAGCCGCCTGTTGCCTCAACAAGGCGAACACGGGCGCAAGGACCCGACGCGACCGCATCGGCGTGAACAGATGCATCTCGTAGCGCGGAAAGGCCTCCCGAAGACGCAGGGGAACGACCTGGCCCTTCGGCGCGGCGTCCAGCAGGACTGGGTGAGGGAGAACGCCAAGCAAGTCACTGTGGGCCAGTAGATGGATCAGGCTGGCGTAGTCGGGACACGATGCGACCATGCGTGGCGGCCTCATTCGCCTAACGGCAAAGGCTTCACGCAGCACGTCCACGGGCCCACTCACGCTGGGGCCGACGCTGGCCCAGGACGCCCCCTGCAACTCCACCAGCGATTGCGCCTTGGCCAGTGGGTGGGCGCGGCGGGCGTAAGCGAGCGGTGTGATCTGGTACAGCGACTCGCAGACCAAGCCCGGCGCGCGGTAGCCGCGAGGCCGCGGTGAGATCACCAGATCGAGTTCACCGCCTTGCAAACTGGCCAACATGCGACCCTCGTCAGCGCTCGACATGTGGAGGCGTCGGCGAGAATGGCCTTGGCACCAAGCGGCGAGCAAGACCGGGCCGAAGACCAAGGCGGCGGAAGGCGTGACGCCGGCGCACAGCGTGTCGCCATGGGTCGGGGTGGCGCCGGTCGCCGTGAGCGCGTCCATCTGCTCGGCAAGACCCGTGCTCTTCAATGCCGCATGCAGCGCTGCCTCGGTGGGCAGCAGCTTGCGCCCCGAGCGAACGAACAGCGGTGTGTCGAACAGTTTCTGGAGCTGCCTCATGCCATGGCTGATCGCCGGCTGAGACACCCCGCCTGCGCTCGCCGCTGCAGCAAAGCTGCCGTGCTCGATCACCAGCCTGAGGTATTGCAGGTAGCGCAGATTCATAAACATCTCTAATGTATTTGCACTCCCCATGTCTTGTCGAACAGATCGGCTTCTGGAACGATTCAACCCGTGAATACACAGGAATCCAAAGGAAGCCAGACATGAGCCAACTTCAACTGGACACGGTGCGCGCCTACCTCCGGCACCTGCACGCGAGCGATACGGCAGGGCTGATCGCCACCTTCGAGGACGACGGCGTGGTGCACTCCCCGTTTCTGGGCACCATGAAGGCGCGCGACTTTTTTCCCAAGCTTGCGCAGGCCTCAACACAGAGCGTGATCACGCTGATCGACTTGTTCGCGTCCGTGCAACCTGCGGACGACACCGTGCGCGTGGCGGCCTACTTTCGCTACGACTGGACGCTCAATGACGGAAGGCTGGTCGACTTCACTTGCGTAGACGTGTTCGGCTTCCGGCCGGGCAGCGCCCGCATCGACAGCATGCACATCGTTTACGACACGCACCCACTGCGCGAGAGAGTGGGTGACAAGTACGCGCCAAATCCTGTGCCCAACGCCTGAGAGGCTGAGAGTCTTTTGCCATTGGCAAACGCCTCTGCGTGCAGGCCCCCATCCCAGCCTTCCCCCAGCGGGGGAAGGAGTCGAATCACATCCCTTATCATCACCGTCGCGTGCAAGACGCACCCGGGCCCGCGGGAAGGGTTGAACCCACTTGCCTTCATCTGCCTATCCACGCCTTTTGTGCAGCCGACGTTGCGGGTCTTCGGCATCTGATGCACGGAGGTGTCCATGAAGCGCATTCCCCCTCGGCCCGATCTGGGCCAATTGAAGAAGCAAGCCAAGGAGCTGCTGGCTCTCTATCGGCAAGGCGATCCCGCTGCGATGCAGCGATTTCGCGAATCCCTACCCGCCACCCACTGCAAGCCCGACGAGGCCTTGGCCTCACTGGCCCTGCGCCTGCACGACGCGCAGTCGTGCCTGGCACGCGAATACGGCTTTGCCTCCTGGTCTGAACTGCAGTTGTTCGTGCATGCGCGCCGCGCGCTGGCCGATGACCCGGCACAAGCCCAGCGTCGCTGGTTGCTCATGGTCTACGCGGGCGACGTGGCCGGCGGCAACCACAACCACCGGCCCGCCGTGGCCGCCCGGGTACTCGAAGAAAACAACACGCTGCCAGGCGACGACCCCTACCTGGCCTGCGCCATTGGCGATGAAGACGCGCTGCGGCGCGCCACCGCGCGCGACCCGGCGTGGGTTCACCGCGAAGGTGGCCCGTTGCGCCTGCCGCCCCTGGTAGCTGTGACGCATTCCGGGTTGGCGAAACTGCCGGGGTTTCGCGAGCGGCTGCGTGAATGCGCGAAGTTCCTGCTGGCTGCGGGCGCATCGCCGAACCAGTCCATCGGCAGCCGCTGGCCTCCCTCCACGCTGGCGGCGCCGTCTGCCACCGAGCGGCTGAGCGCCCTCTATGGCGCGGCGGGCAAGGCCTTTGACCCGGAACTGACGCGGCTGCTGCTGGACGCGGGCGCCGACCCCAACGACGGTGAATCGCTTTACCACTCACTAGAGGCGCCGGCCTGCGCCCAACTGCTGTTGAACGCCGGTGCACGGATCGACGGAACGAACGCGATGTACCGCGCGCTCGACCTCGAAGACGCTGGCGTGCTGCAGATGCTGCTGGACCACGGCGGTGATCCGAACGAGCCTCCGCTGGGGCCGCCCACTTCCGAGTGGGGTTCGCCCTTGTTGTGGGCCATTCGCCGCCGCCGTTCGCTCGCACACATCCAGGTGCTGCTGGCGGCCGGCGCCAGGGCGGACGCCTGCACACAGGACGGCGTGCAGGCCCGCACAATGGCGCTTCGCTTCGGGCGGCCCGAGGTTGCAGCATTACTGGGGCAGGCAAGCACGGCCGGTGAGCCGCTAGCAGCGGAAGAAGCTTTTGTGGTGGCGTGCGCGCGCGGTGATCTTGAATCGGCACGTGCGATCCAGCGAGACCACCCGGGCGTGATCGATGCGCTGGACGATGCTCGGCTGCGACTGTTGCCCGAACTCGCAGAGCAGGGCTGTAGGGACGCGGTCAAGACCATGGTGACCTGCGGCTGGTCATTGGAGATTCGTGGTGGTGACATCGACGCCACCGCCCTCAACCATGCGATCTTCCGTGGCGACGCGGACCTCACCCGCTTTCTGATGGTGCACGGCGCGGATTGGCAAACGCTGCACGGCTTCGGCGACAACGCCTGCGGCAGCTTGTCCTGGGCCTCGCTCAATGAGCCTGTGAACGGCGGTGACTGGGCCGGATGCGCCCTGGCTTTGCGCGACCACGGCCTGCCACCGGTTCGGCCCGACCCGAACGGCGCGGACATTGTGCGGATTGGCGAACGTCGCTACCAGTTCGCCGACGACGTGACCGACGTGCTGCTGGGTGTCGACCAGTGATTTGCTGGGTCAGATCAAAGCCAGAACACGCCAGAATCCTTCACCGCAAAGCTTTTTAACTTCACTTCCGGAGGTCAGATTGTCGATTTCAAAAAATGCCGGTGCCGTGGTTTTTGCCAAAGACATCGTTCGCGTGGCCAAGTTCTACGAAGAGCTGTTCTCCATCCCGGCGGTTCATTCAGAGCGAGATCACATCGTTCTTGAGTCGTCCCAATGCCAGTTGGTCCTTCACGCCATCCCAAAGAAGATCGCCGATTCAATTGAAATTACCACCCCACCAGCGCGGCGCACAGAAACACCGATCAAGCTTTTTTTCTTCGTGCCAAGCCTTGCCGAAGCCAGGGCAAAAGCCATCGCACTCGGTGGCGAACTGAATCCAGAGAAAAGTGAGTGGGAAGCACGCGGTTTTCGAGGTTGTGACGGACACGATCCGGAAGGCAATGTCGTGCAGATCCGAGAGGTTGTTAGTCCCTCCTGAGGGCGACCACCCTTTACCGACCGACCGCAGCGCCTGCGGCTTGCCAGCTCAGCCTTGAAGTGGCACCAGCGGCAACCCAGCTGCCGCGTAAAGTCGTGCAATGCACACAGCCATCCTCACATTTGACGGATTCAACGAACTGGATTCGCTGGTCGCCCTCGGCATACTGAGCCGCATCAAAAGCCCAGGCTGGCGCGTGACCCTGTGTTGCCCGACCCCGACGGTCACCTCGATGAATGGCGTCACCTTGCATGCCCAGTCCACGTTGGAGGAAGCAAACGACGCCGACGTGGTGCTCTTCGGCAGCGGAATGAAAACCCGTGAGATTGCAAACAACGAAGGCGTGATGGAGCGGTTGAAGCTGGACGCTTCCCGACAATTCATCGGCGCCCAGTGCTCAGGCACCTTGATGCTGGCCAAACTCGGTTTGCTGAACGGCGTGCCTGCATGCACCGATTTGCTCACCAAACCCTGGGTGCAGGAAGCTGGCGTTGAAGTGCTGAATCAACCGTTCTACGCCGAAGGCAACGTCGCGACTGCTGGCGGATGCTTGGCTTCGCAGTACCTGGCGGCATGGGTCATCGCCAGATTCGAAGGGCTGGAAGCGGCCAAGTCAGCCTTGCACTACGTGGCCCCGGTTGGAGAAAAGGAACCCTACGTCGATCGAGCGGTAGCAAACATCAGCCCTTACCTGTGAGCTCACGCGAAGGCTTCAAGTAAATTCAAGTCTCGTCTGCGGATTCAAGATCTACCCCCACGCACCACCCATGAAAAAGTCGCTCGACCAGATTCTTTCCACCTTGACGTATCTCCCAGACCGAAAACCGGAAATGGCCTTCACAGGTGGTGCAGAGGCAGCATTCGCAGAAGTCGCCCCGTTCCGAGATGGCGCCGTCTATGTGGGCCACTACTCAGGCAACAGTGAGTGGGAGCGCCATGCCGCAGGTGATGAGCTTGTCATGGCCCTGGAGGGAAGCACGACGGTGGTGCTTCGAATTGACTCAAAAGACGAGCGCGTGTCTTTGGGTCAACATGAGCTTGTTGTCGTTCCCGCTGGGGTCTGGCATCGCTTTGAGAACTCCCAGAATCTGAAAGTGCTCACTGTCACGCCCCAGCCAACCGACCACCAGCTGGCGCTGGATGCATAGCCTCTTGCTGGGGCACGATCACCGGCACCCCGGGGGGCGGCCGCCTTGCGCCAATCGCCAAGATGACGCGCCTCGGCGCAGCGGCGGAAACATCGCCAGATGGTTGAGGTCGATTAAAAGCGGATGGGCTTCGCGTTGATGGCCGCCACGGCCGCCGCGGGTTCTCCGTTCATGACCAGTTGCTTCGCGCGGTGCAAGCGAACCTATGGCGCGGCGCAGCCAGGCTTGCCCAACTCCACCCGTCCTCCATCACCCCTCTTTGACAGTGCTAGGCGTCACCGCCGCGAACCTTGCGGTCGACGTCGGCAATGGGCCGTTCGCCTCGCTGCGATCTGGGATCCATTCGACCCTGTTGCCCTTGCTGCGCAGGCGGTTTTGAGTTTGCCGACCGCTTGTCTTGCGGGTTTTTTTCCAGCTTGGGCGTCAGACGGTTTTGCCATGAGGTCCTCCTGATGAACTGTGACGGGTGAAGACCTGAACAAGGCGGCAAATGGCGTGCCCAGCGCTCTGTGGTAAGCGCCTGATCCGCATGAACCTCGCGGTCACGCCTTGGCACGGGGCTTGGAGGGGTGGAGGGTCTCGCCGCGCGCGAGCATCTCTACCAGTTGGGCGATGCGCTTGGCACGCGTCTCGGCCTTCACGGCCGCTTGTATGCGCCAGAGCACCGCATAGCGATTGGCCGCGTTGATCGTTGCGAAGAAGGCCTTCGCCCTCGGCTCGGCTTCCAGCGCCGCCAACAGGTCCTCCGGCACTGCGGACGTGCGCGCTCCGTCGTAGGCCCGCGCCCAGCGTCCGTCGGCCTTGGCGGCCTCGATCTGTGCGTAGCCCGGCACCTGCATGCGCCCCGCCTCGATGAGCGCCGCGACCTTGTCGACGTTGATCTTCGACCAAACGCTGCGCGCGCGCCGCGGCGTGAAGCGCTGGAGAAAGTGCTGGTCGTCAAGGCCCTTCTTCTGGCCGTCGATCCAGCCCCAGCAGAGCGCGATCTCCACCGCCTCTGGGTAGGTGACGCTGGGTTCATTCGCGCCCCGCTTGGCGATCTTGAGCCAGAGGCCGTCAGAGATGGCGTGATTCTTCTTCAGCCAGGTCTCGAAAGCCTTGGCACTGTTGAACAAGGCCAAGGTGGGGGCGGGTTGGATGGCGGATTCGGGGGTGGGCATCGTAGGGAGTGTGCCGCAAGAGCGCCAGTGCAACGCCATGTCGACCTTGAGCACGCACCCGGTCAACAATGGCTGACGATCTCTGCTTTTTTCCGCTTTCTTTAAATCCAGGTGAGGTTCCAAATCATGGCTACAAAATCCGTTCAAGCACTGCTGGATGACATTCGGCTTCTGGGTGGCGAGCAACATTCGCTGGTTGAGTCCGTTCGCACGCTCGTCAAGAAGACCGTCTCCCCCATCTCTGAGGAAGTCAAATATGGCGGCATCCTCTTTACTTCAGGCGTGCAATTCTGCGGTGTGTTTGCCTACAAGCAGCACGTCTCTGTAGAGTTTGGCCATGGCGCACTGATCGCTGACACCCTCGGTCATCTTGAAGGCGGTGGCAAAGGTCGGCGGCACATCAAACTTCATTCCGCAGAAGACATTCAGGCCAAAAATTTGGCCCACTATCTTCCCCTTGCACTGGAGGCAGCGAAAAAGGGGGCCTGACAGTGCACCCAGGCCAGCGCCGCTTCGCGGCTCGGCTGGCTTCACGCATGGTGGTGGAACGCCTGAACCTGCTGGCACAAGCCAAGAGCACGGTGGAGCTGGCGCAGTTCGCTGAAGGAGACCGCGCGCACTTCACCCCCAGCGACGGGCAAGTCAGGCACGGTATTGTGCTGCGCCTGAACAGAAAGACCGCCAGTGTGCGCACCGACGCAATACGCGCACACAAGGCGCGCTCACGGAGCGGACATGGAAGAAGTTTGGTTGTGGAGAGGGCCCGAGCATCAGGGGGAAAATTGACGGTTAGCCCTGCCGGCGGAAAAGTAG
Source organism: Hydrogenophaga palleronii (assembly GCF_031457455.1). GTDB lineage: Bacteria > Pseudomonadota > Gammaproteobacteria > Burkholderiales > Burkholderiaceae_C > Hydrogenophaga > Hydrogenophaga palleronii_A. The sequence goes on from NZ_JAVDWU010000013.1 coordinate 7,716, forward strand.
CCGCACGCTGCAACTCTCCGCAACCCTCACTGGCGAGCAGACGTACAACGCGCCACCAAACGGTCAGAATCATCCGCATAGTTTAATATCTCTTTAAACAAAAAAGAATAGTTAACTATTTAATATATACAGGATAGTTTAGTATTGCTTTAATCAGTAAAGCATGGTTAACTATCCTCATGAAAACCCTCGCTGAACTTGCACAGGTGCTTGAGAGTGCCCGCAAGCGCCAGAAGCTGTCCTACAAGGCGCTGGCCGCCCGCGTGGGCCTCACGCCGCTGGCGGTGAGGCAGGCGCTCAGTGGCAAGAGCGCCCTTCGCGCGCACAACCTGATGGCACTGGCCGACGAGCTGGGCTTGGAGCTGATGCTGCTGCCCAAGGGCGTGGCAAGGTCATTCCAGCCGGGTGGCGCCGCCGCAGACAGCGCCGGCCTGGACATGGGAAGCGCGTCGCCTGCGTACGTGAGCCAACTCGATCGGCTCCTGAAAACGCTGGCCACAGACAGTCCCGCACCCGAGGCGACACCGAGCCTGCCCCCCACTGACAGCCCGGAGAAAGACAGATGAGGTTTCGCACCTTGCGCATCTACATTGGCAAGCGCTATTGCGGGGACCTGTTTCAGTACGGCCAGGGGCACACAGCGATCACACGGTTCACGCCTCACCGGGAATTTTGGCTGGATCCAGCGGCGCCAGTGCTGGGCTGGGCTGGGCGCCAAGGCACCGACCGCGAGCGCCAGCTGTTTCTGGCCGACGCGGCCATGCAGCCTTTTTTCAATGGGAGCGGCGAGCGCCTGCCCGCCTTTTTCCAGAACCTTCTGCCCGAAGGCCCGCTGCGCAAGCACCTTGAGCAACTGCGCAAGTGCCCGCCAGACGATCACATGGAGATCCTGGCGATGTGCGGCGATGACCTTCCAGGCAACGTTTATGCCAAACCCGGCCCCGAAGACCGCACAGCCATGGAAGCCGTGGTCACGCAGGGGCACGATGCGCTGGAAATGACCGTCATCGAGGCCCCGCTGGCTGGCGCCACCTCGCTCTCTGGCATCCAGCCCAAACTGGGTCTGGTGGAAAAGGGAGGCCGGTATGTGGCTCGCACCAGGCTCGGCAAAGGTGGCAAACACATCATCGCCAAGCTGCCCACGGCTGAGTACGCACTGCTGCCGGAGGTGGAGGAGCTGTCGCTGCGGCTGGCACGAGCCGCAGGCGTCACCACTTGCGAGGCGGCCCTTCGCCCTGTGGACACCATCGCCCCGGAAAACCAGCCCTACACGCTGGCAGCGGGCCGCCAATTTTTGGCCGTCACCCGTTTCGACCGCTCGCCCACGGGGCACATCCACTGCGAAGACTTCGCCCAGGTGCTTGATGTGGACCCCAGCGAGAAGTACCGGGACGCGCACGAGCGCGCCAGCTATGCGGCCATGCTGCTGGTCATTGACCGCGCCATGGGCCTGGGGGAGCGCGCGCAGTTTGAAATCATGCGCCGCCTCATGGTCAATGAAATGCTGGGCAACCTGGACGCGCACCTGAAGAACTTTGGCGTGATCTACGCCGATGGCGTCACCCCGGCGTTGTCGCCTGCGTACGACGTGGTGGCGTACGCGGCCTACATGAAACTCAAGGGCCATGCCCTGAGCTTTTACCGCGGCGCGCCGCAAAGAGCGGAGATCACCCCAGCCCTCGTTCGCGGCCTGTGCAACGCTGTGGGCATGTCGGAACCCAAGGTGCGCGCCGAACTGGCCGGCACGGTAACGCTCGCCCGAGAGAAGTGGCCGCAGATGATCGAGGACAGCGCACTGATGCCCGAGCACAAAACCAGGCTGATGGAACATTTTGAGTCGGTCCCGGCCGTGCAGGCACAGGCCAGACGAACCGGCATTCGGGCTGCGCGGGGGAAGGGTTGAAACGAAGCAAGCCGACGCCGATTCGCGGCGCGGTTTAATTCATGCCTCAGCCACCTTCAGGAACACCGCCCATGTCCATCGAACTCTGGTTTGCCTTCGTCGCCGCTTCCGCGGTCTTGCTCATCATCCCCGGCCCCACCATCCTCACCGTCATCAGCTACTCCATGGCTCACGGTCGGCGGGCCAACCTGCCACTCGTGGCCGCCGTTGCGCTGGGCGACTCCACGGCGTTGGTCGTCTCGCTTCTGGGGCTGGGTGCTTTGCTGGCCACATCAGCCTTCTGGTTCACCGTCGTGAAGTGGGCGGGTGGCATGTACCTGCTTTATCTCGGCATCAAGCTGTTGCGGGCAGGCATTTCGTCAACCGAGCTGACCACTCCTGCCGCGCCGGGCTCGCGCTGGAAGTTGTTCGCGAATACCTACCTCGTCACGGCACTCAATCCGAAAGGCATCGTGTTCTTCGTGGCCTTCTTGCCCCAGTTCATCAACCCGAGTGCGGCGGTCACCCAGCAGCTATGGGTGCTTGCCATCACGTTTGTGGCCATGGCCACGCTCAATGCAACGCTGTATGCCGTGTTTGCCGGCTCGGCCCGGAAGCTGCTGTCCTCGCCCAGAGCGCAGCGGCGGTTCAATCTGGCCGGTGGTTCACTCCTGTCCGTCGCCGGGGTCTGGGCGCTGTTGGCCAAGCGGGCAGCGTGAAGGCAGATTGAGGGAATGTGAACGGCTATTGAGCGTGGCTTACTTTGGCTCGCTCCAGAAGCGCGCCTTCCGATGCCGAGAGATCGGTATGCAGCGGGTGCGGTCGGTGAGCGCAGCCAGTCGTGCTCACGCTGATTACCTTGGAGCGGCCTTTTGGCATGACGACCGGAGCTGGTTTCTGAAATGGCGAGATCGACCGGGTGAAAATGGGAGCAATGGTCTTCACCGTGCCAATGCTCACTGCCTTTGCATTGTGAATACGGTATCACTGCTGCAGCGGACTACGGCCCTCCCTAAAACGTTCATTACTGTGGTAAACCTGAATAAATATCCAGAAACTGTGAATTTCATCACACCATGACCCTGTTAAACCTGACAGGGTTTTCGCTTTGCATGCACGCATTTCACGAAAAATCGCTTACAGGTACAGGTGTAGAAACTACATTGTCAAAATAGGCATCCACGCAATAGGCCAAGCAAGTATTGCCAGCAATAATCCGTTACTTTCATGCTGAAACTCTTTATGTCCCATCGCTACCTCCAGTTGTTCGCCGTTTTTCTCATTTCGACCTTGATGGCTTCTTGCGCATCAACAGGACCTCGCGCTCTAAATCCTCGTGGCCCCGCGGATCCCAGCCTCGTCAAGCATGGGGTTGTGGCCATGTCTCTGGACATGATTAATGAATTCAATCCGAAATGGGGGCCTTGGAAACTCGGTGGCTATTTTTCTGGCTCGATTGTGGAGTCCGAAAAATACGAAAAGGATACATTCGAGGGAGGTATGACATATTTCCCCGGGCCTGGCGTCGGCATGGGAGACGGAATCAAGAAAGGTCGGACAGATATGCCTGCAATAGCCATCCTGCCTGCTGGAACGTACAGATTGACAGGCATTGTTGGCTCATCCATGCCGGGAATTATCGGGGCAGGTATTCACTTCCCTATCTCAAGCGAGACATTCAAAGTCGAGGCCGGTAAAGGTGTCTACATTGGACACATTAGCATCCGAGCAAAAGAAAAAACCTCGTCCGATTACTGGTCTCTTGACCAGCTGGTTGGCCAGCACCCCAACTTGGGGCATACAACGATTGTTGGCCAGGCTCCCGCCAAATTCAGCAAGACCACCCCAGTACTAAACTTCTCCAACCGATACGAGGAGTCAATCATGGAGTTAAAGTTAGACTATCCATACTTGGTGGATGTTAAGTTTGACAACCTTCCACTCAAAATTTATGCCGAAGGCAGTGAGAAAAAATCCGATTGAGTAGAAAGCTTTGCCATGCAGAGCGGAATCAAATCTGATGTGCAAAGCACTGAGTTAACTCCACCCAGAAAGAATCAGACCAAAGTGCATGAATCTATTGATTCCCCTCAAAATTGGGCGGACTGCTTCTGGCCGGGAACGGACCCCGACGGTGACCGTAACGAGCTGGCTTAGGCCAGCCCCGTTTTCCCACCGCAGGTCAGCTTTCCGACTTCGCATCGTATTGCACTCGCGGCCAAGAGCGGGAGCTCGTCTACTTGTAAGCTAAAAACTTTCTTCATCGCGCGCTTGAGGCCCAGTTGAGCGGCCCCTCGATGTCGTACGTCACCAATAGCTACGCGTGAGCGCGCTTCACGACGAGCTAAACAGGGAGGAAAAATGGCCACTAGAGCGTCAGCACGGAGCGCGAAGGCAGACCGGCCAACGGCTACTGGTCCGAGTGCTATGTCGCGTTTTGCCGAGTATCAAGCAATGGTGGAACGCACAGACGAGCGGCGTACCCGTGCAGTTTCCCTGATGGGTCTTGTTGGTGAGGTTGGTGACCTTCACAGCATGATGAAAAAGCTCCTTCTTCAGAAGGACAACCCTGCCTTCCGCACAGAGCTGCGGGAGGAGTTTGGAGATCTGCTTTGGTACCTGACAAGTTTGGCGTCCCTGTACGAGATTCCGTTGGAGGAAATCGCCAAGGCGAACGCGGAGAAGGCGGAGTCGCTCTACACAAAGGGCGGAGTCAACGTCTTCGACGGCAAGTTCCCGGCTGACGAACGACTGCCACGCCGCTTTGTCGTGAACTTCTATGAAAAGCCGCTTGAGCGCAGTCTCTATGTCAAGGTTTCCGTGAACGATGTGGTCATTGGCGACGCACTGACAGACAACTCGCATGAAGATGACGGCTACCGCTACCACGACGTGTTTCACCTCGCATACGCAGCGGTCCTCGGTTGGTCCCCGGTATGTCGAGCGATGCTGAAGTGCAAACGCAAGTCAAACGTCAAGATCGATGAGGTGGAAGATGGCGCTCGCGCGGCCATCATTGAGGAGGCGATATCCATTCTCATCTTCAACCAGGCGGAGGAGCGCGGTTGGTATGGCGATCGAAGTTCTATCGACATCGGTCTTCTGAAGACCATTCGCCGCATGGGTATGGGATTGGAAGTGCGAGCCTGCACCGCTAAACAGTGGCAAGAGGCGATTTCGCAGGGATATGCTGCTTTCCGGGAACTCAAGAAGAATGGTGGAGGCGATGTCACCGTGGATCTTGACAAGCAGCGAATTGCCTATCGAGCGCCAAGTACCATTAAAGGACGCCGAGCATGAGCATCCAAGTTATCGAAGGTGACACACCACTTGAAGCTTGGCGCTCAGGTTGCGCTCTCCTGTTGAATTCGAGGGGCGAGATCAGCAACTTGGTGACCACTATCAACCAGCCTTGTGCAGCAGACGATCAGTGGCTGGCTCAGCATTCACCGGCGCGATTCAAGGCTGGGGCGGATGACGCGCGGGATGTCGCGAACACGCTCTTTCCTCAGAGAACTTATGAGCGAGTAGCCAGTAGGGCAGACCTGTACTCCCAGTACCTGAAGGCACACGACCGCGCACACAGATGGCAGAGGGGGCGCCATGCCTGGGGTACGTACTTTGAGCGGCTTGTCCGATTCCCGCCGGAAGGGGTCAATCAGCTTGAGCGCGCGATCGAGAAGCTGAATACGTGGCCCCAGCGGAACACGACAGGGTTGGTGTTCCACCTGTCGTCGCCGGCGGTCGACTCCCCAAGAACTCGTGGAGGTCCGTGCTGGCAGTTCGCCGAGTTCCTCTGGAACGCCGATGACTCGTTGGATCTTGTCGTCGTGTACCGGAATCACGACTTCTTCAACAAGGTTCTCGGGAACTTCGTGGGGCTCGGGCGCTTGCTGCACTTCATTTGTAGCTCGACAAACAAGCGACCAGGGAAGTTGGTCTGCCACTCCGTTCACGCTTACTTCGACTGCTCGCAACAGCAGCTTCGCAACCTAATCCAATGAAACACGAAGACGCCAAAGAAGCCAAGTTCCTCAACTTGGTTGATCGAGTGAGCGCATGCGAGAAGTGCCCGAGGATGAAGGGGAGCGCTAGAGTGCTTGGGCCAGGGTGCGGTCCCTTGGATGCACCGCTCATGTTCGTTGGCGAGGCACCGGGCCGCCTTGGTGCGGACGGGTCTCACTTGCCATTCCATGGTGACAAGTCCGGCCATAACTTCGAGAAGCTGATCGAGCAAGTCGGTGTCAGTCGGTACGAGGTGTTTGTCACAAATGCCGTACTGTGCAACCCCAAGGACGAGAAGGGGAACAACGCGACACCCACATCTAGCGAGATATCCAACTGTGCACCCTTCCTACGCGAGACCATTGACATACTAGATCCGGCCATCGTGGTCACACTCGGCGCGGTAGCACTGAAGGCGTGCGGCGCAATTGAGACGCATGCCGTCTCGCTCCGTGAGCACGTGCGGACGAGCCGCACATGGATGCGACGAACGCTGATTCCCGTGTATCACCCCGGTCAGCGAGCTATGGTCCATCGCAGTTTTGCGAACCAGTTGAGCGACTACCAGTTCGTGGCTGAGACCTTGCGACGCTTTAAGAAGCCTCATAAGAAGGCGAGTAGCGCCAAACCGAGATCGGAAGCCGCCAAGCTCGGTTTGGTCGCCCGGAGGGCATTGCGGGGCAGAGCAAACGGGCTGAGCTACTTCGCTCTTCACAAGCTGTGCTTCCTCGCTGAGATCGCCTCGCTGGAGTCCAGCGGCGAACGTCTCACGAATGCATACGTCGTTCGTCAGAAGGATGGGCCTTACTTCGTCGACCTCCACTTGGCCAAGCTTCCACAGTTGATCCCCGGTATCCAGACCTGGTCGGAGCGAGGCAAAGTCATGCTACGGCTAGCCCCCCAACTTGGCTTCTTGGAAGCCGACGATCAGCCCGCGCTCGGCAAATCAGACGAAGAAGCCATAGAGAAGGTGCTCGCGAAGTACGGTCGCATGCCGGACGCGGAGCTGAAGCGCGTCGTCTATTTGAGTAGGTACATGCGCGCCTTGCTCAGAAAAGAGAAGTCGGCGGGAGCGAACCTGTACAACGCGGCAGTACTGCCGTACTTGCCTCAAACTTAGTTGTTCGACGTCCGAGTACCAATTGATGGCAGCGAATTGGAGGGAATACCAAGAGGAGGCGGCAGCGTTCTTTCGGTCGCTTGGACTGGACGCCACGGCCGATGTACACGTCCAAGGCGTGCGCACAGTTCACAACGTGGACGTACTCGTTAAGTCACGGCATGCAGGGTTTGAGGTCACATGGATCGTGGAGTGCAAATTCTGGAGTGCTCGTGTGAGCAAGCTCCACGTTCTCGCGCTTCGTGAAATCACGTCTGACACGGGTGCGGATCGTGGAATTTTGCTGTCGGAGAGCGGGTTTCAAAGTGGGGCAGCCGAAGCTGCAGCCTTAACCAATGTGCATCTCACGACGCTCGAACATCTGCGACGGGAGGCGAGTGACGGTGTCTGCCGCATGCGTCTGACGGAACTCTATGACCGAGTCGAAGCATGTCGCGAGCTGTATTGGTCCCTACCGAAGGGAAGAAGAATCGAGCATGGTCTGAGGCCGGACGTAGCTGAGGGCGGGTACTCTGGTGCGGCGGTCATCTCATTCGCCGAGGATTTGCTTCGCAAGGGCCTCCGAGGCGTCTATCCGTTCGAGACCGACTACATGTGGCGCCACGCAAACCGTGTTGAACACGAGACCGTGACTTCGCCGGTGGCCCTCGTCGAGATTTTGGAGCCGCAGGTCGCTGAATTGGAGGCGCGCCTTACTTCATGTGTGACGGCTACGAAGGAGCATGAATGAGCGACCGCTTCCGGGCATCGATTTCGTCACCACCGAAGACCGCAACGGGTCGTGAAGAACCGGTCGTCTTGGCGGGTAGGAGTCGCTCGGCATCTCGTCTGGCCCAACGCTGTTGAGTGGCCGCTGCTGGAGGTGCAACGGTCGGTCGCCCGGCAGAAGGGGAGCGGCAGGTTCCGCTGACGGATGTGATTGGGCTCTGAAAATATGACCGGCTGCAGTCAGCCTTCAACAGACACCCATACCTCCCGACTAGACCCCTCTTGCCAGCCAACGCACGATCAAGGTCGGCGTTTGAAGCGTGTGCTGCTCACCGACCCGAAGAGTGGGTGCATCGGAATCAGGCACTCACCCTCAAAAACTGAACTCCCGAATCACCACAATCAAAGCCGGCTTCAGCCAGCTCCCCAGCAAGCTGCGCCGCTCACCCTCCATGCGCACACTGCCCGTGGTGGGCGCAGTCAGCGCATCCCCATGCAAGCGAATCTTCACCCGGTACAGCGCATCGCGCGGGCTCAGCTCTTCGGCGCGTGTGGGATTGTGGATGGCGATGGGGCCGCCGTGGGAGGAGGCCAGCATGGCGTGGGGCAGTTGGGTGGTGCGGGTGCGGGCGATTTCGATGACGGTGCCTGGGATGGCCTGGTCTGGGCGGTGCACGGGGTAGAACGTGGCTTCGCCGTTGGGTGAGAGGCGCTCCACGTCGGCTTGTTGAACGAAGGCTTCAACGATCCAGCCGCCCTCGCCCACCAAGGCGGCCAGCGGTTGTTTCGGGCTGACCCAGGTGCCTGGCATGAGCTCGGGGTCGAGGTCAACCAAGGTGCCGGTGAAGGGGGCGTTCAGTACCAGGCGGTCGCGCTCGGTGAGTTCGGCTTGCAGTTCCTGCTGGCGCAGGGCCACGTTGCTTCTGGCCAGGGGTACGCGTTCCATTTCTTCCTGCTGGGCCTGCAGGCTGCGCAGAGCATCTTGGCTGGCGCTGGCCACAGCTTCTGCGCGTGCGCCGCGGTGGCCCAGTTCGGGTTGGTCCAGGTGCAGCACGGGCTGGCCGGCCTGGAAGCGTTTGCCGGCTTCGGGCAGGTGCAGCACCTGGGCCGGCAGTGGGCTGTGGAACACGTGGAACTGTTCGGGCAACGTCCAGCCTGCAGCGCTGACCTGGCCTTGCCATGGCAGCAGCAACACGGCAGCGCCGGCCAGCAGCACGGCGCCCAGCACCCAGCGGCGCGGGCGGGACACGTCCTTGCGCTGGGCGAACCAGTGCTGTGTTTCTCTAATGACAGGGCGCATGATGAACCACCAGATTTCGACCACGAACAACAGAATGCCCAGCACCTTGAAGAAGAACAGGTACACGGCCACGGCAATGCCGATGAACACCACCAGGCGGTAGATCCAGGTGATCCAGGCGAAGACCACCAGGAAGCGCTTCATGGGGGGTGAGAAGGGCTCGGGGTCTGGCTCTTTGAGGCCCAGAAGGCCCCGGCGGATGGCGGCCTTGGCCATGCCGGTGGCGCGCTCGTGCAGGTTGGGCACGTCGACCGCGTCTGACAGCACGAAGTAGCCGTCAAAGCGCATGAAGGGGCTGAGGTTGATGGTGAGCGAGACGATCCAGGCGGTGGTGGCCAGGAAGAACAGCGCATCGCGCAGCGGGCCATCAGCCACGAGGTTCCAGGCCAGGGTGGCGGCACCGGCCAGTGCCAGTTCACCAATGACGCCGGCAGACGCGATGGCCAGCCGCTGGCGCCGGCGTGAGAGGCGCCACGACTCGGTGGTGTCTGTGTAGAGCATGGGCCACATCACCAGGAAGGCGACACCCATGTGGGCCACGCGCACGCCGTAGCGGGTGGCGGTGAGCGCATGGCCCAGTTCGTGCACGCTCTTGGCCACGGCCATGGCCAGCAGGTAATACAGCGCACCGTCCCATGAGAGCGACTGGGCGAAGGCAGCCGTGAAGCTGTCCCACTGCCGGCTGGTGAGAAGCAGGCCCAGCACACCGGTGAGCAGCACCAGCCAGCCGGTGGTGGGCCGGTACACCCAGGCCAGCCAGGGCAGCAGCGCGCGCAGAAAACCGGCGGGCTGCACCAACGGCACCCGGAAGAACAGGTAGTGGTGCAGCGCCCACTTGAATCGGCTCATGCGGCTGCCCTGGTGCTGCTTGTGCAACACCTTGTAGTGGCCGGGGGCGTGGGCTTCCAGCAGGTGGTGTTGCTTCAGGAATTCGGTCAGGGCTTCCAGCTCTTCCTTGGTGGGTTCCAGCAAGGTCTCTGCCGCCGTGCTCTGCAGCACCAGGGTCGGCACACGCAGGTGCCAGCGTGAGAGCAGTTCAAATTCCAGCCAGCCCAGGCGAAAGAACTGGTTGGTGACCGGGTCCTGGATCACCCAGGCGGGCGAACCGTCTGCGTGGGCGGCGGCGGGGCGCAGTTGCAGCTCGCCGCGCAAAGGCGGCAAAGCATCTGGCGCCACTCGCAGCCCATTGCTCACAGGCCCACCCACTGCCGCAGGGCACCCAGGGGGCGGCGCAGCAACCAGTAGGCGATGGGTTGCCACTCACCATAAACCTTGGCCACGCCGCGCAGCCCAATGTGCGCCCGGCCCTCGTCGTCCAGCCGGCCCCTGACGCGGTAGGCCATGACACCGTCTGGCGACAGGGCGGCCTGGTAGCTGGTCTGTTCCAGCTGGGCAGAGAGTGCGTTGAGCGGCTGCACCTGCAGGTAAACCTTCATGTCTGCCCCGGGTTCCAGGTTGATGGCGTCGGGCACCGGCAACCACACCAGCACACCCAGTTCGCCGGGTGCGGCCAGTTGCCCGATGCGCTCACCGGTGGCCACGGGGCGGCCCAGCCAGTCGTTGGGGTCTGAATACACAAAGATGCCGTCTTGTGATGCCACCACGTCCAGGCGCTGCAGGGCGTCGCGCAGCAGGGTGAGTTCGGCTTCGCGTTCGCGCACGCGGCCCAGCGACACGGCCAGTTCAGCCCGGCCTTCGGCCTGGTCGATGGCGCGCTGCTGGGCGCTGAGGGCGTCGGTCTTGGCCACGGCCAGGGCCTGCTCGGCCACCTGCACGCGGTTGCTCAGGGTGCTGTCGTCCAGGGAGAACAGCCGGTCACCGGCCCTGACCTCGCGGTTGGGGGGCACGTGGAAGGTTTTGACGATGCCTTCAGCAGGCGAAGACACGGCAGAGGCTTGCAAAGCAACGATTTCAGCGGGGGCAAGCACCGACGTGCGCACCGGCACCGCAGCCAATGCCGCCAGCGCCACCGCCACCAGCCAGCGACGCGAAGGTTGCGCGAACGATGCCAGGCGGCGAGCCAATGGGGTGCGCGCAGGGCGCAATGACTGCAGGCAGTAGGCGTACTGCGTGTGCATCAGCGTGAGCAACTGGATGTCTTGCGGCTGCCAGGGTTCTGCGCGCGTGTAAATGACCGAACCCACTTTCATACCTTGCGGCGTCACCAGCGGCACGCGCAGCGCGTGGGCGGGCCACCACTCTGCCCATGAAGGGGCGAGTGATTCGGGCAGGTCGCTGGCGGTGAAGGCGCGGGCGCCGGAGGGCGGCTCTGCGCCGGCTTCGGGTGCCTGCACGGCCGGTTCGGTGCTGGCCAGGTGCTTTTCAACCGCCAGCAGCCATTGGGTGAAGGGTGTGCTCTCCACCACGCTCACCAGGCCGGAGACGGCGCTCAGCTTCGACCGCTGAAAGCTGTCGAGCCGGAACAGCACCGCCTGCTGGTACGGCACCAAGTGCCAGGTTTCGTTGGCGATCAGAAAGCCCAGTTCGGCTTCGTCAGCACACTCCAGGCTGCGGCGCTGCAAGCCCACATAGCGGGGCCAGGACGTGCCGCCGGCCGTCCCCGCTTTGGTGGTTGCGCTCATTGCTCAGGCGCGTCGAAGAAGGCGTTGCCGCTCATGCCGGCGAGCAGTTCGGCGGGGCGCGTGGCGAGCTGGCCTTCGATCTCGATGGTCTGGCTCACGGGATCGACGCGGGCGTTGATGGCGTGCACCCGGGCCTGGTAGCGCTTGCCGGTTTCTTCAATGGCCACATCAAAGGGCGCGCCCTTCTTGAGCCATTTCAGCCACAGACTGGGCACGTTCATGCGAATCTTCAAAGGGCCATCACCCACCAGATCCATCAGCGGCTGGCCGGCGACCACGCCCTGAAAGGGACGCACGTGCAGCTTCACCACCCGGCCGGAGAAGGGGGCGGCCACGCTGCAGTGGTCCAACTGGGCCTTGTAGACACCAGACTGCGCACGCGCACGGTCCACCTGGCTGGCGGCCAGGGCCACCTCGGTGTCGGTGGCCTGCTTCATGCCTTGCAGGCGCAGCTTGACTTCCATGCTTTGTTCGGCGCCGGCAAGTTCGGCGTCACCCATCTTGAGACGGGCCAGCTGTTCTTCACAGTCAAAGCGCACCACCTCGCGGCCCTTGACCACGTTGCTGCCCAGGGTGGCGTTGAGCACCGTGAGGCGCCCGGGCATCTGGCTCAACAAGGTGGTCTCCACGGATGGGGCCAGCACCACACGCACAGGCGCCAGTTGGGCCACCGGTGCGGGCGTGGGTGCCGGCGCCTGCGTGGAGGCCGTGCCCGACTTGGCGGTGGCAGGCAGGGCCAGCAGCAGGCCGGCAAACAAAGCCGTTGCGCAGAGGGCGTGTCGACTCATGACTTGTTTCGTGAACCGTTTCGTGAATGGCTTCGTCACGTGCTTCATGGGGTCATCTTGTGCAGCCAGCCGGAGATCGAAGCCAGGTTGGCCACGGCAGCGGCTTCGGCGAAGGCGATCAGGGCGCGGGGGTTGGACTGGTTGGGCAAGGTGCTGGCGTAGGTGCTGGTGCCCACTTCGGTGCCTTTGGCGTCCACCATGCGCATGACGGCGGTCACACGACGAGGGCCATTGGCCGCGGGGGCCATGTCCACGCGCATGCTCAGTGCGGCGCCGGCGGGTTTGCCTGCTTCGTCCAGCGACACCTGGTTGCGCGCCAGGGCCTGGCGCACGGAAGCCTGGGCCGCAGCGGCGTTGGGCGTGCCGGCCGGCAGTTCCACATTCACGCTGACGCGCGGCAGTGTCTTGACGGGCGCGTCCGGCAGCGGCGGAAATGTATCGTTCAGCGTGGTGGTGAGGAAACCGTCCAGGCGCTGCGTGAGTTCGGGCAGCGAGAGGTCTTGCAGGTTGTCGGGCAGCACATTGACACCCAGGGTGTTGAACATGCGGCCAAACGCGGTCTGCGCGGCGGCGTAGGCCAGGTGGCGCTGGTAGTCGGAGTTCAGTGCCCGCACTTCGGCCCGCACCAGATCCAGTTCAGATTCCGTGCGGGCCACCAGGTTGGCTTGCGAGAAGTTCAGCAGGCGCTGGTCCACGGCGCTGGACTCGCGCGCCACCTGCAGGTCTTGCACGGCCATGTTGTAGCGCTCCACGGACACGCGCACCTGCGTGATGATGGCCATGGCCAGCGCGCGACGGCGTGCGTCAGACAGCGCGACCTGGGCGTCCTGCGTCTTGTTGATGGACGGGATGGCCAGCAGGCGCAACAGGTTCACGCTCATCTGCGCGCCGGAATCTGCCCACTGGTTGTTGAACAGGAAACGGTTGGAGTCGTGCTGTGCGGCGACAGTGAAGTTCAGGTTGGGCAGCAGGGCCAGGATCTGGCGCTTGCGCTCGTTCTCGGTGATGCGCTTTTCGTAGTCTTGCTCGCGCAGCTCGCTGCGCTGCAGCAGCGCCATTTCTTCGAGTTGCGTCACGTTGGCGGGCACAGACACCAGCGGCGGCTCCACGTCGGCCACCAGTTCGAACGGGGTGTTCGGTGGCACGTTCATCAGCGCGGCGAGTTCGCGCTTGGCGTAGTTGAGTTCCTGGCGACGGTTGGCCAGCACGTCCAGTGCATCCAGCATCTGACGCTGGTAGTTCAGGGCGGCGCTGGGTGGCATCACGCCTTCGCGCTCGGCCTGTTTGGAACGCTCCAGCCCGGCGCGGGTGCGTTCGATCAACTGCTCGGTCTGCTTCTGCAGGCGCTGGGCACCAACGGCGCGCCAGTAGGCGGAACGCACGTCCTGGGCAATCATCTGCGTGACGCGGCGGCGGCGCTCTTCGGCGATCAGCACCTGGTCGGCCTGCTGGTTGGCGCGGTAGTAGCTCAGGCCAAAGTCGAGCACGTTCCACGAGAACTCGATGCCGGCCGTGCGGCGCTCGCGTTCCTGCGAGCTGGTGGGGTCGCCGGGGATGTCCAGGCCGGTGATCACGTTGTAGCTGGTGGTGCCCGCGCTGTTGTTGCGCCGGGTGTAGCCGGCAGAGGCCAGCAGCGAGGGCATCATGTCGTAGCGGCTCACGTCGGCCAGGCCGCGCGCCACGGCGCTTTCCATGAGCTTGAGGCGATAGTCCAGGTTGTATTTGAGTGCGCGGGCCAGGGCTTCGTTGAAGTCGATGGGCTTGGTGGGCACCTCCTGGTTCTTGTAAATGGCTTCGTTGTCCTGGGCCACGCGGCCCTGAACGTCTGCCTGGCTGAGGGGCTTGGGTGTGATGGCACAACCGGTCAGCACGAGCAGGACGACGGGCGCGAGGGCGAAAGTTTTGATGGGCATGTGTGGTCTCTGATGAAGGTTGAAAAAACGATCGGTCGGATGGTTGGTCAGGCTTGCGGCGCGTCCGCGACCTGAGGGGAAGGGGCCGCTTCGGCAGAAGCTGGAGCTGGCGGTGCATCAAAAAGCAGATCCAGCGCCGCAGCGCGCTGACGGATGCTGTGGGCGCCCGCCCACTGGCGAACCTGCTGGGTGAACTCGACGCGAGCCACGGGGGCGGGTGCGCTGGTGTCGGCATCGGCGGTACTCAGCGAGGGCACGGGCGCATCGGCTGAAGGGGTAGGCTTGTCTGCCGGTGCCGCTGCGGGGCGCTCGGCTTCCGCTGCCCGGGGCTCGGCCTCTGCGTTGTCCTTCCACTCGATGACCACACCATCGTCGTCGGTGTCGCTGTCGTTGAAGCGGTCGATCGCAGGCTGTGCGGCGTCGCGCGCAACTCGGCTCGCGGCTTCCACGGTGGGCAGCACGTAGAGCGACGGGTCCATGATGTCGGCAATGTGCTCGATGTCGATGCCCTTGCCTTCCACCAGCTCTCGCGCTTCCTGCACCGCAGGCAGCACATACAACCTCGGCTGCAGGCGGTCGGCGATCTGGTTGACGTCCAGGCGCTGGTAGCGGATCTGATTGCGCGGGAGCTCCAGCTGACCCTTGCCACTGATGGGGCGCTCCGGGGTCGGGGCTGGTGGCAGCTCCGTTGGCGGCGCGCTCGGCGGCGTGGGCTGGGCCGGTGTGTCGCTCACGCCCCGGATGGTGATGGTCAGCGTGGTGGTGCTGGCATTGCCATCGGAATCCATGATGGTGTAGCGGAACACCTCGGTCAGGGTCTGGCCGTTGTTCAGGTTCTGCACTGCCGGGTGGCGGTTGTTCAGCGTGTAGGTGTAGGTTCCGTCGGCGTTGAGCACGATGCTGCCGTAGGTGCCCGCGAACGGGGTGCCCAGGTTGCCGCTGAGATGGCCGGTGCTGTTGCCGGCGCCGATGCCCACGACCTCGGTCGGGTCGGCGCCCAGCTGGTCTTCCACATCACCGGCGCTGGCGCCGCCCGGCCCGAACACGTTGCCGCTGGTGCTGGTGGGCGTGGTGCCCACGCCTTCGGCCACGGTGTTGGTGTCGGGCAAGGCCACGGGTGCGGTGTCGGTGACCACGATGACCAGGTCTCGTGGTGTCGAGGTGTTGCCGTTGACGTCGATCACCTCGAAGGTGAACGTGTCGAACACACTCTCCGGACCACCGCTGTGGTCCTTGGTCATGCCGTGTTGCTGGTAGCTGTAGGTGACTTCACCGGAAGTGGGGTCGAAACCGGTCAGCGTGAGCGTGCCCTCCGGGCCAGTGATGACGACCGGCGTGGTCGCCAGGTCGTTCAGTTCGGCGCGGGTGATGGTGGTGGTCGTGCCCCCCACCGTCACGGTGGTAACGTCGATGAACGCTTCACCTTCCGGATGGACGATGGTGACGGTTCCGGTGACGGGCGTGGTGGCGTTCTCGGGGATCGAATGGTGGCCCGGCTCGCCGCCGTTCACGTCCGGGATGGTGAGCACCGGATGATCGCTGCGGCCGTTGATGGTGATCGTGAGCTGCGCCTGGTCGACCGATGTGCCGTCCGACAAGGTGTAGGTGAACACGTCGGCCAGCGTCTCGCCCGTGAGCAGGTTGTTGACGTCGGGGTTGGTGTCGTCCAGCACATAGGAATAGCTGCCATCAGGGTTGATGGTCAGCGTGCCGTACTGGCCCGTGATGACCGTGCCACCACCCACCGGGGACATGCCGCCGCCACTCGCCTCGGTGCCGGTGCGAATCTCGGTGATGGTCAGGTCGCCAATCGGTGTGTCGGGATCGCTGTCGGGCGTGGAGTCGGGCGTGCCGACGCCGGTGATCACGTTGCCCGTGGCGGGTGTGCCCGAGTCTTCGGTGACGACGTTCGTGTCGTCCACGGCCACCGGTGGGTCGTTGTGCTCGGCCAGGGTGATGGTGCCGTTGATCGTGGGTGCGGACAACGCGTCGGGGCCGCCAGCGTCGCCGCCGGCCTGGTCGTTGTTGCCGTCGCTCAGCACCACGGTGTAGGAACGGGTGAGGTCGGTCCCGAACACGGTGGGGTTGTCGGTGCTGTGGCTGAACTGGATCGCGGCCAGGATGGCTTCGACCTCTTCCACCGTCGCGTCACTGTTGAGCGTGATCACCAGCGGTGTGTTGCCCGCGCCGCCCGTCACGCCGGCGATGCCGGCTGTGACGGTGGGGTTGACCAGCAACTGGTCGCCGGTGATGCCGTCGGTCAGCGTGACGGTGATGGTGCCAGCGCCAAAGGTGCTGCCGTCCAGCCCTGGGGTGGATGTGAGGTCGACGTCGCTGATGGTGCCGGGATTGAGCAGGTTCACCGGCGGCACGCCCGTTCCGTCCGTGTTTTCGTTGGCAGTCGGGTTGGTCGGTGTGTGCGTCGCGGTGGGTGCGTCGTTGACCGGGTTGACCGTGACGTTGAAGACGCGGGTGGTCACCAGGTGGTTGCTGGTGCCGTCGGCATAGGCGTAGTCGCCGGGGTTGCTGCCCGGCGCATCGGTATCGCCCACCAGGCTACCCGGGCGTGTGCCGGTGTTGCCCCGGTCGTCGTAGACCACGGTCACGTCGAAGCTGCCGTTCCAGTCGGCGTTGCCGGCGGGGCCTGCACCGTCGGGGTCAGGGAAGGTCACGGTCAGCGCCTGCAGGCGGGAGTTGATCTGCGCCTCGGTGGCACCGGTGATGGTGATGGTGCTGGTGCCGATGCCGGCAACGGCGCCACCCGCACCGCCCACGGCCGTGATCGTGCCGGTTCCCACCGTCACCGTGACCTGCATGGTGGTGGCGCCGTTGTCGTCCGGGTCGGCCAGCACGATGTTGGCGTTGCTGGTGTCGAGCACCAGGGTGGCCGAGCCTTCGCTGATGACCACGTCGTTGGCCGTGATCTGGCCGGGGTCGTTGATGGACGAGATGAACACGTCACGGGTGTTGCTGGTGACGTTGTAGATGTTGTAACCAGCCACCGTGGTGCCGTAGGCATCGAAGGTGTCGGTGCCGGGCACGGCGGGCAGGCCACCTTGCTGGTTGTTCTCGCCGCCGTTGGCCACGGGGTCGCCTGGATCGGTGAGCGCGCCGGTGCCGGCATCGCGCAAGCGGTCGTCGGCCACCACTTCCACGGCGTAGGTGGTGTCGAGGTTGGAGTCACCGATGTTGGCGAAGGTGACTTGCAGACCGGCGAGGTAGGCGTTGATTTCGGACAGCGTACCGCGCACTTCCAGCGCGGAGGTGCTGCCATTGAGCGTGGCGTCCACCGTGACGCCGGAGCCGGCGACGGTGCTGTTGAGCGTCACGCCCAGGGTGGTGTAGTCGGCCTGTGTCAGCGGCACGCCGCTGTCGTCGAGCAGGCGCACCGTGACCTGGATGACGCCGTCGGTTTCACCATCGGTGTAGCCGTCCAGACTGTCGACGTCCGTTACCTGGAAGCCCGTCACTGCGGTGGGTGTGCTGTCGCTGACGGCGATCGGTGCGCCGCCGTTCACGACGACGGGTGCGTCGTTGATGGCGGTGATGGCCACGGCGGTGGTGATGTCGGCCGGGTTGTTGGCCACGCTGCCATCGCCCACGTCATCACCGATGGTGGAGCCGGCGTCGTTGAAGCTGAGCGTGAGCGTCACGTCGCCATCTGCACCGCCATTGACATCGCCGTTGGCGTGCAGCGCCGATGTGAAGAAGAGACCACCGTTGGGATCGTCAGCCGTATCGGCGGCGTTGCGGCCGTTGAGCAGGGCTTCAATGTCGACGGCGCGGCCTGTGAGGGTGACAGTAGCGGTGTTGTCGCCGGTGACCGTCACCGCCTGACCGCCTGCGGGTGTGATGCTGCCCTGCGCGCCTGAGGTGCCCACGCCCAGCGTACCGGTGCCCGGGGGCACAGAGATGGTGACCGAGACCGGCGTGCCAAACGCCTCCGACTCCGGGTCTTCCACCACGAAGCCATCGATCTGCGTGCGCACGTCTTCGTTGACGATCACGCTGGGCGGGCCGGTGAGCACGGCCGGCTCGTTCACGAGCGAGGCACGAAGAAGGACCGTGTCGGACGTGATGTTGGGGTCGTCCGCGGGCAGCGTGGCTTGATCCGCCCAGTCGTACACGGTGCCTGGTACGGCAGTGGGAGCACCCGATGGATCGGCAGGCTCGTTGAGCTCGCCGCCGTTGGCGTCGGCGCCAGACGCATCAAGTGCGCCGGTTCCGTCACGCAAACGGTCGTCGACAATCACCTGCAACTGGAACTCGGCGTTCAGATCGGTGGCAAAGGTCACGGAGAGGCTGGCCAAGGCCTCATTGACTTGCGCCCTCGTGCCCTGGATCTGCAGGATGTTGTTGTTGCCGTCCTCCGTCATCAGCCAGAGACCATTGGTGTCACCAGGCAGGTCGATGCTGATTTCCACGCCGCCAGTGCCAGGGCCATTGACGTTGCTGTAGTCGGTCACCGGATTGCCATCGGCATCCAGCAGGCGCACGGTGACCTGAACGAAGTCGGCCTCGACGCCGATCAGCCCGTCGGCAAGGTCCGGATCGCCCACGGACACGCCGGGGATCTGGTTGTTGGCCGCATCCGTGCTGTCGATGTTCAGCGGGCCGGCGGGCATGGTCACGGTCGGCTTGTCGTTGGTGGACGTGAGGGTGATCAGGAAGACGTTGTTGTCGGCACCGTTGCCCGAGTCTTCCAGCACACCGTCGTTGACCACGAAGTGGAACTTGTCGTGGTACTGCGCGCCAAAGCCGTCAATGAGGGCACCCACTTCGTCGCCGCTGTGACGGTAGCTCACCCGGCCTGCGTCGATGTCGGCCTGGGTGAAGGTGGAGCCCACGCCGAGCGCGGTGCCATTGAGCAGCAGCGTGCCTTCGGTGGGTGCGTCGGTGATGCGGAACTGACGCTGCACCGTGGTGTTGTCGGAGTCCACCGCCGTGAGGTGGGCGCTGGTGATGACCACCGTGGTGCCTTCGGCCACGTTGGCCAGGATTTCATTGGCACCCGTGAGGGCGCCGCCGTCGGTGATGGTGGCATCGATGGCCGGGTCTGCGGACCCCGGTGTGTCGGCGATCTGGGGCGCGTTGTTAACCGGGATGATGTTGATCACCGCGTCAACTGGCGCGCTCTGGTTGGACGCGACGCTGCCGTCGGCCAGCGGCGGCGTGCTTCCGTTGGTGGCAAAAGCGTCGCCCGGATCGGCCAGGTCGTCACGGACGACATAGGTGAAGTCCACGCGGGGACCGCCCACGTAGGTCAGCGGCTCCGAACCGTCGTGCACATAACGCAGGCCTGAGGTGCCACTATCGGCCGAGGCGGTCAGCAGGGTGCTGGGCAGCCAGGTGTCCGTGGTCACGGCCACCCAGGCGCTGCCGTTCCAACGCTGCAGCTCACCGTGGTCCGGGAGGTCGGTGACCTGGAACCACAGGAAGTCTTCCGCGCCTTCACCCACCTGTTTCAGGGGATCATCGCTGAGGTCGATGTCGTTCAGGCCGACCACATCCTCGCCCAGGCGCACGGCGTTGCCGTCGCCCTCGATCACCTGTGCCGTGCCTCCGTCGCCGGTGGGCCGGTCGTTGGTGGGCGTGACGTCGATGACGAACTGGCTGGTGATGGCGTTCTCTGTGCCGTCGCTCACCCGATAGTCAAAAGCCGCCGTGTGGTCTTCGCTGCCATCGTGCACGAAGCGGATGTTGCCGCTGTTGATGTCGGCCTGCGTGAACTGGCCGTTGACCGGCACACTTGTCCACGCCCCGTCGACGAAATGTTCGATCACGCCGTTCGAGGGCTGGTTCTCTAACGTGTAGACCGTCTCATTCGCCGGCACCTCGAAGGTCTGGCCACCGGGGCCAGGTTCGGTGCGCGTGATCCGGTACTCCAGCATGGCCGGCGTGATCAGGTAGTCGGTGTTGGCTTCTTCCCATACCGTGCCGCCGTTGGACGACAGACCCAGGGAGTCGAAGTCGTAGTCCAGGGCAGCCGGGGTGCGCGGACCGAAACCATCGTCACCAGGAACGTCAAGGATGTTGAAGTAGAAGTTCTGGACCGCGATCGGACCTGCGGGGTCTGACGGGTCGCGCACGCCACCCTCGAACCCGCTGACGGGGTTCTGGGGATCGGTGATCACGTCGAAACCGAAGGCCGAATCCCGTGCCGTGAAAGTGAAGCCGTCCAGCGTGTCGGCGGTGATCGACGTCGTCTGCAGATAGCGCACTTCGCCAGCGTCCAGTTGGGCCTGCGTGAAACGGCCACCCGGGCCCAGAACCACCCAGCCATTTCCATCCGGACCGGCGCCGCCACCCAGGAAGATCTGCAATTCCCCTTGGGCAGGGGGTGTTTGAATGGTGTAGACCAGTTGCTGAGTTGGCGTGGTCTGGCTCGGGTCGGAAGGGTCGCGGTCGACGTCGGTGAGCTGCAACATGCCTGGCGTGAGAACGATGGCCGTGTGCTCGGTCACATCGAGTGCGGTGCCGGGGGTGTCGTGCGCGTTGTTCAGCTCGGGGTCGTCGTTGTTCGGCTCGACCTCGATGACGACGGTTTGAACGGTCGTGGCTGCTGCGTCAATGCCCTCGCCGCCGCCCGAGTCGGTCACCGTGATCTGGTAAGACGGCGTGATGGCGCCCGGCGCGTTCGGCTCGGTGCCGTTGTGCGCGAACTTCAGCAGCGACAGGTTGGCCTTCTGCTCTTCGGTGAGCACGGTGGTGCCGGTGATTTCTTCGCCCGCGTCCACGATGCCGTCGTCGTTGGCGTCAAAAAACAGAACGCCCTGGCCGCCGGTGACCACGTTGTCGATCACGACGATCGCATTGGCCAGTGAATCGGCGGCATCACCCAGGTCGATGGTGGGCGCCACCACGCCGACCTGACCTTCAATCAGCGTGACGTCGCTTTCGATGGTCGGCGCGACGTTCACCGGCTCGATGGTGATGTTCATGGTGCCGGCGGTCACGGCGCCGCCGCCGTCGCTCACGTTGACGCCGAAGCTGTCGCTGGCGGCGGTGGTCAGGTCGGTGCCGTTGTGGGTGTAGAGCAGTTGCCCCAGGTTGGTCACGGGCACCACAGTGCCCACCACCACCACGCCACCCTGGTAGGTCAGCGTGCCCTGGCTGGGCAGGGAGGTGATCTGCACCATCTGCTGGTCGACCACCTGCTGGCCGGTGCCGATGTCGGCGTCCAGCGCTTCGCCGCTGGTGGCCAGCTGGGCCAGCGAGAAGGAAGCGGCGCCTCCTTCCGACACCACCAGGTCGACCTGGGTGCTGAGGTCGGGCGCATCGTTGACGGCAGTGACGGCGATGTTGTCGACCACCACGCTGCCGGCGCCACCGGCGGTGACGTTGAACGTGATCGACGGTGTGAAGCCGGCGGTGGAGCTGTTCTGGTTGGACTCGGGCGTGTAGGTGAGCGAGCCCAGTGCGGCGTTCACGTTGGCGATGGTGCCGGTGACCGAGAAGCTGCCGGAACCGTTGGCGCCGGTGAAGCTCAGTCCTGTGGCCACACCGAACGACGACGTACCGCCGCTGGTCACCACGCTGAGCGTGATGACGTCGGAGGGCGAATCGCCGTTGACCTGCACGCCGGTGATGGCCAGCGGCGTGTCTTCCGTGGTGGTGCGGGTACCGGCTGCATTGCTGTCGACCACGGCCGTGGCGGCCAGCAGGCCCACATAGCCATCGGTGGCTGCCGCACTCAGGACCACACCGGCTTGAATCGTGCCGATCTGCGCCTCCAGCACCCAGTTGCCGCCCTGATCCGACGAACCTGTGGCGTCGGTGGAAGCGGCGATGTCTGCACCGGTGATGTGGCTCAGTTCCTGGAGGAAGTTCTGGCCTTCGCTGCCGGCGGCGATGTCGCAGCCGTAGAGCAGGATGTCGGCGTCTTCGGTGAGGTA
This sequence comes from Hydrogenophaga palleronii, assembly GCF_031457455.1. Classification (GTDB taxonomy): domain Bacteria; phylum Pseudomonadota; class Gammaproteobacteria; order Burkholderiales; family Burkholderiaceae_C; genus Hydrogenophaga; species Hydrogenophaga palleronii_A. The sequence continues at coordinate 29,909 of NZ_JAVDWU010000013.1, forward strand.
CTGGGCCCAGCCCTGTAGGGTCTCGGAATGCCCGGACAGGTTGTCGCTGCCCACGGTGTCGCGGCCCAGCGTGAAAGAACCGCTGGTGCCGTGGCTGATGATGTGAATGGCACCAAAGGGCTGGCTGGAGGATGCCAGCTGGTTGCTGATGGCTTCCAGCCCGTCATCGTCTGCGCCCACCACGATCACCGTGACGTTCGAGGGCATGTCGACCAGCAGGTTCTCGTGGTTCTCCACCCGGGCGTCGACCACCACCAGTTCGTTGATCGTCGCGGTGGTGGCCAGGCCGTCCACATCTTCGGCTTCGGCTTCGTTGTCTTCCGAGGTCAGCGCCAGCGGATCGGCGGAATCGTCCGCCTCTGCCAGGGTGGTATCGGTGGTGTCCGTTGCGTCTGTTGCGTCTGTATCGCTGCCCGCTTCTTCCAGATCCGATGCACCCTCGTCTGCGGCTTCGGTGTCTGCGTCTGTGTTGTCTTCGGCACTCTCTGTCTCGGCCAGCAAGTCGGCATCGGCGTCTGCGGCGTCCTGTTCGGTGGTCGCCACGGTGGGCGTTTCACTGGCGGAGGGCTCCTCTGCCAGCAGGGCGTCCTCGGCCAATCGGTCCGGCTCGGCGGCCGGCGCTTCAGCTGGCGGTAGGGGTTCTGCACTGTCGGCCAACACCACACCTTCGGCCAGCGCGGCGCCGTCGAACAGCATGCGGGGTTCCAGCTTGAGAAGGCGCAAACGCGAAGCCAGGGCGGAAGAGGGGAGTTTCTGTTTCATGCGATGTTGATGCCAGGCTGAAATGGAACGAAGGGGCGGCGGTGGCCGCAAGGCGTGCGGATCACCCGCTGCAGGGCAGCGGGAAATCGGCCGCTTTGGGGGCTGGGCCGGAGAACTGCGTGAGGGGCTCTGAGGTCACTCTGAACGAGGGTCGGACCTCAAATTGCTGCTCTTCTTCAAGCGCAAACACACGCAGGCCGCGAATATATCGGGTAAGCAATCGTGTTGATCTAAGTCAATATGTGTATGCCAAACAACTGATAGCAGTTACGTGAAATTTGTCGAAACACGGGCGTCATGTGTTGGCCGGGGACAACATGAAAATTTTGTAAGACTTCAGAAAGGAAGCAATTCATGGTGTTTCCATCAATGGCGCTGCCTTGGGAGCAATATCTGATGTACGTACCTCATACTTTCGTCAACCACCTCAAAGCTGGCCCAGGTGCACACAAGCTTTCGGCGCTCTCCGCGGTCACCAAGGCACCCGGCTCTATTGAGGTACAAAGCGTGTCTGTTACCTTCACACGGCATTGCCCTCTACTGCCCCATGGCCCGCGCCATGGGCGGCGCCGCGCCAACTTCAGATGACATCCCTCCCTTGCGTCGTCGCTCAGTACGCCTACACCCGTGTCACGCACACCATTCGCACCGTCACGCTGCGCGACGATCTGGTGGGCTGGGTGGTCACGGGAAAGAAGCGCCTGTCCACGCCCCAGGGCGAGATTCGCTTTGCGCCGGGTCAGGTGTTCTTGCTGCCCAGGTCCACGCGGTGGGATGTGGTCAACGAAGCGCCCCCCGGCGGACACTACGAAGCCCGCCTGATCAGCTTCGCGCCGAAGCTGGTGGAGGCCTTCCATGCGCGCTTCGGCCAGTTCGCCGCCGTGCCCCCCGTTCAGCACAGCGCCGGTACCCTGGCAGACGATGCGTTTGTCGCGACCTTTGAACACACTGTGTCGGCGCTGCGCGAACCTGAAACCTCCGAAGCGATGCGCGAACACCGGGCCATGGAAGTCCTGTTGCTGCTGGCTGAGCGAGGCCTGGTGTTTGCCCCTGTGAGCGAGCTCAGCTGGACCGACCGGGTGCATCGGCTGGTGCGGCAGCGGCTTCATGCCCACTGGAGCGTGGACGATGTGGCCAGGAGTTTCCAGATGAGCGCCAGCACACTGCAACGCAGGCTCGCCGAAGAAGACACCACCGTGAGCCGCTGCGTGCGCGAGGTGCGCCTCGAATCGGGCATGGCGCTGCTGCAGGGAACGAGCCTGCAGGTGTCAGAAATTTCGGCGCGTTGTGGATACGACTCCCACAGCCGGTTCACGGCCGCTTTTCGCAAACGCTTCGGCTACGCCCCCTCGTTTCTCAGGCCATGACGCCAGGCGCACGCGGCTCCTGCACGATCGCGCACAGCAGTTGACGCTTCCGGGCGAGCGACGCAAGCGAAGACGTTTCATCATCTGGCCTTCCCTTATTTGGAGCTCTCATGAAACGCCACATCCTTCTTGCCTCCCTGCTCGCTGCCTCGTCCACCTTCCTCCATGCCGCCGACTTCACTCTCAGCAGCCCGGATTTCAAAGCCGGCGACATGCTGGCGCAGCGCTTTGAGTTCAACGGCTTTGGTTGCTCGGGCGAAAACAAATCCCCCGCCCTGCAGTGGAGCGGCGCACCGGCGGGCACCCAGAGTTTTGCCGTCACGGTCTACGACCCGGACGCCCCCACCGGCTCCGGCTGGTGGCACTGGTCCGTGATCAACCTGCCGGCCAGTGTGACCTCGCTGCCGGCCGACGCAGGCGCCGTGGGCGATGCAAAGTTGCCCGCTGGCGCGCGGCACGTGCGCATCGACTACGGCGTGGCCGCCTGGGGTGGCACCTGCCCGCCACCGGGCGACAAGCCGCACCGCTACATCTTCACCGTGCATGCGCTGAAGACGCCCACGCTGGACATTCCGGCAGACGCCACTGCGGCGCTGGCGGGCTACATGATCAACGCGAATGCCATCGGCAAGGCCACGCTCGTGGCGACGTACGGCAGGTCCAAAAAGGACTGACCGTCTGCGGGCATCGGGCATTGCCTCCGGTTCCCCTTGCCATCCACTGGCATCCGGAACAGGGACTGCCCGGATTCGCAGAGCGGCCTACAATCCCGCCATGGCTTTCCTCCCCACCCTCACTGCCCTCACGGCAATTCGCCTGGCCTTCGCGGCCGGCGACGCCGTGGCCGGCCGCAAGCAGATGGGCTCAGTGGGACTTCGCCAGCCCGCCGCAGATTCCTGAGCCCGGCGATACCCCTTCCTCCTTTTTGCGCAATCCATCTATCGCCGGGCCACAAGCCAAGCGCGATCGCGGGCGTTGCCTTTGTATGTGGCACGTCTGCACCCGTTGGAGTGCCACATGCACAAATCCCAAGTGGGTGAGCGGCTGCTCACCGAGATCGATTTCGCACGCCTGAACAACCTGCAGGGCCACCAGCTCACGCCCGAGCTGGCCGAGGCACTGGATGCCCTGGACCTTGTCCCCTCGCGCGAGATCCCGCCCGACATCGTCACGATGTACTCGCAGGTGATCGTCGAAGACGTGGCCTCAGGCAAGCGGCAGAAGCTCACGCTGTGCTACCCCAGCGACGCCGAGCCGCACCTGGGTTTCATCTCCGTGCTCTCGCCGGTGGGCGCCAGCCTGATCGGCCAGCGCGTGGGCGCCATCGCCCGTTGGCGAACGCCCAATGGTGACGAGTGCGCGGCCGAGATCGCCACGCTGCTGTTCCAGCCCGAAGCCAGCGGCGACTACACCACCTGACGGTTTCGTTTCGTCGTGGTGCGGGACACCGGTGTGCGCCGGGTGATGGCCACGTTACGTCAAGGCACAGGGAAAACAGGCTATCGAACACAGGGGCGGGCTTCGGCTGCACACTGCAGGGTCCCCGCCCTCCCCTGACACCCATGCCACACGCCCACCCTTTGAAGCACGCCCGTTCTGTTCTCCCGCCGTCGCGCCATGGCTGAGCGGCCTGAGATCGACACCGGTTCACCGCTCCAGTTCGTCATCAACGCGGCGGCCGGCAGCGGCGAGGCGGACACGGTGCGCGAAGCAATTGAAGACGCACTGACGGCTGCGGGCCGGCGCGGCGACCTGCTGTTCTGCAACGGCGGGGATCTGGCCCGCGTGGCGCAGAAGGCCGCCCAACAGGCCTTGGCCACCCGCACCGCGGTGGTGGCCGTGGGCGGCGATGGCACGATCAACACCGTGGCGCAGGCCGCGCATGCGGTGGGCTGTGCCATGGGCGTGGTGCCGCGTGGCACCTTCAACTACTTCGCCCGCGCGCAGGGCATTCCCGACGACACGGGCGAGGCCGCCCGGTGTCTGCTGGACTGGGCGCCACAGCCGGTGCAGGTGGCGGCCGTGAACGACCGCGTGTTCCTGGTCAACGCCAGCCTGGGCATGTACCCGGACCTGCTGGAAGACCGCGAGGCCTACAAGGCACGCTTCGGGCGCAGTCGCTGGGTGGCGTTCTGGGCCGCCACCGTGACACTGTTGCGCGCACAGCGCAAGCTGCGCCTGCAGATCGAACAGGGTGGATCGGCTCGCCAGGTCCGCGCCTTGACCCTGTTCGTGGGCAACAACCGGCTTCAGCTGGAGCAGCTGGGTCTGCTGCCGGAGCCGCAGGCGGCGGGCAGCCCCGTGCACGCGCCGGAGCAAGGCAGTCTCACGGCAGTGATGCTGCGCCCGATCGGCACGCTGGAAATGATCGGGCTGATGATGCGCGGCGCCCTGGGGGCGCTTGGTGAGGCACAGAGCGTGGAGCACTTTGCGTTCGAGCGCATGGTGGTGAAGCCAGCCCGCATGCCCGGCTTGCGCCGCGTGAAGGTGGCGTTCGACGGCGAGATCGCGCGCATGCGCACGCCACTGGAATTTCGCGTGCTCGACAAGCCGCTGTACCTGCTGAGGCCACCGCCAGATGCCATGAGCAAGACCGGCAGCGAAGAGGCCGGCCGATGAGTGTGCTGCTTCAGATTTCGGACCTGCACTTCGGCACCGAACAGGCGCCGGTCATGGAGGCGCTGGTGGCGCTGGCCCGGCAGCAGCGGCCTGAGCTGGTCGTGCTCTCGGGCGACATCACGCAGCGCGCGCGCACCGTACAGTTCCAGGCGGCGCGCGCCTTCGTGGACCGCCTGGGCGCGCCGGTGCTGGCGATTCCGGGCAACCACGACATCCCGCTGTTCAACCTGTGGGCGCGCCTGCACCACCCCTATGCGCAGCACACGGCCGCGTTCGGTGCCGAGCTTGAACCCGTGCATGCCACGCCCGACCTGCTGGTGGTGGGCGTCAACACCACGCGGGCCTGGCGGCACAAACACGGCGAGGTGTCGCGGCAACAGATCGACCGCGTGGCACGACTTCTTGAAGGCGCTTCAACCGATCAACTGCGCGTCGTGGTGGTGCACCAGCCCGTGGCCGTGACGCGCGCCGAAGACGTTCAGAACCTGCTGCGAGGACACGAAGCTGCCCTGCGGCAATGGGCCGCTGCCGGTGCTGACATGGTCATGGGCGGCCACATCCACCTGCCCTACGTGATGCCATTGCACGATCTGGAGCGGCCGGTGTGGGCGGTGCAGGCCGGCACCGCGGTGTCTTCGCGGGTGCGCAACGGCCTGCCCAACTCGATCCATCTGCTGCGCTGGGGAGCGGCTTCAACCGATGGCGAATGCCGGATCGAACAATGGGACTACGCGTCGGCTGAGCAGGCGTTTGTTCAGGTCAGGTGCACCGCCGTGCGGCCCGCCAGGCGCTGATTCCCCATGGCTACACGGCATCCCAGCCGCCTCCAATGGCGCGCACCAGCCGCACCGTGGCCTGCTGCTGCGCCGCTTCCACGCGCTGCGCCTGACGCCGGTTGAGCAGTTCGTTGCGGCGCGCATCAAGCAGTTCGAGCTGGCTCACCAGGCCATTGCGGTAGCGGGTTTCAGAGATGGCGCTGGCGCGCTGGGCGGCACTGACCGCCCTGCCCTGCGCCTGCGACTGCTCGTGCAGCAGGCGCAGCGCGGAGAGTTGGTCTTCCACCTCGCGCAACGCGCCCAGCACCTGGCCGCGGTACTGGGCCGCAGCGGCGTCGAACTGGGCCTGTGCGCCCTGCACCCCGGCCTCGCGTCGGCCGCCGTCAAAGATCGGCAGCGACATCAGCGCGCCCACGCCCCAGGCACGTGCCGACCATTGGAATAGGTCGCTAAGTTCGGGTGAGGCGTAGCCGGCCGCGCCGGTGAGCGACACGCTGGGGAACCACGCGGCCTGTGCCACACCCACGCGAGCCTGCGCGGCCAGCAGCGAAGCTTGCGCGGCGGCCACATCCGGGCGGCGCGCGAGCACGGTGGCCGGCACGCCAGGCGGGATCACGGGCAGCGTGCGCGCCGTGGTGTCGGGCGTGAGCGCAAAGCCGGACACGGGCTCGCCCAGCAACACGGCCAGGGCGTGTTCGAGTTCGGCGCGCGCGCGATCCAACGCAAACACCTCGGCCTCGGTCGCGGCCAGCTCGGTCTGGATGCGGATGACGTCGAGCTCGGCCACATCGCCCGCGTCGAAGCGCCGCTGGGTGAGGCGCAGCGTGTCGGCATAGGCCGCGGCGGTGTCGTTCACCAGTGCACGTTCGGTGTCGGTGGCGCGCAAGGCGAGGTAGGTCTGCGCCACCTCGGCCTGCACCATCAGGCGCGTGCTTTGCAGCAGGGCTTCGCGCGCATCGGCATCGAGCGCGGCCGCGTCCTGCGTGCGCGAGAGGCGGCCAAACAGATCCACCTCGTAAGAGAGGTTCACACCGGCCTGCAGCAGCGTGCCCGGCGCGGAGCCATTGGCAGTGCTGGTGCCGGTGCCTCGGTCGGCGGCCGCTCCCAGGCCGACCTGCGGCGTGCGATCGGCGCGCGCGCCACGCACCAGAGCACGTGCCTGGGCCAGCCGCGCGGCGGCTTCCTGTATGCCGGTGTTGCCGGCGTCCGCGCGATCGACCAGTGCGTCAAGCACCGGGTCGTTGAACGCCTTCCACCAGGTGCCCCGGCTCTGGGCTTCGGCGGGTTGGGCAATGGTCCAGTGTTCGTTCTGGCGCGGCTGTTCCTTGAACTGGGGTGGTGGGTCCACCGCTGGTGGCAGCGAAGGCAGCGCAGTGGCGCAGCCCGCCAGCACCAGGGCGGCGACCAGCGGCAGCAGGCGATTGAGGGTTTTCATGTCATTGGCTTTCATTTCAACGGGGCGGCTAGCACGGGGCGGGCATTGCCGCCACCGGTGGCGAAGCCTTCAAAGTGCGGGATCTCGCCGTGCTGGCGCAGCGGGCGGTTGCCCGTGAGCTGGCGCAACAGCACGTAGAACACCGGTGTGAGGAACAGGCCGAAGGCGGTCACGCCGATCATGCCGGCGAACACGGCCACGCCCATGGCCGAGCGCATCTCGGCGCCTGCGCCGGTGGCCAGCACCAGCGGCAGCACGCCCATCACGAAGGCCAGTGAGGTCATGAGGATGGGTCGCAGGCGCAGGCGGCTGGCCTCGATGGCAGCCTGCACCGGTGTGCGCCCTGCAAACTCCAACTCGCGCGCGAACTCCACGATCAGGATCGCGTTCTTCGCCGACAGGCCCACCAGCACGATCAGCCCGATCTGCGTGAACACGTTGTTGTCGCCGCCATCGAGCCACACACCGGTCATGGCCGCGAGCAGGCCCATGGGCACGATCATGATGATGGACAGCGGCAGCGTGAGGCTCTCGTACTGCGCGGCCAGCACCAGGAACACCAGCAGGATGGCCAGCGGGAACACCCAGACCGCCGAGTTACCGGCCAGGATCTCCTGGTAGGTGAGCTCGGTCCATTCGAAGCCGATGCCGGCGGGCAACGTTTCAGCGGCGATGCGCTCGACCGCGTCCTGCGCCTGGCCCGACGAAAAGCCCGGCGCTGGGCCGCCGTTGATGTCGGCCGAGAGGTAGCCGTTGTAGCGCATGGCGCGTTCGGGGCCGAAGGTGGCGTCCACCTTCATCAGTGCCGACAGGGGAATCATTTCACCGGTGGTCGAACGCACCTTGAGCAGGCCGATGTCTTCGGCGCGCGCGCGGTAAGGCGCGTCGGCCTGTGCGCGCACGCTGTAGGTGCGGCCGAACTGGTTGAAATCGTTCACGTACAGACTGCCCAGGTAGATCTGCATGGTGTCGAAGATGTCCGTCACCGGCACGCCGAGCTGGCGCGCCTTGGTGCGGTCGATGTCGGCATAAAGTTGCGGCACGTTGACCTGCCAGCTGGTGAACATGCCGGCGAGTTCAGGCGTCTGGTAGGCCTTGGTCATGAAGGCTTTCACCGCCGCGTCCATGGCCTCGTAGCCGAGCGAGCCTTTGTCTTCCAGCTGCAATTTGAAGCCGCCCGTGGTGCCCAGGCCCGCCACCGGTGGCGGCGGGAACATCACTACGAAGGCGTCCTGGATTTCGCCGTAGGCCTGGTTCAACTGGCCCGCCACTGCGCCCCCGCTCTGGTCGTCGCGCTTGCGCTCGGCAAAGGGCTTGAGCGTGGCAAACACGATGCCGGCGTTGGAGCTGTTGGTGAAGCCGTTGATCGACAGGCCAGGGAAGGCGATGGCGTCTTCCACGTTCGGGTTCTGCTTGGTGATCTCGCCCATGCGCTGGATCACTTCTTCGGTGCGGTCCAGCGTGGCGCCGTCGGGCAGCTGCGCAAAGCCGATCAGGTACTGCTTGTCCTGAGCCGGCACAAAGCCGCTGGGCACGGCCTTGAACAGGCCGAAGGTCACGCCCACCAGCGCGAGGTAGATCAGCATCATCAGCGCCTTGCGCGAGATGACGCGCCGCACGCCGCCGCTGTAGGCCTCGGAGCCGCGGTGGAAGAAGCGGTTGAAGCCGCGAAACACGCCGCCGAAGACGCGATCCATGCCGCGCGTGAGCGCGTCTTTCGGTGCATCGTGGCTGCGCAGCAGCAGGGCAGAGAGCGCGGGCGAGAGCGTGAGCGAGTTGATCGCCGAGATTACGGTGGAGATGGCGATGGTGACCGCGAACTGCTTGTAGAACTGGCCAGTGAGGCCGCTGATGAAGGCCAGCGGCACGAACACCGCCACCAGCACCAGGGCGATGGCGATGATGGGGCCCGACACTTCCTTCATGGCGCGGTAGGTGGCCTCGCGCGGGCTCAGGCCGGCCTCGATGTTGCGTTCCACGTTCTCCACCACCACGATGGCATCGTCCACCACGATGCCGATGGCCAGCACCAGGCCGAACAGCGACAGCGCGTTGATGGAGAAGCCCAGCAGGTGCAGCACCGCGAAGGTACCCACCACCGACACCGGCACCGCGAGAAGCGGAATGATGGAGGCGCGCCAGGTCTGCAGGAACAGGATCACCACCAGCACCACGAGCGCGATGGCTTCGAGCAAGGTGACGATCACCGAGTCGATGGAGGCGCGCACGAACTGGGTGGGGTCGTAGGCGATGCGGTACTCCACGCCTTCGGGCATGAACTGCTGCAGCTCGGCCATGGTCGCCCGCACCTGGGAAGAGATGTCGAGCGCGTTGGAACCCGGCGCCTGGAACACCCCCATGCCCACCGCGGGCTGGTTGTTCAGCAGCGAGCGCAGTGAGTAGTCGGCCGCGCCCAGCTCCATACGGGCCACGTCACGCAGGCGTGTCACGGCACCGTCTGTGCCGGACTTGATGATGATGTCGCCGAATTCTTCTTCGGTCTGCAAACGGCCTTGCGTGTTCACCGAGAGTTGCAGATCCACCCCTGGCAAGCCCGGTGAGGCCCCCACCACACCGGCGGCGGCCTGCACGTTCTGGCCACGGATGGCGGCCACCACGTCGCTGGCCGAGAGGCCGCGCTGCGCGACCTTCTGCGGGTCCAGCCAGACGCGCATGGAATAGTCACCGCCACCAAAGACCTGCACCTGGCCCACGCCCTCGATGCGCGCGAGGCGGTCCTTCACATTCAGCACCGCGTAGTTGCGCAGGTAGTTGATGTCGTAGCGGTCGTTGGGCGAAACCAGGTGCACCACCATCGTGATGTCGGGCGAACTCTTGACCGTGGTCACGCCCAGGCGACGCACCTCTTCGGGCAGGCGCGGCTCGGCCTGCGAGACGCGGTTCTGCACCAGCTGCTGGGCCTTGTCGGGGTCGGTGCCGAGTTTGAAGGTGACGGTGAGTGTCATCACACCGTCGGTGGTGGCCTGGCTGCCCATGTAGAGCATGTCTTCCACGCCGTTGATGGCTTCTTCCAGCGGCGTGGCCACGGTTTCGGCAATCACCTTGGGGTTGGCGCCCGGATACTGGGCACGCACCACCACCGAGGGCGGAGCGACATCGGGGTACTCGGAGATGGGCAGGCCGCGCAACGCGACCAGGCCGGCGATCAGGATCAGCAGCGAGAGCACGCCCGCGAAGATCGGCCGGTCGATGAAGAATTTGGAGAGGTTCATGTTGTTCTTTGCATTCGCGATGCGTTGAAGGGCGCGAATCAGGAGCCGGCGATGGCCACCGGGCTGGCCAGCGTGGCCGCGCGGGCATTCATGGGCACGGTCTGCGGCTGCACCAGGTCACCCGGGCGCACGCGCTGCAGGCCGTTGACGACGATGCGCTCACCCGCCTGGAGCCCGCTGGTGACGCTGCGCAGCCCGTCCACCGGCGCGCCCAGCTTGACTTCGCGGTACGCGGTCTTGTTGCCTTCGCCCACCACCAGCACGTATTTCTTGTCCTGGTCGGTGCCCAGGGCGCGTTCGCTCACCAACAGGGAGCGTGTGCTCTGCGGCTGGCCCATGCGGATGCGCGCGAACTGGCCGGGCATGAGCGCGCCGTCGGCGTTCTCAAAGATGGCGCGCACGCGCACCGTGCCGCTGCGGGGGTCGACCTGGTTGTCGATGAGCTGCAGCTTGCCTGTGAAAGGCGTGTCGGCGCCGTCGGCCGTGCCCATCTGCACCGGAATGCGCTCGATCGCCTGGCGCGCGCTGGCGCCACCACTTTGCAAGCCGTGCAGCGCCCGCGCCACGGTGCGTTCGTCGGCGTCGAAGCTGGCGTAGATGGGACTCACCGACACCAGGGTGGTGAGCACCGGCGCGCCCGGGCCGGCGGCGATCAGGTTGCCCGCCGTCACCTCCAGCCGGCCAATGCGACCGGCCACCGGCGCCCGCACCTGGGTATAGCCCAGGCTCAGGCGCGCGGTCTGCACCTGCGCCTTCGCTGCCAGCAGGTTGGCCTCGGCTTCGCGCAGCGCGTTCTGCCGGTCGTCCAGCTCGCGCTGGGCGATGGCCTTGTCTTCCCACAGGCGCTGTGCACGAACGTACTCGCCGCTGGCGTGTTGCACGCGCGCCTGGGCAGCGCTGGCCTGCGCTTCGGCGCGGGCCACTTCGGCTGCGTAGGGCGCGGGGTCGATGGAAAGCAGCAGATCGCCTTTTTTTACCAGCGCGCCTTCCCGGAAGTGCGTGGCCATCACCACTCCGGCCACGCGCGAGCGGATCTCCACGCGCTCCACCGCTTCGAGGCGACCGGAGAACTCGTCCCAGGTGGTGGTGTCGCTTTCAACGACTGTGGCCACGGAGACCGGCATGGGCGGTGGGGCTTCGGTGGGTGTGCTGGCCTGGGCGGTGCCGGCCTGCTGCACGATCACGACGCCAGTGGCGGAGATGGCGGCCAGGACGGCCACGGGCAGCAAGGCGCGGCCCAGACGGAGAGGAGAGAAAACAGACAGGCGAGACATGGTGGATCCTTTTTGAGGGCGAGCGGGACCGTCCCCGGCGTGTGGCCGGGGTTGGCGATTCAGAGAAAGGGGAAAGGGAGCGGGTCGTCCGTCAGGACGGCGGGGGGATGGCGGCCGGCATGGCAGCGGCCTGGAAGAAGGCGCGCAGGTGTTCGCGCACTTCCGCCGCGCAGGGGCAGGCCTCGGTGGGCGGCTCTGTCAACGAGTCCGGCCACCCGGTGGCGGGTCGCATCACGGCAGATGTGACCGCAATGCTGGCCCCGCGCAAGCGTTCGGCATAGGCCATGGCTTCATCGCGCATCGGGTCGTCACCGCCGGTGAGGATCAGCGTGGGAGGCAGACCGGCGAGACGCTGCGCGTGGCAGGGCACGGCGTAGGGATGCTCGGCGTCCATGGGGCCGCGCAGGTAGTGCTGCCAGCCTTCCATCCATTTGCAGGCGGTGGCCTTGCCCATGGTCTGGCGCAGCGAGGCGGTGGCGTTGCACGGATCGAGCATGGGCGCGACCAGAACCTGCCCGGCCAGCGGCGGGTGGGCGCGGTCGCGCACCATCAGGGCCACGGCAGCGGCGATGTTGCCGCCGGCTTCTTCGCCCGCCACGAACAAGGGCGCGTCTTTGCCGGCCAGGCGGCTGCGCTGCTTGTACAGCCACTCCAGCGCCGCGTAGCCGGCCTCCACCGCATCCGGAAAACGGTGTTCGGGCGCCAGCGGGTAGGCCAGTGAAGCCACCACCGCGCCTGAGCTGGCCAGCAGTTCGGCCAGGCAGGCGCCACTGTCCAGGTCGCCAGAGACAAAGGCGCCACCGTGGAAGTGCAGCACCAGCGGCAAAGTGCCGCCGCGTGGCTTATGGCCCCAGACGCGCAGTTCCCGTGGGGGCGTGCCAGGCACCCACAGAGTTTGAGCCGGGGCCATCGGAACGAAGGTGGAGGTAGTTGAAACCATGGGCTGAACTATAGGCATACCTTTCATGCGGATAAAGCCACCTGTGGCCAGTTGTCTGTTTCCAATGCATGAACAATCCGGCCACAAAGCAACAAAACAGCGAAAGCAGGAGTGAGGGCATGGATCAGATCCAATCGATACGGGTGTTTGCAAGGGTGGTGGAAGCCGGCACCTTCACCAAGGCAGCGGAGTCGCTGAACCTGCCCAAGGGCACGGTGACCAAACTGGTGCAGCACCTGGAGTCGCGCCTGAAGGTCAAGCTGCTCAACCGCACCACGCGGCGCGTGACGGTGACGCCCGATGGGGCGGCGTACTATGAGCGCACGATCAGGGTGCTCAATGATCTGGACGACATCGAGGCCAGCATGACCAACGCGCAGGCCAAGCCCAGCGGGCGACTGCGTGTGGACGTGGGCACCTCCGTGGCACGCGAAATCATCATTCCCGCACTGCACGGGTTCTTCGAGCGCTACCCGGACATCCAGCTCGACCTCGGCGTGACCGACCGCTCTGTGGACCTGCTGGTCGACAACGTGGACTGCGTGATCCGCGGCGGTGAACTGGTGGACCAGTCGCTGGTGGCGCGGCGCGTGGCCAATGTGCCGCTGATGACGGTGGCGTCGCCCGCCTACCTGAAGGCGCATGGCACGCCCACGCACCCTGAGCAGCTGGAGAACGAACACCACATGGTGAACCACTTCTCCACCCGCAACGGGCAGCCATTCACGAATGAATTCACGAAGGACGGCGAGTTGCTGGAGATCTCCGGGCGCTACAAGCTGTCGGTGAACGAAAGCAATGCGCTCACGGCGGCGGTGCTGGCGGGTCTGGGCGTTGCACAGATCGCCACCTTGACGGCCCTGCCCCTGATCGAGCGCGGCGAGCTGGTGCAGGTGCTCGGCGACTGGAAGTGCTACACCGTGCCCCTGTATGTGGTGTACCCACCGAACCGGCACCTGAGCGCCAAGGTGCGGGCCTTTGTGGAGTGGGTGGTCGAACTGTTTGCGCAGCATCCGCAGATGTCGCGCTGAAGTCTGTTTTCCGGCCGTCACTTCGACGCCTTTCAGGCGACTGACCAGACGACACCCGTTGTTCAGCGCCGGGAAACGCGTGAAGTGGGCCGCTGGCGCAACGAGGCGGTCACCTGCTGCATGGTGTTGACCACGGTGCCGATCATCCAGGCGGCCAGCCGCTCGGGCCAGGAGCCGATGTGGCGGTTGATCACAGCGCCCGGCCGATGTTCCACCCACTGCTCGAACGCCAGCGCATGAAGCCGCTGGCGCTCGTGCGCGTTCAGCCTCGACCCATCGGCCAGCAACACCTCCAGGGTGCGCACTCCCCGCTCGCGCAGGGCTGCGGCCAGCGGCACCAGGTCGGCGCGCGAGGGTTGCCAGAACACGGCCTCGCGTGCGCGCCGCAGCGCCCCCAGCTGGACGACGGCATGATCGGCCGGTGGCAGTGATGCGGCCCATGCATGGCCTGGCGCCACCACGGCCCAACGCGTCTGGCGCGGCATGCCCTCCAGGCTGCGTGTCGTGAGGACCGTGAACGCGTCCTGCGGCCCACAGCTGCGAACCGCATGCAACAAAGCCCCCCCGGTCCCGGCCACCAGGACACGCCGCATCGGTGTTCCGGGCACGGTCTTCATCCGGCGAACGGATTGGCCAGGGCGAACCACACGCCCAGTGCGACCGAGATGATGAAGGCGCCGTCCAGCAGACCCGCCAGGAGAAAGACCTTGGGTTGCATGGCCTCCATCATTTCGGGCTGCCGCGACGAGGCCTCCAGGTACTTGCTGGCCATGATGCCGATGCCGATGCATGACCCGAGGGCGCCGAGGCCGATCATGTGGCCGACGGCGAGGGGAAGGCTGCTGAGGTCTGACATGTGAAGCTCCTTTTCTGCTTTCTGTTGTGATGGCTTCACTGTGGCAGGGTCGCTGCAGAAGATCCATGACCTCAGAGGTCATGCCGCCGGAGAGCGCAGCCAGCCCTGGCCCAGCGCGTCCTGTATCCACCCGCTGAGTCTTTGCGCCGTCAGTTGGGGCAGTTGCGCCTGAATCTGCTCCGTGGCCCGCGCCAGACTGCTGTCTTCTGACAGCGCCGACATGAACGCCATCTGTTCCTTGTCGATGCTTTGAAAGCTCGGCTGGTGATCGCTGCGCCAGACCACCAATCCCGCTGCCTGCTCAAGCGGATGCGCGGCGGGCACCGCTTCGTCTGCCTGCAACGCTTTCCAGATGGCAAGCACATTGGTCTGCACCGTGCGCAGCAATACCGTCGGGTGCAGGGGTTCGCTCATGTTCAACCAGTGCTCGGCAGACAGGGCCGCAGCGTCTGCGGCATACAGCGCCGGCACATCCTGCATGTCAAATCGGCTTCGAAGATCCCAGTCCAGCTGGGCCAGTTCATGCAGTTCGGCGTTGTGGGGGAAACGCGCCCTGAGGAAGTCGGCGAAGACATCGCCGTAGCGGTTCAGCGAGGTGCAGGTGGGTGGGTGGGTGGTGGCGAAATCGCGGGCCCATTGTGCAAACGCGTCGGTGCCGACATAGTGTGCGGTGCGCGAGAATGTGTCGGCCAGGGCTTCAACCAGTCGGGCCCGGTAGGCGTGGTGGTAGATCTCAAGCCGCGGCCCCGCCTGCACAGCGTCTGATGGCCTGATGAGAGCGTGCGCCAATGGGTCGGATGGCGTCGGACCCAGGATGTAGCGGGTGAGCGTCTCCTGTGTCGAATGCAGCGAGGGCCGCTCGTGCAAGGGCTCTTGTTGGGCGGGGGCTGTGCCGGAAGCCGCGTCCACCCGACCTGCGCCGACAAACGCATCGCGGCGGATCTGGCGAGCGATGTCCAGTTCCCCCAGCAGTTCACCCAGCGCAGGAATATTGTCGTCACGTTCGATCATCGTGGCCACCGGCCCGAACAGGGCGCATGCCTGGGCATAGAGCTGCCACACCTCCGGGCACACGGGTTGATCGTGGGTGTCGACCAGGCAATGGGGATGCCTGGTGTGGCCTGCGAGGTGGATCTGTTGCACCCGCCCGGCGGGCAGCGCCTGCAAGTAGGTCAGCGGATCGAAGCCGTGATTCGTGCCACTGACGTAGATGTTGTTCACGTCCACCAGCAGCAGGCAGTCGGCCTGCTGCGACACGTGCCGCAGGAATTCCCACTCGGTGCTGGCCGAGGCTTCGTAGTCGATGTAGCTGGAGACGTTCTCCATCACCAGGCGCCGCCCGAGCACGTCCTGAACCTGCCCGATTCGGTCGATCAGATGGCGGGCCGCCTCTTCGGTGTACGGCAACGGGTAGAGATCGTGCAAGCGGTGGTGGTAGTGGCCAGACCAGCACAAGTGGTCAGAGATCCACAAGGGATCGATCCGATCTGCCAGGGCCTTGACCTTGCGCAGGTATTCCCTGTTGAGGGGATCGGTGCCGCCAATGGACATGGCCACGCCGTGCATGGCCACGGGATAGTCCCGCCGTATCTGATCAAGCACAGCAAGCGGCTTTCCGCCATCGACCAGAAAGTTGTCACTGATGATCTCCAGCCAGTCCACCGGCTGCTTTTCACGCAGAAAGTCGGCGTAGTGAACGGTGCGCAGGCCCAGACCAAAGCCTGTTTGCTGCGTGTTGCGCGAGGGGTCTTCCGCCGTGTGGCTGTCTGCTCTCATACCAGGGTGGTGTTCGCATCGCTTGGCAGGCGCCATGCGCGCAGCGTTGGGAAGACGAGGGCGTGCTCAGGCAAGCACGCCCGCGATTCGTCAACCGGTGTGTGAACCGGGACGATCAGCGATCACAGGTCAGCGATCGTGCCGCCAGCCTTCAGGCAGGACTCGGCAGTCTGTGCCTTGAAGCCGTGACCTTTGCAGGCGTTCTGGCCCTTGCAGGCATGTTCGGCGGTCTTGCAATCGCTCATGCCCTTGCAGCTGTGCACGTTGTAGCAGTGCACCTTGTCGCCGGCGGCGATGGCTTTGCCGGTGGATCCGGCTGGCGCGTCTGCGGCGAACGAGGCGGAAGACAAGGCCAGCAGGGCGGCGGTCAGGGCGAGGCTGGAGGTGGACTTGATGTCTTGAGCGTTCATGGATGACTCCTCATGAGGTTGGAAAAAGGACAGGGACAAAGAAAACTGGCCCTGAAATCTCGGGCCAGTGGTCCCTAGTTCGTAAGAAGTTCGCCCCTGGTTACGACGAACGCGGAAATTTGTTTTTTATTTCTGTAACCCGTTGACCCAGGTGAGCGAACTACACATGACGATTGACCCAGAACGGTTGCAACGCAGTCAGGAACGCGAACGTGAGCTCAAGGCAATGATGGTGGCCGCTTTAGATGGTGACGAAGCTGCCTATCGACAGTGCCTTCAGGGCCTGAGCAAGCACCTTCGCGCCTTTCTGTCCCGCCGGCTCACCCGTGACGCCGCAGAGGTGGAAGACCTGGTGCAAGAGACGCTGCTCGCAATTCACTGCCAGCGCCACACCTTTGCCGCAGATCGACCGCTGACCGCCTGGGTGCAGGCCATCGCGAGCTACAAACTGGCAGACTGGTTTCGTGGGCATGGCGGGCGCCTTGGGCGTCTGGATCCGCTGGATGACCACGAGAATCTGTTTGCAGACGACCATGGGCTGGCCGGCGAGGCCACGCGGGATGTGCGCCAGCTCCTGCAGGACCTGCCGCAGCGATGGCGCGTTCCCATCGAGCTGACCAAGCTTGGCGGCTACTCGGTCAATGAAGCGGCGCTGGCTTCGGGCATGAGTGCATCGGCCATCAAGGTGGGCGTGCACCGGGGAATGAAGGCGCTGGCCCAACTCGCAAGGAAACAGATATGAAAACGCAGGATTTGATCAACGAACTCGCCACTGGTGTGGCACCCGTGCGCCCCGGCGCCATCCATCGCCAGTTGGGATCGGCCCTTGCCATCGGCACCGCTGCGACCGTGACCATCGTGGCCTCCACCTATGGCGTTCGCAGTGACCTCAGCGCAGCCCTGCTTGAACCGGTCATGTGGTTCAAGCTAGCGTATCCCTTGCTGCTGACCCTGGTCGCGGCATCGCTTGTCTGGCGCCTGGCTGTGCCGGGGCGCCAGACAAGAGGGCTCGACTGGACCTGGCTCACACCGGCTCTTGCCGTGTTGGCGATCGGTCTTTTTTTGCTTTGGCAGGCCGATCCTTCCCAACGCCTGCCGCTCCTGCTGGGTCAGACATGGCGCTCCTGTGCACTGAGCATCGCGCTGGTGTCTGCGCCCGTGCTGGTCGGGGTACTGCATGCGCTGCGCCGACTGGGACCAACCCGGCTCACGCAGACCGGGGCGATCGCAGGCCTGCTCGCCGGCTCCGTGGGCGCGGTGGCCTATGCCCTGCACTGCCCGGAGATGAGCGTTCCATTCATTGCCATGTGGAACACCCTCGGCATCGCACTCATGACAGGCCTGGGCATGTGGCTGGGGCCTCGTGTGTTGCGCTGGTAGGCGGTCTGTGGAAGGTGGCTTCGGAGAGCAGAACCATGGGCACCTGCACAACCACGCCTCGATCGCCTCAGCCTGGCTGTTCGGCTTCGACCCGTTCGCCGCTGGCTGACACGGCCCTTGCGAACACATTGCCGCCGAGGGTCCGGGCAGTGACGATGTGGGGCGGCGCAGCTGTCCCATTCACATCGAGCAGAAACTCCGAGGCCACCACCCGCGCGCCGCAGAAGTCGAAGATGCCGTGGTCGATCTGTGTGCGCATCGCCTTCTCGTAGCCGTGGCGCGCATAGGTGCCGCCGTCTGCGCCGCCGATGCCGATGAGGTGAACGGCGAGGCGGCCGAGCCGTTTTCCGAGCGTGCCATCGGGCGCCTCGTCGTAAGCCCATCCATTGGAGAACACGCGATCGATCCAGCCCTTGAGCTGGCCAGGAAATGACCACCAGTAGATGGGGTAGACCAGCACGAGTGCGTCGGCCCGGTCGATGCGCTCCTGCTCACGCAGGATGTCCGACGGCAAAGGCTTCTGCAGAAAATAGGCGCTGCGGTCTGCCTGATTGAAAGCCGGGTCAAAGCCTTCCGCAGCGATGTCGGCGATCTCGGTGGTGTGCTCGCCAGACGCTGCAACGCCCTCGGCAAACGAGCGTGCAACGGCGTGCGTGAGGGACTGTGGATCGGGATGACTGACAACAATGAGAGCATGCATGGTGGTTCCTTCGGTGGGTGGGTGTAAACTACCTTTAGTAATCTACTTTTTGTAGGTTACCTTTAGTAGGTTAATGATGTCAAGCAAACCATCGAATCCAACGGTTCAAGCCGAGGCGAAGAAACGCCTGCCCAGAGAGGACCGCAACCGGCAGCTCATGGCCATGGCGTGGTCCATCGTGAGGAGCGAAGGAACGGACGCGCTCACCCTCGGCTATCTGGCGGAGCGCGCAGGCGTGACGAAACCCGTCGTGTACGACCATTTCGGCACACGAACGGGCCTGCTCGCCCTCCTCTACGGTGAATACGACAGCCGCCAGCACGCGCTGATGGACGAGGCCCTGCGCGCGTCGGGGAAGTCGCTCCCGGCCGTGGCAAGGGTGATCGCCAAGGCCTATGTGAACTGCGTCATGGAGATGGGACGCGAGATGCCTGGTGTCAGCGCTGCGCTGGCGGGGTCGCCGGAGCTCGACGCCGTGAAGAAGAAGCACGAGGCAGCATTCCTGGCGAAGTGTCGGGCGGTGCTGCAGCCGTTTTCGAAACAGCCGATCGGGCCCGCGGGCATGCGCGCGATGATCGGTACGGCGGAGGCTGTGTCGTTTGCGGCGGCTGCAGGCGAACTCGATCCGGTGGATGCAGAGAACGAGATCTACGACGCCATTGTGCGGATCGCGCGGAGGACGTGAAGCACGCCCACTGTGAGCGACAAGGCCTTCGCCATGTCAACTGCTGATGTCGTGAGTTAGAAGCTCGTTGCTCCCAAATGGCCTGCATCCCCCGTGCGTATTTCGGGCTTCCTGGACACCAAGTTCGACACCGTTGACACAGTGTTCGGCACCTCAGTCAACGAACTTCACCGGCCACCCTGCAGAAGAACTCCAAGAGGCCCACCGATTGTTTGAAAAGACTGGCGATCCCATCTTGATGGGTAGCTGACCCACAGCTCCAAGGCTAGACTTCAGGAATCGGCCAGTTGCGGACTCTCGAAGGGACAATTTCCGGGCCACTCAAACGGCGCATACCAAGTCTTCATGCGTGTGAAAATGTGGCCCAGACAGGCCGAGGTTCGGCCTATGGGGAGAACCATGGATCGAGCTAAAACTCAAGTGCGCCGACGGGGCAGGCTCATGTTTACTTTGACCCTCGCTTTCGTCATTTTGGTAGCAAGTCAATCACTCATCCCCCGCACGTTGTTTGTTGTGCTTCTGGCGGCGCTGTTCATGGGGTGGGTTGTCATGTTGACATGGGCTGCGTTCGTGATCCCGCCTGCTGCAATCAAAGGCTTTTTCGAAGCGAACTACCATCCTGATACCAATGTACGTGCGCTTCAGAGAGGTGAGATCACGATTGAGGAGTACGTCCGCCGAAAAGGGGATACCGCATCAACCAGCAATGCACTGCCAACGTCTTCGCGACATACGTCAGATGCACAGCGTAAAGCTTGAGCCAATAGCCATTGCCACCTTCTGCTTTAGGCCCGAAGTTGACCTTTCAACTCAACGTAGCTACCTACCCTCTTTCTGTGGAAGTTGGGCCTTGAGCAACGGAAGAAGTGCCTCAAGTTGCTGCACCAGACCTGCCCGTGACTCAATGTCCTTGAAGCCAAGGCCGACGCGAAATGCGCCGAGGTATCCCGCCTCACTGGCAATTTTTTCGACTCGCACGAACTCGGGGGAACTTTCATCCCACAGCAAGGTGGCTTCGTCCCCAGAGGGGAGCTTGACGAACGCCATGAGTCCACTTGGAACCAGTCGGTCCTGCAACACCCCAAACTGCCAGTCACCAAACCGGGCCTCTGGCAAAAGGCGACCATCGGCATGGTGTCCTGTCTCAACCAATGGGTCGTCGTCCTTGGTCAGAGGTGCACCCAGCAAGGGCGGCGACATGTCAGGCGGAAGGCATGGGCTATAGAGTGTCCAACGATTGGTAGTCATATCATCGTGTGTCCGCATCTGGCCGATTGCTGAAGTCTAGCTGGCCTCGCACCCGCCCGACCAACCTACATGGCAACTGGGCGCCGCAGAATCGATGCCTACCGGCAGCAAATTGCTGGTGTTCAAGAGAGCCGATCCGGGCGTCCTGGTCCCACCGTTCCCGCTGTCCACGAGAAACTGAACTGAGTGTCCAGAAGCGACCGAAATACGCACCCCGTCTCTCAGGACGGATTGAAGTACTTCACCAGAACGTCCGCAAGCAGCTGAGGGGCATCTTCTTGCACCAGGTGGCCCGCCGCTGGCAGGGGGACCAGCCGTGACCCAGGGATCATCCTGTTCAGCGCATGTCCTTTCTCGATCGGCACCCAGGTGTCTTCTTCTCCCCAGACGAGCAATGGCTTGCAAGTGATGGCCCCATACAGCGGTTCGATCTCATCCGTGTACTGCTGGTCCGCCTGAGAAATCTGACGGTAGAACGCTGCCTGCCCTTCTTCGCTCAACCAGGGACGAAGAATGCCTGCAAGCGCCTCGGGTTGGGGCGTCTGGTGCATGGCGCCCCGCACATACGCCTCCACCATCGCAGCATGAATGTATGAAGGCACACCTGAAAAGGCAGCTTCATGGACTTTCACGTGCTTGAAGAATGGCGAACCCCAGGGCCCTACCGCCACCGGATCCACCAGCGCCATCTTTGCGTATTCGATGCCTTCGAGCAGGTGACTTCGGAGCACGGTGGTCCCTCCAAAGTCATGACCCACAACCATCGGACGCACGAGTCCCCAGTGTTCGATCAGCCGGGCCAGCAGCCTTCCCTGAATACGAAGTGAAACGTCTTGCCCGGCGCTTTTCTGGGATTGGCCAAAACCGAGCAGGTCATAGAAGTAGACGGTGTGATGTCGAGCCAGTGCGGCGATGATCTTGCGCCAGTTGAACGACGACCAAGGAGTGCCGTGAACCAGAACCACCGCAGGACCATTGCCGCGAACGTCGTAGGCAACGTGCTGGGCTTCAAACGCAAATGAGCGCGAGAGATGCCATTGCGCCGGATCAGCCATCGCGCTTTTGGATTCAGACAATTTTTTCATGCCGGGTTCTCCTCAAATGGTGGGCAATAGATGGGCAGGGCAGGCCTATGCTGTCGCACGCTTTGGCTTCGGAAGCATTGACGTTTGCCCTCGCATGTTCACCAGCAGCACGCCCGCCAGCACGCAGGCGCCCCCCAGTGCGGTGCTCCACCCAGCCACTTCGCGCGACAGAAGCCAGGACAAGCCCATGGCCAGCGGCGCAATGAGATAAAGAAAATTACCCGCCCTGGCAGCACCGTATTGACCGATGGCGTAGGTCCAGCAGAACTGGCCAATGAGCGTAGGAAACAGCCCGAGGAACAGGACCCACAGCCAGACCTCGCCAGAGGCAGCGCGTAACTCGACCGCTCCCTGAGGCAGCCAGGCCAGCAAGGCCACGGCCGCAGAGATGAGCATGATGGCCGACACCTGCAGGGCCCCATAGCGTTGGACCAGGCGGCGCTGCAAGACAAATCCGGTGGCCGAACACAAGGCCGCGGCGAGCACAAATGGCGCGCCCGAGCCCCATGCAATGCCGCCCGGTTGTCCGTAGGCAATCACACCCACGCCGGCGAACCCGATGGCGGTTCCCACCCAGGCCCATCGGTTGAAGGCCTCCTTGAGAAACACAACACCGAACATCGCCATCCATATGCTCTCGGTCTTGACCAGGAAGCTGGCTGCGCCTGGAGAAACAGAAGTCTGGCCCATGTTCAGCAGCACGCTGTACCCCGCAGCACCCACCCATCCGCAAAGCACACAGACAAGCAGATCAGCCAGAGGCATGCGCACGGGGCGCCGATAGCCCAACCAGGCCAGGGCAAACGCGGCCGCGATGGCAAAGCGTATGGACGCGAGGCCCAGTGGCGACATTTCTGTCAACGCGACACCGATGGCTGGGAACGCGGTGGCCCAGACGATGATGGTGGTGGCAACCGCCAGCGCGGGCAGTACGTGGGGTGTGTTGGGTGTGTTCATGGCTTGTTTATAGGCCGCCCCAGCGGTTTGACATAGATCACCATTCGATGGTGAACTGTGCGCATGAATCACAGCTCATCTCACGCCCCCGCATTGCCGCCCATCGATGCCCTGCTGGCTGTTCTGGCCGCCTACCGCTGTGGATCCTTCACGGGTGCGGCCGATGAACTCAACATCACCCATGGGGCCGTGAGCCGCCGTATCGGTGCAGTGGAGCAATGGGTGGGCGCTCCGGTGTTTGAGCGTCATGGCCGGGGCGTGAGGCTGACCCTGGAAGGGCAGCGATGTGTGAGTGTCTTCACCCAGACGCTGGAGACCCTGGAGACAGCCAGACTGGCCTCCGGGGGCCCCCAGGCGCTGGAAGTTGTGCGCATCAGCGTGGTCCCGTCGTTCGCTCGTTTGTGGCTGCTGCCCCGGCTGTCGGCCGTGGAGGGCGTACCGCCCGTGTTTCGGCTCGCGATCGACGTGGAGCAACGCTTTGCGGATCTGGATGAGGTCGATCTCGCCGTGCGCTACGGGCGTGGCAACTGGCCGGACGGCCTCACCATTCCACTGTTTCAGGAAACGCTGGTGCCGGCGGCATCACCCGCCTTGGCCCATCTGATGGGCCAGTCGCCTTCCCCCTCCGAGATGCTGCGACACGTGCTGGTTCACGACTCGGACCCGGGGCCATGGCGCCATTGGCTGCGCAGCCAGGGTACGGGCTATTCGCTCCGCCCCCAGGACCGCCAGTTTCCAGACTACGACCTGGCGCTGCAGGCCGCCGCCGGTGGACACGGGATCGTCCTGCTTCGCAGACCTTATGCAGACGCGTACCTGACAGACGGCCGGTTGCTCACGCTCTCCGACGTTGAGCAGCCCAATCCTCAGCGTTTTCACCTGCTGGCCAGAAAGGGCCCCATGCGGCGACCCGTCAAATTGCTGATCGACCGGTTGGTGAGCCAATCCGCCGCGAGCATCGTTTGACGCCCCCTGGATCGGGAGAACGCTGCTTCTGATCTGGCGTCTGGCTGTGCGAGGTTCACACCGCCTGCTCGTCGACGTTGCCAGCCTGGCGCGCATCTTCCACCAGCAGGTCCACCAGTTCGCGAGCGAACTGAGGCAAGGCATCCAGGCTGCGCACGCAGATCTGCATCGCCCGCAACGACCAGGCATCGCTCAGGGGCACGATGCGCAGGTCCATTTTTTGTGCATGCCGGTTCGCAGCTGATTCAGGCAGGATGCCGATGCCCACGCCGGTCTCGATCATGCGGCAGGCGCCCTCAAAACCACTCACCTGGATGCGCAGCTTGAGGGAGCGGTTCAGGCGGTCGCAGGCCTGACGCAAAAAGGCATGGATGGCGCTGGACTCGTGCAGGCCCACGTGGTCGTAGTCCAGTGTGTCGACAAAGGCCACATGCTCGCTGGATGCCAGCGGGTGGCCCGGGTGCACCACCAGCACCAGGCGATCGCTGCGGTAGGGCACGGTCTCCAGGTTCTCTGTCCGGACCGAGCCGGCAACGATGCCGATGTCGGTCTGGCCTTCGGTGACGGCGCGGATGATGTCATTGGACAAGCGCTCGCGCAGATCGATGTTCACGTCGGGATGGGTACTGAGGTAGGTGCGCAGCACCGGCGGAAGGAACTCACTGAGCGCAGTGGTGTTGGCGTACACCCGTAGGTGGCCCTTGATGCCGCGGGCGTATTCCTGCAGGTCGCCGCGCAGGTGCTCGAGCTGACCCAGCACCAGACGCGCGTGGTGCACAAAGGCCTGTCCGGGCGGCGTGAGCGTGACGCCCTGGCTGTTGCGGTAGAACAGCTTGGTGCCAATGCTTTCTTCCAGGTGCTTGATGCGTGTGCTGGCGGCTGGCAGCGAGATGTGTGAAGCCTCGGCGCCCTTGGTCAGGCTGTTGGCCTCGGCCACGCGCACCATGAGGCGCAGGTCGACCAGATCGAAGTGCATGGACATGGCGGCCATTCTGCCACCCAGCCCTGTGAACGCATTCAAGACAGAAGTACCTGCCGTGCCCGCGCCAACACCGGCGCATCCACCATGCGGCCTTCGAACTGGAACACCGCACCTTGTGCCATTTGATTGGCCGCCAGCACGCGCTGCGCCCACTCGCGCTCGGCAGCGCTGGGGGCGAAGGCGGCGTGCACCAGCGCCACCTGGCTGGGGTGGATGCATAGCTTGCCACCAAAGCCCAGCCGCAGGGCGCGTCGGGTGTCGGTGTCGCAGGCCACCGGGTTGCCCACGTCGGGTGTGACACCGTCCACCGGCGGCGCCAGGCCGGCGCGCCGGGAAGCGGCCACCAGCGCGAGGCGCACCGGCATCAGCTCGGTCTGGGCCTCGTCGGCGGCCATGCCCATGTCGAGCTGGAAATCCAGATGACCAAAAACGAGCCGCAGCACGCCGGGCGCGCGGGCCAGCGCGTCGGCCTGCTCCCAGCCTTCGGCGCTTTCAATCAGCGGCAACAGTGCCACGCCAGAGCCGGCAGCCGCTGCCACGGCAGCGAGGTTGTTCGCATCGCTGGCCTTGGGCAGCACCACGCCCCCCGGCGGGTGGTCGCGTAGCGAACGCAGCGCCTGCAGATCACCGGTGTGTTCGGGCGAGTCCACCGGGTTAATGCGCACCAGCAGGCGGGCGCGCTGTGTCGGCCCGGCCTGTTGAACAAAGGACCGCATGTGTTCCCGCGCAGCGGCCTTGTCCTGCGGCGCCACTGCGTCTTCCAGGTCCAGGATGACGCCGCCTGCGTCAGTGGCCAGCGCCTTCCCGAACCGTTCCGGGCGGTGACCAGGCACGAACAGCAGGCTGCGCGCACCTCCGAGCGCGGATGTGTTCATCACGCGCCCAGCAGCGTGCCCACGCGCGGCCATTGAGCCACCTGCCACAGCGCGTCCACGGCGGCCTGCATCCGGGCGGGTGTGGCGCCGCCGCTGTGGTCCGCCAGGCGCAGTGCCTTGGCGGTGATCTCTTCGCGGCTGAGCGTGTTGCCCGGGTCGCCCTTGGGTTCGTCGATGCGCCCGTGCAGCGTGCGCCCGTCGGTGGTCTGCACGGTTACCTTGCCGATCCAGCGTGCGGGGTAGGCGCGGTCGACCTCGTCGTCTAGCGCCATGCGCACACGGTCACGCAGCGTCTTTGTGGTGTCGCTTAGAAAATGCTGATCGAACTCGGCCAGGCCAGCATGGCCAAACTGCGCCACCAGGGCCAGCACCGTGCCCATGGAAAACTTGCTCTGGTGCACGGTGGATGGATTGACCACCGGGCCCAGCACGTCAATCGCACCCTGGTGCACGTGGGTAGTGACCTGGGCGATATCGGTCGGCAGAAGCTGATTCGCCTGCATGACCTGCAACAACGCGTCGGCCGCCGGGTGGGTGTGGCGGCAGCTGGCGTGGTACTTGAAAGAAGTTTCGGTGGTGGCCCAGCGCGAGCCCAGGCGATCGGTGAGGCGGGCCACGTCGGCATCGCGGGACATACCGGCGGCCATGCCCTGCGGGCCTTCAAGCACCTGAGCCGCACCGGTGAATCCGTCTTGCGCCAAGTAGGCGGCCATCAGGCCGGCGCCGGCGGCGTGGGCGGTGTGCAATTGCTTGCTGTCTGCGGCGGTGCGCAGGAATTCCCACAGGCCGGCGGCGGTGGTGCCGGCCGAACCCATGGCGTGCTGCATCTGCTGCGGTGTGAGCTTGAGCAAGTGGCCCACCGCCACGGCAGCGGCCACGGTGCCGGCGGTGCCGGTGGTGTGGAACACCTTGTAGTGCGAGCGCCCCAGAAACTCACCAATGCGAATGCCCACCTCGTAGCCGACCACCGAGGCGGTCAGCAGGTCCTTTCCGCTGGCACCCACGGCCTGCGCCACCGCCAGCGCGGGCGGAAAGACCACCGTGGCCGGGTGGAACACCGAACCGTTGTGCACGTCGTCCTGCTCGGCCACATGCGAGGCCGCGGCATTGGCCATGGCGGCGGCGTAGGGGCTGGATCGGCGGCGTTCGTTGATCACTTCGCTCGGCCCGTCGGCCGGCCCCATGGCAAGTGCAAAACGCGCAATGCTCTGCACCGGGCGCGATCCGAACCCGGCCACAGCGGAGCCAAACCAGTCCACCAGCAGGTCTTCGGTCTTGCGGACCACGGCATCCGGGATGTCGGTGAACTGCAGTTGTGCGGCAAAGGTGGCCAAGGTGGCGGAGGGTGTGGTCATGTGGAGCAGGTTCAGATGGCGCCAGCGGCGCGCAGGGTGGCAATGTCGGCCTCGCTGCGGCCGAGCTGGCGCAGGATGGCCTGGGTGTGTTGGCCCACGGCGGGCACCGGGTCCATGCGGTAATCGAAACCGCTGTGGCGTCCCGGTGGCAGCAGGGCCGGTACCGTGCCGGCGGGCGTGTCCACTGGCTGCCAGCACCCGCGCGCGGCCAGCTGCGGGTGACTCCACACACCGGCCATGTCGTTCATGCGGGCGTTGGCGATCTGCGCACGGTCCAGTCGGGCCACCACGGCTTCCGTGTCCAGCATGGCAAACACGGCGAGGATGAGGGCACGCAACTCGCTGCGGTGCTGGTTGCGCTGCGCATTGCTGTGAAATCGTGGGTCGGTGGACAGGTCGGGCTGTTCCAGCACGGTGTCGCAGAACAGCTTCCATTCGCGTTCGTTCTGAAGGCCCAGCATCACCGTACCGCCATCGCCAGCAGCGAAGGGGCCATAGGGGTAGATGCTGGCATGCGAGGCTGCGGTGCGCGGCGGCGGGCTGGCACCTTCAAAGGCGTAGTACAGCGGGTAGCCCATCCATTCGGCCAGGCTCTCCAGCATGGACACATCGATGTGTGAACCTTCGCCGGTGCGACCACGCTGCAGCAACGCAGCGAGGATGGCGCTGTAGGCCACCATGCCGGCGGCAATGTCGGCGATCGAGTTGCCCGCCTTGGACGGTTCGTCGGGCGTGCCGGTGATGGAGAGCAAGCCGGCCTCGCTCTGGATCAACAGGTCGTAGGCCTTCTTGTCGCGGTAGGGGCCGTCTTCGCCGTAGCCGGAGATGTCGCACACGATCAGGCGCGGGCAGCGTTCCCGCAATGTCTCGTACGCCAGACCCATGCGCGCCGCCGCGCCGGGTGCGAGGTTCTGCACCAGCACATCCGCCCCCTGCAGCACCTCGTTCAACACGGCCAGGGCCTCGGGTTGCTTGAGATCCAGCGACAGGCTCTCCTTCGAACGGTTCGTCCAGATGAAATGCGAGGACTGGCCTTTCACACGCGTGTCGTAAGCCCGCGCAAAGTCGCCCACCCCCGGCCGCTCCACCTTGATCACCCGCGCGCCCAGATCGGCCAGCTGGCGTGTGCAGAAAGGCGCAGCGATCGCATGCTCCAGCGAGACCACGGTGATGCCGTCAAGTGGTCTCATTTCTCGGCCCTCTCTTTCCTTGTTCGGCGAGCAGTGGCGGCACCTCGCGGGCCACGGCGTGTGCGGGCCTGCCACAGCGCTTGGGTGAGGCGGTCGGTGCGCAGCACCGACTCCCCTGCGATGCTCGCGGCCGTGGCCTGTCGCACAACTCGCTGCGTTCGCTGCGCTCTCTCCGCTCAGACAAGTGCGACAAGTCAGAGAAGGAAGCGCGCTGCGCGCGCGGCCACGGCCCCTGCGCTTCTCGGCGCCTCACACGGCGCGCTGCGACAGGCCCGCACACGCCATGGCCAACAAGGGTATGGGTTAGCCAGCGATGGCAAACATCAAACATGCAAAACCTTCGGCAAGAAGTGTCCCATTCCAGAAATGCCGTGGAACCGGCTTTGCCGGGCCACAGGCATTGCCCCCTTGAGGGGGTGACGCCGAAGGCGGCGCAGGGGTGGGCCATCAGTAACTCCGGGGCAACCCCAGCACGTGCTCCGCCACGTACGACAGGATCATGTTGGTGGAGATGGGCGCCACCTGGTACAGGCGGGTCTCGCGGAACTTGCGCTCCACGTCGTATTCATTCGCGAAGCCGAAGCCTCCGTGTGTCTGCAGGCAGGCGTTGGCCGCCTCCCAGCTGGCCTTGGCGGCCAGGTACTTGGCCATGTTGGCTTCGGCGCCGCAGGGCTTGTGGGCGTCGATGAGTTCGCAGGCGCGCCAGCGCATCAGGTTGGCGGCTTCGATTTCGATGTAGCTCTCAGCGATGGGGAACTGCACGCCCTGGTTCTGACCGATCTTGCGGTTGAACACCACGCGCTCGCTGGCGTACTTCGTGGCGCGGTCGACGAACCAATAACCGTCGCCGATGCACTCGGCCGCGATCAGTGTGCGCTCGGCGTTCAGGCCGTCGAGGATGGTCTTGAACCCCTTGCCTTCCACGCCCAGCAGGTTCTCTTCGGGAATTTCCAGGTTGTCAAAGAACAGTTCGTTGGTCTCGTGGTTGACCATGTTGGGTATGGGGCGCACGGTGAGTCCCTTGCCTTCGGCCTGTTTGAGATCGATCAGGAAACAGGAAAGCCCGTCGGACTTCTTCTGCACTTCGGCCAGCGGTGTGGTGCGGGCCAGCAAGATCATCATGTCGCTGTGTTGCACGCGAGAGATCCAGACCTTCTGCCCGTTGATGACCCAGCGGCCGTCCTTCTTCACGGCCTGCGTCTTGAGCTTGGTGGTGTCGCTGCCGGTGGTGGGCTCGGTCACGCCCATGGCCTGGATGCGCAGCTCACCTGCAGCGATGCGCGGCAGGTAGCGGTCTTTCTGCGCCTCCGTGCCGCTGCGCACGATGGCGTTCATCACGTACATCTGGCCATGGCAGGCGCCGGAGTTGCCGCCGGATCGGTTGATCTCTTCCATGATCACCGAAGCTTCGGCCATGCTCAGGCCCGAGCCGCCATAGGCCTGCGGAATCAGCGCGGCCATCCAGCCGGCCTTGGTCAGGGCATCGACAAAGGCTTCGGGGTAAGCCCGCTGCTCATCGACCTTGCGGTGGTATTCGTCAGGGAACTCGGCACAGAGCGCGCGCACGGCGTCGCGGATGTCCTGGTAGGCGTCTGGAGTGTGGTGCATGGATGTCGATGGTTCAAAAAGAATTTGTGTTGTTCCTGGCGCCGGCGCGCGATCCGCACCGAATAAAGAGATCCAGTCCAAGGGCACCGAGGAACCGGCTTCGCCGGGCCTCTGGTGCCGTCCCCCTCCCGCCGAAGGCGAGAGAGGGGGAAGACGCGAAGCGGCGCAGGGGGTGATTCATTTCATTCGAGTTCGGCCGCTGCGGACATGGTCAGCCAGCCATCGGCGTCTTGCGCCCACAGCCGCACACTGCGCCCATCGGGCGATGGCTGACCATTCACGCGCAAGGGACGACCATCGAAGCTGGGGCGCAGCGCCTTGAAGCTGAACGCCTTGACGGTGGCCGTGGACAGGTGGCGGCGCAGCAGATCCATCAGCAGGGTGGCGATCAGCGGGCCGTGCACGACGAGGCCGGGGTAGCCTTCCGTTTCGGTCACGTAGCGGCGGTCGTAGTGGATGCGATGGCCATTGAAGGTGAGCGCGCTGTAGCGAAACAGCAGCACGTCGTCGGGCGTGAGTTCGCGTTGCCAGGCCGCACCGGTTTCCGCTGCCGTCGGCTCGGGCGCCGGGTCACCCGGGCGGGGCGCGTCGCGGTAGACGATGTCGTGCACTTCGTTCAGGGCAAGACCATGCTCATTGCGCAGCTCGTGCGCCACCTGCACGAACACCAGATCGCCGCTGCGGCCTTGTTTGTGCTGCACAGATGCAATGCGCGAGAGTCGCTCGACAGCGTCACCCACACGCAAGGGGTTGTCGGTGCTCCAAGCCAGGCGGCTGCCCGCCCACATGCGCCGGGGCAGTGGCACCGGCGGCAGGAAACCACCGCGCTGCGGGTGACCGTCCTGGCCAATCTCGCTTTGGCGGTGCGTGGGCAGAAAGTACAGCCAGTGCCACAACGGGGGGAGTGTGGTGCCGGTGGCCGGTGCCGGGTCGTCCCGGTCGAGGGTGGCGGAGAGTGCGCGCAGCGGGGCGGCCGTGATCTGGTCGTGCAAGGTCTCGGTTCGGCCCTGCCAGGTTTGCAATTGCGTGAGTGTCCCGGCGTCCAGGCCAGGCGGGGCGGTGCTCATGTGTCTCCTGTGCTGTTCCGGTTGGCCCCAATGATCGCGGCCACCCAGCTGGGAGGCAATCTCGGATTGCCAAACCCTCCCCTCGGGAATGGTGAAGGGCTACAGCGCCAGGCGTTCACGGGCCGCACGGTACTCGCGCTCCAGCAGGGCCACGCGTTCGGCCACCGGCTCCACCGCGTGCACCGCGCCAATGCCCTGGCCACAGCCCCAGATGTCTTTCCAGGGTTTGCGGGTGCTGCCGAAGTTCATGGCAGACGGGTCGCTCTGCGGCAGCTGGTCGGGGTCCATGCCGGCGGCGCGGATGGATGGCTTGAGGTAGTTGCCGTGCACGCCGGTGAACAGGTTGGAGTAGACGATGTCGTCGCTGCTGCCCTCCACGATCATGCGCTTGTAGGCCTCGTCGGCACGCGCCTCTTCGGTGGCGATGAAGGCCGATCCGATGTAGGCCAGGTCGGCACCCATGGCCTGAGCGGCCAGGATGGCATCACCCGTGGCGATGGCGCCCGAGAGCGCCAGCGGGCCGTCGAACCAGGCGCGGATTTCCTGGATCAGTGCCAGCGGATTCTTGGTGCCGGCATGACCGCCCGCACCGGCGGCCACGGCCACCAGGCCATCGGCGCCTTTATCCACCGCCTTGTGGGCGAAACTGTTGTTGATCACGTCGTGCAGCACAACGCCACCCCAGGCGTGCACGGCATCGTTCACTTCGGCGCGTGCACCCAGCGAGGTGATGACCAGTGGCACGCGGTATTTGGCGCACACGGCCATGTCGGCGTCGAGCCGGTCGTTGCTCTTGTGCACGATCTGGTTGATGGCAAAGGGCGCGGCAGGCTGTTCGGGGTGTGCCCGGTCGTGCGCGGCCAGGGTTTCTGTGATTTGCGCCAGCCAGTCGTCGAGCAAAGACTGCGGGCGCGCGTTGAGCGCCGGCATGGCGCCGACGATGCCGGCCTTGCATTGCGCAATGATCAGTTCGGGCACGCTGATGATGAACAGGGGCGACGCGATCACCGGCAGGCGCAGGTGTTGCAGGCAGGTGGGCAAGGACATGGTGGAGCGAAGGAGATGAGGCTCAGGCAGCTTCAGGCAGGGGCAGGTAGCGAAAGCTGCCCATGCCACGGGCAATCACCTCTTCCGTTTCGTCCCGCACCTCGGCCTGGCACAGGATCACGCCGTCGAGCGTCTGCAGCACTTCGCCGTCCGCCACCAGGCGGCCGCGCCCGGGACGCACGAAACTGGCATTGAGATTGAGCGTGACGGCGGTCTTCTGGAAGTCCACCAACGATACGGCCGCGCTGGCCATGACCACGTCCATCAGGGTGAGCACCACACCGCCGTGGATGGCGTGGATCACGTTTTCCAGCTCGGGGCGGCTCTCAATGGTCAGGCGCGCTTGGCCGTCTTTCGAATACGCCCGCTGCACGCCCAGCCAGCGGGTGAAGGCCACGCGCGCATAGGCATGGCGGCGCGCTTCGGCCTGCGCCTCTGCGTTCGCTGCATCGTCGTTCGCGGAGTGCATTGTGATCATGCGCGCAAGCTGTCGCGCAGCACGGTCTTGAGCACCTTGCCCGCCGCGCTCATGGGCAAGGTCCCGACAAAGTGCATGCCGCGCGGGCACTTGTAGCCGGCCAGTTCGCGGCGGCACCATGCCGTGAGTTCGGCCTGCAACGCAGCGGTGTGGGCGTTGTCGCCGCGCAGGGCCGGGTCGCGCGCCACCACCACGGCATGCACCGCTTCACCCCACCTCAGGTCGGGCAGGCCGATGACGGCCGCATCCACCACCTGCGGGTGGCTGCGCAGCACGGCTTCCACTTCGGCGGAGTACACGTTCTCGCCACCGGAGATGATCATGTCTTTCAACCGATCGGCGATGAAGAGGTAGCCGTGTTCGTCCATGCGCGCACCATCGCCGGTGCGGAACCAGCCGTCGACGAAAGCGTGTGCGGTGGTTTCGGGCAGGTTCCAGTAACCGCGCGTGACCATGGGGCCGCGCACCTGGATTTCGCCCACTTCGCCACGCGGGACTTCCTCGCCCAGCGGGTCGACGATGCGCACCTCAGCCCCCAGGCCAGGCCGCCCCACCGCGCGCCAGCGGCCATTGCGCCGGCCCTCGCCGCGGTGGTTGGCGGGCGGGTTGATGCAGACCGCGCCCGCGGTCTCGGTCAGGCCGTAGGCCTGGAAGAATTCGGCATCGGGCCAGGTCTGTAGCGCGCGGTCCAGCAGATCGGGCGGCATGGGGGCCGCGCCAAAGGCAATGCGCGTGAGCGACTGCATGCGGCGGGCGTCGAAGCCCGACAGGTCGAGCATGGCCTGCAGCATGCTGGGCACCATGATGGTGTCGGTGATGCCCAGGCGCTCCACGGCGGCCATCACCTGGTCGGGACGGAAGCTCGGCATGGTGATGCAGGTACCGCCCACGCTGGCCTGCCCCACCAGACGGCCCAGCCCGGCCACGTGGAACAGCGGCGCCACCAGCAGGGACACGCCATCGGGCGGGTTGGGCAGCTCGGCCGCACGGGTGATGGACGCGGTCCAGAAGTTCGCGTGCGACAGCATCACGCCCTTGGACTTGCCCGTGGTGCCACCGGTGTAGAGCAAGGCGGCCAGGGCGTCGCCGCCGGTGCGGCTGTCCGGCATTGGCGTGCAGGCGGTGGCCTCGACGGCGAATGCATCGGTGGACAGCACCGTGGTCTGGTCGGCCAGTTCGGCGGCGGGCCCGGCCAGCGAAGGGTCGACCACCAGCAGGCGTGCGCCCGAATCCGCCAACGCGTGGCGCAGTTCGACCAGGCTCCAGCGCGTGTTCAGCGGGCAGGCCACGGCGCCCAGCCACCAGCACGACCACAGCAGGATGATCAAGGCGTCGTTGTTGGGTGCGAGCAAGGCCACACGGTCGCCGGGCGACACGCCGCGTCCACGCAAGGCGGCGGCGTGGCGGGCGGCGCGATCGGCCAGCTCGGTGAAGCTCAGGGTGCGGTCACCGTCTTCGGCGACGTGGCGCACAGCGATCTTCTGAGGATGGGTTTGCAGTGCACGCTGCAGGCCCTGGGTGAGGTACATGGTGGATTCCGTGGACAGGTCAGGGCGTGCCCTGGTCAGCATCGGGCGATGCGTTCACCGGCGCGCGGTAGCGAAAGGTGCCCATGGCCTTGGCCACCACGGCGCCGGTGCCATCGACCAGCTCGGCTTCGCAAAAGCACACCGATCGACCGCCACCCGTGGTGCGGCCCGTGGCCACAAGGCGGCCCGACGCCGGGCGCATGAAGCCCACGTGCATGTCGATGGTGACGACCTCGCGTGCGAAGTCCACCAGGCCCAGTGCGGCATTGGCCATGGCGCTGTCGAGCAGGGTCATGACCACGCCGCCGTGGCCACCGCCGTGGTTGTTGAGCAGGTCCGGGCGCAGTTCCACTGCCACCACGGCCACCCCCTTGCCCACCGATTCGCGGCGCGCCGAAATCAGTTCCAGGAACGGGATGTGGCGATCGGGGCCCGCCACAGGCTTGCCCTGGTTCGGGGCGGATGGGGATTCTGTCATGGTGAGGGGACTGCGCGCATTCATGAGGGTTTGAATCCGATCTCGTCGAGCATCTGTTTTTCACGCACGAACTGCTTGGTAGCGTACTGCTGGTAGGCGGCACCGTCGAGCAACCAGGGGACCAGGTCGTATTCGGCGCTCAGGCGCTGGTAGTCCGGGTCTTTCGTGGCCTTCTGCAAGGCATTCTGCAGGCGCAGGGCGATGGCAGGGTCCAGGCCCTTGGGGGCCACAATGCCCACGGGCGACTCGATCACCAGGTCGTGGCCCAGCTCTTTCACCGTGGGCACTTGTTGCCAGCGGGGCAGGCGCTGATCGGTGAAGGTGGCCAGCAGACGCAGCTTGCCGCTCAGGGCCATGGCGCCAAATCCCGGGTCGCCGTACACATGGAGGTGTCCGCCCAGCACCGCAGCCACCTGTTCGGCGCCGCCCTTGTAGGGAATGAAGTTGATTTCCACGCCGGCGGCTTTGGCCAGGCGCTGGCCATAGATGCGGTTGGCACTGGTGGCGCCCACGTTGCCCCAGGTGATCTGGCCCGGGCGGGCCTTGGCGTCGGCCAACAGGTCTTCCAGGCTCTTCCATGGCGCATCGGCCGCCACGGCAATACCGGTGGTGAGACTGGCCAGGCCGGTGATGTAGGTGAAGTCCTTGACCGGATCCCAGCTGACCTTGGTGATGTGCGGATGACGGATGACCGAGTTGTGCATGACGCTCAAGGTGTAGCCGTCGGCCTCGTTCATCATGGCCAGACCGGCCGTGCCCGAGACGCCACCGGCACCGGGCTTGTGGTTGAGCACGACGGGCTGCCCCAGATCCTGAGCAGCCGCATTGCCCATGGCGCGCAGCACGGCATCGAACATGCCACCGCCCGGGAACGGCAGCACCAGGGTGATGTGCCGGTCCGGGAAAGGGCTGGCCGCGAAAGCCGGCACGGCGTTCAGCCCGAGAGCCCCCAGGCCGGCGGCCAGCAGGGTGCGGCGATCGAGGCCGCGCGGGCCTTGGGGCGGTTGTGGGGAATCGGCTTTGTGCATGTCTGTCTCCTCTTTGGGGTGGTGTCGGGCTCGCTCCACCTGTCCATTGCAAATACGCTGCAACGCGAGAGATGGTTTGGCCAGTCTAGAAACTTCACCCAGCTGCGCCCATTGCCAAAAGCATGCAGGCCGTTGGCGATTTCGATCAATCCGACGGCGCTTCAAGCTGCTGTGGCTGCCGCTGCA
Organism: Hydrogenophaga palleronii; assembly: GCF_031457455.1. Taxonomy (GTDB): domain Bacteria; phylum Pseudomonadota; class Gammaproteobacteria; order Burkholderiales; family Burkholderiaceae_C; genus Hydrogenophaga; species Hydrogenophaga palleronii_A. The sequence goes on from NZ_JAVDWU010000013.1 coordinate 65,232, forward strand.
CGAGACCAGGCGGCCAACAGTTCGCGCTTGAGCACCTTGCCGCTGAGCGTCATCGGCAGGGCATCAACCACCACCACGTGTGAGGGGCGCTTGTAGGGCGCCAGTTGGCCTGCCGCGTGGGCCCGCAACGCGTCGGTGTCGATGGTGGCGCCAGGTTGGGTTTCGATGAAGGCAATGATCTCTTCATTGCCGTCGGGCAGTGTGTGACCCGCCACCGCCACGCGCGCCACACCAGGCCAGATGGACAGCACGGATTCCACTTCCACCGGGTACACATTGAAGCCGGAACGGATGATCATGTCCTTGAGGCGCCCCACCACGAACAGTGCACCGTCGTCGCCCAGCCGCCCCAGATCACCGCTGGCGTACCAGCCGCCCGGTCGCATCACCTCGGCGGTGACGTCGGGATCGCCGAAATAGCCCGGCATGAGGCCGGTGCCACGCATCCAGATTTCGCCGGTCTGCCCGGACGGCAGGTCGTGGCCCTGTGCATCAACGATGCGCAGTTCGGCACCCTCCACCAGGTAGCCGGCCGACGTGTCATCGCGCCGTTCGCCCAGCCGCCCAACGCACAAGGCGCCGGCGTATTCCGAAAGGCCATAGCCGTGGTGCAGTGGCAGGCCAAAGCGCTGTTCGACCGCCTGCTTGAGTGGCAAGGTCATGGGCGCCGCACCGGTGTACACATAGCGCAGTGCGGGCGTGGCGGGTCGCTCAATGCCTTGTTCGTCCAGCCACGACAGCAGGCGCTGGAACAGCGTGGGTGGGCCCTGCAACTGGGTTACGCCGTGACGGGCCAGGGCGTCGAACACGTCGGCCGGGTCGAATCGGCTGCGCATTACCAGCCCGGCACCGGCGTGCAACGAGGCCATGAGGACCGTGCCCAGACCGAAGATGTGGGTCATGGGCAGGTAGGCGTAAGACCGGTCTTGTGGCCCCAGCGCGCGCGAAGCGCTGGACGCCTTGGCAAATTGCAGCAGGCCAGCGTGGCTGACCATCACGCCTTTGGGTTGACCGGTGGTGCCGGAGGTGAAGATCACCGCCGCCACGTCGTTGGCCAGTGCACCCCTCTGTGCAACTGATGCTGGGCGCGGCCCGGTGTGCCACAGCCCGGGCAGCACGCCCGGTCGGGCCTGCGCGGCGCGGGCATGGCTGGCTGTCGCTTCCGAGATGCCGGCGGTGAAATACACCACGCGCGGATCGGCCTTGTGGATGAACGCCGCCAACTCGCCCGCCGACATGCGGGCGTTCACACCACAGGCCCAGGCACCCACCCGGCTGCAGGCCAGGATCAATGCCACGTGTTCCGGGCAGTTCTCCGCCGCCACCAGCACGCGGTCACCTGCGCGCACGCCCAGACCCAGCAGCTCGGCCTGCAGCTGGTCGACCCACACTGCCAGCTGACCCAGGCTCATCGACCCTTCCGGGGTGAACAGGAAAGGCTGGCTCGGGGCTTGCGCCACCTTTTCGTCAAACAGTTGATGGATGCGGGTGTGGGCCATGGGTTCACTCGAAGGTCATGCCTTTGGTGACATCGGCCCACAGCGCGTGTTCGCGCGCGGTGCGTTCGCCCAGTTCGGCGGCGGTGCCTTCCCACACCACGTAGCCCTGCTCGGCCCATCGCTTGCGCAGGTCCGGGTCCTGCAATGCCTTGCCGGTGGCGGCGCCGAGCCGGCTCAGCACATCGGGTTTCATGCCCAGCGGTCCGAACAGGCCGAACCAGCCACCCACGTCGTAGTCCTTCACACCGAGCTCGGCCATGGTGGGCAGCTGCGGCAGCGCCGGATTGCGTTCGAGCGAGGTCACCGCCAGCGGGCGCACGCGTGCGCCATCGATGTAGCCGCGCGCGCTGCCGATGATGTCGAACATCATGTGGATCTGGCCGCCCATGACGTCGGCCATGGCCGGCGCGTTGCCCCGGTAGGGCACATGCGTGAGGCGGGTACCGCTGCGGCGCGCAAACAGTTCGCCGCTGAGGTGGTTGGACGCGCCCATGCCGGCCGAGCCATAGGTGATCTGGCCGGGATGGGCCTTGGCATGCGCGATGAGTTCGGGCACCGTCTTGAAGGGCTGGTCGTTGTTGACCACCAGCACGTTGGCGTAGCTGAGGATGGGTGCAATAGGTGCCAGATCCTTGCGGGGATCGAAGCTCATGGCCTTGAGCACGTGCGGCGAGATGGTGAGCGTGGGGCTGGCCGCAAAGAACAGCTCGTGACCGGTGGGCGCGGCCTTCACCACCGAGGCACCGGCCACGGAACCGGCGGCACCGGCGCGGTTTTCCACAATGACGGTCTGGCCCAGTTCGCGGGCCAGCACGGGTGCGAACACGCGTGCCGCACCGTCCACCGGCCCGCCAGCGGCGTAGCCCACGATCAGCTTGACCACTGCCGTATCCGGTGTGGTCTGTGCAGATGCAAAGGGACTGGTGAGTGCCAGCAGGCCGCTGGCCATCGCCGTGAGCCAGGTGCGGCGCTTGTGTGTTGCGGTCGTCGGGTGGGACTGGTTCAACGCCAAGGGAACATGGGTGTCGCGCATGAGATGTCTCCGTTCTGGGTGGATCCTGGGATGCAGACACGCCCTGACGCCACGCACCCGAAGGGATGGGCGTTCACGGCGGGGTGGTGTCCACGACAGCCGTCTGCCGTGGGTGCGGATGGGGCGGACGGCATCTGGGTAGAGGCGAAGTCCGGCGGAGCGATCACTTCAAGGTGATCCTGGCTTCCTTGATGATGCGGGCGTAGATTTCGGCATCGCTGCGCATGACCTTGGCGAACTCCTCCGGCGTTTCACCACCAACGAACAGGCCCAGGCCTTCGATGCGTTCGCGCACATCCGGCAGCTTGAGCACGCGCGCGGCCTCGGCGGCGAACTTGTCCAGCACCGGCTTGGGCACGCCCGCCGGCATCAACAGGCCGAACCAGCCCAGGGGCTCGTAGGAGTGCAGGCCTTGCTCGGCAAAGGTGGGCACGTCGGGCAGGGCGGGCATGCGGCTGGGGCCGGTCACAGCCAGCACCTTGAAGGACTTGAGGTGGGGCCGGGCGGTGGCGCTGTCGATGAAGGCCGCCGGCAGTTGACCGCCCAGCATGGCCGCCACCAGCGGTGCCGCGCCCTGGTACGGCACGTGCACCATGTCCAGACCGGCCTGCGTGTTGAGCAACTCGCCCTGGATGTGCGACGAGGTGCCGGCGCCGTAGCTGCCGAAGTTGTATTTGCCGGGGGTGGCCTTGACCTGGGCGATGAAGCCCTTGAGGTCCTTGGCCGGATCGCTGGGTTGCACCGCGAGCAGGCTGGGGCTGATCGCCACGCGGGTGATGGGCTGGAAGTCCTTGACCGGGTCGTAGGGCAGTTGCATCAGCGGCGGCTGCTGGATGAGAGCCGTGATGGCCAGCAGCACGGTGTGCCCGTCCGGTGCGGCCTTGGCCACGAAGTTGTTGCCGATGGTGCCACCCGCACCCGCGCGGTTTTCCACCACCACGGGGTTGTTCCAGTTCTCCTGGATCTTCTGGGCGATCAGCCGGCCCAGCGTGTCGGTGGCGCCACCGGCCGGATAGGGAATGACCAGCTTGATGGGCTGATTGGGGTACGCGGTCTGCGCCCAGGCAGGGGCGCCGGCCAGCAGCCCGATGGCGGCCAGGGTGGCCAGGGTGGTGCGGCGGGTGGTGAGTTTCATGGCTTGTCTCCTGTTGTAATGGTCGGGTGAACGGTGGGTCTTGTCGCTGCCGGATCGTCAGCGGGTGGCGTCTCTGACGAGATTGCGCGCGATGACGATTTGCTGAATCTGTGTGGTGCCTTCGTAGATGCGGAACAGCCGAACGTCGCGGTAGAAGCGCTCGATGCCGTACTCGCTCATGTAGCCGGCACCGCCGAAGATCTGCACCGCACGGTCGGCCACGCGACCGCACATTTCGGAGGCAAACATCTTGCAGCACGAGGCCTCGGTGGCCACGTTCTGGCCCAGGTCGCGGCGGCGGGCGGCGTCGAGCACCATGCAGCGCGCGGCGTAGATCTCGGCCTGGCTGTCGGCCAGCATGGCCTGCACCAGCTGGAATTCGGCGATGGGCTGGCCAAACTGCTTGCGCTCGATGGCGTAGTTCAGGGCGTCGCGCTGCATGCGCTCGGCCACGCCCACGCAGATGGCGCCGATGTGGATGCGCCCTTTCTCGAGCACCTTCATGGCGGTCTTGAAGCCCTGGCCTTCCTGGCCACCGATCAGCTGGCTGGCGGGCACGCGACAGTTCTCGAAGATCACGTCGGCGGTGTGGGCGCCGCGCTGCCCCATCTTCTTGTCCTTCTTGCCGATGCTGATGCCCGGGGTGTTGGCCTCCACGATGAAGGCAGAGACACCGCCTGCGCCCTTGTCTTCAGGGTTCGTGCGCGCCATCAAGGTGAAGATGCCGGCCTGCGGGGAGTTGGTGATGAAACGCTTGGTGCCGTTCACCACGTAGTGGTCGCCGTCGCCATCGCTTGCCCGTATCGCGGTGGTGCGCAGCGAAGCCGCGTCCGATCCGGCCTCGGGCTCGGTCAGCGCAAACGAAGCGATCAGCTCGCCCGTGGCCAGCGGTGGCAGGTATTTCGCCTTCTGCTCCGGCGTTCCATCGAACACGATGCCTTGTGAGCCGATGCCAACGGTGGTGCCGAACAGCGAGCGGAAGCACGGCGAGGTCTGACCCATCGCCAGCATCACCTCCACCTCCTCTTCCATGGTCAGGGCCAGGCCGCCGAACTCTTCGGGCACGGTCAGACCGAACAGGCCCATCGCCTTCATCTCGCGCACGATGTCGGCCGGGATTTGATCGGTTTCAGACACCAGGGCCTCGGCTGGCACCAGGCGTTCGCGCACGAAGCGATTGACGGTATCGAGCAAGGCATTGAGGGTTTCGGGGTCGCGGATCATGAGGACGTGGTTTCGTATTTCAAAGTGCGGCAGCGGTGCCGAGAATGGCCGTGGACTGGCTGGAGAGCGTGCCGCCGTTGCCGTGAGCAATGGCTGTGGTGGCACCCGCCACCTGGCGGTTGCCACCCTCGCCGCGCAATTGGCGCACCGCTTCAATAAGCGCGAAGATGCCGTACATGCCGGGATGCACACACGACAGGCCGCCGCCGTTGGTGTTCACCGGCAGGCGTCCGCCCGGGGCGATGGCACCGTCGCGCACGAAGGCACCGCCCTCGCCCTTGGCGCAAAAGCCCAGGTCCTCCAGGAACAACAGGGTGTTGATGGTGAAGGCGTCATAGAGCTGCACCACGTCGATGTCCTTCGCCTGCAGGCCGGCCATGGCGTAGGCATCCGCGCCGGACTGGCTGGCAGCGGTCACGGTGAGGTCGGGCATGCTGGAGATCTGCCGGTTCCACACCGCCGTGCCGTTGCCCAGCACGTAGACCGGTTGCCTGGCCAGGTCGCGAGCGCGGTCTGCGCGCACCAGCACATAGGCGCCACCGCCGTCGGTCACCAGACAGCAGTCGCGCACCGAGAGCGGATCACTCACCATGCGGCTGGCCAGCACGTCGTCGATCGACAGCGGGTCGCGCGTGAAGGCTTCGGGGTTGAGACGGGCCCATGCGCGCGCGGCCACCGCCACTTCGGCCAGGTCGCGGCGGGTGGTGCCGTACTGGTGCATGTGGCGTGAGGCGGCCAGCGCGTAGGCCGATGGCGGGAGCATCGGCTCATAAGGCGTTTCATAGGGCTGTGGGTCCAGGAACTTGCGGGCGCGCGCGATCTCGGCGCGGCTGAAAGCCCCCGAACGCTGTGCGCTGCCGTAGCAGACCAGCACCGCGTTGCACTGACCCGATTGCAGCGCATGCATGGCGGGCAGCAGGTGCGCAATGAAGCTGGAGCCGCCGAGCATGGTGCCGTCGATGTAGCGCGGGTTGATGCCGAGGTGCTCGATCACCGGCATGGGCCACATGGTGGCGGCCACACTGGCCGTGCACAGGCCGTCGATGTCGCTCATCTTCAGGCCGGCGTCTGCCACAGCCGCGCGGGCCGAACGGGCCAGCAGCTCCATGTCGGTGAAGCCTGGCGCTTCACCGCAACCGAAGGTGGCCACACCTGCGATGGCGGCGCTGCCGCGCAGGGCTTTGAGGGTTACGTTCATGCGCCTTCTCCGGCAACAGCATCGAACACCACCAGGCCCACGCCATCTTTCACCACCACGCGGGCCTGCACCCGCTGGCCAATGATCACGTCGGCAGGCGCCACGCCTTCGACCCGGCTCATCAGGCGAACGCCTTCGTCCAGGTCGATCAGCACCACGTTGTAATCGCCCCCGGCCTCGGCCTTGCGGCGCACGGTGGTGGTGGCGTAAACGGTGCCGGTGCCCCGGGGCTGCACCAGTTGCAACGCACCGCTGCCGCAATGCGGGCAGACTTCGCGCGGGTAGTAGATGTGGCGATTGCAGTCATCGCAATGCTGGATCAGGAAGTGGCCGGCGTTGAGCTCGGCCTGGTGGCGGGCCTGGATGCCTTGTTCAGCGGTATTCATCGTCGCTTCGCTCACACTGGGTCCCAGGAGAACACGTCGCCCGAGCGGTCCAGGTCGAAATAGCTGGCCTGCATCGCCGGCAGCGCGTGGCTGGCCACCGACTGCGGCGTCCAGCCTTCGCCACGGTGCACCGAACGGATCGGGCGTGGCTGGCTGAACAGAAAGATCTCGTTGTTGCGCACCCCAAAAATCTGGCCATTGGTCTGCACTGATGCGTCGCTGGCCAGGGCCACCGCCAGCGGCGCGATCTTGGCCGGCGTCATCTGCTTGATGCGTTCCACCCGCGCCTGTTCCTCGGGCGTGTCGGTGGGGATGGAGCCGATCATGCGGCTCCAGGCAAACGGCGAGATGCAGTTGGAGCGCACGTTGAACTTCTGCATGTCCAGAGCGATGGACTTGGACAGCGCGGCCACACCCATCTTGGCTGCCGCGTAGTTGGCCTGACCGAAGTTGCCGATCAGCCCTGAGGTAGAGGTCATGTGGATGTAGTTGCCCGAGGTCTGTTCCTTGAAGTGCGGGGCAGCGGCGCGGCTGACGTGAAAGGCGCCGTACAGGTGCACCTTGATCACCGCGTCCCACTCGTCCAGGCTCATCTTGTGGAAGAAGCGGTCGCGCAGGATGCCGGCGTTGTTGACAATCACGTCGATGCGGCCAAAGGCGTCGAGCGCGGTCTGCACGATGCGACCGGCACTGGTGGCGTCGGACACGCTGTCGGTGTTGGCCACGGCTTCGCCGCCGAGGTCCTTGATCTCGTTGACCACGGCCTGGGCCGGGCCGGCGTCGTTGCCCTCGCCGGACACGGAAGCACCAATGTCGTTGACCACGACCTTGGCGCCCTCGCGTGCCATGGCCAGCGCGATGTCGCGGCCGATGCCACCGCCCGCGCCGGTCACCACGACGACCTTGCCTTCGACCATGCGGGGGATGTTGTTGTTTGTCTCGCTCAAAACGAAGCTCCTGTTTGCGTCTGGGTTGTATGGTGTGGGTTGGGGGGGCTGCGCACAATCTGCCATTGCCAAAGGTGGCCTTTCGTGGGGGTGAAGACTGGGGTTGACCCTTATGTGTTTCGGGTGGAGGGTCTTGCCTTTGTTGGTGGGTTTTTGCTTTCGTGGCGTGCCGGGATGTGCCCCCGGCGGCGCACCTACTTTCTTTGTGTCGACAAAGAAAGTAGGCAAAGAAAACGACCCCTGCTGCGCGAGACCCTCCGCTGCGCTACGGGCACCCTGCGGTGCTCAGCTTGGGCGGGGTCTGCGCAAACTCGCCTTCGGCTCAAACATGCGCAGCCCTTGTTCCGCCCAAGCCTGCGCTCCTCGGCTCGCGCAGAAGGGGCTTTCTCCGGATGGCCGAGTCCTGTGCACGCGAGGAAGCCCGATCCCGATCCCGCGTTCGGGCCCCTTCTGCCGGTGCCGAGGAGCGCAGCAGCGGGCGGGAAAAGGGCCGTGCATGTTTGAGCGAAGCGAGTTTGCACGGACCCCGCCCGCTGCGAGCACCGCAGGTTGCCCCGAAGCGCAGCGTAGGGGTCACCGGCAGCAGGGTCGCCTTTCTTTGGGTTACGTTTCTTTGGCGACGCAAAGAAAGGTAACTCGCCCGCCGGGGCGAGACCCGGCACGCCACGAAAGAAACAACGCAACAAAGAAGAAAACAAGCGCCACACCATGGAATACACCCTGAAAGCAGTGGTGCTTACGACTTCGCAGCCGCCGGCCAACTAAAAGGCAACGCCTGCTTATCCAGAAAACACCGCACCGCCTCCCGATGCTCCGGCGTAGCCGCCGCCAACGCCTGCGCATTGACCTCCGCATCCACCAACGCCGCCAGACTCGCACCAGGCGCCTGCTCCAGCGCCCGCTTGATCAGACTCACAGCCGTGGGCGAAGCACCCACAAAGCTGGTGGCCAGCGCCTGGGCACGGTCCAGCAAGACCTCGGGAGCATGCAACTCCATCACCAGCCCCAATCGCAAGGCTTCCTCTGCACCCACGTCGCGCGCAGACAGCATCAGCTCCTTGGCGCGCTGCACGCCCACAATGCGAGGCAGTGTGTAAAAAGCCGCCATGTCGGGCACCAGGCCCACCTTCAAAAACGACATGCAGAACTTCGCGCGCGGCGTGGCCAGCACGAAGTCCGCCATCATGGCCAGGCTGAAGCCGGCGCCTGCGGCGGCACCGTCCACCGCGGCGATCACCGGGCGGTCCAGCGTGATCAGATCGTGCAGCCATTCGTGCAGGCTGCGCATGCGGTGGCGCCAGCCGGCTGTGTCCAGCCCGGCCGCGGCAATGTTGCGCAGGTCACCGCCCGAACAGAAATGGCCGCCGGCACCGGTGAGCACCAGGGCGCGGATGCCTGCGTCGCGTCGCACCTGGCCCACCACGTCGGCCAGGCGCTCGCGCACTTCGGCGTCGAACACATTGCGTTTGGCCGGGTTGTTGAAAGTGATGGTGGCGACCTGGTCACGCACCTCGAACAGCAGCGCAGAATCTCCGCTCATGACTGGCTCCCTGAAAGGTCGCGGCCACCGCCGAGCGAGCTGCCGCCGTCCACCGGAATGACAGCACCGGTGACGAACTGGGCGCGTGACGAGGCGAGGAACAGCGCCATGTGGGCGATTTCTTCCACCCGGCCCATGCGGCGCAGCGGAATGCTCTGCTCCATGCGCTGCAAGGCTTCTGGGGTGGGCGCGAGGCGGCGCACGCCTTCGGTGTCGCCGATCGGGCCGGGCACGATGGAGTTCACCCTCACACCGTCAGGCCCCCACTCCATGGCCAGCACGCGGGTGAGCATGTCCACCCCCGCCTTGGCGGCACACACATGCGCCTGCAACGCCGTCGGGTTGAAGGCCTGCGGGGCGGAGATGTTGAGCACGCAGGCGCCTGGCTTCTTCAGGTGCTCGTGGCCGGCGCGCAGCACGTGGAAGGTGCCGTTGAGGTCGATGTCGACCACCGTTCGAAAGCCCTTGGCCGACATGCCCAGGGCCGGTGCCACGAAGTTCCCCGCCGCGCCGGAGACCAGCACATCGAAAGGCCCGATGGCGGCGCGCGCCTGAGCCAGCACATCGGCAATGGCTTCGGCGTCGCGCACGTCGGCGCTGTAGCCGCGCACCTGGGTGCCGTGCGCCTGCAGCTCGGCCACGGCGCCGGCCACACGCTCCGCATTGCGGCTGGCAATGGCCACGTTCGCGCCCGCTGCGGCGAAGGCGTGGGCGATGCCCAGGTTGATGCCGCTGCTGCCGCCGGCCACAAAAACCGATCGGCCGGAAAAATAAAAGGGGTCGTTGCTCATGAGCCGCTTTCTTCAGGGGAAGGTTCAGTAATGGGTGAAGCGCTGCCCTGCTCGGCCGCCTGCAGCTCGCGCCACAAAATCTTGCCGGTGCCCGACTTGGGCAGACTTTCCATGAAGCGCACCAGGCGTGGCGCCTTGTAGACGGCCATGCGCTGGCGGCTCCAGTCGATGATGTCCTGTTCGCTCACGTGGCCACGGTGTTCGGGTTTGAGCACGATCAGGGCCTTCACCGTCTCGCCGCGACGCTCGTCGGGCACGCCCACGATGCAGGCCTCGTGAATGGCGGGGTGTTCGTACAACGCACTCTCCACCTCGGCCGGCCACACCTTGAAGCCCGATGCGTTGACCATGCGCTTCAAACGGTCACGCATGAAGAAATAGCCCTCTTCGTCCACATGGGCCAGGTCGCCGGTGCGGAAATAGCGCCGGCCATCCAGTTCGATGAAAGCGGCCGCGTCAGCTTGCGGGTTGCACCAGTAGCTGCTCATCACCTGTTCGCCGCGCGTGACCAGTTCGCCCACTTCACCGGGCGGCAGCTCCTGCAAGCTCACCGGGTCCACAATGCGCGAGTCCACGCCCTGCGTGGGCATGCCCAGGCACTGGCGCTTGCCACGTGCCACCGGGTTGGCGTGCAGGAAGGCGGCAGTTTCCGACAGCCCGTAGGCTTCGTTGTATTGCAGACCAAATCGTTCGCTCAACAAGGTGGCCACGGCCTCGGGCATGGCCGCGCCGCCGCCGGAGAGCAGCGCCAGGCTGGAGAGATCGCGGGTCTGCGCGTCCGGTTGGGCAAAAAAATCGATCACCATGGCCGGCGGTGCGGTCCACACCGTCACACGGTGGCGCTCCACCAGCTCCACCGCCTGCGCGGCGTTCCAGCGCGGCATCATGACGATCGTGGCGCCCAGTGTGAGCGGCATGTTCATGCCGTTCTGCATGCCCAGCATGTGGAACAGCGGCGCCACGCACAGGAACACCGCGTCGCCATGCAAGCCGCGCCATACCTGTGAGGCGAGGTTGGACGCGAGCAGCGTGCGGTGGCTGTGGCAACAACCCTTGGGGTGACCTGTGGTGCCTGAGGTGTAGGGCAGCACGGCCAGGTCATCGGGGCTGCTCTCGCCCGCAAGCGGTGCGTGCGCAGCGGCCAGCGCGTCGGCAAAGCGGTGCACGCCCGCAGGCAATGCGACCGGCACCTCGCCGCGCATGGCCTCGGGAAGGCTGTCGTCTGGGCCCTGTGACAGACCATCGGCGTAGCTGTGCACCAGCAGATGCTTCAACGATGCGTCGCCTTCCTGGCCCAGCAGCGGCAACACCTGGGTCAACAGGTCGCACGCCACCATCGCCACACGGGCACCGCTGTCGCGCACATAGAAGCCCAGTTCCGGCGTGGTGCTCATGGGGTTGACCGGCACGATGGCCGCGCCCGAACGCAAGGCGGCGTAGTAGGCCACCACAAACTGCGGGCCGTTCTGGCTCATCAGCAGCACGCGGTCGCCGCGCGCCACGCCCAGCGTGTGCTGCAAATAGCCTGCCAGCACGTTCACCTGACGCAGCAGTTCGGCGTAGCTGAGCGTCTGGCCGCAGAACACGATGGCCGGCTTGTCCGGGTAACGTACGGCGTTGACCTCCAGGTAGTGGTTCAGCGTGACCTGTGGCACGCGCAAGGCGTGCGGCACGCCGCGGGGCCAGTACCGGTGGTGGGCGAGTGTCGGGGTGTCTTGTCTCATGTGATTTTGTGTGGGGTCCCGGCCATCCGCTACCGGCCACGCTCCACCGCCCGCGCGATGATTTCCTTCATCACCTCGTTGGTGCCGCCGTAGATCTTGCTCACCCGCACGTCGGCGTACAGGCGTGCGATGGGGTATTCGGTCATATAGCCGTAGCCGCCGAAGAGCTGCAGGCATTCGTCCACGATGCGCACATTGGTGTCGGTGGTCCACCACTTGGCCATGGCCGCGGTGGTGGCGTCCAGCTGGCCGCGCAACAGCCGGCCAATGCAGTCGTCCACAAAGCTGCGCGCCACGGTGGCCTGGGTCACACACTCGGCGAGCTTGAAGCGGGTGTTCTGCATCGACATCAGCGGCTGGCCAAACACCTGGCGTTCGCGCACGTACTGGGTGGTCTCTTGCAGCGCGCGGTGCATGGTGGCCACCGCGCCCACGGCGATGATCAGGCGCTCCTGTGGCAGTTGCTGCATCAGCTGGCCAAAGCCCTTGCCTTCTTCATCGCCCAGCAAGTGCTCGACCGGTACGCGCACCTCGTCGAAGAACAGCTCGGCGGTGTCCTGCGTCTTCTGGCCCAGCTTCTCCAGCAGCTTGCCGCGTCGAAAGCCTGCCGACCCTTCGGTCTCCAGCATCAGCAGCGACACGCCCTTGGCGCCAGCGGCCGGGTCGGTCTTCACGGCCAGGCAGATCAGGTTGGCGTGCAGGCCGTTGGTGATGAAGGTCTTGGAGCCGCTGACGACGTAGTGATCGCCGTCCCGGCGGGCGTGGGTCCTCATGCGCTGCAGGTCGGAGCCGATGCCCGGTTCGCTCAGCGCAATGGCCGCCACCAGCTCACCGGTGGCCATGCGCGGCAGCCAGCGCTGCTTCTGCGCTTCGCTGCCGTAGGCCAGCAGGTAGTGCGCGACGATGCCGCTGTGCACGTTGTTGCTGAAGGCGTTCACCATGGCGCCGGCCTGCTCTTCGCAGATCACGGCCTCGTGCCGGAAGTCGCCACCGCCGCCGCCGTATTGCTCTGGAATACCGGCACAGAGAAGACCCGCTGCACCGGCCTTGAGCCAGATCTCGCGGTCGGCGTGCTGCTGCTCGGTCCAGCGCTTCTCATTCGGCACGCATTCGCGTTCGTAGAAACGGCGCGCGGTGTCGCGCAGCTGTTCCAGGTCCGCATCCATCCAGGGGCGTGGTGAATGCAGCACCTCGCCGGTCACGGGCGCCCCCCGCCACACACCAGCACCTGGCCGCTGACGTAGTTGCTCTCAGGGATGCAGAACATGTAGACCGCGCCCGCAGCTTCTTCGGGCGTGCCGCCTCGGCCCAGCGGGATCAGCGCCTCGGCGTTCTTCAGCACCTGCGGGTTCACGCCCACTTTGATCTGCTGTCCGGCGATATCGATCTTTGCGTCGGCGTCGGCCGCGGCTTCGGTCAGGCGCGTCATGATCAGGCCGAAGGCCACGCTGTTCACGTTGACCTTGTAGCGACCCCATTCCTTGGCCATGGCCTTGGTCAGGCCGTTGATACCGGCCTTGGCCGCGGCATAGTTGGCCTGACCGGCGTTGCCGTACACGCCCGAGGTGGACGAGATGTTCACCACCTTGCGGAACACCGGTGTGCCGGCCTCGGCCTCGCGCTTGGCGGCGTCGCGAATGAAACCGGACGCCGCACGCAGGATGCGGAACGGCGCCGTCAGGTGCACGGCGAGCATGGCTTCCCATTGTTCGTCGCTCATCTTCTGCACCACGTTGTCCCAGGTGTAGCCGGCGTTGTTGACGATGATGTCGACGCCACCGAACGCGTCCAGCGCGGTCTTGACGAACTTGTCGCCGAAGTCGACTTCCGTCACGCTGCCGACGCAGGCCACGGCCTGACCGTCGCGCGCGACGATGTCGGCCACAGTCTGTTCGGCCGGTGCGGCGTCCAGGTCGTTGATGACGACGCGCGCGCCTTCGCTGGCGAGCTTGAGCGCGATCTCACGGCCAATGCCACGGCCGGAGCCGGAGACGAGCGCCACTTTGCCTGCGAGTTTTTGAGTCATGTCGGGTTTCCTTTGTGTGGGTTTCAGGGCAGGCTCAGAACGGCCTCGCCCAGCAGCTTCTGCACGCCAGCTTCGTTGGCAGTGGCCAGGCTCACGCGCACGCGGCGCTCGCCGTCGTACTCGAATTTTTCGGTCACCGTGCCAGTGCAGCGGATGCTTTCGCCCACATGGGTGATGGCGGCGAAGCGCACGTTGAAGTCGAGCAAGGCAGACTGGGGCACCCAGTCGGTCAGCGCACGCCCCAGCCAGGCCATGGACAACATGCCGTGCGCGAACACGTCGGGCATGCCGGCTTCTTTGGCGAAGTCGATGTCCACGTGAATGGGGTTGTGGTCGCCCGAAGCGCCGCAGTAGAGCGCCAGGGTCAGGCGGCTCAGGGGTGGCAGCTCCAACACCGGCAACTCGTCGCCGATCTCCAAGCCATCGAATCTGATGTGGTTCAAATCTCTCTCCTTTGTGTTCCGTCGCGCCACCAACAATCCGCAGCGCACGAGAGGGCTCGATCATGGGCGCCGCCGGGCCGGCTTTGCCGGACGGCTGGTGCCGCCCCCTTGAGGGGGTGGCGCGAAGCGACGCGAGGGTGTTTCACCATCGCATCACCGTGACACTGCGCAGATCGGCCACGTGTTTGCCCCGATGGTTGGTCACGCGCGTCTTGCGGACCACGAACTCCAGCGCCCCGCCCTTCTTGTCGTAGATGTCTTCAATGCGCTGCTCGAAGGTCAGCAGGTCGCCGGCGTAGGCCAGGTGGTGGTAGCTGAAACCCTGCTCGCCATGCAGCAGGCGCTTGTAGTCCAGCCCCAGCAGGTCGCGCATGGCGGCCGGGTCGGGCGATTCCATCTCCAGGCAAAAAAGAAAGGTGGGCGGAACTGGCAAGGCGGGGTGGCCTGCGGCGCGCGCGGCTTTCTCGTCGCTGTAGACCGGGTCGGTCTGGCCAGTGGCCTTGGCGAAGAAGCGCAGGCGCCCCTCCTCCACGGCAACCGGAAAGGGTGGCATGGTGTGGCCGATGTACTTTCGATCGATCATGGATCGCGTCCTCAGGCTTTGGCGTAGAGCGTGACCACGCAGGCCCCACCCAGACCCAGGTTGTGCTGCAGCGCCAGCCGCGCACCTTCCACCTGCCGCTGTTCGGCCTGTCCGCGCAGCTGCCACACCAGCTCGGCGCACTGCGCCAGTCCGGTGGCGCCCAGCGGGTGACCCTTGGACAACAGCCCGCCCGAAGGGTTGGTGACGATGCGACCGCCGTAGGTGTTGTCGCCTTCCACAATGAAGCGCTCGGCCGTGCCTTCGGGCGTAAGGCCCAGGGCTTCGTAGGTGATGAGTTCGTTGGCGGTGAAGCAGTCGTGCAGTTCCACCACGTCCAGGTCTTCGGGACCGATGCCAGCCGCTTCGTACACCTGCCGGGCTGCGGCCGCGGTCATGTCGTAGCCCACCACCTTGCGCATGTCGCCGGTCTCGAAGGTGCTGGGGGTGTCGGTGGTCATGGCCTGGGCGGCGATCACCACGCTGGCGTCCAGTTCGTGCTTCTTGGCGAATTCGGCCGAGCACACGACGGCCGCGGCGGCGCCGCAGGTGGGCGGGCAGCACTGAAAGCGCGTCATGGGCTCGAACACGGTGGGCGCGGCCATGACCTCATCCAGCGTGAGGGTCTGACGGAACACTGCCAAGGGGTTGCGCGCGGCGTGTTGGCGCGCCTTGACCGAGATGCGGCCGAAGGTGTCGGCGCGGATGCCGTACTGCGCCATGTAGTCGCGCCCGGCGCCACCGAAGAATTGCGCGGCGCGCGGCACACCGGCCTCAAAGCCCTGGTGCTCGGTCATCACATCGGCGAAGCGCGCCATGGGCGAAGGCCGGTCATCGTAAGCGCCCTTGAGCGCGCCCGGCACCATCTGCTCGAAACCCAAGGCAATGGCGCATTCGACCATGCCGCTCTCCACCGCCTGGCGCGCCAGGAACAGCGCGCTGGAACCGGTGGAGCAGTTGTTGTTGACGTTGAAGACCGGGATGCCGCTCAGGCCCAAACCGTAGATGGCGGCCTGGCCAGCGGTGGAGTCCCCGTACACGTAGCCCACATAGGCCTGCTGCACCTCGGCGTAGTCCACGCCGGCGTCGGCCAGCGCCGCCTGCGCGGCGCGCGCACCCATGACGGTGTAGGGTTCGCTGGCGCCGGGTTTGGTGAAGGGAATCATGCCCACGCCCACGACGTGAACGGGTCTGCGCATCTGGCTCATCGGGTGTCCTCATGTCAAAAACAATGACCCGAGTTTGGGCGCCACGGGTGCCTCGGCCAATAACGGATAGACCCAAAATGATTGGCAGAAACGCTCAGTCTGCAGGCGACCTGCAGCCCCGTCCCGGCGCGCTTCAGTCGCCTGCCTTGGCGTCTGCGCGCAGAGGGGACTGCGCTTGCAGGCGGCGCTGCCGGTACACACCCGGGGCCAGCCCGGTCCAGCCCTTGAAGGCCCGGTGAAAGGTGCTGGCTTCGGAGAACCCGAGCCGGTTGGCGATGTCGAGCAGCGTGAGCTCGGGCTGCGACAGGTACTCCACCGCCACGTCGCGGCGCAGGCTGTCCTTGATGGCCTGGTAGCCTTGGCCCTCGCGCTGCAGGTGGCGGCGCAGGGTCTGCGGTGTCATGGCCAGCGACTGGCTCACTTCGTCGAGCGAGGGCATGTCTTCCGCCAGGTAGCGCCTGAGCAGGCGGCGGATGCGCTCGGTCAGGCTGGTCTGGTCGCGGTACTTCACCAGCAGGCTGGTGGGCGCCTGTTGCAGGAATTCGCGCAAGCTCTCCGGGTTCTGCACCACCGGCAGCTCGAGCCATCGCGCATCGAAGCGGTAACCCATCCAGTCGGGCTGAAAGCGCACGGGTGCCTGGAACAGGCGTGAGGCTTCGCTGCGAAGGCCGGCTTCAGGGTGGGTGTAGATCACCTCGCGCAGCGGAATGCGCCGCGCCACCAGCCAGCACGCCAGGCCAAAACTGAAAAACATGAATGCGCGCTGCGCGTAGATCAGACCGGCATCGGCCGGGCCGCGCGCGCTGAGGCGACAGGTGGCCAGACCGTCGCTCACCTGCAGGCGCGGGGCAAAGTCTTGCAGTTGCTGGTGGTAGTAGCGCAGGCCGGTGTGCATGGCGTCGCCCAGGGTCTTGCAATGCACCAACAGTTCGCACCCCAGTGCAAAACTGCCCACCGGCAAGGGGTGCTCGCACAGACCCCAGAGTTCATCACGCGTGAGGCGGCGCAGCTCGAAGATCAGCCGCGCGTACTGCGCCTGGGTGACCCGGGACAAGGGCGACTCCAGCAAAGCCGGCGCGATGCCTGCCCGCCGCAGCACCCGTTCCCAGTCCATGCCACGCGAACGCACGCCTTGCAGGATCTGGATCACCTGCGGAATGGCGATGGTGTGCTGGACAGAAGAGGGGTAGGTTTTGGGTGCCATGAGGCGAAACGCTGGCGTGCGCAGGCCGGGTGGCCCGGTTTTATCCGAGCACGCCTAGCGCACGCAAGTCTGCCACGCGCTGCTTGTTCCAGCCTGCCTCCTGCAGGACTTCGTCCGTGTGCTCGCCGGGGCGCGGTGCAGGGCGAACCACGCGGAATTCAAAGTTGCTCATGCGCACCGGGCAGGCCAGTTGCCTCATGACCTCACCATCGGCGGTGTGCACTTCCACCGACATGCCGCGTGCCACGAAATGCGGGTGCTCCAAAGCCTCGTCCAGCCTGAGCACCGGCGTCACGCAGCACTGGGCATGTTCGAACAGGGCCTGCCAGTGCGTCAGGGGACGTGCGCGCAGAATCGCGGCCACCTCGGCCCGCAGGCGCAGGGAATCTTTGGGCGACGCGGGCACATGCTGATCTTGCAGGTCTTCGCGGCCCAGGCATTGGCAGAACGCGTCCCAGAACTTGCGCTCCAGCGCGCCCACCGCCAGGAAGCGGCCATCGGCCGTTTCGTAGAAGGCATAACAGGGCAACAGGCCGGTGAGGCGATCGGTGCTGGCCGCGCGGGGGCGGCCTTCGCGGTGCACGGCGGCCATGGGCAGCACGGCGTGCGCCAGCAGGCCGTCGGCAATGGCCACGTCCACATGCCGGCCTCGGCCCGTGCGCGTGGCGTCGAACAGGGCCGCGAGAATGCCCATGACGGCCGTCATGGTGCCGCCCAGCAGATCCGCCACCGGCACGTTCGACAAGGCCAGCTCACCCGACGGGCTGCCCATCTGGTCGGCCACGCCCACGAGTGCGCTGTAGTTCATGTCGTGGCCGGGCTCATCTCGCAGCGGGCCGTTCTGGCCGTAGCCACTGATGCTGGCGAACACCAGCCGGGGGTTGCGCGCGTGCACCGCGTTCCAGCCCACACCCAGCCGCTCCATCACGCCAGGACGAAAGCCTTCCACCAACACATCGGCGCTCTCGCACAGCGCCAGCAACGCGGCCACGCCTTCGGGATGCTTCAGATCCAGCCGCATGCCGCGTTTGTTGCGGTTGACCATGTCACGCACCGGTGCAGAGGCGTAGTCGCCCGCGCCGGTGTCCTCGATCTTGATCACGTCGGCACCCAGGTCGGCGAGGTGCAGCGTGCACATGGGGCCGGGCAACAGGCGGGTGAGATCGAGCACCCTCACGCCCGCCAGCGGTGCCCCGCTTGCAGAAGTGGCTGAAGCGGTCAGGTCGGGTGTGTCGGGATCGGGGTGGCGCATGGCATGCACTTGTGTGGCTTGAGTCGGCATGGGAGGTACGGTAGTGCAGCCCACTGGTGCGCTCAATGGCCGGGCGAGCCGATTGCATTGGCAGAAAGTGACATGTCGGTCGCTGACGCTTCGCGGCGGCAGGCCCATGGCCGTGTGCCCTGCCGCAGACTTCACTTGGGATTGATTGTTTCCGAATCAGCAATGCAGTTATGGAATTTTGGTTGTTTTTCTTCTGATTCAGAAACTTTACAGTTCAACCCATCGACGCAAAACACTTCAGTTCAGGCGTCGAAGCCGAGCCCACCAACCCGCGGTTGACCGGCATCTTCAACACACTGAAAGGAAACTCTGTCATGAAAAACGCCCGCATCTCCGTTATC
Source organism: Hydrogenophaga palleronii (assembly GCF_031457455.1). Lineage (GTDB taxonomy): Bacteria > Pseudomonadota > Gammaproteobacteria > Burkholderiales > Burkholderiaceae_C > Hydrogenophaga > Hydrogenophaga palleronii_A. Next base: position 83,793 of record NZ_JAVDWU010000013.1, read on the forward strand.
GCCCTTGCCCTCTCCACCCTGGTGGCTGGCCAAGCCCTGGCCGCCGATCCTGCTGCTGCCAAGACCCGTGAGCAGGTTCGCGCCGAATACATCCAGGCCCAGCGCAATGGCGACGTGATCGTCAACGGCGAAATCGGCCTGACCGCCAAGCAACTGAACCCTGATCTCTACCCCGCCCAGGCTTCCGCACAGGGCAAGAGCCGCGCCGACGTGCAGGCCGAACTGCGCGAAGCCGTGCGCACCGGTGCCGTGGTGGCGGTGGCCGAGAGCGGCCAGACCCGCAGCGAGCTGGATCCCCAGCGCTACGCCAGCGCCCATACCGTGGCCGGCAAGAGCCGCGCTGAAGTGAAGGCCGAGCTGGCCGAAGCCCGGCGCAACGGTGATGTGGTGGCCAATGGTGAAATCGGCCTGACAGCCAAGCAGATCAACCCCGATCTGTACCCGAGCGAAGTGACCGCCCAGGGCAAGACCCGCGCAGAAGTGCGTGCCGAACTGGCCCAGGCGCGCCGCGACGGCAGCCTGAACGTCAACGGCAACCAGTACCCCGCATCGGTTAACTGAACGAAGCCAGGCCAGCGTGCCTCAAGCCCGGCAGCCCGCAAAGGCCGCCGGGCCTTTTGTCGTGTAGGGCGCGACCTGTATAAAGTGGTGGCAGTCACAGTTCATCCATGCATCGAAAGGCATCCATGAAACAACGCAGACTGGGCGCCTCCGGCCCTTTGACATCGACCCTGGGGCTGGGTTGCATGGGCATGAGCGAGTTCTATGGCGAGACCAACGACGCCAACTCGCTGCGCACACTGGAGAAAGCGCTGACGCTCGGGATCACCCACTTCGATTCGGCAGACACTTACGGCCTTGGGCACAACGAGTCGCTGTTGGGTCGTTTCATCGCGCAAGGCGGATCGGCGCGCCGGCAGCAAATGGTGATCGCGACCAAGTTCGGCATCGTGCGGGCGACCGGCCAGTACGAGCGGCGCATCGACAACTCCCCCGCCTACATTCGAGAGGCCTGCGAGGCTTCGCTGCGGCGGCTGGGTGTGGATCGCATCGACCTCTATTACTGCCACCGCCGCGATCCGGCCGTTCCCATCGAGGAGGTGGTGGGCGTCATGGGTGAACTGGTGAGCTCGGGCAAAGTCGGTGCCATTGGCCTGTCGGAGGTGTCCGTGGATTCGCTGCGTCGAGCCCATGCCGTCGCGCCGATTGCGGCCGTGCAAAGCGAGTATTCGCTGTGGAGCCGAGAGCCCGAGGCTGGCATGCTGGCCGCCTGCGCGGAACTGGGGACGGCGTTTGTGGCGTACAGCCCGCTAGGCCGCGCCTTCCTCACCGGCACCCTCGACGTGAGCCAGTTGGCCGACAACGATTTCCGCAAGCACAACCCGCGGTTTGTGGGCGAGGCACAGGCCACGAACCAGCGTCTGGTGGCCTCGCTGGCGGCGTTCGCGGCCGAGCGCCAGCTGAGCAATGCACAGGTCGCCCTGGCCTGGATGCTCAACAAACATCCGCATGTGATACCGATTCCCGGCACCCGCCGGATCGCCCATTTGGAGAGCAATGTGAGCGCGGCCGATATCGTGCTCACGCCTGGTGAGATCGCGCAACTGGATCTGCTGTTCGACCCGACGGTGGTGGCCGGCGCGCGCTACCCCGATGCGGGCCTCGTGGGGATGGAGACCCGATAAAGACCCAGGAGGCTGCGTCAGGCTCTCCTCACGCCACCGAACAGCAACACGCCAACATGCACTCTGCGCTAGCCTGGGCGCAAGACGAACACACTCTGGGCACCAATGGCCGCGATCCCCGACCTCAACCCAGCCCGAGTGCCTTTTTTGCCAGCGCAATGAAGGCGGCCTCTTCAGCGGGTGACAGCGGTTTGAGGATGTCGGCCTGCAAGGCCTCGACCACCGGCCGGCAGGCGCTCAGCAACTGCTTGCCCTCGCGCGTGAGGTGCAGCTGGCGCGCCCGGCGATCCTGTGCGCTGATTTCGCGCCGCACCAGGCCCTTGTTCTCCAGGCGATCGATCACCCCGCCTATCGTGGCGCGGTCAAAGCTGATGGTCGCGGCCAGACTGGCCTGGTCAATGCCGGGCTGCTGCGCGATGGCGTCAAGCGCAGCGAATTGCACCGATGTCATGTCGAAACCCGCTGCCGTCATCTGCGCCTGAAAAACCTGTGTCGACTGCTGGTGCAGCCGCCGGATCAAATGACCGGCCATCGCCCTGGTGTCCATCCTGCCTCCGTTGATGCCGACAGGCGCACGACGCGCCTTCGTCCGATGAGCTTGACGATTCTAAGTATGCGAACATATGATATGCATACTTATTATTTTTGGAGCAGCAGTCGCTCCTAGGAGTCCGCATGCAATACCACCTCAACGGCTTCCATCCCGGCGATCCCGATGTCCTGCCGGCGGCACCCGATCACCGCCGCGCGGACGATCCATTGCCGGCTGTGGTGGATGTGCTGATCGCCGGTTCCGGACCGGCTGGCCTGTGCCTGGCCGCCCAGCTGGCCAGGGTGCCGCAAATCCGCACCTTGCTCGTGGAGCCCAAACCGGGTCCGACGGAGAAGGGGCAAGCCGATGGCATCAGCGTGCGCACCATGGAAATGTTCCAGGCCTTCGGCTTTGCCGAAAAGGTCTTGCGCGAATCGGTGTGGATCAACGAGACCACCTTCTGGTCGCCCGGTGACAGCGCCTCCCTGTGCCGCGTCGCCCGCGTGCAGGACGTGCCCGATGGTGTCTCCGAGATGCCGCATGTGCTGATCAACCAGGCCCGGGTGCACGACCTGTTTCTCGATGTGATGCACAACGCACCCACCCGGCTGGCGCCGGACTACGGCTTGAAGGTGGCCACGCTGTCGATCGACCCGACCACCGCCGACTACCCCGTCACGGTCACCCTGGCGCACACCGCGCCGGGTCGCGAAGGGCAAACCGAGACCGTGCGGGCCAACTATGTGATTGGCTGCGATGGCGCACGCTCCAACGTGCGCAGCGCCATCGGCGGAGCGCTGCACGGCGATGCGGCGCACCAGGCCTGGGGCGTGATCGACCTGCTGGCCGTCACCGATTTTCCCGACTGGCGCAAGAAGTCCTTCGTGCGCTCGCAGGACGACGGCATCCTCATGGTCTTGCCGCGAGAAGGCGGCCACCTGGTGCGCCTGTATGTCGAGCTCGACCAGCTGGGCGCGCACGAACGCGCCGCAGACCGGGGCATGAACGCGGACGACATCATCGCCAAGGCGCAGCGCATCTTTCAACCCTTCAAGCTTGAGGTGAAGGAAGTGGTCTGGTGGTCGATCTACGAGATCGGTCACCGGCTGACCGACAAGTTCGACGATGTGCCCCCCGCCGAGGTGGCCACCCGAACCCCTCGCGTGATGCTGGCTGGCGACGCCTGCCACACCCACAGCCCCAAGGCCGGCCAGGGCATGAACGTGTCGATGGGTGACACCTTCAACCTGGGGTGGAAGCTCATCTCTGTGCTGACCGGACGCGCCGACCCTGCCCTGCTGCACAGCTATTCCGGAGAGCGGCGCGCAGCGGCCCAGGGCCTGGTGGAATTCGATCACAAGTGGGCTCGCGTGGTGGGTGCGCGTGCAGACAACGACACCGTCGACGGCCTGCCCCGCGTGGCCCGCGAGTTCGTCAACAACCTGCCTTTCACCTGCGGCCTGACGATCCAGTACGAGCCCGGCGCCCTGACCGGCATGCCGACCCATCAGCATCTCGCGCCCGGTTTCGATATTGGCAAACGCTTCCACTCCGCACCCGTGGTCCGGCTGGCCGACGCCAAACCCATGCAGTTGGGTCACACCATCGAGGCAGACGCCCGCTTCCGCCTGTTTGTTTTTGCGCCGACCAGCGACACGGGTGCGCCAGGGGGTGCGACCGCCTCGCTGTGCGACTGGCTTGAGCACGATGCAACGTCGCCGCTGCGTCGCCACACCGCACCGGGCGAGGACGTGGATGCCGTCATCGACGCCCGCGCCGTGTTCCAGCAGGGTTTTCGCGAGCTGGACCACGCCGCCATGCCCACGCTGCTGCGCCCGCACGTGGGCCGATTCGGGCTGTGCGACTATGAAAAAGTCTTCTGTGCTGACCTGAAGCGGGGCGAAGACATCTTCGAGATGCGCGGCATCGACCGAGGAACCGGCTGCGTCGTCATCGTGCGCCCGGATCAGTACGTGGGCCACATCCTGCCGCTGCAGGCGCGAGAGGAGCTGGCCGCGTACTTCGCGGGCATCCTGCGGGTGCGCGGCTGAGCCTCGGGAGGTGGAGCGAGCCGGCGTGACTTGACTGGACAGAACAAAACCAATCACCGTCACTTGGTGTCCAGTTTATTCAGAGCAGCTCACTTTGCCGACGCATGCGGCTCTTGCGTGGAGTGACCATTGGTCTGCAGCTTTGGGTCAAGTCGTTGTGCCAAAGCTGATCAAGAGTTTGATGTCTGCATGCACGATGCTGAACGACCCTGTACCGGCCAAGAGGTGATCTTGCGGATCAAGTCCCCGTGGCTCTGCTGGACTCGATCAAAACTGCACCTCAAGATCACCATCCATCCTGTACCTGGCCAGGTGCCCCATTTCGTTTGTGGCTTTGTCCCCATAGATCTGAAAGGGAAGGTAGTGCTGATCAGAAGGTAGCCACCTCCTCTTCTGTGCATCGATCGTTTGCCAGCATCCGTTCAATAGCACCTGTGCCCAATCGTGGTATTCGTCAACACGCAGCAAGAGGTCCTTATCCACCACGTAGCCACCGACCATTCGCGACGGAATGGCGTTCGCTCGGGCCAGAGCGACAACCAATGCGGCATATTCGGTGCAGTCCCCCGCTCGTGTCCTCAGCGCATTGAGCGCCCCCTTGCCCTGTGGCACATAGCCTTCGTATGTCAAAGCCGCCTGTACCCACTCATAGATGGCCTTCACCGTTTCACGCTCGGAAGGCCTGCGCAGTTGCCGTGCAAGGGTTTGTATTTCTTGGGCATGTGACTCGATATGCGTTTCTGCCTCAAGCCAGGAAGGTGAGCCCGACATTTGTGAGGCACATACGGTTCCGTCCAACCGCACCCTCATCGAAATCTCCACGGGGATGCTCGCGTAGGCGGGAAAGCGATCAAAGGCGACTGACAACACCTGATGCCCAAATGGGTCTGTGGCCGCATGGTGAGGCCTTGACACAACAAGGCTTGACAAGGTCTGTCCCGCCAAATGCATGGGCAGGTAGCACCAAAAGCGCTGATCCATCAGGACGTTGCGGGACGGGTTGTGGAAGAGAATCCGCATCCGCAACAGCCGCTCAATTGGCGCCGGTTGATCATTGGGGACACGGGTCGCACAGTTGCCACAACCGGCAGCGAACAATGGGTGCGAAAAAGCCAGGCCAAGACCGACCGCAGATGCTTTCAGCAAGCGTCGTCGTTGGCCAGTCATGCTCACCCCAAGCAGGCGGTTTTCTTCGGCCCTCGTTCACGAGCCTTCCACACAGCATCTTGCCTGGCCATCTCTCGCCCGAATTCAGTATGTGTACCTGTAAACACAAACAAGGGAGAAGGGCTGGCGGCCGCCAGCAGCTTGTTCAATTCATCTTCACCAGGTGACGATGACACCAGAAGCACCACGGCAGCCGGTGCGACTCGCTGGCTCTTTCCCGTTCCGGCTCGGGATTGCATGGCCTTCTTCAGGCCTTGCTCGTCCACCTGACTGAGCTGCATCGCATCAGGCATGGTCTTCAAGAAATCGCTTCGAGTGGCATCCGTCAGCACCAACGCACCAGGTTGTTGGGTGAGAAACCACACATCTGCCGCTGACAGCTGGACCAGTTCGTCCAGTCGGACAGGAACCCCCACCAACTTGATCCCCTCTCGAACCAGCCCAATCACACCCCCCTGCAGCACGGACACCCGCTTGTAACCCGACTTCTTTAGTCTCGTGCACACAGATGAGAGATGCAGATCATCCACGCCTCGCCCCATCAGGATGACTTGCTGTTCTTTCCAGTACGGCTTGACAACCAACTCTGACTCGCTGGACGAAATGGCTTCGCGGACTCGAAACCGATCAAACTGTGCGCGCGGGCGCAGATCAATCAACGCAGCGTCCTGTTTTCCAATTTGCGACAAAAGCTCGCCAGGCGGACGAATGCATGCGGGATCGACGTCAGAGGCCGATCCACCTGCTGCCGGCATGCCCGCGCTAGCTCCATCATCTCGTCTGCACATCGAACCCGCCCTAGGGAGTTCCTTGAGAATGTTGGGCAGCTCACTGGGATCAAGAGCCTGTCCCCATGCAGGCAAAGAAAACACATGCAGGCAGAACGCAACGGCCCCGGCGACCAAGGCGCTAGACCACAGCCCCCCCACGAACCGTCGAAGGGTAGAAAAAGTCACGTCAATCATTCAGATCCTTCCGTTGGTCTGTGTTACCCACTGCCTGATCTCCTTGGCCTCCTTGGCCGGCGGGCAAAGCGGGATCTACTGTGGTGATTTCATGAATGAACAACCATTCGGCATAGCTGCTCTTTCCCGCCAGCAAGCGCAAATCGGGCTCAAACCCATCCTTCTTGATGACAGGCTCCTCAGAAAGTGAGTGAACACCAATGATCCTGTCGCCTATTCGAACCAGACCCCATTCGGCTTTGCCGGTCATGGGATCCACAAAAATCTTGCGCAGGTGCCTGACGGTTCCGGGTGATCTCGGGTCCAGGAGCAAATCCTCCAAAGAGGCAGGAAACTCCCGCTTCGCCCCCGCAGGTCGAAATGCGTAGTACCTCCCGATCGCCTCCTGAAATTGCCGCCCCACAGCCATCAACGCCTTCTCACGGTCACGCTTGGCAACGGTGCTGTAAACATCACTCGCCGCAGACAGGCCCAGCCCCATCAATGCGATCAGAAACAGAAGCCACAGATAGGCAAATCCGGACTGATCGAGACCCTTCGGTAGTGCCGCCTGCCTGAAGGAGGCCTCTTCTCGGATCACCATTCTGCAAACACCTCACCTCTGCGAGATGCCCCCTCCGCGCCGCTTCTTACGTCTGCAACGCCGCCTGTCTCAACATCGTCGGCAGGCACAACAATCCACGTCTGCGATGACTCCGTGATGGGATCTGACGGAATGGCCCTCAGGTAGCGCTCGCCCACCAGTTCATCCAACGACTCGGGGTACCTCCCTTTGTCAGCAAGGAACCTGTCGATATTGATGCGCATGACCTTGAGGTTTTCCTTCAAGGCCACCTCCTTGGCGTTGTCAATCGATCCCATGTACCTGGGCGCAACGATGGTCAACAACAAGGCCACGATGGCCAGGACGACCAGCAGCTCGATCAAGGTGAACCCTCTGCTCCGTACAACCAATCGACCCTCCCCTGCGCCAGGACGGCTCAGGCGACACACCAACTTACCCATGAGGTTTTTCAACGGCATTTGCTTTTGCATCTGCGCCCCTCACCAATCCCGATAGGGCACGCCATTGAGCCCCACCTTGTCTGACTTTGAATAGATATCGAAGACGTCGTCTCCTTCCTGGGGATCATCAGGAGGAGATTGGTAGCTTCGCAGGTTCCAGGTTTGTTCTGCGCTGAGTCCCTGCGTAGCACTCATCGGATCACTTGGCAGGCGGCGTAGAAAGTACAGCTTCGCGGCCGTCGGGCTGCGTTGATCCTCCACCCCTTCCACCAGAGCTTCCAGCGTTTTCGGGTAGCCGGACTCTCCAATATTGGCCGGTATGCGCCCTTGTTCAGTGGCTCGCTTGTAGGCATCCAGCGCATCGCGAATCTGCGTCAAGGCCGTGCGCAACTCCCGCTCCTTTTCACGCTGCACGGAAACCTGAACCAAGGGCACTGCCACCGTGACCAAGATCGCCATGATGGCCAGCGTCAACATGAGCTCCACCAGTGTGAAACCCGATGCCTGCCAACGTGCAGCGCGAGCACGCGTCACGGCGTGACCCGAATGCTTGGGACTGCAGGCAAAACCGCCGCGCCTGCGGCAGGCTCTGGCGACGCCGACAACACTTGAACCTTCGGCTCTGAACCAGCCTTGAGCGTTTTGAATGTCACCAGCACCAGACTGCCCGTGCCGTTGATACCCGGGTCCACTCCACCGCTGCCCTGTCGAACCATGGATGTAAACACCTTCCCCTGCGCCGGGTCTACCCTGTGGCTGAAGCTTGTCTTCGCGCCCCCCTGCTTGAAGTAGTCCCCTTCCTTGACGCTCACCACCTGCAGAAGGGAGGGTTCATAGGCCAGCAGGAGAGGCATGCCCCGAACAGGCGCCTGACTGGTCATCTGGAGCACCATGCTGAACTGCTCGCCCACGCGAACTTGGCCTGGCGCCTGCCAACTCAGTTTCGGGCCCGCGACGGGTGCAACGGATGCGGTGGTGTCTGGTGAGGCCGCAGGCCTGGATTGAGGAACAGCAGGCGGCGCATCCACCGCAGGCGTCGCAGCGGGACTCGCTGCGGGCTGCTGAGTGCTGCCGGCTTGCGGGGTGGGCGTGACCGTCGATGTCTCTGGGTGGGTGGGTGCCTTGGTCAGATCACGCGCGGGGACTGGCTCGGTCGTTTTGGATGCTTGCGCAGCCGCAGGGGGTGGTGATGCGGCGCGATCAGCCTCGCCTTTGTCGATCGCATTCAGTCGAATCGCCCTGGCTCCAGCGCTGGCTTCGGTGCCACTCTCAAACTGTGCGTCCAGCAGGTCCGGTCGCCGAATCGAACGAACCACACGCGGCGTGATGGAAAGCAGAATCTCACTTCTCTGCGTGTCGTCCTTCTTGCTGCCGAACAGGCGCCCAGCGATGGGCAACTCGCCAAGTCCCGGCACCTTGTTGGCCGAGCTTCGGTCCTCGTCGCTGATCAAGCCGGCAAGCACTTGCGTCTCTCCGTCCTTGAGCCGAAGCACCGTGTTGGCCCCTCGAGTGCCGATTTGGTAAGAAAGTGAACCGCCAGGGCTGGTGATCTCACGCACGAGGTTGGAGACTTCCAGGCTGACCTTGATCGCCACTTCGCTGTCCAGGTGGATGGTGGGCTCCACCTCCAGCTTCAAACCCACATCGACGTAACTGACCGATTCGGACGCAAAGCCCGTCGTTGTCGAAGTGGTCGTGATGATAGGCACACGATCGCCCACCTGCACCTTGGCCTTTTCCTTGTTGCGCACCCGGATTCGTGGGTTGGCCAGGATGCGGCCATCCTGATCCTCCTTGCGGGCATTGACCAAGCCTCTGCCCACACCCACCTCAATGGTAGATGGCCGGATTCTTGCCAAGTCTGTCAATCGCAATGGCAGATCATCCACCAACACGGGCGTCAGAGAAAACTGACTCGGCCATTGCACCCCCAGCTCCAGCAGACGGGAACGCTTGACCTCCAGGATTTCCACATCCAGGACGACTTCCGGGTCGGTCATGTCCTGCAAGGCCACGATCCGTTCGGCCAACCGAATCGCCTCAGGCGTGTCCCGCATGATGATGATCCCCAGCCGCTCGTCCACCACCATGTCCTTGGTCTTGACAATGGTCTTGATCGAGTTGGACACAGCCTTGACATCTGCATTCGTGAGATAGAAAGACCGCACCGACAGCGCCTGGTAGTCCTTGAGTTTCTGCGGCGTATTGGGATAGATCAGAACCGTGTTTTCATTGAGCACGTTCATCTCAAGCTGGTTGGTCAGAAGCACCATGCGAACCGCATCTTCAACCGAGGTGTTCTTGGCAATAATCGTCACCTTGATGTCAGGGCGAATGTCCCGGTCGTAGAAAAAGTTCAAACCTGAAACCTTGGCCACCACGTCCAGAACATTTCGCAAGGGTGCATCTCGAAATTCCAGCGATATGGGCTTTCGAAACGCATCCGCCAGTGCACTCTCGGGAGGTGCTGACTTTGCACGCTGTTCATCGATCCGCGCCTTCAATGCCAGCGCATCTTTTTGTGCCGGGTTGGCAGCAAGCACCACCCTCAGTTTCTCCAGCGCATCCGCCAGGGAGTCTGCTGAACCTTGGCGAAACAGCAACTCCGCTTCCTGCACCGCCTGCCGATGCTGCCGCTCCTTGACCAAGGTCTCCAGACCCTGACGGATGCGGTCATTTCGAGGATCGAGATCCTGCGCCCGGCGCAACAGCTTTTCGCCGTCACTGATCTGCCCGGTGCGCACCGCGCTGTCGGCCGCATCGATCAAGCGGTTGATCGCCGAGTAGCGGCTGTTGGCCAAGTGGATTCGGTACTCAGCATTCTTCGGATCCAGTTGAACGGCCTCTTCGAGTTTGTTCAAGCCCTCCTCGATCCGCCCCTCGGAGACCAAGGCTTTGCCCTCCTTGAACGAAGCCGTGCCAGCACAGGCGCTGAGCACCAGCGTCGCAGCGAGAAGCAAGCATCTGCCCGTCCATCGTGAGTTGACGCGGCGGCATGCGCTCACAGAAAAAATTGCATTCATTCGAAACATCTCTGACTTCAAGGCTGGCGAGCCAACTCCAGGGTTTGCAAAACGTCCATCGGCAGGTAGCGCAGCAGCAGACGATCGCTTTCGACACTCTCAACCTTGTACTGTTCGAGCAAGGTATCGCCGACGCGAGCGACAAAACTCTGATCGGCGTATTGCAAGAAGTACGCGCGCTTCCCGCCCTCTTCCATACTGCCCATGATGCTGAACGGAACAGGGGGCGCAGAAGGTGCTGGCGGCTCTGGGGCCACTTCCGGTGCGACGGCCTTGATCGGCGCGACTGGTCGAGCGGGTTTCGTCCAGGGCGGAGCGGCAAACAGATCGCTGAGGGCATCGGCGTCATCTTCATCGCGGCGCGATCGGATCGAAAGCACCTGCGGGTTTTGAGAGTCCGATACCGAAACGCGTGCCCCGACTTGCGGCTCCGGCGCTCTGCGAGCAGGGACGAGGGCCACACCCTCTTCAGATGCGGGCTCAGGAGCGAACCACGCAGCCGTCAGCGTGGCCAGCAATGCCAACAGCAGAATCCAGCGCGTGCGACTCATGGACGCCCCTTCGGATCAGCAGCCTGCGCAGACACATTGCGGTGCGCACCAGGGAGCTCGCTCAACAGCACCCAGATGAGTTGCGCTTCGATCACACCCTGATCGTCCACATTCCTTTTGAAGCGGATGCCATCCAAGGCCAACTGGGGCTGCGTCAGCAACGCCGCCTTCACAAAGCCATGTATCGCTTGCGTGGGACCCTTGACAGGCAGATTCATGCGGAACCGAAGAAACCGTCCGCTGGCATCCGCCTGTGACACGTAGTCGCCTTGCTCCAGCACCAGCCCATGATCTTCAGCCAGCCGAAGCAGATCGCGAATGGCCTGGGCGATCGCATCATGTGCCAGCAAGTGGTCGTCAAATGCTTGCATGCGAGCACGCGCAGCATGGGCTCCATCGAGTTCCACAGGCTTTGACGCGCGATCCGACGCAAGCACAGGAGACCGGGTGGTGGTCAGCTCCGCCAGACTCCGCTGCAAATGGATCAAGCTTGCACGCTGCCATGCCAGATATCCACCGGCTGACAGCAACAACAAGATCAACAGCAGGTTGATCCATCCCATGCGACCCCAGCGTCCAGTGAAACCTCGGCCGTACCGCCGCAGCTCCCACCAGATCTGGCGAACGCCGCCTGATCGGGTCACACCTTCCCAGGCATGCGCTGGCTTCAGTCGTTCCACGTGGCCTCCACGGTGAAGCGCAACAGCTTCTGCTGCGGCCCATCCACCCACTCATGCCTGCGCAGATAAGCCCCAGTGAAGGGCTTGCGATCTGCCACAAAGGCCACATACCGCGTCATGTCGGCACTGTGGGGCGCCTGCGCCACAATGCGCACGCTCGAAGCACCTCCACTGGCCGAGCTTGAGCTTTGCCCCACACTGTCCACACTCAATACCGCCACCATCAAGTCTCTCGGTGGCTCCAGCGAGCGCAACAAGGCGTGCACCGGCAGGTTGAGCTGACGAATTGCGTGATTGATGGCCGGCACACGCTGCAGTTCCTGTTTTGTCAACGGCGGCGCATCCGTGTGCTGGGGTGGCGGGCTGCGGTATTGGGCGATGGCGCTGGACAGTGCACGCTCTGCACGGATGTTTTTCCCTACCTGCCAAGTCACCAGCGTCAGCGCAAGAATGCCAATCAAGGCCATCGGCACCAACACGCGCTTCCTGGCCTTGTGGTCACACACCGCATCCAGGGCATGGTGTTGAGACCGTCCACTCAAGGCAACCAAGACTTCGCCCAGCGTTCCCAGTTTCTCATCGTCAACAGCACCTGCCCCACCTTCTGCTCGCACAAATGGTGCCGGAAGTTCGCTTGCCATCGGTGCTTCGGACGTGATGTTCACAACCGGCACCGAGTTCACTGAGGACCACACAGGCGAGCGCAGCACCTGTCTGCGCCAGCAGGCCGCCAAACCATCTTTCAACGGTGCAACAGCGACCGTCCTTGAACCTCCGTGTACCCCGGATTGCCACGTCAGCGGCAAGACATGCCGCTCCGTCATGCCTCGTTTGCGTGTCTTTGTGCCCGGGGCGCCCAAGAGCACCAGCGCATCGTTCCGTAGCAGGGCCAGAACAGGTGACGCCGAACGCGAAAAACTGGCGGCCCAGACCGCCAGCGATGCGCTCCTGACCGAAGACAGGCGGAGAGACCATGCGTGGGCGCGCTCTTTGACCCACGTCAGAATTTCTGCCGGGTACACAAGCGCCAGGCGTGGTTGTCCATAGGGCATGTCGTCCAGTCGAAGTAGATCCGACGGATCCAACTCATGGCCTTGCGCCTTCAGTTGCGCGCGGACTTGAAGCCCGGCTTCATCTTCGCGCACCAGCGCATCGCTCCAGAGTATCGCGCCCACGGACACCCAAGCGTCATCCAGCCAAATGTGAAGTCCAGCGGTCGATGAAGACAGCCCCTCAAATGGGTTCGCTGGCACGCTAGAGGCCAGCTGCATCAGCGCGTCCAGCGACACACGACCTCGGGCCGGATCATCAGGAATTTCAACAGACCCCAGTGGCACCCATTGCGCAGCCCCGCCTTTGGCAGCCACCACACCCCAGGCGATGGCCTGACTGCGAACAATCAACCAGAATGCCTGCACTTGACCAGCGGCCAAATCGATATTCACCTCAGCCTGCGACACGCAGCACCTCTTCCAATGTCGTCTCGCCGTTGGCTACCCAGTCAAGCGCCGTGTCCAGCAAAGGCCGCAAGCCGCTTTGCGCGGCATGGCTTTTGAGCACAGAGATGGGCGCCCGCTGCGCAATCTGTTCGCGCAAGGCATCGTTCAGGATCAGCACCTCTGCCGCAGCCTTTCTGCCCTTGTAGCCAACCCCTCTGCAATGACCGCAGCCCTTGCCGGTCTTGAAAGTCCAGCCTTGCACTTGCTGCCTCGTCAGCCCGGCAGCGGCCAGTGTTTCATCGCTGACGGGCTCGTCGACCGCGCAATGGCTGCAGTTCATTCTCAGCAGCCGCTGCGCGACGATGCCATTGAGTGCCGAAGCGAAGCTGTAAGGGTCAACGCCCATGTGCAGAAAGCGTCCTAGCACGTCAAACACGCTGTTGGCGTGCACGGTGGTAAACACCAGGTGCCCGGTCAGTGCGGCCTGAACGGCAATCTGTGCGGTTTCATCGTCGCGAATCTCACCCACCATGATCTTGTCCGGGTCGTGGCGCAGAATGGAACGCAGACCACGGGCAAAGGTCAGGCCCTTTTTCTCATTGACCGGAATCTGCAACACCCTGGGCAGGCGATACTCCACAGGGTCTTCAATCGTGACGATCTTCTCCCTGCCGCTGTGAATCTCGGTGATGGCCGCGTACAGCGTGGTGGTCTTGCCCGATCCAGTGGGCCCGGTCACCAGCAGCATGCCGTGGGGTTTGGCCGCCAGGCGACGGATTGCCGTCATGGCGCCAGCGTCCAGCCCCAGGTTGTCCAGTCGCAGGGCCTTGGCCTCTTCCGTCAAGGATTGGCGATCCAGCAACCGAAGCACCGCATCTTCGCCAAAGATGTTGGGCATCACCGACACCCGAAAGTCGATCTCGCGCCCTGCGACACGCACCTTGAACCGGCCATCCTGCGGAATGCGGCGTTCAGCGATGTCCAGCTCGGCCATCACCTTGATGCGGGAGATCACCTGTTCCGCCATCTCCTGGCCCATGACTTGTGTGATCGGCACCAGCACGCCATCGATCCGGTACTGCACATGCAGGCAACCCGCGTCACACTCCAGGTGGATATCGCTGGCCTGGAGCTTCAGCGCGTCGTAGATGGTCGAGTTCACCAGGCGCACCACCGGACTGGTCTCGTCACTGATGGACATCAGCGAGATGTTGGCCGCCACCTCTTCGTCGGGGTGAAGATCCACTTGCGGCTCGAACCCATCCATGGCCCGCAAGCGCTGTTCCATCCGGGCCATGCAGGCCTTCAGGTCATCCGGATGCGCCAGCACAGGCTGGCAGCTTCCCATGAAACCCTGGGCTCGCATCAAGGCCCACGCTTCTGTCGCCCCATCAAAGGGATCGCCCATGACCAGCATGCCCTCCCCAGATGGACCCTGGATCAGCAGCACCTCTCTCTGCTGACAGTCGGTGAAGGAAATGGCGTCAAAGTTGGCCTGTACCTCCTGCAGGTCCACCATGGAGAGCACGGGGTAGCCAAACATCGCCCCCAGCACCGCCATCAGTTGCGCGGCCTCCCAGCCGGTGACCCCTTGCAGTGCCTGCACCATGGAAACATCTTGGGTGGCACACGCAGCTCGTGCCTGCGCCAGCACCTGCGGCGACAGGGCGTCTTCGCTGACGGCTCTCTGCTCGGCCATGTCCAGGGCGCTCATTGCAAACTCCCGGCCAAGTCAAAAATGGGCAAATACATCAACACCACCACCACACCAATCACCACACCAATCACGGTCATCAGAACGGGTTCGAGCAGCCGGGAGGTCCAGTCCACCCAGCGCGCAAAGTCATCGTCCACAAACTGGGCCGTGCGCTCCAGCATCTCGGCCATCTGCCCTGATCGCTCCCCCACCCGTATCAAGGACTCGGCAACCGGATTGGCCAGCGACGCCGCAATCAATGCCACAGACAAACTTTGGCCCTGCTCCACCGCCAAACGGCACTGTGTGAGTCGCGACTGCTGCGCGCGGCTCAAGAGCCCCGTCACCATGCCCATGGCGCGATGCAGCGAAATGCCTGCCGCGAGCAGCAGACTCACAGCGCGGTAAAAGCGGGCCAGCCGGAACTCATCCGCGCGGTGCGCGAAGAACGGCAACCTCAGTACCTGGTCCAGCAGCCACTGCCTGCCCAAGGGACGCAGCACGAGCATGCCCAGCGTGCCCACCACGGCGAACAATCCGGCAAGGGCGATCTGCCAATGGTGGTAAATGGCTCGTCCGAAGCCCAGCAAGGCGGCCGACATCCAGGGCAGATCCCGCCCGGACGACTCGTACACCACCGCAAAGCGTGGCACCACATAACCCAGAAGAAACAGCGTCACAAAGCCGCCCACCACCAGCAGCATGGCCGGGTAGATGGCCGCTGAAATCAGCTTTTTTCGGATGGTCTCGAACTGGGTCTGGTAGGCGATGTATCTGGCCAGGGCCTGAGGCAGATCGCCGGTTCGTTCAGACGCTCGCACCGTGGCCACGTACACCTGCGGAAAATGCTGCGGCATCAACTCCAGCACGTCCGAGAAGCTGCGCCCTTCCCGCAGTGCCTGCAACAGATCACTCAACACCCTGCGCGCCGCCTCCTGCCGCTCCTTGGCCAGCAGGGTCTCCAGCGCTTCGGTGAGGTTCAGGCCCGCATCCAGCAAGGCCAGCAACTCCTGGCTGAACAACTGCAGGGCAAAGCGCTCACGGCCCAGGGGTGCCTCACGGGCGCCGGCTGTCGCACCGGATTCCAGTGCCAACACCCTAAACCCGCGCGCGACCAGCTTGCGCACCACCTCGGCTTCCGACAGCCCGCGCCATTCGGATGTCTGCAAGGAGCCGTCGGGTGCCTGCACCTTGGCGCGCACAAGTGTCTGGGCCGTGGCTGCGCGCGCACTGCCATTGACAGTGCCCTGCGTGCCGGGCGGCACCGGTGCATGCGTCGCGGTCGTCATTGGAGAGTGCTGTTGCCGTTCACCGGTAGCTGATGTCGGCGGCGTCCCCGTCGCCGCCCACCTGGCCGTCCTTGCCCATCGAAGACAGATCGAAGTCGTCGCTTTGGCCTGGCGAGCGGTACACGTAAGGCCTGCCCCATGGATCCAGGGGCACAGCCTTCTGCAGATACGGCCCCGTCCATTTCGCTTCATCGGGTGGTTGAACCATCAGCGCGTTCAGCCCCTGTTCGGTCGTCGGGTAGCGCCCCGTGTCCAGGCGGTAGGCGTCCAGCGCCTTGCCCAAGCCTTCGATCTGCGCCTTGGCGGCACCTCGCTCTGATTTGCCCACCTGAGAAAAGTACCGGGGCCCCACATAGGCTGCCAGCAGGCCGATGATGACGATCACCACCAGCAACTCAAGCAGGGTGAAGCCGCGATCTGTGCAGGCGCGTGCCCGTGGGGCGCGAAGGGGCATGGCCCCATCAAGCGGATTGAACATGGCAAGAGAGCGTGATTGGCCAGCGGTGCGGTGTGTCTGGGTCATGGATTCGTGATCCGGACGTGCCAGCGGAAGCCCTCGCCGGTATTGATGACCGAGGGCTTGAGCTTGCCCTCCGACTGGATGGTGACGGTGTCGTTGGTGCGACCCACGGCGTACTGGCTCACGGCGCCGAACCGCAGCACGATCTCGATCGGGTAAACCTTGGGCGGGTAGCCTATCAGGGAGGTGTCGATGCGCCCCGCATCCGGGCCCATATTGTTCACCTCCGCCCGCAGCACGTACTCCCAGATTTTTTTGCTCACCTGCCTCTCACTCACCACCGTTATCCCGCACATGTACACATTGGGGTGATCGGTCGTGCTCCGGTTCTCAGGCCCCTTCTCCCTGTTTTCCATCAGGAAAGGCTCGCCCGCAATCCCGAAGTAGTTCGGGTCCAGACTGTCCACCAGGCCCACATTGATCTGGTATTCAGTGGTGGGGTCGGGTGCGCAATCACTGACCCCAGTGACGGTGGCCTCTTGCATCACGTTCCAGTTCTCGGGCGTGAAGGTCAGCGAAGCGGGCTCCACCACCCCTTCGCTCGGGCGGCTGGACGAGAGCGGGACCACCACGTCAGATGTCGGGGCAGAACCCAGGCGCATCGCGATCTTGACGCTCTTGCCCTTCTCGGTGGTGACCCGCAC
Source organism: Hydrogenophaga palleronii (assembly GCF_031457455.1). Classification (GTDB taxonomy): domain Bacteria; phylum Pseudomonadota; class Gammaproteobacteria; order Burkholderiales; family Burkholderiaceae_C; genus Hydrogenophaga; species Hydrogenophaga palleronii_A. The sequence goes on from NZ_JAVDWU010000013.1 coordinate 101,040, forward strand.
ACGATCCGGGCGCCGCTGCACGATCGAACCGGTCTGCTCGGCGGGGCGAACCACCACAGCTCCCGGGGCATACGCTTGCGCACTGCCCTTGGCGTCGTACACCACGGCGTACACATAGTGCGTGCCCACCGGCAGGTTCGTGACATCCCAGTCGTAGTGACCGGCTTGCACCCCCGCCTGGGCAGGGATACCACTGACGATCGGCTGGCCGTTGAAGGTGGTTCTGTCCGTGCTGTGGTAGAGCGACACCGTGGGTGGAATGTTCGGGTCGTTGCTCTCCCAGGCCACGCGCACCACACGGCGCTCACCCACCAGTTCGCCCTGCGTGGCCGCAGACGGCGACAGCATGGTGATGGAAGGCGGCACGTAAGGCGCCGTGCTCACATGCAACACACTGGCCGCAGACCATTCGCTGGCCTCGTTCAAGGCATCGATCGCCCGGGCGCGCCAGTAGTAGATGCTGCGGTCCGTCAACGCCGGTGTCACGATCCACCCGGTGTTGGGCGATTCGCCTTGCGTCACCAACTGCGTCAACGCGGCGTCCCTGAACACCTGGAATCCGTAGCGCACGGTATCGCCATCGGGGTCGGTCACGGCATGAATCAGCAGGCTCGGCTGCAAGGTTTCGGTCCAGGCACCATCGCCCGGGTTGTTGATCGTGGGCACGGGTGGACGCTCGTTCACCGCGTTCAACACAAAGTCGCCCATCACCCAGGCCGACTCGGCACGCCCGTCCTGCGCCTTCACACGCCACCAGTAGCGCTGGTTCTCCACCAGCGTGGGCGTTGTCCAGTGGGTCTGCCCGCTGCCAGAAGCAATCACCTGCCCGGAACTGCGCTTGTCGGCCGAGTCAAAGGTATTGACCGTGTCCACCTCAAACACATAGGTGATCAGGTCGTCATCGGCATCCGTGCTGTTCTGAATGCTCAGGGTGGTGTTGGGCGATGTGCTCTGGCCACCCACGGGTGGGCTTAGCAGCACCGGCGCCGTCGGTGCCACGTTGCCGGTGTTGACCGTGAACGAACGCGCAGCCGTTTGCGTGGTGGCGCCATGGGTATCGCGTGCCACCACACGCCAGTAGTACCGCGCATGGTTGTTCAGTTCCACGCCCACGGCCCAACTCGTGCTGCCACTCGCATCCGCCGGCAGTCCCTCCACCTGTGTCACCAGTTCGCTCAGGGCGGCGTTGGAATAAACCCGCACGCTGTAGGTGATGACGTCTTCGTCGCGGTCCGTGCTGTTGGTCCAGCTCAGCACGGGTGTGAGCGTGCTCACCTCACTGCCCGGGGTGGGGCTGGTCAGATTGAAGGCATCCGGTGGGTCGTTGAAGGTATTGACCCTGAAGCGACCATTGACCCAGGCGCTGTACACCGTGCCGTCAAAGCTGCGAGCGCGCCACCAGTAGTTCGTGTTGTCGCTCAGGTCGTCAGGCACTTGCCAGGTGGTGGGCTGCGCCACGCCACCGATGCGTGGCGCCTTGGCCACCGTGCTGGTAACCACCATCTGCGTCTCCGCCGCATCGGCAAACACCTCGTACTGCACCTGAGTCGCCGGGTCGTTCTGCTGGGTCGAGGTCATCACCGACAGGGTGGGCCTGAGCGAAGTGACCTGTGTCCCAGCCAGCGGCGACACGATGACGGGCACACCCGGGCCAGGTGCTGGCGTGTTCTCTGAATTGACCTGGATGGTGGCCGTGCGCGTGGCCGAGAGCACGCCATCGCTCGCGGTATAGACGATCACGTAGGTGCCGGCCGAACCCTGGGGCGGCGTCCAGTTGAACACCGCTGTGGCCAGCCCCGGTGTGGCCGGGTTGGCGGGTTGCTGCGTGAAGGTGGCACCGGAAGGCAAGGGCGCGGCTGTCAGCACCAGAGGTGCGCCCTGCGGGCTGCTGGCTTCCACCAGGAACGACACGGGCGAAAGTTCATCCGTCACCCGGTTTGCCACGAACTGGATCACCGGGGGCAGTGCCTGCACGGGTGGCGCCTGGAACTCGGTGGTGTACTCGCCCGTGCTGTTCGCATCAAGCAGGTTGATCCAGTATTCGGTCTGCCGGGTGTCCCGGTTGCGCGTCTTGGAAAGCCACACGTTCTCGCTCAGAATCTCCTTGGCGTCTGAGCGCAGCACGCGGCCCAGCGCCTTGGTGCCGTTGTACGGGTCGCGCAGGCGCACGTACACAAAGCCTGCCGTTGGCGGCATGCTCAAGGCAAAGTTCGCGGTTTCGCCAGAGCCACCGGTGGCGCTCAGCGTGGCCAGCGCGGTCTGATCGGTCACGATGGTGTCTGGCCCGTCGGATTCGTACAGGCGAATCACGTCGCCATCACGGGCCAGGAAGTCGCGCACCGTGTCGCGCCCGGGCAGGTCCACGCGCACGTCGCGAATCAAAAAGTGGGCATTGGTCGCCTGCATGATGGAGGTCAGCGCCCCACCCAGTTCGTCCGCGTGGGTGAACTTGGCGGTGAACTCCACGAACTTGCCCGCCAGCGAGGTCTCCATCACCCAGCGGCCCATCTTGGCGCTCTGCGGGGCAATGTCGCCAAAGTTGATCAGCAGGCTGTTTTGTACCGGCGCGTCATCGAGGTAGCTGCCTGTCAACAGGAAATTGATCAACAAACCCTGGTTGTTCTCGACGATCCGGGGTTGTGCCGAATCGATCTTGAGGTTGCGAGCCACGGCCTGGCCGGTGTTGTGCACTCGCACGCCCAACGTGAACGGTTCTATCGGCTCAATGGGGTCCGTCAGCGGATCGTCTCCCCACACATCTTCAGGCAGGAAGTAATCCAGCGTCAGCAGCGGCAGCGGCTTGACGGTGATCACATCGGGCGTCACGTCCAGCACCGTGTCTTCACCACCAAAACGGTAGGTCAGGCGCGCGCCCACCAGGTATTTTTTTCCCTGCGGGTTGATGCCTGCCGAGCCGGGCGCCGGAATCAGCAGCCAGTTCATCACGGCCGTGCTCTGCGCGCTGACCGATCCCGTGCCGTTCACATCCGAAATGTTCTGCGTGTTCGACAGGCGAATGAAGAACTTGGCCGACAGGTTGTTCGGGTCTGAGGTGATCGCCACCGGCGTGCCGTCTTCCTCCGTGACCTTCACCTCCACCCGGACGTTTTCTACAACACCCGCATCGGTGGTGTTGTTGATCTTCATCTCGGCATCAAAGGCCTGGCGCTCCAGCGTGAGCTCCTGCTTGATCTCGATCTTGACCCGCGCGCACACCGTCTCCTGAGCCTGGGCAGGCATGGCCAGCCAGGCCAGGCCCATGGCCAGCCCCACCGACTTCGTGAACAGACGCCGCAACGGCTGGCGCCAGCTGCTACACGTGTTCTCACGCTTCAATTGTTGGTTGCCCTCCATGGCAGGCCCTCTCGTTCTGTTTGTATGCATGGGTATGAATGCGCGGATGAATAAAACGCTCTGCGCCGTCAAATGAAACTGGCTGTCTTGCTGCCGCTGGGCCCGATCACCGTCTTGCCCACCACGCCGTAGTTGGCTTCCACGTTCACATGCAGCTTTGTTTCCAAGTAGCTGCCCTCGTCGGCCACCCAGGTGTAGATCGTGATGTCGTTTCCATCAGCGCGCGAGCTGCTGGGCTCCTGGCCAATGACGGTCTTGAGTTGCGTCAGGGACATACCTTCGGTCACCACTTCGTAGGTGGCGTAGAGGTCTTTGGAGCGGGGCTCGTCATTGCCACCGCCACAGGCGGTCAACTGAATTGCCAATGCAAGTGTGATGGCGAAACTTCGCCTGTTCTGAAAAAACATTTAGAAAACTCAAAAGGTTTCAATAAAAACCAACCCAAGGAAAATCAACCACTCAGTTATCCAAAATATTCAAACCCCCATGCTCGCCATTCCGGTGCATCACTCCATTAGCCAAATTCTGCCTCTAGAGCTCTACCGCTGCACACAACAATTTACTCGTCACAAATTTTATCCAGCGTAGTTATCAAGCCCTGCAGGCTCCGTGCCACATGATTTCTAGAGGCCTCATGCCTATAATTAATTGGCAACACTCCTCCCTCAATCAATCCCCAAAAATTTCGCAACTGAGGAAGTCGATTGCACATACCTCCTTTTAGATGTCTAACGCCCCTTTCGTGCATCAGCTCTGCATCGAGGAAGTACGCAGCATCCGCAAAAGTAAGCATTACTTTCTCATTGATTTTCTCATCGGGAGACAATCCCTTTGGATCAGCCACCTCCATCATGAAATCAAGAGTTTGGGAGGTGAAGGCATACCACAATCGTATGTCCTCACTATTATCGGATTTTGCTCTTGAGGTAGAGCATCCTGCCATTCCGCTTATGCACCCAACCAACAATACAACCACGATTGTCTTAATATTTTTCATGCTGCATATACATATAAAAATTAAAGACTTGCCGTACACACGGGGTCGTTAGTAGGCTCCAAAGAAATGTTGTACTTCCTATAGCAAGTCTCACTACATATGCTTCCGCCACCAACCCCTCCTGGGCTACGACTTCTTCCTTGAACTGAGGCGCAGCACCCCATACACGCACCCAATGAAGGTTGAATATCTGGACAACCACAACCCCCGTACGCTTTTTCCATCCATTCAGGGCACTCACCTTTTTGCCAACGTGGGTCTTTCATTGGATCCGGAAGAGGGCCTGGCGCTGGCACCGGGCCGTTAGGGGATGGATCAAACGCGGGTTTCGAACAATTAGTGCCCGTGCAGATATCTGGGCCTCTTGAGTTTCCTGGCCCTCCAATACTGGGCGATTGAATCACTGACAACCCCTCTGGATCAAGTAAGCGCAAAGGACTGCCTTCAGCGTAAGCATAGAAATTAACCCCACCCGAAAGACCAATCGGATCCTCAGTCACATAGCGCCCAATAGCAGGGTCGTAATACCGATTCCAGTTGTAATGCAGGTCCGTCTCTTCGTCCTCATACTGCCCGGGTAGCCTTAGGTTGCTGGTGATGGTTGGGTTCTCAGCCATGGCCTGCGGCGTGACAATACTGGCCTTGCCGAAGGGTTCGTACCGCGCAGCCCAGACCACCCTACCGTTTTTGTCAGTCGCCTGAATCGGCGCCCCCAAATGGTCGTGGTGGTAATAGGCAATGATGTCTCCGCCGTTGCTGTCAATCCCGTTGTAGCTTTTGGTCTTGATGAACAGCACTCCGGTGGTGAAGGCGTTGCCCGGCTTCGGGCCGTACTGCGCGGTGATCTGTGGGGTGGCTTGGCTGCTGAGGCTGCCGTTCGGATTGAGCGTGACCAACTCGGTGCTTTCAGCGACTAACCCCGCATCGCTGTAGAGATAGAAGGTCCGCTTTGCCTGTGCCAGCGATTGCCCAGCCTTGTCTCTGATCTGCAGTTTCCACAGCCTGCGATTCATAGGGTCGTAGCCGTACTGGGCGATCACGGCTTCGCTCCCTGCCGTACCTGCGCTGACCTCGATCAACCGGTTCTGGCTGTCATAGCGGAATTGCGTGCTCTTGTTCTGCTCCGTCTTGCTGATCAGGTTGCCCGCGTCGTCGTAGCCGTAGCAGACCGTACCGCTGCTGCCACAGCTTCCGCTGCCAATCTTCGTGAGCCGGTTATTGGCGTCGTACTGCCAGGCGCCTGTGGTTGGTGAATGCGCCGTGCGGTTGGCCACTGCGTCCAGCGTGAAGGCTTCGCTGCTGCTGCCCAGCAGGCCGCCGGTTTCTTTGTTCGCCTTGATTAAGCGGATCTCTGCGTCGTACTCGAATTCCTCATTCACGCTGCTGCTCACGTTGCCTGCGGTGTCGGTGCGGCTGCGCTCCTGGAGCTCCTGCACTCGGCCATATTGGTTGGTGAGGCTGAGCGTGCTCTGCTGGCCTGCCGTCCTGACGGTCTGGCTTACCAGATTGAGAAGACCGTCGTATCCCTTGTTCTGCGTGCCTCCACCAGGCAGGGTCACGGTCTTGGGTTGCAGCCAGCTGTATTCATTGACACTGATCGTGCCCTCGCCAGGGATAGCTACGCTCTGCAACTCGCCGTGCGCGCTGTAGCCGTAGTCGATCTTGGTTCCATCGGGCCAGGTGAGGCTGGTCTGTTTGCCTGCCGCGCTGTGGGTGACTCCATAGCCCAGGCTGTGTCCACCGGGGTAGGTCACGGTTTCGCCGGTTTTTCGGTTGGCGTTGTCGTAGCTCAGCACGGCACTGGTCGTTTCGTCGCTTCTGGTGTGGTCTGTGTCGGTCCAACCGAGGATGTTGTTGTGCTGATCCCAGGTATTAACCATAGTGCGCAACAGGTTGTTAGCACTGTCTTTGTGTTCGATCTGGATGACCCGGCCTGCGGCATCCCAAACGTAGAGATGCTCGTGGCCATTGGGGTTGGTTCTCTTATTCAGGCGACCGGAGTCATCGTATTCAAAGAGGATGATTTGACCCAGCGGGCGGGTTTCCTTCACGAGCCGGTCGTTGCGGTCGTACTCAAAGCTGTGTGTGTTGCCCTTGGCATCCTTAACCTCGATGAGGTTGCCCCGCACGTCATAGCCCATGGTGGTCTTGCCACCCAGTGCGTCGGTGGCCTCTGTGGGCTGGCCATGTGCATCCCATGCGTAGCGTCGAATGCTGCCGTTGGGGTCGGTTTCGGTGAGCACCAGACCGCGCTTATCGTAGGTCACTCCAGCGTTGACGCTTTGTTCACCTTGCGCGTTGAGATACTTGAAGCTTTGGCTGGTGGGGCGCTCCATAGCGTCAAACCGAGTGAGCTGCGTGAAGCTGGGGTAGTTGATCTCCGTGGGAGAGAACAGACTGCCCAGCACCCCCGTGGTGGTGCCATCAGCGATCTGATAGTCCACGCCGTAGCGGTTGTTCAGCCCGTCAAGGTAGCTGACCACCCGCAGGAAGTTGTCGTATTCGATCTGGCTACTGCGTCCGTCGGCGTCCGTCTTCCGAACAACCAGTCCCTGGGCGTTGAATTCACTGCTGCTGACACCGCCTACCGGGTTGGTGCTTTGGATGACCCGATTCATGGCGTCGTAAGCCACGTGCCAAGTGTAGGTGCCGGGGCCAGTCACACTCAACAGGTTGCCAACTCTGTCGTAGCCTAGGCTGCGGCTGTGCCCCATTGCGTTGGTTTCTAGGGTCTTGCGTCCGACGGCATCGACTTCGTAACGGATGGCATGGCCCAGGGGGTTGGTGTAGCGCAGCAAATGGCCCGCTCGGTTGATGCGAAGCTGATGGACGTGGCCTTCGGGGTCGGTGATGCGGCTCAACTGACCCAGGGGGTCGTACTCACCGATCCAGACCGCGTTGGGCGTGATGGTGCCATTGGCTTCGGTGCGCCCAACGAACTCCACCCGGACGATCTGGCCCAGGACGTTGCGTTGGATGTTGATCTGGCGCTGCTGCGCGGTTCCGGCTGCTTTCACGATGCCCAGCAAGTTACCCACATCGTCATAGGTGTAAGTCGTCCGGAAGCCTTCCTGATCGACGCGCTCTGTCGGTTGCAGGTGAATGGCCGAGAAACTGGTTCGATAGCTCGCGCCAGCGGTGTCAGTGACCCGAGTGACCTGCTCAAACTCGTTGCGCTGCACATAGCTGGTGAAGCCTCTGGCGTTGGTACTGGCTTCGATGCGGGCACCCGAGTCGTACTTCATCTCCAGGTCGGTGCGCCCGTTGACCACCTGCCTGACGAGTTTGCCGATGCGGTTGTGGGTCTGCTCTTCGACCCGGCGCCCCGCTGCGGTTTGCGGTCCGGTGATCTTGCTGTTGAACTGTTTGTTGACTTCGTCGTAGCTGAAGGCGTAGTCGGTCACGCCACCATCGGCCGCCGTGTGCTGACTCACCAGACCGTCTTTGTAGGCCAGGGTTTCAATGCGCTCTTCGGCGTCTGTGACTCGGTTGATGCGCCCGGAGCGGTCGTAGCCGTAGCGGGTGACGTGGCCACGCACATCGGTGACTTCGCTCAGGCGGTTGCCGGCGTTGTACTGGTAGCGCACGCTGCGCGCAGGCAGGTCGCCCTCCAGGCCACTGACGGGGTAGTCGCGCACTTCGGTGATGAGTTCACCGCTGTAGTGCAGGCTGTAGATTACGCGCCCGTTGGCATCGACCACGCCGCGCACCACGCCGGCTTCGTTGCGCACCAGCCAGACGGGGATGTTGTTGCGCTCACCGTAGGCCACCACCTGGCCCTGGGTGTTGTAGTCAATCCAGGCGCCGCTGCGGTCGATCCAGCGGTAACCTTTGGGGTTATCCAGAGGAACAGCGCTGACCTGGCCGGTCGTGAGCTGGGCCACTGCGGTGGTGGGCATTTCCCTGACTGCTCTGCGTTCGAGCACCGAGCGGTTGCTGAAGGCGTAGCGCCCGCCCTCGCCCAGGTAGAGTTCGTTGATGCGGCGAATGCCTTCGAGTTCCTGGCCCTGGCTGTAGGCCGCAGAGGCGCTGCCGCCCCCACCACCCGGGCACAGCGCGAGCCAGTCGGCGTTGACCCAGGTACCGCTGCCGTACTCGCTGGCGGAGGCATCACCCCCGATGATCTTGTTGAAAGGGGTGCCGCGAATGGGTGGCACCGGTTCGGCCACGAATTCGTAGCTGGCCGAGGTACCGCCGCCACCGAGCAGCACACGTTCGCCACTGGGCTGCCAGTCTTCATCCACCCAGACCCAGCAGCTGTTGTCATTGGGTGGCTCTTTGCAGTCGGGGTCCGTCAGGCGGTCACAGCCTGCTCTTCCGATCAGGAGATCGTCGCCACCACTCATGCGCCCTGCGGTGAGGTTGCTCCAGCTGACCGAGAGGCTTTCCCAGTGGGGGTTGAATTTCCATTCGCGCCCGTCCCAGTAGCGCGCCCAATTCACCGCCCCGCCCACGCTGGCCACGCTCATGTCGGTCTGCGCGATGGTGGCAAAGCCGTTGGGCATCGTCACCTTGATGCCGGTGCTTTGGGCTGTGCCGGCTCGGATGCCGGGGGGCGGTTCTGTGCCTTGCGCTTGGGCAAGGGGGGGGAGCAGGGTCAGGATGACAAAGGCTAGAAGAGCGAACAGCACAGACGAGGCTCGAGGCATCAGCCGGGCGCGCATGGGCGCAGCCGGGCTGATTGCCGGCTGGGCGCTTGGGGCGTCTGGTTGATGGGGCATGGCCATGCGAGTCATTTATGATTTAATTGCGTTTATGAATTTATTTAGAGGAGCAACAGAGGAATAAGAGATCTTTAGAGGGAGCACGAAATACTATTAAACCAATGGAAAACTCAACCAATTAGACAGCAAGAGATAGAACTTGATTCAAAATATCACTCTTGCATTCATCAAGATATGCAGCAATCACTCAAAGAACCACAACCTCATCCGCCCAAAATTCAATCAGCCCTTGAACTCGAATGGGAGCTGGTATCTCAGGGAGATATTGCCTCAGATTAAATATCTCCAAACTCACGGACGTGTAAATAGTATTAGGCTGCAACAAAAATCCATCAACCTCAGAAAACCTAAGCTTGACATACCTCTCATGACTAGAGAGATCGATATCCAAGGTTGGATTTCCCAACCCATTGCACGCCCACTCAAGTCGCAAAAACCGAAGGTCATAGACCCACGACTTCGGCAAGATATCGTGATGCGGCGCATTGAATATCTTTAATTAGGTAAATTTGTCCACTTTCTTTTAAGGAGTTAACAGCCACGACATCCGCACCCAGCCCTTGACACATCAACAGCGGAATATCATGACCTAAAACCCCGGTCAACCTAATAGGACTTCAGGAATCTTTGCCACAATCAAACTCCTTTAACAACAACAGCGCCCACTCTTTTCCTTCCGCATAATCCCATGCGTTTGGCCCATCAAACTCCGTTGACGGCACACAAGGATCCGCCCCATTTTCCAGAAAAAATCGAACGAATTCAGGCAGATCATGCACTATAGATAGCTGCAATGGAGTATATGTTGATAGTGCTGCTTGATTTACATTCGCACCCTTAGAAAGAAGAACCCTCAAGTTATCAAAAGTACTCCTCCTAAAATGAAAAAATCCCATAACAGCACTTCCTATCGGCGTCACCCCAACGTCGCCGTCAAAGAGTCTTATTATCGCAAGCTTATCGCAACCTGAATGATAGGAATCAAAAGACGGATCAGCGCCAAAGTCAATAAGCCTCTCAACCAGATGAGGAACATTTTCATAACCACAAATCGACGTAAGCAGCAATGACTTTTCATTATCACCCAGCTCGACCAACAAGTCATCCAAATACTCTTCGAATTCAAGCCAGCGCTCATTTCGAACATCATCTAATGGCCACATTTTGCTCATATTCTTCAACCACGTTGACAGATGGATTTGCACCTATTTAACTTATCTCTAGCCTTATGTATTTCTTCATCATGTTTGGGATCGCGCGCACCCGAAAAACAAACCGATCGAACCATTAATCTCAAACCCAAGCATGCAGAGGCCGCTTTCGTTGCAGCATCTCGACCGATCGAAGATGTCATCCGATCGCATCCCGGAAAATCACAAAATGGATGATAGAGGGTTTTACTCCTCATGATTTTGCAGAATCGCTGCTTGCAGCTAGGGGGATTTTTTGCACACCTGTAAATCTCTCTACATAATTTAGGATTTTTTGCACAAAATGCAGCGCCTGTCGCCAATATTCGTCCAAGAACAACTATTACTGGAAACACTTCCCCAGTGGGGTCCATTAAAATCGTTGGACTCCCATTAACATAGACAAACAAATTCGAACCGCCTTCAAGCCCAATCGGATCCTCCGTCACATACCGCCCAGAATCAGGGTCGAAGAAGCGCCGGAAGTTGTAGTGCAGTCCCGTCTCCTGGTCTTCATATTGGCCAGGCAGGCGCAGTTGGCTGGAGATGGTGGGGGTTTCTGTTGTCGCTGCCGGCGTGATGATCGCTGCCCTACCGAAAGCGTCGTAGGCTGCCGCCCAAATGACATTGCCCTGCTTGTCCGTGGCTTGAATCGGCGTGCCCAAGTGGTCATGGTGGTAGTACCCGTAAACCACATGCCCATTGCTGTTGGTGGTTTTTACAAACAGCATGCCTGTGGTGAACTCGCTGTCTGGCCGAGGTCCGTATTGGCTGGTGATCTGTGGCTCTCCCACTTCTTCCACGCTGCCGTTTGCATTGAGTTCGATCAGTTGCCGCGCCTCCGCGATCAGACCCTCGTCGCTGTAAAAGTAGTAGGTTCTTGTGGCCTGCGCCAGTGCAGCGCCGCTCTTGTCGCGGAACTGCTCTTTCCAGATGCGCCGGTCCATGGGGTCGTAGCCGTAACGCGCCACAAGGAGGTCCACACCGCCGACTTCATGCGCCACGTCCGTCAGCCGGTTGTGGCTGTCGTAGCGATACAGTGTCGTCAACGTAGACTGAATCTTCTTGCTCAAGTTGCCGTTGACATCCCATTCGTGGCAGATCACTCCGGCGGTCGCGCAAGCGCCGCTGCCGATCTTGATCAAACGGTTGTTGGCGTCGTACTGCCACTCACCCGAGACCTGGCTGTCGGCGGTGCGGTTAGCCACAGCGTCCAGCGTGTAGGACTGGGTCGACGTACCAAACAGGCCGCCTGCGTCCCGCTGCACCTGTGTCAGTCGCAGTTCGGCGTCGTAGCTGAACTGCTCGTTGCGTGTGCTGCTCTGTCCGCCCGCCGTGTCGGTACGGTTGCGGCTGGTGATTTCTTGCTGCTTGCCGAAACGGTGGTCAAGGCTCAGTGTGCTTTGCTGACCCGGCGTCCTGACGTCGAACGACTCGGTGTTGAGCAGGCCGTCATGTACCCAATTTTGAGTGACACCGCCGGGCAGCGTGGCCTTCTTGGGTGCGCCCCAGGCAAACTCGTTGATGGCGAGAACCCCCTCCCCAGGAATGGTGACAGAGTCCAGATCCCCGGAGGCGTTGTAGCCGTAGTCGATGGTCGTTCCGTCGGCCCACACCAGCCGGGTTTTCTTGCCGGCCAGGCTGTAACCGTACGAGAAGCTCAATGAATAGCCGTTCGGGTAGGTCAGGGTTTCGCTGATTTTGCGGTTCACATCATCGTAGATCAGCGCCGCGCTGCTCGTTTGATTGCGAGCTTCGTCCCTGTCTTCCCAGGCGACGAGGTTGTTGTTTGCATCCCAAGCTTGTGTGACGCTGCGCATCAAGGACTCATCAGAGCGCTTGTGCTCAATATTGATCAGGCGGTTGGCCGCATCAAACGTGAATTGGTATTGCACACCACTCGGTTCGATGCGCTTGACCATGTTGCCCGAGGCGTCGTACTCGAACTGCCGCACCTGCCCTAATGGACGGGTTTCCTTGACCAAACGGTCATTGCGGTCGTACTCAAAGCGGTGCGAGTTGCCATTGGCATCGGTCATCTGCAGCAGGTTGCCACGTACATCGAACTGGTACCTCGTGACGCCGTTCAAGGCATCCACCACCTCGGTTCTTTGACCCAAAGCGTCGTATATGAATCTGCGCATGCTTCCGCTGGGATCGGTTTCGGTCAGAACCTGTCCGCGCCTGTCGTACGTGGCAGCGGAGGGCTCCGCCTGCTCGCCCTGGCTGTTGCGGTATTTCAGGGTCTGAAGCGTCGGCCTTTCTCTTGCGTCGAAACGGTTGGACTGACTGAAGGTGGGGTAGTCCACCTGTACGGGTTCCAGCAGGCTGCCCAGTTGCCCGGTGCTGGTGCCGTCATTGATCTGGTAGCCAAACTGGGTGACGTTGTCCGAGCCATCCACGTGCTTGATCAGACGCTGAAAGTTGTCGTACTCCAAACGGGTCGCCCGCCCGTCCTCATCAGTATCAGAGACCAGGGTGTTTGCAGCGTCGTGGGTGGAGCGGCTGACCCCTTCCAACGCGTGGGTTCGCGCACTCAGGCGGTTCATGGCGTCGTACGCCATCAAGGTGGCCTTGCCGCGTGCGTCCAGCTCACTGACCAGATTGCCCACGCGGTCGTAGGTGTACTGTTGGCTGTGCCCCAGCGCATTGGTTTGCTTTGTCAACTCCCCCGCTGCGTTGGCCTCATAGGTCGTCGCATGGCCTCGTGGGTCGGTCGCTTTGAGCAGGTTTCCCATTCGCCCGACCACGTAGGTCCGAACAGCGCCCTCTGGATCTGTGGTTCTGCTCAATTGCCCCTGACTGTCATATTCCAGCTGCCAAATGGCATCTGGACTCACAGTACCGTTGCTTTCCGTGCGGCCTTTGCGAATGATCTGTGTGACTTGGCCCAGTTCATTGACGTTGTATTCGGTCGTTCGCTGTTCGACTGTACCCACAGCTTCGACCTCGCTCAGCAAATTGCCTTTGTCGTCATGAAGGTACTGCGTCTTGACACCGAGTTCGTCCGTTTGCTCGGTCATCTCCAGATGCACTGCGGAGTAAGCGCTGCGCAAAGAACTGCCGTCCTCATGGGTGACCCGAGTGCCCTGCTCGAACTCGTTGCGCTGCACATAGCTGGTGAAGCCTCTGGCGTTGGTACTGGCTTCAATGCGAGCACCCGAGTCGTACTTCATCTCCAGGTCGGTGCGCCCGTTGACGACTTGCCTGACAAGTTTGCCGATGCGGTTGTGGGTCTGCTCTTCGACCCGGCGCCCCGCTGCGGTTTGCGGTCCGGTGATCTTGCTGTTGAACTGTTTGTTGACTTCGTCGTAGCTGAAGGCGTAGTCGGTCACGCCACCGTCGGCCGCCGTGTGCTGGCTCACCAGGCCGTCTTTGTAGGCCAGGGTCTCTACGCGCTCTTCGGCGTCGGTGACCCGGTTGATGCGCCCGGATCGGTCGTAGCCGTAGCGGGTGACGTGGCCGCGCACGTCAGTCACTTCGCTCAAGCGGTTGCCGGCGTTGTATTGGTAGCGCACGCTGCGTGCGGGCAGATCGCCCTCCAGGCCGCTGACGGGGTAGTCGCGCACTTCGGTGATGAGTTCACCGCTGTAGTGCAGGCTGTAGATCACCCGCCCGTTGGCGTCGACCACGCCGCGCACCACGCCGGCTTCGTTGCGCACCAGCCAGACAGGGATGTTGTTGCGCTCCCCATAGGCCACGACCTGGCCCTGGGTGTTGTAGTCGATCCAGGCGCCGCTGCGGTCGATCCAGCGGTAGCCTTTGGGGTTGTCCACCGGGGTTGCGCTGACCTGGCCGCTCGTGAGCTGGGCCACTGTGGTGGTCGGCATTTCCCTGACCGCTCTGCGTTCGAGCACCGAGCGGTTGCTGAAGGCGTAGCGCCCGCCCTCGCCCAAATAGAGTTCGTTGATGCGGCGGATGCCTTCGAGTTCCTGGCCCTGGCTGAATGCCGCTGATGCGTTGCCGCCACCACCGCCGCCCGGGCACAGCGCGAGCCAGTCGGCGTTGACCCAGGTACCGCTGCCGTACTCGCTGGCGGAGGCATCACCCCCGATGATCTTGTTGAAAGGGGTGCCGCGAATGGGTGGCACCGGTTCGGCCACGAATTCGTAGCTGGCCGAGGTACCGCCGCCACCGAGCAGCACACGTTCGCCACTGGGCTGCCAGTCTTCATCCACCCAGACCCAGCAGCTGTTGTCATTGGGTGGCTCTTTGCAGTCGGGGTCCGTCAGGCGGTCACAGCCTGCTCTTCCGATCAGGAGATCGTCGCCACCACTCATGCGCCCCGCAGTGAGGTTGCTCCAGCTCACTGAGAGGCTTTCCCAGTGGGGGTTGAATTTCCATTCACGGCCGTCCCAGTAGCGCGACCAGTTGACCGCTCCACCCACGCTGGCCACGCTCATGTCGGTCTGCGAGATGGTGGCGAAGCCGTTGGGCAGAGTGACCTTGATGCCATTGGTCTGGGCTACGCCCGCGCGGATCCCGGGTGGGGGTTCTGTGCCTTGCGCTTGGGCGTCAGTCAGCGGGGACAGGCTAAGGGTCAGGCTGAACAGCGCCAACGCCATCACCCGTTGCATTTTTGAGAAGAACGTCATGTTTCGCATGCCATTGGGGCCGAGTGATTGCTGTCCCGTGGAGATCAAGGAGCCGAGCAGGTGTTGGGGTTGAAGTCCACCCCATTGCGCGGGATATTCACGCAACGTGGGCCACCGGGCAGCACGCCCGCGCCACCGCCGCCGTAGCCACCAGGGCTACCACCACCGCCGCAGCAGCGATCACCACACCATGAGGTACAGACGGGTGGTGTCCAAGGCACAGGGGCGTGGTTGCCCGTTGGCCCGGTGCAGGTGCTGTTGCTGAAGGAGAACCAGTTGGTCGAGGTGGCGCCCTTGGCGGTCTCGCCATTGGCGCACTCGCACTCGGACTCCACCGTGGTGCTGTTGTTGTAGTTGTAGCAACCACCCCCTGAGGCATTGGCGCCGCTGGCGGCAGTTTCCAGCGACTGCAGGGCAATCACGCGGTAGGGCAGCGTCACCCTCTCTTTGGCGCCCAGCGAACTGGGCACCGGAGTGAGGAATTCGAACCGGAAGTAGGGGTCGGACCTGGGCAGGGTCTGGCGCAGATTGTCGGCCCGCAACAAGCCATGGTTGGTCAGACTGAGCTCTCCGAAATACACATCGCCGGGCGCCATCTTGGGCAGGTTGACGCTGGATGGCTGCAGCACCACCACCGCAACGGGTACGTTGGTCTCGAACGTGGCGCTGAGCGTGATGTCGTAGCGGTCCTGTATGGTGATTTCACGCACGACCCACTCCACCGTGATCACTTTGTAGTTCAGGAACACCGGCTGGTTGATGGTGATACCTGGCTTGATCTGCAGGCGGCCTGAAACCTCCTGGTGGTTGTTCGCCTTGGCCTTGAACTTGTAGCGGCCTGCGGGCACTCTCTGGAACAGAGCCTCACCCAGGTTGTCGGTCACCATTTCCAGGGAGATGGTGGACACCTCTTCGTTCTGCAGGGTGATGGTGGCGCCGGACAGACCCTGGATGAGCTGCCCGTCCTGGCCCACCGTGGCGGTGTACATGTTGGAGGCTTTGAAGAGCACATTGCCTTCACCGCTCTGGCTGACGCTGGCGTACGCCCTGATGGTTTGCGACGGCACGTTGTCGCCCACGATGTTCAGCCAGAACTCATAGACGCCTTCGGCCACGCTGGCGGTCGGGCTGAAAGTGAGGTCCACAGCTCGTGAATCACCCACCGGCAGGCTGCCGTTGGCCTGGCTGGTGATGGCCACCCAAGAGGGCACCGCGCTGCCATCAGGGCGGGCCAGTGTGACTTGCAGATTGATGGCCTCTTGCAGGCCGTTGTTCTTGAGGGTGAGTGACTCCACTTGGGTGCCGCCCTGGGCAAGACCAGTTTCAATGAAACTGGGCGTGCTGACCAGATACGGCAGGGCCTCTGACAAGGTGTAGTTCACCCTCACCATGCCCAGAGGGGCATTGGGCTGTTCGTCGGCCACCACCGCAAAGATCAGTGCACCGGTGGGCTGCGCATCGTTGCTGGCGGTGAACACGGCGGGTATGTTCAGCGTCTGCCGGCTGGTCACGCTCACAGGTGCGGCCAGGGCCACGCTCACGCCCACAGGAATCTGCCCGGTGGGCTGGTTGACCGCGTCAAGCACCAGTCGCAGGTTGCTGGCCGATGTGCCCACGCCCGCCGTCACCCGGAACGGAATGGTGAACGGGTAGTTCTTGGGCAGGTTGAGGTTGGACAGCGCGGGTGCGACCGTGACCCGGTTGATGGTGAAGCTTTGTTGCTCCGGCCGGTCGGTGATGTCCGGGTGCACGGCGCTGACCTTGAACAGACCGGCGTCGGTGATGGTGGGCTTGAAGGTGTAGGTGAAGGCACCCGTGCTGTCCGTCAACACCTGGTAGCTGCGCTCAAAGCCCTGCTGGTTAAGCACCAGCTTCAAGCGGGTGTTGGGCATGGGTGCAGAGCTGGTGCGCTCCATGGCGCGGCCGGTGATTACCACGTCCTGGTCACCAAATGAGCTCAGGGGCGCCACGTTGACAACCTCGCCCACGTAGGAGGTTTCACCCAGCGACACGGTTCTTTCTGAACCACGGCCGGTGATGAGGATTTCATCGGGCTGCCCGCTGTGGTGCCGCAGCTTGTCCACCTCCAGCTTCACGCGGATGCTGCGCGGGCTGGCACTGGGCACGTTCAGCTCAAACACGTCTGAAACGTAGCTGCTGCCAGCCGGTACACGGGCCACGGTTTGCCCGTTGGTCAGGGTGACCACGTTGGCGCCCAGAGCCTGCCTGTAAGGCTGCGTGGCCAGCACGTTGCCGTCGGCATCCAGAATCTTGAACCTCAGTTCGCTGGACGGGTTGGCGCCGTTGCCCGTAGCGGTCAACAGTTCCACATCCACCTCGGTGGTGTTCTCAATGGTCAATCTGACTTGGCCAGTGGCACCCCGAGTGAACGACTCGGTGGACATGCCCACCACCAGGCTACCCTCGCCTACTGACACCTGCTGGTTGCGTGCCACGGTGACCTGCGCACCGTCTTCTGGCGCGATCTCAATGCCCACCTGCACCTGGGGCGCAGCAGGCAGTTCGGCATAGCCGCCCACCACCACGGGGATCAGCCGGGTTTCGTTGGGTGCCAGTGTGAACACCGTGGAGCGATGGTCCTTGAACTGGGTGCCCTGATCATTGACCGGCACCCGCACGAGCGCACGGACATCGCTGCGTGTGTCAGCCGAGGTGTTGGTCACCTGAACCTGCACACGGTTCATCACGCCACGCAACAGGGGCAGGCCTGAGACGATCTGACTGTTGACGCTGGGCAGCACCACGGTGCTGATCAGTTCCACGTCGTTGGCATCGACGGTGGCCACAGCGTAGCGGCGCTCGCCGCTGGAGAAGCCGGTGTCTTCGAACCGGGTGGCGGTAATGGGCGCGGGCGTCAGCAACACCCTGCTGGCTTCAGGCCCCACGTAGACGCGGTAACCCGCCACGTTGCCATTGGGCGCCGACCAGGTGATGACCGGCAAGGCACTGCCCAGTTGCTCCACCTTGAGGTTGCGCACGGGCAACAGGCTGGCATTGAGATAGGCCGAGTTGGAGATGGCCGACTCGTTGCCTGCTTCGTCCACAGCCGTGACCACATAGGCGCCCTGGGTGGGTGATGGGCTGGTGTCGTAGGTCTGTGGGGCTCTGATCAGTGTCTTGATGGGCTCCAGTCCCTCAATGCTGCTGATGCTGGTGCCGGTGGCGCGGTACAGGCGGTAGTGGTCCACCTGGCTGGCCAGCGGTGCCTGCCAGGCGGCGTAGATGCCGTTGCCGGTGAGTGTGAGTGTCAGGTTCTGGGGCGCGCCTGGGGCGTTGGCCTGCGTGGTGACGCTGACCTCGGCGCTCTGGCCAGAGAGGCTTTCCTGCCCGTTGACCTGGCGCACGGTGGCCACGGCGTAGAAGTAGGTGCCGTCGGCCGGGGTGGTGTCGATGTACTCCACACCTGCGTTGCGCGCCAAGGGCTCCAGCGTGGGCTGGCCAGGGTCGCGACGGTAGATCTGGTAGCTGCTCGCCCCTTCCACCGCTTGCCATCTCAGGCGCACTTGGCCACCCGGGCGCGCCTGGGCGCTCAGTCCCACCGGAACGTCCAAAGGCGGAAGCTCGCCCTGATACACCTGGAACTGATTGAAGCCCGCCACCACGCTGGAAACGTTGTCCAGCGCATCCATGGAAGTCTGGCGGAAGCGCAGGGTTTCCGGGGTGGACAACCCGGCATCCGTGGGCAAGGTGAAGCTGGCGCTGTAGGTCACGGCATTGACAGCCGTCAGCGAGAGGTTCACCGGCGTGCGATCAGGGCCTGAGAGCAGGTAGTTGATCTGTGGCGTCGCCGCAGGTGCCTTGCTGAAGGTGAAGGTCGCGCTGAGTGTGGGCGAGTTTTCGTTGCGAATGGGCGCCGCTGGCGTGAGGGCGATGGCCGAGAGAATGGGCCCCTGGGTGTCGATCCTGAGCGTGGCCCCGCTGTTGACTTGCGTGCCTCGGTTGCCCACGGCATCACGCGCGGAGAACAACACATCGGCCATGCCAGCGGGCGTGTTCGCGGCGATCAAGAATGCACCCTGGTAGCTGGTGTCGCCGGTCTTGGTCAGCGACACGGTGATGGGGCTGCCGCCCTCCGGCACGATGGCCAGGTAGGGCACGAGCTGCAGCACCTCACTGGTGGTGAGGGTGAGATCGACCCTGCCCTGGCCGAAGGCGCCGGTCACAGGGTCAGTCTTGCCGCTGGTGGCGTAGACGATCGACGTGGCCACTGGCGCGGTGGAGTCGGAAGTTGCCGTGGCCGCATTGGTCGGCTCAGAGGCGGTGCCTGCCGCGTTGACCGCGACCACACGGTAAACCCACGTGCCATCTGCAGGCGGCAGGTCTTCATAGGTGGTGCCGGTGACGGTGTTGCCATTGGCACGAGAGGCTTCGCCAATCACGGCAAACATGCTCGCCGCGCGGTAGATGTGATAGCCCACCACGTTGACGTCGGTCGAGGCCGACCAGCTCAGCCGCACCTGCCCGCCAGCCAGTGCGCTGGCCGCCAACTGGGAGGGGTGAGCGGGCACCGTGGTGTCGCGCGTGACGCTCACGCCGGTGGACATCGCGCTGGTTCCATGGGCCGACGTGGCCTGTGCCTGAATCAGGTTGCTGCCTGAGAGCAGTTCCACCGTGGTGGTGAAGCGCCCGTTGCTGCCAACAGCCACAGCGGCCCCTTGCGGGTGACCGGCTCGGAACACTTGCACACTGGCGCCAGCCGGCGCCGTACCACTCACCGTGACAGTGGCAGAACGGGTAACCAAGCCATTGGATGGTTCGGTGATGACGGGAGCCGTGGGCGCTGCATGTGTCACCGTGACGGTGAAGCTCTGCAGTGTGGTGTTGCCCAGGGAGTCCACCACCCGAATGGTCAGGGTGTGCTCTCCGTTGCTCACCGCATCCACATTCAGTGGTGCGCTGAAACTGCTGCTTCCGCTGGCGGTGGCTACCACCACGCCGTCGAGCAACAGTTCAGCACGTGCAATGCCGCTGCGATCACTGGCGGTGAAGGTCACGGTGCCACTGTTGGCGATGACCATGCCATTGACCAGTGCGGTTCCACCCAAGCGGGCGTTGCTCACATCGGGGCCTTCCGTGTCCGGCCCCAGCGGCACGCGTGCCAGTGTCACGGTGTGCGCCTGTTCGCTGCTGCGCCCCACCCCGTCGGTCGCCACGACGCGAATCACATAGTCGCCGTCCACCTCACTGTCGACGTTCCAGGTGTGGCTGTAGGGAGCCGATGTGTCCGTTGCCCGGAGGGCGCCGTTGACGTAGAAAGCCACGCTGGCGATGCCGTTGCCGTCTGTGGCCGTGGCATTCAAGCTGATGGATTCGCTGATCACGCTTCCCGGCGCGGGGTTGGCAATAGCCACCACCGGGGGCTCGGTGTCGATGCGAACACCGCCTTCCAATGTGGCAGAAACCAGGTTTGCAGCAGCATCGCGGCATTGCAGACTCACTTGCTTGAGTCCGTCGCCTGCTGAGAGCGTCAGCTCCGTCTGGGCGCGGTCACCCGTCAGCGATTGAAAAGCAACACCTGCAAACGCGCCACCCTCGGCAATGCGGTAGTCGACGGCGTTGACGCAAGCAAGGTCAAAGAGCACGTTACGCTGCGCAAAGTACGCTGCGGGGCTCGCCAGCCGAACGGTCGGGTTGAGCAAGGGTGCTGCCGCCAATGGAGAAGCGTGATCCACGCCCGTGCTGACGGCGTCACCTTGGCCCTGCGGATTGCCTGCGGCGTCCCTGGCACCTGTTGCATGACCCCACCAGTTGCCGCGCGCATTAAGCACTGAAGCAGGCGTGAGGTTCTGCACGCCCCAGGTGCTGTTGCCCACGAACTGCGAACCGCTGATGGTGGCACCGCTACTGCCATTGATCAGCAGGCCGGTGCCGTTTCGCAAAAAGCTGGAGCCCGTGATGGCGGGGGCAGCGCCCTCGTCCAGGAACAGGCCCACGGCGCTGTCGGTGAGTTTCAGGAACTGCAGCCCTGGGCTCCAGCCACGCAGTGCAATAGCCGGGGCTGGATCCGCGGAGCCTTGCGGTCCACCGGCGTAGCGAACTGACCAGCCATTGAGCGTGATTGGACCGCTTGTCGATGCCGACTTTTCCAGACGGAGGCCGCGCCAATCGCCTGCTGCGGGAGCCTGAGGTGTAGCCGCTGCCTGACCACCAGCACTGTCGTCCTTTTGGCTGGTCAAGGTCACGTTCTTGCCTGGGACAAGGTTGTCGCGCACCACCAGTTGAGCATCCGGACCGAACTTGACCACCACGTCATCGGCAATGGTCAGACTGCCGGCGCCCGCCAACTGCGCCCCAGACAGAAGCACTGCCAATCCAACAACCGTCTTGCAAGTGCGCATCGTCAGCATGGAAATAGAAGATCGAGAATGGATTGTTCTTGTCATGAGTACGCCCTCAAGGTGCCACCGTCACCACACCGGAGGTGGCGCTGATCAAGCCAGATCCACTCGCGGTCACGCTGGTGGTTCCGGGTGCTATCCCGGTGAGTTGGAGCCACGAGGTAGCGTTGTTGCCTGCAGTGATCGTCGCGCTGCTGGGCACAGATGCCACGCCGGGCGCACTGCTTGTGAAAGTCACAGATGCCGGCTCAACCAGATACTGGTAGTAGGGATAAGTAGCGCCCATCACGGTCAAAGAAACATAGAAGTTCGACTGGCCGCCTACAGTCGTACTGGATGGACCACTACCAAACGTCAACTGGGGCTCTACGGTACGAATCGACATGTCTGCCGCAGTGGAATGCCCCACCGCGGTGGCCGTGACGGTGGTATCACCCAGCCCCACCCCTGTGACCACAAAGCTGGCACTGGAAGTGCCCGCGGGAATGGTGACCGTCTCGGGCACCGAACATACAGTGGGTGCGCTGCACGCAAGGTTGACCACCAGCGCATCGACGCCGGTAAAAGCTGCGCCGTTGACCGCCCGCTGCACCGTGAAGTGGTGGCCGTGCATGCCCTTGCCCACCATGTCTGAGGTACGGTCAAACCTCAACTCTGGTGCGCTGACGGCCACCACCGGCGAGATCACCGTGCTCATCCCCGTCGCAGACGCTCTGACCCTGTAGGTTCCCGCCGCGCTCGGCGTAGCGATATAGGCCCAGCCCGAGTTGTTGTTTCCAGCAGCTATCACCATTTGTGTGACCACTGAGCCCGCCGTGCTGGCGTTGTAGATGCCGTCAACCAACCCCGCTGGGTTGGCCTCCACGATCGCGACATCCACTGGCATGTTCACCGCCATCGACTGGTAGATCGAATACGGGCTTCCCGCAGGACCGGTCACGCTCACGTAGAAATTGTCCCGCGCATGTCCGACGCTGCGCGCAGCATCTACGCCAATCAGCGACAGTGCTGGCTCAGCCACCTGCACTTGCGGCTTGCTTGCAGGTGCGGTGTGACCCGCTGCTGCAGCATCAATGACTACCGCCGTACCATCCGTCAGGTCCACTCCTGTGACTTGGAAAGCCACCGCCGCTTGGCCAGCCGGTATCGTCACGCTGGCCGGCACGCTGGCCTTGCTCGGATCGCTGCTGCTGAGGTTGACCACCAGCGCATCCACCCCGTTGAACGCTGTGCCGTTGACCGCCCGATACACCACAAACTGGTAGCTGCGCATGCCCTTGCCAATCACGTCTGAGGTACGGTCAAACCTCAACTCTGGTGCGCTGACGGCCACCACCGGCGAGATCACCGTGCTCATCCCCGTCGCAGACGCTCTGACCCTGTAGGTTCCCGCCGCGCTCGGCGTAGCGATATA
>NZ_JAVDWU010000014.1:0-105614 GCF_031457455.1 Hydrogenophaga palleronii
AGCCCGAATGTAAGGCAGCAGTCCTTTCAAGCTTTCTCGACGCCAACGCTTGCACTCCTTGGGCGGACCATGTAAGTGCAACACCCTGGGTTTCAATGAACGAGGGTGGAATGTTGCAGGCTGTTGAGCAGGAGCTCCCGATAGACCGCCAAGGGTGATCGCACCCCCAGGCCTTTTCTGGGCCGGTTGTTGATCTGATCGGCAATCCCGTCGAGCTGCTCCTGGCTGTGGATGGAGAGGTCGGTGCCCTTGGGCAGGTACTGGCGCACCAGTCCGTCGGTGTTCTCGTTGGAGCCACTCTGCCACGGGCTGTGCGGGTCACAGCAGTACACCGCCTATGGAATTGGCGCAAGGCACTCAGCGCGTGAAGATCTGCGGCGAGGCCGCCCCCATGTCGCCGCCGGGCAGCGCAATCGAGGCCACTGGCTTGAGGGCGTCCGCGTCGTACACCGACAGGATGTTCCAGGTCCCACCCAGGTAGACCTTGCTGCCTTCGCGATTGAGCGACACCGTGTAATGCGAGTGCGGGATTTCCGCCGCTGCGAGCAGCTTCTTCTGCTTTACGTCGTACTTGGCCAATCGGTTGAGCACACCAAACATGAGGTTCGGATCCTTGGGCGAGCGTGCGCCGGTGAAGTAGATCTCGGTGAATGGACCAAAGTCGCGCGTCTCGACCTTGCCGGTCTTCAGGTTCACGTTGAAGTAGCCATAGATCCAGTCGGCGGTGGCTGGGTCGTCGGTCTTGCCCTTGAACTTGGCGGTGGTGTAGAGCACGGTGAAGTCCTCGGCCGCGTTTTTCAGTGGCCAAACGCTGAGCACGTCGGGTGGCGCGTAGCGCGGGCGCTTCCAGTTGCGCGAGGGAATCGCGACCGTGTGTTTGCCTGTTAGTGGATCGAACTTGTAGATGTCGGGCCCAACCATGTAGAGCGAGCCGTCGTGCCCGGTGGCCATCACGGTCACCTGTCGCGGCGCCGGCAGGGTGCGCAGCGGTTTGGCGTCCTCGCCCGCCCGCGCGTCGTACACCGCCAGCCGCGGCTCACCGATGCGATAGTGGTCGGCGTTCAGCGTGGTCGGCGTCTGGATGACGTAGAGCTGCTTGCTGTCATTGCTCAGGGAGAGCGCGAACAGCGCCTTGGCGCGCTCCACGGGCCTCTGAGACATCTTGGCCTGGAACACGACCTTGCAGCTGTCCAGCTCGATGCCATGCACTTCGTCAAAGCGGTTGGTCACGAGGTAGGCGGTCGATCCGTCGGGCGACATGACCAGCGTGGCCGGGCCGACCGAGCCGGGCACCGGGCAGGTCTTGTAGAGCGCGTCGGTCTTGAGATCAACAACATGCAGGTTGTCGGGGTAATTGCCAACCACCAGGTACTCGTCGCCCGGGACCAGTGCCTTGTCGGTGTTGAGCGAGCCGGCCGAGGCCACGGCCGGCAGCATGGTAGCCAGCAACAGGCCGCACCACCTGGGAGCAAATGTCTGCTTCATGGGGAGCACTCCTTGTGTACGGTTCATTCGGTGGGAAAGACGGTGCCAAGGTTGCGCCAGTCGTCGCGCGTGCTCGGGGCGGTCTTGTTCCAGTCCGGGTAGGTGTTCATGGTGTCAGGCACCTGGGCCGGCCACCAGCAGGGGTCGGCGCAGCCGTAGAGGTCGGCCTCCATGGGCTGGCACAACGAGGCCACACCGCCAAAGGCGTCGACTTCCCAACCAGGGTCGAAGGTGCTGGCGCAGCCGACGACGCTGGACATCGCGACGACGTCATCGACCTTGTCTTGAGACACGGCCTGCTCCAGCAACTGGGCCTTCTGGTTGATGGCTTGGAGGTGTTTCATGTCAGTGCACCTTTCGGGGTGAGATGAAGCGGTCAATGAAGGAAGGGTTCTTGGCCATGATTTCGCTGTAGACGCCGATGCCGAAGTCCACCCAGTCGCGCATGAGGTTGCAGTAGTGGTAGGTGGGATGGATCGGGTCCTGGTAGCGCGCGTAGCTCTCGTGGTAACAACCACCGGCACAGAAATTGCGGATGCGGCAGGTCTCGCAACCGGTGCCCGTGCGGTCCAGACGCTGGTCAAGGAACTCGCCAAGAGCCTGCTTCTGAATGCCGGTCTTCACGTCGCCGAACTTCGGCAGGCTGGAGCCCGTGAAGCGGTGGCAGAGGTTGAGGCCGCCCTCGTGGTCCACCGCCAGCATCTTCAACCCCGCGCCGCAAGGCAAGGCCTTGCGCTGGCCTTCGTGCAGGTCGGTGATGAGCTGATGCAGGTTGGAGAAACCGGTGGTGCGGCCTTCCAGAGCCTCGCTGAGGTAGCGTTCGCCCAGGCGTTTGAAGCCGGCGAAAACCTCGTGCAGCTCTTCGGGTGTGAGGTTGAAGGTATCGATGTCGCCCGAGGTCACGGGCGCAAAACCGACTTCTGCAAAGCCCATCTCGTTGAACAGGTGGTCCCAGATACGCTCGACCTCGGTGGTGCCGTGGGTGAGCGTAACGCGCGCGCCGATGGGCCTCGCCGTGTAGCGGGCCAGCAGCTTGCGCGCCTTGTCACTGACGGTGCGGTAGGTGCCCTTGCCGCCCACGGTGCGGCGGTTGCGGTCGTGGATCGCCTCGGGCCCGTCCATGCTGATCGCGATGCCGAAATTGTGCTCGTCCAGCCAGTCGACGGTCTCGTCGTTGAGCATCGTGGCGTTGGTGGTCATCACGAAGTCCACCTGCTTGCCCAGTTGGGCAAAGCGGGCCTCGCAGTAGTCCACCACCTGGCGGATCAACTTGAGGTTGGACAACGGCTCGCCGCCAAAAAACACCACGCTGAAGCGTTTCTCGCTGGGTGACTCAGCCAGCATCAGCTCGATCGACTGCTGCGCGGTTTCCAGCGACATGCGCCGCCCCTTGTCGGGCGTGTCCAAGTCTTCCTTGTAGCAGTAGGTGCAACTGAGGTTGCATCCCGTGTTGACGTTCAGCACCACGGTGTTGATCGCCAGGTTGCCCACTGTGGTGAGCGGCTTGGCGGCGGGCGCGGGGCGACCGTCGCTCAGCAGATCCATGGTGAGCAGCTCGCCGACGGTTTCGCGCAGGTCCTGTTCAGGAAAGCGGTTGCAAAGCTGCTGCACCAACTGGTCGGTGGTGAGGGACTGCGTGCGGACCCGCTCCAGCACAGTGTCGGTCATCTCGTCGATGCCATACAGCGCGTTGGTGGGGATGTGCAGCATCATGGTGCGCTCGCCCACGTGCACCCGGTGCAGGTTGTGCTCGCGCAGGCTCAGGGTGTCGTTCATGTGAGGTTCCTTGCGTGGGGTGGGCGGTTCATGGCAGCGGCGGGTTGTTCCAGCGCTGCACGGTCACGATGAAATGGGCCTTGCCGGTCAGTGTCTTCTTGCCCTCCGTCACCGTCGCCACCGCGTTGAGGTTGCCGGCGTTGTTGGTACTCATGCGTCGCTTCGGGTTGGGGCCAGCACCTCCGGGAATGAACACCCCCGTGTCAACGTTCATCAGTCCGGCAAACTCCACGTCTCGGTCGTTTTTGGCGGTGTCGTCGAACGGCTCGACCGACCATTTGGCGGGCACCACGCCGATGACCCAGTCGTCCTTGGTGCCGGGCTTGCGGTCCGGGCCGGCTGAATACGCCACAGCCTCGAAGCGGCCCTGCACCACCGGCGTCGAACCGCCACTCCCACCGACGCGGCCGATGGCGTAGTCGGGCGTGACCTTCACGTAGTCGATGCGGTCAAACACCGCCAATTTCACGGCCGGCGCTGCGCCGACGGTGAGGTTCTTCAGGCCCCGAGGGGCCGACTTCGCGGCCGCCACCTTGAGCACCACCTGCTGCGGATCGCGCGAGACGGTCTCCACAAGCTGGAGACCCTGGGGCAGTTTCACCTCGCCATCCAGCCCGGTGCCGACGATACGCAGCGTGGCCGTTTCGCCAGCACGGATGAGGGCGGGTTGTAGCGCCAGCACTTGGGCCCCGGCGTCGTGCCTGGCGGCCACCAGGTCTCCGCCGCTCTCTTCCTGCTCACGCTCGAACATGCGGCCACTGGCACGGTCGCCGTCCAGCGCGAGCACCTGGCGCATCTTCACGCCGTCCACGTCGAGGTCAGCGCGCCACTCGTAGCCGGTGTAGACCAGCGCCGGGCCACTGCCCTTCAGCTCGCTGCCATCGGCCCAGGTGCCATCGAGGCTCACCGTGTAGCGGTCGGCCGAGGCGCCGGCCGCCACCGCCATCACCCCGGCGTACTCCCCCTTGCCAGGCCAGCGGCCTGCCACTGTCCAACGGCCCACCGGGTTCACCGGCGCCCGGGCCTTCCAGTCGGTCCAGGCTTTGGATTCGTAGGGGTAGTTCTTGGTCAGGTAAGGCACCATCTCCTTGAAGGCGATGTTCACCCAGTCGCGGTCCCGGCCCAGGGCTTGGTACTCGATGGTCGGGAACTGGCCGACGTGGAAGTGCACCAGATGCTCCCACTCCGCCATCGGGCGTCGTTGCAACTCCACCCGGGCGCCGGAATGGCAGCGGGCGCACATCTGGCCGAACAGTTCGCTCTTGTGCTGCTCGATGGTGTTCAGGCGCCGCTCCATCGCGTAGCGCGCGCCCTGAGTTTCCGACGGCGCCAGCCCCTGTGTGTCGGCCAGGTGTTTGACCACGGTGCGCACCTCTTCAGCAGTGAGATCGGCATGGTGCAAGGTGCGCATGCGCGTGATCGTCATCAGCCAGCCCTCGGGCGTCTTGCGCTGTTGCAGTCGGTTGACCTGCTCACCCGTCTTGGTGTGACAGGCGACGCACTTGGTGTTGATGATTTCCTGCGCTGACAGCGTGGCGGCGCCCGCGGTCGGCATTGCCGCCAGCCAGACGAACGCGGCGCCCAGCGGCGCCAGCGACCTGAGTTTGTGCTTCCAGTTCATGGGGTCTCTCCTCGGCAAATTTGCCGCCTTGTGACGGCTGGGGTGGATGCTAGGGAGATTCCCGATGGCGCCGTATCCAGTTTTGGCAAATGCTTCGAGTCCGCCGCAGCGGCATGTTTTTTGCATCGGACCAAAGGTGCTCACCACGCCGGTGCAGTGCGCTTTCCCCACGAAACCCAGTCGTCCCATGCACCGATTCCAAGGTCCCGCAGTGCTCCACCGTCCGGCCAGCGACGCCGTGAGCGTCCGCGTCAGAGACACCCACGACGCCGACGAACAGGCCGCCTGTCTGCTGGACTGGGGCCAGTGCTATGAACAGATGAGCAGCGGCGCCTTCGACGGGCATTTCGAGTCCTACTGTTTCGACGGCGTGGAGCTGTTCCGCGAAGAAGCCAATCAGGTGGTGCAACAGTACGGCCGGCCCCGACCCGGAACCCTGACCATTGGCGCGCTGCTCGACGCAGACGAGGGCGGCCGCTTCTGCGGCGCCCCCTTGACCCCAGACCACCACTTCTTTCTGCGCGGCGGCAAAGAGTTCCATTTCCGAACGCCGCAGCGCGTGAGCCTGACGGCCGTCACGGTCGACATGGAGCGCTTTGGCGCCTACTGCCAGCGTGTGGGCGAGATGCCGCCCCCCGGCGCCTGCCTGGACAGTGGTCTGGTGCGGCGGAACCCGCGGGACGACCTGGGTGGCCTGCTGGGCAGCCTGATGCAGAGCCTGCGCCACTCGCCCGACATGCTGCGCCACGCTACCCTGCGTCGCTGCCTGGAGGAAGGCCTGCACAGCACCCTGCTGGGCATGAGCAACCCCACCGAGATGGCAGGCAAGGACCTGACCGCCAGCACCCGGCAATATGTGGTGGGCAAGGCGCGCGACTACATGCGCGAGCATGTGGAAGAAGCTATCACCGTGAGCGAACTGTGTGCGCACATTCGCGTCTCGCGTCGCACGCTGCAGTACTCGTTCCAGGACGTGCTGGGCACCAACCCGGCCCGCTATTTGCGCAACATGCGCCTCAATGGGGCACGGCGCGAGATCCGGCGTCAGACCGACGCGCGCGCGCCGATGGCCGACATCGCGGCGCACTGGGGCTTCTGGCACCCCTCTCGGTTTGCCGCAGAGTACAAGTCGCTGTTCGGCGAGCTGCCTTCACAAACGCTGAAGGCAGCCACCCAGCACTGAGGCCCACACGTATTGCGCCGCAGGTGTTCTGTCGGGCGTGCCATCGCTGCGACGACCTGGCTCGAGTTCATACCCAGCCCTGCCCTCGCATCCAGTGCCACATGGCCAACGCACGCTCGGGTGCACAGCCTGGCACCTGCGCCATCGCGTCCACCTCACGCCCCGGCGCGGCCCTGGCCGCACGCCACAGTGGCGCCACCGGCTGGCCGTCGACGTGCCACACGCCCAGCGGCTGCTCGGCGGTGACCACCACCTCGGCCAGGCGGATGCGGTCGTGGTCCACCACCGGCCGCGCTTCGACGCGCGGCGCAGCTGACCCTGCCGGTGCGTGCGCCGGCAGCGCGTCTGGCCAGGCCCGGCGCGCGGCCCAGAACGCCTGGTCGGCCCAGCGCAGCTCCTGAGCGTAGAAGTCGCGGCCGATGCGCGCGAAGCGCTGGAACAACCCGTGCACCCGCTCGCGATGGAAACGCTGCGCGTGCGGCGCTTCGGTCGGGTGGTTCAGCAAGGTGTGGATGACGATGGGAGCCTGCAGTGCCGACGACAGCGACTGGAAGATGCCGTTACCCGAGAGCGGGTCGGCCGCCATGGCGGCATCGCCTACCCTGAGCCAGGTCCCGCCACCCACCTCAGGCGACAGCACCGCGGCGCTGGTGCGCGCCAGGGCGTGCACCTCGGCCGCCGGAACAGCCAGAAACGGCAAGGCCGAGGCCACCGTGGCCAGCCGCTCGCGGATGAAAGCGCCAAGCTGTGCACGCGGGGGCAGCTTTATTGCCGACGGATCAACTGTCAGTTGCAGGCAGCAGGCACCGCCGGGCAGGTGCGCCATCCAGGCCCAGCCCTCGGGCAGGCTTTCCACCGCCGAACAAGCCTGGCCGCCGGGCGCACCCTGACCACGCCAGAGCAAGGTCACGGTCTCCGGCCCGCGCGTCACGCCCTGCGGCGGGTGGGGCGCCAGCCGCCCCCGTGCCTCGACCACGAATTGCGCACGCAAGCTCTGCGGTTGTTTGTCCTCCGCCCGCTGGATCTGCAGCACATGCCCCTGCCCGCCCGCGCCGGGCTGCCAACGCAGCACCCGCGCGGCCAGGCACTCGACGCCATGATCCTGCAGCTCCTGCCAGAGCAGGCGATCGAAGGCGGCGCGGTCCATCAGCCGCTCGGTGTTGAGCGCCGAACTCACGCCGGCCCACGTTGCGCGGCGAGGTGACGGCGAGGCGATGGCCGTCAGCGCCGCTTCAATGCCTGCACCCTGCAGCCCCGCCACCACGCGCTCGGACACACCTTCGATGGCGTCGAAGACGCGCGGCACGCCGAGCACCGTCACGTCGTGGCCAAGCCGCCGCAGACCCAGTGCCACGATGGCACCGGCCGGACCGGCGCCGAGCACCACGATGCCGCGTTCGAGGGCGTCATTCATGAGCTGCGCCGTTCCGGGCCGTGAAAACTCGCTGTGCTCACCAGCGCCTTCCAGACGGCAGTCCGATCGCACAACACCACCCCACCGGCCATCAGCGCCGCTACGCGCCCGCTCAGATGCGCACAACCCAGGCTGGCTCCCGCGTGCGCGCGGTCGCCGTCCGGCGGCACCACGCAGGCGCCAAAGTCGGCGTGGGGCAACAGCAGGGCCGAGTGCTGGCCGGGCGCGCAGCGTGCATCGCCCATGACGCGGAACACGCCCGGGTAGCCCGCCGGAAACACCGGCTCGCCCCGCGCGGGGGTTGAAGCAATCACAAGGCGTCCCTGTGCCAGCGCGCGCTCGCAGGCGGCGCGCAGCGGCGGGTGGTCCTGCCGCACGCCCAGGCTAAGGTTGATCACCTCCGCGCCCTGGTCCACCAGCCAGTCCAGCGCGCGCGCCACGGTCGCGCCGTCGGTGCGCAGCGTCTCGCCGAACACCTGGGCCACGCACAACCGCGCCTCGGGCGCCTGTGCCGCAATGGCTTGCAGCACGCGCGAGCCGTGGCCTATGCGGTCCTGCGCGTTCCCGACCTCTGTGGCGAAGCTGCGGGCCACCTCGACCTGGTCCTTCAATGACACAGGCCAGCCGCTGTCAACCACACCAACCCGCACCGGATCAGCCATGCGCGAACTCCACGCCATCGTGCGAGCAGACCTCGATGCGCCCGGCCACCAGGTTCAGTCGCACCGTGCAACCCACCCAGGCGCTGGGCCGGTGGCTGACCACGATGCGCGTGCGGCCGGCGAAGCAGGCGTCGATCTGCACCAGGATCTGCGCCTCCATCGCCTCGTCCACGGCCGATGTCGCCTCGTCGAGGATCAGCACTGCCGGATCCTGCAGCAGCGCACGCGCAATCGCGATGCGCTGGCGCTGCCCGCCCGAAAGCGTCTGACCGCGTTCACCCACCGGCGTGTGCAGCCCCTCGGACAGCGAAGCGATCCATTCGCCCAGACCGGCGCGCTCGGCTGCCTGCGCGACTGCTGCCTCGTCGGCACCGGGGCAGGCGTAGCGGATGTTCTCCAACAGCGGCGCGCGGAAAAGCACGATGTCCTGGCTCACCACCGCAACCGCACGGCGCAGGTCGGCCAGCGCGAGGTGCCGCAGGTCGATGCCGTCCAGCGTCACCGCACCGGCCTGCGGGTCGTGGTGGCGCAGCAGCAGGTCGATCAGCGTGCTCTTGCCCGCACCCGAAGCACCGGTCAGCGCCACGCGCTCGCCCGCCGGGATCATCAGACTCGCACCGGCCAGCACCGGTTCGCTGCGACCGGGGTGGATGAACACCACGCCATCCAG
The DNA here is from genome assembly GCF_031457455.1 of Hydrogenophaga palleronii. Taxonomy (GTDB): domain Bacteria; phylum Pseudomonadota; class Gammaproteobacteria; order Burkholderiales; family Burkholderiaceae_C; genus Hydrogenophaga; species Hydrogenophaga palleronii_A. Next base: position 8,812 of record NZ_JAVDWU010000014.1, read on the forward strand.
CCGAAGCTCACCACGCAGCGGCGCGGGCAGCGGCAAGGGGTTATCCGGGTCGCTCACCGTCACCGGCTCGTCGCGCAACTCGGCCACACGCCCCAGACTCACGCGCACCTTCTGCAGCCCCACGTACCAGCCCAGCAGGCTGTTGACCGGCCCGGTGGCCATGCCCAGGTAGGTCGAGAAAGCGATCAGCGAACCCAGCGCCCACTGGCCGTCGATGACCCAGGCGCCGCCGATCAGGAAGGCCAGCGCGCGCGTCCACGCTGTCAGCTGCCCGGGTACCGCGTGCGTGACGAACTCGATGATCTGCAGCCGAAGCAGCGACGATAGGTAACCCGCGTGCAGCCTGTCCAAGCGCTGCGCCTCGCGCCCTTCCTGCCGACTGGCCTGCACGAACTTGAGCGCGGGCAGCAACTCGACGAAGAAGCTGGACACATCGCCCGAGCGCTCACGCAGCGCGCGCGTGCCATCGGCCACGCGCGGTCGCATGCGACGCAACCACCACCACTCCAAGGGGAGCAGCATTGCCACCAACAGCGTCAGTTCCCACGACAGCCACAGCATCCAGCCCACCGCGCCAACCAGGCCCAGCAGGTTGGACAGCACGGCGAACAGGCTGTCGACCGCGAAGCGCTGTATCTCCGACATGTCGCCGTCCAGCCGTGACATCACATCCCCCGTGCGCCAGCGAGCCCAGAACGCCGGCGACAGGCGCTGCAGGTGCGCAAACAGATCCTGCCGCAAATCGAACAGCACAGCCGCCGAGAGCCGGGTGTGTAAGTAACGGTTGAGACCGGCAAGCAGTGTCGCCGCCAGACCGGTCAGCAGCATGAACAGCGCGGTGGTCCACAGCACCTCGTGGCTTCGTGCGACCAGCCCATCGTCAATCAGGCGTTTGACCAGCAGCGGCTGCAGCAGTACCAGCGACGAGGCAAAGACCGACAGTGCCAGCACCCCGGACATGGCGCGCGCGCGGGGTCGCACGAAGGCGAACAGCCACGCCCACTGGTGGCGTTCGCTTCCCGTGCGTTGCCGGGCCAGCAGCGGAGAAAGCAAGCTGAACATGGAAACATCGTCGCACAAGATCGCAGTCATCAAGTACATCAGAAGTGGCTTTGTGGCGCACCAACCTCGCGCAAAACGCGTTACCAAAGTCGGCTATCCATTCAGCAGTGATAGACCCACTAATAGTGTGAGAAGCGCGAATGCCTTGAAATTTGGGCACGAGGTCGTCATGCGTCATGCGGACTTAGGTACCGGGAAGGCAGCCCTCCAGCGCGGCATCTACGACAACATGAAGTTTGAGGTTCCCCCAGTTTCCCGGTCGGCTTGCTTAGTCCATTAAGCCTTGCTCAAGGCGACTGGGCTGAGGCAGTCGAGCTTTGACCTCTTGAGCAGGCTTGTCTACGAAGGCGTCAAACGGAACGTGCGTATCCCAATCTGAAATCGACAGATTTAACGCGGGAGCGGTATTCGTAAAAGCTGCCCAGCGTTGACCTGCAAGCGCCGCACCTTCACACTTAGTCTCGTGAAGCAGCCCGACACCAGTGCAATTCCCTATTTGGACGATTTAGAACTGCTCTTGGCAATACATCGCCAGCGCGGAATACATGCGGCCGCCATGCGCCTGAGTCTGGACGCATCGACGGTCCGTCGTCGTCTCCGCTCGATGGAGACCATGAGGCAGACAAGCCAGTGCTTCGCGCTTTTTTTCGGCGATTAACCGCCGATCGTGCGCTATCTGCTGCGTCCAGTCTGAGGGTGCGCCTTGATCAGACCATCGAACCAAGGAGAGAAAAATGAAACACCAATGGCCGAAGCTCGACTATCTGGGCTGGCGCGACACCTGCTCCGCATTGCATCTCTATTTGCAGGTGGCCGGGAAGTACCGACTGGCGCACACGCCGTGGAACAACCACTCCTGGCACGCGACCTTCTATGTCACGCCGCGGGGATTGACCTCCTCGTTGATCCCTGACGGTCCGGGCATCGAGATTTTGTTCGATTTTCACGACCATCAAGTCGTCGGGACGTGTGGTGATGGGCGCGAAGCGTCCTTCGCGCTGCGACCGACTACAGTCGCCGAATTCCATGCCGAGTTTCGTCGCCTCGTATCCGATCTGGGCGGAACCCCGCGCTTCGACGGGAAGCCCAACGAAGTCCCGAACCCGGTGCCGTTCGCCGACGACGAACGAGACCGGCCCTACGACCGCGACGCAGTCCATCGCTTTCACCAGGCACTGATGGCGATCGACCGGGTCTTCAAGACGTTCCGCACATCCTTTCTCGGCAAGTGCAGCCCTGTGCATCTCTTCTGGGGCAGTTTCGACATGGCCGTCACCAGGTTCTCCGGACGCCGCGCACCGCTTCATGGCGGAGGCGTCCCGGCATTGCCAAACGATGTGGCGCAGGAGGCCTACGACCGCGAAGTCTCGTCAGCGGGTTTCTGGCCGGGTGGCGGCGGGATCGACTATCCGGCCTTCTACGCCTACGCCTATCCGTCGCCAGGCGGATACCGATCTGCGCCGGTAGAACCCGACGCGGGGTTCTGGCACGAAGGGCTGTCAGAGTTCATCCTTCCATATGACGCCGTCCAATCGGCCGAGGACGGCGACGCCGCGCTCCTCGCCTTTCTCAGGTCGACCTACGAGGCCGCCGCAGACCTCGGGCGCTGGGATCGCGACACGCTGGAATGCGGTCTAGGGCGCCCCGCGACCGTGCGGCCCTCGGACTCGACGTCCCTGACAACAAAAGCGCCGCTGCCGAGCGAGCCGGTCGGACGCGAAGACCAGGTTTCCAAGGGGCGTTATTACATGACGATCGACGGCTACGAAGCCGAGATGACCTATAGCCGCGCCGGCGAAGCGCTCATCATCATCGACCATACCGATGTGCCCGACGCTTTGCGCGGTCGCAGGGTCGGCGAGCGAATGGTCCGCCAAGCCGTCGACGACGCCCGGAAGGACGGGGTCGCAATCATTGCGCTCTGCCCGTTCGCGAAGGCGCAGTTCGACCGCCATCACGATCTGAATGACGTGCTGCACCGGTTGAACCGCCCCGGGTTTTGAGGAGGCTCTTTTCCCTGAGAGGATAGAGCCATGAGCAAGAAGTCGAACCAGTTTTCACCTGAGGTCCGCGAACGCGCTGTTCGCATGGTGCGCGAGCATCGTGGCGAGTACCCCTCGCTGTGGGCTGCCATCGAATCCATCGCCCCTAAGATCGGCTGCGTGCCCCAGACCCTCAACGAATGGGTCAAGCGCGACCAGATCGATGCCGGCGTGCGCGACGGCATCACGACATCCGAACGTGAACAGATGAAGGCGCTGGAGCGCGAGGTCAAAGAGTTGCGCAAGGCCAACGAGATCTTGAAGCTGGCCAGCGCGTTTTTCGCCCAGGCGGAGCTCGACCGCCGTCTGAAGTCCTGAACGACTTCGTCGATCAGCATCGACAGGCCTACGGGGTCGAGTCGATCTGCAAAGTCCTGCAGATCGCTCCGTCAGGCTATTGGCGCCATGCCGCCCGTCAACGCAACCCCCAGCTACGCTGTTCGCGCGCCCAACGTGACGACACCTTGGTGCCGCACATTGAACGTGTCTGGCAGGCCAATATGCAGGTCTATGGTGCCGACAAAGTTTGGAAACAGATGAACCGGGAGGGCGTCGCCATTGCCCGCTGCACGGTCGAGCGGTTGATGAAGCGCCTGGGCTTGCAGGGTGTGCGCCGAGGCAAGGTGGTGCGCACCACCACCAGTGACATGAAGGCACCGTGCCCGCTGGACCGGGTCAACCGACAGTTCAAAGCCGAGCGGCCCAACCAGCTTTGGGTCTCGGACTTCACCTACGTTTCAACCTGGCAAGGCTAGCTGTACGTGGCCTTCGATCACTCGTCACAACTGCCCAATGGTCACAAACACTGCTTGGCATTTTTGTGACGGCACAGACCTCGTCACAAACAAAAAAGCCCTCGTTTCCGAGGGCTTCGATGACAAGCAAGTGCTTGATTTTGTTGGTTGCGGAGGCAAGATTTGAACTTGCGACCTTTGGGTTATGAGCCCAACGAGCTACCAGGCTGCTCCACTCCGCGTCAAGCCTTGTATTCTATCACGCTTTGTCGATGTCTTCCGCTGCGGTGGTGTCTTCTGCACGGTCCACCAGTTCAACGAGTGCCATCGGCGCGTTGTCGCCGACGCGGAAACCCATTTTCAGAATGCGGGTGTAGCCACCTGGGCGCGCCTTGAAGCGTGGGCCCAGTTCGTTGAACAGTTTCACGACCACGTCGCGATCGCGCAGGCGGTCAAAGGCCAGGCGACGGTTGGCGACGGTGGGAACCTTGGCCAGGGTGATCATGGGTTCCACCACGCGGCGCAGCTCTTTGGCCTTCGGCACTGTGGTTTTGATGGCTTCGTGCGTGAGCAGCGAATTCATCATGTTGCGCAGCATGGCGAGGCGGTGCTCGCTGGTGCGGTTGAGTTTACGAAGTCCGTGTCCGTGACGCATGTGAGATTTCCTTTCGATGTTTTGCCCCCAGCCGTATCAGGTACTGGAGGTTCGTCAGACAGTTGAATGTCTTCAGTGCTTGTCGAGACCAGCCGGCGGCCAGTTTTCGAGCTTCATACCCAAGGTGAGACCGCGCGAAGCGAGCACTTCCTTGATTTCGTTGAGCGACTTGCGACCCAGATTGGGGGTCTTGAGCAGCTCGTTTTCGGTGCGCTGAATCAGGTCACCGATGTAATAGATGTTCTCTGCCTTGAGGCAGTTGGCCGAACGCACCGTGAGTTCGAGCTCGTCGACCGGACGCAGCAGGATCGGGTCGAACTGCTGTGAGCTGCGCTGTGCGGGCTGGTCGAACGCTGAGAGTTCGACACCTTCGAGCTGCGCAAACACGGCCAACTGTTCCACCAAGATCTTGGCGGAAGCACGCACGGCTTCTTCTGGGCCGATGGAGCCGTTGGTTTCGATTTCGAGCACCAGCTTGTCCAGATCGGTGCGCTGCTCCACGCGAGCGCTTTCCACCGTGTAGCTCACGCGCTTCACGGGTGAGAACGAAGCGTCGAGCACGATACGGCCAATCGAACGCGACTGTTCATCGTTGCGGCGCAGGCTGCCCGGCACATAGCCACGGCCCTTTTCCACCTTGATCTGCATGTCGAGCTTGGCGCCGGCAGACAGCGTGGCAATCACGTGGTTGGGGTTGACAATCTCGACATCGTGCGGGGTCTGGATGTCGGCCGCCGTGACCAGGCCTTCGCCGTCTTTGCGCAGGCTCAGTGTGACTTCGTCGCGGTTGTGGAGCTTGAACACCACGCCCTTGAGGTTGAGCAGCATGTTGACGACGTCTTCCTGTACGCCATCGATGGAGGAATACTCGTGCACCACACCTGCAATGGTGACCTCGGTCGGCGCGTGGCCCACCATGGAAGAAAGCAGCACCCGGCGCAGGGCGTTGCCCAGCGTGTGGCCGTAGCCGCGCTCGAAAGGCTCGAGCGTGACTTTGGCACGGTTGGTCGAGAGTTGCTCGACGTTGATGGTTTTGGGCTTCAGCAGATTGTTCAGCATTCAAACTTCCTTCAGTACCCTCGGCTCGTTACACCGATAAGGCAGACGGAGCATGGCCCGACCGCACTTGCGTGCAAGCCGGGAACGAAATTAACGGGAATACAGTTCGACGATCAACGATTCGTTGATGTCAGCCGCGAACTCGTCGCGGTCAGGCGACTTCTTGAACACGCCTTCGGCTTTGTCGACGGCAACGTCAACCCATGCAGGGAAGCCGATCTGCTTGGCCAGTTCGAGCGCTTCGATCACGCGAGCCTGCTTCTTCGACTTTTCGCGCACCGCGATCACGTCACCAGCCTTCACCGAGTAGGAAGGGATGTTCACGGACTTGCCGTTCACGGTGATCGCCTTGTGGGATACGATCTGGCGGGCTTCTGCGCGGGTGGAGGCAAAGCCCATGCGGAACACGACGTTGTCAAGACGGGCTTCCAGCAGGAACAGCAGGTTGGCGCCGGTGTTGCCACGGCGGCGGTCGGCCTCAGCGAAGTAACGGCGGAACTGACGCTCCAGAACACCATAGGTGCGCTTGACCTTCTGCTTTTCGCGCAGCTGAACGCCGAAGTCGGAGGTGCGCTGACCGGAAGTGCGGCCATGCTGGCCGGGTTTTGAATCAAATTTGGCCTTGTCGCTGATGGAGCGGCGGGCACTCTTGAGCAACAGGTCGGCGCCTTCACGGCGGGAAAGTTTGGCCTTGGGGCCGAGGTAACGTGCCACGTTGTGTTCCTTGTTTGTCTGCCGCAACCCACATCAGATCGATGTCATTGCGGGAGCCAGTTCCAGGCGGGATCTGGCAGTGGGCTTAGTAAAAATGCCACCGCAGGAAACCGCGGTGGCTCGCAAAAAGAAAAGCCTTTGATTCTACCCTGAACGGGCGAACCTCAGATGCGGCGACGCTTTTGGGGGCGGCAGCCGTTGTGGGGCACAGGGGTCACATCAGCGATGGAGTTGATGCGAATGCCCAGAGCGCCGAGCGCACGAACCGATGATTCGCGACCTGGGCCGGGGCCCTTGATCTCGACGTCCAGGTTCTTAATGCCCTGCTCGATGGCAGCGCGGCCAGCCACCTCTGAAGCCACCTGGGCGGCAAAAGGCGTGGACTTGCGCGAGCCTTTGAAGCCCTGACCACCAGACGAAGCCCATGAAAGCGCGTTGCCTTGACGGTCGGTGATGGTGATGATGGTGTTGTTGAACGATGCATGCACGTGTGCAATACCATCAGCAATGTTCTTGCGGACTTTCTTGCGAACGCGGGCCGATGCGTTGCTGGAGGGTGACTTAGCCATAGGAATCCTTCAAACCAATTATTTCTTCAGCGACTGGGCGGCCTTGCGGGGACCCTTGCGCGTACGGGCATTGGTCTTCGTGCGCTGGCCACGCAGGGGCAGACCACGACGGTGACGGAAGCCACGGTAGCAACCGATGTCCATCAAACGCTTGATGTTCATCGTGGTTTCACGGCGCAGGTCACCCTCGATCGTGAATACACCGACCTGATCGCGAACTTTTTCCAGTTCTGCGTCGCTCAGATCTTTGATCTTCTTGGTGTAGTCGATACCGCAGGCCTCGCAAATCTTCCGAGCGCGGGTGCGACCAATGCCAAAAATTGCCGTCAAGCCGATTTCGGCGTGCTTGTGCGGCGGAATGTTGATGCCTGCAATACGAGCCATGATTTACCTCTGAACTTACCAATCAGCCTTGACGCTGCTTGTGACGCGGATCGGTGCAGATGACCCGCACGATGCCGTGACGCTTGATGATTTTACAGTTGCGGCACATTTTTTTGACCGAAGCTGAAACTCTCATAGTTTTCTCCTAAATATTCCAAATACACCCAACCACCGACTGACTACTTTGTCCTGAAAACGATTCTTGCCCGGGTCAGGTCGTAGGGCGTGAGCTCCACTTTGACCTTGTCTCCGGGAAGAATCCGGATGTAGTGCATCCGCATCTTTCCAGAAATGTGCCCAAGCACCACGTGTCCGTTTTCGAGTTTGACTCTGAACGTTGCGTTGGGCAGGTTTTCAACCACCTCCCCCTGCATCTCGATCACGTCGTCCCGGGACATTTACCTCAGCCAGAAGTCTTGAAATTTGCTTTCTTGAGCAGCGATTCGTATTGCTGCGACATCATGTAGTTCTGAACCTGAGCCATGAAATCCATCGTGACCACCACAATGATCAGCAGTGAGGTTCCACCAAAGTAGAACGGCACGTTGTATTTCAGGATCAGGAATTCGGGAAGCAGGCAGACGGCAGTGATGTAAATGGCACCTGCCAAGGTCAGCCTGAGCAAAATCTTGTCGATGTAGCGGGCGGTCTGATCACCTGGACGAATGCCCGGAATGAAGGCACCGCTCTTCTTCAGGTTGTCGGCCGTTTCGCGGCTGTTGAACTGCAACGCTGTGTAGAAAAAGCAGAAGAAAACGATGGCAGCGGCGTACAGCGCAACATAGATAGGTTGCCCTGGCGACAGAGCGGAAGCAATGTCGCGCAACCAGCGGGTCGAATCACCGGTACTGATCCAGCTCACCAGCGTGGTGGGCAGCAGGATGATGCTCGAAGCAAAGATAGGCGGGATGACACCGGCCATGTTCAGCTTCAAAGGCAGATGCGAAGACTGACCGCCATAGACCTTGTTGCCCACTTGGCGCCGCGCGTAGTTCACCAGAATCTTGCGCTGACCACGCTCAACGAACACCACAAAGTAGGTCACCAGGATCACCAGGGCAATGATGAACAAGGCGATCAGGATGTTCATGGCGCCGGTACGCACCAACTCCAGCAACCCACCGATGGCACTGGGCAACCCCGAGACGATGCTGGCGAAGATCAGCAATGAAATCCCATTGCCCAGACCCCGCTCGGTGATCTGCTCACCCAGCCACATAAGGAACATCGTGCCTGCCACCAGGCTGACCACCGCCGTCAGGCGGAAACCCATGCCGGGATCGATCACCAGACCTTGCTGACCTTCGAGCGCCAGGGCGATGCCCATGGACTGGAAAATGGCCAGGGCCAGGGTGCCGTAGCGGGTGTACTGGGTAATCTTGCGACGACCCGCTTCACCTTCTTTTTTCAACTGCTCAAACGTGGGCACCACGTAGGTCATCAGTTGCATGATGATCGACGCCGAGATGTACGGCATGATCCCCAGTGCAAAGACCGCAAAGCGCGACAAGGCACCACCCGAGAACATGTTGAACAGGTTCAGGATGCCGCCCTGCTGCCCCTGGAACAGCTGCTGGAGCTGGTCAGGGTCGATCCCCGGCACGGGAATGTGCGAGCCGATGCGATAGACAACCAAAGCCAGCAACAGGAACACAAGTCGGCGACGAAGGTCGCCGAACTTGCCTGTTTTGGCCAGAGAGGTGGGTCCAGTTGCCACAGAATGCCTTCAGCGTTTCTGTTTAAGCCAGCGAGCCGCCAGCCGCTTCAATGGCCAGCTTGGCCGCGGCGGTGGCTGCGATGTTCTTCAGCGTGACCGCACGTGCGATTTCGCCGGTCTTGATGACTTTGACGCGCTTGGCCATGTGAGGGACCAGGCCCGCCTGCTTGAGCACGAGCATGTCCACTTCGGCGGCTTCCAGAGCATTGAGGTCCGTCAGCGTCACTTCGGCGTTGAACTGCAGCTGTGCAGATTTGAAGCCACGCTTGGGCAAACGGCGCTGCAGCGGCATCTGACCGCCTTCAAAGCCGACCTTGTGGTAGCCACCCGCACGGGACTTCTGACCCTTGTGACCGCGACCGGCGGTTTTACCCAGACCCGAGCCGATACCACGACCGACACGGCGCTTGGCATGCTTGGCGCCTTCAGAAGGCTTGATAGTGTTGAGTTCCATGTCTTGCGACTCCGGTTCAGAGTACCTTGACCAGGTAAGCGATCTTGTTGATCATGCCGCGCACGGCGGGCGTGTCCTGCAGCTCGCTGATGCTGTTGACTTTGCGCAGGCCCAGGCCCCGCACGGTGTCACGGTGGGATTGCTTGGTACCAATGGGGCTGCGCACCAGTTGGACCTTAACGGTGGTTTGTGTGGTCATGATCGTTCCAATCAGCCCAGGATGTCTTCGACCGACTTGCCGCGCTTGGCAGCCACATCGGAGGGCGTGGTCGAGTTCTTCAGTGCGTCCAGCGTGGCGCGCACCAGGTTGTAGGGGTTGCTCGAGCCGTGGCTCTTGGCGACGACATCGGTGATGCCCAGCACTTCGAACACTGCGCGCATGGGGCCGCCGGCAATGATGCCGGTACCCTTGGAGGCGGGCAGCATCATGACGTTGGAGGCACCGTGCTCGCCGTGTACGCTGTGGTGCAGCGAACCGTTCTTGAGCGACACCTTGATCATGTTGCGACGGGCCTGTTCCATGGCCTTTTGCACGGCCACCGGCACTTCACGCGCCTTGCCCTTGCCCATGCCCACGCGGCCATCGCCATCACCAACCACGGTCAGCGCTGCGAAACCGAGAATGCGACCGCCCTTGACCACCTTGGTCACGCGGTTGATCGCGATCATCTTCTCGCGCAAACCGTCGTCGTTCGCTTCGTTCTTGATGTTTGCCGTAAATTTAGCCATTGTGTGTATTCCGTTTGATCAGAACTGCAGGCCAGCTTCACGAGCCGCGTCTGCAAGGGCTTTCACCCGGCCATGGTAGGCAAAACCGGAACGGTCGAACGCCACCTTCTCAATACCTGCAGCCTTCGCTTTTTCTGCGATGCGCTTGCCGATCAGGGCCGCGGCCGAGGCGTTGCCGCCCTTGCCCGCACCACCGATTTGAGCGCGCACTTCGGCTTCTGCCGTGGAGGCGGTGGCCAGCACTTTGCTGCCATCGTCGGAAATCACGCTCGCGTAGATGTGCAGGTTGGTGCGGTTCACGGTCAGGCGAACGGCGCTTTGCTGCGCAATGCGGATGCGCGTCTGACGGGCGCGGCGGAGACGTTGCTCTTTTTTGGTCAACATGATCCTGATCCTTACTTCTTCTTGGTTTCTTTGATCGTGACCTTCTCATCCGCATAGCGGATGCCCTTGCCCTTGTAAGGCTCGGGGGGGCGCACGGCGCGCACCTCGGAAGCGATCTGGCCCACGCGCTGACGATCGGCACCCTTAATCAGGATTTCGGTCGGCGTCGGGGTTTCCACCTTGATTCCGGCAGGCATGTCCATCACCACGGGGTGGGAGTAGCCGACCGTCAGGTTGAGCTTGGCGCCTTGAGCCTGGGCCTTGTAGCCCACACCCAGCAGCGACAACTTCTTTTCGAAGCCCTTGCTCACACCATTGACCATGTTGTTCACCAGCTGACGCATGGTGCCCGACATGGCATTGGCTTCGCGAGAGTCGTTCACCGGGGTGAACGACAGCGAGCCAGCCTTGTTTTCAATCTTGACCAGGGCGTTTTCTGCCAGAGCCAGGGCACCCAGGGCGCCCTTGACATTGACGAGACCGTCCTTGACAGCCACTTCCACCCCAGCAGGGACGGTGACCGGCAATTTTCCAATACGTGACATTCAGTTGCTCCTCAATGCCCGCATCAGGCGACGTAACACAGGACTTCACCACCGACACCGGTAGCGCGCGCCTTGCGATCGGTCATCACACCCTGGGGCGTGGTGACGATGGCCACACCCAGACCGTTCTGGACCTGGGGAATGGCGTTGCGACCGCGGTAGACACGCAGGCCGGGACGGCTGACGCGCTCGATGCGTTCGATGACCGGACGGCCGGCGTAGTACTTGAGGGCGATCTCAAGCTCGTTCTTGCCGTCGGCGCTCTTGACCTGGAAGCCGTCGATATAGCCCTCGTCCTTCAGGACCTGGGCAATAGCGGCCTTGACCTTGGAAGCCGGCATCGTCACAACGGCCTTTTCGACCATCTGTGCGTTGCGGATGCGGGTCAACATGTCGGCGATAGGATCACTCATGCTCATTTGTGGTTCTCCTAGGGCTTACCAGCTGGCTTTGGTGATACCGGGGATTTCACCGGCAAAGGCCATTTCGCGAACCTTGGCACGTGCCAGGCCGAATTGGGCGAAAGTGCCACGCGGACGACCCGTGATCTCGCAGCGGTTGCGCTGACGCGTCGGGTTGGCGTTGCGGGGCAGCTTCTGCAGACCCAGACGGGCCGCATCGCGCTCTTCATCGCTCTTTTTGGCGTCGTTGGCGGTTGCTTTCAACTCGGTGTATTTCTTGGCAAACTTGGCGGCGAGCTTTTCGCGCTTGAGTTCACGTTGGAGAAGTGCTTGTTTAGCCACGCGCCACCTCAGTTCTTGAACGGGAAACGGAAACCGGCCAGCAGCGCTTTGCACTCTGCGTCACTCTTGGCGGTTGTCGTGATGCTGATGTTGAGGCCGCGCAAGGCATCCACCTTGTCGTACTCGATCTCAGGGAAAATGATCTGCTCTTTGACGCCGATGTTGTAGTTGCCACGGCCGTCAAATGCCTTGCCCGAAATACCACGGAAGTCGCGCACCCGGGGCAGCGCCACGGTGACGAAACGGTCCAGGAATTCGTACATGCGGGCGCCACGCAGGGTCACCATGCAACCAATGGGCTGCTGCTCACGGATCTTGAAACCCGCAATGGCCTTGCGCGCCTTGGTCACCACCGGCTTCTGGCCAGCGATCTTGGTCAGGTCGCCCACGGCGCTGTCCATGACCTTCTTGTCGGCAACCGCCTCGCTCACACCCATGTTGAGCGTGATCTTGGTGATACGCGGCACTTCCATGATCGACTTGTAGCCGAACTTCTCGACCAGGCTCGGCGCAACGGTGTCGCGGTAGATGTCTTGCAAACGTGTCATGCTCATGCCACCTTGATTTCTTCGCCGCTGGACTTGAAGACGCGCACTTTTTTGCCGTCGGCCAGGAGCTTGATGCCCACGCGATCCGCCTTGCCCGTGGCGCCATTGAAGATGGCCACATTGGACTGATGGATCGGCATGGTCTTCTCGATGATGCCGCCGGTGATGCCCTTCATGGGGTTCGGCTTGGCATGCTTCTTCACGATGTTCACACCTTCGACGACCAGCTTGCTGTCGTCGGCACGAAGCACCACCTTGCCGCGCTTGCCTTTGTCACGGCCGGCAATCACGATGACCTCATCGCCACTACGAATCTTGTTCATGATGATTCCTCAGAGAACCTCGGGAGCCAGCGAAACGATCTTCATGAACTTTTCGGTGCGCAGTTCGCGCGTGACCGGTCCGAAGATGCGGGTGCCGATGGGCTCCAGCTTGGCATTGAGCAACACTGCTGCGTTGCCGTCGAATTTGATCAAGGCGCCGTCAGGACGACGAATGCCCTTGGCGGTGCGAACCACCACAGCGCTGTAAACCTCGCCTTTTTTGACGCGGCCACGCGGAGCGGCTTCTTTGATGGAGACCTTGATGACGTCGCCGACGCTGGCGTAGCGACGCTTGGAGCCGCCGAGCACCTTGATGCACATCACGGACTTGGCACCCGTGTTGTCGGCAACATCGAGTCGAGATTGCGTTTGGATCATTTGATTTAAGTCCCAACTTGAATCCTCCCCGCCACCACGGCCGGGAGTGATCAGTCTTGGGCCCGTCGTCGCCAACCCCAACATCCTGCATTGCACAGGAATCTGTTGTGGCCCGCTTCGGTGGGCAGAAAGCCTCGCCTTTTCAAGCGAAGCCGCCAATTATGGCATGGGTTTATCCCGTCGTCAACAAGCCGGTGTCAAATTGACTCGGCACACAGCGTGTGATGGCGGCAGAGCGCCAGGAATGCCTCGAGTTCGGTGGATGGACAACCCTCTTCCCGAAGGATGGCCGCCACGCCTGGCGCCATGGCAGCAGCTGCGGCGGCGTCCAGATACAACACCCGCCACCGGCGGGACAGCACGTCTTCTACGGTTTGCGCATATTCATGACGGGTGGCGAATCGCACCATGGCTTCGGTCAGACCCATGCCCAACTGGCGGTCAGCACCGGGGCATGCCATGACCCGGGCAGCCTCGGTTCCATACAGATGCAGGCCAGGCGCAGCAAAGATGGGGGAGGCAGCGGCGCCCGGACCGGGCGCTCCCAGGACCGCGTGACGTTCGGTCAATCCGCCTGGCCTCTCCGGCAGGAAGCCTTCGTCGAAACAACGTTCCAGCACGTCTTCGGCCATGGCGCGGTAAGTGGTCCATTTGCCACCCGTCACGGTGATCAGCCCATTGGGGTCGGCGATGATCGTGTGTTCCCTTGACAGGGTCTTGGTGGTGCCGTCCGCGTTCTTGGGCGGCGCCACCAGAGGGCGCAGCCCGACCCAGACGCTTCGTACGTCTTCCCTGCGCACCGGGCGACTGAGCGCGCGGCTGGCTTCAGACAGAATGAAGTCGAGTTCTTCGGCGAAGGCCTCCGGCTCACGGGGCAGGTCCTGGCGGGGCGTGTCGGTGGTGCCGAGCACGATCTTGCCCAACCAGGGCACGGCAAACAGCACCCGGCCATCGGGGGTCTTGGGCACCAACAAGGCCGCTTCGCCACCCAGGAATTCGCGGTCAACCACCACATGAACGCCCTGGCTGGGGCTGACCATGCGCTGGGGCGGCGCCTGCGGGATCTGACCCTGCGTGGCAGCCCGCACCTCGTCGACCCACACACCAGTGGCGTTCACCACACACCGAGCAGCCACTGTGAAAGCGCCTTCTCCGAAGTGGTCGCACGCATCCACTTCAAACCGGGCGCTAACGGACTCGCCCTGACGGCGAATGGCAGTGACTTTGGCGTAGTTCAGTACCACCGCCCCCGCAGCTTCTGCGGTCCGTGCCAGGCCAAGCGCAAAGCGGGCATCGTCGAACTGGCCATCCCAGTACTTCACGCCGCCACGCAGGCGCTGGGTATTCACACCCGGCAGCGCTGCCCGCGTGCTGTTGGCGTCCAGGAATTCGGTCCGTCCCAGGCCGGCAGCTCCGGCGAGCAGGTCGTAAAGCTTGAGGCCGATACCGTAGAAAGGGGTCTGCCACCACTGGTAGGACGGCATGACAAAAGGCAGGGGTTGCGCCAGGTGAGGCGCCATGCGCAGCACGGTGGCGCGTTCAGCCAGCGCCTCGCGCACCAATGAAAGATTGCCCTGGGCGAGATAGCGCACCCCGCCATGCAGCAGTTTGGTGGAGCGGGACGAGGTGCCGCCCGCGAAGTCGTGCGACTCCAGCAAGACCACGGAAAAACCGCGCAGCGCTGCGTCCAATGCCACCCCGAGCCCGGTGGCGCCGCCACCCACGACCACAAGGTCGTACACGGTTTGTCGGGACAGCGATTCAAGCAGTTCTGCGCGTTTCATGAAATGAGGAGATGGCCCCCCACGCCGTTCCGGCATGAGGGGCTGGTTGCTACAAACTCAGGCGCTGTCGATCAGCGCACCTTGCCATTCTTCCAAGCGTTGAGCAGCTGGTCGTAGGCGATGGTTTCGCCCTTGGGCTTCTCGTTGGCCAGCTTCTTCCAGGGCGCAGCCTTGTCGCTGAGGTACTTGTTGGGGTCGCCCTTGGGGTTGAGCTTGGGCGCGCAACGCTCCATGCCGGCGCGCTCCAGGCGGGCCATCACCTGATCCATTTGCTCGGCCAGGTTGTCCATGGCCGCCTGAGGCGTTTTCTCGCCAGTGACCGCCTCGGCCACGTTCTGCCACCAGAGCTGGGCCAGGCGTGGGTAGTCAGGCACGTTGGTGCCGGTAGGCGTCCAGGCCACGCGCGCGGGGCTGCGGTAGAACTCCACCAGACCACCCAGCTTGGGGGCCATGTCGGTCATGGCCTTGGACTGGATGTCGGACTCACGGATGGGGGTCAGGCCGACGATGGTCTTCTTCAGCGAGGTGGTCTTGGCGGTCACGAACTGGGCGTAGAGCCAGGCAGCCGCGGTCTTGTTCTCGTCGTGCTTCTCGAAGAAGGTCCACGAGCCCACGTCCTGGTAGCCGTTCTGCATGCCCTGCTTCCAGTACGGGCCGTTGGGGCCGGGCGCCATGCGCCACTTGGGCGTGCCGTCGGCATTGACCACCGGCAGGCCGGGCTTGGTCATGTCGGCCGTGAAGGCGGTGTACCAGAAGATCTGCTGGGCGATCTGGCCTTGGGCTGGCACGGGGCCGGCTTCGCCGAAGGTCATGCCGGTGGCTTCCTTGGGCGCGTACTTCTTCATCCAGTCGATGTACTTGGTCAACGCGTACACGGCAGCCGGCGAGTTCGTGGCCCCTCCGCGCGACACCGAAGCGCCCTGCGGGTGGCAACCGTCGGCCGAGGCGCGGATGCCCCATTCGTCGACCGGCTTGCCGTTGGGGATGCCCACATCGGCGGTGCCGGCCATGGAGAGCCAGGCGTCGGTGAAGCGCCAGCCCAACGAGGGATCCTTCTTGCCGTAGTCCATATGGCCGTAAATCGGCTTGCCGTCGATGGTCTTGACGTCTTCGCTGAAGAAGGCGGCGATGTCTTCGTAGGCACTCCAATTCAGGGGCACGCCCAAGTCGTAACCGTACTTGGCCTTGAACTTGTCTTTGAGGTCCTGGCGGGCGAACAGGTCGGCGCGGAACCAGTAGAGGTTGGCGAACTGCTGGGTGGGCAGTTGGTAGAGCTTGCCGTCCGGGCCGGTGGTGAAGCTGGTGCCGATGAAGTCCTTGATGTCCAGACCCGGGTTGGTGTATTCCTTGCCCTTGCCGGCCATGTAGTCGGTCAGGTTCATGATCTTGCCGTAGCGGTAGTGCGTACCGATCAGGTCGGAGTCGCTGATCCAGCCGTCGTAGATCGACTTGCCAGACTGCATGGAGGTCTGCAGTTTTTCAACCACGTCGCCTTCCTGGATCAGGTCGTGCTTGACCTTGATGCCTGTGATTTCTTCGAACGCCTTGGCCAGCGTCTTGCTCTCGTACTCGTGCGTGGTGATGGTCTCGGAGACCACCGAAATCTCCCGAACGCCTTTGGCCTTGAGCTTGGCCGCAGTGTCGATGAACCACTTCATCTCGGCAGCCTGCTGATCCTTGCTCAGCGTGGAGGGCTGGAACTCGCTGTCGATCCAGCGTTTGGCGGCGGCCTCGTCGGCCCATGTCACCTGGGAGCCCATGGCCAGCAAGGCTGCCAGTGCAAGGGCGGTGTGTCGTAATTTCATGTCGTCTCCTCTTTCGATGCGCTTCCCCGGTGGTTTGACACGGAATGGCTCGGCCCCGGGGAAGCAATGGGCCGAATTCACGAAATCAGGCAATGGCGTTGGCGGGCATCAGCCCTTGCGCATGACGATCACCATCCACACCGCCGCAATACCCAGGGCGATCCAGATGCTGGGATCCTGCTCCAGCGACAACCACTGCGCGACCCAACCGGACAGGCCAACGAATGCCAGGTGGATGTAGGCCGAGCCCAGTAGACCGATGAACAATCGATCACCACGCGTGGTGACCATGGGCAAAAAACCCTTGCGCTCTATCGTGGGCGATTTGATTTCCCACACCGTCATGCCGATCAGCATGAGCACGATGCAGGTAAAAAAAACAGCAACAGGGGTGGTCCACACCATCCAGTCAAACATGGCATCCCCCCTGCGCGCCCTCGGCGCTTCCCCCCAGAGGGGGGACGACACTCGCGGCCCGGCGGAGCCGGTTCCGCGGCGTCCCTTGAATCTCTGGCGCGGCGTGTGTACAGACTTCGATCATTTGAGCTCCGTGAACAGTTCCGAAAGCACGAGCAGGCGATCGCCGTGCCTCCAATCCAGGGCCACTGTGGAACCGGCTTCGCCGGGCCACGGGTGACGCCCCCTTGAGGGGGAGGCGCCGAAGGCGCATCGGGGGTGGGCCATCACACCCGCCCCATTGCAAAACCTTTGGCGATGTAGTGGCGCACGAACCAGATCACGATGGCGCCGGGCACGATGGTGAGCACGCCGGCGGCGGCCAGCGTGGCCCAGTCCATGCCGCTGGCGCTCACCGTCCGGGTCATCGTGGCCACAATCGGTTTGGCATTGACGCTGGTCAGCGTGCGTGCCAACAGCAGTTCCACCCAGCTGAACATGAAGCAGAAGAACGCGGCCACGCCCACGCCAGCCTTGATCAGGGGCAGGAAGATGGTGAAGAAGAAGCGCGGGAAGCTGTAGCCGTCCACGTAGGCGGTTTCGTCGATCTCGCGCGGGATGCCGCTCATGAAACCTTCCAGAATCCACACCGCCAGCGGCACGTTGAACAGCAGGTGGGCCATGGCCACCGCGATGTGCGTGTCCATCAGGCCCATGGTGGTATAGAGCTGAAAGAACGGCAGCAGGAACACGGCCGGTGGCGTCATGCGGTTGGTCAGCAGCCAGAAGAACACGTGCTTGTCGCCCAGGAAGCGGTAGCGCGAGAACGCATACGCAGCCGGCAGTGCCACGGTCAGCGAGATCACCGTGTTGATGCCCACGTAGATCAGGCTGTTGATGTAGCCCGAGTACCAGGACGGATCGGTGAAGATGGTTTTGTAGTTGGCCCAGGTGAACTCGGCCGGCCAGAGCGTGAAGGCCGAGAGGATCTCCTGGTTGGTCTTGAAGCTCATGTTGACCATCCAGTAGATGGGCAACAAGGCGAAGATCAGGTAGGCGAACAGAAAGAGGGTGCGTTTCCTGAACCGGCGCTCAACCATGGAGAACCTCCTTCTGTGTTGAACGAAATTCAGTCATGGCCGTGCTCCTTGGGGTTCGTGCCCAGGCTCTGCATCCAGTTGTAGAGCACGAAGCAGAACAGCAGGATGATCAGGAAGTAGATGAGGGAGAAGGCGGCGGCCGGGCCCACGTCGAACTGGCCGACGGCCTTGGTGGTGAGGTACTGCGAGAGGAAGGTAGTGGCGTTGCCCGGCCCACCGCCAGTGAGCACGAAAGGCTCGGTGTAGATCATGAAGCTGTCCATGAAGCGCAGCAGCACAGCGATCATGAGCACGCCACGCATCTTGGGCAGCTGGATGTAGCGGAACACCGCCCACTTGCTGGCGCCGTCGATGCTGGCGGCCTGGTAGTAGGCATCGGGGATGCTGCGCAACCCGGCAAAGGCCAGCAGCGCCACCAGCGGCGTCCAGTGCCACACGTCCATGGCCAGCACCGTCCACCAGGCGTGCGAAGCATTGCCGGTGTAGCTGTAGTTGAAGCCGGCCTGCTGCAGGTAATAGCCCAGCAGGCCGATGTCGGCGCGGCCGAAAATCTGCCAGATGGTGCCGACCACGTTCCAGGGAATCAACAGCGACAGCGCCACGATCACCAGCACCGCTGAAGATTTCCAACCCTGCGCGGGCATCGAAAGCGCCAACGCAATGCCCAGCGGAATTTCCACCAGCAGCACCGCAAGCGAAAACTGGATCTGGCGCCACAAAGCCTGGTGCAGGTCCTGGTCGCGCATCACGGCGGTGAACCATTCGGTGCCCACGAAGATGCGGCGGTCGGGCGACAGGATGTCTTGCACCGAGTAGTTGACGACTGTCATCAGCGGCAGGATGGCGGAGAACGCCACGCAGATGATGACGGGCAACACCAAGAACCAGGCTTTCTGGTTCACGGGTTTGGTGGTCGTACTCATGGATGTGCCTCCGTGCTGCACACGGCAGCGCGAGATTGGGTGATGCGATCCATCAAAGCGCTCATGAAACCAATGCCTCGTTTTGATAGAAGCAGGTGTGGCTGCCCAGCACCTGGAGGTGGACGGTGTCACCCGGTGACGGCGCAGCGGCTTCGGGCGAGAGACGGGATTTCAGGCTGTGTTCACCGATCTGGCTGGTGACCATCAGATAGGTGCCGATGTCCTGCACTCTCTGGACCTGTGCAGGCAAGGTGCCAGCCTCTCCGGCCGCAGACAGCGCGAGGTACTCCGGGCGAATGCCCAGGGTGAGCGGCCCGGCGGGCAGCGCGCGCCCGGCGGACACGTCCAGGGTCTGGTTCAGCACCTGTAGCTTTCCCGCCTCGTGTTGTGCAGGCAGGAAGTTCATGCCGGGGGAACCAATGAAATGGCCGACGAAGGTGTGCGCCGGGCGCTCGAACAGCGCTTCGGCCGGGCCCACCTGCACCGCGCGCCCGCGCGTCATCACCACCACTTCGTCGGCAAAGGTGAGGGCCTCCACCTGGTCGTGCGTGACGTAGATGAGCGTGAGCTTGAGTTCGTGGTGGATCTGCTTGAGCTTGCGGCGCAGCTGCCACTTCAGGTGCGGGTCGATCACGGTCAGCGGCTCGTCGAACAGCACGGCCGACACGTCCGAGCGCACCAGCCCACGCCCGAGCGAGATCTTCTGCTTCTGGTCAGCGGACAGACCGGCCGCACGCATGTCGAGCTGGTGGCTCATCTCCAGCATCTCGGCGATGCGACCCACACGCTTCTGGATTTCAGCCGCCGGCACCTTTCGGTTCTTCAGTGGAAAAGCCAGGTTCTGCGCCACGGTCATGGTGTCGTAGATCACCGGGAACTGGAACACCTGGGCGATGTTGCGCTGCTGCGGGCTCAGGCGGGTCACGTCGCGGCCGTCGAACATCACCGAGCCCTGCGACGGCTGCAACAGCCCCGACATGATGTTGAGCATGGTGGTCTTACCGCAGCCCGAGGGGCCGAGCAGCGCGTAGGCGCCGCCGTCCTCGAAGGTCATCTTCAGAGGCAGCAGGGCATAGTCTTCATCCCGTTGGGGGTTGGCCTTGTAGGCGTGTGCGAGGTCGAGTTCGATGCGGGCCATCAGACGGCCTTTCCGGGTCGTGCCGGGGCCCGCACCAGCGGGCCGGCGGCGTCAAAAACAAACAGGCTCTCGGGATTCAGGTAGAGCGTGATGGGGTCGCCCAGCGGGCAGTCGTGCACGCCGGTGAGCTGGGCCACGAGTTCGCCCACGGCCGTGTGCACGTGCACGAAGGTGTCGGAGCCGGCGATTTCGGCCAGTTCCACGCGCCCTGGCAACGGTACGTCCCCTGCCCTCGCTTGAATCCGCAGGCCGCCGGCACGCACACCCAGGGTGAGCAGGCGCGGCGCGTCGGACGGCAACGCCAGCGGCCACACCACATCACCGCCCACGCGAACACCGCCCTCCACCACTTCACCCGCCATCAGGTTCATGGGAGGATCGCTGAAGGCGCGCGCCACGCGGATGCTCTGGGGTGAATGGAACACCTCGGCGGTGGGGCCGTACTGCAGCAGTTCGCCAGCGTCCATCACCGCGGTGTATCCGCCCAGCAGCAAGGCCTCACCGGGTTCGGTGGTGGCGTAGACCACAGTGGAGTCACCGGTGGCGAACAGCTGCGTGAGTTCCTCGCGCAGTTCTTCGCGCAGCTTGTAGTCCAGGTTCACCAGGGGTTCGTCGAACAGCATCAACGGTGCACCCTTGGCCAGGGCACGCGCCAGGGCCACGCGCTGCTGCTGGCCGCCAGAGAGTTCGGCCGGCAGGCGGTCCAGGAACATTTCGATGTGCAGGCGCGCGGCCAGTTCGCGCACCTTGCGGTCGGTGTCGCGCTCGCCGCGCAGCTTCATGGGCGAGGCGATGTTCTGCGCCACCGTCATCGAGGGGTAGTTGACGAACTGCTGGTAGACCATGGCCACGTTGCGTTGGCGCACCGGCACCCTGGTCACGTCCAAGCCATCAGCCACCACCCGCCCGGTGCTGGCCACGTCCAGCCCAGCCATGATGCGCATCAGGCTGGTCTTGCCGGCCTGCGTGGCGCCCAGCAGCACCGTGACGGCGCCCGGCACCAGGGTGAGGCTTTGGGGATAGAGGTGGACAGAAGGCCCCACGGTCTTGCCCACTTGCTCCAGAGAAAGCTGCATTCGAGTCCCAGTGTGAAAAAACGCACGCCCAAACGCGGTGTGCCGTTTCGTTTGAGCGATTCTATTGTTCGTTTATGTTCTTTTTTATTCGGTATTTACCCTGAGCCGGTGATTTTTGTTTTCCGTTATGTTCGGGCTGTCTTCTTTTTGACTTCATCGAATGAACCTCAATCCGCGTCACACGCAGCTGCTTGATGACGTGCGCGCCCGTGGGCCGCAAACCATCGAGGCCCTGGCCGATCGCTTTGGCGTGACCCTGCAAACCGTGCGGCGCGACGTGCAGCGCCTGGCCGAAGCCGGCCTGCTCTCGCGCTTTCACGGCGGCGTGCGCCTGCCCGGCTCCACCACCGAGAACATCGCCTACCGGCAGCGCCAGCGCATGTCGTCCGCCGCCAAGACCCGCATCGCCCGGGCGGTGGCGCAGCGCGTGCCCAACGGCTGTTCGCTGATCATGAACATCGGCACCACCATTGAGGCGGTGGCGCACGAGCTGCAGCACCACCGGGGCTTGCGCGTCATCACCAACAACCTGCACATTGCCTCGTTGATGAGTACGCACCCGGATTGCGAGGTGATCGTGGCCGGCGGTCAGGTGCGCAGCGCCGACCAGGGCATCGTGGGCGAAGCCACGGTGGATTTCATGCGCCAGTTCAAGGTCGACATCGGGCTGATCGGGATCAGCGGCATCGAGGCCGATGGCACCTTGCGCGACTTCGACTACCGCGAAGTGAAGGTGGCACGCACCATCGTCGAACAATCGCGCGAGGTCTGGCTGGCGGCGGATCACAGCAAATTCAACCGCCCGGCCATGGTGGAACTCGCGCGACTGGACGACATCGATGTGTTGTTCACCGACCAGCCGCCCCCGGCCCCATTCGATGAACTCATGGCACTGGGCAACGTGGAATGCGTGCTCTGCGGCGCAGACCCCGAAGCCCCTTGACATTTTTTTCCGAGAACCGCAATGACCTACTTGTTGGCCCTGGACCAGGGCACCTCCAGCTCCCGCAGCATCGTGTTCGACCGCGAAGGCCGCGTCGTGACCATGGCGCAGCGTGAATTTCCGCAGATCTACCCCCAGCCCGGCTGGGTGGAGCACAACCCGATGGACCTGTGGCAGACGCAGCTGGCCACGGCCCGTGAAGCCCTGAAACAGGCCGGTCTGCGCGCCGATCAGATCCACGCCGTGGGCATCACCAACCAGCGAGAGACCACGTTGGTGTGGAACCGCAAAACCGGAGAACCGGTCTACAACGCCATCGTCTGGCAGGACCGTCGTGCCGAAAACACCTGTGCGGCCCTGCGCGAACAGGGGCTGTCTGACACGGTGCTACAAAAAACCGGCCTGCGCATCGACGCCTATTTTTCAGGCACCAAGCTGAAGTGGATCCTTGACCACGTGCCCGGTGTTCGAGCCCAGGCCGAGCGCGGCGAACTGGCCTTCGGCACCGTGGACAGCTGGCTGATCTGGCAGCTCACCGGTGGGGCGCGCCACGTGACCGACATCACCAATGCTTCGCGCACGATGTTGTTCAATGTGCACACGCGCCGATGGGACGACGAGATGCTGACGCTGCTGGGCGTGCCCGCCAGTCTGATGCCTGAAGCCCTGCCATCCAGTGCGCATTTTGGTCAGATGGGTGCCGAGTGGCTGGGTGCGCCACTGGAGATTGCCGGCGTGGGCGGCGACCAGCAAAGTGCGCTGTTTGGCCAGGCCTGCTTTCACGCCGGCATGGCCAAGAACACCTACGGCACCGGCTGCTTCATGTTGATGCACACCGGCGAGCGGTTCCAGGTGAGCCAGAACGGCCTGATCACCACCGCAACCGCCCAGCCACCGGGCAAGCCGCAGTACGCGTTGGAAGGCAGTGTGTTCATCGGCGGCGCGGTGGTGCAGTGGCTGCGCGACGGCCTGCGGGCCATCGAGTCCAGCAGCGAGGTACAGGCACTGGCCGAGAGCGTGCCGGACGCCGGCGGCGTGGTGCTGGTGCCGGCCTTCACCGGGCTGGGTGCACCCTACTGGCAGCCCGACACGCGCGGCACCATCACAGGCCTCACGCGCGGCACCACCATGGCCCACATTGCGCGAGCGGCACTGGAGAGTATCGCCTTCCAGAGCGCCGCCCTGCTGGACGCCATGAGCCGCGACGCCGTGGCCGCTGGTGGCGTACCCGTGAGCGAGTTGCGGGTGGACGGTGGTGCCTGCGTGAACGACTTGTTGATGCAGTTCCAGGCGGATCTGCTGGGCATTCCGGTGGTGCGCCCGGCCGTGATCGAGACCACGGCACTGGGGGCGGCCTACCTGGCGGGTCTGCACACCGGGCTGTATGCCGGGCTGGAAGAGTTGTCGAACCAGTGGAAGGCCGAACGCACGTTTCACCCCACGCTGTCGCGCGAACGGGCGGCGGAGAAGATGGCGCAGTGGGAGCATGCTGTACGTCAGACGGTGGCTGCCTAGCCGCCACACCCCCCGCGCCGCTTCGCGTGCCTTGCAGGCCGCGACACCGTCAGAGCCGGTGTCACTTCGGGCTGTCCAAGTCTGCGCAGGCAGACTTGGAGCCGCGGCCCTCAGCCCCCCTGGGAGGGGGGCGGCACCTTGGCCCAGCAAAGCCGGTTCCTTGGTGCCCCTGGACTGGTGCACTTCGCTCCGGACGCCTCGTCGAGTTCCGTTCGGTGCTCGCCTTGTGTTGTCTTCCTCCAGCGACAATCGCGAGATGAACACTTCTACCCATCCCACCATCACTTTCATCGGCGGCGGCAACATGGCGAGTGCCATTGTTGGCGGTCTGTTGCGTCAAGGGCATCTCGTCAACGCACTGCAGATCGTTGAGCCCTGGGACGAGCAGCGCGTCAAGCTGGGTCAGCAGTTTCCTGGCGTTGCGGTGCTGGCTGCCGCTGGCCCGGAATTGCGGCCATCAGACCTCGTGGTCTGGGCGGTGAAGCCGCAGACGTTCAAGGAGGCAGCCACCAGCAGCCAGCCGCATTTGTCGGGCGCGCTGCACCTGAGCGTGGCCGCCGGCATCACCAGCGAGAGCATGGCCAACTGGTTACAGACGCAGCGCATTGTGCGCGCCATGCCGAACACCCCTGCCCTCGTGGGCCTGGGCATGACAGGGCTGTTTGCCCGCGCAGGTGCCAGCGAGGCCGACCGGGCGCTGGTCGAGACCGTGGTGAAAACCACGGGCGAGCTGGTGTGGGTGGCGTCGGAGGAACAGTTGGACGCCGTGACCGCGATCTCGGGATCAGGCCCGGCCTATGTCTTCTATTTCCTGGAGGCCATGCGCGACGCGGGTGCGCGCATGGGGCTGCCGCCTGAAGTGGCGTTGCAACTGGCGGTGGGCACTTTCGTGGGCGCCTCCACGCTGGCCCAGCGCTCGGAAGACCCGCCGCAAACCTTGCGCGAGCGCGTGACCTCCAAGGGCGGCACGACCTACGCGGCGCTCACCTCGATGGAAGCGGCAGGTGTGAAAGCCAAATTCGAAGAGGCGCTGTTCGCCGCTCAGAAACGAGCCGAAGAACTCGGCCGCGAATTCGGCAATTGACCTCGCGCGGCTCGCGGACGCAGTGTGCTCTGCTCTGCGGCTGTCCCCCGCCAAGGGCCTTGCCCTTGGCTCCTCCTTTATGGCCGATCTGAGCGGTCGATTTTTGAGCATGCCTGCAAGTCAAGAACCTCACGCGCGTTTTCACACAGCCTCGGCCCGAAGCGGACGAAGGCACCTACTCGGCTACTAGGTTCCTGACGAGGCCAGCAGCAACGGCGTAGTCGACCGCTTTGCGCATAGCAACTTCCGTTACTGACTCGATAACGAGAAGGTTTGGCTCGATGAATAAGGGCCGGAGGTCCAGTCGTAAGAACTTTGGCGGCGAAGTAAGCCAGTCGCATCAACTTTGACCCAGACCGGGCCGACCCTACGGCACGAGGTTTTGGAAGCCCTTGATTTTTTTTGAATGTCCCAGAGCAGTTGCTGTGGCGCCCTACGATGAATGCCCCCCTGGACTGAAGACGCATTTGCGCTGCCTTTCGCCTGCTTTTGCTCGCCTTGCCATCCTGCAGGGC
Organism: Hydrogenophaga palleronii; assembly: GCF_031457455.1. GTDB lineage: Bacteria > Pseudomonadota > Gammaproteobacteria > Burkholderiales > Burkholderiaceae_C > Hydrogenophaga > Hydrogenophaga palleronii_A. The sequence continues at coordinate 34,131 of NZ_JAVDWU010000014.1, forward strand.
CAATAGCATTTGTCCACACGGCGGTCTTTCGGGGTCGTCATTCGTGGCAGTCGCGGGAGGTGCAAGCCCTTCCGCGTTTATATGCGGTGGCTTTGCAACATGCGGTTCTCGATCTCTGGGCTCACAGTCGCGCTATTCGTCGCCCTGCTTGGCGGGCCGGCCCTGTCGGCAGGGGCCGCGCCATCACCCAACATGCCAGCTGTCGATGCGTTGGCGCTGGCCCGACAGGTGATTGCCTCTGCAGACCACGGAGGCCTGCCTTTCGCTGTCGTCGACAAAAAGGCGGCCGTGCTCACGGTCTTCCTGGGCAACGGCCAACTCGTCGGCTCCACGCCGGTGCTGCTGGGGGCGGACTATGGCGACCGGGCCGTGCCGGGCGTAGGGGAACGTACCCAGAGCGGACAACTGCGAAAGGGCGACCGGGTGACCACAGCAGGCCGATTCGTCTCCCAGCCTGGCCGCAACCTCGGGGGCGAATCCGTGGTCTGGATCGACTACGACAGCGCGCTGGCTATCCACCGATTGCGCCCAGGACCGTCGCAGCAGCACCGCGCGACGCGCCTGGCCTCGGCTGACCCGCAAGCGCGCCGCGTATCGGCCGGCTGTGTGGTGGTGCCGGTGGCGTTCTATGAAGCTGTCGTATCGCCTGTGCTTGGTCGCAGCCGCGCTGTCGTTTACGTGATGCCTGAAGCCGGCGCGGCGGCGGACGAACCATTGGCCCCCAGCAACGCCTGAGCGTGCCGGCGGTGAGCCTTGAACCACCATTCGAGTTGGCTCAAACCAACCCGAGCACCACGCCCACAAACACCGTAAACCCCAGCCAGTGGTTGATGCGGAAGGCCTTGAAGCAACCCTCTCGGGTGCGGTCTTTGATCAATGTGAAATGCCAGACCACGTGCCCCAGTGCCACCAGTAGCGTGGCGCTCCAAACCCAGGGATTCACGGCGCCCCAGAGCACCGCGCTCCAGATGCCCAGGTACACCAGGTAGCAGGCAATCGCGACGGGAACGTCCAAGTCGCCCAGGGTGATGGCCGAGGTTTTCATGCCGATCTTGAGATCGTCGTCGCGGTCCACCATGGCGTATTCGGTGTCGTAGGCGATCACCCAGAACAGGTTGCCAAGCATCAGCACCCAGGCCATGGGTGGCACGCTGTGCCACACGCCTTGCCAGAACCCGGGTGCCTGCCACGCGGTGGCGAACGAAGAAAGCTCCCACAACGGCCCACCGTTGACCGCCGCAAACGCCATGGGAATGCCAAAGCTGAACGCCACGCCCAGCACCGCCTGCGGCATGGAGACCAGCCGCTTGGCGTACGGGTAGACGATGGCCAGCACCAACCCCAGGCCAGACCACGCGATGGTGGCCAGGTTGGTGGTGAGCACCAGCACAAACGCCGCGAACGCCAGCACCGCACCCACCGCCAGCGCCTCCTTCACCCCGATGCGCCCGCTGGTCACTGGCCGCTGGGCGGTGCGCTTCACATGCTTGTCGAATTCACGGTCTGCCACGTCGTTGACGCAGCAGCCCGCGCTGCGCATGAGGATGGTGCCCAGCACGAACACCAGCAGCAGATGCAACCCAGGAAACCCGTCTGCCGCCACCCACAGGGCAGACAAAGACGGCCACAACAAAAGCAACCACCCCGCCGGCCGGTTCCAGCGGATCAGGTCGAGATAAAGAGCAAGCCGCGAAGGCGCGGGGGCCGTGGATGCAACCATGAAAGAACAAACAGTCGAGCAATCAACCACATACAACCGGCAGCATCTCCGGAGCGAAGTGCCCCATCCAGAGATGCCGCGGAACTGGCTCTGCCAGGCCGCAGGCATCGCCCCCTTGAGGGGGTGACGCGCCTTCGGCGCGGCGCGGGGGTGGGCGTAATCCCTGCGCGGGGGTGGTGGGTCAATCCTCCAGGATCGAACGCAACATCCAAGCCGTCTGCTCGTGTACCGTCAGCCGCTGGGTCAGCAGATCGGCCGTGGGCTCGTCACCGGCCTTGTCGACCACAGTGAACAGCTCGCGCGCGGTGCGGGCAACCGCTTCATGGCCCTGCACCAGAATGCGCACCATTTCCATGGCCTTGGGGGGCGTAGCCGGTGCGTCGGGCACCGAGCTGAGCTTGCCGAACTGCGCATAACTGCCGGGCGCAGGGTGGCCCAGTGAGCGAATGCGTTCGGCGACCGGGTCCACCGCGTTCCACAGTTCGGTGTACTGCGCCATGAACATCGCGTGCAGCGAATTGAACATCGGGCCGGTCACGTTCCAGTGGAAGTTGTGCGTGGTCAGGTACAGGGTGTAGGTGTCGGCCAGCAGCTTGGACAAGCCCTTGGCGATGGCGGCGCGGTCTTTTTCACCGATGCCGATGTTGATGGTGGGCGCTGCGACTTTGCCGGTGGCTTTGGCCATGGAAAACTCCTGGGAAAGGTTGAAGAAAAAATTCAGGAAAGGCGTTTGACGCCTGGCAACTCGCAGGCGTAGATGGCGTTTCTCAATTCGGCGATGGCCTCGTAGCGGGTGAAGCTGCGCCGCCAGGCCAGCACCACGCGGCGGGTGGGCGCTTCACCCTTGAAGGGCAGGTAGCGCACATAGGAGGAATCGCCAAAATCCTGCCCGGCATTGCTCGCACCTTCCAGCGCCGAGCCCGGCACGGACAAGCGCGGCACCAGGGTGATGCCCATGCCGGCAGCCACCATGTGCTTGATGGTTTCCAGCGAAGAGCCTTCAAAGCTTTTGCGAATGCCCTCGGTGTCGTTGCTGAAGCGGGCAAATTCCGGGCACACCTCCAGCACGTGATCGCGGAAACAATGGCCGGTGCCCAGCAGCAGCATGGTCTCCTTCTTCAGCTCTTCGGTGGTGATGAAGCTCTGCTTGGTCAGTGGATGGGTGTGCGGCACGGCGGCCAGAAAGGGTTCGTCGTACAGCGGCGCGATGGCCAGGTTGGTGTCTGGAAAAGGCTCGGCCAGGATGGCGCAGTCGATCTCGCCCAGGCGAAGCTGCTCCAGCAGCTTGACGGTGAAATTCTCCTGCAGCATCAGTGGCATCTGCGGCGTGCGGTCGATCACCTGACGCACCAGGTCGGGCAGCAGGTAGGGGCCGATGGTGTAGATCACGCCCAGTCGCAGCGGCCCGGCCAGCGGGTCCTTGCCGCGCTTGGCAATTTCCTTGATGGCGGCGGCCTGCTCCAGCACCGTCTGTGCCTGCCGCACAATTTCTTCACCCAGCGGCGTGACCGCGATTTCATTGGCGTTGCGCTCGAACACCTTGAGTTCAAGCTCTTCTTCCAGCTTCTTGATGGCCACCGACAACGTGGGCTGCGACACGAAGCAGGCCTCGGCCGCTTTTCCGAAATGGCGCTCACGAGCCACGGCCACGATGTACTTGAGTTCGGTCAGCGTCATGGGCGCATTTTGCGCCATGAGTGAATGGCTGACAAAAGCCGCACCCCGGCAGTCTTCCTTGTCGACTCTTCTATACTTCGGCGCATGCCTTGGCCCGAACCCGGTGCCACCTCCACATTCACAAGGATTCCCCGCCCATGAACACCCGGATGTCCCTGCTGGCCTGTGCCAGCGCTGCCATGCTTCTGGTCGCCTGTGGCGGCGGCTCAAGCAGCAGTTCCAGTGACGACAACGGTTCGGGCTCAACCCCGGGCGAGAAGGCCGACACCTACGTGGGCAGTTGGCGCACCGAGTGCAAGGAAGACTATGCTGCGGGCGAAAACCCCGCCTATCCGGGCGGAAAGTCCCAGTTCACGGGCCTGGTGCTGGCGAAAACGGGTGCAACTGCCCTGAACTTCACCCAGAACACCGCCGAATACGAAACCCCGAACTGCAGCGGTCCACGCACTGCGCTGTTCACCAGTCGGGGCACGGTGAGCCTTGACGGCAGCAAGCGGATTGGCAATGTGGAAGTGGACAAAGCCACCTTCACCACCACATCGGGTCCCGTCGTGATCGGCAAGGTCTTGCTCTGGGTCAACAACGGCCTGCTCTACAAGGGCACACAAGCGCCACGTGACGCTCAGGGCTACCCCAATCAGATGGAAACGAACGACCCCTGGTCGCCGATCTGATCGCTGGCCACGCCCGGACCGACAGACAGCCCGCCCGACAAGGCGGGCTTTTTTCGCCCTGCCCCCTGCCCGGACCGCACCAAAGCTGGCGCAGTTGCTCAGGCCTTGAGGTACTCGCTGCGAGCGCCGAGCCAGCGGGCCACGTGCTTCTGCGCTGCATCCGGGTGCTCGGCCAGCATCACGGGCGCGGCCGAGCGCGCCCAGGCGAGCAAGTGGGTGTCGGTGGCCAGGTCTGCAAAGCGCAGCAGCGCCGCACCCGACTGACGAGCGCCCAGGAATTCCCCGGGTCCACGGATTTCAAGATCACGCCGGGCGATTTCGAAACCATCGTGGGTTTCTGCCATGGCACGCAAGCGCTCGCGCGCGGTTTCGCCCAATCGCCCGCCATCGGGTGGCGTGTACATCAACACGCAGGCCGACGCCGCGGCACCGCGCCCCACCCGGCCGCGCAACTGGTGCAGTTGGCTCAAGCCGAAGCGTTCGGCATGCTCGATCACCATCAGCGAGGCATTGGGCACGTCCACGCCCACTTCGATCACGGTGGTGGACACCAGCACGCCCATGCGCCCGCTGGTGAAGAGCGACATCACGGCCTTTTTCTCTGCCACCGGCATGCGCGAATGCAGCAGGCCCACGGTAACAGTAGCCCCCCCCTGCGCCGCTGACGCGGCTTCCCCCCTCTCTGGCGCGCCCTCGGCGCTGGGAGGGGGGACGCGCCCTTGGGCCGGCAAAGCCGGACCCTCGGGAGCCTTGGACACGCGTTCCTCTCCTCGGAAAAGCACTGCAGGGCTGTTGAGCGCCGCACTGAGTTCGGCGTGCGTGGCGGTGGCGTTGGTGAGATCGATCGACTCGCTCTCTTCGATCAGTGGGCACACCCAGTACACCTGCCGCCCCTGCGCCACCTGGGCGCGGATGCGTTCAATGACCTCAGCTCGGCGGCTATCGGACACGACTTTGGTGACGATGGGCGTGCGCCCCGGCGGCAATTCGTCGATGGTGGACACGTCGAGGTCGGCGTAATAGCTCATGGCCAGGGTACGCGGGATGGGCGTGGCGGTCATCATGAGGAGGTGTGGCTCCACCCCCGTCGCTTGCTCACTGCGTGTGGCCGCATCCCCCCTCAAGGGGGCGCCACCCTGCGGCCCGGCGAAGCCGGTTCCGCCGTGGCCCTGGACGGCGTCCGGCGTCGTCTTCGCGCGCAGCGCCAAGCGCTGCGCCACGCCAAACCGATGCTGTTCGTCGATGATGGCCAATGCCAGGTTGCGGAACTGCACCTGCTCCTGAATGACCGCGTGGGTGCCCACCACCAGCGCGGCCTCGCCGCTGGCAATCAGCGCCAGCATTTCCGTGCGCTGCTTCTTCTTCTGGCTGCCGGTGAGCCATGCCACGCGCTTGCCCAGGGGCGCCAGCAGCGGCTCCAGCCAGCCGATGAGCTTGGCGAAATGCTGTTCGGCCAGGATTTCGGTGGGGGCCATCAGCGCACACTGCCAACCGCCATCGATGGCCACCGCGGCAGACAAAGCGGCCACCACGGTCTTGCCGGAACCCACGTCACCCTGCAGCAGGCGGTGCATGGGCACGGGGCGGGCCAGGTCGGTGGCGATTTCTTTGCACACCCGGCGCTGGGCGGGGGTCAAGGCGAACGGCAGCGCACCCAGCAGCTGTTCGTGCAGGCCGCCGGGCCGGGTGGTCAATGCCGGCGCGCGAAAGGCATCGCGTTCGCGCTTGGCCATGAGCTGCGACAGCTGTTGCGCCAGCAGCTCTTCGGCTTTGAGGCGCTGCCAGGCGGGGTGGCTGCGGTCTTCCAGCGCGGCCATCGAAACGTCGGGCCTGGGGTGGTGCAGATAGAACAGCGCCTCGCGCAGCGAGGTCAAGGGTGCGCGCAGTCCGCTCAAGCTCTGTTGCAGGCTCTGCAGCAGCTCAGGCGGCAGCGTTTCGCTCAAATCGGCACGCTGCAAGCCGCCGGCCACCGCCTTGCGCAGGTAGGCCTGGGGCAGTTGGGCACTGGTGGGGTAGACCGGCGTCAAGGCGTCGGGCAAGGCACCGCCTGCGGCGTGAAACGCGGGATGCATCATGCTGCGGCCCATGAAGCCGCCGCGGATCTCGCCGCGCACCCGCACCCGGGTACCCACCGCCAGCGCTTTCTGGTGCGAAGGGTAAAAGGTGAAGAAGCGCAGCGTGCAAGTGTCGGACCCGTCGTCCAGTGTCACCAGCAATTGGCGGCGCGGGCGCAGTGTGATTTCGTTGTGGGTGACCGTGCCCTCCACCTGCACGACGTCGCCTTCACGCGCATCGGCCAGGCGCACCACGCGGGTTTCGTCCTCATAACGCAGCGGCAGGTGCAGCGCAAGGTCGATGGCGCGCTCCAGACCCAGCTTGCGCAGGGCTTTCTGGGGCGCGGAGAGCGTGGGTGGAGCGGCTTTGCCTTCGGCTGGGGCGGGCATGGGCGCATTGTGCCCGGCCGGGGACGAGCGCCCGCCTCAGCCAATGCTCCAACATGTGCAGGCCTTGCAACCATGGCCTAGCATTGCACATTCAAAGAGCCCGGCACCCCCCAATGGAACCCACCCACTTCTACGAACCCGCCCAGGGCCACGGCCTGCCGCACGACCCGTTCAATGCCATTGTCGGTCCGCGCCCCATCGGCTGGATTTCCACACGCGGCGCCGACGGCGTGCTCAACCTGGCCCCCTACAGTTTTTTCAACGCCTTCAACTACGTGCCGCCCATCGTGGGCTTCTGCAGCATTGGCCACAAAGATTCGGTGAGCAATGTGGAGGCAACGGGCGAGTTCGTGTGGAACCTGGTGACGCGCCCGCTGGCCGAGCAGATGAACCAGACCTGCGCACAGGTGCCACCCGATGTGGATGAATTTGCGCTGGCCGGGCTCACGCCGGTGGCCTCACGCGTCGTGGCTGCTCCGCGCGTGCTGGAAAGCCCGGTGAGCTTTGAGTGCCGGTTGTCACAACTCGTGCGCCTGACATCGGCCGCGGGCACGCCCATTGACAGCTGGCTGGTGCTGGGTGAGGTGGTGGGCGTACACATCGCGCAGCACCTGCTGAAGGACGGCGTCTACGACACGGCGAATGCCGGACACATCCTGCGCGGCGGCGGCCCGGCCGACTACTTCAGCATCGGCCCCGAACAGCTGTTCCGCATGTACCGGCCGCGCTGAATCCGATCCGCCGAACTGCGACAATCGACGCCTTCATCTCTTCACTTGGAACGGGCCTGTCCGGCCCTCAAGCCGCATGTCTTCCCCCGCTTCCGCTGCGCGCACCTTCACGGTCGCCGATTTCGATTTTTCCCTGCCCGACGATCTGATTGCGCAGCACCCGGCTGCCGAGCGCAGTGCGTCCCGGCTGCTCGACGGCCGCGCGCTCCCGCCCGAGGACCGCATCTTTCGCGAACTGCCGGATCTGCTCAACGCCGGCGACCTGCTGGTGTTCAACGACACCCAGGTGGTCAAGGCGCGATTGTTTGGTGAGAAACATTCGGGCGGCAAACTGGAGCTGCTGATCGAGCGCGTGCTGCTGCCTCACGAAGCGCTGGACGGGTCGGCACAGGAAGTGGTGGGCCACCTGCGCGTGAGCAAGAAGCCCCAGCCCGGCGGCCGGCTGCTCATGGCCGGCGGGCTGCAGGGTGGGGGTTTTGACGCGGAGTTCCTGGGCCGCTGGCCTGACGAGCAAGGCCAGCTGTTCCGGCTGCGCCTGCAAGGTCCGACCGGTGAAACGCCGTATGAGCTGATGACCCGCCACGGCCATGTGCCATTGCCGCCCTACATCACCCACACGGACGACGCCGAAGACGAGCGCCGCTATCAGACCGTGTTTGCCCGTGTGCCCGGTGCCGTGGCCGCCCCCACCGCCGCCCTGCACTTCGACGAAGGCGTGCTGGCCGCACTGGATGCGCGCGGCGTGCAACGGGCAAACGTGACGCTGCACGTGGGGGCCGGCACTTTTGCGCCCATGAAGACCGAGCGCATCGAAGAACACGTGATGCACCACGAGCGCTACGCCATACCTGCCGAGACCGTTCAAGCCATTGCCGACTGCCGCGCGCGTGGCGGTCGCGTGGTGGCGGTGGGCACCACCACCGTGCGCACGCTGGAGAGCTGGGCCCGCAGCGGCGATACCACGGGCGACACCAACATCTTCATCACCCCGGGTTTTGACTTCCGCGTGGTGGACCTGTTGGTGACCAACTTCCACCTGCCCAAGAGCACGCTGATGATGCTGGTGAGTGCCTTTGCCGGCTTTGATCCCGTGATGGCGCTGTACCAGCATGCGATTGCGCAGCGCTACCGGTTCTTCAGCTACGGCGATGCGATGTTGCTGGAGCGATTGCCCTCAAGCCAAATCTAGAAACACCCGGCCACCCTCCACCTTCACCGGCCACACCTTGATGGCTTCGGTGACCGGCGCGCAAGTGGGGGCACCGGTACGCAGATCAAATCTGCCCTGGTGGAAAGGGCATTCGATCTCATGCCCCTCAATGAATCCATCGCACAGGCTCGCATTGCCGTGGGTGCAAAGGTTGTCGGTGGCAAACACCTCGCCATCCACCGAAAACAAGGCGATGTTGCGTCCACCCGGTGCCACCGGAATGCCTGCGCCTTCAAACAGATCGGCCTCGGCGGCCACGTCGGTCCAGTTGTTCATGAGGCTCATCCTGTTCAGATGGGGTAAATGATGGAGTTGGGGATCATTTCGCTGTCGTAGATGCAGAGGCGTTGAGCGAACCTGAAGCCCTGAGGGGTGCTGACAACGATGTCAAGGTAACGCCCGACATTGAACACCGTGCTGGGCCCATCCAGCTTGGTGCGGAACACAGCGTAGTTCGCCTCGCAATGCAGCCGGCCCTCGGTGTCGATCTTGCGCACCACCGGCGCGCCCACCACGTGGCGCTGGTAGTAGGGATCGTGGAACAGGGTTTCCTTGATGCCGTAGACGCGGTCGCGCAGCATGGCCTGGCTGTCGAAGGCCAGGGTGGCCAGCGGGAAGCCGCGCTCGTGGTTTTCGCGCGGTTGCAGCTTGTAGATGCAGTCGGTGGTGAAGAAGCCGGGCCACAGGTCCCACTGGCCGCTGTCCACCGCACTCGCGTAGTCTGCGTACAAGGTGTGCAGCGCCTGGAAGGTGGCGAAGTCCACGGTGGGTACGGCCTGGCTCATGATGCGGCCTCCGCTGGTGACGGTACCGGATCGACGTCTGCCTCCATCACCTTGCGCCAGTATTCGTACATGCCACGGATCAGCGTCTCGGTCACCATGTGGTCGGTGTCGCTCACCTCGCGCCCGCCCAGTTCGGCCAGCGTGCGGTGCTGCGGCTTGCTCTTGAAGGCTTCCTGCGAGAACTCGATCACTTCGCCATCGTCGGCGCTCACGAAACCGGCAGGGCCAAACAAGTTGGCCTGCCGCAAGCGGCGCTGGGTCATCTCTTCGCTGTCGTCTTCAAAACCGAAGTGGGTCCAGACAAACTCAAAGGCGCCGGTGCCATCGGGCTGGATGTGGCGGGTGGACACGCTGTTGACCTGCTGCTGGAAGATCACGCTGGGGAACAGCGTCATCATCACCGCCGTGGGCATTTCCTCGCCCATGCGCCACCAGGCTTCCGGCACGATGTCCAGGAAGCGCGGGTCTTCCAGCTGCATGCTTTCCTTGAAGCTGGACACCTGGGTGACCTGTGCTGCTTGGCCCGCGCTGCCGCGGGTGGAGATCATGGCCGCGTGGCGGTGGTGCTCGTCCATCAGCAACTGGCTCTTGTTGTCGGCGCGCCAGAGGCCGAAGGTAACGAACCATGTATGCAGCAGGCCCGGGTGGTAGGGGTCCTTGATGTTTTCCTGCATGAGCTTCCAGTTGCCCGGGATGCGCTGGCGGTTGTAGCCCAGGATGCTGAGCTTGCGGCCGTTGAACAGGCGGTCGAAATAGCGAAGGATGGCCGGCCCCATGAAGTCTTCGAGCGACTCGACCTCATGGTCGAAGCTGGCGAACACCACGCCGCCGCGCACGGCCACCTTCAGCTTGGTCAGCGAATGCTCCTTGGGGTTGAAGTCGGCCGGCATGCCACCGTTGACCTTGCCGTCTTGCCGCACGCCGCGCCGGAACGGCACGCCCTGCAGGTCACCGTTGGTGGCGTAGCTCCACTGGTGGTAGGGGCAGACAAACTCTTTTTTGTTGCCGTGGCGTTCGCGGCAGAAGCGCATGCCGCGGTGGGCACAGACGTTTTCCACCACGTGCACCGCACCGTCTTCGGCGCGGGTCATGATGACCGAGCGCTCGCCGATGGCCGTGCGCTTGAAGTCGCCGGTGTTCGGAATCTCCGCTTCCAGACCCACGTAGCACCAGTGGCCCTTGTAGAAGAAACGTTCCAGCTCGCGCTGGTGGCGCTGCTCGTCGGTGTAGACGGCAAAGGGAATGCGACTGGTGCCGCCCAGTTCCCAGGACAAGGTGTCCGGGCCGGGCTGCGGGGCGGGGGGGCTCATGGCTGTCTCCTGTTTTCGCGGGGTCGCTGGTGATGATGGCAAGCCCATCAACATCAGACAAGAGAATTTTGGTGATACGCCCTATTCACCGGTGAAATAATGGATGCATGAACCTGGCCGACATGGATCTCAACCTGCTGGTGGTGTTTCACCACCTGCTGCGCGAACGGCGCGTGTCGCGCGTGGCCCAGACGCTGGGCCTGAGCCAGCCTGCCGTGAGCAACGCGCTGCGCCGCCTGCGCGCCCTGCTGGGCGACGAACTGTTCCTGCGCACCCCGGGCGGCATGGAGCCCACGCCGTACGCACAGCAACTCGCCGCTCCGCTCTCTCAGGCGCTGGACACCTTGCGCGACGCACTCAACGTGCGCGCCTCGTTCGACCCGCCCACCAGCACCCGCTGCTTCACGGTGGCCATGAGCGACGTGGGCGAAACCTACTTCCTGCCGGTGCTGATGGACGCACTGGCACGGCATTCGCCGGGTGTGACCTTGCGCTGCGTGTCGGTGGCCGACCCGGCCTTGCGCGAGGACATGGCCCAGGGTCGGGTGGACCTGGCGCTGGGTTCACTGCCCCAGTTGCAGGCAGGCTTCTTCCAGCAGGCGCTGTTTCGTCAACCCTACCTGGCGCTGATGCGCCAGGGCCATCCGCTGGCCAGGCGCAAACAGATCTCTGCTGCGCAGTACCGACAAGCGGGCCATGTGCGGGTGATCGCCGCCGGCACCGGCCATGGCCGGGTGGACCGTGCGCTGGACCAGTTGGGCGTGACGCGCCAGGTGCAACTGACCGTGTCGCACTATGCGGCGCTCGGCCACGTGCTGGGCAGCACCAACCTGCTGGCCACCGTGCCCGAACGCTTTGCGCAACGCGTCACCGGCCCGTTCCAGCTGCTCACCCGCCCGCTCGCACTGCCCTTGCCCACCAGCACCATCGCCCAGCTCTGGCACGCCCACCTGCACCGCGACCCCGGGCACCAGTGGCTGCGGGCGCTGGTGGCGCGGCATTTCGGCAGCGAGGCGGACTTCCCGGCCGTAGAGGCAGCATCGCCCCCATGAGCGCAGCAGGGAAGGCAGCCGAGTGAGCGCCGTATGTCAGTTGGTAACAACTTCCTGTCCCCTCATTCCGGAATCGCGCCCTGTTGCAGCGAGAATCGCGGGCAGCCTTTTTTGAAGACGCACCCCACTTGACCGCACCGTGATTGAAATCTGCACCCGCCTCGGCCTCGCCCTCGTCCTGTCCGTGACCCTCGCCGTGCTGCTGGCCTGGGGCTGGGACAGTTCCGATCCGCTGCCCATCGACAGCGACCGCATCGTCGAAGCGCCCGCAGCGCAAACGCCGGCGCAGTAAGCCTCTCCACGACGACCGAAGCACATTCCCCACCTGGGGGACTGGATCGGCACCTGCGCGGTCACTCAGAGTCCGGACTCCCGGTTCCACAGCTCAACGGCCTTCCTGAACCAGCCCCCCACCACACCGCGGCCGGTGGCTCCAATGGCAACAACGCCGAGTTTTTCCTGCAAGGCAGGGGTGGCCTCGCCATCGCAGCGGTCCAGGCGGACCCGGAACACGGCATGCAATGGCACGGTCAGGCCTTGTGCGTCCACGCTGGCTGGCAAAGAACCGCCATGCGGGCTGCCAAGAAACGCGTGCTCCAGATGCGACAGTGCCACGCGATCCAGGGAAGCCACCTGACAGTTCACTGCGGGCAGGCGCCAATCTTCAGGCACGAAGCGCGCCGCGTCCCCCAGCTGGATCCGAGGCATGTCTTCATTGACGACGTAGGCGTCGATCCTGGCGGCGCCGTCTGCCACCACCTGCACCAACGGCTCGCCGCGACGCACCCACACCCCGGGCTGAAGGCCCGGGGACACCTTCATCACGCGCCCGCTGATGCCGGCCCTGACCTCCAGCTGGTCTCGCAGTGCCAACTGGCCCGACAGTTCGGCCTTGGCCGCCGCCCACTGCTCGCGCAGTGCAGGCCCCAGTCCGCGCAAATCGGCGTTCAACGGCTGCTGAGCCAGCTTCCATTGCATGGACTGCTCCCGTACGCTGGCAGCGGCCAGGCGCTGGTCAAGATCCGCAGACGTCAGGGCCACCACGGTCTGCCCCTGGCTCACGGACTGGCCATACCCCGTGTCCAGCGACTTGATCTGGGCCGCCATCGGCGCATACAGCCACTGGGACTGGTCGGCGCCCAGAACGGCCGGGGCACGAACGCCCCCTGGCCAGGGCACGCACAGTGCCAGCAGGGCCAACAGCAGGCCTGCAGTGCTGAGCATCGAAGAACGCGTCCAGCGATGGCCTGATCGTCCTTGCCACCATTGCTTGAGCTCCTGGCTGATGGGCCGCCACACAAACCAGCCCAGCTCCACGGCCAGCAGCACCAGGCCCAGGGCCTTGAAGAACAGGTGATAGACCAGAAAGGCAATACCCAGGAACAGCACCAACCGATAGATCCAGGTCAGGTAGGCGAACCCGATGAGGAACCCTGTCGTCCGCCGGCCCAGATCCTCTGGCGCTGGATCGCACCATCCCAGCAACACCCGCCGCAGCTTCCAGCGTCCCAGGGCAAAGGCACGTTCGTGGAGGTTGGCGATGCCAACCGCGTCAGACAGCAGGTAGTAGCCGTCAAACCTCATGAAGGGGCTCAGATTGACCGCGAGCGTCAGCACCCACGTCGTGGTCGCCAGCATGAACGCACCCGCACGCACAGGCCCATCCGGCAGCCACATCCATGCCCATGTGGCCACCACAGCGAGCATCAGCTCGGTCGCCACGCCGGCGGCGGCGATTTGCATCCGCGCCTTTCGAGACGGCAGCTTCCAGGCATCGGTGGTGTCGGTATAGAGCACCGGCATCATGATCATGAAGGCCACGCCCATCTGCGGCACCCGGCAGCCATGTCGATGGGCAGCGAGCGCATGACCCAGTTCGTGAGCGATCTTTGCCACGCCCAGCGAAACCAGGATGCCCAGCGCGGAGGTCCAGCCCGCGTATCCAACGAAGGTGCCCACAAAGGCATCCCATTGGAACGACACGCCCACGAGGGCCGCCAGGGCCAGAAAGACCAGCAGCTTCCAGAACACGGGGTGGAAGCACCATGTCATCTTGGGTGACAACCAGGCCAGCAAGGCAGTCGGCCGAAACAGTGGCACCCTGAAAAAGAGGTAGTGCTTGAGCAACCATTGCAGCTTGCCCGTGCGTTGCATGGCGCCTGCCCGCTGCAGCCGTGCGGTGTGCCCAGGGCCATGCTGGTCAAGGAGAAAGTTCTGTTCCAGGAAGGCCCGGAGTTCTTCAATGTCCTCCCTGCCGATGTGCAGGGTGGTTCGCGCGCAGACGTCCGTCACCACCGCGTCCGGCTCGCGCATGGCCCAGCGGGAGAGTATTTCAAAGGCAGGCCAGCTGATCTCATAGAAGCGGTGGACGACCGGATCGTGCAGCACCCACGAGGGCGCGCCACCGGCATCTGTCGGTCCTGCGTGAAGCTGCAGGTCCTGCCTCAGGGGCGGCAAGCTTTCGGTCGCGTTCGGCGCCATGGGTCAGATGCCCAGCGTCTGGCGCAACACCGTCAGCGGGCGCCTCAATGCGAAGAAAGACAAGGGCACCCAGTTGCCACGAATGCGTGCGGAACCGGTCGTGCCAATGCGCGGGACCGGTTGGTCCGGATCGAACTCGGCTTGTATGCGGTAGGTCCACAACCCTTCCCGGTCCAGTTCCGCGCTGTAGGCGACCTGCTTGACCTTGGCGTCATAGGACGACAAAGGGCTGGCATTCGGGTACAGCGTGACCCCCGTGCCTTCGGCCACGTCGAATCGCTCGCCCACCGGAAGGCGCACGACCAGTTCCACCTTGGCTGGATCGGCCAGCAACAGGATGCGCTCACCCTGCACCACGGCGCGCCCCAGCCACTGATCGGCGTCTGAAAACACCACCACACCCGCACGCGGTGCACGGATCTGAACACGACCGAGCTGTTCAGTGAGGTAGTCCAGTTCAATGGACTTCTCTTCCAGCACGCCCCGCCGAAGTGCCATCTCCAGGCGCCCTCGGTCATCGGTGACCGCGATCTGGGCCGACTGCCGGAACTCTTCTCGCGCGGCGTCCAGCACCTTGCGTGCCACCTCATGGCGCGCCCTCAGGGCGGATTCGTCCAGCGTCAACAGGGCTGCGCCGGCCTCCACGGTCTGGTTGGGTCTGACGAGCAGCCGGTCAATCACGCCATCCATCGGCGCCCGCACGAAAAATGGATCGTCTGGCAGAACCTCGGCCGGAATGATCACGCTCTGGCGGATCGGGATGAACATGAGCACCAGAACAGCGCCCCAGACCCACCGCCGGTAGTGCTGCCACCAACGCCTCGGGCCTTCTGTCTTCACGCGGCGACTCTGCAGCTTGTTGGCCATCGCCAGGCCATAGTGGGTCCCAAGCTCCTGCACCACGGCCAGCTCATGGGGTTGCCATGGGTCGGCGCGTGCCAGCAGCCACCCACCAAGCTGCTCCCCATCACCGGCCAGCAAGGGCATCCACAGCACATGCGGCGGCAGCCACTGCGCCCAGTCCGCCAGCAGATCGGGGTGATCCTGCGCCACCACCAGCCTGGGCTGTGTCGATGCCTGAGCAGCCTGTGTGGCTGGTGTGGTCTGTTCACTCAAGCGGCGGCACAGACCGGACACCCAGTGGGAGAACGGCGCATTGGCATCGGGTCTGGGCTGGCCAGAGACAGCAGAAAGCCTCGCTGCGTCGGTGAACACGCCCGTCTGGCGCCAGACGATCGACAGCTGATACGTCAGCACCTGCCGGCTCTCGTTGGCCATGACAAAGCCAAGCGTTTCCAGGTTCGATGCGCCTGCGGCACGGCGAACCAGTTGAAGAACTTCTGCCAGCACGCGGCTGGCATCCGGCGCGCCGCTCACCGCACGCCGGGAAACGTGGCCCAGCCACTCATGCCGGGCAGCAGTCCTGCGGTCGAGCCTGTGACCACCGCCACCAGTTCAACCGACTGGCTGATGGGATCGACGCGAGCACCGATGCGTTTCACCTTCGCGTCGACCGTCTTCTCCAGGTCATCCAGCCGAACCTGAAAAGGTGAGTCGACCTTGAGCCAGGCCAACCAGCGGGACGGGACAATCAGGCGCACCTCGATGGCCCGGGTGTCCACCAGAGACAGCAATGGCGTCCCGGCGTTGACAAACTGATGGTCCGACGCCATGCGCTGAACCACGCGCCCGGCAAACGGCGCGAATATCCGGCACTTGCCCAGGGTGCTCTGGACCATGCTGACATCGGCCGCCGTTTCCCGTGCCTTGGCCCGGGCTTGGTCGGCCTCCAGCTTGCCCACCGAGTCCAGTTCCGCCAGGCGCTGGACAGTCTCCAGGTGATGCCGGGCGCCGTCTCGGGTGGCCATGGATTTTTCAAGCTGTGCCTGAAGTGTGCGGCAGTCAAAGGAAACCAGGAGCGCCCCTGAACGAAAGGCGTCGCCATCGCGCACGGTGACGCGCTCGATTCGAGCCGCCACCTCGCTGGAGACCACCAGTTCATTCAGCGCCGTCAGCTGCACCCGGATGCGACCGTCCTGATCGGTTCCGGCCGCAGACTGCGCCCACACAGACGGTGCCTGGATCAACAGGCAGCAAGCCCCCAGAACACCGGCGACAAAGCGCAGACGAACAACCGCTTCGAACATCAGGATCCGCCTCCCAGGCGCCGGGCCCAGCTGGCATCGGTTTCATGCAGGCTCTGCCTCAGGCCGGCGAGGTCGTGGCTGGCAACCTCAGCAGGCAGGGGGTCCCAGCCGATCGTGGCCAGCAACTGGCCATAGGCCCCTTGCAACGACGCATAGCTGTGGTGGTCCCGCAGTTCAGCCACCAGCGCGCTGGCCGCCACCCGAACTTCCTGGAGACGGCCCTGCATGTCGGAGCGGGTGGCGTTGCGGGTCTGCTGCAGGATCTGCCGCTCCACCTGGTTGAGTTCCTGCGCCAGTTCGTGCTGGCCCAGCAGGCCGCGGTAGTTGCGGTAGGCGACATGGCTCTGGGTGAGCACGGCCATGGACAGCGCCATGTGCTGGTGGCGCGACAGCGCTTCCTGCGCCTTGGCGGCCCCTTTGATGGCTGGCGCGTTGAGCACGTTCAGCAGATTCCAGCTCACCCGCAGGCCCGCGTCACGCCAGCTCTTGTTCACCAGGAAGTCGTTGCTGTCGTGGTGAGCACCCACCGAAAACTCGATGCCTGGCAGCAGGCGGGCCATGGCCTTGCGCGTCTCCAGCACACCGATGCGTTCGTTGTAGCGCGCCTCCATCAGCTCAGGGCGGTTCAGCAGCGCGGCCTCTTCCACCTGTTCCACCGTCATGGCCAGCGGCTGGATCGGCCTGTCCTGCGGCACCACCACCTCGAAATCCACGCCGGGCTCCATGTTCATCAGCGAGGCCAGCCTGGGCCGGGCCTGGGACAGCTCGTCGTTGACCGACTCCAGCTGGCGAATGATTTCCAGCAGTTGGCGCTGGTAACCCAATGTCTCCATGGGCGAGACCAGCCGCTCGGCCTGGATCTTGCGAGAATCGGCCAGCGCCTTGCGCGCATCCGTGATGATGCCCTGCAGGCGCTGCTCCATCATCTGCGCGCCCGCCATCTGCCAGTAGGCCTCCCGAACCTGCTGCATCACCTGGTGCACGGTCTTTCGCCGCCGCTCCTGGGCCACCAGCAGGCGGTCTGCATTCTGCTGGGACTGGTAGTAACTCACGCCGAAGTCGAGCACGTTCCACGACAGACCCAGATCGACCACGGTGCGCTGGCGCTCCGAGGAGATCGACGGCACCAGCGACTGCTCTCCCGTGATGAAGTCTTGCGAAGATGACGCCAGGTCGTTGTTGCGCGAGGTGTATCCGGCGGCCAGGGTCAGCCTGGGCAGCAGATCGACCCGCGACAAGTCAAACTGGCGCATGGCCAAGGCCTCCTCCATCAGCTTGACGCGGGAGTCCAGGTTGTATTTCAGCGCCCGGGCCTGGGCCTCCTCCAGCGAGACCGGCCCGCTCAGGGGCTCCTGATGCTGTACCAGCGTCGAGCGCTGTTCCACCAGCGATTGCTGGCGCTCCTCCATGGAGATGGGTCTTGTGCTGGTCGCACAACCGGCCAGCACGACCAGTGAACACGCTGCTGCGAGTGGTCGCAAAAGAAAACGCCTGTCGCTCATGGATCGATCCTTGTGTGTGAAATTCAAAATGGACTGCGTCTCGGCATCCAGGCTCAGGATGCTGAAACAGGCGTCTGAAGGGCATTCACCAACGCATGGGCCTGTGATTCCAGGGCGCCCCTGCCATGGGCAGACCACTGCGCTTGCAACGACAGCCACTGCACGGAAGTCGCTGGCTGGCCTGCATCGTTCCCGACATCGCCGCGTTCATCCGCGCGACCGCCCTGGACCGCAAACTCCAGCATCATGGTCTTGCGCTCGCCTTGCCCGTCCTGAACACTCAGTTCCAGCCGCAAGGTGCCACTGAAGCCGGCTGGAGGCACACCGGAAAACTTTCCGGTCACCGGGTCAAAGCGAAGCCACGACGGCAGCGGGCGGCCATCCATCTGCCGGACCTCGATCAGCATCGAGGATCGGCGCATCAGGTCATCCCCCATCAGCGCACCCAGCGGCACCGTGTATTCGACGGGCTGCCCAGGGCGCAGCAGCACCGCCTCCTGCCCGCCCATCGATGGCATGCCCATGGCAGCGGTACCGGCAGGCTCAGAAGCCTGGAACGGCACCGACCAGCGTTGGTCATCACGCTCCCAGCCTGTGCCCGAGATGCCGTCAAGGTTCATGGGGCCCAGCACGCCTGAGATGCCGGCAGGCATCAGGCTTGCCAGGGCCGATCCCGTGGGGCTGCCGACTCCGTTGCCACTGCCACCGCCGGTCCAGGGGTTGAGGGCCTCGGACACGATCATCGGGGTCGGCGTGAAACCTGGCAGGGGGGTGCCCCCGCCCTCCGGCAAGGGGGTCATGGGCGGCGGCAGCGGCACGGAGCCGGTGGTCGGGCGCGGGGGCACCGGCGCCTCTGGAACGGGCTGCGGCGGCGCAGGAGCGGGGGCAGGAGCCGGAGCAGGGGCGGATGACTCCATCACGGGGGCGACGGCGTGGGATGCCGAGGCGACATCGGCCACCAGGGCATTGCCCACCGTGTCCTGCACGCCGCTGCCGGAGGCCGTGAGCACCACGCCCAGACTGCCCTGCCCGCGAATGCCGGACACCGTGATGAGGTAGGTCTGCGCATCCTGCACCTGGAGACCTGTCAGCGTGCCTGTGGCACTGCCTGTGGCGCTGAGATGGAAGTCGGCCAGGTCCAGACCGGTCACCGGCTCGCTCAGTCGCAACACGAAGGTCACAGTCGATGCGTCTGTGGCCGGGTTGCCCTGCAGCGAGAAGCTGATGGCCGCAGGTGCCAACGAATCCACCAACACGCCGGTGGTGGCACCGATGCCATTGAGTGTGGTTTGTGCCGTGTTGCCCGCTGTGTCGAGCAATGTGCCGCCGTTGGGCTCGATGTGGCTTCCGATGGTGATGCCGTTGCCATCCTGTTGCCCGCTGCCAACGGTGAGGCGGAACACCAGGGCGGTGCTGCCAGAACCCGAAACATATTCGGCGTACACCGTGCCACCCGTGTCCAGCGTGACGGCGATGTGTGGGGTGCCTCCGGTGATGTCGACCGTCACCGCCCCGCTGAAGTTGACGGTGAAATCAAGGTTCTGCCCGGCCACGTAGGTGCCGTTGGCCGGCACGCTGACCGATGCGACCGACGGCACCAGGCTGTCGATGGCGTAGTTGTTGGAGTCGGTGGTGCCCGTGCCGGTGTTGCCTGCTGCATCGGCCACCCCGGTGTTGTCCAGGGTGATCAGGTTGCTGGTGTCTTCGACGCCCGCAGTCGGTGTCAGGATCGCCGTCCAGGTGATGCCGCCGTCACCGCTGCTGAGGCTGCTGAGGGCGCCGTTGGCCACCGTGAAGTCGCCAATGGCGAGGCCGCTGACGGCTTCGTTGAAGGTGATCGTCACCGTGCTGGTTTCGCCAGCGGCCAGCGCGGTATCGGCCACCACGATGCTGGCCGTGGGGCGCAGGGTATCGATGGCGTAGTTGTTGGAGTCCGTCGTTCCCGTGCCGGTGTTGCCTGCGGCATCGGCCACCCCGGTGTTGTCCAGCGTGATCAGGTTGGTCGTGTCGGTGATGCTGGCCGTCGGCGTCAGGGTCGCCGTCCAGGTGATGCCGCCGTCGCCGCTGGAAAGCCCGCTCAGGGCACCGTTGGCCACCGTGAAGTCGCCAATGGCGAGGCCGCTGACGGCTTCGTTGAAGGTGATCGTCACCGTGCTGGTTTCACCGGCTGCGAGTGCCGTGTCGGCCACCACGATGCTGGCCGTGGGGCGCAAGGTGTCGATGGCGTAGTTGTTGGAGTTGGTGGTACCGGTGCCGGTGTTGCCTGCGGCATCGGCCACCCCGGTGTTGTCCAGCGTGATCAGGTTGGTCGTGTCGGTGATGCTGGCCGTCGGCGTCAGGATCGCCGTCCAAGTGATGCCGCCGTCGCCGCTGGAAAGACCGCTCAGCACACCATTGGCCACCGTGAAGTCGCCGATGGCGAGGCCGCTGACGGCTTCGTTGAAGGTGATCGTCACCGTGCTGGTTTCGCCGGCGGCCAGGGCGGTGTCGGCCACGACGATGCTGGCCGTGGGGCGCACACCATCAATCACGATGTCACGGCTTGCAGCGATGGAACCGGCTGTGCCAGGAGTGGGCAGGGTGAGGTTCGCATCGATGAAGCTGCCGCCCTGGATGGTGTCGCCATTGGCCACCAGCGCGGTGGTGCCGGTGAAGTCGAGGTCGGACGAGATGTCGCCCTCCTGCACCGTGTAGCTGAAGTACAGCGAGGAGCTGCCGCTGCCTGCAAGGTAGGTGGCTGCGCGGTCGGTCGTGCCGGTTTCCAGCATCAGTTGAATGGTGCCGGTGCTCAGGAACACGGCCTCACTGAAGTTCACCACCATGACGACGGTGTCGCCAACCCTGTAGGTGCTGTCGCCCGAAATCGAGGACACCGAGGTGACCGTCGGGTTCACCGGGGCGGTCAGGGTGACGTCGTTGCCGGTGCCGCCGATGTAGCTGGCGGTGAGCACCGTGCCATTGCCACCGGCAGCGACGGTGGCGCCCTCGGCGAGACCGCTGAAGCTGCCGGTCACGGCATCGGCCGCGTCGTTGACGATGATGGTGTGGCTGTCGCCGCTGCCCGCCGAGTAGCCGTGCGTTGCGGACAAGGTGGCACCGCTGGCATCGACCGTGCCGTTGACGATCACCTGGTCGTACTGGGTGCCGGCGGTCGTGCCGTTGATCTCCACGGCCAGCGTGCTGCCTGAGGCCAGGGTGAGGTTGCCGTTGACCGTCAGGGTGCCAGCCCCACCGTTGCCGGGGGAAAGCGTGCCGCCGTTGTTGACCGTGACATTGCTGGAGATGCTGCCGCTGCCGCCCAGTGTGGCGCCGGATGACACCGTGGTGCCCGAGGTGGCGGACAAGGCGCCATTGACGAGCAGGCTGCCGGCCACGATGCTGGTGGCGCCGGTGTAGCTGTCGGTGCTACTGAGCGTGAGCGCTGCGGCGCCCGTCTTGCTCAGCCCGCCCGCGCCGGTGATGTTGCCGGACAGCGTGGCATTGGCCGCAGTGTTGACGGTGACGGTGCCGCCACTGAGGGTGACGGCGTTGTCGATGGTGGTGGCGCCGGTCACGGCCAGCGTGCTGCCGCTGGCCAGGGTCAGCGCGCCGCTACCGAGGTTGCCGTCGCTGGAGACACTCAGGGTGCCCGCGCTGACGGTGGTGGTGCCCGAGTAGGTGTTGCTGCCGGAGAGGATGAGCGTCGCTGCCCCCGCCTTGGTCAGGTTGTTGGCGCCGCTGATGACGCCGGACAGGGTGGCATTGGCCGAATTGCTGACCGTGGCGTTGCCGTTGAGGACGACGGCATTGTCAATGGTGGTGGCGCCCGTGATGGCGAGCGTGGTGCCGCCAGCGAGATTCACCGCGCCGCTGCCCAGGTTGGCGTCGCTGGCGACACTCAGCGTGCCTGCGCTGACGGTGGTGGTGCCCGAATAGGTGTTGGTACCGGAGAGGGTGAGCGTCGCTGCCCCCGCCTTGGTCAGATTGCTGGCGCCGCTGATGATGCCGGACAGGGTGGCATTGGCCGAGTTGCTGACCGTGGCGTTGCCGTTGAGAACGATGGCGTTGTCGATGGTTGTGGCGCCCGTGATGGCGAGCGTGGTGCCGCCAGCGAGATTCACCGCGCCGCTGCCCAGGTTGGCGTCGCTGGCAACACTCAATGTGCCTGCGCTGACGGTGGTGGTGCCTGAATAGGTGTTGCTACCCGAAAGCGTGAGCGTGGAAGCGCCGGACTTGGTGAGGTTGCTGGCACCGCTGATGGTGCCGGACAAGGTGGCATCCGCCGAATTGCTGACCGTGGCGTTGCCGCTGAGCGCGATGGCGTTGTCGATGGTGGTGGTGCCGGTGATCTCCAGCGTGGCGCCCGCCGCGAGCGTCACGGTGTTGCTGCCGAGGTGGCTGTCACTGGCCACCGACAGCGTGCCGGCCGACACCGTGGTGGTGCCTGAATACGTGTTGGTGCCGGTGAGCGTCATGGTGCCGCTGCCCTGCTTCACCAGGTTGCCGGTGCCGGAAACGACACCGGACACGGTCGTGGACGTGTTGTCGCCCCCAGCGCTGAGGGTGAAGCTGCCAAGGTTGATGGTGGCAGTGGCACTGTTGCTGCCCAGGCTGCCAACCGTTTGGTCCGATAGCAGTGTGATCACGCTGTTGCCATTAGCGCGCAAATAGCTGCTGCTGGAGACCGAGGCATCGCCATTCAGTCTTAGCGAGCCGAAGTTTACGGCGGTGGTATTGCCGGTGTAGGTGTTGGTCCCCGACAGGGTCAGCGCAAAGGTGGCGGCCCCGCTCTGGCTGACGCTCAGGCCACCCGTGCCACTGATGCCGCCGGAGAAAGTGGTGTCGGCCGTGATGATGCTGGTGAGCGTATTGCTTCCCAGCGTGACGGCGCCCGCGCCGGACAGGTTGCCGATGGTTTCGTTGTTGGACAGCGCGAGCGTGGCACCACCAGCGACCGCGACACTGCTGTTGCTGGAAATGGCATCGCCGCCGCTGAGCGTGAGGGTACCGGCGGATACCGTGGTCGCGCCCGAGTAGGAATTGGTTCCTGAAAAGTTGAGTACCCCCGTGCCTGCCTTGGTGAATGCACCGCTCCCTGCAATCACTCCGGAAATCGTGGCGGTATCGCCTGACCCGTTGGTGAATGTCTGGGTGGTCGCAGCACCGAGGGTGATGGTGCCACCGGTCAAGCTCATGCCGCTGGCGGCATCCATGTCAAAGGTCAGGCTCTCATTCAGGCTCACGCTGTTGATGGTGAGCGCCGTGCTGGCGAGCGAGCCCGCAAACACGATGGTCTGGCTGCCCGTGGCATCGGCCGCGGCAATGGCCACCGCTTCACTGAAGCTCACACCGTTCGTGACATCGATAGTGGAAGTATCGGTAGTGTTGGTGACGTAAATGGTGTCGCTGGTGACCGTCACATTGGCGGTCGTGCTGGCCGATCCGTCGCTCAGCGTGAAGCGCAGCGTGGCGTCACCTGCGGGGGTGTCATTTCGGTAGGTGATGCGCTGCGCAACGTCGTTGACCAGGGCTGTCGTCGCCGTGGTGCCACTGCTGGTGAAGCTGACGTTCAGCGCGCCACCGGTATTGGTGAAGGTGGCAAAGGTCTGGCCGCCTGATTGCAGATTGCTTCCACTGACGGTGAAAAGTGAGCCCGAAAGATCGAACCCGAAAGTGTCTGTGCTCACTGCCGTGCCGGGGCGCTGAACCGACAGACTGGCGCCCGCCCAGTTGCCATTGCCGCCATTGAGTGCACCGAGTTCGGTATCGCTCAACGCCGCATTGCCCCCGGCATCAAGCACCACGGTGTTGCCCACGCCGGCCCAGGCCACGCTGTCGCCGTTCAGACCACCCAGGACCGGCGCATCGTTGGGCTCCCTCAGGTCGGTCAGGATGACCTGCTGCAAGTCCATGTTGGCGACCGAGGTAGCACCGCTCAAATTGGTCACGCGCACCGTAAAGGCGCTGATGTCGTTGAACAGCGCCGCATTCAGATCGACAGTCAAGGGACCCTGGGCGCCGTTGTAGGTAAAGGATTGACTGACTGGCGAACCGCCCGAGTTGGCGCTGAAATCCAGGCGGTAGTTGCCCCCAAAGCTCTGGATCACCATGCCATCGAGGTCGAACGTGCCCAGATCGACGCCGTCGGCGGTCCAGGTGAGTTCGTAGTAATAGTTTCCCTCAGGGCCGGGGGCGTCGCTGACGACGGCAGTGGTGAAGTAGATCGAATTGCTGGAAGAAGCGCGGGTGGCCCCGGTGCTCTCGACGAGTGAGAAGCCATCAACGGTGTTGCCGCCGGTGTTGTTGTTCCAGTAGGTGTCGCTGAACGACTGCGTGGCCGAAGGCAGAGGGAGCAGCCCGTCATAGGTCGCCATCGTTTCCGGGTTCAAGGCGACGGCGGCTTCAATGCTGCCCACTTGGTGTTCCAGCACCCAGTTGCCGCCCATGGCTGCGGAGCCGGTGTTGTCGGTGGAAGCGGCGACATCGGCGCCTGTGGACGCGGCCAGGGCAGCGATGAAGTCGACACCTTGTCCGTTGGCGCCCACGTAGCAACCGTACAGCAGGATGTCGCCCTCTTCCGTAAGTGACTGCCCGATCTGCTGCAGAAGGCCCTCGCGCTCAGCGACGCCCTGAGCGTCGAGCCAGGTACTACCCAGCGACACCCTGCCCTCGTCGCCGTGGCTGATCACATGTATGGCGCTCAGACCGGTGCGCCCTTGCAGATAGTCCGCCATCTGTGCCAGACCATCGCCGTGGGCATCCAGCATCACCACCTCGACCCCTTCGCGAAGGCCTCCAGTCAGCGTGTCCACATCCGGGAGGTTGTCCACCACGAACACAACTTCCTGGCCCGGTACCGCCGAGGTCAATGTCTCGGGGATCTCTGAGGTGTCTTCGTCGGCATCTTCAGGTGATGGTTCCGATGTGGTCTCTGCGTTCTCCTGGTCAGACGTGTCATCGGTTGTGCCATCCGACACAGTCTGCTCATTGTCTGCCGTGGAAGCATCGAATTCTTGATCGCTGGATTCTGCGATCGGCGCGGCATCGTCCGCTGCGTCTGCCTCGTCGACTGGCGGGGCGGTGTTTGTGTGGGATGCGGCCGGCGCTGTGACAGGCGCAGACGCCGGGGTTTCGGCTTCGACCACATCGGGCTCGGCTGTCGGCTCCGCCTGTGCCTGAACCGCCACAGCGGTTTCGACAGCGGCTGCGTCGAACATCATCCGTGGCTCCAGCGCCCGGATGAGGGGCGACCTGCGGAGCGCTTGGGTTTTGCGCCATGCTTCAGCGTTCGTCAGGAACTCAGCCATAAAACCTCTCCCAGCGGACACGCTGCACGGCGATGAAACGCTTCACTCTACCGAAACAAAAAAACTTGGATCCAAGGAAATGCGGCAGAAAACCCGCTTTGTCCACACCGGCCCTGTGGTCTCGAACCCCAAAACGCTTCATCAATCCGCCCCATGCTCGGGTTCGAACTGCTCAAGACCAAAGGCCACGCACGACGACGTCGTTTCAGACTCAACCAAGGGGTGGTCGGGACCTCCATGTTCATGCCCATGGGTATCTGCGGTTCTGCCAAGGGCATGATGCCGCAAAGCCAGCACCCACCACCATTCGGACAACGGCTGCTGGTCAAGAATGTCCGCATCTCTGACATTCATCCGTCCTTGCGTGAGAAACTCCACGCTGGCAACCCCTGGGTGACAAGGACATCACTACGCGGGAGGAGCTACCCGAAGTGCGGCCACCAGTTCATTCGCCTGCAATGCCAGCGCCACCCTGCCATGTGCAGACCACTGGGCCTGCGGCATCAGCCCTGACAGCGACGAAGCCGAGGAACCATCGCCACCAGTCCAGGTGTTGGGGCTCAGGGCGTTTTGAGACAATCCGTCCCATGCTCCAATTCGACCTGCTCAAGACCGAAGGCCATGCCCGTCGAGGCCGCCTCACCCTCAACCACGGCGTGGTCGAGACTCCCATCTTCATGCCCGTGGGCACCTACGGCACCGTCAAGGGGGTCATGCCCCAGTCGCTGCACGACATGGGCGCCCAGATCATCCTGGGCAACACCTTTCATCTCTGGATGCGACCTGGTCAGGAGGTGATGAAGAGCTTCGGCGGTTTGCACGCCTTCGAGCAGTGGCACAAACCCATCCTCACCGACTCGGGCGGTTTCCAGGTCTGGAGCCTGGGCGCCATGCGCAAGATCACCGAAGAAGGTGTGCACTTTGCTTCTCCGGTCAACGGCGACAAGCTCTTCATGTCACCTGAGGTCAGCATGCAGATCCAGACCGGGCTGAACAGCGACATCGTGATGCAGCTCGACGAATGCACACCCTATGAAACCAACGGCCACCTCACCACCGAGGCCGAGGCACGCAAGAGCATGGAGATGAGCCGGCGCTGGGCCGTGCGATCCAAGGACGAGTTTGCCCGGCTGGAGAACCCCAACGCGCTGTTCGGCATCGTGCAGGGCGGCATGTTCGAGCACCTGCGCCAGGAGTCACTGGAAGCGCTGGTGGAAATGGACTTCCCCGGCTACGCCATCGGCGGCGTGAGCGTGGGCGAGCCCAAGGAGCAGATGCTGCAGATCATGGCCCACACGCCGCACCGCCTGCCCGCGCAAAAACCACGCTACCTGATGGGCGTGGGCACGCCGGAAGACCTGGTGCAAGGCGTGGCCGACGGCGTAGACATGTTCGACTGCGTGATGCCCACACGCAATGCGCGCAACGGCACCCTTTTCACCCGCTACGGCGACCTGAAGATCCGCAACGCCCGCCACAAGACCGACCACCAGCCGCTGGACCCCACCTGTACCTGCCATGCCTGCGCGGGCAACAGCAGCGTGAGCTGGACCGACGGCGGGCGCGACGGCTTCAGCCGCGCCTACCTGCACCACCTGGACCGCTGTGGTGAGATGCTTGGCCCCATGCTGGCCACCATCCACAACCTGCACTACTACCTGAACCTGATGCGGGAGGTGCGCGAGGCGCTGGACGCTGGCACTTTTGGCGCGTTCCGCGCGCGGTTCAAGGCGGATCGGGCGCGGGGGGTCTGATCCTCTTCATCCTCCTGTTGCAGGGAGGTTGCAGGTTGTGTGTCTGCGGTTCGCGAGGGCCGACGGTGTGGGTGCCCGTTCTCCGGCCCACGCTCGCGGACGTGTACTGTGGTTTGCCAACGTGGCTTCATCAAGTGCGCTTGAGGTGCGCGCTCTCTGTGGCAACCGCGAATGGGGCCTGCGCCCGGGCACCCACACCATCGACCCCAGTGGCGGGTTGGTGGGCCCAGGACCATCCCTTCTTCTCCCATCCTGCACTGGCTCCGGCACATCAGCGCATTTTTTTATGCACTCGCTGGTGCTTCTCTCGACGGGTGGTGGGGTTCGCGGGCGCAGGCCCCATTCGCGGTTGCCACAGAGCCCGTGCACCAGCCATGGTGTTGACGCCAAAACCACGGCGAACCCAAACAGTCCCCCGCGAGCGTGGGCCGGAGAACACGGACCACGCCACCCGTCAGCGGGAGGTCTGCGAAAGCAACGCATAAAACCACCAGCAGATGAACGCCGAGACACCGCCACCCACGCCAGACCATTAAGCTTCGAGGCATGACGCAACCCCAGGTCCCACGCCACGTGCTCCCCGTGCTGGTGCTCGCCCAGTTGCTGGGCACTTCACTCTGGTTCGCCGTCAACGCGGTGATGCCGGACCTGCAGCGCGAGCTGGGCTGGTCCACCGCTGCGGTGGGCACGCTGACATCGGCTTTGCAGTTCGGCTTCATTCTGGGCACGCTGGTGTTTGCCCTGCTGGCCATTGCCGATCGTTTTGCACCACGCCGCGTGTTCCTGGTGTGCGCACTGGCGGGCGCCGCCTGCACCGTGGGCGCGTGGTGGATGGTGCGCGACTTCACCGCGCTCATGGTCTGGCGCTTTGCCACCGGCTTCTTTCTGGCCGGCATCTACCCGGTGGGCATGAAGATCGCCGCGCAGTGGTACAGCAAGGGCCTGGGTGCGGCACTGGGTTATCTGATTGGCGCACTGGTGCTGGGCTCGGCCAGTGCACACGCGCTGCGCGCCATGGGCGACGCCCTGCCCTGGCCCACGCTGATGCTGGGCGTGGCCGCACTGGCCGCGCTGGGTGGCCTGCTGTTGTACTTCGGCACCGGTGACCCGCCCGGTGCCGTGGCCCGTGTGACCACGCTGCAGTGGCGCGCACTGGGCACGGTCTGGACGGATGCGCGCGTGCGCAGTTCGGTGTTCGGCTACTTTGGCCACATGTGGGAGCTCTACACCATGTGGGTCATGGTGCCGCTGATATTGGCCACGCGACTGCAAGGCACCGCGCTTTCGTGGACGGCGTTCGTCGTGCTCGGTGCCGGTGTGATCGGCTGCGCAGGCGGCGGCTGGGTGGCACAGCGCTGGGGCAGCGCGTGCGTGGCGGGCAGCCAGTTGGCGGTGAGCGGGGCGTGCTGCCTCGCAGCGCCGCTGTTCATGGCCGCACCCGATGCGCTGTTCTACGCCTGGCTGGTGGTCTGGGGCATCACCGTCTCAGGCGACTCACCGCAGTTCAGCACACTCACCGCGCGCAACGCGCCACCGCAAGCAGTGGGCAGCGTGCTCACGCTCACCAACAGCATCGGATTCGCCATCTCCATCGTCAGCATCCTGCTGTTCGTGTCGCTGGCAGAAACAGTGTCGCTGGGCGCGCTGCTGCCCTGGCTGGCCGTGGGCCCGGTGCTGGGGCTGTGGGCGCTGCGCCTGCTTTGGCATGAGGAAGCGCAGCGGCCCTGAATCGTCCGTTCCGGATCAGTTGGTCGAGTCTGAAAACTGCACGCCGATGTGGTCGGACAAGCGGGTCATGACGTGGGCCAGCGCGTCTTCCATCAAGGCCATGTGGCGATACATCTGTGTGGCACTGCAGTCGGGGCCGGCGAGCTCGATGCGCTCGCAGCACGCGGCCAGCGACACGGCGCCAATCACGCGGCAGGATGACTTGAGGCGGTGCGCCAGGTTGCCCAGGGTGACAAAGTCGCTGCTGTGTGCGGCGCGGCGCATCTCGTCCATGGTAGTGAGCGCAGAGAGCACAAAGCGCTGGCGGAATTCGGCCAGTTCCGTGGAGTCTTCGCCCAGCAACCGTGCCAGTGCGTTGTCGTCGTAGTCGCAAGGGCTCAGTTCCACCTCAATCACGTCCAGCTCTTCACACTCTCCCAGGCCAAACCGCTCAGGCGCCTGCGCTCCGTCTGACGGCAACCAGCGCTTGATCATCTCGTCGAGCTGGTCGGTCTGGACCGGTTTGCTCAGGTAGTCGTCCATGCCGGCGGAGCGGCAGCGGTCGATCTCGCCGCGCAAGGCGTTGGCCGAGAGCGCCACGATGGGGATTCTTGGGCCATCTCGCTCCTCGGTGCGGATGGTGGCGGCCAGCGTGTAGCCATCCATGCCAGGCATGTGCAGATCGGTGAGCAGCAAGGCATAGCGCTGCTGGGCCCGGCCCGCGCGCCAGCGCGCCAGGGCGTCCAGGCCGTCGCTGGCGAACTCCACCGACAGCCCCAGCAAGGCGAGCTGGTGGCCAAAGACTTTCTGATTGATCTCGTTATCTTCCGCCAGCAGCACCAAGGGGCTGCCGGCCATGGCAAACCGGGGCCCTGTCTGCACGGCGGACATCGGTCTCTCGCTCACCGTCCGCCGGGGCTCCTGGGTAAGCTTGAAGGGCAAGGTCACCGTGAAGGTGGTGCCTTGGTCGGTCTGGCTGTCGACCACGATCCATCCCCCCATCATGCTGGTCAGGCGTTTGCAGATCGACAAGCCCAGGCCGGTGCCGCCAAAGCTGCGCGTAGTGCTGCCTTCGGCCTGCACGAAGGGCTGGAAGATGCGTTGCAGCGCCTCGGGGGCCATTCCAATGCCGTTGTCGATCACACGGATCTCAAGGTGCCCGGGCTGCCCCGGCGGGCAGGGCTGCACGCGAAGCTCCACCCGGCCCAGGCGCCCGGTGTCGGCGGAGAACTTGATGGCGTTGCCGAGCAGGTTGTTGAGAATCTGGCGCAGCCGTCCGGCATCGCTCAGGATCCAGTCCGGCAAGCCGGGGTCCACATCCACCTGCAGATCGACCGATCGCGACGTGGCCGTGGTGCGCAGGGCGTCGCACACGCTGTCGGTGAGTCTCACCAGGGAAACAGGCACGCTTTCCAGCGTGAGCTGACCTGCCTCGATCTTAGAGAAGTCCAGGATGTCATCGATGATGGTCAACAAAGCCAGCGCCGATTCACCGACGGTGTCGGCCAGTTCGCGCTGGTAAGAGGAGAGCGCCGAGCGCTGAAGCAGATCGATGCAACCCACCACGCCATTCATGGGGGTCCGGATTTCATGGCTCATGGTGGCCAGAAATTCGCTCTTGGATTCGCTGGCTGCCTCGGCCGCGCGGCGGGCCTTCACCAGGGCCGAGGTGCGCAGCTCCACCAGCTCTTCCAGATGCTGCTGGTAGCAGGCCAGTTCCTGGCCCAGTCGTTCCTTCTCGGTCACATCCAGCATCAGCGCCAGATACTGTGTGATCTGGCCTTTTGCGTCGCGAATGGGCGTGATGATCGCGTCTTCCTGGTATTCCACGCCGTTCTTGCGGCGGTTGAAGAAGCGTCCGCGCCAGGGCTTTCCCTCCAGAAGGTGATCCCACATGGCGCGGTAGCTGTCAGCCGGGGTGCGGCCGGAGTTCAGCATGCTCGGGTTCTGGCCCAGCATCTCGTGGAGCTCGTAACCTGAGTTTGCCAACCCGGCAGCGTTGACGTACTGGAGCCTGGCATCGAGGTCGGTGATGTGAACGCTCTCCGCGCACTGCTCCATGGCCATTGAGAGCAAGCGCAGTTTTTGATCCTGTGCACGGCGTTCCGTGACGTCTCTCAGCACCGACACAAAGCGCCTTGCATCCACCTGGCGGGTACTCACCTCGGCCCAGAAAACGCTGCCATCGCGGCGGCGGTGTGGCCACTCGTTCAGGCGACCAGCTGAACCCGGTATTTCGGCAATGGCCCGGGCGAGGCGATCGTGTTCTTCCTCCGGCACCAGGTCCGTCACGTGCTTCGACACCAGTTCGCTGCGGCTGTACCCCAGCATCTGCAACGCTGCCGGATTGGCGTCCATCACCTGGTGGTCCTGGTCCAGCATCAGCACGCCGTCCGGCAGGTGGTCCAGCAGATCGCGCCGTTCGGCGTTGGCACGATTCAATTGCTCGTGCAGGTGCTGGCTGCGTAGCCAGTGCTCCACCGCATGAGCAAGGTCGCGCAAGATGTCGCGCTGGTTGTCGGTGAGCTGGCGTGCCTGGTAATCGATGGTGCAAAGCGTGCCCATGGCGTGACCGTCCACCATTAAGGGCACGCCTGCATAGAAGTTCACATGCGGCTCACCGGTCACCAGGGGGTTGTCGGCAAAGCGGGCGTCCAGGCGTGCATCAGCCACCTCGAACAACTCGGTCTGCAGGATGGCGTGGGCACAGAATGCCAGCTCGCGCGGTGCCTGCTGGGCTTGCGCACCATAGCGTGCCTTGAACCATTGGCGTTTCGCATCGACCAGACTCACCACAGAGACCGGGCAGCCGGTCAGCAGGGCGGCGACCCGTACGATGCCGTCCAGCACGGGATCGGCCGGCGTGTCGAGCACGCCCAGTGAGTCCAGGATGGCCAAGCGCCTGGGTTCGTCAGGAGGCAGGGGTGCGAATGGCATGGCGGCAATCTCTGTGAGGTTGGAAGGAGCTGTCGGCCAAGTCCACAAGCGCCTGCCTGAGTTGAACAATGGACGGTCGGTTGCAGTCGGTTCCGGAGCCGGAAGCGCCGTCCATGGAGTCGTCAAACACATGAATCAGCGACTGGGGTGAGGCGCGTGCCAGGAGACGTTTGAGTGCCGGCACCAGTACGCTGTCCATCGACAGGTCAAGCACCAGCAGATGCGTTTGCATTCGGGTGACACGGGACACGGCATCAAAATGGGAATCAACCACAGCCACGTGGCACCCGGGCAAGAGCTCTCGCACGCAACGCCGCATCAGGTCGAGGCGTTGCGGATGCTCCACCACCAGCAGAACCTGGCAGTCGGCTTCGCCGGGCACCGCGGCAGCGTGGCGATGTACAGAACAGGAAGGGGACACGATGAGACTCCTTGAAGGCTGGCCGGGCTCGACGGACCGGCAGATCAACCACCTTCAGGCACTGTAGAAAGCCGTCCGGGCAGCGTCTGTAGGGAGTTCTCGATGCGGGGTGAGATGGACCGTGTGGCCAGGGAGTTGTGTGCAACATCACACACCCGGACGCAGGGCATGCAACAGAGATCAGACGTTTTCGGCGTCGATCAGTCCGTTGCGGATGGCAAAGCGCACCAGGGCGGGCACATCCGGCGTGGCCAGCTTGCCCATGAGGCGGCTGCGGTAGGAGTCCACCGTCTTGGGCGACAAGTGCAGCTCGCGACCGATCTCGGCGCTGGATTGCCCGTGCACCACCATGAACACGATCTGCCGCTCGCGCACCGAGAGCGTGTCCAGGGCCTCGTCGCCCGGCGCGGTGAGGCCCTGCACGGCCAGCACCGCCACTTCAGACCCCAGGAAGCGCTGGCCCTTGCCCACCGCCTCGAGCGCGCTCAACAGCTCGGAGGCAGACGATCCCTTGAGCACATAGCCCACAGCCCCCAGCCGCAGCGCCTCGGCCACATGGCGCGGCTGGGCCGACATGGTCAGCACGATCGCGCGTGCCTCCGGCGCCCGGCGCTGGAGCTCGGTCAGCAGCTCGAAGCCCGAGCGCTGGCCCAGGTGCAGATCGAGCAGCACCACCACGGAACCCAGATCGCGCAACTCGGCCAGCGCCTGCGTCGGGTCGGCCGACTCGCCCACCACCCGATGCCCGGCGGCCTCCAGCACCGCCCGCAAGCCGTCGCGCAAGAGTGTGTGGTCGTCGACCAGATAGAGCTTGCTCATGGCCCGGATGCCCCCCAATTCAAGCTGACGCGTGTGCCACCACCGGGCTCGGCGATGATGGCGAAGCGCGCACCGATGGAGATGGCCCGTTCTCGCATGCCCACAATACCCAGATGGCCCGGCCGCCCCTGCGACATGTCAGGCGGCATGCCTGCACCATCGTCAATCACGTCCACCATGAGCCGGCTCCCATCGCCC
Organism: Hydrogenophaga palleronii; assembly: GCF_031457455.1. GTDB lineage: Bacteria > Pseudomonadota > Gammaproteobacteria > Burkholderiales > Burkholderiaceae_C > Hydrogenophaga > Hydrogenophaga palleronii_A. The sequence continues at coordinate 66,986 of NZ_JAVDWU010000014.1, forward strand.
CCCAGCAACACCCGGATCAACGAAGCGCGGGCATGAAGGCGGGCATTGGCGATGGCTTCGCGCACCACCATGAAGGCGCAGTACTCCACGTCGGTCGGCCAGCGCTGCCGGTTCAAACCTTCAGCAATCTCCAGCAGCACATCGGTCCCCAAGGTCTGCGGCGTCGCGCGGGTTTCGTTGTCCAGGGCGGCCGCCAGGCCCAGCTCTTCGAGCAGCGGTGGGCGCAGATCGGCCAGCACTTCCCGCACGTCCAGCACCGCTTGCGCCAGAACCTGTGAAAGACGCTGGCACTGGGCGGCCAGTGCCGCAGGCAAGGTGGCGCCTTCGGAGATCAGCACGGCCTCCAGATTCAGGCGTGCCACCGCCAGCGACTGGCCCAGGTTGTCGTGCAGTGCCTGGGCAAGGCGCTGGGTGGTGCTCTGCTCCTGCTTCATCAGCCGCTGGTTGAGTTCGGAGAGTTCGAGCTGATGGGTCAGCAGCGCCTGCTGCGCTGCACGGCGATCGCTCATGTCGCGCAGCACCGCGATGTAGCGCTCGGCATCCAGCGCACGGATGCTCACCTCGACCGGCAACACGGTGCCATCCCGGCGCAAGACGTTCCACTCCGTCAGCGTGCTGGGGTGAGGTGACTGCGGCTGCAGGTGGTCGACCGGGAGTGTCGCCGGGAATGTCGGCTCCTGGTTCGCCAGCAGGGCCTGCAGCGACATATTGAGCAGGCTCTCACCGGTGTAGCCAAGCATGTTCAGGGCTTGTGGATTGGCATCCAGGATGCGGTCGTCGCGGTCGATCAGCAGCACACCGTCGGCCAGATGCTCAAACAGCTTGCGCCGGTAGGCCTCGGATTCGCGCAGAGCGGCTTCGGCCTTTTTGCGCGGGCTGATGTCGACCGTGGTGCCGGCCATGAAAGTGGCCCACCCCTGGTCGTTCCACTCGGCCTGTCCCTGAACATGCAGCCAACGCCATGCGCCGCGCGCATCGCTGAGGCGCACTTCCATGACAAACGGTTTGCGGTCCCTCAGGTGGCGGCGCATGGCGTTTCGGTACAGGATCAGATCCTCGGGATGGATCAGGGCCCCCAGGCAACTGCTGTATGCCGTGGCGGGCATCGGTTCAAAACCGAGTTGCGCCCAGAAGTCGGGGCTGAGGTTGAGGCGGTCGTGCGCGATATCCCAATCCCACACCTGCCCACTGGCGGCGGCCAGGCGGTAGCGCTGCTCGCTGCGCCGCAGGCTGGCTTCGCTGGCGCGCAAGGCCTGTTCGCTCTCCACCAGATCGGTCACATCCAGCGCAATGCCTTGCACATAGGCGGGGCTGCCATCGGTGGGGTCAATGCGCCGGGATCGATCGCGGAAATGGCGCCATTGGCCTTGCGCGTCGCGCAGGCGGTACTGGATCTGGTGATCGCCCCCGTCCACGTACGCCTCCGACAGTGCGCCCAGCGCGCGCTCCCGGTCGTCGGGGTGCAGCGCCTGGGTCCAGGCCATCGGGTCGGCCATCCAGCTCTGCACGGTGTAGCCGAGGATCTGTATGGAGGGACTGACATACAGCGCATGGTACGGAGGCTCCACCGATGCGCGGTAGATCATCGCGGGCATGTGTTCGGCCAGCAGGCGAAAATCGCGCTCGCGGTCGAGCAGCAGGCGCTCGAACAGCTTGCGCTCGGTGATGTCGTTGCAAAAGATCGACAGCCCTTCGGGCGAGGGGAACACGCGGACCTCAATCCACTTGTCCCACGGTGCGTAGAAGGCCTCGAAGATTTCAGACTGCTGGTTCCGCAAGGCTCTGGTGTATGCGCTGTGAAATGCCCTGCCATGCTCCAGCTCGTATTCGTCCCAGATGTAGCTGCCCACCAGTTGTTCGGCCCGCTCACGCTGCAGCAGTCGCAAGGCGGGCGCATTGAGATAGGTGAACCGTAGGTTTTTGTCGAGCGCGATGATCGCGTCACCCACCCGGTGGATCACATGATCGAGCAGTTCGCGCACTGTGCTCGTCTCGCGCATGGCTTGCTCTGCCTGCCGTTGCATGGCGGTGCGCTCGGTCACGTCGTTCACCACCACCAAGCGAGCAGCCCGGCCTTCCCACAGCAAATCGCAGGAGGTCACCTCGACATCCATCACGTTGCCGTCTTTCAGGGCGTGCTGCCAGCGGGTGGTCAACCGCAGGCCATTGGGGCCAATCACATCCTGGTCGACCTGTGCCACCGTCAGGCGCTCGCCTTGCAGCGTGCGCCTGACGTCCAAGACCGTGAGCTGCAGGAATTCTTCGCGCGAGTAGCCGTAGCGCGTGATGGCCGCCGCGTTGACGGCCAGCATGCGCATATTGCTTTGGTCGAACACCCAGATGGGCTGGGGATGGCCATCGAACAGCAGGCGGCACTGTTGTTCGCTGGCCCAGGCAGCGTCCCGGGTCGCTGAAAGATCCTTGGGTTTCTGTGGCGGACCGCGCTCTGGCGTTGGCATCCAACCATTGTGCGCGCGCATGGCTCTTCAATTGCGAAGCAACCTTTCCACACACCGTCGGCTCAGGACCGACCACCGCCCTCCGTCGACACCGTCCCGTCCGCCTCCAGGAATTCCCCCGGATCGGGCAAGGCCGTGGTCGACACGCCCATCTCTTCGGGCTTGAGCTGTTCCGTGAAGCCTTCCAGCGAACCCATGGACTTGCGGTCGCGCCGCGCCACCGGATCGGACAGCATGTACGCCACTGTCAGGTCGGCCAGCGCCTGCAATGAATCGCGGTGGGTGCGCTCTTGGGCGTGGGATGCGTCGGCACCGAAACCGATGAGTGCGGTGCGGATGTCGTTGCCGGCTTCCACTGCGGCGGCGGAGTCTGAGCGGTAGAAGCGGAACACGTCGCGCCGGTGCGCGATGCCGTGCGTCTTCGCCAGCTCGATCAGCTTGTGTGTGAGGTGGTAATCAAATGGCCCCGCCATGTCCTGCACGCAGATGGTGGCGGCGCGCTCGTCGGTATTCTGGCCGGGCGCGGCAATGGCAATGTCCAGGCTCACCATCTCGGCAATGTCGCCGTGCAGCGCCGCAGACGAACCGGAACCCACTTCTTCGGTGATGGTGAACAGTGGGTGCGCATCGATCGCGAGCTTGCTGCCGCTGTCCACGATGGCCTTGCAGGCGGCGAGCAACACGGCGACTGCGGCCTTGTCGTCCAGGTAGCGCGAGTTGATGTAGCCATCCGGCTGCAGCTCGGGCTGCGGATCAAACGCAATCCAGTCGCCAACGTTGATGCCGGCATCCGTGAGGTCCTTGGCGCTGTGCGAAGGGATGTCGACCCGCACTTCCACATGGTCCCAGTTGGAGGGCTGGGTGTCGATCTCGTCGCCATAGGCGTGGCCCGATGTCTTGAGCGGCAGGCAGGTGCCGCGCAGCTGCTGGGTGTCGGTGAACACGGTGAGCCGGCCTCCCTCGGCGAAGCGCGACGACCAGCTGCCGATGGGCACGATGCCGATGCGGCCATTCGATTTGATCTCGCGCACCATGGCGCCCAGCGTGTCCAAGTGGGCCACGATGGCACGTGCCGGGCGGGCCTCGCGGCCTTTCAGCGTGGCGCGAATGGCGCCCCGACGGGTGATCTCATACGGAATGCCGATGGCATCGAGCCGGCCGGCGGTGTAGCGCACCACCGCATCGGTCAGGCCCACCGGGCTGGGGATGGCCAGCAACTGCAACAGGGTTTCTTCGAGGAAGGCGTAGTCGATTTTTGGCAGAGTCGGCGTTTTGTTTTTGGAGCGGGCGGATTCGGTCATGACGAGGCCTCCTGGGTGGCGGTCAAGGGAAACAGCAGGTCAATGAAACGCTGCGCGGTGGGTTGCGGCTCGTGGTTGGCCAGGCCGGGGCGCTCGTTGGCTTCGATGATCACGTAGTCAGGTCCATCGACGGCGGGCACCAGGAAGTCCAGCCCGGTCACGGGAATGTCGAGCACACGGCTGGCCTGCTCGGCCGCCTGGCGCAGCACGGGGTGCAGCTGATCGGTCACATCGTGGATGGTGCCGCCGGTGTGCAGGTTGGCCGTCTTGCGCACCGCCAGCGACTGTCCAAAGGGCAGCACGTCGTCCATCTCGTGGCCCTGGCTGGCCACGCAGCGGCGGGTTTCAGCGTCCATCGGGATGCGCGATTCCCCTCCCGTGGCGGCGGCGCGGCGTCGGCTCTGTTTTTCGATCAGCTCGGTGATGGTGCTCTGTCCGTCACCCACCACGGTGGCGGGCTTGCGCAAGGCGGCCGCCATCACCTGGTGGTTGATGACCACGATGCGCAGGTCCTGCCCTTCACAGAACTGCTCCAGCAGCACACGCTCACCGAAGTGACTGGCGTTCTCGATGGCGGTTTCCATCTCTTCGCTTGAGGTGAGGTTCACGGTGATGCCTTTGCCCTGTTCGCCGTCAATGGGTTTGACCACGACGGCGCCGACCTCGCGCAGGAACGCGGCGTTGTGCTCGGCGTCTGCGGCCAGCGCCTGGCGCGGCACGCGAAGGCCCGCGCGCTCCAGCAGGCGCACAGTGACGCGCTTGTCTGCGCAGCGGCTCATGGCCACCGCGCTGGTGAGTTCAGAGAGGGATTCGCGGCACACCACGCTGCGCCCGCCATGGTTGAGTTTGAAGTAGCCGTGCTCGGCGTCGATCACTTCCACCCGGATGCCGCGGCGCTGCGCTTCGTCCACCAGGATGCGGGCGTAAGGGTTGAGTCCGTCGATCTCTTGTCCGCCTTCGCTGAACAAGGGTTCGTTGATCGCATTGCGCCGCTTGACCGCGAACACCGGAATGTTCTGGAAACCCAGCTTGCGGTACAGCGCAATGGCCGACGCGTTGTCATGCAGCACCGACACGTCCATGAACGCCCGGCCGCGCGCCTGGAAGTACTCCGCAAGATAGCGTGTGAGTGCTTCACCAATGCCGGGGTGGCTGGCCTGGGGCGACACCGCCAGCGCCCACAAGCTGGAACCCGGTTCGGCGTCGGCAAAGGCTTCTGCGTGGTCCAGCCCCATGGCCACACCGATCACATCACCGGTCTGGCTGTCTTCGGCCAGGGCATAAACGATCTGTCGCTCCGCACGCTGCCCCCACACCCGCGCCGGGTCCACGGGCACCATGCGCCGCGCGCGGTAGATGGCGTTGATGGCGGCCACATCGGCGCGCGAGCGCAACCTGCGAATGGTGTACCCCCGTCGGGTCGCGCGCTGCGGGGTGTAGGCGCTGAGCGCCAGGCGGAATGTCTCGGAGGGGTCGATGAACAGTTGACCGGGCGCGTGCGCCACCACCACGTGCGGCTTGTCCAGGTAAAACGCAATGTCGCGTTGCCCGGGAGCCTCCTGCAGCAGGGCGGCGGCGATGTCTGCCGGATCGGCAAAGGTATGGCCTGCGATCAGGCGGCCCCAGCCACAGACCGTGATCACATTGGACTGCGGCGCCGTCTGGCCCCTGCCGTCGGCCTGGGGCATTGGCGCGCGCCCCAGGCGCATGGCGCGTTGCGTGTTCTTGCGGCTCATGTGGTCTCCTCCTTGTTCATCCGCGCAGGTGGGTCTGCAGCCACAGCTCCAGCAGGCCCAGCTGCCAGAGCTTGGAGCCGCGCAGCGGTGTGATGTGAGCGGACGGATCGGCCAGCAGCTTCTCCACATAGGCCGGCTGGAACAGGCCGCGCTGGCGTGCCGCCGTGCTGGTCAGCGCGTCGCGCACATTGGCCAACACATCGCCTTTGAGGTGCTTGAGCGCGGGCACCGGAAAGTAACCCTTGGGCCGATCGATCACCACCGCCGGAATCACCTGGCGCGCGGCCTCTTTCAGAATGCCTTTGCCGCCGCCGGCCAGTTTGTGGCGCGCGGGAATGCGCGCGGCCAGTTCCACCAGTTCGTGATCCAGAAACGGCACCCGCGCTTCCAGGCCAAAGGCCATGGTCATGTTGTCCACCCGTTTGACCGGGTCATCCACCAGCATCACGGTGGTGTCCATGCGCAGCGCCTGGTCGACCGGGTCGGTGGCGCCGGGGGCGGTGAGGCGCTGTTCGATGTAGGCGCGGGTCACGTCGTCGGTCATGTACGGCGCTTGCACCACTTCGCGCATCTCTGCATGGTCGCGGTCGCAGAATGCGGCGTGGTAATCGACCACCGGCTGGGCGCTGCCTTGCAGCTTGGGGTACCAGTGGTAGCCACCAAACACCTCGTCGGCACCCTGCCCGCTCTGCACCACCTTGCTGTGACGCGACACGGCTTCGCTCAACAGGTAGAAGCCGATGCAGTCGTGGCTCACCATGGGTTCGCTCATGGCGGCAATGGCCTCCGGCAAGCGGCCCAGCAGTTGGGCTTCAGGCACAAAGATGCGTTCGTGCACGGTGCCAAAGCGCTGGGCCACGATGTCGGCGTATTCAAATTCGTTGCCTTTTTCGCCGCCCACGTCTTCAAAGCCCACGTTGTAGGTGCGCAGGTCTCGCACGCCGGCCTCGGCCATCAGGCCCACGATGAGGCTGGAATCCACCCCGCCGGAGAGCAGCGCGCCCACCGGCACATCGGCCACCAGCCGGCGCTTCACCGCGCTTCGCAAGCCATCCAACAGGATCTCGCGCCAGTCATCAAAGGAACGCGCCTCGTCGGCCGAGCCGCGTTCGTAGTTGAGCGACCAGAAGGGTTCTTCGCGGGTGGTGCCGTCGGCGTCGATGTGCATCAGAGTGCCGGGCGCCAGCTTCTTCACGCCACGCAGCAGGGTATGCGGCGGCGGCACGATGGCGTGCAGCGACAGGTAGTGGTGCAGGCCCACCGGGTCGATGGCGGTGTCCACGCCGCCGGCGGCCAGCAGGGCCGGCAGGCTGGAGGCAAAACGCAGGCCGCCCTTGAGCGGGGCCAAGTACAGGGGTTTGATGCCCAGCCGGTCGCGCCCCAGCAGCACCCGGCCGCTGTCACGCTCCCAGATGGCAAAGGCGAACATGCCGTTGAGCCGCTTCACAAACGAAGGCCCCCAGGCATGCCAGGCTTTGAGCAGCACCTCGGTATCGCCGGTGGAATGGAACTGGTACCCCTTGCCTTCCAGCTCCTTGCGCAGGTCGCCATGGTTGTAGACGGCGCCGTTGAACACGATGCCGGCACCCAGGGCGGGGTCGAACATGGGTTGCTGTGCCGCTTCCGACAAGTCCATGATCTTGAGCCGGCGGTGGCCAAAGCCGAAGCGATCGCTCACCTGCAGGCCCTGGCCGTCTGGCCCGCGGGGCCGCTGCTGATCGTTCATGCGCGCCAGCGCGTTCACATCAACGGGCTGGCCGTCGAATCGTATTTCTCCTGCAATGCCACACATGGGTGATCTGCCCTCCAACAGGTGCGCCGATCGCCACGAAGTGCTTCAGGAAAAGCAAAGACCTCCGGTGCGGAGGCAGGATCTTGAAACGGGGGAGAGTGCGCGGGATCGGCTGGTGCACAGCCGCCGGAGCGTGGCCACGGCACGTGGCAATTCGGCAACCGATGGGGCGGTGCCAGCGGGAAACCCGAAGGCATTCCCGAAGGCACTCTCACCGATTCCCGGCACTCCGGGGGCACGTCGTGCACACGGGGTTGCGAATGGGGTGAAGCCGCGAATTATATGGAAAACAGCATAAAAGTCAAATCAACTCACAGCAAAACCATATTAAAAGCAGTCTAAATGCACTCAATTCGTGTCATTTTGTTGCCAACTCGGCTGGCGTTCCGCAGCCATGGCAGTACCGTGCAAAGGCGTTCTTGCGGCTGTGACAGCTTGCGCAGCGGTTGTGCAGGCCCATGCCGCAGTGCGGGCAGAAGTCGTTTTGCGGGTCCTTCATGTCGACCGCGCGTTCGCAGCCCGGGCACACACCTTTGCTCAAACGCTTCAGCGCCAGGTCGTAATCCAGCTCGTGCCGGCGCTGGCTGTCGGGCAGGGCCTCGGCCTGTTGCTGCCGCTCCAGGTAGCGCTGCAGTGCCCGGATGGCGTAGCGCCCGCCCACCACCGTGAGCACGATGCCCACCACATAACGCACGTAGCCACCGTAGCTGGGCAAATAGGGCACCAGTTCCACGAAGAAGGCGAAGACCGCGAAGAAGATGAAACCCCACACAAACGGCCAGTAGGTGCCGTGGCGCTTCTTCGCAAACAACCAACCCGCCGCCACCAGCAACGGCAGGGTGAGTGCCAGCCGGTACAGGAACACGCGCAGTTCCTGGGCGCGCTGGGCGCTCAGGTAAGTCTCGCGAGCGGCCTCCTCCATCTCGTGCAACTGGTCCTGTGCGCGCTGCTGTGTCTGGCTCGCGTCCAGGGCTGCCTGCTCCTGCGCTTCGACCGCCGTCAAAGCCTCGCGTTCGGCCTTTCGATAGGCGTCGAGATCGCGGGTACGCTGAATAAGCTCTTCGTCCTGCTCAGGCCGCTCGGTGGCGTGCCGCGTCGCCAGCCAGTTGCTGAAGGTCTCGCGCGCGGCTCGGTTGTTGGCCTGTGCCGTTTGCAGACGCAGGCGCGCCTGGTCCAGCGCGTCCTGAGCTTCTCGCCCGGCGCGCTGCGCCGCTTCAATGGTTTGCTTCAGCGCTGGCGCCCGCTGCGGGTCCAGAAAATCGTCCAGCGTCTGCCGCTGTTCCACCTGTGGCAGGTCGCCCACGATGGTGCCGCCCAGCCCCACGAGAAACCAGGCGAACACAAAGGCCACCAGCCACAGCCCGCGGCGAAACCATTTCTCTGACCAGCGCATGCTTTTGCTCATCTCCAACTCCTCTATTCCTTGAATGCGGGCAAGTATCTGCGCGAACCCGTGCTCACAGCGCCAGGCGTACCGGCGAACCGCCCAAACCGCTGCGCTCCAGCCACTGCAGCACCGAGTCCACCGTCACGGTCTCGATGCGGTCTGAGAAACGCTTGGCATTGGGATGGTCATCAAACCGGATGTGGGCCGACGTGGTGCTGGCGCCCAGCCGGGTGAGCGCGCCCAGGCGCAGCGTGCTGGGCTGGTAGCCCTTGAAGCCCAGCCAGGCCTGCGCCTGCTGCCGTGAGGCAATGCCCGGTTCGGCGGCCAGGGCCATCGTCTCCAGCGCCCACTGGTTCGACTGCTGGTAGCGCGTGCCCCAAGCGTAAGACACCATGTTGTAGTCGCGCTCATGCAGGCGGGTGCTGAGCGCCGGGTCGGTCAATACAGCGAGCAACGGTGCCTGCAAGGCCGGCCCCGGCACGGCCCACACCGCTTCGTGGCGCCAGAGGTCGTCCAGGAAGAATTCGCCCAGACCTTGCCGGTACAGGGCACCGGTGGACGTGCCGCACTGATTCAGCTTGTGCAACACGCGCCATGGGCCCTCGGGCGTCTTGTAGGCCCAGCCCAGGTGCGAGTAGCGCAACTGGTACTTGCCCAGGTCCTGGCCCGCGCGGCCCAGCACCACCACGCGCGCACCGCTGCGGGCAAATTCGGCGTCCAGCGCTTCTGCGGTTTTCTGCGCCAGCGTCATGCCCTGCATCAGCGTCTGCGGTGTCATCGGCCGCTGTTCGCAGGAACGCCCGGCGTGCGCGGCATGCGCCACGAGAAGCGCCGCGGCCAAGGTCAGCACGGTGGGCACCGCTTGAAAAGGCTTCTTCTTCATGGTGTCTCCTTTTGATCAATGCGTGATGCGCTCGTTGTGCAGCAGTGCGCGACCCAGTTCATTGGGAATGAAGCACAGCACCTCGCCCGCCGCAGACAAGAGCACGCCGGTGCCGATCACGCTCACGACCACGGCCGTGCCCACGCTGGCTGCCACGCCAGAGGCGGCGCGCCCACTCAGCTCCACACTGGCCCTTGCGCCGTCGGACGCCCGCTCCAGCACGATCACCGTGCCGCGAACCGACACCTCCACCGTCTTCACCACCAGCACCGCGCCGCTCACCGCCAGCGCCACCGGCAGCGCGCTCACCGCCGCCGCACCGGCAACGGCACTGCCCCCCACCGCAGAGGCCGTCCCCACCACCGAGGCCACCGGCAAGGCAGACAGCACCAGCGAAGCCTCGCTCTGCGCGCGCGCCGGGCCGGCGGCCAGGGCCAGCGCCAGGCTGGCGGCGAGAAGGGTGTTCTTCAAGAAAGACTTGTTCATTTCATTGCTCCAGAAACAGGGAATGTGTGGGATCGCCCGCAGGCCACCCGCCTCACCGGGCTTTGCGCCCGTGTCACCAAGGGAAACCACGAGGGGAAAACCGAAGCAGCGTTAGTCGGTCACGTGCTCGGTCAGCGCCTGCTGGCGTCCCATCAAATGGGCTTCGGCCAGGTCCGCCTCGTGGCGATCGCGCAGCGTCTTGGCCAGCGTGAACGCAGACGTCACCAGGTACAACCAGCTCACGCCCAGGTAGGCTTTGTAGGTCTCGTCGATCTCCATTCGCACCAAGCCCCAGAGCGTGAGCCCCATCGCCACCGCAAAACCGCCCCAGACCACAAACCGCCACATCGGCGTCTCCGGCTCACCCGCCAGGCTGGCCTTTTGCGTGTCGCGCACCGCCTTGGACAGCACGAACACCGTGGACAAGCAGAACACATAGCCCATCACCATGAATGCCCGGTCCAGCGCCTGCCCGGGCAGATAAGCCAGCCCGGTGCCACAGAGAAAAACCGCCAGTCCAAACGACACCCAGACCTGGAGTCCCCAGGCGCGGGTGTCGCGATTCACGATGAGAGGAGAGCGTTTGCTGATTGCCATGTAAACCTCAGTGGGTTGTTGAACATGGCGCGGATGGTGGGGGAGCGACCAGCTTTCAAGCACCGATTTATCGACTGGAATCAAAAAATCCATCCATCGGGCTCATATTTCGATACTCATCGACCGAAAGTAGGCCGTTCGGGCCTCTTGGTGGGTGCTGTTTTACGGACGAGGCGATATCACCTTGAACCATCCAAAAAACCCCTTAATCACACGAAAATACAGATAAAAAGATGCCTACTACAGGCCTATTATTGATAGACTTTCGTGCAAATGGACAATATCTGCACCCTCCAGCTTCACGCACAAGGCGCCTGGCACGACATGGCCAGCGTGCGCCTGCATGGCCAGGAAAACGAAGGTTGGAGGGCAAAGACCTATTCGGGCTATGCGGTCGAGTGGGCGTTTGAACACGGCGGCGCTTCCGACGCGCACGCTCTATGCGCCCGATGGCCTGTGGGCCTTGAGCCTTTGCAGGTGCCGCACTGGCCGGTGTTCCTCATTGACATGTTGCCGCAGGGTTTTGGCAGACAAGAGCTGTTGCGCCGCATCGGTCAATCGCCGAATACAGGCGAGTTGGTCGACTGGAAGCTGCTGCTGGCCGGGGCGGGCAACCCCATCGGCCACCTGCGGGTGAAAGAAGCCGCCGAGTGGCTCGGCGCCAACGCTGGCGCCGTGCACGGCTTCACCGATGAAGAAGTGGCGCAGCGCGGTGATGCATTTGCCGAGCACCTGGCCTCGCATGGCCTGTTTGTGGCCGGCTCGTCTGGCGTTCAGGGCGAGTGGCCCAAGGTGTTGCTGACGCGGGCGGACGACGGACTGCTGTACCTGGACCACACGTTGCCAGACAAGCGTGCGGTGCAGCACTACATCGTCAAGTTCGGGCGCGGCACAGATCAGCAACTGGCCAGCATCCTCCGGCACGAGGCCCCCTACATGGGCATTGCCCAACAGTTAGGACTGCGGGTGCATGCCCCTCTGGTGCTGCGCGAGCGCGCCCTTTTTATCCCCCGGTTTGACCGCCAGATCGATCGCCGCAACCACGCCAGCACGGTGACTCGCCTTGCACAGGAAAGCATCGCTACTCTCACAGGCATGCCCGGTTTCGATGCCGTGCCCAGCCACGACCAGGTCTGCCTGGAACTGATGCGGCACTGCACAGACCCGCAAAGCGAGGTACTGGAATACCTCAAACGCGATGTGGCCAACCTGGCCTTGGGCAACAAAGACAACCACGCCCGCAACACCGCCGTGCAGCGCGACTTCAACGGCCACATCGCCCTCACCCCGCTGTACGACTTTGCCCCCATGGTCTTGCATCCGGACGGCATCGCGCGGCGCATTCGCTGGAAAGACAACGACGGCGGTCAGCCCGACTGGGGTCGCGTGCTCGACCGTGTCTGCGAGCTGAGCGCGCAGGAGCAAAAGGAACGCAGAAAGAAGGGGCCCGGGCCGGTGCAACGCGCACCCCTGGTCGAAGGACTGAAAGCCATGGCGCCAGCGCTGGCGCGCATCGCCACCGAAGGCGAAGCCATGGGCCTGGACCCAGCGCTTCTCCAGCTCCTGCGCCCCGGCATCCTGGCCCTCGCGCAAAAACTCGCCACACTGGCCTGAACACCATGGACAAGCGCTACAACACCCTCACGGTTGCGCAGCAACTGGACCTGAGAAAGCAGGCCGTGGAGGACGTGCTCGCACACCCGGAATGGTCGCTACCACAAGCCGTGCGACACCTGAAAAAGACCATGCGCCTGACCACCGCCGAAATGGCCAAACTCTCCGGCATCGCCTACCGCACCATGCAGGACATCGAACAAGAGCGCAGCGAAGGCAGCGTGCAAACCATGAGCCGCATCTTCGGCATGCTGGGGCTCAAGCTCAGTGTGGCGCGGGCGGAGCGGGAGCTGGGAGCAGGCTCTTTTGAAGAGGTTGCGGACATGCACGAACAACACCAGCCATAGCACCCAGCCCCGCAGTGCGCAGCACGGAGGGCAGTCCAGTCAGCGAAGACCCGCAGGCCCTCTTGCGGGAAATTGCTGACGACGCCGACCGAATCGCGCGGCACACTGCAGAGCATGACCACCCCCATCGAACCGCGCCGCTGGAGCACCGACGCCGTGCCCGCGCAGCAGCGCCTGGACTACTGGGTGGGTGCCATCACCGAAGGTTTTCTGGCCATGGACGCCAGCGGCAGCCGCCAGGACTTTTTTGGCGAGTTGCGCTGCGCACCGCTGGGCAGCGTGGGCGTGAACTGGGTGCAGGCTGCGCCCCAGCAGGTGTGGCGCACACCCAGGGGCATTGCCCGCGGCCGCGGCGAACAGTTCTTCTATTTGCTGGGCAACATGGAAGCGCCCTGGACGGTCGCTCAAGACGGGCGGGAAGCCTTGATGCGCCCGGGGGCGTTCGCGCTGGTGGACTCGCGCCGGCCCTATCGATTTGGCTTCGACCGTGGCCCGACCACGGTGTCACTGGAACTGCCGCTGAACTGGGTGACCCACTGGCTGGCCGAGCCAGAGATGCACACCGCCCGGCCCTTCTGCCCTGATGCGCCCGGATGGGGCGCCGCGCTGGTCGCGTTTGCACGCGAGTGGCGCCCCGACATGGCCAGCGCACCGCCTTTGCCAGCCCAGCTTCTGGAAGATCAGCTGGGTGCACTGCTGTCGCTGGCTTGCCCGTCGCAGGTGCCCCACCGTGCAGCGACATCGGCAGCCTTGGTGAATCGGGCGCGAACGGTGCTGCGCGAGCGGCTGGCTGAGCCCGGCCTGACGGCCACCGACGTGGCGGCCTGCCTGGGCTGCTCGGTGCGCAGCCTGCACCGCGCCATGGGCAGCGCGGGAACCACGTTCGCGCAAACCCTGATGGCCGAACGCATGACCACCGCCCGGCTGATGCTGGCCAACCCCGCCCTGCGGCAGGTGAGCGCGGCCGAAATTGGCCGCCGCGTGGGCCTGCTGGACCCATCGCACTTCAGTCGCACCTGCCGGCGCCTGCTCGGTCACACACCGTCTGCCCTGCGCGACCAGCGCTGAACGCTTCGCGTGAGCTTGAAGCAGGCCACCCCTGGCACGCAGCGGCCAGCGGGTTGGCGCACAGCGGCCAACTGAGCGTCGGCGCCCTTCGCACAATCTCTGCCAGCCGGTTCACGCTTGATCCAGGCGCTCACACCTCAATGAAGAGAGAAGGAGAACACCATGTCCAAAAACACCTATGTTCTGGTTCACGGCGCGTGGCACACCGGCGCCGAGCTGGAAGCCACGGCCGATCAGCTTCGAGCACGCGGCCACACCGTGCACTGCCCCACGCTGGCGGGCAACCGCCCTGAAGATGACCGCGCCACCACTGGGCTGGAAGACGCGGCGCAGTCGCTGGCAGCGTTTCTGGATCAACACGGGCTGGAGCAGGTGCGCCTGGTGGGCCACAGCTACGGCGGCATGGTGATCTCGCGCGTGGCCGACCTGCGCCCGCAGCGCCTGGCCCGGCTGGTGTACGTCAACGCCTTTGTGCCGCAACCCGGCGAGTGCCTGAACGATCTGGTACCGCCCCACTACACGGCCCTGTTCGACAACATCGCCGCAGAAACGGGCGGCGGCGTGATGCTGCCGTTCCCGATCTGGCGCGAGGCCTTCATCAACGATGCAGACCTCGCGCTGGCCACCGAAGCCTTCGGAAAGCTCAACACCCACCCGTACAAGACCTTCCAGGACCCGATCACCCTCAGCCAGCCCATGGCAGCCTGCCCACTGCCCAAGAGCTATGTGAACTGCCGCATGGACGCCGCCCTGCCGCACAGCCTGGGCTGGCACCCGCGTCTGTCCGAGCGGCTGGGGCTGTTCCGGCACGTGGAATGCAGTGGCAGCCACGAGGTCTGGTTCACCGACCCGGCTGCGCTGGCCGCGGCTATTGAGCAGGCTGGGCGGGACTGAGGTCAGCAGCGATTGGCAGCGCGGGGTTGCATCCTCTGTCAGGTCAACCCGGGGATTCAACGCATCAAAGAGCCAACGTCTGAGGCTCCGCCACAAAGCCCAGTGCCGTGAAGAGACTGGGCAAGTCACCGTGGATGCACGCCCGAATGGAGTTGTTCAGCATTGCCTTTGACAGGCTGCCCGCGCCAGCACGTCGGTCTTGGCACCGCGCTTGTCCGTTTTGCTTCAACTACCGTTCTGCAGCGATTGGAGCCGTTCGCTGGCTGCGGGTGCACACTTGCTCACTGGCGCCAAGCAGTCATCGGGCCTCGTCGCGCGCGAAGTCTTTAATGTTGGCTGTATGGGGTACAGCGGACATCGGGATCCTTCAACCCAGATGGCGCTGCGCGACTGACCGCTTCCCCATCAGTTGGACTGGCGGTGTCGACCCATCAGCGACATCCAAGGCCTCGATTTCGTCACCCCGAAGCCGCCGATCCGACCAGGGCAACACACTCGAAGGTGGTCCCTCGGCGGAGGGCACGAATCGGTCGGCGGTCCTCAGGGAGATTGATGCGCGCAGTACGGCTTGAGGCCGTGCGGGCTCACCTCACCGGGAGCCCATCCTGAACGCCACCGGCCGGCAGTCCCAGCAGGCGCCGGGCGGCGCCCCGCTCCGCTCCGCTCCACTACGCTACGAACACCACCGCCCCGAGCAGACCACCCTGTACTGCCTGGTGCAGCAGTATGCGGCCAGCTTCATTGCCCACATCTTGGCCAGCACCGGCGCCGAGCTGCCTCGATTTGTCAAGGACGAGTTCGATGCCTTCCTCAAGTGCGGCATCCTGGCCCACGGCTTCCGGCGACGTCATTTGTCCGCGTCGGCCGGACTTTTTCCATTTGAAGTTCTGGCCCTGCGCTCCATGCAATGCCTACGTCGGCTGCCACCCGCCGGGCAACGGCGATGGCACAAAGCCCTTGGGCAGGCTGGCGGACGAGGAGTTGCGTCGGCTCAAGAAAGCATGGCGACGCCTACTACTTGCTGAGCAGGCTACCGGCATTCCGCTCAAGCGCTGCCACGTAGGCATGATGAACGGGACCGAGTGCGAGCTCGTCCGCTGCACCATCATGGAGGCAGAGCTGGACGGCACGCTGCCGGTTAAGCTCCTGGCGCCTCAAGGCGAAGCAACCGCGAACGTGATGGATGAGTGCGTTCGCAAAGAAGCTGGGGCGCCGGTAGGCATCCCATCAACACACAAAGCACCTGCAAGGGTAAATCCCTAGGTTGAACCCTTTCGGCTTTCATACTCAACTGACAGAATTGCCCGCACAGGAGGGCATGGTCATGAAGCGACTGCAGGTCGCGCTTTGCGCGATTTTTGTTCTTGGCGTTCTTGGGGCATGCAAAAAGGACGAAGATTCGGCACGGGCGGCGGCATCAGCCTCTGGAACAACTCCGAAGACACCGGGCGAGCAAGCCCAAGATGCAAAGGCCAGGCCACTTCTCCCTCCCGCAAACTATCCATACCCCAAGGGTGGCGTGACCATTGGGCAAGGGTGGGACACCTACAACGATGCGGGCACCTCTGCCACATGCGTCCAGGTGGCTGCGATGCCGTTGGAGACCGCGACGTATGCCTCTAACGTGAAACTGGCCCAGAGCAGTGTCAGCACACTCAAGGAGCAGACCCTGGCCATAAAGGCTTCGTTCAAGGGGACTGGCACGAAGTCTTCGGGCTCTCTCGACCAAGAGAAGTCTCGGCAACTCAACGTCGATGCTCTCAACTACCTTTTCACATTTGAGGCAGAGAACGGAAGCACATTCGCAGTGCCTCTTGGTGTGTATGAACAAAATGTGATTGAGCCTGCGCGCTTTGCGCATGCATTGAAACAGACGGCCGCCCAAGCCCCAGGAGTTGCGCCGCAGGCCACCCAGACTTCGCCGTCGCTTTCACATCAAATCAGATTCACTCCCGAGGCTGAGGCCCTTCTCAGAGCGAAGGCCTTCAAGGCTTTCAGCGCCAAGTGTGGCGAAGGCTTTGTGGCCAGCATTCACCGGGGCGCCAAGGTCGAAGTCGTTTTGACACTTTCCAGCACGTCGACCGTCGAAAAGGACAAGCTAACGGTAGCTCTGAGTGGCTCCGGATACGGCGTGAGCGCGAGCTTGAGGTCCTCTACCGTCTCCAATAAGCAGGTGGAGTTGAACAACGTCGGCTTCAGGACCTTCCAGGAAGGCGGGATACCTTTCTCGCCCTCTTTGGTAGCCCCCAAGCCTGCCGGGAAACAGGCCGACATCGTCGACTTCACAAAGCTCCAACCGGAGGCTTCGACTCTCCTGCAAAACCCGACCGCCTATCGCGTTTTGGTTGTGCCATATGAGAACCTCGACCCAAGTCTCAAGGGCAATCTGCCCACCCCGCTGCAGCTGATGTCTGTAGCCAAGTACTACGTCGCCCTGAAGGACGTCTACAACTTGGTCGACAACATCATCGAAGATTCCCGTCGAAAGGCCCCTGCGTACGTCAGCACTCAAATTCTCGCTGCATATGGCGGCGTGCCGCGCCTCGTAAGTCTCAAAGACCAGATTCAATTTGACCTTGCAGTCCTTGAGCTTGCGCTCAATTCCTGCGCATCACGCGATTCTGATTGCCTGGTATCTGACTCCTTCGTCAAGGTGACTGCCAAGATTCAGCAAAGTGAAGATGCTGCAAGCGCAGCTGCGCGCGAAGCGGCGGCTGAAGCCAAGAAGTTGGATTGGAATTCAGCCATCTCGGCCCTGCCAGCGGCCGGAAAGATGTCAATCCAGATTGGCGGAATGACACCAAGCGCGACCGTTCCACCGAGTGAAGTTGACAAGGCAAAGGCGGAGTTGCAGAAGCTCTTCGAAGAGAGACTGGCCAGTGCAGAGGCTGCTCTCGATAAGTTCGCCTCGGAGCACAAATCTCTGCGCGAGGAAATTGCACTTCAACCAGAAAAAGACCTGCCCGATTCCTTCTACATGCGCTTCTATTGGTACCTCGCTCAGCTGCCACCACCAAAGGAAGTCGAGGCCGACTACATCTCCATTGCAAGTCTTACGATTCCCGCGGGAAAGTCGTCCACCGACATCATTTCAATTGTGGAGAAGGTTCGCGAAGAAGTGGGCAACGCTACGATGAACGTGCGTCTGCTGCCCTGGAAGCGCTTCTTCTGCGATGACTTGAAGCACGAGGCCCTGTGCGTCTCTGAGCGCTCGTTAATGTCCCTTGTTGATGCGATGGCCATCAATATCAATGACGTGAAGCTCGAGGTGCTTCCACCGCTCAAACCCAAGAAAAAGCGTTGCAAGTCCATCGGTGGCTCAGACTGCTGGAGGTTTTAGGCATGTTTCGCCGGCTGGCTTTGGTGGCAGCCCAGTGCGCCATCACGTTGACGATGCCTGTCTCGGCGTTTTGCCAGAACCCCCCATGGAAGCCCACCACAAAAAACGTGGACGCGCTATTTGATGTCTCTGATGACGAGCGCAAGAACATGTTGGCGACGGATTGGGATGTCCTCTTCAATCGTCCGGGTTACCAAAAGACGCAGCTGCGCTGCATTGAGTTTCTTGGATTCTCAGCATGGCTGAAGCCGATGTTTCCCGACGCGCGGCTCGACCGCTCAGTGTGGACGGTGTCGCGAAATTTCGCCTCGGCCAATTTCAAAGGCGAGCGTCACCACGCGACAACCCCTTTGCGCGCGGACCAAATCAAATACTTTCACAAGCATCTAGATTGGGGCGTGCTGCAGGTCGACGACAGAATCCCGAGTGGAACCACCAGAGCAATCCTCGACGAGGCAGCAAAGGCCGGCATCGGCCCGTTGGCTGGAGTGGGCCTCGTTGTCATAGGCGGCTTTACCGTGACAGCGGGTGCCGTTGTTGGCGGTTCGATGACGCTGCTTTCCATCGGCCGAGGCTACCTCATCGACGAATACCAGTCGTCGCAGCGAAAGGCCATCTTGGCCCTTCGAGAGGACATTGACTCTGAAGCCCACGCCTTCCAGGCCTTCACACGATTTCAAACGGTGGACGGCAGACGCTTTGTGCGCGAACAGTATGGCTTGATGGCACCCGATGGTCACGTACCGCTCTACACCTGCTATTGGGCTGAGACTGGCATTTCGAATGGCACTGCACCGTCAGCGAGGATGCCCTGAGCGTGCGTAAATGCTCCCGCGACTAAACGCTTGACGGCGCTGTATTCGGGCTGCAGCCCAGCCCAGCCCAGCCCAGCCCATCGGAATAGTCGTCGGAGACGTTGGCACGAGGCTCGAGTAGGCACCAAAGGGCCTTCCTGCGCTGGATGTCGCAGCGCGGTCTGGATCACCTTGGCTACCCGAACCCTCGAAGCGGAGATGAACGGAAGACCGCTACTGGCCGAGTCTGTGAGTTCGCAGCGCACCCCGTCAGCGGTCTCCAAGCCTCGACCGCATCACCGACCCGTGGCTGCTTCCTGCAGTGAGGGTGTTCGACCGCGTGTGCGGCTGGGCAGGTGTCACACAAGCCTAAACTACAGCCGCCGGTGGGCGCTGCCTGATGGGCTCACGCTGATGGCCACGAAGCGGGGGATCAGTTTGGAGACCTGCAACGGTACGAGTGGCGGCTGTGCGGGGTATTGCGGTCAAAGGACCATCGTGACATGGCGGCGCGGCTTGACCTACCGCTTCTCCTTCACCTGGACTGGCGGTTTCGCCCCGAAGCAGGCGCGGGTGAAAGCTCCTTGAATGGCTGCTTTGCCGTGCTGCATTCTGTTAGCTCGACCACTTGGCGGAGGCCTGCACTGCTTGCCACTCCGCGCGCTCATACCACGGCTCGCGGCCCAACAAGGTTGAGTTGAGATGAATGCCCCGAGGCATGTCGGCGCCAAGCACTAGAAAAGCAAGACGCTCTGCGAGGCGTGCAAAGTGCCAGTGCGCCACGGCAATCGCTTGGTTGCTGTATTCGTGCCTCAGCCCGTGGGCAAGCGAGTCCCGAATTTGCTTCAGTCCGGGCAGCTTGTTCGAGCCCTGCAGAGGCCAAAGGTCAGACATATAGACAGAGAGTCCTGGGTACGCCGCCTTAAACTTTTCGAATCGGACACTGAAACTCGGCCCACTGCTTTCCACAGACTTGGCATACCCCTCAAGGCGCGCTGCTACCACGCTAGCGCTTGGATGTTCGGTTGCTTCAATTTGGTACTTCTTTTCCAGCAGGGCTGCAATCAAGTCCGCGTCGGTTTCACGAAGCTTTCTACGCTCCTCATTCGTCAATCTTTCCAGGGCAACGATCTCTTCTAGGGCTCCGAACAACGCTGAGAAGTTTTCAGCCGTCGACCGTTTGACGTGCGGTGCCAAAGCGACCGACAGCAGGGTGGTGGCCTCTTTTGTGTTCGGCGATGCCTGAAGAAATTTCTCGACAACAGCTTGTGCGTGTGCCCCAAACTCCTGGGGGAAGCACACGTCCGTCACCGGCTGTTCCGCCATGTCTGGTGCATGGTTCGGATCAAGCGGGTTGAACCACATCGTTTGAATGCCGTCCCCCTTCTCCCAAATCCAGCCGTGAAGCGTGATGGCCTGCCTCATAAGTATCGACAAAGGTGTCAAGACCTCCCTCATCTTGCTGACCAACTGGTCGATTGAGGCTGCCTCGTCATACCGAATTTCTGCAGCAAAGCTGGCACGAATCTCTGCTGCGACTCCTTTGGTATCAACGCGATGGACCGACCAGAACTTGATGAACCGAATCTCGCCAAGCTCTGCAGTCTGCAGCTTGAATAGCTCCACCGTCATGTTTGGCGTCGACGAATAGTTCACCATCTCGGCTTTACTATGCTCCTTGAGGAAGCGAACGGGCGAGAGGAGGAATCTAAGTATCCGTCGCTCGCTCTTCCAATGCGTCCGTCTTACCCAAAGCTGTCCTGCATAGTTGATGTTGAACGTGCCCCTTGCATGCTTCCTCCGCGTGATACCGGCAGGAATTGAGTGATACCAAAGCTCCTTGATTTCGATTTCCAAGCCACCATCGGAACCACGAAGCGAGCACGGGTTCTCTAGAACCTTCCTTTTCTCGCTGCTCAGTGGTATCTCGATTGAGATTTCCGCTGGGAGGCCACCGGCAGCAGGCTCCGTTACCCGGCAGTCGACTTCTATCTTCAAACCGTTCTTGTCCGTTATGACAGCATCAAAAGACGTTTTTTCCAGGTACATGCCGTTGTCCACTTTCTTGCGCACAATGTGTTCAGTCGAGGCTGGTCCACTATAAGCGGGGAGTCTTCCGATGCGAACAGCCATCAGCTTGAGCTGTCGCTCGGCAGCATCAAGCAAGCGTCCGGTTCTGACCGGCAGTGTGAGTTCGAGTCCGCGCCTGGAAGCTGACCTCTGAGTCGGCCGCCTTCCCGGCCAAGGTCAGCTTTCGGCGATCTACTCGTTGACCCGGGGTTGGCCAGTACCCGCCATTGGTCGACGGCGGCTTTCTGGCGCCGCAACCATCATTCGGCAGTGACTCGGGCTCGCGGCACACTTGGCCTAAAAATAAAAAACTCGAGTACACATTGGTCGACACGATTAAAACTGCGGGCAGGTCCGACTTCGTCCGCATTTGCGGCGGCGAGAATAGCCTATGCCCATGCTCGCCCTCATCCCCTGCCTGCGCGTGACGGAGGCCATCGTCGCTGGACCGTTGAATCGGAGTCGAAGAGCCAAGACAGAAATGTCGCGCTAGATCTGCACTTGGCGCATTGCTTGTGTCAGGAGGAGACGCTGGAACTCGCCCTGCAGGTCAGGGCACTTGGAGGCCGGAGCCCGTGGTCCGAACCCATAAATGAGGAGGGAAGAATGCGAATAGCCAACTTGAGAATCGAGAACTTTCGGGGCGTAAGAAGTGGCTTCGTTCAGTTCGGCAGACACCCAGTTCTTGTCGGAGACAACAACACCGGCAAGACTACCCTGATCGAAGCTCTGACTCTCGTGCTTGGCAGAGATCGCCTAGTTCGCGAACTGACCGAGCATGACTTCTTCGGCTCCAACCCTCAGGCGGCGGACCGGGTCAAGGTCGTGGCCACGGTCACCGATTTTCCCGGCGACGACCCTGAGCAAAGCAGCCAATGGTTCCGCGATGAGAGGGCAGTCGTCAAATGGCTTGATGAGGCGACAGGCCAGGTTCATCCTGCGCGCAACAACCCCGCCTGGAAGCTGTGCTGTCAGCTCGGCGTTCAAGCGCGCTTCGACCAAGACAGCTTGGCCGTGGAAACCATACGCTACTTCCACGATCACGATGAGCCCATCGATCCTTTCGCTGACGAGGCTCCGGCCCCCGTTCCAGGCAAGCTCATACAAGAACTGAGCTTCTATCTCGTGCGTGCGAGCCGAACGTGGGACAAAGTCTTTTCGTGGGGAAACGAGCTTTTCAAGCGCACCGTATTGGCGGCTGCGGCTCAGCCTGCAGGCGCATTGATCGCTGAGCGAGACCGTCTGCGCACACCTGCTCAGCCAATCGATGCTGACCCTGGTATTCAACCGCTGATCCAGAATCTGAACAAGGAGCTTGCACTCTCGTTCCCAAATGCACCTAGAGTCCAGTTGAGGCTCACCAGCACTGACAGCCGATCTGTCATGGAGGCGGTTTCAGCCCACTTTGCAGGAACAGATGGCTTCAGTATTCCTGCTGGTAGACAGGGGAGCGGGCTAGTGTCCATGCAGGGCCTACTACTGCTGCTCGAACTCGGTCGTGCCCGTGCTGCAAGTGGTGGTGAATTCCTGATGGCCTTGGAGGAGCCGGAAGTGCATCTACCGCCGTCTGCGCAGCAGCGGTTGGTTCAGCGAGTTCAAGCTCTCTCCACTCAGACTTTCGTCACGACCCATTCGCCCCTTGTTGCCAGCATGGCAGACCCGACCTCTGTGCTGATCTTGAAAAAACAAGATGGCGTTCTTTCAGCCGAGCCATTCCTTGCAAGCCCACTTACTGCGGCGGCCCCAAACTGGAAGCGCAAGTTCTTCCAGCACAGCCGGATTGACGTGCTGAGTGCGCTGATGCAGCCGACACTCCTCGTTCCAGAAGGCCGTGCCGATTTCCAACTGATACGTTGCATCCTCCGGCCGTTGATGATGACCGAAGGATGGATCGAAACAATGCGTCGCCCCTTCGGCATCGAAGTTGGCGTGGTTCCCACGGAAGACGCAAATGTCATCGAGACCCACAAGCTGATGAGGCGCCTCCACAAGCGTGTGTGCTGTCTCGTCGACGGTGACGCCGCCGGGCTGGAGTATGTAGATCAACTGCGGCAGGACGCCGAACCGCCCAGTTCGATCATCCGTTGGAACGATGGCGCAATGATTGAGGATGCCGTCGGGTGGATCCTCAATGCGGACGAAGCTGCAGTGGTGGCCAAGCTTGCGGAGATATCCCCGCAGCCTCCTACCTCGAGCGCCGATGTCGTGGCGTACTTGAAGATCAAGAAGGTGGACATCATCGCATATGAAGTTCTTGCGGAAGCCATATCTACGACGTCAGCATGCAGGGAGCGGGCCGCAGATCTCCTGAGCGGTCTGGCTTGCGCATGTGCCGGCGACGAAGCTACGCAGCGCTTTGTTCGCGGAGCGCATGGAGTGTGGGTGTTTCAGCCGTGACGGTCCGTGCTTTCACCGGCGGTGCTGGTTGCGGCAAGACCTACATGCTCATGGAATCGCTGTCTGCGTATTTGGAGGCGACACCTCTCCAAGAGGGTCAGAAAGTCCTGGCTCTCACATTCATGCATGGATCTCGTCGGCGCCTGGAAGAGCGTCTTGGGATGCTTCAGAACCAGAAGGGCAAGACGGAATGCACGACCATCGACAGCTTCGCATGGCGTCTGTTCCGGCGTTGGCGTTCGCTCGCCTCCGCTCTAGGCTTTGTGAACATCCAACCGAGTGAGTACGAGCGCGTATGTGAAGCTGCCAGTGCACTCGCACAGGTCAAGGAGGTCCAAAGCTGGGTGGCTGCGACGTTTCCGATCCTTATCGTTGACGAGGCCCAAGACATGACCGCAAATCGCCTCCGCATGGTGGCAGGCTTGGCCAACAGGTTGGAGGTCTTCGTTGCTGCCGACGAGTTTCAATGCCTGAGCGAGGAGCTTCGACCTAACCCCGCATGCGCTTGGCTTTCTCAGGTATGCGCCCCTGAAGAGCTTGTTCAGCCCCGTCGGACCGACGTTGATGAGCTGCTCAATGCAGCTAGAGCAATTCGCGCCGGTAAAGCGCCTAAGTCAGAGAAGTTCTTCGTCGTTGCGCAGACTTCCACTGCGCCATTGGCTGGTGCATGGGTCAACTCCAATTTGAGCTGGTACGGCGGAGGCAAGAGCGTCGCGATCATCACCCCGACCCTTGGAGCGTTCGCCAAAGGTGCGTTGACCTGGGCTGCTGCCAATAGGACCAAGAGGGGTGCAGGCCCGTACGACATCGCATGGGAACAGTCAGAGGCTAAAGCCGCAACCGAGTACCTCGCCACGATCAAACTTGCGGACCAGACCGATGGTCCTTCCATTGTTGCCGTCCTCGCGGCTGCTGGTGACGCTAGGACTGCCAGGGATGTGGCCGAATGGCTGGAGATTCAACGTCGGACCCGGGCGAAGTTGGAGTTCTCAAAGGATGAGGTCGTGAAGTCGATCGAGCAGTCCTTCTCTCAGCGCCGTCATTCTCGAAGAAGCGAAGTGCTTGGATGGAAGGGAATGACAGTTCATGGAGCCAAGAACCGGGAGTTCGACAATGTCATTGTTCTTTGGCCAGCCGCAGTCGGAGGGAACGATGATCAAAAGAGGCGCTTGCTCTACAACGCGGTGACACGCGCGAAGGAGCGTTGTGTTGTCCTCGTGCAGGCAGCTGCGCATATGGGCCGGCCTCCGTTCACGTGAGACAGATCCCGCACTCGAGTTCCATTGCGGACGCAATGAGAAAAATGGAAACGATGCCCGGGTTCCGGAGTCCTCTTTCGATGCTACTCGTGGCGCCACGGGATTGCGCCCCGACTGACGCAGTGTCATAAGCAGCCCCCTAAAGGATGACATTGGGTAGGGTCATTTTGCAGATCGAATCTCAGCTGAGGGGCCGCGAAGAGCCGGTCGCCTTGGCGGGTTGTCGTTGGGAACTCCGCGCGGCCCAACTTTCGAGTGGCAGCTGCTGAAGGTACAGCAGTCGGTCATGTTGCAGGACGACGAATGGCCGGATACGGCGACGGCCGTCACTGGGCTGCAAAACCTTACAGGCGGCAAACAGCCTTAACCTGCCACCGAAATCACCAATCCCAAATCCGCTCACGACCAATACCCCGCCTACCCCCCATCCCCCGGCTTTTGCTCCTTCAACTCAGCAAACTTGGCCGCCATCGTCGGGTTCCCGCGCGTCAGCTTCTTGATGGTCACGTCCTGCGCCTTGTCGTTGGCAAGCCGAAGGTTCCGGTCGGTTCCCATCAGCGCATCCTTGGTTTTTTGCAGGTGATCGATCGATTTGTCGATTTCGTCGATGGCGGTTTGAAACCGTCGTGAAGCGAGGTCGTAGTTTTTCGCGAAGGCACTCTTGAACTCTTCCAGGCCGTTCTCGAAGTTGGTGATGTCGATGTTCTGCGACTTCACCAGCGCCAGCTCTGACTTGTACTTCAGCGAGTTCATCGCTGCGTTGCGCAGCAGCGTGATGATGGGAATGAAGAACTGCGGCCGCACCACGTACATCTTCGGAAAGCGGTGGAACACGTCGACGATGCCGGTGTTGTAGAGCTCGCTTTCGGGCTCCAGGAGCGAGACCAGCACCGCGTATTCGCAACCCTTCTCGTTGCGGTCTTTGTCGAGTTCTCTCAGGAAGTCTTCGTTTCTATTCTTGGTGGCCGTGCGGTCGTTTTCGTTCTTCATCTCGAACATGATGGAGACGATTTCTGTGCCGGCTTCGTCCGCGTCGCGGAAGATGTAGTCGCCCTTGCTGCCCGTACGAGCGTCGTTGTCTTTTTCAAAGTAAGCCCGTGGAAATGCCGTGGCCCGAATGCGGTTGAACTCGGTCTCGCAGTGCTGTTCCAGGGTTTCGCCCACCATCTTGGTTGACAGACGGGCCTTCATGTCGCGCAGGCGCTCGATGGCGTCGTCACGGTCCTTGATCTGGGTTTCGTATTTGTCCTTCAGCGATTTCTCGGCCAGCTGTTTCTCAAGCTCCGCACGTGCGAGGCTGCTCTTGAGTTCGTCGCGCTCTTTCTCAACCGAGCCCACGGCCTCGGTGATCGCCAGCTTCTGCGCCACCGCAATGGCGTCCAGCCTGGCTTTCAGATCCTGAATCTCCGCGTCCTTCGTGGCCGCTGCCTGCTGCAGCCCGTTGACCAGTCTTGCTTCGGCCAGATCGGATGCGGCTTGTTTGTCGCGCCTGGCCTGTTCCAGTTCGTTGGCAAGCGCGTCGCGCTCTTTCTCCACCTTGCCCAGCGCTTCGGCCACGGCGAGCTTGCGAGCGACCTCCTCAGCATCGAGCCTGGCTTTCAGTTCCTGAATTTCTGAATCCTTGGCGGCGGCAGCCTTCTGCAACTCGCCAGCGACCCGGGTGGTGGCCAGCTCGACGGCATTGCGCTTGTCTTGCTCGGCCAGTTCAAGCCGGTCGTGCAGTTGCTGATCGAATTCGCTGTCGCGCACCTGCTTGAGGATGTCTGCGTAGCCGGCTTCGTCGATCTTGAATGCTTTGCCGCAGTGTGGGCAGATGATTTCGTGCATGCTGAGGCTCCTCCGGCCTTCGTGATAACTGGCAGGTGCCTCCATGGACCGGCTGGAACCAATATAAACCAGCGCTTCAGACTGGCGGGGTCACCCACACGCTCATTTCGCAAAGCCCCCAGTCAATCTGCCCCGCCCGCAACACCACGGCGCACGGATGCGGCCTGGCGCTGATCCAGCAAGAACGCTCGATCAATCTGTTGCGCCAGCGACTGGATATCCCCTGGGCTGACCCCTGCCCGCTCGAAGTGCGCCCGCCACCCGTCCACCACCGCGCACACCGCCCTCACCTGCTCCTGCGCTTCGGCCCGCTTCAAGCCGAACTGCGCACACTCGCTCAAGGCGTTGTCCAGTGTGGCGTCCGCCGCCTGCGCGCCCACGCGCATCTGCTGGTAGCCCAGCGCCTGGCCAGAGGGCAGCACGTCGAAAGCAGGTGAAAGCGCGTATTCGCCGCTCTCGGTCATGAGCAGGGCGTGGTTTTTTTCGTGGTCGTCGGTGTTGTCAATCAGGATGTTGAACACCATGCGCCGGAACAGCTCTTTCATCTGCTCGCGGTGCAGGCCGCTGGCTGCCACGCCGCGGCGGCGCAGCAGTTGCGCCAGTTCGGGGTAGCCCAGCGCTTCGCCTGCAGCCTTGAGCGCCACATTGGCAGACAGGGCGTGGCGGCGCAGGCCGGCGGCTTCGCGGTCGAAGCGCTGGATGGCGATGGCGTGGCCCTGCTGCAGTGGCACGGGCCGGGTGCGGGCGACGCGAATGCCGGCCTGGGCAGCGAGCGTCATGGTGGCGTGTTCGACCAGCGGCCAGTCGATGGACTCGCCGGGTTCGTTGAACTTGATGACCCAGGGGTGGCCGTCGATGTTGAGCAGGGCCTTGGGGCGTGCACCACCGAGTGTGACGCCGGGGGCGATGAGACGGCGCAGGCTTTCTTCAACCGGCTCACCGGCCACGATCTGCTGCACCAGGCGCTGCATGGCTGGTGCATCAACCAGCTGAGGCAGCGGGCCAGTGTCGCGCGCAAGGTATTCGCTGGGCGAGACCGACACACCGAGTGCGCCGAAGCGCTGGTCGCCGGCGTAGAACAGGAAGTCGAGCACGGCGAGGCGCGGCGGTTTGTCGAGCATGCGGATGACGCGCTCGCCCCAGCGATCTGGCCGCGCGTCGTCCACGGCGCCAGCGGCGGTTTCTTTTTCTGTGGGTAGAAACTCGCTGTCAATCAGGGGCAGGTCTTCGCTGAGCGCAAAGCCTGCGCGCAGCCACTCCGGCGCATAGCGCAACGACACGCCTTTGCTCTGGCGTGCCATGCGCAGCTCGCCCACCAGGCGTGGTGCGTCCGGCTGGCCCAACCACCAGAGCCAGAGGGTGTCGCTGGGTGTGTATTGGGCAAGTTTGAAACCGCTCATGGTTCACCTGCTTTCGGAATCTTGTAGACCGAGGGTCGCTTGCTGCGCACGGCGCGGCCCTGGGCGGCGCGCACGGCTTCTTCGAGCGCGCCCTGGTCGTGCTCGGGCGCAGCCAGAGCGGCCAGCGCCTGTGCCCGGCCCATCAGCCACAGGGCGGTGGCGTACACCCCCATGGAGACACTGGGGTCGCCCTTTTCCATGCGCGCGAGCGTGGGTTCGGAGACGCCAATGCGCTGTGCCCAGGCCTTGCGCGGTTCACGCCGGCGCTTGCGGGCAATGCTCAGGTTTTCGCCGAGTTCGCGCAGCTGCACGAGCACGGCGGAAGGCATGGCATCAATGGCTTCGGATCGCTTTGACATGACACATATGTTATGCCGATGTCAAAAAAACACAAATTTATGTTCTATATGCTCCATCTGGAGATTGCGACCGCGACAGGACAGGTGTGCAAAAGGCCGTTCGGAGCCCTACGATGTGCAAGGCCGAAAGAACGCTGGTCCGGCGCAGTGCCTCACCTTCTTCAGCACCGACGGGTCATTGCCCGTGCAGCTTCGCCACCCGCTCGCGCAAAGCCTCAGGCGACACGCCCACCGCCCGCAACGGCTCACCCACATTCAATCCCACCCGGCTGAAAAAGCCCCGGCGGAATGGCCGCACCATGGCCACGCGGTCGCCGTTGACCACTTCCACGCGGCTGAAGAATGAGCCCCACAGGTTGGTGAGCGCCATGGGCACCACGGTCACGGCCACGCCGTCGGCTTCGGCGCGCTCCAGCAGCTTCATCACGCCGCCCTTGAACGGCTGCAGCGTGCCGTCGCGGGTGATGCCCCCTTCCGGGAAAATGCCCAGCAGCTCGCCCCTGCGCAGCACGGCGGCGGCGGCTTCGAAAGCGGCTTCGTAGGCTTCGGGGTCGTCCTTCTGCGGTGCAATGGGAATGGCCTTGGCCAGGCGGAACAGCCCCCCCACCAGCGGCATGCGGAAGATGCGGTGATCCATGAGGAAGCGAATGGGGCGTGGGCTGGCGGCCATGAGCAACACCGCGTCGACAAAGCTCACGTGGTTGCACACCAGCAACGCGGCGCCTTCAGACGGAATGTGCTCGTCGCCCCTGACCTTGAAGCGGTAGACGCAGCGCGACGCCACCCAGGCCACGAAGCGCAGCAGGTACTCAGGCACCAGCATAAAGATGTAGAACGCCACCACCGCATTGGCCAGGCCGATGAGCCCGAACAGCTGCGGAATGCTCACGCCAGCGGCCAGCAAGCCACCCACGATGACCGCGCTGGCGATCATGAACAAGGCGTTGAGGATGTTGTTGGCCGCGATGATGCGCGCGCGGTGCGTGGGCTGGCTGCGCATCTGGATGAGTGCGTACATGGGCACGCTGTACAGGCCGGCAAACAGGCTGAGCAAGGCCAGGTCCAGCAGCACGCGCCAGTGCGCAGGCTGGGCCATAAAGGCCTGCAAGCCCAGGCCGCTGGCGGGCGGCAGGCCGCGCGTGGCGAAGTACAGGTCAATGGAAAAAATGCTCATGCCGATGGCGCCCAGCGGCACCAGGCCAATCTCCACATGCCGGCGCGACAGCACCTCGCACAGCAACGAACCGATGGCAATGCCGATGGAGAACACCACCAGCAGCAGCGAGGCCACCTGCTCGTCACCGTTCAGCACGTCTTTGGCAAAGGCCGGGAACAGGCTCAGGAACACGGCACCAAAGAACCACATCCAGCTGATGCCCAGCACCGAACGGAACACCACCGGGGTCTGGTAGGCCAGGCGCAGGTTGCGCCAGGTCTCGGTGACCGGGTTCCAGTTGATGACCAGCCCAGGGTCCATGGCCGGTGAGGCGGGGATGTGGTGCGAGGCCACACGGCCCAGCACGGCCAGTGCCACGCAGGTGAAGCCCACATGGTGCGCGCCAATTTCAGGCACGGCGATGATGAGGCCGCCCGCCACGTTGCCCAGCAGGATGGCCACGAAGGTGCCCATCTCGACCACGCCGTTGCCACCGGTGAGCTCGCGCTCGCTCAGGTGCTGCGGCAGGTAAGCGAACTTCACAGGGCCGAACACGGTGGACTGCAACCCCATGAGGAAAATGCAGGCCAGCAGCACCGGGATGTTCTGCACAAAGAAGCCCCAGGCAGCGATGGCCATGATGCCCATCTCAATGCGCTTGAGCCAGATGAACAGCCAGCGGCGGTCCAGCTTGTCGGCCAGTTGGCCGCTGGTGGCTGAAAACAGCAGGAAAGGCAGGATGAAAAGCGCACCAATCACCAGGCCGGCCAGCGCGGGCGGCAGCCAGCTCACCTGCAACTGGTAGGTCACCAGCACCGTGAAGGCGAACTTGAAGAGGTTGTCGTTGGCCGCACCCAGGAACTGGGTCCAGAAGAACGGCGCAAAGCGGCGCTCGCGCAGCAGGGCGAACTGTCCGCCGGACTCGGCAGGATGAGTGGCGCTGGATGAACGGCCTGCGTCAGAGGACGCGCTGGCGGCGGACGCCGTTGCATTGGAACTCATGAATGCCTCCTCTTGTGGTTGTGATCAATGGCTGTGAACGCTGGCCCTGGCAGGGGCAGGTGCACCCACCACCGCTCGCGCATTCTGCCGCACGGCCATGACGACGGGAAAAACGGCAAGAGCGGCCACCAGGTGCTTGAGCGTGTGTCCCGAGACAAGCTCGCCGGTGGCGAGGAAGACCGCTGCGTCGCCCAGCTCGAACATTTTGGCCACCGCGTACAGCGCGAGCAACACACCGATGCGCACACCCATCGCGCCGGCCACCGGCTTCTGCATCGACAGCCAACCCATGAGCGCCATGCCGCCGAACTGCACCACCGCCCAGGGCCACACGTTGTCGTGGCTGAGCGGCATCACCGCCGACAGCAGTGCCACCATCAGCGACATCCGCAAGGTCACGCTGGCGGCAGCCACACTCACCCGCTCAGACACCGCCAGCGCCAGGGCCCCCGCAAAGGTCACGGCCATGCCCAGGCGGTCCAGCACCAGGCCTTGGGCATCAGGCGCCCAGTGGTACCAGGCCGAGCCCAGGCCGGTGAGCATCAACCCCACAAAGAACACCGTCATGGCCAGTTGCACGGCCGGCAAGGGCTTCGTGCCCCGCTGCAACTGCAGCACCCCAACGCCCAGGGCGCCCGCCAGAAACAGCGGCGCATTGCTCAATACATCCATGAAGTTGGGGATGCCCCAGAACATGCGCGCGTCCACGAAAGGATGCCCATGCGGATGCAGGGCCTCAAGCCCATGGGACGGAAGTGTGAGCAAGACCGGGCCGAGCACGGCGGCCAGCAGCCACAGCGCGAGCAGGACAAGGCCGAAACGGCACAGGCGTTGCTCGACGGGTGACTTGGGCATGCGTCGGCGGACAGCGAGGTTGGCGTGAACGGGCCTGGCTTGAGAGGTCATGGACGGGTTCTCCAGAGGGCAAGTGAGGTGTCACAGGCAGGAACGAACGCAGTGTCTGGCCGACCTCAACGAAAAAGGGGCCAAATCCGATACAGTCGACCCACCCATCACCACTGGTATCGTTTTTTGATACCGCAACACCCGCCTTCACCATGAGCACCACCCAAGACCTCGTCACCGCCCTGAAGAAGGAGCTGAAATCGGCCCAGATGACCTACGCTGATCTGGCCCAGGCCCTGGGCATGGCGGAGTCCAGCGTCAAGCGCATGCTGGCCAAGGGCGATATGTCGCTTTCAAGGGTGGATGAGATCTGCCGGGCGTTGCGGCTGGACTTCGCCGAACTGGCCAAACGCGTGGCCGACGCCCAGCCCTTGTTGCGCGAAATGACGCAGGAGCAGGAACGGGCCGTGGTGGCCGACAAGAAGCTGCTGCTGGTGGCCTTGTGTGTGCTGAGCCAGTGGACGCTGGAGCAGATCACGGCCCACTACCGCTTCACCGATGCCGAGGGCATCAAGTACCTGGCGCAGCTCGACCGCATCGGCATCATTGAACTGCGTCCCCTGAACCGCTACCGCCTCAAGCTGGCCAAGACCTTCCGCTGGCGGCCGCACGGCCCGGTGATGAATTACTTCCGGGACCATGCCGTTCTGGACTATTTCAGCGGCGGGTTCGAGGGCCCAGGCGAAGGGCTGCTGATGGTGCACGGCTCGGTCAGCCGCACGCTGGCGCCGCTGTTCCTGGAGCGCATGCAGCGGGTGGCACAGGACTTTGCCCAGCAACACCAGACCGACCAGAAACTCGCTGGCAAGGACCGCGAGGGGTACACGCTGGTGTTGGCGATGCGCAACTGGGAGTTTGAGGCGTTTGCGCCGCTGAGGAGATGACCCCCCCGCGCCGCTTCGCGTCACCCCCCAAGGGGGGCGGCACTGGCGGCCCGGCGAAGCCGGTTCCGCGGTGCCACTGGAAGGGCTCCCCCTCATTCGTTCGCGCCAGTTTCCTCCGGCGGCGTGGTAGCAGCATCCGCTCCGGCGTCTGGGCTGGCATGATGTCGGGCTTGCCTGGAAACGGGCACTCCTTATTTCTTGCTCTGCACGTCTACATGAACGCCACCGCCAACGACACGCCCGACAACGCCGCTCCGGCACCTGATAAAGCCAGCGCTGCACCATCGGCCGGTGCTGCACGCGGCCCGCGAGGGAATCGCGGTCGCCGGCCTCAGCGGCCGGCAGGTGAGCGCCCTGCCGGCCCGGCGCCTTCGCGTCAGCATCCGGTGCTGGATCAACTGGCCACGCTCTACCCTGCCCTGTTTGGTGAGGTCTTGAAACCCCTCAAGCGAGGCATCTTCCAAGACCTGCTGGAAGCCCACCCGGAGGCGATTGACAAGGATGGCTTGAAGGCCGCCCTGGCACTGCACACGCGTTCCACGCGCTACCTGACCGTGGTGGCCTCTGGTCAGCAGCGTCACAACCTGGCCGGCGAACCGGTGGAAGATCTCACGCCGGAGCAGGTGCACCACGCGCTGATCGAGGTGTTCCGTCGCCGGGCCAGCCGGGGTCGGGAAGACCTGCGGCCCAAACTGCGCCAGCGCATTCTGCAGGCCTTCGAAGCTTCCGGCCTCAGCCGCGAAGAATATGCCGAGCGCGTACAGGGCCGCGACGATGAGGTGAACCAGCTCACCCAGGACGCACTGGCCGAGGCCGCGCTGCGAGCGGCCCGCGATGAAGCCTTGCTGCGTGCCTTCGAAGCCAGCGGTCAGACAGTGGAAGCCTTTGCCGACATGTACGGCATGCCCGTGCACGAGGCGCGCCGCACCCTGGAGCGTGCACAGGCCCGCCAACAACCACGCACATGACCCGCGACGCGCCCGACGCCGAGTCTGCCTACGCCTGGTGGCGGCTGGTGGTGTCGCTGGCGTTGATGACGCTGGGCGGTGTGGGCATGTACGGCGTGACGGTGGTGTTGCCACCCATCCAGGCCGAATTTGGCGTGGCGCGGGGTGATGCCTCGTTGCCCTACACGCTGACGATGATCGGGTTCGGTCTGGGCGGCGTCCTCATGGGGCGCCTGTCCGACCGGTTTGGCGTGATGGTGCCAGTGATGGGCGGCGCGATTGGCCTGGGACTGGGCTTCATTGCGGCCGGGTCTTCTGCCAGCCTGTGGCAGTTCAGCGTTGCACAAGGCCTGCTCATCGGTCTGCTGGGCACCTCGGCCACGTTCGCGCCACTGGTGGCTGACACCTCGCGCTGGTTCACACGCCGCCGTGGCATCGCACTGGCCATCTGCATGAGCGGCAACTACCTGGCCGGTGCGCTCTGGCCGCCCGTGATTCAACACTTCATCGACAGCGTGGGCTGGCGCCAGACCTACATCGGCATTGGTGTGTTCTGCCTGGCGCTGATGCTGCCGCTGGCCCTGGTGCTGCGCCGGCGCCCGCCGGCCATGCCCGGTGCCGAACCGGTCACCACAGCACCACTCGTGAAGCCGCTTGCTGCTTCCACCGAGCGTCCGCTGGGGTTGTCACCGGGCACACTGCAGCTGCTCCTGTGCGTGGCGGGTGTTTCCTGCTGTGTGGCCATGTCGATGCCGCAGGTGCACATCGTGGCCTATTGCACCGACCTGGGTTTTGGTGCGGCGCGCGGTGCGGAGATGCTGTCGATCATGCTGGGCATGGGCATCGCCAGCCGCCTGATCTCAGGCTGGATCTCGGATCACATCGGCGGTTTGCGCACCCTGTTGCTGGGTTCGGTGCTGCAGACGGTGGCGCTGCTGATGTTTTTGCCCTTTGACGGCCTGGTGCCGCTGTACCTGATTTCGGGCCTATTCGGCCTGTTCCAGGGCGGCATCGTGCCCAGCTATGCGCTGATCGTGCGCGAACACTTTTCACCGCTGCAGGCCGGCGCGCGTGTGGGCACGGTGCTGATGGCCACGATGTTCGGCATGGCGCTGGGCGGCTGGATGTCGGGCGCGATTTTTGACCTGACCGGCAGCTACCAGGCCGCCTTCATCAACGGCATCGGCTTCAACCTGCTCAACGTGGGCATCGTGGTTTTCCTGCTGCGGCGTGCGCGACGCAGCGGCATCGGGCTGGGTCGCGTGGCTCAGGCGGGCATGGTGAACACGGTGAGCACCCCGGTGTAGCCGTAGACGCGGTGATGCGCCACTTCCCCTGCAGCAAAGAAGCCCACCAGCGGCACATCGCCCAAGGCTCTTCGAACGATCTGCAGTTCGGCGCTCGGGCTGCCGAAGTGCGGCCCCCCACGCCCTGAACAGCTGACGTAGATCGCGCCAGCGATGCGGCGGGCCGGATGCGGTGAGGCCTCGGTATCGCTGGCAGCCAGCGACGTGGCCAGCGAGAGGCTGCGCTCTTCGGGTTCCAGCTCTTCCCGCACCTCGGCGCACACGCGGGTGAGATCGGCGCGCGCGGCCTGCACATTGCGCTCGCAAAAAGCCATGCGGGTGCCGGCCGTGGTGTTCTCCGCGATCGCAATGCCCCGGCGTGCGGTGTCGAGGCCGATGATGTGTCGCACCCGAACGTCGGCACCGAACTGCCCGCTCACACGCAAGGCGACCGGCTCAGGCGAACGGTGCGGAGGCACATCCAGCGGATCGCTCAGACCCACCAGTGTGGTGCGCAAACGGGCCACGGTGCCCTCCAGATCGTCAAGGGACAGCTGGAACCGATCGAGCAGCACGTCGAGTGCGGGCTGGTCGTCCAGGCGCAGCACCAGGTTGCCATCGACCGCCGTGATGGTTCGTTCCTCGTCCACCGGCTGGGCGCCCTGCGTCACCCGGGACACCAGGCCAACGTCGGTGCCGAAGGCCACGCCACTGAGCCCACCATGAAACACGCCACTGGCCGCGCCCTGCCCGCCCATTGTGCCGGTGCTGCTGAGGGCGAACTGCGCGCTGGCCCCGCGACTGCCGGTGAGACCACCGAACACATAGCCCGAAGCGGTGCGGTCGGCCACCTCGGCGATCAGTTCGGCCAGGTCGGGCGTGCGACCTTCGGCGTGCACCAGCGCGGTGTGAGGAATGAAGCCCGTCGCATCGGCCCCGGTGGCCACCAGCGGCGCCACGCCACTGAACACGCGGTACTGGTCGGGGCTGAGGTCGCACAGCATCACGACCATGGCCGGTTCATCAAAATACTCGACGTTGTTGGCCGCCACGCCGACGCCCACGGTGCCGGCCCAGTCGGTCACCTCAGGCAGTTCGGCGCTTAGGTGCGCCAGGATGTCCTGCGCGTGGGCCGCGTAGTGGTCGGTGATGTAGAGCAAGGCGAGCGAGGGCGCCTCGGCATGGTGGGGCAAGGCCATCTGCGCCCGCAACTGGGCCAGCACCAGCGCGGCGGCCATGCGCCATTGCGGGTGGGTGGCGTGAGCGTAGGGAAAGAGCTTCATTTGAAAAAACAGATCCTGCGGCTCGGGGAAAAGCAATCAGGGAGGTGGCTACGATTTCAGCGGCGGCGGGAGGTTCCGGCGGCTTTCTTGCCTGGTGCTTTTTTTGCCGCTGTCTTCTTCGCCGTGGGTTTGGCCGTCACTTTTTTGGCAACCGCTTTGGTGGCCGGTTTTCTGGCCGGCGGCTTGGCACTGGGGGAAGGAGCGGGAGCGGGTTGAAAGCCCGGGAAAAATGCCGTGGGCAGTGGCCAGTCGCCTGCGGCCATGGGCTGGGTGACCGCCGGCTTTCGAGCCTGGGCAGGCGCAGGCGCCTTGCTGGTCGGTGGCTTGCGCCCACCGGAGACCGCACGAACCGCGGCCTTGCCCATGCCGGCCGCCGCTCCCACGTTGCGGGCGACGCGCGAGGTGACCGCCCGGGTGGCCTTGCCCGCCATGCCGGTGGTGGTCTTGACCGCTTGTTCGGTGAGGCCACTGGCAACCTTGCGGGTGGTGTCGAGTGTGGTCTGTTTGGCCACGTCCTTCATGGCGTTGGCGGCGATGGTCTGGAACTGTTGCGACAAGGCACCCCACCATTGCACGGGGTCGATGGTGCCACCGGCTGGCGTGCTGGCTGCGGCCTCCTTGCGCACCGGTGGGCGCTTGGCCGGCTGGCGTGCCGCAGGTGGATGTGGCGCCTCTGCTTCGACCTCTTCGTCGTCCTCTTCTTCGTCGTCAGGTTCAGGGGGAGGCGCGGGCATGCCGTAGGTGCGCGCGGGCACCTCAAGGCCCGCAAACTGCGTGGGGCCTGGCGCGGGCGCGGGCGGTGTTCCCGTGAAGTTGGCCATGGTGTCGGCGGCCTTGATCTTGAGCGCGTTGGCCACGTCACCCAGGCTGAAGTTCATGGTCTTGAGGGTCGCCAGCGTCATCTTCTGGACTTCGAGCGCCTGGATGGTGGCGCCCAGGGCCTTGGCGTTCTGGTCAAGCCAGAAATGAACGGCCTTGAGCTCGTCGATGCGTTTTTCCAGGTCTTCCACATTGAAGGTGGGCGCCACCCAATTGCCCAGGTTGGGCAATTGCGGAATGCTCTTTTCAAGCCCCTGCGCCACCCCACCCGCGGCCTGACCGGCCAGGTTCTGAAGGAATTCGAAACCGGGCACGAATTTGCCGAATCCGCTGGCGTCGCTCATGGGCGTCTCCTGATGTTGTTCAGCCGTCCACGCCATAGCGGGGCGCACGGCGTTCCCGCAAGGATGCCACACCTTCGCGCACATCGGGACCGGCAAAACCCATGAATTCCAGCGCCAGCGATGTGTCGAACGCCGGCCCTGCCTGGCGCAGCCAGTTGTTGAGCGAGTACTTGGTCCAGCGGATGGCGGTCTGGCTGCCGCTGGCGAGCCGGTCGGCCACCTCATAAGCCTTGTCGAGCAGCGCGTCATCGTCCACCGCCAGCGAGACCAGGCCGATGCGCTCGGCCTCTTCGCCGCTGATGGGGTCGCACAGCATGAGGTAGTACTTGGCCTTGGCCAGCCCGCACAGCAGCGGCCAGACGATGGCCGCGTGGTCCCCTGCCGCCACGCCCAGGCGGGTGTGGCCGTCCACGATCTTGGCGCTTTTGGCGGCGATGGAAATGTCGGCCAGCAGGCCCGCCACCAGCCCGGCCCCCACGGCCGGGCCGTGCATGGCGCTCACGATGGGCTTGTCGCAGTTGATCACGTTGTAGACCAGATCGCGGGCTTCCTTCCACACCCGGGTGCGCACCTCGAAGTCGGTGGCCATGTCCTGCACCAGCGCCAGATCGCCGCCGCCTGAAAAACCCATGCCGCTGCCGCGCAGCACCGCGCAGCGCACGCTGTCGTCGCGCCCCACGTCGCGCCAGATTTCGCTGAGCTCCCAGTGGCCTTCGTGGCCAGCGGTGGGTAGCTTGCCGTTGCCGCCGGGGCCATCGGCCCGCATCTGGATGTCGAGCACGCTGGGGGTGCCGTCCACACTGGGGCCGCGCCGGGTGATGGCGAGTGTCTGGTAGCGGCTGTAGTCGATCGGTGTCATGCTTGTCTCCTGTGGATTTCGAATCTCGATTGAATTGTGCTTGACCTGAGTCAAGGGCACGGTCCCGCGGGACCGTCAACATGGAAGGCCTCACAGGAGACGACATGAGCACCCCCATTTCCGACACTTTTGGCGCCCAGCTGACACAGATGAGACGCGACCTGCTGGACCGGATTCGCGCCCAGCGCGGCGGTGCGCGAAGTCGGGTCGAGGCCGCTGTCGACGCGCGCGACATGGCCAGCGACGACTGGGCCAAGGCCGAGGAAGAATTCGACCTGAGCGTGGCCCTGGAAGAGCGTGAGGCGGCCGAACTGCTGGCCATCGACAACGCGCTCAAGCGCGTGGCCGACGGCACCTACGGCCTGTGCCTCCAGTGCGGCGTGTCCATTCCCACCGCGCGCCTGCATGCACAGCCCACCGCCGAGCGCTGCGTGGAATGCCAGGCGAAACTGGAGTAGAGCTCTTGCCCCACGCTCCGCAGTTGCGCGGGCCGCAGCCCCCGAGGGGCTGACCCAAGGCCTGTTGGTGGGTATGCTCGGCACCATGAATACCGATGCCCCCATTCGCACGCGCAGCCTGTTCCACTTTGCCTTCAACGTCACCAACCTCGATGAGGCACGCCGCTTCTACGGTGGTGTGCTGGGCTGCCAGGAGGGTCGCAGCACCGACACCTGGGTGGATTTCAATTTTTTCAGCCACCAGATCTCATTGCACATCGGTGAGCCGCTGAAGACCTCGCGCACCGGCCATGTGGGCGAGCACCTGGTGCCCATGCCGCACTTTGGCCTGGTGCTGCTGTTGCCGGAATGGAAGGCATTGGCCGAACGGCTGAAGGCAGCCGGAACCGAATTCGTGCTGCCACCGCAGGTGCGCTTCGAGGGGGAGCCGGGGGAGCAGTGGACGATGTTCTTCTGCGACCCTTTTGGCAACCCGATCGAGGTCAAGGGGTTTGCGTCACTGGACCAGGTGTACGCAAGTTAACGACCAACCCCCTGCCGCGCTGCGCGCGACCCCCCTTGGAAGGGGGGCGGCACTGGCGGCCCGGCAAAGGTTCTATGGTTTGTTGTCAAGCGACTGGGGTATGCGTTGCGGATCAAACGGTTTGCCGGTGCGCCAAACGGCAAAGGCGATGC
>NZ_JAVDWU010000015.1:0-99286 GCF_031457455.1 Hydrogenophaga palleronii
GTGGCGCTGCATCCTGTTGCAGTGCGTCAGCTGTAAAACCGGATCACTCCGCTTCAGGCAGCTATTTGCAGGACAGCACACTGGCAACTATTTGTACAAAGTGTATCAGCACAATTCTGACGCACCAAACCTACCGAAACCGAGGTTGGCGCCAGAACAACAAAGTTACCGCCTTCACACAACAGAACAATGCAGTGCTGATGCCAGCTCCGATTTGAGTCCCGCGCCGACTTTGTTGGGCTACCGAAGCGAAGGGTGAAGGGCAAATGGTGCTGGCACTTCGCATCTCCAGCCTGGCTCACTCACGGTTCGACATTTGGCCCAAATCGGGACCGGTCGAAGTCCGTATCCAGCCTGGCAGGTACATGGCCCGCCATCGCGACGCGCTGTCGTTAACCGGCACCGACTATCGATGCATGACATTGGAGAAAGCCCAGCGGACAAATTTGTCCGCTGGGGGGACTTGTTCGAATCGTCAATCCTGACTTCGAACCCCACAGCTGAATATGACCACGCCTCGCGCAGTTGGAATCTCCGCAAAAACCCCACGTGAACCAATGATCCTGGTGCTGCGGACAACCGCTGATGGACGGAGCCGATCCCGCAGATACACAAATGCAGGGGCGGGCTGTGTATGTACTACGACCGAAGGGCCCCGTGAAGCAACCACTTCGGTCAACGGAATCGCGCCTGCCCGCGTGAGTGCATCCTCCGCTGGATACCGGCTCTAACCACCGCCAAACAGACCTACGAATGTAAACGGTCCATCCCCACAGCAGATCGCGCTCCGCCAGTGGCGTCCACTCAGGGCACAAGTGCAATGGTCACTGGGAACAACTTGAGCTGGGCTGACGCTGTTGGCGTGGCACAAGCTGGGCACATACAGGGCACAGGCACCAGGGAAGCAAAAGGGGTGACCATTGGTCCCTTGACCAGTTGAGCCCGATACCAGGACCCAAACGTACTCATGGAGCACAACTGCACAACACGTTGATGGCAATCACTTGCGCGGAACACAAGATATGGTGCGGCTGGCGGGGATCGAACCCACGACCCTTGGCTTCGGAGAGCAGAAAAATTGATCGACAT
Source organism: Hydrogenophaga palleronii (assembly GCF_031457455.1). Taxonomy (GTDB): domain Bacteria; phylum Pseudomonadota; class Gammaproteobacteria; order Burkholderiales; family Burkholderiaceae_C; genus Hydrogenophaga; species Hydrogenophaga palleronii_A. The sequence goes on from NZ_JAVDWU010000015.1 coordinate 1,090, forward strand.
GTTGATGCTCTAAGCTCACCAAGCAAGCGTCAAGCGGCGCTAGTCGGCATCAAGTCGTTGATCTACTGATCCTTTTTCAGAGACGTGGTGTGACAGGCGTTTTTTCACATGACGTCGCTTGTCACACATCTGTCCTAAAAAACGCTCGTGTTTTCCAGCAAGGTGCGCCTCAAAGCCGCTGACCATTGCCCCCTCAGTCATAGCCTGCTTCCGATGCGATCATGTTGATTTGACTTGCCCCTCAGTAGTTCGCGCATGTGGCAGCACCATCAAAGCAAGAAGGGCCAACGCGCCCAGGCCGGCAGACAACCATAGCGCGCCCGAGCCCCATTGCACCAGCGCCATTCCGAACAGAAATGGCGCCATGGCCTGCGCCACGCGCGCTGGCAACATCAGCCAGCCCTGGCGCATGCCGTAGCCCTGAGGACCAAACAGCACCAGCGGAAGCGTCCCCTTGGCAATGGTGAGGATGCCATTGCCCGCGCCATGCAAAACGGCGAAAAGCGGCGCTACAACTGGCCCGGCAATGAGCAAAGCCGCTACGCCCAACGGATGGCCCATCGCGGCAAGTCGTGCCGACAACAGTGGGTGAACGTGTCGAAGAAACCCGAATTCGAGCAGTCGCCCGGCCACCTGTGCAGGCCCGATCAATGCGCCCACACCAACTGCCACCGCTAGGCTGGCGCCACTGGCTTGCAGAAGTGCTGGGAGGTGTGTCGCCATGGCGGTGCTGATGAACCAGGTAACGGCAAACACGAAGGCCAGCAAAGTGGAGGTGACTTTCACACGATTGGCAGACGGCGCCTTGCCGTCAACCTTTGTCGGCGGCGTCTGGTGGGGCTGCTGCGCCACGCCCGCGCGCGGCAGCGCTGCGTTAAGGGGCAGGCCAAGCACCAGATGCAGACCTGCCCAAGCAAAGCAGGCGCCTCGCCAACCGATCTGTGCTTCAAGCAAGGTCGAAAGCGGCCATCCCACCGTGCTGGCGAAACCCGCGATCAGCGTGATGCCTGTGATGGCACTGCGGGAACCTTGACCGTACAGCCGAACCAGGGCCGAGAAAGCTGCTTCGTATAGGCCGCTACCCATGGCAAGACCAATCAGTGCCCAGGCCGCAAACAAGGACCACACGCCTTGCGATGTACCGAGTGCGGCCAACCCGAGTGCGAAGAGCAGACTTGTGCCCATGAGCACAGGGCGCCCCCCATGGCGATCAATGGCGCGGCCAGACCATGGGCCTACCACCGCGGACACAACCAGCGCGAGCGAGAATGCGGCAAACACGGTGGGCGTGCTTACACCCAAGTCCCGTGCCATGGGGGCCGCCAGCATGGCTGGCAGGTAGTAGGTGGATGCCCACGCCAGGGTTTGGGCAGTCCCCAGCGCCGCGATCGTGGCCGCGTTGCCTGGAATGGCCATGTCAGCCGCAGCAGGCGGCTGCGGCCGGGACTGCAGAACGGGTGGCGGGATTGGCTGGCTCAACCGGGGGAGACGAGGATTTCGATCCGCACCCGCAGCCTGACTTGCCCTGCACCTTGCTCGCTTCGTCGAGTACACAGCAGGCGGTTGTGTCGGCCTTTGCCGGCCCGCCGCAACAGCCCATGTCTGCTCCCCCGGAAGGAGGGCTCGCCAAGTCCACCGAGCACACACCGGTCTGCGGCAGCTCAAGCTGCACGTCATCGGCGGCGCTCAGGTCGCCAGCCAATGCGGCCACGACCGAACGTGCCTGCTCATAGCCTGTGGCGAGCAGGAAATTCGGGGCACGGCCATAGCTTTTTGCGCCGATGGCATAAAAGCCGGCTTCGGGATGTGCGAGCTCGCGGTGACCATGGGGCCGCACGGTGCCGCAGCTGTGCACGTTGGGGTCGATCAAGGGCGCGAGTTCATCGGTGCTTTCCAGCCATGGATCAAGGCGAAGCCGCAGTTCCCGCGCAATACTGAGGTCGGGCCGGGCGCCTGTAGAAGCGATGATCTCGTCGACACCCTCGATGGGTGCCTTGGCTGCATCAACGGCGAGCACACGCAACCCCTTGGGGCCGGGAGCCACCTCGCGAATGCCGAAACCGAGGTGCATTTCGAGTCGACCTTGATCGACAAGCGCGCGCAGGCGCACTCCCAGTTCGCCGCGCGCAGGCAAACCATCGTTTTCTCCACCACCAAAAAGCCTGCGCAGGTCATTGCCCCGCACCGCCCAGGCCAGACGCGTGCCAGGTTCCTCTTCTGCCAGGGTGGCCAGGGCCAGCAGATTGCCGGCAGCCGAATGTCCCGCACCGACCACCAGCACCTTGCGGCCGGCATAGCGGCTGCGATCCGTGCCCAGCACATCGGGCATGCCGTGCACGATTTGTGCGCGAGCATCTGCTTCGCCCAGTACAGGCAAGCCGTGTACACCCAGCGGATTGGGTTGCGACCATGTGCCCGAGGCGTCAATCACTGCGCTGGCGTGCAACTCGCGCAGACCCTCAGCCGTCTGGATCTGGAGCACAAAGTCGGCCTGCTCACGACCTGCGGTCTTGGCCTTGTCGTACCCGTCACGCGAGATGGCCACCACCCGATTGCCGAAATGAATGTGTGGCGCCAGCGCCGACGTGCGGGCCAGTGGGACCAGATAGTCTTCCACCAGTTCGCCTGCGGTGGGCAGCTTGTCGAGCACCGGAGCAAGCCAGCCCGATGCGTCGAGCAATTCGCGCGCGGCGCGGTCGATGTTGTAGCGCCAGGGAGAGAACAGACGAACCTGGCGGTAGCTGGCCAGATGGCTCGCGACGATGCTGCCCGCCTCCAGAACAACCACAGGCAGACCGCGTTGCACCAGATGGGCCGCCGCAGCCAAACCGACCGGGCCGGCACCTATGACGGCCACGGGAGAAGAAGCGGAACTCAGAACTTTCATGGGAGACTCCTTCGTACTTCGTCGATTGACGAATAAATAAACCAAAAAAGGCCGCCCTTAGAGCGCCTCGACCAATCTCTTGAGCGTGGCCACGCGATCAGGGTTGATGCAATAGCAGGTGCGTTGCTCTTCGGCAGATCCCAGCACAAGGCCAGCGTCTTTGAGCACCTTGACGTGTTGTGAAGTGGTGGACGGCGCGAGATCCACGACGTCGGAGAGCTTGCCGAAATAGCAGGTGCCGTGGCTGGCGAGGTGCTGCAACAGACGGATGCGTGCCGGGTGCGCCAATGCCTTAAAAAGCACAGACAACTCTTCGGCTTTATGTTTTTCGTAGGCGGACTTTGACTCATTGGTGGACTTCGCCATGACCTGCTTCGTAATTCGTAAAAATACGAAGAAATGTATCTGGAACTCGCTGCTGGGTCAACTGATCTCGCTCCATAAGTTGGCCGGATACACCTAGCTCACAACCATGTCGCAGTAGTTCACAACGACCCGGCTTTTATCGACCAGTACCACTGCGTATCCAGGCGGCTCCTTGCTCCGAACAAGCTTCTGTGCGTTCATATCGAACTCAAACTGCACATGGGTACTCTTCAGCGTTGCGATGGGATGACCTGCCCACAATCCCGTGCTGTTTCGATGGACATGCCCAGCGAACAGGAACGTTGGATGCTTGCGAGCCTGGACCAGTGGAAGAAGTGCGTCTGCATTGATGAGCTTTAGCCGGTCAAGTGCAGCAACACCGATATCGGCAGGCGGATGGTGCAGAAATGCCAGCAGTGGGCGTTCGTCGCTGGACGAAAAGGCCTTCTCGATCCAGTCCAGTCTGGACTCGCACAGTTCGCCATGGTGCTTTCCGTTGTCGGCAACAGTGTCCAAATAAACGATCTGTGCGTCTGAGAGTTCGTCAAACCCGTGGACGAAGGGCCCCGCGCCGCAGAGATCGGGGAAGATCGATAGCAGTGCTCGACGGTCATCATGGTTTCCCGCCATGACGCGGTACGCAATACCGGTCTGGTCAAGCTCGTCGCGCAAGAGGCTATAGGCGCCAGGGTTCTTTAATTGAGCAACATCACCAGAAACAACGATCCTGTCTGCATCACCGTGTCTTTGACGCACTTCGCTGAGGCAGTTGCGCAAGCGCTGTAGTGGGTCAATGCCCTGCGGCCACTCCCGGCCCGGCTCGACCAGATGCAGGTCTGTCAACCATATGAGTTTGCTCATGCTGACTGTCCTTGAATTTGAGGCGCAATCGCAATCGCAGACAGGTCCCGGCCTTCATCTCGTGCAGGCATGCTAGCCTCCTTTCGTTCGGAATACCGGTCTGTCAGGACGGGTACGTGGGGCCGAAGCAAAGCGGTGAAGCGGACCAGTTCTTCGACCACATCAACGATGCGATCGTAGTAAGCAGACGGCCTCATGCGTCCTGCGTCATCGAACTCCTGAAAGGCCTTTGCCACGCTAGACTGATTGGGGATGGTGAACATGCGTACCCAGCGACCGAGCAAGCGCAACGTATTCACTGCATTGAAGGATTGCGAACCACCCGACACCTGCATGACTGCCAGCGTCCTCCCTTGCGTTGGCCTCAACCCACCCAGGCTCAGCGGAAGATGATCAATCTGCGCTTTCATGACCGCTGTGATCTGCCCATGGCGTTCGGGACTGCACCAGATCTGCCCTTCCGACCACATCGATAGTTCGCGCAGCTCACGCACCGCTGGATGTTCGTCATGAGCCACCTGGTCCGGCAGGGGCAGATCCGACGGATCAAAGATGCGCGCTTCTGCACCGAAGAAGCGCAGAATCCTGGCGGCCTCTTCGACAACCAGCCGGGAGTACGAACGGTCGCGCAACGAACCGTACAGCAAGAGGATACGTGGAGGGTGATCAAGGCGCAGGCCTGCGGGAAGATCACCCGCCAGATGACGCATCGTGTAGCGCTTGTCCAGGGCGGGGAGGTGGTCCGGATCTGCAAGGGTACGAAGTCTCATTTCAATCAGTCTTCCTTAAAGGTTGGAGGATTGCGGCCTTGCCACTGCAGCCGCGAGAGAAGGTCGGTCACTCTATATACATTGCACAAGGAGGCATCCTACACCGATGTATAAAGTGAAAAAAATAGCCTAGGGGGTGGTCATCACGTCACCGGCGAGCATTCAATTGAGTCATCGCTTGGCCCGCAAGGATGCAATCGGTGGCCTCAAGCCAGGCTTCCACTGCCGTCTGAAACGCATCGCGACCCTTCTTGGTGATTCTGTACACCTTGCGTTCGCGTCCCTGAACGATCTCCGACTTTGAGTTCAGATAGCCGCCCGCTTCAAACTCGTTGAGCATGGGATACACAGTTCCTTCTGAAGGGCTGCAGCATCCTTTGGTTGAGGCCTCTACGGCCTGCACCACCTCGTAGCCATGCATGGGCTTCTGGTGAAGCACGCATAGAACGAAAAACTTGGAGAGGGACATCTTGATGGTGCCCTGCCAGTACGCCTGGTCTGAGTAATCAGGTATCTGGCGTGAAGTCGTGCGCGCTGGTGATGAAGCAGATGTCATGGCTGAAAATATAATACCTTGATGGGCGAGGTGTCAACCGGGTGAAACAATAGACCCCTGACTCGCAAACCAAGCGCTTTTCTTCAAGCAAAGATCAATGCGTCGCCTTCATCTGCGCTTGCTTGCCTACCTGGGTGGGCACAGCAAGCTCAACGCCGAGGTGTCTTTCAGCTTACTGAATCGACAAGCGTTTCATTCGCTCCCAAAGGCTCTTCCGACTGATGCCCAATGCATCTGCCGTGATACCGATTTGCCAGTCGTGTTTGGCAAGGATCTGGGTGATGTATTGCTTTTCCTGCTCCCGGAGGTAGGACTCCAGCGTCGGAGATGTTGATTTCGCCTCTGGCCCAAACTCAGGGGTTGGAGAGACCAGGCTTTCATCCTGTGCAGGCTGCAGGAGCCTGGCTTCAATGGTCGTTCCCTCAGATAGCAGACATGCACGTTCGATGCAGTTGCGCAGCTCACGCACGTTGCCCGGCCAGCGGTGTGCCATTAGCATTCGCTCGGCTTCTTCTCCCAGGAGTCGGGGTGCTGATGGGTGCTCCTGATTCCAAGCTTCGACAAAGCGCTGCGCGAGCCATGGCACATCTTCCGGTCGCTCGTGCAAGGGCGGCACACGCAGGTGCACCACGTTGATGCGGTAGTACAGGTCTTCCCGGAAGCGACCGGCCCTAACCTCTTCGTTCAGGTGCCGGTTGGTCGCGAAGATGATGCGCACCTGGACCTGCTGGGCCTTTTCGCTGCCCAGGCGGGTGATCATGCGGTCCTGCAGCACCCGCAGCAACCGGCTCTGGAGGCTCAGCGCCATGTCACCGATTTCGTCAAGGAACAAAGTGCCACCGTTGGCCTGTTCGAACATGCCCTTGTGGGAACGCGATGCACCGGTGAAGGCCCCTTTTTCGTAGCCGAACAGCTCGGCTTCGATCAGCGATTCAGGCAATGAAGTGGCATTCACCGCCACAAATGGGGCTCCTGTTGGCTGCGTTTCAAGGTGCAGACAGCGCGCCAGTTCTTCTTTGCCGGCTCCCGACTCTCCAGTGATTAGGACGGTGTTCCAGTGATCGCCCAGGCGCCTGACCATGACGTGAAGCTTTCGCATTTCGCTGGAGATACCCAGGGGGCAAGAGGGCGTTTGCAAAGGAGGCGGCGAAGCTCGGGTTGGCGCAAGCGCGCGCAGCCGCTCCATCAGACGGTCCATGTCCAGGGGCTTGGTGAAGAAATCGAAGGCACCTCTGGCCAGCAGTTCGTTGCGCTGGGCGACCGTCCCATAGCCGGTGATGAAAATCCAGGGGCGATCGAGCCAGCGCTTCGGCAGGCGGTTCATCAGTTCCGGCCCCTCAAGATCCGGCAGCCGCACATCGCTGATGATGGCCGCAGCAGGTTCCTGCCCTCCTTCAGCTGCAACGATCAACGCATTCGCAGTGCGCCACCAGCGGCACTCGAAGCCTTCTAGTTGCAACCGCTCGGTCAGCGCTTCGCCCATGAGCGGGTCGTCTTCAATCAGGTCGATGTTCATGCGGTGCTGGCAGGGGAATTCGTGTCGTCACGCTCTGTGCTGAGCAGGTGGAACTGTTGGAGTGGAAAGTCCGCGCAGAGCACGGTCGTTGGTTCGCTGGGGCGGGCCATTCGAAGCTCAAGCCGACCACCCAGGGTATGAAGAATGCGGGCGGTGATCCACAGGCCCAAGCCCAGGCGTCCATCGGGCGTGCGTTCGGTGCCCTGGGTCAAGGCGTCCAACTTTTCATGACTCAGCACCGGGCCTGTGTTGCCCACACACACCTGCCATGACGCCGATGTGGTCTCGGTCCAGACCAGCACTTCGCCCCTTGCGCCTGCCGCCGCCAGAGCGTTGAGAGTGAGGTTGAGAACGACCTGTCGCACCGCCACCGCGGGCAGGTCGCCATGAGAGGGTGGAGCCACCCGCCATTGGAAAGAACAACGAAGATGCTCGGCCTCCGGCCGCAGCAACAGCTCCAAGTCGTGCAGGTCGGCGGCCTGCAGGCTACGCTGCTCGCGGCGAGCTTCATTGAGCAGCGCCTGCACGGTTTCATGTATCTGGTTCAGGCCGCGATCAAGCAGTCCCAGGGTGCGCTCGGTGGCTTCGTCAACACCACCACGCAAGCGCCGGTTCTGTATGACGCCCAGCATGCCACCCAGCGGGTTGTTGACTTCATGCGCAATGCTGGCGGTGATCTGGCCGATGCTCGCCAGGCGCTCGGCTTCCTGCATATGACGCTCAAGTTCCTGCTTGGCCGCAATCTGCCGGAGCATGGCCGAGAAGGTTCTGGCCAGTTCGCCCACTTCGTCCTGACGCTCTCCCACGCTGGTCAGCTCGTCGGACTGCAATTGCTCCTTCACGGTGGCTAGCCGGGGTGTGTTCTGCATGACTTCCCGCAGGCGCCCAAGCGGCGCCGTCAGCCTTGTACCGAGGTAGGCGCCTGCAAGGGCCACCAGCGCCACAGCGATAAGGCCAAGAACGGACAGCTGGCGCACCACGGTTTCCCGCTGCGCTCGGGAGATACCGGCAGGATGGGTCGCCAGCACGACGCCGAGCAAGGCGTCTTCATCGCCCACGATTGGAACGGCCAGAACGAGGGAAGCGCCGCCTGCATCCGCCACCCTGGCCGAACCTGGTGGGTGGCTGGACAGCACGGTGCGCGAAGCCTCGATCATGCTGTCGGGGAGCGTGCTCAGGTGCGCTCCGATGGGGTATTGGCGCGGTGCAGGCGAGACAAAAACCTGCTCCCTGGCATCCAGGACCACGATGCCGACGGACGCGTCCTGCTGCTCCTGCGGTGCAGTTTCAGTGGCAGCGCGAACCAACTGATAGGCCTGCCAAACATCGTTGCGCAACACAGGCTGGACCAGTGCCCGCGCCAACGTGCTGGCCAGTCGGCGTGTTTCGGCCTCTGCATTGGCCTGCACATGACGATCCACCAGAAAGAAGGTGGTGAGCGCCACGGCAATACCGGCCACCACGGCCACGCCCGTGAGTGCCAGTGGCACCAAAAATCGGTAGCTCAGCAGAACCCGGTTCATTTCAGCCGCGCTGGTGAGCGGCCATGTTGGCGATGCTGTCGAACAGTCCGGGCGTCGCATCGGCGAAGCCATCGAGCCGAAGCTCCTTGAGCACCCGCTGTCCGTCCGGATGGTTGGCCATGCGCTTGAGTGCGCTGGCATAACGCGCCACCACCGCACGGTGTGTGTTGGCCGGCGCAACGATCGGCGGAAAGCCGAAATCAGGCGAGCGCATCATCACGCGGGTCTGAGCGGTCACGGCGGGCGAAAGCTCGGCCAGGGTTTCCCAGACGTAGCCATCTACCGCACCGGCTTCCGCCAGCCCCTGCGAAACCGCATCGACCACGTGCCGGTGCGAGTAGGTGAAAAAGGAACGCTTGAAGTAGCTGGCCGGGTCGTGTTTTCGATGTCGCAGCAAATGCTGGACAAACAGGAAGCCCGAGTTCGACAAGGGGTCGGAATACGCAAAGGTCCGTTCGCGAAGGTCGTCCACGGTGCGAACGGTGGATGACTTGTCCGCGATCAGATAGCTCTGGTAGACAAGGGCATCGCGCCAGATCGGAACAGTCACCAGTTGCAACTCTTGGCGATACAGCACATACGGATAGCCGCAGACCCAGGCCAAGTCGAGTTGACCACCCCGAAGGGCATCCATGACCTGGGCATAGGAGCCAAACTGGACAAAGGTCACCGCGCTGCCCATTTCGTTTTCCAGGTACTGGGCCCACTGCCGAAGCAATGTCACGCGGTCGTCCAGAAACACCGGCGTCAGGCCAAAGCGGATGGCTCGCGACTGCGCTCCCAGCGAGCGGGGTGCCAAGGCCAGCACCGCCCCTGCTGCAAGGCACTCACGCCGGTTGAGTCCAGCCCCAACCGCTGGGAAGACTTTGCTTGTCATGGTTACCCGACGGTAACGGAAAGATTGGGTGTTTTCCCTAGGGTGTTACCCGCAGGTAACACCAACAGACCTCGGAAAAAGGTCGGTTGGTCTGTTAATGCTTTGATTTCATTGGGAATTTTAGACGAGGACGCAGTGGCATGCCCCTTGCGGTGTCAAGGTATTTCCCCCACGAGGCCTTCATCGGTCGCCAACAAGAATGCCTGGAGACAAATCGCCTGTCCGCGTCATGCTGCGCGCCGACAAACCGCTGTTGCACGAAGAGGGCGCGTGCCTGCCGTTGCGCAGCCGACATGGCCAGTGCCGTGCGTGTGCGAGTGCCTGCCCGGCGCAGGCGCTGGAGGTGTCGCTGGCCGAAGTGACGCTGGGCGACGCCTGCACCGGCTGCGGCCAGTGCACGGCTGCCTGTCCCACTGAAGCGCTGTCGCTGCCCGAGCTGGCGTTCCTGTCGCCTGCGGCTCCGCAGGCGGAAGCCGGCCGCTCTTCCCCTGCGCAGCCTGCGGTGCCCGTCATCCTGGAATGCCGCAAGGTGCCAGCCGACCTGCGCGCGCCAGCCAGCCAGGAGGTGCCTTGTCTGGGTGCGGTCCGCGCGAGTCATCTGGTGGCGCTGAGCGCCGGAGGCAGCGCCGTGCAGCTCATGGACAGGGGCTGGTGCGAAACCTGCGACATGGGTTGCCACGGTGAAGCCCCACACCACCCCGCGCAAGCGGCGCTGGATCTGGCCACCCTCTGGCTGGAAGCCGTGGACGCAGCGGCGGCGGCTCCCCAGCTGGTCCGTGAGCCCCTGCCTGCAGAACGCTGCCCGCAACTGCTGCCCCCCGCACCAGAGACGGCGGAAAAACTCGACCGGCGCAGTTTCTTTCGCCAGGCCCTGGAGCGGCCTGCAGGCCGTTCCACAGCCGTTTCCACCCCCATGGGTGGCGACGGCAAGGCTGCGTATCCGGCAGACCGCCGCCAGGCTTCGCCGGACCGTCAGCGTCTGCTGACAGGCTTGGGTTCTTTGGCCGAACGTTCAGGGAACGAACTGCCCAGCGAGCTCTACCCGCAGATGCATGTGAACGCCACCTGCTGCGACCAGCGTCTGTGTGTAGCCCTGTGCCCCACGGCTGCGTTGACGGTGCGCGACAACGGCATTGGCGCGCACCTGCAGTTTTCAAGCGAGAGCTGCATCGCCTGTGGCACTTGTGTGCGGGCTTGCCCGACCGGCGCCATCCAGCTGGCTCCCACCGGGGGCCGGCGCGGCGCGCAGACCGTGTTTTCCCATGTGCGGCGCCCCTGTGCGTCATGCGGCGACGTCTACACGCCGGATGCGGCGCAACTGGAGAGCGAGGCGCCCAGCCTGTGCCCCAGCTGTGCCAAGTCACAACGCTTCATGGACGACGCACGCAAGCAACTGTTTGGCGGCCTGAATTGATTCAACCAAGAGGAGACCTGTGATGGGCATCATCGAACGCATCTTCCAGCCAGCGGTCTCACGCCGGCGCTTCCTGCAGGCCACGGCTGCCACTGGCGCGGCGGCTACTGTGGTCGGCGGCACCACGCTCAGGGAAACCCGGGCACAAGCGCCGGCCGCCGCTGCGGCCGAGACGAAGATCACCAAAAACATCTGTCACCAGTGCCCGGCGCGCTGCGGCATCGACGTCTACACCACCAACGGCAAGGTCCACGCCATCTACGGCAATACCGACCACCCCATTGCCAACGGCAAGCTCTGTCCCAAGGGCCCGCTAGGCACCTACATACTGTACGACCCGGACCGCTTCAAGAGCCCGATGAAGCGCACCAACCCGAACAAGGGGCGCAACGAAGACCCGAAGTTCGTGCCCATCTCGTGGGACGAAGCGCTGCAGACGGTGGCCGACCGCCTGAACATGCTGCGCGACAAAAACGAAAGCCACCGCTTTGCCTTGCTCTATGGCCGTGGATGGGGTGCATCCTGCGCTGGTCTGCAGGGCACCTTCGGCAAGCTTTACGGTTCACCGAACGTGGCCATCGGTCACTCGTCGATGTGCTCGGACGGGAGCATCAAGTCCAAGCAGGCCACCGACGGCAACGGCTCCTACAACGCGCACGACTACCGCAACACCAACTACCTGTTGCTCATGGGCTGTGGCTTTCTGGAGGCCTTCCGGCCCTACAACTACGTAATGCAGATGTGGGGCCACATGCGCTCGAAGTCACCCAAGACCCGGGTAACGGCGGTGGATGTGCACATGAACACCACACTGGCCGCCAGCGACCGAGCGCTCATGATCAAGCCCGGGACCGATGGCGCGTTTGCCTTGGCCGTGGCCCATGTGATCCTGACCAAGGGCCTGTGGGAACGCTCTTTTGTGGGCGACTTCAAGGACGGCGAAAACCGCTTCAAGGCGGGAGAGACCGTCGATCCCGAACTGTTCCAAGAGAAGTGGACGCGCGGCCTGGTGGAGTGGTGGAACATCGAACTGAAGGACCGCACGCCTGAATGGGCCGAAGGCATCACCACCATCCTGGCGCGTGACATCATCGCCACCGCCACCGAGTTCGGCAGCACGCGCCCGGCGATGGCGATCTTCGAACGTGGTGTGCACGCGCACAGTAATGGCATCTTGAACGGTATGGCGGTGCATTCGCTCAATGCGCTGGTGGGCTCGTTGTTCGCCGAGGGCGGCATGATGTACCAGATGGGTCCGTCCTACGGTGCCATGCCGGTCGACGAGGCCGACTTCATGGACGACTATGCGAAGGACGGCCCCTGGAAGAGCCAGCCACGCATCGACCTCAAGGGCCACGAAGACGGCTACCTGATGGCCAACAACATGATGCAGGAGGTGGGGCCCAACTCGCTCGCGGGCAAGCCCTACAAGCTCGACACCATCATGTTCTACCTGAACAACGCGGTGTGGACAGCCCCCAACGGCCAGCAATGGGAAGAGGCGCTCAAGGAACTGTTCGTCATCGACACCTCGCCCTTCCCCGGCGAGACGGCCATGATGGCCGACATCATCCTGCCCGACCACACCTTCCTGGAACGCCTGCAGGACGCACCCACCTATCCGTTCGAAGGCTGGCCACTGGCGCAACTGCGAGTGCCTGCGATCAAACCGCTGTACGACACCAAGTACTACGGCGACACGCTGATCGAAATCGGCAAGCGCATGAAGGGGTCCATGGGCGCGTACTACAAGGAACTCAAGGATTCTGAAAATGTCATCCGCCATCTCGCCAAGGGCTTCGAGGCCGACCCGGGCGACAACGGCGTGAAGGATTTTGAGAGCTGGAAGGAAAAGGGCGTCTGGTACAAGAAGCGCTACCTCTGGCAGCAGCGCAATGGCGACTTCTTTGAGTGGGACGGAAAAGCCTACGCCAAGCCCATGAGCGCGGACGAGGTCAAGGCCAAGTTGCTCAAGACACCGTCGGGCAAGTTTGAATTCCGCTCCGGCTGGCTCGAGGCCAAGGCCGACTGGATCGCTTCCAAAACCGGACGCGATCGCGCCAAGCTGATGTTCCCGCACTGGGAGGAGCCTCAGAACCCCGGTGGCGGCGACATGTTCATGGTCACACCCAAAGTGGCAATGCATGCAGAAGGCCGCGGTAGCAACCTCCCACACGCCATCAGCCTGCTGCAGCCGGTGATGGGCGGTCGCGATCAGGCCTACATCGAAATCCATCCGGAGACGGCGAAACAACGCGGCATCGCCGATGGCGACCGCGTGCGGGTCAAGACCAGCGTCGGCTCCATTGAGGGGGTGTGTCGCCTCTTTGAAGGTGTGCGACCAGACACGCTGGTGTACCCGATGGAGCATGGCCACTGGGCACAAGGCCGATGGGCCAAAGGCCGCGGGCCGGGCCACAGCGGCGACATCACCGTGAATCAGAGTGATCGCATCACGGGGCAGTGCAACTACTACTCCACCAAGGTCACGATCGAAAAGGCCTGATGGCCATTCCAACCAGACAAGGAGACTGAAATGGCAAAGTGGGGAATGGTCATTGACCTGGACAAGTGCACCGGCTGCCAGGCCTGCACCACCGCGTGTTCGATGGAGAACAACCGGCTGCCAGGTGAGAACTGGCAGGACGTGCTTTTCTATCACGAGGGGACGTACCCGAACGTGAAGATGCAGTGGTTCCCGCGCCCCTGCATGCATTGCGAAAACCCGTCCTGCGTGGATGTCTGTCCAACCGGTGCCACGTACAAGGAAGAGGACGGTGGCTTCGTGCTGATCGACTGGAACAAGTGCATCGGCTGCAAGGCCTGCATGGTGGCTTGCCCTTATGGCGTGCGCTTCTACACCGACGAGAAGGCCGTGGTGCAGCCCGACTTGCGCAGTGTGTTTCCAGGCCAGGACGGGCGCCAGTGGGACCCCCCCTACAAGGGGCCCCAGGACGATCCCACCCATGGTGTGGGCATCCAGCCGAGCGGCGTGGTGTCCAAGTGCACCTTCTGCCACCACAAGACCAGTACCGCGCCCAAGGGTGTGGCCGATCTGGACGAGGACAACCCGGTGACCAAGGAACACACCCCGGCCTGCGTGCGCGTGTGCCCGCCCAAGGCGCGCTACTTCGGTGACCTGGACAACGCCAACTCCAACGTCAACAAGCTGATCGCCGACAAGCGTGGCGTGCGCCTGCTCGACCACACCGGCAACAAGCCGCAGGTGTACTACCTCTCGGGTGGAGCCGGTGCCGCCGTGCCCAGCAGCCGAGCCGACGAACCCAAGGCCTGATACAGAGGAGAACCCACATGAACACCCTTGCTCAACCTCGCCCTTCCTCGGGCAGCCCGATGGGGCTCCTCCTCATTCTGGCGGTGGTCGGTCTGGTCGTGGCTGGCGGCTTCGTGCTCAGCCAGTTGCTGACCGTCGGTCACACCGCTTACAACAGCGACAGCCGGGGCATCTTCTGGGGCCTGCCCATCGTCACCTACGACTTCTTCCTGCTCTCGTCGACCGGCCTTGCCATGCTGGCTTCTGCCTGGACGGTGTTCCGGCTGCCGGCTTTCGAGCCGATCGCGCGGCGCGCCACCCTGCTGGCCATGGCTGCCCTGGCCGGCGGCGTGGCCGCCTTGTTCATGGAGCTGGGCGCGCCCATGAAGGCGCTGTTGCTCATCCCGTTCAGCGGTACTTTTTCGGCGCCGCTGTTCTGGAAGGTGTGGGGCGTGATCTTCTACAGCGTGGGCCTGGCCTGGCTGCTTCTGACGTGGCTGTGGCCCAGGGCTGTGCTGCCGTCGAAGGCCGCTGCCGTATTGACTTTTGTGGCTGCGGTCTACATCACCTTCGTGGCGGGCGGCGTGTACGGCTGGATGTCGATGCGGCCGTTCTGGTTTGGCGGTGAAATGTCACTGGCCTTCATGGTCGAGGCCTTTCTGGGTGCCGTCACGTTCGTGATCATCTTCACCCACCTGGCCGCCGGCTTCAACACGCAACGCATACCGGAGAGAACCCGCATGCTTTTTACCGGTCCACTGGGCGGCCTGTTTGCGGTGCTCATGATCGCGCACGCCTTTTTCGTGGTGTCGCGCCTGATCGCGGGCCTGTACAGCAACGCCGAGGGCATGCAGGTGTGGCACTACCTCTGGAGCCGGCCCACGTTCCAGGCCGAGCTGTGGATCGGTCTGGGTCTGCCCATCGTGCTGACGGTGCTGCCAGGCCTGCGCAGGTCGCTGTCGCTGCAGCTGCTGGCCGCCGTGGTGGCGCTGGTGGCCTTGTTCACCGCGCGCTATGACTTCGTCATTGGCGGCCAGATGGTGGCCCTGTTCAAGGGCAGCTGGGCTCATGGTTTGCTGAGCTATACGCCTTCCCTGACCGAGTGGGCGGTGCTGGCCACTGCGGTGTTTCTCGCCAATGTGGTCTATGCGCTGGGAGAGAGACAGCTCGCGCTGGACGGCCAGGAGGGCCTGTGAGCGAAGCCGCTGCACTGGCGCCGGGTGTGCTGAGCTCTGAAGGCGAGGCGCAGCTGCAGCGGGCCGACCTGCTGTACTGCCTGGCCCAGGCCTTTCTGCCACCACCCGATACGTGGTCCATCTGTGACTGGGCGCAACCTCTGGTCGACGACCTGGCTGAAATGGCGCCTGGCCTGCCCGGTCTCGACATGGAAGGCGTCAAGTCCGCGCTGGCAACTGAATGTGCCCGCTGGGCGGCCAACGCGCGAGCCGGGGACGCAGACACGTGGCTGGTGGAGTACAGCCGACTGTTTCTGGTGCCGCCGGTACCGGTGACGCTCAACGCAGGGGTGTATCTGGAAGGCGCGCTCGGAGGCAACAGCACACAGATGATGCTCGCCTGCTACGAGATGGCCGGGGTCAAGCCTGACGAACGCTTTCACGATCTGCCCGATCATGTGGCCATGCAACTGGAGTTTCTGGCCCGCCTGTATGAGAGCGCAGCCCGTGGCGACCCGGATGCTCAAGGCATGGCAGAGGAATTTGCTACCGAGTTCGTTCATGCCTGGGGAGGCCCTTTGGATCGGGCCTGCCACAAGGCATCCACCCGTTTTCCGGCGGCACTCGTGTTCGCGGCGCTGGTCAGGTTGATGCGGCATGCCCTGGCGGATCCCGCGCCTTGAACGACTGAGTTGGCGAGACAACTGAAAGGAAGAGGAGCCCGTATGCGCACCCATGGCCTGAAGCCTGGTTTTGATTCATTGAAGCAGTTGCCGGGACCGCATCACCCGATGCCTGATCCCGCAGCTTCTCGGTCCACCGCGCTGCAGGGGCTGCTCAGCCGGCACTCGGTGGGACCCCGATGGTTAACCGAGCCTGCGCCGTCGACGGGGCAACTGGAGCAGGCAGTGGCCTGCGCCTTGCGCGCGCCAGACCACGGTCTGCTGGTGCCCTGGCGCGCAGTGCTGGTGCCCTCGGAACAGCGTGACGCGCTCGGCGAACGGTTCGCGGTGTTTGCGGCAGCAGTGGGCAAGTCCGCCGACGACATTCAGCGTGAGCGGGAACGCGCGGCCAAGGGCCCGATGCTGGTGGCCTGGGTGGCGCACATCATTCCCGACATTGCAGAAGTGCCCGAGCATGAACAATGGATGACGGTAGGCGGCGCCCTGACGAATTTCCTCAATGCCATGCACCTGATGGGCTTTGGCGCCAAGACACTCAGTGGACGCAAATGCCAGCACCCGGCTGTTACGGAAGCGTTCTGTGCCGCCGACGAACAGCTGGTGGCATTCATCTGCGTAGGAACACCCTCCCAGGTGGGCAAGCCACGGTGTGCGGACAACGTGGCTGCGGCATGGTCGCAGTGGCACGGCAACGCCCCTGCCTGAGCGCAGAACGGAACATCTTGGGGGTTGCGGCGTTCGGTAGGGCACTTGGGCCGCTGGCGTTGCTCACGGTCCTGGCCCTGCCGGCACACGCGGAAATGTCGGGCGATGACTACCGCAGCCCGACGGTGCTGTCTTCACCGCAGGAACGTGCCAAGGTGGCAGAGGAACTGGAGGCCGACCGGCTGCGCCTGTCCCGCGAGGCCGAGCAGCAACAGGAGTCACAGGCCAGAGCGCTGGCGCTTCAACGCCAGCGAGAACAACAACGTCCGCTGGGCGAACGGCTGCTTGACGCGAAATGCACCCGTTGCCATTCGCTGGACATCGTGAGGTCGCAGAGCAAAAGCGCACTGGGCTGGCGCTGGACGGTGGAGCGCATGCGGTGGTGGCACGGTGCCGCTCTTGAAAAGGGCGAGGCTGGCGTGATCGCACGTCAACTGGTGCAGACACGTGGCGCGGCCAGATCATCCATCTGGTTTTTGGCAGGCGCAGGCGCCGCAGGCGTGGGAGTTCTTTTTTTTGGGATCAGGCGCTTCCAGGGGCGTCGAGTCAGCGCCGAAAACCATGCAAAGTTCAATACAAAGGGGATATGAATGAGGCTGGTCATCGGGTGCGTGTGGTGTGTGGCGATGGTGCAGGCGCTGGCCCAGGCGCCTGCGGAACCGCTGGCGAAGGCCGAGGCGGTCGTACCTGCGCTCATTCAGCCTTCAGATCCGCAGCGCCTGTTCAAGCAGGGCGGGCGCCAGATCAAAGACCAGAAGCCCGCCATCTCTGTGTCCAAGGAACCAGTCGGCAAGCGACCGCCTCTTGTGCAGGTCAACCCACCCTCTCTGGGACTGTGCGACGGCAGTTGATCGCCGCGCAGCCCTTTCACGGGGTGATCACCGAACCTTCGCGCACTACCAGCAGCTCCCCCTGCGCCAGCGGGACCCATGCTTCGTCTGTGAGTGGCACGCTGGCCACCAAGGTAAGGAACTGCTCGGCCGGCTCCACCGCGACACCCACTTGATTGGCCTGTTCCTCGGCGGAGCGTCGGGGCTGCTGAAGGGCGCACTTCTTCTGCAGTACCCATAAACCGGGAGCAGCGGTCTTGCCACTCAGCTGTTGCTTGCGACGGTCGGCATGCACAAAAAGAGCATCGCCGTCCGCGTACAGGAAATTGGCTGGCCCGAGCGCTCTCATTTCGGTTGCAAACGCTCCCAGTACGGTGTGGCGGTCTGCCACTGTTGGCGGCGTGTTCCGCCCCCAAAGCGCTTGCAGTCTTTCCAGCAGCAGTCCAAAGGCCCACTCCGAGTCTGTTTCGCCCACTGGCAGACTGGGCCCAAGCAGCTTGAGGCCACTGTCACGAATGCCCTGCAGGTGGCCATTGTGGGCGAAGACATGCATGCGTCCAGCCATGGCTCGGCTGAAAGGCTGGGTGTTTGCCAGAGAGAGACGACCTTGCGTGGCATGCCGGATGTGGGATATGGCCAATTCGGTGCGCGGCCCTTGCGACTCCAGGAACCGGACCAGCCGACTGCCGGCTGCGGGCGCAGCCTGCCGGAACAGCGCCACATCCGGGCCATCGTAAAAGGCCACGCCCCAGCCATCGGGGGCCACACCGGGTTCTGCGCTGTGCGCGGCCAGTGTCTTCAATGAGAAATTCAGACGCGCCGGGCGCGAACTCGACAGGGCGAGCAGTTCACACATGGCATCAATGAGCGGGCAACTTGCCGAGCACCGGCGAATCGAGGCTGGCATTCATCGCGTTGCCGCAGCCATTGAACATGGGCGTCTTCCCCATCTGCAAGGTGACATGCTCGATATCAAAGCGATCGTGCAGCAGCGCCGAAACGTTCTCCAGAAAAGCCTCGTCGCCGACGCCGTCTGGCATCACAAGGTGCGCCGTGAGCGCAATCTTCTGGGTGCTCATGGCCCAGATGTGCAAATCGCTCACCTGACTGACGCCGGGCTGGTTCGTCAGGCAGTCGTGAACCGCCTGCGGATCGATGCTGTCTGGCACGCCGTCAAAAAGCAGGTGCAGAGACTGGCGAAAAAGATTCCAGGTGCCTGCCAGGATTACGGCCGCAATCAACAGGCTGGCAACCGGGTCCAGCCAGACCCAGCCCATCCAAAGCGTGAGCGCGCCGGCCACCACCACGCCAGCCGACACCAGCGCATCGGCGGCCATGTGCAGAAACGCACCGCGGATGTTGAGGTCGGTTTTGCCTCCTCGCATGAATAGCAGGGCTGTGATTGTGTTGACCACGATGCCGATGCCGGCTACCACCATGATGGTGGCGCCTTCGGCGCTTGCAGAAGGATCGGGCGATATGAGGCGGCCCACTGCTTCCCAAATGAGTGCGCCCATGGCCACCAGCAGCAGGAGGGCGTTGCCAAAAGCGGCCAGGATGGTGCCGCGTTGCCAGCCGTAGGTATGTCGCTGGTTCGGTCGCAGCTTGCTGGCCAGCGCTGCGCCCCAGGCCAACACCAGCCCGGCCACGTCGCTCAGGTTGTGCCCTGCATCGGCCAGCAGGGCCAGCGAATTGATCTTCCAACCATAGAAGGCCTCGATGGCCACGAAGGCAAGGTTCAGAGCAATGCCGATGGCAAACGCCTGGTTGAATGCCTTGGGAGCGTGATCGTGGTGGTGGTGTTCGGCACCCATGTTGAAAGCCTGTCAGCGCCGGCGCAGCGAACCTTGCAGATCCGTACCGGGCGACACGGTGTTGAATACAGTACCGTACTTCCTGACGTTGTCGTGCAGCAAGCTCAGCCGCTGATCGTTCTCGTCGGTGTCCACGATGATTTCGTAACGGATGGACTCCATGCGCGGCGGCACGTCCTGGCGCACACCTTCGACCACTACCTCCACACCACTCAGTTGGAATTTGAGGATGGGCGCTACGCGCTCGATGCTCTTGATCATGCAGGCCGACAGGGCCGCCAACAGGAGTTCCGCCGGGTTGAACGCATCGGGGCTCCCCGCCAAATCGGTGTCTAGCGCTACCTCGGCATTCTTGCAGCGCGACCGGCTACCGTGAGCGTTGACCCGGCGGGACTCGACGCGAAAGCGCATCTTTGGTGGAGTGTCTTGCATGGGGTCTGTTTGGTTAGCGGTTGCTGCCGCGGTCGCGAAATGCTGCATCAGGTTACGCCAGAACTGGCACGCCAGGGTTGCTTCATGTCAATTGAACAAATGAATGGGTGAGAGTCTGATGGGCGCAGTTTTGCTTTTCTTTGCATCTTTTGGCCCCATGCTCCGTCTTCAGAGACATGAGCACACTGTCCGCCCAACTGTTCCGCTGGCCAAAGAAGCAGCCCCTGGCCTTTCTTCTGATCGCTGTCGCCATTTGGCTGGGGCTTTATCAGTTGTTGATTCCCTTCTCTGAGGTGATGGTGGCCGCCCTGCCTGTGGAGCGCCAGAGCCATCTGGGCAAATCGCTGCAGTTCTTTTTCTATGACACGCCCAAGGTCTTGCTGTTGCTGACCGGAGTGGTGTTTGTCATGGGCATGGTGAACACCTGGTTCACCCCTGAGCGCACGCGGGCGCTGCTGGCCGGGCGAACGCATGGTGTGGCAAATGTCATGGCCTCGGCGCTGGGCGTGGTCACGCCGTTCTGTTCCTGTTCGTCGGTACCGCTGTTCATCGGTTTTGTGCAGGCGCGCGTGCCGCTGGGGGTGACATTCTCCTTTCTGGTCACCGCGCCCATGGTCGACACGGTCGCCCTGACCATCCTGTTCTCGCTCTTTGGCTGGAAGATCGCCGCGCTCTACCTGGGATTTGGCATGGCGCTTGGGGTCATGGCAGGCCTGGTCATTGGCGCGCTGAAACAGGAGCGCCACCTGGAAGACTGGGTGCGCGCGATGCCACAGGTGTCGGCCGATGTGGACCCGCAGCAGCTTGCAATGGCTGACCGTGTCGCAGCTGGCATGGCATCGGTGCGCGAGATTGTGGGCAGGGTGTGGCCCTATGTGCTGGGAGGCATTGCGGTGGGCGCGGGCATTCATGGCTACGTGCCGCAGGAGTTCCTGGTCTCGTTCATGGGCAAGGACGCTGCCTGGTGGTCGGTGCCAATGGCGGTTGTGATGGGCGTTCCCATGTACGCCAACACCGCCGGCATTCTGCCGGTGATCGAGGCGCTGACCGCCAAGGGCGCGGCCATGGGAACGGCGCTGGCGTTCATGATGAGCGTGGTGGCCTTGTCGCTGCCCGAGATGATCATCCTGCGCAAGGTGCTCAAGCTGCGCCTGATCGCCACTTTTGTTGGCATCGTGTCCATCGGCATCCTGGCGGTGGGTTTCATCTTCAACGCCATTCTTTGAAGCGCTTCGACAAACAACAAACCAACGGAGACACCGCATGGATCTTGAACTCGCCCGAGCCAGACAACTGTTGACGATCTGCCTCGCGTCCACGCTGGCCTGGTCTGCCCAGGCGGTTGAGATCGTCTTCCACCCCGTGGCCCCTGGCGTGTACGCCTACGTGGGCGACCTTGAGGGCCGTACCTACGAGAACGAAGCGCTCAACGCCAACCTGGGCCTGGTGGTGACGCCGTCGGGCGCGCTGCTGATAGACAGTGGCGCGAGTTTCCAGGGCGCGAAGCAAATCGCTGAAGCCGCCAGGAAAGTGACGACGCAGCCGATCCAGTGGGTGATCAACACCGGGGGGCAGGACCATCGCTGGCAGGGGAACGGCTACTTCAAGGCGCAGGGCGCCGAAATCATGGCCCACGCCAACGCCGAAGCCGACATGCAATCCCGTGGACCTGAGCAGTTGAAGGCCAATGCACCCGTGCTCAAGGAAAAGCTGGACGGCACCGAGGTCGTGCTGCCCACCCGCTGGCTGAAAGACGCCGACACGCTGCTCGATCTGGATGGCGTGGCCGTGCAGGTGGTGCACCGCGGTGGCGGGCACACACCTGGCGACAGCATGGTCTGGCTGCCGCAAAGCGGTGTGGCGTTCACGGGTGACGTGGTCTACGTGGACCGCATTCTGGGCCTGCACCCGGTGAGCAAAACCCGGAACTGGGTGCAATCCTTCGAAGCGCTGGAGGCACTCAAGCCCAGGGTGGTGGTGCCTGGCCACGGCAACGTGACCACGCTGGCCCAGGCACAGAAAGACACGGGTGCGCTGCTCATGGCTTTGCGTGCCCACATGGGCAAGGCAGTGGAAGAAGGGACTGATCTGGCCACTGCGGTCAAGACCTTCGAAGCCACGCCTTTCAAGCACCTCAAACACGCGGATGTCTGGCTCCCACAGCTGGCCAACCGCACCTATCTCGAAATGGAACTGGAGTAAATCATGGACATCAAAGTACTCGGCACAGGCTGTGCCAACTGCAAGAACACGATCGCCCTCATTGAACAGGTGGCCCAGGCCAAAGGCGTGCCGGTGACCCTGCAGAAGGTGGAGGAACTGCGCGACATCATGGGATACGGCGTCATGTCGACGCCGGGCGTGGTGGTCAACGGCAAGGTGGTGCACGCCGGTGGTGTGCCCAGTCGCGAAAAGATCGAGCAGTGGTTCGTCGCCTGAAGCCCATAGAGACCCGTATGCGCAGCCTTGCATTCACCTGCCTTGCGCGGTTCCATCACATACACACACCGGTGATCAACCTGGAGGGAGGCGTGTGCGCGGGTGGGTAGGGGTGGCGGTGCTCCTTGCTCTGGCCACTGGCGTCTGGGTGTACCAGCAGGCAGATGAAGGTGAGCCGATGCTTGTTTCAGAGGCGCCGACCGACCCGGTGGCACAGGCGCTGGCAGCAGGTAAACCCACGGTCATCGAGTTTGGCGCGAACGCCTGCGTGAGCTGCCGTGAGATGAAGCCGGTGCTCGCTGCACTGGCCCAGTCGCACGGCGACCGCATCACCGTGCTGGACCTGGACATCCTCAAGGAACGGCATCTGATCCGCCAGAACCAGATCCGCCTGATGCCCACCCAGGTTTTCTTCGACGCGCAGGGGCGCGAGACCGGGCGGAACATGGGCAAGATCAGCGCCGAAGACATCCTGACGCGGCTGGGCGTGCCACACGCACCATGACGGGCGTGCAGGGCCTGATGGCCGCTTTTCTGGGCGGCCTGTTGACCTCGGCCTCACCCTGCGTGCTGGCGGCTGTGCCGGTGGCCGTGGGGTTCGTGGGTGGGCAGGCGCAGAGTGCGCACCGCGCCTGGGCACTCACCTTGAGCTTTGTGGTTGGCATGAACATCACCCTGGTGGTCATGGGACTGGCGGCGGCGCGCCTGGGTCTGCTCATGGGCGCCTTGCCGGGGCCCTGGCTCGTGGCCGTGGGCCTGCTGCTGGTGGGCATGGCGGTGTTGCTGTGGCGCTCCTCGGCCAGCAACTGCGGCTTGAGCCTGCCGCCACGCTGGCAGCAGGCGCTCGCGCAGTCGGGTCACCCCGGAGCGCTGCTGCTGGGTGGGTTGATCGGTACCGTCATGAGCCCTTGCGCGACCCCGGCGCTGGCGGCTGCACTGGCAGTGGCCGGATCCGGTGCCGCGCTGGGTGCGTCCGCAGCGTGGGGTGCTGCCCTGCTGCTGGCCTACGGCATCGGTCACAGCGCACTGGTGCTGGTGGCCGGAGGTATGCCGGTCGCCGCTTCCACCTTGATTCGGCGCGTGGCACGTTGGCAGCGATGGATGCCGGGGCGGCGCAGCTTTGCCGCGATGCTCGGTGCCGCGGGGCTGTACTGGTCGGTGGCCGGTCTGTCGTGGATGTGATCACCTTGGCTAAGGCTTGGGTGGCGTTCGGGGCACAAAGTCATCGACATGCCCCGTGCTGTCAAATGACACTTGGCAGACCGACACCATACGTTCCCTCATTCGTCGGCGGGCACGCTGGATGCGCGACTTGGCCGCAGAGAGGGTGAGACCCTTGAGCTCGGCGTAGCTGGCCTGGTCCATGTCGTTCAGGTCGCAAAGTTCAATGATCTCTCGATCCTGCGCATCGAGCTCCGAGAGCACACGGGGCAGGCACACGGAAGCCAGGGCGTCCACAGTATCGGTTTGCGTCTGGGGCGCCGGGATATCTTCCAGGTTGTCGGGCAATGGCGCACTCTTGCTAAGGGCGCGCAGGCGATCGGTCAAGGTATTGCGGGTGACCTCGAACAGCCAAGCGCGGGGTTGCTTGATAGAGCCCCACTTTTCTCTCTGGTTCATCGTCTTGACGAACACATCCTGCAGGATATCGTCAACCTCTCCAGGTACAGGCGCATGTGCCCTGAGCCAGCCGCGCAATTCCGCCTCATGACGGTTCCAAGTGGAAAGCAGTGTGTTCAGAACATTCCAGTGTGACAAGCAGGTAGGGAGAGATTCTGCCATCTTGTGGCCAGCAGATGAGCAGTTTGCCGTTGCGAACGACCAGCAATAAGCCATAGGAGAATGGGTCAACGTTCCTGAACGATGAGTGGCACACTAGCGATCCCGACGCCCAATGATCCGGATGAACAGACGTGACCTCTACGCCGTCGTCAACAGTCTGATCTGCAGGCACGCAGTGGCGGCACTGCACCTACAGTCCCGGAGATTCAGCCCGTGGCGTGGCGGCTTGCAGACGCAGGTGGACGTGCGCAAAATGGATCTGACCGTCGGCATACAAAAAGTGACCCGACTACGCTGTGCGCTCCCTTCGTGAACGCAGTCATGTGCGACCTACAACTTCTACATCGAGTAGCGGGTCGTCTGACTGGCGACCGCAGTGGATAAGCTGGAGGAGGTGCCGTTGGGTCTCTCGCTGGGACAAACGCTGGCGCCGCGCTGCCTCACCCTGGAGAAACCTAAATGGAAACCATCAGGATTTTTCACAACCCCAAGTGCGGCACCTCGCGCAACACCCTTGCCCTGATCCGCAACAGTGGCGTGGAGCCCTTGGTCATCGAGTACCTGAAAACACCACCCACCCGCGACGAACTAATGCAATTGATCAGCGACATGGGATGCGCTGTGCGCGATGTGCTGCGCCGAAAGGGTACACCCTATGACGAATTGGGGCTGGACGCACCGCACTGGACGGAAATGCAACTGCTGGACTTCATCGGTGAGCACCCCATTCTGCTGCAGCGACCCATTGTCGTCACTGCCCTGGGCACCCGCCTGTGCCGCCCTTCCGAGGCGGTGCTCGATATCCTGCCGCAACCGCAGAAAGGTGCCTTCACCAAAGAAGACGGTGAGCGAGTGATCGACGAAAGAGGACAACGCGTCAAAATCGATGAATGAGCTGCGGAAGCAGACGTGTGTACGTCGCTTGACGCGCGCCTGTCTCGCGCTGTGTGTGTTGCCCTGTTCGATGTAGGGTACAGCGAGCGCAAGAAACCTACAGCCTCTTCATGACAGCCGAATCCGAATCCCATCGGACTCCCAGGTGGGTACGGTCCGTGCGCTTGCATACGCCTCCTTCACTGCAAGCATCAAGGCTGATGCAGCAGCTCCGCCATTTGCATGAAGTGAGATACCAATAGCGATTGGCGGCGCTCCTTCAGGCAGACCACATGGACGTGCGTGTAGAGCTCGTCGCAATGGATGGGCAAGCAGACCGTTCGCTCGTCCGGCCGGTACGCGGTGGCAGACACAATACCCAGACCCAGCCCTTGCGCCACTGCTTCGTACACTGCCTCCCGGCTGCCAATTTCCACGTCACAGCGCACCGACACACTGTTGCGTCCCAGCACCTGCTCAAGTACCCGCCGAGTCGTCGATCCCTTTTCCCTAAGCACGAAAGCCTGCGCATTCAGATCCACGATGCTCAGGGTCTGCCTCGCGGCCAGTGGATGATCGCGGTGACAGAAAATCACCAGTGGTTGTTTGCGGTACGGCATGCAATGGATTCGAGGATCTTCCACCGCGTGCACCAGCACGCCCACGTCACCCCTGTAGTCGAGCACCTGTTCAACGATTTCCCTTGAATCACCCATTTGCATGGACACATGCACCCCAGGGTGCATGCGCCGGAACTCCCGGACCATGGGCATCACGTTGTAAGGACCCACCGCGCAGATCCGCAAGGTGCCTCGGTAGGCCGAGCCGCCCTGGGCCAAGAGCGACATGGCTTCCGCTTCAGCGTCGTACAGGCGGTGGGTGGTCTCCAGCAGACTGCGCCCAAAATCTGTGAGTTCAACGCGCCGACCACGCCGAAAGAACAGCTCGACCCCGAATCGCTTCTCCAGCTTGGCCACGTGCGCCGAGATGGTAGGTTGCGTCACCCCCAATTGCCGGGCACCCGCCGACATACCCCCGTGGCGGGCCGCTGCGTGAAACGCGCGCAACTCATCAATGCAATCCATAGACATGGCCTATATGTTGGGCGACCAATATGACGTTCTTGTTAAACACCCTGACACATTGAGCTTCCACCATAGGCACTGTTCCAACCCAGGAGTTCTGCCATGTCCAAGTTCCCCCAACTCATTACCGCTGTCATGCTGGCCAGCTCAGCCACCGTCTCTTTCGCACAGGCGATTCCAGATGGCAGCAAAGAGCGTCCCATCCGCGTGATGCTCATCCCTGCCGATGGCGGCACCGAAACCGGCACCAAGGCCGACTATCAGCCAGTGTTCAATGCGGTT
Source organism: Hydrogenophaga palleronii (assembly GCF_031457455.1). Taxonomy (GTDB): domain Bacteria; phylum Pseudomonadota; class Gammaproteobacteria; order Burkholderiales; family Burkholderiaceae_C; genus Hydrogenophaga; species Hydrogenophaga palleronii_A. The sequence continues at coordinate 27,234 of NZ_JAVDWU010000015.1, forward strand.
TCGCGCATGACCGGAATGAACTTCGACATCAAGGTGGGCCAGACCTACGGTGCGGTGGTCGAAGCCATGTGCAATGGACTGGTCGAAGTAGCCTTTTTCGGGCCAGTGGCCTACGTGCAGGCCAACAAACGAGGCTGCGCGCAGTTGTTGGCTGTGGCCGTTGAGAACGGCGAATCTGTTTACTACGCTGGCATGTTCGCCAAGGCGGACTCTGGCATCAAGACCATTGCCGATGTCAAAGGCAAACGCGCAGCTTTCGGTGATGTCAACTCCGCTTCCAGCTTTACTTTCCAGATTGCGATGCTGATGGACGCCAAGATCGATCCGGTCAAGGATCTCAGCGAACTGCGCATGACGGGAAGCCACGCCAACAGTCTTGCAGCTCTGGGCCAAGGCCTGGTCGATGTGGCCAGCGCATCCTTTGACTCCTATGAAAAGGCAGTCCGCCAGAACGCGGTCGATCCCAAGCAGATCACCGTAATTGCCAAGAGCATTCCTATTCCCTACCCGCCTCTGGGAATGAACACAAAGCTACCCGACGCCATGAAGGCTCAACTCAAGAAAGCGTTCAACGAGGTACACAAAGCGCCTGGCGTGACTCCGGAAATGATTCGCGGCTATGGCGGCAAAAAAGTGGATCGCTTCAACGCAGAGTTTCCTGAGAGCGAGTTCAACATCGCTGCAGAAAAGCTGGCGCTGGTGAGTGACCAACTCAAGGGTGAAATCCTCAAGAAGGCCTCTGCCCGTTAAAGCCATGCTCAGTTTCAAGAACATCGCGAAGCAGTTTGCCGACGGCACTCGCGCCCTCCACCAAGTGAGCCTGGAGATCCCGCGCGGCCAGTTCTGTGTGGTGTTGGGACCTTCTGGCGCCGGCAAATCCACGCTGCTTCGCATGGTGAATGGGCTGGCGCTCACCAGCGAGGGCTCGGTGGCGGTGGATGGTGTCGAAGTGACGCCCGCGAACCTGTATGCCCTGCGTCCGCGTATCGGGATGATCCACCAACAGTTCAACCTCGTCGAACGCTCCACGGTGTTGGCCAATGTACTGGCGGGCGCCTTGCCCACAGTACCCTTGTGGCGAGCTGTCTTCAATGCCTACCCTCTGGAGGTGCGTCGCAAGGCGGCTCGTCTGCTTCACGAAGTGGGCCTTGACCAAGGTCAGTTGTCGCGTCGCATCACCGAAATGTCTGGCGGCCAGCAGCAGCGCGTGGGCATTGCCCGCGCCTTCATGCTGGATCCCACCGTGGTGTTGGCCGACGAGCCGGTGGCTAGCCTGGATCCCAAGACCAGTCGCGACATTCTCGACCTGCTGAAGCAATCCTCTCGATTGCATGCGTCCACGGTGCTGTGCACGCTGCACCAAGTGGATCTGGCCCGAGAATTCGCCGATCGCATTGTTGCCTTGCGCGCAGGCGAGGTGGTCTTTGACGGTGCGCCGCAGGCGCTGGATGACACCACTCTTCGACATGTGTTTGGCGCCCACCAGGCCAGGGCAGAGGCAGGTGTACACCCTCCGATCCCGGAACCCGTTGTGGCGCTTGGAGCCGTCCTCATCAAGGAAGCGAGTCCGGCATGAACCCATCTACCCGTCTGGGACGGCACCCCGCCGATGAGTGGACACTGCCGCCGGTCTTCACCTGGCGCAGCGTGCTGGTCGTTGCCGTGGCGTTTCTGGTACTGATGTACACCGGCCAACGCACGGAAATGGACAAGATGATTCGTCTATCGGGCGAAGCGGTTCTCTCAACGGTGGGTCTCGCGAACGAATCGCAGGTAGTTTCGGGCCTGTCTAAGGTAGCGCGCTCCATGTACCCCCCTGCCATTTCGGAGGTGACCGAGACGGCGCGCATTGAAAACCTCGACCGTGACAATCTGCCAGCCTTTTCCCGGCTTGAAATCGAAGAGCAGGTGGAACAACGCCTGAACCCCTCGACGCTCCAGATGGAGACGACGGTGGAGCGGCGCGAAGTACTGGTGGAACCGTTTGGCTACTTGCTTCACGTGCTGGCCAAAATGCTGGAGACCCTGGAGATCGCGCTTTGGGGAACGGTGGTGGCCGTGGTCCTGAGCCTACCGTTGGCCTTCTTCGGCGCCAGAAATTACACCCTCAACCGCTTCACCTATGGTTTCGCCCGATCCACCGTCAGCCTGTTTCGCGCGGTGCCCGAATTGATCAGCGCACTGTTTCTGGTGCTGGCTTTTGGTTTTGGTCCCATTGCAGGGGTGTTGGCGTTGGGCATTCACGCTGCTGGTTTCCTAGGCAAGTTCTACGCCGAAGACATCGAAAACGCCGACGACAAGCCGCAAGAGGCCTTGCGCGCCATCGGCGCAAGCCGGCTCAAGGTCTTGCGCACTGCCGTTATTCCGCAAGTGTGGCCGCAGTACATTGCCTACACCCTGTACATACTGGACCGGAACGTGCGGATGGCCACCGTGGTGGGCATCGTGGGAGCCGGTGGTATCGGGCAGGAGCTCAAGGGGCGATACGACCTGTACAACTACGCGCATGTGGCGACCATCCTGCTGGCCATCTTCGCCACTGTGGTGATTCTCGACTTGCTCTCTGCCCGTCTGCGCGCTCGCTTCATCTGAATGTTGACGACATCTGTATCCACGCTGATCACCCGTGCAAGCGTGATTGTGTTCGATCTGGACGGCACCCTCGTGGACACGCTGGAGGACTTGGCAGAAGCACTGGACAGTGCACTGCTGGAGAATGGTTTGTCCAAGGCGCCACGCAGTGTCTTGCTGTCGCAACTTCATCTGGGTCTTGAAGCCAGTGCGCGAACGGTACTGCAATGGAACGGTGTCGATGCGAGCCAGCATTCAAAGGTCGTCGACGACTATATGAAGCACTACGTCGATCGTGCCCACCGATGTTCGCATCTGTATGCCGGCGTTGAAGCTTTCCTGAGCGCCTCTCAGCAGCGCGGGCAGGCGCTCGCAGTCTGCACCAACAAATCGCACGAAGATGCCGCGGTGCTGCTTTCTTTGCTAGGCATAACGGACAGGTTCAACCTGATCGTGGGAATTGACACCTGTGGCACCGGAAAGCCCGACCCCCAGCCGTTGCTGTGGACGCTGGAGTGTCTCGGTTGTCTGAGAGACCAAGCCCTTTTCATAGGGGATAGTCTGGTCGATGCGGAATGTGCGGCCAGGGCAGGCGTTGAGTTTCTGCTGCACGGCGGCGGATACGGAGCGGGCGAAGTCGTTCAGCACCTTCCAGGGGTTTACCGGTTTCATGGTTACGAAGAGCTCGATGTGGAAAAGGGACTGAGCTCGCAATCGGGGGCGCCTGAATATGTTTAGGTCACCCCCTGGGCGCGTACACAGATCAATCGCCTATGACTGGCTCTTCGCTGGCAGCTTGAGCACGGACCAGTGGGCGGCGACCGTCATGAGCATGATCCCCTCATGTACGGACAAGACCCTTGGGTCTAAAACAATGACGTGCTCAAGCGCCTGCCGACACAACCGAATCGCTGAACCGCGTCCGCACAACTGGGTAGCAGATCGGCTGTGAGCACGGATGACACTGTCGTGCGCGTAGACCACGAAAGTGCAGTGCGGCCTATTTCGGCCGCGATACATGTCCAGAGGTGCGAACCAGCATGAGCCCGCCTGATTCGCGCACGATCACACCTTTTTTCTCAAGCGTGGCCAACGTCCTATAAAGCGCTTCATGGCTAACAGCCAGTTCAGTGGCCAGAGACTTCAGTCCCGAACCGATTGGTAGGTGGCCATCCACACCCTCTGTCTCGACCATGTGCAGCAGTCGCTCACCCACCCCCTTGAGTGACATGCGTTCGCACTGCGCGCGCAGGCGACGCACCTCTGCATTTAGCATGCCGATCCAGCGAAGTGCAAAGGCGGAATCTGTTGCAAGTTCTACCTTGAGCGGTTCAATAGGCACCGCGATCGCTCGTCCTGGTGATGTCACCACCGCGTCGCAGTGGTAGCTACCTGACTGCAGACTGGCCTCGGCCACGAAGCCTTGGCCAACCCGCTGCAGCACGACAGGAGCACCTCCTTCACCGGTGCGCTCCAGAACAATCTCGCCCCCGACCACGAAATGCATGTACCTGGGCCGCTGGCGTTGCCGGAAGAGCGAATCACCCTTGCGCAGTTCCAAGCCTGACGACGCTGCCAAGAGGCTGGGCGTGAGCAGTTTACGCAAAGTGTCAGGTACGGAGGTAGACAGGATCATTTGAAAGGCGAATCGTATGATTCAAATCATATGCCCTCGTTCGTCGTGTACCGACAATAGCTGCATTACACGTTGAATCGGGATACCAGCATGCTAAAGACCACCCTTGCCGCACTTGCACTTTTGATCGGAGCAGGAGGCGTCAGTGCTCAGACCATGGATCATTCGCGGATGGACCACGGCGCTCACATGGGAACCATGCATTCCGGGCAGCGGCAAGCGGATGTGGCGGAGCGGGGCAAGGAGGTCATGCCTTTCAGCCTGGCCGCAACAACCCACATCTTCACCAAGACCGCCCAAGGCGGGGTTCAGCAGGTGGTGGTTAAGAAGAGTGATGACACAGAGCAAGTGAGGTTGACCCGGCTGCATCTTCAAGAGATTCGCGAGCAGTTCCTCAAGGGCGATTTTTCAGGTCCAACGCGCATTCACGGCCAGGACATGCCCGGTCTGGCCGACCTGAAGGCGGCTGCCCCCGGCCAGGTCGCCATCACCTACAAGGGCATCAAGGGTGGCGCTGAGCTGAGCTACACGACGGCGAACCCAGCGCTCGTTGCAGCACTTCACCGGTGGTTCGACGCCCAGCTTTCAGATCACGGCAAAGACGCAATGGCGGGTCATGCGGGACACTCCGGCCACTCTGGTCATGGCGAGATGAAGAAGCCTTGACGCGGCCTCAAATCCGCATCACCTTCGACCTCAAGCCTGCCTCCAACACGACGCCCACAAGCACCCCAACGCCAGCGTTCCACACCGACACGGCGGCGGTGGTGAGCAGCACGGCGCGCGCTTCCTTGTCTCGGGCGCTGCCCGCGGTGCCGATGGTGAGTGAGAAGCCGGCCACGAAGAGCATGGCGCCCAGGGTGCCGGCGGGCAGGAGGCTCAGCAGAGCAGTGAGCTGGCCGCTGGCCAACAGGCCACCGAGCAGCAGCACACTGCCCAGAAAGATGGGCGCGCGGCCAGTGCGGGCGCCGCACGCCACTTGTGCAGCCATGCCGCCCGCGCCAAAACACATGGGCGGTGCACCCAGGCCACCGGCCAGCAAGTTCATGAGTCCGGTGCCCCGTGCTGCTCGGCTTTCGTCCAGCGCCACGGCAGGGAACAGGCGGCGCGTTTCGGCCACGATGCCGAGGATGGCGTTGCCGAAGGTCAGCGGTATCTGTGCCACAGCCAGGCTGATGGCAGCAAGCCAAACGGCAGGTTGGTCGAACGCTGGCAACTGAAGCTCGGGCAAGGGCAGCGCCCACGGTGTGTCGGCCAGCGCTTGCACAAGTTCGGGCTGGCGCCACGCGCCCACTGCCCACCCGACTGCCATAAGCACCGGCATGGTGAGCCAGCCACTGCGGCCCAGCAGCACCAACGCCAGCACCACTGACGCCGCACCCAGCACCACGTCGCCTTCGAGGCGGCGCAGCCCGGCGACGATGAGCGCAATGCCCAAGCCAAGCACGACGCCGTGAATCACGTCGCGCGATACAAAGCGGGCCAACCAGCGAGCCAGGCCACTCCAGGCGGCGATCAACCAGAACACGCCCGTGATCAGCGCGGCCAGAGCAAGCACGGCAGGCATGTTTTGCCCAGCCACCACAGCGCCCGCCAAGGCCGCTGCACCCACTGCCTTCATGGGTTGCACCGGGAATGGAACGCCAAAGCGCCATCCAACGACGATCATGCTCAGCCCAAACGCCAGCAGGATCGAGGTGGGGTGCACACCGGTCACAACGATGAAGCCGACCAGAAAGGGCAGCAAGGTGCCCAGATCGCCGAGCGCGCCGCCGAGGTCGCCACGCCAGGTAGCGCTGGAGAGTTCGTGTGGAGCGGACGGGACTTCGCGCGTCTCGGCGGAGGCTTTCATACGAGCGATTTTCCTTCATCGCTAGCGCTGTGGTTCTAGCCTGCACTGACGGTCGTTCCGTTCCAGACAGCATTGCTTCATCGCCGCGTGCCACGGTTCAAGCTAGTTTGACCGGGCGCTTTCATCAGATCCGCCAGAGGCTACACCACGAAGGCGATGTGAACCGCCCCGGGATCGTGGAGGCCGGTTGGTTTATGTCAGACCTCCACCATGGAGATTTGACTGGCGAGATGCCGGTAATAGTTTGCCTCAGGCTCCACTGGCGGGAGATACCGTTGCGCGCTGCTCGTGGCCAATAGCTGTGTCGAGCGGCACCAGGACGATGTCGCCTCGGTCGAACACAGCGATCAAATGACCTCGCCGCCCACGGGCCGCGCCCCATCCCACAGCGCCAGGTCAGTCGGCGGCGGAGCCTTCAGGTCGCACTGAGCGATCATGTCGGCCAGGACATACTTGCGCTTCGGAGTCAGCACGATGTTGCTGTCCGCCGTCGTGTCCAGCGTCAAGTGCTGACCAGCGCCGATGCCCAAGTCTTTGTGGACCGGGGGCGGGATCACCACCGCGACGCTGTTGCCGATCTTCTTCTGAGCGACTTTCATCGACTGCCCCTGTTAAACATCGTTGTACGGATTATGGCGAGCTAGGCGGGCGGTCTCAAACACTGTTTGGGCATCCCCCAGTTTCCCGGACACCCCAACGCCATGATGAGTGCACGGAGCCGGGTCAACACAAGTCTTCGAACAGGCGCGAAATCTTTTGCGCGCGCATTTCAAATCTCGCTCTAGAATAAAACTTCGCTGCTTTCGGGTAGCGCGCGGTTCTTGTGACCGCCATACAGTCAGACCACGGGCCTGACACTCACTTGCGTATCTATGGATACGCGCTGCATCGCTAGCTCAACGCCGGATCGTTCAGTCCGGCACCGGCTGCGTCTTCCAGGACGCCGGCCGCACTAGCTCACCCGCACTCTGATGCAGCGGCGGGCTTGCCAGCTGCCGGCTCCATTTTTGGCCGGCAATTGCGCCAAGAGCACGTCCCGAATCTCTCGCGGCATCTCCTGCTCTCACCTTAACGATCGCTAGCTGAGCGCCCTGCTCTGCTCCACACGGCGATCTGGCTTCTGAAGCCTCCACTTGAAGAACGCGCTTAGTCACGCGCGCTCGCTTCTACCACGGTCACTTGTACCGGGTTCCTCTCGCGTTTGCGCGCTCGGACCCGGACCGATCGCCCCAGTTTCTTTTGACCCCAACGCTGAGGGGAATTCAGCACCTGCACTCACCCGGGGAGTGCGTTCTCGCTTGTCATGGAGTGCGCATGCCCGTTCCTGCCTTCGACCCAGACCGTCAGGTTCTGGATGTTTCCGTGTCCGTTGCTACTGCATCGACGATCACCGCGGTTGCCACGCTCTGCGGAGCCAAGTCATTGAGCTTTTGTTCTCTTTCCGTGCTTCGCAACGTACAGCACTCGATGGATCACACCGCAAGCCAGCACCCATCCGTCAAACCGCTCATCGAGGACTTTCAACTCGAGATCGAGGCCGCCGTCACCGAGCTGTCTGCATCCCACATGGTCGACCCCACCTTGGCAGCTGGCTTCACAACCAGCAAAGAGCCGGTGCTGAGTGTCTTGACTCGTTTTCCCACAAGGGGGCCAGATGAGTTCTACGAAACCGTCGGCAACATGCTGGTCACCGCATGGCTGACAAATCTGGCCCCGTCGATCAACAGATTCAAGCGCCTGCATGCTCTGACATCAAGTTTCCGAAACGAACCCCAACTGACAGAACTGCAAACGTCCGACCTCCACACGCTTCTTCACCGCAGCCGCGCGGACCTGCTGGAAGTGCTGTCGCAACGCTCCCTCACCAAAGACAAGGTCACACTGAGATTCAACGCGGAGCTTCTGATTCACCTGCGCTCCGGCTTGAACAGCCAGCACATTGAGGAGCAGCAATGCGCGGACCAGCGCAAGTACCTACCACTGTCCTCGTTGACTCAGAAGACCTCTGCACTCGAAGCAGAAGTTCATCGAGGGGATGCAAACGCGCTCGTTACGCTCATAGCTTTTTGTATTGGCTTGACCTGGGATCTGACAACACAGATTCCCATGTTTTCTAGCGATGAGCACGAGGGATCGCTGGCTTGGTTGGACATCCGCACTGGTGAGGTCTACGTGAAGATCAAGCCGTTATTACGGGACTTGGGACAGGCAGTCGCCGGCTGTGAAGTGACCTCCGATGTCCTCCGGCTCCCGCTGCCGATGCGCCTAGCGGACGCCCTGAAAACAGCAGTGGCACAGCGGCCCCAGGCAAGGCGCCTGGGTGACCTGCTAGACGAGCCCACCGCTCATACAGCCGATTGGGATGAGCTATGGAGCGTGAGTCATCGAACCAGGTTCATTCGATCGGCCGTGGTGAACGCCATCAGACTGGACCCCAACAGAGCCGTCGCGGCATTTGCATTTTTGAGTTTTCATCTCATCACCGGGCCGGATCTGCACTACTTGACGGTCAGCGAGGCGGCGGTGTGGTCGATGCGTTCCAAGTTCTTCCAGTCTGTCGGACTTGGAGACACGAACTCGCCAGACCTCGCCGCTGCACACAAAGTAGGTTCGATGCGAACCGCCGAGCGGGACATGGTCCGGTCCATCTTTGAAGAGCTTGACAGCTCTGTGGCAGCGGTTCGAGTGGGTCGACGATACAGCCTGGGTACGTTGGTCGAACATCACAATCGCTATGCCCGCCGCGTGGCGATGTTTCTTCAGTTTGCGGCTGCCGCCCGCTCTTCAGCAGAGATTGATTTTCCTGCGTCATCCTGGTTTTTTGGCTCCGTGTTCGGCTACTTGAACGACAAGGACAGCGGCACGGCAGGGGGTCGAACACCCATCCCGATCTCGCCTACAGCCAGCGAACAACTCAGACTCTGGGAGCTGCATTTGCAGAGCCTGCGTCAGCGGCTGAGAAAACTGCTCGGACTGCGCGCACGTTCAGCCGACAAACTTATTCAGCGGATTCTGGAGCGCAATCAACTATCCATCTTCTTTCTCCTGGACGAGAGCGCAAGTGTCCGACCCTTGCGATCTGAGGACCTGTTTGTCGGGCGTTCGGAAAACCTCAATCGCGATTTCGGCCGGCATTTCTTGGCATCGCTGCTGACCGACCGGGGTAGCCCGATCTCCGATGTACAGGTACTACTGCGCCACCAGGGAGACGCTATCAACCCCGGCTCGGCGTTCGGGGTTGAAGGGCCGCAACCTCGACTGCAACGCGTTGCAATTACTTTGGATCGCATCCTGATCGATCTCAACATTCGCCCCCTGCCGGGCGTCGGGGGGAGTGCCGGATGAGCAAAAAGACTACGAAGAAAGAAGGGGTCAGCTCTCAACAGGAAGAAGACCTTCAACTCAAAGTGAATGGAGGTGATGCGGTGTGGCGCCTGCGCCTTGACTCGGCTGCGCGCGCCGCACGTTTTTGCTCATTTGTTCAGCAGTTGCCAGACCACTGGTCAACGGTATCAGATGAGGTCTGCGCCGTTCTGTGCGTCCTTGGGTACGAATGCGTTCTCACCCGACAGGATCTGCTGGGCCTGCTTGCGAGCTCGGGTCAGCAGAAGACCATTCCGCACGCCGTACGAGTAACCTGGGAACAAAAGTGTGGGAAGAACAGCAGGTTCGAGTCTCGATGTCTGTCGGCCAGGACTGTCTTGGCTTTGAAAAAAACGTCCAGCTTCATCGACTGGCCGAACGCCATCTCGTCGACCGAACAGCATCTTGAAATGGTCTATCCCTTTCTCGTGCAACCTCCTCCCACCGTCGTGTTGGAAGAAGTGCTGCTTGACGCGTCAGCGTGGCATTACCTTCATCTGCCGGCTTGTCTTTACTCTCACATTCGCGGCGCAATCTCAATGCCTTCGCTGCCGAATACGGTGCTCGATCGCCTCAACGCCAAGGATGATTTGGAGCAAGGCACCACGGATGCGGAGCTTGACCCCCACTCCGAGCTACCGGGTGCAGCAGAAGTCGAACGGGTTCAGGACGCGTCGATGGATCTCCTCCTCGACCCACCGTCGAATGGTGCTCCAGTGTTCCCCAAGAAGTCGATCGGCTTGCTGAAAAGCCTTTGCGCGGTTTCCTCCAACGATGCTGGGATTCGACTATCGACGCATCTGGCGCGTGCGTCGACCCAGACAAAGTTGACTCTCGCAACAAACATCCTCACCGGTGAAGGGTGGGTCGGTGCCACATTGGCAGCATGGGTCGCGCACCTGCTCCACCACGGAAGCATTCGCAAAGAGAACCCAGCGGTGTCCACGCTATCCGCGTACGTTGGAGAACTGCTTGAACCCCTTGCAAATGCGCTGATTCGAATGAACAAGCCTCCGATCCTAATGATGCAGGAGGATTGGGTGGAGCTTTTTGAATCGCTGGCACAAGAGGGAACCCAGTTGAGAGGCGCTTCCTTGAGCGCTCTTCACCTCTGGGCCATCCGCAGCTTCGGTTGCGATCCGATGCCGCAGATCATGTTTGCGCAGAACGGGCCCTCTCATCATGTGCGGGGCAATGTCGTGTGGCCCGCTGAGCAGGCCCGCGCAATACAGCTGGCAGCCTCTGCTTCTTTCGACGAAAGGGTGAATGCCCAGTGCACCGTCATGCTCATCCTCGGATGCACGGGCCTCTTTCGGATCTCAGAGCTCCCATCGCTTCGAACTACAGATATTCAAGCCACTCGCGAAGGTGTGCGAGTGGCCATCGACCCGTCGCGCGAAACTCATGGTGGCAAGAGCCGCGCTGCCCGAAGGGTGGTGTATCTCAATGAGGTCGAGGCTTTGAGGTACATCCTGGATTTTCGGGACCGCCGCAACATGGAGTCGAACTTCGACCCCAGCGAACCTGTCCATTTGTTTGGAGATCCCAACAAGCCCCAAAAGCTCTATCAGTTTGGTCTTTGCACCCGAATGACCAACCAGATCCTGAGGGCATGCACCGGGGATGAGTCGGTCTCATTCCACTCCTTGCGGCACACCTCCGCTTCAGACCGCTGCATTCAATTGCTCACTGAGCCACTCGCACCAACAGCCATCGCACCGCTGCATATCTTGCTACACGAAATGGGTCATGCATCGCCGACAACTTTGTGGAGCACCTATTTTCATTTCAGCGACTTTGCAATTCGGGACCGAATCGACAAGGTGGCTGAAGTCAGGCAGATGAACTCGACAGAGGTCGGCTTCTGGCTCCAGGAACCCTCTAGCACTTTGAGGCAGCAGTTACAAAGGGGCAGCGAAGGCGACGCCGCAGGCTTCTACTTGAAACGGATCGACCGCGCAGCATTCGGGCCAGATTCAAATGCTCACCGACCCGCCCAACCGTATGGACTTTCAATGACGCCGACACCAGAACCGAGTTCGGCAACGCAGATCGACTACGAGTGGATTTTGAAGGGACTCTCTGCCATCGTGAGCGATCTTCCTTCGAGCGCCATTTGCTCGCGCCTCTCTTGCACAAGTGAACACGTGAAACGGCTGTGTCTGTCCATACAGCAATCTCTTCAGGCGCTGCGTTTACAGCGGCGCCACAAGCTCTCTTCGTTGCTTCTCGACACGGCCGATGTCGATCACTGTGTGAGATGGGCAAGGGAGCAGTTGGATCGGCAAGGTTGGTCCTTTCAAACTTCGCGATCCGAGGGCATCCGCCGCTTGCATCGACATTTGAAAGACCATGCGGACAAGTCCTTTCCCGCCGCGAGAGCGTGGTGCGTGATGTACAGCAACGCTGTGCTTTCACTGGAAGATTCCATCGCAATCATCTCGTTTTTGAGAACGCTCAGAGACGCAGGCTTTCCACCACAGGGTTTGGTGGTACGGGTGCAAACGCTGGCGTCAGATGTGCCCCAGCTGCAACACGAGCAGCACATCAGGGGTGCAATCACAGCGATCAACGCCATCACCATCGAGGCGCTGGGCACCGATGTTCGTATCGAGCAGGTTCGACCACGGCGTGGCTACCCAAAGCGCTATTTGCTGGCAGGCCGCACGGCCTTTCGCGGCGGTGGCGCGGCAGCTTCAGCGGCGATTTGCATGCGTGAACTCCATGGAATTTTATTCGGGCTGCATGTCCTTCACAACATCACGAAATGGGAGAACCCATGACTCATTCCAAGGCATTGTTCAGCGTTCACTTTTGTCAATCATCACAAGAGCTTCTTCTTGATGACTACAGGCATCTGCTCGATCGTGTGGAGTCCGGCATACAGAAACTGCTCAAGCCACTTCGCCTTATGAGCAGCGTCCGTTTTGTGAGGTGCGTGGATGCAACGGGGAAGGAATGGATGGACGTTCATCTCCAGGAAGGCAGTCAACTCAGCTTTGTGCGTGAGCTTGAAGCTTCGATTGACAGCACATTGGACCTGCTTGACATCGAGGTCGGTGCTGCCGCTTCCGTGGCGCGACAGGCATTGCACACGTTGCGCGAGCTCCAGTTCCGCAAGACTTGGAACTCCAGAGATCTGTTGAATCTTGTCGATCGCCGCATCAAGTCAAGTGAGGCTGCGTCCTTAGGCCGCGACTTGGAGACTGAGGATCACAAGGTGAGCATTCGCTTTTCGCAGGGTCACATCTCAAACGCACCGGTCCCTCATCGTCGATTCAGCGCGCTTTGTTTGGATTCCGTTGAACTTAGTTTCAGGCCCAGCCACGTGGGTGTGGACAGAGCGTTTGTGAGTCTTGCGAACACTGCCATGAAGCAGATAAATGCAAAGGCCAGGCGTATCGAGGTCTCGTGGCATGAACCAGCTGGTCATTCCATTTCCGATCGCCTTTTCGAGTCGACCAGAACTCAGACCTGGATCACCGCTCGTTGCAAGGTGGTCGTCAACTCAACGGGTGCGGCCAAAGCACTGCTGCTTGAAACGCTCATGGAATGATGTATCGCCACGAGGTTCGATCACTCATGTTTCGTCGGTTCAACTGCTGCAGAAGCCTGGTTTGAAATCTGGGGAAGACTGCCTCTGCTTCTGCACTTGCAACCTCTGCCAAAACATGAACGCCCGGGGGTGTGCTGTTTCTATCCGTTTTTGAATAGTTGGATGGATTTTCCCCTACAAGCATTCGATTTCGGATGGTTGTGGAGGATGGGCAGACCTGCACCCAGAGGGCAAGGGGTGACGGGCTTGTGCTGACGATCGGCGAGTGCCCAAGGGGTTGATCCCTCACCTCAAAACTCTATACTTGAAAGCGCATTCACCAATTCATCGCACATCATGTTTGAGACCCTTCCCCTCACGTTGATCAACAGCGCATTGATCCTGGGAATCATCCTGGCGCTCATCATTTGGCCTGCGGTGAAAGAGAAGACAAGAGAGCTCAAAGAAGAGACACAGCGCTTGCGAGACGCGGCAGTCGGGGACACCAGCTCCCACAAGACTGACGCCTGAGTTCACCGCGCGAAAGACTCGGTCTGTACCCCCCATAGCGGAAGCTGCTGCGGGTAGTGCACTGCCGACTTGATCAGAGCGACTGACAAAGCCCGCAGTTCGATCAGACGGACTGCGGGCTTTGTTGACTTGTCGTTCAATTAACCTTGCTTCCCCACTCCGCCTGAATCGGCAGGTTGCTCAAGTGCACCGCCGCAGCGATGCGGGCCACCTGCTCGGCGTTACGCACATCGCGCGGTGCGTGGTCCAGCACGGCGGTCATGGTTTCTCCCCTGGCCGTGTCCTGGCTGCGCAGATCGCGCAAGGCGTCTTCCAGCAGAAGCAGCTTGATCGCCTGCACCTCCGCGGGCGTGATGCCGTCCGGGCCATAGTGGGTTTTTACATAAGGATGGGCGCAGTGGAACAAGGCGCAGGACTGCACAAAGGCGGCAGAAAAAACAAACCCGCGTTCCCGGGTATCGATCACCTTCATGCTCGCAGCCCGTTGCCCGGCCCGAATTGCTTCACGCAGCGGCAGAAGCGCCGGCATGGGTACGGCTGGGTCTCCGCCCTTGGGCAGGCGCATGTGGTGAAACACTTCCACCATCAGGTTGTCCTGGAACACCTTGTTCAGGAAGCGTTCCAGAAAGGCGTCATTCACTTGAGGGCGTTCGGCGTGCATGCGGTTGCGCAGCAGGCTGACCCACTTGGGGTGCATTCGCATCGGATCTCCGGGGAGGTAGACCTCGGGCACTTCTCGCGTGGGAGGAAGCGCCACCGGACCGGTCAAGCCCTGCAGGATGAGTGAATCCGGTGGGACCAGCGGTGCATGCTGAGCCAGGCCAGCGCTGGGCACTGGTGGGAAAACACGCAGATGCTGCGAGCGCACCGAGCGGCTGGTGCTGGGTGCTGAAGAAGAGTGAACATTGCGGCGGGTGGGGTTGTTCATGAGGAGGTCCTTGGGTGCAATGAAGGTTTCAGGGATTGATTTCAGGGGGTCAAATCTGTCGCGGAAGGGGTGGAGCGCGCACAGACAAAAGTGGCTTCGGCTTCACCCCTCCAAACCGGTCAGGTCGCCTTGCGCAGCGGTGAGTTCTTGCTGGGAGCCTTGGGCGCCATATCCGTACTATTCCCCCTACCCGCCCTCTCACCCTTCTCCGCACGGTCTGCAGGCTCCCGCTGTTTCGCTCGACCACCCGGCATCACCGGAAACACCGTTTCAGGGGCCATCAAGGCAAGCGTGATCTCAAAGGCATCGGTGTCGGTCATGACAGCCAGTGGCAGGACGGCTTCATCCAGCGCCTCTCTCAGTCGCAGGGCCGCCTCTGTGCCCATGGCGGTGTGGCTCCTGTCGGTGAGACTGACCAGCCCGACGGCGAACACCTGGTGCAATTGCACAGTTGTGGGTACTGAGCCTGGCCTTGCCGACGGGCTTGCCCCCGTAGAAGCTTCGGGCGGGACATGCCCTGTGCTTTTGGTATCTGCTTTCCCTGTGGTGGAGGTGCGCTTGGACGAGGCGCTTGGTTTTTTTACCTTCGGGGCTGCTGCAGGTTTTGCGTTTCCGGAAGTGCTGGGTTTGTTTTGACGGTTCATGTTGATTTCCAAGTTGGTTCTTCGGGCTGATCTGAGTTGGTCAGGAGCACTGGCTTTGCGGTCGGCAGACGTGGCTCCGCCCTGCCCTCGTTCTCAGGCATGTGTTTCTGACGTTGGTTGGGATCGGCTGTTGGATCAGCCGCTGGGGGACGGAGAGCTCTCGGCGTTGTGTGCGTGGCAATCGACGTCCACACTGGACTGCGGTTTTTCGCCTGTGCCGGCCTGGTGCGGCAGGCCCAAATGAACCAACCGATCAGCACCCGTTGATTGCTTCTCGTCCAGCCGAATGGCCAGGCCAGTGACCGGCACCACGGATATGTGCTGTTTGAGCAGCCGCTCCATGGCCGAGCCGTCGCGCCGGGTCAGGTTGGGCACGTACCGGCTGTAGATGCGGAACAGCATTTCTGTGCTGGTGTGACCCAGCTGTCGCGCGATCCACTCCGGTGCCTCGCCTGACGCGAGCCACAGCGTGGCTGATGTATGGCGCATCTGGTAGGCCCGGCGGTGCGGGATGCTCAGGTGTCGCAACAGCGGCGCCCACACGCGGTTCAGAAAGTTCTGGTTGTCGATGGGCCCACCACTGCGGTTGCAGAACACGAACTCGGCGGTCTTGCCCGTGACCTTGAACTGCCTTTGCAAGGCGTCGAACACCAGGTCGTTCATCTGGATGTCGCGCATGCTGCCATCGGTCTTGAGCTCGTCCTCTTCCTTCATCACGATGGCTTCGCGCACCAGGATCAGTCTCCGCTCGAAATCGATGTACTTCCACTTCAGCCCGTGCACCTCACCCGTTCGCATGCCGGTGAAGAAGCGCACAGTGAAGTAGTCGCGGTAGTCAGGCCGCGCGGTGCTCAGGATGCGCTGGACCTCGTCCAGGGTGAAAGGCATCACATCGCTGCGCTTCATCTTGAGCGGTTTGATGTTGCGAAACGCGGAAGTAAACTCGAACCGGTCGGCCGCTTCGTTGAGGATCTGCCGCAGCGGCTTCAACACGGAGTTGATGCGACGGTTGGACAATGTGCTCTGGGATTTTCGGGTGGTTACTTTGGCGAGTGTTGCCCGAAATGCCAGTACGTCTGCCTTGGTGATCTGGCCGACCTCCTTCTCCCCGAAATAGGGAATGAGGTACTGGTCGATCGACCCACGCTGCGTGACGCGGTAGCTGCGCCGCCACGACACTTCCGACTCCGCGAACCACTGTTCAGCGAACTCTGTGAACGTGGGTGTGCCGGTGCGGGTTGAGGGCTGGCGCTGCAGGTCCGGTGCGCTCGCCTCCTCGGCTGCTTCAGCAGCAGGGTCACGCGACGGCAGTAGTTTGCCGAAGGTCTTCTGGTAGTCGAAGGTGCCGAGGGCGATTTCGGCTTCGATGCGGTCGAGGGCTTTTTGCAGGCGCTTGCGGTTGGCAGGACTGTCCGGAAGAGTTGTGTACTCACGCAACCGTTGACCTGAATAGCGGAAGTCCATGAACAGCGTGCCTTTGCTTTCATGGCGGCGAACACTACCCATGGATCACACCTCCGCTGGCCAGTGGAATGTCTGCGGTATTCACGGCCGAGTGTTCGGCCATGTCGGCCTCAATGCGCTCCCAGATGTAGAGCGTCTTGCGGCCCCCAAAGGGTCGGATGTAGTGACGCCCTTCCAGCAACACGCTGTCTTTCAGGCGATCTCGGATGGTTCGACTGTCGTATTTGATTCGAGACGACAACTCATCGGTCGTCAGGTAGGTGCATGCAGACACTTCTCACTCCTTCTGGTTAATGGGACAATCAGAACAACAAAAGAGCATTCAAATCGCTTTTTTGTCATCCTGAGTGGCATTATGGAGTGATAAATGCCATCGTCAAGTGCTTTATGTCATCTTGGATGACATTTTTTCTCGGAGTACGTCTTGATCAAGTGCCACCTGTCCCGATTGATGGGAGAGCGAAAGCTGAAGATCAGCGATGTGGCGCGCGATACTGGACTCCACCGCAACACCATCACGCTTCTGTACCAAGAGACAGCGACTCGCGTTGATCTTGATGCCATCAACGCTCTTTGCAGTTACTTTCAAGTCGCTGTGGGCGATCTTTTCGAGTTTTGCGAGGACCCGCCCTCACCCTAGAGGCGGAGGATTCTGGTGCGAACCGGGAGCTGATGAGTGCAAGCATGCAGCTTCTTGGGATGAAGACTGCGGGACGAGCCGTGTACACACCGATCTGATTCAGTCGTCGCCAACAATCTGAGCATGCGGTCTGCAGCGACTTCGGTCGTTCCTCTGTTTTGCCATGGAGGTCCGCTTGTCATCGTGAAGCGAGCGTTCAGACGCGTCGTTTGGTTCACTGCTGGTCGTTCAGCATGCCGCCAAGATGCCGCCGCCGACGTTCAAACTATGTCCGCCCAAAGCGCAATGGATTGTTTGACTGCGGAGTACAGCGGCGGCGGACGCTCAAGAGTGGAGCGCGACGACGAACTAGCAAGGTGAGCACAGCGGCTTGCCCAGTCTGTAAGATGGCTCTGAGGCATCCACATGTAAGACATCCAATGCGGTGAGTCTGGGTCTCTGCGCAGAGACCTATACCCGCAGGGCTCCAGGGAGGAGATCTGTGCCGAAGCAATTAACGCTTCTACTCGACACCAATGTCCTGATACCGCTGCAAAACTCATATGCCGCACTAGGTGACAACCTAGCAAACTTCCATCGGCTCGCGCTTGTCGGCGGCCACAAGCTGGTCTATCACCCAGCAAGCATCGAAGACTTCGAAAGGGACACCGACCTGGGCCGACGCGCAAGGAACTTGGAGCATATCCGCCGGTACCCAGCTCTAGAGCGCCCCGCCAAATGCCCATGGAATACGCCCACTACAAGCCTAAACGACGCCTGTGACAACGAAATTCTATATGCCCTTGAGTGCGATGCGGCACATGCGCTAGTAACGGAAGACAAGGGGCTCCGGTCGAAGGCCCGAGCACGCGGTCTGGGTCACCGAACCTACAACATCCAAACCGCCGAAGACTGGCTACGGCGGCTGCATCAGCCGTTCGATGTCGTGCTGCCGAACATCGACGATGTTCCGCTGCACAGCTTGACGCCAGAGCTTTCGGACACCTTCTTCGGCAGCCTGCGCGAGGGTTATACAGGCTTCGACGACTGGTTCCGCAGAAAGGCTAGGGAAAACCGGAAGGCGTGGGTCTATCGGGATGAGACTGGCCTGCTCGGCGCGATCTGCGTGTACGACGTTCAGACTGACGAAGTCGTTACCAACGCGGGCAAACGCCTAAACGGCAAAGCCCTGAAGCTCTGCACATTCAAGGTCGGCCAGAACGTCCGTGGACGCAAGATTGGCGAGCTCTTCCTGAAGGCCGCATTCCGCTTTGGGACCGAGAACGCATGCGAGCACATCTTCATCCACGCCGACGTGGAAAGGCATGCATACCTCGTGGACCTCCTCGTCGACTTCGGCTTTGAAGATGTCGGATCCTATGAGGCGGACCGGGTCTTCGTGAAGCAGCACCCAATCACCCCCCCAGACACCGCAGGACTCTCTGCACTCGAATTTGTCCGACGTTTCTACCCCCACTTCCGGGACGGTCATCAGGTCCAAAAATTTCTAGTACCGATCCAGCGGGAATTCCATCGGATACTCTTCCCCGACTATCAGGCACTTCAATCCCAGCTCTTTGCACCCCAAGGTAGCGTGGGCAATGCCATCAAGCTGGCCTACCTTTGCCATTCGGCATCGAAACAGATCAGACCAGGCGACGTACTGCTGTTCTACAGGTCAGAGGATGAACAGGCGGTCACCTCGCTCGGCGTGGTGGAACAGTTCGCAGTGCTCAACGACGCCGCTAGCATCGCCGCCATGGTCAGCAGGCGCACCGTTTACAGCATCAAAGAGATTGAAGACATGGCCACTCGGCCAACGAAGGTCATCCTCTTCAGGCTCGTAAAGCACTTCCCAGCACCGGCCCCCCTCAAGCGCCTTCTAGATGACGGAGTGGTCGCTGGCAACATTCAATCTATTACCAAAATTTCCGATGACGCGTTTTCAAGAGTGCTTGCGGCCACAGGGGCCTAGAGCCTTGCTACTTTCCGTTAAGCCAAGGTTTGCCGAGCAGATACTCGCTGGGACCAAGACGGTGGAGTTTCGTCGGTCTTGGGCTGCGGAGCCCGTTGGCCTGGCCGTCGTGTACTCCAGCTCTCCGGTTCAGCGCCTGGTCGGCATCGTGGACATCGAGGGGGCGGTTTTCGCGTCACCTGCGTCCGTCTGGACGAAATGCCGCGCGCGCGGGCCGGGTCTTGAACGCAAGGAACTCATGGAGTATTTCGCAGGCAAGGACCAAGCATATGGCGTCTTGCTGGGAAGCCTGACCGTCCCGGAGAAGCCGATTCGACCGAAGTTGCTTTTCAAGGATTTCCGTCCGCCGCAGTCCTATCGCTACTTGACTTCAACCGAACTGCGCCGCATCGGCAAACAGTTCGGTCTTGTCGAGGAATTCGAATGACCATCTTCGTCGCTGGAGTCCATGGCGCGGGAAAGACCTTTGCCACCAAACCGGCCTGTCAGAAGCTAGGGCTGGTGCATGCCACGGCCAGCCAACTCATTAAAGAGGAGCGCGGGCAGGCCTCGTGGGACGGCGCGAAGATGGTTTCGGACGTGGACCAGAACCAGATGGCGCTCATTTCGGCCGCCAGACGCATCCGAGAGAGCGGCGCGACGCTCGTCATAGACGGCCACTTTGTGCTTCGACGAGCACCTGGCACCCATGAAAGGCTGCCTGTCGACGTGTTTCGGGCACTGGAGTGCTCGTCAATCTTGTTGATCCGTTGTCCTGTGCCAGTCCTGCTCGAGCGTCTGCATGCTAGGCAAGACACCAGCTGGACTGAGGCAGAACTAGCCGAGTTCAGCAAGGCTGAGGACGCCCACAGCGCTGAGGCAGCCAAGGTGTTGGGCATTCCCTTGAAAGCTCTCGATTCCCCGACCGCCCAGGAGGTGGAGACCTGGTTGGAACGGCTTTCGAAAGGCATGGGCGTCTCGCGCCGATAGCCGAGTGTCGAAGGAGAAAAAAACTGCGTTGCCTCTTCTGCAAAGCCGACTCGTCAACTTCCCGGTCCAGGGAGCACATCGTGCCTGAGTCCTTCGGAAACACCGAGCATGTACTTGGGCCTGGCGTCGTCTGCGACGGATGCAACAACTACCTGGCGCGCGAGGTCGAGAAGCCGATTCTTGATTCCCCATACTTCAAGGAACGCCGTTTCAGTTCTGTCGTCCCAAACAAGCGAGGACACGTCGTCCCGCTCGATGGCTTTCACCTGGAGTCAGGCACTCGCATACAGGCTTACGCGGACACCGGCGAGGGCATCTCCATTGCCGCCCATCCGGATGCCGACGAGGCTCGTCTCATCGAGAGGCTGTTGGGCCAGTCTCAAGGAACGTTGATATTCCAGAGGGCAATACCTCCAGATGAACGCGTCCTTGCCCGTTTTGTCGGAAAGGTCGGACTCGAGGCACTTGCGTCTCGGCTCATACGTGCTGGCAAGTCACATGAGGAACTTGTCGACAAGCCAGCCCTTGATGAGCTCCGAAACTTCGTCCGCCGTGGGAGCGGACCGCGTGAATGGTCCGTCGTCAGACGGCAGTTGTACACACTAGATACGGTGTTCTCAGATGACAACGAACACTACGAGCTTCTCCACGAATATCAGCTGCTGTTGAGACCAATTGACGATGCCAACAACGTCTATGCTTGCTATATCGCTCTGGTCCTTTTTGGAGAAGAATTTGTCCTCAACATGGGCGGTCCCTCACTCGATGGCTTCGAGACTTGGCGGGCAGGCGTTGAAGACTGACTGACAACGTGTTGTGCGACTGCGTTTTGAGCACCCAATCCATCGGCGCCAAGGACAGCAACGCTAGATGGCTGCCGACCGTCAGTCATGCGACTGACGGCCCCAATCTGCCTTGACCTGAAGCTCGAAGGTCAGAGCACTGCTTTGCAGCGAGAGCAGGCGTTCAACAGGCTGAATGTAGATATCTTCAATGGACCAAGCAGCAATGCCCGTTGTTGGGAAAATCAAGGCAAAGACCTACTTATCAATTCCAGCGAGGGCAACGATGACGCAAGAGAAGGAAAACCAATCCGGCAAACCAGAGGACATCGCCGACGAGTTCTTCGACGAGCGGGATGGGTTGGAACATGAAGATGGGCGAAGCGATGGCCTCGAACCTGGCACCAACCCGGACGCCGAGGCGATGGTCGTGTCACTGAAGAAGACCACCCATGGTGGCGAGGACTGCGCTGAGGTGTATGCCCACGGCGAGGCCCACCCCGAAGACGGGACGGAGAAAACCCAGCAGACTGTGCTGCTTGCCCGCGTGACCGAGACCGCGCTCACCATGTTCCCGCGAGTTTCGGCCTCGTATCGCCCCGCATTTCTGACCCCAAAGTATGACAAGTTGACCACGATCACCATCCTGGCCGAAGAGGACGAGCCATGGTGGCTGCCCGAAAACATCAGGGAGTTCGACGCGATGCTCGAAAGCCTCCCCACCGGCTTTGGCCGCCACGCCAAGTATGGACTTGGCTTCAAGTGGGAATACCGACTGATCCCGCACGCAATCCTTGAAATGCACGGCATCACCGAGCTGGTGATCGAGCCAGGCAATGGCGCGTCGGCCGACCTGCCCAAGTTCAAGCTCGGCATTGATCGGTTCTCGGCGATTAAGCGCTCCATCGACTCGATCACCACGCGCTCGCGCGCGCAGTCGCTACGCGAACGCCAATTGCTCGCCTTTAATGAATTGCTGCACGTTGCAGACCCTGTCCAGTTCGAGCGGCGCTTCCCCAAGGTGAAGCCCGGCGCAATCTACGAGCTGGTCAAGCTGGGGGGGCGCGTGCAAAACCGCAGCGCTGACGACCGCCTCGCGGCAGCCACAGTCATCTGCGACGACGCCGCGAAGATTGCCGCAGAGCAGCCCTCGCAGTTGGTGGAGCTCAAGGCTGTGATCGAGCAGGTCACGTTGAAGGAGCTGATCGCCAAAATCGAAGACATGCTTGGCAAGAATCTGTCGGAGTCCAAGTGGCAAGCATTCTTCAAGGCCAACCCATTCGTCCTCGGCCTGGCGTTCCCCCATCCAGTGATCATGATTCAAGACCAGGCGCATGTCGGCGGGACGATGCTGCACGGCGCTGGCGAAAGCATCGTGGATTTCCTGTTCGCGCAGCGATTTACCGGAAGTCTCGCCCTCATCGAGATCAAGCGCCCGTCCACCAAGCTCATTGAGGCCAAAACGTTCCGCGGTGACCTACACGCGCCGCACAAGGATTTGACCAGCGCGATGGCGCAAGTGCTCGATCAGCGCTTCCAGCTCTTAAACAACTTCGCGGCCAAGTCCCACGACCCCGCGCTCAAGGACACGCATGTGTCGGCGGTTCACTGCATCGTGATTGCCGGAACGGCGCCAGACACGATCCAGAAGAAGCGCTCGCTAGACCTGTTCCGTCACTCATCAAGGGACGTGGTGGTGATCACGTTTGACGAGTTGCTCGACAAGCTGCGCGAGATTCTGCGGCTGATGACTGCGGGGGCTCCCGGCCCTGCGCCGACTCCTGCCCCGCCGCAAGACGACAGCGACCTCTTTTGACATCCATTCGACGGGTTTGCAAGCCCTCCGATGACGCGCCCATGCGGGTCTCACCACATCACAACGGCAGAGCAAATGCTATTCAAGAAATTCCAAACTGTATTGGCTAGCGCGCGCATCGCGGCGCAAGATGCCTATCTTGTTCATCTGAGCGGCGCAGTTGAAGCCGTCGATGCGAAGCTGGCAGCAGAGGCTGAGCTCCAAGCCTACGCATCTGCATTGAGCACATTGCTGGACGATTCTAGTTTCGGCGTGAATCCCCATTTGACCAACAAGTTCGCCCAGACTCTTGGAGAGGCTCACTTCTGGCTCATGTGCTTGGACAGGGGACTGCGGCTGACGCGCATTCCTGAGGTCAGGGACAAAAAGACACCTGACTTCTCCGCCACCATCAGCAGCCAATCCATTTGCTTCGAAGTGAAGACGTTGTCTGTGGTTGGCGGCGACACAGGCATCGCGAATGCCCTGCACTCCTCGCTCGACGCGCACATTTACCTGGAAGCGCAGCAACGAGCGGGCGCCCGAGTTGCCATCGCGACTTCCGAGGCGCAACCCTACGGAGACAGGGTCAATCGAGATCAGACGTTGATGAGCGCCATCAACACGCTCGTCGAGAAGACCCGCGGGAACATCAAGGCTGACCAGTTCGCACGTCCGAACACGTTCTTGGTCATCAATCTCAGCGTCATCCCGCCGTACGTCACCGAGCCCAAGGCACTCAGACCCGCCTATCTCGACGACTTCATGTTCCCCAAGGCAGTCACCGGCGACCTATGGACTCTGGCCTTCGGCAAGGTAGGCATGTTGATCTTGGGCATCCCCGAATTCGAGGGCAAGCCCTGTGTCGAGGGAACGTTTGACAAGGTCGGCATCCTTGAAGACGAAGAATTCTCCGCTGTTGCAGGGCTGATTTTCATGATCCACCCGTGGCAGCGACCTTCGGAGCTATGGGGGCTCTTTCGTGGTGCAGACATCCGCAAATGGGAAGATGGAGAACCCGCGCTGTTAGAACAAATTCTTGCGCTTACCGGAAAGTGCTGGAACGACTGTGGGGACACCAATGGGTGGCAAGTGCAGTAGCTGCGATAGGTAAGGGCCTGCGCAGTCGCTAAACCACTAGGAATAATGTTTTAACCCGACGCAGCGATGCTTAACAACTTGGCGATCAGAACGTAGGCTTTGACAGCCGAATGAAGTGCTTCATGAACGAAGACGTGAGCTCGAAAACAAACTCGACCTCAGCAACGATAACGGCATCGTCGTGTTTGACATAGGTGTTCTCGTACTTGGAAAAGTAGTCAACCAGCTTCTGAAACATGTTCGCCAATTCCGGCGACCCACCCCGATCGCGGACAAATGTACCGATAGCTGGGATCTGGTTTTCCAGTGACTTGGCGTTGCCGAGGAGGCTGCGCAGCAACAACTCCAGGGCAAGCCGAAGGTCGTCCAGCGTATTGCGCCGGAAGACGCCATGATCGTGCTTCTGCAGAGCCTCGTTGAAGAGCTTCTGCGACTCCGGGTGATCGGCCAGCCAGTGCCGCGTCTCGACCAGTAGTGTCCGGTGCATGTCGGTGAATTGATCCTGATCGGCACACTCAGCAAATTCGATGAAAAGTTTTGTCTTTAGCTTGACGATCTCCGGTCGTTCTCCCATCGGGTCAACACGGTCGCACAGCTCGCGGATGATCTGGTACTGCTGCTTAGGTTCAAAGGCCGCTAAGTTGTCTAATAGCATGCTGCGCTTGTTCGGCGCATCGTTGGGATATCGCGCGTACTTGACCTCAATACCGAAGTCGTAGGCATACGCGGTCGTCAGTTCGACAGCCTTACCACCTGACAGGCCTCCTCCGCCCTCGTCGATATGAGTGGTAAGGATCTTTGCAGCGTGCTGCAGGAAAGCCGTTGTGATCTTGTCTGCCATGGAAGAATGGTACTTCCGCGTCGAACTGATGCTGCCGAATGACCCGTTCACGATCAAGCTGACGTCGAGTAAGTAAGGATCGACTGACCGCTCCCAGCCTTGAACCGACTTTGCGATGCCCAGAGGCAGCAGTGCAGCGGTTGCCGACGGTGGGTGCTACCTAGCGTACACACGCTAACTGGCAAGAAGCGGCTGTTGGGTACAGCGACCGGCGCTGGCCCGAAAGGCTGCTGTACGAGGTACTGTGGTCATAAGACCTCCGCCATCCAGTTGGCGCCGCGTCACTCACCGACAGCTTCCCCGCCACCTGGATGGGAGGGTATCGAACCACTGCGGCTGGTCGATGTCCCAGAGGCAACGACACCGGTTTTCAATCGCGGTAAACCAACTCCCCTTATTTGTGCGCTTTTGCGCATCAGCAGAAGGCGAGCAGTTCGATCGCGCCGATCCTCGCTCCCGCCAAGCTGCGAATCGCAATCCAGTTACACCACCGCCAACTTGGCAGTTATTGGCAAACGCCGAATGACAAATTTCTCAAACTCAGCGATAAAGAAGACCATCAGGCCCGCCCCCAGGACCTTCAGCCATTCCGCCAGATGGAGATCAGTCGATCCGAAGATGCCCTGCATCACCGGAAGGTGTGTGAAAGCCAGCTGCAGCGGCACGCAGGCTGCGATGGCTAGGAGCGCAACGCGGTTCCCGGTGAGTCCTTCGCGATTCAGCACACTCGCCAGAACGTGGCGACTGTTGAGCAGATAGAACATCTCGGCGACCACGATGGCGTTGACGGCCATGGTGCGGGCGGTCTCCAGGCTGCTCCCGTGGGACAGCTCCCAAAGGAACAGGCCGAGCGCACCGCTCATCATGAGGACCGACACCAGCACCACACGCCAGACGAAGAAACCCGACAACAGGGGTTGACCGGGCGGCCTGGGCCGCCGCCGCATGATGCCATCCTCAGCGGGCTCGAAAGCCAGGGCCAGACCGAGCGTGCTGGAGGTGACCATGTTGATCCACAGGATCTGCGCGGGCGTCAGTGGCAGGGTGAGCTCGAACATGATCGCCGCGATCACGACCAACGCTTCGCCGCCGTTGGTGGGCAACATGAAGAGAATGAACTTCTTCAGGTTGTCGTACACCGCACGCCCTTCCCGCACGGCCGCAGCGATGGTGGCGAAGTTGTCGTTGGCCAGCACCACGTCCGAGGCCTCTTTGGCGGCATCGGTGCCCTTGTTGCCCATGGCCACGCCCACATCGGCGCGCTTGAGCGCCGGCGCGTCGTTGACCCCGTCGCCGGTCATCGCGACGACCTGACCATCCTCCTGCAGCGCTTGCACCAGCCGCAGCTTGTGTTCCGGGCTGGCGCGCGCAAACACATCCACCTCCATGGCCACGCGTCGCAAGGCCGCATCGTCCATCAGGGCCACCTCTGCGCCCGTGATCGCGGGTTTTCCGACGCCAATGCCCAGCTGGGCACCGATGGCGCGCGCGGTCTCGACGTGGTCTCCGGTGATCATCTTCACGCGGATACCAGCCCTTTGGCATTCCTGGACGGCGCGAATGGCTTCCTCGCGCGGCGGGTCCACGATGCCGACCAGGCCCAGCATCATGAAACCGTGTTCCACGTCGGAGAAGCCGAGTTGCGCACCGGCTGGCTCGGCGCGTTTGCAGGCCAGCCCCAGGAGGCGCAGGCCTCTGGCCGCAGTGTCGTTGGCCATGCGGCGCCAGGTGTCCACCTCGATCGGGCGGTCACCTGCGTCGGTGCATTCGAAGGAGCAGATGTCGAGCAGGCGCTCCGGAGCGCCCTTCACGAAGATCCACGACTGGCCGTCGGCATCGCGATTCCAGGTTGCCATGAAGCGGTGTTGCGATTCGAAGGGGATGGAGTCCAGCCGTGGCCACTCGGCGCTTCCGATGTGCTGGGTGAAGCCGGACTTCTGCCCGACCACGAGCAAGGCACCTTCGGTCGGATCGCCCACCACCTGCCACACGCCATTGTCGTCACGCAGTTGGGCGTCATTGCAGATCACGCCTGCACGCAGGGCCAGCGACAACGAGGGGTGGCGGTTGGCATCCACCACATGGGGACCGATGTTGAAGTCACCCACCGGTTCATAACCCACGCCGGACACGTTCACGTCCAGCTCCGCGCACACCACGCGTTGCACCGTCATTTCGTTGCGCGTGAGGGTGCCAGTCTTGTCCGAGCAGATGACGGTGACCGAACCCAGGGTCTCCACCGCCGGCAGCCGCCGCACGATGGCGTGGCGCCGTGCCATGCGCTGCACGCCCAGCGCCAGCGTCACCGTCATGATGGCCGGCAGGCCCTCGGGGATGGCCGAGGCCGCCAGCGCCACGACCATCATGAACATTTCGGCGGGGGCGTGCTCCCGCCACAGCACGCCGAGCACGAAGGTCGCCGCCGCCAGCGCGAGGATGGTCAGTGCAAGGATGCGACCGAAACGGTCGATCTGGCGCAGCAGCGGCGTGCTGATGTTGCGGATACCGGCCAGCATGCGGTTGATCTGGCCCAGCTCGGTGCGGCTGCCCGTGGCCACGACGATGCCCGTGGCCTGTCCATAGACGACCAGCGTGCCGGAGTAGGCCATGCCAGCGCGGTCGCCGAGCGGGGCATCGGCCGCGACGGCCCGCGTGTCTTTGTCGACCGGCAGCGATTCGCCTGTGAGTGCGGCTTCTTCCACCCGCAAATCGCGCACCTCGACAAGCCGCAGATCCGCTGGCACGCGGTCGCCCGGGGCCAGCAGCACCCTGTCGCCCGGCACGAGGTCGGAGGCGTCGATGTCGAGCCTCCGGCCGTCGCGCAGCACGGTTGCGTGGGGCGACAGCATCGAGCGGATGGCTTCCAGCGCCGCTTCGGCCTTGCCTTCCTGTATGAAGCCGATGATGGCGTTGACCACCACCGCAGCCAGCAGAACGCCGGTGTCGACCCAGTGGCCGAGCGCCGCCGTGATGGCCGCCGCGCCCATCATCACGTACAGCAGGATGTTGTGGAACTGCAGCACGAAGCGCAGCAGCGGGCCCCGGCGTTTTGGGGGCGCCAGGCGATTGGGACCGTGCAAAGCCAGGCGTTGCCGGACTTCGTCGGCACTCAGACCGCCAGGCTCGGCCTGGAGTTGGCGCTGCACGTCCTCGGGCGTGAGTGCGTGCCAGGTGGCATGAGGGGGTGCCGACGGGGTCGAATGGGTCGTGGCGGTCTCGGACATCGGTGGGAGATCGTCTTTTATGTAAGTCGGGCAGCGCTGATGCGGAATCGGCACAGGTGTTGTTATGGGTCGATCCCACCCTTTGACTCGCAGTTCCTTCGAGTATCAGTCATCGCGCACAGGGCGAACCTGGGGTTGATCTCCGTCAAATTCAGGTTCGCAGGATAAGCCCGCGATCAGAAAGCCGGCACATAACCCTGTCAGTAAACTCGACGTCAATGTCCTTGCTGTTTTTGCTTTCGTTGCCCTTCATCGGCAGCGCGGTTGCCGCGCTGTTGCCGACCAACGCCCGCAACCTCGAATCGTTGTGGGCCGTGGTCGTCGCCCTGGTGGTGACGGTGCAGTTGGCCTTGTTGTACCCCGACGTGAGCGCCGGCACCGTGGTGTCGGAGCGCCTGAGCTGGCTGCCCAGCCTGGGCATCGACATCGTCGTCCGCCTGGACGGCTTTGCCTGGATGTTCGCGATGCTGGTCAGTGGCATGGGCCTGCTGGTCATCGTCTATGCGCGCTACTACCTGTCGGCCGACGACCCGGCCGCGCGCTTTTATTCGCTGCTACTGGGGTTCATGGGCGCGATGCTCGGCGTTGTGGTCTCGGGCAACCTGGTGCAGCTGGTGGTGTTCTGGGAGCTGACCAGCATCTTCTCGTTCCTGCTCATCGGTTACTGGACCCACCGCAAGGACGCCCGGCGTGGCGCCCGCATGGCCTTCACCGTCACCGCGACCGGTGGGCTCGCGCTGCTGGCCGGCGTGCTGCTGCTGGGCCACATCGTCGGCAGCTACGAGCTCGATGTGGTGCTGCAGGCTGGCGACATGGTGCGTGCGCACCCGCTCTACGCCCTGACGCTGGGCCTGGTGCTGCTGGGCGCGCTGACCAAGAGCGCGCAGTTCCCGTTCCACTTCTGGCTGCCACACGCCATGGCCGCGCCCACGCCGGTCTCGGCCTACCTGCACTCGGCGACGATGGTCAAGGCCGGTGTCTTCCTGCTCGCCCGCTTGTGGTCGGTGTTGTCCGGCACCGATGAATGGTTCTGGATCGTTGGCGGTGCCGGCCTGACCACGCTGCTGCTGGGCAGCTACGTGGCGATGTTCCAGAACGACCTGAAGGGCCTGCTGGCCTACTCGACAATCAGCCACCTGGGCCTGATCACGCTGCTGCTGGGCCTGAACAGCCCGCTGGCCGCGGTGGCGGCGGTGTTCCACATGATGAACCACGCGACCTTCAAGGCCTCGCTGTTCATGTCGGTCGGCATCATCGACCACGAGACCGGCACGCGCGACATGCGCCGACTCGACGGCCTGTTCCGCTTCATGCCCATCACCGGCACGCTGGCCATCGTGGCCTGCGCGGCGATGGCCGGCGTGCCGCTGCTCAACGGCTTCCTGTCGAAGGAGATGTTCTTCGCCGAGACCGTCTTCGTCACGGCGCACCCGGCCATCGAATACGGCCTGCCGGCGGCCGCCACGCTGGCTGGCGTGTTTGCCGTGGTGTATTCGCTGCGCTTTGGTCACGATGTCTTCTTCGGTCCGCCGCCCACCGACATCCCCCGCAAGCCGCACGAGCCGACGCACTGGATGCGCGTGCCCGTGGAGCTGCTGGTGCTGGCCTGCGTGGTGGTCGGCACGCTGCCGGCCTGGTCCATCGGCCCGGTGCTGGCGCTGGCTGCGCAGCCGGTGGTCGGCGGCACGCTGCCCGACTACAGCCTGGCGGTCTGGCACGGCTTCAACACCCCCCTGGTGATGAGCCTGGTGGCCACCGTGGGCGGCCTGCTCATCTACCTGCGTTTCGCCGCTCGCTTCAAAAAACGTCGGGCCCGCGGTGCGCCGCTGCTGCAGCACCTGGACGGCAAGCGCCTGTTCGAGAACGGGCTGGCCCGCCTCTCGGACGCTGCGCGGCGGCTGGTGCGCTGGATGGGCACGCGCCGGCTGCAGCCGCAGCTGTTTGCCTTGCTGCTCATCGCCGGCCTGGCCGGCCTGGGCTCGGCTTTGATCGTGCCGCTGACCTGGGGGGATCGCGCACGCGTGGCGGCCACGCCCGAGTTCGTGCTGCTGTGGCTCGTCGCCGGGGCCTGTGCCATCGGCGCGGCCAACCAGGCCAAGTTCCACCGCCTGGCCGCGCTGACCATGCTCAGCGTCGTTGGCCTGGCGCTGTGCATCACCTTCGCGTGGTTCTCGGCCCCGGACCTGGCATTGACCCAGCTCGCCGTCGAGGTGGTCACCCTCGTGCTGTTCCTGCTGGGCCTGCGCTGGATGCCCAAGCGCGTGGAACTGGACGATCCGCGCATGGCAACGCGCGCCAGGTGGCACCGACGCCGCGATTTTGTGCTCGCGCTGGGCATCGGCGGCGGCCTGTCGGCGCTGTCGTACGCGCTGCTGACGCGGCAGGCGCCGTTGTCGATCTCACCCTTCTTCCTGGAGCGGGCGCTGCCCGAGGGCGGGGGCACGAACGTGGTCAACGTGATGCTGGTCGACTTCCGCGCCTTCGACACGCTGGGCGAGATCACCGTGCTCGGCATCGTCGGGCTGACGGTGTATGCGTTGCTGCGGCGCTTCCGCCCGGCGCAGGAGACGATCGAACCGACGGAACAGCAACGGGCTCCCGTCGAGGCGACCGGCGCCGACCTGATCGACCGCGACGGGGATGGCGACCATCACCTGCCGCCCTACCTGGAGGTGCCGGCGGTGCTGGTGCGGCTGCTGCTGCCGGTGGCCGGGCTGTTTGCCTTCCACCTTTTCATGCGCGGCCACAACGAACCCGGCGGCGGCTTTGTCGCCGGCCTGGTGGTGGCGATCGCCTTTATCGCGCAGTACATGGTCAGCGGCACGCGCTGGGTCGAGGCCCGGCTGCACCTGCTGCCCACGCGCTGGATCGCCGCCGGCCTGCTCATCGCTCTGACCACCGGGCTGGGTTCACTGGTGCTGGGTCATCCCTTCCTGACCACGCACACCGCCCACGTCACCTGGCCGCTGGTGGGCGAGGTGCACCTGCCCACCGCAGCCCTCTACGACCTGGGTGTTTTCGCGGTGGTCGTGGGCTCGACCCTGCTGCTGCTGACCGCCATTGCCCACCAGTCCTTGCGCGCACGCCGCCAGCAGGGCACGACCCTTGATGAACGGAAGGACAGCGCATGGAAGCCGTGATCTCGATCGCGATCGGTGTGATGGCCAGCGCGGGGGTGTGGTTGCTGCTGAGACCCCGGACCTTCCAGGTGCTGATAGGCCTCACGCTGCTGTCCTATGCGGTCAACCTGTTCATCTTCAGCGTTGGCAGCCTGGCTGTCGACCGCGAGCCCATCGTCAGGCCGGGCCTGGTGGCTGATCTCGTTAACTACAGCGACCCGCTGCCGCAGTCGCTGGTGCTGACGGCCATCGTCATCGGCTTCGCGACAACGGCGCTGTTTCTCGTCGTGCTGCTGGCGTTACGCGGCCTGTCCGGCGGTGACCATGTTGACGGCCAGGAGGAACGCCCGTGATGGCGATGATGGATCACCTGCTGGTTGTGCCGGTGCTGCTGCCGCTGGCCACGGCGGCGCTGATGCTGCTGCTGGGCGAAGGCCGGCGTGGCCTGAAGGCGGTGGTCAACGTGCTGTCAACGACGCTGGGGCTGGCTGTTGCCGTGAGTCTGCTGCTGGGCGTGGCCGGACGCGACGCACCGGCTGCCTTCGGCGTCTACCTGCCCGGCAACTGGCCCGTGCCCTTCGGTATCGTGCTGGTCGCCGACCGGCTGTCGGCGCTGATGGTGGTGCTGACCGGCTGCGTTGGCCTGGCCTCGCTGCTGTACGCGCTGGCGCGCTGGCAGCACGCGGGCGTCTATTTTCACGTGCTGTTCCAGCTGCAACTGATGGGCCTCTACGGCGCCTTCCTCACGGCCGACCTGTTCAACCTCTTCGTCTTCTTCGAGGTGCTGCTGGCGGCCAGCTACGGCCTGCTGCTGCACGGAGGCGGCGGCGCGCGGGTGCGGGCCGGTCTGCACTACATCGCGATCAACCTGGTCGCTTCCATGCTGTTCCTGATCGGCGTGGCCGTGCTCTACGGCGTCACCGGCACGCTGAACATGGCCGACATCGCGCAGAAGCTGCCGGCGGTGCCGGTCAGCGACCGCGGCCTGCTGCATGCGGGCGCGGCCATCCTGGCGATCGCCTTCCTCGCCAAGGCCGGGCTGTGGCCGCTGAACTTCTGGCTACCGCCGGCCTATGCCGCGGCCAGCGCACCGTCCGCGGCCGTGTTCGCCATCCTGACCAAGGTCGGTGTCTACGCCGTGCTGCGGCTGTGGACCCTGTGTTTTCCGGCCGATGCCGGCGCCTCGGCCGGCTTCGGCAGCGAGGTGCTGGTGTGGGGGGGCATCGTCACGCTGGCCTTCGGGGCAGTGGGCATGCTGGCATCGCAGCAGCTCGCGAGGCTGGCAGGCTACGCCGTGATCGCGTCATCGGGGACGTTGATCGCTGCCATCGGCTTTGATGCCCCGGTGCTCAACGGCGGCGCCCTCTTTTATTTAGCGAGCTCCACGCTGGCGGGCTGCGCGCTGTTCCTGCTGGTGGAACTGCTGGAGCGGGTCCGCCAGGTCGAAGTCGACCCACAAGATCTCGACGACGGCAACGGCGCCTTGCCGGCCTTCCTGGACGCCGAGCCTCTCCCCGGCACCAACCTCGACGACAACGAAGAAGCCCTGGTCGGCCGCGTGATCCCGGCCGCACTGGCATTTTTGGGTATCGCCTTTGCGGTCTGTGCGCTGGTGACGGCGGGTCTGCCACCGCTGTCCGGCTTCGTGGCCAAGCTGGCCATGTTGTCCGCGCTGCTCGAGCAGTCCACGCCGGCGGCCTGGGCCTTGTTCGTGCTGCTGATCCTCTCGGGCCTGTTTGGCGCCATCGCGCTGATGCGCGTGGGCATGCGCCACTTCTGGACCGCGCAGGACCGTCCACCGCCGCGCCTGCGCGTGATCGAGACGCTGCCGATCGCGGGGCTGCTGGCCGCCTCCGTGGCGCTGGTGCTGCAGGCCGAGTCCGGGCTTGCCTACACCCGCGCCGCCGCCGAGTCGCTGCACGCGCCGCATTTGTACATCGACGCGGTGATGGGTGCCCGACCCATCGTCCGGACGCCTGGAGTCACGCCATGAAGCGCCTGCTGCCGTCGCCCTGGCTGTCGCTCGGTCTGCTGGGTGGCTGGCTGCTGCTGACCCGCAGCTTCAGCGTCGGCCAGATGCTGATGGGCGTCGCGGTCGCGGTGGTGATGCCGCTGCTGATGGCCCCTCTGCGGCCGCGGCCCGGCCCCTTGCGGCGCTGGGGTCTGCTGGTGCGGCTGATCCTGCGCGTCGGCGCCGAGGTGGTTCGCTCGGCGCTCCAGGTCGCTGCGGGCGTGTTGCGCGCGAAGTCGCATCCCCCGCGCGGCACTTTCGTCGTCATCCCGCTCGATCTGCGCGATGCACATGCCCTCGCTGCCCTGGCCATGATCTCGGCCGTCATCCCGGGCACGGTCTGGTCGGAGCTGGCGCCCGACCGCAGTGCCCTGCTGATGCACGTGTTTGACCTCCAGGACGAGGCCGCCTTCATCCAGCACTTCAAGACCGACTACGAACAGCCGTTGAAGGAGATTTTCGAATGAGCGCCTTGTTGTCGATGGCGATCACCGCCACCCTGGTTCTGTATGCCCTCGCCATGGGTGTCGGCGTGATGCGCCTGTTCCGCGGCCCCAGCGCCCAGGACCGCGTGCTGGCGATGGACTTCGTCTACGTGGTGAGCATGCTGATGATGCTGGTGCTGGCCATCCGCTACGACAGCGAGATGTATTTCGAAGGTGCGCTGGTGATGGTGCTGTTCGGCTTCGTCAGTTCGGTGGCCATGGCGAAGTTCCTGCTGCGTGGCGAGGTGATCTGACCATGCCAGCACTTGCCGAAATGATCGTGGCTGCTCTGCTTGTGTGCAGTGGCATCGTGGTGCTGGTGGCGGCGCTCGGCCTCTGGCGGTTGCCTGATTTTTTCCTGCGCATGCACGCACCGGCACTGGCTTCCACGCTGGGCGCATGGATCGTCACCCTGGCTTCCATCGTCCACTTCAGCGCGCGCGGAGCCGGTCTCAGCCTGCACGTCTGGTTGATCATCATCGTGTTGTCGATCTCGGCCCCGGTCACAACCATCGTGCTGGCCCGCGCCGCACTGTTCCGCCGTCGCCAAGCGGGCGATGACCTGCCTGCGCCCTTCCAGAAAGGCCGCTGAGCGCCCAGATTCTGGTTGCGCCGCTTTCAGGTGCCGCTGTGCGTCGATACGAGCACGTCAGCACTCCCTTCGGCCAATACGTGTTTGGTCACACTGCCGAGCAGTAGGTCCACCGTGGCGGACTGCCCATGTTTGCCCAGCACGACCAGGTCACAGTCGTGCGACTGCTCGTTCTCGACGATGCGCATTGACGCATCGCCCTCGACAACGCACGGCTCCCACTTCCGGGGTGGCAGGCCCACTTCGTTGGCAAGCTCATGCACCTTTTGTCGGGCCTCCGCACGGGCCTTGTTCCGATACAGCTCAATAGTGGCCGCATCGACGCCCGCAAAGTGGAGTTTTTCCTCGAACGGCACCTGAAACACGGTGAGGAGTACGACATGAGCATGTGGTGCTACCCGAAGCGCAAGCATCAGAGCCTCGCGAGACCAGGGAGAGAAGTCCACGGCCACCAGTACACGCCTGTAGGCCTCGTGTGGCGATTGCCGCACCACGAGCAGGGGTCGTGCTGTGCGCCGCATCAGTCTCTCCGACGTGGTGCCCAGCACCAGGCGGCGAAGGAATCCGGCACCACGAGCACCCAGCACCAGCAGTTGCGCATCGAGGCGGTCCGCTACTCGAAGGATTTCATCCAGAGCAGATCCAGTGGCATCTTCTGCATCTACTTCAATATGCCGCCGAACCGAAATTTCGGTGGCCAAGCTGCGCAACATGTCATGCGCTTCGTCGCGCATCTTTTGCTCTGGATCACTCGATGCCCCCAACCATTCGCGAATCCGCGCGAGCGGCTCCCCCGGCAGAACGTGCATCAAAGTCAGTGGTGAGTGCGTCTCATGAGCAAGGCGCGCGGCTCGGTCAGCGGCGTGGCGCGCGTGGGCCGAAAAGTCGGTTGCGACGAGGATGGGACCGAGACTTGTCATGATGAATACTTTCTCTCAGCGCGATTTGACCGCAGTGATGCGTTGCGAATGCCGACGTCCGAAGCGAGAGACAAAAGCGGGATGTGATCGCGGCACAAGGGAGCTTGCCGCGGACAAATCGAGTTCTTGCCTTACATGCCTTGTTGGCGGCATTGTGTTGGCGCACCGGTGGCAACTAGGAAGACCATTCGGCTATCGTAGCTTCCGTGTCACCGACCAACAACCATGGAGGTTCGCGTCAGAGGTGCCACAAAACGTTCTGACGCCGCAGTATCTGGCCAGCTTGCAGGCTGAGCGAAGCACCCACTCAGGTCAGGTGAAAGAGCTAGGAAAGAAAGCAACGCAGCGAGAATTTCACGAATGAAACCCAGGAGAACAGAAGCCCTGCTCGATTCGGCGTGGAGCAAGCGTCACCTGATTGTCGCAACTGCAATCTTGCTTGCGGTAGGTTTGTACGGATCGATGACAACCACCCCAGTTCGCAGCATTTTCCCCTACGCTTTTGCCGCAGGCTTGGTCGCATGGAAACACGGCGTGGCAGCCGGATTTCTGTTTGCTGGATTGGGAACGCTGTCTGCACTAGCGACGGGCGCGTTCCCAAGCAACGAAGCCTTGCGAGGGCATGAGTTGGGAGAAGGTTTGTACACCTACCTGAAGCTTTCAGCCATTGTTCTGGGTGTAGCCCTCGGAAATCGCTTGAGACAGTGAGCAGCCGTTGTTGGAACTGCAGCGTGCAGCTCTTCTGCACAGATCTCTGTCGGCTCCTGACCGGCAGCCCTGCGGGCCAGCCGCTCACGCAGTCCGGACTTCTGATCCAAGCCACGACCTGGCACCTCTCAGGCGCATGCTATGCGGCCCTCAACTCGATGGGAGACCATCGTGGAAATCACCTGCACTGCCGTTAACCACGAGCCATGGAAAAAAAAGGGGAAGATCGTTGGACAGGAGGCACCCTTCAAGCTGCTGAAAGAAATCTGGGCGTTGCGCGTACGACATCGACTTTCTGACGTTTGATGAGCTCTACGAGCGAAGCAGATTCATCGCGGAGGCAGCCACCTCAAGGCAGCAGCCAGCAGTGCCGCGTCTACTGCGCTACCCATAGAACCGGGTTGCGGAGTGTGAGGAGCATTGCACTGAGGTCGGCTCCAGGTCGGCCACAGCCGATCACCTCGGGGGCGAGGAGTCGTTCTCAAAGCACGACCAGGCTGGCATGTATTGAGAGGCCGATGACGGAGTTGCAGCGGTCGTTCGACCCCTCCATCCTCGAAAGACAGGTGACCGCGGCGGCAGACATTCAAGCGTTTCAGGTCACCGGCAGCAACCAGCCTTGAACCGACTTTGCGAAACCGAGAGGCAGCAGTGCAGCGGTCTCTGCCCTTCATGATGTCCGTGTTGGCGACTTTCTTGCTCGATTTTTTTGAGCAACGCGCCACGAAACAGATGTAGTACGACAGAGGTTTCAGCGGGGTGTGGCTCGGTCATCCAACCCGATCCATTGAAGAGTGCAGACGCTCGCAGGAGCGGGTGTGTGCCCTGAACTTTTAGCACCCGCATTCAGTTTTTGGTCCTCGACCGCTGCATTTCCCCACTGAGCACTAGCATCAAAGGAAATGAAGTGGTTCGCTACCATCACAACATTCCAGAACAACAGGATTGAGGGATGAGCATTGAGACCTTCTTGATCGAGTGGGCTGCACGGGAAGTCGTCAAAGTCTTTGAGAGGTCGAAGGCCGCGGGGATTGCCTTCGTCATCACAGTGATTGCCATGTCCATTGGTCTGGGTGTCTTTGCCTTCAACTTCGGCAAGGGTCTGGCCGAGCGCGAGAAGGTGGCGAGGCTCGCTTCTGCCCCGATCCAGAGCGAGCGCGACCTGGCCGAAGCTTTACGAGCCATCTCCGACTACTCCGAGCGCAAAGCCCAAGAGGCCCGGGACACGGCAGCAGAGGCCCAACGCGCTCAATTAGTCCTCGAAGAATCGAAGAAGCAGGCTGAACACTTCAGCTCCATCGCAGCGACCAACAAGAGTGCGGTAGAGGCGATCTTCCGGGAGCAGGACGCACGGGCCGAGCAAAGCTTCTGGAAGGTGCAGTGGTTCGGCTTCCTCGTGGGCATCCTCAGCACCTTCGCAACGATGGGAATGATTTGGGTGGGCAGGAAAGCACGAGCCCTTTGGAAGGCCGGACACCCAACCGACCCGGGGATTCCCGGCTGACCCCTCCGAGCGATGCGAGCCACACGGGAACCACGGGCCAGAGACGGGCACTAATTTTCTGAGAGATGGTTTCCTAATCGGGGGTTATAGGGTTTTAATTTCAGACGAAGCGCCTGGTTGGGCATGGGCCTCCACCACCGCCAGCTGGCTGTCCGGCGCAGAGCGGTCGAATCAACCAGCACACGCGAACCTTTTATTGCGTGGCGGAGGAGGAAACACAAGGAAGCTTACGTTCACCTAGTACCTGCTTCTGCCATGGAGGAGGACTTCAGGCTAAGAGGTTCAGTGTCCGGGAATGCTGCTTCCCGGGCAATCAGATTTGGGAACAGATCGTTCAGGCCATGAGCGCTATGGTCAAAAGCGGCTCAGAAAACCAAAGATCTCATACGTATTGGGCCACGCATGGGCCATAGGTGGGCCATGAGGCTGGGACGTATATCGCCATGACTCTTGGCCCATGTGCATGGTGAGCCCACGGCCACGGCAGCTACCGCGTCGAAGAAAGCACCTGGACTGTGGCGCGGGCCATGAGCAACCCACGTAAGTCGTTGATTTTGGTGCGGCTGGCGGGGATCGAACCCACGACCCTTGGCTTCGGAGGCCAATACTCTATCCACTGAGCTACAGCCGCATGCTGTACGGAGACCAATAGTCTAGCTGTTGCGATCTTTTCCGATGACGACAACCTTCGGAGGCCAATACTCTATCCACTGAGCTACAGCCGCAACCCGACCGATTCTATCAGGCGAGGGTGTTCCGCAAGGGCGCCGAAGGGCTGCTCGTTATAATCGAGGGCTGTTCGCCGAAAGCGGCCCCAGCCGACCGAAGCACCATCCAGGCCCCGAATCGCCACCCTTGAGGAAACCATGAGCGACCACGCGCACGAATCTCACACCGGCCCGATCAAGACGCCCGCACAGTTGCTGTGGACGTCGTTCTTCGCTTTCGTGGCCCCCATTTTCATCATCATCGGCCTGGTGTATTTCGTCACCTCGGGCGACAAGCCGGCGGCGGGCGCGGTTGACATGGAGCTGGCGATTGCCCAGCGCATCCAGCCCGTCGGTTCTGTTGAACTGCGGGATGCGAACCGCCCGCTCCAGGCTGGCGATGCGGTCTACAAGGCCCAGTGCGCCGCCTGTCACGAAGCAGGTGTGGCGGGTGCACCCAAGTTCGGCGACGCCGGTGCCTGGGCTGCGCGCATCGGCACTGGCTATGAAGCGCTGCTGAACTCCGTGCTCAAAGGCAAGGGTGCCATGGGCGCCCAGGGTGGTGGTGCATTCAGCGACGTCGAGATCGGCCGTGCCGTGGTTCACATTGCCAATGCAGGGGGTGCCAGTTTTACGGAGCCTCAAGCCCCCGCGGCTGAAGAAGCAGCTGCGGCTGAGCCCGCAGCTGCAGCAGCCCCTGAAGCACCGGCTGCCGCCCCCGCCACCGAGGTGGCAGCAGCTCCGGCAGCAGCAGCTGCACCTGCATCAGCCACCGTGGCAGCAGGTGGTGGCGAAGCGCTCTACAAGCAGGCCTGCACGGTTTGCCACGCTGCTGGTGTGGCAGGCGCGCCCAAGCTGGGTGACAAGGCCGCCTGGTCGGCCCGTCTGGGCCTGGGTGTTGATGGCCTCACCGCCAGTGTGATCAAGGGCAAGGGCGCCATGCCGCCCAAAGGTGGCTCGGCCGCTTCTGACGCAGAGATTCAGGCCGCTGTGCAATACATGCTGGCCACCGTTCAGTAACGCACCGATACGGCTCCGCCGCCAAACTGAAGGCCCGCTATCGCGGGCCTTTTTCTTTGCGCGTCTGACCCGCCCCGTTCTGCGCCGATGCTGAACTCAGCCGCTGGCGTCAGGCCTTGCTCTGGGCTCTGCGCTGAGGACTGGGTTCGAAACCAAAGCGCCCGGGCAGATCGACCGCACGCACCGTCTCTGGCTGCCAGCGGCCTGCGTCGACATGATCGGCCGCCAGCAGCATGTCGGCGGTATGCACCAAACCGAAACCCACATCGGTGGCCAGGTAGAGGTGACCAGCTTCATCGACCAGCACGGACTGCACCTGCGCCGGTTCTCCGGTGTGGGCGTGCACGCTGCCATCGGCACTCAGGCGCCAGACAAAGGGCGCGGCTTCCAGTTCCACATACACGCGTTGCGGACCGTTCTGGAAGAACCACATGCCGCTGTCGTCGGCTGCGTAGTTGCGCTGGATGAAGTCCACCAGTTTGTCGTGCCGGAGCAGCGAGCCTTTGCTGGGCGTCACGTCTTCACCAGGAAGCGCCGCGAAAGGACCCATCGCCTGGATGCGGTCGTCGCGCATGTACCACTGGCCCCGCGCGTCCAGGCCAAGCCAACCATAACAATGGGGCACGTTAGGCCATTTGGCCATGGCGGCCTTGACGATTTCGTCCATGGGGCGTTGCTCCTGGCTTATAGGTGTTTCATCAACCATTGGCCAACGGCTTCCGGCATGGCACGCACGTGGCCGGGAAGCCCCAGCCACCCTGCCGCTGGCGCCGGAAAGCCAACGTGCCCGCCCTGCTCAGGTTGCCACAAGCAGACACTGTGGCTCACTTCGGCCTTTTTGGGAAGCGACTCCGCCGGCACGAACGGATCGTTGCGTGCGTTGAGCGCCAGCGCCGGTATCCGCACGTCCCGCAGCAGGGGCTTGGCCGATGCGCGCGCCCAGTAGTCGTCGGTGTTCTTGAAACCGTGCAGTGGCGCGGTGAAGACATTGTCGAATGCATACAGATCGCGAGCTGCCATCAATGCGGTGCGATCAAACAGCCCCGGGTGTTGTTCCAGCTTCTTCAACGCCTTGGGCACCATGGAGGCCAGAAACATGCGGGTGTAGACCCAGCGATTGAACCCCTTGCCGATGGCATGCCCGCCTGCGGCCAGATCCAGTGGCGAACAGACGGCCGCCACGGCCTTCACCTGCGTGGGCACCGTGCTGCCCTTTTCGCCTGCCCAACGCAGTAAGGCATTGCCCCCCAGCGAGACGCCCACCGCCAGAATGGAACGCCGGGGATTCGCTGCAACAAAGCGGTTCAGGATCCAGTCCACCTCGGCGTGGTCGCCAGAGTGGTACGCGCGGGGCGCGTGATTGAGTTCACCCGAGCAGCCCCGGAAGTGGGGCACCGCACAGGCGATGCCTCGCGTCGAGGCGAAGTCAGCGAAGGCCACAGCGTACTGGCTGGCCGATGAGCCCTCCAGTCCATGAAACAGCACCAGCAATGGCGCGTCAACCCCCACAGTGTGGCAGGTCTGGTCCACATCGATGAAATCGCCATCGGGCGTGGTCCAGCGTTCGCGGGTCCATGCCGGGCGGATGCCTCCGTGATTCTGGGCGCAGCGCGCAGCCCAGATGGTCTGGGCATGCCCACCTGGCAACCACCATGGCGGGCTGTAACGCCATGGGGGATCTGCGAGGCTTTCATCCAGAAAGCGCATTTGGTCTGAAGACATGCCATGCATGTTCAATGCAGCAAAGGTTTGGCGGTCGTGACCTCAAGTGGCTCGGTGCGCGAGCCCGGGCTGGCGTGATGCGCAACGAGGCGCCAGCCCTGTGCGGTTTTGGCGTACACATTGGTGGCCACGACCCAGGCGTGTTGCGGGCCGTCGTCGCTCATGATTTCCACCCGCTCCACCACGCTGTGCACACTGAAATGCCCCGCATCCAGCCGGCGGACTTTTTCCGGGTGGGCCAGAACGGCGCCATTGGCGAACATGGCGTCAAACGTAGCGCGGATGGCTGAGTGGCCCACCACGCGGGGGCCGCCGGGTTGCACACACACGATTTCGTCGTCGTCTGCCCAGCAGGCCATGAGTCGGTCGATGTCGGCGTGCTGGAGGGCATCGTAGAAGGCGGTTTCGGTGTCGTCCGCGGTACCTGGGGGCATTTTCGGTTTGCGCATGCGGTGTATTCTGCAGCCTGTGGGCCGTTGCCAGACAATGGTGCCGATTGTTGCTGTGCGCACTTTGCGCATGTGGCCAGTCGCAAGGCACGTTGCACACACGGATTGTTTGTCCATTGAGGCCGTCTGGCCGGGGAGGTTTCATGCGCTTGTCTGTCCGTTCATTGGGTGTCTGGGCAACGGCTTTTTTGCTGGCAGTGGGCCTGAGTGGCTGCGGCTACAACGACTTTCAGAAACTTGACGAGCAGAGTCAGTCGGCCTGGGCCGAGGTTTTGAACCAGTACCAGCGCAGGGCGGACCTGATTCCCAACATCGTGGCCACCGTCAAAGGCGAGGCCAACTTCGAACAGGAGACCCTGACCCGGGTGATCGAGGCCCGCTCCAAGGCCACCTCGATCCAGATGACGCCCGAAATGCTGAACAACCCCGCCGCCATGCAGCAGTTCCAGGCGGCGCAGGGCGAGATCTCGAGTGCACTGAGTCGGCTCATGGTGGTGGTCGAGCAGTACCCCAACCTGAAGGCCAACCAGGGCTTCAGCGATTTGCGCGTGCAACTCGAAGGCACAGAGAACCGCATCACCGTGGCGCGCAACCGCTACATCGAGGCCATCCAGGCCTACAACGTGCTGGCCCGCAGCTTTCCGACCAACCTGACGGCCATGGTGTTTGGTTACCAGCCCAAGGCCAATTTCCAGGTGCAGAATGAAGCGGCGATTTCATCGCCGCCGACGGTGGACTTCAACAAGCAATGAGCTTTTTCCGGGCATCCGACATGCGTTGGGGGCGTCACGGTGTGGTGGGTCTGGTGCTGGGGTTTTGTGCCCTCATGGCCTTCATGGCCATCGCCCAGGGCGTGCAGCCGGTGCCCGAGTTGCGTGCCCGCATCATGGACCAGACCGGCACGCTGGATGCGGCCGGTCTCGCACGCATTGAACGCAAGCTGGAAGCTTTCGAGCAGGCCAGGGGCTCCCAGGTCGTGGTGCTGATCGTGGACACCACCGAGCCTGAAGACATTGCCGACTACACCCAGCGGCTGGGTGATGCCTGGAAGATCGGCCGCAAAGACGTCGGCGATGGGGTGCTCTTTGTGGTCGCCAAAAACGACAGGCGCTTGCGCATCGCAACCACCAAGTCGCTGGAAGGCGCCATTCCCGATCTGATGGCCCGTCGCATCATCGATCAGGTGGTCACGCCTGCGTTTCGCAACGGAGACTTTGCTAGCGGCATTGAGGCTGGCGTTGACCACATCCTCGCCCGTATCACCGGTGAAGAGCTGCCGCTGCCTCAGGCAAAGAAGCAGGCCGCCGGTTCTGGGTGGATGGACCTGCTGATCTTCATGGTGTTTGCTGTGCCCATTGTGTCGGCTGTGTTGCGCAGCCTCTTCGGCAACAAGATCGGCACCTTGCTGACCGGCGTCGGATCTGGCGGCCTGGCCTGGTTGCTGACTTCTGTGTTCTGGATTGCGGCAGGCGCCGGGCTGCTGGGCATGCTGGCGGCCCTGTTTCTTCAGCACCTTCCGGCACAGGCCACCTCCGGGGGTGGCCGTGGCGGGCGTGGCGGTGGCTGGGGTGGACACGGCGGTGGATTCGGTGGCGGCCTTGGCGGCGGGCGCGGCGGTGGCGGCTTCAGCTCTGGCGGTGGCGGCAACTTCGGTGGCGGCGGCGCCTCCGGCAGCTGGTGATCGGGCCGGCACCATGAACAAGTTGCTTCGGTTGATCAAGCACCGTTGGTTGGATGCATCAGACGCCCGGCGGGTGGTGCCAGACGACATGGCCGAGCGGCTGACTCAGCGGGTCACGGCCAGCGAACAGCGCCACACGGGCGAGATTCGTCTGTGCGTGGAAGCGGCGCTGCCCACGGCTGATCTGTGGCGCATTTCGCCTGACACCCCATTGACTCAGGTGGTGCGTGAGCGGGCGCTTGAATGGTTTGGGCGTTTGGGCATCTGGGACACCGAAGACAACAACGGTGTGCTGATCTACCTGCTGCTGGCAGAGCACACCATTGAAATCGTGGCCGATCGCGGGCTCGCGCGTCGCGTGCCCGCGAATGCCTGGAACGACATGGTGGCTCGCCTGGGTGAGCAGCTTCGAAAAGGCGCCTTCGAGGATGGCCTGACCTCCGCCATGTCGGAAGTGTCGGCTTGCCTGGTCGCCCATTTTCCAGTCAAGCCGGACGCGGCTGCCAGCGTCGTTCCACCCAATCAGTTGCCCGATTGCGTCGTCCGGGTTTGAGGCGCAGGTACGCTACGGTGGCCCGCGCCGGCCGATCTTGGTACGGCTGTTCATCACCACCTGCAACTCCTGTTGGAGCGCCTTGTTCATCTGCGCAAACGTCTTGAGCTTGCGCGTGGTTTCTCGCAACCGGTCAGCCATGCGCTTGGAGATCGCCAGCAGCAACTTGGCGCCCACCCGGGGCTGGTCTTTCAACAGGCGCATGAGCGCGGTGCGCGAGAGCACGGCCGCTGCAATATCGGTGGTGGCCGTGCAGGTGGCCGAGCGGGGTGCGCCGTCCAGCACACCCATTTCACCGATCAGGTGGCCCGGACCAATGATGTTGACCACGACACTTTCGTGCAGGCCAGGCAGGTCGTTCTCCACGGAAATATCGCCTTCCAGCACCAGCAGCATGTAGTCGTTCTGCTGGACTTCGCCCTCACGAATGAACACGGTACCGGCCTTGATGCGTTTGGGCCGCATGTAGCCCACCACCTTCATGGCATCGGCCAGCGTGAGATCGTCCAGCGCAGAAGGCGTCACCAGCATGCGCGCTGCCACCTCTTCGGGCGCGAGTTCGGGGTTCTCAAAGATCGATGTCATGCTTGCTCCGGCCCGCCGCTTTCCCAGTGTGGCAGCCCGTCAGTAGCTGCACGAATTGAATTCGAAGACACCATTGTCACAGCAAGACCGAAGCCGCAGCACTGACAGTCGCTATGAGGGCAATTGACGCAACCATATGACGGGCGCAGCAGGAATGTCTACGCAGATGAGGGGAACGTCTGCGTGCCCGCCCGCCTCACTGCCTCGACCGTGGACATACGGACAAAAAAAGACCGGCGAACGGCCGGTCTTCTGACATTCCATGCGAACGCAAGGCTCACTTCTTCTGCCTGTACTTGCGCAAGGCGGCAATCTGTGCG
This sequence comes from Hydrogenophaga palleronii, assembly GCF_031457455.1. Classification (GTDB taxonomy): domain Bacteria; phylum Pseudomonadota; class Gammaproteobacteria; order Burkholderiales; family Burkholderiaceae_C; genus Hydrogenophaga; species Hydrogenophaga palleronii_A. The sequence continues at coordinate 71,440 of NZ_JAVDWU010000015.1, forward strand.
GCCATGACCGCCAGTTCAGAAGTGGCCTTGGCCAGATCAATGTCGCTCTTGGCATTCTTCAGGGCCTCTTCGGCCTGCTTGCGGGCATCGGTGGCCTTGGCTTCGTCGAGGTCCTTGCCTCGAATGGCGGTGTCGGACAGCACCGTGATGTGATGCGGTTGCACCTCAAGAATGCCACCCGCCACAAACACGAACTCTTCGCCGCCTTCGGCTTTTTCAATGCGCACGGCACCGGGCTTGATGCGGGTGATGAGCGGAATGTGTCCGGGCAGAATGCCAAGCTCGCCCGCTTCACCAGGCAGGGCCACAAACTTGGCCTCGCCGGAAAAGATGGAAGCTTCAGCGCTGACCACATCGACGCGGATGGTGCTCATATTTACTCCTTTAAAAAGTCGTCGGAAAGCAAGTAATCGGGTGTCCGCCTAGGCGGTGCGCGGAGATGTGCTACTGCACATCGAGCACACCAACAACGCCGGGCGCCCGAGTACGCCGCTTTACGCGACTTTTTTGGCCTTTTCGAAGGCTTCGTCGATCGTGCCAACCATGTAGAACGACTGCTCTGGCAGGTGATCACATTCGCCAGCGGTGATCATCTTGAAGCCGCGAATGGTTTCAGCCAGCGTGACGTACTTGCCAGGCGAGCCCGTGAACACTTCTGCCACGTGGAACGGCTGCGACAGGAAACGCTGGATCTTGCGGGCGCGTGCCACGGCCAGCTTGTCTTCCGGTGCGAGTTCGTCCATGCCCAGAATGGCGATGATGTCGCGCAGTTCCTTGTAGCGCTGCAGCGTATTCTGAACAGCGCGCGCCACCTCGTAGTGCTCCTGACCCACGACCAGCGGGTCGAGCTGGCGGCTGGTGGAATCCAGCGGATCCACGGCAGGGTAGATACCCAGCGAAGCGATGTCACGACTCAGCACCACGGTGGAATCCAGGTGGGCGAAGGTGGTGGCAGGCGACGGGTCGGTCAAGTCATCGGCAGGCACGTACACGGCCTGGATGGACGTGATGGAGCCGACCTTGGTGGAGGTGATGCGTTCCTGCAGGCGGCCCATTTCTTCGGCCAGCGTCGGCTGGTAGCCCACGGCGGAAGGCATGCGGCCCAGCAGAGCGGACACTTCGGTACCGGCCAGGGTGTAGCGGTAGATGTTGTCCACGAAGAACAACACGTCACGGCCTTCGTCGCGGAACGACTCGGCGATGGTCAGGCCGGTCAGGGCCACGCGCAGACGGTTGCCTGGAGGCTCGTTCATCTGGCCATAGACCATGGCCACTTTGGACTCGCCCAGGTTCTCCAGATTCACCACGCCGGAGTCGGCCATCTCGTGATAGAAGTCGTTGCCTTCACGGGTGCGCTCACCCACGCCAGCGAACACCGACAGACCGCTGTGGGCCTTGGCGATGTTGTTGATGAGTTCCATCATGTTCACGGTCTTGCCCACACCAGCACCACCGAACAGACCCACCTTGCCGCCCTTGGCAAACGGGCAGATCAGGTCGATCACCTTGATGCCGGTTTCGAGCAGCTCCTGTGAGGGGCTGAGTTCGTCGTAAGCGGGGGCTTTGCGATGGATGGAGGCGGTCAGCGCCTGGTCCACGGGACCACGTTCGTCAATGGGCGCGCCGAGCACGTCCATGATGCGACCCAAGGTGGCCTTGCCCACGGGCACCATGATGGGGTTGGAGGTGTTGGTCACCAACATGCCGCGGCGCAGGCCGTCGGACGAGCCCAGTGCAATGGTGCGCACCACGCCGTCGCCCAGCTGCTGCTGCACTTCGAGGGTCAGTGCGGAGCCTTCCATTTTCAGGGCGTCATACACACGCGGCATCTGGTTGCGCGGGAACTCCACGTCCACGACGGCGCCGATGCACTGAACGATCTTGCCCTGAACACCGGTGTTCATTTCTGCGGTAGCTTGAGACATGATGGATACCTTTTCGTTTCTCGGATTCTGTTGAGCAGCGGATTCAGACCGCTGCGGCGCCTGCGACGATTTCCGAAAGCTCTTTCGTGATCGCTGCCTGACGGGTCTTGTTGTAGACCAGCTTGAGTTCGCTGATGACGCTACCAGCGTTGTCGGTAGCGGCCTTCATGGCCACCATGCGGGCGGACTGTTCAGACGCCATGTTCTCGGCCACGGCCTGGTAGACCTGGGCTTCCACGTAGCGCAGCAGCAGCTCGTCGATCACGGCGGGGGCGTCTGGCTCGTACACGTAATCCCAGTCACGGGCCCCGGCACCGTTGTGCAGCGTGTCTGCATTCAGTGGCAGCAGCTGTTCAATCACAGACTCCTGCCTCATCGTGTTGATGAACTTGGTGTAGCAGACATAAACCGCATTCACACGGCCTTCGGTGTACGCATCCAGCAGCGTCTTCACCGGCCCGATCAGCTTGTCCAGATGCGGCGTGTCGCCCAGGCTGGTGACACTGGACACCACCTTGGCACCGATGCGGTTCATGAACCCCAGGCCCTTGTTGCCGATGGCAACGACCTCAGCTGTCTGGCCTTGCGCCTGCAGCTCCTTGAGCCGGGTGGTCACAGCGCGCAGCACGTTGGTGTTCAAACCACCGCACAGCCCCTTGTCGGTCGTCACCACCACGAAACCCGCGACCTTGGCGTCGTTGGTCTGCATGAACGGGTGCGTGTACTCGGGGTTCGCACGGCTCAGGTTGCCCGTGATCTGGCGCACTTTCTCCGCGTAAGGGCGGGCCGCACGCATGCGGTCCTGCGCCTTGCGCATCTTGGAAGCGGCGACCATTTCCATGGCTTTGGTGATCTTCTTGGTGTTCTCCACCGATTTGATCTTGCCGCGTATTTCCTTGCCTGCTGCCATTGTGTTTCCTTTAAGAAGTCAATGGGCCGGATCAGTAGGTGCCGGTTTTCTTGAAGTCGGCGATGGCTGCAGCCAGTTGTGCTTCTGCGTCCTGGCACTCTTTCTTGAATGCCTTCTTCGCGTCGCTGTCGTCTGCCTTCGCAGGCTTGACGTCCCACTTCGCGCCGTTCTTCTCCATCGTCGCCAGCATGGCCGCGTGCTTGTCTTTCAGGAAAGCGTGCATGCCGTTTTCAAACGAGAGCACCTTCTTGACTTCGATGTCGTCCAGGTAGCCCTTGTTCACCGCAAACAGGGTCGATGCCATCAGACCGATCGACTGCGGGCTGTACTGCGCCTGCTTGAGCAATTCGGTCACACGGGCACCGCGGTCGAGCTGCTTGCGGGTCGCTTCGTCGAGGTCGGAAGCGAACTGTGCAAAAGCGGCCAGTTCACGGTACTGCGCCAAGTCGGTACGGATACCACCAGACAAACTCTTGATCAGGTTGGTCTGGGCAGCGCCACCCACACGCGACACCGAGATACCGGCATTGATGGCGGGACGGATACCGGCGTTGAACAGGTTGGTTTCCAGGAAGATCTGACCGTCGGTGATCGAGATCACGTTGGTCGGCACGAAGGCGGACACGTCACCGGCCTGCGTTTCGATGATGGGCAGTGCGGTCAAGGAACCGGTCTTGCCCTTGACTTCACCCTTGGTGAAGGCTTCCACGTAGTCGGCGTTCACGCGAGCAGCGCGCTCGAGCAGACGGCTGTGCAGATAGAACACGTCGCCGGGGTAGGCTTCGCGGCCTGGCGGGCGGCGCAGCAGCAGCGACACCTGGCGGTAGGCCACGGCCTGCTTGGACAGATCGTCGTACACGATCAGAGCGTCCTGGCCCCGGTCGCGGAAGTACTCGCCCATGGTGCAGCCGGAGTAGGCCGACAGGTACTGCATGGCGGCAGATTCAGAGGCCGAAGCGGCCACGACGATGGTGTAGTCCATCGCGCCGGCCTGCTCCAGGGCACGCACCACGTTCTTGATCGACGAAGCCTTCTGGCCAATCGCGACATAAACGCAGGTCATGTTCTGACCCTTCTGGTTGATGATCGCGTCGATCGCCACGGCCGTCTTGCCGGTCTGGCGGTCACCGATGATCAGCTCGCGCTGGCCACGGCCCACGGGCACCATCGAGTCGATCGACTTCAGGCCGGTCTGCACCGGCTGGTCCACCGATTTACGGGCGATCACGCCAGGCGCAACCTTCTCGATCACATCGGTCATCTTGGCGTTGATCGGGCCCTTGCCGTCGATCGGGGCGCCCAGGGCATTGACCACGCGGCCAATCAGCTCGGGGCCGACCGGCACTTCCAGAATGCGGCCCGTGCACTTGACGGTGTCGCCTTCGGAAATGTGTTCGTACTCGCCCAGAATCACGGCGCCAACAGAGTCGCGCTCGAGGTTCAGCGCAAGGCCGAACGACGGCACGCCGTCCTTGTTGGCCGGGAATTCCAGCATTTCCCCCTGCATCACGTCCGACAGGCCGTGCACACGAACGATGCCGTCGGTCACCGAGACCACGGTACCCTGGTTGCGCACATCGCTCGCTGCGCCCAGCCCCTCGATGCGGGACTTGATCAATTCAGAGATTTCGGCGGGATTGAGTTGCATGACTCTTTCCTTCTTTCGTTAATTGGTAAGCAGGCGGACCCAGCGAAGCAGCCGTCAGGCTGTCAGGGCCATCTTCATTTGTTCCAGCCGGGCTTTGACGGAGGTGTCGAGCACCTCGTCACCGACCACCACGCGAACGCCACCGATCAGATCGGGCTGCAGCTGGACCTGCAGGTTGAGCTTGCGACCAAAGCGCTTTTCAAGCACGCCGGACAGATCGGCCAGCGCTGCAGCGTCGATGTCGAACGCACTGAACACGGTCGCGTCAAAAGCCCCCAGCTGGGCGTTCTTGAGCACCCGGAACTGTTCAGCGATTTCGGGCAACACGGTCAGGCGGCCGTTGTCGATGACGGTGCGTAGAAAGTTCTGTGCCATCGTGGGCAGGGCACTCTTGAGCACACCCGTGACAACGCCATACACCTGGTCGGCAGTGACGTTGGGGTTGTCAGCGAACTGGCGCAGCTGCTCGTTGGAAGCAACAGCGGCCAGCTCGTCGAGCCAGACGGCAACGCCAGCGGCGTCTGAGCCAGCCGCCTTGAACAGCGCCTCCGCGTAGGGTCGGGCGATGGTTGCGATTTCAGCCATGGTCTACCTGTGTATGCCTGCGAGGATGGATGCGGGGGTGCAATGGAACCGATCAGAGCTCGGTCTTCAGACGACCCAGCAATTCGGCGTGAACACCGGCGTTGACTTCGCGCTTGAGGATCTGCTCTGCGCCCTTGACGGCCAGTGCAGCAACTTCTTCGCGCAAGGCTTCACGCGCCTTGAGCACCTGGGCCTGGGCTTCCTGATGAGCGGCCGCCACGATCTTGGCGGCTTCGTCGGTGGCTCGGGCCTTGGCCTCTTCGATCACGGTCTGGGCGCGGCGCTCGGCATCGGCCAGGCGCGTCGCAGATTCGTTGCGCGACTGGCTCAGCTCTTCTTCCACCCGCTTGTTGGCCACGGCCAGTTCGGCTTTGGCTTTCTCGGACGCGGCCAGACCTTCGGAAATCTTCAACGCACGCTCATCAAGTGCCTTGGCGATCGGGGGCCACACGAATTTCATCGTGAAGAGCACCAGAATCGCGAAAACGATGGCCTGCGCAAAGAGGGTTGCATTGATATTCATCGCAACGCCTTTCTGTGTGTTGACAAGAGTGGTGACGCACTTGCTGCCTTCAGGCTGGGTGATTGCGGTGACGGCACAAGGCCCTCACCGGAACGGACCACCCCGGTCCTGCGGATCAGCAAACCCGATTACAGCGTGAAGGGGTTGGCGAAGGCGAACAGCAGCGCAATGGCCACACCGATCAGGAAGGCGGCGTCGATCAGGCCGGCCAGAATGAACATCTTGGTCTGCAGGTCGTTCATCAGCTCAGGCTGACGGGCAGACGATTCCAGAAATTTGCCGCCCATCAGCGCGATGCCGATGGATGCGCCAATGGCGCCCAGACCGACGATGAGACCGCAAGCCAGTGCGACAAGACCCAGAACGTTTTCCATGATGACTCCTATGAGGTGGAAGTAAGTTGAGAAAGAAAAAACGAAACGAAAGCGAAAACCGGAACGACTGCGGCCGTCAGGCCGTGTCAGTGCGCGTCATGCGCCTGCCCCAGATAGATCAGGGCCAGCATCATGAAAATGAACGCCTGCAAGGTGATGACCAGAATGTGGAAGATGGCCCACACGGTCCCGGCGACGATGTGCCCAAAGAAGAACAAGCCACCGCTGAGCGACAGCGCGGCATAGCCACCCAGCAACGCAATCAGCATGAACACCAGCTCACCTGCAAACATGTTGCCGAACAACCGCATGCCGTGCGACACCGTCTTGGCAACGAACTCAATCATTTGCATCAGGAAGTTGACCACGCCCAGCAGCAGGGCCCAGATCGGATTCTTGCTGGTGCCAAACGGCGCGCTCACCAGCTCATGCGCCCAGCCGCCCAAGCCCTTGATCTTCACGTTGTAGTAGAGGCACAGCAACAACACCGACACGGAAAGCCCCAGCGTGGTGGAAAGGTCGGCGGTAGGCACGACGCGCAAGTAATCAGGGTAGCCCATGGCGGGGCCGGCGATGTGCCATGCAGCAGGCAGCAAGTCCACCGGCAACAGGTCCATGAAGTTCATCATGAAGATCCAGCAGAACACGGTGAGGGCCAGCGGAGCCACCACCTTGCGACTGGTGGCATTGTGGATGACGGCCTTGGCCTGCGTGTCGACCATTTCCACCAGAATCTCGACCGCAGCCTGGAAGCGACCCGGAACGCCCGCAGTGGACTTGCGCGCAGCCAGCCACAAAACGAAGCACACCAGCGCACCCAGGATCACGTTCACCACCACCGAGTCGATGTTGATGACGGAGAAATCCACGATGGATTCCTGTTTCTTGTTGCTCAGATGGACCAGGTGGTGACGGATGTACTCGCCTGGGGTAGGACCGATTCCTTCAGTAGCCATGTTCGTTCGCGCCAATCAACCGTTATCTATCGTTTGAACGCCCGGCCTGGACCCAGAGCCCAAACCAGTACACCTTGAGAGCCAACACCAGGCCGATCAAAAGACCCACCCAACTGAGGTCCGGCACCACCATCGGGGCCGACCACAACATGCCGACCGCCAACAGAATCTTGACGCCTTCCCATAGCAGAAAACCGGCAAACGCAGCCTGCGCAAACCCCGACAACAAGCGGGCGATCGCGCTCGACGTGATGCCATAGACCATCAAGGCCGAAGGAACCACCACCGAAGCCGCACCGTAAAGAACCGACCAGCCGACCGGCGCCGATTGCGTCAACAACCCTGCCACCGCGCCCGCTGCCAGCCCCACCAGCAACTGCAAGCCGACCAATCGCCACAGGGATACTGCCGGCTGCCTGGCCCGCCACTGACTCGCTTGTTCACGCGTCAGAGGCTTGAAATCTTCTTCTTGCGACCCATCTTCCCATTCGCGACCTTCGCTGTCTTTCGCCCCCGGCCGGGCTTTTTGCGCCCTAGGCATTGTGGTCATGGCGGATTACAAGCGGGTTACAAATGTGAACATCTTCGCAAAGCCGCTCATTATACGTAGAAACCCCAGCATGCCGTCAAGGGCACCTGCTGAGTGCGCACCTGCTTACCGACGCCGTCCGATAATCGGCGCATGAGCCTTCCCAGCGATTCCATGTCCCCAGCCCTGCCTGACAGCTTGTGCTATCTGAATGGGGCCTATTCCCGTCTCTGCGATGCCAGGGTCAGCGTGCTGGACCGGGGCTTCATCTTTGGTGACGGCGTCTATGAGGTGCTGCCGGCCTATGAGGGCCGCATCTTCCGCTTTGACCAGCACATGGCCCGGCTGCAGCGCTCGCTGGCGGAACTGCGCATCCCGAACCCGCTGAGCAACGCCCAGTGGCTGGCCATCGCGCAAAAGCTGATTCAGTCATTGTGTGAGGCCGGCACCTCGGTCAACCAGCTCATCTATATCCAGGTCACGCGCGGAGTGGCGCCACGCGACCACGTGATGCCGCCCGGTTTGAGTCCCACCGTGTTCGTGATGGCCAGCGAAATGAAACTGGCTTCGCCCGCGCAGCGAGAACACGGCGTGGCTTGCGTGAGTGCCGACGACTTCCGCTGGCAGAAGGCGCACATCAAGAGCACCAGCCTGCTCGGGGCGGTGTTTGCCCGCCAGATCAGCGCCGATGCAGGTGCGGTGGAAACCGTGATGTACCGCGACGGCTATCTGAGCGAAGCCGCCGCCAGCAACGTCTGGGTGGTGAAAGACGGCGTGGTCATGGGGCCTCCCAAAGACAACCTGGTGCTCGAAGGCATCCGGTTTTCACTGATCGAAGAGATTTGCCGCGAAGAAGGTATTCCCTTTCTGCTGCGGCGCATTTCGCGCGAAGAGGTGCTCGGTGCCGATGAGCTCCTGCTGTCGTCGGCCACCAAGGAGGTCCTGCCCATCACCACACTGGACGGCGTACCGGTGGGTAATGGCTCCGACCGGGGTCGCCCAGGACCGGTGTATGCGCGCCTCTACGCAGGCTATCAGCGCGCCAAAGTCGCGCAGTGCATTTGAGGAGTTCCCATGGAACAACCCCGCGAGATCCCACCCGAACAGTCGCTCATCGAGTACCCCGTGCACTTCCCGATCAAGGTGATGGGCGCAAACACCCCCGAATTCCTGAACGCGATGATTCACATTGCGCGGGCGTTCGACCCGGCCTTTGACGAAAGCAAGGTCGAACAACGACCGAGCAAGGCGGGCAACTACTTGGGCCTGACCTTGACGGTCCACGTGAGCAGCCGCGAACAGCTTGACGAGCTGTACCGCACGCTCACCACCCATCCCTTGGCGAAGTACGTGCTGTAAGAACGTGCTGTAAGAACGTGTTGACCATCCGCCACCTTGGCCTCGCCGACTACCTGCCCACCTTCGAGGCCATGCAGGCCTTCACCCTGCAGCGCGTGCTTGAGACGCCCGATGAACTCTGGGTCTGCGAGCACCCTGCGGTGTTCACACAAGGCCTGGCGGGTCGTGAAGACCACCTGCTGTTTCCCGGCGACATCCCGGTGGTGATGACGAATCGAGGCGGGCAGGTGACCTACCACGGGCCAGGGCAGGTGGTCGCGTACCCGCTGATCGACCTTCAGCGCTCGGGCTACTACGTCAAGGAATATGTGTACCGGGTGGAGGAAGCGGTGATTCGCACGCTCGATCATTTCGGCGTGACCGGCCACCGCGTGGCGGGGGCGCCCGGCATCTATGTGCGACCGGACGATCCGGCCAGCCATGCCTTGCTGCCGCAGCGGCCACAGAAAAAGCTGCCCGGTGACACGGGCGGCGGGCCTGACTTCACAGGCCTGGGAAAGATTGCAGCCCTGGGCATCAAGGTGAGCCGGCATTGCACCTACCACGGTGTGGCATTGAACGTGGCCATGGACCTGCAGCCCTTCGACCGCATCAATCCCTGCGGGTATGCCGGCCTGAAAACCGTGGACCTTTCTACAATCGGGGTTGCCGTTTCCTGGGACGAAGCGGCGCAGGTGCTGAGCCAGAAGCTCACCGCCACCCTTGCCCCTTGATCCAACCAGCGCCGCGGGCGCTTCTGCCATGACCTCCACCGACCACACCGTGGTGTCCGACACCGTTCGCGAAGCCCAGCCGGCCGCGACCTACGACGCCACCGCCAAACAGAAGAGCCAGGCCAAGACCGCGCGCATTCCGATCAAGATCGTGCCCGCCGAGACGCTGAAGAAGCCGGACTGGATCCGTGTGAAGGCAGGCAGCCCAAGCACCCGCTTCTACGAGATCAAGGACATCCTGCGCGCCAACAAGCTGGTCACGGTGTGTGAAGAAGCGAGCTGCCCCAACATCGGCGAGTGTTTCGGCAAGGGCACGGCCACCTTCATGATCATGGGCGACAAGTGCACCCGCCGCTGCCCGTTCTGCGACGTGGGCCACGGCCGCCCGGACCCGCTGGACGTGAACGAGCCCGAGAACCTGGCGAAGACGATTGCCGCGCTCAAGCTCAAGTACGTGGTGATCACCAGCGTCGACCGCGACGATCTGCGCGATGGCGGTGCTGGCCATTTCGTCGAGTGCATCCGCAAAATCCGCGAGCTTTCGCCCAGCACCCAGATCGAGGTGCTGGTACCCGACTTCCGCGGCCGTGACGACCGCGCGCTGGAGATCCTGAAGGCCGCACCGCCGGACGTGATGAACCACAACCTGGAAACCGCGCCGCGACTCTACAAGGAAGCACGCCCGGGCTCCGACTACGCCTTCAGCCTGAACCTGCTCAAGAAGTTCAAGGCCTTGTTCCCGCACGTGCCCACCAAGAGCGGCCTGATGGTGGGTCTGGGCGAAACGGACGAAGAAATCCTGCAGGTGATGCAGGACATGCGCGCCCATGGCATCGACATGCTCACCATCGGCCAGTACCTGTCTCCCAGCGGCCACCACCTGCCCGTGCGCCGGTACGTGCACCCGGACACGTTCAAGATGTTCGAGGCCAAGGCTTACGAGATGGGCTTTACCCACGCGGCCGTGGGCGCGATGGTGCGCAGCAGCTACCACGCAGATCAACAGGCGCACGGGGTGCTCAACCCTTCCGCCGCGGGTTGAAATGAAACGCCCCCCACGCGCACCGTGTTCGCTGCTCCCCGAGGGGGCGCGTGAGTGCCTTCGGGCGGCCAGGCGGCACTGACATGGGCGGCGCTGTGCTCAACCAGCTGAGCGTGCGCGCGTATGGCGCCTCGCATGGCAGCCACGACCACGGACATTTCCAGGTCCTCGTGGGTTTGCAGGGCGTGCTCGAACTGGAGATGGCGGGACGTGGTCAATGTCTTGGTGCGGGCCAGGGCTGCGTGGTGCCACCAGGCGAACGGCACGACTTCGAATCGAAGCTGGGTGCCCAGTGCCTGGTGCTCGACAGCACGAGCATGGGTTGGGCCAGCGCTCCCAGCGCACCCCCAGCGCAGGTGACGCACCTGGCCACCTACCTGGCCCATGCTTGCGCGCAAGGACTCCCCCGCGCACAGCAGCTGGGTCCTGCCCTGCTGCTCGAAGCCTGGCAACCAGAACCCGGCACCGTTCCTCGCGTCCGCCGCCACATCGACTGGGACCAACTGCAGCGCTGGGCGGCTTCCCGTTGGAGCGAGCCTTTGAGCGTGTCCGACCTGGCCGATCAGGTCCACCTGAGCACGGCTCAGTTCGCGGCGCGCTGTCGCGCCGAGCTGGGAATGAGCACGCAGCAGTGGCTGCGCAGCCTCAGGCTCGAAGAGGCTCGCGAATGGCGCAGACAAGGCCTCAGCGTGGCCGAGACGGCTCGGCGCACCGGCTACCGTTCGCCCTCGGCTTTGACCGCCGCGTTGCGTCGCGAAAGCTGAGCCGCAGGCACTGTCCCGCGTCCTGCGACGACAAGCCCTTCTCCCGCGACGACGCGTGCGCACGGTCAGCGCTACGCTTTCGCCCATGACCGCCAACCTTCTTGCCCTCGGCGCGATCGTGCTCTGGGCCACGCTCGCTGCGCTCGGCGTATCACTGTCGCATGTGCCCGCCTTTCTGCTCACCGGGCTGGCCCTGATCGCCGGCAGCCTGATCGCGCTGCCGCTGTCCCGGTTCGACCTCCGCCAGTGGCGGGTCCCGCTGCCAACGCTCGCGCTCGGCATCTATGGGCTTTTTGGCTTCCATTTCCTGCTGTTCATCGCGCTGCGCCACGCGCCGCCGGTGCAGGCCAACCTGGTCAACTACCTCTGGCCACTGGGCATCGTGGTGATGGCGCCGCTGTTTCTGCCAGACGTGTCCCTCACTGCGCGGCACGTGATCGCGGCCTTGACGGGTTTTGCCGGTGCCGTGCTGGCCATCCTGGGTTGGCGCGCAGACGCCAGTGCCGGTGCGGTGTGGGCGTGGGGCTATCTGCCGGCGCTGGGTTCGGCCTTCATCTGGGCCAGCTATTCGCTGATGACCCAGCGCGTGCGGCGCTTTCCCACCGCCGCCATCGGCAGCTTTGCGCTGGCATCCGGATTGCTGTCGCTGCTGTGCCATGCCTGGCTGGAACCCACCATCACACTGTCGGCGCGCGACGGCTTTCTGATCGCCCTGCTGGGCCTGGGACCACTGGGTGGCGCGTTCTTCCTGTGGGATGCTGCGCTCAAGCGGGGCGACGCACGGCAGATCGGGGTACTGAGTTTTCTGACCCCGCTGCTGTCGACCCTCACGCTGTTGTGGATGCGGGAGGAAACGCCCAGTGCGTCTGTGGCGCTCGGCGCGGTGATGATCATCGTCGCCGCAATGGTGGCGACGTTCAAGGGTCGCCCGGCACCGGCCTGAACGGCCAGCAGATGAGGGCCTCTCGAGCCTCGCCCGCTTCGGCGCGCCGCACCAGGGCGAACCGCACGGTCAGTCGGTCATCAGGGCGGCCGGGTCGTCGGCGATCAGCACACTTTGCGCCCAGGCCTGCAGCCGGGTGGTGTCGCAGCGCAGGATCTGTTGCTTGACCGCCAGGATCTGCGAAGGGTGCATGGAAAAGCTGCGCAGCCCCAGCCCCAGCAGCAGACGCGTCATGGCAACATCGCCCGCCATTTCGCCACACACGCTCACCCCCTTGTTCAAGGCCTGGCACTGCGCAATGGTGTTGGCGATGAGTTGCAACACGGCCGGATGCACCGGATCGTAGAGGTGCGAGACCGATTCGTCGGCCCGGTCGATGGCCAGGGTGTACTGGATCAGGTCGTTGGTGCCGATGGACAGGAAGTCGAAATGGCGCAGGAAAAGCGGAACGGTGAGCGCTGCGGCGGGGACCTCGATCATGGCGCCCAGGCGCAGCGGGCCAAACACCACCCCGCGCGCATCCAGCTGTTCGCGGGCTTTGTTTACCAGGGCGAGGGTTTGTCGGATTTCGCCGGCATGCGCGAGCATGGGGATCAGCAGGTTGACCGAGCCATGCGCAGCCGCCCGAAGGATGGCGCGCAACTGCACCAGGAACATCGCGGGTTCGGCCAGGCTCCAGCGGATGGCACGCAGCCCCAGCGCCGGGTTGAGATGATCGTCGCCGGCACGCGCGGTTCGGTCCAGCGGCTTGTCGGCGCCCACGTCCACGGTTCGGATGGTCACGGGCAGCCCCTGCATGCCCTCGGCCGCGCGCCGGTAGGCCTGGTACTGCTCCTCTTCGTCGGGCAGCTTGCCATCACGCCCCATGAACAGGAATTCGCTGCGGAACAGGCCCACGCCCACCGCACCGGCCTTGAGGGCGCCCACGGCATCCTCGGGTTGTTCGATGTTGGCCAGCAGTTCGATTTTTTGTCCGTCCAGCGTGACCGCAGGCGTGTTCTTCAGGCGGGACAGCCGCTCACGCTCCACCTCGCCCTGGCGCTGTTTGGCGCCATACTCGGCCAGCAGCACGGGCGACGGGTCCACCACAACGACGCCTGCATCGCCATCGATGATGACCCAGTCGTCCTGCCGGATCACGTGGCTGGCCGAGCGGGCGCCCACCACGGCGGGAATGTCCATGCTGCGGGCCACGATGGCGGTGTGGCTGGTCTTGCCACCCACATCGGTCACGAACCCGGCAAACACGCTTTGCTTGAACTGCAGCATGTCGGCAGGAGACAGGTCGTGCGCGATCAGCACCAAGGGAGCATCGTCCGCCGCATCCAGCGGCGCCTGCTGCCCAGCCCCCTTGGCTGGCGAAGCGACCATCGGTGATGCCACCCCGCGCATCACCCGCAGCATGCGCTCCACCACCTGTTCGAGATCGGCTTTGCGCTCACGCAGGTACGGATCCTCCATCTCGTCGAACTGCCGCGCAATGATCTCCAGCTGGGCGGTGAGCGCCCACTCGGCGTTGTAGTGGCGCTCCAGAATCCAGTGCTTGACCCCGTTGATCAGCTGTTCGTCCTGCAGCAGCATCAGGTGCACGTCGAGCAAAGCCGCGAGTTCGGGATGGGCATCGTTCGACCCCAGTTCGTGAAGGCCTTGCTGTACCCGCCCGATCTCTTCGGCCACGGCATTGCGCGCAGCCCGCAGGCGTTCGATTTCGGCCAGGCCCTGGTCGGCCGGCACGAAGTAGTGCGCCACGTCCAGCCGGCTGGACGAGACAATCACCGCGCGCCCGATGGCGACGCCACGCGATACCGCGAGGCCGTGCACGACAAATGTCATCGGCTGGCCTCCGCAGACGAGCAGCAAGCGCACGACGTGCGCCTTCGGCGTTGAGCAGGCAAGGTGGTGGCGTGGGTGGCGCCATCGGGAAGGGGCGGCGCGATCAAGCTCACTCTCCTTCGCCGAACCTGTCGTTGATGAGAGCGAGCAGCGCGTTCATGGCCACCTGTTCGTCAGGCCCGGTGGTCTCGACTTCGACCGTGCTGCCCATGCCTGCCGCAAGCATCATGACGCCCATGATGCTCTTGGCGTTGACGCGACGATCCCCGCGCGACATCCAGACTTCACTGGCGAAGCTGCCTGCGAGTTTGGTGAGTTTGGCCGAGGCGCGTGCATGCAGCCCCAGCTTATTGCTGATGGTCACGGTGGTCTTGATCATGGGAGGCTCGTCGGGCCTGGTTCTGGGGTGCGGTCACGGCCACCTGTATCACGCCCTGGGTGGCACCAATCATTGCGCGGGAGACCAGTGCGTCCAGCGACTCGTGCCGGTACGACACCGTGCGCAGCAGCATGGGCAGGTTCACACCTGCAATGAGTTTGGAGCGCACACCGTCGACCAGCTTCTGCGCCACGTTGCAGGGCGTGGCGCCAAATACGTCGGTCAGGACCAAGGCTTGCGGTGTGCTGGACTGGCGTAGCATGGCGCGCGCCTGTGCCAGCGTCTCTTCGGGTGGCATGTTGGGTTGGACATCGAGCGCGGACACGGCGTCGGCCGCGTCCGGAAACACATGCAGCACGCACTGGCGCAAGGCCGAAGCCAGCGGCGCGTGGGCAATGATGAAGATGCCGTTCATGGGCTTGAGTTTAGGGCAAGGGCGTGCACGCCAGACCGGTAATTCCGCACTGAAGCAACACCGGAAATACCGACAACCGGGCCCGGCCCCTTCAAAGGACCATGATGGGAGTCACTGCGTGCGCCCACGTTGCCTGTAGGCGCGCAAAAAGCTCAGGTAGGCGAGCACACCGCACAGACCAAAGATCGCCACCGCCCCACGGTACTGCGCCAACGCGCCCCAGCCCAACAGCGCCAGTGCATCGATCAGCAGACCGATGCCCCACTGCACCACAAAAACGCCAGCAAAAATCGCGAGGTTGTAGGCCGAGAGCGCGCGCCCGGCTGCCTCGGCGGGCAAGGCCAGCGCCACAGCAGGCTGCGACAGCGCCACGAAAGTGCTGCTGACGCAGAACAGGGCCCACAGCAGCCACCCCGCGCTCTCGCCCAGCCAGACGATGGACGCGAGCACCACGAAGCTCAGGGGCAACCCCCAGGCGATCAGGCGCTCCGGCGCCAGGCCTCGCCGGGCCAGCCGGGGGTTGATCAAACCCCACAACCAGAACGCCGTCAACATGGACAGATTGATACCGAACAGACCGGCTGCCGCCTGCTGGGCCGAATAGCCTGCCACGTTCACCATCCACGGGCCGGCCCAGAGGGTTTGCACCGCCACCATGCCCCCATAGTTGACGAAGCCGATCGGCAACATCTGCCGAAAGTACGGATGGCGCCAGATCAGCCCGTAGCCCTTCGATGGCGCCGTGGTGGGCGCCGCTTCTGAACCAGGCGCGCGATCCGGTGTGCGCCACGCCGGCACGGCGGCCGCAATGGCCACCATAGACAGCGCGATCAAGGCGGCCAGGGCCCAGAACAGGCCGCGCCAACCCGTCAGGGGCATGAGCCACTGCACCGGCAAGGTCGCCGCCACCATGCCCAGCGAACCGGTCATCAGCATCCAGGAGTTGGCGCGCAACTGGGTGGCGGGTTTCAGCCAGCGGCGGTAACCGGTCAGCGGCGCCATGAGGCAGGCACTGACTCCCATGCCGGTGAGCACGCGCGCCGCCAGCAAGCCGGCGAAGCTGCTGGCCATGGCAAACGCCACACAACCCAGTACCGCCACCGAGAGAAAAGCGAGGATCACCTTGCGCGGTCCGTGCCGGTCCAGCCAACTGCCCAGCGGCAACTGGGTCAGCGCAAAGCCAAAAAAGTAGCCGCCCGCCAGCAACCCGAGGTCGCTGGCGTTGAGCGAGAGTTCGACGCTGAGCGTGGGCGACAGTGTGGCGGTGATGGCACGGACCAGTGCCGACAGGAAGTAGGCCAGCGCAAAGGCCAGAAACAAGACGACGGCGGCGCCCGGTGCAAGCGGTCCACCAGGAACCGGTGTCGGCACGGGCGCCGAGGTTCCCGGGGTTTGCCTCTCCGGGCCAGGCCTGCGGCCAAACGCCGGCATCACGTCTTCCGGCTTCATGGCAGTCGCAGCCCTTCGAAGAACGTGGTGAGCACTTCATCCGGAAGTGCCGGCCCGTAGACCGCCGCCTGAAACACCAGCGAGCCTTTTGAAAAGTAGGCCGCGCGAACCTGCGTGGTCTTGCCCTGGGGGTCCTGTCCCGCGGCCTGCAGGCCCCGCAATTGTTGTGCGCCTGGCACCGCCACTGGCCACTCGGTGGTCGCATCGGCTGCGGTGGCCGGGTCCACCCGAATGGCGGCGAGTGATCCCGCGCGCCACCCTGTCAGGATCTCGGGCACGCGCGCCTCTGCGCTTGCATCTGCCCATGCCACCGCGAAAGTCTGCCCGCCTGCCTCGCAGCTGTGCATGTGCATCAGGGTTGGCACCCCGGCCAACGGCACGGTGCGCTCTGCCGCTTCAGGCTTGCACGGCATGAGAGCCTGCAACGGCGTGCCGGCAAGCTGCAGGTCACGCCAGTTGTACGCCGGGCTGCAACCGCTGAGCGCCAGCAGACAAGTCACGACAAGTAGCACGCTGGCAAGCGCGCGGGCGAGACGGACCGGACCAACGGATCTGGAATGCATAGGCGCGGGAATTCGAGGGGCACACGGCACCGGCATGTGCGACAGCCAAGCGAGGCCACCTCAAGCACAATCGGGGGATGAACGCTCTGGATGGTATCCGCATACTCGATTTGTCGCGCGTCCTGGCTGGCCCCTGGTGCACCCAGACCCTTGCCGATCTTGGCGCCGATGTGGTCAAGGTGGAGCGCCCGCCCGGACCCAGCCATTCCGGTGGCGACGACACCCGTGGCTGGGGCCCGCCCTTCTTGCGCGGTCGTGATGGCACCGACACCGCCGAAGCGGCCTACTACCTGGGCGCCAACCGCAACAAACGCTCCATCACTTGCGACATCGCCAAACCCGAGGGACAGGCCCTGATACGGGAACTGGCGCGGCACGCGCATGTGTTCGTCGAGAACTACAAGGTGGGCGACATGGCCCGCTACGGGCTCGACTACGCCTCATTGAGTGCCATCAACCCCGGCCTCGTCTACTGCTCCATCACCGGCTTCGGACAGACCGGCCCCTACAAGGACCGCGCCGGCTACGACTTCGCCATCCAGGCCATGGGGGGCCTCATGAGCGTGACCGGCGAGCGCGACGATCTGCCCGGCGGCGGACCGCAGAAGGTCGGCGTGGCCGTGGCCGACCTGTTCACCGGCCTGTACGCCACGGTGGCGATACAGGCCGCCCTGCGGCACGCCGAGCGCACGGGGCAAGGGCAGCACATCGACATGGCCCTGCTCGACACCCAGGTCGCCATGCTCGCCAACCTCGGGGCCAACTACCTCGTCCGCGGCAAAGCCGACGGCAAGGTGCCCGGCCGCGCGGGCAACGCCCACGCCAACATCGTGCCCTACCAGGTGTTTGAGGTCGCACCCGACGCCAGCGGGCAGGCCCAGCACATCATCCTGGCGGTGGGCAACGACAGCCAGTTCGTCAAGTTCTGCGAAGTGGCGGGACATGCCGATCTGGCGAAGGACGAGCGTTTTTCGCGCAATCAGAACCGCGTGCGCAACCGGGCCGAACTGGTGCCGCTTCTGGAAACCATTTTGAAAAAGAGAAGCAAGGCCGACTGGCTCGCCGCGCTGGAAGCCGCCAAGGTGCCGTGTGGACCCATCAACAACCTGGCCGAGGTCTTCGCCGACGAACACGTGGTGTCCCGCGACATGGTGCACCGCTGGACCCACCCCCTTGCCGACGCGGTGGACCTCGTCGCCAGCCCGATGAAGCTCAGCGCCACGCCGGTGCGCGTCGACCTGCCGCCGCCGCTGCTGGGCCAGCACACCGACGAGGTGCTTTCCGACTGGCTGGAAGCGTCTGAAGCGCGGCGCGCGGAACTCCGACGGAAAGGCGCCATCTGACGGCATTACGCCCGGACGCCGCTGCCCATTCGTCTCCACCCGTCTTCCATCCCACCATGACCACCGCCACAGCCACAGCCACGCCCACCGAGTCCCGGCCAAAGGCATCGGCATTGCCCCTGCCCTCTTCACTGAAGACAGCAGCCAGCGAGGCCGCGGGCAGAGGACAACCGCTGGTGGTGATGACCACGCTCGACGGCTGCCCCTACTGCGAGGTGGTGCGCAACAACTACCTGCTGCCCATGCTCAGGGCCGGTGAGATCGAAGCCGTGCAGATCGATGTGCTCGACAAGCGCCGCAACCTGCAGAACTTCGAAGGCGAACTCGTTTCGCCGGCCGATCAGGCGCGTGCGTGGAAGGCACGCTTCACCCCGACGGTGCTGTTTTTTGACGCTCAAGGCCGGGAAGTGGCCGAGCGGCTGGTGGGCCTCGGTCTGCCCGATTTTTATGGTGCCTATCTGGACGCACGGCTCAAGGAAGCGCGTGCCAGACTCAGATGAGCGGAGGGAGACTCGTGCGATTTTTTGCGTACAGTGTGGTTTTCCCGCCTGCCCCAGAACTTTGCCCGTGCTTTGCACTCAACAGACAAGACCGCGCCGCAGAACAGCAGCGCCTCGCAGGACCTTGGCAAGTGGTCCCGTGACCCCTTGCCCCCGGACACATTGAACGCTCCAATGCCTTTGCCTTCCTTTCTTGAATCCCGTCGACGCGCCGCCCTGCGTCTTCTCGCCGGCATGGGCATGGCTGCAATGCTGGCACTAGCCGGCTGCGCTGGCAAGGAAGCCGCGCCCACCTCCACTTTTGTCTTGCTCGATGGTTCATCCACCACCACCGACGCCCTCAAAGGCAAGGTCATGCTGGTGAATTTCTGGGCAACCACCTGTGTCACCTGCGTCAAGGAGATGCCCGCGCTGGTGTCCACTTACAACAAATACCAGGGACAGGGATTTGAAACCGTCGCCGTGGCCATGGACTATGACCCTCCGGCCTGGGTCCTGAATTTTGCTCAGACTCGCCAACTGCCGTTCAAGGTCGCCATTGACAACACGGGCGAAATCGCCAGCGCATGGGGTGATGTCAGGCTCACCCCCACCACCTACCTGGTTGACCGCCAGGGTCGCATCGTCAAACGCTATGTGGGCGAGCCTGACTTCGCTGCACTGCACCAGTTGATCGAAAAGTTGCTGGCGCAGACCTGAGGCGGGCTGTGTCACCCCATGAAAAAGCCGGGTTTCTGAGCCCGGCTTTTTCATGGGTGCAAGGTGGTGCCGGCAATGGGCAGATGCGCTCAGCGCTCAGTCCTTCCGATAGGCGTCGTGACACGCCTTGCACGATTGCCCCACGGCACCAAAGGCAGCCTTCACGGCGTCAAGGTTCCCTGTCTTGGCCGCCGCCGCCAGCTTGGCGGTTTCTGCCTGCAACTTCTCGGCGCCCTCTTTGAATTTCGCCTGTTCGGTCCAGATTTCGGGTTCCGCGCGCGTGTCGCCCTTGTCTGTCCCGGCCACAAACCCTTCCCAGGGGAGTGCACTCATGGTTTGCACGATCGCCGCGCTGTTGGCCGCCGCTGCCGCATCGTATGGCACCCTGCCATTGACCATGGCACCGATGCGCCCGAAGTGGGTACCCATGACCGTGAGGGCGGCCTTCCGGTACTTCACTGCGTCTTCTGGTTTCTGGAATTGCGCAAGAGCGGGTGCGGACAGCGACGTGATGAGGGCTGCGGCGGCAATGGAAGCGAAGACTTTCATGGTTTCTCCTGATCGTGGGTGGAGGTTTTTGGAGTCTGGTACCCCATGGGCCGGGATTCCAGTTTTTACTTCAAAGTTCCACGGGAGCGCTTTTCCTGTGTATCTTCTCCATCGTGTTTCTCCGAATGGCCGCTGACGGCGGCCCCCTGAACATGCATTCCATCCGAGTCTGGGACCTTCCGACCCGTCTTTTTCATTGGTTGCTCGCGGCTTGCGTCGTGGGTCTGGTGATCAGTGCCAGCGTGGGAGGAAACTGGATGAACTGGCACCTTCGTCTGGGCTACACGGTCCTGACGCTGCTGCTGTTTCGATTGGTCTGGGGCTTCGTGGGCGGCCACTGGTCCCGCTTCGCCAACTTTCTGTTCGGGCCCGGCGCCTTGATGGCCTACCTTCAGGGGCGCTCTGCGCCAGCACATCGGGTTGGCCATACGCCCCTGGGGGCGCTTTCCGTGTTTGCGCTGCTGGCGGTTCTGCTGGCACAAGTGGGTACGGGTCTGTTCAGCGACGACGAGATCGCGTTCTTCGGCCCTCTGGTGAGGTTCGTCTCTGGAGACACAGTGCTGGCTGCGACCAACTACCACAAGAACATCGGCAAATACCTCATCCTCGGGCTGGTGGCCTTGCACCTGCTGGCCGTCACGTTTTACAAGCTCGTCAAAAAACAAGGTCTGGTGCGGCCCATGATCCTGGGTGACAAGGTCGTTGATCAAGCGTTCCCGGCGGCAAAAGACACCGCAGGCACCCGGTTGCTCGCGCTGGTGGTCCTGGTGTGCTGCGGCGTGGCGGTGAACTGGCTGGTTGGACTGGGGAGTGCATTCTGAATTCCCCCCTTCGTGCGAGACGCTGCGTGGGGTAGACTGCATTCCCGCTGCGCAAGCCCCCACTTTAGACTGTGAACGCGACACCCCAACTCAGCCTGAAGCAGGCATTGTCTTCCGACGATATCGAAGCGGCCCGGGCCCTGTTCATCGACTACCAGGCTGATCTGGGTATCGACCTCTGCTTTCAGGGCTTTGATGCCGAACTGCAAGGGCTGCCCGGCGAATACGCGGAACCCTCGGGTGCGCTGGTGGTGGCGTTTGTGGACGGCATGCCGGCCGGTTGCTGCGGTCTGCGCGCCTTGGTGCACAGCGACCACCTGAATGCGTGCGAAATGAAGCGGCTTTTTGTGCGGCGCGCGTTTCGCGGCTTCGGACTCGGCCGGCTGCTGGTGGAAGAGATCATTTCGCGTGCCCGCCTGGCGGGCTACAACACCATGCTGCTCGACACGCTCAGTGACATGGAAACGGCCCGGGCGCTGTACCAGGAAGCAGGCTTCTACGAGGTGGCGCCTTACTACCACAACCCCATCGCGGGGGCGCACTACCTCAAGGTCGACCTGTAGCTTGAATGGTGCCGGCACAGGCCAAGACGGCCTGGCTCTGGTCGCCCAGAGCCAGGCCGACCCGTTCGGCGTCAGAGCGCCTTGGCCTGAGCCAGCAAAGTGGCGGCGTCGCTCACTTCGAATTTGCCCGGTGCCTCGATGTTCAGCGACTCGACCACCCCGTCGCGAACCAGCATCGAATAGCGGTTGCTGCGCAATCCCATGCCTTTGCCGGTCAGGTCCAGCGTCAGACCGGTGGCCTTGGCGAAATCGGCACTGCCATCGGCCAGCATGCGGACCTTCTCACCGGTCTTCTGGTCACGCGCCCAGGCACCCATGACGAAGGCGTCGTTGACACTCAGGCACCAGACTTCATCCACGCCCGCCGCTTTCAGTTCATCAAACGCTTCAACGTAGCCTGGCACGTGTTTGGCTGAACAGGTGGGCGTGAATGCCCCCGGCAGGCCAAACACCGCAATGGTCTTGCCTGCACTCGCCGCCTGCGTCTCGACCGGGTTCGGGCCAATGCTGCAGCCGTTGCCTTCCACTTCGCTGTACTCCATCAGCGTGGTCGCCGGGATCTTGTCGCCTACTTGAATCATTCAATGCTCCTCATGGTGGTGGCCTTCGGAGGCCGGGGAATGGCCCGATGCAATCGGGCCAGGAAAAAGAAAAAGCGACCGAGATTGTCGGTCGCTTTTCGGTATCGCGCTGAGGCCAGCGCAACAAGCCCTAGTCTAGATTACACCAGCGCGGCTTTTTGCACCAGGCGGCTGGCCACCCAGTTCTTGGTCTTCGACAGAGGACGGCTTTCGGTGATCTCGATCAAGTCGCCCATTTTGTACTCGCCCTTTTCGTCGTGCGCATGGTACTTGCTCGACTTGGCCACGATCTTGTCGTAGAGCTCGTGCTTGACGCGGCGCTCCACCAACACCGTCACGGTCTTGGCGCGCTTGTCACTGACCACCTTGCCAACCAAGGTGCGCTTGAGGGATGTTTTAGCTTCCGTCATGGTTTCGCTCCTTATTTGCCGGCTGCCGCAGCACGCTGCTGCTCGGCCAGGATGGTCTTGGCGCGAGCGATGGCGCGACGCGTCTCGCCCAGCGTGGCGGTGTTGTTCAGTTGTTGCGTGGCTTTTTGCATGCGCAGGCCGAAATGGGCCTTTTGCAGCGACTTCACCTCGGCCTCGAGGCCGGCAACATCTTTTTTGCGCAATTCAGCAGTTTTCATCTTGAGTTCTCCTGAATCACTGGCCCAGCATGCGCGTCACGAACGTGGTGCGCAGGGGGAGTTTGGCCGCAGCCAGGGTGAAAGCTTCACGGGCCAGCTGTTCGGGCACGCCAACGATTTCGTAGAGCACCTTGCCGGGCTGGATTTCAGCCACGTAGTACTCGACCGAACCCTTGCCGTTGCCCATACGGACTTCGGCGGGCTTGTTCGAAATCGGCTTGTCCGGGAACACGCGGATCCAGATGCGGCCGCCACGTTTGACGTGACGGGAGATCGCACGGCGTGCGGCCTCGATCTGACGGGCCGTGAGGCGGCCGCGGTCGGTGGATTTCAGACCGAAATCGCCAAAGGCCACGGTGGCGCCGCTGGTGGCGACGCCCGTGTTGCGGCCTTTTTGCTCTTTACGGTACTTGCGACGAGCAGGTTGCAACATGTTTATTCTCCTTTGCCGTCCGCAGCTGCAGGTGCGGGTGCGTCTTTGCGAACGCGCTTAACGGCGGGTTTGGTTTCTGCGCCGTCGGTGGCAACAGCAGGCTTGTCGCTGCCATCGGCCGGGGCGGCATTGGCGCCAGGGCGGCGAACCGCAGCGCGGGCAGGAGGACCTGCCGGACGCTCACGGCGCGGACCGCGCGGACGACGCTCTTCTTCCACACGCGGCTCGGCAGCCACGGGCGCGTCATTGCGACCCAGGGTGTCGCCCTTGTAGACCCAGACCTTGACACCGATGATGCCGTAGGTGGTCTTGGCTTCGGACGTGCCGTAGTCGATGTCGGCGCGCAGGGTATGAAGTGGCACGCGACCTTCGCGGTACCACTCGCAACGAGCGATTTCAATGCCGTTCAAGCGACCCGACGACATGATCTTGATGCCTTGTGCGCCCAGGCGCATGGCATTTTGCATCGCGCGCTTCATGGCGCGACGGAACATGATGCGCTTCTCGAGCTGCTGCGTGATGCTGTCGGCGATCAGCTTGGCATCGATTTCGGGCTTGCGCACTTCTTCGATGTTGACCGCGACCGGCACGCCCAGCTTGGCTGCCAGTTCTTTCTTCAGCTTCTCAATGTCCTCGCCTTTCTTACCGATCACCACGCCCGGACGCGCCGAGTGGATGGTGATGCGGGCGTTCTTGGCAGGACGCTCGATGACGACGCGCGAAACGGCGGCGTTCTTCAGCTTGCCCTTGAGGTACTCGCGCACCTTGATGTCTTCGGCCAGCATGCCGGCGAAATCACGGTTGCTTGCGTACCAGCGGCTGGCCCAGTTGCGTGAAACGGCGAGGCGGAACCCGGTAGGGTTGATTTTCTGTCCCATATTCCTGTGACCTCTTCAGTTGCCAACCGTCACGTAGATGTGACACGTGGGTTTGCTGATGCGGTTGCCGCGGCCTTTGGCGCGGGCCGAGAAGCGCTTGAGCGTGGTGCCTTGTTCGACGTAGATGGTTTTCACCTTCAGTTCGTCGATGTCGGCGCCATCGTTGTGTTCAGCGTTGGCGATGGCCGATTCGAGGGCCTTCTTGACGATGCCGGCGGCCTTCTTCTGCGTGAATGCCAGAATGTTCAGAGCCTGGTCGACCTTCTTGCCACGAATCAGGTCGGCAACCAGTCGGCCCTTGTCCACCGACAGGCGAACGCCGCGAACGACAGAGCGAGTTTCTGTTGTCATGGTTAATCCTTACTTCTTGGCTTTTTTGTCGCCCGGATGACCCTTGAACGTGCGGGTCAGCGAAAACTCGCCGAGCTTGTGGCCGACCATCTGGTCGGTGATGTACACGGGCACGTGCTGCTTGCCGTTGTGCACGGCAATGGTCAGGCCGATGAAGTCGGGCAGGATCATGGAGCGGCGCGACCAGGTCTTGACCGGCTTTTTGTCCTTGGTGGACTGGGCCTTTTCGACCTTGGCCATCAGGTGATGGTCAACGAAGGGGCCTTTTTTGAGTGAACGAGTCATGATGTCAACCCTTACTTCTTGCTCTTGCGACGCGACACGATCATGGACTGCGTACGGCGGTTGTTGCGGGTACGGTAGCCCTTGGTCAGGTTGCCCCACGGATCCACCGGAGCGCGACCTTCGCCGGTCTTGCCTTCACCACCACCGTGCGGGTGGTCGATCGGGTTCATCGCGGTACCGCGAACCGTCGGACGAATGCCCATGTGACGCTTCACACCAGCCTTGCCCAACTGGCGCAGGCTGTGCTCCTGGTTGGACACTTCACCGATGGTGGCGCGGCAGTCCACGTGGACCTTGCGCACTTCACCCGAGCGCATCCGCACCTGGGCGTAGATGCCTTCGCGGGCCAGCAGCACGGCAGAAGCACCGGCGGAACGGGCGATTTGTGCGCCTTTTCCGACCTGCAGCTCGATGCAGTGGATGGTGGAACCCACGGGGATGTTGCGGATCGGCAGGGTGTTGCCCACACGGATGGGCGACTCCGAACCGGACAACAGCGTGGCACCCACTTCAACACCGCGTGGAGCAATGATGTAGCGGCGCTCGCCGTCGGCGTAGCACACCAGCGCAATGTGCGCCGTGCGGTTCGGGTCGTACTCGATGCGCTCGACCTTGGCCGGGATGCCGTCCTTGTTGCGACGGAAATCAACCACGCGGTAGTGGTGCTTGTGACCACCGCCCTTGTGGCGAACCGTGATGTGACCGTTGTTGTTGCGGCCGGCCTTCTGGAACTGGGGTTCCAGCAGCGGCGCAAACCCTTCACCTTTGTGAAGATGGTCACGCGTGACCTTCACCATGCCGCGACGGCCTGGTGAGGTGGGTTTCATCTTGATGACGGCCATGATTAAACGCCCTCCCCGCCGAAGTTCAGTTCCTGACCCGGCTTGAGGGTCACATAGGCTTTGCGCACGTGGTCACGGCGACCCATGGTCTTGCCGAAACGCTTGGCTTTGCCCTTCTGGTTGAGCACGGAAACGCCCGCGACCTCGACCTTGAACATCAGTTCCACTGCGGCCTTGATCTCTGGTTTGCTGGCGTCGCGCAGCACCTTGAACAGCACTGCGTTGGACTTTTCAGCGGCCATGGTGGCCTTTTCCGACACGATGGGTGCAACCAGCACCTGCATCAGTCGACCTTCGTCGTATTTCGTGACGCTCATGCGAACATCTCCTTGAGCTGGTCGATGGCGCCCTTGGTGACGATCACCTTCTTGTAGTGCACCAGCGACACCGGATCAGCGTAGCGCGGCTCCACAACGAGGATGTTGGGCAGGTTGCGCGAGGCCAGATACAGGTTTTCGTCGACTTCTTCGGCGATCACCAGAACAGACTGCAGGTTCATGGCCTTGAACTTGTCGGCCAGTTGCTTGGTCTTGGGCGAGTCCACCTTCATGGAATCGACCACGGCCAGACGGCCTTCACGCACCAGTTGCGAGAAGATGGACGCCATGCCGGCGCGATACATCTTCTTGTTGATCTTCTGGGTGAAGTTTTCGTCAGGGCTGTTCGGGAAAATGCGACCGCCTCCACGCCAGATGGGCGAGGACGTCATACCGGCACGGGCGCGGCCCGTGCCTTTCTGTTTGAACGGCTTTTTGGTCGAGTGCTTGACCATCTGACGGTCTTTTTGCGCACGCGTACCTTGACGGGCGTTGGCCTGATAGGCCACCACCAGTTGGTGAATCAGCGATTCGTTGTAGTCACGACCAAACACGGTTTCGGGCACATCCACATTGGAAGATGCCTGACCCTGGTCATTGAGGAGTTCAACTTGCATCAGTTTGCTCCCTTGTTGACTTTGGCTTTGATGGCCGGACGCACGGTCACGAAACCACCTGGGGCGCCGGGCACGGCACCGCGGATCATCAGCAGCTGACGGCTTTCGTCAACACGGAAGATGTCCAGGTTCTGGATGGTCTTGGTGACGTCACCCATGTGGCCGGTCATTTTCTTGCCAGGGAACACGCGACCTGGATCCTGCGCCATCGAGATCGAGCCGGGCACGTTGTGCGAACGGCTGTTGCCGTGCGAAGCGCGCTGGGACTTGAAGTTGTGACGCTTGATGGTGCCGGCGAAGCCTTTACCGATCGAGGTACCTTGCACATCCACCTTCTGGCCAGCCGCGAAGATCGCGTTGGCAGCCACCACGGCACCGGGCTGGTACTGGGCAGCCACGTCGGAAGCGACGCGGAATTCCTGGATGATTTCACCCGCTTCGACACCGGCCTTGGCCAGATGTCCCGCAGCGGGCTTGGTGACGCGGGATGCGCGACGTGACCCAAAGGTCACCTGCAGCGCGTCATAGCCATCATTGGCTTGAGTTTTGACTTGTGTCACACGGTTGTTCGACACGTCGACCACCGTGACAGGAACTGCGTCCCCGTCATCGGTGAACAGGCGCATCATGCCCACCTTGCGACCCAACAACCCGAGGGAGTTGCTAAGACTCATTGTTTTCTCCGTTCCCGACTTCAATTGGCCGGGGCTGATGGTGCATCGATTTCCCCGAAGGGTTTCGACACGTTTTAGACACACGGCCCGCATCATTGACAGACCGCATCGGCAAAGCCGAACCTCCCGGATTTAAATCCGGAAAAGCCTGCAATTATAACCAGCAGGCTTTGTTTTGGCAAGCTGACCAACACGCATGCGTGTTGGTCAGCTTGAAATCACACTTACTGCAGCTTGATTTCGACGTCCACGCCTGCAGGCAGGTCGAGCTTCATCAGGGCATCGACCGTCTTGTCGGTCGGGTCCACGATGTCCATCAGACGCTGATGCGTGCGGATTTCCAGCTGATCGCGGCTCGTCTTGTTGACGTGGGGCGAACGCAGGATGTCGAAACGTTTCATGCGCGTGGGCAGGGGCACGGGGCCCTTGACGATGGCGCCGGTGCGCTTGGCGGTGTCGACGATTTCAGCGGCAGACGTATCGATCAGCTTGTAATCGAACGCCTTGAGGCGGATGCGGATTTTTTGCTTGGAAGACATGTGAATGCTCCTTAGGCAATGATCTTGGCCACAACGCCGGCGCCGACGGTACGACCACCTTCGCGGATGGCGAAGCGCAAGCCCTCTTCCATGGCGATGGGGTTGATCAGCTTGACCGTGATCGACACGTTGTCACCGGGCATGACCATTTCCTTGCCCTCTGGCAGCTCGATGGAACCGGTCACGTCGGTGGTACGGAAGTAGAACTGCGGGCGGTAGTTGTTGAAGAACGGCGTGTGACGGCCACCTTCGTCCTTGGACAGCACGTAGATCTCACCGGTGAAGTGCGTGTGCGGCTTGATGGAGCCGGGCTTGCA
>NZ_JAVDWU010000016.1:0-92277 GCF_031457455.1 Hydrogenophaga palleronii
GGGCAATCTTTGCCAGTCGGTCTGAGCCAATAGCCGGAAGTTCCAGGCCCTCCACCCCAACCCCTCAACCATACAAGCCGGTTCCTCGGGTGCCCTTGTTTGAAGGCACTTCATGCCTGCCGAGCTTCATCGATCAGTAGTTCACTGAAACGACTGATTGCCTTTTCTGTCTGAACTTTGTTGACCTTCTCCACCCGAACCGCGATGACACTTTTTCGATCTTCTTCTTTGCTTTGTGCTGCCCTTCTTGCTGTGCCTGCCTGGGCGCAGAGCCCCGAGTTCGACAGTTGCCTGAACACCTTGCGCGCCCCAGCGCGTGCAGCGGGTGTGCAAGAAGACACATTCACCCGCCACACGCAGGGCCTGGCGCCTGACATGAGTGTTATCGACAAGCTGAACTTCCAGCCGGAGTTCCGCACCGCCATCTGGGACTACCTGGCTGGGCTGGTGGACGAGGAGCGCGTGGCCGAAGGGCGGGCCTTGTTGGCGCAGCATGCCGACACATTGACCCGGGTGGAAGAACGCTATGGCGTGGACCCGGCCACCGTGGTGGCGGTGTGGGGCGTGGAGAGCAACTTTGGCCAAACGTTTGGCAAATCGCCCCTGGTGCAGTCGCTGGGCACGCTGTCGTGCTTCGGGCGGCGTCAGACCTATTTCCGCACCGAGCTGTTTGCTGCGTTGCGCATCCTGCAGGCCGGGCACATCGCACCCGAACGCTTCGTGGGGTCGTGGGCCGGTGCGTTTGGCCACACGCAGTTCATGCCCAGCACGTTTGAGCGGCTGGCGGTGGACTTTGATGGCGACGGCAAGGCCGACCTGATGGACAGCACGGTGGACGCTTTGGCCTCCACCGCCAACTTCCTGCAGAAAGCCGGCTGGCAAACCGGACAACCTTGGGGCTTTGAGGTGCGCCTGCCACCCGGCAGCAATGTGAGCGGCGAAGGCCGCCGGACCAAGCGCCCCACGAGCGAATGGGCCTCACGCGGGCTGCGCCGCGTGGATGGGTCGCCCTTTCCCACCGGCCTGGGCAATGCGGGTCTCATGACGCCCGCCGGTGCGGAAGGTCCGGCCTTTCTGGTGCTGCGCAACTTCGATGCCATCTACAGCTACAACGCCGCCGAGAGCTACGGCCTGGCCATTGCCCACCTGGCCGACCGTCTGCGCGGCGGCGGCCCCTTCACCACGCCCTGGCCCACCGACGACCCCGGCCTCTCGCGCGCCGAGCGCCGCGAGGTGCAGACGCTGCTGATCGCGCGCGGCCACGACATTGGCGAAGTGGACGGCATGCTGGGCGAAAGGAGCCGCGTGGCGATCCGCGCCGAGCAGGAACGTCTGGGCCACGAGGCCAGCGGGCGCGCCGGGCAGAAGCTGCTGAAGGCGCTGCGCGGCGGCTGAGGCTCACGCGCCGACATGGCTTGAAGAAGCGGCACGCCACTCAAAACATCGAACGGATCGATCGGCCCCCTCACCCTTGCGCCATCGGCTAAAGTCTCGCCGATGAAGCTTCTGCTGATCGACGATCATCCCCTGTTCAGCGTGGGGTTTGCCCACGCCTTGAGCCAGGCATCGAGCGTCGAGGTTCTCACCGCGCCGACCATCAAGGACGGGCTGGACCAGGCGGCGGCCTGGCCGGACCTCGATATCGTGCTGATCGACTACCGTCTGGGCGACACCGACGGCCTGGCCGGGCTGCGGTGTTTCGGCGAGCGTTTCCCCATGGTCGCCCGCGTGCTGATCTCCGGCGATGAAGACCCGGCGCTGGCGTTGCGGGCGCGCGCGGCCGGAGCCAGCGGCTTCCTGGGCAAGTCGGCATCCATTGCGGCGCTGCTGGCGGCGCTGCAGCGCGTGGCCAACGGCGACGTGGTGTTCGACGATGCGGCCCTGCGCATCAGGGCGGGGGCCACCGCGCGCCAGATGGAGGTGCTGACCCTGGTGGCCCAAGGCCAGCCCAACAAACGCATCGCGCTCGAGCTGGGCATTGCCGAGCGCACGGTGAAGCTGCACGTCACCGCGTTGCTCGAAACGCTGGGTGCACGCAACCGCACCCATTTGCTGGTGCGGGCACGCGAGCAGGGGCTGTTGTAGATGCTATGGCCGCGTCTGCGCGCCTGGCTCGAGGGGTTCGAAGGCGAGCAGCTTGACCACCTGTTTCGGTTCACGTCGTTGACGTCGCTGATGACCACGGTGGCGGCCCTGATCCTGTATTGGGCATTCCGCAGCGGTGAAGGATTCGACGCGGCCGACGCCTGGATGCTCGCTTTTGTTCTCGTCAGCGTGGCGCGCATGGCAGGCGCGCGCCGCTACCACCGCCTGCGCCCGGCACGCGATCGCCTGCACCGCTGGGCCGCCTGGGCGTTCGGCACCATCTTGCTGCAAGGGCTGCTGCTCGGCTCCCTGAGCCTGATCTGGCTGCGGCCGGCGGCACCGGAGGTCGAGTCGCTGCTGCATATCGTCATGGCGTCGATCGCCATCGGCGCCACGGTGCCCCTTCCACCCTTCTATCCCGTGTTCGTCGCCTTCGTCGTCTGCGTGATGGGGCCGTTGGCATTGCGCGACTTGTGGATTGGCGACGCCTACCACCTGACGCTTGCGGCGCTGGTGGTGGCCACCGGCCTGTACACCTTGCAAGGGGGGCGCCGTCAGGCGCAGGCCCTGGCGCAGACGCAGGCCGAGCGGCGCAAGAACGCCGCGCTGATCGAGGCCCTGCGGCTGGAGAACCAGCGCGCCGAACGGGCCCACGACGCAAAGGCACGCTTCTTTGCCGCCGCCAACCACGACTTGCGCCAGCCCTTGCACGCCATGGGTCTGCTCGCACACACGCTGAACGAGGGCGGTGCTGCGGCGCGCGCCGACGAGGTGCCGACGCGCCTGGTTGAATGCGTCGACAGCATGACGCAGATCGTTGACGAACTGCTCGAACTGGCTCAGGTGGATGCCGCGGGCGTTGTGCCACGGCCGGAAGCATTCGCACTCGACCCACTGCTGCGCGAGGTGGTGCGAACCTACGACCTGCAGGCCAGGCACAAAGGCCTGAAGCTGGACATCGACAGCAGCGCCTTGGCGGTGCGCAGTGACCGCCGTCTCGTCGCCCGTGTGCTGGCCAACTTGTTGTCCAACGCACTGCGCTACACGGAGCATGGTGTTGTACGCCTGGCCTCCCGGGTGCGGGGCGATCGCGTCGAGGTCAGCGTGGAGGACAGCGGCATCGGTATCGCCGCGCACGAGCTGCCGCGCATCTTCGAGGAGTTCTATCAGGTGGGCAACCCGGCGCGAGACAGGCGCTTGGGCGTCGGGCTGGGCCTGGCGACCGTCAAGCGCCTGGGCGAGCTGCTGGACTTGCGCGTCCAGGTGCAGTCCACGCTCGGGCAAGGCAGCGTGTTCTGCATCACGCTGCCGCTGCACGATGCCGCCCCAGCCGCCACCGCAGCACCAGCCCCACCGCACGACGCGCTGCTGGCACAGCGCCGTGTGCTGGTGGTCGAGGACGACGCCGACTCACGTGCGGCGCTGATCGGTTTGCTGTGCGCCTGGGGGTGTGAAGTACGGTCGGCAGAGGACGTGGTCAGTGCGCGCCAGCGACTGACCGAGGGATTCGAGCCTGAGGCGGTGCTTGCCGACCTGCGGCTCGCCGGCGGCGCCAGTGGCATCGACGCCGTGCTCGCGGTACGGAGCTCGCTCGGCAAGGAACTGCCGGCGCTGCTGGTCACGGGCGACGTGGGTGATGCACAGGCGCAACGCGCCGCGGACGCAGGCCTGCCCCTTCTGGCCAAGCCCGTCAAGCCCATGCAACTGCGTGCCTTCCTGGGCCAGGTCTTCGGAACATGACGTCGCGCGCCAACAACCTACCCTTTGGTGCTATTCAAACCGGGACACCCGCTGCATACCATCGAGGCCATTCCAGCAACGACAACAAGGAACGCCTCGAATGGTTCACATCAAATCCCTCGCCCTGGCCCTGGCCGCGCTCGTTTCCCTGGGCGGCTGCGGCAGCATTGCCAGCTCCACCAACAGCCTCTCCGACGACCGACTGAAATCTGAAGCGGCAGGCTCGCTTGGCCTGTCGCCGGGCGAGCTGTCGCTGCTTAACCGGCGCACCGAAGGCACCAACACCTTTTACGCCGTCAAGGGGCGCGATGGCAAGGAATACAACTGCGTCCTCAATGGCGGCAACCTGCTGAGCTTCGGCATGACCAACCCGCCCAGTTGCAAACGAAAAGGCAGTTGACGCCCCAATGCTGTTCACGCGTGAATGGAGCTTCGTGATGCGTCAGACGTACAGACTGGCAGGCCTGTGCCTGCTGGCCACCTTGAGCAACACCGCCCTTGCAGGGTGGGTTCTCTTCCACCAACAGGGCCAACCCGGCCATCGGGAAGCCTATTTTGCCGAGATCACCCACACCACCGAACGATCCGAGGTGGACAGCACCCTCGGCACAGGCAACGACATCATGGCCAGGACCAGTGTCTGGGAAATGCCCGTCCTGGTGGTTCACGAGTCTGCCACCGCGCCGGAGTGGACCGAACTGAAGCTGCAGTTTGAGTGCATGAACAAGTACCGGGCCTCGTCTTACAGCGAGGCGCAAAAGGCGGCCACCGCCAGACAGGAGGGCAAGCCATACAACCCGTCTGTCATCGCAGATGGCTGGAACGACCCGGCCAGGTGGAACGACCCGGTGAACATGCGCATTGCCGCACGCAGCTACACCGTGCCCAGGGTCGATTTGTCGAACCGGCCGCTGGCGGAAACGCGGTGGGCCAAGGATGCCCGCCCGCTGATGATCAAGGCACAGAAGTTCGCCTGCCAGGGCGAGGATGTGCGCAATGCCTTGCAGGCGGCCATGTCCCAGGGTCCGTTCGACGTGGGCCGCTTCAACACCGAGCTGCAGAAGATCGGCCTGGTGGAGCCGGTGCATCCACTCGAAGCCAGAACCGCTATCGCGCTGCTGGACCTGAGCTGGAACGTGCTCTGGAAAGACAGCAAACGGCCGGACCCTTCCGGGCTTTGGGTGAAAAAGCTCAGCCCGCAGGACAAGGCCCGCAACGAGGCCCAGTACGCCGCCATCCAGAAGCAGATGGACGACGCCGTGCAGATAACGAACAAGAAGTACCTGCCCAAGCTCAAGAAGATGCAGGCCGAGCACGGGTTCGTGGAAGCGGCGGCCAAGGTGCGCGGCAAGCGTTCACTCAGCAACATGGAAGCTTCGGCATTGATGGTGTGGCTGGCCCAAGAGGAAAGCGAAGTCGCCGCCAGAATCGGTGCCCCGGCCGTCGCGCAGTCCGGCAACCTGAAGTTTCTGGGCTACGACCAGTCTTTTGACAACACCTCGGCGATGGTGCACGCCCCCAGCGGTCGCGTTCTGGAGCAAGGCGTGCGCACCCACTGCGAGGCGCAGTTCGTGATGCTGCAGGACAAAGCGAATATCTGGCGCGTCGCTGACGTGCGCATCTCCGGTTCGTCCAGTCAACTGGGTATCAATCCATGCCATGGCCTGTTGAATGTGCCGGATGTTCCCGCAGCCCGGAAATGAAAAATGCCCACGCCTGAACGGCCCATCGCGCAGAGGGTCCGGCACATGCTCTGGCCGCTCCTGTTGGCCGGCATGGTGGCCACTGCAAGTGCTGCCCAACCGGGCGGCCCCGCATCGCCCGGCCCTGGGTTGCCATTCCATGCGGACGGAAAAACCATGCTGGTGACCAAGTCCGGGTTGGGCGCCTGGATGCTGTATGAGGACCCGGCAAACCCGCGCATGAACTGCTCGGTGAAGTTCGAGTCGGCAAGAAAGAAGCGATCCGGCTTCACCCTGCTGGGGCCCACCAGAAAAACGCCCGGCGCCGTGATCCTGTTCAACGGGGAAGACATCCCATCGTCCCCATCCGCCCAGGACATTCAGGTGGAACTGGTGCAGCACAGGCTGGCGTCCACGCAACTGCGTGCCACGCAGCTTCCGCGCCAGCAGGGTTCGCAGGAGGGCCTTCTTG
The DNA here is from genome assembly GCF_031457455.1 of Hydrogenophaga palleronii. Taxonomy (GTDB): domain Bacteria; phylum Pseudomonadota; class Gammaproteobacteria; order Burkholderiales; family Burkholderiaceae_C; genus Hydrogenophaga; species Hydrogenophaga palleronii_A. The sequence goes on from NZ_JAVDWU010000016.1 coordinate 5,980, forward strand.
CCGTTGCGGCTGGCGACATCCGGCAGACCATGAAGTCCATGCGTGACAGCGAACACAACATGCAGATCCGGCTGGAAGGCACCACGGTTTTCTCGCTGGACTACGACGGCCTGGCACTGGCACGCAACGCCATGCTCGACTGCCTGGAGGGCCGGCAGTTCGCGGGCCAGACCCTGAAAGAGGCCACGGCGGAAATCCGGCCGCTGGGCACGTCCGTCATCATGGGACAGGCGTACTTCAAGGGTGCTTTTCTGGCGCCCAGGAAGTATCCGCCCAAGGGCAGCGAGGCGGTCGGGCTGATCTGGATGACCGACGAATTCAAGGTCTGGTACGAGCAGGTGAAGCGCGACCAGAAAATGCCGAAGCACATTCCCCAGGCCATCCTGAAGCACTTCATGCGCACCCAGATTCTGGACGACAAGGGCAGCTTCATGTTCACCAACATGCCCGCAGGCGAATACCTGTTGATCACCGACTTCTCCTACGAACGAACCCGCAACCAGGTAGAGGTGATCGGGCGAACGGACGTGTACACGGCTGGGGGAAATTACGTTGGATCGAACGACCAGATCACCGTCAACACCTACGCATTTCAAGAAGGGGTGACCTTCGAGAAACGCGTCGTCGTGCCCGCTGACGGCCAGACGATCGAAGTGACTCTGGACAAGTCTTGTCTCTTCGGCTGTTAAGCATCATGGAACGGGCATTCAAGGAGTGCCGTTGAAACGGCCTGCAGCTGTTCGGAATTGCGCCATCTCCATGGTCTTGGCGCTGGGTGCGGTTGGTGGCACCCAGGCACAGACGGCGCAGATGGACCAGTTCATCGAGGACATGGTGCACATGCACCAGGATTCCACGCTGTGCATCGAGAAGTCCGCTTCCACCGCCGCCATCCGCCAGCAACTCGTGACGTTCTTGCAGGCAACCGGAGCACAGAGCACCGTGACGCCCCGGGCCCTTGCCATGGCCATGTGGGCCAACTTTCCGTGCCCCTTCTCTCCCCTGCGGCAAGAGGCATGCTGTCATTGCTGGCCTGGCGGCCACATGCCCGTTCGCCAAGGCCGATGACCTGGAAGTGGCTAGACGCCACCCGGGCGTCTCGACATGGACGATGCATGGCGCCGGACGCGTGGGTGTTGCGCGAACCGACGTGGCGGACCACGTCGAGGAATGGGACGTCTTCCTCGTGATGGCGCCGTTCGTGTTTGACGAGGTGGCATTTTCAGCCGGTGACCTGGTGGCCTACGTTCGCAAAGAAAATGGAAACGACATGGGCATCGCCACCCAGTTCCGTCATTTGCGGCGGTTGCCGTAGATCGGCCTGGTTCCGGCCATCCCGCCCAGCGCCCGCGCCACCCGCTCCCCCGCCGCGCGCAACCGGTCGATGAGCGCCGGCGGTGCCTGCGCTTCGAACTCCACGTTCAGCGACATCAGCCAGTACACCAGCCAGTCGAGCTGGTGCGCGGGGCAGCGCATCAGGCAGCGCGTGTCATCGATGGCTTCCAGCAACGCCGCCGCGGGCGGGATGCGCGGCGCCATCACTTCCATGGGCTGGTGCAGCACCACCCTCGCCTCTTCGCCCTGAATGTCTACAGCGATCCCACCCGCCACGTAGGCGCGCAGGTCGCCACCGCCGGGTCCAGGGCGCGGCGCGAAGTGCACGCCGTTGACGGGCTCGCTCTCCACGCGATCGATGCGAAAGGTGCGCCAGTCGTCGCGCGCCGGGTCCCAGGCCACCAGGTACCAGTGATTCCCGGTGTGCACCAGGCCCTGTGGCTCCACCATGCGCGCGGTGCTGCGGCCCTTGACGTCGCGGTAGGCAAAGCCCACCTGCAGCTGGTCGCGGCAGGCGGTGGCCAGTGTGGCCAGCACGCCGGCGTCGATGGTCGGCCCGATGCGCTGCATTGGCAGGATGGCCGAGCGCAATGCATCGGTGCGGCGACGCAGGCGCGCGGGCATCACCTGCTCAAGCTTCACCAGCGCGCGCAGCGAGCTCTCTTCGACGCCGCTCACGGTACCGGCCGCGGCGATCTGCAGCGCGATGGCCACGGCCAGCGCCTCTTCGTCGTCCAGCAGCAGCGGCGGCAGGGACCGGCCAGCGCGAAACGCATAGCCGCCCGCCACACCGCTGCTGGCGTGGATCGGGTAGCCGAGCTGGCGCAGCCGGTCGATGTCGCGGCGCAGCGTACGCGGGTGCACGGCCAGGCGCTCGGCCAGTTCGGGACCTGCCCAATGGCTGCGGGTCTGCAACAACGACAGCACCCGAAGCAAGCGCGAAGAGGATGACAACATGGCCACATGCTAACTTCTATTGAGGGCTAAAACTGTCCGCAATTTGGGCGACATTGCAGTCACGGGTTCGGCACGGTGTTGAACCCGCCATCCACACTTCAAAGGAGCCCCTCATGTCCCAGATCGTTCTCTACTGGCACCCCATGTCCAGCGCCTCCCCTGTCGCCTGCGCCCTCGCCGAACTGGACGTGCCGCACAAGCGCATCAAGGTCGACATCACCAAAGGTGAACAGCGTCGGCCCGACTACCTGGCCCTGAACCCCAACGGAAAGGTGCCCACGTTGACGGTCGACGGCGCGCCGATGTTCGAGGCGCTGGCGATCGAGATGTGGCTGGGCCAGACCTACGGCGTCAAGAGCGGCCTGTGGCCCGCCGAAGGCACACCTGAACGGCTGCAGGCCATGGCATGGAGCACCTGGTCGTACGTGACTTATGGCGCGCAACTGGTGCGCCTGCAGGCCGCCAACGACCTGGGCACACCCGATGATGCGCACGGCACCGCCGCGCGCAAAGGCCTGGACGAACTGCTGACCGTGCTCGATGGCCGCCTGAACCAGCAGGCCTGGATGCTCGGCGACAAATACACACTGGTGGACCTGATCGTGGCCTCGGTGATCGGCTACAGCGCCCACATTGGAGCGCCTGTGGCCGCGCACCCGACCACGCTGGCCTGGCTGCAGAAGGTGCAGGCGCGGCCGTCGATGCAGATTGACGCCTGAGGCCAATTGCAGAGATCCCATTGTGCGGTGGTGCCTCTGCTTAAGCCACATGGACTATCCTTGCCGTAGATCAACGAAGCAGGGGCTGAACATGAGCGCATGGCATAAGGCGGGGATAGGCTGGCTATGGGCATGCCTTTTTGCGATCAGCGGCGCGAGTCTGGCACAGGTCTATACATGGACTGACGCCGATGGGAAGAAGCACTTTGGCGATGCGGCCGTGCGGCCCAAGAACAACGCCAGCCCGGAGGTCAAGGTGCCGCCTCCCAACGTGGCGGACCGCTTTGAAGTCCGAAAGGCGCCCGAGGGGCAAAGCGAGTCGACAACCTCTTCGGAGGCGCTCCCCCTGACACCTCCTGCAGCACCCCACCCGACAGAGCAGGCCCGCCGACCTTCGGGCGCCCAACGCAGCCAGGATTCATGCAAGGCAAAGTGGGAGGCCTTCGACTCGGCCTCTGCCTGCTATGCCGAATGTGGGAAAAGTCTGGCCCCGGACGGAGGGCGAAACAACGCTGCGTGTGGCCATTGCACGGACGTGCCCATGCCTAGATGTTGAGGTGCCAGGCGCCCGGACCGGGCAGGCCTGCATGCAGGCCATGAGATCCAGTCACACCCATCCGAACTGCGCCCTCACATCCCGCGCCGTCACATTGACAGGTGCCGCCGGTGCATGGGGGTATTGGCGCAGGTTGGGGGCGCGCACACCGCCGTCGTTCTGTCCGAGCACGGCCACACCCTTGATGCGCCAGCCCATCTGCCGAAAGGCGGCCACGTAAGCTGCGGCATCGGGCAGTTCGACGGACTCATTCCTGTTGGCCGTGGGTGACAGGCAGAACACCGTGGCGTCGCAACGCGAGCGGTTGGCTTCGGCCGCGAACTGCTCGATGGTGGTGTGGGTGTCCTGCAGCGTGCCCACGCGGGCGTAGAAGCGTTGGGGTCGCTTTGAGCCTTGCAGAAGGATGTCGCGCACGCTGCGGTTGAAGCAGCCCGTGAGGCTGCGCACCAGCGACGCCTTGCGGGTGCGGGTGTTGCCGATGATGATGTAGGCGTCCATGTCGGAAGGGAAAGCGGCGGGCAACAGTTGAGAGACGGCGTTTGAAGTCGCAAGGAAGCGGTGTCAGGTCAGCTTCACCGCCGTGCCGCTCACGGCCACCATCATCATGCCGTTTGTCTCCCCCAGCACCTCGTAGTCGAAATCGATGCCGATCACACCGGTGGCCCCCAACTCTTTGGCGGCTTCAATGAGCTCGGCCATGGCCGCATCGCGCGCGCCGGCCAGGGCGCGCTCGTAGCCACCGGCCCGGCCACCCACTACATCGCGCACCGAAGAAAACATGTCGCGAAAGATGTTGGCGCCAATGATGGCTTCACCATTGACCACGCCCAGGTACTGGTTGAGCGCGATGCCTTCGGGCAAGGTGGTGCTGAGGAAAAACTGATCGGTGCTCTTGGAAAACCAGCCCATGTGCAACTCCCGTCAAACACACCTCAACGCGGGTGCCCGGCCATTGTGCCGCACGCTCACCACAGCGCCACCAGTTGCCCACCCTGCAGGCCCCAGGCACGCTGCGCCATGGCGCGGGCCTCCTGCTCGTCGTGGGTGACCAGAATGGCCGTCATGCCGGCCTCGGTGATGCGTTCGCGGAATTCGCTGCGCAGCTGTTCGCGCAACGTGGCGTCGAGCGCACTGAAGGGTTCGTCCAGCAGAAGCGCGCGGGGCTGTGTGATCAGGGCGCGCGCCAAAGCCACACGTTGTTGTTCGCCGCCAGAGAGCGTCCACACCCGTGCGGTCCCGCGATCGCCCAGACCAAAGCGCTGCAGCATGGCGCGCGCCTGCTCGCGAGCGGCAGCTTTTCGCACGCCTTGCTCCACCAGGCCAAAGGCCACATTGTCGACCACGTTCAGGTGCGGAAAGAGCGCGAAATCCTGGAACATGAGTGCGAAGCCGCGTCGCTCAGGGGGCAGGCGGGTGATGTCCACACCGTCAAACCACACGCTGCCGGACTCGGGCTGATCCAGACCGGCGACGATCTTGAGCAGCGTGCTCTTGCCGCTGCCGGAAGAGCCAAGCAGGGCCACGGTTTCGCCGGCCACCACACTCAGGCTCACGCCGTCCAGCAGCTGGCGGTGGTCCCATTGTTTTCTGATGTCGCGCAGTTCAAGCATGGCGCGCATTGTCCGGGTTGGGGCGCTGCGCCCGGCCTTCGATGCCGGCGAAGGCCAGCAGCGCCAGCAGCATGAGCACACAGGCCAGCACCAAGGCGGCGTCCAGGTTGGCGGCACCCGGGCGGCTCAGGCGCTGGTAGATGAGCGTGGTGAGCGTGGTCCATTCAGGGCGTGAAAGGAACAGCGACACCGCGAATTCGCCCAATGCAGTCGCTGCCGCAAACGCCATGCCCCGGCGCAAGGCAGTGGCCACCAGCGGCAGCGTGATCCGCCAAAAAATGCGCCAGGGACGGGCGCCCAATGTGGCCGCAGCCTGCGCGTAGCTGGCCGGCAGCGCATCGAGCGCGGCAGTCAGCGACTTGGCCACGAAAGGGTAAGCCAGCAGCGCGTAAGCGGCCACCAGCAATCCCAGGCTGGCTGTCCATTGCGGGTACAAGAGCAGCAGGCCAAATGCCACCGTCACTGGCGACACCACGAACGGCAAAAACGCCGCCGCGCGCCAGCCCAGCGCAGCTGTGGATTGCACGCCGCCGGCACCGCGCAGGGCACTCACCCGATCCAGCACCTGCACCGCCAGCGCGTGGGTGAGGCCCAGTGCCGTGGCCAGCGCCAATGCCATCCCGGAAAAACGCATGGTGTTGCCCAACGCGGCAAGGGTTTCAGGCTCCCTCAGCACGGCCGCACCCTGCCCCCACACCACTGCATGCAGCGCGCGCATCACGATCGCCAGCAAGGGCGCCGCACACACCACCACCAGCACCACCAACGCACCCGCCAACGCCAACCAATGGCCTGCACCCTGCGGGCGCTGGCGCATCACGGGCACCGTTCGGCCGGGTGCCGCCAGGCGCTTTTCGATGGCGGCGTAGGCCAGTGCCACGGCACCGGTGAGCAGCAGCATCCACACTGCCAACACGCCCGCCTGGCCCAGCTCAAGGTCATGGGCCACCAGCGTGTAGATCTCCACCTCCACCGTGGCGTAGCGCTGCCCGCCGAGGATCAGCGCCAAACCAAAACCGGCGAAGCAGTAGAGGAACACCAGACACAAAGCCGACGCCAGCCAGGGCGCCACCGCAGGCCATTCCACGCGCCAGAAGGCACGCCAAGGCGTGGCACCTAACGTGCGCGCAGCAGCCACGCGTTGCGCGCTCACCTGCTCCAGCGCGTCCACCCCGGCACGCGCCACCACACACAGGTTGAAGAACAGGTTGCCGTACAACAGCAGCCAGGGCGTGTCTTCCAGGCTCCAGCCCGCCGCCGCCATCGGTTCACCCAGCCAGCCCCGCGGCCCCCACAGCGCCAGCACCCCCATCGCCGCCACCAGCGTGGGCACCACAAACGGCAGCATCAGCAATCGCAGCACCGAGGCGCGACCAGGAAACTCCAGCCGCGCCAGCACCCAGGCCACCGGCAGCCCCAGCAAGAGCGTCAACACGCAGGTGATGCCCGCCTGCGCCACCGACCACCCCACCCGCCACCGCAAATGATCGTCCTGCCAGACCGCCCACCAAGACACCTCGGCAGCCCCCAGCCCCTCCACCAGCAACCGCACCACCGGTGCCACCAGCAACACCCCCAGGAACAGCAGCGGCCCCACGAGAAGCCAACGCCCACGCGCGTTCATGCGAGGCCAGACACTGCTATTTCAACACCACCTTTGTCCACCGCTGCACCCACGCCCGCCCCTTTTCCTCCATCTGCGCAGCAGGCGGATTGTCAAACGCGGTGGGCTCCACCGCGTGCTGCTCCATCACTTCCACACGGGGTGCACCAGCCTCGGCCGGATACATCCACATGGTGGTCTGAAGGGCCTGCTGGGCCGGAGCAGAGCGAAGAAATTCGATGAACCGCCCGGCCCCTTCACGTGCGGCCGGGTTGCCGCCCCTCACCAGCGCCACGCCTTCCACCTGCCGGAACACACCGCCTTTGAGGAACAGGTTGGCAGTGGGTGATTCGCTGAGCTTGTCCTTGCTGAAAAACACCTCGGCGGCCGGGCTGCTGGCGTAGCTCACCACGATGGGCCGTGTGCCGCCGTTGCGGGTGAATTCGGTGTAGTAAGCCTCGGTCCAGCCTTTGGCCACCTTCACACCGTTGGTTCGCAACTTCGCCCACCAGTCGAACGCGGCTTCTTCGCCCAGGGCGGCAATGTTGGCAAACAGAAAAGCCAGGCCAGGGCTCGATGTGGCGGGGTTCTGTACCACCAGCAGTTTGGCGTAGGCAGGTTCGGCCAGTTGCTCCAGGCGGGTGGGCAAGGCCAGCCCCGCTTTGGCGAACCAGGCCTTGTCGATGTTGAGGGTAACGTAGCCATGGTCCACCGGCACCACGCCGGCCACCACGCCGGTCGCATCTGCGGTTTCGCCCATGCCGGCAGCGGCCTTGCGCTGTGCGGCCGGTCCCACATACGGTTCGATCACATTGGCGGCCACCGCACGCTGCAGCAAGGTGTTGTCGATGCCGAAGACCACATCGGCAACCGGTTTGGCGCGGGTGAGGATGAGCTTGTTGAGCATCTCGCCGGCGTCGCCGCCCCTGACGATCTGCAGCTTCACGCCGGCTTGCTGCTCGAACCCGGCCAGCAGTTCGGCCGGCAGCTCGAAGGAGCTGTGGGTGAGCACGCGCAGGGTTGCCGGCTTGGGAGTTTGGGCCAGTGCGGTACCGCCCAACAGTGCCAAGGAAAGAAAGCCGCCTGTCGCCAGGGAAAACACTCGTCGCTGCATGCCAACCGCCAATTCATGAACGCCGCGAAGGGCGGTGGCAGAGGCGGTTTCCGGCAAGGCGGATAGGGTCTGTCACGCTCCCTACGCTGGCACAACCCAGATCAGGTGAGAGGGGTATTTCTCAGCCCTTGACCAGCGCAGAAACAGCAGTGGTCCGGCACCCCCGGTGAAGGCCTGCATTGTAGACCTGGGAGCGTGTTAATGTGGCCGAGCGCCAATCCCTTGGCGCACGCCAGTGCCTCTTCGGCCTGCATGGCTTTCCCCTGGAATGAGTCCTTGTGAAGCGTTGTGCCCGTTCGATCTGAACACCCGACGCGCCCACTTCAAGGAAAACAGCCATGCCCGGCTATCAGGTCAAAACCGAAACCCTTCTGCTGGGCAATACTCCCTGGCAGATCCGCAGCCTGGTGGACAACCAGCAGTACGCCGATCCGCTGAACACCTCGGGTGAGATTGGCATTCCGCCGGCCGGCTGGTCGCTGTTCGGCCAGGTGTGGCCATCGGCGCGCGTGCTGGCGCTGGCCATGCTGACCCATCCGCTGCGCGGCCAGCGCATTCTGGAGATTGGTGCCGGCCTGGCGCTCACCAGCCTGGTGCTGCACAGCCGGGGGGCCAACGTGACGGTCAGCGACTGGCATCCGCTGGCCGAGTCCTTTCTGCTGGAGAACCTGCGGTTGAATGGTCTCGGCCCGATGCGCTACGCGGCTGGCAACTGGGCAACGGCCAACCCCTGGCTGGGCAGGTTTGACCTGATCGTGGGCAGCGACCTGCTCTACGAGCGCCAGCAGCCGGCCCAACTGGCCAGCTTCATCGACCGGCATGCGGCCGCAGGCTGTGAGGTGATCGTGGTGGACCCGGACCGGAGCAACCGGGCCGCGTTCGGGCAGGAAATGGCGGCGCTGGGCTATGGCCTCATCATGCGCACGGCCGACCGCGAGCTGGAAGACGGCGTGGCCTACAAGGGCCGGTTTCTGACGTTTTCCAGGTGAGATGAAACACCCCCCGTGCCGCTTCGCGTCACCCCCCTCAAGGGGGGCGGCACTGGCCGTCCGGCAAAGCCGGCCCGGCGGTGCCCCTGGATGGGACCACTTCGTACGTCGTGGGTCGCGCGCTGCGCGGCGGAGCAACTGAAGTGCTGAATCGCCCATGCAAAAGGCCCGCTTAAGCGGGCCTTTTGCATGGGCGATGCCTGAAACGCGAAGGCGGATCAGCCGCCCTTTTTCGAGCGCTTGCCGGGGTTCTTCTTGCTGCGCGTGGCTACGCCGCGCTCCAGGCTCACGCGTTGACCGCGGCCGGGGGTGGTCAGCGAAACGCCAGGCACGGGCGTGGGACGGGGGGTGGCTCTGCGGTCGGCTTCGGTGACGATTTTGTTGCCCATGGCTGCATCCTGAGAAAGTTGGAGGAAAAACCGCTATTGGACCACAAGCGCCGTGGCGGGCGCCAGGGTCAGGCCGCGTCCACCATGTTCCAGGTGAATGCCGAGTCGGTGGAGAGCGCTTCTTCACGGTGCACCGGCATCTGCCAGCCGTTCTGCGCGTTCACCTGGGCAGAGATGTCGATGCGTGGCGCCTGGGCGTTCACGCCGCCAAAGATGGTGGCAAACGAGGCATCGGCCGCGTCGCGTCCGGTACCGATGCGGATGAAGCCCATGGGAATGGCGGTGCCCGATGGGTCAAACATGTACCAGCGGTGCCCCAGGTACACCTCCACATAGGCATGGAAGTCGGTGGGGCCGAGCGCCGGGTCGGCACCGTAGTCGATGGCTGTGGTGAAGCGGGCCGGGATGTTCAACGCGCGGCACATGGTGATCATGAGATGGGCGAAATCGCGACACACGCCTTTGTGGTCGTTCAGCGTGTCCAGCGCCGATGTCATGGAGTTGCTGGTGTTGGACTCGAACGTGACCTGACTCTGCACCCAGTCCTTGATGGCCTGTACACGGCGGTAGCCCTGCGGCATCTGACCAAACAGCTCCATGGCCATGGCGGTCACACAGTCGGACTGGCAGTAGCGGCTGGGATAGATGTAGCTCAACACGTCGGTGGGCAACTGGGCCACCGGGGTTTCAAACACGCTGTCGGGCTGGGCCACGTGGTGGGTGATGTCCAGCGTGGCGCGGTAGCGCAGTGTGAGTGGACCGGGGCCAGCGGTGAGGCGTAGGGTGCGGTTGCGGGTGGCGGCATCGGTGTGCATGACCATGGGCACCGGCTGGCTCACCTGCAGCTCTTCCCACACCACTTTCTGCTGTGGCGCGTGAGCGGCCTGCACGTTGAAGATGAAATCGGCGCTGGGGGGCGCCACGTCGTACTGCAGATCGATAGCGAGATGAATGCGAACCATGGAGATCACCGTGAAAAAAGAGCCGTGGGCCGGGGAACAGGTCGCTGGCGCGCAAGCGCCGCGAAACGGTGAACAGCGTCGGGAAAACCGGAAAGACCATCTTACGCGCACGCAAGCCTTGGGCCATGTGCGCTAGCGCACACCGGTCATGGAACAAACCGCCCCTGCGCATCCTCAAAAGCCTTGCAGCGGGGTTGTTTTCCTGCTGCAGGAGGTACTTGCCATGAAACCCCTGAAACATTGGGCCGACGCGGTCAACGCCATCCTCGGCGTCTGGTTGGTGGTATCGCCCTGGCTGTTGGGCTACCAGGACGTCTCCGCAGCCATGTGGAACGCGAGCATCGTGGGTGTCGCGCTCATTGCCGTTGCAATGGGTGCCATCTTCGTGCCCCGGGCCTGGGAAGAATGGACCGAGTGCGGTCTGGCGGTGTGGCTGCTCGCATCGCCCTGGCTGCTCGGGTTCGCCGCCATGCAAACCGCCATGCTCACTGCGGTGGCCACGGGTGTGGTGATCTTCGCGCTGGCGCTCTGGACTCTGATGACCGACAGCGAATACAACGGCTGGTGGCACAAGGCCACCGGGCACTGAGCGCCTGAACGGAGCGACCGGCCCGCCCGCTGGCCGCTCCCCAGGGCACGACGCAGTGACCCGCCCCCGGGCGGGTGGGAGTGCGCGCTCGCGCCCGCGCCTCTTGCCGTAAGCTCTGAGCCAGATGCACACGCTGCTCACCACCTACTCCTGGCAGGAACTGCGCCACCACCCATGGCGCAACGCGTCTGCGGTGGCGGCGGTGATGCTGGGCGTGGCATTGGCGTTTGCGGTGCACCTCATCAACGCTTCGGCCCTGGCCGAATTCTCCAGCGCGGTCAGTTCCGTCAACGGTCAGCCCGATCTGGAACTGCGGTCGCGACAAGGCCTGCTCGACGATGCGCTGGTGGAACGTGTGAGTGCGCACCCCGGCGTGGCCCTGGCCAGCCCGGTGCTGGCACTGTCCACCGCCGTGCTCGATGCGCGCGGCGAAAAGCTGAGTGTGCAACTGGTGGGGGTGGACGCGCTCACGGTGGCCGGTGTGTCGCCTGCGCTCATGCCACGCACGGAACAAGCTGACGATGCTACCGGTAGCCGACGTCTGGACCTGTTTGCATCAGACGCCGTGTTTCTGAACCCGGCGGCCCGCCTGGCGCTCAGCACGGAAAGTGAACCACCCGCCACGCTGCAAGTGCAAAGCGGTCTGAGCCTGCGCACCGTGCGCGTGGCCGGCACCGTGAATGCACCGGGTGCGCCCATGCTGGTCATGGACGTGGCCGCCGCGCAGGCCCTGATGGACCGCGTGGGCGCGATCAGCCGCATCGACATGCGTCTGACACCCGGCACGCAGGCAGACGCCTGGCTGGCATCGATGGCGCTGCCGCCGCAGGTGGTGGCGCAGCGCCCGGAACAGGCCACCGAGCGGGTCAGCAACCTCTCAAGAGCCTACCGGGTGAACCTCACCGTGCTGGCACTGGTGGCGCTGTTCACGGGTGCGTTCCTGGTGTTCAGCGTCTTGTCGCTCTCGGTGGCACGGCGCCAGCAGCAGTTCGCCTTGCTGGGCGTTCTGGGCCTGTCCGCACTCGAGAGGCTGCAACTGGTGCTGGCCGAATCGGCCTTGCTGGGTCTGCTGGGCAGTGTGCTGGGCGTGGCACTGGGCTCCGCGCTCGCGGCACTGTCGCTGCGTCTGTTGGGTGGTGACCTGGGCGGCGGCTATTTCTCTGGCGCCACGCCACCCTTGCAGTGGCAATGGTGGGCCGCCCTGCTCTATGGCGGGCTGGGTGTGGCCGCTGCGGTGGCGGGGGGGTGGTGGCCCGCCCGCGCCACCGCACAAATGGCGCCGGCCCTGGCGCTCAAGGGACTGGGTGGCGCAAGCGTCGGCACCACACGCCGGGGCCATTCCGTGGCGCTCGGCATGGTGCTGCTGGCCGGCGCACTGGCCTGGGCACCGCCGGTAGCGGGCATTCCCCTGTTCGCATATTTTTCTGTGGGCCTGCTGCTGGTGGGTGGCATTGCCGCGTTACCGCTGGGCGTGAGTGCCCTGCTCGACCGGCTGGCGCCCTGGGTGGCCCGCCACGCCTTGCCCCTGCTGGCGGTGGAGCGCTCGCGCCGCATGCGCGAAACGGCTGCCGTGGCCACCAGTGGGGTGGTGGCCAGCCTGGCCCTGTCGGTGGCGCTCACCGTGATGGTGGCGAGCTTTCGCGATTCGGTGACGCAGTGGCTCGACGGCGTGCTGCCAGCGCCGCTGTATGTTCGCGCAGCCGCCAGCACGCTGAGTGAGAGCAACACCCTGCCAACCGACTTTGTGCAGGCGATGGGCCAGGTGCCCGGTGTGGCTCGGGTGGACCCGCTGCGCGCCACCTCACTGCAGTTCAGCCCCACGCTGCCCGCCGTGGCCCTGCTGGCCAGGCCGCTGGACGGCGCAGGCACCACCGGCCAGCGTCTGCCGCTGGTGGGCAACCCATTGCCTATGCCCGCAGCGGCTGTGGGCGAAGACGTGGTGCCGGTGTACGTGAGCGAGGCCATGCTGGACCTGTACGACGCGCAACCCGGTGGCTGGCTGCCGGCGCTGGGCCTGGCCTTTCCGCCAGCGAGTGCAGGCACACCTGAGCCCCGCTTCTTTGTGGCCGGCGTCTGGCGCGACTACGCGCGCCAGCACGGCAGCGTGGTGATGGACCGGACCGACTTCGTGCGCCTCTCCGGCGACGAACGGGTGAACGATCTGGCGCTGCATCTGGACGAAGACGCTGAAGAAACTTCGGTTCAAGAGGCCATTCGCGCATTGGCCCGTGAGAAGGGAGCAGAAGACCTGATCGAGTTCGCTTCGGCCGGGCAGATCCGCGCCGTGTCGCTGCGCATTTTTGACCGCAGCTTCGCCGTCACTTACTGGTTGCAGGCGGTGGCCATTGCGATCGGCCTGTTTGGAGTGGCCGCCAGCTTCAGCGCGCAGGTGCTGGCTCGCCGGCGCGAATTTGGCCTGCTCGCTCACCTGGGGCTCACGCGCCGGCAGATCCTGGGTCTGGTGGCGCTCGAAGGCCTGGCGTGGACGGTGCTGGGCGCCATCGCCGGCCTGCTGCTGGGGCTGGCGGTGAGCCTGGTGCTGGTGCACGTGGTGAACCCGCAAAGCTTCCACTGGACCATGGACCTCGCCCTGCCCTGGGCGCGGCTGCTGGCGCTGTGCTTCGCCGTGGTACTGGCGGGTACGGCCACCGCCTGGCTGGCCGGGCGCGCCGCCGCCAGCCGCGACGCGGTGCAGGCGGTCAAGGAAGACTGGTAAAAAGCTCGGCATGAAACACACCACACCCACACCGGACTGGACCCACCAGGCCATCGCCCTCATTGAAGCCGATTTCTGCCGCAGCGCCGACACGCACCTCATCGCCCTGCCCCTGCCCCACTGGGCGGCGCATGGCATTGACATGTACCTCAAGGACGAATCCACCCACCCCACCGGCAGCCTCAAGCACCGGCTGGCGCGCTCGCTGTTTTTGTACGCGCTGTGCAATGGCTGGCTGCATGAGGGCACCACGGTGGTCGAGGCCTCCAGCGGTTCCACCGCCGTGAGCGAGGCCTACTTCGCCCGCCTGCTCGGCCTGCCCTTCATCGCGGTGATGCCGCGCAGCACCTCACAGGAAAAGGTGGACCAGATCACCTTCTACGGCGGGCGCTGCCATTTCGTCGAAAAGGCCGGCGAGGTGTACGCCGCCGCGCAGCAACTGGCGCAGGACACGGGCGGCCACTACATGGACCAGTTCACCTATGCCGAACGCGCCACCGACTGGCGCGGCAACAACAACATCGCCCAGAGCATGTTCGAGCAGATGGCACGCGAGCGCCACCCGGTGCCGCGCTGGATCGTGGTGGGCGCGGGCACGGGCGGCACCAGCGCCACCATCGGCCGCTACCTGCGGTACCAGCGCCACGCCAGCCAGCTCTGCGTGGCCGACCCCGAAGGCTCGGTGTTCGCCGCCTACCACCGCAGCGGCGACGCCACGCTCACCGCACCGGGCTCGCGCATTGAAGGCATCGGCCGCCCGCGTGTGGAACCCAGCTTCATCCCCAGCCTGGTCGACCGCATGATCGAAGTGCCCAATGCCGACTCGCTGGCAGCCATGCATGCACTCTCCGCATTGCTGGGCCGCCGCGTGGGCCCTTCCACCGGCACCAACCTGGTGGCCATGCTCACGCTGGCACAGGAAATGAGGGCCAGGGGCGAGAGCGGCGCGATTCTTTCGCTCTTGTGCGACAGCGGCGAACGCTACCGGCCCACCTACTTCGACGCCGACTGGGCCAGCGCGCAGTTTGGCGACTGCGCCACCGCCAACGCACGCATCGCCGCTCAGCTTAAAGGCGCATGAGCTTCGTTCAGGAAACCCTCGCGATGGCAGATGCTGCCCGGCTCAGCCGGCGGCGAATGCTGCTGGGCGGAGCGGGTGTTCTGGTGTTGCCCTCAGCGCGCGCACAGGCTTCTGCACACAGGCCGGGCGACGTGCTGCAACCCCGCGCGCTGACCTTTCCACGCGACCACGGCAGCCACAACGACACCCGCACCGAATGGTGGTACCTCACCGGCCACGGGCAAACCGCCGAGGGCCGCGCCTTCGGCTACCAGATCACTTTTTTCCGCAGCCGCGTGGACGAAGCGCAGCCGCTGCAAAGCCGGCTGGCGGCACGGCAACTGCTGTTCGCCCACGCCGCCATCACCGACGTGCAAAGCGCCAAGCTGTGGCACGACGACCGCATCGCGCGATGGAACGGTCTGCCGCCCGTACAGACCGAGCGCGGCGTGTTTGCCAGTGAAGACGACACGCAGGTGGTGCTGCGCGACTGGTCGTTCCAGCGCCTGCCCGACGGTCGCTACCGGTCGCGCATCGAAGGCGGCGACATTGCCATTGACCTGACCGCCACCCCAACGCAAGGTGTGCTGCTGCAAGGCGAAGAGGGTTTCTCGCGCAAGGGGCCGGAACCCGCCCAGTCCAGCTTCTACGTCACCCATCCGCAACTGGCGGTGCAGGTCGCGCTCACGGTGCGCGGCCAGCGTTTCGACGTGAAAGGCACGGCCTGGCTGGACCACGAATGGAGCGAAGCCGTGCTGGCCCCCGACGCCGTGGGCTGGGACTGGATCGGCATGAACCTCTTCAACGGCGACAGCCTCACCGCCTTCCAGCTGCGCCGGCAGGACGGCAGCGCCTTGTGGGCCGGTGGCTCCTTTCGCAGCGCGACCGATGCCAACGCGCCAATGGCCGGTCAGCGCTTCGCGCCCGATACCGTGCACTTCGAACCCTTGCGCACCTGGACCAGCCCCCTCACCCGCGCCACCTACCCCGTCGCATGGACCATCACCACGCCCGCCGGCCGCTTCAGCGTGCACGCGGCGATCGACGCACAAGAACTCGACAGCCGCCAGAGCACCGGCACCATCTACTGGGAAGGCCTGTCGGATTTGCTCGACGAACAGGGCCAGCGAGTGGGGCGGGGGTATTTGGAGATGACGGGGTATGCGCGACGACTGGTCTTGTGAAGCACGGCGCGTTCCTCATCCATGTGCCAATACATGACGCAGAATGGCTTTCTGCACGGGCAGAAGAAGCTTCTTCTGTTCATGCCCAACGAAACCCGCGTAGCTCAAGGGATCAAAAGCCAACTCACGGCCAATAGAAAACGGCGGGGTGGGTAAGAGCTTGGGATGTCCCATTTGGGAAAGATGGGCTTCGGTAAGCGAACTGCCTGGGGCCTCAATTCCGCTGGGCCAGGCATCGGTGATGACGATGTCCACCTTTGCATCCACCGATTCGGTGAACACCACGTTGGGCATGGCTTCATGAAAGCGGGCCTCACACACATGTTGAATCGAAAAACCCATGACACCAGCGAGCTCGTGCCACGATCGCAATACGTTGGTGGGCGGACCCCAAAGGCAGATGCGTGCCTGCTCAATGGGAACCAAGGCGCTGTTCACGTAGAAGGCGTCGGTCAGCACCTCGCAGGGATGACCCTTGCTGGACATGGCATTGACCACCGGGCGGCAGGAAGCGTCTGCGAATTCCGCCAGCCGCTCATGATTCGACTCCCGCACCACATACACGGCATAAAACGGATCCAAATAGCCCGCAAGATCACAAACCCGCTCACCTGTTTTGAGGAGATTCGGCAGTTCCGTGAAAGCAAGCCCAAGCTCGCGAAAAGCCTGAACGAAGGTGGTCCGGGTGCGAATGCCATTGCCTTCAAACGACCACGCCACTGCACCATTCATAGGCATTGCCGGTGCTTCGACAAATGTCCAGATTGCCCTTACGTCGGCAGGCGTCAGGTCGGACAAGTGAATGAGGTTCATGCAAGTATTCCGGTGTGCTCACGTCATGCCCAGACTGTGAATCACGAGCTTCTCATTGCGCAACGTCAGGGGCCCACTCCCTGAAGAACCGTATGCGCTCGCCGTGGTCAGGATGACTGGAGATGGCAATGGGCAGTGCTACCCCTTCCTTGTCTTTGTCCGCCTTGCCCTTCTCGTCGTCACCTCGGTCTTCCTCCTGCATGCGCTCAAAGAACACAGCCATCGCTGATGGCGAGAGCCCGGCTGCGTGCAACATGCTGGCAGCATGCGCGTCGGCGCGGCGTTCGGCGTCGCGGGAGTATGACTGGGTGGCCAGCGTGGCGGGCACGGTGGCGATGAAGCCGCTGGCGTCGCCCAGCACCACGCCCACGAGCGCACTCACCAGGCTGGCGCGAACCATCATGTCCATGCCGTCCCGGTGCTGCACGTGGGCCAGTTCGTGGGCGAGCACACCCACAATGGCGTCGGGCTGGTCTTTCAGCAGGTCGACGAGTGCGTCGGTCATGACGATGTAGCCACCCGGCAAGGCAAACGCGTTGGCACCCAGGATCTTGGAGGCATGGAACGAGAGCTGCCAGGGCGGCGCATCGCCCGCTGGGTAGGCCCGCTCCACCACCGTCTCGAAGCGCTTGCGAAGTTCAGCCTGCCGAGCTTCGGGCAGCTTGCTCGGCTTGAGAAACAGGCGGTCCAGTTGCTGCATGCTCTGCTGGCCAATGCGGGCCTCCAGTGCGTCGGGCAAGGCATGTGCCACGGTCTGGCTGAGCCAGGGAACACCCCACACCCAGGCGGCGGCCAGAAAGACCACCGTGCCAGCCATGGCCACCAGCGTGGCACGCCAGCTCTGCATCCAGCCCACGACGGGGCTTTCATATGGGTGGTTGGCCTGCCACCAGGTGTCCCATTCGGCGGCATCGGCATGCTGGATCATGCCGCCGTCGGGCAGGTCGGTCTGGCGCTGACCATGCGAACGGCGTTCAGGCCATCGCACTTCTTTCAGCGGGTAGTGGCGCACCTCGTCGCCGGTGTGCATGAGCAGTTCGGCCCCCTCAATGCGAAGGCGCACCGTGCGCGCCCGGGGGCTTTGCCCATCAAACCAGCGGGTGACGATGGGCCCGCCCGGCGGCATCACAGACCCATGTCCATGCCAAAGAAATCGCCGGCGGCGTCGCCCAGCACGCCCTTGTTGCGCTGCTGGGCCTTGGCCACCCACTGATCCACGTCGCCATCCACCTCCACGGCCATGGCTTCCAGCTTGACGCGCGCGGTGCGCACCTTGGCAAAGGGCCAGAAAAGCCCCAACGTGAGCACCAGCAGCAACAGGTTGACCAGAGTGACCCGGAACAGGCTGCGAAAGCGCAACTGGCTCTGGAACGTCACTTGTTCGCTGCGGGTGTTATCCCACAGCAGGTTCTGCATGCGGGAGGCAGCAAAGGGACCCAGCACCAGCGGGACCACCAAGTAGAAAACGGCCACGAAGCCAATGATCATCAAGAAAATGGCTGCGGTGCCTGCGCCCGCGCCTCCACCGCCCATGGCCGAATACACCGCCCCGACACCCACCGTGACGGACAGCACAGCCACCAGCACGGCAAGGGAACCGAACACCACCAGCAGGGTCAGGCCGACCAGCTTGAGGAACAGCAGGTAGAAGCGGCCAGCACCCACTTTCAGCGATGTGCGCTCTTGTGCAAAGGCATAGCCGCCATGCTGGTATCGCTTGACGCGCGCCCATAGCCAGGGCAACAAGACCAGAAAGGCAAGAGTGACGACGCCCATCATGGCTGCGGCACCTTGCGCGAGTTCGGAAACGAGTTCTTCGTCGGTCTCCACGGCAGGCAGCATGAGCACAAACACCAGACCAGGCACAAAGAAAGGCAGCATGGCCATGTAGGCCGACTTCAGATCGCCTTCAAACGCAAACCGCACACCCCGCCAGCTGGTGTTGCGCAGACGGAACTGGAGAGAAGCACGCCACAAGGCAGGCCATAGCGCCATGAGCACCAGAAACGGCACCCAAGACAAAGACGGCACAAAGTTCGAAATCGCCCAGTAGCCCACGCCCAGCACCAGCATGACCAGATAGCCCCGAAACATTTTCCAGGGATCGGCATGAAAACCCAGCGGGTCCCCGCCGACCAGCGTGTTGTTCTGAAAGTAAGCCATGCGTCGGGCGCGCGCAAAAGGCCAGTACAAGGTCAGCGTGACCAGGGTCAACAACAGGTTGACGATCCAGATGCGGAAATACTCGCTGCCGGAACCCGTGAAGCGCACATCGAGCGTGCGGTTGCTCAGGCCCTTCGGGTCGCCTTCGTCGGGCAGCGTTTGTGTGGGCGCGAATTCGCCTTGTGGTTCCATCCCTCATCCTCCGTATTTGTGAAAACCGGGCAGATGCTACCACTGGTTACACAGGCATCCGGAGGCGTTGGCATTACTCCCAGAGTTGCTTGACGCGCGCGTCGCGCCCGCAAGAGAGGCGGTAGTAGTTGTAGCGCACCGGGTTCTTCTTGTAATAGTCCTGGTGGTAGTCCTCGGCCAAATAGAAGGTGCTCGCGGGTGCGAGTTCTGTGTGAATCTCCTTGAAGCGTCCGCTTTTCAGCAGTGCCCCATGGCTGGCCTCCACCACCTTGCGCTCCTCTTCGTTCTGCCAGTAGATGCCGCTGCGGTACTGGCTGCCGATGTCGCAGAACTGCCGGTTCTTGACGGTGGGATCAATGTGGCGCCAGAAGTATTCCACCAGTTCGGCGTAGCTCACCTTGGTGCTGTCGTAGATCACGCGCACGGCTTCGGTGTGGCCCGTGTGACCGTTGCTGACCTGTTCGTAGGTCGGGTTCGTTGTTTTGCCGGCGGTGTAGCCCGACTCGGCTTCGATCACGCCAGGCAGTTTTTCAAAGTCTTTCTCCACGCACCAGAAACAGCCCCCAGCAAAGATGGCGGTGGCCGTGGCGGCTTGGGCCGCACCGGCCAGGGTGGCGAGCCAGGCGGTGGCAATGAGGGAGGGCAATGTCTTGTTCATCGTGATGGCTCGGTGAATGGGTGGCCAGGTTTCACGTGCGCAGGGCTGGCAGGGCCGTGCCTTCAGGCACGAACGCCAGCGCCACGCCGTTGTTGCAGTAGCGTTTGCCGGTGGGGCGCGGGCCGTCGTTGAAGACGTGGCCCTGGTGCCCGCCGCAGCGCGCGCAGTGGTACTCCGTGCGCGGGAAGATGAGCTTGAAGTCGGTGGACGTACCCACCGCATCGGGCAGCGGCTGCCAGAAACTGGGCCAGCCGGTGCCGCTGTCGTACTTGTGGGCAGCGCTGAACAGCGGCAGGTTGCAGGCCGCACACACAAAGGTGCCGGGGCGCTTTTCACCGTCCAGGGGGCTGGAACCGGCGGGCTCGGTGCCGTGTTCGAACAGCACATGGTAGGCAGCGGGCGAGACGATCTGCTTCCACTCAGCCGCCGTCTTCTTCACTGGGAATGGTGCTGCCGCCACGGCGGTGGCAGGCAACGCAGCACCGGCGATCCAGCCGGTCAAGGACTTCAACATGGTTCGTCGCTCCATCACATCTTCCTCGGTTGTTTGCACGTGGGCACGAAATCTGCGCAGGCCCCGGCGGAGCAGCAGTTCGCTGCCTTTGGATCCACCATAGAGCAGTTTCCGTGACCATGAGTCGGTCCAGGAGCAACATCCTTACAGCCCAGTTTGCAGGGCCCCGGCGGCCAAGCGGCTACATTGGTGCGGCTTCCACCCTGCACGCCTGCTCATGACCCCCACCCCCGAACGTCCGCTGCCCGTGCGCTTCCTGCGCTTCCTCGGGCCCTTGGTGCTCACCAACGTACTGAACGCGCTCTCGGGCACGCTCAACATCATCTTCCTGGGTCAGTTGCTGGGCGCGGCGTCCATGGCGGCGGCGGTGGGCTTCTTTCCTGCTTTCATGTTCCTGATCGCGTTTGTCATTGGCCTGGGCACGGGCGCCTCTGTGCTGGTGGGGCAGGCGCATGGTGCCCGAGAGCCCGACAAGGTGCGCGAAGTGGCTGGCGCCGTGTTGCTGGGGGGCGTGTTGCTGGGTGTGCTGGTGGGCGTGACCGGTGCGACGTTCGCACAGCCCTTGATGCACTGGCTTGGAACGCCGCCCGAGATCCTGGCGGATTCCGTGAGCTATGCACGGGTGATGCTGTTCGGTCTTCCGGTGTTCTTCACCAACATGCTGGTGGCCGCTGTGCTGCGCGGCATGGGCGATTCGCTCACGCCGCTGCGCATGTTGGTGGTATCGTTCGCCGTGTCAGCCGTGGTCACGCCTGCGCTGATTCTGGGCTGGTTCGGTCTGCCCCGGCTGGGCGTGGCCAGCGCAGGCTGGGGCACGCTGCTGGGTACCTTGACCGCGTTGATCTGGCTGGCGTGGCGCCTCCAGCACCAGTCCCACACCCTGACCTGGTCGGCCCTGGTGCCGCACCTGCGGCTCTCGCGCCGCTTGTTGACGGTGGCCAGACTGGGCATCCCCTCCGCCCTGTTCTTCATCACCAGTGCAGCGGCCGACATGGGCCTGCTGGCCCTGGTCAACGACCATGGCGTGCACGCCACCGCTGCGTGGGGCGCGGTGAGCCAGACCACCGCCTATGTACTGTTCCCCGCCATGTCCATCGCCATTGCGGCTTCCGTGTTCACGGCACAGGCCGTGGGGGCTGGCGACACCGCCCGAATCGATCAGGTGACCCGCGTTGGCCTGCTCATGAACCTGGTGCTCACCGGTTCGCTGGCCCTGGGCGTGGCCTTGCTGGCGCCCCGGATTGCCTCGCTCTTCGTGCAGGACGCCGCGGTGATCGAGCTGGCCGCCACGGTGCTGCGCATTGCGGTCTGGGGCAACATCATCTTCGGCATGGCCAGCGTGTTCAGTGGCGTCATGCGCGCCACCGGCACGGTGCGCGTGCCCACCCTGATGTCGCTGGGCTGCCTGGTCTTCCTGCTGTATCCACTGGGCCGGGTGTTCGACAGTACACTGGGGCTGCCCTTCATCTGGCTGACTTATCCCGTCACCTTTGCGGTGGCGCTGCTGCTGCAAACGGCGTACTTCTACGGCGTATGGAAGCGGCAGCCCGTGCACAGACTGATCTGAGCGCGCGTTTGCCTATCAAGGGACAACCGCATCGCGCATCGCCCTTGGCCAAAAAAAACCTGCCAGAAGCAGGTTTTTCCTGGCGGACTTGGTGGCCCGGCCCAGACTCATCAGCGTGCAGGAACGATGACAACGGTGTCACCTGGCTTGGTCGCACCCGTGGCGCCCGTGGTGCCGCGGGAACCGGTGGCACCCGTGCTGCCTGTTGCGCCTGTACTGCCTGTGGCGCCGGTATAGCCCGTGGCGCCTGTGTCACCGGTGGCCCCGGCACCGCCAGTTGCACCCGTGGCGCCGGTGTAGCCTGTGGAACCGGTTGCGCCGGTGTCCCCCGTGGCGCCGGTGTAGCCGGTGGTGCCGGGGCGGCCTTGAGCACCCGTGTCACCTTGTGGGCCAGGGGGGCCCGCAGGTGCCGAAATGCAGGCAGCAAGGACGAGCGAAAAGCCGCTGGCGAGCAGCAATTTTGAGTATTTCATGATGGTTCCTAAGCGTGGCAACCAACCGCCTCGCACCGAAGGTGCCGGGTACGGCCGGTCATTGATCGGTATCTGGAGACAGGTTCGGCGAAGACAGATCACGTCTTCACCGCGCCAGTCGCCCACGCGCTTGATTGGCCATATGCCCCGGTAGCTGATGGTGGTGTTGCACCGCCGGTGTGCGACCCAGGCATTTGGCGACAGCGTCGCGACTGGGATCCAGCATAGGCACACAAACCGTTCCTGTCGGTGTGTTGAAGCACATTGCCGTGGCGCTGAATACTCGAGGCTCACCACGGAACGCCAGGCTTGGGGTGGCACATGCGCGGGCCGCCTTTCACCACCCGTCTCAAAACCCGGCACACTTCAACCATGAGTCTCACTTCTGCGTCCGAGCGCCCCAAGGCGTCTTCCCCCACCTCGCTCAGCGGCCTGTTGCCCTTCATGCGCCCTTACAAGGTGCAGATTGCGCTGGCGGTGCTGTTCCTGACGCTGGCCGCAGTGGCCACCCTGCTCTTTCCGGTGGCGTTGCGCCACCTGATCGACACCGGGCTGGTGCCTGAGGACCGCAACGCACAGGCCATGGCCCTGCAGGGGCACTTTCTGGAACTGTTCGGCGTGGCCGTGGCACTCGGCCTGTTCTCCGCCGCCCGCTTCTATGTGGTGAGCTGGCTGGGTGAGCGCATCACCGCCGACCTGCGCAACGCCGTCTACAGCCATGTGTTGCGCCAGAGCCCACAGTTCTTTGAGACCACGCAAACCGGCGAAGTGCTCAGCCGCCTGACCACCGACACCACCCTGGTCCAGACCGTGGTGGGCTCGTCGCTGTCGATGGGCCTGCGCAACACGTTCATGGGACTGGGCGCACTGATCATGCTGGTGGTGTCGCACCCTTACGTGATGATTCAGGTGATGCTGGTGATCGGCCTGGTGGTGCTGCCGACCATGTGGTTCGGCCGCCGGGTGCGCAAGCTCTCGCGCGCCAGCCAGGACCGCGTGGCCGACTCCAGCGCCATCGCGGCCGAAGTGCTCAACGCCATTCCCATCGTGCAGAGCTACACGGCGGAAGATCGCGAGGCCCGACGCTTCGACGCCTCCACCGAACAGGCATTCAACACCGCCGTGCGGCGCAGCCGGGCACGTGCCGGGCTGGTGGCCTTCATCATCATCGCCAATGCGGCGCTGGTGCTGTGGGGCCTGTACCAAGGCACACAAGCGGTCATTGCAGGAGACCTCAGCGCCGGCCAACTGGGCCAGGCGGTGCTCTACACCATCATCTTCGTGGGCGCGGTGGCTGTGCTGGGCGAGGTATACGGTGACCTGCTGCGTGCTGCCGGCGCCAGCGAACGCCTGGTGGAGTTGTTGAACACCCAGTCGCCCGTGCAGTCGCCCGAGCGGCCACAAGCCGCACATGCACCCCAGGGCGGCAGCAGCGTGCGGTTCGACGACATCACCTTCCACTATCCCTCGCGCCCGGCGCAGGCGGCGCTCTCGGACTTCACGCTCGACGTGCCATCCGGGCAAACCGTGGCACTTGTTGGCCCGAGCGGCGCGGGCAAAAGCACCGTGTTCGGACTGCTGCTGCGCTACTACGACCCCTTGATGGGCAGCATCCGCCTGGACGGCGTGCCCATCGACCAGCTCAGCCTGCATGATTTGCGCGCACGCATCGGCATCGTGCCGCAGGACCCGGTCATTTTCTCCAGCAGCGCGATGGAAAACATCCGCTACGGCCGACCCAGCGCCACCGACGACGAGGTTCGAGCCGCCGCCCACGCGGCGTTCGCCGACGAATTCATCGACAAACTGCCCGAGGGCTACGACACCTTCCTGGGCGAGCGCGGCGTGCGTCTCTCAGGTGGTCAGCGCCAGCGCATCGCCATTGCACGTGCCATGCTGAAGAACCCGCCGCTGCTTCTGCTCGACGAAGCCACCAGCGCACTCGATGCACAGAGCGAGCGCATGGTGCAGGCGGCCCTCGAATCGGCCATGAAAGACCGAACCACTTTGGTCATCGCCCACCGCCTGGCCACCGTTCAGCAAGCCAACCGCATCGTGGTGCTCGACCACGGACGTCTGGTCGAACAAGGCACCCACGCCGAGCTGGTGGCCGCCGGCGGCGTTTACGCAGGGCTGGCTGCACTGCAATTCAATGCGTAGCTCCACCCGGAGCGTGATCCGGATCGTGTGAAGTGACTCCCTTCCAGGGACCGCAAGGGTCCGGCTCCGCCGGCCCGAGAGGTCGTCCCCCCTCCAAGCCGAAGGCGCCAGAGAGGGGGGAAGCCGCGTCAGCGGCGCAGGGGGGAGTCACCCTAAATTGCGCAGCTCGCGCAACGCCACCGAAACGGGGGCCAGGTCAGGGGTCTGGCCCGCGATGCTTTCGCGCATGGCATTGAGGCGTTCGATGGCCTTGGCGTGGCGTTCCAGCCATTGTTCAAGCGGTTGCTGGCTGGACAGCAGCGACAGCGACATCTGCGCGGCGATGGAGTACACGTCGTCGCGGGCGCTGGCGCGGGCCTGGGTTTGCCACAACGAGTCTGTGGGCAGCTTGCCAATCTGCTGGCGCCACAGGCCGAGGCCCAGCGTGCTCTCGATGGCGAAATAGGTGCGCGCGGCTTCCTCCAGCGTGCTGCCGGCTTTGGCGGCCACGTCCACCAGGTCGAGCACGGGGTACAGGTATTCCAATACCGTGAGGTCGTCGGCAAGCTGGGTCTCCACACCGGCTTCGACCAGTCGCGCGCTGTCTGCCTTCCATTGCGCCACAGCCGCGGCGGGGAGCCACTGGTCCACATGCTGGCGCAGCGTCTGCGCGGCTGGCTGGTAGTGCGCGATCATGCTCGGCAGATCACCCTGGCCGCGGTGGCGCAGCATCCACCGGCTGGCGCGCTGGGCGATGGCCGCCAGTTGCGTGAGCAGGCTGAGCTGCAGGTCGGAACTGATGCGGTTGTCGAGCGCATCGATGCGGTCCCAGATCTGTTCCAGACCAAACACCTCGCGCGCCAGCGTGTAGGCGCTGACCACGTCGCTGGCGGTGCACGAGGCCTCGTTGGCCAGGAAGTTGACGAAGGTGGCACCCACCCGATTGACCACGGCATTGGTCATGTAGGTGGCGATGATTTCCCGGCGCAGCGCGTGGCGCGCGATGTATTCACCATAGCGCTCCCCCAGCACTTTTGGAAAGTACATCGTGAGAACCCGTGCATAGAAGGGGTCGTCGGGCAGCGTGCTGGCACACAGCTCGTCGAACAGGTTCATCTTGGCATAGGCCATCAGCACCGCGTTCTCCGGCCGCGTAAGGCCTTTGCCTTCGCGCTTGCGCCTGGCCAACTCCTCGTCGCTCGGCAGGAACTCGATGGTGCGGTTGAGCAACCCTGTGCTTTCCAGCCAGCGCATCAGGCTTTGCTGCCCGTTCAGCAGGTACACCGGGCGCGCCGCCGCCAGTTCGATCTGCTGCGTCTGGTAGTAGTTATCCTGCAGCACCAGCAGGCCGACTTCGTCGGTCATGCTCGCGAGCAGCTCGTTGCGGCTGTCCTGCGTCAGGCCACCGGCCTCTTGCACCGCACCCACCAGAATCTTGATGTTGACTTCGTGATCGGAGCAGTCCACGCCGGCGGAGTTGTCGATCGCATCGGTGTAGATCAACCCCCCGGCCTGGGCGAATTCGATGCGACCGTTCTGCGTGCAGCCCAGATTGCCGCCTTCGCCGAACACCTTGCAGCGCAATTCATTGCCATTGACGCGGAAGGCATCGCCGGCCTTGTCGCCGACCTGCGCATGGCTCTCGAAGCTGGCCTTCACATAGGTGCCGATGCCGCCGTTGTAGACCAGATCCACTGGCGCCTTGAGGATGGCGTTGAGCAGATCGTTGGGCGCCATCTCGGTGGCGTCGGTGCCGATCACGGCCCTTGCCTGCGGGCTCAGGCGGATGGATTTGGCGGTGCGGGGAAACACACCGCCGCCCTCGCTGATGAGCGATTTGTCGTAGTCATCCCAGCTGGAGCGCGGCAGCTTGAACAACCGCTCCCGCTCGGCAAAACTGAGGGCCACATCCGGGTTGGGATCAATGAACACATGGCGGTGGTCAAACGCCAGGACGAGCTTGATCTGGGTTGACAGCAACATGCCGTTGCCGAACACGTCGCCCGACATGTCGCCAATGCCGGCCACGGTGAAGGGCTGAGTCTGTGTGTCCAGGCCCAGGCCACGGAAGTGGCGCTTGACCGACTCCCACGCGCCTCGCGCGGTGATGCCCATCTTCTTGTGGTCGTAGCCCACCGAGCCACCCGAAGCAAACGCATCCCCCAGCCAGAAGCCGTAGGCCGCACTCACGCTGTTGGCGATGTCACTGAAGGTGGCTGTGCCTTTGTCGGCCGCCACCACCAGGTAGGGGTCGTCTTCGTCGTGGCGCACCACATCGGTGGGCGGCACCACGGCGCCCTTGACCAGGTTGTCTGTGACATCGAGCAGGCCAGAGAGGAAGGTCTTGTAGCAAGCCACCCCTTCAGCCAGATAGGCTTCGCGGTCGGTCGCCGGTGGCGGGTTCTTCAGAACGAAACCGCCCTTGGAGCCCACCGGCACGATCACGGTGTTCTTCACCATCTGCGCCTTCACAAGGCCCAGAATTTCGGTACGGAAATCTTCACGCCGGTCGGACCAGCGCAGGCCTCCGCGCGCCACCTTGCCACCGCGCAGATGCACCCCTTCCACCCGGGGCGAATACACCCAGATCTCGAACAGCGGCTTGGGCTCAGGCATGCCGGGAATGCTGCGCGGGCTGAGCTTGAAGCTCATATAGTCGCGCCCCTTCTGGTAGACATTGGTTCGCAGCGTGGCATTGATCGTGCCCAGGAACTGGCGCAACACACGGTCTTCTTCCAGGCTGGCCACATCGGCGAGCAAGGCTTCAATGACCTGTACCTTGGCGTCGGTCCGCTCCTTGCGGCGCTCGGCTTCGGCCGGGTCGAAGCGCAGCGCAAACAGTTCGAACAGGTTTTGCGCAATCAGCGGGTTCTTGTTCAGCGTGTCTTCGATGTAGCTCTGGCTGAAAGCAAAACCCAGCTGCTTGAAGTAACGCACATAGGCCCGCAAGACAGCAATCGCACGCGCATGGAGATCGGTGGACAGCACCAGGCGGTTGAGCGCGTCGCTTTCCACTTCGTGGCGCCACACCGCATGAAACAACTCTTCAAAGCGCGGCTTGAGATCGGCCACGTCCAGCGGCTGGGAGAATGCCATGCCCCAGTCGTGAATCCAGTGCCCTTGCGGCGCGAAATGGTAGGGGTGTTCGTCCAGCACGCGGGCGCCCATGGCCTCCATCACGGGCATGGCATCGGACAGGGTGATCTTCTGTGTGGAATAGGTCTTCAGGCGGACCTGGCCCTGGCGGTCGTACAGGTTCAAGGCCAGCGGTTGCTGCTCGCCCAGCTGGCTCAGGATCACCGCATCCTGGGCTGCGGTTTCGGCATCGAAGTCTTCACGGTAGGCGGTGGGGAACGCGTCCAGCAGGTCGCTCAACCGGGCCGAACCCTTGCCATTGCGTGCCAGCAGCACGGCGTGCACGCCGTCGACCCAGCGTTTGCAGGCCTGGGCCACCTGGGCTTCCAGCTTGGGCAGGTCCACGTCCAGGGGCAACTGGCTTCTGGCACGCACGATGTAGTGAATGCGCGCCAGGGCGCTGTCGGTGAGCATGGGTGTGAACTCGACCGATTCGGCATCAAAAGCCTCTGACAGCAAGGCGCCGACCTTGACGCGCAGCTCGGTGGTGTAGACATCGCGTGGCACATACACCAGCACCGATGCGAGCTTGCCAAACGCGCCGCGACGCACGAACAGGCGAACCCGTTGGCGCTCCTGCAGCCGCAGGATGCCGATTGCGTGTTGCGACAACGTGTCCGCGTCGATCTGCAAGATTTCATCACGCGGATAGGTTTCAAGAATGGCCTGCATGGCCTTGTGCGCGTGGCTGCCTTTGACCACACCCGCATCGGCCATGACCCTGGCCACGTGCTGACGCACCACCGGAATTTGCTCCACCGAAGCGGCATAGGCTGCGGCGGTGTACAGCCCGAAAAACCGGCTTTCTCCCACCAGCCGGCCAGCGGCATCGAGTCGCTTGACGCTGATCGCGTCAAGCCAGGCAGGCCGGTGCACGGTGGAGCGCCGCATCGCTTTGGTCGAGAGCACCAGCACCGGATTGGCGCTGAACTGCTGCGCCGGCTGGCTGGGCAGGGCCTGCTCGCCAGCATTCTTCAGCAATCCCAGCGCCGTGCCTGGGACGGGGACGAGCTGCTTGCCCTTGAGCTCATAGTCTTCTGCTGCCAGGAAGGTGAAATGGCCTTGCTCCAGCCAGGTCAGAAAGGCCTTGGCTTCGTCGGCTTCAGGTGCATCCACCGCCGTGAAGCTGGCATTGAGCACCTGCACGCGAGACAACATGGCTCGCCAGTCCTGCACGGCACACCGCACGTCGCGCAGGGTGTCTTCGATCTTCTGGCACAGGGCCTCACCATCCGGATCGGAGGCGAGACGGTCGCACTCGACCAGAATGCACGACACCATCTGTCCTTCGCCCGGCGTGTGGTCCACCGCTCCTGCGATCCGGGTCACTTTCCCGGCGGCGTTTCGTGTCACTCTCAACAGGGGATGGACGATCCAGTGCACCGTGCGGCCGGAGCCGTTCACGGCCATGGTGACTGAGTCGACCAGAAAGGGCATGTCGGGGTGCACGATCTGCACCATGCTGGTTCCCGCATCCTGCTTCTGGTCAGCGGGTTGTGGCAGCAACTGAACCCGTACCTCGTTGGCAGCTGAAGCATTGAGCAAAGCCAGGTGCGACTCGGCCATGAGCTTGAGCATCGCCGGATCGCGACTGCGCATTTCGTCGGGGTCGGCGGCGGCAAAAAACAGTTCCTGAAAACTCGGTTTCATGGTTTTTATCCAGTCGGATGGGGGTCAGGGTGGTGTCACTGAGCGGGTATCGAATCGCGCAGATTCTAGGAGTGAACAGGGCTCCCTAACCGGGTCAGTAGAGGATTGCATGGACCCATACCATGGGCTTATGCAAGAAATGCATGAACCCAGGGTAGCGCATTTTGAATGGCATCAACGGCCACGGTACCGCAAAAATCGGGAATGGGAAACTGGGTCAGGTCATGAGCGTGGATGGACTCATGCGGCAACCCCAGGCGGGTCTCGCGAATCAACCACCGCCATGCTCGGACGGAGGCCCGCCCGCCAGCGCGTATGCGGAACGCTATTGCAGCGTTTCCTTGAGCAGGGGAATCTCGGGCAAGGGCAAAACCTCGATGCCCTCTTCGATCAAGGCCATGGCCTCTTCCGGGCTGGCGCGTCCGCGGATATTGCGCTGATCGATCTCGCCCTGGTGCATCGCCCGGGCTTCATCGGCAAAACGTTCACCCACGTCCTCCGTGTTTTCAAGCACCTGCCGCACCGCCTTGAGCCACTGGGCCTGCATGGCGGAATGACCACCGGGCGAAGCTACCGCCCGATGCTGCGACGGGTCCTGCACGGCAGCTCCAGTCTCACGCGCCACCCCCAGGTTCAGCCGGGGCGCCGAGAGCATCTTGCGCACCTGCGCATCGCCACAAATGGGGCACGTCAACTGCCCGCGCGCCAGCTGGTCGCCGAAATCGCTTTCGGACGCAAACCAGCCTTCAAAGCTGTGCTGTTGAGAGCATTGCAGGTCAAGAACCTTCATGTCGCGAATTATCCGCCAGCGGGGGCTCAGGGTCGGTCGACCACTCCAATGCCCAGGCGCCCTGCTGGACCTGCAGCAACCACAGGGCGCCGACCAGGGTCTTGCCATCCACCACTTCTCCGCAGCGGCACCAGTCGTTCAATTGAGCGGGCGTGGCGGTGATCACATCGAGAAACTCACCGTCATCGAGCCGGCGCTCACCCAGGCTCAATCCGCGCGCAAACCAGATGTCGATGAGTTCGTTGGAGTACGCAATGGTGGGCGCCAGACGCCCTGCAAAGGCCCACTCCCTGGCGCTGTAGCCGGTCTCTTCAAGCAGTTCGCGTCGGGCACAGGCCAGGCTGCCCTCCCCTGCATCGAGCTTGCCCGCAGGAAACTCGATCATCACGCGCTGCATGGGGTGGCGATACTGACGTTCCAGCACCAGCTGGCCGTCGTCAAGCAAGCCGATCACCATCACGGCACCCGGGTGCAGAACGTACTCCCGGGTGGCATCGCGTCCGCTGGGCAAACGCACCGCGTCGCGGACCACGTGCAAGAAATGGCCATTCAGCAGCTCGGTACGGCCCAGCGTGGTCTCTCGCAAATGGTCGTCGCCCTTGATGCAGTCAGTCATGTCGATAGTAGGTGCGAAGCGGCTCGGACAGCAGGTCATGCCTCAGGAGCGAGGTGTCCCACTCCAGAGATACCGTGGAACCGGCTTCGCCGGGCCACTGGTATCGCCCCCTTGAGGGGGTGGCGCGAAGCGACGCGGGGATGCCTCATGTTCTCCGCTTGAACAAGTAGCGGTACACAAACCCGGGGAAGGCAAGCGTCAGAAACAAGGCGCCAGTGGTGGCATAAAACTGCCAGCGCTGCGGATAGATCTGTCCGGCGTATTGCTCAAGCGCCAGGCCCAGGGCACCCACCAACAAGTAGCACACAACCAGTTCGGCTGCCCGCATGCCCAGGGTTTTGGGGTTGGCACGCGGAACAATGGCCAGCCAACGGTCATTCAGGAACGGCAGGTTCGCCGCCACCAGTGCTGCAAGCAGCACCAGCCAGATGGAGACATCTTGGGTCATGTTGTGGCGTTCGATGGCACTGCACGCAATGAGTTCACCGCCAGGCGGTGAACAGCATCAGGCGAAGAGCGCGGAGACCGCCTGCGCACACAGGGTCATGAGCCCACCGGGCACGATGCCCAGCAGGAGCACCAGGGCCCCATTGAGCGAGAGCACGGAACGGGCGTCTGCGCCCGCCACGATGTCGGCGGTCTGCGTGGGTTCGTCGAAGTACATCACCTTGACGAGTCGCAGGTAATAGAAGGCCCCGATCAGCGACATCAGCACCGCGAACACCGCAAGACCGATGTAGAAAGGACCGCTGGACGCCAGCAGCGCCTGCAGCACCGAGAGCTTGGCGTAGAAGCCCACCAGTGGCGGCACGCCAGCCAGCGAGAACATGCAGATGGCCATGACGCCGGCATACAGCGGACTGCGCTGGTTCAGACCCGCCAGATCGTTGATGTTCTCCGACTCGAATCCGCTGCGTGACAGCAGCAGGATCACGCCGAAGGTGCCCAGCGTGGTCAGCACATAGGTCACCACATAAAACATGGACGACGCGTAGGCGTTGGCCATGTTGCCGCTGTCGCCGTCCAGGATGCCGGCCAGCAGGCCCAGCAACATGAACCCCATCTGGGCGATGGTGGAGAAAGCCAGCATGCGCTTGAGGTTGGTCTGCGCAATCGCTGCGAGGTTGCCCACCAGCAGCGAGGCCACCGACAGCACGGCCAGCATCTGCTGCCAGTCGAAAGCCAGCGGCTGCAGCCCTTCGACCAGCAGACGGATCACGATCGCAAAGGCGGCGAGCTTGGGTGCACCACCGATCATCAGCGTGATCGCGGTGGGTGCACCGTGATAGACGTCGGGCACCCACATGTGGAACGGCACCACGCCGAGTTTGAAGGCCAGGCCCGCCACCACAAACACCAGACCCAGCACCAGCACCTGGCTCGATCCCTTGAGCGTGGCCTCGCCTCCGGCAATGGCCTCCAGGACCGCCGCCAGGTCGAGTGAGCCGGTCGCGCCGTACACCATGGACAGGCCATACAGCAGAAAACCGCTGGCCAGTGCGCCAAGCACAAAGTACTTCATGGCCGCTTCCGTGGCCTGCGCGTCATCGCGCCGCAGGGCCACCAGCGCATAGCTGGACAGCGTCAGCAATTCCAGCCCCAGGTAGATCACCAGGAAGTTGTGACCCGAGATCATGACGAACATGCCCAGCAGAGCAAACAGTGCCAGTGTGAACAGCTCGCCGCCGCGCAGCATGTCACGAGCACCTGCGTAGGCACGGCCATACACCAGGGTGACCATCACGGCCAGTGCCGCGAAACATTTGAGCCAGTTGCCCATGGGGTCGCTGACCACCATGCCGCCCCACCCCATGATGGTCGTGCCTGTGCTGGCGTAGTAGCCTTGCAGCGCCGCCACCACCGCCAGGGTCGCCATGGTCAACACATAGGTAGCGCCCCGGAGCGGGCTTTTGACGGCGAGATCCAGCAATGCGATCACGCAGGCCATCACCAGCAACAGGATTTCAGGGTAAGCCGCGACCCAGCTGAGGTTGTCAATCATGTAAGCGCTCTCTTGCATTTTTGCTGGTCACGGAATCAGTTCAGTTTGGAGATGGCCACGTGGCGCAGCAGTTCGGCGACCGAAGCGTCCATCACATCCGTGAAGGGCTTGGGGTACACGCCCATGACCAGCACGGCGATGGCCAACACCGCCATGACAAGGAATTCGCGCGCGTTGATGTCGGTCAGGCCTTTGACGTTGTCATTGGCCGGCGCTCCCAGGTACACCCGCTTGAACATCCACAGCGAATAGGCCGCGCCGAAGATCAAGGCCGTCGCGGCGCCCATGCCGATCCAGAAGTTGGCTTTGACGGCAGACAGGATCACCATCCACTCGCCCACAAAACCGGCCGTGCCCGGTAGGCCGGCATTGGCCATCACGAAAAGCAAGGCGAAGGCGGTGAAATTGGGCATGGTGTTGACCACACCGCCGTAGTCGGCAATTTCGCGCGAGTGCACGCGGTCGTACAGCACGCCGATGGCCAGGAACATGGCGGCCGACACAAAGCCGTGGGCGATCATCTGCACGATGCCACCGGCCATGCCGAGGTCGCTGAACACGAAGAAGCCCAGCGTGACAAAGCCCATGTGCGCCACCGACGAATACGCCACCAGCTTTTTCATGTCCTGCTGCACCATGGCCACCAGACCCACGTAGATCACCGCAATCAGCGACAGCGTGATCATCAGCCAGGCCCACTCTTGCGAAGCATCGGGCAGGATGGGCATGGAGAAGCGCAGGAAGCCGTACGCACCCAGCTTGAGCATGATGGCGGCCAGCACAGCCGATCCACCGGTGGGTGCTTCCACGTGCACGTCGGGCAACCAGGTGTGCACCGGCCACATGGGCACCTTCACCGCAAACGCCGCAAAGAAAGCAAAGAACAGCAGCGTCTGTGCCGTGCTGCCCAGCGGCAGCTGGTACCAGTCGGCCAATGCGAAACTGCCCGCCGATTCCGTGTAGAGGTAGATGAGCGCCACCAGCATCAGCAGGGAGCCGAGCAAGGTGTAGAGAAAGAACTTGAAAGCGGCGTAGATCTTGTTGGGACCACCCCAGATACCGATGATCAGGTACATCGGAATCAAGGTGGCTTCAAAGAACACATAGAACAGCATGGCGTCCTGTGCACTGAAGACACCGATCATGAGGCCCGAGAGGATCAGGAACGCACCCATGTACTGGTTCACGCGCTGCGTGATGGCTTCCCAGCTCGCGACCACTACGACCACGTTGATGAAGGCGGTCAGCAACACCAGCCAGAGCGAGATGCCATCCACGCCCAGGTGGTAGTGCACATTGAATCGCTCGATCCACGCGGCTTTTTCCACAAACTGCATGCTCGCCGTGCCCAGCTCGAAGCCGGTGTAGAGCGGCACGGTCACGGCCAGTCCGGCGATGGCGCCCACCAGTGCGATCCAGCGCACCATGTGTGCCTGATCGTCACGGCCAAATGCCAGCAGCACGACGCCGAAGAAAACCGGCGTCCAGATCGCAAGGCTCAGCAAACCCATCTTGTTCTTCCTCTTATTTGGCGAGCCACACGAAATACGTCATGAACAGCAACACGCCCACGATCATCACCAGCGCGTAGTGGTACAGGTAGCCGGTCTGCACGCGACGCACCACGGACGACACCAGACCCACCAGCTTCCAGCTGGCATTGACCACTCCACCCTCGATGACCCCTCTGTCACCACCCTGCCACAGCCCGCGCCCAAGCCCGCGTGCCGCACGCGCCAGCACGTTCTCGTTGAACCAGTCCATGTAGTACTTGTTCTCGAGAATCGTGACCAGAGGGCGCAATGCGCGCCCGATGGCGACCGGCAGCGCCGGGTTCACCAAGTACATGTACCAGGCGGATATAGCGCCGGCCAGTGCAAGGTACAGCGGTGGGGTGAAGAAAGCGTGGCTGACCATGGCCAGCGGACCCTGGAAGATCTCGCCGAACTTGACCATCGCCGGGTGGATTTCGGTGTTGATGTAGATCGCATCGGCAAAGAAGTCACCAAACACCATCGGCTGGATCGTCATGTAGCCAATCACCACCGACGGAATGGCCAGCAGGAGCAAGGGCACCGTGACCACCCAGGGCGATTCGTGCGGTTTGCCGTCGCCGTGTCCATGGTCGTCGTGGTGACCGTGGTCGTCATGGTGAGCGTCCGGGTTCTGGTCGTAGCGCTCCTTGCCATGGAAGACCAGGAAGTACAGACGGAACGAATAGAAGGACGTGACAAACACACCAGCCAGCACGGCGAAATAGGCAAAGCCCGAGGCAGGCAGCGCGCTGAAGTGCACCGCCTCGATGATGCTGTCCTTGGAGTAGAAGCCCGCAAAAAATGGCGTGCCGATCAGGGCGAGCGTGCCCAGCAATGAGGTGATCCAGGTGATGGGCATGTACTTGCGCAAGCCACCCATCCAGCGGATGTCCTGGTTGTGGTGCATGCCGATGATCACCGAGCCTGCAGCCAGGAACAGCAGCGCCTTGAAGAAGGCGTGTGTCATCAGGTGGAACACCGCCACGGAGTAGGCGGAAGCACCCAGCGCCACGGTCATGTAGCCCAACTGCGACAGCGTGGAATACGCCACCACGCGCTTGATGTCGTTCTGGATGATGCCCAGGAAGCCCATGAACAGCGCGGTGATGGCCCCGATCACCATGATGAAGTTCAGTGCCGCGTCCGAAAGTTCGAACACCGGGGACATGCGGGCCACCATGAAGATGCCTGCCGTGACCATGGTGGCCGCGTGGATCAGTGCCGAAATGGGGGTGGGGCCTTCCATGGAGTCGGGCAGCCACACGTGCAGGGGGAACTGCGCCGATTTGCCCATGGCGCCGATGAACAGGCACACACCGATCACGGTGACCAGCAGCCACTCCGTGCCCGGGAACAGAACGGCGCTGAGCTCTGGGGCCCTCGTGAAGATCTCCGTGTAGTTCAGCGTGCCGGTGTAGGCCACGATCAGGCCGATGCCGAGAATGAAGCCGAAGTCACCCACCCGGTTGACCAGGAAGGCCTTCATGTTGGCGAAAATGGCCGTGGGTTTGTTGAACCAGAACCCGATCAGCAGGTAGGACACCAGACCCACCGCCTCCCAGCCAAAGAAAAGCTGCAGCAGGTTGTTGCTCATCACCAGCATCAGCATGGAGAAGGTGAAGAGCGAGATGTAGGCAAAGAAGCGGTTGTAGCCGGCGTCTTCTTCCATGTAGCCGATGGTGTAGATGTGCACCATGAGCGAGACGAAGGTCACCACGCACATCATCATGGCGGTCAGACCGTCCACCATGAAGCCGATTTCCATCTTCAGACCACCCACCACCATCCATTCGTAGATGGTCTGATTGAAGCGGGCACCGCCGATCACGTCCTTGAGCGTCATCGCCGACAGGATGAAGGCCAGCAGCACGCCCAGGATGGTGAAAGTGTGCGAGGCGCGACGACCGATCACGTTGCCGCCGAAGGTGGTGCCCAGGATGCCGGCCAGAGCGGCACCCACCAGGGGAGCGAGCGGGACGGCCAGCAGCGTGCTTGCAGAGAGGGTGGAGCTCATCGTTTTCGTGTCTCTTCTGGATCGGGCTTCAACCCTTGAGGGTGTTGATTTCTTCGACGCTGATGGACGACTTGTTGCGGAACAGCAGCATCAGGATCGCCAGACCAATGGCCGATTCGGCAGCGGCCACCGTCAGGATGAAGAACACAAAGACCTGGCCGTGCATGTCACCCAGGAAATGCGAGAACGCCACGAAGTTCATGTTCACGGCGAGCAGCATCAGCTCGATCGCCATGAGCAGCACGATGAGGTTCTTGCGGTTCAGGAAAATGCCGATCACCGACAGGGTGAACAGGATCGCACCGACAGAAAGAAAATGTCCCAGCGTGAGGCTCATGCCTTGCCCTCCTCGGTGGCGGCTGCGTCTGAGGCAGGCGCCTGTTTTTGGGTGGCGGCCATAGGCAGCACCACCAGGCGGTCGCTGGCGCGCACATGCACCTGCAGACCGGGGTTGATGGCCTTGCTGTCCTTGCGCTGGCGCAGGGTCAGCGCAATGGCTGCGATCATGGCCACGAGCAGAATCACTGCAGCCACTTCAATCGGATACAGGTACTCGCTGTAGAGCAACAGTCCCAGTTCACGCGTATTGGAATAGCCGGCAGCGTTGACACCCACACCGGCGGCATCCGGGCTGGCGGACACGGAAGGAAAACCGGCCCAGAGCACAGCAATGAGTTCGGCAGCGACCAGGGCACTCAAAATCGCGGCGAGCGGAAAGTGTTTCCAGAAACCCTGACGCACCGAGTCCATGTTGATGTCGAGCATCATCACGACGAAAAGGAACAGCACCATCACCGCCCCAAGGTAGACAAGCACCAGCGTGATGCCCAGAAACTCGGCCTTGAGCAACAGCCAGAGCGCAGCCGCCTGCGAAAAGGCCAGCATCAGGAACAGCACCGCGTGCACGGGATTGCGGGCAGTGATCACGCGGAAGGCTGCAAAAAGCAGCACGGCCGCGAACAGATAAAAGAAGCCGGTCTGGTAGTCCATGGAGGGGGTCTGGCTGGATGCGTTGGGCGATTTCGCGGGGTGTGGTATCGCTGAACGATCAACGGTATCTGGCGTCTGCGGCCTTGGCTGCAGCGATCTCCGGCTCGTATCGGTCGCCGACGGCCAGCAGCATCTCTTTGGTGAAGTAGAGGTCGCCCCGCTTTTCACCGTGGTATTCGAGAATGTGGGTCTCCACGATCGCATCCACCGGGCAGGCTTCTTCGCAGAAGCCGCAGAAGATGCACTTGGTCAGATCAATGTCGTAGCGCGTGGTGCGGCGGGTGCCATCTTCGCGCTGGTCGGATTCGATGGTGATGGCCACGGCCGGGCAAACGGCCTCACACAGCTTGCAGGCAATGCAGCGTTCCTCGCCGTTTTCATAGCGGCGCTGGGCGTGCAAGCCTCGAAAGCGTGGCGACAACGGTGTCTTCTCTTCCGGAAACTGCACCGTGACCTTGCGGCGCAAGGCATATCGCCCGGTCAGGGCCATGCCCTTGACCAGTTCAACCAGCAAAAAGCTCTTGAAAAAATCCCGGAACGAGAACGGTGCGACAACCGCAGGCGATGCGGCCGTGGTGGCGGTAGAAATGGACATATCGATCGCCCTGCTTATTTCCAGAGATTCCAGGACGTCTGCATCAGGCCGCCAACCAGCAGCAACCAGATGAGGGTCACGGGAATGAAAATCTTCCAGCCCAGACGCATGATCTGGTCGTACCGGAAGCGCGGGAAGGTGGCACGGATCCAGATGAACATGGACACCACCACGAAGGTCTTGAGACCCAGCCAGATCCAGCCGGGCACCCAGTTGAAGACGGCGCTGTCCACCGGTGGCAACCAGCCTCCCAGGAACATCAGCACACCCAGGATGGACACCAGCCACATGCTGGCGTATTCGGCCAGGAAGAAGATGGCAAAGCCCATGCCGGAGTACTCCACCATGTGGCCGGCCACGATTTCTGCCTCACCCTCGACCACGTCGAATGGGTGGCGATTGGTTTCGGCCACGCCGGAGATCAGGTACACCACAAAGATGGGCAGCAGTGGCAGCCAGTTCCACGACAGGAAATTCAGACCCACGTCGGCGGCCATGCCACGCGACTGCGAAGCCACGATTTCGCCCAGGTGCAGACTGCCGGCGGTCATGACCACCACCAGGAAGCAGAAGCCGATGGCGATCTCGTAGCTCACCATCTGGGCCGACGCACGCAGCGCGCCCAGGAAGGCGTACTTGGAGTTGGACGCCCAGCCCGCAATGATCACGCCATACACCTCGATCGAGGTGATGGCCAGAATCACCAACAGCCCCGCATTCACATTGGCCAGAATGGCATCGGGCCCGAAGGGTACCGCCACCCACGCGGCCAGCGCCGGCATGATGGCCATGATGGGGCCCAGGCGAAACAGCCCGTTGCTGGCCGCCGTGGGGCGAATCATTTCCTTGGTCAGCAGCTTGACCGCATCGGCAATTGGCTGCAGCAGACCAAACGGGCCCACACGGTTGGGACCATGGCGCACCTGCATGAAGCCCAGCAGCTTGCGCTCCCAGAGGGTGAGGTAGGCCACGGCGCCCATCAGCGGCGCCAGCACCGCCACGATCTTGATCAGGTTCCACAGCACGGGCCAAGCGGCCGTCGTCCACCAGGGCGCTGCAATCAGTCCCAGACCACCGTTGTACATCGCATCGATCATGCTGCCACCTCTCCCGCCGTGACTTTGCCGTCGCGTCCGTCGGCCGTGCTTTGCAAAGCAGGCGCGCGGCGCACCAGACCATCGAGCTGGTAAATCGAGGCCACGCAAGGAACGCGTGCTGCGGGCGCCAGATCGGGCACCACGTTGCCGGTGTTGTCCAGGTGTGTGGCATCCACAAAGGCACCAGAGGCCACGCCTGGCAATGCCTTGGCGAGCACCGCCTGTGAAGAATCGGCATCAAAGCCGCTCAGCCCCATCAGATTGCCCAGCACCCGCAACACCTTCCATGCAGGCCGGGTCTCACCCAGCGGCTTGACCACGGCATGGAAACTCTGCAGGCGTCCTTCGGCGTTGACGAACGAACCCGACGTCTCGGTGAAGGGCGCGATGGGCAACAGCACATCGCTCACATCGAGGTTGGTCTTGAAGGGGCTCAAGGTGACGACCATCCCCGCCGTCGCCAGGCCTTTTGCCGAAGCGGCTGCGTCGTGAAAGGGTTCGGTGTTCAGCAGCAGCACGGCCTTGAGCGCGCCGCCCAGCATTTGTGAAGCGTTCAGGCCACTGTGCCCGGGCAGGGCGCCCACCAGCTGTGCGCCAACGGTGTTGGCTGCTTCACTCAAGTAACCCACTGCGGCGCCCGTTTGCTGAGCGATCCAGTTGGCCAGCGACAGCAGGCTGGCCGCCTTTTCGTGATGAGCAGCCGCATTGCCCAGCAACACGGCTTTGCGCTCGCCACTCAGCAGCGACTTGGCAATGGCACGGGCTTCATCTCGCACGTCTTCGACACTCACTGGCGCCTGAACGCCCGCTTCAACCGCAACGGCCGCAGCGATACCAGCGAGTTCATTCACCCACTGACGGCTGTCGTTGACGATGCGCTGCGCCACGGGCATGGCCCAATCGGGGGAGTTGTCGTTCAGCAGGTGAACCACACCGCCTTTGCGCGCTGCTTGACGGATGCGCTGGGCGAACAAGGGATGGTCCTTGCGAAGATTCGATCCCACCACCAGCACGCGCTGCAGGCCCGACAAGGCCTCGATGGGCATGCCCAGCCAGCGGGCGTTGCCTGCAGCTGCGTGGTTGTCGAAGTCCGCGTGCCGCAAACGGGAGTCGATGTTTTCCGATCCCAGACCACGCACAAAAGCACCGGCCAGAGCCAGCTCTTCAACCGTGCTGTGGGGACTGGCGATCACACCGATGGCGTCGGCGCCGTGATCGGTCTTGACCTGCTTGAGTCCGTTGGCCACGTACTCCAGGGCCGTCTGCCAGTCCACCGTTTTCCACTCACCGCCCTGCTTCAGCATGGGCGCGGTCAGGCGATCTTCGCTGTTGACAGCTTCGTAAGAGAAGCGATCGCGATCAGCGATCCAGCACTCGTTGACGGCCTCGTTTTCCAGGGGAACCACGCGCATCACCTTGTGGTTTTTCACCTGGATGATGAGGTTGGCACCGGTGGAGTCGTGGGGACTCACGGACTTTCGCCGCGACAATTCCCAGGTGCGCGCCTGATACCGGAAGGGTTTGCTGGTGAGCGCACCGACCGGGCAGATATCGATCATGTTGCCCGAGAGCTCGGAGTCCACCGTGTCGCCGATGAATGTCTCGATCTCGGCGTGTTCGCCGCGATGTGACATGCCGAGTTCCATCACGCCGGCGACTTCCTGGCCAAAGCGCACGCATCGGGTGCAATGGATGCAGCGGCTCATCTCTTCCATCGAGATCAGTGGGCCCACGTCCTTGTGGAACACGACGCGCTTCTCTTCTTCATAGCGCGAGCCCGAGCTGCCATAGCCAACAGCCAGATCCTGCAACTGGCACTCGCCGCCCTGGTCGCAGATGGGGCAATCCAGCGGGTGGTTGATGAGCAGAAACTCCATCACCGACTGCTGGGCCTTGATGGCCTTGTCGCTCTTGGTGCGCACGATCATGCCCTGCGTCACCGGCGTGGCACAGGCGGGCATGGGCTTCGGCGCCTTCTCCACGTCCACCAGACACATGCGGCAATTGGCTGCAATGGACAGCTTCTTGTGATAGCAGAAGTGGGGGATGTAGGTGCCGGCCTTCTCGGCCGCATGCATGACCATGCTGCCTGGCGGTACTTCCACCTTCTTGCCGTCGAGTTCGATTTCAACCATGTTGTTTTCCGATGTCGATGTCAGACCGCTGCCGGAGCCACTGGCTTTGCACCAGCGTCGGCCCGGATCATGGCCTCGAACTCGGGCCTGAAATGCTTGATCATGGCGCGCACCGGCATGGCGGCTGCATCGCCGAGTGCGCAGATGGTGCGGCCCATGATGTTCTCGGCCACGTTGTCCAGCAAGGCCATGTCGGCAGGACGACCTTCGCCCCGATGAATGCGGTCTACCAGACGCCAGAGCCAGCCCGTGCCTTCACGGCAGGGCGTGCACTGCCCGCAGCTCTCGTGCATGTAGAAATAGGACAAGCGCTTCAGGGATTCGACCATGCATCGCGAATCGTCCATCACGATCACCGCGCCAGAGCCCAGCATGGAGCCGGCCTTGGCGATGGAGTCGTAGTCCATCGTGCAGTCCATCATGATGTGCGCCGGCAGCACCGGGGACGAAGAGCCCCCGGGAATCACCGCCTTGAGCTGGCGCCCCTTGCGCACGCCGCCAGCGAGTTCCAGCAACTTAGAGAAGGGCGTGCCCATGGGTACTTCGTAGTTGCCCGGCAATTCCACGTCACCGCTGACCGAATAGATCTTGGTGCCACCGTTGTTGGGCTTGCCACACTCCAGGTAGGCCTGACCACCATTGCGGATGATCCAGGGCACCGCCGCAAACGTCTCGGTGTTGTTGATCGTGGTGGGCTTGCCATAAAGGCCGAAGCTGGCCGGGAACGGCGGCTTGAAGCGGGGCTGGCCCTTCTTGCCTTCCAGCGATTCGAGCAAGGCGGTTTCTTCGCCGCAGATGTAGGCACCAAAGCCATGAAAGGCATGCAGCTGGAAGCTGAAGTCGCTGCCGAGCAGCTTGTCACCCAGGTACCCTGCGGCACGGGCTTCTTCCAGTGCGGCCTCAAAGCGCTCGTACGCCTCGAAGATTTCGCCGTGGATGTAGTTGTAACCCACCGAAATGCCCATGGCATAGGCGGCGATCGCCATGCCTTCGATGACGATGTGCGGGTTGTACAACAGGATGTCGCGGTCTTTGCAGGTACCCGGCTCGCCTTCGTCGGAGTTGCACACCAGGTACTTCTGGCCCGGAAACTGGCGTGGCATGAAGCTCCACTTGAGCCCGGTCGGGAAACCAGCGCCGCCACGTCCGCGCAGCGCAGACTCCTTGACCGTTGCGATGACTTGGTCCTGCGTCAAGCCTTCGCCGCCATCCTGCCCCAGGATCTTCCGCAGGGCCTGGTAGCCACCACGGGCCACGTAGTCCTTGAGCGACCAGTTGCTGCCATCCAGCCCGGCATAGATCTGGGGGTTGATGTGGCGGTCGTGAAAACAGGTTTGCACGCCGGTGGCGCGAAACTGGGAGATCACCTGTTCGGCGTTCATGCCTTGCCCTCCGAAGCGCTCAAGCCTTCGATGAGCTGGTCGAGCTTGTCATGGCTCATGAAGCTGCACATGTGGCGGTCATTGACCAGCATCACGGGTGAATCGGCGCACGCACCCAGACATTCACTTTGCTGCAGGGTGAACATGCCATCGGGCGTCGTTTCGCCCATGGTGATACCCAGCTTCTCTTCCAGGTAGGCCAGGGCCTTGCCGCCATCGCGCAGCTGGCAAGGCAGGTTGGTGCACACGTTGAGCTTGAACTTGCCCACCAGGCGCTGGTTGTACATGTTGTAGAAGGTCGTCACCTCATGCACGGCCATGGGCGCCATGCCCAGGTACTCGGCGATCGCCTTCTCAGCTTCGAGGCTGACGAACCCGTGCTCGTGCTGGGCAATGGCCAGGCAGGCCATGACGGCCGACTGCGCCTGATCCGGCGGGTACTTCGCCACCTCACGCGCGAAACGCTGCAAGGTCTCTTCGGACAGCAAAGGCGACCTCACGGGTTGATGGACGGATGTCATCGGTCAATCTCTCCAAAAACAATGTCCATGGTCCCGATGATGGCGACGGCATCGGCCAGCATGTGGCCTGTGGCCATCTCGTCCATGGCAGACAGGTGCGCAAAGCCGGGCGCACGAATCTTCAGGCGGTAGGGCTTGTTCGCGCCGTCGCTCACCAGGTAGATGCCGAACTCACCCTTGGGGTGCTCCACCGCCGCATAGGCTTCGCCCTCGGGCACATGAAAACCTTCGGTGAAGAGCTTGAAATGGTGGATCAGCTCTTCCATGCTCGACTTCATGGATTCGCGCGAAGGCGGCGCCACCTTGTGGTTGTCGGTGATCACCGGGCCGGGATTCACACGCAGCCAGTCCACGCATTGTTTGATGATGCGGTTGGACTGCTTCATTTCCTCCATGCGCACCAGGTAGCGATCGTAGGTGTCGCCCGTCTTGCCCACAGGAATGTCGAACTGCATGCGGTCGTACACGTCGTACGGCTGCTTCTTTCGCAGGTCCCAGGCAATGCCGGAGCCCCGCAGCATCGGGCCGGTCATGCCCAGGTTGAGCGCGCGCTCGGGCGTGACCACACCGATGCCCACGGTGCGCTGCTTCCAGATGCGGTTGTCGGTGAGCAGCGTGTGGTACTCGGCCAGGTAGGTCGGGAAGCGCTGGGTGAAGTCGTCGATGAAGTCCAGCAGGGAACCCTGGCGGTTGGCGTTCATTTCCGACATGGCACGCGCGTTGCGGATCTTGCTGTGCTGGTACTGCGGCATGCTGTCAGGCAGGTCGCGGTACACGCCGCCCGGGCGGAAGTACGCTGCGTGCATGCGAGCACCAGACACCGCCTCGTACATGTCGAAGAGGTCTTCGCGCTCGCGGAAAGCGTAGATGAGGATGGTGGAACTGCCGCAGTCGTTGCCATGTGAACCCAGCCACATCAGGTGGTTGAGCAGGCGCGTGATTTCGCTGAACATCACGCGGATGTACTGCGCACGGATGGGCACTTCAATGCCCAGGAGCTTCTCGATGGCTAGGCAGTAGGCGTGCTCGTTGCACATCATCGAGACGTAGTCCAGTCGATCCATGTACGGCAGCGACTGGATGAAGGTCTTGTGTTCGGCAAGCTTTTCGGTGGCGCGGTGCAGCAGTCCGATGTGCGGGTCGGCTCGTTGCACGACCTCGCCGTCGAGTTCGAGCACCAGGCGAAGCACGCCGTGAGCAGCGGGATGCTGTGGACCGAAGTTCAGCGTGTAGTTCTTGATTTCGGCCATTTCAGTGCAGGCCTCCGTAGTTGTCTTCACGGATCACACGCGGTGTGACTTCGCGCGGCTCGATGGTGACCGGTTCGTAGATCACCCGCTGGCGCTCGGCGTCGTAGCGCATTTCCACGTGGCCGGAGAGAGGGAAGTCCTTGCGGAACGGATGGCCAATGAAACCGTAGTCGGTGAGGATTCGCCTCAGGTCGTCGTGACCTTCGAAAACGATGCCATAAAGGTCGAATGCTTCGCGCTCGTACCAGTTCGCAGCGGCCCAGATCGATGTGACCGATGACAGAACAGGGAAATCGTCTTCACTGCAGAAAACACGCACGCGAACGCGATGGTTGTGCGTGACCGAAAGCAGGTGCACAACCGCTGCAAAGCGGGGACCTTCCCAGCGACCATCGCCGTAGGTGGAATAGTCCATGCCGCACAGATCGATCAACTGCTCGAAACGGAGCGCCGGCGCATCGCGCAGCTGCTGCATCACCGACAGGTATTCGGCAGCATCCACGGTGAGCGTCAGCTCTTCGCGCTCCACGTGAATGGCCTGGGCGCGCTCGCCCAGAGCCTCGGCCAGTACAGCCTTCAACATTTCCGGATTTACAGCAATCTCGCTCATGAAAACCGTCTTTCTTGGACAGGGCCGTTGCAACGGCGCTCAGGCACGCGCAATGGTGTTGGTGCGACGGATCTTCTGTTGCAACTGAATGATGCCGTAGAGCAGCGCTTCCGCCGTCGGAGGGCACCCGGGCACATAGACGTCGACCGGAACGATGCGGTCGCAGCCGCGCACCACGGAATAGCTGTAGTGGTAATAGCC
Organism: Hydrogenophaga palleronii; assembly: GCF_031457455.1. GTDB lineage: Bacteria > Pseudomonadota > Gammaproteobacteria > Burkholderiales > Burkholderiaceae_C > Hydrogenophaga > Hydrogenophaga palleronii_A. The sequence continues at coordinate 50,805 of NZ_JAVDWU010000016.1, forward strand.
ACCGCCATTGGCACAGGAACCCATGGACAGCACCCAGCGTGGCTCGGCCATCTGGTCGTACACCTTGCGCAAGGCGGGCGCCATCTTGTTGCACAGCGTGCCGGCCACGATCATCAGATCGGATTGGCGCGGACTGGCCCGAAACACCTCGGAACCAAATCGCCCGATGTCGTAGCGCGCCGCGGCCGCGTGCATCATTTCCACCGCACAGCAGGCCAGACCAAAGGTCATGGGCCACAACGAGCCGGTCTTGGCCCAGTTCACCACCGAGTCGTAGCTGGTGGTGACAAAACCTTCCTTGAATACGCCTTCAATCATGTACCGCTCCGAAGCTTTGACCCGTCTTGTTCACACTCATTCCCAATCCAGTGCACCCTTCTTCCACTCGTAGGCGAAACCCACCGTCAAAATGGCAAGAAAGACCACACCCGCCAAGAAGCCGGTCATGCCGATGTCCGAAAAGGCCACCGCCCAAGGAATCAGAAAAGCAATCTCGAGGTCGAACAGAATGAAGAGAATCGCTACCAGGTAGTAGCGCACGTCAAACTTCATGCGGGCGTCTTCGAAAGCCTCGAAGCCGCACTCATAGGGGGAGTTTTTTTCTGCATCTGGCCGATTGGGGCCAAGGATGTAACCCAGGACCTGGGGAATGATCCCAATGGCAATGCCGACCAGTATGAAGAGAAGCACGGGGAGGTACTGATCGAGACTCATCTTGGGTATGTCCACTGACATGGCTGGGCGCCATGTTTGCCTAAGATTGGTGCCGACGGCGAGACTCGAACTCGCACAGCTTTCGCCACTACCCCCTCAAGATAGCGTGTCTACCAATTTCACCACGTCGGCTGGGTCTGCATTGCTGGCGCACGAGGAAACGTGTGCGCCTTGCTGACAACTCATAGAGTTTACCCTGAAACACCCCCTCTTTTTGGGAGGTGCCGGGCTTTTTAACTCGATGGGTGCGCCACTTGCAGCGTGACCGCAAGGGCTGTGAAGGACCTCACATCACGCAAGGTCCGTACCTTGAAGGCCCTGCTTATTTGCCCGGGATCTGTGCGGCGCCCGCATCGGGAGCAGCGGCTGGACTGGCAGGGGCTGCGGGAGCGGGAACATCGCTCGCAGGTGGCGCATCACCCACGCCTGGAATCTGCTGCGATGGCACCACGACGCCTTCGAGCACACTGCCCGAACTTGTTGGCGCCTCGCGCAGATTGCCGAAGTACGCCAACCCCAGGGTACAGATCAGAAACACGGCAGCCAGCACGCCGGTGGACCGCGACAGGAAGTTCGCACCACCCGAAGCACCAAAGAGGCTGGCCGATCCCGCACCACCGCCGCCGAAGGCCGCACCGGCGTCAGCACCTTTGCCATGTTGCATCAGGATCAATCCGATCATGACCAGGGCCGACAAGATCTGCACCGTCAAAAGAATGGTCAACACTACGTTCATCTTCAACTCCAGAAACTGTGCGCCACCAACGGAAGCGCAGGGAATAAGGGCTTCAGCGGGCGGCCGCTGCAATACTCAAAAAATCGGGCGCCTTGAGAGAAGCACCACCAATCAGACCACCGTCGATATCGGGTTGCGACAGCAGGCTCGCGGCATTGGAAGCATTCATGCTGCCGCCATAAAGAATCCGCACCCGCTCAGGATGCTCGGTAGCGGCAGCCAGTTGGGTGCGCAGCACCGAATGCACATGCTGCGCCTGCTCAGGTGAAGCGGTCTTGCCGGTGCCAATGGCCCAGACGGGTTCGTAGGCGACCACAATTTCGCTGGTGCAATGTGCAACCGTATGGATGACCGCTGCCAGCTGGCGCTTGACCACCTCTTCGGTATGCCCCTCTTCCCGCTCAGCCAGCGTTTCGCCCACACAGACAATCGGCGTGATACCCGCAGCCAGCGCCCGCTGGGCCTTGGTGGCGACCAGCGCATCGGTTTCACCGTGGTACTGGCGACGCTCCGAATGACCGACGATGGCGTAGCGGCAGCCAAAATCCTGCAGCATGGCGGCGCTCACCTCGCCGGTGTAGGCACCCTGTTCATGCGCGGACACGTCCTGCGCGCCCAGGGCGAGCTTCGCACCTTTGAGCAAATGCTGCAGCTGGGCAAGATAGGGCGCCGGCACACACAGAGCCAGATCGGCCACGGGCTCTTCCGAGCCCATCCCGCTGAGCATGGCGCTCACCAGCGCTTCGTTCGCGACCAGTGAGCCATTCATTTTCCAGTTGCCTGCAATGAGTTTTTTCATTTGGAATGCTCCACAGCAAAGTCACGTCCGCTCAGGACCATGACAGCACCAGTTTGCCGATGTGACGATTCGACTCCATCAGTTCGTGGGCGGCTGCCGCTTGTTCTGCTGGAAACACCTGGTGAATCACCGGTTTGATCGCGCCGCTGGACAGCAACGGCCACACCCGCTCACGAAGCGAGCGGGCAATGGCCGCCTTGAAAGCCACAGGGCGTGGGCGCAAGGTGGAGCCCGTGATGGTCAGGCGACGCCGCAGCACCATGCCGGCGTTGATCTCTGCCTTCACGCCACCCTGCACCGCAATGATCACCAGACGACCGTCTTCGGCCAGGCAATCGAGTTCGCGCGCCACGTAAGCGCCCGCCACCATGTCCAGCACCACGTTGACACCCTGACCATCGGTGAGGTCGGCCACGGCACGAACGAAGTCCTGCGTCTTGTAGTTGATGGCGTGATCGGCGCCGAGCACCAGGCAAGCCGCGCATTTTTCGTCGCTGCCGGCGGTGGTAATCACGCGCGCGCCCAGTGCCTTGGCAATCTGGATGACCGTGACACCAATGCCGCTGGTGCCGCCCTGAACCAACAGTGTCTCACCGGCCTGAAGCCGGGCCCGATCAAACACGTTGCTCCAGACCGTGAAGAAAGTCTCCGGCAGTGAGGCCGCTGCGGTATCGTCCAGCCCCTCCGGCACGGGCAGGCACTGCTCGACCGGTGCCACGCAATAGGCCGCATAACCACCACCAGCCACCAGGGCACAGACCCGGTCACCCACCTTGAACCCGGCCGAGGCCATCGCAGCCTCGTCGCCGGACTCGATCACACCGGCCACTTCCAGACCCGGAATATCGGAGGCGCCCGGCGGCACCGGGTAATTGCCGGTGCGCTGCAGCACATCAGGGCGGTTCACGCCCGACGCGCTCACGCGAATCAGCACCTCGCCCACCGCAGGCACCGGCATGGGCCGCTCGGCCATGCGCAACACCTCGGGTGCACCGTATGCACTGATCTCGACGGCTTTCATACCTGCCATTGTCATGAATCAGGACTGAGGCTGCTGCTGCGGGGTTTCGCCCACGCTGCGCTCGGCCAGTGCCTTCATCGACAATTTCACGCGACCTTTTTCGTCGGTCTCCAGCACTTTGACGCGAACGATCTGGCCTTCGGTCAGATAGTCGGTCACCTTTTCCACGCGCTCGTGGGCGATCTGGCTGATGTGCAGCAAGCCGTCCTTGCCGGGCAGCAGATTGATGAGCGCGCCGAAGTCGAGAATCTTGGTGACTGGGCCTTCGTAGACCTTGCCGATTTCCACTTCTGCGGTGATCTGCTCGATGCGGCGCTTGGCTTCGTCCGCCTTGGCGCTGTCTGCGGATGCGATGGTGATGGTGCCGTCTTCGTCGATGTTGATCTGGCAGCCGGTCTCTTCGGTCAGTGCGCGGATGACGGCGCCGCCCTTGCCGATCACGTCACGGATCTTCTCGGGGTTGATCTTCATGGTGAACAGCTTGGGTGCGAAGCTGCTCACTTCTGTCTTGGCTTCGCCCATGGCTTCCTGCATCTTGCCCAGGATGTGCATGCGGGCTTCCTTGGCCTGGGCCAGCGCCACCTGCATGATTTCCTTGGTGATGCCCTGGATCTTGATGTCCATCTGCAGGGCCGAGATGCCGTTGGTGGTACCGGCGACCTTGAAGTCCATGTCGCCCAGGTGATCTTCGTCACCCAGGATGTCGGTCAGCACGGCGAAGCGGTTGCCTTCCTTGATCAGACCCATGGCGATACCGGCCACGTGGGCCTTCATGGGCACACCCGCATCCATCAGGGCCAGGCAGCCGCCGCAAACCGAAGCCATGGAAGACGAACCGTTGGACTCAGTGATTTCCGAAACCACACGCATGGTGTAAGGGAAGTCTTCCTTGCTGGGCAGTGCGGCGATCAGCGCGCGCTTGGCCAGGCGGCCGTGGCCGATCTCGCGGCGCTTGGGCGTGCCGAAACGGCCGGCCTCACCGGTGGCGAAGGGAGGCATGTTGTAGTGCAACATGAAGTTGTCCTGGAAATCGCCAGCCAGCGCGTCGATACGCTGCGCGTCACGGTCGGTACCCAGCGTGGCCACCACCAGCGCCTGGGTTTCACCCCGCGTAAACAGGGCCGAGCCGTGGGTGCGGGGCAACACGCCGTTGCGGATTTCGATGGCGCGCACGGTACGCGTGTCGCGACCATCGATGCGGGGTTCGCCAGCCAGAATCTGGCCACGCACAATCTTGGCTTCGATCTCGAACAGCAGGGATTCGATGGCCACGCTGTCAAAGGCCACGCCCTCGGCCTTCAGGGCAGCGAACACGTCGGCATAGGCAGCGCGGCAGGCCTGGGTGCGGGCCTGTTTGTTGCGGATCTGGTAGGCGGCTTCGAGCTTGGCCTTGGCCAGTTCGTCGATCTTGGCGATCAGCGGCTCGTCCTTGGCAGGCGGCTGCCAGTCCCATGCCGGCTTGCCAGCGTCACGCACCAGCTCGTTGATGGCGGCGATGGCGATGTTGCCTTGCTCGTGGCCGAACACCACGGCGCCCAGCATGATTTCTTCAGACAGCTGGTCGGCTTCGGACTCCACCATCAGCACGGCCGCTTCGGTGCCGGCGACCACCAGGTCGAGCTTGCTGTCTTTCAGCTGGGTCTGGCCCGGGTTGAGCACGTATTCACCATTCACATAGCCCACGCGGGCGGCGCCAATGGGGCCGTTGAATGGGATGCCGCTGACGGACAGCGCGGCCGAGGTGGCGATCATCGCAGCAATGTCGGCCTGCACTTCGGGGTTCAGGCTTACCACGTGCACAATCACCTGGACTTCGTTGTAGAAGCCTTCGGGGAACAGGGGACGGATGGGGCGGTCGATCAGGCGGCAGGTCAGCGTTTCGAGCTCGCTGGGGCGGCCTTCGCGCTTGAAGAAGCTGCCGGGAATCTTGCCGGCGGCGTACGACTTCTCGGTGTAATCCACCGTCAGGGGGAAGAAGTCCTGGCCGGCCTTGGCTTCGGTCTTGGCGACCACGGTGGCGAGCACCACGGTGTCGTCGATGTTGACCAGCACGGCGCCGGTGGCCTGGCGCGCGATTTCGCCGGTTTCCATGGTGACCTTGTGCGGCCCCCACTGGAAGCTCTTCGTAACTTTGTTGAACATGGTCATGGTTATCTCCTGGATTGATTTCCGTCACCAGACGGAAAACGACACGTGCAGATGGACTGCACAAAACCCGGAAACATCAATCCAGAACACGATGCCATTCCAGAAGGGCTGGCCAGGTGCCACACGGCACACAACCCCTTTGGAATGACACAGCTTCGCTCTGCAATCGCTGCTCCGGAATCAAAAAAGTGGATCAATAAGCAAAAAACGCCCGAGCCAGCGAACCAACTCAGGCGTTTTGCGTGTCAAACCGGGTTCAAGTTACTTGCGCAGACCCAGTTTCGCGATCAGCGCAAGGTAACGCTGTGCGTCCTTGGACTTGAGGTAATCCAGCAGTTTGCGACGACGGCTCACCATGCGCAGCAGACCACGGCGACCGTGGTGGTCTTTGGCGTGGGTCTTGAAGTGAGGGGTGAGTTCGTTGATGCGTGCGGTCAGGATGGCGACCTGCACTTCTGGGCTGCCGGTGTCGTTGGCGGCGCGAGCGTTTTCCGCGATGACAGCGGCTTTGACGGATTGTTCGATCATTGAATTTCCTGCTTAAGGTACTTGCGTCCCGTCGCAGCAGGCAGATCCTGCGGAACAGGTCCGCAGCCGGCCGCCGCAACGGGCGTGAATGCCACCCACCCAGCGAAGCCGGGCCAGTAGCAACCGCGCATTATAGCGCGATGGCGGCGCGGCGCCACATCCAGTCACATGGGTCCCGACCAGGCACCTGGGGCAGATCACAACTTGTCGTAGCAACTGGTGTCTGACAAATTCATCCACGACGAGACGGCGGTGAGGGTTTCAAGGCCCGTGAAGGCGCGATCCGTCGCACCAATGCAGAGCGTGCCGTCCCCGCCCTTCTTGCCCCAGATGGCCCCGCTCTGCACGCCGTTGGGGAGCACCCAGAGACCCCAGTTCGCCGCCGCCCTGGCACTGGCATCCGAGCGGGAGAACGTGACCATGCCCAGCGGCGTGCTTCTGGCGTCGGCCGTGCCAGCGCCCGAACAGTCCCCGCTGGTATAGCGGACAAAGGTCTGGCTGTAGGAGATGGCGTTGTCGCTCACCGGCACGACCCGCAGGCGCAGTTTCAACGAACGGGTACCGGCCGGCGTACAGATCCTGGACAGCCAGTCGCCGACAAGGCTGTCTGCACCGACAGCCAGACGCTGATCGCCAGGCGGACTGGCCCCACCCTCGTCATCGCCTCCGCCACCTCCGCCACAGGCCACCAACCCGGCGGCCGCCAGCAGTGCGCTCATCAGCCACCATCTGGCAGGGTTTGGGGGTCGCATCCCGCGTCCGGGCATCGAATCACCGGTATTTCTTTTCATTGAGCTTCCTTTCATTGCAAAAATGTTGTCAATAGGAGCGGTCCAGCGCGTCCAGCCCAGGCGTGCGCTCGCACGCCCGGCCTGAGCAGGCGCGACAAAACCGGGCACAGTGCCCAGCGGAGAATGGTTTGGGGGCTCAGGCCAGCGGCTTGCGGGCGACGATGAAGACGCGGGGGTCCTTGCCTTTCGTGCCATGGCGTTCGACCGCCTCGACGTACAGGCCCTGGCGAACCAGGGCAGCCTGCAGATGCGCGGCGTCAAAGCAGAGCACCTGAGGCGCCTTGCCGATGGCGCGCATGATCGGCAGGAGCACGCGAGGCACCAGCGGATTCATCTCGTTGAGGCAGGCGGTCTTGGAGATGAACAGGCCGCCGGGCCGCAGCGCCTGCACGGCTGCGCTGATGGCACGGTCCAGGTCGTCGACCAGATGCAGGAGGTTGAAGGCCAGCACGGCGTCCCAGGTGCCCTGGCCGAACACCGGCGCGTCGGCGTCGGCCACCGCAAAGCTCAATTGCGGGAAGGGCTGGACCGCAACCTTCTCGCGGGCGATGGCGATCATCTCGGCCGACACGTCCGTGGCCAGCAGGCGACGGGTGTGCGGCGCCAGTCGCAGCGCGGTGCTGCCGGTTCCGCAGCCGATTTCCAGCACATCAAGGTCGGTCGTCAGCAGGTCTTTCACCCGCTGCAATGTGGCCTCGTAGCCTGCCGGGTCGGCAATCGGGTCGGCTGCGTACTTGCGCGCAATGCGGTCCCAGAAACGGGCCTTGCGGGCCAAGGCAGTGCTGGCGGGCGAAAGGGCGGGAGACGCGGCAGAGGCGGCGGCGGACGACGGGTGGGGCATGGCGGATGGGATGAACAGGTGACAACTGAAAACAGCAGGCGCCATGCTATCCATGCGCAGACCTGCAGGGAACTGCGGTAAATTGCAGCCCACATATACGTTTTTGCATGAGACACATCGACTGGAACCAGCTCAGGGCCTTTCTGGAAACCGCTCAGACCGGCTCGCTGTCGGCTGCGGCCCGCAAGCTTGGCCTGACACAGCCCACCCTGAGCCGGCAGGTGGCCGCCATTGAGCAAGGCCTGGGAGTGACCCTGTTCGAACGGGTGGGAAAGACCATGGCACTCACCACCACCGGGCTCGATCTGCTGGAACACGCGCGTGCGATGGGCGCGGCCGCTGACGCCCTGAGCCTAGCCGCCAGCGGGCGTTCACAGGCGGTGGGCGGTGTGGTGTCGGTGTCGGCCAGCGACGCGGTGGCCGCCTTCCTGCTGCCGCCCTTGGTGCAGCGCCTGAAGGAAGAGGAACCCGGCATTGCCATCGAAGTGATTGCATCCAACGCCCTGAGCGACCTGCTGCGACGCGAAGCGGACATTGCGATCCGCCACGTCAAACCCGAGCAGCCCGAACTGATTGCGCGACTGGTGCGCGAAGCGACCGCCAGCTTCTATGTGGCCGAAGACTGGGTGCGCACCCACGGCCACCCCCGCACGGCCGCCGAGGCCGCCACCCTGCCCTTCGTCGGCGCCGACAGAACCGGCCAGTACCTGGGGTACTTGCAGGCGCATGGCCTGCCCGTGACGGAGGCCAGTTTCAGCAGCTACGCCGAACACTCGGTGGCCCACTGGGCGCTGGTGCAGCAGGGTCTGGGCATCGGCGCCATGATGGATGAGATCGCCCGAAGGACGCCCGGCATCGTGCAAGTGCTCAACGAGGTGCCTCCCGTTCGTTTTCCGATCTGGCTGGTCAGCCACCGCGAGCTGCGCACGGCGCGAAGGATACGGGTGGTCTTTGAGGCGCTGGCGGAGGGGTTGAGGTAGGGCCTGTTCAGGCCTTGTCCAGCCACCCTGCCAGCCGCTGCACGCCCTCCTCCAGCCGCTCCAGATCGCGACTGGCGAAACACCAGCGCAGCCAGCCGCTCGCTTCCGTGCCAAAGGCGCTGCCAGGCGCCAGACCCAGCCCTGCTTCACGCACCAGCCGCTTGGCCACGTTCAGGCAGTCGGGTTGACCGTCGATGCTGAAGAAGGCGTACATGCCCCCTTTGGGCTGGGCCAGCCTGACGCCGGGCACGGCTTGCAGCAGGGGCACCAACGTGTCGCGACAGGCCTTCAGATGGGCCACCAGTGCGGGTGTCACCTCATCGCCGCGCTGCATGGCCGCCACCGCTGCGCGCTGCACGAAGACCGGCGCGCAGGATGTGTTGAATTCGATGAGTTTGGCCACTTCGCGTGTGAGCGTGGCAGGCAACACCAGCCAGCCCAGGCGCCAGCCGGTCATCAGAAAGCTTTTTGAAAAACTGTGCGCCACGATGAGGCGGTCGTCGGGTTCGGCAACGTCGAGAAAACTGCTGGCCGCGCCATTGCCGGTATCGCCCGCGTAGTAAAGCCGCTCGTAAACCTCGTCGGCCACGATCCAGGTACCGGTGCGGCGGCAATGCGCCAAGATGGTGGCTTGTTCGCTGCGGGTGAGCGTCCAGCCGGTGGGATTGTTCGGAGCGTTCAGGATGAGCATGCGTGTGGACGGCGTGATGCTGGCGAGCAAGGCATCGACATCCAGTGCCCAGGCACCCGTGTCAGCCCCTTGGGCAACCACACGCAAGGGCACCGCCTTCACTTTCGCGCCCATGATCCGGGGCTGAGCCACTAGGTTGGGCCACACCGGTGTCACCACCACCACTTCGTCACCCGCGTCAACGAGCATCTGGCTGGCCAGCATGAGTCCGTTGACCCCGCCGGAGGTCACCGCGAGGCGTTCAAACCAGTGGTCTGTGCCGCGCCCGGGATGCAGATCTTCGGTGTAGGTGGCGATCGCCGACCGGAGTTCGGCCAGCCCCAGGTTGTGGGCATAGAAAGTTTCGCCGGCCTGGAGGGACGCGATTGCTGCATCGCGGATGAAATCGGGCGTGACTTCATCGCTTTCGCCAAACCAGAACTTGAGCACGCCGTTGCGCCCCAGCCCTTCATTGGCCACTTCGCGGATGCGCGATTCGGCCAGTTGGGTCACCACATCCCGCATCAAAACACTCCTGCCCGTTGCGGGCTTGTTCAACCTAAAAACTGCAATTGGACGGACCCGAGTGGGCCGTCAGGGAGTGGGCTGGCAAGGCGCGACGACGCAGCGGGCTTCTGCCCGTAAGGAGGAGCAACGCCGCCAGCGTGCTCCCTGGCGGTTCAATCGGGTCTGTAGCGCCCTCACCCATCAGGCGAGCCCCTTCGTGGTCAAGATTCTTAGTGTTCACGGACATTTCCAGCGGATAGAGCGCGGTCAACTGCGGTTTTTAGGTTCAACGCCGATTCCAGATTCAAGGCCGCTGCATGTTACAGCTGTGTGGCTGCTCGGCCTGCTGGGGGCTGAGCTGACGGATCACACGAAAACCGTAGCCCGAGCCTTCGACATCGAAACGGGTACCGGGTGTGCCCTGCCTGTCCATGACCGCCACGGCCAGCGGCTGCTGGAACTGGTGGTCGGCGGCGCGCATGCGGGCGGTCTGGCCGGCCAGGGTGACTTCGGCCTTTTCCAGTTGGGCCGCAATGGCCGCTGCGTTGATGGCGCCATCCTTGGCCCCAGCGCGTTCGATGGCCTGTGCGAGCGACTCGATCATGAGCTGCATGCGCATGTGCACGTAATCATCGGCCGGGTTGGGAAAACGCTGGCGGAAGGACGCGTAGAAGGCCTGCGATTCGGGGGTGGGCACATTGGGGAACCAGTCGGCCACGGCGATCACCTTGCCGATGCCGGCGTCTCCCATGGCAGCCGGAGCACCCAGCGCGTTGCCATAGAAGGTGTAGAAGGTGCCGTCAAAGCCCACTTCGCGCGCCGCCTTCACCAGCAGAGTGAGGTCGTTGCCCCAGTTGCCGGTGAGCACCGCCTGCGCACCACTGGCCTTGATCTTGGTGGCATAAGGCAGGAAGTCCTTGATCCGGGCCATGGGGTGCAGTTCGTCGCCCACGATCTTCACGTCGGGCCGTTTGGCTGTTAGCTGGTTGCGCGCTTCGCGCAACACGGCCTGGCCAAAGCTGTAGTCCTGCCCGATGAGGTAGATGCTTTTCACCCCTTTGTCTTCGCTCAGCACGCTCATGAGAGCGGTCATGCGCATGTCGGCATGGGCGTCGAACCGGAAGTGCCAGTAGCTGCATCTTTCGTTGGTGAGCACGGGGTCCACCGCCGAATAGTTGAGGAACAGCACTTGCTTGTCGGTTTCGCGTCCGTTGTGTTTTCCGATGGCGTCGATCAGGCCAGCGGCTGCGGCGGAGCTGTTGCCCTGGGTCACGATGGTGATGTCGCGATCAATCGCCGAACGCAGCGCGGAAAGTGCTTCCTCGGTCTGACCCTTGCTGTCAAAACGCTCGATGACCAGAGGGCGGTTGCCGCCGGGCAGCTTCACGCCGCCACGTGCGTTGACCCGCTCGGTGGCCCAGACCAAGTTGCGGTAGACGGCTTCACCCGTGTTCGCGAAGGGCCCTGAAAGGCCTTCGATCATGCCGATGCGGATGGGTGCGGCAGCAGGTGCAGAGGCTTGAGCCATCACGGCAGAGGCGGTGAGGCTCAGCGCGAGTGCAAGAAATAAACGGCGGGTAGCGATGGATAGCTGCATGAAAAGTGAGACCGGTCTGTGAATGTTCGCGCCCCACCCGCTGGGTGGCACACCCCTGGTTTTCCAAGGTGTCGCATTGGCGACATGGGCGGGTAGTGTAGTGCGTTGCGCGCAGCACCAGGCAGATGCAGCCATGGCCCACCCGCCAGCCCTGGCCACCCTGCAATCATCCCAGACCGGCATACCCTGATCTCTCAGGGGTGTCGCGATCAAGGCAGGGACCGACATTGCAGACCGGTGGCCCGCCGTTCGCCCTGCCTGGTCAATGGTCGATCACCAGTTGGACGAGCGGCTCTTCAGCTTCCAATCGTCGCCACGCAGCTGGTAGATGCCCACGGCACCAAAGCTCTGTTCGCCTTTGGCATCCCACCGCATGGTTCCGGTCACAGGCGCGTAGCCTTCCAGACTGCGCAACGTAGCCAGCACCTTCTTGCGGTCTGCCGATTTGGCCGCCCGAATGGCGCCGGCGAGCACATAGGTGCTGTCGTAGCTGTAGTGGGCCCCGTAAGCCACGGGCTGCTTGAAACGTTCCTGGTAGCTGGCCACAAACTTCGGGCCGGAGCCAAATTCGGAGGCGTTCAGCACAGGCGAGGTGGCGGAAATCTGGTTGATCAGCCCGGCTGCCTTGATCATCGCCGTGGTCTTGATCGTGTCACCACCCACCAGATGCACGTCGGTATGCCCCACCTTGACCAGGGCCTCCAGCAGTGCGATGGCCTGGAAGTCGTTGAGCATGGACACCACCACATTGGTCTTGTCTGCCTTCAACTGGGCGGCCAGTTCGTCGAATGCCACGGTGGTGCCGTCAAATGACTGGCGCACGGTGACTTCCTTGTTCAGCTCTTTCAGCCGTTTGGCAGCGCCTTCAGCCAGGCCCTTGCCATAGGTGGTGCCTTCGTCGAGCACCGCGTAGCGGGTGGCGCCGGCCAGGCCGGCCGCGTAGGCCCCCATGGCCCTGGCCTGGAGGTTGTCGTTGGCGACCATGCGCAACGTGGTGTCAAAGCCCAGCTCGGTATAGCGGGGGTTGGTGGAGATCGCGATCTGGGCCACATTGGCGGCCGCATAGACGGGTGCGGCTTCGATGCTCACGCCCGAGTTCAGGTTGGCGATCACGGCGACCACACCCGCATCCACCAGTTGCTGGGCCACGGCCTTGCCAGTAGCCGGATCGGCTTTGTCGTCCAGCGACACCACTTCGAGCATCACGGGTTTGCCGTCGACCTTGAAGCCTTGTTTGTTGAGCTCTTCCACCGCCAGCGTGACTCCGTTGAGCAGGTCCTGCCCCAGCTCGGCCAGTGAACCACTCAGCGGTTGGGCGACACCGATCTTGATGGTGTCGGGAACGCCCGAACAACCGGCAAGCAACCCCGTGGCCACCAGGGCAGAGGCCAGCAGGCTGTGAGAAAAGTGGCGGCGGTCCATGGCAGCTTTCATTGGGGGTTCCTGAGATTGATGAATCAGAACGCCCACCTCACCATCGGTCGCGTGGGCGTTCGCAGGTCTAAGGCGATGCTGAAGAAGTCCCGAGTGGCGGCCCAAGAGACTTGCTCAGCCTTGCCTTAACGGCCTGCGGAGCTTAAAGGTGAGCGCGGGTGCACCGCCGTGCGGTTTTTCACCGGATGGGCGGGATTAGTGCAATTAATGACTCAGTAGCGCCACCACAGGTAACGACACCCGATGCCCCTATTGGCACAGGGCGGGCGCTCAGCGGCCCGACAACTCGGCCAGGCTCCAGCGCGGTTTGACGTCAAACGCGTACGGCTGATCCGCCGACTTGGCATGGCCCAAGCCCGCCTGCCAACGCATGCCGGCGGCCAGGGCAATCATGGCGCCGTTGTCGGTGCACAAGTGCAGTTCGGGGTAGTGCACGCGCACCCCGCGCTGACGGCAGGCGGCACCGAGTTGCTCGCGCAAGCGGGTGTTGGCGCCAACCCCACCAGCCACCACCAGGCGCTTCAGGCCGGTGGCGTCGATCGCGGACAGGGATTTTTTCACCAGCACGTCCACGATGGCCGCCTGAGCACTGGCGGCCACGTCGGCACGTTGCTGGTGGCTCAAGGGATCGGCCAGATGGGTGGTGGCCGGTCCATCGGGGTGCGCCTGCGCCAGCCGCTTCACCTGGGTGAGCACCGCAGTCTTCAGACCGGCAAATGAAAAATCGAGATCGCCACTGTGCAGCAGGGGCCGGGGAAAACGGAACACCTCGTCGCCCCCTTCCTGGGCCAGCCTGGCCAGCGCCGGTCCTCCGGGATAGCCCAGGCCCAGCAGCTTGGCCGACTTGTCAAAGGCTTCGCCGGCCGCGTCGTCGATGGTCTCGCCCAGCAGTTCGTAGCGCCCCACCCCGTCCACGCGCATGAGCTGGGTGTGCCCGCCAGACACCAGCAGCGCCACAAAGGGGAATTCGGGCGGATCGGCACTGAGAAAGGGCGACAACAAATGACCCTCCAGATGGTGCACCCCCAGCACGGGCCTGCCCAGTGCGAAGCCGAGCGCACAGGCCACGCCGGAGCCCACCAGCAGCGCGCCGGCCAGGCCCGGCCCTCGGGTGTGGGCCACGGCATCCACATCCTTCAAGCTGAGGCCTGCCTGGGCCAGCACGGCGTCGGTCAGGGGCAGCACGCGCCGAATGTGGTCGCGGCTGGCCAGCTCGGGCACCACGCCGCCATAGGCCTGGTGCATCTCGATCTGGCTGTGCAGCGAATGTCCCAGCAAGCGGGGCGTGGCGGTGCCGCTGGCATCGACCAGGGCCACGCCGGTTTCATCACAGGAGGATTCGATGCCCAGAATTCGCATGGCGGGAGTGTACGGGGCGGCACAATCACGTATTGGATGTGCGGCATGTTTGTTGCTGCAGGATTCCCATGTCTCCTCCGACGACAACGCCTTTCCCAATGAAATCGGGCCTTCACTTCCTGGTCGCAGCCAAACGCTGCGAAATCGACGAGCTGCAACAGCTGGCGCGCACAAGCGCGCTTGTGAACGTGACCGGGCGCCTGGTGCATGGGTTGCAGCGCGAGCGGGGACTGTCCAATTTGGTGCTGGGCTCGCAAGGCGCGCGTTTCACCGAGGCCCGGGCGCAACAGATTACCGAGTGCCAGCAGATCGAGGCCGAGCTGCGCGCCTGCCTGGACTGCATGGACACCAGCGCCACGCCCACCGGCAACGGAGCGCGTCTGTACAGCCGCATCGCTTATGTGCTGCACGGACTGGAAGCCCTGCCCGGCCTGCGCCAGCGTGTCGAATCGCTGAGCTGGACCTCCCGCCAGGCCACCGACGCCTATGCGCGCCTGGTCACCGGCCTGCTGGCCGTGGTGTTCGAGGCCGCCGACAGCGCCACCGACCCGGAGGTGTCGCGCTTGCTGGTGGCCCTGTTCAACTTCATGCAGGGCAAGGAATTTGCAGGGCAGGAGCGCGCAGTGGGTTCGGCGCTGTTCGTCACCGGGCGGGCGGACGCCGGCGAACAGCAGCGCCTGCTGCACCTGATCGAGTCACAGGAGCGCTGCCTGCAGGTGTTTGTGGATTTCGCCAGTGCCGAGGTGGAAACCCTGTGGAGGCAGAGCCAGGAAAGCACCACCCTGGCCGAACTGGAGCGCATGCGCCGCATCCTGTGCACCGCCAGCCATGGCACCGCCCTTGATGCCAGCCTGAGCCAGACCTGGTTCGACTGCTGCAGCCGGCGCATGGACAGCATGAAAGCGGTGGAGGAGCGCGTGGCCGGCGACTTGCTGCAGGTCTGCCAGGAAAAGGTGGCCGCAGCCAATGCCGATCTGACGGCCTACAACGCCTTGAGTGCGGCACCTCCGTCCGGCACCGATGGCATGTCCTTCTTCGAAGACGCGGCACCCACCCCCGGCAATCCCGCGCTGGGCATGGCGACGCAGGGCTTTGGTCTGCACCTGGAGCGCTCCATTCTTGAGCTGGTCCAGGAACAGGCACACCGACTGCAGACCATGGGCGATGAACTGGACACGGTGCGCGCCAGCCTCAATGAGCGCAAGGTGATCGAACGCGCCAAGGGTCTGCTCATGGCACATCGCAAATTGAGTGAGGAAGCGGCCCACAAGATGATGCGCCAGATGGCCATGAACCAGAACCGTCGGCTCATTGAGGTAGCCGACGCAGTCCTGGCGATGGCCGACGTGTTGCCTGAGGGGCCGCGCTGAGCGCAAACTCCGTCGTCGCGATGCTGCGGCGCACAAGAAGCGTGCCTGAAGATCCCGCCGCACCAATCTGACGCCTGGTCGGGCATGGAAATCGTCAGCGATGCATGCCAAAGAGGGGACTTCTGCGCTGGCCAGCGAAATTTTTTCTTTCAAAATCAAACAACTGGTTCAACTACCTGGCCAGAGACGATTGGCTGGCACGCTCCATGCTTTATTTTTGGCAAACGGGAGGTGCCAATGGCGGCACCGACCCCGAAGTCTTCCCAGACACAGGACAACGGCGTCCATTTCCAGCTTGCAATGCAGGCCCGGAAATGGGCGCCGTTCTTGTTTGGACTCGCGATTTTTCTTCATCCAGGAGTTTGCACATGACCGCAGAAATCACCCCCACGAACGTCACAGCCCCTGTGCAGAGTGCACCTGCAGCGTCGCGCCGGGACTTCCTGATCAAAGGCGGCGCCGTGGGTACGGCGGCCCTGTTCTCCACCCTGGGTCATCACGGCGTGTGGGCCGCAGGGTCGGATGCCCCAGAGAAGACGGAAGTGAAGATCGGCTTCATCCCGCTGACCGACTGCGCCAGCGTGGTGATGGCAGCCGAGCTGGGTATCGACAAGAAATACGGCGTGAAGATCGTGCCCACCAAAGAGGCCAGTTGGGCCGGCGTGCGCGACAAGCTGGTCAACGGTGAACTGGACTTTGCCCATGTGTTGTACGGCCTGATCTATGGGCTTCAGCTCGGTACCTCGGGTCCGAAGAAAGACATGGCCGTGCTGATGAATCTGAACCACAACGGTCAGGCCATCACGCTGTCAAAGAAGCTGGCCGAAAAGGGCGCCGTGGATGGCCCCTCACTGGCCAAGTTGATGGCGACTGAGAAGCGCGAGTACACATTTGCGCAAACCTTCCCCACCGGTACCCATGCAATGTGGCTGTACTACTGGCTGGCGAGCGCCGGCATCGACCCGTTCAAGGACGCGCGCGCCATTGTGGTGCCTCCACCGCAAATGGTTGCCAACATGCGCGTGGGCAACATGGACGGCTTCTGTGTGGGCGAGCCCTGGAACCACCGCGCCATCATGGACGGCATCGGCATCACCGCCAACACCACTCAGGATGTGTGGAAGGACCATCCCGAGAAGGTACTGGGCACTTCGGCCGAGTTCGTGCAAAAGAACCCGAACACGGCACGCGCAGTCACGGCAGCGATCCTGGAGGCCAGCAAGTGGATCGACGCCGGCCTGCAGAACAAGCTGAAGATGGCCGAAACCATTGCGCAGCGTTCGTACGTGAACACCGGCGTGGATGCGATCAACCAGCGCATTCTTGGTCGCTACCAAAACGGTATGGGCAAGACCTGGGACGATCCCGATCACATGAAGTTCTTCAACGACGGATCGGTCAACTTCCCGTACCTGAGCGACGGCATGTGGTTCCTCACCCAGCACAAGCGCTGGGGCCTTCTCAAGAGCCACCCCGACTACCTCGCCGTGGCCAAGGCAGTGAACCGCATTGATATCTACAAGCAGGCAGCAGAAGCCACCAAAACGTCGCTGCCCAAGTCGGACATGCGCAGCGCGAAATTCATCGACGGCGTGGTCTGGGACGGCAAGGACCCGGCCAAGTACGCCGACGGTTTCAAAGTGAAGGCCTGACCGACCCCGCCGCACCTGGCTCGAATCCCAGTTTTCTCTCGTCGCTTCGCTTTGAAAGGACACCACCATGGTCAGCGCCGTTTTTCATGCACCGCTGGAGGGGATTTCGTCCCCCAAGACCTCATCCAGGAGCGCCGAAATGGTGGCGCCCTCTTTGCCTTCAACTGCCATGCCCGCTACGCCACCCATCACCGCACCCAGCAAGACGGCCAGTCTCACCCGTCATCGAACCTGGGACTTCAGCTTCCTGTGGACCACGGTGCTCCCCCCCCTGCTGGGGCTGGCCTTTCTGGTGATCGTGTGGGCACTGGTGGCCGGCACGGGCGAGAGCGGTATTCCCACACCCATGGAAACCTGGGCGCAGGCGCTGGAAGTTTTTTCTGATCCGTTCTACCAGGTAGGACCGAACGATCAGGGCGTGGGCTGGAACGTGCTGATGTCGCTGCAGCGCGTGGCCATCGGCTTTGGTCTTGCCGCCTTGGTGGGCATTCCCACCGGCTTCATGATCGGGCGATTCACCTTCCTCAGCCGCATGTTCAATCCTCTGATCAGCCTGCTGCGCCCGGTGTCTCCACTGGCTTGGCTGCCCATTGGCCTGCTGGTGTTCAAGGGTGCCAACCCGGCCGCCATCTGGACCATTTTCATCTGTTCCATCTGGCCGATGATCATCAACACCGCCGTGGGCGTGCAGCGCGTGCCACAGGACTACATGAACGTGGCTCGCGTGCTCAACCTGAGCGAATGGAAGATCTTCACCAAGATTCTGTTCCCCGCCGTTCTGCCCTACTTGCTGACCGGGGTGCGCCTGGCAGTGGGCACCGCGTGGCTGGTGATCGTGGCAGCCGAGATGCTGACCGGCGGAGTGGGTATCGGCTTCTGGATCTGGGACGAGTGGAACAACCTCAACGTGGCCAGCATCATCATCGCGATCTTCGTGATCGGCATCGTGGGCCTGCTGCTCGAATTCGGGCTCATCAAACTGGCCACGCTGTTCACCTTCGAAGAAGTCAAGCATTGAGAGCGAGCAGTTTTGGAGTCCCCCATGAATCAAGACAAATACATTGAAATCCAGGACGTCGAGCAGACCTTCAAGACCAAGAAGGGCACGTTCCCCGCGCTACGCGACATCAACCTGACCGTGGCCAAAGGCGAGTTCGTCACACTGATCGGCCACTCGGGCTGTGGAAAGTCCACGCTGTTGAATCTGATCGCCGGCCTCACCATGCCCACCAAGGGCGTGCTGCTGTGTGCAAACAAGGAGATCGCAGGCCCTGGTCCTGAACGAGGCGTGGTGTTCCAGAACCATTCGCTGTTGCCCTGGCTGACCTGCTTTGAGAACATTTACCTTGCAGTGGAGCGCGTATTTGGCGGCAGCGAGAGCAAAGCGCAACTGAAGGCCCGCACCGAAGCCGCGCTTGCGCTGGTGGGTCTGACGCCCGCCGCCAGCAAACGACCTGGCGAAATCTCTGGCGGCATGAAGCAACGAGTGGGCATTGCCCGAGCACTGTCCATGGAGCCCAAGGTTTTGCTGATGGATGAGCCTTTCGGCGCCCTTGACGCACTGACCCGCGCCAAGTTGCAGGATGAACTGCTGGAGATCGTGGCGCGCACGCAAAGCACGGTGGTCATGGTCACGCACGATGTGGACGAGGCCGTATTGCTGTCCGACAAGATCGTGATGCTGACCAACGGCCCGGCCGCCACCGTCGGTGAAGTTCGTACAGTGGATCTGGCGCGTCCGCGCAACCGCGTGGCACTGGCAGACGATCCGCAGTACCAGCAGCATCGCAAAGCGGTGATCGACTTCCTCTACACGCGGCAGGCGCACGTGGAGAAGGTGGCCTGACCCACCGCCGAACAACACCGCACCGACCCAAAAGGGGGCATGCCGGGCGGCATGCCCCCTTTTGCATGCACACCCTCTGACTGGCAGGGCGACAACATCACAGAGATGGTGCACGCACAGGGCTTCTGCCATCCTGGTCATCCGCTCCCACGCCCACTAATCGGGCATGGATTTTGCTGAGTTCAAGCAAGGCTAACGAAGGCCTTTTCAGTTGCCGCCGACGGTCGACCCCGGCCCACAGGCGCACCCGTGCACGACACCCCGTCGTCCAGCCAGGACGCGGCAGCATGGGCCAAATCCTCTCCCACACTCTCTCAAAGGTTCACGCCATGGCGGGTTTCCGTTCGTTCCTGAAAGCTGGCCACAGCCCGACGCTGCTGGCTTCCTTCATCTACTTCACCTATTGCTGTGGCGTGTGGGTCACGAACGGGGCCATGGCGCCGTTCATCCAGGAGTCGCTGCAACTCAGTCCGGCCCAACTGGGCGTGATGCTGTCGGTACCCATTTTCGCTGGGGCCCTGATGCGGTTTCCACTGGGCGTGCTGGCGCAGTACATCGGCCGCAAGAACGCCACGCTGGTAGAGATGGGCGGCATTGCGCTGGCCTTGCTGTACGGCTTCTTCTATGTCGAAACCTTCAACCACTTGATCGCCATGGGCGTGTTGCTGGGGATCGCAGGAGCGAGTTTTGGCGTGGCGCTGTCGCTGGGTTCGGGCTCGTTCCCGGCCCGCTACAAGGGCCTGGCCATGGGCTTGGTGGGCGCGGGCAATGTGGGCACCTCCCTTTCAGCCTTGCTGGCACCCCAACTGGCCCAGGCCTATGGCTGGAAAGCGGTGTACGGCATGGCCGCAGTGGGCCTGATGCTGCCGGTGCTGGTGATGATCTTCATGGCCAAGGAGCCGGACGACGTGGACAAACATTCGAGCTTCCGCGACCACATTGCCTGCCTGTTCGAAAAAGACGGCTGGGCGTTCAGCCTCATCTACGCGATCACCTTCGGTGGCTTCATCGGCCTCACCACCTTCCTGCCCAGCTACTACTACGACCAGTTCGGCGTGAGCAAGGTGCAGGCAGGGCAGCTGACCATGCTCGCGGCCTTTATGGGCGCGGCGCTGCGCATCTTCGGCGGCTGGATCTCCGACCACTGGGGCGGCATCAACACCCTCACCGCGGTGCTGGTGATCATCAGCGCATCCCTCATGGCCTGCGGCCTGGCCGGCGGTTCTCTGGTGCTCACCACCTTGCTGCTCATGCTGTGCTTCGCCGCACTGGGGGCAGGCAACGGCGCGCTGTTCCAGCTGGTGCCGCTGCGCTGGCCCACCACCACAGCCGTGGCTGGCTCCATGATCGGCGAAGTGGGCGCCCTGGGCGGCGGCCTCGTGCCCAACGCCATGGGCCTGTCCAAACAATACGCAGGCACCTACTTCTGGGGCTTTGCGCTGTTCTCTGTCTTGTCACTGCTCGTGTTGTTGATGATGCGATCGATGCAACTCCGCTGGACAAGAACATGGGCGGAGAAAGGGGGGCGCGCGCGAAGCGCGTGATCTGCGAAGCAGATACGTGCGCATTCCGAGGCCGTGCGCCTCAGTTGACGGCCTCCTTCGAGGTCCGCATGGCCACCGCTTCGACTTCGGACGGTTCAAAGCCCAATCGATGTCCCAGGGCAGGCTCCGCAAAGACGCCGTGCTGCATGGGCTCTGGCAACGCGCGAAGGCGCCTGCGGGTCTTGACCTTGGCAGGCACACCCACCGCGATCGAGTTGGACGGTACGCTGCGCGTCACCACAGAGTTGGCACCGATCGCCACATTGTTGCCAATGGTGATGCGCCCCAGCACCTTGGCGCCAGCGCCAATGTCCACATTGTTTCCAAAGGTCGGCGCGCAAGGATCATCGACGCGCGCCAGGCCCACCACCACGCCGGTGCGAATGCGGCAGTTGTCGCCGAACCTGGTGTAGCCACTGATCACGATGCCGCCAAAGTGATCGATGACAAAGTTCTTGCCCACGGTGACTTCACAAGGCAGTTCAATGCCGGTGAGGATCTGCACCAGCTTGAAGTTCAGCTTGTAAACGAGGGAAAAGGGCTTGCGGAGCAGCGCCGGACGGATGCCGTAGCGCCACCGCCCGAAACGGTACACCACCATGACCCAGAAGCCTTGGGAGCCCCAGTTGCGGCCATGCGAGTGGAAGTCGGCGCGAATGTTGTCGAACATGATGGACAAAGATGGTGGAACGCACATCAGATCACAGATCCCTCAAGGCATCCCGCACACCTTGTCGCAGAAAGAAACATCGCTATCTATTTCTTATCGACGGGCGGTCGAAATATCGACGTTAGCGCCGCACTGAATGCCCGTTTTCCGGGTCGAGGTGACGACGGCAAGTCATCGAACAGTCACACACGATCCCGGCCAACAACCGGCTCGCGAGGCATTGCCGCGACGGAAGACGACACCGCGACAAGAAGATTCTCCGGCCTGGATGAGCAACGCTCTGTGCGCCAGCGCACATGACAAATGTTGCAACCCGGCAGCCAGGGGCCGATCACAGCGGTCATCTCATGCGCAACTGGGACGATGCAGTCGAGTCAGGCTTTCGGGAGAAACAGCAACCACATCACGAGCAGCGCGTTGAACAGCACGCTGATGCCCAGCAACAGCTTCCACAGCGCGGTCGGATCGCGATGAAGCAATGCCGAGGCCGGCGGCACCGTGAGCGGGCGGGATGCACCGCGCTCGAGTGCCAGCAAAAACTCTTCGGCGGTTTCAAAGCGCAGCGCCTTGTCGCGTGCCACCGCTTTCTGCACCACGTGGTCGAGCCAGATCGGCACTTCGGGGTTGTGGCGGCTGGGGGGCGTGGGGTCGCGGTAATAGCGGCCCACCTGGTAGGGCAGCACTTCGCCGTAGGGCAGCTTGCCCGTCAGCAACTGGTAGAGCGTCACGCCCAACGCAAACAGGTCGCTTTGCGCGTCTGGGGGCTCAGGCTCTGCATCGCCCGCACCGATGGCGTGGGCACGGCCATGGTGACCCCATTGTTCCGGGTTGACGAAGCTGGGCGTTCCGGCGTGCAGACGGCGCATGCTGGCGGGTTCACGCCCGCTCAGTGCGACGCCCAGATCGAGCACGCGCAGCACACCGTCGTCACCCAGGTGCAGGTTGGCGGGTTTGATGTCGCGGTGGATCACGCCCTGACGGTGCAGCATGCCCAGCACACGCAGGGTCTGCATGGCGGCGCTGACCGCGTGCACCGGGCCGAAACGGTGTTCCCGATCCAGCAATTGCTGCAGGGTTTCGCCGCTGTGCCAGTCGTACAACAGATAGCAGGCGGTGGGGGACTGCCGACGGGGCAAGGGCTGGTGCACCGCCACGAGGTGATCGGCCGCGCGCGAAGACATCATGCGCTTGGCCAGCCAGGCTTCGTGAGCCAGCATCGCACGTTCGTCGGGGTCGTGCGCGCGTGCAGGGTGCAGCGTTTTCAATGCATACAGCGTCTGGCTCTGCGGGTCGCGCACCTGGTAGAGCAGGTTGATGCCGTTGTCCGCCACCATCGCGGTGACGACAAAACCATCAATGACCTCCCCCACTTTGAGCTTGTGTGGCACGGGCAGGCTCTGCGCCACGCGATCGGCGTCCTGCAGGTTGGGGCCTTGCAGGTCGAGCACCCGCACCAGCATGGCGGTCAGGTTGTCGGTGCTGCCGGCGGCCAGCGCAGCAGCCACCAGTCGCTCGGCAGCGGGTTGGGCGCCTCCTGCGGTCTCGCTGGCCTGGGCCACACACTCGGCCAGCCGTCGCTCCGGCAACACACCGTGCACACCGTCGGTGAGCATCACGAAGGTATCGCCAACCTCCAGATCGCCCTGCAGATAGTCCACCACCAGGTGGTCTTCCAGACCCACGGCTCGCAGCAACTGATGGTGCAGGTCGGGGTGATCGACGACGTGGTCGTGGGTGAGCAGCTGGAACTGTCCGTCGCGCAAGAGGTGACAGCGCGCATCGCCCACATGGGCCAAGGTGTACGACTGCCCGCGCAGCACCAGCGCCGTGAGCGTGGTCAGGCCCAGGGCCGGATGGCGACGGCGGTTCACGCCAGTCAGCCACGCATTCTGGGCTGCAATGATGCGGTCCAGCGCCACGGTGGTGTCCCAGGTTTCGGGCGTGTCGTGGTAGCTGCGCACCAGACTGGTCACCGTGGTTTGCGCCGCCTCACCCCCCATGCCACCCGTGCTCACACCGTCGGCAATCGCAACGATGGAACCCATGTCTTCCTGCCCCGCAGGCGGCAGCATGGCAGCGCAGAAGTCCTCGTTCTTTTCCTTGCGGCCGGTCTGACAGACAAACCCGATATCCAGTTGAAAAGCCATGCGTCAGCCCATGAGCATTTGCATGCTGCGCTCGTATTGCCCCGACAAAGTTTCGAAATCATCCAGCAGGCTTTCGCTCGCAGCAGCCAAACCCTCCAGCCGCAACAAGCGGTCGCGACCGGCCGGTCGGCGCACGTGATCGGCACCCGTCAGCACCTCCTGCCAATCGTGTGCGGCCGAATCCAGGGTGCGGCGGATATCGGGTGTGGACAGGGGCAAGCCGTTCAAGTAGGCCAGGCCCTGTTCGAACGCCTGACGCGCGGCTTCCATTTCGGCTTGGTGCTGCAGCTGCGGCTCACCACTTTCCAGCACACCCAGCAGCGAGGCCTTGGCAAAACGTTGCGACAACATGCGTTGCCGCCCGGCCATGTTGAGCATGCGCAGCGGCGCCACGCTGCCGGCGCCCTCCAGGCTGGTGGTCAGGCGCTCGGCGTCCTGCAGCAGGCGTTCGGCCAGCACATTGAGCGGCGCCAGTTGGTCGGGCGCTGGTGCGGCCTTGAGCGCCTTCTTCAGCGCCTTCCAGTCAGTGACCACGTCGGCCAGCAGGTCGCCGAAGGTCGGTTGTGAAAGGTTCTTGCTCAACAAGGCCAGGTTGGCATCGATGCGCTGGGCCGAGTCGGTCTGCAATGCCAGGTGCTGTGCCACCTGCACGCCCACCAGACGCAACAACCAGTGCTTGACCAATCGCTGCGAGAGCATGCGCAGCTGACCGGCACGGTTCACACCTTCTGCAAAGTGAGCCGACTGGATGATGTGCTGCGCCACCAGACCCAGGCGCTGGTTGCTGTGCATCGATGCGGTGCGCAGGATGTGGAAGGCGTCGTTGTCAGAGACTTGGCGGGCGCTCATGAGAATGCCCTTGGCACGCTCCACGGCCTTGCGCTCCTCGAACCGGGTCGACACGTCGCGAAGTTCTTCCAGCAGGGCCTGCTCGCGAGCAAAGCGCGCCTGCGCCAGTTGCATCAAAGGGCGCAGACGCTGTGCGCCGTAGCCATCGATCACATAGGCATGCATACCCGCCTCGGTGGCGCGCACGATGTGGTCGGCGTCTCCGTCCTGCGTGAACACCAGCACCGGCCGCGGCGAAACCTCTGCCAGGGATTGGGTGGCCTTGAACAATGCATCCACCACCGTGCGGGTGTGCACCACCACCAGATTTGGTGCATGACGCACCACGCTTTGCACCAGCAAGCTGCAATCGTCCAGGACCTCCAGCACTTGGGCACCGGCATTCTCCAGGTCGTCCACAAGGCCCTGGCAAGACGCCACATCACTCAACAAAACCACCGAAACACTCATATGAATCAATCACTTGTCAATTGCTCGCGTCCACCGGCGACACCGCGCATGGGGTGCAAGCATGCCTGAAACCGGAGGGTTCGCCCAATGGAAGAAGGTTGGCATGTCTATTGCTTGATGCACGACGGGCGCAACGAAGCGTCCGCCCCGACCCAGCGTCGAGGGTTCCGCGCACAACGCCGTGCGTAGCCAGTCCAGACGGCAACGAAGTCCTGTCTGGCGCCGACTGTTCTGTCGGCCCGATCGTATCCCTACCCAATTTCCTGTTCAGGCCTGCCTGCATTTGCGTGCGCGTGCGTGGCCTGATCCCCAAAGCAGTTTCATGAATGGAGTTCCCGCGATGAAAAAAGCAAAACTGGTGATGGTCGGCAACGGCATGGCCGGTGTGCGAACGCTTGAGGAGCTGCTCAGAATAGCCCCGGACCTCTACGACATCACGGTCTTCGGTGCCGAGCCGCATCCCAACTACAACCGCATCCTGCTCTCTCCGGTGCTGGCGGGCGAACAGACCCTGGACGAGATCGTGCTCAATGACTGGTCCTGGTACACCGACAACGGCGTCACCCTGCACGCCGGGTTCAAGGTCAGCGAGGTGGACCGCATCAAGCGTGTGGTGCACGCCGTCGGCCCCAACGGCGAGCAGGTCTCGGCCGAATACGACCGCCTGATCATGGCCACCGGCTCGAACCCCTTCATCCTGCCCATCCCAGGCAAAGACCTGAAGGGCGTGCTGGCCTACCGCGACATCGCCGACACGCAAGCCATGATCGACGCGGCCGCCACCTACAAGCATGCGGTGGTGATTGGCGGCGGCCTGTTGGGCCTGGAAGCCGCCAATGGCCTGATGAAGCGCGGCATGACGGTGAGCGTGGTGCACGTGGCGCCCTGGCTGATGGAACGACAGCTCGACGACGTGGCCGGCAAGATGCTGCAGGCCTCGCTGGAAGAGCGCGGGATGAAGTTTTTGATTGGCGCCCAGACGCAGGAACTGGTGGGGGGCGAGGATGGGCGCGTGAAAGCCATCCGCTTCAAGGACGGCAGCGAATTGCCAGCCGACCTGCTGGTGATGGCTGTGGGCATTCGCCCCAACACCGCCCTGGCCGAGAGCATGCGCCTGCATGTGAACAAGGGCATCGTGGTGAGCGACACCATGCAGACCGTGACCGACCCCCGCATCTACGCGGTGGGCGAATGCGCGGCGCACCGCGGCATTGCCTACGGCCTGGTGGCGCCGCTGTTTGAACAGGGCAAGGTGCTGGCCACGCACCTGGCCGAATTCGGCATTGGCCGCTACACCGGCTCGCTCACCTCGACCAAGCTCAAAGTCACCGGCATCGACCTCTTTTCTGCCGGCAACTTCATGGGCGGCGACGGCACCGAAGAGATCGTGATGAGCGATCCCTTCGGCGGCGTCTACAAGAAGCTGGTCATCAAGGACGACAAGCTGGTGGGCGCCTGCCTGTATGGCGACACGGTGGACGGCAGCTGGTACTTCAAGCTGCTGCGCGAAGGCCGCGCGCTCAGCGACATCCGCGACAAGCTGATGTTCGGCGAAAGCAACATCGGCGATGTGGGTCACCAGGGCCACAACAAGGCTGCCGCCATGGCAGACACCGACGAGGTCTGCGGCTGCAACGGTGTGACCAAGGGCAGCATCTGCAAGGCCATCAAGGACAAGGGCCTGTTCACGCTGGAAGAGGTGCGCAAGCACACCAAGGCCAGCGCGTCGTGCGGTTCGTGCACCGGGCTGGTGGAGCAGATCCTCATGTTCACTGCGGGTGGAGACTATTCCGCCACGCCAAAGTTGAAGGCCATGTGCGGCTGCACCGACCACGGTCACGCCGCCGTGCGCGAGGCCATTGCCACGCCGCTGCCCGATGGCAGCAAGCTGCTCACCACGGCCCAGGTTTTCGCCCATCTGAACTGGAAAACCCCCAACGGCTGCGCGAGCTGCCGCCCGGCGGTCAACTACTACCTGATCAGCACCTGGCCCAAGGAAGCGAAGGACGACCCACAGAGCCGCTACATCAACGAGCGCTCGCACGCCAACATCCAGAAGGACGGCACCTACAGTGTGATCCCGCGCATGTGGGGCGGCGAGACCACGGCCGACGAACTTCGTCGCATTGCGGATGCAGTCGACAAGTACAAGATCCCGACCGTCAAGGTCACGGGCGGCCAGCGCATCGACCTGCTGGGCGTGAAGAAGGAAGACCTGGTCAATGTGTGGAAAGACATCGGCATGCCCAGCGGTCACGCCTACGCCAAGGCGCTGCGCACGGTGAAGACCTGCGTGGGCAGCGAGTGGTGCCGCATGGGCACGCAGGACAGCACCCAGATGGGCAAGGACCTGGAGCGCGCCATGTGGCGCATGTACGCACCGCACAAGGTGAAGTTCGCCGTCAGCGGCTGCCCGCGCAACTGCGCTGAAGCCGGCATCAAGGACGTGGGCATCATCGGCGTGGACAGTGGCTGGGAAATGTACGTGGGCGGCAACGGCGGCATCAAGACCGAGGTGGCGCACTTCTTCGCCAAGCTCAAAACCGCCGAAGAAGTCATGGAATACACCGGCGCCTTCATGCAGCTCTACCGTCTGGAGGGCTGGTACCTGGAGCGCACGGTGCACTACATCAACCGCGTGGGCCTGGACTACGTGAAGAAAAGGATCCTGGACGACGCCGAAGGCCGCAAGGCGCTGTGGGAGCAACTGCAGTTCGCACTCGATGGTGAGCCCGACCCCTGGTTTGAATTTGACAAGGCAGCCGTGGACACGCGCCAGTTCGAGGCCGTGGTTGCCATTGCATGAATTTCGTCACCTTGATTGCTTCGAAAAAAAATCCATGAACTCTTTTCTTTTTAATCGCCGAACCCTGATCGCCGCCGCTGCCGGTCTCCCGTTTTTGAAGGTGCAAGCCCAGGTGCTTGACATCAACGACGCCATCAACAAGGCCGGTCGCCAGCGCATGCTTTCGCAGCGCATGGGCAAGGCCTGGCTGGCGCTGGTGCACAAGACCGAAAGCGGCAGCGCGCAGGTGGTGCTCGACAAATCGATGGCCCTGTTCGACCGCCAGCTCATCGAGCTCAAGGCCTATGCACCTTCGGCCGACATCCGCGACACCTACGTGAAACTCGAAGCGGCATGGAGCGACTACAAGACCGCGCTCATCGGCACAGCGCCCAGCAAGTCAGGCGCAGCCGCGGTGCTGCAGGCAGATGCGCGTGTGCTGGCACTGGCTCACCAGGGCACCGTGCAATACGAAGCGGCGTCGGGCCGTCCGGAGGGCAAGCTGGTCAACGTGGCCGGGCGCCAGCGCATGCTCTCGCAGCGCATGGCCAAGCTCTACTTCGCTGCCACGCTGCCCATCGACGCGCCCACCGCCACCGCCGAAATTGACAAGGCCCGCGCCGAATTCCTGAGCGCCATGGATCTGCTGCGCAACGCCCCCGAGGCCACCGCGCGTATCAAATCGGAACTGCAACTGGCCGATGGCCAGTGGTTCTTTTTTGACAACGCGTTGAAGCGCATGCAAACCGCTGGCGCTGCCGCCAAGCCCCTGTCCGACGTGTTCGTGACGAGCGAAAACCTGCTGAGCGTCATGGACCGGGTCACCGGGATGTACGCCGCCATCCATACCTGAGGACTGGAATCATCATGAGTCAATGGAAACCCATCTGCCGCGTCGACGACATCCCTGTGCTGGGTTCGCGCCGCGTGGCGCGCGAGCATGGCCTGGACGTGGCCGTGTTCCGTAACGATCGCGACGAAGTCTTTGCCCTGCTGGATCGTTGCCCGCACAAGGGCGGCCCGCTGAGCCAGGGCATCGTCTTCGGCACCAACGTGGCCTGCCCGCTGCACAACTGGACCATCGGCCTGTGCGACGGTCAGGCTTCCGCGCCCGACGAAGGCTGCACGCCCAAGTTCAAGGTGAAGGTGGAAGACGGCCAGGTGTTCCTGGACGCGAACGAGCTGCAAAGCCAGGCCACGGACCTCACGCGCCCCATCGCTGGCCCAGCTCGTCGAACCGTCTGCGCATGAACATGAGCACGTCCATCACCCGCTCCACCTGCCCCTACTGCGGCGTGGGCTGCGGCGTGTTGATCGAAAGCCAGGGAGATCAGATCACAGGCGTGCAGGGCGACCCGGACCATCCGGCCAACTTCGGCAAGCTCTGCAGCAAGGGCCAGACGCTGCACTTCACCGCCTCGCCCGCCGTGACGGCGCAGACCCGTCTGCTGCACCCCATGCTGCGCACCAGCCGCGGCGGCCCGGCACTGCGCACCGACTGGGACAGCGCCATGTCCCTGGCCGCAGACCGCTTCCACAACGTGATCCGCGAACACGGCCCCGACGCCGTGGGCTTCTACATCAGCGGCCAGTTGCTCACCGAGGACTACTACGTCTTCAACAAACTCGCCAAGGGCGTGATCGGCACCAACAACGTCGACACCAATTCCCGCCTGTGCATGAGCAGCGCGGTAGCCGGCTACAAGCTCACCCTGGGTGCAGACGCCCCACCCGCCTGCTACGACGACGTGAACCACGCCCAGTGCCTGTTCATCGTGGGCAGCAACGCCGCTTTTGCCCACCCGGTGCTGTTCCGCCGCATTGAAGAAGCGCGGCAACGCAATCCCGGCATGAAGGTCATCGTGGCCGACCCGCGCCGCACCGACACCGCCGAACTCGCCGACCTGTTCCTGCCGATCCAGCCCGGCAGCGACGTGATGCTGTTCCACGGGCTGCTGCACATCATGCTGTGGGAAGGCTGGACCGACCCCGCCTACATCGCGGCACACACCAGCGGTTTCGACGAACTCAAGGCACTGGTGCGGGATTGCACGCCTGACCGGGTGGCCGATGTGTGCGGCATTCGCAAGGAAGACCTGTTCACCGCCGCACAATGGTTCGCCGGCCTTGACGACCCGAGGTCTGGCGCCCGCAAGCCCACGCTCAGCCTCTACTGCCAGGGCCTGAACCAGAGCAGCAGCGGCACGGCCAAAAACGCCACGCTCATCAATCTGCACCTGGCCACCGGCCAGATCGGCCGACCTGGTACCGGCCCATTCAGCCTGACCGGCCAGCCCAATGCCATGGGTGGCCGCGAAGTGGGTGGCCTAGCCAACCTGCTGAGCGCCCACCGCGACCTAGCCAACCCCGCGCACCGCCATGAGGTGGCCGCGCTCTGGGGCGTGCCCTCGGTGCCCGACCAACCGGGCAAGACGGCGGTGGACATGTTCCAGGCCGCCGCCGACGGCGAGATCAAGGCGCTGTGGATCGCGTGCACCAATCCGGCGCAGTCCATGCCCGACCAAGCCACGGTGCGCCGCGCGCTGGAGCGCGCCGAGTTCGTGGTGGTGCAGGAAGCCTTTGCCACCGCCACCACCTGCGACTTCGCTGACCTGCTGCTGCCCGCCACCACCTGGGGCGAAAAAGAAGGCACGGTCACCAACAGCGAGCGCCGCATCAGCCGCGCCCGCGCTGCCGTTCCCGCGCCCGGCGAAGCCCGGCACGACTGGCAGATCGTGGTGGACTTTGCCCAGCGGATCGAAACCCAGCTGCGGCCCGGCCAGTCCACGCTCTTCCCCTACGACACCCCCGAATCCATCTGGAACGAACACCGCGAATCCACCCGCGGCCGCGACCTCGACATCACCGGCCTGTCTTACGACATGCTGGACAAGCAAGGCCCGCAGCAATGGCCGCTGCGCGATGGCGATGCACAAGGCAAAGAGCGCCTGTACGAAGACGGCATCTTCCCCACAGCCGACGGCAAGGCCCGCTTCGCTGCCCTGCCCTGGAAACCCGTGGCAGAACCACGCGAGTCGCGCTTCCCCTTCTCACTGACCACCGGGCGCCTGCGCGACCAGTGGCACGGCATGACCCGCACTGGCACGCTCGGTCGCCTGTTTGGCCACGTGTCCGAGCCCATGGTGCAGATGCACCCGCAAGACATGGAGCGCCGTGGCCTGAAAGACGGCGATCTGGTGCACGTGACCAGCAAGCGCGGCTCCATCGTGCTGCCACTGCAGGGGTCGGCCAGCATCGGCCTTTCGCAGGCCTTCATTGCCATGCACTGGGGGCCTGAGTACCTGAGCGGGCGCAGCAGCAGCGGCGGCGTGCTGGCCGGGGTGAACGCACTCACCACGTCGGCCTACTGCCCAACGTCCAAGCAGCCTGAACTCAAGCACGCAGCGGTCAAGGTGCTGAAGGCCGAGTTGCCGTGGTCGCTGTTGGCCATGGCCTGGCTGCCAGACAACCGGGCGCTGGCCGTGCAGGCAGAACTGCGCGCCCTGATGCCCACTTTCGAATTCGCCACCTGCGTGCCCTTCGGGCGCGACCGCACCGGCGTGCTGTTTCGTGCGGCAGCGCATGACGCCCCCGACGCTTCCGTGGTGGAACAACTGGAGGCCTTGCTGGGTCTCAAAGCAGCAGACGTCTTGCGCTACGTCGACCGCCGCTTGGGCCAGCGCCGCACCGCCCGACTCGTGCGTAGCGGCGACTCCACCCGGCTGGGAGCTTTCGTGCTGGCAGGTGACACCCGGGCCGAGGCCTGGATCCGCCCCTTGTTGCAGGACGAACTGCCTGCAGAAGCCTACGGGCGGCTGTTGCTGATGCCCGGCGCCAAGGCCCCGGTGGCCGTGGTCGCGCGTGGCAAGCAGGTTTGCACCTGTTTCAACGTGAACGAAGACGACATCAACGCCCAATTGCCCACCTGTGCCGGTTCTGACAATGAACGCCTTGCCACGCTACAAAGCCGGCTGCGTTGCGGCACCAACTGCGGGTCGTGCATTCCGGAATTGCGTCGCCTGGTGCGTGCCACTCCCCAGACCCTCCGAGCGGCTTGAACCTGCAAGTCAATCGGCATATAACCCAAAGTCATCTGAACTCCCCCACAATCGCGCGCCATGGGCATCAGTCAGTACATCAAGGAAATCGGTCGCGGCAAAGACGGCGCACGTGCGCTCTCGCGCGAGCAGGCCACCGACCTGATGGGCCAAGTGCTCGACGGCACCGTGACCGACCTGGAAGTGGGCGGTTTCTGTCTGGCCATGCGCATCAAGGGCGAAACGCCTGAAGAAATGGCGGGCTTTCTGGACGCCGTACACCAGCGCCTGCGTCGCCTGCCCGACAACGGCCTGACCACCGTGGTGCTGCCCAGCTACAACGGGGCACGCAAACTGCCCGTGCTCACCCCCCTGCTGGCCCTGTTGCTGGCCCAGCGTGGCGCTGCCGTGCTGGTGCACGGCACGGCCACCGAAGACAGACGCGTGAGCAGCGCCAGCGTGTTGGCGGCGCTGGGCGTCGACCCGGTCACCGGCCCTGTCGCCTTGGGCGCTGGCCAGCTCGCCTTTGCACCCACCGAGGTCCTGAGCCCCGATCTCAAGCGCCTGCTCGACGTGCGCCGCGCCGTGGGCCTGCGCAACCCGGCCCACAGCCTGGTCAAACTCATGAACCCCTGCCAGGGCAAAGCCTTTGTGGTGGGCAGCTACACCCATCCCGAATACGCGAGTTCCATGGCGGCCACCTTCGCCCTCACCGGCACCCACGCCATGCTGCTGCGCGGCACCGAAGGCGAACCGGTGGCCGATGCGCGCCGCACACCGCAGATGGAAGCCTTCCGAGACGGCGAGCGCCACCTGCTGCAAGCCGCGCAGGGGGGCAGCCTGGCCACCGTGCCCGACCTGCCCCGCGAGGTTGACGCCCGCACCACCGCAGCCTACATCCGCGCGGTGATGGATGGCGAACGCGCGGTACCTCCGCCTATTTCCCTGCAGCTGGAACACATCTTGCAGGAACTCCACCATCATGAAGCCACAGACCATGCCATCGCCCTCTGACTACCTGCCCGGTTCCGTGGCGCTCGTGGGCGCGGGCCCAGGCGATCCGGAACTGCTCACCATCAAGGCTGCCAAGGCCATCGCGGCGGCCACCGTGCTGCTGGTCGACGACCTGGTCAGCGAAGGCGTACTGGCCCATGCGTCGCCCACTGCGCGCATCGTGCACGTGGGCAAGCGCGGCGGCTGCAAGAGCACTCCCCAGGCCTTCATTGAAAAACTCATGATCATGGCCGCGCGCGAAGGCGAGGTGGTGGTGCGGCTCAAGGGGGGCGACCCCTTCATCTTCGGTCGTGGCGGCGAAGAGGTGGAGCACCTGCGCGAAGCGGGCATCGACGTACAGGTGATCAACGGCATCACATCCGGCCTCGCCGGCCTGACGTCTCTGGGCGTTCCACTCACCCACCGCGAACACGCCCACGGCGTGGTCTTCGTGACCGGCCATGCCAAGCCGGGCGATGCCGGCACCGACTGGAAAGCCCTGGCCGCCACCGCACGCGACGCCAAGCTCACCTTGGTGATCTACATGGGTGTTTCCAGCGCCGCGCAAATCCAGGCCGATCTGTTGACCGGCCTGCCCGCCAGCACACCGCTGGCCATCATCCAGCACGCCACCCTGCCCCACCAGCGCCACGCCGTGACCACGCTGGGCGAGCTTCGCACCACCATCGACCATGAGCAACTGGGCAGCCCGGCCGTGATCGTGGTGGGGGATGTGGTCAGCGGTGTGGCCGCCGTGGCCGTTCCCCATCAGCTTCACCGCGTGGCCTGAAGCACAAGCGTCGCGCGCCGTTACACTGCGCGCTGATCCGGTGGGCGCAAGACCCACGCAGACGCTTCGGGGACCCCGCCATGATCGACAAACTCTTTGACCTCACCCGCAGTCACGGACCGCTGCAACCCGGGCGTGGTATGGTCACAGGCGTGATCGCGCTGTCGCTCGCCATCCTGTGTGTCCTGGGTGTGCTGGCCTTTCACTTCCCCCAGTACCTCACCACCCCCGAACTGCGTCGCAGCTACGACGTGAATCTGATGCGCCAGCTGCTGTTCTGGTCGCTGGTGCTGGCCGGCGCACTCAGTCTGGTGAACCTGGTGTTCCGCCGCGCACCCTGGCTGGCCGGTACCGCGTTTGCCTTGGTGCTGCTCTCGGCCCTGCTGGGCGGGCATCAGGTGGAGGTCGATCCCAACTTCCCCGACCACACACCCTACATCGGACTGGACTGGTTCATCCTCGACCTGCTGGGCTCGGCACTGATCTTCATCTTCATCGAAAAGCTGTTCGCCCTGCGCAAGGACCAGCCCGTGTTTCGCCCCGAATGGCAGACCGATTTCCAGCACTTCATCGTCAACCACATGGTGATTGGCTTCATGCTGCTGGCCACCAACCTGCTGGTTCACAAACTGTTTGGCTGGGCGGCCGACGACGGCATCCGGGGCTGGTTTGGTGCATTGCCGTTCTGGGCCGGCCTGCCACTGATCGTGCTGGTGGCCGATCTGGTGCAGTACTGGACCCACCGCGCCTACCACGAGGTGCCCGTGCTGTGGCGCCTGCACGCCGTGCACCACAGCGCCAAACACATGGACTGGATGGCCGGTTCGCGCCAGCACCTGATCGAAATCCTCATCACCCGCACCCTGGTGCTGGCGCCTATCTTCCTGCTGGGCTTCTCGAAGGAAGTGATCGACGCCTACATCATCATCGTGGGCTTCCAGGCCGTGTTCAACCACGCCAACGTGAGCGTGCGCCTGGGCCCGCTTCGCTACCTCATCGTCACACCCAACTTCCACCACTGGCACCACAGCCAGGACCAGGAAGCACTGGACAGGAATTACGCCGCTCACTACGCCTTTCTGGACCACCTGTTCGGGACCGCCGTGAAGAGCGAAAAAGCCTGGCCGGAGCAATACGGCGTGCTGGGCGACTACGTGCCCGACGGCTTCTGGAAGCAGATGAAGTTTCCGTTCACCTGGAAGGGCTGAAAGGGCTGAGCCGGTTCAGTCCTGCTGGTCTGATGTCAAACGCGCCAACCAGGGATCCCGGTCCAACCCGCCAAACTGCTCCATCAGGAAATCGACGAAAAAGCGCGTTCTGGCCGGCAGATGCTGTCTTGCCGGCACAGCAGCAAACAGGCGCAGCACGGTTCCTCGCCAATCTGGCAGGACGTGCAGCAAGTGCCCTCGCCGAATGGCCCGCTCGGCGACAAAGCTGGGCAGACCAACCACACCCGCACCGGCCAGCGCCAAGGCCAGCGTCATGTCGATGTGGTGGGTCGCAAAGGACGCCGAGCTCACCGGCACACTGACCATCGCGGGTTCGGTCAGGGCAACGTCCGGCACACGCCGGTAAAGAGTGATCTCCTTGCGCTGTCCCGCCACCGCAGGCGCCACGCCCGTGTGCTGGGCCAGATCTTCCGGGCGCTGCGGCATGCCACATCGCTGAACATAGTCAGGGCTGGCACACAGGATGAAAGTGGACCAGGCCAGGGGCCGCGCCACGAACTCGCCCTGCAAAGACTGCGAGCCCAGCGAAAGCACGGACACATCAAACGCGCTGTCTGCCGTGTCCAAAGGGCCGGGCAACGACAGCTCCATCGCAATCCGGGGATAGCGGGCAGAGAACGCCGGCAACACAGGCGCCAACTGGTGCACGGCAAATGCGGGAGGACACAACACCCGCAAGCTCCCCGTTGGCTCACGCACCGCCGCACCGGCCAGTGCATCGTTGGCATCCAGCTGCGCCAGCACTTCGCGCGCCCCCACCAGATAGGTCGCGCCCACCTCGGTCAGTGCCAGGCGGCGGGTGGTCCGGTTGAGCAAGCGTGCGCCCAGATGGGCTTCAAGTTCGGCCACGCAGCGCGTCACCACCGCAGGCGCCAGGTCGAGCGTGCGTGCGGCACCGGCAAAACTGCCCTGTGTTACGACCTGGCTGAACACCCTCAAGCAGCGAAGCTGATCCATGGCCGGATTATTCCATTAATAGGAATAGACCATGCCACTTCAGCCCGTTTTCACTGGAATCCCTCCCCACTAACCTCAAAGGACCACCCATTGTTCATTTTTTGCAATCAATATGCCTGATCTCCTGCTCTGCACCCGCCGAACCATCAACAAGGCGTTGACCACGCTTCCGCTCGCGATGCCTTGGACAGCATGGCCGCAGGTGCCCATGGCCGCGCCCCGGCTGCCGGCACCGGCGGCTGCCCGACTGGACGCACTTCAGACCCATCCCGGCCTTGCCGGCGAGCGCGTTTACCGGGCTGATGTCCGTCCGCTGGAAGCGCCTGATGCGCCTCCGCTGTTCGTCTATGCACGCCACGTGAAATCCTCGGGCGACGACCGGGAGGCCTCGCATCTGACTTACCTTCCCAGCGGCGAGCTGATCATCGAAGAGCGTGTCACCAGTTCGGCCGGCCATGTCTTTCGGCGCCTGGACGTGGCCAACCGGCAAACCGGCCTGGCCGGCTCGGTGGTGCTGGACGCGGATCAAGACCGGCTCCACTTCGAACGGACAGACGCGGCGCAGCACAAGAGCGAGCGCGTGACTGCACCGGTGGTCGCCGGACCCAACCTGCATGGCCACATCCTGCGGCACCGGGACGCGTTGGCCAAGGCGGAGCGACTGCCCGTGCGCTTGGTGGTGCTGGCGCGCATGGAAACGCTGGGGTTCGACATTCACCAGCTCGCCTCCAACGGGCACGTCTCCACCTTCCAGCTCACCCCCAGCCACTTCCTGCTGCGCCTGGTGGTCTCCCCTTTGCGCGTGATCTTCGACGACGCCACCGGCCGCGTCATGCGCTACGAGGGACGCGTGCCACCCATGAGGGATGGCGGGCAGAAGCTGGTTGATCTGGACGCTGCGGTGGACTACCACTGGGACGCAGATCGCTACCGGTGAAGGCGTGGTTTTCCATGCAAAAGACAGGGCACCGGTTCGCCTGCAACCCACTTTGGCGCGGAGATTGCTTTGTTCCGGTCATGACATCCCTCGCCACTCTCTCCCCTCTCACTTTGCACCCCCACACACCACACCACATCGCAAACCTGTCGCTGGTGAACATCGCTGCGCGCCAGCGCATGCTCTCCCAGCGCATGATTCTGCAGACGGTGATGGCCGCCAACGGTGACGCAGAGTGGTTGCGTGCTGCACACGGCAGTCTGCTCATCTTCACGGAGAGCCAGCAGCACCTTGACGCCACCATCAAAAAGCTAGAACCCGCCAGCGCCCAAAAGCTCACGGACACCTACGACGGTCCGAATGGCGTAGGCCCTGTGGTGCAAGCCTTCATGCGGCTCATGCGCAGCACGCTTGACCAGATCGAGGCAGGCAGCCCACGCGTCCCGGCTACCATCGCCGAACTGGTCGGCCACACCGATCGCATCCTGGCTGCCCTCAACACCGCGACGACGGCCTTCGACGAAGTGAGCCAAGCCGGCTCCGACGCGATGATGAAGGAACTGGCAGGCATCGTTGACGACATCCAGGGCGTGGCCAAGGAGGCCAAGGTGGTGAGCTTCAACGCTCAGGTCATGGCCGCGCGAGCCGGGCAGCATGGACGCGAGTTCGCGGTGGTGGCCAATGTGCTGTCCGACATCACCGGCGAGATCGACCGGCTCACGCGCAAGGCAGCCGTGCTGGCCGAACGCAGCAGAAGGCGGTGAAACACCCCCGCAGCGCTTTGCGCTACCCCCTTCAAGGGGGCGATACCTGTAGCCCGGCAAAGCCGGTTCCACGGTATCTCTGTATGAAAGCAGTTCGCGCCGGAGGCATCGCACACCCTAGCCGCGCTGTGCGCCTACACTGCGCGCCATGCAAGATTTCGACGTCATCGTCATCGGCGCGGGTGCGGCCGGTCTGTTCTGTGCCGGCATTGCGGGTCAACGCAGGCTGCGTGTGCTGGTGCTCGACCACAGCGAGAAGGTGGCCGAAAAGGTGCGCATTTCCGGCGGCGGGCGCGCCAACTTCACCAACCGCGACATTGACGTGCGCCAGCCGCACAAACATTTTCTGAGCGAGAACCCGAATTTCTGCCGCTCGGCCCTGTCGCGCTACACACCGGCCGATTTCATCGAACTGGTGCAGAAGCACGGCATTGCCTTCCACGAAAAGCACAAGGGCCAGCTGTTCTGTGATCGCTCGGCCGAAGACCTGATCCAGATGCTGCTGCGCGAATGCGAGGCCGGTGGCGTGCAGCGCTGGCAACCCTGCGCGGTCAAAGGCGTGCGCGTCAGCGGCGAATCGACCTACGAGATCGATACCGACCGTGGCACCGTGACCAGCCGCACCGTGGTGATTGCCACGGGAGGTTTGTCCATCCCCAAGATCGGCGCCACCGACTTCGGTTACCGCATCGCCAGGCAGTTTGGCTTGCGGCTGGTGGAACCCCGCCCCGGTCTGGTGCCACTCACCTTTGACGGCGATGGCTGGGTCCCGTATGCCAACCTGGCCGGACTCGCCCTGCCCGTGCAGATCGAGACAGGTGGCCATGTCAGCCCCCACGCTCCGCCGCTGCGCGGGTCGCTGCCCCCCGAGGGGACGCCTTCTGCCTTGGGGCGGCCCGGCGGCAAAAGGAAGAACCTCGTCACCTTCCACGAAGACCTGCTGTTTACCCACCGCGGTCTTTCCGGGCCGGCCATCCTGCAGATCT
Organism: Hydrogenophaga palleronii; assembly: GCF_031457455.1. Lineage (GTDB taxonomy): Bacteria > Pseudomonadota > Gammaproteobacteria > Burkholderiales > Burkholderiaceae_C > Hydrogenophaga > Hydrogenophaga palleronii_A. The sequence continues at coordinate 88,936 of NZ_JAVDWU010000016.1, forward strand.
CCAGCTACTGGCGCGACGACACGCCGATCCGCCTGAACCTGGCACCCGACGTGAACCTCACCGAAGCTCTGGCGCGCGCCAAGGTTACATCGCGCAAACTGCTTGCCAATGAGCTGGCCAGTGTCGTGCCAAGCCGACTGGCTGACGCTTGGGTGCAGCAGGACGCCGACTGGCAGCGACCCGTGGCCGAAGCCACAGACAAGGCCCTGGCCCGGTTGGCCGAGCGCCTGTCGCGCTGGGAAATCACTCCCACCGGCTGCGAGGGCTACAAAAAGGCCGAAGTCACGCTCGGCGGCGTGGACACGCGCGATCTGTCGTCACAGACCATGGAATCGAAGCAGGCCGGGCTGTATTTCATTGGTGAAGTGGTGGATGTGACCGGCTGGCTGGGTGGCTACAACTTCCAGTGGGCCTGGTCCAGCGCGCATGCGTGTGCATGTGCCATCCCCTTGTAGTGCCACATTTGCCCACCTCTCAGCGATCCAACCCCTTGCCGGCGGCTGGCGAAGGGCTATAATCCAAGGCTTTGCTGGCAAATACCCGTCTGCCAATACTAGTTAACGACGGGACTTTTTGCGGAAACGACGCCCGGGCCCGATCTTCCCGGTCATCCTCTTTCCGCGCAATCTGGATCACTTTCGCCAATGACGACCATCCGTGTAAAAGACAACGAACCCTTCGACGTCGCCCTGCGCCGTTTCAAGCGCACCATCGAAAAACTCGGCCTGCTGACCGATCTGCGCGCCCGCGAGTTTTACGAAAAGCCCACCGCCGAGCGCAAGCGCAAGAAAGCAGCCGCCGTCAAGCGCCACTACAAGCGTGTGCGCTCGATGCAGTTGCCCAAGAAGCTGTACTGATCTCCCCGCATCCAGCGTTGCTGGACTGGCACCAAAAAAACCCGCTCGGGACGCCGCAGCGGGTTTTTTTGTATCTGCGGCCGGCCAAAGTCGCCTCAAGTCAGGCGCAAACGCTGAACCAGCGCCTGCGCCGCCTCGCCCAAAGCCGCCTCGAAATCGCTGCGCAACGGATGCGTATCACGCCAGCGAGGCGTCATCACCGCCACCTGAAAGGGAATGGAGACACTGAGCGGGCGCACCACCAGCCCATCACCGGCCATGGCCAGCGCCGTCAGGGGATTGACGATGCCCAGACCCAGCCCCTCACGTACCAGCGCACAGACCGACACCGCACTCGCTGTTTCCAGGCGCAGTTCGCGCTGCACGCCCCCGCCTTCGAAGAGTGCGTCGATCTGCAGCCGGTAAGGGTCGGACGGCGACAGGCTGATGAAGGGCTGGTTTTCAAAATCAGCCGGGGTCAACTGTGCGCGGGCGCACAAGGGGTGTGCCGCAGGCAGCACCGCCACCTCGTCAGCCACGAGCAGCGACTGCCAGTCGCAGGCGCTGGGCGGTTCCCTGCGTTCGCTCAGGCCCAGATCAAAGCGCTGTTCAGACAGTGCCGCCTCCAGTTGCGGCGAATCCATCGGTGCGAGGCTGACCGCCGCTTCGGCCTGCCGGCCCACAAACCGCCGGATCGCATCCGGCAGCAGGGCATGGGCCAACGCAGGCAGGCAGGCCACCTGCAGCCGGCCATGTGCGTAGGAGCGCAGCGCCACAGCGGTGGCCGCGATACGGTCCAGCCCAACGTACGACAAGCGCACTTCTTCCATCAAGGCCAACGCGCGCGCCGTGGGCTGCAGGCGGCCCTTGCGGCGGTCGAACAGCACCAGGCCCAGCAGCTGTTCCAAGCGCGCGATTTCGCGGCTCACCGTGGGCTGCGAGGTGTGCAGCAGTTCGGCAGCGCGCGTGACGTGCCCTGCCTGCATGACGGCGCGAAACACCTCGATCTGACGGTGGGTCAGTCTCATATCAAGAATGAATATGCATTCAAAAACAAAGCATTTTGCAACATGGTCGCAAAAGCGCATCATCCGACCCATGAATCCATTCGATCCCGCCACCCTCACCCGTCTGGCCCGCGAGCACGGCACCCCTCTGTGGGTGTACGACGCGCCCACCATTCGCCAACGCATCGCCGACCTCCGTTCCTTTGATTCCATCCGTTTTGCACAGAAGGCCAACGCCAACACCCATCTGCTGCGGCTCATGCGCGAACAAGGCGTGGTGGTTGACGCCGTTTCACGCGGCGAGATCGAGCGTGCGCTGGCCGCTGGCTACACGGCTGCCCCTGCAGCCTGCGGCGCCAGCGGCATCGTCTTCACCGCCGACCTCTTCGACCACGACACGCTCGACACGGTGGTGCGCCACAAGGTGCCGGTGAATGCGGGATCGACCGACATGCTGGACCAGCTGGGTGCGCGCTCACCCGGCCACCGCGTGTGGCTGCGCATCAATCCGGGCTTTGGTCACGGCCACAGCAACAAAACCAACACCGGCGGCGAACACAGCAAGCACGGCATCTGGCACACCGAACTGCCGAAAGCCCTGGCCGCCATCCAGCGCCACGGGCTCCACCTGGTGGGCCTGCACATGCACATCGGCTCCGGTGTGGACTACGGCCACCTGCAGCAGGTCTGCGCGGCCATGGTGGCCCTGGTGAAGGACAGCGGCTGCACGCTGGAGGCCATCTCGGCCGGTGGTGGCCTGTCCATCCCCTATCGCGAGGGCGAAGCGCGCATCGATACCGCGCACTACTTCAGCCTGTGGGATGCGGCACGGCGCGAGATCGCCACTCACCTGAATCGCGACGTGCACCTGGAGATCGAACCCGGCCGCTACCTGGTGGCCGAAGCCGGTGTGCTGCTGGCCGAGGTGCGCGCCACCAAATGGCAAGGCGGCCAGCACTTCACCCTGGTCGACGCCGGCTTCTCCGACCTGATGCGCCCGGCCATGTACGGCGCATTTCATGGCATGAGCCTGCTCGCGCCGGATGCTGGTCAACGCCCTTTGCGGCACACGGTGGTGGCGGGGCCGTTGTGCGAATCGGGCGACGTGTTCACCCAGGAAGAAGGCGGCGTGGTCCTGACGCGCGAACTGCCCGAAGCACGTGTCGGCGACCTGCTGGTGCTGCACGATGCCGGTGCCTACGGTGCCTCCATGTCCAGCAACTACAACAGCCGCCCGCTGGCCGCAGAAGTGCTGGTGGACGGTTCGGATGCGCGATTGATTCGGCGGCGCCAGCGGGTGGAGGAGTTATTGGGACTGGAGGAGGTGTAGTACCCCCTTGCGCCGCTTTGCGGCGTCCCCCCTCTCTGGCGCGCCTTCGGCGTTTGGAGGAGGGACGCACCCTGAGGCCCGGCAAAGGTTCTATGGTTTGTTGTCAAGCGACTGGGGTATGCGTTGCGGATCAAACGGTTTGCCGGTGCGCCAAACGGCAAAGGCGATG
>NZ_JAVDWU010000017.1:0-85605 GCF_031457455.1 Hydrogenophaga palleronii
GGCGGGGTGGGGGCAATCTTTGCCAGTCGGTCTGAGCCAATAGCCGGAAGTTCCAGGCCCTCCACCCCAACCCCTCAACCATACAAGCCGGTTCCTCGGTATCTCTGGACTAGGGCACTTCGCTCCGGAAGGGTGCGTGCCCACCCCTGTCGATTGGCGTTTCTTGGTGTAGCCACTTCTCACTCGCTCCACGTGTGAACCGCCTTCCAGACGCAAAAAAGCCGTCTTGCGACGGCTTTTTTGCTTTTGCTGGCAGCGCACCGTTTCAAACGGCAGACCCTTGAAGGGTCCGGGCTGGTGGTCTGGCGGGGCAGACCGTGGGGGTGTCAGGCGGCGGTGGCGGTGGCCAGCGTCTTGACTTTGGAGGACAGGCGGCTCTTGTCGCGAGCGGCCTTGTTCTTGTGGAAGATGCCCTTGTCGGCAACGATGTCCACCACTTTTTGCATCTTGGCAAACAGTTCGGTGGCCTTTTCCTTGTCGCCGGCCAGAACGGCTTTTTCCACGTTCTTCACGGCGGTGCGGTACTTGGAGCGCAGCGAGGTGTTCGCGGCGTTGATCTTGACGTCCTGGCGGACGCGCTTGCGGCCTGAGGCCAGGCGGGGGTTCTTTTTCTTTGGCTTGGTTGCCATGATGAGTTTCCTTTAGGTGTTTGGGATGATGCCAGCAAAGCCCGCGATTTTAGCATGAGCCACCTCCTTGGCAAATCGCGTCGTGTGGCTGGCTCAGCTTCGGCTGAGCAAGAGCTTCAGGCCGAAAAGCGCCATCACCCCGCCAGTGAGGCGGTCAATAGCCTTCTTCGCCAGGGCATATCCGCTGCGAGCCCGTTGGGCGGAAAACACGGTGGCCAGCATCACATGCCATACCACAGACATCAGCCCGACCAGCAGGACGGCTGCAAGCTTGATGCCGACCGAGAGTCCTGGCGTAAACAGCATGGCGAAAGCGCTGCTGAAAAATACCAGCGTCTTGGGATTGGTCAGATTTGTGAGCAGGCCATCGCGAAACGCTGACCAGGCGTTGAGTTGTGTGGTTGGTGGTTCCACGGTCGGCAGCGGTCTGGAGGCTGCCCAGAATGTCCTGACGCCGATCCAGAGCAGGTAGAGGCCGCCAGCGATCTGCAGCGCGCGGTGCAGCCACTGCATGTGCTCCATCGCCATGCCCAGTCCCGCAGCAGCCATGGCCGCCCAGATCACACTGGCGCAGGACACACCGAGCCCGGCCCACACAGCCTGCCGGCGGCACTGGCGCGCAGCGGTGGTTGTGATCACCAGGAAACTTGGCCCCGGGCTGACGACCAGCAGCAAGTACAGACCTGCGACACCAAAAAGAAATTGAATCTCCTGCATGAGGTCCTCCTGGTTGGCAGTGGCAATCCACCGTGTATGTACGCTGTGGTTTGCGGGCGCAACAGACTACCAGATCTGTGGGGCTTTTAAGCGCATCCTCGCACTGAGGAGTGCGCTGCCTTAGTCAAGGGCAGCCGGGGATCGGGGCTTTGCCCGGCCGCAGGCGGTGCAGGGGGTTCTCTTACACTCGCGCGGTGACACTGTTCAAATCCGCCTCCCTGATCTCCGTGCTGACGCTGGCGTCGCGCATCACCGGCCTGTTGCGTGAACTGCTGATGGCATCGACCTTCGGTGCCAGCGCCCTGACCGACGCCTTCAACGTCGCGTTCCGCATTCCCAACTTTTTCCGGCGCCTGTTCGCCGAAGGCGCTTTCAGCCAGGCCTTTGTGCCGGTGCTGGCCGCCGCCCGCGAGAAGGACGGGGAGGCGTCCACCAAGGAACTGGTGGACCAGATCGCCACCGTGCTGGCCTGGGTGCTCACCTTCACTTGCATCCTGGGTGTGGCGGGCGCGCCGGTGCTGGTCTGGGCCATGGCCAGCGGCCTGAAGCAGAGTCCCGAGGGCTTTGAGACCGCTGTTTTCCTGACCCGCTGGATGTTCCCGTACATCGCTTTCATGTCGTTTGTGGCACTGGCCGCGGGCATCCTCAACACCTGGAAGCGTTTCGCGGTACCGGCTGCCACCCCGGTGCTGCTCAATGTGGCCCTGATTGCGGCGGCGGGGTGGGGGGCTCCCTGGTTCGGCAGCATGGGCATTGAGCCCATCTACGCCATGGCCGCTGGCGTGCTGCTGGGCGGGGCGCTGCAGCTGTCGGTGCAGATACCGGCCTTGCGTCGCATCGGCATGCTGCCGCATGTGGGCTTGCGTTGGTCTTCGCTGCGCACGGCATGGCGTCACCCGGGCACGCGACGGATCACCACCCTTATGCTCCCAGCGCTGCTGGGCGTGAGCGTGGCGCAGATCTCGCTGCTGATCAACACGCAGATCGCTTCCCATCTGACCGTGGGCAGCGTGAGCTGGCTCACTTATGCCGATCGCCTGATGGAATTTCCCACGGCCATGCTCGGCGTGGCGCTGGGTGTGGTGCTGCTGCCCCAGCTGGCGGCGGCCCGGGCGGCAGACGATGCCGATCGCTACAGCGGCCTGCTGGACTGGGGCCTGCGCCTGGTGGTGCTGCTGGCGGTGCCCAGTGCGGTGGCTCTGCTGACTTTTGCCCGGCCCCTGGTCGCAGTGCTGTACCACTACGGCGCCTTCACCGCTGCCGATGTGCAACAGACCTCGCTGGCCCTGATGGGCTATGGCGCGGGCCTGATCGGCCTGATCGCCATCAAGGTGCTGGCGCCCGGTTTCTATGCGCGGCAGGACATTCGCACCCCCGTGAAGATCGCCATCGTGGTGCTGGTGCTGACCCAGTGCATGAACCTGCTGCTGGTGCCGTTCCTGGCCCATGCGGGGCTGGCACTGGCCATCGGCATTGGCGCCATGGTCAACGCGCTGTGGCTGCTGCTCGGTCTGATCAATCGGGGTGCCTACAAGCCTTCACCCGGCTGGGGCCGTTTCGGACTGCAGGTGGTGGCGGCCAGCGCATTGCTGGCGGTGTTTCTGATGGCGATGACCACCCAGGTGAACTGGCTGGCATTTGAGGGGCGGGCGCTGGGCCGCGTGGGGTTGTTGACCCTCTGTATCCTGGGGGCGGTTCTGGTGTATTTTGTGACTTTGTTGCTGTCGGGTTTGAACCTGCGCCAATTCGTCAGAAAATAGCCGAACCGCCGTCACCGCCCGCCCACCCACCATGTCTGCCGCCTACGACTACTTGGCGCCCACGCCTCTGGGGTACTTTGCTGCCCTGGTGGGTGATGACGAGAGCCTGCCGCTGCTGGAAGCGGCCACCGCCGTGGCACAGGACGAATACCCCGATCTTGACGTTCAGGCGGTGCTGGGCGACGTGGACCAGCTGCTGGCTCGTGTGCGCCGGCGCTGCGCGACAGAGACCGAACCCCTGCCGCGCCTTCGGCTGCTGAACCAGTTCTTCTTCCATGACATGGGGTTTGGCGGCAATGTCAACAACTACTACGACCCGGACAACAGCTACCTGAACGCCGTCTTGCGCACGCGCCGGGGCATTCCCATCACGCTGGCGGTGCTGTGGCTGGAACTGGCGCAGGGCTTGGGCCTGAAGGCGCGCGGTGTCAACTTCCCCGGGCATTTCATGGTCAAGGTCAACCTGCCGAACGGGCAGGTGGTGATCGATCCCTTCAGCGGGCAGTCGCTCAGCCGCGAAGACTTGTCGGAACGGCTGGAGCCCTACAAACGGCGCAATGGCCTGGTCGACGATTTCGATGTGCCGGTGGGGCTGTACCTGCAGGCTGCCGCACCACGCGAGATCCTCGCCCGTATCCTGCGCAACCTCAAGGAAATTCACCGCACCCAGGAAGACTGGCTGCGCCTGATCGCGGTGGAGGACCGCTTGCTGGTGCTCTTGCCCGACGCCTGGAGCGAATACCGCGACCGCGGGCTGGCCTGGGCCGAAATGGGCGAGGCGCGCCTGGCCGTTAGCGATCTGGAAATCTACGTCGATCACACCGAAGACACCCTGGAGCGCGACGCCATCGATCAGCGCCTGCAGGAATTGCGTCGTGCGCTGAACTGACCGGCGAAAGACATTCGCCCATGACGACGCTGCTGATCCTGGGCGCCACTGGACTTGTGGGGCGTTCTGTGCTGAGCCAGGCACTGGCCGATCGCAGTGTGAGAAGGGTGGTGGCCCCTACCCGAAAACCCCTGCCACCCCATGCCCGCCTGCACAATCCGCAGCCGGATTTTGAGCGTTTGCCGGGAGACGCGGATTGGTGGAAGGTGGACGCGGTGATCTGTGCGTTGGGCACAACCATCGCCAAGGCGGGCTCCCGCGAAGCGTTTTACAGGGTCGACCACGACCTGCCCTTGCGCGCGGCCGAACTCGCGCTGGCACACGGTGCGCGGGCCTATGCGCTGAATTCGGCGCTGGGCGCGGACCCGCTGTCCAAAGTGTTTTATTCGCGCACCAAGGGCGAGCTGGAACGCGATCTGCAGAAACTGGGCTACCCGTCGCTCACCCTGGTTCGGCCCGGGTTGATTGGCGGCGAGCGCGAAGAGTCGCGCCCGGCCGAGCAGATCGGGGTGACCCTGTCGCAATGGCTGCGTCCGCTGTTGCCGCTGCGCTACCGCGTGGTGCCGGCTGAGAACATCGCACACCACCTGCTTCTGGCGGCCTTGGCAGCCCGCCATGGGGTGCATGCGGTGCCGTCGGAAGCGATGGTGTGAAAGAGAGCACCCCCGCGTCGCTTCGCGCCACCCCCTCAAGGGGGCGATACCTGTGGCCCGGCAAAGCCGGCCCGACGGTATCTCTGGACTGGGTCATTTCGCGCCGGAAAAGCTCAGATACACCCCCGCGCCGCTTCGCGTCACCCCCAAGGGGGCGATACCAGTGGCCCGGCAAAGCCGGTTCCACGGTATCTCTTGACGGGGTACTTCGCTTCGGGTCGGGTATTGGTGTGAGTTTCGACAGGTTCAGCCCGCACGGCATTTTGGACTGCCGGCTTTTCCGAGCAGATGCCAGGTACGCCGCAACTGGGTGTCGGAACTGAAACCGGCCAGTTCGGCCGCCTGGGTCACGCTGTGGCCTGAGCGCAGCGCGGCTTCGGCCAGATCGAGCCGGATGTTGCGCAGGTAGGCCAGTGGCGCGATGGCGGCGTGGGTGAGGAACAGCCGGGTGAGGTGGCGTGGCGAGGTGCAGGCGACTTCGGCCATGCGCGGCAGCGACCAGTCGGCCTGCGGCTGCTGGCCGATCATGTCCTGCACGCGGTGGATGGCTGGATGCAGGTGGTCCCGAAAGCGCAGGAACGGCGAAAGCTCGGGGTCGTTCGGTCCGCGCCGCAAGGCCACCACCATGCCCTGGGCCACCTGGGCCGCCAGCGCGGGGCCACAGACCTTGCTGATGCGGTGCAGGAAGAGGTCGATGCCCGTGGTGACACCGGCACTGCTGCACACCGGGCCATCCATGAGGAACACCCGGTTGGCCACCACGTCGCAAGCCGGGGCCACATCGCGCAGTTCGTCCAGATGCTGGTGATGGGTGGTGGCGCGCCGGCCGTCGAGCAGGCCGGCGTGGGCGGCCAGCACGGCGCCGGCGCACACGGTCAGCAACTCCACTCTGCCTGTGGCGAACTGCAGTCCGCGCAACCAGTGCATGAGCCTGCGGGCGGGTTCGTTGTCGACTGCGATCCGGGCGCCGGGTTGGCCGACCAGTACCACCCAGCAGGCTTCAGCAAGCTGCGCGGGCAGGGGCTCGATGTCGCTCACCATGGCGCCCACCGAGCTCCGGGTTCGGGCCTCGGGGCCCACAAAACGCAAGCGAAAGGCATCGGGCTTGCCGGCGGCACGCATGCACAGGTTGGCGATGCGCAAGGCCTCGGCCGGGCCGGCCCAGTCCAGGATGAGGCTGTCCGGCAGGAGGACGAACAGCACTTCGATGGGCTGGACTTTCGGTTTCAGGCGCGCGTCCACTGGAAATCCATTTGGTGGGCCGTGCGTTCGGCCAGCGCCATGCCGGCCAGGCGTGCCACCAGGTGCAGGCTCATGTCGATGCCGGCGCTGATGCCGGCGGAGGTCACCACACGGCCCTGGTCGACCCAGCGCACGCCGTCTCTCACCGTGAGTGCCGGAAATCGCCGGGCAAGGTCGTCCAGATCCTCCCAGTGGGTGGTCACTTCACCGGTGGTGAGCACACCGCTGGCGGCGAGCAGGAAGGCGCCGGTACACACCGAAGCCGTGATCTGAGCAGAACGGTCGGCGCGGGCGATCCAGGCCAGTGTCTGTGTGCTGGTCAGTGCGTCGTCGACCACGCCACCCGGCACGATGAGCACGTCTGGCGCAGGGGCGTCTTCGAAAGCGTGGGTGGGCAACAGCGTGAGGCCGGCACGCGCCCGTACCGGCATGTGGTTCTGCGCAACGCAGTGCACGTCGAACAGGACCGCAGCCGCAGGGCTTTCGCGCTGGTGCATGCGGCTGGCCGTGGTGAACACCTCGTAGGGGCCGGCCAGGTCCAGCGCCTCCACCTGGTCAAAGGCCAGAATCGCGACCTTCATGGTTTGGGCAGGCCGGGTCACACGCCCTCCAGGGCCTGTGCTGGCGTGCAAAGGCGAACGAACCGGTCTTTCAACACCGTGGCGGTGCGGGCGCGGATATCTGCGGCCAGCAGCGGGCTGCCATCGGGCTGCACCATGTCGAAGGTCAGGGTGGCATCCAGCACGAAGTCCACGGTGTAGCCCAGGTCGGAGGCGTGCCGCGCCGTGGTTTCGCAACACTGTTCTGTGCGGATGCCGCTGACGATCAGGCGCTGCATGCCGTTGCTGTTCAGCCAGACATCCAGCCCGGTACCGACGAGAGCGCTGTGGCGTGATTTGTGGAAAGTGGCGGCGGCGTCGAAGTCAGCCAGCCCGTCGAGCGGCCTCACCGCGCCCGATTCCTCTGAAAACGGGTTGCTGGGCACCGCCGGTCCCTGCCGGTGGAACACACGCACGATGGGCATGTTCACGGCTTTGGCGCCTTCGATGAGGGCGTTCTGCGCAGCCAGGTAGGCCGGCAGATCCTGTTGGCTGAAGAACGGGAAGTGGCGGAACGACTCTTGAACATCGATCACGATCAGACAAGTTTTCATGGGTGTTCCTTGATGGAGTGAAAGCCTGAATTGTCCCCTTGTGATTGAGTGTTGTCCGCCACGGTAAGGGACGGATTTCGATCATTTCAAGACATCATTCTTAAGAAATGGAAATCCAGATGCTGCCATGAAAAAAGGCCCGCTGAGCGGGCCTTTGTGCAGGTCAGGACTGTTGCTTCAGCCCACCACCACCGCAGCGTCTTCGCCCCGGGGGGCGATCACGCCGATCTCGTACACCGTCTCGCCCAGTTCGCGCAGCGTGGTGGCGCAAGCAGCCGCTTCTTCAGCCGCGATCACCACCACCATGCCGATACCGTTGTTGAAGGTGCGGTTCATCTCGGTGTCGTCGATGCCGGCGGTTTTCTGCAGCCAGGCGAACAGCTCGGTCTGGGGCCAGCTACCGGCCTTCAGGTGGGCGGCGGTGCCTTCCGGCAGCACGCGCGGAATGTTTTCAAGCAAACCACCGCCGGTGATGTGAGCCAGGGCCTTGATGGGATGGGTGGCCAGCGCGGCCAGCACGTTCTTCACGTACAGGCGGGTCGGCGCCATGATGGCTTCGCGGAACGGCTGGCCGTCCAGCGTGGCGGGCAGGTCCGCTCCGGCGCGTTCGATGCACTTGCGAACCAGCGAAAAACCGTTGGAATGCACCCCGTGCGAGGCCAGACCCAGCACCACATCACCGGGCTTCAAGCTCTGGCCGGTGAGGATCTTCGATTTTTCGACCGCACCCACGCAGAAACCGGCCAGGTCGTACTCGCCAGCAGGGTACATGCCGGGCATTTCGGCCGTTTCGCCACCAATGAGCGCGCAACCCGAGAGCTCACACCCCTTGGCAATGCCGCCCACCACCGCAGCGGCCGTGTCCACATCCAGCTTGCCGCAGGCAAAGTAGTCCAGGAAGAACAGCGGCTCGGCGCCCTGCACCAGCACGTCGTTCACGCTCATGCCCACCAGGTCGATGCCCACGGTGTCGTGCATGTTCCATTCAAAAGCGAGCTTGAGCTTGGTGCCCACGCCGTCGGTGCCGCTGACCAGCACGGGTTCCTTGTAGCGCTTGGGCACTTCGAACAGGGCGCCAAAGCCACCGATGCCCGCCAGCACGCCTTCGCGCATGGTCTTTTTGGCCAGAGGCTTGATGCGTTCGATGAGCGCATCGCCAGCGTCGATGTCGACACCAGCGTCTTTGTACGAAATGGGAGTGGTGGGGGAGGTCATGTGGGCAGGGGCGGCACAGGCCGCGAGGGGGTGAAGTTGGCGACGCCTGGGACCGGCGCACCGCGTTTTGGCGGGGCGGCGCCCGGCGCCAGGGGCGTTCGGCGTCGGCAACAAGGGCGCGGAATAGAATTTGCGGTGGATTTTAAGGGTTTGCTCCCGCCGCCCGTCCCGTCAACACGCCGAACCGCCCCCCATGACCTTCACACCTACCCAGATCCGCGCAGCCGCCTGGACCACGATTGCCGTGGTGAGCTGGCTCCTGCTGACGCTGCTGGCGCCGGTGCTCATGCCCTTCCTGCTGGCGGCGGTGATTGCCTATGTGCTGCACCCATGGGTGGAACGCATGCGGGCCAGGCGAGTGCCTCGCTGGCTGGGCGCGGGCCTGGCCATCTCCTTGCTCATGCTGGTGATGCTGGCGGTGGTGCTGCTCATCGTGCCGGTCATCACCAAACAGGCGCCGCTGCTGCGCGACCAGGTCCCGGCGCTGCTGGAGCGGTTGAATGACTGGGTGGTGCCCTTTGCTGGCCGCTTTGGCGTGGACGCCCAGGTCGATGTCACCGTGGTGCGCGAAGGCCTGAAGTCGCTCGTCAGCGGGCACGAGAGCGAGCTGATCGAGGGACTGTTGTCTTCGTTGCGCATTGGTGGCAGCGCGCTGGCCGCCGTGGTGGGCAACCTGTTCCTCATGCCCATCGTGGCTTTTTACCTGCTGCTGGACTGGAACAATCTGGTGCAGCGCTCCAAGGGCCTGATTCCGCCGCGCTGGCGCGAAAGCGTGCAGAGCTTCCTGGACGAGACCGACGAAGTGCTGGGCCAGTACTTGCGAGGCCAACTGGTCGTGATGGGCCTGCTCGCGGTGATCTACACCGTGCTGCTGGTGCTGGTGGGGCTGGATCTGGCCCTGCCGATCGGCGTGTTCACCGGGCTGGCGGTTTTTGTGCCCTACCTCGGTTTCGGGCTGGGTCTGGTGCTGGCCCTGCTGGCGGCCCTGTTGCAGTTTCAGACCTTGTTGGGTGTGGGGCTGGTTTTTGGCGTGTACATGCTGGGTCAGGCCTTTGAGAGCATGTACCTCACACCACGCCTGCTGGGTGAGCGCATTGGCCTGCACCCCATTGCCGTGATCTTTGCCTTGCTGGCGTTCGGCCATCTGTTCGGTTTTGTGGGGGTGCTGATCGCGCTGCCAGCCAGCGCGGTGCTGCTGGTGGCGATCCGCCGGGCTCGCAACGAATACCTCAAGAGTGAGCTTTATCTGGACGAGGCGCCTGCGGAGCCGTCCCCCCCGCTGGCCCTGCCGCCCTCCACAAACGGTGGTGAAGCATGAGCGCAGCGCCGGGCCGCTCCCAAGCAAGCTCTCACCGCAGCCCGCTGGGCGAAGGTGTTTCGGTGCTCGCAGCGCCGGGCCGCTCCCAAGCAAGCTCGCACCGCAGCCCGCTGGGCGAAGGTGTTTCGGTGCTCGCAGCGCCGGGCCGCTCCCAAGCAAGCTCGCACCGCAGCCCGCTGGGCGAAGGTGTTCCGGTGCTCACAGTGCCAAACCGTTCTCAGGCAAGCCCGCTCCGAAGCTGGAAGGGCGAGGGCCAGTCATGAGCCAGCCTCCCGCTCCGATGAAGCAGATGGCGCTGGACATCGGGCTTGCGCCAGTGCCCACGCTGGACAATTTCGTGGCAGCGGGCAACGAAGCAGCGTTGGAACACCTGCGCCTGTGGGCGGGCAATCCGATGCGCTCGCCGGTGCCTACCTACCTGTGGGGCGAGGGGGGCAGTGGCAAGTCGCACCTGCTGCGCGGCGTGCGGGAAGCCCTGCGCGAGCAGGACAGTCGCGTGGGCTGGATGGACGCCAGCACCCTGCACCCGCCTGAGTACGACGAACACTGGGACGCGGTGCTGTTGGACGACTGTCAGCTCTACACGGCAGAGCAGCAGGCGGCGGCCTTCAACTGGTTTGTCAACGCCCAGAATCCGCCACACGGCCCGGCGCGATGGGTGCTCGCCGCAGCGGACCGCCCTCCCGCCGACCTGCAATTGCGCGAAGATCTGCGCACCCGCCTGGGCTGGGGGCATGTGTTTCAGCTGCGCGCGCTGGGCGAAGCCGAGCGCCGCTCCGTTTTGCGCCGCGCGGCAGACGAGCGCGGCGTGTTCCTCAGTGACGAGGTGATGGACTTCATGCTGACCCGCTTTGCACGTGACCTTTCCAGCCTGATGCTGCTGCTGGAACAGCTCGATGGCTATGCCCTGCGCACCCAGCGCGCCATCACCATCCCGCTGATCAGATCCATGCTTGAAAACGAATGACAACATCCCCGAACGCCACCGCTGCGACGACCGGTTCGCAGGCGCCCCAAAGCATCCGACTGGCCCTCTTCGATCTTGACCACACGCTGATTCCCCTGGACTCCGACTACGCCTGGGGCGAGTTCACCGTCGCCCAGGGCTGGCGCGACGCGGCCACGTTCTCGCTGGCGAACGACCGGTTCTACGCGGCCTACAAGGCCGGCACACTGGACATCCACGAATACGTGCACTTCGCCACCGCCGCCGTGCGGGAACAGGGCATGCTTGCTGCCAACGAGGCACATGAGCGCTTTATGCAGGAGGTGATCCGCCCTGCGATGCGGGAAAAGGCCCTGGCTGTCGTGAAAGCGCACCAGGCGGCAGGCGACCAGGTGGTCATCGTCACGGCCACCAACGCTTTTGTCACCCGCCCCATCGCCACCGCCTTTGGTGTGGACGAACTCATCGCCATCGATCTTGAGACCGATGCCGCAGGCACGCCCACCGGCCTGATTCGGGGTGTTCCCTCGTTCCGGGAAGGCAAGGTCGCACGTGTGGAACAATGGCTGGCTGCGCGCGGCCTGAACTGGGCAAGTGTTGCGCACAGCACTTTCTACAGCGACTCCATCAACGATCTGCCGCTGCTGGAGAAGGTGCACGAGCCCGTGGCGACCAATCCGGACGACCGGCTCAAGGCCATTGCCCTGGAGCGGGGCTGGCGCATATTGAACCTATTCGAATGATCAAAAAATTCATTAACAGGCTGCTGGGCAAGGGTGAGGGCACCACCGGCCGGCGCGCCAGCCCCTTTGGCAAACGCGAAGATGTGCCGGTGCAGGTGCACGGCATCGACCCCAAACTGGTGGACCAGCGGGCGCTGGACGTGGTGCACACTCTCAAGCAGGCCGGCTTTGAAGCCTACATCGTCGGCGGCGCCGTGCGCGACCTGCTGCTGGGCCTGCGCCCCAAGGACTTCGACGTGGCCACCAGCGCCACGCCCGAACAGGTCAAGGGACTGTTCCGCCGCGCCTTCATCATCGGGCGGCGCTTTCGCATCGTGCATGTGATCTACGGGCGGGGCCGTGAACACGAAATGATCGAGGTCTCCACCTTCCGCGCTTACCTGGACAGCGCAGCTGCCGAGCAGGTGACCGGCAACGAGCGCACCAGCAAGGGCCAGCTCGCGGGCATGACGCACGCCGTGGACGCCAGTGGACGGGTGCTGCGCGACAACGTGTGGGGACCCATCGAGCACGATGCCGCGCGCCGCGACTTCAGCATCAACGCCATGTACTACGACCCGGAAAGCCAGACCGTGGTCGACTTCCACCACGGCATCCGGGACGCAAAGAAAAAGACGCTGCGCATGATCGGCGACGCGGCCACCCGCTACCGCGAAGACCCGGTGCGCATCATCCGCGCGGTGCGTTTTGCCGCCAAGCTCAACGCCCTGGGTTTCCAGTTCGACCCCAAGACCCGCGAGCCCTTGGTGGCCTCGCGCAACCTGCTGGCCGACGTGCCGCAGAGCCGCTTGTTCGACGAGATGCTCAAGCTGTTGCAGACCGGCCACGCGCTGGCCAGCATCGAACAGCTCAAGGCCCATGGCCTGGCCAATGGCATCTACCCGCTGCTCGACGTGGTGGTGCAGCGCGCTGACGACCCCTTCGTGAAACTGGCGCTGCAGGACACCGACCGGCGCGTGGGCGAAGGCAAGCCGGTGGCGCCGAGCTTCCTGCTGGCCTGCGTGCTCTGGGCCGATGTGCGCAAGGGCTGGAGCCAGCGTTTGCAGCCACGCCCCAACCAGCGCCCGACCCCGCCGGTGGCGGCTTTGCAGGACGCCGTGGACGATGCCTTCGATGCCCGCATTGGCGACGTGTCGGGCCGCGGCAAGCTGGGTGCGGACATGCGCGAGATCTGGATGATGCAGCCGCGTTTTGACAAACGTGTGGGCTCGTCGCCGTTCAGCCTGGTGGACCAGGCGCGCTTCCGCGCCGGTTTTGACTTCCTGCGCCTGCGCGCCCAGGTGGGTGAGGTGGAAGAAGAGTTGGCCCACTGGTGGGAAACCTTCCAGAGCGTCAGCGATGAAATGCGCGACGACATGATCGACGCGCAACGGCGTGCCAACCTGGCCAAGCCCGGTGGCCCAGGCGCGGCGCGCCGCGTCAAGCGCAGCGATGCCGATCATCCGGTGAACGCCCCAGCACCTGATCCCCGTTTTCGCCCGGTGACCGGAGCGGAAGAGGGCGATGAGGACGGGCCAGAAATGAGCGGCCCGACGGATGCGGTGCCACCAGACGGCACGGCACCCGCCAAAAAACGCCGCCGCCGGCGCCGCAAGCCCACGGGCGCCCCGCGTGCCGAAGGTGGTACCGGTGGTGACGGACCGGATGAACCTGGCTGAATGTGGTTGCCCGGGCATGACCCGCGAACCCGTGATCGCCTACGTGGCGCTGGGGGCCAACCTGGGTGATGCGGCCGGCGCGCTGCGGGAAGCGGTGCAGGTGTTGGCCCAGACGCCCGGCATTTCAGGGCTGCGCTGCTCAGGCCTCTACCGTTCGGCACCAGTGGATGCCAGCGGGCCCGATTTCATCAACGCTGTGGTGGAGCTGCGCACGCTGCTGACCGCGCCTGAACTGCTCGATGCGCTGCAGGCCATCGAAACCGAGGCAGGCCGCCTGCGACCCTACCGGCACGCCCCGCGCACGCTCGACCTCGACCTGTTGCTCTATGGCAGTGCCAGCGTGGCCTCAACCCGGCTCACCGTGCCGCATCCACGCATGTGGCAGCGCGCGTTCGTGCTGGTGCCACTGGCCGACTTGGCACCGCACCTTGTGAGCGCGGGTCAACTTGTCGCGGTGGCCGATCAGACCATTGAACCACTGGGAGTCTGAACCCCGCTGCGCGGGTCGCTGCCCCGCAAGAGGGCCGGCCTTGCTGGGGGCAACCCGGCGCTACGGGGCGAGTCGTTCGCGTACCCAGGTGCCGTCGTCCTGCTTCAGGTAGCGAAGACGGTCGTGCAGACGGCTTTTGCGACCCTGCCAGAATTCCCAGCGCTCGGGGCGCAGGCGGTAGCCTCCCCAATGTGGCGGGCGGGGTGGCTGCAGCAGGAACTGTGCACCGTAGCGGGCTGCGTTGGCTACCAGCACGCCACGACCGTCGATCACCTGGCTCTGCGGGCTGGCCCAGGCACCGATGCGGCTGTCGAGTGGCCGGCTGTGGAAGTAGGCGTCACTCTCTTCATCGCTGACCTTCTCGACAGAGCCCTCGATGCGCACCACCCGCTCCAGCTCCACCCAGTGGAACTGCAGGGCGGCGAACGGGTTGCCCGCGAGTTCCTGGCCCTTGCGGCTCTGGTAGTTGGTGTACCAGACGATGCCGCGTTCGTCGAAATCCTTGATCAGCACGATCCGGGTGCTGGGCCGCAAGTCCGAGCCTACCGTGGCCAGCGTCATGGCGTTGGGCTCCGGGACTTCGCTCTGAATGGCTTCTTCCAGCCAGTGGGCAAACTGGCGCAGCGGATCGGGCTGAGATGCCGATTCGCTGAGTTCGGCTTTTTCGTAGCTTTTGCGCAGGTCGGCGATGTTGGAGGGTAGGGACATAGTATTTCTACTATATCCCCCCCAAAGAACCGTACGTGCGCCTTTCGACGCATACGGCTCACGCACGACCACTGATTTCACGGGGTCATCGGGCTGCATGACCCTATCCCGCTCCGTCAGATTAAAGTCCCCGTGCTGGGACCGGCTTGGTGACCTCCAAACCTAGGGCGTGGGTACGCCTGTGACACCATGAATGCAGGAGCACTCGGTTGGCCAGACTGTTTGAACCACCGTATCGAACTTCTTCGATGTGGTGGTCCTCATGCCTGCCGTCCTCGTACTCCAGATCCGTGCCACAAAACACGCACTTTCCTGATTGCGAGAGCCACAGTTCCAGCCGTTGAGCGTTCCAGATGCTTTGCTTCATCCGTTTCACCCTCAGACCTTCCCAGTAAGGCTCCCATGCTGGATCGAAGGGGTTGTAAGCCCCCTTGATCTTTACGTGGCGCACGATGGACGTGTCCGCCAGGTGGTACAGCCGTAGCTGCACCACTTCTTCCCACCGATTGATGGCCTTGGCGGAGAACTCCCAACGGGTGTCGGGATGACACCAGTAGTGCAGGAACACCTTGCCTCTGCTCCACCGGGGATGTCGCCGCATTCCCCATCGCCACAACCGCCAGAGGATCTGGTGATCGAGCTTGGTGAACGTTGCCTTGGCCACCACGCCTTGGTGGTACATCGCCCAACCTTTGAGGATCGGGTTCAGTTTCTGAATCAACTCAGCTTTGGGGCGGGAGACATGACGGGCAATGACTTCGCTGACCTTGCCGTAGAACGCTTGCACGTTTTTCCGGCTTGGCTTGATGAGCAGTTTTTCCGAGTATTTCCGGAAATTCCACCCCAGGAAATCGAACCCTTCATTGATATGCACGATGCGTGTCTTGCCCGTGTGCAGTTGCAATCCCCGCTCGCGCAGGAATGCTTCTACCCATGGCTTGACCACCGTCACCAGCAGCTCTTGCGAGTCACCAGTGATGACGAAGTCATCTGCATACCTCACCAGATTGACCTTGGCCTTCTTGACCCCTGTGACACCCAATCGATCCGTTAGAAATCGTTTGAGGCCGGTCTCGAGTCCGTCCAGCGCAATGTTGGCCAACAGCGGTGAGATGATGCCCCCCTGCGGGGTGCCTTGCTCGGTCCGCTGGAACTGGTTCTTGTCCACCACTCCGCATCGCAGCCACTGCCCCAGCACCCGCTTGTTCATACGAACTTTGGCGAGCAACCAGTCGTGGTTGATGTTGTCGAAGAACCCCACGATGTCCGCATCCAATACCCATTGGGCCGAGCCCTTTTGAGACAGAGACACAAACAATTGCGAGCGTGCATCGTGCGTGCTTCTGCCTTTCCTGAACCCGTACGAGTTTGGATCGGCGTGGCACTCTGCAGCGGGCTCTATCGCAAGCAAGAACAAGGCTTGCATTGCCCGGTCCCGCATGGTCGGTATCCCCAGTGGGCGTTCCCGGCCATCACTCTTTGGAATCCGGACGCGCCGCAGCGGCTTGGCCCGGTATCCCCGCAGGATCAATCGACTCACTGCTTCCCATTTCTTCTCAGGCGTATCCCATAGTTCGCGATCCACGCCACTGGTTCGCTTCCCTTGGTTTTCGGTCACTTTCCTGACGGCCAATGCCTTGGCCTGCCAGCACCGGATGAGACTTCGTTGGAGTCGTTTGACCCTTCGGAAATCCTTTTCCAGTTCCGCCTGCGCGATTCTCGCTTGCGCTTTTCCTACGAATCGTTGGGCGGCTTTCCAATCAATGGAATGCCACTCGCTGTATTCGTCGCGAAGCGCAGCATCAAAGAGTTCTCTGATGTTTTCCATGCCTTCTCCGGTTCGGTTGAGACCCGTGTGAAGGCACCCGTCCCCGAAGGCACGAATGCCCTCCGGGGTCGGTTTAAAAGACGCTCACGGCTCGCGCCGTCGCACCTGTTGCAAGTCAGCAGGCTTTCACCTCGGGGTAGGACCCCTATGCCGCCCATTACAGACGGCCGTTCGCTTTTTGCAACTTCCTTTGCCCACTGCGCCATCGCCCTTGCTTGCGCTTGGGTTGCCAATCTCTTGCGAGCTTGGCGACGCATTGGGTTTACCTCGTTTCCCAAGGTGCCCCGCCGGTCGGCAGACCGACAGATGGGGTTAGGGACTCACTATCCGCCGAGCGCTCATCGGGGAACGAGCTTCGGTCAATGACCCTAGGCTCCCGAGCGCTATGCCTTTTGGCCGCAGCTCCCTCCCGAGGGGAGGAGACAAGCGTTAGCTGCACACTGCTTACGACGGTTCAGACGTGAGTTCACATGACATTTCCCATACCCTTTTCCTCATCGTCTCTTCCCGGTCTTGCTTTGGGGAATCGGACACGTTCGCACGTGGCCTGTGTGCTTGCGCACGAGACGTTTATCCGCAGCTTCACACGCCCGGATTGCTCCAGATGCATGTGCGGATGAGGACACGCTGTTCCAAGCGTGGTTCGGTTGAGAACAAGACACCTTGAGTGGTGTCGATCTGTTGTCGGCCAAGACTCCGACAGCTTCCGGATTTACATGTGGTTACGTAAATCTGATGCGATAACGCAACAAAAATAGCCCCGATGGGGCTTATCTGTTGCGCATGCCCAGCACATTTTGCTGTTCATGGGTCTGTTCCCGAGGGAACTATGACGCTATGTTTGGGCGGTCCGTGCACGGCTCCGCCCAGGCTTTTCACCTATGAATTTCATAGAGAAAAGCTGTCTTGGTAAAGGCTGAGGAGTTCAGCTACAGAAGCGACTTCGAGTCGCACCATTCGGGCAGTATAGGAGTGCGGCGGTGGCCGCGGTTTGCGCCGGGTCAATGCGGGGCGCCTGCATTGGCGGCGACGTGATCGCAAGGTTCAGGTCATGAGTTTGAGCAGCCGCTCCAGTGCGCGGTCGTGAATGCCATGCTGCAGCAGGCCCTCAAACGTCTGCTGGGCATAGTCCAGTGTGGTGCCGTAGCGCCCGCGTGAATGCATGAAGATTTCGCGGTACCGCTCCGGGCTGAGGTGGCCTGTGAAGCTGGGGCTGCGGCGCGACAGCGTGAAGGCCAGTGCGCGCACTGGGCCCTGGGCGGTCTGGCAGAGCAGCCATTTGGGGTCGTAAACCGGGTTGGGCATTTCGCGCGCCCACAGCGTGGGCATGAGTGCTTCCACCTGTTCGTGCGGCACGCGCAGCGCCAAGCCGCTGCAGCTGCCGCCGGGCAGCAAGGTGAACACCAGACCGGGTCGCTCAGGGGTGCCGCGATTCACCCGGCTCCACATCTGCAGGCAGCGATGGTGGCCGTGCACCCGGGCCATGCGCTGCTCGACGGCTTCAAATTCGGGTCGCCACACGAGGGAGGCGTAAGCAAAGACCCAGAGGTCAGGCCTGGGCCCTTGGGTGCGCCATTGGTCCAGTGCGTCGGCCATCATGCGGGCACCGTCTCGAAGGGCCGGATCGTGCGGTTGTGTCAATCGTCGTCTGGGTTCGGCCATTTAGAATCGCGTGTTTGCCAATGCAGGACCGGGGCAACCGTTTCGCTGGTCCGCACCCGCTGATGTGTCTGTTTCAGCCCATTATTCTTCAAGGAGTTTCTCACTCATGTCATCCCAGGAAACCGAAATCGAGTACCGCGTGGTTGCGGTGGTGTTGATCCTCACGATTCTGCTGGCTGTGGGTTTGGCGCTGGGTATTGGCATTCACAAGTCGCGCAGCGGCGCCGCATCGCCTGCGGCGGGTGCGGCCCAGGCGGCCGTGGCGGGTGCGGTGGCTTCGCTCACGGGGTCCGGCGAGGCATCGTCCAACACGGCCGCCAATGTCATGCCTGCGGCCAGTGCCGCGTCGCGCAGCGAAGACGCCAGTATCGTGGTGGAAAACGGTGTGGTGATGTTCTATTTCGCTACCGGCAAGGCCGATCTGGCCAGCGGTGCCGTGGCTGTGCTGGGTGACGCGATTGCCGCTGCAAAGGCTGGCAAGCGACTGGTCATTTCCGGCTTTCACGATGCCACGGGTGATCCTGCCTTCAACATCGAGCTGGCCAAGCGGCGCGCCATGGCTGTCCGCGATGCGCTGGTGGGTGCGGGTGTGGCCGCGTCGAGTGTGGAACTGAACAAGCCCGAAGAAACCACCGGCAGCGGCAACATGGCCGAAGCCCGACGCGTGGAAGTCGTGATCGCCGACTGAGTGCCTCGCTGTTCCAAAGAAGAAAAGCCCGGTCGACCGGGCTTCTTCAATTCTGGTTCAGCGCAGGCCCTGGCCGCCCGCCTGTTCGGCTCGTTGGATCAATTCAATCTTGTAGCCGTCGGGATCGGTCACGAAGGCGATCACCGTGCTGCCGCCCTTGACCGGACCGGCCTCGCGTGTGACGTTGCCGCCTGCGGCCTTGATCTTTTCACAGGCTGCGTAGGCATCGGGCACACCCAGGGCGATGTGGCCGTAGGCCGTGCCCAGTTCGTAGCTTTCGGTGCCCCAGTTGTAGGTGAGTTCGATCTCGGCCTGGGCCGGGTTGCCCTCATAACCCACAAATGCCAGCGAGTATTTGTATTCGGGATTTTCCGAAGTGCGCAGCAGTTGCATGCCCAGCACCTGGGTGTAGAAGTCGATCGAGCGCTGGAGGTTGCCCACGCGCAGCATGGTGTGTAGGAGTCTCATGCGCCTGATTGTGGCTTCATATCGAAAACCAGGCAGGTTGTCGTGGCATGGGCATAAAGCGTGCCGTCCGGGCCGATCAATTGCGCGTCGGCGGTGGCGAGCTGGCGCCCGCAATGGATCACGCGGCCAATGGCGCGCACGCGTTTTACCTTGGGCGTGAGGGCACGCACGATGTTCACGCTGAGTTCGGCCGTGGTGTAGCCCCGCCCGGGTGGCATCTTGGTGTGTACCGCGCAACCGAGCGCGGAGTCGAGCAGGGTGGCGAACCAGCCACCGTGCACCGTGCCCATGGGGTTGAAGTGCCGCGGAAGCGGTGTGCCCTGGAAGGTGGCCGTGCCATCGCCGATGTCAATCACCAGAAAATCCAGCGTCTGCGCGATGGCCGCGTACGGGATGTCCCCGCGCAGCATGGCCTGCATCATCTCCATGCCGGACTTGCCTGCGAGCTGTTCGGGCGACGCGACGCCGGGGCCAGGCCCTGCATCCAGTTTCTGCAATATTGCGGCTTCTTCGGCCAGCCAGGCTTCGAGATGGTTCACCTTGGTCATGTACGGCTCCTGGAAATTTGCATATGAAATCATTGTAGATACAATGATTTCATGTCGTCTGACCCCCATGTGTCACTCTCTGAGTCTGAGGTGCTGCTACGGCCGGTGGGTTGCACCAACTTCAAGCTGCGCCAGCTGACCCGGCGCGTCACGCAGCATTACGACCGCCGCCTGGCGCTGTCCGGCCTCAAGACCACCCAGTATTCGCTGCTGAGTCATGTGGACCGGCTGGGGCCGTTGCCACCGGGTGAACTGGCCCGGCGCATGGACATGGACGCTTCCACGCTCAGCCGCAATCTGCGGCCACTGCTGGCAGCGGGATGGCTGCGCATGGATGAGGGGGTGGACGCGCGCACCCGCGTGCTGAACATCACCGATGCCGGGCGCGAATTGCGCCGGCGGGCGCAGCGCCACTGGAAGGCGGCCCAGGTGGCATTGAATCAACAACTGGGGCCTGCGACCGTGGTGGCCTTGCACGAGCTGCTCGACAAGGGCCTGGCCGCATTCCACTTGGCCGATTCGGACTGAGATTCAACCCGCGCTGTAGGCCAGACCCGAAGCCACGCCGCCGAACAGATCGCCTTGCACCAGGGGCACACCCGGGAAGGCCGCCTGCAGGGCCTGCTGGAAGGGTTTCAGCGCAGACGAACCGCCCGTGAGGTAGATGGCGTCGAGTGCGCCTTCGCTCCGCAAATTGGCGCGAAGCGCACATTCCACGGCGCACGTCACGGTGCGCTGCAGCAGGGCGTCGAGGTACTGCTGCATGTCGGCTGTGGACAGTTCCGCCTTCAGACCGGCTTCCACCGCCTGCAGGTCCACAACGGTGGTGGCCTGGGTTTCCGAGCAACGGATCTTGGCCAGTTCCACCTCGTGGGCGAGGCGGTGGCCGTCTCGCTGGTCCAGCACGCGCATCAGGCGCTCGTGCAACCGCGTGTCGCTGAAGTTCACCCGCAAGGCCTGCGCCTGGGCCAGTGCCCGTGGCAGGTACAGCCACTGGATCAGGTGCCAGGTCGACAGGTCGAAGAACACGCGGCTGGGCACTTCGCGTCCTTGCGGGCCGATGTGTCGGTGGCCAAGCAGCGGCATGACGCGCTCCAGGCTGAGCTTCTGGTCGAAGTCGGTGCCGCCCACGTGCACACCGGTGGTGGCCAGCACGTCAGCGTTGCGGTCGGGCTTCCCAGCGCGTTCGGGGCCCAGTCGCACCACAGTGAAGTCGGACGTACCGCCCCCGATGTCGGCCACCAGCACCCGAGCCTCCCGGGTGAGTCGCCGCTCGTAGTCCAGCGCCGCCGCGATCGGTTCCAGCTGGAAGCGCACTTCGGCAAAGCCCACCACCTGTGCCGCTTCGCGCAGCGACTGTTCCGCCTGCGCATCGCGCTGTGGATCGTCGTCCACGAAGTGCACCGGCCGTCCCAGCACCACCCCGGTCGGCAGGTGTCCCAGTGACCGAGCGGCGCGTTGCCGCAGCTCAGCGAGGAAGATGGCGATGATGTCCTGGAAGCTGATGGTCCGGTGGTTGATCTCGGTTTTTTCCTGCAGCAGCGAACTGCCCAGCAGGCTCTTGAGCGAGCGCATGAGCCGGCCTTCGGTGCTGGCGAGGTACTGGCTGACGGCGTCGCGGCCAAAGTGGGTGAGGTGGTCTTCGGCGTTGAAGAACACCGCTGTGGGCATGGACACGGCATTGCCTTCCAGTGGGAGGGGTTGCGCCGCACTTCCATGTGGCGCCCAGGCCATGGCGGAGTTGGAGGTGCCGAAGTCGATGCCGAGGGTGCCGTGGGAAGTGAGCGTCATGGTGGCCGGAGGGAGTAGTGTCAGAAGGGCGCTTGCCCGTCGGGAGGGGCGATTCTGACAGGCCCTGAGCGGCCGCGCGCGATGGCGCTCAGTGGTCGAACACCAGCGAGCGGTGCACAGACGCGCCGGTCATGGCCCCGTCGCCCACAGCCATGGCCACATTGCTGAAGCCTCGAGCGGTGTCACCACAGGCAAACACACCCGGTACTGAAGTTTCCTTGAGTTCGTTCACCCGCAGGTAGCTGCCCACAGGGCCGTGTTCCAGTGCGCAGCCCAATTGGTGTGGCAGGTCGTTGGTCATTCGGGTGGAGGGCACGGTGAACAGACCGCTGAAATGCAGCCTGCGGCCATCTTTCAGCACCACACTGGCGTGATCCTCCAGCCGCAACACCTGTGCGTGCTCGACCTTGACACCGCACCGCGTCAGCAGCGCCTGCTGCTCGTCGTCGGGCACAAAGGCACCATTGAGCAACAGCGTCACCTGGCCCCATTCCGGCAGCAACTGCGCCTGGTGCATGGCCATGGCATTGTTGGCCAGCACCCCGATGGCACCCTGGTTCAATTCATAGCCGTGGCAATACGGGCAATGAAACACGCTGCGGCCCCAGCGCTCGCGCAGGCCTTCGATTTCGGGTAGCTCGTCGGTCACTCCACTGGCGAGCACGAGGCGGCTGGCCGACAGGGGCTGGCCATTGACGACCACTTCGAATCCGCCCGCCACCTGAGAGGCCTGGGTGGCTTCGCCGGCCAACCAGTGCACCGTCGAGTAGGCCAGCAACTGCTGTCGCGCCTCGTCTGCGATGGCCGAAGGTGAATGGCCGTCGCGTCCAAGGAAGCCGTGCGAATGGCTGGCGAAGCGGTTGCGCCGCTGGCCGGCGTCCACCACGGTGATGCGGCGGCGGGCGCGCGCGAGTTGCAGGGCGGCGGACAAGCCGGCGTAGCTGCCGCCGATGATGATCACGTCAGTGTGCATGGTCTGTGTGCTTTCTGGCGCAGGGATCCGTCGCCATGCGTTGTTGAAAGATTTGATGCAGCTCGGCCAGCGAAATGGCATGCAGACGCTCCAGCACCAGGCGCTCGGCGTCGCGGTAGGCGGCATCGAGTGCGGTGTTCACCGCTTGCTCGATGACGCATTCGGGGTTTTGATCGCGGTGCCCCACCGCCAGCAGGTTCGGGGCGCCCAGCGCCTGATGGATGTCGCCCACCGTGGTCGTGGCCAACGGGCAGGTGAGCACCCAGCCGCCGCCGTGGCCCTTCGCAGACGCCACGAAACCCGCCTGACGCAGCCCGCCCATGAGGCGACGCACCACCACCGGGTGGGTCTGCATGGCCTTGGCCAGCGCTTCAGAAGTGGTGGGGCCATCACGCAACGCCATGTGCATCAGCACATGCAAGACCCCGGAGAGCTGGCTGTTGGATTTCATGAAACATTATTTGTTGCGTGAATGCATTGGCAAACCGTCAAGCTCCAAATGTCCTTGAGCGTAGAGGGGTTTTGGCACGCGGGCGGCGGCCAGCGCAGGCGTGCTTCAGTCCATCGGCAACGCGCTCGTGCACTTGAGTTCATTCAGGCAGATGCTGGATCGCACGCTGCTCACGCCGGGCAGTTGCGCCAGCGTGCCCAGCAGAAAGTCCGACAAACCCTTGAGGTCGCGTGCCACCACCTTGCACACGTAGTCGAAATCGCCGGTCACGGCGTAACACTCCAGCACTTCGGGCATCTTGCCCACGGTTCGCTGGAACTTCAGCACCTCCTTGTGCTGCCCGCGTTCCATCGAAACATGCACGAACGCGGTCACACCCAGACCGAGCCGGTGCGCATCCAGCCGGGCTTCGTAGCGCTGGATGTAGCCCGCCGCTTCCAGCCGCTTGTGGCGCCGGTTGCTTTGTGCGGGCGACAGGTGCACCGCTTGCGCCAGTTCCTGGTTGCTGATGCGGCCCTGTTGCTGAAGCACCGAAAGGATGCGCCGGTCCAGCCGGTCAAGGGAGGAGGGATGCAAGGAATCGCCGTGAATATCGTTATTCATGAAAGGGTCTCTTGTAAACCGCGCCACATGTGCGGAACATGAGAGCAAATTGTCTGTCATGCGGCGCAAACTGCACAGCTTCATGCGCAACGCGCCGAATCATTCCACCAGGAGACATCGACATGACCCCCATCGACCCCAGCACCTTGCGCACGCGCATGCTCGCATTGCCTGAATGGAAGCTGGATGAGGAACAACGCGCCATCTCGCGCCACTTCCGTTTTCAGGACTTTGCGCAGGCCTTCGGTTTCATGAGCCAGATGGCTGTCGTGTCCGAGAAGATGGACCACCATCCCGAATGGTTCAACGTCTACAACCGGTTGGAGGTTCGCCTCACCACGCACGATGCGAACGGCCTGACCACACGTGACCTGGACTGGGCCACCCGCGCGGACAAGGCCTTCAAGGCCGCAGCGGAGGCGGCATGAACACCTCGACCAAGCATGGCCTCGCAGCAGGGGATGTGGGCCGGCCCGAGCGTCCCGACTGGACCATTGACCAAGGCTGGGAACACTACACCGCTGAAGATCATGCGACCTGGAAGACGCTGTTTGAACGCCAGACGAAACTGCTGCCTGGGCGCGCCTGCGATGAGTTCGTGGAGGGTATGCGCGACCTTCCCATCGGCCCCGACCAGATTCCCGATTTCCGACGCCTCAACGAGGTGTTGATGCAGCGCAATGGCTGGCAGATCGTCGCGGTGCCCGGCCTGGTACCTGACGAGGTGTTTTTTGAGCATCTGGCAAACCGCCGTTTCCCTTCCGGCAACTTCATTCGCCAGCCGCACGAGCTCGACTACCTGGAAGAGCCCGACGTGTTTCACGACGTGTTTGGCCACGTGCCCATGCTCATGAACCCGGCCATTGCCGACTTCATCCAGGCGTACGGCCAGGGAGGTTTGCGTGCGCAGCAACTTGGGTATTTGCCCCAGCTGGCGCGGGTGTACTGGTACACGGTGGAGTTTGGTTTGCTGCAGCAGGGCGACGCGCTGAGGCTCTATGGTGCGGGCATTGCTTCGTCGTTCACCGAATCGCAGTTCTGCCTGGAAAGCGCCTCGCCCAACCGCATCCGCTTCGAGCTGGAGCGCGTGATGCGCACGCATTACCGCATCGACGATTTTCAGGAAAGTTACTTCGTCATTCGCGACCTGGACGAGCTGCTGGAATTCACGCAGATCGACTTTGAACCGCTGTACCAGCGCGCGGCCCAGGGCACAGAACACCAGCCGGGTGACGTGTTAGCGGATGATCGCGTGTTCGCGCGCGGTGACGGCAGTTACCACCTGGCCAAGCGCATCAACTGAGTCTCGCCTGCAAGCCGCACTTCGCACTTACTTGGCCGGCGGGTTGCTGCCCGCAGCGCCTTGCTCCGGCTGGTGAGGGCTGTCCTGACGGGGCAGACCCATGGACGACGCGGCGCGGTCCATACCGTTGCCCCAGTTCTGGAAAAAGCGGTGCACCGGCTTGTCGTCTGGCGTGGCAAGTGACGGAATGGGAAGCTTTGGAGCAGGGGGAACGGGAATCAGCGGGCGCTGTGGCTGATCACTGCCTTGGGGCTTGTTTTCAGTTTCAGTGGCGGCTTGCGCGTGCAGGGGCGAACTGACCAGCAGGAGGCCTGTAAGCGCAGTCGCAAAGAGGGTGGATGATGTCTTTTTCATGGGACTCTCCGGAGCAGCTGTGCCTAGCATTCTCGCGCGACACGGCCTGCATGGCGGCAGACCGGCCGTTACCGTTGGCAAAAAAATGTGAGCCTGCTTTGAGACGCTTGGCCTCCCTGGCCACGCCCCTTGCGCTCAGGAGGGCGGAGCAACGTCGCCTCTCGCCGAATCAGGCAGTCTCACGGCTTGCGGCTGATTGGCCGCAGAAAGAATGCCCGCCAGAATGTGCGGCACCTCAAAGAGCGCGCGGTTGCGCATGCGCCGGACACTGCCGCGCCAATGCTCGAGGTTTTCCAGCATCTCGGCAACGGCCACATCCACCCGCCTGAAGCTTCGCAGCACCATGCCAAGCTCGTTTTCTCGGATCCATTGCGCGTTGTAGCGCTCCTGCGGCATGGTCAACGCGTTGTTCACCACGATCACCGGCAGACCCTGTTGCACCGCTTCGCTCAGGCTGCCGGGACCGGGTTTGCCGATGAAAAAATCGGCCATTTGCATGTAGCGCGGAATGTCGGTGGTGAAGCCGACCACCACGCGCGCTGCGCTGCCGGGCAGGGCCTGCAGGCGGCGCGCCAGCGCCTGGTTGTGGCCGCAAACCAGGATCAGCTGCGTGGAGTCTGCCAGCTGGCGCGCAATGCCCAGCATGGTCTTGGCGCCGTGACCGCCGAACAGCACCAGGCCGGTGGGTCGGTTCGGATCCAATCCCAGGTGGCGCTGCTCGCTGGCGCGATCCGGTGAAGGAGGTTCGTAAAAGGCGGGCCGGATGATCATGCCGCTGGTGGCGTGCAGGCGAGATTCTTCGTGGCCCATGGCGCGGGCCTGTTCCAGGGCGCGCGGCGTGCCGCACACGAAGTGCTGGGGCTGGCGGCGTTCGATCCAGAAGTTCGGTGGCACGTCGGCCAGGTCGGTGAGCACGGTCACGTAGGGCACGCCGGGCAGGGCAGAGGCCAGGCTCTCAAACAGGGCCTTGTTGAAATTGGGCACCAGCGAAACCACGAGGTCGGGTTCGGTGTGTAGCCAGTGCTGTTGCAGTTGCCGCACCAGCATGGGATGGGACAGGCGGATCAGGCCTTGCAACAGTTTGAGCTCCTGCGCCATGCCGATGGTCCAGCCGCGCGCCAGACGCCGGTTGTACCAGTCTTCCGGGGCACTGCCAGTGAGCTTGCGAAACTTGTCGTGCGGGTCCAGCACCTCGAACAGATTGACGAGCCGCACGCGCCAGGGCCAGCCCTGCGTCTGCAATACCGACTGCAGCGCCAGCGCGGAGGCGCGATGGCCGCCTCCGGCATTGAAATAGACGAGATCGACCGTTTGGGTGTTGACCACGGTTCACGACTCCAGAAGGGTGTGCTTGTCAGGGCGCGACCGAGGTCCATGCGGTCACCCGGTCTACCTGCTTCAGTCCCTTGTAGCGCAACTGTGTGACAACTCAGTGGCTGAGGGATGGACCCCTGAAACCTATTGCGTATGCATCGTTCGTGGCGAGCGATGGGCCTTCAATCAAGAGGGGCTCGCGGCGCGACGCCGGATGTGGGATAGCGGTAAAAAAACACGCGTTCGATGCCACTTTCTTCCCTTTAGATTTGATGGGGCACGCCGAAAATTCAGGTGTGCCTTGACTGAGCGACTGAAGGCACACGAGGCCCGTTGCAATCGGTGCGGGTCCCAGTGATTCAAGGGTGGCCGCTCAGCAAAGGGGATCAACATGACCTCACCAACGAGTTCCAGCGAACATCACTTGCTTTTTGCATCGTTGTTCCATCCCGGCCGTGGCATTGCTGTTCCGTGTGACGCTGATGGCGAAGTGCACATGGATGAGCTCTCCGAGCGCCTGAAGAACGCCTACCTTGGCGCCCGCGCCCTTGTCGGTCGGGAGTATGCGTTGCCCATCGTGGAACCCATGCATTCCTTGCATTGAACCTGGGCATGGCGAGGCGCGCCGAAAGGCGCGACGGCGCATCGGGCGTTCTCTTCCCAAATGCAGGAAGTGGGAACGGAAGAACAACCCGACTTTGACGCCGTTTACTGGCGCTTTACTCATTTTCAGGAAGCCGAAAATTCAGATGTGCCTTGACTGAGCGACTGAAGGCACACAAGGCCCGCAGCAATGGGTACGGGCCCCATGGATCCAAGGGTGGCCGCTCAGTACAGGGGATCGAAATGACCTCACAAGCACATGCCAGCGAGCATCAACTGCTTTTTCCATCGCTGTCCCATCCCGGCTGCGGCATTGCCGTACCGTGTGACGCCCATGGCCAAGTGCACATGGATGAACTCTCCGAGCGCCTGAAGAACGCCTACCTTGGTGCTCGTGCCCTCATCGGATGGGAGTACGAGTTGCCGATCGTGGAGCCGACGCACACCTTGCATTGAGCTGAAATAAAACACCCCCGCGCCGCTTCGCGTGCCTTGCAGGCCGCAGCATCGCCGGAGTCGATGCTTCTTCGGACTGTCCAAGCCTGCGCAGGCAGGCTTGGAGCCGCGGCCCTCAGCCCCCTCAAGGGGGCGGCACTGGCCGTCAGGCAAAGCCGGCCCGGCGGTGCCCCTGGACTGGACCGTTTCATGCGTCGTGGGTCGCGCGCTGCGCGGTGTCAGGGCGGGCTTCCCGGTTCGATCAGGCCCATGGCTTCAAAGGTGGCGATCGACTGCCGCGCGCCATCTGCCCGGGCCACCAGCAGGCGCCGACGCGTGTCCAGTGCGCTGCGCTGGGCATCGAGCACATCCAGAAAACCGGAGAGGCCGTTGTCGTACAGCACGCGGGCCTGGGCCACGGCGGCGCTGGCAGCGGCATGGCTCTGCTCCAGGGCTTGGGCGCGCTGACGGGCGCCGCTGGCTGCCACCAGCGCGGCCTCGGTCTGCTGCAGGGCCTGCAGCAGGGTCTGTCGGTACACCTCCACCGACTCGCGCATCCGTGATTCGGCCACGGCCACGCCGGCGCGGCGCTGGCCACCGTCGAACAGGCTGGCGTCCAACACGGCAGCGATGCTGGCGGTGACGATGTTCAGCACCCCGCCGCTGAGCGCACTGGAGGTGAGCGTGATCGAGCCCGGCAGACGCAGGCGCGGGTACAGGTCGGCCTGCGCCACGCCCAGGTCGGCAGCGGTGGCGGCCAGCGCGTTGCCGGCGGCGCGCAGGTCGGGGCGCAGGCGCAGCAGGTCCAGTGGACGCACCACAGGTTGATCCCCGGAGAGGGCAGGCAGGCGCAACGCGTCGCCACCATCGAGCGGGCCAGGCCTTTCACCCGCCAGCACCTGCAGGGCCGCACCGGCCTGCCGCACCCGGACCACCGCATCGGCCGCGTCGGCGGTCAGCGACGCGGCTTCGGCCTCGGCGCGGTTCAAATCCAATTGCGGAGACAGGCCCGCCTGCACCCGCACGCGCACCAGGCGCAGCACTTCGGCCTGCAGGTCCAGCGCATCGGTCAGCAGGCGCTCGTCCAGCAGGGCCTCGCGCCAGGCCACATAGGCGCGCGCGGTCAAGGCGGCGGTGGACAGGCGTGCCGCCTGCACCAGGTCTTCGCTGCGCAAGGCGGCTGCGGCAGCAGAGCGCTCGGCCTGGCGCAGGCCGCCCCAGAGGTCGGCGTCCCATTCGAACAGGAGGGCGGCCGACGGGTCCGGCGAGCGCTGGTTCGCCTCCCGACGGCTGCGGCTCTCCACCGATGCTTCGGCATCGACTCGAAAGCCGCGCTGCCCGCCGGCCTGTCTTAGCAGCGTGCGCGCCTGTTCGGCGCGTTCTCGTGCCACGGCGATGTCGGGGTTTTGGGCAAGGGAGCGTTCCACCCAGTGGGCCAGCGCCGGGTCGTCGAATCGTTGCCACCAGCGGAGGTCGGCCAGTTGCGCATCCGGCGCATCTGCAGGGGCGGCTTCGAAACGAATGCTGTCGGTCAGTCCCAGGGCAGGGACCACAGGTGGCACCGTCGTGCTGGCACAAGCCATGAGGCCCGTGCACACCATGGTCATGGCGAGGCGGCGCCAGGTGTCTCCAGGGGATGGGGTCATACCGGCTCGTTCTGTTCGTTGACGGCGGCCAGCTTCATCTCGCTCGCCAGGCGGTCGGCCTGGTTGGCGCGGGGCCGGGAGAAACGGGCGATGCCCAGGTAGACCACAGGTGTGAGGAACAG
The DNA here is from genome assembly GCF_031457455.1 of Hydrogenophaga palleronii. Classification (GTDB taxonomy): domain Bacteria; phylum Pseudomonadota; class Gammaproteobacteria; order Burkholderiales; family Burkholderiaceae_C; genus Hydrogenophaga; species Hydrogenophaga palleronii_A. Next base: position 28,911 of record NZ_JAVDWU010000017.1, read on the forward strand.
CGTGAACACCGCGGCCAGCGACAGGCCGCCGAAGATCACCCAGCCAATGGCCGCGCGCGACTCGGCCCCGGGGCCGCTGCCCAGCACCAGCGGCAGTGCGCCCAGCACGGTGGACGCCATCGTCATCATGATCGGTCGCAGGCGCGTGGCGGCGGCCTCCTGTGCGGCCTCCAGCACACTGCGACCGGCGTCGCGCAACTGGTCGGCAAACTCGACCATCAGGATGCTGTTCTTGGCCATCACCCCCACCAACAGCAGCAGGCCGATCTGGCTGTAGATGTTCACGGAGGTTCCGCTGAGCGCCATGGCGAACACGGCCGCGGCCAGGCCGAACGGTACGCTGATCAGCACCACCGCTGCGCTGGTCACGCTTTCGAACTGCGCCACCAGCACCAGGAACACCACCAGCAGCGCAATGGCGAAGGTGATGGCCACGTCGCGTCCGGTCTGCTCCAGCGTGGCCGCGTCGCCCCGGAACAGCAGGCCCATGCCGGGTGGCAGCTCGGTGGCGGCGAGTGCGCGCAGCTCGGTCACCGCCTGGGCCAGCGGCACGCCTTCGGCGGTGACGGCGCTGAGCTGCACGGCGCGGCGCTGGCCCAGCCGTTCCAGTTCGGAAGGGATGGCGGTTTCTTCGAAACGAACGAATTGTGAGAGTGGCACCAGGCGCTCACCCCCGGGCCCGCTGGCGCGCACGCTGTAGCTCAGCAGATCCTGCGGGTCGGTGGCACCGCGCGCGGTGGACTGGAGGATCACGGGCACGGTGCGGTCGTCCACATTGAGTTCGGCCACTTCGGTGCCATCCACCAGGGCGCGCAGGACGGTGTCCAGGCCCTCGACCGGTACGCCCAGCGCAGTGGCACGCTCGCGGTCCACCTGCAGCGTGAGTTGCGGCTGCGAAGCGCTGTAGCTCACGCGCACGTCGCGCAAGCCGGGCAGCCGGTCTTCGATGGCGGTGGCAAAGGCATAGGCGGCGTCGGCGATGCGCGCGTAGTTGTCGCCAGTCACCGCCATCTGCACACTGCCGTCGCCGCCACCCACACCCAGGCTGTTGCCTCCGCGAATGCGCACCCGAGCACCTGGCAGATCGTCCAGCAGCTTTTGCACGCGGGCGGTCAGTTCGGCTTGCGAAACGCTGCGCTCGCTCCAGTCGGTCAGCGGCGCGACGATCTCGGCGCGGTTGAAATCCCAGCGGCCGGTGATGGTGAAGAGGTTCTCCACCAGGCCTTCTTCCTGCAATGGCGTCACGGCGGCGAGCGCGGCTTCGAGCTGGCGGTCGCTGTAGGCCAGGCCCACGCCGTCCGGCCCGTCGAGGCGGATGGACAGCACGCCCCGATCTTCGGTGGGAGTGAGTTCCTGGTTCAGTTGGGTGAAGGTCAGCACCGCTCCCGCCGCCAGCAGCACGCACACGCCCACCACCCACCAGGCCCGCTTGAGGCAGGCCGCCAGCCAGTGGTCATAGGTGTGAATGCCGCGATTGCCCCAGGCGGAGAGGCGGCGCCACACCGGACCGGGTTCGCGCGCTTCGGGCAGGCGCGAACTGATCATGGGACCCAGCGAGAGGGCCACGAATGAAGAGGTTGCCACCGCGATCGCCATCACGAAGCCGAATTCGGCAAACAGCCGGCCTGCCGCCGAGGGCAGAAAGGAAATGGGCACGAACACCGACACCAGCGTGGCGGTGGTGGCCACAATGGCAAAGAACACCTCGCGTGTGCCCAGCACGGCCGCCGCGCGAGGTTGCAGCCCCTGGCCGCGGCGGCGCTGGATGTTCTCCAGCACCACGATGGCGTCGTCCACCACCAGGCCGGTGGCCAGCAACAGCGCCAGCAAGGTCAGCAGGTTGACGGAAAACCCGAGCAGCCAGATGGCGCCCAGGGTGCCGATGAGCGCCACCGGAATGGCGACCACGGGCACCAGCGTGGCACGCCACTGCCCCAGAAAGGCACCCACCACGGCCACCACGATCAGGACGGCCAGACCCAGGCTGAACACGACTTCGCGGATCGCACCGCTAATGAACACCGCGTCGTCGGACACCACCGACACGGTCAGGTCGCCGCCGTTCTGGTTGAGGCGGTTCACCACCGCGCGCACGCCTTCGGAGATGGCCACGCTGTTGGACTGTGCCTGGCGCACCACGCCCAGGCTGATCACCGATTCGCCGTTCAGACGCACATAGGACGTGGCGTCGGCTGGTCCGTAGAACACGTCGGCCACCTGTTCGAGCGCCAGGTCGCCATTCAGGCGCAATGCGCGGAGTTGTGCGGGTGTGGCCACGGAAGCGTTGGCGCGCACCAGTACTTCCTGATTGGCCGATTCCAGGCTGCCGGCGGGCACGTCCACTCGCGCGCTGCGCAGCAGGTTGGCGATGTCGTCCACCGAGACGTTGTAGGCCGCCAGACGCAGTGGGTCGATGCGCACCCGCATGACACGTTGGCGTGTGCCGAACAAGGTGATATCGGCCACGCCTTCGACCGATACCAGTTCGGATTCGATCTGCTCTTCCACCACGCGCGAGAGTTCGTCTACCGCCAGCGTTCGGCTGGAGACCGCCAACTGCATCACAGGCTCGGCGTCGGCGTCGGCCTTGACCACGATCAGGTTCTCCACCCCTTGGGGCAGGCTGCCCTCCACCCGGGCCACCGCATCGCGCACATCATTCGCCGCCGTGACCAAGTCAACGTTCGGGTTGAATTCGATGATGACGCGGAAGTTGCCTTCTTCGCTGGCCGAGCGCACCAGGTACACGCCCGGCACCCGCGAGGCGGCGCCTTCGATCAGTCGGGTGACTTCCGAGTCCAGCGTCTCGGGTGCAGCACCGGGGTAGTCAGCGCGCACCGCCACGATGGGGCGATCGATGTTGGGCAGCTCGCGCACCTCCACACCCAGCCAAGCACCGAGCCCGGCAATCACGATCAACAGGTTGATCACGATCACCAGCCAGGGCCGTCGGATCGAGAGGGCGGGCAGATCGCTGGCGCGGTCGTCGGTCATGCGGGTGCCGTGCTCACGATCCGTTGCCGATCACGCGCACGGGCCGGTCCGCGCGCAGGCGTTGCACGCCTTCAACCACCACGTTTTCACCTGCTTTCAGATCGCCATCGATCAGTACGCGGCCAGCGGTTCGACGCACCGGCCGCGCTGCCACCTGCACCGCGCTACCGTTGCGCACCGCCCAGACGAAGGAGCCGTCCCGACCCCACTGCAAGGCCAGTTCCGGCACGCTCACATAGGCCTGGCCGGGCAACTGGAGCTGCACCTGAAACGACATGCCCGATCGCAACAGGCCATCGTTGTTGGGCAACGTGGCCCGTACCCTTACGTTGCGGGTGGTCGGGTTGACGCGGCTGTCGATCTCGGTGATCTCGCCCTCAAAGGTTCGCTGGGGGTAGGCCGGGTTGACCGCTGTCAAGGACTGTCTGGCGGCCACGCGGGACAGGTAGGCCTCAGGCACTTCAAAGTCAAGTCGCAGGACCCGCTGGTCGTCGAGCGTGACCAATGCCGTATCGGTGGTGACCCGGTCGCCCGCTTCGACGCTGGGCAGGCCCAGCACGCCATCGAAAGGGGCCCGCACCACACGATCGGCCACAGCTTCGCGCGCCTGCGCCAGCTCGATCTGCGCGGCGCGCAAGGCAACGCGGGCCTCGTCCACCACGCTCTCGGGCACGGCGCCGGTGCCACGTGTGCCTTCGTAGCGCCGCGCGAGCACCTGCGCAGCATCGACACGGGCAACCGCCAGGTCGGCCGCCAGCCGCTGACTGCGGTCCACCAGGCGGAACAGCACCTGACCTGCCTTCACTTTCTGGCCGGTTCGAAAGTTCACCTCGGCCACTTCGCCGGCCACGGCGGGGTAGAGCGTGACCGATTGCCGTGCCACACCATTGCCGATGACGTTGAGCGTGACGTTGTCGCGGGCTTCGGTGCTGGCGGCCACAATCACTGGCGGCGGACGGGGTGCGGCAGCGGGGGGCTGGGCATGGGATGGCAGCGCCCATCCGAGGGCAAGACTCAGCGCGGTGGCCAAGGTGAAGGGGTGGGTAAGTCGCAGCAAGGTGGAACAGGCAAAAAAGGAGGCCGCTGCTGCGGAACGGTGCGTCGGTAGAGGTGCATCCATGTGATGCACCGCAAGGCATGAGCTGGAGGATGGAGGCATGGGCGGGGCCAGAGTTCCCGGTTCCGGCCTGGGCAGGAGAGATGATCCCGGCCTCTCAGCCCACAGGCACGGTGTAGTTCAGCGTCATGCGCCCGCCGTCCACCGTGACGATCTCGCCGGTCACATAGCTGGCCGCGTCGCTCGCCAGCCAAGCCACCACGTCGGCGATTTCGTCGGGCTCACCCAGCCGCTGCATGGGCGTGCGGCTCAGAATCTTGTGCTTGGCTTCTTCGCTGGTGAGCACGGCCTTGGCCGCCAGTTCGGTGGCAATGGTGCCAGGCGCCACCGCGTTGACGCGGATGCCTTTGTCGGCCAGGGCCAGCGCCATCACGCGGGTGAGCTGGTTGATCCCGCCCTTGCTCACGTTGTAGCTGGCGATGTTCGGAATGGCGAGCACGCCGTTGACCGAACTCATGTTGACGATACTGCCACTGCCCTGGGTGGCCATGACGCGGGCGACCGACTGGCCCATGAGGAACGAACCTTTGAGGTTGACGCGCAGCACGTCGTCGAAATCCTCTTCCGTCACTTCCAGGAAGTCGGCGGCCTTGAAGATGCCGGCGTTGTTGACCAGCACGTCGATGCGGCCGTGGCGCTGCTGCGTGGCGGCCACCAGGTCATCCACATCGATCTTGTCGCCGACGTCGCAGCGCCTGTAGGTGGCACCCAGCTCCAGGGCCAGCGCATGCCCGCGCGCGTCGGCCACGTCGGCGATGACCACCTGTGCACCCTCATGGGCAAAGCGGCGGGCGCAAGCCTCGCCAATGCCTTGTGCACCGCCGGTGACGATCACGACGCGGTCCTGATGACCGAAATGCACCGCATGACCGGTGCGCGAAGGGGGAGTCGAAGTGTGGGTTGGGGCGTTCATCCGCCGATGGTACCGGCTCGCTCTGGATCTGCGCCCTATCGCCGAGCGACGCATGGGTCTACCTCCGCGGCACGGCGAGAGGTGACTGGCAGAAGGAGAAGTGGAAGGCGGCAACCCTACAGCAAGTCCAGTACCTGATCGTGACCAGCCTGCCGGGCCAGGTCCGCTGCGCTGAGGCCGTGTCGATCGGTGGGCGTGGCGTCGGCACCCGCATCGAGCAACAGCCGCACCATCGCCAGGTCGCCGCGCGCCGCCGCTGCCATGAGCGCCGTGCGACCACTCACATCCGCTGCATTGAGGTCGTCGCCTCGCGCAATGGCTTCGCGTGCCATGGCCAGATCGCCCGTTTGGGCGGCGCGCAGCAGCGCTGGCGCCGGCAAGGCTTCTGGTGCGGCCTGCGGGGCCTCGGCAGACGCGGTCCGGGGTGCCTGACGGGCCATGGACGGCGCAGCGGCGCGGGAGCGCTCAGCAAGGGAAGCTGGAGGCGACAAGTCCGCGTTGGCCCCGGGCGCCTGAGGCTCAAGCCGGGGTGCCGGTGCGGCGACTGGTGGCGGCGCCGCCACCGGGTTGTCGGATGTTCGGGGCGGCGCAGATTCTGATTTTTGGGGAGCCGCTGGCGCAGGGCGCTTGGGTGCCGCAGCGGTTTCCGCATCATGGTCTGAACCACGCGCCATGGCTGGGGCCTCGGCTGCTTCTGGCGCCATGCCAATGCCTTCAGTGGCAGGTGCAGGTGTCTGGGCGACGCTGGGCGCCGATGGCAAGGGCGGTGGGCCGAAGGCGGCTTCGCGTTCGTCTGGCGTGCCCTGGTCGAACTGCAGCACCAGCAGCCCCACCAGACCCAGCGCGGCGAGCGTGCCCAGGGCGCGAAGTGTCCAGGTGCGGTCATTGGCTGCGGCCGTCCTTCGCAGCGGGGATGAGAGGTGGGGCGTGCTCTTCGTCGACTGCTCGCGCGCTCGCGCCAGCACCGCGTCGCGCAGGCGGGGCGCAGGGCGTGCGTCGTCCAGCGCATTGGCTTCAAGGTAGCGCTGCAGCAACCGGTCCGATGCAGCGTCGGTCGTGGTCGGGTCGTTGGTGGCTCGGGTCATGCGAAGGTCTCCAGCGCAGCGCGCAACTGGGCACGTGCGTAGCGCAATCGGCTGCGGGCGGTTTCCATCGGTACGCCAGTGGCCTGCGCAATCTCGGCCACGCTCATGCCGGCTTCCGCCTGCAGCAGAAAGGCCTCGCGCTGTGCAACAGGCAGGGCGGTCAGCGCATCCAGCAGGGCCTGCGCCTGCTCGCGTGAGTCCAGTCGCCGATCAGGGCCAAAACCCGATTCGGCCGCCAGCGTGTCGGCCAGCGCAGCGCCTTCTTCGGTGTCAGCGTCCAATGGGCTGTGCACTTTGTGGGTGCGCCAGTGGTCCACCAGCCGGTGGTGTGCGAGGGTGAACAGCCAGGTGCGAAAGCGGGCCTTGGGCTGGTAGTCAGGCGCGTGCCGCAGCAGGTTGAACCACACGTCCTGCACCAGGTCGTCGGCCAACGCGCTGTCGTGCACACTGCGCTGCACGAAACGCCACACGGGCATCGCATGGCGGTCGTACAGCACTTCGAACGCCTGCGCGTCACCCGCCACGAAGGCGAGCATCAGGGTTTCGTCAGCGGGCGGGCCCTCGAGAGACATGGCCCGCATTATGGAGCTGGCACACCATGCTTCTCCGCTGCTGTCACTGGGGTTTCAATAAGGGTCAGGCGCGTAGCCGGGCGCCACACCGCCGGGAAACGGGTTCGGGCGTGGCGGCAGCGCGCGGCTGGGGATGATGCCCATGGCGACCAGGTTGTCATGGCTGTCGTAGCGGATGCGCACCAGCTCGTCGGGTTGGTGGCTGCGCCGCTCGAAGGTGGTGTGTGAAATCCAGTCGTGTTCCCTCGCGCCGTGGCCTGTGCCCAGGCGCGGCGCAGGGCTGGCCGGTGCCATGCGCCGCTCCGTGGCCATGGATTCAGCGGGTTCGGCCTTTTCCGATCGATCGGCGCTTTGTGGGGCGGGCGAGCTGGACGGCGGTGCCCCGTCGGACTCAGCGGCGCGGCCGAGCTCCCGCGAGCGGGGATGTGGGGCAGGGTCGGGCATGAGCACCGCTGGCGGAGGCACCTGCTTTTCGCGAAACACCGCCACCCCGATCACCCCGACATTCGCGGGACGCCCCGTGCGTTCGGCGTACGAGGCGGCAGAGGCGGTGAAGTGAAAGGCCGCCACTTCGCTGTTGCTCTTGCGCCATCCGGCCACGCTGTATTGTTGCCATGGCGAGAGCACGTAGCCGGTCTGGTGCCATGCCGCTGTCTCACCCGACACGACGTTCACACCATCGACCGACACCACCCCCAACAGGCGGGCGGAGCTGGCATTGCGAACCGAAACGGCATACCGGGCGCCGGGCCGTCCAGCCACCCAGTGCTCGCCCTTGTGGGAGTAGACCGGCAAGGTTTCGCCGCTGTCGCGGTCGATCACCTGCACATCCATCAACCGGCCAACGGCATGTGCATGTGGGGCGGCCAGCAGGCCGAATGCGGCCACCAAGGCGAGGCCGTGGCGGGAAAGAGACGCGCGTCGAAAAGTCATGAAAAGCTCCAGTGGGTTGGGTTGGAGCTGAGTGAAACGAACGAGGCTGGTCAACGGGGTTGAATACCCGCGGAGATTTTCGTAACGGTTTGTGCGGCAGGAGAGCCGGGTTCAGCATTTGTCGCACGCCGCCATGGCGCTGACCACCCGCAGCCGGGTTTGCTCGGTGAGGTAGTCCAGGAACACCTGGGTGCGCTGCGGCATGAATTTGCGGCTGGGCAGGGCGGCGTACAGGGTCAGCCGGTCCGTGATCCAGGGAGACACCACCCGAACGAGATCACCGTTGTTGAGCAACGGCGCGGCCAGTTCGACCGTGGTGGCGGTGATGCCCGCGCCATCGAGCGCGGCGCGCATGAGGGTGTCGGTGTGGTTGGCCCAGAGCACCGGCTGCACATCAATGTCCACGAAACGGTCCGGCTCATCGGCGTGCAGAAGACGCCATGCACGGCTGCGACCGGCCGCCGGCTTCAGGCGCAGACAGTCGTGATGCTGCAGATCCTCAGGTGTCTGGGGGGTGCCCCTGCGCTGCAGGTAGTCGGGGGAGGCCAGAAGAATGGCCTCGGTGGAGATGACCTTGCGCGCGATCACATTGGCATCAAAAGTGTCTTTTGCGCCCATGAGCGTGATGTCGTAGTCCTCGATCGGGGGTTCGCGGTGCGATTCCACGTCGATGTCGAGCAGGATCTTGGGGAAGGCCTGCCGAAACCCGCTGACCAGCGGCGCCAGTACATGTGTGGCCAGCACCGGTGGTGCGAGCAGTCGCAACACGCCCGCGAGTTCCTTCGTCTGGGAGCTCACCAGTCCATGGGCTTCGTCGAGGTCTTGCAGGATGACGCGCACGCGCTGCAGATAGATTTCGCCGGCTTCGGTGAGCGACAACCGGCGCGTCGTTCGGTGCAGCAGACGTGTCCCCAGATGCTCTTCGAGGTCGGCCACCAGGCGCGTGACCACGGCGGGTGAAATGTCCATCACTCGCCCGGCGGCTGCAAAGCCACCCTCGTCGATCACTTTCTGAAACACACGCATTGAAGTCAGTCGGTCCATGACGTTCCTTAAAGGCCTTGAAAGGGCGTTTTCAAGCTGCTTATTGTTGCTGATTTGGAAATTCAATGGTGGTTTTTCTGATGTTTTTCTTCTGATTCAGAAACTTTACAGTTCAACCCATCGACGCAAAACACTTCAGTTCAGGCGTCGAAGCCGAGCCCACCAACCCGCGGTTGACCGGCATCTTCAACACACTGAAAGGAAACTCTGTCATGAAAAACGCCCGCATCTCCGTTATCGCCCTTGCCCTCTCCACCCTGGTGGCTGGCCAAGCCCTGGCCGCCGATCCTGCTGCTGCCAAGACCCGTGAGCAGGTTCGCGCCGAATACATCCAGGCCCAGCGCAATGGCGACGTGATCGTCAACGGCGAAATCGGCCTGACCGCCAAGCAACTGAACCCTGATCTCTACCCCACCCAGGCTTCCGCACAGGGCAAGAGCCGCGCCGACGTGCAGGCCGAACTGCGCGAAGCCGTGCGCACCGGTGCCGTGGTGGCGGTGGCCGAGAGCGGCCAGAGCCGCAGCGATCTGGATCCCCAGCGCTACGCCAGCGCCAACGCCGTGGCCGGCAAGAGCCGCGCTGAAGTGAAGGCCGAGCTGGCCGAAGCCCGGCGCAACGGTGATGTGGTGGCCAATGGTGAAATCGGCCTGACAGCCAAGCAGATCAACCCCGATCTGTACCCGAGCGAAGTGACCGCCCAGGGCAAGACCCGCGCAGAAGTGCGTGCCGAACTGGCCCAGGCGCGTCGCGACGGCAGCCTGAACGTCAACGGCAACCAGTACCCCGCATCGGTCCACTGAACGAAGCCAGGCCAGCGTGCCTCAAGCCCGGCAGCCCGCAAAGGCCGCCGGGCTTTTTGCCGGTTGGGTCTGGTACAAACCGCTCATCACCGAGGGCCACCATGACCACATTCACGCAAGTCGTCCTGTTCACCGATACCGATGGCCTCGCCCGCTTCCGCGAAGAAACCATCGAACTGAGCGAAGGCTCTCCCGCCGCGCGCCTGTCACCACCGATGCCCGCAACGGGACTGCAACTGCGCCAAAGCCCGGTGGGGTTTCGCAGCGAATTCCACTGCACGGGAACACCGCAATGGCTGTTCGTGTTGCAAGGGCAGATGGAGATTGGCCTGCAAGACGGCAGCACCCGCGTCTTCGGACCCGGCCAGCACTTCTATTCAGCCGACACCTTGCCCGAAGGCGCAGTGTTCGACCCACAAGTGCACGGCCACCGTAGCAGGCAAGCTGGCGAAGAGCCGCTGGTGACTTTGTTCGTCAGAGGGTAGAAGCACCTCGCTGAACTGGCAACGCTATGTCAGCGGGTTCAGTTTCCAGCGCGAAGTGCCTCATCCAGAGATGCCGTGGAGCCGGCTTTGCCGGGCCACTGGCATCGCCCCCCTCCCAGGGGGGTGACGCCGAAGGCGGCGCGGGGGGTCTTAACGAATTCTGCCGAAACTCGTCCGCAACGGATCGGCCGGGCCGCCCTGGCCACGAGGACCGGAGCCGCCACGGCCACCACCACCTCCACCGCCGCCTTTGCCGCTGCGGTTGCCCGAGCGCATGGCGTCGATGCTCGTGCGCAGCGGATCGGGCTGACCACCCGGCGCGGCAGAGCGGGGACGGGGCTCGCGGATGCGCAGGCTGCCCAGGTGGGCGTTCGGTCCTGGCTGGCGCTCGGCGCCGGGTTCGCGCTCTTCACGCGGGCCACGGTCTTCCCGTGGTGGGCGGTCCATGCGGTCGCCGCGATCGGCCTGCTGGCGAGGTGGGCGCTGGCCCGGTCCGCCATTGCGGTTGCCGCCGTGGCGTGGCTGGCCATTGCCACCCCCGCCGTTGCCGTTCGCACGCTGTCCACCACCGTTGCCCCGGCGGCCTTCGCCGCGAGGGCCTTCGATCTGGGCACCGTCACCAGCAGGGCGCTGGCGTTGGCCGCCCCCACCATTGCCGTTGCCTCGGCCCTGAGGTTCACCGGCTTTCTTCTCACGCACGCGCTGAAGCATCTCGGTGCGTGCGGCCTTGGCAGCAGCGGCCATCACATCGCGGCTCGGCGGTTTGCCCGCGCCACCCCAGATGGTCTGGCGGCCCATGGCGATGGGTTCTGCCTTTTCGCCGGGTTCAGGCATGAACTCGGGGAAGATCTGCACCGGAATCTGCTGCTTGGTGAAGCGCTCGATGTCCATCATGAAGCCTTCTTCGTCCAGACTCACCAGGTTGACGGCTTCACCGCTGTTGCCCGCACGGCCGGTGCGACCGATACGGTGCACATAGTCTTCGCTGACGTTGGGGATTTCGTAGTTCACGACGTGCGGCAGCTCATCGATGTCGATGCCGCGCGCCGCGATGTCGGTGGCCACCAGCGCACGGATGTCGCCGCTCTTGAAACCGGCCAGCGCCTGGGTGCGTGCGCCCTGGCTCTTGTTGCCGTGCAGCGCCATGGCCTGGATGCCGTTCTTGGTGAGGAATTCGGCCACGTTGTTGGCGCCGAACTTGGTGCGGGTGAACACCAGCACCTGGCTCCAGTTGTGCTGGTTGATGATGTGTGCCAGCAGGGCCTTCTTCTTGCCGCGACCCACGGGGTGGATCACCTGGGTGATGCGCTGCACCGTGGTGTTGCGCGGGGTCACCTGGATGTGTTGCGGGTCCTTGAGCAGGGCGCTGGCCAGATCACGGATTTCGTCGCTGAAGGTGGCCGAGAACAGCAGGCTCTGTTTTTCTTTCGGCACCAACGCCAGGATCTTCTTCACGTCATGGATGAAACCCATGTCGAGCATGCGGTCGGCTTCGTCCAGCACCAGGATCTGAACGCCGGACAAATCCAGGAAGCCTTGTTGCTGCAGATCGAGCAGTCGACCAGGTGTGGCCACCAGCACGTCGACGCCGCGTTTCATGGCATTGATTTGCGGGTTCATGCCCACGCCGCCGAACACCACGGCAGAGGTCAGCGTGAGGTGTTTGCCGTAAGTGCGCACAGACTCTTCAACCTGTGCGGCGAGTTCACGGGTGGGTGTGAGCACCAGGGCGCGGATGGCCACGCCACCGAAGCGGTTCTTGGCACGTTCGCCTTCGCTCAGGCGGTGCAGCAGGGGCAGGGTGAAGGCAGCGGTCTTGCCGGTGCCGGTCTGGGCGCCTCCCAGCAGGTCGCGCCCGGCCAACACGGCGGGAATCGCCTCGGCCTGGATGGGGGTGGGAGTTTCATAGCCGTGCTCGCGAACAGCTTGCACGATGGCCGGGGCCAGATTCAGATCATCAAAAGTCATTGTTTTTTGAGGCGCCCGTCCAGGGCGCTGGGGGCATCGGCCACTCCGGTGACCGCCTCTTTGTTGGAAGCGGCTCCCGGTCAGTCTGGGGCAGATGGATTCAGGAATTTGGTGGCGGCAAGTGATTTGCGTTCACCCCAGCAAAAGGCTGGTGCCGGGCCAACTGATGTGCCCAACAGGCCGTATTGTCGCACGAGTGCGCGATTCGCCCCTTTGAAGACGCCCTGACGATGGCGATACAAGCTCTGAGGGGATAATCCAGGGTTGCGCGACCCTCCTGGCCGCGGCTATCTCAGGCGAAACTCCCATGGCTCAATACGTTTTGATGAAACGGAGCCGCCCCTGCTGAAGCAGGCGCATTCGTGCCTACAGGTCACTCAACATTTTTATCAAAATGGCTCAATACGTTTTTTCAATGAACCGGGTCGGCAAGATCGTGCCGCCCAAGCGTCAGATTCTCAAGGACATCTCTCTCTCTTTCTTCCCTGGCGCCAAGATCGGCGTGCTGGGCACCAACGGCTCGGGCAAGTCCACGCTGCTGAAGATCATGGCCGGGCTCGACAAGGAGATCGAAGGCGAGGCGATCCCGATGCCAGGGATCCGCATCGGCTACCTGCCGCAGGAACCGCAACTGGACCCGGAACAGACCGTGCGAGAAGCCGTGGAAGCGAGCATGGGCGCGGTGCGTGCGGCACAACAGCGGCTCGAAGAGGTGTACGCGGCCTACGCCGAAGAAGACGCCGACTTCGACGCGCTGGCGGCCGAGCAGGCCCAGCTTGAAGCCATCATCTCCACCGCCGGCACCGACAGCGAACACCAGCTCGAAATCGCCGCCGATGCGTTGCGCCTGCCGCCCTGGGAAGCCAAAATCGGCCTGCTCTCCGGTGGTGAAAAACGCCGCGTGGCCCTGTGCTGCATGCTGCTGTCCAAACCCGACATGCTGCTGCTTGACGAACCCACCAACCACCTGGATGCCGAGTCGGTGGAATGGCTGGAGCAGTTCCTCAAGCGCTTCCCTGGCACCGTGGTGGCCATCACCCACGATCGCTACTTCCTCGACAACGCGGCCGAGTGGATCCTCGAACTCGACCGCGGGCACGGCATTCCCTACAAGGGCAACTACTCCACCTGGCTGGAACAGAAAGAAGCCCGCCTGGAGCAGGAGCAGCGCACCGAAGACGCCCGCACCAAGGCCATGAAGAAGGAACTGGAGTGGGTGCGCCAGAACCCCAAGGGCCGCCAGGCCAAGAGCAAGGCGCGCCTGGCGCGCTTTGAAGAGCTGAGCGATGTCGATTACCAGAAGCGCAACGAGACCAACGAAATCTTCATCCCGGTGGCCGAGCGCCTGGGCAATGAAGTGTTCGAGTTCAAGAACGTCAGCAAGAGCTTTGGCGACCGCCTGCTGATCGACAACCTGAGCTTCCAGATCCCGGCCGGTGCCATCGTGGGCATCATCGGCCCCAACGGCGCGGGCAAGTCCACGCTGTTCAAGCTGATCAGTGGCAAGGAGCAGCCCGACAGCGGCGAGGTCAAAATCGGCCAGACCGTGAAGATGGCCGTGGTGGACCAGAGCCGCGACGACCTGGCGAACGAAAAGACCGTGTGGGAAGACATCTCGGGCGGTCTGGACATGATCACCGTGGGCAAGTTCCAGATGCCCAGCCGCGCGTATTGCGGGCGCTTCAACTTCTCGGGCGGCGACCAGCAAAAACGCGTGGGCACGCTCTCCGGCGGTGAACGCGGGCGCTTGCACCTGGCCAAGACCCTGGCCGAAGGCGGTAACGTGCTGCTGCTGGACGAACCTTCGAACGATCTGGACGTGGAAACCCTTCGCGCGCTGGAAGACGCCCTGCTGGAATTCGCTGGCTGCGCGCTGGTCATCAGCCACGACCGCTGGTTCCTCGACCGCATTGCCACCCACATCCTCGCCGCCGAAGGCGACAGCCAGTGGGTGTTCTTCAACGGCAACTACCAGGAGTACGAGGCCGACAAGAAGAAGCGTCTGGGTGAAGAAGGTGCCAAGCCGAAGCGCTTCCGCTACAAGGCCTTGAAGTAGGCCCACCCCCGCCGCGCTTCGCGCGACCCCCTCGAGGGGGCGATACCTTGGACCGGCGAAGCCGGATCCTCGGTATCTCTGGAATGGGGCACTTCGCGCCGGAAAGTTGGGTGTGCCCCTCAGCGCTCTGTCCTGCCTTTACTTACGTTTTGCCTCTTCCCATGACCGAAGAACAAGTCCTTGCCGATACCCGCCACTGGCTGGAAAAGGCCGTTATCGGTTTGAATCTGTGCCCGTTTGCGCGCTCGGTGTATGTGAAGAACCAGGTGCGTATCGTGGTGAGTCAGGCGCGGCATCTGGATGGGTTTCTCGATGACCTGGACCGCGAACTTGATCTGCTGGTGAACACGCCGGCCGATCAGATCGACACCACCTTGCTGGTTCATCCGACCCTTTTCCCGCATTTCGACGTCTTCAACGATTTCCAGAACGTGGTGGACGACGTGGTCGCTGAGCACGAGCTCGAAGGTGTGATTCAGGTGGCGCACTTCCACCCGGATTTCCAGTTTGAGGGCACCGAGGCCGATGATGTGACCAACTTCACCAACCGGGCGCCGTATCCGATACTGCATCTTTTGCGTGAGGACAGCGTGGAACGAGCCGTGGCATCTGAGGGCGGTGATGCGGAGAGCATCGTGGCGCGCAATCTCAAGACCTTGCGGGATCTTGGTACCGATGGCTGGCAAGCCGTGTTACAAAAGCCTTGAACTGAATCGCTTTTCGGTCTCTGCACAAGGGTTTCGCTTCTGAATTTGTTCGCCATAATGGGCCGGACAAATACCTTCATCGTTGGAGCAGAAAGCAGAGCCGCGCATGGATGCCAGCAACACACAGGCTTTTGACGCCTGCCTGAGAGAAGCCCTTGCCCAGACCCGCGAGTGGACGCCTCGTTGGATCGACAAGCTGCGCGACGCCTTGTACCAGCGCGAAGGCACGGTGGCGAGCCTCCAGGAAAAACAGGCCTTGGTCGAGGCCAGAACCACGCTGGACGGTTACCGGGACCGCATCACTTCCCGGTTCCTCGAATATTTTGCAGAGGCGGTTCACGGATCGCTGGCTTCGGAGGGCGGATCAGGCCGAAGACTTCAAACGCTGAGCTTCGACGAACTGGAGCTCATGGGTGATGAGCAGGTGCAGGAAACGGTTGAGCTGGCGAGGGTGCAGCAGGTCGTCAAGATGGCCGCTGACGAAGAACTGGTGGCACTCAACACCCGCATGAGCAGTGCCCAGGGACATTCCAGGGTACGTCCAGAAGCCAACCCTTTGCGCACCGAGGTCGTCATTGGCGCCCTGATGCGCGCCATCAACGGTCTGCATGTGGATCCCGTGGTGCGTTCGCGCTGGCTTCAGATGGGCGCTGTGGGGCTGGGCAGTGAATTGCAGAAGATGTACGCCCACCTGAGCCGGCAGCTGGATGGCATGGGAGTGCGGCCGGCCGGCTACAACCTCATACAGGCACCGGACGTGCGCAGCCCGCCCAAGGCGCCAGTGCACACCGAGTCCGTCACCGCCGATTCCGTGCTGGGCTCCAACGCGCTGCTGACGCTGGACCACCTGCACCAGTTGCTGATCGGCAATCTGGACCAGTCGGGAGACCGCCCCAGCGACCAGGGCGTGTCGGGTTCGGGCAATGCCATGGTGCGCACGCTGGCGGCCGAGGTGGTCACCTTCATGCTCAAACGCATTCATGAAGACAAGCGCCTGATGCCGTCCGTGCGGCAGGTGCTGCTCGACATGAAGCCGGCGCTGCTGCAGCTTGCGCGCAGCGACCCCCGTTTTTTTGCCGATCGCCAGAACCCTGCCCGTCGCTTGCTGGACACGGTCACGGCGCGCAGTCTGGCCTTCACCAGCGAGCAAGACCCGGGCTATGAGCCGTTTGCGCGTCAGGTGCGTGGCATCCAGCGCGCACTGGAGAAGCCTGGCGCGGACCTGGCCAGCCGCTTTCCCAAGCTGCTGGAGGAACTGACGCAGTCGCAAGCGCTTGCGCCTGAGCAGGCGCAAGCCAGAGGGCTGGCCGTGAAGACCCTGGTGCGTGTGGAGCAACGCAACATGCTGGCCGAGCGTGTGGCAAACGAATTCCGCGCACGCACCGACTTCGAGCGGGTGCCGGGTGTGGTGCGCCGGTTTCTGACCGGGCCATGGGCCCAGGTGGTGGCTCAGGCACGCATGGACATGCCGGACACCCATTCGGGAGACCTGTCGCCCTCTGGTTCCGCCGCCATGAGGTACACCGACATGCTTCCCGACCTGCTCTGGTCGAGCCAACTGGCGCAGGCCAGCCGCAACCGTCCGCGCCTGATCAAGGTGATCCCGGGTGTGTTGCGCACCTTGCGTGAAGGCCTGGATTCAATCGACTACCCGCGTGACCAGAGCGAAGCCTTTTTTCAGGCGTTGATGGGCTTGCATGAAGCGGCCTACAAGACCCAGCGGCCTGAAATGCAGCAAGAGCCACCGGTCAGCCTGCAGGTCGAGGAAGACCTGGAGCCTTGGATTCACCCGACCGAAGTGCGTGAGACGGGCTTCATGGAAGACGCATTCCTGGAAAGCACGACCCAGCCTTCGTTCCAGGACACACAGCCGATGCAGCGTGACTGGGCCGACATCAAGGCCGACATGACAGAGAAAAACCAGGCGATCTCTGTGGGGACCTGGGTGGATGTCTGGCACGAAGGGCAGCCCCTGCGCGCGCAACTCACTTGGGCCAGCCCGCACAACACCATGTTCCTGTTCACGGCAGGCAACGGCCGTTCCTTGTCCATGACCCGGCGCGGCCTGGACAACCTGCTTGCGAACAACCGCCTGCGCGTGGTGGCCAACAATGGTGTGATCGACGAGGCGCTGGACGAGATCGCGCGGCAGGCTTGGATCAACAGCAGTAAGGGCGGGTAGCTCCCCCCTGCGCTGCTGACGCAGCTTCCCCCCTCTCTGGCGCGCCAAAGGCGCTTGGAGGGGGGACGCACCCTGTGGCCCGGCGAAGCCGGTTCCACGGGTGCCCTGGATCGAGGCACTTCGCTCCGGAGCCTGGTTGAGTTCAGGTTTTTCTAAGTAGCTTCTTGCGCACCAAGTGAATGTTGTTGCGCAGGGCGTAGAGCTCGTCGGTGTGGGAGAGGGGCACGACGATTTTTTCAGCTTTGCTTTCCAGGGTATCCAGTTGGTCCAGCAGCGATTGCACGGTGTCGCCCTCGTTGTCACCCTGTGCTTCGGCGCGTTGTTCGATGTCGCGCAGTTCGGCGTACCAGCGGAACACGCGGGAGCGGATGCGGAAGGTGTAGAGAGGGGGCACGACGCGGGAGAGGGGCAGGGCCAGGGCGATGATCAGGCCCATGGCGAGCCACATGCGTTCGATCAGGTTGGCCATCCAGAAGGGCAGGTAGCGCTGGAGGAAGGGCGGCCCGTTGGTGATCGCGCGTACCGCTTCCTGTGACACCGGGACTTCGGTGTGTTCCAGGCTGGGGTATTCGCGGGTGCGGCTGAACCAGCCTGCGCCACCGTGCAGCTGGGTGGCCGTCTGGGCGAACAACTGCAGGATGGCCGGATGGGTTTCTGTGCTGGCGAGCAGGCTGGTGGTGGAGGCCACCAGGCGCACGTCTTGCTGCGGGTTGTTGGCAGCCAGGTCCACCACGCCTTGCGGCAGTACCACCGGTGTGAGGTAGCCGAAGCGGCGCGAATAGGCTTCGCTTTGCGCAAAATCCAGCAGGCGCACGCCCGGCGTCTGCAGCAGCATCTGCACCATCAGCGACTCGGGGGCCGAAGCGAACACAACCGCGTCGATCTGTCCTTCGAGGAAGGCCACGGTGGCAGGTGTCTGTTCCATTTCGCTCAGTTGCAACGCGCCTGGTGGAATGCGGTTCACATCCAGCAAGGTGGAGAACAGGCGCGGCACGCCGCTGCCGGCCGTGCCCACGTTCACGTGCCACCCACGCAGTTCGGAGAGGTGGCTCACGGTGTCGGACTGGCGCAGGCGTTGCGCCGCGTCTTCGCGGTAGAACAGCCAGAGCGGCTCCACAAACAGACTGCCCAGCGAGGTGATGGCGTCTTCGTCGTCAAAGCCGATGTCGGCCGTGCCACCCTGCACAAACCCGAGGTCGGCCCGACCGCTGCGCAGCAGCGCCAGGTTGTCTGAAGAGCCCTCCGAGCGCAGCAGCTCGACCTCGATGTCATAGCGCTTCAGAGCCTCGGCATAGCGTTTGCCAAACTCGTCATAGGCACTTTGTTCGGGGCCGGTGGCCAGCACCACACGCTTGGGTGGCGTGGGGTTGAGCCACCAGTAAGTGAGTGCCAGCAGCGCGACGGTGAGCAGGGCGAACGGGCCGATAGATGCCATCAGATCGCGCAACGAAAGCAGGGTGTAGCGAATGTTTTTCGGCATTCCGCTACGTTATCACGCCGCCGGACAGCGGCTCAGGCTGCGCCAGACCCCGGATGCGTCGCTCAGGCGCGTTCCGTGGCCGCGTTGCCCCGGCTGCTGAGTCGGAAGATGCGCACGGCATCCTGCATCACCACCGCCTGCGCCTGCAACGAGCTGGCGGCGGCAGCGAGTTCTTCGACCATGGCCGAGTTCTGTTGCGTCACCGAATCGAGCTGGCCAACCGCCTGGTTGATCTGCGCGATGCCCATGGACTGTTCGCTCGATGCACTGGTGATGTCTGTGATGAGCACGTTGACCTGTTCCACGGCACCCACCACGTTGTTCATGGTCTGGCCGGTGCTGTGCACCAGTTGGCTACCCTGCGAGACCTTCTGGGCAGACTCGTCGATCAGCACCTTGATTTCCTTGGCGGCGGTGGAGGTGCGTTGGGCCAGGCTGCGCACCTCGGCGGCGACCACCGCAAAGCCCCGTCCCTGCTCCCCGGCGCGGGCGGCTTCCACGGCGGCGTTCAGCGCGAGGATGTTGGTCTGGAACGAAATGCCTTCGATCACCTGGATGATCTCGCCGATCCGGCTGGATGAGCGGCTGATTTCGTCCATGGTGCTGACCACGTTGCCCATCGCGTCGTTGCCTTCGCGTGCCACAGTGGCGGCCCGCTGGGAAAGGGATGCGGCTTCACGAGCCGAGTTGGTGCTGTTCTCGACCGTGCTGGTGAGCTGCTCCATGGACGCGGCCGTTTCCTCCAGACTGCTGGCCTGCGACTCTGTGCGCGAAGACAGGTCCTGGTTGCCGCTGGCGATCTCGTTGGACGCCACCTGAACGCCTTCGACTTCATGGCGCACGTCGGAGACGACCGCCTGCAGGTTCACGTTGAGCTGGTTCAGGGCTTTCGCCAGTTCGCCGAACTCCCCCCGGCTGGCGCCTTCGAAGCGGGCCGAAAGGTCACCGGCGGCCATGGTGTTGGCAAACCGGATGGCTTTTTGCAGCGGGCCGACCATGATGCGGCGCAACAGCCACGCCGCCAGCACGGAGACACCGAGCAGCGGGATGGCCATCGCCATCTGTGTGCTGCTGCTCATGCCGGAAGCGATTTCGCCAATGACAACGCCCGACACGGCCAATGCCACGCAAACTCCGCCGATGACGCGTCCCAGGGTGAGTTCGGTGGCGCTGTTCAGTGCACCCCGTATGCCCGTGCGGACCACGCGCCCGCGATGCAAGGCGATGCTGATCTTGCCACTGTCGCGCTCGGCGCGCATCCGTGCGTACAGGGCTTCAGCTTCCTGCACCTGCTCGCGGCTGGGCTTGGTGCGCACCGACATGTAGCCCACCGCCTGGCCGTTTTCGACGATCGGGGTGGCGTTGGCCACCACCCAGTAGTGGTCACCGTTCTTGCGCCGGTTTTTCACCAGCGCCGACCAGGGCGATCCGCTCTTGAGGGTCTCCCACATGTCCCGGAAGGCTTCCTGGGGCATGTCGGGATGGCGCACCAGGTTGTGAGGCTGACCGAGCAGTTCGTCGCGGCCATACCCGCTCACCGCCACAAAGGCAGGATTGCAATAGGTGATGTGGCTTTGCAGATCGGTGGTCGAAACGAGATTGACACCGTCTGGAACCACGAACTCGTTGTGGGTGACAGGCAAATTGCTGCGCATAAAAGGGCCTCACTGGGAAGAAGTTTTCAGTGAGACTGCGGCTCTGCATCAGCGCCAACTGACGCAACTTGCGCACCTCACCCATGCAGTATCGACATGACGGCAAAAAGCAATAGGGTAATAAGGAGGAGAAATATCACCCAGTACTGATGTATGTCAATGGTGACTGATCAGTGCACTTCTCGCCTGATGTGTCGCTGGTCTGGCTGGACCTGTGTGGCGGCCACCTCTGCGCCACTCAGGGGGCAGGCTCCAGGCTCATGACGGTGTAGGCGCCATTCACCTGGGCCGCAGTGAACCGCACCTTGTCACCGACTTTGATCTTGCCCAACAGGGCGGGGTCGCTGACCTGGAACACCATGGTCATGGGAGGCATGTCCAGGTTCTTGATCTCGCCATGCTTGAGTGAGACCTTGTTGGCGGCGGTGTCGATGCGCCGTACCTCGGCCTCGGCCAAGGGCAGGGCATCGGCTGGCGCCGCAGCAGGTGCGGTCGTGTGATGTGACGCATGATCGGTGGTCTGGGCCATGGCGGGCAGCGTGGTGGCTGTCAGCAGGAAGGCCAGGGCCAGGAGCGGATGCTTCATGGTTGTTCCAGATAAAGAGTGAGAAAGCCGTCGAACACCCACAGCTGATCTTGCTGAGTCGCCAGCGTTCCGCAAATTCTTCACTGTTACTGGGCCAGAGCCGCAATCTGCGCCACAGACAGTGCCCCGCTGTAGAGCCGGAAATCCTGCATGCGGCCGTCGAAATACGGGTCGGCGCTGTACTGCGCGCGACCCAGCCAGTTCTGCGTGGTGGCACCCAGTTGATGAGGGGCAAACTGCGCATCGGTGTGGGTGCCGGTCGCCAGCCCGTTTACATACAACGTGACGGTGTTGCCCAGGCGGGTCACTGCGAGGTGCACCCATTGGCCCGTGCTCAGTGAAACGGAAGACGTGACGTTCTCCTCTCCGCGCCATGTGGTGCCGGTGGATGCACACCTAAGTGTGCCGGCGCTGGCGAGCAGGGCGAGGTAGGCGATGTCGCTGGAGCCGATGTCGAACACGCGGGCATTGCCCACGGCCGCAGTTTGCCGGTGGACCCAAACCGCGATCGTGAAGTCCGCCATGTCTTCCATGATGCCCGTGGGCATGACCACGTGGCCGCTGTCGCCGTCGAGCGAAATGGCGCTGCTGCTCGGTGTGCGGCCCACGCCCCATGAGGCACCACCCGCCAAGTGTGCATGAAGCCCGTTGCCGCTTTGGTCTGCAGCGATGGCGCCGCTGCCATCGTTCAAGGGCAGATGCAGTTTCAGTCGCGGTGTGGTGGAGACGCTGCGCACATCGACGCCCGTGAGCCGCCCGCTTGGCGTTAGGGCCACGATGCGGTAGTGCCAGATGCCCGAGCTTGGTGCGTCGGTGTAGGTGCGCGCTTCGCCGACGCTGGTGATGGTGGTGAATGGGCCTGTGGCCGTGGACGCGCGTTGCACCTCATAAGCGGTCGCGTAGGCGGTGCCCCACCATGACAGCAGCACTTGGCCATTGACGAGGTACGCCGTCAGGCCACTGGGCGGGGCCCCGGCCGCGATCGGCTCGCGTGAGAAGGTCAAGGTGCCCATGCCGGGATCGTCGCCGGTGCCTCGCGTTTCGGGGCGCAGTTTTTCTGCCATGGCGGTCACAAATGGCGCAGACAGCCCTTTGCGGTTGACATAGTGGTTGTACAACAGCTCCCAGCAGCGGCGAAGGTGCGGACGTCCGGCCCATGAGATCGCTGTGGAAGTGGCAAGCACGTTGGAATAGCGGGCATAAGGTAGGTCTGCGTAATTGCCGTTCGCATCCTGCAGGTTGCTGGCTGCCACGTATTCGGCGGCAGAGAGCAGGCGGTTGTTCCAGTAACCATACAGGTCGTCGCCCTGGGACCATGCCATCTCGCACAGCGCGCCGCACAGTGACATGCCCAGCGTTGCATGCCCCTGGTCGCGCCCGCTTTCCTGCCATTGACCCAGGAGCCCGGGGTGGATGACGTAGACGTTGTGCGCGGCCGCACCGTTGCCCCGGCCGTTCTTGTAATAGCTGACAGCCTCGTCGTACAGATCGCGCCGGTCGCAGCAGATGCCGATGGCCATGATGGCGTTGATGTTGCACAGATCCCAGTTGGCCCAGTAGTTGGTGATGTCCGCACCATTGTGTTTGATGAGGAAGTCGTGGCTCAACGGATAGAAGACGTTCAGCAGCAGCTTCTGGAACCTCTCGATCCCCTCGGGCGACCAGCCGGAGTAGCTGCGCATGAGCTCCACGACGTTGGCCCACTGGTAGCCGTAGATGCCGGCCGCAAGGAAGCGGTCGGCATTGCCAGTGAGCGTGGTCATCTTGCCCGACCACGCGTCCAGGAACGCCACCGCACGGTCTGCGTAGGCATCGTCTTCGGACACCTTCCAGCGCAGCGCGAGCTGGTAGGCCCGCTGCATGTCCTTGATCATGGTGCCAAAGTTCTGTCCGTCGCCTCCACGGATCACCACCGCCAGCGGGTTGGGCCATGTATCGGTGTTCAGCGAGGAATGGCCCGAGTGCTTCAGTACGTCCCAGGCGTTCGCCCACGGCGCTGCGCCTTCTGCAATCTTGGTGCGCATGCGGGCGAAGTCTGCATCAGTGTGCAGCCCACCCGGGTGCACAAAAGCTTTGGCGGCAGGTGGTTGAGGCGGCGGTGGCGGTGGTGTCGCAGGCGATGGAGGGGGTGCGGCAGGTGCTGGAGACGCTGCGGGAGGAGAGGGTGCGGGCGGTGGAGCACCCCACTCCACGGGTTTGGAAATGGCTGGTGGACCGTTGGCGGTCTCGGGCGAGTTGCCACCGCATGCCAGCAGCGTACTTGCCAGGGGCATGGCTGCCATGCCTTTGAGAATGCGTCGCCGTGATGATTGGTGAGAGTGGTCCCTGGAGTCCTTGGTCATTGTTCTTCGGATGGATGGTTCGGAGTCGGGCATTGGTGGGGAAGACGCATTGAGCCCGCTCCGGGGACCGATCGTTGACTGAACTCGCCGCACTCGTATGGCGCCTGGCCTCGACTGCAAGCATCAATTTCCGTGCCGAAAAACCTGTGGCTTCGGTGACTTTAGACAACTATCCAGATCGTTCATCGATCCGCGATCACGCAGGCGCACTTCCGTAATCCCGGCATTTTCTTCGCGTCCACACAGTACGGGCTGGCTGGCCGATGTCCGGCGACATGGCCTGTATGAACGGAAAATTAAAATGCGAAATGCGACTTCAATGAGCCTGAACAAAAGGCCAACGACCAAGTCGCAACCACACCTTTGCCGGGGGGCGACGCTGGCGGGGCCGCCTTAACCGCGGAAGTACGACTGGTACACACGGCTGCTGCCATCTTTGAGCACCAGCACCACGTCGTAAGGGTCGCGGCGTTTGCCGTAGATGGCGCCGTCCATGCCCGGGCTGCCCACCGGCATGCCGGGCACGGAGAGACCGATGGCATGGGGCTTCTCTTTCAGCAGGCGGCGGATCTCAGGTGCGTTCACGTGGCCTTCGATCACGTAGCCACCAATCAACCCGGTGTGGCAGGAGGCGTATTTGTCTGGCAGGCCCAGGCGCTTTCGTACGGCGGCGTTGCCGCTGTCGAACACCTGGACCTTGAAGCCGTCGGCCTCAAGATAGGCCACCCAGTCGCCGCAGCAGCCGCAGTTCGGGTCTTTCCAGACCTGCAGCACGGGCAGGGTGTCAGGCTTGGTCTGGGCCAGTGCGGCGGTGCCGAGGAAGGGCAGGCCGATGGCGGCGCTGAGCAGGATGCGTCTTTGCATGGTGGTTCTCCTAAGTTCAAGATCAGGCTTTGGGTGCGACACGGATGGTGCCGCGCATGCCGGCTTCGAAGTGGCCGGCGATTAGGCAGGCGAATTCGAAGTCCCCCGGGCGGTTGAAGGTCCAGACGATGTCGCCGCGCTTGCCGGGCGGCACGTGGGCCATGTACGGTTCATCGTGCTCCATGGCGGGAAACTTCTTCATCATCTCTGCATGTTCGGCCAGTTCAGCCGATGTGCCGATCACGATCTCGTGCATGACCTTGCCCTTGTTGATCGCGCGCAAGCGCAGGGTTTCGCCTTCGCGCACGTTCAGGTGGCTGGGGCTGAGTTTCATGTCGTCGGTCATCAGAATCTCGAGCGTGCGCTGGGCCTTGCCGGGCTCAGCGGCGATGCCCCAAGGTTTCTGCTCCTTCACGACCGGCCCGGCGGTCTTGCCGTGCGTGTCGCCGTGGGCCTGTGCGAGGGTGGTGCCGAGCGCCCAGGGCAGGGCGAGCAGGCTGAGCTGAAAGTGGCGGCGGGAGGAGGTGTGTTTCATTCGGTGTCCTGTGCGTCAGTGTTGATGGCCGGAACCGGCCTGAGGTTTGCGGGCGTTGGCGTTGGCGGGCTGGGCAGGTGTGGCGGGCCGGCTGGCTGCGGGGGCATCGCTGGTCTCCACCAGGCGCGCCTGGGTGCCGGGCGGCATGGTGTACCAGCCCGGATCGGTGTAGTCGCCTGGCTTCTGGTCGGCACGCACCTTCAGCATGGTGAACATGCCGCCCATCTCGATCGGGCCGTAAGGGCCGGTGCCGGTCATCATGGGGAACGTGTTGGCCGGCAACTCCATTTCCATTTCGCCCATGTCGGCCATGCCGCGTTCGCCCATCACCATGTAGTCGGGCACCGCGCGCTGCAGGGGCGCCACCAGGCCGCTGTGGTCCACGCCGATCATGGTGGGCACGCTGTGTCCCATGGCGCCCATGGTGTGGTGGCTTTTGTGGCAGTGCATGGCCCAGTCGCCGGGCTCGTCGGCGATGAACTCCAGTTGGCGCATCTGGCCCACGGCCACATCGGCGGTGACCTCCGGCCAGCGCGAACCCTTGGGGGTGGGGCCGCCGTCGGTGCCAGTCACTTCGAATTCGATGCCATGGATGTGCACCGGGTGGTTGGTCATGGTGAGGTTGCCCACCCGCACGCGCACGCGCTCGCCCATCCGGGCCACCAGCGGCGAGATCGCCGGGAACACGCGGCTGTTGAAGCTCCAGATGTTGAAGTCCAGCATGGTGTTGATCTGCGGCGTCATGCTGCCGGGCTCCACGTCGAAGGCGTTCAGCAGGAAACAGTAGTCGCGCTGCACGTCTTCGATCAGCGGGTGCTTCTGCTTCGGGTGCGTGACCCAGAAGCCCATCATGCCCATGGCCATCTGCACCATCTCGTCGGCGTGCGGGTGGTACATGAAGGTGCCGGGACGTCTTGCCGTGAACTCGTAGACGAAGGTCTTGCCGGGCGCAATGGCGGGCTGGTTCACCCCGCCCACACCGTCCATGCCGTTGGGCAGTCGCTGGCCGTGCCAGTGGATGGTGGTGTGTTCAGGCAACCGGTTGGTCACGTAGATGCGAACCCGGTCACCCTCGACCACCTCGATGGTGGGCCCGGGACTCTGGCCGTTGTAGCCCCACATGTTGACGTGAAAGCCGGGCGCCATTTCACGCACCACGGGTTCGGCCACCAGGTGGAATTCCTTCGCCCCGTTGTTCATGCGCCAGGGTGCGGTCCAGCCGTTGAGCGTGACCACCGGGTTGTACGGACGGCCGGCACCGGTGACACCGGGCGGCGTCCAGGGGCCGGCGGTGTCGGCCGATGTTTGTTGCACGGCTTCGGGGATGGCGGCCAGTGCCACGCGGCTGACGCTGGTGGCGGCCACGGCTGTGGCAGCGGCACCGGCGAAGAAGTGTCTTCGGTTGAGGGTGTTTTTCATTTTCAGTGTTCCATGTGCTTGCGTGCGGTTGCTGCGAGGCGGAGGCGTTCGCTCTCAATGTGCTCCAGCCGAAGAAGTGCCTGCGCCCATGGAGGCGGGGGCATCAGGACCGGCGTAGTCGGCACCAGCCAGCAGGGCCTGCCAGTCGCTGTGCGCGCGCCAGTAATCGCGCCGGGCTTGCAGGGCCGCATCAAGTGAGCCAATGCGTTCGCGTGCACTGGCCAGCAGCTCCCAGCTGCTTTGCAGCATGCCGTTGTAGCGCAGCAAGGTTTCCTGTTCCAGCGCAGCCTGCAGCTGGCTCACCACGTCTTGTGCATGCTGGGCGCTGGCATGGCGCAGCCGCACCTGGGCCCAGGCTTCACGCGCCATCGATCTGCGCTGCGCTGCCTTGGACAGCAGCTCGGCCTGCGCCTGTACCGCGCCAGCCAAGGGATGATCCCGCAGCAGGGTGTTGTCGTCCAGATGGGGGGGGGTGGCGAGTCCGCCTCCGGCCTGATCGGGCGTGTTCTGCAAGGCCGCCTCGGACGCCTTGACCCAGGCCTCCCAGCGGCCCGCGCTCAGACCCGCAAAGCGCCGCTGGGCGGCTTGGCGTTCGACGCCGAGCGTGGGGTGGCTGCGCAATACCGCGCTCTCGATGTCGGCCTCGTCCAGATCAGGACCCGGAACGGCGCTCGCTGGCAGGGCAGGCAGGCTGTCAGGCAGGCGCTGGTCCAGCTGCGCCACGGAGGCCGCATCCCAAAGGCCCATCAGGCCCGCCAGCCGTTCGCGGGCCTGCATCGATGCGAGCTGTGCATTGGCAGCGGTCTGCCATGCGGAGGCTTCGATCAGCTGTTCGCGCATGAGCTTGGCGTGGCTCCAGTTCCCGGCCCGCACCATGCGCTGGCCGAGCTCACTGCCCACTCGCGCGGCGTCCAGCACGTCGGCCGCATGTAGCGCGGCCTGCCGTGCGGCGACCGCGTCGATCCAGGCCCGCTCCAGCTCACGCCGGTGCCTGGCGTAGGCGACCTGCACTTCGGCGCGTGCCAGCTCGTTCATTCCGGTACGGGTGAACAGTTCGGGGCGGTGACGCAAGGACAGGCGCAGGGCCTCGCCCACGTCCAGGCGCGCGTCACCGGCACTGTCTGGCCGAGGGGCGGGGCGCACCTGGCCCGGGTTGCTGGCTTCCCAGCGCAGCAGGTCGATGTGCCCGCGCGGGAATTCGGCCACCCGTTCGTTGGCCTTGCGCCAGATCTCGCGCGCCTGCTGCAGGTCGGCGGGGGCATCCATGGGCTGGGCGCCGCCCGAAGCCGGCAATGTCAGGGCAGGTGGCGCGGGAACGGCGGTCGAGGGGTCGGCGGCCCGCAAAGCCGGCACCTCGGGTGCCATCTGGCTCCAGGTGGGTGTGCCCCAAAGCGCAGCCAGTGCGACCATCAGTGGGGACAGCAGGTGGGCAGGGCGCCATCGCTTCGCTGCGTTGGCAGGGTGTGTGGTGAGCGGCGAACGCCGCAAGATAAGAATCATGAACATCTCCAGGAGCACTGAACAGCGACCGCCTGTTGCCTCATTTCAGAGGGCGGCGGACGCACTTCGGGTATGGGTGCTCAGGAAATGGGTGGTTTGATTCCCCGGTGAGGCTCGGAACTGGCAAAACGTGCCACGGGCGCCACATCCAAGCCGTGTTCGGCGGGAAGTGGCGTTGGAGCCAACATGGCATGGGTCATGGCCGGCCCGTTGCACAGGTCGCAGACGGCGTGCTGGTCGTCTGCGTCGTGCCCATGTGTTTCGGCATGGTGCTCACTGCCGTGGGCGGCATCTTGCCCCGGAAGTGCGGCAGCTGTGTGCTCGGGGCACGGTAGGTTGCCCATGCCGGCTGCATTCGTGTCATGCGCCGCCGGCACGGCCGTCATGGCCATGACCATGGCGTCGCCCACCAAGGCACGCAATGGCAAGAGGGCGATCATGAAGACGAGCAGCAGTCTGCGCATGGTGATGAATGATACGGTGCTGTCCTTTTGGTTCCCGTCGGTGTGCTTTGGCCCCGGTGACTTCAGGGGCACTGCCGTGCAGACCTTTCCCAGCGGCGACACGCTCGGTTGGGCCGACAATGCGCTGCCTCGAAACAGAGTTGCTGCGTTGCGACGCGGCGGGTGCGCCACTGCTGCCCGCGTGCGAGGCGCTGGACCTGCCTCAACTCAGCACGCTGGTGGCGAAGTAGGTGTAGAGCGGGATGCCCAACAGGATGTTCAGCGGGAAGGTGATGCCCAGCGACAGCCCGAAGTAGAGCGACGGGTTTGCTTCCGGGATGGCGTAACGCAAGACGGCGGGCACCACGATGTAGGAAGCGCTGGCCGAGAGCACCATCAGCAAGGCGGCATCGGCTGCAGGCAACTGCAACATCACGGCGAGTGCCAGCGCAATCGTGGCGTGCACCAGTGGCCCCAGGCTGGCGTAAGCGATCAGCACCGGCGACTGACCGCGCACGGCACCGAAATTCCTCGCCACCATGAGTCCCATGTCGAGCAGAAAGAAGGCCAGCATGCCCTTGAAGAGGTCATTCGAAAAAGGGGCCATCACGGCGCTGCCGGCGTCGCCACTGAGATAACCGATTGCCATGGCGCCGAGCAGCAGCAGGTGTGCGCCGTCGGTGAACGATTCGTGAAGGATTTTGCCCAGCGGTGGCACACCGGCAAGCCCGCCCGCCGAGGCCACCGCAGCGCCACCCGATGGCGAGAGGGCGATGGTGCCTGCGGGTGCGTGCCGCAGCATATTGGCCAGCATCACGGCCATGACGATGGCCGGTGACTCCATGACCACCAGCGCCACGGCCATGTGTCCACCCGGGCTCATGTGGTTGGCTTCCAGGTATTGCATGGCGGTCACAAAGGTCACCGCGCTCACCGATCCGTAGGACCCTGCGATGGCCGCTGCATCGAAGCGCGACACGCGGTTCTTCAGCAACTGATAGCCCAGCGCGGGCACGATGAAGGCCATCAGCATCGCCGCCGCCAGGCTCACCATCACTGAAACGCTCAAGCCGGATTGGGCCAGCGCAAACCCGCCCTTCAGGCCCAGGGCCATCAGCAGGTACAGCGACAAGAACTTCGCGATCGGTGGCGGAATCTCGAGGTTGGATTTGAGGGCGCCGGCCAGCACGCCGAAGAGAAAAAACAGGATGGCGGGATCGAGCAGGTTTTGCATGGGGTTTGTCCTTTGGCGGCGATGCTAGGGGTCTGAATGCATTAAGTAAAATCGATTTTTATCTACAAATAAATAGGTAAAAATCTATGAATATCACTTTTCGGCAGCTTCGGCTTTTCCTCGCGCTGGCTGACACGGGCAGCGTCAGCCGAGCGGCGCGTGAGTGCCATGTGACCCAGCCCACGGCGTCGATGCAGCTCAAGGAGGTGTCCGAATCGGTGGGTGTGCCGCTGTACGAAGTGATCTCCCGGCGGGTGCACCTGACGGATGCCGGCAGGGACCTGGCCCGAACGGCGCGATCCATTGCGGACGACTGGGCGGCCTTCGAGCAGCGGATCGATGCAACCAAGGGACTGACACGCGGCCAGTTGCGGGTGGCGGTCGTCAGCACCGCAAAGTACTTCGTGCCGCGCCTGCTCGGCACTTTTTGCGCGCAATACCCCGAGATCGACATCGCACTGGAAGTGCTGAATCGCGATGGCGTCGTCCAGCGGCTGCGCGACAACCAGGACGATCTCTACATCATGTCGATGCCGCCCACCGACATCGACCTCGAAGACCAGGTGGTCATGCCAAATCCCTTGGTGGTGATCGCTGCGAATGCGCATCCCCTGGCCAGGCGGCGCAAGCTGGAACTGGCCGACCTGAGCCCGCTGCGTTTCATTCTGCGTGAGCGCGGCTCGGGCACGCGGATGGCGGTGGACGCCCACTTCAAGCGCCTTCGGTTCAAGCCGAACCTCGGCCTGGAACTGGGCAGCAACGAAGCCATCAAGGAAGCCGTGGCCGGCAATCTGGGGGTGTCTGTCATCTCCAGCCACGCTTTGCATGGACTGGCTCATGAGCACGGCGTGTCGGTCCTCCAGGTGGCGGGTTTTCCCATTGAGTCGAACTGGCACGTCGTTCGGCAAAAGGGCAAACAGGCTTCGCCTGTTGCCAAGGTGTTCATGGAGCACCTGCTGGCCCAGTCCGGTAAATGGGCGAGGTAGATGCCCCGTCCAGATCGTGCTGGCTGAAGGAACTGCCGGCTTCTTCGAACAAGGTTCTTCCTGCAGGGCGCTCGACGGATGCTGGCGCCGTGGCGCCTGGAGGTTGCACCTTGTGGCAATTTTGCCGGGGTAGCGGTGGCTCGTTCCTTGCTGTTGTCGCATCATGCGCCTGGTGTGCCCTCGAATGCCCGCAGGGGCATGCGAGCTTGGCCGCAAGGCCTTCACAGGCACCAAGCCAGTGCATTCGTCGCGCAACTGGCAAAGCCATCAAACCACCGAAGAAAAGGCAACCATGGAAACCATCACCCATTTTTTCACCGTGCTGGAAGACCTGACCTGGGGCTGGGCGCTGATCCCCATCCTGGTTGTGTTCGGTGTCTTCATGACAGCGTTGACCGGCTTCGTGCAGCTGCGTTTCTTCACCCGCATGTTCCGGGTGCTTTCGCCCAAGAATGAACACGCCGACCCCAGCCAGATCAGTGCGCGCCAGGCCCTGTTTGTCTCGCTGGGTGGGCGCGTGGGCGGCGGCAACATCGCCGGGGTGGCGGTGGCCATCACCTTGGGCGGCCCGGGCGCAGTGTTCTGGATGTGGGCCATCGCGCTCGTGGGCATGGCCACCAGCCTCGTCGAATGCACGCTGGCGCAGGTCTTCAAGCGCACCACCAGCGACGGTAGCTACCGAGGCGGGCCAGGGAGTTACATCCGCCATGGTCTGGGTTCGCAGTACCGCTGGCTGGCGATTCTTTATGCGGTGTGCCTGATGGCATCGTTCGCCTTTGGCTTCAACGCCTTTCAGAGCAACACGTTTGCTGGCGCGGTCAACAACAGCCTGGGCATCGACCGCATCTGGTCTGGCGTGTTCCTGGCCGTGGTCACCGGCTTCATCGTCTATGGCGGCATCCGCCGAATTGCCAAGGCTTCGGATGTGCTGATTCCGGTCATGGCGCTGAGCTACATCGGCATGGCCCTGCTGGTGGTGGTGCTCAACATCGCGGAAGTGCCGCGCGTGATGGCCTTGATTTTTTCCAACGCGCTCGGTCTGGAAGAGGCTGTGAGTGGTGGCATGGGTGCGGCCATTGCCCAGGGCCTTCGGCGGGGCTTGTTCTCGAACGAGGCCGGGCTGGGTTCTGCGCCCAACGTGGCCGCCACGGCCTACGTGAAGCATCCCATCAGCCAGGGCATCACGCAGTCGCTTTCGGTGTTTCTCGACACCATCGTGATCTGCTCTTGCACCGCCTTTGTGATCCTGCTGAGCAGCGCCTACGTGCCGGGTGCCACGGATGTCGATGGCATCGTGCTGACCCAGCAGGCGCTGGTCTCTCACCTTGGTGGCTGGTCGCAGTACTACCTGACCTTCGCCATCCTGCTGTTCGCCTTCAGTTCCATCATCTACAACTACTACCTGGGTGAAACCGCGTTGAGCGAGCTGACCGGTCACCCCATGGCGCTGCATGTGTTGCGTGTGGCCATTGTGGCGGTGGTGTTCCTGGGCGCATCTGCGCCCGGAGCGACATCGGTGTTCTTTTTCTCCGACCCCCTGATGGGGCTGCTGGCGCTGGTCAACCTGATCGCCATCCTGATGCTGTTCCCAGTGGCCATGCGCTTACTGAAAGACTATCAGGACCAGCTGAAGGCGGGGCATGAACGACCAGTGCTCGATCCTGGCCAATTCGCCGACCTGGACATCGACCCCACGGCTTGGGACGCGTCACCCACCGCGGCCCGCAAGCCCTCTGCCTGAATCGCCCGAGTGATCTGAAGCCGGCGGCATCAACGCAGGTCGGGCGCCACGCCAAACGGCGCCGGCTCGCGCACGGGAGGAGGGACGCCTTCGGCCTGCTTGTCATTGGGCAGTTCCATGGCGGGTGGCAGTTCCATGCCTCTGCGCTGCATCACGGTGCGCAAGCGATCAGGGTAGTCGGTGATGATGCCGTCCACGCCCCAATCGATCAGCCGCCCCATATCGGGGATCTCGTTGACGGTCCAGGGGATCACGCGCAGGTTCAGTGCACGGGCACGTGTCAGCACCGGCTGGCTGAGATCCTGGAAATGGGGGGACCAGAGCTTGCCCCCCGCAGCGGCCACCATCGAAGGGGCGTCTTCGAAACTGGCGAGTTTCAGGCCGTCGGTCCACACACCCGAGCGCAGGGTGTC
The DNA here is from genome assembly GCF_031457455.1 of Hydrogenophaga palleronii. GTDB lineage: Bacteria > Pseudomonadota > Gammaproteobacteria > Burkholderiales > Burkholderiaceae_C > Hydrogenophaga > Hydrogenophaga palleronii_A. The sequence goes on from NZ_JAVDWU010000017.1 coordinate 60,965, forward strand.
AAAGCGCTCACGCTGTGCCGACAGATGGGACAGCGGCATGTCTGGCGCCACCCGATGGACCTCGCGGAGCAGGTGCCAGTCAAAACTCTGGATTGTGGTGCGCGAGGCCATGCCATGTTGCTGGATCACTTCCAGCACGGCGCGCACGAATTCGGCCGGTTCAGGTGATTCGTGGGGGCGGTTGGGGTTGTGCTTGAGCTCGATGTTGAAGCGCGTGTGATCGGCCCTCAGCGTCCTGACCCGCTTGAACACCGCGGCCAGCGTGGGAATGCGTTCACCGTCGACAGGCCGCTGGCTGGCAAAGTCGCGCGCGTAGCGACTGCCGGGGTTGATGCGCCCCACGTCGAAGCTCGCGATTTCGTCCAGACTCAGTGTGTTGAATGGGCGCCCCCGCGACTTCAGCCACTGATGGCTGGCGTCGCGCGTGATGTCCGGGTTGGGAGCGGTGTCGTGCGAGACCACCGGCACCCCGTTGGCGCTGAGCACCACATCGAGTTCAAGCGTGCTCACACCGATGGCCAGCGCCTGTTCAAAACCCGCGATGGTGTTCTCGGGCGCCAGGCCGCGCGCGCCGCGGTGGCCCTGGGCATCAAAGGCGAGTGCCGCGCCCGCACACCACAACGAGAGGCCGACGGCGGTGGTGCAGCTCCAACGCAGCCAGGTGAGGCGTTGAATGGTGATAGGGGGTTGGGAAGTCATGCAGGAGAGTCTTGATCAGATACACGGCTGATTGTGGCAGTGCCACATGGCACTCTCAAGTCGCCCGCCCTGTCGAGTGACGCCTGTTGTAAGAAGAGGTTTCAGTTTGGGGGGCTTCCTCGCATCGCCCCTTGTTTCTGATCAATAAAGTCGAAAACGATCAGATGAAGTGGAAAACCAGGTTGAAGTGGTGGCGGCTTTAGCTCGCGTCACAGCGTCACGAACCGACGGAAGGCATTGCGAATGTCCTTGCCGTTGTCGCGCCGGAAGTCCGTACTGGTCTTGAAGACTGGTTCGAGTCGGCCGGTCAGCCACATCCACTTCAGGCTCCGCTGGCATGCGTGCTCCAGCCTGCCTTCGATGGATCTCGACATATGGCGTTGGGCAGAGCCAAGGATCAACGGCATTCCGCAGTTGGATCCAGCCAACACTGCAGCAGACCGATAGAGTTTCAGGAAAATTAATTAAGGATTAATTAACCTAATACACCAGAGTTCTTGCGCAAAGGTTTGCAGGGTGACGCTGATGAGACGGCGCGGAGCTGAGTGTCCCCCTGATCCAAATGCACGAGCATTTCGCTGAAAGCATTGATTCCAAGTGCTTGAAATACATGAAATTTCATGGAACTCAAGCCTGATCAAGTGGCGTGAGTCCGGCAGTCCGAAACGTCAAGCGTACAGAAAACTGATTGGTGGGGATCCTTACAGAAAAATGACGCAAACACCACTGCTGGGGAAAACCCTAGGTGATGCCAAGGGAAGGGCGGGAGGAACGGCCCAATAGACAAGGAAAAAGTGGGCACTTAATCTACCTCACTGCAGAGAAGTGAACTCGCCATGAAAAGAAGACCTTATAGCAGATATGTACTGTCTAGATGGTCACCAAAGGATTGGCGGTGAACGGTGCGCCTAGGTGCCGAAGTGGTGGAACGACATTTCGCCCAAGGCAATTTCCAGGCGATCCCGCTTCTCACCAATGCGGCTCATTCACCGGATGGGCATCCCTCAATGGCAAAACAAGTGCGCACTCAGCACAAGGAGACTTTCGTGTCCGCAACATCTTTCTCTTCTCAGCGCAGGGCGCTTGTTCTCGGTGCGGCGACGCTGCTGGCTGTGCGCGGGCACGCTCAGTCCGCCTCCCCGTCAGTCATTCGCGTGGCTCAGTCGGCGGCTCTCACCGGCCTACAGGCTGAGGTCGGCCTGGCTTTCAATGAAGGAGCGAAGGCAGCCTTCGAACAGGTCAACGGCGCCGGCGGCGTGCATGGCCGCAAGATCGAGTTTGTGAGCGCAGACGATGGCTACGACGCGCAAAAGACGGTAGAGAACACGGGGCGCTTTCTGGCCGACAGTGGCGGGCCGCTGGTGCTGTTCGGCTACACGGGCACACCCATGACGAGTGCGGTGATTCCGGTTCTCGATGAAGCGAACATCGTGTTGTTCGCACCCATCTCCGGCAGCGACGGCTTGCAGTCGAAGGGGCATCCGAACATCTTCTTCCTGCGCGGCACCTATTCGGACGAGATCAAAAAGATCGTGCAGCACTTCGTGACCATTGGCCTACGCAAGGTGGCCGTGTTCTACCAGGACGACGGCTTCGGAAAAGGCGGCCTCGGCATTGCCAAGGAGTTGATGGCTTCGCACAAGCTTCCGCCGCCGCTGGAGGTTCCCTACGATCCGAAGAGCGATGATCTGCTGCCAGCAGCGAAGATGATCACCGACGGGGCGCCGCAGGCCGTCATACACATCGCTTCGGCACGCTTCAGCGGCAAGCTTCTGAATGCGCTTGGCGATCGGCGCAACTTCTTGTCTCACTATGGCGTTTCCATCATCAGCGTACCTGACCTGATTCGTGAGGCCGGTGCCCGTGCCCATGCCTTCGTCATTGCGCAGCGGGTACCCAACCCGGACGGGGTGACGTCGATCGCAACGGCGTTCCGGCGAGACATGTCTGCCCTGTGGAAGGACAAGGCGCGGTTGTCCTATCCGGCGATGGAGGGTTATGTGGCGGCGAGAGTCCTCATTCATGCTCTGCAGCTTGCCGGACCTCAGCCCACCCGGGCTGGTATGCGTGCCGTGTTCGAGCGCATCGGCGAGTACGACTTGGGCCCTATGTGGGTTTCCTACGGTCCAAAGAAACACCGCGGAGCGACGTTCGTTGATCTTGCGATGGTGCGCTCTGATCAGTCGATGGTTCGCTGAACGACGCAAGCTTCAGTGGTATGCAAAACCTGCGCATGTCATTGGTGCGAATGGTCGGTGGAGAAAGTCGGTGTGGCCAAGCCGTGTGGATGCCGGCTCGGCATCCCCACCCCATCACTTGCCAAGTTCCGTTCCCGATCCTCTTCGCTCCCATCTGCGTACCTTCCAAAGACGACCGCTTCACACGGGACTGCACGCTTCCATGATCACTTGCATTCAAGAAATAACTTCGCCGCGCGCGATGGAACGCTGCGACTCAAGCACATGCCACCTGCACAACTGGCCAGCGGTACCTGAACTCGCCCGGCCAATTGCCACTGGAGCTCACTTCTTTGGTCCTGGCGAAGGCCAGGTTGCACCGCGAGCAAGCACACGTCTTGCTGGATCAGGAACCAGCCAAGGAGTCGATCACACGGGCTCAGATCTGAGGGTCCTGGGCAGCGACCAAGCCGTCCGCACGCGCTGCGACGGTGCTGCGCGCGCCTATTCCGCAGTGCTTGCGGCTTGACGGGCTTCATCCATGAACCAGATCACTTCCAACGTGCTGATCATTGGATCCGGGCAATCGGCGCTCCTTATCGGAGAGGCCCTGCGCAGCGGCGGCGTGCGCGTCGACTTCGTACCGGATCTGAAAACGCGCTTCGCGACCTGCTCCGAGGGCTCCTACCTGGCGAGCAGCTCCGATCTGGTGTTGTTCGCTGTGGACGCCGACGATACGCTGGAGTCGGCTGTGTTGCTTCAACGCCTGCTACCGAAAACCACGCCGGTGATTGCGTTACAGCAGGGCATTCGCCGCCTCACTTGGGCTGCCCAGGCTGCACCCCGTCTGCAGTGGATCCGCTGTGTCATGGCCTTTGATCCGGCAAGGTTATTGCAGTCTGGAGGTGCCACCTGGGAACGCCGAAAGCTCTATCTGAACGACGTGCCGCAGACACGGCACTGGCGACCTCTGATCGAACAGGCCGGCTTTGAAGTTACGCTGTGTGACGACATGTTGTCCGTGCAATGGGGTCACCTCCTGCTGCAGTTCAACGCCCTGTTCAGACTGGTCTCGGGTTTGGAGTTCGAACAGATGCTGGCAATGCGTGCCTGGCGAAACCGGTACGCCCGTGTGCTGGACGAGGCCCTGTGGCTGCTGGGTGCCACCGGCATCAAACCCTGGAACTTGTTGGGTGTGCCATGGCGAATGGTTCCGATGATGCTTCGACAGAACGATGGCATGCTTGTCGGGCTGGTATCGCGCCAGTTGACCGGTAGCGACGCGGGTCTCGTCGATCTTTCTGGCGCCGACGAAAAGTCGATGGAGCTGGCCATCGACGCCACCTGTGGCGAAATCATGCGCCTGGCGGTCGGGCTGGGGGTCGATGCGCCACGCACGGTCGATCTCGCAGAACAGCTCATGGTCATCGGTCGACGGCAAACCGATAAGCGCATGGAAGCGACTACCGAATGGTGATGTCAGTCGGCCTGTTCAAAATGCGCAGGGGGCTTGTGCGCTCCCACAGGCACCCGATGGCCACACCTCATGAGGTGCTCGACCGGCTCAAAGGGGATGTGGATATTCTGGTGGTCGGTGTGCTTGACGACCTCGCCTTCGAGATCATCCGAGGCTACCAGTACAAGCCTCCTTCGGGATACCATGAGTGGATGTCCACCACGGCCACGCGCCGGGTCAGAAGACTGGCTCGCACCCTGTTTTCTGACTGGGCCGCAGTCAGAAAAGGGTCGGAACGACACGGCGAGTTCGACGCCATACGGCGTGTGGTCGCTAACTGGTTGCGGCCACAAATGGAGCAGAACTTCGGTCCATTGCCAGACGGGGTCAAGTTGGTGTTGTCTGGCAACGGCGCCAATGGCGTTGACGCTGCTCGCTCTCCCGCGAACAGAAGTTGGCTGACGCGCAGTCTTCGCCAGGGCCAGCGCGGGCGATGACTGGTGTTGACCCACTCCCGTGACGGGTGTTGGTTTGATATTCAAACCGTTTCGGGCGTCGCGTCCACGTGCCGCGTAGGGGACAAGCTCCTCCGACGAGAAGTGCATTCATTCCAAGGGCAGCAAGGGACGGCTCCGCCGGCCCAAGATGCAGTCCCCCCTCCAAGCCGAAGGTGCCAGAGAGGGAGGAAGCCGCGTCAGCGGCGCAGGGAGTGGCTGATACCTCTCCGGAGCGAAGCGCCTCTATTCCAGGGGCAGCAAGGGTCCGGCTCCGCCGGCCCAAGATGCCGTCCCCCCTCCAAGCCGAAGGCGTCAGAGAGGGGGGAAGCCGCGTCAGCGGCGCAGGGAGTGGCTGATACCTCTCCGGAGCGAAGCGCCTCTATTCCAGAGGCAGCAAGGGTCCGGCTCCGCCGGCCCAAGCTGCCGTCCCCCCTCCAAGCCGAAGGCGTCAGAGAGGGGGGAAGCCGCGTCAGCGGCGCAGGGGGTGATCCTCTAATGCCCCAGGATCTTGGACAAGAAGTCGCGGCTGCGTTCGTTCTGCGGGTTGTTGAAGAACTCGTGCGGCGTGTTCTGTTCAACGATCTGGCCCTGGTCCATGAAGATCACGCGGTCGGCCACGGCCTTGGCAAAACCCATTTCGTGGGTCACGCAGATCATGGTGATGCCCTGGTTGGCCAGCTCGATCATGACGTCCAGCACCTCCTTGATCATCTCGGGGTCGAGGGCGGAGGTGGGCTCATCGAACAGCATGATCTTGGGCGTGAGACAAAGCGCCCGCGCAATGGCCACGCGCTGCTGCTGCCCGCCCGAGAGCTGCAAGGGGTACTTGCCTGCCTGGTTGGCAATGCGCACGCGCTCCAGTTGCGCCATGGCCTTTTCTTCGGCCTCCTTCTTGGGCATTTTGCCCACCCACATGGGGGAAAGTGTCAGGTTCTCCAGCACGGTCAGGTGCGGGAACAGGTTGAACTGCTGGAACACCATGCCCACTTCCTTGCGGACCTGGTCGATGGCCTTGATGTCATCGGTGAGTTCGGTGCCGTCCACGATGAGATGGCCCTGCTGGTGCTCTTCAAGCCGGTTGATGCACCGGATCAGGGTGGATTTGCCGGAGCCGGAAGGGCCGCAGATGACGATGCGTTCACCTTTGGCCACGTTCAGGTCGATGTCTTTCAACACGTGGAAGTCGTTGCCATACCACTTGTTGACCTTGTCAAATCGGATGATGGGTTCAGTCACAGGAATTTCCTTGTTATGAGTCAAGCGAGCGAAGAAGCCGAATCCAGGGGCACCGTGGAACCGGCTTTGCCGGGCCACAGGGTGCCGCCCCCTTGAGGGGGGATTCGAGCTACACGCAGTGAGCGAGAAACGGGGGTGGATTTGTTATCTGGCTTTGCTGGCAGAAAGTTGCTTCTCTACCCACAGGCTGTAGCGCGACATCGCGAAACAGAAGATGAAGTAGACGACCGTGATGAATAGGTAGGCCTCGATCTTGAAAGGCCGCCAGTTCACGTCGGAGTTGAGCGCCAGTGACAGCGCACCGGTGAGCTCATACATCGAGACGATGGTCACCAGCGAGGTGTCCTTGAAGATGGAGATGAAGTTGTTCATCACACTGGGCACCACCATGGCCAGGGCCTGTGGGAGCACGATCTTGCGCTGCGTCTGCCAGTAGCTCAGGCCCAGCGTGTCGGCTGCTTCGAGCTGACCCTTGGGAATGGCTTGCAGGCCGCCGCGAATGATCTCGGCCATGTAGGCAGCCGCGAACAGCGTGATGCCCACGACCACCCGCACCAGCACATCGATGGTCACGCCCTGCGGCATGAACAAGGGGAACATGAACGAGGCCATGAACAGCACCGAGATCAATGGCACGCCACGGATGAGTTCGATGTAGACGATGCAGGCCGAGCGGATCGCCGGCAGGTTGCTGCGCCGTCCCAGCGCCACCACGATGGCCAGCGGAAACGCCAGGAAGATCGACACCGTGGCCAGCAGAACCGTCAGTGGCAGGCCGCCCCAGAGGTCGGTGCGCACGGGGCTCAGGCCCAGCACGCCGCCGCCCATCAACGTGAAGAAGATTGCCATGATGGCGACCCACATGATCGCCAGCCAGGCCTTCCAGAACACCCGGATACAGCTCACGATCAGGCCCGCCACCATCAGGCTCGTGGCCACGACCGGTCGCCATTGCTCCTCGAACGGGTAGCGACCCAGCAGGATGATGCGGTACTTCTCGGCCACCACCCCCCAGCAGGCGCCTGTGCCCCGCACAGCCTGGCAGGCTTGGGCGTCGGTGTCGAACACGGCGTTCCAGACGCCCCAGCTGAAGAGGCCGGGCACGATGTAGAGCACCAGGGCGATGAGGATCAGCGAGGTGGTGCTGCTGCGCCAATCGGCGAACATGTTGGTGCGGATCCAGGGCACGAGACCACTGGTGCGCACCGGCGAGGGTCGCGCGGGAATGGGCACGAAGGTATTGGAGGACATGGGTTACCTTTCCTTGATGGCCATTCGGTCGTTGTACCAATTCATGAACAACGAGGTGGACAGCGACGTGGTCAGGTAGACCAGCATGATGATGGCGATGCACTCCACCGCGCGACCGGACTGGTTGAGCGTGGTGTAGGAAATCGAGACCACGTCGGGGTAACCCACGGCCACGGCCAGCGACGAGTTCTTGGTGAGGTTGAGGTACTGGTTGGTCAGGGGCGGAATGATCACGCGCATGGCTTGTGGCAACACCACAAGGTTCATGGTCTGGCGCGGCGCCAGGCCCAGCGCGGCCGATGCTTCCTTTTGTCCCAGGCTCACCGACTGGATGCCGCCGCGCACCACTTCGGCCACGAAGGATGCGGTGTAGAACGTGAGGCTGATGAGCACCGCCATGAATTCGGGCGAGACACTGCCGCCGCCTTCGATCATGAAGCGCCCGGCTTCCGGTATGGACCATTCGGTGGGCATGCCGCCGGCCAGCCAGCCCAGAAAGGTGCAGCCGGCGATGATGCCCAGCGTGGGCCAGCCGGGGTTGCGCAGTTGCCCGGTCTTCTCAAACTCTTTCAAGGCCCAGCGGCGCCAGACCCATGAGAGCGCCACGCCAGCGACCAGGCCGGCGAGCATCACCATGTAGCCCGTGCCCTGCGTGGGGCGGGGGAAAGAGAAGCCGTCCTTGCTGAGGTAGAACAGGTCGGCCACGTTCCAGGCATCGCCGGGAGCGGGCAGCACTTCCACGAAGAACAGGTACCACATCAGCATCTGCAGCAGGATGGGCACGTTGCGGAACAGCTCCACGTAGCCATAACAGATACCACGCACCAGGCCGTTGCGCGAGAAACGGCCCACGCCCAGCAGCACGCCGAGGATGGTGGTGAGAATGATGCCGATCACGGCCACTTGCAGCGTGTTGAGCACGCCGACCCAGATGGCCTTGCCGTAGGTTTCGCTGGGGTCGTAGTCGATGATGGTTTCGCCGATATCGAATCCGGCGGATGCGCCCAGGAAGTCGAAACCGCTCTGGATACCGCGAATGCGCATGTTTTCCTGGGTGTTGAATGCCAGGAACCAGACGGACAGGCCAATCAGCACCAGGGCAATCGCCTGGTAAATGACACCGCGACCAGCGCGGCTTCGCCACGACCATTGTGGCCGGGGAGGTTTGGTGGGGGAATTCAAGAAAAATCTCCTGGAGGCGTCAGGGAGGGGGTCCCAGATGCAACAACGCCGGCAGGAAATCCACGCCGGCGTTGTCAACCCGAGCTGAAAAATCAGCGAGCAGGCATCGGGTACATCAAGCCGCCCTTGTTCCACAGCGCGTTCACGCCACGCGGCAGACCGATGGGGGTGATGTTGCGCTCATAGGACTCGCCGTAGTTGCCCACAGCCTTGACGGCGCGCACGGCCCAGTCCTTGTCCAGGCCCAGCAGCTTGCCCGTGTCTTCGGTGCCGCCGCCCAGCAGACGCAGCACGTTGGGGTTCTTGCTGTCCTTCTTCATGGTTTCCACATTGGCAGCCGTGATGCCCAGCTCTTCGGCTTCCAGCAGCGCGTAGCCCACCCACTTCACAATGGCGAAGAACTCGTCGTCACCGCGGCGAACGGCCGGGCCCAGGGGTTCTTTGGAGATCAGTTCCGGCAGGATCATGTGGTCATCCGGCTTGGCCGCTTCCTTGGAGCGGATCGAGGCCAGGCCCGATGCGTCTGTGGTGTAGGCCTGGCAACGGCCGGCGAAGTAGGCGGCGTTGGTGGCGGCCAGTTCGGCGAACACCACAGGGCGCAGGTTCAGGTTGTTGGCGCGCGAGTAGTCGCTCAGGTTGAGTTCGGTGGTGGTGCCGGACTGCACGCACACCGTGGCACCCTTGAGGTCCTTGGCGCTCTTGACGTTCAGGCTCTTGGGCACCATGAAGCCCTGGCCGTCGAAGAAGTTCACGCCGGTGAAGTGCAGGCCCAGCGTGGCATCGCGGGTCAGGGTCCAGGTGGTGTTGCGGGGCAGCAGGTCCACTTCGCCAGACTGCAGAGCGGTGAAGCGCTGTGCGGCGTTCAGCGGTACATAACGCACCTTGTTGGCGTCTCCCAGCACGGCGGCGGCCACGGAGCGGCACACGTCCACATCAAGCCCGCTCCATTTGCCCTGGCTGTCGGCGGCCGAAAAGCCTGCCAGACCGGTACTGACTCCACATACCAAGGTGCCGCGCGACTTGATCGCGTCCAGGTCCTTGCCAGCGTGGGCAGGCATGCTCACCAGGGTGGCGGCTGCACTCAGGCCCAAGGCGGTCAGTTTCAGGGTTTTCAATTTCATCAGGTCTCTCCAATTTGTGGTTTGGGTGTTGGTCTGTCGGCCCCGTTACGCACCGTAAACGTGCGTAACTTTGCCGCCGAGTGACTGTATCCCCGGCCGAATGGGCCGAGCATCGGGGTTTACGTGGTTGGTTCATGCAAATAAATCATGACGCCATCGCGCCGGCTATTGACCGGCCCCCATTTGACGCTCAAGCAGGTTCCGTGCCAATACATCAAGGCACTTGAGCGAAGCGCAGGGTGGTGCCTTTCCCCAGATTCGGCGCCGCAGCGGGCAGGGGTCACGCGGGCGACAAGGCGGATTTTTGGCCGGGCGAAATGCCACGTATCCTCCCTTGGCAAAAGGGGTGAACCAGCCCTGAAAAAGGAGACATCGCATGACCAGCCCGACGCTTTCCGGGGCAATGCTCGCCCCTGCACTTGAGCCTGAGAGGCCGCACCACCGGTTCTGGCCGAGCCGTCTGCCGCATCGACTGACGCCACCGGCGACCTCGCTCTGGTTCAATCTGCTGGTCAGTGCGCAGCGTTATCCGGACAAGGTGGCGCTGGTTTTTTTTGACCAGGTGCTCACCTACCGTGAGCTTTTTGAACAGGCCGAGCGCATGGCGGCACACCTGCATGCCCAGGGCGTGCGCTCCGGTGACCGGGTGATCCTGCTGATGCAGAACTGTCCCCAGTGGGTGGTGGCGCACTTTGCGATCCTGCGTGCCAATGCCGTGGTGGTGCCGGTCAACCCCATGAACCGGGCCGAGGAGCTCAAGCACTACATCACCGACCCGGACGCGCGCGTGGCCGTGGCCGCCGCCGATCTGGCACCGGACCTGCTGCAGGCCAATGCCGAACTGCCCGAAAACCAGCGCCTGCGACACCTGGTGGTGGCCCATTACCACGACGCCATGGGGCCGGAGGCCGACGTGCCGCCGGCCTGGACCAGCTGGTTGCAGCAGCGGCATGCCACGCCCGCACTGCCCGATGGCACGGTGGCCGACTGGGCCAACGCGCTGGCCTGCTCCGACCCTCCACCCGCACACGACCGCACGCCCGAGCACCTGTCGGTGCTGCCCTACACCAGCGGTACCACCGGCCTGCCCAAGGGCTGCATGCACACCCATGCCAGCGTGATGCACAACGCGGTGGCCGGCAGCGTGTGGAGCAACGGCACCGCAGAGAACATCGGGTTGCTGGTGGTGCCCATGTTTCACATCACCGGCATGGTGGCGGGCATGCACAGCGGGGTGTACGCAGGCGCCACGCTGGTGATCATGCCGCGCTGGGATCGCGAACTGGCGGGCCGCCTGATCTCGCGCTGGCGGGTCACCCACTGGGCCAACATACCCACCATGGTGATCGACCTGCTGGCCAGCCCGAACTTTGCGCAGTTCGACCTGTCCAGCCTGAAGGTCATTGGCGGTGGCGGCGCGGCGATGCCACAAGCCGTGGCGCAGCGCCTGTTTGAACAATACGGGTTGCGTTACTCGGAAGGCTACGGGCTGACCGAAACCGCAGCCCCTTCCCACAACAACCCACCCGACGCACCCAAGCAACAGTGCCTGGGCATTCCCTTCATGAGCGCCGATGCGCGCGTGGTCGACCCCGACACACTCAAGGAAATGCCGGTGGGAGAGACAGGCGAAATCATCATTCGCGGCCCCATGGTGTTTGCCGGCTACTGGAAGCGACCCGAAGCCACCGAGGCCGCGTTCGTCACCTTTGAAGGCGAGCGCTATTTCCGTTCGGGCGACCTGGGACGTGTCGACGAAGACGGCTATTTCTTCATCACCGATCGCCTCAAGCGCATGATCAATGCCAGCGGCTTCAAGGTCTGGCCGGCCGAGGTGGAAACGCTGATGTTCCGCCACCCGGCCATCGCCGAGGCCTGTGTGATCGCCACCCACGACGACTACCGGGGTGAGAGCGTGAAGGCCGTCGTGGTGCTGCGCGATGCAGCGCGCGGACACACCACCGAGCAGGACATCGTGGACTGGTGCCGCGAACACATGGCGGTGTACAAATGTCCGCGCACGGTGTCCTTTGTGGATGCTTTGCCCAAGAGCGGCAGTGGCAAGGTGATGTGGCGCCTGCTGCAGGAGCAGGAGTCTGCCAAAGCCGCCTCAGGCACCGCACAGTGACGCCGGCCTGTCCGTCGCCCCGGGATCGACGCTCGAAAAACCATGTGATCATCCGGTGCATGCAATTTGAATGGCAATCGGTCTCCAGGCTCTGGCAGCCCCGTCGCGGCCTGTTCTGGGCCATGGTGGCACTCAATATCCTGTCCTCGGCCATCGTCTGGTTCATTCACCTGGCCGAGCCGGCCGACGGCCTGCGCTGGCTGCTGAGCCTGCTGGCCTTGACCAACGCCGGTCTGGGCTGGTGGCTGGCCGTGCGCCTGTGGCGTGAAGGGTCGGAGCATGAAGCGCCCTGAGGATTTTTTTTTAGCGCCACCACGCCTCTCTGTCGCCACCACCACATCAAGGAGACAACATGTTCAAAGCCCTGCTGATCACCAAACCTGCCAGCGGCTACCGCTGCGCCGTGACCGAGCTTGAAGAGGCCGAGTTGCCCTCGTCGGGCGACGTGACCGTGGCGGTGGAACATTCCACCATCAACTACAAGGACGGCTTGGCCATCACCGGCCGCTCACCGGTGGTGCGCAGCTTTCCCATGGTGCCTGGCATTGACTTCGCCGGGACCGTGCTTGAGAGCCAGCACCCACGCTGGGCGGTGGGCGACAAGGTGTTGCTCAATGGTTTTGGTGTGGGAGAAACGCACTGGGGCGGCCTGGCGCAACTGGCGCGGGTCAAGGGCGACTGGCTGGTGGCCTTGCCCAAAGTCTTCAGTGCGCGCGATGCGATGGCCATCGGTACGGCTGGCTACACAGCGATGCTTTGTGTGCAGGCTTTGCAAACTCACTGGGCTTCAGCGGGTGTGGCGCCAGGCAGCGGCGAGGTGTTGGTCACGGGAGCCAATGGCGGCGTGGGCAGCGTGGCAATCACCTTGCTCGCCCAACTGGGGCACACCGTGGTGGCCTCCACAGGCCGGCCGGAAGAGGCCGCCTACCTCAAGGGACTGGGCGCGACCGAAGTGATGGAGCGTGGTCCGCTGGGGGAGCCCGGCAAGCCGCTGCAAAAAGAACGCTGGATCGGCGTGATCGACTCGGTGGGCAGCCACACGCTGGCAAACGCCTGCGCGAGCACGCGCTACGGCGGCGCCGTGGCAGCCTGTGGCCTGGCGCAGGGCATGGATCTGCCAGCCAGCGTGGCACCCTTCATCCTGCGTGGCGTGACGCTCTACGGCATTGACAGCGTGATGGCGCCCATGGCCCGACGCGAAGCGGCGTGGAGCCAGCTCGCGGCCCAGCTCAGCCACAAGAAGCTGGCAGCGTTCACTCGGGAAATCGGCCTGGCCGATGCCATCGACTCGGCCAGCGACATCCTGGCGGGCAAGGTGCGCGGCCGTCTGGTGGTGAACGTGAATGATTGACCCGCAGAAGGCCGACATCTCCAGGCGGCTCTGCGGCAGAGAAACCGCGAATTTTCACACCGGGGCATTCAGCGCCGATGGTGTGGGCTCACCCGGCGGCGCAAAACGCCGCCCCATCCAGCCGGTGAACGGCAGGAACAGCAAGGCCACCCCCAGGTTGAAGGCCAGGTTGGCGATCGCCACGGCCTGACCCGGGCTACCACCGGTGCGCACCGCCCATTCGCCGAACGGCGTGATGAAAGGCAGCATGAGCCCCACGCCGATCGCGTTGAACATCAGGTTCATCTGTGCGGTGCGCCGCGCAAACCTGTCCATGGGGATGCTGGCGATCAGGCCCGTGGCGGTGGTGCCCAACGAGGCGCCGACCACCACCGCCACCGCACCCAGGGGCACCAGCACGCCCTGCTGCACCAACACGATCGCCAGTCCGCTGACCACGCTGCTGGACTGCAGCACCACCGTCATCACCACGCCCAGCAGCACGCCCAGCAAGGGGGCTTGCGCCTGCGCCAGCAGGTCGAGCATCCAGGGTGCCTGCCGCAGCGGCTCCAGCGAGCTGCTGACGAGGTCGAGTGCGAAGAAGATGAAACCGAAATAGAAGATGGCCCGTCCCACCACCCGGATCGAAAAAGGCAGCATGGTCAACAGGCCGCCCAGGACGATCAGGTAGGGGCCGATGTGGGTGAGCTCGTACGACACCAGCCAGGCCGTGGACGTGGTGCCCACCTTGGCGCCCAGCAGCACCGCCAGACTGCCCGCAAAGCTCAACGTACCGGCGTTGACCAGTGCCACCACCAATGCACTCACCGCGCTGCTGGACTGCACCACCGCCGTGACGCTGGCACCCAGTGCGAATCCTCCCAGCCGGTTGTGCGTGGCCAGCCCGAGCCACCGGGGGAGGCGGTCGCTGCCGATGGTTTGCAGTTCCTTGCTGAAGTGCTCCAGTCCGTAGAGGAAGAGCAGCAGGGCACTGAGTATCAGCACCGCATACTGGAATTGGCTGTAGGGCAGGGTCATGGTCACGCGAGCATACATAAGGCCCACGGCACGTGTCTGCCGGGCAGGTGCCGTGTGGCGCTTTCAGGAAGCCGCGGTGGGAGGCGGCACGATGTGGCGGTAGGCGTGCCAGGTGGCGTGCCCGATCACGGGCCCGATCACGAACAGGCCCAGGAACAGCGGCAGCATGGCCAGCGCCACGAGCAAGGTGATCAGTGCACCCCACAGCAGCATCACCCCCGGGTTCCGCAGACAGGCGCGGATGCTGGTGAGCCCGGCGGAAATGGCGTCGACCTGACGGTCCATGATCATGGGGATGGAGATCACGCTGGTGACGAAGATCAGCCCCGCGAACAGGCTACCCACCACGGTGTAGGTGATCAGGAACCCGATGTTTTCCGGGTTGATGAGCTGTGGCAACAGCTTCTCGGTGGACGGCATGGTGTTGAAGGTGACGGCAAACACCACCAGTGAGGCCCGCCCCCACAACAGTTCCAGAATCAGCAGTACACCGGCAAAGATACCCATGGTGCCCTTGGTGGGCCGCCAGGCCAGCAACGAGGCCCTGAGCGACGGCCGGTGCGACTGCGTCTGCATCGCCTTGCTGGCGTCGTACAGCCCCAGACAGAGAAAGGGGCCCATCAGCAGAAAACCGGCACTCAATGCCAGCACATAGGCCGGTGCGTTCTGGAACACCGCCAGCAGCGCATGGCCCATCGCAAAAAAGCACAGGCCGTAAAACAGGCCGATGCGCGGGCAGCGTTTGAAGTCTGCCCAGCCCAGGCGCAACCAATGAAAAGGATCGGCCACGCTCAGGCTGGCCAGAGGCAGGGAGAAAACCGAGGGCGTGCGCTGTCGCTCTGCCTCCCGGCGGGCCAGCAAGCGGGCGCTTTCACTGAGCTCTTCGGTCGGTTGTGCCGACATTTCTGTGGATTCGGCTTCAGCAGCATCGGCCATGGAGAGTCTCCTGTCTGGCCAAATATATACCGAGGCCAGCGCCGCCGTCAGCGACGGTTTCACATGGTTTACCCCATCCCGCTGGGCGGCCTGGAATCGTCCTGGCGCCGCATGTGCAGCGCAAGCGCGGCATCCATCGACTGGGTGTGCTTGATGAACCAGGCGCCCAGCTCGCTGGCCATCTCACGCACAGGCGCCAGTTGCCCGCCTCGCGCCATCGCTGCGCCTTCGCGAAGCAGATTGAGCACCACGTGGTGCTGCAGCAGGTGGTTGCTGGCGGACGCAAAGCGGGTCGCTCGCATCCACAGGTCTTCCTCGGCAAATTGTTTTTCCATGTGGGCCAGCACAGCGCTCCACGCCGTCGGCAGCGCTTCGTCGGTCGCGCTCTGTGCCTGCGCGAGCAGGTCCACGAGCGTGCGGTGTGCGGTGTCCATCGGTGCAAAGTCGAGCTCCAAGGCCTCCGACCATTCGACAGTTTCCATCTTGTCCTCGTGCGGGGTTGGCAGGGGTGTTGCCGACAGCTTGACAGTGCGTCACCGATGGGGTTTTGATCCAGCGCAGGAACTGGGCACTCAAGTCAGGCCAGGGCTTGGTGTTTTCCCTGAAGTCGATCGGGTTGCCCGCTAAACTGGGCGGCCATGACCAGCGAATTCCAACCACCCTACGTGCCCCTGTCCGACATGGACAGACAACTCCAGACCCACGGGTTTGCGCTCATCAGCGCAGACAGCGTCAAGACCTGGCTGGACGCGTCCACGGCCGATCTGGACCACCTGCACCAGGCGTGGGACGACTTGCCACCCGATGAGTACCTGAAGGACGGCGGGCGCTACCGGCGCAGACGGCACAGCTGCTTCACCGTGACCGACGGCCAGGTGGCGCAGGCGCCGCATCGCGCACACTGGCAACCGCTGGAATACAACGCCTTGCACGGCGGCATGCAGCGCTGGTTTGAGCCCATGCCCGCAGATATGGTGGCGCAGCCGGTGTGGAACCGGGTGCTGGCACGCATTGGTGACGCCGCCACAGCCTTGCGCGGGCCACGAACCTGGTTCGTGGAGGCCCATCCGTTTCGCATCGACACCACCGACGGCATCGGTCGGCCCACGCCTGAGGGTGCGCACCGCGACGGTGTGGATCTGGTGGCGGTGTTCATGGTGAACCGCCATCGGATCAAAGGAGGTGAGAGCCGTGTGTTCGAGGCCAACGGCCCGAGCGGTCAACGTTTCACGCTGCGCGAGCCCTGGTCGCTATTGCTGCTGGACGATGCGCGCGTGATCCACGAAAGCACGCCGATCCAGCCCCTGGACAGCGATGCGCTGGGCTGGCGGGACACGCTGGTGCTGACCTACCGGTCAGATGGATTTCAAGGTGGTTAGGGCGAACACCCCCCGCCGCGCTGTCGGGCGACCCCCTCTCTTCGCCTTCGGCGGGAGGGGGGCGACACCCGAGGCCCGGCAAAGCGGGTTCCACGGTGTCCCTGGATGAAGTCATCGTGGCCTCAGATGCCGTTTGATTGACGCGAACTGTTGAGGTGCAAGGGTTGGCGCGCACGGCCCAGTATGCATTTGGGCCTTCCCTGCTCAGGACGGTTCAGCCTTCAATTGTGTTGGCTGACCTACAGCCTTCCAGGCCTCAAATCCACCCCGGAGGTAGCGGGCGTTCAGACCGGCCGAGCGCAAGCGCAGGGCCGTGGCCCGGCTGACTTCATGGCCGTAGACGCAATAGACAACCACCTCGCGGTCGGCGGGCAGTTCGTTGGCCCAGTGGCCGACGGCCGCCGGGTCGCGCCACTGGGCGCCTGCGATAAGCGTGGCTGCCTGCTCGTACACACCTGCACGGCGCACGTCCACCATCAGGGCATCGCCGACATCGTCTGCCGTGCGGCCCAACGGCTCGCTCGCCGCGTGCACAGCCTGCTGGTAGCGTGCGTGCACCTGCGCCCAGTCGATGTTGGCCATGAAGGCATCCACGTAGGCGCTGGCCGCAGCGCCGAAGTCCAGGTGGTAGGCGTGTTCGTACATGTCCAGTGCGAGGATGGGCACACCACCCGCCAGCACATGGGTGTGGTCGGCGGCCCATTGGTTGACCAGGGTGCCATCGCGCGGCTGGAACACCAGCAGCATCCAGCCTGAGCCGCCACCCAGCGCCTTGGCGCAGGCCGTGAACTCTTCGCGCCATCGCTCGACACTGCCGAAGTTGGCGCTCAGCGCGAGCTGGCAGGCGGGCGCCATGGTCTGCCCGTCGCCGCCCAGGCTGGCAAAGTACAACTCGTGCAGCCACATCGAGTTGGCGGCGATCAGTTCTTCGCGCTTCAATCCGTTGAGCTCGAAGCCCGGTGCGTTGGTGAACGACGTGCCAGCGAGCTGGTGGCGGATGGCGTTGAGCCGCTTGACGGTGCCACCGTAATTGTTCTGGTGGTGGCTCTGCAGCAGTCTGGCTGAAAGCCCGACCAATGCCGCCGGATCGAAAGGCAGGGGTTGAATGTGAGTGTCCATTGTGAGCCTTTATTGAAGCCGGGGAAGAAACCAACTCGCCGCCAGCCCGATGGCGGCGCAGGCACCGAGCAGGGGCATCACGCCGACCTTGAACCGGAACAAGGCCACGGCGGCGGCCACGGCGATGACTGCTGACAGCACATCGAAGGACCCGCTGAAACCAGAAGGCCACAGCACGTGGTACGCAAAGAACAGGGCCAGGTTGAGGATCACGCCCACCACGGCGGCGGTGATGGCCGACAGCGGCGCCGTGAAGCCCAGTTTGCCGTGCGTGGCCTCGACCATCGGTCCGCCGACCAGAATGAAAAGAAAGGACGGCAGGAAGGTGAAGAAGGTGACCACGGTGGCCGCCAGGGCACCGCCCAGGAACAGCGCTTCCGGCCCCAGTGCCTCCTTGACCCAGCCGCCCACAAAGGCGACGAACGCCACCACCATGATCAGCGGTCCCGGTGTGGATTCGCCCAGCGCCAGGCCGTCGATCATCTGCGGGCCGCTGAGCCACTGGTGAGTGTCGACAGCGCCCTGGTACACATACGGCAGGACGGCGTAAGCGCCGCCGAAGGTGACCAGCGCCGCCTTGGTGAAGAACCAGCCCATCTGCGTGAGCGTGCCTTCCAGACCGTTGAAGGCCACCAGTGCCCCCATGGCCAGCAACCACAGGCCCACACCGGTCCCCAGCACCTTCGCTGTGTGGCTGCGCGAGAAGCGGGCGTGTGCTGGCGGGGGCGTGTCGTCGCTGATGAACGCTGCCCCATGTCCATTGGCAGCGCTGCCGTGTCCACCACCCAAGGCGAAAACCTGCGGCCACTGCTTCGCGCCGAAATGTCCCACCAGGGCGGCCGCCAGCACGATGGCGGGAAACGGGGTGCTGAAGCCGAAGATGGCCACGAAAGAGGCCGCAGCGATGGCCCACATCCAACCATTCTTCAGCGCCCGCGTGCCAATGCGGTGCGCCGCGTGCAGCACGATCGCCGTCACGGCCGGCTTCAGCCCGAAGAAGATGCCGGCGACCACGGGCACATCGCCAAAGCGCAGGTAGATCCACGACAGCGTGATCAGGATGAACAGCGAAGGCAGCACGAACAAGGCACCGGCCACGATGCCGCCCCAGGTGCGGTGCATCAGCCAGCCGATGTAGGTGGCCAGTTGCTGTGCTTCTGGCCCGGGCAGCAGCATGCAGTAGTTCAAGGCATGCAGGAACCGCTTCTCGCTGATCCAGCGGCGGCGCTCCACCAGTTCGGCGTGCATGATGGCGATCTGCCCGGCCGGCCCGCCAAAACTGATGAAGCCCAGCTTGAGCCAGAACTTGAATGCCTCGGCGAAGCTCACCGAAGCGGGCGCCTGGTCGTCGGCAGCGAGGGCTGAGGGGGTGGACTTCATGCGGTGGTTCCATTCCCGTTGGAGGGTGACGCATACAAGGCGTCGAAGACAGCAGCAGCGGCGGCCACCAGTGCATCGTCGTTGGCATGCAGTTCGCGCAGCCCGCCCAGTACGCTTTCCAGCCCGGCGGCCTCGGGCACGGGTATGCCGCCGGCGTCCAGAAAATGCACCGCGCCGGCGATGCGCTGCAGCCGGGCATCGTGGTCCAGGCCAAAGGCGGCGATCAGGACCTCAAACGTCACCCGTGCGCCCACGTGCGTGAAGCGCGCGCCGTCGTAGTCAAAACCCAGAGCGCCCCGTGGCGCGGGCGAGGTGGTCGGGTCGTTCAACCAGATGAACCGGGCCTGTGGGTCGATGAAACGGCGGATCAGCCAGGCACAGGCCAGCCGGTCCACCCAGGGCCGTGCGCGGGTGGCCCAGCGTTTGCCCTGGAACTTGCGGGCGTCGAGCCGTTCGATGCCGTGGTCCACCTGGGGCCGTGGCTCACCCTTGGAGAACCGGGCGTCCAGCGCCTGGCGCAGCGCGTCCAGTTCGGATCGCGCCTGGTCTGCGGCCGCACCCGGGAAGTAGTCGATGCGCTGCAGCCCGTGCAAGGCCTCTGCCACGGCGCGCCAGCGCCTGCGGGCCTCTGTTTCACCCAGCGTGGGCAGTTCAGACTGAAGCGCTGTGGCAGTGTCGCGCCACTGCGCGTAGGCCTCCGTGCGATCGAACAGGGCGAGCAGTTCGTCGCGCTGCGCGTCGTCTTTCGGAGACAAGGACAAGACCATGGCTGTGCCGCCGTGCTCACGCACTTCGGCAGCCAGGGGTTCAAAAAGTGCTGCGTGCTCTGAGGGCAGCAGATAGGCGCCATCTCGCAATGCACCACAGCCCAGGGTCTTGAGTGAGCGCCAGACACGCACCCGAACGGCGTTGGGCTGGGTGGGCAGCGTGAGGATGAGAATGGCCAACATGGTGTGTAATATACACCACGTTTTAAGTTATAGATATTTCAAATGTATTTTGAGGCTGGAACTGAGCCTTGATGAGGCTACGCCTCACTCCCTTGTCTGATGAGGCTACGCCTCACTCCCTTGTCTTCACCCGCTGACCTGCCTGAATGGTGGTACCAGGGTAGAGCACGACCTGATCGCCTTGCTTCACGCTGTCTTGCGCGCCGCTGTTCACCCGGGCCATGTCGGCGTTGCGGTCCAGCACGGTGACGGGTTTGGCCAGGGTGTGACCGTCTTTGACCACCAGCACGCGCCATTGATCGGCGTCCCGCACCAGGGCGGCCGTGGGCACGAGCAGGGCATCATCGTGTGACGACACGGTGATGCGGGCGTCGACCCGGTAGCCTTCACCCAGCGCGGTGCCGGTGGCCAGCTCTGGGGCCGTCGCTTCAACGACCACGTTCACCCGCTGTTCTTCGATGCCCAGCGCAGACACCTTGGTGAAGGCCACCGGTTCGATGCGACTCACGCGGCCCTGCAGGGGGGGCGAGGCGGCGCCCAGTGTCAACGCAACCTCGGCGCCTGCAGGAATGCGCGGCACGTCGGTCGAGAGCACGTCGATCACCGCTTCGATGGCGCGGGTGTCGCCAATGTCCAGCAAGGCCTGTCCCGCCTGCACGGTCACGGCGCTGTCCTGGTGCAGCTTGATCACCTGGCCGCTGACGGGGCTGCGCAATTGCCACAGCCCAGCGGTGCGTGTGCCTGTGGTGGGCTCAGACTGCGCCAGCGCGGCGCGGGCCTCGGCCAGGGCGAATTCGGCGGCCCGCACCTCGGCGCGGCCGGCCTCCAGCGCCTGTTGCGCAGAGCGCAGGGCCAGGGCGGTCTGGTCGCGCGCAGAAGGCGCGATGAACTGGTCCTGGGCAAGCTTTTCTGCGCGCTCGGCTTCCAGGGCGGCTTGTGCCTGTGCGGTCTGCAGCCGCTGCAATTGGGCGGCTGCCGCGCGGCGCATGGCGTCTGCGCTGCCCACGCGCTGTTGCAGCACCACCCGGGTGCGCGCGTCGATCATCTGGGGTGCAGCGGGTGCCAGCGTGGCCACCACGTCGCCGGCCTGCACCGCATCACCCACCTTCAGGGTGGGGCGCAGCAGTTCTGCTTGCGTGGGTGCTGCGATCACGTAGCGCTGCTTCAGCCGCAACTGGCCGTCTTCTTCAAGCACCTGCTCAAAGCGGCCTACCGACACACTCGCCACCTCCACTTGCATCGGCCTGGGCTGAAAGGCCCAGATGGCCAGCCCCACCACCACCACGGCGGCCAGGGCCCAGGGTGCCCAGCGGCGCAGTCCGCCGGTTCGGTTCTTGTTGGTGTTCATTCGCGTACTTTCAAAACGGCCACCAGGTCCAGCCGGTCGATCTGGCGGCGCACCATGAGTGCGCTCACCACACCGGCGGCCAGCACGATCAGCGCAGCCATGGCATAAGTCGATGGTTCGATGACCACCGGGAAGTCGATGCTGTCGGACGACATCAGGCGCATCATCAGTGTGGCCAGCGCCCAGCCGGCCACGCAGCCGATGGGCAGGGCCACCAGGAGCTCCACCGCCAGTTGGCCCAGCAACAGCACCGACACCTCGGCCCGCGTCATGCCCAGCACCCGCAGGCTGGCCAGTTCCCAGGCCCGCTCAGAGAGCGTGATGCGCGCGGCGTTGTAGACGATGCCCACGGCCATGGCCACCGCGAACAGCGTGAGGATGCCGCTGAACACGCCCATGTTGCGCGAAGTGGTCTCGTTGAAGCTGGCCATGGTGCCCGCCTTGTCGAACACGGCGTTGATCAGCGGTGCGTTCTTCACCGCGCCCCAGAACGCCGGCATGGCCTGCGGGTCCACCTGCAGTGCGGCTTCGCCTGCACCCGCGCCGTCGCGCGACAACCGGTTCAGTGCATCCAGCCGCATGAAGGCCTGCTTGCCCATCATCGTGTGAACGGTGTCCACCACCGCCACGCTGGCAAACGTCTGGCTCCAGAGCCGGAATTCCACCTCCACCCGGTCGCCCGTGCGCGCTCCGATGGAGCGTGCCAGCAGCGACGAGATCACCAGACCGCCATCTGGCAGCGCCACAGGACCGCGCTTTTCGTCCACCACGCGAAACAGCTGCGCGTCGTCCACCAGCCCCAGGATGGCAGCATCTTCGCTGCGTCCGCGCAGGTGCATGCGCACCGGCTCCGTTCGATACGGTTCGGCGTCAATCACACCGGGCAGGCGCCGCAGGTCGTTTGTCACCGACAAGGGCACCGGCCGGTCGAAACTCACCATCACATCACCCTGCTGCACGAGGCGGAACTGGGTGTCCACGATGTGGGCAATGGCGTCAAGCCAGAAGGCGCCTGAGATCTGTAAGGCCACCGCCAGTGCGATGCCGGTCACCGTGAAGGCCGCGCGCAGCGGGCGGCGTTCGAAGTTGCGGATCACCATGAGCGCACCGGTGCGCACAAAGCGGCCCAGGCCCAGTCGCTCCACCAGCGTGCGGCGGTAGGTGGGCGGTGATGGGGGCTGCATGGCCTGCGCGGGTTTGAGTCGCACCACGGCGTGAATGGCGGTCCAGGTGCCCAGGGCCGCAGCGCCCGCAGTGATGCCGGCGGCCACCGCCACCAGCCAGGGCGTGGTCACGTAGGCCAGCTGGTTGAAACGGAAGACCTCGTCGTACAGACCCAGCATGAGCTGGCCAATCCACAGGCTCAGGCCCAGACCGGCCAGCGCCCCCAGGCCCGCGATCACCATGGCCAGCTGGATGTAGTGCCAGGCGATGGCGCCGTCGCCATAACCCAGGGCCTTCAGCGCGGCAATCTGGCTGCGCTGAGTGGCTACTTGCCGGCTGATCACCACGTTGAGAATGAACATGGCCACGGCAAGGAAGATCGCCGGCAGCACAGTGCCCATCACCTTGAGCTGAGCCAGCTCGTCGCTCACGATCTTGGCCGAGAGCTGCTGGTCGCGGCCCACGGCACCGAGCGTGCCGAACGGGTCCAGCAGCCGGTCCGCCTGGTCTTTCACTGCGGGCACGGAAGCGCCTGCGTCCAAACGCATCGACACCTGGTTGAAGGCGCCCTGCATGTCGGCCGCGTGCACCATGCGTTCATGGTCGATCCACCAGATGCCGAAGGTTTGATCGTCGGGCGCGCCGCCGCGCGAGGCAAACACGTATTCGGGCGAAATGGCGGTGCCCACGATGTGCACCAGCTCCAGCTGGCCATTGAGGATGGCTCGCACGCTCTGGCCCGGTTTCAGCCCGCGTGCGGTGGCAAAGCGGTCGCTCACCACGGCTTCCAGCTGGTGACCGCGCTCGGGCCAGCGGCCGTTGCGCAAGCTGAGCGTGTTCAGTCCCTGGCGCCGGGCATGCACCTGGGCAAGGTCCAGCCCGATGAAGCGTCCGGTGACGGGGGCATCAGCATCGGGCAACGCAATCTGCGCGTCCATGGTCACATCCAGCCGCACTTCGGCCACGCCCTCGATGGCCTCCAGGCGCTGGCGCAGGTGCAAGGGCGCGCGCTTGACAGTGGCGAACACGTCGGCCAGGCGGTTGTCGCGGTAGAAGCTGTCGCGCGAGGATTGCAGCGATTCGTGCACCGAGAACATGCCCACAAACCCGGCCACGCCAATGGCTACCACCACGGCAATGGTGATGGCCTGGGTGCGCAGGCGGCGCAGGTCGCGCCAGAGCTTGATGTCCAGGGCTTTCATGCGTGATCGGATGGGTACATCGTCCTCACCATTTGAGCGTGGACGCCGCCACCTTGTGCTCATTCACACGCGCGTCCACGATGCGGCCGTCGGCCAGGCGCAGCACGCGGTCCGCCATGTCGGCGATGGGTGCGTTGTGCGTGATCACCACGGTGGTGGTGCCCAGTGTGCGGTTCACGTGTTCGATCGCCTGCAACACCATCACACCGGTGGCGCAATCGAGGGCGCCGGTGGGTTCGTCGCACAGCAGCACCGCGGGTCGCTTGGCGATGGCGCGGGCGATGGCCACGCGCTGCTGTTCGCCGCCAGAGAGCTGGGAGACGAAGTGATTCATGCGCCCCTCCAGACCCACCAGAGCCAGGGCCTCTTCCGGTGGCATGGGGTCGTCGGCCAGGTCGGTCACCAGCATCACGTTTTCCAGCGCCGTGAGGCTGGGGATCAGGTTGTAGAACTGGAACACGAAGCCCACGTGTTCACGCCGGTAGCGCGTGAGTTCGGCGTCGCTGGCGCCGGTGAGTTCGTGCGTTTGTCCCTGGTGCGTCCAGCGGGCGGTGCCATCGCTGGGGCTGTCGAGCCCACCCAGGATGTTGAGCAGAGTGGACTTGCCGCTGCCCGAAGCGCCGAGCAGCACCACAAATTCACCGCGCACGATGTCAAGGTCCACGCCGCGCAAGGCGTGCACCGCAGTGGGGCCTTCACCGTAGACCTTGGTCAGGCCCTGGGCGGAAAAAACGGGGTCGGTCTTGGGCGAAGGGTTGGTCATCACGGTCTGCGCCTGGGGAGCGGCGGGTTGGGGTCTGGGCGGGATCCCGTACCAGGTGTACAGCCGTGAATCCTCCCGCTCGTCATCATGGACACATTCGACCACCAAATCCAGCGGGCACACTTGACCTCAGTCAACGCAGGGTGGCACAGGGCGCGGCGCTGGCGCGGCAGCGCTACGGCGCCCGGACCCCCGCGGAAGAGCCCGGCGCCCGGGCGCCCCCCGCCCCCCCCCCCGAGCCCCGGGACCACCGGGGGGAAGCCGCCACACGGGGGGACTGGGGCC
>NZ_JAVDWU010000018.1:0-79583 GCF_031457455.1 Hydrogenophaga palleronii
GACTCCTTTCGTTTGTTGAAGACCTGATCCCCACGCCAATGAAGACCAGAGCGCGAATTTCGCGCAAACAAACGGGGGAGTCCATCCCATCAATCACGCGTCGCAAGGGGCCAAGTGCCAATGAAAGAAAGCAAGCAGACTGCAAGGAAACCAAGCCCTTCAAAAACCGTCGCCTTGCAAGAACCCCTGTAGTTGACCGTTTTCGTCGAGCACCGCCACCCAGTCCTGGCGGGCAATGACGGGCAGGGTGAACCACTGTGCCTCCTCTCCTCCCCGTTTCAAGGCCATTGCCTTGGCAGCATCGACCTGATCCGGATAGCGTTCCAGAAAGAGTGTGAGCGGGCTCGCCTTGATCAGCGTCTTGCGAGCCGATTCGCCCTCGTAGGGCAGATAGAACTCCGGACGTTCGGCATAGTCACGTCCCCCTGCGAGCGCGGCAAACAGCACTTTGTCACGCTCTTGCTCATCCAATGGCTCCCTGATGGCCACGACACGTGGTTTGGAGAAAAGTGTGGGACGCAGACTTACCGGAAGTGTCGCAAGCGCCTCGCGCTCAATGTCTGGCATGGCCACGACCTTGAATCGGTCCACTTCATGGACCAGAAAGAGCGGGCGAGCCTCTATGACGGTCCAGAGACCGTAGCCCAGCGCGACAAGCTGGATCAGCACCACCATGCCGATGTCTCGCACGAGTTCGGAACGCGGCTTGTGCGGGCTGTAGATCACCAGGGTCAGGAGCGGGCCACAGACCACATCCACCCCAACGATCAGCAGGAACAATTCTCGCCCCCCCGCCATCTCGCTGTAGGGGAACGGATACCACAAACCAAAAACCAGAGCGCCGGCCAGAAGGGCTACGGCCAGACTGCAGACCACATGAAGCAGGGATGCACGGACGGCCTGGGCCATTCGCTGAGACTGGGCGAGCGACTTCATCATGAGCAGGTAGTGGGCATTGAACAATGTTCGGAAACGCTGACGGCCTCCGAAGAGGCCGTCAAATCTTAAACGCTAGCCAAAGAGCAAAAGCAAATCGACCGCGCCAAGCGGCGCATGCATGATCAGGTGCGGCAGGTCGCGGGACGGTATTTCTGCAGCACCGTGCCGGTGGTGCACGCCCAGCTAATGGTGGCACCAGCCGATGTTGCGAGCTGCAAATCAGCAGGCGTAGGCACGATAAAGATGGTGTTATTAGCTGCAGGTACCACGGAAGCGTCGTACGCAATGGTGATCGTACCGTTAGCTGCACTCATCACTGAGTCGACATTGCGGTTGCCAGAAGCTGTCATTGCCGCAGCATCGGTGACGGTGTAACCCAAAACGTCGCAGGTGGCTTGGCTGTTACACAGTTTAGTGCCGGGGCCGCGCGACTGATGGGTTTCGGTGATGGCAGTCTTCAAAGCAGACGCCAGCACCAGGCCTTCCGAAATTTTTGCGCGGATGGTGTAGTCTTGGTAAGCTGGCAGGGCAACAGCAGCCAGAATACCGATGATGGCCACCACGATCATCAATTCGATCAGGGTGAAACCTTTTTGCATGGAACGCTTCATGGAAAAAAACTCCTTGAGGGGGTTGTTGGGGGGTTGGTAACGGTAACCCTAGTGCAGGGAGCGTGCCAGCTTGAATTGGTAGGTGTTTCGCGTGCTATTTCACGGTTCGCCGGGGGTGGGTGACGAAATGTGTCGCATGGGGTTGAGACGCAGTGACAAATTTTGTCGGGTCGCACTGGGGTGACGTTTTTCGTCGTACCGGTGGTCGGGGATGGGCGGTCATGCAAGGTCCGGGCCACTCCGAGAGTACCGTTCCATTGATTAGGCTTTCACGAAAGAGATTGAGGTCTTTGACCAGCGATACCCTATGAATGGATGGGTGTTTCAGCGGTCGGTCAACATGACCCGTCTTTTGAGCAGTCAACAAGACCGTCGCAGGCCAAGACCCTCACCCCGACCCTCTCTCGCAAGCGGGAGAGGGAGTAAGAGGTACAGCCGTTGGCGCGAGGTGCATTTGTCCAGGGACACCGAAGGTCCGGCTCCGCCGGCCCGATGGTGTCGTCCTCCCTCCCAGCGCCGAAGGGCGCGCCAGAGAGGGCGGAAGCCGCGTCAGCGGCGCAGGGGGGTGTTCTCCTCAGAGCTCAAACGTCATCCCCGCACTCAGCCAGCGAATGTCGTGGCGCGCTGCGTCTGCGCGGCTTGGCCTTTCGTCGAAACCGCGGATCTCTTCCATGATGAGTCCGGTCTCGGCGGGTTTGGTGTGGGTGATGTAGATCGGGTAAGTCGCGCCCGCTTCGGCCGGGGCAATCTGGTCGAGCTCTTCAGCCAACACGCTGGGCGCCAGGTGCAGGCTGCGTTGGGCCAGGGCTTTTTCGCGGTCGCTGAAGGCGGTTTCGATGATGAGCATGGCCACCGGCAGCTGGTTCACGCGTTGCCAGAACGCGGGGTTGCGGCTGGTGTCGCCGCTGAACACCCAGTGGCCGGACGGGCTGTTGGCCGCAAACCCCACGGCTGGCACGGTGTGCACGGCAGGCAGCACTTCCACCGCCTTGCCCCCCACCTGCAGCACTTCGCCCACGGCGATGGGGGTGCAGCGCATCAGCGGGCTGGCGGCGCTGGGGATGGAGGAGAAGTCCGGCCAGATGAGGTTGTTGAAGATGTGGGCCTTGAGCGCGGCAATGGTGCCGGGCAGGGCGTGCACGTGCAGCGGTGGCGCGCCTGCGGCCAGGCGGCGCGCGGCCACGGCATCGATCATCAGGGGCAGGCTGGCCACGTGGTCCAGGTGCGAATGGGTCAGCAGCACGTGGTTCACGGCGGCCATCTCGTCCAGCGTGAGATCGCCCACGCCGGTGCCGGCGTCGATCAGCACGTCGTCGTCCAGCAGAAAGGAGGTGGTGCGGCAGCCCTGTGCAATGGCACCGGAACAGCCCAGAACGCGAACCCTCATGATGGTGTCAGCAGGTGGTGGTGGACCGGCGGGCCGGGCTTATCGCTTTCGCCGTTCAAAGCCAAGCGTTGCGGTGCTGCCGGGTTGTGCCTCGGCACAGATGGCTGCAGCGGTTCGCGTCTTGCTTTGAGTGGAAAGTGAATTCATTTGGTGTCGAAATTGGTGGCGCCGTCCCAGGTGGATTCGGGCGGTGAGCGACGCATGAAGGCTACCCGTTGCGCCATGCGCTGGTAAAGGACTTTTTCCGCATTCTGGCGAGTCAGGTTGAGTAACAACACGTCGCAATCGTCCCACCGCTGCGCACGCCAGGCATGCAGGGTCTGGTTCCACAGGCCTAATTCGCTCCTCAACTCTGGGGAGGCGTCGCTTGCCGGACACAGCGGTGTGTGAATGGTCACGGCCTGCGCCTTGCCCTTGACCCGCACGCGATCGAGTTCCTGCCACAAGATGGTCGGACACTGGGCCCGTGTGGCTTCGCTGGCCACGATGGGCACGCCGTACTGCGCGGTGAGGCCTTCCAGCCTGGAGGCCAAATTGACGGCATCGCCAATGACGGTGTAACTGCGGCGCACGTCAGAGCCCATGTCGCCGACGCACATGTCACCGGTGTTCAGGCCAATGCCCACGCTGATCGCGGGCAAGCCTTGTTGCGCGTGTCCGCGGTTGATGGCGTCGACTTCGGCGGCCATGTCGAGTGCGGCGTGCACGGCGAGTGCCGCGTGATCGGGCGCATGCACAGGGGCCCCCCAGAAGGCCATGACGCAGTCGCCCATGTATTTGTCGATGGTGCCGCGATGCCGCCGAATGACATGGGTGAGGCGGCTGAACACCGTGTTGAGCAGGGCCTGCAGTTCGGTGGGCGCCATGGTTTCAGACAGGCGGGTGAAGCCTCGCATGTCGCAGAACATCACGGTGAGCTCACGCGCGTCAGCGGCCATGGTGTAGCGGTCGGGGTCCTTCACCATCTCATCAACCAGCTCTGGTGGCACGTAGGTGCCAAACAGCTGGGCGAGTTCGCGCTTGGACCTGCTTTCCACCAGGTAGCCGTAGCTCATGTTGAGGGCAAAGGCCAGCGCCGCCATGACCAGGCTGCTGGCGAGCGGCAGGACAAGGCCGTGGCCCAGGTAGAGCCAGAAGTTCAGCGCCACAATGGCGGCCACCACCCCCAGGCTCAACGCCACGGCCCGTGCGGCCGACAGCAGTGGCAGGCACAACGCCAGCACCAGGCCTGCAACGATCAACACCACCACTTCGTAACCCAGCGCGTAGTCGGGCCGCACCAGCATGTCACCGTCAAGCAGGCTGGCGATCAGGTTGGCATGGGTTTCCACACCCGGATAGGTTTCGCCCACGGGCGTGGCGCGCAGATCGAGCAGGCCAGGGGCGGTGGTGCCCAGCAGCGCGATCTTGCCTTTGAGCGCATCGCGTGGAACACGGTTGGCCAGCACATCGGCCGCCGAGTGGTAGCGAAACGATCCGCCCTGTGGCCCGCCCCGGCCCCGGTACGGCACCAGCGCCAACACCCGATCGTCCACAGGAATGGCCAGCTCGGTTCCCGCCTGGGTGAGACGCACGCTTTCCAGTGCCTGGTGGTGGCGCTGCAGCGGGTCGCCTGCGGGAAAGCCCGGCTCCACCTTGGGCAGCCCCACCAGCCGGCGGAACATCGCCAGCGCCAGCGATTCGTAGTAACGTCCCTCATACTCGGCGAGTAGTGGCAGCGCGCGCACCACGCCATCACTGGCAGAGACCGCATTGAAAAACCCGGCCTGCGGCGCCACCGCCATCAGCGAGGCGAGGTTGGCGCCATAGCCGTCCCAACGGGTGGCGCGAATGTTGCGCCCTTGCAGGGCTTCGGCTTCCATCACCGGCTCTGGCAACACGCCGCTGGTGCGACCGTTGCGGTCGCTGGTGAAGTAATAACCCAGCACCACGGGCCGGTCCTTGAGGCTGCGGGCCAGAAGCGCGTCGTGGTCCAACTGCGGGCGCAGTCGTTCGATGTGTTCGACCAGGCCCGACACATCGGCCAGGTCGCCCTGGGCAAGGGCATCCAGCTGGCGCAGGCCCGAGCTGTTGTCTGGCTCGGCGAACACGGTGTCAAAGCCCAGCAGGGCAATACCATGTTCGTCGAACAGGGTGTCGACCAGGCGCGCAAGGTGGTTGCGCGACCAGGGCCAGCGGCCCACCTCGGCCAGGCTTTGTTCGTCGATGTCGATGATCACGACGCGCTCGTCCAGGGTCTGCGGCATGGTGGCGCGCAGGCGGGCGTCAAAGATGATGTTGTCGAGCCGCTGCAGCACGCCCATGGGCAGCGCACCCACGGCGTGCAGCAGCGCAAAAATCAGCGGCAGCACGGTGACGGCAATGCGTGCGCCGTGTTGGCTCAGCGCCTGCATGGGTGGTGCCGCAGCCCGACGGAGAAAGACCGGTCGACTGCCGACGGCCAGGGGTCTGGGCCTGCGCCCGCCACCATCACTTCTGGATGAACTGCATTTGCGTGCCCGCCAGTTCGATCAGGTCGCCGTGCCGCAGGTCGATGGCTTCGCTACCCAAAGGTTTGGAATTGACGGTGGGGCGTGTCGCCCCCTCAACCAGGGCCACCACGTAGCCATGGGGGCGACGCGTGATGGCGGCCACGGCCACGCCGGGTTTGCCGATGGTGGTGACCACCTTGACCAGTGGCACCTCGCGCCCGGCCGCCGTACCCGACATGACCTTGATGGCGGCATTGCCCACCGGGGCGGCAGGGGCAGCTTTCGCAACGACGGCGCCCGAATTGATCACCATGGTCTTCTCGTGCTGGTCCGAGAAGTTGTCGCTCGCAAACTTGATCTTGTACTTGCCGATCTCGATCGTGTCGCCATTTTGCAACTGCTGCTTCTTGATCGCCTTGCCGTTGACGTAGGTGCCGTTGGTGCTGTTGAGGTCTTCCAGGAACACATCGGCCCCGGACATCTGCATGACCGCGTGTTCACCGCTGACCGCCAGGTTGTCGATGACGATGTCGTTGTAGGGACGGCGCCCGAGTGTCGTGCGGTCTTTGGTGAGCTGCACTTCTTTCATGACGACACCGTCGATGGAAACGATCATTTTCGGCATGGCCGACTCCTGTGGACTCTTGTAAACGGGATCTGGAAGGCGATCATTGACCCAGCATTCGAGACAACAAACCCTTGCGCAAAGGTTTGCTCTTGGCGGCTGCCAGTATGACCGAAATATTATCGCGTCCGCCACTGTCATTGGCTGCGTCGATCAGGGCGTGCGCTTTTTCGTCCAGCGTGCCGGCCGTCACGAGCAGGGCGGCGAGGCGCTGATCGGAGAGCATGTCACTCAATCCGTCGGAGCACAGCAGGAAAAGATCACCCTCTTCGACACGGAATTCGTTGACTTCGAGCAACACCGTGTCTTCCACGCCCAGGGCGCGGGTGACCAGGTTCTTGTGGGTGGCGAACTGGGCCTGTTCGGGCGTGATGAGGCCGGCGTCGAGCTGTTCCTGCAGCAGGGAATGATCGCGCGTGAGCTGCACGAAGTTGCCGTCGCGCAGGCGGTAACAGCGCGAATCGCCCACATGGCCAATGAGCGTACGGGCTTCCTGGAACACACCCATGACTAGCGTGGTGCCCATGCCGGCGTACTGCGGCTGGGAGTTGGCCGCGTTGAAGATGGAGCGGTTGGCGTTGTCGATGCAGATTTCCATCGCGCGCTTGATCTCCCGCGAGCTGGCCTGTGCGCCACCCTCGGCCATCCAGCGCCCCAGCTCGCTGCGCACGAAGGTGGTGGCCATCGCGCTGGCCACCTCACCTGCGTTGTAGCCGCCCATGCCATCGGCCAGGATGGCGATGTGGTTTTCGACATCCAGCGCCACGGAGTCTTCGTTGTTCTCCCGAAGAATGCCCGTGTCGGTGAGGCTGTAATACTCAAAATTCATGATCGAGTTGGGTTGGGGCGGCCCCGCAAACCTGCTGGATGGTTGTTGTCTGAAGGGTTCGTCTGCACGATCACGGCGGTGGTTTCGAAACCTGTGGTGGTGGTCGCTTCTTCCTGCCCGGGTGCCCATGCCAGCGTCTTGGCAAATGCGGTTTCGATAGCGGTGTGGGCCGCATTTTCCTGTTTGTCCTGCAGGCCGGTAGCCAGCACCTCACGCAACCGGTTCGAGAGCTCGGCCCCTGTCTGGAAGCGGGCATCGGGCGATTTGGCCAGCAGCCGATCCAGTATATCGGCGAGCGCCTGCGGCAATGCCGGACGCACGCTGCGCACGCTGGGCGCGGGCTGGTTGGCGATCTGGTACATCAGGGCCGCCATGGAATCGCCTGTCAGTGGCAGGCTGCCGGTCAACAACTGGTACAAGGTCACGCCGAGCGAATAGAGATCGGAACGGCCATCCACGCGCTGCCCCGCCAACTGCTCTGGCGACATGAAACTCGGGGTGCCCAACACCATGCCGGTTTTGGTCTTGCTGGCATCGGTGATGCGGGCAATGCCGAAATCAGTGACTTTCACCGATTGGGTGGCAGGGTCGAACATGATGTTGGCGGGCTTGATGTCGCGGTGCACGACATTCTGGCGGTGGGCATAGTCCAGCGCGAGCGCCACCTGATCACCGATGCGAAGAACCGCCTCAACGGGCAGCAGGTGGCCCGCCCGCGTGTGCTCCAGCAGGTCGCGGCCTTGCAGGAACTCCATGGCGATGAAAGCCAGATCGTGTTCTTCGCCCGCGTCGAAAATGGTGACGATGTGCGGGTGCTGCAGTCGCCCTGCCGTTTCTGCCTCGCGAAAAAAGCGCTGACGCGCGTCCTGCAGTTCATCGCCTTCGAATTCGGCGCTGAGCGCAAGCGTCTTGATGGCCACGACACGACCGATCTTCGGATCGCGCCCCTGGTACACCACGCCCATGGCCCCCTTGCCCAGCTCCTTCTCCACTTGGTAGCGGCCCAGCATCGGTTTCTCCACACCGCCCGACGAGAGCAGCAGCGTGCCGGCCGGGTGAGACGCCGCAGTGCCCAGCATCACGGTTTCCGCCAGGGTCCTGGCACGGCTGCGGCGGGCCTTGACCTCCGCGTCCTTGGGGTCCATGTCGGCCATGTGGGCGTACACCGCCTCGGCCTTGTTGAACTGGCGCTTGCGCTCGTAGTCCATGGCGAGCTGCTGCAGGTTCTGCATCAGCTCGGCGCTGTGAGGCACCCGGCGAAACCGGTCAAAGGCCATGTCGAGCTGGCCTTGACCCTGCAGCGCCAGGCCCATCATGCGGTTGGTCTCGGCCGACTCGCGATCCGTGTGCTGTTTGCCGGCCTCGGTCGCGAGGAAGCGCCGCGTGGTGATGGCGCCGTGGCCGATCAGCAACAGGCTGGCGGGAAAAACCAGCTGAAGCCAGACAGACCCCGACGACAGCAGCACGAATTGCGACCCCAGCATGGCGACAAAAAACGCCGCGGTGATCCAGGCACTGGCGGCTGCGTCCAGCCTGGGCAAACCCACCACCACGTACAGCCCGACCAGCAGCATGGCGCCCAGCACCGCCAGGCCTCCCCACAAGGGCTCCGCAATGAAATGACCACCCAGAATGCTGGAGGTGATGTGCGCCATGGTTTCGGCGGGCGACATCGACGCGGACACCGGCGTGGCGAACGCTCCCCCAACGCCCGCGGCGGTGGCACCGATGATCACGATCTTGTCGGCGTACTTGCTGGCGGGAATGGCACCCGAGATCACGTCGTAGAAGGCATCCACCGGAATGGCCCTTTGAGCGCCGCCATCGCTGTAGAACTGCGGCAGCACACGGGCCGCGTCGTCGCTGGGAATGATCCTGGTTCCCAGCCGCACGCCCTCGCCCGGCACCCAGCCGATGTCGGCGATGCTCAGGTTCAGGCTGTGGGCGGCAATGCTCAGCCCCATGGACGGCACCGCCATGCGGTCGAAGTGAATGAACAGCGGCTCCCTTCGAACCACGCCATCGGCGTCGGCGGTCTGGTTGAGGTGCGCGACAGCCACGGCCGCCGAACCGATGGCAGCAAGAGGTTGTTGCGTGCGCAACGCCGGCAGCCCGAAGCCGATGGGGTCGCTGATGGCGTTGCGCTGCGCAAAGGCGGGCAAGGGCGCGTCCGGGCGACCCTGGGGCTCGCCCAGACTGAACAGCGACGGCACGATGACATTGCCCGCGCGCGCCATGCTTTCAGTCAGGCGCGCATCGGCGTCCAGACGCCGCTCGGCATCGGCGATGAAGGATTGCAGCTCGCTGCGCGCCACCTCGCTCAGCTCGCCAATGGGTGCCCCCGTGGTGGAAGTGCCGTCGATGCGGGCTTGCAGCGCACGCAGCTCCACCAGACCGCGGTCGGTCTGGGGCTCAAAAAAGAACGCGGTGTGGGCGATGGTTTTGGCGCCTGCCGCAGACAGCTGGTCGATCAGCTGCGCATGCACTTCGCGTGGCCAGGGCCAGCGACCGATGTTGGCGATGCTGCGGTCATCAATGGCGATCACGGCAATCCGGTCGCTGGGCTGCCTGTCACTGCTGGCCACGCCGAAGTCGTAGAAGCGCCGTTCAAGCCCGGCGAAGAGATCGGTCGACGCGTGCAGGGCCAGCGCGAGCAACATCACCGCCAGACCCACAAAGGTGTCGGTACGCCAGAACGGGCCTCGCCTCCCTTCTGTCTTTTTTGCTCGCTTGCTGGACAAATATCACCCTGCAGAAAATGCGATTGGTCGTGCACCTTGGACAAGTCACCCAACATCCCGGCGGGTGTCACCGCGTGATGGGTCTGGGGCACAGGGACTCCGGCTCTGGTTTGTTGCATTTTGTTTCAAACCTGGCCAAAGTTCAAGCCCAGCTGTGTATTTAACGCCTCACTTTGACTGAGCGCGAAAAAAAAGGCAACGCGAACGTTGCCTTCTTCACACTGGAGCGTGTGTTGTGGGGTTTACAGCTGCGCTTTCAGCAACTTGCCCAGCTCGGACGGGTTGCGTGTGATGATGAAGCCCGACTCTTCCATGATGGCGAGCTTGGCATCGGCCGTGTCGGCGCCGCCGGAGATCAGCGCGCCGGCGTGGCCCATGCGCTTGCCGGGAGGCGCGGTCACGCCAGCGATGAAGCCCACGATGGGCTTCTTCATGTTGGCTTTGCACCACTGGGCGGCTTCGGCTTCGTCGGGACCGCCGATTTCACCGATCATGATCACGGCATCGGTGTCCGGATCGTCGTTGAAGGCCTTCATCACGTCGATGTGCTTGAGGCCGTTGATGGGGTCGCCACCAATGCCCACGGCGCTCGACTGACCCAGGCCGACTTCGGTCAGCATGGCCACGGCTTCGTAGGTCAGCGTGCCGGAGCGGCTCACCACGCCGATGCGGCCCTTGCGGTGGATGTGGCCGGGCATGATGCCGATCTTGATCTCGTCGGGGGTGATCAGGCCCGGGCAGTTGGGTCCCAACAGCAGGGTCTTCTTGCCACCAGCGGCTTCCTTGGCCTTCATCTTGTTGCGCACCATCAGCATGTCCTTGACCGGAATGCCTTCGGTGATGCAGATCGCCAGGTCCAGATCGGCTTCCACGGCTTCCCAGATCGCGTCCGCAGCGCCTGCGGGCGGCACGTAGATCACCGACACGGTGGCACCGGTCTGTGATGCGGCTTCCTTCACGGAGGCGTAGATCGGGATGTTGAAGATCGACTCGCCGGCCTTCTTGGGGTTCACACCGGCCACGAAGCAGTTCTTGCCGTTCGCGTATTCCTGGCACTTTTCGGTGTGGAACTGGCCCGTCTTGCCCGTGATGCC
Organism: Hydrogenophaga palleronii; assembly: GCF_031457455.1. Taxonomy (GTDB): domain Bacteria; phylum Pseudomonadota; class Gammaproteobacteria; order Burkholderiales; family Burkholderiaceae_C; genus Hydrogenophaga; species Hydrogenophaga palleronii_A. Next base: position 10,698 of record NZ_JAVDWU010000018.1, read on the forward strand.
CTGGGTGATGACCTTGGTGTCTTTGTTGATGTAGATCGACATGTGTGTTCTCCGGGCTTACTTGACGGCAGCAACGATTTTGGTCGCGGCTTCGGCCATGGTGTCGGCCGCGATGATGGGCAGGCCGGACTCGGCCAGCATCTTCTTGCCCAGCTCTTCGTTCGTGCCCTTCATGCGCACCACCAGCGGCACATTGAGGTTCACGGCCTTGCAGGCGGTGATCACGCCGGTGGCGATGGTGTCGCACTTCATGATGCCGCCGAAGATGTTGACCAGAATGCCTTCAACCTTAGGGTTCTTGAGCATGATCTTGAAGGCTTCGGTGACCTTCTCGGGGGTGGCACCGCCGCCCACGTCCAGAAAGTTGGCCGGCTCGCCACCGAACAGCTTGATGGTGTCCATGGTGGCCATCGCCAGGCCGGCGCCGTTGACCAGGCAGCCGATGTTGCCGTCCAGGCTGATGTAGGCCAGGTCGAACTTGGAGGCTTCCACTTCGGCCGGGTCTTCTTCGTCCAGATCGCGGTAGGCCACGATTTCAGGGTGGCGGAACAGCGCGTTGGCGTCGAAGTTGAACTTCGCATCCAGCGCCATCAGATCGCCCTTGGAGTCGCAGTTCAGCGGGTTGATTTCCACCAGGGACGCGTCGGTGTCCATGTAGCACTTGTAGATCTTGGCGAAGATGTCCACAGCCTGATCGATGGAGGCGCCGGTCAGGCCAATGGCCGCCGCGACCTTCTTGCTTTGTTCGGGCGTGATGCCAGTCAGCGGGTCGATCATCTCGGTGATGATCTTCTCGGGCGTGGCGTGGGCCACTTCCTCGATGTCCATGCCGCCTTCGCTGGAGGCGATCAGGGCCACCTTTTGCGTCGCGCGGTCGGTCACCAGGGACACATAGAGTTCGTTTTTGATATCGGCGCCGTCTTCAATATAGAGGCGGCGCACCTTCTGACCTTCGGGGCCGGTCTGGTGGGTCTTGAGCTGCATGCCCAGGATCTCGGTGGCGCGGGCCTTGACGTCGTCAATGCTCTTGGCCACCTTCACACCGCCGCCCTTGCCACGCCCGCCGGCATGGATCTGTGCCTTGACCACCCACACCGGGCCGCCCAGTTTCTGTGCGGCCTCGACCGCCTCCTGCACCGTGAACGCCGCAATGCCACGGGGCACAGGCACACCAAATTGACGCAAGATTTCCTTGCCTTGGTACTCGTGAATTTTCATGAGGTCTCTCTCAGACTGGATGGGTTTCTTGTTCCCGGTCGAACAGCAGGCGGCCGAACGCAGGCACTGGACACAGCAACCGCGAAATGTATCATGCTGCGATGCACCAACCTGGGACGCTGCATCACTGCGCAACCCGGGATTGTGTGTACATTCCCCTGAATCTGAACTGACAAGGCGGCAAGGCGATGGCCAAGATATTCATTGATGGCGAGGCAGGCACCACGGGTCTCCAGATCCGGGAGCGGCTGGAATTGATCCCGGCGGTGGAGCTGGTGAGCATTGCGCCCGAACTGCGCAAGGACCCAGCCGCCAAACGCGCGCTGATGTCCCAGGTCGACCTGGTCATCCTTTGTCTGCACGACGATGCCGCTCGTGAATCTGTAGCGATGATCGACGCGTTGCCGGGTCGCCAACCCAAGATCATCGACGCTTCCACCGCCCACCGCACCGCACCCGACTGGGTGTTCGGTTTTCCCGAACTGACCCCTGGCCAGCGCGAAGCGGTGGCCAATGCCACCCGGGTGGCCAACCCTGGTTGTTACGCCAGCGGCGCCATTGCCATGCTGCGACCGCTGGTCGATTCGGGCGTGTTGCCTGTGGATCACCCGGTCTGCCTGCCTGCGGTCAGTGGCTATTCCGGTGGTGGCCGCACCATGATCGAGGCCTATGAAAAGGCCAGCGCACCCGCCTACGAGTTGTACGCCCTGGGCCTGAAACACAAGCACATCCCTGAAATCATGGCCTACACCGGCCTGACCCGTCGGCCCATTTTTGTGCCTGCGGTCGGCAACTTCGCCCAGGGCATGCTGGTCGAACTGCCGCTGCACCTGGACACATTGCCCGGCCAGCCGACCGTGACCGACCTGCACGCCATCTACGCCAATCACTACGCCGACAGCGAGTGGGTGCGTGTCATGCCGGCCACCGAAGACGGCAAGCTCGACGCGCTGGCGCTCAACAACACCAACGAGCTGGAGATCCGCGTGTTTGGCAATGCGGAAGCGCAGCACGCGGTGGTGGTGGCCCGGCTCGACAACCTGGGCAAGGGCGCCAGTGGCGCTGCGGTGCAGAACCTCAAATTGATGCTGGGCATTTAAGGACTCCCACGCTCTGCCGCTACGCGGGTCGCTCAAGTCGCTGGGGCGTTGCGCATGGCCAGCCGCTTGCGTAGCAGGGGCGGCACGATCAGCACCGCTGCGGCCAGCACCCACAGCCCCACGGTCATCGGGCTGGACCACAGGATGCCGAGTTCACCGTTGGTGATCGACAGGGCTCGGCGCAGGCTTTGTTCCATGAGGCCACCCAACACGACACCCAGCACCATGGGTGCCATCGGCATGCCAATCTTGCGCAGGAAGTAGCCCACCACCCCGATGCCGGTCATGCTGAGCAGGTCAAAGGTGCTGGCACTGAGTGCATACACACCGATGAAGCTGATCGACAGGATGCCCGGGACCAGCAACCAGCCGGGGATGGACAGCATGGAAGCAAATACCCTCACCATGGGCACGTTCATCAGCAGCAGCATCACGTTGGCGACGAACAGCGACGCGATCAAGCCCCAGACCAGCGCGGGCTGGGCTTCGAAGAGCACCGGGCCGGGCGTGATGTTGTAGAGCGTGAGCGCGCCCATCATCACCGCCGTGGTGCCCGAGCCGGGAACGCCCAGCGTGAGCATGGGGATGAACGAGCCGGTGGCGGCGCTGTTGTTGGCCGCCTCGGGCGCGGCCAGACCGCGAAGGTCGCCCTTGCCGAATTTGGCGTTGGGGTCCTTGCCCTCGTGCAGGCGTTTTTCGTTGGCATAGGCCACGGCCGAGGCCACACTGGCACCCGCGCCCGGCAGCACGCCGATGCCGAAGCCCATCAGCGCGGAGCGCACCGTGGTCCACCAGGTGAAGCGAAGCTCCTGCAGATTGAATAGCTTGCGCGCGCTGGGTGGCACTTCAATTTTCTGCCCAGTGAGCAGGTTCTCCAACATCTGCAGCATCTCGGCGATGGCAAACAGACCGATCACCACGACCACGAAGTCCACGCCGTCGGCCAGCTCGGGCAGATCGAAGGTGTAGCGGTACACGCCGGAGTTGGCATCCACCCCGACAGTGGCAATGGCCAGCCCGATGGCCGCAGCCAGCGCGCCCTTGACAGGCTTGTCGCCCAGCAGGCTGCTCAGCGCGCAGAACGCGAAGATCATCAGCACGAAGTACTCGGCCGGGCCGAAGGCCAAGGCCCAGTTCGCCACCAGCGGTGCGAAGGCCGCGATGCCCAGGATGGCCACGGTGGAGCCGATGAAGGAGGCCCAGGCCGACAGCGACAGCGCCACGCTGGCCAGACCCTGGCGGGCCAGGGGGTAGCCATCCAGTGTGGTCATCACCGAGGCCGCTTCGCCCGGCACGTTGATCAGGATGGAGGTGATGCGCCCGCCGTACTCGGCGCCCACGTACACGGCCGCCAGCAAGATGAGGGCGGTCTCGGGCGGCAGTCCCATGGCAAAGGCAATGGGCACCAGCATGGCCACACCATTGATGGGCCCCAAGCCAGGCAGCACACCAACGATGGTGCCAAGAAAGGAGCCGATGGCGGCCACCAACAGGTTCATGGGCGAGAAGGCAACGCCGAAACCCAGTGCGAGATGATCAAGGACGTTCACAGCAGTGCTCCCAGAATGCCCGTGGGCAGAACCACATCAAAAACCTTGTCGAAGAGCAGGTAGAACAGGATGCCCATGGCCACGCCGCCCATCACACACTGGCGCCAGCTGCCGCCAAAGAGGCGCCCCACGCAGGCGGTCATCAGTGCGGTGGATGCCATGAAGCCCAACCACTGGAAGATCAGCGCGTAGGCCACCACCAGGCCCACCATCAATGCGATGCGCTGATTGGCCCCTGGCGGGTTCGGCTCGGCCACGTCGCGCCCGAAGGCGAGCAGCCACAGACCGCACAAGCCGATGAAGGCGGCGAGCAGCAGAGGAAAGGCCCGGGGGCCGACAGGCTCGTAGGCAAACGGGGCTTCCAGCCCCCAGCCTTTCCAGGTGAGCAAGGCAGAGAACAGCAGGGCGAAAACGCCCAGCACGCGATCGTTGAGGGTCATGATGGTTGACTTCCATGCGGGCAGCCGCGCCACCGCGGCGAGCGCGGGGCTGGCTGCGAAGAGGGCGCGGGCGCCCGGGGAGGCCTTACTTGATCAGGCCGAACGAGGAGGCGAGTTCCCCGTAGGACTTGGTGCGTTCCTTGACGAATTTGTCAAGCTCGGCGCCAGTCAGGTTGAATGGAAACAGGCCTTGCTGCTGCTGCAGGGCAGCGTATCCAGGAGACGCCATGGTCTTGTTGAAGGCGTCGACCCACCACTGGTAGTCGGCGTCCGAGACCTTGGGTCCCACGTAGAAGCCCCGGATGATGGGCCACTCGATGTCGTAGCCCTGCTCGGCCGCCGTGGGCACGTTGGCCAGTTTGCCGGGCAGGCGCTCCTTGTGGTAAACCGCCAGCACCCGGATGGGGGCACCGGCGTCCATGAGGGTGGCGGCTTCTGCCGCGTCGCCCATGTAAGCCTGGATATGGCCACCGCGCAGCGCGGTCACGGCTTCGCCGCCACCTTCAAACGCCACGAATCGCATGCGCTTGTAGTCCACACCCGCGGCCTTGGCCGTGAGCGCGGCCTTCATCCAGTCCTGCCCGCCCACCGAACCGCCCGCGCCCAGCACGATCTTGGTCGGGTCGGTCTTGAAGGCGGCCATCAGGCTCTTCAGGTCTTTGTGCGGCGAGTCGTCGCGCACCACGGCCACGCCGTAGTCGGCACCAATGGCGGCGACCCAGCGCACGTCGTTGACCGTGTACTTGCCGAATTTGCCTTGCGACAGATTCAGCAGCGAACCGCCGGAGAAGGCGACGATGGCGCCCGGATCACCGGGGCGCTGGGTGATGATGCTGTTGTAGGCCACTGCGCCCACACCACCGGGCATGTAGACGATGCGCATCGGCGCTTTCAAGGCACCGCTGTCCTTGAGCGCTGCCTGGGCGAGTCGGCAGGTCAGATCGAAACCGCCACCGGGTTGCGCCGGGGCCACGCATTCGGGGCGGGCCGGTTCGGTAGCGGCAAGGGGTGAAAATGCGAGAGCGGTGGTGGCCACCAGCGCACCGATGGTGTGCCGCATGAAGAGCTTAGGGGTCATGTTTGTCTCCTGAGTACGTCGGGGGTGCCGGGTGGCGGGCGCCACCACTGACCCGCGAAGGCTACGAATTCAAGGCTTTCCGATGCCTTTCAATTCGCCGTTTTTTTGTGCTGCACTGCCGCATTCGCGGGCAAACCCAGGGTAAACACCAGGTTCATGTGCAAGCCTGGACCGGGTTCGCGAGGCTCGATTCGAAGCGCAGTGTCGTGCAACTGGGCAATGGTGCTGACCAGCGCCAGCCCCAGACCGGCACCGGGCTGCAGCTTGCCGGCAGCGCCACGCCGGAACCGCACGCCGGCCCGTTCGATGTCGTGCTCACTCATGCCTGGCCCGCTGTCCTCCACCTGCAGCAGCGCATGGCGCGTGTCGTGAAACACCCGCACCGTCACCCGCCCACCCACGGGCGTGTAGCGGATGGCGTTGTCCACCAGGTTCAACAAGGCCTCGCGCAGCAGCCACTCCACCCCCAGGATCGACACCGGCTCGTCGGGCGTCTCGACCCCAAAGTCCAACCGGCGCGCGCGCGCCGCAGGCAGCAAGGTGCGGGAGACCGCCTGGGCCAGCGCGTTCAGGTCCAGCAGCTCCCTGGGTGGCCCGCCTTCAACGAGCGACGCATCCCGCACCCGGGCCAGCGACAGCATCTGGTTGGTCATGCGCACCGCGCGGTCGAGCCCTTCGTGCATGGCCAGCAAGGCTTCGCGCACCAGTGCCGGCTCGGCTTCGCGCAGCGCGAAGTCGACCTGGGTGCGCAGCACCGTGAGCGGTGTGCGCAGCTGGTGCGAAGCGTCGTCGAGGAACTGGCGCTGGGTGCGGGCCATGGCCGCATAACGCGACATGTGACGGTTCACCGCCGCCACCAGCGGCCGCACCTCGGTGGGCAGGCCGGCATCGTCGATCGGGCGCAGGTCGTCTGCATGCCGCGCTTCCAGTTCCTCGCGCAGGCGGTTGAGCGGGCGCAGCGTCATCACAATGCCCGCCACCAGCAAGACCACGCTCATCGCGATGCCGCTCAGGTCGCGCTCCACGGAGCGGCGCAGCACCTGGGCCAGGAACACCTCCCGCTCACCCAGACTTTCGGCCACCTGGACGATCACGCGCTGCTGGGGATCGCCGGGCAGCGGCGGGTTCATGAAACGGGCCAGTGCCGCCACACGCACCGGCGTTTCCTCGTGGGTGGCGAAGTAAAACTGCGGCTGCCCCGTCGCCAGCGGCGCATCGGGCAGCGGCAGCGAGGGGCTGCCGATTTCCGCCAGGCCGCTCTCCGTGGCCACGCGGAAGTACACACGTGCATTGGTCGTCAATTCAAAGAATTCCAGAAGAAGAAACGGCTGCTCGACCGAGAGCCCCCCACTGGCGGTGGAGATGTTGTGGTCGATGGCGCGCAGCGCCCCGGCCAGTGCACGGTCGTAGGCCAGATCCACCTGGTCGCGCAACAGCTGCTTGGAGAACCACAGCGTGCCGCCCATGATCATCAGCAGACCCGGCAGCAGCCACCACAGCAGCGCGGACTTCAGGCTGGCCGGTCGCTTCATCATTCCGGTGGGGACGCAGGGTCAGTGGGGTTGACCGGCTCCAGGCAATAGCCCATGCCACGCACCGTGGTGATTTGCACACCGCTGCCGGCGAGTTTCTTGCGCAGGCGGTGCACGTGCACCTCCACGGCTTCGAGATTGACATCGGTGTCGCCCGGCAGCACCCGATCCAGGATCTGCTGCTTGGTCACGGGCTCGCCGCTGCGCTGTATCAATGCCCGCAACACCGCGTGTTCGCGCGGTGGCAGAGCCAAGGGTTCGCCGGCCACGGAGAAGCGCCGACTTCCGGTGTCGAGTTGCAGAGGACCGCAGGCCAGGCGGGGATGGTCGTTGCCACGGGCGCGTCGCACCAGCGCCAGCAGGCGGGCTTCGAGCTCTTCAACCATGAAGGGCTTGTGCAGAAAGTCGTCTGCCCCTTCGTGCAGCGTGCCCACGCGCTCGGCCAGCGAATCGCGTGCCGTGAGCACGAGCACCGGCGTGCGGTCGTCCCGCGCGCGCAATCGCGTCAGCACCCCGTGACCATCCAGACCCGGCAGACCCAGGTCCAGCACGACGGCGTCGAACTCCTCGGTCGCCAGGCGCCTGTCGGCCAACACGCCATCGTTGGCCCACTCCACCATGATGCCGGCATGGCGCGCCAGGGTGCGCGAAAGCCAGTGGGTCAGATCGGGCTCGTCCTCAACCAGCAAGATGCGCATGTGGTGGCCTCCTTGTTCGAAAGCGAGTGTGTCACAGCTGCCAGGGTGTGCGGCGGGCGCGTTCACCGCCCCACCCGCCCGGTTGCGCCAGAATTTGCGGTGGGACTGTCGAATGCTGCGGTGCCCGTTCGTCGTGTGAATCGACGAGCCTGCATGCGTCGCCACCTTCTTCCGTTTGTGGCTTGAGGCGCCATCACCCATTTTGAGGAAACACCGTGTCCGCTGCCCTGCCATTGCCCGAAGTTGCTCCGCCCAGCGCGACCCGCAGGGAGTGGGTCGCGCTGGGCGTGATCGCCCTGCCCTGCATGGTCTACGCCATGGACCTCACGGTGCTGAATCTGGCCTTGCCCGCCATCAGCGCTGATCTGCGCCCCTCGGCATCGCAGTTGCTCTGGATCATCGACATCTACGGCTTCATGGTGGCGGGCCTGCTGATCACCATGGGCACACTGGGTGACAAGCTCGGACGCCGGCGGTTGCTGCTCATTGGCGCCGCCGCATTTGCCGCCGCCTCGGTGGCCGCAGCGCTGTCCACCACGGCGGAAGCCCTGATTGCCACCCGTGCCCTGCTGGGCATTGCGGGCGCCACCTTGGCGCCGTCTACGCTCTCACTCATCTCCAACATGTTTCGCCACGAGCGCGAACGGCGCGTGGCCATCGGCATCTGGATCTCCAGCTATTCGGTCGGCGGCGCCATCGGCCCGCTGGTGGGCGGTGTGATCCTGCAGTACTTTGCCTGGCCGGCCATCTTCTGGGCGGCGGTGCCGGTGATGCTGTTGCTGCTGGTGGTTGGTCCGTTCCTCTTGCCCGAATACCGCGACGCGAACGCTGGCCGGCTTGATCTGGGCAGCGTGCTGCTTTCTCTGGTGGCCGCGCTTGGCGGCGTCGCCGTGCTCAAGCGGGTGGCAGAGGGCCAGCTTGGCCTCGCGACCGGTGTGGTGGCCGCCATTGCACTGCTGGCTGCCGTGGCCTTTCTGCGTCGCCAGCGCCGTATCGACTACCCGCTGCTGGACATTGGCCTGTTCCGACAGCCCCGTTTCGCGGCGGCCATCTGCACGTATGCACTTACGTCGTTCGCCATGTTCGGTGTCTACATCTTCGTCTCGCAGCACCTGCAACTGGTGCTGGGTCTCTCGCCATTGGTGGCGGGTGTCTGCACCGTGCCGTGGGCGCTGTCCTTCGTGGTCGGGTCGATGCTCACGCCGGCCATGGCACAGCGTTGGTCGGCACCGCGAACCATGCTGGGAGGCCTGGTGATCGCCGCCTTCGGCTTCGCCGGCATGACGCTGGCCGGCGGCGCTCATGGCCTGGTCTGGCTCATGGGGGGCATGGTGCTCATGGGTCTGGGCATGGCGCCGGTGTTTGCGCTGGGCAACGACATCGTCATCAGCTCGGCCCCGCCCGAGAGGGCAGGCGCGGCATCCGCTTTGTCGGAGACCAGTTCGGAGTTTTCGGGTGCGCTCGGCATCGCGGTGTTTGGCAGCCTGACCACCAGCCTGTACCGGGCCGGCATGGTCGGCCAGTGGCCCGACGGGCTGACGGCAGAAGCCATGGCGAGTGCGTCCACGCTCGGTGGCGCACTCACGGTGGCCGATGGATTGCCCGCCGCTCTCGCCGAGCCCCTGCGCATGGCGGCGCGTGCTGCCTTCGTGGATGGCCTTCAAGCGGCGGCGGTGCTGGGTACCGGCATCATGGTGGTCAGCGCACTGCTGGCCTGGCGCATGTTTCGAACCCCCAGCAAACCGGCCGAGGTTTGCGCGGCTTCGGACGGCTGAAGCTGCATCAAATCAATCGTCAGCGTCGATGCCCGTTGCGCCACCCCGCACCACGCGCCGCACCACCTCGCTGCTGAAACCGCGCGTGAGCAGGAAGCGCATCTGTTTGGCCCGGTCGCTGGCGTCCAGAGGTGCCGTACCGAATTTCTTGCGCCAGACCTCGCGTGCGCGCGGTTCTTCGCTGTCCTGCAGACTGGCCACGGCATCTGCCACCGCCTGGGGATCCAGGCCTTTGGCCTGCAGTTCCTGTCTCACCCTCGCCGCGCCCAATCGGCCCGCGCGCCGGTGCAGCACCGACTCCACCACGCGCTGCTCGTTGATGAAGCCTTTGGCCTCCAGTTCGTCCAGCGCCCGGGCCAGTTCGCCGGGTTCGGTTTCGTACGGGGCCAGTTTGCGCTGCAGTTCCGCGCGCGAGTGCTCGCGCCCGGACAGCAGCCGGAGGGCACGGCCTTTGAGCGAAGGCTGGTCAAAGCCCATGCCGGCCTCGGCTCAGGGGTTCAGTCGTCCAGCCACCTTCCGACCTCATTCGGCCGCGAGCACCTTCTCGGCTTTGTCGAGCTTGTCGGCCTTGCCTGCTTTTTCGGCCTTGTCAGCCTTGCCGCCCTTGGCCGGCGCTTCTTCCTCGTCGGAAGGCAGCAGGGGCACGCCCAGCTCGGTACGCACCTTGTTTTCAATCTCGAAGCGCAGTTCGGGGTTCTCGCGCAGGAATTCACGCGAGTTGTCGCGGCCCTGGCCGATCTTCTCGCCGTTGTAGGCGTACCAGGCGCCGGATTTTTCGACCACCCGATTGGCCACGCCCAGGTCCAGAATTTCGCCTTCCCGGCTGATGCCTTCACCAAACAGGATGTCGAACTCGGCGGTCTTGAACGGGGGCGAGACCTTGTTCTTCACCACCTTGACCTTGGTCTCGTTGCCGATGGCCTCCTCGCCCTTCTTGATGGTGCCGGTGCGGCGGATGTCCAGGCGGACCGAGGCGTAGAACTTCAGTGCGTTGCCGCCGGTGGTGGTTTCGGGGCTGCCGAACATCACGCCGATCTTCATGCGGATCTGGTTGATGAAGATGACCATGCAGTTGGTCTTCTTGATGTGGGCGGTGAGCTTGCGCAGCGCCTGGCTCATGAGGCGGGCCTGCAGGCCGGGCAGCGAATCGCCCATCTCGCCTTCGAGTTCGGCCTTGGGGGTGAGCGCGGCCACCGAGTCGACCACGATGAGGTCGACCGCGCCGGAGCGCACCAGGCTGTCCACGATTTCCAGCGCCTGCTCACCGGTGTCGGGCTGGGAGATCAGCAGATCTTGAAGATTCACGCCGAGTTTCTGCGCGTACTGGATGTCCAGCGCGTGTTCGGCGTCCACAAAGGCACAGGTGCCGGCGAGTTTCTGCATTTCGGCGATCACTTGCAGCGTGAGCGTGGTCTTGCCCGACGATTCCGGGCCGTAGATCTCGATCACCCGGCCGCGCGGCAGTCCACCTACCCCCAAGGCAATGTCCAGACCCAGCGAGCCGGTGGAGACGACCTGGATGTCCTCGATCACCTCGCCCTCGCCCAGCCGCATGATGGTGCCCTTGCCGAACTGCTTTTCGATCTGGGCCAGCGCGACCTGCAAGGCCTTGGCTTTTTCGCTGTTGAGGGGGTTGGTTTTGACGGCTGCGTCCATGCTGTGTGCTCCTGAGCTTGTGAGTGGGTGTTTGCTTACCAGACTTGTATTTGCGTACAGGCTGGATGCCTGAACAGCAGTTTACAGCGGCGTTTAAGAACAAAACACCAAAATATCGTCAGTTTGCCTTACCATTTGCATCCATGACAACAACTCCCTTGCTGGCCGACGATCGCTGGCGCGCCGACCACCTGGGTCGCCTGCTGGGGCATGCCTTGCGCCGCTTCGACGAACGCGTGTTGCACCTGATGTCGCGCGACCCCGGGGTGCCACTGGCCTTGTCCAACCTGGCCGCGCGCGACCAGATCGGCGCGGCCCACATCCACATCACCCGGCACCTGGCCGTACAGGGGTCGCGCCTGACCGATCTCGCACGCAGCGCCGGCATGAGCAAGCAGGCCATGGGCGACCTGGTCACCCAGTGCGAAGCCTGGGGCCTGGTGCGACGCGAAGCCGACCCGCTGGACGCGCGCGCCCGGCGCATCGTGTTCACCGACACTGGTCTGCTGTGGCTGGAAGCCTTCCGCCAGGCGGTGACCCACGCCGAGGGTGAATTCCGGGCGCAGGTGGGCACCGATGTGGCCACCGTGGTGGCGCTGGGGCTGGAGGCCTACGCGTTCCGGTGAGCGCTCGCTGCGGCGCGTGCAGCCGTCGCGCCCGCCCTAGAATCGATGCCATCACAAGGAGACAAGCATGCGCATCCTGATTGCAGAAGACGACCAAGTCCTGGCCGACGGTCTGTTGCGCAGCCTGCGCGCGACCGGTGCGGCAGTCGACCATGTGGCCAGCGGCACCGAAGCGGACGCCGCGCTCATGACAAACAACGAATTCGACCTGCTCATTCTCGACCTGGGCCTGCCCCGGCTGCACGGACTCGAGGTGCTCAAGCGGTTGCGATCACGCGGGTCTGCCCTGCCGGTGCTGATCCTCACGGCGGCCGACAGCGTGGAAGAACGCGTCAAGGGTCTGGACTACGGCGCCGACGACTACATGGCCAAACCCTTTTCACTGCAGGAGCTCGAAGCCCGGGTCAGGGCCCTGGCTCGGCGCGGCATGGGGGGCAGCACCAACACCATCAAGCACGGCCCACTCGAGTACGACCAGTCGGGTCGCGTGGCCACCATTGACGGCAAGATGGTCGAGCTGTCGGCGCGCGAACTGGGGCTGCTGGAAGTGCTGCTGCAACGCGCCGGTCGCCTGGTCAGCAAGGACCAGCTGGTGGAGCGCCTGTGCGAGTGGGGCGAAGAGGTGAGCAACAACGCCATCGAGGTGTACATCCACCGCCTGCGCAAGAAGATCGAAAAAGGCCCGATCCGCATTGCCACGGTGCGGGGGCTGGGCTACTGCTTGGAAAAGATTTGACCCCCCCGCGCCGGCTTCGCCGTCACCCCCCCAAGGGGGGGCGGCGCACTGCGGCCTGGCAAAGCCAGTTCCGCTGCGCCCCTGGTAGGAAACCCCTTCGCCGGCACCTGCGTTTGGCATGGGTGTAAGGGTCTTCGCTTGAACCAGAACGAATTTTCCGGCGCGCGGGAGTCGATCCAGAAATCCCGTGGAACCGGCTCCGCCGGGCCACAGGGATTGCCCCCCCGGGGGGGTGACGGCAAAGCCGGCGCGGGGGGGGACACCATCTCTGCCGGCGCGGGCAGGGACAAAATCTCTTTCGGGCTGTTCCAGCGCGAGCAGCGCAGCCTGTTTGGTGAAATTCTGGACTGGATGCTCACGCCGCTGCTGCTGCTGTGGCCGCTGTCGCTGGCGCTGACATGGTTCGTGGCGCAGGGCATTGCGAGCAAACCGTTTGACCGCGCACTGGAGTTCAACCTCCAGGCGCTGACCCAGTTCGTGGTGAGCCAGGACGGGCAGGTCACGTTCAACCTCACGCCCCAGGCGCGCGACCTGCTGCGGGCCGACGACAGCGATCTGGTCTATTACCAGGTGCTCGATCCGCGCGGCGAGTTGATCAGCGGCGAGGGCGATTTTCCGCCGCCGCGCGACAACGAAGCGCCCGAGCCAGGACGCGTGCTCTTGCGCGACGATCTGGTGCGTGGCGATGAGGTGCGGGTGGCCTACACCTGGTTGTCGCGCCACACCGACGGCGAGCGACTGGTGCTCATGCAGGTGGCCGAAACCATGGGCAAACGCTCCACGCTGGCCACGGAAATCATCAAGGGCGTGATGGTGCCGCAGTTCGTGATCCTGCCGCTGGCGGTGCTGCTGGTGTGGCTGGCGCTGGTGCGCGGCATTCGACCGCTGAACGAACTGGAGCAACGCATCCGCGCCCGCAAACCCGACGACCTGAGCCCGATCGAAGAGTCGTTCATCCCTCAGGAGGTCGCACCGCTGGTGTCGTCCATCAACGACCTGCTGACCCGGCTCAAGGCCTCGCTGACCACACAAAGGCGCTTTCTGGCCGACGCCGCGCACCAGCTCAAGACGCCACTGGCCGGGCTGCGCATGCAGGCCGAACTGGCCCAGCGTGAAACGGACCCGGTGGAAATCCGTGGCTCGCTGCAACAGATCGCCCGCTCCAGCGCTCGCGCCACCCACACGGTGAACCAGTTGCTGGCGCTGGCACGCGCCGAGACGACGGGCCGCACGCTGCCCAGCGCCACGGTGGATCTGGCACGGCTGGTGACCGGCGTGGTACGCGACTCGGTGCCCAGAGCACTCGAACACGGCATCGACCTGGGTTACGAAGGCCCTGAAGAAGTGCCTCCTGAATGCCTGATGGAGGGCAACCCCACCCTGCTGCAGGAGATGGTGCGCAACCTGGTGGACAACGCCATCAACTACACGGGGCGCGGTGGCGTGGTCACGGTGCGCATGCTGGTGGACCGGTTCAGCGGCGTGCAGATCCTGCAGGTGGAAGACAACGGTCCGGGCATTCCAGAAAACGAACGCGAACTGGTGTTGCAACCGTTCTACCGCGCACTGGGCACGAACGTGGATGGCTCAGGACTGGGCCTGGCCATCGTGCACGAGATCGCCCAGCAACACGGCGCCACCATGTCGATGCAGGACGCTGAAACCCAGGGCCCACAAAAGGGCCTGCGCGCCTCGGTGCGCTTCGAGCCACGACACGACGAAGGACATGGACATCCGTGAAGGCTCCCCCCTGCGCCGCTGACGCGGCTTCCCCCCCCTCTCTGGCGCGCCCTTCAGGCGCTTGGAGGGAGGACGGCATCTTGGGCCGGCGGAGCCGGACCACTGGTATCGCCCCCTTGAAGGGGGTAGCGCGCAGCGCTGCGGGGGTCAGCCCTTGAACACGTTGAGCTGGAGCCGCTCGCGCTCGATGGCGCGTGCCACTCCGGGCAATTCGGCAAAACGCTGCACCAGGCCCCAGGTGGCGGGCAGGGTGGTGGGGTCGATGCCGGCGTAGCCCCCCCAACGCAGCAGCGTGAGGGCGTAGGCATCGAGCGCACCGGGGCGTTCGCCCACCATCCAGGGTGCGGCCTTCTGTGCCATGGCTTCGATCTCTTGCAGCATTTCCCGGTAGCGGGCAGCGCCGAAGGCACGGATGGCCTTTTGCGCCTCCGCGTCGTCGGTGAACTTCTCTGGCATGAACACGTGGGTGAACGTGGGATGCACGGTGTTGTTCATCCACACCAGCTTTTGCACCGCGCGCGAGCGCTCCACGCCGGCCGAGGGCAGGATGCCGGCCATGGGCAGCTTGGCGTCCAGATGCAGCAGGATGGCCACGATCTGGGTGACCACTTCGTCCCCATCGACCAGCACCGGCACCTGGCCGCGGGGATTCAGTGCGAGGTAGTCGGGGTTGCGCTGCTCACCCTTGTGCAGCTTGACCATCGTGGGTTCAAATTCCACGCCCGCCATTTCCAGCATGGCGTGGGGCACGAATGAGCAGGCGCCCGGTGCATAAAAGAGCTTGAGGCTCATGGTGTGTCTCCTGTTGTCTGAATCGGATCTGAATGGTCAATTCACGCCTGCGCAGCGTCAGGTCATGCGAGATGTTTGCCGACGATGCCGGCGATTTCGAACATGGTGACCTGCGGCTTGCCGAACACCGCCGCCAGCTTGGCATCGGCGTTGACGCGACGCTTGTCGGCCGCGTCCTGCAGGCCATTGGCCTTGATGTAGTCCCACAGCTTCTTCACCACTTCGGGGCGCGAGACCGCGCCTTCGCCGATCACGGCGGCCAGCTCGGCGCTGGGCTGCTTGCCGGTGGCGGCGGTGGTCTTGCGCGGGGCCTTGGGCGTTTTGGCCGCCACCGCCTTCTTGGCTGCAGGCGCCTTTTTGGCGGCGGCCTTCTTCGCCGGCGCGGCCTTGGCCGGCGCACCCGGCGCTGTCTTGCGCGGTGGGAACTTGCTGGTGCGTGGCTCGAACTCGAAGTTCACCTTGCCAGCTTCCTTGTCCCAGGCCAGGAAGGCCTTGAACGCGCGTCGGGTACGCATGGAGACAAACTTGTCGAGCAGGTCGGTCTTGCCAGTCTCCAGCAGCTTGCTCATCTGTTCGCGCGCCACCGGCTGCTGCAGGATGATCTTGCCGCTCTTGAAATCGCAGCTCGGCGTGGGCTGTTCGGCCGTGGGTACGGCCTTGCTGCACACGTAGTTGCTGCCGTGCTCAAACACAGCGCCACCGCACTTGGGGCATGCTCCCAGCGATTCAGCGCCGGTGAAGTCGACCAGCTCGCCGGTCTCTTCGTTCTTCTTGTCGTCGCCAAAATCGAACTCGAGCTTCCAGTTCTTGTCCTCTTCGTTGAACTTGATCACGATCTCGGCCACGAAGGGCCAGCCGGCCTTGGAACGGAAACCTTCGAGCGGGCCGATCTTCTTGTCGCGCAGCAGGGTTTCGGCTTCTTCGGGCTCAAAGGTGCGGCCCGCGGGCGACTTGCCGAACGAAAAGCCACAGCCTTCGCTGTTGCCATCGGCGCCGGTGCAGGCGTAGCGGCGGTAGTTTTCCTTGACCACGCCGCCACAGTTCGGACAGGGCGTTTGCAACGTCGCGTAGTTGCCCGGGATGGTGTCGCGGTCGTATTCCTTGGCCTTTTTCACCATGCGCTCGGTCATGGCGGCGATCTCGGCCATGAAGGCGGCGCGGCTGAGCTTGCCATGCTCCATTTGGGAGAGCTTGTATTCCCACTCGCCGGTGAGTTCGGCCTTGGAGAGCTCTTCCACACCCAGGCCGCGCAGCAGCGTCATGAGCTGGAAGGCCTTGGCCGTGGGGATGATCTCGCGGCCTTCACGGAACATGTATTTTTCGGTCAGCAGGCCTTCGATGATGGCCGCGCGCGTGGCTGGCGTTCCCAGGCCCTTTTCCTGCATGGCTTCGCGCAGTTCGTCGTCGTCGACCAGCTTGCCAGCACCTTCCATGGCGCCCAGCAGCGTGGCTTCGCTGTAGCGGGCGGGAGGTTTGGTTTTGAGGCCCTTGGGTTCCACCGATTCGGTGCGCACGGTCTCGCCGTCGCGCACCGGCACCAGGTTCTGGCCTTTGTCGCCCTCTTTGGCGTCGACCACGTCTTCGGCGGCTTCCTTGCCGTAGACCGCCATCCAGCCCGGTTTGACCAGCACCTTGCCTTCGGTCTTGAAGTGATGGTTCACAACGGACGTGATGCGCGTGGTGACCATGAATTCAGCGGAAGGGAAGAACACCGCCAGGAAGCGGCGCACCACCAGGTCGTACAGCTTCTGCTCGGCCTCGCTCAGGCCACTGGGTGCCTGCAACGTGGGGATGATGGCGAAGTGGTCCGAGACCTTGCTGTTGTCGAAGATGCGTTTGGTCGGGCGGATGTAGTTGTTGTTGAGCGCGGTGAGCGCGTGTGGCGCCAGGTGCTTCATGCCGCTGTCGGCCAGCATCTCGAAGGTCTGCTTCACTGTGGGCAGGTAGTCTTCCGGCAGTGCGCGCGAATCGGTACGCGGGTAGGTCAGGGCCTTGTGGCGTTCGTACAGGCTTTGCGCGAGCTGCAGCGTGGTCTTGGCCGAAAAGCCGAAACGTCCGTTGGCCTCGCGCTGCAGGCTGGTCAGGTCGTACAGCAGACCGCTGGCCTGGGTGGTGGGTTTGCTTTCTTCCTTGACGCTGGCGGCCTTGCCGCGCACGGCGTCGGCAATGGCCAGGGCCTCGCGCTGGCTCCACACGCGGTCGGCGCGCTGCTCCAGGTCGGCGTCGTCGCCGGTGGGTTTCTTGAAGGCGGGGTCGAACCACTTGCCTGGGTATTCACCGGCTTCAGCCAGGAAGCTCGCGTGAATTTCCCAGTAGTCGCGGCTCTTGTGGGCGCGGATTTTTTCTTCGCGTTCCACCACGATGGACAGCGTGGGCGTCTGCACCCGGCCCACGGTGGTGAGGAAAAAACCCCCGTCGCGCGAGTTGAAGGCGGTCATGGCGCGCGTGCCGTTGATGCCCACCATCCAGTCGGCTTCAGACCGGCTGCGGGCCGCGTCGGCCAGGCCGCGCATTTGCGCGTCGCTGCGCAGGCTCTCGAAACCGTCGCGGATGGCCGCTGGCGTCATGGACTGCAGCCACAGGCGCCGCACGGGCTTGCCCAACCCCTGGTAGCCGCCGTTCTTGAAGCCACCGGCGTATTGCTCGATCAGGCGGAAGATGAGCTCGCCTTCGCGGCCCGCGTCACAGGCGTTGATGAGCTGGCCCACGTCCTTGCGTTTGGCCAGCCGCACTACGGCCGACAGGCGCGACTTGGTCTTGTCGATCGGCTTGAGTTCGAAATAGGGCGGCAGCACCGGCAGGTGGGCAAAGCTCCACTTGCCGCGCTTGACGTCGAATTCTTCGGGCGCGGCGATCTCCACCAGGTGGCCCACGGCCGAGGTGACCACGTATTGCTCGTTCTCGAAGTGATCGTCGTGCTTCTCGAACTTGCCCGCCACGGGCGTCAGCGCACGCACGATGTCCTGGGCCACAGACGGCTTCTCGGCAATGACCAGCGTTTTGGCAGAACCTTCCGTTTTAGCGAAACCTTCAGTTTTCATCTCTACAATCTGCTTTCACGCGCGTGTACACGCGCACATGGGCACGCGCACACTCGCGCGCACCTGCATGAAACAACCTTACCAAAATTTCCACCCGTGACGAAAACCCCTGGTTTCGCCAAGCCCCCCCGCCAGCCCAAATCGCGCCCTTCTGGCGAAACTGCGGCGCCGGCTGCAGGGCTTCGCCGCATCCAGACCCGGCGCTCCGGCGTGCACGGCAAGGGGGTGTACGCGGTGGTGGACCTGGCTGAGGGCGAGACCCTGATCGAATACGTGGGTGAAATCATCACCTGGAATGAGGCGCTGCGCCGGCATCCTCACGACCCCAGCGACCCGAACCACACGTTCTATTTCCACATCGACGAAGAGCATGTGATCGACGCCAAGCACGGCGGCAACTCGTCGCGCTGGATCAACCACAGTTGCGATCCCAATTGCGAAGCCGAGGTGGATGACGGGCGGGTGTTCATTCGCGCCCGACGCAACATCCCTGCGGGACAAGAATTGTTCTATGACTACGGCCTGGTGATCGACGAGCCCTACACGGCCCAGCTCAAGGCGCAGTATCCGTGCTGGTGCGGCGCCAAAGCCTGCCGCGGCACCTTGCTGGCGCCGCGCCGGCCGGGGCGATCGTCCAAATTGGGTTGAATGAAACACACACCCCCGCGCCGCTTCGCGTCACCCCCTCAAGGGGGCGGCACTGGCCGTCCGGCAAAGCCGGCCCGGCGGTGCCCCTGGACTGCACCTCTTCGCGCATCGAGGTCGTGTTCCGGCATTATTGAAGACCACAATCTCTATGTCCCCTACTAAGCGTTTATCCAGACATGTCTGATCTGCTGGCTCACGCCGAAGCGATCTGGGAGGCGGTGGTGCCATCGGCGCCCGGCTTCACCGTGGAGGTTCTGCGCAGCATCGACTCCACCAACAGTGAGTTGATGCGGCGCGCGCGCGACGGTTTGCTGGAACCGCTGCTGCTGGTGGCCGAAGAACAGACCGCGGGTCGGGGCCGGCTGGGGCGCCACTGGCACAGCCGGGCAGGCCAGTCCCTGACCTTTTCATTGGCCTTGCCCATGGTGCCGCTGAACTGGTCGGGGCTGTCACTGGCGGTGGGGGTAAGCCTGGCGAACAGCCTGCACCCTGATGTGAAACTGAAGTGGCCCAACGACCTCTGGCTCCACGAACGCAAGCTGGGCGGCATTCTGGTGGAAACCGCCGGTTCGGGCGCGACGCCCACAGCGCCCAACCCGCAACCCCGGCTGGTCGTCGTGGGGGTGGGCATCAACATCGCCCGGCCCATGGCGTCTGCGGTGGCACCGTCTGCGGACCTCGCCTCCACCCTGGTGACCATGGAGCCCGCCGGCCTGGCCGAGGTGCTGGTGGGCATGGATGCGGGCGAAACGCTGGAGCGGGTGGTGGTGCCGCTGGTGAACGACCTCCAGGCCTTTGCCGCCAACGGATTCGCTGCGTTTGCTGAGCGGTTCGCCCAGCGCGATGCCTTGCGCGACCGTGCGGTGCGCCTCTCGGACGGGACCGAGGGCACGGCCTGCGGTGTGGACGCCGACGGCGCTCTGATGGTGTTGACTGCGAAGGGCATGCGCCACATCAGCAGCTCGGAAGTGAGTGTTCGCCCATGCTGAAATGGGCCATCTGGTTGCTGCTGCTGGGCAATGTGGGTTACTTCCTGTGGTCGCAAGGGCACTTCGATCCGGTAGGCTTGGCGCCGCGCGTAGAGAACGAGCCCGAGCGCCTGGAGGCGCAGATCCGGCCCGAGGTGCTGCGCCTGCTCAATGGTCCACAAGGCGCCGAGCCCGCGGAGCCTCCTGCGGCGCCCGCTACGGGTCCTGCCACTCAGAGCGCTCCTGCCGCCCAAACCCCCGCACAGACTCCGCCTCCGGCAGAGGCCCCACAGGCAGCCGTGGCCGCGCCCGAGACGGCTTGCTGGCAAGTGGGTGGCTTTACCGCCAACCAGGCCGATGGCCTGCGGGCCGCGCTCGGCATGCTCGGGTGGCCCGCCAATTCATGGCAGGTCAACGAGGTACGCTCAACCGGGCGCTGGGTGGTCTACATGGGCCGCTTCGACGGCGAGCAAATGGCCCGCAAGAAGACCGAACTGCGGGACATCAAGGTGGATTTCCGCGAGGTCTCGATTCCTTCGCTCGGCCCCGGGCTGGCGCTGGGCACGTTCTCCAGCGAGGCGGCGGCCGAGCAGGGCATGCAGGACCTGACCCGCAAGGGCGTGCGCACCGCGCGCGTGGCCCAGGAGCGACCGGAAAGCGTCAGCTACAGCCTGCGATTGCCTGCTGTCACGGCGGCACAACGTTCGGCCGTAGAGAGTCTGGGTGGTCCTTTGGCGGGCAAGTCGTTAACGGCTTGTGAGTAACTCCCCCCTGCGCCGCTGACGCGGCTTCCCCCCTCTCTGGCGCCTTCGGCTTGGAGGGGGGACGGCACCTGAGGCCCGGCGAAGCCGGTTCCTCGGTGCCCCTGGATTGGGGCATCTCGCGCCGGAGAGGATTGCTGGCTCTGCCGTCCCCTCTAGGTCCACCTCATGCGCCGTGGATCACGCCCCGGCTTGGCGCAATCCCGGCAGGCTTTCAAACCAGTCCAGGGCTTCGTCCCACAGGGGTTTGGCTTTGGGGCGGAAGTAGCCCATGTGGCCGATGGCGCCGAGCTGGTTCTGGCGCGGGTCGATGGTGACGGCGCGCACGGCGCTGTTGCGGTAGCCAGCCATGAAGGCGTCGCGTGAGGCGGGTGGTGCCCAGGCGTCGTCCAGGGCATTGACCGCCACGATGGGAAAGCGCACGTCGTCAAAGCGTTGGGTGATGGCCTGCATCCGGGGGTCATCGAAGAAGTAGCGCGGGAAGCGGCACCAGTCGCGCCATTGGCGGTACACGTCCAGCGGCAGGTCTTCGCCCATGCCCAGTTTGCTCCAGGGGAGATAGCCGGCCATGCGGGTCCACACCGGACCCAGCACGCGCCACATGAACAGCACGCGCAGCCGCTCCAGCGGCGGCATCCAGCCGTGCCAGCCAGCGCCGGTGGCGAAGGTCCAGGCGCCGTCGACCGATTCAGGGCACGGCAGCAGCCCCAGGGCGTGGCCGCCGTAGGAGTGTCCCACCACGTACAGTGGCACGCCTTCGGTTCGCATGGCCTGGATGCCGGCCGCCAGATCGAGGCGGCCCCAGTCGAGGTAGTCCATGCGGAAACCCTTGAGGCTGGGGGGCGCCGATGCGCCAATGCCCCTGTAGTCGAGTGTCAGCACGTCAAAGCCGCGACGGGCCGCGTGCTCGGCAAAGCGCTTGTAGAAACCTTGCGGCACCGCGGTGGCACCGCCCACCACCAGATGCGCCCGGGGCTTGACGGTGCTGCGGTAACGCACGGCCACCAGCTCATAGCCGTCGTCGGCAGTGAGTGTGAGGCGCTCGGTGTGCACCGGGTGTTCATTGGCAGGGGTCATGGTCGGGCTCCTTGGGAACGCAGGGTCAGCAGGGAAAGCAAGGTGTGGGTGGCCTGTTCGATGGGCTGCGTGCTTTGCGCCACGCGGGCCTGCAGCAGACCCCCCTCGTAGGCCGCGACGATCAGTGCCGCCAGGCCCTGGACCGACTCACGCGGCTCGCCGCCCTGTTCCAGCGCCTGCGCAATGCGATCGCGCATGCGGGCAAAGGCCCGGTCCAGCGCAGCGCGCAGCAGGGGATCGTCTGGCGTGGTTTCCAGCGCCACTGTGGCCAGCGGGCAACCGCATTCGAAGCCGGTGTCACGCAGGCGGGCGGTGGCGCTGGTCATCCAGTGGCGCAGGGCCTCGATGGGATCAGGGATGCGGGTGAGCAGGGTGTCCAGGCCGAGCAGCATGCGGTCCATCACCTGATCGATGGCTGCGATGGCCAGCTCGGTCTTGCCACCGGGAAAGTGGTGATACAGCACGCCCTTGGGCGCGCCGGCCTGGGCCAGCAGTTCGGTCAGGCCGATGCCGTGCAGGCCGCGGCGGCGCAGGGCGTCGGCCATGGCGGCGATCAGGCGCTCGCGGGTGCCGGGGTTGGGTGCTTCGGAATCGGGCATGGGTCGCAATCTATAGACCGGTCGGTCTAGTGTCAAGCCATGCGTGTCGCGCAGGCGCGCACAATAAAAAAGCGCCCGAAGGCGCTTTTTTTATTGGGGATCGAAGCGAGGGCTTACTTGGCCACCACGCGCACCATTTCCAGGCACTTGTTGGAGTAGCCCCATTCGTTGTCGTACCAGCTCACCACCTTGATGAAGGTCTTGTCCAGTGCGATGCCGGCGTCGGCGTCGAAGATGGAGGTGCGGGTGTCGCCACGGAAATCGGTGGCCACCACCTTGTCGGTGGTGTAGCCCAGCACGCCCTTGAGGGCGCCTTCGCTCTGGGCCTTCATTTCCGCGCAGATCTCTTCGTAGGTGGCTTCGCTGTTGAGTTCCACGGTCAGGTCGACCACCGACACGTCGGAGGTGGGCACACGGAAACTCATGCCGGTGAGCTTCTTGTTCAGCTCGGGAATCACCACGCCCACGGCCTTGGCCGCGCCGGTGCTGCTGGGGATGATGTTTTCCAGAATGCCGCGGCCGCCGCGCCAGTCCTTGTTGGAAGGGCCGTCCACGGTCTTCTGCGTGGCGGTGGCGGCGTGCACCGTGGTCATCAGGCCGCGCTTGATGCCCCACTTGTCGTTGAGCACCTTGGCAATGGGCGCCAGGCAGTTGGTGGTGCACGAGGCGTTGGAGATGATGGCCTCGCCCTTGTAGGTCTTGTCGTTCACGCCGTAGACGAACATGGGAGTGTCGTCCTTGGAAGGGGCCGACAGGATGACCTTCTTGGCGCCAGCGTCCAGGTGCTTCTGCGCGGTGACCTTGTCCAGGAACAAGCCGGTGGACTCGATGACCACATCGGCGCCGACTTCGTTCCACTTGAGGTTGGCCGGGTCGCGCTCTTGCGTGAGGCGAATCTTCTTGCCGTTGACCACCAGGGTGTTGCCGTCGACGCTGACGTCGCCCTTGAAGCGGCCGTGCACGCTGTCGTACTGCAGCATGTAGGCCAGGTAGTCGGGCTCCAGCAGGTCGTTGATGGCAACGATCTCGATGTCCGAAAAGTTCTGGATCGCGCTGCGCAGCACGTTGCGACCGATGCGGCCGAAACCGTTGATACCGACTTTGATAGCCATGTCCTCAGCTCCTGTGGATGGATGAAAAAATGAAACGGAAAGGGATGAAAAACCTCAGCGGGCCAGCACGGCGCGCACCGTGTCCGCCACGTTTTCTGGTGTGAAGCCGAAGTGCTCGAACAGCACCGGTGCCGGGGCCGATTCGCCGTAGGTGTCAATGCCGACCACCGCCGACACGCCGTACTTCCACCAACCGTCGGTCGAGCCCATTTCAACCGCCACACGCGGCAGGCCCTTGGGCAGCACGCTGGCCTTGTAGGCGGCGTCCTGGCGGTCGAAGGTGGTGGTGCTGGGCATGGAGACCACGCGCACGGCTATTCTGTGTTGCTTGGCCAGCAGATCCTGTGCCTTGAGTGCCAGTTGCACTTCGGAGCCGGTGGCGATGATCACCGCCTGGGCCTTTTTCTTCAGACCCACTTCGGCCGGTTCGGCCAGCACGTAAGCGCCCTGGCTGATGTGGCCCAGGTCGTTCTTGGGTGCGTAGGGCAGGTTCTGGCGGCTAAGCAGCAGCGCCGTGGGGCGGGTGGCATTCTGCAGCGCCACGGCCCAGGCCACGGCGGTCTCGGCGGTGTCGGCGGGACGCCACACGTCCAGATTCGGAATGAGGCGCAGGCTGGCGGCGTGCTCGATGGACTGGTGGGTGGGGCCGTCTTCGCCCAGACCAATCGAATCGTGGGTGAACACATGGATCACGCGCTGCTTCATCAGCGCGGCCATGCGAATGGCGTTGCGCGAGTAGTCGCTGAAAGTGAGGAAGGTGCCGCCATAGGGGATGAAGCCGCCGTGCAGCGCCACGCCGTTCATGATGGCGGCCATGCCGAATTCACGCACGCCGTAGTTGATGTGGCGACCGCCCTGGCCGGCCTCGTTCTTCACCACCTCGCCGGCCAGGTTGAAGCGCAGCGCGGGCGTGGCCTTGGTGTTGGTGAGGTTGGAGCCGGTGAGGTCGGCACTGCCGCCGAGCAGTTCGGGCAGCGCGGCGGTGAAGGTTTCCAGGGCGAGCTGGCTGGCCTTGCGGCTGGCCACGGTCAAGGCTTCGGTGTGCGCCGCCACAGCGGCATCCACCGCGGTCTGTGCGAAGTTCTTCGGCAACTCGCCCTTCATTCGGCGCACGAACTCTTTGGCCAGCTCGGGGAAGGCTGCCTTGTAAGCGGCAAAGCGCTCGTTCCATTCGGCTTCGGCCGCCTTGCCGGCATCCTTGGCGTCCCAGGCGGCATAGACCTCCTTGGGCACGGTGAAAGGCGTGTGCGGCCAGTCCATGGCCTCGCGCGTGAGCTTGACTTCTTCCAGGCCCAGTGGCTCGCCATGGGCCTTGGCGGTGTTGGCGCGGTTGGGGCTTCCCTTGCCGATGTGGGTCTTGCAGATGATGAGGGTGGGCGCATCCGCCTTGTTCTTCGCATCGGCGATCGCACGATCCACGGCATCGGTGTCGTGGCCGTCGATGGGGCCGATCACGTTCCAGCCGCAGGCGGTGAAGCGCAGGGCGGTGTTGTCGATGAACCAGGGCGTGACCTGGCCGTCGATGCTGATGCCGTTGTCGTCGTACAGGGCGATGAGCTTGTTGAGCTTCCAGGCGCCAGCCAGGGCCACGGCTTCGTGGCTGATGCCTTCCATCAGGCAGCCGTCGCCCAGGAACACGTAGGTGTGATGGTCGACGACGGAATGGCCTTCGCGGTTGAACTCGGAAGCCAGCAGCTTCTCGGCCAGCGCCATGCCCACCGCGTTGGTGATGCCCTGGCCCAGCGGGCCGGTGGTGGTTTCCACGCCGGGCGTGTGGCCGACCTCAGGGTGGCCGGCGGTCTTGCTGCCGAGCTGACGGAAATTCTTCAGCTCGCCGATGGGCAACTTGTAACCGGTGAGATGCAGCAGCGAATAGATCAACATGGAGCCGTGTCCGTTGGACAGCACGAAGCGGTCACGGTTGGCCCAGGCGGGGTTGGTTGGGTTGTGGCGCAGGTGGCGGCCCCAGAGCGCCACGGCCATGTCGGCCATGCCCATGGGCGCGCCCGGGTGGCCGGAGTTGGCGGCCTGCACCGCGTCCATGGCCAGGGCGCGGATGGCGTTGGCCTGGACCTGGGAGGACACGCCTGGCGTGGCGGCGGAAACAGGAGTGCTGGTGGTGCTGGAGGCGTCTGACATGAAGGGTGCTGCTGGGGGAAGCGGTGGGTAGGGTGAGGTGGGGCGTTCGCGCGAAACCCCTGATTTTATCGGTGCGCGCCCGCGCAACCCGCGAGCTGTGGACGCGGACCATAATTCAACCCAGTGGCTCCACCGCGCAGAGCGCGACCCACGACGCATGAAGCGGTCCCATCCAGGGGCACCGCCGGGCCGCCCTTCGACAAGCTCAGGACGGACGGCCAGTGCCACCCCCTTGAGGGGTGACGCGAAGGAAGCGGCGTGGGGTGTTTTATTTCCACATGATGCGCATGAACCTGAAACCCTCCACACCCAGCAGCGTTCCCGCCATGATCCTGGCGGCAGGCCGGGGCATGCGCATGCGCCCCCTGACCGACGAAACGCCCAAGCCGCTGCTGACAGTGCGTGGCCAACCGCTGATGCAATGGCCCATGGAAGCCTTGCTGGCAGGCGGCTTCCGGCGCTTTGTGGTCAACACGGCCTGGCTGGGCGAACAGATCGATGCTTTCTGTGCCGACTGGCAGGCTGCCCACCCCGGCACCGAAGTGGCCACCTCGGACGAAGGCCAGGACTTCGGCTACGCGCTGGAAACCGCCGGCGGCATCTCGCGCGCGGCTCCCTTGCTGGACGAGGTGTTCTGGGTGCTGGCCGGGGATGTCTACATGCCGGACTTTGTTTTCACCCAGGCCAGCGTGGACCGCTTTGTGGCCGGTGGCATGCTGGCCCATCTCTGGCTCGTGCCCAACCCGACCCACAACCCGCACGGTGACTTCGGCCTGACCGCACAGGGCCTGGCCCTGGACCAGGCGCCCGTTCGGTACACCTACAGCACGGTGGGCCTGTACCGGCGAACCTTGTTTGAGGCACCCTGGTGCAGCATCGTGCCCGGCAACCCGCAGGGCACGGCAGAGCCTCTGGCGCCCTTGCTGCGTCAGGCGATGGCCGCCGGGCTGGTGAGTGCCGAGCTGTATACCGGCGCCTGGACCGATGTGGGCACGCCCGAGCGGCTAAGGGAATTGGGGTGAATCTCATCTCCCCCCGCGCCGCCTACGGCGTCACCCCCAAGGGGCGCACCTGGCGGACCGGCAGAGCCGGCTCCGCGGGTGCTCTGGACATATTCGCGCCGTCGCGGTGACATGCGGGGTTGCATCAAAAAGCCGACAATGTTGTCCATGGACACCACCCCCCACACCTCCCTGTACGCCGGGCGCCGTGCCCGGCTGGCCGCCCAACTGGGCTCAGGCGGCATCGCCATCGTGCCGACCGCGCCAGAGCACCTGCGCAACCGCGACACCGGCTACCTCTACCGTTTTGACAGCTACTTCTACTACCTGACCGGCTTCACCGAGCCGAATGCGTGGCTGATCGTCACGGCAGAGGGCACGAGCACGCTGTTCTGCCAGCCCAAGGACGCCGAGCGCGAGATCTGGGATGGTTATCGACTGGGGCCAGACGCAGCACCGGAGGTGCTGGGCGTAAACGAAGCGTTTTCGGTGCAGGTACTGGGAGAAAAGCTGCCCAAGCTGCTGGAGAACCGCGCCACGGTGTGGTACCCCTTTGCCACCCACAGCGGACTTGAAGCCCAGGTCGACGGCTGGCTGCGCAAGGTGCGTGCGCGGGTGCGCTATGGTGCCCTGTGCCCTGACACCCAGCGCGACCTGTGCAGCCTGCTGGACGAGATGCGGCTGCTCAAGGACGCGCATGAGATCGCGACCATGCGGCGCGCAGGCGAAATCAGCGCGCGCGCCCACATCCGCGCCATGCAGCGCAGCGCGGCCATGCTGCGCGCCGGGCAGGATGTGCGCGAGCACCACCTGGACGCCGAGCTGCTGCACGAATTCCGCCAGCACGGCTCGCAGTACCCGGCCTACGGCAGCATCGTGGCCGCCGGGGCGAATGCCTGTGTGCTGCATTACAGCGCGGGCAGCGCACCGGTGCGCGACGGCGAGCTGGTGTTGATTGACGCGGGCTGCGAGCTCGACGGTTATGCCAGCGACATCACTCGCACTTTTCCTGCCAACGGCAGGTTCACCGGCCCGCAGCGCACGCTGTACGAGCTGGTACTGGCCAGCCAGGATGCCGCCGTGGCAGCCACCAAAGCCGGCGCACGCTTCAACGATCCCCATGAGGCCACCGTGGCCGTGCTGGCGCAGGGCTTGCTGGATGTGGGTCTGCTGGATGCGAACAAGGTGGGCAGCGCGCAGGACGTGATCGCCAACCGCGCGTACTTTCCGTTCTACATGCACCGCACCGGCCACTGGCTGGGGCTGGATGTGCACGACTGCGGCAGCTACGTGGAGCCTGGCGAGGTGGGCACCGTGAACGAGCGCAAGGACCCGCTCAGCGGTGAAACCATCAAAGACCGCCCCAGCCGCGTGCTGCGGCCCGGCATGGTGCTCACCATCGAGCCCGGCCTGTATGTGCGCCCGGGCGAAGGCGTGCCCGAGGCGTTCTGGAACATCGGCATCCGCATCGAAGACGACGCATTGGTTACCGAGCAGGGTTGCGAGCTGATGTCGCGCGGTGTGCCGGTGAAGGTTGATGACATCGAAGCGCTGATGCGCGGCTGAGCCGGTGCGGGTTCTCAGCGTCAATTGCGGCGCGGTGCGGCCCCTGCAGGCCGCCGGGCGCGTGGTGCTCTCCGGCATCGGCAAGCAGCCGGTGGCTGGCCCGGTGGTGGTACAGAAGCTGGGCCTGGCAGGCGACGAGCAGGCCGACCTGAGCGTGCACGGCGGGTTGGACAAGGCGGTCTACGCCTACCCCGCCGAACACCTGCCGCTGTGGCAGCGCCTGCGCCGCGAGCGCGGCGTGGACCTGTTCGACGACCCCTTGCCTCCCGGCTTCCTGGGCGAAAACCTGACGATCGAAGGTCTGCTGGAAACCAGGATCTGGATCGGTGATGAACTGCACTTCCCGGGCTGCGTTTTGCGCGTGACCGCGCCGCGCGAGCCCTGCTTCAAGTTCAACGCGGTGATGGGCTTGCGCGACGCAGGCAGGCTGATGATGGACCACGGCTGCAGCGGCTTCTACATGGCCGTGGTGCAAAGCGGCCAGATCGAGGCCGGACAGCCGTTCAGCGTGCAGCGCGGCACCCAGGGCCTGCGCGTGAGCGAGGCCTTCGCCGCCAAACGCATCAAGCACCTGCGCTGACGCGCCGGTCGCCGCCCATCTGGGTATTGCGCGGGGTTTGCGGTAGAACACAGGGATGAACCCAGCCGCCACCCCTGCCGATCTTTCCGTGTTGTGCCTGACGATGAACCCCGCGGTCGATCTCGCCACGGAAACCGAACGCGTGGTGCCCACGCACAAGCTGCGCTGCAGCGACACCTTGCACGACGCGGGCGGTGGTGGCATCAACGTGGCGCGGGTGCTGGCCCGCCTGGGCGGCGCGCCCGCGCTACTCAGCCTGGCGGGTGGCCCCACCGGCGACTGGCTGCGCACCCGGCTGACGCAGGAAGGCCTCGCGGCCACCCTGCTGCCCATAGTGAACGACACGCGCATCAGCTTCACCGTGCACGAAAGCAGCTCCGGCGCGGAGTTCCGGTTCGTGATGCCAGGCCCCACACTGAGCGCCGAGGAATGGCAGGCCACGCTGGACCACCTGCAGGCGCTGGATCCTTTCCCCGATGTGCTGGTGGCCAGCGGCAGTCTGCCGCCCGGGGTGCCCATGCACTTTTACGCGCGGCTCGCCCGCCTGTGCCGCGCGCGCGGCGCGCGTCTGGTGCTGGACACGGCAGGTGCACCACTGGCCGCCGCGCTCGACGACGGCGTGTACCTGATCAAGCCCAACCTGCGCGAGCTGCGCGAACTCACCGGCCAACCCCTGGAAGAGCCCGCCGCCTGGCAGGCTGCGGCGGCAGCGCTGGTGAACGACGGCAGGGCCCAGGTCGTGGCGCTCACGCTGGGCCACCTGGGCGCGGTGCTGGCCACAACCGAGGGCACGTGGGTCGCCGAACCCCTGCCCATTGAAGTGGCCAGCGCGGTGGGCGCGGGCGACAGCTTCGTGGGTGGCCTGGTCTGGGCCTTGCAGCAGCACCGGCCCCTCACCGAGGCCTTCACCTGGGGCGTGGCAGCCGGCTCGGCGGCCCTGCTGTCGGCAGGCACCGGCCTGTGCGACCCCGCAGACGTGCGGCGCCTGCAACCCACCGTGGCACTGACGCGCACGCCCGGCTGAGCCTAGCCACCCAGGTCTCGGAGCGACTTGGTTTACACAAAAACAGCAAGAAGTTGTTGCCAATGATCAGCACTAGCAAACAACCAGCCCATCTTTGCGCGTTTCGAGGCATGCCAACAACCCGCTGGGCGTGCGTGAGCGGCTCGAACAAAGAATAGGCAAGTATCTGACGCCGTTGCTTCACCGACACCCAGTCCATCGCGCTTTTTAGGGGGATGGATGGCCCGGCTTTCGACACGGAACGGGCCACATCTCGTCGCGTGTTCCGTCGTCGCGTGTTCCCGGGTCTTGGCCGGTTCCGGCAGATCAGATGGCGACAAAAAAGTTCACAAAATACGACTGATAATCGTTATCATTCGAAACAGCCAAACGGGCGAGCAACCGGCTTTTCGAGCCAATCGTCCGCCAGCCAACGACCCACCGACAGGGCGCCATCGTGCCTGTCCTCCCCCTGTCCTTACCCACTCCCCAAGCGTTGCGGCACGGACCCGCGCGCCCGACATTGCCCCATACCCCATGAAAAAACCCCAACACTCCATCGCCCGGCAACGCCCGGTGGCCATCGCTTCTGCTCTTTTGATGGCCAGCCTCTGGGCGCATTCGTCCGCCCTGGCGCAAGCGCCGGCGACAGAGGCCGCCACGCCGCCTGCCACCAACTCGAGCGAGCCGGAACTGTCCCCCGTCGTGATCACCACCCGACGCGAGAACCGCGTTTCCAAGGGTGCCACCAACCTGCCCATGGAAGTCAAGGACACGCCCCAGTCCATCAGCACGATCGACAGAGAAACCCTGCGCGACTTCGGCGCGACCGACAGCAACGACGCGCTGCGCTTCGGCACCGGCCTCACCGTTGACGAATGGGAGACCAACCGCACTTCCTACAGTTCGCGCGGCTTCGAGGTCATGCTGACGCAGATCGACGGCCTGGGCATGACCAACGACTGGGGTCTCGTCGTCGGCCAGCAAGACACCTACCTGTTCGACAAGATCGAACTGGTCCGCGGCGCCAACGGCCTGCTCACCGGCGTGGGCAACGCGTCCGGCACCATCAACTACGTTCGCAAACGGCCCACCAACAAGGACGGTGGCGAGGCGCTCGTCACCGTTGGCTCCTTCGGCCTCAAGCGCGCGGCCCTGGACTACAACAAGGTGTTGACGCAAGACGGCAAATGGGCCGGTCGCCTGGTCCTGGTCGAGGAGGACAAGGATTCGCATCTGCGCGCCCTGAACAACAAGCGCACCGCCTTCTCCGGCATCGTCGAAGGCCAGATCGGTCAAGACGGCGTGCTGACCCTGGGCCTGACCTACCAGGACAACAAACAGCGCTCGCCGATGTGGGGCTCGCTGACGCTGCCGTATGCCGACGGCAGGCTGGCCGAATTCGATGTGTCCGCGTCCACCGCACAGGACTGGACGCTCTGGAACACCCGCACGCAGAGCGCCTTCGTGGAGTACACCCACTATCTCTCGCCCGACTGGGAAGCCAAGTTCACCTACAACCGCACCGAAGGCAAAGGCGCCACCAAGCTGTTCTATGCCTACACCGCGACCGGCTACCTCAACGATGACAATACCGGGCTGCTCGGTTGGCCCTATCGCAGCGACAGCCGGTCCAGCAGCGACGTGGTCGACGCCAACCTGACCGGCCGCTTTGGCGCCTTCGGCCGCCAGCACGAGACCGTGGTCGGACTCAGCCACTCCAAGCAGAAGAGCCTGACCGAGTCGTACGCGGGTGCCACCTTCCCGGTAATGCCAGCATTCCCCTACCGCGGTGACGTCTATCCCGAGCCGGTCTGGGGTGCCAAGTCGGTGGCGGCCGATGGCGACCAGACCATCACCCGCCTGTACGCCGCCGGCCGCCTGTCTCTGACCGACAAGCTCAAGGGCATCGTCGGCGTCAACGCCATCAACCTCAAGCGTGACGGCACCCCCATCTACGGCGGTGGCACCAACCTCGACAACGAAACCACCAAGAAGACCAGCCCCTACATCGGCGCCACTTACGACCTGACGCCCGAGGCGCTGGCCTATGCCTCGTACTCCGACATCTTCCAGGCGCAGGACCAGCGCGACGTCAACGGCGCCTTCCTGAAGCCTATGAAAGGCGTCAACGCCGAAGTCGGCGTCAAGGCCGAATGGCTCGACCGCAACCTGCTGACCACCTTCGCCGTCTTCAGCGCCGAGCAGAAGGGCATGGCCACCATCGCGGGCTTCGACCCCGTTGCCCAGCAGAACTGGTACGAACCCAAGGACGTGAAAGCGCGCGGCTTCGAGATCGAGGCCACCGGCCGTGTCGGCAAGGACACCCGGGTCACCGCCGGCTTCACCTCGCTCAAGCTGACCGGAGCCGATGGCAATGACATCTACGAATGGGTGCCCCGGCGCACGCTGAAGCTGCGCGCCGACACACGCGTTGCCGCACTGCCCAAGCTGCGTGTGGGCTCGGGCGTTCGCTGGCAGTCCGATGTGGAAAAGATGGCTGGGGCCAATCAGGGCGCCTACGCACTGGTCGACGCCTTTGCGGCCTACGAGCTCAACGACAAGGCCACCGTGCGCCTGAACGTCAACAACGTGTTTGACAAGAAGTACCTGCGCACGGTGCAGTTCGGCGCCATCTACGGCACACCCCG
Organism: Hydrogenophaga palleronii; assembly: GCF_031457455.1. Classification (GTDB taxonomy): domain Bacteria; phylum Pseudomonadota; class Gammaproteobacteria; order Burkholderiales; family Burkholderiaceae_C; genus Hydrogenophaga; species Hydrogenophaga palleronii_A. Next base: position 42,785 of record NZ_JAVDWU010000018.1, read on the forward strand.
CACTGCGTCGCTCACGCTGGAATACAAGCTCTGATCACTGGGCCTGCCCAATGCCCGGAACGCCTGGCTGGCGTTGCCGGGCATTGCTGTTTCTGCGCCTCAAGACACTTGACCCAGATCAAGGCACGGTCAGCCAGCCCATCACGCCACCCGGCATGGCGTGCATCTGCATTGATACTGAAATAGAATCGTTCTCATTTACTTTCAGGAGTCCATCCAGATGAAACTCAATGCCATTGCAGCGGCCGTGCTCAGCGTTTCCACCTTATGGCTCTCGCCGGGCGTCGCCCAGGCGCAGACCACCAGCCAGGCACCCAAGGCCGCCGCAGCAGCCGCCTCCGTTGACCACCAGGCCGTGGCTCGGCACTACGCCGCGCTGGTGCATGCCAACTACAGCGACACCCTGGCGGCCGCCAAGGACATGCAGGCCGCCATCGCCACCTTCGTCGCAGCACCTTCTGCCGACGGCTTGAACAAAGCCCGCCAAGCCTGGCTCGACGCACGCGAGTTTTATGGTCAGACCGAGGCATTCCGCTTCTACGGTGGCCCGATCGACGACGACAAAGGTCCAGAAGGCCAGATCAATGCCTGGCCGCTGGACGAAGCCTATGTCGACTACGTCGAAGGCAAGCCCAATGCCGGTCTGATCAACGACGCCAAATTCAAGATCACCAAGGCCAACCTCGTTGCGTTCAACGAGCGTGGCGGCGAAGAAAACATTGCCGCAGGCTGGCATGCCATCGAGTTCCTGCTGTGGGGCCAGGACCTGAGCGAAACCGGCGCGGGCGATCGCTCCTTCGAGGACTATGTGGACGGCAAGAAACCCAACGCCGACCGCCGCCGCCAGTTCCTCACCGTGGCCACCGGTCTGCTGATCGACGACCTCAGCTACCTCACCAAGGCCTGGGAGCCGGGCAAGAAGAACTACCGCGCCAAGTTTGAAAAAGGCGGCAAGGAATCGGTGCGCAAGATCATTGTGGGCCTGGGCTCGCTCTCGCGCGGCGAACTGGCGGGCGAGCGCATGGAAGTGGCGCTGAACTCCCAGGACCAGGAAGACGAACACTCTTGCTTCTCCGACAACACCCACCGCGACGCGGCGACCAACGCCAAGGGCATCCAGAACGTGTGGCTGGGCCAGTACCAGCGGCGCGACGGCAGCCAGCTGCAAGGCCCGGGCGTGCGTGATCTGGTGGCCGCCAAGAACGTCGCTCTGGCCGAGAAGACGACGGCGCAGATCGCCGAATCGGTCCAGGGCGCCGCGAGCATCCCGGCCCCGTTCGACCGCGCCATCATCCAGGGGTCAGCGGGCCGCCCGATCGTGGAAAAAACCATTGCCAGCCTGGTCGAACAATCCAAGTTGCTCGTGGAGTCGGCCGGTGCCGTGGGCATCACCAAGCTGACGTTGGTGGAGCCGTAGAGGTTGCGATCTCCCCCCTGCGCCGCTGACGCGGCTTCCCCCCTCTGTAGCGCGCCTTCGGCGCTTCGAGGGGGGACGGCATCTTGGGCCGGCGGAGCCGTCCCTTGCTGCCCCTTGACCTAAGGCATCTCTCCACCGCATTGATGCATCTGCCACGTGCATCCTGATCATGAAACTTCCTTCCACAGCCACGCGCCTCGCGCTAGCCATGTTGGTTCTGATGCTCGGCTCTGCTGCCCTGGTGCTGCATGCCGAAATCGACCCTGACCCGCTGGGCGAATACACGGGGGGCAAGGGCACCGTGTTCGCCACCGGCAGACAGGCGTTTTCTTTCGGCCTTGCCAACCTCACAGACGCCGAACAAACCCGATTCGTCATCGGCAACTCCTTTTTCAAACGCAACTGGGTCGAGGCGCCGGCTTCCACCACCGCTCGCGATGGCCTGGGGCCGCACTTCATTGCCCGCTCCTGCGCCGGCTGCCACGCCATGGACGGGCGCGGTGCACCGCCGAACTGGAAGCGCACCATCGGCCCTGAGCCTGACGAAACCGTGGCCCTGCTGATCCGCCTGTCGGTGGCCGGTACACCCGAGCCGCATGCGGGCGTCAAGCCCGAGCCTGTCTACGGTGACCAGTTCAACAACGCTGCGGTTCAGGGCGTCAAGCCCGAAGGGCGCGTGGAGATCCGGTCCGAGCCGTTGCACGGTCGTTTTGCCGACGGCACGCGCTACAGCTTGCACAAGCCGATCTACCGCCTGACACAACTGGGCTACGGCCCCATGGCCAAGGACGTCATGATCAGCCCGCGCATCGCACCGCAGGTGATCGGCCTGGGCCTGCTGGAGGCGATTCCCGAAAGCGAGATCCTGGCCAACGTCCGTGCCCAGGCCGCCCTGGACGGCCCTATCAAGGGCATGCCCAACCGCGTCTGGGATGCCTTTGCGCAGAAAGAGGTCATCGGCCGATTCGGCTGGAAGGCCAACACCGGCAGCGTGGCGCACCAAAGCGCAGGCGCCTTCCTCGGCGACATGGGCATCACCACCAGCGTGTTCTGGCGCGAGACCTGCACGTCTGCTCAAAAGGACTGCCTGAACGCCCCGCACGGCGGCGGCCGACGCACCGGACGCGACGGCCTGATGCCGGCTTCCCAGGCCACCGCAGCCGAACCCGAGATCGACGACGACACCTTGGGGCATGTCATTTTCTACACCGCCTCGATCGCACCGCCGGCCCGCCGCCAGCCGAGCGATCCGCAAGTGAGGCGCGGCCAGGCGCTGTTTGCGCAGGCCCAGTGCGCCGCCTGTCACCGGCCCAGCTATGTCACGGGCACGCCCCCTTTCCCGAAACTGACCAGCGCCGCCATCAGCGGCCAGCGCATCTGGCCCTACACCGACCTGCTGCTGCACGACATGGGCCCGGACCTGGCCGACGGCCGCCCAGACTTTCTGGCCAACGGTCGGCAGTGGAAGACGCCGCCGCTCTGGGGCATCGGGCTCATCAAGGACGTCAACGGCCACCAACGCCTGCTGCACGATGGCCGGGCCGACGGCGTGCTGGAAGCCATCCTCTGGCACGGTGGCGAAGCCCAGCCCGCCAAGGAACGGGTACTCGGGATGAATCGCCAGGACCGTGAGGCGCTGGTGCGCTTCGTGGAGTCGCTGTGATCCGTCGGCAGTTGCTGGTCGCAGCGCTGGGCTTGGCGCTGACGGGGGTCGCAGCCGCACAAGCCAACGCGCCCGCCGTTGCAGCCCCTTACTACTCGGCCGAACAGGCCATGCAGGGCCTGTACACCCACCACCTGCCGCCGCTGGCGCGAGACTTCAAAACCCAGGCTGAGCACCTGGTCGACGCTGTGCAGCAGCATTGCCAGGGGGGTGCCACGCTGGCCGCGCTGCACAAGCAATGGCAGGCCGCGCTGCTGAGCTGGGAAACTCTGTCGACCCCCGCCGTGGGACCCTTGCTCACGCGCCGCTCCCAGCGCCAGATCGATTTCTGGCCCACGCGGCCGGCGCTGCTGCGCCGCTCGATGGACAAGGCTCCCGCTTCGCTGGCCGACATGGAGCGTGTGGGCACGCCGGCCAAGGGTTTCCCTGCGCTGGAGATGCTGCTGAACCAATGGCAGGCGAGCCGCCAAAAGGAACCATCCGCGGCCTGTCGCTATGCCGAGTTGGTGGCACAGGGCATCGCCCACGAGGCGCGTGAACTGGCCACCGCACTGGCGACTTCGGCCCAAAAGCACTGGGCCGACTCGCCCGAAGACACCCAGGCCGCGCTGGCCGAATGGGTGAACCAATGGTTGGGTGGTCTAGAGCGCCTGCGCTGGGCCCACATTGAAAAACCCGTCACCACCCACCGCTCCACCGGCAAGTCCGCTGCAGGCGAACCTGTTCCTTTCGCCCGACTCGATCGCGAGGTCGCGCTGAGCGACTGGCGCGCCCAGTGGCAAAGCCTGCTCGCACAGGCACGGTTGCCACAAGGGGCGCCACCGCCTGCACCGGGCCAGGCCCTGGTGCCCATGCAGGCCCTGCTCATGGGCAAAGGCGAGCTGGATCTGGCGCAACGCTGGGGCCAGGCCTTGGAAAAAATCACCGTCGGTCTGAACCAGCTCACACCCGATTCGGACGAGAACGCGTTGCTGGCTGTGACCCAGACCATGAAGGCGGCGACCGCGCTGTTCCAGAACGAGGTGGCCCCCGCACTGGACGTGCCGCTGGGCTTTTCCGACGCGGACGGCGATTGACCGATCGAAGCCATGCAGACATCCACTGCAGCCGATGACAGTGCAACACCGGCAGGGGCGATCTCCCGCCGCCGCTGGCTGATGGGCGCGGCGGCCCTGGGCCTTGCGCCGGCCTGGGCGGCACGTGAGAATGCCCAGTTGGTCGCAGCCTGGCAGGCGTCGGCCAAGCAGCGCATCGGCGTGATCGAGGTGGGCGCACAGCACTGGTCGGTGCGGCAAACCCTCGCGGTGCCCACACGCGCGCATGGCCTGCTGGTGGAGGCGGGCGGCAGCGTGCTGGCCGTGGCGCGGCGACCCGGCGACTGGCTGCTGCGCTGGCACCCGGTGAGCGGCCAGACGTTATGGCACTGGATCGAAGACGACCGGCGCTTCAATGGCCATGCGGCCGCCAGCGCAGATGGCCGCAGGGTGTGGACCAGCGAAACCGACCTGGAGACCGCGCAAGGCCAGCTCGCGGTGCGCGATGGCACCACCCTGGCGAAGACCACCGAATGGCCGACCCAGGGCATGGACCCGCACGAACTGCTGGTGCTGCCGCAGCGCGTTGGCGCGATCCCCGCCGGCAGCCTGATCGTGGCCAATGGCGGCATTCCCACGCTGCCTGAAACCGGTCGCAGCAAGCGCGAACTCGGGCGCATGGACGCTTCACTCGTCGCGCTCGATGCGCGCGATGGCGGCTTGCTGGGTCAATGGCGCCTGCCCGACCCGCATCTGAGCATCCGCCATCTGGCATGGGATACGGCCTCTGGCACCGTGGGCATCGCCTTGCAGGCCGAACACCCCGACGCCGGGACGCGACAGCGCGCGCCCGTGTTCGCCGCCTGGGATGGTCAACGCCTGCAGGCAGCCATCGGACAACCCGCCCTGCAAGGCTACGGCGGCGACATCTGCGCCCTGCCCGGTGGCGGCTTCGTGGTGAGCTGCCCGCGTGCCAACAACTTGGCCCTGTTCACCGCGAGCGCGCGCTGGGTGCGCAACCAGACACACGAAGGAGCCTCCGCGCTGGCCCGGCACGACCGCCACTGGTGGGCCAGCGGGACCGAGAGTCTGTGGTGTGCCCCCGAGGGCGTGCGGGCGCACAGTGCCGGCGCATCAGTGCAGTTCGACAACCACTGGCAGGGCTGGCCCCGGGCCTGAGCGGCTGAGCGCCTTCGATTCGCCACCGTCCGAAAAGTGGCCAGCTTCAGCGTTCGACCTGATGGGGCAAGGCCGGCGTCGAACTCTCTTCCGGGTTGAGTCCAGCCTCGCAAGCGGACCCCGTGCGCCTGCACACGCCGTCCGCTTCCAGCCAGGGATGGGCATGACCCGCACAAGCTGTCTGGCAGATCACCGCGTGGGCCTCCGGCAGGGCATCGCTCACCAGCGACAGGCCCCTGGCCATGAGCACACGCCGGGGCATCGACAACGACACCTGATGCAACTCACTCCTGGTCAGGCCCCAGAGCAGCGCGGTGCGTGCCCGCACCAGCCGCCCGCGCAAGCGCACCACCTCGGATTGCAGCACCCGCACCTGGGCCGCGTAGTCGGCGATCTGCCGGCTCACACGGTCCTGCAAACTGGCGAGTTGCCGGGCCAGTGCGCCGTGTTCACCTGTCAGTTCCTGCACCTCTCGAACCACCTGTGAAGGTGGATGCATTCCCCTTTGCATCGTCGCCATGTTGTTTCTCCCTGTGTGTCGACCTACGCCGAATGAAGCGGCCCATCGGCCGCAATGAGCAACTGGCTCACGCCGTCGGCACTGCGCACCGGCGTCGCTTGCACCTGCCACACCCGCTGCACCAGCGCTGGCGTCAACGCTTCGGCAGGCGGGCCGCTCACCTGCAGCTGGCCGCGGTCGAGCACCCACACCTGATCGGTGTAGCGCAGCGCCAGATTGAGGTCGTGCAGCACCGCCAGCACCCCCACTCCCTGCTCGCGCGCCCAGCGACGCACCGTGGACAAGGTGGCGTGCTGGTGGCGCAGGTCCAGCGCGGCGGTGGGTTCATCGAGCAGCAGCCAGCGGGGCGCGTCGTCGGCGGGTGCTTCCCAGATCTGGGCCATCACGCGCGCAAGCTGGGCACGGGCGCGCTCGCCGCCGCTGAGGCTGCCCACCGGCCGGTTCGCCAGCGATCCCACACCAGTGACGGCCATGGCCGCCTGCACGATCTCGGCCTCCTGGCGCGAGGGCCGCAACCGGTGCGGGTAGCGCCCCAGCGCCACCACCTCCTGCACGGTGAAGTCGAACGCCACGGCCGTGTCCTGCGGCAGCACGGCCCGGTGTGGGGCAACGCGGTGCAATTCATCGACCAGCAGCGGCTGCCCGTTGAGCCAGACCGCCCCCGTGTCTGGCGCGCGCAGGCCTGCGAGCACGGACAACAAGGTGGACTTGCCCGCGCCGTTGGGACCGAGGATGGCACCCACTTCGCCCGACCTCAGCTGCAGATCCACGCCCTGCAGCAAGCTGCTGCCCCCAGCGCGAACGCCAATGCGATGGGCCACCAGCCCCTGGCCATGGGAAGAGGCGGGCGTTTCAGCAGCAGTTGCCACCGGCGGCCGCACAGCGGTGTCGTCGTCTGACGCCCCATCGCACTCCATCCAGTGCGCACATTCACCCGCCGGCACGTCACAGCAAGCGTTGCGCCAAGCGGGGTCGCGCAGCCGTTCGGTCACAGCCGCCTCCCGTGTGCGCTGCGCAGCAACAGCAGAAAGAACGGCACACCCACGGCGGCGGTGAGCACGCCCAGCGGCAGCTCGGCCGGTTGCATCACGGTGCGGGCCACGGCGTCGGCCAGGGTGACCATGGCCGCACCCAGCAGGGCCGAGCCGGGCAGCACCCAGCGGTGGTCGGGCCCGGCCAGCATACGCACCATGTGCGGCGCCACCAAGCCTATGAAACCGATGATGCCGGTGGTGGCGGTGACTGCGCCCACGGCCAGCGCGGTCACGCCAATCGCCGTGCGCTTGACGCGTTCCACCGGCACGCCCAGCAACACTGCCTGCGCTTCGCCCAGCGCCAGTGCATTCAAGGGCCGGGCCAGCCGCCAGCCCACCACTCCCGCCACCAGGGTGAGCCCGCTCACCAGCGCCACGGCGCTCCACCGTGCGCCCCCCAGGCTGCCGAGCAACCAGAACTGCAGGTTGCGCAGCTGTTCGTCGGTGGCCAGGAAGTTGAGCATGCCCAGACCGGCGCCAGCAAGCGCGTTGACCGCGATGCCAGCGAGCAGCATCAGCCCCACGCGCGTGCCGCCTTCGCCGCGCGAGAGCAGGTAGATCAGCACCGTGACAGCGAGACCTCCACAGAACGCCATCAACACCAGCGTCCAGCTGCCCAGCGCACGGGGCAGTTCGGGAAACCACAGGCTGCCCATCACGATGGTGACCCCCGCTGCCAGTGCCGCGCCGCTGCTCACACCGATCAGACCCGGGTCGGCCAGAGGGTTGCGGAACAGGCCCTGCATGAGCGCGCCCGACAGGCCCAGCCCGGCGCCCGCCACGATGCCCAGCACCAGGCGCGGCAGGCGAATGTGGAAAAACACCAGTTCGTGGGTTTGCGGCTGCTGCACGGCCTGGCCGAACGGCAGCGCCTCCCAGAGCACGCCAGGCAGTTCGTGCAGCGGCAAGCTGTAGGCCCCTTGACCCACGGCAAACAGCAAGGTCAGCAGCAGCAACAGGGCCAGTGCACCCAACACCACCGGTCCGGGCAACCGCTGGCGGGCGTGCACGCGGCGCCACGCAGCATTCCCCGGGCTTGCAGCGGCAGGCTGGGGCGCAGTGGACACGTTCATGGTTTCGTCGAGCTGGCGCCGGGGGCTTGGGGTGTCTGAGCTCTGGGTTGGCAAGGGCTCCAGTCGATCAGGTGCAGCACGTTGCCGTCGACATCGGTGAGGCTGAATTCCCAGGCCTTCCAGGGTTGCAGGCGGGGGCCAAGCGTGCCGAGCCGCTGCGCCAGTTGATCGGCGTGCACGGCGACAGGACCGGCCAGCCCCGTGCGCACAGGGCGCAACAACGCCCTGCGCAGGCTTGCATACAACGTGTGAATGCCGCTCACCGTCACCCGGTGATGCCCGGGCCAGTACCGGTTCTCCACCAGATCGGGTTGTTCCCAGCGACCAGGGCGAGCGCCGCAGCCCCAGAGTTGCAGGCTGAGGGAACCATGCGACAGCAAGGCCACCACCCCCGGGATGTGCTGTTCGCAGCTGAAGCCAAGCACCTGCGTGTAGTCGGCCAGCGAGCGGGCCAGATCGGGGGTTCTCACCACGGTGGGTGGCTTGTTCATTGCGGCTCCTTCGCGGGTGGTCAGTGGTTTCATGCCTGCACGATTTGCCGGTGCAGGCGCTCCACCACGTCGGGCAGGCGGGGTCCGAAGCCCAGCAGTTCGAGCGCATCCAGGTGCACCAGCGCGCTTCCCTTTGCGCGGCGCCGATAGGCCGGGGTCAGGGCCAGTTCCGGTCTGCGCCAGAAAGCGGCTTCGCCGCCAATGGCTTCAAGCCCCTGGGTGGTGGTCAGGATCACATCGGGTGCGGCGGCGGCCATGGACTCGGCCGTCATGGGCCGGTAGCCCCGGAACCCGCCCAGGGCATTGCGCGCTCCGATGAACCGGATCATGGCGTCGGCAGCGGTCTGTTCACCCGCCACTGTGGAGCTGCCGCTGTGCGACAACACGAACAACACCCTGGGCGCCGTTGGCGTGTCTTGCCCATCGATGGACGCGCGCACCGCGCGCCAGCGTGCGTCAAGCTGCTCCTTCAAGGCTTGTGCGGCAGCCTCCCGCCTGGACGCACGCCCCACCGCCGCCACCTTGCGGCCCACTTCCCCCCAGCTGTGGTCGGCCTCCACCAGCTCAATGCGCACGCCCGCGCTGCGCAACTGGTCCAGCACCACGGGCGGTCCGGCGTCGGTGCCGGCGATCACGGCATCCGGGCGCAAGGCCAGCAGGCCTTCGGCCGACAACTGGCGCATGTAGCCCACCTTGGGCGTGGCCTGTGCGGCTCGCGGGTACAGGCTGGTGGTGTCGGTGCCCACCAGCTGATCCTGGGCACCCAGCGCGTAGACGATCTCGGTGATGCCGCCCCCAATCGTGATCAGGCGGGGTGGGGCTTCAGCGCCATGCCGTGCGATGGGTGGGCTGCTCGGGCTCTGCGCAACCGCAGGCGCAGCCCTCAGGCGCAAAGGCCAGCCAGCGCCGACCGCCGCCGAGCCAGCCAGGGCGGCGAGCGAGAGCCTTTGCAGCGCGCTTCTGCGCGAGGTGTTGTCGGAGCGGGGTGGGAGCGGAAGGCGTGGCATGGCGGGGCGTCGGGTTCATGAGGTGGCGTCTGGCAGACAGGCCACAGGGGTGAAGCCGAACTCGCTGTAGAAACGCTTTGACAGCGCGGAGTCCCTCGCCGGGACAAATGCCGTGATTTCTGTCGGTGGCAGCGGGCTCATGCGGCCTCCGCCTGAACGTCTTGTGCCGGCTGCTCCAGCACGCGCAGGTGTGCCAGCAGATCGCGCCATGCCGGCTGTTCGACCTGTCCCGGCTTGCGCGCACCAAAGAACATGGCCATCAGTTCGCCGCCGGCATCGAACGCTTCCAGCGAAGTCACGACGCCGTCCACGGTGGGCTTCTCGACCACCCAGACGTCGGCGATGCGGTCTTCGCGCAGGTGCAGGTTGAAGCCGGGATCGAGCACGTTGAGCCGGGTCTTGCCGTGCATCTCCAAAGGCTCCACCCGTTTCACCGGTCCGGTGTGGATCTGGATGCAGCCCGGGCTGCCCACGAAACACATGATGGCTGTGCCTTCGAAGGCGACCTCCATCAGCATCTCACGCACCGAGGCGTTTTCCACCCGGTGCGTGAACTGCCCCTGCACCAGCTGGAAGCTCTGGCGGCGTTCCAGGCCGAACTGGCGCAGCAGCGGAAAGAACTGGTGCGTGTCCGTCATGGCACGCCAGGCGCGTGCAAAGGCTGGTACATCGATGGCACTCGCGTGCCCCGCCGCGCTGATGGCGGGCTTGGCTTCGAAAGTCGCCTCGCGCTGTGGCTCCTGGTGCGATGCCAGTACCCGTTGCCAGGCCGTGGTGTCGGTTTGTTCGCGCGGGTACACCTTGTGCACGGCGGTGCCATGCCTGTCAAAGTACTGCAGGCTGGTGCGCGGCTCGCCACCGCTGGCCGGGGTTTCGCTCACCACGAAGCCTGCGTGCCAACGGTCAAAGAACAGGCGCAGGTCGATGTCCTCGCCCAGTGCCAGACCCACGTGGCCGCTCGCGGACAGCTTCTGGTAAACGCCGGTCTTTTCATGCACCACGCTGTCGTTGCGGGTGAGTGCCAGCAATGGACCGCACGCCTCCAGGGATTGCAGTTGCGCGAGCCATTGGATATTCAGCGCGTGCGCGCGCAGTGGGCCATCGGTGGCGCCCACATGCGCTGCGACGGCTGCGCCTTCGCTCAGGCCAATGGCTTCAGCGGCCTCGCGGGCACGCAATCCACCCAGACGAGCCTGGGCGAATTGTTCAGGGATGCGTTCGGTGCTCATGTGAGTCTCAGGGAAGGTGGAGGTGGTTGGAAATGCTCACTGCACGCCTGCCGGCGCGGCGTGCCAGAGCGGTGTGGGCGCGGGTGGGCTGGTGTGGGGTTGCTGCCGCTCGGCCTCCATCTGCCAGCGTGTGCGCAGGTTGGCTAGCATGGTTTGCATGGCTGGTGAGAGGTCCGGGTGCCCTGACAAAAAGAACAGATTCGACACCAGCTTGGCGGCCATCAGGGGCCGGTGCGCACAGTCAGGCGCCGACTGCGCGTAACCGGTGAGCAGTGCCAGCGTGCCTGCCATGAGGGCTTCAACCGGGGGCAATGTGTATTCTTCGTCGCAGGCTTCGCAAGAAGGGTGATGCATGGCGCGTTCTCCTTTTTGATGGGTGAAAGGTGCTGGCCGCTGGCCGTCAGAAGTCCGCCACCAGCGCCACCGCCAGGTTGCGGCCGGGCGCGGTGTAGCTGTCGAGCACGGGTGAGTTGGCGGCGATGCCGCGCACGTTGGTCCATTCCCAGTAGGTGCGGTCGGTGAGGTTGCGCAGCGCGGCGCTGAGCTTCAGGCCAGGCCGCAGCTGCCAGGCAGTTCGCAGATCCAGCGTGGTGAAGGACGGGGTGGCGAACTGGTTGGCGTTGGCACTGAAATCGATGTGTTTTTTCGACTTGCGTGCCACGTGGGTCAACAAGGCGCCAACGGTCCATGCACCCAGTTTCTGATCGACGCCCAGCACGAACTTGGCCGGGTTGACCGAGTTCAGCGGTCGGTCGGTTTCGGTGTCGGTGCCTCGTGTCTGCCCATAGCCCAGGCGCAGGTCGGTGTGCTTGCCGAGCGCCAGCTTGCCCTTGATTTCAAAGCCACTCAGGCGCACCTGTCCGCGGTTGACCGCCTGGAACTGGGTGGGGTCACCCGGTCGTCCGGTACCACTGACCTGCACCAGGTCTTCGATGAAGTCCTTGTAGCGGCCGCTGAAGACCGCCGCCTCCCAGTTCAGCGCGCCGGCGGTCGCGCGCGTGCCCAGTTCCACCGTTCGGCTCGTCTCGGGTTTGAGGTCCGGGTTCGGAATGCTGCGGTAGTTGCCGAACGGGTTTTCGAAGTAGTTGTTCAGCTGCAGCGGGCTGGGCGCGCGGAACCCGGCCGCCACATTGCCGAACACGCTCCAGGTGGGCGCAGCACGAAAAACCACGCCCAGCTTGGGTGAGACGGCCGAGTCTGAGAGCGAAGCAGCCTCCAGCGGGTACAGCTCGCTGGCCTGGGGCTTGAGTTCAAAACGGTCGTAACGCAGCGCGGGAATGAGGCTCCAGCGTTCGCTGGCGAACTCGCTCTGAACAAACAGTGCCGTGGTGGTCTCCCGTGTGGGGGGAAAGCGCTTCAAGGGGTACTGCTCGTAGGCGGGTGGCTGTGTGCCCGTGATCAGGTTGTCCAGTTCGGCCACCGAGACGTCCAGGCCGTACACAGTGTTCGCGCTCCAGTTGGCGTTCAACGCGGACGTCTTTTCCGCTTGCAGAACCCCTTGCCACAGGTCTTCGCTGTAGGTCACGTCGCGCGTTCGGCTGCTTCGGGCATGGGTCGCCAGAGCCAGGCGCTCTTCGTGCGTGACTTCTTGAGATTCGGATGTCTGATAGCCGAGCGTGGCTCGGAGCTCGTCTGCCCAGGGGGCGCCAAGCTTGAAGCGCCCGTCCCAACTGGCCCGGGTGCGCGTCATGTCGGTGGTGCCGTCCAGGTCCAGCGTCTGGAAACCCATGGCCGTGGTGCGCCCCGTGTAGCCTTCCACGTCGCTGGCCTTGTCGACATGCTCCAGCGTGAGGGTGTGCTTCTGGCCCGCGCCAGGGCTGATGACAACCTTGCCCAGCGCCGAGAGCTTGCGGTCCTCCTGGGGATTGGGCGCGGTGCGGTCCGCGCTCTGTGAACGGTTGCTGCCCTGGTTGTCCAGTGCGCGGCTGCGCCCGGCCTGCACACTGCCCAGCCATTGCACCGTGTCGCTGGCCGAACCAGCGAGCGTGGCGCCGACGGCGCGCGTGTCGTCTTCGCTGTCCTGCGTGAGTCCCACCCGACCGCCAAATGTCTGACCGGGTTTGATGAGACGCGCCGGCTCGGTGGTGTACATGGCCACCATACCGGCGAGTCCGTCCGACCCATACAGCGCGGAGTGTGCGCCATGCACGATTTCCACCCGCTCGATCAGGCCCATGTCGTAGTAGTCGCGCCCAAAAACCGCCGAGCCGAAGACCCCGCTGGCGAGCTCGCGCGGCACGCGGATGCCGTCCACCGTGAGCAGCACGCGGTTGCCTTCCAGGCCGCGAACATTGAATCCGGCATTGCCGTCCCTGCCGGTGCCACCAGGTTGTACGGCACTGAACCGCTGAGCCGCGCGCTTGACGCTGACGTTTGGCAACTCCCGGGCCAAATCCCGGATGTCCTGCACCCGGGCCGGGTCGAGCGCCTCGCCGGACAAGACATCGATGCTCGCCGGCACGTCTTCCAGGTTGCGCTCGCTGCGCGAGCCGCTGACCACCACTTCGCTCAAGGTGGCCCCCGCGCGCACGGCTGTTGGCGCCGAGGGATTGACCTCCACTGAAGCCTGAGACCAGGCCAGTGGTGCTGCCATCAAGAGACCGCACGCTGCCACGACAGGCGAGAGATGAAACGCAGGTTTTTTTGTGTCCCTGGAAGACGCAAGTGCCTTGGAACCAAGGAGGGCGCAGAAATGGGAAGCGGTCACGGTGATGCAGGGCCGAAGGGTTGACAACAGCGCTGGCGGTGCATTCACCGGGTACAAAAAACGCCGGGGTGCTGGCTGGCTAAGGGAATCCAAGCCCAGATCATATACGAATGATTCGCATTAAACAATTCGCTTCTTGTACAACTTTTCAACAGTGAGAAGATGTCGGGTTGTTCAGCCCGTCACAGCCACACGAAAGGACCCCACCATGAAAGGCGACGCCCAAGCCATTGCCCACCTGCAGGCGCAACTCAAGAACGAGTTGACGGCGATCAACCAGTACTTCGTGCACTACCGCATGCTCAAGCACTGGGGCTTCGACAAGCTGGCCAAAAAGGAATACGAGGAATCGATCGGCGAGATGAAGCACGCCGACAAGCTGATGGACCGCATCTTCATGCTCGACGGCCTGCCCAACCTGCAGGACCTGGGCAAGCTCAACATCGCCGAGAACGTGCCAGAAATGCTCTCGAGCGACCTCGCGCTGGAACGCGGCGCGCAAGCCACCATCAAGGACGGCATCGCCTACTGCGAAACCGCGCGCGACTACGTTTCTCGCGATCTGCTGCAAGACATCCTGGACGACACGGAAGAGCACATCGACTTCCTCGAAACCCAGCTGGAACTGATCGACAAGGTGGGCCTGCCCAACTACCTGCAGAGCCAGATGGGCACTTGAGACTCCCCCCTGCGCCGCTGACGCGGCTTCCCCCCTCCCTTGCGCGCCTTCGGCGCTTGGAGGGGGGACGGCACCTTTGGGCCGGCAAAGCCGGACCTTCGGTGCCCCCTGGATGAGGACCGCAGGCGATGAAAGGCGGTTGCGCATGGGAATACGATCCATTATCATTAGCACGTGTTTCCCATTCGTGAGCCCCGTTCACCATGATCGTTTGCGTTTGCCATCGCGTCAGTGACCAGACCATCGCCCGTGCGGCGCGCTCTGGCATGGGCTTTGACGACATCCAGCTGGAACTGGGCGTGGCCACGCAATGCGGCAAATGCGAGTCGTGTGCACGCGCCGTCTGGTCGGAGTGCTGCCGCAGCCATGCCCTGGCGCATCTGCAGCTTGAAACTTCCGGTACGCCTGCCCCGATCATCCCGCTGCAGCTGGCTGCGGCCTGATCGGCCTGTCGGGTCGACCTCTTCTTCCCTTTCTCTTCGCCTTGAAAGCCCTGGGCGTGCTCACGCCTGGTCGGCGCCGTCTGCGCTTGTCTGCGCCAAGGCTGTTGACAGGCGATGGACAGCAAAACCGTCGAAAATGCCCTGCGGACCGCTGCGCGTTACGCACTATTACGGACTGGGGTTTTCCCGGCCACAGATCTAGAATGCGCAATTCGCTTCCACATTGCAATAAAACGGACCGTCAGGAGACAAGCCATGAGCACCCCCAGCGACCAGGACAACAAGCGCGCCGAACTGCGCCGTGCCGCCCTCGAGTACCACGAGTTTCCGACGCCCGGCAAGGTGGCCATTGCTGCCACCAAGCAGCTCACGAATCAGCGCGACCTGGCCCTGGCCTATTCGCCCGGTGTGGCAGCTCCTTGCGAAGAAATCGTGGCCGACCCGGTCAACGCCTTCAAGTACACCAGCCGCGGCAACCTGGTGGGCGTCATCACCAACGGAACCGCCGTGCTGGGCCTGGGTGACATCGGCCCGCTGGCCGCCAAGCCGGTGATGGAAGGCAAGGGCGTTCTGTTCAAGAAGTTCGCCGGTGTCGATGTGTTCGATATCGAGATCGACGAAAAGAACCCGGCCCGACTGGTCGAAGTGATCGCCGCCCTGGAGCCGACTTTCGGCGCCATCAACCTCGAGGACATCAAGGCACCGGACTGTTTCTACGTCGAGCGCGAACTGCGCAAGCGCATGAAGATCCCGGTGTTCCACGACGACCAGCACGGCACGGCCATCACGGTGGCGGCGGCGATGCTCAACGGCCTGAAGGTCGCTGGCAAGGACATCGGCCAGGTCAAGCTCGTCACCTCGGGTGCAGGCGCAGCGGCGCTGGCCTGTCTGAACCTGCTGCTCAAAGTGGGCCTGAAGCGCGAGAATGTGTTCGTGACCGACCTGGCCGGCGTGGTCTATGAGGGGCGCGAAGAGCTCATGGACGACGACAAGCGCCAGTACATGCAGAAGACTCAACTGCGCAAGCTGGCCGAGGTGATGGAGGGTGCCGATGTGTTCCTCGGCCTTTCGGCCGGCGGCGTGCTCAAGCCGGGGATGGTGGCGTCGATGGCACCCAGACCGGTGATCTTCGCGCTGGCCAACCCCAACCCCGAGATCGCACCGGAAGACGCGCACGCGGTGCGTGACGACGTCATCATGGCCACGGGGCGCACGGACTACCCCAACCAGGTCAACAACGTCCTGTGTTTCCCCTACATCTTCCGCGGCGCGCTCGACTGCGGCGCGACCACCATCACCGACGAAATGGAGATCGCTGCGGTGCACGCGATCGCCGAGCTGGCGCAGGCCGAACAGAGTGAAGTGGTGGCGGCCGCCTATGCCGGTGAAAAGCTCGCTTTCGGCCCCGAGTACCTGATTCCCAAGCCGTTCGACCCGCGGCTGATGATGAAGATTGCCCCGGCCGTGGCACAAGCCGCCGCCGACAGCGGCGTGGCCCTGAGACCCATCGCCGACATGGACGCCTACCGGGAACGGCTGCAGAGTTTCGTGTTCGCCTCGGGCACGATCATGAAGCCGATCTTTGCGGCGGCCAAGACCGCTCAGCACAAGCGCGTGGCCTATGCGGAAGGCGAAGAAGAGCGTGTGCTGCGCGCCTGCCAGATCGTGGTCGACGAAGGCCTGGCCCGGCCCACGCTCATCGGCCGCCCGGCCATCATCGCGCAACGCATCGAGAAGTTCGGGCTGCGCCTGCGCGAAGAGCTGGACTACGACATCGTCAACGTTGAACAGGACGCGCGCTACCGCGATTTCTGGCAGACCTACCACCGCATGACCGAGCGCAAGGGTGTGACCCAGCAGCTCGCCAAGATCGAGATGCGCCGCCGCCTCACGCTCATCGGTGCCATGCTGCTGCACAAGGGCGAGGTCGACGGCATGATCTGCGGCACCTGGGGCTCCACGCACAACCACCTGGAATACATCGACCAAGTCATCGGCAAACGCGCGGGTGGCAGCCCCAGCACCGCCCAGGACGTGCGCATCTATGCCTGCATGAACGGCCTCATGCTGCCCGGGCGCCAGGTGTTCCTGGTGGACACCCACGTCAACTACGACCCCACGCCCGAACAGCTGTGCGAGATCACGGTGATGGCGGCTGAAGAAATGCTGCGCTTCGGATTGCAACCCAAGGTGGCCCTGCTGTCACATTCGAACTTCGGTTCGTCCAGCCAGCCCACGGCCATGAAGATGCGCCGGACCCTGGAGCTGCTGCGTGAACAGGCGCCCTGGCTGGAGGCCGACGGAGAAATGCACGGAGATGTGGCACTGGATCCGGTCGCCCGCGCGGTCATGATGCCCAACTCGACCCTCAAAGGCCCTGCCAACCTGCTGGTGCTGCCCAACATCGACGCGGCCAATATTGCCTACAACCTGCTCAAGACCGCAGCCGGCGGCAACATCGCTGTGGGCCCTGTTCTGCTGGGCGCAGACAAGCCGGTGCACATTCTCACGGCGAGTGCCACTGTGCGGCGCATTGTCAACATGACAGCCCTCACCGTGGCTGAGGCAAACACCGAACGGTAATCCTCTGCAAAAAAGCGAGCGCTAACTTTTTTCGACTTGCCAAGGCATGACAATTGCCTGTTATTTCAGCAATCGCTTGCAATTTTGTGGCGCTTAAGGCACACTAGCGCACTTGAATTTCAGGGTTAACCCGCCCCACTGGCGCCACGGCAACTCGGAGTTTTGCTTTGGTGTCGAGGGCGGGTTGGTTGTATCAGGAGCAAGGGTTTCATGGGTCTGAGTCAGATCCGGGCGGTGAAAAAAGGGCCTTGGCTGGTGAAATCACTGGCAGCGGTTCTGGTAATGACGGCCGCGGCAAGCACCATGTTGGTGCAATCCCGGTCTCCCGCAGAGGTGATCCAGCCCGCAGTGATCGGCGCCAACGCGCTTCCCGTACAGGGCAAGGCAGTGATAGAGCAGATCCGGCTGGGTGGGCCATTCCGGTACGAGAAAGACGGCGCCGTGTTCGGCAATCGCGAGCGCTTGCTGCCAGGACAGAAACGAGGTTATTACCGTGAGTACACCGTACCCACACCCGGCCTGAATCACCGGGGTGCCAGGCGGATTGTGTGCGGTGGGCAGAAACCTCGGACACCTGATGACTGTTATTACACCGAAGACCACTACGCCAGCTTCAGGCTGATCGTGCAGTGATCCAGGGTGAGTGAAGTGAATCGTTTATCAACTTTGACTGTAGAAAGAGACGCGGAGATGGACACGCCACTTCGTAATGTACGTACCAACATCGTTCAGTCGATTCGCGCCTATGGCGTGAAGGACCTGCAAGGTGCTGCTGAACAGCTGGGACATCATTTCCTGTATGCCAACCTCGCCAAGGCGCAGAGCAAGCAGGACGTGCTGGAGTTGATCGCAGCCCAATACACCTTGCCTTCCCATTTCGGCAAGAACTTCGACGCACTCTACGACTGCATGACGGACATGGTGCACAAGTCGGGTCCACAAACCGGCTTCATCGTCGTGCTGGAACACATTCCTGCACACGCCAAGTTCGACAAGGAAGCCCGCGAGCAGTTGCTCGACATCTTCCGCGACACAGCCGACTACTGGAGTGACCGCAAGATCCCCTTCCGCTGCTTCTATTCGTTCTCGGTGGCCCGTGCCCCCAAGGGCGAAGAACCCATCGAAGTGGAGAGCGAAGACCCCATGCCGACCGACAAATTGCTTGATGTGAGCCCCATGGCGTTGCGCATGAGCAGCCCGTTCAATGCGGGGTACTGGCTGGCCGCAGCCTAAGAATTGGACGCCCCCCGCGCCGCGCCTGCGGCGCGTCACCCCCCACTGGGGGGCGGCACCTTGGACCGGCAGAGCCTGATCCTTGTTGCCACTGGATGAGCCGCGACACTTGTCGCGGCTTTTTCATGCCTGCGTCACTTCGGGTGGGTGGCTTTCGCAAGGGCCACGTATTCGTGCACTGGCACTTCTTCGGCCCTGCGTTGCAGGTCGAACTCACCTTCAAAGCCTTGTTCGTCGAGCCATTTGCCCAGGGTGTTGCGCAGAATCTTGCGGCGCTGGCTGAAGGCGGTCTGTACCAGGTCGTGGTAGGTCTTGAAATTGATCGTCGGGGGCTGTGCCAGCGGCACCATGCGCACGATGGCGCTGTCCACGCGGGGCGGGGGGTCGAAGCTCTCTGGCGGCACGAACAGCACGTTGTGCATGTTGTAGCGCCACTGCAGCATGACCGACAGGCGACCGTAATCCGGGGTCGCGGGACTCGCCACCATGCGATCGATCACTTCCTTCTGCAGCATGAAGTGCTGGTCCTGCACGACATTCACATGGTCCAGCAGATGAAACAGGATGGGCGTTGAAATGTTGTAGGGCAGGTTGCCGACGACCCTGACCTTTTTCGCCACAACGCCGTCGGCGCACAAGCGGGCAGCCAATGCGGTGAAATCCACCTTCAGCACATCGGACTCCACCACATCGAGCTGGCCATGGGCGCGCAGGCGCACCGCCAGATCGCGGTCGAGTTCAATCACCGTGAGACGGCCCAAGCGTTCAACCAGCGGCTGAGTGAGCGCCGCCAGGCCGGGACCGACTTCCACCATGGCGTCGCCAGGTTGAGGTGCAATCGCCTCAACGATGGCATCGATCACGGCGACGTCGGTCAGGAAATGCTGACCGAAGCGCTTGCGGGCGATGTGTTTCATGCCGACAGCGCTTCTTCGGCCCAGGTGAACCGGTTCACAGCTGCGGGGGTTCCCGGTTTTCAATGTACGCGCGGTTGCGCACTTCGCGGGCCATGGCATCCAGCGCCGCGCCAGCCTTGCGCTCGCGCAGCAGGGCGCGCACTTGTTCGCGTTGGTCGCGCTGGCTCACCGCCGCCTCGCGCCGCTCCTCGACGCGAATCAGGTGCACACCAAAACGCGAGACCACCGGCGCCGACACTTCACCGGGACGCAGTTTGTTCATCGGCTCTTCAAATTCGGGCACGAATTGGCCAGCCGATGTCCAGCCAAGGTCACCGCCGCCACTGGCGGAGCCGTCCTGGCTGTGTTCACGGGCCAGCTGCTCAAAACTGGCCTGCCCGCTGGCAATTTGCTGGCGGAACTGGTTCAAGCGCTCGATAGCCGCCGCTTCCGTGAGCTGTGGACCTGCGCGAAGCAGGATGTGACGCGCCCGGGTCTGCACCACGCTGGCCTCGGGCAGGCCCGCCTGTCGCTTCTCCAATACCTTGAGCACATGAAAGCCGGCTTCGCTTCGCAACGGACCCGCAATATCACCCACCTTCAGGGCCTGGGTGGAAGCCACGAACAATTCCGGCAACCGACTGGCCTGTCGCAGACCCAGCACGCCGCCATTCGCCCGCTCGGCGGCGTTCGAGAATTCGGCTGCCAGAGCGGCAAAATCGCCGCCTGCACGAGCGCGTTGCGCCACTTCTTCGGCTCGCGCCTTTTGCGCTTGAACCTGCTGCTCAGTGGCGCCCTCCGGCACCAGCAACAGCACGTGTCCCAGATTCAACAGAAGATTGGCTGGATCGCCAGATCGCTGCTGCGCGCGCAAGTAATCGTCAATGTCGGTCTCGGATACCTGAACCCGTGCCTCCAGTTCACGATCCTGCAACCGTTGCAAGAGGATCTGATTGCGCAGGTCGTTTCGAAAGCGGTTGAGATCCACGCCCTCAGCGGCCACACGGCGCCGGAATTCCTCCAGCCCCAACTGGTTCTGCGCAGCGACAGACTGCTCCGCGCGCAACAGCGTCGCCTCGTCCACCCGGATGCCCGTTTGGGTGGCGTGCTGTAAAAGGGCCCGCTCCGTCAGGAGCTGTTCCAGCACTTGCTGTGCCAACTGCTCGCGGGGGGGCACGGCAACACCCTGCTGAGCCATCTGTTGCTCGACACGCTGCATGCGCTGTCGCACTTCGTTATTGGTAACGGGTTCGGAATTAACCAGCGCCACAATGAAGTCGGCCGTGACCGGGACATTGGGCGCAGCGCGAAGCAGGCTGGGCTGGTTGGGCAGGCGCAACGCCTGGGCACTGGCATCGGCACTCCAGAGCAGGGGCGCACACAAACACCAGACCGCTGCTAGGCGAGAGAGTTGCGGACGGCGTTCAGTCATAGTTCTGGAAGCGGCTGGGTGGATCGATTTCTTCACGCAGGTATTTGTAGCGAGGCACCTGCTCCTGCAGGGTTTGGAGGGAACTGGCACCGATCCTGGAAAAACCGGTGAACTCAAGCTGGAACAGGATACGCTGATTGGAAGTCGAGCGGCTCAACTGCAATCGCTCCAGCACCACCCGACCCAGCCAGCAGCCTGCGTCGTACTCGAAACCAGCGACCAGATCAACCACCTTCTTGTCGGGCACGCTGTAGTTGATGCGGCCTACGCTGTACCACTGGCCGGGGCCAAGGGCACGGCCCGGCACGGGTTCACGATCAGGAGAGCCGAGCGAGGACAACGGCCACTGCCAGCCCAAGTCGACCTGTTCGCTGGAACCCTTGGTTTGGCGGTAGGCGACGCTCAGCGTCTTGAAGGGACCCGGGTTGTATCGCCCACCCAGGGTGGTCCGGACCGCATCGCGGCTCTTGGGGTTGTACTGCACGTTGAGATCGGTGGACCAGCTTGGATGCCACTGGATGCGCGCACCAAAAAGCATGTCGCTGATGCGTTCGGTCACGGGCTCGCGGCCGGGCAGAGTCACGTTCTCATCTTCCAGCATGTAGCGCTGAGCAACCCCCAGACGCACGATTTCTGCACCCTTGTCGGGGTCGATCAGGCGGGTGTTCACACCCAAGGTGATGGCACGCGTGTCGGTGATGCGGTCATTACCGCCGAGGGTGTTCTCCGTGAACAACGAGGAGAGATTGAAGTTGCGCGCGGCGGTGTCGTACACCGGCAGGTCGCTCTGGTCGCGGTACGGCGTCCAGGTGAAGAAGGCGCGGGGTTCGAGCGTCTGGATGAAACTGCGGCCAAAAAAGCTGGCGGGTCGTTCAAATATCAGTCCGTTGTCAAGGCTGAAGGTCGGCAGTACGCGGTTGGCGCTGGTGCGTCCGCCAATTTCGGAATCGAACTGGTAGCTGGTGGCATGCAGTCGGGCCTTGGGCTGAATGTACCAACCCGGGGTCTGCCAACGGCGGGTGATTTCTGCTACCGCAAGCGCGCGGTCGCCACTGGACTTGATTTCCTCGGCCGTGGCACGGGCGCGGATCGAGCGCTGGAACCGAGTGAAGTTTGACTGGATGGACCAGTCCCAGCCCGAGAGTCCGGCGATCGTCTCGTTGCTCTTCTTGTAGGCCAGTCCAACCGAAGGGAGTCGGTCGTAGGGCGGTGTGAATGTCGCATCGATGTCTTGCAACGCCTGCCAGGTGTAGGCGCCTGCGCTGGCCGACCATGGCCCCCTGGACCACCCCAGGGAAAGATCGTTGGGCAAGAGACGCGACAGGAGCGACGTGCCCGTGCGCGGGAAGTCTCGCCAGTAGTTGCTGTCGCTCACCCGGTTCAGGTTGGCGCGAAACGACACCGGGCCGCTGATGCCCAAGGGCTCCATGAGCAATTGCTGCGCATGCCGGACCGAATAGGCCCAGCGGTCGTCGTCCCGCAAGCGGTCAGAGGGCATGTAGGCGGCTCGGACCTGCCCGGCGTAGGTCGGCTGCAGGTAACGGAACTCGCCTGCCAGATCCACGCCGCGTTTGCTCATCACGGTCGGGTACAGCGTGGCGTCGTAGTTGGGGGCCAGGTTGAGGTAGTAGGGCGTGGTGACCTGCACACCGCTCTGGGTGTCGGTGCCCAATGAGGGCGGCAAGGCACCGGACTTTCGCTTGTCGCTCAGCGGGAAGCTCAGGTAGGGCGCCGCGAGAAACGGCACACCTTTGAATTCCAGCACGGCACCGGTGGCCGTGCCCACTTCTTCCACGTTGTCGAGTTCGATCTTGCTGGCGCGCACCAGCCAGTCCGGCGCCCAGCTCAGGCCCGGCGTTCGCGGACAGGTGGAGTAACGCGCCTCGTGGGCGAGCAGCTTGTCGTCGGCCAGGAAGTCCACCCGCTTGGCGTCACCAAAACCGTCGGTGCGCGGCAAGGAAAACGAAGGCCGGTCGAAATAGCCCTCTTTGGTCTGGGTGTTGATCTGCAATTCGGGACCTTCGAAGCGATCACCGTTGCGGTTGATCAGCACGTTGCCCGTGGCCTTGGCGTCGCTGGTTCGCTGGTCGAATTCGAGCTTGTCGGCCCGAATCACCGTGTCGTGTCGGCGCAACTCCGCGCTGCCTTCGATCACGGTGACGCCATCGGTCTTGCCTTCGAGCTGATCACCGGAGACGAAGGTAGGCGTCTGCTCCTTTGCCTCAGGCGGCAGGTTTTCCTGTAACAGCGGGCTGGTCTGCAATCGCACCGCACTGGAACCATTCCCGGGTTCGTCGTTCGACTGCGCCACAGCCGCCGGAACGTAGGCTCCGCCCAACGCCAGAACCGCCAACACCCCTTGCAGGCTGCGTGCCAGCTGTGTGAGCTCGAATATGGCCCCCACGCTCCACCGCAAGGATGGTTGGCCCCCACGCTCCACCGCTACGCGGGTCGCTGCCCCCCGAAGGGGCTGATCCGGCTTGGGGCGGCCCGGCGCCGGATCTTGTTGCCCTCGAGTTGGGGTTTGCACCTCCACGCTCCGCCGCTTCGGGGGTTGTTGCCCCCCGAGGGGCCCGGCAACAAAAAGTGCGCTGATCAACGCCTTGATCGCAGGGGAGCGGTGCTTGTCTGTGTTGGCGGGTTTCAAGGCGGTCTGTGGCAAATGGCGGCCGGCGAACACAGGACGGTGACGGCTCGGTTGCGTGGCATCGGCAGACCTGGGTGCGGCATCGCACCACAGAAGCTGCCGGACGTCGGGTTTGTAAAATCGAACAGATTATCCTATGTCCCACCTCTTTCGCACCATGGCCCGCGCCATGCCTTCAACGCCTTGATCCCGATGCCCTCAGCGAAAGATGCCATGCCCCCTACCGAAGCCGTGTCCTGGTCCGATGCCCAGCGCAAATCCCGCTTCGATCACTGGCTGGCGGCACTGCCTGCCGAACTTGGCCTGCTGCCCGGCACATTGCGCCCGGCGTCGGCCGATGCGAGCTTTCGAAGGTACTTGCGCATCGACAGCAGCGCTGGTACGAGTTGCATCGTCATGGACGCACCGCCCGAGCACGAGAACTGCCGACCCTTCGTACAGGTGGCGCAACTCATGCGGGACGCCGGCCTGCTGGTGCCAGACATCCTGGCCTGGGATGAGCCTCAAGGCTTCATGTTGCTGAGCGATCTGGGGCATCAGACGCTGCTGGACGTGATCGATCCGGCGGATCCACAAGCCCACCATGCCCAGTACATGGCGGCACTGGACAGCCTGCTGGCCTGGCAGCTCGCCAGCCGACCCGGCGTGCTGCCGCCCTACGACGAGGCTCTGCTGCGGCGGGAACTGCAATTGTTCCCCGACTGGTATCTGCAGAAACACAAGTCGTTCGAGCTGGGGGCGGACCAGGCGCAGACTTTGCACAAGGCCTTTGACAGCATCGTCAAGCGCAACCTGGCTGCTCCCTCGGTCTACGTACACCGCGACTTCATGCCACGGAATCTGATGATCCCCAAGGGGATTGTTCACCCCCACGCTCCACCGCTGCGCGGGTCGCTGCCCCCCGAGGGGGCTGATTCGCCTTGGGGCGGCCCGGCGGCGAATCGCTCCGGTCCGGCGCAGCAACTCGGCGTACTGGACTTTCAGGACGCCGTGTACGGCCCCATCACCTACGACGTGGCCAGCCTGATGCGCGATGCCTTCCTCACCTGGGAAGAAGACTTCGTGATCGATGTGACCGTGCGCTACTGGGAGAAGGCCCGCAAGGCCGGGCTGATGGATTTCGAGGACTGGCACAGCGACTTTGGGGCGTTCTACCGCGCCGTCGAGTGGATGGGCTTGCAGCGGCATCTGAAAGTGGCCGGCATTTTTGCCCGGCTGACGCTGCGCGACGGCAAGCCCAAGTACCTCGCCGACGCACCCCGGTTCATCCACTACATCCGCAACACCACCCACCGGTACCGCGAACTCGGCCCGTTTCTCAAGCTGATCGACCAGGTCGAAGGGCTGGAGGCAGCGTCAGGCTTCGCTTTCGGGCGCCTCTGAGCGCGCCGCACAAGTCTCAGGCCATGCCTCGTTTCCATTGTCCTGTTGCGCTGCAGGCCGGCCAGCATCTGAGCCTGCCGGCGAATGCGGCGCGTCATGTGCAGGTGTTGAGGATGCAGCCGGGCCAGTCCATCACCTTGTTCAATGGCGAGGGCGGCGAGTGGGACGCCACCATCACCCGGATAGGGCGCAGCGAGGTGGAAGCACTGATCGGCGCACACCATGCGACCGATCGCGAACCGATGAGGGCGGTGCACCTGGCCGTGGGCATGCCAGCCAACGACCGCATGGACTGGCTGGTTGAAAAGGCCACCGAGCTGGGCGTGGCCAGTGTGCAGCCGCTGCACACGGCTCACGGCGTGCTGCGCCTGAGCGGCGAGCGGGCCGCCAAGAAGCAGGCGCATTGGCAGTCGGTGGCCGTGGCGGCTTGCGAGCAGTGTGGTGGCAATCGCGTGCCATGGATCCACCCGGTCCGCGACCTGGCCGAATGGTTGCCCGCCCCCGGGTCAGAGCAAGACCGCCTGGCAGGCAGGGTGAGATGCGTGTTGTCGCTCGCGCCTGGTGCAGGAACCCTTTCCGGCGCGCTGAGTGTCGAAGCACCCGCAACGTCGGTCACTTTCCTCAGCGGCCCGGAGGGGGGGCTCAATGCCAGTGAAGACGCCCTGGCTCGCAGCAACGGCTTTCTTCCGGTCTCGCTGGGCCAGCGCGTGCTGCGCGCTGAAACAGCGTCGCTGGTCGCCCTCGTCATGGCACTCTCATAGGCGACAGCGGCATCGGCACGACCGCCATCCGGAAGGGCAAACCCTGCCACGATCATTGAGGTGTGGCATCCAGGACCCATTCACGGTCGCAGGGCTTCACCTCAGGCGATAATGCCCGGCTTGGAAATTGCTATTCACCGTGCACACGGCCCATTCCTCCGAAATGGCGGGCTTGTGATGGGGTGCAAGCGCGCGCCATGGCGCCTGGGGAAGAGGTGTCTGGCGAAACAACGGGGTTGACCCGTTGAACGACCTCGGTGGTCGACTTGTCATGCGTCGCACAAGACTCGAAGAAGTCGAGCGTCCATGACCCGGCACTGACGCAAAAGAATACTCACAAACAGACCATGAACATTCCGTCCGTCGACTATGTCGAGCTGGTCAGCCGATTTGCCATCAACCTCGTGTCCATGGTGGTGCTGAACTTCGCCATCTACTACGCCAGGTACAAGCACAAGGAAACCGCCATATCGGCCGCCTTGTTCAACATCTTCACCTTTGCCGTCCTGTCGGTGCTGTCGATCCTGGAGTTCAGCCTGGCCGCCGGGTTTGGCCTGTTTGCCATCCTGGCCCTGTTCACCCTGCGGTCAGAGCCCATCAGCAAGTCGGACATCGCCTACTTCTTCGGCAGCATTTCGATCGCGGTCGTCTGCGCCATCAAGGGCACCAGCATGCTGTTCGTCATGCTGATGATCCTGTTGATGCTGGTGGCGGTCTACATCATTGATCACCCGGAAATCCTGAAGTCGGTCAATCAGGCGACGGTGCGCTTTGATGCCATTCCGGAAGGCTTCATGTCGGAACCCAGTGTGCTCAAGAGCGCGTTGTCCCAGCGCCTGGGCGTGGAGGTGCTTTCGTACCGCATCCTGAGCGTGTGCTACGTCACCGAAGTGATCCAGGTGGAAGTCGACTACCGTTTTCAGTGATGGTCCTGTCGCCGATCTTCGAGCGCTTTCCCCGCATCGGGCTTGACGAGTTGAACGTCAAGGCCGAGCTGCTGACACGCCGGGACAACAAATACCTGCTCAACGCCAGCCAGTTGGCCGATGTGCTGCTGTCGCTGGAGGCACATTGTGAATTGCTTGAAATCGATGGGCGGCACCGGTTCAGGTACGAGAGCATTTACCTGGACACGGAGGACCACCACTGTTTCCGTGACCACAACCAGAACCGCCGCCACCGGCTCAAGCTGCGCTTCCGGCACTATGCGGACACCCGCCTGGCCTACTTCGAAGTCAAGGTCAAGGACCGGAACAACCAGACCCGGAAATACCGCCAGCGGGTCGATCACGGCGTTTTCAGCGGCGCGGCACTGACGCCAGAACTCATGACGTTTCTGGGCAGCAAGCTGCAGAATCACCCGCACCAACTGGCCAAAACCCTTTACGGGCCGACCATTCAGGTCGACTACGAGCGCATCACACTGGTATCACGGCAAGATGCCATTCGCGTCACGCTGGACAACCGCCTGCGCTTCTCACAAGGCAGCGGCGTGTTTCACACGGGCGAAGACCTCTGGGTGATGGAAGTCAAGTCCGAAAAGGGCCGCTCATGGATCGACCGGCTGTTGGTGCACCAGCGCATTCGCCCCGTTCCGCGCTGCTCGAAGTACTGCGTCGGCCTGTCACTGGTCAACGAAACCGCGCGCATCAGCCGCTTCACCTCCACCGCCAATCTCATCCGGCGAATGACCTGACGGCCGACGCACGGGACCAGACGCCTGCCCAGCGTAGGTGTCTGCTTCGTGCTCCCCCGTTGGCCGCGCCATCCTGAACCATGACCGCTCGATTCCTCGTCCTCGCCCTGTTTGTGCTGTTGGGCGCGTGCACAGACCGTGAACAACAGCCTCCGGTCGCTGCTACCAATACCGGCTCACAGAATAAAAAATCCTCGCGCGTGGAGCTCTCACACGCGCCCGGGTTTCACGACCAGCCCATTGCCGTTCGGATGTCGCACCCCGACCCGGACGCGACGATCTACTACACGCTTGACGGCTCCGATCCCGATCCGGCGAACACCGCAGGCAGCAGCTACCGCTACAAGAATCTTTATTCCTACCGACTGGGCGATCCGTTCGGCTCCTTCCTTGAACACCGCTATCAGACGCATCGGTATCACCAGCCGATCCAGGTGGCAGACCGGTCTTCCGAGCCCGATCGTTATTCACGCATCAATACCACGGTGTTGAGTGGCCTGCCACGGTACTTCCCGGCAGAGATCCCGTTGAGCAACACCAAACAACAGGTCAATGGATGGATTGCGGGCCTCAACAAGGCCATTGCCCGCTTCAACGGCTGGTGGACAGACGTGACAGGCGGTGCCTCTGCCTGGGTTGCGCCTGTTCCGCTCTTTCAACCGCCAGAACCCCGTCACTTGCTCAAAGGCACGGTGATCCGTGCTGCGGCGTTCAAGAATGGAGAAGCACTTGGCGAAGCCACCACGGCCAGCTATTTCGTCATGCCAAGGAGCACCTTCCAACTGCCGGTGGTGTCGCTTGTCGCGCCGGAAGAACGGTTGTTCGGGTACGAGAACGGCATTCTCGTGGCCGGGCAGACGCACGACCGCTTTCGGCAGGAAACAGGACAGCAACGGGCCACGGGCAGTGCGCCGGCCAACTGGATGCACCGCGGCAAAGCCACAGAAATACCGGCACATTTGCAGTACTTCTCGCACAAGCTCGATCCGACGCGACCCTCGGTAGACCAGGGCGTTGGCATTCGGGTCCATGGTGGCGTGAACCGGGCCGCACCCAGCAAGGCCCTCCGGATCTATGCCCGCAAGGAATACGGGAAGTCCACCCTCAAACACGCGTTCTTTGGCGAAGAGCAGAAGTACAAGCGACTGCTCCTCCGCAATTCGGGGAACGACTTCTATCACACCTTCATGCGCGACGCAGCCATCCAGCAGATCATGGCTGGCCTGCGATTCGACACCCAGGCCTATCAACCCAGCGTGGTCTTCGTCAACGGCGAGTACTGGGGTCTTCTCAATCTGCGCGAGTACTACGACAAGCACTACCTGGCCAGAGTCCACCAGGTGGACGAAGACCACCTGGACATCATGGACCTGGACAAGGCCGACGAAGGCGATGACACACACTGGAACGAGTTGATGGCCTTCATCGCATCGCACCCGTTGGAAGATGCCCGCCACTACGCACATGTGGCAGGGCGGATCGATATCGACAACCTCATCGACTACCTCATCGCCAACATCTTCGCGGTGAACTACGACTGGCCGCACAACAACATGCGTTATTGGCGGCTGCGGGCCGACGAACCGACGGGCAGCGCGCCTTCAACACCCTCTGCGTCTTCCGTTCACGACGGGCGTTGGCGCTGGTTGATGTTCGATACCGACGCCGGCTTCCGGGATTTTCGGCCTGACGCGCTGCGCCGCCTGGTCACGCAGAGTGGGAAACACGAAACGCGGACCCATCTGCTGTTTCGCAGCCTGCTTAAAAACAGGCAATTCAAAGAAGCCTTCATTGTCCGGTTCAGCGATCTGCTGAACACCTCGTTCAAGACTGAACACGTGGCGTCTGTCATTGATCGCGTGCGCGCCGGTATCGAGGGTGAAATGCCGCGCCATATCGAACGCTGGACATTCCCCGAGAGCCTGGAGGTCTGGCACCAAGGCGTGGACCATCTGCAGACTTTTGCGAGCGAGCGCCCACCCTTGCAGCGCCAGCAGTTGGCCCGCTTCTTCAAGCTTCAGGGCGAATACCGACTGACACTGAAAGTATCCGACACAGCACATGGGACGGTCAGGGTGAACAGCACCACCATCGACACGGGTACGCCAGGCGTTTCCGGTGCGGCCTACCCGTGGTCAGGAACGTATTTCAAGCAGGTGCCCTTGCAGCTTGAAGCTCAAGCCGCCCCCTGCTTCAGTTTCAGTCATTGGGACGGCGACTCACAAATGGAGCCCCGCATTACCCTTCAACCCGAAGCCGACCTGACCTTGACCGCCGTCTTCCGACGATCCTGCACAGACGACTGAACATGAGCCCGATCCGTTCTGAGGTGGTGCGAGCAGACACGTCCAGAAAGACGCCATCCACCGCCGCACCCCTGCCGGTCAGTGTCGGCTGAAGAAATCCCAGATCACATCGTTGGCAACGATAGCACTTGAGCCCGGCTGGCCGCCGCGCACCTTGCGCCCACCCGGCCAGGCGTGACCGCCAGTCTCCGTCACGCAGAGTTTGACCTCGCTGCCGTCGCGGCAGGGCGCATGGGTTTCACAGTAGGCGCCGGGCACTTCCAGCACACGCCGGGGCGGGGCTTCGCAGCCGTTGAGGCGGACCCATTTCGCCACCGTGTCAGGCACCGAGATGAAGTCCGCGTGCGTGGCAGAGGCGCTGCCCGAGCCGCCGTTGAACAGCACGCGGTCGTCGTCCAGCGCGTGGATGTGCAGCACCGGGACCGCGCGCGAAGCCGCACAGGCGGGCAAGCCGTCGGTGCCGGCCACGGCCGCGATGGCCGCGAAGGTGTCGGCCATCTCGCAGGCCAGCCGGTACGAAAACATGCCGCCGTTGCTCATGCCCTGTGCGTAGATCCGGCGGGGGTCGATGTCGATGCGCTTTTGCAGGTCGGCCACCACCGCGCGCACAAATCCCACGTCGTCCACATTGCGGTCGCGCGCCTGGCCGCAGCACAGGCCGGCGTTCCAGGTGGCCAGATTGCCCGAACGCAGGCGGCTGAAGCCGTTGGGAAACGCCACCACATAGCCGGCTTTCTCCGCGTGCGAGATCAGGCCATAGAAGCGGTCATTGGCCTGGATCTCCATGTTGCCGCCGCCACCGTGGAACGACAGCACCAGGGGCATTGGCCGGCCCGGCCGATAGCGCGCGGGCACATGCACCAGGTATTCACGTGACAGGCCGCCGTGCTGCAGGCTGAAGCGATGCTCGCCGGGCTCGGTGATCGCCCCAGCTGAAGATTGCGCTCGAGCGCCGACGGGCCAAGCGGCGATGCTCAGCACCCCCAGCAGCAGAACAAGTGCGCACACGGCGTGATCCAGTGGTTCGAATCGCATGCCATCCCTTTCTTGGTGGTTGCCGCTGCGAATTATGGACAAGCCAGATCGGACCCGGCAGCGTCGCTGTATAAACGACGACTTATGAACAAAAATCTCTGGTTGCTGGCCACCGCACAAGGCCTGTTTTTGACCAACAACGTCGTGTTCATCGCCATCAACGGCCTGGTCGGCCTGTCGCTGGCACCGCTGGGCTGGATGGCCACGCTGCCCGTGATGGGCTATGTGGTGGGTGGGGCGTTGTCCACGCCACTGGTGGCGCGCACGCAGAGTGCGTTCGGCCGCAAGGCCTCGTTCCAGATCGGTTTGCTGGTGGCGCTGGTGTCGGCCCTGCTGTGTTTCTGGGCGGCATTCGCGTCCAATTTCTGGATGCTGGTGGCGGCCACCGTGATCGCGGGCTACTAC
This sequence comes from Hydrogenophaga palleronii, assembly GCF_031457455.1. GTDB lineage: Bacteria > Pseudomonadota > Gammaproteobacteria > Burkholderiales > Burkholderiaceae_C > Hydrogenophaga > Hydrogenophaga palleronii_A. The sequence goes on from NZ_JAVDWU010000018.1 coordinate 73,638, forward strand.
AGTGCCAACGGTCAGCTTTACCGCTTTGCAGCGGCGGAACTCAGCGCCCCGGCGTTTCGCGAAAAAGCCGTTTCGCTGGTGCTGGCCGGTGGTCTGGTGGGCGCGGTGCTGGGGCCCAACCTGGCGAGTCGCACGCGCACGCTGTTTGAAGTGCCTTTCGCGGGCGCCTACCTGGCGCTGGCTGTGGTGGCCCTGGTGTCAATGGTGGTGATGTCATTCATGCGGTTTCCGCCCGTGCCACCCAAGGTTCCTGGCGCCGACAAGGGTCGCCCCCTGTCGCAGATCATGAAACAGCCGGTTTTCATCGTGGCCACCGCGGGTGCCGCGCTGGGCTACGGCGTGATGAACCTGCTGATGGCGGCCACGCCGCTGGCGATGCAGGTGTGCGGTTTTGCCTTTGACGACGCAGCGCTGGTGCTGGAGTGGCATGTGATCGGCATGTTCGCACCGGGCTTCTTCACCGGCCACCTGATCAAGCGCTTCGGCACGCTCACCATCATGGGGGTGGGTGTGGTGCTCAACATCGCCTGCATTGCCATCGCACTCTCGGGCGTGGATCTGCACCAGTTCCTGATTGCGCTGTTCCTGCTGGGTGTGGGCTGGAACTTCCTGTTCACTGGCAGCACCACACTGTCGCTTCAAGCCTACAGACCTGAGGAAAAAGACCGCGCACAGGCCGCCATCAACTTTTTTGTTTTTGCCACCATGGCCCTGACTTCCTTTGCGTCAGGTGCACTGGTCACCACCCAGGGTTGGCAGTGGCTGAACATCGGTTCGCTGGTGCCTGTGGCCCTGACCGGCGTGGCCCTGGTGTGGCTTGCGTGGCTGCGTCGCCAAGCCCACAATGCAGCCTGACCCGCAGGTGATCGGCTCGCGGGCTTCCGCACACACCACAAAGGGAGAACGCACATGGGACTGTTGGATGCATTGATTGGCGCGGCCGGAAACGCCGCAGGAGCGCCCAGCGGTGCCGCCAGAGCCGACAGTGCGGGCGGTGGACTGGATCCACAGATGCTCATGGGCATCGTGATGACCCTGGTGAACCAGGCAGGTGGGTTACAGGGTTTGCTGGCCAAGCTGCAGGCCGGCGGCCTGGGCGAGGCGTCTAGGTCGTGGGTAGGCACCGGCGCCAATGAGTCGGTGGCGCCCGATCAGCTGGGCAGTGCGCTGGGCCCGGACCTGATGGCGATGATCGCCAGGCAGATGGGCGGCAACACGCAGCAGGCCTCCAGCACCATGGCCGATCTGCTGCCCGATCTAATTGACCGCCTGACACCGCAGGGACAGCTGCCTGCCGACAATGGCCTTGGCGGCCTGGGTGCGCTGCTGGGTGGTGGCGGTGGCAACGGTCCCGGAGCGGCCGATCTGGTCGGCATGCTCGGTGGTTTGATGGGCAAGCGCTGAGAGCAGGCCAGCCCGGACGAGCGGGCTGGCCTTCAAGCCGCGGCGGGCGCCTGCTGGTCCAGCCATTCCTGGAGCGCCGCGTAGACCGGTGAAGGATCGGCTTCGTTGAAGATCTCGTGGTACAGCTCAGGAAAGCACTTGCTGGTCACGTGACTGGCAGGCGCTGCAGAAGCAAAGCTGCGGCTGCCGGCGGGTGCAACCAGCTTGTCGTCGCCAGCGTACATCAGCAGGGTAGGCACCTTCCACCTGGGTGCAGCGGCGAGCACCTTCGGACCATTGCCATCAATGAACAAGGCCAGCCTGGCGGTGATGCGATCGTGCACCAGACGGTCCTTCTTGTAGGCTTCCACCGTCGCGGCACTGTGTGAGATCTTGCTGGCGTCGAGTCCGTTCGACAGGGCCAGGTTGGGCGCAAAGCGGTACAGCAGACCAATGACCTTGAGCATCAGGGCACCGATGCCAGTGGCCAGCGCGGGGGAGGACAGCACGAGCCCGTCGACAGGTGCCATGGCACGCTGCACAAAGGTCGAGGCCACCAACCCACCCATGCTGTGGCCCATCAGGATCAGCGGGCATGACCAGGGCTCGGCAATGTGGCGGCGCGTGTCGTCCAGCACCTCGGCCAGGTCGTCCAGCAGGGCGTCGTCGTACGGGAGCGCGCCACGCCCGCCGCCAGATTCACCATGGCCGCGCTGGTCGTAGGAACGCACCAGAAACCCCCAGTCGTTGAGCCGGTTGGCCACCGCGTCATAGCGCCAGGCGTGCTCACCCAGACCATGAACAATCAGCACCACCGCACGCGGGCGCCGACGCATGGACAGCGGCCAGTCGTAGATGGCCAGGTTCAGGCCGTCGCGCAGGGTGAAGGGGGCCTGGGTGGTGTCACTCATGGGGTCATTCATTCAGCATTGCAACGCGCGCGGGAGCCTAAGCCAGCGGACACCGCCGGGCCGGCTTCGCCGGACGGCTGGTGTCGCCCCCTTGAGGGGGTCGCGCGGAGCGCGGCGGGGGTGTTTCATAAGTACTAGGGCATGCGTGCGATCACTTGAGCCACCGAAGCGGTCAGACGCCGCGCGTAGTCCAGGTGAAGGAATTCGTTGGGGCCGTGCGCATTGCTCTTGGGCCCCAGCACGCCGCACACCATCATCTGCGCGGTGGGGAAGCCCTTGCTGAGCATGTTCATCAGCGGGATGGTGCCGCCCTGGCCGATGGTGCCGCAGCCCGCACCGAAGTGGGCCTGCGAGGCGTCCTGCAGCGCCTGCTCGAACCATGGTGTGGTCGCGGGTGCGTTCCAGCCGCTGGCGGCACCTTCGCCCTCGAACGTGACCCGGGCCTGGTAGGGCGCATTGTCTTCAAGCAGTGCCTTGAGTTCCTGCACCGCCTGCGGTGCATCCACCAGCGGCGGCAAGCGCAGGCTCAGCTTGAACGCGGTGTAGGGTCGCAACACATTGCCGGCGTTCAGCAGCGTGGGGAACCCTTCAGCGCCAGTGACCGACAGGGTCGGTCGCCAGGTGCGGTTGAGCAGTGCATCCACCGGGTCGGTGGTGGTGGGCAGGGCAAACATGGTGCTGCCACCGCAGTCGTGGTGCGCCCAGGGGAAACGTTTGTAGATCTCTTCGCCCAGAATCGCCGCCGTGGCGCGTGCCTGCTCAATGCGTTCGGCCGGCACCTCGCAGTGGAAGCTGGCCGGGAGCAGGCGGCCGGTGGCACTGTCCTCCAGCCGATCGAGCACCTGGCGCATGATGCGAAAGCTCGACGGCACCAGACCGGAAGCGTCGCCCGAGTGGATGCCTTCGGTGAGCACTTCGACCTTGAGCACGCCGCTGGCCATGCCGCGCAGGCTGGTGGTGAGCCAGAGCTGGTCGTAGTTGCCGGCACCGCTGTCGAGGCAGATCACCAGACCCACATCGCCCAGGCGAGGGCGCAGGGCGTCCACATACGGCAGCAGGTCGCCAGAGCCGCTTTCTTCGCACGTTTCGATCAGGCCGACGATGCGCGGATGCGCCGTGCCCTGGGCCTTGAGTGCCTGCACGGCGGCGATGCTGGCGTACACCGCGTAGCCGTCGTCGGCACCCCCACGTCCGTAAAGCTTGCCGTCGTCGATCTTGGGTGTCCAGGGCCCCAGGTCGCTGCGCCAGCCGGTGAATTCGGGTTGTTTGTCCAGGTGACCGTACATCAGCACGGTCTGGCCGGAAGCTGGCGCAGGCGTGCCGTCCTTGCCGGCACTCGCGGGCAACTCGAAGAACAGCACCGGGGTGCGCGGCCGGCCGTGCGCATCGTTCAGACGGATCACCTCCAGCTTGAGCCCATCCACCTTCTGTGCCGCCACCCAATCGGCGGCGGATTGCAGCACGCGCTCCAGCAGGCCATGCGACGCCCAGTCCGGATCAAAAGCCGGCGACTTGGCCGGCACCTCGATGTAGCGCTGCAACTCAGGAATGATGGTGCCGGACCAGGCGGCGTCCACGTGGGATTGCAGGGCCTGGGGGTCCAGCGGGAGGTTCGGTAGGCGGGCGTTCATAGCGTGTGTCCCTTGGCATGGGGCGCGGTGCACGCCCGGTGCAAGAGAGTATAGGCAGGAGGGCCTTCAACTGCACGCCAATGGCGTCACCCCAAAGACCAGGCAGAGGAAATGAGCCACTGCACAGCCGGACACTTCCGGCGCGATGTGCATCCATCCAGGGGCGACAAGGGTCCGGCTCCGCCGGCCCAAGGCGCCGTCCCCCTCCAAGCGCCCGTAGGGTGCGCCAGAGAGGGGGGAAGCCGCGTCAGCGGCGCAGGGGGGTGCCCCGATCAGCTCAAGCGGAAGGTCGCCACCACTTCGGTGAGCTTCCTGGCCTGTTCTTTCAGGCTTTCGGCTGCGGCCGCACTTTCTTCGACCAATGCCGCGTTCTGCTGGGTCATCTGGTCGAGGTGACCCACGGCCGTGTTGACCTGGCCAATGCCTTCGGACTGCTCGTTGGCAGCGGTGGTGATGTCGCTGATGAACACCGACACCTTGTCGGCATTGGCCACGATCTCGCCGATGGTGCTGCCGGCCTCGGCCACCAGTCTTGAGCCTGCATCGACCTTGTCCACGCTGCTGGCAATGAGCACCTTGATTTCCTTGGCGGCCTCGGCACTGCGCTGCGCCAAGTTGCGCACCTCAGCCGCCACCACCGCAAAGCCCCGGCCTTGCTCACCGGCACGCGCGGCTTCCACCGCCGCGTTCAGCGCCAGAATGTTGGTCTGGAAGGCAATGCCATCGATCACGCCGATGATGTCGCCGATCTTCTTGCTGCTGTGGTTGATCTCGTCCATCGTGGACACGACCTGGCCCACCACCTTGCCGCCACGTGCGGCCACTTCGGCATTGGCCACGGCCATCTGGCTGGCCTGCCGCGCGGCGTCGGCACTCTGGCGCACCGTGCTGTTGATCTGCTCGATGCTGCTGGCGGTCTGCTGCAGGCTGCTGGCGGCCTGCTCGGTACGGGAAGACAGGTCCTGGTTGCCCGACGCGATTTCTGCACTGGCGGTGCCGATGCTGTCCGTGGTGGCTCGCACCTCTCCCACAATGCGCGCCAGTGAAGACTGCATGCCACCCAGCGCATTCATCAGCGCAGTGAGTTCGTCCTTGCCCTGGGCAGTGACCCGCTGGGTCAGGTCGCCCTTTGTGATGCCTTCTGCCAGGCGCTGGGCCTGGTCCAGCGGCTGGCAAATGCTTTGCATGTTCGCCAGTGTGGTGGGCACCACCACCAGCGCGGCCAGCGCCACGGCCACACCGAACCACAGGATGGTGCGGTCGCTGGTCGAAGCCAGATCGGTCTGTACCGCCGCCGCTTCGGTCGTGATGATGGACTCGACCTGCTGAACCAGCTTGAGGATGGCAGCATAGCGCTCGTGTGCGCGGGCCAGCATCCGATTGGCCACTGTGGCGGAATCGTAGGCTCCACTCTGAATCTGAGCCACCACCGGCTGCACCGCCGCGACATAGTCCTTGAGTTGTTGCTGCACGTCCTGCAACACGGCGTTGTCTTCGTCCGCTTTGCCCTGGAGCATGCTCGCCAGTTGCTCATTGGCCTGCTTCACTGCCTTTTCCCAGCGCATGTTGGACAGAGAGAGCTGCTCAGGCGATTCGTAGTGGATCACCATGTCCTTCTCGTAACGGCTCATGTCACCCAGCGCCACGCGCAGCTTCGACAAGGCCACCGTTTCCTGGAACGCGTGGTCAACGAACTCGTTGCCCAGATGCGCCATGCGCTGCATGCCCCACAGGCCAGCACCTCCGACGATGAACAACAAGGTCAGCACGACGCCAATGGCACCCAGCATGCGTTGTCGGATGGAAAAAACGCGCATCATTGATTGCAGTCCCACATTGTTCTCCCGAAAGGTTAATGACTTGAAAGTGTCTTGAAGGCGTCAACGGCTGTTCGCCTGCGCGCCCGCCTCGAATCTGAAGATCTGGATCACCTGAGCCAGGCGCTGAGCCTGATCCTTGAGGCTCTCGGCTGCGGCCGCGCTCTCTTCGACCAACGCCGCGTTCTGCTGCGTCATCTGGTC
>NZ_JAVDWU010000019.1:0-8251 GCF_031457455.1 Hydrogenophaga palleronii
CCTGTCTGGGCCACATTTTCACACGCATGAAGACTTGGTATGCGCCGTTTGAGTGGCCCGGAAATTGTCCCTTCGAGAGTCCGCAACTGGCCGATGGCCGAATTGTCATGGCACCGAAATTCTCTGAAGCAGGTTTCGAGCAGCGTCCTGCACACCTTCGTCAGAATCAGCTCGACCAGAGCCCTCCGCCAACCATTTCAACTCCGGCACCAGCGCACTTTGAAGTGACGCTGAATGGGCCAATACCCCAACGACAAGACTGTACTTCCAACTGCTGTCAGACCCGACAAGCACGTCTCTCATGGCAGGGGCCAATGGGGCTCCGATGCTCGCAACAAATGGCTGCAAGACACGGGCGACCGGCCAATTCAAATCTTGCAGCCATTCCAAAATCTGAGGTAACACTGGCTGTACTGCTGGCCAGCCCAACTCGACTAGCTGTTGCGCTTTCTCAACCTCATACTTCGAAGCAGGAATCAGAGTGAAAGGTGAACGGTTCATTGCGTCGAAGTATCTCTTTCTGGCCGATGAGCGCCATGCTAGCTCAGGCGGCACAGAGTCGCCAGCGTGAGATCGGTCCAGCAAGCAGCAGACCTTCGACGGTGAGTTTTCGGGGCGACTGCCTGCCTCGCTGAATGACTGCAGCTCCGTCTACACCTGTCATTGACGCAGCCGCGCTGCTGGATGAGGTGATGACGGCTTCGTGCAAGGCACTGTGACCCCAGCTCCCGGCTGCGACCGACGGCACTCGCTGCAACTGCGTCCTTCCCAGTAAACTGCCCAACGGCTCGCGCGCCCGATCTATCAAGCCGCTCAGGCACAAAGAGACCAGTCGGGTTTGTTGGATCTGTTAAACCTGTTCATTCAACCGGTGCGTGACGTACTGAGTTGATTTCAAACGCATTTTTGGGATGTCATGAGACTTTGTTTAACGGCAGCGGTTGTGGGTATCCGGCGTTTTGCCGTTTAAATCAAAGTTAGGCCATAAGGAGAAAAAATGCAGCGAGGAGAAAAAATCGCTATTGGAGTCTCGGTAATTGCACTGCTAGTTAGTGTCATAAATACCATTCTGACCAGCCCTGTTATTATTGAGCTCTACTCAAAGCCTGAAATTTCTGTAGTGGAAACCAATAGAGAATTAAATGGTGACACATTTCGAACAATGTTTATTGTAAAGAATGAAGGTTCGAGCACGGCCAAAAATGTCGAGCTTGTTTTAAATGCACATGCCAAAGATATAGTGCAAACCATGCAAGGCTTTACTGGGGAGATAATAGAAAAGCCAAATGGCCCGCCTTTAAAAACAGTCACTTTGAAAGTTAACTATTTGCCGCCAAATGGTAGTTTTATAGTGTTACTTACGGGTAGCAAGGAAAGCCTTGTATCAACTGCCAAGGCATATAATATGGAAAATGGATCTCCTTCAAACTTGACCATTCCTAATGCGGTAAGTATTCGGTCTGAGCGTACAATTGGTAATGTCTATAATCAGTCGCCGTGGTTTCAGGTAAATGTTAACTAATTGGCAAGGCCTAACAAGGCGCTCAAGCAAGGACGCGCCAACGCGCGCCGCTTAGCTTGGCGTTGAACGACCGCATCCCCATTTGATGGTCGACAGCTCCTGGCCGACACCGGGCTCCTTGGAGGATCGCTGTAAGCTGTCATTGGCCTGCAGGAACGTCTCGCTGAAGATTGGCATGCCGACGACACCTTGTACTCACACTGTCGGCCAGGAGCGGTCTTGTGCGTCCGCAAAAGCTGCCGTTCAATGAGACGTGTTGGAGCCGACGGTATGAACCGCTACTCGTGAACTTCAGTTTCAGATCCAATGCGCCTACAAGTTTCTGCAACTTCATCAAGCGATGGTGCGCCTTCAGTAGCGCTCGGCTGCATTTCGCACCACTTAACAAACTTATGCTCACCCGGGCGGAAGTGGTAAGTCCAGTCCGCATCCCATCCAGTAGGCGGATGGACGAAGCCATTAGTGAATTGTGTTTTCCAATAAGGGTTATTGCCATAATCAGACAAGAACTGCTGAAACTCATTCCACTTGGTGTTATTGGCCAAGCTTTCAAATTGGTTCATGGATTGCTCAACGAATGCGTTATGCGTCACTTCGGCCATACGTCACGATAAGACAGCCTACGAGAGCGCCTGCGAGAAGAAGCCACATGCCGTAACTCGTTGCTAAGACGGGGATTGAATGAAGGCCAGCCAGCAACAGATTCGCACCTACTACGAATATGGCGACCACCACCATGTAGGAGAGGGCGACCCAGTAACTGCGAGGATGAGCGAAGTACCCGACGATCGCGCCCGGAAGTGCGCCCATCAGAAATGATTGCAGCAGAAGTGCAGCCCAAAGAAGCTGCGTGGGCTTTGGTGGAGCCCCGAGCATTTGATACACAGCGAAATGAAGTACGTCAAAGCCGAATGCCCATGCTGCGGCTGCGGCAACACCCACACTCAACACGACACATTTACTTCGAGTAGTGGCATTCATTGAGTCAAGGTACATAATGTTTATTAAGGGGTGGGTTTTAACCCGTCCCAGCGATCGGATCGTCGTTCGTAGATACGACCGTAGAGCCATTGGCCAAGCTTGAACTCGTCGTTGTTCTATCTCAACCGACTACCGCTGTGCGACGGGTTGGTACACGACGAATGACCACAGCCGCCTTTGTGTCGCGAGCATGAAGGACGTGCAGGAACGTTGTGCGACATAGAAGGCATCCATTTTTAAATAGATCAGTTGGCTTAAGCCGGAAGATCGGAGAGCAGGTTTAAAGGATCCGACAAATCTGACCATGCCGGAACACCCCCCGAGATCGTCGGTCAGTCCAACAAATCGCCTTGCCAGTTTACTGGAGCGTTCACGTCTCACTCCACAGGACATGCTGATTGCTGCAATCGGAATGGCTGCTATGCCGGCAAAGCTGTCATTCAACGTTGTGCATGGGCGGCAGACGGAACGCAACGTGCGGAGGTAACCGGCCAGCGCCGTTGGCCGGCTGTCCGCACGATGCACTTGTTGACTGCGGGCAGCGAGTACTCATGCGGTTACGTAGCCTTCCGACCAGCTGTCCTGATCTAGTTCAAACTCGTCAAGGTAGAACCCTTCCGAGACCCCAGGTGCAGAGGCATTGGCCAATTGAGGCGCATCGCGAAAACCAGGCAGCTTTCGGAAGCGATCAACTGCGGCCAAAGCAGAATCACGGGACGCGAAAACGCCAAGCGTCTTTACGTTTTCCTCGTCACCGTTCACGAGATGCAGATGTTGGAGTAGGAACACAATGCGGGTCATATTCTGCAGCACAACGAAATGAGCTCAGCGCGCGGCTATGCCGTCCGCTGGTTCAACCTGCTATATCTCACTGGCGGACTTGGCTAAAGGATCTAAGACTCTCAGCTCCGCCTCAGACTGGTCGTATACCAGAAGGACTGTACCGCTAAGGACGCGTGCAGACTGCAGCTTCGAGACCATCGAGTCAGCGAGTGACTGGCCATGGAAGTCTTTTAAGAATGAGAAGAATGCAGCGACTGCTTCTTCGTACTCCGTCTCAGACAGGCTGGACGGGAACATCAACTTGAAACGAAGTTTCGGCCCGGCTTCGGCGACGATCGAGTAGACCAGCGAGTAGGGCTGATTGGTCTTCACTTTGCCCTGCGTCCCTGTCACCACCATCTTCGGCGCAGTGGGACCCAAAAGTCGCGACCACATTGGTTTCAGCGCCGCCTTCACCGCGAAGTAATGGTCTTTGCCAATCTCGTTGAAGATTCCATCGAAATATGACTTGAAGAAGAAAACCACCAACGCAGTCGGCAGAAGCCATTCCACACCGGCCTGGGGTCCGGGCTTGTATGACTCGGAATGGAAACGTAGGCCCTCGCCCTCGACAGTCACTCTGAGCTCGTCAAAGTGTGACTCAGGGATTGACTCCGAGTGCAGTACAGCGACGTTAGGAGGTTGCATTGGATCGTGAGACATAGTGTCGCGCATCACCTGACCGCCTACAGCAGGCGTCGCCCGCTGTAGGCGGTCAAGTGCATGTGGTTGTTGGGCTTCATTTCTATGGAGATCCCAATTTCATAGCTCGGATGGCCGCGATCTTTTCGGGAATCAGAAAGGTGTGCTCGCTCAATCCATGAGTAAATCGCTCAAGTTCATCAAGCATTAAGTTCGTAAAATCGTTATGTCGGTAGCGCAACAGACCATTGAAAAGCATAAGGACGTTGCTGAGGCCAAAGGCCTTTGCTTCTCCCATAGGGAGATCGCGTTTGGCTTTCTCTAACGCTTGGCTCAAGAAGCCAATCTTCCAAAGCACGCAAACAATAAAATACGACACTGACAGGTATCCTTTTTCAGCCCCCATTCTATCAAGCAGCGCCTTAACGAAGCGCTCACGCTCATCGTCAGATTCGTATGATTCGTAAACCCTAATCAGAGCATCGAGATTGTCAGAATTAAGAGAGGCAGCTTCAGTATCTCGTGCTATCAATTGATTCGCTGGTGAGTTTGGCGTCCATGAGTCACCACCTAACCCTGTCATAGCTTGACCGCGGTAGACAATATGGACGCTCCCCAAGCCGCCAGCGGACTTTCCACAGACTTGATAGCGGCGGATTTCTGCCTTTAGAACCGACGCAACCTGCTGCTCGATTGGGTCAGCTATCGCGTAAAGATATTCCTCGGGTTCTTTCTGGGCGACCTCCTCTTTCGGTGCGTCCGACCGAAACACGAGGCGTTTTACGGAGTGACAGTTTCCGAACTGGTCGAAGAATTTAACACGACGTGGAATGAACACCTCGGTAGGCGAAGCAACTGGGGGGTACACCCAAAAATCAAAACTCAAGTTTCGCGTTTCTTGCGGCGAAATGTCGTACATGCCATACATATTCTCATGTAGCTGCCGAGATACCATTACCAAGCCGGCGACCCGCTTACGTCCAAAAATACCGTATCGCAGTTCTACCCGGGGAATGCGAACGGCAACGGAAGAAATGTTAGTCACCAACATTCTTCCGACAACTTGCATGACTGGCTCATCACCCTTCTTGCCCATATGCCACCAGCAGTTGTCTTCCGGCAATTCGGTGAGCTGCATAGTGGTTGTTGGCACGACGAAGCCTTCGCGACTTTTTCGTTTTTGCCACTCGTCGAAAACCCAGAAAAGGAACTTAACCATACCCGCTATCGCACCCCCGAGCGCGACGAGCACACCGATCCAGGCCCCTATTGTGACGGGATCGCTCACGTTACAAGACTCTCAAATTTGCTATTCACTTGAGAGCCCAATCACTGAGGCTAGCGGAGGCCGAAGGCAGTCCGTTCTGGGCCGACTTGTTAAACACACCTCTCATTGCATTTTCTCCAAGTCACTTTCAAGGATGTAAAGACTGTTTGGGACTGCGTTGTGACAGGATAAACCACGGGTGGAAACCTCGGCATCAAACCGCACAAGGACGCGACCTGGACGCGAAGCATGATTCAAGGTATCCACAACCGTCCCCATATCCCCGATCAGAGTCCAGTAGTTCTGGTTAGTCCGACAATCGAGTGGCGCAGAACTACTTCCGTTGAAGGAGCGGAGCACCACGCGAGAGTTGATCGGGAGCACGAGTAGCTTCCTCAGTGTTAACTTTGATTTAGACGGTAAACGCAGGATAACCACAATTGCGGTCGTTAAACAAAGTCGAATGCATCCGCAAAATTTCTTTGAAATCAATCTTGTAGCACAACATCCTGGATGCGCGAACAGTTTTTGACAGATGCGACACTCCCCACAGGCCTCCCAGGGCCTGAGCGGATTGAAGGGTTGGGGACGAAGGCCGTTGGGCAGCTTGCTTGCGAGCGCCCAGGTGCAGCAACAGAACCTGCAGACAGCTGCAGATGGAATGGCGGCTTTGCGGCACTCGACCATATGTCCGCTCAGGGTCGACTTGCGCCGGCGGTGACCTGGGAGAGCAGTCGTTCGGTCCGTCTCTAGTGCGGGCGCCGGCTTCCTGGTCCGACCGCGATCAGTATTACCAGCGACTACCGGCCTTCGGGAAGAGTCGTTCACCGGTGGTTTGACAAAAAACCATATGCTCATCGAATGGGACCGCTGCATCGCCGTCGATGTGAACATGCGGACATTCCGCCAACCAAGCTACTGCTCCTCAATGACTCTTTTCAAGACTACCCGGCGCACGCTTTTGAAGCTTATCGGTGGCCTGGCCGCCTTCAGAGGTGCGCGAAGCGGTACTGTGGACTCGTTCACGCTGATTCCAGAACTCTCTACGAGGCAGTTGCTGCAATATCGCCAGGACTTGAAATTGATGCGTGACGGCGTGATCGCACATCGCTCCCGATCGACCGTGACACTAGAGATTCGTGACCGCACTACGGAAGGATGGATCGCACGTTGGATCACCTCGGGTAGCGAGGTGATCGAAGCCGATCCTCGCGTGCGTCCAATCCTGGAGGCAATGCATGCGCTGTGGGATGGCATCGCAATCGATCTTGTGCTGGATGAGGGCGGGCGCCTTACCGGCTTGGCTGACTTCGCGGCCGTGCGGGAACATGGCGTGAAATCCCTCGATAGCCTTGTGGCAATGTTGGCGGCCGATCCGGCACGCGCCCCATTGGCCGAGCCACTGCGGGCCGCAATGCAGGCGACTCTGGTCGACGGCGGAATGCTCGCCCAAAGTCTGCTGAAGGAGCCTGCGATTTTGCTCGGTGCGATGGGTCACGATTACGGCGTTGGGGTGCCTTTAGAAGTTCGTACGCGAATCCCTTCACCGATGGGATCGGGCGAGGTTCCGGTTCTTGGACGCTACCAAGTGCGGGGCATATCCTCGCAGGAGCCGCGCGCCGACATCGGCTGGCTGATGGTATTGGATCGTGCCAGTACGGCGCGCACATTGGGCTCCGAGGTCTTGGGTGTCGTGCGGCAGTCTGAGACCGCCAAAGCGGCGTCTACAGGCGAGGAGCAAGAACCGGTCGCCGCATCCGTGGTCACCGACATGGCGGCAACGATTGACTTTGATGACCGCGGTGACTTCATTGTCGACACCGCGACCGCTTGGCCTGTGAGCGTGCGCAATGTGCGACGCGTTTCGATGGGCGCGGGCTCGCGGGTCGATACAGTCGAGCTGACGAGACTAGAGGCCTAGTTGCGACCGAGCCGCGCGCCCGTGGGCCTCACGAGCGAAATCGGCCAGAAGCAGTCTTACCTACCGATCTGCTATGAACTTTGATTTCAAACCTCTTTCGAGCACTTGGTTTGCCGAACTCGATTTGCGAGGGATGGTCGAGCCTTCGAGAATCCCCGAGCCAGTCAGGCATGCGAACTGGATGTGCGCGGCCAATCACGTGCGCGGAATCCTGTGCACCCAGTTGATAAGCTCGACACCAGAGATGCGCGAAGGTTGGTACTGGTACTTGTTCGCAGTTCGCACACGCCTCTACGTCCTGCGCTCAGGCGACGGTCAGGTGCGAGTGGAAAAAGAAGGCGTCAGCGGCTCATTGGCATTAACACCTCGCTCGTACTCGGGTTCGAAAATTGTCTCGATGGGAATTCAAGCGATTCATCTGCTACATGAAGCGTCATCCAGACCAAATGGCAATGCACCTACTATTTTGGATGCCAATGGCAAACCACTGGTGCGTGCGCCCTGAGCCCGCAGACACCAGTTCGCACGGCAATGTGAGATGTGATTGAGATCAGTAGGCCGATCAAACCAAACAAGTGGACGGCCGCTTAGGGCCCGGTGCCGCCTGAGCTAGCATGGCGGTCATCGACCAGAACCAGACACACACCCAATGCTTCCAACTCACGTAAAACGTTCACGCGGATGGCTTCATGCCGTAACTGTTTCATTGGGTGTTGCATGCTTCGCTGCCGGCGTTGCATTGCTGGTCGCCCAATTGGAAGTTCTGGCACCGTACAAGGTCAGAATCAAGTCCTACAGTTTCCTCGTCATCCTGACGGCCATTGCATTGGGTGCGGCGACGCTTTGGCGCCAAAAGGTTCCCCTGCGCCACTGGGGCAGTGTGCTAGACCCCAGGGAGCGACCGACGGCGTATGCGCTATGCATGGGTTTCCTAACGTGCCTTTTTGGAGCGATGGCCGCATTTGGATGGTTTCGACTAGCGTTTCCGCAATGACCGCTTCGGGCCGATTCTGTTGAAAAACTCCGCCGAAGCCCGTTTCTGGCCCATGGTTTGCATGCACTTTGTCATCGACGGAGGTGCACACCATGATGGGTC
>NZ_JAVDWU010000020.1:0-1984 GCF_031457455.1 Hydrogenophaga palleronii
GTGGCGCTGCATCCTGTTGCAGTGCGTCAGCTGTAAAACCGGATCACTCCGCTTCAGGCAGCTATTTGCAGGACAGCACACTGGCAACTATTTGTGCGAAGTGTATCAGGATAATTCTGATCTACAGCTTCCATCTGCACTAGTTTGGCGCCTATACAACACAAAAATCCACAACAAATGGAAATCGTTAGGACGAGCAATTCCACAGCGCGTTAGATTTACGCACCGCAGAATGAACCTAGCTATGTAGCCGTTGATACGCTCGAGACTATTCACCAAGCGCACTAGCAATTAGATATTAGAATCTCTCAGATTAACCAAATAAAAAGTTTTCCATTTAGATCCAGCAGTGTTCCCAGCGGATAAGCCGATTTAAGCGTAGCGCAATAGCGAGTGCACTGAGAATCGATCGACGAGATGGTCGATACATTTCTTCAGCAATTGAGCATGGTCTGTTTTCGTCATGATCATTTCCTCACGGTGATACCGACACCACACCGGAGGTGGCGCTGATCAATCCAGATCCACTGGCGGTCACGCTGGTGCTGCCGGGAGCGATGCCAGTGAGTTGAAGCGTGCTAGTGGTTCTGCTGCCAGTTGCGATCGTTGCCGTTGCCGGCACCGAAGCCACCCCCGGCGCACTGCTGGTGAGCGTCACCACCGTTGGCGCTGCTACCCCTTGGCTGTTGGGGGCGCTAGATCCGGGCACGGTCAGGGAAAGCGAGAAATTAGACTGGCTGCCCACACTCGTGCTGGAAGGTCCGCTGAACACCAACTGAGGGTCAACCGTTCGGACTGCGAGATTCTCTGCACTGGTATGCCCTGCTGCCGCCGCAGTGATTGTTGTGTCGCCTAGACCGGCACCCGTGACCTGGAAGTACGCTGACGAACCACCCGCAGGAATCGTCACAGTCGTGGGCACCGAGCAGATGGTGGGCGCACTGCACTCGAGATTAATCACTAGGGCATCCACCCCGCTGAAGGCCGAGCCGTTGACTACGCGCTGCACGTACAGGGAATTCACCTGAGTTCGCATCCCCTTGCCCACCACCTCTGTGGTTCGGTTGAACTTGAGTTCCGGTGCACTCACCGTCACCAGTGGTGAAGTCACCACGTTCATGCCCGCCGTCGTAGCGCTGACCCGGTAGGTGCCCGTCGTACTCGGCGTGCCAACGTAGACCGGACCCGCGCTGTTACTTCCGGCAGGTATCACCGCTTCTGTGACCGCTGCGCCACCAGCGCCGGCACTGTAGATGCCATCGACCAGCCCAGCCGGATTGGCTTGCTCAATCGCTACGCTCACAGGCAGGCTGGTCGCCATCGTCTGGTTGGTCGGAGAAGGCCCGCCTGCAGGGCCCCTGATACCGATATAGAAGCCATTCCGCGCCTGCCCCACGCTGCGCGAAACGTCGACCCCCGACAGCGACAGGACCGGCTCACCCACCTGTATTTGCAGTTTGGCGGCTGGCGCCGTGTAGCCCTCTGCAGTGGCATCAATGGTCACTGCGGCACCCTGCGTCAGTTCTACGCCCGTGGAGCGGAAGTAGACCGATGAACTGCCCGCCGGAATCGTCACGCTGGCCGGCACACTGACCTTGCTTGGGTCGCTGCTACTCAGATTGACCACCAGGGCATCCACCCCGCTGAAGGCCGATCCGTTGACCACGCGCTGCACGTACAGGGAATTCACATAGGTTCGCATTCCCTTGCCCACCATCTCTGTGGTTCGGTTGAACTTGAGTTCCGGTGCGCTTACCGTTATTACAGGAGAAATCACCGTGCTCATGCCCGCCGCTGCAGCGCTGACCCGGTAAGTCCCAGCCGCGCTCGGCGTGCCCACGTAGACTGGACCCGCGTTGTTACTTCCGGCAGGTATCACCGCTTCTGTAACCGCTGCGCCACCAGCGCCGGCACTGTAGATGCCATCGACCAGCCCAGCCGGATTGGCTTGCTCAATCGCTACGCTCACAGGCAGGCTGGTCGC
>NZ_JAVDWU010000021.1:0-1625 GCF_031457455.1 Hydrogenophaga palleronii
GGATCGGCCATCGCCAGGCTCACCGTCACACCACCCTGCGGAGCAGGCCGCGACAGCGTCACAGCAAAGTTGCGCGACAAGCCCTTGGGTATCGACACGGTGGACACATTGGGCGAGCCCAGTCCGATCGTCACCGACTCCACCGTCACCGGCATGCTGGCGGCCTGATGTCCAGCAGCGCTGACGCTGACACTGGCACTACCGGCCGCCACACCAGAGAGCACGAAGTTGGCACTCGTCTGACCGGCAGGCACCACCATGCTCGAAGGCACCGAGGCCACGGCCGAGTTGGAACTGACCAGTGTCACCTCAAGGCCTCCCGCAGGAGCCGGATCAGACAGTGTCAGCGGAATGGAACGGCTCAAACCAGGAGCCACCAGCGCACCCGTTGGCAGAACGATCGACAGCGGCCGCACATTGACCGTCGTCTGCGCAGACACATGATTCTCAGCGGTTGCAGTGACCGTGGCATTGCCCTCGGACAGGGTGCTGATCGCCACGGTTGCGCTCGTGCTCCCCGCTGCGATGGTGATCTGGCTTGGCACTGTGGCCACAGAGGCATTGCTGCTCGCCAGCGACACTGGCAACCCACCGGCAGGCGCCGGTGCCGAGGCCTGAACCGTGATGTCCGCCGATCGCCCGACACCCAAGGTCAAGGCCCCGGGAGAGAGCGTCAGACGGGGAGGCGAAACCACCTGCACGGTGGCCTGCCCGCTGGTGAAGCCGACACGGCTGACGGTGATCACCGAGTTGCCCAAACCACTGGCACTGACGGGCAAGGCAACACTGGTCTGCCCCTCGGCCACCAGAACGGTCGAAGGTGCAGCCACCACAGAAGGCACACTGGACACCACGTTCAGCGCAAGACCACCGGCTGGCGCCGGGTAGGACAGCTGCACGTTCAGATTCGCGCTGGCACCATTGAAGACCGTCGTGGATGCCGGCGTGACTGCAATGGATGCAGACAGCACCGGCAGATCCATTGCCGACGAGGTGATGAACTGCCCAGGGTTGGCCTCATCCGGTGTGCGCAAGGCAATGCTGAGCGTGGAAGGCGTCAACGGGGTGGTGATCTGCGCCCTCAACGCCTGGGCCGACTCGAACTGCGTCGTGATGGCCGCTCCATTGAGAAGGACCTGCGTATCCGATCGGAATGCCAGACCGCTGACCGCCAGGGTCACCTCACCCTGACCGGTGAACAGGGACGATGGAGAGAGCGACTTGATCAGGGGGCTGGATTCCAGAACCGTCAACGCATTGGAAAGGCGTACAAGGCCGGCATCCGTCATTGCTTCCATGGAGACCGGCCCGGCTGCTGCAGCGCCATCGGCCGTGATGGAGAGCACCGCGCTGGAGTCCCCAGCGCCTGGTTGTACCTGTGCGGTCAATCCCTGGCGGTCGAACGCAACACGGGTCAAGCCGGTCAGGCGAGTCCCCGTCAAAGTAAAGGCGTTGGTGTCACCGGCCTGCAACTCATTGGGACTGAGGCTCAACAAGGAAGGCGTGCTTCCGACCGACAGGGTTCCGCTTTGCACGACATAGGGAATCCCTCTGATCCCCCAAGTCACGTTGCCCTGCACATCGCCTGAAGGAACGGACACCCCGTTGAGGGTGTTGCCGATGGC
>NZ_JAVDWU010000022.1:0-1621 GCF_031457455.1 Hydrogenophaga palleronii
GGGCCAATTCTGTTGAAAAACTCGGTTTTGGCCCGTGCGGTGGGGTCACGCTGAATCCGCCACGATCAGAATTGAGTTTATTTCCCGGCCGCTTCGCGGCCACTGCCCTGATCCGGGGCTTCACGCCCCTTTCGTCACCGACACTTCTTCGACTGGCATCAACCACTTCGCCATTCGGCGAAGGTTTTGTGCCGTGGCTGCCATCAAGAACTCGTCTTGTGCGCCACTCAGCCCTCGCAGTCTCAAGCGGTCGAGTTTCAGAATCCGCTTGAGGTGCGCGAACAGCATTTCGACCTTCTTGCGATCTCGTCGGGACTGCTGATACTGCTCTGTCTTCGATATTGAGCGGGCCACTTCACGTGCCTTCTCATGAATGCTGCGCGCGATCTTCCTGCACGGAGTGTTCGGACAGCATTTGTCTTTTCTTGGGCACCCAGCACAGTCCATCTGGCTTGCTCGATAGATGACGGTGTCCGCCTTGGTGATGCGGCTGCGCGGATTCTTGAAGTGGCGCCACTCACTTCTCAATGGCTTGCCTTCAGGGCAGTTGTATTCGTTGCGGTCTTCATGCCAGGTGAATTCGATCACCGAAAGGGTGTCGTCATGGCGGACCGTCTTGTCCCACACCGGAACATGGGGCTCAATGCCCTTGTCGTCGACCATCCACGCCAGCATCGGCGCCGCACCATAGGCGGTGTCGCCCACCAGCCGATGCGGCTTGAGGTGCATGCGCTGTTCTACCCGATCAATCATGGTGCGTGTCGAATCCACCTCTTGGGTGCGGTGTGCTGGCGTTGCCTCCACGTCCACGATGATTCCTGCAGATAGGTCGATCAGGTAGTTGGTTGAGTACGCAAAGAATGCCGGGCCACCTGTGGCCGCTGTCCAGCGAGCAGCAGGGTCAGTCAACGATATGCTCTTGGCCGGTGTCGGTGGTTCTGGTTGATCAGCGGGCGAGTCTTCTGCAAGTGGGTTGTTCTCTTCGAGCGCATCCAGATATTCGCGAACCGCGCGACTGCACGTGCTGCTCTGGCGCCAATCGATTACTTCGGAACCTGGAACACCGCGTGCCCGATTGGCATCGGCCTTGATGACGCTGGCGTCGATGGCAAAGCCCTCACCACGGACCAGGCCCTCGGCCATGCAACGCTTGAGAACACTCTCGAACACGAAGCGCAAAGCATCGCTTTGGCGAAAGCGCCCGTGACGGTTCTTTGAGAAAGTGGAGTGGTCTGGCACCCGGCCTTCGAGGCCGAGGCGGCAGAACCACCGATAGGCCAAGTTGAGGTGGACCTCTTCACACAGCCGTCGCTCGGAGCGAATGCCCATGCAGTAACCCACCACAAGCATGCGCACCATCAGTTCAGGATCGATCGATGGTCTGCCTGTGTGGCTGTAGAACGGTGCCAGGTGTTGACGCAGTTCACAGAGATCAAGGAAGCGATCAATTCCGCGCAGCAAGTGATCGCGCGGAACGTGATCAGTGAGGTTGAAGGCGTAGAAGAGTTGATCCTGCGCTGCCGTTTGACCCATCATGGTGTGCACCTCCGTCGATGACAAAGTGCATGCAAACCATGGGCCAGAAACGGGCTTCGGCGGAGTTTTTCAACAGAATCGGCCC
>NZ_JAVDWU010000023.1:0-1384 GCF_031457455.1 Hydrogenophaga palleronii
GATTGATGGGATGGACTCCCCCGTTTGTTTGCGCGAAATTCGCGCTCTGGTCTTCATTGGCGTGGGGATCAGGTCTTCAACAAACGAAAGGAGTCCGAGATGCATGCTACTACCGTGGCCGTCGACTTGGCCAAATCCGTTTTCCAGATCGCTGTGGCCGACGAGCACTGGCGCATCGTTGAAACCCAGCGCCTGACACGCACCCAGTTCGAGCGCTGGTTCGCCAACCGAGCCGTCGGCCTGGTCATCATGGAAGCGTGCGGCTCGGCCCACCACTGGGCTCGCTGGCTCAATGGCCTGGGCATTTTCGTTCGCCTGCTGCCCGCCCAGTACGTGCGCGCCTACGTCAGGCGCAACAAGACCGACGCCACCGATGCAGCCGCCTTGCTCGAAGCGGCCCGAGCCTCTGACATTCGCCCCGTGCGCGTGAAGTCCGTCGAGCAACAGGCCCTGCAAGGCCTGCATCGCATCCGCTCGCTCTGGATGGGCACGCGCACCTCGCGCATCAACGCCTTGCGCGGTTTCTGCCGTGAGTTCGGCATCACCATCCCTCAAGGTGCGCGCACCGGCGTTGAGACAATCGGCCGTGTGCTGGCCGACCCACGCTCGGCCGTGCCCGATCTGATCCGGCACACCGCCGGCATGCTTCTCGAAGAAATCCGCCTGCTCGAAGCCCGCATCGCCCAGGTCGAACGCGAGCTGTCCGCTGTGGCCCGCCACAGCCCGGCCTGCACGCTGCTGTTGTCTGTGCCCGGCATCGGGCTGCTCACCGCCACTGCCCTGGTGGCGGCCACTTCCGGCGTTGTGACCCACTTCCAGGACGCGCGCCACTTCTCCAGTTGGTTCGGCCTGACGCCACGTGAGTACAGCTCGGGCTCCAGCCGCTACCTGGGTCGCATCTCCAAGAAGGGTGACCGCTACCTGCGCATGCTGCTCACGCACGGTGCGCGCAGTGTGCTGCGAGCGGCCAAGGTGGCCGAAGGTGTCGGCAAGGAAGTCTGTGGCATCCGACGCTGGGCGCTCGATGTGCAAGGCCGTAGCAACCACAACAAAGCCACCTGCGCTCTGGCCAACAAGCTTGCGCGCATCTGCTTTGCCACGCTGCGCGATCACGCGCCGTTTGACGAAGCGGCTCGGCTGAGCAGGAAAGCTGGCAGACAGAGCTTCACCTTGCCAGCCTGAGCTGCGCGCCAGCGTACTTTTGCTGATCAAGGAAACAGTCACCTCTCTCCCCACACCACCTCTACCTTTGCGACGGGTTTGATCGACCATCATGGCCAACCGGGTTCCTCCCACACCGCACAACGCCGATAACTCTTCCGGCTTGAAAACAGCCGCTTGCATCGTGTGGCGACGCGGTGACGCAGATTCCATGTCGGCACGG
>NZ_JAVDWU010000024.1:0-1342 GCF_031457455.1 Hydrogenophaga palleronii
GACCAGATGACGCAGCAGAACGCGGCGTTGGTCGAAGAGAGCGCGGCCGCAGCCGAGAGCCTCAAGGATCAGGCTCAGCGCCTGGCTCAGGTGATTCAAGTGTTCCGAACCGACGACACGGGCCTGGCTCAGGCGACGCCGTCGGTGCCATCAGGGAGTGTCAAGAAAGCGAGCGCCAGCAACCGTGGCGTCAACAAGGCGGGTGAACAGACCCCATCTAAGGCGGCTGCCAAGCCGTCCGCATCGTCTGCCACAGCCTCCAACCCCGTGGCTCAGCCTGCAGCGCTTCAGCGCCCGCAGTCGGTGACCACGTCCGCCTCGTCCACCAGTGCCAAAGCCTCAACCGCTGCCAGCACCGAAGGCGAGTGGGAAAGCTTCTGACCTGCCAGCATTGTTTGCTGATGGGCTGGAGGTCAATAAAACAACCCACTGAACTCCTGGAACCCATGCCATGTCCATCTCTCAACTCAAAATCGGTCAGCGACTCGCGCTGGCGTTCGCCAGCGTGCTGGCCTTGCTGGTCGCGCTCAGTGCGCTGGCCTGGTTCAGCCTGGAAGCGTCCAAGCAAGCCATGCAAGGCGTGGAACATTTGGAGCGGCGCGCTTCGGTGGCCGACCAGTGGGTGGCCAACACCCGTCTGAACGCCACCCGCGTGATTGCGCTGGCCAAGTCGAACAACAACACCGACGTGGACACCTTCTTCAAGCCTCTGATCGCGGAAACCACCACACGCATCAATGAGCTGCAAAAGACGCTGGACGCGGAAATCACCTCCGAGCAAGGCAAGGCCCTGCTGGCCGAGATCGGGCAGCGACGCAAGACCTACATCGACACCCGCAATGAGTTCTTCAAGACCCTGCTGGGCGGCGACAGCTTTGCGGCCGACAGCATGCTGGAGGCTGATCTCATGCCTGCCATCGATCGGTACCTGGAGAGCATGGGCAAACTTCAGCAACAAGAGCACGAGCTGGTGTCCAAGGCGGTGGCCGCTTCTGACGCCAGCATTCGCCAGCAGGAACTCATCATTCTGGTGCTCTCAGGTATCGCTCTCCTGATGGCTGCCCTGGTGGCATGGCGCATCACGCGCTCGATCACCGAACCGCTGAAGGAAGCCGTTTGCATCGCCACGGCCGTGGCCGGTGGTGACCTGAGCCAGAAGGTGGAGACCAAGCGCAAGGACGAGCTGGGCGAGTTGCTCAATGCGCTGGGTGCCATGAAGAATTCGCTGGTGAGCACGGTGAGCCAGGTGCGCAGCGCCACGGACAGCATCAACACGGCGTCGCTGGAGATTGCCTCGGGCAACCAGGACCTGTCTGCACGCACCGAACAGGCCGCGAGCAAC
>NZ_JAVDWU010000025.1:0-1309 GCF_031457455.1 Hydrogenophaga palleronii
TTCGGTGCGTGCAGACAGGTCCTGGTTGCCCGAGGCAATCTCCAGCGACGCCGTGTTGATGCTGTCCGTGGCGCTGCGCACCTGGCTCACCGTGCCGCGCAGGGATGCCACCATCTCGTGCAGCGCAAACAGCAGGCTGCCTTTGGCAGGCTGCCCCACATCGACACCGAGATTGCCTTTGGCCACTTCGTTCATGGCCTGCATGGCAAAAGCGGGGTCGCCGCCGAGCTGCTGGCGCACGCTGCGCGCCACGGCGTAACCCAGGACCGAGATCGCCGCCAGAATCGCCAGACCCAGCAGCAAGGTTTCCAGCAGGGCGCGCTGCACCACGGCGGCGATGTCGTCCATGTACAGGCCTGAGCCCACGATCCAGTTCCAGGCCTTGAACTCCATCACGTACTGGATCTTCGGCACCGGCGCCTGTTGGCCCGGACGCGGGAAATCGGTGTCCACAAAAGCACGACCGTCGGGGCTGCCTCGCACGCCAGAAACGATGTCTTTCAGCGTGAAGCGGCCTTTGCCATCTTTCAGGGCTTCGGTCTTGTTCTGACCAGCCCACTCCGGCCGGATGGGATGCATGACGCTGACACCATCCATGCCCCAGATGTAGAAATACTCGGCCCGGCCATCAGCGCCGCCAAAGCGCGATACCTTGACGGCCTGCTTGGCCGCGGCCTGGGCGTCTTCCACGCTCATCTCGCCGGCCGCAGCCATGGCGTGATAGCCGGCCACCACCGAATACATCGATTCGACCGCGGACTTGAGCAGCTCCATGCGCGCGCTTTCGATGCGCTGTTTGGTCTGCACCGCAGACAGCACCACCAGCAACGCCAGACCTGCAATCGCCACGCCGATCAACACGCCGATCTTCTGCGTGAACTTCAATTGACTGAGCACAAAAAAACTCCAGGAAACATCCAAAAATCAGAGGGAAAAACAGGGGCCTGCCTGAACGCCTTTCAGCGCGACCGACAGACCCATCAACGATCAGAAGCTTTCCCAGTCGCCTTCCGCACCGGCCGCTGTTCGCACCGGCGTGCCGGTCGGTTGTGGGCGCTTGAGTTCGGGCGCTGCCGGTGCCGATGGCGCATGCACCACCTTCGGCGCCGCGAGGGCCGGCTTGGCTTTGGGCGCGGGCAGCGACGCAGCCGCCTGAGGCTTCGATGCCCGGCGCGCCGGGGACGACAACGCAGCCTGTGCACTGGCATCAAGCTTGAAGATCTGGATCACCTGAGCCAGGCGCTGAGCCTGATCCTTGAGGCTCTCGGCTGCGGCCGCGCTCTCTTCGACCAACGCCGCGTTCTGCTGC
>NZ_JAVDWU010000026.1:0-1193 GCF_031457455.1 Hydrogenophaga palleronii
GGCCCGGCAAAGGTTCTATGGTTTGTTGTCAAGCGACTGGGGTATGCGTTGCGGATCAAACGGTTTGCCGGTGCGCCAAACGGCAAAGGCGATGCGCAGCAGCTTGCGAGCCAGTACCACCAACGCTTCGGTGGTCTTCAGGCCCCGCTGTCGCAAAGCCTTGTATGTACCTTCAAAGGCTTTCGTATGGCACGCCGACATGGCTGCGAGGTACATCTGGCGTCGCAGGGCCGGTTGTCCTCGCTTAGAGAGCCTCCTGCGACCCCGGCTTTTGCCCGAATCACAGGCTCTGGGGTCCAGCCCGCTGTAGGCCACCAGAGCATCGCCGCTGCCAAAGCTCACCTGCTCCAGCACACTGGCGAGCAACGCACTGCTTTGCGGCCCCACGCCCACAATGCTTTGCAACAAGGCGCGTTGCGCACCCAAATGTGCGTCGTCTTCAAACAGCGTCGCGATGCGAGCATCAATGGCCTTGAGCAGCGCATTGAATGCCAGATCCAGCGCCTGGACCTGACTGGCAATGGCCGCATCACAGCCTTGCAGCGACTGGTGCAGCGCTGCTCGCTTGGTCACCGCCGTCCAGCGCTGGCCAAGCAGGCACTGCACCTGCGCGAGCACCGCACTGGGGGCCTGCCAAGGGTGCAGGTGCTTGTGCTGCTCGGCCAGGTAACGGGCGATCACGTGAGCATCGACCCGATCGGTCTTGGCCCGTGCACCCAGGGCTTTGGCGTAGAAGTACACGTCGCGCGCGTTGAGCACGAACACTTGCAGGCCTGCTGCTCGCGCCAGGGTGGCGAGCAATTGGTGGTACCGCCCGGTGGACTCCATGGCCAGCGCAGCACCGTCTGGCAGCTTATGCAGCCAGGCGCTGATGGCGCCAGCGTCATTGGGGATGCTGCGACATCCTGCTTGATCATGGAAGGCGGCCACCAATTCGGCCTTGGAAACATCCACACCAACAAACGCATTGAACTCTTGCATGACAGTCTCCTTCGAGAAAGAATGACAAGTGTTGGGGTGGACATTCCCGCCAGCCGCGTTGGCTTGCTCAAAGATCGGCGCTATGCGGTGCCGCTCAGTTCCTTATCGACGCTGGAAGGCGGGGTGGGGGCAATCTTTGCCAGTCGGTCTGAGCCAATAGCCGGAAGTTCCAGGCCCTCCACCCCAACCCCTCAACCATACAAGCCGGTTCC
>NZ_JAVDWU010000027.1:0-1019 GCF_031457455.1 Hydrogenophaga palleronii
CTGTTGCCTTGCCCCACCGGTGAGGCAGCGAGATCCACCGTCATGGCCGCACCCAGGTGATGGCGGATCGTCACGTTGTTGAACACTGGCGCAGAACCGTTGACCACAACGCCGCGACCATGTTCAAGCTCGACGTGCTCCAGCACGGTGTTGACTGTGCCGGCACCGAAGGTCCATTGCGCCCAGTCACCAGGCGCCGCGGTCTGGCCCAGGCGAGCAGCATTCGACAGAACCCGGATCGGGCTCGAAGGGCTGCCCTGCGCCCTCAATGCACCTGCCTGGACGCTCAGCCCGGCGTTGGCACCCATGTACACGGTAACGCCCGGGTCGATCGACAAGGTTGCGCCGTTCTGCACAACCAGATTGCCCTCGATCACGTACGGGCTGCCCTCAAGCGTCCATCGCGCATCGCTGGAAACCGGGTCCGTGACGATGGTTTGGGCCGTGGCAACCCCACCCGCGCACAGCCAGGCACCCAGCAACAAGGCGCAACTCACAAAGAACCTGAAAGCCCTCTTCCCTCCCTCAGGCAATTGGGGGCACACGTTTCTGATGGCGCTACGAACAGGGAGCGTTTGAACAGGCCTCATTGGTCTGCGACGAGCCGGACAGGCATCAATTACAAGCGGCGCCACCGCCTCAGATGCAGGCAGGAGAACTCACCCGGATTGCGGAAACCCACTGGCAACAATGCACCAAGTGGTCAGGGGGAATAGTGCGCAGATTGAGCAAGACAGCAGCCTTCCCTCTGTCCGGTCCTACCAACTGCACTTCGCGCCTTTAATTGCCCACGTTAATCATTCTTGTCGTGAGTCTTGTTCTACGCCGGCGCCTTCAACCAACCCCAACGATGCGTTGGGCCTGACGAAGACCAATGCGCTGTCCAACGAACAGCCTTCCCATGGAGCCTCCCTCGATTCCATGGTGGCGCTGCATCCTGTTGCAGTGCGTCAGCTGTAAAACCGGATCACTCCGCTTCAGGCAGCTATTTGCAGGACAGCACACTGGCAACTATTTGT